>OY282352.1 GCA_958295495.1 uncultured Latescibacterota bacterium
CCGCGTAGTCGAGGTCCGGGCGGTTGAAGTCGCCCGGGGCCGTGACCAAGGGGATGCAAAGGCCGGCGTCGGCAAAGCGGCGCGCAGCCTCCGGCAGGGCCGTGGCCACATTGTCGGGGTTGACTGGGTAGCCGTCGCGCACACACAGGTCGGCTCCCTGCACGCCAATGGCCTGCAAGGCGTCGATGAGTTGCGGGATATTGAGGCCCTCTAAGTGCTTGGTAAATGCGATATACGTCAGGTTCACGCTGCGCCCTCCTTTCTCTATATTTGTTTGACAATGTGGGGTAAGGGTATCAAAATATCGGCCAAGTGCCAACAAACTAAACGGAGCTAGTAGAATTATGGAAGCAATCAAAATGGAACCCAGTCCGGCGATTGAGGTCCCCAAGCCGCTCACCCCCGCCCAAGTGCAGTCCTTTGTTGACGACGGCTATCTCGTCGTGCCAGGCTTGATGGAAGAAACCGAACTCGCCGAACTCAAACGCGACCTCTTAGACGTGGCGCGCGGCCGCTACGAGTGCGATAACATCGAGCCGGTCGATCCCGCCCTCAGCGATCAAGCGGTGCTGAAAAGCATCCTCTGCATCCACCAGCCGCACTACGTCAGTCCAGTCATCGAAAAGTACGTCCGCCACCCCAAGATATGCGGCGTCCTGAGCCAGATCACCGCCGCGCACCTGCCCTTTTGGGACGGCAGCGTCAAGTGCATGCAGTCCATGTACTTCGTCAAGCCGCCCAACTTCCAAGGGCAGGCTTGGCACCAAGACGAGATCTACATCCCCACGCGGGATCGCTCGCTTATTGGCGCGTGGATCGCGGTGGATGACGCCACCGTGGAAAACGGCTGCCTGTACGTCATTCGCGGGTCGCACCGGCCCGGGTATCTCTACCCGCAGCGGCCCCACGAAAACCCGGACGAGTTCGACTTCGCGCCCGAAAGCTACGGCTTTGACGAGCGCGTCGAGATCCCGGTTGAAGTGGAGGCCGGGGCCCTCGTATTCTTCAACGGCTATCTCCTCCACCGCTCGTACAAAAACCGCGGCACGACCTATCGCCGCGTCTTGGTCAACCACTACTGCAATGCTTGGAGCCTGTTGCCCTGGAGCCTTGAAGCAGGCGAGTCGCCCGCCCGCGCTGACCGGCGCAACATCGTGCCCGTGGCCGGCATCGACCCCTACGCTTGGAAGGGCTATCAAACGCCGGCCAAGTCCGTGGGGCTGCGGCACTGCAAGGCCATCGACGAAATCCGCGCCGGCGGCGAGAAACACGCATGAAAATTAGTGGTCAGTCCCAACCCGCTTCCCCAAGACAGGACGAGCCATCATGATCGCCAAGAGGCTCGAAACGCTGTGGCCGCAGCTTCAAGGCAAGAAGCCGCACCTGCCGCATCACCTCGACGAACTCCGCCTGTGGGGCATCCGCGGCATCCATGATCTGAGAGTGACGTTCGACTATCCGGTGAGCGTGATCGCCGGCGGTAATGCCAGCGGCAAGTCAACGGTGCTATTTGCCGCCGCTTGCGCCTATAAGGTCCCCGGGGCCGGTGTGAGAGACTTCGTGCCCTCTACCCTCTTCCCCGACTACCGTCCCAAGCACGGTGGTCGCGAAGACGGAAGACAACCGATCACCATCGAATTCGAGTACTCGACGCCAGACGGCCGACGTTCGATGCGCTGGCGGCGCGCCAAGGGCTGGAGCCGGAGCTTCTTCGGCCGCAAGGGTGCCGCGCAACCCGAACGCCCGGTTCACCTGCACACCCTGACTAACCTCAGCAACCCCTCTGAAGTCCGCGGGGTGCTCAGGATGTCTCATCTCAGGGACGCCCCTGAGGAGATACCGCTGACAGCTTCCCAGATCAGCTTCGCCCAGCAAATGTTGCCGTTCAACTACTCGGATGCCGTCAAACTGTCCAGCGGAAAGAAGAACTTACTGTTCGTGGAGCAGGAGGCTGGTGCGTCCTATTCCGAGCTACAGATGGCGGCGGGAGAGCGTACTATTCTGCGGCTGTCCCAAGAAATTGCACAATTGAAAGGTGCCCTCGTCTTGATAGACGAAGTGGAAGCCGGCCTTCACCCGTGGGTGCAACAGCTCCTCATGTTGCAATTGCAGCAACTTGCTCTCCGCAACGACCTACAGATCATCGTCACTTCCCACAGCCCTGTGGTACTCAACTCAGTGCCAGTCAATGGGCGAATTTTCCTCGAACGCACCGAAAACGGCCAGGTGGTGCTGCTCCCACCTCATCGAGACATTATCCAAGACGCGCTTTACGGACGTTCCCACGACACCCTGAACCTGCTCTGTGAGGACGATGCCGCCGAAGGCATTCTGCATGGCGTTCTCGATCACCTTGCAACCAGTCAGGAAATCAGGAGCGAGTCGATTCGCGTTGGTCGCGACACGGGTGCGTCGGAGTTCCCAATGCACGCTGCGGCGTTCAGAAAATTCGGTTTGCTGGACGATTTTGCGTTCGTTCTCGACGGCGACCAGCGAGCCAGTGGCCTAGAGCAAAAAATCCGCGACGCCGCCGGGAGCACCAACGTGCCCGTTTTGTTTTTGCCGAGTAACCACGCCCCAGAAGTCTGGATATGGGAGCGTTTGCAACAGACCCCCGAACGCTGGGCCAATGGCTTGGGAACCAACCCGGAAAGCCTCGCCAGTAAAACCAGTCGGCTGGATGCGACCTACGACTCCGCGGGAGACACGCCAGCGAACATCGCCAAGAACAAGCTCCACGATCTAGCAGCAGCACAAAATCGCACCGCCTCCCAAGTCTGCCGCCTAATCGCACATAGCGAAGCAGCGGACGAAGCGAGTGCCCTCCAACCGCTGCTGGAATCTCTGAAAGATATCCTGTTGCAATGGCGTGCCGCTTGAGACCCTGCTATCGGCTTTGGCCAGCACTCCCGCGCCCACTCCGTCGCGACGTTCGGCGATGCCTGCGGTGGCGAAAGCGGCTCAACTCCTCGGCGAAACGCGGCTCATCCGGTAGAAGTTCCAGCGCCTTTTGAAAGGCGGATTCCACGTCTCTGTTAGGGGCATGGAGCCAGTCGAGGGTGCGAGCAAGTTCGCGCCACGCCCAAGCATGGCGAGCGGGAGAGGCGTCCATCTGGATCACGCGCGCCAGCAATTCCCGGGCTTCAACGAGAAGGCGTCGGTTCACGTTCACTCCCCGCCACGATGACCTCCTTTTGTCCCTGACCTGTTGCGCCAGTCCAATTTTGGTCTGGGCAAATTCAAGAAGCGCACGAGAATCACCCAATACCACATCGCCCGCTTGCTCGAAATAACGATGCGCGGCCTGTGGATCGCGCAAGCGACGCGCCAGCATGGCCGTGTCGATAGCGTCCTGTGCTGAGACGACTTCGGACAGACTGCCGAGCAGACGCCGTGCATCGTCTTCTCTCCCATCTGTCAGAAGTGCCTCTACCAGCGTGTTCGCCACATTGGCGATAGCAATCCGTGGCCCTTGCTCCCGGAATCTGGCGAACACGGCTTTCGCTTCTTCCAATTGGCCTTGAGCCGCGTATAGGCGAATCATCTCAATCGCCAGAATCGCGGACGCTTCGTTTGCCTCCCAAGCCCCCTGCACTCGGTTGAAAGCCTCTCTGGCACTCCCAACGGTGCTGAGATAGGCTGCATCCTGTATGGCTGAAACAGCAGCGTACTCTGGATGTGCTGGCAGCGTCACCCGGAAATAGGTTCGACCGGCGTCAAAATCGAACTTCGGGGTCGGCGATCCGTTTTGCTCCATCGCGTCGTAGATTTGCGGCAAGCCCGTCAGGCGTCCCTCTGCAAGTTTGAGTTCCTTGAGGAATTCGCCGATCCGCCGGTTGCGGGCCGGAACCGGCGGTACGGAGCCGCCCGGCACTAGATGGTCCTCGTCAATACCGGAAACCGGGCCGGGATAGCTGATCACCTCAATGCGGTCGGGATAGAGATACACCTTGGTCGGCTCGACGATGTCCCTATCATAACCCCGATGATAGACGGCGTTGACGAGCGCCTCCCGCAAGGCGATGTGGGGGTAGTTGACCCACCCCCGCACTTGGCTGCGGTCGCGTTCCTTTTGCAGGTGGGCTTGAGAAAAATTCTCTAGGTAGCTCAGGCAGCCCCGCACCTGATCGGCCAGCGGGCCACGAAAAGAACGTTCGGCCTGTACGGTTCCGGCGCGACCCCCTGCAAACTGGACCACTTCGATTTTTGCACCGGCGAACCACCGCTCAGGGTCTTCAGAAAAAAACAGCAGGCCGACGTTGCGAGGTGCCTCGTGGTCGTTGACGGCTTTCGTTACGCGCATTCTCCGGTAGATTTCGAGGGGGTCCAGTGGATGGGTTGAGCTGATGAGGCCACTTCCCACGTCGTGCAAGTGCTCCCGCACTTTGACTTCGCGCAGATCCTCAACTTGCGCATCCAATACCAGCCGGTCGTCCCAAGGAACGCGGGCCGTTTGTTCAAGGAGCATTCCCAATTGGCCGCTCTTTTCGGCATCAACGGTAGCAGCTCCCACCCGTATCCAGTACTTCCACTCTCCTCCCTTTGCATCCGGTGCGCGGTGCGGCCGGTTTTCGCTGGCCGGTACCCATACGACGAGGATGTGCCGGTCCTCTACCAATTCGGGAGAAAATATGGGATCGTAAGACGGGTTCATGGCCTTGCACCGGCCGCGCAGCCAGTTCTCCGCCCGTTCCATATCTTCGGCTCCAAGTCCGGCAGGCGGCAGAACCGCTTGGCCACCCTGTTCGGCGACGCCGAGGACGACATAGCCACCGTTCAGATTCTGGTGGTCGTTTGCGAACGCGCAAACGGTTTTCAGGACCTGCCATCCCGTGATTTGTTCGTTCCAGCTTGCCTTGAACTCCACGCGGGCCGATTCCACGGAGCGTTGGTGGAGAAGGTCATCGAGGTTGACGGAAAGGATGGTACTCATTGAGAAGACACCCCTTTACGCGGGTTGGCGTCGCTATTTATGTATCAAAAAGATAATATGCCAGCGTCTAAGAGGCGCAAGTTTGACGACATAGCTCTATCTTGTACTCCCGTTTGTCCTCGGACGATCTGATCCACGCCGAGCGGCTCGCCGGCCCGGTGTCCGATCAGATCGACGCCGGAATCGCCTTCGTCGCCCATTTCATGCAAACAGGGGACTCCCCCCAGTACGACATCGATGTGGTTGACGAGGCCATTGTCAACGCGGTGGCCACCGCGACGAGGCCATTGCCGGCGCGAAAATCCGCCTGTTCCTGTTTGCCGACCGGCTGGAGTTGTATAGCCCCGGCAAGTTGCCCAACACCATCGCGATCGACGATATGGCCTACCGCACGTTCACCCGCAATCAGCTCTTGGTGCGCTTCCTGTCGCGGATTCGCAGCAAGCGCACCGGGCAGGTATTCCTCGAATCGCGCGGCGAAGGGGTGCGGAAAATTCTGGAGGATGGCGAAGCGCACTCAGGCCGACGCCCAAAGTACGAGCTATTCGGCGATGAACTTCGCTTGACGTTGTGGGCCAAGGGAGTGCCAGCGGCCCCCTGACCTTCTGGCGTATCGACGAGCGCTTGGCAGGTCCCGCTCGTCGTAAGCACCTAGGCCTCTTGCCCTATCGAGGGAGGCCGGAACGATTCCCGCTCTACAGGATGGATCAGCAGCCAATACCGAGAGGCCGAACAGGTGCGGTCGTGGAGTCAGGCGGATAGGTGGCCGCTATCGGCCTTTGGTATCCAACCCTGTAACACAAAAAGCCCATTGCTGGGTACTGTTCGATACAGCTTGCCCCGACCACAAGCCGCCCGATCAGACCATTGGCACTGGCATGGATATTGCAATACACGCACCAAAGCCGCCCCTTGGTGGTTTTTAGCACGCCGTTTATATTCCCCCATCCTTGCCTGACACAGGAGCCCAGCCATGAGCGAAAGCACCGATCCTCCAACCCGTGCGATCCCCACCCCCGGAGAAATGCCTTGGGTCATTAGCTATCTGCGCGACGACATTCAAGACCTCCGTCAAGACCTGCGAATTCAAATAAAAGCCGGACATGACCGCACCGACGAAACCAACAAGCGAATCGACGAGACCAACAAGCGAATCGACGAGACCAGCCACATGTTGGGCGAGCAGATCCGCGCCGTCCACAAGCGCATGGACACCTATTTCCTTTGGATAATGGGCACGTTGGTGACCGTCACCGGCATCCTCATCGCCGTCATCAAGCTCTGACCGCGCCCCCCCGTAGCCCAGTGGAAAGCCCCAACTGAAAACTCCGCGCACTCGACCCATGGGGCTGCCGCGGGCAAGGCTTCGACGCCCGTTGCTTTGTGCTGGACGAACGGACCAAGCTCTGGCTACCTGTGGGTGTCGGCCGCTGTTCGGCATACCACAGTCCTCTCGATACGGCCTTTGGCATCCAACCCTGTAACACAAAAAGCCCATTGCTGGGTACTGTTCGATACAGCTTGCCCCGACCACAAGCCGCCCGATCAGACCATTGGCACTGGCATGGATATTGCAATACACGCACCAAAGCCGCCCCTTGGTGGTTTTTAGCACGCCGTTTATATTCCCCCATCCTTGCCTGACACAGGAGCCCAGCCATGAGCGAAAGCACCGATCCTTCAACCCGTGCGATCCCCACCCCCGGAGAAATGCCTTGGGTCATTAGCTATCTGCGCGACGACATTCAAGACCTCCGTCAAGACCTGCGAATTCAAATAAAAGCCGGACATGACCGCACCGACGAAACCAACAAGCGCATCGACGAGACCAACAAGCGCATCGACGAGACCAGCCACTTGTTGGGCGAGCAGATCCGCGCCGTCCACAAGCGCATGGACACCTATTTCCTTTGGATAATGGGCACGTTGGTGACCATCACCGGCATCCTCATCGCCGTCATCAAGCTCTGACCACGACCCTCCCGTAGCCCAGTGGAAAGCCCCAACTGAAAACTCCGCGCGCTCAACCCATGGGGCTGCCGCGGGCAAGGCTTCGACGCCCGTTGCTTTGTGCTGGACGAACGGACCAAGCTCCGGCTACCTGTAGGTGATCAGCCGCTGTTCGGCATATAGCAGTCCTACTTGAGCAGTACCATCTTCTCGACCGCCGCGACCGAGCCGGCTTGCAGCCGGTAGAAGTATATCCCCGCCGACAAGGGCTGCCCGTAGTCGTCGCGCCCGTCCCAAGGGACGGCGTAACGACCCGCTTGCTGAGACTCGGCGGCGAGGGTGCGGACGACCTGCCCTAATACATTGTGAATGGTCAACCGCACCTCGGCGGGATGCGACAGCGCGTACTGAATCGTCGTGGCCGGGTTGAACGGGTTGGGGTAGTTGGGGCCGAGGGCCACCGCAGCCGGGGTGCGGTGGTCAATGGAACCGACGCGCCTTTGGGTGGCAGTCCTTGCCGATTGCACGCCCTGCGCGGTCTGGCTGTTCGGCGGCGGGGCCGTGCCCTGCTGGGCAAAGACGAAGGCTGCTGGCAGCAGCACGGTCCCGTCGTGGGCGACCAGCCGCGCCTCTGAGGACCCGGCTTTGGCACGGGCGGCCCCATGGGTGCCGGCAACCCGATTCGAGGTCACCCGTAAGTAGGTACGCTGGCCGCCGCACTCGGCCGCGATAGCCCAGCGGGTGGCCCTATAATCCAACGTCGGCACGATGGTGCTACCCACCGTAGCGCCCGCAACCGCATCTACCTTCTTCCACGGGATGAACTCGTCGCGGGGTTCGTCCAACTCAACGACTTGGCCGTGCTCATCCGTGCTGTGGGTTATCTGCACCTCGCGGTAAATGCGGTACGCGTCCACCACGGTGTGCTCCTGCGACAGCGGCCACGTCAGCAGAACCGAGCCGCGCCAACCGCCGGTGCGATCGGCCCCGCGGTAGTCTTCAGCAAACACCCATTCGGGGGGATCTTGGGGACATCCAACCCCACAACCCGATTCGGGGTCCCCCGCCACCCTAAAGCAGGTGCGCCGGCCGCCGCACTCGGCGGCGACAGCCCAACGGGTAGCCCTATAATCCAGCGTCGGCACGATAGTGCTACCCACCGAAACGCCCGGAACCGCCTCCACCTTAGCCCACGGGATGAACTCGTCGTAGGGCGCGTCCAGCGCGACGACTTGGCCGTGCGCATCGGTGCTGTGGGTTATCTGCACCTCGCGGTAAATGCGGTACGCGTCCACCAAGGCGTGCTCCTTCGACAACGCCCACGTCAGCAGGACCAAGCCGTCCCAACCGCCGGTGCGATCGGCTCCGAGATAGTTTTCAGCGCGCATCCACTCGGGGGCATCCAGCCCTACATGGACCGTGATGGTAAATGGCAGGGTGGCCGCGTCGCCATCGGCATCTTTGGCCGTGTATATACCTTCATAAGGGATCGTCTGGCTCGCGTCGCCGAGGACCGTGGAAGTTTCATAAGGGATCGTCTGGCTCGCGTCGCTCAGAACCGTGGGGGTGCCCCGCACCTGACGCCGCGCCGCGTTGAACACCAAGCCCTCCGGCAGGTTGTCCGACAGGCTATACCGCAGCGCGCCATCGCCGCCGGTAGCCGCCGGCAGGGGCCAAGCAACCACTTGGCAAGCCGTCGCCGTCAGCGGCTCAATCGTCGCGTCCCCAAAGGTCGGTTGCAGATCCGGGTCGATGACGGTGATAGTAAACGGCAGCGTGGCCGCATCGCCATCGGCGTCGGTGACCGTGTAGGTGGCGACGGTCGTGTCTGTCGCGGTCGCCGCACCCCGCACCTGGCGGGTGTCGGCGTTGAACGCCAAGCCAGCCGGCAGATGCGACAGGCTATACGCCAGCGGACCATTCCCGCCGCTGGCCGCCGGCAGCGTCCGCGGGTCAATCGCTTGGTCAACCTCGGCGAAAAGAGCGGCAATCGTCGCGTCGCCAAAGGTCGGTTGCCGGTTCGGGTCGATGATGGTGACGGTGAACAGCAGGGTGGCTGTATCGCCATCGGCATCTCTGGCTGTGTAGGCGGCGACGGTCGTGTCAGTCGCGGTCGCAGCGCCATACAACTGCCGCATCATCGCGTTGAGCGCCAAGCCGTCCGGCAGGTTCGACAGGCTGTACCGCAGCACGCCGTCCCCGCCAGTAGCCTCTGGCAGGGGCCAAGCAACCGATTGGTCAACCTCGGCGAAAAGGTCGGTAATCATCGCGTCGCCAAAGGTCGGTTTTAGATCCGGGGGCGTGACGGTGATGGTGAACAGCAGGGTGTCGAAATCCGCGTCGGCATCGAGGACCTTATAAATCATGGCCGCCGCGCTGTCGGTCTCGACCGTGGGGGTGCCCCACAACTGACGCATCATCGCGTTGAATACCAAGCCCTCCGGCAGATTGTCCGACAGGCTATACCGCAGTACGCCGTCCCCGCCGGTGGCTGTCGGCAGCGTCTGCGGATCAATCGCTTGGTCAACCTCCACGACAAGGTCGGCAATCCGCGCCGTGTCCGCGAAAACCGGCACCAGATCCACAAAGGGTTCGGAGGAGGAGGGCTCCGGATCCTCCGGTGGGTCCGAGGGTGGCTCCGGATCCTCCGGTGGGTCCGAGGGCGGTGCCAGCGGGTCGTTGTCTAACACGGTGACGGAGACGAAGTGGGGATTTAAGGGAAGCCACAGAGGAGAAGGACTCATGTCGATCGGAAGCGAAATCAGGACGGGGCCGACGGGGTCCTCGTCGTGTACGGCGTTATCCACAGCCGTTATGGTAAAATCCAGAGTCCTACCCGACTTGGGCCCAAAGGTCAAGGTAATTTGCTCAGGTGTGACTGTCACCACGCTGGGGTCGGAGCTCGTGGGTCTTACCACTACTGGGTCCCAGCCTGGGGCCATGTAGATCCCCTGGAACCTCCGGTTCAAAGAACCCCCCTCGCGTAGTGTACGCGGTATGGGCTCATCTTCGAGGACTACGACGCGCGTCGGATTTGGTCGTGTGACGTCGTCGTAGCCCCCACCGCTTGCGGTAAACGTGATTGTGTCAACCCGAGCCGTATCCCAGTTCCCAGGGTTGCGAAGGGTGCGCTCCGCGTCGTCTATCGCGGAATACTTCACGGTCTGCTCTGTGTTCCAGTTCGACGAAGTAAACGTTAACGACGTTTTATCCATGGCCCCCAGTGTTGGGTACTTATTCGTGAGGCTTATCTCGACATCCCCCGTCGGTTCGCTCCCCAACGACACGTATTGATTAACGGTACCGCTCTCGAGCACGGGCAGATAGGTACCGTCATCGTTTCTTCTATCTATCGGGGACGACGAGGAGGAGCCAAAAACAAATATCGCCTTCGTGTCATCGTCGGCGAGAGTAACGGTTATCGGATGTGTGACGCCGTCGTAGCCCCCACCGCTTGCGGTAAACGTGATTGTCGCTATCCGAGTCCCAGGGTTGACCACATCGTCGTCCACCCCGGAAAACGTCACGGTCTGCATTGTGTTCCAGTTCGACGGAGTAAACGTTAACGACGTTGGACTCATGGTCACCAGTGTTGGGGAATCATTCGTGAGGCTTATCGTGACATCCCCCGTCGGTGCGGTCGGCCCCAACCACACACCTTGATTGCTTTGATTATGGGTACCGCTCTCGTTCACGGTAATAGAGGAGTCATTAACATGTATCGTGGGCTGGGCGTAGAGGGCTTCGGCCCCGAAAGTTCCCGCGACGACGAGCGCGAACAGTAGATTCGCAAGGGATCTTGCACAACGGTCACGCGTGTGCTTATAGCTGGAAGTACGGAGGCCAATGTCAGAAGACAGCGGCTCCCTACAACGGCTTGCGCTGACCATACAAACAAACTCCTTCCTTAATTGATGTTGAGCGACCTAACCGGACTCAACCAATTAGCGTTGAAAAGCTGTGGGCTTTTTAGAGTGTTATCAAGTTGGGGTGTCAGCCGCTGTTCGGCATAACACAGCGGCGAATTCCTACTTGAGCAGTACCATCTTCTCGACCGCAGAGACCGAGCCGGCTTGCAGCCGATATTCCCGCCGACAAGGGCCGCCCGTGGCCGTCGCACCCGTCCCAATGATCAATCGCCTCTGTCCTTTGAACAACAGCCTCGTACAGGATTGGCCACGCAACGACAACCAAAAGGGCTTCTAGCCAGTCTTGTTTTTCGCAGGCATCGCCGCGATGCTGATCGCGTGGGTCGAAGAGCGCGAAGCAGAAGCCAGAGTCCACATAGAAGCGCGTTACTAGAAGGCACGGTCAGCCCCGTCGGCCCCGTGCATTCCGAAACCATCCCAAGGGGGGCTCTTGCGTCGGCCAATTATGAATCGGCCTTTCGTTCCCTCGTTGCCTCTATAAATAACTGACGTTACGCGGCGGGCCTACTCGTCGGCGTCTAACAGACGCCTGAAGGCTTCGAGCGTGGGCACCTGGATGGCCGCCCGATGCAACTGCTTGAGGCGCTGCACATCCTCGATGGCCCCAATGCGACCGGCCAAACCGCGCACGTCCTCCGGCGGAAAGCGCAGGGCCAACACGTCGAGGAGGAATTCTCGCCCCCCTTGCTCAATGCCTTGCTCAATGCCTTGCTCAATGCCTTGCTCAATGCCTTGCTCAATGCCTTGCTCAATGCCTTGCTCGATGCCTTGCTCAATGCCTTGCTCAATGCCTTGCTCAAGGGCCTTTTCCGTGAAATACTGCACAATCGACGATTCGTACATGGTCTCGTTACGCGGCGAGCCTACTCGTCGGCGTCTAACAGGCGTCTGAAGGCTTCGAGAGTCGGCACCTGGATGGCCGCCCGATGCAACTGCTTGAGCCGCTGCACATCCTCGATGGCCCCAATGCGACCGGCCAAGCCGCGCACGTCCTCCGGCGGAAAGCGCAAAGCCAACACCTCAAGGAGAAATTCTCGCCCCCCCTGCTCAATGCCTTGCTCAATGCCTTGCTCAATGCCTTGCTCAATGCCTTGCTCAATGCCTTGCTCAATGCCTTGCTCAAGGGCCTTTTCCGTGAAATACTGCACAATCGACGATTCGTACATGGTCTCCTCCGAAATGATGGTCATAATGGTTTCTGATTTATACACCAACCCGCTCAAAATCGCAAGATCGGCCAGATAATTCGCCTTGAGGGGCTCGGCCAGCGGCACCTGCTGCGCCCGGTTCACACACTGGCGCAGCCACGCCTCCGCATCCACACCCGCCGGCCGCTGCATCAACGGCGCAAACGGCAGCAAGCCCGAAGGCCCCTCGTCGAGCATGCGTTGGCCTTCGAGTTCACTCAGCCGAATCACCTTGTATTGCACCAGCACCCGGAAGCCGTGCCGCTCTTGGATATAGTGCCCCGGATCACTCCGACCCGCCGCTGGGCGCAAATAGATGACGATGGAGCAGAACGGCAGGCCGTACTGCTCAATGCCGCGCCCGACATAGCCGGCCATGCGGCGGGGCATGGGCGGGCTACTATCGGTGGTTTGAAATTCGTGATGGACCAACACCTCCTCGCCGTCTCCGAGGCGCACGCGGATGAGGCTGTCGGTGCGGTGGGCTTCGACGGTGGGTTGCTCAGTGTCGATGATGTCGAGCACCTCGAGGTCGTCGCGTTGCAGGGCGAAGCGGACGAAGTCGGCCGGGTAGGTGTGGATCAGGTGCTTGGCGATAGTATCAAATTCGGCCATAAGCCATGCCTTGGATAGGGGAGACCACAGGGCCGGTCCACGGGAGGCCGACCGCGTAATGTTCGTAAATAATGTATATCCGCGCTCGCTTGTTCAGCAAGACCGCGTTCTCTATCCCAAGCTCCGGCTACCTGTGGGCGATCAGCCGCTATTCGGCATACCACAGTCCTACTTGAGCAGTACCATCTTCTCGACCGCCGCGACCGAGCCGGCTTGCAGCCGGTAGAAGTATATCCCCGCCGACAAGGGCTGCCCGTGGTCGTCGCGCCCGTCCCAAGGGACGGCGTAACGACCCGCTTGCTGAGGCTCGGCGGCGAGGGTGCGGACGACCTGCCCTAATACATTGTGAATGGTCAACCGCACCGCGGCGGCGTCCGACAGCGAGTACTGAATCGTCGTGGCTGGGTTGAACGGGTTGGGGTAGTTGGGGCCGAGGGCCACCGCGGCCGGGGTGCGGTGGTCGATGGAACCGACGCGCCTTTGGGTGGCAGTCTTTGCCGATTGCACGCCCTGCGCGGTCTGGCTGTTCGGCGGCGGAGCCGTGCCCTGCTGGGCAAAGACGAAGGCTGCTGGCAGCAGCACGGTCCCGTCGTGGGCGACCGGCCGCGCCTCTGGGGATCCGGCTTTGGCACGGGCGGCCCCATGGGTGCCGGCAACCCGATTCGAGGTCACCCGCAAGTAGGTGCGCTGGCCGCCGCACTCGGCGGCGACAGCCCAACGGGTAGCCCTATAATCCAGCGTCGGCACGATGGTGCTACCCACCGTAGCACCCGCAACCGCATCTACCTTCTTCCATGGAATGAACTCGTCGCGGGGTTCGTCCAACTCAACGACCTGACCGTGCTCATCCGTGCTGTGAGTTATCTGCACCTCGCGATAAATGCGGTACGCGTCCACCACGGCGTGCTCCTTCGACAGCGGCCACGTCAGCAGAACCGAGCCGCGCCAACCGCCGGTGCGGTCGGCTCCGCGGTAGTCTTCAGCAAACACCCATTCGGGGGGATCTTGGGGGCATCCAACCCCACAACCCGATTCGGGGTCCCCCGCCACTCTAAAGCAGGTGCGCTGGCCGCCGCACTCGGCCGCGACAGCCCAGCGGGTAGCCCTATAATCCAGCGTCGGCACGATGGTGCTACCCACGGTAACGCCTGGAACCGCCTCCACCTTAGCCCACGGGATGAACTCGTCGTAGGGCGCGTCCAGCGCGACGACTTGGCCGTGCGCATCGGTGCTGTGGGTTATCTGCACCTCGCGGTAAATGCGGTACGCGTCCACCAAGGCGTGCTCCTTCGACAGCGCCCACGTCAGCAGGACCAAGCCGTCCCAACCGCCGGTGCGATCGGCTCCGAGGTAGTTTTCAGCCCGCATCCACTCGGGGGCATCCAACCCTACGTGAACCGTGATGGTAAATGGCAGGGTGGCCGCATCGCCATCGGCGTCGGTGGCCGTGTATATACCTTCATAAGTGATCGTCTGGCCTGCGTCGCTCAGAACCGTGGGGGTGCCCCGCACCTGGCGAGTGTCGGCGTTAAACACCAAGCCGGCCGGCAGATGCGACAGGCTATATGCCAGCGCGCCGTCGCCGCCGGTGGCCGCCGGCAGGGGCCAAGCAACCACTTGGCAAGCCGTCGCCGTCAGCGGCTCAATCGTCGCGTCCCCAAAGGTCGGTTGCAAATCCGGGTCGATGACGGTGATAGTAAACGGCAGGGTGGCTGCATCGCCGTCGGCGTCGGTGACCGTGTAGGTGGCGACGGTCGTGTCCGTCGCCGTCGCAGCACCCCGCACCTGCCGGGTGTCGGCGTTGAACGCCAAGCCGGCCGGCAGATGCGACAGGCTATACGCCAGCGGGCCATTCCCGCCACTGGCCGCCGGCAGCGTCCGCGGGTCAATCGCTTGGTCAACCTCGGCGAAAAGAGCGGCAATCGTTGCGTCGCCAAAGGTCGGTTGCCGGTTCGGGTCGATGATGGTGACGGTGAACATCAGGGTGGCTGTATCGCCGTCGGCATCTCTGGCTATGTAGGCGGCGACCGTCGTGTCCGTCGCGGTCGCGGCACCCCGCACCTGCCGGGCGTCGGCGCTGAGCACCAGGCCGTCCGGCTGGTTCGACAGGCTGTACCGCAGTACGCCGTCGCCGCCAGTAGCCTCTGGCAGGGGCCAAGCAACCGCTTGGTCCACCTCGGCGAAAAGGTCGGTGATCATCGCGTCCCCAAAGGTAGGTTTTAGATCCGGGGGCGTAACCGTGATGGTGAACAGCAGGGTGTCGAAATCCGCGTCGGCATCGAGGACCTTATAAATCATGGCCGCCGCGCTGTCGGTCTCGACCGTGGGGGTGCCCCACAACTGACGCATCATCGCGTTGAACACCAAGCCCTCCGGCAGGTTGTCCGACAGGCTATACCGCAGCACGCCGTCGCCGCCGGTAGCCGTCGGCAGCGTCTGCGGGTCAATCGCTTGGTCAACCTCCACGACAAGGTCGGCAATCCGCGCCGTGTCCGCGAAAACCGGCACCAGATCCACAAAGGGCTCGGAGGAGGAGGGCTCCGGATCCTCCGGTGGGTCCGAGGGTGGCTCCGGATCCTCCGGTGGAGGTGCCGGGTCGTTGTCTTCCACGGTGATGGAGAGGGACTGTAGGGGAAGCCACAGACGAGGAGGACTCAGACTCATGTTGATCGGAAGCGAAATCGTGACGGGACCCGCGTCGTGTACGGCGTTATCCACAGCCGTTATGGTAATGCTCTGAAGCTGGTTCGAGGTAGCTTGGGTCCAGGTCAATTCCGCAGGTGTGACTGTCACCACGCTGGGGTCGGAGCTCGTGGGGTTTACCACTATTGGGGGCCAGCCTGAGCGCACGAGCAATCTATAGAAGTGCATCCGGGTACTCCCCTCGCTTAGTGTACGCGGTATGGGCTCATCGTCGAAGACATCGACGATCCTCGTACTTGTGAGGCCGTCGTAGTCCGCACCGCTTGCGGTAAACTTGATTGTCGCAGACTGACGCCGCCCCGTGCTGAACACCATGTTGTCCACCCCAGAAAAGGTCACGGTCTGCTTTGTGTTCCAGTTCGACGGAGTGAACGTTAATGACGTTTTATTCATGGTCACCAGCGTTGGGTGCTGATTTGCGAGAGTTATCGTGACATCCCCCGTCGGTTCGGTCGTCAACCACACATCTTGATCAGCGGTACCGCTCTCGAGTACGGGCAAATAGAAGATAAAAAAACGTATCGCCTTCCTAGGCTCATCGTCGTTGACGTTGATGGTCAGCGTATGTGTGAGACCGTCGTAGTCCGCACCGCTTGCGGTAAACTTGATTGTCGCAGGCCGAGTCCCAGGGTTGCTCACCATGTTGTCCACCCCGGAAAACGTCACGGTCTGCTTTGTGTTCCAGTCCGACGGAGTGAACGTTAACGACGTTGTACTCATGGTCACCAGCGTTGGGTGCTGATTTGCGAGAGTTATCGTGACATCCCCCGTCGGTTCGGTCGCCAACGACACATCTTGATCAACGGTACTGTTCTCGTTTACGGAAATAGAGGAGGGAACACGTATCGACTTCAAAGGCTCATCGTCGTCGACGCGGATGGTAAACGTTGCTGTGACACCGTCGTAATCCGCACCACTTGCGGTAAGCTTGATTGTCGCACTCCGAGTCTCAGTGTTGTCCACATCGTCGTTCACCCCGGAAAACGTCACGGTCTGTTTTGTGGAATAGTCCGACGGAGTGAACGTTAACGACGTTTTATTCATGGTCACCAGCGCTGGGGGCTCATTCGTGATCGTGAGGGTTATCGTGACATCCCCCGACGGTTGGCTCAACAACCACACATTTTGATCAACGGTACCGCTCTCGCTCACGGCAATAGTGGAGTCATCAACACGTATCGTGGTCTGGGCGTAGAGGGCTTCGGCCCCGAAGGTTCCCGCGACGACGAGCGCGAACAGTAAATTTGCAAGTCGGGCGCGTGGGCTTAGCTGTACGACGGAAGTACGGAGGCCAATGTCAGAAGACAGCGGCTCCCTACAACGGCTTGCGCTGACCATACAAACAAACTCCTTCCTTAATTGATGTTGAGCTACCCAACCGGACTCAACCAATTAGAAGCGTTGAAAGCTGTGGGCTTTTTAGAATGTCATCAAGTTGGGGGTGTCAGCCGCTGTTCGGCATAACACAGCGGCGAATTCCTACTTGAGCAGTACCATCTTCTCGACCGCCGCGACCGGGCCGGCTTGCAGCCGGTAGAAGTATATTCCCGCCGACAAGGGCCGCCCGTGGTCGGCGCACCCGTCCCAATGATCAATCGCCTCTGTCCTTTGAACAACAGCCTCGTACAGGATTGGCCACGCAACGACAACCAAAAGGGCTTCTAGCCAGTCTTGTTTTTCGCAGGCATCGCCGCGCTGCTGATCGCGTGGGTTGAAGCGCACGAAGCAGAAGCCAGAGTCCACATAGAAGCGCGTTACTAGAAGGCACGGTCGGCCCCGTCGGCCCCGTGCATTCCGAAACCATCCCAAGAGGGGCTCTTGCGTCGGCCAATTATGAATCGGCCTTTCGTTCCCTCGTTGCCTCTATAAATAACTGACGTTACGCGGCGGGCCTACTCGTCGGCGTCTAACAGGCGTCTGAAGACTTCGAGCGTGGGCACCTGGATGGCCGCCCGATGCAACTGCTTGAGGCGCTGCACATCCTCGATGGCCCCAATGCGACCGGCCAAGCCGCGCACGTCCTCCGGCGGAAAGCGCAGGGCCAACACGTCGAGGAGGAATTCTCGCCCCCCCTGCTCGATGCCTTGCTCGATGCCTTGCTCAATGCCTTGCTCGATGCCTTGCTCAATGCCTTGCTCAATGCCTTGCTCAATGCCTTGCTCAATGCCTTGCTCAAGGGCCTTTTCCGTGAAATACTGCACAATCGACGATTCGTACATGGTCTCGTTACGCGGCGAGCCTACTCGTCGGCGTCTAACAGGCGTCTGAAGGCTTCGAGCGTGGGCACCTGGATGGCCGCCCGATGCAACTGCTTGAGGCGCTGCACATCGTCAATGGCCCCAATGCGACCGGCCAAGCCGCGCACGTCCTCCGGCGGAAAGCGCAAAGCCAACACCTCGAGGAGGAATTCTCGCCCCCCCTGCTCAATGCCTTGCTCAATGCCTTGCTCAATGCCTTGCTCAATGCCTTGCTCAATGCCTTGCTCAATGCCTTGCTCAATGCCTTGCTCAAGGGCCTTTTCCGTGAAATACTGCACAATCGACGATTCGTACATGGTCTCCTCCGAAATGATGGTCATAATGGTTTCTGATTTATACACCAACCCGCTCAAAATCGCAAGATCGGCCAGATAATTCGCCTTGAGGGGCTCGGCCAGCGGCACCTGCTGCGCCCGGTTCACACACTGGCGCAACCACGCTTCCGCATCTAACCCGGCCGGCCGCTGCATCAACGGCGCAAACGGCAGCAAGCCCGCAGGCCCCTCGTCGAGCATGCGTTGGCCTTCGAGTTCACTCAGCCGAATCACCTTGTATTGCACCAACACGCGGAAGCCGTGCCGCTCTTGGATATAGTGCCCCGGATCACTCCGACCCGCCGCTGGGCGCAAATAGATGACGATGGAGCAGAACGGCAGGCCGTACTGCTCAATGCCGCGCCCGACATAGCCGGCCATGCGGCGGGGCATGGGCGGGCTACTATCGGTGGTTTGAAATTCGTGATGGACCAACACCTCCTCGCCGCCGAGGCGCACGCGGATGAGGCTGTCGGTGCGGTGGGTTTCGACGGTGGGTTGCTCGGTGTCGATGATGTCGAGCACCTCGAGGTCGTCGCGTTGCAGGGCGAAGCGGACGAAGTCGGCCGGGTAGGAGTGGATCAGGTGCTTGGCGATGGTATCAAATTCGGCCATAAGCCATGCCTTGGATAGGGGAGACCACAGGGCCGGTCCACGGGAGGCCGACCGCGTAACGTTCGTAAATAATGTATATCCGCGCTCGCTTGTTCAGCAAGACCGCGTTCTCTATCCCAAGCTCCGGCTACCTGTGGGCGATCAGCCGCTGTTCGGCATACCACAGTCCTACTTGAGCAGTACCATCTTCTCGACCGCCGCGACCGAGCCGGCTTGCAGCCGGTAGAAGTATATCCCCGCCGACAAGGGCTGCCCGTGGTCGTCGCGCCCGTCCCAGGGGACGGCGTAACGACCCGCTTGCTGAGACTCGGCGGCGAGGGTGCGGACGACCTGCCCTAATACATTGTGAATGGTCAACCGCACCTCGGCGGCGTGCCGCAGCACGTACTGAATTGTCGTGGCCGGGTTGAACGGGTTGGGGTAGTTGGGGCCGAGGGCCACCGCGGCCGGGGCGCGGTGGTCAATGGAACCGACGCGCCTTTCGGTGGCGGTCTTTGCCGATTGCACGCCCTGCGCGGTCTGGCTGTTCGGCGGCGGGGCCGTGCCCTGCTGGGCAAAGACGAAGGCTGCTGGCAGCAGCACGGTCCCGTCGTGGGCGACCAGCCGCGCCTCTGGGGATCCTGCTTTGGCACGGGCGGCCCCAGCGGTGCCGGCAACCCGATTCGAGGTCACCCGTAAGTAGGTGCGCTGGCCGCCGCACTCGGCCGCGACAGCCCAGCGGGTGGCCCTATAATCCAACGTCGGCACGATGGTGCTACCCACCGTAGCGCCCGCAACCGCATCTACCTTCTTCCACGGGATGAACTCGTCGCGGGGTTCGTCCAACTCAACGACTTGGCCGTGCTCATCCGTGCTGTGGGTTATCTGCACCTCGCGGTAAATGCGGTACGCGTCCACCACGGTGTGCTCCTGCGACAGCGGCCACGTCAGCAGAACCGAGCCGCGCCAACCGCCGGTGCGGTCGGCCCCGCGGTAGTCTT
This sequence comes from uncultured Latescibacterota bacterium, assembly GCA_958295495.1. Taxonomy (GTDB): domain Bacteria; phylum Latescibacterota; class UBA2968; order UBA8231; family UBA8231. Next base: position 19,485 of record OY282352.1, read on the forward strand.
CAGCAAACACCCATTCGGGGGGATCTTGGGGGCATCCAACCCCACAACCCGATTCGGGGTCCCCCGCCACTCTAAAGCAGGTGCGCTGGCCGCCGCACTCGGCGGCAACAGCCCAACGGGTAGCCCTATAATCCAGCGTCGGCACGATGGTGCTACCCACGGTAACGCCTGGAACCGCCTCCACCTTAGCCCACGGGATGAACTCGTCGTAGGGCGCGTCCAGCGCGACGACTTGGCCGTGCGCATCGGTGCTGTGGGTTATCTGCACCTCGCGGTAAATGCGGTACGCGTCCACCAGAGCATGCTGCTTGGACAACGCCCACGTCAGCAGGACCAAGCCTTCCCAACTGCCGGTGCGATCGGCCCCGAGGTAGTTTTCAGCGCGCATCCACTCGGGGGCATCCAACCCTACATGGACCGTGATGGTAAATGGCAGGGTGGCCGCATCGCCATCGGCGTCGGTGACCGTGTAAGTACCTTCATAAGGGATCGTCTGGCCCGCGTCGTTCAAAACCGTGGGGGTGCCCCGCACCTGGCGGGTGTCGGCGTTGAATACCAAGCCGGCCGGCAGGTTCGACAGGCTATACGCCAGCGCGCCGTCGCCGCCGGTGGCCGCCGGCAGGGACCAAGCAACCACTTGGCAAGCCGTCGCCGTCAGCGGCTCAATCGTCGCGGTGCCAAAGGTCGGTTGCAAATCCGGGTCGATGACGGTGATGGTGAACGGCAGCGTGGCCGCATCGCCGTCGGCGTCGGTGACCGTGTAGGTGGCGACGGTCGTGTCCGTCGCTGTCGCCGCACCCCGCACCTGCCGGGCGTCGGCGTTGAACGCCAAGCCAGCCGGCAGGTGCGACAGGCTATACGCCAGCGGGCCATTCCCGCCACTGGCCGCCGGCAGCGTCCGCGGGTCAATCGCTTGGTCCACCTCGGCAAAGAGGGCGGCAATCGTCGCGTCGCCAAAGGTCGGTTGCCGGTTCGGGTCGATGATGGTGACGGTGAACGTCAGGGTGGCTGTATCGCCGTCGGCATCTCTGGCTGTGTAGGCGGCGACCGTCGTGTCCGTCGCGGTCGCAGCGCCATACAACTGCCGCATCATCGCGTTGAGCGCCAAGCCGTCCGGCAGGTTCGACAGGCTGTACCGCAGCACGCCGTCCCCGCCGGTAGCCTCTGGCAGGGGCCAAGCAACCGATTGGTCAACCTCGGCGAAAAGGTCGGTAATCATCGCGTCCCCAAAGGTAGGTTTTAGATCCGGGGGCGTAACCGTGATGGTGAACAGTAGGGTGTCGAAATCCGCGTCGGCATCGAGGACCTTATAAATCATGGCCGCCGCGCTGTCGGTCTCGACCGTGGGGGTGCCCCACAACTGACGCATCATCGCGTTGAATACCAAGCCCTCCGGCAGATTGTCCGACAGGCTATACCGCAGTACGCCGTCCCCGCCGGTGGCTGTCGGCAGCGTCTGCGGATCAATCGCTTGGTCAACCTCCACGACAAGGTCGGCAATCCGCGCCGTGTCCGCGAAAACCGGCACCAGATCCACAAAGGGTTCGGAGGAGGAGGGCGGATCCTCCGGTGGGTCCGAGGGTGGCTCCGGATCCTCCGGTGGGTCCGAGGGCGGTGCCGGCGGGTCGCCATCGTCAACCACGGTGACGAGGCGGGACCGTAAGGGAAACCACAGAGGAGAAGGACTCATGTCGATCGGAAGCGAAATCGTGACAGGACCCACGTCGTGTACGTCGTTATTCACAGCCGTTATGGTCAACCCTATAGTCCTCGTACCACCCGGGGCCAAAATAACTTCCGCAGGTGTGACTGTCACCACGCTGGGGTTGGAGCTCGTGGGACGTACCACTACTGGGTCCCAGTATGAGTCTATCCGTATTTGACTCGTGGCTGGATAGGAACTCCCCTCGTTTAGTGGATATGGAAGCGGTTGGGGCTCATCGTCGATGACGATGACGCGCGTCTTAATACCCCCCGGTCGTGCGAGGCCGTCGTAGTCCGCACCGCTTGCGGTAAACGTGATCATCGCTACCCGAGGAAAAGGCACAGTGTTGTCCCCCGTGTTGAGCACCGCGTCGTCCATCGCGGAATACGTCACGGTCTGCTCTGTGTTCCAGTTCGACCGAGTAAACGTTAACGACATTGGACTCATGGTCACCAGTGTTGGGGGCTGAGCCGCGAGGCTTATCGTGACATCCCCCGTCGGTTGGCTCCCCAACGACACGAATTGATTTTTGGGCTCGTCCTCGAGCAAGGGCACCAAGTTACCAACATCGAGTAGATCGCGCCGCATGGACAACGGGGAGCCAAAAACAAATATCGCCTTCGTGTCATCGTCGAAGACATCGAGGATCGTCTTCGCAGTGGAGGCGTCGTAGCCCCCACCGCTTGCGGTAAACTTGATTGTGTCACGCCGAGTCCCAGCGTTCTCCACCGCGTCGTCCACCCCGGAAAACGTCACGGTCTGCTTTGTGTTCCAGTTCGACGGAGTGAACGTTAACGACGTTGTACTCATGGTCACCAGCACTGGGGGCTCATTCGTGAGGGTTATCGTGACATCCCCCGAAGGTTGGGTCAACAACCACACGGGTTGATCAACGGTCCCGCTCTCGCTCACGGAAATAGAGGAGTCACGAACACGTATCGTGGCCTGGGCGTAGAGGGCTTCGGCCCCGAAGGTTCCCGCGACGACGAGCGCGAACAGTAGATTCGCAAGTCGGGCGCGTGGGCTTAGCTGTACGACGGAAGTACGGAGGCCAATGTCAGAAGACAGCGGCTCCCTACAACGGCTTGCGCTGACCATACAAACAAACTCCTTCCTTAATTGATGTTGAGCGACCCAACCGGACTCAACCAATTAGAAGCGTTGAAAGCTGTGAGCTTTTTAGAGTGTCATCAAATTGTGGGTGTCAGGATGCACCCACTTTCGTGAGGGCAGGCACAAGAGTTGCCCCCGCCCTCCATCGTCATTGCTGGCGACGACGCGACCCGAACGGCCTTTGGTATCCAACCATGTAACACAAAAAGCCCATTGCTGGGTACTGTTCGACCCAGCTTGCCCCGACCACAAGCCGCCCTATCAGACCATTGGCGCGGGCATGGAATTTCCTTTGGATAATGGGCACGTTGGTGACCATCACCGGCATCCTCATCGTCGTCATCAAGCTCTGACCGCGCCCCCCCATAGCCAGTGGAAAGCCCCAACTGAAAACTCCGCGTGCCCCGCTCGGTGCTCATCTGCGGATACTTTGCCGTCAGAGGGCATCCCGCTTCCAAGACGGCTCGGCCTAAAGACAAGCTCTAACCTCGTCAAAAAACGTCTTAAAGGAACCTGTGGTGGCGGGCTCCCAACGGTCAAATGTCGCTTGCAGCGTTTCTTGCCACCGCTCTTTGGGTAGGCTTTGCACCGCTAGACAGACGTGATAGGCATCGGTCAAGGCCAAGCCCCGCCGTCCATCCACGAGCGCTTGCTCCATGCGCTCGACCCATGGGGCTGCCGCGGGCAAGGCTTCGATGCACGTTGCTTTGTGCTGGACAAAGTTGGCCAAGTGCTTGACCAAGCTCCGGCTAACGTTGTGCCGCTTGGCTGTGCCGGATACGTCGCCGAGGTCCAACTCCCCCCGGCGATACAATTCCAACAACTGTTGAGTGAGCGTGGGTTGCTTCACAGCAACGGTCGATTGCCGAGCACGGCGCAAGCCGCTGGTGAGGGCCGACATCTCGTGGCAGCAGTTGAGCCAGCGCGTGCCTTTGGCGACCGCGCGGCGCATGGACGCGCCCGGGCCAACGGCCGTGCCCATGGCCTTGCCGCTGGCGGCGCAAGCCGCACCCACGCGGCTGAAGGCCGCCTGCACGCGCTCGTGGTCTAGGTGGGGGACGCCGTCGCGCTCGACGCCGTAGCTATGCGCCAAGTCGCTCGGCCCCACGAAAAGCAGGTCAATCCCTTCAACTGCGGCAATCGCTTCCACCTCCTCCACCCCCTCGGCATCTTCGATCATCGCGCCGAGCAGGGTCTCGACATCGGCCCGTTCCATGTACTCGGCAGGGTCCAGCGTACCATAGTCCGAATCCCGGCCACAACCCATGCCGCGCAAGCCCAAGGGGCGAAACTTGGCCATCCGCACGAAGGCCCGCGCTTCGTCGGCGCTCTTGCAATGGGGCCAAACCAATCCCCCGGCTCCCAACTCCAGCGGCTTGATCACTTGGTTGTACGGCCCCTTGGGGATGCGGACCACCGAATCGACCCCGGTGGCCCGTGCGGCCAAAATCAGATGCGACAGCGCGTCCAGCCCGAGATGGGAATGCTCCATGTCGATCCAGACGCAGCCAAAACCCGCTTGCGCCGCAAGCTCAACTACGACCGGGTCGAAGATCCGATTGATCTCGACAACCTCTACGACCGCCCCCCCGAGCAGGGCGGCCTTGGTCTGGTTGGTTTTCACGATGCCTCCTCAAATTGTGGCAACACGTCGCGGCCAAACCACTCGCTGGTTTGCCGGTTTACCTACTCGCCTTCGCAGTGCGGTTTTTCTATATTCGCCTACTTGCCAACGCCCATTGTAAAACCACAGGAGACCTGTTATGGCAGCAAGTGGACCCGTTCCCACCGCCCGCGCCCAAGGCCGCGGCCCAACCATCTGGCTAGCCGGTTCGCCCGACGATCTAAAGGAGTGGATGCCCCTCGGGATCGCCGGAATCGTCACCAACACGGTGGTGCTCAACCAATACGCCCAACAATGCGGCACAGTCATCGGCCTAATAGAGCAATATGTCGCGCTCACCGACAAGCCCATAGTGGTGGAAATCGACGGCCATTGCGTTGAAGAGCTCCTAGAGGTCGGGCAAGTTTTCACCAACTTGTCGGAGCAGATCATCCTCAAGATCCCCTGCAATGTCAACGGACTCAAGGCGTTTAGCAGACTCAAGGACCAAGGCGTCGAAACCTTCTGCACCACAGTGTTCTCGCTGACTCAAGCCGCGGCCGTAGCCCAAGCCGGGGTTGACCACATCTTGCCGTTCTGCGAGCCGGTCAAGGAAGTAGGCGGCGACCCGACTAAACTGATCCGCGAGTGCGCCCAGATGTTCAGCGGCTGGGGCCAGCGCCCTTTCATTATGGCCGCCCTCATCCGCTCGGTGGAGACGGCTCACGCCGCCTTCCGCGACGGGGCCGACGAGCTAGTCACCATGTGGACGGTGTACCGCGACATGATGGACCACCCCCTGACGGCGCAGTGGAACAAGACCTTTATGGACGAGTGGATCGACATGCACCAGAGCGGATTGTTGGCGGGAGTGCCGGTCCGCGCCCACTGACCGCGCCGCGTCCTCACCCGCGCTCGGCCGGGATCTGGCGCAGCAATTCGCCCCAGGCCGTGCCCAGATTCATCACGTCCCCGCCGCAAATTACCAAGTCGCAACCCGCGTCCATGGCGGCTGCAAGCAGGGGCCCCGGCAGAGTGAAAATGCCACTCAGCTTGCCGGCGGCCCTTGCTTTGCCCAAGCACGAGAGTACGGCCGCGCCCAGCTTTGGATCGTCCATCTGGCCGGTGCAGCCCATGCTGACGGCCAAGTCGCTCGGCCCCATGAAGATCCCAGAGAGGCCCTCCACCGCGAGGATCGCATCGACATTCGCCACGGCCTCCACGGTCTCAATCTGCACAAAGAGGTGGGTGCGCGCATTGGCGCGGGCTAGGGCGTCGTGCAGGTTTTCCAGCCCAAAACCCATGCCGCGCGTGCGCACGTTAAAGCCGCGCCGACCCAACGGCGGGTACTTGCCCACTTCGACGATGCGGCGCGCGTACTCAGCATCTTCTACCATGGGGACGAGAATGATCCGCGCCCCGATTTCGAGTGCTCGCAGCACGTGGTGGCGCTCGCCATCGGGCAAGCGAATGAGTGGGAAGATGCCGCCGGCTTCCGCCGCCAAGCACAAGGTCTCGGCCCGCTCAAAGCCGACCGGGCCGTGTTCGCTTTCGATCCACACCGCTTCAAAACCGACCTGCGCCGCCAGCGAGACGAGCAAGGGCGCGGCGCTGTTGACGGTGACGCCGCGGATCCGGCGCGGGCGACCAGCCTGATCTAAGAATACGTCATCGGTGATTTTTAAGGTCATGGGTGCCGTTTCTCTTGTTTGAAGCCGCCTCAATATAGGGCTATTTTCCCTGCCTCCCAAACAGCCCCATTCCCACTCCCAAGGAGGCCCTATCGTGATACCACTAGACTACGGACGCTCGTTTTTAATCGGCAACGGCCCCGACAACGAGGTGCGGTTCTGGGCCGAGTCGCGGACGCGCATCATCGACGCAGCCTCCGGCCACAGCGAGGACTACGTGCAGGTGGGATCGTGCAAGAGCGAGCGCACCTTTGCCAAAGAAAATCTCCTGCACGAGGACAACTACGACTTCCTGCCGGTCTTTGGCCCGGAGTGGTCGGTCGTCTATCGGCGTCACGCCTCTTTGCGCGACAGCTATCGAGAAATTCGCCGTTCAGAAGAGTGGTGGAACGGGCAGCAGTACCATCTGATTGTCGGGAGCGATGTGGAGGAACTGACCAGCGATGCGGCCGTGCGCGAGGCGACCTACGACTCGGTGCCGATCGTGGCGCAGACCCAAGTGCGAAACGAGGACACTGGGTTGCAGGCAATTATGGAATACCCAGTCAAAACCATGAACACCAACCGCGCCAACGATATCTACCAAGTTGACACCGGCCCGGTGGCCTTCCCGGACCTGAGCCAGCACCATGCCCGCCACGTCAATGCCCTGTCCCTCGCCTTTGTGGTCTTTAATGCGCCGCACTTTGCCGACTTCGTCCTCGAAGCACCGACCCGCGTAGGCGGCGAGCAGGTATATCACTATTCAAAGCTGGTGTCCCTAGCGGCGGTAAACAGGCTCTACGCGGTGCGCGGATAACATTTCCCGATCGCGCCGCCCCGAGGCGTCCTCACTGTATGCACACTTTCTTTTTTTTAGCCCTGACTGCGCCCTTGCTGGTGCCGAGCGCTGGCTGGAGTCTGACCATCTATCGGATCGGTGGGTTCGATAGGGCGCCACCCCCGGAAGCAGAGCTAGAGGGAGTGGAATTCGTGCCGCTGAGCTGGGAGTCGGCGGCCCAAGGGTTCGACGGAAAGATGCAAGGGCTGGCGCTGGCGGAAGCCGGGCTCGCGCCCGTGTTGGTCTCCCCGGATGACAACCTCGCCCTCACCGCCCCGGCTAGAGGGGGTGGCCCGGCCGGCTTTGCCATCAAACGCGGGCGGAACCTGTACGGAGTGCTCGTGGCGGATAAACTGGTTGACAAAATTGCCGACGGAGACCCGACCACTGCTTTTCGCCTCGTCGATGACCAAGGGCTGGCGAGGTTCTCTTACGCTTCACTCGGAACCTTCCTTCTCGATTTGGGATGGCACTTTCCCATAAACAGGATTCGCTTCTATCCCACGCCCCAGTATGCAGGACGAAATGTCGAGGAGTTTGTCGTCCAAGTCGTAGAAGGCAACTCCACCGGAGCCGTTGGATCGAGGACGGCCAACTGGCAGAAGATATTCAATGCGCTCTTCCCCGACGGCACCCGCAGCCAGAGGGTGGCGGGTGCGCCGCGAGACGAGTGGACAATCAATGCCGTAGGCTCGGTGTCGCCCAATCGGCAGCAGGTTGTCGATTTTCTCTTTCCCACCCGCACGGTCGAGTATGTGGCACTGACCGTTGCCGGGCAAGAAATGTGGGAAGTCGCCGAATTGGAAGTCTATGGCGCAGGCTACGTGCCGCGGGCGCTCTACCAATCCGCGGTGCTGGACTTGGGCGCGACTTCAACCTTGGGGACGCTCCGCTGGATCGGCTGCAAAGACGACGATGCCCACCTCGAGATCCGCACCCGCAGCGGCTCGGACCCGGACCCCAACCGCTACTGGCGATTCACTGGCCGCGGCGATGAGCAGACCTTCCTCAACGACGAAGGCCAGCCCCTAATCCGCGCCGCCCACCAAAGCCTGTCCTTTGGCCAAGGCCCCATCACCCCAGATCTGGACCACTGGAGCGACTGGTCGGGAGGCTACTCCTTCGCCGACAGCTTGGGAACTCCCATGACCTCGCCCGGGCCGCAGCGCTTCGTGCAACTGCAGGTCGCTTTCACCACTAAGGATGGGCAGGCCGGCGCGCTCGAACTAGTGGAGCTTCTCATCTCCCAGCCGCCGGTGAGCGGTCCAGTGGTCGCCGAGGTCTGGCCGGTGGCAGTGGAGCCGGCCCAAGTGACGAGCTTTGTCTATGCCTTGCGGCCGGAGCTGGGGCGGGCAACCAGCGGCTTCGATCAGCTCGTGCTGGAGACCTCGGGTCGGTTTGTCGGGGTGGATTCGGTGCGGATCAACGAGGAGCGGCAGGCTCTTGTGCTGGCGGAGCCGCTCCAAGACCAGCGGCTGGTGGTGGCCCTAAAGCGGCTGGGGCCGACCGACAACCAGAAAGTGGTGGAACTGTTCTTTCAAGCCCAGAGCTTCCATTTTGGCACCTCGTTCCACGGGGCGGTGTTCGACTCGGAGCGGCCCTTGGAGGTGGGACAGCGGGTGGAGGCAGGCGATGCGCTTTTTCAGTTGGAGGGCAACCAAGTGTGGGTGGGCATCCAGCTAGACAGTCGGCTGCTGCATCAAGTGGGGGTGGAAACGCCGGTACTCACGCCCAATGGGGACGGGGTCAACGACGCAGTGGCCGTCGAATACACCGTGCTCAAGTTGGCCGAGGCTGGGACGGTGGAGGTGACCGTTTTCGATATATCGGGGCGTCAGGTGCGACAGCTCTACGAGGGCCGCGATCGCAGCGGCCGGTACGGTCGGGTGTGGGACGGCCGCGGCGCGGACGGTCGGGTGGTGGGACCGGGTTTGTATGTATATCGAGTGCGCGTTGCCGCCGATCAGGGCTGGGAACAGCGCAGCGGCCTCATTCCCGTCGCGTATTAGCCGCTTGAGAAAGTTGGCCCAATCGACGCCAAAAACCCCGTTACCACCTAGCTCCTCTGCGGGGCCGGGGCCAATGGCGGGCAGACAGCACCCCAATCATCTATACATTATTCTATTGATTTGCTGCTTAAATTTCTTTATAACAACACATAGGGTTGCCGACGATTGTGGTCGCCCGTCGTTTAGACTCAAGGCTGAGTGGAAATTTCGCGCAAAACGAAGCGCAAAACGAAAGGAGGGAATGAGCAAAGAAGTGGCGAAAATGGACAAAAGAGGTGGGGTGGTTGTTTTGTGTTTAGCTATCCATCATCGAGAAAGGAAAAAACAATGGCACGCCGTATCATGGTCGCTGCTCTAGCGTTCACTCTGATCGCGGGAGGTAGCGCATCCGCACATTCCCCCGAAGGCGAAATTTTTAGTGCCTTCCAGTGGCCCCCAGGTCTCGAGCCCGTACTGGACGGAGTTGGCAGTGAGTACGGTATCATTCCCGACCCGTACTGGCAGACCACGGAACAATTTCCCGACACCCAAGGCGGCCGAGATATCGACCCGTCGAATTTCGACGCCAAGGCTACGATAACCTATAGTCTCGGCACCAACCTGATCTACGCGTACAGCGAGGTGTTCGACGACATCAGCATACCGCCCGACACTTGGCAGTTCATGATTGATGCCGACCACAGCGGCGGCGATTGCTATCCCGACACCGACGACAATGCGCGCTGGCACGCCTCCGCCTGCCAGCAGTACGAGGTCTATAACCACATTCCCGGCGAGGAGGGAGACGACCCCGTCCACTTCTTCTGGGGGACCGCCACCTGGCTGCCCGAGGAGGGCTGGTACAACATAACATGCACTTTTGACGGCGAGAAAGACGGGGCGGGCACGGTCTATAGGGAAGTGCAGTTTATGCCCCTCGACGACCTCAACTCCCCCGCTGGAGCAGCAGAGTCTGTCATCCACCCCCTCGCCGAGGGCGAGATCATAGGGCTCGGCTACAACTGGATGGACTACGACGAAGTCGGCCGCGAGGTTCAGGGGGGCGGCTGGCAAGCCTTCTACAACCTGAGCCAGCACGACCGAATGTACCGCAGCGGCGACGGTGCCTGCGACTTCTTCTTGGCACCCGTGGATGAGACGGTTGACTTCAGCGCGATCCCCTCCTCGGTTGACGCTACAACTTGGGGCCGGGTAAAGGCCGGATTCGTCCAGTAGCTATCCTTCCCGCCCAACCGCCTAGCACACGTCCCAGTGTGCTAGGCGGCATCCTAGAAGCTGAAGAGTTTCACGGATGTGGCTCTCAATCCTCCTATCGACCCTGATCCCAACCCTCGCCTCGGGTCTCACCATATATCGCATCGGCGGCAATCCGCATTACGCCCACCCGCTGGCGGACAGTACGGGAGTGGAAATCGTCAAGCTGACCTGGGAGGAGTTCGCCCAAGATCCCAAGCTGGAGGCGCGAGGAGTGCGCGCCAAGGAGGGGAGGCTCGTGCCTGTATTCGTCAATCCAGACGAGAATCTGGCCCTCGGCACCATCGAGAGGGGTGAGGGCAAAAAATTCTATCCCGAACAGCGATTTGGGTCGTCGGATGGTGCTGGTCCCCGGGGCCACAAGTACGGGACGATCGCCAAAAACGATTTCACCGACTGGACCGTGGACGGCGATCCAACCACCTATATGTGGCCGTCTGATCTGCTCACCGACCGACTCAACCCCAAGCTCGTCATGTTCCTAGGCGCGACTTTTCCAGTGAATCGGGTCGTGGTCTATCCCCGTCCAGATCACCCCTCGCGCTACGTCGAGGACTACACCCTGTACGCGTGGCGCGAGGGGCAAGTCATGGGGCTACACCGCAATGCGGGCGACGGACAAATAGTGGCGCGGGGCCGCGAAAACCGGGATCCGGTCATTGACATGAGGTTTCCCACCGTGGTCGTCGATCGGCTCATGTTCAATATCGACAACTTCGACGAGCCGTACATGGCGAACCGAATGTGGGAAATAGCCGAGTTCGAAATATACGGCAAAGGGTACGTGCCCAAGGGGTTGTACATTTCCAAGGCCCTTGCCCTAGACGCCGTGTCCAGTCTGGGCGAAATCCGCTTTTTCGGCTTCAAGGACCGCGACGCCAAGTTGCGGATTCGCACCCGCAGCGGCAGCGACGAAGACCCCGAGCGCTACTGGTACCTCACCGGTCGCGGCGACGAAAGGAGTTTTCTCAAGGACAACGGCCAGCCCCTGACCCGCTCGGATTACAACAACCTGCAAGGCGGCAAGGGCGGGATTACCACGGACTTGGACAACTGGAGCTTCTGGTCGGGACCCTACGATCTCGCCGACAGCCTGGGCACCTCAATCACCTCCCCGAGTCCGCGGCAGTTTTTCCAGCTACAGGTCGAGTTCTTGCCCCAAGGGCTGGACGGAGCCGGAGTGGATTTTATCGAATTTCACGTCACGCAACCGCCGGTGGCCGGGCGGGTAATCGGAGAAATTTGGCCCACCGAGGTGGCACCGGGCCAACAGACCTCCTTCGTCTATGCCATGCTGCCGACCTTTTCCGGGGGCGAGGGCGGGTTTGACCGGATCGTGCTGGAGACGACCGGACAGTTCACCGCCGTGGATTCGGTTCGCATCAACGAGGAGCGACTAAAAGCTCGAGAATGGAAATTACTCGCACCGCTTGCAGACCAGCGGCTAGTGCTGTCGCTGCCGCGGATAGACCGAACCAAGAGCGGCAGGCTGGTGGAGGTCTTCTTTCAGGGACGGGCGTTCCGCTTCGGCACCATATTCTCCGGGCAGGTTTTCGATGGCCAACGGCCTCTCGAAGTCGGGCAGTTCGTCGAGGACGGCGATGCGACCTTCCGGCTGGACAGCAACCAACGCTCTGTGGGCATCGCCCTAAACGGCAATATCGTCAGCAAGGTGGAGGCAAATCCGCGGGTGATGACGCCCAACGACGACGGGATCAACGACCAAGTGTGCATCGAGTACACCTTGCTGGAACTAGCGGGCGTCGGAGCGGTGAAAGTGAATATATTCGATCTGGCCGGCCACCAAGTGCGCCAAGTTTACGAGGGAGCAAACAGCAGCGGCCAACACGCGCAACTATGGGACGGTCTGGACGCAGACGATCAGGTAGTGGCCCCGGGGCTCTATCTGTATCGGGTGCAAGTAGAAACGGATGCAGGACAGGAAGAGCGCAATGGTCTGGTTGCGGTAGTTTTTTAAGCGGCCCCGGCCTCTGGTACACTTTTGCTTTTGTGCAGCTTTTATACCGGCAATCCACTCCCTCTGCTGTTCGCGCCTGTCGCTGACCGACCACGTAAATCCTATGCGAATTTCTTCTGAGGGAGGGTACATAATGGACAATTTTCATCTCAGATGGTGGGGCTGCGGTGCATTCGACGTCCTCCTCGACGACGTCAACATCGCCTTCGATCCCTATCTATTCGGCGAAAATCTCGCCAAGGCCGAACCCCTTTACGACTATATCTTCATAAGCCACGAGCACTTCGACCACTGCCACCCCAAAACCCTGCACAAGCTCTGCCAAGGCGCTCGCTTTAAGAAGCTCTTCGTCCCCATTGGCTGTCTGACCCCCAACGAGCCTATTGACGAAAAGTACGGCGATGCGGCCTTCGCCCGCGATTTGCCCATCACCAAGCACATCCCGGCGGATCTGGTACAAGTCGCCTATCCCCATCCCCAGTACAGGGTGGACGACGAGCGCAGCTTTCCCGGTCCCTTTGAATTCGACTTGGGGCCGATCCACGTGGAGGTGATCGAAAGCGGAGAAAGCGCCCGCCCCGACCTTCCCACCTGCGGTTATTTAATCACGCACGCAGAAAAGGGTCTCTCCTTTTACCACACCGGCGATTTGGGCTCTGTATTCCCGGCACTAACAAAACTGAAGGGACGGGTGGACTACCTCGTCCACATGAAGACGCCCCTCGACAAACTAGTCGCCTGTGTCGAGCCCGAATTCGTCATTCCCACGCACTACCGCACCGACCGCGAGACCGAGCCCATTCCCGCCGGGCACTGGCCGCCCAATCTGACGGATGTCAACGCCTTTCTCGAAGACTTGCGAGAGCAAGTCGCCGGCCGGGCCAAACTCCTTCCCTTTACCGCCCCCATTCTATACGAAGTAGAAATGCCGCAAAAAAAGGTGAAGTGGCAGTGGGAATGGTTCAATTCTTGGACCGTTCCCCTATGGAGGGAAGGCTAACGGGCCGCTGGATGAAAATTGGTTTCTTGTTTGCGGTCGCGCTTTCGTGGTCAGCTACCCTCGCCCAGACCATCACCGTTGGCCAAGGTCCGCGTCAGTGGCAGGACGGCGGCGGAGGGAGCGACCCGCAGTTCCCAGTATCGACCACCGAACTCGCCACCGGCAACACCCCGGGCGGCGTCATCGATTTCGATTTTGAACCTGGGTGGATTTTCCTGCAGCAGATCGATCCCGGCAGGAATCTGGCTTTGGGTGCGGAAGACAGAGGTGGGGGCATGAGCTCGCCCCTGCCCTCAATCTCCGATCTAGTGCTGGCACCCATGATAGACGGCAAGTCGGAAACCGCTTTTCGCCGCAAGGCTACGACGGCCGGAGAGTTGGTCATCGCCCGCGGCATCATCATGGATTTGGATCTGGGGGCGCGCTTTGGCGTCAACCGGCTCCGGTTTTTTCCGCGCAACACAGTGCGCACAGCCCCGGACTTCAAGTTCGAAAACGACTTCATGCGGGGCTACTCCCTATCCCTGAACGACGGCAGCGAGGAGACCTCTGTAGAGGGCCGACCTCAGTACCTCAATCTCATAAGGGTGGAGGACAATACCGAAGCGGTCGTCGATCTGGAAATCCCGCTCCAGTACGTGCGCTTTATCCGGCTGAAGTCGGAGTCGAATATCGGTTTTGAGGTGGACGAAATTGAGACCTACGGCTCTGGTTTCGTGCCCGAAGCCCAGTACCTGTCCGACATCTTCGACCTAAAGGATCTGGCCATCTGGGGCAACCTGCGCTGGGCCGAGCGCCGCGAAGGGGTACCCGGGCTTTCGGATATCCGCGTTTTCACGCGCTCGGGCCGGGACGCAACCCCCCACGTCTTCAACCGGCTAAACGCCAATCAGCTAGCAGTGCCCTACAAGGCGGATGCCGAAGTTGACGAAATCCGACTAGACGCCCTGCCCATTGACGAGGCTTTTGACCTGTTCAATTCCCAGCCCCAAGCGATTAGGCAAAACCTCACTCTCTCCCAAGCCGACTACGAAGCCTTGGCAGACCAGCAAAAAGCACCCTTGCGAGCCGATGTGGTCAACTGGAGCACTTGGTCGCCCCCCTATCCGGCAGCGGGGCAAAGTGCGGTGGGGACCCCCATCATCTCGCCTGGACCCCGGCGCTACTTCCAGTTCAGAATCGACTTTTCCAGCCGCGACCTGAGTTCGGGCAGCGGCGTTGATTCCCTGTCTTTCGACTTTGCCAGCCCAGTGCCGGCCGAGCGCATCGTCGGCGAAATTTTCCCGCGGGAGGTGCCGGCCGGAGAGGTGGTGGAATTCACCTATGGAATCTGGGCCGGTCTCCGGCCGCAGGACACTAGCTTCAATCGCTTTGAGATAGCCACGCCGAGCGTACTCGAAGAGATCGGCCGGATAGAGCTGCGCGATGCGCAGGACCATCTCATCCGCGGAGAAAACCTCGCGGTCCTGCTCAGCCAGATACAGCCCCCCTTTACCAAGGGCGATTTCAGCATTGAGAGCACGGCGGACGGCCGCGTCGTCGTCGGTTTCCCAGAATTGACCAATGGCGACCTTCTCAAGATCACCTTCAAGACCTCGGTTCTGAGGTTTGGGCAGACCTTTGCCGGCCGCGCTTGGCTCTCGGACCCGGCGAGCGCGGAAGGGGCCCAACTGCCCCAGCAAGTCGTGCCGGGCAACGCCGCCCAGCTGGCACCAGATGACGTGGATCCGCGCCCGGTGGGCAGCGAAGATTTGACCCTCGTGGATAATAGCCTCTCGGTGCGCACGGCCATCGAGGGTTCGCTGCTCGGCCAGATCCGGGCCGTACCCCCGATCTTCACGCCCAACGGGGACGGGGTCCATGATGCTACGGTTATCCACTACGATGTGCTGCGGCTGGGCGTGGCCGCCCCGCTGCGGGTAGAGCTCTATGACCTGAGCGGCCGCTCAATCGCCGCCTTTGCCGCCGACAGGGCGAGCGGCCGCTTCGCCAGCTCGTGGGACGGGACCGATTCGCACGGCAACGCAGTGCCGCCCGGCCTCTATTTATTCCGCGTTTTCCTCGACACCAATGCAGGCTCTGACGCAAAGACCGGGGTCGTTGGGGTGGTGTACTAAAAGATACCTGTGGAGGGGTTTTTTATGCAGCACTACTTGACTTATCTGCTGGCCGGCGGGCTACTCCTCGCGGGCCTAGATGGGGTCTGGGCGCAGGATTACGGCACCCGCTTGGGGGTGCAGCGCGGGGGTCGAGTCTCGTACGAACCGCAGGGACCGGGCGTGCTCTTTGGCGCTCTGGATCCCACGGTCAAGCGCTGGTACGTGCCCCAAGAACTCTACAACGAGTACCGCTGGCAGACGTGGCAGTACACCAACTACGCCCGCGACAAGTACCAGCGCTACGTATCCACGGCCCTCGAAGGCGATTACCTCTATGACCTGTACGGCAACTTCGTCACTCAGGGTTGGCTGATTTACGATATGCGCCGACAACAGCCCGCAGAGTTCGGCAGCACGGTTTTTAAGGACAGTCGCTACGGCAGTTGGTTCAACCGCGTCCTCATCGCTTCGGACACCAAGGACCAGTACCACTACGCCGTGACTATCGGCGACCGCATCCGCACGACCCTGACGCCCCTGACCTTCTCAAAGCCGGCCTTCAGCGGCATCCAAGCCGACTTTGCCTCGGACAAGTACCAAGCCACGGTCCTCATGTCGCGCATCAGCAATCCCAACCCCCCTACCAGCGCCGGGGTGACGGGCATAACCAATACCACGGACTTCGTCGGCGGCCAACTCACCGGCCAACTCGGCGATTTTGTCACCGTGGGCGCCACCTACCTCAACGCCCATCACTCTAATACCCTGCTGGAGAGCTTTATCGGCAGCCGCTTCAGGGGCGACCTCACCGTTGACCAAAACGGCACCACCATCAATCGGATCGAAATCGTGCTCGAAGACGACTCGCCGGAAGACGGAGAGGGCGGGGCCGCCCTGTTCTCGCAGAATGTCATCATCACCTCGGTCGAGGACTTTACTACCCTCGGCCGCGAGACCGTCACCGGCAAGGAGATCAACTTTGTCCCCCTCATCCAAGGCGGTTTTCAACGGCAGGGTTTTCTCGCCGCCGACGGGGATGAGCGCATCCGCTTGATCTACGATTTCTCCGACCGCTCGTACTCGGGACCCGATCCGGCGACTATCGTCGAGGTCACCTTCGAATTAGTGCTGGCCAACGACTACAAGGTGTCCATGGCCTCGAACAACCAGCTCGACAACGACGAAAACCCACATCCCCTAGAGATCGCCCGGGCCGACGGCAATGTGCGCGACACCTCAAACCAGCAGGTGGTGCGCTTTGCGTACGGCCTGCCCACGGCCAACCAGATTTTCGGCTTTCACCTGCGGACGACTAGCCTACTCGGTTTTGACACCTATGCCGAGTACGCCGTCAACCACCAGTTCCGCAAGTACCCCAATTCCACGCTGGCTGAGCTGAACGAGGAGCACGATTCGGCCGCTAGGCGGGCGGAGGCTTGGATAGTCAATATGTCGCGCAGCGAATATCCCTTGTTCGCGTACGGCGAGGCCTTCAGCATGGAAAGGCACTATGCGACCAACATTTTTCTCAGCGACCAGCGAGGCTCATTTGACTACTCGACTAGGACTAGGTTGTTCGAGTTCGTCGAGGACAACGACGACCAAGACCGCATCCCCGACTGGGGACGCTCAAACCAGATTGGCCCCGATATTGAGATCTTCCCGGGCTGGGACGAGAACAACGACTTCATCAACGACTTTAACCAAAACGACAATCGGGTGCGGGAAAACCAAATTCCCGACTACGAAGAGCCTTTTTTGCGCTACCACAGCGATCGGCCCGAATTCCTCTTAGGCATCGACTTGAACAACAACGGCTGGATCGACCGCTTTGAGAACGACGATCAGCCCGACTTTCCCTACAAGCGGGATCACCGCGGGTACAATGCCTATGGCGGCATCCACTTGACGCCGGAAGCGCGCTTGACTGTGGGGCGTACTCGGCAGTGGCTGCTCTCTGCGGCGCAGCGCAACGAAACCAGTTACGCGCTCTTCACCTTCGACCGAGACATGGCCGGCTTTGGACGCATAAGGGTTTTCGACTTCCTGAAAAAGGCGCGCGACAACATAGCCGACGACCGCATCGCGCCCCTACCCTATTTCAAAGGGCCGCAGCTACCCGTCAAAGATGTCCTGCCGGCGCAGGACACTTGGATCAACACCTTGTGGCTGGGATTTGACTACGCGGGCATCCCCTCCTTAAAGGTGGAGAACAAGCTCAAGTACGAGCTCCTGCACCAGTTGCTCGCGGAGGAGAGCTTAGCCGAGCAGAGTGCCCGCAAGGACGCCAGTTTCTTCGGCCTGATCAACAAAGCAGCCTATTCCCTGAACCTACTAGGCGTGAATTTCCTGCCGCGAGTCAAGAGCGAGTACTTGGTGGATCAGCCCTTTCTCAAGACGGAAGACAAACGCAAACACTGGTCGCCGAGTTTCTTCCTCATCGCCCGTTTGCCCCTGATGCCGCGAACTCAGTTTGAAGCCGGCCTCGAACAAAGTTTCAGATGGGAGTTGCGGGCCGACGAAAACCAACTGGTGGCTTTGCAAGCCGAGGGAGTGGAAACCGGCGATTTCGGCGAGACCATCTTTGCGGTCCAGACCACCAACACCACCGACTATTTGGGCTATAAGTTGGTCACCCAGCTCGGTTTCCTGTACGAGCGCAGAAGTCTCGAGGTGGTGCAGAAAAAAGCCGTGGCAGGGGCTGCTGACTCCTTCGCGCTGGGAGATCGCAAGGCGACGGGTTTCACCACCTTTATCACGATTTACGCCGGCCTCTAGCCGAGGGTTGAGCCATGATACGCGAGACCATCTCCACGCTTGCGCTATTGGCACTGGCTGGAACCAGCGTCGGCGCCCAAGACTACGGCAAGCGCCTCGGGCAAGGGCACGGCGAAGAGGTGCAATTTCCGACCACGGGCCCCAGCATCCTCTCCGCTGCTGTCGATCCCCGAGTGCAGAAATGGTACTTGCCCCAGGAACTCTACCATGAATACCGGCTGAATCAGTGGTCGTACACCAACTACGCCGAGGATTTTTACCGGCGCTACCTGCAGCCAGATCTGGAAGGGGACTACTTCTACGATCTCTTTGGCCGCCGCATCATGCACGGGTGGTTGATCTACGAGGCGAGAAAAGAACAACCCCGGGCCTCGGAGGGCAACAGCCTGCTCAAATCCCCGCTCTACGGCGGCAATTTCCAGAATTTGATCATCTCTTCCGACGCCAAGGGACAGTACCGCTACGCCCTGACCATCGGCAACGAGATTCGCACCACCCTCACGCCCATGACCTTCCGCAAGGCCGCCTTCAACGGCATCCAGTTCGATTATCTGGCGGACCGCTACGCCGGGACCGTGCTCCTGTCGCGCGTTAGCGCGCCGCTGGTGGCCACTTCGGACTTTGGCGTGGGACTCACCAACGCCACGGAATTGAAAGCCGGCCGGGCGACCGTACAGGTTGGCGACCACGTCACGCTCGGCGGCACCTATATCAACACCCACAACAGCCGCGCCACCTTGGAGCGCTTTGCCGGCAATATGTTCAAAGGCTTTCTCACCACCGATCAGGCCGCCAACGCCGTCTCCTTCGTGGAAATCCGCCTCGGCGACGATTCGCCCGCCGACGGCCAAGGTGGGGCCATGCTCTTTGCCGAAAACGCCATCCTCGAGGACGTCGCTGGCCACACTTGGGAAAGCACTCAGGTCGGTTATACCCCGGTGCGGACCGGCGGCCAGTTGCGCGACGGGTTTCCCGTGGCCGATGGCAACGAGCGCATGACCCTGCGCTACAACCTAAAAACCCTCGCCGCGGCGAGAATTGTGCAGGTCGATGGGGAGCCCACCCTATTGCCCACCACAGTTGACTCCCTCGCCGCGGTGCGCTTCGAATTGGTGCTGGCCAACGACTACCGGATCGAGATCACCTCGGACCGCCAGACCAATATAGAGGGCCAACCGGTCTTCCTGCCGGTGCAAAGTGCTCCGCGCAACGTCAAGGACACCTCCAATCGGCGCACCGTGCGTTTCGCGTACGGCCTGCCCACGGCCAATCAGATCGCTGGTTTCACCGCAGAGGTCCATGAATTGTGGGGCTTCAATCTGTACGCGGAAATGAACGTCAACCACCGCTTTGTTCAATATCCCAGCCCGCTACTGGAGACCCATCGGATCACCGCGAAGCGGGCGGATGCTTGGATGGTCAATCTGTCGCAGATTCGCGCCCCTTGGTTTTTTCACCTCGAAGCTTTCAGCATGGATCCGCATTACACTACGAGCATCTTCACGACGGAGACCAACGGGCGGACCGACTTTGCCGACGAGGAGACCTTTTTATACGACTACATTGACGACAACGACGACCAAGACCGCTTTCCAGACCAGAAGCGCCGCTGGCAGTCAATCGCGCTGAGCGGCAGCCAGAGCGGCGAAGGCGCAGCCGATCCGACCGTATTTCCCGGTTGGGACGAAAACGGCGACTTCATCTCCGACTTCAACCAGAACGACAACCCAGCGCGCCGCAACTCGATTGCGGACTACGAGGAGCCTTTCCTGCGCTTCAGCGTCGACCGGCCGGAGTTCCTCTTTGGCATCGATCTCAACAACAACGGCTGGATTGACCGCTTTGAAGACGACGCCGACCCAGATTATCCCTACGACCGGGACCAGCGCGGCTACAATATATACGGCGGCCTCGACCTGCTTCCCCAAGTGCGCCTGACCGCCGGGCGGATGCGGCAGTGGGTGCTGTCCTCGGGCCGGCGCAACGAGGCGGCGTACGGGCTTTTCACCTTTGAGCGCGATTGGGCCGCCTTTGGCCGGCTGCGCGTCTTTGAGCGCGTAAAGAAAGTGCGCGACACCATAGCCGACGACCGCATTGCCGCGCCAAAATTCTTCCGCGATTCTCAATCTACAGTGGAAGACCTGCTGCCGGCCCAAAACACCTACATCAATACATTCTGGCTGGGCTTTGACTACGTGCGCCTAGCTCCATTGTACCTAGCCAACAAGTTCAAGTACGAATTCTTCCACCAGCGCGACAAACAGCAGGTACTCGACGCACGCGGTGCCCGGCGCAACGCGCGTTTTGTCGGCCTAGTCAACAAGGCCGACTATGGCTTCGACATCGGCGAGTTCCACATCCGACCGCGCCTCAAAAACGAGTTCTTCTGGGACGTCCCCTACCTAAAGAGGGCGGAGAAACGCCACTGGTGGAAGCAGATGGTATCCCTCAGCGTCAAATTCCCCATCCTCAAGAGTTCGTGGATCGAGACGGGCCTAGAGCAGGTATTCACCACCGACTTGGGGGTGGATGAAGAGGGGCTGGGGCGGCGCACGGGTGATGCGCGACAGACGGTTTTGGCATTGCAGCTAACCAATTACGGGACCTACGTGGGCTATCGCTCAATCATGCAGTTCGGCCTGCGCTACGACCGGGACCGTTTTGAGCGCCGCGGCAGGAAGTCCGAGATTAGGACGGGCAGCCTCGTCTTTCTCTCCTTTTACACAGGGCTAAAATAGAAAAGGTACACCATGCTACATACCTATTGCGCACGCTGGCTGCTAGCCGCTATGCTCGGGTGTGGTGCGGTCGCAGCCCAAGACGGCTATGTGATCCGCGGCGACCGGATCATCAGCGAGGGTGAGGACGCGTGGCGGCAATGGCTCTTCCCCGTCGGCACGCTCGACTTCGACGCCCGAGGCGTCCGGCCCCACTTCGTGGCTCGGGACATCAATGCCAGTCTCGATGCCCAGCACTTTCCTCTAAAAGCTACAGGCGACGAGGAGCAGGGGGGCATCCACGCGGCCGGGTCGCACGTCGGCACCGCCGTAAACATCCTCGATGGCGACCCTTTGACCCATTGGGAGCCCAATCTCGACGATCCGCAGGATCGGTGGTGGGTGGTGATCGACCTCGGGCGGATGGTGTCGGCCACGCGCATTGTCCTGCGCTTTGCCGCAGAAGGTCAGGGCGATCCGTTCTACCACTTCCGGGTGCTGGCGGCCAATGGCGACGCCCGCCTAGGGGCCAGCGACAATCTCGACTACCACCTCGTTGGCCGGACTAGGCGGCCCAATCTCGACCAGCGGGAATTCGCCTTCGATCTGAGGCCCTTTTCCCCAGCCGACAAATCCTTTACCGGGGATGCGGTGCGCTTCATCCAAGTGGTGATGACCGACAGCCGCTTGGGCAAGGCCGCGGAAGTGGCTGACCTAAAGGCGTACCAATCCCTGCCCGCGTCCGCGCAGGGCGATGTGGACTATTTCGGCCGCAGCCGCTCAGGGCGCGAGTGGGGTCTCGACGAAGCAACCTATCAATTGCTCGATCCGTCCGAACAAGGCTCAATCCGCTATTACCGCCGGGAACAGCCCCGCCTCGCCGAGCTCGAGGTCCGCACTGTGGGGGAAAACATCGCCCTCGGCCTGCTGCCGCGGGGCGGCACCATAGAGGCGGATGGCAGCAATCTCGGCAAGAGCGTCGATGGAGACTACGCGACCTACTACAACTTTCAGGGTGGGTACACGGCCGAGGCCTCAAACCGGGAGCGCCGGACGGTTTTCGATCTGGGCTCGCTCTACTGGATTGACCGCATCCAGATCCTCACCGCCCATCCGCCCAACCCCAGTGGCACACTGCGCTCGTACCGCGCCAAGGTGTCGGACGGCTCTCTGGCCCCAGACGGAACCCTCGCGTGGACCCAAGTGGCCCATCGGCCGGAGAGAAGCCAGCATCGGTGGCAGGAGCTGCACTTTGAGTTGATCAAGGGCCGCTTTCTCATCTTCGATTACCTAGTCCATCTGGGGGGTTCCCAGTCCTCGATAGGGGAGTTTATGGTCTTCGGCGAGGGGTATCAGCCCGAGGTGGTGCTGGAATCGCCCCTAATTGACCTCGGTAACTCCAGAAACCTGACTACCCTCCACTGGCAGGGACATACCCCGCCCGGCACCCGCATTGAGCTAGCCACCCGCACCGGCGACCAGATCAAAACCATCACCCACTACTTCAGAAAAGACGGCACGGAGATCACGGAAAAAAAATACAACAAATTGATCTCCGCCCTCCAGGGACCCACGACCGAGGAGACCGTCGTCGAAGAAGAGACTTGGAGCAGTTGGAGCCAGCCGCACACGGCCTCGGGCACAGAGGTCACTTCACCTTCCCCGCGCCGCTTCCTGAAGGCGCAGGTCAAGTTGTTCAGCGATTATCCAGACCGCTTTGCCCAGCTAGAGCAACTCGAAGTGCGCTTTGCCCAGCCGTGGGTGGAACGGGCGTGGGGGGAGGTGTATCCGGTACACCTAGAGCGTTTAGGCGCGGAGACCCCGCTGACCTTTTTCGTGCGCTCGGAACGAGGTTCCAAGGATCCGGGCATTGACGAGGTGCTACTCATCAATTCAAACGAGGTGCCCTTGACCCTGCAGGGCATCCGTCTCGGCCCTGCGGCCGAAGTGGCCAGGGGACGTGGGCGGCCCGTCGATTTGTCGGCGGTGGAGGTGCGCCAGACCGGAGACGATTCGCTATGGGTGCGGCTCCCCGCGGTCGTCCCGCGCAACGAGGTAGTGGCCCTAGAGGTTTCTACCACGCTCTTCGGGCACGGGGCCTCGTTTGCCGGACGGGTGGGCAACCGCGACAATTCGGGCGCTTGGCAGCGGGTGGAGGCCGGCGATGCAGTGGAGGAGGTAGAGAGCCAAGTATTGCGGGTGCTGGCGCCGGAGGGGCGGGTGGGCCTGTCCAGCCTGCAACTCAGCTCACAGGTGGTGACCCCCAATGGGGACGGGGTCAATGAGGCCGTGGTGTTGCACTTCGACGTGTTGCGGATGGACGGGGCCCAGTCCGTGCTGGTGTCGGTGTACGACCTGTCGGGTCGCCGGGTGTGGGAGTTCGAGGAAGTGCGCGCCCGGGCGAGCGGTCTGTACGAAGTAGCATGGCCGGGCGTGGACCGGGCGGGCGCGCCCGTGCCGCCGGGGGTGTATTTATTGCGCGTGGAGATAGACGCGGATGCAGAGGCGGAGGTGGAGGCCGCTTTGGTCCGTGCGGTGTACGTGGCTTATTGATTTCCTCATCGACGCGGGATTCTAGGTGGCCGCACAGAATCGACAGTCGAAATTGAGCGGTTGCGATTGAAGTAGGGATGCACGGACAAAAGTTCAGCGTTGCAGGCCGATAGCCGATCATTTGTGTCGCCATAGCGACAGGCGCATATAGGGCCGTAAAACAGGGGTTGCGTTGCTCGCATCTTTTGGACTTCCGGGTCGTCTAGTCCCTAAAGGTGTCATCTATGTGTCGCGCCCGATACAGTCGAACCCCGCCTCGCCCCGTCCGCCCCCCTGTGCTACCGCCTTGGCATGGATATTGCAAGGCCGTAGGAACAAACGTTACGCGGTCAGCCCCCGTGGAACGGCCCTGTGGGCTCCCCTATCCAAGGTATGGCTTATGGCCGAATTTGATACCATCGCCAAGCACCTCATCCACACCTACCCCTACGACTTCGTCCGCTTCGCCCTGCAACGCGACGACCTCGAGGTGCTCGACATCATCGACACCGAGCAACCCACCGTCGAAACCCACCGCACCGACAGCCTCATCCGCGTGCGCCTCGGCGGCGAGGAGGCGTTGGTCCATCACGAATTTCAAACCACCGATAGTAGCCCGCCCATGCCCCGCCGCATGGTCGGCTATGTCGGGCGCGGCATTGAGCAGTACGGCCTGCCGTTCTGCTCCATCGTCATCTATCTGCGCCCAGCGGCCGGCCGGCGCGATCCGGGACATTACCTCCAAGAGCGGCACGGCTTCCGCGTGTTGGTGCAATACCAAGTGATTCGGCTGAGTGAACTCGAAGGCCAACGCATGCTCGACGAGGGACCTGCGGGCTTGCTGCCGTTTGCGCCGTTGATGCAGCGACCGGCCGGGTTAGATGCAAAAGCGTGGTTGCGTCGGTGCGTTCAGGCGACCGAGGCGATGGTGTTGGCCGAGGCGGTTAAAGTTGACCTTTTGGGGGGCTTGGCTATCTTGAGTGGGTTGGAGTATGGGTCGGCCACCATTCGTAGTATTCTATCCGAGGAGGGTCTCATGGACGCGATTATGCGCGAGTCATCGTTTGCCCAATACATCATCGAGCAGGGCATAGAGCAGGGCATGGAGCAAGGCATAGAGCAAGGCATGGAGCAGGGCATAGAGCAGGGCATGGAGCAGGGCATAGAGCAAGGCATAGAGCAAGGCATAGAGCAAGGCATAGAGCAAGGCATAGAGCAAGGCGAAAGAAAAAGTACGCTCGAAGCTATTGTCGAAGTCTTGGAGATTCGCTTTGGGCTGAGCACGGCGCATCCTCTAGCGAACCGCATAGCCGCTATCGACGATGTGCCGCACCTCAAGCAGTTGCATCGGGCGGCCATACAGATGCCCACGCTCGAAGCCTTCAGGCACCTGTTAGACGCCGACGAGTAGGGCCACCGCGTAAGGTCAGTTATTGATTTCCTCATCGACGCGGGATTTCAAGTGGCAGGAGCCGTAATCTCATCCCATGAAGTGCTCAAAAGGACGTCTCTTTGTTCTTGCTCTAGCGGCGAACGCGCTGGTTCTGTCCTCGGGTATGGGCCTGACCATATACCGAATCGGCGACCAAGACCTATCGCCGCCCCCCCAAGACGTGGAGCTGGTGCGGTTGAGTTGGGAGGAGGCATCCGCGGGCATGGACGGAGTGTGGGATGGGCTCAGCCTAGAAAACGGGCAGATTGCTCCCATACTGGTCCGGCCGGATGAAAACCTGTCCCTTGCGGCCATTGCCAGAGGGGGCGGACCGCGCGGTCAAAAGTACCCCAACGTCGAGCCGCAGACCGAGATCACCGACTGGACGGCCGACGGGGATCCCACGACCGCCTTTCGCGATACGGATGCGGCCCATCGGGGCATGGGCAACCAGCTAACCCTGTATCTCGGCGGGCGCTTTCCAGTGAGTCGAGTCCGCTTTTATCCCTCGCCTCAATCCTCCGGGCTCATCATCGAAAAATTCAAGCTGACCGCTTCCGACCAAAAGGGAAGTTCCGCGGTGATCAGGTTGGTGTCGAACAATACGCACCCGACCGTGGATTTGACCTTTCCGAGCCGCATCGTCGATCGGCTCCAACTGAACGTACACTCCTCTAGATCCAGAGTCGGGGACTGGTTTCCCTGGGAAATCGCCGAGTTCGAGGTGTACGGCGAGGGCTTCGTGCCGGAGGCGACTTTCCAGTCGCGGGTTTTCGATCTAGGCGCACCTGCCACCGTAGGGCCTTTGCGCTGGTCTGGTTTCAGAGATCCCGACGCCAGAGTCAATATCCGCACCCGCAGCGGTCGGGATCCAGATCCCAATCGCTATTGGCGCTACACCGGTCGCGGGGATGAGATCACCTTTCGCACTCCAGAGGGTGCGCCCATGACCCGGGCGGACTACGAAAAACTCCGCGGCGGTCAACCCCCTATAACCGCGGATCTCGACAACTGGAGCGCTTGGTCCGGCCCGTATGCCACCAGCGCCGCCATTGTCTCGCCGAGCCCCCGACAGTTCCTGCAAGTTCAGGTCGGGTTCGCGCCCAAGGGACTCCACGGCGGTGGCGTGGATTTCGTAGAGTTTCGGGTAACTCAGCCCCCGCTCAGCGGCCAGATCGTGGGCGAGGTCTGGCCCGAACACGCGGTCCCGGGAGCCGTGACGCCGTTTGTTTATGCCTTGCTGCCAGAGTTGAGTCCAGAGACGAGCGGATTTGATCGCCTAGTAGTGGAGACGACAGGACGCTTTGCCGCGCTCGACTCGGTGCGGATAAACGAGGAGCGGATAGCGGTGGAGGCCGCTATCGAGGCAGAGCGGATAACCCTCTCGCTGCCGCGGATGGCGGCGGCGGACAACCAGAAACTCGTGGAGGTTTTCTTTCAGGCGCAGGTGTTTCACTTCGGCACGTCGTTCGCCGGCCAAGTCTTCGACTCGGAGCGGCCCATGGAAGTGGCGCAGCAAGTGGTGCCTGGAAATGCCACCTTTCGGCTGGACGGCGACCAGCTCTCGGTGGGCGTCCAGCTCGATGGTCCGCTCTTGCAGCAGGTGGCCGTACAACCGCCGGTGCTCACGCCTAATGGGGACGACATCAACGACCGGACGGAGATTGCATACACCTTGCTGAGATTGGCGGGCGAAGGCCAAGTGGAGGTCGAAATTTTCGACCTCTCGGGTCGCTCGGTGCGGAGGCTCTACAAGGGTCGGGAACGCAGCGGGCCCTATCTGCGGCCGTGGGACGGACGCGGCGATGATGGCTTTGTGGTCGCGCCGGGATTGTATCTGTTTGAGGTGCGCTTGGACGCGGACCGAGGGATCACTAGGGACAGCGGTCTCATTGCGGTGGTTTACTAATTGTAGGGCCTGTGCCAAGTGGTGGTCTAGAACATATACTGCCACAAATTGCCCACCATGCCGGTGCAATAATCAATCACCAGCCAAGTTCCGGCCACCACAAAAGCCCCCAAGATCATACCGATGAAAAACAGGCGGGTTTGCCGGTAGAGTCGCACCCCCCCGTACTGCAGCACCACGCTCTTGATCAACCAAGCCAAGAAAACATTAAACCACATCACCGAAGTGGTGAAGACCGTGCCGCTGATGGCCAGACCGAGCGGGTGAATCGGCCACCACAACACCCGCTGTTGCAACGTCACTAAAAACCACATTACCCCGGCACCGAGGCCGGTAAAAAACCACTCCCCAATCCCTATGGTAGCAGGGCTCTGAATCATCGAGGATATGTACCTCAGGCCGGTGCTGGATGAACTCTGCCACCACCAGCCCGGCAGATTGAGCCCACCGTAGTTGTACGACAAGTAGAGCATCATCCAATACGCCCCCACCAAGGTCACCGCGATCGCCAGCATCATGCCCCAGAACAGACCGCGCTTGCGGCCTCGGATGACTTCGTGGGCCATTTTTAGCCCGTTGGCGCACGAGGCCATGGGAAAGGTCACCAGATCAGCCGTCCACGGATAAGTGTAGGCCAGCCCGGTCAGACCGCCTGCTCCCAGTCGAGATACCCCTAGGCTGGAGATGACAAAATCCGGGGGGATCAGGGGTGCCCGCACCAGAGCCACCCCGGCTTCCACCACGATCCGGCTCAACGCTATAAAGATCAAAAACGCGACCGCTAAAAACAGGGGAATCACCAGCAGGGGAATGCCCGAAGCCTCCAGCCATACCCCCATGACCCCCAGCCCTCCCACCAGTCCCAGCACAGCCGCGCGGTAGGACATGATCTCATCGGCATCCACCGCGGTTTCACTGCGCCCACAGGCTTTGGCGAACACCCCGCGCAGATGGGTCCGCGCCCGCCACAGGGTGAGCAGGGCGAACATCAGCATGGCGCCCAAGGCTTGGTGGGTCAGGTACGGTGCTTGGGGATTGCTGAACCAGCCCAGTTTGGCCATGCTCTGGATCCCTATGGTATTGAAGACGCCCTGCTGAATCTGGGTCAATAGGTAGAACACCCAGATGCCCAAGGCCAACTCTCGGCTGATGAAGTAGGAAAAACCGACTAGGGAAAAAGATAGCTGGAAGCGAAAGCCGACCGTGCCCCGAAACGCATTGAACCCAGTGGCCAGATTAAATTCGGGGAACACGGGATAATAGCTGTGGAACGCATTGCAAGTGATGACCACCAGCGGGACGGCAAACCCCATCCACATCTGGGGCCGGCGCAACAAGGACGGAACCCTGAATCTGCCGGGCGAATTCTCATCGTCCTCCTCGACCAGCGCCATGGGGGCCTGCATCATCGGGTAGAGCAGCCGTTCGTGCTCGACCCACTGCCGGCGCATCATCACCATCATGCAGATCGACACCAAGTACAGGGCTAGCAAAAAGAGGGTCCAGTAACACAGCGGTTCTACCCAAGCCGCCCAGGGAATGGATTGCCCCTTGATAAACAGCCCCTCGTAGAACCCTTGGATCACCTCCTCGTCCCGGGGGGCGATCCAGTGCGGCACATGCGGCTGAATGAGTTCGGCCCAATTGTTCTCGGGAGAGGCGTAGTAGAACACATTGGTGATCATGGGCAACAGGTGCGAGACCATGCCAAAGGTGGGCAGAGAAGCCGAGATGATCATCATCACGTAGATCAGCGTCAGCTCCTCCCGCCGCAGGGCCATAGTCCGCGCAAGGGCCTTTAGCGCGAGGTTGGCCAGCACCAGATAGAACAGGAGAAACAGGGCCACTGGGGTGCTGAAGGCCCAGGCCATGAACGAGCCTTTGATAATGCAGTTGGCATAGATGGTCCCGGTGCTAATCAAGACGCACAGCGCCGCCCCGATGCCAAAGGCTCGCAGTGTAGAGCCCGAGCTGGAACTCTCCGGTTCTTTTTCTTTTTTCCCGAAAAATTCCCCCGCTGCTCTAGTCCGATTCACGTTCTTAGCTCCAAGTAAAATGGCCCAGAGCGGAGAAAGCCGTAGAGGTCGTCCCGGTTTGGCCAATTGGTCCAGCGGGTGGTATTATAGGGATTGCGAGGGGCTTGCAAAAAGCCTATGTCAATTTCTTATGGGGATCAGCCCCGAGGTCGGCGATCCAAAATTTTAAGACCGCTTCTCAACGCGATAAGGACAATGGCCGTGGAGACAGATGCCGAGCAGGGCCACGGGCGGCTTTGGGGCTGTTCCCGAATGGAGGCCGTCGTTTTACTGGTCCTGCTCGTCGGGTGCGGCTCCAAGCTCGAAGAAGGTGCTGATGCGCCAAACCCTAGCGGTGGAGAACGCCAGCCACAGTCTGCCCTTCAATTCGCCGACGTAAGTGCGGAGAGCGGCCTAAACTTCGTCAATGTCTCGGGTAGTGCGGCACAAGACTATGTCCTCGAGTCCATGTCGGCCGGAGCCGCTTTCCTCGACTACGACGGCGATGGCTACCAAGATCTCTTCGTCGTCAATGGAACTCGGCTGAAGGAATCTCCTTTAGGGGCAAAAAACAGACTTTTCCACAATGAGCTGGGCACAGGCCAGACGCGGATATTTCGGCCCGTGGAGGCCGATCTGGGCGCCGGTGGCTGGGGCATGGGCTGCGCTGCGGGCGACTACGACAACGATGGCGATGTGGATCTGTACGCGACCTATTGGGGCCCCAACCGGCTCTACCGCAACGATGGCGACGGGCGCTTTACCGAGGGGGCGGCAAAGGCTGGCGTGGCCGATGCGCGCTGGGGCTCCAGCGCAGCGTTCGGAGATCTGGACGCGGATGGCTGGCTGGATCTATACGTGGCCAACTACCTCGAATTCGACTTGCGCCGACCCCCCGGCGGCGGTGGAAAGTGCCTGTACAAAGGGATTTACGTCTTTTGCGGTCCCGGGTATGCGCCCCGCCAAGCGGACCGGCTCTACCGCAATAAGGGCGATGGGAGCTTTGCGGACGTGAGCGCCGCCACCGGCGTAAGTGCCCGGTCCCTGCCGGCGCTAGGCGTGGTCTTAGGCGACTTTGATGGAGACGGAGACCTCGACATCTACGTGGCCAACGATGGGGAGCCGAACCTGCTTTTTCGCAACGATGGAGACTGGCACTTCGCCGAAATGGCCACTCGGGCCGGCGTGGCCTACAGCAAGGACGGCGTGGCCCAAGCCAGCATGGGCGTACACGGCGGCGACTTTGACAACGACAGGGACATTGACCTGTTCGCGACCAATTTCTCCGAAGAGCTCAATACCCTCTATCGAAACGAGGGGGGCGGGCTATTCCGCGACGCCACCATTGAGGTCGGCTTGGGTGGGGTCGCGCGGCCCCTTCTGGGCTGGAGCACGGCTTTTGTCGATTTTGACAAGGATGGATGGCTGGATCTATTCGTAGCCAATGGCCACCTCTATCCGCAATTGGACCGACATTTTTTGGGGTTTTTCTATGCCCAGCGCAATTTGCTCTACCACAACCGGCGAGACCGGTTTGTCGAGGTCGGGGAAAACAGCGGTTCGGGCTGGAGGATTGAAAAAGTTAGCCGGGCCGCGGCCCTCGGCGACTTTGACAACGACGGGGACATTGACCTGTTTGTCATGAATCTCAACGACTCTCCGACCCTGTTGCGCAACGACAGCGGGGACTGCAACAACTGGCTGGGGCTGGAGTTGGTGGGCGTGGAGAGCAACCGGGACGCTATCGGCGCCCAAGTGCGGGTACAGGCCGGCGGCCTAAAACAGGTGCGAGAAGTACACCGGGGCTACGGCTTTCAGGCCCAGCACGATCCGCGCCTGCTGTTCGGCCTAGGACCGCACGAGCGGGTAGATTGGGTCGAGATCCGCTGGCCTTCGGGCCGGCGTCAGGTGCTGAGGGACCCACCCCTACGGCGCTACCTGAAGGTGGGCGAAGCTTGACAAGCTCCGGCCGTCGGCCCGTTGCTGGTCGGTGACCTGGCAATCGCCCCACGAGTTTCTCCTTTGATCTCCAGCGGGATTTGCAAAGCGAATCAACCTTGCCGCTCTCTGACTGGTCGGCAGGAGCGCACGCCGGCGGCCCAGCTCTCCACCCTGCTATTCGTAAAAAATTTCCCTTCCTTCTTCGACGACTAAGACCGCATTCACCGGAAGATCCCGGAAGTGCTGCCGGAGACCGCCGGGCCATTCGATCTCGAGCAGATCAATGGCTTCCCGGGTGCCGAGGCCAATGTGGAGTCGGGGATCGCTGGCGGACAGATAGCTGGACCCGCGGCGCACTTGGCGGATCTGACGCCGGTCGCCAGAGACCAGCCGCACCCTAGCCCCCACGGCATCTTTGTTGCCGCGCCTTCCCACTAGGCTGATCATTGACCAATTCCGTGCATTGCCGTTCTCGTTGCGCACCAGTCTAGCCGCACCGCCGCAGTTATTGACCAGAAGGTCGAGATCGCCGTCCTCGTCGTAGTCGCCAAAAGCTGCGCCCCGGCTGATTTGTTTGCGGGCAAACCAAGCCCCGGCTGTGGCCGCGACATCGGCGTAGCCACAGGTTCCGTCGTTGCGGAAGAGTTGGTGCTCCTCGGCGTACTCCACGCCGGGCTGGAACAGGGCGATCCGGTCGAGGACGTGGCCATTGGCCACGTATAGATCGAGGTCGCCGTCGTTGTCGTAGTCGAAAAAATTGGTGCCAAAGCCGAGCAAGCGCCAGCTTGGCTGACCCAAACCGGCAATTGTGGTCACATCTTTGAAACGACCGGCGTCGTTGCGGTAGAGGGTGTTGGTCTCGTGGGAAAAATTGGTGACGAATAGATCGAAGTCGCCGTCGTTGTCGCAATCGCCAATATCCACGCCCATGCCGGCCTCGCCTTCGCCCATCAGGTTGTAGGCCACGCCGGCCTGCAAACCCACCTCGACAAAGGTCCCGTCGCCCTCGTTCTGGTAGAGGAAATTGGCCACCCCGTCGTTGGCTACGTACACATCTTGGTCGCCGTCTTCGTCGTAGTCCCAAGCCAACACCCCCAAACCTTTGCCAGCGGGATTGGCGATGCTGGCCTCGATGGACACGTCGGTGAACGTGCCGTTGCCCTCGTTGTGGTAGAGTACATCGGGTACGCCCTGGTACTGGCTGGGGGCGCAGTACGAGCGCGTACCGCGCCCGATGGCGCGCAGACCTTGGGCATTGGTCTGGACGAAACCGCCGCAGACCTTGTTGGTGGCAATGGTGAAATCGACGTAGCTGGCGATGTACAGGTCGAGATGGCCGTCGTTGTCGTAGTCGAAAAAAGCCGCACTGGTGCTCCACTGGGGGGCTTGTACCCCGGCGGTGATGGTCGCATCGACAAAAGTGCCGTCTCCTCGATTGCGGTACAGGGTATTGCGGCCATAGTTGGTCACATAGAGGTCCTGGTCGCCGTCGTTGTCGTAGTCGGCCACCGCACATCCCATACCATAGCCCTGGTCGCCGACCCCGGCTGCGGCCCCCACCTCGACAAAGGTGCCGTCCCCGTCGTTGCGGTAGAGGGCATTGCCGGAGATTTTCACGCCGGCCGCGGGTGCCAAAGACACTGCATAGGCCGCTGGATCCCCCGAGCGGGGCGGGCCGAGCGGTTGGGATTTATGCACCCAGTAGTAGGCCGAATCCCGCCGGGCGAGATTGACCGGAGGGGCGTAGATGCCGCGCAAATCAAAGCCGTTGACCAGATAGATATCCAGATCGCCATCGCCATCAAAATCCGCGAAAGCACCCCCGGCCCCCATGGTCTCGATGAGAAAATAATGCCCGGCAGCGCCGTTTTCGTGCGCAAAGGAAATGCCCGAGTGGGGGGTCGCGTCGAGGAAGCGGACTTCTGGGGGCGGGGTGCGGCATCCGGCGATGCTGCCCAGCGCTAGCGCAAGTACCAGATGCCTTGGGCGGGCCATTGCTAGGCCCTTTTAATCGGCGGGAAGTTCGATTTGGGGAAGCATTTCTGCGAAGATATGCACTTGGTCGGCGTATTCTTCCCGGAGTTGGTCCACCAATTGATTGAAGCGTTGTTCTGTCTCGACAAGGCGCAGAATGGCCCTTATGCGGTCGTGCTCGCGTTCGAAGGAGCGCATAAGGCCACCCGTGCGGTCGTTGACGCGAAAAATGGAATAGCCGCCCTTCACGGCCACTGGACCGACCAACTCGCCCAACTCCGCCTCCATAGCGTAGCGCAACAACTCGCCATACAGGCTCTTCTCGTATGAGTGGAGGTGCATCTCGCCCCTGTTGCGCGTGCTCAGGTGGGCTAAATCAGCTATAGTTTCCCCTTGGTCCAAACGCCGGCGCAGTTCCTTAGCCCGGTCAAAATCGCCCACCAAAATTTCCTCGATATATAGCTCCACTGGGGTGCGGAACTTTTCGCGGTGGTCTTCGTAGTAGCGAACGATTGCCTCGTCCTCAATGACCACCCGCTCGCTGATCTCGACCCGGCGCAGGGCCATAATGAGCAATTGCTCGGCCTTGCGCCGTTTCCACAAGCGCATCTTGTCGGTGTCCAAGTAGCCAGCCGACTTGGCCGCTTCCCAGACCATGGCCTTGGGAATGGGCAGCTTCCAGGCCGCGCGAATCACCAAGATACTGTCGCCTAGGGCGGGTTGTTCCTCGGCCCGACCGAACGAATCGATGTAGTCGCCCACGGTTATTTGGCCGCCATTGTACGCAAAGAGCGGCGTGCTGGCTTCTTCCGCAGACAGATGGGGATAGATGCCGGCCTTGGCATCCTTGGCGACCAGCACGGCGAGTCCGGCGGATACGGGACGTAGGGCGAGGGCGGCTGCCTGCTCTTCGAGCAGGGCGCGGTGTTGGGCGACGAATTCTTCCTTCCACATACTCTTGTAGAGTTCCTCGCGGTACTTGGCAAATTCTGCTTCTCGCTCGTCTGCACAATAAATCAACTCAAAGCCGCCATCCACGGGCACAACCTCGGAAACAGCACCCGGACTCAATGCGACAAAGACTTGCGGTGCAATGCCGGCCTGTACTGCACGTACGCGATTGAGGTACCCCAACTGCCCTCCTCTGGGCGGGACTCTCCCGTCGCGGGCGTAGGCCTTGGCCAAGGAGTCGAGAGCTACACCCTGTGCTATTTGTCGGCGGATTTCCCGGGCTTCCTCCAAGCTATGGACCACCAGTCGGCTCAGAGACTTTTCGCGCTGGTACTGCCCTTGGTCAAAGCGCTGCCGCATTTCCTCGGTGGTGATCTCGATACGGGCGTGTACGGTCTTGGCTTGGTAGGTATTGATCACCTTTTCGCGAAACTTTGCGGCGAGTTGCTCATTAAATGCCTCGGTCTGGTCCAGTCCGCGGGCCCGGGCCGCGCGGACTAGCAGCTTCTGGTCGATGAGCGACTGCAAGTAATCGCGGCGGGCGGCATCACCGCTCTCCTTGGAGCGCAAACCAGGCCCCAGCGAAGCGATTAGCCTCTCTACATCCTCCTTGTAAATGGGCTCGTCGCCCACTTGGGCGACGACGAGCTCGACCGGGGCTTGCTCTTGTGCAGCACAGCCGAGCACCACCAATCCCAAGTACCGGCTTGCGATCACCTTGCGCCACATAAACCCTCTAAGATGCGGTAAAAAATTGTCGGGGAGCGAAAATTGCTGTACAATGCAGAGTTGTTATAGTCGGGCGGCTTGGTCGAGAATGTAATTATCTCTCGTGCAAAGGACAAGAAACCAGCCGGTTTGTGGTCCCGCACCAAGGTTTTGCCAGTAAAAGAGGGGCAAAGCGCGAATTCTCGACATTCGCCTGCTTTGTCGCCTTGCAACCAGCATTCTCCACAAAAGGTTTCCCATGACGGCCAATACCATCCGCAATCTATCCTGCCTCGGCGATGCCGGGCACTTCATCAGCACCTTTCGCGCCATCTATCTCAACAACCCCGACGGCCGCGCCTTCGCCTTCACCGCGCACCGCTACATCTGGCCCACCCGCTGGGAAGGCGATGGCCAAGTGATCCTCTTCGGCCCCGAAGGCAAGGAAGTGGCCCGCGGCCAGATCGCCAGCGAAGAAGAGCGCGCGACCGTACAGGTTACGGCCGGGCAAAAAGGAGTGTACGCCGTCCGCATTGAGGGCTTGGGCTATCGCTTGATGTGGTTTGAATGCACCCTAGAGCAGATGGTAGTTGACTGCGGCGACTGGGAGCAGAGAAAAGGGCGCGCGGAAACCTTCGACATGCACACAGTCACAGTGCCGCGGCGCTGGTACTTCTTCGTGCCGGAGGGAGTGAACGAATTCCAGATCGGCAGCCGGCACGGGGGCGCCCACCGCCAGGACTCGGGCTTGGTCGTCTTTACCCCCCGGGGCCAGCCAGTGGCCGCCCATTTCGGCAGCCGGCCGCGGCCGTGGGGGGCGTCCTTTACCGAGCGCTTCAACATGACGCCGGCCTGGGATATCATCAACCGGGAACCGGAAATGCACGTCATGCACCTCGAGACCGATCCGGGCAGCACCGGCCGCTTCTGGTCCATCTGGCTGTGCGGCGGCGACGGCCACTGCTATAGCCCAATGCAGATCTTGCTCAATGGAGTGCCCACCTATTTATCTTCTATGCCCGAACAATGGTTCAACCCGCAGACCGGCCGACCAGCCCCAGTGGTGCAATACGACTTTCACGTCGGCCCCTCGCAGCGCACCAGCGAGACCTTCTGCGCGCCCAGTCCGCTCTTGGGCGATACCGATACCGGCATGCGCGGGGCGCACGCGGTTTACCTACACAACCCGGAAAACCGCCCCTTCGACTTTTGCGCCACTGGCTACATTATCCCGGAGGACGAGTACCTCCCCGTGCAGTTCCGGGCCAGTGGGCCCCAAGGCCAGCCACTGGGCCAAGCCGCGGGCGCGTTCACCCACAAATCCCCACCAGAGCCAGCCCTGATCAGCGTACCGGCCGCTGGTGCGGGCGCGTACAAGGTGGAGGTAAACGCCGCCCGTTGGTACGGCTGGAGCGAACCGACCATGGGGATGGTGCTGGCGGGCAATCCCACGGCCGACGGAGGGGCGCGGTTCTCGCTGATGCTGGCCTTGGGACGGCACTGGTTCTTCAGCGTGCCCGCGGGGACCAAGGAATTCAAAGTGCGAGTTGACTTGGCCGATCCCAACCACGTGTTGCACGTCGAGGTGCATGGACCGGACCGGATCGCGCAGGTCTTGTACGCGCACGGAGGCGCGCCGCGGGAAGTCCGGGTGCCAGTGCCCCAAGGTCTAGATGGCAAGGTGTGGTTTTTGCGGCTAGCGGTGGGCAGTGCCACCCGCCTGCTCGGACAGGGGGCGCACAACCGGCGCACCGTGCAGATCGACCCCGATATAGAACTGCACGGCGTGCCCGGGTACATCGCCCCCACCTGGGAGCAGTGGTTCAATCCAGCAGAGACAAGCTGAGTAGGTCGGGCCGGCAAAGACAAGGGCAAACGCGCCGATGAATTCGGCGGCGCATTTTCGCAATAGATTCGTGGTTTCTCCATTTGGCCCGACAGCAAGAGTTGGCCCCGCAAAAGACCGCATAGCTGCCGCGCTCATTGAATCTGTCCATCGTTTGTTATACTCTTTGTGAAAGGTACGACATCCATATTGCGCTATCGACGGATTGACCCAACAGAGCGGCGAACCATGGCATCGGCCCGCCTATCAGCCAAAGGCTGCTTGCAGCCCGGGCGGCTTGGCCCTCGTGCCCGCCCTCGGCGATCCCATCGAAGAAGCCCTAGGGATGCTCGCGGGGCCAACATCCCTAGGGGAACTGCGCGCCGAGGACCGTCGTATTGAATGACCCCGGAGACCGCCGTCCGACCAAGACAAGGAGTGCGCTATGGCAGGGCTTATGTCCTTTTTCGTTTTTGCTATGCTGCTCAGTGCTGTGCCCGTATTTGGTGCAACCGAGTACCGTCTGGGCGGGATTAACGGCAACGATTGGCAGGCGGTCTTAACCGAAGAGAGCTTCTTCCAAATCCAAGACGCCGATGGCCAGCCCCTGCGACAAGTACCGGTGGGGATATCGCCTTTTGGGGCGGGGGCCGACACGCTGGTCGATTTCTCCGGCACAGCCATCCAACCCCGTTTGATTAACCCCTCCGTCAATATCGCCCGGGCCGATGTGGACGCCAGCAAAACCGAGATCCCCCTGCCCTATATGCCCGGTTCGAGAGTCATTGCTGGTGGTTGCGGTCAGGCGCAATTACACGCCAATACGATCAAGCTAATGCTGGACGGCAATCCCGCTACGGCCACCTTTCGCACCTTTGTGCAACGGGCCGGGGGCCGGCCTGGAGATGGCTTTACCTGGAGGGGGGCCGTGGTCTTTGATTTTGGCGGCGCAATCCCCATCAATCGCATCCGCTTCTATCCCCGCCTGAGTCAGCGCGAAGACCGCCAACTGATCGAATCCCTGCGGGAACCTGCCCCGGATATCGAGACCTTTGGCCAAGACAGCTTCCTCGACAACTTTCTCGCTTGGTACGAGATCCGCACCGGCGATAACTCGGTCGTCTTTGCCCCGGATCCGTGCAGCGGCAGCAGCACCTTCCTTTTTGACAGCACCAAGCGCAACTTCGGCGCTGTGGCCACTAGCAAGCGACGCACCGTCTTGGGCGACTTGCGGTGGGTGCGAGGCGACGATCCACGGTTGACAGTACTGGAATCCACCCGCGAAAACCTCAACCCCGTCGTCGACCTGCGCTTTCCCCCTCGCTCGACCCGCTGGCTTACCCTGCACGCCTTCCCCTTGCGCGACTATGAAATCGCCGAATTTGAAATCTACGGCGATGGCTACGCCCCTGAGACCACCTACCTCACCCCCATCCTCGACTTCGGCCAAGCGGTCACCTGGGGCAAAATACGCTGGGCAGGCGACGTGCCCGACGGCACTCGCATTGAAATTCGCACCCGCACCGGCCACATCCCCGATCCGCTGCTCTACTTCGCCCCCAATATCAACGACAACCTCGTACCCATCACCCGCGCCGAACACGCCAAAATTGATATCGCCGCCCGGCTAGTCCCCACCTACAATGCCGACCACTGGAGCTTCTGGTCGTCGCCCTACGAGTTTGCCGCCGGCCAGCGCAACCCCAACCAGCCCGCCAGTGCCTGGCAGGACGGGACCCTGCTTTTGTCGCCCGGTCCCAGCCGATACATTCAACTCGCCATCAAGCTCTTTGCCAACTTCAATGTGGCACCCCGCCTCGACCAACTCACCTTGCAGTTGAGCGAAACCTTGGCGGCGCAGGCCCTCGTCGGCGAGATCTGGCCTATTGAGGTCGCCTCCTTTGAACCCACTTCTTTTACATATATCGTTCTGCCCACCCTCAACGACGACAACGCCGGCTTTGACCGCTTGGAAATCCTCACCCACGTCCGGGCGCACGCGGTGCGTGCGGTGCGCATCGACGGGCAGCCAGTAGCCCTAGACCAATTCGTCCCACACCTGCTCGACGATCGCCTCATCATCGCCTTCCCACCGCTGACCGGCAGTGCCGACAACTTCAAGCAGGTCGAAGTTGACTTCGACGTGCCGGTGCTGCGCTTTGGCTCCGAATTCAGCGGGTGGGTCTTCAGCAGCACGGACCCCGACCAGATCCGGCAGCGCATCGCGCCGGGCAATGCCACGTTCCGCTTGGCCGGCGACTTGCTGACCGTCAACACGCCGGTGGGCGGCGATCTGCTGGTGGATGTGCAGGTGCCCGAGGGGTTCACCCCCAATGGCGATGGGATCAACGAGACCTTGCCCATCACCTACAAATTGCGCGAGGTCACCGCCGACCGGCCAGTGCAGGTGCGCATCTACGACTTGGCGGGTCGGCTGGTGGCGCACCTGCCCGTGCTCAAGACCCGCAGCGGGGTTTTCATCCAAGAGTGGAACGGCCGCAACCGGCAAGATGCCTTGGTTCAGCCCGGCACCTATATCTACGAATTGACCCTCAACTCCGAAAAGCAGCACACCCAACGCGGCGTCTTTGCCGTCGCCTACTAGTCTCGCGTCCCAGCGATAAAGGGTGATTCTGGCGCGGCGGCCCTCGGCTCAGATTGCAAAAATAGAACGGCCTATCGCCCCTGCAATCGCCTCAACGCGCGCTGGGCCTTGGCGTACTCAGGAGCCAAGCTCAAGGTCCGGCGGTAGAATTCGGCCGCCTTGTCGAATTGGCCCAAGTCGTGGTAGGCCGCTCCTAAATTAAAGGCGATTAAGTGATTGCCGGGCGCGGCTTTTAGGGCCATGGCAAAATAATTAACCGCTCGCTCCAACGCCCCTTGCCGGACCCGGATCAAGCCCAGTTCATTGGCCGCCTGCGCCCGCACCTTTTCCCCGTTCAGCGCCGCCTCAAAGGCTTCCCAAGCCCGCTCTGTTGCCCCCATGCTCTTATAGACCCGTCCCAACGCCAGAAAAACCGCCGCGTCGGCCCCTTGTGCCACAACTCGGCGGTAGTGCTCCACCGCTTGCTGGTATCGTCCCGTAGCCCGGTACAGAGCCGCCAAGTTGAGGTGCAACCCCCGATCGTCGGGCGCTTGCGCTAGGGCCTGCCGATAAACCGCCTCGGCTTCGTCGTAGCGCCTCATCGCTGCCAACGCCGCGCCCAGATTGTGGCGGGCTCGCAGGTACGCGGGATCGAGCTGCACGGCGGTCCCAAAGGAGCGCACCGCAGCCGCGTATTGCCCCCGTTGGGCTTGGACGCGCCCCAGATCAAAGTGTATTTCCGCGTCGGCCAAGGGGTTGGCCGGGCGCAGGCCAGCGTTGGCGGCTAGCCCCAGCAAGACGACCAAAGCCAAGCCCATCCCCAAGGGACGCCACTGTCGGTCTCGCCTCTGCTCCACCAGCCAGACTAGGGCGTACCCGGCAAAGAGCAGCAGCAGCGGCACGAGGGGCAGGCGATAGCGGCCGGTAATAAAAAAGAGCAGCAGCGAGGTGCTGTACGCGCCGGTGCAGAGCAGCAGCAAACCCGCCTCGGGCCGATGTCGCCAAGCCAGCACCATGCCCACAGCGGCCAAGGGCCCCAGCAGCCCAAAAGGAAAGGCAAAGTGGTGGATTTTCCACAGCAAGACGCGCATCAGCCAAGAATAGGTGCGAGCGAAGTACGCGTCTTGGTTGCGCTTGATTTCCTCGCCCCGCGCCAACAAGAACGCCTTGTATCCCAACAACCGCACAAAATCCCCGGGCGCACTGGCGATCCAGTCGCCGGCTTGCCGGTAGAAATAGGCCGAGCGCTCGGCGTACCCCACCTGCCCCGCGGCCAGTGGCCGCTCCATTAGGGCCTCCCATTCCGGCCCGGGGCGGATCCCCACCAAGCGGTCGTAATCGGGGTGGTTGCCCAAGTAGAAATTCACTCCGCCGTTCCAAGACACCGGGATGAACTCGCCGCTGACCACCCAATTCCTCGCCGTCACTGTGCCAACTACCGAACAGGTAGCCGCCGCAAAAAGCAGGCACCAGACCAGCTTGCTCCGCGCTGCTTGCTCCGCGCTCTTCCAGTACCATAGGCAGGCGCAAGGGGCCAACAGGGCCGCATTGGGCACGGCGACTAGGGCCAAGCCTTGGACGAGGCCCGCCACTAGGGCCTGTCCCCATCCCCGGCCGGGCTGGAGCAGGATAAAGAGCAACAGGAGATTGAGGAAAACGGCCAGCGCGGTGGGCAGCAGCTCGCCGGCAAAATAGATGGAGGGTCCGTATAGACAGGCCATAGCCCCGGCGAGGAGACCGACTCGGGGGCCAAACACCTGCCGACCGATGCCAAAGACCAAGGCACAAGAGGCCGCCCCCAAGAGGAACTGAATGAGGCGGGGCGTCCAGAACAAGTCGCCGGAAACGGCATAGACCAAGGCGAGGAAGTAGGGGTATAGAGGCGGCTGCCAAAAGGGCTTGTCCCCCACCCAAGACACCTCGGCGATCTGCCGCGCCTGCGCGATGTATGAGTGGGCGTCCACTACCGGCGCGGAGAAAAAGGGATTGTCCGCGCTGTGCTCCAAATAGACCAGACGCACGACCAAAGCTAGGAGCAGGAGACCGCCTGCCACCCCCAACTCGCGTCGGCTCATCCGGGCTGCTGAGCCAATCCACGCGGGCGACCGAGTTTCAAACCCGATTGGTCCCAAGTGCGCTATCGTCGGGCTTGGATTCGGTTTCCAACACAGCGGCGAACGCCAGCACGACCCAAAAGTAACGATCCCACAAGTAGGTATCGACGAGGTTGACTGCCAGCATGACGATAAACATGCTCAAAAAAGTGATTTTCCATAGGGTCGCCGCTACGAACGGTCCAAGCGTGGACCGCAGCATCACCGCCAACGCGTAAGCCAGCAACGCCAGAAATGGGAGCAAGCCCAGCAAGCCCGTTTCGGCCAGCAGTTCGAGATAACCGCTGTGAAGGGCGACCTCCATCGTCCTGAATCCTCTGCCCCCCACGGGGTTAGCGAAGAAGTAATCCAACCCGGATTCCCAGATCTTGAGCCTGTGGCTATCCAAGCGAAACCCCCGCTCGCCTATATCCCCAAGCTCCTGCGCGGCAGGTTCGGGTACTGTA
Organism: uncultured Latescibacterota bacterium; assembly: GCA_958295495.1. Lineage (GTDB taxonomy): Bacteria > Latescibacterota > UBA2968 > UBA8231 > UBA8231. The sequence goes on from OY282352.1 coordinate 60,683, forward strand.
ATGAACCGGTCAAATGTGGTAAAGATGGGCAAGACTTGCCAAAGCAAAACCATCGCTACGAAGCTGGGCAAGCTGGCGAAAGTAAACAACTTGACGTAATGAAACGCTCTCGTGTTCAGTGCGATGAGAGCGACAAAAACGATGTACAGGATGAGAACGGCGAGCCCAGCTGAGCGTGAGCAGCTAAGAAGTACTCCGGACAGAACTATGGTTGCGAGACCCATGGCAATCAGCTTGGGACGCGTTCGGTCCGATTGCAGAACGATGCCAATCCCCAAGGCATAAACCAGTACAAAAAATATTCCTAGCCTGCTTACACCGTATGCTTCTCCAATTACGGTGATTTTTAATATTCTTGGGTCCATGGACAAGTGGTCGTCTTCTAGCCCTTCGTGAAAAAAGCCTGACCAATGCCAGTTTAAGGGCCTCCGGTCCAGACAATTTGGTACATCCGCGCATTTCAGCCCCAGGACATCGCTGCCGAAACAGAACTCAATAGCCGTCAGCATGTAGAGGCATAAGACTGCGCCCAATATCGTCCAAGCAAAGGACCGCATCCGCTCCTCGCGCCGCAAGGTTTCCACCACCATGGCGATTATTATCAGGTAGGTGGGAAGCCGGAGCAGCGCGAAGCCGGAACGGATTGAGTGGTCGCCCCACAGGAAGGACAGCGCCAAGGCCAGCAGGAACAGCGCGGCGAGACGTTGCGTCCAAGTGTCGGTCGCCATGCCGACCAAGCCCTTGAAACCCTTCAGAACGAGCGTCGCGACGAGAAATCCGCCGGTGATGGCCACGAACAGGAAAATTTCGAGGACTTCCGACCAAACTCTCAGCAGAGTCTGAAAAGCCGTCTCCACAACCAAGGCGTAGCCCAGCAGCCAGCGCGCCTCGCCGAGCAGGTGCAGGCCCCGTCGCGGCAATCGGGTCTTTTTACTTTTTGTGGTCAAGTGCTTTGCCCCTTGCCCTGCATCACACACAATGGGCGGTGCTCAACCTTGCCCTCATCTTCACAAACCGGCGTCATCGCGCAACTCAAACCGGCGAGGAACACGTACGCCCCCATGGTGAGCACATGATGGAAAACCATACCGAATACGGCCATGGCGATGACCCAACCGACGATTGTATCCCTAACGAGGGATTTTGGCGCGGTCCAATGCAGCCGCAGCAAGAAAAAGAGAAACAAAAGATAGAGCGACAATGGGACAATGCCTGCTTCGCCAACCAAGAGCAGGTACACATTGTGGACCCCCGCCGGGCTGTCGTGATGGTTGAGGAGGCCGCCCTCCATAAAACGGAGACAGCCTATGCCGTTCCCGATGATGGGCGATTCTTGGATTTTTTCGAGGCCGAGTTTCCACAATTGTGGCCGACTTGCTGCCACTCCGTAGGAGATTTTCTCACCACCGATAGTCAACTTGATGTCGCGAGTATATTTCGGGGGCCCAACAGCCGACGCGGCTTTCGTAGCATCCGGCACCGGCGGCACGGCGCGGGCAGTATCGCTGACGGCCTGGGCCTGGGAAACAGTGGAAAAATTGTTGCCCTCCAGGCTCAGGACCAACAGGCTGTCGAGTGCTTTTAGCTCTGCCGGGACGACGCCGGTCAGTTCATTTTCAGCGAGCCGCAACTCCCGGAGGTTCGCGAGGTTGCCCAATTCCGGCGGGATGGGCCCGGTGAGCCGGTTGTGGTTCAGGCGCAGTGAGACGAGTTGGTCCAACCCGCCCAACGCCGGCGGAATACGCCCGCTCAGATTCATGCGCGACAAATCCAGCCCCACAACGCCCCAGTACAGCTCGACGCCCTGCCAAAAAGGGACGGGCACCGAATCGTTCCAGTTCAGCGCAACATCGCCGGCGAGGGTGTCCCGCACGGCCAGCAGAATGGCGCAATCGCGGCCCAAGAAGGATTCTTTCAGGGGTGCCGTGGAGCAGAATTCGCTATAGGCATAGTCGGGATATACGTTGAATTTATGTAGGTACTCGCTCCGCTGAAAGACGATGATGCCCAAGCACAAAACGGGCAGATAGCGGAGAATGGGGTGTCGTCTGCCGAGACCGTTCGTTAGCAAAAAAAAGACCGACAGCACACCTAAAACTAACGATGCCCCCTTGGAGAACGATACCAAGACCGCGGCGCAACCCCCTGTCAGGCCCAGAGAGGCGCGTTTGCGTGGCCCGCCGTTGATTATGAATGCCAGCGCCAGCACCGCCGTCATACAACCGATGAAGCCGGCGTCGTTGGGATCGGTGAAGCCGCCGGTGAAGCGAAAGGGCAGTCTGTATAACGGCAGCACCCCGAGGTCGCGCAACACCGGCGAGGCCACAATGACGAGGCAACTCGCCGTCAGGATCGCCAACACCCCCTTCAACAAGGCCTCGACCCCGATTCGCTTTAGGAGCACACGGCCCCCGAGGGCAGCACCCAAGAGCACCATGAAGAAGAAGGCTTGACGCAGGATGTTGTTGCCCGTATCCGGCTGCCATTGGACGTCGGTGACGAACAAGGCGACGCTGCCGATGACCAGATAGGACGCTATCGCGGCGAAGAGCAACGCGCCGGGCGTTCCCGGGGCCTGCCACAATCGGGCGTTGACCAAACCGAGCACCAGCAGACAAGAGATGAGGATCACTGCATAGCCGACAGGTCGCACCATGGGCATTCCCCAAAGATGCAGCCAGTGCATATTGACCAACACCATGCCGGCCAGTGTCCAGAACGCGAATGTGATACACCGGACCTGGGTGGAGGCGGGTTGCCGCTCAGGTGCCTCAAGACGCGACATCATGTTTTTATTGCCCCCAGCAGCGGACCGCTAGGCAGGATTTTCGCTTTTGAGCATATTTCAAGTTTCGCTGTCCGTATCTTTCTGACACCCTCTCAGACGCGCGCCACGTCGAACGCCACGATGTTGCCAGTTTCCTTGCCAAACTCCACACCGACTAGGTGGATCGGCTGGCCCAAATGGCGGTACTTGTCGGCGTAGCCTTTCTCCTGCAACTGAGCCAACGCCGCGCCCGTAGCCTTCTTCTCCACCGCCTTGAACTCAAACAGGTACACATTGTCGTTGAACCGGACCGCCATGTCCACGCGCCCGCCGCTGCTTTTTTCCTCACCCGCGACGGCGAGGCCCCGCGACTCAAAGCAGGAATGGAACACGGTGGCGTAGTAGCCCTCGTAGTTGGCCATCGGATTGTTCATGTACCACTCGTACGGAATGCTGGCGAACAATGCCCGGAACGTCTCCTCCAGCCCGGCGAAGTCGTTGGCCTTCAGCAACCTAAGCAGCCGGTCGCCTTCCACCAGCCGGCGCGAAGCAGCCGGCACCAAGGCATTCAACAGGCTCCGATTCAGGCTCTGCCGCACCTCGCGGTTGGGATAGCCCAGCCGGTAAAAGGTTTCGCCGCCGAGACGTTCCCGCTCTAGAATCGTCAGGTAGCCGGTCTGGAACAAGAGTGCCTCCGTGGCAATGTCTTCCACATCAAAGACGGACAGCAGGGCACGGCTGGCCAGCATGCCGTCCAAGGCTGCCGAACCCACCCCACGCGCCATTAGCGTGTCCACCAGGAACATGGGCGTGCCGGTCTCGAACCACCAAGGCTCGAACTCGCGCTCGTCGAACAGCAGGAGGATGTCGAAGGGATTATAGACCTTCTCTCCCCCCAGCCAACTATAGCCGTTGTACCAATCGCGGATCTCCTCCCGGTCCAAGCCCGGCAACTCGGGCGCGAACACGGCATCCAAGTCCGTCTCCGTGTAGCCGCAGATGGCCGAGTAGCGCGAATCGAGGGTAATGTCTCGGAGGTTGTTCAGCCCCGAGAACAGGCTCACCTTCGAGAACCTGCTCACCCCGGCCAGCAGCGTGAACTTGATGTGCGCGTCCGCGAACTTGATCGTCGAATACAGTCCGCGAAGGTAATTGCGGTTGGCTCGCGCCACCTCCGGCACTTCCAAGGCGTCCAAGATCGGCTTGTCGTACTCGTCCACCAGCACCACGACGCGATGCCCGAGCCGCTCGCGCAACGCCTCCACAAGATGGGCAAAGCGCCCCGGCGCAGTGGCGTACTCGGGTGCCACACCCTCCCGACGTTCGATGGCGTTGAGTTGCTCCATGACGTTTGCCTCGAGGTTGCCCGGCTTCGTGAAGTCGCCGCTGAAATCGAGCCGCACCACCGGCCGGCGAACCGTCCAGTCCTCCCAACTGTCGTGGATGGCCAACCCCCGGAACAGGGCCTCGTTCCCCTCAAACGCCTCCTTGATGGTGTCCACCAGAAGGCTCTTGCCGAAACGCCGCGGGCGCGACAGGAAGTAGTGCGTGCCTTCGTCCACCAACCGCTGGATGTAGGCGGTCTTATCGACATAGTAGTACCCCCCGTCGCGAATCGTGCGAAAGGTCTGGAGGCCAATGGGCAGCTTGCGCCGCGGCTTTCCGCTGTGGTCGTCGGGCTCTGTCCGTGTCATCGGCGTACTCCAGCAGCGGACGTCAGCGCACAACTCAAACCGGCAAGGAACACGAACGCCCCCATGGTGAGCAAGTGATGGAAAGCCATACTGAACAAGGCCATGACAATCGCCCAACCGACGATTGCATCCCTAACCAAGGATTTTGGCGCGGTCCAATGCAGCCGCAGCAGGGAGAAGAGAAACAACAAATATAGCACTAACGGGACAATGCCTGCTTCGCCGACCAAAAGAATGTACAGATTGTGGACATTCATTAGTTTGCCGCGATGGAGACTGAGGAGGGCACCGTCCATATTGCGGAGCTGGCCTATGCCGTTCCCGATGATGAGCGATTCCAGTGATTTTTCGAGACCGATTTTCCACAAGTGCAGTCGATGATCTACAAATCCGCCGTTGGTCTGCTCAACTTTGTTGTTGAAGCCCACGGCACCGGAAAAATTGTTGCCCCTCAGGGACAGGACCAACAGCTTGTCGAGTGCTTTCAGTTGTGTCGGGACGGTGCCGGTCAGTTCGTTTTCCTCGAGCCATAACTCCCTGAGGTTCAAAAGGTTTCCCAACTCCGCCGGGATGGGGCCAGTCAAGGCGTTGAAGCTGAGCGCCAGTTTCCCCAAGTTGGTCAAGTTGCCCAATTCCGGCGGAATGGGACCGGTGAGCCGGTTGCGGTTCAGGCTCAGGCCGACGAGTTGGTCCAACCCCCCCAATTCCGGCGGAATACGCCCGCTCAAATTCTTTTCCGTCAACTGTAGTGCCACCACGCGCGTTGGCACGCGGTCCAGCCTGACGCCCTCCCATGAACCAATGGGAACCGCGTCGCTCCAATTCAACGTGCCATCCCCGGCCAAGGTGTCGCGCACGGCCAGCAGAATGGCGCAATCGCGGCTCAAGCCGGGGTTGTTCCGCAGTGCCGTGAAGTGCGTGTAATGGACGGGGGTATAACCACTGACTTCTCTCAGGAGCGGCGTCCAGTGAGCACCGCCGCCGATCAAGCCGACAACGAGCAGATAGAAGAGAATGGGCTGTCGTCGGCCGCGACCCTCCGACACTAAGAAAAGAACCGACATCGCCACAAAAACGAGGGATGCTGTCCTCGACAACGATACAAAGGCCGCGGCAAAACCCGCTGCCAAGCCCAGGTATGCGCGTTTGCGTTGCCCGCCGTTGCAGAGAAACGCCAGGGCCAGCACCGCTGTCATACAACCGATGAAGCCGGCGTCGTTGGGGTCGGTAAAAGTACCGGTCAAGCGAAAGGGCTGTCTGTGGATCGGCAACACCCCGAGGTCGCGCAACACCGGCGAGGCCACAATGACGAGGCAACTCGCCGTCAGGATCGCCAACACCCCCTTCAACAACGCCTCAATCCCGATTCGCTTTAGGAGCGCATGGCCCCCGAGTATGGCCCCTGAGAGCACGAGGAGGAAGAAGGCTTGGCGCAGGATGTCTTTGCCCATATCCGGCTGCCATTTTGCATCGGTGACGAACAAGGCGACAACGCTGATGACCCAATAGGACGCTATCGCGGCGAAGAGCAATGCGCCGGGCGTTCCCGGGGCCTGCCACAATCGGGCGTTGACCAAACCGAGCACGAGCAGACAAGAGATGAGGATCGCTGCGTAGCCGACAGGCCGCACCATGGGCATTCCCCAAAGATGCAGCCAATGCACATTGACCAACACCATGACGGCCAGTGTCCAGAACGCGAATGCGATAATCCGGGTTCGGACGGATACAGGGTGCCGCTCAGGTGATTCAATACTCGAAATCATGCGTCATTTCCCACCGTAGATTCGCTTGCTCGAGTTAGGGTGCCGCCCGGCTCAACGCGCGGCTGACCACACCCTGCAGGTACGCGAAGTCGCTGCCGCGCGGCAACCAGACCGAGCACAGCGTCATGCCGGTTGCCCTTTGGAACATGAAACCGAGAAAAACGGTACGCAGAATCAGCCCCACGGTCACGGCCCAAGCGATGCCGGCGACGCCCAACATCGGGTACAGTGCCAAGAGCACCACGACGTTGACGCCGAGCCCAAGCCAGACCGCCCAAGAGCAGACGCCGGGGCGATTGGTGCCGTTGAAGTAGATTGTGAAGATGAGGCCCGCCGCGTCGGCGAACATCCCCGGTGCCAAAATCCACATCAGCGGCACCGCCGGCAGAAATGGCTCGGAAAGCAGGAGCTCGACCAGCGGCTCGCTGAGTGCCAGCATCAGCGCGAGGGTACTTCCGGTCGCTAGGCAAATCAGTCGCAGATTGAGCGCGATCGTTTCGGAGGACTTTTCCACTCGGCCCGCCACCCGCGGGTACAGCACGACGCCCACCGAGTTGGAAAGCTCCTTGACGTGGCGCACGAGCGCGTTAGCCGCGGCGAACAGCCCGATGTCCACTCGGCCCGCGATCAATCCGAGGACCAGTACGCCGAATGCACTTTGGAACACATCGCCAATATGCTTGGCGTGGTGCCTCAGACCGTAACCGAGAACCCGGAGCGTCTCCGCACGGGATGGCATCTCGAACGCCAAACCGCAGTGCTTCCGCAGGTACCAGACACAACCGGCGCACAGCACGACATGAGCCGCGATCAACGCCAGGATGGCCCCTTCGACCCCCATGTCCAACTTCCAGACCAAAACCACGATCCCCAGCACCGCGACGACGGATTGCGTCACCGCAAGGACCGCGAGCGGCACAAAGTGCCTGAGCCCAGCAAGTTGCAACTCCGCCGCGTACGAGATCGCGCAGAATGGCAGTAGGGCCAAGGACAAATAGAAGGAGCTGGTGTCCATGTTCTGGAAGAAGGCCAGGTCGGCGCGGTTGAGCGACACTGCAACCGCCGCCGCTAGGCCGCTCCCGACGAGTGCCACGACGATGGTTAGGAACAGTCCCCGCGAAACGCTCATCCGCTTCGCCATGACCCAGTACTGGGCACCATATTCGACGCTGAAAGTAAAGGCCGCGCCCAAGCACGTCGCCAACATGACGCAGAGCGCGTAGGCCCCCCGGCCTTCGGGAAACAGCGCGTAGGCCAGCAGGCTGTGTCTCAGCACGCCCAGCGCGAACATTGAGCCCCGGGTGGCGAACACGACGCCGACCTCTTGCCCGCCGGTAGTGTTCGGGCTGTATGGGGTGGTGTCGGTCATCGGAGTAGCTTGGGGACGATTTCGCCGCGTGGGCCCCAAGATCCCTTGCGCCCCATCGTGCGTCCGTCCAAAAACTCGAGACCGCCTGCGTAATTGAGCGTGTGGGTGCCGCGGTTGCCGGGCAGATAGGAGCCATCGATGCGCCCGATAGGGGTTTCGGTGTATGCGCCCTCGCTTAGTTCATCTACTCGGTTGAGGACTACCGCCCACCCGTAGTTTTTACTGCAATCCTGCGCGGGCCGAATCAGGTGGCCGTCGCGGAAGAACAATCGGCCCGCCGGGCGCGCACGACGGCTGTCGGACACCACCGGATTTGCCGGATGGGGCCGCCACACCCCGTCCAGCGCGTCGGCCATATAGAGGTGCAGTTCGTCATTCGCCCACTCTCTCGCTTCGCTGACCGTGCCGAACAGCCACAGCTTCCCATCCTGCGGATGAATCGTCGGGTCGGACATCATCAGACCATCCAGCAACACCCGCTCCATCACCCAATCGTCCGGGAACTTCCGGCACCGCCACAGCTCGACCCGTTTCTCCGCCCAAGTATCGGGCACCATGTAGAGGTCGCCTTGGTGTTCCAAGATGAAAGGGTAGGAGAGATGGTAGCTGCATTCCAATGCGGTTGATACGTCTCCAAGCGCGCCGTCCGCCGACACCGGAGCGCACGAGATGACGGCTTTCTTCGACCCGAAAGAGTAATTTTCAAAAAACACCCAAACCTGACCATCAACCACCACGGGAAACGGATCGGCCCAGAACTGACCGGGCGGGGCGCGATGTATTTTTGCCTGTTGTGAACTTGCCGAAGGGGCAAGACGAGGACCGGGGTTCACGACTAAAAACCACTGCTCGGCCCAGAAACAGCGGCGAGCGGCTTTGCCGGCCAGCAAGGCCGCATGGCGCGGCAGAAAACCCAGCATCTCCCGGTTGGTGGGGATGCGGCCTTGCGCTGGGCATTCGCCATCCCCAGACAGCTTTTCGATTGCCGGGAATCCTTGCTCGGCGAGGAGCTTCAGGCGTCTCGGCACAAAGCTGGTTGACTTATAATAGTAGTGGTAATACACATTCTTCGCATAAGACCACGGAATGAGGTTCCCGACGGATTGATAAATAACCTGTCTGCCGCGAGGACTCGGGCCGTCAATCCGCAATTCGACGGTTGAAACGGACTTCCCGCGATACATGTCCCAAAACAAACCAGACTCGCCTTGCCCCGTCTCATCGGCCCCGTGACAGTAAGACCACACGCCGTATCGGGCGGCATCGAGAATGCCCCCGCGCAAGGTTCGGCATCCAAAGCAGAGAAGCACATCCAGTTCCAAGCGGCGAATGCGGGCTAGGTCGGCCTCACCAAACCAATCGGTTGACCCAGACGTTCGCGGCGCGACCGCGAACGTCTCGGCGGCCGGCACTTCCGTCGCGATATCAATGCGCCGGAAAGGATTGTTGGAAGCGCGAAACACCATGCGGTCAAGCAGACAGAATGCGCTGAACAACAAGCCGCTAAAGGCGAGGCGATCCCGCAATGGCGCGTCATGGGTCCGGTTGACGACAATCGCCGCAATCTCGGCGCAATCGCTCGCCTGCACTTGACCGACGATGCACGCCACCCACGCCGGAACCTTCAGGTTGTCAATTAGAAAGCCGACCCGCAGTGGCTTGCGTGAGGATGTCATAAATAGTTGGGGTTTCCAAGCGACGATAGTTCAAACAAAAGGATGAGCCACAAAAGGGAAATCACACCGCCTGACTTGTGCCTTTTGCGCCTTCTGCGCCTTTTGTGGCGTACTGTGAAGGTAGTAAAATGCGTCTGTATGTCAGGTTTCCAATCACCCGCCGGCACCTTTGCACAGGCCGCGCAAGTCCCGCGCCACTTCATCATACCACGGCCCGCTGCGGAAGACCTCCCCCTGATCTTGCGCCCCTTTGCACAGCCGTTGGTACAGGTCGGGATCGCCCAGCAGCCGCTCGATCGCGGCTTGCAGGTCGGCAGCCGAGCGCGGTTCGACGAGCAGTCCGTTCTCTTCGTGTTGGACCAGCTCGGGAACGTCGCCCCACCGGGCGGCAATGACCGGCACGCCGCACTGGAAGGCTTCGACAATTATGCCGGCATAAGTCTCGTGCATCCGGTAGCTTGGAAACAGCAGCAGGTCGTGTTCGCTCAGGACCCGAGGCATTTCGCCCGGCTCCAGCACACCTCGATACGTCGCCTTGGGATGGCCCTCAAACAGGGAGAGGTCCGTGTCGCGCATCACGGGTCCGAACACGTCGAGATGACAGCCCTCGGGCAGCCAGCGGCAGGCAGCCAGCGCCTCCGCCAGTCCTTTGTCCATCCACAACTGAGCCGCGAAGATCAGCTTGCGGACCTTTGCGCGTCGCGCCCGCGGCTCAGTCGCAATATCCCGCGTATTGGGCAGCCAGCGAAAGTTGCTCGGGTTGCCAAACGCGCGGAGCAGGTAGTGGGTCTCCATGTACACGAGCGGGGAGCGTAGAAAGGTCCGGTCAGTCAGCCAGCGGGCAACGAAGCCATACTCTTGATAGAGCTCGGGCAGAATGCCCCCGAAGAATCGCAGTGCGAGGGGCCGTCGCGCAACCTTGCAGATGAGCCAGATGGCCGACGCTATGCCAAGCGCCGAATAGCAGGACATGTTGAGAAAAACGAGTCGCGAGCGCGGGACGCGCTTCAGCACACCCCACATCACCCGCACCAGCACGGCAAGGCCGGCGAGGTGCATGCGCCAAGGGGCCAAGCCGCTGCGCGGGCGCGAGGTGTTAAGAATGTCTAGGTCGAACCCCCGCAGGTCCAGTTGTCGGACCGTTTCTGCGAACAGCGTCCTAGTGCCGCCGATGGCGTGTCCGGGGGTGGGCAGCGGGCCGATGGCCAGTAGCCTAGTCTTTTTACGTGCAGCAGTCAAAGGCTATTCTCTTTCTTTGTTAGGACAATCGCATTAAAAATAACGCCCTCGTCATTACTATGAAAGATAGACGGTTCAGGCGGCCGGCAGGGTTGCGGTGTGGCCCATCCCTTTGAGTTGGCGGACCGCCCGGCGGGTGCCGGCGATGGTCGGGCAGGTGGGTACAGGGCGAGGAAGGGCGGGCGTTCTGACCCAAGTTGACCTGCTGGGAATAGTTATGGTAGAATAGGGCGGGATGTTATTATATAGCAATCCTACATCATTCGAGACTGGATTCCCGCTTTCGCGGGAATAACTTCTTAGGGGAAAGCGTATGCCCCCTCCCGCCGCAACGAGTCTTGACAACCTTGACAACCTTGACAACAAGGTTTCTGTCTTTGCTTACCTCTGTCTGTGTCTGAACGTATTTTTCTTTAACTCTCTCATCACTGCCGACCCGGGGACATTCCATGCGCTGACCCGGGAAGACTACTGGGTGGAGAATCTCACCGTGGTCTGGTTTCTCCTATCGGGCTTCCTGCTGTTCGTCACGGCTTGGATGGAGCGGAGCTTCTTCCGGCGCTGCGTCTATATTCTCGGCGGTATGGCGATGGTGTTTGCCGCCGGCGAAGAAATTAGTTGGGGGCAGCGCATCTTCGGGTTTGCGACGCCCGATTTCTTGATGCCCTTGAATGAGCAGAAAGAATTCAATGTCCACAATATCGCAAGTAAGACGTCCAACATTATCTACTTGAATGGCACGTTGATCCTGTGCATGGTAACCAGCGCGGCTTTCTTTTGCCGGAAAGACAGGCTCTTCGGGATTCCGCTGCCGTCAATCCTGCTGATGCTGGGCTTTCTGATACTACTTTCCTATGGATCAGCAGAGACTCTCAAAGAACTCTCAGGAGCGAACCTCAGAGAATACGTAGCGGGCATGGTTGAGGTGAAGGGTTTGCTGCTGCTCTTTCTCATCTTCACGTTGCTTTCGGGGCAAGTCAAATTGATCGTTGCTTCCGCTGCAACTCTGGCGCTCGTTTTGGCTCTCACCGTGAACTGCCATAATGTGAACAGTAACGTCGGACTTGGAAGACTGTATGAGGTGCGCGAGTATCTGTTCGGCATCGGCTGCCTTTTCTATTCTTTGGAGTGCCTGCTGGCTCAGGGACGGTTCGCGGCAATCTCACGGGCGCCATTCAGCGGCCTGAAACTGTCGGGCAGACGGATTCCATTCTATCTGATGACCTGCTCTCTGGTCATTGCCGGCAGTATCGGGTTGATGGTTTTCCAGTATTTCAACGCCATGGCCAGAACTGCCGCCCTTGAGGAGGCATACCGGTCAATCACGGCCGGCGAGCCGGTCGTCCGCTCCAGTTTTGACGTCTATCTCATCGAGAACGAGTTGACCTACGTCAAGGAGCCATGCGTTCCGGCGGATACAAAGCCACGCTTCTTTTTGCACGTCATCCCCGCCGACGCCAATGACCTTCCCGCCGTCCGCAAGCAGTACGGTTTCGACAACCTTGATTTTGGCTGGCGCAGTCCCTCGCGCCGTAGCTGGCACAGTGGCTGGCGCTTTGGCGGGAAATGTCTGATGACTAGGCCACTCCCGGATTACAAGATCACCAGTATCCGGACCGGCCAGTTCATACCCGACGATGGGTCGGTCTGGAGGGCCGAGTTCCCCGTTGGCGCGGTGGAGGGCGGACAAGGCCGCTGATCGCGTCCGGCACCCGCGCACATGAATGATGCACACGGCCAACCCACGACCACAGGAGAGCAACACACGTTGTCCAGCACGAGAAGGCACGGCGTCCCCCCCATCCAACTTCTCGACCCGCGGCGGCCCGACCTAAGCCAGCAGCCTACCATCAGGGGAAAAGGCCACAGGACCATTCCCTGAAAGGGTGGCGGGCCGTAAAACAGGGGTTGCGTTGCTCGCCATCCAGATCCCCACTCTCGAAGCCTTCAGACGCCTGTTAGACGCCGACGAGTAGGCCCGTCGGGCTACTCATCGAAGCGGACCTCGCCTTCCCAGAGGTGTGTGTAGGAGCCGTCCTCGTTGACGAGGTACTGGCCGGTGCGGATGCCAGTGAAGTCGTAATCGGGAAGTTCGCGCACGGCTACGTCTCGATCGCGGTGCGGAATCCGGTAGTTGTCGAAACGGAAGTCGAGGTTGTCGAACTCATGCTGCTTTCTGTGGGCAGGAAGGTCGTCCACGTCAACCGGGGTGACGTGCAGGAAGAAGCGCATGTCGGTGACGCTGCTCGGCCCCACACTATCCTCGCCTTGGGGCCTGACGTAAATCAGCCTGTTCCCGCTACGATACACATCAACATAGCCATCGCGACGGATTACCAGTTCGGATTGTCCGATCATCTCGTCTATCTGCGCTGAATAGCCGCTCCTGCGGTAGAGAAAAATATACCTGTTTTCCGGCGTCAGCAGAGCGGGGAAGTCAACGCGTCGGCGCGAGACAAAAAAATTGTATGCGAAGATATCAGGCCACGCAGGCCACGAGCGTCCAATCATCCTTCCTGCAAGATAATAATCCACCGCCCGCCCTCCTCCGGCAAACAGACGGTAGGATACGGAGACAAAAACGCTCTGTCCCGGCTCTACTATTGTCCTGATACGCTCAAAATCGGCAACGACCGCTTCCTGGAATTCGGACGCCTGCGGGTCGTGACCAACGCGCCCCATCTCGAAGCTGGAAAGAACGAAGACCAGCAGCGCGGCAGCGGAGAGACCGACTATAAGACGGCCGCCGAATAACCGGGGCAGGCGCGACAGCCCCATTGCAAAGAGAACCAACGGAACGCCGATATAGAAGACGCTCTCAAAATCATGGAGGGCGGTAGTATGGCGCATCGGCAATGCCCAGCAGAAGCCGGCGCTCACCAAGGTTGCCAGCAGCATCTTCTGGCGGACAAACAGCAGCCCAATGACGGCGACGCCTGACGCCAACGCGCCGATAAGCATGTTGAGGTAGTCCTTGTCCTCATAGATATAGTAGTTGTCAAACGGACTGACATAGAACGGCAGCGTCGCTCGGGCGATACGGTAGAATTGATTCTCCAGGAAGTTCCCCCATTCCAGACGCTCGGCGTAGTGCTCATTGAACTCGTCATCCGCTCCAAAGCGATACGTCATGGACTTCACCGTAGGCAGTTCCGTCAGCGGGACCTGACCGTCAAACGCCCGGTATTCGTTGCCGAGGTTGAAGGATAGCACCGCCATGCCAAAAAGCAGGGTGCCGACGCCCAGCGTCAGGTAGCGCTGAACAGCAGCGCGGCGGCGCAGCACTTGATTTTGACCTGCCAAACTCGGAGGGGCAGATAGCCGGCGCGCCCGGTTCAGGTCGCTCGCCATACCCAAGACAATAAACGGCAGCAACAGCGCATAGACGTGCCAGCCCAACAGCAGCGCCGCGCACGCCTTGAGGATCAACTGCCGGAAGCGGCCCTCCTCGACAAAGAGAACCATGCCGTGAAAGGTCAGCAGCACGCCGAAAAGGGAGAGCCCATTTTCGGTAGCGACCATATCGTTGTAATACAGCAAATAGTACGACGAGAACGCCAGCAGAGAGGCCGTTAAGGCAATCCAGCGGTCGGCGGTCAGCCGGCAGAGGGACAGGTAGGCCAGCACCGCGCTGCCGGCATAAAAGAGCAGAAACACCAGGCGGGCGGCATAGATTTGCGCCGAAAAGTCGTTCCCGAATGGCAGTATGGCCAGTTTGATCAGCGCATAACCGCCAAAAGGGGTGCCGTCTTTATCCAGGGTTTGATGATAGAACAACAGGAAGTTGTGTTCGGGGGATAAATTCGCGGCCACCGCCAAGCACCACGCCGATCCTGCATTGTGGAGCCCGGGCCGGTAGAATTGCCCCCGGTCGTTGCCGAACAGGAACACCGTTGACAGCACCAACAGGAGTAGCAGCAGCGGCAAACGACGGGCGGAACGAAGATTGACCTTCTTGCCGCTCATTCCGTCGTCTCCTCCTGCACCGCCCGCCGGCTAGTGGGCGGGAACCCCAGCCGCTCCTCGACCAGATAGAGCGGCCGGTGCTTCACCTCGCCGTAGATGCGCCCCACGTACTCGCCGAGGAGGCCGAGCATCAGAAGCTGTACACCGCCGAGAAACAGGACGGCGATGAGCAGCGACGTCCAGCCGGAGACCCAAGCGGCGGTACAGAGGCGCAGGACGAGGGCATAGACGATGCCCGACAGAGCCAGCCCGGCGGCCAGCAGGCCGAGCCAAGTCGCCAGGCGCAGCGGCAGGAGGGAGAACGACACAAGGCCGTCGGTGGCCAAGCGCAGCATGTTCCTGAGCGGCCACCCGGTTTCCCCTGCCACCCGGGCTGCCCGCCGGTAGGGGACCGGCTCCTGGCGAAAGCCAAGCCAAGCCACCATGCCGCGCACGAAGCGGTCGCGTTCCGGCATGGCGAGGAAGGCGTTGACCACCGCGCGGTCCATGAGCCGGAAGTCGCCGGTATCGAGCGGAATGGAGATGTCGGTGAGGCGGGCGAGGAGGCGGTAGAAGGCGCTGGCTGTCCAGCGCTTGAACCGCGTCTCGCCCTCGCGTTTGGTCCGCACGCCGTAGGCCACGTCGGCCCCTTTCCGCCAGCGGTCCAGCATCTCGGGGATGACCTCGGGCGGGTCTTGCAGGTCGGCGTCAATGACGACGACGGCATCGCCGGCCGCGCACTGCAAGCCGGCGGTGACGGCCATCTGCTGGCCGAAATTGCGCGACAGGGCGAGGACCCGCACCCGCGCATCGGCGTGCTGGAGTTCCCGCAGGACATTCAGCGTCGCATCGCGGCTGCCGTCGTCAATGTAAACGAGTTCAAAATCGAGGTCGGGGACTGCTTCTAGGGTGGCGACGAGGCGGCGATGGGTCTCGCGGAGGATCGCTTCCTCGTTGAAGCAGGGGACGACGACCGACAAGAGCACGGGGCCCTGCGTATTACTTCTGCTCTCTCCTGCTATTCGCCGCCCAAGATAGTCATCTTCAATCAACGGTTGTCCCATGGCCGTCAGTACGCTTCTTGGGCAGGCGATGTCTGAAGACGCGCTCGAAATACCACGCCATGCGCGTACGGAGGAAATACAACAGCATAAAACGCATCCGATAGAAGTCGCGGTGGAGGAACATCAGGGCTATCCTGCGCCACCGAGCGCGGTTGTTTTTGCGCTCGACAAGTGATGCCGTCTCCTTGACAAGTTCCTTGAAACGCTCCGGCGGGATAAAGGCGGTAAAGCAATTTTCCGGGCTATGATGGTTGTAAATCGTGATGTCAAAGTCGTCATCTACCACCCCAAGATCCTTGCATACTTGGAATAGTTCGGAGCCTGGATAGGGCGTGAAAATGCTCAGCATGATCGTATCGGTGTTGATCCGTTCAATGGCTGTCAGCGTGTCCTGCAGCGTCTCTTCCGTTTCCTCTGGAAAACCAACCATGAAGAACGTACCCACTTCGATACCCGCCCGCCGACAGATGTCCACCGCCGCGTATGCCTTCTCGATGGTGTGCCCCTTCTTCACGCTGCGCAATATCTGATTGTTTCCAGACTCAATGCCGATGTTGATACTCACGCAACCAGAGCGGCGCATGTATTCGACCGACTGCTCCTTGACGACGCCAACCGTCATCTCGCAGCCCCATTTAAGCCCGCGGCACTTGGTTTCGATCAAACCACACAAATCCTTGATATAGCGCGGGTTGATGCCGAAAGTGTCGTCGTCAAAATAGACGTACTTGACGCCCCGGTCCATCAATGCCCTGAGTTCGCTCGCGACGTTATCTGGTGATCGCCAGCGGGTCTTTTGCGTCCAGATAGCTTTCGACTCGCAGAACGTGCAACTATAAGGGCAGCCACGGGCCGAGAAGACGCACCTGAAAGCTTCGGCCGGATAGCTTTCGTAGTCTCGCAGAGCTCGCGGCGCGACTTCCACTGGAAAGGGCAACTCGTCGAGGTCGGGCATGTTGGCACGCGGCGGCGTGAACACCACGCGATTTTTACGACGGTAGGCGAGCCCCGCCACATCGCTCAACGCCGCGCCGCTTTGCCGGGCTTTGAGCAGTTCGACCAGCGTCATCTCCCCTTCGCCCAACACCGCCACGTCGATATACGGGCAATCCAACGCCGTCTTAGTGGACAACGTAGCATGGGGACCGCCCAAGACGACCAGCGTGTTGGGATCGTGCTCCTTGGCGATGCGCGCGACCCGTATCGCGGAAGGGAAGTTTTGGGTCTTGGAACTTAGGCCGACGACGTCCGGGTCAAACTCCGTTATGGCCGACCGTATTTCTGCCCAGATAGGTGCCGTCGGATCTGCCAACGTCCGCAGGTAACGGTCCATACCTTCTTTGATGCGGGTCACGTTGTCGAGTGTGATAGCTCTCTTTTGCGGATTGAAATCGGCGTTATAGGCTTGAACCTCCCAATCCGTCCACTTCAAGACCGCACCCGAGAGATAGCCAAGTGCCAGCGGGAATTTTACCAGTGAGGCATTGTCGTGGTAGAGACGCTTGAAGGGCGGGTCAATTATCATGATCCGCCTTTGGGGGGCAAGAGGTGCTTTGGATAGCTGCATTTTTGTAACTCCTGTATCAAACTAGGCTATGGCACATCTTCCGTTTATCAATCTCTCGCCAAGATGGCAAGACTCGACCCGCCTGTAGCCGTTGGATAGGGCAAAGCGACCAGCCCGACGCCCTCCCGGTGCAGACGGCGCACGGCAAGCCAAGCACCTGGTAACGCGATGCCGCCCGCCCCCAGAGGTTTTCCGTCCGGAAAGTAGGAGTTCATCAACAGGTGCCCGCCCGGACGCAGTGCTGTGAGCACCAGCGGGATGTCTTGGTAAACCACGTCCGCGGAGGCCCCGTGATCCACGAAGATGAAATCGAACTCCGCTTCGCGTCCAACAAGATAGTTGAGGGACGAGGCGACGACAAATTCGACCAAGTCGGCGCAGTTCAGCCGCGCCAGCATCTCATAGGGCGGCGTGGAGAGGCAGTATCGTTTTGCCTCGGCCACGGGAGGATTGTTGACGTCAAACAAGTCCACGGTAATTAGCTGGGGCGCGGCGTTTCCATTCCGGTACTCCCGCATCGCCATTGCGATGTGCAGGGTGGATGCGCCCCTGTTGGTGCCGATTTCCAAAACCGAGCGCGGCTGAAAATGGCGAATCAGGCCGTAAATTGCCCGGCGTTCTTCGCGGCCGATGGAGTGGCTGCCCGGCACGTCTGGGAGGACTTTATCAATGGCACTTCTCGCTCTTTTATATCCGGCGGCAATGTCGTCGTCCCCGAGCATCTCCGGGAACGAAATTTCCGCCGCCCGCGGAAGCGAGTCGAGGTTCACCGCTATTGCCGGTACGCGGTTGAGCCGCCGGGTGTGGACCGCCCGGCGAAGCGCGTTATATACCCGCGCCGGGAGGAGCCGGCGGACCATCCTCTTCATCGTTCTCATCTGTGTTTCCCAGTGAAAGGCCTTATACAGGTAGTATTAGCCCTCCGGGACCTCACCGCCCTTCCCGCGGCAGAAAAAAACCGAGGCCCCAGTTCAGATGCATGGTCGCGAGGACCAGCGGGAGGAGGAGCGCGGCGAGCGTACGGCGACGGATGCCGACCACCAGCGATCCAACCGTCAGGGTGAGGACATAGGCGAGCGGCATCGCCACCGCCCACGCACTTCCAGCGAGGGTTAGGCAGGCCGAGGCTGCCAAGCCCAGCACCAGCAGCGGAGCGGCGGTCTGTCGGAACCGCAGCGAGCGCGGATGCCGCCGCAACACCGCGGCCTTCATCCGGCCATAGTTGAAATACTGCCGGGCGAGGGCGCGCAGCGTACTGCGGGGTCGGTATAGGACTGCGAGCATCGGATCGAACCACACTGTCTCCCCGCGTTGCCGCAGCCGATAGTTGACTTCGTAGTCTTCGTTGCCGAACAGGGTGGCGTCGTATCCGCCCACCGCGTCCAAGGCCGCGCGCTGGAACACCCCCAGATAGACGGTGTCGGTAGGCCCCGCAGGGCCGCCGAGCCGGTAGCGTGGATAACCCGCCCCCAAGGGCGTGGTCATCGCCATCGCCACGGTCCGCTCGAAGAAGGTGGTCCCAACCGGCTGCTGCCGGCCGCCGACATTCGCCGCCCCGGTGCGCGCCAGCGTTTCGATGGCTCGCCGCAGGTAGCCCGGCTGGAACATCGTATGGGCGTCGCAGCGCACGATGACCGCTCCGGTTGCTACTTGCATCGCCGCAACAAGGCCGGGGACGAGAAGCTGGTCCGGGTTGGGAATCAGCCGCACCGACGGGTACCGCTGTCGAACCATCTCGGCGATAGCGGGGGTGTCGGAGCCGTCGGCGACGAGCACCTCTACCGAACCCGCATAATCCTGGGACAGCACCGAGTCGAGGGCTGCCGCAAGGGTCGCTTCTGCGTTGCGGGCCGGGATGATGACCGATACCGAGGGAAGCGGCTCTGAAGGACATGCAGTCATCGTCCCCCTTCCCCTATTAAGCCGCGCAGGTCCGAGGCCATGCGACCATACCAGTTTGCACTGCGGAAGTATTCCCCCCGGCGTGCGGCACCCGCGCAGAGTCGCCGGTACAGACAGGCATCCTCCAGCAACCGCTCAATCGCGGACCACACAGCAGCGGCGGAGCGCGGTTCCACCAGCAGCCCGTTCTCATTGTGCTCAACGAGCTCGGGAATGTTGCGCCACTTGGTAGCGATGACGGGCAGGCCGCATTGGAAGGCTTCGACGATGACGCCGGGATAACCTTCGGCCGGGTAATAGCTCGGAAACAATAGTACGTCGTGTTCGCTCAGCACCCGGGGAACCTCTCCCGACTTCAGAACGCCTCGATAGGTCGCTCTGGGATGGCCCTCAAACAGGGAGAAGTCCGTGCCGGACATGCCGGGTCCAAAGACCTGAAGATGACACTGCTCGGGTAGCTGGCGGCACGCGTCGAGGGCCTCTGCCAGCCCTTTGTCCATTTCCAATCGGGAGACGAAGATCAGCTTGCGGAGCTCCTCGCGCCTGACCGCGGCCGGTGCCTCAATATCCCTCGTATTGGGGAACCAGCGAAAATTGGCCCGGTCGCTGAAGTCCCGGTATAACTGCTGCGTTTCGACGTACACCAACGAACAGCGCATGTAGGTCCGCTCGGCCAGATAGCGGACCAAGGCACTGTATTGGTGATAAATCGTGCTGAAGTCGGCTCCGGAGAACCGCAGCACCATGGGCCGGCGCGCGATTTTGCAGATGATCCAGACAGATGTAGCCAAGACGCTCGCCGAATAGGAGGCTATAATGAGAAAGACGAGCCGGGCGCGTCGGAGCTTCTGCACCACGCCCCAAAGCACCCGCAGGAACCTCGCAAGGCGAATCACTTGGAATTTCCAAGGGCTCAGATTGGTCACACTTCCCGACGCGTCGACGACTTCCAGCTCGAAACCTCGCCGGCCCAATTCACGGACCGACTCGGCTGCCAGCACTTTGGTCCCTCCGATGACATTGGTAGCGGACTTCTCGGCCCCCGGCATCGGACTGATGAGCAGAATCTTTGGTTTTTGATTTTCGCTTTTGATTATACCTTACCTCACTGATTTGACTGACGTTACACACTCCTGTCCCTTTGAGGTTCTTTCCTAAGAATAATGGAAAGCAAATCTACGAGGATCGTCAAGATATCTAACCAATGGTGCTAGTTTGATGCTACAATATGTCGGAGTACCAGCGACTTATGACGCAATTTGTAGTATAGCTAGTTCAGGTCTCGGCACGCCTTTCCTCGGTTCCCCAACCAAGCACGGATCGACCGGCCGCCCACAGGAAACTCGCGTCGCCGCGGCGCGGCAACCAGACCGAGAGATAGGCCATTTGAGTCCCTTTGCTGAATGCGAGCGCGAGGAGGAAGCAACGGCCAAACATGCCAATGGTCATGGCATAGGCGGCCGCTTCGACGCCAAGTTTTGGGTAGAGCAGAAAGAGTGCGCCGAGATTGACGCCTATTCCAAGGCAAACCGCCCACGAGCAGATCTCCGGGCGGTTGACGCCTTTGAAGTACGTCATGAATATGCCCATGCCGGCATAGGCCAGGATCCCGGGGGCGAGGATCCAGAGGAGCGGCACCACCGGCAGGAAGGCGTCCGAAAGCAGGAGCCGAACCAGCGGGGTACTGATCGCCAGCAAGGCGAGGAGGGCGACCAAGGTGACCCCGCACACAAGGCGCAGGCACAGCACCACCAGCTCGGGACGCCCTTTGCCGGCGATACGGGGCATCAGCGCGTTGCCGACCGAGTTGGAGATCAACAGGAATCCAAGCATGAGCGTGTTTGCCGAGGCAAACAGCCCGATATCGGCCTGGCTCGCGAGCAAGCCGAGAACGACAATGCCGACCTGCGGTCCGATTCCCTCCCCGATCCGTGCGACGTGGTATCTCGAGCCGTAGCCGAGAATATGGGTGAGACTCGCACGGGAAGGCCTTTCCAAGACCAGCCCGCAATGCCGGCGCAGATCCCAGAGACAGGCGGCGATCAAGACGAGATGACCGGCGGCGAACGACGCGATGGCGCCATCGACTCCGAGGCCCCGGCCCCAAACGAGTAACACCAGCGCGAGCACGTTCACCGCTACCCTAAGCAGCGAAAAGACCGCCAGTCGGCCAAAGCGCCTGAGCGCGACGAGTTGATGCTCAACTGCGAGCGAGCAAGCCGTGAGCGGGATCAGGACGATCCCCAAGTAGAAGGAGCGCGTCTGGGCCTTGTGAAAGAAGGCGATGTCGCTGTGGATCAGCGGAATCGCCACCGCGATAGCCAAGCCTCCGCCGATGAGACCAATCGTCAGGGCACAGGACACGCCTTGCGAAACGCTCACCTGTCTCGTCGCGACGAAATACTGCGCGCCCTGTTCGGCACCGGGGGTGAAGATCAGGCCGAGCAACGTCCCGAACAGGACGCAGACGGCATAGCTGCCCCTTCCTTCGGGAAGGAGCGCATAGGCGAGCATTCCCTGGATCAAGAGACCGAGGACGACGAGGCCGATCCGGGTCGCAAACGCCATGGTGACATCCTGTCCACCGGTTGTGTCCGGATCTCGTAGCGTGTCTCTTGTTCCCGGCTTCGATTGGAACATGGTGTGGTTGGTCGCCCTAGGCCCGGGCCAGCAGGAAGAAACCGATTCTTCAGCTCAAGTGCATGGCCGCGAGGACCAGCGGGCGCAGAAGCGCCGGCACGGGTGCCGTCTCCTCTGTGTCTTCAAACATCGTCGCGGTCTGGGGCCTCGTGGATACGGGAGTTTGTGAGGACCTGATGTTGCGCGGCGACCCTACGCGGCAGTCCTCACGCGGTGCTGCTCTCCAACGCCGAGCGAAACGCCGCCACATCCGCCGCTTGCACCGCCGCCCGATGCAAGCCCCTGAGCGGCTCCACCCCGTCCACCGCCGCAATACGGTCCACCAACTGCCGCGTCTGCTCCACCCCAAAGCGAAGCTCCAATACCTCTTGGACGTCTTCTCGCAGCATTCGCTCGCGCCCCTGCTCAAGGCCCTGCTCGCGCCCCTGCTCAAGGCCCTGCTCGCGCCCCTGCTCAAGGCCCTGCTCAAGGCCCCGCTCGGCAAAGTGCTGAATAACCGACGATTCGTACATGATGTCCTCCGGTATGATGCGTTGAATGGTTTGATAATCATACACTAAACCGCTCATAATGGCCAAATCCGTCAGAAAGTTGGCCTTCGTCGCCGCGGCCATCGGCACGGCCTCGGCACGCTGCACGCACTGCCGCAACCACTGCGCGGCCGTCTGCCCAGCCGGCGGCTGCATCAACGGCGCGAAGGGCAACAAGCCCGTATAGTCGCCATCGAGAATGGCTTGCCCGGCCAATGTACTCAGCCGAATCACCTTGTATTGGATCACCACGCGATAGCCCAAATGATCTTGCACGTACGCGCCGCGGTCGTGGCGGCCGGCGGCCGGCCGTAGGTAGATGACATGGGAATGCACCGGCAGGCCGTACTGCTCGAGGAGCCGGCCGATGTAGCCAGCCATCCGCAGTGCCATGGCCAAAGAGGTGCTATCGGTCGTTTGAAATTCGTTGTGTACCAAGACTTCGGTGCCGTTGAGGCGCACGCGCATGAGGCTGTCCAGCCGATGCGTCTCCACGGTGGGTTGCTCCGTGTCGAGCACTTCGAGCACCTCGACATCGTCTTGCGCTAGGGCGAAGCGGGCGAAGTCTTGCGGATAGGTCTGAATCAAGTCCTTGGAAATCGCGTCAAATTCTGCCATAGAGGTCGCAACTCCTTTGGTTAGCCATAACGTTGTGAATTATTCTAACTTCCAATCCTACTCAACAAAAAGGCGGCGGAGGCGGCCCTTCGGCCATCCCCACCGCTCCAGTTAGCGGCTATTGGATCGCTGCGCTACCCAGCATACGCGCCCCTTGCTGGCCCGCGGGCGGGATGCCCGCGTTCCCAAGGACCCGTGCGTAACATCCTAAGTGGAGCCGCCAATCGCCGGCCTAGGGCACGTACTCGTGTAAATCCGCGATCCAGTTGTATCCCTCTCGGTCCTCCCACTTGTGGGCCCCGCCCATGACGAAAATTCGCTCGCCGACATTCGCGGTGGCCATCCAAGCTTTTTTCACCGGCATGGGGGTCTCGCTCGACCAAGTGCCAGCGTCGATATCGTACATTTCGACCTCTGTGTGATAAGGCACCGAGCCGCCCCAGCCGCCAAAAACATAGATCTTGCGCCCCACGGCCAAACAGCCCGGATCGCAGCGCGGCGTGGGGATGGGCGGCAGCGGCGACCAACGGCCGGTAGCTAAGTCGAATACATTGAAGTCGGGCCGAGCACCGTCGCCGCCGATCCCGGTCGCGACGTAGATCTTGTCGTCCGCCACGGCGACTCCGGGCCCTTGGACTGCTTTGGGCAGGGGCACCCCCAAGGTCCAGCGGGCCGTGGCCGGATCGAACACCTCGACGCGGTCTAGGTGCCGCTGGCCGATCTCGGGCTCGGCGTTCATACTGTTGCCGCCGACCGCGTAGATCTTCCCCTTGCAGACAACGGCCACCAGACCGGCTCGGGGTTTGCTCAAGGGCGCGGCTGCAGACCAAGTCTGCGTCCTTAAATTCAAAATCTCGACGCTGTCGCGGATTTCAAAGTGGTAGTTGTCGCCGGTTTGCCGCTTTTCCTCCTCCGAGCGCACCCGCTTGCCGCCGCAGGCATAAATCTCGTCGCCAATCCGCGCCGCGCCGAACCACCCGCGCGACGTGGGAATGGACGGTCCCGGCCGCCAAGTGTCGCTGGCTACATCGTAGATCTCAACCGCATGGACCGTATAGTCGCCGGCCCCGGAAATGGCATAGATCTCGCCTTCTACAGCAATGGCCTGCAGGTCGTGCCGACGGGTCGGCATTGGTGCTTTTTCGATCCATACTCCCATCTTTTTCTCCTAACGCGCTCGTTGCAGGTACTTGAATTTCTGGTAAAGGTAGGTCGAGCGACAACCGAGGCCAACTACTCACCAGATCAACACGAAATTGCCCTGCTTCCCGGTGATAAAATCAATGACCAGCCAAGTGCCGGCCACTACAAAGGCACCTAAGATCATGCCGACGAAAAAGTAGCGGGTCTGACGGTACAAAACGCCCCCACCGTATTTGAGCACCACGCCCTTTATCGCCCAAGACAAAAAGACGTTGAACCACATCACCCCCGAGGTGAAGACCGTCCCGGTCATGGCCAAACCCAGCGGATGAATGGGCCACCAAAGGACCCGCTGATGCACCCCGATCAGCAGCCACATCAACCCAGCACCCAAGCCCGTAAACAGCCAGCCGCCTAGGTCGGTAGTCGAGGGACTGTGCATCATCATCGAGACATAGGAGAGGGGAACAGAGGAAGAGGTGAGCCAGAACCAGCTGTTGAGATTGATCCCGCCGTGCCGATAGGATAGGTATAGCACAATCCAGAACGCGCCCGCCAAAGTAACCACCAAGGCCAGCACCAGGCCCCAGAAAAAGGCCCGCTTTCTCCCCCGCACCACCTCGTGGATCATCTTCAGGCTGTTGGCGCAGGCCGCCATGGGGAAGGTGACAATATCCGCAGTCCACGGATAGGTGTAGGCCAGCCCGGTCAAGCCCTTCGGCCCGAGGAAGGAGGAGCCTAGGCTGGCCATGACAAAATCGGGCGCAATGAGCGGCGCCCGCACCAGCGCTACCCCGGCCTCGGCGACAATGCGCGACAAGGCGATGAAAATCAGCATGGCCACCGCGACTAAGAGCAATACCGCGGCCAAGGGAATGCCCAAGGCTTCGAGCCACACTACCATGACGACCAACCCCACCAGCACCGTCCACAAGGCCGCTCGGTACGACATAATCTCGTCGCCATCGCCGCCGCCGCGGCTGCAAGCCCGGCGCACCACCGCCAGCAAGTGGGAGCGGGCCTTCCACAAAGTATATAGCGCGAATACCAGCATGGCCCCGAGGGCCTGATGGGTCAGATAGGGGGAACTGGGATTGCTAAACCAGCCCAATTTTTCCGTGCTGTGGACGCCGAGAACATTGAAACAGCCCTGCTCCACTAAGGCCAGCAAATAGAAAAACCAGATTCCCAAGGCTAGGTTGCGGTTGATGAAATAGGAAAAACCCACCAGCGAAAAGGAAAATTCAAAAGGCAGATTGATGGTATCGCGGAACAAGTACATACTGGAGCGAAAGTACAGCGACGGCCATTGCGGATAGTAATTGTGCAGGGCGTTGCAGCAGCCCACTAGGACGGGCAGGGCAAAGCCGATCCACATCTGCGGCTGGCGAAAGACCGCGCTCACCAAGGCCGCTCCCTCGCGTCCGTTGATCATCTCAATGGGGACCTGCATCATCGGATAGAGCAGGCGTTCCCCTTCCATCCACGGCCGGCGCAAAAGCACCATCAGGCCAATCGACACTAGGTAGAGGGCGATGAGGAAAACAGACCAATAGCCCAACGCCTCCAGCCAGCCTTCCCAAGGCACCGGCACCCCCTTGGGCAGGCCCTCGTAGAAACCTTGGATCAAGTGCTCATCGCTGGGGGCGATCCAGTTAGGGACATAGGGCTGGATCAGTTCACCCCAATTGTTTTCGGGGGTGGCGTAATAGAAAACCCCCGTGATCATGGGCAGCAAGTGCTCGACCAAGCCAAAGGTGGGAATCGAGGCCGACACCATCATCATGGCGTAGATCAGCACCAACTCTTCCCGCCTCAGCGCCAAATTGCGGCCCAAGGTTCCCACTAGGATATTGCCCAACACTAGGTAGAAGAACAAGAAGAGAGCGACTGGATTGCTGAAGCACCAGGCCATGAAGGTGCCTTGGATGATGGCGTTGGCGTAGATGGTACCGACGCCAATGAGCAGGCACAACAGGGACCCCAACAAAAAGGCCCGGATTGAAAGGAACTGGCTTTCTCCGGCAGGAGTCGCCTCCAAGTTGGTCTGTCCGACAAAGGTCTCGGCCATTTGCTCCCTCCTCGCCCGTCGAGCACCCGACTCGCTATGGGGGTCTATAAACACAAGAAGGTTGCTTTCCAAAGCCGCCGGATTATTGGGATAGTCTCTTAACGGTCGGCGTGCCGGAAGTATATACCCTTTGCCAATGCTTGGGAGTGCAACTGAATGGTTGAACGGCACTCGGCGAATGTCTGCTCCAGCAACCGGACACTCTCGGCCTTCAGAATCACCTCCCACTCGTCTTCGAGGAGCGGTACAAAGACCAGTCTGTCCAAGTACTCGGAGTCTTTAAGGCGTTGCAGCAGATGCCTGAATCCGAGCGTACGCAGTACGGTGGCACCCAATGTTGCGAGGGTGGAGAGGACTAGGTTGCGGCAACGGACCGATCTATTGGTGATTCGCGCCTCGACGTGCTCGGAGATGGATACTCCACAAAGGGAGCTCAGATGGCGGGACACCTGCCCCAAGCTCTTGGTCAGGGCCGAGAACTCGATCGCGAGGACGTCGACATCTAGGCCGTATATTGCCTCGAGCTGCTCGGGAGTCAATCGGTCCCGCACCACGGACTGCTCCAGCCGGTTTGCCCCCAACCACGCCGCGAGGTGTCCCCGGCTCTTTCTGAACCGGACCATGGAGCGGGCCCTATCGCAATGCTCGCGGAGCAGGACCACGAGCAGGACTCGGACTCCCCGGCCCTTTAGTGCGCTCACACCGGGGCCGAGCAAACGGTCCTTGTACGCGAGGTTTGAGATGTCGGCGAGGATTTTGCCTTCCCCGCCAAGCAGTTGCCCGTACTCCTTCTCGAACCGCCGCGGCGCTCGGTAGTAGCCGGCCTCCTTGATCTCCGGAAACGCAAACTGGGGGTGCTGTCTAAGGTTTGCGTAGAGGAAATCGGTCCCGGAGCGGCCCGGGCCGACCACCAGCAGATAGTCATATTGGGGGGGTTGGCCTTTATTCATCTGTCGTACCGTTTTGGTTGGCCGTAGCCTCTTGTCACCAAGTGAATCCGGTGAGTTGTACCAATCGCTTGTAGGGTTGCAATCCATCCCGATCAAGTATAGTCTTTTAGGGGAGCGACGAACACTAGACTACTTGCGACTTGCGCCCGGCGCACTGAATAACCGAAATGCGGTGTTCGCCGCCTTGCGCAATTGGGGCAACCAGCTTTCAAGGAAGAACCGTTCATTACTACTGACATCCCGCCGCAAGCAAACGCCTCCGGCCGACGGGAAGTAGTAATTCTGTTGGTCACCCAAGCAGTGTACATCGCCGTAGGTGTATTGACCCAAAGTCTCCTCGCCTACAGCCTCTTGACTGAAGGCCGGGGTGCCTACTTCGTCTGCGTGCTCTTCGGGGATCTAACGGGTGCCATCTGTACGCTGGCCGCCGGGCGCGGGGTTCAGTACTTCGTAATGGCGAAACGTATGAGTGTTTCCGAGGGTACGTCCATCGCCTTTGCCATCTGTCTCATCGGCAGCGCAGTGGCCGTCGCGGCCGCGTGGCCGTTAATCCACAGCGGTTTCAGCTTCTTTCTCAAAGCCGACAAGAGCTCGTTTTACCTTGCTCTCTTGCTGATTCCCGCCTCGTCCCTCGTGTTTGCCGCTCGGCTGCAAATGCAGGGACTGCGGCGGTTCGCTCAACTTGCGGTAATCTCCTTGATTCAGGCGGCAGTCAAAGTAGTAGCCATTCCAACTCTGGTGTGGGGATTGGGCCTCGGCGTCAACGGAGCAATTCTGTCGTTACTCCTAGGACACCTAGCACTGATTGTGGCCTCCGTCGCAGACCTCCGGTGGCATTGCGGGCTGGTCCTAGAGTTGCCCTCTCGGGAGGGGATAAGACGGGTGCTCATTTACGGTCTCAAGGAGTACGTCGCCAGAATCGGCCAGTTACTGGATCCTCGGATCGGTGGTCTGCTGCTGGGCATCGTGGCCGGCCGCGCCGACATCGGGCTGTTTACAACGAGCAACGCCGTGATAACGCGGGTCCTCATTCTCCCGGCCGTAGTCTCCACCTATCTGCTGCCCCGGGTAGCCGGCGACGACATCGGGCGACCGGAGCTGGCCGCTTTCTGCGCCCGCATTACGTGGTGGATCGTCGGGGGCCTGCTCCTCGTGTGGTTCGCCGTCAGTACGCCCCTAGTGCCCCTGCTCCTTTCGGAAGCCTTTACTCCGGTAGTCCATCTGACCTGGATAATGTCCATCGGGGTGCTGGCCTATGCCGGTACGGAGATATTCGTGGCCTACTTCCGGGGGATCAATCGTCCCGAGGTCTTCTCCTATGCGATGTGGCTAAGTCTATCCGCCAACGTCGTCTTTTTCTTTGCCCTTTACCCGCAATGGGGGCTGACCGGCGCAGCATGGGCTTTGACCGGCGGCCTGCTCTGTCGCAGCCTTTTTCTGTGGTTGATGTTCCAGAGAGCCACCGGCTTACCCCTGTACTCCACCCTTATCCTTCGACGCGCTGACGTGGCGTATTTGTGGACCGCCGGCGCGGGCCTAGTCCGTCGTATGGCAGCGCGATGAGCATTAAAATTCTCTGCATCTTCTCCACATTGACCGACACCAGAATCGCCCGTCGCATCGACATGCTCAACCGCGGCGGATTTGAGGTCGAGGCGGTCGCCTTTGAACGACACCAGCTTGCGGGGCGTCTGCCGGACTGCCCCATCGAGCGGTTGGGGCGCATTCCTCCCCGGAGATATGCTGCCAGAATAGGTAAGCTCCTCGCTGCGGCGCACAAGGTGAGGCGAGCGATTCGCCGAAACGACATCGTTTATGCTTTCAACTCCGACTTAGCCTTCCTCACGACTATTTCCAGAGTGGGGTTAAACCGTCCCCTCGTGTTAGAGGTCGCAGACATTAAGGAGGTGCAGGTGGCCGGCGGCTGGAGCGGCCGGGCGGTACGGGCACTGGAGAAACTAGCAGTGGACCGCTGTAGTTTTCTGGTGCTTACAACCGGCGGTTATCTTTCTTACTACCGACGCTGGTTGGGCACAAAAACCCCCAGCATAGTTATCGAAAACAAGCTGGACCCAGAGTTCGCCAAGTCAATACCCGGCCCGGCCGTGGACCCGCCGACGGACCGGTGCCTTAGGATTGGCTGGTTTGGAAGGCTGAGAGATGAGTGGACGATGCGGGTGCTGGAGGAGTTGACCAAGTTGGATCCGCACAAGTTCACCGCCGTTCTTGCCGGTACGCCCTCTCCGTTTCTGGAGGGTTTTTCAGCCAGAGTTAGCAACAGTCCAAACGTCGAATATCGCGGCGGGTATAGCTATCCAGAAGACCTGCCTGCTCTGTACAACAGCGTTGACCTCGTGATGGCTTGTTATCCGCCCGAGATGCCGCATGGATGGTCCCAGTCGAACAGGTACTATGAAGCCTGCCTATTCCGAAAGCCACTCATCGTGCGCACCGGCTGTTCGGACGCCGCCGGGGTGCGAAGACACGACATCGGCATGGTCATCGACGCGGTTGCCATTGAGGAGGCCGCCGCGGCCATCAACGAAGTGTCCCCGGAGGATTGGATAAGGTGGCGCGACAACGCGGCTGCGTTGCCGCCGCACGTCTATCTGTCCATCGACGAAGCGAATGTCCTCGCGAAGGCCCTCAAGGGGGTGCCGCTTCGCTCAGCGGACGAAGTCGGGCATCCCGGTCGCGAGGGTCCTTAACGCCCCAAGGGAAGGGCACGGACCACTCTCGGCAGCCGCGTTCCCTCGCATAGACACCCACCAGAATCCCGGCAGCCGCCCACCAGATGGCAGCGTACTGAAAAGACCCGACGAGGACATTGGGTTCCAACAGCGAAGCTATGACGCCGGACACTACGATGAGGGTCAACACAACGGTCTTGGCCCTATTCTCCGGGGCAGCCGGCCTCGCAGTAAACAGCCGAAAGGCAAAGACGAGGATGAAGCCAATCATGATCATGAACCACAGCGGCGCTAAAATTCCACTGTAAACCGCCCACTTAATCCAAAGGTTGTGAATCTCGATTTGCGGCCTCCAGCGTCCCACAATCCACACCTGCTTTATCCCATGTCCGAGAAAGGGCCGCTCGGCAATCCGTTTGAGGCCGATCCGGTAACTGCCAATCCGGTTGGTGCTGACGGAGTCCAGCATGGTAATGATCTGGGTTGTAGTGGTGGTCGGGATGGGCGCAACCGACGACGGGGGGTGAGCCGACGACGGGGGGTGAGCCAGCGGAATTAGCAGCCGGTCCAGTCCCAGATGCTCGGAGCATGATTTGTCAGAGGCGACCAGCCCGACCACCACTATCCCTGCGGCAAGACTTGAGAGGGCAAACCATCTCGATGCCCTCAGAAAAATCAATGCGATGAGCGAAACCGCCGCGGCGAGGAAGCTGGTGCGTCCGCCAGTCACGAACAGGTTTCCCAGAAGGATGCCTACCGACATGATGCCAATCATAGTCGCATAACGCCCTCGTCTCCAATTGGTCACCATTCCCATCAGGAGGACTACGACGGGCAGGAAGAGGACCAAGCTGATTGACCATTGCGTTTCGCTCGACCCGAACCCTTTGTTGTCCTCCCAAAACAGGTCACAGAGTCCAGGACTATCCGGTATCTTGACGAGCACAGTCACCAGCACAACTGCGGCCAAGGCCGCGATTATCACCAAGGCGCGGACGAGAATGACGTTGACGTTTTCTCCCCGACGCGCCAGATAGTAGAAGCACCACATAAACCCCGCGGCATATCCGATGTCCATGACGAACATGACGGCGAAGGCCATCTGTCGGGCTTGGACCAGCCCCGGGGCCGAAAGGAGGATGAGAGCCAAAAACCCCGGCGGCCCCAGCACCCACGCCGGAAGCCGGAGCCGGCCCGACAGCAGCGGGGGAACCAACACAACCGCTACCCCAGCTACCGCCAGCGCGGCCTTGAACAGGCGCAGATACTCGTCGCCAATGCCCGGCAAGTGATAGACCGGAGCCAAGCCCAGATAAAGGCTGAGTAGATAGGTATTCCGATGGGGGTTCACGAACTCACCTAAAACTTATGTGCCAGTCTCTACGATGACTTGCTGAACAAGCGACCGCTCCCTCATTGCCTAGAGCCGGCGGTCCGGCCCACTCTGCCAACTCCTCCCCCCCGCGTCGGAACGGCACGGACTACTCCCGGTGGCCGCGCTCCTTCGCGTAGATGCCAACCAAGGTTCCGGTGGCCGCCCACCAAATGGCCGTGTACGAAAAATCCCCGATAAGGGCATTGGGTTCCAACATCGAAGCCACGAGGCCCGATACCACGATTAGTCCCAACATCGCAGCAACAATCCGGTTTTCCAAGGCGGCGGCGCGGTTCGCAATCAGCCGAACAGCGATGCGTAGGATGAGTCCCACCATGATCGCAAACCAAAGCGGCGCGAAGATTCCACTGTATGCCGCCCACTTAATCCAAAGGTTGTGAATCTCGATTTGCGGCCCCCAGCGTCCCACGATCAACACCTGCTTTATCCCATGCCCAAGAAAGGGCCGCTCGGCAATCCGCCTGAGACCGGCTTTGTATCCGCCAACCCGGGAGGTACTAATAGAATCTATCTTGGTGCTGAACGAGACTTCATCCGCTGGAGTTGGCGACAACAGCCGATCTAAGCCCAGATGTTTGGGCGTCTTGGGCTGCGCCCGTACAAGTGTCTCGCCAGTTGGCGACAACAGCCGATCCAAGCCCAGATGTATGGAGCATTTTCGGTCAAAGGAGGCCACCCCGATCACCACTATCCCGCCGGCAAGACTTGAGAGGGCCAACCATCTCGATGCCCTCAGAAAAACCAATGCGATGAGCGAAACCGCCGATGCCAGTAAGCCGGTGCGTCCGCCGGCCACCAACTGGCTTACCAGAAGGATGCCTGCCGACATAATGCCAATCATAGTCATATAATGCCCTCGTCTCCAATTGACCACCATTCCCATTAGAAGGACTACGACGGGCAGAAAGAGAGCCAGGCTGGTTGACCAGTGCGTTGCGGACGATCCGAACCCTGAGCTGTACGCCGGCCGCCACAACTGGCCACAGGGTTCAGTCCAATCCGGTATCTTGGCGAGCATAATCACCAACGCAACTGCGGCCAAGGCCGCGATTATCACCAAGGCGCGGGCGAGAATGACAGGGACGTTTTCTCCCCGACGCGCCAGATAGAAGAAGCACCACATAAACCCCGCGGCGCACCCGATGTCCATGACGAACATGACGGCGAAGGCCATCTGTCGGGCTTGGACCAGCCCCGGGGCCGAAAGGAGGATGAGGGCCAAAAACCCCGGCGGCCCCAGCACCCACGCCGGAAGCTGGAGTCGGCCCGACAACAGCGGAGGAACCAACACAACCGCTACTCCCGCTACCGCCAGCGCGGCCTTGAACAGGCGCAGATACTCGTCGCCAATGCCCGGCAAGCGATAGACCGGAGCCAAGCCCAGATAAAGGCTGAGCAGCCAAGTATGCCGATGGGGGTTCACCAACAACGAGACAGCGGGATGGGACATTGCTATGCTATCCTTCCTGTTCAGAGTTGAGGCTGGCGGAGACTCAATCCGGCCGCCCTGCCGGCAACACTAAGAATATGAACTCCCGTAGATGCACGGCAGTTGTCCGATCAACGGTCGCCGGCCCCGGAAAGGGCCTAGTGCTCGCCTTCTACAGGCCGGCAGGTCGTGCCGACGGGGCGGCATCGGTGCTTTTTCGATTCACACTCCCATCGGGTCCTCCTGACGCGCTCGTTGCAGGTAGATCAAGCGACGACCGAGGCCAACAGTAGGGAATAACGCTCGTTATCCCTACTAGACCCACAAGGAGCACCAACGCCTGAACGGTGCGCAACGTCAGTTATCAGGTCAAATATGGCTTGCTGGATGACTATTGAGACAACAATTCAAAGCCTTTTTGTTTGCACGGCTCTTGCGTAAATCCTATATTTGTGTCGCGTAGTAAGATATTGGTGTATGGATTAACTATTTTTATAATTGCATAATGATTCAATTCATTTGGTGCGATGGCCGTGGCGGCTTATCGGCATCCGTTGATGGGGTGTCAGCCATAGTGGGGTGTCAGCCATAGTGGGGTGTCAGCCATAGTGGGGTGTCAGCCATAGTCAGGTTGCGCGTTTTTTGGCCCGTTGTACCTAATCTAACCTTCTTCCTAACACAGGAGACGATATTATGATACAGATGAAGTCGTTCATGAGGCCTTGGGCCTACGGAGCTTGGTTACTGGCTGCTGGTTTGGTGTTGGGGTGGGCTGGGGAGGCAGCGGCTATTACCCTATCTGTGGATAAGGGTACGGTGCGCGAGGACTCTGGTGAGACTACGATCACGGTGAAAGCCAAAGTGGACGATGATACGGCCGTGGATGCGGATACCTATGTGAGCTTGCGTCTCGGCACGACTCGTGGGAGCCTTGCTGATTCAACAGGGGACTGGAAAGACTGGTACGATAGTTACGCCCGTCTCAATGAGCTCTTCACCATAACGACGCCGACTATCGTAATTCCTAAGGGCAAGAAAGAGGCGACGGAGACGCTTCTCCTAAACGTCAAAAAAAATTCCAAGCGCGGTTTCTTTGATAC
Source organism: uncultured Latescibacterota bacterium (assembly GCA_958295495.1). GTDB lineage: Bacteria > Latescibacterota > UBA2968 > UBA8231 > UBA8231. Next base: position 94,239 of record OY282352.1, read on the forward strand.
CTATGACGATTTCACCATTCCTAAAAAACTCAAGGGGGGGCTTAATCTTGAGCCTGGTAATACTGATACTACTAGGGATAATGGTAGGGACCATGAAGGCTTCCACAGCAAGGACCCCTATCCCGATTTTAACATCATTATCGAGGGCATTGCCGGCAATGGAGAGACCGTCACCCCGACGAATATCCTCGTAGTTGACGACGAAAGGATAGCCAGTCGGTTGGACCTTTCGTTTGATCCAGCAAGTCTAAGCAAGGAGGCGGGCCCGACCCCTGTCAAGGTGACTGCAACCTTGCGTGGAGCCACTCTAAGGTCGCACCAAACATTTACCTTACGATTCTCAAATGCCGCTGGCCTGACTGACGCCGTAAAGACAGCTCTTAGTTCAGATATTAGTGGCTTTAGTGCTGCCACTCTTGAGGACACTATTACCGCTGTTGAGGACACTATACTGACGCGCGATTCGGATTACTCGGCGACTTCGGCTGTTCTAACCCTTCGCAAGAACCGTCCGTCGGCAAGTACGACGATTACCATTGATCCCAAAGGCGAGGCTGGCTATATCGTGCTGCGGGGGGCTGCGCCGGCTACACTCACAGGCATTGACCTCAACCGCAATGGGAATAGAACCGACTCTCTGGCTCTTTTTGTTGGGTGGGACACTCCAACTCGGAAAGTTAGGCTCAGAGAAGCAGGTCTAGGCTGCGCCAAACACGACGTCAACTTTGATGGTGATTGCACCGACGCAATTAGGGAAGCGAGAGTCGGCATTGACCTAAACGGTGATGGGACGATTACACCACCGGGGGATACCCCGGATCCGGCTGCTACTAGTACAACGGCGGCTTTTGCTCTATGGGACAGCGTCACCGCTGCGCGGAATTCCCTAGACCCCCAAAATAATATCCCGGACGACGACGATGATTACTCTGATCTGAAGCTGTATGAAGGCGACTTGAAACACACGGTTACAATTTTCCCCACTCTCTTCGAGATAAAGCCCACCCCCCTTGCTGCTGTTAAAGACGACGGACTGGTAGCGACTCCTGATGCGATACGCGAGGAGGAGAATACGCGGAAAATCGAGTTGAAAGTTACCTTGAAGAATGCCCTATTGGCTGATGAGAAGGTGTCGTTCACTATTGAGGAAATAGAAGGGCAAGGGCAGCGCGATGTACATTACACCGTGGAGGTGGATACTCTCACCATTCCGAAGGACAAGACCGTTGGGACGACGATGCTCACCCTCACCTCGATAGACGACTCGGGGGTGAATGAGGCGAGGAGTTTCAAGGTGATAGCTACGGTCGGAACTACTCGGGCTGAAGAGATTATCAGGATCGTCGATGACGAGTCGCTTACCTCTAATATAACGCTGGCGGTGAGTCCCGGTGAGCTCAAGGCGGGCACGGGTGCTACTGACGTTACGGTGACCGGCACCTTAGACGGCAATGTCTTCGACGAGGACGTAACCGTGACCTTGGTCGTTACTCGGGATACGGATGGCGATGGCGAAGTGGAGGACGAGGATAAAGCGGCGCAGCGCGATACCGACTACACGGCCCGCCTGCATACGCTGACGATAGAGGCCGGGGAGGTCAGTGGCTCGACGACTGTCTCGATCACCCCCCTCGCTGGCGGGGATAAGAAGGTTGGCCTGACGGCACTGAAAAGTCCGGTCAAAAATGACGATGACGAAGATGTCGCGGTCAGCACGGCGGTGGTCACGCTGAAAGACGCGGACCCGGCGGCGGAGACACCTGACCCGGGTGCCCTTGCCTTCGACGAGGACGTGTCGGCCACCGTCTTTGAAGGCACGGTGGGCACGGCGATTGATCCTATCGAACTGCCGGAAGCTACGGGCGGCGAGGGTGCCTTGACGTACGTTGTGTCGGCCACCTTGCCGGCGGGGCTGTCGTTCGACGCGGCCACGCGGACGATTTCCGGTACGCCGTCGGCGGCTGGTACGGTCAAGGTCACCTACACGGTGATTGACAGCGACCCAGCGAGTGTCAACAGCGCGGCCATGATCTTCACCATTGAGATCGGCACCGCACCACCTTCGACAGTGGCGGTGGCGAGTGTGGCCTCGACGCATTCGTCGGTGCGCGAAAACGGGGAGACGACAGCCATCACCCTAACAGCGACCTTGGCCACGACCGCGGCGACGGCCGAGGACGTCCTCTTCACGATTGTCGCGCCCAGCGCGGGTGATCTGGCCGTGCGCGATAGTGACTACATCGCCACTCTTGGTGGCGTCGTCACCATTGCCGCCGGCGATCTCCAAGGGACGACGACCCTGACCCTGACGCCGCTGAACAACGCGGTGGTGGATGGCAATAAGTACTTGGGGGTACAGGCGTCGGCCTCGGGTGGTTCGGCGCAGACGGACATCGAGATCGCCGACGACGAAACCCCGAGTACGTCCATCTCGCTGTCGGTGTCGCCGCACACGGTCAGCGAGGCCGCCGGGGTGACCACGCTTACAGTAACGGCGACGTTGGACGGCAAGGTGTTGGACGCGGCCAGAACCGTAACCATCTCTGTTGATGATGCTTCGGCTGCCTCGCGCGACGTAGATTATTCGGCACTGTTCAATCCGCTGCTTGTGATTCCGGCCGGCTCGACCTCGGGTTCGGTTGCCTTGCTGATTGATCCGACCGCCGATAGCGAGGATGAGGGCAACGAGACGATCACGCTCAGGGGTGCGATTGCCGGCTTGACCGGCGGCTCGGCCGCTATCACGCTGTCCGACTCCGAAGCAGTGGCCCCAGAACCAGAAGCGACGTCCTTGGCCTTTGCCGACGGGGCTTCGGTTGCGGACGTGATGTCCACGGCTAGCACGGCGATTGCGTCGGTGGAACTGCCGGCGGCGGCGGGCGGCACGGGCGACATTTCGTATAGCGTCTCCGACCTGCCGGCGGGCTTGGCGTTTGACGCGGCCACGCGGACGATTTCGGGTACGCCGGCCGAGGTGAGCGAGCAGACGGTGGTTGAAGTCACGTACACGGCCACCGACGAGGCGGGTGCGACTGCGGCGCTGACGTTCTCCATCACGGTCAATCTGCCGCTGAGTTTTGGCGACTCCGAAGCACCAGAAGCGACGTCCTTGGCCTTTGCCGACGGGGCTTCGGTTGCGGACGTGATGTCCACGGCTGGCACGGCGATTACGTCGGTGGAACTGCCGGCGGCGGCGGGCGGCACGGGCGACATTTCGTATAGCGTCTCCGACCTGCCGGCGGGCTTGGCGTTTGACGCGGCCACGCGGACGATTTCGGGTACGCCGGCCGAGGTGAGCGAGCAGACGGTGGTTGAAGTCACGTACACGGCCACCGACGGGGCGGGTGCGACTGCGGCGCTGACGTTCTCCATCACGGTCAATCTGCCGCTGAGTTTTGGCGACTCCGAAGCACCAGAAGCGACGTCCTTGGCCTTTGCCGACGGGGCTTCGGTTGCGGACGTGATGTCCACGGCTGGCACGGCGATTGCGTCGGTGAAACTGCCGGCGGCGGCGGGCGGCACGGGCGACATTTCGTATAGCGTCTCCGACCTGCCGGCGGGCTTGGCGTTTGACGAGACCACGCAGACAATTTCGGGTACGCCGGCCGAGGTGAGCGAGCAGACGGTGGTTGAAGTCACGTACACGGCCACCGACGAGGCGGGTGCGACTGCGGCGCTGACGTTCTCCATCACGGTCAACCTGCCGCTGAGTTTTGGCGGCTTTGCCGGCAAGGTCATTCCCACGGCCTCGCACGACGGGGCTGAAATCCGCGCATTCGTCGTGGGCGTGGGCCAGCGGGTGGAGGACTTAGTGCTCCCGGCGGGCACCGGCGGCACCGCGCCGCATACGTATAGCCTTTCGCCGGCCCTGCCGGCGGGACTGTCGTTTGACGCGGTCACGCGGACGATTTCGGGTACGCCGATGGCCGAGGCCGAACCCGTCTATATGTATGCGGTTACGGACGCCAACGGCGCGAGCGCGACGATGCAGATTCAGACGCTGCCGGCCGTCTTCGCGTTGGCGAACAACTATCCCAACCCGTTCAATCCGGTGACGACGATCCACTACGCACTGCCTGAAGCGACGGACGTGAAGTTGACCGTGTATAATGTCGTCGGGCAGCCAGTGCGGACGCTGGTGGCCGAGCACCAGAATGCCGGGCGGTATGTCGTGGAGTGGGACGCGACCAACGATAGCGGGCATAGCTTATCGTCGGGGATGTATTTCTACCGCCTGCAGGCTGGGGGCGAGTTCCACGCAGTTAAGAAGATGCTGCTGCTCAAGTAAGTAAGCACCCACGCCACAGCGAGTTAGTGAAATGGGGCCTCTCTCAAACAGAGGCCCCATTTCCTATGTCCGGCCCAACCTCTACCAAGCCCTCTCCCCCCGCGTCGGAACGGCACAGATCACTCCCGGCAGCCACGCTCTTTCGCGTCTTTCCCTCAACCAACACCTGCTTTACCATGCCCAAGAAAGAGCGGTTGTCCAGCGAATAGGCGCGCTTATCGCGGCCTATTTGCCTACGTGCCGCACAACAGCGGGCGGCACTTTAGATAAGCTCGGCCTCGCAGCGGGGACACTGTTCCCACGCAGGCGATTCCACCGGCTTATCGCAATCTGGGCACGAGCCGAGTGGATGCTCGTCCTCCCGGCAGCGACGGCCGTCTTTGTAGGTAATGCGACGCCAGACCGTCTCGCCATCGGTGGCGTAAAAAGTCCACGTACCCGTCTTGCGCCCGTCCGTGCTCTTGCCGCGGTATTCGTTGAATTGTCCGGTCTGTTTCCGGTTGCCGTTTTCATAGTAGGCCACGTGATCGCCAGTGAGCTGATTTTCTCGGTAGTAATTGATACTGGCGGGCTGGCCGTTTCTGTGGTACTCGACCCATTGGCCCGTCTTTTTGCCCATGTCGAAAGCACCTTCGCGCCGCTTGCCGCCATCGGCGTAGTACAGCACCGAGGGACCGTGTTTTTTGCCGTCTTTGTATTCGACGTCTTCGAGATGGCTAGCCATTATTTTATCCATTTAATTTGCCGGTGCGTTTGCCAACCGGCCCAACTGATGCGGGTTACGGCGTTAGTGCCGGTAGTGTGAATGTGCGTTCTACCCCGTCCGGTCCCAAGGAGGTGAGCAAATCGTCCGCCGCGATGGCAGTGTGCAACAGAATACGGCCGGGGCGTTCGCTGCACACGGAGCGATGACCCACAGCTTCGACACCCAATGTGGCGGGTCTATGTCGAGCACTACCTGCGCCAATTTGTGCCGCGCTACAAAGATCACCAAGCCTTGGGGGTCTTGGGCACTTGGGACGGCATTGGCTACGCTAGCGCGTGGACAGCCCCTGAGCCGTACCCCCTCTATAACGCCTATCCCATCGCCAAGTACAAGGGGCTCCACCGGAACTACACGCTCGACGCGCTCAATGAGCGGCTACTGCGCCGCTATCGCTCATGGACGTCGATGCGCCGTGCAGCAAGAACGCGCCAGTGGAGATGGGGCTGTACTTGCAGTTTCACCGCGAGAACATGGGCGACCACTTAGGCTGGATGGCCGACTTGATCGACCGGCTCGATGGGACGCACGAGCAGCGCTCGCACGGCGGCTCGTACCCGGCACCCCATCACGAGACGGTCAGTTCGCAGATCGACAGGGCCTATCTCACCACTCGTCTAACCGGCTAACCACCGACGAGCCGTACAGCATCGCCTGCGAGGCCTACGGCTTCCAGTGGTGCCGCGCAATGGATTGACAGTTGGGCCAAGCCGCTCAGGGGGGATTTATCAGCCCGATGGCATCCAAGACAGCACCGATCTTCTCCACCTCCTCGTCTGTGGCCGTGACCATAGGCGGGCGCAACCAGCGCGAGGCAATGCCATTGAGTTCAAGCGCGGTGCGCCACACAGCTTGGCCGCCGCCTAGCACATCGGTGGCCACCCCCCAAAAAGGTTCTTCGATTTGGGTGATGATAGTCTGGGCCGTTTTGGCGTCGCCATCTTGGAAGGCCCGCCAGTAGCTTTGTGCTACGTGGGGAGCAAACGAAGATGGATAGCAAAAGAAGGCGCGGATGCCGCAGGGCCATTGTGCGAAATTGCGCCATAGGCCCCCGCCGGTCATGAACTTCCACCGATCGCCATAGCGGTGCATAGTCGCCTTCGCGTATTCGAGTGTGCCGTCTTCTTTGAAGGTGCAAATGTTGGGCGCGTCGAGTAGCTCGTCGAGAATTTCATAGGGAGGACACCCCACCAACATCAAGGGCATTACTTGGGCTACTTTGCGGTATTGGACTACCTTGCCTTGCGGCTGGGCTTGTTCCGGTGGCAGCACCATCAACGCGTCGGCCCCCCAACTGAGGCAATACTCGGCGAATTGGACCGCCCGGTCGTCTGGCCAGCGCCGAGTAGCCGCTACAGCCAACGCCCGTCCGGCGACCCGGTCAACCAAAAAGCGAGTGAGCTGGGCGACCTCTTCGTCGCTGAGGAACTCGAACTGGCTGTCCCCATAGGTCAGCAAGCTGACCCCACTGCCGCTGGAGATACCGATGTCGATTATGCGGCCGATGCCCTCCCAGTCTAGCTGACCGTTGGGCAAAAAAGTGGTGGGGATGGAGTTGACCGGACCCTCGAGTAAATTTTTGATCTCGTCCGGCGTCTTGGCTGATAACATGGCGCACTCCTTTCGTGAATAAAGGTAGAGGAAAACCCCAGTATCCTCCAGCCTAGCCCTCCCAAGCAGGCATTGCTCAAAGCACCGTGAGATACCAGATTATGCGGTGGCCTTGCGCCGCTCGCTCAATACCACCCAACCCCCGCTGTTAGCTAAACATGAATGCCGATTCGCTCGAAATACAACCCCTGCAAGAGCCACTCGATGCCGTAGTCGCCGTACCCGGCTCCAAAAGCTACACCAACCGGACGCTGCTGGTCGCGGCACTAGCCAACGGGGAATCGCACCTTACGGGTGCCCTCTTTAGCGACGATACCGACCACATGGTCCAGTCGTTGCGCAAACTCGGCGTCTCTATAGAGGCCGATCCAAAGATGGCCCGCTTTGTGGTGGCAGGCAACGGTGGACGGATTCCCGTCGATGGTGCCGAGCTGTACATCGGCAATTCAGGCACTACTTCGCGGTCAATCACGAGCTATGTCGCGCTCGGCAATGGGACCTTCATCATCGACGGCGACGCGCCCATGCGCCAGAGCCGACCGATCGCCGACCTACTCGACGCGCTCAGCCAACTCGGGATTGATGCACGCTCGCGCTTTACCAACGGATGCCTGCCAGTAGAGGTACGAGCCAAGGGGTTCAGAGGCGGGAAAACCCGACTCAACGCCAGCAAAAGTAGCCAGTTCCTCACCTCGCTGCTGCTCGTCGCCCCTTACGCCGATAACGGCTTGGAAATCGAAATGGTCAGCGAGTTTAAGACCGAATATATCGACATCACTATGGCGGTAATGCAGGCATTTGGGATCGAGGTCGAGCACGACGAGTACCGGCGCTTTCGCGTCGCCGGCAGCCAGCGTTATAAATCCCGCGCCTACGCCATTGAGCCGGATGCCTCCAACGCCTCGTATTTTTTTGCTGCCGCTGCGCTCAACGGCGGCCGGGTGCGCGTAGCCGATATTGCCGCCGACTCGGCCCAAGGCGATATCCACTTCGTCGATATGCTCGAGAAAATGGGATGCACAGTCAACCGCTACGCCCACGGGGTTGAGGTGATTGGGCCGGACCAACTCAGAGGAATAGACGTCGATATGAAGGCCATATCGGATACTTCGCTAACGCTGGCCGCGATCGCGCCCTTTGCCAAGGATCCAGTGCGTATCCGCAACATCGAACACACGCGCTGGCAGGAGACCGACCGGATTGCCGCTATGGTCGCCCAATTGCGGCGGCTCGGCGTAGAAGTAGAAGAACACAGAGACGGCGTTACTATCGCGCCGTCCAAGCCTAAAAGCAGCACTATCGATACCTATAAGGATCACCGAGTGGCTATGAGTTTTGCCCTAGTCGGATTGCGAGTGCCCGGAATCCGCATCAACGACCCCGACTGCGTCGGCAAAACCTTTCCGACATACTTCGATATCTGGAATCAGATAAGAGAATCGACGTGAGAAGGAAGGCGATGCTAGTAGGGGAACGGTCGAAACGCAGATGCCCTACCGGTCGGTTCACCGGTAGGGCATCTGCGACCTTTGCAGCTTAAAGGATGCTTATTGGGTAAATTGGGTCACATTGGCGATCCCACCCGGCTGGGTCAACGCATAGACGATTAGGTTGACCCCGAACTGCAACCCGCGCTCTCGTGCATCGGCTAGCGGATCTCCCCAGTACCAACTAATATTTAGGTCGCTGAAGACCACTGCAACCCGACCGCGCAGTTCCAGCATCTCCAAGTCGAAAACATTGCCAGCGGGTGCGCCGCCCATCGGCGGACCATCGGGGAAATCCCAGAAGCTGTAGTAGAGATCGTGGCTCTTGGGCACTTTCTGCCACTTGGAGCCGTCGCTACCCAGCACCAGCGGATCTTTCATCAGGGCCTTGAACTGGCGGTCAAACGGCGTACCCGAAACCCCGGCTTCCTTGCCATCAAGTCCGTTCTCAGCGTCGCTTTGGCGAATTTCCTCGGCATAGAGAAAACCACCGTTCTTGAGATATTCACCTAGGTTGGTCTTCTCTGTACCGCTGATTTGCAAGACGGCATCGTTGCCCGTCACGTAAATCATGGGGGCGTCCATGATGCGCGGATCCGAAAATTCCAAGGTCGTGCCCTCAATCCGGGCATTGATTTCGGTGTGGTCGCGCATATAGCGCATCAACTCCTCTACCGCAGTTGGAAACCGATCGCGATTCTTGTCTGCGATGTCGTAGTCAATGACCGTCATGTTAAAGAAGCCGCGGATCTTGCGTTTGTCGTCTGGATCCTGAATCAAGATCGCTTGGTAGCGGCCGATGTCCAAGTCGCCGACATTGAGCAATTCGTGCCTCAGGCTCAGGGCCTCTTGTACTGGTGCCGACGTTTCGCCTAGTTCGATCATCGCGACCTCCTCGAAGGCCAACTCTTCGGCTTTGGCACCTGAGAAGGCACCCAAAACCTGCGTACCAGGCAAGACCGAACTCAGCAGGTCACTACCTACCGCGCTAACATCGGCTATAGCCGATATATCCTGCGGCAAATCCGGTGGTGCCATCGACTGCAGCATCTCCATCTGCACTTCGGATATTTCAGGACGCTTGGCCAGATCGAAGTTCTTTTCGAGAATTGGCGGAGGAGCGCGGAAGATAATTAGCTGTTCCTTTTTCTCTTCTTCGCCAATGCCAAAGAGATAATCATAAACGAAGACGCCAGCGTGAATGGTTACCGAGAGCACAAAGGCCACGCTCATGCTTAGCCGGCGGCCAGTGGTAGCCGTATATAAGGCGTATAACAGCACCCCGGCACCCGCCAAACCAGCGGCGATCACCACCCACTTGGACAGGATGAAAAGCACGTGAATGATCAAAGCCGCACCGACCGCTATATAGGCCGTTTTTTTGCGATAGGCCTGTACTGCTTTTTTATACTCGTCTACCACAGTTCTTCCCCCTCTTGGAAGGGCCTAGAAACCTCACTTAGTTGCGCTGCGGTTCCGTGGCGATGACCTGATCGATGACACCCACTTGGCGAGCAATGTCCATGATCTGGACAATTTGCCCGTGCGTGGAGCGCTCGTCTCCTTGGATGATGATCATCGTGGTGTTATCCAGCAGTTGTCTCTTCGCCTGCAATTCCTCTTTGAGGGTTGCAAAGGTCACCGACTTGTGGTTCAGCTTCATGTTGCCATCCTGATCCACGACGATAAAAAGGTTCTCCTTCTCCGGAGCCTGGGCCTCTTCGGCCTCGGGCAATTTGATATCTAAACCCGGAGTAATGGCGAACACAGCGGTCACCATGAAGAAGATGAGTAGCTGAAAGACCACGTCAATCATCGGCGTCAGATCGGGCATGGTCAGTTCTTTTTTTTCTACTCTCTCAGCCATCTTATCTCATGCCTCCTAAGAAGAGCTGCCTTAGGCAGCCTGAGTGCCTTGCCAGCGACGCAGTAGGGCGTCCACAAAACCGTGGCCGTATGCTTCAAACTCAACGGCTTTGCCCGTGGCGCGGTTGCTAAAGTACGTGAAGATGGCTATTGAAGGTACGGCGATCACTAGACCGGTAACTGTGGTGATCAGCGCTTCAGAAATACCTGCGGCGACGATCGTCGGCTCACCGAGCCCCTTTTCCGCAATACCTTCAAAGGCGTTGATCATACCGTTGACCGTGCCTAGCAGGCCGAGCAACACTACGGACTTGGACACGAAGTCGATAACAGCCAAATACCGTTCGAGATACGCCAAGGCGGCGCGTTCAACCGTACCGTTCATTTCCTCGCGCATCTCCTCCATCGTGCGCTGCTCGCGCGACAAGTGCTCAAAGCGCTCAATACCCTCGCCGTACACTTCGCCTTCAAGCTTGCCGACCTCAGCGCAGTACTCCTTGAGTTGGTCAATGGAAGCACCCGAGTCTATACGTGCATTGACGTCGTTGGTGATTTCGGCCAATTCGTCCTCGGAGCGTAGCCGTGCATAAGTCCAGATACGCTCAATAAAGAACGCAATGGAAAGCATAGACCAGAGCCCCAAAGGATACATGAAAGGTCCGCCTTCTCGAAAAAGTTCAATCATTTTCTTTCTCCCTCCTTAGTTAGGACGCAAAGAAATCAAAGTTAAAGGACACGAGCTTCCTGCATAACCTCTAGTTGCTCTCTGGCATAGTCCACCTGCGTCACGTACTTGGGGTTGTCGCCATAGTTGTCGACGACCTCCTGAAAGACGGCACCGGCTTGGCGGAATTCCTCTTGGGCCATATAGGCGGCACCGATGTTGACCAGTGAATTGACAGCTTGGTCGCTCTTAGGGTACTTCTGCTGCACTTCCTTGAAGATCGCCATTGCCTCGTCGTAATTCTTCTCAGCTAAGAGCTTTTCGCCCGTTGCATAAAGATTGTAGGCGTCAATCTCAGCCAAATGCCCGAGCAGGGTCCTTGCCTTTTTTGGCAACGCTCGATCTTGGGCAATCAGCTTGTCTGCGGGAAAGCGCTCCAAGAAAGTCTGGTAGCTCTCGGTGGCCTTCTCGTAATCCTTGAGGCCGTAATAGTAATCTCCGAGTGTAAATTGGCTGCGTGCCCCATAGGTACCATCGGGATATTCAGCGACGATTCGCTCGAAGACCGGCACCGCTTCTTCCTTTCGGTCGAGGTTGATCAGGCACCAAGCCTTGTTGTAGAGCGCATCGTCCACATGGCTCGACCTGGGATAGCGCTTAATGATTCGGTCGTAGAAGACCATGGCATCTAGGAAGTTCTGGTTTTTGTCCTCCAAGCCGCTCCTATTAGTCATGTTAAATAGGGCATCGCCAGCGCGAAAAAGTGCCTCGGATGCATAGCGGGACTGCGGATATTTATCTGCTAGGCTAGCAAAAATATCGCTGGCAGCGCGCCATTTACCCATCCGATAATGCGCCCAAGCATCGTAGTAATAGGCATGCACAGCGCGCTCATCTTCGGGATATTGGATATAATAGGTATTAAACGCCTTTGACATCGCTGGTAGCACATCGATATTGCCGTTAGCCGATAGCCTGTTATAAGCTACGCCGATTTGGAACTGGGCGTTTTTGGCCCAAGCAATCTGCGGGTAGTTTTCGATGATGGTGTTATAAGTGGCAATCGCTTGGACAAACTGCTCCGACCTGTAGAAGCAGTTGCCTTGGACAAAGAGCGCATTGGCAATGCTCTCGACATTGATGGCCAAGTCGATTAGCTCCTGAGCCGCTTCAATACTCTGCTGGAACTTATCCAATTTGAAGTATGCATTGGCCAAGCGAATGAGTAAGCGCTCCCGGTCCTCGCTAGAGGTAGTAGTAGCCAACATCTCCTCGTAGATGCGCACGGCTTCCTCTGGATTGCCCTTCTTTTCGGCCATTGAGATCAACTGCAGCCGCGCCGAACGCACCAAGCTCTCGTCTCCTGAAGCAATGACCTCGTTCAGCAGCTTCTCCGCCTCCTCGTCGCGGCCTTCCGCAGAGTACGAGAGTGCCATCGAGAAAGAGACCTTTAGCTGCATAGCCTTGGGGATCTTGGTGTCCAATAGCCACTTGTAATCAACCAGCGCACGGTCGTAACGACCCGAATAGTGATAGGCTAATGCACGACCATAGCGAACGTCGCGAATGACATCACTCTCTGGGTACTCTTCAAGTACCAAGGTGTAGCGCTCAACTGCGTCGACGTAGTTTTTATTGTTGAGGTCGAGTTGGGCCATCTGGAAATGGGCTCTAGCCTCCAAATCGCGATCTCCGGTCACGCCTTCTAACAATTGATTGAGCAGCGTACGCCCCTCGGCGATGCGATCTTGAGAAATGTAGATATTGGCCGCCTCAATAAGCGCGGCGATATACGTCTCGCGGGCATCGCGGTCAACCATGGAAAAAGCAGCGATAGCCTCGTCTTTCCGCCCTTCGTCTCGGTAGAGAATACCAAGGCCATAGTAAGCATCGGCCGTATGCCGCGTATCCTGATAGCTCTCCGTTATGGCTTTGTAGGCCTCAATGGCCTCCTCGACTTTCTGCTGCTCGTAGCTAAGCCGGGCAATGCGCAATAAGCACAACGGCGCTTGGTCTGAGCGGGGAAAGTTGTCTACTGCCTGTGCGTAGCTTTCAATAGCCTGATCCACCGTGCCGATTTTCTCGGCAGACCAGCCTGCGCTGTAGAGCGCTGCGGAGCGTAAACCTGTATCGCTATCTGGGTAGTCCACCAGCAATTTTAGGTAGTCTTCACGGGCAGCGGCGTAGTCTGCGGCGAAGTACTTAGCTTCGCCTTTCTGATACTGAGCGTTGGGCGGATAAGGCGTATCCCCATAGAGTTCAATTACTTGGTTGTAAGCGGTCCACGCCTCGTCGAACTTATCCCACTCCATGTAGTTGTCGCCGATTCTCATCTGCACCTTGGCCTTGTAAAAGCGCTCCTCGGCGGTTTCCTGAGCGGCGATCAACTCTTGGTAGGCTTCCTCAAACTGATCTGTTTTGCGGAAAATCTCAGCGACGCGCAACGAGGAGGTCTCGAAGAGCTGTCGATAGTTTTCAAAGTCGACATTCTTACCTTCGCGGAATGAGCCGCGCAAGAGTTCAAACATCCGGTCGTAGAGGTTACGCACATCGCGGTAGGCTTTAATCGCCTCCGCATCTCGCCCCATCTTGTCGTAGGCGTTGGCCTTCAGATAGAGGGCTTGAGCAATGACCGGACTATTGGGGTACTTGTCGAGGACCATCTGGGTCATATCAACGGCCTTAGCGTACTCGCCCTTCTCGTAGAGAGCACTGGCGATGCGAAACTGGGAATCTGGCGCATAGCGATCTTGCGGGTATGCCGCCAACATGCCGTTGAGCGTTTCGATGGACTGGTCGTATTCTTTTGTGTTAAACTCACTCCAGCCCGCATAAAAGTACGCTTTGCCAGCTTCCCTCGTCTCAGGAAACAACTCGACATAGCGCTTATATTCCTTTGCTGCCTCGCTGTACTCTTTGGCGAGGAAGCGGGTCTCAGCGACTTGGAACTGCACCAATGACTTGAAATCCTCGGCTACGGTCCCTACATCGATAACTTGGCGATAGGCCTCCACCGCTTTTTCGTGTTGCCCGCTCTTCTTGTAGGCATTACCTAGCTGGTACCAAGCCGCCGCTACTACGGGCAATTCCAAGTCTCTACCAAACATTACCCGTACACTGTCCGTACGCACAGCCTTGCTGTCGAACTTGACGATCTTTGAATACTCAATGATCGCCCCTTCAAACTCGCCAAGGGCGTAGAGAGATTGTCCGGCGTCAAAACTGGTCTTCAGATTTTGCGGTACCGGTAGGAATAGGCTAGCTCCTAGCCCCAATCCCAGCGCGATAAGTCCAGCCCAGACCGTCATTTGTGCATCTCCTTGTCTAGATTCCTAGTTTGGAGTTCATCAGGGCTTTTTTGGTGTTAGAATTCGTACGAAAAGGAGAACCGGTGCGCGCCATTGGTCTCGGTCAGATCCAAGCCAATGTCATACGCATAGTCGAATACCAACTGGTTCCACTGATAGCCCAACCCCGCATTCAACCCCCCCCCAGCCTCCTCGGCCAACAAACGACGACCCCCCGCCCGCAACTGCAACCCCTCCACCAACTGCGTCTCCCCACCAACCACCAACCCGTGATCCGACCCCTCCCCCGTCAAATCCCGACGAACGTATTGAACCGACACCAACGACTGACTGCTCAGCCGATAGCCCACCCCCACATGCACATCCATGGGCAACGCACCCGCATCCGCGTCGCCAGCCACCTCGCCATACGCCACATTCGGCTGGTTGATATTCTTCAACAACACCCCCACCTGCGCCCCTTGCACCGGACTCTGCCACAGCAAACCCAAATCCACCCCGACGTTGCCCGCGCTCTTATTCGACAGCGGATCGGGACGACCCTCATCGTCGGGTATCGACCCCACGCTCCAAAACAAATACTTGGCCGACACCCCCACCTGCAGCCGACGTTGCACCTGATACGACAGCGACACAAACGCCCCGTTCTCGCTCATCAGCGACGAGCCAATCCGCTCATACCCCAACCCCAACCCCAGCTTGTCGCCCAAAGGCTGGGCATAGGAGACCACGTGCTGCCCCAGATCGTCGCCTTCGATGCCGGCATACAAAAGCGACACGTTGGTGTAGGCCACCTGACGCTGCGCGACCTGCCCCAACCCCGCCGGATTGGCGAACACCGCATCCGCATTGTCGGCCACTGCCACAAAGCTGTTGCCCAGCCCCTGGGCCCGAGCACCCGAGCCGACATTCTGAATGTTCACCACCCCGTCGCTTGATTGAGCGACGAACAGCAAGCCGACTAAAACACTAAGCATTTTCAGAGATTTCATAACGCCAACTCCTCCTTGGTGGTCTCGCTTAAAGGCTAGTTTGCCTTAGCGACTTTGGGAACGACCGTGCCGTCCTTGTAAATCTTGCCGATATCTCGGACGAATTTATAGGAAATATTGGTGGTCTCCACCGGCTCGTTGCGAAAGTCAAATCGCAGGATTACATCGAGCACTTGAACTTCAATATCACTCACGTCGGGGTGGAGCACAGGAAAAATGACGAAGCCCTCCGCCTCTTGGCCGCTGAAGATCTCCTCGTCTTTGAGCATCGTCCGTCGCAGCAAGTCGCGGCGCTCCTGGTAGCGGGCATATTCATTGCCCCTATAGCCTATGGCATAGGCGCGATAATAAGTGTCGAGTTGCTCAAAGTTGAGACTCCAATACTCGCGCTTATTGCTCGCTTTGACGACGATTTTGCTCGGATCGATCTTGACCTTAGGGTAGGCGTAATTTTTAACGCTGAGACGGAAGACAGTGAATCGCTGTTTTTCTTCGTCTGTCCCCCAAAATACCGTGTTGCCAAAGGTATAGGGGTTTGTGGACTTAGGACCTGCTTGGGAATTGTTGAAAAACTGGCGATTCAACTCCTCGTCAGTCATAGGCTTGAGTCGCACTTCAAAGCGGTCCTGGGCAAAAGTCAGGGTCCCATCATCTGCCACGCTGATAGACGAGTCCTGATCTTGGCCGGGCTGCAATGGCCCTGTGTAATAACTATATCCACAGCCCAGCAAACCCGAGCCAAGAATCAAGGTCAAGAATAATACTCGTGTGAAATTCATCATTCAGAAACCTCTCGGTGGTACAGCTCTGTGTGCAAAGAGGCTTTCAAACGCCCCCAAGAACTCGGCTCCACAGCCGTCACTTGAAAAGTACCCTCTAGCGGCATCAGGATCAAGTCGGTGAAGCGGTCAGAAAAGCGATACGAGTTGTATTGGCCCGAAAGCGACCATTTAGCATCAAAAAGCTCTGAATGTACATCAAGGTCGTTGAACTCTACGTTAAAACCAAGGACTTCACCTTCTCGCAAGTGGTGCTCTTCGCTTTGAAAGACCGCATTGATATCGACGCGGTCAAAGGGCACGAGCATGACTTCGTAGTTCGTCACTCCCTCTCCTCCCAAGACACCTACAAACTCGACCGCCGCTTCGGTATAAGGCCCATCGGATAGCGCGTACCAAGCGGCGGCAGAAAAATTGACGAAAAAATTCTCGTCAGGCGGCGGGCCAGCCAAAACGAAGTGGTTGGCTTCAGTTCCATTGCGCCGCCTATACTCTTCGTGGCTCAACTCGGTGAAATTGGCGAATTGTCCACCTGAGTGGTCCGCGTCGACAAATAACTCCATCGAGTCGTCTTGGAAAAGCACCGTAGCACTACCGGCGGGGCGATCAATCTGATGTATATCATCGCGAACCTGAGCAGCGATGTAGAGCCTGTTCACCGTTTTATTCCATCCTACCATGAGACGGGCAGAAAAGTCATCCGAATCGCTCGCCTCAACTTCTGGACTAATCAGGTCGTGAAATTGACCCGTTAATATGGGGTAAGAGCCGCCTACAACTTCCCAATCTCTCAAATCTCCATCAATGACGGGAACCAAGTGATCGGGAAATTGAAAAGCTCTATAGACCACTCCTTCGGGATAATGACCCAAAACCGGTTTAGCCGAGCCTACTGTTATCTGCAGCCCCAACGCTAAAAAAAATAAACGCGAACACAGCACCTCGGCCAATACCTTACTTATTCGTTTTTTGATGTGTTTCAATTATTATTGGGTTGTATGATAATCAATGGCCTAAGACGTGTCAAGATATATTAGAGACAGCCGCAGAAACAATGGACTTATAACGAATAAAACCAATAGATAACAATAAGTTAGGGTTATTTAGTTCCCGTACAAATCGTTGCAAATCGCCTCACCCGTGCCTCAATTTCAGTGATTATCTGAGCAATCAACGACAAAGTCCTCTCTTTTTTCGCGCTTGTCGGCCCGATCTGCCTATCTTGAGATATGCACCAATATACTATATAATAGAATAGCAAAACGTCTATATACGTAATTAGCCCAGACAGCGCAGACTGAGTTGGAGTGCACAACCACCGGGCTTCCTTATTCTGCTTGTCGCAGGCAGCCAAGGCTTACATTCTTGCGCGGAGGTGTTCGATGATCAGGTTGTTGATAGCGGTGCTCGGCGTCGCGTTTATACTCGGCAACGGCTATGCCGAAATCAAGCGGTGGAGGATCGGCGACGATGTGCATCCTTGGACCCTGCGGCCGGTCACAGGCCGCCTCGACTTAGGCCGCAGCTGGGCCGTCGAACTGATCGCCGACGACGATGGCGACGGGCTCATTGACGAAGACCCGGTCGAACTGATCGACAATGATGGCGACGGCCAAATCAACGAAGATCCCGTGGACCCGCAAGTCGATAATGACGGCGACGGACTGATCAACGAAGACCTCGACAACAACCTCGACGACGATGGCGACGGGCTCATTGACGAAGACCCGCTTGAACTGATCGACAACGATGGCGACGGACTGATCGACGAAGACGGTCCCGACCCGCAGATCGACAACGACAACGATGCCCTGCTCAACGAGGACGGACTGTACACCTCCTATGATGACGACTGGGACGGCCTGCTCAACGAGGACCCGGCTAATACTCTCGACGACGATGGCGACGGACTGATCGACGAGGATCCGCCGCTGCCCGAACACGGTGGGGGCGTTACCACTTGGATTAGGCCGGTGCATCTGGACAGCCTGCACAATCTGGCCTATATACTCAACCAGCGCTTCAAGGCCGGCGAGTTCGGCGGCATCATCCCCGGCAAGGATTCCCAGCGCCCCTTTATGGTGGTGCCGAGCGAATACGGCTTCCGCCGCGAGGTCGCCGACCCCATCTCGGCCGACTACTGGGCGGTCGCGGGGGTGATTGACCGCAAAGAGGCCGAAAAGGCCGTTGATGGCAACCTGAAGACAGACTTCACCTCCACCAAGTATGGCCGCGGTGGGATTGCTGTCAACCTGATGGGCTACTACTATATCAACCGCATCGTCTTCCGCCCGCAGCCAACCTTGCCCGGCGGCACCATCGCCAACTACTACATCCGCTACGGCGACCAGACTTCCATCGACATACTCTCTGAGACCATCCGGGCGAACCGGACACTAGTTCAAGCCGTCCGGGGCCAATTCAACCCGGTGATCAAGGACCTCCGATTCGACCCACCCTTTGTCGCCGGTCGTATCGACGTGGTCTCAATTGATCCCGAGGGAAAACTCAGCCAAACCGCCGAAATCGCTCACTTCGGCGACGGCTACGCCATAGACGGGCTATACACTTCGGCCATCATCGACGTGGGCACACCCACCCCGCGCATCCGTCGCTACGACCGCGAGATCGAGCAGTTTGCTGGCTCGCAGCGCGATGCCTATGAAAGCCAATTTCTCCTCGACGTTGCCGGCGGCCAAGTCAACTGGGGCAAGGTGCGCTGGCGCGGGCGCCGCGATGGCCGCAATGGCGACGTCCGCATCCAGTTTCGCGTTGGCAACGCCCTCGACACCCATATATATGCCCGCCGCTTGGGCCCGGGCCTCTCCGACACCCAAGACGAAAACGGCAATCCCCTCGACCTGTTTTCTTGGATCAAGCTTCCCGAAGGCCGCGTCCCCGAGCGCGAGCTTCAGTACAATGAGTTGGGTGTTGACTTAGGCGACGACGGCCTCCTAGGCTGGAGCTTCTGGTCGGCACCTTTCAAGCTCGAAGACGCCCTCATAGACGAGAGCTTGCCCGAATCCGAATGGCAAAACGCCGGCGTCCAGCTACCTCTGCCCGGCGGAACTCGCTACATCCAGTTTCGCATCTTCTTCGATTCTGCCCAGCATAGCGCGGCCCTGTTGGACTTCATCGAGTTCGACTACGACGCGCCGCTGGTCTCGGGTGGGATTGTCGCTGAAATTTTCCCCCCGTACGTCACCTTGGGTGAGGAGACTCCTTTCCGCTACTTTGTCCGGCCATTCTTCAAAACAGGCGAGGCCACCTCCTTCAACCGGATCGAAATCGCCGTGCCCAGTGCGGACACGCGCATCGACACCTTGCGTTTCGACGGTCAAGACTGGGCCGAAATCGCCGCTGGCACGGCTGCTGATCCTCTGCGCGGTGTCCATCCCATCCGCCTCGCCCCGGCAGAAGGTCGCTCCGATAGTCTAGGGCAATTCGCTCAGAGCCTGACTTCCGACCCGCTCACCGGCTCGTCTAAGTTACACATCAAGTTGCCCGCAATGGGCGCGGAGCATTTCCAACTCGGCCAGAACATCGAAATCGTCTTTCGTTCCAAGCTCTTCCGCGGCTCTGAGGAGTTCACCAGTACGGTGTGGAACGACCAGATCGACAATGGCGTCGAATTTATCCCCCAACCGACCAAAGATGGAGACGCCACCCCCGACATAGCCACCAACGCCCGCCTCGTGGTCGCCGACGAGATCAATCAACTCATTGAGGCCCCATATATCGCTCCCAACCCCTTCACCCCCAACGGCGATGGCATCAACGACGAGGCGACCTTTTCCTTCGATCTCGTCCGCCTCCTAGAGCCGGTTAATGTTCAAGTCAACATCTACGACCTGTCCGGCCGCCCCATCGTCCAGATACACACCGGCGGCTCAAACGCGAGCAACGTCCAAATTAAGTGGGACGGTCGCGAAAGCCACGGCCAACTCGCACCACCGGGGATCTATCTCTACCGGCTCGTCGCAGACTCGGACGCTACCTCCACGGCATATACGGGAACCCTATCGCTGGTCTATTGACCACGAGGCGCGACAAGCGAGGGAGGGGCCCATTCTAACGACATGGCGCGCAGCACCCGCTTTTTTTTGGGCGCGCTCCTGCTAGCCGCCCTCGCATTGCGACTGGGCTATTTGTGGGAACATAGCGCCAGTCCCTTCTTCTATGCACCCATAGTTGACGCCCAGACCTTTCTCAAACAGGCCCAGACCCTTGCCAGCGGCCCATTTTGGGGAGGGGACGAACCGTATTGGCAGCCCCCCTTCTACATCTACCTGCTGGGGTTCGTTTACTGGCTTCTGCCAGCCTCGTACTTCGTCGGCATCCGGCTCGTACACGTAGGTCTCGGCGTCCTTTCCTGCCTACTGGTGTACGCGTTGGCCCGGCACGCCTTTGGCGAGCAGGTCGGCCGCATCGCCGGCGTCATGGCGGCCTTGTGTGGCTCCTTGCTCTACTTCGAGGGCGAACTATTGGCCGTACCTGTGGAAGTCTTCCTCAATCTCCTGCTCCTGTACAGTCTGTTGCTGGCGTGGAGACGCAATCGCGGGCGCGACTGGGTGCTGGCCGGCCTCATCGCGGGCCTTACGGCCCTGACTCGCCCCAATATCTTGCTCTTTATCGCAGCCTTTTGCGCTTGGGCACTGTGGCATCGGCGCATACCTGCCTGCCGTTCCCTGTTGTTTTTTATCGTTCCCATAGCACTGGTCATCTCGCCCGTTACCTATCGCAACTGGACTATTGAGCCGGACCTCGTCTTCATCTCCTCCAATGCCGGCGTCAACTTCTACATCGGCAACAACGCCGACTACGAGCGCACGGTCTCACTGCGTCCAGGCATGCAGTGGGAGGCCATGATTGCAGAGCCGGCGCATTCGGGTCATGAGACCGCAGCCGCCCGCTCGGCTTTTTTCTTAGGCAAAGCCCTCGATTACATAACCGCGCAGCCCCTCGACTATCTCGGCCTGCTCTGCAAAAAGGGATTTCTCTTTTGGAGCGGCCCAGAAACCAAGCGCAATCAAGACATATACTACGCCCGCCAGCACTCGCGGCTTTTGAGTCTCTTGCTCTGGGACTGGTACGTGTCGATTCCCTTCGGCCTGATCGGCCCGCTGAGCTTGCTCGGCTTGGGGCTGAGCATGAGGGGGGAATGGACGCCGCCGATTGCCTTGCTGCGGCTCTATGCTCTCGTGTACACGGCCTCGGTCGTCCTCTTCTTTCCGGCGGCCCGCTACCGCATGCCGGTCGTGCCGGTGCTGATCGCTTTTGCTGCTGTTGCCGCCTTTCAGCTCTACCTAGGTGTGCGCCGCAGAGCCTATATCCGCACCACACTGCTTGCCGTGCCTTTAGGGGGTCTATTAATCCTGTGCAACCTCGCCGAGGCCGCGCCGACTACAGAGGACGCTCAACTCTACTTCGATCTAGGCGAGGTGCATCTGCGCAAGCGAGACTACGCCCGGTCTGCGCGTTACTCGCACCGGGCCCTGGAATTGGCCCCAGAGTACAACTACGCCCGCCACAATCTGGCCGTGGCGTACTTTCACCAAGAGCGCTATGGGGAAAGCGAGCGCGAGGCCCTGCACACCCTAGCGGAAAATCCTCGGCGCGGCGACACTCGTGTACTTCTAGGCCGAGTTTACCTAGCAACCAATAAGCCACAGCAAGCCGCAGCGCATCTGCGCCACGCCCTCGAACGCGATCCAGAGTCCGGCATGGCCCACTACTACTACGGCCGCCTGCTCTACCGCCAAGGGCACTACGCCGCATCCGCGACCCACTTGCAACAGGCGCTTCCTTGGCAGCCACAGGACTTCTGGCTGCACTACGAACTGGGGAGAGCCTTACAGCAGGCCGGGCAAACCGAGGCCGCATTGAGCCAGTACCAACAAGCACTGTCCGTCGAGCGAAGGCCCGAAGCACTCGTCGCCATTGGTGCCCTGCACCTGATCGCCGGGCACACCGCAAAAGCACGCACCCAGTTCCTCCAAGCCCTAGAACTAGTCCCAGACAATCCAGAGGCTCACGTCAACCTCGCACTCATCGAACTCGAAAATGGAGACCACGCCGCCGCCATTGACCGGTTGCGGCAAGTGCTAGCGAGAGGGCCCTCTCCCCACGCACAGCGTCTGCTCGACGAAGCCCATCGCCGACTCGAATCGCCATAGGCAGTACCTAGTACCTTGTCCAGCCACTTCCAAGCTCTCTTGTTCCTTACTTACGCGTTGCCTGTCTCCAGTGTCGGGCCGCTCTTTACCGACGTGCCTCAAGACGCCGGCATCGCCTTCATCAATTTCGGCTTGAGGTCAGCTACTGCGGCCGCTTGGGCAAGTGGCGAGCACCAAACCTGCCGCGCCGTACCCACCGACCGCCATTACGTCATTTACCGGGGCGTCAATCGCCTCATGCCGGAGTAGAACTATGCGCTTTGCCCTGCTTTTTTTGTTCTTCTGCGCCTGTGCCCGCGAAACACCCGATCCACCGCAAGCCCCCGCCCCGCCCGCCGACTCAGCGGCTCAGACCTTTGACGCCGGCTGCATTCTCCAAGCTCGCGGCCTTTTCACCCAAGCCGAACAGGCCTATCGCCAAGCATTGCAACAAGCCCCGGCCAACCCCCAATACCATTATTATCTCGGCGTCACATTGCACGCCCAGAGTCGTTTTGCCGAGGCGCAGACCCAATTTGAAAAAGCACTCGAACTAAAACCTGACTACGCCGGTCCCCGCATCGCCTTGGGCAAAATGCTCTATGATGTACACGGCAAAGTAGAGGAGGCTCGCCAGTTCCTCTCCGAGGCACTGGAACTGGCTCCCAGCGCGGTCGAAGCGCGCTACATACTAGGCGTGATCCACCAGCGCGAAGGTCAGCTACAAAAGGCCCGCGAAATTTTTGCCGCCATCGCCGCCGCGGACTCCACCCACCTCCAAGCCCGGCTAAAGCTAGGTCTAGTGGACCTGAAGCTAGGCAACTACCAAGAGGCCGAAAGGCAACTCCGCCAAGTCGCGCACCTCAGCCCGCACGAGCCGGCCGCGTTTCTCGGGATCGGGCAGGCCCTGTTGCGCATGGGCCGCGCCGCAGAGGGGGAGCGCGTCCTCGAGCGCGCACGAGTTTTGGGCACCCAAAACGACCAGCTCAAACCCCACCAAGACGCGGTGCGCCAGTACCCCGACCAACCCCAAGCCCACTCCAATCTCGCCGCCCTCTACAGCCGCTTTGGGCGTCTCAAACTGGCCGTCGAGCACTACCGCCAGTCCATCCTCATCGACTCGACCTATGCCTTGGGGTACCAGGGATTGGGCACTCTGCTCCAGCGCCGGGGCAAGGACAACTTGGCCGTGCGCTACTACCTCGAAGCACTGAGCCACGACTCGACCCTAGCCGAAAGCCACAACAATCTAGGCTTGATCTTTCACAAGCAGGGCGAACTAGAAAATGCCCTCAGGCGATACGAGCGGGCCTTGCAGTTGGCCCCGACTACCGGCTTCTACTACTCTAATCTCGGCAACGCGTACCTCGAAATGGATCGGCTAGACCAAGCGCAGGCCGCTGTCGAGCGAGCCATCGAACTGGACCCGAAGCTCTATAGTGCCCGAGTACTGCTCGGCACTATCCACGCCCGCCGCGGCGAATTCGCACGGGCTATTGCGATCTGGGAGGACATTCCGTCCGGTGGAGCGGCCAGTGAAGCTCTACAAGCCAAGATCGCCGAGGCCCGACGAAAGTTACCCACGCAAGAGCATGCACCGCGATGAGCTTGGCTGTCCCGCTTGCCGCGCTATGGGTGTTCTGGGGTGGTTGCGGTGTAGGTTCCCACCCGGCAGGAGAAAGTGCCCGCTTAGTGCGGGCCGGGCGGGCCGCGGCCGAGGAACACCGCTACGCCGAGGCGCGCCGCGCTTTTGAAAATGCGTTAGCCCTAGACTCGCTCGACGCCGCAGCACACTGTGCATTGGGCGATCTCGACGCCCGACTCGGGCACGTAGAGCGGGCCGTCCGGGCCTATGAAGCCGCGATCGCAGCCGACTCCACGTACCATCGCGCCCGGCACAACTTAGCTGTGATCGAGGCCGACCGGGGCCACCTGCCCCTAGCTATCAAGCTACTTGAACATACTCCAACCTATGTCCCCGCTCTCCGCACCCTGCCTCTTTTTTACGCCAAACAAGGACGCTACGACCTAGCCGAAAAAGGATTGCACGCTGCACTAGAGGTCGGCGGGGAAAACATTGACGTGCGGCAACAACTCGGGCGGCTCTATCTGCGCCAAGGACGCTACGACGAGGCCCGTGCCGCACTCGACCTAGCCCTCGCCCAAGACTCGACCCAAGCCGAAAGCCACCGTCTGCTGGGTTTGCTACACCTAGCCGAGCGACGCTACTTGGAGGCGCTGGCGGCCTTGCACCGTGCGCTCGCGCTCAATCCACACCTGATTGAGGCCCACTACAACCTTTCTTCAGCGCTTTTGGGACTGGGACAGCCAACTCAAGCGCAGGCGGCGCTGGCGCGTTTTGAGACCCTCGCTGCCCACTCCGCTCAAGTCGCGCACTTGCGCCGCCAACTCGACGCCGACCCCGACCACCGCAAGACTCGCTTACAGCTAGCCCATCACTATCGGCAACTGGGTCGGGACGACGACGCCCTCATCCACTATCGAGCCGCACTACTGGCCGACCCGGACGACTTAGAGGCCCTAATTGCGCTAAGCGGGCTTTTGTTGGCGCGAGGAGAAGACCAAGAAGTGCTCGAACTATGCCGCCGAGGCATCTCCCAACACCCAGAGGATGTACGCACCAGCAAGCTCCACTTCGCCCGTGGCTATGTCTATATGCGGCGCAACCAATATCAAGAGGCCCGCACGGCCTTTGAACGCGCACTAGCACTAGATTCGTCCTCGGCCACTGCTTGGAACAACCTCGGCCATGTCCAGCTAAGTTTGGGAGCATCAGCAGCAGCCCAACAGGCGCTAGAATCGGCCATTGCCGCCGACTCAACTTTAGCCGATGCCCACTACAACCTCGGCAGCCTCTTCCTGCAAAAGGGGCAACTAGACCGGGCGCAACGGGCCTATCGGGCGGCCATTGCCGCCGATTCGACCTTTGCGCGAACCTATTACGCATTGGCAACTGTGTACCAAGCCCAAGGCGCACACTCGGAGGCGCGCCGTTGCTACCAAACCTTTATCGACAAGTGGCAAGGCGACCCGGATTTTCTGCGCCAAGCCCGCGAGCGGCTCGCCCAACTGCCGAGTCCCTGATATGTCCATCTTAGTGCTCCTCGCTTATTTCCTCTGTCTGGCCTGTATCCCCGCTGAAGAGACCGCACCCCCTGCACCGCTACAACGCGCCACGCCAGCAGCTTCGTCTCTCCGCTTTGTCGAAGTAGCGTCGGCCATCGGCCTGACATGGCAGCACGAAAACGGCCGCAGCCCCCAGCGCTACTTCCCCGAAACGATGGGCGGCGGGGGTGCCTTCTTCGACTACGACGGCGATGGCGACTTGGATGTTTACGCCGCAAACGGCGCTCTTATCGCCGCCGACCCACGCGATGCAGCCCCTGTCAATAGGCTTTTTCGCAACGATGGCCAGCGCTTTGTCCCGGTCGCAGCCGGGGTCGCCCACCGAGGCGTTGGCATGGGAGTTGCCGCGGCCGACTACGACCGCGACGGCGATCTCGACCTCTATCTGACCAACTTTGGCCCCAACGCACTCTTTCGCAACGACGACGGGCACTTTGCCGAAATCGGACGGCAAACGGGTATTGCCGATGCGCGCTGGGGTACGAGTTGCGCCTTTGCCGATTACGACCGCGACGGCGATCTTGACCTCTATGTCGCCAACTATGTGGCCTACGATCCGGCCACGACGCACACCGACCAAGTGCCCTATATGGCCGGCTACGAAAGCTACGGCGGCCAAGCCCCTGTCGGCTATCCGCATCCAGATAACTTCCAAGGGCAAGCCGATCTGCTCTACCGCAACGACGGCGCGGGATACTTTACTGATGTCTCAGTAGAGGCGGGCATCGCCGATGCGAGCGGGAAGGGGCTAGGGGTGGTTTTTGGAGACTACGACAACGACGGTTGGCCCGACATCTACGTAGCCAACGACGCCGTGCGCAACTTCCTCTACCACAACAGCCGCGACGGAACCTTTGCCGAAAGGGCTGGACTGGCCGGGGTGGCTTATGGCCAAGACGGGCAAATGGAAGCGGGCATGGGGGTAGATTGGGGCGACTACGACGGCGACGGCGTGCTCGATTTGACGGTGACCAACTTCCAAGCCGAACCTAACGCACTCTATCGGGGCGAGGGCGGCTTCTTCTCGGTGGCGACCTTTGCCGCCGGGACGGGTCTTCCGTCGCTGCCGCTGCTCGGTTTCGGCACTCAGTTTTTCGACCCCGATCTCGATGGCGATCTCGACCTATTTGCCGCCAACGGCCACGTCCTCGACAACGTCCTCGACATCGACCAATCCACTAGCTATGGGCAGCGCAATTTGCTCTTCCGCAACGACGGCGGCCGCTTCGCCGAGGTTTCTGCGGCGGCTGGCCCCGGCTTTTCCCTAGAGCGCGTCAGCCGCGGCAGTGCCACCGGCGACTACGACGGCGACGGCGATCCCGATTTGCTGGTCTTTAACTCGGGACAACCGCTCAGCTTGCTGCGCAACGACCAAGGCGACGCCAACCACTGGATCACCATTCGGCTCGCCGGAGCCAACGGCAACCCGAACGGCATCGGTGCCCGGCTGACGGCGACCAGTGGCGACTTGGTCCAGACTAGGGAACTGCGCGGCAGCCGCTCGTACCTATCGCAGAGCCAACTCCGGATATGTTTGGGACTAGGGAAACGACCGCAACTCGACGCGCTAGCAGTACGCTGGCCTTCGGGCCGCGTGGAAGAGTTCGGCCCCTTTGCAGCCAACCAAGCTATCGCGCTCGTCGAGGGCGAGGGGGTCAGCGTGGCTTCTGACCCGCCCTAATCTGCGCGACGAGTGCCCGGCCGAACGCCACTTGCTGCTGCTCGGCAGCTACCTGCACGGCGTACTGCTCGGCGTCGGCCAAGCGGCCCGCAGTCATCAGCTCAGCGACGAGTAGCTCTAACAAGTCCGTTGTGAACGTCTTGCGGATGTTCGCGTCTTGCGCTGCGCGCTCTAGTGCTGCTAACGCCCTGCCATGCTCCCCGAGCAAATGGTAGGCATAGCCGCGGATAAAGTCCTGTAACCCTGGGGAAAAGTCTGGGGCCGCGCTCAGGAAGCGCAAGCGGTCTAGCAGGGCGGCAAGCGCGGCGCGCTCAGCCGGCCCAATGGAATCTCCCACGAGTTGTCCGCAACGGATATAGCGCAACGTGCTCCACAAATCGCCCCATATCGTATAAGGCTCCTCCAAACGGGCCGCGCGATAATAGGCCCGCGCGCGCTCGTACTCCCCAGCGGCGTAACACGCTTCAGCCACGTTCAGTGCCAGCAACTCCGGCCCCGCTCCCGTTCGCCAGCGCTCGACTCCGCTCCGCTCTCCAGCACTCAATTCGTCCCACAGGGCCGCGGCCTGCTGGCGCAAGGTCTGCACGCGACGCTCGTTGCCCTCATCCAAAGGGGGCGCGGCCAAGAGCACGGCCATGGCCCGCAGCACGGCGAGTTGCTCAACGGGCAAATCGCCGTGCCTACGGCGGTATTCGTCGGCTGCAGCCAACCGATCTGCAGCCCCGGGCGCAATTTTCCAAGGGGCGGGTGCTCCCTCCAGCGCAGCGACAATGGACCGGGCTAAGAGCACTTGGCCAGCCGCCGCTGGATGCAGGTGATCGGCCATCAGCTCCCAACCCACGCCGGCCGCCGGGCTGTGGGCGCGGAAGCACTCCTCGACATCGGCGAGGAGCAGCCTTTCTTCGGCTGCGACCCGGCGCACGACCTCGTTTAGGGATGCTGTCACCCGCCAAGGCCGAGGATCCAGCTCGCGCGCCTGCACATAAGCCGCCCGCGCCCTAGCCCCGTCGCCGAGTTGCTCCAAGTGATAGCCGCGCAAGAAGTGCAAATAGGCGTCGTCCCCATGGAGCACCTCGGCCTGCTCCAAGACCGCCAGCGCGGTCGGCGACGCTTGCTCCCTATGGCCCTGCCCCAAAAAATCCACATAGCGCGTGCGCTCCTCATCCGGCAAAGGCGGCTCAATGCGCGCTGGTGCGAAACCGCGCTCATTGCTGGTCGCCGTACAGAGCACCAAGGGAATGCGCCGCGCTCGACAAAAGGTCGCCACATCGCGGAGATTGGCCTCCAAGTTGGCCGCGGCCTGCGCCCGCCGCGAATCGGACGCCGGGATCGCGCCGGCCTTAGACATCACCTCAATTAAGGGAGCATCCGCCCATTCTTTCCCCAACGGCCCTATCAGCTTGCCGACCAAGGGCGTCAGCCGCCACTGAACCAGCGCGTAGTGGACCCGCTTCATCCACACGGCCTGCCCTCCTTGGGCCAACGAGGCCGCTCCATAAACCCCGTATAGCTCGTTGTGCCCGGTATAGACTATGACTAAGTCCGCCCCGAGCGCGGCGGCACCGTCTTCTACGGCGCGGGCCACGGCAAAGCTCGAAGCAGCGGTAATCCCGGCGTTAAAGACCTCGATCTGGCGCTCTGGAAAGAGGTCGCCGAGCATTTCTTGGAGATAAGACGGAGCCGATAAACGCTTGGGGTGGGGGTAGCCCTGTATGGTTGACCCCCCGGCAAAAAGCACGCGCAACGCGCCCTCGGGCGCGGGTTCGATATAGGGGCGCGGAGTCATGCGGATGCCGCGCCGGATAGGCTCGGCCATGCCGGCGAAGAAGCGACGGGCATAGTCCGGGTTGACCGCGTGGAGCGCCCGGCCTTCGACGCGAGCTAGTTGGATGGCAAACGCCGGCGGCTCCAACGCCGGGACCAGCCGCAACCCCCCTTCGATGAGCGCGACCAAAACCAAGCCGAGCAGCAGTGCCGCAAACCGACCGCGCATGGACCCTGCGTTCATTGGGGTTTGATGACTTAACGCCCGGCTGCGTAGCGGGAGAGTACTTCCTCGCTGATTTGCACCTGATCGGCCTCTGCCCGGCGCAGCGAGTCGAGAAAGGCATTGAAGAGCCCCCCTTCGCGGCGCTTGCGAATATCCACGCGAATGGGCCGCTGCACCTGCTTAAAGGGCAGCGGTACCATTTCAAAAGGTTGGTCGAGGCGAAAGACGCTGTACTTCTCCTGGACTTCTAGCGGGCCTTGTAGCACGCTGACGTCTTTGGAATTGCTGTCGCCAAAGAAGGTGCGGTAGGGCGACTGATAGAGCGACGCGATGGTGACTCGGCCACTGTCGGCGAATGTGTGGCCGCCCACCGGCTTCATGCCGGGCCGCACCGAATGGCGAATGGCCAACTCCTCTAGCCGTTCCCCGGCCCGCGCCCGGGCGAGGATCGCCTCGGCCTCCGCGCGCGTATTGACCAGCACCTCGGTCATCTCGATGACGCCGGGCAAGGACTTGTAGGTATCGAGGTATTTTTCGTAATAGGCTCTAACTTCGGCGTCCGTTACCTCAACCCTGCCCGCTACCTCGTCTAGGCGCAATTGGGACGCGAGGAGCCTCTGGAGTTTTTTCTCTTTCCACTCCACTAGGTCGGCCCGCTGATGTAGCCCCTGAGCGCGGGCTTCGAGGGCTAGCAACGAATCGGGAAGAATCCACAACTCAAGCACATGGCAGACCGCTGCGCTGTCGGGCGGCAGCGCACCTTTTTCCACATCGAGCAGCCCCTGCACGAAGTCGCCCACCTTGATCGCGCCGCCTCTGTATTCGATCAGCGGTGCCTGCGCTTGCGTTTGGTCCAATCCACGGCGATGCAATCCATCGAGCACGGCGTGGAGCCGATCGCGGTGATAACGCAGTTCGTGCGCCTTCTTGAGCGAATCAATGACCGCTTCGCGCCGACTCCTCCACTTGCGCTGGCTCAACTGCTTGGCGATATCGGCGCGCAACTGCTCAAAGGGAATGCGCTGCTTTTTGAGCACCTTGACCACCTCATAGCCGTCGATGGTGTGGATCGGCTCGCTGATCTGGCCTTCCTCCAAGTGGAAGGTACCGTCGCGCAGGCTGGACACGGCACTAGATTGGTCGAAGAAGGCACCGAGATTGCCGCCTTTGTCTGCGTCGTCGGATAGGGAACGCTCTCGTGCCAATTCGGAGAAGCTAGCCCCTGCATCCAGCAGGCGGATGATTTCGCGGGCGTCTTCTTCGCTGGCGGAGAGGATGTGCGCCGGCCAGATTTCCCAACCCAGCGATTGCTCTTCATAGAACGCCCGAAGTTCCTCTTCGGTAATTGTGAGCTGGGCATCGACTATTTCGCGCGACAACTCCTCAGCTAAGCGCTTATTGACCATCTTGGAAAGCTTGTGTTTCAGATTGGGTAGCTGATCCAGTCCCCGCTCCCTAGCCTCGCGCAGCACGAGCTCCTTATCTACCAAGCTCTGCAAATGGGCGCGATGAGCAGCCACACCCTCTTTCTTTGAGCGCAGATAGTCGGGCAACTCCCGCTCGTAGCGGTCGAGGTCTAGGACCGTGATTGCCTTCTCAGCGACCGTGGCTAAAACGGCGACTGAATCGGTGGTTTTGCTCTCTGGGCCGCAACCTGCAAGCACCAAGAGGGCAACTAAAAAATATCTCCACGACATACGTTTCTCACCCGTGTACAAAATCTGCGCGGTACCGCTCTCATAGCGGCACCGCGCAGCTAGTTGAAATTGGCTTGTACCCTGCTGCGCTACTGGCCGGTCGCCACCTTGCGCCCGTCTGGATAGACGCGGCCGACCTCTCGCTCAAAGTGCATTTCGACATCCACGTCCTCAAGCGGATCCCCCTTGTAGTCGAAACGCACCACCACATCGGGAATATGGACGGTCAACTCATCGACGTCCGGTGCCAGCGGCTTGAAGACGAGATATCCTTCGCTCGTTTGGGCGCTGAACACTTCCTCATCGGGAAACATCGTGCGCTGCAAGATGCCGTCGCGCTCCTGCCAGACGTAGCGAGCATTGCCAGGCGTCCCAGGGTCAATCCCGCCAATGCCACCGCCGACATAACGGCGATAATATATCGAAAGCTGTTCACGCCTCAGCGCGTAGTACTTGCGCCCGTTAGAGGTAGTTATATAGACCTTTTTGGGATCGAGATAGACCTTGGGATATTCGTAATTTGAAACGTACATGCGAAAGACGGTGAAGCGCTGCGGGGTGTCCCCAGTGCGAAAGTACGTCGAGTTGCCAAAAGTGTAGGGGTTGCGAGAGTTGGCCCCTTCGTTGGAGTACGCGCTGAACTGGCGGTTCAACTCCTCGTCGGTCATCGGCCGTACGCTAATTTCGAGCCGGGCCTGTCTATAAGACACAGTGCCGTCGTCGGCCACCGTCTTGTTAGCCCCTTGCTCGGCCTCGCTCATCGGCTTGATATCTTCGGCGTAGTAGCGATAGGAGCAACCCGAAAAAAGCAGCCCGACCAAAAGCAGCGGCGTGAAACATTTCAGCATGGGGAACCTCCTACTCAATACCCGGCGAACACGGTGACGAACATGGCCGTTTCCGTGCGCGCCTTATCGACCGAGGCGCGGTCAATCCGCGACACGCGAAACCCGGCTTGGGTCCATAGATTATAGCCCAGATAGTCGACGTTGTTGGTAAACTGCAAGGCATAAACCATCTCGTTGCGATCAGAGCGCAGCAAATGGGTTTCCAACTCCTCGCGGAACTGCTCGACGAGCAAGTACTCTAGGCCGGTCTGCAATTCTGTGCGCGATAGGATGGGTAAGCGCAGGACCAACGACCAGAGCTCGCGCAATTCCGTAGTCGCCACCCGCACCTGAGTGTCCTCGCGGCGCGACGGTCGCTGGTGCTGAAACTCGCTCTTCCAACGCGGCTGAAACTTGAGGACGCCTAGGTCAAAGGTGTAATCTATCTTGTTGAGGACGCCAAAGAAGGAAGCCGTCTCGCGGATGTCCTGCTCCTCAATCGGCCGCTCGTCGAAGTTAGCCTGCTTGAAAACCTCCCATTTAAGACGGTTCTTGAAGTGGATCTGGTCACTCTGGTACTGATAGCCCAAGTACAAGGTATTGGCCCAGCCATCGCGCAAGGGCAGCGGATCGGCATAGGGCACAAAGTCGTCGCTCAGCACGACCCACTCAACTACGTTGTCGCGTATATCGTCCTGGACTAGGCGATAGTTGTTGTACACCTGTATGCGCCCCTTGCTGGCGTAGTCCTTGTCGAAGGTCAGCATGACGTAATTGGTGATGTTCTCACGGGCGTCGGCTAGCTGGCGCTCGTCGAGGCGGCCTACGGTCAGCCTCGCTTCCGGTCCTAAATGGGAACCTACGTAGATGTTGTACCCGCGCCGGTCCCGTTTGTACAGGTAGTCGGGCAACTCGTCGTTTTCAAAGCGGTCAATAATGCCGTTGTTGTTCATATCGATGCCAAAGAGGAACTCAGGGCGATCAGATGCGTAGCGCAAGAACGGCTCATCGTAGTCCGGCACTGTGTTTTCGCGCAATTGGGAGTCGTTCTGATTGAAGTCGTTGATGAAGTCGTTGTTCTCATCAAAACCGGGGAAAACCCGGCGATCCGGCGAGGAATTGGCGCGCAGCCAGTCCGGGTTGCGGTCCTGGTCGTCGTTGTCGTCGACGAATTCGTACACAAAACGAATTTCGTCGTCGTAGTTGATATCGGCCGCATCGTTTTGGGTGCCGGCCAAAAAGGAACTGGTGCTGTAGCCGGGATCAACATTATAGACTTCGCCGAAGCCGTAGTAGGGATACGCTCGCTTATAGGCATTGATGAACCAAGCGTCGGCCGAAGTATTGTGGGCTTGGTGATTGGTCACATCAATCTCGGACCGCCGCGGGTAGCGAAAGTGCTGGCGATTCCGGTCGTATTCACCCGCAAGATAAAACCCGGCGACATCGGAAACATCGAGGGTGACGCCGAAAATCTCATTGGCTACCGGCAACCCGTATTTGACGCGTACGAAGCCCTGGTTTGAGCCGTCCTTCACATTGCCCTCAGCACGTACCGTGCGCTCGGGAATACCCTCGGAGAGCAAAACCGGCTGAAAGTTGCGGTTGGCTTGGCGGTTAGAGGTGACGTCAATCCGGTAATCGTTGGCCAAAAGCAACAGAAACTCAATGCTCTTGATCTGCTCGGACTGGGGGCCGAAGGAATTGCGGTACTGAGGACCTTCGAGGTCGTACACTAGCACGATGGTTTCATTGCCATCGGCCGCGAGGAAGCCCTCGCGGCGGAAACCACCCTGCACCGACGGATCATAGTCGAGGACATTGCTATCACCAATTTGGCGGCGATTGCTGATGCGCTCGCCGTCAATAGTCGTAATGATCATCTCCTCCTGAAAGAAAGCCGCACCAGCGATGTTGTCCTCGGGCGAATCGTCGCTCAAGCGCACTTCAATACGCGTAATGTCGGCGTTGTTCTGGCCCTCGGTAAGCGTACCTTTGAAGGGGTTGCCCTGAAATGCCTGCCCTTTGGTTGAGGAGTTGAAAGCATTGACGTAGGTCGCGCCAACCTTGACGAAGTCGCCGATCTGCATAGTGCCACGACCGCCAAGCATATTAGTATCGTTCGAGCGGAAGCGAGCAGTACTGGTAGCGCTCGTCAGCGTTTCGACCTCCCCGGGCGCACTGGGACGCGAGAGGAGAAGAGTCGCTTCGTACTTGTCGGTGGCCAAGTCGAACTGAATACCGGCGAACGTCGGTTTGGAAAAGGTCATCGGCGTCAGGGTAGTGCGGATGCGGTCGCCGATGGTCAAGGCATAGGCGTATTGACCCTTCTGATCCGAGGCAATAACCACGCTCGAAAACCAGTCGCCGAACCTGTTTGTCTTGAACAGACTGCTACCCGATGTCTGCGGCGCGGAAACGCTCCAGTCGTAAACGAGTTGGCCGCGGGTGATGTAATTCCCATAAATGTCGTAGAAATACTCGCCTTCTTGGGAGGTCCTCACATAGTACTGATAGTGCCGACGGGCGTAATTGGTATAGTCCTGTTGCCGCCACTGGTACTCGTTGAAAAGTTCCTGGGGCACGTACCACTTCTTCACCGCCGGATCCAGCGCGTCAAAGAGAACGCCAGGCCCCACAGGGTCGTAATATACTTCCCCACCGCGGCGTACGCCCAGACGCGAACCGAAGTCCTCCTGTGCTGGGAGATGCTCTACCACCACTCCCAGCATCAGCAACACAACCGCACCGATGCGGCAACTCCTAGCTGTGTTCACAAAAGCCCTCCCTTGTTTATCAAATTTCCGGTCTGAATTGCAACGTATTCCAATCAGTAGGCGACGTGGACGAGACGCACGAGTTGGTTATCCTTGTCGTCGGCTTCAACCTCAATCCGGCAGAGATAGATCCCCGGTGACACGACCTGTCCATCCAGATCCTGCCCGTTCCAAGTGAACGTCTGATCTCCCACTTTGCCGCTCCCCGTCGCACTCTGTCCCCGGCCAACCAAGCGACCACTCAGATCGTAAAATGCCACCCCCAACGGCCGCTCTTCCAATACCTTCAACAGCGCGAAATGCACCAAAAGATCATCGTTGATCCCGTCGCCGTTGGGCGTAAAGACCGGTGTCAGCACTACATCTTGGATCAACGAACCCAGCAAGGCCATCAGACTGACCCGCGTCGTCGAGGAGTCCACTAGTTCGGTGGCGTCGTTGGTATCGACTCGCTGAAAGATGCCCTCGTCGGAGTCCGACGCACGGACAAAGGAGGTGAACTCAATGCCCTCGCGGAAGCTCTGCGACTCAAACTGTACCTCGATGAGGGCGTGTGCCTTGGCGGGCAAGTCGGCATTGAGCGAAAAGGGGAAGCGGACCCAGATGGAGTCCTTTCCCGTCTCTATGCGCTCCAGCACCGAGCCGTCCTCGGCGCGCAAGACGCCATCGTCGCCCTCGGTAAAGGCGCGGTCGAAACGCGTGGTCACTGCTGAGGTCCGCATTTGATCTGGGTCGAAGAGCGAGGCCGTCTGGGTGACCTCAACCCGGCCGAGGCGGATCCCGGTTAGGCGAGCAGCACGGGGAGTTACGACCAGCACCTCATCGAAGCCGTCGCGCACGGTAGCATCGGTCGGGTCGGGCGCGGCAGCGCGGATAAAATAGGAAAATTGCTGGGGTTTGAGCGGATTGATATCGCGCGGCGGAGTGTAATCGATGGGCAAAACGTCTAAATTAGTCAGCCCCTTTGTCGCCCCCTCGTCGCTTACCAGCCCCAGCTCACCAGCCAGTTCCAGCGACAGCGGTGGTGCCAACTCAATGCGCAACTCGCGGATCCGCGCCGTCTTGAAGGGATCTTCTGAGGAGATATTGACCCGCACCTGAACGAACTTGCGCGGGTTGGGCGAGGTGATCGTCGCCTCATTGACGCCGTTGGTAGGTAGATAGCTTTCGCTCCATGGGCTCCAGCCGACGAAGGCCAACTCGCCGTCCTTGGCAAAGCTCGAACGCGGTGCTCGACGCAATTTCTTGCCATCTTCGTCGATGAGTCCGTCGCCGTCATTGTCGATGAGGTCAATCGGATCCTCGTCGTTGGCACCGTCGCCATCGTCGTCCGCACGCGAGGCGTGCTTCTTGCTGTCGGGCAGGGTCTGCCAGATTTCCCACCCCAGCCACTCCAAGGCTATCTCGTCGTAAACCTCTTTTGTCACTTCCTCGCGCTCTTCGCTGCCAGCGACGCTGACGACCTGATAGTAGGTAAAATTGGTGTCCGTCTGATCAGAGGTGCGGGTCTGTACCTGCAAACGGACATCCGGATGGCGATCCAGCGGCTCAATTCGCTCGATGGCTTGGCCGGTGAGCGGGTCGGTGTCGCGGATGAGAACGTCGCCCTCCCAAGCGATGCGCGGCAGGGTCTTGCGGATGAAGTTGCCGCGCGAATCGGTCAGCGAGATAGGCGGCGAGTACGCCCACACACTCACGGGATACCCCTCGCCGTAGAGTTGGATCTCAGCTATAGTCGCCAACGCCCCATAGCGGCCCGATTGCTGCCCAGTGACGTCGAGATCGCGGACCTGCAGAAAGCGAATCTTGCGGAGGACAAAATCTTCTTGGAAAATGCGCACTACTGGCGGCGTACGGTTATCAATGTGCTCCTCGCTAATGATGTTGTCCCACTTGAGCCCCTCTTCAAGTTGGGTAAAGTCTTCGCGGTCTTTCATGTTCAGGGGTTTGAGCAGCGTACCGTCGGAGACCAGAATGCCCGGCCCCAAGAAGGCACCTTTGTTACTCT
The DNA here is from genome assembly GCA_958295495.1 of uncultured Latescibacterota bacterium. GTDB lineage: Bacteria > Latescibacterota > UBA2968 > UBA8231 > UBA8231. The sequence goes on from OY282352.1 coordinate 130,279, forward strand.
GGTTGATGCGCTTGTTGACCACCGAAAGATTATCGACCCAGAACACGGCCCCTAAATCGTACCAAGCCGTGCCCTTGACGTAAACTGGCGACCAAGTATTGGCAGTCCACTGTGAGTCGTATAGCCCGTCAGTGGCCAAATTGGGAGCACCCAAGCCACCGTGTTCAAACGAGGCACCACCGCGCTTTTCGGGCTGCAGCGAGTAGTTATCGCCCTTAGCCCAGACCTGGACCTCGGCGATGCGGGGAACCTCCTTGCTATAGTAGAGGATCGGCCCGCGCTTTTCCTCGGGTAAAGTTTGGTATTTTTCGCGAGCAGTCTGGTTGGTATCGTCCTGGATTTCGACGAGTAAACCGCCGGCCGTCTGGCGTTGATAGACGAGCGCACCGCGCTGCTCTTCGGGCAGTGCTTCATAGGCGAGACGCGCATCTTCACCGTCACCCAAGAAAGAATCGCGCCAGAGATCCGAATCCGTGGCCTTGATGCGGATATATTGGATGAAGGCTCCGCTGATATCGGGCCGACCGTCGATGTCCCAATCGGCGTGATCTAGCGGTGAGAGGGGGAAGGTCATCTGCACGTAGCGACCTCCAGTACCGGGCACGGCGACAGTCTGAATGCCATCGGCCCCAATAATACCTGTCGAAGCTTGGGCTACGAGTGAAAACTGGAGATTGTTGCCCAAGGGAAAGGGAAAGCGCTCGCCCATTGAGGCGAAGAGCGCGAAGGCCTTAACCGGTTGACCGAGAAATTCGGCCTCGAACTGAGCGGAGGGAAAGATGATCGTCAGGCTATCGGCGAAAACCAGCCTCCCTAGGTCAATTTCAAGCTCCCACTTGCTGAGTCCGTCGAGATGGAAATCGCCGGGGTCGGTCAGGCGGCTTGCAAAGCTGACCGGCGTACCCGGCTCCCAGAACGTGCTCAAGTCGCCATCGAGGATATTGTTCGCCAAGAAGTCGTTGGATTTGGCGGTCGCGCCGCCGGCAGTTAGCTCGCCGGCAGCGCGGACTAAGTCGGGATAGGTGAAGTCTCTAACCGTGGGGGCGACATTGATATTGCGGCGGAAAAACACCGGTCGCATCCCATTGGCCCCGACCTCGAAGATATCCGCTTCGCTGACCGGCACGTTCAAACTGGAGACCAGATCGTTCTGATATATCCAGTTTCCCCAGTGAGAAGCCCGATCCACGAGGAGCGAATTGCCTCGGAGGCGATATGCATCGTCGTTCTGAGCCAGACAGAAATTCGGCATAGATACTACGACGAGGGGCACCCCCCACTTTAGCAGCCACTTCATAGCCAATCCTCTCTTTCAGTGCTTTCGGACTAAGGCTAATACGCTACAGAAACGATGCGCGTTTGGGCATTGCCCGCATCATCGGCTTCGGTCGAAATGCGCAATATGTAGAGGCCCGGCGGCACGATCTGTCCGCCATCATCACGGCCATCCCACTGCTGCGAATACCCTCCCGACGACAGATGGTGCTCAACAAGGCGCAAGCGCCGACCATTCAAATCGAATATCTCCAGACGCACCGGTTTCGGCGTCAGCAGGCGCTGCACATCGAAGAGCACGGTCATCTCGTCGTTAACGCCGTCGCCATTGGGCGTAAAAGGGTTAGGCTTGGCCTTAAAATTGCTCACTAGATCTTCGCTCTGGGCCGAAACATCGGCGATGACAGCCAGAGAGTTGCGATCCGAGAGCTGGTCCGTCGTTCCAAAGTCCACCACATCGTTGCCCTCTGCTCCCTGCGGCAGAAAAAAGGCCAGCGTATCGAGCGTACCCTCACCATCTGCGACCGCTAGGATCCCGTTGCGGGTAAAGCGCCGTTCCACATCGGCATCCAAGGTATCGAGGAAGACATTGGCGGAGAAGTTAGTGTGGAAATTAATAACCCGGCCTCGGAAGCGGACTTTCATCAGCGCATCACGCACTTGGCCGTCCTCGGCTGGACCAATGGTCGAAAAACCAACGACGAACTGGTTATCGGCGATGTGCAATTCTTGAAATTGCCCTTCTCCAGCCTCGCCTTCGTCGAGCCCGACGCTGGAGAGAACCTGGACTTGACCGTCGCCCAGATCCACTTCCATCCCCTCAATCTCCTCGGTGCGTGCCGGCGTAAAGATCTGTAGGCGATTAAAGCCGTTGTTCTCGGGCCCTATGGAAGCTTTCAAGGCCAGAACAAAGGAGGTATCGCGGCCGGCGATTACATCCACTGCCGGGGCGATCTCGCCGAGAACTCGATCGGTGATCTGTGGGGCGGAGTATTCAACGCGCATGTTGCGGATAACTGTCGCCGACTCCGGCGACTGGCTCAGAAACTCTACCTCAACCTGGATAAAGGGCCGCCCGCTCGGCGCATTGACCAGTTCGCCGTTGTCGGCTGTTTGCGCACTGCTCCAGAACTCAAGATCGGGTTCGATGCGGCGCCGTACGCTGACCGGCAATCCTATATAGTCCTCGCGGGTCAAGCGAATCGACTGGCGGTCCTCAGGCAGGGCGGCACTGAAGACCTCGCGGGCCTCTATGTTGAATTCCGAGGAGTCCAGATGCACTTCTTGGCCTTGGGTCGAGGAACCGAGTCGTCGATCGACGATAATTGCCCCCTCGAGCCACTCCACTTCGCGGTCGTAGTAGTTGAGGCGGAATAGCACATCGGGCTCGGCAGTGAATCCCGTCCGTACGCGTACGATCGCTCTCGACTTGGCGGGATCGCCGATCTTTTCTTCATCCCAGAAGATCCTCCCCAGAGTCGCTGGGGGCAGCAGTAGCGCATTGGAGGTATATACCGCTTCGGGCATGAAACCGTCAGCGAAAAACTCCATTTCAGCCAAGTCGTAATCCAGCGGAGTCTGAAAATCGAAGCGCGCGTAGCGCATTTTGGCGAGCGGGTCGAACACTACTGCAATAGTATCTTCCACGTTGACTGGCACCTTCGCCTCGGGGACGAAGGTCGGAAACGTCTCTTCTATCTTGATGAACTTAGGGAAGCCTAATGGCCCTGTGATCGGATCTTCGAGACTGAGGCCGGCAACCACCGTCTCGGTCCCAGGCAAGCCGCGAAAAAAGGTATAGGCGGAAACACGCACCGGCTCTTCGAGACTGGGATAAAGGCGAAACAGCCGGATTGGAAAGTAGTGTCCCAAGTCAATATAGAGGATCCATTGCTGCGTGACGTCCTGTCCCACCCGATCTATGCGCTCAAAATGGGTCAATGGATCGCCATCGAAGACGCGCCCCAAGCCCTCCTGCAACCGTATACCGGTCAAGGCATTTTCAAATCTGCCGAGGGTCGTGAGGTTTAGACTCTTGTTGTACTTATCGCCGCCGGGCGGGCGGGGAAAAGACTCAGCCACGTTGATCATGGCCTCGATCTGGGTGATGCCGGCCCGGCGCAACAACTGGACGGCCTCCAAGCTGCGCGGGAAAGGGCTCCAGCGAGGAATCAGCACCGTGCCTTCCTCGACGATTATACCATCTTCGCGTTCCGCATCGGTCAGTGCCACCACATCGGCCCTAGTCACATTGAGCGAAAAGGCGAAGAGGATAGAGTCAATCGCCGCATCTACTTCGTCGGAAGTTAAGGCGAGGGAAATTTCGGGAACGGGCACTATGCGCACTGGCGCGATGGGGCCAATGCCGTTCTCATAACTTTCGAGATCTACTAGTTCAATAAAGGTATTCTCTGAGACCGACCTCTGTTTGACGTCGCCCCAAGTGGAATTGCCAGGAATGGATAATAAGCGCAACTCCGCAGCAGCGTTTACCACCCAACCCGACAAAACTAGCACGGCGACACAAATCCCTATTCTCATTCCGTTACTCCCCGGTAGAGTTTGCGCTCTCGCCCAGGTTGGCATAGGGCATTGGGAACGAGCTGTTATGCGATACGAGCAGCTATAGCTATTTATAGAAATTAATAGATAAGTGACAATTTTAAGCGCAAAGAGAGGGAGGATGCTTCCCCCCTCTCTTTGCACAGATCAAACAACAGGATGTTCGATCGCCTACTCGCTCAGCGAGGCCTTGATGCGACCCCAAGAATTTTCTTCGACCGCCGTACCGGTACCGGTATCGCCACCGGCACCGACCAAGCGAGCATCGACAAAGCGCTCGGCAAAGCGCCAAGTTGCGGCCTGACCAGATATGGTGTGGAAAGCGCGATCCTGGCCTGGCGCCTGATCCGTATCCGGCGTCGAAATTTGGTAACCAATGATCTTACCTTCAAAGAGAGGCGACGCGACGCTGTCGTCGGGGCTGTTCCAGATCAGATCATCGAACGGTGTGCAGAAAAACTCAATGATACTGACCGTTGGACCGTCGCCCACCGAGACACCACCTCCATCGGCATAGGGCAGATCGTTGACCCACTCAGAGCCTGCACCGAGATAGAAGACGTGGCGACCCGAAGGGTCGTCCGCGACAGCGATGTACTGCTGCGCCGTGCGATTGTTGTTCAGTTTCTGCTCTTCGTCGGTCCACTCAGGGTTGGCCGAACCAGTGTAGTCGCCCCCAGTGTGGTCGCCATCGAGCATGACTTCAATGGCCTCATAATTCCAAGGGCTACTACCGTCGTACTCTCTGCCGAAGTACACGTTATCGATGCGCTCCATGGCGAACCAGATCGTGCCTTGGCTGGCGTTCCAACCCGACCAGATGCGATAGTCGAGGTCGGCCGGGTCGTACTGCGCACCGTCGCCCACTGTGGGATCTTGGTATAGATCAGTGGGGAGAAACTGGGGCTCACCGACTACATCTTCCCAATCCTCAACGGTGCCATCGGTAAAGTCGAGGTCACCTATATCCTCATCAACCATTTCAAAGAGCAGGTAAACCTGTTCTCCAATATGCGCACTGGCACCGCTTGTCAGGCCCAGTATCAGGCCCATAGCGACGAGGCCATATAGACTTTTCATAAGCTGCGACTCCTTCCAATATCCCTTATAGGGAGTGTGGTGGTTTTGGGGAGCGACCTTTTCGACTCGATCTGCGTCGTAGCACAGGCCAAGCTATCACTTATTGCCTCTGTAGGTCTGTCTTCCCCTTGAGAAAATTATACCCCCTAGCAATCGACATCCGACTTTTTCCTCTGTATATCAAGATATCAAGCTCACCCAACTGAGACTGTACGCTGGCTTAGACACTGATTAGCAGGAACAATCTAACCGAATCGGAGCCGCTGTAGGGGCTTTTATCGAGCATAATATAGAACGTCCTCCACTGTACTGCAAGTATTTTACATTCTGACGTTACGCAGTAGCTCTCTATCTTGTGGTTTATCGAAGCCTATTGATCCAAGATATTGGGGCGAAATCGAGGGTTTTCTGGAAAACTGCGTAACGTCGGTTACATTCTGCAGGCACTGGCCCGTTGGGGCCGTACCGTGAGATTATCTCAGAGCGGTTAAGACCCGTGCTGGCCTTGTGCCCTCTATAGAACTCTCCCAACCGCCCAGTAATACCGATTTGACTTTTTAGTGTCCTAATCATCCCCTTCTCTTGGGGGCGACTTATTTAGGACATACGATTAGCAAAACGGTATAAGGCGGGATAAAGATGAAAAAGCCAAGACCCGTGTTGGCGCATTTGTGTTGTCTCCACGCCCAATGCAAGGCCTACGGCCAACGCGGCCAAGCCCATCGGACGGGACGCAAGCCTTCGGGGGCTGACCGGATTGGCTCTGTGCGCTATCAGGGCGGCGGCGAGGCATTCAGCCAGCGGAAAGGGACGGCGTTGTTTAACTGCCCAATCGGCCAAGCGCAGGCCATCTGGGTGCTTGAGCCTGTGGATAGGGGCTAGGGCTTGAACGCCCTGGTGCGCTTGGGGGTCCAAGGAGGCGGTTGGTCGTCTGCTTGGCATGGGGAGCCGGATCCGCGATCCACGGCCTGATAGGCGGGTCCGTCATGTGCAGCCAGCGGCCCTTCCGTTTGATGAGCACGGGGCGTAGGTGGCGAAAAAACAACAGCCCGGACCGAAAATGGACGACCGGAGGCAAACCGGAGGCAAACCGGAGGCAAACCGACCAATCTTTGGCAAGGGCCAATGGACCCAAGCCAACCCCAGCCCCATTGAGTGCTTCCATCGGACAGATGGAGGCCAACAGGCGCAAAACCCGCAAAACGCTGGGCTCTTAGCGTCGGACGGATCGGCAGGAGGCCCTCCGTTGGATGAGCACCGTGCGCTACCATTTTCATCCTCCGCATCGGTGTTTGCCATAGCCCACGGAAGAAGGCCGAGGGCAACAGAGGAGGCAGGCTAGGGCCGCCGGTATCGCCGATCAGCTCTATACCTCATGGGAACTCATGCGGCTTGGTCCGGTAGGTCGGAGATAATCTCAAGCTACAACCCCCGTTGGCATACTCCCTATAAGGGATATTATCGGGAGTTAAACGAGACACACCTATTGAGAATCTCCGGCGCTGTCGTCAGCACTGTCTCCGGTGTTATCTTCGGCGCTGTCGTCAGCACCGTCTTTAGCACTTTCTTCTTCCTTATCTTCCCGAAAGCGAATCTGCTTTATGTCGTGCATACCAATCGCAAACGGACTCGAACCCACGACGCCCGTAAAGGCCTGGTTGACGCGCTCGAAATAGCTCTTGTCGGTCTCGCCCGAAAGGCGGACTAGGCTCGCCTCAACTGTCCCCATAACGGTTTTTCCCGACCAATAGGTTGCCGTTATCGGCCTAAACTCGCCGCCCGTCCCGCCGTCCTCATCAAAGTCGATTCGCGCCACTTTGTCTAGGGGAATAAAGCGCTTGTTCCGACCCCTGAAAAAGTCGAGCCGCTGCTTGCCGTGAAAGCGCAAATTCTCCACCTCAAAGCGCCTGCCATTTATCGTGATGATCGTGGCCTTGAGGATATTTTCCTCAGGCGGCTCCTCGCCGACGGGATGGCGCAAGACAATCTCTTGCACATCGCTGGCGAGAATGAAGAACGGCCCCAGCTCGGTCACCCCAGCGAAGCGACGCCCGCTACTCCCACCGCCAACGGCGTCTTGATGGGGCGAAGAAGATCCGCCCGTCACCATCAAGCCCGCCTCTTGGCCACCGTTTCGGAATACGAGCACGACGCGCTGTTCCTCGTCGCTGCGCTCTCCTTCAAAGCGCAACCGAGCAACCCTGACCAGTTCCACCAAGCGACGCTGGCCTTGGACGTAGATTTCCAAATCCTGACGCCCCTGAAAGGTGAACTTATCTACTTGGTGCTGGTTTCCATAGCGATCGATAATGGTCGCCTTGAGAGGAGAAGTAGCAGCTCCACTGGCCGATACCCATAGCGCGGCCAAGAGTACAACTCCACCCCATAGTCCTTTGCGCTGCATGGTATTGCTCCGCGATAAGCCTAAGGCTGTGCGGCCCCTTCGCTCCCGCCTTCGCCCGGTTGTGCTGGCGAGGGGGACGGTCCGATGAGAATGTTTTGGGTCTGTCCCATACTCACCTGTACAGGCCTGATTTCGTCCACGCCAGTGGGAGAATTTTCAATCCTCACCTTGTACTCGCCCACCGGCACGATAAAGTAGCGCACCTCTGTCGAGGTCATGCCCCGGCCCAGCATAGTCCGCAAATTGTAGTCAAAAATTAGGAAAGGCACCTGACTGCGGCCCTGTGCATCGGAAAAAATGACCTGAAAACGGCCGATGGGTATGGTCGCGTACATTTCCTGTCCCATCAGGACTTCGACTTCCTTCTCGACGCTGTCGTCGATATCCGTATTGACCACAACCCGATAACTGCCAGGGGCCAGATCGACAAATTGCGGCAGAGAGCGGTAGCCCGTCTCGTATCCTATGGGTGAACTCGCGGCCATGCGCGGCGATTCCGAGTGGACCTCCTCGCCGGTTTCTTCGTCGAGTACATAGTAGTTTACTTCGTTGATCCCTCCCGTCTCCAACATGAGCCGCCCCTTGCCCTCGGGAATGGGGGGCAGGCCATAACCGCCTCCGCTGCCTCCGGTGGTGGCACAGCCAGCCACAACAGCCGCTATAGCACCGACCAGAAGCCACTTTCGCACCTGTGTATATTCGACTTTCGACGTCATCTTTCCCTCCTTGTGACGAGCTGTAGAAAACGGACTTAACTGCCTAAGAGCCAAGATGGTGAACATAATATATAGGCCCTCAGCCACTGTCAACTACTCGTCGCGATCCGCGAGAGATACGAGGATGAAATGCCGATCCGCTCCTAGCTGCCGGCTAACGAAGTGCATAAATTCTGCTTTGTCGTGCCACTGGCGCGGGTGCGCCGAAGGAATCGTCACTCCTCGGCGCAAGAGGTCTTGCCAAAGAGGCTCATTATCTACGGCGAAGCCGGCCGCCACTAGGAAATAGTCTGCTCCCGCAGCCGCGAGACTGTCGAGCCGATCGGGCGCAAACTCGTCCGGGGTTATTTGCCATCCCTTGCGGTGGCAGTAGTAGAGCAAGGTCGGGCTTTGCGCTCGGTGCGGCACCCCAGTGTTTTCGTCCTCGTCGCCGATGACCAGCAGCGCATCCTGCGGCAGCTTGGCGTCGAGTACCCGGCCCGCCAAGTGACAGCTCTGGTAGTAGTTGTGCCAATTGTTGGGCTGCGCGTAATACGGCCCAACCGCCCAAGCACTGTAGGCGGCGACCCCGACGACCACCGTACATACCAAAACGACGCGCCAGCAGCGTTTCCAGTTCCGCACGAACCGACACCATCCCGCCGATGCAGCATCTGCCCCGAGAATGGCTTCAAGCGTCCGCCCAGCTAGAAGAGCCCCCACCGGAGCAAAGGGTAGCTGGTAGTAATGCAGCCCGCGATTGCCCTCTGGAACGACAAAAACGTAGAGCACCAGCCCCCCCATCCACACCCAGAGCGTCCACGCACGCCGTTGGCTAGGCACTAGGGTGAGCCCAGCAAAAACTAGCACCGCTCCCGCAGGCGTATAGACGCTGTGCCAGAAGCGCTCCAAGAGCGTTAGGTAGAAATCAACCGCAAATAATAAGCTGCGGTCCCACTTGTCATAGCCGTAGCGATTCCAGATGCCAAACGTCAGGCCGGTTTCCTCAAAGAGCAGGCTGGCGTGCCAGTACCAGAGCACGGCGGGTGCCAAGGCCAGCACGAGGTAGAGCCAAAGCGCGGGCTTGAGGGCGAAGCGCCACCCCCAACGCTCCCAAGCTAAGGCGACCAGCGGAAAACCGAGATAGAGGGTAGGTATTTTGACTAGGAAACACAGGGCGGCCAACAGAGTAGCCAACGCGAAGTCCCAGCAGCGACCGCTGTCAATCCACCGTGCGAAAGCCCAAAGCGATCCTACGCTCAAAAGGATCATCAACGCCTCGGGCATAAAGGTGCGCCCGTAGTAGATGCTCATGGGAAAAAGCAGATAGAGCAAGGCGGCTAACAGCGCACCCAGCCGCCCCATGCCCAATCGCAGACCTAGCCAATAGAGAAATGCCGCGGCCGCCGTCGAGCACAGTGCCGCCACAAGCCGTCCGAGCCACTCATAGGAACCGTCGGCGGCGGCGTAGAGCAGGGCAACGACGAAGGGGTACAGGGGGAAATTCGTCTCCACGTACCCAGCGGTGGTACCGCGCCAATCGACGCGCGGATAGAAGAGCGAATACCCTTCTTCGTAAAAATTGCGGGCTATGGCGGCTGTGTCCGTCTGGCGCCAAGCCTGCTTGTCGGTCAGGGGATCTTGCAGGTTTACAAACCGCAGGGCCAGCCCCAGGGCGAGGACGATATAAAGGTAAGAAGCGCCCGTAGCCCCCTTCGTTTGCATGTCAGATCAGTAGGGGTGCCAGCTCGGCGACATATCGTCGCGGTCGTCGTTGTCGGTCAGGTTAATCGGCATCAGCGGCGGCGCGTCCATCTCATCCAAGTCAAAGCCGGCCGTTCCGACCAAGTAAATGTCGTATTCGTCGTCGCCCATTTTGCCCGCATAAGCTATCCCCTTGCCATCGGGCGACCAGACGGGCTCTTGCTCGTAGGTCTCCTCGGCAATCGAGATGCGGGTCTGCCCTTGGCCATCGGTCCGCATAATCATCAACTCTTGGCCGCCAAATGCTTCCGAGTTGTAAACCAAGTAGTCGCCTTTTGGAGAAAACGACGCGAACCAGTCGAGCTTGCGCCGATTCTCGGTGAGGCGAGTCCGATTCGACCCGTCGAGATCAATGAGGTAGATCTCGTCGTTGTCGTCGAAGGCCGAAGAAGTAAAGGCGATGCGGCGGCCGTCGGGCGAAAACGAAGGCTGGCCGCCTTGGACCAACTTCCGCGGGTTGGCTCCGTCGGCGTCCATGAGCCAGATGGCTACATCGCCGTCGCGCAGGCTGACGAAGGCGATGGTCTCGCCATCGGGCGAAAAAACGCCGCGCTGGTCGCGCTCGGGATGTTCGGTTAGGCGCACGGCATTAGAGCTATCAGCATCCATGACGTAGAGGTCGATGTTGGTCATCACATCGCCGCGGGTGAAGAGGATCTTCTCGCCGTCGGGCGACCAAGAAGGATGCTGCTCGGGTTCGGGAGTGTCGGTTAGCTGCTGGCGGTCGCTGCCATCGGCCTTGATAGTAAACAAGTCCCAGTTGCGGACGTGTTTCTTGGTTGAGGCGTAAAGGATCGTGCCCTCGCGTTTGAAAGCGGCATTGCTCCCCGTGGGAATGTCGAAGATCGCCTCGTAGGTCCGCACGCCCCACAGCGGCGGCGATTCCACTTGCAAAACCTTATTCTCTATATAATCCCCCGCAGCGACATTGACTGCGTACGCACCGCGGCCCAATTCGATCTTGCTGTCCGGCTCGGGCAAGACGTAGGTTCCAGCTTTGACCAAGTGGTTGAATTTGTATTGGACGTCATTGGCGTCCAAGCGCACGAACTGGCCATCCCCGCCCCGGATCTCAATTTTAACTTGGTTCGAGCCACATCCTACGACCGCGGCGACTAAAATCAATGCAGATAGCTTGAACATGTATTCTCCTTACTGAGCTATTGCACACTCGGCCGATCAGGCTAGACCGCTGAGTACCCGCAAGCGCTCGCCGAGATGATCTATCAGCTCGTTGACATTGGCGAAGGAATCCGCGTAGAGCGGCTCGTCAACCCGAAAGTACACCCGCGCACCAAGCCGAGCATAGCTATCGTATTCCAAGCCGATGGGAATCAACGGTACGCGCACCCCCAACCGCTCTTCGGCCTGTACCAGATGCTCGACCACTCCCTTTTGCAGCGGCCCCAACTCGTCTTGATAGCGCATGCCTTCCGGGTGCGAGACGACCAATTCCCCGCGCTGGTACAGCCCGTCTAAATAGTCTTGCATCTGCTGGTTGGCCGCGCGGGCCCGCCGAATCTCGGCGCGGCGTTGCTCTCGGTCTGCGATCCGCCTAATGTCTTTGGGCCTCTCCACTTTGACCCCACCCATCCACTCCAGTATCCCCCACAGACCAACCTTCATAATGTAGTTGGCATAGCGCCGGGTGATCCTGTATAGCAAGACCCCTTCGAGCAGAATGTCGCGGTACGCGCAATGCTTGGGCAAAATCAGAGCCGGCCCCGTACGCGGCAGATTGCAACCACCCTCAACCACCAAGCGGTGATACCGCATGGCACCTGCCGCGAGCAAGCGAGCACCGCAGGCGAAGGCGTCGATGCGCTTGATGGAAAAGTCTCTGTGCTCAGGCTCTGCGGCCATGGTCCTATTTGAACAAGTCCTTTACCTTGCCCCAAGTGCTTTCATCCACTTCCGTAGCCAAGGGTTGCAGCAGGTCTTGCCCCGGGCCGGCCAAGTGCAAAGCACCCGCGGAATCTATGGCTGCGAAATAATCCCCGTCGGCGTCCAGCCGCGCTTTGATGTACGCGGGGACCGCCAAGGACTGTGCAGCCATCGCGACCGGCCACAGGGTCAGCCCCTCGATCGTCGGCACTTGCCCGTCGCGGGCAATGGCGACAAACCGCTGCTCAGCATCCTGCGCGCGGAACTGATGCCATAGCTGCAAGACCCGCTGGCGCTGCGGGGCCCTATCGTGCGAGAAGACGTAGAATACGCGGCTGTCTTCTGGCAGGGCCTCAATTTGGCCGCTGTTCGCTTCACTCGCTAGGACCAGCAGCAGGACCAAGCCCGTCGTCCATGTCGTTCGCAGTGCATTCATAATTGATTGACCTTTATTCGGCGCGAATTCCGTAGTCCCTTTGTACGGCGTCTTCCCCTTGGAGAATCCTCACCAGCGACAGGTGTTGGCTGAGCACCTGTTCGACTTGCACGACGCCGACCCGACGTGGCAGAGCCGTTCCCAACACCTTACCGGTATCCGGGTCTTTCAGTTCCCGCCCCTTGTCCCACACGCCGTACTTGTTGCCTTTCTGAACTGAATCGGCTAATCCCACGTTAATATAAGCACTCAACCGCACTCGCACAGATTCTCCGTTCCGCCCTGTATCAGCCTGCACGGTATCGGCCACCACCTCTATGATCTTCGGCTCGGAAACCTTAAATGCGGCCGGGGGTTGGATGAGACTGTCCAGCCCGGCAGCTAAGTGGTCCAGACATCGACTCACCGACTTGCCCAGCAAGGTGTTGTGAAATTCCTCGCTACCCCACTCCATCTGCCCCAAGAGGAAGTACTCCTTTTCCAGCGGCACGTACGCCGCCGGGTTGGTAATCCCATAGCGCTTGCTGTCCTCAGCTACTTCCCGCACCACCTCGCCGGCTGCTTCCCCGTCGATGACCTTATAGGGATACAGCCGTACCGTGGTCAGGCCCTGATAGCTGCGATAGCCGCCGATGGGTACGGTGGCGCGAAAGCGCTTCATACTCATCTCGTCAATCTGCCCCAAGACGACGTAGTCGGCATCCACCTCGCGGCCAATGGTCAAGGCGTGTGCTACATCGACCTTGCCTTGCAATTCTTTCTTTTTTAACCGCACGAGAGCCGAATCAATGGACACGGTGCTGAAAAAGGCACTGCCGCTCAGCGAATCGGCCAAACCACGGGGCATGGCCGAGTATATGTCCCACTCGCCCTTGTATTTCGACTTGTCGCGAAAGGGCATAAAGAGCAGCCGCTGCTTCAGTTCCTCCGAGATGGTGCTGTCGCTGACCATCGGCTCCTCCAAGGCCTCCTCCTCTTCTTTTTGATCGCCCAACCCCATAATCGGCACCACAGTCGCCCCGCCGTCCGCCTCCCAGTACAGCGCGGCCAACAAAGCGAATCCTCCCCGCAAAAACCACCTGCGTATATCGGACATCAGTGCCCTCCTTTGGTTTGCGTGAGTACGTAAGGGCCTTGGGGGACGACCGCTATGCGCGCCCCGGCACCGTGCCGCGCCAGTGCCGCGGCTAGCCCTTGCTCCACCGAGGAAATGACCTCGACCCACACCTTGTCGCGGTACTGAGGATCAATGCCCTCAGAGTAGAACATGACCTCGGCCTTGTCGAGTACCTTGCACAGCTCTTGCAACTGCCATTGGTCAATGGCGAAGAAATTGGGATCCGCGAGGCGGGCCGCGAATTCGGCGGCACCGGATGCCCCGAGCAGCATCTCCGCAAATTCCGCGCTGCCCAAGCCCTCGGCACAGCGCGCGGCAATCAGGATCGTCCCGCCCTCTTTGACGATGGGCAACACCGCCGTCAGGCCCTTGACGGCTTGGTACAACGTCAGGTCGAGCGGCCAGCCGGCACTACTGGTGACCGCGATGTCAACCGGCTCGTCAACCAAGACGCCGTTCTGCCGCTCGACGAAGCGGGCCCCTTCGGCATGGGCCTTCTCTAGGTCGCCGCAGAACAGGCCGGTGATTTGCCGCCGGTCGTTCATAGCCACATTGAACGTAAAATCAACGCCGGCGCACTGCGCCACTTCGAGGGCTTGGCGGTGGAAAGGGTTGCCTTCAATTGAGCCTTCGCACGCCCGGGGATGGCCCAACAGCTCGGGGCCGTGCAAGACGCGCATCGTCTCAATGCCCATCAACCCCGGGCAGATGGCCTTGCGGCCGCCCGAGTACCCGGCCATCAAGTGCGGCTCGATCAGGGAGGTGGCGATTTTTAGGTCGGCCTCCACGTAGAGCGAAGTGATCCATATTGGGGCACCGCCCGAGGTTTCCCCCAGATACGCGAGGGTCTCGCGGCGGCGGGCGGTGTGGTTGACAATGCGATAGCTGCGGGCGATGTCGGCCCCGACGAGCTGCACCAATTCCTCGCCTTCGTTGGGCCGGTGCAGGCCGGTGCCGACCAACAAGGTAATATCCTCGCGGGCGATGCCCTCCTCTGCGAGAATCCGCAGCATCGGCGGCAAAATGACGGCGTTGGGTACCGGGCGGGTAATATCGGCAATAACGACGCAGGCGTTTTTGCGCCCCTGCGCCAGCCGCCGCAAGGACGGCGTCCCTATCGGGCGGGCCAGCGCGTGCTCGATCCGCTCCTCGATCCGGTCGAGTCCCTCACTCGGGGCCATCTGCAATACCTCGGCCGAGTCGGGCACTTCGATTTCGAGGCCGTCGCGGCCATAGTCGAGCTTCATCTTCATTGCCTAGGCCTAGGCCAATTTGTCCTCGAGATACGCGCGAAACGCCGCGCCGAACTCCCGGTCGGCCAAGGCGAAATCCGCAAAGGCCCGGTAGTACGTAAGCGGCGTTCCTATGTCGTAGCGCACCTCGTCGCTTGCAAGGCGCGTGCAGCGCACCTCGGCTCCGCGCTGAATCAGGACGCGGATGGCATCGGTCAACCACAACTCGCCGCCAACCCCAGGCTCAATCTCGTCAATGGCGGCGAAAATCTCCGGCGAAAAAATATAGCGGGCCGCAACCGCCAGACAACTCGGCGCGGCTTCCACCGGCGGTTTTTCAACGATATCGGCGATGGCAAAGTCGTCGTCGGCCTCGCCTTGCGGCGCGACGACCCCGTACTTGTAGATCTCCGCGTGCGGCACTTCCCATACGGCAATGGTGGCGGCCGCACCCCGTTGGACATGCGACTCCATCATCCGGCCAACCACGCCCGGCGTCCGCGGCGAGGCGATGATCGTGTCGCCGAACCCCACCGCGAACGACTCGTCGCCCACGAATTCCCGAGCTTGGCGCACGGCATCGGCATTGCCGGCTGGCCGACGCTGCCGCACATAGTAGAATTCAACGCCCGCGGCCGCGTAGTCAACCTCGCCGATTGCGCTATCGCCCAAGCGCACCGCAAGCTCGGGATCGTCGTCGAAGTGATCCTCAATCGAGCGCTTCTTGCGGCCCGTTACAAAGAGAAATTTGTCCAACCCCTGCTCGATCATCTCCTCAACCACGTACTGCACGACCGGCTTGCAACCAACGGGCAGCATCTCCTTGGGTTGGGACTTGGTCGCCGGTAGCAGGCGGGTGCCCAAACCCGCTACGGGGAATACAGCTTTGCGAATCGGCACGATTTCTTTTTATTTTAAGTTTAAGAGAATCAAGGACATAACTATAAAATAGCACCTAGAGAAAGTAAAGTGTGAGAGGTGCTAAATCAAGCCCGGCTTGCCCGCTCTTGCGCCGCTAACTCCATGTTCGACTTGGCCCCAACTCGCCTGTGCGCCCTCGTGGAAGCGTTTCCTGCGCTACGCATCGGCGTAGTCGGCGACTTTTTCCTCGACTCCTACCTCGAATGCGATCCAGCCCTCGACGAAAAGTCGCTGGAGACCGGCAAGACCTGCTATCAGGTAATCGGCTACCGCCGCCAACCCGGAGCCGCCGGCAATGTCGCCGTCAACTTGCGCGCCCTCGGCGTGGGTGTGGTCGAGGCCGTGGGGTACTGCGGCGACGACGGCGAAGGCTACGAGTTGCGGCGGGTCATGCGCCGGTTGGGCCTAGATTTGACGGGCTTTCTCACGGCTCCGGGCCGCTTGACCCCGACTTATGGCAAACCCTGCTACGTCGCTAGCGGCCAGCGCGGCCGGCCCGTACTCGAGGAACTAGAGCGGCTCGATGTCAAAAACCGCCGCCCGACCCCTACCAATCTCCAGCACGCGCTCATCGCCCACGTCCGCCAGCGTCTAAGCCACTGGGACGGACTCGTACTCATCGACCAAGTCGCCGAAGCCAATTGCGGCGTCCTCACCACGCGCGTGCGCCGCGCCCTCGCCGCTGCACTCGGCCCCCAGCCCAAGCTCGTGGTCCTCGCCGATTCGCGCACGCGCATCGGACTCTTCAAGCGCGCCATCCTCAAGCCCAACCAGCGCGAGGCTTGGGCCGCGCTCGGCGGCCAAGGGCGCTTGTCGCTCGAGGCCGCACACCACCACGCCCACGTGCTCAGCAGCCAAACTGGTCGCCCAGTGTTTCTAACGCTTGGCAATAGGGGAATACTCGTAGCCGACGGCAACGCGGTCGAGCACGTGCCGGCCGTGCGCACCACCACGCCCGTTGACCCGGTGGGTGCCGGGGACACTTGTGCAGCCGCCATCAGCGCGGCCCTAGCGGCAGGTGCCGGACTGACGGAAGCGGCGGCTGTAGCCTGCTTGGCCGCGTCAATTACCGCTCAGCAGGCCGGCACGACCGGCACGACCTCGCCCACCGAACTGAGCCGCCGCTTGCATCAGTTGCGGCGCAGCTAGGATGCGTAGGTCTGTTCGACGACCGTGCGGTACCGCTCGACAATCGCCTTGGGCACGACCTTCTTCAGGCCCTTGGTCAAGGTCCCGGCGTCCTCGCTCAGCGGCTCGGGCAAGAGCGCGACGCGCTGCGGCCGCTGGTAGCTCGGCAGGCCGGCGGCCGTGGCCTCGGCCAGAAGCCCGGCGCGGATCTGCTCGCCCAAGCTCGGATGCGTGCGCAGGGCGGCCTCGTCCTCCAGAGGCAACCCGTCAATGCCGCTCTTTTGCGCCTCCTCCACATCCACCGTCACCAACGGCAGCGGGTAGTCGCGCTGCTGGTCGCCGTACACGATCACGTGCTCAACCAAGGGCACCCGGGCGAAAATTCGCTCCAAGACTTCGGGATTGACGAACTCGCCGTTGCGCAGCTTGAACTGCCGGCCAACCCGCCCGTGGAAGGTGAGAAAGCCCTCGTCATCCATGCTGAACAAGTCGCCGGTCCGATACCAGATCTGGCCGCCCTCCTCCACTAGCACCTGCTCGGTCTGCTCGGGGTCGTGCAAATACCCGCGCATGACGTTGGGGCCGCAGGTCCATAGTTCCCCGACCTGATCGCGGCTGGGCCGGCACCCTGCCTGCGCCGGATCGTTGTACCCGATTTCCGACCCGTCTTCGGCCACGATCTTCACCGCCTGCAACGGCCTCCCCACCGTGCCGCTCTTGCGCCCGCCGAGGTGGTTGGCGGCAATCAGCGGCGCACACTCGGTCGTGCCGTAGCCCTCGTACGTAGTGATGTCGAGCACTTCGTGAAAGAAGTCTAAAGCCTTGGGATCGGCCTTGGCCGAGCCGACGATCAAAAGCTCTAGATGAGGCCCGACCCGCGTGGCGAGCTGAGCGCGAATTTTGCCGATGATCGAACGGCCTAGGGCGGCCAAAAAGAGCTTGTCGCCTAGCCCAGCTTGGCCGCGCGCCAGCCGCTCCTTGGCCGCAACCGAGCGCTGGATCAAGCCCCCCTTGACGCCGCCGGCGTCGATTTCCTTGCGCACATTGCCGTACACTTTGTCGAGTATCAGCGGCACGGTGAGGAAGCCCTCCGGCTCGGAGAGGCGAATGTCGCTGAGGACGCGATCGGGCGAGCGCGCCAAGTCCAAAATCCACCCCTTGGCCAAGGGATAGTAGATGTTGAGAATTCCCATGGAGTGGTAGTCGGGCGCGGACTTGAACATGCGGAGAGGCTGGCGCGTGCTAATCACGTCCCAAACCTCTTCGACGTTGGCGGCGACGTTGGCGTGGGTCTGGATCACGCCCTTGGGCAGGCCGGACGAACCCGAGGTATAGAGAATTTTCGATTCGTCTTCCGGCAGCACCTCGACTTCGGGCACGGCCGCGCTGCTCTCGGCCAGCTCGTCCCACGGGATCGCGTCCTCGGCCCGGCCCTCGGTCAACGCAATCCGCGGCACCTCGTCCAGCCGCTCTCGAATCGCGCCAAACCGCTCGTAGCCCTTGCGATCCACGACCAGCAGCTCAACCGCAGAGTGTGCGATGCTGTAAACGAGCACCTCATCAGGCGACTGGATGCACAGCGGCACCGCACTGACCCCGATGCAGTCGGTCGCCAGAAAGACCAACAGCGGCTCGCTGCCACCATCGGTGAGAATGCCCACGCGCTGGCCCTTGGCCAAGCCCTGCGCCGCAAGGCCCGCCGCGAGCTGATCGCGGCGACTTTTGAGCTCGGCGTAGGTCAGGGGCTGGTAGGTCCATGCGCGACTGCCCTCTGCGGGCTCGAGTACGCGAATGGCCGTCTGTTCGGCATGGGTTGCGAAGCTATGGTTGAGTAGGTCCTTCAGCGTTTGTCCCATCGCAAGCCTCTTTCCGGTGAGTTGTATCGTTTCGTTTAAGGGCCGCCCCAGCCATTGCACCCGCGGCCCGGCGACCGCATCTTCCCTATATGAACTTTTTCTGCAAACGCGCCTTGGTCTTGCTGCTGTTGGCCGGCCCGGTCGCCTCTGCGGCTCAGCCCTCAGTGGCCATGTTCGGCTATTCGCTCAGCATGGGCAGCGTCACCGTTGACCAAGAGCAACTATATCGCCTCAGCCTCCGGCCCGACTTGCCCATGGGCCGCTTGGGCATTGGCCTCGACCTAGAGCTTTTTGTCGAGCGCAATGGCGACCTCGGGTCCCGCGGCTGGGAGGCTGGCTCGTCAACTCAAACCTTTGACTCAATTTTGCGCAAGATCTACTACGTGCGCTATGGCCGTCCCAACGACGCGGTGTACGTCAAAATCGGCGCACTCAACGACGTGACGCTGGGGTACGGCCTCATCATGGACAACTACCGCAACACCCTGCACTATCCTGGCATCAAGAAAACCGGACTCCAGTTCCGCATCGCCAATTTCGCCGGCACTAATATCGGACTCGAAGGAGCGATCAACAACCTGCAAGACTTCCAAGAGGGCGGCGCGCTCATCGGGCTGCGGGCCTTGGGCTATGCCGCCGGCATCGAGTTCGGCTTGACCTTTGTGGCCGATTTGGACCAGTACAGCGGCCTGCGCGACGGCGATTCTGATGGCGTACCCGACCCCATTGACGCCTTCCCGGACGACGGCAACTTCGCTCTCGACAACGACGCCGACGGCGTGCCCGACCACCTCGACGGCGACGACGACAACGACGGCATCATCGACGCCGACGCCGGCAGCGGCCTCTCCGCCGACATCGCCTCCGCCTTGTTGGGGCTCAACGCCAATTACGGCGACGCCTTCCCGGTGGACCAAGACGTGGACCGGCACAAGCCCTTCAACAGAAACCGCGTTGGCCGCGACTTCTTTTCGATCTTGGGAGTAGATGCGGGCTACCCCATCATCCGCGACCTCGGCCTAGAGCTCAAGCTCTACGGCCAATTCGCCCTCCTGATCGACGACGACGACGCCCTCTCCAGCTTTGAGGCGCAACAGCAGGGCGTTTCTCCTCGCAATCGCCAAGCGACCGGGTTCGGGATCGCCGCCCCGGGCCTGTGGCTGGCTTTAGGCCCGCTCAACGGCCAACTGGAGTTTCGCCACTTCCGCAGCGATTTCGACTCGCGCTACTTCGACGAGCTGTATGAAATCGACCGCGCTCACCTCGACCTCGCCACCGGACAGGCCCAGTCCAAGGACGCGCGGCTGGGCTACAGCAACGACCTCTCCGGCTTTTTTGGTCACTTAGGCACTGAGCTCGGCTCATACGCACACGCCTCGGCCTCCTATCAGTACCTGACGGGGACCAGCGACCCCAAACAGCAGCTAATCGCCAGCGCATCCCTGTCGCGCAAACTGCTCAAATACTTCCCCCGCCTCAAGCGCGCGTACGCTTATTTCCACAAGAACAACATCGGCCGGAGCCTCAACGAGGACGGCACCGGCCGGGACGGCTTTTTCGAGCCAACCGAGGACACCTTCTATGGATTTGACATCGGCCTGAACGTGAAAGAAGGCTCGTCGGTGCGTTGGGATACCCGCTTCATCTTCGAGCGCACCGCCAACCGGCGCATACAGCGCCACAAAATTATGACCCTCGAAACCGTATTCGACTTTTGATATGAAAATCACCCGCGTATCCGCTCATTACCTGCGCCTGCCCGACGTCACCGCCCGCTGCGACGGCACGCAGGACACCTGTCTGATCCAAATAGAAACCGACGCCGGCATCACCGGCTGGGGCGAAGTTGATTCGGCCCCCACCGTGGTCAAGGCCGTCGTCGAGGCCCCGCTCTCCCACCAGATTAGCAACGGCCTCGCCAACGCGCTAGAGGGCTTGGACCCGCTGGCCATCGACGTATGCGGGGCCCGCATGCTCGACGCAGCCAATTACTATGGCCGCGTCGGCGTGGGCACGCACGCCATGGCCGGCGTCAACCTCGCGCTGTGGGACATTGCGGGCAAGGCGCACAACTGCCCGGCCTACCAACTGCTCGGCGGCCCCTATCAAACCAAATTCCGCGCGTATTGCTCCATCCTCTTCGGCGACACGCCGCAAGAGACCAGCGAACTAGCCCGCCGCTTTGCCGACGAGGGGTTCACGGCCATCAAGTTTGGCTGGGGACCGATGGGGCAGAGCGAGAAAAACGACATCGCCTTGGTGCGCGAAGCGAGGAAGGGGGCTGGAGCGGATGTGGATATCTTGGTGGACGCAGGGCAGGTGTGGGACTGGAAAACCGGCCTCAAGCGCGCCGAGCAGTTCGCCGAGTACGGCATATTCTGGCTCGAAGAACCCTTGTACCCCGAGGATGTCGAAGGCTATGCATGCCTCTGCGAGCGCAGCCCGGTGCCCATCGCCACGGGCGAGGCCGAGTCGCGCTATCGGGACTTTGAGCGGCTACTCGTCGAGGGCCATCTCGATTGGGTTCAGCCAGACCCGGGCCGCTGCGGGCTTTCGACGATGGTCGAAGTCGGCCGCCTCGCTCACCGCCTGCACCGCAAGGTAGCAAACCACTCGTTCAAAAGCGGCATCACCATCGCGGCCTCGCTCCACGGCCTCGCTGCGGTCCCCCACGGCGAGGTCTTTGAATACTGCATGGCTGACTCTCCTTTGCGCCACGACTTGACGCACGAAAAATTCGCGGTCGTCGATGGGTACGTTCACGTGCCGGAGGGGCCGGGGTTGGGCGTGACCATCGATGAAGCGCTCGTAGAAAAGTACCTAGTGAATTAACCCAAAAGGTGCCCCACCATGCCCGATCGTCCTACGCTCATCATAGACGGCCACCTCGACTTGGCCTTCAACGCCCTGCACCACCGCCGCGACCTCACCCAAGACATCCATGTCCTGCGCGAGCGCGAAGATCCCAAACCCCCAGGCCCTTCGCATCCCGACTCTCTGCGCGACAGAAAGCGCCCCGAAAGCACCTCCCGTGGTACCGCCACCGTATCCCTGCCGCAGATGCGCCAAGGTTGCGTCGGGATCGCGCTCTCAACCATTATGAGCCGGGTGCAGATGCCCACCGGCATCCTCGACGACGGCATGAGAACCCAAGAAGCGGCCCACGCCATCGGCCAAGCGCATCTCCACTATTACAAGGCATTAGAACGCGAGGGCCAACTGCGCTTCATCCGCGACCCAAGCGACCTCGACGCAGCCATGGCCGCTTGGCAAAATCCCGACCAAACGACTCCGATCGGCCTAATTCTGAGCATGGAAAGTGCCGACCCCATCCTCGGCCCTGAGCAAGTACGCTGGTGGTGGCAGCAGGGCCTGCGCTCGGTGGGCCTGACGCACTTTGGGGCCAATACTTACGGCCATGGCACCGGCACCCGCGGCGGGCTGTACGCCGATGCCTATCCCCTGCTCGACGCGCTCGCCGCAACGAACATCGCCCTCGACCTGACCCACGCCTCGGATTTGGTCTTTTGGCAGCTTATGGACTATTGGTCGGGGCCGGTCCACGCCAGCCACTGCAATTGCCGCGCCCTCGTCCCCGGCCAGCGCCACCTCAGCGACGAGATGATCCAAGCCATCGCCGAGCGCGGCGGCGTCATCGGCGCGGTCTTTGCCGAATTCATGCTCAATCCCGCGATCGACTTCGACGACCCAGCGACCTATCCGCAAACCGCTCGCCGCCCCATGTCGGCCGTCGTCGATCACATCGACCACATCTGCCAGCTCGTGGGCAACTGCGACCACGTCGCCATCGGCTCCGACCTCGACGGCGGCTTCGGGCGCGAAATGGCACCCATTGACTACGACACCATTGCCGATCTACAGCGCTTCCTCGACATCCTCAACCGGCGGGACTACTCGACCAACGACATTGCGGCCATAGCCCACGGCAACCTCTCGCGCTTCTTCCGCCAAGCTTGGAGCTAATACGAATGACCGACGCGCGCCCGCTGATCCTCGACAGCCACCTCGATTTAGCCTTCTCTGCCCTGCAAATCAATCGCGACCTGACGCAAAAGGCGGCCACCGTGCGCGTCCACGACTCGGTCCAGACCATGGAGGGCTTCGGCTCCTGCACGGTGACTTTCCCCGAGCTGCGTCGCGGCAAGGTTGGCCTGTTCTGCGGCACGGTGATGTCGCGCCTAGACCAAGGCGACCGGTGGACCCGCACCGGCATGTACTGCCAAGCCCAATGTCACGGCGTCGGCCGCGGACATTTGGCGTACTACCAAGCACTCGAACGCGCGGGTTTGCTCCGGTTCGTCAAAAGCATCGCCGATCTAGATGAAGTCATCGCCGCTTGGCAAAACCCCGACCCAACAACCCCCTTCGGCCTGATCCTCGCCATGGAGAGCGCCGACCCCATTTTAGGCCCCGACCAAGTGCCCGAGTGGCGCGAACTCGGCTTGCGCCTAGTGTCGATCTCGCATTACGGCACCAGCACCTACTCGCACGGCACCGGCACCGAAGGCGGGCTGTTGCCGCCGGCCAAACCCCTGCTCGACGCGCTCAAAGCGGCCGGCATCATCATCGACTTGACCCACTTGACCGACCAAGCCCACTGGGAGCTTTTGGAAGCATACGACGGCCCGGTCTGCGCTTCGCACCACAATTGCCGCGCCCTCACCCCCGGCCAGCGCCAGCTCACCGACGAAATGATCCGCTCCATCGCCGAGCGCGATGGGGTCATCGGCACGGCCTTCGACGCCTGGATGCTCGACCCCGGCTGGCAGCGCAAAGTCCCCGCCTTTGAACAACTGACCAACGCCACCTTGGCAACCGTCGCCGACCACATCGACCACATCAGCCAGCTTTTGGGCACTACGCGCCACTGCGGCATTGGCACCGATCTCGACGGCGGCTTCGGCACCGAGCAAGCCCCGCGCAACCTCAACACCATCGCCGATCTGCAAAGACTCCAGCCCATCCTCGCGCACCGTGGCTACTCGCCAGCAGACATCGCCGGGATTTTCTCCGGCAACTGGATACGGCTCTTCAAGGACGTGTGGGGCCGCTCTTAGAAGTCGTCTCAAAATTTCAAGTGCGCCCCCAGATCGGCGCTCATCGGTGCTCATCGGCGGATGCGTTGCCGCCATGCGACCGCCTACTGCCTCTGAGTTAGCGCAAGGGCTGTCCCTACGTTCTCGCCTTTTTCGTTACAAATCGTTCAAACTTTTCTCTTCTCCTTGTCATTATCGCCATTTTTGCCTATACTTTGCTCAGGTTAATTACATAATAATTTTCAAACCATTTATTTTAGGGAGAAATTGACATGGCAAGAGGAGCCGACAAAGTAATCGAAGCACTTGACCGCTTCGGCGTCGAGTACGTCTTCGGCCATCCGGGCGGCGCGGCCATGCCCATCTTCGACGCGCTGCTCAACTCCGAGCAGATTCACTTCGTCCTCACCCGGCACGAGCAAGGCGCGACCCACATGGCCGACGGCTACGCCCGCGCCACCGGCAAGCCCGGCGTCGTCCTCGTAACCTCTGGCCCGGGCGCAACCAACACCATCACCGGCCTGCTAACCGCGCTGATGGATTCCTCGCCGGTCATCGCCCTCACTGGGCAAACCGTCACCCCCATGCTCGGCAAAGACGCCTTTCAGGAAGCCGATGTCTTCGGCATCTCCATGCCCGTCGTCAAGCACTCCTATCTAGTGAGAGATCCCAACGACATCCCCCGCGTAATGACCGAAGCATTCCACATTGCCACCACTGGCCGACAGGGGCCGGTCCTCGTCGATCTGCCCAAGGACGTCACGCAGGGCGACCCCTTCCCCGAATGCACCGCCGACTTTCCCGAGAAGGTTTACTTGCCTGGTTACGCATGGCAGACCAAGCCTGCACCCGAGCTACTCGAAGCCGCTGCCGCTCTCCTGCGCCGCAGCAAACGCCCCTTACTCTACTTGGGCGGCGGCTGCATCGCCTCGGGTGCCCACGAGGCGGCCAAGGCTTTTGCCGAAAAGACGCGGATGCCGGTGACCAATACCCTGCTCGGCAAGGGGGCATTCCCCGAGCAGCACGCGCTCTCGGTGGGTATGCTCGGAATGCACGGCACCGCCTACGCCAACAAAGCCGTCGTCGGCTGCGATCTGATTATGTCGGTGGGTGGGCGCTGGGACGACCGGATCACTGGCAAGCTCTCGGAGTTCTGCCCGGATGCGAAAAAGATCCACATCGACATCGACCCAGCCGAATACGGCAAAGTGGTCATGCCCGACGTTTTTATCGAGGGCGATGCGCGCCAAGTGCTCGAAGAGCTAATCAACCACATCAAGCCGCTTGACACGGCAACTTGGCTGGCTCAAATCGACGAGTGGAAGACGAAATACCCGCTCAAATACGGCAAGCGCGGCGGCCTCAAGATGCAGACTGTCATTGACCGCCTGTACGAGCTGACCGCCGGTCGCGCCGTGGTGACCACCGACGTCGGCCAGCACCAGATGTGGGCAGCCCAGTTCTACAAAACGGCGCACCACCGCCAGTGGCTATCTTCCGGCGGCGCTGGCACCATGGGCTTTGGCTTCCCCGCAGCCATCGGCGCCCAATTCGGCCGCTCCGAAGAGACAGTGGTCGCCATCTGCGGCGACGGCGGCTTCCAGATGACCCTGTGCGAGCTAGCCACCGCCGTCATCCATCGGCTGCCGATTAAGATCCTCGTCCTCGACAACAAGTACCTAGGGATGGTCCGCCAGTGGCAGAACCTCTTCTTCGACAATCGGCTCTCCGGCGTTGACCTAGAGGGCAACCCCGACTTCGTCAAGCTCGCCGAGTCCTACGGGGCCAAGGGCTTCCGCATCAAGCGCACCGCCGACATCGACAAGGTGCTCAAACAGGCCCTCGCCTACGACGAAGGACCCTGCGTCATCCACGCCGAATGCGAGAAAGAAGACAACGTCTTCCCGATGATCCCCGCCGGAGCCGCGCTCACCGACATGCTGGTCGAGGCCCCCAAGCAGAAATTGGCCCAACCTAAAGGGAGCACCTGATGCCAACTACTACCATTGATTTTGCCGCCGAGGAGCTCAATGCCCGCCAAGAGGCCGTTGACGCGCCTCAGCTCAAGCCGACCGCACCCCAACAAAAGACCACTATCGGCCTGTTGGTCAACGACCGTCCCGGCGTACTGGTGAGGATCGCTCAGTGTTTTGCTCGCCGCGCCTACAATATCGAGAACCTAGTCGTCTCGCCAACTCACATTCCCCACTGCTCGCGCATGACCATTACCAGCATCGGGCCGGCCATCGAGCTGCACCAGATCATCCTTCAACTCAACAAGTTAGTCGACGTCATCCACGCCAAAGACCACTCGGCCGCCGATGCCATCACCCGCGAGTTGGCCCTCTTCAAGGTCGGCTGTTCGGTTGCCGAGCGCACCGAGGTCTTGCAAATAGCCGAGGTTTTCCGCGGCAAGACGGTCGATATCTCAGAGGCCACCATCACCATCGAAGCCACCGGCACCACCGAGAAGATGGACGCGCTCGAGTCGCTTTTGAGCAAGTTCGATCTCAAGGAGATGGTTCGCACCGGCAAGGTGGTCATGGCCCGGGGCAACGAGCCGACGTAAAAAAAGGGGACGGGCGTCGCCCGTCCCCCCCTTTGCCCGCTGTACCTTCCCTCAAAACGCCACGCCCAATTGCCCAAAGACCAAGCGGCCGATCTCCGGTGCTCCAATAAAGGTCCGGTGCTTAGCATCGAGCGCGTTGGAAACATCCACCCCGAGCCGCATCTGCCCGGGCAGCAGCCAATAACTGGCGTTCAAGTCAAGTAGCGAGTACGCGTCCACATCCCCGACGTACACCCCCGACTCTTGGCGAAACGCCCCCACGTAGCGCCACTGCGCCCCCAAGGTTAGTTGCGGTTGGTCAAAGGTGTAAGACGTGCCTAGCTTGAATTTGTTGCCCGGCGCGTTGAGCGCTATGTCGGCGATGTCATCGACCTTCTCGAATAAGGTTTTATCGACCCAAGAGTAGCTGCCCGTTAGCGACCATTGGTCGCTGGGGAAATAGGCCAAGTTCACATCCAGCCCGTTAAGGGTGATCTCGCCGAAATTGCGATAGGTCAACGCCACAGCCGTCGGGTCGAAGGCTTGCTCCGGCGTAACCGTGCCAAACGGTATGCTCGCGGCCCCGCCGGCAAACAAAGTGACAATTTCATCCACTGGCGAGCCATTGCCGTTGCCAGATAAGGTGCCCGGGACCTGCATGTTGTCGAGTGGAGCGACTGCCGCGGCCACCTCTGGATTTTCGGTCAGCGCCGCCCCGAGGCTAGCACCTAGCGCCGCCCCGAGGCTGGCCGGATCGAGAAAGACATTGGGCGTCTGTACCTGAATAGGGGAGACGAAATCCTCGATTCGGGTGTGATACAGGTCGGCCGCCACCACCAGCTTCGCGCCGATTACTCCCTTGTAGCCCAGCTCAAAGGTCTCGGTGGTCGTCGAGCGAGTAAGCGGCACATCTAAAACATCGGCGACCGGATCAAAGGGGGCTGAGTCGCCAGCCGCCACCTTCTCGAGGTTGAGCATGAGTAGGGCGTTGTCCAACCCCGTCAGTTGTTCGGGCACCAATGCAGCTAACCCGCCCAATAGCTGCGAGGCGGCCTCCTCAGCCGCTGCTTGGTCCAGCCCCTGCAGTACCCCAATCTGGGTCGCTGCTAGTCCCCGAAAAAGCGGTGTATCGAGCCTGCTCAACACCCCCCCGCGCCCCAGACCCCACATCACATTGGTAAAAACCGGATCCCCCAAGTCGATGTAGTCGGCCGGCTCCATCCCCGCCAACCGCGCAAAGGGCGAGCGAAACTGCGGCCGGCCATTGCCCGAGCGAGTAAAGGTCCAGCCGCTGGCAAAACCCTCGCGATAGGTTCCCTGCGCCCGCACGTCAATGGCCGGTGCAAAGCCCAGCGATGGCTCAAAGGCCGCGCCAATGCCAAAGGCATCACGGCTGGAGCGAATGTCCAAATAGAGGTTGTTGCTCGACGGCGTTGCAAAGGCGCGGTTGTACGTCAGCCTCAAGATCTGGGTCTCTTTAGGCTTGAAGACCAACCCGGCGCGCGGCGAGAGCTCGCCTTCGGGAATGCGGTTGTGGTCGTCGTAGCGCAGGGCCACCACCAAGTCGAGCATCTCGCTCAGGGCCGTCTCGCTCTGCACGTAGGCCCCGAACTCGTTAGTCTGATCGTAGTTTTCGTTGCCGCCGTTGATAGTCCCCTCGGTATCGGGCCGCGTCAGCAGCACATCAACACCGTAGGTAAAGCGCTGCCGGCCCCCCAGCGCCGAGGAGTGCTGGACTTGGAAGGCAGTCAGCTTGGAGTTATCAACGATCGGATTCCCATCGCGCAGGGTAAAGGTGTCGCCGGCGTTGCTCCCATTCTGGAAGACCTGG
This sequence comes from uncultured Latescibacterota bacterium, assembly GCA_958295495.1. Classification (GTDB taxonomy): domain Bacteria; phylum Latescibacterota; class UBA2968; order UBA8231; family UBA8231. The sequence goes on from OY282352.1 coordinate 158,069, forward strand.
GCAAACCAATTTTTGTACAGCAGGCGGAACTGGACGTAGTTGTACGCCCAGTCTTGGGCTTGGCCAGCCCCTAGGCCGGTCAACTCGATCTGATCGGCCTTATTGTATCCGGCCGCCAAAATAGCCGTTAAGTCGTCCGAGGCCCGGTAGTCTAAGCGCACTTCGGCGCTCTGGCGCCCAATGTCAAAACTACGCGGTGGGATGGCTGGATTGGCGGCTCTAGCCTGCTCCTCTACCGGATCGTCGTATTTCCAGTCCACTCCCTGATAGAACTGGGCCGAGACCTTGTAACCGAGGCGATCGCCTGCAGTCCCAGCGTGGCGCATCCCGACTTTGTTCACAATGCGCTCGCCCACGCCAAAGTTGACATTGGTCCCCGCTGACGTGAACGGCGAGTGGGTGATGATGTGCATCACGCCGTTGGCACTATTGGGACCGTAGAGCGCCGACCCCGGCCCCAACACCACCTCGATGCGCTCGATATCGTCGTTGGTCACCGGAATGAAGTTGTAGGCATTCAAGCGCAGGGAGGGGACGCGGGCGATGCGATTGTCGGTCAGCGTCAGCAGCGCACCCGAAAAGACATTGTTGAAGCCCCGCACGACCACATTGCCCTGCGCCAAGCCGGTCTGGGAAAAATCAACGGCCGGCAGGTCGCGGATGTGCTCGACGACGCTGAGGGCCGGCCGGTTGCGGATCTCCTTGGCTTCGACCACCGCCACCGAGGCCGGAGCTTCAAGGACCTTTTCCCGACGCCGCGAGGCCGAGACTACGTTCTGGTCGAGGAAGATGATCCCCGTCTCCAGCCTCAGCCTCTGCCTCTGCTCGCCACCGACGATATCCACCCAGTCTATTGTTAGGGACCGATAGCCGATATGCGTGACGCTGAGCTGATACACGCCGGCCGGCAGCCCCTCCAAGCGGAAGCGACCGTCTTCGTCGGTGGCCGTGCCAACCTTGCCGCCCGGCAGCAGGTCGCCGGCGAGGACGATATTGGCCCCAGGGATGGCTTCGCCTTCTGGCCCCACCACGACGCCGGCAAGCGTTCCCTCTTGGCCGAAGGCGACGCCCGCCCACAGCACGAAAGCATATAACAGCAACTTGTATTTCATGCGATTAGCTCCTCCCTTTTTGTCCCATAAAGTATCCCTGAATACCCGATCTCGCTACCCCATAATGAGTACTCGGGCGTTGCCTCGACGCTAACTCAGGCGGCAAACCATGTTCCGCAGCACTTTCCCCGCTCAAAGAGAATCTCCTCTATTGATTCCCCGCGTCTCCATTGCGTATTTTCCCAGCCTTAACTCACCTATGCCATCGGAGACTTATTTCATGTCGGACAAACTCAAACTCGCCTTCATCGGCTGCGGGGCCATCGCTCGCTTTCACCTCGACGGCATCAAAGAGCACGCTCCCCGCATCGACGTCACCGCCTTAGTCGATCTCGACGCGCCCAAGGCCCAAGCCTACGCCGCTGAAACCGGCGGGCAGGCCTTCACCTCGCTCGACGAAGCTCTCGAAAAGGGCGACTTCGACGCCTGCGACATCATGCTGCCGCACGACCTACACGAACCCATCGCCCTCCAGTGCCTCGCCGCCGGCAAGCACGTGCTCTTGGAAAAGCCCATGGCCCCCACCCTCGACGCGTGCGACCGCATTCTCGCTGCCGCACGCGAGGCCCCGGGCGTTTTCATGGTTGCCGAAAACAGCCAGTACTGGCCCGAAATCGTCGAGGCTCAAAAGCTCCTTACAGCCGGGGCCATCGGCGAGATCATCACCGCTCGCGCGGCCTTTGTCTATCCTTTTGACTCCTACTGGTTCAAAGAGGAGCGGCCCTGGCGCTACGAAAAGGGGCGCACCGGCGGCGGCATCGCCATCGACGGCGGCTCGCACTGGATCCGGCCCTTGCGCATCTGGATGGGCGAAATCAAAGAGGTCGTCGGCGTACTGGGGCACCCGCTCGCGCAGATGGAGGGCGAGTCCCTCGCCCGCGCGCTCTTCCGCTTTGACTCGGGCAAGACCGCCATCTTCGACGCCATGATGATCGACACGGTCTTTGCCCCCGATCCCTGGTGGCGGATCACCGGCACCAAGGGCGAGCTGACCATCAACGCCGGTCTCGACGGCGCCGAACTCTGGCTGTGGGACGCAGCCCATCCCGGGGGCAAGCGGCTTTTTGCCAGCCGCGGTTACACCGAGTCCTTTGGGCCGGAGCTAGCCGATTTTGCCGCCGCCGTCCTCGACGGCAAGGCCCCGGACGCGCCACCTGAACACTCCCTCGGCGAGCTGCGCACGGCCTTGGCCATCTATCGCTCGGCCGCCAGCCAGCGGTGGGAGAAGGTGTGGGCGTAATGCTTGCACGAACCTCTCCTTTGGGATATATTCAGCCCTGCGAGAGCAGTTCCCCGAAGCACCAGAGCATGTTCGGCCCTTGGACTCATCCCAACACCCCAATTCGCTCCCTTTTCAATCTCGGCGGCAAAGGCTGTCAAGCCGAGATGCCCTCTCGATTCAAAACGCATTATTTATAGAATAGGAAAGAAATGACAGAAAAGTACGCATACCTTTTTGGCACCTCTCAATCCGAAGGCGACAAGGAAATGCGCAACCTGCTCGGCGGCAAAGGTGCCAACCTCGCCGAAATGGCCCAGCTCGGCCTGCCCGTCCCAGCCGGTTTTACCATCACCACCGAAGTTTGCACCCATTACTACAACCACGCCAAAACCTATCCCAGTTCGCTCAAAGGCCAAGTAGAACGCGCCGTTGCAGAAGTCGAAAAAACAATGGGCAGGCACTTTGGGGACGCGGCCAACCCGCTCTTGCTCTCCGTGCGCTCTGGAGCCAGAGTGTCCATGCCCGGCATGATGGAGACCGTGCTCAACCTCGGCCTCAACGACGCGATCGTCCAAGGGCTTATCAAACAATCGGGCGACCCGCGCTTTTGCTACGACGTGTACCGCCGCTTCGTGCAGATGTACGGCGACGTAGTCATGGGCCTGCGGCCCGAAGACGAAAAAGAAACAGACCCTTTCGAGGCCCTGCTCGAAGCGAAAAAGCACGCCCGCGGGGTCGCGCTCGACAGCGAACTGAACGCCCAAGACCTGCGCGAATTGGTCGCCGCGTTTAAGGCCGAGATCGCCAAGCGGCTCGGCCGCGAGTTCCCCGAAGACCCCCACGAGCAGTTGTGGAATGCCATCGGCGCGGTCTTTGGTTCTTGGCAGGGCCAGCGCGCCATCCGCTACCGAGAAATCGAGGGCATCCCCCACGACTGGGGCACGGCTGTCAACGTCCAGTCCATGGTGTACGGCAACATGGGCGCCGACTGCGCCACGGGCGTGGCCTTCACCCGCAATCCCTCCACTGGCGAAAAACACCTGTACGGCGAATTCCTCATCAACGCCCAAGGCGAAGACGTGGTCGCTGGCATCCGCACGCCCCAGCCCTTGTCCGAACTCAGCAGCCAAATGCCGCAAGTGTACGAGCAGTTTGAACGGATCTGCGCCCAGTTAGAGCCGCACTACCGCGACATGCAGGACGTGGAGTTCACCGTCCAAAAGGGCAAGCTGTGGATGCTGCAAACCCGCAACGGCAAGCGCACTGGGGCCGCGGCCGTCCAAATCGCCGTGGACATGGTCGCCGAGGGGCTGATCTCACAAGAGGAAGCACTCCTGCGCGTCACTCCAGATCAGCTCGACCAGCTCCTCCATCCCACGTTTGCCAACTCCAGCCCCCGGGAAGTCATTGCCGTGGGCCTGCCGGCCTCCCCGGGGGCAGCGGTCGGCCAAGTGGTCTTCAATGCCGAAGAGGCCGAAACACAAGCGGCCCAAGGCCACAAGGTCATCTTGGTGCGCCAAGAGACTTCGCCCGAAGACATCGGCGGTATGGACGCGGCCCAAGGCATCCTCACCGCACGCGGGGGCGCGTCCTCCCATGCCGCCCTAGTCGCACGCGGCATGGGCAAATGCTGCGTGGCCGGCTGCGAGGCCATCGCAATCGACTATCACGAGGAGTTGTTCACCGTCGGCGACGCGACCATCAAAAAGGGCGATTGGATCTCCATCGACGGCTCGTCCGGCCAAGTCATGCCGGGCCAAGTGCCCACCGTGGAGCCGAGTTTCTCGCCGGCGTTTGAAACCCTGATGGGCTGGGCCGACAGCAAACGCACCCTAGCCGTGCGCACCAACGCGGACACCCCCGGCGATGCCGAGGTGGCCCGCCGCCGCTTCAACGCCGAGGGCATTGGCCTGTGCCGCACCGAGCACATGTTCTTCGAGGCCGACCGCATCGTGGCGGTGCGCGAGATGATCCTCGCCGCCGACGAGGCCGGGCGACGCCGAGCACTGGCCAAGCTCAAGCCCATGCAGCGGCGCGATTTTGAGGGCATTTTCACCGCCATGGACGGCCTGCCCGTAACCATCCGCCTGCTAGACCCGCCGCTGCACGAGTTTTTGCCCCACGAGCCGGCCCAGCAAGCGCAAATGGCCGCGGAAATGGGCGTCCCCTTGAGCGAGATTGAGGCCAAAATCGCCTCGCTGCACGAGTTCAACCCCATGTTGGGGCACCGCGGCTGTCGCTTGGGGATCACCTACCCGGAAATCTACGAGATGCAGGCCGAGGCCATTTTCGAGGCCGCTGTCAACGTGCGCGCCGAGGGCGTCAATCCCCTGCCCGAAATTATGATTCCCCTCGTGGGGGCCGAGCGCGAGTTTAGCGACCTAAAAGCCATGGTCGCCCGCGTCGCCGTTGCCGTTGGGGGCACTATCGACTATTTAGTAGGTACCATGATCGAAATTCCCCGCGCCGCCCTCCTCGCCGACCAAATCGCCGAGGAAGCCGAGTTTTTCAGCTTTGGCACCAACGACCTGACCCAGCTCACTTTTGGCTACAGCCGCGACGACGCCGGCAAGTTCCTTCCCGAATACGTAGCCCAAGGCATCCTCGCCAACGATCCATTCCAAAGCCTCGACCAAGAGGGCACCGGCCAGCTCGTGCGCCTCGGCACCGAGCGGGGCCGCAGCACCCGTCCCCAGCTCAAGGTGGGCATCTGCGGCGAACACGGCGGCGACCCAAGCTCGGTGGGCTTTTGCCACGAAGTGGGGCTCGACTACGTGTCCTGTTCCCCCTACCGGGTGCCCATCGCCCGCTTGGCGGCCGCCCAAGCCGCCCTTGCCGAGTGAGCTTCTGCCGTGAGTCGGGTCATCGCCATATCCAATCAAAAAGGAGGGGTCGGCAAGACTACCACTGCCGTCAACTTGGCGGCCAGCCTCGCCGTGGCCGAGCAAAAGACCCTACTCATCGACATGGATCCGCAGGCCAACGCCACCTCGGGCTGCGGCTTTCAGAGCGGCGAGGAAGTCGAAACGGCCAACATCTACCACGCGCTGATCGGGCAAAAGGCGACCGACGAGGTCAGCTACGAGACCAAGATATCTTTTTTGTCCTTGATTCCCTCGCACATCAACCTGACGGGTGCCGAGGTCGAAATGGTCAACATGATCGCCCGCGAGCAGAAGTTAGACGGGCTGCTCGCCCAAGTCCGCGACCAATACTCCTATATCATTCTCGACTGTCCGCCCTCTTTGGGGCTGCTGACCCTCAACGCCCTAACGGCGGCCGACTCAGTGCTCATACCCATTCAGTGCGAGTACTACGCACTAGAGGGCCTCGGCCGGCTGCTCAACACCGTGCGCCAGATCCAACGCCACCTCAACCCCAAGCTCCAGATCGCCGGCGTCCTGCTCACCATGTTCGACGGGCGCTTAAACCTATCGCGCCAGGTGTCCTCCGAGGTCAAGTCCTACTTCGGCAACAAGGTGTACAAGACCTCCATCAGCCGCAACGTGCGCTTGGCCGAGGCCCCTAGCCACGGCCAACCCATCGTGCTCTACGACATCTTGTCGCAGGGATCTCAGGATTACATGAGCCTCGCAGGAGAAGTGATCGACCATGGGTAAGAAGCCGGTCCTCGGCAAGGGCATCAGCGCCCTCATCCCGGAATATGCCGAACCTAGCGGCCAAGGCGACGCCACGCGCCAGGTCGTCTATCTCAACGTCGATGAGGTCGAACCCAACCCCTATCAAGCCCGCACCACGTTCGACGAGGAGCAAATCGACGAGTTGATGCGCTCGATTCAAGAAAAAGGCGTCATCCAGCCCATCGCCGTCAACCGCATCGGCCAGAATTACCAAATCATCGCCGGCGAGCGCCGCTGGCGGGCCACCAAGAAGGCGGGGATCCAAGAAATACCTGCGATCGTCCACGAAATCGAGTCTCAACAAGACTTGATGGAGCTGTCGCTAATCGAGAACATCCAGCGCGAAAACCTGACCCCAATCGAAGAGGCCGAAGGCTACCGCTCGCTGACCGACAAGTGCTTCCTCACGCAGGAGGAAGTCGCCCGCAAGGTGGGGAAAAATCGCACGACCGTGACCAATCTTCTCAGGCTATTGCAATTGCCGCACGAAGTCCAAGAATTCTTGCGCCGCGGCCAATTGCAGATGGGGCACGCCCGCGCCCTGCTCGGCCTCGAAGAAGACGAAGACCGGCTCGCGCTGGCCCGCCGAGCGGTCGAAGAAAAAATGGCCGTCCGCGAGGTTGAAAAGGCAGTCGCCAATCAGCGCACGGGCCGCAGGAAAAAGAAGTCTCCCAAAGAAGTCCCCAGCGACCCCCACATCCGCGACTATGAGGAGCGGTTGCAGCATCGCTTCGGCACGGCGGTCAACATCCGCCGCACGGCAAACAAGGGGTCAATCCAGCTTGAATTCTACAACGATGGCGATCTAGAGCGGATACTCGACCTGCTGATCGACAGCGAATGAACCGCGGTTGGCACCTCTTGGCCCCACTCCTCGCCTTCGGCGCCTGCAGCTTGCTCCACGACGAACTCCCCAACGATCCCCCAACCGTGCATTTGGCGCGGATGACCTGCCAGTCGCCGGACACAGCTTCCCTAGATACCCTGATCAACAGCGCGGACGCGGTCTGCCGAGTCCAGCGCGGCGGCGAGATTCGCTTTGAAATCCGCGCGGCCGACGAGGACGACGATCCTGTGTTCTACGAGTGGAGAGCCCCAGCCGGAGGCAGCTTCCGCGATTCGCAGGCCCAAGAGACCAACTCTTGGTTCGCCCCCCAAACCATCGCCGGCTCCAGCGAGCAATTTGTCGTGCAGGTCCTGATAACCGACCGCAACTGCGCTACCGTACCCGATCTAGCCGACCGCCAGCACTGCGCCGAAGAGGCACGGGTGCTGGTCGAAAACTTCCTCGTGGAGGTCGTGCAGCGCGAACCCCTGTTGGAAGTAACGTCCGCTGCGAGCAGCGCATTTAGCGCACCGCAGATATTTATCGACGCGCTTGGCACCGATCCAGACGGCGATCGGCTCGAATACCACTGGGAGCAGATGGCTGGGGACAGCCTCGGCATTTGGCCAGAGGCCATCCGCGACGAGGAAACCGCTCGGCAAATCGGCTCGCGCGCCGTCGTCGTCGCCTTCTTTCCCGGCAGGTACGAACTGCGCGTTTCCGCGAGCGACGGTGCAGCGAACACCGAGCGCGAAATCGCCCTCTACGTTCCAATCGAACCGCCACTACCAACTGGCGGTATGGTGCGCCTGGTCCTGCCAACGGATCAAGCATACGAGATCGACGCGTACGAGTATCCCAACGCCAAGGGCGAGCGGCCGCCATCCGCCTCGTTTTTCCAAGCGGCGCGCCTGTGCGCGGCCGAAGGCAAGCGCTTGTGCAAACCGAGCGAGTGGCGTGCGGCCTGTCAAGCCGGCCAAATGCGGCGCTTTTCTTCGACCGACGATTTGGCCGCCTACGGCAGCCGCGACCACTTTGGCGTGCGCTTCTGCAATGTACCGGGTTCGGCCTTTTCCCAATTCAGCACCAATCCAGCCGACCAACTCGCGCCCTCCGGCTCGTTTCCCAACTGCGACGCGACCGGCGTCTTTGACTTGACGGGCAACCTAAACGAGTGGCTCGCCGCGCTCGACGACGCCGGCGACCTAGCAGTGTACGTCGCAGCAAGCAGCGTATCTTCAAGCGGTGTTTGCGACGGCGCAAGCCTCGTGGGCACCCTGTCCAGCGGGGGCCAAGACCCCTATGATATAGAGGTCTTAGCGGGAATCATCGCCGACTCGCCCTTGCAAAACTACGAGCAGCCCCTCCTCGGCTTTCGCTGCTGTCGTTGACCCCAAGTTCCCAGCTATGGACCAAGAACAACTCCGCCACCTATTAGAGCGAGTCGCCACCGGGGATCTCGCGCCGAGCCAAGCCTTAGAGCGGCTTAGGAACCTGCCCTTTGAAAACCTCGGGTTCGCCCACGTCGATCACCACCGCGCCCTGCGCACTGGGTTCCCGGAAGTCATTTTCGGCCAAGGCAAAACCTGCGAACAGGTGCTGGCCATCGCCGAGCGCATAACCGCAGATGGCGCCCAAGTGCTGGCCACCCGCGTCGAAGCGACCACGGCGCAAGCACTCGTCGCGCACTTTGACCGCGCCGAGCACGACCCTCTCGCCCGCACGGTCCTAGTACCGGGGATTGAGCACCCCGCGCCCGAGGGTCTAGTGGCCGTAGTCGCAGCCGGCACCTCGGACTTGCCCGTGGCCCGCGAAGCTGTAGTCACGGCCCGCGCCATGGGCGCACAGGTCGAGGAGATTTGCGATGTCGGCGTCGCCGGCCTGCACCGGCTTTTAGCGTACCGCGAGCTCTTGCAGCGGGCGCGGGCCATTGTCGTGGTCGCCGGGATGGAGGGCGCGCTCGCCAGCGTCGTAGGTGGGCTGGTGGATGTTCCGGTCGTGGCCGTGCCGACTAGCGTGGGGTACGGCGCGAGTTTCCACGGCCTTGCCGCCCTCTTGGCCATGCTCAACTCCTGTGCGGCCGGCGTGGTGGTCGTCAATATCGACAACGGCTTTGGTGCTGGGTACGCGGCCGCCCAGATCAACCGCCGCACATGATCCACATCGCCGTGCTGGCCGGCGGCCAGAGCCGGCGCATGGGCCGCGACAAGGCCCTCCTGCAACTAGGCGGCCAGACCCTGATTGAACGAGTTATCGCCGCGGCGCACCCTCTCGCCTATCCCTGCCTCATCGTCGGCGACCCGGCCGCCTATGGCCACCTCGGGCTGCCCGTCCTTCCCGATCGCCGCCCCAAGCTCGGGCCGCTGGGCGGCCTGTACACCGCGCTCGACGCAACCGCCGCGCCCGTGCTCCTCCTCGCCTGCGACTTGCCCTTTCTCACGCCGGGCTTCCTCCGCCACCTAACCGACCGGCGCGGGCCGCATCAAGCGGTCGTGCCCTACGCGGCCGCAGGACTGCAACCGCTCTGCGCACTCTACGAGCCGTCCTGCTTGGCGGCTGTAGAATCCGCCATACAGGCCGATCAGCTCGGCATGCGCAGCCTGCTGCACAATCTGAGTTTGGATTTGGTACGGGAAAAGGACTGGCGGCCCTACGACGAGCGCGGCCTGCTTTTTGCCAATCTCAACGCGCCCGAAGAGTACGAGCGGGCGCAAGCCGCACTTCTAAAACCCGGCATCCACCACGCTCAACACCAACAATAGCGGCAGGTAGAGGACCGAAGCCTTGAGCAGCCGCCGCGCACTGGTCGCCGAACGCGAGACACTAAGCGCGAGACCGGAGGCGAGAAACAGGGCGCCCAACACCAGCGCCCCAACCAGATAAAACGGCCCGGTGAGGCCCATAAACGCAGGCAACACCGAAAAAATCAGCAGCAGCACCAAGTAGCCCATGACCTGCCAGCAGGTGCTGTTCCCATCCGGCTCGACGACGGGCAACATCTTGAAACCGCCGCGCCGATAGTCGTCGCGAAAGATCCAAGCAATGGCGTAGAAGTGCGGGTGCTGCCAAGCAAAGAGAATGAGAAAGAGGACCACGGCGCCCGGGTCAATCGCGCCGGTCGCTGCCGTCCAGCCCCCTACGGGCGGCAGGGCACCCGGCACGGCCCCCAGCGAGGTATTGAGCCAATTTTGCCGCTTCATCGGGGTGTACACTACCACGTAGAGAAACGCGGAGAGGAGTGCCAAAAACGCCGTCAACAGCCCAGCGGTAAAAAGCAGGAAAAACACGCCGCCCAACACCAGCGCAAAACCCATCGACAGGGCAATGCCCGGCTTGACGCGCCCGGTGGGCAAGGGCCGATTGCGCGTGCGCTTCATCAAACCATCGACATCGCGCTCCAGATAGTGGTTGAGCACCGACGAGCCGCAGGTGGTCAGGCCCGTGCCGACGAGCAAGCAGCAAAAAAGCAGCGGCGCGTGGATTCCTTGCCCGCCCCAGAAGAATCCCAAGGCGGCCGTGACCAGCACCAAAAAGGCAATTCTCGGTTTAGTCAGTTCCCAGTAGTCGCGCCAAGTAGCAGTCATATCTATCTCGTTCCACGACAAAAATATAAAGTCAGCTCTACCAACGGACAATAAGGACGAGGCCGGTTGACGCGGTTTTGCGCTCGGCCTATTGTACTTTGTACCATGACGCAAGACCCCGCCCAACGCATCGCCGCGCTGTCCGCCGAACTCTCAGAGCACTTCCACCGCTACCACGTCCTCGCGGCACCGACCATTTCCGACCAAGAATTCGACCGCCTCCTCGCACAGCTACAAGCTCTCGAAGAGGCCCACCCCGCACTCAAGCGGCCCGACTCTCCCACCCAGCGCGTCGGCGGCACACCCACCAGCGACTTTCCCACCGTGCGCCACGCCCAGCCCATGCTCAGCCTCGACAACAGCTACTCGCGCCAAGACGTGTTCGACTTCGACCGGCGGGTGCGCCAGAGCCTGCCCGACGAAGCGGTCGAATACGTCTTCGAGCTAAAAATCGACGGCGTGGCCCTCAGCCTCCTCTACCAAGACAGCCTACTCGTGCGCGCCGTCACTCGCGGCGACGGAGTCCAAGGCGACGAAATCACCGCCAACGCCCGCACCATCCCCACCATCCCCCTCCGGCTGCGGCAGCCGGGGATCAACTGCGAAATCCGCGGCGAGGTCTATATGGAAAGCTGCGACTTCGCCCAGCTCAACGCCCAGCGCGCGGCCACCGGCGAGCCGCCTTTTGCCAACCCGCGCAATTCCGCGGCCGGCTCGCTCAAGCTGCAAAACCCCAACCTAGTGGCCAAGCGCAACCTGCGCTTTTTCGCCTACTGGATCCACGCGGAAGGCGGCGACCAGACGCGCCACAGCGAATGCCTTGCAACACTCGGCGACTGGGGCCTAACGGTCCCTGAGAACAAGCACTGCGCCGCGCTGGCGGACGTGTTCGCCCTTTACGACCACTACGCCGCCACTCGCTCCGCGCTCCCCTACGAAATCGACGGGGTGGTCATCAAGGTCGATAGCCTCAGCCAGCAGGAGCGGCTCGGCTACACCGCCAAAAGCCCGCGCTCGGCCATGGCCTACAAGTTTCCGGCCTATCAAGCCCGCACGCGGCTCCTCGATATCCATCTGCAAGTCGGACGCACGGGTGCCGTAACTCCGGTGGCCGTTTTAAAACCCGTGCCTTTGGCTGGCTCGACCATCGCCCGGGCCAGCCTGCACAACGCAGACGAGATCGGCCGCAAGGATATTCGCATCGGCGATACCGTGCTCATCGAAAAGGGGGGCGACGTGATCCCCAAAGTCGTAGGGGTAGATCCCAGCGAGCGGCCCGACGACTCCGTAGGATATTCCTTCCCCGACCAATGCCCTTCGTGCAAAGGCCCACTCACCCGCGACGCCGAAGAAGCCGTCACGCGCTGCGATAACCCCGCCTGCCCCGCCCAACTCCGCCGCCGCCTCGAACACTTCGCCTCGCGCAACGCCATGGACATCGAGGGCTTGGGGCCGGCCGTGGTCGAACAATTAGTAGAAAAGGGGTTGGTGAAGGACTTGAGCGATCTCTACGAACTCAAAGTAGAGGCCCTTGGCGCACTGGAGAGGATGGGCGAAAAGTCGGCGCAAAACCTCCTCGACGCCCTCGACCGCAGCAAGGAGCAGCCCTTCGACCGGGTGCTCTTTGCCCTTGGCATCCGCCACGTAGGCGCGACCGTAGCCCGCACTTTGGCCCAAGCATTTGGCAGCCTCGACGCCCTGTGCGCGGCCAGCGTCAAAGAGCTGGAAGCCACCCACGAGATTGGCCCGACCATCGCCCGCAGCCTTTACGCCAGCCTCCCCGCGCTCCCCGCACTTGATCGGGTGCTCTACAAGCTCGAGAACAAGGCTGCGTTGCAGTTTGAAATAGAAGCGGAAGAAGCCGCGCCGGCGTCGTATTTCAGCAGCAAGACCGCAGTCATCACCGGCACCCTGTCGAACTACAGCCGCGACGAAGCCGCCGCGCTGATCGAGCGCTTGGGCGGTAAAACTACGTCCAGCGTCAGCAATAAAACCGACCTGCTCATCGCCGGCGAAAAAGCGGGGTCCAAACTGGCAAAAGCGCAGGCCCTCGGCGTCGCAGTACTCGACGAAGCGGCCTTTATCGCGCAATTAAAAGAGGCCGGGGTGGCCTAATTCCCTTCTAGTTGCTGCTTCCCTTTCTCAAAGATCTCGTCGGCCTTTTCCAGCAACGCCTCGCCCCACACCACAACTTCGCCCCCTACCGCTTGGACCTGTTCCCACCAGTCCGCATCGTCGCCTTGGGTGAAGTACAAGCCGACCAGCAAAACAATCGCGCACACCACCGCGACCTTGAAAACCTTGCGCAGCAAGCTGCCTAGCAATACCACCGCCACGACCAGCAATAAGGTGGCTATGACCGGGTGCGCCTCCGCATAGGCGATGATCGCTTCTAGGGAAAAATCGTCCAGCATAGCCATCTCCTAGCTCAGGCCAACGACGCAAATTCCCATTCCTCCAACTCCACCATCCCCTCCACGGCCACCGGCATTCCCACGCCCAAACCCGCCACTTGCAACGACCCCACCGCAATTTTTCCTTCCCGCACATCCAAGGCCGCCAACCCGCTGCCCACCTCCCGATAGAGCGTCCCGTGCGTGGCCAAGCAGGCCGCCCGCTCGTCCGCGGTTAGGTGATCCAACCCCCGCACGTAGTGATGCCCGTTGCGCTCGACGTGCGCGATCCCCAGCGCCGCTACGTGCGCCAAATCTTGATGCAGGGGCACCACCGGCAGGTTCATCAGGTCCTCGCCCGAAAGAAAACAGCCCTCCCGCTGCCGCGCCAACGCCAGATTGGCCAGCGCCTTGACCAGCCCTTTGCACGCCTTGGACGAAACGCCCTCGTATCCCAGCGCCAAGGCTCGGCGAAAAGTGTCCAGCGCGTCGTCCGACTCGTCGATGAGCAAGGGACGACGCATGGCCGCGGCCCGGATGCCCGCCTCTAGGGCAGCATCCAAAGCCACGCTCCGCTCTAGGGGCTGCTCAACGTAGAGAATGCGCTCGTACAAGCGCGGCTGTGCGGCTGCAATGCCATCAAGCAAGCCAATGACTGAGTCCATTTCCCGGTATTGCTCGTTGCCGTCGAGCGTGACCTTGTACTCGGCGTCGCGCCCGTCCAACAGCTCGGCAATCGCGGCTAACCGCGCCAAGTCGGCCTCCAAGTCGCCGTTTACCTTGACCTTGAAGTACGTCAGCCCCTGGCGCTCGACGCAATCGGCCAGCGACTGCGGCAACCCGTCGTCCAACCGCTCCTCGGGCGCAATATCGCTTGGGACAATCGGATCGGCTAATCCCACCGTGTGCCGCACGTGCAATTGCGCCAGCGGCGCGGTCCCTATCACTTGGCCGGGTTCCACCCCTTGCAGCTCGGGGTGAATCGCCCCCAGATCCAAGCCGAGGAGATTGGTCTTGAGCAACTCAAAGTAACTCGCGCCCACACCGCATCCCATCGCGTCGATCAAGGCGCGCTCCATCAGCGTACTGCCGTGGATAGCCGTCAACCGGTTCAGGCCGTGCGCGTCGCCAGCGGATACCGTCTGCGCATAACCGGCCTGCCAGATTGCAAAGAACGACTTGGGCGACCGCGCCGCATCCAAATACGCTGACCGCGCCGCCCGCGCCGCCCACAGCAAGTCGGCGACATTGTCTTCGTAGCTTTTGGCCGGGTCCTTGTCGAACCACTTGGGGGGAAGGATGTCGGCTGCAACGCCTTGTACCGGAGTGCCGTTTTTTAGTGCGCCCTGCACCACCACGTGGAGAATCGGCACTCCGGTCAGCACGGCCGCGCCGTATTTGAAGGGCATGCGGGTATGCACATTCCGCATGTAGAACCGCACGTCCTCAAGCCTTATTTCTACGGCATTCACGACAATTGCGCCTCCGCCAGCGGCTGCATGGCCTCGCTATCGACCGCACCATCAACCCCGAGCCCAGGCCGTTGCAAAGAACCAACGGCGATCTGACCGTCGCGAATGTCGAGCAAGCCGCTTTGGCCCTCGGAGCGGTACAGATCGCCGTGCCGATCAAAGCACCACGCCCGCTCAGCGGCCGACAAGTGGTCCAACCCCCGCACGTAGTGGTGCCCGTTGCGCTCAACGTGGCCGATTCCCAACGCCGCTACGTGCGCCAAATCTTGGTGCAGGGACACCACCGGCACCACGGTCAAATCCTCGGCCGAGACAAAACAAGGGCGGCCCGCGGCCGTGCGTTGCCAAGCGAGCGCGTAGTTGGCCAGTGCCTTGACCAAACCCTTGCAACTCTTGGACGAGACGCCGCTGTAGCCCAAGTCCAACGCGCGGCGGAAGGAATCCAAGGATTCGTCCGACTCGTCAATCAGCAGCGGGCGTTTCGCCGCCAAAACCTCGAGGTCGCTCTTTAGCGCAGGATCGAGGGAAAGAGCGCGGTCCATGGGCTGCTCGACGTAGAGAATGCGGTGGTAAAACGCCCTCAATTCCCTTTCAACCCGCTCCAACAAGGCCAGCAAATCGGCCGCGTTGCCGTACTGTTCGTTGCCGTCGAGCGTGATGTGGTACTCCGCGCCGCTCTCGGCCAAAAGCGAGGCAATCTCGGCTAAGCGCTCGAAGTCGGCCGCGGGATCGCCGCCGATCTTGATCTTGAAATAGCGCAGACCCTGGCACTGAATGCATTCCTCCAAGGACTGGGGTAAGCCGTCGTCCAACCGCTCTGCGGGCGCAATTGCAGCCGTGCGGATGGGATCGACCAAGCCGACCGTATGGCGGACGTACAGCGAGCGCACCGGTGCCGCCGGCAGCACCGCCGCAAGCTCCAGCCCCTCTAGCTGCGGATGAATCCTCCCCAGCGCCAACCCGAGGACATTGTCCTGCAACAGCGCAAAATAGGGTTGTCCCAGCGCGACCCCCAAGCCGTCGATGAGTGCCCGTTCCATCAGGGCCGCGCCGTTGGACGCCAGCAGGTCGTTCGTGCCCCGCGCCCGGCCCCACGCCCGATTGGCCTCGTAGCCTGCCTCCCAGATTGCAAATGGGGTCGCGCCGGCACGACCCGACTCCCGATACGCGGTGGCTGCGGTTTGCGCTCCATCCACCAAGACCCGCAGGCCCTCGGCCATCGACTTGTTTGGGTCCTTGTCGAACCACCTAGGCGACAGCATGTCCGCAGACCAGCCCCTCACCCGACGGCCATTGCCCAACTCTAGGTCCATAGCTACGTGCAGCGCGGTCAGGCTATCGGCGACCACGTTGCCGAACTTAAACGGCATCCGCATCCGCATCTGGCGCACGTAAAATTCGATGTCTTTAATCGCCACTAACATTCGGCTCCGCTCGCGGCCCATGCCCGCCGCGCCTTCTCCATCTGTTCGGCCACGGCCTGCGGGCCGGTGCCACCCTCTATATTGCGGCGCGCCAAGCTGTGGCGCACGTCGAGCAGGCCGAGCGCGTCTTCGCCAAAATCTGCGCTGTGTGCGTGCAGATCGTCCAAGTGGAGGTCCGTGAGGGCACGGCCTTGCTCTAGCGAGTCCCGCACCAAGCGGCCGACGACGCGATGGGCCTCGCGGAAAGGTACGCCTTGGCCCACCAAATAGTCGGCCAAATCCGTTGCCAAGGCCGTGGAATCCACCGCGGACTCCATCCGCTCGGCGCGCACCTCCATGCTCTCCCAAGCACCGGCGAAAACCTCTAGGCAAATGGCCGACGTTTCCAGCGCATCGAAGAGCGGCTCCTTGTCTTCCTGCAGATCCTTGGCGTACGTCAACGGCACGGCCTTCATCGTCGTCAGCAATGCCACCAAGCTGCCGTACACCCGGCCGGTCTTGCCACGCACCAGCTCCAGCGCGTCCGGGTTTTTCTTTTGCGGCATCATGCTAGAGCCGGTGGCAAAGTGATCGTCGAGCTCGACAAAGCCAAACTCGGCCGACGACCAGAGGATCAAATCCTCGCAGAAGCGGCTCAAGTGCATCATTAGGATTGCCAGCGCGGACAGGGTCTCGAGCAGAAAATCGCGGTCGCTGACCGCGTCGAGACTGTTGGGGGTCACCTGCGAGAACCCGAGTTCGCGGGCGAGGAAGACCCGGTCGAGCGGAAACGCGCTCCCGGCCAAGGCCCCGGAACCCAACGGCATAAAGTCGGCCCGCCGCCAAGCGTCCCCCAGCCGCCCGCGGTCGCGTTCCAACATCCAAAACAGCGACAGGGCGTAGTGGGAGAAAAGCACTGGTTGCGCCTGTTGTAAGTGAGTGTAGCCCGGCAGCACCACGCGGCTGTGGCGCTCGCCCGATGCCAGCAGTACGCCTTGCAGGTGGCGGATTTGAGCCTGGAGCGACGCAATCGCGCCCCGCAGGTAGAGCCGCTCATCTAAGTTGACTTGGTCGTTGCGGCTGCGCCCGGTGTGCAGCTTGCCCCCGACCGGGCCGATCAGCTCGGTCAGCCGCTGCTCCACCGCCATGTGGATGTCTTCAAGCGCGTCCGGGAGCGCGCAGTCCGGGGCTGAAAATTCTTCCAGTACCTGCTTTAGCCCCGCTTCGATTTGCTCCAGCTCCCCAACACTGAGGACGCCGGCCCGCTGCAGGGCGCGGGCGTAGGCCACGCTGCCCCCAACATCGGCCTCCAACAGCTTGCGGTCGAAGCCAATAGAGGCGTTGAAGCGCTCCATCAACTCGGCCGGCGCGGCCTGAAACCGCCCGCCCCAAGGCGTTTGTACCTCGGCCATCAGACACCTTGGCGCAAGATCTCGTCAAATACATCTACTGCTTCGTCGATGCGATCCCGCTCGACGACCAGCGGCGGCAGAAAGCGCACCACATCGGCCCCGGCCGTAGCGACCAAGATGTCGCGCTGGCGGAAGGCGGCCAGATAGTCGGCGGCCGGCTGGCGGGTGACCGCGCCGGCGATCAGCCCTTTGCCGCGGATTTCGGTGATGTGCTCAGGCCAGCGTTGTTGCAGCTTTTGCAGGCGACCGATCAGGTATTCGCCTTTTTCGCGCACCCCGTCGATAAAATCCGGCTCCAGTAGCTTGCCCAAGACCGCAGTCGCCGCGGCGCAGGCCACGGGATTGGCGCCGAACGTCGCGGCGTGGTCCCCGGCCTCAATGGCGTCGGCAACCTTCTGCCGCAAGAGCGCGACGCCGATTGGCAAGCCGCCGCCGAGGGCTTTGGCCAAGGTCATAATATCCGGTTCAACCTCGTATTGTTGATAGGCCCACAGCGATCCCAAGCGCCCACACCCCACTTGGATCTCGTCGAAGACCAGCAGCATCTCCCGCTCGTCGCACAGGTGCCTCAGCCCGGTGAGAAATTCCCCCGTCGCGGCGTGGATCCCCCCCTCGGCCTGCACCGGCTCGACCAAAATCGCACAGGTCTGATCCGCGACCAGCGACTCCACAGAGGCCAAATCGTTGAATTGGGCGAAGTCGATGCCCGGCAGCAACGGCTCAAACCCCTTGTGGTACTTGGGCTGGCCGGTCGTCGAGACGGATCCATAGGTCCGCCCGTGAAAGGAATTTTCAAAGGCGATGAGGCGGTTTTTGGGCTGGTCGTGGGTGGTGTTGCCCCACTTGCGGCAGAACTTGAGCGAAGCCTCCCACGCCTCGGTGCCGCTGTTGCAGAAGAACGCCCGATCGGCAAACGAGTGCTCAACCAGCCGCTTTGCCACCTCGACCGAGGGAATTGTGTGATAGAGGTTAGACACGTGCATCAGCTTGGCGGCTTGAGTCTCAATGGCCTTGAGTACCTCGTAGTCGCCGTAGCCCAACGCATTGACCGCCAAGCCGCTGACAAAATCGAGATAGCGGTTGCCGTCCATGTCGAAGAGATAGATCCCATTGCCCCTCTCTAGTACGAACTCAGGCCGGCCATAGGTCTGCAAAATGTACTGCGCCTCGCCCTTGATAATGTCTTCGGTTTTCATGGTTTTCTCCGTCGTCCTACTGGACAATTTGGGTGCCAATGCCCTGCCGGGTGTAAAACTCGAGCAACATCGCATGCGGTACGCGCCCGTCAATGACGTGGGTTTTGCGCACGCCAGCTTTGACGGACCTGACACAAGCTTCGACCTTGGGAATCATCCCACCGCGGATCACGCCTTGGTCAATCAGCTCGCCCACCTCAGAGACGCGCACGGTTGATAGCAGGGACGCATCGTCTGCCAGATCGCGCATAATGCCCTGTACGTCCGTCAAAAAAACCAATTTCTCGGCGAGCAGGGCCGCGGCGATTTCCCCGGCCGCCGTATCGGCATTGACGTTGAAGCTCTCGCCCTCCGGGCCGCGGCCAATCGGTGCAACCACCGGAATCATGCCCTTACCTATCAAGTCCAACAAAGGCGCGGTATCCACGTGCTCGACATCGCCGACACAGCCGATGTCCATGGCACCGCCATCGGTCTGGACCCAGTGCTTGCGCACCTGCATGATCCCGGCGTCTTTGGCCGAGACGCCCACGGCCCGCCCGTCTAGGTCGCCAATCTCGCGGACGATCTGCGCGTTGACCTCGCCAAAGAGCACATCCTCGACCACCTTCATCGTCGCCGCGTCCGTGACCCGCAGCCCAGCTACGCGCTGGCTTTCAATGCCTAGCTCTTGCAGGCGACGAGTGATGGCCGGGCCGCCACCGTGGACCACGACCGGACAGATGCCGACCGCCTGCATGAAGACCATGTCCTTGTGTATGGTGTCCCCGCCGCCCATGGTACTACCGCCGTATTTGACGACCATCACTTTGCCGCGGAATTCTTGTAGGTAAGGCAGGGCCTCGATCAGGGTCTCGGCTTTGTCAAGCTGGGCCTGCAAGCCCTGCAAGACCTCGGCGTCCATCACTTCTCCTCGCCGCACACTGCGTTGATATTATCGACTAACTTCGCCGCATCTTGCTCGGAACGAGTGACGATAAAGATCGTGTTTTCGCCGGCAAGCGTGCCCGCGACCTCGGCCCAACCAATGCGATCAATGGCCTCACAGACGCTTTGGGCATGCCCCGACGAGGTCCGCACCAGCACCATGTTGATCACCTGTTCGGTCTGGACCAAGAAGTCCTGCAACTCTCTTTCTAGAATGTGCAGGTCGCGCAGTGTGGCCCCAGCTTCGGGCAGCGTATAGCGAAATCCCCCATCGGCCTGCGGCACCCGGACCACGCCTATTTCGCGCAAGTCTTTCGACAAGGTCGATTGACTGACCTCGATGTCTTGTTGCTGGAGGACCTCGGCCAATTTCTCGTGCGTATCAATGGCTCTTCTGTAGAGCAACTCCCGTATGCGGGTCTGCCGCATCTGTTTATTCTGCTTATTACGCATAATTTATTTTTATTATTTAATTGAAATAAGAATTGAAGTTAGATTGCCGCAGAGACTGTGTCAAGCAAGGCGCAGTCGCACTACACTTCCTCGGCAACTGAGTCGATAGACACTTTGGTTCGGCCCGAGGCCATCTGCTCTTGCAGGCGCAGCTTGAGTTGCCGGCGGTCCAGCCCCCGCCAAAAGACCCCGCCGATGGCCAGCGAAATGGTGCTGTTCTCCTCGGAGACGACGATGACTACCGCGTCCGATTCCTGCGATAGACCCAATGCCGCCCGATGGCGGGTCCCCAGCCCCTGGTCCTCGACTTCTTCCGCCAAAGGCAAAGTGCAGCGGGCCGCCACCAAGCGCTCGTCTTGGATAACGACAGCTCGGTCGTGCAGCGGGGTGCGCGGGCTGAAGATCGTGGCCAGCAAATCGCCCGACACCTCCGAGTTCAGAGGCACTCCGGTCTCAATAACCGGCCTGATATGGACTTGACGCACCAGCACGATCAGCGCCCCGTACCCCAAGTCGGCCAAGCGCCCGACTCCGCTGACGACCTCGTCGATGACCCATGACGGCTCGGCCTTGTAAAACCAGCGGAACGCCGGGGTCTGGCCCAAGACTTGGAGGAGACGCCGCAGCTCGGGCTGGAAGAGGATGACCAGCAGGATCAGCAGGATGGAGCGCGCCTGCTCCAAAAGCCAAGACAGGGCGTTCAGATTGAGCCAAGGCGCGGCCAAGGCCACGATCACCATTAGCAGTAGCCCGGCGACCATGTGCGCGGCTCGGGTTTCCTTGATCAGGAAGAGCAAGCGGTAAAAAATAAAGGCCACCAGCAGAATATCCACCAAGGAGGTCAGCGAGACGGGCAGAAAGCCAAAGAGGTGGAACAGGACCGGGTCTTTTAGCACGATACTTGGCCCCGCACGGCCTCGGCTAAGCGAACGGCCCGCAGCGTCGCGGCCACATCGTGGACCCGCAGCACGTGGACGCCCGCTCCAGCCGCGAGCACCGCCGCGGCCAAGCTGCCCTCTAAGCTCTCGGCGGCCGAGAGCCCGAGCGTTTTCCATATAAAAGACTTGCGCGAAGCACCCACCACCAGCGGGCACTCCAAGCCCAAGAAGCGCTCTAGCATCCCCAATAAGGCGAGGTTGCCCTCCGGCGACTTGCCGAACCCCAAGCCCGGATCCACGGCCACGCGCTCAACGCCTTGGGCTTGGGCGGCGCGTACGCGCTCTTCTAGAAAGGCGTACACCGCCCCGGGCAAGTCGGCGTAGTGGGTATTCTGCTGCATGGTAGCCGCCGTGCCTCGGCGGTGCATCAGTACCACCGGGGCTTTGGCCTGTGCGGCGACCTCGGCCATAGCTGGATCGTGCCGCAGGGCACTAATGTCGTTGATTATATCGGCCCCGGCCCCAAGGGCCCGGCGCGCCACCGCGGCCTTGACTGTGTCAACTGAGATAGGCACCTCGCTCTGGCGGCGAAGGCCCTCGACGGCCGGGAGAACTCGGGCGCATTCCTCGGCGACCGAGACGTCCTCGGCGACCCCGTACATCGGTGGCCGCGACGATTCACCGCCTATATCGACGATCGCCGCCCCTTCCTCCACCATCTCCAAGCCGCGCTGCACCGCGGCCCTCGGCTCGCAGTAGCAACCCCCGTCGTAAAACGAATCGGGCGTCGCATTGAGGACGCCCATGATTTGTACTTGATCGCCAAAGTGGAGGACGCGACCTCCCAACTCCCAGATCACGCCCCATCCTCGTCGGTCAAGGTGCGCACTGGTTTGCGGGCGAGAGGCTCTCCGGCCAATACTTGGTCGATCTCCGGGTCGTCGAGGACCTCGTATGCGAGGAGGGCGCGGGCCAAGGAGTGGAGCTTGTCCTCGTTGTCCCCGAGGATGTGCAGCGCGGTTTCCTCGGCCTCCACCACCAGCTTGCGGATCTCGCGATCAACGGTTTGGGCGGTCTCCTCGCTCAGATGGCGGCCGCGGGTAAATTCCTTGCCGAGGAAGACCTCGGCGTCGTCGCCGCCCAACGAGAGGGGGCCGAGCTCTTCGTTCATGCCCCAATCGCAGACCATCGAACGGGCCAAGCGCGTCACTTGCTGATAGTCGCCTTGAGCTCCAGTCGAGCGCTCGGCAAAGATCAATTTCTCGGCTGCACAACCGCCCAGCGCCGTGGCCAAGTGCGCCTTCAGCCGCGTCTCGGTTAGCGAACGCCGCTCGTCGGCCAAAAAGGAAACCATGCCCATGGCCTGCCCCCGCGGGATGATGGTGGCCTTGCCAATGGCCGGACCGCCTTTGAGGCTCTTGGCGACCAAGGCATGGCCCGCTTCGTGGTAGGCCGAAAGCCGCTGATCCTCCTCGGTCAGGACCATACTGCGGCGCTCGGCTCCGAGCATCACTTTGTCCTTGGCCGCCTCAAAGTCGCCCATGTCAACGGTCTTGCGATCGCGCCGCGAAGCCAGCAAGGCCGCTTCGTTGACCAAGTTCTCCAAGTCGGCTCCAGAAAGCCCGGGCGTGCCCTGCGCCACCTTTTGCAAATCGACGTCTGGATTCAGCGGCACCTTGCGCACGTGGACCTTGAGTACGCCCTCCCGACCCCTGACGTCGGGCAGGTCAACCACCACCCGGCGGTCGAAGCGACCAGGCCGCAACAGGGCCGGGTCGAGTACGTCTGGGCGATTGGTCGCGGCGATGAGAATGACGCCATCGTTGGACTCGAAACCGTCCATTTCCACTAGGAGTTGGTTGAGGGTCTGCTCGCGCTCGTCGTGGCCGCCGCCAATGCCCGCGCCTCGGTGGCGACCCACCGCATCGATCTCATCGACGAAAATTAGGCATGGGGCATTGGCCTTGCCCTGTTCAAAGAGGTCGCGCACGCGCGAAGCTCCGACGCCGACGAACATCTCGACGAAGTCCGAGCCGCTAATCGAAAAGAAGGGCACGCCCGCTTCGCCAGCTACCGCACGGGCCAAGTGCGTCTTGCCAGTACCCGGCGGCCCGACCATCAAGACGCCCTTGGGAATGCGCCCGCCGAGGCGCTGGAACCGGCGCGGATCCTTGAGAAATTCAATGATCTCCTCTAGCTCTTTCTTGGCCTCGTCGGCCCCGGCCACATCGGCAAAGGTCGTCTTGTGCTTGTCTTCCAACAGGAGCTTGGCCCGACTCTTGCCAAAGGAAAACAGCCCGCGTGCGCCGCCCTGCATCTGCCGCAACATGAATATCCAGAAGGCGATAAACAGCAGCCACGGCAAAAAACTGAAAAGGAAATTGTACCACCGGAAGGGTTCTTCCTCAAAGCGAAAATCGACCCCTTTTTCCTCCCACTCGCGCTTGGTCTCCGAGTCTATTGGCCCCAAGTTGACCACAAAGCGGGTTCGGTCGTACAAGACGCCTTCGAGCTCGCGCTCGCCCACGATGACGGCCTCGGCGATGTGGCCAGCCTCCAAGTACTGACGGTATTCCTTGTAGGAGACGAGCTGAGGGTCGGAGGGGTTGCTGCTGCCAAAGAACTTGGCGGCGAAGATCATCACCAACACGAAGAAGAGCCAAAACGCCTGGGTCCGCGAGGGGCGGCGCCAGCGGCGCGGCTTATCTTCGCCGTCGGCCTGCTGGCGATTTGACCCGCGGTCGTCCCTAAAGCGCTTGGGTCGCTCCTCCTCGTCCTGCTTTTTTCGTTCCTCCATAACAGATGCTCTAGGTCAATCGCCGTCCCAGCGCCTCAGCGTACACAAGGCGATGCGGCTCGTAGTGGATTTTATTCTGAAGGCATGACTAGAACGCAGGGGCGCGACCCAAGCTATTTCCTCGCCTCGGGCCAGCACCAGCACTTCGTCGCGCGAGATTTTCGGCCACTTAGCGTCGATGAGAAAGTCGCTCAGTTTTTTGTGCCCTTCCATGCCCAGCGGCTGGAAGCGATCACCCGGCCGCAGGCTGCGCACTTGCACCCGCGCGCCGAGTCGGTCTGCGTCTAAAGCCACCTGCGCCCCTCCTAGCTGGGCCTTGTCGAAGTGCTCCGAGGAGACGACTTGGACGCGGATTTCCACACCGTGCTCTCTTCTTAGCACCAGCACACCAGGTACATCGAAGTAGCGCGCGACCGGCGGCCGCTGACCACGGCGCAGGATATAGCGCGTACCACAACCCTGCCCCCTCAGCCCAGCACCCAACACCCGCAGGCGCTTGTCGCCGGCCCCAATCCAGCCCCTCACTTGCTCAACGCGGGCAAAATCAAAAGGACCATCTGCGGCGGCGAGGCCCCAAAGCGCGGTGCGCAGCACGCGCCTTTGCATGGCTATATGATAAGCGAGAAGCCTAGTACTATCAAGGGCCACCTTGTCGTTACAACGCTCACAAATCACTGTATCTAAAGCCTCTTGGGTTAGCTCGGTGAGTAGGTCGTCCTCGGCTTTGAGCAGCGCGGCCGTGCGATTTAGAACCTCGGCGATATTGGTATTATA
The DNA here is from genome assembly GCA_958295495.1 of uncultured Latescibacterota bacterium. Taxonomy (GTDB): domain Bacteria; phylum Latescibacterota; class UBA2968; order UBA8231; family UBA8231. The sequence goes on from OY282352.1 coordinate 182,159, forward strand.
GCTCTCCAACAAGGGCATTAGTTCCCCGCGCACTCGATTGCGCAAAAAGCGCGGGTCGCGGTTGGAGGGGTCCTCTCGGTAGCGCAAGCCCCGCTGGTGCGCGTACTTCTCGATCTCAGCGCGCCGCACGCGCAGCAGCGGCCGCAGATAGCGGCCCTCGCGCGCAATCTCCATTCCCCCTAAGCCGGTGGCACCGCTGCCGCGCAAGAGGCGCAAGATCACGGTCTCGGCTTGGTCGTCGGCGTGGTGCCCCAAGGCTATGAATTCGGCCCCGACTTGGCCGGCGACTTGGTCGAGAAAGGCGTAGCGCTGCCGCCGACCCGCTTCCTCCAGCGACAGGCCCTCGGTTCGGGCGTAAGCCCCCACGTCGCGCCGCTCTATCGAGCAGGACAGCCCGCGCCGCTTTGCCTCGCCGGCGACAAAGCGGCTGTCGGCGGCCGAATTCGGCCGCAGCGCGTGGTCCAAATGCGCCACGTGCAACCGGTGCCCTAGGCCATCCAAGACATCGAGCAGCACGGTCGAATCGACGCCGCCCGACGCGGCGACGACTAAGCCGGCCCCGGCCTCCAATCCCGCTTCCTGTAGCACTTGCCGCACCCTGGCGACTATGGCTTCCATGGCCGTCGTTCCCGTCGTGCGAAAACAGAAATTTCCCCGGCGCAAGTACTGGGGAAAGGCAAATTAGACGAAGAGCTGCCCCTTGACAAATGAACTAATGTGCAGTATATATTTCAGGTCTGCTTTCACCTTTCCTCCCCAGTTATGGAGATACCCTCATGCCCAAACCCCTAACCGAACGCCAACAGACGATTTACGACTTCATCGCCCATGCAATTCGCGCCGGGGGTCCGCCCACCATCCGCGAGATCATGGATGTCTTTGGAATCAACTCCACCAATGGCGTACGCACCACCTTGGAGACTTTAGAGAAAAAGGGCTACATCCGCCGCCGGGCGCGCCGCTCCCGGGGCATAGAACTCGTCGATTGCGTCAAGCCCGCCGCCCTTTCCGCCGACCTGCGCGAAGTGCCCCTCATTGGCCGGGTCGCCGCGGGCATCCCCATCCTCGCCACTCAGAACATCGAGAACACGCTCAACGTCGATGCATCGCTCGTTCCCGCTTCGGGCGATGTCTTCGCACTGCGCATCCACGGCGAGAGCATGTGCAACGCCGGGATTCTCGACGGCGACATCGTCATAGCTCGCCAGCAAGACCGCGCCGAGCGCGGCGATATCGTCGTCGCACTGCTCGACGACGAGGCCACAGTCAAGCGCTATGCTCCCGACCCCGACGGCATCCGGCTCCTGCCCGAAAACGAGGCGTTCGACCCCATCGTCGTCCCGCCCGACGCCGACGGATTCAGCATCGCCGGCAAAGTAGTGGGCCTCATGCGCCGCTTCTAGGGTCCGCTTAGGTGGATGCTGCTTTGCGGCGCGCCCACGCACGCGCCATTTTTGACGCCGGGGTCGCTGCCGGCGACCCCGCCCGTTGCGTCCACCAAGCCCTCGCGGTCGCCGGCGGTGAGTTGCGCTGTGGGCCACTCCGCTTCCCCCTCGATACCATTTCCAGCCTGCGCCTAGTCGGTGCCGGCAAGGCCACCGCGGCCATGGCCGCGGCCGCTGAAGCGATCCTCGGCGACCGCATTGAGTGCGGGGCCATCAACACCAAGTACGGCCATGCGCTGCCATTGGCTCGGGTCGAGAGCTTTGAAGCCGGGCACCCAGTCCCGGACCAAGCCGGCGTGGCCGGTGCGCGCCGCCAGCTCGCACTGCTAGCGGGCCTAGCTCCCAGTGCGCTGGTCCTCGGCCTCTTCTCCGGCGGCGGCTCGGCCCTGCTGCCCGCCCCAGCCGCGGGCCTGACCCTCGCAGAAAAGCAAGAAACCACCCGCCTCCTGCTCGCCTGCGGCGCGACCATCGACGAAATCAACGCCTTGCGCAAACACCTCTCGGCCATCAAGGGCGGCCTGCTCGCCCGCGCGGCCGCGCCCGCCCGCATCGTCGCCCTCGTGCTCTCGGACGTCATCGGCGATCCCCTCGACACCATTGCCTCCGGCCCGACCCACCCAGACGCCACGACCTTTGGCGATTGCCTAGCGATCGTCGAGCGCTACGACCTGCGCCGCCAGCTCCCCGCCCCAGTCCGTCAGCACCTCGAAGCCAGTGCCCGAGGAGAGCGGCCGGAAACCCCCAAACCTGGGGACCCTTGCTTTGCCCGCGCCGAGAGCTTGGTCATTGGCAACAGCCGCTTGGCCATTGACGCGGCCGCGCACAAAGCCAGCGCGCTCGGCTACGAGGTGCTCGTCCTCACCAGCCGCTTGCAGGGCGAGGCGCGCCAAGCCGCGGCCGCATTGGTCTCCATCGCCCAAGAAACCGCAGAAGCCGACCGCCCCATTGCCCGGCCGGCCTGTCTCATCGCCGGCGGCGAGACGACCGTCACCCTGCGCGGCGACGGCAAGGGCGGGCGCAACCAAGAACTGGCCTTGGCCGCGGCCTTGCAGCTCGACGGTTGGCCGGCCATCACCCTGCTTTCCGGCGGCACCGACGGCACCGACGGCCCCACCGACGCAGCCGGTGCCCTAGCCGACGGCCAGACCTTGAGTCGCGCCCGCGCCGAGGGCCTCAACGCCCGCGCCTTTCTCGACCGCCACGACTCCTATCCCTTCTTCGCAGCGTTGGACGACCTCGTCATCACCGGCCCTACGGGCACCAACGTCATGGATCTGCAAATCGTCCTCATAGCCTGAACATGGCTCACCTCTGCGGGAGATTTGGTGCGCTTGACACTCCGCTTCCCTTCCGCTAGCTTCTTGTATCCATGCCCAAAAGCCTTCTGCCGCTTGCATTCGCCCTGTTGTTGACCGGGGCTGTACACGCCGCCTCCCGCTACGCCGGCGAGTTCCTCGGCTTGGGCGCGGGTGCCCGCTCTGCGGCCTTGGGCAGTGCCTATGTGGCCCTCGCGGACGATGCCACCGCCGGCTATTGGAATGCAGCCGGCCTATCCGCCCTCAGCAGTCGCCAAGTTCACCTGACGCATGCCGAGCATTTCTCCGGCCTCATCCAGCGCGATTTTGTCGCCATCGCCCGGCCGGGTCGCCTCTTGCACGGCATGGCCCTGAGCTTGGTGCGCATGGGCATTGATGACATCCACTTTACCGAACTGCCGGATCCCCTCCAGCCCCCCAGCCCCGACAACCGTCCTCGCATCGCCTCGACCGAACAAAGCGCGGATTACGCCCTGTATCTGTCGGGCAGTCGCCGGCTCGGTGCGCGCCTCTCCCTCGGGCTAAGTGCCAAGGCCATTTACCGCCAAGTCGCCTCCATCAACGCCTACGGCTTTGGCCTCGACCTAGGCGTTAGCTACCAACTGAGCCATCAGATCGCGCTGGCGGCTAACGTGCGCGACATTACCACCACGCCCATCGTCTGGAATACGGATAGCACCGACCGCATCCAGCCCGCGCTGCTGTTGGGCGTAGCGTACGCCATACCCATTGCCGGGGGCCAGACCACCGCCCTCCTAGCCACCCGCTCCGGCGGCGACACAGCGACCGCCGACATCCCGCTCAACGCCGGCTTAGAATACCGCCACCATTATATCACCCTGCGGGCCGGGTTAGATGAAGGCCGCCAGTCCCTTGGGCTAGGGTTTACCCCACACCGCAACCTCGACCTCGACCTCGCCTATTTGCAGCACGATGCGCTCGAAGCAACCTACCAGTTGTCCGCCAGCCTCCGCTTCTGAGCAACCTCGCGTCGGCTACGTAGCCTTGGCCGGTCGCCCCAACGCGGGTAAATCTACCCTCTTCAATGCCTTCTTGGGCCAGCGGCTTTCCATTGTCACCGCCAAACCGCAGACGACTCGCAGCCGCATCCTCGGCATCCTCACCCGTCTCCAGAGCCAGATAATTTTTTTGGACACGCCGGGCCTGCTCAACGCCTCCTACAAGCTGCACGAGACCATGGCGCGCCAGATCGACCAAGCCGCTCGCCAAGCCGACCTAGTCTTGCTGCTGTTCGACGCCTCCCGCCCCAAAGACCGCAGCGCGTTAGTGAAGCACTTCCTTGAGCGCGTACAGGCACCCGTTTTAGCCGTGCTCAACAAGATCGACCTAGTACAACCCACCCAGCTAGAGGCCCTGCAAAAGAGTCTCTCGGACGAGTTCGGCATCGCAAGCCCGATCCCGGTTTCCGCCCTGCGCGGCGACGGACTCGGCAAATTGCTGTCGCGTCTAGAGGCCCAGCTACCCTGCGGCCCCAAGCTCTACCCAGACGATATGGTGGCCGAACAGCCCGAACGGTTTTTTGCCGCCGAGTGGATCCGCGAGGCCGCCTTTGAACACCTCGAGGACGAGCTACCCTACGCCATCAACATCCACATCGAGGAATTCCGCCAGCGCCGAGGCCACAAAACCTACATTAGCGCTATTATCTACGTCGGGCGCGAGAGCCAAAAGGGCATCGTCATCGGCAAGAAGGGCATGCGCCTGCGGTCCATCGGACGCCGAGCACGCGCTGCCTTAGAGGAACTACTCGATGCGCCCGTCTATATAGAACTATGGGTAAAAGTCCGCCCGGATTGGCGCGACAAAGAGCGCGATTTGCGGGAATTTGGTTATCTCTGAACCTGAGTTGACGGCCCCATGAATCAGGACCATATTGCCGCTGAACTGATGGGATATGGATCAAAAAGACAATACAAGGAATGGTTTAATATGCCAAGCGATCAAACTGCATCCCTTCCCGACGAGGTACACGTGGCCCCTACCCCTGATAGTGATCCTGAAGAAGCGGGCGAGGCCGCGACTCTTGTCTCCGAAATCAAGAAGAGCATCGCAGACTTGGATGTGAAGAGTCTCGAAGTAGGGACGCTCAGTACTCTCCACAGTGCTGTTGGCCGTCTGGCCGAAATCGCTGAAATGCGTGAGGCCAGACGCCGAGATACTTTACGGCTACAGTCAAAAATCGAAGAGTGGAAGGAGTCCAAGTCCAAAAAGCTCAAAAAACTTGTAGATCCAGCATCACTAGGAGAGATTCTAGGGTCTCTCAAAGAGTCCGCCGCCGACATCGGTCAAGAGAGAGTGGAAGCGGCTCTTAATGAATGCGATGCGGCTCTTGCCATCGAGAACCGCTTCCGTGAGAAGGGTGACTCATATCGACAAGCTATAAAAGAGAGTAATTACGAATTGGTGAGTTCCCTTGCACTTGCCATGAAATCCCTTGAAGGCGAGCGCGATGCGGCTTATGCGGCAATTAGAAAGAATATCTCCGAACGGACTCGAACTAGAGGAGAAGGCAAGGCGGAGTCGGATACCGACGCAAAAAGCGAAGAAATGACGGAGGACGATGACCCTGAAGCTCACAGATCGGAGCCGGAACGTGAAACCGCATCCACCGCAGAACCTTTGGTCGAAGACTATCAAGATTCAACTGAGAGCGAGGTAGCCCTTGACAGTGGAGTTGAGAACGACCGCTCAGACAAGGCACCTACGGACGAAACAAGGGAGATTGACGAGTTACCGACAGACGAACTAGCTGAGCCCGATAACCTAGATGAGGCGAGCGTCCCACAGCCGACTCCCGACGACAAAGAAATATCGGTCGAACAAATAGAAGAAAAAATCGCTACGGAGATCAAGCGCGGTCGTTTCGGACTCGCCTACCATCTTGCTCTCGCGATGCCAGAGGCGCTACCTAGTCCGAGTGTGGTCGAGTTCGTTGCAAGCAACTATGTGACCGATGAGAGTGCCCCGGCGGTGGATGAACTGTCCCACCTCGCAGAAGAGCTACTGGGCAAGCTTGAGGAGACCCTAGACAAAAAGCCGGACCTAGTTCGACGCAACCATGCAACCCTGATAGCGAGTGCCGCGCTGTCTCCTGCCCTAGTAGCTCCACGTGGCTGGGTCGCCACTCTGCTCAAGTTAATGGAGCCACGGGTCGCCACTCTGCCCTCATTGCGGGAACTGGTACAGAGCGTGAGCGACGCATCGCTTAGAGGTGCCTACCTTCCCATTGAACTACTTCGCGAAGACAGCTCATTAGAAGAGTGGAAAGAAAAGGCAGAAGCCCTTCAGAAAGAAGGGAGAGCATGGATCGATGCCGAACGCCGCTCGAAGATCATATACGCTCCCGCGACTAGACTATGGTACCGGATACTCGAAGATTGGGAAAATAAGCAGTGTGCTTCGATCGGTCGAATGTTCAAATCGCTAGAAAAACCTATTGACGAGATTAACTCCGACACCGTCAAGAAAATTGCCGAACACTGGCACCAACATAGGGACCGAGAGATTGACCGGATTGACCGATCAATCCGGGGAACAGCATCTACTACTAACGGCATCACTGCCCGCGCCCGGTCTCGTTTGCAGAGAAAGATCAGCGAAGCCATCGCCTTCTCCGAACGCTGGCGTACGCTCCTCGCAGCACGGCCAACTCAGGGACAAACGTTCCACAAAGAGTGGAAGGATAAACTGCGTACCACGTCAAAAAAGCATGGTATAACAGCTCTCCAAGAGATCAATGGACTAGCTACACCTATCGCTTATCGAGCTAAAGAGTTGGTCCAACGCTACATCGCGATGTTTGAAGATAAAAAGGAAGATAAAAAGATTGAACCTTCGCGATTGCGACTACAGGATTTGTTGAACGGAGACTTGTTCGCCGATCCGAGCGTCCGGTTTAATGACTCGGCCCATCCGTCTGATTCATCACTTGCAATTAGTCGCTTGCTACACTTGACCGAACAAAACGAACTAGATTTCCCAAACGCTATTATAGAACGTGCAAAGTGCGGCGATTTCGGAGTGACTGAAATGGCCCTTGATTTCCTAGAACGAGCCGGGAGTCTCAGCGAAGATGTCATAGACCGTATTCGTCTCCATGTTGAGACAGAACGCGAGCAAGCGGAGAGGAAGCTTGCGGAGCGTATCCGCAATACTAAAGACCGTCTCGACGCTGCCTACGCTCGAGGCACTCTGACTATGGAGGAGGTCGAAGAACTTCTCTACGGAATTCCGTCGAACGACTTGTCTGAAATCAATGACTTCGCTCCCTGCTCCAAAGAGCTTGACCGTATCGACAAAAAGATTGACAATTCGCAGCAAAAGCGGCGTAATAAGGTGACGAAGCGGCTTGAGTCTCTGAAAAAGAAAGATGTACGATTGGAAGACGCAGAGCGAATCAAAATGGCCATCGAGAAGAATAACTACCAAGTTGCCGAGGATTACATAGAAAGGGTAGAGAGCGGAAAATCTCTACCCGACGAACTGAATCTCGATCGTGCCTTTGATCGTTTTTTTCCTGACTTTGTTGATAAGTACAACAAGTTACTGCCATCAGATACTGTGTTAGAGCGGACGCAAAATGCCGCGTTAGATCGGATCCGTAGAGTGCTTAAAAACGTACACATGGGATCAGGGAACGACGAAGCCGATTTCACCGAAGCATGGTCTCAATTATACGATTTAGGTAATATGATCTTAGGTAATATGACCGATGCGTTGAAGAACTTTATGAGCACACTCGGCTTCACAAATGTGAACGTATCATCTAAAGGGAAGACGAGCACCGGAGTGGAAACGTTCCAGCTTCAGACAACGTCTATTGTAGATCGCAATATCGCTCAACTCCCAGATTTCGGCTCGCAAGCTGGCGGACGCTATCGACTTGTCCCAATCCGCAACCGCTTCACTGGAGAAGCAATTGTCCAAGCAGCTGAATCGTGGAACGCGGTTGGGGGACCAACTATCATCCTCTTTCTGAATGTTCTAACCGTCGAGGAGCGCCGCGAACTAGCACGTGAGCTCAGTTCCGGCACGTTCCAGCCGACCCTAGTTCTTGACGAAGCACTCGTCGCCTTCCTTGCGGTGGAGTCCGGTAAACGCCTCAGTGCGTTTTTTGAATGCGCGTCAGCTTTCTCCTTCTCCCAACCGTTCGATCCAGATGCGATCAAAGTTCCGCCCGAAATGTTCTTTGGCCGCGAGACCGAACGCCGTGCAATTCTTAGCATGGAGGGGGATATGACCCACCTCGTTTACGGTGGCAGGCGGCTCGGCAAGACCGTGTTATTCAGAGATACAGAGCGCAAAGCTAAGGCAAAGCCTCCTAATGAGTTAGTAATCTTTCTCAGCCTCAGGGATTCGGGAATTGGCCAGAGTGGCCAGACCGATGAATTATGGAGTCTATTCGCCAAGGAGCTTGCCAACTATGAAATCGTTCATCCCCAGACCCTTCTCCATAGTTCAGTTGGAGAAGATGTTAAGAAATGGCTTAACGAGGACTCAAACCGTCGTATTTTGTTTTTGGTTGACGAAGCCGACGATTTCCTCGATGTGGAACGCACACTAGATCCACCCTATAAAGTTTTGGAGCAAATTAAGAATCTAATGGAGGACACGGGAAGGAAGTTCAAAGTAGTATTTGCCGGCTTGCATAACGTTCAGCGTGCGGTGCGAGATCCTAACAATCCATTTACACATATGATGGGCCGACCTGTTCGAATCGGGCCGATGTTACCAGATACGGATGGGACCTCAATTGAGAATTTGATTCGTGCCCCGCTTGAGGCACTTGGTTATCGTTTCGCTTCAACCGACTTAGTAATTCGGATCGCTGCGGAAACAAACTATTATCCGGCACTTGCACAGCTATTCTGTAAAGATCTGTTGTGGAACCTGCGTAAGAACGGTATCGCGGACGAAGAGGATGGTCCTCCCTATACGATCCAGCCAAAAGACGTTGATCGCGTCTTTGACTCGCGAGAGACCCGTGACCGTATCCGCGATCTGTTCGCGTGGACAATCCAACTTGATCCAAGATACGAGTTCCTGACGTATCTCATCGCCCTAGAAAGCTTCGACAACGAGAGCGCAGAATCGAGAGGCGTATCGCTTTCTGATATTCGCGCTACATCACTCAAGGATTGGCGTGAAGGCTTCGATTCGGATCAGAGCTTTTGGATATTCGAGGTTCTGCTTGAGGAGATGGTCGGCCTCGGCATCCTGAAGGAAGTGTCTGACAAAAGGTTCTCCATCCGTACGCGTAACCTGCGCATGTTACTCGGTAACGACGACGAAATCGAACGACGGTACATAGACGCTATGGAGCGGAAACCTCCTGAGCGTCCTCATCCTTCCGAATTTCGCAGAACCATAATCGATAGGAGGCTGTCCCCGCTCACGGCTGGCCAAGAGAGCAAGTTGCTTTCCAACGAGCCGAGCGTCGGACTCATCTTCGGAACACGCCTTGCCGGACTTGACCAAGTGCATCAATCGCTCAAACAACTGTGTGAATCATCCGACCAAACTAATCACACGGGAGGTCCGTCCCTAGAGTTACACAACGCTTTGGATGCAACTTCCTTGAGATCGAAACTCAGAGAAATCTTAAAACGCAGGAGCGGCTTCCATATCGTTCTCGTGGATAGCGGTGATTGGAATCGAGGTCTAATAGATGAAGCCCTTGAATTCGTCTCCGGACACCGCTCTCTTAATCGAACCATTCGGCCGGTATTTCTCGGAGGTCCGGCCGAAGCTGGGGAATGGCTGAAGAAGCCTCTCTCGTGGCGCAAGGGCAATACGGTACTTCGAGACATTTGGCTTGGACCTTGTGACAAGAATTTCGCTTATACATGGCTGAGGAAAGAGGAAGCACCCGCTTACAATGATCTGGCGAACCAAGATAGCATGAGCGATTCGCCTTGGCCGGTAGTGGTCGAAGCAGCCGCCCTCAGAGACCCGACACCTAAATCGATCGAGGAGGCGACCCGCGTCGCTCTTGCAGATCAGGACCTTGTCTCCGACATCCTCGGCTTGCCAGAAACGAAGTCTGCATTGCGCGTATTATCCATGTTTTCTGATAAAATGACTCCTGACGATCTTTCCGAGTTATCGAATGAACTAGACAGTAATGTAATATCTCCTGAGGACGCACTCCATATTCTGGACTGGGCCAGTCACCTCGGCATTGTGAAGGACAGGGAAGGCTATCGGCTCGACTCGGCCTACGCGATAGGCTTGAAGGCGATTTTTGAAGTGTGAACTTTCTGCACTCTTGGGCCTGCCTGCCTGGGCCAATGTACTTCTTAGATGCCATCATTGAGGATTTAGCCGATGGAAATACCGTCATCGCAGGTCTTCCTGATGGGATATCACCTGGGATTGCCGTAGAAGTCGCTGAGGCGGTCAAGCGCAAGGGCTTGGGACAATGGTCCGTCGTGAGGTCAGTTGAAGCAGGTCAACGGACCCCGGCAGAATTAGTCAGGCAGCGCTCCCAAAGCGATAGCACCAAGGGCCTCATACTGTGGGTTGACGCGACTGGCGAGGATAAAGTAGCGAAAGCGTGGGGTGAGTACGCCTTGCGAATCGCTGGGTCTCCTGAATTATCTCGGATCTGTATTGCGATGCATACGGCTTGCGCCAAGGCATGCCGGGAAGACAGAGGGCTGCGTCGGCGTTTCTGGAAAGATTTTGTGACCTCTACCGATAGCCGCGTATTTGCAGAGCGCTATGTCCGACGTTTTGAACATAGCGAAGCACATGTTGCGCTCAAAGGTACACTCGTCGCCGAACTTGCCGGCCCTGACCTAGCTTTCGCAACTAAACTCTCCAACACACCTCTCGAACGCATTCTTGACCCGGAGAGTTACCCGCCTGAATGTATCTGGGCAGCGCAGATATCAATCCTTTTCCCGCTCATTGATCGCGAGCGTCGCCGTTTGCTGGAGACTTACCGAGACTTTTGGTGCTTGCCACATGTCCGTGAGGACGGACGAGAAATTAGGCAAATAGAAAAACTGGAAATCGGGGACATGGACACCCAAGCTCAACAGAGCAGGGCATTCAGAAACGAGCGGAAACGCATTGACTGGCTCCGGCGGGTACGAAACGATCTAGCACATCTGAAAATCGTGCCGTGGGCAACCTTGAACTCGCGCATAGCCCGCCAGATCGTAGATTTCACGTAGAGATCAAAAGTCCGCCCGGATTGGCGCGACAAAGAGCGCGATTTGCGGGAATTTGGTTATCTCTGAGCCTGAGAAAGGAACGCCAATGAACGTCCTAGTCGTCGGCAAGGGGGGGCGCGAACACGCTCTCGTGTGGAAGCTGGCGCAGAGCCAGCGCATCGACAAACTCTACGCAGCCCCCGGCAATCCCGGCATGACCGCCCTCGCCGAATGCGTCGATATCCGCGTCGATACCCCGGTGGCCGAGCGCGAAAAACTCGTCGGCGAAATCGAGCGCCTAGTCGCCTTTGCCCACGAGCGGCAAATCGAGCTGACCGTCGTCGGCCCAGACGACGCCCTAGCCGGCGGCATCGTCGATCGCTTCCGCGCCAGCGGCCTTGCAATCTTCGGCCCCACCGAGGCCGCCGCCCGCATCGAAAGCAGCAAGGTCTTTGCCAAAGAGCTGATGGAGCGCGTCGGCGTCCCCACCGCCCGGCACCAGAGCTTCACCGACAGCCAAGCCGCCAGGGCCTATATCCGCGAACAGGGTGCCCCGATCGTGGTCAAGGCCAGCGGCTTAGCCGCCGGCAAGGGCGCGGTCATCTGCCACAGGGTAGATCAAGCTCTCGCAGCAGCGCACGAAATGCTCGACGAAGGCGTCTTAGGCGGAGCGGGTCGCCAGATCGTCGTCGAGGAATACATGGCCGGCGAGGAAGCCTCGCTTTTCGCCCTTTGCGATGGCGAGCATTTTATCACCCTGACGCCCGCCCAAGACCACAAAGCCATCTACGCCGACGACCAAGGCCCCAATACCGGCGGCATGGGGGCCTACGCTCCGGCACCCGTGATGACGCCGGCCCTCGTGCGCGACGCCGAGGAGCGCGTCATCCGGCCCGTGCTCGCCGAAATGCGCCGGCTGGGCACCCCCTACCAAGGCGTGCTTTACTGCGGGATGATGTGTACCGACGCCGGGGTTAAAGTCGTAGAGTTCAACGCCCGCTTAGGCGACCCTGAATGCCAGATCCTCATGCCCCTGCTCAAAACCGACCTCGTCGATTTGCTCATCGCCGCCTGCAACGGCCGCTTAGACCAAGTGCAAGTCGAATGCGCGCCTGGGGCGGCTGTCTGCGTGGTCATGGCCTCGGACGGCTATCCGCAAGGCTATGAGAAGGGCTTCGAGATCCGCGGCTTGGAGGCTTTTGCCGACCGCGACGATCTCTTCGTCTTTCACGCCGGCACGGCCCAGCGCGACGGCCGCTTCTTTACGGATGGCGGCCGGGTGCTCGGGGTGACGGCCACAGATGCCGATATCCAAACCGCCGTTGCCAAAGCCTACTCGGCAGTAGATCAGATCGCCTTCGCCAATGCCTATTGCCGCCGCGACATCGCCTATCGGGCGTTGGGCCGCGCCTGAGCTTTTGCCATGCCCAAAGACGTCCTGCGCCTGTGCAATATGCGCTTTTTTGCCTACCACGGGCTTTTCCCCGAAGAGACCGCACTCGGCCAGCACTACGAGGTCGATGTCGAACTCTACGGCGACTTTCGCCAAGCGGGGCGCAGCGACGACATTGACGCGGCGATCAACTATCCAGACGTGTACTCACTAGTGGCCAATGTAGTCACTGGCAAGCCTTGCAAATTGGTCGAAGCCCTCGCCGAGCGCATCGCCGAGACGGTGGGTGCTCACTGCGCCCCGGTCGAACTCGTCGTCCGCGTGCGCAAACCCAACCCCCCGGTCGCTGCACACTTCGACGGCATCGAAGTCGAAATACGCCGTTCCTATGCCTGAGCGAGCTTATATTGCCATCGGCGGCAATCTCGGCGACCGCCGCGCGTACCTCAAAGCCGGGATTAAAGAAATCGCCGCGCTCCCCGGCACGCGCCTCGCGGCGGTCTCTTGTGCTTATGAGACCCGGCCGCTGGGGCCGGTCGCACAACCCGATTTCCTCAACGCCGTCTTTGCCATAGAAACCTCGCTCCCCCCCAAGCCGCTGCTGGCCGCCCTGCTCGCCGCAGAAAAAAAACACCAGCGGCAACGCCATATTCACTGGGGGCCGCGCACCCTCGACCTCGATTTCCTCCTCTACGGTGAGTGCGTCGTCGAGAGCGCGACCTTGACTCTGCCGCATCCGCGCATGAACGAGCGCGGCTTTGTGCTGATTCCCCTATGCGAAATCGCCCCCGACCTGCACCACCCCATCACCGGCCTACCCTTTGCAACTCACCTCGCCGCACTCGCTGATGCCGGGGACGCACGCGCCGTGGGCCCTCTCATCCTCCACGCCATCCCATGAAACGCATACACGCGGTCGCGGAAATGCAGGCTCAGTCCGATGCTTGGCGCAGCGCGGGCCGGTGCATCGGGCTAGTGCCGACGATGGGTTTCTTGCACGAGGGACATCTCAGCTTGGTCGATCACAGCCTCGCAGCCGCGGACCGCACGGTCGTCAGCATCTTCGTCAACCCGCTGCAATTCGGGCCGAAAGAAGACTTCGCCATCTACCCCCGCGGCATGGAGCGCGACCTCAACCTGCTGGCCCGCCGAGGAGTCGATGCGGTTTTCCATCCCAAAACAGCGGAATTCTATCCCCCCGATTTCTCGACCTTCGTCGAGGTCGAAGAGCTAACCAAGGGCCTGTGCGGCCCCTTTCGCCCCGGGCACTTCCGCGGCGTCGCCACCGTAGTGACCAAGCTATTTACCGCCGTCAAACCGCACCTAGCCGTCTTTGGCCAGAAAGACTACCAGCAGGCGGCCGTCATTCGTCAATTGGTGCGCGATTTGAACTTGGATTTGCGCGTCGAAGTTGCCCCTACCGTGCGCGAAGCAGACGGCCTTGCCATGAGCTCGCGCAATGTCCTCCTCAGCGCAGAAGAACGGCAGCGTGCATCAGCGCTCTACGAAGCACTCACAATGGGCCGAGAGCGGATCGAACGGGGCGAGCGCGACGCCAGCCAAATCACAGCCGAGATGCGGGCGCATATTGAGCGCACGCTCAGCCCGCGCATTGACTACATTTCTATCGCGCACCCGGACACCCTCGAAGAAGTGGCCCATATCGCCGGCCCGGTCGTCATCGCCCTCGCCGTGCGCCTGTCCAACGTCCGGCTGATCGACAACATCGCGGCGGCACCCACGTAGAGGAATTTTGGAATTAGAAGCACACGACCATTATATTTTATCGACGGACGGGATCGGCCCGCCCGCGAACGTGCAAGGAGGAATCAGATGAACGAATTTGAAACCAAAGTTCACGAACACGACATCACCTTGGCCCGATTGGAAACGCTGATTGAGCAGAGCGATCGCCGCTTTGACGCCGTTGAACACAAAATCGACAACTCCGAGAAAAACACCGCCGCCCGATTCGATGCGGTTGAACACAAAATCGATAACTCCGAGAAAAACACCGCCGCTCAATTCGACAACTCCGAGAAAAGCACCGCCGCCCGATTTGAGAGCTCCGAGAAAAACACCGCCGCCCGATTCGATGCGGTTGAACACAAAATCGACAACTCCGAGAAAAGCACCGCCGCCCGATTCGAGAGCTCCGAGAAAAACACCGCCGCCCGATTCGATGCGGTTGAACACAAAATCGATAACTCCGAGAAAAACACCGCCGCTCAATTCGACAACTCCGAGAAAAGCACCGCCGCCCGATTTGAGAGCTCCGAAAAAAACACCGCCGCCCGATTCGAGAGCTCCGAAAAAAACACCGCCGCCCGATTCGATGTAATTGAACGAAAAATCGAGAGCCTCGACCGGCGCATGAATTGGTTTCTCGGCCTGTTGTTCACCAGTTGGCTTTCGACCATCGGCGTGATTCTGTATAAGCTCCAGTAACTATATAGCCGTAACCAGAGTTGGAGCGCCGTCGTCGCCAATCGGACGACGGCGATTCGCGTTTGTAGCCTTCACCTAACCAGCATCAACCGGCGCGTTCGCGTTTCTCCGCCGACCTTCAGCACGGCCCAATACGCCCCGCTGGCCGCGAGCTCACCGCGCCAGTGCGCCAAGTGTTGCCCGGCCCCGAGTCGCTCCGCCACCAAAAGGGCCATGCGCTGGCCCAAGACATTGTATATCGCCAACTCGACGTCCGCTTCCCTTGCCAAGCCAAAGGGCAGACTCACCGCGCTGTTGGCCGGGTTCGGATAAGCCGGTGCCAAGTCGCTGGCCCCGGCCCGT
Source organism: uncultured Latescibacterota bacterium (assembly GCA_958295495.1). Classification (GTDB taxonomy): domain Bacteria; phylum Latescibacterota; class UBA2968; order UBA8231; family UBA8231. The sequence continues at coordinate 197,283 of OY282352.1, forward strand.
TCCTCTGCCTGCATGGCTACGACCGTGGGCGTAAAATACCGGGCCGCGAGGGCAAAATCCCCACCCGTCGGCGAAGCTCTGCCGACGATGACCGTCGCGCTATCTACGTGCGCAGCCTGTACCTGCCCTGTGTTGTCCACGCTGAGGTCCATCGCGATCAGCTCGCCGCGCTGGTCGCGCATGGCGTACACCCACACGGCATAGTCCTCCTCGTCCGCACCGGCGAAATCAACAACTACATCGCCCTCCGAGCGGATAACCACATTGGCTGCGCCCCATTGGCCGCCGATCTCGCCGGCCAGTGCCGCGAAGGGCACCTCGGGCGCGGCAACCGCGGCGGCGCGGCGACCGCGCAGGGCCTCGTACCCAACCGCGTAGTTGGCCGCGATCCACAAACGCCAAGCCCCCGCGTAGTTCTCGACCCAGTTTTGGCTTTTGAAGGAGTCGTCAATGCCCAAAATGCCGTTGCGCGGCTCGGCGACGATTTGGCGAATCAGCCCCGGACCATAGCGCTCGGCCAAAAACGAGGCGAACAGATAAGTCTTGCCGTAGCTGGCCGACTCGAACGTCCAGTGCGTTAGATTGCGACTGGGATCCGCCAGAAAACTCGGCACCATGCTCGGGTCGGCCTCGGGAAACCCCACCAGTTCCTCGGCGTACCCAGAGAGCCCCTCGTCAATCCATCGCTCCTCGTCGGCATCGCGGCCCCAATGGATGAGGTGCTGAAATTCGTGCGCTAAGCTTGCGTGGGCGAGATAGGCGCTGAAGGCCAGCTTGTTCGCGTCGAGGTAAATCGTATCGCGCCGCAATTCGGGCCGCGCCCGCTCGTACAGCTCACCGTCGAAATAGCCGGCTACGCGCTCGTCGGGAATGTCCAAGATCAGAATGAAGATGCGGGGGTCGCCATCCTCATCAGTGGGTTCTCCAAAGGCATGGACCGCTATTTCAAATACTCCGCGCCCAGGATCGGCCGGGGTCGCCGCGTCAAAGAGCGCGCCCAGTTTATCCACATCCGGCTGGGCCGCAATGATGTCCCACTGGCTTTCTTCGACGAAGATATAGCAGTGCGTCCCCTTGTAGCGGCAGGTGGCCAACTTGAGCACGGGTTCGGTCCGCACGTAAAAGGCGCGCTGGGTCCCCACCTCAATCGGGCCTAGCTCTTGGCTTGCGCCGACTGCCTTGGCGGCTGGCGCGGGGAAAGACGCGCGGTGCTGGTCGAGCCAGCGCGTCCCGCATATCCGCTCTTCGGCTGCGGCCGCCAGCGGCAGCGAGAGCAGCCACGCGGCTAAGGCTGCCCGCTGTAACAAGCAGGTCATCAGTAGAAATGCCGCACTAAGAAGAAAGCCGCTCCCGCCGGCCCCACTGCCACCTTGGGCGCGAAGCCGGTCTGAGCTTGACCCGCCCGAGCCACTCGCGCCGCATGGATGGCCGCCACGAGGTGATTGGCGACCACCAACCCCGTCATATAGAGCGCCTGCCGGTGCGCGAGCTGGCTCGCATTGCGCAACGCTCGATAGCGCTGGCGCGACTCGTCGCGATCCCATTCCCAGAAGAAGTCCGCTCCTACAGGATAGAGCGCGGCCTCTGGGCCATCCTTATAGCGGGCGAACTGGTTGTGCTCCAGCCGACTCGCATAAAACCCCAAGTCGTCGAAATAGTCGCGCCCCTTGCCCTCGGGCCGCGCCCCTGCGCGTTCCGCCGCATACGCCTGGTACCGCTCGCGGCGCACCTGACCCAGCCACTCAAAACCCCAATAGCCACCCCAAAGCGCCAACTCAGCGGCCAAAAAGCCACCGCCACCGCCACCGCCTTGGACGTATTTCTGCCCCCAACCGGGCACCAGCAAGGAGCGCCAAAACGCCCCTTGGGCCTTCCCGGCCTCAGCCACGCCGGGCAGCAACAAAACCAACGCGATCCATCGCCACATCAGCTCAATCCAACGGCTTGTACGCCACGAGCATGGGCACCCGCGACCGCACCCAAGGCTGCATGACCAACGCGAAGCGCGTCCTCCGCCGCAGAGCCGCTTCGTCGGCACCCGCAGCGCGCGCCCGCGCCACCCGCGCCGCGTCAATGGCGCTGATAACGTGATTGATCAGGATGACCCCGGTTACAGTGGATGCTCGCTTGAGAAAGCGATTGCTCTCGTCGCGCTGGTCTTCGTAGCGGAGCCGTCGCTCAGAATGGAAATTTTCGACCGAATCGACTTCGGTCGGCGCGGCGGCATTGCCAGTACTGAGCCTCACCAGATCGGTCCAACCGGTTGCGAATTGGTTGTATTTGCCAATCAGCTCGTAGTATTGCTGAATCTGGCTAGGCTCGCACCCGCCAAAAGCTACGCTCCCCAACCCACTTGTTTGCTGCTGCTGCATCCACTCGCTTCGCGCCGGAATGTACACATTGACGACCTCGCTACTGCAAGGCAGCGCGTGCGTGATCGACGAATTGCTTGAGATCGTCGAGCCGCGCCAAGCCAAGTAGTTGAGCGGATCCCAGTGTTCGTCGGCCACCGTCCGGAACTGGTCCTCTAGGTCGTTGCCCTTGCCCTTCCAAGCCGCCCATAAGCCCACCAGCGCGGCTTCGGCCCCTAAGAAAGCTAGTCCCCGCTTCTTCGACCCCGCGTACCACTCGCCCAACCCCGGCACCAGCGCGGAAAGCAAAAACGCCCGCTTAGACGACTTGCCCTTGCGCGTCTCGGTGCGCGGTGCCAACTCAGGGTCAGCACCGCCTTCCACCGCCCGCAATCCCACCAAAAACGCCTGTCCCTCCTCGCTCAAAATACTCGGCAATCCCGCAGCCTGGACGCCGCTGGTGGCTAGCACGGCAACCACCAGCGCGATTCCTGTCCTCGTCATACTTGCTCCTTTCTATTCGTCAGCACCCAAGAGCGCGACCGGCTATTATACCCTAGTCGCCTTCACATTCGAGATGATTTCTCAACACATTTTTGACGTAGACCGTCGTCTCTTCTCCAATTTTTTCTGCTGTCTCTTTCAATTGGTCATACTCAGTTACTTCCTCACCTACCCAGAGAACATCCAGCCGGCGAATCTCCCGCATTGCGACGTGACTATAGGATTCTGGAAACGCCCAATAGCATGACCGGCAGTTGCTGACTTCTTTTAATATCCAATTTTCGCAATTCTCGCAGCTCCATGACTTTGCCCGATTTGCAGATGGGCAGATCAGCATGTACGCGTCGGCATCCTCCGACATGTCCATGTTGTCCCCGGCGATTTCAAATGGAACTCTGTGGTCAATTTGCAGTTCGCGCTCAGGGAATGGTTCAAGATAGATATTGCAGCGAGCACCATGTTTTTCTATTAGCGTATTCTTCAGAGTAGAAGAGAACGCCGTCCTCCCTGATAGCTGAGCAGCGCGAGCGTCTGATGGATTGCCAAACTTGTATGCGCCGATTCTCCTCCCATCTGAGCCGGTCACGTAAAAAGTCTCTATCGGAATCCCCCGCTCTCGAACGTCTCTAATTGCTCGTGGTGGATGGTTGTAGCCGTAAATATCTTTAATCTCTTCTGTCGTGACTTGTCCCTTTTCAAGAATGTGTTCAATGACCGTTCTAGGTCTTTTCGCCTTCACGCTCTTCAGCAGTTCCAAGAACTCTGGAGGGTAGTGCTTTTGGTTCATTCCAGAGCGAGCTCCTGCTGAATTTGCGGTGTTTTATCGCGTCGCCGCCCATCGTTCAAACGCTCCACCAAAGCTGGCGAAAGATACAGAGATTCGACGGTGTCGCGCTTGTCGCCCAAGAGCGTGGCTTGGCTTGAGCGTCCGGCGCAAATGTGCAAGTGAGCTAGAGAAAGCGAGCGGGGAAGTGACTTGCCGTGACTTTTTTCGCCGGTTTTCCCGTCGTAACTCGCCATGTACGCAAGCCCCCGGTCGTTCATTGCCTGCAGCGCGTCTGCGAACTCGGCATAGCTCAGCCCGCTACAATACCTGTGATCTCTCGTAAAGGACGTGCCTTGATAGGGCGGGTCCATGTAAATGAGATCCTCTTTCGCAGCCTCCGCGACCACCTTGCGGAAATCGACTGCGGAAAGCGCGGTTTTTCCGGCGAGCAGCGCGTGAACGCCGAGTATCTGGCGCTGCATAAGTATGGGACGCATACCCGACCGTCGGTTGTCCGCGCTTTGATTGAACAGGCCCTCGGCACTGTACCGCACCGAGCCTTTTACTATGCGCGCCAACAGATAGAGCAAATGATGAGGCCGGTGTTCAGCGTTGAATGCGTCGCGGATGCCGAGGAAGAAGGCCCTTTTATCCGAGTGCTGTTCCGTCCACAGCCGCTCGTAGCTTTTGCTCAGCTTGTTGGGCCGCTGCAAAATTTCTTCCCACAGCACCATCAAGGGTTCGTTCAAATCGTTGATCCAAAATCGCTTTGCGAGCCTGTGCGCGGCCGCGGCAATGGAAATGGCACCAGACCCGCAAAAAGGCTCGATGAGGCAATCGACATCGCGCGGAAAATGCGCGAGGATATGCCGTGCAATGCCGCGCTTACTACCCTGATAGGGGAATGGATGCGGAATTGCCATGCGCGTCAGCATCTCTACCGCCTCCGCATCACGACAATGCGGTTTGAATTGGTTCCGCGCTCGTTGTTGTCAACGCCCCACATATTCGAGGTCTTGGTAAACGTCTGTTCGTTGATTACGACGCAGACCGGTTCCCACGCCGTCTCTTGCGCAACCTCTGCGACCACGCGATCGAGCAACAGCGATCCCCGGCGGATTTCGCCCACCTCAAATGCAAACACCCCGCCGGGGCGCGCAATCGCGGCCACGCTTTGCAAAACGCCGCGCACCAGCACCTTCCACTCTGCGAGCTTGCGAGTCTGCGTGATGCGAATTGCATCGGCATCGACGCCGACGAACCAACAGCGCATCCAGTTGTCCTTTTTGTAGTTCACAATGTCCATGAAGGGCGGCGAGGTCACCGCGAGCACCACCGGAGGACCGCCGTACTCAAAGGGCGCATCGACCGCTTGTTGAAAAAACCCCCGGCTGCGCCCCTTGGGCGCCTGCGCCTCAGCATCCCGCAAAAGCGCGCGCGTCTTGCGCAGGATCAACTGCGCGACATCGCGGTACTCGGGCCGCTGGCTGCGCTGCGCGTTGATCTTGCGCTGGCTCTCAATGGACGCGGCTTGATTGGGCGGCAGCGTATAGACCGAGAAAAACCCCTTGGAATGTCCGGTCAAACGATTGATGGCCACCATCTGTATCCAGCGATCGACCTTGTCGGCGCGGCCGCTGGCGCGGCGCTCGGCTAAATAGGAGCGCAGCCGACAGATCTGATTGAGCGTCCTGTCGTCAAAAAACACCTCAAAGCCTGCGGGCCGTTCCGTTGGTTCGCCCAAAGCCAAGCATTCGAGCCGTGCGGCGACCTCGGGCAGGGTCGGCGGATCCAACCGCGCCTCCACGAGAACGCGGGACAGGGGATTGACGTCGTTGCCCAGCGCGTCCCGGCCGAGCAAGACCGCTTCGAGCAGGGTCGTCCCGCGCCCCATAAACGGATCGAACACCACGTCGCCGGGGTCCGTCAGCCGCTCGATGAAAAAGCGCGGCAACTGCGGCTTAAAACACGCCCGATAGGAAATCTCGTGCAGCGAGTGCGCGGCGCGCTGCTTGGACGTCCAGAACTCATTGGCAAATACCGGGATGCCGTCGCGTTCTTCGACGACCGTCTCCTTGTTGTATCGCCGCCATTCCGCAAGCTGGCGTTTGAACTCGTCGAGCGTCAGGCGCTCACTATCGGTGAAAGGAAGCTGGTACTGCATTTTACGTTCCCAGCAATCTGAGTGCTTTAGATCGAGATACATTAGTTCCAGCGCCGAGCATTCCCCGCTCATACCAATAGCGAACGGTCAACTCGGGTATCTTCCATACGGGTATCTTGGGAAACTCCGCGACATCGCCGACGAAATAACCACTGATTTCGGACAACTTGGTCATGAAACCATCTTCGTTGAACCTACGACCCGAACCGACCATGTAGCTGGGACAGAAATATATCTTGCTCGTTATGGATCGCACTTCCCATTTTTGGCCATTTCCGTCGATTAAATCAAAGCCCGCCCCTTCACTCGGTGAAAGAGTTCCTTTTACAATCTCGCGACAGATACGTCGTTCAAGAATGAATGAAACGCGACGTCCGTCGGTGAAGTATTCCCGTACTTCACTTTGGGTAAGGCGCAAGGATTGGGCGACACTCTCCAAGTCCCACTCTAAAACACCTACTCGCTCAATCTCAGTCATGTGAGTTTCTCCATTCCCATACAACAGTGCGTCCCTACAAATACCCAAACAACACTGTAAAATAAGACTTCCACCGCCCTCGATCTTTCACCTCGTCAATCCCATAAGCCACATCTACCTGCACCCGCGTCGGCACGCTGTAATAGGAAATCAAGTCCCAGCGCAACTGCCCCCCCACATCCCGCAGCGGACCATCGCGTCCATACCGTTCGTTCCACTCGCCAATCGTCCGATCCCAAGCCTTGCCCATGCTGGCGTACACCGCGCCATACACTTTATCGAAATACACCTGCGCAACGCGCTTGCCCATATCCGGCAGCAGGGGAAAGCGCAGCGTCGCCGTGCCCATCAAAGCCTTGCGCCCCTCAATGCTGTAAAAAGTATAGCCCTTCATAAAATTGAGACCGCCGAGGCGGTAGTCGAAGAAATCGCCGACCCGCGTCGTGTCGTCCACCGCGTCGTTGTCGATCCAGCCGCCGTACAGCCGCAGACCCAAGCGAGTATTGCCGGGCAGGCCCATGTACTCCTTCCAATCGAGCGTGAATTGGTTGTAAAAGAGCTTGATGTAGTTCTCGTCGATAAAAGACGCCTGCTCGTTAAAGCCGTCCATAAAATAGTTGAACATCCGGTCGTAGCGCGCGTAGAGCTGGCGGCCCATAGGGCTTATATCGCGGTCCCGCCGCCGCGCAATCAGCTCCATCCGATAAGTCAGCCCCAAGCCAAAGCCATTGAGATAGGTATAACCAAAGGGCCTTTGCCGCTGGCGCTCAAAGCCGAGGCCGCCGTCTCGGCGCGGGACAAAAGCCTCCCATTGGACGCTGGCATCGTAGCGTTCGTACGTGGCCGAAGCCGTCAATTCCCCATGGCGACCCAATTTGCCGCGCATCCCTGCATTGAGCTGGCTCAAGTTGTAGTTGACGGCGTTGACAATGCCCGCCCGCGCCTTTGAGCTATCGCCGCGAGCCGAGTGCCGGCGCTGGTTAAATAGCTCTAAAAAGAAGGTGGGGCGGAATCCCTTGAACTCGTATATGGCGAACAGTTCGCGGTCGGCATTGGCCGGCGCGATGGCACCCCCGACGAATACGCTCTGGCGGTTGAGCACATCGCCAGCATTGAGGTACGCGCCCGCCTTGAAATTTCCCTCGTCCATCAACAGCCTCGGTAGGATCCCGGTCTTGAGGAAGTCAATGCCATAAGCTTGGGGCGCGTCTGGCAAAGTCGGAGCAGGAGTTCCGGGCCAATCCAGCGGCGTGTCTTGGGAAAACCACGCCTCTTCAGCCGCAACCGGCGTCCCCTCGTCCTGCAGCCGGCGGATCTCAAAGCCGGCCGCCGTATAAGCCGCAAAGACGACCTCGCCCTCCGGGCCGACCGATGGGTTGAAAGCGCCGCCGATGGTGTTGGTTAGCTGCCGCAGCGCGAGCGTTTCCAAGTTTAGGGCATAGATATTGAAAATGCCGCTGAAATCCGACGCAAAGACGATCTCCTCGCCGTCCGCGCTCCAGACGGGGTCGCGATCCGTGCCGGGCGTGGCAATGGCAAGGTCGAATGCCTCTTCGGCGAGCAGGGCCGTTGCCACATCGCCCCCCGCGTCTAATTCCACCACGACAATGTCGCGCTGTCCCTCGTGCGCGATCGCAAACGCCAGCTTGCGTCCGTCCGGCGAAAAGCGCGGCGTGTAGAGCTGGGTTCCGTCCGCGAAATGGGTTAGATAGCGCAGCTTTGTGCCGTCGGCCCGCATCATGGCCAAGTTGTTGCTGGTGCCCTTGTTTTGCACGAAGGCGATCTGCTCGCCATCGGGCGAATAGGTCGGGTACATAGCGCGCAGCCCGCGCGTTAGCCGCTTGACGCGCGGCGTCTCCGGCGCGGTGCCGCTGACCATGGCTGGCACCAACCACAGCATATTGCGCCAAAAACTAGGGCCGGCCGCAGCGGAATCCCACTCGTAGATATCGGCCTGCCGCGAACCGTATTTGTCCGCCCGGTCGATGCGCGAAAAGAGCAGCTTGCGCCCGTCCGGCGACCAATCCACGGTCGAAGCCGCCGCCGGGAAGGCCGCGATTTCTTCCTCGCCAGTAGCGAGGTCGCGCACGATCAAGCCGTGCGGGTAGTGATGCCGCTTGCGCGTTGATAGATACGCCAACTTCTCGCCGTTGGGCGCGATCCGCGGCCGCAGATTGGAAAAGCCGACATCCGCGATTGGCTCGCCCTCGCGCAGCGGCCCCAAGGCCGCTATCTGCGCCCGATAGCCCTGCCGCAGGGACTCAATCCACTCGCCGTACAGCTCGTCCGCGCTCTTGCCCAAGACCTTTTTGCACGTCCCGTCCATGGCGAGTGTGTGCCACTGGGACGAGGCCCGGTACAGCGCGGCGATTTTTTCTTCGCCGTACGTCTCGGCGATGTAGCGCACCAAGCCAAAGCCGTGATCGTACACGTATTCGTTGCCAAAGCCCTGCTTGCCAAAGACGCCCATCCGGTCGAAGGATAGCTGCTCGTCCGCCAGCACCAAGGAGCGGAGCACCATGTCGCGGTTGGCATCCCAGCGGTCGTGCCCCGTAGCCGCAGTCCCGTACTGGGCCGCACCCTCGGCCAGCCACATGGGCACCACCGTGCCCATCACCGGATGGGAAGCAATGACATCGGGATAGCCAATGAGAATGTCCGGTCGGTTCTTTTCCCGCTGATAGCCAAAGTACTGCAAGTAGAGCGCCGGGACGCGCTGCACACCTTTGCGCGCAGCACCCAGCGAAACGATGTGGGCAAATTCGTGGGTTATTACGTTGCGCAGCCAGTCTGAACTACCGCGCAAGTCAAAGTCGTGGTCCAGCGACGTGGCCCAAATCTCAATGGTGTCTTGATAGAAAAAAGCCGCGCCATTGGCGTAATCGTCGTGGTCTTTGAGCACGATCCGCACGCGCCCGTCGGGCGCGTACCCATACAGCTCGGTAATGGGCGCGTACGCAGCTTCGGCAATGCGCGCCGCCCGCGCCGCGGCCCCGGCCAGCCCCTCGTGGTAGAAGATGCGGAAGTGCTCGGTCTCCACCACCTGCCACGCCAGCTCCGGGTGGTTTTGGGCGAGGGACGCGCTCGTCCCGCCGAGCAGCAGACAAAACGCGCACAGGCCAACCAGCAGCGGGGTCGTCAGTTTCCCCATAGAAGAGTCCTCCTCCAGCTCAAAATAAAATGAGGCCTTTAGTACTAAGGCGATCTCACTGCTGCAAAGGCACTCCTCTCGCAATGCTCACCCCTCACTGACTCACCGCCATTTTGACCACGGCTTCTCCGCGCCGCCCGTCGTCGCCGTGCGCGATCAAGCGGCATAGATACAGGCCGCTCGCATAGCCTTCCACCGACCAAGCAATTTCGCGCTCACCGGCTTCGAGGCCGGGGCTGCGGTGCTGCCCAACGCGCCCGCCCAACGCATCAAACACCTCCAATTCAATGCGTCCGGCCGCGCTCAGCGCAAAGCGCAAATGTGCCTCCTCGCCCGGGCCGACTGGATTGGGATAGCAATAGACCCGGCCTAGCAAGGCCGCCTCGGGCCGTACAGCGGGCCGGCCAGCCGCCAGCGCGGTCCGCGACCCAGCCGCATCGGCACCGGCCTGCGGCCAATGGGCCGGCCCTCCGGCGTAGTGTGCCGCCACCTTCAGCAGATCCCACGCGTTGGCGGCCTCGCCATCCAAGGCCGCCAACGCCAAGCGGCCATCGCCGTCTAAGTTGACTACCACCGGCGACGCCGTCGGGGGGGCGGCCATCAGCAGGGGGAAGCCCGGCAAGAGCCGCCCATCGTCTTCCACCCCGAAAATTCCGCTGTGGCCGGCGACGAATATCTCCTGCTTGCCGTCGGCATCCACGTCGCAAAGCACCGGCTCGAAGACGAGCTCGCCGACCTCGGCAAAGCGCGGCAGGGCAACGGGAAAGTTGGCTTGGCGCAATCCGTCGGCCCGCAGGGCGTGTATCGCTCCACCCCGCGCAAGCAAAACCACCTCCACTAGGCCATCGCCATCCAAATCGCCCAAGACCGGCGGCGCGGCCAGCGAATCGCCCAACTCGACGACATGCGCTCCGATCGCGACCTGTCCTCCGGCAGAAGCCAAGACCCGCTCGACTTGGCCATCGCCGTCCAAATCGCCCACCGCCGGGGGCAACGAGGCCACAGCCGGCGGCGGCCTTTGCTCTTTTAACTCGCCGCTTATGGCATCTACCACGTAGATTTGTTCCGCTCCGGCGAGCAACAGCGCGGCCTCCGCGCCCGCCCTGAACACCGCGTCCAACGGCACCGCGTCCAGTGCGAGCCGCCACCGCGGTTGGTCGGCCCCGGCGTCCCACGCGCTGATCTCTACGTCGCGCCGCACAAAAACCTCGGGCCGGCCATCGCCATCGCCATCGCCAGCAGCCAGCAGCCGCGCCCCTAGTACTCGCCACGATGCCACGCCGTTGCCGGTTGCATAGCCGACCCCACCCCCGGCTTCAAAGAGCAACTCTTCTACTCCGTCGCCGTCCAAATCCACGGCTTGCAGCCGGCCGTCGCCCGGCAAATCCTGCGGCCAGCCCGGGCGGGTGCGCCCAAAGCGTATGGCCACCTGCATGGTATCGCCGGGTGCGGAAAGCACTTCAATCTCAATGCCAGTCTCCCACTCCCGATTGCTGCGCGAGTCGGGTCGAGTCGCCGGGCCGAACAGCGTTTGTCCGCCGACAAAGAACGGATCGTCGGGCCAGCCCTCGAATTGCAACTCCCACGCAAGACGCGGATCGCCAATGTCGCGGTACCCGTCGGCCTCTTCCAAGGCAATCCCCTGCCAATGGGCCTGATTGTTCGCGGCATTGGGATCCGCCGCGCGCGCCATTACGCCCTCGTCTATGTGCCATATTAGCACCCCCGACCCCGGGACAAACGCATCGTATTCCTCGAGCTCCACCCACACGCCCTCTTCTATGGTGACCTGATCCGGGTCGGTCCACACCTTCTCTTCGTCTTCGCCCTCCACGACGCCGCGCTGCCCGCGCTGCTGCCTATTCTCCAGCAAGAAGTATTCGCGCGCATCAATGGGTATGCGCACGGCCTTGGGAAGGTCGCCGCTGCGATCGGTGGCTAGCAGCGATAGTACGGTATCGCGCTGCACCACTACCGGCTCGATCCACCCGAGCTGTATCTTGCTCCACGCCATGGGATGCGGCGGCGCGAAACCTCTCACCCACGCGAGGCTATCCGTCCATACATAACCCCAAGCGTTGGCCCCCACGTCCATCAGGCTCCAGTTTCCTAGGGCCGGCCGGCCGGCGACGAAATTGGACAGCCCAGGCAGGCCCAACTGGTGGCCAAAGAACTTGGCTAGCAAGCCATTGAGGCCGACCCGGCCATTGAGGCTAGGCGACTCCGGCAGGATCCACGCCTGATCGATCTCCGCGCCGCCCACAGTCAGCGGCCCCCCGTTAAAGTGCGTAAAATCGCCCTCGGATAGGAAGACCGAGCGGATGTCGTTCAGCTCGCCGGTCTCGTAGCCAACTCCGGCGTGGAACACGAGGAAGCTGTTGAACTCGTCCAAGCGCGGGCCGTCGGAATCGGCCAGCGCGGCATGAAGGGCATCGCGCACCAGCTCAATCCACTTCGCACCGATTTCCTCAGTCGTGCGGCCGTTGCCGTAGTGGAGCATGGGTTGGGGAAGTGTGTACGCCTGTGGCGCGGCGCGGGGGAACACCGCGGCCGAAATCGCCACCCGACCTGCGGAAACGACCTCGTAATAGCGCGCCAGTGCGGTCAAATGCCGCTCGAAGTAAGCGCGGTCGTGCGGCGGCAGGTCGTATGGAAGCGCGTACTCCTCAGCCGCTTCCTCTGCCGAGCGCAAGTCAAAGGCCCCGACGCCAGTCGTCGTCAGCTCGTCGGGACTCTCGTGCGGAAAATCCACGCGCAAGGCCAAAATTCGCCACTTGGCCGCGGCCGCGGTGGGCGCTGACAACAGCAGTGAGAAGCAGAAACCTAAGAGGAGCAAAGGGGCTAAATCGCCGCGGTGCCGCGCGGCGCGGCAACAAAACCAGCGTCCGATTGGAACACCCTCAGAAAATGATGTTCAGGGAAATTGGCGTATTGTCTCCCACCACCGTGCCCTCGCTACCGATTATATACGCCACGTCAAACTGGAAGCGATTGTATTTTAGGCCGACGCCAAAGGTCTTGGTACTCACCTCGCCATCGCGATCGTACGAAAGACCGGCTCGCAACGCGATAAACGCCTCGCCTTCGCGTGCGGAAAGCCCGTATTGGTATTCGCCGCCCACGTGCAGATCCATCTCCTTGAACTCGTTGCTTAAACCCTCGTCGGCCCACGCCTTGGCCAAGTTGCTGACAAAAGACCCATCGGCGATCAAGGGCTTGTACAGATCAAACGAGAGCAGCAAATCGTTGTACTGGGTATCCATCACGTCGTAGGCCACCCCAACGACGATGTGCTGGGGCAGTGGATCGGCCTGTTCGGCGTCGATATAGGCGATCTTGGGGCCTAGGTTGCGCAGGGCCGCGCCAAAGCTGAGGCTGGCGGCGGGCTTCCACAAAAATCCCAGATCCGCGGCAAAGCTGTTGCCCACGCCCCGGCCCCGCTCAATGCCAGCCCCCGCATCGGCCAAGTTGCTGCGAATGAACTTCAAGCCGATGCCAGCGGCCGTATTGTCGCCGATATGCGCCCCGTAGGCCGCAGACATAGCCACGTCATAGCTGCGGAAAGTGCCTTGTTGGTTGCCGCGCTCGTCCGTGCGGAGCTGCTCGCCTAGGTTTAGCAGCGCGACGTTGAAGCCGAAGTTGCCCCACCCCTCCACGGGCGTGGAATAGGCCAAAAACTCGTAGGATAAGTCGTCAACCAGCTTAGGCAGCCACGCGGTGTGGGTGAAGTGCATGTTCCTTTTTTGCTGCCCGACAAGCGCGGCTGGGTTGAAGTAGCTAGCCGTGGCGTCGTCGGCCACCGCCACGTACGATTCGCCCATGGCAATGGCGCGGGAACCCGGATTGATCAACAAAAAAAGCGGCGCACTTCGGCTCTCGGGCGTGGCCCGGACCCCGGCCGGCAATGCGCCGACGCAAAGGCCAGCCAGCAGCAGGGTCGTCAGTTTTCTCATAGCGGAGTCCTCCTCAGCTAAGAATAAAGATATAAAAGTGATGCCTCCTAAGTACTAAGGCGATCTCACTGCTGCAAAGGCACTCCTCTCGCAATACTCACTTGGCGACCTGCAAGACGGCGCGGCGCGCGACCGCAGCACCACTTTCCCGCTCGGCCTCTATCCGATAAATATACGCACCGTTGGCCAAGCCCGTCGGCGGCGTCCAAGACACTTGGTTGTAGCCGGCGTGCGTTTGTCCGTCTAGCTGGTCTATCAGCCGACCGACCAGCGAAAAGACCTCTATCTGCACAGCGCGCATGTCGTCTTCTAGCTCGTATGTAAAGTAGCCGCTATCGCGCATGGGGTTCGGGTAAAACAAGACATTGGCAAGGCCGGCGGCGGCGTCCCCGACCGAAACCGACATCGTCGCCCGCGACGAGTTGTTGAAGTTGTCCCAGACCTTCAGGCGGATCTCGTGTTGGCCCGCTTCCAACTCGGGCAGGGGAAATTCAATGATCCCCTGTCGATAGTCCCCACCCTGCGCGCTGTAAAGCTCCGTCAAGGTGAAGAGCTCGTCGTCGATGGCCAGCTCGATTTCGTGCCCAGTCTCACCAGTGATGTTGATGCCGCTGGGATCTGCAATCGAGGCCAACAACACCGTCTGCTGCGGAATCGTGCTGCCTTTGGCTCCCTCGAAGCGCAGGGAAATTTCCGGCCCTTCCACGTCTGCTTCCACGCCTGCGGCCGTGCCCGCCAGCACCAGTCCGTCGGCCGCGCCAAAGGCCGCCGGACTGTCATCGCTCCAGACGTAGGCACTGATGCGACCGTTCTTTCCCCCATAGGTAATATCTTTAGGGACCCTAAACGCGGCACTGAAGCGGCCCGCAGCTACTAAAAAACGGCCGCGAAAGATGGGGGCACCGGTCTGCTGGTAGGTAAAACCCTCCAATTCACTCTCTTCGCTCGAATCAAACGCCTGCAACCACACTTGGCCCTCATAGGCGGTGGCCGGCGCACCAGCCGAGTCGAGAACTTGGCCGGCGAGGGCCACTTCGCCTAGGGCGTGGAGCGAGTCGGCCACGTCGATTTGCACCTGAAAGCGCGGCATGGCCAAGCGCGTGGCCGGGTCGCCGAAGAGCGAGTAGCGCTGAATGTTGCGGAATGTTTTGGCACCTGTGGGGCCATACTGCGGCAGCAGCAATTGCTTGGCCTCGGCGAGGGCCAGCCCAATCGGCACGTGCTTCCGCCCGGTGTGGAACATCTGCTGATAAAACTGGTTGGCCAACTGGACATTGGTGGAGTGATATCCCACCCGGGTCGCGCAAATCATGCCGATTACGCCCCCATCTTCCTTTTGCAAGAGTGCCTCGGGCATGGAGATGCGTACGGGATCGTCGAACACCCCAACTTGACTCGCAGCCGTGAAAAACAAGGGCAGGCGACCACCGTTTTTGAGCTTGTCCAAATCGCGGGAAAGCAAGAACATGCTCTCGTGGGCCAAGCGGTCGAAGCTGCCATGCCCCAAATAGGTCAAAATGAGTGCGCCCTTGTTGAAGAGCCGGATGAATTCGTCCCGCGCTCGCGGTTTCTCCCGCCCCTCTAGGGGAAATTGGGCGGTGTAGAGCTTGATCAAATCCAACGTCTCGGGCAGGATGTGCCGGGCCATGTATTCGCTGTCAAAGAGGAAGAACGACTCGACCCTGTCTGGATTGTCTCGATTGAGCAAATCGTCCGAGACCAACGCCAGTCGGCTCTGCCAAGGCCCCAATTCGGGGGCGCGGTCGTAGGCGATGATTTTGTCGATGAGCGCGTCGGCTTCGGCCGCGGTCTGCACGGTCAGCCGACCAATGGCCATGTCGGGAAACAAATCGTCCCCCACCACACGCGTGTACCACTCGTCGTACGTGCTGTCGCCATCTTGGAAGGGTGGAATCCAATTGCCCTGACTGAGAGCCGAGTTGTTCTTGTAATCGTACGAGCCGTCGCCGAGCAAGGCCACAAATAGGGGCGCGGGATCCCAGTGCTCGGCCGCATAGGCGAGAAAATTGCGGATCGCCGCCGGGTCCAAAAGTCCGCCGGAAAATTCGTCGTAGATGTCTTGTACGTCGATGGCGGCCGTCCGCAGGGGTGGGCCGAAGCGGTCGTCTTCAGCCCGCCATTGTGCCAAACGCTCGGCCGCGGCGCGGAAATCGCGGTGGTACATCACCACCCAATCGGCCCCCCCAACCCCGGTCGTCAAACTGCCGGGCAAATCGAGCTCGATCCGCACCGGTCGCTTCCAAGTCGCCGGGCCACCAACTGCGTACTGACGCGGCACATCCCCGGGCCGATCCTGAAAAATTACCGTTCCGGCTCGTCCGTCGTACGCAAAGTCTAAGACCTCGGCCAAGCCCGCAGAGACCTCGAAGATACGCGGTCGCTCGTCGGCAAAACCAGCGAGGCGAAATTGGGTGGTGCCCGTCAGGGGATAGGTGAAGAGCAGCTCGCCGCGCTCGGCGACAAAGCCGCGGCTGTACTCCACCTCGTACCAGTCGAAGCGGGACGGATTGCCGTTGGTGTGAAAGAGCCCCAAGTGGTTCAGCCCCTCCTGCGCCCCCATCGCCGCCCACAGCGTATCGGATGCAAAGCGCTTCTTGGTTGCAAAAGCCACCGTTCCGATGCTCTCTTCGTTCCAGCGCACCTCAAATCGCGGCCGCATCTCGGGCACCCCAATAAAGCCCAAGCGCACGGCCACCGGCTCGGGTGCGGCCTGCCGCACCACCACCGGGAAATTGCGCGCATTGCCGCGAAAGTCCTCCCAGTACCAAGTGTAGCCGGATTTGATGCCTACGAGCTGGTTGAGCACAAACTGCTCGGCTTCCTCGTGGATTCGCACCCGATAGCTCGTGGGCTGCTGCGGGTCGGACGCGGCTAGAGCACCGCTCCTTTGCTCGGCCCGCCGCCCCTCGCCCCCGCCGCCAAAACCCAGCCAGTACGCGTTCTCGTGCGTGTAGAGATTGTGCCGATATTGAAATGAGCGGCTAGCGCGCGCGTATTCCCAGCGGCTAACCGACTCGGCCCCAAACAAGACGAAGTCGTCCGCGTCCAAGCGGCCATCGCCCCCATCTTCTACGACCAAGCCCACTTCCGGCATGGCTTGGGGTGGGTTTATCTCGTTGATGGACAAGGCGTTGCCGCCGCCGTAGTGCAGGCGCAAACTCGCCGGATTGACGTCGCCGAGCGACACTCCGGCGGCCTCTAAGTCGGCACCCGATACCCTGTACATCCCCTCTTCCGAGACGAAGATCCGCAGCCAAGTCCCTTCCTGTAGCGCGGCCTTGCGCGCCGGCCGCCGCTTGGGAGGCAATCGCCAGTTCCTCGCTTGCTCGGGATTGACCAGCACCCCTCGGTAGAATGCTTCACCCCAAGGGTCGGCAACGCGGGAGCTGCCACTGCCGGTTACATACAGGTCAACGACGATGCGATCGTACAGGGTCCGCGTCCCGTCCGCTTCGACGTGCGGAGCAAACGCCACCGGAACGACGCGCTGGCGCCGCGCAAAACCACTCGCGCCGAGAAAGACCGGCCCGGGCGTGGGCGCGTCGTCTTCAGCGGCGCGATCCGTCCGCGCCACGTGGGCTTCGACCAACTCCAAGCGAACCTGTCCGTCGCTTGGAACGCCGAGCAAGGCACCGCGCCCCTGCTCCAATTCTCGGCCTTCAGGGACCCAAACCAACCGCAGGCGCTGCGGCGTCTGCTCACTTACGCGCAATTCCGCCATGGCCGCACTCCCGCAAAAAAGCGCAAGCGCCCAAAAGCAGCATTTAAGTCTCATAAATTATAGGTGGGATTGGTCATTATGGTCGTGGCGATTGGCGCTTTTAAGGTCATTCTAAGCCCCCTTTTTGTCAAGGGCATCTCACCTTGACTTATCGGCTCAGCACCGCTATGTTTTAGAGTTTCTTAACAGGGAGACACTCATGGCCAGACAATGCAGCCTGACCAACGTTAAGGGCCTAGTTGGCAACAACGTCAGCCATTCGCAGCGCAAAACCAAGCGCCTCCAACAGCCCAACCTCATCAAAAAGCGCATCTTCATTCCCGAAGAAAACCGTACTGTCACTCTACGCCTGACCGCCCGCGCCCTACGCACCTTAAACAAAAAAGGCGTCCATCAGTTCCTCAAGGAAAACGGGATCAAGGTCTGAGTGGGCGAAAGCCCGCGCTCTCCGCACAGATGAACCAAGGCGACGACGCAGCTGATGCTATCCAAGAGCGAGTTCGCCAAGCCCTAGCCGAAAACGCGCCCTTAAAAATTTTTGCTGGCCGCACCAAGTCCTTTCTCGGACGCCGACACGATGGGATCCCACTCGACCTCTCCGGTCTGACCGGCGTCGTCAGCTACGAGCCAAACGAGTTGGTCCTAGTCGCTCGCCCAGGCACCAAGCTGAGCGAGATAGAAGCCCTGTGCCGCGGCGAAAACCAGTACTTCGCTTTCGAGCCGCCCGCTTGGGGCGCGGCCGCGACCATCGGCGGCACCGTGGCCTGCAACCTCTCGGGGCCGCGGCGCTTCAAGATGGGCGCACTGCGCGATCATTTGCTCGGCGCCGAGCTGATCGACGGCTGCGGTGAGCGAATTCGCACCGGCGGCAAAGTCGTCAAAAACGTCACGGGCTACGATCTGTCCAAGGTACTGGCCGGCTCCTTTGGGACGCTGGGGGTGCTTACCGAAGTCTGCTTCAAGATCTGGCCGCGCCCCGAAACCCAAGCAACTCTATTCATTCACGGGCTGACGCCCGCAGTAGCGTTGGAGCGAATTCTCGACTGGGCGGCGCGGCCTCTCCAGATTACGGGCCTAGTCTGCAACGCCGACCAATTAGCCGCCCGCTTTGAAGGCCCGGCACCAGCAGTGTGGGCGCAGCTAGCAACGCTGCGCGAAGGAGAGTCAGCAGAGTCGGAGGTCGTGGAAGAGGCCGAATCGCACGCCTTTTGGCGGCGCTGGCGCGAGCTCGAATGGCTGACCCCGGCCACAGGCCAACAGCGCTGGCGCTTTTCCGGGCCGCCGACCAAGATGGCGCAGCTCATACAAGCACTAGAGGCCGAGGGGCTGAGCCGCTGGGGACTGGACTGGGCCGGCGGCTTGCTATGGGCACTGTTGCCAGTCGCCGCCCAAGCCTCGCGCTTGCACCGCACCGCAGCGCGCCACCAAGCCCTTGGCTGGCGCTTTGCAGCCGACGATTACAACGAAGACGCTTTTACTCCACTCAGCACCGGGGCGACGCGCATGAACCAGATGCTCAAGCGCGCGCTCGATCCACAAGGCATTTTTAACCGAGGTAAGCTGTTCGCCTAATATAGCTCGCCTGGACGATAGTCCGGCGGCGGCATTTCCCGCTCGCTGAGCCACACTGCCCGCCCAACGCGCGCTTGGACATATTGATAGTCATAGCTCGTGTCCGGCGCAGCGATGTTGCCCTGCGATGGGTATTGGGCAATCGCCTCCTCGACGAGATCTACGCCCAGCCCGGGCGCATCCGGCACCGCAATATGGCTATCGATGACCTCGGGCTGGCCGGTCATCACTTCGTAGCGCTGCGGCACATCGTCGGCTAGGTGCTCCAAGATCAGGAAGTTGGGCAGCGTGGCCATTAGGTGTACGGCCGCCATTTCGGCCACCGGCCCCAACGAGCCATCGTGCGGGGCCACCGTGCAGTAATGGGCCTCGGCCATAGCGGCGATTTTCTTCATCTGCCCCAAGCCTCCAGCGCGGCCCGTATCCGGCTGCACCACATCGATGATTTCGCGCTCAATCAGCTCCTTTACTCCCCAAATGGTGGCGTGGCGCTCGCCCGCGGCAATGGGAATTTCTACTGCGTCGGCAACCCGAGCGAGGGCGTCGATGTTTTCAGGGGCTACTGGGTCTTCGTAAAACAGCAGGTCGTAGTCTTCGAGCGCGTGGCCCAAGGCAATGGCGTCGCGCGTCGTCAGCCAAGGCGGCCCGTGGACATCGACCATGAGATCCACCTCGTCGCCAACCTCCTTGCGAATGGCCGCGACCGTTTCGACGCAGTTTTTAATCCCCCCGGTCTTTATCGCCGTATAGCCTTGATCAACCAAGGTGCGCGCCCGCTCTTTCTCGTGTGCATGGGCATAAACTCGCACCCGGTCGCGCATCTTGCCGCCCAAGAGGTTCCACACCGGCTGCCCGAGGGCCTTGCCCTTGAGGTCCCACAAGGCCATCTCAATGCCGGTCATGGCACCAGAGCCGACGATACCGGTCATGCCGTGGCCCATCATCGCCACCTGCATCTTGCTCCACAGCCGCTCAATGTGGAAGGGGTCTTCACCGATCATCAAAGGCGTCAGGTCGCGGATGGCCGTTTCGACCACGCGCGGCCAGCCCGAGGCCTCGCCCACGCCGTAGATGCCGGCGTCGGTCTCGACCTTGACAAAGAGCCAGTTGCGCGCCGACCAACCGCTCGCCTGCGGAGGCGCACACTGCATTAAATAGGTCTTGATGTGGGTAATTTTCATAGCGGTCTCCCGGTGTTGCGATGGAGCGACAAGTATAAGCCATAGAGCAAAATCAATCCATTGCCGGCACCTCGTGTGCAGATTGACAGGCATATTTTCAATACTTAGCTTCTAAATTTTCTATTTATTTGGCGATTTAATTCTGAACAGATGCCTTTCTCATGGATCCCTGCATAGGTCTAATCGATCAAGAACTGGCCCTGTTTGAAAAGCGGCTCAACGCCGAGCTCAATGCCGATGTTGAGCTGGTCCACGTCATTGCCCGCTACATGGCCACGCTCAAGGGTAAGCGCCTCCGGCCGGCCCTCATCTTGCTCGTGGCCAAAGCGGCCGGGAATTGGAACGAACAGCTAATCGACGCGGCCGTGGCCGTCGAGATGATTCACGCCGCGACCATGGCGCACGACGACGTAGTGGACTCCGCGACCGTGCGTCGGGGCCGAGAGACGGTCAACGAGCACTGGACCGGGCAGATCGCCGTGCTCATGGGCGACTTTCTCCTCGCGCGTGCATTGCGCCTACTGATCGGGGTCGGCAATCTGCAGGTCCTGAGCGTAGTCGCACACGCCACCGAGCGGCTGAGCATGGGCGAAATATTTGAAATCCAGATCGGTACGCAGTGCGATACGCGCGAAGATTCGTATTTTGCCATGGTCAGCGACAAGACGGCTTCTCTGATCTCGGCTGCAGCGCGGATTGGCGCGATTCTCTCCGGCGCATCGGACGAGATCGTGCGATCCATGGGGCGCTACGGAGAGTCGCTCGGCCGCGCCTTTCAAGTCGCCGACGACATTCTCGACCTCACCAGCGATCAGGCGACCATGGGCAAGCCCGTCGGACACGACCTGCGCGAAGGCAAGATCACCTTGCCATTGATACGCGCCTTACAGCAAGCCCCCTCGGGAGAGCGGGCCGAGATGGAAGCCCTTTTGGCCCGGCTGGACAAAGACGAAGCCGAATGGGGGCAGATCGTGGCATTTGTCGACGAGCACCAAGGAGTCGCCGCTGCCGCCGAGACCGCGCACAAGTACGCCGCCCACGCTCAGGAATGCCTAAAGGTACTAGCCCCTTCCCCGGCCCGCGCTGCACTAGAACGAGCCGTGCAACTCGTCGTCGAACGCAACAATTGACGCGACCAGCTCATGCTCAAGCGCAGTCTGCTGGCCGTAGGCGGTTTGGCCGTGGTCCTGTACTTTCTGCCATCGCCCCGGCCCGCCGCACCAGTGCGCGCAGATCGCCTCTTGTTGGGAACCCTCGTCACGGTCAAGCTCTACGGAGACGAAGCAGTGGTTCGCCTGCACCTAGAGGCGGCGTTCGCGGAGATCGACCGCGTCGATTCGTCGATGAGCCACTATCGCGCAGACGGCGCACTGCGGCGACTGGAGCAGCAGGCGCGGCTCGCTCCAACGCCCGGCCCGGCCGGGCTGCTTGCGGTCTTGGCGCGCAGCCAGCATTTCGCCGCGTTGACCGATGGAGCTTTTGACTGCACGGTGGGGACGTTGACGAGTCTGTGGAACTTCCCCGACGCGGTAGCACCGCCTGCTCCAGCGCAGATTGATTCGGCGTTGGCACTGGTGGGCTACGAAGGGTTGGAAGTGGCGGCCCAGTCGTTTCGGATCAACAGGCCGGGGCTGCGGTTGGATCTGGGGGCCGCGGCCAAAGGCTACGCGGTTGACCAAGCCGTGGCGGCGATGCAGGAGTTGGAAGTGGCGGCTGGGGTGATCGAGGCCGGAGGTGACATTCGCTATTGGGGCGAAAAGCCAGACGGTCGGCCTTGGCTCTTTGGGGTTCAGCACCCGCGCGCGCCAGAGCAATACATAGCAATAGAGGACCTCGGGCTCGCGGCGATTGCGACCTCCGGCGACTACGAGCAGTACTTTGATTGGGAAGGCGAGCGCTATCACCACTTGCTCAACCCCAAGACCGGCTATCCAGCGCGGATGTGCATAAGCGCCACCGTGTGGGCCGCGACTGCTCTGGACGCCGATATTCTGTCGACCGCGGTTTTCGTCCTAGGGCCTGACCAAGGGCTCGCGCTCGTCGAGGGCCTACCAGCCGTCGAGGGCTTCATTTTTTTTGAGCAAGACGGGCAGCTCATGCACCGGGCCTCAACCGGGATGCGCGGCCGCTTTCGCTTTTGCAATAGCAGCAAACTTTCGCCGGGCTGCGCCCGGCACTAGCGGAGTAAAGACACATTTATGAAACGCAACCGGAAACTCGTGCTGATCGCGGCACTGATCGCCGCCGCAGTGTACTATCTGCTGCCGAGCGTGGAATTTTACCGCATGACGGACGACGAGCGAGAGGCACTGGGGGAGAAGGCTCCCGGGCAGCTCGGCGATCTGAAAAAGCGCTCGCTCAACTTGGGCCTAGACTTGCAGGGCGGCATCCACCTCGTCCTAGAGGTCAAGACCGAGGGGATGGAGCAGCAGGAAGCCCAAGATGCGGTCGCCCAAGCACAGGAAGTCATTCGCAACCGCGTCGATCAGTTTGGGGTGGCCGAGCCGACTATCCAGCGCCAAGGAGACAACCGAATCATCATCGAGTTGCCCGGCGTACAGGACGTGCAGCGCGCCAAAGATCTAGTAGGCCAGACCGCGCTCCTCGAATTCCAACTCCTCGAACCCACTGAGGACCGCACGCGCCTGATCCAGCGCATCGACCAAGTGCTAGCTCCGCGAGAAGAAAGTGAAGAGGAAGAAGATCTCCTCCTTTCCTCCACAGCAGAAAGCGCCCCCCTCTCCTCCATGCTCAGCACCACCGGCGAAAACCTCGCGGTCTCGGGCCGCGACTTGCAGCGCGTCAAGAACTTGATCAACACTCCAGAGGCCCAAGAGCTCACCCCCGCAGACGTGGAATTTCTCTTTTCGAGCAAGCCCGCCGGGGCCGAGGGCAATGAGTTTTACTTTCTCTACTTGGTGCGCAAGAAGCCGGAGATGACCGGGCACATGATTCAGGACGCCTTTGTCTCCATCGGCCAAGTAGTAGAGTACATGGGCCAGCCCATCGTCAATTTCTCGACCACCGACGAAGGGGTGCGGCTCTTCAGCCGCATCACCGGCTCGCACGTCGGCGAGCGCATGGCCATCGTCCTCGACGAATCGGTGTACTCGGCCCCGGTCATCCAAAATAAAATCAGCGAGGGTCGAGGCATCATCACCGGCAGCGGCACCCAAGAAGAGGCCAAAGACCTCGCCATTGTACTGCGGGCCGGTGCGCTACCGGCCGAGGTCGAGATCATCGAAGACCGCACGGTCGGCCCCTCGCTTGGGCGCGATTCGATCGAGCAAGGCAAGACCGCAGCAATCTACAGCATGGTGCTGATAGCGATCTTCATGATCCTCTACTACCGAACAGCCGGGCTGATCGCCGACTTCGCCCTCCTGCTCAACATGCTCTTCATCATGGCGGTACTGGCCGGTTTTCACGCCACCCTGACCTTGCCCGGCATTGCCGGCATCATCCTGACCATCGGCATGGCCGTTGACGCCAACGTGCTGATCTTCGAGCGCATCCGCGAAGAGTTGCGCTCGGGCAAGACCATCCGCGCGGCCATAGATTCCGGCTATAGCAACGCACTCTCGGCCATCATCGACGCCAATGTGACCACGTTCCTAGTTGGCATCGTGCTCTATCAGTTCGGCACCGGGCCGATCCGCGGTTTTGCCTTGACCTTGTGCATCGGCATCATCTCCAGCCTCTTTACGGCCTTCTTTGTGACCCGCACAATTTTCGACCTGCTTACCCGGAAATCGCAGCAATCAACCTTGAGCATCGGGCCCGTTGCGCTCTTCGCCAACCTGAATATCCGCTTCCTCTCGTTGCGCAACATTGGTTTCGGCGCTTCGGCGGCCGGGCTGCTCCTCGGCGGCGTCTCCATTTTGGGCATCAATGGCATCCGGCCGGGCATCGACTTCGCCGGCGGGACCTTGCTGGAGTTACACTTCGATCCAGCCGTCCAGGTCGAAGATATCCGCGGTCAACTCGACCGCGTTCCCGTGGGCGATGCCGAGATCGACCTGAGCAAGAGTGAAATCAAGCAGTTCGGGTCGGAAAACGACATCCTCATCCGCGTCCCCGAGAGCGGGAAAGGCACCGAGGTGGCCGATGGCATTATGGGGGTTCTCAAGTCTGGATTTGCCGACAACATCGCGGAGATGGAATGGATTCGGCGTCAAGAAAAGGTCGGCCCCAAAATCGGCAGCGAACTGAGCAGCGCGGCCGTGCGCGCGGTGCTCTTTGCACTAGGGGCGATTCTGCTCTACATGGCTTGGCGCTTCCACCGCTTCCTCTACGGCATCGCCGCGGTCGTCGCACTCTTCCACGACGTGCTCATCACCCTCGGGCTGCTCTCGCTCTTCGACATTGAGATTACCCTCGCGGTCGTCGCCGCTCTGCTGGCCATTGTTGGCTACTCGCTCAACGACACAATCGTGGTCTTCGACCGCATCCGCGAAAACCTGCACACCGCCCGCCGACAGGGTTTTGACGGCACGGTAAATCAGAGTATCAACGAGTGTCTGAGCCGCACGCTAATCACCTCGGCGACGACCCTCTTGGCAGTGCTGGTGCTGATGATCTTTGGCGGCGAGGTCAACCGCGACTTCACTATCACCTTGATGATTGGCGTCGTGGTCGGGACCTATTCGTCTATATTCGTCGCCAGCCCGGTGCTCTACCTAGGCCAACAGCGGGCCGCTGCCAAAGGGACCAACTAAAGCGAGCGGGGCGGGGCCGCCTCTCGCCATGAAAACGATCGTAGTAGCTGCCTTTGTCCTGCTCTTGATCTACTATGGGCCGCCGCAGGATCGCTCCAGCCCCTTTGACGCCGCGTGGATGCTGGGTGCTCTGGCCCTCGTGGCCGCGGCTGGAGGCCAACTGGCGCAGGCGATTCGCCTGCCGGCACTGGTGGGGTGGATCGGGGCCGGGATGTTGCTGGGCACTGGCGGCTTACAACTCGTCGATCTAGACGCGTTCTCCCTGTACAAAATGCTCTTCCTCACAGCGGGCCTCGGGGTAGGATTCCAAGTGGGGCTGCACGTGGTATGGCCAACGCACGTCTGGCGCACGCTTGGGTTGGTAGCAGTGGTGACCGCGCTGATCTTTGCCGCCGTGACGGCGACCACCGCATTGCTCGGGTTGCCTTGGGAGCAGGCCGTACTCCTCGGCGCATTGGCTGGCTTGTGGGGGCCCTTCACCGCCGCGCCGGAATTTGGCCGGCGCGGCGCATTGGTGCTGGCCGTGCTGGGGACGGGCTGCGCCCTTGTGGCGTTGGGGGGCGCGCTGGTCGGGCTAGAGACCGGGGCCGAGGGATGGGTCGGGCGCGTCGGCCTGTCGCTTGTGGCTGGCGGCGGGCTGGGGTTGGGGCTGCGTCTTTTAGGGCGGTTTGCCACCCCCAGCGCGACCATAGTCTCCAGCCTAGTGGGGGCCTTCTTCTTAGCAGCTTTCGCGCTGGACGCTCTCGGGTTGATGGCACTGCCCTGCGGGCTGATGGCGGGGCTGGTGCAGGACAAGCAGCAAAGCCGCCGCGTGCGATTGCTCCTGCACCGGGGGGCACCGGTGGCCTTCATACTCTTTTTCGCACTCGTGGGGACCGCGCTCAACCCCGGTGCGCTGTGGCCGCCCGCAGCCGGGCTGTACGAAGCCGCGCTCGTGCTGGTGACTGTGCCGCTGCTTTTGCGAGGGCTGGCTCCCATGGCGTACTACCCGCTGCCCGGTCCCCATCCAGGGCGGCGCATTGGCTGGCGACTCTTGCCGCGCGGTGCGTTGCTGTTCGAGTTGTTCTGCGGCCCGCACGGGCTGGCTCCTTACGTAGGGGCTGGCGGTCTGTTGGCGCAGGCCGTGCTCTTGGACATTTTCGTTTCGGCCCTGCTCTTCTCCGCCTTGTCATCGCTCGTAGATGAGAGTCTTTTCGCTGCGGAAAAGGCCCCGCCCTCAGAAGACGGCGCAACAGCCTAAGTCCGCCGCTGCTCGTTTGTGTCCAACTAAACTGATTTGTATGTTTAACGATTTAACATTTGCATGGACCACATCCGCGACAACTGGGAATTGCTGCGCGCCCGCATCGAGCGGGCGGCCGGGCACAGCGGGCGCACAGCGAGCTCGATTGAGGTCGTCGCCGTCAGCAAAACGCGCAGCCCACGCGAGATTGAGGCGGCGTACGCCTGCGGCTTGCGCCTCGTGGGCGAAAACCGCATCCAAGAAGCAGCGGCCAAGCGCCCGCAGGTCGCCGCGCCCCTCGCTTGGCACTTTGTCGGCCACTTGCAGACGAATAAAGCCGGGCGGGCCGTCGAGCTTTTCGACCTCGTGCAGTCGGTTGATTCCGTGCGGCTAGCGGAGGCACTCAATCGCCGAGCTGGACAGACTGACCGCACCATCGAGGTGCTCTTGCAGGTAAACACGGCCGGCAGCCTAAGCCAAGCCGGAGCAGTGCCCGACCAGCTCGTCGATCTAGTCGCAGCCCTCGCACCGTTGCCGCACTTGCGGGTCCGCGGCCTGATGACCATTGCCGCTCACAGCGAGGACGAGGCCACAGTCCGCGGCTGCTTTCGGACCTTGCGCGAGCTCGGCGAAAAAGTCGCCGAGTGCAATTTTGCGAGCGTGTCCATGGACTACCTGTCCATGGGCATGAGCGGCGACTTTGAACTCGCCATAGCCGAGGGGGCCAATCTGTTGCGCCTCGGCACGGCGATCTTCGGCCCGCGGCCGACCTGATGCACAGGAGATAATCGTGTTCGATTACGGCGGTTTTTTTACAGACCTCAAGGGCCTCCTCATCACCCTCATCGAGATCTATAGCTACGTGGTCATCATTCGGGTGTTGATCTCGTGGTTCAACCCCAGCCCCCATAACCCACTCGTCCAATTCCTGCGCGGCGTCACCGATCCGGCCCTCGATACAGTGCGCTCCTTCTTGCCGAGGTTTTTTTGGTCAACCGGAATAGACTTTACGCCGATAGTCCTGTTCTTCCTGCTCAAGCTCGCCATCGTCTTCCTCCACAATATCTTCCCGGCAGCCGAATGATCATGGCACCCCAAATCCCTTTTGCCCCGGTCCCGTCCCAAGTCGATTTTCCCGCTCAGGAACGCCACATCCTCAAATTCTGGCGCGATGGCAACCTGTATCGCAAATCCGTCGATGCCCGCTCCGTCGAGCGGCCCTTTCGGTTCTACGACGGGCCGCCCTTTGCGACCGGACTGCCCCACTACGGAAACCTGCTGGCGTCCATCACCAAGGACGTGGTGCCCCGCTACTGGACGATGCGCGGCTACCGGGTCGAGCGCCGCTGGGGCTGGGACTGCCACGGCCTACCCGTCGAGAACGAAGCCGAGCAGCAGCTCGGGCTCGGGTCGCGACGCGACATTCTCGAATACGGCGTGTCCCAGTTCAACGAGGCTTGCCGAGACTTGGTGCTGCGCTACACGGCCGAGTGGCAGACGCTGATTGAGCGACTGGGACGCTGGGTTGACTGGGATAACCAGTACCGGACGATGGACTCCGATTTCATGGAGTCCGTGTGGTGGGTGTTCAACTCACTGTGGGACAAGGGCCTTGTCTATGAGGGCTACAAGTCCCTCGCCTACTGTCCCCGGTGTGCGACACCGCTGTCGAACTTCGAGGTCAACCAAGGCTATCAAGACACTCAGGATCCGTCGATCACGGTGCGCTTCCGCGTCGTCGGCCAGCAGCACCTGTCCCTGCTCGCTTGGACGACGACGCCGTGGACCCTGCCCTCCAATATGGGCTTGGCCATCGGCTGCGACATCGACTATGTGCGCGTCACCACTCGCGACGGAGAGCAGTTGATCCTCGCCGCTTCCCTCGTCGAAAACCACTTCCGCCGGCACGACAGCGAAATCGCCGAGGTAAGGCCGGTCGCCGTCGAAGAACTCGTCGGGCTGCGCTACCAGCCCCTGTTCTCCGACTTCGCTGGCCACGCCCAAGAGGGTGCTTTCCGCGTCGTGACGGCCGACTTTGTGTCCACCGACGAAGGCACCGGCATCGTCCACCTTGCCCCGGGGTTCGGCGAGGACGATTACCAACTCGGTCTGGCCGAGGGCTTGCCCGTGGTCTGCCCCATCGACGCCGACTGCTGCTTCACCCACGACCTCCCGGACTTTGAGGGCACTTTCGTGAAGGACGCGGATACGCCCATCATCCGCCGATTGCGCGCCTCGGGTCAGCTATTCTCCGAAGGCTCCATCGAGCACTCGTACCCGTTTTGCTGGCGCTGCGACTCGCCCCTCATCTACCGCACGATCTCCACTTGGTTCGTGAAGATCGAAGGCGAGGTGAAGGAGAAAATGCTCGCCGCCAATCAGCAGATCTGGTGGATTCCCGAGCACATCCGCGATGGCCGCTTCGGCAAGGGCGTTGAGTCGGCACCAGACTGGGCCGTCAGCCGCAACCGCTATTGGGGAACGCCGCTGCCGATCTGGCGCAACGAGGAAACGGGCGAAGCCTTGTGCGTCGGCAGCCGCGAGGAGCTGTGCGAACTCACCGGACGCCATGTCGATGACCTGCACAAGCACTTCATCGACGACCTCGAGATTCCGGCACCGTCCGGGAACGGCTCGCTGCGGCGCGTACCCGAAGTCCTCGACTGCTGGTTCGAGTCTGGGTCCATGCCGTACGCGCAAAGCCACTACCCCTTCGGCCGACGCGAGGACTTTGAAGCCTCTTTCCCAGCCGACTTCATCTCCGAAAATCTAGATCAGACCCGCGGGTGGTTCTACACCCTGACGATCTTGGCCGCGGCCCTGTTCGACAAGCCGGCTTTTCACCACTGCATCGTCGGCGGCATGCTGCTAGCCGCCGATGGACGCAAGTTGAGCAAGCGGTTGAAAAACTATCCCGATCCGGCTGAGATGCTCGAGACCTACGGCGCCGACGCCCTGCGCCTCTATCTGCTCAACTCGCCGGCCATGAAGGCCGAGGAGATGCGTTTTACCGAAGCGGGCATCAAGCAGAGCCTGCGCGATGTCATCATCCCCTTGTGGAATGCCTACAGCTTCTTTGTCACTTACGCGACTATTGACGGTTGGACGCCAGACGAGGGCCGGGCGCGGACGCTCAACCACCGCCTCGACCGCTGGATTCTTTCGGAGCTGCAGACCCTGCTTTGCGATCTCAACGCCGAGATGGAAGCCTATCGGCTCTATCGCACGGTGCCGGCGATGGTGGCCTTTATCGAGAAGCTGACCAACTGGTACATCCGCCGCAGCCGCCGCCGCTTCTGGAAGTCCGAAGACGACCAAGACAAGGAGGCGGCGTACAACACCCTCTATCGGGTACTGGTGACCTTCATCAAGGCCCTCGCGCCGGTCTTGCCTTTTATCACCGAGATTGTCTATCAGAACTTGGTGCGCCGCGTGAATGCCGCGGCACCCGAAAGCGTCCATCTGTGCGACATGCCCCAAGCCGACGAGCACTTGCGCGACGCCGCTTTAGAACAGCAGATGGAACTGGCAACGCGGGCCGTGGTCTTGGGCCGCTCGTTGCGCAGCAAGCACGAACTCAAGGTGCGCCAGCCGCTGCGGCACCTCTGGCTCCTGCCCCCCAACGGACCCAGCCGCCGCGGGCTAGAGCAGATGACCGACTTGCTAGCTGACGAACTCAACGTCAAGGAGGTGGTGCTGGTGGAGGACGCGACCGAGTTCAGCGAGGTCTCCTACCGGCCCGACTTCCGCGCCTTAGGGCCGCGCTTCGGCAAGCGGATGCCAGAAGTCGCTGCCCGCATCCAAGCCCTAACAGCCGCGGAGGTACACCTCCTCGAAAATGGCGGCCAGCTCTCCGTGGCCGGCGGCGAGATCGGGCTGGCCGACATCGCCGTACAGCGCCGGGAGAAAGAGGGCGTGGTGGCAGCCCTCGACAACAACCTCGGGGTGGGGCTGGACATTCAGCTCGACGACGAGTTGATCGCCGAGTGTACCGCACGCGAATTCGTCAACCGCGTACAGAACATGCGCAAAGACGCCGGGCTAGCAGTCGCCGACCGCATCCACGTCTGGGTGCGAGGCGACACTGGGCTGGAGGAAGCTGTCGAGCAGCACCGCGAGTACATCGCCGCCGAAACCTTAGCACTAGCCCTCTACACTGGAGAACTGCCCCAAGAAGCGCTCTTGCAGCAGGATCGGCAGGTCAACGGCCACGCTGGCATCATTGCTATCGCTAGGGCCTAAGTAAAACGGACGACGCGAAGAGAGGTAAAATCAATGGACGACCAACCCAAGCAGATGGACAAAGAACACCTCGATTTTTTTAAGAAGTTGCTACTCAAAAAAATCGCCCAGACTTCGGACGACGTCGAAGCCATCGAAAACACCGCACGCAACGACGCCCGGGAAACGGCCTCCGAGGACCGCTCGACCTACTCACTGCACATGGCCGACCACGGGACCGACGCCATGGAGCGAGAGAAATCCCTGCTCCTCGCCCAACGCGGTGGCACTTACATCGACTACTTAAACGAAGCCCTGCAACGCATTGAGGACGGCACCTTTGGGATCTGCCGCACCTGCAAGGGGCCAATCGGCCGCGGCCGCCTAGAGGCCGTGCCCACCGCCACCCAGTGCATTAACTGCAAGTCCAAGCGCGAGGAGGCCTCGGACTTAGAGTGACGTTTCTGTGGATCATACCGCTGGCTGTGGCCATCGATCAAGCCAGCAAATTCATCGTCCGCGGCTCCATGGCCCTGCACCAGTCCGAGCCTGTGCTGGGCGACTTTTTCCGCCTGACCTACATCCACAACCCAGGCGCGGCCTTCGGCCTAAACGTGGGCAGCCCGCTGCTGCACACCGCCTTCTCGATCCTCGCGTTCGGGATCCTCGTGTACCTTTATCGCTCGCTCGCCGAAAACGAGCGGCTCTTGCGCCTAGCCCTCTGCCTAGTACTAGGCGGTGCCGTGGGCAACATCATCGACCGCCTGTACTTGGGGGAAGTGGTGGATTTTTTCGACTTCGGCCTCGGGGATTTGCGCTGGCCGATCTTCAACTTTGCCGATTCCTTCGTCACCGTCGGCGTCTTGCTCTTGGTCTTGGGCTACTCGCGCCGCGAAAAAGCCCCGGCCGGCCCCGCAGAGGAAGCCGCCCCCAGCAGCTAAAGCCATGCATCTCGCCGTTGCCGCCGCGGCCCCCGAACGGCTCGATCTCTTTCTGCGCCGCCGCTGTCCCGAGCTTTCTCGCAGCCGCATCCAAACGCTGATCAAGGCCGGGGCGATTCGCGTCAATGGCGCGCTGACGCGCCCGGCGTACTTGGTCCAGCCCGGGGACGAGATCGCCGTTGATCTGCCCGCGCCCGCGCCGACCGCCGCGCACCCCGAGCCACTGCCCCTATCCATCGAGTACGAAGACGACGACCTGCTAGTCGTGAACAAGGCGGCCGGCATGACCGTGCATCCGGCACCGGGCGCGACCGAGGGCACCCTCGTCAACGCGCTGTTGCACCACTGCCGCGATCTGTCGGGAATCAACGGCGCACTCCGGCCGGGGATCGTCCACCGGCTCGACAAGGAAACCAGCGGCTTGCTGCTAGTGGCCAAGCGCGACACCGCCCACCAGCGGCTCGCCCACAGCCTGCAAGCGCGGCAGATTGAGCGCTGTTATCTGGCCCTCGTATGGGGCGGGATGCGGGAAGCCGAGGGCCGGATTGAGGGCCGGATTGGCCGCCACCCCAAGAACCGCAAAAAGATGGCCGTAGTCGCCGGCGGTCGGGCCGCGGCCACGAACTTCAAAGTTGCCGAGCACTTCCCCTTTACCAACCTAGTTGAGTGCCGATTAGAAACCGGACGCACGCACCAAATCCGCGTGCATCTGGCCCATATCGGCCACCCGGTCTTCGGCGACCGAGTGTATGGAGGCCGCGATCAGGCACGGGGCATCCGCCCGGAATACCAGCGTCAAGCCAAGTGGATGCTGACCCTGATCAAACGCCAAGCCCTGCACGCCTACGCGCTGCGCTTCGCGCATCCGACGACCGGGGAGGTCATGGCGTTTACAGCCGAGCCGCCGGAGGACATGCGAGCGGCGTTGGCCGCAGCGGTGGTCTATCCCATAAGATGACGGCCAAGGGCTTCCTTTGGGCTTCCTTTCGCCTTTAGGCGAGACAGCTACCAGCCCGTCGATACCCGACGAACTCGCATCTAAAGTGATCCAGTTTTTAGGGGCCTCTCACGTGGGAGGTGCTTCTCAAAGGATGGAGAACGTCTCACTTTGCACATTGGCCTCCGTTAGTGCTGAAGTGCCAATACTGATACCGTGAAATTCTACGGGGATCCATCCGAGACCCGAGACGAAAATCTCGGCCCGCGTGTGCCCAAACACCACTTCGTTATACGTTCGGCTTTCGTACCGGTTCGGCCCCAGCGGATTGACCGCTATGGCTCCGGCTTGTTCGCGGGCCGGTATTTTTAAGAGACGACAAAGAGCAATAAAAGCACGAGCTAAGGTAATACAATGTCTGCCGTCGTCCGTCAGTGTTTTTAGGGTGCTACACTGATAGCATTGGCAGCTATCTTTGGCATAGCGGGACGAAGCGCACCACTTTTTGTATTGACGAAGAACGAACGCATCCTCTCACGCGCCGCGTAATCACACGCAAAAAAGCGAGCGTCGTTGTCGTAGAGCCAGTTCCACGAGTCAAGGCGATCGTACCAGATACCGTCTTGTTTCACTTCATGCGGCATCTGGCGATTTCGCCCGTCCTTGAGCATCGCTTCAACCTGCTCGTCACGGAGCACCGTACTCAACGACAATTGCCGGGCAAAGTCGCGGTGGCTCATCTCGTAATGCGGATCGAGCTGGCCTTCTTCTGCGCGACTCATCCAGTACCCATCGACTATATCCGCGACGCGATTCGCGTCCTGCCATTTCTGTATATCACCGGCAAAAGCACGGCATCGTCTAGCGAATATCGCATAGTGGTTTAACAGATCCTCTGCACTTTGGATGAGAGCCGTCGGTCGGGTGAAATCTCGATGGCTCAACTTAACACCCAGCCCCATTAGGGCGTCGCGTCCCCATTCATTCCCCCGCCCCCACAGAGAAAAAGCAAAGCTAGCTAGCCGAACAGCTTTAAGGCTCCGATAAGGCCCCACGTCGCCACTTGCAGGGCAATGACCCACCGCAAGAGGCTGTCGATTTTGGTTTCGAGTGCCTCGCGGTTGGCGTCAATCTTGGTTTCGATGCGGCCTAGCCGCACGTCGATTTGCTCGACAATACCCTCTAGCCGGGCGATGCGCCCCTCGTGGTCTAACAGATACGGACGCTCCGGCGATGGATGGTGCTCACTCACAATCCAACCTCCTGTTTGTAAAAGCGCGAACAGCGCAAAACCCCTGCACCGGATAGTTGCAAGATCCATGCCACGGCGGCAGACTCCTATAGGGCGTCGCGTCCCCATTCATTCCCCCGCCCCCACAGAGAAAAAGCAAAGCTAGCTAGCCGAACAGCTTTAAGGCTCCGATAAGGCCCCACGTCGCCACTTGCAGGGCGATGACCCACCGCAAGAGGCTGTCGATTTTGGTTTCGAGTGCCTCGCGGTTGGCGTCGATTTTGGCGTCGAGCACTTCCCGATTGGCGTCAATCTTGGTTTCGATGCGGCCTAGCCGCACGTCGATTTGCTCGACAATACCCTCTAGCCGGGCGATGCGCCCCTCGTGGTCCAACGGATACGGACGCTCCGGCGATGGATGGTGCTCACTCACAATCCAACCTCCTGTTTGTAAAAGCGCGAACAGCGAACCCCTGCACCGGATAGTTGCAAGATCCATGCCACGGCGGCCGTGCAGTGGGGAGGACGGGACCGTGCGGGGTCAGACTGTATCGGGCATAACCCATCAATGAGACCTTTGGGGAGCACCCCCAAAAAGGGTAGTGCGTCAGTTTGAAAACCGGCGAGATTCACGACTCCCCTTCCTCGTCGCCGTACGAGTGTCCGCCGAAAATGGCCCGCAGTTCGGCCGCGGAGGTGGCGTGGCGCATCTGGGCCATGCGCTCGGCCTCGTGTTTTTGCAGGGCGCGGACGTTTTCCAGCACAGCGCTGAGCTTGTCGGCGGGGAATTTTACCGCGCCGTTTTCGTCCATGTGGACGATCTCGCCGGGGGCCACGTCCATGCCGGCGACCGAGACCGGCACATTGACCGCGTGGACCGCCATGGCACCGTGCCCGGCGGTGACGCCGCTGAGCAAGTATTGGAACTTCATCGGGCGAATCTCGTCGATGTCGCGCGAAGGGCCGTTGGAAATCGCGCCGACGCAGCCAATGGCCTGCATGGCAGTGGTCATGTTGCCGCCGGCTAGGCCGACCTTGCCCTCGATTTCGGGCGGAAACTTCTGCTGGAAGACCAAGATCGTCGGCTTGGGCGAGGCATCGAGGGCGTCGAGAACGTCCATGAAGCCAACGCCGTTGTACGTGGGGTCGGGCAGGCCGTAGGTGCAGGTGACCGCGTAGCCGACCGTAGGGCCGAGCTCGGGATACATGCAGCGCAGCGACTGGTCGGTGTACCAGTTTTCGCTCCAGGGGTTGTATAGCCCCAAGCACAAGGGGTCGTCCGGGTACGTGGCGACGACATTAGTGATTGAAGGCGTGTCAAACTTTTTCAGCTCGGCGAGCATTTCTCGAGGGGTCATTGAAGGCTCCTGATTGGGTAATGGAAAAGGTCAACCCGCGTCCGTTGCTTTTTTTCTTCGCGCATGGTAAAACAGATTCCCTGCGAGGAACATAGCGAGGATGGTAAAATACGCACCTGTTGTGCCGATCTCTTTCTTAAGAATGGCCATCACAGCATTGATGACGATCAGCGCCGCGCCGTATAGCGCGAGAAAATGCCACCACTTAAAGTTCCAACGGTTCATGGAACTTCCTCCTTGCGTCGCCGCTTCTTTCTTTAGCGCATGATAACACAGACTAGCAGATACGAAGAACATAGCAAGGATGGTCAAATACGCACCTATTACGCCTATCTCACTCTCAGTAATGGCCATCACAGCATTGATGATGATCAGCGCACCGTACAGCACGAAAAAATGCCACCACTCAAAATGCCAACGGTTCATGGAACTTCCTCCTTATTCATAGTGGTTCCAATGTGCGTTTCTCGTCAATGCTGGTCGCGGCGCGGTAGGATCGGCTGATTCTTCAGTTCGCGAATTGGCTCTACAAGCCCCTCAGTCGCCGCTTCTAAAATTTTTCGCCCTTTTCCCGAGTGGCTTTGGTCGCGTCACCCATCGCGCCGCTGGCCCTCTGCTGACTCCAGTAGGGTATCAGCCTCGCACCCGACCCCTCGGGATGCGTACCGGCCAACAGATCGGTGCGGAAGCTCGGCGACAGGGGCGAGCGCTCATCAACAGCCTTGTCCACTTCCACCAACTCCGGCTTGAGTGCCAGATAGAGCGAGGGTCTCGTATTCGCCGGCGTGCGAGGTGCCGCCGTAGGACGAGTCGCGCAGTTCGTTGCCCACGGTCTTGGCGCGGCGCAGATCCCAGTGATTGACCGAGGCGCAGAGGATCCGGCCCTCGTATTCGAGGACAGCGGCGTCCCGAGTCTCGTTCCAAATCATTTCAGCGTAGCGGTATTTCACGGCGGTTCGCTTCTTAAATATAGTAGAGCCAGCGCACAACAACGCGGGAAGAAGTACGCAATTCGCGCAGCAGGGGCAAGTTGCCATTCCTCGACAGCTTTCAGCATCCCTTCTATATTTGGGCAAGGGCAACTGTACTCGCAACTTAACCTAAGGAACAGCAATACATGGGTCGCAAAATACGCCTCGGTGTGCTCTGCGGTGGGCGCTCGGCCGAGCACGAGGTCTCGGTGATTTCGGCGCGCTCGATGTTGGAAGCCATCGACAAGGACAAGTACGAGCTAGTGATGATCGGCATCTCCAAGGAAGGGCGCTGGCTGTCCGCAGCGGACACGCAGCAGCTTCTGGCGTCTAGCCAAGTCCACGAGGACGGGCTAACGCCGGTGGCACTGGACTATTTGGGGACGCGCACGCTAGTCGCGCAGCAAGGCGATTGGCAGGCCCAACCTCTCGACGTAATCTTCCCGCTCTTGCACGGCCCGCACGGCGAGGACGGCACCGTGCAGGGCCTGATGGAGCTGGCCAACATAGCGTATGTCGGGGCCGGGGTCGTCGGCTCGGCCGTGGGCATGGACAAGGAGATAATGAAGCGGGTTTTCAAAGCCGAGGGGCTGCCGCAAGTCGAGTATCAAGTGGTGCGGCGCAGCCGTTGGGAAAAGGACCGCGCCGGGGTGCGGGCCGAGATCGAGGCCGCTTTGGCCTATCCCGTCTTTGTCAAGCCGGTGAATCTTGGTTCGAGCGTCGGGGTGAACAAGGCCCGCAATGGTGCCGAGCTGGAGCGGGGCATCGACGAAGCAGCGCAATACGACTACAAGGTCGTGGTCGAGGCCGAAGCTACCGGCTGCCGCGAGGTCGAGGTGGCGATCTTGGGCAATGAGTCCCCAGAAGCGTCCGTGGCCGGTGAGATCGTGCCGGGGAATGAGTTTTACGATTACAACGCCAAATACATCGACGACAATTCCGACCTGATCATTCCGGCGCGCATTTCGCCAGCCGCCCAAGAGGCCGTGCGCGCGCTGGGCATCCGGGCCTTTCAGGCGGTCGAAGCCTCGGGGTTGGCGCGGGTGGACTTCTTTGTGCGCGAAAGCGACGAAGCGATTTTTGTCAACGAGCTCAACACCATGCCGGGATTTACGCCCATTAGCATGTATCCCAAGCTGTGGGAGGCGAGCGGGATGAGCTACGGGGCGTTGATCGATCGGTTGATCCAGTTGGGGATTGAGCGGCACGAAGACAAGCAGAAGACGAAGACGGCGCGATAAACTCCATGCAGACAGCGCATTGGGAAAAGGGCAATGTCAGCAACCTGATTTCGCTCGCCCTGCTGGTGGCGGGCCTTTTGGGGCGCGCGGAAGGCATCGGCGGCAGTGGGTGGGTGCTGGCGGTTGGGTTGTTTGGCTTTGCCGGCGGGGCGACCAACTGGTTGGCAGTAAAGATGCTCTTCGACCGGGTGCCACTGCTGTACGGATCGGGGGTGATTCCGGCGCGGTTTCGCGCTATCCGGGAAGCGGTCAAAGACGCCATCATGCGCTACTTCTTCGACGAGGAGTATCTAGAGCGCTTCTTCGCCGAGCGGATGGGCGGAGAGGATGTGGGGGCAAAGGTGCAAGAGGTGCTAGCGTCCGACGAGGTTGACGCGATCATCGACCGCAAGTTGGAAGAGTTGGCGCAATCGCCGCAAGGGATGATGATCCAGATGGTGGGGACGCAGACGGTCAAGCCACTGGTCAAGCAGTTCGTGATCGGGTTCGGGAGCGAGATCGCGCCGCTTTTGGCCGGCGGCGCGGGCACAGAGGTCAAAGCGATGCGGGCGCAGGTTGACGGGCTGCTGGAGACCAAGCTAGAGGAACTGACGCCCGACCGGGTCAAGGAGATGATGGAGGAAGTAATCCGCGAGCACTTGGGCTGGCTGATCGTCTGGGGCAATGTGTTCGGCGGCACTATTGGACTGTTATCTAAAGCACTGGGCTATTGAAGGTCCGTGGCTAGTGGCTAGCGACCACGGATTCTCCAGACGGCAGTCTCCAAAGGAGATTTTTATGAGTCAATGGAATTTGCGCGGCGAAGTGGCGGCCGTCATCGGTGGTACTGGCGTATTGGGCGGGGCGATGGCCCAAGGGCTGGCCGAGGCCGGAGCCTCCGTAGCGGTGTTGGGACGCGACCACGACCGGGGGCATCAACGAGTCGCGGCGATAGAGGCCGCAGGAGGAACCGGGATTTTCGCCGCTTGCGACGCCACGGACAAGGCGTCGCTCGAGGCAGCCCATGCAGCGGTCGTCGCGGCATTGGGTCCCGTCAATGTGCTAGTCAACGCAGCCGGCGGCAATCAGCCGCAGGTGACCCTGACCGCCGATCTGGACTTTGCCGCGATAGCAACCGATGATTGGCAGCGCTGTTTCGACCTGAACTTGGGGGCTGGTGCTCTGTTGCCCTGCCAAGAATTCGGGTCGGCCATGGTCGCGCAGGGCCGGGGCAGCATCATCAACATCGCCTCGGTCGCCGCCCATCTGCCGGTTTCGCGGGTGGTGGCGTACTCAGCGGCCAAAGCGGCCGTCGTGAACCTGACGCAGTTCCTCGCGCGGGAGTGGGCCGACCAAGGCGTGCGGGTCAACTCCATTACCCCGGGCTTTTTTCCCGCCGAGCAGAACCGCCGCTTGCTCTTTGAAGACGACGGCACCCCAACCGAGCGCGGCACACAAATCCTCTCCCACACGCCCATGAACCGCTTTGGCCGCCCCGAGGAGCTAGTCGGCGCGGCCGTGTTCCTCGCGTCGGATGCGGCCAGCGGCTTTGTCACCGGCGCGGACATCCGCGTTGACGGGGGGTTTCTGGCGACGACGATCTAAAGGGCGACGGGAAGCCACGCTTTACAGTAAAAAAAAACGTCACAATTTGCGATTTGTCTCAACAACGAGGGCTATGAGGCTTCGCTCGAAGTCGGAAGGGTGTCGCGTACTTGCCGATCGGGAGGCCGCTACTCACGGGTACACCAATCGTTCGAGGATTGGCTTTAGATCGAGCAAGGATCGGATGACGATTCCCGAACTCACATCCACGTGACCGATTCGGTCGATGAGCACGGGAATCATATTCGCCCGTCTCGCGCCCATAGTGTCCCATCTTGGATTATCACCGACAAACAGGCACTCCTCTGGTTGGCATCCGAAATGATCCAATGCGCGGCGAAACATAGGTTGGGCGGGCTTCCGCCACCCCACATCCGAACAAAAGATAGCCACCTCGCATCGCGTCGAAAGGCCGTGTCGCCGCAGTTCCTCAAACCAAGGCTCGCTCGGTGCGCCCCAGGGACAGTTCGACAGGATTCCTATGCGGCAACCATCCGCCAGGTGTGCATCCAGAGCCGGAAGGGTATCTTCATAGATCTCAGCAATAGAAAAGATTGGACCGAGAAAGGCATGGCAGATCGGCAGCCACTCTTCCTCAGTGACGCAGTTTGTGACGGAAAAAATACGGCCAAGTCTTTTGTGGAGTGGGCGGACGCGACCGTTCTTGGCTTCGTAGTTCTCAGCCGCGACACCGCGCTCAATCTCAGAATCCGCAGGCAAATCGCGTCCTGAACACTCCAGTGCCTCTTTGGCTGCCTGAATTCCGGCCTGTAGCAGCGGAGGAAACTCATCCCGGCGATAGTATTGGACAAGGGTGTCGCCAAGGTCAAACAGCAGAACTGGTCCCAAATCTGAAAGTCCTGTTACAGGAAGAGAGAAAGATACAGCCTGTGTATGTCAACCAGTACTCTTGGTAGAGTCAACCGGTCCTTCTCCCGCGTCCATAAAGCATTGTTTACGGCCTCGTCCGTGGGACACGGCATCCTACGGAACTCGCCCCTTTCAAGAGATCCACACCGTTTTGTATTCAAAAAAAGGCTCCAGACCCATCTCGCCGTAGCGCCGGCCAATGCCGCTCTGCTTAAAACCACCCCAAGGTGTGCGATGGCTCAGCATACTGGCACTATTAATGGTCACAACCCCCACTTCCAATCGCCGCACAAAATAGCGTTGTCGCTCAGGATCTAGAGTCCAAAGCGAAACGAGCAGTCCGTAGTCCGTATCGTTGGCCAACGCCAGCGCCTCGTCGTCGCTAGCAAACGTCAGCACGGATACAACCGGTCCGAAAATTTCGTCGCGGCAAACCAGACAGGACTGATCTGCAAAGGCAAAAGCCGTGGGCTCAAAATAGCAACCCTTCGCGTACTCGCCTCCCGGCGGATGTGCGCCGCCAAACAGTAGAGACCCCTGTGCTTTTCCCATCTCGACGTAGCGCTCCACGCGCTCTACCGCCGCCCTGTCGATCAACATGCTGGGCTCTAAAGTCTGCGCCTTTTCTTTTAGCAGAGCGATAAATTCGTCGCGCAGCGATTCGTGCAGCAAAACCCGACTTATTGCCGAGCACGCCTGCCCGGGGAAGGCCGATCCCACGGTCGCCGTCGCCGCCGCTTCGAGGTCGGCGTCGGGCAAGACGATCTGCGCCGTTTTGCTGCCCAGATTTAGCTGCACTCGCTTGATGTCTTCGGCGGCAGCGGCCATGATCTTTTTACCCGTCGCCGTGCTGCCGGTAAAACTGATCAGACGTGTAGCTGGGTGCGCGACGAGGGCCTGACCCACCTCAGGCCCCTTGCCGCTGAGCGCATTGACCACCCCGGCCGGGAAACCGGCTTCGTGGAATGCCTGCATAGTCTTGAGCGCCTGTGGTGCTTCCTGATCGGGCGCTTTAAGCACGACCGTATTGCCGGCTACCAGGGCCGGCACGGCCGATAAAAGAGTGCCCAGCATCGGCCCGTTGAAGGGGGCAAAGATAGCAACGGCACCCAGCGGTTCCCTAGATACATAATTAGTGCGCTGGTCGCCGTGCTCAATAAGTGCGCCCTCCCCGTCGTCTAGGGTACCCACGTAGTAGTCGATGACGCGCTCTATCAGCGGTGGGATGCCCGCCGCCCCCTCGGGCTGGACTTTGGCTGCCGCCAGTTCGTCGGCCATGGCATAGAGCACCTCTTTCAGTTTGGCGAATAAAGCGCGCTTGTGCTCAATGCCGCAGAACTTCCACTCTGCATAAAATGCTTCGCGCGCAGCAGCAGCGGCCCTATCCACGTCGGCCCGACTGGCATCGGCGACTTCGGCGACTAATGTGCCGTCTAAGGGGCTATACAGGGGATAGTAGCGTCCAGATGTTGGGGGACACATCTGGCCCCCGATCAGCAAATCACTTTTTTTGACACTCACTTCATCTTCCTCCTATTGAAACGGCATGACGTAGAGGTCTAAGCCCATTAGATACCATCGCGAACTTGTGCATAGTTTATAGTAGGTCATTTAGGTGCCAACGGGAAAGCAATAGGTGTTCCGTCCAGCACCGTCCCGTCCCACCTACCGGCATGTCAGTCTGTGCAACGTCATTAACGGCTACCTATTCACCGAGGAATCCACCTTGCCATCACCGCCGGCCCTGCCCGAAAGTTACGACGCCCAAGCACAGATGGTCTCCCATCAGGTGCGCGGGCGCATCTTTCACGCCACCATACCCTCGGCTCAACTGGCCTCTGAACTGATGGCCAGCGGCGCACCCGCCGACATTGCCGAAGCCACTGCCATCTTTCGCGCCGTGCTCGCCTGCCAAGAAGTGCGGGACACAGAACCGCACCGCGGCAATTTTCGCTGGGAGCTGGAAGACGAAGTCGTCGAAGATCTCAATGCCGTGCAGTTCGTACTCTTTTACTGGATTCCCGTGCTGTGCAAAACATCAGACGCCCTGCCCCTGGACTTGGTCGCGGCTATGCGCCGCGCCATCGCGCTGGGCTTGGAGGAAATCGCACGCATCGACGTGGCCCCGGCCTAT
Source organism: uncultured Latescibacterota bacterium (assembly GCA_958295495.1). GTDB lineage: Bacteria > Latescibacterota > UBA2968 > UBA8231 > UBA8231. The sequence goes on from OY282352.1 coordinate 238,573, forward strand.
ACCAACATCGTCCTCAAGGACATTGCCAACTCCTGCCTCGGCGGCCAGTTGTTGGGCGATGATAGCATCGGCCGGCGCGGCCGGGAAAAACTGGTGCGCTGGATGGCGCATGTGGACACCTACGGCCTGCCCGCCGAGTACAATAGCCCCAACTACGCCTCGGTCGCCGTGCGCGTACTGGGCCGCCTGGCCGAACTGACAGAGGACAAACATACCCGCATCCGCGCCCGCACCATGCTCGCTCGCCTCGGCCTTTCCGCCGCGTTACACGTACACCCCGGCATCGGTTGCTGGGCCGGCCCCTTCAGCCGCGCCTATAGCCATGCCGTCTTTAACGCCGACGCCTTTAACGCCAATGACGTGCGCGCGTGGTTGGATGGCGGGCAGCTACCCGCTTGGATTGGCGACCTGCTGCAGCGCCCCGACGTGCCGCAGCAAATAGACGAAACGGCCCACGGCGAAGAGCCCGTGGCGCTGAGCACCTATCACAGTCCCTCTTTCTGTCTGGGCGTGGCCTCCTGCGAACTGAAGACCCAAGAAGTCATCTTTATCGCCCTGCAGTCCAGCGTATTTTACGCGCAGTATCGGCTTTCGCATGGCGCGCACTGCGGCGTGCTCTTTTCGCGTTATATACTCGACGACCAGTGGCTCAGCTTCCAGACGACGCCGTCGCGCGAGCCTGGACAGGTCGTTCCCGAAGAGGGCCACTTCTACGGCGTACACGAGCGGGGTCGCGCCATCGGCCTCTACGCCCCGCGCGGCTTGGACGCTTGGACGCGGCGTACCAGTGCCAAAGCCGTGCTCGTGTGGACCGAGATCGAGCAGGTCAACGAGATCTGGATCGGCCAGCATAAAGTAGATTCTCTGCCGGCGGCAGTGCCCCAAGGCAAGGTGGTCGTCGTCGGCAGTGGTGCCCTGTGGACAGCCATCCAGCCGCTCGAACGGACCGATCTGGGCGGCGGTGCCCCCATCCGCCTAGTCGAACTGGACGGTCATCTGGCCCTAGAGATGTACAACTATACGGGACCGGCCAAGACTTTCTGGGAAATGGCCAAACCCAGTTCCTTTTACCAAGGCCAGCCACGCTGCGGTTTCTACGCCGAACTGGCCGAGCGCACCGACTACGCCAGCGGCGCCAATTTTGCCTCCGAGGTAGCGACCGGTGCGCTCGTTGACGAGGCGGCCCCGCCCGCCACCTATACTGCGGGTGGCAAGCGCACGCTCCGCGTGGAGTACGCGCGCGACGACCGCATACTCGGCATCGAAGTCGATCTGTATGAGTGGTCGCTAAAGCGGCGTTGGACCGAGGACGGCTCCCTAGACTGGCCCATGCATGAGTCGCCCTACGCCCGACAGAGCGCTTCTGGACAGGTCTCCATCGGCGGGGCCACTCTCACCTGCGACAAGGGCCCGATATGGCTCTGCGCCTGCCCGGGGGGCAAAAGGTATGTTGCCGCCTACAGCGGAATTGGGATGACCTCGTTAAGGTTGGAGGTGCCCGGCGATGTAGTCGAGCTAGCTGAAATGGGCGCGGGCACGGTGATTTGGGACGAGGGCCAAGTAAAAACAGAAGCCATATTGCCCTGATTCGGCTGCCGCACGGATCGAAGCAATTTCCGCCTCAAGCCGACCTTGCGCCCAGCGACGGACAGATCGCTCGCACACCGACTGCTCCTGAAATAATCCGGCAGCATTGTGAATGCTCGCCTTCTTGGTTGACGGGGTTTTTTGACGCCGACGATCTAAAGACCGCGCTTACTTCCACAACAGCCGCAGGTAGAACAGCGGATTGGCCAGCATCTTGCGCGGCACGGCGTCGGCCATCATGCCGCAGATCAGGTCGCTGACCTCGGCATTTTTGGCGGCCTTGCCAAGGACCAAGTTCATCAGGTAGGGCCAGCGGCCCAAATTGTGCAGCTTGGTGCTCATCTTCAGCTCGCTGCCCAACGCATCCCACAGCCGGTCCTCATAGCGGCGCAAAAAGCCAGCCGAATAGTCCCCGGCCTCTTGGGCTTGGGCTGCCACCTCCACGGCAAAGCGCGCCGAGTACAGGGCATTGCCAATGCCCTCGCCCGTGAACGGGTCAATCAGGCCGGCCGCGTCGCCCAAGAGCAGAAAGCCGTTGCCGTGCGCTGGTCGTCGCCGCGAGCCAACCGGCAGGTTCCAGCCGACCGGGGCTTCGAGGGGGCGGGCGTTGCGGAAGCGCGCACCAAAGGTCGTGCTCGCCACGGCCGCGGCGAGCGCGTCCTTGAGGTTGATGCCGCGCACCTTGAGGTCTCGGTGACCCATGCCGATGCCGACGTTGGCGCGGCTGCCCCCTAGGGGAAAGATCCAAAAATACCCGGGCCGCACCTCGTCTATAAAGTGCAATTCAATCTGATCGCTCAGGCCCGCCACGCCCTCGAAGTACTGCCGCAGGGCCACCATCCAATCGCGGCTCTCATGGCGGTACAACCCGCTCTTGCGAGCGACGATCGAGTTGAAGCCATCGCACCCCAACACCAAGGGCGCGCGAAATTCCAAGCGCGTGCCGTCGGCGGTACGCCCCCGCACCCCGCAGACCTGCTCGCCCTCTCTGAGGAGCTCGCGCACGGCAAAACCCTCTAAGGTGTGGGCGGCTGCGGCCCGCGCCTTGGCAAAGAGAAAGTCGTCAAAGACCTCGCGGCGGATGACAAAGCCCTCCATCGGCAGCACCCGGCCAGTCAGGGCGTCGTGCAGGTCGTAGCGGCTCAGGTCAATGGCCGCGGCGGTCGCGTCTGGGCTGCCTAAGACAATGCGGGCAATGGCCGCCCCGGGCAGCTTGCACACCTCCGCAAAAAGCCCCAGTTCATGGAGGATGGCCACTGTCTTGCCGGAGAGGGCGTCGCCGCAGATCTTGTCGCGGGGGAAGCACTGCTTGTCCAGCAGCAGGGCCGCCAGCCCGTGGCGCTGCGCATACAGCGCGGCCACAGCGCCGGCCGGACCGCCGCCGACGATGATTAGGTCGTAGGTTTGCACGTAGTCCCAGAAAATAGCCCATCTATCCCTCGCTACAAGGGCGCGAGCCGAACTTGCTTTGCGGGTGATCTTCCTTACTTTTTGGGATTGTCAACGCAATCCACGCTCTGTAGCCTGCATGGATTTTGAAATTCTCGGTGGAATCACGCATATCGAACCCATTGCCAGCGGTACAGGAGTCCGCGCTCGCGTCCGATTAAACAAATTCTACGGCCAAGGTAGATGGCGCAAACTCAAGGGAGTTGCACGTGTTTGCCTGCTCGATGGAACATTTTCTTGGATGAATTCACAGTGAAGAAAAAAACATCACAATTTGCGATTTGTCTCAACAATGAGGGCTATGAGGCTTCGCTCGAAGTCGGAAAAGTGTATCGCGCAATTCCCGATCGGGCGGCGGCGGCTCACGGGTACATTCGCATGGTGGATGAAAGCGGCGAAGATTACGCATTTGCTGCCGACCGCTTTTACAAGGTCGAACTTCCTCCCCCGGTTGAGGCAACGCTGGCTGCTGCGCTGCACTAAGTCATAAACGCAATACGAGGAGTTGCAACAAGATGTCCGAAGAAGCCCAAACCGAAAATCCACAGGTCGAAAAACGGGCCTTTCAAACCGAGGTCCAACAGCTACTCCACCTGCTGGTCCATTCGCTGTACACCCAAAAAGAAATTTTCTTGCGCGAGCTGATTTCCAACGCCTCGGACGCGCTGGACAAAATCCACCACCGCTCCCTGACCGACCGGAATATCCGCGACCCGGACGCCGAATTGGACATTGAGATCGAGGTGTCGAGCAGCAGCAAGACCCTGACGATCCGCGACCGGGGGATCGGCATGACCCGCGACGAGGTCAACGAAAATATCGGCACCATTGCCCGCTCTGGCTCGGCCGAGTTCACCACCAAGCTAGCCGATGCCGACGACGAGCAAGAAAAACTCAAGCTGATCGGCCAGTTTGGGGTGGGCTTCTACTCGGTCTTCATGGTGGCCGACCGAGTGGTGCTCACCACGCGCTCGGCCAACCCAGACGCCGACGGGGTGCTGTGGGAATCCAGCGGCGACGGAGCCTATACCCTATCCCGCGCCGACAAGGCCGACCGCGGCACCGAGCTCAAGCTCTACATCCGCTCGGACTGCGAGGAATTTCTCAATGCCCACCGACTAGAGGCCATCATCCGCAAGCACTCGGATTTTGTCGCGTACCCCATCAAGGTCGCCGGCAAACAGGTCAACGACCAAGCCGCGCTGTGGACCCGGCCGCGCAACGAAATTACCCCCGAGCAGTACAACGAGTTTTACACGCACCTGACCGGCGACCCAGACGAGCCGCTCGTGTACGAGCACATCGTCGTGGATGTGCCGATCCAATTCTATGCCGTGCTCTACATCCCCAAGCGCGCACCGGCCCAATGGCTACAGGCAGAGCCGACGATCTCGCTCAACCTGCACGTTGCGCGAGTCTTTATCCAAGACGACTGCAAGGAGCTTTTGCCGCTGTGGCTGCGCTTTGTGCGCGGCGTGGTTGACTGCGACGACTTGCCGCTCAACGTCTCGCGCGAAACCCTCCAGCAAAATCCCATCATCGCCAAAATCCGCGCCACCTTGGTGCGGCGCACCATGGGCATGTTAGAGGGTATGGCGAAGAAGGACGAGGAGCAGTACATGGCCTTTTGGCATGCCTGCGGCACCATACTCAAAGAGGGCGTGGCCACCGATGCGGCACACCAAGCCCAGCTCGCCAAGTTCCTGCGCTACCGCTCCTCGCTGGCCGACGACGCCACCCCTTACATCTCGTTGCAGAACTACGTCGAGCGGATGCAGAGCGAGCAGGACAAGATCTACTACCTCGCCGGTGAGAGTAAAGAAGCCATCGCCCAAAGCCCCCTATTGGAGGCCTTCCGCAAGCGCGGCCTAGAGGTGCTCTACCTCGACGAACCGGTCGATGAGTGGGTCGTCCAAGGGCTGCAAAAGTTTGCCGACAAAGAGTTCGCTGGGGTGGATGCGGCCGAACTGAACTTGGACGCAGATGCAGTCGAGTTAGAAGGGTTCGACGATCAGAAAGCCGAGACCATCGAGCTAGTCTCCTTTCTCAAGAAGAAGCTCGCCGGCCGGGTCGAAGACGTAGTCGAGTCCAAGCGGCTGACCGACAGCCCTTGCCTGCTGGTCGCCAGCCAAGACGGCCTGAGCCGCAATATGGAGCGGCTGCTGAAAATGACCGACCACGAGTTCAAGGGATCGCTGCGCACGCTAGAAATCAATCGCCAACACCCGATCATCCGCAACATGGCCGCCGTGCTCAAGCGCGACCGCGACTCCGAGCAATTGGCGAGTTGGGCGCATTTTCTAGTTGATTTCGTATTGTTGGGCGAGGGCACGGTCGAGAATCCGCAGCGGCTGAGCCAGAGCTTGCAGTCCATCATGGGTGCGGCCACCGCACGCGCCGCCGAGGAGGGTTAGACATGTCCGCTCAAGTGCGCCAACAAGCCCTAGCGGCCCGCGCGGCGTCGCGCATTCTCGCCGCGACGTCCGCGGAAGTCCGCAACCAAGCCCTCGAAGCCATTGCCGCGGCCCTCGAAGCACATCGCGAACGCATCTTGGCGGCCAACGCGCAAGACCTAAAAGCCAGCGAGCAAGATGGGCTGGCCTCGCCCCTGCTCAAGCGGCTCGACTTGCGCGGGCACAAATTCGCCAGCACAGTGGAGATGGTGCGCGACGTCTGCGCCCAGCCAGATCCCCTCGGCCAGACCCAGCGCGCGACCGAACTAGACGACCGGCTCCACCTCTACCGAGTGACCGTGCCCATCGGCGTGATCGGCGTGATCTTCGAATCCCGGCCCGACGCCTTGGTGCAGATCGCCTCCCTGTGCCTCAAGTCCGGCAATGCCGCCCTGCTCAAGGGGGGGCGCGAGGCCACCGCGACCAATCGGACCCTCGCCGCGGTGATGGGCCACGCCACGCATGGCATCCTCCCAGAAGGGTGGATGGCACTCTTGTCCGGCCGCGAGGAAGTCCGCGCCCTGCTCGGCGAGGAGGACCTGATCGACCTAATCATCCCGCGCGGCGGCAACGAGTTTGTGCAATACATCATGCACAACACCAAGATCCCGGTCATGGGCCACGCCGACGGGGTCTGCCACGTGTACGTCGATGCCAGCGCGGACTTGGACAAGGCCGTGCAGATCGCCGTCGATGCCAAGACCCAGTACGTGGCCGTGTGCAACGCAGCCGAGACCTTGCTCGTACACAGCCGCATTGCCGCGGCCTTTTTGCCGCGGGCCGTGCCGGCGCTGCTGGCAAGGGATGTGGAACTGCGCGGCGACGAGCGCGCCCTTGCCCTCGCCAACGCCAACGGGCAAGTCAAACCGGCCACCGAAGCCGACTGGTCCACCGAATACCTAGACTTGATGCTGGCGGTAAAAGTCGTCGATAGCACGGCCGAGGCCATTGAGCACATCAACGCGTACGGCAGCCACCACACCGACGCGATCGTGGCCGAAGACCCGGCGGTCGCGCACGCCTTTTTGCGCGAGGTGGATTCGGCCTCGGTGATTCACAACGCTTCGACGCGCTTTGCCGATGGCTTCAAATACGGGCTAGGGGCCGAGGTCGGCATTAGCACCAACCGCCTGCACAGCCGCGGCCCGGTGGGCCTAGAGGGCCTCGTCATCTACAAGTACATTCTCCAAGGGGACGGCCACATCGTCGATATGTACGACGGCCAGCAGAAGCGCCCCTTCACCCATCGCCCCCTCGACCAGCACTGGCAGGCCTGACATGAGCGAGTACACCACGGATTCGACCTACACTCCTGTGGAGCGTCACATCTTTCTCTGCGCCACTCCCACCAAGCCCAAGTGCCACAGCGACGGCACCGGGGCCGAGTGCTGGGAGTACCTAAAAAAGCGGTTGTCCGAATTGGGCTACGGCCATCCGGGCCGAGGCGGCATTCACCGCACCAAGGCCGACTGCCTGCGCGTCTGCGAGTCCGGGCCGACGGCCGTGGTGTATCCCGAGGGCGTCTGGTATCACTCCATGACCGTCGAAAAGCTGGAGCGCATCATCCAAGAGCACTTGCTCGGCGGGCAGGTCGTAGAAGAGTTGGTCCACCGCGATCCATTCCGCAGCCTGTAGTCGCACAGGGGCCCTCAGCCGGCCACAAAAGCGCATGGCGAGCAGCAAATCCAAACACATCGACCTAGAGATCAAGGACGCCAGCCTGATCTTCGCCCGCGTCTGGAGCGACCTAGAGGAAGAGTTCGGCCGCGCCAAGCTCTGCTTCCCCGGGGAAGTTATCTGGCTCGGCGGCGCGCCCGGCGCGGGCAAGGGCACCAATACCCCCTTCATCCTCGAGGCGCGGGGCATTACGGCCGCAGCCGTGGTAGTCAGCGACTTGCTCGACAGCCCCCGCGCCCAACAAATCAAGACGGCTGGCAGCTTGGTCGGCGACGAGGAGGTCACCTACCTGCTCTTGCACAAGCTGCTCGACCCGATATACGAGCGCGGCGTGGTCGTCGATGGCTTCCCGCGCACCCACGTGCAGGTCGAATGCCTCAAGCTGTTCTACGACAAGATGACCGAATTGCGCGAGGAATTCCGCAATCACAACTTCCCGCGCCCCCTCTTCCGCACTGTGTTGCTCTTCGTCGATGAAGAGGTCAGCGTCGAGCGTCAGCTCCACCGCGGCCAAGTGGCCCAAGAGCACAATCGCAAGGCCACGGAGTCAGGCGTCGGCCCGCTCGCCGAGATCCGCGCCACCGACCTCGACCCAGCGTCCGCGCGCAAGCGCTACCAAGTTTTCAAGGAGACGACCTTTGAGGCCCTGCGCTCGCTGCGCGCCATTTTTCACTTTCGCTTCATCGACGCCAGTCAGCCGCTCGCCAAGGTGCAACAGGAGATTGAGGAGGAGTTTTCCTACCAGAGTTCGCTGGAGCTTTCGCACAACACCTTCGACCGCGTCCGCACCATCACGCCGGCCAGCCGCCTCGTGCTCTACGCCCGCCAAGAGCTAGTCAAGCGGCTAGAGATCTACAACGAGGATTATCCCGAGCTGTTCCAGCGGGTCATCGACAAAGTCAACTCCAAGTTCATGCCCATTGTCACCCGCTATGCCATTACCGGCATGACGCTCGTCAACTCCGAGGACGCGCTCTTTGACGATCCTCTGGCCTTGGCCATGCTAATCGACATCTTTTCCGAGCGCGGCTATCAGGCTCTCGTCGATGTCAACCACGTCGAGGTCCCCCACCGCATTGACCCCCACACGCACGAAATTATCTGCCAGCAAAAGCGCGTCTATCGCTTTCAGGTTCGGTTTGCAGCCTCGGCCATCCGGCGCGGGAGCGACTAGCCTGGCCCGATCTGCCCCTCTTCAAGCATGGTAATCAGGGCCGAATCCTCCACGTCGAGGGGAAGTACTACCCGACCACGGCGGCGGCTCGACTCATAGGTAGCAAAAATCAATTCGGTCGCTTGCAGGGCCTTGCGCGCCGACAAGCGCGGCTCCGCGCCGCTTGCGAGACAGGCGATCAGATCGAGCACCGACAGCACGGTGTCCCCGCCCGGCGGGACGACAGCGGCGATCTCGGCAGCCGCAAAGTCCTGCCACCCTGCGCCCGCGCGCAACAGCCGCAGCGGTGCGCGGGCCGCGCCGCCGACTTCGATGATGCCCTCGCTGCCGATGAGCCGGTTGCGCGGGCCTTGGCCTTGCACGTACGCGGCACCCGTGACGAGCAGGCCCTCAACGCCGTTTTGCCAGCCGACCCACGACAGGCCGCTGGTCTCTAAGGGCACGCCAAAGACGGCTCTCGCGGATTCGACGGCAATCTGGCCCATGACCCATTCGGCGGGCACGTCGTCGTTGTAAAAGAAGAACATGTCAAACCAATGCGTACCCCAATCAAACAGGTTGGCGCACGCGCCTTCGAGCCGCTGAAGCGCACCTATGGCCCCTGTGTCGAGCAACTGTTTGGCCTTGACAAACGGGGCACCAAAGCGGCGTTGATGGCAAAAGGTGAGGAGCACGCCGCGGTCGGCGCAGGCTCGGGCCAGCGCCTTGGCGTCGCCCCACGTACTGGCCATGGGCTTTTCGCAGTGGATGGCTTTGACGCCGGCCGCGGCTGTGGCTTCAATCATTTCTCGGTGCAGGCCGGTCCAGGTGCAGACGCTCACCACATCGAGGGCTTCGCGCTCTAGCATGGCGCGGTAATTTTCGTACGGGGCCGCAACGGCAAAATCCTCGGCAAAAGACGCGCGGGCCGCTTCCACCGGGTCGGCACAGGCCGCGATTGCGACTTCGGCGGCGGCTTGGTAGCCCTCGGCGTGGGCGCGGCCGCGATTGCCGCAGCCTATTACACCGGCTTTGTACATAGTCATTAGCCTCCGGCTTTAGACAAAAGAATGGACAAATGGACCCACATCGCGACGATTATTGTCATCATGCCCAAAATTCCGGCAACCAGCCGGTTATTGGTCTCCTTGTTGGCCTCGGCTATAACCTTCCTAAGCTCGGCCATGTCTTGCCGGTGGGCGTCCTCAAAACGGTCTAGCTGCTTTGAAACCTGTCTAAATGCTCCCCGCATCTCGCCTTGTTGTTCCCTAATATCGGCTTGGGTTTGCTCGGTCATGGCGTAGTCTCCTGTGGCTTGGGTTTCGCCGTCCTGCTCGGCAAGCATATCCCAAGTCTGCTTCACTCGGCCTTTGGGCTTTACGGCCTAAAGGCTTAGAGGTAAAATAGAAAATCAACCCTACTATCAACAGGAGAACGCCATGCCCATCACCGACGCCCTCCCCGACATGGAGCGCGTGCTCGAATTCTTCAGCGCGACCAACGACAACCCCCAAAAGCTCACCCGCGCCCAGATCCGCCAGTTTAACGAACAGGGCTATATCTGTCCTTTGGACGTGTTCACGCCGGCGGAAGCCGCGGCCAAGCGGAGCTATTTCGACGCGCTCATGGCCCAAGCCCAAGCCAGCGGGCACAATAGCTATTCGATCAATGGCTGGCATCGCCACTGCCGGGGCATCTACGACCTGTTGCACGAGCCGCGCATTCTCGATTGCGTCGAAGACCTCCTCGGCCCCAACCTCGTCAGCGTTATGACCCACTACTTTTGCAAGGAGCCGGGCGACCAAAAACAGGTCGTCTGGCACCAAGACGCCTCGTACTGGCCCCTGACTCCGAGCAAGGTGGTGACCGCTTGGCTGGCCATCGACGATGTGGATGAGGAAAACGGGCCGATGACGGTCGTCCCCGGCTCGCATTTGCACGGGCAGATTCCCTTTGAGCACAGCACCGCCGAAGAGCAAAACGTCTTGGGGCAGAGCGTGCGCGATCCGCTCCGGTGGGGCGGCGAGCCAGTGGCCTTTACCATGCGCGCCGGCCAGATGTCCCTGCACACCGACCTGCTCTTGCACGGCTCGGCCCCCAACCGCTCCACGCGCCGCCGCTGCGGCCTGACGCTGCGCTACATGCCGCCCGAAGTGCGTACCCGCGAAGACAAGCGCGCCAACGGCTATATCTGCCGTGGCCTTGACCCGAGCGGCTACTGGATTGACCTCCCCGTGCCGACCGGAGACGAGGTGCCGAGGGCCTAGCTACCGTGGCCCTACCAGAAGCCTTTCGCGCCCGCTTGCAGGCCATACTTCCGGCCGAGTTTGCCGCCTGCTGGCAGAGCTTGGCCGCCGAGCAGCCAACAGCCTGCCGCGCCAACGCGCTCAAAGGCCCACCTGACGCGCTAGCGGCCGAGCTAGCGGCGGCGGGCTTCGCCCTGACGCCACTGGGCTGGAAGGCCGACGCCTTTGTCGTCCCGGCTGCCCAGCGCCGCGCCCTCACCGAGTGTGCGGCCTGCCGCGAAGGTCGGCTCTACATCCAAAACCCCTCCAGCATGGTGCCGCCGATGCTCCTGTCGCCGCAAAGCGAGGAGTGCATTCTCGACCTGGGGGCCGCCCCGGGCAGCAAGACCTTGCAACTCGCCGAGCTGATGGCCAATCAAGGGCGCATCTGGGCCGTGGAGTCCGTGCGCGGCCGCTTCTTTCGCCTGCGCGACAATTTGGCGCGGCACGGCGCCGAAAACGTGCAAATCCACCTCGCCGACGGGACCCGCATCTGGCGTCGCCACCCGGAGCGTTTCGACCGCGTGCTCCTCGACGCACCGTGCTCGTCCGAAGGCCGCTTTCGCGCCGATGCGCCCAAGACCTATGCCTATTGGAGCGAGAAGAAGATCGCCGAGGCCAGCCGCAAACAGCGGCGGCTGTGCTACTCGGCCGTGCAATGCCTCAAGCCGGGCGGGGTGTTGGTCTATTCGACCTGCACCTTCGCGCCCGAAGAAAACGAGGCCATCATCAACCGGATGCTGCGGCAGTTTGCCGGAGCCCTAACCGTAGAGGACATCGCGCTGCCTTTTGACAATGTGGCGTCGGGCTTGAGCCAGTGGCGGGGGAAGGTATTTGACGCGCAGGTGCAGCGGGCTAGGCGGATTTTGCCGCTGGGGGGAATGGAGGGGTTTTTCGTGTGCCGCTTGCGGAAGACAGCGAGGACGAGGTAGGGGGTGGCGCGAATGTTCGTTCTGAATGCCTGTTTTCGCAGGCATGACGGGGGAAGGGTTGTCGCGTCGGCTGTCTGTTGTCATTCCCACGAAAGCGGCGGAAAAAGATACGGTTTTTCAGGCACTGCTTAGTGCTTCCACCAAGTCTGTAAAAAACTCGCGGCCGTTCTGCGGCTGTTTCACACAGTCGTGAAACAGCGATCGATGCAGTAAGCGAAAGAGTTTCTTAGGCCCTGTCCAGTCGCCTTCTGTAAGGATTCCACTAGGATGGCGGCCCGTTGCTACATACCAAAATATCGCTGCTAACTGAAACACATCAGATGCAGCGTTAATCTCATCTCCATGTCCTAATCGACGATTGTGAGCTTCAGGTGAGAGCCAAAATTTCGGCCCGACATTTTGTCCCTCTGGAGTCAAATCTTCTTCATCGGGATTGACAAAGGTACCTAAGTACACGACAGTAAAATGTGTTGATGTTGTCGGTTGCGTTTAGGTTGGTCTCGTGCTTGGTGTATGATCTGTGTGAGTTGGTCTAATCCTTTTCGAAAGAGGCTTATGGCTGGTCGTCCATGTTTTTTTGTGGGGATGGGTTTTCTCTGATGCAACCGCCGTCCTACCAACAGCGCCCATAGCAGCGTCCATGCCAGCAGTCCCAGCAGCAGGTGCAAGCGTTGGGGGTGGGTCAAATGGGTGTCTTCGAGGTTAAATCCTCTCGATTTCAAACAGGCAAACGTCGTTTCAATAGCCCAGCGTTGTCCATAGACGGCCAGCACCTGCTTGAGGTCAGTTCGGTTGGTGATGAGTAGGATGCGCTCGCCGCGGATGGGGCGGTGACACACCAAATTCAGGGTCAAGCCGTCATAGAGGGTGGTCTGTGGGTAGAATCGGGTCGTACCTCTCGGCATCCGTTCATTAAAAGTAGCCCCATAACGTCGCCGACCGTCGTCGAGCGTAAGCGACGTATTGCCGCGCAGACGGATGACAAAATCGACCTGCTGCTCCAGCAAAAAGGCGAACCACGCTCGACCGATAAACTCGCGGTCGGCGACTAAACAGCATACGCGGGGATCAAGGTAGGCCAATACCTTCGTCAGGAGACGCTTGCGCTCTGAGGTGTTGGAGTTGCCCGGCTTTTGCAACGACTGATATACCAACGGAATCGAGACCCCCTGATAGACTAAGCCGACACACAACACATTCTGATCGGTGCGCCCCAATCGCCAATGGGTGCGATCCATAACTAAGAGTTGCGGTTGGCCGGGGCGAACGACCTTGGATACAATCAACTGCGTAAACACCGACGGTGAGACAGTGCTACTGAAAAAACGCTGGAGACGGCGATAGTGACTGTCAATCTGGGCCATCCCCGATAGGCTACACGCGAGTTTTTTCATATTGACCGAACGCACTTGAATCAGCGCACACACCAACCGACTGATCAGGTCGATACGGTGGCGCGTGAGGGATACCGACCCTTGCGTGAGGGCTTTTTTAATCGTATGAATAAGCATGGTACAGCTCCTGTGTTTAGGATTTAGATGCAATCTGGCTGATTACAAATAAACCTAAAGCAGGGCTGTACCACAACTTAGATTACTGTCGTGTACTTAGCAAAGGTACAAAGTCCATAATCGCTCAGGAGCCAGCGTTCCCCTACAATTAGGATATTCTCTGGCTTAATATCCCGATGCACTGCATGCTCATGTAAGGAGGCCAATGCTCCAGCAAGCCCGCGAAATTGGCCCGCATACCGCTCATAGACCAACGCCCCTTCTTCGCGCATCACATCCTGCAAATTGCAGTCTGCTAACTCCATTGCGACAAAGGGTAATTGATTGTCTCGGGATCTTTTATTGTGTCTGACTGTGACGCGCCCGGTTCCGTGGTAGCTCGTAATGTGATCTCCCTGCATCACTTTGAGAAGCCTTACCTCTCGAAGAAACCGTTTGGCATTTCTCCGGCTGGTGTTCATAAGGAACTTAATTGCACATTCTTCACCTGTGGCGCGCTGTCGGCCTCTGAAAACCGCCGCATTTCCCCCACGTCCAATCCAATCTTCAAGCTCGTAGGAATGTCCCTCTTCAGCCCGAATCTCGCTCTGCAAATTAAAAAAGTTACCCCGGCGTAACTCTCCTGAATCAAAATAGAGTTGACCTGTCGTCACCCGGTCTCTCCAAAACTAGCCAGTCAGCTTGATCCCCAACGCAAGAGCGGTGAATCCACACTGCATTGGCGATCTGATTTACAGCAACAGATCGGCTCCAAGCCAATAGTTGATCCGCAGAGTCACGCGAACTTTCCTTATCGCAAACCTGGCACTCAAAATCATCCTTGCTCAAACCTTCTTTTAGCCCATAAAATACTCGGGAACCATCGCCATCCGGCATCCCGCCGACATAAGTTCCTGCCCTAAGTACACGACAGTAATCTAAGTTGTGGTACAGCCCCGATTTAGGTTTATTTGTAATCGCCGAAGATTGCATCTAAATCCTAAACACAGGAGCTGTACCGTGCTTATTCATACGCTAAAGAAAGCCCTCACGCAAGGGTCGGTATCCCTCACGCGCCACCGTATCGACCTGATCAGTCGCTTGGTGTGTGCGCTGATTCAAGTGCGTTCGGTCCATATGAAAAAACTCGCGTGTAGCCTATCGGGGATGGCCCAGATTGACAGTCACTATCGCCGTCTCCAGCGTTTTTTCAGTAGTGCTGTTTCGCCGTCGGTGTTTACCCAGTTGATTGTATCCAAGTTAGTTCGCCCCGGCCAACAACAACTCTTAGTTATGGATCGCACCCATTGGCGGTTGGGTCGCACCGATCAGAATGTGTTGTGTGTCGGCTTAGTCTATCAGGGGGTCTCGATTCCGTTGGTATATCAGTCGTTGCAAAAGCCAGGCCACTCCAACACCTCAGAGCGCAAGCGTCTCCTGACGAAGGTATTGGCCTACCTTGATCCCCGCGTATGCTGTTTAGTCGCCGACCGCGAGTTTATCGGTCGAGCGTGGTTCGCCTTTTTGCTGGAGCAGCAGGTCGATTTTGTCATCCGCCTGCGCGGCAATACGTCGCTTACGCTCGACGACGGTCGGCGACGGTATGGGGCTACTTTTAATGCACGGATGCCGAGAGGTACGACCCGATCCTACCCACAGACCACCCTCTATGACGGCTTGACCCTGAATTTGGTGTGTCACCGCCCCATCCGCGGCGAGCGCATCCTGCTCATCACCAACCGAACCGACCTCAAGCAGGGGCTGGCCGTCTATGGACAACGCTGGGCTATTGAAACGACGTTTGCCTGTTTGAAATCGAGAGGATTTAACCTCGAAGACACCCATTTGACCCACCCCCAACGCTTGCACCTACTGCTGGGACTGCTGGCATGGACGCTGCTATGGGCGCTGTTGGTAGGACGGCGGTTGCATCAGAGAAAACCCATCCCCATAAAAAAACATGGACGACGAGCCATAAGCCTCTTTCGAAAAGGCTTAGACCAACTCACACAGATCATACACCAAGCACGAGACCAACCTAAACGCAACCGACAACATCAACACATTTTACTGTCGTGTACTTAGGTTTTTTCTTTATACTATGGATGGCGTGATGGCGGCGTGGCGACGTACATTTTAACAACGACTTCTTACGTACACGACACTAAGGTTTCCGCCGGGTGCGCGGGCAGCCTGCCCGCCAACAGGGGCGATTGGTTATCAAGTTTATCCATTTTTACGGCTATATTAAAATTAATAACTCATTAGCATTCAATGGCATCCTACCATTGAGCACTAACGTACCCACAGGAGATGTCGTGTACTTAGCAACGACTTACAAATGGCCAAGATGAATGCTATCCATGGAAAGCGACGAGTAGGGGTGATTGAGATCGGCAGTCGTGCGGTGAGGCTGCTCGTCGCTGAAGTGTCCGAAACCGTTGGCGTCCACCCAATTACCACGGGCGTCGAAGGCTGTGACCTCCTTGAGAAGAGTAACCAGAGTCCGGTAGCCGTACGTCG
Source organism: uncultured Latescibacterota bacterium (assembly GCA_958295495.1). Classification (GTDB taxonomy): domain Bacteria; phylum Latescibacterota; class UBA2968; order UBA8231; family UBA8231. Next base: position 254,122 of record OY282352.1, read on the forward strand.
AGAGATGACCAAGGTATGTGAGTCGGTCAAACATTTTCGAACGAGGGCGCAGCAACACGACGCGGAAGAGATAGTGGTTGTTGGCACAGAGGCACTTAGGCGTATAGCAGAAACAGACATCTACAATACGTCGCAGCTAGCGCAAAACGTCGATCGGATTCTAGATGGCCGCTCAGAGGCCATGTACTCACTTATCGCCGGTTCGTTTAGTTTGGCCCGTCCTGATGCCCTACAGGGCAACTGCCTCCTTGTTGACCAAGGTTTCGGCAGTATGGAAATCGCGTATGGAGCGCTTGGTTCGCCGGTGAAGTTGCTGGAATACGTGAGCGTTGACCTTGGGGTTAGGAGGTTGCTTCATGACCTTGCTTCATGTGGACAAGATCTGAATGCCCTAAAACGCGACGTATCTGACTACTTTGATGGCCTCAATCTTCCGAAGTTCAAGCCCGATCACGCCGTCGTCTTGGGAAGCGTCGCCACCAAGTACGCTTGGCTAAGACTTGAGCGGAAGGAAGATGAGAGGTATAATCCGAAGAGAGTAGATGGGGAACGGATACAGACAGAAACGATGGAGGGGGATTGGGCTAAAATTGCCCAACTTGCGTCGAAATTGGGTTGGGCTAAGATCGAAGAGTTTATGAGCCCGGTTATGAGCCCGGGGGACCGTGGAAAGGACGAAGAAAAACGCCTCGTCGCAGGAATCGTCCCATTGGCCTATATCATGAACCGCTTCGAGCTGGAAAGTTTCGTAGTGAGTGCGTGGGGCACAAGGCACGGATTGGCGCTCGACATTGGGTTGGGTCGCTCCTCTTTTTTCGATTCCGACAGTAGGGGTGTATAAGGGCCTGCCTAGACTCGCCGCATATGGACGTCGCTCAGAGAGAAGAGATTGTCGAATGGATGACCGAAAGGCAGCCCTTATCCGTCGCTTGAATGAAAAAATAATATGCAACCCTAATGACTTAGAATCCCTTTTGAGTAGGGGTAGAGCTTACCATGAAAAAGGCTGTCTTGATGAAGCTATTCGCGATTATACTCAAGCCATCAACATCAACCCTGAGTGCGCCAAACGTGCTGGAGTCTATACCGAATGTGCTAAAGTCTATGCCGAGAGGGGACTCGCCTATCGTCGCCGCAAAAGCAGGGATAAGAAGGCGGACCTTGAGCGGGCGATCAAAGACTATGATAAAGCCATCGAGCTCAACTCTAACTACCCTAGAGTCTTTGCCGATAGGGGATACGCTTACAACAACATAGGAGAGTATGACGATGCGATAAATGACTTGACCACAGCCATCGATAAAGGATGTACTAACAAAGCCGAAGCCTACAACCAAAGAGGAAATGCCTATCGTCGAAAAGGCTGCCTTAGAAAGGCGTATTCGGACTATAAAAATGCCATCGCTATTAATAAGCACTATGCCCCAGCTTACAACAGCATGGGAAATTACTACCGAGACCTAGTCAAGAATGAGAAGGCGCTTAAGTATTACACTAAGGCCATCAAATTAGGACCTAAAAAGGCTGCTATGACCTACATCAATAGGGGCAACGTGTATCACGATATGGGATATCATACTAAGGCAGTTGAGGACTTCGACAACGCTGTCAGACTCTGCTCTAATAATTGGAGGGACAACTTCGCTGATGTTAAGTTCGCACTGGGAGGAGGGAAAGCTATTGATAAAGCTATTGAATTAATAAAGACTCAAGCAGATCGAGGATGCCCTATTAGTGGTGAACAAGCTTACTACAAAGGAGTGTTTTTTCAATTGATGAACAACCCCAAAGCCGCCAAGAAGAATTTTAACTGTGCTGAGGCTAAGGGATATAACAAGGAAAGAGCCACTGAACATCTTAACAATCTCAAGGAGCCGTCTGAACACTAGGGTTTCGCTCCGACCTTGACTTCAAGCCGCTGTGCGCTGGGATCGAGGGCACTGGACCGCCTTGCAAAGCCGCCCGACAGGGGTTTCAGGCGGCTTCTGATTGCAACTTTCTTATTTCTCTATATGAGCTCATCTATATGTATTTTGTAGGACTTATCGACAACAATGACGAGCATTGTTTTGGCGCGGCTCATACCGGTATAGAGTAACCTGCTCAGATATTTTGGGTGGAAGAAAACGACGCTTCCTCCCGCAACCATCATGTCGTCTGTTACAGAGAGAACCAAGAATACCAATTCGCTTTCCAGTCCTTGGAAGTCATAGACGGTACTATACCTGAGTTTGTTGGATGGAGAAGAACTGGTAACGATAACCCTTTCCACCTCTGTAAGGGATTCTTTTTCTACGTCGCGTATATCGAGCAGAGCACAGTCGCCATACTTGCGTTGGGTATCAATACCTAGATTATTCCGGTCACCGGTGAACAGCAGGACCATCTGCTCCGAGGAGAAACCTCTCTTTTCGAAATCACTGACTAGGTCATTCATCAGCTCTTCCAATGTGGGGAGTTTTTTATCTTCTTCTGAGATATCCTTATCCTGTGTCGATTGGAAGTATTTTATTTCAAAGTCTGGACCATGTACGCCGTTCATCGGGGGAGGTAGGTTCTTATTGTCAAGAAATATGGAGAATGCTTCGGCAATCTCCTGTGTACTCCGGCAATTGATTGCCAGCCTAAAATAGGAGAAGTTTTTGACTTTTTGGTTTTCTAATGATTCTTTCAGTATTTTCTTCCAGTCTCCATCGAATTGCAGATCAACTATATTCTGATTTTCAAAGTCGCCGAATAGCCTCCATTTGCCGTTGGCCAATCCCTCTTCCAGCAGCGCGTTCATCAGTTCCAGAAATACCTCGTCATATAGATTCTGAGCCTCGTCAACAATCAAATAGTCGAAATTCTTTTTCCCCTCCTCCTTTACGTTAATCATATCTCTAATGAATGCTCCCCATTCTGCAGCTTTGTATTCTGGGTTCAGAGACTCTTCGAGCGTAGGGTATTTCGATAGTATATTGCGGTAATTCTTTTCGAGAGCGGGAACCTTTGCAGGCAGAGTCAAAGGTGTACCTGCCTCAACTCCATCTATATTCTTTGCCCATTTCTCAAGACGGTAGCCCAGATAGGGATTGCTGCACAACAGGGCGACTGTCTTCTTCGCACCATTCTCGCTCGCACCTCCCAGTTCCTTGGCTAGTTCCATGGCCAGAATGGTCTTGCCCGTGCCTGCCGCGCCGTAAATTACGCCACGGTCATTCTCCCTTACTTGAGTCAATATGGCGAGTTGATTGGCTGTTAGACTCAGGAACTCTTGGTGGTAAGTATCTAAGTCGTAACGGATAATATCTCTTTTTTCTGACATATCGGTGTTCCCCAATTTATTCTGTAGCTCCTTTAAAGCTTTATGTGCATCGGTATCAAGAAGCTTTTTTGGTGGCCCAAGCTTTTTTCTTTTTTGGCAGGCATAATTCTCCAACCTCGTGGTTAGGGAATCGCCTAGGATATCTGTCTGGTTTATTACCAACGTCCCCTTGGGTGGGTTCGCGGCCGTACCCGAGACCGCCACGGCACATCCAAGCGTAAGCGGGCCAAAATAGGACGGCGCAAATCGATTCAAGGCAGACATGGCATTTTGGGCTTGTTCGGTAGGCGATGATACCGATTCACGGGGATAATTTGTACGCCACCATTGATTATTCTCGTCGATTTCAAAGGAGCCGTCCTTAACCTCCAGACAAATGACTGTATAGTACGGATCGGGAATGAAAATGACGAAATCAATCTCGCACGGCCCACCAAACTTCACGGAATCTTCCAACAATTTTGAATGAAATACCGTCCACTTTCTGGCACGAGGACTTCTTATGAGTTGATCGAATATGACTTTTTCATAGTGCTTGATGGGAGCTTCATTAGGAATCACTTTGGGCATATCACAGTCTCCCTGTCAGACGCTGTTTACTCAACGTATCAAAAAGGTTCAACGGATCATTTTATGAATGATTCAGGGTTGCAAATAATATAGCATCATAGGTTAAATGTCAAATTCGAGTGGACCTGCTCAGGAGAGTTGGTCGCTACCTCACGGTCCTCTTTCAGCAGCGAGACGCCATCGGCGTATTGGGCCGCTAAAGCCCTAGCGGTCGGCCCTCTTGCGGAACAAGGCTTCCCAGCGATCGAGTTCGCCCGGGGGAAGCGGTGGGTGGGGTTCGGTGCCGTCGCGGGCAGGCGTGCTTGGTGCTTGGTCGGCTCCCTTGCGGAACAGGTCTTCCCAGTGGTCTAGTTCGCCCGGGTCGAGGGGCGGGTGGGATTCGGTGCCGTCGCGGGTGGGCGCAGGCGCGCTCGGTGCCCGGACAGGTCCTGTAAGTTCGTCGAGAAAATCCTCAGAACAGGTCGAGCGGATCTTGTGCCGCGCGGCGCAGCGCTGGACTGCGCGGTCCGAGCTGATGACCCGCAGCCACTTGGCACCGTGCTTTTGCGCGACTGCTCGTGCAATCAGATCGTCGGCCTGCTGAGGGTAACGCGAGAATTCTATGGTGACGTGTGGGCCGCTTGTGCGGGCGGTGCGCGGCGATGCTCCGATGCCATCGTAGTACAGGGTAATGTGTTTGTCGGCGCGGCGGCCGTAGGCCGCGAGTGCCTGCTGCAAGCGGCTGCGTGCTCGTTCCAGCGCATCGCCGCGGCCTTGGAAGAGCTGACTTGATTTGATGAGATTGTAGCCGTCTATGAGCAGGTGCTCCCTCTTGGTAGCCACCACTGCCGTCCTCACGCGAGATGGATGCCTTGGGCGTTGAGTTGGTAGGAGACCACGCTGCTTTTGGCAAAGGCCGCACGTTGGCGCAGCTTGTCGAGCTTGGTGCGCAACGCGGCCGCTTGCCCCTCTGCGGCGATGAGGAGGGCGAAGCCGCCGCCGCCAGCCCCGGTGAGAAGCCCGCCCTCGGTCAGGTCGGTGATCTGCGGATTCTCAAAAAGGTGTTGCAAGGCGTCGTTGGTGGCTTGGGGGTCGAGGATGCAGCGCAATTGCCAGTAGCGGTTGGCTAGCTGCCCGAGATCGGGGTATGCGCCCGCGCGCAGCGCAGCCACCACGTCGTCGTGAATGGCCAGCGACTCGCGGATGGCGGCATAGCGCTGGCGATCCCGCGACAGATAGGCGTCGAGAACGACGTTGAGGCCGCGGGTCGAAGAGCGCGATATCCCCGTGTCGAAGAGCACGACCCGCTCGGTGAACAAGCGTTCGTCCACCTCGGTGAGGAACGTGCGCTCGGGCGCGGGTAGGCCCTTGGTCGGCGGCGCGTAGAAGTTTTTGATGGCCGAAGGGCCGCCGCTGGCACCGCGTGCATCCTGCCAGCCGCTGTTGAGGCCGAGGCTCTGTTCGAGCATGAGGCTTTGGTCGTAGAGGCCGGGGTACTCGCAGGCCGGCGCGGCGTAGGGGTGGCCGGAGAGGTGGTAGAGCATTTTGAGAATGGCGGCGGACAAGATGCCGCTGGTCCCCAGGCCGGACCCTTGTAGCACCTTGCTACTGGTGGTGATTTCCAAGCCACCACCGCCGGTAAAGGCGGCGATGTCTTCGATGATGTCCGTGGAGTCCGGCCGGACGATGCCCACGTGGACCAGCCCTTGTTTGACCAACCGCAGGGCTTCGTCGCCGCTGCGGCGGTAGGCAAAGAACAGCTCGCTGACGGTCGCGGCTGAGCTATTTTTGCTGGCCTCAAAGTCGGCCTTGAAGCCCCGGGAGCGCGAGCGGAGGATGAGTTGGGGTTCGGCCAGCCTCCGGGTGGTGACCTCCAGCGGCGGTTGGGCACGCTCTTGCTGGCCCTGTTGCAGATTGACGGCGATGTTGAGGGTCTTGCCGCCCTGTTCCTTGCTGCGCAGGTGATTGTCCGAAGCATTGGCACTAGAGATGCCCAAGCGCAGGGGTGCTTGGATGCAAAAGGTTTGCTCGTAGGCCGCTTCGATCATCCGCGGCGCAGTGGCGCGGCCACTGTCGAGGGCGGCCAAGCTGCGCTGCAGGTCAATGCTCTGTACCTGGTTGATCCGCGCCTCGTAAGCGGCAGCCAGTTTTTCTACTTGCTTGGCTTCTTTGAGCTGGACGATGTCTTGGCCGTCGATGCAGCAGGGCGGCAGTGCTCGCCGCCAGGCCCGCGACTCACCGGCCAGCGTCCGGTAGATGTCGGACATGATACGGGCGACGCGCATGCCACGCAGAGAGCGGACCGAGACCTCGCATTCTTCTAGATAGGCATTGAGGCGTTTGAGCACCTGCAAGAGCACCTTGGGGGATCCGGGCGGCAAAAGCCGCAGCAATTGGCCGTGATCGAGATCGACCAAACCATCGACTAAATCGACGGTTAGCTGAGGCAGCTCTTTGGCGACCGCATTGCCGAAGAGCTCGTCCCACTCGCCGGGCGTGGTCGCTGCGAGAAGTGCGTCGATGGCCGCAGGGGTTTCTAAGCGGGACAAAAGTGCTTGATTGAAGAGCAGATTGCGGAGGAAGCGGCGCTTTTCCTCGGGTTTGCCGCCGGTCCGCGCCGCGTCGAGGATGTGATCGACGAGCGATTGGACTTCGCGCAAATCAGCGGCTTGTTCGAGACGTTCGAGAAATGCTTTCATGCGCGTTAGCAAGGGGTGAGGGTGCGCTGCAATCGGCGAAAATTATACGCAAAAAACGCGCGCCGCGCATCAGCGGGGGGCGGCAGCGGGCATTAGCTCGCCGGCTTCCACGGCGAAGTCGAGGTGGTTTTGTTGCGGGGGCAGCGGACAGATATAGGTGGGATTGTACGCGCAGTATGGGTTATAAGCATTATTGAAATCAATGACATACATGCCGTCATCCTCCCGCGTCAGGCGCGCGTAGCGGCCGCCGCCATAGGTGGTGTGGCCGTTGGTCCGATCCTTGAAGAAGACTTCTGCTTCGCCGGTTTGCGGACTGCGGTACACCTCTAGCCAAAAGTTTTTTTCGCCAAAGGCCGAAACAAAGCGTCCAAAGCGCTCGAGCTCGGTGGCGGTGCCGTCGGTATTGGGGATTTCGACGATGCGCTGGCGACCGTAGATGTGCAGCTCGCCCCTCAGGCGATAGCGGAGCTCAATGGGATAGTACTCAAGCCGCTCAAAGTGGGTGCGCTGCGCTGGCAGCAGCGGCGACTCCTCGCTTTTGAGCAGGCTGTCCTTGGCGGCGCGGAGTGCTTCAATTTGGGCGCGGGTGGAGTCGTCGGCTGAGGCAGACCCAAAGGACAGGGATAGACAGCAAGCGATGGCGTAGAGTGGGGTTTTACGTTCAAAAATGAATAGGCTCACAGGCATGACAAATTCTCCGCTAGGTCTATTTTAGACTCAATGTGGAAACGAAGCGACAAAGCCCCACAGGTTCTACTGTTTGAACAAGGGTATTGCCGAGACGATCAAGACGAGTAAAGCACAAAAGGCTGCCTTTTTTACGCTCTATTTTCGTCCTCACCCACTACCCGCGCTTGGGCTTGCCGCGGAACATTGGGCGGGCGGTGGCGTTACGGGAACAGCGCTGCCCGTCAATGGGGGTTGGTTAGCACCGATCTGATAACATGGACGAGGGTTGGTCCATCGTCGAAGTGAACCGCGTCGGGGGAAGGTCGCGGTTGACATCCTACCTAGCTGTCGCGCCGTTGAAAATTCTCAGCCCCAAGGCCGCGGCCGATTACAGTACCGCCGTGCTTTCGAGCTATGGCGGCGGTTTGGTTGCCGGCGATTGCGCCCGGTTGCGCGTGCGCTGCGGTCGAGGGGCCGAGCTCTTTTTGGGCACCCAAGCCTTTACCAAAGTCTATAAGGCCACCGACGGTCAAGTTGTACGCCAGGAAGTCAATTGTGCTGGATAGTTATCCTGAACAAATTGATCGCCTGCACCTACGCCGGCTCTCGGCACAGCATATATATTCCGCTTGCGTTTTTTGAGACATCTTCGGATAAACGATTCGTGCTGTTTGTCTTCGCAGAGGACGGTTATTTTAGGGCGATTCACGGCGCAAGCCCTAGGGCGTAGAGTTCGGATATTTTTAACATCGTGTCGTTTTTGACGTCCAGGATGCGCGTATGACTCTCCGGTTCACGTCCCAACCAAACCGCCTTGTCGCTGAGAAAATCAATCGCTTCTGGATGGTGCGAAATCAATATGGTCTGTGGCAAAGTATCGCCACAGCCATCTTCCAACTCGGCGAGCCAAGAGTCGCAAGCCCACAAAGCCGGGCAGAACATCGCGCAGGTGATCCATCGCCTCAAAGATTTGGCGCGGATTCTCTTGTAAACGTCCCTGATACCACGACGCAAAATTCTCACCGCTGTCGCTGAGTCTATCGGCGTCGGAATCCGAACCGCTCCTCATGCGTTTTGTCTCCAAAAAGAGCGTCACAAAACGGCGGACTTGATCTCGAAAAGCACACAACCGGGTATTGTCGTGCCGGTCGGCTACTGGTGCAAGACCCGATTGCGTCCAATCGAAAGAGTATTTGGGGCCCTCGCTGTGATCGTCGCGGTAGAGCTGTACTTCACCGTTTACAAAAGCAAAGAGTGGCTTGTCATCGGACAGAAGTTTTTCGCGTATTACTCGTGCGGATCGTCTTTCCAAGTTGTGTTCAATTACAAGCCGGTAAAGACATACTTCACCGGGTATGGCGACTTCCAATTCAAAGTGTTGCTCGAGCTTTGTACTCCAGTGCGTGATGTCAGCAGCGGGAAACAATTCATCGACCCGTGCATCGCCGCGAACAAAGTCGCGCAGTTTCCCCACAACCTCAAATACGGCTGACTTACCGCATCCATTTGCTCCAAGCAGCAGCGTCAGCTCTCCGAAACGCAGGTCGAAGTTGGTGAGGCACTTGTAGTTATCAATGTGAATTCGCTTTAGCATGGTAATCCCCTAGAGAAGTCTCAAATAGATGGTCGAATTGGAGGAGAAAGAACAATCTTGCCGCTATTCCCTCAATGGTGAAAAAGCCGCACCCCCGAATTGATCATCAGCATTTCGTATGCGTCCGCTGCCTCGATTACCAGATCATCCCGCGTTGACCCACCAGCTTGGACTAGGTATTCCACGCCTGAACGCTGCGCCCGGTCGATGTTGTCGCGGAAGGGAAAAAGGGCGTCTGAACTCAGCGCTACGCCCTTGAGCTGGTCCAGCCATTCTTGCTTCTCCTCGGCACTGAGCCGTTTTGGGATCCCGCGGAAGTTAGCTTCCCAAGCCCTGAGTTCGGCCGGGGTGGCGTCGTCTTGCAGATAGATGTCGATGGCGTTGATTTTTTCCGGGCGCTTGAGGCCCTTGGCGAATTTCATGCCTAACACCTTGGGATGCAGGCGCAGATACCAGTTGTCGGCCTTGGCACAGGCCAAACGCACGCAGTGGACGCGCGACTGCTGGCCGGCGCCGGTGCCGATGACTTGGCCATCGCGGGCTAGACACACCGAGTTGGACTGGGTGTACTTGAGGGCGATGGTTGCCACTGTTAGGTCGCGACGGGCACTGGCCGGCAAGTCCTTGCGGGCGGTGACGATGTTGTGGAAAAAGGCGTCGTCGGGAATAAAATCGTTGCGTTGCTGCGCGAGTTGGACGCCGAATATCTGGCGTTGCTCGGTCGCGGCCGGCGCGTAGTCCGGGTCGATTTGCAGGATGCGGTACTGGCCGCCCTTTTTCTTTTTTAAGATCTCTAAAGCCTCGCGCTCGTAGCCGGGGGCGATGATCCCGTCGGAGACCTCAACGCGAATGAGCTCGGCCGTAGAGAAATCGACCACGTCGCTCAGGGCGATCCAGTCGCCAAAGGAGGCGAGGCGGTCGGCACCACGGGCGCGAGCGTAAGCCGTAGCTAGCGGGCTGAGGTCGCGGTCGGCGACGAAATAGGCCGCGCTCAGGGCCTCGTCGAGTGGTGCGGCGATGGCAGCACCTGCCGGAGAGACGTGTTTGAACGAAGCAGCAGCCGGCAGGCCGAGGGCGCGTTTGAGGTCGCGGACAAGCTGATAGGCGTTGAGCGCGTCCATGAGGTTGATGTAGCTAGGGACATCGTTGAGCGGCTCGATGGGTAGGTCGCGGCCATCGGCCATAAAGCAGCGGGCCGCTGCTTGGTGGGGGTTGCATCCGTAGCGCATGTCGATTGTAGCAGGCATAGTTCCTCACTCAATGAGACCATTTGACAAAAGTTGGGGCGGCGTATTATGTTCGGCAATCGCGGCAAAAAGACAATCGCCAATCAACCCCCTTTTGACAAGCCAAGGCGAGGTAAAACGACCATGTTCAAAGGTTGTAGTACGGCCCTAGTGACGCCCATGCGCCCAGACGGCAGCATTGACTACGGCGGCTTGGAACAACTCGTGGAATTCCAAATTGCCAACAATATCCAAGCGGTACTCGCGGTCGGCACGACCGGCGAAAGCCCGACTCTGCTGTGGGAGGAGCACAACGAAGTCATCGATCGCACGGTCGGGCTGGCTAAGGGCCGCACCCTATCGATTGCCGGCACGGGCAGCAACTCCACCAAGGAAACCTTGGCGGGCAGCGAGCACGCCGCCCACATCGGCGCGGACGCCGTGCTGCTGGTCGATCCCTACTACAATGGGCCTAGCTCCTTGGAGATCCGCCGCGAATACGTCGAGCCGGTGGCGCGGGCCTTTCCCGAGGTGCAGGTTATCCCCTACATCATCCCCGGGCGCACTGGCTGCATGATGCAGGTGGAAGATTTGGCCATCCTCGCCCACCAGTACCCCAACGTAGCCCAAGTCAAAGAGGCGACCGGCGACCTAGACAACATGGCCAAGACGCGCCGGCTCTGCGGCGACGATTTTACCATCCTCTCGGGCGATGACGACAAGACCGTGGCCATGATGAAGAGCGAGGATATCCGGGCCGCTGGCGTGATCTCGGTGATGTCCAACGTCATTCCGGGCCCCATCCAGCGGCTCACCGAGCTGCTCAACGCCGGCCGGGAGGACGAGGCCGATAGTTTGGCTGAAAAGCTAGCACCGCTTTTTGGCATCGTCGGCGTTGCGACCACTGAGCAGAGCGCTTATGGCCCAGTCGAGTGCAAGGCGCGCAACCCAGTGCCGGTCAAGACGCTGATGAATATCCTCGGCATGCCGGCCGGGCCGGTGCGGCAGCCGCTGGGCAAGATGACGCGCACGGGCGTGCAAACGGTGCTGGGGGCCGCACGCCAAGTACACGCCAACGACCCAACGGCTTTTGCGCCGATCTCCGAGTTTTTCCGGGTGGATGTGGAAGCGCGTCTGCACGACGACTCGCTGGTCGATCGCGTGGCGTATCCATCGTATTAATCGAGGCTAGAGCGATGACCAAAATCGTAATCTGCGGGGTAGCCGGGCGCATGGGCCAGCGGCTGGCCCACTTGGCTTTGACGGCCGCTGATTTGGAGCTGTGCGGCGGCAAGGAGCACCCGGCCCACGAGGCCGTGGGGCGCGACATCGGCGAAGTCATCGGCACTCGGCATCTCGGTCTAACCGTCAGCAACACGCTGGCGGGCATCGTCGAGCCCGACCGGGTCGCCATCAGTTTCACAACCCCGGAGGCGACCCTTGAAGACGCGGCACTCTGCGCGGTGCGCGGGGTGCCGATGGTGGTGGGGACCACGGGTTTTAACCCGGAGCAACTCGCGGAATTCAAGCGGACAGTAGCGGATATTACCTGCGTGTTTGCGTCGAATTTTAGCACCGCCATGAACGTGCTCTTCAAGCTGGTCGAAGAGGCGGCCCGGATCTTGGGCGACGACTACGATGTGGAAGTCATTGAGGCGCATCATCGGCACAAGGTCGATGCGCCCTCCGGGTCGGCGCTGACGCTGGCCGAGCGGGCCGCAGCCGGATTGGGCCGCAACTTGCGCGAGGTGGCCGTACACGGGCGGTCGGGCGTGGTCGGCGAGCGCTCCCGCCAAGAGATTGGCCTACACGCGATCCGCGCCGGCGATTTGGCGGGCGAGCACGCGGTGCTCTACGCGGCCCCAGGCGAGTGCCTCGAACTGCAGCACCGCGCCACGAGCCGCGATTCCTTTGCCTTGGGTGCGCTGCGCGCGGCTCGCTTTGCCGCGCAGGCCGCGCCGGGGATGTACTCGATGGGAGACGTGTTGGGGCTGGGCTGATAGCTCAGCGCTTGGGGCGGAGAAGATGCTGCGGCCCTGGCCACAGGGTCTGTATTTTGTCGCGCAGCCGTGCGGCTTCCTCAAAGTTTTCCGCCTCCACGGCCACCTGTAGGTCGCGCTCTAATTGTTCGCGCTGAGAAAGCGGGCGCTCCTGCTCTAATTCCTCGTACCATTCGCGCAAAAAGGAAATCTCGGGCAAATCCTCTTCTAGCTCGGATTCCCATTCTTCGACAAAGCTCTCGATGTGGGCAATGCCGTCTTGCACGGCGCGCATGGCCGCTGGATAGTCGTCGTGTTGCAGGGCTAGCATGGCGTGCGCTCGAGTCTGCATCATAATTGCGTGTGGATAGTACTGCTCAAAGTACCAGCGGATCTCGTCGTTGGGCGCACACTGATCGACCAATTCAAAAATCTGTAGAGTGTGCTCAGTATCGGCGATGACCCCTTCGTAGTCCTCCAGGTTGAACAGGCTTAAATAGCGGTGATAGTACTGCCAAGCCTCTTGGAAGAGTTCCTCGCACTCGTCCTCCTCTAGCACAAAGCCTTCCGGGGTGTCGCGCGATTCGATGAGGTCTTGATAGTAGTCGAGCAGTGAGGGGCAGCCGTGCGGTTGTTGGCCGTCGGGACGGCCGTCCAATTCGAGCTGAAGAAGCCCCATGTCGATGCGGATCTGAAGTTTTTCCTCGCCCTTGCTGGTGCGGATGCGCCGAGCGAGGAATTCATCGGGCTTGAATTCCCAACCGTTGAGCAAGTCGCCGATATCGTAATTCATGGGCGCGCTCTCTGACAGAAAATAGAATGAAAAACCCCGGCCCCAAGGAAGCTGGGGGAGCACAAGGGACAATATACAGCAGAACCTAGTACTGCGCTACTAATCGTCGCGTTTCTCGTCAAATCGCTGGCCCAAACAAAAGAAGCGCCGGGCTACAGGACCCGCGCTCATCGCAATATATATCGCAATATATAATATACGAAAAAAGAAATAGAATGTCCATCATATTGATTTAAGTAGAATATAAATAATAGGTTATAGAAAATTTTATATTGACACAATCCAGCACCTAAGCTACCTTAAGACCGCCCCCAATTCCCAATTTACTCCACACAGGAGGACCGATGTCCCAGCACGAGAACGATGCTCTGCAAGTGCAGGGTGGCCGGGTGGTGCTAGGGGAGTGGTCGGGCGATCTGGAAGAATTGATCGCCAAGAACGTCGCTTTGCGCCAGATGCTGCGCGAAGGGTGCGCCGACGAGGCCCGGGCACTGCTCAAGGCGCAGGCCGTTGAGGAACAAGCCGCGCTGGTGGCCATCGACGAAAACCCCGAGGAGGTGCTCTCGCTGACTGGCATGGACGCCCAAGGCCGCCCAGGGTACTTGCCGGCTGTCGTCGATAAGCTGCCGTCGGAGATCATCGCCGAGTTGGTCGCCTCCGGCGAGTACAAGCTGGCGCGGTTCAACACCGCGCTTTTGCAAACCATGTCGGCGGAGTCGTTTGCGCGCGCCGTAGAAGACACGCTCGATCCGATTTACTACCACGGCAACCGCACCAAGGTCTCGTGGGAATGGCTCGAAGCGGTCGCGGCGCTAGACGATCACAACAAGCGCGCCGCGCTCTTGTTCAAGGTTGATCAGAGCCTGCTAGAGGAAGCCTTCCTCGACAAAGTCGATAGCATCGACATGCACGCCCAAGTCGGAATAGAGAAACCAGTTTCGGCCTTTCGCCTGCTGTCGGAATCGGGCCAGGCGGTGATGTTGCCGCCGATCAACGACCCAGAGGTCGCCGAGGTCATCCACGCCTTGCACCAAGCCGCGCCCGAGTTGCTGGCGAAGGTGCTGCGCGCCGCTTGGGAACGGGCCGACCGAGGGGCCTCGTGAGCCGGCTAGCGCGCGTCAATCTCAACCAAGTCCCTCTCGATCGCCATAGTTTCATCGGCCAAGCGGTCGCCGCAGGACTCGAATACGAGCGGTTGCCGCCGCGCTTTATGGATTCGCTGCGGGCCTATCTCCGGGTCCGCGGGCTGGCCTTTGCCCGCCGCCAGCGCACCGGCATCGCCCTCGGCCGCGACCTGTTGCGCCAAGGCATGGAGCGGACCTTGGCGTGCATGGACTTGGCCTTAGAGGAGGAAAGCGGCGGCGACCTCAACGCAGCCGTTGCCAAGCTGGCCAGCGGCTCGTTTGACGCGCTCTACAAGCAGGGCTGGGAGCGGGCTTTCCAGCGCTTGGAAAAGCTGCGTCAGCAGGCCCGCGCCTTGGGCGGCTGTCCCGAGCTGGGCTTTTGGCCCGCGCTGCACCCCAAAGTCGCCGCTTGGGCAAAGCTCGTGCCCGAGACGTGGACCGGCCCCAGTGCCATTGACCTGCGCGCCGTCGGCCAGACGCTGCAAGAGCTGACCGGCAAGGTGGCCTTTGTGCGCTCGTTGCCCAAGCTGTCGGTAGCCGCTTTGCTCGAGCAGGCCGAGGCGGATTTCGCCGGCGTACTGCACCGCGTCATTTTGGCGTTGTCGCTGGGACGCACCGAGCTAGTGGCCAACAAGGCGCATCTGTCGCGCTTTTGCGCCGAGTGCTTTGCCGAGGATGGGATGCGCCCTCGCGTGCGCCAGCAGGTGTTGGAGCAGGTAGCCGGGCATCTGGAAAATGAGGTAAACGACCCGGCGGTCAGGGCCAAAATTGCCAACGAGTTCCACGCCGAGCTTGAGGCGTTGGAAAGGGCAGTCGCCGCCGGCGACCTCGACGCGCTCTTGCTGCCACCGGAGGAGTGGGCTGGTGCTGCGGCGGCGAAAGCGGACGCGCAAGCAGCGGCGCTTGACAAGGCATCCTTTTGCAATCAACGTACCCCGAAAGAATCTTGAGCAAGTCGCAATACCTTTCCCGTTATTGAGCACTGATCGCACCTAACTTTTTTGGAGAAATTTTATGGCTCATCGCGAATTCACCCCCACCCACTACCACAATACCATCGGCTGGCACGAGCCGGTGCTGGCCATCGCCCCCGGCGATACGGTCTCTACCACGACGGTTGACGCCCGCGGCCAAGACCAGCACGGCGAGCGGGTCGCTGAGCGCGGGAACCCGATGACCGGCCCTTTCTACATAGAAGGAGCCGAGCCGGGCGATACGCTGGTGGTTCACTTTGACAAGCTCTACCCCAACCGCGACTGGGGCTGGACGGCGAGGGCCATCGCGCCCAATGTGCTGGACCCGGGTTTTACAACCGGAATTGAGCGCAACGACCAACCGCTTAGGTGGCCGATTGACCTAGCCGCGGGCACGGCAACGCAGCCGGACGTCCTGCCGGGCTTGGTCCTGCCCCTCAGCCCGATGCTGGGCTGTTTTGGGGTGGCCCCGCCGCGCGGTCAGGCCATTTCCACGGCGACCTCTTCGACCCACGGCGGCAACATGGACTACCGAGGCTTTGTCGCGGGCGCGACCGTCTGTTTGCCGGTTGAGGCCCCGGGTGCGCTCTTTCACTTGGGCGATGGGCATGCGGTGCAGGGCGATGGCGAGATCGTTGGCACGGGCGTGGAAATCTCCTTTGACGCGACGTTTAGCGTCGAGTTGCACAAGGGCAAGCAAATTGGCTGGCCGCGCGGCGAAAACGCCACGCATATTTTCGTCGCCGGCAATGCGCGTCCTTTGGACCAGTGCGTACAACACGCTACCAGCGAGCTGGTGCGCTGGCTGGTAGAAGACTACAAGCTGTCCGCTTTGAGTGCCCACGCGCTCTTGGGGCAGTGCGTGGAATACGATATGGGGAATGTGTACGACCCGGCTTATACGATGGTTTGCAAAGTGGCTAAGTCGCTGCTGGCCGATTTGGGGGTAGGTTGAGTTAAACGCGCCTATCGGCAAAAGGGGCTGGTTGAAGCCCGACCTTTTTGCGTGGGTTGCGCCGAATAACTCGACAGCTTCTTACAATTCCGCAATTGAATCCAAGCCCTCGGGCTGAGGCAGGAGGTAGCGGACGGGCTGGATGGTGCCGTCGCGTCGGCGCACCTGTTCGATGCGACGGCACTTGATGACGGAGTGCTCAATGAGCAAGTCGTCGTCGATTTGGCAGCCGTAGAGGTAGCTGGTGCCCTTGATGGTTACGCGCTCGCCCACGCGCATGGGGTGCTCATCGCTGCCGGTCATGAGCACGCCAGACTCGAGGCGGCTGTGCGCGCCAATCCGCAGGTTTCCCTTGATGATATTTCGGCTGAGTACTTCGACCTCGTCGTCCAAGAAGAGGGTCTGCCCTCGGTAGGTACTCAGTTCGACGCCGACGCCAATTTGTACCCCCTCGCCTAGCACCACGTGGCCGCTCAGATGGCTGCGATCCCCGATGGTAACTCGGCGGTTGAGCTGGACTTGGGGGCCGACGTAGGTGCCCTTGCCGATGACGATGTCCAAGGGGCCGCGCTCCGCGTCCATGTTGAGTATCTGCTCGATGACCTCGTCGGCGATGAAGAAGTCCTCTTCGTCGGCGATGGTGATGGTGTCCTTGAGCTTGTCGTAGGCCCAGCGGCGGGCTATGGCCTGCATCTGATGCCAGACGCTTTTGACGTTGAAGGCGAGGAGCTCCTCTGCGCTGTCGGCCGTGGCCGCCCGCACCACGAGCTGGTGCTGATTGAAAATTTGTACCAAGTCGGTCAGCAGCAACTCGCCTTGGGCATTGTCGGTGTTGAGGTGCTGGATGTACGTCCGCAGTGCGCTTTCTTTGAAGGCGAAGACGCCGGTGTTGAACTCGCGCGTTTCCAACAACTCTTGGCGGGTGAAGGGGTACGTGCGGCCGTTGTACGTGGCCTTATAGGGCGTTGCTGCGTCGAGGCCGAGGATGTCCTTGTGCTCCCTGATTTCAATGACCTTGTCGCGGTCTGCGCCCGCAGGCTGCCCCTCGGCGTCGGTGGCTGGTACGCGCACGATGCGGCCATAGGAGTTGGTCGCGGCCGGGCCGCTGTACAGGCCGGTGAGCACCATCATGTCGCAGTCGGCGCTTTCAAAGCTGGCGCGGAAGCAGGCGACGACCTGCCCGGTCAACAAGCCCATGTCCCCTAAAAAGATGTACACGTGGCGGTCGGTCGCCGTCGCCGGGAAGGCTTGGAGGCCGGCGCGCACGGCGTCGCCGGTTCCGGCCGGCCGGCCGAGGACCGGGTTTTCTTGGTACGCGAAAAGACGCCCCGGCTGGGGGCCGGCCGCGCGGGCAACATCCACGCCCTTGATGCCCACGACGAGGACCTGATTGGGGCTGTCGAGGCCCTCTTGCACGGCGCGGGCCACGCGCACGGCCGTTGGCTGTCCCCAAATTTCGTGCAGCATCTTGGAGGTCTCCGAGCGGATGCGCTTGCCATGGCCGGCCGCCAAGACGATGCCGATGCGGTGGATGTTGTCTAGGATCGGCGAATTGATTTGTGCGAGCAGGTCGTGCATCGGGTCCTTTCCTCTAACTCTCTCAGTTACCGGTTACTTTAACGCAACGGCGTGCATTGGGTTTCTTGGCCTAGCTCTCTAAAGCGTCGATGTCCTCGCCGAGGGCCGTGCGCATGAGCAGCTCCTGCATGCTGTGGCTCGGGGTGCCGCCCTTAGATTGGCGGCGGACGTACGTGCCGTCTGGGCGCATCTGCCGAGACTTGGCGCGGTCGGCGAGCGCGAGCGCGAGCAGCTCGCGATAGATGCGCTGCTTCAGGCCCTGGTCCAAGATGGGGAAGACGACCTCGACCCGGCCGCGCAGGTTGCGATTCATCCAGTCCGCACTGCCGAGCCAGATTTCCTCGTCGCCGCCGTTGGCAAAGTAAAAGACCCGACTGTGCTCTAAGAAGCGGTCAATGATGCTGTACACGCGAATGTTCTCGCTGATGTCGGCGAGGCCGGCGCGCAGGCAGCATATCCCGCGCACGATCAGGTCGATCTCGACGCCGACTTGCGAGGCTTGGAAGAGTGCCCGGATGATCGCCGGATCCATGAGGCCGTTCATCTTGGCGATGATGGCGGCCGGCCGGCCGGCGCGGGCGTGTTGGCCCTCGCGCTCAATGCGGTCGAGCATGCCCTGCATCAGCCCAGTGGGGGCCACCAGCAGCTGCTCGAATTGGCTGGCGAGGTTGTGGGCCGTGAGCAGGTTGAAGACCTCGGCCACCTCCGCGGTGATGGTCGGCTCTGCGGTAATCAGCCCCAGATCCGTGTAGAGCCGTGCGGTGGTGTGGTTGTAGTTGCCAGTGCCCAAGTGGGCGTAGCGGCGCAGGCGATCTTGGTCGCGGCGCACCAGCATGGAGAGTTTGCAATGGGTCTTCAGGCCCATGATGCCATAGACCACGTGGATGCCGCTGTCTTCGAGGCGCTTGGCCCACTCAATGTTGGCTGCTTCGTCGCCGCGGGCCTTTAGCTCGACGAGCACGGTCACTTCCTTGCGCCGCTCGGCCGCGTCGATGAGTGCCTGCCCCACCTCTGAATCGTCGCCCGTGCGGTAGATGGTTTGTTTGATGGCCAGCACTTTGGGGTCGTTGGCTGCCATGCGGATGAAGTCGGTGACCGTGGAAAACGACTCGTAGGGGTGGTGCAGGAGGATGTCGCCGGCGCGGATGGATGCGAAGAAGGCCTCCGGCTCTTTGGGAAGGTCGCGCTCGACTGGTGCGAACGGGGCGTCTTTGAGCGCGGGGCGCGGGACGAGGTCGTACAGGGCCATGACTCGGTGGAGATTGACCGGCCCGGCCGCCCTAAACACGAGGCTGTCGTCGAGGTCGAACTCCTGTTGCAAAAGCGCTACTAACCGGTCGGGCGCACCCGCGGCGATTTCCAGCCGCACTGCATCGGCTTGACGCTGCTTGGTTACTTGCTCGGCAATTTCTTCGAGCAGGTTGTCGGCGTCCTCCTCGTTGACGTACAGCTCGCTGTTGCGGGTGATGCGGAACGGGGCCGAGCCGAGGACCTCGTAGCCGCGGAACAGTTCTCTGACTTGCAGGTCCATGATTCCGGCCAAGGTCACGAAGTGGCGGTCGTGGCCTTGGTCGGGCAGGGGCAGGATGCGCGGCAATACGCGCGGCACGGTCGCCACGCCCATCATCGACTGGCCCTGTCTTTCGAGCAGGGCCCCGATGCACAGGGCCTTGTTGAGCACGCGGGGGAAGGGATGGGCCGGATCGACGACGATGGGCGTGAGGATCGGTTCGAGCTCTTCTTCCCAGTATTGATGCACAAAGTCGAGGTGCTCGCCTTTGAGTTGGCGCACCTCCCACAGGTAGATGCCCTCGCCGGCGAGGGCCGGAATGAGGTCCTCGTTCCAGCAGCGATACTGTTCGGCCACCTGCTCGTGGGCTTGTTGGGCGATGCGCGCAAGCTGCTCGGCCGGGGTCAGCCCGTCGGGGCGGCTGGGGTTGGCCCCCGACTCGTGCAATTGCAGCAAGCCGGCTACCCGGATTTCGTAGAACTCGTCGAGATTGCTGGCGACGATGGCCATGAACTTGACGCGCTCTAACAGGGGGTTGCGCTCGTCTTGGGCTTCTTCGAGTACGCGGGCGTTAAAGTCGAGCCAAGAGAGCTCGCGGTTGATGTAGAGCGAGGGATGGTCGAGCGCGAGCGCGGATTGTGCGTTGGGTTCTTTAACTGGCATGAGGGTGCTAGTCGAGCGCGGCAATGGTTGCCCGCACGAATTCCACCGACTTTTTGAGTGCTGCCCGGCGCTCGCCTTGGATGCCGCACTCATAGGCCAGATAGCCGCTAAAGCCGAGGTCCTTGAGGGCCTGGAAGCCGGCGCGCCAATCAATGTCGCCGGTACCTGGCTGCAGGCGGGTGTTATCTGCTAGATGGACGTGGCCTACGTGGCGGCCGGCTTGGCGCAAGGCGGCCGGGGTGTCGGTCTCTTCGATGTGCATGTGGAAGAAGTCGCTGAGCAGGGCCACGCCTTGGGGGCTGCCGGCGCGCTCGATGATTTCGACGCCGTCGGCTTGGCGACGCAAGAGGTGTTGCTCGTAGCGGTTGAGGGGTTCGAGCAGGAGCAGGGTGCCCTTGGTGGTGGCCCAAGCGGCGAGATCTTTGACCAACTCGACGAGTAGGTCCTTTTCGAGGGCGATGGCGTCCTTGAGCGGCGAGAGATCGGGGATGCGCGGCGGCCCGAAGATGGGGGGGACGATTTGGCCGACGGCTTGGAAGTGGCCGCAAGCAGCGAGCTGGCGGCGGGTCTCGGCGAGGCTGTTGGCGCGCTTGCGCGGGTCTGGGTCGAGCCAGTCAAAGGTCTCTTGGCCGCAGACGGAAGCGATCTTGATGGAGCGGCCGGCGAGGGCTTGTTCGTACTTTTCGACGCGGTCGTACAGGCGCGAGCCGCCGCTGACCTCTAGACCTTCAATGGCGAGCGATTCGGCGAAGTCGAGCTTTTCCGCGAGGCTTTCTCCGGGCAGCAGCCCTTCCTGCAAGGCGATTTTCATGGCGTCCTTTCTTCTGGCGGTCCAGCGTTAGAACTGGACGCCGAGCTTGATGTTTGCTTCGGGATGAGTGGCGATCTGGGGGTACGCGTCGAGCAGGTCGTCAAAGGGCACAATGGGCTGCACGATGGGCCGGCAATCGACTTGGCCGGTCGCGAGCACGCGCCAGCAGACGTCGTAGATGCGGGCGTTGTCCCAATTGGGGTGGTCCGGGTTTGGCTCGCTGTTGGCGCGCGAGAACACAATGCGCGGCCGGTTCAGATGGGCTTCGGCCCCCAAGTCGAGGCCCCTAGTCCACGCTGCGGGATACGCGCCGGCCACGACCGTGCCCTGGTAAGCGACCCCGCGCAGGGCTTGCTGCATGGCGGCTGGATGCCCGCTGTAATCGATGATTACGTCCGCGCCGCGGTTGGCCGTGGCCTTTTTGATCTCCGCGCCGGCGTCGCATTGGGTGGGGTCGAGGACGAGGTCGGCGCCGCAAGCGCGGGCCACGGCGCGCCGGTTGGCCAGCGGGTCGAGGGCGATGACGGGATGGGCACCGGCCAAGCGGCAGCATTGCACGGCGATCAGGCCGATGGCCCCGAGACCCGAGACGGCTACGGAGTCGCCGATGCGGACGTGCCCGTCGCGCACCGCGCCGAGGGCAAAATCCGCCGGGTCGAGACAGACGGTCGCTTGCCAAGGAACGTCTGCGGGCAGGCGGCGCGCGGTTTCGGGCCAGACGTGTTCCTCGCGGAACGGCCCGTAGTCGAAGACGCGGTCGCCTCGTTTGAGCCGGGTGACGCCCGGGCCAAGCTCTACGACTTCGCCGACGCCCATGTTGCCCAGCGGCACCGGGTAGTGGACGCCCGCGCCCCGATAGTCGAAGATGCGCCGCTCGGAGTCGAAGCGGCCGCGCGGGCCGGCGTACCCCTTAAACAGGGACATTTCAGTGCCGTGCTTGGCGGCCGCGTACAGGCTTTTGACGCGAACTTGGCCTTTGGCCAGCGGGGGGGATGCGCATTCCTGAAAGGCCACTTGTTCGGCGGCCGGGGCGATGAGTGCTCGGGGCATGGGGCGACTCGCTTGACGTTGGGTGCGTTTTTGGGGTTTATAGAAACGCCGAAAAACTCCCCTCTTTAGGGGGGCGATGCTGTACGTTGTTGTCTTTCGACGGGGCCTTTAGGTGCCCTGAGAAAGACAACTCTTGGGTTATATTGTGTTCTATGCACAAGGCATTCAAATATAGGGTGCGTCCAACGGCTAAGCAGGCGAGGGTGCTTGCTGACCATCTCGAGGAGTTTGCCACCCTGTCCAATGGCGAGACCATCGCCAATCCTCGGTTCTTCCGCACGGAGGAGAAGGAACTGGCCAAGGCGCAACGCAAGCTGGCCAAGGCCGCCAAGGGGACGGCGGCATGCACCCGGTGGCGCAAGGTCGTCGCCCGCGTCCACGAGCGCATCCGCTTCAAGCGGCATGACTTTGCCCATCAGTTGGCTCGGAAGCTGGTTGACCAATTTGGGCTGATAGCGATAGAAGACCTGACTATCAATGGCATGGTGCATAACCATTGCCTTGCTAAATCCATTCACGATGCGGCATGGTCGCAGTTTCGGCAGTCCCTGTCCTACAAAGCGGCAGAAGCTGGTAGGACGCTGGTCGCCGTCAACCCAGCCTATACCTCGCAAAATTGCTCTCGGTGCGGCCATCGGCTTAGAAAAGCCTCGTCGCAACGACGGCATTGTTGTCCGTGCTGTGGCTTGGACATCGACCGCGACCACAACGCGGCGCGCAATATTCGCAGGCTGGGAACACAGCCTGCGGCGGCGTAACGTCGCCAAGAAGCCACCTCCTTGCGTCGCCCGTGCGGACGACGGCGCTTTCCGGCCTCAGTACTGGGGCCGCAAGCGAGGGGGTGGAGTGTTCACAGCGAGCCAAAATATATACTTCCAAAGGAGGATATGCCATGCCAGAACGCATCCAGATCGTAGTGCCCGGCGACAATCCAACTCAGATCGCTGGTTCGCCGCATTTGCAGCGGCTCGCTCCCTACGGGGATATCACCCTTTTCGAGGATACGCCGCAAAGCGCGGACGAGAAGGTCGTGCGGGCCGCGGGCGCGCAAATCATTATAAATACGCGCGGGGTCGTCACTTGGCGCGAGGAAGTGCGCCGTTTGCCCGCGCTCAAGATGATTGCCACCTGCTCCATCGGCACGGACATGATCGACCTAGCAATTGCCAAGGAGTGTGGGATCGTGGTGTCGAACCAGCCCGGTCGCACTGCGCCCGTGGTGGCCGAGCATATATTCGGGCTGATGTTCGCCCTGTCCAAACGCGCTCATTTTCAGACCGCCGAGCTGAAGGCGGGTCGCTGGACGCGCAAGATGAACACCATGTTGCAGGGCAAGGTGTTAGGCGTGGTGGGCACGGGTCCGATTGGCGCGGAGATGGCTCGGCTGGGGCGGGCTGTCGGCATGGAGGTCATCGCGTGGACCTTTCATCCGTCGCCTGAGCGCGCTGCCGAATGCGGGGTGCGCTTCGTCGAATTCGACGAGCTGTTGCAGACGGCAGATGTGGTCAGCCTGCACGTGAAGTTGACCGAGGATACCCGGCACTTGCTCGGGGTGCGCGAGTTTGGCCTGATGAAGGAGGGGGCCTTGGTGTTGAACGGCGCGCGCGGCGACGTGCTGGACATCGATGCCTTGCGCGCGGCCCTGTTGGCCGGGCATTTGGGCGGGGCCGGGCTGGACGTGTTTTCGCAGGAGCCGCTGCCGAGCGACGATCCCATCCTCGATTGCGAGCAGGTGGTGCTGACGCCGCATGCGGCGGATCAGACGCCCGAGGGGGTGGATTTGCTGAACGAGGGCGCGGTGGATAATGTGATTGCGTTTTTGGAGGGACGGCCGCAGAACAATGTGGCGGACTAGGATGGAGTAGGATTAGGACTGGGATGGATTGGAGGAGTGCGAGGTGCAACGCGCAATGCGAGGAGAGGTTATGGACGGCGAAAAACAGCTAGCAAGTGAAAAAAAGAATTTTGTCGCGGCGATGAGGCACGAGCCATCGGCGGAGGGGACGGACGATAAGGGGCGGACGGATCTGCACCATGCAGCGGCCTTGAACCTGCCCGCCTTGGCTACATCCCTGCTGCACGGCGGGGCCGATGCCAACGCCAAAGACAAGGAAGGGATGACGCCGCTGTATAATGCGTCAATGGAGGATATGGTTGAGGTCGCGAGGATTTTGCTGGACAGCGGCGCGGAGGCCAACATCAAGGATAAGGACGGGCTGACGCCGCTGCATGTTGCGACGGCGCGGAATGCGATTGTGGTTGCGGAGTTTCTGCTGGACAACGGCGCGGATATCAACGCCAAGAACTACTACAGCGGGCTGACGCCGCTGCATATTGCGACGATGCGGAATGCGGTTGTGGGTGCGGAGTTTCTGCTAGACAAAGGCGCGGATGTAAACGCCAAGAACTACCACGATGAGCTGACGCCGCTGCACATTGCGACGATGCGGAATGTTTTTCAGGTTGCCGAGCTTTTGCTGGACCATGGCGCGGATGTAAACGCCAAGACTCGCGATGGCTGGACGCCGTTGTTTCTCGCCACCCGCAAAAAGGATATGGTCAGTTGGTTGCTCCGTTTTTTCCTTGGGATGGAGACGAAGATGGTGCGTTTGTTGCGCCGTTACGGGGGCGAGGAATAAAACAATAGGAGGGACTTGTGAGTGAGGAACAGCTAAAGCGGCAGAAGAAGACCCGATTTAAGCGGCTTGCCGCCGGCTTGGGCGTGGTTGCTCTCTTGGTTGGGGGCAAAATGTATGTTGATCATGCCGAACAGGTAGCGTTGGAGCAGCAGCGTCAGGAACGGGCATTTGTTGAAGAGGTGGGGCGCATGCCCGACCCGAGGGGGATGTACGAGGGTGAGACCGACCTGCACATTGCAGCGAGACTGAACCTGCCTGTGCTAACGATATCCTTGCTGGACCATGGCGCGGAGGTAAACGCCAAAACCACCAAGGGCCGGACGCCGCTGCACTTGGCGGCAGATGTTGATGCTTCTGCGACGGCGGAGTTGTTGCTGTCCGAGGGCGCGGAGGTAAACGCCCAAGACACCAAGGGCGACACGCCGCTGCACTTGGCGACGTGGAAGGATGCTCCTGCGACGGCGGCGGTTCTGCTTGCTGAGGGCGCGGAGGTAAACGCCCAAGACGCCAAGGGCCGGACGCCGCTGCATCTGGCGGCGAGTGTTGATGCGTCTGCGACGGCGGCGTTGTTGCTGGCTGAGGGTGCGGAGATAAACGCCCAAGATCACGATGGCCGGACGCCGCTGCACGTGGCGGCTGCTTCTGCGACAGTGACGGTAGTGCTGGTTGAGGGCGCGGATGTCCACGCCAAAACGACCAAGGACCGGACGCCGCCGCGCTTGGAAGCGTTGCGGGATGCTTCTTCGATGGCGGCGTTGTTGCTGGCTGAGGGCGCAGATGTAAATGCCAAAACCAACAATGGCTTTACGCCGCTGCACTTGGCGGCGTTGCGGGATGCTTCTTCGATGGCGGCGTTGTTGCTGGCTGAGGGTGCGGAGATAAACGCCCAAGACCACGATGGCCGGACGCCGCTGCAATGGGCGACGAGTGTTGATGCTTCAGCGACCGCCGAGGTGTTGCGCCGTTACGGTGCCCGATAGCGATATTAAAAGAAACTGTTTGTTGAAACGATCGGAGAGACTATGAGCGAACAGCAATACAACGACGATGAGCAGCAGCGTCAGGAACAGGCATTTGTCGCCGAGGTGTTGCGCAAGCCCGATCCGAGGGGGAGGTACAAGGGGGCGACCGACCTTCACGTTGCAGCGAGACTGAAACTGCCCGTGCTGACTCAATCCCTGCTCACACAGGGCGCTAAAGTCAATGCCAAAGACAACTATGGCTTGACGCCGCTGCACTGGGCGGCGCAGGAGGATGCTTCTGCGGTGGCCGAGATGTTGCTCAAGAAGGGTGCCGACATCCAGGCCAAAATCAACAATGGCTGGACGCTGCTGCACTATGCGGCGCAGCATAATGCTTCATCGGTGGTTGAGGTGTTGCTCAAGCAGGGCGCAGATGTAAATGCCAAAACCGACAATGACTGGACGCCGCTGCACTATGCGGCGCAGCATAATGCTTCATCGGTGGTTGAGGTGTTGCTCAAGCAGGGCGCAGATGTAAATGCCAAAACCGACAATGACTGGACGCCGCTGCACTGGGCGGCGTTTAATGATGCTTCATCGATGGCTGAGATGTTGCTCAAGCAGGGCGCGGAGGTAAACGCCAAAGACAACAATGACTGGACGCCGCTGCACTGGGCGGAGCGGAAGAATGCTTCAGCGACCGCCGAGGTGTTGCGTCGCTACGGTGCCCTAAGGTGAACCAATCGGAGATGCGATGAGCGAACAGCAACATCCTCTCAACGCCTTGCCCCAAGGCCATCGGCTGCAAGAATACGAACTGGTGCGCGTGTTGGGCGTGGGCGGCTTTGGCATGACGTATCTGGGCTTTGACCACCACTTGGACAAGGCCGTCGCCATCAAGGAATATCTGCCGTCGGATATTGCCACCCGCACCGCCGACCGCAGCGTCGCCCCGCAAGCCTGCGCCTTTCGCGGCGACTTCCAGTGGGGATTGGAGCGTTTCTTTGACGAAGCGCGCACCTTAGCTCGCTTTGACCATCGCCACATCATTAAAGTGCATCGTTTCTTTGAGGCGCATGGCACGGCCTATATCGTGATGGAGTATGCCGAGGGCGAGACCTTATCGGCATTTCTCACGCGCCAAGGGCCGCTGAGCGAAGCCGAACTCAAGGCGATTCTGTATCCGCTTTTGGATGGTTTGGCGGTGGTACATGAGGCGGATTTTCTGCATCGGGACATCAAGCCGGGCAACATCGTCCTTCGAGACGCCGACGGTTCGCCGGTGTTGCTGGACTTTGGTGCGGCTCGGCAGGCGATTGGGGCGAAGAGTCGGTCGGTAACGTCTATCGTGACGCCGGGGTATGCGCCGATCGAGCAGTATTCGAGTCGGGGACATCAGGGGGCGTGGACGGACCTCTATGCGTTGGGGGGCGTGTGCTATCGAGCATTGACCGGACAGGTGCCGGACGACGCGACCGATAGGATGCGGCATGATCCACTCGTTCCGGTATCGCAGCGGTGTGCGGGTCGGGTGAGTGGTGCGTTTTTGTCGGCGATCGATTGGGCGTTGTCGGTGGATGAGGGGGATCGTCCGCAGCGTGTGGGGGCGTGGCGGGAGGCGATGGAGGCGGATGCGGCGGATGACGCGACAAGCGCGGGGCGGGTGGAGCCGGAGGCGTCGCCACTGGAGCGACCGAAGACCTTCTTTAAGCGGCTTGCCGTAGTCTTGGGCGTGGCTGCTCTCTTGGTTGGGGGCAAAAAACGTCGGGAACAGGCGGCGTTAGAAAAGCAGCGTCAGGAACAGGCATTTGTCGCCGAGGTGGGGCGCAAGCCCGATCCGAAAGGGAAGGACGAGGGTGCGACTGACCTTCACATTGCAGCGAGACTGAACCTGCCCGTGCCGACGCGGTCCCTGCTCACACAGGGCGCGGAGGTAAACGCCCAAGACAACACTGGCATTACGCCGCTGCACTGGGCGGCGGTTAAGGATGCTTCAGCGACCGCCGAGGTGTTGCTCAAGCAGGGGGCTAAAGTCAATGCCAAAACCAACACTGGCATTACGCCGCTGCACTGGGCGGCGGTTAAGGATGCTTCAGCGACCGCCGAGGTGTTGCTCAAGCAGGGGGCTAAAGTCAATGCCAAAACCAACACTGGCTGGACTCCGCTGTACCTGGCGGAGCGGAAGAATGCTTCAGCGACCGCCGAGGTGTTGCGTCGCTACGGTGCCCAAAAGTGAACCAATCGGAGATGCTATGAGCGCAGAGCAACATCCTCTCAACGCCTTGCCCCAAGGCCATCGGCTGCAAGAATACGAACTGGTGCGCGTGTTGGGCTTTGGCGGCTTTGGCATGACCTATCTGGGCTTTGACCACCACTTGGACAAGGCCGTCGCCATCAAGGAATATCTGCCGTCGGATATTGCCACCCGCACCGCCGACCGCAGCGTCGCCCCGCAAGCCAGCGATTTTCGCGGCGATTTCCAGTGGGGGCTGGAGCGTTTCTTAGACGAAGCGCGCACCTTAGCTCGCTTTGACCATCGCCACATCATTAAAGTGTATCGTTTCTTTGAGGCGCATGGCACGGCCTATATCGTGATGGAGTATGCCGAGGGCGAGACCTTGTCGGCATTTCTCACGCGCAAGGGGACGCTAAGCGAAGCTGAACTCAAGGCGATTCTGTATCCGCTTTTGGATGGTTTGGCGGTGGTGCATGGGGCGGATTTTCTGCATCGGGACATCAAGCCGGGCAACATCGTCTTGCGCGATGCGGATGGTTCGCCGGTGTTGCTGGACTTTGGTGCGGCTCGGCAGGCGATTGGGGCGAAGAGCCGGTCGGTAACGTCTATCGTGACGCCGGGGTATGCGCCGATCGAGCAGTATTCGAGTCGGGGTCGTCAAGGGGCGTGGACGGACCTCTATGCGTTGGGGGGCGTATGCTATCGGGCGTTGACCGGGCAGGTGCCGGAGGATGCGACGGATCGGGTGCGGCATGATCCGCTCGTTCCGGTGTCGCAGCGGTGTGCGGGTCGGGCGAGTGCTGCGTTTTTGTCGGCGATCGATTGGGCGTTGTCGGTGGATGAAGGGGATCGTCCGCAGCGTGTGGGGGCGTGGCGGGAGATGCTGGAGGGGGCGGCAGCAGCAGAGAAGGATGCGGCGGATGACGCGACAAGCGCGGGGCGGGTGGAGCCGGACGCGCCGCCACTAGAGCGACCGCGCACCCTTGACCTCGTGCTCAACGACGATGAGCAGCAGCGTCAGGAACAGGCATTTGTCGCCGAGGTGGGGCGCATGCCCGGTCCGAAAGGGAAGTACGAGGGTGCGACCGACCTTCACCTTGCAGCGAAACTGAACCTGCCCGTGCTGACTCAATCCCTGCTCGAGCAGGGCGCTAAAGCCAATGCCAAAGACAACTATGGCTGGACGCCGCTGCACAGGGCGGCGGAGAAGGATGCTTCTGCGGTGGCGCAGGTGTTGCTCAAGCAGGGTGCTAAAGTCAATGCCAAAGACAACGCTGGCTGGACGCCGCTGCACTTGGCGACGTGGAAGGATGCTTCTGCGGTAGCGCAGGTGTTGCTCAAGCAGGGTGCCGACGTCCAAGCCAAAACCAACACTGGCTTTACGCCGCTGTATTGGGCGGAGCGGGAGGATGCGTCTGAGACCGCCGCGGTGTTGCGCCGTTACGGTACCCGAAAGTGAAACAATTGGAGAGACTATGAGCGAAGCGTCCCAACCTCTCAACGCCTTGCCCCAAGGCCATCGGCTGCAAGAATACGAACTGGTGCGCGTGTTGGGCATGGGCGGCTTCGGCATGACCTATCTGGGCTTTGACCACCACTTGGACAAGGCCGTCGCCATCAAGGAATATCTGCCGTCGGATATTGCCACCCGCACCGCCGACCGCAGCGTCGCCCCGCAAGCCAGCGATTTTCGCGGCGACTTCCAGTGGGGGCTGGAGCGTTTCTTTGACGAAGCGCGCACCTTAGCTCGCTTTGACCATCGCCACATCATTAAAGTGCATCGTTTCTTTGAGGCGCATGGCACGGCCTATATCGTGATGGAGTATGCCGAGGGCGAGACCTTATCGGCGTTTCTCACGCGCAAGGGGCCGCTGCGCGAAGCCGAACTCAAGGCGATTCTATATCCGCTTTTGGATGGTTTGGCGGTGGTGCATGGGGCGGATTTTCTGCATCGGGACATCAAGCCGGGCAACATCGTTCTTCGAGACGCCGACGGTTCGCCGGTGTTGCTGGACTTTGGTGCGGCTCGGCAGGCGATTGGGGCGAAGAGCCGGTCGGTAACGTCTATCGTGACGCCGGGGTATGCGCCGATCGAGCAGTATTCGAGTCGGGGGCATCAGGGGGCGTGGACGGACCTCTATGCGTTGGGGGGCGTGTGCTATCGAGCGTTGACCGGGCAGGTGCCGGAGGATGCGACGGATCGGGTGCGGCATGATCCGCTCGTTCCGGTATCGCAGCGGTGTGCGGGTCGGGTGAGTGGTGCGTTTTTGTCGGCGATCGATTGGGCGTTGTCGGTGGATGAGGGGGATCGTCCGCAGCGTGTGGGGGCGTGGCGGGAGGCGATGGAGGCGGATGCGGCGGCAGCCCAGAGGGATGTGGCGGCGGATGCGACCAGCATGGGGCGGGTGGAGCCGGACGCGCCGCCCTTGGCGCGACCGCGCACCCTTGACCCCGTGCTCAACGACGATGAGCAGCAGCGTCAGGAACAGGCATTTGTCGCCGAGGTGGGGCGCAAGCCCGATCCGAAAGGGAAGTACGAGGGTGCGACCGACCTTCACCTTGCAGCGAGACTGAACCTGCCCGTGCTGACTCAATCCCTGCTTGAGCAGGGTGCTAAAGTCAATGCCAAAGACAACTATGGCTGGACGCCGCTGCACAGGGCGGCGGAGAAGGATGCTTCTGCGGTGGCGCAGGTGTTGCTCAAGCAGGGTGCTAAAGTCAATGCCAAAGACAACTATGGCTGGACGCCGCTGCACAGGGCGGCGCAGGAGGATGCTTCATCGGCGGCGGCGGTGTTGCTCAAGCAGGGTGCCGACATCCACGCCAGAGAAGAAGATGGCTGGACGCCGCTGCACTGGGCGGCGGTTAAGGATGCTTCATCGGTGGCGGCGGTGTTGCTCAAGCAGGGCGCTAAAGTCAATGCCAAAACCAACACTGGCATTACGCCGCTGCACTGGGCGGCGGTTAAGGATGCTTCATCGGTGGCGGCGGTGTTGCTCAAGCAGGGCGCTAAAGTCAATGCCAAAACCAACACTGGCATTACGCCGCTGCACTGGGCGGCGGTTAAGGATGCTTCATCGGTGGCGGCGGTGTTGCTCAAGCAGGGCGCTAAAGTCAATGCCAAAACCAACACTGGCTGGACTCCGCTGTACCTGGCGGAGGGGAAGAATGCTTCAGCGACCGCCGCGGTGTTGCGCCGTTACGGTGCCCGAAAGTGAACCAATCGGAGATGCTATGAGCGAACAGCAACATCCTCTCAACGCCTTGCCCCAAGGCCATCGGCTGCAAGAATACGAACTGGTGCGCGTGTTGGGCTTTGGCGGCTTCGGCATGACCTATCTGGGCTTTGACCACCACTTGGACAAGGCCGTCGCCATCAAGGAATACCTGCCGTCGGATATTGCCACCCGCACCGCCGACCGTAGCGTCGCCCCGCAAGCCAGCGATTTTCGCGGCGATTTCCAGTGGGGGCTGGAGCGTTTCTTAGACGAAGCACGCACCTTAGCCCGCTTTGACCATCGCCACATCATTAAAGTGTATCGTTTCTTTGAGGCGCATGGCACGGCCTATATCGTGATGGAGTATGCCGAGGGCGAGACCTTATCGGCGCATCTTGATCGCCAGGGGCCGCTGCGCGAAGCCGAACTCAAGGCGATTCTGTATCCGCTTTTGGATGGTTTGGCGGTGGTGCATGGGGCTGATTTTCTGCATCGGGACATCAAGCCGGGTAACATCGTCTTGCGCGATGCGGATGGTTCGCCGGTGTTGCTGGACTTTGGCTCGGCTCGGCAGGCGATTGGGGCGAAGAGCCGGTCGGTAACGTCTATCGTGACGCCGGGGTATGCGCCGATCGAGCAGTATTCGAGTCGGGGTCGTCAAGGGGCGTGGACGGACATCTATGCGTTGGGGGGCGTATGCTATCGGGCGTTGACCGGGCAGGTGCCGGAGGATGCGACGGATCGGGTGCGGCATGATCCGCTCGTTCCGGTGGCGCAGCGGTGTGCGGGTCGGGCGAGTGGTGCGTTTTTGTCGGCGATCGATTGGGCGTTGTCGGTGGATGAGGGGGATCGTCCGCAGCGTGTGGGGGCGTGGCGGGAGGCGATGGAGGCGGATGCGGCGAGAGCAGAGAAGGATGAGGGGGATGACGCGACAAGCATGGGGCGGGTGGAGCCGGAGGCGTCGCCACTGGAGCGACCGAAGACCTCCTTTAAGCGGTTTGCCGTAGTCTTGGGCGTGGCTGCTCTCTTGTTTGGGGGCATAATGTATGTTGATCATGCCGAGCAGGTAGCGTTAGAGAAGCAGCGTCAGGAACAAGCCGTAGAAAAAGCAAGACTAGCCGCCGAGCAGGCCGAGAAGCAACGTCGGGAACAGGCGGCGTTAGAAAAACAACGTCGGGAACAGGCGGCGTTAGAAAAACAACGTCGGGAACAGGCGGCGTTAGAAAAACAACGTCGGGAACAGGCGGCATTGGAGAAGCAGCGTCAGGAACAGGCATTTGTCGCCGAGGTGGGGCGCAAGCCCGGTCCGAAAGGGAAGTACGAGGGTGCGACTGACCTTCACATTGCAGCGAGACTGAACCTGCCCGTGCTGACGCGGTCCCTGCTCACACAGGGCGCGGAGGTAAACGCCCAAGACAACACTGGCTTTACGCCGCTGCACTCTGCGGCGTTGCGGGATGCCTCATCGGTGGCGGCGGTGTTGCTCAAGCAGGGTGCTAAAGTCAATGCCAAAACCAACACTGGCTGGACGCCGCTGCACTGGGCGGCGGTTAAGGATGCTTCATCGGTGGCGGCGGTGTTGCTCAAGCAGGGTGCTAAAGTCAATGCCAAAACCAACACTGGCTGGACGCCGCTGCACCTGGCGGCGGTTAAGGATGCTTCTGCGGTGGCGGCGGTGTTGCTCAAGCAGGGTGCCGATGTCCAAGCCAAAGAAGGCAACTTTGACTTTACGCCGCTGCACCTGGTGGCGTCTGGGGATGCTTCATCGGTGGCGGCGGTGTTGCTCAAGCAGGGTGCTAAAGTCAATGCCAAAGACAAAGCTGGCTTTACGCCGCTGTATTGGGCGGAGCGGAAGAATGCGTCTGAGACCGCCGCGGTGTTGCGCCGTTACGGTGCCCGAAAGTGAACCAATCGGAGATGCTATGAGCGACGCACCACATCCTCTCAACGCCTTGCCCCAAGGCCATCGGCTGCAAGAATACGAACTGGTGCGCGTGTTGGGTGTGGGCGGCTTCGGCATGACGTGTCTGGGTTTTGACCACCACCTCGACAAAGCGGTCGCCATCAAGGAATACCTGCCGTCGGACATTGCCATCCGCACCGCCGACGGCAGCGTCGCCCCGCAAGCCAGCGCCTTTCGCGGCGACTTTCAGTAGGGTTTGGAGCGGTTCTTGGACGAAGCACGCACCTTAGCCCGCTTCGACCATCGCCACCTCGTTAAAGTGTATCGTCTCTTTGAGGTGCATGGCACGGCGTATATCGTGATGGAGTATGCCGAAGGCGAGACCTTGTCGGCATTTGTTGTTGCAGTTATGAGGATGTTGAGGGTGCGTTCTTTTTGATCTTCCTCCTTGGCCATTGTTGACGGCCAGCTTGAACGTACACGGAGAAGTTATGAACAAACAATACCTGTTTTTCATCGCGCATTTCGCCGTAGCTTGGTTCCTTTGCACAAGCCCGGTATCGGCGCAAATAGATGTGGATGTTGTCTCTGAAAGCATCGTGCGGGTGCGCGCCTATGACGATCACAAAGTCGCGGTTGAAGGGAGCGGGTTCGTCGTCAATGAAAAGGGACATGTGCTGACGAATGCCCATCTCATACAGAAGGCCGAGGGCTTGACCGTATTGTCCCTGAAGACCGGGGCCGAAATCGTGGCGCAGCAGGTGTTTGCCAGCCGCGCCACGAACTTGGCCCTGCTGCACGTCCAAGGCTTGAACTTGCCGCCCCTCAGCTTGTCCGAACAAGGAGCCGCTGTAGGCCGCGCCGTGCAAACGCTGCGCTTAGGCACGGCCGGGGATGTTCGGCTTTCTCACGGGACGATTGGTACATACCAAGATCTCCGCGGCAAGAAAGCAAGCCATCCGGTGGCCCACCTGCTGCAACACAATGCCTTGATAACGGCCAAATCCTTTGGCATGCCCTTGTTCAACGAATGCGGCGATGTAGTTGCCATCAACCTGCCAGACCCGGGCAGTGGCTCGTGGCCGTTTCGGAAAGCGAAACCGAGAGGAGCCATTTTTGCCTTGCGTAGCGGCGACGTAATAGCTGCGCTCGAAGACCGAGAAGTCGCCCATACCGTGGTTGAAGCCAAATGCCTGAGTGCGGTTGAGCGCGCTGAACGCGATAGAAAAGCGGCCGCCGACAGCCTCAAAGCCGCCAAAGCGCAGGCCGACAGCCTCCAGACCGCCAAAGCGCAGGCCGACTCGGCAAGCGAAGCCGCAAAAAAGGCCAAGGCCAAAGCGCAGGCCGCTCGGCGGGCGGCAGAACGGGAGAAAGCACGGGCCAATTCCGCAAAGAAAGCGGTGGCCGACAGCCTCCAAGCGACCAAAGCGACAGCCGACAGCCTGAAGATGGCCAAGACGCGGGCTGATTCGGCGAGTAAGGCGGTGGCCGACAGCCTCCAGACCGCCAAGGCCAAAGCCGACAGCTTGAAGATGGCGCAGGCACGGGCCGATTCGGCGAGTAAGGCGGTGTCCGACAGCCTCCAAGCGGCCAAAGAAAAGGCCGCGCAACGGTTGCAGGGGGGCCTTGCCGCAGGCGCGGGACTGGTGCTGCTTGCACTTTTCGGTTGGTGGCTTTCCGCACGGCGCAAAAAGGAGCAGTTACAGAGTGCCGAGTCCCGCTTGAGCGAAGCCGAGCAAACGGCTGCAGCCGCACGCCAAGCCGCGGCGAACGCACCGCAAGCCGCGCCTTTCAGATGTCTATTAGAAGGCCAAGACCCCACGGGTCGGCCATTCGCCTTGACCCTATCGGCCTTGGCATTGAGTGAGCGGGCCGGGGTGACGCTCGGCAGAAGCCCGGCCAACGCCGAATTTATCATTGATCACCAAGAAGTCTCCCGCGAACACGTCCGGCTTACGTGTGCTGACGGCGAACTCTACGCCGAGGATTTGAATGCCCTGAATGGCACCAAGGTGAACGGACGCCTGCTCAATCCCCGCGAACAGGTGCTGTTGCAAAACAATGACCGGCTTGAGATAGGGCCAGTCGTTTTTGCCGTGCGTTTGGTACAGGAGTGAACATTGCACCGTCTCGTCTTTTTTTTTTCGCGCTGCTGCCGTGCCGCGCCGTTGCCGCGCCAGACTTTGACGCGCTTGAAAAGAGCGTGGTACGCATTGTAAGGCAGACTAGCCAAGGACCTGGTGCTGGCACTGGATTCGCCATAAACGACCAAGGCTATATTGCGACCAACGTCCACGTCATCGCCAATGCTCACTCGATCCAAGCCATCCCGACCAACTCCAACGCGCTGTACGAGGTGGAAGTAATCGCCACATCCCCAGAACTCGACCTCGCAATCGCCCATATTCCAGATTTAACCCTGCCACCGATTGCGCTGTCGCTCGCACCAGCCACAAAAGGCCAGAAGGTATGGTCGATCGGCTATCCTGGTGGGGCCGACCGCAACAGACCGGCGCACGATCCGACCGTGCAAGACGGCGTCATTGGGCGGATTTTTTCGGGCGCGTGGTACGCGCAAGAACTCAGGATTATTCAGCACAATGCGCCGACCAACCCGGGCAACAGCGGCGGCCCCCTACTGGATGATTGTAGCCGGGCCGTCGGCGTCAATACGCAGGCGTCTCTCGTGGTCATTAGCAGTCCATCCAGCGGGGTGACGCGGGTGCCTCATGCAGCGGGCATTTACTGGTCTTCGCATATCGGGGAATTGGCAAATCTGTTGGACGACCACGGCATTGCTTTTCAATCGGAGAGCGACGATTGTGTGGCGACTGGGGGAGGGTCTGGCGAGGCGGAAAAGGCGCGGCGCGAGGCCGAACAAGCGCGAGTGCAGGCCGAACAAGCGAGCGATCAATTTTTCGTCTGGCTGCTACTGTTGGGCGGTGTGGCTTTGGTCGCCTTAGCAGTTGCCTTAAAGAAGCCGCGGCAGCTCGCCCAGCAGACCTTGGCGAAGCCGCGCCAGTTCGTCCAGCAGATGAGTCGGCGCGTGACCAAAAAAGGGATAGGGGCCGTTGCAAAAGGCCCAAAGTACGGCCTCGTGCTGGCCGGTTTTGACGGTCGTGGCCACCGCGTCTGCATTGAGTTGTCGCCCGCCCGATTTGCCGGTCAACGCTTGGGGCTTTCGCTCGGTAGGCATCCCGAGCTGGTGGATGAAGTCGTCGCGGATGGAAACGTATCCCGACGGCATCTGCGCCTTGCCGCCGCGGGCGATCAATTTTACGTCGAAGATTTGAACTCCAGCAATGGGACGTTTCTGAACGAGCAGCGTTTGTCGCCCTTTAAGCCGGCGCGATTGGACTATGGTGCCAAAGTCGCGTTGGGCGATTTGGTGCTCATGGCGTCCAAACTTTAGATGGGGTATTGGGCGTGAAAAAACGCAGCCGCGAGCTCAACATCTTTAGCATGTCCGCGCTCGACCTGTTCGCATCGGCTCTCGGTGCCTTCATACTCATTACCATAGTGCTGCTACCCTTTTTTCCGAATCTGAATATGTCGGGACAAGAGAAGGCCGAGTTGGCGCAGGCGCAGGCCGAATTGGTGCAGGCAAAGGCCGAATTGGCGCAAGCGGAGGCCGAGTTGGCGCAGGAGAAATCCAAGCTGGAGCAGGCAAAGGCCGAGTTGGCGCAAGCGAAATCCAAGCTGGAGCAGGCAAAGGCCAAAGCTCCGAAAACAAAAGGTCAGCTTGCAAAACGGGTGGAGGCTTTGCAACAGGAACTGGAGCGGGCAAAGGCCGAAGCTGCGAAAGCAAAAGGTCAGCTTGCAAAACGGGTGGAGGCTTTGCAACGGGAGATAGACGACACAACCGTTTTATTGGGAATCAAGACGAAGGCGAAGAAGTTCGCGTTCGTCATAGATATGTCGGGCAGTATTTATCGGCCTGGACAGCAAGATTATCGCCCGTTCATAACATTGGCCATACAAGACATGCTCGCTGCTTTTAAGGCGGAAATAGAGGTCTGTCTCATTGGTTTTCAGGGCTCAAATCGGTTGCACTATTGGCCTCAAAATAGAGGTTACTTTCAAGTAAAAAGGAATACGCGCGATCGCGTCGTAGGACAGGTAAAAGACTGGATGAGATTAGTGGATGGCGACACGCCCACACGCGCCGCTTTGCTGGCGGCGATTGCACTGCAACCCGAAGAAATCATCCTGTTGAGCGATGGGGCACCCTCAGAGGATTGGCGCATAGTCGTGAAGGCTGTAATGGCTGAAAATAGGCGGAGAATACCCATACACGCCGTAGCCGTTGGCAATTACGTGACAGACCGAAAGTTTATTGATTTTCTGGTGCAACTAACCAAACAAAACAACGGCTATCTCGTAGGGGCCAAGCCGGGTTGACATGAACAAGTCGAGCTTTTCCGTGTACCGAATCGGTCGCGGCTCGGGCGTGGACATCCAGCTTAACGATGATTCGGTCTCGCGCGTCCACGCCGAGCTAATTGCGACGCCAAGCGGCTCGTACTACCTCACGGATTGCGCCAGCAGCGGGGGCAGTTATGTTGCGCAAAACGGCGAGTGGCGCCGCATCCGGCAGGAATTTATAAGCCCGACCGACGCGATTTTACTCGGTCATTACCAGACGACCGCATCCGCACTTATCGCGATGGCCGCGCAAAGGGAGCGCCGTTCAGAAGGCGGGACATCCCTGCCCGTAGGTCCAGTGCGGCGCAACGTAGATACGGGTGAGATCATTGGCGAGGAGGATTGACATGGCAAACGGGCAAGGGATAGAGCTGGAGCAACGCCTAAAAGCAAGCGGCATCAGTCTGCTAGGAGGCGTCGTATCCATAGCGATTATGAGCCTTATTTTCGCTCATCCCGATTCGGCGGCGGGCGCTTTCCTGCTCGATCGCCACACGGAAGATTTCCCCTATCCGTTTACAATCCAAAACGTCATGTGGCTCATGTTTTGGGTTGGCTGCGGTGAACTCTGGGTGCGGTTTAACCAAGCCAAGCTCGAAATGGAGCAGATGTCGAAACGCTATCTGCCGGAAGACGATGAGGTTATGTTGCGGGCGCGGGATTTGGGTCCCTTTTATCAAAAGGTGCGGCCCATCGCCGAGGAGCGCCCCTTCTTCTTACAGCGTCTGATCGCGCGCTGCATCTTGCAATTTCAGGCGAGCCACTCGGTCAATCAGGCCAACTCGCTGTTGAATTCTTCCCTCGAATTATTCCAACACGAGCTCGAACTCAAATACGCGATGTTGCGCTATCTCGTATGGCTGATACCAACGTTGGGGTTTATCGGCACGGTGGTGGGCATTGCGTTTGCGTTGGATTACGCGGCCAACATTGAAGACCCACAGGACCCGACCTTGCTGGCCGAGATCACGGGTCGGCTGGGCGTTGCGTTTTATACGACCTTGCTGGCGTTGGTCCAGTCGGCCCTGCTAGTGTTTGCGCTGCATATCGCGCAAGGCCGGGAGGAGATGGCCTTGAACCAATCCGGCCAGTACTGTTTGGACAATTTAATCAACCGGCTTTACGAAAAGTAGGTTGCCGGAATAACCCAAAGATAGGAGGGCACCATGCCTGTTTATCGCGGACCCGATGGCAAAATCATTGAAGAGAAAACCGATGGGCGGAAAGAGGATACCAAACCAACGGACGCGGCCCAGCGTCCGTTGCCGCCAGCACCACAAGGCGGCGAGCAACCCGCCGGTGCTGGGCGTTTAGATGCGCCCACCCAGCGGATGGGCGAAAGCCGTGCGCCGGCCAATGTCGGCGAGGAGGAGAAGACGCGCTTGGTGGGGGGGCGGCCGCGGCGAGAAGACGAGGAACGCCGGCAAGAGCGCGCCGCAGAGGACCGCGGCATGGATGATCCGGTTGTGGGGTGGTTGGTGGTTGTAGAGGGGCCGGGCAAGGGGCGGGCCATGCCATTGGGGTATGGCTCTAATTCGATTGGACGCGGGGCCACCGACCGCGTCAAACTCGATTTTGGCGACGATCAGATTTCGCGCAGTGGTCATGCCGTTGTCACGTACGATCCGCGCGGCCGGAAGTTTTACGTGCAGCACGGCGGCGGCACCAACCTGACCTATCTCGGGGACCAGCCCGTGCTCGCTCCGGCTGAGTTGCCGGTGCTGAGTCACATCAGCATCGGCGATACGGTTCTCCGTTTTGTGCCCCTGTGCGGTGCCGACTTTGATTGGCAGGATACAGAGGGAAGCGAGGCGCGATGAACGAATTAGACGGGCGCTTTGCCGCGCGGCAAATTTCCGGCAAACGGGAGTATCAAGAGGATGACTACGGCCTGTTAGATGGGCGCGACCTCGGCTTGGACGGCAGGGAGCACTCCATGTTGTTGGTCGCCGATGGCATGGGCGGCCATGTGGGCGGCGCGACGGCCAGTGGCCTTTTGAGCAAGACCTTTGTCGAGGCGTATCCCCAGGCTGCTGGACCCATTGTCGATCGGCTCCGCGAGTGCCTTGACGAGGCCAATAAAGCCATTGCCGCTGCCATTGCCGAAAATCCCGAACTCGACAGCATGGGTTCGACCTTGGTTGCGGCTGTTGTTGCAAGCGAAGGGCTAAACTGGATCAGTGTGGGCGACTCCCCGTTGTGGTTGTTCCGCGAGGGTGAGTTGAGCCGCTTGAATGCAGATCACTCAATGGCTCCGGTCTTGGCGGACTTGGTGGCGACCGGGCGCATGACCGAAGCGGAAGCCGCTCGGGATCCAAGTCGGCATTCGCTGCGGTCGGCGGTCATGGGCGATGCCATCCACCTGATTGACGTGTCGTCGCAGCCGGTTGCGGTCGCGAAAGGCGACCGGCTGCTCTTGGCCAGCGATGGTTTGATGACCCTCCGCGATCAAGAGATCGCGGCTATCCTCGAGAAAACGCAAGACGCGCCCTTGGAGGACAGCGCGGCGGCCCTTATTCAAGCGGTAGAAGCGGCCGAACATCCCCATCAGGACAATACGACCGTTTTGTTGTACGCGCCGGGCGAGGGCACGGAATTGGCCGCGGCTGATGTTGGCGAGCGGGAACCTGTGCAGGATAAGCCGCGATTAAAACGGAAACGTTGGGGCAGACTGCTGGGGATGTTGCTATGCGTCGTCGTCTTATTGGGGGTGATTTATTGGCTTGAGCGGGGCGAAGATGCTGTTGAACCCGCTGAAGAGGCTGCACCGGCCTCTCAGGAGGAGGCGACAGGGGACAGAGAGGAAGCCGAACTGAACGAGCCGCGAGAAGAGGAAGAAGAGCGCGTTGGGGTTGCGGGCGAGGAGGGGTGATGTGGCAACTCGTGGAGAGGCTATGTCCTTTGTCTTGGTACGCCAATCGGATATATTTCTCCCCATCACATCCCCCTCCTTAGACGAAAGGCTCGGATGGCTGAATTTGATAGTGTTTCCAAGTCGCTGCTGAGCACCCATCCGCAAGGTTTTTTGGCCTTTCTACTGGGGCACTCGGAGGCCGAGTTGATCGATGTACTCAACCCGGAGCAGCCCACCGTCAAGACGCAGATGATGGACAGCTTGCTCCGCGTCCGGCTCGGCGGAGAGCAAGCGTTAGTTCACTGCGAGTTTCAAACGACCAACAGCACGGAGGTGCCCATGCCGCGGCGGATGGCTGGCTATATGGGACGCTGCATTGCCGAGTATGGCTTGCTCCTGTTGTCCTATGTAATCTACTTGCGCCCCGACGCCGGCGGTCGCGATCCGGGGTACTACGTGCAAGAGGTCGTCGGCCATGAGGTGGTGCTGCGCTATAAGGTGATCCGGTTGATCGAGTTGGATGGAACGGCGTATTTGTCGTCGGGCAATGTAGGGGTGCTGCCCTTTACGCCGTTGATGGGGCGTCCCGAGGGGATGGGGGTGGATGCGTGGTTGCGTCGGTGTGTGGAGACGACCGAGGAATTAGCTGTACCTCGTGCCGTTAAGCATAGTGTGTTGGCGCACATGGGGGTGTTGAGTTCGTTGGTGTGCGAGGAATCGACCGTTTTTTCTCTCATATCGGAGGAAATTATGACTGAGTTTCCGTTACTTGAGTCTTTGCGCAAGCGAGCGTTGGAGCAGGGGCTGAAGCAGGGGCTGGAGCAGGGGCTGGAGCAGGGGCTGGAGCAAGGGCTGGAGCAAGGGCTTAGGCAAAGTATCCAAGAAGCCTTGGTGATTCGGTTTGCGGAGGATGCGGTGCGGGCGTTGGCCGATCGCTTGGCGGCGATTGAGCAGGTGGAGCAACTGCAAGCCTTGCTGCGCGCCGCCATACGGGTGGCGGAACTGGCCGAGTTCACGCGCTTGTTGGATGAGATGACCGCCGAATAAAAATTGCCATCCCACCGCGGACCGTAGCGTCGCCCTGCAAGCTAGCGGTGTGAAATGGGCAGGCCGCGACCGCCCAGTCGAGCACCCAGCAAAAAATAGGAGAGAGTTATGAGTGAGGCACAGCAGCATCGCTTGGCGCTGCCGCAGGGGACGCGCATTCGGGATTTTGAGTTTCACCGCGTCCTCGGCCACGGCGGGTTTGGCATCACCTATCTGGGCTGGAACTTGGCCTTGGATATTCCAGTGGCGATCAAGGAGTATCTACCGGCTGACTTGGCCACCCGCGAACGGGACGGGTCCGTGGTGCCGCAGTCGTCGCAGGCGGCGTCGGATTTCCAATGGGGCTTGGAGCGGTTCTTGGACGAAGCGCGCACACTGGCGCGGTTTCAGCACCCCAACATCATCCGCGTCCATCAATACTTTGAAGCGCACAACACGGCGTATATCGCCATGGATTATGTCGAGGGCGAGACCTTGGCGGCGCATCTTGGGCGCAAGGGGACGCTGAGCGAAGCCGAGCTTACGGGCATTCTGTATCCGCTGTTGGATGCCTTAGCCGTGATCCATGGGGCGGATTTTCTGCATCGGGACATCAAGCCGGGCAACATCGTCCTGCGCGATGCGGATAATTCGCCGGTGTTGCTGGACTTTGGCTCGGCTCGGCAGGCGATTGGGGCGAAGAGCCAGTCGGTTACGTCTGTCGTGACGCCGGGGTATGCGCCGATAGAGCAGTATTCGAGCCGGGTGCTTCAGGGGCCTTGGACGGACCTTTATGCGTTGGGGGGCGTGTGTTATCGGGCGTTGACCGGGCAGGTGCCGGAGGATGCGACCGATAGGATGCGGAATGATCCGCTCGTTCCGGTCTCTCAGCGGTGTGCGGGTCGTGTGAGTGGTGCGCTTTTGTCGGCGATCGATTGGGCGTTGTCGGTGGATGAGAGGGCTCGTCCGCAGAGTGTGGAGGCGTGGCGGGCGGCGATGGAGGGGGAGACGGGGGAAGCGCAGGAGCAGGCGGCGTTGGAGAGGCAGCGTCGGGAACAGGCCGTACTTAAAAAAGCGAGGGTGTACAGTCTGCACGCTACGGCGTCTAAGAATGCTTCTGAGGTCGCCGAGGTGTTGCGCCTGAATAGGGGTGAGGAATGAACGCATTAGATGGGCGCTTTGCCGCGCTGCAAATTACCGGGAAACGGGACTATCAAGAAGATAGTTTCGGTCTGTTGGATGGGCGCGATCTCGGCCTAGACAGCGGCGAACATGCCGTGTTGTTGGTCGCCGATGGCATGGGCGGCCATGTTGGCGGCGCAATTGCCAGTGATCTTTTGTGCAAGACTTTTGTCGAGGCGTATCCGCAGGCTTCTGGCCCCATCGTCGAGCGGCTCCGCAAGTGCCTTGACGAGGCCAACGCTGCTATCGCCGCGGCCGTCGCCGAAAACTTCGCACTCGCCAGCATGGGTTCGACCTTGGTCGCGGCTGTTGTTTCAAGCGCCGGGCTGCACTGGATTAGCGTGGGCGATTCCCCGTTGTGGTTGTTCCGCGAGGGGCAATTGAAGCGGTTGAATGCCGATCATTCGGAGCTAGCCGGTCTCGTGGCGGAGGGGCTCATGACCGAGGAAGAGGCTGCTCAGGATCCAAGGCGAAATTTGCTCAACTCGGC
Source organism: uncultured Latescibacterota bacterium (assembly GCA_958295495.1). Lineage (GTDB taxonomy): Bacteria > Latescibacterota > UBA2968 > UBA8231 > UBA8231. Next base: position 296,541 of record OY282352.1, read on the forward strand.
GGTCATGGGCAAAGACATAGAGCTAATCGACGACGAGTTGTCTCAGCCGGGCGACGACGAGTTGTCTCAGCCGGTGGCGATGGAGAAAGGCGACCGGGTGGTATTGGCGAGCGATGGTTTGCTTACCCTCAGCAAGCAAGAGATCGAGGATAGCCTCAAGAAAACGCAAGACGCGCCATTGGAAGATAGCGCCGCGGATCTTATCCAAGCTGTGGAAGCGGCCGAACAGCGCTATCAGGACAATGTGACCGTGTTGCTGTATGCCCCATGTAGTTGATTGGGACGCAGAGTAGGGATGAGTGTTAGGGACAACACACAGGCTACGCAGAGGATTTGAATACCCTGAGTGGCGCAAAGATGAATGACCGCTTGCTCAACCCCCGCGAGTAGGTGCTGTTGCAAAACAATGATCGGCTTGAGATTGGGCCAGTCGTTTTTACTGTACGTTTAACTCAGGAGTGAACATTGCACAGTTTCAGACGCAGGTGTCTCGTCTTTTTTCTTTTTGCCCTTCTCCTGCCGTGCCGCGCCGTTGCCAAGCCAGATTTTGACGCGCTTGAGAAGAGCGTGGTACGCATCGTAACCCAGACCAGTCAAGGGCCTCGTGCTGGTACTCGTGCTGGTACTGGATTCTCCATCAACGACCAAGGCTATATTGCGACCAATGACCACGTCATCAACGACGCCCACTCGATCAAAGCCATCCCAGCAAACTCCAGCAAGCGGTACGATGTGAAAGTAATCGCCACATCCCGCGAACTGGACCTCGCAATCGTCTATATCGCAGATATAACCCTGCCACCGCTCACTCTTTCGCTCGCACCAGCCATAAAAGGACAGAAGGTATGGTCCATAGGCTATCCTGGTGGGGCCGACCGAAACAGACGACTGGCTCACGATCCGACCGTGCAAGCCGGCGTCATTGGGAGGACTTTTCTAGGTGTGTGGGATAATCAGCCTATGCCTATGCAAGAATTCAGAATTATTCAGCACGATGCGCCAATCAATCCGGGCAACAGCGGCGGCCCTTTACTAGATGACTGTAGTCGGGTAGTCGGCGTCAATACGCAGGCGTCTCTCATCCTTATTGAAAGTCCAGGCAGCGGGATGGAGCGGGTGCCCCGTGAGGCGGGTATTTACTGGTCTTCGCATATAGGGGAATTGGCAAACCTGTTGGGCGACCATGACATTGATTTTCAGTCAGAGGACGGCGATTGTAGGGGGGCTAGTGGCGCGAAAGGTTCTGGAGAAGCGGGAAATCTCGTCTGGCCGCTATTGTTGGGGGGTGTGGCATTAGTGGCATTGGTGGCATTGGTCGCTTTGGTCATGGCCGCCTTAAAGAAGCTGCGCCAAAGAAAGAAGGGACAAATTATGGATAGATCACCATTGCCGAGCGGGACGCCTATAGGGACCTATACTTCAGGCCAGGTCCTCGGCGAGGGCAGTTTTAGCCTTGTCTATGAGGGACGGGACAATATGGGTTCTAGGGTGGCGATCAAGGAGTATCTACCCGAGGAGTCGGCTACCCGCGAATCGGGAACCTTGGTCGTGCCGAAGCCTGGTAGGGAAAAAGCTTTCAGAAACGGCAAGAAACGCTTCGAGGAAGAAGCACGGGCGCTGGAAGCTTGCAACCAGACCAATATCGTCGCATACCGTAATTACTTTAAGGAGCATGACACGGCCTATATCGTAATGGAGCATGTGGGGGGGAGAACTTTGCGGGCGTATCTGGAGGAGCGTGGGCCGCTGGAGGAAGACCGACTCGAAGGAGAAATTCTGCATCCTCTGTTAGATGCCTTAACAGCGATACATCAACAAGACCTCGTGCATCGGGACATTCATCCTGAAAATATCAGGCTGCGCTCTACGGATGATGCGCGGCTGGTGCCGGTGTTGCTGGACTTTGGTGAGGCTCGGAAGACGGGGTGGAAGAAAACTGAGGAGAGAACGACGGATGGGTATGCGCCGCCAGAGCAGTATAATAACGGATGGACGAATCTAAGGCCTCCGATAGACATTTATGCGTTGGGTATGGTGTGCTATACGGCGTTGACCGGGCAGACGTCCATGGCTGGGAATCAAAGGAGGGACTCTGGAGATGGAGACGAATGTCGTTGGGAGTTGGAGACGAGGGGAGTAAGTACAGAGCTTATTGAGGCGATTGATTGGGCGACAAAGATAGAGTCGAGGGATCGTCCGCAGAATGTGAGGGAGTGGCGGGATAAAATAGAGCGGCGGGCAGCCGATGAGGGGTCTCCAACTAAGCTCCCAGAGCAGCCGGCAGCCAATGGGGAGGGCTTGCCGCCGAAGAAGCCTCGAGTGCTAGTGATCCTTGCAGGCATTCTCCTTGCAGGCATAGCAAGCATAATTGTCCCTAAGATAGCAAGCATAATTGTCCCTAAGTTTGATAATCAGCAGCAAGCGAAGTTGGAGAGAAAAGCAGTCCTTGAGTTTGAGAAAGCACGTCAGCAGCAAGCGAAGTTGAAGAGGGAGGAGGAAAATTTTTTTGAAGAGACGCAGCAAGAACCAAATCCAAAGGGAAAATCCCCAAATGGTAAGCCCCACCTGCATGTTGCAGTGAGACTGAACCTGCCCATGATAACTGAAGACCTGATCGATAAGGGGGCAGACGTCACCGCCCCAGACGAAAATGGCAGGACGCCGCTACATATAGCGGCGGAGCGAGGTTATCCTGAGGTGGTGAGGGTGTTGGTCGAGACTAAGAGTAAATGGATAGTGGACGTCAACGCTCCAGACAACGAGGGCAAGACGCCGCTACATATAGCGGCGGAGCGAGGTTATCCTGAGGTGGTGAGGGTGTTGCTCGATAAGAGGGCGGATATCATCGCCCTAGACGAAAAGGACAGGACGCCGCTACATATAGCGGCGCTGGTGGGTAAGACGGAGGTGGTGAGGGTGTTGGTCCATAAGGGGGCGGATATCACCGCCCTAGACGAAAAGGACAGGACGCCGCTACATATAGCGGCGCTGGTGGGTAAGACGGAGGTGGTGAGGGTGTTGGTCAAGGGGGGAGCGGACGTCACCGCCCCAGACGAAAATGGCAGGACGCCGCTACATATAGCGGCGGAGCGAGGTTATCATAAGGTGGCGGAGGTGTTGCTCGAGAGTAAACGAGTGGAAGGAGTGGTCGACGCCCCAGACAAAAATGGCAGGACGCCGCTACATATAGCGGCGGAGCGAGGTTATCCTGAGGTGGTGAGGGTGTTGGTCGAGACTAAGAGTAAATGGATAGTGGACGTCAACGCTCCAGACAACGAGGGCAAGACGCCGCTACATATAGCGGCGGAGCGAGGTTATCATAAGGTGGTGAGGGTGTTGCTCCTTAACAGTCAGAAGATATTGCTCGCTAGCATTCAGAAGAACATCAACGACCCAACTAACGAGGTAGGGGTAGTGGACATCGACGCCGAAACTAACGATGGCAAGACGCCGGAGGACATGGCTCCTCCTAGTGTCAAGAAGGAATTGTACTCCTATCGTATAACAGTAGAGGAAGGAAAGAAGTTAATAGAGAAGCTAAGTACACGACAGTAAGCTAAGTTGTGGTACAGCCCCAATTTAGGTTTATTTGTAATCAGCCAGATTACATCTAAATCCTAAACACAGGAGCTGTACCATGCTTATTCATACGATTAAAAAAGCCCTCACGCAAGGGTCGGTATCCCTCACGCGCCACCGTATCGACCTGATCAGTCGGTTGGTGTGTGCGCTGATTCAAGTGCGTTCGGTCAATATGAAAAAACTCGCGTGTAGCCTATCGGGCCTAGCCCAAATTGATAGTCACTATCGCCGTCTCCAGCGTTTTTTCAGTAGTGCTGTTTCGCCGTCGGTGTTTACGCAGTTGATTGTATCCAAGGTCGTTCGCCCCGGCCAACCGCAACTCTTAGTTATGGATCGCACCCATTGGCGGTTGGGGCGCACCGATCTGAATGTGCTATGTGTCGGCTTGGTTTACCAAGGGGTTTCGATACCGTTGGCATATCAGTCGTTGCAAAAGCCGGGCAACTCCAACACCGACGAGCGCAAGCGCCTCCTGACGAAGGTGTTGGCCTACCTCGATCCCCGCGTATGCTGCGTCGTCGCTGACCGCGAGTTTATCGGTCGAGCGTGGTTTGCTTTTTTGCTAGAGCAGCAGGTCGATTTTGTCATCCGCCTGTGCGGCAATACATCGCTTACGCTCGACGATGGCCGGCAACGGTATGGGGCTACTTTTAATGAACGGATGCCGAGAGGCACCACCCGATTCTACCCACAGACCACCCTCTATGACGGCTTGACCCTGAACGTGGTGTGTCACCGCCCCATCCGCGGCGAGCGCATCCTACTCATCACCAACCGAACCGACCTCCAACAGGTGCTAGCCGTCTATGGACAGCGCTGGGCTATTGAGACGACGTTTGCTTGTTTGAAATCGAGGGGGTTTAATCTCGAAGAGACCCATTTGACCCACCCGTCCCGCTTGTACCTACTGCTGGGACTGCTGGCGTGGACGCTGCTATGGGCACTGTTGGTAGGACGGCGGTTGCATCAGAGAAAACCCATCCCCATAAAAAAACATGGACGAAGAGCCATAAGCCTCTTTCGAAAAGGGTTGGACCCACTCACACAAATCATACACCAAACACGGGAGCAACCTAAACGCAACCGACAATATCAACACATTTTACTGTCGTGTACTTAGTAGAGAAGAGATAATTCTTGAAGTGATCGGAGATGCTGTAAGCGACGAACACCATTGCTTAGGCTCGCCACCAACCAACCAAAAGGAGACGCTATGTTTCGCTCGCTATCGCCGGGAGCCATCGGCGCAAGCGTCGAGAGCCTCGCAGACGGGCTTGATTTGGCCGCGCGGCACGGGTTCGCCGGGTATCACTTTAGCATTGGCGAAGTCGCGGCCATGGGCGCAGAAGAAGCTCTCGCGCTGGCCGAGCGCAAGGGCGTGCGTCTGTCGGCGTGGGGATTTCCCGTTGACTTTCGCGGGGCGGCGGCGGCATACCAAGCGGGCTTGGCGCAGTTGCCGGCGTTGGCCAAGATGGCGGCGGACTTGGGGGTGCGGCGGACGGCGACTTGGATCATGCCGGCCTCGGACGAGTTGACCTACCAAGAAAACTTCGCCTTTCACGTTGAGCGGCTGCGGCCAGCCGCCGCGGTACTCGCCGACGAAGGCGTGAGGTTGGGCTTGGAGTACGTCGCGCCGAAAACGTCGTGGGCGAGCAAGAAGCACGAGTTTGTCCACACGATGGAGCAAATGGCGGAATTGTGCCAAGCCGTAGGCGAGAACGCAGGCTTTCTGCTCGATAGCTGGCATTGGTACACGGCCGGCGAAACGGCTGCGGATGTGCGCCGCTTGCGTCCCGAGCAAGTGGTGGATGTACACGTCAACGACGCACCGGCCGGCGTGGAAATTGACGACCAACTCGACAATGTGCGCGACTTGCCCGGGGCGACCGGCGTAATCGACCTCGAAGCGTTCCTCAGCACCTTGCAGCACATCGGCTACGACGGGCCGGTCATGGTCGAGCCGTTCAGCCAGCGAGTGCGCGCCATGGAGCGGGAAGAAGCCGTGGCGACTACGGCCGCCGCGCTGGGCCGCGTGTGGGAGCAAGCCGGACTCACTTAAGGAGTGGCCAGCCTCCGCCCCAGGCAGGGGAGGGGCACTAACCACCGACCACTGATCACTAACCGCGAACTCAAGAACGTTTCTAAGGTGGAAACCCGCACCATTGAATGCGACCTCTTGGTCTTGGGCGGCGGCTTGGGTGGCGTGGCCGCGGCCGTGCGCGCCGCCCGCTTGGGCTATCGAGTCTGCCTGACCGAAGAAAACCCGTGGATCGGCGGCCAAGCCACCAGCCAAGGCGTCGCCGCCTTAGACGAACATCCGCACATAGAGCACTTTGGCGGCACGGCCCTGTACGGCGAATTCCGCGCCGGCATCCGCGCGTACTATCGCCGCAAATACAAACTGAAAAACCCAGACGACCCGCACTTCAACCCCGGGGCCGGTTGGGTTTCTGCCCTGTGCTTTGAGCCGCGAGCCGGCCTAACGGCCCTGCTGTCCTTAGTCGTACCCCAAGTCGAAGCTGGCCGCCTGATGCTGTTTTACCGCGCCCGCGTGGCTGCCTCCCACGTCCAAGGCCCGTCCATCCGCACCGTAGATGTCGTCCAAGACGGCGGTACGCACGTCTCGCGCTTTGCCCCCGCGTATGTGCTCGACGCCACCGAGCTGGGCGACCTGCTGCCCCTGTTGCCGGTCCCCTACGTCTCAGGCGCTGAAAGCCGCGACCAGACCGGCGAGCCGCACGCCCGCGCCGCCGGTCCCGCCCCGCATCTGCCCCAGTCTTTTACCTGCCCGTTTGCGGTCGATTTTTGCCCGGGCCAAGACCACACCATTCCCCGCCCGCCCAACTACGAGCGCCACCGCGACCAGCAGCCCTACACCTTGACCTTGCAGTACGCCCGCGGTGCCCGCACCTACTCGTTTTTTGAGACCGCTGGCGACTTGCCCGGCTCCTTTTGGGCCTACCGCCGTCTGTTGTGCGCCGATCAATTCGCCGAGGGACAGGTGCCGCAAGACGTGGCCTTGATCAACTGGCCGGGCAACGACTACACCGACGGCACCCTCATCGACGTGTCACCGGCCGAGCAAGCGCAGCAGATAGCGGCGGCCAAGGAACTGAGCTTGGGCTTGCTGTACTGGCTACAAACCGAGGTGCCGCGAGACGATGGTCGTGGTCGCGGCTATCCCGAACTGCGGTTGCGCCCCGATATCATGGGAACCGCCGATGGCTTCTCCCAACACCCCTACATCCGCGAGTCTCGACGCATCGAAGCGCGCAAGACCATTGTCGAGCAAGAGGTAGCCGCCCCGCACCAGCCCAATGCGCGCGCCGCTCCTTTTGGCGACAGCGTCGGCGTGGGCTGGTACGCCATTGACCTCCACGGCCGAGCTACTGACGTGGTGTACACCGCGCCGACCAAGCCCTTCCAAATCCCGCTGGGCGCGCTCGTGTCGCGGCACTTGGACAACTTGCTAGCGGCTGGCAAAAACATCGGCACCACGCACATCACTAATGGCTGCTACCGCCTGCATCCCGTGGAGTGGAATATCGGCGAGGCCGCCGGTGCGTTAGCTGCTTTTTGCCTCGGCCAGCAACGGACTCCAGCGGCGGTGTGCCGCAGCGCGTCCCTGCGCCGCCAGTATCAGCAGACCTTGCTGGCGGCCGGCGTGCCGCTGTATTGGTATGAGGACGTGCCGCTTGGGCATCCGGCCTTTGCGGCCGTGCAGATGCTGGCGGTGGAGGGGATATGGCCGGGTCGCGCCGACCATTTGCGCTTCGATCCAGACGCCCTAGCCGGTGCGCCAGCCGAGCGCCTGCGGGCCGCGGGCCTGTCGCCAGATCTCGCAGGCCGCGACCCTATAACGCGCGGGGATTTGGCGCGTCGGATGGCCCAGCGTTTGTAAAGGGTAATCCGATGGCGTATAATTTGAGATGAGCCGCCTTAGCTCAGTTGGTAGAGCATCTGATTTGTAATCAGACGGTCCTCGGTTCGAGTCCGGGAGGCGGCTCCAATTTTTTCTGTAGGACCTCGTGCAAAAAAGAACTTTTTGGCGGGGTCTATGGGCAAATCAAGACGCTTGGATAGGGGCGACCGGCCGGTCTTCCCCAATTGAAGTAGGATAAACAGCCATGCAAACCTACATCATCTCTTATGATATGGCTTGGGGAGGCGATTACAAAGCCCTCTACGAAGCTATCCAAAGTTATTCGGCCTATGCACAGATTACCGATTCGACTTGGGCCGTGTTGACCGAATATCGTGCGGAAACGGTTCGCGATGACTTGAGCGAATACCTGCCCGATGGGAGCCGTCTTTTTGTCGTCAGATCTGGCGATGAAGCGGCGTGGCAATACCTGAACCGCTCCTCCGACGAGTGGTTGGAAGCCATACTGTCGCAAGATGTAATCCGCCTCAACAAGTTGCACCCAACTTTGCAACTTGATTCGTAAATTGTATCGCACAGCTAGCGCGTCCTTACTTGGCCAGCCCCCGCTCGACCTTCCGCTCAAAATCGCGCATCTCATCCGCCCCGTCTAACACGCCGATTTCCATGTTGAACTCGCGCACTTCGCCCGGCTCGATGTGCTGCAAGGTCCCGTGCTTGCGGTTCCAAGCGCGGCCGAGCACTGAGCAGTTGCCCGGCTCAATGCCGGTGACGTAGGTGCCCTTGTGAAAGTGCTGCCAGTGGTTGACGATGGGGATCTCGCTGTGCTTGAACTGCCAATACAATCCCAAGCCGAGCTTGTCGTTGAGGAGGCCGATGTGGACGCGCCCCTCGCGGTCGGTGCGGGGCCGATGCACGTACACATCGTCGTGGGCGTGCGGTTGCGGCCCTTTGGCCACTTTGTAGTCCTCCGGGCCGACGGGGCGGTCGGCGGTCCACTCGGTGCTCTCGCGGCTGTGGAGGACGAGGCGGGCCCCTTCGTCGAGGAGGGGGAAGCCGGGGTTGCAGTGATACACGAACATGAGCGGCGAGCGGTCGGCCGCGAGGTTTTCGACGCGGTCGCAGATGTGGATGCTCCGCTCGCCGAGCACGGTCGAGATCTCGCGCGACAGCTCTAAGTTTTCGGCAAAGACCTCGGCTTGGCGCATCTGGCCGCGGATGCGCACGACGTAATCTGCGCCCTCCCAGCCCGCCTCAATGCCGACGTTCTTCGCCGGTATATACGAGAGGCGACCGTGTAGGGGCATTTCGGCGTTTTCTTCCTCGGGATCAACTTCTGGGTGGCCGACAAAGTCGAGTCCGCAAGAAGTGACTAGCCCGCCGAACCAGCCGCGTCCCCATTTGAAGCCCTCTGGCTCGTAGAACGCCGGCCCGACGTCTCCGGGGCCGGAGCGGAAGCACAGCGACTGGCCCTTGTAGTGGGCCGAGGCAATGTCGAGGGCGCGGCCGGGCAAGACGGAAAACCCCAAGCCCGAAGCGTTGAACACGTCGATGAGGTCGGCACCGCGCTCAAAGCCTTCGCGGCGCTCGGCGCGGCGGGCATACATGAGTTGGCTAATGTCGCCGACGCGGTTGAGAAGCTGGCGGCGGGTGAAGTTGTGGCCGAAGAGCTTGGGCATGAGAAACCTCCTATATCATAATGATGAGATGCGGTTTAAGAAAAAAGGGATAGGCTTTGGATGGTAAAACAATACATATAGGTTTTTCTTGCCAACCCGAACCCATTGCGGAAGGAGCGCAGAAGGCATGGCTTTTTCAACGGCGGCTCAGCTCAAAGACCTATGGAAGCACTTCGGCGCGGTCGAGGCGGTGCGCGGGGTGTCGCTGCGCGTGCCCGCCGGGTGTATATACGGGCTGTTGGGTCCCGGCGGCGCGGGTAAGACGACCCTTACAGCCCAGCGGAGCGCGAAGCGGGCTAAGTCAGTTGAGCGGGATCAGGTGCTTGGCAAGAACGTGGATGTTGTGCTCGATGGTGGAGGCGTCCGGGGCGTCGCCAGCCCAGCGGAGGTACTCGCTAAAAGCCTCAATGGCCTTGAGGTACTCACGGGTGTGGTGGTAGAGGAAGCCAAGGTCGCGGTAGTTTTCAGCTTCGGCCGGCTGTAGGTACGCGATTTTCTCGGCCCAGCGGATGGCCGTGGGAAACTCGCGGGCTTGGAAGTGGAGGCGTTTGAGGTTGCGGAGCATGCGCGCTAAGATGTGCAGCGACGAGGCCGGTTCGATAAACTCGGCGGCCAATTCGAGTCGGCGTCCCTCAATGACCGGCAGCCGCTTGCCCAAGGACTTACTATCGACAAAAGCGCCGTTGGCAAAGGGATCGACGAAGAGCGGCTCGTCGCCTTGGGTGCTGCGCACGAGAAAGTGCTGTGGAAAATTGACCCCTGCGAGGGGGAAAGACAGTCGCTTGCCCAACTCTATATAGACGACTGCTAAGGTGATGGGAATGCCGAGGCGGCGGTCGAGAACCTCGTTGAGATAGCTGTTGCGGGGGTCGTCGTAGTGGGCGCGGTTGCCGCGGAAGCCGAGGTCGCCGAACACGTATTGGCTCAGGTTGGCTAGAGAGGCCGGCAGGGAGTCGGCCGCAGCATAGCGGGCGCGAAAGCCCTCGCTCAGCGCGTCGAGTTGCCGCAGGTAGTGCTCGATATTGAGGTCGGGATAGGCTTGCAGGGCGATGAGCAAGGCTCCGCGGGCGAGGTCAATCTCGCCGGAGGGGCCGCCCGCCTTTTGGACGAGCGCGAAAAAGGGATCGGAAAGCCGTGGACGCATGCCGGCTGCGCCCCGGTCAGACGCTGCGGTTGTGGATCCAACTAAACCGCAGCGGCGCGGTGTGGGCTTGCCGTCGCTCATTGCGCTCGGCCAGCTTGGCGTAGCGCGGACCGAGCGTACACAAGTAGTCTTGGGCCGCGGCGGCTTCGCCTGTGAGGCCGCTGAGCGAATCCAACTCCCACTGGCGGACTAGGTGCTGGGTGATTTCGGCGTAGTGCTTGGCCGTGTACACCCCGAGTCGCTGGGCCACGATAGAGAAGTGTTCAAAGAGGTTGGGGTCCTGCCCGTCGGTCATCAGGTGAGCGGGCATGACGACTTGGCGTTTCATCAGGTCGCGGAAAGCCAATACCGCGCCCCTTGGATCTAGCTCGAAAATTTTCTTGATAAAGTTCGTGTACGCCTTTTCGTGGCGGGCTTCGTCGCCGGCCACGACGCCGCAGATAGTCTTGAGGTGAGAATCGCCGGCCTTTTGCGCCAAGCGGGCCACATTGCTGTGGGAGATGCGGGTCGCCCGCTCTTGGAAGGACGTATAGACGAAACCCTTGTAGGGATCTTGGGCGGCCTGCGGGTTGAAGCCATTGCGCAGCAAGTGTTGGATCGTCGTCTCGATGGTGCGCATATCGACTCGGCCCGTGAGGAAGAGATATTTGTTGAGCAGGTCGCCGTGGCGATTTTCTTCGGCCGTCCAACCGCGCGACCACTGGGCCCACGGGCTAGGATCCGTGCCAGTGGTGTCCGACACGCCTTCAAAGCTGTTGAGCAAGGTCTGATAGGTGGGCAGGGCTTCCTCAGTGATCATGTCGCCGACGAGGACGACGAGGACGTCGTCGGGAAGCGCTTGGGCGCGGGTGCGAAATGCGCGGATGGAGTCTTCCCAGTTTTCCGCGCCCACATTGGGGAGGAAATCGTCGGGTTGCCAACTGTCTTCTACGGACTTGAGCAACTGGAGCTGGTCCCTGACAAAATCCTCCATGCTCGCAATAACTTCTCTCTTGTGCGGATTCAACTGAGTTTCTCCTAATGGGTACGCGGGCGGCATGGTTTTATATATTGAATATAAGACAAAATGGACAAGTTGAGCTATTGATTCAAGCGATTTTTCTTCAGTAAGCCTTTAATTGATACCAATTGCGAGTATGTTATAAAACATAATGAAAGATGATATAAACGCGCGCTTTTAGCCCATCAACACGCGCCGCGATGTGCGTGCAAGCGGCTGGCGGCTCGCGCCAAAAGTGGTGAATGCCGCCATAAACTCAGATGGTGACCACGCCCCTCTTGAAATCCTATCTGGTTGTTTACAAGTAAGTTATGCGCCGTGCAAAACGGCGGTACGCCCTTTGCTAATAAACGGAGTAAATCCCTTTCCCCCAACAAGGAGGAGACCTTGGTGAACAAAGGATTTAGCAAGGAGCAGATCGAGCGCGTAGCGCGGATGTACAAATGCAATCAGGACGCCAGCCGGGCGCTGGGGATCACGCTACGCAGCTTTAGCCGGCTCTGCCGCAAATACGACATTGAATCGCCTTTTGCGCGGCGGCAGCGGCAGCGCTGTCGGGCGGCTAAAAGCACCAACCCCGATCCACCGCGCCTTTAGGCGTGAAATAGGAGGCATATCATGGGAGCAATAGAGCGGATCGCCGCCATTTGGAAGGCGAACCTCAACGAGGCACTGGACCGGATTGAAGATCCAGCAAAGATGGTGGATCAGATCGTCCGCGACGCAGAGCGCGCCGTTGACCAAGCTGTAGCTGCGTTGGTTAAGGCGCGGGCTACCAAGCGGCGTCTAGAGCGCGACCTCCAGCGCAATGCCGAGCAGATGCAGATGTGGCAAGCGAAGGCCGCAGCCGCGGTGGAGGCAGGCAACGACGAGGGCGCGCGGCTCGCCTTGATACAGAAGACGGAGCTGGACCAAGCGCACGTGCGGCTGGAACCGGCCCTCGCAGAAAGCGGCGATACCGTAGTCCAGCTAGAGGAGCAGGTCGAGATCCTGCGCCAAAAGCTGCGCGATATCCGCACGCGGCGGGGCAAGCTGATCGCCCGCTGTCGCGCTGAGCGCGAGCGCGGTGTAGCATTCGGCGAAGACGCGTCCGCGCTCCGCTTTGCCGCGAGCGCGCAGCGGGTGCAGCAAAGCGAGCGCGAACTGACGCGCTTTGAGGAACAAGTGGATCAGACAGCCGCTGAGGCCGAAGTGCTGCGCGAATTAGCCGCCGAGCGCCGCGCTGAGCGCGACCGCAAGGTCACAGAGGAATTGGCCGCGCTGAAAGCGGCTTCACCTCGTCTTTAGGCGAGACCAAAGGCATCGCAAAGGAGGTCGGTCATGTTGGCCAGAATACTAGGTGTGATATTGTTAATTGGAGGCATTGCTTGGGGGATCAAGCTGATTTGGCCCTTGTTCGGCAGCCTCTTTGGTTTGCTCGGCGCGGTTGCAGTCGGCCTCTTGGCTGCCGGAGCACTCTACATAGGTCTGCGCTGGTTGCGCGGCGAGAGCATCTTGGGCCGGGTCGTCGGGGCCTTGGTCCTACTCGCCGGGATTTGGCTGGCCTTTAAGGCTGCGTTGAGCTTGGTGGCCGGTGTCTTTGGTGCCGCGTTTTTGCTGCTGCAGGTCGCCTTGGTGCTGGCGATGCTCTACGTGGGCTGGCGGTGGCTGGACAACGGCGAGTTTAGCCTGCGGAGATGGAGGATTTGAGGGCGAAAAAAAACGCGCCGTAAGGGGTTAAATTGCTTGACAACTGCACTTGTGTTCAGTATATTTTGATTAGTGAACATAAGTGCAGTTGAGCGATTCCCCACGTCCTCTCTGGCGCAATCCCTGAGTGCCAGTACTCCCTTAGGAGGTTTCCAATGCACAAGCAGCGCGCATTCCCCACGTCCCCATCTGTATCCCGTCTGGGCGGCGAGCTCAGCGCGGTTATCAATCGGGTGCGGAGTGCTTTCGGCCCCATTCCCATGCGCGGCTCGGCCGCCCGTCCCCAGGTTCAGCGGGCCGAGCAAGTCGTCGATCAAACCGCCCGTCAGCTCCTCCGCGGCGAAGCGGATATCAGCGCGTGGTATCGGGTGCTGCGTCAGTACGAAGATGCTTGGATGCTAGAGCTGGAAAGGCTGCGCAGTGCCCGGGCCGAGCGCTATGCCGCTTGAGGCTAGCCGAGGTGTATCTCGTCCACCTTGCCGACGATAGCTGCGTCCACAGGCAGTGGAGGGACGAAGGCATTGCAGGCTTCGCGTGCGACCTCGACGATCACCGCGTCTCCCTCGCGCAGGGCCGCCCAAGTCGCACAAATCTCGGCTTCGCCCATAGGCTCTAGACGCTCGTCGAGGTCTTGGGTGAGGTGCAATATCTGGCCGCGGAACGGCTCAATGCACTGCGAGAGCACTACGGTGCCCACCACCTTGGCTAACTTCACGCGGCGGCCCCTTCGTCGATAATTCCCACGATCACGCTCCTGCACGGCGGCCGCTCGGCTCTGGTCACCTCGGTCCCAGCAGCCCCCGACTGCACGACCAGCACTTTGCTGCCGATCCCCGCTTGGACCCCATCCACTGCCACCTGCAAAGCACCGCCCTCTTCGTCTTCAGGGCGGACCACCATGATCTTCTGCCCGGCGAGCAAGGGGTGTTTGCTGCTGGCGACTACGTGGCCAATGACGCGGCAGACCCTCATGCGACGTGCTTTTCTAGGGTGTGTCCAAACGCCTGTAGCGAATCCACGATGCCAACGATCAGCGCATCTACGGGTATTTGATCCATGCCCGGGGCCTGCCGCGCCGAGCTGCCCTGCACGACGACGACGAGCTCCCCTTCGCCTGCTTGCACGGCGTCGATGCAGACGAGGTGCTTCTGGGTGCGCTGCAAGCCCTCGGGCGTGGCGGCGAGGATCTCGACGATCAAGAGTTTCTCGCCCGCGAGGGCATCTACCTTGGCACTGGAGACCAGATGCCCTTTGACGAGGCCGAGTATCACGGGCTTTCCTCAAAGAGCTGCAAGCTGCCGGCGTCGATTTCTTGCGCGCCGTACCCGTACAAGCCGGCGACCTTTTCCAACACTTGGTTCATGAGGATGTCCGGGCAGGACGCGCCCGAGGTAATGATCAGCCGCACGGGCAAGGGGCGCGGTAGCCAGCCCTCGCTCTCGGTTATTTTTTTAGCGTGGACATCGAAATGGCGAATGCGCTGGTCTGATAAGATCTCGTCGCTGTTGGCGATGAGGAAGCTCGGCATGGATTGGAGGCACAGCTCGACTAAATGCGAGGTGTTCGAGCTGTTGTAACCGCCGACGATCAGCGCCAAATCAGCACCGGAGCTTAGCAGCGTACGCGTGGCGTTCTGGTTTTGGTGGGTGGCGTAGCACAGGGTGTCGTTGGTGTCGGCGCAGTGGTAGTCGAGGTTTTCCTCGCCGTAGCGCTGGCGCATGGCGCGGCGCAAAATTGCGGCCACTTCCTGTGTTTCCTCGGCGAGCATGGTCGTCTGGTTGACCACGGCCACCCGCTCTAGGTCCTTTTGTGGGTCGAAGCCTTCTGAGCTTTTGCCGGCAAAGGCGTGCTCGAAGTCGGCGAGCGGCAGCGCACCCGTGATGTACGCGGCCACCTTCTCGGCTTCGGCGGAGTCGAATACCACTAGGGTCTTGGTGTGTTCCTCGGTGTGCGAATGAGTCGCTTGGGTCTCTGCGTGGTTGTACTTGCCGTGGATGATGATGGTATAGCCTTGGCGGCCTAGATCCTCGCCGCGCTTCCACACCTTGGACACAAAGGGGCAGGTGGTATCGTAGTTTTCCCGGTATTCCTCGGACTCGATGTCGATGCCGCTTTGGCGGAGCGATTCCTCGATCTGCACCGTGGTGCCGAAGGCCGGGATCAGCGCGATGTCGTCGCTGTTCAGGTCCTCCGCGGAGACTTGGCGGTCCCCCTCGGGGTCGTAGATAAAGCGGACGCCTTGCTTTTTGAGGTCGTTGTTGACCAAGGGGTTGTGGATGATCTCGCTGACGAGGTACGCGTTGCGGTCCGGGTTTTCCTTTAGGGCTGAAAAGGCCATGTGAATGGCCCGCTCGACCCCGAAGCAAAAGCCAAAGTGCCGGGGGATTAAGACCTGTAGCTGGCCGACTTTCAAGAGCGTTGGGCACAGCGAACGCTTGCCATTTTTCAGGCGGTAGTCCTTGACGCGCTGGATGATGGGGCCGGCGTAGTGATTGGGGACCCGGTCGAATTGTGGATACGCCATGGGGAAGCTCCTCGTGGAATTGCCGTAGAAGTACATAGTACAGTGTCAGGTTAGACTGTCAATAGTGCGTCCTGCTAGGGGCCGAGCGATTGGTTATATTGCCCGGTGCTGAATTTACCTGTAAGGGAGTGTCAACCAATGAAATTCGTCATTCGCGCCGGAGGGGTCGGTACGCGGTTGTGGCCCTATAGCCGCGCGCGCAAGCCCAAGCAGTTCCACTGCATGGCCGGCGAGCAAACCATGCTCCAAGACGCGGTCGCCCGCATCGGCACGATTGCCGCGCCAGCCGATGTGTACGTATCGACCGGGGGTCCGTTGCGGTCGCTGGTGAGCGAGCAGGTGCCAGCGCTGCGGCCCGAACAGCTAATCGTCGAGCCAGCGCTGTGCAATACCGGGCCGGCCATCGGCTTGGAGTGTGCGCTGTTAGAGGCTCGCCATCCAGGCTGCACGGTCGCTAGCTTGGGATCGGACCACTACATAGGTCGGCCCGAGGAGTTCTGCCGCTTGTTGCAGGTCGCCGACCAAGCCCTAACCGACCGGCCCGACTACTTGCTCACGCTCGGAGTCAAGCCGACGCGCCCTGAGACTGGTTATGGCTACATCCGCCGCGGCCCCATGCTGGCATGGGTACACGGGACGCCGGTGTACGCAGTCGCCGAGTTTACTGAAAAGCCCGCCGCACAACAGGCCGCCGAATACGCAGCTAGCGGCCATTATTTGTGGAACAGCAACACGTTTGTCTGGAAGGCGGCGACCGTGCTGGAGCTTTTCGCCCGCTTTGAGCCGGAAATGTGCGCTGGATTGCGGCGCATCCAAGCCGCCGTTGGCACGCCAGAAGAGGAAGCGGTCATCGCCCGCGAGTATCCAAAACTCAAGCCGATTTCCATTGACCACGCCTTGGTCGAGCGCGCCCCCAAGGTGGCCACGCTAGAGGCGGATATCGACTGGGGCGATATCGGCTCTTGGGCGGCGCTGACGGACGTATTGCCGACGGACGCGGCGGGCAATTTGCTGTCGGGCGAGGTGGTGGCGTTGGACGCGGCCGGTTCGACGGTGTACGGGCAGGCCGACAAAATCGTGCTGCTATTGGGAGTGGAGGACTTGGTGGTGGTGGATACTGAAGACGCGCTATTAGTGTGCGCGAAGGGGGCGGCTCAGCAGGTAAAGGACGCGGTGGATCATCTCAAAGAAAAGCAGTGCGAGAAATACCTCTAGGTTCACTCCGCGCCGAGGACGTAGCGGGCTAGCCGGGAGAGCCGCTGGGCGGTTGCCGGCCGCAAGTACTCGCGCTGGTTGGTCTGCTGCGGATGCTCGCGGGCGATAAAGGCGCAGTGCAGGGTGCGGCGGGGACTGCTGCTGAGGTTGCGATACGAGCTGTGCCAGAGGCTGCCATTGAACGCGGCGACCGAGCCAGCGCGGCCCGTCAGATGCACTTGCTCAGGGTGGTCGGCCAAGGGATCGGCCACATAGTCGGCGACCTTGCCGGGTTTGTGGTGGCTGCTAGGGACGCAACGGGTCGCGCCGTTGGCTTGGGTGAAATCGTCGAGCATCCAGATGGAGTTGACGACGTGGTACGGCCCGCCGGGCACGGTGGGCTGCCCCCAATCCGCGTGCAGGGCCTGTAAGCCGCTGCCGGGCAGTGGATCGTGCCCGTTGAGCGAGTGCAGCTTAAACGGCCGCTGCAAGACGTGGAAGACCGCCATCAGTAGCGCCGGCTGTAAGTACACGGCGTCGAAGACCGTCCCCTTGTTGACCAAATCGGCGAGGCGGCGTACGCCCTTCATTTGGGCTACCTCAGCACCGGCTTTGTCGCCCTCGCGGGCAAAAATCGCGTCAAAAGCACGGCGCAACTCAGCCAGCCAGTCGGGCGCGATGACTTCTTCCAAGATGGTGAAGCCGTTGGTGTCCAGCTCGCTGTATTGAGCGGGCGTCAGCGGTTGGGGGACGAATCCCCGTTGCAACAATTCGCTGTCCAAAACGGATTTTCCCTCGCTTAGCTACCGACTTGTTGCGCGAATTCGCAAAGGGCGGTCACGCCGCGGCGGATGTGCTCTTCCGAGGCGGCGATGGAGATGCGCACGTGGTCGCGGCACATCTGGCCGAAGGTGCTGCCCGGAGCCACGGCCACGCGCTTTTCTTTTAGCAGCCGGACGGCGAATTCGCCGGAGTCCATGCCGGCCGCGGAGATGTCGATCATCAGGTAGATGGCGCCGCCCGGGGTGTAGCGGTACAAGTCGTATTCTCTCAGGATATCGAGGGCGATGTCGCGGCGGCGCGCATAGGCGCGGCACATGGCGGCCACGTCGGCTTGCGGGCCGTCGAGCGCGTCGGCCGAGGCCAACTGCGAAAAGCCCGTGCCGCACGATACGAAAGGCTCTTGCAGCTTGGCGGCCAGTTCAATGTACTCGGGATTGGCGCGGGTAAAGCCCACTCGGTAGCCGGTCATGGCATAGCTTTTGGACATGCCAGAGACGACGATAGCGCGTCCGTCGGCGTCGTGTGGCAGTGCGCTCTGATGCGGTTGGTCGAAGACGAGCTGACCGTAGATTTCGTCGGAGAGTACCCACAAGTTGTGGCGTTGGGCCAAGTCCATGAACTGGCGCATTAGGCTCTCGTCGTACACTTGGCCGGTGGGGTTGGAGGGCGTGCAGAGGAGCAGGAGCTTGGTGCGGGGGCTGACTAGGCGGTCGAGCTCGTCGAGGTCGGGCAGAAAGCGGTTTTCCGCCCGCAGATTATAAAAGACGGGTTGGCCGTGGGCGATGGAGACGGCCATCTCGTAGTTGGGCCAGCCTGGGTCGGGCAACAGGACCTCGTCGCCCGGTTCGAGCAGGGCGAGGAAAGCGGTCGCCACACTCATGACCGCGCCGGGGGTGGCGAGGATGTTTTCGCTGGTGGTCGGTACGCCGGTGCAGCGCTCAAAGTGGCGAGCTGCGGCCGCGCGCAACGCATCGACTCCGGCGTTGGGCACGTAGCGGGTGTGGCCGGCGCGCACGTAGCGGCAGGTGGCTTCGACGATGGGCGCTGGCGTAGCAAAATCGGGTTGCCCGACTTCGAGGTGGATGACCTCGCCCGTCTTCTCGACGTCCCAAGCCAAGTCCATGATCTCGCGGATGCCCGAGCGGGGAATGGACGCGGGGATACGGGCGAAGGGCTTCATCGGATGTGGATGCCCGGGCCGGTCGCGCCAATCATCTGCACGGTGTTGTAGATGGAGACCGGCGTCGAGGCGCCGGTGACTCCGGTGATTCCCTCGCTGCGTGCGACCTTGAGGTCGAGGCCCGGGCCTTGGGCGTGGATTTCGACGACGGCTTCGCTCCACTTAGGGCTTACCAGCAGCAGCGAGTGCGTGCGGTCGAAGCCGATGCCGGCGTATGCGATGGCCGCGTGGGTGTTGACGTTGCGCGGGAAGAGCGGGCAGATGCCGCGCGTCGGGCCGTCGTAGAGGACCGTTTCTTCTTTGATGTCGTCGGGATTGAGGCCAGCGGCTGCGCAATCGACGTTGTGCGGAGGCTTCTTCATCACCACATCGACCGACTCCCACACGTCGCGGTTTTCCAACAGCGCGTCCATGCCGACCACGCCTCCGTGCGGGACGAAGGCGCGGGTGCCGGCGCGGCGGGTCGTCTCCTCAATGAAGGCTTCGACGGCTGGGTCGGCGAGGGCGGTCACCGAGATGAACATGTAGTTGGTTTTTTCGAGGATCGTCTGTCCCCACTCGCGGGTGACGGCTGGGTGAGCCATCTCGACGACGAGGTCGGGCTGCCGCGACTCAAAGTTGCCCAAATCCGCTAGACAGAGGTCGGCGGGGAGGTCTTGGAGGGCAGCGGCTATTTGATCGTGGACAAAGACGACCTCCATGCCGTTGTCTGCGTCCGCGTCTATCATCTTGTGGACAGCTTGGCCGATCTGGCCGTAGCCGATCAGGCCGATGCGGGTCAGTTTTTGGCGCATGGTCTGGCTCCTCAAAACGGGGTAAAATCGGAAGTAGCGAATATATGCACTCGCCAAGGATATGGCGAACAAAGGCCGCGTTTTGGCTGGAGAGAAGATGTTCCCGCCGCAGCGTTCAGAAGCGCAGCGTGGCGACGGCGGACACGTGTCTTTTGGGGTTGGGTCCCAGACCGACGGAGAAACGGCGGGCGTCAGGCTAGGGCGTACCTGCCTCGTCGCGGGCATCCCAGACGACGGGGAACTGCAAGGAGTATGATGGTCAAGCGGCCCTGTCGCCGATCACGAGGCTGCGGCCAAGTGCGCGGAGGGCGGCTTCCACGCTGCCAATATGAGACCGATGATTGGGATTGCACAGCTTGCACACATAGCTTGCGCCCATGCCTAGCTTGGCGGCAAGTTCGACCTTGGTGACGCCTTGAATCCGCATAGCTGTATAGAGCGCTAGCTTGGCGGCGAGGAGTGGCGGGACCGCTACCATTTGCTGCCCAAGACCAGCGGCACTCGGGACCGGAATGTCCTCGCAGTTGCTGGCGTATGCGCTTAGTGCGACAACCAAGGCGTCCTCGGCCATTTCCAAAGCTTCGGCTTGGTTGTCGCCACACGTCAAGGCTGCGGGAACATCTGGAAAGAAGACGGAAAACCCGCCTTCTTCCTCGGGCGTCAATACACAGGGGTAAATATAATGCATCAGAAATCCTCCTTAGGGATACCGAGTTGTTTCAGCATAGCGCGAAAGGTTCCCGGCTTCAACTCGCCGCGCTGTACGACGGTACGACGGTTTCCAAGGTAGATCATCCCATGGCTACCCTTGCCGTGGCTGCTATCGAAACGGTATTCCCGACCAGTTTTCCTCGCGTAACGCTTGACTTGCCGGATGAATTCCGTTCCGTTCATGGCAAAAATATACACCAAAACGGGCGATTTGTTGGACGATTTCAACAAAAAGCGGAAGCGGGCCTTCCCCCGCCGCAGCGTTCAGAAGCGCAGCGTGGCGACGGCGGACAAGCGGCCCCTCAATCCCGCCAATCGACGACCACCCCGACGATATCCCCATCCCGCTCCCGCTTAATGCGCTCGTACATCGCCGGCATCTGGGCGCACCCTATCCGATGGGTAATGCAGTGTTCCCACTTGAGCACTCCCATCGCCATGTTTTTGATCACAGCGCGGCGGCAGGGCTGCCAGCCGTCGTCGCAGGGAAAAAACATCTGTAGCCGCTTGCCGTGCGGCGTAGGGAAGTTTAGGGCGACCGGCTCGTCCCCGTAGTGGCCCTGCCAGACGAAAGACCCAAATCGCCGACAGAGAGCAATCGCCGGATCGATGCACTGCGGATGCCCGGTACACTCGAATACCACATCGGCACCTTCGGACGCGACCTCCCGTACTACAGCGGCCACGTCCTGCTCTTTGCCATTGATTGCATAATCCGCTCCCAACGCCTTGGCGACTGCCAGCGGTTTTTCGTCAATATCCACCGCCACCACCATGCACCCCCGCTGAGCACAAGCCGCCACCACCCCTAAGCCAATCATCCCCACCCCGTGTACCACCACCGTATCTCCCATCCGCGGATTGGCCATATCGACGCCATAGAGCCCCACTGCCGGCATCACAAATAAACTCGCCACATCCATTCCCGCCCCGGGCACCATCTTCGCCACGCCATGCGTGGTATTGGGCCGAGTCACGACGCGACTGCAATGCCCGCCGGAAATGCACCCGACCTCCGTCCCGTCGGCCAGCCTCATCGCGTCATTGCCGCGAAAGTACACTTCGTCGCCGACCGCAAAATTGCCGACAGCGGCCCCGACGGCTTCTATGGTGCCCGTGCCCTGATAGCCGGTACACAACGGAAAGGGGTTGTGGTCCATCTTGCTGATCTTGCCGCTGATCAGTCCGAACTCGGTGCCGATACTGACCCCGGTGAAATGTGTGCGGATCGCGACTTGGTCGGGGGCGGGATCGTTCAGTACGACCGCAGTCAGCGCGAAACTTTGCTGTTCGTCGCAGATGAGCGCTTTGGCATCCATGAAAAATCCTTTCGGGTGTTTTGTAGAAGGGCATAAAATAGTCGATTTGGACTTGGTAGCGCGTAGTGCTTATTTGCGCTCGGCGATTTTGCAGACCCAGATGCTAATTTCGTAGAGCAGGAGCAGGGGCAGGGCCATGAGGATCTGGGAGACCGGGTCGGGAGGCGTGAAGATCGCGCCGAGGACGAAGATGCCGATGATGGCATAGCGGCGGATATGGCGCATCCGTGCGGCAGTCAGCACCCCGACCTTGGCCAAAAAGAGCGACAGCACGGGCATCTCAAAGACAATGCCAAAGCCGGCTATGAGCCGCAGCACAAAGCCGATGTACTCGTCAGCCGCCCATTGGGAGGTCATGTCGGGCGGCTCTAACGCGAGGAAAAAGCGCAGCCCGAGCGGGAGGACGATGTAATAAGCGAGTAGTGCGCCGACCGAGAAGCAGAGGACGCTCAGCGAGATAATGGGTAGCATGAGCCGTTTCTCGCGCTGCAAAAGCCCCGGGGCCACAAAGCTCCAGGCTTGGTAAAAGATGGCCGGCAGCGCGAGCAGCAACCCGCCGACAAAGGCGATTTGCAGGCTGATGAAGAAGTAGGTCATGGGCCGCAGGGCTTGCAGCCGGCGCGCCGGGGGTAGGTCGGCGAGGGGCGCGTCCGGCTCCGGCGCAGCACGGGGCTGGCCCAACCACTGGCTCACCAGCTTTTTGACCGCCCGCACAGCACCCGAGGATTGCTGGTTTTCCAAGCTGAGGACGGCTTCTTCGTACGGCCGGGTCAAGATCTGCACAATCGAGTCGGAGAGGGCAAAGCAGATCACCGCACCCACGGCGAGCGCGCCTAGGGCCTTGAGAATGCGCCAACGAAGTTCTTCGAGGTGGTCGAGAAAGGGCATGTTGTCTGCTCGGGGCGGGTCTGGTTCGCGGTCAGTTACCGCTGGCTCGCGGGCGAGTTGCGGGTTGCGGAAACGGGCGGCGAGGGCGGCAAGGGCGATCAGCAGGCAGCCATAGGCGAAGAAGTCGCCGTGCCGAGTGTAGAAGGTAGCGGGTTGGCCGACCGGCACGGTGGCAACCGCGACCGCGGGAGTGAAGAGGTCGGTCGCCTCGTAGGTGCGGCCAAACGGGTCGATGAACAGGGAGATGCCGGTGGTGGCAGCGCGGGCGATGGCCGTGCGGTTTTCAACGGCACGCATGGCGTTGATGAGCGCGTGTTGGTAGGGCCCCGCGCTGCGGCCAAACCACGAGTCATTGGTGATGTTGACCAGCACGCGCGCCCCGGCCGCCACGTGCTGGCGGACGAGATCGGGAAAGATGGACTCAAAGCAGATGAGCACGGCAAAGGGATGCCGGGGATGGGCAAAAACCGCGTGCTCTGTGCCACGTGCGAATTCTGCCGGGCCGAGGTCGCCGGTCAGGCGGGTCCAGTCGATGTCGCGCAGTAGGGGGATGGCGTCTCGGTAGGGAGTCCGCTCGCCAAAGGGCACTAAGTGCATCTTGGCGTACGAAGGCAGGGCCCCGGCCCCGACCCCGGGCTGTACGAAGAAGGCCGCGTTGTAGTTCGCCTGCGGCGCACCGGTCAGCAAGGAAATGCCCAACTCCTCGACGAGTGCTTGGACGCGACCTCGGCAACCGGCCCGGCGCACGGGATCGCACGGCAGGGCGGTTTCGGGCCAGACCAGCAACTCGGGATCGCGCTTGGCCGCTTGGCGCGAGAGCGCGGCGAGGGCTGTGAAACTGCGCTCCAGCCCATTGGGTCCCCACTTGTCGGCGTACGTGGTGTTTGGCTGGATCAGGCCGATGCGCAGGCTCTCGGCCGGAACGGCCGCAGCCAGTGCGCTCTGAGCGTGGAGCCAAGGCAAGAGATAGCCCAAGGCAATGCCCGCGAGAAAGACGCGCCGCTCGACGAGCACCAAGTAGAACAGCGCGTTGAGGCCAACGACCCAACAGGAGACGCCAAAGACGCCGGTCCAAGTGGCGTACTGGATGAAGTGGGGCAGGGCCGCTTGGCTGTGCCCCAGCAAGAGCCAGGGAAACCCCAACTCCCCGAGGGAGAGCAGGTATTCCTGCCCGGTCCACAATAAAGGCAGCAGTGCAAGCGCCTTCGCACCCCACCGCGCGGCGAGCACGTTGAACAGCCCGATGCAGAGGCCGGTAAAAAGGCCCAAGTACGCGGCCATCAGCCCAGTGCCCCCAACGACGGCGGGCCCCCCGCCTTGGGTATAGGCCACCCAGTACAGGGACAGCAGATTCCAGACCAAACCGCTGATCCAGCCCGCGGCAAAGCCGCTTTTGAATCCGCGGCCCTGCAGCGCAAGCAGCAAAGGTACTAGCGCACAATGGGCCCAGAGCGGATGATAGAGAAAGGCGAGAGGGTGATCCGGGTGGCTGGGAAAGGCCAGCGCGAGTAAGGCCCCGCTCAGGGCGGCGAGCAGCAGGCGGTAGAGCGGGGTTAGGGCCAGAACAAAGCGCGGATTAGACATCGGCAGTGGGGGTGATGTGCAAAAATATAGGAGGGAGGCCAAGGCGGAGCAAGGTGCTGGCACAGATTCTGCTTATTTACGTCGGTTGCGTCTAGTGCCCAGTGGCTTGTGGGGGCTAGACGCTACATTCGCGTGGTCTTTTTACTACAGCTTTGCCCAAGGAGGAAAGCGCCGTGCCAACG
This sequence comes from uncultured Latescibacterota bacterium, assembly GCA_958295495.1. Classification (GTDB taxonomy): domain Bacteria; phylum Latescibacterota; class UBA2968; order UBA8231; family UBA8231. The sequence continues at coordinate 320,677 of OY282352.1, forward strand.
CAAACTCAGCCCATTGACTACGACTTTGCCGCCCGCACTGTGGGCGAAGGGACCCCCTTCCACCGCGACGAACTGCCGCGAGAGCGGCTCGCGCGCTTGGGACCGCAGGCACTCAAGGACCAAGAGCTGTTGGCCGTGGCCTTGGGGACGGGGTATCGCGGTCGGCACGTAATGGACTTGGCCGAGGGCATCCTCGCCGATTACCCCAAGGAATCGCTGGTGGATATGGATATAGGGGAATTGAGCCGGATCAAGGGGCTGGGCAAGGCCAAAGCCGGGGTCTTAGTCGCGGCGTTTGAACTGGCGCGTCGTGGGTTGCACAAGGGCTTGGGGGTGCGCCCGGTGATTAGCGCGCCCGGCGACGCGCTGTCCATGCTTTCCGACATCAAGGATCAGCAGCGCGAGCACTTTCTCTGCCTGTATCTCAACGCCCGCAATCAGGTGATCCACAAGGAGATCGTGTCCATCGGCAGTCTATCTTCGGCCATCGTGCATCCGCGCGAGGTCTTTCGCACGGCCGTATCGCAGGCTGCGGCCAGCGTGATCTTGGCGCACAACCATCCCTCCGGCGACGTGTCGCCCAGCCAGGACGACATCAACCTGACGCGGCGCTTGGTGCAGGCCGGCGAAATCATGGGCATTGACGTGCTCGACCACCTCATCATCGGTAGCGACGATTTTCTCAGTTTGAAGGAGCGCGGCTTGATCTGAAGGAAGAAAATTGTATTTGCTCGGCAAAAGCATATATTACTGACGAGCACAGCAATCTATACGAGGGTACGCGAGCGATGAAAGACGAAGACAGTCATCTAATTCGGGTGTACATTTTCAACATGTATCCCTACCCAGACGCGGAGCAGGGCTTGGGCATACCGCAGAAATTTTTGGCTTTGCTCAAGGGCACAGAAAACAGCGTGGTGCCCATCACGATCGGCCACTTTGAGGGCCAAGCCCTCGCCATGGCTCTCCGCAAAATTGCCTTGCCGCGGCCTTTGCCGCACGATCTGTTGTGCAACCTGCTCAAGCGAATCGACGCCGTGGTCCACAAACTGGTGGTCCACACACTCAAAGAGGATGTTTTCCACGCGTACCTGCTGGTCCAAGCCGAGGGCCAGTCCTTCTATCTCGACTGCCGCCCCAGCGACGGCATGATCTTGGCCACGCTCTTGGACGTACCACTCTTCATGACTCCAGAGGTAATGGAGGCGGCCGGCCAGCCGCTGGAGCACTCCGACCAGCGCGAAGCGGACAAGGGCGAACAAGCCGCTGCGCTCGCAGAGGACAAAGCGGCTGAGCGCGAAGGTGCTGCGAAGAAGTCGGAGGCGTTCGTGGATCCGCAGACGGGCGAGCCGATAAGCCAGTTGGAACAGCTCAAGGCACACTTGGACTGGCTCATCGCCCAAGAGGCCTACGAGCAGGCGGCCAAGGTCCGCGACCGCATCAGCAAGCTAGAGTCCGAAGGCTGAGGGGCACACTCGCCGCGCCGCGCTTGGACGCTCACGCTCTTGCACTGTTGTTGCCGTGCAGGGGCGTTTTTTTGTGCGCTAGCTAGCGGCTTGAGTGCGGGCGTGCAAGAAGACCATGAGCGAAGCGAGGTCGGCGGGCGAGACCCCGGAAATGCGCGAAGCCTGTCCTAGGGTCTGCGGGCGAATCGCCGCGAGCTTTTGGCGCGCCTCGGTCGAAATGTTCAGTCCGGGAGCGGCGAAGTCAAAATCGGTCGGTAACCGCAGGGATTCGAGGCGCTTGAGCTTTTGCGCTTGGGTTTCTTGACGCTTGATGTACCCCGCGTATTTGATCTCGGCTTCGACGTGTTCGGCCGCGTCTGGGGAGAGGGGCTGTGGAGGCGGGGCGAATTCGCAGAGGTGGTCGTAGGTGAGTTGGGGGCGGCGCAGCAACTCGGCGAGCGAGGTCGATTCGGTGATGGGAGCAGTGCCCTGCCGCCCCAAGACCTCCCGCACCTTTTCGGTCGGTTTGACGCGCTCGTGCTGTAGGCGTGTGCGCTCGGCAGCGACCTGTTGCTGCTTGGTTTGAAATTGATGCCACAGGTCGTCGCCGACCAACCCCAGCGCTCGGCCCTTGGCCATCAGTCGGTCGTCGGCGTTGTCCTCGCGCAAGAGCAGGCGATGCTCGGCGCGCGAGGTGAAGATGCGGTACGGTTCGAGCGTGCCTTTGGTCACGAGGTCGTCGATTAGGACGCCGATGTACGCATCGGCGCGCGTGAGCACGAGCGGGTCGTCGCCGCGAGCCTTGAGCACGGCGTTGATGCCGGCCATAATCCCCTGGGCCGCAGCTTCTTCGTAGCCGGTGGTGCCGTTGATCTGGCCGGCGAAGAAGAGATGGGCCACGCGCTTGGTCTCTAGATGTGGGTAGAGTTGGGTCGGCGGGGCGTAATCGTATTCGACCGCGTACGCCGGGCGCATGATCTCAGCCCGTTCGAGGCCGGGCAGGGAGCGCACGATCTGGGGTTGCAGGGCCTCCGGCAGGCTCATCGACAGGCCGTTGAGATAAAACTCAAGGGTGCGCCGTCCTTCTGGCTCGACGAAAACTTGGTGCCGCTCCTTGTCGGCAAAGCGTGCGATTTTGTCCTCTATGGAGGGACAGTAGCGCGGGCCGATGCCCTCGATGCGCCCGCTGTACATGGCCGAGCACGACAGATTGTCTTGGACGATCTGGTGGGTGTGGGCGTTGGTGTAGGTGATCCAGCAGGGCATTTGCGGCTGGGTAATTTTTTGCACCGCATAGGAAAAGGGACGCGGTGGGTCGTCCCCGGGCTGTTCTTCAAACGCGGCAAAGTCGAGGGTGCGGCCATTGACGCGCGGTGGGGTGCCGGTTTTGAGACGGCCGGTCTCAAAGCCGAGCGCGACCAAGCCCTCGGCGGCCTTTTCGGCGGCGGTCTCGCCGGCGCGCCCGGCGCTATAAGAGAAATCGCCGACGTGGATCTTGCCTCGGAGGAAGGTGCCGGTCGTGAGGATGACGGTGCGCCCGCGGTAGGCGATGCCGCCCTTGACGCCGACGCCTTGGACGGCTCCGTCCTCGATCAGCAAGCTCTCCATCAGGCCCTGGCGGATGTCGAGATGCTCCTGCTGTTCGCAGGTGTACTTCAATTCAAATTGATAGTCCTTTTTGTCGGCTTGGGCCCGCGAGGCACGCACGGCTGGTCCGCGCGAGGTGTTGAGGCGGCGGAATTGGATGCCGGTGCGGTCAATGTTGATGGCCATCTGGCCGCCGAGCGCGTCGATTTCCTTGACGATGTGCCCCTTGCCGATCCCGCCGATAGCCGGGTTGCAGGACAGCTGGCCAATGGTGTCCAGATTCATGGTCAGGAGCAGGGTCTCGGCCCCCATGCGCGCCGCGGCGAGCGCGGCCTCAGTGCCGGCGTGGCCGCCGCCGACGACGATGACTTGGTACGCTTTCTCGCAGAAAATCACGATCGTTTATACTCGGCGAGAATGCGGTCGCCTTCCTCTTGGGTTTCGCGCAAGAGCATTTGTAGCACGTCTTCGGGGGTGCCGGCGCACTCTTGCTTTTCGGACCAGTGCCACTGCTCCAAATAGGCGTCGGTGCCCACCAGCCCCTCCTGCATGGCGATGCGGTCGATCGCGAGCTGGAAGCGGGCGGGCAGGGTGTGTGAGCGCGGCCGGCGGCCGGCAAAGAGCTTGATTTGCGCGGGAATGTCGCGCCAGTAGAGGACTTGGTATTGAATCATGAGTCGAGTGCTTGGCGAAAGGCGCGGATGTGGTCGGGCGTGGTGCCACAGCAGCCGCCGATGATTTGGACGCCGGCAGCCGCTAAGCTTGGGATGTGCGCGGCCATTTCCTCGGGGCTTTGCGAGTAGATGGTGCGGAGGGCACTGTTGAGCCGCGGCATGCCGGCGTTGGGATAGGTCATCAGCTTCTTGGCGAAGCCGCGCTCCTGCATGGCGGCCTTAAACTGCTCGACGCCGCAAAGGGCGTACGGCATGCCAGTGTGCTCGCTGCGCCGGGTTTCGGCGCCGCAGTTGACCCCGACGAGGTGGACATGGTCGAGGAGGTTGTCGCCGCCGGAGTATTGGCCCGAGGCGAGTACGTCCAACAGGTCGGCGGCCGAGTGCCCCCAATCGGTGCGATAGACGACCTGCTTGCTTTTGCGGTCCCGCGTGTATTTGAGCGCGAGGTTGACGGCAATGGGCAGGCCGGTCTGGCGGGCGATGTCGCAGACCATGGCCGCTTCGACTGCGGAAAACTGAGTCTCAACGGAGAAGAAATCGACCCCGCCTTCGCAGAGCGCGTCGATGATGCGCTGATGCGCGGCGCGGACCTTGTGGTTGGCAATGCCGAAATCCGTACTACCCGCGTCGGCTTCGATGGCTCCGGGGGAGGGGCCGATGGAGCCGGCGATGAAGACGTCCCGCTCGCCGAGTTCCCGGGCGCGCTGCGCCAATGCGGCCCCGCGCCGGGCCAGCGCACCGGCTTGGGACGGGTCTTTGCCGGCCATGGCGAGATGCAGCTCAGAGGCGACAAAGGTGTTGGTGCCAATGCAGTCGGCACCCGCGGCAATGTAGTCGGTATGAATAGCGACGACCGCCTCCGGGTGGCTTTCGTTGGCGAGGGTGGAGTTGGTCAGCTCGATTTGGCGGGCGAAAAGCTGGGAGCCAAAGCCGCCATCGTACAAGAGGGGGCGCGGGTCGTCGAGGCGCTGGAGGAAAGAGGACACGGGGTTTGTCTCCGTCTAGGGCAGGGTGTCGGCGCGGGAGTCGCTGAACAGCCATTCGAGCAAGCGTTGGCCAAAGTCCGGCGCGAAGTGCGGTATGTGTGCGCCTTGCTCAATGGTCCACAGGTCGATGGTGACGTCGTTGCGGCAGCCCGTGCGGTAGCGGGTGCGGACCGTCTCGGGGCCGTCGAGGTCTTGGTCGAGGTCGAGCGATGGGAGGGTTTCTGGATCGGTGAGGTTGCAGCGGGCGAGCGCGGCCCAGCGCAGCGCGACTTCTTCTGCGCCCGCGTACTCGTGCTCACCCGTGCTCCCGTCGTAGGCTACGACCTCGTCGGCCGTGCCGTGGATTTGCAGCACCGAGACCGGGGATGCGAAGGCACAACGGGAGGGATCGCTAAAGGAAGTGCCGGCGAGGCTGGCAATGGCGACCAAGCCCGGGATGCCTTCACAGGCGAGTCGGTAGGACATAAAGCCGCCGTTGGAGTGCCCGAGAGCGAAGATGCGCTCTACGGCGATGTGCGTGGCGGCCTCTTCGAGCAGTCCGGAAAGGTACTTCACGTCATCGACTTGGGTGTTGTGGAGGTCGCAGCAGAAGTCCGTGGCGTTCCAGAAGCGATGGCCATCGGGGTCGCGCGTGCCGTTGGCCATAATGAGGGCGAAGCGAGCGTCGTTCACTCGCTTTGAGAGGCCGAAATAGCGGTCGTGCTGGGCCAAATGGCTGGTGAAGCCGTGCAGGCTGAGCACGAGCGGGATAGGTGTTTCGGGGTCGTGAGCGGCTGGGAGGACCAAGAGGGCCGGGCGTTGGCCGCCCAACGTGTGGACTATGTGATTCTTACTCAGATCGGCGACCAACTCGGTATGGGATATTTCGCCGCAGGCGGCGAGGGTCAACGACAGCAGAGCAGCAAAGATACAGATTTTGTCGTGCCGCATATCGACCCTCCTTTCCGTTGGCGATCTACAAGCCGACGGCAACAAAGCCCGTCCTAAGCTCAGTTTTTAATCTACGGGATAAGGCCAATAATGACCAACGCGCTAGGCGGCGAGCTCGCCCTTGCGATAGGCGCGGAGGAAAGCGGCGCAGTACTCGTCTCGGCCCAATAGCATATCCTCGGCTAGTTGGTAGGGGCGGGCTTGCCGGTCGGTGGCAAAGAGGTCGGCCAGTGAGGTGGTCGTCGGGTCCATGATCGCGCTGTCGGCACCGGCTTCGACGGCCAGCAGCAGGAAGGCATCGTTGATCAAGTGGCGGCAGGGCAGGCCGAAGGAGACATTGGAGAAGCCACCGGTGATGTGAATTTCGGCACCCAACTCGCCGCGCAATTGGCGGATGGCGTCAAAGGCGTGGTGGCCGAATTGCGCGTCAACCGAGATGGGGAAAATTAGGGGATCGATGTAGAGGTCAGAAAGCGGCAGGTCCAATGCTTGGGCCTTATCGACCATGCGCCGAGCATGGTCAATTCGTTCCTCGGCGCTTTGCGGCATACCGGACTCACCCGCCGCGGTGATAATGACTTGGGCGTTGTACCGTTTGGCCAGCTCTAGGGCTTCGGGCCGCTCTAAAGACGCGGAGTTGAGCAGTAGGCGCTGGGGGTGGTCGGCACCGGTTTCGAGGCCGACGGCAAGGGTGTCTAGCTGGGAGGAGTCGATGGCTAGTGCCGTCTGCGACATGGCCGATACCGTCTGCACCAACCAGCGCATGGCCTCTTGTCGCTCTGCCGGCTTGAGGGATATCTCATCGACATTGAGGTCGAGAAAATCAGTGCCGGCCGCTTCTTGGCGCTGTACTTGGCGGCGGAGGTAGCCGAGGGCATCCACGTTGCCGAGCATGGCTTGTTGCACGGCGATCTTGAGATGTTTGACGCGGCCTTCCTCGTAGTCTTGGGTTGTTTTAACTGCCGCGGGAATCTGGAGGAAACGGCGCTTGTTGTTGGCGTCGCGGAAGCGCACCGATTCGACGCCTTGAGGATCTGCGCCGATGAGCTTGCCTTTGCGCAAGATGACGCGGGTGGTGTGGATGTTTTCGCCGATGACGACGAAGGGACGGTCCGTACCGGGGATGTTCATTGGGATTCCGTATCGGGGTGAATTGGCGATTAGGACGGGCGTTGTTGGATGAAGTTGAATAATTGGATAATAAAGATAGGCTTCTTCAATAGATGGGGGAGCGATTCACTACTAAGAAAATCACTGCCATCTCGTCCAAGAAACTAACCTTTTATATTATTGCCTCCCCCTTCCTTGGTCAACCCCCGTCGTCCATCGTCGAGGAGACCTCAGAATCCGAGTCAATCTGATTGTCAGAAAAAGAAAAATCGAGATATAGCTTGACGAGGGTGCCCCCCTTAGTAAACGGTGATCCGGATGAATCGGCTAACAGGCCACCCGTAATTGTTCCCGGAATCTTGCCGGATGACTCATCTCCAACCCAGTTTTTTGACTTGATTGGGAAGAGTGGGAAGATCAGTATGAATGATCTCTACTTGCTGTCCCGGAGAGCCGATAACGTTGTTGCAGGCTGGGATAACTACATGACGCTAACTGCCGATTCGATATCGCTGAAACTCCGTGACATTGTATTTGATAGCGGTGGCGGATTTGGCATACTCATAGCTGGCCACTGGAGCAAAATCGATATGCAGGATTGCGTATTTCGCAATAATCATCACAGTCTAGCGTGGATTGCGGGCGGTTCACCCATGATTGCGTCCCCGGGGGTCCATATGGATACGCTGAAAGTGATTAACAACACTTTCTTTGCCGTTAATGGGTATATCTGGTCGGTGAGAGGCTACGACCATCATTCGGTATTCGAGCACAACACCCTAGTTTACACCCATGTTAATCCCTTCCTAGCCCACCATGGCTCCAATGTTCACATCAAGAACAATCTGTTCTACTCGGTACATTCCTTGGGTTGGTGGACGAAGTTTGTCCTGGAAGACCCCGGTTTCTCCAATTGGCCAGATACTACATCCACTAGCCTGATCCACTTTACGGCACGGGATTCTGTCAGCAAGTGGAGCACGGATATTTGGAACCAGACTATCCCTGGGCCGGAGGTATATATCGATCCGGATCGAGGGGTCACCGCTGAAATGCTGGATCCAACGAGGCGCGTAATAGATGTCCAGAACAACGCGTATTTCTGGCCCAAGAAACTGTTTGATTATTACGATACCTATAACGCTAACATCACGCTTACTGATAGCGTCAAGGTCCCCGATGGATCGATACAGGTACTCCCCAGAAGATTGCATAAGCCGAGGTGGATTACGGAATACACGCAATGGACGTTCGACAATCTGTTCCCAGCAATCGGCGTTCAGTCAACTCTAGCGGGCAACATGGAGGCAGATCCTATGTTTGATCCGGATATCGAAGGACATGTGGACGCCTTGGTCGAGTATATGGACAAGACCATACATGAACGGCTTGATCTGAATTCACGATGGTCCTACGATCCGGGAGGAGAAGGTATCCACTATCCACCTCCGTGGCCTCTGCCAGAGAACTTGGCGTTTTCAAATCCGGCATTGCAGAATGCCGGTACAGATGGATTCGCGGTGGGGGATTTGAACTGGTTCCCTGAACAGAAAGAGCAGTGGCTGAATCAGAATACGGCAACCGCTATCGAACACTTGGAAGGGCAGGTACCAACCGGCTATCGACTTGCGGAAAACTATCCCAATCCGTTTAACCCGTCTACCACCATCGAATTCGAGGTGCCTAAAGCGGAGTTGGTTACGCTCAAAGTTTACAATACCTTGGGCCAATTAGTGAGTACTTTGGTTAATCAGCATCTTACAGCCGGTGCGTACAAATTCCGTTTCGATGCTTCTAACTTAAGCAGTGGCATATACTTTTACGCATTAGATGCAGGAGACGTTACGCTGTGGAGGAAAATGATATTTCTCAAGTAGCCAGTGTAACTTCTTGGTGGCATGGGCATGGGAGGACTTCAGAAGCCTATATGCGTAAGAACAGATGTAGGCATGTTGGCTTGCTGGCGGCGTGGCTAGCCGTACTTATCACAAGTACGGCTAGCGCGCAGTCGGCAATGGTACGTGGGACCATATTGGATGCGGTTACCAGTGAGCCATTACCGTGGGCAAATGTAATCATAGTTGGCACGAGTATTGGGGGCGCAAGTGATATAGAGGGCAAATTTGCAATCAGGAACGTCCCGGTTGGATCCTACACTATAAGAGCGACCTATATTGGCTACGAGACACGTGAGCTTGAAGTAGTGCTGGCGGTTGACCAAGTGCTGGAATTAGAGCTGCTGTTAGATCCGGTGAGCCTTATCGGAGAAGAAATCACTGTTACGGCACAGGCAAGTGGCCAAACGGAGGCGATAAATCGGCAACTGTCGTCGTTGGCGATTACGAATGTTGTATCTGGTGCACGAATACAGGAGCTCCCCGATGCAAATGCAGCTGAATCAGTAGCAAGACTTCCCGGTGTGTCGATTATCCGGGAAGGAGGCGAAGGTGCCAAAGTCGTTGTTCGTGGCCTATCGCCGCAGTATAACCAGATTGCGATAGACGGTGTTCAACTTCCAGGTAACGTCGTATCTAATGACCCCAATGAGCAAGCGTCATTAGTCGGGGACAGGGCTACCGATCTCAGCATGATATCTTCAAGCATCCTTGGGGGTATTGATGTGGTAAAGGCGATTACTCCGGATATGGATGCTGAGGTTATCGGCGGCGTAGTAAATTTCGGCTTACGGAAAGCGAAGGCCAGCGACACTGGCCCTGTCTTTGGCCTTACCTCACAAGGAAGTTATAACGATCTAAAAGGAACGTATGCCGACTATAGATTGGTTGGTTCATTTGAACATAGAGTCTTCAATCAGCGACTGGGTCTGTTCTTACAGGGCACCACTGAAAAGCGCAATCGGAGTGCTAATCGATTGGGGGCTCATTATGTGCTAAACGACAAGTCGAACGGGGATGACGGTATTCCCGATTTAACGAGTGTCGACCTAGGTGACGTCTTCAGCGAAAAACAGCGTCACGGTGCGACGCTTGTGTCAGATTATAATCATGATTTGGGCGAAGTGGGGATTCTCAATTTTTTTAGTACATCGGCGACGGAGTCTTTGCATCGAGGACAGTCATTCGTACATGCCATTGACGATATTACTTACTCGGGCGGGCGGTCCAATAATGATTTAATGTCTATCACTAATCTACTCAGTGTACGGCAGGAAGTACCGCTGTTTGATATTGACCTGAAGCTCTCCCATACCTATTCGAGGAGCCAGAATCCAGAAGATTTCACACTCATGTTTCTGCAAGAAGACAGGGCAGGATATGCTGGCCAAGGAGACTTATCTAAAGCACATCCTTCAGCTATAGCCGCTTTAGGAACACCTGACGCGACAGGCGCTAAGCTGAAAACGATTAATAGCTCGGAAAACATTGCTAGAGACAGGTCGCTGGCGGGATCTGTGGGTCTGGAAAGAAGTCTTGTGATCGCTGATGTTCTTACATCTAGGCTCAAGCTTGGCGGCTCTTATCAGTATCGCAAGCGATCCTACGACATCGATGACAGAGTAGGAGTACATTTCGACCTAGGCGGTAGACAACTATACGCAAGAATATTCGAACAGTATCCCGAATTGGACATGTACAATGGCGATGTCGTCTTAGCTCTATTCACGAATGATCCATATTCATATCGAAATTTTCTCGCGGGTGACTATTCACTGTCATACCCGATGAATATTGATTTCATGGAAGAGATTATAGGAATTGCCATAGCAAGAGATGTAGGCTTCAGAGAGAATGAGTATAGGTCTCTCGGCTTTGATTACGATGGATCAGAGGCGAGGAGCGCAGCCTATGGGATGCTCACGGTTAATGTAGGAGAGAGGATTACTCTATTGCCCGGGGTACGTTTCCAGAACCTTAGAACAAGCTATACGGGTAATCGCGGTGTGCAGTTGCCAGATGCTGGCGGTGGGATAGCATTCATTGCTAGGGATACGACCGCAATTAATTCTCAGGGCTTTCTACTTCCTATGGTACATGCGCGATACAAGCCGCTGCGGTGGCTGCAAATTCATTTTGCGTATACCAATACATTAAACTACCCAGACTATAGCGCAATTGTCCCACGGTATGACGTGTCACTGGCGACGATCATTTACAATAATTATTCGCTAAGGACGGCTTCGTCGGAGAATATCGATCTCGCTGTGTCGATCTATGGAAATGCAGTAGGATTGTTTACTGTCAATGCTTTTCAAAAACGTATAGAGGACTTGATCTTCCCGTCAACAACATTCCTTAGCGATCTCAGTGTGTATCCGGATCTGCCACAAGACGGCCAGCAGAATACGCAACTGTATAATTTCAGTACGTTTATTAACAATCCGAACCCGACCGACGTTCGAGGTATTGAAATTGACTGGCAAACGCATCCATGGTATCTACCTGGTCTCCTGTCTAATCTGGTCTTTAATATCAACTATACGCGAGTGTTTTCGGAAGCAAATTATCCGCGAACGGAATTGGATATATCGTATGATGAACTCGGAACGCTGTACAGAACGGTGGTGGATACGTTTTATACGAGCCGCTTATTGCACCAGCCCAATGACATCTTTAATCTAGCAGTCGGATTCGATTATCGTGGATTCTCAGCCAGAGTGTCTGCCTTGTACCAAGATAATATTTTCAAGAAACCCGACTTCTGGTTGCAACCTAAGTACACGACAGTAATCTAAGTTGTGGTACAGCCCCGATTTAGGTTTATTTGTAATCGCCGAAGATTGCATCTAAATCCTAAACACAGGAGCTGTACCGTGCTTATTCATACGCTAAAGAAAGCCCTCACGCAAGGGTCGGTATCCCTCACGCGCCACCGTATCGACCTGATCAGTCGCTTGGTGTGTGCGCTGATTCAAGTGCGTTCGGTCCATATGAAAAAACTCGCGTGTAGCCTATCGGGGATGGCCCAGATTGACAGTCACTATCGCCGTCTCCAGCGTTTTTTCAGTAGTGCTGTTTCGCCGTCGGTGTTTACCCAGTTGATTGTATCCAAGTTAGTTCGCCCCGGCCAACAACAACTCTTAGTTATGGATCGCACCCATTGGCGATTGGGGCGCACCGATCAGAATGTGTTGTGTGTCGGCTTAGTCTATCAGGGGGTCTCGATTCCGTTGGTATATCAGTCGTTGCAAAAGCCGGGTACCTCCAACACCTCAGAGCGCAAGCGTCTCCTGACGAAGGTATTGGCCTACCTTGATCCCCGCGTATGCTGTTTAGTCGCCGATCGCGAGTTTATCGGTCGAGCGTGGTTCGCCTTTTTGCTGGAGCAGCAGGTCGATTTTGTCATCCGCCTGCGCGGCAATACATCGCTCATACTCAACGACGGTCGGCGGCGCTATGGGGCTACTTTTAATGAACGGATGCCGAGAGGTACGACCCGATCCTACCCACAGACCACCCTCTATGACGGCTTGACCCTGAATTTGGTGTGTCACCGCCCCATCCGCGGCGAGCGCATCCTACTCATCACCAACCGAACTGACCTCAAGCAGGTGCTGGCCGTCTATGGACAACGCTGGGCTATTGAAACGACGTTTGCCTGTTTGAAATCGAGAGGATTTAACCTCGAAGACACCCATTTGACCCACCCCCAACGCTTGCACCTACTGCTGGGGCTGCTGGCATGGACGCTGCTATGGGCGCTGTTGGTAGGACGGCGGTTGCATCAGAGAAAACCCATCCCCATAAAAAAACATGGACGACGAGCCATAAGCCTCTTTCGAAAAGGATTAGACCAACTCACACAAATCATACACCAAGCACGAGACCAACCTAAACGCGACCGACAATATCAACACATTTTACTGTCGTGTACTTAGGGTTGCAACAGCGAATTCACTCGGACAAGTATACACGGTGGGATCTCGCGATCAGCCAGCGGCTTCCGTGGTTTGGAATGCAGGCGTTTTTTAACCTAAATAATATTACAGGCGCGGATGATATTGATCTCAATCAGAAAACTAGCTTTCCGGCGTTGCAGGAACGTTATGGTATGACGGCGGATATTGGATTGAGAGTGATGCTCTAGTGGCACGATGAGGGTCTTGGCAGATACCTTGCAGACAGCATCAAACCTAGCGAAAGTCCCACAAGATCGCGTCACCATTAAAAGAAATCGCTGCAATTTGCAAGGTCTTCACCTCTCCTCTCGGTTGCGCAATAGACAGAATTAGTGGCCGCCGCGACAAGGCCTAAGTCTTCAGGCTTGGGAGGCATCACCTATCTATATTTCGCACCAGTACTCTCATTCTTTTGGCAGAGTAGCTCTGTGCATTGCCGGAAAAAGTCCAATCGGAGTGTTTATCAGCCCGATTGCCAATGCCGATATCGGCGCGTTCACCCCGACGCCAGTGGTTGATGGCAAATAGCGTCTGTTCTGTAGTGGCGTTGTGTATCTGCATACTGCCATAGCCGTCGGCGGGATCTATAGGCTGGTCGCCAAAGTCGTAGCTATGCTGAGAGGCATTGGGCACATCGGCGGTGTTGGCAGGGGCGTAGTTGTTGGGCCAGAATTCGATGTGGCCTCCTGCTAGGCCGATGCCGTTGTGTACTCCCGTGTTGGACCAGGTGTTCATCCGGGCAACGGGTTGTTGGAAGTGGGCTCCCGAGGCCAAGGTGGGCACGCCGATCATTTTGAGGTTATCGGTAAAGGCATCCAGTGAAACGTAGAGAAAGCGCGTTTCGCCATCACTGCGTTGCAATTCCACAAAATAGGCGATGCGGTCAAAAGGCGCGGTAATCGCAGCGCTATTGTCGACATCGTAGTGAATATCCACGCCGAGGTTGGCCAGATCGAGGTCGTACACGAGGCGATAATCTTCCGCTTCAGGCACTTCCATTTCGAGCCGATCGCGTTGGGGTACGGCACCAGCACGGAATGGGGCAGCGGGTAGGCCGGCGGCGTTAACTAGATTGGGTTCAGCCAGCTTGTGCCAGGCAAAACGCACCGCCACGGGGTGTTCGACACCCGGGGCCGAAACTACGACCTCATCACCTACAATCTTGGCATTTGCCCTGATAAATCCGCCGTGTTCTCGGTCGATCACTGCAAAGTGATCTGGTGCTGCGCCGTCGCGTGTTTTCAGGCCGCCGCCGTAATCAAAGCGCAAGTGAATCTTGTCGCCTTGGATCCGCATCGAACGATAGAGCGGACCTGAATAGCTCACCTCTTGGTTATAGGTCTTGGCCAGCGCCACCAGTGCCAAGCGTCGCCCGACCTCCTGCTTGTTTTTGGGGTGGATATCATTGGGGTCGCCGACATCGTGGATGATGACCATGCCGGTGTGGGGAATTTCCAGCGCGGCCGTTTGCGCTTCCCAGAATTTGGGCAGCACATCAGACGCTTCGTCGCCGTAGGAATAAGGGGCGATCTGCACGTAGTAAAACGGAAACTCGCCGCTTGGCCAAAGGCGGCGCCAGCCTCCGATGAGTGCCTTCATTTTCTCGGTATAGCGCATGCCCTCGGTGTGGTTGGACTCGCCCTGGTACCAGATAGCGCCGCGCAATGCAAAGGGGACGAGGGGGTGGATCATGGCGTTGTAGAGCACTGTGGGTTGCTGCGGGTCGTTTGGCGGCAGGAGTTCGGGGGGATAGGTCGGCATTTTCGGTACTGGCTCCTCGCTTTGTCGCGCCGCCCAGGCGGCGTTAAGCCAGGCTTCGACTTCGTCTAATACGCCTCCTAAACGCTCTTTGTACAGAGCACTGCGGGGATTTTGCAATTGTAGTTGCTCGTAGATATCGCGCACAGCAGGTACTGCGGCAAAACCAGCGGGAGGGATCCAAGGTTCGATGCGGGTGCCACCCCAAGCGGCCTGAATCAGGCCGATGGGCACGTCGAGTTCGCGCTGCAAGTGGCGACCGAAATAGTAGGTAGTGGCTGAGAATCCACCCCAGCCGCCCTTGGCGATGGTCTCCGGGGTACAGAGGTGCCAATCGGACTCGATGTCCGTTTGTGGTTCAGCGCTGAGTTTTTTGGGAATCTGGAAGAGACGGATTTGTGGATGATTGGCTGCGGCGATCTCCGCTTCTGGGTTGAGGCAGAGACTGATGCCCATTTCCATATTCGATTGCCCCGAGCAGAGCCAGACTTCGCCGACGAGCACGTTTTGCAGTTCAATGCTATTGGTGCCTGTCACCGTCAGCACATGGGGGCCACCGGCTTGGGCTGGTGGCAATTCCACCTTCCACTCGCCCTGTGCATTGGCACTGGTAGTGTCGATTTGCCCAAGAAATTCGACGATGACCTGCTCGCTAGGCCCAGCCCAGCCCCAGATAGGCAGGGGGCTATCGCGCTGCAATACCATGTGATCGCCGAATATCTTGGGCAGACGCACGTCGGCAAAGGTCGGTGGAGCGAGGGCAGACGCGAGGATCAGGACGATCGGATACAGGGGATTGGGGGGAAGGAAAGATAGAGGTTTTCGCATGAGTTCTGTGCAGTTATAGGAATACATATACTGCCGTTTTCTGGTTTACTCAAGGGTGTAGGTTATTTCGAGCTTGATGCCGTCAGGGTCGAAGAAGAATGTCGCGTAGTATCCCTCGCCGTACTCTGGACAGTCGCTCGGCGGGTCTTCGACATCCACGTGCTCTAGGGTCTTGATCACCTCTTCGTAGATTCTTTCGACTTTCTGCCCGTGAATCTACAGAAAAGGCGAGATGGTGCAGTCCCGGCTTTCCCCTCTCGTGTCGACCCGCTTCCATAGTGTGGCCAATCAACAGGATCATCCCATCCTTCTCGAATCGCAATCTGTCGATTTCTCCCGTCTCTGTCAGCCGCGGGGGCAATCCTCGGAATCCAAGCTCTTCCTAGCAAGGGCGAGTAGAATCTCGTCGAAGTATCTAGATCGGAGACTGATAACCGGATGTGATGGATGGCGGCCATCTATTCTTAGGTGTTTGTCATTTGATGGTTGGTGCTACTTCAATCCCGCGTGAAGGCTCACTGTCTGCCCTATTAGGTAGCATCATCGAACGGGTTTCCGCGAGATGTGGCGGGGTGGTTGATAATTCAGTATTACTGCGAATCTTTCTTCTTTCCGCGGTGATCTTTTTGCAAAAAGGCGTTGGCCCAGGCGCTAGTCCCCTGTAAAGCCGCGTCCTTGATGACGGCTGCGTCGCCGAGCATTTGTTCCTCTTGGCCGCAAGCCTTGAGGCGGTCGTACGCGCGCGCCCAGATGCAGTCCTTGTCGCCGATTTCGCATTTGCCTTGGCGCGTACCGCCGCAGGGGCCGTTGCGCTGGTTTTTGACGCACTGCGATTCCGGGCACAAATAGGCGATGTCCGGCAGCGAGCAGTCGCCGCAGTCGCGGCAGTCAAAGGCAGCGATTTTGAGCGCGTGCTCCACGGTGTGCAAGGGCTTTTGCAATTTCCCGCCCTCGACTTTGCGCGACAGGGCCGCTCCGAGGCGGAAGAGGGCCTTGCTTGGCTCAAAGACGCGGTCGTGGATTTGGCGATTTATTCTGTACGTTAGGGGGGCTTGGCGACGGCCGTTGGGCGTCTTTGAGTCGAGATAGGCTTGGTTGACTTGGGCAGAGGCCAAGCCGGTGTCGGGGTCTTCTTCAAAGTAGAAGAATTCGCCGGGGCGCGAGTAGCGGATCTGGCGGGCGAAATCGCGCCAGTCGTCTGCGCCGTACTGTGCGGCTAGTTCCAAGATGCGGCCGTATTCCTCGGCCCCGATGTGCCCCCCCAAGTACGCGCCGCGGTAGCCCAAGCCTTGGGCAATGGCGCACTGTTGGGCGGCGAATTCGAGGAAGAAGGCCCGGCCCTTATCCGGGGAGGCGGCTTGCTTTTGCGCCACGGCGAGCAATTCGTCGGTGACTTCGACGCCGGGGATGCGGCCGGCGTGGAAGAAACGGGCCACGCCCCCGGACAAGACGAAAACATTGGCAATGACCGGAACTTGGAGGCCGTGCAGGGCCATGTACTTGAGCAGCTCGTCCTGCTTGCGGGCGTCGTAGCCGATTTGGTTGATGATGAAGCGAGCGCCGGTGCGGATTTTTTGGGCCAGCTTGAAATACTGCGGCATGACCTCGGCTTCGAGCCGCTTGTGGTTGTTGACTACGGCGCCGAGAAAAAAGCGGGTGGGTTTTAAGGGACGCGGCTTGCGACCCGGCGAGGCATCCTCGATGCGCCCCTCATTCATGTCGGCGAGCAATTGCAACAGGCCGACTGAATCGATGTCGAACACGCCGCCGGCCTGGCCTTGGTACCCGGCGATGGGGTAATCGCCCGACAGGGTGAGAATGTTGTCGAAGCCCCCATTGGCCAGCTTCCAGGCTTGGCCCAGCAGCCCGTTGCGGTTGAAATCCTTGCAGGAGAGGTGGATGATGACTTCTTGGCCGCCTTCTTTGAGCGGAGTGCCCAGCGCGTCCGCGGTGATCATGGGATTGCCGCCGGGATTGTCGGTAATCGAGAGGGCGTCAAAGCGCGGATCGGCGGATAGGATGCGGGCCATCTCCAGCACCCGCTTGCCACTGCGGTCGGCCAAGGTACCCCGAGAAGTGACCAACTCGACGCAGGTGATAAAGCGGTCGGTCTCTTCTAGCAGATGGCGCAGAGTGGCGGTTTTCTGCATGGCCTTCTCAGACGGAGGCAGTGGTCAGTTTGCCGGGCATGGGTTTGAATTGGCAGCCCTCGACGAAGAGCTCAAAAAAGTCGGGGGTCGTCTCCAGTTCGACGTGCTCAATGCGCTTGGCCAGCGCTTCGATGCGGGCGCGTTTGCCGGCGGAGAGCAACACTTCGCGCGCGCCTTGAACGGCGGCATTGCCCACCTTGGCGATGCGCGTGGTGGGCACGGGGGCCAAAAAGCCGATGTCTATGGCGGCTTGGACATTGACAAAGTTGGCAAAGCCGCCGGCGAGATAGAGCTGTTGCACTTCGCCCGGATCTAGGCCCAAGGCCCGCAAGACGATGTACTGGCCGCAGAAATTGGCGGCTTTGGCTTGGGCTAGGTTTGAAGCGTCGAGGCGCGAGAAGGTGATGCCGCGCTCGGGAACTAGCTCAAACTGGCGCTTTTTGGCGGCGAAGACGCCCTTGGGGGTCATTAAATCGTGGCGGCGCAATTCGGCGAGGAGATCGATTAGCCCGGAGCCGCACAGCCCGGCCGGCGCGGTGTGGCCGATGGTTTCCCACTGCCAGCGCGTACCATCCCAGCGGATGGACTCAATGGCCCCGTCGCAGCCGGGCATACCATAGGTGATGCCGCCTCCTTCAAAGGCCGGGCCGGCCGGGCAGGAGGCCGCGACGAGACGGCCTTGGTGCGCGACTACTACTTCGGTATTGGTGCCCACATCGACCAGCATGGCGCTGGCACTGGCGAGGTCCATATCGACAGCGACTAAGTCCGCGGCCACGTCTGCGCCGACGTGGCTGGCGATCAGCGGTAGCGAGTACGCGCGCGCTTTGGGATTGGCCTTCAGACCGAGGCGGCGGGTCTTTTCGACCAAGCTGGTCGCAGGGCGCTCGCCGCTTAGATATTCGTGCTCAATGCGCGATTTGTAGGGCTTTTGGCCAATGCTCTGCACGTCGAGACGGAAGAGGATGTCGCGCATCGTGGAGTTGCCGGCGACCGCGATTTCATAGATCTCCTGCCGCACAAAGCCGCCGCGCCGGCAGAGGCTCTCGATCTCGTGGTTGAGCGCCTTGACGAGGGCTTGGCGCAATTCGCCGGGGTGTTGCCCATCGTAGGAAATGCGGTGCATGATGTCGCTGCCGCCAAAGCGCTGTGGGTTTTCAAACGCGCTCAAATGTGCGCTCTCGCCCGTCTCCAGATCGACTAAGTCGAGGACGATAGTGGTGGTGCCCAAGTCGATGGCTAGCCCGTAGAGGTGGCCGCGGTATTGGTCGATTTCCTCGTCGCCGTAGTAGATGGCTCGTCCGCGCCGCTGGACTAGGGGGTCGATCTCGGCGGGGCGATCCACGGTCTGGGTCAGAATCCGGGGCGTGCGAAAAAGCGGGGCGAACTCGATATCGACATCGGCGTCTTCGACTTTGGCTTGGCAGGCGAGCCGGAACTCGTCGCGGAGGAAGTCCTCGGCCAGCGTCGGCGCGTTGAGGGCTTGGGCCCCGCTTGTGACCTCGACGATGCACTCGTGGCAGTGACCAGTGCGCCCGCAGGAGGTGGGCACTCGGGCACCGAGCTGATCTGCGTAGTCGAAGAGGGTGCCGCCGGTGGACAGCGGGTAGGAGGTGCCGTCGCAGCGGATTTGCCCGCGGCCGGGCGCGGCCGGGCGTTGGGCCGACTCCCAGGCCGAGCGGTAGTCGAGCTGGTCGTCGCCGCCGCACTGGAACAGCCCGCCCGGCTTTTGCGGCTTGCGCTGGTTGCGGCAGCCGAAGTGGGCGGTGCATTGGTCGAAGCGGTTCTTATAAGGGCAGCGAAAGGTCGCCTGTTCATCGGCATGGGTGGCGATGCCCGCGAGGATGCCCGACAGGCGGTCGAGGCTTTTTTGGTACTCTTGGGGGTCGATTGGGGTCATGGACGAAGGCGTCGTTATCGCTCAGAAGTGTACTGTGGCAATGGCTCGATCTGAGCCAATTCGTCTCGATATTGCTGCTCCAACTCCCAAATATCTCTGGCGTGTTGGGCTCTCAGCCAAAACTCAGGAGAGTTCCTGAATAAACGGGATAGTTTCAAGGCCATGATGGACGAAATAGCGCACTGCTCTTGCAAGAGTTCGCGGATGGTCTGTCGAGATTCGCCCAACTCATTGGCCAAAGAGTCCGCCGTCAGTGCGTAGTCGGGAAGAAAATCTTCTCTTAGCATCGCCCCAGGATGCGTGGGCGGGATGGTGCGTTTTTGAGCATTCGCGATAGCCATTATAGCACCTCTTTAATGATAATCTATGATCTCCACGTCGTAGGCGTCACCGTTGACAAAGCGAAAGCAGATACGCCACTGATCGTTGATGGATATGGAGTGTTGGCCTTGGCGATTCCCCTTCAAGGAATGTAGGCGATTGCTGAGCGGTACGCGCAAGTCGTTCAAGGTCTGAGCAAGATCAATGTACTCTAATCGCCTCATGGCTCTTTGAATTAGATCGGGTGGTAAACGTCTGGATTGTCCTTCTGTATAGACCCGTTGGGTTTCTCCATCGGCGAATGTTTTTATCATAGTCGCTGGAGAGCATCACTTCTCATTCAGCAGTTCCGGTTATTATAGGATCGCTCTAAACTACACCGTAGGTAGCAGAATGGTTACAGCCAAGGGCCATACTGCCCCGTGCCAACGGCCTTTCTCATCCCTAACTTCGCTGCTGAGTTTTTCTCGGATATGTGCATCCTGGAAAGAAACCTCATTAAGGAAGCTCTGCTCCAAGTCAGGGATAGCGAGTTCCGTATTGTCCTTCCTAAGGTTCGTCCAGATAATGTGTTCGACCAGTTCCCCATCGTTTGGTCCGAGTTGTTGCCGACTCCCAAGCCGAGCGGTAGTCGAGCTGGTCGTCGCCGCCGCACTGGAACAGCCCGCCCGGCTTTTGCGGCTTGCGCTGGTTGCGGCAGCCGAAGTGGGCGGTGCATTGGTCGAAGCGGTTCTTATAAGGGCAGCGAAAGGTCGCCTGTTCGTCGGCATGGGTGGCGATGCCCGCGAGGATGCCCGACAGGCGGTCGAGGCTCTTTTGGTACTCTTGGGGGTCAATTGGGGTCATGGGGTGCGCGAGGCCGCTGGCCTATAGTTCCTTTAATTCAGGCCATTTGATTTTTTTTTGGCTCGACGAATCGCAAAGAATCAATCCGCCTTGTGATGCAATCTGTTCGAGGGTTAAATCGGTTAAAATCGGTGCAATATGCTGTATCAGATCGCCGTGTATGAGTTCGATGTTGTGCTTTGTGTGGCGATCTACTGAAACCCTCGCGGGGACCCAAGGCTCATCATGTACCTGTCGGAGCTTCTCTGCCGTTGCTGGTGCTAGACTAAAGGTCTGCTGGCGATCAGAACTATCGCAATAAATCTCTATCCACGGGTTTTCAGAGCGCCACTTGGGAGGCTCCGGCGACTCAAACAGACGCAGGGCTCGTTTTGCGAGTGCTCTGTATTCTCTTATTTCGTACCCCTGCAAACCATAAGCGATACCAAATTTAATGGCCATGTCTGGCGCAGATTTGGTAATCGGGTAGTGAATTCTTTTGATATCCGGCTCCATTTGATTGATGAATTCTTGGATGCGCTCTTTGTCGAGGTTTTCCCCGCCAACTATATCAATAAAGCTGAGAACTGAGCTACCACCCGGTACTAGATCCACGGATTCGGCGACGAGTTTTCCTATATTCTCATGGACTATCTGATTAACGGTTTCTTCCCTATCAAACCGCATGTTTTTGGGCAGATCACTCTCGAGGTGCCGATGTAGGAAGGCATTGATGCCAACTTCGGCCTTGTTGCCTTTTATTCGCCGAATTCTGTGAGCAGTGAGATACATTAGGCCACATCCTTAAAGACTAAACTTCGAATCTCGCTTAATGTCTCCATCGGTGATTCGTCGTTATCGTCATTATCGCGAATGAGAGACTTTGTTCCTTCGCGGTACAGTACCTGCTGTTCTTCTTCACTCAGTTCGTACCAGATATCTTCCATGGCGTCGAGGATGGGGTCCTCTGCCTCGGATTCCAAGCCTGCATATTGCCAACGGATATAAATGAGATCCGCTTCTAGGGATCGGTATCGTTGGAGGGCATCACTCATATTTCGCCCATTTCTCTTTAGTGTCGTGTAAGTTCTGTTCAAACTCCTCGAACAAACAGCACTGTGCTGGCTCAATAAGCGCGTGAGTCGGCGTATCTCTACGCAGGTTCAAAGCAGGAGACAAGTTCGGTACTTGCAGATAAAAGACAGGATCGCGTCCTTCACCTCCCAAGGATTTGGGCAATCGCATCGGCGGTAGCCGCATAGGATCATCAGGGGTTACGGACATTCCGCCTGTTTGGGGATGGACCTTTCCGGCACGAATGGGGATGTCGATTCGCGGCCCGCAGATGCGGACTCCTAATGTTCTCGCCGACCGTCCCGTTAGAGGCTTGCCATTAGGATCTTCTTTCATTGCCCGAAAGACAATTCGCACGTCGCTACTCCTCCAGCAAGTCCTTGGCCAAGGCCACGCAGGCGAGGGCGTCCTTGCCGTAGCCGTCGGCGCCCATATCGTCGGCAAATTCTTGGGTCACGGGCGCACCGCCGACCATGATTTTGACGTCGTCGCGCAAATCGGCGTCGATGAAGGCCTCGATGGTCTTGCCCATGTTCGGCATGGTGGTGGTCAACAGGGCCGACATGCCCAAGAGCGGGGCTTGGTGCTCTTCGACTGCGTCGATGAACTCGTCTTCGGAGGTATCTACGCCTAGGTCGTGGACGACGAAACCGGCCCCGCGCAGCATCATAATGCACAAGTTCTTGCCGATGTCGTGGAGGTCGCCCTTGACCGTGCCCATGATCACAATGCCGATGGGATCGACGCCCGAGGCCGAGAGAATCGGCTCGACGTGGGCCATGCCGGCCTTCATGGCGCGGGCGCAGGCGAGGACTTCGGGAACGAAGATGAAGTTTTCGCGGAATTTGATGCCGACGATGGCCATGCCAGCGATCAGCCCGTCGTCCATGACTTCGAGGGCCTCCACACCCGCGGCAATGGCTTGGCCGGTCAGCTCATGGACCGTTAGGTGGTTGCCGTCAATGAGGGCGGCGGCGATGTCCTGCATGTCCGCACTCGCTTGGACAAAGAGGCTGATGATGCGCTCGCGCTCGTCGTCGCGCTCGATGAACTCTTCGATCTCGTCGCGGATAAATTCGTTGGCGATGTCGGTGATGTCTGCCATAGGATCTCTTCTTTTAGTTGCGAGCTTGGTCCCGGTGCCACTCGTGTACCGTGCGGGGGATGGCCTTGAGGTTTTCGATGGAGGTCTGCAAGGGGATGGCGCACTCCGGGCCGATGAGCTGGACGCCGGCTTCGAGGTTGCGCACGACTTCGGCGCCGACGACTTCCGGCCCTTTGGAAAAGAGGGTCTCGGGGTTGTTGATGTTGCCTACTAGCGAGATGCGGTCGCGCACGATTTGGGTGGATTCCTCGGGCGTATTCTTAGAGTCGTAGTGGAAGGCTGCCATGCCGGTTTGGGCGATGTACTCCATGCGGTCAACCGTGCGGCCGCAGATGTGGAGAATGATGGGCACGGACAGCCGCTCGGCAAACTCGATGTGCAGGTCGCGCAGGTAGCGCTCGTAGTACTCGCCGCTGACGAGGTCGCCGGTGGCGTGGTCGGGCAGGGTCAAGGCGTCGGCACCGGCCTCGATCTGCGCCTGCCCGAACTCAATGGTGATCTCTTTCATGCGGTCGAGGCAGAGCTTGGTCTTGCCGGGGTCGTCGAGCGACAGCAGCAGAAAAGGCTCGACTCCGAAGCAGTGGTAGCCCAATGACCAAGGCCCCATGGTCTTGCCGACGATGGCGACTTCGTCGCCGTATTCCTGGCGCAAAATCTTGATGGCTTCAGTGACGCAGGCGGTGTCGGGGTGGGTGCAGAGATCGGCGGGGATTGTGATGTCGTCTGGCTCGTGCCAAATTGGCTCGTTCATGCGGACGGTGGGCCAGTTGTCCTTTTGCTCCCACTGGATTTTGCACCCGAGGGCCGAGGACTCTTGGATGATGGTGAAAACCGGCATGATGGTGTCAAAGCCCAGTTCGGTGTAGCCGGTGGCGGCCAGCCGCGCCATGAGCTCGGGCTCGCGGTTGGCTGCGGGGAAAGGGGCATCGACGAGGTCCATCAATTCGACGGTGGCCAACGAGGTCGGGTTGCAGAGCGGGGTGCGATCCACGGACTGGCGGGCGAGGGCGGCGAGGACGCGCTCGCGACTGGTCATCGAAGAGGGCATGATAGGACTCCTTTATTCCTGGGCGCTAGGGGCTGAGAGTACGCCGCGGCTGGCCATGGCTTCGGCCTCGCGCACGGCGGCGCGCACGTTGGGAGCGCGGATGAGCAAGAGGCCGAGCAAGGCGTCGTGTGCGAAGCCGCAGCCGAAGCGAGCTTGGTTGGGTTGGTCGGCGACCTCGTCCATTTCGCCGAGGCGGATTAGGCCGCGGGCGATGGTGACAACGCGGCGTTCCACGCCTCGGACTTGTTCGGTAGTGTGGGCCTCGTACAGGCCCTGCCCGAGGCTGGCAACGGCAATAGTGGCGTGGGCCTTTTTGTCGAAAATGTGCAGCGGACGCGGCTTGATGGGCTGCTCCGGCGGCAGCTTACAAGCCTCTAGGAAGAGCCGCTTGACCGCGAGCCGATGGGCGTGGCCGCAGGAAAAGCTGAGCGATCCGGCGCTCGTTTGTTCCATGCCCCCGAGCACCTGCATGGCGCGAGCGACTCCGGCGATGCGCTCGTCCGCCCCGGGACGACGGCTGTAGGTGTGGGCTTGGTAACAGGGCCGTCCGGGGCCGTCCGGGCAATAGAGGGCGATAGAAATGTCGTCGAAGTGGGGATCCATGGAGACCAATTCGACGCGCGAGCCAAGGTCCAAAGTCTGTGCCATCTGCATTTCCTCTTGACAGCAAAGCGCGGGGTTAAGTATTGTTCATTAGAAAATAGCTGATGGTCAGACCATCGGCAAATAAAATATTCAATATAAGAGATTTTATTTCGGTAAGTTGCTGAATGGATTGCCATCTTGGTCGGGCTACTCTCGGAATTTTCAGGCAGCTCTAACTTTCTATCCTAGGCGACAGTGGCAACGGCTAGCGAAACCGGCAGTAGATATAGCAGTCCTACATGACTTGAAAGCATGGCATGTTCATCGGCCCGGTCTTTTCTGCCTATAAGAAGTCATTCCCGTGAAAGCGGGCTTCACCGCGCCTTTAGGCGTGACATCCAGGCTTGAATGATGCAGGATTGCTATATGAGCTATCTCTACGAACTACGCACGAGGCGAGAAAGTAAGGGAGACAGGTGAAAAAAACACCAGATACCTGTGTTTCGACACGCCTTGTATTCTCTATCGCCACAACAATCGCGCTTGCGCTGTTCGCTGCGCTTGGGGGATGCACGAGCAGAGAATCGATCGCTAGCTTGGACTACGAACCTAGCCCACTGGCGATTGGACCCCTGACAATCGGCGTTTGGTTGCCGGCCGGGCTAGACGAGTACCGCTTCGGCCCGGGAGACCAGAAGCAGCTTGCGGAGCTAGGGATAAACTACTTAGAGTGGCTGCAGCCAGCTATCTTGGAGGATGGCTCCACGGCTGAAGAAGCTGCCATGGAGTTCTGCAATCGCACTGGTATAAGCATGCCGGTCTACTATGCGCCCTTAGGGTACGCGAAGCACGACAAGCTCCACGATTGGGCGACTCAAACCAGATCCACCGCAGAGTTGGACAAAATAGTGGAGGCGCTCTTTACCCAGTGGGAAGGGAATCGTGGATTCAGCGGCTATTTGGTAGGGCACGAGGATTATTCCAAGTCATTCTACTCGTCATTGCGCCAGACAGTCAAAGTGCTGCGATCCCAGGATCCCAACCGTTCGGCAGTCACCGTGGGTAACATCGTCGATTATCAATCCGTCGAGGACTTTATGGACTCCTTTTTTGTACTAGGAGGTCCGCCCAACATCTTCCAGCACGAATGCTACGTGTTTCGCAACGATACGCCTTATGGTGGCAAGAAGCTGCAGCACCAGTTGAACCGGCTGCTTGAAACCTATGATCAGGTCGCGCACCACATGCAAGGCCGCTACGGCCGGTGGCACGCAATCGTGCAGACGATGAGTGTAGGGCGTGAAGGGCGACTGAATTGGCGCAAACCCACGGCCAGTGAAATAGATCTCCAGGTTGGGATGGCGTTGACGCGGGGAGCGGCGGGCATCATTTACTTTCTCTACAGTTCCGGTCTCGAAAAAGTATTCGATGAACGGGGAGCCCTAGTGCGGCGCCGGACCTACGAAGGGCTGGTAAATGAGCAGGGAGAGCCGACGGCCAGCTACCGTGCGGTGCAGGAATTGAATGGTTTACTGCGTCGCTTGAGCCCGGTGTTAGAGGACTTGCACTACCACGGTGGATTTTCCTCGTGCGAATTCCGCCGCAATCCACTCGTGTTTGAGCCGCAGGTTGATTTGGAGTTTGGACTTTTCGGCAACGGCGTGATGCCCAGTCACGTACTCATCGTAAATCGTCAGACGCAGAACGCCAGAGATGTGCAATTGTCGGTGGGTGGTGATCGCGTACAGGATACATTAACGGGCGACATGCTCGAAGTTGTGGACGGGAAGGTGGTCGTTCCCCTCAATGCTGGTGGCTTGAGATTGTTGGAGATTCGGAATGGTTAGCTTTGATCACAATGGGGTCGCTTAGTGCCGGATTGAATGCCTTGACCGACTCTGCTAAGAAAGCCGCGGCCATGCGCCCGGTGCAGCGCACGTCCGTAAGCGACGCGATCGTCGCGCAGATAACGGACTTGATCGAGCGCAACGTGCTCAAGCCCGGCGATAGGCTGCCGCCGGAACGGGAGCTGTGCAAGCGCTTTCAGGTTGGGCGCTCCTCCCTGCGCGAAGCCCTGCGCTCGCTGGCCATGATGGGCCTGCTCAAAGGCCGCGTGGGCGAGGGCACCTTTGTCTGCGACAAGGGCCAATACGTGGAGCGGGCGTTGCAGTGGGGGTTTTTGCTCGACGGCAAGAAGCTGCAAGACCTGAGCGAGACGCGGATGATGCTCGAGTCGCAAAACGCCTATTTGGCGGCCGAGCGGGCCACGCCCGCTGACTTGGAGGCCATTGCCGATGCACTGGCCGGCATGGCCGGGGGGCTGGCCGACGCAGGGCGCTTTCTCGCCAGCGATTTGCAATTCCACCTACTCATTGCTCGGGCTACGCACAATTCCATTCTCTACAGCTTGCTCGAAACTACGCGCAGCTATCTACAAGAATGGATCAAGGAGAGCTTGGCAGAGCCGTCGCTGGCTGGCCCCCGCGCCGAACTGTCGCTGGCAGAACACCACCAGATCTTGGAGGCATTGCAGCGGCGGGATGCGGCGGCCGCACGGCAGGCCATGGCGGCGCACATCCGCTCTAGCAGTGGGGATTTACAGCGGACTAGCCGTCGATCAGGGTCCGGTTGACGAACTCGGTGACGTCCTCGATTTTCCCCAACCCCGTCAAAATCAGGCTCTGGGCAATGCGCCGCGACAGCCCGATGATGCGCTCGTCGTTGAGCGCGGCCGGCTGGCGACCGTCGGTCGCACTCAACAGCAGGCAGCCGAGGTCGCGCACGGCTTGGTGTTTGACTTCCTCGGCCTGCTCGTAGCTCGCATTCTGAAAATAGCTGTTCCAGAACACATTGACGGCCTCCAAATAGGCGGCTTTTTGGGCGGTGTTCTGCATGGCCTTGACGCACATATCGGCCGTGTAGAAGGCGAGGTCAAAGGTGGGGTATCCGTAGTGGGCGGTGGCGAAATCGACCCAGTAGGGGTGGCCGTCGGCGACCCAGACGTTGCGGGGCCGCACGTCGCCCCAGACGAGGCAAAATCCCTCGTTGAGCAGGCGGTTGGTGTGGATGGCAATGGCCTTTTGGAGGTCGGGATAGGCGTTGGCGATGTAGGTGTAATGAGGGTCGATGCGCAGTTGCTCAAATGCCTTGGTGGCGGCAAATGTGGCCGCGACCTCGGGCGAGCCGGCCGTCTCGTTGTGGACGGTGGCCAGCAGCTCGCCGCATTGCACGGCGATTTGCAGGTCAATGCGGCCGTTGAGCAAGTCGCCCTCCCAAGACAGGGCGTTGCGCGGCGGCGGGGTCGTCACGAGGATGAAGTCCGTGCGGTCTTCGAGCAGGACTTGCGGGAGAATCTCGGGAGCGAGAAATCGCGCCAAGAGTTCGATGCAGCTTTTCTCGGCGAAGATGCGCCGCCGGTCAATCCACCAGCGCTCCTTGATTTGGACGCGCGAGTGCGCTTGCTTGACGATCCAAGTCTGATTGGAAGACTCCACGTAGTACACTCGGTTTTTCAGCCCGTCACTCAAGTTTTGGACGCGGATCGGCCCCCCGTCGGCGAGCAGTTTCTTGCGTTGCAGATACTCAGGTATAGCCTGTTTCTCTAGGTTCATCGGCTTCTCTCAGGGTAGTGTAGTGGCGGTGGCGGCCCGCACTTGTTCGACTTGGCTGGCGGCGTGGTACGAGCTGCGCACCAGCGGGCCGGACTCAACGTGGCGAAAGCCCAAGCCGAGGGCGAAGCACCGCCACTGGGCGAACTCGTCTGGGTGGACGAAGCGCTCTACGGGCACGTGGTGGGCGGACGGGCTTAGGTATTGGCCCAAGGTCAGGATGGCGCAGCCGACATCCGCTAGGTCTTGGATGCTCTGGGCTATTTCTCTTTTGGTCTCGCCAGCCCCCAGCATCATGCCGGACTTGGTGGGGGCCGGCCCCAGCTTGCGGGCGCGGTCGAGGAGCTCCAGCGAGCGGCCGTACTGGGCTTGGGGGCGCATGGTGGGGTAGAGTCGAGGCGGAGTCTCAATGTTGTGGTTGAGGATGTCCGGGCCGGCCGCAAGCACGGTCGTCAGGGCCTGCCAGTCGCCCTTGAAGTCCGGGATCAGGACTTCGACGCTCGTCTCGGGGCACAGGTGGTGAACTGCCGAGAGCGTCCGGGCGAAGATGCGCGCCCCGCCGTCTGGCAGTTCGTCGCGATTGACCGAGGTA
The DNA here is from genome assembly GCA_958295495.1 of uncultured Latescibacterota bacterium. GTDB lineage: Bacteria > Latescibacterota > UBA2968 > UBA8231 > UBA8231. Next base: position 349,060 of record OY282352.1, read on the forward strand.
ATCACCGCGTGGTCTAGCCCGAGGCGAGCAATGGCGGCGGCGACTCGCTCCGGCTCGCCCTCGTCGAGCCTTTGAGGGCGGCCGGTCTTGATCGCGCAAAACCCGCAGCTGCGGGTGCAGACATCGCCCAAAATCATAAAGGTCGCCGTGCGCTGGCTCCAGCACTCGCCGATGTTGGGGCACTGGGCACTCTCGCACACCGTGTTTAGCTGTAAATCGGCGAGCAGATTTTTTAGGGCGATGTAGTTGGGATGGCCCGGGGCTTTGGCCTTGAGCCAGGGTGGGAGTCGACGCTTGGAGTCAGATGCCATAAGACAGACGGGGAAAGACTATAAAAGAATAAAATATAATACGGCTCCGGTACGCTAATATCAAGACTTGGTGGGTGCAGCGGCCAAGCATGTGCGGTACAGCCCGTACCACAGGCAGCCTAGGGGAATGAGTTTGGTGCTGCGATAGACGATGGAAACGACCGGCCCCCACGTGCGTTCAGGGTCGATTGGCCCATAGACTCCAGGCTCGATGTCGAATAATACAAAGGGCGTCGGCAAAGCGATAAAAGCAAATATGCACAAGAGCTTGGGAGAGCCTGAAAGCGCGTACAAACCCACGAGTACGGGCTGGACAAAGACGTAGTGGTGCTCCCAAACGTCTTTGTAAACGAGAAAAAAGGTACACATCCATAGCGCGACTAGCGGCAGGGCATCGCGGCCACGCCAAGTGGCCACCAGTGCCGCGACGAGGATGGCAGCCTGCGAGCAGTAGATGACTGCGCGGCCCACGAGAGGGAGGTCGGCGAGGGTCGTCAATTCGGCTAGTGGCCGCCCGGCTAGCTGGGCCGCGACGCTGACCAGCCCGCCTTGCAGCCCGAGATTGCCCGCGTGGGTGAGGGTGCCTTGGACGGGCGAGCCGTGGATATTGGCGGCGAAAAAGGCCGCCAAGCTATCTGGATGCAGGAGGAAGTAAGGCAGCGAGGTGAACAAGCCGGCCAACAGCCCCAAGACAAGGACGCGCCGGGCGCGGAGCTTGAGGAGCGCGGGCGCGAGGATTAAGGCGTTGGGTTTGACTAAGAGAGCACCCACCCAACAGAAGCTGGCCGTCCATTGCCGAGCGTTGTGGAGGCCAATGATGAGCCAAAAGAGCAGCGAGGCCGCCCAGAAGCTGACCTGCCCCATGTAGAGCTCGAGAAAATAAGGCGAGTACGCCAGCCACATAAACAGGGCTAGGCCCCGGCGCGGCCCTTCGACCCACCGCCAAGTCAGATAGAGGTTGGCCGCGAGGAAGAGCTCCGTGCAGCACAGGTGCAGGAGGTATGCGGTGAGGGGCTGGAAGTGGGCGAAAAGGCTGGCCACTAAGGCGAAGGCCGGCAGGTAGCGGAAGCCGAAGGCACCCGACACCGAGTAGATGTCGCGGCCTTCGGCTAGGGCTTGGCCGGCCAAATAGAAAACCCCGAAATCAAAGCCGCGGCGGGTGTGGGAGGCGTCGTTGAAGAGGGGCCGGAGGAGGTCGGTGCCGAGCGCGGCGAGGAAAAAGGCGTGGATTAAAAGGCCCGCTACGAGGTAGAGAACAGGCCCTCTAAAGCGATGCACGCCGCGGCAAAAATACAAGCTCCTACTGGAGATCGCCGCGGCCGTCTTCTTGGGCGATGGAGTCTTCTTCTGGTGCGCCTATTTCCTCCTTGTCGAACCACATCTGGTACTCGCTCGGGTCGGCGATGATGCGGCGCGCCTCCAGCACTTGGGGATCCACGGTGACATTGTACGCTTCGGCCGCTTGCTTCCCGAATGCTTTTTCGAGGATGTCGTAGGTAAGCCGCCAAGCGATGAGCTCTTCGTTCTCCTGCCAGTGTTTTTCTTCGATCTTGTCGATTTCGTCGATCAGGTGGCTGAGCGGCTTGGCGAGTTGGTTGTACTCCTCGCTTTCGGCGACCTTGTCCAATTCCTCGACTTGAGCTTCGAGCTCGCTGATGTAGTCAAAGCCCCGGTTTTCGGCAAAGGCGCGGAAGGCCGCTAGGTCCTCTGCGCCGACGACGAAGTCTGGAGTTAGTGCTGGGTAGTTGAGCCGATGCTCGCGGGCGTAGTAGAAGAATTGGTTGTTGAGGTCATATAAGCCGCTGAGCTGCGCGAAGAGGCGGCTGCCGCTGCGCCCAAGCATCTCGATGTCTGGGGAGACGCCGCCGCCGCCGTGGACGATGCGCTCGAGCCGGAGGGTCTTGAACGCCTTGTCGTACCCGCGGACGAGGGTGGAGTCCTTGCGCATGCGCTTGTCGATGGAGCGGCCCGAAGGTGTGTGCCAAGCGGCCATGGTCAGCTTGAGATCGGCGCGGTCGTCGATGTGGACGATTTGCTGAACAGATCCCTTGCCCACGGTCGTAGTCCCCAGCACCAGCCCGCGGTCCCAGTCTTGAATGGCACCGGCGACGATCTCGGACGCCGAAGCGGACAGGCGGTTGACCAAGACGATGAGGGGCGTGTCGTGCAGCAGGGCCTCCTCGCGGGTTGCGTACTTGACGGTGTCTTCGAAGGCGCGGCCCGCGGTAAAGACCACGAGGCGGTCGTGGGGCAGGAATAGGTCGGCGATCTGCACGGCTTCTTCGAGGTACCCGCCGCCGTTGCCACGCAGATCGAAGATCAGCCGCTCCATGCCTTGTTCCTCTAATTCGACGATGGCTTTGAACATCTCCCGGCTCGACCCCTTTTGGAAGCTGCCGAGCTTGATGTAGCCGGTGTCGCCGGGGAAGAGGGTGGCCAAGGAGACGCTGTTCATCTGCACTTCTTGGCGTTCGATCGTCAGGTCAAAGGGGGTGGGGCGGTCGGCGCGCTCTAGGGTTAGGGTCACGGAGGTGCCAGGCTCGCCGCGCATGCTGTCGGCGGCCACGCCAGCCGACATGCCCTTGGTGGAAGTGTTGTTGATCGCGGTGATGAGGTCGCCCGACTTGACGCCAGCTTGGGCCGCCGGAGTGTGGTTGTGTACGAGGCTCCACACGGCAATCGCGCTGTCGGGATAGACGACTTGGATGCGAAAGCCCAGCCCCCCGTATTTGCCTTGGGTCTGAATGTTGAAATTGTCGAGGTTGCGCTTTTCCAAAAACACCGAATAGGGGTCGAGAATTTCCATCATCCCGGCGATGCCAAGGCGGATGAGGGTATCTGCGGTAACGGGATAAAAGGCATCTTCGTCGATGGCTTGGGCCATCTGCATGAGGGTGTCGAAGCGGTGGTTTAGCTGCCTTGTAGTGCTCTCGCCATCGACTTGGGCGCGGCCCTTGAACGCGTATTCCGAGGCTGGATCCAAGGTGTTGAACATCCCGTGCGCCGCCGCCTGTACGAGAGAATCGGGATGCACCTCTTCAAAGTAGTACTGGTGAATGATCTGGGCCGTCTTCCACAACAGAGCTTTGTATTCGTCTTCAACGGAGCGCTCGGCCCGCAGGGCGGATGCGGACGCGATGAGGGCGAGCAATAGCGAAATTCGCAAAATGGACAAGCGGCACTCCTTGGTGGGTGGGGCGTACTGAGCTGTTAAGGACATACTATGGACGGGCCGGTATCGCGTCAAGCAGTGCGCCGCCTGTACGCGAGGGCCAAGCCGCGGAGTACGAGATCTGGATCGCAAGTGTGAACCGCGGCGATATGCGGCTGGAGCAGGGGGGCATCGCCGCCGGTGAGAAAGATCGCGACCGGGCTGTCTAAGGCCGCGGCCATTCGTGAGCAGAGGCCCTCGACGAGCGCGGCCGACCCATGTAGTGCCCCCGAGCACAGACCGTCCGTGGCGTTCTTGCCTAGCAGGGGTGCTGTGGCCGCTAGCTCGACTTGAGGCAAGAAACTGGTGCCCGCGCTGAGGGCGTTTAATCCGAGGCGTAGCCCTGGGGCAATAGCACCGCCGCGAAAGGTGCCTTCGGCGTCGATGGCATCGACCGTTAGCGCGGTGCCGGCATCGACGACTAGGGTCGCCCATCCGGCCGGAGTTGCGCGATGGGCGGCCGCGGCCGCGGCGAGGCGGTCAATGCCAATCCGTGCGGGATCGTCGTAGTCGATGTGCAGGCCCCAATCCCACGTACTACGCGCTTGGAGAACGGGACCTGAGGCGAAGGCGCGACACGCCTCTGCGTACGCAGCCCCCAATTCCGCGACGACTGACCCGATGACCGCGCCAACTGGGGGTGTGGCAAGCGATGCAAGCAGGCGTTGTAGATCGGCATCGGCCGGGGGAGCCGTGGGACATTTGCGGTGAAAAACGGGCGCGTCGCCGGCCAAAAGACCAATGTCAATACAGGTGTTGCCGATGTCGATAGCCAAAAGCATGGGAGAATTTGGCGATTGACTTTCCGCCGTGGCGTCTATAACTTAATTAGGTTTAACTCAAACAATATCCAATACATACAATCTAATGAATGCCTCAAAATTTGCTATCAGACTAGCAGACAGAGGAATATGGTTATGAATATATTAGGCAAGCGTTGTACTTTTATTGTCATTTTCCCGCGCGACGGTCAGATTCGGGAATGCGGTTTTTTTCCCCGCATTCTCTGGCTGATTCTGCTCGGAGGATTTGGTTTTGTGGGAGCGTTTGGTTACTACACCTATGCACAGGGTTTTTATAAGCCGGGCGATTATCAAGCTCTGCTGGCTTTGCAGGACGAAAACAAAAACCTCCTGCATAGCTTGGGGCAGACCCGCGAGGAAGTGCAGCAGCTCGGGGAGGCCATGGATCAGCTCAAGGCCACTGAAGATAGATTGCGCGCCCACCACGAGATGGAGCCGCTCGCCGCGAATGGGGAATTGGGCGGCGTCGGGGGCGTGGAGGATTTGTCCGGGGAGTTCACGTCCTTGCCGCCCCAAAAGCAGCTAATGATGCGCGAGTTGAGCGTGCGCATTGACCACCTGAAGCAGATGGTCAATCTACAGGCCGAGAGCTTTGAGGAAATCGAGCGGAAATTTGAAGCGACCAACGTCCAATACCTGCCCACGATTTCACCGGTCCACGAGGGGCGGACATGGCGGTCGTCGTCCTTTGGTTGGCGCATTGACCCCTTTACCGGGCGTCGGGCCTTCCACAGCGGCGTTGACTTGGCCGGCCGCAAGGGGATGCCCATCTACGCGACGGCCGATGGCTTTGTAAGCTACGCCGCGAAGGATAAATACCTCGGCAATACGATTACTATCGATCATCGAAAAAAGGAACTCGACGAGCAGGGCCAACCCTATGCGCGCCAGGGCGGCTACCAGACCGAATACGGCCACTTAGAAAAAATTATGGTCAAGCGGGGGCAACAAGTAAAGCGCGGGCAGCAGATCGGGACGATGGGCAACTCAGGGCGATCGACCGGCCCCCACTTGCACTATGCGGTGCGCTTGCGGGATCGTCAGTTGGGCAAGCACCGAGGATACAAGAATCCAGAAAACTTCATATTCGACAACAGTGAGGGCGATAGGTGGGCCGCAGGCGAGTAAGTCAAATTTCTACCAAGCATATCGAGGCCGGTCCGCAGCTAGCGAGCGCGGGCCGGTTTCTTTTTTAGGAGCACAGCCGCATGAGTACACCCATTGAAGGCAAGGTAGCCGCCATTATCGACGACACAACGCTGGTGCTCAACGTCGGTAGCGAACAGGGAGTTGAGGAGGGCATGGCCTTTGCCATTTTCGCCTTGCACGGGGAGATTGAGGACCCAGACAGCGGGCAGCCGCTAGGTCGCTGGGAAGTGGTCAAGGCGCGGGTGGTCGCCACCCACGTGCAGGCACGCTTGTGTACAGTGCGCGCTCCGGTCATCGGCGAGGTGCCGGTAGTAGGCGATACCCGGCCGTTGAGCGCGATGATGGTCGAGCACTCGGTGGCCCGCGCCCCGGGTCAAGAGCAGTGGCAGCGGCTGGAGGTGCGGGGGACCGATGTCCGGGGACGGCCCCAGAATCAGCCTATCGCCGTGGGCGACGGAGCGCGGTCGCTGGCGGCGGCTGAGGACGATGCAAGCGAGTCAGACGATTAGAGCCGCGCTGGCCGCGCTCTGCATCGGAGGATGCGCTTACTACTCGACCTCCGGAGGCCTACTGGGCGGCATCCGCAGCATTGGCATCCCCGTGGCCGACAACCAGACCTCGGAGTTTGCCGTGGCCGAGCGCCTGACTGAACGCGCCATTGATGCCTATGCTGAGGATGGCCAGCTGCGGGTGGTTGACGAAGAGAGCGCCGATGCTCTCTTGCAGCTCAACGTGATCTCGATTGAGGATCGCCCCTTTACCTATACGACAGCCGAGCAGACCGAGCAGTACCGATTTGCGGTCTTGGTGGCGGCCGAACTGGTGAGGGTGGAGGATGGGGAGGTGTTGTTGGCGTTGGCCGAGCTAGAGGGATGGGGAACCTATGATGCAGCGTTGGCCGAGGAAGAGGGGCGGGATCCGGCGATGGAGCGGGCGTTGGACATGGTTCTAGAGGAATTGGTGGATCGGACGACAGCGGGGTGGTAGTCAGTTCCTTACAGTAGCCGATGGCTAGTCCCAATCCCCCGCGGCCTAGCGGTTCAATCGGCGTCCGTTTTCTTTCCTACTACAAAGATCACTGCGACAATCAGGCATAGCCCCACGGCCAAGCCAGTGGTTGGAGACCACAGCAGGGTGCTGCCCAAGTAGCCGCACAGCCCGGCTATCGCCATCGTCGTCAGGGCGTAGGGTATCTGGGTGCGAACGTGGGCTAGGTGGTCGCAGGCGGCGGCAATGCTGGAGAGGACGGTGGTGTCGCTGATGGGGGAGCAATGGTCGCCGAAGATCGCGCCGTCCAATACGGCGGCAGCGACGAGGACCGTCAGCGTCAGACCGCCTAAGTCGTAGGCTACGGGGATCATGGTCGGCAACAGTACGGCCATAGTCGTCCACGAGGTGCCGATGGAGAAGGCGACTACCGCGGCAAGTAGGAAGACGAGGAGGGGGAAAAAGTGCGGGTTGAGGAAGCCGGAAAGCGCACCGACGATATAGGCCGAAGTCTCGACGGCCTCGCAGGTTTCCTTGAGTGCCCAGGCCAAGATCAATATCGCCAGAGCATAGGAAAAGCCCGTAATGCCGCTCGCATAGGTTTTGCCCACTTCCGCTAGGCCGAGTGGGCGTTTGGGGCTTGCTTTTTCGCGGCGGGTTAGGGCCAAGACCGCTGCGAGGGCCGAACCGGCTAAGGAGGATAGGAACATCACTTTGGCGCTGTCGGCGTGGGAGAAAACTTGGATCCAGTAGAGCCGGGCGAAAAAGCCGTGTTCGGCGCGGGCGGCCACCACGGCCGGTGCTTGGCTGGCGTCTAGGTGCATTCCGCCGAGTACGCCAACGACGACGACGAGGACGGGGCCTACGGCCACGGCCCAATGGGCGCGGAGGCCGCGGTGCTCGGGGAGTTGGGATGCGCCGCCGGTCATCGGGCGGTCTCCCGGCGCGAGGACTTGGCCCGTTTGCCGGGCGCGGCGCTCGGCTTTGAGCATGGGGCCGAAATCGCGGCCGGCGACGGTGGAGCACAGCACGAAGGTTAGGGTTAGCAGGCAGTAGAAGCGGGCCGGCAGGGCGCGGAAGAACAGTTCGTAGCCGGAGATACCAGCACCGACTTGCTCCATCGCGCTGTCGAACAGACCCACCTCAAAGCCGATCCAAGTGCTGATAAGGGCGATACCGGCCACGGGGGCGGCGGTGGAATCGACGAGAAAGGCCAGCTTTTCGCGCGAGATGCGGAAGCCATCGGCAATGGGGCGCATGGTGGTGCCGACGACGAGCGTGTTGGCGTAGTCGTCGAAAAAGACAGCCAGCCCCAAGAGCGCGGTGGCCAACCGGGCCGAGCGCACACCGGCGGCTCGGGCGACTAACAGATCGGCGATGCCGCGGGTGCCGCCGGCCAGCGAGATGACGCGGATCATGCCGATCAGTGAGGCGGTGAAGCCGAGGATAAAGAGCTGGAAGGAGTCGCGCAGCGGGGTCCAGACAAAACTTAGGAGGGCCCGCTCTAAGCCGCGGAACGGGATCGCGTAGAGCGGCACGTCGGCCGGCAGGGAAATGAGCGCACCGCCGACGATTGCCAACCCTAGTCCCAAGATCAGGCGGCCGGTGGCGACGGCGACGAGGATGGCCACGGCCGGCGGAAAGAGGCTCAGGCCGCTCGTTGCGCCCTGGTCGGGCAGGAGCAACGTGCCGAGCAGGGCCGCGCCGAGTGCCAGCACGAGGCGGAGAAAGGGAAAGGTGGAACGCGTCAAGAGAGCAACCCGCCGCGAAAGTTGCTGGCTTGCGGGGCGACGCTGCGGTCGGCAATATCCGACGGCAGATATTCCTTGATGGCGACAGCTTGGTCCAAGTGGTGATCAAAGCCCAGATAGGTCATGCCGCCCACGCCCAACACGCGCCCCCGTTCGCATTCTTGCAGCCGATGGCCTTGAGGCAAGGCGTTGAGAGGTTGGGACGCTGCGCTCATCCGCCGTATTCCGGGCGTCGCCCTCAGGCGTCTTGCGGCGGGGATTCGACCTCGCGGGCGGGGACGGTGGACATTTCCAGCTTAAAGGCCAGCAAGTACAGCATAAAACAGCCGATGATCCACCAAGCGATCTGCCATACCCACAGCGAGGGGATGCCCCAAGGCCACTGGGCGGGATCGGTCTGATTGCCGAGGACGGCAAAGGGGCCGATGGCACAGAGGAACCAAACTACCGTCAGAATCCAGACCGGCGTTTTCCATTTCTTTTTCGCCTCGGGCAGGGCCGTGTGCGCTTTGAGGAAGTGGTGGTAGCGGTCGCGGTGGGTCCGGTGGCTGGCTTCCTTGGGCTGGGTGAAAAAACTGACGACAACGACGATGCCCATATTAAAGAAGATGCCCCAACCGGCGCTGTGGAGCGTGAGCGGATAGCGGCCAATGCCGATGAGGCCGCCCAGCTCGGTTATATAGGTAAAGGTAACGGCGATCAGGCCGGCGATCAGGCCGGCGACGATGCCCTTGGGAGTGAAGAAGCGGATGTAGCAGATGCCCAGCAGGGCCGGCCACATCTGAAATCCATAGGAAACGGCCAACCCCCCCAGCAAGACGAGCAGGTCGCCGGAGGCCAAGCCGACTAGCAGGGCTAGGCTGACGACGATGGCCACGCTCAAGCGGCCGACAAAGACTTGGGCCGAGTGCGATGCCTCTTTGTTGAAGAAATGGCGATAGAGGTCGCGGGTGATAATGCCGCTGGCCGTGGACATATAGGCGGCACCGGTCGATTGCATTGCGGCCAGCGCGCAGACAGCGAGAAGCCCCAAGAGGAAAGGGAAGCTGTCGGCCAAGGTGTCGATCAGGTAGGGAACCAAGTGGTCGGATGCCGGCAGGCCGAGGGGCTTAGCCCCGGCGATCAGTTCCATATCGAGGAGCCGGACGCCCAAGCCTTGGAAGGCGGTGAAGAAGAACAGGATACCGCCGATGACCAGCGAAGAGGCGAAAACCTGCTGATAGGGAAAAGGCCGGGGGTCGCGGTTGGCAAAGGCCCACATGGAAAAGGCCGGTGCCGACTGGATGCCCATCAAGGCGAACATATAGGTCAGGATCATCAGGCCGGTCCAAGGGCCGCCGGCGCTGTCGAAGAACAGGGTGCCGGTGCGCTCTAGGAAGGAGTCCGACTCCGGCCGGGTCGGAATGGCGACCATCTCGGGTTTTTGCTCGGCGAGGGCGGCCAACCCCCCCTTGAAGGCCGTCCAGCCGCCGACCAAGTCGAGGGCAATAAAGCCGAGGACCACGATGCCGAAGGCGAGCAGGATGCACTGGGCGCAGTCAACGTAGGCAACCGAGCGCAACCCGCCAGATGCTACGTAAACAAAGACGATGACCGAAAGCAGAATCGCCCCACCTTCGACAGAGCCGATGAAGCTGCCCTCCAGCGGGGTGCTGGTCGTCAGGCGATTGAAAAGCAGGCCCGAGGCCTTGAGCTGGATGCCGAGGTAGGGCACGCTGAATACGAGAGCGACGATAACGGTGAGGAAGCGCATCGCATCTGTGCGATAGTAGGAGCTGAACATTTCGCCCGGGGTGATATAGCCGAAACGGTGGCCCAAAAGCCATTGTCGCTTGAGGAACAACACCCCAGTGAAGGGGATGGTGATGGCGTAGAAGGAGGCAAAGGCGTAGGGCAAGCCGACGTTGTAGATGGTGCCGGGGTGGCCGACGAAGGTCCAGCCGCTAAAGGAGGTGGCGGTGGCGGCCAGCACGAAGACCCACAAGCCGATACCGCGGCCGGCGATAAAGTAATCCGAGGCCGTCTTAGCTTGGCGGGCCCCTTTGATGCCCCAGAAGATGCAGTAAGACCAGTAGCCGACGGTAAACAGCAGTAGCCAGACCAGTTTTTCCATGGGATTGCGCCCGTGCTAGTCGGCAAGTCCCAAGTCGAAGAGCATGTTGGTGATCTTCCACGAGCCGGAGCGGCGGCTCAGCGTCCAGAATACGTAGCGTTCCTTGTGGTGTTTGGCCGGCCCTTTGACGTGCTCGACAGCCACTTTTTCGCGCGTGACGGCCAAGGCTTCGTCGCCGGCCGGGCCTACGGCCGTGTGGAGTACTTTGCGGTCGAGGTCGTACTGCACGTAAGGCAACCGCTTGTCGAGCCACTTTTCTAGTTCCTCGCTGCCGCTGAAGGCGATTTTGTAGGAGGCCGGCTTGAAAGTGCCCAAGGCGTCGTAGCCAGTGAAGTTTGCGTCGAAGAAGCCGAGGATGCCGCTGCCCGCTTTCCACGCTTGGCTTTCGCGTTGCAACAGCTCGGCTATTTCGCCGTTGGCGGGCGCACCGGCCGCGGGCAAGAGCGCGTCGCCCAAATCGGCGACCATGGCCGTGGCCAGCCAGTTGTCCTCTTCCTTGAGAAAGGTCCAGAAGCGGTGGACGGCGACCGGCGTGGCCTTGCTAGTCTGGCGATCGACGACGCGCCCGGAGTCTAAGCTGGTGGCAATGGCGTGGGTTGCGCGCACCGCGATAAAGGGAACCGTGCGCACGACCTCGTAGCGCTGGGCGCTGAGGTCTGCGGCTAGCTGGTCGGCGAACGCATCGCGGTTTTCGTGCAGGACCGTCCAAGCGCGAGGGTCGCCGTTGGCGTGCCCCTGATAGGCGACGAAGTGCGCGTGGTACGCCTTGAGGGCCAGCTCGACATCGGCCCGGCGATACCCGGAGATGTCGTTGGCGAGTGCTTGGCGGATGAGGAGGGTCTCGGGCGTTTCGCCGGCGCGGCTGGGCGCGGCAAACGGCGGCAGGGCCAAGAGGACGAACAACAGGCAGATTGCATTTTGCATGGCGCGAAAAAGGGGGTTAGGGTCAACTAGATCCGAGCTGACCCAAGGCCCACTCGGCGTAGTAGGAAACGGTGGCGTCGCTGTCGTGGCGCAATTTTTCGAGTTGGGCGCGGCTTTGGTCGCCGCCGATTTGGCCGAGGGCAATGGCGGCATTGGCGCGCACATCGGCGACCTCGTCCATGGTGGCCGCCAGCAGGGCACTGACGGCGGATTGTACGCGCGCTTGGCCCAAGACTTGGGCCGCGCCCGCGCGAGCGAGCGGATTCTCGGCGTTGAGGGCGGCGATGAGTTGGGATTCGACCGCGCCGGATTGTTGCTGGACGTTGGTGAGGAACTTGACGGCATTGGCGCGGAGGATGGAGTCGGTGTTGCGCAGGGCCTCAAAGAGGAACTCAATGCCTTGGCTACGCCCCATGGTAGCCAAGGCGGCAGCCGTGCTAAAGCGCACTTGATTGCTGGGGTCTGTTAGTAGATCGGCTAGGGCGATGGCAGCACTCTCGTCTCCGATGTAGCCGAGGGCTTGCGCGGCGCGCTGGCGGTGGCCTGGCTCTTCGGCCTCTAGCTGAGCGATGAGTTGGTCTTTGACCTCGGCTATCACTGAGCGCAGTTCTCCTTGGTGAGGGCCGGCGCGGCCGCTCAGCTCCACGAGTAGCGGGACGCCGAAGTAGCCAGCTTCCTCTAGCCCTTGCAGGGCGGTTTGGGCCAGCTCCGGATTGCTGCCGGTTAGGGCCGCTTCGATTTCGCTGGTGCCAAGCTCGTCGTCCATCTTGAGCAGGGCAATGGCCGCGTGGATGCGGATGATGGGGTCGGGGTCGTCGAGCTGGACTTTGGCCGCATCCACGCCCTCTTGGACGTAGCCGACTTGGCCCATGGCCCACAGGCAGGCGATGCGCTCGCGGTCCGTGTAAGCGGTGGTGATCCGATCCTTGAGCGCGGCCGTGGCCCCCCGCGGCTTGATGTGGCCCAGTGCTAGGGCGCAGCCGATGCGGAGCTTTTCCTGTTCGTCGCGGAACTCGCGGTAGTTTTCGCCGAGGTACAGGTCGGGGTTGAGGCGGGCGATGAGCTGGCGGGCGGCTGGCCGGCCAATGGCGGCCAATTCGTCGATGGATTGCTGATAGGCGGGCGAATCCACCGGGTTGGCAGCCATCTGTTCTAGGAGCTCGACGACCTGCTCTTCGGTGGTGCTACAGGCGCTGAGGCCCAAAAGAAGCAGGCAGGTTAGACGCTTGGCGATCATGGTATATGGCGGGTTAGAGGTGGCAGAATGCGGATAAGGTAAGCGGTGAGACGCCATAAATCAATTCTTAGACGCTGCACCCGCATTGCTTTCTTGCCGCCCTTCCGCCGCGATAAATACCTGAGGCGTCGTCCAAGTCACCGCGCGGTTGGCCAAGCTCTGCTCGAAGAGCTTGCGCACCTGCCGCAGTTCGCCTTCGTCGAGATGCTGGGTCAGATGGTGGGCGTACGTGTGCCGTTTCTCGCCGCCGGGATTGAACCAGTGCGCGAGATGGCGCGGCTCTAGGTGCCGCTGCGACTGCACTGCTTCCACCCGCACCTGCACCGCACCAAAGCCCGCATCCGCGAACATCTGTTCGAGATCCGCGGCATCCCAGTTGACTCGCGGGTTGTCAGGCGCGGCGTAGATGGCCTCTTCGGCGGCGATGAGTCGCTCGCCTAGGTCGCCGAGCCGCTGTAAGTCGAGTAGCTGGTACAGGCGTTGCGCCCGGCGTGCGAGAGCCTCGACCAAGCTGACGCGGCCCTGGGGGGCGAGGTGGCGATGCAGGGCCGCTATTACTTCGGCCTTGTGCGCTAGCGCGCCGAGGGCGTTGCGCCCCACGATGGCGTCAAAGAGGATGTCGGGGTCGGCGGCGGCGATCTGGTCGGCGAGGGCGGCGAGCGGGCCTTGCAGCACTTGGGGCCGCTCGATCTCGGCTAGGTGGGCGGCGGTCTCGTGCAGGGCCACGGCCGCGATCTTGTCGCTGGTGTGCGCCCAGACGCCGCCTTCGGGCACGCGCCGCAGAGCTTCCCAAGTAAGCAGGCCCGTGCCGGCCTCCAAGTCGAGGACGAGGTGGTGGCGCGCCAGTGCGAGCGGGGCGAAGAGGCGTTGGCGCGTGTGCTCTAGTTGGGTGCCAACGTCGCCGCTGGCGCGCTTGAGCCATTGGTCGCGCACTTGGTCGGGTGGGGACAGGGACAGAATCTCGGCCGGGGCGGACTCTGCTTCGAGCATGGCGGCGAGCTGTAGCTCGCGGCGTTGGCGGACGCGGTCGCCAGCTTCTTTTTCTCGGCCTTGGTCCGCGGGCTGGTAGAAAATGCGGCCCTGCAGACCGGCGGGCAGGTACTGCTGGGCAACCCAGTGCTCGCGGTAGGCGTGGGGGTAGAGATAACCGGCGCCGTGGCCAAAGCCCTCGCTGTCGCGGCTGGCGTCTTTGAGGTGGGTGGGCACCTCGCCTTCGCGCTCTTTTTCCACCGTCGCCAGCGCGTCGAAAAAGGCCATAGTCGAGTTGCTCTTGGGCGCGGTGGCCAAGTACAAGGCGGCGTGGGCCAGTGGAAAGCGCCCCTCGGGCAGGCCGATGCGGTCAAACGATTCCGCAGCAGCGATGACCACCTGTAGGGCGCGCTCGTCGGCGAGGCCAATGTCCTCGCTGGCGAAGATGAGCATGCGGCGAAAGAGAAAGCGCGGGTCTTCGCCGGCGTACACCATCCGCGCCAGCCAGTAGAGGGTGGCGTCTGGATCTGAGCCGCGCATGGATTTGATAAAGGCGCTGATGGCGTCGAAGTGGTAGTCGCCCTCCTTGTCGTAGAGCAGGGCGCGCCGCTGGATGGACTCCTCGGCCACTGCTAGGTCAATGGCGATCCGTCCTTGGGTGTCTGGATCGGTGGTTTCGACCGCCAACTCCAAGGCGTTGAGCAGGGCGCGGGCGTCGCCGTTGGCCACGTCGATCAGATGTGCGCGGGCGTCGGGGTGCAGGGCGACGCGGAGATGGCCGTAGCCGCGCGAGTCGGTAAGCGCCTGTTGGGCGATGTGCGCGAGGGCTTCAGAGTCAAGCCCTCGTAGCTGAAAAACCCGGCTGCGCGAGAGCAGGGGGCGGTTGACCGAGAAGTATGGATTCTCGGTGGTCGCGCCGATGAGGATGATGGTGCCGTTTTCAACCCAGGGCAGGAGCGCGTCTTGCTGGGCCTTGTTGAAGCGGTGGACCTCGTCGATGAAGAGGATGGTTTTGCGGCTGTGCAGCTTGCGCAACTGGCCGGCCTCATCGACGGCCCGGCGAATGTCGGCGACCCCGGCCAAAACGGCGTTGATGGAGATAAAATGGGCGCGGGTGGTGTGGGCGATGACCGCGGCGAGCGTGGTTTTTCCCGTGCCGGGTGGGCCGTAGAAAATCAGCGAGGAGAGTTGATCGGCCTCAATGGCGCGCCGCAGCAGACGGCCCGGCCCGAGAATGTGGTCTTGACCGACGTATTCGTCTAAAGTGTGCGGTCGCAGGCGGGCGGCTAGGGGTTGGTCCGCCGCTTGGCGATCCCTAAGTCCGGCGTCGAAGAGATCCATGCTTTAACCTCCGGGGAAAGAGGGAGCGAACTAAAAACATAACGACTCCGTTGAACCGCGTGAACCCCTCTGCGCGTAGCGGCTAGGCCGCGTCTTCTTTATGTTTGCTGAGAGCGCAGTTTTACGCTGGAGAGACCGCATGAAAATTACTCGTTTGGAACTACATTCAGTGGCGGCGTCGCACCGCGGCAATTGGCTCTTCGTCCAAATCCACACCGACGCCGGGCTGAGTGGGCTGGGCGAGGCCAGCCAGAGCGGCAACGACGGCTTGGTCGCGGCCGCGCTGGAGCAATTGGGGCCGCGGTTGGTGGGCGCGGATCCGACCGCGGTAGAGGTGTTGTGGGAACAGATGGCGCGGGGCGCGGCGATTTTCTCAGGCGACACCGGCCGCGTCGGGGCCACGGCGCGGAGCGCGATTGACCAAGCGCTGTGGGATTTGGCCGGCAAGGCGCTTGGGGTGCCGGCTTGGCGCCTGCTGGGCGGCAAACGGCGCGACTCTGTGCGCTTGTACGCCAATCTCAACCGCGGCACCCGCGACCGCAGCCCACAGGGGTTTGCCGATGCGGCGCGCCGGGCGGTCGATGCTGGCTTTAGTGCTGTCAAGAGCACGCCCTTTGACGAGGTGCATTGGCGGCGGATGGCGCGGGGTGGGGTCGAGCGCAGCGCGGACAAAGGAATCGCGCGGCTCGTGGCGACGCGGGAGGCCATTGGCGACGAAATCGAGCTGTTGGTGGATTGCCATCAGCGCTTTGATTTGGCCTTGGCGTTTAAGGTGGCCGAAAAGGTGCGTCCGCTCGATCTTTACTGGTTTGAGGAGCCAGTGCCGCGCGACCAAGTCGATGCGCTGCGCCAGTTGCGGCTGCACTCGGGCCAGACCATTGCCGGCGGCGAATCACTCGTCGGCCGCGAAGGCTTTTGGCCCTATATCGCCCAAGGAGCGGTGGATGTGCTGATGCCAGATGTCAAACACGCCGGCGGCATTACCGAATGCCGGCGCATTGCCGCGCTGGCCGAGGTAGTGCAGATGCCGATCGCGCCCCATAGCCCGGCCGGTCCGGTATCGACGATGGCCGGGGTTCATCTAGCGGCGACGGTTGCCAACTTCACGGTGCTCGAATTCGCGTTTGGCGAGGTGGATTGGCGCGGCGAATTGGTGCGCCCGGCAGAAACCATACTAGACGGCCACATCCGGGTGCCGGACGCGCCCGGCTTGGGAATTGAACTCGCCGAAGCGGTGCTTATGGCACGCGAGGTGAAATAAATGTTCTGTCGGCTCGACGAAGCGCTCGCAGATTTTCGCGCTGGACAGTTCCTAGTCTTAGTGGATGCGCGCGAGCGGGAAGACGAAGGCGATCTGATCGTGGCCGCCGAATACGTTTCGGGTGCCGCGATCAATCAAATGCTCAAAGAGGCGCGTGGCATGCTGCACCTAGCCACGACCGAGAACCACCTAGCGCGGCTCGGCGTCGGCTTAATTGAGCCGCACAACGCCGACTGGACGACGCCGCGCTTCGGCCTGCCGTTTGACGCGCTAGAAGGGATTGGAACCGGCGTCTCGGCTGAAGACCGCGCCACGTCCATCCGGCGCGTCCTCCAGCCGGATACCGGCCCCGACGATATCGTCATCCCCGGGCACGTATTGCCCTTAGCCGCCCGCCCAGAAGGGTTGCTCAGCCGCCAAGGGCACACCGAGGGCGCGGTGGAGTTGGCCCGTCAGGCCGAACTTTTTCCGGCGGCAGTAATGTCCGAAGTGATGGCGCCTGACGGCTCAATGGCCAAGGGCCAGCAGCTAATGGATTTCGCCCGCCGTTTGGGATGCCGCTTAATCGACATTGAGCAGATTCATCGAGCCGTGCTGCGCGGGTGACTTTGTGGGGGCGATCTTGGCGATTGCCCTAGTCTCCAAGAAAAGGTCGTCCCTACCCACCTATCCCCTTTCCCGATCTCTCCTGCGAGGTTCCCATGTACAATCTCCTCTTCCTCCTCGCGTTAGTCCTCTGCGGGCGGCTCAACGCCGACGATCACCCGGTGCGGGCTAATTTTTTGGCCGATGTAGATGCCGTGGTTCCCGGCCAGCCCTTCCGGCTGGGAATCGAGCTGAAGATGGAGGAAGGGTGGCATACCTATTGGATTTTTAGCGGCGACGCCGGCTTGCCGATCGAGGTCGAGTGGCAGCTACCTGCCGGTGTTGCAGCAGGGCCGCTGCAATGGCCCTTGCCCAACAAATTCGAGGAACAAGGGGAGCTAGTGGTCTATGGGTATGCCGACGAAGTGCTGCTCATGGCCGAAGCTACCGCGCCGCAGGCGTTGGTAGCGGGGGATACGCTGCGCCTTGCGGCCGAGGTCTCTTGGCTGGTGTGCCGCGAGCTGTGCATCCCCGGCGAGGCGTCGTTGGCGTTGGCACTGCCGGTGGCTGCCGCCGGCAAGCCGAGTGCCCAGCAGGCGCAATTTGACCGCTATGCGGCGCAGGTGCCGGGCGCATTGGACGAGCGCCTTGCGCTAGAACTCGCCGTGCGGGGCGAGGGGGCTATAGAGGTTGACGTGCGCCTTTCCCACGAGGGCAAGGCTTTTGAGCAGGGCGAGCAGGTGCCCGACTTCTATCCGCTGGCGGCCGACGATTTTGCGTTTTCCACCCGGCGGCTAGCCGCCGATCACCTCGTGCTTTCCGTCGAACCCTACGGCGACGCCGAAGTCGATACTTTGCGCGGAGTGCTCGTCTATGGGCTAGATGGCAAGGTACAAGCCGGGACGCTAGCGCTAAATTTGCGCGCTGCGCCGCGCCAGGGAGGGGGGCTCTTGGAGCGGGATTACCGCGCGGCTAGCGGACAGGTCGCCCGGTCGCTGTGGGTCTATATCGCTTTTGCGGCATTGGGTGGATTGATCCTCAACTTGATGCCCTGCGTGTTGCCGGTCATCTCGCTCAAGGTGCTCGGCTTTGTCAAGCAAGCCGGCGAGGAAACCAAGCGGGTACGGCAACTAGGGTGGGCGTTTTGCGCTGGTATTGTGGCCACTTTTTTGGTGCTGGCGCTAGCGGTACTCTTGGTCAAAAGCAGTGGTGAGCAGATCGGTTGGGGCTTTCAGTTCCAGTACCCGGGTTTTGTGGTAGCGATGAGTGCCTTGGTCTTCGCGTTGGCCCTAAGTCTGTTTGGCGTCTATGAAATCCTGCTTCCGGGGACCAGTGGCTTGGGGGGGCTAGGGGGACGCGAGGGGTTGACGGGCTCCTTTCTCAACGGCGTGCTAGCGACGATTCTGGCCACGCCGTGTACCGCGCCCTTTTTGGGAACCGCCCTTGGGTTTGCCTTCGCCCAGCCGGCCGCCGTCGTCGTTGCGATCTTTTTGGCGATTGGCGCGGGTATGGCATTGCCATATATGGTACTGGCGATTGAGCCGGCGTGGATCGGGCGCTTACCCAAACCCGGCCCTTGGATGGTGCGGTTCAAGCAGCTAATGGGCTTTTTGCTGATGGCCACAATGCTGTGGTTACTCTGGGTCTTGGGCAATCAGGTCGGGGTCGAAGGCGTGGTGTGGACGGGTGCCTTTTTGCTGGGGCTGGGGCTGGCCTGCTGGGTCTGGGGTCAGTGGGGCAGCTTCCAGCATCCCAACCGTTCAAAGAGGGTGGCTCGAGTGGGGGCACTGGTGCTGGTTTTGGGTAGCTATGCGATCTTTGTCCATCCGTTGCTAGCTGCCGAGCAGACCTTGGCCGAACAGACGACTGCATCTGAACTAGACTGGCAGCCGTTTAGTGCCGCCCGCGTCGAGGAGTTGGTCGCGGGCGGGCAGATGGTCTTTATCGACTTTACAGCCGAGTGGTGCTGGACGTGCAAAGTCAACGAGCAGGTGGTGTTGGCGCAGCAAGTGGTACGCGAGCGGTTTGCCGCGCTCAATGTGGCTCTAATCAAAGCCGATTGGACCAACCGCAACCCCGAGATCACGCAGCTCTTGCGCGCTTTTGGTCGCTCCGGGGTGCCCCTGTACGTGATTTTTCCCGCCGGTCTTATCGACCAGCCGCTGGTGTTGCCCGAGGTTATTACGCCAGAAATGGTCGTTGAAAAACTAGACGCGGCCGTCGCGCTTATTGCCGGCAACTGAGGTCGCCGTGTTCTCGGTTGTCATTCCCGTGTACAACCGCCGTGCGTTAGTCGGCCGGGCGATCCGTTCAGTACTGGCGCAGCAGGGGGCGGATTTTGAGGTGATCGTGGTGGATGACGCCTCCGACGATGGTACGCCCGAGCAGGTGCGCGAGGAATTTGGCAGTGCAGTCAAAATAGTGATCTTAAAAGAAAACAGCGGTGTCTCCGCCGCGCGCAATCGCGGGATTGTGGCGGCTGAAGGCGAGTGGATCGCCCTGCTCGATTCGGACGACGAGTGGCTGCCCAATAAACTCACACGCCAAGCAGCGGCCCTGTGCGCGAGCGGGTTGTTGGTATGCCACACCGACGAGATTTGGATCCGCAATGGCGTGCGGGTCAATCCCCACAAACACCACCAGAAATACGGCGGCGACATTTTCTACAACGCCTTGCCCTTGTGTGTTATGTCGCCTTCGTCCATTGCGATTCACCGCCGGGTCTTTGCGGACGTTGGTATGTTTGACGAATGCCTGCC
Source organism: uncultured Latescibacterota bacterium (assembly GCA_958295495.1). Classification (GTDB taxonomy): domain Bacteria; phylum Latescibacterota; class UBA2968; order UBA8231; family UBA8231. The sequence continues at coordinate 368,461 of OY282352.1, forward strand.
CGCTTGTGAGGACTACGAACTTTGGCTGCGGATTACCTGCCGCTATGAGGTGGTTTATTTGGCGGAGCAACTCATCCGCAAATACGGCGGCCACGCCGATCAACTATCGCAGGCTCACTACGCGATGGATCGCTTCCGAGTGTACGCACTCGACAAACTGCTGCGCGAGGAACCACAGCTTGCACCGGGCCGCATAGCAGCCGCGCGCGCCATGCTGTTGCGCAAGGCGCGGCTTGTCGAGCGCGGAGCCGCTAAGCGCGACAACGCGAAATTGCAGCAGCAGATGGGCGACTATATAGCACGCTGGCAGTGATAGGTCGCAATAAAAAATCCCTAGTCCGCAGACTAGGGATTTTTTATGACCGTTCTGTAAAGCCTGTTATTCGCCGAGTTGCTGCTTGAGGTCCCGCAGGCTCTTAGAGCGGAGTTGGGCAAGTGCTGGGAGGTGCTTGCTACGCGGTTTGGATGTGCCCGCTTCCCAGCGCAGAACGGTGTTGGTGCTAACGTTGAGTAGTTCGCCGAGTTGGGCTTGAGAGAGCTTGAGGCGCTTGCGATGCTTCTTGATCGTATCTGGAGAGATCCGGGGTTGTTTTCTCTTATCGTCTGCGGGTGCTTTGCTGACTTTAGCGGCTGGTTTGGCAGCGGCTGATTTGGCGGCTGGTTTGGCGGCTGGTTTGGCGGCTTTTGCCTTTGCTGGGCCGCTTTGCTTTTCTAAGCGAGCGAGCGCATCGCGCTGTTCGAGCACTGTTTTTTTCAGCTCGCGCACTTGGTCTTGCACTTCCTTGCGGACGATCTTGCTGATCTCTTCTTTCAAAAGGGCTGCGAGGTTAGGCATAAAAAATCCTTTCACCGTGAGTAAGTGTATGTATGATATAACATAATTAAGCGAAAAATTTAATATTTAGCAAGTGCGCTTAAAATGGTATTGCGCGTCTATGGGAAAGGTAGCAAAAGGAGATGGAGCAGACCTTCTCGTCCGTCATTCGCGAAATAGGGATGAGGCCCTCGTGCTGGTCCAAACAAATAACCACAGGGGCTGTTCTTACACCTAAATGTGCTAGCGACTTTCTCGACGACATTTGACCCGATAAGCCATGTAAAATTTCGCGGAATTGGCGCGTTGGTTCGGCATGTCGTATAGGGAAAGTTTTGTCGTGGCAAAAGGGCAGGCGAGAAGCGCGAGTCTATCGGCGCATGGAATAGAAAAGCGCGTTTTGCCCTATTTACATAAGCGAAACAATACAAAAGGGCGGGCGATTGCATCGGCACTTGTGCAGAAAACGCCGGCGGGATGCGATAAATTGAGTGCTAATGCAGCGTTTGCCAGATGATTTTTTGCGAACTAGGCGTTATAAGCAGTCGATGCCGTCGTTCCCCCGCGTCCGGTCCAATTGGTGTGAAAGAACGTGCCGCGTGGCTTGTCAGTGCGCTCATAGGTGTGGGCACCGAAGTAGTCGCGCTGAGCTTGGAGCAGGTTGGCGGGCAGGCGGGCGGATCGGTAGCCGTCGTAGTACGCGAGGGCGCTGGCAAAGGTCGGCACGGGGATGCCGAGGGTTGTGGCTGTGGCCACGACTCTGCGCCAAGACGCTTGGGTTTGCGCGAGTGCTGCACTGAAGTACGGTGCGAGCAGCAAATTGGCCAGCGTTGGATCCGCGTCAAAGGCTTCCTTGATGCGGCCCAAAAACTGGGCGCGAATGATGCAGCCGCCGCGCCACAGCAGGGCGATGTTTCCGTAGTTGAGTTCCCAGCCGTATTCGCCGGCGGCGAGGGCGAGTAACTGATAGCCTTGGGCGTAGGAGCAAATTTTGGCCGCGTATAGTGCGCGGCGGATGTCGGCGACGAAAGCGTCTTTGTCCCCGGTAAACGAAGCGTCTGGTCCTTGGAGAACGCCGGCTGCCGCCACGCGCTCGTCTTTGAGGAAGGATAGGGCGCGGCTGAAGACCGCCTCGGTAATGGCGGTTACTGGAGCACCCAATTGCAGGGCGTCGATGCCGGTCCACTTGCCGGTGCCCTTTTGGCCGGCCGCGTCGAGTATGACATCGACGAGTGGCTGGCCGGTCTCGTCGTCGATCTTGGCGAGGATATCGCCGGTGATTTCGATGAGGTAGCTGTCGAGTTCGCCCTCGTTCCACTGCTTGAAAATTTCGCTCTGCGCCGGCGGCTCGATGCCGAGGGCCTCGCGCATCAGGGCGTAGGCCTCGGCGATCATCTGCATGTCGCCGTACTCGATGCCGTTGTGAACCATCTTTACGTAGTGGCCGGCGCCGTCGCGGCCCACCCAATCGCAACACGGGCTGCCGTCTTCTACTTTGGCGGCAATGGCTTGGAAGAGGTCCTTGATGTGGGGCCAGGCGGCGGGATTGCCCCCGGGCATGATGCTCGGGCCTTTGAGCGCCCCCTCCTCGCCGCCGGAGACGCCAGTGCCCACGTAGAGCAAGCCTTTGGTCGCTAGCTCTTGGGTGCGGCGGGCCGTGTCTTGGTAGTTGGAGTTGCCACCGTCGATGAGAATGTCGCCTGAGTCGAGCAGGGGCACGAGTTCGGCTATGACGCGGTCCACGGCTTGGCCGGCTTGCACCATCAGCATCACGCGGCGCGGCTTTTTGAGCTGGGCGAGCAGTTCGGCTGGCGAGTGGGTGCCGATGATGGATTTGCCACGGGCGCGGCCGGCCATAAAGGCATCGACCTTGGCGGTTGTGCGGTTGTAAACGGCAACGGTGAGACCGCGGCTAGCCATGTTGAGGACGAGGTTTTCGCCCATCACGGCTAGGCCGATTAGGCCGATGTCTGCTCGGCTCATTGGACTTCTCCTGTGGGGTAGCTGATTGACTCTAGGGCGCGGCGCAATTGGGCAATGCCCACGTCGATATCCGCGCCTAGATGGATGCGGAGCACGGCCCGCCCGCGATTGACGAGGGCTTGGCGGTCGCCGAGGGCTTGGGCTTGAGCGAGGACGCCGAAGGTGATGTTCGAGTCCGAGGCCCCGGCTTGGTTGGGAATCGGCGCGTCCTCTGCTGAGTCGGCCGTTAGCTGAATAAAAAGCCCGCGGCCGGCGTCGCCCTTGTGTAGTTGCCCGGTCGAGTGCAGGAAGCGCGGGCCAAAGCCGAGGGTCGTGGCTAGGCCAGTGTGCGCTAGTAGCTGCTGGCGCAAGCCTTGTAGAGCGGCGGTGGTCTCCGGGGTCGGCGGGAGGTGCGCTTGTAGGGCGATGTACGCACGCCCTTGTTCGCCGAGAAAGTGCGCCAAGGCTTGGGGCAGGGCGGTACCCTGCACTGGTCCGTATAGCGCAAGACCATCGACGAGGTCGGGCGCGGGCGCGGGCAGCGCACCGCGTTGCTGGTAGGCGGCCACCATCTGGCGGGCTAGGTCCTTGGCTGCCTCGACATCGGGCTGGTCAAAGGGGTGGATGCCGAGGAAGAATCCGGCGATGGCCGCGGCAATTTCCCAGTGAAAGAAGGCCGCTCCGAGATCGTTGGCGTCCGCTAGCTGGAGGCCCAAGACCGGGTGTCCGGCCGCGGCAATGGCTTGGGCGCGGGCATCGGCTGGGTCGTCCAACCGCATATAGACGAAGAGCCGGTCAGGCCCGTAGGCGTGGGCTGCACACGCAGGCTCTAGATCGACTGGCAGCAGGCCCTTGCCGTCTTTGCCAGTGCTCTCGGCGATGAGTTGCTCGACCCAAGCACCAACCGCGCTGGCGGCTGGCGAAGCAATGAGGGTCAGCTTGTCGCGGCCGGCGAGGGCCCCAGCGCCGAGAAAGGCCCCGAGTTGGATGCCCGGTTGCGGGTCGGCAAGGGCTTGTTCGGCCCGCTCGAGCAGGCGGCCCAGATCCGCGCCAATGGCACCGGCTGCGACCAAGCCATAGTGCGACAGGGCCGAGTAGCGCCCGCCGATGTTGGGGTCGTTGCGGAAGATGTGGCGAAAGCCGAGGCGTTGCGCGAGGGCTTCGAGGCCGCTGCCCGGGTCAGTGATGGCGGCGAAGTGCCGTCCGGCTTCCGCTGGCCCGAGGGCGTCAGCCGCGTGGTTGTAGAAGTACTTGAGCAAGGACAGCGTCTCTACAGTGCCGCCAGACTTGGTAGCCGGGAGAAATAGGGTGCGGGTTGGGTCGAGGGTGCGGGCTTTGGCCAAGACCGCGTCGGGCTGGGTGCTGTCGAGCACTGAGAGGTCGAGAAATCCATCGGCCACGCCAAAAATTGCGCGGAAGACTTCCGGCGCGAGGCTAGAACCGCCCATGCCCAACAGCAGGGCGTGGGTGTAGCCATCGGCGCGGACGGCGTCGATACATTGGCGGATGGGGCCGATGGCATCCCGCATGACGCGCGGGCTGTCGAGCCACCCGAGCCGATTGGCGATCTCGGTTGGGTCGGGCCGCCAGACCGTGTGATCGCGTGCGAGGATGCGCTCATAGACGCGCTCGGCGCACAGGTGCTCGGCGGCTTGCTGTACCTGTGGGCCGAAAGGGGCCGCGGCCCCAAGGGCGGAAACCTGCATTGAATATCCTAACTGACGTTGCGCCGCCTGATGTAGCGTCGGTCGCTTGCGGCGGTCGGTCGGTCGTCATTCCCGCGAAAGCGGGCTTCACCGCGCCTTTAGGCGTGACATCCAGCCTAACGCACGGCCTCAAACCGGCGTCTCTGGATGCCGGCATGACCGCCGATAGACCAAACGATCGTAGGGCGCGTAACATCGGATCCTAACTGACCTTACGCAGCTACTCTATATCTTGTAATTCACTTGAAACGGGATGTACTAAGATATTGGGGTAAAATGAAGCATTTTCCGGTAAACTACGTAACATCAGAATCCTAATTTAACGCCCTTTAGGGGCCGGCCGGGGCGGGATGCTCAACAGCAAGCTGCCGATGGCTATTGGGCTGGCTGGCTGGCTGCCGATAATGCGGCGGCCCAACTCGCCAATCGCTCGCTCAACGCCCTCCAAGCGGCGGTCTAACTGGCGTCCTATGCGCCGGTCGTGGTCTTGGGCTTGCGTGCTGGGTTCGGCCATGGTCTTTTGTCTCCTAATGGGGAGGCCGGGGTTTCAAGATAATTTGTCGGCTGTGTTGGGAATGCTTAAAGAAAGTACGCGGTCGAGTGGGGAAAGCAAACGACGTGATTCAGCGAAAGGGGTGCTATGCAAGCGACACTTTACACAGACGATGGGGCGTATTTCATCCGCTTGGGCAATGGTGTGGTAATCAGGTGGTGCCGAGCGGGAGAGGAGTGGATCAAAGAGCGTTGCGAGCTGCCCAGCGGGGCTACGCCGATCGGCTTCGCGGCCCTGCCAGAGGCCCTGCGCGAGGAGGTGCTGGCGGTTTTGGCGCGCGCTGCGGCCGTGTCGCGCTAGGCTTTGGCCGCAATGAGCTGGGCGACGAGATCGTCGAGGCGGTGGCGGGCCGCGGCTAGATCGGCTGGTGTGAAGGCCACGAGACGCACTTCGTCTAAGTCGGTGAAGTACAGCATAGCGCGGTATTCGGCTTGGCTTGGGTGAAGGGCCTGTAAGCAGAGGGCGTACATTTCCAACTGGAGTCGGTAGTGCTGTACTGCCTCTTCTGTATTCGCGCGGTGGCCGGTCTTGTAATCGACTAATTCCCACAGTTCGTCGGCCCCGCGTCCCATGTAATCAACCACTCCATGTACTAATCCGTGGTTCAGCGAGAGCGTAAAGCGCACTTCGGTGCGGGACTCGGCATGGGCGAGCCAGAGCGCGGCTAAGGGCGACTGGCGGCAGCGGTGCAATAGGGCGGCCAATTCGCGCTCGAAAGAGGCGCGATAGGATGCTATGGGTAGGGTAGCGGCGGCGACGAGGGCGGCGGCGAGGGCGTCTGGGTCGGCGTCTGGGTTGCTACTCAGGGCCTCTAGACCGGCGTGGGCGAGCTGACCAAAGAGCATGCCGCGCCGACGCGGCGCATCTACTTGGCCGAGCGGCCACGCCGGCAGACCCAGCGCGTACTGGCGATGGTGCGCGGCCGGGTCGGCGGCGAAGAGAACCAACTCGCTGGCGGCAAATTCGGGCCGGTCTTGGGAATCGTCGAGTGGTGATAGCAGATCCAACGTTGGTTCTACTGCTCGTGCGGGCGCAGCGTCGAGGGCGCGAAAGGCCGGCTCGGCCCTGCGGGCGGTGGTCGCGGTGGCCGGGAATGCACTGGGGTCCGCGTAGATGGGCAAGGGGGCCGGTACGCCCGCAATCGCCTTGGTGCCTCGGGCGAGGTCGGCTTCTGTCAGGGATAGGCTTCCACAAATCCAACCGAGACAGTCCGCCGCCGCGTCGGGGTCGGTGGCAAAGTGCTTGTCGGTCAGCGCGCCGCCGAGCAGCAGGTGATCGCGGGCGCGGGTGCAAGCCACGTACAACAGGCGCTTCTCTTCGGCGCGCTGGCGGCGGCTCGCGTTGCGATTGATGAGGGTGCGGATAAAGGAGGAGGCCCTTTTGTAATCCTGCTCGGGGTCGAGAGTGCGCAAGCCGATGCCCTTTTCCGCGTCGAGGAGCGCGGGGGCGCTGTTTTGAAAATTAAAGCGCGCGGCTAAGTCGGGCACTACAACGATGGGAAACTCCAAGCCCTTGGCCGCATGCACGGTCAGGATGTGCAAGGCGTCCGCGTCGAGGAGGGCTTCGCCCTCTTGTTGTTCTTCATTAGTCAATAAGTCGAGGCGAACCACGAAATCAGCGAGAGGACCGCGGAATTCGCGGGCGAGGTCGAGGAGTTTGCGCACGTTGGCCACGGCCTGCTCTCCGCGCTCGCCATAACAGAGAAATCCCCAAGCCCCGGTGTCTTCGAGGATGGTATGCACAAGCTCGACGAGGGGCACGCGGTCGCGTAGCACTCTCCAGCGTTGGAGTCGGGCGACCGCGACCGCGGCGGCCTCTTGGTCCGCCGGGGCGAGCCGCTGCCGCAGACTGGCGTCAGCAAGGTGCTCGGCCAGCCGCCCGCCGTGGGGCGCGGCCAGCGCGTACAGGGCGTTGTCCGAGAGGCCAAAGTACGGGGAGCGCAACGCGCCCATCAGGGCGATGCCGTCGCCGGAGTTGCAGAGGACGCGGAGGATATTGGCGAGGTCGTAGATTTCTTGGCGCTGGTAAAAGCCCCGGCCGCCGGCCACTTGGAAGGGGATGCCGCCGGCCCGCAGTGCGTCTTCGTACGCGAAGAGGTTGCGGCGGCGGCGCAGGAGCAAGGCGATGTCTCCGGGAACGGGCGGGCGCAAACCCCCTTCGGCGGCGACCTGCAAGTCCTTGCCCGCCAGTAGGTGACGCAGGCGTTGGGCCACCAGCTTGGCTTCGCACAGCGCGGCCTCTGTCGCATCGCGGCTATCGTCCGGCGGCAAGAGCAAAAGCTCGACCGAACCCTCGCCGGTGCTGGTGGGACGACACCCGATGAGTGGGTCGTAGCCGACTTGAAAAGGCTCGCCCGAGACCGCCTGCATAAACTTGGGAAAGAGCGCGTTGACAAAGGCAATGGGCTGGGCGAGGGTGCGGAAATTTTCGCCCATGACGAGCGTGCCGAGCCGCTCGTCGGGGGAGGCGTCGAGGACCTCGCCGCCGTCGCAAAAGGGCCGGGACTCGCGCTCGTGCGCGGCATTGGCCTCTGCGATGGCGGCGCGAACGCGGGCAAAGACGGTGACGTCGGCGGCGCGGAACGAGTAAATCGACTGCTTGGGGTCGCCGACGATGAAGAGTTTGTCGCCGGCCATTTGCCCGTCCGGCGACGCCAGCGAGCGGATGATTTCCCACTGCAAGGGGTCGGTGTCTTGGAATTCGTCGATCAGGGCGAAGCGATAGTGTTGGGCCAAGCGGTGGCGGATGTCCGCGTCGGCGGCGATGAGCTGGTGGCTTTTCTCTAGGAGGTCGTCCATGTCCAGCATACGGCCGTTGCCTTTGCTGCTTTCACAGCGCGCATCGGCGCGGAGAAAGACGCGCGCCAGGGCGGGCAGTACTGCGGCGGCGCGCTCGTCGGCCGCACCAAGTTCGAGGCCGAGGAGGTCGGCGTGCGGGGCTAGGCAGCGCCCCAAGGCGGGCACGAGTTGGCGGACGCGGGCGAGCGCGGCTTCCTCCCAATTGGATTTCTTGCCCAGCCGACTGCCGCTTAGGGGTTTGCCGTTGGTCAAAAGTCCCTTAGCTAGGCGGGGGAGGATGGCTAGGGCCTCGTCGAGCGGGGGCGTTTGGCTCAGCCGGTGCATGGCGTCGCGCAGCGGAGCTAGCCGCTCGACGGCCGAGTCGCTCGCGTCGGTGAGGGGTGCGAGCGCGGCAAGCTCGGCGAGCATCTCGGTGAAGTGGGTATCCGCGAGTAGGGCGCGGCACGCGGGAGCGCAGGCCGTTTGCTGCATTCTGCGCCAGTCGCTGAGGATTTGCTCGGGCGACTGCTCGGCGTAGCGGCGGCACCACGAGCGGGCGAGATGCTTTTTTTCGAGGAGGTATTCCAAGACCTGTTCGAGATAGCGGCGCGGCCATTCGGCCAAGGTGCGCCGCAGGGCCTGTTTGTCTGGAGCGGAGTCGCGCATGCGGGCTAGGGACTCTAGCGTTTGGCGCACGGCTTGGTGCCGGAGTTGCGCGGCATCTACTTCCTCCAAGACCGCGAAGGCCGGGTCAACATCCGCTTCAATGGGATACTCGCGCAGCAGGGCCGCGCAGAAGGCGTGGATGGTGGAAATGCGCGCCGCGGGCAGGTCGGCGTGGATTTGCCGCAGGCGCTGCCGCTCTGGCTCGGGCAGCTTTTGGGCGAGGGCGTCGGTTAGGCGCCGGGCGATGCGCTCGCGCATTTCTGCGGCGGCCTTTTGGGTAAACGTGATGGCCAGCACTTGGCGCACGCCGATTTCGGGATGCTGGCGCAACAGCTCGATGTAGCGCTCGACTAGCGTTGCGGTCTTGCCGGCACCGGCACTGGCGGTGACCGCGATATTGCGCTGGCTGTCGAGGGCCATGCGCTGGACTGGAGTCAGGGGGACGGCGCGCTTCACGACAAGGCCCTCATGCGCTGGGGATCGAGGCGGCAGCTTTGTTGATAAGGGCAGTGCGGGCAAATTTTGGCCGGGTCGCGAGCGGTGACGTGGAATACCCCACGGCGCATGGCCCGTGCATAGGAGAGGACGAAGCCGCGCACGGCGTCGAGGCGCTGGCGATACGCCTCGCGGTCGTAGATGCCGTAGCGGCCGCTGGCGACATAGGCTGTATTGCGATGTGTGGCATCGGCGAACAGCCCGCTGCGGCCGCAGTCCTCTAGGTCGCGGAGCATCAGGTACGCCGCGCCAGCACCTTCGCGCAGCCCGATTTCCCCGAACAGGGATTCAGCCGCTAGCAAGTAGAGCGGGAGTTGAAGGTTGAGGCCGGTGTCAATATCGGCTAGGGAGGGTGCGCGGCCGGTCTTGTAGTCAAAGACGACGAAGTGGCCGTCGGCCGTGCGGTCGATGCGGTCGATCTTGCCGGAGAGCCGCACCTCGTCTCCGGTCTCTGGGTCGTCGATGGCATAGGGGGTGGTGGTCGATTGCTGGTCGCCCTCCCCCATGCCGGGGTAGCTGCCAAAGCTCAGCTCGAAATGGGTCGGCACGGCCGGGTTTGCCGCGGCCGCTTGCAGGCGGAGGAAGCGCGGCAAAACGCCCTCCCGATCCCCGTCGTCAGACCCGAGCAGGTGCTCTAGTTCCCGTTCCCAAAAAAAGCCCGTAAGCCGCATTTCCTCGGCGATTTGATGGCCTTGGTGGCGCAGTTTTTCGAGGTTGGTAGCCAAGTTTTCCGGGCGTTCGGCCGCTTCGCCGTGGTCCGCATAGAAATGGTAGAGGATGCGGTGGACGAGGTTGCCGCGCTTGAGCGCTGAGTCGTCGGCTGCTGGGTCGCGGAGGGGCTGGAGGTTGAGCAGATCTTGGGCAAAAAACCGGAAGGGACAGCGGCCGTAAAGCTCCAATTGGGTTGCGGAGAAAGAATGGCCCGAGCCGAGGCGGGTGCGCAGCGCGGCGAGCAGCGCGGCCTCGTCGAGTACGCCTTCGTGGCTGCCGAAACTTGCGGGGATCGTGCGCAACTCGGAAATGTGCAAGCCGCGCACGAGGTGGTGCAGCGCGGTGGCGTGGCCGTCGAGCTGGGCGGCTCGGCTGTAGAGTGCAAGAGCCTCGTGCGCTGGGTCGGATGCACTGCCTGCCGGCGCGCATAGGCCGCGGCCCAAGGCGAGGTGCAACTCGGCAAGGGTGCCCGGTGCAGTGTCAGCCTCACGCGCCGCAGCCTGCGGGGCGAGCAGGCCGTCTAGCTCGGCGACAAAGGGCGAAGGGGCGAGCATCTTGCTGCCCGACTGCTGGGGATAGAAAACGCCGAGACCGCGGCGCGGCGCGCATACAGCGCGGTAGAATAGTAGGCGCTCGGCCTCGGTGGTGGCGTCCTCGTCCAAGTTCAGGGCGCGGCGCTGGGTTTCTTCGAGGAAAATGTCGGCTGGCGGCAAGCGGGGAAATTCGCCTTGCACCAGCCCGCCGAGGAAGAGATAATCGCAGGGTGCGCTGCCCGCTGCGGCGAGGTCCGTAACTTGAATGCCAGCGCGCGTTGCGGCGGGGACGTGCGCGGGGGAGATGGCTTCGTGCAGCAGGTCGGCGAACTGGTGCAAAGTGCGGGGCTGTAAGGCTGCGGCCGGCGCGCACAATTCGTCGAGCAGCTCCAAAAAGCGCGCCAGTGCCCGGCCGTCTTCTGCTGCCCCATCCGCGAGAGCTTCTTCTACACCGAGGGCACCGAGGGCGTGGAGCAGGTGTTGGCGGAAAGAGGGCAGGTCTTGGCGGCTCTCCAAGGGCGTGAGCAGGTCAAAGAGCGCGGCTAGGCTAGCTCGTAGAGGCTGGAGGGCTTCTAACTCGTCGCGCAGGTCCTCGCGCGAAGTGGGGAGATCGTCGATTTCTTCGGAGACTGGCGCGCCTTTTCGGCCTAGCTCGCCCTCTAAGTAGGCGCAGGTGTCGTCAATGGCTGCGAGCCACGCGCCGCGCCCGGTTGACGGCGAAACGTTGCGGGTCCACGCAGCGAAGTCCGAAGCGGCAAGCGTGCGGGTCTGATCTGCGAATGCGTAGCGCAGCCGCACCAAGGGCAAGCTGAGCAGGCGAAAGAGCGCGGCGCGGCTGTAGTGCTCTAGCACCGCGTCGATGAGCGCGAAGACGGTGTTCATTGCGGGCGCAGTGGCGAGGGGCCGCCCGCGCGCGAGGTAAAAGGGCAGGCCGTGCCGCGGCAGCACTTCCGCCACGAGTTCGGCATAGAGGTCGAGGTTGCGGAAGCCAAGGCGGATCTGGGCTAGCTCTACTCCCTGCTCTTGATGCAGCTGGCGGATGCGGCGGGCCATCGCCGCGACTTCGCCGACTCGGTCCGGGCAGGCGACCCGCTCTACAGGTGCGCTGAGGCTATCGCGGCTGTGGGTGAAGAGGCGACCGGCAAATGCGGCGGCCGGGTGTTGCGCGGCGGTGCTGCGTACGACGCGGAGGGCGCGGGTGTGGAGGAATTCGTACAGGGGACGCGTCCGGGCAAAAAAACCGGGACCCTCCGGGTCGTAGTCGAGCAACGCGATAGAGGCTGGCACGAGGGCTAGCAGCTTCTCCAACACGGGCAAAAAAGGCGCGGGCACTTCTACAAAGCCGCAGAGCACGAGCAAGCTGAGGCCGGGGAAGTGCTGGGCGAGCGTCGAGCGGTCGAGATGAGCATCCACGGCGGCAAAGCGGGCGCGGCTACCGCTCCAGCTAGCCGCGAGACGCTCTAGGTAGGCCGCATAAAGGGCCTGCAATTCCGCGCTGCGCTGAGTTATCCCCCCTAGGTCGCTCGGCTGTGCGCCCGTTTCCTCCAGCCGGCGGAACAGTTGAGTCAGCCCCCGGCTCAGCCGCTCGGGGCGACGGCTGTAATAGGGTGTGCTGGCCGCGCTGGCGGCGAGGGCATCTTCGACTAAAAGCCGGTGTGCGCTGAGGGGCAGGGCCGGTCGCTGGCTGGGACAGAGGCGGTAGAGGCGGTCGGTAAAACTGTTTAGGTCGAGGGCTAAGTGCCCGGTGAGTAGGCGGGTACGGCTGGCGCGGATGAGCTGCCGCCGCATGAGCTGGGCTTGGAAGTGCGATGGAAAGAGCCAGAGGAAGGCCCCGCCATCGCCGGCGTCGAGGTGCGCCAAGCAGCGCTCGTACGCAGGCGATGCCTTGTCGGGCTGGGCTGGGCCGTAGATGAGGGTCAGTTCGCCCATTAGCAGATGCCTTAAAATAAGCCAACGTATCGCCGAGGAAAAACACTGTCAAGACGCTTGCTCCGCCCTGCGTTGAGATAGAATCGGGCAGGTCGCTTATTATGCCACCAACCACTAACTGATGGTACGCAGCTTTTGTCATGCCTGCTTGTCACGCCTAGGGAAGTACCTGGTCCGAATGCCGCCCCGCGTACCCCGTCCCGAGCCAGCCCAACGCAACTCGCCGCTTTTAGAAGAACTTTATTGCTATGAAATTCGACCCATTGCCCGAAATCATCGCGGAGGAATCGCTCTTTGAAAGCGGCTTGCTCCTCGCCGGTGCCGTCGCTCCCGCGGTTGTGCGCCGCCACGTACCTGAGCACACCGTTTGGAGGCCGGTCCATTACTTGGTACGGATGTCAAAGTCAACCCATGTTCTCTTGACATCTCGTTTTGAAACTCTATCGTTAGCCGTCGGTGTCGCCATGACGCGGAGTATTGATTTGAGCACGGACGGGAAAATGGTAAAAAGTTCAGTAGGCGCGAGGATATGGCCGCCGGCCGCGGCGGCGACATCCGGTTGCCCGGCCCGCAACGCCGCTGATGTAGGTGTTCGTAAGTTGTTAAAAACAATTAGTTACCCACCCCCCCCACATAATCGAACCGCCTCTTTTCTTCTATCCGTTGTAGCACCCTGCTTCAACGAGGAAGCGGTCCTCCGCGAGACCCATCGCCGCCTCGTCGCCACCCTCGAAGCGGTTCCCGAGCTCGACTTCGAACTCGCCTACGTTGACGACGGCAGCCGCGATGCCACGCTGAACGTCCTGCGGGCACTCCAGTACGCCGACGTGCGCGTACGGGTCCTCGCCCTGTCGCGCAATTTCGGCTAGCAGATGGCCGTCCCCGCCCACCCTCTGCGCGTTTTTCCGGAATGGCTGGCCCTTGCGGCGTTCGTGTGCCTGATCCTGGTGGCGGCGGGGCTGCGCTTCTATGACCTGCCGGGGCATTCCGTATGGTATGACGAAGTGGTTGCCGCCAATAATTCGAGTGGCATCCTCTCGGAAGTAGTCTCCAATACCCGCGACAATAACTCCTCTCCTATACTGTATCCCCTGGCGCTGTGGGCGGTCCAGAAAGTGGACATCTCGGCCTTCAGCATCCGCGTTCTGCCGGCCACGGCCAGCGTCTTGACCGTGGCCGTGATGTTATTCTTGTTGCCGCGCCTCGGAGTTGCCCGGGGAGCCGCCTTTCTGGCGGCCCTGCTGGCGACTCTTTCCGATGCCGCAATAAAGAACGCCCAGGATGCGCGGGAATACTCCATTGACGCGCTGCTGGCCGTGCTGATGATAGCGGGGCTTTTATGGTATCTGCGGGACGGTCGGAAGGCCCTGCTCTGCGTTTCGCTGTTCCTCGCTCCGTTGCTCCAGTACGGCTTGGTCCTGTTCGGCACCGCCCTGATGGGCGCCGCTATGGTTCTACCCCCGACCCTAGCAACGCCAGAAGGGGATTCACGCCTGAGCCGGATTCGCCATTGGCTCCAGCAGCGCATCGCCCTGGTCTGGCCCGCAGGGTGCTTTCTGGCGGGGTGCGCCCTGACCTACGCCGTCACTTTGCGCTACCATTGGGGGAGACCGGACTTGGGCCCGGATGGCTATTTGTCGGCGCATTACTACCAGGGAAAACTCGATGCACAGTCGATCTTCGAGTTTTCGATTGATGGGATTCGGAGGTTATTGACGTATCACTTGCCGGAGGTTGTTGCGATAGCGGTGCTTACCGCATTGGCGGTCTTCCTGGTCGCGGCATTCCTCAGAAAGTTTCAGGGAGAGTTTCCCGGCAGTGCCATCGCAGTTTTATTTACGCTTTGCATTGCAGTTTCCGTCGGCGCTGCCTTGCTGGGAATATACCCCCTTGGGGGCATTCGCCAGGTTATCTATCTGGGGCCGGTCATCTTCCTAACGGTCGGCGTCGCCATACATTGGATAGCTGAAAGTCTGGCTGCGCTGACGCACCGGGTGTGGCTGGCGCCGGCGCTGGCCGTCGTGGCCGCTGGCGCAATAGCCCTTGCCGGGGTGGGTGCCATGAGGCAGGACAGCAGTCAAAACATCAAATCCGTTCTTGCCGCACTGGAAGAACGGGTGCGGCAAGAGGACATGGTTTACACAATACGGTGGGCAGCCCCGTCCATCCAGTTCTACCACGGAGAAGAGGGAAGCCCAGCCAATTACTACTATGGGAACCGCTGGTGTACGGCCTCCGCCGAACCGGGTCTCCGTCCGTGTCTCCGCGAGATGGTTGATTTGGTCGCCTTGTTCCTCAATGTTCCAGATAGAATCTTCCTGGTCTATGACAAAATATCAATACCGGAGGAATTGGAACTGCTGGGCGAGCAAGTTTCAGTTGAGCACGTCCCTGCTGACGACGGAAAATTCAGTATCGCTCTGATTGGGAACATCAAAGCGTCCAGCGAACTGGCGGCCCGCCCTGCCTACGAGGAGTTGGTGTCCGGCGAACCCGTCATTCGCTCCGACTTTGACGTATATCTCGGCGGGAACCGACTGGTGTACGTCAGGGAGCCGTGCGCCCGGGCCGACACGGAGGCAACGTTCTTTCTGCATCTGATTCCCGCCGACGTGAACGACCTGCCCGGCCAGCGCCGGCAATACGGCTTTGACAACCGGGACTTCCATTTCGACGACGGGCGCGGCGTGGTGTTCGACGGCAAGTGTTGGGTGACGGCAGTTCTACCGGACTATGATATTGCCCGCATCAGCACCGGCCAGTACGTCCCCGTGGAAGGCGGTTTCCACCACCTCTGGGAGGGGGAACTCCACCGATGATGAAGATTTGGACGACGCTGCTAAATGGGCGCATAGGGATGAGGGGAACCCTTTGCGTTCCCACGCTCATCGTACTCATCGCCCTTCTCGGTACGGCGCATATCCTCGTCCGCACTTCTACCTACGGCGCGGCACTCGGCAACGACGCCTTCAACTACCTGTCGGCCGCCGAGAGCTTGGTCGCCGGGAAGGGTCTGCTGGGCCCCGGCGGGGGCAAAATGGTGGGCTTTGCGCCTTTCCTCCCCATGGCGCTGGCGTTCCTGAGCCTGTTCGGCATCGAGCCGGTGGACGGGGGCCGCTTCCTGAACGCAACTGCCTTCGGCGTGCTCATCCTAATGTCGGGTATCTGGCTGACCCGGCGTCTCAAGTCACAGCCAATCGCGCTCGGCGCCGCAGTGGCGGTGATGGCATCTCTCCCCCTCGCCCATTCCGCTTCGACCCTACTGAGCGAACCCCTCTTCGTCTTGTTCACCCTCCTCGCCCTGATGCCGCTGGAGTCGTTCCTGCACCGGAGAAGCGGCACACCGGCCCTCGCGCTTTCCGCCGTATTCGCCGCGCTGGCCGCGGTGACCAGGTACATAGGAGCTGCGCTCATCTTCTCCGCAGTCCTCATGCTCCTTTCGCGCCGGAACGCCCCGGTGCGCGAGCGGTTGAAGCATGCCCTAGCCTTCGGCGCCATCTCCTCGCTCCCGCTCGCGGCGGTGCTGGCGCGCAACTGGCTGGTCACCGGCACACTCGCGAAGGACAGGTCCTTAGCGTCGGGACAGCCCCTGTTCGATTCGCTGGGTCAGATCGTCGAGGTGTTCCACGGGTGGGCCGACCCGCTGTCCCCGATCCACTGGCAGTTGCAGCACTCGCCGTGGCTGATTGCCGGTCTGGTTCTGCTGCTGGCAGTGCTGCTCCTCGTCACCCCGTCCGGAAGAGCGTCTTCGGTCTTCTGGGTCTTCGCGCTGCTGTACCTTGCGATCATCGCCGTGGTGGTGCCGTTCACGGTCGATCAGGGCATAGACAGCCGATACCTCGCGCCGGTCTATGTCCCGCTGCTGTTCGTCGCGGCGTTCTGGCTGGACGCACTCCTGCGCAGCAAGGCGACGGGCAGGATGTCCGTGTTCCGCTGGGCACTGGGCGCTCTCGCGCTCGTCGGCTGCTGCTGGCATATCGGCGTGTCGGTGCAGCAGAATCTGCGATTAACCGCCGAAGCACTGGAATCGGGGTACATCGGCAAGAGTTTCAACACGGCGTACTGGGAGGATTCCGAGCTTGCGGAATATGTCCGGGCGAACCCCGTCTCCGGCCAGTACCGGTACTATAGCAACAGCCCCAACGTACTCCGCTATAACGTGGGCGTTCCGGGAACGCTGGTGACCTGGGTTCCCGTGCCGCGGCGGAACTATCAGGGCATCAACGATTGCCAGCGCTGGTTCGAGCGGGCCATCCTGAAATCCCGGCAGTACGGAGAACCCGAAGCGCGCATCGTATGGGTCGGCTACGGCGGCTACGGCGAACGCTCCCAAATAAATTGCGGCCTTTTGCAGATGGAGTCGCCGCTGCCGTTGGAGCCGGTGGCGGAACTGGCCGATGGCACCATATTCAGGGTGAATGCAGCCTTTGACAACGCCGGCGCACGGCAGTCGGCCTACGAGGCGCTCGTATCCGGAGAACCCGTAATTCGCTCCGACTTTGACGTATATCTCAGGGAGAACCGACTGGTGTATTTCAAGGAGCCGTGCGCCCGCGCCGACACGGAGGCGATGTTCTTCCTCCACCTGCACCCGGCTGACGTGGCTGACCTCCCCGGCCATCGCCGGCAATACGGCTTTGACAACCTCGACTTCGATTTCGACGAGAGCGGCGTGATATTCGACGGGAGATGTATGATGGCGATGGCTCTCCCTGAGTATGATATTACCCGCATCAGGACCGGCCAGTACGTCCCCGTAGATGGCGGTTTCGATAACCTCTGGGAGGGAAATTTCCCTTGGAGAGAAGGCAAATGAGGAAGCTGGGCCCACGTATGATCAATTCACTTACCCCCGGCAACATTGGGCTGGCAATGATGGCGGCGCTGTTACTCGGCGTTTTGGTTCTGGCGGTGGGATGCCAATCCAACACCCCCCTGAACGCATCAGTCGCAAAGTGGTTTGACAACCACGCCGCCGCAATCTCGATTACCAACGATGACTGGCCCATCCGCGGAAGGGAACCGGACATAGACAGCTACGTGCTGGAGCAGGGCCTCGTCATGGGCTATGAAGTGGTGACCGGAAATTCCTTTTACGGTGATCGCATATTCAGCGGGCCTGACGATGAGCGGATCGCCTATCTGATGTCGGAGTTGGTTCCCAAGGGGTTCAGCTATTTCGGGCATGGGCACAATCACATCGACCACGACGAGTTGTCTTACGAAGAGGCCCTCGAATCGTTCCAAGCCAATTATGACACCATGATAGATTGGGGAATGACGCCCGTAGCTTATGGCTATCCAAGAAGTGCCGGGCATGAAGAAGAGACGCAACGAGCTCTGGAGGCTTCAGGATTTTTGAGCGGCAGACTGCTGACTAGGGACCCCAGCGAATCTTACAATATCCCGGGAGATCAGTTGGCGCCGGATAACGCTTTTAGAAGAACTTTATTGCTATGAAATTCGACCCATTGCCCGAAATCATCGCGGAGGAATCGCTCTTTGAAAGCGGCTTGCTCCTCGCCGGTGCCGTCGCTCCCGCGGTTGTGCGCCGCCATGTACCTGAGCACACCGTTTGGAGGCCGGTCCATTACTTGGTACGGATGTCAAGGTCAACCCATGTTCTCTTGACATCTCGTTTTGAAACTCTATCGTTAGCCGTCGGTGTCGCCATGACGCGGAGTATTGATTTGAGCACGGACGGGAAAATGGTAAAAAGTTCAGTAGGCGCGAGGATATGGCCGCCGGCCGCGGCGGCGACACCCGGTTGCCCGGCCCGCAACGCCGCTGATGCAGGTGTTCGTACGTTGTTAAAAAACAATGAATTCCCCCTCACATAATCGGACCGCCTCTTTTCTTCTATCCGTTGTAGCACCCTGCTTCAACGAGGAAGCGGTCCTCCGCGAGACCCATCGCCGCCTCGTCGCCACCCTCGAAGCGGTTCCCGAGCTCGACTTTGAACTCGCCTACATTGACGACGGCAGCCGCGATGCGACGCTGAACATCCTGCGGGCACTCCAGTACCGCCGACGTGCGCGTACGGGTCCCCTCGCCCTGTCGCGCAATTTCGGCTAGCAGATGGCCGTCCCCGCCCACCCTCTGCGCGTTTTTCCGGAACGGCTGGCCCTTGCGGCGTTCGTGTGCCTGCTCCTAGTGGCGGCGGGGCTGCGCTTCTATGACCTGCCGGGGGATTACTTAAGGGGAGACGAAAAGGTTGCCGCCGATAATTCGAGCGGCACCCTCTCGGAAGTAGTCCACAATACCCGCAACAGGAACTCATCGCCGTTACTGTATCCCTTGGCGCTGTGGGTGGTGCAGAAAGTGGATGTCTCCGCCTTCAGCCTCCGCGTTCTTCCGGCGACGGCAAGCGTTCTGACCGTGGCCGTGATGCTATTTTTCCTGCCGTGCCTCGGGATGAGCCGGTGGGCAACGTTTCTGGCGGCTCTGCTGGCGACTCTTTCGGTTGCCGCAATAGAGCACTCCCAGGATGCGCGGGAATACTCCATCGACGCGCTGCTTGCCGCGCTGATGATAGCGGGGTTGCTGTGGTATCTGCGGGACGGCAGGAAGGCCCTGCTCTGCGCTTCGCTGTTCCTCGCGCCCTTGCTCCAGTACGGCCTGGTCCTGTTCGGCACCGCCCTGATGGGTACCGCTATGGTTCTACCCCCCCGACCATGGCACCGCCGGAACGCAATTCCACGCCTGAGCCGGATTCCTCATTGGCTCAGGTATCGTATCGTCCTGCTCTTGCCCGCAGGGTGCTTTCTGGCAGGGTGCGCCATCAGCTACTTTATGACTGTGCGCTATCAGTGGCAGGAAGGGGGCTTCGCCTCTGGTAACTATTTATCGGCATATTACTATATGGGATGGGGAGAATCAGATGCGCTCCCTATCTTCAAGTTCTCGATTGATAGGATTTGGGGGTTGCTGACCTATCATTTGCCGGAGGTTGTGGCGATAGCGGTGCTTGCCGCGTTCGCGCTCCTCCTCGTCGCGTCATTCCTCAGAAGGTTTCAAGGAAATCTTCAAGACAGCGCCATCGCAGTCTTATTTGCGTTGTGCATCGCGGTTTCCGTCGCTGCCGTCATACTGAAACTTTACCCCTTTGGAGGGATTCGCCAAAACATCTATCTGGGGCCGGTCATCTTTCTGGCCGCCGGCGTCTCCATCCATTGGATGATTGATAGTCTGTCCGCGCTCACGCGCCGGGCGTGGGTGGCTCCGATGCTTGCCGCCGCGGCGGTCGGCGCAATAGCACTTGCCGGAGTGGGCGACCTGTGGCGAGACAGTCCGTATTTAAAAACCCACACCACCAAGGCAATTCTCGCCTTTCTAAAAGAACATGTGGAAGAAGGAGACATGGTTTACGCAACCGCATTTGCGGCCACCTCTCTGAAGCTCTATCAAGATGAAAAACCGGGCAACTACTACTATGAGAAGACAAGATGCGCGGACGGCGGCAAAAATTACATCCAGGAGATGGCCGATTTTGTCATCTCGCAACCCAATGTCCCAAATAGAATCTTCTGGGTACATGAGCGCAAACCGTCATTATAGAATGTGTTGGAACCGCTGGGAGAGCAATTTTCAGTTGAGCGTGTCATTGATCGCCGCCATCTCAAGGTCGATCTGATTATGAACGCCAGAGGGTCGGTCGAAGCGGAGGACCGTTCCGCTTACGAGGCGCTGGCAACCGGCAAACCCGTCATTCGCTCCGACTTCGACATATACATCAGCGACAACACGCTGGTATATGTCAGGGAGGCGTGCGACCGCGCCGACACGGATGCGAAATTCTTTCTGCATCTGATTCCCGCTGATGTGGCTGACCTACCCGACCATCGCAAGCAGTACGGCTTCGATAACCTGGATTTCACCTTCAGGGTGCATGGCGTGGCACTCTTCGGCAACGGCAAATGTGTGGCGGCGATAGCTGTTCCAGAGTATGATATTGCCCGCATCAGGACCGGCCAGTACGTGCCCGTGGAAGGCGGTTTCCACCACCTCTGGGAGGGGGAACTCCACCGATGATGAAGATTTGGACGACGCTGCTAAATGGGCGCATAGGGATGAGGGGAACCCTTTGCGTTCCCGCGCTCATCGTCCTCATCGCCCTTCTCGGCGCGGCGCATATCCTCGTCCGCACTTCTACCTACGGCGCGGCGCTCGGCAACGACGCCTTCAACTACCTGTCGGCCGCCGAGAGCTTGGTCGTCGGGGAGGGCCTGCTGAGCCCCGGCGGCGGGCGAATAGCGGTCTTTGCGCCTTTCTTCCCCATGGCAATGGCGTTCCTGAGCCTGTTTGGCATCGAGCCGGTGGACGGGGGCCGGTTCCTGAACGCAACCGCCTTCGGCCTGCTCATCCTAATGTCGGGCCTCTGGCTGAGCCGGCGTCTCGAGTCGCCGCCGATCGCGCTGGGCGTGGCGGTGGCGGTGATGGCATCTCTCCCCCTCGCCCATGCGGCTTCGACCCTCCTGAGCGAACCCCTCTTCGTCTTGTTCACCCTCCTCGCCCTGATGCCGCTGGAGTCGTTTCTGAACCGGAGAAGCGGCACGCCGGCCCTCGCGCTTTCCGCCGTATTCGCCGCCCTTGCCGCGTTGACGCGGTACATGGGAACTGCGCTCATCATCTCCAGCGTCCTCATGCTCCTTGTGCGCCGGAATGTTCCGATAGGCGAGCGGCTGAAGCACGCCCTGGCCTTCGGCACCATCTCGTCGCTCCCGCTCGCGGCGGCGATGGCGCGCAACCAACTGGTCTCCGGAACTCTCACCGGGGACCGGTCCTTCGCGTCGGGACAGTCCCTGTTCGATTCGCTGGGTCAGATCGTCGAGGTGTTCCACCAGTGGGCCGACCCGCTGTCCCCGATCCACTGGCAGTTGCAGCACTCGCCGTGGCTGATTGCCGGCCTGTTGCTGCTGGCGGCGCTGCTCCTCGTCCCGTCCCGTCCGGGCAGGGCGTCTTCCGTCTTCTGGATCTTCGCGCTGATGTATCTTGCGATTATCGCCGCGGTGGCACCGTTCACGGCCGGGCAGGGCATAGACAGCCGTTACCTGGCACCGGTCTATGTCCCGCTGTTGTTCGTCGCGGCGTTCTGGCTGGACGGACTGCTGCGCCGCAGGGCGACGGGCAGGATGTCCGTGTTCCGCTGGGCACTGGGCGCTCTCGCGCTCGTCGGCTGCTGCTGGCATATCGGCGTCTCGGTGCGGCAGAATCTGCGATTGACCGCCGAAGCACTGGAATCGGGGTACATAGGCAAGAGTCTCAACACGGCGTACTGGGAGGATTCCGAGCTGGTGGAATATGTCCGGGCGAACCCCGTCTCCGGCCAGTACCGGTACTATAGCAACAGCCCCAACGTACTCCGCTATAACGCGGGTGTTCCGGGAACGCTGGCGACCTATGTTCCCGTGCCGCGGCAGGACCTGCGGGACATCTACGATTGCCAGCGCTGGTTCGAGCGGGCCATCCTGAAATCCCGGCAGTACGGAGAACCCGAAGCGCGCATCGTATGGGTCGGCCAAGGCGAACGCTCCTCAATAAATTGCGGCCTTTTGAAGATGGAGTCGCCGCTGCCGTTGGAGCCGGTGGCGGAGCTAGCCGATGGTGCCATATTCAGGCTGAATGCAGCCTTTGACAACGCCGGAGCGCGCCAGTCAGCCTACGAAGCCCTCGTATCCGGAGAACCCGTAATTCGCTCTAATTTTGACGTATATCTCAGGGAGAACCGACTGGTGTATTTCAAGGAGCCGTGCGCCCGCGCCGACACGGAGGCGATGTTCTTCCTCCGCCTGCACCCGGCTGACGTGGCTGACCTCCCCGGCCATCGCCGGCAATACGGCTTTGACAACCTCGACTTCGATTTCGACGAGAGCGGCGTGATATTCGACGGGAGATGTATGGTGGCGATGGCTCTCCCTGAGTATGATATTACCCGCATCAGGACCGGCCAGTACGTCCCCGTAGATGGCGGTTTCGATAACCTCTGGGAGGGGGAGTTCCCTTGGGGAGAAGGCAAATGAGGAAGCGAGGCCCACTATGATCAATTCACTTACCCCCGGCAACATTGGGCTGGCAATGATCGCGGCGGCGCTGTTACTCGGCGTTTTGGTTCTGGCGGTGGGATGCGAGGGGCAAGCAACGGACGTTACAGTCGCAAAGTGGTTTGACAACCACGCTGCTGCAATCTCGATTACCAACGATGACTGGCCCATCCGCGGAAGGGAACCGGACATAGACAGCTACGTGCTGGAGCAGGGCCTCGTCATGGGCTATGAAGTGGTGACCGGAAATTCCTTTTACGGTGATCGCATATTCAGCGGGCCTGACGATGAGCGGATCGCCTATCTGATGTCGGAGTTGGTTCCCAAGGGGTTCAGCTATTTCGGGCATGGGCACAATCACATCGACCACGACGAGTTGTCTTACGAAGAGGCCCTCGAATCGTTCCAAGCCAATTATGACACCATGATAGATTGGGGAATGACGCCCGTAGCTTATGGCTATCCAAGAAGTGCCGGGCATGAAGAAGAGACGCAACGAGCTCTGGAGGCTTCAGGATTTTTGAGCGGCAGACTGCTGACTAGGGACCCCAGCGAATCTTACAATATCCCGGGAGATCAGTTGGCGCCGGATAATTGGTTCGGCTTGATGTCGCTGGAGATGCAAAGTATCGAGTTTGAAGGCTGCGACAACTGCATCAATGACAATGACGAGTTGGTGCCTATCCTCGATGAGGCATTGGAGCGGACTGCGTGGGTTATATTGACCTACCATAGCATCGGACAGACGCATTGGGGATGGTACGATTGGGACGAATTTCGCAAAGACGTTCAATCCATCGCGGCGCGGGATTTCTGGACGGCTTCGATGAACGACATAACCCTGTATGTCCGGGAAAGAGAGAATGCCGTGATAACGGTTGAACCGGTTGAGGGCAGCGCCGGAACCGAAAGCATCGAGATTACGGTATCCGACGGTCTGGACAACGTCAGGTTCAACCAGCCGCTGACGATCCTGTTCGACCAGCCGACGGAATGGGTTGGCAGACCATTCACCGTTTCTCAGGACGGTGAATTGCTGGATGAACGTGTCTTCGACACGGAGGCCGTCGCGCTTTCACTGAAGCCAAACGAGCGGGCCTACGCGCTTCGCCCGCGCCCTTAGCCGGGCCGGCGCGCCGGGGCATCGTTCGCTCTTTACGGCTTCTGCCGCAGGGAGAAATTCGCGATGAAAAAATGGACCGTTGCATTCCTTTTGTGGTGTAGTTGCGCCCCCCTGACCTCTCCCGCGGGAGGCCCGGAGGAATGGCAGAAATCCGGGCCGCCTCCCCCACCGCCGAGTGCGCTAGAGCAGTACTTGAAGACGCGCCAGCACTATGGCTTGGGGCCCCGACCCGACTTTGTGGCCGTGGTGCCGTTTGTCGATGAATCGGGGTTTCGCGAGGGCGTGTGGAACGTCGAATACGAACTGGCCAACATGTTCAGCGCGGAGTTAGCGGCCGTTCGCAACTGGAAGGTCGTCCCTTTTGACGCCGTTGCCGAGTTGGCTCTGGAGTGGGGGTTTGCCGACCACGAGAAGGCCCTCGCGCTCGGCCGCAAGCTAAAGGCCGATTTCGTAATCGTGGGCCTTTTGCAGGACTACGACATGCGCCGCCTGTCGATGGGGGATCCCTTGTTGGGAGGCTACAAATCCTACTCGGCCGTGGCGCAAATGCGCGTCGAGATCGAGCGGGTTGACGGCAGCGGCCCCATCGGTCATGCCGAGACCCAGCGCGAGCTCACCGACCGCGACTTAGGGCTCGACCTATTGGGCAAGCCGCGCGAGCAGGATCTGCAATTTGCCGGATTGAAGGAGCTAGAGTTTGGCTCGGAGGCGTTTCGCGAGACCTTGTTGGGCCAAGCGACGGTAGAGGCCGTAGGCGAGTTGGTGCATAAGGTGGCTGCTGCTTTTGAGCCGGAGGGCGTGGTGTTTGAAGGCGATGCGCCCGAGGTCATCGCCGTGTACAGCGAGGACCTCTACGCCAACATCGGTAGCGCGCACGGCGTGCGGTCGCGGTTGCGCTTTTTCGTCTATCCGAGCAACGAGCGGATAGAGGCCGAGGGGCTGGCACCCGAAGAGTCGGTCGCTCTCGTCGAAGTCATCGAAATCATCAGCACTCGGCTTGCCAGCTTGCGAGTGCTCCGCGCAACCGGGGAGATCAAGCCGGGCGACCGGCTCGAATTAGCGGAAGGAGAATAGCGATGCAGGGCGTGGTTAAATACCAGCGGGGCGACGGATTTGTCGAGCTGCGCGACTTAGGGGCCGCGCCGCCTGGCCCCAAGCAGGTAAAGGTCGAGGTGCAGGCCACCGGGCTTTGCGGATCGGACCTACACGTGTACCGCGATACCATCAACTACAACATCCAGACCCCGGTCGTCATGGGACACGAGTTCAGCGGCGTGGTAGTGGAAAAAGGTGCGGATGTTGGCGACGAGGTACAGGTGGGCGACCGCGTGACCGGCGAGCCAAGCGTGCATATCTGCGGCGACTGCGACTACTGCTTGAGCGAGCACTACAACCTCTGCCCCGAGCGCAAGGTCATGGGCTACTGGCACCACGGCTGCTTTGCCCCCTACTGCAATGCGACCTTTGTCCACAAGCTGCCCGCCGGCGTGGGGTTTGAAGCCGGGGCTCTGACTGAGCTGTTGGCCTGCTGCGTACATTCGGTCATTGAGCAGGCCGGCGTGACCGCCGGGGATTTCGTCGCCATCACCGGGCCTGGGCCGGTGGGGCTATTCTCGGCGCTGGTGGCACTGGCCGAGGGGGGGACGGTGATCCTCTGCGGCACCGAGCGAGATGTCGAGCGGCTGCAACTGGCCGCAGAGCTGGGTGTGCAACACACCATTGATATTGCGGCCTATGACCCGGTGGCGCGGGTGCGCGAGTTGACCGGCGGCTATGGTGCGGACGTAGTGGTCGAGTGCGCGGGGGTGGCACCGGCTATGCGGTTGGCCTTGGACCTTGTGCGCAAGCGGGGGCGCTACTCCCAGATGGGTCTGCCGGGCGCGCCCGTGGAAATCGACTTCGAGAAGATCGCCTACCACGAGCTTCAGGTTTCCGGCGGCATTGGTCAGCGGCGACCAGCCTGGAAGCGGGCGCTACGGCTGATGGAGGGGGGCTTTATTCCCAGCGAGAAGCTGATCACCCATCACTTTGCCCTGAGCGAATGGCAGCGGGCCTTTGACATGGCCGAGGGGCAGGAGGGGATTAAGCTGATGTTCATGCCACAGGGATGAGCACAATCCGCGCTTGCGGCTTGGGCAAAAAGTACTGGCCCCTTTGAGAATGCGCCTGCTGCGCTAGTCGCAACGGCTGCAAAAATTTTGGGGCTTTTTTATAAGAAGTGGTCTGAAAACTCTGAGTGCCGTCCCTTGTATGCGGGAGCCCCCCCCACTGGATTCCCGCTTTCGCGGGAACGACGGATGCCGTCTCGACCGCGGCTCAACGCGACTTGGGGCAAGTTTTCAGACAGCCTCTAAGAAGCGGTCCTTTGGTGGTCGTCCCTTGCGTCTAAACGATACTGGCTGGACTCCCGCCCCGTGTCGGCACGGGGTGACGTTCTTGCGCGGGAAGGACGGAGACCGTCTCTACGGCTTGTTCAACCCGACCCAAGGTGGGTTTTCAGACCGTTTCTAAATAAAATACCACGACTGCGATTGGCGCGTTTTGACTGAATTTTTTGAGCAACCCATCCTCAATTCACCCTACGAGTGCCCGCGCCGCCATTGGGAACTGGACGAAACCGGGCAGCCGACCCAGCAGATCGTCGAAAGCCGCCGGCCGGCCGCGTTCATCACCCCGATCCCGCAGCCTAAGAAGCGCGAGGGATCATCCGCGCGACAGGCCGCGCTCGTGTTCGACGAGGCCGCGCAGAAGCTCGAAACCGCCGGCCAGCAATACGACCTGACGGCCATCATCAACGGGATTCGTCAGCAGGTTGACCGCTGGCGCGACCTACCGAACCCAAGCCAATGGCAGGTGACCCCAGAGACGGCCCGCCTGCTCCAGCACTGGCGTCACCACCGCTTCAGTGGCATTCGGCCCTTTTTCTGCCAAGTCGAAGCGGTAGAGACCGCCGTTTGGCTCACCGAGGTTGCGCCGCGCACGGGCCGGGTCGGCAGGGACTTCCTCGACCATCTGGCGTCCGCCAATCCAGACCTGCCGCGGCTAGCACTCAAGTTGGCGACCGGCACCGGCAAGACCACGGTCATGGCGATGTTGATCGCTTGGCAGACCATCAACGCGGTGCGCCGGCCCCAAAGCCGCCGCTTCACGCGCGGCTTCTTGGTGGTCACGCCCGGCATCACCATCAAGGACCGCCTGCGCGTACTACAGCCAAACGACCCGGACAGTTACTACCAAAGCCGCGAGTTGGTCCCCAGCGACATGTTGCCCGACTTGGAAAAGGCCAAGATCGTCATAACCAACTACCACGCCTTCAAGCGGCGCGAACGCATGGAGCTTTCCAAAGGAGGCCGTTCCTTGCTTCAGGGACGGGGCGAGACGCTCTCGACCTTGGAGACCGAAGGGCAAATGCTGCAACGGGTCATGCCCGAACTCATGGGCGTCAAGAACGTCTTGATCCTCAACGACGAAGCGCACCACTGCTACCGCGAGAAGCCGGGCGAGGGGGAGGAAGGCGCGCTCAAGGGCGATGACAAAAAGGAAGCCGAGAAAAACACAGAGGCCGCCCGGCTGTGGATTTCCGGGCTGGAAACCGTGCGCCGCAAGCTCGGCATCAACCGAGTGATGGACCTCTCGGCGACGCCGTTCTTTTTGCGTGGGTCGGGCTATGCCGAGGGCACGTTGTTTCCCTGGACGATGTGCGATTTCTCGCTCATGGACGCCATTGAATGCGGCATCGTCAAACTGCCCCGCGTACCGGTGGCCGACAACATCCCCGGCGGCGACATGCCCAAGTTCCGCAACCTCTGGGAACACATCCGCACCAATATGCCCAAGAAGGGGCGGGGCCAAGTCGAGCATCTCGATCCCCTGAGCCTGCCGGTGGAGCTACAGACCGCGCTGGAGGCCCTATACGGACATTACCAGAAAACTTTCGAACTGATGGCAGAGGCGGGCATTGGCGTACCGCCGTGCTTCATTGTGGTTTGCAACAACACCTCGACTTCCAAGCTGGTGTACGACTACATCGCTGGCTTCTACCGAGAGAACGACGCTGGCTCGACGACGCTGGTAAATGGCCGCCTCGAACTGTTCCGCAACTTTGACGAACAGGGGAACCAGTACCCCCGGCCTCGCACGCTGTTGATCGACAGCGAACAATTAGAGTCTGGCGACGCGCTGGACAGGAAGTTCCGCGACATGGCGGTCGATGAGATTGAGCGCTTTCGCCGAGAAATCATCGAGCGCACCGGCAGCCGCCATCAGGCCGACAACATCAGCGACCAAGACCTCCTCCGCGAGGTTATGAACACGGTCGGCAAGCCGGGTCGCTTAGGGGATTCGATTCGCTGCGTGGTGTCGGTATCCATGCTCACCGAAGGGTGGGATGCGAATACAGTCAGCCACGTGCTGGGCGTACGTGCCTTTGGGACGCAGCTACTCTGCGAGCAGGTCGTTGGCCGCGCACTGCGGCGGCAGTCCTACAATCTTAACAAAGACGGCTTGTTCGATGTCGAATATGCCGATGTCTTGGGCATTCCGTTTGACTTTACGGCCAAGCCCGTGGTGGCTCCACCTAAGCCGCCGCGAGAGACCGTTCAGGTGCGGGCCGTGCGACCCGCACGAGACGCGCTCGAGATTCGCTTCCCGCGGGTGGCCGGGTATCGAGTGGAATTGCCAGAGGAGCGGCTTAGCGCCGAGTTCAACGCGGACTCGGTGCTGGAGCTCACACCCGATCTGGTCGGTCCGTCGATTACGAGGAACGAGGGGATTATCGGCGAGGGCGTGGACCTCAATCTGGTTCACACCAACGACCTGCGGCGCTCGACCCTACTTTTTCATCTGACCCATCGGCTGCTCTACGCAAAGTACCGCGATCCGAGCGAAGAGCCCAAGCTCTATCTCTTCGGACAGCTCAAGCGCATTGCCAGACAGTGGCTCGATGACTGCCTCGTCTGCAAGGGCAGCACCTACCCAGCCCAGCTTATGTATCAGGAACTGGCCGACACGGCCTGCGAGCGCATTTTTGCCGCCATCACGCGCGAGGGAATCGGCCGTCGGCCGGTCAAGGCAGTGTTCGATCCGTACAATCCCATGGGTTCGACCGCTCACGTGAATTTCAACACGACCAAGACCCGCCGCTGGCAGACCGACGCTCGCCGTTGCCACATCAACTATATCGTCCTCGATAGCGACTGGGAAGCGGAGTTTTGTCGCGTCGCCGAATCCCACCCTCGCGTCAAAGCCTACGTCAAGAACCACAATCTCGGCTTGGAGGTGCCCTATCGTTCCGGCTCGGAGACGCGGACGTACCTGCCGGACTTTATCGTGCTGATTGACGATGGAAACGGCGACGACCTTTTGCACCTGATCGTCGAGATCAAGGGCTATCGGGGGGAAGACGCCAAGGACAAGAAGGCGACCATGGACACCTATTGGGTGCCCGGGGTGAATCATCACGGGGACTGCGGCCGCTGGGCTTTTGCCGAGTTTGCGGACGTGCATGAGGTGGAAGCCGCGTTTGATCGGTTGGTTGAGGGATTCGCGGGCGAGGGTGGGCGCACCGAAAATTAGGTAGTGTATCCGCTTAGTACCCGCCAGCACTCCACAGGGAGGTTACGTATTCCTTAGGGCTGAGATGTTTCGACTGCGCTACGCTACGCTCAGCATGACAGCGGCTATCCGTCGCCGGGCGTGTCATGCTGAGTGCAAGCGAAGCATCCCAAACCGCGGCTACGGTCGTATACTTAGATGTATCCGTTTGAAAACGAACCCAATCGTCCTAAGAAGCGGTCTGAAAACCCTCTTCGGGCCGTCTCAAGGGGCGTCTAAACGGCTGGTACATTGATCATTTTCACCGGGCGAGACGTGCTTGATCCTAGGCCTTTTTCCTACCGTAAGGTCTAAGCTAGCGCACAACCAGATTTTCAAACGGATACACTACCGAAAATTACAAAGAGGTGTGGTAATGCTTTGGGATAGTGATTGATTGTTGCTGCAACTCAAACTCGGCGAGGACAGCCGCGTTGAGTTCAAGGAAGCCGTGTTTAGCGGCAACCGCGTCCGCGCACCGCATCGGGACGCTATCGCCGACGAGTTGGCCGCTTTTGGCAACACCATCGGCGGCACCTTGATCTTCAGCGTGTCCGATGCCGGTACAGTGCGGCTAATGAGCCGACAACAGATGGACGCGCTGGAAACCTTCGTCGGCGAGATTTGCTCGGATAGCATTCGTCCCCCGTTGGCGTTCGTCACTCAACGGCTAGCCTTGCCCGATGGTTCGTTTGTGCTGGTCGTCGCCATCGAACAGAGCGCATTGGTCCACAAGAGTCCCGGAGGATACCTTTCCCGACAAGGCAGCACCAAGCGAGAAATGTCACCGGAGGCATTGAACCGTCTGTTTCAGCAACGAGGGCGTTTTGGCCTGCTCGGCCCGGACGAAGCGATCATAGCCGGAACCGGGGTCAACACGTTCGACGAGATCCTAGCGGACCGTTTCCTGAGTTCGCGCACCACCGAGCCTACAACGGTCCAACTCACAAAGCTGGGGTTGGTGCGAGAGGATGACAGCGGCGTACTCCGCGCAACGATTGCCGGGGTGCTGCTTTGCACTACGCGCCCGGATCAGTACCTACGCGGCGCGATGATCGAAGCTGTTCGCTATCGCGGCACGGTGTTTGGCCGGGCGAGCCAGCACGATGCGGCGTCCATCACTGGCCCGTTGGATCAGCAGATCCGCGATGCTGTCAACTTCGCTAGGCTCAATACGCGGGTCGCGGCGCGCAAGGCCCCTGGGCGCATAGAGACTCCGCAGTTTAGTCCGCGAGCCCTGTTTGAGGCCATCGTCAACGCCGTGGTCCACCGCGACTACTCGATAGAGAACGCAAAGATACGGCTCTTCATCTTTGACGACCGCCTCGAGTTGTACTCACCGGGTGCCCTGCCCAACACGCTGCCCATCGAGGCCATGCGCAATCGACAAGCCACCCGCAACGAAACGCTCGCGTCCATTCTCCGCATGCTCGCGGTCGGGGATATTGCCGGTGCGGGCGACCGGCACTATTTCTTGGAGCAACGCGGCGAAGGGGTTCCGGTCATCTACGAGCAGACCCGGGCACTGACAGGACGCGATCCAGAGTACGAGTTGCTCGGCGGCGCGGAACTGCGGCTGACTATACCGTCCGCCCAGCCGCCGGTACCGGGCATCCAAGGGGAAGTGTCGGATCCGCCGCTGGTCAGTCGCTTGCCGGAGCACAGGTCGTTGCGCTGTATCCCAACAAGACTTGGATGGAGGAGGCCACCGATGCGTTTGGCCGAGTCGCTTTTGGGTTCCACTCGGAACTTCCCATCACCGTTTTCTGCGCGGCCCCGGGGTACGGTGCTCACGTGGAGCGGGATTGGCACCCGCCGGCACCGATCGCCGTGCAGCTTGAACCGCTGCCTACTGGTGGCTCGGCGGTGTTCGCGGAGGGAGTAGGTCATTTGCCCAATTTGACCGGGGGGCTCAACCCCATCCTCGACGATCTCGACCGCATGTACCTTTACGCGACAAATGTCGCCATTGATGAAGGCAAGCAGCAACCCGTTCGCTTCAAACTGAACCAGCCCTTGCGGCTTACGGATGTCAACGGGGTTGAATGGATCGTGCGGTTCGTTGAGATGATCGGAACGTCGGTGCTGTTGGAATACGAATTCCCAAGGCCCCAAAAACAGCGATGAAGTTCTGAACATGCTCCAAGCGCACAAAACGAGGAAGCTATGAAACTGAAAGTTGTGATTCATCAAGCGGAAGAAGGCGGGTATTGGGCAGAAGTACCCGTTATCCCCGGATGCGCGACGCAGGGGGAATCCTTTGAAGATCTGCTGACCAACCTCTACGAGGCTGTCGAAGGTTGTATGTTGTTTGAGAACGCGGACTTCAGAGACTCCTAATGAGATTGGCGAATATCGATGAATCCGACCTGTAAAATGAGGAAACCATGAGAGAAAAAGTTTATCTCGAAACGACAGTGATTAGCTATCTGACTGCTTGGCGAAGTCCACAACTCTTGATGGCAGCGCATCAAGAAGCAACGCGAATTTGGTGGGACGAACAGAAAAATAGCTTCGACATATTTGCGTCAGAGGCAGTCATTGAAGAAGCGTCAGCAGGTGATCCCGAGGCTGCGCAACGGCGACTTTCAGTGTTAGAGGAGATTCCTGAACTCGATATAACCGATAATGTCCGCGATTTAGCTAAATCTTTGCTCGTCAATACTCCATTACCCGAAAAAGCCCAAATTGATGCGCTGCACATCGCTGTAGCTACTGTTCATGGGATGGATTATTTATTGACATGGAACTGTCGCCATATTGCCAATGCAACACTCCGCCATCGAATTGAGACTGTTTGTGAATCGGCTGATTACCAAGTCCCCGTTCTTTGCACCCCTCTCGAACTAATGGAGGAATAAGCTCATGCAGCCAGACCCAATCGTCGAAGAAGTTCGCAAAGCACGTGATGAGTATGCTAAAAAATTCAATTACGATCTAGATGAGATTTGCCGAGATTTACGAGAAAAGCAGCGGCTGGGCAAAAGGAGCGTGATTTCTTTGCCGCCCAAACGTCCGCGAAAAATGAACGGTAGTGGCTAGAATATCCCAGAGGATGAGGAAGCCATGAAACTGAAAGTTGTGATTCATCAAGCGGAAGAAGGCGGGTATTGGGCAGAAGGACCCGTTATCCCCGGATGCGCGACGCAAGGGGAATCCTTTGAAGATCTGCTGACCAACCTCTACGAGGCTGTCGAAGGTTGTCTGTCCGTCGAGGTTTGTGACGTCTCTAACTCGAAAGAGGAACGAACATGGAATATACAGCCGTCGTGAAACGCAATGGCGAATGGTGGATTGGCTGGATTGAGGAAATTCCCGGCGTAAATTGTCAGGAGCGCACCCACGAGGAATTACGGCAAAGCCTCGTCGAGACGCTTTTAGAGGCACTGGAATTCAATCGGAGCGATGCGCTAGCGGCTGCGGGAGATGATTATCAGGAGGAAAAGGTAGTCATTGAGTAATTCCACCGATCGCTAAAGCAGTCGGCTTTACCCTCAGCCCTCTACCGCCGCTACGCAGCATACTGCGAGGAACGCGGGTTCCTAATCGGCTGGCTGGAGTATCCCGGACCTGTAAGTATAAGTAACACGGGGGCCCCCAATGCCGTGAGCATAGGCTGTCCATCACGGCTTGAACCTTTATCTCGCTACCACCTAAAGACGGCAGTCTCTCAAGGATTTTCAGATGAAGCGTATTGAACTGCTGAAGTACCTTCGGCGACAGGGATGCGAAAAGGTCCGTGAGGGCGGACGGCACTCATGGTGGCGCAATGCTCTAAATAATCGGCGTTCTGCAATTCCACGACACAGAGAAATTGACGACCTGTTAGCAAGAAAAATTTGTCGGGATCTCGGCGTAGAACCGATTAAGTAGAAATGTAGAGGAAAGTGGTGATGAACAGAGATAACGTCCTAAACGTGCTCCGAGCGCATAAGGCGACCCTTGCACAACGCTTTGGCGTCACTGAACTCGCCCTTTTCGGTTCCTTCGCCCGCGACCAAGCTACGGACGACAGCGACGTGGACAGCCTAATGCGGTTCGATGTGCTCCCGAATTGGCAACGCTACTTCTGCGCTCAAGGCTACTTGGAAGATCTACTAGGGCGGCCGGTGGATTTGGCAACCAATCAGGATCTACGAGTCGAGATACGCCCTTACGTGGAGCGGGAGGTGATTGATGTCTGATATTGGGCAGTTGGACTTGCTGCCGGCACTGCGAAACCTGTTGAACGCGACCAACGAGGACTCCGTATAAATGGCGAAACGAAAATTGACTAAGACTGTCGAAACTCTGCGGCATCAAGATGCATCGCGGAAGAACATTCCCACGGCTGAGTATCAGGCGGTGATGGCGGACGACGACCGGAACCCGGTCCGCGTCGCATACGAGCGGCGCAACCGCGATCTCGACCCGCAGCTTGTCTGGCGCGGCAAGGACGAGCAGAACGGGTCGGACTTGGTCGTGCAAGGGCCGCCGCTTTTCATTCAAGAGAAGGTGCATCCTAAAGTGCTGATTGACGACTTGCGGCAGCAGAGCAAGGAGACCGAGGCGGAGCAGACCGATTTGTTCGCGGATTTCAATGGGTTGCCAAGCGCGGACGCTCAGACCGAGTTCTACCAGCACGACGCCAACTGGTCAAACCGCATGATTCTCGGCGACAGCTTGCAGGTGATGGCGTCGCTGGCCGAGCGCGAGGGCCTGCGCGGCAAGGTGCAGTGCATCTACATCGACCCGCCCTACGGCATCAAGTTCAACTCGAACTTTCAGTGGTCAACCACCAGCCGCGACGTGAAGGATGGCAGGGCCGAGCATATTACGCGGGAGCCGGAGCAGGTGAAGGCGTTTCGGGATACGTGGCGCGATGGGATTCATTCGTATCTGACGTATCTGCGGGATCGGCTGACGGTGGCGCGGGATTTGTTGACGGAGAGCGGGTCGGTGTTTGTGCAGATTGGGGACGAGAATGTGCATCGGGTGCGGGCGGTGATGGATGAGGTGTTTGGGGAGGGGAATTTTGTCAGTGAGATCGTTTTCACGAAGACACGCTCACTGGTTTCATCGAATTTTGTGACAACAATATGCGACTATATTCTTTGGTACGCGAAGAACAAAGATTCCGCAAAAGGAAAGATGCGAAAGATATTTCTACAGAGGCAAGACAATCATCTAGCCTCACACTTTGAAAATTCTGCTGGAGAAATTTTGACTACTCGTGAGCATAGGCTGAAACAACAAAATGGTGAATCTGTTGATGAGTATAAGCCGTTTAAGTCGGATGATTTAATTCGCCGCCCTAACCCCGAAGTCAGCTTTGATTGGCAAGGCAGAAAAATTGCAGGGCGATTTCGGACGAACGAGCAGGGAATCACTAGAGCCTTACAAGCCAACAGAATTATGTTCACCAAATCAGGGATTCGCTACAAGTTTCTCCTTGATGACTTTGCCACATCACCCCTCAATCATCTGTGGCAGGATGTAATCGGAGCATCAGATCCGACCTATGTGGTTCAGACAAACAATACAGTCATCCAACGCTGCATCCTTATGACCACCGACCCCGGCGACCTCGTCCTCGACCCCACCTGCGGCTCCGGCACCACCGCGTATGTCGCCGAGCAGTGGGGCCGCCGCTGGATCACCATCGACACCAGCCGCGTCGCCCTCGCGCTCGCCCGCGCCCGCGTCATGGGCGCTCGCTATCCCTACTACCTGCTCGCCGACAGCCGCGACGGGCAACTCAAGGAAGCCGTGCTCGCTCGCAAGGCCCCTTCGGAAGTGCCCACGTACAACGACATCCGCCAAGGTTTCGTGTACGAGCGCGTCCCCCACATCACGCTCAAATCCATTGCCAACAACGCCGAGATTGACGTAATCTGGGAGAAGTTCCAAGAAACGCTGGAGCCGCTGCGGGCGGAGCTGAACGCCGCGCTCGGCACGTCCTACGAGGAATGGGAAATCCCCCGCGACGCCGACGAAGACTGGCCCGAGGAGGTCAGAAGAATGCACGCGGATTGGTGGGAACAGCGCATCGCCCGCCAGCAGGAAATCGACGCTTCCATCGCCGCCAAGGCCGACTACGAGTATCTCTACGACAAGCCCTATGAGGACAACAAGAAGGTGCGCGTGGCCGGCCCCTTCACCGTAGAAAGCCTGTCGCCGCACCGCCTGTTAGGCGTTGATGAGAACGACGACCTCATCGACACAGCGGCGGAAGCCAAGCTCGGCTACGGGGAAAAGCAGGACTTCGCCGAGATGATCCTCGAAAATCTCAAAACCTCCGGCGTCCAGCAGGCGCACAAGGAAGACAAGATCGCCTTCTCTAGGATCAAACCTTGGCCCGGCGACCACGTCTGCGCCGAGGGAACCTACGTCGAAGGCGACGCGGACTCCGGTGCCGAAAAACGCGCTGGCATCTTCATCGGCCCGGAATTCGGCACCGTCTCCCGCCCGGACCTCGTGCAAGCCGTCCGCGAGGCCGCCGAGGCCGACTTTGACGTCCTAATCACCTGCGCCTTCAACTTTGACGCTCACGCCGCGGAGTTCAACAAACTCGGCCGCGTCCCCGTCCTCAAGGCCCGCATGAACGCCGACCTGCACATGGCCGACGACCTCAAGAACACCGGCAAGGGCAACCTCTTCGTGATTTTCGGCGAACCTGACATCGACATCCTCGACGCGGCGGACCATCAAATCCAAGTCAAGGTCAACGGCGTGGACGTATTTCACCCCAACACCGGCGAAATCCGCAGCGACAACGCCGACGGCATCGCCTGCTGGTTCATCGACACCGACTACAACGAGGAGAGCTTCTTCGTCCGCCACGCCTACTTCCTCGGCACCAACGACCCGTACAAGGCGCTAAGGACGACGCTCAAAGCCGAGATCAACCAAGAAGCCTGGGAAACCCTCCACAGCGACACCTCCCGACCTTTCGCCAAGCCGGTGTCCGGCCGCATCGCTGTCAAGGTCATCAATCATCTGGGCGACGAGGTGATGAAGGTGTTTCGAGTGTGAGGCGTGCTGTCACTTACTGACTACCGAAAAGAGGTTCCCATGAAAAAACAAACCATCCAGTACACTTCGCCCATCGACGCACTCATTGCCGTGACCAAGCGGTTGAGTCTCTACGAAAATCAGCAACAGATGGATTCGGAAGAGTTCTTTGACCAGTACAGCCGAGGGCAACTAGCCGACGACGCCCTATTCGTCAATTGGGCCAATGACTATCGCCACTATTTGCAACTCCGCCAAAAACTAGCGGAGAGCCTGCCTGATGTTGCATGATCCTGACGGTTTCTGATGTCACCCTCAATACAAAGGGGCACCCCTTGTGGGTGCCCCTACGATGGCGTGGCGTATTTAACGCCGCCTACTTCTTGTCGTCATCCACCACCTTGAAGTCGGCATCGACTGGCCCCGAGTCCCGGCCCCCTTGCGGCTGACCGGCGGCACCTTCCGGCGCTGGCTCGCCTTGGGCCTGTTGGGCTTGGGCGTCCTTGTACATTTCCTCTGCCAGCTTGTGCGACGCCTGTTGCAGCGCGGCCATGGCCTGCGTGATGACCTCGTCGTCCGTGCCTTCGAGCGCTTCCTTGAGCGCGGCGACTGCGTCCTCAACGCCTTTCTTGTCGGCGTCGGCCAGCTTGTCGCCGTACTCGGTCAGCGATTTTTCCGCCGAGTAGATTAGCTGGTCGGCCTCGTTGCGGCGATCGACGGCCTCGCGGCGCTTTTGGTCCTCATCGGCGTGGGACTCGGCGTCCTTCTGCATCTTGTCGATCTCGTCTTGACTCAGGCCGGAGGACGACTCAATGCGGATGGACTGTTCCTTGTTGGTGCCCTTGTCCTTGGCCGCGACGTTGAGGATGCCGTTGGCGTCAATGTCGAAGGTCACCTCGATCTGGGGCATGCCGCGCGGGGCCGAGGGGATGCCGTCGAGGTGGAAGCGGCCGAGTGTGCGGTTGTCGTTGGCAAACTCGCGCTCGCCTTGCAGCACGTGGACCTCGACCGAGGGCTGGTTGTCCGAGGCGGTGGAAAAGATCTGGCTCTTCTTGGTGGGGATGGTGGTGTTGCGGTCGATCAGCCGCGTCATCACCCCGCCCATGGTTTCGATCCCCAGCGAGAGCGGCGTGACGTCGAGGAGCAGGACGTCGTCGACGTCGCCGGCGAGCACACCGGCTTGGATGGCCGCGCCCAAGGCCACCACCTCGTCGGGATTGACGCCGCGATTCGGCTCTTGGTTGAAGAGGGCTTGGATGGTCTCTTGGATTTTGGGGATGCGCGTCGAGCCGCCGACCAAAATCACTTGGTCGATGTCGCTGGCTTGCAATTCGGCGTCTGCGAGGGCCTGCTGGCAGGGGGCCTTGGTGCGCTCGATCAGGTCGTCAACTAGGCGCTCAAACTGGGCGCGGGACAGGGTGGTTTGCAAGTGCTTTGGCCCGGTTTGATCGGCGGTGATAAACGGCAAGTTGATTTCGGTCGAAGTGGAGGACGACAGCTCGATCTTGGCCTTTTCGGCTGCTTCTTTGAGCCGTTGCAGGGCCATGGGATCGCGGCGCAGGTCAATGCCCTCGTTCCGCTGGAATTCCTCGGCGAGCCAGTCGATGATCTTCTGGTCGAAATCGTCGCCGCCAAGGTGGGTGTCGCCGTTGGTGGATTTGACCTCGAAGACGCCGTCGCCCAGTTCTAAAATCGAAATGTCGAAGGTGCCGCCGCCGAGGTCGTACACGGCGATCTGCTCGTTGACGCCGCCCTTGTCCAAGCCGTAGGCCAGTGCCGCGGCGGTCGGCTCGTTGACGATGCGCAAGACCTCCAAGCCGGCGATAGTGCCCGCGTCCTTGGTGGCTTGGCGTTGGGCGTCGTTGAAGTACGCCGGGACGGTGACGACGGCTTGTTGCACTTCCTCGCCCAGATAGTCTTCAGCCGTCTGCTTCATCTTTTGCAAGATCATGGCCGAGATTTCCGGTGGCGTGTGTTCCTTGCCGTCGATTTTGGCCACGGCCATGTCGCGGCCCCCTGGGGCCACTTCGTAGGGGACTTCGCTGATTTCATTGGCGACTTCGCCGTAGCGGCGGCCCATGAAGCGCTTGATCGAATAGATCGTGTTCTGCGGGTTGGTGACGGCTTGGCGCTTGGCGGTCTGGCCGACGAGGCGCTCGCCGTCTTTGGTGAAGGCGACCATGGAGGGCGTGGTGCGGCCCCCTTCAGAGTTGGCGATGACCTCCGAGTCTTGGCCCTCGATGACGGCCACACACGAGTTGGTGGTGCCTAAGTCGATGCCGATGACTTTAGCCATGGGATCGTCTTTTCTCCTTGTTTTGAGATTAGGGTTATTACTACGTGATTGCGCTCGATTTCGCGGTGAAAATGTTTAGCGGTTCGATTTCCACGCGGACCACATCAAAGCCTGCTTTTCTGACATCTGCCAGCGCAGAACCGATGGCGTCCTCCAGCGACGGGGCTTCGCGGTGAAAGTGAACCTGCGGCACACCAGCTATCGTGACAAGCGTACCGTCATTGAAGATGCTGTAGAGTCGATCCGATTCTTTTTCGTTGGGATCGGCTGTTAAAATGAGTGTGAATTCATGTACTTTCATGGTAAACTCCTTATTATCTGACGTTACGCAGTTTACCGGAAAATGCTTCATTTTACCCCAATATCTTGTACATCCCGTTTCAAGTGAATTACAAGATATAGAGTAGCTGCGTAAGGTCAGATAATCACTGACGTTACGCAGTTAGTGATAGTCGCCACACCCCGGGACGGCAAGGCGAGATAGCGGCGAGTTCAAAGTGCGTAACGTCAGTGAATAAGGGACGTTATGCAGCCTTTATCGTCTGCGGCTGCCTGTCGTCCCATTGTCATTCCCGCGAAAGCGGGAATCCCTTTCGCCGAGATCCGTCAAGCCGCTCCGCCGAACCGCCGAGGGTTGGTCTGGATGCCTGCTTGCACAGGCATGACCGCGAAGGCGCGTAACGTCAGTTATTATCTATTCCTTTCATTAATGAGTGCAACGGTCAATGTGGCGGCAAATGTCTCGTGCATGTTGTTCAGGGTTCAGCGGCGTTGACATGACTCGAATGCGGCAGCCTTCGCGGGTGCGTTGCGGACACCATAATGTACCCCATATATGAGCTCGAGGCCCAGCTTTCGTGACGCTCCAGCCTGCGCTTTCAGCGTAACGAATCGCATCGTGAATATGTTTGTTTGAATGGCTCATTGAGTTGTTCTCTTCAGCCACACAGGGGGACACAGTCCAGTCTCCTCAGAAGCGTTTTAAGGCGACCATGTAGGGCGTGGTGCGGCCTCCATCGGAGTTGGCGACCTCTGCGTCTTGGCCCTCAGTGACGGCCACGCACGAGTTGGCGGTGCCTAAGTCGATGCCGATGACTTTAGCCATTGTGTTGTCCTTTCTTAGTAAGGGTGGGGTTATTGACCGGACGCCGCTGTCTGGTCTCTCCAGCCTGCGGCGTCCAAGAGACTATCTTACGAATAGCAAGTTCCGCGCCAATCGGCGTTTCAATGTATAAAAAATCTATAACTCCTTGTTTATAAAAGAATAAGCAAATCAGCGAAAAACCTGTATAATGCCTCTGGGCGACACGATGGCAGCAAATTTGTGTTATCGTGTCACCATTACTCGAGGACGCATTGACAGGGTGCTGCCACTCGGCTAGATTGGCCGCCTAACGAGGAGGGTTCATGGAGCAGTTCAAGCTAATTTCCGAGTACGCGCCCGCGGGCGACCAACCCCAAGCCATCGCCGAGCTGGTCGAGGGCGTGCGGCAGCAGCACGCCCAACAGACGCTTTTGGGCGTGACGGGCAGCGGCAAAACCTTCACCATGGCCAACGTCGTCAAGGAATTGCAGATGCCAGCTTTGGTCATCTCGCACAACAAGACGCTGGCCGCCCAGCTCTACGGCGAATTCAAGGGATATTTCCCCGACAATGCGGTCGAGTATTTCGTCAGCTACTACGACTACTATCAGCCCGAAGCCTACAAGCCGAGTACGGACACGTACATCGAGAAGGAGGTCGAGCGCAACGAGGAAATCGACCGCTTGCGGCTCAAGGCCATCAGCTCGCTGTTGCAGCGCCGCGATGTGGTCGTCGTTGCCACGGTCTCGTGCATTTACGGCATTGGCTCGCCCCGCGAATACGACGAGCAAAAGGTCTCCCTGCGGCGGGGCGAGCAGATCGAGCGCGACGACATCTTGCGCGCCTTGATAGACATCTATTACAGCCGCAATGATTTCGAGTTGCAACGCGGCTGCTTTCGGGTGCGGGGCGATATCGTCGAGATCGTGCCTGGGTCGGAAGACCGCGCCGTGCGCATTGAGATGTTTGGCGACGAGATCGAGGGCATTTACCTGATTGACGCACTCACTGGCAACGTGTTGGAACCGCGCGAACACGTCAGCCTCTTCCCGGCCAAAGCCTACGTGACCGACGAGGAGCGGACGGAGCAAGCCTGCGAGCAAATCCTCGTCGAGTTGGAGCATCACCTCCTCGACCTGCGCACCGAAAACAAGCTGGTGGAGGCGCATCGCTTGGAGACCCGCACCAAATACGACATGGAACTCATCCGCGAGGTTGGCTTCTGTCCGGGGATCGAAAACTACTCGCGCTACATGGACGGGCGCCAGCCGGGTTCCGCTCCCTATGTGTTGCTCGATTACTTCCCCGAGGATTACCTGCTTTTTATCGACGAGTCGCACGTTACTGTGCCGCAGGTCCGGGGCATGTTTCGCGGCGACCGCTCGCGCAAGGAGACCTTGGTCGAGCACGGCTTCCGCCTGCCTTCGGCCTACGACAATCGACCGCTGGTATTCGGGGAATTTGAGGAGCGGATGGGATGGACGGTCTTCGTGTCGGCCACGCCGGCGGAGTACGAGTTGAAGCAGTCGGGCGGCGTGGTGGTCGAGCAGGTGATCCGACCCACGGGCTTGGTCGATCCCTCCATTGAGGTGCGGCCCCAAGAGGGGCAGATCGACGACCTCGTCGAGGAGATAAGGCAGCGGGCCGAAAAGAACGAGCGGGTCTTGGTCACAACCATGACCAAGCGCATGGCCGAGAACCTCGCCGACTACTTTGAACAGCTCGACATCCGGGTGCGCTACCTGCATTCGGATATCGAGACGTTGGACCGCGTCGAGATCCTCCGCGATTTGCGCTTAGGGGAGTTCGACGTGCTGGTGGGGATCAACCTGCTGCGCGAAGGCTTGGATTTGCCCGAGGTTTCGCTGGTGGCCGTGCTCGACGCCAGCAAGGAGGGCTTTCTGCGCTCGGAGATCGCCCTGATTCAAACCATTGGTCGCGCGGCCCGCAACGCCGCCGGCAAGGTTATTTTCTACGCCGATCGCGTCACCAATTCGATGCAGAAGGCCATAGACGAAACCTATCGCCGCCGCCGCAAGCAGGAGGCGTACAACGCCGAACACGCCATTGTGCCGGAGACCATATACCGCAGCCGGGAAGAGATCATTCAGGCCACCTCGGTGCTCGAAAGTGTGCGCGGCGTCGCGCCCGAATTGGCATCCGAGCCGACTGTGAGCTACCAAGAAATAGAAGACCAAGAGGAGCTGCTCGCCGACTTGGAGCAGCAGATGAAGGCCGCGGCGACCAACTTGGAGTTCGAGAAAGCCGCGCATTTGCGCGATGAAATCACGCGGATCAAGGAGCGGCAAGCGAGTTGAAAGGTGCGCCGCCAAATTTGACCTGCGGCACTGTCCATTTTAGATTGATCCGTTCTTTGAAAACAACATCAAATTAGGAGTACATTATGCTGGGAAATGGCCGAGATGTAATCGTCGATGTCCAAGACGTCAAGATGGTTTACAATGCCAAAAACCGCGACGAATCAACCCATGTACACGCGCTGCGCGGTTTAACCGTACAGGTGTACGAAAACGAGTTTTTCGCCATTATGGGGCCTTCTGGGTCGGGGAAGAGCACACTTTTCAACATGATCGGGGCCCTGCAGACGCCCACCGGCGGCGGGGTGCTCATCGAGGGCGTCAATCTGGCCACGCTCAACGCGCAGCAGCTAGCGGCCGTGCGTTGCTTTGAGTTGGGTTACATTTTCCAGACCTACAATCTCCTACCGGTGATGAGTGCGCTGATGAACGTGTCGCTGCCGACTGTGTTTGCCGGCATGACCACTGCCGAGGGCGAAAAGCGGGCCATGGAATGTTTGAAGATCGTCGGCCTAGACGATCGGGCGCACCACATCCCCTCCGAGCTGTCGGGCGGTCAGCAGCAGCGCGTAGCCATTGCCCGCGCCTTCGTCAACAAGCCGCGCATCATCCTCGCCGACGAGCCGACCGGCAACCTCGACAGCAACACCGGTCAGGAAATCATCAACTACATGAAAAGCCTGCAGCAGGAGATGGGGACGACGATCATTACCGTGACCCACGACGACAAAATGCTTACCGCGGCCGACCGCATGGCTTGGATCCGCGACGGGCAGCTAGAGCGGGTGGCCAATCGCGAGGACATTGAGATCCAGATGGGCAGCATCAGCGAGCACTAAACCACCGCCGCTCAAGACGGAATCCAGCAAAGCGCCCGATGCTCCACCAGCATCGGGCGCTTTTTCGCGCGTACTGCGCGATCGCTAAGTTCGGCCCTCAGCGCAGCAGCAACATGCGCCGATGCACGGCCCACCCGCCCACATTTAGCCGATAGATGTACACCCCGCTGGCCACTGTGCGGCCGTAGTCGTCGCGGCCGTCCCAACTCAAGCTGTGTTCGCCGGCCTGTTGCGCATCGAGCTGCAGTACGCGCACAAGCTGGCCCGTCAAGTTGTAGATGCTCAGGTGGGTCGTCTCGTTTGCTAGGCGGAACGGTATCAGGAAGGAGATCACCGTGGAGGCGTTGAAGGGGTTGGGGGCATTCTGCAGGAGTACTGGCCGGCTGCCTTGGGCGTTTGCGCGGATCTCGTAGGCTTGCTCTTCCACTACCACTAGCATGGCTTGGCCCAACCGGGCAAAGTTGGCTAGCGCGGTGGGCTGATAGGCGCGGCCTTCGTACAACTCTGTGGGCATACCCGGCTGGTAGGCTAGGTCAATCCACACTTCGTCCTCCAGCACGAAGTCGCGGCCCAGCCAGTGGGTCGTCGGGCGGGCGTCGTTGACGGCTGTAGTTCCAAACAAGTCGCCGAAGAACGCCAACTCCTCCTCGCGCGGTTGAGGATTGACCTCGACGCCGTCATCCGGGGCAAACAGCGAGGTGCGCCGCGTCACTAGCTGGTAGTCTAAGCCCAGCGTTAGGATGTCGTCGAGCAATTCCCGTTGCTCGCCAAAGCGGGCGATCTGCTCTTCGAGGGCTTGGATCTTCTGATAAGCCCACAGCCGGGGAATTAATGCGCCCGAGACATCGGTCTGGGTGAACTCCAGCGGGAAGTCCAAGCTCACGTTCTCGTCCTCCCCCAGATGGCCGGTCAAGCTCAACGTGAAGGTCCCACCGCCCCGGTAGCGGCCCACCTGGAACAGTTCCCGGCCGGCGGCGAGGGCCTCCACCCCGCGCGGGTGGACGTCGTGGATTTCCACTTGGTCGAAGCTCAACTCGGCGAGCAGCAAGACGGGAAAGGTGAAGGACTCAAACAGGTCTTGGAGCGCTGCTTCGATATCGCCTTCTTCCGAGAGGAAGTACGCCTCGCCGCGGTGCTCTTCGGCCAAGCCGCGCAAAAAACCTTGGTCCACATCCCGACCCACGCCGATGGTAAAGAGGCGCGCTTGGCCCGCAGACCACTGGCCGACCATCTCGCTCAAAGGCTCCAGTGCAAGTTCGCCAAGGGTGGGCAGGCCGTCGGTGAGGAAGATGACGTGGTTGACCCGGCCGACGGGAAAGGCCTGCTGCATGGCGCGGCCCAATCCCGCCTCAAAATTGCTCACGCCGAGCGCGTCCTGCTGGTTGATGAAGGCGGTGGCCGCCTTCTTGTTGGCCGGATCGGCGGGCACCGGGGCGGCGGCAAAGGAGTCGGCCCGGTGGGTGAAGACGACAATGTTGAACAGGTCCACTTCGTTCAGCGCGTCAATCGCTGCGGCGAGCGCACCTTTGACGGCTTGGAGCTTGCCCTGCTGCATGCTCGACGAAATATCGATGACAAAGGTCAGGCTGCGCGGCAGGGGAGTGCCTTGCGTCAACTCGGGCAGGGGCGGCAGCCACAGGGCGTAGTAGCCCAAGGGATCGTTTCCTTGCGGCGCAAAGCTGAGCACGGTCGGCTTGGGCCGGTCGTCGGTCTGGCGGATGGTCAGGGTGAAGTCCTCCCGGGGCCTCACCTGCTCGTCGCCGAAGAAGATGTTGGCGCGGTGCGCGTCGGGCCGGTTTATCTCGGTGAGCCGCGGCAGCCCCGAGGTCGTCGCCTCAAAGGTGTGCTGGCTGCGCACTTGGGCCCGCAGCACGAACAGTTCCATTTGCAGGGGCTGGTCGGTCTCGGGGGCTAGTGGGAAGGTGTAGTCGAGGCGGCCGTTGCGGGATTCGAGGAGCTGCATGTACTCGAATTCGACGCGGCGGCTGCCGTTGGCCGGAAAGGGGAAGATGCTCAGGCGAAATTGGTTGGGGGCCACTTGTTCGATTAGGGCCGGGTCGATGCGGCGGCCCACGATATCGTCGTACGTCCGGCGCGCCTCTTCTTTTTCGAGGACAATTCCTTGGATCCGCTTGTCGCCGATCCACAGCACTAGATCGGTGATGATGGCCCCTTCGGGCAGGGTGAATTCGTAGATGCC
The DNA here is from genome assembly GCA_958295495.1 of uncultured Latescibacterota bacterium. Taxonomy (GTDB): domain Bacteria; phylum Latescibacterota; class UBA2968; order UBA8231; family UBA8231. Next base: position 413,092 of record OY282352.1, read on the forward strand.
CTCCACCTCCCATTCGGCGTGGTTGGTGAAGATCTGGTCGGTGCGCGTGCGGGCGATGCGCTCGTCGATTTGCACATCGACGGTGACCGAGGTCAGTTCGAGGTGCTGGCGGCCGTCGTCGCCCACGCCGGTGTACACGTAGCCGATGCTGAGGGCGGGGAGGGGGGCCAGCAGGGCGAGGAGGAGGGTGAGTTGGGCTTTCATGGTGGGAGCCTTTCGCTGAAGGGGGACGGATGGCGGCGGTGTCGGTTTAGTAGCGCACGGTGACGCCTCTTGCTTGCAGGGCGGGGATATGTTCGGTGCGGGACTGGTCGGTGAGGGGAATGCCTTCCAAATACACTAAATCGCCGTCTCCTAGCCCGGAATGAGCGACTAGAGGGCCTAGGTCGGTAATCGGGTTGTAGGACAGATCTAACCACTCTAGGTTTTTTAATTGGTTGAGAGGGGTCAAATCGACGATCCGGCGGTTGGGTCAATGCGCCAGTCAATGCGGCTGAGCCCCGCCGGCAGGTCGCCCACTTCCTTGGGCTTCAGCGTCAAGCGGAGGGAGTCTCCTGCGGGCCGGGTCCAGACCAGCGTCTCCCGCATCTGTCCAACCGGATCGACGCAGCGAATCGCCACCAAGCTGTCGGGCCGACCTTGGTATTCCACCTGAAGGCCGGCTAGCGCATCCCCCGCTTCATCAACCAAGCTCAGCCACAGGCCGTGCGGATACTGCGGCGACTCGATCAGCACGTGACCGTCGGCATTGCTTTGCGCCCGCGCCCAGCCGGTGCTATCGACGCCGGCGGCAAAGGAGTGCTCGGTCTGCGCCGTCGCCGCAGAGGCCCCGAGTGCCGCCAGTATTAGGAGCATTCCAGGTCGCAGGATCGCCATGTGCAGTCTCAGCAGAGCAACAACTGGTTTAGGGGCAGGGCAATAACGCGGGAAGACAAAACCTTGGGGGCCGGGCACGGACAGGCGACCACCCCGAAGGATGCGGCCTCATAGGTATCGAGAAAAGCGTTCAATCCGGCCAAATCCCGGCTCGATGGCCTTGGCGTGGCCTTTACTTCCACGGGTATGAGTCGGCGGCCGGTTTCGACGACAAAATCCACTTCGCGCCCGTTGGCAGTGCGCCAGTGCGTTATATTGAGCCTCGGTACGTGCAGCCCCGCCCAGACCAGCAGGTGGTTTCCCACCCAGTTTTCCAGCCAAAAGCCCCATTCCCGCCCCCGCACCAAGCGGTCCGAGTCGGCGATACCGGCCAAATGAGCGGCCAGTCCGGTATCGGTCCACAGCAGTTTAGGTGCTTTGACCAAGCGTTTGCCGCGGTTGACGGCGTAGGCGGGCACCCGGGTCAACTGAAAAGAAATCTCCAATAGGTTGATATAGCGCCGCGCTGTAGCCGCTGCGAGGCCCGCGTCTGCGGCGAGAGACGCTATGTTGAGCAAACGGCCGTTCTGGATCGCGCACAACTGCATGAGCCGGCGGAATTCCATCAATTGGTCAATGGTCGATAATTGGCGCAGATCGCGCTCCAGATACGTCTGCACGTATCCGTCGAACCAGCGCGCCCGGAACCCTGCGTCCGCGGCCAAGGCCGGCACTGGATAGCCGCCCGCCCATACCGCCTCTTGCAAGGGCCTGTTGGGTGCTGGAACGCTGGACGGCAAGGCGCGCGCGACTTGGTCGATGGTCTCTTGCTCAATGAGAAGGTCCAGAGTCCGGCCGTACCTACACTCCTCAATTTCGGCCCAAGTCAGCGGCGGCAGGGAAAAATAGACCGCCCGCCCGGCCAAGGTATCCGCCACCCGCTCCATCAAGAGCAAGTTGGCCGAACCCGTCAGCAAAAAGCGGCCGGGCTGGCGCCGGCGATCGACATCGGCCTTTATGGCTAGCAGCAGATCGGGTTGTCGTTGGATTTCGTCTAGGGTGATGCGATCTCGGCCGATGAACAGGGCCGCCGGATCGCTCTGGGCTACATCGCGCACGTCAAAGTCGTCGAGGGAAAGGAAAGTTCGCCCTTGGCCTATGGGAGGCCCTTGGGCCAAGGTGGTCTTGCCGGTCTGGCGTGCGCCATGCACGACGACGACGGGGTATTGAGTCAGGACTTGGGCCAGCACAGGGCTTTGTAGCCGGGGCTTTATTTTATGCAAATCGACCATGACTTGAACGATAATCAACCACGATGGGAGCGTCAATTTATGGAGGAGGGTGCGTTGGGCTTTCATGGTGGAAGCCTTTCGCAAAAGAGGGACGGTGTCGGATTTAGTATTCGACGTTGACGCTCCTTGCTCTCAAGGCGGGAATCTGTTTGGTAAGAGCTTGGGTGTTGAGAGGGTTTCCTCGCAAAGTTACCCAATCCACCCACCCCGGAACGCCTTCATCCATGCCGGGATTGGCGATCAAGGGGGCCAAGTCTTCAATTCGATTGTTGTGCAGATGCAGCCTATTCAGATTCGTCAGTGGGGTCAGTGGGGTTAGATCGACAATCCGATTGTCGCTCAGAAGCAGCCCTGTTAGTTGGGTCAGTGAGGCCAGCGGGGTAAGGTCGGCGATCTGGTTGCCCCTTAGTTTCAAATCTTTCAGATCGGTCATTTGAGTCAGGGGGGTTATATCGGCGATCTGGTTCCAGTTCAGATACAGCTTTGACAGGTTGGTCATTTGGGCCAGCGGAGTTATATCGGCGATCTGGTTGTCGCTCAGATACAGCTTTAACAGGTTGGTCATTTGAGTCAGCGGGGCTATATCGGCGATCTGGTTGTTGCTCAGGTCTAGCCAAAGTAGGTTCGTCAGGTCGGCGAGTGGGGTTATATCGGCTATTTGATTGTTCTTCAAGTCTAGCCGTTTCAGGTTGGTCATTTGAGTCAGCGGGGTTATATCGGCGATCTGGTTGTTGCTCAGAGTGAGTGCTTGCAGGGCCGTAAGTTGTCTAAGGCCCACCAAGCTACGAATATCTTTACTGCTAGCCGAAAGCGCGGTCAGCGTAGCAAAGTCCTCTGGTGTAAGGCGTCCTTGCGGTCGTCTCAGTGCCTGTCGCACTGCGCGCTCCAGATTGGCGTCGGCGAAAAACTGGTCGGCAGCGGTGTAGCGGTCGTCCCCAAAAAAACTACACAAGGCGCAGTTGGCTTTGCCGGCAGGGTGCGGGGCTACCGGGGCCGGGTCGGAGCAGGCGACGAAGGTAAGGACGAGGACGAGAAGGACGAAGCGAATCATGGCGACGTTCCTTGAGAGGGGGAAGGAGGGGTTAAAACAAGGAGTTCCCTTTAAGGGGCTGGCAGGGCGAGGAGGAGGAGTTAGACTTTTCATGGTGGGGTCCTTCTGTAGGAGAGGGACGGGGTAATGTCGAGTTTAATATTCGACTCGGACGCCTCGTGCTTGCAGAGCAGGGATTTCTTCGTTGATGGCTTGGTCGCTGAGGGGGTTGTCCCTCAGGATCAGGTCTCTCAGACTGGTCAGTTTGGCCAACGGACTCATATCCTCAATCCGGTTGTTACTCAATTCCAGCGATTGCAGGTTGGTCAGCTCGGCTAATAGACTGACATCCTCAATCGAGTTGTCACTCAATTCTAGGTATTGCAGGCTGGTCAGCTTGACCAACGGACTCATGTCCTCAATCGGGTTGTTACCAAGGCCTAGCCATTGCAGATTGGTTAGCTCGGCTAGTGGACTCATATCCTCAATCCGATTGTTATGCAAGTACAGCGATTGTAGGTTGGTCAGCTTGGCTAATGGACTCACATCCTCAATCCGGTTGTCATCCAAGCGCAGCGATTGCAGGTTGGTTAGCTCGGCTAACAGACTTACATCCTCAATCTGGTTGTTACTCAATTCCAGCGATTGCAGGCTGGTCAGCTTGGTCAATGGACTCATATCCTCAATCCGGTTGTTACTCAATTCCAGCGATTGCAGGCTGGTCAGCTTGACCAACGGACTTATATCCTCAATCCGGTTAACACTAAGGACTAGCCATTGCAGGCTGGTCAGCTTGGCTAGTGGACTCACATCCTCAATCCGATTGTGAAACAAGCCCAGCTCTTGCAAGCCAGAATGCTCAAGGCCCACCAAGCTACGAATATCTTTACTGCTAGCCGAAAGCACGGTCAGAGAAGCGATGTCCTCTGGTGTAAGGGAGCCTTGTGGTCGGTCCAGCACCCCCCGCACCACCTGCTCTAGATTGGCGTCGGCGAAAAACTGGTCGGCAGCGGTGTAGCGGTCGTCCCCAAAAAAACTTTCTAGCTCTGAGTCCGAAGACGAAGAGGCTTCTGCTTGTGTGCTATCGGCTTCGGTTGCCGCGTCTGCTTGCGTACTATCGGCTTCGGTTGCCGCGTCTGCTTGTGTGCTATCGGCTTCGGTTGCCGCGTCTGCTTGCGTACTATCGGCTTCGGTTGCCGCGTCTGCTTGTGTGCTATCGGCTTCGGTTGCCGCGTCTGCTTGCGTACTATCGGCTTCGGTTGCCGCGTCTGCTTGTGTGCTATCGGCTTCGGTTGCCGCGTCTGCTTGCGTGCTATCGGCTTCGGCTGCGGTCGCGGAAGTGCTGTCGGGGCTTTCGTGGGTACCTTGCCCTTCGGCAGCGGTGTAGCGGTCGTCTCCCAAGAACCCACACAAGGAGCAGTTGGCTTTGCCGGCAGGATGAGGGGCTACCGGGGCCGGGTTGGAGCAGGCGACGAGGGCAAGGACGAGGACGAGAAGGACGAAGCGAATCATGGCGATTCTCCTTGGGGATGGGTAAACGGCTCGCCGAGTACGGCTTCGACGACGATGCTACCGAATGCTTCTAATCAGATTGTCGCTTCCGCAAGCCCTCTTGGAGAAAGACCTCGCGGTTGGGAAAGTTGCCGGGCAGGGTAAAGCCGCCGTCAACGGCGATGAGTTGGCCGGTCATGTAGGGGATCTGGGTGAAGGCGTAGGCGGCGAAGGCAATGTCTTCGGGGCGTCCGATGCGGCGAATGGGTTGGGAACCACCGGCGGCCATCAGACCGTAGATCTCGGCCACGGTGAATTCGCGGCCCGATTGCGGATCTTCCACCCCCGAAGGGCGGCTCGTCAGCGGCGTATCGACGACCCCAGGGCGCAGGGCGTTGACCGTGATGTTATAAGGCCCGCCATCGAAGGCCGCCCCCGCGACCACGTGATTGAGGCCGGCTTTGCTGACGCCGTAGGGAATGCGGGTGCTCTCGGGGGCAATATCCGAGATGGAGGTAATCAAGAGGATGCTGCGGTGCGTGGGGTCGGTCTCTTGTGCGGCTTGTTCCACCATGCGCTTGAGGGCGCGTTGGGCCAGCCGGTAGGCCCCCATGAGGTTGAGGCTGAGGACGCGGGCCATCTCCTTGTCGAGGTGCTCGACCGGGGTGTCGCTAAAGCGATAGCGCACGAGCTGGCCCTGCTCGTCGGCAACGTAGTTGGCCACGCCGCTGTTGCTGACCGCCACGTCGAGGCGGCCAAAGTGCGCGAAGGTGCGGTCGACTAGGTCGAAAGGGGCCTCTCGCTGCGAGAGGTCGGCACCGAGGACTAGGGCTTCGACTGAGTGCTCGGCGCGAATGGCGGCGGCAATCTGGGCGGCGCGCTCCTCGCCGGCGTTGTAGTGGACCACCACGTCGTAGCCTTGGGCGGCGAATTGGCGGGCGATGGCCGCGCCGATCCCGCTTGAGGAGCCCGTGACCAAGCAAGCCGGGCGCGACAAAAGCCTACCCTCGCTGTGAAAGTACGGTCTCGACGATGCGCTCTTGGCTGGGGATGGTCGGCATCTCGAGGGCTGGGCTGAAGGGGATGGGCACGTCGGCCGCGCCGATGCGCAAGACGGGCGCGTCGAGCCAATCGAAAGCCTCGACGTTGAGGATGGAAGCGAGCTCGGCCGTGGTGCCGTAGCGCTCGACGCCTTCATCAACTACGACAGCATAGCCGGTTTTGCGCACCGAGGCGAGCAGGGTCTCTTTATCTAGAGGTACTAGGGTGCGCGGATCGACGACCTCGGCTTCTAGGCCTTGGGCGGCAAGCTCTTCTGCCGCGGCCAAGGCGACGCCGACCATGCTGGAGGTGGCGACGAGGGTCAGGTCGGTGCCGGCGCGTTTGATCTCGGCTGCGCCAAAGGGAATGAGGAAGTCGTCTTCTTCGGGCACGGGGCCGGAGTCGTTGTACATCATCTTGTCTTCAAAGAAGAGCACGGGGTTGTCGTCGCGGATCGCGGTCTTGAGCAGGCCCTTGGCGTCGCGGGGTGTGGAGGGAATGGCGACTTTGAGCCCGGGAACATGGGCGAAGATCGCGTGTAGGCTCTGCGAGTGCTGGGCGGCTGAAGACCGCCCGGCCCCCATCGACAGCCGGATCGTCAGGGGAACCTTGCACTGGCCGCCCGACATGTAGCGAATTTTGGCCGCCTGATTGACGATCTGGTCCATGGTCAACAGCGAAAAGTCGCCGAACATGAGCTCGGCCAAGGGGCGCATGCCGGTCATGGCGGCACCGACGCCGAGCCCGATATAACCCGCCTCGGCAATGGGGGTGTCGATGACGCGCTCGCCGCCGAACTCCTCGAAGAGGCCCTCGCAGCATTTGAAGATGCCGCCGGAGGCCCCCACATCCTCGCCCATGACAAAGACGGTCGCGTCGCGTCGCATCTCTTCGGCCGTGGCCACGCCGATCGCTTCTCTAAACAGCATGTCCCGATCAGGCATATATATCCTCAAAAGCTTGTTCTGGCGGGGGGAAGGCGGCTTCTTTGCCGAATTCGATGGCGTCGAGGACCTCGCGCTCCACTTGCTCGTACAGGGCGTCGAGTTCGGCCTGTTTGGCGACCCTGTTGGCGACCATGTACTGGCCCAACAGGCGAATGGGGTCCTTGTTCTCAGACCACCAGCCGACCTCATCGCGGGTGCGGTAGGTCTGAGCGTCGCCGACGTGGTGCCCGTGGTAGCGGTAGGTTTTGGCTTCGATCAGGCTCGGGCCCTCGCCCTTGCGCGCCTTGGCTACGGCCGCGGTTACTTTCTCGTACATCTCCAGCACATCGGCACCGTCGGCGATGACTCCTTCGAGGCCAAGCCCCTTGGCGCGGTCGGCGATGTCGGTGACGCCGGTAACGCTCTCGTAGGGGGTGTGCTCGCCGTACTGGTTGTTCTCGCAGATGTAGATGACCGGCAGGTTCCAGATCACGGCCATGTTAATTGTTTCGAGCATGATGCCTTGGTTGGCGGCGCCGTCGCCGAAGAAGCAGACGCCCACTTGATCGGTGCCGCGCAGCTTGGCCGAGAGGCCGGCGCCGGTGCAGATGCCGAAGCCACCACCGACAATGCCGTTGGCCCCGAGGATGCCCACCGACATATCGGCGATGTGCATGGAGCCGCCTTTACCGCGGCAATAGCCGGCTTCCTTGCCCATGATTTCGGCCATCATGCGGTCGAGTTGGCCCCCCTTGGCCAGACAGTGCCCGTGGCCGCGGTGCGTGCTGGTAATGTAGTCGGAGTCGCGGAGGGCCGCGCAAGTGCCTACGGCCACGCCTTCCTCGCCGATGTAGAGGTGGGCTAAGCCGGGCATCAGCCCGCGGGTATAGACGTCCCAGACGTGCTCTTCAAAGAGGCGGATCTCGGACATCTTGCGGTACATGAACCACAGTTTGTCGGGCGCGGCCCGGAGCTTAGCTTTCTTTGCTTTGGGTTTTTTTCGGGCAGTTGTCTTGGCCATGTACACCATCTCCGGCAATTTTTGTTAGGCAAAAAAATAAGCGAGGTGGGTCCGCTATCGTCAAGCGCGAAAAAAGCCGGGAAACCCGTGGGGCGTCCCGGCTTTTGTGCGCGAAAGGCGGCGTCCTAATTGGTTTTGTCGAATTCGGCCGAGTGTTCCTGCTTCCACTGGCTCCATTCTTCGGCATCGTCGCGCAGCTCAAAGTACTTGGTGTTGATCTCGACGAAGCGGCCTTGGTCCTCGGGCATGTCCTCTTCGGCGAAGATCGCCTCGACCGGGCACTCCGGCTCGCAGGCACCGCAATCGATGCACTCGTCCGGGTCAATGTAGAGCATGGGTTCGCCGTCGCCGTCGATGGGATGGATGCAATCTACGGGGCAAACCTCGACGCAGGCCTTGTCTTTGACGTCAATGCAGGTTTCGGTGATGTAGTAAGCCATGGGTTCCTCCAAATAAGGTGCTATTGCTTCTTTGCTCTTTGAAGCGGGAACTATCGCAAAAATACGGGCCTCTTGGCCCTTGTCAAGCGGCGAGATTGCCCAGCAGCGTCGCCGTATCAGCGTCGGTTTGGCAGCGCATTCGCAGGTTGAGACGTAGCTGGGGGGCTGGGTCGCGCTCCACTGCGTACTCGGCGCCGGCGAAGAGCTGGGCGAGTACCGGCCCGAGGGCGGCCCGCAGGGCGTTTTCGCCCACTTCGTCGTTGGCTGCGTTGAGGCGGTCGTTGGCTACTAGGAGCACATCGCCGCTGCGAAATTTGACTTTGCCCGCTAGGCTGGGCTCGTCTTCGAGGCGCTGGCAGGCCGTGAGTGCCGCTTTGAATGCGCTGGCAAGCCGCTTGGTCAGGTCGCCGGCCGCGGGTTGTTTCCGCGAGTAGAGCAAACCCAGCTCGGCGCTGTGGTTGTCGAGGCTGTAGTTGGCTTCGTGGCCGACGAGCAAGGTCAGCGGTCCCGCGGCTACGTGACTGTAGTCGGCCACGTCGATGAGGACTTCGTCCGGGGTCGTCGGGATCCAGCTATTGAATATGCGAAAGGCCTCTTGGGCCGATAGGGACTCGGGGTCTTCGAGATAGAATTTGACGTTGATGCGCTGTAGGGCTTCCATGGGGACTCAAGCGGTAGTGCCGACGGGCGTGGCGATTTTGTCGTAGCAGGTGTACGCGCCTTCGATGAAGAGCTGGGCCTCCTCGATAAAGCGATGGACTTGCGCCTCGGCCAATGCGCCCGGCGCGTTCTGATGCGCGGCGAAGAGGTAGTTGGCAAATTTCGGCGAGAACAACTCGCTGTCGTAGAAGCGCGCCCGAAACTCGGCTACCACCACCTCCGGTGCTGCGGGCACATCGTAGAACTGCTCTTTGACTAGGGCGCGCGCCGCGCGCAGCATCGCGCCCAAAGCGGCCTGCCAAGCGGCTTCTAGCCGCCCCTCGTCAAGGGCGACTTGCGCTTCAAAGACCTCGCGCTCGGCCGCGGCAAGTTCCATGGTCGTAATGGAAACGACCTCGCCGGCGCACTCGCCCTTGCCGAGGTCGTCCATGGTAAACTCGCGGGTGTCGCCCCAATCTTGGTAGTACCAACTGTTTTCCTCGTGGGACGGCACTTGAGTCAGATCCTCGAGCATGGTTTTGACTTGGCGCTTGCCGATGCGGGTAATGAAGTCCTTGAAGGTCTCGTCCTCAGCGCGCTCGGCCACAAAGTGCTGGGCCAACCGGGAGACGACCTCGGGGATGTTCTTGGAGGGCACGGCACCGGTGGCCAAGCCAAAGGAACTGGCGTTTTCCCGCCACTGACCGCCCAAGACAACCTGGAAGTGCGGCACGGTGATGCCGTTGATTTTGCGGCTGTTGCCGTAGAAGCCGATGTCGGCGGCGTGGTGTTGGCCGCAGGAGTTGAAGCAGCCGCTGATCTTGATCCGCAGGGCCTCAATGGCCGCGTTGAGCTGGCCGTTTTCCTCGCCGAGTCGCTTGCGCAGCTGAGCGGCTAGGCCGCGCGAGGAGGCAATGCCGAGCTTGCAGGTGTCAGTGCCGGGGCAGGCCGTCACGTCGGCAATGGTCCCGGCGCCCGACTCGGCGAGGCCGAGAGACACGAGCTCGTCGTAGAGGTGGGGCAGATCGGTTTCGCGGACCCAGCGCAGGACGAGATTCTGCTCGACGGTGGTGCGAACGGTTTCGCGGACGTAGCGTCGGCTGATGGCGGCGAGGGTGCGTAGCTGGCTAGAGGTAATATCGCCCAGCGGCAGGGCCACGGTGGCGACCGCATAGCCTTCTTGGCGCTGCGGATAGACGTTGGTGCGGTGCCATTCGGCAAAACCCGCGCTCGCGGCCGCGCCGTTGAGGGCTTGGCCCGGCTTGAGCGGCTGCTCGTCGGTGGCGTGCAGGTCGTTGAGAAACGCGGTCCAGCGCGGATCTTCGGGCAGGATGGCGCGTTCCTCCCACACCAAGCGGCGGAATTCCTCAATGCCGAGCTTGGCCACCAAGAACTTAATGCGGGCGCGATTGCGGTTTTTCTTTTCGCCGAGGCGGGCAAAGACCCGGGCGATGGCTTGGGCGATGGGCAGCAATTCCTCGGCGGGCACAAACTCGTCGAAGAGCTGGGCTTGGTGGGGCACCGCTCCTAAGCCGCCGCCAACGTAGAGCTCAAAGCCGCGCTTTTCCTCGCCGTTGATGGTCTTTACCACGGCGATGCCGCCTAGATCGTGCATGCTGGTCAGGCCGCAGGCTTCGTGCTGGCAGCCGGAGAAGGCGATCTTGAACTTGCGCCCAAAATCTTGGCAGTCGGGATGCCCGAGCAGAAAGCGCATGGCGGCTTGGGCATAGGGCGTTACGTCAAAGGTTTCCGTGCGGCAGACCCCAGAGAGGGGGCAGGCGGTGACGTTGCGCACCGAGTTGCCGCAGGCCTCGCGGGTGGTGATGCCCACCGCGGCCAAGCGGCGCATCAGGTCGGGCGTGTCTTCGAGGTGGACGAAGTGGATTTGGAAGTCTTGGCGGGTGGTGACGTGCAGGACTTCCTCGGAGTACTCTTCGGCCACGTCGGCTAGCACTTCCATCTGCTCGGCCGTCAGCCCGCCGAATGGGATTTTGATCCGCATCATACCCGGGGCGTGCCAAACCGTGTCCGGCCCCTTGGTCTGATGCTCGGGGAAGTGTAGCTGTTGCGTCTGGGTGCCGTCGTAGCGCTGGCCGTTGTCGTAGCGCTGGCCGTACACGCCGCGGCGCAACCGCGTCTCGGCGAAGAGCTTCTCCTCCATCTTGCCCTGCTTGCGCAGGTGGATCTGGGTCTCGAAGGTGTCGATTTCGTCGGCTAGCTCGGCGGAAATTCGCCCGGTTAATTTTTCTTTCCAACTTGCTGTGCCCATGCCTAAAATCGCCTCTCATGTGGTTGGCGTCCAATTGAACCTTACTAACATTACTAACATTATGGATTTGCAAGAGACTGTCAAGATGAGTCATCCGCTAGTTTTTCTCGCAGATAGGCGCGGATTTGCGCCCCCCATTCCGGGTCGTCGAGCGCGTACTCGATAAAGCTCAAAAAATAAGATAGGTGGTTGCCAATATCGCAGCGCTGCTCGTCTGCACCCAAGCGCACGGCGCGCACCGGGGCACCGGCGGCGATTAGGGCGGCAATCGCATCGGTGAGCAATACCTCCCCGCTCGGAGAGGGCACGGTGGCGTGGATGTGGGCGAAAATGGCTGGAGAAAACACGTAGCGCGCACTAACGGCCAAGCGGCTAAAGGTTTGCTCGGGCGTTGGTTTTTCTAAGATCGCGGTCAGCTTGGCATCTTCGGTCGTCGCCACTGCGGGCACCAAGATGCCGTAGTGGTGCATCTGCTCTGCGGGCACTTCGTCTGCGCCGATGGTGCCGGACGAGCAATGGCGCAGGTGCGAGTCGATCATCCGCTGCAACAGGGGGCGATCGCTGCTGGTGCGCACGATGCTGTCGCCGAAGGCCACGACAAAAGGCTCGCCGGCCGCAAAGGCTTCCCCGGCGGCGACCGCAGTACCGGTGCCGGGAGGCTGGGGTTGGCGCACGGAGAAAAACTCGATGCCGCGCTCGCGGTAGCCCATCGCGCTGTCGTCGAAGTGGTCCTCCAGCGCGCCCTTGCCGCGCCCGGTGACGAAGAGGATTTGGCGGATGCCGGCGGCCGCTAGCTCTTCGACGACGTGGTGGACGACCGGCAGGCGGCCCACCGGCAGCATTTCCTTGGGCAAGGCTTTGGTCAAAGGCCGGAGTCGGGTGCCTAGGCCGGCTACCGGCACGATGGCTTTGGCGATATTCATCGGATGGCTCTCGCAAAAAATATGGTTGTGCTGCGGGTGTTTGACAAGCGGTAGCCAGAGCGATATTATGGGCGATCCACCGGCAAAATAGGAGTTGGTTGAAGCAGTTTGCGCGTCTCCAGCGACATCTGGACGCAGGTCGAAGCCGTATTGCACAGCGGCACCCGGCTGGCCTTGGCGACCACTGGCGGGGGCAGCGAACTCATTAGCTGGCTCTTGAACCACCCTGGGGCCTCGCGCGTGGTCGTCGAAGCCCAAGTGCCCTATAGCGCGCAAGCACTCGCGGCGTATTTGGCCTCGGCCGGGCCGCATCGGGCAAACGAGCAAACGGCGCGGGATATGGCGGGCCGGGCCTTTGTGCGGGCCGCTTCCTTTGCCGAGCCGGGGCAGGGCTGCATCGGCGTGGGTTGCAGTGCGGCTTTGGCGACGAGCAGGCTGCGGCGCGGCGCAGATCGGGGCTGCATCGCCCTGCGCTTGGAGTGCGCCTATCGCTTGTACACCCTGCTCTTTGAGAGGGGTGCCGCCGACCGCTTGGACCAAGAGGAGGCCTTGAGTCGCTTGGCCTTGGAGGCCATAGTGGAGGTCTGCGGCGGCCCGGTCGCCGGTGCATCGCTACCGGACTACGCGCATCTTGTGCGGCGCGAGTTGGCGTTGGACGATCCGCTGGGCTTGCTGTTTGCGGGCGAGTTGGACGTCGTCGAGATGCGGCCCGATGGAGTGTTCGCGCCCGAGGTCGAGCGCGGGCAGCGCCTGCTCTTGTCTGGGTCCTTCAACCCGCTGCACGAGGGACACGAGCAGCTCGCGGCTGCGACGGGACAGCTAAGTGCCCGGCGGCCGAGCTTGGAGCTGTCCATCGAAAATGTCGATAAGCCGCCCCTGCCAAGGCGCGCTGTTGAGCAGCGCTTGGGGCAGATGCGCGGTCGCCTCCCAGTGGTGGTGACGCGGGCACCGACCTTTTTGCAGAAGGCCCGGCTCTTTGGCGGCTGCCATTTCGCGCTGGGGTACGATACGGCCGTGCGGCTCTTGCAGGATCAGTACTACGAGGAAGGGGAGCGGGGCTTGGCCGCGGCCTTGGAGGAATTTGCCGCCGGAGGCTGTCGCTTTTGGGTGGCTGGTCGGGTGGATGGAGAGGCGTACCGCACCTTAGCGGATATAGATGTACCCGCACAATACGCGGACCTTTTCGCGCCGGTGCCCTTTAGGATGGATATCAGTTCTACGGAACTCCGCGCTCGAAAGGCCTAGGACGATGCCCGAAGAAGAATGGGAAGAGCCCGAAGCGGTGGAAGTGCCCATCGACGGTACGCTGGACCTGCACACCTTCCATCCGCGCGACCTCAAAGAGCTGTTGCCCGACTATTTGGATGCCTGTCGCCAAGCGGGCATTTTGCAGGTGCGCGTCATCCACGGCAAGGGTACGGGCCAGTTGCGGCGCTCGGTCCACGCCATTTTGGGCCGCTTGCCCGCAGTAGAAACGTTCCGCTTGGCTGGCGAAGGTGGTGGTGGCTGGGGGGCTACCTTGGTTTGGTTGGTGCCGCTCGACGTTTGACTGTAGGGAGCGTCGCGGCAGGACGGACAGCTAACGGCCCTAGCGCTTCCAGCCGATCGCGATCCCCTGTTCGTGGTCGAGGGGGCGGCACTCCGTCTCGCTAAAGCCAGCCTCGACCATCAGCGCTTCGATTTCCGGCCCGGTGCGCTGATCTCCAATCGTCCCGTACATCAGCCCAAACCACTGAAATACCGCGATCAGACCTGCGGTTTTATCCTCGTTGAGCAGGTATTCCTGCACGAGGACCGGCGAGCCGACTGGCAAGGCTTGGTGACACCGACTCAGTAGTTGGATGCAGTGTTCGGCGTCCCAATCGTGGATCACGTGGGACATGAAAAACACATCAATCCCAGTCGGCAAGGGATCGCGGAAGAAATCGGCGGCGTGAAAGCGCACCCGCTCTTGCGCGTTGCTCTGGCGGATGGCCGCTTCGGCGGTTTTCTGGCTATAGGGAAGGTCCACGACAATGCCCTGTAAGTGCGGGCAGCACTCGGTCAGGCCTACTAACACCCCGCCGGTGGCACCACCTAGATCCGCCACCGTGCGAAATGGACTGAAGTCTATGGCCGCGGCCAGAGCCTGACCCCACAGAATGCGCCAGCCGTGGCGGCTCGGCGCAAAGGCCGTGGTGTCCTCATTGCCTTGGGGATTGGTCAGCCACTCCGGCAGGGCTTCGGGCACGGGGACGTTGGTGCGCAGTGCTTGCTTCATGATCCGATACCACCAGTCTTCTTCCGGGTCTGGAGTTTTGGGCGCGGTGCGGGCCCGGCCGCCTTCTAGGACCATTTCGCGCATCACGTCGTAGATATAGTACTGGTCGTCCTCCAAGCCCAAAACGCCCAAGCAGGCATTGGCCGCTAGGAGCACAGCCGTGGGCCGGGCCTGCAGGCCGATCCATTGGCTGACTTGCGCGATGGTCGCCGGTCCGTCTCGCAGCGCTTCGTACAGGCCGAATTCCTCGGAGAGAATCCAGGCGGTTTTGGCCCGTTCGATATGGTGGATTTTGTAGGCGAAGTAGGGATCGGGGCCGGGGCCGATGGTCAGCATGGGCGCGTTCCTCTCTTATCGGGAAAGAGCTTGTGGGGTCTTGTTCAAGAGTACGGGGGCGGATTAACAATCACAATGCGTACGCGGATTCTCTGGCGCGGCGATCAGGTATATTGAGAAAGCTCGACTTTATCCATTTACGTAGGGTAACAGACGGTGTGTATCAAGCGGTTAAATAAGCTAGTCGTCGGGTTGCCATCCATGATGAGTCCGCATCGCGGGCGTTGCTGCCGACGCGGCGGATGCCACCGCCAAAGTGCTCGGCATTGCGCACGGGCTGGATGCGGCCGGTCGCTTGTAGGTTCACGGCATCAACCGGGTACGGCCACGTCCGTTCCGAACCCCGGGCGAACACCGCAGAGGCACAAACCAGCCAGCCGAAGCAAAGCGCACGCAATACACGCAGCGGATTCGTTCGCGGCCCTCCCGTTTGATGGCCCCCCAAGAAAGCCACTCGATGCTCGTTGCGTCCGACGACGAAGTCCGAATAGCGGCCTCTTCCCGGGCTTCCCGAATCGTCACGGTACGCCCGTTGATCACTGCGTGTTTGGCGGTTTGGAAGTTGATGAATAGAGGCGCATCGCCACTGCCGCTCTCATCGCCACAATCGTCGATGCCGAAGCCCTTTAGAAAGGTGACCCCCCCTAATTCGTAAATAGAATTATCCTCCCTCGCGGGACCACCATAAGACTCAGAGTCGCTCGCACCCCTTGCGCCGCCAGTAAAATCAAAGCCGAACCCATATTCATGGGTGTAGTCGTTATGTAATTCATATATTTTGACTTGGGCCCCCTCTTGAGTGGCGACGGCACTGGCTCCACTGGCCCCGCTGGTCCCGCCAAAGCGGAACAGCGACTGCTCGCCATCGGCGGTGCGTTCCATCAGTTGGTCGCCCGCCCAACGCAGCTTCTTGCCCGCGATGAAATACGACGGTACCGGCGGCCAGAAGTCTGGCATGTCGCTGAGGACGAAGTAGGTATGACCGTCGATAACCTCGGTGTGCAACACCGAAAGGGTGAACTGGGGTGTGCCGAGTGTGTCGAATTGCTCCGTGTAGTTGGTCCATGGGATATAGACCGTCTCATAATTTTCGGAGTCGTAGTATGCATGTGCATACGTCCACGAGTTGCCCACGGCCAGCGGCAACCAGTCGCTGGCGTCAGCAACGACCGACCCGCGGTCCAACAGGCCGACTAAGACAGCCGCCAGAAGGCACTTCACTGGCCCCATAGGCCGCGACAAAAAGGGAGACGACGGCAAAAACATAATGGTTCGCATGGTAGTTTCTCCTTGGTATAGATGTGATTGTGAGCATCCACGTTGACGAGTACTGCCTCCACAAAATCTAATCATCCGTCGCCGGCCAGCATCCGCAGAAAGTCGCGCCGGCGATACGAGGCCGTGGTTAGCTGTCCGTTTTCTTCGCCGAAGGGCCGGTCGTAAGCGTGATAGTCATGACCCCGTACGCCCGCACCTCAACCTGATAGGTCGGCTCGTAGTCGGGTGTGGTGCGGAAGTGCAGGCTCCGCGACGCGCCCACCCCTTGCAACGCAAACGCGCTGGCATCTGCGCCGCCCAACGCCAACCAAGCCACCGACCCACAGCCGGCCCCCCCGACCGTGTACTGGCCGACCGCCCCGGTAGCGTTTTCGGCAACTGTCGGCGCGGCATGAGACGCCGACGTATGCGCTATGGTCCCGGTATAAGCCGGCACCCCCTCGTAGCCGCCACTGAAGAACTGCTCAAACAATGCCATCGGGTAGCTCCAAGGCTGGTCGTTTCTGCCATATACGTTGTTGCTTCTTGAATCGGCAAAAGAGACCATAACCACATAGACGTCACAAGGAGAGGCCCCGGTACAAGGTGCATGAGCAGGGTCGCCAAATTGCCCGGTGACTCCTTCCTCGACAGGAGTTTTGACATACCCCTGCGCGATGCGCGTAGCCTGTAGTGTCGCCTGCCGGATGGCACTGCGCTGGAGATGCTTTGGGATGCTGTGCGCTACCGGATCGTCAATGCCGACTTTGGCCGACGAAGGCCGATAGTCGCCGTTACTATCTAGTTCGGCATAGTACAAGTAATCATCGGCCGGATTATACACGAAGGCGTAGCCGTCGGCGGTTTCCCTGTTGACCTCGATTTCGTCGCCATAGACATGGCCGATAAACGTTGTGCCGTCGGGCTGGGTAAAGGGAGCCCACTCGTCAACTGTTATCGCACGAACCTCGTAGGTGCGGACCACCATCAGCACCGCTATGAGCGCATATCGACGTATCGTCATTTCAATCCTCACAAGTCTGGACAGGTGAATTGTTGTTTCAAAACGCCCCAAGACAACGCCCTGATCGCGGTCTCTCTGAGGCAGGGTAACTCCCCACTCCCGGCCACAACCTTCATCGGATCATTCCAGAACTCCCACTTCACGCCATTTATGACCGCCCCCCATGCGGTAATTCTATTCGCGGAAATGAGATGACTCTGACTATCCCAATTTACTATGCTACATGCGACCATACCAAAGTCCTTAAGAATTGACGCCGATCTGTATTCTACGGGATACGACCTTTGCCATAGCGAGTTATCATGTCCGCTAAAGGTAAACCCAAAAATAGAGAAGCCGACTTGTATAAGGCAGCCTGCTTTGCGCGGCCAGCCTGGGGTAAAGCCTAAGTCGTCGCCTGCGACAACTAATGTATCTGAGGCCGTTTCGGAAATGGGATAGTCGTAAACCTCTTGATCTCTAAACTGGTATAACGCGACATCCCGGTCCTGTTGGCGAAACAAGAGGTGGTTGCCCTCCCAACGCACTTTCTTGCCGGCGATAAAGAAATAAGGCACTGGGGGCTGCTCATAGTGCATGTCGCTAAAGACATAGTAGGTATGCCCTTCAATGTCTTCCGTGTGGGTAATACTAATGGTTACATTTTGCTCAAAACGACTACTAGTTCTTGAGTCTATAAAGAGGTGCTGGTATTCCCACCTATTCCCGACGACCAAAGGCAGCATCTGCTGCACAGGGTCTGCGGCCTCAGCCCAAGACGCAGCCCACAATCCTACGCTTAAAGCGACGATGCATTGCATTGTATTCTCCTTATTTGTCTCTGCTTGTGGCGGGGATTGCGCCTGCTTATAACGCACACAACCCCGTTTCGACGGACGAGCCGCGGCGTGGCCGACGCCGTGGCCACCGCGCCGGGACCCACCGCGTTGTACGCCCGCACCCCAAACGTGTACGCCGTCCCATTGGTCAAGCTACTCACGATTTTTTTCATATTGACCGAACGCACTTGAATCAGCGCACACACCAAGCGACGGATCAGGTCGATACGATGGCGCGTGAGGGATACCGACCCTTGCGTGAGGGCTTTCTTTAGCGTATGAATAAGCATGGTATAGCTCCTGTATGTAGGATTTAGATGCAATCTGGGTGATTACAAATAAACCTAAATCGGGGCTGTACCACAACTTAGATTACTGTCGTGTACTTAGGGCAGAGATAAACAGTACTGGAACCAACGTGCGGAGTTTATCTCTATAATTAGAAACCCTTTAGCGCACAACCGCGAGGAAGCTCTGCAAGAGTACGAACTGAAAATTGCCGAAGGATATTGTGAGGAAATTTTGGACGCGATTAATGAACTGAAGCAAGTGCGAGAACGCGACATAATTAGAAATGAGGAGAACGGATGAGCGGCCAGCTTGACTACCCAACCTACGAAAGCCTCGGCGTGCGTCCCCTGATCAACTGCCAAGGGACCTATACCATTATCAGCGGCTCGCTGATCTTGCCCGCAGTGCGGCAGGCCATGGTCGAGGCCTCCAAGCAATACGTCCACCTCGACGAGCTAATGGAGGCTTGTGGGCAGCGCGTCGGCGAGCTGATGCAGTGCGAGTGGGGGCTGATTACCAATGGTTGCGCGGCGGCGTTGTGCCAAGTTACAGCCGCTTGCGTGGCCGGCACCGATCCCGAGAAGATGGCGCGGTTGCCCGACACTACGGGCATGAAAAACCAAGTGATCGTCCAGCCGAGCCACCGCCACGTGTACGATCACGCCGTGCGCATGGTCGGCGTCGAAATCGTCGAGGTCGAGACGCTCGCCGCGCTCGAAGCGGCCCTGTCGGACCGCACGGCCATGCTCTTGGTGTTTGGCGATGCGGCCGAACGGGGGCCGATCTCGGTGGCGGACATGGCCGCGGCCGGGCATAGGCACGGCGTACCGACCTTTGTCGATGCCGCGGCCGAGCGGCCGGACGCACCCAACTGGTATCTGGAGCAGGGGGCCGATGCGGTGGCGTATTCGGGCGGCAAGTGCCTGCGCGGGCCACAAGCGTCGGGCTTGGTCTTGGGGCGCAAGGAGTTGTTGCAGGCAGCTTTCCTCAATGGGGCACCGCATCACGCGCTGGGGAGGCCGATGAAGGCGGGCAAGGAAGAAATCATGGGGTTGTTGGCGGCGGTGGAGCAGTGGGTGGTGCGCGACCACTCAGCCGAGTGGCGGGAATGGGAGCGGCGCTTGGCGGTGATAGCGGCGGCGGTGGTGCCGTTCCCCTCAATGGCGACGCAGGTCCATCAGCCCGGGCGCTCGAATGTCGCGCCGAATTTGACGGTGCGCTGGGATCGGAAGCGGCTGGCCCTCAGCGGTCACGAGCTGGCGCGTCAGCTCACGGCCGGCCAACCGCGGATCGAGGTCGCCGCCCACGAGAGCGGCTTTGGCATCAATCCCTATATGATGGAGCTTGGCGAGGAAGACATTGTGGCGCGGCGGGTGAGCGAGGTTTTGGCTGCGGTTTAAGCACCCAGTAAGCACCAACGCCGAGCGCACTTCGTAGCCAAATGCTCATGCGTTCCTTCAAGCCGAGCTACACAAGGCTTAAACAGGAGAGGTTGCGCTGCTTCAGTTGGGCCGCTCGCCGCGGCGCAAGGCCACAGACAGCGGCTGAACTCCCTTCTTGTCGGGCTTCGAGCGCACCTTGCCGGTGCGAGAATCCACGCTGTAAATTTTCACGTCCTTGGGCACGTCAAAATCCTTTTCCGGCCGTCCCTCGTTTATTGCGATCATAAAATCTGTCCAGATGGGCACGGCACCGGTGCCGCCGGTGATTTGCATCCCGCGCGTATCCACCAGCTTATGGGTGCGGCGGTCGTCAAACCCCACCCAGACGCTGGCGATTAAGTCTGGCGTGAAGCCGGTGAACCAAGCGTCGGTATTGTCGTTGGTCGTGCCGGTCTTGCCAGCGGCTGGCCGCACGAAGCCCAATTTGCGCGCTCGGCGCCCGGTGCCGCGGTCCACGGTCTGGCGCAAGAGGTGGACCATCTGCGCGGCGAGGTCAGGCGAGACGGCCTGGCGGATCTGCGGCTGATGGGTAAAAATCGACAGGCTGTCGGGATCGACGATGCGCTCTATCAAGGTCGGCGTCACCTGCAAGCCGTAGTTGGCAAAAGTCCCGTACGCCGCGGCCATTTCCAATACGGTGACTTCGGCGACGCCCAAGGCAATGCTCTTGTAAGCTCCTATTGGCCCGGCAAAACCCAAGCGGTGAGCTATCTCAACGACGCGGGCCGGGCCGACGAGTTCGGAGATTTGTATGGCCGTTGAGTTGGCCGAGCGGACCAAGGCCCACGCC
This sequence comes from uncultured Latescibacterota bacterium, assembly GCA_958295495.1. GTDB lineage: Bacteria > Latescibacterota > UBA2968 > UBA8231 > UBA8231. The sequence continues at coordinate 433,237 of OY282352.1, forward strand.
GCGGTCGTCCGCCCCAAGTAGCGACCGCCGTAATTGCGCGGTTGCCACTTTTGTCCGTTGACGATATAAGTGCGCCGCTGGTCGTTAAAGACGGTGACCGGGCTTATTTTGCCCGCCTCCAAAGCCGCTAAATAGGCCAGCGGCTTAAAGCCGGATCCGGGCTGGCGGCGAGCGGTGAGGGCCCGGTTGTAGTAGCTGACGAAAATGTCCCGCCCCCCGACCATGGCCAGCACTTTCCCGGTCGGCGATAGACACACCAACGCGCCTTGCACGTAGGCCGGACGCTCGGCCATCGACGCTTCCGAATAGGGCTTAAACCCCAACCGTTCATCCAGTTCGACCATCCCCTTGGCCACGGCCGCTTCGGCCGCTTCTTGCATGGCGATGTCCAAGGTGGTATAGACCTTCAGGCTCCCATAGTGCAGGGCCGACGGCCCCAACTGCCGGACGATTTCCGCGTTGATGGCTTCGACCCAATAGGGCACTGGGTTGCGGGGCGGATAGCCGGGGTCGATGAGGTCTGCGGTGCGGAGGGCGGCATATTCCCGGCGCGTCTGCGGGTCGAGAAAGCCGCTGGCGACCATGCGGTCGAACACGTGTTGCAGCCGGGCAGTGGCTCGTTCGGGGTGCCGCAGGGGATTGTACGCGGTTGGGGCGTTGATCTGGCCGATGAGCATGGCAGCGCGGGGCAGGCTCAGCGAGTCTGGGGTCGTGTTGCAGAAGGTCGCCGCGGCATCGTGAATGCCATAGGCGTTGGTGCCGTAGAAGACCTCGTTGAGGTACAGCTCTAGGAGGCGATCTTTGTACGCCGGGTGGCCGGCGGCTTGGGTGTCTGGGTACGAGGCGGCAAAAAACTCCTCTAGCTGCACGGCGAGCAGCGCTTCCGACAGCTTGCGTTCAAAGGTCTTTTTCGGCGAAAAGAACAGGCGCTTGACGAGCTGTTGGGTCAAGGTGCTGCCGCCGCGGGTGAGACTACCCCTTAGCAGGTTGTCGCGCACCGCGCCGACGATGGACACCAGGTCAATGCCGCGGTGTTGGTAAAAGCGCGCGTCCTCAGTGGCGATGAGCGCGTTGCGCACGTGGGGGCTGATGTGTTCGAGGGGCACCCATTGGCGGCTCTGATTGAAGGTGTAGATGCGCTCGCCAGAAGCCGCGTACATCTCCGTGCCGGGGCGGATGCCCAAGTCGTGCGGGTCGGTGGGCAGGCTGGGCAAGCTCGGGGCCACGCGCCAGACGGCGTACCCCACTCCCAGCCCAGTCGCCAAGACGAGGATTGCGGTCAGGCCCGCGCCGATAGACAACGGGCGTCTCATTGCGCCAGCCCGAGGCGTTGTTGCACGGGTTGGGCCGGCAGCACCAGCGCCGTGGCCTCGTGGCCCGGCACCAGCGCGTACGCGGCAAATTGGTCCCCAGTGCGAGTCAGGCGCAGCTCAAAGCCGTCTGCGCTGTCCCAAGCCGCGAGCAGGCGCTTGGTCTCGCTCTGACGCAGCGAGTCGGCCCGCGCTTGCACGACCTGCGCTAAGGCCGCTGTGATGATCGGCCCGGCATCGCTCTGCGCGCGATTGAGGTCGGCGCTCAAAAGCGGCGCTAGATGCTGGCGCCAGTAGGCTATGTCTTCCTCTTTCATCTTCAGAAAGGTCCAAGCTTCGGGCTCGTCTTTTGCCAGCAGCCGCTTGTGGAGCTGGTGGAAGAGCGAGCCGTCCTCTAGGGCTATTTGCGTGCCGATGAGGGCGCGGAGATACGAGGCGTCGTCGGGGACGATGGCTTGGGTTAGCAGGTAGCGACCATGCTCGTAAATCTGCAGGGAATAGGCCAGCTCGCGCAGAGTTTCTGGGTCGAGGTGATCGAATTGGAGGGCGGTGTCTCGCTGCGCGACTGCAAAAAACGCCGCGTGGGTGCCGTGGTACTGGAGTTGGTAGTGGTTTTGTAAAACCGGCAGTGGGGCTTGGCGCGGCTCTAGGGGAGTCTCGGCCAGTGAGTCGTATAGGGCCATGCGGGTTTGCCGGCTGGCGAGAATGCCCTGCCAGAGCGCGCCTCTTGGCTCGCGCTCTGGGTTTTGCCGCATCAGGTATTGGCCGATGAAGCGGGCCGCGCATTGGGTGCGGTATTCGATGAAGAATAGAACGCAAGCCGTGCAGAAAGGGACCAACGCACACAGGGCGATGCGGCTGAGAGCATGGGAAAAAGACGACATAGCGACACAATAACTTAGGGGCGGCTGTTTGTCAAAAGTTCTTGCCCATTTTGGGCGGCTAATGGTACTTTTGACAGGGAGGAGATCAACCTATCTGAGGAGGTAGCAAGAACATGAAACGCCTAAAAACTGCATGGCTTGTCGTCGTCGGGTTGTGGCACTGCGGCGACGGCGAAAAGGGCACCGCTCCCGTCGCGACCGTCGGTCCGCCGCCGGCACCGCTCGCCCTGAGCGTGGAGCGCATCGGCGACGGCGAGGTGTGGCTCAATTGGCAGGCCGCCGCGGGCGAGGACGAGGTGCTCTACGTCGTCTATCGCTCGGCGGGGGGCGGCGCGGCCGTGGCCATTGACTCCACGTTACAGACCCGATTCAAGGATCAGGGCCTGCAATACGAGCTGGAGTACACCTATCGAGTAACCGCGATAAACGGCGGCGGCGAGAGCAGTTCCTCAAATGCCATTAGCGGACAGCCCCTCAACAGCTTGACGCCGCAGGTGCCGACCTCGCTGCGCGTGGTAGCGCACCATCTCGAAGTACTCGGCCAGCTCGACATTACCCTCGACTGGAACGAAAATTCGGAGACCGATCTCATTGGCTACCGGGTCTATCGCTCGACCGAGGCGGGTTTCACCCCGACCCTTGACCATTTGCTGCTGCAGGTGTCGGGGCCAGGTTTTATTGACGAGGAGATCGAGGTCGGCACGATGTACTACTACCGAATTGCGGCGATAGATCGCGGCGGCAAGGAAAGTGCTGTCTCCGAGGAGGTGAGTGACGTCGCGCTGCCCTCGCCGGAGTTGTTGGTCCCGGTCGCTGGGGAAGAGACCGCCGCACCTTTGACCTTTACTTGGGGTGGCTTGCCCGAGGCCCGCGCATTCCGGGTGATCGTCACCACCTCGCTAACCAGCGGCGAAGTGTCGGACATACCGCTAACCAGCGATACCACAGCCGTATTTGTCGGCCGCGTTAAGGACGGGCGCTTGGTCGCGCTCGAACCTGGGCAGGTGTACTACTGGAAGGTTGTGGCGAGCACGTCCGCCGAGGGGATTGAGAATTCGGTGAGTCGGGTTGAGAGCTTTAAGGTGGCTGAGTAGGTAGGATGGACGCAGATATAGATTCTGGGGCCCTGCGCGTCGTCGAGACCTTGCGCCGGGCCGGCTTCCAAGCTCTGCTGGCCGGTGGTTGCGTGCGCGACTTGGCGTTGGGGCGCGTGCCCAAGGACTGGGATGTGGCTACGGCTGCCGGGCCAGAAGAGGTGGCTGCGCTCTTTGAACACACGGTGGCGGTAGGCGCGCAGTTTGGCATCTCTGTGGTGGTGCTCGACGAGGGCGACTACGAGGTGGCGCGCTTCCGCCGCGACGGCCCGTACCGCGATGGCCGCCGTCCCGCATCCATTGAGCCGGCCGACGCCCGCGCCGACGCCCAGCGCCGCGACTTTACCATCAACGGCCTGTTCTACGACCCGGAAAGCGGCGCAATCCTCGATTACGTCGGCGGGCAGTGCGACCTCCGCGCTGGGATCATCCGCGCCATTGGCGACCCGGCCGCGCGCTTTGCCGAAGACGACCTGCGCCTGTTGCGGGCCGTGCGCTTTGCGGCCCGGCTCGGCTTTGCCATCGAACCTGCGACGTGGGACGCGCTCTGTGCCCGGGCCGGGTGCATTGTCGGGGTCAGTGCCGAGCGCATCCGCGATGAGCTGACCCTGCTGTTGACCGAGGGCGGGGCTAGGTGCGGCTTGCGCCTTTTGGACCAATCGGGTTTGTTGCCGGCCGTGCTGCCGGAAGTCGTGGCCATGCAGGGCGTACCGCAGGAGGCTGAATTCCATCCCGAAGGCGACGTGTGGACCCACGTTCAGCTTCTCTTTGAATACCTCGACAAGCCGTCGGCTGAGCTGGCTTGGAGCGCGTTGCTCCACGACATTGGCAAGCCGTCAACTATGGTCCAAACCGAGCGCATCCGCTTCCACGGCCACGACGCGGTCGGGGCCAAAATGGCGGCTGCGATCTGCGGGCGGCTACGGATGTCCAACGAGGCGCGCGAGCGCATCCGCGTGCTTGTGGCCGACCACATGCGGATAGGCAACGTGCATAAGATGCGCCCGAGCACGCTCATGCGCCTGTTGCGCGAGCCGCACTTTCCAGAGTTGCTCCAATTGCACCGCGCCGATTGCTTGGCCAGCCACGGCCAGCTCGATCTGTACGAGTTTTGCCAAGAGCAGATGGCCAAGCTAAAAAAGGAGCAGTTGCGCCCGCCGCGCCTGATTTCGGGGGGGGACCTGATTGCTTTGGGATTGCAGCCTGGACCGCGCTTTAAGGAAATCCTCGCGGCTGTTGAGGACGCCCAGTTGGAAGGGCGGATCGACAGCCGCGAGGAGGCACTGGACTTCGTGCAGACGCACTTGACAGGGTGCGAGTGATATATATGTATAAGTAGGTTTTTCCTGACGAAGCCGCAGAGGCGGTCACATAACACTATTTACCAATATTGACTCCATCCCCGATTGGGACAGCTATGGCGTGATACCTGCCCACAATCGGGACAAGCCGACTTCGTTTGATAGGTCTCCTTATAACGTTTCGCTCCTTGATTTGACAGTGCGATTCGGGAACACTGGAGCTAGACGTCGCCTGCTTACCGGGTTACTAGGTTTTCGGTCCGACCTACACAAGGCTGGTATAACGCAGGGTTTTCAGTGGATTAACGGCAGCTTCGTGGAGAATGTTGAGGAAACGGCTGGCCGGTCACCTAACGATGTTGACCTAGTTACTTTCTTTCACATCCCTGACGAATATTCTCAGGATTCGCTGTTGCAGACTTTCCCGGATCTTTTTGATAACAAAACGACAAAAAATAAATATGCTGTTGATGCCTACTTTGCGCCTTTTAACAGCGTGGCTCCCGAAACACCCTGAGCAGGCACTATACTAGATTTGGCGATTTGGGTTAGCTTTCAAAGCAGCTCACTACCTCTTTCGACTCTTCATGTGTCTGATGCTCCATTGGTCGTGCAAGCAACTCGTCAGCTAAGGGATTAGAACGGCCTCTTAGGCTCTTACGAGGCGGGCTGTTGGATCTGGTCCAAGAGGCGCACGACGTCTTTGGGCTGGACCTTGTTCTTGAAGAAGAAGACCCCCCCCGGTACATCGGTGAAATCATCCTCGCTGACGTTGAGGTTGGACGAGACCGCGACGATTAGGTCGCGGCGTTGGGCTTGGCGCAGTTTTTCGAGCTTGCGCCTTAGGTACTCGGGCCGCCAGTAGCCCATGATTTCCAGCAGGGCCGTGCGGCCGTCGGGATGCCGGAAGGTAAAGTCCGGGATCATCACCGTCTCTTTGAGGTTGACGATTTCGCTTTCCCGCTCTAGCTGCCATTGGGTTTTGGCTTTGGCAAAGCGCGCGGCAAACGTTTCCTCCAGCAGGGAGTCGTACAGGGTCTGGTCCCGGTAGTGGGAGACTAGGCCCGACTGATCGTCGAGGACGAAGTGCTGACGGCGGCCATCTTTGCGGACAATATCGGCTTGCATTGACCAGCGGGTACACAGCAATAGGGCCGGGAGGAAAACCGCCATTTGCAGGCCGTATTTCTGCGAGTGGCGGAACATGCTCACCGGGCCGTCGAGCCCGATCTCATAGCCGGCATCCACATCGCCTTCGATGGTGTGGATCAGCCGGTAGAACTTGATGAACTTGAAAAGCTGCTTGTAGCGCACCGGCAGGTTGCGATAGACGCTCAGGCGCAGGACTTCGCAGCGGTAGAGCATGGCTTGGGCCAATGCCACGTTGTAGCGCAGGAGCAACTCGTTGGGCGCAGGCGCGGCAAAGGTCGCAAGCTGGTGGTTTTCGGGCAGGTCGGCGTACAGACCTGCGAGTACGTCTGCGCTGCTGATCTGGTGTTTGAGGGCGACCTGTTCCAGCAGATCCTCGCGCTTGACTGGGTAGATGAGGCTGGTCTCGCGGACGACCGGATGGTGGGCGCGGGCTAAGGTAAAAACGGCGCGGCGCAATTCTTCGGGGGGCTGGGGGCTGGCGACGTGGAATTCGCAGTAGTGGTCGCAGAGTAGCTTGGCTAGGCCGCGCTGGATGCGGTAGTCGGTGCGGTCCCCGGCGAGCAAGCGGAGGGCGTGTTGTAGCTCTCGCCGGGTTTTGCCTTGGTGTTTGGCGTGGAGCTCGATGAGCGCTTGGGCTAGGTCGATGAGGGCCGGGTCCTCAACGGCGACATAGCGCGGTTCAATATAGGGGCCGCGCGAGCGAGTAAGCAGGAGGTCCGAAGTCAGCACTGTGCCTACTCGTAGGCTTCGTGGCGGCGGCGGCGGTCGCTGATGTGGTCTTCGACCGTGTCCTTGGAGACCACTTCGTAGAGCACGGCTTCCTTGCCTTGGCGACGGCGGAGAATGCGCCCGAGGCGCTGGACGTGCTCGCGGATGGTCCCCGAGCCGGAGAGGACCACCGCGACGTTGGCTTCGGGGATATTGACGCCCTCGTTGAGCACTTTTGAGGCGACGAGGGCGAGGTATTCTCCCTTGTTGAAGGCTTCGAGGATGGCCTTGCGCTCCCGAGTGCGGGTGCGGTGGGTGATGGCCGGGACTAGGAAGGTGCGGGAGATCTGGTGGACGGTCTCGTTGTCGTTGGTAAAAATCAACACGCGGTCGCGCGGGTGGGCTTTGAGGATGTCTTCGAGGACGCGGAGCTTGGCGGTCGCGCCGAGGGCGAGCTGGCGGTGGCGGCGGTAGGCATGCATGGCGCGCCGGCCGCTGGTGCTTTTGGCCGAGAGCATGACGAAGTGCCGCCAGCCATCGGCCGTGCCGAGGCGGATATTTTTGGCGGCGAGGAAGGTCCGGTACTCGTCGCGGGCGGCCTCGTACTGGACGCGCTCCTCGGCGACCATATCCACTTGGCGGCGCTCGACTCGATACTCGGCCAAGTACTCGCCGGACAAGGCGCGGATGCCGCGCTCATAGGCTATGGGACCGACGAGGGTATCGAGGAGCACGTGGCGGCCGTCGGCGCGTTCCGGCGTGGCCGTCAGCCCTAGGCGGTAGGGTGCTAGGCACATTTCAGCGGCGTGGCTGTACATTTCGCCGGGCAGGTGGTGGACCTCGTCGAAGACTAGGAGGCCGAAGCGGTTGCCGTAGCGGTCCATCTGCATATAGGCGCTGTCGTAGGTGGCGACGGTCAGGTCGGCTAGTTCGTGGTAGCCGCCGCCGAGCAGGCCAACCTCGACGGCAAACGAGCGGGTGAGCAAGTCGTACCACTGATTCATCAGGTCAATGGTGGGAGCGACGACGAGGGTGCTGCGCTGGACTTCTACCATAGCCATGAGCGCGACCTGCGACTTGCCCGTGCCCGTGGGCAAGACGACCACGCCGCTGCAGCCGTGCTGTTGCCAAGCGGCGATGCTTTCGGCTTGGTGCGGGTGCGGTTCAGGTGCGGTTCGCAGTTGCAGGGAAAGGCTATTATAGCGCGGTGCCGTATTCTTGAATGCGACTCCGTGTCGTTTGAGGTGTTCGACGCTTTCGCGGTAGAAGTGGGCTTGAGCGCGCCAGTGATCGAAGCGCACGTCCCAGACAAAGGCCGGGGGCGCGTCCTCGCCCTGATAATCGCGCAGGAGCAGGGTGCCTTCTTCAAAGGTCAGACGCATAGACGCAGATTGATTAGGAGGAAGAGAAATGATACATTGGGGCCAGAGAGCGGGCAAGGCATCATCAACCAAGGAGACATGCGATATGGACACAGCCCGAGTGGGTTTGGCTCGCGCCGGTGCGCGGCGGGCCAACGTATATCAAGCGCTAAATTTGGTGCGCGAGGACGTCGAGCCTAAGCTGGCCGCCCAAGTGATGCTCAAGCCGAACTTCCTGTCCAGCGAAAATCCCCTCGCCTCGACCCACGCCGACGCCATGCGCGGTGCCATTGACTTCCTGCTTAGCACGGCGCAGCCGCCCGAGGAGATCGTCATTGCCGAAGGCGGCAACGAGAAGTATTCGGGCGAGGCATTTGCCAACTTCGGCTATGGCGCACTGGTCGCAGAATACCCGGTGCCAATTCGCTTGGTCGATCTGCATCAGGAGACGCGGTGGGAAGAGACCACAATTTACATGGCCGGCGGCGTCGAGGCGACCGTGCGGATGCCGAGCGTGGTCCTCGAATGCCCCTGCACCATTTCGGTGGCCGTGGCCAAGACCCACGACGTGTGCGTGGTTACGTTGGCGCAGAAGAACATGATCATGGGGACGCTGCACAAAGAGGATCGCATCAAGATGCACGGCTATCCCTCGCACGCCGAGCGCGTGTTGCCCAGCGAAGCCGAGGTGCTCAACGTGAACTTGATCCGCTTGGCTCAGTATCTCAAGCCGAACATCGGGATCGTCGATGGCACGGTGGGCTTGCAGGGCAATGGCCCCGGGGGAACCGATGCCGTGCAGATGGGTGCCGCCGCGGCGTCGGCCGATGTGTTTGCCGTGGATGCGGTCGTGGCCAAGGCCATGGGCTTCGAGCCGATGGAACTGGGCCTTTTGCACTACGCCGACACCTTGGGCTACGGCGTGGCCGACTTGGAGCGGATCGAGGTGCGAGGCGTGCCCATTGCCGAGGTGGTGTGTGCGTTTAAGCCGCATGAGACGACCGCGCAACAGATGCAGTGGCGCAGCGAGGTAGTGGAGCAGTTTTTGCCATAGGGGGTGTTGAGTTCGCGCGACAAGGCCACCTTACAGTTAAAATCCTTACACAAAGAAGAAAGAAGGAGATAGTAAAAAGGATGAAGATGAAGCCAGAGACAAAGAAGGTCGAGGAGATTCTTGAGCTGCTCTCGAACCACATGCTCATTGTCAATTCCGAGTACCAGCGTGGTGCTGTGTGGACGGATGCTCAAAAAAAGAAACTCATTGACTCAGTACTGCGTGAATATCCTATACCCCTGATCTATCTGCACTACATCAAAAGGCAGGCTGGAGGGCACATGCGCGAAGATTTTGAAGTTATTGATGGCCAACAACGATTGAACGCGCTTCACGAATTTAGAGAAGGTGCCTTCAAGTTGCTTGATCCGATCCGGGACGATACCGAGGCGCGATTCCCAGCGTTCGTAAAGGACGAACCCTGCCTTTGGGGCGGAAAGGACTTCGAGCACCTCGACGAAGAGATCCGCGAGCGCTTTCTGGCGACACCGCTCTCGGTGGTCATGATTGAGACGGATAACCCGGATGAAGCACGGGACCTATTCATCCGCTTGCAGGCAGGCATGCCGTTGAATCCCCAAGAGCAGCGCGACGCTTGGCCTGGCAAGTTCACAGAGTTCGTCCTCAAAACTGGCGGTAAGCCAGAAATCAACCGCTACCCTGGGCACGATTTTTTTATAAAACTCATGGGAGCACACAATATGGGACGCGGGAAGTTCCGGCAGTTAGCGGCACAGATGGCCATGCTGTTTTTCAAGCGAAGGAAGACCAATGGGCAAAGCCTTTGCGACATCAATCGTCGAGAGATCGACGCATTCTATTACGAGCATCTTGGGTTTGATGCCTCGGCAGAGGATCCGATGCGTTTCGTAAAGGTTCTGGACAAACTTGCCGAGTTGCTCGGAGACAAGAAACGGAAAAAGCTACTCGCACATGAAGCTATCCATCTCATGTTGCTCATGGATGCCCTTCTTGACGATTATACCCGATCATGGGAGAATAATTTTGCTGCTGCGTTTGACCGGTTTCGCGAGAATTTAACGGAGGCCAAGCTGACGCGGAACGACGATTTCCCCGACGAATACTGGTTGAGGTATGGCCAGCTAACCCGCGTGAATTCTGACCGCGCAGACACCATTAAACGGAGGCACGAGTTCTTCGTATCTAAGATGCGGGAAGATCTCCAACCTGTTCCTAAAGATCCCAGACGCAGATTCGGTGAAATCGAGCGCGAACTAATTTATCATCGCTGCAAGAAGTGTTGCGCTGTTTGTAGGAGCGAAGTTCTGTGGGAAGAAGCGGAGTACCACCATGTCGAAGAGCACTCGAAGGGTGGAGCAACCCACCCATCGAACGGCGTACTCGTCCACTCAGAGTGTCATCCAAAGGGGCAAGCTGCTGTGGAATTCGCGGAGAAGTTCAAAAGACCGATATAGGAAAGAGGAGGCAGCATAATCGCTGTAGACTGCATTCAAGTGAAGCTGTAGTGGAGGGAACCGTAAGACATCTTCATCGTGTCTGATTTCAACTAAGAAATCAAGGGGACTTTTACGCAGTCGGCCAAATATGAGAAGGCGGCCTTGGTCGTCGTCCGGCGTACGATCCCCGTGCGAGGGACTTGAGATAGCGCAAGCACCGCGAGGCATGAGGACAAGCTGAGTTTGCACGGCAGCGAATCGAAGAAGGGGCCGATGTTGACTGGGTAACCGAGTTGGCGAAGGCCGTTGGCTTCTTCTCGGTATGGATGACTGTATTTGCCGATGATTCTCAGATATGTGATCGCCTGTGACAGAGTTTTCCGGGGACGCGATGAAAGGCAACTTCACCATGTGTGATGACTATGATACAGATTAGATTGAAAGCGCCCCCGGCATAGGAAAATTGGCCGGGTATTTTTTTGAAAAATAGGAAGGGGAAAGCGATGTATGATTTGTCCAGCATTGAAGGGCTACGTAGGGCCTGCAAGGCAGAAAAACCTGACCGGGGATGGCGTGAGAATATACAAGAATTTTTAGAGAAGGTTGAGGCATACTCCTTGGAGGAGCGTAAAAGAACGGAGTTTCACCGGCTCATTTGGGATGAGAATATCATCGTAGATGCAAATCACACGCTACGTGATTTAGAATTATCTAAAGCTAGTTGCGATTGAGACCCTCTTTACCTCGACTGAGAAGGATTTCTTTCCAGAAATTCTCACGGTCAATAATTACCCTATTGGGTGTGTATATTGAATGATGTTCCAGAAGCGCGAAGCGAAGATTGGCCCGGTAGTAAGCCATATTGGGGGTTCCTTTTACCAATTCTCGAAGTCCGGCATTGCCCCCATGGCCCGAGGCAACGTAGTCACTCCACCTAGACCAAATACCCGCCTCACCATCAGCTAAGCCGACATAGCGTTTACTCGTGAGCGTATCGGTTATGAGGTAAATGCCCTTCACGCTCTGGAGTGCTGCCTTCCAGTCCGGTCTACCATTTTTGACTATCGATTCAAGCTCATTAAAGGATAGATTAATGCCTTCGTAACCGGGGAAACTGCGCCCAGAGTAAGGTTCGCGCAGAATTTCCGCGACTTCAAAATTGTCGTAGTGATTCTCGAAATTCACGCGAGTCGCATGTGCGCGATAGGAAGAGAGCAGTTTTAACCGACCGATAAAGGGCGCTCCATTCTCGGTTAGTTCTACTTTATAGCAATTCTTGTGTCGGGCGATAACGCGGAAGATACCGCCGAACAGCCAAGTGTCCTCCTCATGGTAGAATCTCATTAGCGAAAAAATGAAAGTCCGGTTGAAGTCGTTATAGTTCGGACGGTATTCCTGCCAGTCTTGCCATGCCAACCGGTCGCGCACCCATTCGTCCAAGGGTTCGGTCTTCGAATTCCGGCGAGCAGAATGGACCTTGTCATCATCTTCGTTTTTGACCGAGCGAGCAAAATGGACCTTGTAATCATCCACTTTTTCGATCGGCCAAATGTCTCGCAGAAGAATCCTGTCGACGGAATAGGCATTAACATATATGCGCTTTTGGACTTGATTGATTCGTTTGGCTTGAGAAATATCCAGCACCTTTGTTAGGTCTTCGCCCGCTGCAAATTTCTCGTCGAACTCAGTGGCCTTCATAGAGTCTGATCTCCTCTTGGCGTGCCCGCCGCACAGAAATAATCCTAATTGCATCGCCGCGATATGTTATCACACCAGACCAATGCTTGTCGGCAATGCGACCGATCACCAAGTAGCGTGGTTCATCGGTGGTCCGGGCTGGAATTTCGAGCAACGCTGAGTCGTTCCACAAGATCTGAGCTGCAACGAAATCGATGCCGTGTTTTTCTTTATTGGCATGGCTTTTCTCAGGGTCGAACTCGAATTCCATAGATAGATAATAGAAAATAACAGACAATTTGTCTAAATTTGTACTATGCCTGACGGCCTAGACCTGCGTTTGTCATGGTAGTAGGTAATGGCCGCTAGCCGCTCCTTGTGCCCTGTCGCTCTGCGTCGTAACTTAGCAAAAAAACGAGACTTAGCCTAACAAAGGACGCTTCCAATATGACGTCTCCCAACATCCTCTGGATTTGCACGGATCAGCAGCGCTACGACACAATCGGCGCGCTCGGTTATTCCCACGTCGATACGCCCCACGTCGATCGGCTGGTCGCCGAGGGCGTGGCCTTTACCCACGCCTATTGCCAAAGCCCGATCTGCACGCCGAGCCGTGCGAGTTTTCTCACCGGCCAGTACGCCAGTGCCGTCCACATCAATGGCAATGGCCTCGATAGTTTTCCCGACCACCCGCCGCTGGTCACGCGGATGTTGGCCGAGGCCGGGTATGACTGCGGCCTGATTGGCAAGCTGCACTTGGCCAGCGCCCATCGCCGCATTGAGCCGCGAGTCAATGACGGGTATCGCTATTGGGAATACAGCCACGCGCCCCGCGACGACTGGCCGCAGGGGCACGGTTATGCCGACTGGGTGCGGGAAAAGGGAGAAGTCTTAGGCGAGTTGATGAAGCAATATCCCCATGGGCTGCCCGCCGAGTTCCACCAGACGACGTGGTGCGCCGAGAAAACCATTGAGTTTATGAGCCAAAAGCGCGACGGCCCTTGGCTGGCCAGCGTCAATATATACGACCCGCATCCGCCGTTTAACCCGCCGCAGAGCTATCGCGACCGCTTTGACCCCGCAGCCATGCCCGGGCCGCTTTTTGCCGACAGCGATTTGGCGCAGCAGGAAAAGCTAGCGGCCATTGATTTCCAGTCCAAGGGGCGGCGGCCCGATCAACTCGACATTCGCGACCCCTTGCACCAAGACCGGCCCACGCCTGGGGCCGATGCTCATGTGTTGCAGGCGGCTTATTGCGCGATGATCAAGCAGATTGACGATCAAGTGGGCAGGATGCTGGCCGCACTCGCAGACACCGGACAGCGCGACAACACGGTGGTGATTTTTACGTCCGACCACGGCGAAATGCTCGGCGACCACGGGCTGATCCAAAAGGGATGCCGCTTTTACGAGGGCTTGGTGCGGGTGCCGCTGATTTTTTCTTGGCCGGGGCACTTTGAGGAAGGCTTGGTGCGCGGCGATCTGGTCGAGTTGACCGACAAAGCGCCGACGCTTCTGGAACTGGCCGGACTGGAGGTGCCGGAGCGGATGACTGGCCGCTCGCTCGTGCCGATTTTGCGCGGCGAGAGCGCGGCACCCCACCGCGACTTTGTCCGCTGCGAGTACTACGACGCGCTAGACGCGCCCGATGGAACCTTTGCTACCATGTACCGCGACGAGCGCTACAAGTTAGTGCTCTACCACGGGCACGACTTGGGCGAGCTGTACGACTTGGAAGAGGACCCAGATGAGTTTGAAAACATGTGGGATGAGCCACAAGCGCAACCGCTCAAATTGGCGCTGATGCAGAAGAGCTTCGACGCGTCAATGCTGGCGATGGACCGGGGGCCCCGGCGCGTGGGGCCGATGTGATGGAGCGGCAGCAGCGGGTGACAGAGCGGCCGATCTGGCGATTCCGCGAGGCGGACAAAGCGGCCGCAGACGATCCAGTAACGGTCGAGGAGCCGCTGGAGATCCGCGTGGAGGAGACCCCGATCGCGGTGGTCATGCGCACCCCGCGCCACGACTTTGAGCTGGCGGCCGGCTTCTTGTGTACCGAGGGCCTGATCCAATCGCCGTGCGAGTTGGGCACAATCTCGTACTGCACGGCCGCGGAGCCGCCCAACGAGGAGAATATCGTCGAGGTCAAGCTGGCCGCTGGCGTGGACTTTGATCGGCAGCGGCTCCAGCGCAACTTCTACGCCTCGTCGAGCTGCGGAGTCTGCGGCAAGGCCAGCATTGAGGCCATCACCTGCGAGGCCCCCGCGCTGACGGGCGATTTTACCGTGCCGCTAGCCATGCTCTACGGCCTCGGTGACCGCATGCGCCAAGCACAGGACGTATTCGAGCAAACCGGCTCGCTGCACGCGGCGGCCCTGTTTGATCAGGCGGGCGGCTTGCTCCTTCTGCGAGAGGACGTGGGTCGGCACAACGCGGTTGACAAGCTCATCGGCCACTACGCGCTGCGCAACGAGCCGGTGCCAGCGAAGAGCGTGCTGATGGTCAGCGGGCGCACCAGCTTTGAGATCGTGCAAAAGGCGCGGATGGCGGGGATGGCGGTAGTCGCGGCGGTATCGGCACCGTCGAGCTTGGCGGTGGACTTGGCGCGGGAATCGGGTATGACGCTGTTGGGATTTTTGCGCGGGCGCGGGTTTAATGTGTATGCGGGGGGAGAGCGGATTGGTTGACGAACCTCGGGTCTCCCGTTATTCTCCAAAATTACGACCGGATCGACAAGATCAATCATTTACTGACGAAATGCTAATGATACTGAGGAACTACAATGTCGGAAACAAGCTTTCGCGAACTGCTCGTTCAAATTATCGAATTGTACAAAGAAAGAAGGAAAGTCGATAAGGAGCTAGAAGAAAAAAAAGAGGCGATACGTCAGCACTCAGGGGGTAAAAAGCGCCAGTTCTCTATTTTAGGCTTTGGCAAGGTTTCCGTGGCGGCCAAAAGAACTAAAGGCTTTGAGGTGGATCTTGAAAGCTTGAACAACCTTAACCGGGAACAACTCGATTGGCTCATCAACAAGAATGTATTGAGACTTTCGTTAAATAAATCAGTTTTTAAGTCGCTCAATAAAAAAGCTAAGAAACGCATCTTGGCCACGGGATGCATTAAGCAGGTCGAATATGAAGATGGCCAGCTTAGCCAGCGGGTCTCCATAAGGGTTGAGGAGAATGAGGAAACTCGTAACACTAGGAATATCCATGACTCCAACCTCCCAAATAGCCGGGATGTAACTGATATTAAAGAAGAAGAAGAAATCGACGCAGGGTATGATGACGATGAAGAGTATGATGACGATGAAGACTTGATCGCAAGGAACCCTGACCTTGATGACTATCTCGACGAAGCGGGACGGTCCCAAGAAGAAGGCTGGCCCTACGCTGACTACGACGGTCCGTGGCGCGGGCGGTGGTGAAGGCGGGCCAAAAGCTCAAGCTCAAACCGGCGATAGAATGGCACCGCGACACCTGCACTGAGACGCCGGAGAAGGGGCTGGCACTGGCCGCGCAGTACGAGAAGCGCTACAAGGAAAAGCTGCGCACCAATTTCGACCACTCGCATCCGGCGATCATCAAGCAGCTACGGCCCGCCAATTTCTGGGAGCGCATCGCCGAGTACCGCCCGGACCTGCTCAAAATGAGCGAGTTGATCCACTTCCGCACCTTTACCGGTAGCCACTGCCAAACGCCGGTCACCAATGGCCGCGGGGTGCTGGACGCGGATTTTATCACTTGGCGCGACAACTTCCTCAAGCACTTGCTCTACCATTGGGTCAAGGGACAGCGCGGTGCCACCGAGCTGTGGGCGGTCGTCGAGCTGGGGCCGAAGGGTTCGGGCTACGCGCTCGACTGTTTTCCCGACGTGTGGAAGGACGCGATTGTCGCGCGCGGCGAGATCGAGAAGGAGTTCAAGGGGGCACTAAAGAAAGCGAAGAAATAGCGTTTACTCGGCAATCCAAGCCGCCACACCGGGAGCAAAATTGCGGCGAGCAGCATCATGAACAGGGCCGGCGGATTGATGCGCCGGCCCCTGCCATCAGCAACCTTTCCACTCGCTCCGCAAAATGCCGTAGTAATGATAGTCCTGACGCACACCTCGATTCACGCCGTGACTCTGGAACGTCCCCTCTCTAGTCATGCCGATCTTCTCCATGACGCGCCACGAACCAACATTCTCTACGTCCGCCCAAGAGTAAATCTTCGCCAATCCGAACTCCTCGAAACCCCAATTGACGACCCCACTCACAGCCTCTGTCATCAAGCCTTGATTCCAATGGGCGCGGGCGATCGAGTAATGTAGCGAGGCGATCGAATTGGTGGCGTCAACCTGTAAATCGACGCCACCAATCACGACCCCTTGCAACTCGATTGCGAAGCTGGGTGCCTCATCCCTATTCCGCAATATGCTACGCGCAATGAATTCCTGAGCATCCCCGAATAAGTAGGGACTAGGAACCGGAAGGAAGCGCGACCATTCAGGGTCGCTCGCGTATGCGAGCACATCGTTGACATCTCCCAACGCGAACGGACGGAGAATTAGGCGTTCAGTGCAAATGGTGTTGGGCTTGGTCATTGATCCTCAATCTCATCAAAAGTTCAAGGGCATCACAAGATGGCGAACCGTTTAGGACGCAATACGACATCTTGACGATCCTTGCTGTGCCAACGGACCTTGCCGCGTTGCACTTCTAACCCCGCTGTTCACGCGATCCCCCACGTCACGCGTCCCAACTCGCGCGACCGCTCCCGCTCGTATGCTGGATCGATGGCGAATTCGCGATCCAGCCACAATACCTCCCGCTGCTCGGGACGCAGCGAATTGAGCAACTCAGGCGTCAGGTAGTCCCCCCACGTAAAGCGATGGTTGTCGGTTGTGTGCGGATGGAACAGCCAGTGGCTCATATACCGGCAGGCGGTGGTGCGGTTGAGCCACGTGGAGTGAAACAGCTTGGCATGGCGTACGATTAGCTGGTGGGGTTCGACCTCTAGGGAAATCTCGTCGTCGAGGGCGACGTCTTCCCAGCCGTCGTCGGCCGGCGAACCGGGAATTCCCCGTTCCGCTCTGAGCCGGGTAGCCGTCTCTTCGAGAGCGGTGGGCGGCCCAGTGTGGCTGCCTAAAACAAGGCGCAAACACCCGTTCTCGCGCGAAGCCCCGGAGAAGTAGTGCATGAACTCCGCCCACCCCGGACCTCCGTCGATGTGCCATCCCACCGATCGGTTCGGGGCCTGCTCATTGATGCCGCCATTGCGCAGATAGATATCGCGGTCCGCGTTCAGTTGGCGGGCGAGTTCGATGATTTCGGGATGCAGGATGATCTGCATGAACGGCAGCGAGTGATCGAGGGAACACCAGTACGAGTCTTCCAACTGCGGTCGCAGGTGAAAGTGATTCCGCTTGCTGCCATCCGCTGGCCCCTCCGTTGGATCTTGGGCCGCCTTTTCGACCGCCGCCATGCACTCCGCGGTGAGTCTTTCGGGAAACGGGCAGTCGATGATGACGTAGCCGTCAGTGCGGTACTGCTCCAATTGTGCTTCGCTGAATTTCATGCTGTTTTCCTCACGCGATGTGCCGTCAATGTCCTCGCTGCACAGCGCACCGGATTGCCCCTACTGCAACCTGCGGTTGGACGGGATCCTCAAGGAGTGGGTCTCGATATCCCAGTCGCCGTCGAAGATGGTCACAGCGTCACCGGCGGCCGCCCCCGCGTCGGAGGCGAGATCAATGAGCTTGGCGGCCGAATGCTCGGGCGGCGACAGGCCGGGGCGCGATTCCCGCTCCGCTTCGTCGGCAGAGCGGCCCGCTTTCTCGGCCATCTCCCGGATGGCACCTAACTTCATGTTCGTCGCCATCTCTCCCGGAGCCACGGCGTGGATGCGGATGTTCAGAGGGCGAAGTTGTTCGCGGGCCACTAGGACTAGCCCCCGGACGCCCCCTTTGCTCGATCCGTACGGAAGGGAGGCACTGCCGCCCAACACTCCGGCCCCGGATACGACGAGCAGAACCACGCCCCCACCCGCCTTCTGCATCAGGGGAACGGCGTACTTCAACAGCAGGAAGCTGCCGGTGAGGTTGACGTCGATGACTCGCCGCCAAGACTCTTCGGAGTACTCGTCGATGCGAGTCCCCGGATCGAGGAGGATGGCCGCCGGATTGATCAGGATATCGAGCTGGCCGCAGCGCTCGCCGACAGTATCCATCAAGCGGCTAACGTCCGCAGACTGGCTCAAATCGGTGCGCACGAAGTGAGCCGTGCCGCCTGCGCCGGAGATCATTCTAGCCGTTGTTGCGCCGCCGGCCGCGTCGATGTCGGCGAGGACGACCCGCGCTCCCGCGCGGGCCGCGCCGATGGCAGTGGCACGGCCTAGGCCGGTCGCGGCGCCGGTGACAACCACTACCTTGTTGTCGAGTTTCACGTTTGATCTTGGGAGATCGGCCTACTCAGCGGGCCGCATAAAGTGGGCGAAGAAGTCGTTGCCCTTGTCATCGACGACGATAAAGGCGGGGAAGTCCTCAATCTCGATTTGCCAAAATGGTCGCTTCGGCCCACTCAAGGGCCTCGGCTTCCCGGCGTTCATCGCGGCCCATCTCGGCATAAGCCGCCTCTAGCGACGATCCGGCGACATGGGGCCGAATCAGGTCTTCGATGAAACGGCTAATGCGCCGCTGCCCAACGAGATCGCGTAGTCCCTGATACACTTCTTCATCAATGGTAATGGTAAGTTTTTTCTGCATGTAAAATCTCCTTGGTTGCCGCCTCCGTCTTACCGACGGCTTCTAGGATGTCGCGTATGAAGGCTCAGGCGTTGGGATTCATAAAGTGGGCGAAGAAGTCGTTGCCCTTGTCATCGACGACGATAAAGGCGGGGAAGTTCTCAACCTCGATTTGCCAAATAGCTTCCATGCCCAACTCTGGGTATTCCAAGACTTCGACCTTGCGGATGCAGTCTTGAGCCAGCCGCGCCGCCGGCCCGCCGATGGAGCCGAGGTAGAAGCCGCCGTGCTTTTTGCAGGCTTGGGTGACTTGGCGCGAGCGGTTGCCCTTGGCCAGCATGACCATGCTGCTGCCAGCCGCTTGGAACTGATCGACGTACCCGTCCATGCGCCCGGCCGTCGTCGGCCCGAACGATCCCGACACATAGCCTTCGGGCGTCTTGGCCGGGCCGGCGTAGTACACGCATTGGTCCTTGAAGTACTGGGGCAGGCCCTCGCCAGCGTCGAGCCGCTCCTTGAGCTTGGCGTGGGCAATATCGCGGGCCACGATCATGGGGCCGGTCAGCGAGAGTCGGGTGCTGACTGGGTACTGGCTGAGGGTGGCGCGGATTTTGTCCATCGGCCGGTTGAGGTCCAGCTCGACGACCGCGCCGCCGAGTTGGTCGTCGCGGATTTCGGGCAGGTATTTGACCGGCTCGGTTTCGAGGGCTTCGAGAAAGAGGCCCTCGGCGGTGATCTTGGCGAGGATCTGGCGGTCGGCTGAGCAGGAAACGGCTAGGCCGACCGGGCAGGAAGCCCCGTGTCGCGGCATCCGCACCACCCGCACGTCGTGGCAGAAGTACTTGCCGCCAAACTGCGCCCCAATGCCGATCTCTTGGCTCATCTCGAGCACCTCGGCCTCCATCTCCAAATCGCGGAAGGCTTGGCCGTACTCGTTGCCTTGGGTCGGTAGGCTATCGAGGTAGCGAGTGCTGGCGAGCTTAGCCAGCTTGAGGGTGTGCTCGGCCGAGGTGCCGCCGATAACTAGGGCGAGATGATAGGGAGGACAGGCGGCGGTGCCGATCATGCGCAGCTTGTCGTCGATAAAGGAGCGCAGCCGCTCTGGGGTCAGCAAAGCCCGGGTCTCTTGGAAGAGAAAGCTCTTGTTGGCCGAGCCGCCGCCTTTGGCCATGAACATGAACTTGTAGGCCGCGCCCTGCTCGGCGAAAATCTCGATTTGGGCCGGGAGGTTGGTGCGGGTGTTTTGCTCCTCGAACATGCTCAGGGGGGCCAGCTGGCTGTAGCGGAGGTTGGTCTCCTGATAGGCTTTGGCGATGCCGGCCGAGAGCGCGGCCTCGTCGTCGCCTTCGGTCCACACTTGGTGCCCCTTCTTGCCCATGACGATGGCGGTGCCAGTGTCTTGGCACATCGGCAGGACCCAACCGGCGGCAATGTTGGCGTTTTTGAGCATGTCGAGCGCGACAAAGCGGTCGTTGTCCGAGGATTCCGGGTCGTCGAGGATGCGGCGCAGTTGCGCTAAGTGACCGGGGCGCAACAGGTGGGCCGAGTCGCGGATGGCTTGGTCGGCGAGCAGGGTCAGGCCCTCGGACGCAACCTTGAGGATTTGGCGGCCCTCGAATTGGCTGGTGGAAACGCAATCGGTGGTCAGCAGGCGATAGGGGGTTGGGTCCTCGCCGAGGGGCAAGAGTTCGTGGTGGGTGTAACCGTTCATTGGGCTTCTCAGTTAGTGGTCAATGGCGTGGTGCTTGATCTGTCCCCAGCTTTTGGCTTCGACGGCTGTGGGCAAATCAAAGTAACTTAGCGGCGAGCGATAGAGGGGGCCGTCGCGTTCGACGCCGGCGTCTGGCACGAGGCTGAACTCAAATAGCCAGAAGCATCGCGGGCCTCCTTGAGGTAAAGCATCCGCTGGATGCGGTTGGACATTGGGAATATATCACAAAAGCGCACTTGGGGGAAAAGGTCGTCGTCCGAGGCTGCGGCGCAGGTGGGCTAAGTCGCGGATGGCTTGCTGGCTACCTCGAGGATCGGGCAATCCTCAGATTGGCTGGTGGAAACAAAATCGGTGGTCAGAAGGGCAAGGCCGGTTGTTCCTCCCTTTGGCTGCTTTGAGCAGAGAGGGCAAGAGGCGATGGCAGGGATAATAAACAAGTACGTGCCGATGCGCTTGGAGTTTTGGCTAATTATCGGGTTGCTAGCAGCCTGCGATAGCGGCGAAAAGCCGGCTGTAGCACGAATGAGCCGGGAGAGTGCCGCGGGGTTCCGGTTGCTGCGGCAGGACCGGCCCGGGGAAGCGCTGGCCCTTTTGCAGCGGGCTGCCGAGAAAGATCCGACGAGCATGGAAGTCCACTACAATATGGGCGTGGCGCATACGCGCCTGAAAGAGTACCCAAAGGCCATTGCGGCCTTTGGATGCGCCGTGGAGTTGGCACCGGAAAACCCAGACGCGCATTTCGCCTTGGGGATTGCCTTGGGGGTTGAACACCGCCAGCGCGACGCAGTCAAACAGGCACCTTTACTGAAGTAGGGCTGCAAGCCGCGGTGGCGCATGGGGCGATGGGACACTCGCAGGCCGGCATGGGCGTGGCTTGGGGCGATTACGACGGCGATACCCGCCCCGATATTTTCGCGACTCATTTTGAGGACGACTACAATACCCTCTACCGCAACGAGGGTGCGGGCCTGTTCGCCGATGTGTCCGTCGCGGCGGGTCTGGGCAGGACCAGTTTTCACTTTGTGGGTTTTGGCACTGGATTTTTCGACCGCGACAACGACCGCGACCTAGACCTGCTGGTGGCCAACGGTCACGTCTATCCGCAGATAGAGCGCGCCGGCAGCGGCACCGCCTACGCCCAACCCAACCAGCTCCTCGACAATCGCGGCACCCACTTTGAGTTGCTCTTGCCCAGGGCTGGAGACAGCTTGGGGCCGGCCAAGGTGAGTCGGGGGAGTGCTATTGCCGACTACGACAACGACGGAGATTTAGACATTCTCGTCACCAACCTCGACGACCGACCGACGCTTTTGCGCAACGATGTGGGAAATAGGCACAACTGGTTGGGGGTCGAGTTGGTCGGCAAGGAGAGCAACCGGGGTGGGATCGGTGCCCGCCTGTACTTGGCGGCCGGCGGCAAAGTGCAAGTCCGCGATATTATCAGCGGCAGCAGCTTTCTCTCCAGCGAGGATCCGCGGGCGCACTTAGGTCTGGGCCGGATTGAGACGGTGGATTCGCTGCGGGTGCGTTGGCCGAGCGGTGCCGTACAAGTATTGAAAGACCTGCGGATCAACCAGTATCTGGTCGTGGAGGAGGACGGGACCGCATCAGGGCGCTGAGAACGGCAGCAGTCTGTCGAGGCGAAAATCCCGCTTGGCGCACTTGGGGGAAGCGGCCGTTGTCTGCGGCGTCCCTCAGACCGCGACCCCTTCGAGCCACGGCAAATCCACCTCAATGCCAAAGCCGGGCGCATCGCTGGGCACGAGGTAGCCGTCTTGGATGGCTGGCGTGCCGGGCAAAAGGGTCATTTCGTGGAGCGGCACCCCGGGCGGCGACACGCTTTCCGAACGCTCGCCCCAGACGATGGGGGGCATGGCAAAAGAAAGGTGCTGGCCGTAGGGGTAGTTCATGCCGCCGTGGGCGATGACCGAAACGCCCGCGGCCTCGGCGAGGTGGCAGATTTTGACCCCGGCCGTTATGCCCCCGGCCCACAGCACGTCCGGTTGCAGGATATCGACGAAGCGGCCGTTGAGTGCTTGGGCAAAGGTGCGCGGCAAGTACCAGTGCTCGCCCGCGGCGAGGGTCTGCCAAGGCAGCCGCTGGCGCACTTGGGCGTAGCCGGCCCAATCGTCGGCGGGCAGGTAATCTTCGATCCACTTCAGGCGGTAGGGGCGGAGCATTTCGGCGAGGCGGACGAGGTGCTCCACGTCCTGCGACAGCCAGCAGTCGAGGCACAGCTCAATGTCGTCGCCGATGAGCTGGCGCGTACTGGCTACGAGCTCCTCGATTTTCGCGAGGCCGTCGAGGCCGTCGGCCGCGCCCCACGGGGTGAAGAGCTTGGTCGCCTTAAACCCCAGTTCCATGTACCACGCCTGTTCAAACCCGGAAGCATAGCAGAAAATTTTGTCCTTTTGCGGGCCGCCGAGCAGCTCGTACACGGGTTTTTGCAGCAGCTTGCCCTTGAGGTCCCACAGCGCGGTATCCACGGCGCTGATGGCATAGCTGGCTAGCCCCTGCCCGCCGTAGGGCGCGGTGGAGCGCACCATGACGTCCCACAGCTTTTCCGTAGCCATGCAGTTTTCGCCGACGAGCAGCGAAGCGAAGTGATCGTCGATGATGGGCAGTACGGGCGGCGAGTGGACGGTCAGCCCGAGGCCCCAAGTGCCGTCCTCGGCCGTGGCCACGCAGGCGATGCGTTGCCACTCCGGGGCGCCGGTGCGGCCGGCGCGAAAGCGATCATAGCGGTCGAGCGGGCGGTGCAGAGCGTGGCCGGGCCGCTGGCTGGGGCGCGGGGTCGTCTTCTGAGGGGGCGTGAGCGCGATTTGCGCGGCGCGGATTTCCTTGATTTTCACAGGTGCCTGCCTAGGAGAGTTGGGAAAAGCGGTTGGGCGCGAAGAGGGTCTGGAGGGTTTGGGCGATGCCGGCGCGGGTCACTTGCCGGCCGGCGTCGTGCAGGTCTTGGTATTTTTCCGTTAGGACTTTGGCGAGGATGTCCCGGAAGCGCTGCCACTTGGGGATGAGATTTTCCAGCACGCGGGCGTCCGAGTTGAAGGGGATGAAGCGGTCGCCGGTCATCTCCAAGCGCATCCGCAGATCCTGTTCGACCAAGCCCGGATGGTAGTTGAACCACCAGTGGCCAATGACCATGACGTTGTCGTTGTGGCAGGAGAGGACGCTGGCGTCGTACTGGTTGGCGTTGTGGAGCGGAGTGATGAAGAAGGCGTTGGCGGGATGGCGGCGCACCAACTGCTGGTAGGGGTACATGTCGGAGAGGCCCACGCCGTCGCCGGCGTCGCGCCACTCGGGGTTGAGCTGGCGGATGGGGCCGGGCATCATAAAGAAGGGCAAGTTGAGCTCGCGCAGGGCCGGCAGCACGGCGTGGTGGAGGACAGCGCCTTCCAGCCCGCTAAGGTCATCGACTTGGCAGTGGGGCGGAAACGAGCACGCGCCGTACGCGACGCCGTGCAGCTTGTCGTACCAGTCGGCGAGGAAGCGGCGAATGGCCGCGGCGGTGGCTGGCTGGCTGGGGTCGTTGCCAGCCTCGTAGCCCCAGGCGTTGAGCTTCACGACCGCTCGCGGATAGTGCAAGACGAGTTCGTCGAGGCGGTAGCCGGACAGATAGCACTCGTCCCAATCGCCGCTTTCGTAGTAAGCGCGCTCTTGGTCGTTGAACACGTCTTGGGTGCCGACGATGCGGCGCACGCCGGCTAGTTCCATACAGCGGCGCTGGATTTCTTCCGGGGCGGTGTCCGCATAGAACTGGCGCGCTTCGTCGAGGGTGGCGGCGTTGGGGTCGAGGCCGAGGGCTTCCAGCGCTACGACCACGCCGCGACAGCCTTCGTCGAATGGATCGGAAGCAGCGTCGGCAAACAGCTTCTGATAGGTAAAGTCGCCTTGTTGTTCTAGGCTCCACGAGTAGAAGGTCGCCGGGTCGATGTGGCCGGCGGCAAACAGCTTGCGGCGCACGTAGTGATAGGTGAGTTGCTGGTCGATGCCGTACAGGCAGAGCTGGGGGCCGGCTTGGGGGCCGAGGAGATGGGTGTGCCAGTCGTCAATGATCAGCCGTTGGGCCGAGGTTTCTTCGGCGACGACTCCGGGGATTTGGTCGCGGAACAAGGGTAGGATAGGGGGGCTCATGGCGGAGGCTCCTGTCGGGATAAGGGCCATAACAGTAGGCCAAGAGCAACGGGGCGTCAAAGGGCATTGACGAGGAACGTGTGTTATTCAAAAGCAGACCGCGGCACCCCCGACTGGCGAATTATCGAATGCAGCGTACCTATACGCAATTCCTTGTGGTCTGGCACGGGTATCGTGCTTGTTCCGGTTTTGAATTTGCGCTGCATGACTATATGGCTACCTCGCCTGCGGACCTCTTCAAAGCCGTGCTTGGCGAGGATGGCACACACTGCCCTTCCAGAAAGAATCTGCAATTTAGCCAAAAGCTACATTAAGCCGTGCGACGTACACCTCGTTGTGAAGACGCTCCTCTATTTCTTTACGCGACGCACATTCTAAAAATAACTCCACGGCCTCTTGCAAATTAGCTCGTGCCTCTTCAACACTATCTCCCTCGCTGGCTACATCTAGTTCGGGGCACAGAGACACATAGCCGTCGCCCTCGCGTCCAATAAGAGCTGTTACCTGATAATTCATCTGTTCTCTCCGTATGTGCTGCATGTTTTCTTGCCTGAACGTATGCGTAATGGATTTATGGGACTAATTTTATGCCCTTTTTGTACCTAAGGGCATTGACGAGGAACGTTAGGAAGGACCCTCAGAAATCCTCTCAACCTCGATGCGTTCCTAGGTAAGTTGGAAGGTAGGGCTTATTGATTTTCCTTTAGACCAGATTCGCCATAAGCCCTTTCTTCGTAGAGAGATCGATGTTCTTGATCCAGAAGGCTCCCAAAATCCATATCTTCAAGAAGCGCGTATTTTTCGACCAAGCATTTGAATTTGGCTCCTCGGTCACTCAGGCAATTGTAAAAGAGAACCCCTAATTCATTGCTTGACAGTTGCGCTCGGATGAAATTGGTGTAGGCTTTTTTGTCCTTAGTGTCTATGGGAAAGTCGCTTTCGTCAACAAATTTAACGACATTGTACAAGTGTCGAAAATAATAACCAACATACGGCTGATATTCAGCAAAGAATTCACTTTCATAGATAGCATTGAATCGTTTTCTCATTTTTGGTTCGTTCCATCCCATAGAGGCCCCATAGAAGTCCTCATGCTGAAAGGCATTTTTGATCTTTTTGAGCATATGATCAAAGCAATCCCGTCCGAGGCATTCTCCATCACTTTTCCCTCGAATTGCCATTGAGTTGACAATATCATTGTGTATGCCGAGAAGTTGAAAGAAAGAAGTCTCAAAATTCTGCTTCTGAAGCGTCTGATTCTGAGCTTGAAGCTGTTCCTTTTGCCCTCGGATTTCTTCCCGCGTCTCCTTTAATTCCTTTCGCTGAAGTGCAAGCTCCTTCTTCTGAAGCATTATAGCCCAGATAACCCCGGCAAACGCCAGCCCGGCAAACAGCGCATTGATGAATCCAAATGAATCTCCAAATTGCCCTCTTTTCACAATGTCGGGAAAACATATCGGTAGTACGATAATAGTCAGCGTCCAAAGGAGAACTACTCCTAAAAAAATCGCCAACGGAGGCCACCAGCTAACCTTCCCGGCGTCACCAGAATTTTTGCTCATGTTATACTCCTTTACTTTAGCCTTACACGTCGTACGCGGGTCTTCTCCGTCACCGACGCCGAGATGAGCGCGTTACGGCGTTTCTTGAGTAGCCCAAGTGCTGTCTCGCATTCCGCAATGATCATTCATATTATTTATAGTTAAAAAAATAAGAAATAACAACGAGGTTTTATCATGGCCACAACAGTTACCTTAGACTCGGAAATTGTCCAAGCTGTCCAGCAAGCGACCAAGCAAAAAAACAAAGCCTCGGCCGTGCGCATGGCATTAAACGAATATCTGCGCCTGCAAAAGCTCCGCCAGCTAGCCAGTTTGGCCGGCACGGTTGAGCTGCGCTATTCCAACGACGAGTTGGAGGCGATGGAGGAGTGCTGATTCTCGCAGACACGTCGTGCTGGATTGAGTTCTTCCGTCCTACCGGCGACGAAGCGGTCCTCTAGAGTCGGTGCGGTTGGCGTCTCTAGCTTTCGGCCAGCACCTCGACGCGCACTGGGCAGACCTTGAGTTCGGCGGTGTGAGTGACGGGGTCGTACCCGGAGCCGGTGAGGATGTTGATCGGCACGTCGTTGAAGCTGAAGCTGGCAAAGACCGTGCCGCGCGGCGAGCGGGTGGTGGCCTTGACGCGGACTTCGATGGTACCACGCGCGCTGGACAGGCGGCACCAGCCTCCGTCCGCGAGACCCCAAGCGGCGATGTCTTCGGGGTGGGCTTCGAGGCGCTCTTCGGCGAGTAGGTAGTCAATCCCTTGGGCGCGGCCGGTCTGGGTGCGGGTGTGGTAGGCTTGGAGCCGGCGGCCGGTCGTCAGCCAGACCGGGAACTCGGCCGAAAGAGTCTCGGCCGGGTCGCGGTAGCGGATGATTTTGAAAAGGCCGCGGCCATTTCTGAAAACCCCCTCGTGCAAAATCGGCGTCCCCGGATGGCCCTTTTCAGGTACTGGCCAATGGTACTCGCCCTTGTCGATCCGCTCCCAATCGAGGCCGGCGTAGATGGGCGAGAGGCCGCACAGTTCGTTGAACACTTCCTCGGCCGAATTGTAGTCGAAGCCGCTAAACCCAAGCCGCTGGGCGAGCTGACTTATGATCCACCAGTCGGGTTTGGCCTCGCCGGGCGGGGGCACGGCTTGGCGCAGGCGCTGGACCCGGCGCTCGGTGTTGGCGCAGACCCCATCGGTCTCGGCAAAGGCACTGGCCGGGAAGACCACGTCGGCCAGCGCGGCCGTCTCGGTGAGGAAGATGTCGATGACCACGAGGTGCTCTAGGCTCTTGAGGGCGTGCTCGCAGTGATGGCGATCCGGGTCGGAGACGAGGGTGTTTTCGCCGTCGATAATCATGGCAAAAATCTCGGTGCCGCAGCGGTTGAGCGCTTGGACCTTGGTGATGCCTTTGTCCGGGGCCATCTCCCGCCCGTAGAGTGCTGTGAATTTTTCCCTGTTCTCCGGCAGGTCAACCGGCTGGAAGCCGGGATAGTCCGATGGAATGGCCCCGGAGTCGCCGGCACCTTGGATGTTGTTCTGCCCGCGCATGGGGTTGATGCCGGTGCCCTCGCGGCCGACGTTGCCGGTCAGCAGGGCGAGATTGCACAGGCTCTGGACGTTGTCGACGCCGCAGATGTGCTCGGTGATGCCGAGGGTGTAGTAGATGGCCCCCTTGTCGGCAGCACCGTACCAACGAGCGGCCTGTTCAATATCGGCCGCGGGCACCTCGGTGATGGTCGCAGCCCATTCGGGCGTGAACTCGACGACGTGCTCTAAGAAGTGCTCAAAGTCGGCCGTGCGCGCTTCCACAAAGGCGCGATCTGTCAGGCCGTCGCGGACGATCACGTGCGCCATGGCCAACAGCAAGGCCACGTCCGAGCCGACGCGGATGGGCAGGTACAGGTCGGCCATCTGCGCGAGGTCGATCTTGCGCGGGTCGGCGACGATCATCTTGGCCCCTCGCTTGAGGGCCTTTTTGATCCGGGTCGCCGCCACCGGGTGGCACTCGGTCATGTTGGTCCCGATGCAGAAGATCAGGTCGGGTTTTTCCATGTCGGCGAGGGGGTTCGACATGGCACCGCGTCCGATAGAGGCTGCCAGACCGGCAACCGTGGGCGCGTGTCAGGCACGGCTACAGTTGTCTATGTAGTGGGTGCCGTAGCCTCTGCGGATGAACTTCTGCAAGCAGTAGTTGGCCTCCGAAGGCGTGCGGCCAGAGGCGACGCCGTAGATGGCGTGGCGACCGCGCTCGGCGAGCACTTTGGCAAAGCCTTGGGCGGCGCGGTCGAGCGCGGTGTCCCAATCGGTGGGGTGGAGCTGGCCGTCCTCGCCGCGAACTAGGGGCCTTGTGAGCCGATCGCGGTGCTGGACGAAGTCAAAGGCGAACTGGCCCTTGATGCACAGCGCGCCCTCGTTGGCCGGGCCGTCCATCGCCGGTTGGATCCCGACGAGTTTGTCCCCTTTGGACAGCAGATCCACCGAGCAGCCAACGCCGCAATACGGGCAGACCGAGCGGGTCTTTTCGATCTCCCCGGGCAGGTCGGCAGCGCGCAGGGCCTTTTTGTCGGCTAGGGCGCCGGTGGGGCAGGTCTGGACGCATTGGCCGCAGAAGGTGCAGGACGAATCCCTGAGCAGGCCATTGAACTCGGTGGTGATCTGCTTGTGGAAGCCGCGCCCCATGGCGGCAATGGCGTGGTCGCCTTCCTGCTCGGCGCAGACGCGGACGCAGCGATTGCACGAGATGCACAAGTCGTAGTCGCGCAAGATGAAGGGGTTGTCGTCGGTAGGATGCGACTGCCCGGACTGGGCCCCTTGGAAGCGGCCCGAGTTGACTTGGTAGCGCTCGACGAGGGCGGTTAGCTCTTGAGAAGCGTACCCGCGCAGGGGATCCACCTCGACTTCGCGATTTTCCGAGACGACCATTTCGAGCAGGGTTTTGCGGTGCTTGGCCAGCGGCGCGGTCGCCGTCTTGACGACCATGCCGGGCGCGGCTTGGGCCGTGCAGGAGGCGACCGGATTGCGCGCCCCCTCGACCTCGACCACGCAGAGCCGGCAGGCCCCAAAAGGTTCGAGGCGCGGGTCGTAGCACAGGGTGGGAATGTGCCGGTGGTGGCGTTGGGCAATCTCGTACAGGGTCTCGCCCTCGGCAAAGGAAACGTCCTCGCCGTCCAGAGTAAGCGCGTACGCGCTCATGCTGTTTGCCTCCCTCCGTTTACGTGCGCGGCGACTTGGTCTGGAAAGTACTTGAGTAAGCTGTCGGTGATAAAGGGCGCGGCCATGCCGAGGCCGCAGGCACTGGTGGCCTTCATGGTGTCGCCGATGTCTGCTACTTCGGCGCGCCACGCGGCTAGGTCGGCTGGGCCTTTGCCGGCGAGCCGCTCGGTCAGCCGCTGGGTGCCGATGCGGCAGGGGAAGCACTTGCCGCAGGACTCCTCGGCAAAAAAGGCCATGGCTTGGCGGGCGATGGCCACCATGTCGCGGCGGTCGTCAAAGGCCATGATTCCGCCCGCGCCCAGCATGGCCCCGCACTGGCGGATGGCCGGCTCGTCGAGGGTGACGTCGAGGTCGTCGCCCGCGAGAAAGCCGCCGGAGAGGCCGGCCATGGTCACCGCTTGGATTGGGCGGCCTCGGCTTGGCCCGCCGGCCCACTCGTGGAGCAGGGTGGGAAGCGGCAGGCCAAAGGGGACTTCGTAGTTCCCCGGCCGCTGCACGTCGCCCGACAGGCTGATGACCTTGGTGCCGGCGCGGTCGTCGAGGCCCAGCGAGCGATACCACGCGGCACCGCGCCGCGCGATCGGGGGCACTGAGGCCAAGGTTTCGACGTTGTTGACGGCCGTGGGCAGGTTTGCAAAACCGTGCGTTACCGGGAAGGGCGGGCGGTTGCGCGGATAGGGGTGTTTGCCTTCGAGGCTGTTGAGCAAAGAGCCTTCCTCGCCGCAGATGTAAGCCCCGGCACCGCGACGGACATAGAGGGCGCAGGAGAAGTCGCTGCCGAGGATGTGCGCGCCGATCAGGTTGGCGGCGCGGGCCTCGGCCAGCGCGTTGGCGAGGATGGCGTGGATTTCCGGGTATTCGTAGCGCAGATAGATAAAGGCGCGGGTAGCCCCGGTGGCGTACGCGGCGAGGAGCATGCCTTCGATGACCGCGTGTGGGTCCCATTCGAGGAGGGCGCGGTCCTTAAAGCAGCCCGGCTCGCCCTCGTCGGCATTGCAGACGACGGTTTTGGGCGCGCCCGGGGCCTCGGCGACGGCCTGCCACTTCTGGCCGGTGGGAAAGCCCGCGCCGCCCCGGCCGGCGAGCTGGCTGTCGGCAATGAGGGCGACTAGCTCGGCTGGCTTGCGGGCGAGCGCTTGTTGCAGTGCTTGGTATCCGCCGCTTTGGCGATAGCCGGACAGGGTGGCGCGGCGCGGGGCGCGGATGTCGGCGAAGACGCATTCGGCAAAGCCGCCGGGATTGGGCGCGGGCAGAGGCGCGGGGCCGGGCGCAAGGGCGTCAGCGGCGGCCCCGACTAGCACCTGATGGCCTTTGATGACCGGAATGGGATCGTCGCAGCGGCCGGCGCACGGCATGGGCGTGGCGTCGGCGAGGCTGGCGCAGAGCGCGTCGGCCCCGCGCAGCATGCATATCGGGCCGGTGCAGACGCGCGGGGCACTTTGGCCGGGGGTTTGGCGGGCGAAGTGGTGATAAAAGGTGACGGTGGCAAAAAGCTCGGCGAGGGGGATTTTCAGGCCCGTTGATACGGCCTTGAGGGCCTCTTCCGACAAATAGCCATCGCGGTCGTGGAAGGCGTGCAGGAGCGGTAACAAGGGCGCGGTCTCGTCCTGCCAGTGCGCGACGAGTGCGGCGTCGGTAGGGGGGATCAAGCTAGGTAGGTACCTTTTGCATGGAGGGCCGCCGGAAGGCGGGCCGGAAGGCGGCTGAGTTGCTCAACACATATAGACAAATAATTTAGCGGTTGCGCCAACTGAGGGCAACCGATGTTCCTCAATGTCGGCTTGATGTCCAGCACCTGTGGCCTCAACCTGCTGGACTTTACCAGCGCAGACGTGCTGCAAGTGAACCAAGGTTGTGCGAATTCATTGGCTGACTCTTGAGAGTGCCCTTTATTTGTCTTAATCCGCGCAGATAAGGAACGTTCGCCGCCTCCTACATAGTGCTATGGACCCAAGCCTTTCGCCTCGTCACCTCTCGCTCGACCTCGAAGTCGGCAAGCAAGATCGCCGCATCCATGCCTTCGCCGCGGTGCGCCGAGACGTCGATCAACCGCTGGTCTTCCACGGCGGCGACTTGGCGGCAGCATTGGCGAAGCTCGACGATTTCGCTGCTGGCGCGGACTTCTTGCTTGGTCACAACCTAATCGTTTTCGATCTGCCCCATCTGAAGGCGACGAAGCCCGATCTACGGCTGTTGCGGCTACCGGCGGTGGATACGTTGTGGCTCAATCCTCTGGCCTTTCCCCGCAATCCCTATCACCACCTCGTCAAGCACTATCAGGACGGACAACTCAAACGCGGGCGACTGAACGACCCAGAACTGGATGCCCGGCTCGCGCTAGAGGTCTTCGACAATCAGCAAACTGCGCTACGCGATGCGCCGCGTGGCTTGCTCGCCGCGTGGCATTGGCTGACCGGGACGGGACCCGACGGCATGGGATTCGACGCCATTTTTGTCTCCATAAGAGATGCGTCCCGGCCAACCGACGCGGCAGCAAACGCGGCGATCCGCGAGCAGCTTGCAGGCATCGCCTGTCAGAATTGCGGTCAGGATGTTCTCGAGAATGCCACAAGTGGCTGGCCGCTAGCCTACGCGCTGGCTTGGCTGTCCGTTGCGGGCGGCAATTCCGTGATGCCGCCGTGGGTTCGACATCAGTTCCCAGAAGCCGGTAAGCTGGTTCGCCGACTACGAGATATGCCCTGCGGCGAGGCCGACTGCGATTGGTGCCGGGAGAGACACCACTCGCGCAAGGAGCTCAAACGTTGGTTCGGCTTTGACGACTTTCGCCCGCAGCCGCTGGACGAGGCCGCCGGCCAGCCCATGCAGCAATCCATCGTCGAGGCGGCAATGGCCGGAGAGCACGTTCTGGGGATTCTGCCCACCGGCACCGGCAAGTCGCTCTGCTACCAGATTCCGGCTCTGTCCCGCTACGACAAAATCGGCGCGCTCACGGTGGTGATTTCGCCCCTAGTCGCGCTCATGGCCGATCAGGTGGCGGGGCTGGAGGCTTATGGAATCGGCTCGTGCGTGGCCATCAACGGGTTGCTGTCCATGCCCGAGCGGGCCGATGCGCTGGACCGGGTGCGTTTGGGGGATGTAGGTATTCTCATCATCTCGCCGGAGCAACTCCGCAACCGTTCCCTGCGCCGTACGCTTGACCAACGCGAGATCGGGGCTTGGGTGCTGGACGAGGCCCATTGCCTCTCGAAGTGGGGGCACGACTTCCGACCGGATTATCGCTACGTGGGACGCTTCATCCGCGAAAAGGCGGGACAGAACCCGATCCCACCGGTGCTGTGCCTGACTGCAACCGCCAAGCCCGACGTAGTAGCGGACCTCGAGCAGCATTTCCGGGACGAGCTCGATACAGGACTGAAGGTTTTTGACGGAGGTGCCCATCGCACCAATCTGGAGTTCATAGTGGTGCCGACGACTGGGGGAGAGAAATTCGCGCATATCCATCAGATCCTGATGGCCGACCTGCCGCCGGATGCGCCCGGCGGTGCCATCGTCTATTGTGCGACGCGCCAGCGGACCGAAGAGGTGGCAGAGTTTTTGCA
Source organism: uncultured Latescibacterota bacterium (assembly GCA_958295495.1). Lineage (GTDB taxonomy): Bacteria > Latescibacterota > UBA2968 > UBA8231 > UBA8231. The sequence continues at coordinate 466,076 of OY282352.1, forward strand.
GAACAAGGAGATCGCGGCAGACTACTTCCACTCCAAGCTGTCGCCGGAGACCAAGAAGAGCGTGCAGCAGCGCTTCATCGGCGGCGAACTGCGCGTGATCGCGGCTACCAATGCCTTCGGCATGGGCATTGACAAGCCGGATGTGCGGCTGGTGGTCCACGCCGACATCCCAGGCTCGCTGGAGAACTACCTACAGGAGGCGGGCCGCGCCGGACGCGACCGGCAGATAGCGCGCTGCGTACTGCTCTACGAAACGGACGATGTAGATAGACAGTTCAGCCTATTAGCGCGTTCGCGGCTCACGCGACGAGAGATTCACGGCGTCCTGAGAGCGCTGCGTAACTTGGATCGGAAGAAGCGTCTGAGTGGCGAGGTCGTGGCCACCGCCGGCGAGATCCTCGGCGAGGACGAGGAAAAGGTCTTTGAGCGGGACTCCGCCACCGATGATACCCGCGTGCGAACCGCCGTCTCTTGGCTCGAGGAGTCGGTACTACTGACCCGAGAAGAAAACCAAGTGCAGGTGTTTCCTTCGTCTCTCCGGGTGGACTCGGTGAAGGAAGCACGCCGTCGGTTGGCGAAGGCGTCCGCGACCGACGACTACCGGCGACAGCTGCTTAGAATCGCCGAGACGCTGCTTGACGCCGATCCCGACGAGGGCATATCTACCGACGATTTGATGGGCGCATCCGGCCTGAGCGCCGAAGGGGTGCGCGGTGCCCTATACGACTTGGAGCGGCTGGGCGTCGCCAGCAACGATACGGCACTGACCGCCTTCGTCCACGCGGGAGTCGTGCGCAGCTCGCAGAAGCGCTTTGATGAGGCGGCGGAGTTGGAGACCGCCCTGATCGCACAGATGCGCGAGGCAGCACCGGATATGGGCAAGGGAGACACCTCAACCCTGCATTTGCGCGTCGCCGCACAAACCCTGCGAGATGCGGGAGTGGTCGATCCACTGCCGGAACGGCTAGGGCGAATTCTCCGCAGCATCGCCCGCGACGGGCGCGACGAAGAAGGCGGCACCGGCAGCATTGGGATGCAGCAGCGGGATGTGGAGACGGTACAGGTGACGCTGCGGCGCGAATGGCTGGCGTTGGAGGAACTCGCGTCGCGCCGGCGCGATGGGGCGAAGCTCCTGCTGAATCACTTGCTCGCTTGCCTGCCGCCCGGGAGCCGGGGCATGGACTTGCTGGCTGAGACTACCCTCGGCAAGCTGTTGGAAGCGATCACGTCCGACCTGTTTCTAAAGAGCAGGAACCCTGAGAAACTGCTGGACCGCGCCCTCCTATGGTTACACGAGCAGGAGGTCATCCGCCTGAACAAAGGTCTAGCGGTATTCCGTCCGGCCATGACCATCCGGCTAGCTGAAGAAGGGGAAGGGCGCGGCTTCGCCAACGCCGACTTCGAGCCGCTTAAGCTCCACTACGCGGGGCAGGTACTACAAATCCACGTAATGGCGGAATTCGCGGAGCGGGGTTGCGAGGCCATAACCGAGGCCATGCGTATGGCCATGGACTACTTCAGCCGGAAGCAGGAGGATTTCCTTCGCCGTTGGCTGCCAGATCGGGACAAGGAGATTGCGCGGCAGACCACGCCCGAATCGTGGCGGGCTATTGTCGAAAGCCTGAAGAATCCCATCCAGCGACGCCTCGTCGCGGATGATCGGGAGCAGACGAACGTGCTGGTGCTCGCCGGTCCCGGTTCCGGCAAGACGCGCGTGCTAGTGCATCGCATCGCCTACCTCGTGCGCGTAAGGCGCGAGAATCCCCGCGGCATCCTAGCCTTGGCCTATAATCGGCACGCGGCGGTCGAGATCCGGCGACGCCTCATGGATTTGATCGGGAACGACGCTCGCGGGATAACCATACTCACCTGTCACGCACTGGCCATGCGACTGGTCGGGGTCAGCTTCCAAGAGCGGGAGAGGCACCTGCTCGACGACGCTACATTCCGGGAGGTGTTGCGCCAAGCAGTGGCACTCCTGCGCGGAGAGGGGCTGGAGCCGGAGGAAGCAGACGATCAGCGAGAACGGCTCCTCGCGGGTTTTCGCTGGATACTCGTGGACGAATACCAAGACATCGGTGCGGATCAATACGAGTTGATAGCGGCCTTGGCCGGCCGGACCCTAAAGGATGAGGATCGCAAGCTCACCCTCTTTGCAGTAGGCGACGATGATCAGAACATTTACGCCTTCAACGGTGCTTCGGTGGAGTTCATCCGTCGTTTCGAAGCGGATTACGGTCCGAAGCCCACCTACCTGATCGACAACTACCGTTCCACCGGCCACATCATCGCAGCGGCCAATGCGTTGATTGAGCCTGCGCGACAACGGATGAAGACTGGACATCCCATTAGCATCGACCGGGCGCGCACGAAGAATCCGCTTGGCGGCGACTGGAGTGAGCTGGATTCGGTCGCTCGAGGTCGGGTGCAGATTCTGTCGGCGCACCGCGATCCAGTCTCGCAAGCACAGGTTGCGATGATGGAGTTACAACGCCTCGCCACCCTCTCACCGGCTTGGGACTGGTCCAAGTGCGCGGTGATCGCACGCGAATGGAAGTATCTGGATCCGGTACGCGCATTCTGCGAAGTCCACCGCATCCCGGTGCAGATGGGGAACGAAGAAATCCCGAGCTTCTGGCACCTGCGAGAAACCCGAGCGCTTGTTGAATGGCTGCGCGGACGAGAGACCCGGATCGTAGGCCGTGCTGATCTGAGGGGCTGGCTGGATGTGCAAACGCCCGGCCCATGGAATGACCTGCTGCGGCAAGCCCTAGACGAGCACTCCCTAGAAACCAGTGCCGCGGAAATGCCGGTGGACCACTTCATCGAGTGGCTGGCCGAGTGGGGGCGAGACGTACGCCGCCGCCAGCGCGGGCTCTTGCTGCTGACCGCACACCGCGCCAAGGGATTGGAGTTCGACCACATAGCCGTGCTCGACGGAGGTTGGGACAAAGTCGATAAGGGCGAGGACCCGGACGCGTCGCGTAGGCTCTACTATGTGGCCATGACGCGCGCCCGGCAGACCCTTGCGCTCGTGCGTTTTCAAGGATCGCGCCCCGCAGTAGGTACCGCACGGCCTGATTTCGCACAGGAGCCTGAACCTCCGGCATACTTGGGGCGCTTGCACTCGCTGCCCTATGCCTTTCCGAACAACGGCTCGATTTTGCACCGCACATCCAGCGGCTTGCAACCGGAAACCTTAGAACTCTCACGTCAATATCGGCGGCCCAGCCTGCGCGAAGTCTATCTAGGTTTCGCCGGGCGTCACCACGCCAACCATCCGCTGCATCGTACGATTGCCTCTTTGTCGCCCGGCGATCGGCTAGAAACGCGGATTGCCAAAACTGGCTCTTGGGAATTGCTAGACCGGTCGGGGACAGTGGTGGGGCGTCTTGCCCAAGCGTTTGAACCCCCATTAGGAACGCAGTGCAGGTCCGCCGCGGTTTTCGCCATCGTGGCTTGGAGCCGCGAAGCGTCGGAGCCACAGTACCGCGACAGCACGAAATGCGATGCTTGGGAGGTGGTGGTGCCGGAGCTAGTGTTCGAGCCGGAGCGCGAGTAATCCGCCGGTGATCACGGCTCGGAGCAAGTTGACAACCTATGCGCGAGCGGCCTTATTTGCGCGCTCCAACCCACAGCCAAAGGAGCCTGAGAAATGCCGGATGTTATCGTCGTCGGAGATGGGCCGGGCGGATTGAGCGCCGCGCTCTTCCTCGCCAAAAACGACATGAGCGTCACCGTCTTCGGCCAAGACAAGACCCTGATGCACAAGGCCATGCTATACAATTATTTGGGCATTCCCAAGATCGCCGGACCCCTGTTCCAGGAGATCAGCCGCGGGCAGGTGCGCCGCTTTGGCGGGGAGATTCAGGCGGTGGAAGTCAGCCGCGCTGAAAAGGGCGCGGGGGGCTTTGCCGTCGAAACCGCCGATGGCCAGCGCCACGAGGCCGAGTACCTGATCTTGGCTACCGGGCCGAGCAACCCGCTGGCCGACAGCCTAGGAGTGGCCAAAGAAGCCGACGGGTTGGTGGCCGACCGCTATGGCCGCACCTCGGTCGCCGGGCTGTACGTCATTGGCTGGAGCACCCGCCTGAAGAAGATCCAAGCCATCATCTCGGCCGGCGATGGGGCCTGCGCCGCGCTGGACATCCTCTCGGCCAAGGCTGGCGAGGACATCCACGACTTCGACCTGATCGAAGACGAGGAGTAGCCTAAAGCGAGAGGATGCGCCCTTCCACGGCCGATTGGGTCGCCGCGAGGGTCAGGGCGAGGGTCTTGACGGCCTCTGAGTAATCGCAGCGGATGCCGGCGGCATTGCCGGTCTGCACGGCTTGGAGAAAGGCGCGATCCTCGGCTTGCGTTGGGTTGTTGCCCAGCTCGACGACTTCCCGGCCGTTGGGGCGGTCGATGGTGAGCGCGCCGGATGCGAGGCGCAGGACTTGGTTTTTCTGGTAGAGGTCCAAGCCCACCTGCCCGCCCGCGGCGAGCATACAGGCCGAGGTGATGCTGGCCACCGCGCCGCTTTGGAAGCGGAGATTGGTGACGGACGCGTCGTGGACATCGTAGTTTGGCACGTCTTCCATCAGGCCGGTGCGCCCCATGGCGTGGACGCTTTCCACCTCTCCGAGCAGGTAGCGGGCCAAGTCGAAGATGTGCGTGGTTTGCTCGACGATCTGGCCGCCGCTCTCGGCCAACACCCGCCACCAAGACACCCCGGGCATGCCGCCGGTCCAAGCGCCGAGGGCAAAACCCACTGGCTCGTCGCCGAGGCATGCGCTCGCTTTGGCGGTCGTATCCATGTAGCGCCAATGATAGCCCACGGCGCTGATCAGGTTTTGGCGGCGGATGGCCGCTTCAATGGTGCGGGCCTGTTGCAGGGAAGTCGCCACGGGTTTTTCCACGAAAATGGGCAAGCCGCGCTCAATGGCCGCCAGCTCGGGCTGGGCGTGGGCAAAAGGCGGCAGGCAGATATAGACCGCGTCGAGGGCCTCGCTGTCGTACAGGGCCTCGTAGTGGCCGTAGGCCCGGCCGCCGTATTCGCCGGCCGCGGCGAGCGCCTTCTCCTCGACTACGTCGCAAAAGGCAATGAGTTCGGCCTCGTCGAGTTGGGCGAGGGTGCGTAGGTGGTGGTTGGCGATACCGCCCGTGCCGACAAAGCCGATTCTGACCGTCATAGCGACCTCCTTTTACCAGATTCAATGATGGGCAAGGTGTTATACAGCGCGTCGTGGCCGCTGTCAAGCTGATTATCATGGATGGACAGGATCGGCAGGATGGACGAGGGCGGCTGACTCGCAAAATTGGCGTCGTGGCCGCTGGGCGCACGGCCAATACCCTCAGCATCATTGCGGTCAATGTGTTGGCCGCCCGCGCTTGGACCCCAGAAGAATGCGGCCTGTTCGGGGCCGTCTGGGTGCTGGGCAACGCACTGATCCCGGTGTTTTTGTTCGGGCTGCCCCAAAGCCTGCTCTACTTCTTTCCCCGCCTAAAAGAACCCCGCCTGCTGGCTGGCCAAGTGTTGGGCTGCTCGTCGCTGTCTGGCGTGGCCTTGACCGGGTGCCTGCTCTTGTGGGGGCCGCTGTTGGCCGATGTGCTGGTGCAAAATATCGGCGATAGCGAGCAGGTCGCCGCGTACCTGCTGCCGTTCCTGCCCTATCTCTTTGCAATGATCGCCGCTGGCGGGGCCGAAGCCGCCTTAGTCGCCGCCGACCGCGAACACTACTTGGCGTGGCTGCAACTGGTGACTAGCGGTGGCTTGCTCGCTGGCGCGTGGTTGGGCCTGAGCTGGGGCTGGACGCCCGCGCAGGTGCTGGGGCTGTTTTCCGGGGTGGGTGCGGCGCGTCTGCTGGCCGCGTGTGGGTTGGTGCGGCAGGCACTAGGGGGCGGAAGCTGGTGGCGGTGGGAAGGGCTTGGCGAATTGGTGCGCTATGCGCGGCCCGTTGGGCTGAACGACGCGATGGGGACGCTCTCGCGCTACGTGGATCGCTTTGTGGTCCTGCACTTTTTCGCGGCCGGTACTTTTGCCGAATACCATTTCGGGGCCATTGAGGTGCCGATCAGCCTGCTGCTATCGGCGGTGACAGCCGTGTTGATCCCGGAGGTCAGTCGGCTCTTTCAGGCGGGCCAACTCCGCGAGATACTGGCGCTGTGGCAGCACGCGGTCTCGCGCTTGGCCCTGTTGGTGTTGCCGCTGGCGGTCTTCCTGCTCGCTTTCACCGGGCCGTTGATCGGCTGGCTCTTCCCGGAATACGACCGCTCAGCTTGGGTCTTTCGCATCTATATATTGGTGCTGCCGCTGCGCTGCGCCGCGTACAATCCGCTGCTGGTGGGCATGGGCAAGGCCCGCTGGGCGTTGTGGGGTAGCGTGGGGGATCTGTGCTGCAATATCGGCTTGAGCTTGGCGCTCGTTGGGTACTTGCAGGGGGCGCGCCCCGAGTGGGCCTTCCTCGGCCCGGCCGTGGCCACCACGCTGGTGACGTACTTGCAGGTGGCCTTCTTTTTGGCGGCTATTGGCTGGCACTTGCGCTGTGGCTTGCACCGGCTCCTGCCGTGGGGTCGCTTACTGAGGGCTGGCGCGAGTGCCGGGGTGGCCGCGCTGATCAGCCGTTGGGTTAGCGCGGGCTTGGGCGGCGACTTTTTGCAGGTACTTGTAGGGGGGGGGTGCTTTGCGGTGCTGGTGGGCGCTTTGACTTGGGCCCGTCCGCAGGACCGCGCAGCACTGACCCACACTTGGCGGGCGTTGACGCGGATACGCTAGACGCTGAGAAGGGCGCTGGCGATTTCCTCCCATTCTGCGGGCAGCGACGCCTCGCTGTGCGGCTTGTGTGCCCGCCGGTACCAATAACCGGCGTTGCTTTCGTCGCCCTCGACGCGGTGTAAATAAGCGTGGACCCAAGCTCCAGTGGGGTCGGGTGCTTGTTGGGCTAGCTCGTGGGCTTTGTCCCATTGGCCCTTGGCCTCGTACCAGAGTGCTTGCAGGGCGTGGGAGGTCGCCGGTGGGGTTTGTTCTTGCAGGCTCAGTTTGAAGGTTTTGAGATCCATGGCGGAAGGCTCCGGTTGTCGTGGAGCCTTTAATATAGGGTGTAGCGGCGCGGTTATCCACCAGGGCGCACGCCTTGCCAAAAAAGCGCGGTGCCCTCTATATTTAGAGCCTTTAACTTGATACTAAACAAGGGATTGGGCAAAAACATGCCAGTAGGAGTGGGCTTGATCGGTTTGGGCACGGTCGGCAGCGGCGTGGTCGAGCTGTTGCAGGACGCGCCCGCGTCGCTGCGGCGGCGCAAGCACGTGGATTTCGCATTGCGGCGCGTGGCCGTGCGGAGCTTGGACAAGCCGCGCAGCCCCGCCCTAGCACCGGGGCTGTTGACCGCGGACGCCGGCGCGGTTGTAGCCGACTCGGATGTGCAACTGGTCGTGGAACTGACCGGCGCTCCCCCGGCCTTTGAGTGGGTGAGCGAGGCCCTGCGACAGGGCAAAGATGTGGTGACGGCCAACAAGGCCCTGCTCGCCGAGCGGGGCGAGGAGCTTTTTGAACTGGCGCTGGCCAATGGAGCGGATTTGATGTTTGAAGCCAGCGTCGCGGCCGGCATTCCCATCATCCGCTCCTTGCGCAACGGCTTGGTGGCCAATCGCGTCGAGTCCCTGTACGGCATTCTCAACGGCACCACCAACTACATGCTCACGCGCATGAGCCGCGGCGCGGGCGACTACGCCGACATTCTCAAAGAAGCCCAAGACCAAGGCTACGCCGAGCCGGACCCGACCCTCGACGTGAGCGGCATGGACGCGGCGCAGAAGTTGGCCATCCTCTGCCGCATTGCCTTTCACTGCACGGGCACGGGCCGCGACGTGTTTTGCGAGGGGATCGAGCAGATCGAGAGTCGGGACATTGAATACGCCCGCGAGCTGGGGTATGCGATCAAGCTGCTGGCCATTGCCAAGCAGCAGGACGGGCGCGTCGAGGCCCGAGTGCATCCGGCCATGGTGCCACAGGACGCGCTGTTGGCCAACATCCACGCCGAATTCAACGCCATTCAGGTGCAGGGGTCTGCGGTGGGGCCGCAAGTGTTTTCCGGCCGCGGCGCTGGGCGGCTGCCCACGGCCAGCGCGGTGGTGGCGGATATGGTCGAACTGGTCGAGCGCAAAGCCGCCGGGGCCAGCACGTCCATCGGCGACATGATCTTGGGCGAGGACGCGGCCGCGGTCGTGTCCATTGAGGACGTGCAGATGCGCTACTTCATGCGCGTCTTAGTCCGCGACCAGCCCGGGGTGCTCGCGGGGATCGCGCGCATCTTGGCCGAGGAGCGCATCAGCATTGCCTCGGTCATCCAAAAGGAGCGCGACTTCGAGGGCGGCTCGGTGCCGCTGGTCATCGTCACCCACGAGGCGCGCGAAGCTGCAATGCAGCGGGCGCAGCAGGCGGTGGCCGCACTCGATGCCGTGCAAGGGGCGGTGAAACTCATTCGCATGGAGGATCTCTAGCGTGCGCTACGTAGTGTTGGTGCCCGATGGGGCGGCCGACTATCCGCTCGATGAACTGGGCGGGCAGACGCCGTTGGAGGCGGCCGCTACGCCCTGTATGGATCGCTTGGCCCGCGAGGGGGCCGGGGGATTGGTGCAGATGATCCCGGCGCAACGGCCTCCAGGCAGCGACATCGGCAACCTCGAAATTTTCGGCTACGACAGCCGGGTACACTACACGGGTCGCGCGCCATTGGAAGCCGCGAGCATGGGCGTCGATCTGGGCGACGACGGGGTGGCCTTCCGCCTAAACCTGATCTACGGAGAAGGCGACGTGCTGGTCGATTACAGTGCCGGTCACATCGCCAGCGCAGAGGCCGCCGAGTTGGTAGGGGCCTTGGCGGACGAGCTGGGGGGGCCGTCGTTGCGCTTCTATCCCGGGGTGGGCTATCGCCACTTGCTGGTGTGGGACCGCGGCCCGGAAGAAGTGGCAACCTATCCGCCGCACGACATCATGGGCGCGTCCATGGCCGCGCATGGTCCTACGGGCGCGGGGGCCGAGAAAATCCGCGCCCTCATGGCCGCGGCTGGTCCCATTCTCGCGGCCTCGCCGGTCAATGCAGCCCGCTCTGCTCGCGGAGAGCGACCGGCCAACGCAATATGGCTCTGGGGAGCTGGGCGCGCGTTGCGGTTGCCGTCCTTGGCGACGCGCTACGGGTTGCAGGGCGGCGTCATCTCGGCTGTTGACTTGGTGCGCGGAATTGGCAAGAGCGCGGGTTTAGAGGTCATTGACGTGCCCGGTATTACCGGGTATCTCGACACCAACTACGAGGGCAAGGCCGAATACGCGCTGGCGGTCTTGCAGCACGCTGATTTCGTCTATGTCCACGTCGAGGCCCCAGACGAAGCCGGGCACAACGGCGACCCGCAGGCCAAGGTACAAGCTATCGAGGATTTTGACGCCCGCGTAGTAGGCCCGATCTTGGCAGGGCTAGCGTCGATGGGGCCGCATCGGGTGCTGCTCACCCCAGACCACCGCACGCCCATTGCGCGGCGCACCCACAGCCGCGAGCCAGTGCCCTTTGCGCTGTGGGGGACGGGGATTGTGGCCGACCCGATGCAAGCCTATGGAGAGCGGGCGGCTGAGTGGGGTAGTATGCAGGTAGAGCACGGACATGTATTGATGGATTATCTCACGAGGGAATACAAGTGCCTGACGCGTACAACGTAGCTATTATGGGCGCGACTGGTGCCGTAGGGCAGGTGCTACTAGAAATCCTCGCCGAGCGCGACTTTCCCGTCGCCGAGCTGCGGCTGTTGGCCTCGGCCCGCTCGGCTGGCCGCACCATTTCCTTTAACGGCGACTCGCTTCAGGTGCAGGAACTCGGCGAGGATTCTTTTGCCGGCGTGGACATCGTCTTGGCCTCGGCCGGGGGCAGCTTGAGCAAGCGGTTTAACCCGCACGCCGTGGCCGCGGGCGCGGTGGTCGTCGATAACACGTCGGCCCATCGCATGGACCCGGACGTGCCGCTGGTGGTGCCCGAAATCAACCCCGAGGACTTGGCGGCGCACTGCGGCATCATTGCCAATCCGAATTGTTCGACGATCATCATGGACGTGGCGATCTGGCCGCTCTATCAGCGGCGGCGGGTCCAGCGCATCGTGGTCTCAACCTATCAGGCCGTCAGCGGCGCGGGCGCGCGGGCCATGCAGGAGCTGGAGACGCAGACGCGGCAGGTGCTGGCCGGGCAGGAGGCCGAGCCGGCCGAATTTGTGCATCCAATCGCCTTTAATTTGTTCTCGCACGATTCGCCTGTCGGGCCGGAAGGGTACTGCGAAGAAGAGCTGAAAATGGTGCGCGAGACTCGCAAGATGTTCCACGACGACGCGCTGCCGATCTCGGCCACGACCATTCGCGTACCCGTGCTGCGGGCGCATTCCGAAGCGATCAACGTGGAGTTTGCCGAACCCTTTCCGGTCGCCGAGGCCGAAGCTGTCTTGGCGCAGGCTGCGGGGGTGCGGGTCGTGAACGATCCCGCGCAGAACCACTTCCCCATGCCGATTGAGGCCTCTGGCTGCGACGAGGTGCTAGTCGGGCGCATTCGCCAAGACATTTCGCGGCCCGACGGGACCGGGCTGGACTTGTGGGTCAGCGGCGATCAGTTGCGCAAGGGCGCGGCCCTCAACGCCGTGCAAATCGCCGAGGAGCTCATCGCGCGAAAGTTGCTATAGGCCATGAAGAGGGTTGAAATCCGACCGATAGGTCAGTCATCATGGCCGATTGGCGTGCCTCGCCCAGCTCGAGGCCGTCTCGGAACAGTTCTACAAGTGGCGTCAAAAGCAGCGCAAGGCCATGGAAAACATCCCCACCGACGAGCAACGCGAAAAGCTCGAAATGCTCAAGGACGAGGCGTTTTACGGCAGCAAGTACGGGTTCAGGTAGTAAGCGGTAGGCTGGGCGATGCTGCGGCCTCCCTCACCCGATTTGTTAGAGTACTCATTTTTTTTGTAAATTTTGTATCCATTCATAAGCCACTGACCCCTAAAACGACACTCTCTTGAGCTTCTTATGATAATCGACTCGCATACCCACGCTTGGGAATACTGGCCCTACGAGCCGCCCGTGCCCGACCACAACAGCCGCGGCCGGGCCGAGCAACTGCTGTGGGAAATGGACCGCCACGGCGTCGATAAGGCCGTGCTGGTCTGCGCCCGCATCGAACACAATCCCCACAACAACGACTACGTCGCCGAACAAGTCCGCGCCTATCCAAACCGCTTGGTGCAATTCGCCGACGTGGATTGCTCGTGGTCGGAAGAATACCACACCCGAGGCGCGGCCGAGCGGCTCAAAGCAGCCGCGGCAAAGTACCAGCTCAAGGGCTATACTCACTACGTAAAAGGCGATACCGAGTGGTTCGCGTCCGAGGAAGGGCTCGCGTTTTTCAGCACCACAGCCGATCTGAACCTGATCGCTAGCCTAGCCTTGGGGCCGCAGTGGCAGCCGGCCCTGCGCGAGTTGGCGCGGCGCTTTCCGGCGGTGACTTTTCTCTGTCACCACATGGCCGGGGCCAACGCGCGCGAGGCGGCGCCGCACCACAATTTGCAGGAGATTCTGCGCTCGGCTGAGGTGCCCAACATCTACATCAAGCTCTCGGGCTTTCACTACGCTTCGCACGTCTCGTGGGATTACCCCTACTCGGATACGCATCACATCGTGCGCCAGCTCTACGAGCACTTCGGCCCCCAGCGGCTGTGCTGGGGCTCGGACTACCCGGTCGTGCGATTCAACATGACCTACCAGCACGCGCTCGAAGCATTCCGCACGCACTGCCCGTTCGTACCAGACGCGCACAAGCGCTTGATCCTAGGTCAGAACTTGGCCGACCTGCTCGACCGAGCCGGTACTTGACCGCTCCCGCAGGTGATGATGCTACCGCCCGCATATCCCGCACGCGTAGGCCGCGCAATTCGCCGCTGCTTGCTCATAGGCTCGATTTTCGTCGGCTGTTCCGACGGCCCGGGGCCGGTCCAAACGGCCAAGCCTGATGCACATTCGACTTGGGGCATTATCCAAACGAAAATTTTCGCCGGCCAATGCGTTAGCTGCCACACGGCCGGGGCCTCGTTTGGGCGTCAGTCGGGCCTCGTGCTCACCCCGGATGTGGCCTACGAACAGCTCGTGGGTGCCGCTCCAACTAACGCGGCGGCGCGGGCCGACGGGCTGATGCGGGTCAGCGCTATCGGACAGGGCATGCCCGGCCTGCTCAAGAGCTATTTGTGGGAGAAGATCAACGCTCCCGACCAAGAGCATTTCTACGGCGACCATCTCTACTACGGGGAGATAATGCCCTTTGGAGGCGAGCCGCTGACCAACGGTGAGTTGGCTTTTATCCGCGCTTGGATCGAGGCCGGCGCACCAGAGATAGGCCACGTGGCCGACCCAGCGCTCTTGGAGGACGAGTCGCGCTACGAGGTGCCGGAGTTCAAACCGCTAGCCGAGCCGGAAAACGGCGTCCAACTGCACTTGCCGCCTTTTGAAATACAGCCCAACTCCGAGCGCGAATTTTTTGTAGTGCATCCGCTAAACAACGAAGACGATGTATTCCTAGAGCGCGTCCAGATCTCCATGAAGTCTGGCTCGCACCACTTCCTCCTCTACACATTTCAAGACGACATACCCCCCGAGCGCCTGCCGGCACCCTACGAATATCGCGAGTTGCACAACGGCGCCGGCGAGTACGTCCTTACAACCGTGCTCACGCAATTTTACCACCTACCAATTGCTGGTAGCCAATGGCCTTTCTTCGATTTCTCCCTGCCGCCCGGCGTGGCGATGCGGCTGCCCAAGAACACTGTGCTCGACCTCAACTCGCACTATGTCAATCGCACCAGTCAGCCCGCTACCGGCGAGGTCTATACCAACTTGCACTTTGCCGACCCATCTGAAGTCGAGCACGAGGCGCGTCTTTTTTCTTTGAACAATTTTTCGATTTCCCTACCGGCCGGGGAGGTGACGACCCTAGAGAAGGATTTTACCTTCTCCGAGCGGACCCACGTTGTGCAGCTAGTTTCGCACGCTCATCAGCTCATGGTAGAATTCCGGGCCGAAATGATCGGCGGAGTGCGCGATGGCGAGCTCATCTACGTCGCTTACGACTGGGAACACCCGCCGCTTCTGAAATTCGACCCCCCGCTCGTCCTAGAGCGAGGGGAGGGCTTCAGGTTAGAAACGACCTATGACAACTGGACCGACCAAGAGGTCAATTTCGGCTTATTGTCAACAGACGAGATGATGATTCTCTTTGGGTTTTACTACGAAGAGTAACTGCTCTCACAACGCCGAGAGTGGCACGAAAAAGGCGCGAAAAGCACGCACTTGATGTGCTTTTCGCGCCTTTTTTAATAGGCTACGACCACCCAATGTTACACGCGGTTAGTACATGTGCGGCTGCACGGCGAGGGCGAGCGACGCTTCAATGTCCCAGATGGCCTTTATCACCTCTTGGCCAATCAAATCCAGCTTGCGCACTTGTTCGATGCGTCCGGTCGCACGGGCTAGTTCGCGGCTGGCCAAGAGCTTTGCAAAAATTCCACAGGCATCCGCCAAGCAGATAATGACCACGTCGCGGGGGTCGGGAATCTGCTCGCTGAACAGCACCTCCATGATGCGCAACTTGACCTCTAGCTCGGCCTTGCCATCGATGGCCGGATAGCGCCGCGAGCGAAATACCCACAGGAAGCGCCCTTCCTCGTGCGCGAGAATGCCCTTCTGCACCAGCCGGCGGAGCGCGCCCTCGCGGATGTCGTCGGCGCGTGCGGCAGCGCACTCCAGCCAGTAACGGGTATCGTGCGTCTCGGTCGCCGCGGCAATGTCGTTTAGCATCGGGTCGAGCAGGCTGTCTTGGAGAGGTGTGCTATCGACGAGAATCAGCTTGTCGAGGTCGGTGTCGATGCGGTCTTCCAGCGCCAATTCCATCAGGACCCCACCGCCCAAGGCGTACCGCACCAGCCGGTCGGGGACGCGGGCAAAACTCCCATCTTCATCGTCGAGCAAAAGAAGCATGATTTCTTCGGCGAATCTCAGCATGGATTACCTCATTCAATAGTTGTGGCATCTGGCGAAGAATATAGACCACTAGTTTCTCTAAACAAGTGATGTTACGCACCCTTCCTTGACGCGCCTAGCCAGCGGGAGATGGCTTCGCATACCTAGAGCACCCATGTAACGTCGCGCTCAGCCCTTGGGCGCTTGGCCTCCGCGGCGACGCAGCCATTCCACCGTAAACAGCACCAAGACGGCAAACGCGATGAGAAAGGTCGCCACCGCTAGGATGGTGGGGCTGATTTGCTCGCGAATGCCCGCCCACATCTGCCGCGGGATGGTTCGCTGCTCCAAGCCGCCCATAAACAGAACCACCACGACCTCGTCGAAGGAAACGGCAAAGGCGAACAACCCCCCAGACGCAACCCCGGGTGCGATGAGCGGCAACTGCACGCGCCAGAAGCTGCGCAGAGGACCCGCGCCGAGGCTGGCCGCGGCCCACATCAAGCTCCGGTCAAAACCCGACAACGTGGCAGTTACGGTAATCACCACAAACGGGACCCCGAGCACGGCATGGGCGAGGATTATGCCGAGGTGGGTCTGCGCCAAGCCGAAGCTGGAATAAAAGAAGAACATCCCCACCGCGGAGATGATGACCGGCGTGATCATCGGCGAGATCAACAGCCCCATCACAGTCCTCCGCGCGGGCATGGCCGAATTCGCCAGCCCGAGGGCCGCAAGGGTGCCAAGCGAGGTCGCGAGCAGGGTCGCCGAGACGCCGATAATCAAGCTGTTGACTAAGGCGCGGATCCATACGCCGTCTTCGATGATGCTGCGGTACCAACGCAGCGAATACGCCTCCGGGTCGAGGCGCAGCATGCCCTCGGTAAACGTGAAATACGGCTTCGCGTTGAAGCTGAGTGGCACGATCACCAAAATCGGCGCGACCAAGAGGACAAGCACCGCCGTGCAAAACGCGAGATAGACCCATCGTCCAAACATCAGCCCAGCCTCATGCGGTTGATGCCGACCACGCGGTCGTAGAGCACGTACAGCGCGATGACGCCCACTAGCAGGATGACGGCGAGCGCGGCGGCGAGTCCCCAGTTGAGCGAGGTCTGCATGTGATAGGCAATCATGTTGGAGATGAGCTGCCCCTTGCTCCCACCGATCAGTGCCGGCGTGATGTAGTAGCCAATGGCGAGGATGAACACCATCAGCAATCCAGCGCCAACGCCGGGCAGAGTCTGCGGCCAATAGACTCGCCAAAACGCCTGAAAGGGGGTCGCGCCGAGGGAAGCTGCGGCCCGGACGTGCGAAGGCGGTATCGAACGCATTACCGAGTACAGCGGCAGGACCATGAAGGGCAGCAGCACGTGGGTCATCGCCACAAACGTGCCGGTCATGTTGTATATCATGGCGATGCGGCCGTCGTCGGCGACCACCCCGAGCGCCACCAGTAAGTTGTTGATTACGCCTTGGGTCTGGAGCAGCACGATCCAAGCCGTCGTCCGCACCAGCAGGGACGTCCAGAACGGCACCAACACCATCAGCAACAACAGATTGGCGCGGCGCGGCGGTGCGTTGGCGATCAGGTGGGCAACCGGGTAGCCAATGGCCAAGCACAGCGCGGAAATGCCAAAACTAATGGCCAGCGTGCGCCACAAAAGCGGCAGGTAGATGCGGCGTTCCTCTGGCTGCCGGGCGATGTGGCCATCGGGTTGGCGCACGAGATCGAGAGCATTTATATAGTGGCGGGACGTGAACCGCTCCCCAGCGCTGCGAATCGCCAGCCACACCTCCGGCTCGCCCCAAGCGGCGTCAATGCCGACCATGGTCTCGCGCCAAGAATCGCCGCTGGCGTTGCGCAACTTTCGCGTGCTGCGCGTGACCACGCTGCGCAAGCCGCTCTTGATGCGGTTGACGCGCGTGGCAATTTGGCCGAGGGTGCGCTCCTTTCGCGCCTGCCGCAACTCGCGTGCGGCCGCTGCATACACCCGCTCTGCTGGGGTGCTGGTCCCGTCCCATTCGCGCAACAGGGAAAGCGTTTCCGGCAACGCATCCGCGACTAGGGGGTCGTACACGCTGTGTACGAGCAACGTGCCGAGTGGAACGACAAAGGTCGCCGAGACAAAAACGACCAGCGGCAGGATCAGCCCGACTGACCGCCGCCGCTGCCGCGCCTGTGTATCTGCACCCGTTTGTGCCCTTACTTGATCAACCACTTGCTAATGAACCCCCTCGTCGTCCGGTTGCAGTGCCCGGCAGTCGAGCAAGGTCCAGCCGACGCGGATCCGATCTCCCTCCAATATCGCTCCGTGGCCTACGAGGTTGGGGATCTTGACGATGAAGCCCGAGTGCCCGCACAGCTTTAGGCGCAGGCGCAAGTGGTCGCCGATAAACGTTATGTCCTCGACATCGGCGTCAAACTCGTTGGCGTACGCGTGCTCGCTCTTACTCGGCGAGAGCTTCACGCGCTCCGGGCGCACGACGACCGTCGCGGCAGCCCCCGGCGGGCATTGCCCCAAGCTGACGGCCTTGATGAGCGCGTCGCCGACCTCTACTTGGCACACCCCGTCGCCGACCGTGCGCACCACGCCGTTTAGGCGGTTGTTCTCGCCGATGAAATGGGCCACGAAAGCGCGCTCCGGCTCTTCGTAGAGCATCTCTGGGGACGCAATCTGCTCAATCGAGCCGCCGCGAAAGACAGCGACCCGATCCGACATGACCATAGCCTCCTGCTGATCGTGCGTGACATAGACGACAGTTATGCCCAAGGTGCGCTGAATGCGGCGGATTTCGTATTGCATTTCCTCGCGCAGTCGTCGGTCGAGTGCGCCGAGCGGCTCGTCCATCAACACGAGTTCCGGGTCGAAGACCAAGGCGCGGGCGATCGCAACGCGCTGTTGCTGGCCACCGGATAGCTGCCCTATGCGGCGATCTTCCAAGCCTTCGAGGCGCACGAGGTGCAGGGTGCGGGCTACCCGCTCTCGCCGCTGGCTGGGATTGAGGCCGCGCACTTCCAGCGGAAACGCCAAGTTGCCGCTGACCGTCATGTGCGGAAAGAGCGCGTAGTTTTGAAATACAACGCCAATGTCGCGTTTGTGGGGGGGCAAGTCGCCGACGGGTACGCCATTGATGTGAATGGTACCAGAAGCTGGCGTCTCAAATCCGGCGAGCATCATCAAGCAGGTCGTCTTGCCGGAGCCAGACGGCCCGAGCATGGTTAGGAATTCGCCCTTGTGTACGGCGAGGTCGAGGTCCCGCACGACCCAATTGCGGCCGTCGTAACTTTTGCTGACGCCGGAGAATTCGACGTGGGGGGTGCCCGTGCGCTCACCAACCGAGGGCATAGCCGTCGCGGCGCGGGTCGGCCCCGCCCATAAAGGAACCCGTGTCGGCATCGACCATGATGCCTTGGGCGCCGCCGACCCCGGGCGACCAGTCGCCGAGGAAATTGAACTGGTGACCGCGGCGCTCCAGCTCGGCGAAAACCTCGCGGTCAATGCGGTTTTCAGCATTGACGACAAAGCCGGAGGTCCCGGTCTTGACGCGGGGGGCCTCAATGGCGGCTTGGACGTTCATCTGGTGATCGAGGATGTTCATAATCATCTGCGGGGTAGTCTGGAGGATGCCATAGCTCCCTGGGGTACCAATGAGCAGGCGCAGGCCGTTGGCGTCCCAAATCTGGGCCGGCGAGACGCACATCTCGTTTTTCTTGGCCGGGCCAATGACATTGGGGCTGGTAGGCTCGCGGTCGAACCAGCGCATGAAGTTGTTGAGGGCCATGCCGGTTTCCGGCACCACCATGGACGAGCCAAAGCCGCCGCCCAAGCTCTGGGTGCAGGCGACGGCGTTGCCATCGGCGTCAATGGTGTCGAAATGGGTC
Source organism: uncultured Latescibacterota bacterium (assembly GCA_958295495.1). Lineage (GTDB taxonomy): Bacteria > Latescibacterota > UBA2968 > UBA8231 > UBA8231. The sequence continues at coordinate 483,970 of OY282352.1, forward strand.
GTGCATTCGCTCATCCACGCGCGCGGGTCCCCCGCTTTGACCTCCCCAACCGGGCCACCGGGCACGAGGTTCTCGCCCGCGGTAAACTGGGCCTTGTCGCCGATGAGGGCGCGCCGCTCAGCAGCATACTCCTTTGAGAGCAGACCCGCCGTCGGGGGGTCGTCGATGGCCGCGTAGGCAATGCGATCGGCCATGGCCAGCTTGGCAGCCTCGATAAAGCGGTGCAAGGTCGGGGCGGTGTTGTGGCCGAGGCCGGCCACGTCAAAGCCCTCCATAATGGCCAGCGTCTCCAAGTACTGGATGGCTTGGCAGGGCGGCGGCGGGGCAAAGACCTCATAGCCGCGATAGTTGATGGAGATTGGGTCGGCGAATGCCGGGGCGAAACCGGCCAAATCTTCCCTTGTCAGCAAGCCGCCGGTCGCCTCCATATAGCGGACGATGCGGTCGGCAATCGCGCCCTTGTAAAAGACATCCGCGCCCTCGGCAGCAACTTGGCGGAAGGTGTCGGCGAGGGCCTTTTGCACCACCACTTCCCCAGGCTCGGGGGCCGCGCCATCGAGCAGGTACGCGTCGGCGCCGGTCTTGAAGCGGCGCAGGCTCGCGGCCGCACCCGCGTAAAAATAGGCGTTCTTGACCGTGAGGGCGTAGCCCTGCTCGGCGTACTCAATGGCCGGAGCAAAGACGCGGGCGGCATCCATTGAGCCGTAGCGCTCAAGCGCGGCCAGCCAGCCGCCACAAGCTCCAGGCACTAGCGGCGAGAGAGGGCCGAGCCCCTGTTTGTCGTTGCTGTCGTACAGGCTCAGAGTGGCCGCCTGTGGGGTGAGGCCGACGTAATCGACGATCTTGTGCTCTTTGGCGCGGGCGCTGTAGAGGTGCAGATAGCCGACGCCGCCAATGCCCGACATATACGGCTCGACCACGTTGAGTGCCGCGGCCGTGGCAATGGCCGCGTCAATGGCATTGCCGCCCTCCATCAGGATGCGCATACCAGCGAGAGACGCGAGGGGATGTGCCGAAGCGATCATGCCACGGCGGCCCGTGGCGGTGCTGCGGTGCGTGGTACCTTTGGAAGAAAAGGCCATTGGACGCAACTCCTTGCGATTTGTAAATTTTGCGACCGCCTAAAATAGGGCGAGTACATTCCAGCGTCAATTGAGGAGCCTACCTATATGAGCGACAAGACAATAGACCTGCGCAGCGACACGATTACCCTGCCGACCGAGGCCATGCAGGAGGCCATGGCTTGCGCCCCGTTGGGCGACGATGTGTACGGCGAAGACCCAACGGTCAACCGCCTGCAAGAGTTGGCTGCCGAAAAAGTGGGCATGGAAGCTGCGCTCTACGTGCCGTCGGGCACGATGGGCAATGCCTGCGCCTTGATGACCCATACCAACTGGGGGGACGAGGTGCTCTTTGAGGAGCAGGCGCATATATATCACTGGGAGGCCGGCACCTACGCCTCGCTCGCCGGGTTGGCCGTGCGCACCGTTGCTGGCGAGCACGGCGTCATCACCGCCGACCAAGTACGCGAGACCGTCCGCGCCGACAATCCGCACTTTGCCCCGCTCAAGGTCGTCTGCATCGAAAACACCCACAACAACCACGCTGGTCAGGCTTGGTCGGTCGCCGAGGTGGCCGCGGTAGGTGCCGCGTGCTGCGAACACGGGCTGAAACTGCACGTAGATGGGGCGCGCATTTTTAACGCGGCCATAGCCGTCGGGACGAAGGTCCCTGAATACACTCAGCACGTTGACTCGGTGATGTTCTGCGTCTCCAAGGGGCTGAGTGCGCCGGTTGGCTCGCTGCTGTGCGGGAGCAGGGCCTTTGTCGAGCGGGCCTATCGGATGCGCAAGCGCCTCGGCGGTGCGATGCGCCAAGCCGGAGTAGTGGCCGCGGCCGGAGTAGTGGCCCTAGAGCAGATGACCGAGCGGCTGGCCGAAGATCACGCGGTGGCGCGGGAACTGGCCGCCGGGTTGGGCGCCATCGAGGGCGTTGAGGTGATTTTTCCGCCGCGACCGACCAACATACTCAAGGTGGATTTTGCGGCCTTGGGGTGGTCGGCTGCCGATCTGGTGGCCAAGTGGAAGGCGCGGGGGGTGTTGTGCAATCCGCGTCCGCCGCACGGGGCGCGGCTGGTGGCGAATCGGCACGTAGGGTTAGAGGACGTGAATTACGTGGTGGAGACGACCCGGGAAATGATCGGGTAGGGGGCCACTTGGCGCGTCTTTCGTCCATATCCCGGTGCTTTTGGCTCGGCGTCTTTGCAGCGGCCCTTGGCGCGAAAGTTGCCGGGGGGGACGCGCTGAAAAACGCGGATGGATCGTGGAAGTACAGCAATCATCTGGTGGGAGAGACAAGTCCATATTTGTTGCTGCACGCGCACAATCCGGTCGAGTGGTATCCTTGGGGGGAGGAGGCGCTAGCGCGGGCCAAGGCCGAGGACAAGCCGATTTTTCTGTCGGTCGGCTACTCAACCTGCTATTGGTGCCACGTAATGGAGCGGCTGGTCTTTTCCGATCCCGAGATCGCAGCGCAGATGAATGCCAGCTTTGTCAACATCAAGGTCGATCGGGAGGAGCGGCCCGACATCGACCGCATTTACATGCTGGCGACCCAGCTGACTACCCGGCACGGCGGCTGGCCCAATTCGGTTTTTTTGACGCCAAGCCAAGAGCCGTTTTTCGCCGGCACGTACTTTCCGCCCAAGGCCGCGTACGGGCGGCCTTCCTTTCCCCAAGTTTTGGACTTCACGCGCCAGCGCTGGCAGGACCAGCGCGAACAGGTTCTCCAAATTGCGGCCCGCTTGACCGCGGCCATCCGCGACTTGGAGTCCGGGCAACAGATGGCGGCCGTGGCGCCAGATTCTTTGCTAGTCGCGCGGGTGCTAGCCGCTGTTCAGGCGCGCTACGACGCGATTAACGGCGGCTTCGGGGGTGCGCCCAAATTTCCCCCGAGCCTGCGCTTGGAACTGCTAATGGCCACGGCCGAGCGCTTTGCCGATCCCCAAGTTCAGCGCATCGTTTTGCACTCGCTGGAGCAGATGGCGGCTGGCGGCATGTACGACCAAATCGGCGGTGGCTTTCACCGCTACGCCACGGACGCCGAGTGGCGAGTGCCGCACTTTGAGAAAATGCTCTACAACCAAGCTCATTTGTCGCGGCTGTACTTGCGTGCATACGAATTGACCGGAGACGACCGCTGGCGGTGGGTGGCAGAGGATATTTTTCGCTTTGTCGCGCGAGAGATGACCGGGCCGGAAGGGGCTTTTTACTCGGCACTGGACGCCGAGACCGAAGCCGAAGAGGGCAAGTACTACCTGTGGACTGCAAAGGACCTAAAGGACGTGTTGGGGCGCGAGGCGGAATTGTTTTGGGCCGTCTATGGGTTGGCCCCCATGCCCGAGGGCGAAGGGAGCGTCCTCTATGTGGAGACGCCGCCTGCCGAGTTGCGAGCGCAAATAGCACCCGTGCGGCAGCGCGTCCTTGCGGCGCGGGCCGAGCGGCCCTATCCCCTCCTCGACGACAAGGTGCTAGCCGCTTGGAACGGGATGATGATCGAGGCGTACGCGCGGGGTTTCGCGGTCTTGGGCAATCCCGCATATCGCCGGGCGGCCGAGCGGGCGGCCGATTTCGCGCTGAAGCACCTGCGGCGCGAGGACGGGGGGTTGTGGAGGGTCCATCGGCTGGGGATTTCGCAGCAGGCGGCGTATCTAGACGACTATGCGTTTTTGGCACGCGGGCTGACGGCATTGTACCGGGCCACTGGCGAGGCGCGGTGGTTGCAGGCCGCGCGCGAGCTAAGCACCGAGATGGTGGCCCGGTTTTGGGACGCAGCGGTTGGGGGATTTTTCTTTACTCAAGCCAGCAGTGCCCTCCTCGTGCGGAGCAAATTCGCCCAAGACTCGGCCTTGCCTGCGGGCAACGCAGTGGCCGCCCACGCGCTGCTAGACTTGGCCGAGTTGACCGGCCAAGCGCACTATCGCCGCCGGGCGGCGCAAATTTTCTCCGCTTTTGGCGGGGCTATGTGGGCGCAGCCCTCGGCCTCGGTGCATTTGGCGGCTGCGGTCGAGCGCCACCTGCAAGCATCGCTATCCGCAGCCGCATTAGAGGCCCCCCAAGCGGATTCGCTGGTCTCCATGCAGATCGAACTGCCCGCGCAACAGCCGGTGGCAGGCGAGGCTTTTGCCGTGGCCGTGCATATAGACATCCGCCCGGGCTGGCACATCAACGCCAACCCGGCCTCGGGCGACTTGCTCATTCCCACCTCCCTGACGCTCAATGCGGACTGGCCGCTGGACTTTGCCCGCGTGCGCTATCCCACAGGCCGATCGCAGGCCTTCCCGGCCCTAGCAGAGACGCTTTCAGTGTACGAGGATCAGGTCGTGCTGTGGGCGGATTTGTCGTTGCCCAAGAGTGCGGCGGGGATGGCGGGTGCTATGCGTTTCTTGGTCCAGTATCAGGCCTGTGACGAGGCCCGTTGCCTCCCGCCGACGGAATTGAGCCAGAGCGTGCGGGTAGGCGTGGCACCGTGATCCAACGCGCAGACATCATCGGCTGTGGGGTGGGCGAGCTAGAGGCCGCCAAGCTCCTCGCCCAAGTCGCAACCCTCTGCGGCCCGCCGGAAGCGCGCTGGCGGGAGGCGGCCCGCTGCATTCTGAGACCGGATCATCCCTTCGCCCTGCACCAGTTGTTCTATCGGAAAATCTACGGCAACGCAGGTGGCCCGGTGTTTTTTCCCGAGTCAGCAGACCTTGAGTACGCGCACCTAACGGCGCTGCGGCGCGAGCTTGGCCTGGATTCGCACGCCGCGCTTTTTGCGTGGTCGGTTGCAGAGCGGGAGGCGTTTTGGGAGCGGACGGTCGCTCGCCTCGGAATCCGCTTTTGCAAGCCATACACGCGGCTCCTCGATCTCTCCCAAGGCGTCGAAGCACCCAAGTGGTTTGTCGGGGCCGCGATGAATATCGCCGAGAGTTGCTTTCAGGCTCCGGCCGATCAGACGGCCATCGTCTTTCAGCGCGAAGGCGGCCGGCTCGAGCGGATGAGTTTTGGAGCCCTCGAAGCCCTGTGCGACCAGGTCGCCGGGGGGTTGTGCGCGTTGGGATTTGGTCCCGGCGACCGGATTGCCGTGGCCATGCCGATGACGGCCGAGTCGGTGGCGATCTATCTGGGCATCATCAAGGCCGGTTGCGCGGTGGTGGCCATTGCCGACAGCTTTGCCGCCCCCCAGATCGCCGCTCGGCTGCGGATTGGGGAGGCCAAGGTCGTTTTTACGCAAGACGTGATTTTGCGCGGTGGGCGCGAGTTGCCGCTGTACCCGCGCTTGGTCTGTGCAGACGCCCCGTTGGCGATTGTGTTGTCGGGGTGTGCGGAGGGGTTGACGGAGGCGTTGCGCCCCGGGGATCTGCGCTGGGACGAATTCTTGCAAGCCGACGCTATGCCCATGGCCGTGGCCTGCGACCCCGACGAGACGACCAATGTCCTGTTCTCGTCGGGGACTACCGGCGACCCCAAGGCCCTGCCCTGGACCCATGTCAATCCGATCAAGTGCGGCGCAGACGCGCATTATCACCAAGACGTCCACCCGGGCGACGTGGTGGCTTGGCCGACCAATTTGGGCTGGATGATGGGGCCGTGGCTGATCTACGCCGCCTTTTTGAACCGAGCGACGATGGCGCTCTACTATGGTACGCCAACCGAGCGCGGCTTTGGGGAGTTTGTGCAGGCAGCCGGCATTACCATGCTCGGCGTCATCCCGAGTATGGTGCGGACTTGGCGCAGCACCGGCTGCATGGAGGGAATCGACTTTTCGGCGATTCGAGCTTTTAGTGCCACCGGGGAGTGCTCCAACGCCGAGGACATGCACTATCTGATGGCACTGGCGGGGTATCGGCCCATACTCGAATACTGCGGCGGCACCGAGCTGGCGGGCGGCTACTTGCTCAGTACGCTAGTTGAGCCGGTCGCACCCGCGACCTTTAATTCGGCGACGCTGGGGACGGACTTGGCGATTTTGGATGAGCACGGGCAGGAGTGCGCAAGCGGCGAGGTCTTCTTAGTGCCGCCCGCCATTGGGATGTCAACTCGGGTGCTCAACCGCGACCACCGCGCAGTGTACTACGCGGGTGTGCCCAAGCGGGGTGGGGTGCCACTGCGCCGCCACGGCGACCAAGTCGAGCGGCTGGCCCCGGGCATCTACCGGGTCCATGGCCGCGCCGACGACGCGATGAACCTAGGCGGAATTAAGGTCAGTTCAGCCGAGATTGAGCGAGTATTGAATGCGATGCCGGGCGTGGTCGAGACCGCTGCGATTGCAGTGCCGCCGCCGGGGGGCGGGCCGAGCCTGCTGGTGATCTTCGCGGTGCTGGAGGACGCAGATAATCCCCAGCAAGACGCGATGCAGCAAGCGATCCGCCGGGAACTCAATCCGCTCTTCAAAATTCACGAGGTGGTAGTGGTGGAATCGCTGCCGCGAACTGCGTCAAACAAGGTGATGCGGCGGGTCTTGCGGGAGCGCTATGGAAGAAAACCGCGCGAACATCAACGCACAGGCTCGTAGAACTGAGCGAAAGGAGCATCCGATGCGCTATGGTTATCTGTCTGCTTTGCTGCTGCTGCTGGCGATCTATCCGGCTGAAGCGGGCCGCTACGACGATCCGAGCTTTCTCACCAGCCACCTCGTCTCCGGTGGGGTGCCCAAAGACGGCATTCCGGCCCTAACCAATCCCACCTTCGTGGCACCGGACGAAGTTGGCTACCTAGCGGAAGACGACGTGGTCATGGGGATAGTCATCAACGGTCAACCGCGAGCGTACCCGCACAACATTGGCTGGTGGAACGAGATCATCAACGACCGCGTCGGCGATCAGTCGGTCGTAGTGTCCCTGTGCCCACTTACGGGCACCGGCCAAGTCTTCAACGCCACCGATGGCGACGGCTCGCAAATCGAGCTGGGGGTCTCCGGTCTGCTGATCAACAGCAACTTGGTCATGTACGATCGGCGCGATGGCGAAACGCTCTACCCGCAGATGATTTACACGGCCATTAACGGCACTCGGGCCGGCGACCGCCTAGCGCTGATGCCCGTGGTGGAGACGACTTGGGCCTTGTGGCAGCGGATGTACCCAAGCACCACCGTGGTACAAGCCACCACGGGCTGGGAGCGTTATAACTCGCGACCAGCTTACAACGAACAGCAATACACCTTCTATCCTTACGGCGACTACCGCACCAGCAACGAGTATCTAATTTTTCTACCCACGACCAACGGCGGCGGCTTCGACCATCGCTTTGAGACCAAGGACCTCGTATTGGGGTTGTGCCGCGGCGACCAGACCAAGGCGTACCCCTTCGCGCTGATGTCCGACGGGGCGGTGATCAACGATTTCGTCGGCGGCGATCCCGTAGTCGTCCTATTCGACGCGGCATCGCGTACGGCCTTGGCCTATTTCAGCCAGCTCGACGACGCGCCGTTGAGCTTTTACGGGGTGGCGTCCGCGGGGCCGCTGCCGGTGGAGTTTATGGATGCGGAGACGGGTTCGCGCTGGAACATGCTCGGAGAAGCCATCGCCGGGCCGCTCGCCGGGCGGCGGTTGGCGCAAGTCCCGGCGTACAACGCCATGTGGTTTGCTTGGACCGCCTACTGGCCCGATACGGAGGTCTGGCAGCCGGGGGAGGGCATCCTCAGCCCAGAGGACATCGAGCAAGTCACAGCGGTCGTCGAATCCTTTGACGCTGCGCCTACGGGCTTTGCCTTGCGGCAAAATTTTCCCAACCCGTTCAATGCTCAGACGCTGATCCAGTACGAGCTTCCAACGGCCGGGCCAGTGCGGCTCGGCGTGTTCAACGCGGCCGGGCAACGGGTGCGCTTGCTGGTAGAAGAGCACCAAGCGGCCGGGCTATACTTGCAGCCTTGGGACGGGCGCGACGACGCCGGGCAGCAGGTGGCCAGCGGCGCGTACCTATACCGGCTAGAAACACCGGGATTTGTCCAAGCGCGGGGCATGGCTTTGGTGCGCTGATTTTGGGGCCGCTTGCCAAGCCTTCTCCTTTTTTGTCTGGGGCTTGATCCGTGGGACGAAGTTGGCTTCGGCTCGGCGGGGTTTGGGACTCGGAGGGGTCATCAGTGCCCTCACGGGACTCGCCATCCTCCTCGGGGCCAGAGGAGCCGAAGCCGCTTGCCCGACCTCTCGTGATTGCCGGTTCGACAACGATTGCTCGAGAGACACTCCGGCGACACCGATCAAGTGCTGCACAACGGTGCGAAAGCCAGATGGGCGTGGTGGCTGCAAGGTCGATTACTCTTACTGCGTCTGCACCCTGTGAGGCCCCTATCAGCTATTAAAAAATAGCTGTAGGACAGGACGGATTTACCGCTTCTCTGCGTCAGGGGCTCGGCGTGTACATAGTGCCGAGCCCCTGCCTTTCTTGTAAAGGACATCGGCCATGTTACATCTCGTGTTTGTTCTAGGCCTTGCGCTATGGAGCCGTTCCGCCGAGGCGCTCATGTGGGATTTCGACGACGGGACGACGCAGGGATGGGCGGCCAAAGCATCGGGGGCAGCGGGTGGTTCGGCTGAGTTTAATCTGCTTCCAGGGCAGGTCGCAGACAGCGTGTGGACGATTGATATGTCGCCCTCGGTGGCCGGCAAGAAGTATCCCACGCCGAGTGTCGAATTGATTTCGCCTACTATAGGCTATGATTCAGGCCTGTTCGACCGGGTCCGGGTTCGGCTTCGCACCGTCCATCATCGTCCTACGGTTGGTTCCTTCTGGCTGGCTTGGACCAATGAGCACAACCGCACAGCTCCAGGCCGCGATCCAGCCGATCTGTTTAGCAACCGGTTTTCGCTGACCGGACAAGTCGGCTTCGTCTATACTACCCAATGGCAGGAAGTGGCGTTGACGCTGCCCGGATCGGACGGGGAGGTCGCACCGGGTGACCGGGAGGTCTGGGAGGGGCTTTTACGGGATATTCGGCTGCATTTTAGCTTGGATTGGGGCGAGCGAGATGTGCCCCGGTCGGCGGCGGAGGTGGTCGGGTGGTTGGCGATCGACTGGATCGAGTTGACCGGCGTGGAAGAGCTGTTAGCAGGGGAATTAGCCCCGCCGTCGGTGGAGTATGTCCGCTTTGAGGGAGCCGGGCTTTTCGCCCCGCCGGTCTTCTCTCCGATTGCTCCAGGGTTAGGGGGCTTCTTCGTCTTAGGCGGGGAGAGGGCTGCCGGCTTGACGGACTTGGATGGGGACGGCGATCTCGACCTGTTCTCCACTTGGAGTGGTGTCCACCATGAATCAGCGAATCCTTTCGTAAACGGCTGGGTCATGGCCCTCAATGACGGTAGGGGGGCCTTTGAAACGGTGCACACCGAGGAAGAGATCGGAGAGGGGATCCAGAATCTGCGCATCGGCGATTTGACCGGCGATGGCCAAGACGAGATCGCGACATATAGAAAAGGTTGGGAAATAACGGTCTGGTCTATTGGGCCGGACCTCCAAGTGGAGGTCCTCACGCAGATAAATGATCGCTGGCTGGTGGACATGGTGGATGGGGATGGCGACGGCACGGTCGAACTGTTTACAACAGACTTTATCAACCAACCGGTGGAGGAAAAAAGAGCGTTAGAGGTCTGGGAGGTCAAGCAGGGGGTGTGGACGGTCTCACAGGTGGCGGTCGCCGAAAACCATTGGCCCGCTCGGATGGGCGACTTTACCGGCGATGGGAAGTTGGACGTACTGTGGAACCCGAGAAACCAGGCGAGCAGATGGATGGTAGCGCACTTGGGCGACGAGCCGGAGGCGGGCGACGTGGTCTTTGAAGCCGAAGCCGATACGGCAGATATTCTTTTTTATCTCTTACAAGTGGGCGATTTTGATGGCGATGGGCAGGTGGACCTGCTCACGCCGCTCGAACACAACCCTTGGGAACTGCTCAAGGGCCTGCTCTTATGGAGAGGCCAACCAGCGGGCGGTGTGGAGGAGACGGTGCTGTATGATGATCGGTTGTTTCTGCGTTCGCCGGTCGTGGTGCGCGACCTCAACGGGGACGGGGTGGACGATTGGACGTTTGTCGGCGGGGACCGTGCCTCGGGGATTGGGGTGTTTATCGAATGGGATGGGGGTGCGAATCCGGCTAAGGAGGTGGAGCGGCATCGGTTGGTCGGCGATGGGGTACAGGTGCTGCTAGGGGATGTCGATGGCGACGGAGACCTCGACTTGGTCGTGTTAAATCCCCTCTTGGGCGGGGTGCAGGTGTTGAAGAGTTCGGTGGGGGAGCAGATGACCGCCGTGTTGACGCCGGCGGCAGCGCGGCCGGCGCAACATCGGCTGGGCGACAGCTATCCCAATCCGTTCAATCCGGCGGTGGTGATTCCCCTTGAGTTGGCGACAGACGCGGCGGGGGTATCGTTGAGGGTATATGATGTGTTGGGTCGTCGGGTGCGACAGGTGTGGCAGGGGCCGTTGGGGGCGGGCAGCCATCGATTTGTATGGGATGGCCGCGACGCGGCGGGTAAGGGGGTGGCCGCTGGCGTGTATGTCTATCGGGTCGAGGTGGACGGGCGAGTGGAAGCGAAAAAGACGACCAAGCTGCCGTGAGGAGGGGTTGAAACGTGAGCCGATGAGACGGCCATGGAAAGTCCCGCTTTGAAAAAGTAGAACGCTGCAAAGTTGCTTGGCGTTATCGCGGGTCTTGCATCTGTGGGTGAGCTTCGGGATCACGCACCGCGAGCGAGTTACTCAATTTCCCGTCCTGTCGCCGAGCAGGGTGGAGTTTACCAAGCACCCGCCGCCGCCCCCCTCACCCGCCAGCGGCCCTTAGTGCGCCGGCCGGCTCTACGGCGCGCGGGGCGCGGCGCAGTTGACTTATTGGCATGAACCCGGAGCGGCTGCGTTCCCGCATGCGCGTGCATGGGTTGCAACGACCTAAGAAATCGTCTTAACGGGGCAAGAAAGCGCGGCCCACCGACGCCCGCGCCGTGGACGAAAAGTCGTATAAAATCGTATAAAATCGTATTTAATACGAAAAAAGTCGTATTTAATATGAAAAAACATATTCCTCCACTGAACCCAGAGCGAATGCAAGGCCTATAAAAGAAAAATAACACTTTTATAACTTCTATATTTCTCAATCCTTTAGGGTAATCCTAAAGGATTTTTTTGTGCGTGTCCTGCTTTTTGGCACGCAACTTGCATATTATATAATCCGCAGAGCCGAGGCTGATGCGAAAGAGAGGAGGGGATACCAACTCGTCTCGGTCGTTTTTCAACGCTCACTTCCAAGCGCGTAGCGGCCGAGGCCGCGGACGTACTGGGCAACTAAGGAGACGAATTATGGACAATCTTCGGGAATTCTTCACGTCCTCCAGCGGCTTGGCTCCGGTCCGTCGGGGTTTGGGGCTGGGGTGGGTCATCAGTGCCCTCACGGGACTCGCTATCCTCCTCGGGGCCAGAGGAGCCGAGGCTGCTTGCCCGACCTCTCGTGATTGCAGTTTCAACAACGATTGCTCGATAAAGGACCCGAAAAATCTGATCAAGTGCTGCATAACGAGACGATCGGGTGAAAACTGCGCACCTTCTCCTCCAGATTGTTTCTGTACCCTCTGAGCCAAGGTACCGATTGAAAACCGCTAGGCAGGGTCTCGGCGTATGTAGAGTGCCGAGACCTTGCCTTGCCTTTCTTGTAAAGGACATCGGCCATGTTACATCTCGTGCTTCTTCTAAGCATTGCGCTATGGAGCCGTTCCGCCGAGGCGCTCACATGGGATTTTGACGACGGGACGACGCAGGGATGGGCGGCCAAAGCATCGGGGGCAGAGGGTGGTTCGGCTGAAGTCAATCTGTTTCCAGGGCAGGTCACAGACGGCGTGTGGACGATTGATATGTCGCCTTCGGTGGCCGGCAAGAAGTATCCCACGCCGAGTGTCGAATTGATTTCGCCTACTATAGGCTACGATTCGCACCTGTTCGACCGGGTCCGGGTTCGGCTTCGCACCGTCCATCATCGTCCTACGGTTGGTTCCTTCTGGCTGTCTTGGACCAATGAGCACAACCGTACGGCTCCAGGCCACGATCCAGCTAGTTTGTTTAGCAACCGGTTTTCGCTGACTGGACAAGTCGGCTTCGTCTATACCACCCAATGGCAGGAAGTGGCGTTGACGCTGCCCGTATCGGACGGAGAGGTCGCACCGGCCGACCGGGAGGTCTGGGAGGGGCTATTGAGGGATATTCGGCCGGGTTTTAGCTTGGATTGGGGCGAGTCAGATGTGCCCCGGTCGGCGGCGGAGGTGGTCGGGTGGTTGGCGATCGACTGGATCGAGTTGACCGGCGTGGAAGAGCTGTTAGCGGGGGAATTAGCCCCGCCGTCGGTGGAATATGTCCGCTTTGAGGGAGCCGGGCTTTTCGCCCCACCGGTCTTCTCTCCGATTGCGCCGGGGTTAGGGGGCTTTTCAGTCATTGAAGGGGCTGGCGTCTTGACGGACTTGGATAGGGACGGCGATCTCGACCTGTTCTCTATTTGGGAGGATAGAAGACCCGGCTCGGATAATCCGTTTGTAACGGGCTGGGTCATGGCGCTCAATGACGGACGAGGGGTCTTTGAAACGGTGCGCACCGAGGAAACTGAATGGGTATTTTACTGGGATGTGCGGAGTGGCGATTTGACCGGCGATGGCCAAGACGAGGTCGTGCTAGCGAACTCAGACCTAGCGGTTTGGTCTATCGAGCCAGAGCTTCAGATTGAGGTACTCACGCAGCTACCTGACCACCAACTCGTAGGCTTGATGGATTGGGATGGGGACGGCGCTATCGAGTTATTTTCAGACCATATAGTGGCCGGCGGAAGAGCTTTAGAGGTCTGGGAGGTCGAGCATGGGGAGTGGACGGCCACTCAGTTGGCGGTAGCCGAAAACTATGCGCCCTCTCAGATAGGTGACTTTACGGGGGATGGGGGGGTGGAGGTGCTATGGGCTCCGTTATTCGGTCAAGCAAACACATGGATCGTGGCGGGCTTGGAGGCTGTGCCTGGGGAGGGCGAGGCCTTTGGATTCTATGCGGGGAGTTTTCTGCTTTTAGGTGCAGACGATTTTGATGGTGATGGGCGGGTGGACCTGCTCGTGGCACTCGAAGACCACACCTTTGAACTGCGCAAGGGCCTCGTCATACGGAGAAGCCAACCAGCGGGGGGGCTCGCCGAGGAGGTGATCTATGATGATCGGCTATTTCTGCGCTCGCCGGTCGTGGTGCGCGACCTCAACGGGGACGGGGTGGACGATTGGGCGTTTGTCGGCGGGGATCGCGCCTCGGGGATTGGGGTGTTTATCGAATGGGGTGGGGGTGCGAATCCGGCCAAGGAGGTGGAGCGGCATCGGTTGGCCGGCGATGGGGTACAGGTGTTGCCGGGGGATGTCGATGGCGACGGAGACCTCGACTTGGTCGTGTTAAATCCCCTCTTGGGCGGAGTGCAGGTGTTGAAGAGTTCGGTGGCCGACCAGATGACCGCGGTGCAGACGCCGGCGATAGGGCGGCCGGCGCAACATCGGCTCGGCGACAGCTATCCCAATCCGTTCAATCCGGCGGTGGTGATTCCCCTTGATTTAGCCAAGGACGCGGCTCAGGTGTCGTTGAGGGTATATGATGTGTTGGGTCGTCGGGTGCGACAGGTGTGGCAGGGGCCGTTGGGGGCGGGTCGGCATCGGTTTGTGTGGGATGGCCGCGACGCGGCGGGCAAGGCAGTGGCCGCTGGGGTGTATATCTACAAGGTCGAAGTAGATGGGCGGGTGGAAGCCAAAAAGACGACCAAGCTGCCGTAAGCGGCCCTTCTTTTGAGCTATTTGACTTGAACGAGGATAAGACGGCATGAGACAGCCTAAGCATCCATTATACTGGATTTACTCCGGTCTAATCCTGCTCTTAATACCTGTGATCATCGTGCTTATGGGCCTCTATGAAAAGAGCCTCAGCCCCGAATCGCCTCTGCCGTCCATTCCGCCGAAAGAGGCCATACTGCATCGTCTCGCCGCGTTTGATTCCACCGCGAGTGCTCTCCACCTAAAAGAAGTGTATCAGGCCACACCCGCGCCGCGTTCCGGGGTGTTGTCAGCCTATCGCGTTCTTATGGAGGACGAGGCGTTGGCCTATAAGCTCGTCGTCGTTCGCCACGATATTGCCTGTGCTACCTGCCGCGATCTACTGGTTGGCCTCCTCATAGAGCCGAAAGAAGACCGCGTTGCGGGCGTTTTGCCCTTGGCCTCTTGGGAGTTGGCCGATGGCCGCTTCGATCCGACGGCCTTTTTTACCCAACTGATCGGGCGAGCACTGGCTGAGCCTTTGGTCGTAGGCGGGAATATCGATGGAATAACCGGGGCGACCCTGTCGGTGAATGCCTTGGTGACTCAATGGAGCCAAGCGGGCCCTTGGCTGGCGGAGTCCAAGGAAACCACTTTTTGAGGAGTATTTGGCTATGGATATGTTGCTGAATGAAATTGATGCCGTCTTCTTGTTAGAATGGGGGCTGTTGTGCTCGATCATGGTGGTCGCCTCCTACACAACCTATATGGACCTCAGCCATCGAGAGATCGCCAACGCGGCTACTTGGACCTTGCTCGGTCTTGGGCTGATGGGACAGATGGGGTTGTGGGTCTTGGGCGAGGTTACACTCGTACAGATCGGGCTATCCTTTTTGCTGGGATTTGCCGTCGGCTACCTGTTGTTTATGTATGGCTTCTGGGGGGCGGGGGATGCCAAGCTGTATTGGGCGATGGTCGCGGCGATACCGAGTACGTTATTTGGTGGGAACTGGCCGACGGCCTCCTTGGCCTTCTTTTCGCTGGATACCCCTATTTGGGCCTTGTTGGTCAATACCATTTTGACCAATACCGTTTTTCTCGTAGTCCTTCTGGCTATTCATAAACCCACAAAATCCATCGAGACCTCTGCAAGTGAGCATAGCAAGGGCATGAGTGGGGGCTGGTTGCGCTCTGGCATTGAGGCGGCCGGCTTGAGCGGGCTGGTGTTAGGTGGGACGACGTTGGTCGGCGGGACCTTGACCCTCGCCGAGGCGATAGTAGTGGGGGCGGTGCTCTATTTGATCCATGAAGATCGGACCAAGGCCCCCAATAAAATCATCTTGATCGTTCCCGGGCTTGTAATCGGTATCTTTAGCGCCATCAGCACCGGGGACTACCTGCTCTATCTCGTGCTTTGGGCTGTGCTATGGGGCATACGGACCGTCTATGTGTATATCCATGCTCTCGAATACCAGAAGTTTGTGCAGCCGGTCTCTATTGATGCCTTACAGCCGGGCATGGTGCTACACCCGTCGATTTATGAAGCCCCCGAAAAAGACCGAATCGAAGTAGTTTCGTTCGGCGAGCAGGGTAGAGATACGTGGGAGGTCATAGGCCGAACGGGCAAGCCGTTGACGATTCGGAAAGTGCGCCAGCTAAAAGCCCTACAAAGAAAGGGATTGTTCCGCGCATGGGACGATCAGTTAGAGGTTGAACTGTCGCTGCCCTTTGCACCGGCCTTGATGGTTGGCGTCGGTCTAACTTTGATATGGGCCGGCAGTATCGTCGGGCCAGCCAACAAGTGGATTCAGCCGTTGTTCGATGCGTTTTAGGAGAAAGGAAAGATACGCAATGGAAGATATGCGTCCAAAACCGCAAGCGACGATGCTGTTGCTGTCAACGGTGCTGGGTATCCTCTTGGGAACCAGTCTATTGTTGGCGACAAAAATCAACAATCCTACAATCACCCCAATAGATACCGGCCTAGACTTTTTGCTAGGGGAACTCGTCCCGGAATACGACCTCGAACAGTTAGATGGCGACTCGATCTCTACCCATCTGTACAAGGGCGCATCCCACCTACTGGTCTTTACGCTGCCGGGCTGTGATGCCTGTGACACCATGTATCCCATTATAGGGAAAGCGGCTACCGATATTCCCATCTTGATGGTTGCCAATACACGGGAAGGATTGATGGAAAAGGTCGCCGAACACGCCTTGGCCTTTCCCATTGCCGTAGATACGTTGCTGCTGACGATGGAGCATCTCAACATCACGAATTTCCCAACCGCGCTTTTGGTGGATAGGGAACAACGGATCGTCGAGGCTGTTAGGGGTGGAGGCTTCCCGATTGAGAACATTGTGCAGTCGGCGCAAAAAGCACTTGAAAAAGAGAGGACCCAATGATGGCCGATCAAAAGCATTGGCAGATCGCCGGGCTTGTCAGTGTGGTCTTGTTGCTCGCGCTGATTTTCAAGGAGCAGTCGGAGGAACCCGCGGGGATCGTCTGGAGCGAGGGGGATACGAAGCGTTCTGAGCCTCTGTCTGAGGGAACGGACGCCCCTGATTTTGAATTGCCCTCGGTGCAAGGGGACCCGGTCAGTCTCAGAAGTTTTAAGGGGCAGCGAGTAGGGCTGATTTTTGTAACCCCTACCTGCCCGTATTGCAACGAGTTAGAACGCTACTTGGTAGAGTACGACCTTCCCCCAGAGAGCCATTTGCTACTAGTCAGTCCAGGCACGAAAGATGCAGTGCAGCAAATCGTCGAAAACCACGATTTGGCGATACCCGTTTTGGTCGATTCGGCGGGTACGGTTGCCCAAACCTATCAGATCGGGGGCGTACCGCAGTTTTATGTGGTCAGTGAGGAGGGAACCATCGCTTCTTTTGCGCGAGGGATGCCTTCGGTGTGGGAAGCCGTGCAAAAGCTATAACCGAGGAGGGCACTTTGAGGTATGGAAATCATTCCGTTAATTCCCGAACGCGACGTTGCGATACAGCGGGCGCGGGTCGCACAAGATCGCGATGTACGCACCCAAGCGAAGGCTTGTCTCCTTTTGGGCCGTTATTACAAGGAACAAGGTGAACTCGACAGGGCCGAAGCACTGTATAAAAGAGCCCTTGCGAAAGCACGGCAGTGGCAGGATCACGAGCTAGCAGCCGATGCGTGCAGCGGCTTGGGACTTATGTACCAGGTCAAGGGGCGGATGGACGAGGCGGTTGACTATCTCAATACAGCCTTTGAGATCAATAGCCAACGCCGCGACGAGGAGCGTCTGGCCGTCAACTACAGCAATAGAGGCTTTGTCGCTCATCTCCAAGGAAAAATTGCAGAGGCTCAAGAATTGCATACATGCGCTCAGCAACTCCACGAGGCGTCGGGCAATAGAGCCTATTGGGCGGAAGAATGCGGCAACTTGGGGCAGTTGGCACTCCAGCAGAACAAACCGGAAGAGGCCGAGGGCTACTTCCAGCAGGGGCTGAAGGTTTGCCAAGAACTCGGCGATCTGCCGGGTATTTCCGGCCACTATCAGGGCTTGGGGCTGGTCTATCTCCAACAGAATCGTTTGGTCGAGGCCGAAGCCATCCTCAAAAAAGGCCTTGCGATTGAGGAGCGGCTCCAGCGCGACGAGGGGTTGGCTCATCATTACAGCGTCTTGGGGGGCGTATATAGCCAGATGGGTCAGTTTGATGAGGCGGAATCCATGTATCGTCGGACGCTGGCTATCCAACGAAAGTTAGGTAATAAACAATTTGAGGCTCGCACCATGAGCGGTCTGGGGCAGGTGCTACGGGAGAAAGGCGACCTGCGAGAAGCCGCGGCGTGGTTCCAGCAGGCTACGGAGCTATTTGACGGGATTGGGGACAACAAAGGCCGGGCGGCACAAGCGGCTCTTTTGGGCGATAACTATATGGACGTTGAAAACCTTCATGCGGCTGAGGAGGCGTATAGGCAGGCGGTGCAGCTGTTTGCGAAAGTATCGGACTTGGAGGCCGTAGCCGACGTTAGAGTTCGCTTGGGGAGAGCCTATGCGTCGAATCAGGCCCCTTTTGATGCCATACTTCAGTGGCGGCAAGCATTGGAATTATACGGCGAACTTCAGCTAGAAGACAGGGTCGAGTTCGTACAAGAGCTGCTGAGGACGAGCGGCCGAATGTAAAGGACAAAACGATGTTCAACGCAATACAGCAGCGGACCTTAGCCGGACTCTTCAAGGTCATCAGACGGCTTAAGGAAAAGGAACGCTCGCACCGGCTTAATCGAAACCGAGTTTCAATACTGATCTTCTTTCACGGTTTTGATAGCGTCTCCGCACATCGTTCTTTGGTGGTGGGCACAACGCTCCGCCGCCGCGGATACACCGTCGAGTTTGCTGGCACGGGTTCGTTTGCCGACCAAGTCCGGCAAGCGGGCTTCTCACTGCACGACCTCGACACGCCAATACGAGACTTGGGAGCAGTACTGGATTTTGACACGAATGAGGCGAACTACGACTCGTCTATCCATCAAAGCGTGGAAGCCGAGAGAGCACTGATTGGTCGCTTGAAACCCGACTTCGCTATCGTAGATTCCCGTCCCACGCTGAGATTGGCCGCGGCATTAGAAGGGGTTGATGTAGTTTCGATAAAATCGGCCTATACCATGCCCGAATACCCGTACCCGATTCACTCGCCTGAGTTTGTGCGTACTTGGGATGACATAATCGGACGTACCGCACATCGAGAGTGGACTTATAAGGTGACATGTAGGGAAATGTATCTGCTCTGCGATATTCCAGCGATTCATCCACTGGGACAGAAGACGCCTGACAACTACTTCTTTGTCGGACCGCTACTTGAGGGGCTCGACATAGAGGAGCAAGGCAATGCGGAGCGGAAGGGAGTGTACTGGGATCTCAGAACGCTGGGAACCGATGGGTCCTCCATTCAAGAGGCCGTGCAAAAGCTAGGGATGAAGGGGATTCGGCAGTGGGTGGTGCCACCTATTGGGGTGCATATCGACTCAATAGAGCACGGCGAGATCGTCGATCCTAATTTTTTGCCGCAGGCCGCCTCCCAAGCGGCCGTCTTTGCCGGTGGCGGAGAGCACGATTTCTTTTACCAAGCTCTGTTCAAGGGCATACCCGTCATTGGGCTTCCCACGAATTGTCCGCAAGAGTATTTCATCAACCGCCTGCAAGCACTAGGGCTGGGGATCAAATTGAGCCACCGAGATTTCACCCGACCGACGGCTCTCGTCCAAAGCGTTGAGGGATTGTTAAACCACTATGCGATATTCGCTAGACGATGCCGTGCTTTTGCCGGTGATATACAGAAATGGCAGGACGCGAATTGCGTCGCGGATATAGTCGATGGGTACTGGATGAGTCGCGCAGAAGAAGGCCAGCTCGATCCGCATTACGAGATGAGCCACTACGACTTTGCCCGGCAGTTGTCGTTGAGCACGGTGCTCAGCGACGAGCAAATTGAAGAGATACTTGAGAACGGGCGAAATCGCCAGATGCCGCATGAAGTGAAACAAGACGGCATCTGGTACGATCGCCTTGATTCGTGGAACTGGCTCTACGACAACGACGCTCGCTTTTTTGCGTGTGATTACGAGGCGCGTGAGGAGATGCGATCGTTCTTCATCAATACAAAAAATGGCGCGCTTCGTCCCGCTATGGAGCGCCAGCGCTTGCAGCTAACTTATACCTTCACCCTGTCTGCGGCCGAGGATACAACCCACAATACGCGGATATTTCTGCCCTACCCAATATCCACTGACTTTCAGACGGATATAAAGCTGCTATCTTGCAGTCCGGCGGAAATGCAAGAACACTTTTTGCCACACGCGGGTTTTTTCTACAGCTATCCTGCGATTTGTGATTTTAGCTCCGGTGAGGCCTATACGTTTTCTTACGCGTGCGAATTGACGGTTTATTCGAGAGTTATGGGCACCACAGGAACAACGGAGACGATCACGTCCGAACAGTTCGAGTGCTACACTACCGTCGATGAATCCTTGGCCGAACATCCGCTCGTTCGCCGTTGTTGGAAGGATGTGGGCATAGACGAAGGGGCGAGCGACGTAGAAAAAGCTCGTTTGCTATACTACTATTTGGCCAAGAACAAGCATTTTAAGAAGACCAAAGATAGTTGCCAATGCTATCGGTGTAGCACCCTAAAAGCACTGACGGACGACAGCGGACATTGTATTACGTTGGCGCGTGCCTTTATGGCCCTTTGTCGCCTGCTAAAGATACCAGCCCGCGAGCAAACCGGAGCCATAGCCGTCAACCCGCTGGGGCCAAACCGCTACGAGAACCGAACGTATAACGAAGTGGTGTTTGGGCACACGTGGGCTGAGATTTTTATCGCAGGTTTGGGATGGATTCCCGTGGAGTTTCACGGTATCAGTATTGGTACGCCCGCACTGACGGAGGCCAATGTGCAAAGTGAGGTGTTGCGCCATAAGGTCTTGGAGAATAGCGAGCCGTATTTTGACTTTTTCTTTGGCCATTTGGACTGCTTCCACGTCGTGTGCTCCAACGCTGTCAAGGAAGTGCCACAAGCCGTGGTGTATGAAGAGACAGGTAGTGGCCTTCCCCACATTCATCGGCCGGATTCTCTGAGGGAAGAGTGCCGCTTGGTCTTTGAATGTATATAAAGGAGCGAGCTCAATGGATGTTTCTGTCGTCATTGCCGCACACAATCAGCGCGATCGGTTGCGGCTTGTTTTAAGCGGCTTGGCCGTGCAAGCATTCTCCGGCCAATTTGAGGTTGTAGTGGTGGACGATGGCAGCACGGACGGAACGGGGGATTTGCTGCGTGCATATAAGCGAATTCCCATAAAGGTCATTCCCTTGAATACCAATGTCGGACGCTGTCGAGCGCGGAACATCGGTATAGCGGAAGCGCGAGGAGACTTGATCGCTTTCTTGGATGGAGACGCGCTACCGGATCCCGGTTGGTTAGCCCACCATTGGCACCTATTTCAGCACTACAACGGCGTAACGAGTGGGTTCCAGTATTGCTTGCCTTATTTGGAATATGTCCAAGACCCGTGCGATGGTCTTCCTTGGGAGGACGTTCCGGCAGCGGTTGCTCAGATTATGCGTACGTACCCAGAAAAATTTCGGGTGCCCAAAGCTATGATACAGTCCGATTTTGATGCGATCGCCCCATTAGCCCGAGAGGGCGGGTATCCCTTCCCAGAGTTAAAATTAATGCAAGACCAAGTACAAGTGCTCTTTGACCAAGTGCCCGATTCGCCGATTGGTTGGCTCAGTTTTTATCCACACAATGCTTCGGCCCCGCGTGTCGCTCTTGAGGAGGTCGGTGGGTTTGACGAAGAGCTGCTCCATTCTGAAGGATGGGATTTAGCCTATCGCCTCATGCGGCATGGATATAAAATGCGCTTTGCAGCCAAGGCGCAGAGCTATCACCTGTATCACCATCACGATTTTTTTAGCCCACAAAATGCGTTCGCAGAATCGCAAAAACGGCGTAGGGCTATAGCCCATATAGCGGAGAAGAACGAGGATCCTCGACTATATCTAATCGAATTTTGGCTTGCCTCTATATGGCCGGACCGCCTAATTCCAGAGGAGATGCGCCTCAACAACCTGATGGCGTTTCACGAGACCTATCAGACCATTTCGAGCGGCGAAATGACGGAGCGCACATTAATGCTTGATTTTCATCCTTTGAGAGGGGCACAAGACCGTGAGACAGCCATGGAAAGTACCGTTTCACAAAAATAGAAAACTCCAAGGGTGCCTAGCGTTATCGCTAGCATTACATCTGCTGATTCTCACAGTACCGCACCGCGAGCAAGTTACTCAATTTCCCGTCCTACCGCCGATCATGGTGAAGTTTATGAAACGGCCGCCGCCACAGCGCACCCTCGCCCGCCGCCAACGCCCCCTCCAGCGGCCCTTAGTGCGCCGTCCGGCACTCCAAGCGGCTCCGGTCGTGGCCATGCGGCCGGCTCCCACGGCAGTGCATCCGCTGCCGGTGTTCAAGTCATCAGCTCCCCGGCTACCGACGGCGGTGCTGCCGGAACGTCCGGTGCTGCCCGTGCCGGACTTCCCCGCTCGGCACATCGGCCCGCAACTGCGCGCTGGTGTGCTAGAAGGGACGCGGCAGGGGGCCGACGAGATTGACTTGTCCTTGGAGTTAATGGATGTGCATGCGATGGACACTGGGCGGCACCGGGCGATGGTGATCGTCGATCCAAACGATCGGCGCAAGCTCAAGGGGTTCCTCTATATGTCCGGCATCTACAGTCCTTCCATCGAACGGGCTGAAGAGAGTGTACGAGCTGAAAACATACAAGTGCGCTGGTATCACCAGATGCCGCGCCAACTGGTGGAACGGCGGATGCTGCAAGGGTTGGCCGATAAAATGGTCGCCAAGACGCAGGTTCACGTCGAAGTGCGCGACGCGGTCCGGCTCGACGACCCGCAGCTTTTGCAAGTCCCCTTCGTGCTGCTGACCGTCAATACCCCCTTTGAGTTTACGGACAGCGAGGCGGCCAATCTCGGGGCGTATTTGACCGGCGGCGGTTTCCTGTTTGTGGATATTGTGAGCATGTTGTGGGGCAGTTATAGCGACCTCGAATTAGACATTCCGGCGGTGCGTTCCCTCATTCGCGCCAGCTTTGAGGCGGTGGGCTATCGAGAGTGGAAGGACTGGCAGTTTACCCGCCTAGAGCTAACCCATCCGATTTATCATTGCTTCTATGATGTAAACAGCCTACCACGCGGGATGCGCGATATGCACTTTATCGTTGGAGAATATCCACCCCGCACCCCGGACTATTTGGAGGGCATCGTGGTCGGGGAGCAGTTGGTGGGGGTGTATTCGATGCGGAACTACGCTGATTTCTGGGCGGGCATCGGTCGGGAGTTGGTGGATTGGTCTTTGACTAATAACGCAACCAACCACTCGGCTATGGCCAGTGCCGAGGAGCCGTTGGTGTATAATTTGGGGATGAATTTCGTGGTGTACGCGTTGACGCGGGAGGGATCACTGGCACGGCAATTAGTCGATGTGGACTGAGATTGGAGGACATCAGCATAATCGGTCAAGGCTTTTGATTTGTCACTGCCGTCGGTTGCGCGGCTCGGGAATTCTTCACGTCCTCCAGCGGCTTGGCTCCGGTCCGTCGGGGTTTGGGGCTGGGGTGGGTCATCAGTGCCCTCACGGGACTCGCTATCCTCCTCGGGGCCAAGGAGACCAAAGCAGACCGTCCTCAGTGCCGCATTGATAGGTGCTACCCCGACCCTAGTTGCCCTTCGATCACGCCGATACGTTGCGAAGACAAATGCGGGCACATGGGGTGCACTGTATAATCATCTGATTACTATTGTTAGATAGTTAGAAGCCGTTTTAATGCCTCGTGCCGTCCCTTGCGCTGAGAAAAGAGCTTGGGACCGAGGGCGAGACGCCCTCGGAGAAACGCTTGATTTTGGGGCTTCTCGACGCCCCTTGAGGCCGGCCGGCGCGGGTTTTAAGACGGCTTCTAACGTTGAGGTAGGTACTCATCGCGCCGTATTCAAGTTTCACCACTTTCACGTATGGTAAGGTGCTGTCATGTTGCTCATTCCCGTATGTGTATGGCTTGTGCTGTTGAGTGGCCCTGCGGCAGCGATCATGTGGGATTTCGACGACGGGACGACGCAGGGATGGGGCGCCAAAAAACCTGTTAGGTCCGGGGGGGATCATCAATTTTACCCGTTGTCTGGGGGGGTTGAAGCGGGTGTGTGGCGGATTAATGCCTTTCGCACCGACGGCCTCAGTGGCTCCGGGGTCACCTTGATTTCGCCGACGATAGGCTCTGATTCGCACCTTTTCGACCGGGTGCGGGTGCGGTTCCGCACGGTTCATCCTAGTCCTACGATAGGAGCCTTATTCCTCCAATGGACCAACGAGCACAACCTCATGTACCCAGGTAATGACTCCCTACCGGGAACGGGTCGGTTTTCTCTTCCCGCAACCGGCTTCTCTGGCGAGTGGGTATATACGACCGAATGGCAGGAGTTCGAGTTTTCGTTGGTTGATACTCCCGTATGGGAGGGGCTGTTAGATGATATTCGTCTGATGTTTGGCTTGGAGGATATGACCTTGTCTATGATTGACCGGCTGGCTTCGACCAAGGTGGCGTCCTTGGACGTGGATTGGATTGAGTTGACCGGGGTAGAGGAGGTGTTACAGGGGGCATTACCTCGGCCGCCGGTGTTCGATATTGGCGTTGCCGGGCCTAAGGTTTTTGCGCCGCCGGTGTTCTATCCAATTGCGCCGGGCTTAGGGCTATTTCGTCTCTTGGGCGACTCTCAAGCAGGCGTTTTGACCGACTTAGATGGGGATGGCGACCTCGATCTGTTCTCCTTCCTCTGGAGGCTCGAGGAGCGCCTAGGCGGCTGGGTCATGGCGCGCAACAACGGAGAGGGGGCGTTTGAACCCATACGCGTCGAGCTAGTAGAGGATCTAGCCTATTATCCTAGGGTGCGCGTCGGCGACGTGACGGGCGATGGCCGCGACGAAATCGTGCTGAGTCTCCAAAGGTTGAACCTCGGGGTTTGGTCTATCGGCGCGGAGTTTCAGCTGGAACCACTCGTGCAGAAGCCCAATCGTCGGTTGGTTGACTTAGCCGATTGGGATGGCGATGGGCAGGTGGAGGTGTTTGCCCAACCGGTAGATGATGTGGATGACCCTTTTTTGGAGGTGTGGGACCTGGTCAACGGCGGGTGGACGTTTTCTGAGTGGGCGGTTCCCGCTCCGGCTTCCGGCTTGTCTTGGGCGCATCAAATCGGCGATTTTACGGGCGATGGGGTGTTGGAGGTGCTGTGGGGGCCGGCGGCTTTTTGGGAGCGGGAGTTGTTTGAACAAGCCATCTCGTTTCGCGTGGCGGGCTTAGGGGCCGATCTGGAGCAGGGGGTGCGTTTTGAAAAGGTCATGCCGTTTTCTCTCCTGTCGGGTCGAGCAGGCGACTTTGATGGCGATGGACAGGTGGATTTACTGGCGGGCTTCCGGGAGGACGGCCAGGAGCAGCGCAAGGGCCTTGCGGTGTGGAGCCGCCTTCCTAATGGGTTAAAACAAGAGGTGCTCTATGATGCGTCGCTGTTCCTGCGTTCGTCGGTGGTGGTGTGCGATCTGAACGGGGATGGGGTGGAGGATTGGGCGTTTGTCGGCGGGGACTATGCGTTGGGTTTTGGCGTGTTCGTCGTCTGGGGGGGCGGCTTGCATCCCACCCAAGTGGTAGAATGGCATCGCTTGTCTGGCGAGGGGGTGGAGAGCTTGGAAGCCGGGGATGTGGCGACGGGCTTGGAGGGCAATGGCGTCGCCGTGCTGCCTGGGGATGTGGACGGCGACGGCGACCTCGACTTGGTCGTGTTGGATCGGGCATTAGGGGGGGTACAGGTGCTCAAGAGTCCGGTGGGCGAGCAGCCGACCGCGGTGAGGACGCCGGCGATAGGGCGGCCGGCGCATCATCGGCTCGGCGACAGCTATCCCAATCCGTTTAATCCGGCGGTGGTGCTGCCCCTTGAGTTGGCCAAGGACGCGGCGGGGGTATCGTTGAGGGTATATAATGTGTTAGGTCGTCGGGTGCGACAGGTGTGGCAGGGGCCGTTGGGGGCGGGTCGGCATCGGTTTGTATGGGATGGCCGCGACGCGGCGGGCAAGGCGGTGGCTGCTGGCGTGTATGTCTATCGGGTCGAGGTGGACGGGCGGGTGGAAGCCAAAAAGACGACCAAGCTGCCGTGAGGAGGGGTTGAAACGTGAGCCGATGAGACGGCCATGAAAAGTCCCGCTTTGAAAAAGTAGAACGCTGCAAAGTTGCTTGGCGTTATCGCGGGTCTTGCATCTGTGGGTGAGCTTCGGGATCACGCACCGCGAGCGAGTTACTCAATTTTCCGTCCTGTCGCCGAGCAGGGTGGAGTTTACCAAGCACCCGCCGCCGCCCCCCTCACCCGCCAGCGGCCCTTAGTGCGCCGGCCGGCTCTACGGCGCGCGGGGCGCGGCGCAGTTGACTTATTGGCATGAACCCGGAGCGGCTGCGTTCCCGCATGCGCGTGCATGGGTTGCAACGACCTAAGAAATCGTCTTAACGGGGCAAGAAAGCGCGGCCCACCGACGCCCACGCCGTGGATGAAAAGTCGTATAAAATCGTATAAAGTCGTATTTAATACGAAAAAACATATTCCTCCATTGAACCCAGAGCGAATGCAAGGCCTATAAAAGAAAAATAACACTTTTATAACTTCTATATTTCTCAATCCTTTAGGGTAATCCTAAAGGATTTTTTTGTGCGTGTCCTGCTTTTTGGTACGCAACTTGCATATATAATCCGCAGAGCCGAGGCTGGTGCGAAAGAGAGGAGGGGATACCAACTCGTCTCGGTCGTTTTTCAACGCTCACTTCCAGGCGCGTAGCGGCCGAGGCCGCGGACGTACTGGGCAACTAAGGAGACGAATTATGGACAATCTTCGGGAATTCTTCACGTCCTCCAGCGGCTTGGCTCCGGTCCGTCGGGGTTTGGGGCTGGGGTGGGTCATCAGTGCCCTCACGGGACTCGCCATCCTCCTCGGGGCCAAGGAGACCAAAGCAGAGGGGCCTCGTTGCCGCATTGTTTCTTGCAAACCTGACTCTAGCTGCCCTTCGATCACGCCGATACGTTGCTATGACACATGCAGGCACTCGTGGTGCACTACATAATCATCTGATTAGATAGTTAGAAGCCGTTTTAATGCCTCGTGCCGTCCCTTGCGCTGAGAAAAGCGGTTCCCCGGGGGGCGTCTCGTTCTTGGGGCAACGCTTGATTTTGGGACTTCTCGATGCCCCTTGAGGCTGGCCGGCGCGGGTTTTAAGACGGCTTCCTAAGTACACGACAGTAAAATGTGTTGATGTTGTCGGTTGCGTTTAGGTTGGTCTCGTGCTTGGTGTATGATCTGTGTGAGTTGGTCTAATCCTTTTCGAAAGAGGCTTATGGCTGGTCGTCCATGTTTTTTTGTGGGGATGGGTTTTCTCTGATGCAACCGCCGTCCTACCAACAGCGCCCATAGCAGCGTCCATGCCAGCAGTCCCAGCAGCAGGTGCAAGCGTTGGGGGTGGGTCAAATGGGTGTCTTCGAGGTTAAATCCTCTCGATTTCAAACAGGCAAACGTCGTTTCAATAGCCCAGCGTTGTCCATAGACGGCCAGCACCTGCTTGAGGTCAGTTCGGTTGGTGATGAGTAGGATGCGCTCGCCGCGGATGGGGCGGTGACACACCAAATTCAGGGTCAAGCCGTCATAGAGGGTGGTCTGTGGGTAGAATCGGGTCGTACCTCTCGGCATCCGTTCATTAAAAGTAGCCCCATAACGTCGCCGACCGTCGTCGAGCGTAAGCGACGTATTGCCGCGCAGACGGATGACAAAATCGACCTGCTGCTCCAGCAAAAAGGCGAACCACGCTCGACCGATAAACTCGCGGTCGGCGACTAAACAGCATACGCGGGGATCAAGGTAGGCCAATACCTTCGTCAGGAGACGCTTGCGCTCTGAGGTGTTGGAGTTGCCCGGCTTTTGCAACGACTGATATACCAACGGAATCGAGACCCCCTGATAGACTAAGCCGACACACAACACATTCTGATCGGTGCGCCCCAATCGCCAATGGGTGCGATCCATAACTAAGAGTTGCGGTTGGCCGGGGCGAACGACCTTGGATACAATCAACTGCGTAAACACCGACGGTGAGACAGTGCTACTGAAAAAACGCTGGAGACGGCGATAGTGACTGTCAATCTGGGCCATCCCCGATAGGCTACACGCGAGTTTTTTCATATTGACCGAACGCACTTGAATCAGCGCACACACCAACCGACTGATCAGGTCGATACGGTGGCGCGTGAGGGATACCGACCCTTGCGTGAGGGCTTTTTTAATCGTATGAATAAGCATGGTACAGCTCCTGTGTTTAGGATTTAGATGCAATCTGGCTGATTACAAATAAACCTAAAGCAGGGCTGTACCACAACTTAGATTACTGTCGTGTACTTAGGACGGCTTCTAACGTTGAAGTAGGTACTCATCGCGCCGTATTCAAGTTTCACCACTTTCACGTATGGTAAGGTGCTGTCATGTTGCTCATTCCCGTATGTGTATGGATTGTGCTGTTGAGTAGCCCTGCGGCAGCGATCACGTGGGATTTCGACGACGGGACGACGCAGGGATGGGGCGTCAAGAAACCTATTAGTGCCGGGGGGGATCATCAATTTTACCCGTTGTCTGGGGGGGTTGAAGCGGGTGTGTGGCGGATTAATGCCTTTCGCACCGACGGCCTTAGTGGCTCCGGGGTCGAATTGATTTCGCCGACGATAGGCTCTGATTCGCACCTTTTCGACCGGGTGCGGGTGCGGTTCCGCACGATCCATCATAGTCCTACGACAGGAGCCTTACTCCTCCGCTGGACCAATGAGCACAACCTCATGTACCCAGGTGGTGACCCCCTACCGCAAAGGGGTCGGTTTTCTCTTCCCGCAAACGGTGCCTACGGCGAGTTGGTATATACGACCGAATGGCAGGCGTTCGAGTTTTCGTTGGTTGACCTGGAGGAGAATTCCTTCGGGTACTATCCCGTATGGGAGGGGCTGTTAGATGACATTCGTCTGATGTTTACCTTGGAGTTTATGACGGGGTCGAGGCCCGACCGGCTGGCCTCGACCAAGGTGGCGGCCTTGGACGTGGATTGGATTGAGTTGACCGGGGTGGAAGAGGTGTTACAGGGGGCATTACCTCGGCCACCGGTGTTCGATATTGGCGTTGCCGGGCCTAAGGTTTTTGCGCCGCCGGTGTTCTATCCAATTGCGCCGGGCTTAGGGTTATTTCGTCTCTTGGGCGACTCCCAAGCAGGCGTTTTGACCGACTTAGATGGGGATGGCGACCTCGATCTGTTCTCCTTCCTCTGGAGGCTCGAGGAGCGCCTAGGCGGCTGGGTCATGGCGCGCAACAACGGGGCGGGGGCGTTTGAAACCATACGCGTCGAGCTAGTAGAGGATCTAGCCTATTATCCTAGGGTGCGCGTCGGCGATGTGACGGGCGATGGCCGCGACGAAATCGTGCTGAGTCTCCAAAGGTTGAACCTCGGGGTTTGGTCTATCGGCGCGGAGTTTCAGCTGGAGCCACTCGTGCAGAAGCCCAATCGTCGGTTGGTGGACTTAGCCGATTGGGATGGCGATGGGCAGGTGGAGGTGTTTGCCCAACCGGTAGATGATGTGGATGCCCCTTTTTTGGAGGTGTGGGACCTGGTCAACGGCGGGTGGACGTTTTCTGAGTGGGCGGTTCCCGCTCCGGCTTCCGGCTTGTCTTGGGCGCATCAAATCGGCGATTTTACGGGCGATGGGGTGTTGGAGGTGCTGTGGGGACCGGCGGCTTTTTGGGAGCGGGAGTTGTTTGAACAAGCCATCTCGTTTCGCGTGGCAGTTTTAGGGGCCGATCTGGAGCAGGGGGTGCGTTTTGAAAAGGTCATGCCGTTTTCTCTCCTGTCGGGTCGAGCGGGCGACTTTGACGGCGATGGGCAGGTGGATTTACTGGCGGGGTTCCGGGAGGATTTCCAAGAGCAGCGCAAGGGCCTTGTGGTGTGGAACAGCCTCTCTGATGGCTTAAAACAAGAGGTGCTCTATGATGCGTCGCTGTTCCTGCGTTCGTCGGTGGTGGTGTGCGATCTGAACGGGGACGGGGTGGAGGATTGGGCGTTTGTCGGCGGGGACTATGCGTTGGGTTTTGGCGTGTTCGTCGTCTGGGGGGGCGGCTTGCATCCCACCCAAGCGGTAGAATGGCATCGCTTGTCTGGCGAGGGGGTGGAGAGCTTGGAAGCCGGGGATGTGGCGACGGGCTTGGAGGGCAATGGCGTCGCCGTGCTGCCTGGGGATGTGGACGGCGACGGCGATGTGGACTTGGTGGTGTTGGATCGGGCATTAGGGGGGGTACATGTACTTAAGAGTCCGGTGGGCGAGCAGCCGACCGCGGTGAGGACGCCGGCGGCAGCGCGGCCGGCGCATCATCGGCTCGGCGACAGCTATCCCAATCCGTTTAATCCGGCGGTGGTGCTGCCCCTTGATTTGGCGACAGACGCGGCGGGGGTATCGTTGAGGGTATATGATGTGTTGGGTCGTCGGGTGCGGCAGGTGTGGCAGGGGCCGCTGCAAGCGGGTCGGCATCGGTTTGTATGGGATGGCCGCGACGAGAAGGGCAAGGCGGTGGCCGCTGGGGTGTATATCTATCAGGTCGAAATCGACGGGCGGGTGGAAGCCAAAAAGACGACCAAGCTGCCGTAAGGAGGGGTTGAAACGTGAGCCGATGAGACGGCCATAAAAAGTCCCGCTTCGAAAAAGTAGAACGCTGCAAAGTTGCTTGGCGTTATCGCGGCCCGTCCCACAGTTGGTGAGCTTCGGGATCACGCACCGCGAGCGAGTTACTCAATTTCCCGTCCTGTCGCCGAGCAGGGTGGAGTTTACCAAGTGCCCACATACAGGCGTGTTATTGCCAAGGGTTCGGTGTCATTCTCGTGCTGACCCTTGGCGTTTTATTATATCCTGATGAGAGGACGGGTCATGTTGAAGCACTTCGTTTGTATAGGCGTGATGCTGTGCAGTAGCCTCGCCGAGGCGATCAGATGGGATTTCGATGGAGAGACGACCCAAGGGTGGGCTACTAAAAAGGATGCCTCATCCGGTGGCACTCATGCCTTTCACCTCCTATCCGGGGTAGTTGCAGACGGCGTGTGGATGCTTGAGACCTCTCGCTCGGATGACCATGACCCAAGTGTCCAAGTGATTTCTCCTACGATAGGCTACGATTCGGCCCTGTTTGACCGAGTGCGGATTCGGTTCCGCACCCTCCATCACAGCCCCACGTCAGGCTCCTTAGTTCTCCACTGGACCAATGAGCACAACCGTACTTCTCCAGGTAGGGATCCTGAGCCGGCTAAAGGTCGATTTTCGATTCTTGTACAAGGCAGCTTCGTTTACACGACCGATTGGCAAGAAGTAGAAATCGACCTTGCCAATCACAGCAAGGCTCTATGGTATGGTATGGTACGGGATATTCGACTGAGTTTTAGCTTGGATTTTGGCGAGATAGGAGTGCCCCGGCCGGCGGAGGAAAAAGTTGGCGAGTTGGCGATTGACTGGATTGAGTTGACCGGCGTGGAAGAGATACTACAGGGGGAACTACCTCCTCCCCAAGCCGAGTATTTTCGCTTTGAGGGAGGCCAGTACTTTGCGCCGCCGGTCTTTCATCCCATTGTGCCGGGTTTAGGAGGGATCATCGTCGCCGATAAGGCTGGCGTGTTGACGGACTTGGAGGGCGATGGCGACCTAGATCTTTTCTCTACGTGGGAGCATCGGCCGCCATCAGGGAGCCGGCCGACCTCCGGTTGGGTTGTGGCCCTCAATGATGGTGAAGGGGCCTTTGAACCTGTACTCACAGAAGAGACGACGGGCCTGAATGCCTTATTAAGGGTACATGCGGGTGACTTGACCGGTAATGGCACCGACGAGATCGTGCTGGCTGGCTGGCCTGACATAGCGGTTGTGTCTATGGGATCAGACCTTCAAATCGAGGTACTTATGCAGCTAAGCGATCGCTTGTTTAAGGGCCTAGCGGATTGGGATGGCGACGGCGCTGTCGAACTCTTTTCCACAGAGATCGAATACGATGCAAACGGACATCCCGTGGACGGCGAGTCCCATTTCGAGTTCTGGGATGTAACAAACGGGATATGGTCGTCCTCGCAGTTGGCGAAACCTGAAAACGGTACCAGTACCCTTTACCTCTATCAGATCGGCGACCTGACCGGCAATGGGATGCTGGAGGGGCTATGGATGTCGGTCTTCGGCGATGCGTACCTATGGAAGGTAACTCGCTTGGGCGAAGTGGTCTTGGTGGACGAGCCATTGGCCTTCGAGTTGGATGGTGGGCCTCTTTTCTTGTATGGAGGCGATTTGGATGGCAATGGGCATGTGGACTTGCTGACGGCCCTGGGCTACGAGGGCACCGAACAACGCAAAGGACTGGTGGTGCGGAGTCGCCGATCCGGGGGCGGCGTAGAAGAACAGGTGCTGTATGATGCGCGGCTGTTTCTGCGCTCGCCAGTGGAGGTGCGCGATTTGAACAGGGACGGGGTGGACGATTGGGCATTTGTCGGCGGAGACCGCGCTTCGGGCTTTGGGGTATTTGTCGAATGGGGTGGCGGCGCGAATCCGGCCAAGGAGGTGGAGCGGCATCGGTTGGCCGGCGATGGGGTACAGGTGCTGCCAGGGGATGTCGATGGCGACGGAGACCTCGACTTGGTCGTGTTAAATCCCCTCTTGGGCGGGGTGCAAGTGTTGAAGAGTTCGGTGGGGGAGCAGATGACCGCCGTGATGACGCCGGCGGCAGCGCGGCCGGCGCAACATCGGCTGGGCGACAGCTATCCCAATCCGTTCAATCCGGCGGTGGTGATTCCCCTTGAGTTGGCGACAGACGCGGCGGGGGTATCGTTGAGGGTATATGATGTGTTGGGTCGTCGGGTGCGACAGGTGTGGGACGGGCCGCTGCAAGCGGGTCGGCATCGGTTTGTATGGGATGGCCGCGACGAGAAGGGTAAGGCGGTGGCCGCCGGGGTGTATATCTATCAGGTCGAAATCGACGGGCGGGTGGAAGCGAAAAAGACGACCAAGCTGCCGTAAGGAGGGGTTGAAACGTGAGCCGATGAGCCGGCCATGGAAAGTCCTGCTCCGAAAAAGTAGAACGCTGCAAAGTTGCTTGGCGTTATCGCGGGTCTTGCATCTGAAAACCGCTAGGCAGGGGCTCGGCGTGTGCAGAGTGCCGAGCCCCTGCCTTTCTTGTAAAGGACATCAGCCATGTTACATCTCGTGCTTCTTCTAAGCATTGCGCTATGGAGCCGTTCCGCCGAGGCGCTCACATGGCATTTCGACGACGGGACGACGCAGGGATGGGCGGCCAAAGAAGCGGGGGCAGCAGGTGGTTCGGCTGAAGTCAATCTGTTTCCGGGGCAGGTCACAGACGGCGTGTGGACGATTGATATGTCGCCCTCGGTGGCCGGCAAGAAGTATCCCACGCCGCTTGTCCAAGTGATTTCGCCTACCATCGGCTACGATTCGCACCTGTTCGACCGGGTCCGGGTTCGGCTTCGCACCGTCCATCATCGTCCTACGGTTGGCTCCTTTCGGCTGTCTTGGACCAATGAGCACAACCGTACGGCTCCAGGCCACGATCCAGCTAGTTTGTTTAGCAACCGGTTTTCGCTGACTGGACAAGTCGGCTTCGTCTATACCACCCAATGGCAGGAAGTGGCGTTGACGCTGCCCGGATCGGACGGGGAGGTCGCACCGGCCGACCGGGAGGTCTGGGAGGGGCTTTTACGGGATATTCGGCTGCATTTTAGCTTGGATTGGGGCGAGCGAGATGTGCCCCGGTCGGCGGCGGAGGTGGTCGGGTGGTTGGCGATCGACTGGATCGAGTTGACCGGCGTGGAAGAGCTGTTAGCGGGGGAATTAGCCCCGCCGTCGGTGGAATATGTCCGCTTTGAGGGAGCCGGGCTTTTCGCCCCACCGGTCTTCTCTCCGATTGCGCCGGGGTTAGGGGGCTTTTCAGTCATTGAAGGGGCTGGCGTCTTGACGGACTTGGATAGGGACGGCGATCTCGACCTGTTCTCTATTTGGGAAGATAGAAGACCCGGCTCGGATAATCCGTTTGTAACGGGCTGGGTCATGGCGCTCAATGACGGACGAGGGACCTTTGAAACGGTGCGCACCGAGGAAACTGAATGGGTATTTTACTGGGATGTGCGGAGTGGCGATTTGACCGGCGATGGCCAAGACGAGGTCGTGCTAGCGAACTCAGACCTAGCGGTTTGGTCTATCGAGCCAGAGCTTCAGATTGAGGTACTCACGCAGCTACCTGACCACCAACTCGTAGGCTTGATGGATTGGGATGGGGACGGCGCTATCGAGTTATTTTCAGACCATATAGTGGCCGGCGGAAGAGCTTTAGAGGTCTGGGAGGTCGAGCATGGGGAGTGGACGGCCACTCAGTTGGCGGTAGCCGAAAACTATGCGCCCTCTCAGATAGGTGACTTTACGGGGGATGGGGGGGTGGAGGTGCTATGGGCTCCGTTATTCGGTCAAGCAAACACGTGGATCGTGGCGGGCTTGGAGGCTGTGCCTGGGGAGGGCGAGGCCTTTGGATTCTATGCGGGGAGTTTTCTGCTTTTAGGTGCAGACGATTTTGATGGTGATGGGCGGGTGGACCTGCTCGTGGCACTCGAAGACCACACCTTTGAACTGCGCAAGGGCCTCGTCATACGGAGAAGCCAACCAGCGGGGGGGCTCGCCGCGGAGGTGATCTATGATGATCGGCTATTTCTGCGCTCGCCGGTCGTGGTGCGCGACCTCAACGGGGACGGGGTGGACGATTGGGCGTTTGTCGGCGGAGACCGCGCCTCGGGGATTGGGGTGTTTATCGAATGGGGTGGGGGTGCGAATCCGGCCAAGGAGGTGGAGCGGCATCGGTTGGCCGGCGATGGGGTACAGGTGTTGCCGGGGGATGTCGATGGCGACGGAGACCTCGACTTGGTCGTGTTAAATCCCCTCTTGGGCGGAGTGCAGGTGTTGAAGAGTTCGGTGGGGGAGCAGCCGACCGCGGTGAGGACGCCGGCAGTAACGCGGCCGGCACAGCATCGGCTCGGCGACAGCTATCCCAATCCGTTCAATCCGGCGGTGGTGATTCCCCTTGAGTTGGCGACAGACGCGGCGGGGGTATCGTTGAGGGTATATGATGTGTTGGGTCGTCGGGTGCATCAGGTGTGGGACGGGCCGCTGGGGGCGGGCAGCCATCGATTTGTATGGGATGGCCGCGACGAGAAGGGCAAGGGGGTGGCTGCTGGGGTGTATGTCTATAAGGTTGAAGTGGACGGGCGGGTGGAAGCGAAAAAGACGACCAAGCTGCCCTAAACCCGCCCATAGTGCGTGGGGGCTTGACAACATTTGTAACATAGCCCCGGTTCGGCGGGGTCTCTCGCTGGGGTATAAGGCGGCTTGGGGATGTTTGGCTACGATGCACATCGGATGGTCGATACGATAGAAAAGGGCTATGATAAACTCGGCCGGGATCATGGGGATGCTCTTAGGCTGAAAGGGTGGAAACCTCAGCCTAAGAACGGCCTAGACCACGGTCAATTCACTAGCACCATTAGTTATGTAGTGGACCACCAGTGCCCGCATTTGTCTTCGCAACGTATCGGCGTGATCGAAGGGCAGCTAGAGTCAGGTTTGCAAGAAACAATGCGGCAACGAGGACCCTCTGCTTTGGTCTCCTTGGCCCCGAGCAGGATGGCGAGTCCCGTGAGGGCACTGAGGACCCACCCCAGCCCCAAACCCCGACGGACCGGAGCCAAGCCGCTGGAGGACGTGAAGAATTCCCGAAGATTGTCCATCTGAATCATACTCCTTTATAAAAGCCCGGTGCCCCATCGGCGGTTTGCCGACTAGAGCTTGGAAGTGAAGGGTGAACAACCACCGATAACCGATACTAATTCATACTTCCTTTCCGCATCGGCCTCGATTTCAATAGAATACAGGCATCTTTCGTGCCACAGGCTAAGGCGGCTCACACGCTAGAGGATACGCGAGCGGGTCTCCCGTTACACAATGTTGCCAAGTCCCCGCGCACTATGGGCTTAGGGCAGCTTGGTCGTCTTTTTCGCTGCTACCTGTCCGTCGATTTCGACCTTGTAGATATACACCCCAGCAGCCACCGCCTTGCCCTTCTCGTCGCGGCCATCCCACACAAACCGATGACTCCCCGCTTGCAGCGGCCCGTCCCACACCTGACGCACCCGACGACCCAATACATCATATACCCTCAACGACACCTGAGCCGCGTCCGTGGCCAACTCAAGGGGCAGCACCACCGCCGGATTGAACGGATTGGGATAGCTGTCGCCCAGCCGATGATGCGCCGGCCGCCCTATCGCCGGCGTCCTCACCGCGGTCGGCTGCTCGCCCACCGGACTCTTAAGTACATGTACCCCCCCTAATGCCCGATCCAACACGACCAAGTCGAGGTCGCCGTCGCCGTCCACATCCCCAGGCAGCACGGCGACGCCATTGCCCTCCAAGCCCGTCGCCACATCCCCGGCTTCCAAGCTCTCCACCCCCTCGCCAGACAAGCGATGCCATTCTACCACTTGGGTGGGATGCAAGCCGCCCCCCCAGACGACGAACACGCCAAAACCCAACGCATAGTCCCCGCCGACAAACGCCCAATCCTCCACCCCATCCCCGTTCAGATCGCACACCACCACCGACGAACGCAGGAACAGCGACGCATCATAGAGCACCTCTTGTTTTAACCCGTCAGAGAGGCTGTTCCACACCGCAAGGCCCTTGCGCTGCTCTTGGAAATCCTCCCGGAAGCCCGCCAGTAAATCCACCTGTCCATCGCCATCAAAGTCGCCTGCTCGACCCGACAGGAGAGAAAACGGCATGACCTTTTCAAAACGCACCCCCTGCTCCAGATCGGCCCCTAAGCCCGCCACGCGAAACGAGATGGCTTGTTCAAACAACTCCCGCTCCCAAAAAGCCGCCGGTCCCCACAGCACCTCCAACACCCCAGCGCCCGTAAAATCGCCGATTTGATGCGCCCAAGACAAGCCGGAAGCCGGAGCGGGAACCGCCCACTCAGAAAACGTCCACCCGCCGTTGCCTAGGTCCCACACCTCCAAAAAAGGGTCATCCACATCATCTACCGGTTGGGCAAACACCTCCACCTGCCCATCGCCATCCCAATCGGCTAAGTCAACCAACCGACGATTGGGCTTCTGCACGAGTGGTTCCAGCTGAAACTCCGCGCCGATAGACCAAACCCCGAGGTTCAACCTTTGGAGACTCAGCACCATTTCGTCGCGGCCATCGCCCGTCACATCGCCGACGCGCACCCTAGGATAATAGGCTAGATCCTCTACTAGCTCGACGCGTATGGTTTCAAACGCCCCCGCCCCGTTGTTGCGCGCCATGACCCAGCCGCCTAGGCGCTCCTCGAGCCTCCAGAGGAAGGAGAACAGATCGAGGTCGCCATCCCCATCTAAGTCGGTCAAAACGCCTGCTTGGGAGTCGCCCAAGAGGCGAAATAACCCTAAGCCCGGCGCAATTGGATAGAACACCGGCGGCGCAAAAACCTTAGGCCCGGCAACGCCAATATCGAACACCGGTGGCCGAGGTAATGCCCCCTGTAACACCTCCTCTACCCCGGTCAACTCAATCCAATCCACGTCCAAGGACGCCACCTTGGTCGAAGCCAGCCGGTCAACCATAGACAAGGTCATATCCTCCAAGCCAAACATCAGACGAATATCATCTAACAGCCCCTCCCATACGGGAGTATCGACCAACGAAAACTCGAACTCCTGCCATTCGGTCGTATATACCCACTCGCCAGAGAAGCCGGTTGCGGGAAGAGAAAACCGACCCGTTCCCGGTAGGGAGTCATTACCTGGGTACATGAGGTTGTGCTCGTTGGTCCATTGGAGGAATAAGGCTCCTATCGTAGGACTAGGATGAACCGTGCGGAACCGCACCCGCACCCGGTCGAAAAGGTGCGAATCAGAGCCTATCGTCGGCGAAATCAATTCGACCCCGGAGCCACTGAGGCCGTCGGTGCGAAAGGCATTAATCCGCCACACGCCCGCTTCGACCGTCCCTGACAACGGGTAAAATTGATGATCCCCTCCGGACCTAACAGGTTTTTTGGCGCCCCATCCCTGCGTCGTCCCGTCGTCGAAATCCCACGTGATCGCTGCCGCAGGGACACTCAACAGCACAATCCATACACATACGGGAATGAGCAACATGACAGCACCTTACCATACGTGAAAGTGGTGAAACTTGAATACGGCGCGATGAGTACCTACTTCAACGTTAGAAGCCGTCTTAAAACCCGCGCCGGCCAGCCTCAAGGGGCGTCGAGAAGCCCCAAAATCAAGCGTTTCTCCGAGGGCGTCTCGCCCTCGGTCCCAAGCTCTTTTCTCAGCGCAAGGGACGGCACGAGGCATTAAAACGGCTTCTAACTATCTAACAATAGTAATCAGATGATTATGTAGTGCACCACGAGTGCCTGCATGTGTCATAGCAACGTATCGGCGTGATCGAAGGGCAGCTAGAGTCAGGTTTGCAAGAAACAATGCGGCAACGAGGCCCCTCTGCTTTGGTCTCCTTGGCCCCGAGGAGAATGGCGAGTCCCGTGAGGGCACTGAGGACCCACCCCAGCCCCAAACCCCGACGGACCGGAGCCAAGCCGCTGGAGGACGTGAAGAATTCCCGAGCCGCGCAACCGACGGCAGTGACAAATCAAAAGCCTTGACCGATTATGCTGATGTCCTCCAATCTCAGTCCACATCGACTAATTGCCGTGCCAGTGATCCCTCCCGCGTCAACGCGTACACCACGAAATTCATCCCCAAATTATACACCAACGGCTCCTCGGCACTGGCCATAGCCGAGTGGTTGGTTACGTTATTAGTCAAAGACCAATCCACCAACTCCCGACCGATGCCCGCCCAGAAATCAGCGTAGTTCCGCATCGAATACACCCCCACCAACTGCTCCCCGACCACGATGCCCTCCAAATAGTCCGGGGTGCGGGGTGGATATTCTTCTATTTCTTCGGAACGGTACTTTCCAAAGCCGTCTCATTTGCTCACGTCCCTTCGCAAAGGATGGAGATCGAGCATTAACGCACGCTCCGCCATTTCGCCGCTCGAAATGGTCTGATAGGTCTCGTGAAACGCCATCAGGCTAGGGAGACGCATCTCTTCTGGAATTAGGGGATCCGGCCATAGAGAGACGAGCCAAAATTCAATCAGGTACAGCTTGGGATCGCTATTCTTCTCCGCTATATGGGCTATAGCCCTACGCCGTTTTTGCAATTCTATGAACGCATTTTGTGGGCTAAAAAAATCGTGATGGTGATACAGGTGATAGCTCTGCGCCTTGGCTGCAAAGCGCATTTTATATCCATGCCGCATGAGGCGATAGGCCAAATCCCATCCTTCAGAATGGAGCAGCTCTTCGTCAAACCCACCGACCTCCTCAAGAGCGGTGCTGTCCGTAAGAACGCGATAGGCTGACAGCACACCGGAACGCGGCGCGGGTGTGGCCTGATACACTTCTTCATAGGTGGCGAGTACTCGCGGTGGAATCAAACGCGGCGAGACGGTGTAGCACAGCTTCTTTCGGCGGAATGGACGGCAGGGGCGATTCGGGGCTGAGGCTCTTTTCATAGAGGCCCATAAGCACGATGATCACAGGTATTAAGAGCAGGATTAAACCGGAGTAAATCCAGTATAATGGCTGCTTAGGCTGTCTCATGCCGTCTTATCCTCGTTCAAGTCAAATAGCTCAAAAGAAGGGCCGCTCACGGCAGCTTGGTCGTCTTTTTGGCTTCCACCCGCCCATCTACTTCGACCTTGTAGATATACACCCCGGCGGCCACCCCCTTGCCCGCCGCGTCGCGACCATCCCACACAAACCGATGCCGACCCGCCCCCAGCGACCCATCCCACAACTGCCGCACCCGACGACCCAACACGTCGTAGAGGGCCAAGTGGACCTGCTTTTGATCCGTCGCCAAATCAAGGGTAATCACCATCGCCGGATTAAACGGATTGGGATAGCTGTCGCCCAGCCGATGCTGCGCCGGCTGGCCGGCTGCCGACGTCAACACGGCGGTCGGCGTCAGCACGGCGGTCGAACAGGGCGTGGACGAGCAGAGGCAACTTTCCCAAGTGTCGTTGTTGAAATGGTACGTGGTGCAGTGCCGGTACGGCTCGGTCGAGTTAAACTCCGCGCACTCGTCGTAGTACCAGCAATCAGTCGTTTGGTCGGTTGCAGTCGGCGGCACGGCCTCCGAACAGGGGGTGGACGCGTACCAGCAATCTCCTATATAGAAGTTGCAGTACGCGTCCAAGGCATAGGGGCAGTAGAGGTATTTCGCCTCCGGCTCCGCTGAATCCGCATCCGCCCGCGCGCAAATTGGATGCTCGGAGTTGGAGCTACAGTCGAAACATTGGATCCAGCTAATATCGCCACAGTAGATCCGGTCGGCGTCGGCGTTGTTGATCCCAAGCAGCATCACAAGCCCCGCGAGGAGACTTACGCCCCACCCCAGCCCCTGCCGCATCGGCGCCAAGCCGCTGGACGAGCCGATACATTCACGCACCCTGTTCATCGCTTGGTCCCCTTGGTTGCCAGTACGCCTGCAGCCCGGCCTTGCAAATGGCTCTTGATCCGCCCCCACGAGGTCTCGGCCGCGGCGGTCGGCTCCCCGCCGATATAAGACGCGAGGTCCCAGAAACGCACCCAATAGCCTCGACCCGCGGCACTGGCCAACGTGCGCCCATCTGGTGAATACGCCACAAAGTCCGCATACCCTTCGAGCGTGGTGAGCAGTTCACCCGTCGCCGCATCCCAAAGATGTATCGTGGTGCCATTCGCACTGGCCAGCGTACCTCCATCCGGTGAATAGGCCACACTACAGATATTACCTAACCCTTCGAGCGTGGTGAGCAGTTCACCCGTCGCCACATCCCAAAGACGGATCGTTTGATCCCGACTCCCACTGACCAGAGTGCGCCCATCCGGCGAATAGGCCACACTCCAGACAACATCCGTGTGCCCTTCGAGCGTGTTAAGGAGCGTACCCGCCCCCATATCCCAAAGACGGATCGTGCGGTCGAAACTCCCGCTGGCCAGCCTGCTTCCATCCGGTGAATACGATACAACAGTGACCCCCGCCGTATGCCCTTCGAGCGTGGTGAGGCGTGTACCGGTCGCCACATCCCAAAGACGGATCGTTTCATCCCGACTCCCACTGGCCACGGCGTCCCCACCCGGTGAATACGATACGCTAAAGACATCTCCCCTATGCCCTCTAAGCGTGGTGAGGAGTTCACCCGTCATCGCGTCCCAAAGACGGATCGTGCGGTCGAAACTCCCACTGACCAGCGTGCTTCCATCCGGTGAATACGCCACATCCCAGACCAAATCCGTATGC
This sequence comes from uncultured Latescibacterota bacterium, assembly GCA_958295495.1. GTDB lineage: Bacteria > Latescibacterota > UBA2968 > UBA8231 > UBA8231. Next base: position 524,827 of record OY282352.1, read on the forward strand.
CCTTCGAGCGTGGTGAGGCGTGTACCGGTCGCCACATCCCAAAGACGAACCGTTTGGTTAAAACTCCCACTAGCCACTGCGTCCCCATCCGGCGAATACGCCACACTAGTAGCCCAATCCGGCCCGCTCCCTTGGGCATAGCTAATACCCGGCAGGCCAAAGACTATCAAGCAGGCGATTAACGCGAAACGGACTTGATGCACAACTTGCGTTTTCATAAGAAACTCCTTTTGGTGAATTTTGAGGCCTCTTCCACACGCTACCTTCAACTACTCCTCAAGGCAGCTTGGTCGTCTTTTTCGCTTCTATCTGTCCATCCACTTCGACCTGATAGATATACACCCCGGCGGCCACCGCCTTGCCCGCCGCGTCGCGGCCATCCCACACAAACCGATGCGGCCCCGCCTCCAGCGACCCGTCCCACACCTGCCGCACCCGACGACCCAACACGTCGTACACCGTCAGCGACACCCCCGCCGCGTCCTTTGCCAACTCAAGGGGGATCACCACAGCCGGATTGAACGGATTGGGATAGCTGTCGCCGAGCCGATGTTGCACTGGTCGCGCTGCCGCCGACGTCTGCACGGCTGTCGCTGTCGCACTCAGCGAACTCTTGAGCAGATGCACCCCACCCAAGATGGGATCCAACACCACTAAATCGAGATCGCCGTCGCCATCCATATCCCCGGACAGCACTTGGGTCCCACTGCCGGCCAGCCGATGCCGCTCTCCGTCTTGGGTCGGCTTGACGCCCCCACCCCATTCGACAAACACCCCAACGCCCGAAGCGCGGTCTCCGCCGATAAACACCCAGTCGTCAATCCCATCGGCGTTGAGATCGCCCACCAGCACCGGCGAGCGACGCAACAGCCGATCATCATACAGCACCTCGGCTGCTAAGCGGTCGCCGGCCCCCTTCCTCTGCAAGACGATGCCCTTGCTCCCTTCGAGTAGATCGAAAGTGAACTCGGTGAGGAAATCCACCTGCCCGTCGCCGTCAAAATCGCCTATCCCTAATGGCTTCATCCCTTCATCGACCTCAAAGATCTCGCTCCGCGGCAACGCCTCAGGCTCGCCGCTCTGCAACGCCTCGTCCAAGGGAGACACAATCCACCCGCGCGCCAGATTGCGAATCGGTCCCCAGAACACGTTGAGGCTCCCATCGCCGGTAAAGTCGCCGATGTGAATGGGCGCGTATTTTTTCGAATACGCCACTTCAGCGGATGTCCACCCGCCCTGTTCGACCTCCCAGACCGATAACGTGCTAAAAAACTTCGCCGTACCCGCGAGCTGTTCCTCTAAAGTGCCGTAAGACCCAGCCCCCCCGACAAATAGTTCGACCCGGCCATCGCCATCCCAATCGGCCACACTATGAACCCAGCCATCGATCTGCGCGAGCACCTCCACTTGGAGGTCCGCGCCGATAGACCACACTTCGGTCTCAAGCTCCCGGTTGCTTCTCGATAGGACGATTTCGGCTTGACCATCGCCGGTCAAATCGGCACCAAGCACTTTTAAGGTCACCCCTACTTCCTCTATAACAGGCCCCCGTTCCAAGGCCCCGCGCCCGTCATTGACGGCCATCAGCCAGCCCGCTTTAGTCTTAGGAGGCCCATGCTTATTAACTATTTTCATTTCCCACAGGGCGAACAGGTCTAAGTCGCCATCGCCATCCAAGTCCGTCAACACATTGCCCCCTCCCCCTCCTAGATACATGCCTTGAATCCCTTCTGCTTCCCCGATGCCCGGGGCAATCGGATAGAACACCGGCGGCGCAAAAAGGCCAGCCCCCGCAAAGCCAAAGTAATGCTCTACCAGCGGCGGCGGGAGTTCCCCCTGTAGTAGCTCTTCCACACCGGTCAACTCGATCCAGTCGATCTCAAACGCCTCCACCACCTCGGCAGCCAAATCAAGATCCAGCATAAAGCTGAACCGAAGGTTTCTTAACAGCCCCTCCCAGCCGGCTTGACCATCCAGCGAGACCTCTACTTCCTGCCACTCGGTCGTATAGACTACTCGTCGGATGGGGACTAGTGCGCCTAGTGCAAAAAAAACATGACCTGAAGCGTTGTCCCATTGCATCGTAAAAGTACCCTTGGTAGGGCGGTCATGGACGGTGCGGAAGCGGATGCGAACCCGGTCGAACAGACCCGAATCATACCCGATGGGTGAAGAAACCACTTCGACACTCGGCTGGGAGGGGTCGAAACTGTTGGCAACGGCCGGATCAACCTGAATCCGCCACACGCTGTCTTCAACCTCGCCGGGAAACTGGTGAAATTCATGCGTACCCCCCCATATAAAAGCTTCTTTGGCGGACCACCCTTGCGTCGTCCCATCGTCGAACTCCCACCGAATCGCCTCGGCGAGGCTACTCCACAGCACAAGCCCTACAACAGCGGCGAACTTCAACATGACATCACCGACCCTTTCCAACAGGTAACATTCCGACAGACAGCACCCTATCCGTGAAGTACGAAGGGAAAGGGGGGCCGGCTCAACCGCTACGATTAAACCGGCCCCTTACACCTGAGCAGGAGAAACGGTCCTACAGCCGCTAAGGTGGTCCCAGATTTTTCAAGCACAGCAGTAGCGAAACCCGCACCCTACGTTGCAATGCACATCCTGCCAACAGTCCTGGCACATATACGACCTTGCCCCCTCCGTACCCTCGTCGCAACCTGCGTCGTACCCGAGACACCTTGTCCACTTGTTGTGATAGCACTCGTGGTTATCGGCGGCAGCTTCCTTGGCCCCGAGCAGGACGGTGATCCCCGTGAGGACGCTGATGACCCAACCAAGGGCCAAACCCTACCGAGCCGGCACCAGCCCGCTCGACGACGTGAAGAATTCCCGCAAGCTCTGCATGATTCTCTTCTTCTAAGTAAGTCCAGCACGTCCGCGGCCTCTGCCGCTACGCGCCTGGAAGTGAGGGTTGAAAAACGACCGAGACGAGTTTCGTATTCCCTCCTTTCTTTTTCATCGGCCTCGGCTCTACGGATTATATATGCAAGTTGCGTGCCAAAAAGCAGGATACGCACAAAAAAATCCTTTAGGATTATCCTAAAGGATTGAAAAATATAGGAGTTATAAAAGTATAATTTTTCTTTTATAGGCCTTGCATTCACTATGGGTTCAATGGAGGAACATGTTTTTTCGTATTAAATACGACTTTTTTCGTATTAAATACGATTTTATACGATTTTATACGACTTTTCATCCACGGCGCGAAACCGAAGGCGGCCGTGGCCGAACAGACCCTACCGCCGGTCAAATACGCCCCGAGATGGGCCGCCGCACAGTCCGTAAACTCAAAGGGGGTATCGACCGTCAGCAGCACGAAGGGAACTTGCAAAAGTTGCGGATCCTCCAGCGAGACCGCGTCGCGCACTTTAACGTGATGCACATCCATCAACTCTAAGGCCAAGTCGGTCTCGTCGGTGCCCCGCCGCGTCCCTTTCATGCCGTCTCATCCTCGTTCGAGTCAAATAGCTCAAAAGAAGGGCCGCTTAGGGCCGCTTGGTCGTCTTTTTGGCTTCCACCCGCCCATCTACTTCGGCCCGATAGACATACACCCCAGCGGCCACCGCCTTGCCCCTCTCGTCGCGGCCATCCCACACAAACCGATGCGGCCCCGCCTCCAGCGACCCGTCCCACACCTGACGCACCCGACGACCCAACACGTCGTACACGGTCAGCGACACCCCCGCCGCGTCCGTCGCCAAATCGAGGGGAATAACCACAGCCGGATTGAACGGATTGGGATAGGCATCGCCCAGCTGATGCTGCGCCGGTCGTGCTGCCGCCGACGTCTGCACGGCCGTCATCTGCTCGCCCAGCGAACTCTTGAGCAGATGCACCCCACCCAAGATCGGATCTAACACCACCAAGTCCACATCGCCATCGCCATCCATATCCCCGGACAGCACGTATCTCCCATTGCCCGCCAGCCGATACCGCTCTCCGTCTTGGGTCGGGTTGACACTCCCACCCCATTCGATGAACACCCCAAAGCCCGAAGCGCGGTCTCCGCCGACAAACACCCAGTCGTCGATCCCATCGGCGTTGAGGTCGCCCACCACCACCGGCGAGCGACGCAATAGCCGATCATCATACAGCACCTCGGTTTCTACGCGGTCTCCGGCACCCTTGCGCTGCAAGACGAGCCCCTTGCTCCCTTCGAGTAGATCGAAAGTGAACTCGGTGAGGAAATCCACCTGCCCGTCGCCGTCAAAATCGCCTATCCCTAATGGCTTCATCCCTTCATCGACCTCAAAGATCTCGCTCCGCGGCAACGCCTCGGGCTCGCCGCTCTGCAACGCCTTGTCCAAGGGAGACACAATCCACCCGCGCGCCAGACTGCGGATCGGCGACCAGAACACGGCTACGGTCCCATCGCCAGTAAAGTCGCCAATGTGAATGGGCGCATATTTTTCGGAATACGCCACCTCGGAGGACGTCCACCCGCCCTGTTCGACCTCCCAGACAGCTAACGTGCTAAAGAACTTCGCCGTACCCTCAATTGATTCCTCTAAAGTGCCTTCATAGGTAGCCCCCCCGACCAACAATTCGACCCGGCCGTCGCCATCCCAATCGGCCACACTATGGATCGGTCGGTCAATCTGCACGAGCATCTCGACTTGGAGGTCCGGGCCGATAGACCACACTTCGGTCAAGGGCTCCCGGTTGTTTCTCGATAGGGCGATTTCGTCTTGACCATCGCCGGTCAAATCGGCACCAAGCACATCTAAGACCACCCTCCCTTTGGCGGCTACTTCCTCTATAACAGGCCCCCGTTCCAAGGCCCCGCGCCCGTCATTGACGGCCATCAGCCAGCCCGCTTTCTTCTTAGGAGGCCCATGCTTATTAACTATTTTCATTTCCCACAGGCCGAACAGGTCTAAGTCGCCATCGCCATCCAAGTCCGTCAACACGTTGCGCTCTTTCCGCCCGAGATACCTGCCTCCATCTTGTTCCCCTATACCCGGGGCAATCGGATAGAACACCGGCGGCGCAAAAAGGCCAGCCCCCGCAAAGCCAAAGTAGTACTCTACGGCCGGCGGCGGCCGTTCCCCCTGTAGCAGCTCTTCCACGCCGGTCAACTCGATCCAGTCGATCTCAAACGCCTCCACCACCTCGGTATCCAAATCAAAACCCAGTATAAAACTGAGCCGAATGTTTTTTAATAGGCCCTCCCATCCATATTGACCATCCAACGAGACCTCCACTTCCTGCCACTCGGTGGTATAGACTATTCGTTGGATGAGGCCTTCTGCGTCTAATACGTCTAAGTCAAAACCAAAAATACGACCTGAAGTGCTGTCCCATTGCATCGTAAAAGTACCCTCGGTAGGGCGGTCATGGACGGTGCGGCAGCGGATGCGGACCCGGTCGAACAGACCCGAATCGTACCCGATGGGTGAAGAAACCACTTCGACACTCGGCTGGGAAGGGTCGAAACTCTTGGTGGCGGCGGGATCAACCCGGATCCGCCACACGCCGTCTTCGACCTCGCCGGGAAACTGGTGAAATTCACGCGTCCCCCCCCATACAATAGCTTCTTTGGCGGTCCACCCTTGGGTCGTCCCGTCGTCGAACTCCCACCGAATCGCCTCGGCGAGGCTACTCCACAGCACAAGCCCTACAACAGCGGCGAATTTCAGCATCATAGCACCGATCCTTTCTAACAGGTAACATTCCGACAGGCTGCGCCCTATCCGTGAAATACGAAGGGGAAAGGGGGGCCGGCTCAACGGCTACGATTAAACTGGCCCCTTACCCCTGAGCAGGAGAAACGGCCCTACATTTCAAGCGCAGCAGTAGTTCCCCCCGCACCTTGTCTCGCAGTTCGAGTCCAGCCAACAGATCTGACACTTATACGACGCTGCCCCGTTCGTGGCCTCGTCGCAACCTGCGCTGTACCCCTTGTCTCTTATCCAACTTCTTTCGTCGCACTCGGCTTCGGCTTCCTTGGCCCCGAGCAGGATGGCGATCCCCGTGAGGGCGCTGATGACCCACCCCAAACCCAACCCCTGCCGAGCCGGCACCAGCCCGCTCGACGATGTGAAGAATTCCCGCAAGCTCTGCATGATTCTCTTCCAGTACGCCTGCGGCCTAGTGCCACTGCCGCTACGGCAGCTTGGTCGTCTTTTTGGCTTCCACCCGCCCGTCGATTTCGACCTTGTAAATATACACCCCAGCGGCCACCGCCTTGCCCCTCTCGTCGCGGCCATCCCACACAAACCGATGCGGCCCCGCCCGCAACGACCCGTCCCACAACTGCCGCACCCGACGACCCAACACATCGTACACCGTCAGCGACACCCCCGCCGCGTCCTTTGCCAACTCAAGGGGGATCACCACCGCCGGATTGAACGGATTGGGATAGCTGTCGCCCAGCCGATGCTGCGCCGGCCGCGCTGCCGCTGGCGTCTGCACGGCCGTCGCCGGCGCACCCAGCGAACTTTTGAGGACATGCACCCCACCCGAGATCGGATCTAACACCACCAAGTCGAGATCGCCATCGCCATCCATATCCCCGGACAGCACTTGGGTCCCACTGCCGGCCAGCCGATGCCGCTCCCCTGCTTGGGTGGGATTGACACGCCCACCCCATTCGACAAACACCCCTAAGCCCGAAGCGCGATCCCCGCCGATAAACACCCAATCCTCAACCCCATCGGCGTTGAGATCGCGCATCAGCACCGGCGAGCGCAGAAACAGCCGATCATCATACAGCACCGCCGCTTCTACGCCGCCGGCACTCTTGCTCTGCAAAGCCAGCCCTTTGAGACCTTCGATTTGATCCCTTATGAACCTCGTGAGTAAATCCACCTGCCCATCGCCATCAAAATCGCCCACCCCTAACAGATCCTTCCATAACAGCCTCTTCCCTTCATCGAATTCAAAGGTCTCTCCTGTCTGCAACTCGTCGTCCAAGGCCCCCACAATCCACGTGTGCGCCCGCCCGGCGATCGGCCCCCACAACGCATCGAGGGTCCCATCGCCGGTAAAGTCGCCGATCTGACTAAGCACATGGCGTGCGGCCACCGCCACCTCCTCGGCGGTCCACACGCCCTGTTCGACATCCCAGACCTCTAAGATGCTCCCTGCTTCCAACGAAGTCGCTCCGACAAATAATTCGACCGTGCCGTCGCCGTCCCAATCCGCCACATCCCCCAGCCATCGATCCTCGATCTGCACGAGCACCTCCACTTGGAGGTCCGCCCCGATAGACCACACTTCTATTATCGACCCAGTAGCGCCGCTTACATACATCGCGATTTCGTCTTGCCCATCGCCGGTCAAGTCAGCCCCCAGCACCTCTAAGAACACCCCGGAAATGGTTATCGCTCCAGTTTCCGCATCGGTACTAGACTGCCCTGCGTCCGCTACTTCCTCTATGCGCTTCAGTTCCAAGACCCCGTGCCCGTCATTGAGGGCCATCAGCCAGCCCACTTTAGACCCCGACTGAGCCCTTTGTTCCCAGACCGCAAACAGGTCTAAGGCCCCATCGCCATCCAAATCCGTCAAGACCCCCGTCCCCTCTCGATAAAGTGCGTCCCCGCCCCCTATGCCCGGGGCAATCGGATAGAATACCGGCGAAGCAAAAACGCCGACCCCCGCAAAGCCAAAGTATTCTACATACGGCGGAGGCCGTTCCCCTTGTAAGAGCTCTTCCACGCCGGTCAACTCGATCCAATCAATCTCAAACACCCCGATCCCCTCGCCCGCCGACGGGTCCTCTGCCTCTATATCCAGTAAAAAACTGAGCCGAATATCTTTTAACAGGCCCTCCCACATCTTCTCGTCCTGATCGGCCAAGGAGATCACCATTTCCTGCCACTCGGTAGTATAGATTATGGGGGATGAGCGGGTCCTAAACCGGCTTCCAGATGGTGGATCTTCTGGATCCCAACCGGAATACAGGGCGTTGTGCTCATTGGTCCAACTTATCGAAAAAAGGCCGCTCGTAGGGCGATGATGGACGGTGCGGCAGCGGATGCGGACCCGGTCGAACAGACCCGAATCATACCCGATGGTCGAAGAAATCAATTCGACACTCGGACTGGAGTAATGGCCTTTGACGACAGCGGGATCGACCGTGATCCGCCACACGCCGTCTTCAACCACCCCTGGAAATTGGTTAAATTCACGCGGACCACCCCGTATAGAGGTTTCTTTGGCAGACCACCCTTGCGTCGTCCCATCGTCGAAATCCCACCGGATCGCCGTGGCGGGACCGCTCCACAGCACAAGGCCTGCAACAACGGCAAACTTCAACATGCTATCACCTCCATAAGTACAGAGAGAAAAGGGGGTCCGACTCAGGCACAGCTACTGAGCCGGACCCTTCAGCTTCTTAGCCTAAGCAACGGCCCTACAGCTATTGGTCTATAGCTGAGGTTGTTTTAGGCCGTGCAGTAGCAACTCAATCTATCAAAATCAAAGCTGCAGTTCCTGTACTCTTTAATTAGGCAGCACCGAATCGGCTCGTCCGCGTTCTTCTCCGCGCAGTCAAAATTGTACTCACAGTCGAGATAAGTGCGACCGCACTCCTCGGCTTGGGCTTCCTTGGCCCCGAGCAGGATGGCGACCCCTACGAGGGCGCTGATGACCCACCCCAGCCCCAACCCCTGCCGAGCCGGCACCAACCCGCTCGACGACGTGAAGAATTCCCGCAAGCTCTGCATGATTCTCTTCTCCTAAGTAAGTCCAGCACATCCGCGACCCACTGCCGCTACGCGACTGGAAGTGAGCGTTGAAAAACGACCGAGACGAGTTCGTATCCCCTCCTTTCTTTCTCATTGGCCTCGGCTCTACGGAATGCAAGTTGCGTACCAAAAAGCAGGACACGCACAAAAAAATCCTTTAGGATTACCCTAAAGGATTGAAAATATAGAAGTTATAAAAATGTTATTTTTCTTTTATAGGCTTTGCATTCGCTCTGGGTTCAATGGGGGAATATGTTTTTTCGTATTTAATACGACTTTTTTCGTATTTAATACGACTTTATACGACTTTATACGACTTTTCATCCACGGCGCGGGCGTCGGTGGGCCGCGCTTTCTTGCCCCGTTAAGACGATTTCTTAGGTCGTTGCAACCCGTACACGCGCATGCGGGAACGCAGCCGCTCCGGGTTCATGCCCAACAACTTGGCCGCACCCCGCTCGCCATAGAGCCGCCAGTTCGTGGCTTGGAGTGCCGCCACAATCTGCTGCTTTTCGTCCATGACTTCGGCCGGCACCGCTTCGTCCGCATTCCCGGTTGGTCGTTCGGCCGGCGAGGGGGCCTTGGTTTCGTCCCCATCCCCGGCGGGCGGCGCAACCGACGACAACGGCACATCCTCTACCCGCACCACGCCACCCCTGCACAGCAAGACAGCGCGTCGGATCAGATGCTCCAGCTCGCGCACGTTCCCCGGCCAAGAGTACGCCTGCAAGTACTCGACCACCCCATCGTTGAGGGTCGGCACCGGCCGCTTTAGATCGCGGGCGAACCGCTTAACAAAATGCGCTGTCAAAACCGGTATATCCTCTTGCCGCTGCCGCAGGGGTGGTAGCTCTAAGGTTAAGCCGTCCAGACGGTAGAACAGGTCTTCGCGGAACGTGCCCTTCTCAATGGCCTGCTGCAGGTCGTGGTTGGTCGCGGCCACCACCCGCACATCCACTTTTACAGGCCGCTGGCCACCGACGCGGGTCAAGGTATTCTCCTCTAAGATGTGCAGCAGCACCCGCTGGGCTTCTAACGGCAAATCGCCGACTTCGTCGAGAAAGAGGGTGCCGCCATTGGCCAGTTCAAAGCGCCCGAGTTGGCGAGTGTTTGCGCCGGTAAAGGCCCCTTTCTCGTGGCCGAACAGCTCGCTCTCGACCAACCCGGGGGGCAGCGCCCCACAATTGACTTGGATAAAGGGCTGCTGGTGGCGGGTGCTTGTTTCGTGGAGGGTCTGCGCGAGCAAGCCCTTGCCCGTGCCGGTCTCGCCCAACACCAGCACATTCAGATCGGTCCCGGCGACTTGGGAGGCTTCTTTCATTACCTGTTGCATGGACTGACTGCGGCTCGGCACAACAGGGTCGGAAGCCCGCAGGGTCTTTTCAAAGACGCGGAGGCGTTCGGTTGGGATGTCCGGGAGGATGTGGATGTCTAAGCCGGCCACCTCGGACCTCAGACTATCGCGGTCTATGGTCTGTACCTCAAAGCGGTAGTCACCCACCGGCAAGGCGGGATACGCGACCACATCAGCGGCGGTGAATGCGCTCCACTGTTCGGCCGGACCGCGGCCTAACAAGCGGTGCCTGTAGAGCATCTGCCCCGCGCCGGTGCGGAAGCTGATGCCTTGGAAGTGAATGCGGATTTCCGGGGTGTCCTCTGGGCAGGATACGGCGTCGGGCGCGACCAAGAGGCTGCCGGCCATCACCTCGCGGATCACTAAGCGCGGCGGCGTGGCACCCGGCTGATAGGCGACCAGCCCGGCCCGCGTCCCAAACCACAGCCGGCCATCGCGGTCGCACAGGACCGCCTCGACGATGTTGCTGAGCGCAGACGGCCCCAAGCGGATGCTTTGGAAGGTCTCGCCATCGTAGCGGAGTACGCCCCCGCCACTGGTCCCAATCCAAACGTGGCCCTGCGGGTCGGCTGCCAGCGCCAAGATGCCGTTGGCCGGCAGCCCGAACCGATCGGCGGTAAAGTGGCGCACCTGCCCCGACGAGCGATCGAGGACGAAAAGCCCCTTGGCCGTGCCGATCCACAAGGAGTTTTGGTGCTCCCACAAGACATTTACGTAGGCGATGGTCTCGGCCTCGGCCATCTCCACCGGGCGAAACTGACCCGCCTCGTACCAGTACAGCGCCGGTACTCTACCGAAGAACCCAATCCAGAAGACCCCGTTTTGGTCTTGCAGCAGGGCGCGACACTCGTCGCCTTCCCACTCGTCAAAGGGGGTGAAGCGATTGGCCTCTATCCAGCCGAAGCGGCCCCGAAGCGTACCAATCCACATCCGCCCTTGCCGGTCTTCGCACAGCCCGGTGACTTTTTCAGCGTGGGTTTCTTCGGCCACCGCAATCGCGTGGGGCGTCTGTCCTTCCCACTGGTACACCCGACCCGCGTCCCCACCGCTCCAGACCTGCCCCTCTTTGTCCACCCCCAGTGCCGAAACGGTTTCATTCGTATCGAGCGGACGGATGTGGCCGTCTTCCATGCAGGCCATGCCCCCCATCGTGCCGATCCACATCTGCCCCTCATGGTCTTCTTCCAAGTGGCAAACCTCGTGGTCGGGCAGGCCATCGGCTTCGGTGTAGTACCGGATGCTGATCGGGTCGCAAAAGATCAGCCCGCCCCCCCAAAGCCCGATCCAAACATTCCCCTCGCGATCCTCGTATGTCAGGCGCGTACCCGAAAAGTCCACATCCGGCAGGGAGAGGGAAAAATGCTGCCACTCTTGACCATTGTGTACCACCACCCCTCGGTGTGCCAGCCAGATATGGCCCCTCTCGTCAGCCCGCACGTGCCGCACCCCGTTCTGCGCCCCCCGCTCGGCCTTATGGTCCAGATGGATGAATGCGAACTGCTCGTCTCGCGGATCGTAGCGGCCAATAAAGGTTTCGGGAGTCGTGTACAGGAAGGCGATCCACAGATGGCCGGAAGAGGTTTGGGCGAATTTCCAAGGATGTTGAATCGCCCCCTCGTCCATACCCATCTGCCGCCCATCCAAGCTGACGATGCCTCGCTTCCACGTCGCCAGCCAGGTGGTGCCGCCCGCGTCGGTGGCCAGATCGTACACCCGCCCCAACGGTTGGCCGCCCACGTCGGTTATGCATTTTATACAGCGGCCCTCGGCAAACCACGCCACGCCCGCGCCGGTCAGGGCCAGCACCGAGCCATCCGGCTGGGCTTGCAGGCCCAAAATCTCGTTGGAAGGCAAGCCGTGCTCAGTGGTGTACACCTGAAAGCCGCGCCCGTCGTAGGCGGCAATCCCCCCGCCGAATGTGCCGAACAGCAGCCGCCCGTCGGCCTCCTCGGCAATGGCCATGACCGTCAGATTGGGCAGACCGTCTGTGAGGCCAAAGCGATCGAAACGCGCGCTGTCGAACCGGCTGACGCCGCCGTCGGCCGTGGCAATCCACAGGAACCCTTGGCGGTCTTGGTAGAGGTCTTCAATGTACATCCCGCCCAGCCCATCGAAGACGGTGTACTGGCTGCTTGACACGTTCTCAAAGGATCGGTCGCTCATGTTCGTCCTTGCGGCATTTGGGTGCGTTGGGCAGTCGGGGATAATGATCGTTATTCCCGACTAGACGCACAAGGAGCACCAACGCCTGAACGGCGCGTAACATCAATAACTGACGTTACGCAGTTCATCCTTTTCAGTTATCTTTCCGGTATGGACCAACAATTCCTAATGACGACATCTTCCAAGACTTGCATGAGCAGTTAGCCCAAGCGATCGGCGGGAAATTAGTAACGTCCGACAACAACGAATTGCTATTCCAAGAGAAGGACACCGGCTGACAGCATAGAGCCATGTTCGATTTCATCTACGCCGAAGAGTCCGTCCGCGACCACCCGCGCACCCGCGCCCTACTCAACCGCTTCCCCCGCGCTCAGCTAGTCCCCTGCGCCCGCTACGGCGAGGTCTTTAACCGCACGGCGCAAAACTTCCGCCTGCAAAAGCGCCGCCCCGCGCTCGTCCTCGCCCACAAGGCCGGGCGGCGCGTCCTCCCCGCACCCGACGGCTACGGCATCGGCAGTGAGCGCAATTACTATTTCTCGCACCTGCTCAACTGCCCCTACGACTGCCGCTACTGCTTCCTCCAGGGCCTGTACCGCTCGGCGCACTTGGTCCTCTTTGTCAACTACGAGGACTTCCAGCACGACATTACCGCGCACATTGCGGCGGACGCACCCGATACGCCTTATTTCTTTTCTGGCTACGACTGCGACAGCCTCGCGTTGGAGGGCATTACCCACTTTACAGCCGACTTCCTCCCCTTCTTTGCCGACCACCCGCAGGCGTACTTTGAGCTGCGCACCAAGAGCGTGCGCATCAAGACCTTGCTCGCCACCGAGCCTCTGCCCAATTGCGTCGTCGCCTTCAGCATGACCCCGCCGGCCCTTGCCGACCAATTCGAGATCGGTGCGCCGCCAGTCGCCCGGCGCTTGGAGGCCATCGCCGCCCTTCAGGAACGCGGCTGGCCCATTGGGCTGCGCTTCGATCCGCTGATCTACGACCGCGCCTACGAGGAACGCTACCGCGACCTGTTCGCCCTCGCGTTCTCCCAAATCCGCCGCGACGGCTTGCACTCGGTCAGCCTCGGCCAGTTCCGCCTGCCGCAGGGCATGTACAAGACCATGCACAAGCTCTACCCGGACGAAAAGCTCCTCGCTTACGGCTTAGAAGAAAAAGACGGCATGGTCTCCTACCGGCCCGCCTTGGCCAAAAAACTCCACGACTTTTGCGCGAATCAATTGCTCCAATACATTCCCGCCGAGCTTTTCTTCCCCTGCCCCTCCACCACCCTACAAGTCTGATATGCACATCTTAGTCACCGGTGCTAGCTCCGGCATTGGCCGCGCCGTCTGCGAGAAGCTGCTCGCCAGCGGCCATCGCGCCATCGGCATTGCCCGCGACTTAGGCAAATTTCCCTGCGATGACCGTCGCTTCAAAGCGCACACAATCGACCTCGCCGACCTCGCCCAACTCCCCGCACACCTACAGACCCTCGTCGCTTCTTACCCGGCCCTCGACGCCTTAGTCCTCAACGCCGGCGTCGGCTGCTTCGGCAGCCTAGAGCAATTCTCCTACGGCCAAATCCGCGCCCTGATTGACCTCAACTTCACCAGTCACGTCTTCGTGGCCCGCGCCTTCTTGCCCACCCTCAAAAAGGCCGGGCGCGGGCACTTGGTCTTTACAGGGTCGGAAGCTGCGCTCGCTGGCACGGCCCAAGGCAGCTTGTACTGCGCGGCCAAATTCGCCCTGCGCGGCTTCGCCCAAGCCCTGCGCGCCGAGTGCGCCCGCGCCGGCGTCCGCGTCACGTTGGTCAACCCCGGCATGGTCCAGTCGCCCTTTTTCGACGAATTGGACTTTCGCCCCGGTCCGGCCCCGGACAACTACATCCTGCCAGCCGACGTCGCCGAGGTCATCGTCCAAGCTCTGACAGCACGCGACGGCACGGTACTCGACGAAATCAACCTCTCGCCGCAAAAAAAAGTGATCGAGTTTGGCGTACGGAAGAAAAAGTAATAGCCGCTAGCTGCTTGGTGTTTAACCTGTACCCATCGCCAAGGAACCCGACGGCCATGCTCCAACGCACCCTTCTCGTCCTGCTCATCGCCACTTGCGCCCTCTCGTCTGGCTGCGCCACCGTCCGCCGCGAGCTGGGCTACGCCCTGATTTCCGACAAAACCGAAATCAAACTCGGCACTAAGCTAGCCGTCCAAATCGAGCAAAGCGAGCGCGTCCACGCCTCCGCGCAACTCCAGTCTTACGTCCAGCGCGTCACCGCCGTCTTGGTTCAAGCATCCCGTGCCAATGGCCCCGACGCACAGCGCACCGATGGCCCCGAAGGCAGCGAATACGCACAGCGCGACGCCGACTCAACCCAACGCGCACAGCGCGACCGCCCGGGCATCCGCTACCGAGTGAAGGTCTTAGACGACCCCAAGCAGGTAAATGCGTTTGCCGTCCCCGGCGGCTACTTATACGTGTACAGCGGTCTGCTGTTGGTCTTAGAAGATGAAGCCGAACTAGCCGGCGTCCTAGCCCACGAGATCGGGCACATCGTCGGTCGCCACTCGGCCAACCAACTCGCCGCCCGCTTAGGCATAGACGTCCTCACCAGCCTCGCCCTCGGCGAAGACCCCTACCAACTCGGGCAGATCGCCTCCCAACTCGGCAGTGCCCGCTTTAGCCGCGACGACGAGCGCGAAGCCGATACCTTAGGCATCCGCTACGCCATCGCCGCCGGGTACGACCCGCGCGGTCTGCTGCGCTTTTTTGAAAAACTGAAAAAGCTCGAAGCGCGCCGGCGCTCCGACTTAGAAAAACTCTTCGCCAGCCATCCTCCTACCGGCGAGCGGATCCGCCGCATCGAGCGCCTGATCGACCAGTACGGGGGCAGCGGGGGGCAGCGCTACCGCGCGCGGTTTGTGCGGGAGACCGCGGTTTTGCGGCGCAAGTAGCGCCCATTGTCGCGGTTCAATCCAACCCCTACCTTCTTGGGCAGCTTTTTCACTCCTCCGAGGAAATCCATAATGTCCCTCGTCTTCCTCCTGCTGGCTCTGACCTTGCTGCCCGGCGCGCTCCTAGGCCAAGAGCGCCCACCGACGCCAGTCATCGTCGCCGCGGTCCTCGAACAACCGCTCGTCGAAGACCTCTCCTTTGTCGGGCGCATCCAGCCCCGGCGCTCCAGTCGCGTCGCGGCCGAGACCGAGGGACGAGTAATCAGGCGCTTCGCAGAAGCCGGCCAAGCCGTGCGCACTGGCGACCCCCTCTTCGAGCTAGCCAACGATCCGCTCCAAGCCGCGCTAGCCGAAGCACGGGCCGATTTTGCGCTGCGCCAGTTCAACCACGACCGCAGCCGCCAGTTGCGCGCCACCGACTCGGTCTCCGAGCAAGACCTGCGCGACGACGCCTACGAACTAGCCCGCGCCCAAGCCAAGCTAGCCGGTCTCCAAGCCCAAGTAGAAGACCTCTTCGTCCGCGCCCCCTTCGCCGGGCACATCATCCAGACCTTTACCGAGGTCGGCCAATGGGTCGGGCGCGGCGGCGAGATCGCCCAAGTAATCTCCATCGACACCGTCCGCGTGTACGTCGATGTGCCCGAACGCTACGTGCCGCAACTCACCTTGGGGGACCGCGCAGACCTCTTCGTCGATGCCCTCGGCGGCGACCCCATCGCCGGCCGCGTGGTCGTCATCCTCGCCGAGGGCTACGCCTCCTCCCGCACCTTCCCGGTCGTCGTCGGGGCCCTCAACCGAGAGGGCCGGATGCGCAGCAATATGTCCGCACGAGTGCGCTTCCAGATCGCGCAACCCAAGACATCGCTCCTAGTACACAAGGACGCCCTAGTCTCCGGCCGACAAGGACAGGTCGTGTACCTCGCCCGCGACGGCAAGGCCGTCAGCTATCCCGTTCAGACCGGACTAGCGCACAAGGGCTACGTAGCCGTTACGGGCGAGCTCGCACCCGGCGACCTAGCGGTGGTGCGCGGCAACGAGCGACTGACAGACGGCCAAACCGTGCGCATCATCCGCCGGCAGCCATAGTCCGTCATGCGCCTAGTCGATACAGCCATCAAGCGGCCCGTCAGCGTAATCGTCGGCGTGCTCTTCGTCGCGCTCTTCGGCCTGATATCCCTCTTTCGCATCCCCGTTCAACTCACCCCGGACGTCGATCGGCCCATCGTCACGGTCACTACCTTGTGGCCGGGCGCTAGCCCCGAAGAAGTCGAGCAAGAGATCGTCCAGCGCCAAGAGGAACAGCTCAAAAGCGTTGAGGGATTGGTGCTGATGACCAGCGAGAGCAACGACAGCCGCGGAGTAGTAATCCTCGAATTCAACGTCGGCGTCGATCCAGACGCGGTGCTGCTGTTGGTGTCCAACAAGCTCGATCAAGTAGCAGGCTATCCGCTCGACGCCGAGCGGCCCGTGCTCTCGGCCGGCGGCACCGGCCCAGGCGGGGCCATCACTTGGCTGATCCTCGACGCCCTGCCCGACCGCGACGAACTGGATGTCGAGCGCTACCGCGACTACGCCGAGGAAGTCGCCAAAACCGCCCTTGAGCGCGTGCCCGGCGTGGCCCGCAGCAACGTCTATGGCGGCTACGACCGCCAGCTACAGGTCATCGTCGATCCGCAGGCCATGGCCGCCCGTCAGCTCACCGTGCAAGACCTAGCCCAAGCCCTCACTCGCGAAAACGCCAATACCAGCGCCGGGGCCTTTGACGAGGGCAAGCGCCGCTACATCGTGCGCACCGTCGGCCAGTACCAACAGCCCAGCGACATTGAGCAGGTCGTCGTCCGCTCGGCCAATGGCACCCGAGTCACCGTCGGCGAGATTGCCCGCACCCGCCTCGGCTACGTCCGCGCCGATGCCGCCGTGCGGCAAAAGGGCCGACCCGCCATTGCCATCAACGCCCAGCGCGAGACCGGATCCAACGTTCTCGAAGTCATGGACGGCATCCGCCGCACCATCCGGGAACTCAACGAGGGGCCGCTGGCCCGCGAGGGTCTCTTCCTCACGCAGGTGTACGACGAGACCGACTACATAGACAGCGCCATCGGCTTGGTGCGCTCCAACATCATCGTCGGCGGCGCACTGGCCGTGACAGTGCTCTTTATCTTCCTGCGCAGCGTCAGCTCGGTGGCGATCATCGCCACGGCCATCCCGATTTCAGTTGTCGGCACCTTTTTGGCCATGTGGCTGTTGGGCCGCAACATCAACGTCATCAGCCTCGCCGGGATGAGCTTTGCGGTGGGCATGGTCATCGACAACGCCATCGTCGCGCTCGAAAACATTTTCCGCCACCAGCAGATGGGCAAAACCCGCGCCCGAGCGGCCTTGGACGGGGCCTCCGAGGTCTGGGGGGCACTCCTAGCCAGCACCTTGACCACGGTGGCCATCTTCCTGCCGATTGTCTTCGTCGAGGACGAGGCCGGTCAGCTCTTCCGCGACATTGCCATCGCGGTCTCCTGCTCGGTGGTGCTCAGCTTGATCGTGGCCATCTCCGTCATCCCCAGCCTAGCCAACAAGATCCTCGGCGGCGACAAGCCGCGCGGGGATGCGCTGGCCGCTTGGGGCGACCGGGTGCGGACCTTTATCGCCCAAAGCGTCTTCCGCATCAGCGGCAGCACGATGTTGCGCTTGGGGGTCATCACCGGGCTGATCGGCCTCTCGCTGGTCATCGCTTGGACCCTGCTGCCCAAATCCGAATACCTGCCCACCGGCAACCGCAACCTAGTCTTCGGCATCATTCTGCCGCCGCCCGGCTACAACCTCGACGAGCTGATCCAAGTCGGCCAGACCATTGAGGACGCCCTGCGGCCCCACTGGGAGGCGGCCGCGGCTCCCGACAGCCCCCAAACCCAAGCGCTATTGGGGCCGCCGGTTGACAACATGTTCTTCGTGGCCTTTGGCCGCTCGGCCTTCATGGGCGTGCGCTCGGCCGATCCGGCGCGGGTGCGCGAGCTGATCCCGATCATCCAAGGGCCTGTCTTCGGAGGGGTGCCGGGCACCTTCGCCATCGTCCAGCAGTCGAGCCTCTTCCAGCGCGGCGGGGGCAGCGGGCGGGCCATTGACATTGAGATCACCGGCCCCGATCTGGGCCGTCTCATCGGGCTGGGGGGCCGAGTTTTCGGCCAAGTCCGCCAAGTCGTGCCCGGTGCCCAAGCCCGCCCCATTCCCAGCCTCGACTTGGGCAACCCAGAAGTCCGCATCCACCCCGACCGGGTGCGCACCGCCGATTTAGGACTCTCGGCGCGGGACATCGGCTTAGCGGTCAACGCGCTATTAGACGGTGCCCTCGTCGATGGCTATCAGTTCGAGGGCGAGGAAATCGACTTGGTGCTGCGGGGCGAGGAGGATTGGTTTCGCACCCAAGACATTGCGGCCCTACCCATCTACACCCCGCGCGGCCAACTGGTGCCGCTCAGCGCCGTGGCCCGCGTCGAAGTAACCACCGGCCCCGAGCAGATCAACCACATCGAGCGCAACCGGGCCATCACTGTCCAAGTCATCCCGCCGGAAACCATTCCCTTGGAGACGGCCCTCGATTCTATACAAACCCAAATTGTCCAAGCCCTCGTCGATTCGGGCGAGTTGGCCCCGCCCTATCAGATCCAGCTTTCCGGCTCGGCCGACGACCTGCGGCGCACCCGCCAAGCTCTCCAGTGGAACTTCCTGTTGGCCTTGGTGATTACCTATCTGCTGATGGCTGCGCTCTTCGAGAGCTTCCTCTACCCATTCGTCATCATGCTCAGCGTACCCCCGGCGCTGGCTGGCGGCATCCTCGGGCTGGAGGTCGTCAACCGGATGCTGACCTATCAGCCGCTCGACATCCTCACCATGCTCGGCTTCGTCATCCTCGTTGGCGTAGTGGTCAATAACGCCATCCTCATCGTCCACCAGACGCTCAATATCCTGCGCGACGCGCCCCAAACCCCGCTCAAAGAAGCCATCCGCGACGCGGTTTTCAGCCGCGTGCGGCCGATCTTCATGTCCATGATTACCAGTGCTTTGGGGATGCTGCCGCTGGTCGTCTTCCCCGGCGCTGGCTCCGAACTCTATCGCGGCTTGGGCAGCGTCGTCATCGGCGGCCTGCTGTTGTCCACGTTATTTACCCTCTTCCTAGTGCCCACCTTCCTCAGCTTGGCCATGGATTTAAGGGGCTGGATCGGCCGCGTCTGGAGGGCATAAAAAAACCGGCCCCACAAGGGCCGGTCGCACAGCAACTCTGAATACGTCATCTATGTAGAGGCACCCCTTGTGGGGTGCCCCTTGGCCAGCACGGCCCTCGTGCGCCGCTAAAAAGACAGCTTTAGCCGCAGGGCGGGGACAGCGGCTTCGCGCCCGGGCAGAGCACCCAACTCTACGTTCGTGGCCACCTTGTTGATAGACTGGACTTGGTCGCGCAGATGGGCTAGCGATGCGATCTTGACCCACGCCGACAGAGGCACCCAACCGGCCGCGGTCTCTCCACCGGTCAGAATAGCCGTCCCCACAGCCGTCACCGTCAAGCCCATGAGCGCGAGCCCTTGTTTGTGCTCTCCAATGTAGAAATAGCCCGCGCCCGGTACGGGTAGCTCTAGCAGGAAGGCCAACAGCCCGGACTTTGGCCGTTGGTACGCGGCGCGGCGCACCTGAATGCGATGCGTCCCCAACGTACGCAGCGAGCGAATGTCGGCCAGCGAGTATGCGGCCTCCCGCTCCTGCAAGGCACCGACGACCTCGACGACCGCCACTGAATCCGCCTCAATCGCCTCCACGCGCAACGAGCGCACCCGGCCATCAGTAAGCACAACTTCGCCCCACGCCTCTTCGGCCTGCATCTGTTGTAGCAGGCTCCGCACCTGTTCTGTCTCCATGACCGCCTCGGCCCCGCGTACCAGCATCAGGATCGCCGGCAGCCAAATCCATAGTCGCATTTTCACCTCATTATGAAATTGTCGATTCTGCTTTCTCAATCTACCCGACGCCTCTTCGTCTTGTCAAGCCGCCATGACCCAGCGCAGCCCATTGCTCCCCCTAACGCCAACCCCTATTTTCAAAACCTCATTATGCCGGCCCAACTCCAACAAGCCATAGCAGCCACCCGCGAGGCAGGGGCGCTGACCTTGCAGTACTTCGGCGGGGCATTTGAGGTCGCCTACAAAGACCGAAACGATCCCCTGACCGCGGCGGATCTCCAAGCCGACGCCTACCTCAAGCAAGCGCTGCGGGATCTGCGCCCAGACTGTGGCTGGCTCTCCGAAGAGACTGTCGATGACCGCCAGCGCCTACACAAAGAAGCCTTGTGGATCGTCGATCCAATAGACGGCACCCGCGAGTTTGTCGAAGGCATCCCCGAATACGTGGTCGCCGTGGCCTTAGTCGAAGGCGGCGAGCCGACCCTAGCGGTTATCTACAACCCCGCACAGGAGGAAGTTTTCGCAGCCGTGTCTGGCAGCGGTACCTTCCGCAACGGCCAGCGCGTGTTTTGCAGCGAGGTCCAATCCCTCGGCCAAGCCACGGCCATCGTCAGCCGCAGCGAGACCAAACGCGGCGAAATTGACCCCTTTCGCCCACACCTCGGCGCAATCCGCCCGGTCGGCAGCGTCGCCTACAAGCTGGCCCTAGTCGCTGCAGGGGCCGGCGACCTCAACTTTAGCGTCCAAGACAAAAACGAGTGGGACGTCTGCGCCGGCGACCTGTTGGTGCGCGAGGCCGGCGGACTCATGCACACGTGCGACCAGCAAGTGCGGATCTACAACCAAGTAGATACCCTCATCCCCGGCGGACTCGCCGCGGGTAACGCGCCGCTGGTATCACACATTCTCCACCTGATGCACGAGCAAAAGCAATGATAACGGCCCGGATTGCAGCGGATTTTGTCGAAGAATACGCCACCCTCCTCGAACTCAGCGGGGCTTCTCCCTTCCGGGTCCGCGCCTACGCCAATGCCGTGCGCGCCCTCGAAACCCTAACGTCCCCCCTCGACGAGCTCCTCGCGGCCGGCACCCTGACCGAGGTCAAAGGCATCGGTGCCAGCGTGGCCGAACTCGTCGCCGAATTCGCCGACACCGGCACGGCCCAAGCCTATGAAAAGATACGGGCCGCAACGCCCGAGGGTCTGCTCGACATGCTGCGGGTTCCCGGGTTGGGGCCGCGCAAGATCAACGCCATCCGCAAGGCCCTCGGCATTGAGACCCTCGACGCCTTGGAGCAAGCCAGCCGCGCCGGCCAACTCGCCGCCCTCAAGGGGTTTGGTCCCAAGACTCAAGCAACCATCCTCAAGGGCATCGAGTACATCCGCGCTCACGAGGGCCACTGCCGCACCGATACCGCGCACCAAAGCGCTCAAAGCCTGCTCGCCGCCCTGCGCTCCCACGCACAGCGCCTCGCCGTCGCCGGACAGGTACGCCGAGGGCGGGAGACGGTTCAACAGCTCGACCTCGTGCTCAGCACCCCCGACGCCGAGGCCGCCGCGGCTTTTGCGGCCCACCCGGATATCGCCGAAGTCCTCGCGCCGAGCACCGGGCGGCTGTCCAGCGGGCTGCAAGCCAACTTGCACGTGGTCTCAGACGATGCTTTTCCTGTGGCCCTACACTTCTACACAGGCAGCGAGGAACACCGCGCTGCACTGCGCGCCAAGGCCGCCGAGCGCGGGCTAGTCCTCAATGAACGCGGTCTCTGGCGCGGCGACGAGCGCATTGAGTGCGCGGATGAAGCGGCTTTGTTCGCCGCCTTGGGCCTCGCGTACATCCCGCCGGAACTGCGCGAGAACCAAGGTGAAGTCGAGGCCGCGGCCGCCGACGCGCTGCCCGAGCTGGTAACGACCGCCGACATTCGCGGTATGCTCCACGTGCATTCGACCTATTCGGATGGAGCCGACAGCCTAGAGGCCATGGCCCGCGCCGTGCGGGAACGCGGCTTTGAGTACATGGGCATTGCCGACCACAGCCAGACCGCGGCCTACGCCGGGGGGCTTAACGTTGTGGAAGTCCAACGCCAGTGGGAAGAAATTGACCGGCTCAACGAGGCGCTGGCCCCCTTCCGTATCTTCAAAGGCATTGAGTCGGATATCCTCGGCGACGGCTCGCTCGATTACGACGACGACCTGCTCGCGCAATTTGACTTCGTGGTCGTCTCGGTCCATTCGCAGTTCAACTTGAGCCGCGACGCCATGACCGCCCGCATCGTCCGCGCCATCGAGCACCCGGCTGCCACCATCGTCGGCCATCCAACCGGGCGCTTACTCCTCCGCCGCGAGGGCTACGCCGTCGATATCGAACAAATCATCGAAGCCGCCGCCTGCTGTGGAGTCGCCCTCGAAATCAACGCCCATCCAGCGCGGCTCGACCTCGACTGGCGTCACGTCAAAAAGGCGCGTGACCACGGCGTGCAAATCGCCGTCAACACCGACGCCCACAGCGTCGCCGGTCTGGACCATCTCGGCTACGGCATCGGCATCGCCCGCAAGGGCTGGCTCCGCGCCACCGACATCCCCAACGCGCTCGGCTGCGAAGCCATTGCCGCTTGGTTGCGCCGCCAAACATGACCCGTAGCGATTACCTCTCACAGCTTTTTCGGCGACTGCATACATTCCGTCAGGAAGCCCAACTTGAGCCTGAGCAGGTCGAAAAGAACCTTGTTTTGGGGCCAGGATGGATCCCACGATGCTACGTACCTCCTTGAGGGTGCCACCGGGAAGCAATTCACGGAAGTAATTCTAACGTTGCGAAATGGATGCGACTTCACCGACCCAGACGATGCCTTCACTAGGTTCGTCGTTGCGGAGGGTCGCCGATTTCGGAAATAATTCCAAATTTGGCCCTTTGCTTTCCTCCAAGCGTTTGTTGGAGGCCCGAACTTGCTCGGGGTCAACTTCAAATCCTATATAGGAACAGCCGAGGGTCAGTGCCGCGATTCCTGATAGTGCCCGAGCCCGAGAACGGGTCCAAGATCACGACGTCTTCTCCACAGATTCCGTACGCCTCAATGCAGCGAATTGGCAATTCCTTTGGGAAGTGTGAGAAATGCAGCCCCATTCCAACGCTAAAGGGCCACCCCGCCTCATCGGCTTGGCCGGACCATCCGGTGCCGGCAAGACCACGCTCGCCCGCGCCCTCCAGACCCGCTTGCCCGGCCCGGCCACCGTGCTTTCCCTAGATGCGTACTACCGCGACTTGGCCGGCCTCTCCGCAGCGGCAAGGGGCCGCGTCAATTTCGACGCACCCGAGGCTGTGGACCACCAGCGTCTCGCCGCCGATCTCCGCCAACTTGCTGCCGGCCACCGCGTCGAAATTCCCGTGTACGACTTTGTCACCCACACGCGCCAAGCGAACCAACACAGCCTCACCCCCACCGACTTCCTGCTCGTCGAGGGCCTTTTTGCCCTCTACTGGCCCGCCATCAACGCCCTCTACCACCTGCGCCTCTTCGTTGCCGCCGCCACCGCGCTCTGCTTGGAGCGCCGCCTCGCCCGCGACCGCATCGAACGCGGCCGTTCCCCCGCCTCAATCCGCACCCAGTACCAAGAACAGGTCCGCCCAATGTACCGCCGCCACATCCAGCCCACCGCCCGCTACGCGGACTTGATTCTCGACGGCAGTACGCCCACCGAAGAACAGGTCGCGGCTGTCCTAAATGCTTTGTAGGGGCAATTCTTGCGGTTGCACTTGCCGCGCCCCGACCAACGGTCAGTAGCGATGGCCCCGTATAACCCGTCAGATAGCGTCCACTAAAACGGCCCGGCGTGGTGCGAAGGCTCGTTGACGTAGCGCTGGGTCTCTATATCGAGGGTGATTTCGCAATGGGGGGGTAAGGTGACGCTCAGATGCTTGCCATCGACGGCCATTTGACGCTCTTCAGTCTCCAAGGGCGGGGCCGCGTACGTGCCGGCATAGCCGCCCATCCAGCCCGGGTACTCGCTGGTGCGGCTGTGGTACGTAGCCCGGCCAAAGCGGTGCTCGCCAAAAACGCCGCCCTGAATGACCAGTCCCCTGCTCTCGTTATGGTTCAAATTAACCAAGCGCACGACCGTGCGGTCCGCTGCGAGCTTTTCCACCAAGGCCCCGACGTCTTCGGGCAGGCCAGGGCGGCGGCGCTGGACATCAAAGTAGCGCAGGCGGGCGTACAGCAAACCGCCGTTGTAGATGGGCTGTGGGCCGCCCATAGTGAGCTGGATGAGTGCCTCGGAGGAGACGGGATTGCCCCATTGCCAGTGGTGGACGTGATGGCGGGTGCCCACGTCTTGGTCGGCGCGCAGTTGGGCCAAGCGACGACCGGCCACTTGATACGTGGCCTGCAACATCTGCTCTGGATAGGTCGGGTTGGCCCCGGCCAGAAAGCGCACCCAAGGGGCCTCGTGCCCCGAATCCTCTTTGTTGTGGAAGGGGAACACCGCAGCCCAGTCGAATGCTTCTTTTTGCCGAATTCCCTCTACGCGCTCCCAGTCGCCTTGGTCCATGGATAGATTCCACAGCGTCACCGGGTACACCGGACTCATGGGCTGCCAGTCGAACCAGCCGGCGTCGCCGTAGCGGTAGGGCACCAGCAAGGTTTCGCGCTTTGCGCCCATGGCCGCAAATTGGCTCGCCCAACGCTCGGCCACGCTCATGTACTGGTCGCGGATGTCCTCCATGCGCCCTTGTTCCAAGATGCGGTCCATCTGCTGGCGCGGCAGGTCGAGATAGGCGCGGTCGCGGGTCAACAGGTAGGCGTTGGCCGCCGCGTCGAGAGTGGCTTTCTGCAAGGTCAAAAAGCCGTGCGGAAAGGTCCAGCCGTAGCGCCCGCCGTACCAGTTGCCCGCGCAGTATTCGCCCACTTGGCCCGACAGGCCGACGTTGTCCGGCAGCATGCCGCCGTTGGCCCGGGCCCGCTCGACCCAAGCGTCGGTGTATTCTACTACCCAAGCGCGGTATTTCTCGTCGCCGGTGATCAGGAACGCGTTGGTGACCAGCGAGGTGACGGCCAAGTTGGTCGGGGTGTCGCCCTGACGCCAGCGGTCGAACAGGGTCTGACCCATCAGGCGGGCTTTGGCCGGGTCGGCCAAGTCCTGCACACAGGTAATGCCGGGCAGGTCGAAAAAGGGCAGGTTGTACACTTCCATGCTGCCGCCCAAGGGGTTGTAGCTTTGTTGGTCGCGCTCGGCTAGCGGGGCGAAATAGGGGCCGTGGCTGCCGTTGAGGCCCGAGCGCAGGATTTTGTGCTCGGGGTCGTAGTTTTGCGCTGTGGGGTCCTCGTTGAGGTAAAAGCCGGCAAAGCGGCAGGCCCGTTCGACGCGCCGGGGGGCGTCGGGGTGGGCCAAGCACAAGTGGTAAAAGCATATATCGCTTTCAGCTTGGTGCATCTGGTCTTCGCGGATGCCGTATTCCTTGCTGACCGTACCCAAGCGGGTCAGTTGGCCAGTGACGGCCTCCCACTGGCGGTCGGCCAAGTGCAACAGGTGATCGCCGCCGCCCATGAGATAAACGAGCGGCCAATTAAAAAAAGGCTCGTAGAAATCGTCGGGGCTGCCGCCGCCCCACTCGTCCTGCCAGATGAATTCGCCGTCCTCGCGGGTGAAGTGGTCGAGAAAGGGCTGCACCGATTGATCCAAGGCGTCGAAGAGGCGACGCTGCCACACAGCCCAGTGGACTGGCGCGTTGAGCGGGATATTGGCGGTCAGGCTTTGCATGGGGGTACTCCTGAGAGGGGCCAAGGTCTGCGCGGATGAGTTTAGCGAGAGAAAGCGCCTGTGTAAAGCCGCTTGACAGCGCGGGGCGCGGCCGGCTTATTGGCCCCTTTTGGGGTTGTCCTCGCGCCCACCCTACAAAAATCAGGGTATTGAGAAGAGGTATGAGAATCGTCCTGTGGAGCTTGGTCTTGTTGGGGGCGGCCGGTTGCACCCCCGCCTTGCCCCCAGGGCCGCTGCACATCCAAATCACCGGGGAAGAATACACTTGGCAATTCCGCTACCCAGGCCCCGACGGCGCATTGCAGACTGCCGACGATATAATCAAGCCGGGAAAGGAATTGCACCTGCCGCTCGGCCTAGCGGTTGAACTCGAACTGACGAGTCGGGATTACATCTACACCTTTGCCCTGCCCCATCTCGACCTACATCAGGTGGCCGTGCCCGATTTGACCTTTCCGCTGGCCTTTACCCCACGGGAAACCGGCGTATTCGCCTTTGTCGGCGACCAGTTGTGCGGCTTTGAACACGAGTCGCTCAATGGCCGCGTGGTGGTCGAGTCTCCGGCGGCTTTCGTCGCTTGGCTGGAAACGACAAAGCCGTGATAGACTTGTTGTCTTCTTAATTGATTCGAGTCTCCACCGCCCTCGACATACACCTTGATGCTCACCAAGGATTCCCCCCAATCTCGCCACTGCTCCAGAGTTCTCCGAGCCGGTAGTTCTCCAACCAAGCGGCCGTTTTCTCTTCATCGAGACGGCGCATCGCAGTCTGCCCGTCGCGCTTTTCGCAAACTACGATACTCCACCACTCATTGGTTAGGGCATCGACGAGCATGTCCGAATGGGTCGTTACAATCAACTGGCTGCGTTAGTCCGATTAGGAGCTTTGGCTACTGAGAAAGAACAACCGCCTCAGCCAATCAACGAGACCATCTACCTCTGGAACATTGGAATCGAGGAAGTGGGCGGTGATGGCCGTCCCGAAAGGCCGTCCCGGCTTTTTCTGCCAAGCAAGCCAAGTGTGGATGATCGCCTTTGGTTCGTCTAGTCGCCGAGGATCGTTCCGTCCGGGTCTGGTTGATTAGGCACGTTTTGGTATCCGACACTGGTGATTCGGTTTCGTATCGACTGCCAACGGGCGCTTATGTCCGTATCGGCATCAACGACCACCCCAATAACGTCGCCTTCCTCGAGTAATGTAAGCCGAACTCCAAGGCTCTCAATGAGTTTGTCGGCCCCACCGCTTTTCGCTATGTCGAGGTGGGGAATGTCTCGATTCCCACAAATATTCTTCAGGACATGCTCGTCGTCAGTGCCCTCTACCAAGAGGATTTTCCCATTTGCCATATCAGCGCACCTCGATTTGGTCGCGGGTTGCTATGGCCAGTTCGTTTTCTGACAACACCGTGGGAATAACGTCCTCGCCCCGGCGAGCCAAGCGTATGAGCACCCCTTCTTCAGGTGCTTCGGCCGCCGCTTTTTGAAACGCCTCGACCGCGTCCCAACTATGGGACGTTGCAAAGACTTGAATATCGAGCGTTTGCGCCAATTGGAATATCGTGCGCCACACATCCAATTGCACGGTGTGATGCAGACCATTTTCAAATTCATCCACCAGCAAAAGTCCCCCATGAGCGTTGACGAGCGAGAGAATGATTCCAAACAGCCGATTCAATCCATCGCCGAACGAACGCAGTGGAATAGGGCGCCCGATATTGTCTGCGCGTACAATGGCGGTAGGCCTTCTGCGAGTGCTACCAACCATGGAAACGGCTGAAATCTGAGGGTCGATGATGCGCAACGCTTCAACGACATCCTTCTCCCGGTCAGATAGAGCGATTTTATCCCACAATGGCCCCAACATGCCTGTGCCTTCGCCGCCGTAGGGGCTGACGAAGATACAGGACATCCGGGTTCCGTTAGATGATTCAGAAAAACCTCTGCGAGTGGGGTAGGAGTGTCTGCCAAAACGCTCAAGCAGGAGGTTTCGCGTTCCTTCTTTTGTTTCGACGATCAAACCAGGGATACTCTCTGATTCACCCCAGAAACTGAGTTGCCGAGGGGCCAACCGATACTTCCCTGCCGAGTCGCGTTCCACCGCTAGCCAACCCAAGCGCATTGTCATGTTCATTGGGCTCGACCTGCCACTAGTTGAAATAACGATCGGCTGAGGAGCCTCTGAATGCAGGAGGAATCCGTGGAACAACCCAGAGACGACCTGAAACAAGCTCTCAGGATCAGCAGAGCGCCCTTCTTCCTCTGCTTCCTCGATATTTTCTTCGCGGTGTCTGAGTATGTCGTAAATCACGTCAGGCGCGGCATTGTTTGCGAGAAGACGCACCCCTTCGAGAACGGATGATTTCCCGGTGTTGTTCTTCCCTGTAATCAGGTTCACGCGCCCCAAGCCACAGAGGGTCAACTCGCGGAATGCGCGGAATTGCTCCAGCGTTATGCTCTCAATTTTGAGGCTCATTGCATTTCCCTTTCACCAAGATATTTCGTCCGTTCCTTCGTCTTGCGACAATATACGCGAACTGCTCGAGCGGCCTCAACCGTCGCCAAGATGGATGCGTTCATCCGATTCGCCCCACTTGCCCTCAGCCCCCTCAGTCCAGCCGTATTTCCCCGCCCGCCTCTTGGCTCCGGTAGATCCCATCGAGGATTTTCATTACCTGTAAGGATTGTTCAGCCGGCACCGGCGAGGGCTGCCCTTGGGCAATGGCCGCGGCGAACTCCAAGCATTCCTGCGCGTGGGCTTCGAGGCCGTCGTACATCAGCACGAGCTTGCGGTCGTATTGCTGGCGGGTCTGGTTGTTGCTCTCGCAAATTGAGCACTCGGGCCAGTGCGCCCCGCCGCGAGTCCCGTAGAGCCACATCTGCATGTCCTCGCCTTGGACGTGGTGGTGCAAAAGCCAGCTCACCTCCAGCATGAGCGTCGCGCCGTTGGCAAAGCGCACAAAGGCCGCGGCAAAATCCTCGACATCGTAGTGGGCGGGGATTGGCTGGCGACCCCATTGGCTGAAAGCCCCTTCTTGGTGCGCCAATTCAGCGCGGGCCACGCCCGAAACGGCTACCGGCTCGGGATGCCCCATAAACCACAAGGTCAGGTCGAGGATGTGGACCCCAATGTCGATACAGGGGCCGCCGCCGCTGTGCTCCTTGAGAATAAACCCGCCTCCAACCGGCGCGCCGGCCCGGCGCAGCATCCAGCTACGGGCGTGGTAGATGTCGCCGAGCGCGCCCGTGTCCAACTCGGCCTTCAGCGCACGCGCCGCGCCCTGAAAGCGAAAGTGCTGCGCCGTCATCAGCTCCTTGCCCGCGGCATCGCGCGCCGCGATCATCCGGCAAATGTCCTCGGGCGTGGGGGCCAACGGCTTTTCGCAGATTACGTGTTTGCCGGCCGACAGCGCGGCAATGGCCAATGGGGCGTGATACATGTTGGGCGTACAGATGTCGATAATGTCGATAGCTGGATCGCTGAAGAGTGCCTCCGGGTCGGCGTGTAGCTTGGCGATCCCGTTTTCTGCGCCAAAGTGCCGCAGCGCGTCCTCGCTAATATCGCTGCCAGCGACCAACTCGGCCTCGCTAGAAGCCTGCCAGCCGGGGATGTGCGTGCGTGCGATCCCGCCGACGCCGACGATACCTACTTTGAGCGTACTCATGGCTTATCCTTTTGTGAATTGTGGTTTGCTATACGCGAAAGAGTTGCTGCCCCGTTCATATCCGCGTCAGGGTTTCTGCCGGCATCCACCCGCCGAGGCCGTTAGCCAGCCTCACCAGCATCCACCCCCCCTCCTGCCGCACCAAGCGCACCTTCGTCCCTTCGTGCGCGACAAAGACCTCGGTCTGCCCAAGGTCGGGGCCGGAGCGCGCCCGGGCCTCGGCAGCCGTGACAATGGCTTCGCGCGTCTGCGCCTGATGGCGGAGGCGCGTCCCCACCCAGAGCGCGGCGCCGACGCTCAACCCCGCACAGAGCAAAATCCCGACTAGCCACAGCGCACCCGGGCGCGTCTGCGCGAACAACCATCGTACCCCCAAGACAAAGACCGCGAAAAACGCCGCGGCGAACAGCAGGCTGAGCTGGTTGAACGTAGGCCAGAAATAGGCGGCCACCAGCGCGGCTACCAGTGCGCCGAGACCGTCTTCAGTTTGTGGGTCGCGGTCCTGCTTCACTAGGTTGGCAAAGCGCAGATTGGCCTCGATGTCCTCGTCGTGCGGTAGCAAGCGCCGCGCCCGCTCATACCAGAGAATCCCTTCGCCCAGCCGCCCGGATTTGAAGCAGGCATTGCCCAGATTGTAGTAGAGCCGAGCGTCTTGTACCCCAGCGTCCACCACCTCCAAGTAGGTGCGCCGCGCCGCGGCAAAATCCCCGGCCCGATAGAGCGCGTTGGCTTCGTTGTACTGCCCAGCCGCGGCCGACTGGGCGTCGAGCGCCCGGGCGCAAAACAGGAGCAAAAGCACCAGTGCCCCCCGTACCACTCGACACCAGATCGTCGATCCGCCCTCGGATACACATCCATCGTAGGGGCAACCCTCGTGGTTATCCTTCTGCCGATCCCGAGGCACACCGAGGAGTAAAAGCCCCCCCATCAGATCATCTTCTCCAAACCCGCGATCACGTCCCCGGCCACGCGCCGCGCCGCAGCCCGATCCGTCGGCGGGCCGCCCGCGGGCGCAAAGCGCGCAAAGTCGCAGCGCGTCAGCAGGTCGCGCAACGCAGCAATCGTCTCAGCATCGACTTGGCGCGCCGCCAAGGCCGCGGCGCAGACCTCAATGGTCAGGCCAGCCGCGGCGAGGTTGAGGCGGTCGGCTACAAACTCCAGCACGGCGGCGCGGACCTCGCCGTAGAACTCGGCCTCGGTGCCGGCTGTGAGCAAGGCATCGGCGCGAGCTAGGCGGCGGCCGGCCTCGCCTTTAGCCCGGCGCTGGCGCGCATAGGCAACATCGCCCTGCAAGCGCCGCTGATGGCGTTGCCACAAGAGCAGGGCGAAGAAGGCAATGGGCAGTGCGCCCTGCAAGGTCCAAAACCAACGGCTTTCGTGTAGCATGGTGCCCGCGACGAGGGCCTCGACGTCGGGCTTGATGTAGCGGATGTCCTCCCCTACGGCCTCGATGTCCCGCCGGCTCAGCCCGTAGCTCACCCCTTCCTCCTCAACGCGCCCCTCGCTGTGAATGGCGATGGGGGCGGATTCGAGGACCTCGTAGCGCCCTTGGTGTGGGTCGAAGTACGCAAAGCGCAACGGCGGGATGTTTAGGGTGCCGCCCTGCTCGGGAATCAAGATGTACTCAAAGAGGCGGCGGCCCCCGTACGCGCCGTTGGTGATCCGCTCTTCTTCCTCAACCTTGGGATCGTAGAGCTTGACGCCAGCGGCGGCATCTACTTGGAGAGGCTGCACCGCGGCCATGTTGCCCTCGCCCTCGACGAGCACTTGTAGCGTCACCGGGTCCCCGGCCGCGACTTGGGTCGGCTGGGCCTCGACCCTGAGCTGGAAGCGCCCCACCGCGCCGGTAAATTCCGCGGGACGGCCCTGCTCTGGCAGCGGTAGAACCTCTATTTGCAGCGCCTCGCTCTGCAGGAGCACCGAGCGAGAACGGCCAAACGGATCGCCGGCAAAGAAGTCGTCGAGCAGGCCGCCGCGCCGCGAGCGCTTTTGGGGAATGTCGCAGGAAACGGTCAACGTGCCGACGGCGTGAGTCCCCGCGCTGGTGGGAAAAAGGGCCACGCGCCGCAGCGGCGCGACGTTGAAGGACGCGCCGCCGCGCACCTCCTGATGGGCCTCTAGCTGTTGGGCGACAAAGACATCTTCGGTCCAGAACCCGACAAAGGTCGGCAGCTTGTTGAAGCTGACGTTGTGCGGTTGGATGCGATAGAATAGGTCGTAGGACACCGTGACCTGCTGCCCCACATAAGCCCGCTGGTGGTTGGCGCGCGCCAACACGAAGATGGGGGGGTCGTCTGCCTGATCCGCTTGTGTGCGGCTGGTGCCGCGGACGATCTCGACGGTAATGGGCTTGGTCTGATAGTGCTCACCGCCCATCTCCAGCCGGGCCGGGCCGATGGTGAAAGTGCCGGCCTGCTTGGCATAGAGGACGTACGTTAGCTCGCGGGTGAAGCTGACGTTGGTGAAGTTACTCATCTCCATCCGCGTGCTGGTCGCCGGCCCCTCGACGCGGAAATCCTTTAGGTCAAACGCTGGCGTCACTTGGCTCAATTGCTCGTCGGAGGTGATGCGGAGCGTCAGGCGAATCGGCTCGCCCTCGCCAGCGCGCGTGCGATCGACGGACGCCGCAAACTGAATCGTCGCCGCTGCAACGCTGGATGCCGCCAGCACCCACAGCACGAGCGGGATGGTCAGACGCGCACTCACCAGTCCCTAGCCTGCGCTCGGCCGGTGGCGCGAAACCGGCGCTGCTGAGCTTCCAACTCGCGGTTTTTGAGTGCATCCATAAGCTGCTGAGCTTCCTCGGGACTAATGGGCCGCTGCTCGGCCGGCTGCTCCTGCTGCTGTTGCTCCTGCCCACTTTGTTGTTGCTGTTGCTCCTGTTGCTCCTGCTGCTGTTGATCCTGTTGTTGCTCCTGCTCTGAATCCTCCTGCTGTTCCTCTTGGTTCTGTTGCTGTTGCTCTGAATCCTCCTGCTGTTCCTCTTGGTCCTGTTCTTCTGAATCGTCCTGCTGCTCCTGTTCCTGCAATTGCTCCAACGCCAGCTCCAAGTTCACCTTTGCATCCTCGTCGGCCGCGTCTAGCTCCAGCGCCTGCTTGTAGGCGGCGACGGCCTGTTCAAACGCCTGCTGCTGAAAGAAGCTATTGCCCATGTTGTAATAAGCCCGCGCTTGGATTTTTTCCTCCTCGGCGCTGAGCACCCGCTCGAATTCCCGCCGGGCTTGGTCGTATTCGCCGCGCTTAAAAAGCGCGTCTCCGACGTTGAAGTGTAGTTCGGGCGCGTCGGGCCGGTCGAGGAGGGCGTCGCGGTAGAGTTGCAGGGCCCGATCGTACTCGCCGCGCTGGTAGTGCTCCAAAGCCGCGGCACTCTTGCTGGCCACGGGATCGCCCACCCTCGCTCCGCAGACGACCAGCCAAATCCCCAAGATGACCCATAGCACACCCATTAGGCGAACCGCCCCTTCCACTCGCGGGTTTGCACCCGCGCATCGCCTAAGAAAGCCTCGGCCAAGAAACAGCACAGGGCCAACAGCAGGGGCCACTGGAAGCGCTCCTGATAGCGGGTGAGGCGGGTCGAGCCGATTTCGCGCTGATCCATCTCGGCGATCTGGTCGTATAAGGCTGCCAATTCCGCGCCTCGCAAAGTACTGCGAAAGTAATCGCCCCCCGTCTCCAGTGCCATGTCCTGCAAAGTGCTCTCGTCGAGCCGGGTTTTGACGTATTGGCCGCGCTGGTCTTTGTGAAAGCTCACGCCCCCGCCCTCCTCCTCGGTGGGGATAAGTTCGCCATCGGGCGTCCCCAGCCCCACGGCAAAAATGCGTACGCCCTGTTCGGCCGCGACCAGCGCCTCGGCCAGCGGCTGCCCCACGTGATCCTCGCCGTCGGTGAAGAGCACGATGGCCTTGTGCTGGCCTTCGCCCTCCTCAAACGAGCGCACAGCCAGCCGCACGGCGTCGCCAATGGCCGTCCCTTGGACGGGTACGGCCCCGGCGTCCAGCACGTTGAGAAACATCTCCACCGCACCGTAGTCGGTCGTCAGCGGGCATTGGACAAAGGCCCGGCCAGCAAAGACCACCAGTCCGACCCGGTCGCCTCGGAGCAAGTCCAACAGGCTGCGAATTTGGTATTTGGCCCGCGCCAAGCGGCTCGGCTTGACGTCTTCGGCCTGCATGCTGCGCGACACGTCGAGCACCAGCATCACATCCACGCCCTTGCGCTGGGCCATTTCGAGTTGAGTGCCGAATTGGGGGCCGGTCAGCGCGAGGATCGCAAAGAAGGTCCCCAGCCCCAATAGGACGCACTTGCCCACTTGGCGGCCCCGGCTCAGGTTGCGGGTCAGCTTCTCGGCCAGCGGGTTGCGGGCAAAACGCGCCAAGGCGCGGCGACGCGACCAGAGCGCATGGGCAAAAAAGGCCGCTAAAAAGGGCAGCAGCACCAGCAACCAAAAATTGTCCAAGTTCGCAAAGCGCATAGAAACTTTAGGGCAGAGAGCGGAAGCGGGTATGGGCCAACAGCATCTCCAACAACAGCAGACCCAAGCCCACGTAGAGAAAATAGGCGAAGCGCTCCGAGTAGTTCAGGTGGATTGAGGATTTGATCTCGGTCGCCTCTAACTCGCCGATCTCGCGGTAGATGGCCTCTAGCTTTTCCTCGCTGGTAGCCCGATAGTACTGGCCGCCGGTGCGGGCGGCCACCTCCTGTAAGGTCTCCTCGTCGATCTCCACCTCGACGGTCTGATAGCGGGTGCCGAAAATCCCGCGCACGGGCCGGCGAATTTCCCCATCGCTGCCCACGCCAATGGCATAGACCCGGATGCCCACGGCCGCGGCCACCTCAGCCGCGGTCAACGGCTCAACCTCGCCGGCGTTGTTGACGCCATCGGTCAGCAGGATAATCACTCGGCTCTCGGCCTCCGAGTCGCGCAGGCGGTTGCAGGCGTTGATCAGGGCCATGCCAATGGCCGTGCCATCCCATTCCTCGCCGGCGATTTCCACGCCCTCGAGGAATTCCAACAGCACTCGATAGTCGAGGGTCAGCGGGCACTGGGTGAAGCTTTCGCCGGCAAAGACGACCATGCCGATGCGGTCGCTGTGGCGGCCGGCAATAAAGTCGGCCACCACTTCCTTGGCCACCTGTAAGCGACTCTTCTGGCCCTCGTCTAGGTCGTTCAGCTCCATGCTCGACGAGATGTCTAAGGTCAGCATGATGTCGATGCCCTCGCCCGATATTTCCCGCACCTCGCGCCCGGCTTGCGGGCGAGCCATCGCCGCGATGAGGCAGCCCAAGCCGAGCATTTTCAAGACGAGGAGGCCGTGCCGGAGCTTGGTCCACAACGACGCTGTGGCGCGGCGCAACACCCCGAGGTCGGAAAACTGCACGCTGCTCCGGCGGCCCCGGTGAGCGCGCGCATAGCTGTAGAGCAAGACGGGCAACAGCAAGAGCAACAACAGCCACTCGGGGTTTTCAAACCGGATGTTCTGCATGAGCCTCAGCAGCGCGGGTTGCAACCGCCTCCTCAATAGCGCGCAATAGCGCTAGACCGCCATCGGGTGCGCGCCGGGCCGCGTCCAGCGCCGGATGGAAGCGGGCGAACTTCACCAAGTCGGCCGCGCCCAAATAGTCGATAATCTGCTGCCTAAGCGCGTCATCGACCTCGGCCGCCCGCAGCGCGTCCGCCAGCTCAGCCGTGGTCTGCTCCATGGCCTCAATTTCCAAGCTCTGCTCCAAGAAGCGGCGCAGGTTTTCCGCCAGCAGCGAGTAGTATGTTTTGAACTCGCCGCGCTCCAACAGGCCGCCCGCAGCAATGCGCGCGAATTCAGCCGCGTAGTCTATCGGCTCGGGCGGGGGTGGAGGCTTGGGGGAGCGGGTGCGGCGACGCCAGAGCCAAACGCCGCCGAGCGCGCCAAGCACCAATGCCATCAGTCCCATTGCTACGACCACCCACAACGGCATCCCCCCGCTGATGAGCACGGGCGGCTTGATGTCGCGCAGTTGGTCCTCCCCTTCGCCCCGGGCGCTGATGACCTCTATGGCTAGAGGTTGAGTCGCTCGCAGAAGCGTGTCGCCCGCAGCCGTGACAAAGGGCACGGCCACGGCCGGCACCTCGTGTACCCCCAGCTCGTAGAGGCGCAATTCGCATTCTTGCGCTAGCTCGAAGCCGGCCGCGGTCTCGCGCTGGTGCCAGCCGGCGCAGCCGGGGGCCAAATCCCCTAGGATCTGGGGCAGGTCCGGGGCCTCGGGACGCACGGTGGCGTCGTGGTGAAGCGTCAACGTCAGGCGGATGGGATCGCCGACCCGCACAGTCGCCGTGTCCAAGGCCGCCTCGACCCGAGGAACTTGGGCGTGCAGCCCCCCGGCGAGGACGACCAGCGCGGCGAGCAGACCGCCGAGCATTACGGGCCGTCAGCGCCGCCGTCGTTGGGATCTTCGCTGCTGGCGGCGGGTGCAGCCGGCTTTTTGGGGGCTTGGGCCACATCGTCTAAGCCCAAGTCCAACTCGGCGAAGTCGTCGGCACTAACCACGTACACCGCGCTGTCGCCCTCCTGTTGCAGATACGAGGTCCCGGCGACTGCGCTGAAGCGAGCGGTCAGCAGGGCTTGCTCTCCGCCGCGCAGCTCGATACTGAAGGCGGCCTCGGCTTCGGCGGGCAGCTCCTCGGCAAAACCTGCGACTTCGAGTTGCTCCAAGTCGCTCAGGAGGCTGTTGAGCTTCCACGATTTGGCATCGCGCCCCATAGGCTCGGACAGGTGCCACGCGCCGCTGGTGTCCTTGTCGGCCGCAAACGCGGGCGCGGCCCCTCGGGTCAGGACGATGCGCTCGACCTGCTCGCGCTCAAAGCGCAAGGGCTTTTTGTCGCGCAGGTCGGCGATGTCCTTGGCGAGTGCTTGCACGAGTGTCGAATCAACCAAAAACACTTGCGGCCGGCTGGCGTCGTGCGCGTACCAGCGGCCCTGTTCGTCCGCGCCACCAATGGCCAAGCGCTTCTCGGCCCGGTCTTCGCCCACGAGCAGGGCGATCTCCACCTGCGGCGCACTCCCCAAGCCATAAGCGGCAAGCGCGTCGGCATCAGGATCTTCGGACACAAAAGCCTCGATCTCGGCTTGGTCGATTTTGTCGAGCAGGTCAGCGACCGCGTCAGCGTCGGCGCGGGCGGCCACCGGCTCGCGCAATTGCCAGCCAAGCTCGGCCCGCGCCAGCACGGCCGCGCCGCCAGCACCCCACCGCTCAACCTGCATCACCTCGTCTTTGGCAAAGGCCAGCACCCGGCGGTCGCGCAGGTCAAAAGCGCGCTTGTCGAGGTTGTCGAAGCGCCAAGCGCGCACCGCAAAGATCTCGGGATTGGCGCCTTGTAGTTGGGCGTAGGTGAAGCGGTCGGTGGGGCTGTCCGACCCGAAAGCCACCACCTGCTCAGAGCCGTCCTCGGTTTGCAGCCGCACGGTGAGCCGCGGCGCGTCAAGCCCGTATTGGGCGGCTTCCTCTGCGGTCGTGGCCGCGCTATCGACGATTGCCTTTTCCCGCTCGCACTCGCGCAAATTGCGCAAGTAGCGCTCTACGGCCTCTTGGTCCGCGCCATCGGTCATGGGCGCGCTCAGGTTCCAGCCGCTCGCCCCCTTGTCCAACGCCAAGACATCGGGGCCGCGCACCAGCTCGAGCCGCTGTGCTTCGCCGTCTTGGAAGGCGAATAGCTGCTTGGATTTCTCGGCTTCTTGGCGGCGCTCCTCCCCGCCCTTGATTTCGTAGAAATAGACAAAGGCCAACAGCGCGAGGAAAATTAGGCCGATTACTGTATTGGTCTTGAATTTCATGCTTGTTCACCTTCTGCAAAGACGCTTTTGATCCACACGAGAATCGCCGCGTTGACCACGAAGACCGCGGCGTAAAGCAGTTGCACCGTCTCGTTGGGAATGAGCGAAAAACCAAGGCCGGCACCGGTGAAAATCGTCAGTGCGACCACGCCGGCGCACAACAGCGAAAACGCCAAGCTGGACCGCCAAGCCCACGCCGCATGCCGATAGAGGCCGTAGCCAATGGCCGCCGAGGCCAAGGCCGCGATCAATTTGACCTCGCCCTCAAAGGTCGCCCCCTCGCTGGTGGCAATGATGCCGCTGATGAAGAAGAATACCGCATTGCCCCAAAAGGTGTACACCAGCCACGAGACAAAGCCGTCGGCATAGGTCTGATAGCCGCGCCTGAGCACCATGACCATGCCCGACAAAGCGACTGCAAAGGGGAGAATGAACACCGAGACCCAGAGAATGACCGCGCCCTGATTGCCGATCAGGTTGATGGGGTTAAAGGCCGATTGCTTGTCGGCGATTTCGAGGCGGTCCTCGTCTTCGGTCAGCCAGCCGACGCTGCCGACCACGAGTTCGCCGTTGGCCTGCTGGGCAAAGTACTGGTTGGAGGCAAAATCCGCGTCCCCGATGACCACCAAGCGCGTCCGCCCTTCGGGCGCCAAGCTGGTATCGGCGGCCGCGGAGACTGCCACGCCCAGCGGCACCGGGCCGCGCATATCTACTTCCGGGTCGAACTCCACCTCGCCGCCCTCGCCCACTATGGGCGCGAGGTCGGTTTCGCCCCAACTGCTTTTGTGGGTGTACGCCAACGCGGCAATGTCCGGCTCCTTGAGCCGGTGTTCGGCAAGCTGCACCGAGCGCGCCAGCGGGAAGAAGCTCATCGTGCCGGCGGATAGCTTTTGAGTGATCGGGTGATCGCCGTAGTTGATGACTACCGGCACCGAGACATCCGCGCCAAAGAGCTGGCCCAAGCCGCTCAGATCGACGACGAAGTCCTGCCCCAGCTCGACCGAGTACTCGTTCAACAGCGCTTCGAGCCCGGTCGGCTGACCCGGGTCGAGCAAAAACAGCACACTGCCCCCACCGGCCAAGTATTGCCGCAGTACTTCGACCGCGGCCGCGGCAAAGTGCTCCTGCGGGGCCAAAACCACCACTAACGTGGCGTCGTCGGGCACCGGCTCGGCGAGTGTCAGCCCCCCCTCGACCGCGAAGTTTAGCTCCTTGAGACGCCCCTTGAGGGTGGAATAGCCCTGCTCATCGACTTGGTCCAGCTCGGCCTCGCCGTGGCCGCTGGTGAAATAGGCCCTTAGCTCGCGGCCTTTGAGCGCCTTGAGAATGGCATTGCTCAACGCCTCTTCGCTCTGGGCGGTAATGCGCTCGGTGCGCACCTGCCCTTCGTCGATCACTTCGACGATTGAAGTCCCCCGCACGCGGATGTTGTTTTGCTCGACGCGCAGCCGGTTTTTTTGCGGGTCGAGTAGCTCGTAGTCGAAGTTGGGCGACAGATAGCTGTACTCCCGTAAGAGATCCTCAAAGCGCACGTTCTCCATCTCGCCCATGAAGGTCTTGACGCTGACGTACTGGCCGTTGTCTTCGAGGGGCGCGAGGAGCCGGTGGGTGTCGGCCGAGAGCGTAAAGAGCGCGTCGGCCGTCATGTCCTTGCGGAAGTGGTAGCGGTCGCCGAGAAAATTGACCAGTGCGGCTATGCCGAGCGAAATCACAATGCCCAACCCGGCCGCGCTCAAGTCGGCCAAGCTCCAGCGCCCCTTGCGCGAGACGACCACAATGCCGACCAAGGCGATCAGCCCTGGGTAGAGCACCACGCTGAGCCAGAAAATCCACTCGCTGTCGCTTTCGGTCAGGGCGATGGGGTTGTGGCCCGGCTCGCGGGGGCGGATCGAGATCAGGGCCTCGTCCTCGGCCAGCCAACTCAGGGCGTTGAGCACCAAGTCGCCGTTGCCCTGGACGCCGAAGTACTGATTGGTGGCAAAGTCCGAATCCCCAAAGACCACCAAGCGGCCCCCGGCCTCGGCGTCTCTGGCGGCTACGGCCAAGGACACCGGCCCGGGCGAATCGACGCCCTCGTCGAGCTTGACCGTCTGATTGCCCTCGCTGGTGAGTACGCTCAAGTCGGTCTCGGCCCAACCAGCCTCCGACGTCATAACCAAGGCGGCCCCCTCGCGGCCGCTGTGCTCGTCAAAGCGCACCGAGCGCCCGAGTTGGAAGAAGGTCATCAGGCCCTCGTGCTTGCGCGTGACCGGATGGTCGCCGTAGGAGAGGGCAACCGGCGTGGTAAAGTCGAGGCCAAAGAGCGAGCCAATGCCGCTGGTGTCGATGACAAAGTCGTCGCCGACCGCCACGCCCCACTCGCCC
The DNA here is from genome assembly GCA_958295495.1 of uncultured Latescibacterota bacterium. Classification (GTDB taxonomy): domain Bacteria; phylum Latescibacterota; class UBA2968; order UBA8231; family UBA8231. Next base: position 564,529 of record OY282352.1, read on the forward strand.
AACAGCTCTTCTAAGCCACTGTCGGCGAGCGGATCCAAGAGCAACAACAGGGCACCGCCTGCCGCCAGATAGGAGCGCACGGCCTCGACCTCCACCGGGAAGAAGGGCGTGCGCGGGCCAGCTACGACGAGCACGGCGCAATTTTCGGGCACCGCCCCCTCGCGGGCGAGGAAGAGCGAATCCTCGACCGCGTAGTCGATCTCGGCCAATTGGGCCTGTAGCTGGGCCAGCCCATCGGGTTGGTTGGCGAGCCGACGCTCGCCGTGCCCCACCGTCAAGTAGATCCGGTCTTGGCGCTCCCGCGTCAGCTTGAGCAGGGAGTTGACGATCTCGCGCTCTTTGAGCTCGGTGATTTGCTGTTGTTTGTCGCCGCTTTCCAACACCAGCGTGTCGTAGCGGCGGATGCCGTAGTCCTCGGTGCGGCTCGGGTCGCGGTCTGGGTCGATGAACTCGTAGCTGAAGCGGGTGCTGTACGTCTCCAGCTCGGCCAGCAGCAGCTCGAGATCGGCGTTCTCCCCTCCCTCCATAAAGGCGAGGGCATGGACGTCCCGATCCAGTGCCTTGAACGTCTCCACCGTCAGGTCGGCGAGGCTGTGCAGCTGGCCCTCGGTCAGGTCGAAGCGCTCGGGATAGCGGTTGCCCAAAAAATTGACCATGGCCACAATGCCGAAGACCATGATGCCACCCCAAAAGGCGTTGAGCCAACGGCCGTACTGGCGGAAGAGAGCTGGGTTGAAAAGCCCGGCCGCGGCCACCATCACGGCCCCGAGCACCAAGTTGAAAAGCCCGGCCGAGCCGCTCTCGGCGTTGAGCAGATAGGCCAAGCCACCCGCGACCATCAGCGCCGCGCCGACCAGCCCCAAGGGCGTGGTATATGCCTTCATGCTCAGCGCCTCCATCTCCGCGACTCAATGACGCGCGTGGTCAAAAACAAGCAGAAAAAGGTAAAGCTCAGGTAGAACACCACGTCCTTGGTGTCGATGACCCCGCGCTGGAAATCTTCGAGGTGATCTATAAAGGAGAGGTACTGCAAAATTTTGGCGGCCGTCGGGCCGGCAAAGCTAGCCGACCAGTCGATGAGCCAAAACAGGAGCAACATGCCAAAGGTCAAAAGCACGGCGACGATCTGATTTTCGGTCAGGGCCGAGGCTAGGATGCCCACGGCGATAAAGGTCGCGCCGAGGAACAAATAGCCGAGATAGCCGGAAAAAATCGGCCCCCAGTCGGGCGAGCCGTACACTTCGAGGATGGCAAAGTAGATCAGCGTCAGGCTCACGATGATGCCGTAGAGCGAAAAGCAGGCCAAGAATTTGCCCAACATCACTTCGATGGTGCGCAGCGGCGAGGTCATCAGCAATTCGATGGTGCCCGACTTCTTCTCCTCGGCAAAGAGCCGCATGGTCAGCATCGGGATGACCAAGAGCCAGATGAAGTCCATGACCGCGAAGAATTGGGTGACGACCATCTCGTTGAGATTGAGCGCCGGCATCCCCCCCATGCCCATCTGCGCCCGCTGGCCAAACTGCAAGCACCAGAGGTTGAACTGCATCAGGATGTTGCGAAACAGATAGCCCGAGAGAAACAGGAAAACGCCGGCGATCACATAGGCGACCGGCGAAACAAAGTAGGAGCGCATCTCCTTGGTGTACACGGCGGCGAAATTACGCATCTTAGGCTGCTACCTCCTCACTAGTCAGGCTCAGGAAAATGTCTTCGAGGGTCATGTCGAGCGGCCGCAATTCGCGGAGGCTGAAGCCGCTTTCTACTACCTTGCGGGTCAGGTCGTCGCGCACGTCGGCCCCGGGTGCGCTCGTCACCACGTACGCGCCCTCCTCGCCGCCAGCCTCCACCTCCAGCACGCCCGCTAGCTGGCCGATCATGCCCAGCACCTGCTCGCTGGGACCGTCTATATGGGCGCGCAGTACCTCGCCCTCCTTGAGCTGGGCCATGAGGCTTTCGGGCGTGCCCTGGCCGGCAATGCGGCCGTTGTTGATGATCGCCAGTTGCCCGCAGGTCATGCTCACCTCCGGCAGGATGTGAGTGCTGAGAATGACCGTGTGGTCGCCCCCTAGCCCTTTGATGACCTCGCGGATCTCGATGATCTGCTTGGGGTCGAGGCCCACAGTTGGCTCGTCGAGGATGAGCACCTCTGGCTCGTGGACGAGGGCCTGAGCCAAACCGACGCGCTGCCGATACCCCTTGGACAGGTGGCCGATCACCGTGTGACGGTGGTGGGCGATGCCGGTTTTTTCCATGGTGTCGTCGATCTGGCTGTTGAGCGCTGCGCTGGGTACGCCCTTGATTTTGGCCACGAAGCGCAGATAGGCGTTTACCGTCATATCGTGGTAGAGCGGCGGCTGCTCGGGTAGGTAGCCGATGCGCTTGCGCACCTCCATGGACTCCTCGAAGATGTCGAAACCTGCGACTTTGGCTTCGCCCTGCGAAGGCGGCAGATAACAGGTAAGCATGCGCATCGTCGTGGTCTTGCCCGCGCCATTCGGCCCGAGGAAACCGAGGATGTCGCCCTTCTCAACGCTGAAGGACACGTTCTCCACAGCGACGACGTCTCCGTAGTATTTGGACAACTCGCGTACTTCAATCACTGTACTTCCTCCTTAGTGTCGCTGCATCCGCGCACGAAAAAAGTGAATGAGGGGTTCGACATAAGGGCGCGACAGGTCAATCGCGATTTCGTCAACGCCCGCCTTGTGCAATAGAGTGCTGCGGCGCTCGGCTATGGCCTGTTGTTCGGCGGCGAAAAATTCGCGCACGCCCTCGTGGCCGCTATCGACGAGCACCTGTTGGCCGGTCTCGGCATCTTGCAGGTTGATAAAACCAACATCGGGTAGGTCCCACTCGCGCGGGTCGCTCACCACCACGGCGATCAAGTCGTGGCGCTGGCTCAAGTGCCGCAGTGCCGGCTCGTACCCTTGGTCGAGAAAGTCGGAGATGACAAAGATCACGCTGTGGCGGTGCAGGACGCGGCTGAGGTATTCCAAGGCCCCGGCGATGGAGGTCTTGCGCCCCTGCGGCTGAAAGTACAGCAGCTCGCGCAGGACGCGCAGCACGTGCTTGCGCCCCTTTTTCGGAGGCACGAAGACCTCGACCTCGTCGGTGAAGATCAGCAGGCCCACGCGGTCGTTGTTCTCAATCGCGCTAAAGGCCAACAGCGCCGAGAGCTCGACCCCAATCTCCCCCTTCATCTGCTGCTGCGAGCCAAAGGCCCCGGACGCGCTGGCATCTACCACCAGCACGGCGGTCAACTCGCGCTCCTCGTCGAATATTTTGATGAAGGGCGCTCCCACCCGCGCCGTCACGTTCCAGTCGATGTGGCGCACGTCGTCGCCGGGCTGATACTCGCGCGCCTCGGCAAACTCCATCCCCCGCCCCTTGAACGCCGAGTGGTATTCGCCGGCGAAGAGATTGTTCACCATGCTGCGGGTGTGGATCTCAATCAGGCGAACTTTGTCGAGTATCTCTTTGGGAATCACGGCTCGGCTCGGCTTCAGGGAACTTCGATGTGGTCGAAAAGCTGCTGGACGAGGTGATCGCTGTCGATTTCCTCGGCCTCGGCTTCGTACGAGGCGATGATCCGATGCCTGAGCACATCGGCTCCCACGGCCTTGACGTCTTCCGGGGTGACGTACCCGCGCCGCTGGATAAAGGCGTGGGCACGCGCCGTGCGGACGAGGAAAATAGCGGCCCGCGGCGAGGCTCCGTACTCGATCAGCGGGGCCATGTCGGCCAGCCCGTAGTCGGCCGGTCGCCGGGTGGCCTGGACGAGGTCGACGACGTAATCCTTGATCTTGTCGTCGATATAGACGATCTCCACCACTTCGCGCAGGCGGCGTATTTCGTCGATGCCCACTGCTTGCTCCACCTCTATCGGACTGGCGTTGGCCATTCGGTCCAATATCAGCCGCTCCTCGGCGCGCGACGGGTAATTGACCTTCACTTTGAGCATGAAGCGATCGACTTGGGCCTCGGGCAGCGGGTAGGTTCCCTCTTGATCAATCGGGTTTTGGGTGGCCATGACCAAGAACGGGTCGTCGAGTGCATAGGTCTGCTCGCCGATAGTAACCTGCCGCTCCTGCATGCACTCCAAGAGCGCGCTCTGCACTTTGGCCGGTGCCCGGTTGATCTCGTCGGCCAAGATCAGATGGGCGAAGATCGGGCCTTTCTTGGGTATGAAAACCCCTTGGTGCTGGTTGTAGATGGTGGTCCCGGTCAGGTCGGCGGGCAAAAGATCCGGGGTAAACTGGATCCGCTTAAAACGGGCTGCCACGATCCTCGCCAGCGTTGCCACCGTCAGGGTCTTGGCCAGCCCAGGCACCCCTTCGAGGAGGATGTGACCGTTGCACAACAGCCCCATCAGGATCCGCTCCACCATGGCGCGTTGGCCGACGATGACCCGGTCCATCTCCTGCAAGACGCGCTCCACCACTACGCTCTCGCGCTGGACCTGCTCGCTAATGGCGTGGATGTCTATTGTCGTTTGCGTCATCTGCTGTACTCCCGACATGCTTGGGGCCAATAAAAAACCGCCCTGCGGATTCGCAAGCGGCTGGGCCCATCTGCCTCAAACCTCTATGGCAACTTCCAATGCGTTAAGGAGCGGCGACCTTATCCTGAAATTGGACCCATTCTTGGGGCGCGCGCCCGATGTTGGGCAACAGGTGCCGGGCACTGGCCGCGAGCTCGGAATCCGGGTAGTTTTCGATCACGCGCTGATAGGCCCGCCGCGCTTCCTCTAGATCGCGGATGTACTCCTCGTATATAAAGGCAATCATAAATTGGGCTTCATCGCCGTGCTCGCTATTGGGATATTCGGCCAGCAGGCGCTCGTAATGGCCGATGGCCTCCTGCATCTTCCCTTGCTGCTGGGCCAAGCCGGCGAGTTTTCTCAGGGCCTCCGGTGCTCTGGGGGATTGGCCAAAGCGCTCGATAAAGGCCGTAAAATGCGCGACCGCTTGGTCGGCCATGGCCGGGTCGGCCGCAGCGGCCTCGCCGGCCGCGAACAGCTCCTCAGCGCTTTGCTGGCCGCAACCTCCCCACCAAGCCCCGGCGACAAGAATTCCCAATAATATCTTCGACAACATCTATAATTTAACCGCGCATCGCGGGGAAAAGTTCCTCAATCCGCTTTGTCGGCATCCGCTTTGCCGCCCTTTTTGTCGCCGGCCTTGCCGGCGTCTTTGTCGGCCTTAGCCGCCTTCTGGTATCCATCGCTGCGATAGTCGGTTGTATAAAAGCCCGTCCCCTTGAAGAGCAGGCCGCCGCCCGTGCCGATGAGCCGCTTGACCGGGCCTTTACATTCTGCTTCCCTGCAGCTCTGGCGCGGCGCGGCCGTGATGCTCTGAAACTCTTCAAATCGGTCACCGCACTGCTGGCATTCGTATTCGTAGGTGGGCATGGCTTTGACTCTTGTTATAACTAAATAACTAAAAATACAAGCCTGTTAATATAAATTCGGTCAACTAGGGACGCAATACCTAGCGGCAGGGTTACTCGACAGCACCCATTTTCGGGAGATCGCCCGTGCCGAGGGAACGCACCTTATCGCGCTCGATTTTGAGCAAGGTCAACGCGCTGTTGGAGCGCACATCCGGCGACAAGGAGATGACGCCCGAGGCTCCTTTGTAGAAACGGACCGTGGTCAACCACTCGACCAGTGCAGTCGGATCGCGGTGCCCCTGCTCCCATCCGTCGATGAGTAAGTGGGTGGCGTCGTAGCCAGCCGCCGCATAGTGCGGGTTGCGGCGGAATTGTTTGCGAAAGGTGCTGACAAACGACCGCGCCGCCGCGGACTCGGCTTGCCGCGCGGAAACGAAAATGACTCCGTCGAAATTCTTGCGCTCGCCGGGGCGCATCTGCTGAATGGCTTCGGGATCCCACCAAAAATCATTGCCGAGGACTTGGGTCTGCAAGCGGTGAAAATGCACCTGTGGCGCGATTGTCTTGGCATCCGCAAAGCTCTCGACTACCACCACCACTCCGTCGATGGTGTCGATAAACTTATCCTCCGTTGGCTCTTCCGCGACCACTTCGAGCGTGTCTGGCGGCGGTATCAGCGCCAAACCGGCGGCGCGAATCTCCTCGAAGACGAGGCGGAAATCCTTCGTCTTGTTGGGGACATACCAATCGCTGTGCGCGATCTGACCGCCGTTGCGCTCGGCAATGTGGGTGAACTCGCGGGTGAAATCCCAGCCGTAGTCGCTGAGGGGGGAAATGATCACTAACTGCTCCAAGCCGAGGACCAAGGTCGCGTACTCGCCCAAGAGACGCGCCTGCGTTTTCGGGACCGTGCTCAACTGGAAGACGCTGTGGCCGAGCGAATCCAAGCCGCTCTGTTGGGCCAGCGGCACCAACAGGGGAACACCAGCGCGTCCGGCGACCGTGGCCGCCACTACGCTAGAACTGCTAAAGAGGGGACCGACGATAGCCACGACCCCTTGGTCCAGTAGCTGCTGGGCACCGTACGCCACGCGCAACAAACCGCTGGCCGAGCTTTCGCTAACGTCGCCACCGCGATCAGTACCAATGGGCAAATTACCGTAGTCAACCCCAGTGTCGGCGACTACGAGTTCGAAGGGACTGCCGGCTTCCCGATTGGCCAATTGCACCCCCTCGCGGAGCTCCTCGCCGATCCGGCGGTACGGCCCGGTCACCGGCAGCAGCAAGCCCAGCCGGGGCGATTCTGAGTCGGCGCGCGGGTGAGATGCGGACTGACCACCCCCCCAGACAGCGGCTAACGGAGCGAATATGCCGTTGGCAACGCTATCGCGATAGGTTTGCCTCGCCGCGGCGGTCTTCTCTTGCCAGCCGAGGCGCTGATACCAGCGCGCCCGGCCGTAGAGCAGGGCCTCGCGCAACCGCCCGGCTCCTACGGCCTGACGCAGGCGCAGCAGCTCTCGTTCTTTTATTTGTCCATTCCAAGCCATGGCCGCCAACCGCTCGGCCGCTTGGGCTTGGATGCCAAGAGGGGCCTGCGTGGCCAACAAACGGCCGTATTGGGACGCGGCTTCTTTGTGGTGCTTGCTGTTGAAAAACGAGTCGCCGATCAACAGCCGGGCATTGGGCAAGTAACGGCTGATGGGAAACCTGCGCTGCAAGACTAAGGCCGCGTCAATGGCTTCGGCAAAGTGCCCTAGGCGGTACAGGGATTTCCCCAAGAGGAACTGGCCGGCACTGGATCGCTGATTGAGCGGGAACTCCGCTAGCTGCCGCAGGTGGTTGATTGCCTCGTCGAAACGCCCCTGTCGATATGCCTCAAGCGCATTGCCAAAGATTTTTTCGGCGTCGGCCGAGTACGTCCATGTCCGCGCCTGCCCTTCTGCGAAGTTCGGCACCAGCACAGCCGCAAGGACCACGCATAGGTAGCGAGCCATGCGCTGCAAGGCAGCAGACGGGAAAAAGGCACGGGGCCTAGGTTGTCCACATCTGAGAGGGCGAGTATATTTTTTACGCCACTGCATTTCCAACCTTTCCGTAGGTAATATATGCAACCGCGTGCTGAAAAAGTGGAGATCGACCCAGAAAAACTGCGCCGCCTCCTAGCTAGACAAATCGAAGAGCAAGAGCAAGCACCAGCCCAGCCCGAGGCTTCCTCCACCGCGGGCGAAGGCACACAAACCACCGAGTCCGAGGCCCTCCACTTCGACCTCAAACCGGAAGAATTAGAGGCCTATCTCGATCAATACGTCATCAAGCAGCAAGACGCCAAGGCCATTCTCGCCACCAAGATATGTACGCACTTCAACCGCCTAAAACTACCCCCGGAGGAAGACGAAGGCCTCGTCGGCAACATCAAGAACAACGTGCTGATGGTCGGCCCTACCGGCGTGGGCAAAACCTATCTAATCCGCCTCATCGCCCGCAAAATCGGCGTCCCTTTCGTCAAGGGCGACGCCACCAAATTCAGCGAGACCGGCTATGTTGGCGGCGATGTCGAAGACTTGGTCCGCGACCTGGTCCGCGAGGCCAACGGCGATATTGAACGCGCCCAGTGCGGCATCATATACATCGACGAAATCGACAAGATCGCCTCCGCGCACGGAGTACACGGCCCGGATGTCTCGCGCTCTGGCGTCCAGCGCAACCTGCTCAAGCTGATGGAGGAAACCGACGTCGACCTCAAAGCTCCGCACGACATTGCCTCGCAGATGGAATCCGTCATCCAGATGCAGCAGACGGGCAAGATCGAACGCCAGAAGGTCAACACCCGCAACATCCTCTTTATCGTTAGCGGGGCCTTTTCCGGGCTGGACGAAATCATCGGCCGCCGGCTCAACAAAGGCACCATGGGGTTCCGCTCCCAAGCCGACCCGGCCCACCTTGAGGCCGATCAGCTTCTGTCCCACGTGCGAGCCGAGGACCTGATCGAATACGGATTCGAGTCCGAGTTCATCGGCCGCTTGCCCGTCATCGCCGTGCTGCACGGCCTCGGCCCTGAAGATCTCCTCGAAATCCTCCGCAACCCCAAAAGCAGCGTCATCCTGTCCAAAAAGCGCGACTTCCGCGCCTATGACATTGAGGTCGAATTTGCCGACGAGGCCCTAGCCCTTTTAGCCGAGCGCGCGCACACCGAGCACATCGGCGCCCGAGGCTTGGTCAGCGCCATTGAAAAGGTGTTGCTCAACTACGAAAAAAAGCTCCCCTCCGTCGGCGTCGAGCGCTTTGTTGTCGAGGCCGATACCGTACTCGACCCTGCGGCCGGTCTGGAGCGCTTGCTCCAAGACACCTCGCTGCACCGCTTCCTCAACGCCTTTCAACGCGAACACGACATCGCCTTGGCGATAACGCCGGAAGCCTCCGCGCAAATCGAGTCCCTAGCCAGTACGCGGGACATGGCACCCGGCGAGTTGTGCGAAGAAATGTTCAGCGACTACGGACACGGCCTGAAGTTGGCCGGTTTGAGCCAGTTCTGCATTGACGCGGATGTGGTCGCCGCTCCCCAAGAGGCACTCAACGCGCTCGTCAAATACTACTACAATCAACGCAGCTAAGTCCCGCCGTACTGCTTTACCTTGCGGTAGAGCGTACTGAGGCCGATTTGCAGGATTTCGGCCGCCCGCCGCCGATCGTGGCCGACGGCCTTCAGCGTCTCGGCAATGGCCATCTGTTCGATCTCGGCCATGCTCATGCCGACGCGAAAACCCAACCCGAGAAAGACGCGCTCTTGGCGGTTTATGTAGCGCGGGATGTCCCCGACTTCGAGCACGCCTTCGCGGCCGCACATGACGACCATGCCCTCGATGCAGTTTTTCAACTCCCGCACATTGCCCGGCCAATCGTAATCGCGCAACACGTCTAAGGCTCTTGGCCGGATGCCCTCAATGCGCTTGTCGTTCTCGGCGGCGAACTGCCGGATAAACGCGTCGGCCAGAATGGGTATGTCCTCGCGGCACTCGCGCAGCGGCGGCACTTCGATCTTGATCACGTTGAGCCGGTAGAAAAGGTCCGCCCGGAAGGTGCCTTCCCGCACCATAGCTTCGAGATCGCGGTGCGTCGCCCCAATCAAGCGCACATCGACCCGCCGGGTCTGGGTGCCGCCGATCCGCTCAAAGCGGCCGTCCTGAATCACCCTCAGCAGCTTCACTTGCGTCGGCAGGGGGATGTCTCCGACTTCGTCGAGGAACAAAGTGCCTTGATCGGCCAGTTCAAAGCGCCCTTTGCGCGCTGCTACGGCCCCGGTATAGGCCCCCTTTTCGTGCCCGAAAAGCTCGTTTTCGACCAAGCTCTCCGGCAGGGCGCCGCAGTTGATTTCGACGAAGGCATTTTCCCGCCGTCGGCTCCGTTGGTGGATGGCCTTTGCCACCTCGCCCTTGCCCGTGCCGGTCTCGCCGGTGATCAGAACGCTGGTGCGCGATTGAGCCACCTGTTCGATCTGGCGGTAAATACGCTGCCAAGGCGAGGAGCGGCGGGCGATGTCGTCAAAGCGGTAGCGCTCGTCCAAGCGGCGCTGTAAATCCGATACCTCCCCCACTAGCTGCTGGTAGCGCAGGCCCTTTTCCAACACCGCGCCGATCTTGGCCAGATTCAGCGGCTGTAGCTGAAAATCGTAGGCCCCTTGGCGCATTGCTTCAACCCCTAGCTCAATGTCTTCGGGCCCGGCGATGGCAATCGCACAAATGGCCGGATTGCGCTTGTGGGCCAGTTGCTGAACTCGCAACCCGTCGATGCGCTTCTCGCGCAGGGCGTAGATCAGCGCGTCAACCGCATCGGCGTCGAGGATGTCGTACGCGCTCTGGCCCTCGTGCGCCCAGAGCACTTCGTAGGCTCGCTGTTCCAGATAGAAAATCAGCGCCCGAGCCTTTTGGGATTCGGGTAGCACGACCAACAGCCGCGGCTGTGCATGGCGCTTCTCACTCACCCGGCGACCTGCTTGCACAACTCGACGACCCCCTCGCAGTGCGGCGTTTGGGGGAACATATCTACGGGCCGGCCAGCTTGGCCGAAGGCGCGCAAATCGCCGGCTAGCGCGTGGGCGTTACAGGAGACGTACATGATGCGCAGCGAGGCCAACGCACACAGACCGGCCAGTGCCTTTTTGTGGATCCCGGGGCGCGGTGGATCGACGACGGCCAAGTCAAAGCGCCGGCCTTGCGCTGCCAATTCCCCAAGTATGCCCTCAACTGCGCCGACCATGAACTCGCAGTGTTCGAGCAGTGTTCGATCCGATTGCGCCCGGCGTTGCGTCTGGCGTCCTCCACCTCGGCCTCGAAGCACCCTGGGCGCTTTTTTACGACCCGGGCGGCAACCCTAACAGACTGGCGCACCACGACCTCGCGCTGCCCGACATAAGCCAGTCCGTCGCCCTTGGCGATGAGCGCAGCGACCTCGACCTCGATGCGATCTCCTCGTTTCACATGCCCCCTAGCTAAAATGCAAACCAACCCAGCGGGGAAGTTTCACCACAAACTCTGAACAGAAAGGCGCTTATGATGAGTACGCCGAGTGCCCAATATGCCCCCGATGTACCCGATGCGCAATGGCGGCGGAGCGACCCGTTGCGGCCGGCTTCGACTTGACCGCCGGCCGGGCCGGCCGCTGCCAGATCGACGCCCGATCGTCAACGACCTTTGGGATCGGACCAAGACCGGGGGTCGTTGGGCACTGTGGCCGCCTTGTTTGGGCGTCTTAACGGGGGCTGGCCGCAGGTATGGGATCGACTCACACGCCGGCGCTCAGATCAAACGGGCGGCGCGGCGGATGTCGGCGTAAGTCCGTCAGCCCAAAGCTCAACTCGTCGTCAAGGGCTTGCAGGTCAAAGAAGCTCTCAATGTCCCCGCGCTCAGGCGCGAACCGCAACCAAACGGTCATAGCAGCCGCTGTACTTTTTCTTTGCGGCCTTTTATTAGGGGTGGTCGTCATGCGACGGGCGGGCGAATCAAGTGCTCAGCAAGCTCTAGCGCATCTACCGGCCAGTAGCACTCGGGGCGAGGTTGAAGGACATTGGGCTCCCCTTCCCTTGGCCGGCAGCTCAAGAGCCGGTCCACCCACCGTTTGGGGACGGCTTCTCGTCCATGCACTGCGCCCAGAAGTGCTCCGCAAATGGCAGCGTTGGTGTCGGTGTCTCCGCCCCTCTGGACGGTATCTACGACAGCTTCCTCGAGATTCTCGGCGTGGAGCAGTTGCCATAGCGCGTTGCGGAACGCCGTCAGAACCCAGCCCTGCAAGTGCATAAAATCCGCGGGCGGTGCCGTGGCCGCGCCGTCGATGGCCGACATGAGCGTCGATTCCGCTGGGATCCCCCTAGCCCACGTCTGGATCTGCTCGTATAGATCCTGCGGTTCGCATCCGGTGCGGACCGCGTAGGCGATGGCCGAGGCGTAGAGCGAGTTGGCTTGCTGGCAGACCGGATGGGGATGCGTAAGTGCTGCGTCCTCGTGCGCCCATTCTGCCACCTGCTCTAATTCGTAGTTTGCGCCGAAGATGCCGAGCGGGCTGATCCGCATCATGGCTCCGTTCGCTTGGCTGTCCTCGTCGGGTTCCCCCCGGAGACCGCGTCTGACGGCGGTGCCGTAGTCGAACGGGTCAGAGTTCAACCAGCGAATATAGGCATCCAAGGCAAGCGTTGGATCGTATCTACCGTGCTGCACCAGCATCCGGGCTAGGGCTAGGGCCATTTCGGAATCGTCCGTCGGCTGCCCGGCAGTCGTGTTGTAGGTCCCGCCGTCCTCGAGATCCCGGACTCCAGCGGGATACTCGCGCTGAATCTCCTCGGGGCTGTCGAATTCCACTAGGCTGCCCAGCGAATCTCCGGCAAGCTGGCCCAACAAGCAACCTTGAGCGCGGGCGATGGTTCGGTCTTGCTGCATATTAATCACTCCTTGGATTCCCGCCTTAGCGGGCGTGATGAGGGATAGGTGCGTAACGTCAGTTAATCACTCCTCCGTATTTCGTTCAGTTCGATTGTCCATTTATACCCAGAAAGCCCATCTTGTGCGCGTGGTCCGGCTTGGCTTCGCACTCGGCACTCGGCAACTCGGCGAGAGCCTGCGGGTCTTGCAGGTGGCCGAGGATTTCGGCTTTTCGGCGGACTACGGCAAAATCGCCGGGGGTCAGGGTGGTGAGGTCGCCGACTTAGGGTGGAGCGTCGAGCGCGAAATAGGTGCCAAACGCCGCTTGCGACTCGTCCTCTTAGGGTACGAGCGATACCGCAGACACTATGAGATAGTCAAGCGGCATGTATGCTACTACGTCGGGTCCGAGGTTGGGGAATTACGCATTGGACACCTCCTTCTCGTTGAGGTAGAAAGAACTTACCTAGAAGGTGCGACAGATCGCGTCGCAGGCAGAAATTTTTTTTACGAGAGGATCAATTTTTCCAAGATCGCCCGGCTGACCGAGTTTTCGACCAAGGGCTACTCAACCCCAGCACCGCCCGCATCTCCTCCGGCTCCAGCACCTCAGCCGCCGCTCCAAAGCTCAACACCCAGCTGCAGGATGGCCAAAGGAGATAGAACAAGCGGTAATCTATGAGCAAGGCAATGTGAGCTTGCTGGAGCCGGTCCAGTTGCCCAAACCTCAACGTGCATTTGTGACGATCCTCTCCGCTGAGTCGGTGCTTAGTGAAGCCGCATTAGCTGAAAATTGGAGTCGCCCAGAGGAGGATGCCGCATGGGCACACCTACAGCAAGATCAATTGTCTTAGTGCCGTTTCCATTTTCCGATCTGTCACAGACAAAATTGAGACCAGCCTTGGTGTTGGCCGAAGCAGATCGGGGAGAAGAACGGCGCGTCGCCTCGTCGGGACGCCCTAGCCCACCGCTCGGCTCACTAAGTGATCGAATAGCTTAGACCAGATCGTCCCAAGCATGAGCTCCGGGTGAAACTGCACGCCGATCAAGCGCCCATCCGCGCTCTCAACCGCCTCCACGACGCCATCACCACTGCGTCCGCTGATATCCAAGCCCGCTCCGGGCCGGTCAATGGCCTGTAGGTGATTGGAATTGACCCGCGGAGGGCCAGCATGGCTCAGCGCGGCCAGCACCGTGCCCGGCTCTATCTGGAGATCGTGCTCAATGCGCTCGCCCGTAGTCCGCTGTCGCGCATGCGGCTCAACGCCGAGTTGAGCTTCCACGTCCGCCCAAATCGTGCCGCCCAAATCGGCGCTGATAAACTGCATTCCGTAGCAGATGCCCAAAACCGGCAACTGGCGTTCTTGCGCGGCCGCAAAGCTCCAGCGATCGGCTTGGTCGCGCTTGGCCGCTACCGGCGAAAGGTCGCTGGGCAGGGCGCCGATCAGGCCGCGCTCAATGCCCGGGCCGCCCGTGATCAACAGACCGTCAATGCGCTCGAGTACGGCTTGCAGCGCAGCGCGTTCTGTAGTCATCGGCAGCACGAGCGGTGCTCCGCCCGCCTGCGCGACCGCTTCTACATAGTGGTGATCGAGGGTTTGCTGGCCGTCGGCGTTTAGGCTGCTGGTGATGCCGATGAGCGGGCGGGGCATCAGACGCCGGCCTTGAGCCGGGCGAAGGAGACCTTGTCGTCGAGGAGGGTCAGGGCTGCAAAGCTCTCGAGGTCGGTGCGCGAGGCGTCGAGCCGGGCGATGGCTGCGCGCAAAAAGCGCTGCTGCCGGTCGTTGCGCGGGCTGGCGGTCAGGAGCCGTTGGTTAAACTGCGCCTTGTCTTCCGCGCTCTTGCTAGAGAGCCGCTCGCCCAGCCACGCCACTAGTGCCGCGTCGGTCTTGTTGGCCACAATCGCTTCGGCGAAGGCCTCTTCGTCAAGGCCGAGAAAGTCCAGCACTGCGCGGTCGAAACCCGAATCCTCGCCGCACCAGTACTCGCCCAGACAATTGCAGTGCGCCGCACGGAATTTGTCGATCATCCGCGCGAGGCAGGCAAGGCCGCCGACGCTCAGATCAAACGGGCTGCGCGGCGGACGTCGGCGCAAGTCCGTCAGCCCAAAGCTCAACTCGTCGTCGAGGTCTTGCAGGTCGAAGAAGCTCTGAACATCTCCGCGTTCGGGCGCGATTTCGGCGCGGCGCGTGGCGAGCCGTTCGCGCATCTGGTCGTAGGCACCGGTACTGGCGCACGAGGCGTCGAATATATCCGGGTGATGTGAATAATGGAGCGGGTGGGCCGGGTGGCGGCCAACATTAGCGCGGCAGACGCTGAAGGCGCTTTTGTCCGCAGCCGACTTCTGGCAGCGGTCGGCGATCCACTCGCTCAGCTCGTCGTCGTTGGGATTTTCATAAGCGGCTTGGCGAAAGGCGTCCTCCTCAAGGCCCAAGAAATCCAAGATGGCGGCGTCTTGGCTGGAGTCGGCCCCAAAGCGATACTCGCCTAACTTGCCGCCGGTAGCCGCCCGCGCCTTGTCGGCCATGCGCGCCGCGCCCGCCACGCCGAAGACGCTGCGAAGGTACGGGCTGCGCGGCGGTTGGGAGGTTAGGTCTAAGTCCCGAAAGGCTCCCCAGTCGTCCAATTCAATGGAGGCGAAGACCGTTTTGATGTCCGTGCGCTCCGGGGCGTACTTGGCGATTCGCTCGACGAGCAGCCGCTCGTGTAGCTCGTCTTGCGGCTCGCGGGTGAGGTGTTCCTCGTTGAAGGCAGCGATCTCCGCTTGGCCCTTCTGCGCTTTTTTTAGAGCCAATTCGCCCAGTGCCTCGTCGTCTAGCTCGCCGACGACCTCGGCAAACTCAGCGGCGTTCATATTGATAAATTCGAGCACTTCGACGTCGAGGCCGGAGTCGTCTCCATACTTGAACTCGCCGATGGTCTCCGCGTTGTGGCCGCGCGCTTTGTCGATCATGCGCGCCAGCCCGATGATGCCGGCGACGCGGTCGTTGGAGGGTCGGCGAGGCGGTTGTCTCGTTAGATCCATGAGTATAGCTCCTAAGTTTTGGGGAGGGAAAAGGTTTTCAATATTTCAATATACCAACCGCAGACGGGTCGGCAATGTTTGACGCTTCTACAGGCGGCTTCTATACTCTGCCCATGCCCGAACTGCCCGAGGTCGAAACCGTCCGCAGCGCGATGGAGTGCCACCTGCTAGGCCGGCCGATCACCCGCGTCCGCGTCAGTCCAAAACGCCTGCGCGAGCCTTTGCCGAGGGCCGCGCTGCGCTCCTTGGTGGGGGACTGCTTTGCGGCCGCTCGCCGCCGCGCCAAATTCCTCCTCCTCGACCTGCAATCGGGCCGGACGCTCCTGGTCCATCTCGGCATGAGCGGCAACCTGCTCCTGCGGCCTTGGGGCACCAAGCACGACCACGTGGGATTTGAGTTGGCCGACGGGGGTGCTGTGGCGTTCAACGATCCGAGGCGCTTTGGCTTGGTGCTGGTGCTCGACGAGGGCGAGGAGCGCACATGTCGCTACTTGCAAGACCTCGGCCCCGAACCCCTGTCTCGCGCCTTCAACGCCCGCTATCTCCAAGCCCAATGTCAGCGGCGCAAAAGCCCGATCAAGAGCCTCATTATGGACAGCCGCACGGTCGTCGGCGTGGGCAATGTTTACGCCAGCGAGGCCCTTTTCCGGGCGCGCATTCATCCGGCGACCCCGGCTGCGGCCCTTGATCCGCCGCACTTGGCCCTACTCGCCAAGGAAATCAAAAAGGTGCTGCGCGTCGCCATTGATCAGGGAGGCACCACCATCAGCGACTATCAGGGGTCGGGTGCGGGCGGGCGCTTTCAGCAGCGGCTCCACGTGTACGGCCGCCAAGGCGAGGGCTGCCGCGTCTGCGACGCGCCCATCGAAAGCCTCTACTTGGGTGGCCGCAACACCTTCTATTGCCCGAGTTGCCAATAAAAACGCCAGCCCCGTTTGGGACCGGCGCGATGAGCAAAAGACGCAGGGATGGTGCTACTTTTTGGCGTACCCGTTGGGCGACGGGGCCGTGGTGGTGATTACGTCGTCGAGCAGGCCATAAGCCTTGGCTTCCTCGGCCGACATGAAAAAGTCGCGGTCCGTGTCCTTGGCGATTTTCTCGACGTCTTGGCCGGTGTGCTTGGCGTAGAGCGCGTTTAATTCTTCGCGCAGGCGAATGGTCTCCTTGGCGCGGATGTCGAGATCGGTAGCGGTGCCGGTGACGGTGTGCATAAGGAGCGGCTGGTGAATCATAATCCGGGCGTGCGGCCAAGCGAAGCGACGCCCCGGCTCGCCGGCTGCGAGCAGGAACGAGCCCATGCTCATGGCCATGCCCATGCACACCGTGGAAACAGGGGCCTGAATCGCCAGCATGGCGTCGTAGATAGCCATGCCGTCGTGAACCGAGCCGCCGGGACTGTTGATGTAGAGGACGATTTCCCCGGTTGGATCCTCGGCGTCCAGCGAGAGCAAGCGGGTAACTACGGCCTTGGCCGACTCGTCATTGATGTCGGACCAAAGAAATATCTTGCGTGCTTTGTATAGGCTCTGCTCTAGGTCTTTTTCCTGGAGGACTTTGAGCAAATCTTCGCCTTTTTCGGCCATTGAACCATCTCCATAATTCTTAAATTGTCATACTGTGTTCAGGTTTCACAATATACGAGGCGGCCCCAACAGCGTCAATCTGCTGGGCCTCGTCCTGCTGGGCGCATATACCTTGCTCAAGCTCTGGCTGATCGCCGATGTGGAGCTGGGCAAGGACGAGGTCGTTTACTGGTATTGGGGCCAGCACCTCGACGCCTTGTACGCGCTCTTGCCCTTGGCCGTCTTCAAGCTGACCCACGCGCTCTACCCGCACCAAGAGTGGTTCCTGCGGCTGCCTTCCGCTTTGTTGGGCGCGTTTTCTACCGCGCTCGTCTATCGGCTTTGCAGAATGCAGGGCCTCGCCGGACGATTGGCGCTGTGGGCCGCTGCGGCCTTCGCGCTCAGCCACTGGACTTGGCACACTAGTTCTTACCTGCATCCCGATGGCTTCCTCGTCCCCTGTTGGCTGCTGGCCCTGTGCATGGCGCGGCAGGCCGCAGCAACCAACGCGCTGCGGCCCTATATATGTACGGGCCTAGCGGCGGGTTTGGCCATCCTCTGCAAGTACTCAGGGGCCTTTCTCGTCGGCGGGCTTGCCCTGTGGATCGCGCTCGGCCACCAAGGGAAAGAGCGTTGGCACCTGCTGGCCGCGTTCCTCGTGCCCGCCTTCTCAGTCGCCGCCCCGCTCATCTACGCCCAGTTTAGCACCAGCTTTTACCTGCCGCAGACGCTGAGTACTCTTTCGCGCATTGACGAACTGGGGCATCCCCTCTCTCGCCTGCTTTTTTTTGCCGTCGGTCCGCTCTTTTTTATATCGCCGTTTTTGCTGTTCCTGCTCTATGCCGGCTTGGTGCGGGCAGCCAAACGGTGCGACCTCCTCGCCCTGCTCCCGGCACTCTGCACCATCGGCGTCTTTTTGTTGTTCGCGCTCGGTCGCGGTCAGATCAAAGGCAACTGGCTCCTGCCGGGCTTGCTGAGCCTGTGGCCTGTGGCATTCGCTGCACGGCCTAGACGCTGGCTGCTCGTCGCTGTCGTCGCCACCGGGTTGCTGCAAGCACTCGCCATCGGCCTAGGACTGAAATATCCCGGTCTCTACAGGGACCTCACCGCACGCAGCGGGCTGGACAAAAGCTATGTTGGTTTGGTGTCGCAGGAAGACCGGGGCCGCGAGCCTTCGCACTCGTGGAGCGAACGACTCTGCGAGTACAGCGGCTGGCACCGCTTCGCGGCCGACGTGGAGGAGGTTATTCCGCCGCTGCCGCTGCTGAGTACGCAGTACAGCATCCCGTTTGCATTGGCGTATTACGGGCGGGCCGAGCAAGAGTACTACACGGTCGATGATCCGAGATTCCGGGATTTGACGGATTTTTACGGGCAGCGCAAGGCACCCTATCCAGAAGAAGTGCTCTTCGCCGTGCGAACGGGCGGCCCGGTCCCGGAATCGCTGCGAGCTACGTATCCTCAGCGGGAATTGATCGCGGAAATTGATCGCGGCCGTGCTGGCTGTCCCTCAGTGTCCTATCAGGTCTTCCGCTTGGGACGATGATCCGCTCGCTCTACTCAGACAATCTGCATTCGTTTCTTAGGCGCATGGACGATACCCAGCAAACCGTCAATAAAAATATCTTCGTCTAGGAGAGGCCAATGATATCGAATCTGCCGCTTTTTAGGTCGCCTTCTCCTCGCGCCCAAACGCCGACGCCATAATCCGCTGCATGGTCGTGCGGAAATCATCGAAAAAGGTGTAAAACAGCGGCACCAACAGCAGCGTCAGCACCATAGAAGCTAGCAGGCCCCCGATCATCGTCCGGCCCAGCGGCGCGTAGGCCAAGCCCACCATCTTGGAATTGCCCGCAGCCATCGGGATCAGCCCGAAAGCGGTGGTGAAGGTCGTCATCAGGATCGGCCGGAAGCGGTGGCGGCCGGCCTCCAGCAGCGCGTCGTAGCGCGACTTGCCCTCGGCCCGCAGCCGGTTGGCCAAATCGATCAGCACGATGGCGTTGTTGACCACCACGCCTATCAGGATCACCGAGCCGATCATCGACATGATTTCAAAGGGCGTGTCGGTCAGATATAGAACCCAATAAACCCCGAGAAAGGAAAATGGGATCGACACGATCACCGACAGCGGCAGCACGAAGGACTCGAAGAGCACCCCCATCAGCAAAAAGACAAAGGTCACGGACATGATAAGGGCGAACTTCTGCGACTGGTCCTGCTCCTCTAGTTCCACAAAGCGGGCACCCTTGTCCCAGCGATAGCCGCGCGGCATCTCGAAGCCCTGCATCACCTGATCAACTTGGGCGAAAAGATGTTGAGCCCGGTCCTTGGAGGCGCGGGCGCTGACATTGAGCATGGTCTGCCGGTTCTCGCGCCGGATATTGCCCAAGGTGCGCTCGACGTAGATGTCCGCCAGCGCTTCGAGGGATACTTCGCGGTCATCGACGGTGGGGAAGCTCTGGTTGCGCAGATCGTCTAGGCTCTGAGTGTCGTAGCTGGCTAGCTGCACGCGGATATTGACTTCGCGGCCGTCGTCGGTGTGGAACTTGTTGATATCCGTGCCGCGCAGTGCGTAGGCAATGCCTCCCGAAATCTGTTGGGGGTCCACGCCTAAGCGCTGCACTTGGTCGCGGTCGAGGCGCACCTGTAGCTCGGTGCCGCCGCGGTCCATGTCGGTGTTGACCGACAGCAAGCCGGGGATGCTCTCCATTCGCCGTTCGACCTCGGCGGCCAGCTCGATCAGCACCTCGGTGTCCTCGCCATATAGGCTGACATTGACTCGGGGATCTTGCTCGGAGTCTTCCCAGTTGACCCGCAAGTCGATGCCCGGTGGCAGGTAGAGCCGCTCGCGGAGATCCTTCTCGACCTCCTTGTAGGAGAGGTATTCCCGTTCCTTCAGGCCCAGCGCGACGCTCAAATTGTTCCACGCCACCTCATACCACTCCACGTTATCCTCTTCGGCAAAAAACAGCGTCACCCGGCCCCAGCCGCGGCGGAAGTAGGTGCGTAGCATCTCGACGTTGTACTCTGTCTTGCGGGCCATCACCGTGTCTTCAATAGCGGTCATGAACTTCTCGGCCTGGTCCAGCGACTGGCCCGAAGGCATCTCAAAGGCCAAGTCCATCCGCACCTCGTTGCGCTCCTGATTGTCGGTGCGCTCCATGCCATTCATCGGGATCTGGATGCTGGCGAAAAGGACCAAGGCAATCACGAAGGCGTCGAGGCGGTTGTTTAGCACCCAACCCAGCGAGCGCACGTAGTGTTTGCGGCACCAGACGATCACCCGTGGCTCGCTTTTTTCCCTGCTCGTCGCCAGCTTGAGCGCGGCGAGGGGGATGAAGATCAGGGCGATGAGCAGCGAGGCCACTAGCCCCACGATGACCGGCAGGCCGATTCTGAGCATCCAGAACGAAAACATCTGCTCGTCGCTCATCAGGATTAGGGGCAGGAAGACCACTACCGTCGTCAGAGTTGCCATGGTCACTGCTAGCCCCACCTCGCCAGCCCCTTCAACCGAAGCCGTGCGCGGAGCGATACCTTCTTGGCGCTTGCGGTAGATGTTTTCGACGATGACGATGGCGTTGTCAACCACCAAGCCTAGGCTCAACATCAGGCCCATCATCGTCGCCATATTCAACGACCAGCCTATGAAGTACAGGACAGTAATCGTCGCCAGAATCGACAGAGGAATCGCCAAGGTGATAATCATCGTGATGCGCACCGCGCGTAAGAAGAAGAAGAGCACTATGGCCGCAAACAGCCCACCCCACAGGCCGGAGTTTTTGAGATTGTCAACCGAGTTGGTCACTTGGTCGCCTTGGTTCCAGACCAGCTTGAAATCCAAACCTTCGAGCTGGGGGTGATCCTGCAGCTTCTCCATCGCCTCCTTCACGCCGTCGGCGACCTCAACTACATTGGCCCCCGATGCCTTAGTGACGCCGAAGGCCATCGCCTCCTTGCGGTCAATGCGGTTGACCCAGTCTTGCTGCGGCTGCTTGTAGGAAACCTCGGCGAGGTCGGACAGCCGTAGCTGGTGCTCGGGATCGATCACGGTGTTGGCGATCTCTTCGATGTCCTCGAAACGGCCCACCGAACGCACATAGATCTTCTTACCGCCCTCAATCACCCAGCCCCCGGGTACGGTGAGGTTTTGGGCGCGCAGGCTGTTGAGTGCCTCAAAGACATTGACCCGGTGGCTGCGCACCTTGCCTTGGTCCAGCTCGACGATCACCTGTCTGCTGGGCGAGCCCCAAAGCTCGATGTTGCCGACTCCATCGACGCGGCGCAAGGCCGGCTCCATATAGGTGTCGATGAGCTGGCGCGGGTCGGCGTGTTGGCCCTTGAAGGTGATGACTCCCTCCATGATCGGGATGTCGTTTTGGTCCCAGCGCCGGACCCACAGTTGCTCAATCTCGTCGGGCAGCTCGGGCATTATCCGGTCGAGCCGGTCCTTCATCTCGGCAAAAGCCAATTGCAGGTCCGTGCCCTTCTGGAACTCGACTTGGACACTGCCGCCGCCACTATAGGCGTTGGAGCGGATCCGCTTGACCCGGCTGACTTGGGCGACGGCCTCTTCGAGGTGATGCACCACTTTCTGCTCAACTTCGACCGCTCCGGCGTTGGGATAGTTGGCCCAAGCGAACAGCCGGGGATAGTCGAAGCCTTCGGGGAAAAGCGTCAGCGGGATCCGCGTGTAGGCGATGTAGCCCACCACCAGCAGCGCGACCAGCGACATCACCACGGTCACCGGCCGATTGACCGAAAAGCGCGGCAGGGGATAGTGGGTTGACTTTTCCATGGATTCCTCCTAGGCCCGGCGATCGACCAGCGAATACACCGTCGGGATCACCACGAGGGTGAGGAAGGTGGAAGAGACGAGGCCAGCGATTACGGTCAGGGCCATCGGCGTGCGGATCTCGGCCCCCTCGCCCAGCCCCAAGGCCATCGGCAACAGCCCCAAGACCGTCGTAGCAGTGGTCATGGCGATCGGGCGCAGCCGCACGGCACCGGCCTCGATGATGGCCGCGGTCTTCTCCATGCCGGTGCGGCGCAAGGTGTTGATATAGTCAATGAGCACGATGGCGTTGTTGACGACGATGCCGGCCAGCATAATCAGGCCGATAAAGACCACCACACTCAGAGACACCTGCGCCAGATAGAGTGCTACCACCACGCCGATCAGTGCCAAGGGCACTGTGAACATGATGACGAAGGGATGCACCAGCGACTCGAACTGGCTGGCCATCACCACATAGACTAGGAAGATCGCCAGCACCAAGGCGAAGTAGAGGCTCTGCAGCGAGGTCTCCATCTCCTCGTTCTGGCCGCTGATCACAAAGTCGAAACCTAGCGGGAAGTCCATCTTCCCCAGTTCGTCGTGGATCAGGCCCGAGGCCGTGCCCAAATCGATGCCTTGGATGTTGGCCGTGACCACTGCGGCGCGCTGCTGGTCAATGCGGCGGATCTCGCTCGGCCCCTCGTTGACCCGGATATCGGCCACCGCAGAAAGCGGAATGGGAATAGGAGCATTGGGATTGATCACCAGTCGCCGCAGCTCGTCGAGACCGAGGCGATCCTCCTCGCGCAGCCGCACCAGCACGTCAATCTGGTGCTCGTCTTGGCGGAAGTCGGTGGCAACCTTGCCCTGTACCTTGTGGCGCACCAACTCGGCGACATTGCGCAGCGATAGGCCGTAGGCCGCAAGTTGGTCGCGCTTGTAGCTGATCTGGAGCTCGGGGTTGCCCGCCTGCAGCGACGATTTGACGTCGACTAGCCCGGGCAAGCCGGCCATCCGCGACTCGGCCTCCAAGCTCAACTGACGCAATTGGCGCAGATTGTAGCCGCGGACCTCGACCTCGATGGGCGTCTTGAAGCTGAACAGCGCCGGATGCGAGACTTCGACCTCGATTTCGGGTATATCGTCAACCGCGTCTCGCAGACGCCGGATCAACGCGGTCTCTTGCGCGGCGCTGGACCCTTCCTGCAGGCGGATTGTTACTTGGGCGGTGTGCTCGCCTTCTTCCGCCGAGGAACTCGCCGACCGATCAGTGCCCACCGTCGTCGCCACGCGCGCGACTTGGGGCTGCTCGTCGGCGATCCCTTCAATCTGGCGCACGATCTCGGCGGTCTCTTCCAACGGCGTACCCACCGGCAGCCGGAGGTCGAGATTGAATTCAGCTTGGTAAACTTGGGGAATCAGCTCGGTGCCCAGCTCGGGTACGAGCTTGTACCAGCAGACCAGCAGGGCGGCTAGGGCACCGCCGATAATCAGCAAGCGCCGCCTGAGCGCCCAGCCCAACAGGGCCGGATAGGTCTGCTGCACCAGGCCGAAGCCGCGTTCAAACACAAAGAGCAGCGGCAAAAAGACCGGCAGCAGCAGGATGCCTAGCAGAAACAACACCAGCACCAGCATCAGCCCGAAGAGCATCAGCACCACCTGTAGGACGATGCCCACCAGCCTGAGCACCATGCCAAAGACGAAGCGCACGGCCACCAGATAGACCATCGCCAGCGGTAGTAACAATACTTTGAGCACCTTCCACACTAGGTGCTCGGACCTGTTCACCCAGCGCCAGTAGCGCTGCCCAGTCTCGCCGAGGGTGCGCGGCGACTCAAAGCCCAAGATGCCCGGCCAGACGCGCTCGAAGAAGGTCCACTTGCCAATGCGACTTTCGGCGGCCCAAGCACCGACCCAACTCTGAAAGGTCCGCTCGCGCTTGAGCCAGAAGTACTCGATGGGTTTGATCAGCCACCACAACAGCTCGCAGACGAGGAGAAAGGCTCCTTTGAGTACCGCCGCGACGAGGGTTGCTGCGGCCAGCCCGATCCGCAACAGCACCTCGCCGATTAAGTAGGGCAGCGAAAGGGCCCCCTGCGCCGCCTTGCGCCACCGGCTCCCCGGCTCGCTGAATATCGCGCGGGCCCGGCTCAGCGCCTGTAAGCGCAGAAAGTCGCTGCGACCAATCTGCTCGGCCAACCCGCCTTGGCGGTCGATTTGGCGCGAGGCCAGCATGGGAATGAAAAACAGCGCCACCCCCAACGAGGCCAACAGCGAGAATACCACCGTCAGCGCCATATCGCCGAAAATTTGCCCGGCTACGCCCTCGACGAAGACGATGGGGAAAAACACCGTGATTGTAGTAAGGGTTGAGGCGAACACTGCGGTGCCGACCTCGCCGGTGCCGCGGACGGTGGCTTGGACCAGATCGTCCCCTTCTTCCCGACAGCGGAAGATGCTCTCCAGCACCACGATCGAGTTATCGACCAGCATCCCGATTCCGAGGGCCAACCCGCCGAGCGACATGATATTGAGCGACACGTCGAACATGTACATCGGCGCGAAGGTCGCCATGATCGACACCGGGATCGTCAGGCCGACGATCAGGGTGTGGACCACGTTGCGCAAAAACACGAAGAGCACTATCACGGCCATGGTCCCGCCGATGAGCGCATTGAGTTGGACTTCAGTGATCGAATTCTTGATAAAACCCGACTGATCGGACAACAACTCCAGCTTGGCGCCTCGGGGCAGGCGATGGCCGATGAAGTCGGTCATCCGCAAATGCTCCATCGCCTTGCGGGCCGCCGCCTGCTTCTTCGCCTCTAGTTCCTCTTGTTGCTCCTCCTTGTTCTTTTTTGCCGCAGCTTTTTCAGCCTCTCGCTTTTTTTGCGCCTCTTCTTGCTCCTCGCTGCGCTGCGCCATTTCCTGGGCTTCTCGGGTCTTCTGTTCCACGTACTCGCGCTGCTCTGGCAAGCCGAAAAGCGTGTTGCGAACCCTTTCGGCGACGGCGACGATATTGGCGTCCCCTTCCTTGTAGATCTCGATCTCGACGCTCTCTCGGCCGTTGACCCGGGTGATGATCTCGCGGTCCTTGTGCGAGCGGCTTACCTCGGCGATGTCGCGTAGGTACACATCGGCGTCGCCCTGTCGCACCACGATCAACTCGGCGATCTCATCGACTGTGGCGAACTCGTTGAGCGTGCGGATCAGGTATTCGACTTGGCCCTCGCGCAAGTTGCCGCCGGGCAAATTGACGTTGTTCTGGGCTAGGCGGTTGTTTATCTGATTGATGTCTAGGCCCATCACCGAGATCTGACGCTCGTTGAGCGCGACGTGGATCTCCTCCTCCAAGCCGCCCTTGATTTTGACCGCGGCCACCCCGGCCAGCGCCTCCAACTCGCGCTTGATTTCGCGCTCGGCGAGGTAGCGTAGCGCGTAGAGATCTTGCGGCCCGTGCAGGCCGATGCGCATGATCGGGTCTAGGGAAGGGTCGTAGCGCAGCAGGAGGGGTTTCTCGGCGTCTTGGGGCAACCAGACGCGGTCGGCCTTCTCGCGGATTTCTTGGGACATCGCGTTCATGTCGGTGTCCCATTCAAATTCGAGGATGATGTCCGACTGCCCGGCCTTGGAGATGGAGCTGATGTTGACGAGGTGAGGCACAATGCCCAATTCCTGCTCCAAAGGGCGGGAGAGCAGGGTTTCGACTTCCTCCGGCGCCGTGCCCGGATATTCGGTGCGCACCGTCAGGGTCGGATAGGAAATGTCGGGCATTAGGTTCAGCGAGAGCCGCTGATAGGAGACCCAGCCGAAAACGCAAACGGCCAGCACCACCATGAGAATGGCGACTGGCCGCCGGGTTGCAATAGCGAAGCGAGATGGGCTAATAGGCTGCTGCACGGGCCTAGCCTTGGCCCGCGTCGTCGGCTGAGTTGACCACGCGCACTCGCGTGCTATCCTTGAGGCCGTTTTGCCCGACGACGATGATCGGGGTGCCCGAGTCGATGCCGGCGAGTGCCTCGATAAAGTCGGCGTCCTCGAACCCGGGCTGTAGCTTGATCCGGGCGGCCGTGGTGTCCTCGACCGCGAACACGAACCGGTCGCCGCCATCGTACACGATTGCCTGCTTGGGTATCAACACGGCCTCTGCGTGCGTGGCGGTGACGATGCGCACGTTGACGAAGAGGCCGGGCCGCAAGTACTCCCAGCGGTCGCGCAAGCCCACCGTGACCTTGAAGGTTCCGCTCCTCGGATCGACTACGGGGCTGATGCGCTTGACCCAGCCGTGAAACTGCTTGTCGGGCAAAAACTCCGAGGTGATAAGTGCCTGCTGGCCGCTGCCGATGGTGGTGAGGTACTGGCCGGGTGCGAAGACGCGGGCGATGAGGTCGTCGAGCTTGATGAGGTCGTAGAGCTTGCTACTCGGCCCCACCCGCGCGCCGACTTGCACGTAGCGCTCGGTAATCACGCCGGAAAACGGCGCGATGATTTCTGCGTATTCCAGCTCTAGGCGAGCGCGTGCTAGCCGAAGGCGGGATTGTTCAAAGTTGTATTTGTTGGTCTCGAACTCTTGGACGCTGATGAGGTTGCGCTCAAACATGGCCTCGGTGCGCTTGAAGCCGGTCTGCTGATAGTCGTAGTTGGCTTGGGCCTCCGCCGTGGCGATGCGCAACTGCTTGTCCTCGATGCGGAGGAGGGTGTCGCCCGCCTCGACGCGGTCGCCCGCCTCGACTCTAAGCTGCTTGACGAGGCCGCTGATTTGGGGATAAATCTCGACGGCCGCCTCGGTTTCGATTGTCGAGTTGAAGAGCAGATGCGCGGAAATCTCGCCCGTGTGTGCGAGGGCGACTTCGACGGGCACTGCTTCTATGGGCTTGGATAGGCTATCGGCGGCCGTGCTGTCGGCTCGGGCCGTTGGGTCTGAGCCGTCGCCCTCGCCTTGCCGGCCTGCTTGCGCGCCGCAAGCCCCCAAAGTTGCTGCCAACAACAGTACGCCTGCCTTGTGCCATGCGTTCAAAATTGTCTCCCTTCGGGGTCTGTGGGCTTGTAGGGGACGAAAGTAGTGCATTACCTTAACAGTTATTCAACCCTGCAAAGCGGACAGTGTCAAATGGAGATGAGATATCGTGAGCTATCAAAACGTCAGTCCCACTGAGGCAAAGGAACTGCTCGAAGGCGACGCGGGCGCGGTCTATATCGACGTCCGCTCCATCCCCGAATACGAGAGCGGCCATCCGGCCGGCGCATTCAACATTCCCATCATGCAACGCCACGCCATGGACATGGTTCCCAACCTCGATTTCGTCCGGGTCGTCCAAGGCCATTTTGCCGCGGATGCCAAGCTGCTCGTCGGCTGTCAGTCGGGCGCGCGCTCCATGCGCGCTTGTGAAGCTCTCGTCGCCGCTGGCTTCACCGATGTGGCCAACGTCACGGCCGGCTTTGGTGGGTCGCGCACCGAGCGCGGCTGGCTGGACCTCGGCTTTCCGGTCGAATTCGGTGCCAGCGACGACAAAGGCTACGCGGCCCTAACCGGCGATTCGGGCGCGTGAGCAAGCCGCTCAATCCCTATTTCCAAGTGGGGCTCGACGTGATGGAGCAGCCCTGCTTGGTCATCGGCGGAGGGCGCGAGGCCGAAGACAAGGCCGGTCGCTTGCTAACCGCCGGTGCGCGGTTGACAGTGGTTAGCCCCAGTGCGACGCCCGCGCTCGTCGAATGGGCTGGGGCCGGTCGCCTCACCCACCACCCGCGCCGCTTTGCCGAGCGCGACCTCGACGGCGTCTTCTTGGTGCTGAACACCGTGCGCGACAGCGCGCTAACGGCGCGGGTGCATGAACTCGCCTTGGCGCACAAGATCCTGATCAACTCCTACGACAATCCGGCCTATTCCAACTTTGGCATGGTGGCCTTGGTGCATCCGGGCCACTTGCGGCTGAGCATCTCTACCTCCAACGCCAGCCCGGCACTATCCCGCCGCTTGCGGCAAGACCTCGAAGAAATTTTCGACGGGGAATTTTCTGCGTACCTCAACTGCTTGGCCGAGGCTCGCCAGCGGGTGCGCGAACGGGTCGCCGACCGCGAGACGCGCTTTGCTCTGCTGCGCTCTTTGGTCAGCGGCTTCCGCTTGAAAGGAACGCTGCGCTATCCAGCCGACTGGAAGCGGCGGGTAGAAGCACTGCTGACGTGTGAATTGGAATGTTGCGGGACGGGGGAGCGGTGTGCGGATTGTCCGGTGGGAACTAGCTAAGTCTGTAGTCAGTAGGACTGCTATATGCGGGATTGACCTCTGCCTTCCTTGGAGTTGGCTTGTCATTCTACTTGTCATTCTATTATTATTGGAATTGTTGGCCTGTTGGCTTTGATAAAGAGCCGATTACACGCTATGATCTGTCAATCGCAAGTTAAGTAAAACCTATCGAGTGGCACGGTATCTTATCTTCACAATTTGGGTCACCTATACGCAAGCCACAAGGAGGAAAGACCATGAGCATTCAAAAGAAAAAAGGTGTCGTCGCGCTCTTGTGCGCGCTGTTCGTTTGGGATGCTTCGGCCATCTTGATGGCCGAAGAGTCGCTCTTCGTCAATGGTATTGTCTGGACGGGAGATCAGACGCAACCCCGTGCCGAATCGGTGCTCGTGCGCGACGGGAGGATTCACTATGTCGGTACGC
This sequence comes from uncultured Latescibacterota bacterium, assembly GCA_958295495.1. Taxonomy (GTDB): domain Bacteria; phylum Latescibacterota; class UBA2968; order UBA8231; family UBA8231. Next base: position 592,862 of record OY282352.1, read on the forward strand.
GCGAGGAGGCGTCAAGGCGCGCCGGCAACAGTGCTCGCATCATTGACCTCGAGGGCAGAATGCTCCTCCCCGGCTTTGTGGAGACCCACTCTCATCCCGCCGTGGCCGGTCTGCTCAACGCCAAATTGCAGGTCATCGGCACGCAGACCGTCGCCGATGTGCAGGCCGCGCTGAAAGCGTATGCCGACGCCCATCCCGACGAGAAGGTTGTGTTCGGCTTTGGCTTTCCGAGTGCGCTCAACACCGCCCTCAACGCCGCGGGCGTGAAAGGCCCCTACCGCGAGGACTTGGACGCGGTCGTCTCTGACCGACCGGTCATGCTCATCGCCCTTGACGCGCACAGTGCTTGGGTGAACAGCAAGGCATTGGAAGTGGCCGGCATCACCATGCACACGCCCGACCCGCTGCCCGGCGTCCATTATTACCAGCGCGACAAGAATGGCGACCCCACGGGCTGGATGGTAGAAGGCAATGCTTTTTGGCCCTTGGTGCCACTTTTTGGCATCGGATCGGAAGCGGACTTCCGCGCTGCTTTTTCCGACATATTGCCGGATTATTCGGCCATGGGGATCACCACCGTGTTTGACGCGGGCATTCCCGGCGGCGACATCTTGCTGCGAAACGCGCTTAAAGCCCTTACGTCTATGGAGCGCGATGGGCAACTGCCCGTGCGATTCCGCGCCAGTTCGTATCTCAACAGTCCAGACGAGAAAGGCGACGACATGGCGCGGCGCGTTGCCCAAATACGTCAGGAGTTCGCCTCTGACCTCATCGATCTCCACACAGTAAAAATTCCCAACGACGGCACGATAGAAGGCGAAACCGCCGCGGTTCTCAAACCTTATGCTGGCGGAGGCAGCGGCGCGGTTCTGCTGTCGGGAAAACCGTTTGCCCAATTCCTCGCTGCGCTGCGAAAGGCCGATTTGGATGCGCATATTCACGCCATTGGCGACCGCACCTTGCGCGTGACTTTGGACGCGGTTGCCGAGGCCCGCGCTGCCGTATCCACCTCAAACAGCCGCGTCACCGTTGCCCACGCCATGCTCGCTGCGCCCGAAGATTTGCGCCGCATGAAATCGTTGGACATTATGATCCAAACCACGCCCCATTGGGCGCACGATCTAAGCGGGACGCTGGCCCTCTATTCGCGCCTGCTCGACCCAAAGCGCGGTGCCAAGGTGATGCTTTTGCAAGACTTATGGGATGCGGTGCCGCTCGTTACCTTTGGTGCCGATTATCCGGCCACGGGCCTGCCTTTTCCACAAACCTCGCCGCTGTACGGCATTGAGATCGGGCACACGCGCCTTGCGCCGGGCGCAGAAGAAGGCACGCCCTTGCCGCCTGCGGATCAACGCATGGCTCTCGCCGATCTCCTGATGGGCTATACGGTCAATGGCGCCCGCCAACTGCGCCTTGAGGAAGAAGTTGGCGTCATCGCGCCCGGCAAACAGGCCGATCTAATCGTGCTAGAACGCGATCTGTTCCGCACGCCGCCGCATCTTATCCACGCCATTCAAGTCGATCTGACCATGCTAGCAGGGCGCGTGGTCTTTACGCGCGATGGGGCCGAGTTTTAGGGCGCGATGGCAACGGCGCGGACTTCGCCGAACTCGCGGGCGAGCTCTATTGCACCATCGCAACGCATTTCTGGATAAATGTTGTAGGCAACGTAGTTGAATTTATGAAAGAGCCTAGCGGAAACAGCTTCGTCTATAAGATCAAGTACTCGACTCTCTCGCTAACCCTCGTCAGCCTATCACTGATAGCAACTGCGAGCACGGCTGAACGTTCTTTTAGCAATAAAAGTAGCAACAATGAACGCTTGGCAGTAGTCGCCCTTAGTGGTCTTGTTGAAGCGCATTCTATATATAATTTTAATAATCCAGTTCCTTATATAGCAATCCGAAATGACTTGAGAGCTTTAGTGATAGTCTTTATATTAGGTATTAGTTCAATCCTATTCCCCTTTTTTAGGAGCCTTTGCGGATGGTTTCGGATTCGTCGTTAGCCGAGTTTATTGCGAGCAATCCCGACGCCCGCGAACTGAAACGGGCGTTAGCGGTTCAGATGACGCTGTTGGGGTTCAAACAACGCGCTATTCAATCGGTTCTTGGGGTGACCTCGAGCTTTATCCGTACGTGGAAGAAGCGGTACTTAGCTGAAGGGGTCTGCTGCTTTCGCTTAGGCTATAAAGGCTCGCAGCCGTATTTATCGGTCGATCAGCGCACCCAAATCAAGGGGTGGTTAGCCACGCAATCGTCGCCTTCGGTTGCGGCTTTAGCCGCCTATATTCGAAGGCGGTTTGGCGTGGTCTTTCGTTCGTCCCAAAGGTATTATGATCTGCTTTCGCAAGCGCACTATAGCTGGAAAAAGACGCAGCCCCAACAGCCCAAAGCCAACCGGCAACAAGCCCTCGATACGCGAGAAGACATAAAAAAAACTAGACCAACATAAGGACGCCCTACAATCGGGTCGTATGAGTGCCTTTTTCATCGATGAGTCGCATTTGCATTGGCACGATGCCTGTGGCTATGGCTGGGGACGCCGCGACCAGCGGCTGGAGGTCGCCATAGAAAATGGACTCGAACGACACACCTATTATGGAGCCTTAGATATCCTTGAAGGGTACCTTCCTTATGCAATCCTACCCGAAAGCCAATGCATCGCATACGGTGGACTTTATACGCTACCTACAACAGCGGCGTCCCGATCAGAAATTATTGATCTTTTGGGATGGAGTTTCTTATCATTATCAACATGCCATGCGCGATTTTCTCAAAACGATCCAAGCCAATCTGCCACCCAATGAGTAGAAGATATGCTGTACGCGATTAGCCCCGTATACACCGCAAGAAAATCCGGTCGAAGATATCTGGTTAAAAGGCAAGACCTTTGTGCGTACTCATGCGTTGTGGACCACCTGTTTTGAACAGATCAAAGACCTATTTGTCAAGGGCATTCGACAGAAGAAATACTTCCGTTTTCCCAAGTTGAAACAATATACAATATCTCTTAAATGATATAGAATTGCTATAAGAAGAAATATGAAATCAATGAAGAAAAGCCTACGACAGCGTTTTTATTTACGCTAATTTCACAACTTCAGTCCAGCGGTACCGTCCCAATGATTGACGTTCAAGCCTATGCAAAATGGTTGTTTAAATAGCATTCCGATCTTGGAGACTGACCGCGATGAAACCAATTGACGACTTAGCGCAGCTAAGCATAACGGATCGGCGACAAGGCACTTACCAGAGAAGTATTTAGCGTACTTCAACCGGATCGGGCGGAGTTTGCGCGGCCCAATCCCCGAAGCCGACCAAGACCGAAGGACGTTCAAGTTGTAGTTGATACGGGACATAAGGTCTCATGCCCCGTTCCCGACCCGCATATTGATACGATTCTCAGCGCGTTCAATGGCTACCGGGAGAACGTCCGGGTGCTCCTTCAGGGAACCTGTAAATACGATAGCAAAATCGGTTGGTAGGCGTGGAGTCTATTGAACATATCAGTCTGCTCGATCCTTTGGACGTTCCGGCTCGTCTTGATGAGTTCCGGGACATGGAGGACGGCTGGCTCGAAGGGGAAGGGGTGGTTCCATCTATGGACTGCCTTGACTGGTTGGCTGCGACTTTTGACCGCCACTTTCCCGGTGACTTGCCCTTGCCCTACCTATATCCGACGCCCGAAGGCGGCGTAGAAGCAGAATGGTCGCTGGGATCGCAGTCCATCATTTTTGAGATTGACCTTGCGACTCACCGAGGCGATTGGCTTTGTTTTGACAAGCAATCGGATAGCGAGGATACGCGGTCGCCTTTGGGAACTGATGTTGGCTACCGAAATTTTGGGCGAGTATGGGAATGGCTTCACAAGAATTTCTTGAACAGGTGCGACGCGCCGCTACTCAACGCGTACTCTTGCTTCCCCATGCAGTTCGCCAAATGGCCCGACCAGACAGGATGATTACACCGAATGAGATTAGAGCTGTTGTCATGCAGGGCGAGTTAATTGAAGACTATCCCGAGGATGTGCGTGGCCATAGCTGCCTGCTACATGGCCGCGGAGTTGGCCAGCGAGATATTCACGTAGTCTGTACACCTAAGAGTGATTTTCTCGCAGTAATCACAGCGTATCTTCCTACAGAGGCCGAGTGGGAACGAGACCTGCGAACAAGGAGACCAAGATGAACTGCATCCACTGTCATGGACAGATGAAGCACTCGCAAGCACCCTTTCAAATCGACCGCAACGGCTACCACTTGGTTCTCGACACAGTCCCGGCTTGGGTCTGCGGCCAATGCGGTGAGGCGTATTTTGAGGAGCGCGAGGTCGCCGCAATTCAGAGCACTATTAAGGTGCTCGACCAACAGGCTCAACAGCTTGTTGCAGGCACTTGATACCGCTTAATACGCGGCGGCGAATGGCAACCGCTGAACTCATCATTGACCGTCCCTGATAGAAATGCCAAAGGCCACGCGACAGGTCTGCAAAGCAGCCCGAGGGTAGTTTTAAGAACACTTCTTAGATTAGGGGAAGGCCGGACTAACTCTCCGCTCATGGAAATCTGCGATGAACCGTTCCCTTTTTTTTATTTTTCAGGCTTTTCTTATCGTCCTGTTTGTCCTAGCGTTCGTGGCTTTAGTAAGCGTTCTATTCTGTAAAAGTTGCGAGACGTGTATTTCTGCTGATCTTCTGGGTTTATCTCCCAAATCCGAGGCTACGACTCCATCTTCAAAACCCGAGGCTCTAAAATTTATCGGCTTCGGCATGGGAGGCATCTTGGTCGCCCTGCAAGCCTTGATGTCTTACAAGCGTACCAAGGCACTGGAGGATGCCGTGTCGAAGACCGAGCAGGGGCAGCGGCAGGAGCGCATGAAAAATGCCATTGAACACTTGGGGCACGACAAAGGTTCTGTGCGTTTGGGAGGAGCCTACGAACTTTTCCATCTAGCAGAAGACACTCTAGCAGAAGACACTCTAGCACTGAACCAGACAGCACTTGACATTCTCTGCGCTCATATTCGCCAGACCACAGGTGAAAGCGATCATCGGGGAAAGCATAAGCATAAGCCCTCAGAGGAAGTTCAAAGCCTGTTGACACTGCTGTTTGTGAAGGATCACAAGGTTTTCGAGGGTCTCTTTGGCAACCTACAGGGAAGTCATCTGAACGGAATTCATCTTGAGAAGGCGAAGCTGCCTAGGACACAGTTGCAAGGGGCGAACCTTGAAGGGGCGAACCTTGAGGGGGCACACCTTAAGAAGGCACACCTTGAGGGGGCACACCTGCAAGAGGCGAACCTTGAAGGGGCACACCTTGGGAGCATACCTTGAAGGGGCATACCTTGAGGGGGCACACCTTAAGAAGGCACAATTGCAAAGGGCGGGCCTTGGGAGGGCACAGTTGCAAGGGGCGAACCTTGAGGGGGCACACCTTGAGGGGGCACCACCTTGAGGGGGCACATCTTGAGGGGGCACACCTGCAAGAGGCGAACCTTGAGGGGGCACACCTTGAGGGGGCATACCTGCAAGGGGCTCGTCTTTGGGAGGCGAGCCTGCAAGGGGCCAATCTTGAGAGGGCACACCTGCAGGGCATCAGAAGCACGGATCGGGCTCACCTGCACTCTTTTGAAGCTCGCATCAGAGCGTCAATTGGCAAAGAAACGGATCTGTCAGGAGTAGTTTTCGAGGGCGGCTTGAGCCAAGGAGATGTGGACTCTTTCATCGAAGGCCTGTCTGATGAAAAGGCAAAGGAGGAATTGAGAGAGACACTAAAACCCCACATCGACAAACCGCCAAGCTACCAACTGCCAGAAAACAGCGGTGCCATCACCGCCTCCTACACCAAAGAAGAAGCCGAAAAGTGAATCGCCGAATACAACAATGCTATGTCGGAAACCCTAGCCCCAATCGAAACCTCCAACGCCGCTCTCTAACTGGATCAATCAGGACCGCGAGCAGACGATTGCGGAGACGTTGCCCGAGCAGGAGCGAAAAGGATTTGCCACAGCCGTTGCCCAACACCGCGCCGCAGTCGAGGAACACCTATCCCCGGCCGAGCAGGGACAGCCATTCAACGTTCCGCGTCTCATGGCGGAAATCCAAGGCATCCTAGAATTCGCCGATGCGGATGTGTTCATGGAATACCACGACTGGTCCCTACTCGATTATTCATCAAAGCTAGACGAACAGGAGTTCGCTATCCGCGAGACGGCGCGCAGTTTTGAAATTGACCTCGATGGCAAGCGCATCACCTACCAGTTCGCCAGCGAAGAGGAGCAATTGGTGCTGGACACGGCGGTCGAAGGCTGGACCGCCGAGGCTCTCGTCCTATGGCTCGACCGACAGGTGCGCCAGATGGATATTCACCAGAGCGAGTTGCTCAAATAGCTGCGCCAACTCGTCGGTCACCTGCTCAATACACGCGGCATGACCATCGCCGCGCTGATGCGTTGCAAGTTCTTGCTCGCCAAGAAAATCGAAAGCAAAATCGCGGCCATTCGCCAAAAGGAACGCAGCAAGGTCTATCAGCAGTACCTCTTTGCATCCGAGACCCACACAACGGTCTCGTTCGACACGGCTTTCGCATTTGCGGACGACATGTACTGGGATCAACGGTGCTATCGCGGACGTTGGAAACCGCGCAAGCACTTTTTGGGCGCAGATCGCGTACCCGCCTTTGACGGCGCGGACGACGGCGAGGAGGTCCAATGTGCCCAAGCCCTCGACAGCCTGCCGCAGGTAAAGTACTGGATTCGCAATGTCGCCCGCCATCCCAACTCGTTTTGGCTACCCACCGCAACGGACAAATTCTACCCGGACCTTATCGCCTTGCTAAACGACGGTCGTCTCCTCGTGGTCGAATACAAGGGCGCGCATATCGCCGAAGGGTCGGATACCAACGAAAAGCGGGCCATTGGCGCGTTGTGGGAGCGGGAAAGCAACGGTAAGGGCCTGTTCGTGGTCGCGGAGAAAATGGTCAATAAGAAGGATGTGCGGCAGCAATTGGCAGAAAAGATCGGAATTTGAAAGATCATCCCGGCGAACGGTTGAAGGTAATCTACGCCGCCTCGCCGCTTTTGTCGGACGTAACCGCTCGGATGCGTAGATGAGCTATGCCCAGCTAACTTTGAGGTGGCCGTAGTGCTTACTCGGCTCGCTTCAGCGAACTGAAAAATGATCAGCACGAAAGCTAACAGAATGAGAGATCCTATCGTCGTCCACGGCCGGACGAGACCGGACGCTCAAACGCGCCCTGTATGCGAAACACGGGGTGCGGGAATACTGGCTGGTCAATCCAGAGGCTCGGATGGCGACGGTGCTGCGGCTGGATGAGGGTGCTTTCGAGGTGGTGGGTCTGTACGGCGAAGGACGGACGCTGACCTCGCCGACACTTGAAGGCTTCACGGCCGATCTGAACGAGATTTTTGCGGCGCGTTGATCGCCTGCAAAAGCGTCCCAAGCCGGGGGCCGCTTCTGCAAGCGGACGCGGCTGTTACGTGTCCTTGTTATCACCAAGCGCATATCACACGCCGGACGACCCGCCCCCTAGACGCCAGCGGCTGCTACTCGCTTCCAACGCTGGTCTTCTTGGCAACGGCGATCAAATGTTCACCAGCATCCAACAGTCCTGGGGCCTTGCAGGCGGTAAGTTCCAAACGCTCAAGTTCTGCTGAGGCCCCCACGCTTTCTGCGATGGATGAAATAGCAGTAAAAGACGGTACGATTGGATTAGAACTGGCCATTTCTATAACCGTCAGGCCCGCGTCCTCAAGTACCGAGAGAAAACCGACGGACGTGAATAGGACCATTGGTTGGTGAAACTCAGGAGACCCCGACTTGGTGTACACGATTTGTTCTCCTGACAATACGGCTTTCCAGTCTAGGTGGCAGTCCGCCGAGCGGATAAAATCACGAGCGTCAAGAGGCCCCACAAGTCGCAGTGTGCCAAACAGTGAAGTTACGCTCGCAATTATGTGTCCGTCGGGTCGCGTTACACGCATCAATTCCTCGAGGGCTCGAGGGAATTCTTGGCATGTATATGATATGGTGGATCCGTAGCAAATGGTAACATCAAATGTCGAATCGTCGATTGTATCAAGACGTGTGATATCTCCTTGCTGAATCGCTGTGGCTTCCTGTAGCAAATTGGCTTTGCTCAAATGGCTTCGAGCAAGCTCAAGTTGTACACTGGACAAGTCAACAAGAGTAACATTAGCCCCCAGCTTAATTAGATCGATCGCGAATCGGCCGGGACCACATCCAGCATCCAGTACATGCATCTCAGGGCGCACGACTTTCTCGAGGAATTGGCGATGAATTCTGTACTTGATTCTTCCTTGTGTAGAATCAGAGAGTCGATCCCATTCGCGCTCGGAAAACTCATCAAAGTACTGTCTCACCGAAGCGGGGTCGTATATCATTTGGGAACCATTTTTTCTAGGCATCTCTGATTAAGTCTAATTTTTGCAGGCTTGTATATTCTGTTTTACTTTGTTCAATTCCCGCCCCGTGTCGGGGCACGGGGTGACTTTCTTACGCGGGAAGGACGCAGACCGTCTCTACGGCTTGTTCAACACGACCCAAGGAGGGTTTTCAGACCGCTTCTCAGCACAACCGCTCCACTTCGTCCACCACTTCTCGCACCGAATTCAGTACTCTGTACGCAGGCGAAAAATCCCCGCGTTGCGACAACGCATTCGGCACGACCAGTACGCGCAACCCAGCCTTTGACGCCGCCGCACATCCCCGCTCAGAATCCTCCACCACAACACAGGTCTCAGGGGTTAACCCATGCAGTCGCATGGCCGTCAAATACGCATCGGGATGGGGCTTTGCTTCTTCGTAGTCTTCCCGCGTGACCACAAACTCGAAAAACTGGAGCAAATTCGCTTGGGCGTGAATAATGTCGAAGTGATCTTTCCGCGACCCGGTCACCACCCCCATAAGTACGCGCCCGTGTAATGTCCTGAGCGTCTCCACCACCCCATCCAAAACCCGCACCCGTTCCCCCAACAACGCGCTGTACCGCGCATTGCGCTGCAAGCGCAACCGATCAATCAATTCAGCATCTTGATCGGGCAATAGGTCAAATACACTTTGCCCCTTTTGCAACGACTGCTCAACAAAATCCTCCTGCGTCAGCTCAATACCCTGTGTTGCCATGACCTCCCGCCCGGCCTGAAAGTACAGGCCCTCGGTATCTACTAGCACGCCGTCGTTATCCCACAAAATTGCGCGAATCAAAAGTTCCTCTGCATTCTCAACATCAAAAGTATGTTCGGCGATTTAAGAGGCGGCCTGTGCCCGAATACTTGGCATTCGGCGTCCCAAGTGAGAGAGTGCCCTAGCTAGACGAAAAACTCCCCAACCCCACACCTAAAGCCTTCTACTGCTCCTACCCCCCTCTAACGTCTCCCGCTCCGTCAGCGTCTGCACATCCTGCAACGGCTTGTACACGGAAACCGTGGTGCTCTTGGGGTCTGCGATCCACACTTGATCCGCCCCGGCAGCGAGATAATCGCGCACCTTGTCTAACACGTCACTCGTGCTGTCATTGGGAGAGAACACTTCCACCGCCAAGTCTGGAGCACCTTCCCAGAAGCTGTCGGGTACACCCGCAGCGGGGATGCGCTCATTTAGCACGAGGGCGACATCGGCAGCGCGTACTGTATCGGGATTGGTCGCCAGTTTGAATCCGGTTTCCGCGGCAAACACCAATCCAATGCCCTGCTGTTCCGCCCAATTGCCCAGCAACCGCCCTATGCGATGGGCAATGACGCCGCGTTTGCCTCCTGTCGGGCTCATCCTTACAACTTCCCCGCGACAATTCACAGCGGTAGCCATCGCCTTGCTGCTCCATGAGACGAGCGGCTGGCACAAGATTGTCGATGGTTTCCATGAGCAAGCCTGCTTTTGCGTCAGCGCACGACCGCGATTTTGTCCCTCGCGAGCAGGGTTCCTTCGGGGGAGTGGATCGTATAGAGATAGACCCCGTTGGCCACGGGCGAGTTGGTGCGGTTGACCCCATACCACAGCACCTCGTTGGCCACGGCCCCCAAGCGCCGCTGGACGTCGTCGTCCTCAACCGCTTCCCACACTAGATCGCCTGCCGGCCCAAAGACCCGCACCGCGGATTTGAGGGGCACACCGCTGAAGCGGAGCACGCCGCTGCCAATGCGGAAGGGGTTGGGAAAGACCGCGATCTTCGATTGCGGCACTAGGCGCAGGCGCTGGAAGACGCGGTTGTCCGCCTCGCTGACCTCGCCGATTTGCCCTTCTGCATCGACCTCGATCAAAAAGACCATCTCGCCAAATCGCTGCCAAGGAATGTGCAACTCCGCGCTCGCGCCTGGGGCCAATCCCTCTGGGGCTTGCGCCCGGTGGACGACCTCGCAGCGGCTGGAGTCTAGGGCGCATTGTGAGACCCGCACCGAGAAGCTGCTGGCGACCGCCCCCAGCCCGATGTTGCTGACGCGGACGCGGAGGTCGTCCGTGCGAACGCCGCGCAAATCGCCGGTGAAGACCGCCAAGTTCGGCGGGCCTTCTCCCAACCCGTACTCGGCCAACGTCGCCACGGCTAGCTGGGTGGTGCGACGCACCAGCTCCCAGTTGATGCTGTCGGGTAGATCGACGACCGTGTGGTACTGCGAGTTGATCCGATAGACCCCCTCGCGCACTCCGTAGGTCGTTGGGTCCGTGGGCAGGTGGTTTTCAATACCGACGATTGCGTCGTAGCCCCACTTCCAAAACGGCGCGTGGTCGCTGATGCGCGAGCCCGCGTCTTCAAACACGTCGATAGCCAGACCGATTCCGTAGCGCTCGGCGACGGACTCCATCTCGGCAGCCAACCAGTGCGAGCCGGGATTCGTCACCAACTCCAATCGCCGCTGCAAATGGTTAAAGCCGATCATGTCGAAATTGAACACACCGAGAATTTTGTCGTCGCGCTCGGCCGCTAAATCGGCGTACGCTTGGCTGCCCAACAGGCCCAATTCCTCACCCGACCAAGCGATGAAGCGGATTGACCAAGGAAACTGCTGCGCGGCCAGCAGCCTAGCGCTCTCCAAGACCAAGGCCACGCCGCTGGCATTGTCGTCGGCCCCGGGTGCTGGCTCGCGCACCCAGTCCCAGCCGCCTGCCGAGCGCACACCCGTGGCGTCGTAGTGGGCGCAGATAATGTAGTACCCGGCCTCTGGGTCGGCGCCCGGCAGGGTGCCGATGACGTTGTACGCAGTGGTGTCGGTCGGTGCGTGGCCCTCGTTGCCTCGGCGCGAGGTATGGAAGATGACGCGCTCTGAGGCAATGGGGAAGGGATGCAACTCGACCGCTTCGTCGCCGAGGGCCGCGGCCAATTGCGAGCGGATGTACTCGGTTGACTCGCGTATCTCTGGATGCACGGCAAAGCGGCTGCGCATGTTGCCGGGGACGCTGCCCAAAGCCGGGTCTTTCAAAGCGAGGGCTTCGACGTGGGCTTGCAAGCGCTCGGTTGCGACTTCCTCGATAAGGGCCGCCACCGCCGGCGAGGCCATTTGCAGGGCCTTGGGAGCGCGGCGCGGCGCATCCAACCACCCGTCTAGGCTGTAGTTGTTGGGCAGCGGCCAGAGGAAGTGGGGGCCCTCGTGCAAGCGGGCGGTCGGCCCCACCCGCAAGAGCACCCATTCGCCCCTCCGAGCAAAGACCAACTCAACGCCTTGGGGCAGGGGAAGATGGAGGTGAGCGGCGACAAAATAGCGGTCGCCCGCTCGCGGCCTGTCGAGGCAGAGGATGGCAAACCCCCGCTTGGTGAACTCCGCGACCGCGCTTTCGCTGGCCTCGACAAAAGCCACGCCCCGCGCCACGTAGCGCACCTGCTCGCTCAGCGCGGCGATCGCAGTTAGCTCGGCTGGCGCATTCCAAGACAGGCCGACCAAGGGCTTATTGGCCAAGACGGAGCTAACAAAAAAAAGAGAGGCGCACAACGCCCCTTTAAGTGAGTTCATGGTTAGCTTACTTGTTGAGAAACAAAACGTTAGGAAACTTACTTTGCGCGTCAGGCTCTGTCAAGAACAAATCTGCGCGCGCGCTTTGGCCGCCAAAAGCCTCTTGGCGGCGACTTTTTTGCGTTGCTTTTATATAACGTTTGCTCGCTTGCTTGCCCACCTAAACACGCGACCCCTAATTTTCGTTAGGTACGCCGCTAGGCTAGTACAGGGGCTGCCCCTATGATGGGTGGAGAGGCCGATCTGGCATCGCGTATATAGCCCCATAAACGGAAACCCTTGTCGCAACTCAGCGCGTTTTTCCTCCTGCCTCGGCCGCTTAACGGCCTGATCACCGCCCTCTCGGTCGGCATTGGCGCTTTGACCGCAAACCAAGCCCCCACTTGGCCCGCCCTTGTGCTCGCTGCCCTTTCTGCCGCCTTAATCAACGGTGCCGGCAATGCCTTCAACGATTTGATGGACATAGACATTGACCGCATCAACCGCCCGCTGCGCCCCCTGCCGGCCGGCCGCCTCAGCCCAAACGCGGCCCAAATGCAAAGCCTGCTCCTCGCCCTAGCCGGCTGCACGCTCGCGTTCTTGCTCAGCCCCTCGCATGGGCTGATCGCCCTAGCCGTTGCCGCCTTGCTCGCCTTCTATAGTATCTCCTTAAAAAACAGCCTGCTGTGGGGCAATGTACTCGTCGCCTTTGTCGGGGCCATCGCCTTTCCCTACGGTGCCTTGGCGGCCGGCGATATGGGGCGCTCGTGGGTTCCGGCGCTCTTTGCTTTGCTCTTTCACTTGGGGCGCGAAATCGTCAAGGACATCGAGGACGTCGCCGGCGATCAAATCCGCGGCGAGCGCACCTTGCCTCTTTCTTGGGGATGTGCCCAAGCCGCGCTGCTGGCAGCCTTCGTTTATTTGCTGTTGGTAGGGTTTACTTGGATGCCGTTTTTCATGGGCTTCTACGGTGCGCTCTACGCGCTCGCTCTGCTGCCGGTCCATGCCTTGGTCGGCTACGTCCTCTGGCAATTGTATCGCCAACGCGCCATACTGGCCGACGACCGCCTCGGCCGCTTGCTCAAAGTCGGCATGTTGTTGGGGCTTGTGGCCATCGTCGTCGGCGAGATCGTCGTTGCTTTGGGCTAGTCGCGGTCTGACTCGTGCCCCTCCTCAACCAAGCTGTCTCGGGAAAAGCCGTTAAAATCCTTCGATCTGACGTAACCAGAGGTACACTTAAATTCTGAGCCAGAGCAACAAATTCGCAGTCATAAGCCGAGCATTTCGCCTAAGCTGCCAGTTTCATAACCGATACAGAAGAAATTGTATGTTCTCGTTCCTGCATAATTCCTTCCGCATTTTTAAGAAGGTTGATCGCGTGATCTAGGCCGAAAATTTCCTGCCGCACGTACAATGACAAAAGATTCCGAAACTCACTGCGCCAGAGCAGTGGTGCTGCCCATTCAGAATCCCGTTGCTTCACCGCTTCTGCTCGTTGTGTCCGTTCACCGTTAATCAGCAAATAAGCAATTAAATCTGTATCGACAACAATCGAGGGCGTCCCTCCTCTTTGGCTTTTCTCAAAAACTCATCCGTCAAAGGCGGCGCATCCGAAACCCGATTTCTCAATTCCTCTAACTTTTTCAGCAATTCTTCCGTACTCACGCGCTGGCGGATCAAGACTTCCTCTAGACAGCCGATCACCTCGCTGTTCACACTTCGGCGATGTGCGGCAGCACGCGCCTTCAATTTTTCGCAAAGTTTGGGCGGCATATTCTTTATCGTAACATTGACACCCATAGCGACCTCCGCGACGTGATAAATAAAGAAAAAGGATCCCTTCAAAAGCTACGCGATCAATGATTCAGGTCAACATATCCTTACTTCCCTGCTCGCCGCCCTTTCTGCCGCCTTAATCAACGGTGCCGGCAATGCCTTTAACGCTTTGATGGACATTGACCGCAGCGGCTTGGACGCCGTAGATGACCTCGCTCCCGCTCGACCCCGGCGCAGCACGACACCTGTTGCTTCGAGCCAACCTCGGCCTGATATTGGTTAGCACCGCTATCAAAGGAGTTGAACGTGAAAATTACCGATGTCAAACCCATTCCCATCTACCACGGATCGCGCAACTACCTCTTCGTCAAAGTCGAGACGGACGCCGGCTTGTACGGCGTCGGCGAGTTTGGCATTACCTGGAAGGAACGGGCCGGGATCGGGGCTATCGAACACATGAAGCGCCACATCATCGGCCTGGACCCGCTCAATACCGAATACATCTGGCAACTGCTGTTCCGCGTCGATTTCTTCCCCGGTGGCCGGATCAACGCGGCCGCCATGTCGGCCATTGACATTGCGCTATGGGACATCAAGGGTAAGGCCCTCGGGCAACCCGTGTACATGCTCTTGGGCGGCAAGATGCGCGAGCGCGTCTTCTGCTACACCGGCATCGGCGGCAAAACGCCCGCCGACACCGCCCGCACCGCCCAAGAGCGGGTCGCCGAGGGCTGGAAGTACCTGCGGATGTCGGTCTTCGACCGCGACGGGATTCTCGAACCGCGCACGGCCGTCCGCGACTCCATCGCCCACTTCGCGGCTGTGCGCGAAGCCGTCGGGCCGGAGGTGGAAATCTGCATTGACGTCCACACCCGCCTCGACCCGCCCGACACCATCCGCCTCGGCCGCCAGCTCGAGGAATACGACCCCTTCTTCATCGAGGATCCGCTGCGCTGCGAAAACCCCCAGACCTACCGCCAAGTGCGTCAGCACGTGAGCTGCCCTTTAGCAGTGGGCGAGCACTACGCGACCAAGTGGGAGTTTCGGCAGATGATCGAAGAGGAACTGATGGACTATGCGCGGATTGACCTGTGCATCGTCGGCGGGCTGACCGAGGCGCGCAAAGTGGCCAACTGGTGCGAGACCCACTACATCAAGATCGTCCCGCACAATCCCCTCGGCCCAGTCTCGGCCGCAGCTTGCGCCCACCTCGACATCGCCTGCGACAATTTCGCCGTGCAGGAGGGCGGCCTCGTGGGCCATCCCGTGATGGAGGACCTCTTCCCAGTACAACTGCCCTACGAGGCCGGCTGCCTCTTGCCGCCGGAGCGCCCCGGCTTGGGCGTGGAGTTCGACGAAGAAGCCGCTCAACATCACGCCTTCAAATGGCTCGGCGGCCCGATCCTGCGTCGCGCCGATGGCTCGTTCACCAATTGGTAGTAGAGTTGGCGGCCAGCACCCCGACAAAATTTTGTAGGAAACCCGCTATGGACCTATCCCCACCCCGCGGCACCCGCGATTTTTTCCCCGCAGATATGCGCCAGCAGAACTGGTTGTTGGGCCATTTTCGCGCTGTGGCCGCTCTCTTCGCCTTTGAAGAATACGACGCTCCGGTCGTGGAATCCGAGGCACTCTACACGCGCAAGGCCGGCGAGGAAATCACCGACCAGCTCTACAACTTTGCCGACAAAGGGGGCCGCCGCCTAGCCCTGCGCCCGGAAATGACCCCGTCGCTGGCCCGGCTGGTGCTGCAAAAGGGCGGCTCCTTGGCCCTGCCCCTCAAGTGGTTCAGCGTTCCCCAGTGTTGGCGCTACGAGCGCATGACCCGCGGTCGCAGACGCGAACACTATCAGTGGAACATGGACATTATCGGCGTTTCCGCAGTGACCGCAGAAGCCGAGTTGCTCGCCGCCCTCACCACCTTTTTCAAGGGCCTCGGTCTCGGTCCCGCGGATGTCGGCATTAAAGTATCCAATCGCAAAATTCTCCAAGGGCTGCTCGAAGGCCTAGGCGTGCCCGACGACCGGTTCGCCCCGGTGTGCGTCCTAATCGACAAGCTGGAAAAAGTGCCGCGCACAGCCATTGAGGGCGACATGGCCGCCTTGGGCCTAGATCGCAGCATGGTTGACCGCATTGTCGAGGCCCTCTCCTTGGACGAACTCGACCGGATAGCCGCCGCAATCGGAACCGACCACCCCGGTATTGCCGAATTGCGCCATCTCTTCGACTTAGCTGCCGATTACGGCTACGCCGACTGGCTCTCTTTTGAGGCGAGTCTAGTGCGGGGGTTGGCCTATTATACGGGTATCGTCTTTGAGGCTTTTGACCGCGGCGGCGATCTGCGCGCCATCTGCGGCGGGGGCCGCTACGACCGTCTGCTTTCGACCTTTGGCGGCAAAGACGCGCCGGCCTGCGGTTTTGGCTGCGGCGACGCGGTCATAGTCGAATTGCTCAGGGACCAAGGGCTACTGCCCGCTGTCCCCAAGGCCGTGGACGACCTAGTCTTTGCCTTTAACGCCGACCTGCGCCCGGCCGCCATGGACGTGGCGGCCCGACTGCGGCAGGCCGGCCGCTCGGTTGACTTGATCCTCGAAGACAAAAAGGTCCGCTGGGCCTTTCGCCGCGCCGACCAGATCGGGGCCGCTCGGCTGGTTCTGCTGGCCCCAGACGAATGGGCCGCCGGTCAGGTGCGGATCAAAACCCTATCCACCGGTGCCGAGCAAAACGTCCCTCTCGACCAATTGACCGAAACGAGACGCGCATGAAAATTGGCCTCTGCGCTTGGAGCTTTACCGGTGCTCACAAAGAAACCGGGCGCGCCATTGACCCCCACACCCCCGAGGGCCTGACGCGCTTGGCCCGCGACAACGGCCTCCACAGCGTCGAATTCGCAGCCCAATGGCTGGGCGACTGCTCGCCCGAGGAGCGGGCGGCCTTTGCCGAGACTCGCGCTGATCTCAACCTGTTTTTGGACACGGGCGGCGACAACTACGCCTCAGACATCGCGCCGCTGCGCCAAGCCATTGAGACGGCCCACCGCGCCGGTGCCCGCGCCGTGCGCACGACCGTCAGCCGCCTCGTCGAAGGCGACCGCACCGAGTATGGTGCCGAGGGGATGCGGGACTACATCGAAGCCTTGGTACAGCCCTTCAAAGAAGTCATGCCGCTTGCCGAGGAATACGGCATCCCGGTGGGCATTGAAAACCACCAAGATCTGTGCTCATGGGAATTGCTGTCGCTATGCGAAAAAGTCGGCAGCCCGCAACTGGGCGTCACCATGGATGTAGGCAATGCCCTTGCCGTCGGCGAGCATCCCCTGTCCTTTGCCGAGCGCGTCTTGCCCATCCTCAAACACGTCCACATCAAGGACTACACGGTGCATCCCACGCCCTCGGGCTACCGCCTCAAGCGCTGCGCCATCGGCGACGGGGTCGTGGATTGGCCGGAGATAATCGCGCTATTCGACCGCGAGGTGCCGCATGTCGAGGGCTGCATTGAACTCGGCGCGAGCGTCGCCCGCCACATCCGCCTTTTGGAAGAGGACTGGTGGGCGGCCTTTGCCGAGCGCCCCCTTCACGAGGCGATACACGCCATTCGCACCCTGCATCAGGCGGCTGGCGATCCCGAGGGCTGGCAGACGCCGCACGAGCGCGGAGAATCCCCCCAGGCCCGAGTAGAGTATGAAATGGAGCAGTTTGAGCGGTCGGTCGCCTACCTGAAGGGCCTGCTTGGCTGGTTCTAGCTGGCCGTAAAAGTGTGCAAGGCTACACCGGCCTCAAGTGAAATAACCGCTACCCTTCAGGAAGCTCGATAGAATGAAGAGAAGAGCCCCGAGAAATCGCACCTTGATCTGTAAAGAGACGGAGGTTGACCGCTTATCGGCTGAAGTCTTGCAAGTCGAACGTCCGGTCAGTGAAAAGGACATTACAGGAAAAGTCATTCGTGGGGATATGTTTGAAGTTGCCGGGCATTTGCCAAAGGGATTTGTCGATCTACTCATCCTCGACCCACCCTACAATCTTCTCAAGAACTACAACGATCTCACGTTCAAGGAAAAAGGAAGAGACGACTATCAGAAGTGGTTCCAAAACGCTCTCGAAGTGTTGCTACCAACTCTGCATCCAACTGCGACGATCTACGTATGCTCTGACTGGAAAACTTCTGTCCTGATAGTGCCCATTCTCGAAGCTCGTTTTCACCTTTCTAGACTGGAAATGCCTAACTGTTGGCGCATTGGGATGGGGGCAGATTCAAATTGCGAACTCAAACAACATCAAATTGATTGATCGCTATTCTCGGAAGAAGTGGATGCTCCAACTCTGCGATACGCTCTTGGAGTTTTATCCAAAAGAAATTCTAAAGATACAAGACAGAATCGGGCGATTTGATGAAGTCAAGACGCGCTGGCAGTCGCGCAAAGATATATGGGACTAAAAAGACACTTTTCATTCTATCGCTGGAGCTAAGCCATGTCCGACCGCCCCAACATCCTCTTCATAATGTCCGACCAACTCACCGCCGCCCTGACCGGTGCCTACGGCCATCCAGTCGTCCAGACGCCGCACTTGAATCGCCTCGCCGCCGAAGGCGTCCGCTTTGACTCGGCCTATACTCCTTTTCCCTTGTGCGCCCCGGGCCGCGCCTGCATCACCAGTGGACGCCACGCCTCTGAGATCGGTGCTTGGGACAACGGCGCGCTCTTGGCCGCGGATGTGCCGTCGTACGCACACTACCTCAGCAACGCCGGCTACGACACCGTGCTCTCGGGCAAGATGCACTTCGTCGGCCCGGACCAAGTACACGGCTTCCACCGCCGGCTGACGACCGATATTTATCCGCCCGACTTCTCGTGGGTCAAGGAAGAGTGGATCCGCATTAAGGAGACTAAGGGAGATAACTACGAAGAGGTCATGGGCGACCGACCCACCTACAATGCCTCTGGCTACACCGGCCAAGCCGTACGGGTCAACTTCTGGCACAATGCCCTCAGCTACGACGAAGAGACGCACTTCCGCGCCGTGGAGTACCTCCGTGCCCAACGCGGCGATACCCCCTTCTTGCTCTGCGCTTCCTTCCACCACCCGCACGAGCCGTTCCATCCGCCGCAGGCGTACTGGGACCGCTACGCCGACGCCGAGATCGCCATCCCCGAATTCCCGGCCCGCCTCGATGAGACCTATTCGGCGCTGGATCGCTGGCTCAACGCCTATCACGGCACCCGCCGCTTCAACTTGCGCGATCCAGCGAGCCTGCGCCGCCTGCGCCGCGCGTACTACGGCTTGGTGACGTACCTCGACGACAAGGTCGGCGGCTTGCTGGCGACGCTAGAGCAAACCGGCTTGCTCGACCGGACGGTCGTGGTCTTTACCTCCGACCACGGCGACATGTTGTGCGAAAAGGAGATGGTGCAGAAGCGCTGTTTTTACGAGTGGTCCTGCCGCGTCCCACTCATCGTCCGCTTCCCCGACCAGTGGCAGGCCGGCACCACCGTCGAGACGCCAACCTCGCTTCTCGACCTGCTGCCTACGTTTTGCGAATTGGCCGGTGCCGAGGCGAGCTTGCCCCACGATGGCACCAGCCTCCTGCCGATC
The DNA here is from genome assembly GCA_958295495.1 of uncultured Latescibacterota bacterium. Lineage (GTDB taxonomy): Bacteria > Latescibacterota > UBA2968 > UBA8231 > UBA8231. Next base: position 612,185 of record OY282352.1, read on the forward strand.
ATTGAGGGCCACAGCGCCGACCGCCACATCTTCGCCCAAGCCCACGAGGCAGTGGGCGCGCCCTGCATCATGGTCCGCGAGGGCCGGTTCAAATACAATTACATCCACGGCCACCAGCCCCAGCTTTTTGACTTGGAGAGCGATCCCGGTGAGTGGCACAACCTCGCCGGCACAGCCGAGCACACTGCAATTGAGACGCGCCTGCGCGGGCTGGTTTTAGACCGCTTCGACCCCGATAAAATGGCCGGCGACAACCTCGACAGCCTCTACCGCCGCCGTCTAATCCGGGACGTGATGTACAAACACGACGCCTCGTGGAACCACGCCACGACCTTCGATCCGAGAAGAGGGGCGCTCGACCAGTATAGCCGGTAGGTACGCGTGCTGCGCCCCGGCAGACGATGCGGACAAGCCGTGGTTTACCTCTATATAGACGGTGTGAGCAAAACAAGCTAGGAGAAACCTATTGGCCTTTGAGTCAGTCGATGCACTTCAAAGAACTCTGGCGGACACGGTCTTCCATTACGCCGCGGACCGAAAGAAGGCCGCAGGCCGTGCGTTGGGGACGCTCGTCGAGATCGTCGCATTTTACACCCTCCGTACGTGGAATCTTCGTGACCATATCGTCATTGAGCGGTCAGTGCCTGAGTTCGCCAACCCTGAGGTATTGCACAACGTCGAGTTCTCGCTTCACCCCATCCGGGCTCGCCACGAAGTCGAGATCGCCTCGTTATCCCTTCCCCTCACGGCCGCAAAGATCAAGCGCCACTTGCCCTTTCTACAAGGAACGGCCGTCAAATCAACTCAGGTGCTCAGCAAAGACGCCGTGAAGCGCAACGCAGCCGTCCTTATAGAGAGCGAAACTGGTCCAGTTATTGCTAATGTTGATACATTGAATGATTCTAGTTGCAGACTCACCGTATGCCGGCTCTCCACTGATCCGTTCGCGATCTTTGAATGCAAGCGCGTGGGCGTGGAGGAAGGGATGCGAAAAGGGCCACAGACGATTGAAAAAGCAAAACAGGGTGCTTATGTCGCACGGTCCGTGTCTTCCCTGCAAAAAGTGCGGCTTCGGAATGGGCAGTTTCAAGGTGTCATGGAACAATCCGACGGTAGCTTCCAAACCGGCCTCTACGACGAGGTGCTCAGGGAAGTCATCGACGCGTCGTCGGTTATCGAACTCGCTGGATTCATACTCACCGTTGGTGTCGTCAGTAACCATGGCAATTGGTTTACCTCTGACAACCACAATAAGGAACTTCGCGTTCTGGCTCAGTCATACGACTGGCTCTTGTTCCTTACCGATGCTGGGTTGTCTCAGTTCATTGACAGACTGCTGCTCAACCCCACACCAGAACTGAAACCTGCTCGTGAGGCGTTCTTGGCGAGTTACCCCCGCAGATCTGGAACAAATATATTCACCAAGGTGTGTATGGCCGTTGACGCAGACGAAGCGCTCCTAAGCTACTTCACGGCGCACGAAGCTGAGATCGAGACGTGGTTTAACATCATCTCCCCCCGTGACGGTACGATTGAGAACCTACAGGCTGACTTGCGAAAACTCGCCGCAAAAGACTGGTAGAAGGACGACTAGGCATGACCGCAGGACGCAACAATGCCGAAGTGCTAAGCCAACATTGGTGTACTCCGCCAAAGTACGTCAACGCGATACGAGAGTTCTTCCCCGAATCAGTCGCGCTGGACCCATGCTCCAATCGCCATTCTATCGTGAGGGCGACTGTAGAGTACTCGCTGCCTGAGATTGACGGATTGTCGGCGTCGTGGAATTACCCTACCGTCTTCGTCAATCCTCCATACGGCAGGGACCGCGAGAGAGGCACCACGATTCGAGATTGGCTCCGAAAATGCACCGAAGCTCACTTACAACATGGTGTTGAAGTGCTCGCCCTTGTGCCTGTCGCTACTAATACTCGCCACTGGAAACAATACGTGTTCGGCACTGCCACTGCGGTCGCGTTTCTCTACGACACCCGGCTGCGCTTCCTCGTAAATGGGAAGGACGGTGGCAAAGGGGCTCCAATGTCCTGCGCGATGGTCTATTGGGGCCCGCAGTACGAGCGCTTTGAAAAAATATTCATCCGCTTTGGGGCGGTGGTTGACGTTCGGCATCTACATGGAAAGCTCGTTGGCATAGGCGAGCACTTGGATTTATTCGCAAGAGCGGCGAACTAACGCTATCCTCCCAACCCCTGTAGCTGCTCTGTCTCTTCGAGGGGCACCACGGGATTTTCCAAAACCCCGATCCCGCCGGAAAACGCCAACTGCATCACGTCCCCATCCACAAGCCCCTCCGCCAAATCCGCCTCGGCAAAGACGATGGGCGTCCCCCAATAAAACGCCAGCAGGGTGCGCGGTGCTAGGGGCAGCCGCCTGAAAAGGTGGCGCTCTAAGTGCAGAAGCTGCCCGGGCATGTTCAGGTTGTTCTGGCCGGTCGCGCCCTTTTTGTAGGCTATGGATTGTCCGTGGCGCAGGATGCGGCACGAGACCTCGACCTCAGCGTCGTCGTACTCGTCGGCTGTAACCAACACCGGCCCTAGGGAAGCGCACCCACCGGCCCAGTTTTTGGCTTGGGGCAAGTTGAGGGGATTGGCGGCCTCAATGCCGTTGTCGGTGGCGTCGTTGCCGCCGGTGTAGCCCAGCCGCTCTAAGCGGCCCTGGCGCGTCAGGCCATAGATTGACACCAGCTCGGCCTCGGGCACTAAGCGCTGGGTATCGCCGGGCCGCGTGATGGGCTGTCCGTGCCCGACGACGGCATCTGGCTCGCCCTTGGCGAACAACTCCGGGCGTCCGCCGCCGGACACTTCGCGGTATTTCTGGTCGTACACGTTGACCGCCTCGCCGGTGGCCTGCTGGGCCTCGATTTCGCGCAATTTGGCGCTGACTTGGTGGGTCACCCCGGCCAGCCACACGCGCAGGGCGTGGGGATGGCCGGGCGGGCCGCTGACCGGCTTGGTGAGGTACGGATCGCGGGTGCTGCGGTTGGCCAACAGCGCGTCCAGCGGCAAGCGGCGCACAGCCCGTTTTTGCAGGTTCTGAGCGGCGGCTACTAGCCCAATCTCGTCGCCGCGGCCATCGTAGTAGAGCTGATGCACGGTGCGCGGTCCCCGTTGGCCGCCCGTCAGGTCAAAGACCTCGGCGCCGGCGACGAGGCCCAAGCGCAGGCCGTCGCCCGGCTCGATGAATTGCACTAGTTTCACACGTATTGCTCCCGAGTGATCGTTTAAGAGTTGACTACTCCCAAGCCTAAAGGTTTGGGGATTCTTGGCGGTTTTCCGCCTGAGATTGTAGCCCCAAGCTCAAGCCCCTCGCACAGAATCGACGCATACCACTTGCCGGTGAAGGCTGTCAGATAAAGAGCGGAGCGTCGGACTTGGGCGCGATGCCGGCCCGCTCGGCCCGCTCGATCAGGTCGAATATGGCGGCCTCGCCGTCGGCTCCGTAGTCGAGCGTGTGCCGGTTGACGTACAGGTCGATATGCGCCTGCACGACGCTTGCGTCCATCTCTTGGGCGTGCTGGCGAATGTAGCCCCGCACCGCGTCTGGGTGGGCATAGGCGTACTCCACGCTCTGCACGAGCGCACGGTCGAGCCGGCCGATGAGTTCGGCTCCGAGGCTGCGCCGCGCGAGGATGCCGCCGAGAGGGATCGGATGCCCGGTGCTTTCCTCCCACCACTGTCCTAGGTCGATGATCGCTTCTAGCCCGTGGTGGGCATAGGTGAAGCGGCTCTCGTGGATGATGACGCCGGCATCAACTAAGCCTTGCGCGGTCGCGCCTACGATCTGGTCGAAAGGCATGACTACTAGCTGCTCAATGCTGGGGTCAAAGAGCCTCAGCAGCAGGGCCGCAGTGGTCAGCCGCCCGGGAATGGCGATCCGCTTGCGTTTGAGGTCTTCCCGCGCCAGCCTCTCCCGCGCTATCAACAGCGGCCCGCACCCCCTCCCCAAGGCCCCACCCGAGTGCAGCAGGCAATACTGCTCCCTCAGATGCGCCAGCGCGTGGAAGGATATTTTGGTCGCGTCGAGTTGCCCCCGCAGCGCCATCTCATTGAGCGTTTCGATGTCGGCTAGCACCTCCTCGCATTCGGGCGCACCGGCGATCTGCCCGTGGACCAAGCCGCAAAAGACAAACGTATCGTTGGGACAGGGCGAATAGCCCAAAGTCACGCGCATAGCCCTTCCTCCAAGAGTTTCTGAGCCGCGGCCTGCGCTCTAGCCGCGGCTCGCGGCAAATCCCATTGCTCCCGCGCACGCTGCTCGACGATGTTGCTCATGGCGCGCAACTCGGCAAAGGGCACTTCGTACAGGGCGCATAGGTGTGCGGCCGCCGCGCCCTCCATGTTTTCGCACAAGGCCCCAAAGCGCCGCCCCCTTTCCGCCCCTAGCTCGTCGGTGCCCGCGCATTCCTGCACGGTGACGAAGGGGCCGCTGTAGGCTTCCGGCAACGCGGTCGCCGCCCGCTGTACCCACTGCTCGTCAATGGGAAAGTAATTGTAATAAGAGCGCTCTTTCTCCAGCACCGGAATGCCAATCAGTTCGCCGCCCTGCCAGCCATCCGGCATCCGCACCCCTAAATCCCCGTAGCATTCCTCGCTGGCCAAGGCCAGATCCCCAACGCTTGCCCCGCTCGCTGGATACGCCCCGCCCACGCCGACTTGGACGACCCGCAACGGTCGCTGCCCCTGCAAGTAGCAGGTGAGCGCGTGCGCCGCATTCACCGCGCCGATCCCGGTCGCCACCAAAGTCACCGGCTGTGTGCCAATTTTCCCACTCACCCATTCGCGCTCGGCGACTTTGCGCTGTACGCGCCCGACCACGGCCTCCCTTAGGGCAAGCTGCTCAAAGGCCGTCGCGCTCAGCACGAGGATTTCTTCGGTGGCCGTCAAAAGAGTGGTTAGTGGTTAATAGTTGGGCCGCTCGTCTTTTGCTTGGGAGTGGGGACAGGCCCCTGACCGCTGGCAGCTATGCTGAATAATATACGGTTGACTCCACCGAGGGCCAGCCGTACAATCCGGCCATTCACCTTTCCCCAATCGCCTTATGCACATCTGCCACCTCCGCATCTACTCGGTCGCCGTATCCCGCGTGTACCACACCCACGTAGCTCCCACGGGCGGCCACAGCAAGAATGCCTCGCGCTACTACGTGCTGGAAATAGAGACCAATACCGGCCTGCGCGGCCTCGGCGAAATCTCGGACCTAGAGGATGCGTGGCAAGCACCGTCGCCGGCGGACCTGCGCGAAACCCTGATGCCCCTGCTGGCCGGTGCCGACCCGCGCAAACGCCTCCTCGCTTGGGAACGCGTAGCCGAGGCACTGCCCGCCAGCGACCACCCGGAATTCCGCCGACTCGTCTGTGCGGCCGTGGAAATGGCCCTGATCGACCTCTCGGGCAAGTATTACAACGCCCCTGCCCACGCGCTTTTAGGCGGCCAGTACCGGGACGCGCTACCCATCTCTTGGGTCGCGTACATCCGCAGCACAGAGGCGCTGGCAGAGGAAATTCAGGAAAAGGTCGCCGCCGGCTTTAGGGCCTTCAAGCTCAAGGTGGGGGCCGACTTTGACCTCGACTGCGAGCGCGTCCGCGTCTGCCGCCGGCTTGTCGGCCCGGATGCGTACCTCAAGGCCGATGCTTCGGGCGCGTGGGAAGAAGAAGAGGCCATTGAGCGGATCCGCGAATTGTCCGCGCTGGGCGTAGATGCGGTTGAGACGCCGATCCAATGCGTCGCGCGCAAAGTGGCCAAGGACCACCCCGAACAGGTCAATGCCGACCCAGACTCCGCAGCCTTGGCCTTGGCGAGGGTGCGCGCAGCCGTGCCCGCCGCCCTCATCGAACACGTCGCCGACTTTGCCGATTCGTTTGCCCTCGCCCTCTTGCGCCACCGGGCCGTGGATGCCTTCAACGTCGCGCCCGTCCAAGCCGGCAGCCTGCACCGCGCCCAGCGGCTGAGCCAACTCGCCGCGGCCGCTGGCGTACCCGTCCTGCTCGGCAGCACGGTCGAGCTCGGCATTGGCACGGCCGCGGCCGTGCATTTAGGCGTGGCCACTAAAGCCGTCTGCGCACCCTCGGATTTGGTCGGCCCGGGCCTGTTGGCGAGTGATGTCGTTGCGCCGCCCTTGGCCTACCAGCAGGGTTGCCTTCGCGCTCCGCGAGGGCCGGGGTTGGGCGTTGAGTTGATCCCCGAGCTAATGGAGCAGAAATAAATCCCATGCGCCAACGCCTTTCCTACGCCAGCGCGGGCGTCGATATAGACCAGACCGATGCCGCCAAGCGCGCCATGGCCGCGAGCATGGAAACCGCGGACCCGCGCGTGCTCAACCGGATTGGCGCGTTCGCCACCCTGCTCGACGCCCGCTTCCCCGGATACGCACACCCGGTGCTGGTCCACAAGAGCGAGGAGCCTGGGTCCAAGCAGAAGTTGGCTTTTGCCCACGGCCGCCACCGCGGGGTCTGCTACGACATGGTCAATCACCTCATCGACGATATCATCGTCATGGGTGCCGAGCCGATTTCAATCCAAGACGTCATCGTATGCGGCACTATGGAGGGAGCCATCGTCAACGACCTCGTCGAAGCCCTTGCCGACGCCTGCCGCCAACAGGGCTGCACCCTGACCGGCGGCGAGACCTCAGTGCAGCCCGGCGTGGTTCCCGACGGCCTCTATGTGCTGACTGCCAGCGTCATCGGCGTCGTCGATAAGGACAACATCATTGATGGCCGGGCCATCGAGGCCGGTGATCAGGTTGTCGCGCTCGCTTCCAACGGCCTGCACACCAACGGCTACACCCTAGTCCGCGCCCTCTTAGACCGGCAACCCGACCTGCTCGCCGCAGACGTGGCCGGCGAACCCTTCCTCGAAGCGGTGCTCAAGCCCCATACCTGCTACTTGCAGGCCGTGCGCGGCCTTTTCGCCGACCCTCGCCTCCACGGCATGGCCCACATTACCGGCGGCGGCCTCCGCGATAACCTCAGCCGCATCTTGCCGCCGGGCCTCAACGCCCAGCTCGACTTGGCGGCCCTACAGCTCCCACCAATCTTCCGCACCTTGCGCACAGCCGGCGCCCTAGACGACGCGGACATGCTGCGCACGTTCAATATGGGCGTGGGCATGGCGCTGGTGATCGCGCCCGAGGCCGTGGAACCGGTGCTGGCCCACTTAGCGGCCCAAGCCTGCCGGGCCTATCGGCTCGGGGAAATCGTCGCTGGCGAGCAAGAGGTCGCATTGCAGGGGTCGCTCGCTTAGTAGAATTGCCGCCTGAGACCGGCCTGTGCGCCCCGTCGAGTTTGAGCGGCTGTCCCACCCATCAACTCAGGAGGTAAGCTATGCACTGCTTTATCGTAGCCATTTTGCTGTTGGCGGCTCCACACGCGGCCTTTGCCTCAACAGGGGAGTTGCCCGGCGCGTTGTTCGCAGAACCCGACTTTTTTATCCTCGGCCCGGGCACCGGCTTGGGCCTCAGCGATGACACCGGCGCGTTGGGCGATGTAGATGGCGATGGGGATGTGGACCTTGTGACAGCTTGGACTCGTTGGTCGCCACACGTATATGCAGACGACGGAGCCCCGGGAGAGCACATTCCACACTGGGGCTGGATGGTGGCGTCCAACGACGGCTTGGGTGGCTTGGTCCCCACCCACAACGTCACCCGCCCATTCCTCCTACAGATACACCTACCACGGCTTGGCGCTGTGGCGTCTGGACACCTCGGGCATGGTGGCACACCACGCGCTGCTCGGGTCGCAGGTACACGTACAAGGTCGGCCCCTGGTCAGCGACCTCAACGGCGATGGTCTGCTGGACGTGACCTTGGTTGATGGCAACTTGGAAACTGGTCCGGCCTTAGTCGTCTTGATCGGCCAGAGCGATGGCGTACCCGTCCTCGAAGGCCGCTACCGGCTGCCGGGCACGGGCAGCGAGGTGCTCGCCGGCGACCTCAACGGCGATGGGGCCACCGATCTGGTCGTGTTGGGGCGCGTGCAAAGCGGCACTTTAAAGTCTATAACACTTGGTGGGGCTTTCGTCTTAATCAACCAGAGCAGTCCGCCCACAGCCGCAGCCATTGAGCCGGCCACGCCGTCGGCCTTTGTCTTGGGGGCGAACTATCCCAATCCGTTTAATCCGGCCACGACCATCCCCCTAGCGGTGCCTGCCGGTGCCGAGACTGTGGACGTAGCCATCTACAACTTCTTGGGACAGCTTGTGCGCCAAGTGTGGACGGGTCCATTGGCAGCGGGCGAACACCTCCTGACTTGGGATGGCCAAAACGGGCAGGGCCGACCCGTCGCTTCTGGAATCTATTTGTATCAGCTACGCGTGGGCGATCAGATGCACACCCGAAAAATGGTCAAGCTCGAATAGACGATCCGATCGTCGATATCCTGCGCCTAAGAAGCGGTCTGAAAATTCCGGGGGCCGTCCCTTGTGTACAGAAAACAATCTAGGCCCGAGGGCGTCTCGCCCTCGAAAAACGCTCCATCCGAGGGCCTCGCGACCGCTGCTCAACGCGGTTTGCCGAGGGGTTTCAGACCGCTTCTAAAGGCTGCCGCGTGATCCCCGCCGTACTCGACCACATCGTCGAACTGGCCGCCGACCCCCGAGTCGCCGCCTTCTTAGGCGTCTGTTTGGGGCTGTATATTCTGCGGGACGTGGGCCGTATATGTTTTCGGCTGCTGGGAACTTTTTGGCGGGGCTTGAGGAAGAATGGTTAAGAGTGGGCAGATACTATCCACTGACCACTTAAACCAAGTGCTCGGCGTTGTCTTGGGGGGTGTAGCCTAGGTCTTGGCGGGCGTTTTGGATGTCCCAATAGGCGCGGGTGTTGGCCGAGATTCCGTAGTAGATTCCGCAGCGCACGTCGGCCTCAATGGAGCACTGCACGAGTTGCACACAGTCGCGGTGGCTCAGCCAAGTGGAGAGAATCCGGTCGCTTTGGCGCTCGACGATCGCCGAATCCGGCTGGAACGAGCCGATGCGCAGACATACGACCTCCAAACCGTAGCGATCCACATAGTAGCGTCCCAGACTTTCCCCAAATGCCTTACTGGCCCCGTACAGGCTGTCGGGCCGCACGGGCATCTCCGGCGTGGTGTACATCCCTTCTTGCTCGTAAAAGCCGGTCACGTGATTGGTGCTGGCGAAGACGACCCGCTTGACGCCCGCGTTTTTGCAGGCCTCATAGGTACAGTACACGCCTTGGATGTTCTTTTCGAGTACCGACTCCCAGGTGGCGTCAACCTCTGGATCGCCGGCGAGGTGGACTACAGCATCGACACCGGCGACCGCGGCGGCCATAGCGGCCAGATCGGCGACGCTGCCCAAGGCGACCTCCTCGCCCGCGGCGGCCTCCCGCACCGTGCGGTGATACAGCAGTCGCAGGTCGTAGCACTCCCGTAGCCCTTGGCGCAACACCGCGCCGATGCGGCCGGCCGCCCCCGTAATCAGCACTTTCTTGCGGCCCATCACGCCTCAGACAGCCGGTTAATAAGCCACCACGTCAGGACGACCAAGAGGAGGCCCGCCGCCAGCCCAAGGCCCCCAAAGAGGCCCGCTTGCGAGGGGAGACAAAGGCCGTTTTTGCGGAGCTTCATCGCACGCTTTCCTCCTCAGCGGCTGGCCCAGAGCATGCCGCGCCGCTGGATTTCGCGCGCTTGGGGCACGTCGAAATCTCGCGCCACGTGGCCCAGCGACGAGTAGAACACCCGACCCGCTCCCCACGCGCGCTTCCACACCACCGGCATGACCGTCCCGTTGACCCAAGGCGCACTTTGGCGGCCCTCTAAGGTCGTCGTGGCCAGCACTTGATTGCCCGGGTCGGTGTGCATGTAGTACTGCTCGGAGTGCATTTGAAAGTCGTCTAGGCCGGCGACGATTGGGTCGTCTGGGGCCGCGATGTTGACCGCGTAGTCGATGATCCCGTCTGGGTGGGCCACAAACTGACCGCCGACCATGAACTGATAGGTGGTATTGTTGCGGAACGAATCGGCCATGCAGCCGTGCCAGCCCGCCACGCCGGCACCGCGCTCAATGGCCGCGAGCAGCCCCTGTTCCTGCTCTCCTTCGATCTGGCCCATCGTCCACGCCGGCACCACGAGATCCTGCTCGGCCATTAGGTCGCGGTCTTTGTACGCGTCGAGGGTGTCCGAAAGGGTTACTGCGAACCCTTCTTCTTCTAGGATGGGCGCGAAAATATCGACGCACTGCTTGGGCTCGTGCCCCTCCCAGCCGCCCCAAACCACGATTGCTTTCTTTGCCATGACGCTCCTTTGGCGTTATCTGGCGCCGCGCGCCAATTCGTTTCCAACCAGATATTGATAACTCTTTTCCACGGCTTCCATCATGTCGGTCGCACAGCGGTCCAACTCCACGATCAGCCAGTCGCAGGTGCCGTGGCTGGCCTCGATAATGGGCGGGAAATCCATGGTCCCCTCGCCGACGGCGAGCATGTCCTGCGCTGGGTCGCACGGACCGTCCTTGATGTGCAAAAGCGGCGCACGCTCGCCCAACTCCTCGACGACCTGCACTGAGTCGCCACCACCGGTATTGACCCAATAGGTATCGACCTGAAAGAAGATGGACTCGTCGAGCGCGTCGATTAGCTGCTCAAAGCCCGGACGCCCTTCCACTTCTTGGAACTCCCACCAGTGGTTGTGCAGGCCCAGTTCCAAGCCGTTTTCGGCGGCGATCTGGGCGGCTTGGTTCCAGCGGTCGCAAAGCACCTTGAGCGCGTCCGCGCTCGCGAAGGCATCGCGCGGCGTGGAGGACACTACGCGGGTGGCCTCCAGCTCGTGGGCCAGCTCGATGACTTGGTTTTTTTGCTTGCCCAAGGGTAGTTGCGTATGCACACTGCATACGTCTAACCCCAGATCGGCGAATAGGTCGCTGGCCTCATCTACTGCGACGCCGGGGAATCCGGCCGTCTCGACTCCTACGTACCCTATCTCGGCAATCCGGGTGACCACGGCCTTGAAGTTGTGCGCGAGGGCGTCGCGGACCGTGTAGAGCTGAAGTGCTATGGGGGCAGTCATTGCTTCCTTCCTTGTCGATGAGAGATATAATAGGGATATAAAAGTTAAAGCGATAGCTAAGACAGGCTTGCGAATTGTCAGGCGTCGATAGTCGATAAGGGATTCGTGCGTAACGTTAGATAATTAAATAAAAAAAATAAGTCGGTGGGCAAGTTAATTTGCAATGACACCGCATTTGCTGCACCGCTCGCTCGCTCCTACATTAGCCGCTTCGCCAAGGAGCAATCGCCCATGAGCATCCAAGACAAAGTGCGCCTCGGGTTTATCGGTGCTGGCTGGTGGGCCACCAGCAACCATATTCCCGTTTTTGCCGCCCGCGACGACGTCGAGCTGGTAGCCGTCTGCCGCTTGGGCCAAGCCGAGCTAGAGCAGGTGCGGGATCATTTCGGATTCGCGTTTGCCACCCAAGACTACCGAGAGTTATTGGCCCACTGCGAACTCGACGGGGTCGTCGTGGCCTCGCCGCACACCCTGCACTACGAACACGCCCGCGCCGCCTTGGAGGCGGGCCTGCACGTGATGTGCGAAAAACCCCTGACCACCCGCGCTGCCGACGCGCGCGAATTGGTGCGCCTCGCAGCCGAGCGGGGCCGCCATTTGCTCGTGCCCTACGGCTGGCACCACAAGCCTTTTATCCAGCGGGCCAAGGCACTGATGAACGACCAAGCCATCGGGGAGATCGAATTCGCGCTCTGCCATATAGCCTCGCCGATCCGCGCCCTGCTTTCGGGGGAAGAGGTCGATGTCTCCGACATTTCCGGGCAGGACAGCGCGAGTCTCTTCGGCCCCACGCCCGCGACTTGGGCCGATCCCGCCTTGGCCGACGGCGGCTACGCCCACGCGCAAATATCGCACTCCTCGGGGCTGCTGTTCTGGCTGTCCGGGCTGCGAGCCGAGCGCGTCTTTGCCGCCATGAGCGCGCCCGGGGCCGAGGTTGACCTGTACGACGCGCTCACCGTGCGCTTTACTTCGGGGGCCGTCGGCGCGGTCAGCGGTGCCGGCACCGTGCCCACAGACCAGACCTTTCAGGTTGATCTGCGCCTCTTTGGCTCGGAGGGCATGCTGCTCGTCGATTGCGAGCGCACCCGCATGCACTTGCGCCGCCACGACGGCCAGCACATCGTCGAGGAAGTCGCCGAGGACGCGGGGGCCTACGAGTGCAACGGCCCGCCCAACAACTTCGCCGACCTAATTTTGGGCAAAACCGACGTCAATTGGACCCCGGGCGAAGCGGCCATGCGCGGGGTGGAGATGCTCGACGCAGCGTACCGCTCGGCCGCTTCGGGCCGGGAAGAGCGGGTGTAACATCGGCCCTACCCGCGCCTTCCGCGCCTTGCGGTAATGGCTTTCCTGCTCGATGTCATTGCCCCGCTCTTCGTCCTCATCGGCTGCGGCTATCTGTTGGGGCGGCGACGCTCTATCGACCCCGCCCCCTTGGCCGATGTGGCCATGTACATTTGTCTTCCCTTCTTGCTGTTCTCGGCGCTGGTGCGCCACCCGGTCACCGGCGCCGCGGCCACCCAAGCCCTCGCTTGGCAGGTCGGGATGTACTTGGTCAGCATGCCCGCCATCGCGCTTGTGGCGCATCTCGCCGGCTGGGACAAACCCACCCGCAGCGCGGTCACCCTCTCCCTCCCCACGGTCAACATCGCCTCTTATGGCGTGCCCGTAGTGCTCTTCGCCTTTGGCGACGAGGCCCTAGCAATCGTCATGCTGCTCTTTGTGTACGGCAATGTCTTGGGCGCGTCGCTCGGCATCTACATTGCCGCTGGGGGGCGGCAAAGCCCGCTGCAAGCGTTCAAGAGCATTTTCAGACTGCCGCTGATTTACACCGCGGCCTTGGCCTTGGCCGTCAATGCCCTCGCCGCACCGATCCCGACCGCCGTCCTCGACGCGGCCGATCTAATCGGCAGAGCCGGCCCGATCCTCGCCATCGTCCTCCTCGGGATCCAAGTCGCGCGCATCCCCATCCGCGGCCGCAGCTCGGCTGCCCTGTACGGCGGCATTGGGGCCAAGGTCCTGTTGGGGCCGGCCATTGGCATCGGCCTAACGCTGCTCATCGGCGCACAGGGCGCGGTGCGCGATGTGCTGCTGCTGTGCTCCTGCCTGCCTACGGCCATCAACGCCCTCATCCTGACCGTGCGCTTTGACGCACGCCCCGATCTGCTCGGCGGCATTCTCATCGGCTCGACCTTGTGGAGCCCGCTCGGGTTGTCGATCGTGCTCTATTGGATCGGCATTAGCGGTTAATTGGCCACAAAATTCGTTGACATTGTTTCGCCCCCCCGATTGCTTCTGATATAGGAAGCGATTGGGGTCTTTTGTGGTTTTTTTGAGTCGCTCTTGACATTGTATTACGCCTCCTCGTTGCGTTAATAAATACAGAAGATCGGCCCCAAATTTTTGGAGTATAAAAATGTTCGTCGTCAATCGCTTGGCCAGGCAAATGCACATAGACACAGGGAAAAGCCTCTCCAGCCGGAGAGCTTGCCTAGCGGCCGACATAGCGGTCGGCGATACGCAGATCCTACAGACTTTATTCGCGCCGAGAGGAAGGGATGCCAAACCTGACTGAGGCTCCTCGTTCCGAAGGATTAGAATGGCCAAGAGGCCGTGGCGCGAAAAGACAACGCGCTACGGCCTCTTTTTTTGTGAAAAATGGGTAAAATCGCTTGACATTGTTTTTTCGCGTTCATTATATATTAACTATGCTGAACATTTGTGCAGTCAAATGAGCGCCAAAGAGGCCGATCAACGGAAGCGAAAAATGAAGACCAACGAGAAAACACGGCACCTCAACACCGCCCCCCGGGCCTTTGCCCCCGGCGGTGCCAAGATGCGCGTTGAGACCAGGGCCGGCCGGGTCATTGACGCGCGACAGCGCTTCGCCGCTTTGCGGCGCGGCTTAGACAGCGGGGCGCTGCCGCCCACCCCGGGCGGACGGCAGCGGGTCTGCGCGACATTCACCAAGCCACCCAAGGACCTCATCGCAAGGAGCAAGAACACTATGCGACGCGAGATCATCAACCAAGGACTGATGTACGCGATCATCAGCCTCTTTGTATTCGCGATGATACCGCTCCTGCGCTTCCTCAGCTAATGGCTCTTTGACGCGCAGCGGCATTGCGAAATCGGCCTAGGGCAGCGGCAGCGACCGCTGCCCCAGGGACATCAACCCCCTCGACTTAGGACACAGAAAAAAACATGCAAAAGCGCAAGACAGACGTCTGCTCTCGGCTGACCAACTGGCTGTATTGCTTGGGATCGGTGGCCTGTGCAGTCCTCGGCCCCCGCGTTCTGTACGCCCACCAAGCACCCGACCGCGCCCTCGACGCCGTGCGCCTAGAAGGCACCCGTCCGCAGATCGACGGCGTACTCGACGACCCGGTGTGGCAGCAGGCCCCAGTCTTTACGGGCTTCGTCCAGCGCGAGCCCGAGGAGGGGCAGCCGGCAAGCGAAAAGACTACCGTCCAGTTGGCGTACGACGACGAGGCACTCTACGTGGGGATCATGGCCTACGATTCGACGCCCGAGAAGATCGTCTCGCGCTTGGTGCGCCGCGACCAGTGGGCCGAAGCCGATTGGATTCGAGTCAGCTTAGACACGCATCACGACCACCAGACGGGCTACGCCTTTGCGGTGTATGCCGGTGGGTCAATTTACGACGCTGTAATCCGGGATTACGGTTGGGACAACGACACTTGGAACGGCGTGTGGGAATCCGCGCATATCATCGGCGTAGAGGGCTGGAGCGTGGAGTTTGCGATCCCGTTCCACAACCTCCGCTTTAGCAGCGGCGAGGACTGGGGCATCAATATCGCCCGCTACATCAGCCGCAAGAAGGAACAAGCCTTCTGGGTTATGGTCCCGCGCAAGGAAAGCGGCTCGGTCTCGCGCTTTGCCCACCTAGATGGCTTAGCGGACATCGAGTCTAAGCGCGCACTGGAGCTTTTGCCCTATTCGGTGGGTCGCTCCACCTATGCGGATGCGCGTGAATTATTCGGCAATGCCGGCGCGGACTTGCGCTACGGGCTGTCGTCGAATATCTCGCTCAACGCCACGCTCAACCCAGATTTCGGCCAAGTGGAGGCCGACCCGGCCGAACTCAACCTCTCGGTCTTTGAGACGTTCCAAGAAGAGCGCCGCCCCTTTTTCGTGGAGGACGGCGAGGCCTTCGACACTCCAATTGACCTGTTCTACTCGCGGCGCATCGGCCGCCAGCCCGGCTATCACGCCCTGCCCGACGGCCACGATGCCCTCGACGAGAGCGAGTCCACCACCATTCTGGGCGCGGCCAAGCTGACGGGCAAGACCGCGTCTAAGACCACCTTCGGCCTGATGACGGCGCTTACCGCCAGAGAGTACGCGCGCATTGAGACGACCATGGTGCGCGAGGTGTCCGGCGAGGAGTACCAAGAGCGCCGCGACTTTCTCGTTGAGCCGCAGACGCAGTTCCTCGTCGGCCGCGTCAAGCAGGATCTCTTTGCCGGCAACTCGCACATCGGCCTCTTGGGCACGGCCGTGCAGCGCGACCGAGCGCGAGATGCCTATACCAGCGGCGTGGATTGGACCCTCAAGTGGCGCGACAACGGATACACCTTTTGGGGCCAACTCGCCGGCAGCCGCGCCACGGTAGATGACCAGCGCCGCGGCGGTTTTGGCAATATGGCGGTCTTGAGCAAAAACAGCGGCTGGTTGCGCGGCGAGCTTTGGTGGGAGGCCTATTCGCGGCATTTCGAGATCGACGACCTTGGCTTCCAATGGCGCAGCGACTTCTACAATCCCTGGCTCTGGATCCAGCTACGCAAGGAAGAAGACTGGGCCATCTTCCGCCGCAATTTCTACAACTTCAACCGCTGGGGCACGTGGAACTTCGACCGCACCAACCTGCAAAACGGCTTTGACTTCAACACCCACCACCAGCTCAAAAACTACTGGTGGGTCCACATCGACTACTACCATACATGGCGGTCCTTCGACGATCTCGACACGCGCGGCGGCCCCCTAATCGTGAGGCCGGCCAGCGACGGTTTTGAGATTGAGTTGGAAAGCGACGACCGCTTTATGGTCAGCGGCTGGGTCGAGTACGAGTGGGAGGGCAACTCGGTTGGCAGCACCCACCAGGAGGTCTCCGGCAGCATCCGCATCCGGCCGACTTCGCGGTTCGAGATCAGCCTGCGGCCGCGCTATAGCTGGGGTTTCAACGATGCCCAATGGGTCGAAAACTTCGATACGGACGCAGACGGGGAGGACGATCAATTCGCGTACGGGGAGCTAGACAGCCAAACCCTCGATCTGACGACGCGGGCCAACATCCTCTTTAGCCGCGACTTGAGCTTGGAGTTCTATGTCCAGCCTTTTATTAGTGCGGGCCGCTACGCCAACTTCAAGGAGTTGGCTCGGCCGCGCTCCTACTCGTTTGTAGCGCATCCCGGCCCGGAGGAAAGCCCTGATTTCCGCAACCGCTCGCTGCACAGCAGCGCCGTCCTGCGCTGGGAGTACAAGCCGGGCAGCACCCTTTTCATCGTCTGGTCGCAGTTCCGCGACGACGAATCCGATGTGGGCGCGTTTCGCCCCGGGCACAACCTGCGGCGCAGCTTTCTCGACGAGGGGACCAATATCTTCTTGGTGAAGCTCAACTATTGGCTGCACATCTAGGATGGGGATTGCGCCCTGCATTTGGCCCTTGCCGCGCACTTTGCGGTAAGGGCTATTTTTTGCAATCCGCGAAGGGCTGCCCTTGTGGACGCCATACCCTATTCTTCATAGGAAGCTCCACAGCGCGTCGAAGCGCGCCCCCGCAATCGGCTCTTGCAGCACCGAGCTGATGCCTTTTTCCGCCATGTAGCGCGGCGCAAACGCCAGCCCCTTTTGCAGCGCCGTGCGCTCTAGCCCCATTTGCCTAGGCCGCCAGCGCACCCGACAGCAATCCAGCCGCTTGGCCAACCCCGCCGTATCCCCCGCGCAGCACCACGCGATGATCATCGCCCCCAAGGCCACTAGCTCGCCGTGGATCCAAGTCCGTTGGTTGGCTGTCTCCAGCGCAATCCAGAACGGATGGTCGCCGCTTGCTGTGGGGGCCTTTAGCTGCTGGCTATCGCGCTCCTTAATCCGCTGCGCGATGTTGGCCACGCTCGCCTCTGTCATTCGTCCATTGGAATCCAGCGTTGCGGCAAAAGAACTTGCGATCAACTCGTGCTGCGCCACCTGCTGGGCCGCCAGCGCCGGGTCGAATGCCGGCCCTTGCCCCAACGCAGCCCGCCGCTGCCACTCCTCTAGCCCCGCATAGCCGCAGAGGATGTCGCCTAGCCCGGCCGTGTGCAAGTGATCCGGTGCCTCGAGGACCACCTCGACATCCACCAGCACGTATTGGCAATCCACCCACGGCCAGTCGTCCAAACCACCGACGGTCTGATAGCCGTCCCACCGCGCCACGTGCCCGTGGATGATCGCCCCGGAAGAGAGGATCGTCGGCACCAAGATCAGCTCGGCCTCTTGGTCCAGAGCCGCGAACTTGGAAGCGTCGAGGGCCTTGCCGCCGCCCAAGCCGATCACCAACTCGATCCCGGATGGTAGCTGGTCGCTGAGGTCCTGCTGATGCGCCGAGTCCAGCCACTCGGCAAAGACCACGCCCTCTGGCTCGCGCACGAGGTGGCCCTTGGCAGCCGCGTACGCGCTGGGCGTGGTTACAATCGCATACGCTGGCCAGCAGGCGCTTTCTCGTTGCAACAAGCCGCGGGCGACGCGCACGTCGTATTCAGCAGCCGGTTTGCTGCGTTGGCTGCCCATGGACCAGCCTCTATTTGTTTTGGGCATTTGTTCTCTATTCCGTCATCTAGGCAAAGCGAACTATTGCTTCTGTGATTGCTATTGCACAACAATATACAAGTCCTTTTTTTCCCGCCAACGCATCTTTCCCGAGTCCAAAACATGTCCACTGCCCACATCGCCCGCGCCCTCTCCGCACTAGACGAGCCTTTCGTGCGCTACAAGATCCGCCTCAACGTCTCGGCTCGCCCGCCCCGCGAGCGCGAGCTTCGCATCCTCCGCGACGAGATCCGCGAGTCGGTTTTGGTCCGCACTCTGTTGGCCGAGTTGGATGCTACAGGCCGCATCCCCCTCCCGCCGAGCCACCGCTGGCGCGGTGCCCATTGGGTGCTCTACATGCTGGCCGACCTAGGCTCCGCACCCCGCGACAAGAGCCTCTGGGCCTTGCGCGACCAAGCCTGCGAGTGGCTTTTGGATCCCGATCGCCCCGAGCCTATCTGCGGCGCGCTCGAGGGCAATGCGCTGTACTACTTGCTCTTCCTCGAGATCGACGATGGCCGCGCCGACGCCTTGGCCCACCGCCTCGCGGGCCGCTTGCCCAAGGCGTTGGGCCACACTCCGGCTGCCTTCGGCCAAGCACTCACCGCCCTGCGCGGTCTCGCCCTGCACGCCCGCCTCCGCGCCGACCACACCTCTGGCGATGCAGTCGCCCGCCTCGCCGAGCACCTGCTCGCCCACCACCTCTACCAAAAGCCCGATGGACGCCCCTTGAGCGCGGACTGCGCCTCGTTGCACTATCCCTGCTACGAGCACTGCGACTTCCTCTTTGGTCTCAAAGTCATGGCCGACGCTGGCCATCTGGCCGACGCACGCTGCCGCGCTGCGCTCGACCTACTCAAGTCGAAGCAACTCGCCGACGGCAGTTTCCCAGCCGAGCGCAAACACTACCGAGTCGGGCGCGTCGGCAAGGGCGATGACTCGCTCGTCGATTGGGGTCGGCCCAACCGCAGCCGGCCCAATCTCCACGTCACCTGCGACGCGCTCGGCGTACTCCACGCTGCGGGCGAGCGGTTTTGAGAGCCGCCGCAAAATGCTGATATTGTACAACACCCGCCGCTTCACAGGTTTGCTACTATGCGCTCTTTGCTGTTGTTCCTCGCCCTCGCCCTTGCGGGCTGCTACGCGGCCTCGCTTGCGCCCGATCCCTTGGGCCACTTTGCCGCGCGCACCGACCACCTCCAGCGCCTAGAGCCGCTCGGCGAGCGCATCTTGCACGGGGCCGCGCTCAGCTTTGGGCCGCTCGATCCCGAAGAACGCACGCGCCCGCTCGTCTATGCCGTGTACTACGAACTCCACGACCTGCCCTACGACTGGCATCTGACATTGCGCACGCATCTGGACCAGTACGCAGGGTACGGTCTGCCGCAAATCGATCTCGGTTTCAGCGCTGCCGGCCAGCCTTACGAGGCGGCCATTGCCGAGGGCCAGCTCGACGAGGCGATTGAGCAGCTCTGCTGGGGATTGCAGCAGCTAGACCGCCCGGTTCTGCTGAGGTTGGGCTATGCGTTCAATAGCTCTTGGCGCGCCTATGAGGCGACGAGTTACACCGAGGCTTGGTGGCGGATAGCACAAACGCTGCGGGGTCGCTGGGGCTTGGACAACGTCGCGCTGATATGGACGCACAAGGCCGACGGCGGCTCCGATTACTTGGCGTATTATCCGGGGGATGAGTACGTTGATTGGTGGTCAATTGACGTGGCCGCGCCGCAAAATCTGCGCCGCAGCCGCGCCTTTATCGAGGCAGCGCAGGAACGCGGCTACCCAGTGCTCGTCGGCGTGGTCACGCCAGTTATCACCGACTTGGGCCAAGCCGAGCAGGCGTGGCCCCATTGGTTCGTCCCTTTCCTCCGCTTCTTGCGCCACCATTCCAACATCAAGGCATTTACCTATATAAATTGGGACTGGTCGCAGGCGCAGCACTTTGTTGACCCGGTGCTCTTTGCGCGCTACCGCAGCGAGTTGATGCACCCGATTTACCAACACGCGGCCTCGCCCGCCGAGTTGCGCTGGCACCTAAACCTCAATCCCTAGCTTAGAGAAAGGACCCGACAGATGAATAAAGTCGATGTTCACGTTCACGTTTTCGACCTGCCGAGCGAGCGGTTCCCCCGCGAACTGAGCGGCCTCGCGCCCGCCGACCGCGCCTGCCCGATAGAGGCACTCCTAGCCGACATGGATGCTGCGGGCATCGACCGCGCCGTGCTGATCGAAATGAACGGCACCCAAATCGAGCAGCACGCCTATGTCGCGCATTGCGTGCGGACGTGGCCCGACCGCTTTACGGCTACCGGCTTGATTGACCTCGCCGACCCGGATCCGCCCGCCCGCCTGCGCGAGCTCGTCGCCGCCACCGGCATTGAGGGCATCCGGCTGGGGGCGTTGGGCGACCCGGCCGCACAGCGGGCCGAGGACCTGTCGAGCTACGCGCTCTTCGAGTGTGCCGACGAGCTGGGGCTCAACATCAACATCTACACCGGCGGGCCTCAGTTCCCCTGCATCGAACTGCTGGCCGCGGCCTTCCCCGGCGTGAACATTTCCCTCGACCATCTCGGCGTGATGCCAACCACGCCCGGCGGGCCAGACCGATGGGGTCGCCCCCGCTTTGACGCCGAGCCGCTGCCACCGGCCAACTATCCGCAAGTGATGGCGCTAGCTCGATTCCCCAACGTCTATGTCAAAATCTCGGGGGAGTACGCGTTTTCTAAGGTGCCTTGGCCCTACGCGGACATGCAGCCCATGGTCGAGGATGTGTATCGGGCCTACGGCGCGGATCGCATGATGTGGTGTACGGATTCGCCGTGGATTGTGGTGGAGCCGGGGTATCAGAAGCTGGTGGATTTGCTCGACTACCATCTCCCAGATATTTCCGCGGCGGAAAAGGAGATGATTATGGGCGGGACGGCGCTCAAGCTGTGGTTTAGGGGGCGCTAGCGCATGGCCCTGAAGAAGTCCCAACTCCACTCCTCGCTATGGCAAAGCTGCGACGAGTTGCGCGGCGGCATGGATGCCTCGCAGTACAAAGACTACGTCCTGACGCTGCTGTTTATGAAGTACGTCTCGGACAAGTACGCCGGCGATTCGTACGCGCTCATTGAAGTGCCGCCCGGCGGCCGTTTCGCCAACATGGCAAACCTCAAAGGCGACAAGGAGATCGGCGACAAGATCAACAAGATCATCGGTCAGCTTGCCGAGGCTAACGATCTCAGGGGCGTCATCGATCAAGCCGACTTCAACGACGAGAGTAAGCTCGGCACGGGCAAGGAGATGCAGGACCGGCTCTCCAAGCTAGTCGCCATATTCGAGGGGCTCGACTTCCGCGCCAACCGCGCCGAGGGCGACGATCTGCTCGGCGATGCCTATGAGTACTTGATGCTGCACTTTGCCACCGAGTCGGGCAAGAGCAAGGGACAGTTCTACACGCCGGCCGAGGTCTCGCGCATCATGGCCAAAGTGGTCGGCATTGGCCCGGATACCCAACAGGATCAGACCATCTACGACCCGACCTGTGGTTCCGGCTCGCTCTTGCTCAAGGCCGCGAACGAAGCACCGCACGGCATTACTGTTTACGGCCAAGAGATGGACAACGCCACCTATGCGCTAGCGCGGATGAATATGATCCTACACGGCCACGAGACCGCCGAGTTGTGGCGCGGCAACACCTTGGCCGCTCCGCACTTCAAGAACTTGGACGACCGCCTCAAGACCTTTGACTTTGCCGTTGCCAATCCGCCCTTTTCCGCCAAGGCTTGGTCCAATGGCCTCGATCCAGCTAACGACGAGTTTGGGCGTTTCGCCTATGGTATTCCACCGGCCAAGAACGGGGACTATGCTTTCCTCTTGCACTTGATTACGTCGCTCAATAGCAAGGGCAAGGGCGCGATCATCCTGCCGCACGGCGTACTGTTTCGCGGCAACAAGGAGGCGGACATCCGCAAAAATCTCATCCGGCGTGGCTTCATCAAGGGCATCATCGGCCTGCCGACTAACCTGTTCTACGGCACTGGCATCCCCGCCTGCATCCTAGTCCTCGATAAAGAGAACGCCCATGCCCGCCGCGGCATCTTTATGATCAACGCGAGCAAGGGCTTCCACAAGGACGGCAATAAGAATCGCCTGCGCGAACAGAACATCCACCAGATCGTCAATGTGTTCAACCGGCAGACCGAGTTGCCGCGTTATTCTCGCATGGTGCCGGTGGCTGAGATCGCCAGTCCGGCCAACGACTACAATCTGAATATCCCGCGCTACATTGATTCCAGCGAACTGGAAGACCTGCACGACCTCGACGCACATCTGCACGGCGGCATCCCCGACCTCGACCTCGACGCGCTCGGGGCCTACTGGGATGTCTTCCCCTCGCTGCGTCGGGCGTTGTTTGTCGGCAACGGTCGTGCGGGCTACACCGAGGCTCGCGTCGAGACGCCGCAAGTGAAAGCTGCCATCCTCGGGCATGGGGAGTTCAAGTCGTACGAGGAGCGGATCGCGACCGCTCTCGACGGTTGGTGCAAGGCGCACGAACTGCTTCTCAAGGGACTGGAGATAGACGCCAATCCCAAGGACATCATTCGCACTCTGAAGGAGGACCTGCTGGCGAGATTTGCCGACCTGCCGCTGCTCGACCCGTACGACGTGTACCAGCGGCTGATGGACTATTGGGACGAGGTGATGCAGGACGATATGTATCTCATTACAGCGGATGGTTGGAGAGAGGCCGCCAAGCCGCGTGGAATCGTCGAAGACAGAGAAAAGAAGATCAAGGAGACGCCGGATCTCTCTATCAAGCGGAGGAAGTACAAGATGGACTTGATCCCCCCGCACCTGATCGTCGCACGTTATTTCGCCGATGAACAGGCCGCTATCGAGGCGCTACAGGCCACGCAGGAGGCCGCTGCCCGCGAGTTGGAGGAGTTCTTCAAAGAGCACACCGGTGAGGAAGGCTTGCTGGAGGATGCGGTCAACGACAAGGGCAAGATTACCAAGACCGGCGTTATGGAGCGGCTCAAGGCTATTCGGTATGAGCCGGAGAGCGGCGAGGAACGCGACGTCCTCAAGCGCTGCCGGACCCTGATTGAAGCCGAGGCTGAGGCGGCCAAGGCTGTCAAGGAGGCCCAAGGCCGCCTAGATGAGCAGGTGCTGGCCCGCTACGGTGCGCTCACTGAAGCCGAAATCAAGACGCTGGTGGTCGAGGACAAGTGGTTTACGAGCATCCGGGGCGCAATCGAGTGTGAGGTACAGCGGCTGACCCAGCAACTCGCCGGGCGGGTGAAGGAGCTAGAAGAACGCTACGCCCGTCCGCTGCCTGAGTTGGAGCGGGAAGTGGAAACGTTTGGCGCGAAGGTTGAGGGGCACTTGAAACGGATGGGGCTGACGATAGATTGCGGAGCGGTGCGATGAAACGCGCGGAACTTCTCGAACTGATAGCTGGGGGCGAGAACTCTGGAGTGGAGTTCAAGCGGGATGATTTGCGTCCAGAGCAACTCGCACGGGAAGTGGTGGCGCTCGCCAACTTTCAGGGGGGGCGCGTCCTTCTTGGCGTGGAAGACGACGGCACCATCACCGGCATACGGAGAGACGATCTCGAACAGTGGGTAATGGATGCCGTGTTTGGGCGCACAGTGCATCCCATGATCCTGCCGTTTTACGAGGAAGTTCCCATAGATGATGTACGCCGCGTCGCGGTTGTCACCGTTACGCAAGGTGCTACCAAACCCTACGTCGCCCGGCATCGCGGTAGGGAAGACATCTACGTACGGACCGGCAGCACCTCGCGGCTGGCTTCGCGCGAGCAGCAGGCGCGGCTTTTCGCTGCCGGTGGGCTGATTCACACGGAGCTATTGCCCGTTTCCGGCAGCGGCCTGCGCGATTTGAGCCGAGAACGGCTGGCGGACTATCTCACCGCTATTGTCGGCGATCGGGAAGTGCCAGAGACCGACGAGGCGTGGAACGAGCGGCTTTGTGCGCTGGGATTCATGGCCGAGCGGGAAGACGGCCCACCCGCCTGTACGATCGCCGGATTGATCCTGTTCGGCTATCGGCCGCGCCGCCTGTTGCGCCATGCTGGCATCCGCTGGATGTGCTTTGAGGGGCAGGAGAAGACCTACGATGCCCTTGACGATCAAGTGATTGAAGGGCCGCTTGTCGATCGTTGGCAGGTGCTGTCAGGAGGTCGTGAACTGGTGGAAAAGGGGCTGATTGAACGCCTTGCCGATGCGATGCGACCGTTTGTGTCCGAGGAGGCTGGCCAAGTGGAAGAGTCTATGCGCCGGGAGCGACGCTGGCACTATCCGTTGGAAGCGCTGCGCGAAGGCGTTGTCAACGCGCTGACGCATCGGGACTGGACGCGGTATGAGGAAATTGAGGTGGTCCGTTATGCCGACCGGATAGAGATACTCAGCCCTGGTGCGCTGCAAAACGGCATGACGGTCGAAAAGATGATCGCTGGCCAACGGGTTCCCCGCAATCTGCTCCTCTCCGAGACGTTGCGGGACTATAGCTATTCGGATGTACGCGGCATGGGGGTGCGGAACAAGATCATTCCGTTGATGCGGGCGCACAACGGCGTTGACCCGGAGTTTGAGGCGACCGAGGACTCCTTGCGGTTGACGCTGTGCCGAGGCTCGGGGCGAAGGTCGAGGGGTACTTGAAGCGGATGGGGATTTCGCGGTGAGTCAAGCATTCGATTTCGAGGATCTCGTGGAGTTGTGTCGGCGAACCCACGAGGAAACACGACACTCGGCGGTACGAGCTCTTGATCGCTCACTCGTCGCGCGGAACTGGCTGTTCGGCTGGTATATCGTCGAGTATGAACAGTTTTCTACAACCGGCTACTGCGTTGCTACGTTCTGATTGACCTCAAACGCGGCGAATTGACCCATCAGGACTTGGGTCAGATGCAGATGTACGTCAACTACTTTGACCGCTATGTGAAGACTGACGACGAACTGACGACCATCGGTATTGTGCTCTGTGGCCGCAAGAACGATGCCGTGGTTGAGCTGACGCTACCGCAAGAAGCCAATATCTACGCATCGAAATACCAACTCTATCTGCCATCGAAACAGGAACTTGTAGCCCAACTGGAGAGCATCCAGAGAGAGCTTGGCGAGACACTTGGAGAAAATGGGGGGTGACGCTGTGAACTTGGCGTCTGTATCCGGTCTTTTTTATCCCGCTTTTTGATCGTATATTTATATGAATTTGGTCGCTGACACAAACATCTTCCTCGCGGTCGTATTGAACGAGACGGAAAGGGCACACATCATAGAAGTCACATCGGATGCCGTGTTGGGTGCTCCAGAAATATTGCCTTATGAAATTGGCAACGCGCTCTCCGCGATGATCAAGCGCAGACAAATTTCCAAGGCCGAAGCCTTGGTTGCTGAAAAGGCCGCAAACCTAATTCCGGTCAGGCTGGTCAGCATCGACATCCAAAAGGCACTCGAGTTGGCTATTGAACACAACATTTACGCCTACGATGCGTATTTTCTGATCTGCGCCAAATCCTTGTCCCAACCCCTCATGTCACTTGACAAAAGAATGAAACAAATCGCTCGTAATTTAGTGATCGGCCATGAAGACATTTACCTACTCGGAAGCACGCCAAAATCTGGCCCGTCTGCTCACTCTTGCACAGAAAGAAGAAGTGGAAATTCGCACTAAAGACGGGAGCGTTTTTTCTGTCAAGGCCAAGGAAAGTGCAACCGAATCGCCGTTTGACGTACCGGGTGTCAACACACGGGCCACTACGGGGGATATTCTGGATGCCGTCAGGGCGTCGCGGGAAAGAGATTGACACTAGTTGCAAGTGGACGTGGTGTCAATCTGCTAGAAGCTATAAATGTGATATACCGACACTTAGAGAAGATGGGGGTGGCAGGAAAATGAACGCGGATACGACTCGCCTTCGGGCGCAACATAGTACAGACGATTCGGCCTTTCTATCGTCAGGGTATAAGCGCACGGAGGTTGGGGTAATTCCATCTGAATGGCACGTAACGCGAATCGGCACCTTGTTCGATGTGAAAGCCGGCGGCGATTTTGATCCGACTAACTCCAGCGAAGTGCAGAGCGGTACCCATCCCTACCCCATATATGCGAACAGCCTTTCCCAAAAGGGCCTCTATGGTTTCTGCAACTATGCACAATCGCGAGTTGACTCAATCACTGTTACCGCGAGGGGCACTTTGGGAAAAGCCTTTTACAGAGATACGCCCTTTGTCGCAATCGGCAGGCTTCTGGTCTTGGAGCCTAGGGTCAGCATGGACGCCCGATTCTTTTTCGAGTACATCAACTACGGCGTCCATTTCGCCGTTGAAAGCACCGGGGTTCCTCAATTGACGGCTCCCCAAGTCGCTCGCTACTCAGTGCCTGTCCCGCCCGAGTCCGAACAACGCGCCATCGCCGAGGCGTTGTCGGATGTGGACGGCCTAATCCAGTCATTGGAGGCACTGATCGCCAAGAAGCAGGCCATTAAGCAGGCCGCCATGCAGCAACTTCTCACCGGCAAGACGCGCCTGCCGGGGTTCAGTGGGGCGTGGGAGAGGAAGCGGTTGGGAGAGGTAGCCTCTATTAGGAAAGGGCAACTGATAACCGAAAGCTCTATAAAGTCCGGTACCGTGCCAGTTGTAGCCGGAGGAAAGCAACCTGCCTACTTTCACAATTGCGCGAACCGCACTGGTAAAACGATAACGGTGAGCGCGTCAGGGGCTTATGCCGGCTACGTGGCTTATTGGGACAGGCCAATTTTCGCTTCGGACTGTTCAACTATCAGCGATGCTCCAGACTACTCAATCAAATATATTTTCTATCAGATGCTACTCAGACAAGAGCAAATTTATCGCGCTCAAACCGGCGGCGCGCAACCACATGTTCACGGAAAAGATTTAGCCCCCCTCGTGATCGCGATACCTCCTATCAGAGAACAACGCGCCATCGCCGCCATCCTCTCCGACATGGACGCCGAGATCGCCGCGCTGGAACGACGCCGGGACAAGACCCGCGCCATCAAGCAGGGCATGATGCAGCAGCTTCTCACGGGTCGGGTGCGGCTGGTCGAACCCGAGCCTCTGACAAAAAAGACGACGACATGAACGAGAGCCAGAACATTGAATGGAAAGAGACGTGGCGGGACGAACACCTAAAATGGATCTGCGGCTTCGCCAACGCTCAGGGCGGCGTCCTAGAAATCGGCAGGAATGACCGGGGTGAGGTAGTCGGAGTGAAGGGCATTCTCCGACTGCTCGAAGAGATCCCCAACAAAGCACAGGCATTGCTCGGCATCGTGGTTGACGTGAACCTGAAGTCGGAAGATGGCGGGGAATATCTGGAAATCGCGGTTGAGCCCTACCCCAATCCAATCAGCTACAAAGGCGAATTCCACTATCGAAGCGGCAGCACCAAGCAGGTGCTCAGAGGCGCGGCACTTAGCCGCTTCCTGTTGCAAAAATACGGCCGAACGTGGGACGATGTGCCCCTGCCGGGCGTCGGCCTCAAAGACTTGGACGGTCGTGTATTTGACGGGTTTCGCCAGCGGGGTGCCCACAGCGAACGCTTGCCACAGGACATCTTGGACGAATCCGATGAAGGGGTGATCGAAAGGCTCCAGTTGCGAGAGGCGGGTTTCCTGAAACGCGCCGCGGTCCTGCTCTTTCATCCGGCACCGGATCGATTCGTGATGGAAGCCTACGTGAAGATCGGCTATTTCCGCGGTTCAGAGTTGCTGTATCAGGATGTTATCGAAGGCGATCTGTTCACTCAGGTCGAGTGGACGATGGACTTGCTGTACACGAAGTACACGAGAGCATTGATTTCCTACGACGGCGTTTACCGCGTGGAGACCTTTCCCGTACCGCGCGAAGCCATGCGCGAAGCGGTGATCAACGCCGTCATTCACCGGGACTACGCCAGCCCCACGACGATTCAGATTCGCGTGTACGACGACCGAATCGCTATCTGGAATGCGGTGCAGTTGCCGCCGGAATGGGCCGCCGATCAACTCGCCGAAGAACTTTCGTCAAGGCCGTATAACCCGCGAATCGCCTACGCGTTCTTCCGCGCCGGAATGATCGAAGCCTGGGGACGGGGCATCCGGCGGATCGCGGAAATGTGCAAGGAGGCTGGCAACCCCGCGCCAGAGTGGAAGGTGGAATCAAGCGGCGACGGTCTGTGGTTGAGGTTCCCGTTCTCCGCCGCGTACTTAGACAAGGCGAGAGAGTACATAGGGGAGCCAGAATCGCTGGTAGAGCCGCAGCCAGACCGGAATCAAGATGGGGAGAAAACTAGGGAGAAAACTAGGGAGAAAACTAGGGAGAAAACTAGGGAGAAAACTAGGGAGAAAACTAGGGAGAAAATCTTGGCCCTGATCGCCGCCGACCCCTCAATCACTAGGGCGGAACTGGCGAATCAACTCGGAATCACGGCAAAGGGAATCGAGTGGCAGATCGGCAAGCTGAAACAAATGGGCATCCTTGAACGGATCGGCCCTGCCAAGGGCGGTCATTGGAAAATAGTGGAAACGAAGGATGAGTAAGGTCGGCCAGCGGGAAATCCAAACCCAGCGGCGGGTGGTTGCCTTCTTCCGGGACGCGCTCGGCTATAGGTATCTCGGCCACTGGCAGGACCGACCCGGCAACCGCAACGTCGAGAGGGAATTGGTCTCCGACTGGCTCAAGCATCAGGGGCACAGCGATGAGATCATCGACAAGGCGCTGTTCGAACTGAACAAGGCAGCGGCGCTCGGCGGCAGCAAGACGCTCTACGACGCCAACCGCGAGGTCTATGGCCTGCTCCGCTACGGCGTGAAGGTCCGGCCAGATGTAGGCGAGCAGACCGTCACCATCTGGCTGATCGACTGGAAGACCCCCGGCAATAACGACTTTGCCATCGCCGAGGAAGTGACGGTCGCCGGCGAGAACACCAAGCGGCCCGACCTCGTGCTCTATGTCAACGGCATCGCCTTGGGGGTGCTGGAATTAAAGCGCTCGACAGTGTCAGTGACCGAGGGCATTCGCCAGAACCTCGACAGCCAGAAGAAGGAATTCATCCAGCCGTTTTTTGCTACCGTGCAGTTCGCAATGGCGGGCAACGACACCGAGGGGCTGCGCTACAGCGTGATCGAGACGCCGGAGAAGTACTGGCTGCACTGGAAGGAAGCCGAGGGCCATCCGCTGCTCCGGGCGTTGAGCCAACTCTGCGGCAAGGAGCGGCTGCTGGAGATCATCCACGATTTTGTTGTCTTCGATGCAGGCGTCAAGAAAATCTGCCGCCACAACCAGTACTTCGGAGTGAAGGCGGCACAGGCCCGCGTGCAGCGCCGCGAGGGGGGCATTATCTGGCACACCCAAGGCAGCGGCAAGAGCCTGACCATGGTCTGGCTGGCCAAGTGGATCCGCGAGCATGTCACAGACGCTCGGGTACTACTCATTACCGACCGCACCGAACTGGACGAGCAGATCGAGAAGGTCTTCAAGGGCGTCAGCGAGGACATCCATCGCACGAAGAGCGGTGCCGACTTGGTACGCGTACTCAACACCAGCGACGAATGGCTAATCGCTTCGCTAATCCACAAGTTCGGCGCATCTGAGGAAGGTGACGTCGATACGTTCGTCGAGGACATTCGCAGCCACCTGCCCAAGGATTTCCACGCCAAGGGCGAGATATTCGTCTTCGTAGATGAGTGCCACCGCACCCAGTCCGGCAAGCTCCACGACGCGATGAAAGCTCTGCTGCCGGGTGCCATGTTGATCGGCTTCACCGGGACGCCGCTGCTCAAGGGCGACAAGCAACGGAGTATCGAAACCTTCGGGCCATACATCCACGCCTATAAGTACGACGAGGCCGTGAGCGACGGCGTGGTGCTGGACTTGCGCTACGAGGTACGCGACATCGACCAAAACATCACCTCACAGGCCAAAATCGATCAGTGGTTCGACCTCAAAACTCGTGGGCTGACCGATGTGGCCAAGGCTCAGCTCAAGCAGCGCTGGGGCACGATGCAGAGCGTCCTGAGTGTGCAGGATCGGCTGGAGAAAATCGTCGCCGATATCCTGCTCGACATGGAGATGCACGACCGCCTCAAGAGCAGCCGCGGCAACGCCATGCTCGTCTCCGGCAGCATCTATTCAGCCTGTCGCTTCTTCGACATGTTTCAGCGGACCGAACTGGCGGGCAAGTGCGCCATCGTCACCTCGTATAGGCCGGCCCCGGCGGACATCAAGGGGGAGGAGACCGGCGAGGGGCTCACCGAAAGGCTGTTCCAGTACGAGGTCTACCGAAAGATGCTGGCGGCGCACTTCAACGAGCCGGAAGAAACGGCCATGCACAAAGTCGAGTGCTTTGAGCAGGAGGTAAAGAAGCACTTCATCGAAGAGCCGGGGCAGATGAAGCTCCTGATTGTGGTAGATAAGCTCCTGACCGGTTTCGACGCACCATCGGCGACCTATCTCTATATCGACAAGCAGATGCAGGACCACGGCCTATTCCAGGCGATCTGCCGGGTCAACCGCCTCGATGGCGACGACAAGGAATACGGCTACATCATTGACTACAAAGACCTGTTCCGGTCGCTGGAGCAGTCGATTCAGGACTACACGGGCGCGGCATTCGACGGCTACGACAGGGCCGATGTGGAGGGTCTGCTAAAGGACCGGCTCCGGCAGGGTCGGAAGCGGCTGGAGGAGACACGCGAAGCGACCAAGGCGCTGTGCGAACCGGTCGAGCCACCGCACGACACTGCGGCCTATTTGCACTTCTTCTGCGCCGCCTACAGCGGTAACGCTTGGCAGCTTAAAAACAATGAGCCGAAGCGCGTGGCGTTCTACAAGCAAGTCGCCGCGTTCCTGCGCGCGTACGCCAACTTGGCCAACGAGATGAGCGAAGCCGGCTATTCCGACGCCGAAGCGCAGGCGATTAAAGCCGAAGTGGATCACTACGAGAAGGTGCGCCAAGAGATTAAGCTGGCCAGCGGTGACTACATTGATCTGAAGGTGTACGAGCCTGCCATGCGGCACCTGCTCGATACGTACATCCGCGCCGAAGAGAGCGGGCAGCTATCGGGATTCGACGATTTGACGCTCGTGGAACTGATTGTCGAGCGTGGAGAAGAGGCAGTCGAGGCACTGCCCGCAGGCATCCGCAAGAGCTGCGAGGCGGTGGCTGAGACGATTGAAAACAACGTCCGGCGGCTCATCATCGACGAGACGGAAGTCAATCCTAGGTATTACGAGAAGATGTCGGAGCTGCTGGAAGCCCTGATCCGCCAACGCAAGCAAGAGTCAATCAATTACAAAGAGTACTTGGCGCAGATCGTCGATCTGACCAGAAAGATCAGCCAGCCAGAAACCCAAGCGTCCTATCCTGCCAGCATCAACAGCGCGGCATTGAGAGCGCTGTTCGACAACTTGGTGGTGTTGGTTCCGACAGCGAGAGAGCCACTCGGAACTGAGCCGCCCGTCAATGTCAGGGAGGCGAAAGTGCTCGCCCTAGATTGCGCCATCCGTCGGGTGAAGAAGGCGGACTGGCGGGGCAACAAGATTAAGGAACGCGAGGTCCGCA
Source organism: uncultured Latescibacterota bacterium (assembly GCA_958295495.1). GTDB lineage: Bacteria > Latescibacterota > UBA2968 > UBA8231 > UBA8231. Next base: position 643,608 of record OY282352.1, read on the forward strand.
ACGCCATCCACGCAGAACTCGGCGACAACGAGACCCTCGTAAACGCGATATTTGAAATCGTGAAGACACAAAGTGACTACTAAGGTTAGAAGCCACCGCATCGACATCCGAGGGATCCCGGTAGAGGTCGTCCGCAAGGACATCAAGAACCTCCACCTAGGCGTCTATCCGCCGAGCGGTCGAGTGCGGGTGGCCGCACCGCTGTGGATCGACGATGACGCCGTGCGCTTAGCCGTCATTTCGCGCTTGGGATGGATTCGCCGGAAGCGGACCGAATTTGCCCAACAGGATCGCCAGTCCCAGCGCGAGTTCGCGACCGGCGAGAGCCATTACTTCAGGGGCCGGCGCTATCGGCTCGATGTGATCGAGCAAGACTGTCCTTCGGCGGTTCGCCTGCTCAACAACGCGAAGATGGCTTTGCGCGTCCGTCCGGGCACCGATCGGGACGCACGGGAGGCGATACTGGAGCAGTGGTATCGCCGTCAACTCCGCGCCCAATTGCCTGAGCTATGCGTCAAATGGGCGCGGAAGGTCGGGGTGACAGTCAATGAGGTGCGGATCAAAAAAATGAAGACCCTCTGGGGCTCCTGTAATATCGAAGCCAAGCGCATCTGGCTAAACCTCGAACTGGCTAAGAAGCCGACTTTGTGCTTGGAGTACGTCCTCGTCCACGAAATGGTCCACTTGATCGAGCGCCAGCACAACGAGCGGTTCCAGAAGCTGATGGACAGGTTCATGCCTCAGTGGCGCATTCATCGAGACGAACTGAATCAGCACCCGCTCGCACACGAGGAGTGGGCGCACTGAAGCGTCTCGCGTCCGCCGTGCGGGAAAGGCTGGTCAATCGGCGGCCCGGCGCTTAGGTTTGCCTCCGCGAAAGGAGAAGCAGATGTCGTCAGAATACAAGGTTTTGCTCATCGGCGGGCGCGGCGCGATTGGCTCGGGTCTGCGGACCTATATGCCGCGGCTCGACCCGCGCTACCGCATGGTTTCCGTGGATTTGCCCGGCGCGCCAGACAAGGCGACCGAGCCGGATGCCGGAGGGGATTTTATCGACCTCGATATTACGGAGTCGCCGGATGCCTTTCGCGCCCTGATCCCCGGGTGCGACTTGGTCGTCTATCTGGCCCGCGGTGGCGGCTTGGCGGCCATGAACCGGATGACCGATTTGGTATTTGCAGCAGTGTTGGCCCAAGACGAGCCGCCGATGATCGTCGGCTCCAGCTCGGTTCACGCGGTCGATGGCCTGTACGACTTTCACCAGCCGGGCTTCTATTGGACCCTAGCCGAGCGGCAGTTCGACGCGATAACCGATTGGCCCGAGCGGATTTCCGCAGCCGTGCCCGCGCATCCGCTCAACGACTACGGACGCGAAAAAGCCCACGTGGAGGAGTGGGCGGAAAAGGTCGCCGACCAAGGACACAGCGCAGTTGCCATGCGCTGGGGCGGCGTCAATGCCCAAAACGACGCCCGCGCACCGGAACGGGGCTACTTTGCCGTCTGGTGCCACCAAGAGGACGCCGCCCGCTTGGTCCACGCCTGCTTCCAGCGGCATTGCGCCGGCGACCTGCCCAGCGGCGCACATTACTTTGCGATCTCGGACAACACCTATAACATCTTTGACATTGAAACGCCCCGGCGCGAAGTCGGCTACGACCCGGTACACAACGCGGAGACGTATTATTAGATGAACGACACGGAGAAATTCCTCTTCGACCTACAGGGTTTCCTGAAGGTGCCCGGCTTCCTCGCGGACGCCGAAGTCGATGCGCTCAACGCGGCCTTTGACGCCAATGAAGACCAGCGCGGCGAAGACGGCAATCACAATACCGGTGGCAGCGATGTGCTCGAAGGCCGGCGGCGCGGCATCTTCACGGGGATGCTCGAATGGGAAAAACCCCACTGCCTGCCCTTCCGCGCCCTCTTGGCGCACAAAAAACTCATCCCCTATCTCGACGCGCTCTTTGGCCGCGGCTGGAAGATGGACCACTCCCCCTTTATGCTCTGCGGCAGCAAGGGGGCTGAGGGCCTGATCCTCCACGGCTCGACTAGCCGCCACTTCAACGGCGCGCAGTATTACACGTATGCCAACGACCAGATGCGCTGTGGCATGATCGTCTGCCAGTTCCAGCTCGCCGACGTGGCAGAGGGCGACGGCGGGCTGTGCGTGATCCCGGGCAGCCACAAGGCCAACTTCCCGCTGCCGCAAAAAATTTGCCACTGGCAGGAGCACCGCGAGGTCGTGTACAACGTCCCCTGCAAGACCGGCGACATGGTCGTATTCAACGAGGCGACCCTGCACGGCACGCTCCCGTGGACGGCCGAGCACGAGCGACGCTCCCTGCTCTACCGCTACTCGCCCAAGTACCTGCACTTTGCCGGCGGCACCTACCAAACCAGCCAGCCCGCATGGGTCGGCGAGCTGACCGAGGCGCAACAAGCCGTGCTCGAACCCCCTTATATCTACAACCGGCCGCTGGTGGAAGCCGATGGCGAAACCGTAGTCCGTCCGCGCACCGGCTGAGCCTTTTCCCTGCCACACAGAAAGGATTTTTCATGCCCGTCATTTCCGCCAACGATCCCCGCCTGACGTGGAGCGGTGCCCTCGCGCTCGAAGGGGGGCCGGGCTGGGTCAAGCCTTGGCGCATTCCCCATGGGGATTTGGACTTGTATTCGCCCGGGGAGAGCGGCTTGGCCGAGCGGGCCGAGATGCCTTCGGGCGTGCGCGTGCGCTTTGCCACGGACGCTGAGGAATTAGTCGTCGGCTGCGAGCCGCTAGCCGAAGACGGTCGCTTTGACTTGTGCATCGGCGGGCAGATCGCGGCCACGGCTTCGTATATGGCAGGCGCGACCGAGGTCCGCTTTGAGGGCTTGCCGGCGGGCGAGAAATCCGTGGAGATTTGGCTGTCGCCGGCCATGCCCGTTGCCCTGCGCCACCTTGCATTGCCCGAGGGAGCACATTGCGAAAAAAGCGCAGACACTCGGCTGAAATGGGTCGCGTACGGCAGCTCCATCACCCATTGCCGCACCGCCGGATCGCCCGCCACCACTTGGCCCGGGGTGGTAGCTCGCGCCCGAGACTTCAACCTCACGTCGCTGGGCTACGGCGGCCAGTGCCACGCCGACCCGTTCATCGCCCGGCTGATCCGCGACCTGCCCGCGGACTTTATCTCGGTCAAGATCGGCATCAATATCTACGGTGCGGCCAGCCTCGGCCCGCGCGCCTTCCGCCCGGCCGTCCTCGGCACCATTGCCACCATCCGCGACGGCCATCCCCACACCCCGTTTGCGGTCTGCTCGCCGATTTGGGGCCACGACCGCGAGACCACACCCAATCCAGTCGGCCTAACCTTGGAGCAGATGCGCGGCGAGGTTGCGGAAGCCGTCGAAGCGTTCAAGAGGCGCGGCGACGAGAACATCTATTGTATAGACGGGCTCAAACTCTTTGACGAAAGCCTCGCCGAATATCTGCCCGACAATCTCCACCCAGACGCCACTGGCTACGTGCGGCTGGGCGAGAATTTTATCGAAGAAGTGTTTGTGGTACAGGGGGTGCAGGTGGGAGATTAGAAAAACGCACCGAATCCACCGACTTCAAGGGGCCATCTTGGAGCAGCCCTCTCCGAGCTATCTCTTCTCGGTTAGCCGGCCGAACAAATACTTGTGGATAACACTGGACAGCAGGGTCTGATAGGGGATCCCTTCTTCCCGCGCCGGGTCTTGTTGAACGTATTGCGGGCTGCCTCGATCCTGTAAAACGCTTAGAGTCGGCGCATTCGCGCCAAAAACGCTTACAAAGGCAGAGCGCTGGATGGCGCGGGCGCGTTTTGGCCGATGGTCTCGATGACTACCCCGCCGACCAGCCAGAACAGCCACAGCAGCCCAAGCGCGAGGGTCGCCTTGCGCACGGGCGCGTCGGCCAGCGCACTCAACCCGACGCCCATGATCCCAATCTGCCACAGATCAAAGGGGTTGAGGGCCATAAGCACCCGGCCGCCAAACGTGGCGGCGGCCGCCTCGGACAGCAAGACGCCCAGCCCCAGATGCGCCCCGACGTCGCCGGTTGCCAGCACCAGCACCGCCCGCACCGCCCACTCGATAGCCACCACCAACGCCGCATAGGCTTTGACTACCAGCATTTGCCGGTAGGTGACCTCGGCTTGGAAAACGGAACGCGCCAGCCCCAAAAGCACGCCCCCGACCACGACTAATGAGGCAAAAAGCCCCACCGGGATCATCATCCAGCCGTGCGCCCGCATCATGGCCGCACTCTCTTTGTAGCGCTGTTGCTCAGCCTCGTCCATGCCCTCTAGATGCTGCTGTATGGCGGGGCCCTCTAGATCGGTTACAGCGTCTAAGGTCAGGTGGTATGCCCCGAGGCCCACCGCGCAGACGAGGAGGGCCGGCAGCAACCAGTCGTGCGCGGTCTCTTGGCCGCGCACCGCGGCAAAAGCCGTGCGCGGCGCGTAAAACACGTGCTGCATCCGCGCGAAGAGGCTCAGGTCTTCGGCGGCAAACCCTGGTCCGGTTGCGCTCATGGGCCGTTTATCTCCATTGGTGTGATGTGGATGGACGGGAAACGGGATTGGGGCCGTCTATCCGGTTGTGAATTCCTTTAATATAGAGGCCGCACGGCCAATTCCAAACCAAGGAGTGGAGAGGACGGGATGGGTTTGAGCAGGTTGGACGGCCTAGAGGCAGGCGAATCGCTACTTGTGCTGCGGCTGAGATTGACTATATTTAGCCCATCGCTTGTCTCTGCAATAGTTGTAGGGGCGTTCATGGACCATGTTGGCAGTCGTTCGGATCCGCGTAGATTCCTACCCCTGGGCCTGATGTAGTTTTCCTACCGAAAAGCCTGAAGCAGTAGATTCCTACTCAAAGTTATTCGCACGTTCTGCTCTAACCGCATATTGCAAAGGATGTTACCCATGGCAGATCGCGAGAAGGGAACCGTAAAGTGGTTCAACGACGCGAAGGGCTTCGGATTTATCGAGCGCGAAAGCGGCGAAGATGTTTTCGTCCACCACAGCGCGATCCGGGCCGAGGGTTTCCGCACCTTGTCCGACGGGCAGCAGGTGGAGTTTGAAGTCGTTCAGGGCAAGAAAGGCCCGGCGGCTGAGAGCGTCGTAGCACTTTAGGCCCTGTCCTCATATAGTGCAAAGGGGGTGATGTACACTGCATCACTCCCTTTTATTTTTGGAGTTTAGATGAAAATTCGCGTCGATAATCTATCTGCTGATACCACTGAGGACGACCTCCGCACGCTGTTCGAGCTATTTGGTGCCGTCGCCGCTGTTACCATTGATCCGCGCCGCCGCTGGGGCCAAATCGACATGCCCAGCAAGGCCGCTGCCCGCGAGGCCATCGACATGCTCAACGGGCAAAATCTCAAGGGTTTTGACTTGGTGGTCCAAGAAATGGCCGACCGCCCCTCCGCGCGCCCGCGCGGTAAGCCACGCAGGGGCCGACGGCGCTAGCCTTTATTCATACCATTGAGCTTGTAGGCTGAACAAGCGGCTGTACTCTCCGCCTTTCCGCATCAATGCCTCGTGCGTCCCTTGCTCAATGAGTCGTCCCTCCTTGAGCACCAAAATTCGGTCGGCGATCCTCGCTGCACCCAGCCGATGCGAAATCAACACCGAGGCTTTGCCTCTGGTCATCTCCCCAAAGTGTCGATAGACTTCGGCTTCGGCTTTGGGGTCCAAAGCCGCCGTCGGCTCATCCAGCACCACGAACTCGGCCGCCCGCGCCAGTGCCCGGGCCATGGCCAGCTTTTGCCACTCGCCCGTAGATAAGTCAGCACCCCCTAGCTCCTTGCCCAGCAGGGCCTCGTACTGACCGGGCAACTCGGCGATAAACGGCGCTGCTCCGGCTAGCTCGGCCGCCCGTTCGACAGAAGCCGCTTGCCCCAGCGCTCCAAAGGCGATGTTGTCGCGCACCGAAAACTGGAAGCGCACAAAGTCTTGGAAGACAGCCGCAAAAAGCCGCCTAACCTGCTCCTTCGGCCAATCCCCCAGCGGCTTGTCGCCGAGCAGGATTTGGCCGCTCGTCGGCTGGTACAGCCCCATCATCAGCTTGACCAAGGTCGTCTTGCCAGCCCCGTTTTCGCCGACCAGCGCGACCCGCTCGCCCGGGCGGATTTCCAAGTTGATCTCTGCCAGCACTTCTTCGCCGCCCGGATAGTGGAAGGACACCTGCTCAAAGCGCAGCGACAGGTTTTCCTTTTTTTTTATTTCGCCCGCGTCCGCCGGCCCAGCGGATTCCTCCGGGGCCACCAAGCTGAAAAACTCGTAGAGGTCCCCCAAGTAAAGGGATTCCTCGTGCAGTGTGCCCAGCGAGCGCATGATCCCTTCGAGCCGCCAAGTGAACTGCTGCACTGCCCGCGTCAGCATCCCGTACTGGCCAATCGTCAATTGCGCCCCGGCCACCATCCAAGCGAGGATCGTCAGCCCGCCCACGTAGGCCCAGCCGTCGATGCTGGAGGTCAGCCCGCCGAGCCATGCTTGTTTGGTCTCTAACCCGCGCCGCTCTTTTGCCAGTGCAACCACTTTCTCGCGCCACGTGTCGAGCAGATGGTCGCGCAAGGTGAACAGCCGCACCTCCATCGCCTCCTCGCGCTTGGTCATCAGTTCGCGGAAATAGGCTGTTTCGCGGTACTGCGGCGTGCGCTCGCGATAGACGTAGTGCGTCTTCTTGTTCATCCGCATCATCACCCACACCCCCGGCACCGAACCGATCACCACCAGCGGTCCCAGTGCCCAGTGTCCGGTCAGCATCACGCCCACAATCGCGCCCAGTCCCCCGAGCGCGCCGATGACGTCCAGCACCACATTGAGCAGGCTCAGGAGCCGGCCGCTCAGGTCCTCGTTGGCCCGCTTGAGCGCGTCGTAGAACGCGGGATGCTCAAAGCTGGCCAGCTCGACTTTTTGCACCTTGTCGATGACTCGGCGCTGCATCTGGACGCCGATTTTCTCCTGCACATCCACCTGCAAGATCGCCCGCGCCATATCGAGCAGCATATAGGCAAAGAGCGTACCGAAAAACCCACCGACCCAAGGCAGGACCTGCAAAAAAGCCGCCCGCCCCTCGCCCAACACCGCGGCCAACTCATCGACGATCCGCCCGGTCAGCCACAGCTCTACCGCCGGCAGCAGGGAGCTAACTAACGCCAGCGCCGCCAACCCACCCACTCCTAGGGGATGGACTTGTAGCGCCTCTTTGAGCATCCTAAGCAAGAGACTCATTGGTAGCCCTGTGCTTGCAGCGCAAACATCCGCGCGTATTCACCCCCGCGCGCCATTAGCTCATCGTGAGTGCCCTCCTCCAATACCCGGCCTCCATCCAAGACCAAGATGCGGTCGGCGACCCGGGCCGAGGCCATGCGGTGGGAGACAAAGACGGCCGACTTGCCTGCGCTCAAGGCGCGAAACTGGCGAAAGACCTCCAACTCGGCCCGCGGATCCAGCGCCGCCGTCGGCTCGTCGAAGACCAGAAGCTGGGCGTCGCGGAAATAGGCGCGCGATAGTGCCAGCTTCTGCCACTGCCCACGCGATAGGTCTTGCCCTCCCTCGAAGTAACGCCCCAAAGTCGCGTCGTAGCGCGCGGCCAGTGCCTCTACTACCGGCGCACTCCCGCCTGCTTGCGCCGCCCGTTCCACCCGGGCTTGGTCGCCTAGTTCCTCGGCCTGCCCATAGCCGATATTTTCCCGCGCTGTGCGCTGATACTGCACAAAGTCTTGGAAGACGGCCGCACAGCGCCGCCGCAGTACCTCCGGGTCAATCCGGCGTCCATCTACTCCATTGTAGAGCACCCGCCCCGCGCCCGGCGGATACAGCCCCAGAAGCAGCTTGACCAAAGTCGTCTTGCCAGCTCCGTTGGCACCCACCAGCGCCAGCTTCTCACCCGGCCTAAGCCGCAGCTCAACCCCGTTGAGCACCCGCGGCCCGTCGCCGTAGGCAAACCCCAACCCCTCAACGGCGATGTCCAGGGCCTGCTCGGGCAGCTCTTCCCATCCCGCTCCCTGCTCGGTCGGCGACTCCACAAACGAGCGCAAGTCGCGGATATAGAGTGCCTGCTCAAAGACATCGCCCATCTGCCTGAGCATCTGGAAGAGGGTGCCCTGGAAGCGCACAATGGTCTCGGCCAAGGCGAAAAATCCGCCCAAGGTCAGGGCACCATAGGCGGCTTGATAGAGCAGGATGACCAGCGCCAACAGGGCCGAGCCGATCCCGCTCAAACGCCCGCCGAACAGATAGCGCTGCTGTTGCAGCGTCAGCCGGAAGCGCTGCCGCCGGAGCGTTTGCGCTAGGGCCTCCCAAGTGCGGCCGAGGAAGTCTCCTAGCCCGTAGAGCCGGATCTCTTTGGCGGCGTCGCGGTCGGTCATCAAGCTCACGAGGTACTCGGCGCGGCGCTGCTCGGGCGTCTGCTCGTGGAAGAGCGCGTAGATTTCGCGCCCGCGCCGCATTTGGGTATAGAAGACCGGGGCCGTGCCCAAGAAGAGCACCACCGGAATCGACCAGTGCCCGGTCGCAAAGAGCGCGATCAAGGTGCAGAGCACAATGGCACTTTCGAGCGTGGACATGGCGTCCCGGAAGATGCCGTAAGCCCGGAAGTACGCCGCCCGCAGCGCCCGCTGCATGCGATCGAAGAATTCCCGATACTCGAACTTGTCCAGCCCCACCCGCGCCGCCTGCTCCAGCACTCGCTCCTGCAACTTCCAACTCGTCTTCTCCCGCACCGCCGCGGCCGCGTGTCCCCGCACCGCCGAGAGCATCGCCTCCAACAACCGCAGCCCGGCCAACCAAGCCAGCATCGGTACTATGACCGCAAACCCCTCCGGTCCTTGGCCATATACCGCGTGGACGCCATCGACTAGCTCTTTGATGACTAGGATTCTCGCGGCCGGCAAAAAGGCCGGCAGAAATTGCCCGCAGACGCCCCAAGCGACCATGGCCCAAGGCGCACCGCGCCACAGGACGCCGGCAAACCACATAAGGGCTTGGCGCACTTCGCGGGGATGGATGCTGGGAGCGTTTTGATTCACGTCGAGGCACCGCCACTTCAATTAACGCACGAACAGGTACAATCACCACTCCGGGGTTGCCCGCCGCAGTATTCTTTTTGTTATACTTCTTATCAATCGTAAAACAGCCAACGCGCAGAGGCTCTGCTCATGCACAATATAGCACTCGATTTACTCATCTTGCTCGCCGGGATCTGGCTGGTGGCCGTTACCCTGCGTCCGCTGGGCCTGCCGACCGTAATGGGCGAGCTAATCGTCGGGGTCTTGGTCGGGCCGGCGGTCTTCGGCTGGATCGAGCCGAACGAGGCCATCCAGTTGTTGGCCGAGATCGGCATTTTCTTTCTGATGTTCCACGCCGGGGTGGAGACCCAGCCCAATGAGTTTTTCAACGCGCTCAAACGCTCGCTGGGGGTGGCGGTGGTAGGGGCGGCCGTGCCCTTTGCCGTCAGCTTCGCCATGGCCCGGTTCTTTGGGTTGGACCTTGTCGGGGCCACCTTCGTGGGGCTGACTATGACGGCCACTGCAGTGGTCATCACGCTCAAGAGCCTCAAGGACTTGGGGCTGGCCAACACTCGCGTGGCGCGGGTCATCGTCGCCAGTTGCGTCATTGACGTTCTCTTGACCTTAATTTTTTTCGGCACGGTCATCGGCGTGCTGTCCGGCGGCACCTTTGAGCTGGCGACCATTGCGATCACGCTCGGCAAGGTGGTGGGCTTTTTTGCGATCTCGCTGTTGCTGGGAACCTTTGTCTATCCCCGCCTCACCCTGCCCTTCCGCTCCGAAGGCGGCAAGGGCTTCACCTTCGTGCTGCTGACCGCCATTGCCGCCGGCCTTTTTGCCGAGGCCATTGGGCTGCACATGATCTTGGGTGCCTACTTGGCGGGTCTTTTCTTTGAGGAGCGGGTCGCCCACCCCAATCTAGTCAAGGTCGTCCAAGACCGCGCGTACGGCATTGCCTACTCGTTCCTCGGGCCGATCTTCTTCATCTCGCTGGGCTTTTCCATTTCGTTTGACATTAGCTCGTCGGGCGTGGCATTTATCGCGCTCCTGACGACCGCGGTGATCGTCGGCCAGATCCTCAGTGCCAGCGGCATGGCGCGGCGCATTGGCCTGCCCTGGCGAGAGGCACTGACGGTGGGGGTGGGCATGTGCGGTCGCGCCGAGATGGCGTTTATCTTGGCCTCGCTCGCGCTCGCACAGGCGGCGATTGACCAAGAGGCCTTTACCATTTTGATCTTCACCGCGTTCCTGTTAAATCTCTTCACGCCGCTGGCGCTCAAGGGCTGCTCCCTGCTGCTAAAAGGTCGCGTGGCGCGGCAGGCGGACGCCACCCGCGGCGTGTTGCAAATCGACAAGTTCGGCGAGGAAGACCGCATTGGAGGGCCGGCAAACGCGCTGGCCGAGGTGGAGGGCGCAGTGGTCATCTATGGGTACGGGCCGGAGGTCGAGACCCTCATGGCCGAGCTGACCAGCCGCAGCCTGCCGCTGGTGGTGATTGAAGCGGACGAAGCCGCAGCGCGGCGGCTCTTGGAGCGCGGGGTGCGGGTCGTGTGTACCGACTTGGCGGAGGACACCTTGGATCTGCGACCCTTGGCAAAAGCTCAGGCGCTGGTGGCCAACGGCGCGGATGATGGCAATGCGCTCTTCGCGCTCGGTGCCCGCGAGGCCGGCTTTGCCGGCCCCCTCGTCGCAATGATCAAGCATCCCCAGCGCCGCGGTCCCATGTTGCTGGCGGGCGCGACCGCAGCCTTTACCCCCAACCACGTCCTCGCCGCGGCGATTGCCGTCCGCGCCAGCGCCAAAATCGGACCGCGGGTGGCGGGCGTGGAGTCGCTCGACTCGTTCCTCGAAGTGGCCGAGCTGCGCGTTCACGGCCAAAGCCCGCTCGCCAACCGCACCTTGGCCGAGACCGAGCTCTACACCCGGACCGGTGCCCACATCGTCGGGCAGTGGGCGGACGACGCGCTTGGCTCGCCGCCGGCCGCCGCGGAAAAGCTGCGGCCTGGAACAATTCTGGTGGCGGTCGGCACGCCCGAGAGCATTCACAGGCTAAACGACATGGCCCGGCCGATTACCCAGCAAGGGCCGATTGCGGTGATTGGCTTTGCCGATGTCGGGCAGAAGCTGGTCGAGATCCTCCGCGCTGCCGGCGAGGAAGTGCGGGTAGTTGATGCGGTCAAGTGCGTCGGAGTCGATGTGGTCGGTGACGTGCTCGACGTGCGCGTCCTCGACCGCGCCGCCATTGCGGAGGCGCGAGTAGTTATCCTCGCCCTCGACAGCGACGGGGCCGCCCTGTTCGCCGCGGCGGTGGTCCGCGATCACGTCCCGGACATCCCCCTGTTGGCCTGCGTGTCCCACGTTGAAAATGCAGACCGGGTTCAGCGCGCCGGTGCTGATTTCGCGCTCTCGGTCAGCCAAGTCGCCGGCCAGTTGCTGGTCCATCACGTCCTCGGGGAGACGGTTTCGCACAAGCCCCGGATCAAGATGGTCAAGCTCCGGCCCGGCCCCCTCGCCGGACGCCACCCGCTCGCAGTGCGCATCCGCGAGCGCACGGGTTGCTCGGTGGTGGCTGTCGAGCGCGCCGGCGATGTGCTCATGGCGATTCCGGCCTCGTTGGTGCTCGCGCCCGACGACGCGCTCTATATATGCGGTACGCCCGCGGCCTTTGACCGCTACTACGAGGAATTTCCGACTTAGGAACTGACGTTACGCCGGCGGCCGCCGGCGGCCAGCCCCCACCCGGTGGATGGCACGCCTAAAGGCGCGGTGAAGCCGGCGTGAGTCGCAAGGACGATTCGGGGGCCGCCGCACCCGGTGCCGGGAAGGCGAGACAGCGGCGAGCCAAAGGGCGTAACATCAGTTCCTAAGTCCTAACTGACGTTACGCGGCGGGCCTACTCGTCGGCGTCTAACAGGCGTCTGAAGGCTTCGAGCGTGGGCATCTGGATGGCCGCCCTATGCAACTGCTTGAGGCGCGGCACATCGTCGATAGCGGCTATGCGGTCCGCTAGAGGATGCGCCGTGCTCAGCCCAAAGCGAATCTCCAAGACTTCGACAATAGCTTCGAGCGTACTTTTTCTTTCGCCTTGCTCTATGCCTTGCTCTATGCCTTGCTCCATGCCCTGCTCCATGCCCTGCTCCATGCCCTGCTCTATGATGTATTGGGCAAACGATGACTCGCGCATAATCGCGTCCATGAGACCCTCCTCGGATAGAATACTACGAATGGTGGCCGACCCATACTCCAACCCACTCAAGATAGCCAAGCCCCCCAAAAGGTCAATTTTAACCGCCTCGGCCACCACCGCCTCGGTCGCCTGAACGCACCGACGCAACCACGCTTCCGCATCTAATCCGGCCGGCCGCTGCATCAACGGCGCAAACGGCAGCAAGCCCGAAGGCCCCTCGTCGAGCATGCGTTGGCCTTCGAGTTCACTCAGCCGAATCACTTGGTATTGAACTAGGATGCGGAAGCCGTGCCGCTCTTGGAGGTAATGTCCCGGATCACTCCGACCCGCCGCTGGGCGCAAATAGAGGACGATAGAGCAGAACGGCAGGCCGTACTGCTCAATGCCGCGCCCGACATAGCCGGCCATGCGGCGGGGCATGGGCGGGCTACTATCGGTGGTTTGAAATTCGTGATGGACCAACGCCTCCTCGCCGTCTCCGAGGCGCACGCGGATGAGGCTGTCGGTGCGGTGGGTTTCGACGGTGGGTTGCTCGGTGTCGATGATGTCGAGCACTTCGAGGTCGTCGCGTTGCAGGGCGAAGCGGACGAAGTCGGCCGGGTAGGTGTGGATGAGGTGCTTGGCGATGGTATCAAATTCGGCCATAAGCCATGCCTTGGCTAGGGGAGCCCACAGGGCCGTTCCACGGGGGGCCGACCGCGTAACGTTTGTTCCTACGGCCTTGCAATATCCATGCCAAGGCGGCAGCACAGGGGGCGGACGGGGCGGGGCAGGGTTCGACTGTATCGGACGCGACATATAGATGACACCTTTAGGGACTAGACCCAGAAGTCCAAAAAATTTCCGCGACGATGCCTACATCATGTCGTATGGCCACCAACAACGGCCTCGACTGTCGGCGTGTGCCGCCGAATTTTTGTCCGTGCATCCCTACTTTAATTCCGATAGTTCCCTTAAAAAAAGCGACTCGCAGGGGCACTATCCTTCCACCATCGAAGTGATTTCGCCGCCGGAATATCCGGCCGGATCAACCAGCGTCTCCGTCCGACTCAAGGTCAGCGATGCAAAAGGGCTTCATCAGGTGCTCCTGATCAACGCGGAAAGGGAATCGGCCGGAGCTGCTGCCGGACTATCAGGATTGGCGGCAGGCCGTGGATTGGACGGTGAGAAAGACGCAGTCGTCGAATTCGAGAGGGGCCGTGCGTAACATCAGTTAAGAGGTTTTGGGTGAATAGGCCCGGAACAAATCCCGCTGGGCTTCTGTGAGGCGGGCGCACGTCTCCGCGGTGATGTGCTGCTTTTCGTCCATGGTGGCGATGTTTTGCGACATCATCCAATGCGGCCCGTAGCCCACGTGCAGGGTTTTGCGCGTCTGCTCAGAGCGGTTGAGGAAGCCGCCGTGGCGCAAGTTCTCGGTGAAGAGGATCGCGTCGCCGGCTTTGACCTCTAGGCCGATCATGTCTGGGTCTTCGTCCGGGTCGTTGCTGTGGGGCGAGGGCAGATTGGTCTTGTGCGTCCCCGGCACCACGCAAAAGGCCCCCTGCTCGTTGGTGCAATCGTGGATGAAATAGACCATGCGCACCATCATGCAGTCGATGCCGTGCTCGGTGTAGCTGTAGCGGTACTTTTGGCTGGCCGAGACGGTGCCGCCGTGGCAGCCGGTGGCGTTGCCTTGATAGCGGATGCGGATCTCGGAGTTGTTAATGGTCGGCCGCTGTTTGACGATGCCGTGGATATAGTCCATCGTCGGCTGGTGATCGAGCAAAATGTCAAAGGCCGGGTTGGCGTTCCAGTAATCTTCGACGATCAGGGTCTTGCCCTCGGCCCGCTCGCCATTGGCGTGATAGCCGCGCTCGGGATTGGCGTGGTAGTTGGCCCCCCAGCCGCTTTGCTTGCGCGGCGACTGGGTGACGTGGGCGAGCGCGTGTTCTTCCAGCTCATCCACGGCCTCGGCCAGCGCGGCCACTTGGGTCTCGTTCAGCAGCTTCTCAATGACGATGTAGCCCTGGCGGTCGAATTCAAAGGTTTCAATTTCGTTCATGTGTTGCTCCTCCTCGTTATTTGAACCACCGAGCCAAGTTGCCCCCCTTTACCAGCGCCCGCTCGGCTGTCCCGTAGCCCGCTAGATGTGCATCGACGATCGCCGGCGCACCGCTGCCCCAGACCACCCGCTGCGGGCCGAAGGCTTTGATCACGCGCTGCGTAAAGGGCTTGGCACTTTCGTACAGAGGCGCGTCTTGGGCGAAGTGGCCGAGGCCGGAGAGCTTCATATAGACCTCGGCCTCAGCACGGCCCAGCTCCAGTATGTCGGCGTACTCGACCGCGCTGCCCAGATGCGGCTCGGCCAAGTGGTCGATCAACGCCACCGTCTGGGGAATGTCGCGCAAGACTTGGGCGACTTGGGCACCGTAATTAGGCCCGATGTGCAATTCGACGATCAAGCCCAGTTCCACTGCCTTTGCCCACAGGGCGCGCACCCCCCTGTCGTTGAAGCTGTCGAGATACATCTCCTTGCCGCGGTGCGCGTGCAAGCGCGTGGCAATGATCTTAGGCTCGCGAGCGACCAGATCGGCCAACTTCTGAGGAGCGTCTGGGTCTTTGGGATAAAACAGCGACGTGCCCCGCAGCCGCTCTGGTTCGCGCTCCAGACATTTGAGTATTAGCCGGTGGTCGTCCCCATAGGGCTCGGGATGGACGACGACGGCCCGGTCGATGCCCGCATCGGCCATGCGCTGCAAATAGGCACCCAACGGGTCTGGGGGATGCGCGGAAACATCCGGCCGGTAGGCCGCCTTAGGATGGAAGGGATAGCGCTGGGTGTCGGGGCTGAAAATGTGGGCATTCCACTCGACGATCATCGGGCCGTCTCCTCGTGCAGGACAACAGTACCACGCCCGCCGACCCCTGTCAAACGGCCCTGCGGCAGCACCTTGACAATAGAGTTTGAGGATTCTATTTTTTGTAACCGTCAGGCTGAAAACGAACTTTGGCCCGTTCGTCTAGAGGCCCAGGACGCCGGCCTCTCACGCCGGTAACACGGGTTCGAATCCCGTACGGGCTACCAACAACGAGAAAACCCCGCGCATATCAGGCGGGGTTTTCTTTTTGCCAATCCGCTAGGCCGTCAAGCCTCGCGCTACGCTTTATCCTTTCTGATAAGATAGCCCCGCGATCCTTCAGCCACAGCGTCATAGCGATGAGCACATCAATTTCAGGAATTTTCATTGCCGACGCGATATAGCTTTCGCTTATGGAGCACAAACTGGATGGATTCGCGGGTGGTCAACGGGTAGCTTGTCGTGATCCAAAAGCTACGAACACCAGTAGGCGTACAGGCGGGCGTTGTGCAGCGCGAAACGCAGGCGCACCGGCTGTCCTCGCAACGCGCCCAAATCTCGGCCGTCGCGCCAGCGCACCGATAAGGAGACCCCATCCTCGGCGAGGGCGACGCAGTCTTGGGCGGTATGACCGGGAATGGGGTTCCCTTCCGCGTCGAGCATTTCAACGGTTAGCTGCCCGTAGTCCGCCTTGGCGTTGACCCGCAATTCATCCCCGGCCAGCGCGAAGGCCCGGGTCGTTATTTGCCCGCCGTCAAAACTGGCGTTGAGCGACGCGAAACCATCGAGGCGCAGCGTGGCCAAGCCAATGCCCATCGTCCCCACGTCCTGATCGGCCGCAATCGGTGGGTCGAATTCGCGCGGGACCTTGGTGTGCCGCCGGGCTGTGCCGCGGTAGTAGATATAGAGCTTGTCGCCTACGGCAATCGGCGGTGCACCACTGAGCAGTACCTGGAACCGGTCCCACTCACCCACCGCGCCCAAATCCACCAGTGGCTCGCCCGGCACCCGCTGCCAGCGCTCCCCGTCGCGGCTGCACAAAAGACGCAGGACTTGGGTCTGTCGTCGCGGGCGTTTGTCGAAGTGGGTCAGGATGCCTAGATAGTGAGCACCGTAGTTGAAGCCGGTGTTGTTGTAGAGAGCCTCTTCTTCGTTGAGCGGCGCTAAGAAGGGGCGCGGCGGCGACCAGTGGACGAAATCCTCACTCGTGCTCATCAGCCGCTCGGGTACGCCGCGCAAAAAGGCCACGTAGCGTCGGCGCTTGGTATCCACCATCATGGACTGCGCGTCCCCGACCGGCCCCAAGTCGCAGGTGCCGGGCCGCGGATGGTAGCGGAAAATCGGGTCCGGCGAATGCGACCAGTTGATTCCGTCCGGCGAAGTGGCGCTGTAAATGCCCGAGCGCGGCCCGTCCCAGTCGTAGCTCGACCAGCCAATGGCCTTGTAGCGGCGGGTGGGATCCGGGTCGCGGGGGTCCTTGAGCATGGTCTCCCAGTGATCCTGCCCTTCGTGGTGGGTCGCGGGGATGACGATGTTGTTGTCCTTTGAGCCGAGGGCTTCGTGGATCCCGAGACAGGGACGCTCCCAGTGGATCCCGTCCGGCGAAAGCGCGAGGCATTGCACGTGTTCGCACTCTGGCGCATAGTGGCCGGCCATGTACCACGCCTTGAAAATTTGTTCCTCTGCGTCGAAAATCACCGCTGCGGTCATGCCGCCGTTTTTTTCCCACGGCGCTTCCTGTTTGAGCACGGGATGCGTGCCGTACTTCTCCGCTTGGTGGAAGACCCGCTCCACGTTTTCTTGGCGCTCGATGTCGTCCATATCGACGAAGAGGCGCTTGCGGTGGTCGAGCGAGTTCATTGGCGTTCCCTATAGTAATCCTACATTTACAAGGTGATCCGCAGATGGACGCAGAATAGAAACAAGGCGATCTACCGCTCGAATCGTTCAAATCATCCCGGATTGCTATATGTGCTAGGTCCGCATCCCCGACTGCGATTCAAATCCCAGCAATCGCTTCAGGGTCGGCGTCGCCCGCGCAACGACCTCGGGGCGCGCCAGCTTGAATTGGTCCTGCTGCGGCTTCACAAACGAGCGGCAGAAGAACCCCAACAAGATCATCCGCTCCTGCTGGGTGCTATTGGCCCCGCTGCCGTGCCAAGTCGCGCCGTGGAAGACGACAATATCGCCTTTGTGGACGTCTAGCTGGATGACGTCGTCGTACTCTTTTTCCGGGTCGGGGGCGTACCCGCGCTTGTAGCT
Source organism: uncultured Latescibacterota bacterium (assembly GCA_958295495.1). Classification (GTDB taxonomy): domain Bacteria; phylum Latescibacterota; class UBA2968; order UBA8231; family UBA8231. The sequence goes on from OY282352.1 coordinate 660,919, forward strand.
GCCCGGCACGATCCGCGTGGCCCCGTTTTCAGGCGCGAAGTCGTCGAGCACGTAGATGGTATTGGCGCAGAGGGCGATGGATGGCGGCGGCTGGGGAAAGCTGCCCAGCGGAAAGTCGAGGTGCAGGCGGCCGGCCGGCGCATCCGGGCCGATGAGATTGACGGTGAAGCTGCTCAAGATGCAGTTGTCGCCCAGCAGGTGTTCTTGGAGCGCGAGCACCTGCGGGAGCTGGATCATTTCCTCGTAAATGCGGCCCTTGTTGACTAGGTTCCACACTCGCTGCGCTCGGCCATCGAGGTAGATGTGCTCCCCGCTGGCCGCCCTTTCTGCGGCAGCTAGCTCGACCGAGCGATCTCTCAGGGCGTCGGCTTGGCTTGGGGTCAGGGCGCGTTTGAGCACGACGTACCCGCATTCGTCGAGATGAGCGACGGCATCCTCTTTGGTCATCTGCGATTCTCCTCTCACCCCCGCCCGACAAACGGCATTTTCGTCGCCATGATCGTCATAAACAGCACATTGGTGTCCAGCGGTAGCTCGGCCATCTGCACTACGGCGCGAGCCACGTGTTCGACGTCAAAGCGCGGCTCAACTACCTTGGAGCCATCGGCCTGCGGCACACCGTCGTTCATCCGCTGCGTCATATCGGTAGCCGCGTTGCCAATGTCGATCTGACCGCAGGCAATGTCGTATTTGCGCCCGTCGAGCGAGGTCGATTTGGTGAGTCCGGTAATGGCGTGTTTGGTGGCCGTATAAGGGGCGGAATTGGGACGCGGGGACGCTGCTGAAACTGAGCCGTTGTTGATAATCCGCCCGCCGCGTGGGTCTTGGTCCTTCATAATTTGGAAGGCCGCTTGGGTGCAGAGGAAGGGGCCGGTCAGGTTGACGGCGACGACTTTCTGCCACTGTTCGTATTCGAGGTCTTCCAACAGCACGGCCGGCGCTCCGGCCCCGGCGTTGTTGAACAGCACGTCGAGCCGGCCAAAGTGCTCGGCGATCTGGGCAAAGAGCGCGTCAACGGCTTGGGGATCGCCGACATCGGTTGGTACCGGCAACATACGGGCACTCGTCCCCGCCAGAGCAGCCGTTTCCTCTAGGGCATCTTGACGCCGTCCGGCTAGGGCGACTGCATAGCCGGCCTCGGCCAACGCTAGGGCACTGTGGCGGCCAATGCCGCTGCCGGCGCCCGTGACGAGGGCGACTTTTGCACGTGATGCACTGCCTGAAGGCAGCGAGTAACGCTTTTCCATCTGTCGTCTCCTTGAATATGAATGGTGGCTCTAGGCGATTCCTCGGGCGGCCTTCACCTCTCGGCGTCGCCTGTGCAACACATTTTCCGTATATCCGTTCGGTTCGGTTCGGCCGTTGAATACTAGGTCCAGCGCCGCCTGAAATTCGACGCTGGCGTCGAGGTCGGGTGCCATGGGGCAGTACGCTGGGTCGCCGCTGTTTTGCGCATCAACCACTGCCGCCATGCGCGCAAAGGTCGCCCGCACCTGCGCCTCGCTGGCGATTTTGTGGTGCAGCCAGTTGGCTAGGTGCTGGCTGGAAATCCGCAAGGTGGCGCGGTCTTCCATCAGGCCGATGTGGTCGATGTCCGGCACCTTGGAGCAACCAATGCCTCGGCCGACCCAGCGCACCACGTAGCCCAAAATCCCTTGGGCGTTATTGTCCAACTCCTGCTGAATCTCCTCGGGGCTGAGCCGGCGATTGAGCACCGGGGGGCTGAGAATCGCGCCGAGCGAGGCTCGCTCCCGTCCGGCTAGCTGGCTGAGACGCTCAAAGACCTCAACTTGGTGGTAGTGCAGCGCGTGCAGGGTGGCCGCCGTGGGCGAGGGCACCCAAGCGGTGGTCGCCCCGGCTTGGGGGTGGCCTATCTTGGTCTCTAGCATCTCGCGCATCCGCTCGGGCATGGTCCACATCCCCTTGCCAATCTGCGCCCTTCCCACCAAGCCGGTTGCGATGCCGACGTCCACATTCCAGTCCTCATAGGCACTGAGCCAAGGCTGTTCTTTGATTTCCATCTTGGGCAACATGGGACCCAACTCCATGCTGGTGTGAATCTCGTCCCCGGTCCGGTCGAGAAAGCCGGTGTTGATGAAGACGACGCGCTCGGCGGCGCAGCGGATGCACTCGCTGAGATTGACCGTGGTGCGGCGCTCCTCGTCCATAATGCCGATTTTCAGGGTGTTTTTACTCAGCCCCAGCACCTCCTCCACCCGTGCAAATAGCTCGACGGTCGCGGCCACTTCGTCCGGCCCGTGCTGTTTGGGCTTCACCACATAGACGCTGCCGGTCTTGCTGTTGCGGTAGCGGCCGCGGCCCTTGAGGTCGTGGATCGCCGCTAGGCTGAGGACCATGGCGTCGAGGAACCCTTCGGGGATTTCCGCGCCATCGGCTGTGGTCACCGCGTCCGTGTACATCTGGAGGCCGACGTGGCGCACCAGCAACAAGCTGCGCCCGGGCAGCGTCAAAGTATGGCCGTTGGGTGCGGTAAATGTGCGGTCGGCGCGCAGGCGGCGCGTCAGGGTTTGCCCGTCCTTGACAAAGGTCGCCTCCAGCGTGCCCTGCATCAGGCCGTTCCAGTTGCCATAGACAAGGGCCTTGTCCTCGGCATCGACCGCGGCCACGGAATCCTCGCAATCTTGGATGGTGGTAATGGCCGCTTCTAAGAGCACGTCTTTGACGCCGGCGCGGTGGGTGCGCCCAATGGGATGGGTGCGGTCGATTTGGATTTCGACGTGCAACCCATTGTGGCGGAGCAAAATGCTGCTCAGCCGATCTCCTTCGCGCCTATAGCCGACGAACTGCCCGGCGTCTTTGAGGCCGACCTCGCGGTCGCTGGCGAGGCGGGCGTGCAAGGTTTGCTCGCCGCCGGCCTCGCGCAGAAAAAACTCCACCGCGTCTCGGTACGCCCCCTGTTGGAGGCCCGCGACCGCGTCGAGAAACGCCTCGCTGCGCGCGATGACTTGGGCGCCGCGCTCGGCTTGGTACTCGCCCGCCGGTACGCGGCCCTCAATCACATCCGTGCCGTACAGGGCGTCGTACAAACTACCCCAGCGCGCATTCGCCGCGTTGAGCGCGTAGCGCGCATTGTCAACCGGAACGACTAGCTGGGGGCCGGCTAGAGAGGCGATTTCCGGGTCGGTGTTTTCCGTGCGGATCCGCTGTGCGCCGCCCGTGGGCAGCAAGTACCCGATCTCCTCGAGAAAAGTTCGGTAATCTGTGGGATCCAGCGGCTCGCCGCGCCGCTCTTGGTGATAGGCGTCGATCTGGGCCTGCAAGGCGTCGCGGCACTGAAGTAGCTGTTGGTTCTTTGGCCCCAAGTCCTTTACAATCCTCCCCAGGGCCGCCCAAAAGCGATTGACGTCCACGCCCGTCCCGGGCGCAATCTGCTCGGCGACGAGGGCGTAGAGCCGCTGGTCAATGTGCAATCCGCCGCTGGCTATTTTTCTTTCTGCTTCTGCCATGATGTGCTCCGTTTGATTTTGCCGAGCAAGAGTATAACCATTTGTGTTGTGGCGCGCGCGACCTATGATGGGCAGGTTGAGTGGACAGGATGGACAGGATGGATGGGATTTGGATAGCTTGTAGGTGCTAGCACCTAATCATAGGGACAGGCCGCACCCCTACCGAGGAGGAGACCATGCACTACGACCCATGCCAACGCACCTTTGACTGTGCGCCGACGCTCACCGACTCCGAGGTCCTCGAATTCTGCCGCGAGGGCCATCTTTTGCTCAAAGGCGTTGTGTCCGACGAGATCAACCAGCGCACCTGTGCTTGGCTCGACGGCGATATTCCGGCCAACCCGAGCTACATCCCCGACGGCCTGACTGCGGCCGACCTCGACCGCATCCGCTTCACTCACGAGCCGAGTTCCATCTTCTTGGAGGATTGGTTCATTGAGCACGTCCTGCTCAACCCCCAGTTAGCCGGTGCCATGCGCTCGCTCTTAGGCCCCAACGTCGGCCTGCCGGTCCTAGCCAGCCACCACCGGGTCGAATGCCCGGCTGAACCCCAAGGCTGGCACCAAGACGCCGATCACCTCTTCGGCCCTGAGCTTCGCTTCTTGGAGGTTTTCTACTTTCCCCAAGACACGCCCATGGAGTTGGGGCCGACCGAGCTGGTGCCTCGCTCGCACATCCAACCAGTATCCCGCGACAGCCAAGAAGGGGGCGTGTTTTGCGACGGCCCGGCCGGCACCATCGGGATCCATCACCAGAGCATCCTCCATCGCCGCGGCAAGTCCACCGCCAAGGGCCTCCGCCGGATGCTCAAGTACAATTACTGGCGCACGGCACCTCCCCAGCGCAACTGGATCGTCGAGGAGGACTTCGATTTCCAGCGAGCGTATTACGGTGGGCACGGCACGGCGCGCTACTATGCCCATATATTCTATTGGCTCTGCGGCAAGGGCGATCAGTTTCGCATTATCGGCGGTCAGGCTTGGCCTTGGCAGACCGCAAACCAAATCGGGCCTTCCTATGGTTTTGACGCCGCGGAAGGCTACCAGCCCAATTGGCGCCGGGACAACCCCGATGGGTACGCGCGTTGATTGATTGGACGAGTGGCGTTGGTGAGGATGGTTGAGTGGGCCCTGGCCGCCTCCAACAGGAGGGCCCATCGCTAGGAGAGGCAGGGGCAGGGCACCGACCCGGCGGGTGTGGGGCGGTACTGATTAAAGCCACATTCCCCGTCTAGTTACGGGAGCCTCCGCGCTCGTCGAGCAAGCTTTGGCAGAACCCGGATCTATTCACGGGGGGATACACCGCGCCCCTGCTGAAAGCGGCGAACGGAAGAGACGCGAAGCCCTGTTGCTGATGCGCTAAAAGGCTCCCGGTGCTGAGTGGTCAGCCGCTATGTCGTTGAATGGCTTTGTCGGATAGTTGGGTTCTCATCCCTGAGATGCGCGTTACAGTGCGCGTCGCGTCTGGGCTAGGTGCCGTCACATCCCTTGTCGAAGGGCAGGAAGTGGGTCGCGTCGCCAGCTAGTCACGTGGTCATGCACACGCATTCGGTATCAACGGCAAAATGGACGAGTGGGCGGCGTTTGAACTCGAAGATCGGCTCGCGGGGTCGCGGTCGAAGCCCTCGCGGGGAATGGAGACGTAGCCGTTCTAAAGCAGATGCGCTTCGATGACGACCTTGAAGGCGGCCTCGGAGTGCCGGGAGGCGCTCATGCGGGCAGCCTCTTCAAGCGTTGATCCAACCACCAGACAGCGATTTGGCAGAAGGGTTCCAATTCCCCTATGCCGGAAGCATACTCTTCCCGTTTTTGAATCAAGTGTTGGCGCGGCACGGGGCCGCCTATCCGAGCCTTCTGGCGCTTCCACCCATCGAGAACGCTATCCAAGATGGCTTTCCGCTTGTTCTTTAAGACAGGAAGATTGAGGTTCAACACGTCATCGATCTGCTCGTCAAAATCCTTATCATCGGCGCGGACTGAGCCGTCGGGTTCGTAGCGAACCCGATTCTGGATGTGGTGATCGGGATTTGCGGGATTCCATTTCAAGTCCTTGTCGCCCTTCTTCGTATCGCAGTGCTGACGACGCGCTGGCTGTCCCTCGCCTCCGAGGCATGCGCCGAGGAGGTTGGCGTAGTTGAGTTGCCTATCGGGATAGCGGGCTTGGCTTTGCCAATGCTCGATCTTCATCGACTTCCCGTCGGGACGAATGCGGCTCATGCAGTAGCAGCATAGCCCTCGCTGTTCTCTCTCCAGCGCTCCCCGAAGCCCATCCTTGTCCGTGTAATTGTCGTAGTCGCTATGCGTTTTCGCACGATGCTCTGTAAGACTTCGCGGTTCTACACCCTTCAAGATCGTTCTCATTCTTCTCCCTCCATGAAGTCGAGAAGTGTCCGCAGCCGCGTTACTTCGGGATCTCCATCTCCGAGGTGCCCAACGAGTTGCTCTACTAAGTCTCGGGCTTGGTTAAATTGCTCTTTTCCGATCACCTGCGACACATTAGACAGCAATTCCTTCACCTCCGTTGCTCGCGGATCAGCGTCCATGATTTCTTCCAGAACTCGGCTCGAATCAACGCCAAAGGAGTAGGGCGGCGAGTAAACCTCGCCGTCCGAAATGATATGGATGCGTTCGTGCGGCACTTCGCCGATTACCTGCGGCGAGTGGGTTGTAGCGATAAACTGGCAGCGTGGAAAAATGGTGGTCAGGTTGTGGACGATCTGCCGCTGCCACTTAGGATGCAGGTGCAGGTCAATCTCGTCGATCAGGACGACCGCTTCAGCTTTGGAGGCTGGGTCGGTGAAATTGGGGTTGGCCTGTGCAAGCCGCCGGGTCAGGTCCAATACGAGGGCCAGTATCCCGCGTTCTCCATCTGAGAGCTGCTGGACAGGGATTGTCTTGGAGTCCCGATCGATCAAGATATGCGGGCTATCCTCACCTCCCAGCCGCAAATTCGCGTAGCCTGGAAGGAAGCGCCTCACAGTATCTTCGCAGGCGACCAGTACTCGCTCGGCGGCTAGATGCTCGCTGCGCATGGATTCTTGGACCTCCAGCCAAGCACCGAACTCGCCGAGCCGAAGCTCGCGATCGGCGAAGGAGTCCGCGAACGCCGCGGCGACCTGTCCTGCAGCCACATCCTTTCCCGGAGTCCGTTCGGACGGCACTGCGCGATTGGTCGAAAAGAATACTGCAAGCGGCCTTCCGCCGGGCTCATCGCCGGATACAGTGGACGGCGCATCACCAATGAACTCCGTCCTCTCCGGCGTATCGTGAACCTGCTCTCGCGGCAGTCCCGCCTTTTTCTTTTGCGGAGTGCTCATCTCGCGTGGCTTGTGGACGAGGTAGCTGTACTCCTGTTGGCCCATTCGGACGTCGCACTCGACCGTAAGGGAGTCGGCCCCGATACGGATGTCGTCGCCTGAGAACGCTTCGACCCGGCTTCGCAGCTTATTCGCCCGTTTCACCACCGCCGAGAGGCAGACGCCCAGTGCATCTAGAACGCTCGTTTTGCCGACCCCGTTCACTCCGACGATGAGGTTGAAGCCCGGCTGGAAGCGGAACTCGACGGCCTCGATGGCGCGGAGGTTTGCGAGCTTGAGACGTGTGGCGATCATGCGGTGCTCCCTACGTCGATTTGCCCGGTCACGGCTGCGGCGATGAGGGCAGATCGGCGTTCTTTGAGGAGTGCGATTGTACTCTCCGCCGCAGCTTGCAAGTCATCTATCTTTTTATGTTCGGTCTCCAAGAACTCGACGATCTGTTGCTGTTCCGAGAGTGGTGGCACAGGAAGAAGGACCTCAAAGAATCCCTCGGGATAGAGACGGAGCCGAGAGGACCAGACGCCCTTGGAGTAGCGAATGACCTCCTGAGCGAACGCCGACAAACGCACCAAGGCACCGACATAACTCGGATCAAGACGCGCTCTAGGCTCATAGACGTTATAGGCCGGACTAACGATGCCTTCTAAGGACGACACACCCATCGCGCCCATCCATGCCCACATTGTATTGATTACGAGATCGCCCGAGAGGCAGATTTTGTATCCCTCTTTTGTCGCCGCCTCAAACATGTTGACGTCCTTCTCTGAACGAAGAGTCACGCCAGTGAGGTGCGACACAGTGAGGAGCTCCTCTTCTCCCGCATCGGAACGTTCATCGCGTTCCCTGAACAACCATCTCGCACGTTCAGTCTCCCAATGCGCCGGGATTTCGCCCAGCCAAGGGACGCCCGAGTCGCGGAGCGGGACGTTTGGATCGAGGCCGCGGGTGACGGCGCGGGTGATGATCGCACGGCGCTTCTCGGCCAGCAGTTCGAGCAACCGCTCCTTTTCCGCCACCAGTGCATCGAGCCGCGCTGTCTCGCGGTCGAGGTAGTCGGCGATGGCGTACTGTTTTGAAAGCGGCGGCACCGGCAACGTGACAGCCCCTATCTCAGACCTTGCTAGCCCAAAGCGAGTTACTCCATTCGCAGCAAGTTCCAGTTGGACACCTATCGGCTTTGCTTGGAGGCACCGGAGCAGGAATGCACCTGCCAATTGGTGGCGACGGGGACGAAGAAGCGCGAGGTGATAACCGCACACAAGGTCGTCGGCTGTTTCCCGGACAAGTGCGGGGACACCTATGTCATCCCATGATTCTGAATCCTTCGTGATGACAACATCGCCGACTTGTAAGCCGAACTTTTCGATCTCGTCTTCGGTCGCTGTTGCCTGCATGAAGTCGAGGCTCATAAAAATGAAATCGTTGTTGTAAACGTCCGTGTAATTGCACAATCGAACCGGTATTTCGTGGTCAACCGACAATTTATCGACGTTGCTCACCACATAATCAGTCGTCGCCCTAAGCGGCTTCACTTGCCACGACTCAGGCAGAGAGTTGACCCAAGCGAGGTGGCTCACTCGGTCACCTCCCTTAGCAGCCGCACGATCTTCTCTTCCGCCTCCTTCAAATCCGCGTCAATCTCCTCCAGCGGGCGCGGCGGCGTGTACTGGTAGAAGTGGCGGTTGAAATTGATCTCGTAGCCGACTTTGTCCTTGTCGCGGTCCATATAGGCGTCGGGGACGTGAGGCCGCACCTCGCGCTCGAAATAGGCGTCAATGTCGTCCTTGAGCGGCACATTCTCGAAATCGCGCAGATCGGCGTCAGGCTCGTAGCCGTTCTCCCGGCCATCCTTCCTGACCGGCTCGGCCTGCGCATCCTTCTCGGTAAAGACAGTTCGGAAGAGCCTCTGTTCCGCCTTCTTCCAGCGCGATTGGCGCTCGTGCAGGAGAGCCGCGATGCGCTCCCATGTCGCATTCCAGTCGTACGCTGGCTCGCGTCCCAACGCCTTGTCGATGGCCTGCACATCGTCGAGCAGGTACGGGCAGGCATCGAGAAAACGGGCCTTGTCTACTATGGTCATCTGGTAGCGCAAGCGCAGGGGGCGCTCCACGGTCACGCGTGTGTAACCTAAGTCAGCGTTGTCGAAGAGTTTGGAACGCTCGCTATCCTCAAAGCGACCGTATAACCGCACAATTTCCTCAATTTGCTCTGCGGCGATATGGCGGCGTTTGTCGCCAAGGCGGCGCTTGTTGTCTTCACTCCCGCCCGGGGTCCACAAGTCGCGGGCGTCGAGAAACTGAATTTTCTCCCGCCGCCGCTCCTCTTTGCGGTTGGTGACGATCCAGACATAGGTGCCGATGCCGGTGTTGTAGAACATCTGCTCTGGAAGGGCGATGATCGCTTCGAGCCGGTCTTTCTTGATGATCCACTCGCGAATGTTGCTCTCGCCGGAGCCAGCACCACCGGTAAAAAGCGGCGAGCCGCTGAACACGATGGCCAAGCGCGAGCCGTGCTTGTGCTCGTCCGGGTGCACCGGCTCAAACTTGTGGATTATATGTTGCAAGAAAAGCAGCGAGCCGTCATTCACGCGCGGAAGCCCCGCGCCGAAGCGACCCGCGAATCCGAGCTTGTCGTGCTGACTCTGTATCTCATTCTTCTGCCTTTTCCAGTCCACTCCAAAGGGCGGATTGGTGAGGAAGTAGTCGAAGGTCTCCTCCGCGAATTGATCCTCCGTAAGGCTGTCGCCTAAGCGGATGCTGTCGCCGCCACCGTTGTGGTCAACCTGCTTCATCAACATATCAGAGGCTGCGGTAGCAAAGGCGCGATAGTTGTAGTCCTGCCCATATACGTAAAGCTGTGCGTCTCTGTGGTGATCTCGCAGGTAGTTTTGCGCCTCGGCCAACATGCCGCCGGTGCCGCAAGCGGGGTCGAGGAGCGTACGCACAGTGCCGGGCGTGGCGAGCAGTTCGTCGTCGCGAATGAAGAGGATGCTCACCATCAGCCGGATGACTTCGCGCGGCGTGAAGTGGTCGCCGACGGTCTCGTTCGCCAACTCGTTGAAGCGGCGGATGAGGTTCTCGAAGAGGAGTCCCATCTGCTCGTTCGGGACGCTATCGGGGTGCAGGTCCACGTCGCAGAACTTTGAGACGACGAGGTACAGGATATTGGCCTCCTGCATCTTCTCGATTTCCGTCTCGAACTCGAAGCACTCGAAGATGCGGCGCACGTTGGCCGAAAAGCCTTGGATGTAACTGTCGAGGTGCTGGGCAATGTTGTCTGGGTCGCCCTTGAGCTTCTCGAAATCGAGCGGCGAGTGGTTGTGGAAGCGCTGGCCGGCAGCCCTGTTCAGTCTGGCGTCGAGTGCGCCGCCATCGAGCCTACCACCCCAGCGGCTGTACTCGGCCAGAACCTTGGGCTTGGTCGGAGCGAGTACGCAGTCGAACCGCCGCAGCACGGTCATAGGCAGCATGACGCGCCCGTACTGGGGCGGACGGTAAGGGCCGCGTAGCAGGTCGGCGATCTGCCAGATCAGGTTGGCGAAAAAGCTGTGGTCAGGCATGAGTACGCACGTTTAAGACGCTTGTTGCCGTCCCGCGTCCTGCTCAATGGCATCTTTCATAGTGTGCTTCCAGCCTCTCTGTATTGGCTTCCGAATGGGCATGGTCGGGTCCACAGTATGCCGGATTTTCGGCCAAGGCGATGAGCTATGTTTTTCCAATAACGCCCAAACGGAATCGGCCAGCAAGATGAGGATTTGGGCCTCCCAAAGCGGAGACGATACCCAACGACGGCGCTGTTGGCATCACTCCCGAACCGCTATGTGTAGCTCCCGCAACTGCTCGGGCGACACCTCGCCCGGCGCACCCATGAGCGGATCTTGTGCATTCTGGTTCATCGGAAAGGCAATGACCTCCCGGATGTTCGGTTCGTCCGCCAGCAGCATGACGATGCGGTCAATCCCGGGCGCGATGCCGCCGTGGGGCGGAGCGCCGTAGCGCAAGGCGCGGATCATGCCCCCGAACCTGCGATCCACTTCCCGCTGCGAGTGCCCGGCAATCTCAAACGCCTTGTACATGATGTCCGGTCTGTGATTGCGGATGGCACCGCTCGACAGTTCGAGCCCGTTGCAGACGATGTCGTACTGATACGCCTTGATCTCCAGCGGCGGTTGCGTCTCCAAAGCCGCCATACCGCCCTGCGGCATGGAGAACGGGTTGTGCGAAAAGGCCACACAAGCGCGCTCCGCGTCCCATTCGTACATGGGAAAATCCACGATCCAGCAGAATTCATAGCGACCCTCCCGGCGCAAATCGAGCCGGTCCGCCAGATGCAGGCGCAACTGTCCGGCCAAGGCCGCGGCCTCGGCTGGCGGCCCGGCGATGAAGAAAATAGCTGACCCCGGAGCGGCTGCACATTCTTCGATAATGCGGCTGCGTGCGCTTTGTTCCAAGGCCGCGGCGATTGAGCCTGTGGCCCGTGCTCCGTTGATGAGGTACGCCAGTCCCTTGCCACCCGCTTCTTTGACGAACGCTTCGAGGCTGTCGAAGAACGAGCGCGGCTGTGCCTCCAGCTTGGGAACGCACAGGGCGCGGACGACCCCTCCTGCTGCGACGATGTCCCTGAACAGCCTGAACGAGGAGCCTGCGAAGAGCTCGGAGAGGTCCTGGATTTCGAGTCCTAAGCGCAGGTCTGGTTTGTCTGTACCGAACCGCAGCATGGCATCGGCGTGGGAAAGACGCGGGAACGGCGGCGCGGTCACTTCCCAAGCGGTGAACTCGCGAAAAAGACCGGAAAAGAGTTCCTCGACCACGGCGAAGACATCCTCCTGCTCGACAAAGGCCATCTCGAGGTCGAGCTGGTAGAATTCGCCGGGGGAACGGTCGGCGCGGGCATCTTCGTCGCGGAAGCAGGGCGCGATCTGGAAGTAGCGATCAAAGCCAGACACCATCAGCAACTGCTTGAACTGCTGAGGTGCCTGCGGCAGCGCGTAGAAGTGGCCGGGATAGAGCCGGCTCGGCACGAGGTAATCGCGCGCACCCTCGGGCGAACTACTGGTGAGAATGGGCGTCTGGAACTCGGCAAAGCCCATGTCCGTCATGCGTCGTCTGATGCTGGCGATCACCTCCGAGCGGAGCTGAATGCGGCGGTGCAGTCCGGCCCGGCGCAAGTCGAGGAAGCGGTAGGACAACCGGGTGCTTTCCCCTACGTCGGGTTCATCGGCCACGGAAAAGGGAAGCGACTCGGCCGGCGAGAGCACTTCCAACTCGCGGACGGCAATTTCCACCTCTCCGGTTTTCATGGTGCTGTTGATGGTCTCAGGCGACCGTTTTCGCACGTCGCCTACGACGCGGATCACGGATTCGCGGGGGATTTTTGCCGCAGTTGCCGCCGCGTCTTTTTCCGGCGAGATCACGAGCTGGGTGATGCCGTAGTGGTCGCGCAGATCTAGGAACACTACGCCCCCGTGGTCCCTGCGGCGGTGGATCCAGCCGCTCAGGCGAATGGTTTGGCCGGCGTGGTGCTTGCGGAGTTCGCCGCATCTGTGAGTGCGATAGGGGTGCATGGTTAGCCTCCTAAAAACAGAAAAGCCCGCCGCGATGCGTGTTCGCGACGGGTTTTGAATGCTTGGATTGGGTTGGAGTCAGTCGTCAGAACGCGCGCAATGAGGCCAGTGGATTATTATTCTGCGTGCGATCGTTCTGACGAGTCATCATAGTAGTTTAAGATAGAGGAACGCCGAATTCCGTCAAGCCGGGCTGGGCCGCGCTTGCCTCGGGAATCCAATGTGACTACAATTATCCTAATGTAGTTACAAGGAGATCGCAATGAACGCATCCGTACGCGACCTGAAGAGCAGGTTGTCGCGCTATCTTAGGCAAGTCCAGCAAGGAGAGACGGTCGTCGTAACCTATAGGGGGAAGCCCATCGCCCGCCTCGTGCCACTACCGCCCCTCCTGTTGGAAGAGCGGCTGGCAACCTTGCCGGGGATCAACGCCGGGACAGGGGGAAAACCGAGAGGTGCCACGCGCCCCGTGCGCGTCAAAGCTGGAGAGAAAAGCGTTGCGGACATCGTGATGGAAGAGCGACGGTGATCCTCTTTCTCGACACATCGGCTCTCGTCAAGCTGTACGTTGAGGAGGCTGACTCCGAGGCGGTACGCAGCTGGGTGGATGTGGCCGATGAAATCGCCTGCCAGTGGCTCGCATACGTGGAGGCGCACGCTGCTTTGGCTGCCAAACGGCGTTTGGGCGACCTGTCCGACGCAGAGCTGGAGGAATGCAGGAAGGAGCTGGAACGGGATTGGGAGAGATATCACCGTGTCGCGGTCACCCAGACCCTTCTGCGACGAGCCGGTGCCCTGAGCGACCAACTCGGCGTCCGCGCCTATGACAGTGTTCACCTTGCGGGGGCTGAGTACCTGCAATCCTCGCTAGGAGTGCCGATAACCTTTGGGTCCTTTGACCGCCGACAGGTCAATGCGGCCGCCCGGCTTGGAATGCTCATCGCATCGGTCGATGACGATCCGAACTAGGACGATGACCAGAGCGAAGGCAATAGCCAAACCCCAACTAGCCCATCGACAAAAGGACAATTCCCATGAGCGGCCTCACCTCCGACCAACTCGACTTCTATCGCAGCGAAGGCTACCTCCTCGTCGAGGACGTCCTCGATCCTGCGGTCTTCTCCCGCCTCATCGCCGAAATCGACGCGATTGTCGATACCTCCGCCCAGCAGGCCCACGCTGTCGGCGAACTGTCCGACCTATATGCGGACCTGCCCTTTGCCACGCGCCTGATCCACATCTACGCCCAGTTGGCCGACCCGGCCCCGTTGTTGCGCCAAGTCAACGGCAAGCTCAAAACCGAGGGCATGTTCGCCATTTTGACCCAACCGGCACTGCTCGACATTGTCGAATCCGCGATCGGCCCCGAAATAGTGGCCCACCCGCAATTCAACCTGCGCGCCAAATTGCCCAACCAAGACGCCACCGTGGTGCCTTGGCACCAAGACTTGGGCTATTTGCAGCCCGACGCCGAAGAGACTTTCATGGTCAATTTTTGGATTCCCTTGGTCGATGCCACCCCTGAAAACGGCTGCATGGAAGTCATTGCCGGCAGCCACCGCGCCCCGCTCATCGGCCACGAGCACGGCTTGGGACCGGGGGCCAATTTCAAAGGCATCACCGATCAATACCTGCCCCCCGGCGAGCAAGTTAGCTGCCCGGTCAAAGTCGGCAGTGTGCTGCTCATCCAGCACAAGACCATCCACCGCTCCATCCCCAACCACTCCGACCACATCCGCTGGAGCCTCGACCTGCGCTACAGCGACCCGGCTCAGCCCAGCGGCCGCGACGGCGTCCCCGGCTTTATCGCCCGCAGCCAAGCCCACCCCGAGTTGGTGGCCCAAAGCGTGGCCGACTGGCTGGCTTTGTTTGACACCTCTGTCCCATAACTTAGGCGACTAACATGCTCTACGACCTGCTCCTCAAAGGCGGCACCCTAGTCGATCCAGCCCAGCAACTGCACGCGGTGCTGGACGTGGCTTTCGCCGACGGCAAAGTCGCCGCGGTCGAGGCCGACCTGCCCGCAAATCAAGCGCGCCAAACGCTCGATGTCACAGGCTACGTGGTGACCCCCGGCCTCATTGACTTGCACGTCCACGTATTCTGGGGGGTCAGCCACTTTGGCGTTGAGCCCGATCCCACTTGCCTAGCCCGAGGCGTTACCACCGCGGTTGATGCCGGCTCGGCCGGTGCCGATACCTTCCCCGGCTTTCGCAAATTCATCATCGACGTCAGCGCCACCCGCATCTTGGCCCAGCTCAATATCTCCTCGCAGGGCATGTTGACGCGCGAAATCGGCGAGTTTGAGATCCCCGAGTACGCAGACGTGGGCAAAGCCTGCCGCATGATCGAACAACACCGCGACCTCATCTTGGGCGTCAAGGTGCGGCTCACCCGCAACAGCATCGTCAGCCAACGCGCAGGGATGCTGCCCCTGCACCGGGCCCGCGAGGCCGCAGACGCGGCCGGCCTACCCATTATGGTCCACCCCCAAGACGCTTGGTGCGACAGCCTCGACGACGTTCTGGCCGCGATGAAACAGGGCGACATCCTCACCCATTGCTTCCACGGCATGAAGTGCGGCATCCTCGACGAGGCCGGCCAAGTGCGCCCTGCGGTACGCGAGGCCGTAGAGCGAGGCGTGCTCTTTGATGTGGGGCACGGCGCTGGCTCCTTCTCTTGGGAGGTGGCTGAGACCGCCCTGAGCGCCGGTCTTGCGCCGCATACCATTTCCTCAGACCTGCACGTGTACAATCTCAACGGGCCGGTATATGACTTGGTCAACGTCGTGGCCAAATTCCTCCACTTGGGCATGGCTCTCGACACCGCCGTGGCCAAAGTTACCGCAGTGCCAGCCCAAGTCATTGGGATGCCAGACGAGATCGGCACCCTCGCGGTAGGTGCTTGGGGCGACGCGGTAGTGTTGGATGTGCGCCAAGGTCAGTTCGAGTTGGCCGATTCAGGCGGGGAGATACGCACCGGCGACCGGCAATTGGAACCGCTAATTGTGGTCAAGGGCGGCCAAATCTACCGCCAGTATTGAGCAAGTGGACTGCTGATCGCTAATAATCGTACGACAGTGAAATGTGCCAGCGGCGCGACAGCCCGAGGAATACGCGAGCGCTTGCAGCGTCGTGGCCATCGCCGTCATCTGCATCGGACACATAGCGTTCGTCGAGCAAATTGAAGACGTACAGTCGCAGTTTCACATTGCCCAAGGTAGCACCGGGCAGTGTGTACCCCGCGTACAAATCCACCAAGTTGTAATTGGGGAGTTTCCAAGACTGTTCTCGGTCGTTGGCGTCTGTGCGGTTGGCGGGATCAAATTTGGCGTAGTGATCCATAAATCGCCGCAAACCCAGCGAGGCGTAGAGG
Source organism: uncultured Latescibacterota bacterium (assembly GCA_958295495.1). Taxonomy (GTDB): domain Bacteria; phylum Latescibacterota; class UBA2968; order UBA8231; family UBA8231. The sequence goes on from OY282352.1 coordinate 676,640, forward strand.
CCGCGCACGGGAAACGCCGCACCGCTCAAGGCAAGGGTCTTTTGCGCCGAGTCGCCCACCTTTAGCCCTTTGGTATAGACTTGAAATTCGCCGATAGCCGCTGGATCCTCTTCGGGTGAAAATGTGACATCGACATCGTTGAGCCATTTCCAATTGCCCAGCGACACCATGCCGCGCACCTCGAATTTGGCGTGCGGACGCGCCTTCAGATCGAACTCTACGCCCACATGCCGCGCATCAATGCCGTTCAGCAAAAATCGGAAGTTCTGGTCGAGCGTTTCGCTGTAAATGCTCTTGGGCCACGAGCGGTCTATCCAGTGGGTGTAATAGAAGTTTGCATTTCCGGTAAACACGCCGCGCTTGAAATAACCGGCGCCCAACTCAAAAGAAGCGACTTTTTCATTGAACGTGGGATCGTACAGGCTGTTGTCGTCGTGATAAACGGAGTCGAATATGGGCGCGGTTGAAAGCCAGCCCATGTTGGCATACAGATTAAATGCAGGGGTAGCGTTGTAGTTGCCACCCATTTTTAGGGTGTAGCCTAAAAAGTTTTCCCAAGCTGTCTGGTCCCAGTCGCCATCGATTTTGGCGCGGAAATAGTCGATGCGCTTATAACCCGTTACCGATCCCGATGTGCTCAAAAAGGCCGTAAAGTTGTTAAACTGCCCTTCGAGTTGGGCAAAGCCGCCACCCCAGCGCGTAAGACCATCGTTGTGGTAGGCGACTTTGTCGCCGAGTCGCTTGACCGCGGTCGTGGCATTGTCGTCCCATTCAAAGACGTAGTAATCGGCACCGAGCAAATTGCGTACTTCGCGCCAATGCTGCCCTTTGTAATGGCGCAAATCCGTGCCAAAGGTCAGTTTGTAGATGTCACTCAAGCGGTATTCAGCCGTGCCCAAATACCCATACCAGAAGCGCTGATTGACCGAGTTGCGGATAATGGTCTGTGCTGCAATTTCGTCGGCACCCACTTCGCCGGCATCCACTAATTCGGAATTGGCTTCTGATGCTGGTTGGGTATTCAACTCATCGGCAACGCGCTGCCAGTTGATGCTGCCATCGTCTAGCGTACCCGGATTGCTACCCAAGCGCCCGGTGCCGCCGCCCTTCCCGCGCGAAAAATAGAAGATATTGGACAAAATGAATTGCGTGCTGGGGGTCCAGTACCAGTTCAAATTAGCTTGGGGGTTGTGGTAATAATTTTCGCGCTCCATGATGATCGCGCTGTCGCGTGCATCGTGGGTGCTGCCGTTGTAATACTCCTGATAGGACGAAAATGGCGAGCGTCCCCAGTTGGGATTGTAATTGACGCCGTAGTCTCTTGCGTCCGCAACGTCAATGCCCAGCGAGCGGGCGTACTGGGCATCAAAGGTTGCAATGGATTGCTTGTAGAGACGGTGCCCGTGGCGTTGTGGAGCGCCCGTGACAAACAAATCAATTTTATGGGCATCGGATGCCAAAAAGCTCAACGCACCAAAATAGGACCACGCCGAGGACCACGCCTGAGCGGGCAAGCCGTCGCCGCTTTTGCGCGTCATGCCGAGAGTGAAAGCCGTTTTTTGGTTTACCAAACCCGAGGAAAAATTGACCGTGGTTTTGTAAAAGGCGTTGTTCCCGGCCTCTTGTTTGATTTTGAAGCCGCGCTGTTGACGGGCGATGTCGGTGATAATGTTCAGCGTGCCACCCACCGAGGCAATCGCCAGATTCGAGGCACCCAAGCCGCGCTGGACCTGCATTGACGACGCGACATCGCTCAGCCCGTCCCAGTTGGCCCAATAAACCCAGCCGTTTTCCATATCGTTGACGGGTACGCCATTGACCATGACGGCGACGTTGCGCTGGTCAAATCCCCGCACATTGATGCGAGAGTCGCCAGGGGCCCCGCCTTGCTCGGTGGCATATACTCCCGGCGTATCATTTAAGATCAGCGGTAGATCGCGCGCGCCGAGTTTGCGCTGCATGTCGGCTTTGGGCACATCGGAGAAAGCAACGGGTGTTTCGCGCAATTTGGCCCGATCGGCGACGATGATGATTTCTTTGCCGCGAAATACCTCGGGCACCAGTTCGACAAACAATTCGGTCGCATCCGCTCCTACGACAACGGGACTGCGATGTTCTTTGTATCCCATAAAACTTACGACGAGCGCGTGGCTGCCGGCACCGACATTGGCGATTGCAAATTGTCCATCGAGATCTGTAGAAGCTCCTCGACCAACGCCTTCTATATATACGTTTGCACCCGGCAGTGATTGGCCCGTCTCCGCATCGCGCACCGTGCCTTTTAACTCGCCAGCAAACAAAGCTGAATGGGTGAAGAATAAGAGAGAAAAAAGCATAACCATTGGTTTCATAAGACACCTCCGTGGGGGGATAGGTCGGTCGGTCAACATAGTGGTCTAAATGGTTAAATTGGCCCCTCAAAACCGCAATGCAAACACCGTCCGCACCTCCGGTTCCGAGCGGGCGGAGATGGACCCTCGGTGGAGCCGCATGATCTGGCGGCACAGGCTCAGTCCAATGCCGGAGCCGTCCCGCTTGGTTGTAAAAAAGGGAATGAAAACCTTGCCGAGTGCTTCTTCGACGATCCCCGGCCCATTGTCCGCGACCTCGACGACGACCTTGTCGTGCGCCAGATGAGCGGTCAAATCAACGCTGGCCCCGGCGCGGTCGGCGGTGGCTTCGCGGGCATTGCTCAGCAGGTTGATGAGGATCTGCTCGACTTGCTCGGGGTCCGCGGTCAATTCGAGGCTGGGGGGATCAACTTGGATGTGCAATTCGACCGCGGACTCGGCGAACTGGGGTCGCATTAGCTGCTCTACTCGGGCGAACAGGTCGGCCACCGAGACGATCTCAAAGGAGGGTGCTGGTACGCGGGTGAGGTCGCGGTAGGCTTCGACAAAGTGCAGCAGGCCCTCGCTGCGGCGCTGGATAGTGCTCACCGCGACGCGGATGTCTTCGGTGGCCTCGGCATCGAGGCTGTCGTCTTTTAGCATTCCGTCGGCGGTGGCAGCCAGCGAAGCGATTGGGGTGATAGAATTCATGATCTCGTGGGTAAGCACGCGGATCAGGTTTTGCCAAGCCTCCATTTCCTTTTCGTCGAGGTCGGGGCCAATGTCTTGGAGGGCCACTAGGGTGTGCTTGCGGTGGCTCAGGCGGAACACGGATGCGTGTAGGGCGAGTTGAATCTCGTCAAAGCGCACCAAGTCGCGGCCCCGGGGACCGAGGCTTTGCAGGGTGGTGGTTAGGATGGGACTGACGCGGTCGAGGTCGGCGATGTGGCCCAAGCGGGGCACCCCCAAAAGGCGCTTGGCCGCGTTGTTGATCAGGGACACCTCGCCGGCACCGTCAAACACAATCAAGCCGACGCCAATGTGTTGCACGACCGTTTGCAGGTAGCGCGCTTGTTCCTCCTTTTCGGCCCGCGCTTGGCGAAACGCGTCGAGGACCTCGTTAAACGCGGTCTTGAGTTCGTCGAAAGAGGAGCCGAGGCCGCCCGCGACAAAACTCTGCGAGAAGTCGGCGTAGCGGACGGCGGCCAAAAAGCGCACCAAGTCGCGGTTGGTGCGCTCGACGTAGTAGATGAGGGCGTAGAGCTGGTAGAGCAGGGCGAGGACGACGACGATGACGGCCGGATGGTTCACTCCTTCTACTATTAGGTGGAACAGCAGCCACAAGGTGGCACCGAGGAGGACGACGCGCAGCACGACCCGCGTGCGGAAGGCGCGATATCCTCGCCTTAGGCGGCGCAGGACGTCCTTAAAGGTCATAATTGAACCAAGCGGCGGGGCGTACGGCTGGCCTCTCCACGGGTTCAGTCTGTAGATCGGGCATAATTCCTCCTGTGATTTCTCTCCACTCGCCACAATTGAAAGTACCCTGCAATGCGTCGATCCGTCAAAGGGTATCCCTAGGGCGCAATGGCCCGGGGAGTGGCTGGTCCCCCACCTTTTTGTAGCTACGAATTGTAGTTACATTTATTCTATGCCTTTCGAGTGGGATGACCTCAAACGGCAAACCAATTTCGCCAAACACGGGATCGACTTCGAGGTCGCCGCCGCCGTCTTTGCCGCCATCACGGTGACCATCCCTGACGAGCGCCAAGACTATGGCGAGCAGCGTTTCATCACCCTCGGTGCCTTACGGGGACGTGTCGTTGTTGTAGCACATACCCAACGAGGTGCTATTACGAGAATTATCTCGATGAGGAAAGCCAATGAGCGCGAACAAAAAATCTACCAAGAGCACACTCAAGCGGCTGGACGCGATGAAGGATGAGGCTATTGATTACTCCGATATTCCGCCTCTGTCTCCAGAAATGTTCGCTCAGGCCCTCGTGCAAAAGGGCTTGAAGCCGGCACCGGGCAAGGCGCAGATTACCCTGCGTCTGGATGAGGATGTGCTGGAATGGTTCCGGAACCAAGGCGAAGGCTACCAGACGCGGATCAATGCGATTCTGAAAGCGTATAAAAAAGCCCACGAGCAGGTCTGAGAGCAACAGCATCTAAAGGCCATATTTCTCCATGCGGCGATAGAGGGCCGTGCGGGTGAGGCCGAGTTCCCGTGCGGTTTGGCTGACGTTGCCTTGGTGCTTGTGCAGTGCCCGGGCGATGACCTCGTGCTCGACGTCTTCGAGGTTGTAGCTGTCAAAGGCGACGGCCTCCCGGGGCGACGGGGTCGCGGTCAGAGGGAAGTCGTCCGCGGTCAGGCGGTTCCCTTCGCTCATAATGACGGCGCGCTCCACTGCGTGCTGCAATTCCCGCACATTGCCCGGCCAAGCGTACGCGCGCAAGTGGGCCAGCGCCTCGGCGGTCAGGCCGGTCAGGGCCTTGCGGTACTTGGTCCGGTACAGATCGAGGAAGTGCCGGACCAACAGCGCGAGGTCCTCGGGGCGCTCGCGCAGGGGGGGCAGGGGGATTTCCACGGTGTTGATGCGGTAGAGGAGGTCTTGGCGGAAGGTGCCGGCTGTGGCCATTTCGTGGATGGGTTGGTTGGTGGCGCATATAAGCCGCACATCCACTTGCACGGGCTGGTTGGCGCCGACGCGGACGATCTGCTGGTTTTGCAGGGCCGCGAGCAGCTTGACCTGCAAGGGCAGAGACAGGTTGCCGATTTCGTCGAGGAACAGGGTGCCCCCGGAGGCGATTTCAAAGCGACCGGCGCGGTCGCTGCGCGCGTCGGTGAAAGCCCCCTTGACGTGGCCGAAGAGTTCGCTCTCGAACAGGGTTTCGCTCAGGGAACCCATATCGACGGCCATGAAAACTTCGTCGGCGCGCGCCGAGCGGCGGTGTATCTCGCGCGCCACCAGCTCCTTGCCCGTGCCATTCTCGCCGAGGATGAGGACGCTGGCGTCGGTCGCGGCCACCTTGGCCATCGCCTGAAAGACCTCCTGTAGGACCGGGGCTTGGCCAATCAGGTCGCCAAAGGGCTGGTCGAGGTCGGCGGACAGCCGCTGCTGGCGGGAGCGCAGGTTGTGAGCTTCCCGGCGCGAGCGGTGCAATTCCACGGCCGCGGACAGGGTGGCGAGCAATTTCTCGTTCTGCCAGGGTTTGAGCACAAAATCGACGGCCCCTTCCTTGATGGCGCGCACGGCCATCTCCACATCGCCGTACGCGGTGATCAGCAAGACGACGACGGTCGGGTCTAGCTCGCCGATTTGCTGGAGCCAGTAGAAGCCCTCTCTACCGCTGGTCGCCTCCTGCGTAAAGTTCATGTCGAGGAGGACGACGGCCGGCGACTCCTGTTTGAGGGCACTCGGAATGGCTTGGGGATCGGTCTTGGTGCGGACTTGGTAGCCCTGCTGCTTGAGGAGCAAGCGGGCCGCGACGAGGACGTCTTGGTCGTCATCGACGACGAGGATGCGGGCGGCGTCAGCAGGCATGTTGCGCGGAATGCTCCGTACCGCCGCAATTGGGAATCAAGTCGGTGCCAGCAGTCCGAACGGCCTTTAGCTCAATGTCGTCAATCGCCGACCGCACCGCCTCGACAAGACTCGCCGCTTCGCGGTCGAAAACGATGAATTGAACGTCATCTGACCGGCCAACCGTTCCGTCGTCACAGCCGTTCTCGAAGAGCACATCGATCACAACTTCATCCTGCACGTCGGGTCCCTCGACGATCAGCGCAAAGTGGTAGGTTTGCATCTCGCGTCTTCCTTGCGGTTTACTCATGCGGGCATTTATGCACCATGCGCGGCAGATGCTTGGCGTGATTTTGAGGATTTCGGGGTGTGGACCAGACAGAATACTGACATCCTCGACGACTGGATTCTGCACATCGCATCACACCTCACCGATGTCCAGACTTTGTAATCGCGACCGTCCATCCTGCCGATTCTGCATTAACTGGTGCCTCTTCAGTTTCCTTATTCAGATGCTTCGCCCGCGACATGTTGAGTTGATACGATACAGTGATTCCGGCCCATTAGCAACATCACATCCGGGCAGCCCATCCTCCTAAGCCAGCGGACGAGCAGGTGTATCGCCAGCGGACACCCTTGTATCACCAGCGGACACCCATTCTAATGTCGGCCAAGAGGCCGATTCAACGTATCTCATTGTTTTTCAATAGTATATAGAATATGGCATACATCTTGCTTTTCTTTTGGATAAAAGGCCATGACGAGACAAGGACGCAAGTAGCTATGCCTGCATTGAGTCAGCATCACATCAGACGGAAGGCAAATGCAAGAAAGGCGAAAGCATCATGCGAATGATCGGCAATTACTTACAGATCGCCGTGCGCATCCTGCGGCGGCACAAGCTGCTGAGCTTCATTGAAGTGGGCAGTCTGTCGCTGGCCTTTGGCTTCTGCGTCCTAGCCTATATGCTGGTGTCGCACGAGTGGAGCTACGACCGCTTCCACGAGAACGGGGCGCACCTATACCGAGTAGTGCTCAGCGCCAAAATCCCGGGCTATGATCGCAGGGGAATGGGGGATGACACTCCGGTCGCCATGGTCGAGGCGATCCAGAACGTCGTGCCTCAGGTCGAGGAAACGGTCCGGTTGGTTTCCGGTCGCAGCGCATCTCTGGAACTGCGGCGAATCCGTGTCCGGTCGGGCGATACGTGGAACGACGAGCCGTTTTTGCTGGTCGATGAGAATTTCTTCGAAGTATTCACCTTCCCTCTTGAAGCGGGTGATCCGCGAACAGCCCTGAAGGTAAAAGACGGCGTCGTCGTCAGCCGCGACTTCGCCCGCCGCTACTTCGGCGACGAGCCGGCAGTGGGTCAGGTGGTGCGGATTGATGTGGGGTGGCCCAAATCTGAGAGCAAGGAATACACCATCCAAGCAGTGGTCGCCCCATCGCCGGCTAACTCGTCGATCCAGTTGAATATCCTGTTGCCCTTTCACAACTCGGAGCCACTGTGGCGCTGGATTGACGACTTCTGGGACCGGAAGTGCATCCTATTTGTCCGGCTACGGGAAGACGCCAACGGCGATGACCGGGAGCAGGCTGAAGCGTTGATGCGGCAGTTGATGCTTGAAAACACCCCCTCCGAATCAATCGACAAAATGCGAGCCCGCAAGGTGGAATTTAGCTTGGAGTTGCAACCCCTGTCGGCCCTGCACACAGACACCGACGTGACGCAGAGTAAAGGATACGACGGCATCGCGCTGCCGCACGACCCGCTGGAAACCTATATCGTCTTGGCCATCGCCGTGCTCCTGCTGGCCGTAGCCGTAGTCAACTACGTCAACCTTGCCACGGCTCGGGCGAGTACACGCGGGCTGGAAGTCGGTGTGCGCGTCGCCTTGGGAGCCACGCGTCGGCAACTGCCAGTGCAGTTCTGGATGGAAACGGTGGTGGTGTGTGGCGTGTCACTGGTGATCGGCTTGGCTCTCGGCGCGGTGCTGCTGCCGGCGTTCAACTCGGTGTTGGGTCAAGACCTGCGCCTCTCCTACCTTGACCCCCCCTTCATCGTTGGCGGGTTAGTCTTGTTGGTGCTCACTAGTCTGCTGGCTGCTGCCTATCCCAGTCTAATTCTTGCGCGGACCAACCCCAGTGAGGCCGTGCGCGGGACCAGTTTGCTCAGTCGCCGTTCTGCTTTGGGCAGCGCCTTGGTGGTGATGCAGTTCGCCGCCTGTGCTGGGCTGGCGGGCACGAGCTTGGTGATGGCTCGTCAACTGCACCACCTGCACGCCTTCGATCTGGGCTTTGCGGCCGACGATGTGCTGATGCTCAACACTGATGCGTTGCCGGAGGCCATTGACAAGACGCTCCGGCAGCGACTCAAGGAGGGGCTGCTCGCCCATAGTGGAATCAAGTCGGTGGCTCTGAGTGAGGATCATTTCCTAGAGACGGGAACGCCGCGGCTGCGAGAGACGATATTGCCCGGTGAGGATCGCTCCATCCGGGCGCAGTGCCTAAGGGTGGACTCGAGTTTTGTCGAGACGCTCGGCCTCCAACTCGTGCAGGGGACAGATTTGGGCCCGGACCAAGCAGGCATTCTGGTTAATGAGACCTTTGTCGCCCGAGCCGGTTGGGACCAACCCATCGGCCAAGTCGTGAAGTTTACTGGACGTCTAGGCCGCCGCATGCCTAATGGAGAGGGTCGAGTCGTAGGTGTGCTGAGCGACTATTACTTCTATTCCTTGAAAAGCGGCGTCGAACCGGGTGTGCTCTTGCTCGACTCTAACATAAAAGATCATGAATTGCTCTTCATACGCCTCGACCCCAAGGCGGGCAGCGAGGCTCTTGAGCATATCGAGCGTGCGTGGAAAGCCATAGCCCCGGACGAAGTGCTGTACCTGTCGTGGCTCGATGACCACTTGGCCGCGTACTACCAAAACGACCGGAGCTGGCTACGGGTCGTCGTTGGGTCCGCTCTCTTGACCATGCTCATCGCCGCGCTGGGAGCCTACGGCCTGACGGCAATCACGGTGTCCCATCAGCGGCGCAATATCGCCTTCATGCGAACCGTGGGCGCACAGGGTCGGCATGTGGCCAGCCTGTTGGCGCGGCGACTGCTGTGGCTGGTGCTGGCCGGGTGCGTGCTGATAGGGCCGGTGGCGCACCTCGGCGTCGAAGAGTGGCTGAGCCATTTCTCGCAACGAATAGACGATGGGTGGGTGTTCCTCGCGCTGGGCAGTTTGGCTGCGGCGGGCACGGCCGGTGCGGGGGTGTTGTTGCACACGGTGGCCCTGATGCGGGAGCCGATCACCAAAGGCTTGCGGAGCGAGTAGGAAAGGCCGATGGGGGTGTGCTGGTTTTCGTCAAGTGAGCGCAGCAAGTGTATCGCCAGCGGACACCCCTGTATCACCAGCGGACACCTATCTTGAATCGGCCAAGAGGCTGATTCAACGCATCTCGTTGTTTTTCAATAGCATATAGAAGATGGCATACATCTTGCTATCTCGGAGATAAGGCCATAACAAGACAAGGACGCAAGTAGCCATGCCCGCAAATATCCAAATTCTCTCCAAAGACCACCCCCCCGAATCCAGCCCTAGGAGCACCCGTCTCGGCGGCGGAGTGGGCATGGACCGCAAAATCGAAAAGCCGCGGTTCACGCCCAAGCGCATCGCCCTAGGAGGGGCTGTTTTGCTGTTGGTCGGGCTGTGTGGATACGCCCTGCTGGCGGATTTCGGGGTACGCAAACTGAATGTGGGGCGCGACCGGCTGACGATCTCGACGGTCGAGTCCGGCCCGTTTCAGGAATACATCCCAGTGCGCGGCACCGTGCTGCCGCTGCACACCGTGTACCTCGACGCCCTAGAGAGCGGCCAAGTGCAGCAGGTGTTCGCCGAAGAGGGGGCCGCCGTGGCCGCGGGCGATCCGCTGCTGCGCTTGGCCAACCCCGATCTGGAACTGACCGTCCTGCAACAGGAGGCCGAACTAGAGCGCAGCCGGGAGGCGTTGCGCAATGGCCGACTGACCATGGAGCAGGAACTGCTGCGCTCGCGTAAGGCACTGATGGAAATAGAGTACCAGCTAGCGATCAACAAGCGCAACTTCGAGCGTTACGAGAACCTGTCGGCGGAAGATTTGACGGCTATTCTGTCGCGGCAGGAGTACGAGCGGCTGCGCGACGAATACCAGTACAGCGTCCGCCGCATGGCCCTGACCCAAGAGACCCAGACCCAAGACTCGCTGCTGGCGTCGAGCAAAGTGGTACAGCTCGTCTCGGCTGTGGAGCGCATGGAACGCAACTTGGAAATCGTCGGCCGCCGGCTCGACAACCTGACGGTGCGGGCCCCGGTGTCCGGGCAGCTAACCATGCTCGAAGCCGAGGTCGGCGAGAGCAAGGGGGCGGGCGGGCGTCTGGGCCAGATCGACATGCTCGACGGCTTCAAGGTGCGCGCCACCATTGACGAGCACTACATCGACCGCGTGGGCCGGGGTCAGCGCGGCCAGTTCGACAATGGCGACGAGCCGTACACCTTGGTAATCCACAAGGTCTATCCAGAGGTAAAGGAGGGCCGTTTTGAGGTTGATCTGGTGTTCGAGGGAGCTGCACCCGAGGGCATCCGGCGCGGCCAGACCCTGCACATCCGCCTCGAATTGGGCGATCTGGATGAAGCAGTGCAAGTGGCGCGAGGCGGATTCTATCAGGCGACCGGGGGCCACTGGGCCTATGTGCTCGACGCGGCGGGCGAGCGGGCCACGCGGCGGGCTATTGCCCTAGGACGCCAGAATCCCCGCGTGTACGAAGTGCTGGAGGGGCTTGAGCCGGGGGAGCAGGTGATTACTTCGAGCTATGAGACCTTTGGCGAAAACATGGACGTGTTGGTGTTGCGCTAGCAATGCCTAAATGAAATGTGGTCAGTGGCCACTACTAACCAAGGAGCGAAATCATGACTGAGCACGCACCGAACACTGAAAATGGCCACGCGCCCCTGATCCGCACCGTCGGGCTGCGCAAGCTGTACACGACCGAGGAAGTGGAAACGACCGCCTTGGACAACGTCAACCTCGAAATCGCCGAAGGCGAATTTGCCGCCATCATGGGGCCGTCGGGCTGCGGCAAATCCACGCTGCTCAATCTGCTGGGCCTGCTCGACAATCCGAGCGAGGGGGAATACTACCTGCTAAATGAGGAGGTGGCCACCTACTCGGAGCGCTCGCGGGCCAACCTGCGCAAGGGGACGATCGGCTTTGTCTTTCAGTCGTTCAATCTGATCAACGAATTGACCGTCCACGAGAACGTCGAGTTGCCTCTGCTCTACATGGGCATGCCGGTCAAAGAGCGCAAGCAGCGGGTGCGGTCAATCCTCGACCAGATGCAGATCACCCACCGCGAGAAGCACTTTCCGCTTCAGCTTTCCGGCGGCCAGCAGCAGCGCGTCGCCGTGGCGCGGGCCTTGGTCGCGGAACCTAAGCTGGTGCTGGCGGATGAGCCGACCGGCAACCTCGACTCGCGCCACGGCGACGAGGTCATGGAGATGCTCACCGAGATGAATAAAAACGGCACGACGGTGGTGATGGTGACGCACTCGCCGGCCTACGCCGACTTTGCACACCGGATCATCCACCTGTTCGACGGCAAGATTGTGACCGAAAACATCGAGAGGGAGCAGGAAGCGTGAGCGGCGAATCCCGCGTTGCAGCAGACACCCATGGCCAATCAACCATCTAGGGGCGGCTTGCGAACCGCCCCTATGCGAAAGGAACTATCATGCTGGGCAACTATCTGACGACGGCGCTACGCCTCCTGTGGCGGGAGCGCGGGTACGCGGCGATCAACATTTTCGGCTTGGCCATTGGCTTGGCCCTGTGCCTGCTGATCGTCCAGTTCGCCGCCTATCAACTCGCGGTTGGCGATTTCCACGAGAAAAAAGACCGGGTTTTCCGCGTGCTGGGACCTGACTTCTGGGGTGGGGCCCAGTACACAGGATCACTGCCGGGACCGCTGGGGCCGACCCTCAAGGAGCAATTGCCCGAAGTCGAGGAGGCGATCCGCTTTGGCTCGGTTTGGCCGCGGCTGCTTCGGGTCAGGGACGAGGAAGGAATATATGAAAAGGTTAGTGGGGTGGAGACGGGCGTTTTCGACATGTTTAGCTTGCCGCTCCTGCGCGGCGACCCCAAGACGGCTTTGTCGCGTCCCTACACTATGGTACTGACCGAGCCGTTGGCCCGCAGGCTCTTCGGCGAGAGCGATCCCATCGGACAGGTCGTCCACGTCGGCGAGAAGTTCGATTGCGAGGTCACCGGCATCGTCGGCCAGCCGCCCGCCAACTCATTGCTCCAGTTCTCAGCGCTGCTCTCCTTTGCTACGAACTATAAGGAGAACCAGGAAATGATGGGCTGGAACACTTCTGCTTTCAAGACCTTCGTGCAGCTAACGCCCGGTGCCGACGCGGCGGCGGTAGCTGCGCGCATTTCCGGCATCGTCAAGGAAGCCATGGGGTCGTCCGAAGCGACCGATTCCTACGCGCTACAGCCCCTGAAATCGATCTACTTCGACACGGAGGTGCCCAGCACCCTCGGCCCAAAGGGCAACCTCATGTACCTCGCTCTGTGTGCCATCTTGGCGGTGGTGGTCCTAACGATCGCCGGCGTCAACTACGTGAACTTGGCGACGGCGCGGGCCGGGCGACGGATTCATGAAATCGGCGTACGCAAAGCTCTCGGTGCTCATCGCGGCCAACTCATGCGCCAACTCCTGAGTGAGTCGGTGCTGTTGAGCACTGCGGCGACGGTGCTGGGCGTTGCCATGGCAGAGGTCATGAGTCTGCTTCTGCCCGTCATTACGGGGTCCGATTTTGAGTTGCCTTACTTGCACTGGACGATTTCGACCTACGCCGGGGCCGCGGCGCTGGCGGTGGGGGTCGGACTGGTCGCGGGTGCGTACCCGGCGTGGGTCGTGGCGCGCTTTCAACCGGCGACCGTAGTGCAGAAAGGCCGCGTGGGCGGTGTACGCCTTCGTCGGGGTTTGGTGGTGACGCAGTTGACAGCCACTACGGCGTTGCTGACGATGACGCTGCTGATGTGGCATCAGCTCGATTACATCCAAAACCTCCTCCGCGAGGACTCCATCTTGAGGTCGGAGCCAGAACAGGTTGTGGTGATCAATAACCGCGGTCTGACCTTGGATCAGGCTCGATCCTTCAAGACGGAGTTGCTTCAGGACAGCCGCATCGCTGCGGTGAGCCTCTCTATGACAGTACCAGGTGAGGGTACGAAAATGGCGCATAATACAGCGGAAGGGCAAACGATAAGAAGGTATCAAGCAGATAGTGACTTCGTCGCAATCATGGGCTTGCGCATGGCCCAAGGACGCCCCCTGACCGACGAACCAGCCGATGCCGAAGCGGTCGTCATCAACGAGACCGCGGCGAGGATACTGGGGTTGAAGGAGCCGCTGGGCAAGACGATCAACGCCGCTAGGGGAGACTCACGCGTCGTGGGCGTGATTGAGGACTTCCACTTCGACGGTCCGCGAAGTAAGGTAGAGCCACTGATTATAGAACAGGTCGCTGGATGGGTGGGCGTCATTCTCGTGCGGGTGCGCCCGGGCCATCTCGACGCGGCCCTCGAGGTGATCGACGACCAGTGGGCCGCCGTTTCGCCCTACCGCCCCATCCAGCGCAATTCCCTCCAAGAGGTCGCCGCCAGCCTCTACTCTGAGGAGCTGATGATGGGGCGTGCGCTCACGGCCTTCCTCTTTTTAGCTATCGCCGTCGCCTCGGTGGGACTCTTCGGCATGGCGGCACACGCCGCCCAAGAGCGCACCAAAGAAATCGGCATCCGCAAGGTGTTCGGTGCTTCTCCCGGCGGCCTCACCGCCATGCTGGTGCGCGACTTTGCCAAGCCGGTTGCCATCGCCTTCCTCCTCAGCGTACCCATCGCCTACGGCTTGGCCAACCACTGGCTACAGGAGTTTGCCTATCGCGTGGAAATCAGCGTAGGCCTGTTCCTGCTGTCGGGTGCTCTGTCCTTCCTGATCGCCGGGCTGACGGTAGGGCACCAAGCGATGCGGACAGCCCGGACCAATCCGATAGAAACGCTGCACACCCAATAACCAAGACGCGGAGGCACATCATGATCGAGATGCACGACATTGAGCGGTACTACCAATCCGGTCCTCGCAAAACCTACGTGCTGCGGTACGCAACCCTGAACGTCGCCGAGGGCGAGTTCGTGTCGATTATGGGGCCGAGTGGTGCTGGCAAATCAACGCTGCTGCACATCATGGGGATGCTCGATGAGCCGACGGCCGGCTCGTATCGGTTTCTCGGCGAAGAGGTGAGCGGGATGGGGGAGAAGGAGCGCACGGAAGTGCATCGGCGACACATTGGTTTCGTCTTTCAAGCCTATCACCTGATCGACGAGCAGACGGTGTACGAAAACTTGGAGATGCCGCTGCTCTACCAAAAGGTGAAAGGCGCCGAGCGCAAGGGGCGGGTGAGCGAGCTGCTCGACCGCTTCCAGATGGTGGCCAAAAAGGACCTGTTCCCGCACCAGCTTTCCGGCGGCGAGCAGCAGCGCGTCGGCGTGGCGCGCGCCCTGATCGGCCAGCCAACGCTGATTCTCGCCGACGAGCCCACGGGCAACCTCAACTCCAAGCAGGGGGAAGAGGTGATGGCCATGCTGCAGGAACTGAACAACGAGGGCACGACGATTGTGCAGGTGACGCACTCGGAGAAGAACGCTGGCTACGGCAGCCGAGTGGTGCATCTGTTGGACGGCAAGATAGAGCAGGAAGGAAGGTACTAACCATGCTACGCAACAACCTGATCGTTGCTTGGCGCAATCTGCGCCGCTACCGGATGTACACCGCGATCAACGTGTGTGGGCTGGCCGCAGCCTTCGCGGTGACCATCTTCGTCGGCCTGTACGTACATAGTTTGCTGACGTGGGACCGCTTCCACGCCAAGGGCGAGCAGATCTATCAGGTCTGCATGATATGGTCGGCCGCATCGAAAGAAAAGGCCAGTACGTCGGTGCCAGGAGGCCTCGGCCCGGAGATGGTGGCCACACTCCCCGCTGTGCTGCGCTCGGTGCGGACGCAAGACGAGTCTGGACTGCTGAGCTATCGGGGGCAAGAGATCGCGGCGACGGGACAGTTCGCCGACCCCGGATTCTTCGAGCTGTTCAGCTTCCCGCTGATCGCGGGCGATCCGGGCACGGTGCTCGACGAGCCGAACTCGATTGTGCTATCGAGGCGGCTGGTGCAGCGGCTGTTCGGCGACAGCGACCCCATGGGCCAGACCCTGCTGCTGGGGGGCCGCGGTATCAGCGGGGATTTCGTCGTCACCGGGGTCGCCGAGAACGCGCCGTCCGAGTCCAGCCTAGAGTTCGACTGGGTGATCCCCTTCGTCCACCGGGAAATCCAGACTGCATATACCGACGGCTTCGAGAACGGCCCAAGCAAGACCTACCTACAGATCGCCGATGCCGCGGGCGTGGAGTCGGCCTTGGCCTTTGAGGTGGCCCGGTACATGGAGGTGCCGGAGGGCAATAGGCTCGTTATCGTGCCGCTGTTCGACAAGCGGCTGCACCCCCAACTCAGCGGCGGGAGGGCGGCGAGGGCGGCGCTCTACAACGTCGGATTCGTCGCCTTCCTCGTGCTGCTGCTGGCGTGCATAAACTACGCCAATCTGGCCGCGGGCATGTCGCTGACGAGGGCGCACGAAGTGGGTGTGCGCAAGGTGGTCGGTGCCGGACGGGGACAGCTAATGCGCCAGTACTTAGCCGAGTCCCTGCTGCTCAGCTTCGCCGCCCTAGTGCTGGCCGCGTTGCTGACAGAGCTCTTGCTGCCGGGCCTGAATCGTCTGATGACACTGCCCGGAGAGTTTGGACTCGGCCTCGACTTACAGTACACGCCGTGGACGGTGGTGGCCCTAGCCGGGTTCGGCGTGGTCATGGGGCTCGTGGCGGGCGCGTACCCGGCGCTGGTGCAGTCGCGGATGCAGCCGGTCGAGATTCTGCAGGACAAGCTCGAGGTGCGAGGCCGTGCCGGTCGCATCCTAGTGGTCGTGCAGTTTGTGGCCTCCACGGTGTTCCTGACCACGGCCCTCGTCGTGGGCCGACAGGTCGATCATTGGGCGTCTCTGGACCAAGGCTACGACCCGCGGCTCGTGGTCTGCATCCCGACGTTTGCGGGCTACTCGCCCTTAGACGGCGTACATGAGTCGCAGCGCTTCCTCGAGATTTTCCGCCGGGAGGTGCTCCCCCATCCGGGCGTGCTCGCCGTGTCCGGCTCCAGTGACTTCCCCGATGGCTCCAGTGACTTTCGCTTCGACGACCGGGAGCGACCAGATGCCGCGGAGATCGAGGTCGATCCGCATTTCCTACGCACCCTCGGCTTGGAGTTGGTCGAGGGTGAGGACTTCCCCCCGGACCTGCTGGCCAGCGGTCGGGTAGCACTCGTCAACCAGCAGCTAGCGGCCAAGCTGGAGGGACCGGTCGTCGGCACCCACCTCGAAGGCATGCACCATCCGCGGATTATTGGCGTAGTCTCCGACTTCCAGCACGATGATCCCAACAACTTTGTACCGGAACTCGTGCTCAGCGTCCGACCGGATCGTCCCATTGAGACGGTACTGGTGCGGATGCGACCCGAGGGGGCGACCGAGACCCTTGCCGAGTTGCGCGAGGCTTGGGAACGGCTGTCGCCTGGGGTGCCCTTTAGCTATCGCTTTCTCGACGACCATATTGCCGAGCGCTTCTTTTTTCAAGCCGAGCTCACTAGCCTGCTGCGCTGGCTAGCTGGGTTCCTGATTCTGATCGCCTGCCTCGGCGTCTTTGGCATGGCTTCCCTCGCCGTCAGCCGACGCACCAAGGAGGTGGCCGTGCGCAAGGTCCTCGGTGCCTCGACAGCGAGTGTAGCCGTGCTGCTGTCGTCGCAGTCCACGCGGCTCGTACTGGTCGCCGTGGCCATCGCCATGCCCCTCGCCTACCTGCTCTCTGAGCAGTTTCTCCACAGAGGGGCGAACCGCATTGAGCTCGACCTGCTCAGCTACTCGGCTGGTGGCTTGATCGCCTTGGGTCTGACTTGGCTAGTGTCGGGATACCACGCGATTCGAGCGGCGCGGGCGAATCCGGTGGACTCGCTGCACAGTCAGTAGGGAGTAACGATCGTTATCCCTACAAGTCGCACTGATTTAGCGCGAGAAGGAAGGTACTAACCATGCTCAAGAGCTACCTGCACATCGCCGCCCGCCATCTAACCCGCCACCGGCTCTACGCGCTGACCACTCAGGCTCTCTGCGGCGCGGCATCCAACCGGTCGTCATGCAGCTATGGCCGTGGCACAACTATCTGCTCATTCGCTTTCGCGCCCATTCCCTACAGCACATCGTGCAGCAGGTCGAGGCGGTGATGGCAGAGTTAGATCCCGTCCACCCCTTTGAGTATTCCCTGCTCGACGACCGCTTTGCCGCCATGTACCGAAGCGATGAAAGACTGGGGACGCTGTTCGCCGGCTTTAGCGGGCTGGCCCTGCTCGTCGCCGGCGTGGGGATGTTCGGTCTCGCCTCCTTTGCCGCGGAGCGCCGGCGCATGGAGTTTGGCGTACGCAAGGTTTTGGGTGCCACCGGGGTAGAGATCGGCCGCCTGCTCGCCGGCGAGCTTACGCGCTTGGTGCTGGTGGCCAGCTTGCTCGCCTGCCCGATCGCCTACTTTGGCATGGCTGCGTGGATGGAGCAGTTCAGCGAGCGCGCCGCGGTCGGTGCCGCTCCGTTCGTCGTGGCGGTCGCCGCTTGGGTGAGCGTCGCCTACCATGCCGTCAGGACGAGTCGGATCGATCCAGTAGAAGCGCTGCGCTGTGAGCTGGATGTCCCGCCTAAAGGCGCGGTGAAGCCCGCTTTCGCGGGAATGACTTCTTATAGGCAGAAAAGACCGGGTTGATGAACATTCCATGCTTTCAAGTCATTTAGGACTGCTATGTATAGCACCGTTATATGTCAAGTTCGCGCTGGCCGGCATGGGCGTTCTCGTCGTCGCGCTGGCCGGCGGCAGCGGCAGCCCATAGAGGCAGCATTATGGGTTTGTGGGAAAGCCTGAACAGGGTTCGATGAGTACGCCCCTTCAAGATTGGCTGCGGAAGGAGGGTTTTCAAACAGCCTCTTAAAAAAAGTGTCTGGGCCTTTTTAATTTTGCCTCCGCTGAACGTCTTTATTTATAAAAGGGTTGAATACCTATGGACGACTTCCATTCCGAAAACTTCGTCGAGCGCTGCTTGGCGGGAAACGCGCAAGCCTTTGAGCCGCTCGTCCGGCACTACCAGAACGCGGCCTTTGCCACGGCGCTGGGCCATGTGCGCTCTCGGGCCGATGCCCAAGACATCGTGCAGGACGCCTTTGTTGCGGCGTATTGCCGCTTGGGGCAACTGCGCGATAGGAAGCGATTCGGTGGCTGGTTGATGCACATCGTAGCCAATCGCTGCAAGGACTGGCTGCGCGACCGCAGTCGGACGCAGCCGTTGGATTCAGCGGCGACGGCTCTGGAGAATGCGGCGGTGGTAGAGCACGCCGACCAGATGCGGCGGCTGGATTTGCAGGAGGCCATCGATCAGTTGCCCGACCACTACCGCTCGGCCTTGCGGATGTACTACCTGAGCGGCCTGTCCTACCGGGAAATCGCCGAGGTGATGGAAGTCCCCCTGAGTACGGTGTGTGGCCGCCTGCAACAAGGACGCATCCGGCTGCGCCAGCTATTGGACGAACACGAGTTGATTGCCATGAAGCCAATCAACGTGACTGAACAGGTTCAGGAGGTGGTGTGCCAGATCGCCACCCAACAGGTGCAGCAGACGATTCCGCTGGAGGACACCGAGCACATCGTCTTCTACTGCGCCATTGACGTGGATCTCGAGATCCGCCAAGCCGAGGGCGACGACGCCGTGCTCAAAGGAACGCTCAGCGCAATCGGGTTGACGCGGGAAAAGGCCCGCGAGAGTGTCGAAGGGATCGAGATCGGGGCTGACCAAGTGGACAATTTCCTCGAGAGCGGTCCGCACGAGGGCGAGGTGTTTGTGGCAACCCGCCGACAGCAGAACGGCCAACTCGAAGCCGAGTCGAGGGGTAGCGGACAGAAGTGGAGAGACGATGTGGAGGGAGGCTCTTATCCGTGGGGTGTGGAATGCGGCGTTAAGACGACGGATGTATTTCCCCAGATGCAGGCCTACGCCGGCAATCTGCCGGCTGCTATGCACACGGGGTTGGGGCGGACCACGCGGATAACGGTCTATCGCGAAAAGCTTGAAGACATAATCCTGCCGCCCTCGGCTCTTACGGCGGAAGTTGAGGCGGTCTTTCGCCCCAACAGGTCGTCGAAAAGGCTCCATGGACCGGTGGGCTCCGCCAGCTTGGTGTTACTGGTGCCCAAGGGCAAGCGCGTGACCATTATCAGAGGCCAAGTCCGCGCCTACGGTTTGCAGGGCTCCATCGGTTTTATCGCCTCAACCTGCGAGGAGGTGGCCGATATCGAGGGCGATGTGGAACTCTTCGACAGCGCGCTGGAGACAGCGCACCATATCCGCGGCAAACTCTACCAGCGCTACTACCGAGCCTTTGACGTGAACAGGAAGGACAGCGAGACCCGCGGCAGACGCCAAGTAGCAGAAAATTGTCGTCTGGAGGATATTCGCGGCGGCGTGGATATCGACGTGGGCGGTGTGCAGATCGAGGCCACCCGGTTGGCGGGTCAGGTGCGGATCTACAACCGCTTTGGCCAAACGCAGCTACACCAGGATCAACTCACCGCGGACAGCCGCATCGAACTGGAATCGTGCGGCGGCGACATCCGCCTCTCGCTCAAAGAGACCCTGCTGGACGAGGCGTACCTGACGGCGTTCACGCTGTGCGGTCGGATCCAGTGTATGGCCTTTGAGGACAGGGATGACGACATGGATCTCTTCACGTCCAACAACACCGCGATGGTGGTGCTGTCGAAAACACCACGTCGCGGCTCAGAGATACTAGCGGCAGATTTTATGCTCAAAAGCGAGGCGGGCGCGATTGTTATCGAGAAGGCGAATTAGGGACGTAGGTATGAAGATCGCTAATAAAATCGCATGCATCCTCCTCGCGGGGATAATGGTAGGGCCAACGTACGGAGCGGCAAGTTGGCAACTAAAGACATCTGGCTATGCAACTTCCAAGGTAAAGTATTCGATTTTCGGCGAAGGCTTGGAAGAGCACCAAGGATACTACTTTCCCGAATACTTGCCCGCAGACCAAGTGCTGCATATCGGGTTCAGGCCTATTCGCTTCCAGAACATGTCCGCCTTGGCCGAAGTGCTCGGTGCGAAAAATAAAAAAATCCACGCTTGGAAAACCGAATTTGAGTCTCCTATCAGGTGTTTAGATCAGGTCACGTTCTTGTATCGCCGCATATATACTAGAGATGTAAGTGAATACACCATTTACCTCCAATCCAGTCGGACAGAACAATGGTACAGAAGAAAGATAAAAATCCCTTCTGAAGGGTATCAGATTCCCTCATACGATGTGATTTCGCTCTGGGAACCGTTGATAAACGATGGCACCAGAGAGGGAGCTTGTTTTTTGGATGCGCTCAATGATTCCGATAAAATTGGCCAATTGGTGATCGTGGTGACTCCTGCGGACACAGACTTCGATTTCGTTATCGGCGACTTGCGAATAGTGGATCGGGAAATCGGCCATCGAGATTTCCATCATCCTTTTTTTGACCCGATTTTGAGCGAAAACTCCGCCCAGCACATCGAAAAAGATCCCTTTTACGGTGCCCCAGGTATCCCCGCCCTGCTCCTTCCCATCAGTTGGTATTCCATGCGCGGGAATTACGGGCCAATTTTCCACTTTGACCCAGGGCCTCGAGAAGTGGATGCTAGAGACATCAGGGACCTAAAAGTCAAAGTTATCAAGCGAATATTAGACCTGTATCCATTCTATGAAGAACAAGGATTGGATAGGAAAAGTATACTGAACCGGTTCGCCTCTATCGAAAATTACGGGCTAGAGAGGGAGGCTTTCGAGGACAGTGTCAGTGCCTTATTTGCAGGTTTTCAAGATGCCCATCTAGCTGTAATAAAAAAGAAGCGGGGCAGATGCGCTTTTAGCCATCCATTAGCACTGTATAATATCGGCAGCAGAGTCTACGTGGCCGCGGTGTTTGACTCCTTGCTCGCGGACGAGATAGAGGTGGGTATGGAGGTACTCGAATTTAATGGGGCACCAGTGATTGAAGCGATAGATAGGCAAAGCGAGCGTTACAGAGGCAGTAGCAAAATAAAAAAGAGAAAAGCAACGAGAGACCTGCTCACATGTAGGCGAGACGAACGGGTAAAATTGAAAGTCTTATCTGTTTACGGATCCGTTGAAGACGTCCTAATTGAAGACAGAAAAGTACGGATTCCGCCGGACTTCGTGCCGCGACACGGAGAATTCAGGATAGACGAAAATGGGATAGCGTATTTTCGCATTCGCCAATGGACCTATGACGTGTGGATTCGGTTTCTGAATCATGCGGATGAGCTCGAAAGCGCGAAAGGGCTGATCATCGATTTGAGATCCAATGGTGGGGGGGATGGCAGCACCGTTCTTAGGATGGTGTCGGCGTTCATAGACGAGAACGTGCTATGTGGGAATGAGTACTGTCCCGCTGATGGCAGGATCGAGAGCTTGGTTATAAGACCCAACGACAAATTTCATTTCGATCTGCCCGTCGTCATCCTAGCAAATGAGGCGACTGCCTGTGCAAGCGAGAACTTCATCGATATAATGAGATATACCAATCGGGCCACCATGGTTGCGGATAGTCACACACAGGGCCTTTTCTCGTCTAGGATCGAGCTGGTATTCCCGGATGGGATGAGAGTCTATACCAATAGCTTATCCAAACCGTTGAGCCCCAACGGTTCTTCATATGAAGTGAAGGGGCTCGAACCAGATATCTGGATACATTTGAATACCGTTGATGACTTAGCGCATCGCGAGGACAAGATGCTTCGGACCGCTAAGCACCTGCTAGAAGCGCACTAGAAACCATAGACACGTTTTTGGAAGACGACAAACTGTAAGAAAGGAGGAACGCCATGAAAGAACTCGTTAAGCCCAACCTGACCGAGGAGGAGTACGAAGAAAAGGAGAACGTCACGGGCTACTGCGACCATGATGGATGCTCCAAGATTTGCTTCCTTGGCAATTGCAGTCCTGTTTCGGGTGATGACGACTCTGGGGACATTCTGTTCTAATTGCCAATTGTCCAATAGAGGCATGAATAACGGTCGCATTCCTTGGTGGCCGCTGTGATTTATGGCGCTTCAAAGGACAATTCGCATAAGACACGTCCCATTCGATTCATCTTGATCGTTTGACACCCTAGCTAGTTTTTCGATCAGTTTGTCGTCTTCCATATCCCTTAAGAAAGGTGAATGAGATGTTTAAATTGAGCTATTATACCTTTATCATCCCAATAACGGAGAAGGGGGTGTATCTCGCCTATAATTCATTTACCAATGCGTTGCTAGAATTGGAGGAACATGAAGGCGAGCAGATGCTGGAGTGGAGCAAGAAGGATGCCATTCCGTCTTCGGAACTCGACAGTGAGGCAAAGCGCTTTATAAACGCTTTGCTCGACAACCACTTTCTGGTAGACGAGGGAGTTGACGAGAAAGAGCGGTTACATCGCCGCATTTCCACCCAGAAAGAACGGTTCTGGAGAGAGCCAGCGGCCATGGTGCTCACGATATTACCGACTATCTCATGCAATATGGGTTGTTCCTATTGCTTTGAGGGGCACAAGCCGTTCGGCAAGGTCATGAGTGATGAGGTGATGGACGATGTGGCCAAGTTCGTGGAGAGGGAACTCAAGCACAGTACTGTCGTCGATTCGTTCAAAGAAATATCCGTCCATTGGTACGGTGGGGAACCCCTCCTGCAACCGCAGGTCGTCGAGAGGCTCGCGAAAAGACTGTACCAGATCGCCGATGAAAACCAAATCCCCTATACTTCAATGATCATTACGAACGGAACCTATCTAACGGTTGATGTATGGGGTCTGTTAAAGGAAGCGAGAATTAATCGAGTACAGGTGACCCTCGATGGCCATAGGGAATCTCACAACAAGCAACGCCCCCTCACCTTGCCGATAGTTGGCCAAGACATAGAGGAGGGGAGCTATGATACCATATTGGAAAACCTGAAGTCTCTTCCGAAGGGAATGGCCTTGAATATCAGGATAAATTCGGATAGGACTATAATCAATTCCTTGGATGATCTCTTGGACGACCTAGAGAGAATCGGTCTGTGGCCGCAGCAGGCAGATCGTGTCAGTCTGACCCTCGCCCATAAGGAAACTCCTTATGAAGAGTCGGGGGTAGTAGACATCGAGTCTCAGTACTTGAGCCTCAAGCAGCAAACCAAGGCGCAGAAGCTATTTCAGGACATGAAGTTTAATCACTATAACAATTGGGCCGCCAAAAATAACAAGGGTATGGCTAGGAAGCGTCTTGCCTATCCTGAACCCGCGACGTTTATATGCGGGACCGCGTCTCTGCCCTATAGTTTTTCCGTAAGCTACGACGGGCACATTCACCAGTGTATGGAGCAAGTCAACGACCCCAAAGCTAAATCGCATTACATTGCCGATACTTACGATATCCAAGACCCCTTGCGGCAAATTTTCCTAGCATGGGATAAATTTCGCCACCATCCGATGTGCACTGATTGCAAGGTACTGCCGATATGCAACATGGTTTGTCCTCACAAGGATCCGCCTGCAGCCTGCTGTGATTGGAAGGTAGATCTTAAATCGCGGTTAAAGGAGCAGTATATCACGTCCATTGATACGCCCCACCTAATTGAGTCTTTCGATGAAGTGGAACGACAGAGGCAGAGAGATTTCACCCTTGTGATATAGCGTCCCAATAGCTTCTATGGCTGCTATTGAGGACTGCATAATCAAAGTCCTAGTCTGATGGATAGTGGAGCATGCTTGACGAACGCTTGTCACAGATGCTGTTGGGTCTGTAAGAAACCCTGATCTGGAACGAGCCTAACGCTTTAAAAGGAGGATTACTATGCATCGCATTAGCCGAAATTCAGACAAATCGCTCTTAGTTACAGCTAGAGAACCCGATTTTGATCTTGACGCTTTTTCCCGACGCAAGTTCCTTCGCTTAGGAGCCATGACCACGACAGTAATGACGATCTTGCCGATTGCTCTGTTTACTCAAGAAGCAAAGGCAGGTTCTATATTATTTCCTTGGATTGCATGGACTGGTAGACAGGCTTTCGCCGCTGGAATTAGTTGGCTTGTCAACCGCGTCCTTGATAAGATATTTCTTGAAGACGACCCTAAGATCGCTGATAGGCTCGATGTGCGGAGTATAACTCCAAGGCCAACGGGGGATAGCTTCCACGACTCCCACGCTGATCCTTATGCCGTGATGAACTCGCATTACCACTTTGATGCAGAGTATTCGAGCGAATTTGAATACTATGTTGAGCTAAGTGCCTATCTCCGTTTCGACAAAGCTAATCCAATAGCGGATTCCAAGGATTTGTCGACTTTGGAAATCAAGCGACTTGCAAAAGAAGTGAAGTATTACAGGACAATCCTTTTCCCTTGTGGGCTACGGGAACGCCCGTCTAAAGACCATCGTGATGGTTACCACAGCACCTGCACTGAGTATAACGTCCATCCCGATCTCTTGGAACTTGAGTATGTACGTCCTTTCAATGATGGACGCGATTTATATTCAGCCTACGGAGTTAAGATCATAAAAACTGGAGAAAAGGATCTTCTCATTTCAGTATAAGAGCCTCTATCAAAACGTCTTGCCGGTGTCGAGTTCGACAGCGGTTGACAACTATTTGTAGGAGACGAGGCATTGAGAGCGCGGATGTCCTGTCCGCAGGCTCGGGAAGCAGGCGTCTAGGTTTTGATAGGCACTCTTAATCGAAACGAAGGAAGTTCGCTTTGGGCGATACTTCTTTTATTTCCCTTTAGACCAATGAGAATAGCAATCGTAGACAGCGGCATAGATGTGGGGCACAAGCGTCTCAAGGATTGTGCGTGTAGCGGCGTTTCGCTGCGGTGTGATGGAGAGAACGAACTCACCCTCACCAACGAATACGGCGACAGCCTCGGTCATGGGACCGCCTGTGCGAGCCTCGTGCATAAGGTAGACCCGCAGGCGGAAATAGTGGCAGTGAAAATATTCCACTGTGATCTATCTGCCAAAGAGGGGTTGCTCAGTGAGAGCATCAGATGGTGTTTGGACAACGACATCAACATCATCAACCTGTCCCTCGGCATCCAGACGGATAGTCCCTCGCAAGCCCTGATTGGCCTTCTCGAAGAGGCATTTGAAAAAAACGTCGTCGTCGTCTCGGCGGCGCATAACGACTTGAGGCTGGAATGTTACCCGGCGCATTTCCACACTGTGTTCGGTGTGACATGGGGAAAGGTGGACCATCACCGCTTATATGGTTATCTGCCCGGCTCGCCCATCGAATTTATCGCCAAGGGAACGATACAGCGGGTCGCATGGAAAGATGGGGGATATTCCATATTGAGCGGGACGAGTATGGCATGTGCCTATTTCACCGGCATAACGGCGGGCGTATTAAGGCAGAGCCCGTCAATGTCGGTCAGAGAACTCAGGAGTCACCTGATCGGGAACGCGGATGCGACTATTCGGGCGTTGCAACTAGGCAGCAACATCCAGGGGGCCTTCCCGAGGATCATCAGCGGCGATCTGGACAAGGCGGGACGGAGGCTATTCCGCCAGGGGGAAAAGATGGATTGGCTGGGGAACCTAGCGCTTTTCCCGGCCAGCGAAAAGGAGATGAGCGGCTTTGTCGAGTTTCCCGGCTATTGTACGCAAAAGATAGCCAAGTACATTGACTATCCGAGAAACATGAAGATGCCGCACCAAAACGGCAGAGGCAAAAGCGCTTCTATCAAAATATACGACAAGATGCTGGACACGGCGGATTGCGGAGACTTCGACACGATGGTCTTGGGGTATTTTTACGATCAACTCTTTGAAGCGAATATCCGGTTCGGTAACGACTTGCTGGACGTATGCATGAAGGCCCAAAAGAACCTCTACGTATATGACTCTAGGTTAAAGGCCCATATCGAGTGCTTGAACGGGGATGTAGAGCCTTTGTTTCGGCTGTATATGCCGGAAGTCAGCAGCCGGCTGCACGACCGCGTCATGCAGTTTCGTCATCTGCCCAAGGTGCGAGTGCCCGTCATGGCGGTGATGGGCACGAGCAACCGACAGGGGAAGTTCACCGCGCAACTCCGTCTCAAATACATCCTCAAAAGAGAGGGGTACAAGGTCGGCCATGTCTCCACCGAGCCCCAAGGTGAGTTGTTCGGAGCGGATTTCAGCTTTCCCTACGGGTACAACGGGACGGTTTCAATCGGCCGCGAAAAGTGGTCGATGTTTCTCCGCACCTTGCTCAAAGGCGTCCAAGAATACAACGATCCCCATATCATCCTAACCGGGACGCAAGGCATGACGGTTCCCCGAGTACGCAACCAAGCCCCGCTGGGCAACGAATGCGATAGCTTGGAATTCATGTACGGCGTTCAGCCCGATGCGTTAGTTTGCGCCATAAATCCCCAAGATCCTATTGAGCTGGTCGTCAACGTGTGCCAAGCGGCCCGGATATTTTGCGGGGCGAAACCGTTGTTCTTCATAATGACTCCCTGGATGAGAGACTACATGCGGGCTAGCAACGGCCGAAGAATAAGCCGACACCGATACCTGAATAAGGACGAGATGGCGGAGAAAATGGACCATTTCCAAGAGGAATTGCAAAAGCCGGTCATCGATATCATGGATGTGAACAACGACGGGCTCATCTTAGACGCCATCCAGGATTTCTTTTCGTGAACGGGCATAAGGACTGCACCATGCGAGGAGACATCAAGAAACGACTGTACGAGTTGATAGAGACTTTTGGGGACCAACCGCTCGACTTTTCTGTCGAGGGCGACGTACGGCGGATGCTCCATATCATCTTGAGCGAGTCCATGCAGGCGATGGAATTCGTCATCGCCCTTGAGGAAGAATTCGAAATCGAGTTCGACGACGAAGACATCTCCATTGAATTCTTCCTCGACCTGGATCATATCGTCCTATCCGTGCTGAAGGGGCTGGAGCAGAAGGAGGCGGATGACCTAGTACAACCAAGTGCCGTCATCTAAAGAGGCTTGCCATGTTCAAGACCATTCTGTTCAAGGAAATCAAGGGGCACTTAGGCACAGTGACGTTCATTGTATGGCTTAGCGTCTCGTGCTTTCTGGTATGGATGGTCTTAGAGAGCGGCTATTCAAGATATGAGCAAAAGCATCAGCACTACCTCGATATAGGAAGGGAAACCAAAGACGGCTCTAGCAAAGAATACAATCCTTTTATGCCGGACGAGGAGCAATTCCGGGTGCTGCGCGAGCCGTCCATATTGAGCACTATCGTCTACGGACTAGAAGGCGAGATGCCGGTCTATATGACCATCACCCCCAACGGCGTCCGGTCTGGGTCGGTGGGCACAGGAGAGTCCGTATTGAGCCTATTCGGGGAGCTGGATTTTCTCTTGGTCATCGAGTTGGTGCTCGGGCTGATGGCCGTCGTGCAGGCGTCCAGTCTGATATCTTCGGAAGGGGAAAACGGCACCCTGAAGCTGATATTAGCCAACCCGGTCTCGCGCAGTACCGTCTTGCTGGGCAAGGGGTTGGGCGGATACGTTATCGTCGCCTTTGTCTTTGTATTTTCCACCTTTATCGGGCTTTTGTTTCTGTCGATCAGGGGATTTCCGCTCTTTGACTCGGCGGTGCTCGCGCCGATAGTCTTGATTTTGGTGGGGAGTCTGGTCTATCTGCTGGTCACCTTTCTGGTGGGGTTGTTCTGTTCCATCCTGTTCCTCAATTCCCAAGTGGCCTTGGTGCTGAGCGTCTCGGTCTGGGCCGCGATGTCTTTGCTCTTGCCTAAAAGCGCCTGGACGGCGGCGGAGTTGCTCCGCCCGGTAGAAGATGAACGGACCGTTTACTTGCGTCAAAAGCATGCCCGTGAAGACCATTTAAGGGCTCAGCACGAGGAAATGAACAAGCATTACCCCCAGCAGTTAGATGATACGGAATGGTTCATGGCCAACTTCGCCAACCTGTCGGAGGAAGGCGCGGCGGTTTGGTCAAAGTACAGCGACCGGATATCCAAAGACTTGGCCACCATCGCCGAGGGCCATCACCGGGAGAAGCAAGAACAGGAGTCCCTCGGTAAGGTACTGTGCCGGGCATCCCCTGCGGGCAGTCTCCGACTGCTGTTGGCCAATGTGTCCGGTACGGGCGACCAGATGAGGTGGCGGTTCTTGCAGGCGGCTTGGAACTACCAAAATGCGGTCAATGACAACGTTTTTGTAAAAAAGCCCGTGCTCGCTATCCAGAATAGGAGTTGGGTCCATGATATGGGTGCAGAGGACCCGCCGCCCCCGCCTCTAATCAAGGCACTGTCCTTCGGCAGTGTCTTAACAGAATCAGCGCTAGACATAGCCTTATTATCCGTCTATGCCGTCTTGCTCTTCATGCTGGCCTATATGCTTTTCATGCGTCGCTCCATAGTGTAACCCACCGACCCCCGAAATAACAGCAAAGGATGGATGTCATGGTAAAAACCGTAGTCGTCGAAGAGCATAACGAAGCTTTTTTTCTTTGGCATTGGGCGAAAAATCAGGGCCTTATTCCCAGCAGGGACAATTACCTGCTGCACATTGACGAGCACGCGGACATGTCTGCGCCCAGACTCCGCCAGTCTATCAAGGATCTGAACGGTGATTTCATCGATGTTGTAGACTTCACCTACCGCGAGTTATCCATTTCCTCGTTTATAATCCCCGCGGTGTACCAAGGCCTCATAAACGAGATATACTGGGCCAAGCAAAATCATAAGGGGAGCGAAAAAAAAGAAAGAGTAGAATTCGTTCGCTCCTACAACAGCCAAGGCAAATTTATGATCAGAATGCCGTGCAAGGGAGAAGAAGATGTAGAGAAAATTTCGACAATTGAGGACGACGATAGGAAACAGCTCAATATCTATTTGGGTGCGGAAGAGGATATTCCGGAGCAGCGGGAGGTACTTCTGGACATTGACCTAGATTACTTTTCGGCTATTGAGCACCCGAGTGAATACCAGAGCCTGCGGATCGCGATCACACGGGAGGAGTACGAGCGATTCATAAGCGACAAGTACCATTCCCTGAGATTCGTCGGTCCAAGGTTCGAGGCTAAGGAAGCAGACGGTCAATTTTACTATGAAATCAACGAAACCGACGAGATATATGCAGCCAAGCTCAAAATCGACGAAGGCTCGATCGCGGTCAGGGTCCAAGAACTGATCGATTCGCTCAAGGCAAAGGATATCCAGCCGCAACTGATCAGCTTATGCCGATCAAAGATCAGCGGGTACACACCAGAAGACCAATGCGAGTTTATCCAAGAACTACTGGTGAACGGCTTGGACAGAATTTACGATATGGACATCTGCCACGTTGAGGATATCCTGAAGGGATAGGCGCGGCCGTTCCTGTCCCATTGCGTGAGGACGAGGTGAGAGTGTATGAAACGCGCGCCCTGACTCGGAAACCAGAATGATGCTCAGAACCACACTAAAGCGAATCGGATTATACCGGGCGATTATGGCCAACGGACTGTATATACTGCTCCTGTGTCTTATCGCCGCTGCAGTCGTGGCCTTGACCATAGCTAAGCCCATCGTGTTTTCTAGGATAATAGACGAGGGAATTCTCAGTGAGGATTGGGGGGTGGTCCAGTCGCACTGTATCTACTTCCTCATAATCGCATTGGGTTTGAGCCTGTTCGGGTTGGGTCATGTCCTAGTCGCGTCAATCATATACAACAAAATATCCCTGATAATCAAAGAGGTGATCTTAGACCGAATCTCCCTCTTGGACGCCGAATTCTTCCATACGAACAAGACGGGAGACGTGATCACCAAGCTGGACAACGACGTATCGAGCATCCAGACGTACATCATGTCGGTCCTGAACACCTCCATGAGCAATTTCCTGAGCTTTCTAGGGGCGATGATCTATATCGGCTACGTGCAATGGAGGATGTTGGTCGTCGGGTTCTTGGTGACCCCGTTCGTGGGATTGGCCATTTATGCCTTTCGCAATGTGTTATACTCCAAGGACAAGAAGGCTCGAGAACTGAAATCCGACGTAAATGACGCGATAATAAACGCCTTCGACAATCAGCTTTACCTGAGGAAGGTCGGATTGGACTTGAGAGCACTGTCGAAATGCAAAACGACCTTGGATCAGTATCGGATCGCGTCCATATTCAACGATGTATGGCGCGGCGGCAGCGGGTCGCTAAACAAGCTCCTGCTTGCCGTGGGCTATATCGTTACAATTGGCTACGGGTCGTGGCTAGTCTTCGAGGGCATGCTGAGCATCGGCAATCTTTTTGCGTTTCTCACGTTGCGCACCATGTTCCTAGCCCCGTTGTCGTTTTTCGAGGAGATTTACAGAGGGTACTTTTCGACTAAATCCGCGTTCAAGCGCTTGGACGATTTCTTCTGCCACCAGATCGAGGAGGGTTTGGATCGCACGGACAACTCGAAACCCGAATCGATCGAGACGATCTGTTTGAGCAACGTATCGTTCTCCTACCCAAGGCAAGACCGTCTCCTGAACCGCATTGACGCGCAATTCGGCAAGGGTTGGAACGTCTTAGGGGGTAGGAACGGTGTTGGTAAATCGTCGTTGATCGACCTGCTCATGAAAATTTCGTCCCCGAGTAAAGGTCGCATCCTAATCGACGGCGTGGATATCGCCCCGATCAACAATCGGTCTTGGCGGTCCAACATCAGTGCCATGCCACAAACCACGTATCTGTTCAAAGGGTCGTTGAGGGAGAATATCCGTCTGTACGACGAGCGGGTAACCGATGATCGCATTCAGTTCGTGCTAAACAACTTGGGCTTCGATTTTGATGCCGAAGACTTGCCAGCAGGACTTGATACGAATATCGCGGAGGGCGGGAGCAACTTTTCCGGTGGCCAGAGCCAGAAAATCGCGATCGCCAGAGCCGTCGTCAAAGATACTCCTATCTACATTTTCGATGAACCCCTGTCTAATCTGGATGTGCGTTCGCGCGGTCTGGCCTTAGCGTACTTAAAAAATGCACTCAAAGGCAAGATCGTTTTAATCGTTTCACATGATGATATAGGTGAATACACAGACCGGGAGTACGAAATAGAAGACGGGACCATCGTGGCCACCGCCGCAAACGGGTTCGAGCGTGTTCCAAAGGATGGTTCCAACACTTTGCATCTATCGGTTTGACCGCAAACGACGCCAAAGAACATCTAGGAGATCCGCTTATGGCAGAGCTTGCCGTTTTTCAGAATATAAACCGGGAGATCACGGAGAGGCTGAGAGGTCTCGACGGTATAAACATCGACGATATCTGGCAATTGAATCAAGCATTTCCAGATATCGCGACTGAAGTGTTGCAGAACGCGGCCCTCAATGGCGATACAGATGTAGCGGAGATTGTGGACTGGGTCTGCGGGCAAGACAGCCTGACCAGTCAGAGGACACTTGAGTTGGCATTTGGACAGCCGGCTTTGTGCCTATATAAAGCCGCCCACTTTTACCTCGAGCTTTTATTTTGGTTCCCTAGCCGGACCGCAATCCATTCGCATAATTTCACCGGTGCATTCCGTGTGCTTCAGGGTTGCTCGCTCCAGATCGAGTACGATTACCGAGTCGAGGAAGAAGTCTGCCGTCACGTCTATTCCGGCGACCTACGCCCAAGGCACATTGATCTGCTGTCGCCTAGTGACGTGTATGCCATACGGAGACATGATGCTTTAGTCCATACAGTGGCCCACATGGGCAATCCCTCTCTCACCCTAGTCGCCCGGACGTACTCGGCGAGCAAGACCGTTCCCCAACTCAACTATTATCGCAACGGCTTGGCGATCGACACTTTCCGTAACCAAATATCGCTGCACCGACAAGCGATGGCACTTGAGGCGCTGTCCAAAGCGGGACACCCCGACTTTCGGACTCTCTTGCTTCAGTTCCTCCAGCGCGGAGATTTCAATAGGTATTTCCAGACCGTAATGAATCTATCCCACCTCATCAACCAAGAACTGAAAGAGGAGATTCTGGCGGTCACAGACCCGCTATGGGGGACTTACGGCGAACAGGTCTTCGAGGTTTTGGAGGACAACAGACGGACGAAACAGTTTTGGGCTAGCGTACCGCGTTTTTCCGACCCCCGAAAACACCTCGACTTAGCCCTTACAGAACTGTTCCGCTCACGGGAAGATCTGATCTGGCTTATGGAAGCTTGTTATCCCGGCAGGGAAAGCGAATCGCTGTTTGAGGAATGGGGAAAAAAAATGGAACTGTCCTTCGCATCAGGTTTCTGTCGAGCCGTTTGAGTTCTACTTCAAATTGGATTGGCCAGCAATCTTGGGGAAGGGAGAAGGCGAGACGGTTACATCTTGGCCATGCTCTATACGCTAAAAGGGAGCGACAAACGTGCCTTCTATTGCGGATTAGTCCGCGAGGCCGCCCTTTATTTGTACAAAGGGTCGTTGCGGGAGAACATCTACTGTCGGACAAAGAATTACGAGAACATGCCAATCGAAACCTGTCGATTTCAAATATGTAACCAATTATGCTAGACCCTTACAAGCTGGACCTATCGCCTCATCTCAACAATGCCGGCATCGCCTCGGCTGGACACCGGACCACTGACGGCCTCGACGGGTTGGGCACGACCTTCTGCGTCGAGAGCCTCCCGGCCTCGGGGACGACCATCACCTGCCAGGGAACGCCGTTTATCTTTCCCGATAAAGGCGATGGCCTAAACGACAACATCGCCTGCGAGGCCCAAGAAATTGCGCTGCCCATAGGAACCTATCGCGCTCTCCACATTCTGGGCATGTGCGACTGGCGGGCCTTTGAGGAGCCCCTCCGACTAAAAGCTCTCAATGGCACCTACATAGAAACACCCCTCGGGCTCAGCGACGCCTCGCACTATCAGGGACTCCAATACGGCGAACACGAGGCCTTGGCCTGTCCGTTGGTCACCCCCGATAGCCTCATTCCCCATGTGGTCCTCTTTGGCATTGACCTACCGGATGCCGGCTATGAGATGATGGAAACCCGCATGGACGCTGGAATTTGGCATCAGGTGATTCCCGTAGAGCCACCTCGACCACTTGTGGGCCTCGTGCTGCCGGATAATCCATCCATGCATCTGTTCGCTTTGACCGTAATCGCGACCGATGAGGCGTCTCTATGAAAAAGCTCATTGACGGCATCCCCTTCTGCACCAACCGGCACTACAACTGCGTCTACGTAGTGTTGGATAGCTTGTTGCGCTTCTATGGCTACGAACCCACCGTGCTCTGTTTTCCCCACTGGGATTTTATCTACCTCAAAGACGAGCCGTCTGCCATCCAAGGCCGGAAAATCCCCCTTCCCAAGATACTCAACGCCTTTGGTATCTCACTATTCAACCACAGCGCGAATGAGGGACCAAGCGCGTGGAATACAGTAAAAAAGTTAATAGATACAGACACCCCTGTGGCCGTCAGCGTAGACGTGTTTCCGCTGGCTCAGGCCGACCTATTTCCCCGTCAGCACCATGCAGACCACCAGTATATCGCCGCCGGGTACGACGATGAGGCGGCTACTGTCTACCTAGTTGATCCCTCGCCTTGGCAGCCTTCCGCACGAAGTATCCCACTCAATCTGTTCCTCACCAGTTGGGACACGAGCGCGATTCTTGGGGGGGGACAGGATCGATACAACTGGACTTGGCTGAAGGTGCCGGCTCAGCGTCGTACTTTAAATCCTCGACAGGTGTCTGCTATCTTGCAGCGCAATCTCAAAAGCATGTCGGCCTCCAGCGACCAAACACATCTCTTCGTGGGCCTGAAAGGGATTGAGCAACTCGCCGAGGCTACTAGGGTCTGGGCGGGATACGAAAAGCCGCTCCTCAAAGTACACCTGAGGCGATATGGGAAGCAACTCTTAGAGATCGCCTTGATCCGCGAAGGCCATGGCCACTTTCTTCGCCATATCAGTCCGGTCTGCGACCACCCGGGTTTGGTGTCCCTAGGTCGGGAATTCGGGGTGATTTCTCAAAGCTGGTTTGTGGCGAAAAACTTGTGCTTCAAAGGCGCGGTTAAAGAAACGGCCAGCGTAGTGCCTCGCATTCAGGCCCGGCTCCGCGAAATCGCCGCCCGGGAACGGACAGCCTTGGCAACCCTAACAGAAATGATGGGCCTGTAGACGAGTTGGTCCCCGACTACTAGACAAATCCCCTTCACCTCGGGATAGTAAACCTCTAGGAGCTTGGGAACGCGGATATCGCAGGCTCGAAAAGCAGGCGTTCCGTTTTTCATTCACGTCCACCCCAACGGCCGCTTCTTCTACGGGTCCAACCGCGGCCACGATTCCATTGCCGTCTATGCCATCGACCAAGACACCGGCCAGCTCACGCCTACCGGCCACAAGGCCGAAGTCGGCACACCCGTGTGCCACAAGTTCATTCCGGTTTTTTAATTTTGCCTCCGCTGGACGTCTTTATTTATAGAAGGGTTGAATACCTATGGATGACTTCACACTTCGTCGAGTGCTGCCTAACAGGCAACGCGCAAACCTTTGAGCCGCTCGTCCGGCACTACCAGAACGCGGCCTTTGCCACGGCCTTAGGCTACGCTTGGGAGCGCGGATATCGCAGGCTCGAAAAGCAGGCGTTCCGTTTTTGATAGGTATTTGAAGAGGCCCTAACCCAACGGAAGGAGGACGCACATGGAGGGGTATCGCCACAACAACTGGAAAAGCTGGTTCGCCGACGTGGGATTCATCTACCTCATTGTCGTGGGCGTCGTGAGCGTGAGTTTTCTGCTCTTGGGATGCTTGCAGATGTTATCGCCCGTGTTTTGAGGTACCCTTGGTTGATTGAGCCGACCCTCGAACGGGTCGCCGTGCCGCGCAAAGGACGGGGGCGGCCCCGGAAAAAGCCGCGCCGGTTGATCTACAACAAGGCCGCCGATTCCGACCCGCTGCGAGCACGCTTGGCACGATGGGGGATTGAGTTGATCTGCCCGCATCGGAAAAACGAAAAAAGTCGCCGACGCAAGACGGACGACCCTTGCGCCGCTACAAGAGACGATGGAAGGTCGAACGCACCTTCGCATGATGGAAAAATTTCCGACGACTGGTGGTACGATGGGAATATCATATCAAGATGTATCAAGCCTTTGTCAATGTCGCCTGTCTGATGGTCATACTAAGACAGTTACGAAACCGCTTCTACTCACTCTCGGAGCGGCCTGGAAACCCATGCCCTTAACCTCACTGCCTATCCCCACCTAAATAAGGAGACTATGTCATGAAGCATGAAGCATTTATTGCTTTTTTAGCTTGGCTTTTCTTGATCCTAGCCTGCAAGGATTATGGAAAAAAGATAAGCGGCCCAGAATATCCACAGATAGTAGTTCGGGCCCGCCTGTATTGGGAAATTGACGGAGGCATCACCGAAGGTGCCGACCTTAACATTAGAGTCGGTCAGCAGGCGAAGATGGTGGCGGTGTTCGATGCCCGCCCATCCGGCACGTTTACATTCAAGGTCTACGAGGCGGACTGGGATCCGTCTGGTGATCAGCTTATAACCGACGACACGGTTCCTCCAGAGACCGTATCGACATCTGCTGCCAACGTAGAGCAAGATGGCAGCCAATACAAACTGTCGGTGTGGTGGACAGCTGTCTTTCAGGTCGGGGAAGAGATAGTTTCTCCTGATCAGGCGGACTACTATTTCACCGTTGAGCAAGATGGGCAGGTGCTTCGGAGCATGTTGGAGGACGCTAACGCACGTACTGACAACAAGGTGGCTCCTTTGCTCAATGTAGACAATGTAGAGCTAGGTGTTGGTGAGGCAGCCAAAAAAGACCGGATATTAGAGGTGTTGTTCCGTTTAGGATCAGGTGAAGCTGACGCAAAGACCAACCATGATTACAATGACTATGGGAATTGCCCTCCTATGTTCAATTGTGATAAAGATACGGGCTTCAAAAGCTATCGAGGCGGTCATTCAGGATGGGACGTCGAGAATAACGTAAGAAACGCACGGTTTTATTCTTTGACAGCCGGGGAAATTGTTAATGTAAGCGATCTGAACACCATCGCTATTTACGACGCTACGAATCGCAAGACCACAGTGTATCTTCATGCTTCAGAGGTGGAACAAAGTATCAAAGACAAAGCAGAGTCCACACAGAAAGGCTCTGTTCGTGTAGGTGATTTTTTAGGAAGACAGGGAGAAAAAGGGGTTGCTACTGGCCCTCATGTGCATATTGAAGTCAGAGAGGGAAAAACAAATCTTGGATCTTTCGGCGCTGGTGCGACTGATGACGCTGCGCGGAAGAACCCAAGCATAGATCCAATTGATTATCTCTACGAATCGGTGCAGGAGGCAAAGTAGCAGAGCCCAGGGCCGACCGCCGTTGAAGAAGATGGTTCTTTGCTGATTAACTGACGTTACGCAGCTCATCCTTTTCGGTTATCTTGCCGGTATGGACAAACAACTCTTAGAATTGTACAGCGATTATCTGCTCAGTTCGTTTGGGGCCCCTACCGCGACCGGCTTATCGGCGTTGGTCGAAGGGGCGGTCAGCCATGATCAGGTGACACGCTTTCTTTCGAGTGCGGACTATGATGCGAAA
Source organism: uncultured Latescibacterota bacterium (assembly GCA_958295495.1). Classification (GTDB taxonomy): domain Bacteria; phylum Latescibacterota; class UBA2968; order UBA8231; family UBA8231. The sequence goes on from OY282352.1 coordinate 713,302, forward strand.
ATCCTGTGGCAGCCGATCAAGCCGATGGTACGGTCCATCCAACAGGACGATGGGTGCTGCTCTTCGATGATACGATCCAAAGAAAAGCCCCATACTTATTGAGCGTAGCCGAAATACCGATGAGAATGACGTAATCTGTTGGCACTATGATCATAGCCAAAACCGTTCGGTCAAGGGCCTCAATCTCCTCCTTCATTCGCCAGACCCTCCATACACACTTCGTCGTCGCCCTCGAATCCAATAGGACCGTCGCCTTGAGCTATGAACAGAAACGTCAAGGGGCCTTCGCGCGCATAGATGCCTGCGATTTGCCCGAACACCATCCGGTGCAAGGCTGGATAAAAGGCTTGGATTTTCCCGTCCTTTTACACCGGCAGGTTTTTACGAACAAAGACGGAAGCACCGGCACACTGTATCTGGCGTGCAGTGATCTAACCTGTGATGGACCCACCCTCGAAGCAATCTACCAGAAACGGTGGAACGTCGAGACGTTTCATAAAACGCTCCAGTCCCATGCCGCCTTAGCTAAGTCGCCGACGAAACGCGAACGTACGCAAAGCAATCACTGTTTTATGGCCCTATATGCGGCCGGTCGTTTGGAGAGCTTGCGGATCAAACATCGACTCAATCACGTTGCCTTGCGGTCTCGACTCTATCTCAAGGCCATTCGATGTGCCTTCGATGAACTACAAAGGCTGAAAACTGCGTAACGTCAGTGGGTAAGAAAACAAGCTTTCAGGTCGCACAGGAAAATCATAGATGCACAGAATATCGTATGGGGTCTGGGCTTTCTTCTTGGCTTTGACCGAGGTCCGAGCCGAAACCACCCTCGACTTACCTTATTGCCTCGACGAGGCGATGGGACGCAACCGGGCACTGCTCCAAGCCCGCGAGGCCATCCACCAAATCGAAGGCCACCGGATCGTGGTTCGTTCGCGCTTTATGCCCCACCTCGACTTGACCGCCTCGTACGACGCCCCGCGCCCCAGCCTCGCCGATAGCACGACCGACGACCAATTTGGCAGCACCCTGCGCTTTTCTCAGCGCCTGTTCGAGTTCGGCCCGCACTTTGCCCAGGAAGTGCAAGTCCGCGAGGCCCTGCGTCAGGCGGTCTATGCGTACGAGGCTTTAGTCTATCAGGAGCTCGCCCAAGTCTGGGCGCTCTTTCACCTGATCGTACTCCAGGACCGCCAACTCGCCCTCCGCCGCGCGTCGCGCGACGACTTCCAAGCCGCTCTCGTCCGCGAGCAAGCCCGCTTTGACCGCCAGCTCGCCACGGAAAGCGACCGGCTTAACGCCCAGCTCAACGTGCTCGACGAAGAGCTGGCCATCAACAACCTCGAACGCGCCCAATTCAACAACAAAATGGATCTCTTGCGCCGGATCGGTCAGCCCATTGGCACCGATATTCACCTCGCGGGCGCTGCGGTGGAATGGGCCATTGAGCAAGACCGCGCCGTCGAGTTGGCCCTGGCAAACAGCGTGGCCCTAACCCTAACCCGCGCGCAGTTCAAGGAACAAAAACGGGTGGTGCGCGAAGTCGCTTGGGAATATGCTCCCGATCTTACTCTCAACGTCGGCGTCCAAGATGGCGCAGGCCAGCGCAAGGCCCAGCTAGCGCTCGACAAGCAAGGCCCCACGTGGGGCCTAGACCTATCTTCGGAGTTAGCCCTGCGCGACAGAACGCCGCCCGCTGTGGCCGATGAAACGCGCTGGTCAGCCCACGTCGAAGCGCGGCTCCCCATTTTTGCCGGTGCGCGGTTCGGTCGCAAGGTGCAAGAAAAAGCCCGCCTGCGCCAGCTTGAAATCGCCCTGCGCGCCCTGCGCGCCGAGACCGAGCTCAACGTGCGCCAAGCCTACCAGCAGGTGCTCGAAGCCGAGGGCCGCCAGCGCATCCAAGCCGAGCGCGTCAAAATCGCCCGCCGCCGCCTCGAAATCAGCCAGATACTCAAGGAGCAAGGGGACGTAAATGAGCATTTGCTCGAAACCTTCCGCAATCAATTTTTCGCCATCCAAGATCAGCTCTTTAAGAACCAAGAGACCTTCATACGGCGCCGTGCGGCCTTGCGGCGTCAGATGGGGCATTTTGAATGAGTCGCCGCGCCCAACTTTGCGTTCTGCTGGGCATCCTGTCTGGCGCGATGGTCCAAGCCCAGACGCTGACCCGAGAGCAACAGCTCAACAAACTCCGCCTGCGCGAAAGCCGGCTTCAGCTTGAGGAGCGCCGCGTCCGCTTGCAGAGCCACCGCCGCGAACTGACCGCGACCAAGGAGCTTTTCGACCAAGGCTTTATCGCGCTGCAAAAGTACAAACAGACCCTCCATCGCTTTGAGCAAGCTCACCTCAATTTTGAAGAAGCCCAAATCCGGCTTGAGCAGGTCAAGCTCGATCTGCTCAAAAACGCCACCCACCTCGTGGTTGACCAAGCCCGCAAATACAAGACCGCAGACGGCAAGAACAGGGTCGATTTGATCCTCGGCAACGAGTCGGATACCCGCGACGCTCTGTTGGTCGATGCATCGCTTTCGGAAGCCGAGGTACGCACCTTGCTCAAGGTCGAAAACATCTACGTCTCGCTCCGCAACGGCCCCATCGTCGGCGAGCCGTATGAGAGCCGCATCCCCTCCCTCGGCGTCGGCGAGCGCAAGCACCTGACCTTTCGTCTGCTCCGCGATGTCGAAGCCATTTACGTGGGTCTCCACTACCTCGACATCCACGACAGCAAACCCATCCTCCTCAAAAAGGGTAGCGTACAGGATTTGCCCCGCATCAACTCGTCGCAGTTTTCTCAGGAGGGCGCGCTCAACGAGACCGTTTCCTTTGGCCTGACCCTGCAACGGCTTTCCGACGAGGAGCGCAACTTCGCCTTGGTTGCGGTCGGCCTGCCCAAGCGCATTGACTACGCTTTTGTCAACGAGGGGGCCAAGGTCAATCAAGTCAAATTCGATGAGACCACCTCTACGGTGCAACTGCGGTTGCAACTGGAGATTCCCGAAAAGCTGGACGAGCGCTTCATCGGCCGCACCCGCTCCTTTTTCGCATTAGTCACCCAGCCCACCCAGTACGCCCCAATCAACGCCCTGCAGAGCCAATACGGCGACGAGCCCATTCCCGAGTCGGCCATCCAGACCCTCCAGGGCAACTATGTCGAGCTTGAGTTGATTCCCCAGGGCATTGGCAAGCTAGAGGTCCTCGTCTCCAACCGCTACGAGGAAATCAAAGTCGCCGAGGTGCTCCAACTCCGCGTTGAGTTCCTCAACCGGGGCACCGTCGCCGTGCAAAACATCAAGGCCGCGCTCGACGTGCCGTACGAGTGGCAAGAAGAGGTCGAGCCGGCCCTGATCAAGAGGCTCGATCCGGGCGCACGCGCCCCGATCCATATCTCGGCCCAGCCGCCCGAAGACATCGCTGTCGGCGACTACGAGATCGGCCTTGAGGCCCAAGGCCAAGTCGGCACCGAAAATATCGAGTCGCTCGAAAAAAACATCACGGTCCGCGTCGGGGCCCGCTCGAATATCGCCGGCAACGCCATGCTCGTCATCCTCCTAGTGGTGTTGGTCTGCGCCATTGGCCTCGCCAGCGTCAAACTTAGCCGTCAATGATGGTCTGTTTCCTCATCGCCCTTGCGGCCCTCAGCGCGACCCACGCCGCGACCCAAGACAAGGATCTGCGCACCAAGGAGCAACGGCTCTATGAGATTCAGCTCCGCGAGGCCCAGTGGCAAGTAGATAACGCCCAGCTCGACATGGAAACCCGGCTCAGCGACTACGAGGAGAACAAAGACCTTTTCGACCAGCGCATCCGCACCCTCGACGAGCTGAACCGCTTTCGCCTCGCTTACCAGAAGGCCAAGCTCGCCTACGACCAAGCGGTGATCGCCTTAGAGGAGACCCAGCTTTCCTTCCTGCGGCAAGCCACCCATATCACCATCCTCGAAGCCAAGAAGTACCGCACCCCCCAAGGCTACCGCAACGTCGAAATCGCCATCCAAAATGATTCCAACCTCGACCAAGCGCGGTTGCTCAATCCCGATAAATCGGCCGACCAAGTCCGGGCACTGCTTGAAGTCCAAAACGTCGCGGTGACCATCGAGCGCACCGATAACCTGATCGTCGGCGACCCTTATGAGCAGCTCATTCCCTCGCTCAAACTCAAAGAGCGAGTGATACTCACCTTTCGCCTACTTGCAGACCTCGACGACATTACTGTGGTGATGACCACGCGAGACGGTCCACGCGACGAGTTCCCCATCGTCTTGCGCAAGGAGTCGCTTAGCGACCTTCCCACGATCCACTCGGTGCAGTTTTCTCAGGAGGGGGATCTCAACAGCCGGGTCCGCTACGACCTGATACTCGAGCGGCTCGCCGAGGATGAAAAGACCTTCCGTTTAGCGGTGGTCAACCTGCCGCGCGAAATCGACGTGGCCTTCCTCGATCCGGCCACCAACGCCAGCCTCACCCAACTCAAGTTCAGCGAGGACGTCACCCGCCAGCAGCTAGAGCTGGAATTGCAAATCCCCGAAAAGCTCAGCCGCCATTTCGTCGATCAGACCGTGGAGTTCTACGTCTTCGTCACGGAGCAAGAAGGCTTTGAGCAGATCGGCCAACTCAACCGCCAGTATGGCGACGAGCCGGTGCCGTTAGAGGCCATCACAGCCACCAAGGGCCATAAGGAGCGCTTCGAACTGATCCCGCGGGGCAAGGGGGCCCTTGAGACCATCCCCGCGAACCGCTACCAAGCGGTCAAAATCGCCGAAGACGTCGCAGTCCGCGTTGATCTACTCAACACCGGCACCCTTGAAGTCGAGGGGGTGCATCTGAACATCCGGCCGCCCATGGGCTGGCGCTACGAGACCACCCCCGACACCCTCGCCGGCATCCGGCCCGGCGAGAAGGCGTCAATCACCCTCGCGCTCTACCCCCCGGCGGGGCTGGGCGTCAGCGAGTACGATGTCCGCGTTGAGGCCGTCGGCTGGGTCGGCAACGAGAAGGTCGAAGCCCAAGAAAAGGACATCACCATCCGCGTTGAGGCTCGCGCCCGTATCGTCCGCAACGCCTTGGTCATTGGCGGCGTCATCGCACTAGTCATTGGCGTGGCCGTCGTTAGCATTCGGGCCAGCCGCAGGTAGCGCGTGCCATTTTATGTAACCAATGGCGCTAGTGTTTTACAAGTTGAACTGGGCGATGGCCAGCTTGACGAATCTGTTTTCATCCGGTTGCAGCCCGTGCCACTGCGCCAGCATGAAGGCGGTCCCGGCCAAGCTGAGATGGGCGGTAAAATAAGCCCATGCCGATGGGTGTCTGGTGCTTGATCCTTCGGCAGGCTCAGGAACCACCGGCCGATGCGGGTCAGCATCGTAGGAGCTGGTGCCTATGGGGCGGTGGCATGTATGAGATGGCTTCTAGTCATGTTCAAACGCAAGGAGATTCAAGATGCTTCGCAGCTACGTCGCAATCGCACTCCGCAACCTGCTGCGCGACAAAGTGGTGACCAGCATCAACATCGTGGGCTTGTCCGTCGCCATCGCAGTTAGTGCCATCCTCGGTCTTGGCGTACACGGTGCTCTGACCGCGGATTGGAACCTCCGCGAGGACGACCGCCTCTTCCGCGTGGTGACGCGCGAGATTAGCGCTTCGGGCCACGTACAGCGCCCGGCGTACCAGCGCGAGGATCTCGCGGCGGCGCTTGCGGAGACGTTCCCCGAAATCGCCAGCACCACGCGCGTCATCAAGACGAATATTCTAATGACGGTCGGCGCACGCCATCTCGAACACGAGGTGGTCGAGGTCGATCCCCCGTTCCTACAAATGTTCCACTACCCACTCGTGGCCGGTAATCCGGCCACGGTGCTAGATGGCCTCAATCAGGTCGTCGTTTCCAAGCGACTGGCCGAGCGGATGTTCGGAGGTGAATTCAGGGACTACCCGGCGCTCGTGGGCCGGCAGATCGTCTTGCACGGCAACGAGGGCCCCGAGGCATACACCATCTCCGGCGTCTTCGCCGATCTGCCGAAAAAGCGGAGCTTGGACTTTGACGCGGCGATCCGCTTTGAGAACCGAACCAAGTATGGCATGACCAGTTACTGGGGCTCTACGGCTTCTACGTACATCGCGCTTCAGCCCCTTGCCGAGCGGAAGGCGCTCGAAGCAAAGCTCCCGGCATTCTCCCGCACGTTCATCGCCCCGGTCTGGGAACGCTACAAGGGCGTTCGCTGGAAGGACGATCCAGACGCCTTCCAACTCGAACTCCAAGACGCACGGACGATCTACCTCGACCCGCAGGTCCCGACCTATTACAGCTATGAAAACTCCGTGGACATCGAATCGATTCTCGCTCTCGTCGCCCTGATTGGCGTCATTTTGACCGTCGCCTGCCTCAACTTCACGACCCTCGCCGTGGCGGGTTCCATTGGCAGGAGCGCGGAAGTGGGCGTCCGCAAGGTGCTCGGCGCTAACAAGGCACAAATCGCCCTACAGTTTTTGGGAGAGGGCGTCTTGCTGGCCTTCTTCTCCCTGCTCGCCGGACTGGTCCTCGTGCCGTTAGGGCTGCCGGCCTTCAACGCGCATTATGGCATTGGCCACTGGTCCGGGCTGTCGCTCGGCGATTTGGGTCTGCCAATTATCGTCGGCGGAGGCGTCTTGTTGGCGGTGCTGATCGGCATTGCGGCGGGGACCTATCCGGCCCTAATCGTGGCGCGCATGCAGCCCTCGTCTGTCGTCCGCGGGGTCGGGTCGTGGCGAAAAAGTAGGGTGACGAGTGCGCTCCTGACCTTGCAGTACGGCATGGCGGTCTTTCTGATCTTCTGCACGATCGCGATTCGCCAGCAGTTGGACTTTGCTCAGTCGCGCGATCTGGGATACGCGGCTGAGCAGGTCGTCGTCGTCAAGCTCCGCGGTGCGGATCCGACTCGACTTGGCGAACGGTTCAAGGAGGTAGCCCTTTCCCGGCCGGGTGTGGCTAGTGTGGCCTTGGCCGATCGCGAGTTTTCGCTCGGTGCCAGCACCAATTACATCAAACGGCCGGACGGGGAGCGCGTGAGCGTGTATGTATATGCCGTTGACCCCGATTTCTTCACCACCTTCGGCATTGACCTCGCAGCCGGCCGCTCCTTTGCAGCCGGCCGGCTGGCAGACCGGACGGAAAGTGTCGTCGTCAATCAGCGCCTTGCGGAAGTCTTTGGCTGGGGGGGAAATGCCGTTGGCGAATTCCTACCGGAGTACGGGGCCTACGGCGTGAGCAAAACGCCTACCGTCATCGGCGTCACACCGGACTTTCACTTCCGCTATCTTAGGGAGCCGATCAAGCCCGCCGTGTTCCACTATGGGCCGGAAGTGCCCTTTGAGCGGGCACTGGTGAGGCTGAATACACGCGAGGTGAACGACGCCCTCGCCGGCTTGGAGCAGCTATGGGAAAAGGTGGCACCCGAACAACCTTTTGAGTACGAGTTCCTCGACCGGGCTTTTGCCCGTCAGTACGAGAACGACGAGGAGATCAGCCGCACCGTTACCCTCGCATCCGTCGTCGCCGTTCTCATCGCCTGCATGGGCTTGTTCGGCCACGCGACCATCGTCTTGCAGCGGCGCACCAAGGAGATCGGGGTCCGCAAAGTGCTCGGCGCTACGGTGGCAGAGATCCTCGCTCTCTTGTCGCACGACTTGGCGAAAATGGTTGCCTTGGCCTGCCTGCTGGCGTTTCCGCTGGCCCACTTCTTGGTCGGCCAATGGCTGTCGCAATACGCCTATCAGTTCGGATTGGGACTGACTACCTACCTCCTCTGCGGGACGGTCGCCTTTGCGATTGCACTGGGCACGGTGGCGTACACAGGCGTCCGCGCCGCACGCGAGAACCCCGTCAATGCCCTGCGCAATGAGTAGTAAGGTCGCGATTTTCTCACTGCCCTCAACGAGAATGCACAAAGCACCTGCGGACTTGAGCGTGATCCTCATCGGCGGTTCATCCCACGTCGGAAAATCGACGCTGGCCGCCGCGCTGGCCGCAAAGCTGGGCTGGACCCAAATCTCCACGGACAAACTTGCCCGCCACCCCGGTCGTCCGTGGAAACCGGCGCAGCAGCAGTTGCCCGACTATGTGGCCGATCACTATCTCTCGCTGTCGGTGCGCGAATTGATTGAGGATGTGCTCTACCACTACAAGGTCAATGTATGGCCGCAAGTTGAGGCGATCATCGCTGCGACTTCGACCGATACCTCTAAGGGGCAGATAATAGTGGAGGGATCCGCTCTGTGGCCAGAATTTGTGGCGACCCTAGATGTTGCCAATCTCGCTGCTATTTGGCTTACAGCAAGTGACGCCGTCTTTGAGCAGAGGATTCGCGCTGCGAGTCAGTATCGAACGAAATCCCAGCGCGAGAGAAGGATGGTGGATAAGTTTCTGCAACGCAGTCTGCTCTACAACGCGCAAATGATGGATGCAATTAGGCAGCATGGGCTGGTCAGTATAGATGTAAATGCAGCCAATGTGGATGCGCTGACACAGAGGTGCCTACTGGACTTGGAGCACACTGGGCCGCGTTGAAGATCCGTGGGAACCAACTTTCGCTCAAGCGGCTGTGTTCTGTTTGATCTCCCAACCGGGGAAGACCAGAACAGCCGGATGGCACTGCAAGGCTTGCGCTAGCACTTTGGCGCGCTCAACCCCAAGCTGTATGCGGTTGTTTTCGCTGGCTGAAATAGTAGATTCATTTTGGCTCATCTCTTCGGTAGTCGTGTGCTGTCAGACTGACAACCTGCACGAGGATTTCGCTGGCTTCAGTTTTGTATATGACGCGATAGTAAAGGCCAAGCCGGGAGGACCTATGTCCTTTCCATTGGCCCCGCAGTGCTTCGTCGTGAAATCCTTTGATGAGCCTCAAGCCCTCGGGACCAGAGATCACGACGATAATATGCTCACTGTCCTCAACAAGAGCACGACGGTCGCATACCGGACTTTTTTAATTTTTATATAATTGATTAATTGTCCGATTTTGAATATATTCTTTGGTGGAAAGCGAGGAGCCATCTTTGGGAAAGTTGGAATGCTTTCAATTGGCAGGCTTGGAATTATGGTTCAATTCCTCGGATCACGAACCACCTCATTTTCACGCTCGCAAACCGGACAAATGGGAGATACGCGTCTTTTTTGGAGCATGTAAACGCGGAAATCTAGTTTCTAATGTGAAGTTTCCCCCTTTGAGATCAGGCCCTTCGGGCAAAGAGCGGCGGGAACTGTTAAGTCTGGTGCTTCAGCATAGAAACGCACTTTATGCCGAGTGGGAAGCCAAGGTGGATATAAGGAGCTAAGAAATGTCAAAGACTGCTGAGATGACCGTCTGGGCTCAAGACCCATTTAGCTATGACATCATTCCGCCCTCTTTTACCGTTTTTCGGAAACCAGATGTGAGCAAGGTAAACGCTCGGGATATTTTCGTATTAACTTCTGTTGCCGACCTTCCTGCTGTAAGTGAGTTTGTCCGTGCTGCCAATCATCGAAACCATCTTCGAACCCTTTTCGTCCGCGAAGACGACAACGCTCAGTTTTTGCCGCAAATGCTTTATGCGGCAAAACTCAAAAGCAGCCGACATATTCTCGTGCATTCGACTAAGGATGTGCCAAAGCGCGTACTAACGGCCTGGAGTCTTGGATGTCCCGATCAACTCATTGCCGCGGCACAGGTCGTAGATGAGGAACTATTTGTCATGGCCTGTGATCTCACCTTGTTCAGAATAGGTTTTGCAGAAATGCCCGCACTCAGGCGCATTCCACCCCAACAGCGTTCTTCATTTACCATTTCGAGTGAAGGCAGTTATATGCACTGGCCTGAGGTTGATGTACATATTGACTTAGAGGCTGTTCGCTGCCTAAAAGATGACAGATGGCGTGAGAAAAAGGATCGGGAAAAACTGATGTACGACCTCCGATTCGGAAAGGCCGTTGCCGCATTGCGCAAGCAGTGCGGAATTAAGCAAGCCGAGATACGCGGGCTTTCTGAACGCCATGTGCGAAGGATCGAAAAGGGGGAACGGACAAAGGTTGATACGCTAGCGATTTTGGCAAGAAGCCACGGATTGTCCCTTAAAGAATACCTCGATAAAATTGCCGAAATGCTCTCTCCCTAGGACTTTTCCAGCCGCGTCCGTTCATTTTTTGCGGTCCTTGTAGCGGCGGCCCCGATCTCCGACGCGGCGCTCGCGCACTAATTCCATCACCGGGACGCCGTAGCCGCAACTAGTGCCGGTCAGTTCGACTTCGACTTCGATTACTTGGCGTTTGGTGCGCAGGTGTTCGGACTCCGTTTGCAGCAGCAACGCGGCGTGGGGCGATTCTTCGAGCGGGGTGGCCGTGGCTTTGCCGTAGAGGCGGACGATGCCGGCGTCCGCTCCGGCAAAAGAGCAGACCATGACGGTGATCGGGCCGCCGGCCGTTGCGTGCCGCGCTGTTTCGTTGCCGCTGCCCAAGTAGTCGAGGAAGGCCACTCGGTTGGGGTCAATCACGTGGAGCGGTACGCCGCCCTTGGGCGAGAGATTGACCGGGCCGATGCCGTCGGGACCGGGTGCGAGCGCGGGGTCGGCGGAGGCGACGAAGAACAACGGCGCGTTGCGGATTAGCGCAGCTTGGTCGTCGGTGATGGAGGGATAGTAGGTGGCCATAGGGCTTGTGTTTTTTCCTTTCGATGAATCAGTTTATCACCTTGGCAGTCGCGGAGATGATGACGGTTGAGTATCTAAAAGAGTGTGCTAAGCGAGGTAGCCGCCAAAAATTTGAAGCTGTTTTGGCAAACGCGCCGGATGTAGAGCCGGAAGTGTATGCTCGATTATAGTAGTAAACAAGACGCGTTTGGCCGGGGAGTTGTGCTCGCTAGGTGAGGGCCTCGTCGTATTGCAATTGATGCAGACGGGCGTAGATGCCGTCTTGGGCCAGCAGCTCTTCGTGGCGGCCCTCTTCGCGCAACTGACCTCGATGTAGCACGAGGATTTTATCGGCGTTGCGGATGGTGGACAGGCGATGGGCAATGACGATGGAGGTGCGGTCGCGCATCAGTTTTTCCACGGCCTCTCGAATCCAGCCTTCGGTCTCGGTGTCGATGTGGGCAGTAGCTTCGTCCAGCACCAGAATGTCCGGGTCTGCGGCTAGGGCGCGGGCAAAGGACAAGAGCTGGCGCTGGCCGGCAGACAGGGACGCGCCGCGTTCCTGCACATCGTGCTGGTAGGCATTGGGCAAGCGGTCGATAAAGCGGTCGGCGTTGACATAGCGGGCCGCCTGCGCGACCGCCTCGTCCGACAGCTCGGAAGCACCGAGGCGGATGTTGCTGGCAATGTCGCCGGCAAAGAGAAAGACGTCCTGCTGCACCAAGCCTAAGCGCCGCCGCAGCGCTTCCACATCCCACTCGCGGATGTCGATGCCGTCCACCAAGATCTGGCCCCGTTGAATCTCATAAAAGCGGCACAGCAGGCTGACGATGGTGGTCTTGCCCGAGCCAGTGGCCCCGACTAGGGCCAAGCTCTGGCCCGGGGCCGCGCAGAAGGAAACGTCGCGCAGGACCCATTCTGCTTCTTCGTAAGCAAACCACACGCGGCGGAATTCGATGGCCCCCGCGATGCGCTCCCGGCGCACGGGACCGCCGACCGGCTCTGGCTCGGCGTCAATCAGTTCAAAGATGCGCTCGGAAGAGGCCATGGCCACCTGCACGGTGGCGTATTCCTCGGCGAGGTTGCGGATGGGCATGAAGAAGCGGGGCACGTATTGCAGCATGGCCACCAAAACGCCCCAAGCGATTTCCTCGCGCAGCACTTGGCCGACGCCGAACCACAGGACCAATGCCATCAGGGCCGCACCGCACAATTCCATAAAGGGGAAGTAGGCCGAGTGGTACAGGGTGCGCACCAAGCGGGCGTCGAGGTATTCGTCGGTGCCCTGATTAAAGCGGCGGGTGCTGCGCGGCTCGCAGTTGAACAGTTTTACTACCTCTATACCCGACAGGGTTTCCTGCAAATCGGCGCTGAAGCGGGCAAAGCGGGTGCGGGCTTGGCGGAAGGCCCGGTAGGTGCGGTTTTGCAGCCACAGGGTGGCGGCAAAGGCCACTGGCAAAAAGGCGCAGGTGAGCAGGCCCAGCTCGACATCGAGATAGTAGAAGATGTAAAACAGGATAGAGGCGATGGTGACGGCTTCGGTCACTAGGGAGACGGCCCCGTAGGTGAAGAATTCGTTGAGCGCATCGACGTCGCTGGTATTGCGCGCCATCAGCCGGCCGATGGGGGTGCGGTCGAAGAATTTGAGCGGCAGGTGTTGTAGGCAGGTGAAAATGTTCAAGCGCACGTCGCGCATGATCCACTGGCCCACCATGCTGGTGATCCAGCTCTGGGCGTAGCCGACGGCGAATTGAGCGACCAATAGCGCGGCGAAGAGCAGGACGAGTTCTCCGAGGCCGTCCAGATCGCCGGGTACGATATGCTCGTCAACGGCTATTTTGGTCAGTACGGGACCGGCTTGGCGGGCCAGTGAGGCCGCGAGAATGAGCAACAAAGTCGAGACGGCCCAAGGCCAGTAGGGCCGCAAAAAACCCAACAGCCTAGCCACTAAGCGCAAGTCAATGGACTTTTGGTCTATTTCCTGCTCGTCGCGCATGGTCGGCGGCATTAGAGGTCGCTCAATTCTTCGGTGAGGTGCTGGCGGCGGTACATCTCCGCGTACAGGCCATCGCGTACTAGCAATTCGTCGTGGGTGCCTTCTTCGACAATGCGTCCTTCGTCGAGCACAATGATGTGGTCCGCGGCCATGACGGTGGAGATGCGATGGGCGATGAGAATGGTGGTGCGCTCGGCCATGATCTGGCGCAGACGCTTGAGGATTTGCTCTTCGGTGCGGGTATCGACGCTGGCCAAGGAGTCGTCGAGGATGAGGATTTTCGGTTGCCGCACGACCGAACGGGCCAGGGCCGTGCGCTGCTTCTGCCCGCCCGACAGGGTGACGCCGCGCTCGCCGACGATGGTCTCCAGCCCTTGGGGAAAGGTCTTGAGGTCTGCGGCTAGTTGGGCCACCTCAATGGCGCGTCCGACTTCGTCCGGGGCGGCCAAGTCGAGGGCGATGTTGTCGCGGATGCTCTCGGAGAACAGGAAGGTGTCCTGCGGCACGTAGCCGATGGCGTCGCGGAAGGCGCGCAGCGGCATTTGTTCAATGGGTTTGCCGTCGATGAGAATTTGGCCCTCGCCGGCTTGGATGAGGCGAGGGATGAGCCGGGCCAGCGTGCTCTTGCCCGACCCGACCCGGCCGACAATGGCGAGGGTGCTGCCAGCCGGAATGTGGACATCTATGTCGCGCAGCACGGCTTGGCCATTGTACGCAAAGGAGGCGCGGCGGAATTCGATTTCGCCTTTGATTGCTAAGTCGTCTTCTCGGTGATGATCGGCTTGGGGATCTTCTTGGAGCACGGACTCAATGCGCCGTATGGAAGCCATGGCGCGCTGGTATTCATCGACGATGCGGCCCATCATCATCATCGGGCGGCTCATGCGGATCAAGTAGGCATTGAAGGCGACAAAGGCCCCGAGGGTGAGCGTCCCTTCGACGACGCGGATGCCGCCCAGCCACAGAATGAACGCCATGGACAGGCCGCTGATGAGGAAGGTGAAGGGGAAAAACGTGCTGTAGATGTAGATCAGGCGACGGTTGCGCTCGACGTATTCGTCGTTGAGGCGGGTGAAGCGGTCGATCTCGCCGAGGCGGCGGGCAAATGCCTTGACCACGCGCACGCCCGCGAGGTTTTCCTGCAAGCAGGTGCTAATGGCGGCAAACTGTTCTTGGACCATGCGATAGCGCTGGCGCACTTTGCCGCCGACCAAGCGCAAAATCGCGGCCATAATGGGCATGGGCAACAGCGCGTAGAGGGTCAGTTGCCAGTCGTACAGACACATGGCTACCATGCTGAAGCTGAAGCCGAGCAGGGCACTCAGGAACATGCGAAAGCCGTGGCTGAGGCAGCGCTGTACAGCCTCGACATCGTTGGTTGCCCGCGCCATTAAATCGCCGGTGCGGGCCTGTTGGAAATAGCCGATGGGCAAGGTGAGCAGGTGGGCGAAATAGCGCTGGCGGATGTCGCGCTCGACGCGGTAGGAGGTGGCAGCCAAGTGCCAGCGCATGCCAAAGGCCATGCTCCACTGCACCATCCCGAGCACGACGATGAGGGCGGCGTAGTACGCGAGAAAGCCCAAGTCCGGTGCAGTTTGATCCAAGCTGGCTTGGGCTTGGCCAATGGCGCGTTCGAGGACGAGGGGGATAGAAACGGAAACGAGTTGTTCGCCCAGCAAAAAGGCTAGGCCGATGGCCAAGGCCCAGCGATAGGGATGGAGGTAGGAGGCGAACGGTTTGAAGGGATTGAGGCGCATGTGTATGACGGTCTGCTAGCCCTTCACCGCCCCTAGCTGAATCCCGCTGATAAACCACCGCTGAAAAAAGACGAAAACCGCGATCATCGGCACGAGCATCAACACCGACCCCGCACAAATCAGCCCGTAGTCGTTGACGTACAGGTCCGACAGCTTGGCCAACCCCACCGGCAGCACCATCATCGAATCCGAATCCGTCATAATCAGCGGCCAGAGAAAAGCCCGCCAACGCCCGAGAAAAGTAAAAATCGCCAAGGCCCCCAGTGCCGGCTTGGCCAGCGGCACCACCACGTGCCAAAACACGCCCCACGCCGAACATCCGTCGATGAGTGCCGCCTCCTCGATCTCGCGCGAAATGCCCAGCAAAAACTGCCGCAGCATGAACGTCCCATAGGCGCTAAAACACCCCGGTGCGATGAGCGCGAAAAAGCTGTCCAGCCCCACCGGATGGCCGATGTAGTGACTCCCTAAGTAGAGGAAACCGCTGAAAAAATCCGTTGCTAACACCGCGTTCAGCCATTCGGGAATTTTCTTCATCAGCACGAATTGCGGGATCATCAGCACGTCGGCCGGAATCATCATCGTCGATAGATAGCCGAGAAAGAGCACGTCGCGGCCCCGGAACTGCAAGCGGGCAAAGGCGTAAGCCGCCAGTGCGCTAGTAGCAACTTGGACCGCGGTGACCGCAGTGGCGATGATCAGGGAGTTGGCGTAGTAGCGGAGGAAGGAAAAGGCGCGGAACACGCCGGCGTAATTGTCCGTTGTCCAGCGCGGCGGAATCCACCCGAGCGTCACATCGACGTTGTATTTGAAGGAGGTGAGCAAAGTCCACACCAGCGGCACCACCATGCCGCTGAGCACGAGTAGCAAGATCGCATAGATTAAGGCGGTTGATTGGTACTGATGCCAGCGCCTCATTAGGCGGCCTCCAGCCGCTTGCCGCCGTAGCGCCAGTTGAGCATGGTCGCCGCGAAAATCAGCGCGAAGAGCACCATGGAAATCGCGGCTGCGTACCCTACTTCTAGCTGTTCGTAAGCCTGGGTGTAGATGTAGTAGCTCATGGTGGTCGTCGATCCCTCGGGGCCGCCTCCGGTCATTACATAAGCGGCCTCGAAGCCGCCTTGCAGGCCGCCGATTACGCTGGTGACGAGGATGAAAAACGTCGTGGGTGCTAGCTGGGGCACGGTGATGTGGACAAGTTGCGACCACCAGCCGGCCCCGTCCATTTCAGCGGCCTCGTAGAGCTCGAGCGGGATGTTTTGCAAGCCGGCTAGGTAGAGCACCATGTTGTAGCCGCCGACGCTGGCCCAGATAAACATGATGATCAACGCGGGCTTGGCCCAAGCCGCGTCGATTAGCCACCCCGGCAGGAGCGCCGCGGCCCGCTCGGGCGCAATCCCCAAGGCCCCAAAGACTTGCCACAAAAGCCCGTTGACGATGCCGACGTTGGGTTCGTAGGTCAGGAGCATCTTCCAGACCATGTAGATGGCGATGCCCGTACACAGGTGTGGAATAAAGAAGAGGGTGCGGAAGAAGATGCGGCCGGGCAGTTCTTTGTTTAACAGCACGGCCAAGAGCAGGGAGCCGGCCATGGCGAGCGGGATATTGAGCATCAAAAAGAGCGTGTTGCCGAGGTACTTCCAAAAGTATGGATCGCGCGCCACCCACTCGCCGTTGACCTTTTTGAAGAGCACGAGCTCCGCAAAGTTATCCAGCCCGATGAAGACGGGTGTGCCCGAGGCGAGCTGATAGCGGTAGAAGCCCATGCCCGCAGCCACTACGACCGGACCAAGCGCAAAGATGAGAAAGCCGACGAAATTGGGTAGCAGAAAGAAGAAGGCGGCTTTGTTTTGGCTCCTCACAATGCGCTTTCCTCGGCGTAGATGCGCTGCAGATAGGCATTGGTTACTTGGTGGGCTTCGGCAAGGGCTTCGGCCACGCTCTCGCGGCCAGTGAGGGCTGCGTCGAGTTCGTCGAGCATCCGGCGGTAGAGGTCCTCCCACCACAATTCTTGAGGGAAGAGCCGGACCTTGTAGTCCATCGAGCGCACGAAGACCTCCTCCTCGTAGGGCGTTGCTGCCCGCGGATAGGTCCTGCGGGCGACCGAGCGTTGCGGCGGCAGGTCGCTGCCCAACTTGGCCATTTTGGTCGTCGCCTCGGCCGAGACCATATACTTGAGTACGTCCCAAGCGACTTCTGGCTCGCGCGTGCCCTTCCAGATCGTAAAACCAACGCTGGCGTAGCGCGTCTGCCGCCCAGCCGGCCCCCTCGGAAAGAGCGCCGCGTCCCACTCGAAGCGGTCCAAAAGCTGGAAGGTCGGCAGCATCCACGGCCCCATGATGCCAATGGCGATCCGCCCGGCCTCAAAGGTGAAGGTGCTCATGGCGTTGTCGCTGCGCACCCCGGGGCGGGGCGGGCTGACCTTGTGCTTAAAGTAGAGATCGACGTAAAACTGCACTGCTTGGGCTACTCGCGGATCGTCGAGGTTGGAGACGTAGCGCCCGTTTTCCCGTCGCAAGAAGTCGCCGCCCATGCTCCACACGTAGCTGGCGATGTCGTAAGGGGTGCAGCCATAGATGTCCGGCAGACCGTCTTGGTCTTCGTCGATGGTCAGGGCCTTGGCCTTGGCTAGGAGATCGTCGAGCGTCCAGTCGTCGGTGGGATAGCTGATGCCGTAGCGGTCGAAGAGGTCTTTGTTGTAAAAGCAGGTGATGGTGCTGCCCTTGACCGGAATGCCGTAGAGCACGTCGTGGTAGGTGTATCCTTGTAGGCCCACCGGATAGTAATCGTCGGTGTCGATCTGGTCGCGCCGCACCAAGTCGTCGAGCGGCAAAAGCTGCCCGGTGCTAGCTACTTGGGGCATCTGCCGCCAGTGCAATACGCAGATGTCCGGGGCGTGCCCGGCGTCCATGCCCGTCAGCAGCTTTTGCACGACGCTGCGGCCGGGCACTACCTCTAAGCGCAGGCGCACATTCGGATGCTGTTGGCGATACTCGGCGGCAATTTTGCGGTACAGCTCAGCCTCTTGCGGTGAGCCATATACCCATAAGGTCAGCACCTCTTTGGCCGGGTACCAATGAATGGAGAGGATGCCCCAGAGTGCCCCAACGGCCAGCGCGGCCATGATCCCGATGCGGAGTACGGGCAATGCAGCCCCTAGCTAGCGGCGAACAGTTTTTCGCGCAGCGGCTGTTGCAGCTCGTAGATCCCGCCGCCCCTGCGCGGCCCGGCTGGCAGGCGCGAGCGGACCGTCAGCGACGTCAGGCGAAAATCAAAGGTGGGGCTACCGCGCAGGATGCTGGCGTTAAAGGCATCCCAATTACTCACTCCTGCCAAGGGCCAAGCATCGACAGCCGCGTACTGGTACAGCAGGAGCCGGCGCGAGCGGCCCGAGCAGTTGAGTGCCGAGCCGTGCAAGGTGCGGGCGTGGTGGATGGAAAGCGAACCGGCTTTCATCGCTAGGGGCACGGCCGACGAGAGGTCGATCTCGTCGCGGTCTGGGCTGATGGCCCCGATGAAGTAGCCGTCTTGGTGGTGATCGAGGATCGGACCTTGGTGGGAGCCGGGCACGACCATCATGCAGCCGTTTTCTTGGGTGGCGTCGTCTAGGGCAATGCCCACGGCGCACAGATCGTCGTTGGTGTGCGGATAATGGGCAAAGTCTTGGTGCCACTCGACCGGGCTGCCGCCATCGGCCGGCTTCATGTTGAGTTTGTCGCCTTGGGCGCGAATGGCCGGGCCGATCAGGGGCGTCAAAAGGTCTAGGATGCGGCTGTCGCGCAGCAATCCGTCGAAGAAGGGGTGATAACTCGCCGGTGCGCTCAAGCGGCGCACCTTGGGGTTTTCCGGGGTGTGGTCCGGCTCTAGGTCGAAGTGGCCGCTCTGCTCGGAGACGTGCCGCGACTGCTCGACGAAGTCATCGACAAGGGCGTGTGCCTCCTCCAATTCATCTGGGCGCAACACGTCCTCGACGACGAGATAGCCATTTTCGCGGTATAAAGCGACCTGTTCCTCGGTGAGCATATAGCCTCCTAAAAATTCGGGCAGGCCCCGCGTCTAGGCGAGACCTGCCCGGAATGGTAGTGCGATTGAGATAAAACTGCCTAGAACTGGGACTTGATCCGGCCCCAGCTACTCGCCTCGACGGACGTGGTCGCGCCCGCGCCCCAGTCGATGTTGGGATCGGCCGGGGTCAGCAGCAAGTCTTGGCCGGCGTGGCAGCACGAAATGGGATTGGTGCTCCACATGCCGATGCGGTTGTCGCCATCGCCTTCGCCGCCATCGACGTCGTTGACCGTCAGGGTGATGTGGATGACGCCGCCCTCGGTCAGGTCGTGGATCTCGACTTGGTCCTCGGTGGCCTCATCCGAGCGCGGCATCCGCTCAATCGGCAGGATGCGGAGCTCGTAGTCGTACGTGCTCTCGCCGAACTCGTCGCCCGAGAAGCTGTGGGCGATCTCGATATACTGCGAGCCACTGGTCATCCACGGCAGGTTGACGATCGGGCGATACCACTCAAAGGTCTCCTGATAGACCGGGAAGGCGAACTTGTAGCTGAAGCTGGTCGCATCGTCGCCGGGATTCAGGTCGTCGCGAGCTTGGTGTGCAGCGTTTAGCTCGTACTCGACGCTGTCATCCCAGAAGAATTTGCCTGGGTCTTGACGCTGAGTGATGTGAAGGTTGTCGAAGACGCGGCTGGTGATGTACACGTTGTTGGTCGCGTCGTTCCAACCGATGATGTGGCGGATCTGCATTGAGCTGGCGTCCAGCCCGCCGCGATCGACGTTCTCGCCGGCAAAGCCGTGAATCGAGAACAAGGACTCGCTGAAAATCCCGTACTGTTCGAGGGGCACGGGGCCCCACTCGCCGGGGTCGCCGTCAATGACGGGTACGTTGGCATCGGGGAAATTCACGGCGACTAACAACTCGCCAGGAGGCTCGTGGGCTTGGGCCGCGACCACAAGTCCCAACGAGGCACAGGCGATGGTGAGAAACTTTTTCATGGTGAAGCTACCTCCACGAGATAGGGGTGAAATGAGATAGGGGTAAAATAAAGAAGAGAGAAGATGCGGAAGCTAGGCCGCCTTCTCGGTTCAATAAAATAAAAATTCAATATACGCGCCCGTAAAAGCGTACGTCAAGGCTTAAATCCCCGCGTAAATGGCGAGGAAGGATTGGGTCTCGGTGCGCGATGGTGCGTCCTTGAAATTCTTGCGCTCTAGCACCAGCCCGATCACGGTCTGTAGCTTGTAGCCTTGGTAGGCCGATTCGTTCTTGAACTGAAGGCCGCCGGTCAGCGCCGTGAAGTCGTTGGCATCCGCGTCGAAATCGTCGAAGATCAGGTACTCTAGGCCCGCTTGTACCTTGGTGACCTCTAGGGCATCGGTGCCCGCCAACAGCGAGAAGAGTTCCGCTAGGGTCGTCCGGCGCTCGTCCGTGAACAGGTCGCGGCTCTGCTTGATGAATTCGCTCTTCCAGCGCGGCTCTAAATAGAGGGGGCCGAGCGCATGGCGGTAGTGGGCCTTGTTGATCATCCCCAAGAAAAAATCCGTCTCGGCTAGGCCCCAGCGCTGCCGACGCTCGGCGTTCATTAGTTGGTGAAAGACCACCCAGTTGACCTTGCTTTGGAGGCGCAGCGAAAAGGCACGCACATTGTGGCCGAGGAAGAGCTGGTTGATCCAAGTGTCGCGGGCCAGCAGCGGGTCGTCGATCTCGGTCAACGTGCCGAGTCGCAGCGTGTTGTCGGGCGCCCACTGCAAGAGCGGGTCGGCGATGTCGTCCTCTACGCGCTTGGTCATGCCGAAGAGGAGCAAATCGCCGTAGCGCGCCCAGCTCCGGTCGAGCCGCAGGAGTGCGTACGCGCTGTGGTTTTTCTGGTTGGAAGAGATGCGGGCCTCGCGCAGGAGACCGGCGACGACCTTTAGCTGCGGGGTCAAGTAGGTGCCGACGTACGCGTTGTAGCCTTGGTGGTCGCGCTTGTAGGGATAATCCGGCTCTTGGTCGTTTTCGTATTGGTCGGTCCAGAAGTTGTTGTTCATGTCAACGCCAAAGAGGAATTCGGGCCGATCTACCGCAAAGCGCAGGAAAGGTTCTTCGTAGTCCGGGATCGAATTGGAGCGCACTCGGCTGTCGTTTTGGTTGATGTCGGGCACGAAGTCGTTGTTCTGGTCCCAGCCCGGAAAGACTTGGCGGTCGGGGAAGGCCCAGTCGGCGCGAAAGGCGTCTGGCACCCGGTCTTGGTCGTCGTTGTCTTCCACGAGATCCATGAGGCTGCGGTCGTTTTGGTAGTCAATGCTGCCGTCGTCTCGGGTGACGAAGGTTTGGGTGGTGTAGCGCGGGTCCATCTGATAGGCTTCTCCGTAGATGAAGAAGCGGGACCACCAGCGAGACAAATTGAGCATATAGGCTGGTGCGCTGCGCGCGCCGACAATGCCGGCTGAGGTCTGGTGTTCTTCGACGAGGATGTTGGGATATTTGCGGTAGTTCCAATTGACGTCGTACTCGCCGTACAGGTCAAAGCCCATCACGTCGCTGGCCGCCACCGTACCGCCGAGGATGTGGGTGGCCGTCGGCAGCCCGGCCTCAAAGCCGATGACGCGCAAGTTGGACAAATCCTTGATGTTGCCTTGCGCTTGCGTCACCAGCAGGAGCACGGGCGCGCCGGCACTGGTCTGCTGGTCCGAGGTCATCCAGACCTGATAGTCGTTGGCTACCACTAGCCGGAATTCCACTTTGACTATTTCGGTCTTGTCGGCCGCGGCTCGGTTGATGAAACTCGCGCTGTCAAAGTCGTAGCGCAGGCGGATTTCGTCGTTGCCGTTGGCCTCGATAAAGCCCGGCCTGGGTGCGCCGCCCTCCACCACCGGTTCAAAGCGGATCTCGCGCCCCGAATCCACGCGGCCATCCCGATAGGTGATGAAGATGTCCGAGCCGGCCGGGAAATACGCCGCGCCGCCCACGCCATCGTCTGGCGAGTCGTCCCGCAGCGCGATTTCGATGCGGGAGATGGTCCGGTTCTGGCCTTGGGTCAGCGACCCGGTTACCCAATTGCTCAACAGGGCCTCTTCCGAGAGGGAATTGGCTTGGTGCGCGTTGGCACTGTGGACGCCGAGCTCGACGAAATCGCCGATTTGCACCTCAAAGCGCCCCCCGATCAGGGTGGTGGAATTGGTGCGGCGCAGCTCTTGATTGGTGATGCCGCGCGGGGCACTGGCCTGTGCGTAGAGGAACGTGCCCCGGTACTTATCCATGGCAAAATCGAACTGCACGCCGTCGAGGCGCGGTTTGGACAGCACCATGGGCGTCAGGGTGGTGCGCAGGTCGCTGCTGATGGTCAGTGCGTAGGCGTATTGCCCTTTTTGCTCGGAGGCCACGGCGACTTCGGAAAACCAGTTGCGGAAGTGCGGGGCCTCAAACAATACAGTGCCGAATTCCTCGGGATTGGCCTGGGATACGTTGTATATCAGCCAGCCCTGATTGAGGAAGTTGCCAAAGGCGTCGTAGAAGTAATCCCCCTCAAGGTTGGCACTGACATATCGCTGATAGGGAGCGCGCGCGTAGTTGGTGGCACTCCACTGCCGCCAGTGGTGCTCGGCGACCAGTTCTTGGGGCACGTACCAGCGGCGCATCACCGGATCGAGGGCTTCCGCGCCTGGGGAGGCCAGCGATTGCAGCCCGATTTGGGCCGCGGCCGAGCCGCCGCTAATGGCCCACAAAAGTAGGGCGGCCTCGCAGATGCGTTTCGCAGTTCCTGCCATTGCTCGCTCAGTAGGCCACAGCTACGGTGCCCGCGGCTGCTGAGAGGCCCTTGTCGGTAGTTAGATCGACTTGGTAGAGGTACACGCCTGGGGCAACTAGGCCGCCCGCGGCGTGGCGGCCATCCCAAGCCGCTGCAAAGCTGCCGCTGACGGCTGGCGTGGAGATCACCTCGCGCACTAGCCGGCCGGACAGGTCGAAAATTCGCAAAGCGATCTGGCGCGGCGTGCCGATGTTGCGCAGATCGTACGAAATCATGGTCTGATCGTTGATCCCGTCGCCATTGGGCGTCAGGGTCGCGGGATGCGCGGTGACTTTCCGCACGAGCTCGCCGCCGACGGGCGTGCGCACCGATAGGGCGTCGCCAGCAAAGCGGAACGTCGAGTTACCGGGCCGGACTTGCTGCTTGAGTTCGGGCTCGGTGCTGTCGTACACCCAACCGGTAAATTCCGCGCCAAAGCGCAGCACCTTGGCGTCGAAGACGACCTCGATGCGGCGCTCGTTGTCGCGCGGCGCAATAAACGGCTCAAAGCTAATGACGATGCGGTCTTCCTCTAGTTTGGGCGGGAAGCTATCGATGATTTCCCGGCCATCGATCGCGACCGAATGCACGGCTGCGGCCGGGACTTGGGTGAAAATTTCCAGCCGGTCAAAGCCCCGGTCGCCGTCTTCGAGTACGGGCCGCACCACATAGGTGAAGGTTTGCGGCTCGAAATTCTCGGTCTCAACCGGCCAGATCTCGGCGATCACGCTTTGGGCCGCGGGATCTTCGGCAAACAGCAGGGATATTTCGTCTATGCGGGGAGCTTGGTCCCCGTCCGAAAACATGACCACCTCTAGCTGCAAGTAGCGGCTGGGGCCAGGCGAGAGGAGGGGCGTTCCGTCCGCCCAGCCCGCGGCTTGAGGGTTGCGCCGCCCGGCTGCAAAGTCGTAGGGCGTTGACCAGAAGCTCCAGTTTTCCACGTCGTACGTCGCTTGGATCTGGTTGAAGCGACCCACTTGGTAGGTCGTGGTGTACTCGTCTTTGGACACCCGCTCAAAGTTGCCGGTGCTGCCGATTTTCCAAAACAAATTGGGCTGTGGCGTGGTGCCGGTGCGCGTGCGCAACACGAGCCGAGTGCCCTCGGGCACCTCGCCCTGCCAGCGAATTTTGCTCCAAGCCACCGGGCGGCCAAAGTCCAACACGCCCGTGCGATAGGAGGTCTTGGTGACGAAGCCCTCGCCGTACACCTCCATTTCGGCGATCTCCCAAGTGCGCTCGGGGTTGATCGGGCGAATGCCTACCCAGCGCAAGTCGCGCGTGAGGAAGCGCAAATCCACGACGTGGTCGAGGTTTTCAACGTTGCGCTCTAGGATGTCGAATTCCGGGTCGTTGGTCGAGGTGAGCGAGCGGCTGATGTCGCGATACCAGCGCTTGCCCGGCGCGCGCTCTTGGGGCGAGGACATAAAAGGCGCAGAGTTGTCGGCCACGCCGATTTCGTACCAAGCCAAGTAGTTTTCCTCAAAGCCCGGGCGCGGATAGAAGCGAATGCGGTTGACCGGCATCTCGGCCCCGAGGTTGACGACCGTGTTTTTCACGTAGCCGATATTGAGGCCGGCCAAACGCGGCGAGATATCGACCTGGCGCAAGGTCGCCGTTTCCGGGTCGCCGTCAATCATCACCTGGACCTCTTTGGCCGCCTCGCGGGTATAGCCGGTGGAGACGCTCGTGTAGAGGTTGCCGCCGCGCACGACCAAGTTTGCGTCTAATGCGAGGTTGACCGACGGATCGACCCATATTGGTTGGATGGCGTTGTCGTCGTAGGTGATCATGGTATCGACGCCCGCTTCCTCCGCGCCGATGGCGATGGGAAGCGTGCCCAAGACCGCGCCTTGGTCATCGACGATGTTATACTCAGTCTGCTCGTCGGTGATCAGCCCCTGCCAAGAAGCACCCGTCGCCCCGCCGATGTGAAACTCGGCCCGTCCCCAAGCCGCGCTGGTGCAACAAGCCGCGATACTTAGGCCCCGCAATAGATTTCGCCCTAGCATGATCCTCATTCCTTTTTTAATCCCCTACGCGGTGGGGTGGAAAATCACATAAATCCTAGTACGCTACGCCGACGGTGCGCGTGCTGGCGCTAGCGCGTGCATCGCCTTCGATGTTGAGTTGGATTAGATAGAGGCCCGGGGCCACTGGCTCACCCTGATCGTTAGTCCCGTTCCACCGCAGTTGGGACAGGTTCTCCGAGCTGTACACGCCGCTCTGCCCTTCGATATTGAAAAGGCGGCGCACCCGGCGTCCCCCTAGGTCGTATATATCGACCGCAATCTGGGCCCCGCCGCCGACTGCGAGGACCTCGCATTCCATAGCCAAGACGTCGTTGATGCCGTCGCCATTGGGCGTGATAACGGACGCGGCGAGGTCAAAGCTGCCCACTAGGCTGCCGCTGTTGACGGCCGGACTCAAGACGGTAGTGCCCGACTTAAACGAGATGTCGCCTTCGTCCAGCGCGGTGGCGTCGCCGGCTTGGACGCTCTGAAAGGCGTCTTCTTGCAACAGCAATCCCCGGCCTTCAAAGGCCGTGCTGTACGAGAGGATGCGGCTGACGAAGTGGATCTTCAACACGGTATTGTGCGCTGCTACTCGCGGGAAGCGCACTGCAAAGCTCCGCTCCGAGATCGCGGTGATGGCCACCTCGCCCTCGTCGGCGACCGCGTCTTGTACCGCAAAGTCGTGTGCTAGGAGGACCTCGCCTTGCGCGTCGATGATTTCAATGCGCTCGATGCGATCTACCCGGCTGCCGGTGACCAGCTCGAATCCGTCGAAACCCTGCAAATCACCGCTCTCCATCTCGGCGCGCACGGCATAGACAAAGGGAATATCCGCGGCTGCGGGCACCTCGCGCGGAAAGACCTCGCCGACGAGGACATCCGCCAAGGGCGGCGTCGTAAAGCCAAAGGAAAGCTGCCGCAGGATTTTGGCCGACTCTAGGTCGTCGGACTGGAAGTCAACCCGGAACTGGAAATAGCGGCGCGGCCCGGGCGAGAGGACCAACGCGCCCTCGCTGCTGGTGCCCGCGACCGGATCGTAGGGCGAGGTCCACGGGCTCCAATTGGCTAAATCGTCGCGCGCGGGGCCGCGTTCCCACACATCGCTGGGGCCTCCCTTGGCTGGCAAGTCGAGGTACTCGTCGCGCAAGAGCGGCTGGTCGAGATTATCGACTGAGAATGCGATCTCCTCGGCGTCTTGCCGCCCCACTCGCTTGCGCGTATAGGCAAAGGGCGACGGGTCGCTACCGCTGCGGGTGCGGATGTGCATCTGCACGGCGCTCGCCTGCCCGACGGTCTCCTCCAGCCAGCGCAAGCGTCCCCAATTGGCCGGGGTGCCCATGTCGATGATCGGCGAAATGTACTGCACGGTGGGGAAGAAACCCTCGCCAAAGACCTGGAATTTCTCCACTTCAAAGGGAATGGCTGAGGCGGCGCGCAGGCGGATGAAGCGCAAAAAGCGCGGCGGGTCAATCTCTAGGGTGGCGACCGGAGCGGTGTTGTTGGTGCGCACCGCAAAGGTCTCCCAGATCGGGTTGCCGGCCTCGGTCAATACTTGGCCGTCGTTGACGTGTACCTCGAAGTTTTTGAGGAAATCCTCCTGAAAGGGCGTCGAGGGCGACGGGAAGATCGTGTTGCGCGGGAAGAAGCGGATTTGGTTGACGCCAAAGCGCGCCCCCAAATCCAACACCAGCAACGTGCCATGTACATCGCGTCCCTTGCGCTCAAAGGCGATGCCGCTCGGCTCGGGCGACACGATCTGCGCGAGGATGTTTTGTAGCTGGGACTCGGCGAGGTCGAAAACGGTCGGGGCGCGGATGCTCCCACCGCGCTCGGCGATTTCAGCGGCGAGGTTTTGCCCCTCTTGCACTCGGCGGGGCAGGATGCTGGCGGGAAAATCCGCGCTGGCAAAGTCGACGAGATTGACCGGCGCGACGCCGATTTCGGTGATGTTCGGATCCAAGGTGGAGCGGTACTCCGGCTCAATGGTTTGCACCGCAGCCCCAGCCTCCACTTCCCCCTCCCAGCTAATCTGGCCGTCTTGGCCGACGAGCAATAGTTGACGCCCCTGCGAATTGCTGCCGTGCAAAAGCACCATCGCACCTATGAGCAACAAGCGCTTCATAAGTTTTCCCCGCGAATTTTGTCTGCCAATACCTTCTGCTCAACCTCGATCCGCTGTTGGAGTTGGGCGCGCCGCCTTTCCCGCTGATAGCGCGCCTCGGCGTCCCGCGCCTCGGCGTCCCGCCCCAACTGGCTGTACGCCCTGCTCAAGTGGCCTTGGACCCGCCAGTTATGAGGCTCTAGTTCGGCAAGGTGCAGCATGAGGGGCAGGGCCTCGCCGGGCCGTCCTTGCTCTAGGAGCACCTCCCCGAGCAAGAGCAGCCCCTCGCGGTGGTCTGGCGCGAGTGCTAGGGCTTGCGAGAGCAGGGGCTCGGCCGCTGCTGGCTGGCCATTGTGCTGCAAGAGTGCGGCCGCTTCCACCCGCGCCCGCACCCCATAGCTTGGACTGTCTAGGAGTTGGCGATAGGCTCGCTCGGCGTCTTCGATTCGCCCACTCGCAGCGTAGGCGCGCGCCAGTTGATAGCGCACCCGACTGCTGTCTGGGCTAAGAGTTAGCAGCCGTGCGTAGGATTGTACGGCCTCATCGAGCGCGCCGCTCGTCAGTTGCGCGTCCCCCAAGCGCCCGAGTAGGGCCCACTGCCCGCCGCCGGCGACGAGCTGTTGGTAGATGGTGCGCGCTTGTTGGGGACGGCCCACCGCCATGTAGCGATCTCCAAGTGCCCGTTGCCCGCGCTCGTCGGCGGGCCAGTGCTCGACGAATGTTCGGCTAATCCCGAGTGCTCGCTCGGGTTTGCCGTGCGCGTCGTAGAGTGCCGCCAAGGCCCAATACACGGCCTTGGCGCGGCTGCCCGCGGCCACGGCCTTTTCGTACGCGGCAATCGCCGTAGCTGTCATACCCAATTCCTCGTAGGCGCGACCCAAATAGCGGTGCTGCGAGGCTTGCGCCGCTCGGTCCATGGCTGGTGTGCTGGCATTGACTAATGCCGCGACTAGGACCAAACCCGCCACGGCTGCCCCCTTCCACGCCCAAGACACCTGCGCCAATTGCCCGACCCCACTCACCGCAAAGAGCAAGAGCACGGGGACCAGCACCATGCGCGTCTCGGCATGGGCACCGTAGAGCGCGGTTCCGACTGCGCCGGTTGCGACAAACAGCAGAGCGAGCAAAGCACCCCGCTCCCGCGCCGCGGCGGCAAACCCCACGCCCAATAGCGCCAGCGGCACGACCAAGCCGAAGGGAAACGCGAGCCCCCATTTCCACAGCAGGGCCGCTAAGACGGCCGAATCGCCGCGCAGATGGTACATATCCAGCGCGGGCAAGTGCTCCCCGCCGCGCACGAGGAGGTCGGGCGAGCCGCCCGCACTTGTAGCAATCCCGAGAAAATACCACAGCGCGAGCGCACAAGCCGTCCCCAGCGCACAGGCCCAGCCCGCCCGCGACCTTCCTCCTCTCCACAGCCACCACAGCACGGCCGGCGCAAAGAGCGCGACTTGCGGCGCGGCTAGCAGGCAAAGTCCTAGCAAAAGCCCGACTCCTAAAAACGCCCTCCCATCAGTCTGCCGGTCGGCCCACAAGAGCACCGCCAACAGCACCAGCACCAGAAATACCGCGAGGACTGGGGGCAGCAAAGCATCGGTGAAGTAGATGGCCGGCCCGTACAGGGCCGCGCACAAAGCCGCGACGAGTCCCGTGCCCGGCCCCCAGAGCGTACGGCCGATTAGGGCCAACAGCGCACAACTGACCGCGCCTAGCAGAGCTTGGCAGTATCGGGGGGCCAGCCCGGCGGCGACGAGGCCGCGCAAAAAGAGCGGGTACAAGGGGCTGGCAACCGCTGCGCCCCCCGGCCCCCTAGCGGCCTCGATGTAGGGTTGGCTCGCCGCTGTCGGCACCTCCAAGAAGGGGCTTTGCTCGACCTCATTTAGATAGGTCAGGCGCGGCCAAAGGGCCACGAGCGCGATGCCGATGACGGCGGCGCCTAAGTTGTCGCTGCGCCAAATCACGCGCTATTCCAATCCTGCGTAAATCGTTATAAAGGTCTGACTCGTGATCCGCGCCTTGCCCTCTTTGAAGTCTTGGCGCTCAATGCGCAGCCCGGCTAGGGCGTGGAGGCTGTAACCCAAGTACTGAGACTGATTGGTAAACTGAAACGCGCCGGTGATGGAGTTGAAGTCGTTGGCATCGACGTCGAAATCGTTAAAAATCAGGTACTCGACGCCCGCTTGGAGCCGAGTGGCTCGCAGGACGCGGGTTTCGACGACGGCCGAAAAAAGCTCGTAGAGGCTGGTGGAATGCTCCAAGGTGAAGAGGCTGCGCGACTGCTTGCGGAACTCGCTCTTCCAGCGCGGCTCCAAGCTTAGCTGGCCCAAAGCATAGCGGTAGCTGGCCTTGTTGATTACCCCTAAGAAGAAGTCCTGCTCGTCTAGCTCTAGGCCCTGCCGGCGGGCCTCGCTCATTAGCTGGCGGAAGCGCACGTAGTTGAGTTTGGTCTGCACTCGATAGGAGGCCGACTGCAAGTTGTGGCCCACAAAGAGCTGGTTGACCCAAGTGTCGCGGGCCAACAGGGGGTCTTCGACCTTGGTCAACTCGCCGCCGCGTAGGGTGTTGTCCGGCGCCCACTGCAAGAGGGGATTGGGGATGTCGTCTTGCACCAATTTGCTCATTTCAAAGAAGCGCAAGCGCCCAAAGCGCGGGGAGTTGTTGTCGTAGGTCACGAGGGCGTAGGTGCTCTTGTTTTGTTGGTTAGACGAGATGAGCTCCTCGCGCAACGCGCCGACCATCACCTTGAGCTGCGGCGTCAGGTTCGCACCGCCGTACCCATTGTAACCGCGGTGGTCGCGGCGGTAGGGGTAATCGGGCTCTTCGTCGTTTTCGTATTGGTCAACCCAGAAGTTGTTGTTCATGTCCATCCCGAAGAGGAATTCCGGGCGGTCGGAATGGAAGCGCAGGAAAGGTTCTTCGTAGTCGGGCACGGCGTTGGAGCGCACGAAGTTGTCGTTTTGGTTGATGTCGGGCACGAAGTCGTTGTTTTGGTCCCAGCCCGGGAAGACTTGGGAATCGCCCTGGAGCCAGTCAAAGCGCACCGTGTCCGGGAAGCGGTCTTGGTCGTCGTTGTCTTCGACCAGCTCGACGATGCCCTCGCGCTCGCTGTCGTAGTTGATTTCGCCCGTGCCCGTGGTGACGAAAGTCCGCGTGTTGTAGAGCGGATCCATGCTGTACGCCTCGCCAAAGACAAAGAAGGGAGCGGCCTTTTTGGACGCGTTCACCATCCAAGCCGGTGCCCGGCGGCGACTGCCAATGCCGGATGCAGTGTGGTGCTCGTCGCGCAGGACGTTGGGATACTTGCGGTAGCTCACGCTCAGGTCGTATTCGGCGTACAGGTCAAAGCCCTTGTAGTCGCGCAGTTCGATGTTGCCGCCGAAGATGTGGGTAGCTGTCGGCAGGCCGTACTCAAAGCGGACGGTCTGCAAATTGGTGATGTCTTGCACGTTGCCCGCGGCTTGGGCCACCAGCAGCAGCACGGCTTCCCCGTCGCGGTTGACTTGGCGGTCGGAGGTCATCCAGACCTGGTAGTCGTTGCCCAGCACGAGCCGGAACTCGACTTTGACGATGTCCTCTTTGGGAAACGAGGCCCGATCGACAAAGGCCGGGCTGTCGAAGTCGTAGCTCAGGCGTATCTCCTCGGGGCCGTTGGCGGCGATATAGCCCTGCTGGACAAAGCCACCCTCAATGACTGGCTCGAATTGGATGTCTTTGCCAGCATCGACAGTGCCGTCCTCGTAGGTAATCAGGATGTCCGAGCCGGCCTCAAAGAAGGCGGCACCGCCCGTTTCGTCGCCTGGGGAATCGTCGCGCAGGACGATCTGAATCAGCGACACGGTCTTGTTTTGGGCCACGGTCAAGGCGCCGGAAAACGGGTTGCCCACCAAGCGATCCGCAAGCGTGTTCGACTGGTGGGCGTTGATCGCGTGTAGGCCCAATTGCAAGGCGTCGCTGAGTTGGTACGCGAAGCTCCCGCCGAAGAGCGTGGTGTTGTTGGTGCGGAGCACTTCTTGGTCTTCGGTGGTCGAGCCGCCTGGATTGCTCAAGCGCGAATAGACGAGCGTCCCTTCGTAGCGGTCGGTGGCGAGGTCGAACTGCACGCCGTCCATGCGCGGCTTGGAAAAGATCATCGGCGAAATAACCGAGCGCATCTGTGCGCTCGTCGTCAAGGTATAGAAGTATTGGCCCTTGGCGTCTGAGGCGATGACCACGTCGGAAAACCACTGTTGGAAGCGGTTGGACTTGAGCAGCGAGTTGCCAAACTGCTGGGGCTTGCTCTGGGAGTTGTTGAAGATCAGCCAGCCGCGCGTGAGAAAATTGCCGTACAGGTCGTAAAAGTAGTCGCCTTCGAGGCTGATATCGACGTAGCGCTGGTAGGGGTTGCGGGCGTAGTTGGTGTACTGCCACTGGCGCCAGTGGTACTCTTTGTAGAGTTCCTGCGGCACGTACCAGCGGCGCACCGCTGGGTCGAGGACGCCGAGCATGACGTCCGGCCCTTGGGGCGCAAAGGAAGTCTCGTCGCCCTGTTGCAGCCCTAGGCGCGAGCTGTAATCGACTTGGCCGGCCGCCTCTTGGGCTGCGCCGGCCGCGATGAGTAGCGAAACGACGCTTATTCTGATGGTAACGGTGTGCATGGCGCTCTCTTTTCGCCCCTAATAGGCTACCGCGATAAGGTGGGATCGCCGTTGTCCGGCGCTGTCTTCGACGTCGATTTCTACATCGATCTGGCAGATGTAAAGCCCGGGCGGCACGACGCGGCCGAGGTCGTCCTTCCCGTCCCAAGTAAAGCGCTGGTGACCGCCTTGGGCGGTGCCCTCTAGCAGGCGCATGGGCCGGCCGTCGAGTGCCCATATACGGACGGCGGCCGGCCGCTCAGCATAGACCTTGAACAGCGAAAAATCGATTTGGGCGACGTCGTTTACAAGGTCGCCGTTGGGCGTGAAGGGATTGGGCGCGACCGAGATGTCGGCGACGATTTGCACGGCACCGAGCGCGGCGATCGACAGGGTTTGCGATGGTCGCAGCGCGGTGGCGTCGCCGGCGTCGGCGGGCTGATAGGGCGTGCTGGCCGCTTGGTTGCGCACCGCCACCTTCAGCTTGGTGCCGTGCAGGAAGACCTCGGCTGCAAAGCGCAGGCGCACGAGTCGGCCGCGGCCGACGACCCACCCTCGGGCCCGGCCTAGTCGGTTGTACTGGGCCGCGCTGAGCGTGTCGCCGGCCTCGTCGAAAAGCGTCTGGCTGCCCAAACCTACTACCTTGCGAAAGTAGCGCACCGGCCCTTGGGACGCAGGCGGCAGCGCGTCGTAAGCAGCCCGATCCACTTCCTCGCCGGAACTGCGGAAGTAGCGCACCGCGCCGCGCACGGGGTCTGGCAGCAGGGCGTGCGAGGTCGCAGTCAAAAGCTGGTCGTCGTTGCCGGTGGGTACTTCCTCGCCATCGGCAGCCGTGCGGAAGTATAGCTGCGGTAGTTCGTCGGTGGCGCTGCGGGCGACCTCCGGGAGTCGCACTAAGAGCGAGTCGCCTTGCAGTATCTGGCCGTCGGTGCTCGTGAGGTCCAACAGCACTTGCGGCGCTCCAGCTACAAACTGCTCCTCGGAGCCTATTGCCACATCAATAAGCTGCATATCGAGGCCCGGATCGGCGCTGATGAGCACCTCGTCGAACCCGAGGCTGCGGATTGAGGTGGGCCGCTCTAGGAACTGGGGTTGGACGAAGATCTCGAAAGTGTCCAGAACCCCCACTTGGGCCTCGGGCGGCCAGACTTCGGCTTGCAGCCCGAGGGCGACTGGAGTGTGCAACTCTACGGAGATGCTCTGTAGCGCTGGTTCGATCTGGCGGTCCTCGCTGAGCAGACGGGCCTCGATTTGCATGAACTTGCGCAGGCTGGGCGACGTTACCGGGTCGCCGGACTGCTGGTATTGCTGGCTCCAAGCACTCCAGCCCGGGCCTATTGCGAAGGATGTGTCAATTGGCCCTTTGAGGAAGGCGAGGAGCTTTTTGTGTTCGGCTGCGGTCTTTTCGATGCCATTGCTGTCGTAGAAGCGCACCCGCTGGATGAGTTGGTTGCCGGTGCGGGTGCGAAGCTCGACCTTGGTGCCCGGTGGCGCGTCGGCCTCCCAGTGGATACTGCCCAAGGTCACCAGCCCGGGCAGTTCAATCAGATCGGATTCCAGCCCGATTGCCGCCGGCACGCCTTCGGCAAAGAGCATCAGCTCGCTGAATCGAGACCAGAAGCGGTCCGAGCGGTTCTCGGTATCGCCGATGAAGTTGGCGAGGGTCAGCAGGTCGAGGAAGCGCACCTTTCGCACGGGATCTTGCACATCGTTGAGGTACCCAAAGAATCCGTTATCGACGTTGGTCACCCGCTCCGGCGGGGTAATTGCACGCCAGCGCAACTTGCCTTGGGCGTCTCGTTCCCCGGTGGACGACCGCATTTGGTAGCCGCGGATATTGCCGCCAATGACGCGGACTTGGTCTAGCCACACCGTGCCGCCTATATCAATGGTCAGCACGTTGGCACCTGGGTTGAGAGGGTCTTGGGTGGGTTGCTGATAACTACTGCCGATGTCCCCGTCGAAGGCCGGTCCAGGCGTTTTGCCAGCCGAGGTCAAGTCTAATGTGCCTCCCCCTTCAATTAGGCCCAAGCTAATGTTGTCTCCCCAGCCCCACGCCTCGACCTCGGCCAAGCGCGGCAATTCGCGGCGGTAGAATTCGCGGCGTCCCCGGCGCTCCTCCTCCAAGGACTCGTAGGTCGCCGCGTCCACCGGCTCTTCGCGGCCGGCGAAGTCGCGCACGAAGTGGACGATGTCGCCGCGTTCCTGCGCCGGCAGCACCTCCCACGCGGCTTGGTCAATTTGCTCGGCCCGTCCGCCGCGCGTATCGGTGATTACGATGCGAATGGTTTCGATGATCTTGCCGGTCCAGGCTAGATCGGCGCTGTTTTGTTGCAGTTTCTTGACACTGCTGATCCCGCCGGCGGAAACTACGAGGCCAGGGTTGACCGGTGTCGCAAGGGTGGCTCCCCCGGTTGCGGTGGCACTTTCAAAGAAGAAGGCGCGCTGTTGGGTATTGGGGCCTTCGTGGGGGACGAACAACTCGAAGTTGACCTTGCGGTCGTCGGTAAGCGATAGCGTCTGATTCGGTGCTAAGAGGAGGAGGTACTTGAAGAACGGATCGCCCAGCTCCTCTTCGACGAAGCGCACGGAAATACCCTCCACGGGTACGGCACGGCCCAGATCTACTTCGACCCACCACTGCTCGATGGGATCGTCCAGGTCGGGCTCCCAAAAGGTGGTCGGGTCGCCATCGACGATGTGGGCCACCATCTCGATGTTGGAGCCAGCGCGGCTGACTCCGGGCCGCACCAGATAGTCGTACACGAATTTTTTTTGCGCGTCTTGGACGGGTTGGCCGAGCACATCCACCTTCAGGGTGCTATCCACATTGAGGATGCGTGGCGCTTTGTTGGTGATCACGACCGGACGGGCGATGTTAGGGTCGGAGAGGACGTTGTAGATCGAGCGCAGGTGCCGCGGACGCACCGCGCCCGAGTTGTCGATAGCCGTCAGGTGTGCTGGTTTTTTCCAGTGCTCCCAGTGGCTGCGTCCCGTGACGACAATGCGGTCATCGACGATGTCGTACCCTTGCTGTGCGTCGGCTGGCAACCACGTCCACAGCAGGCAGTACGCGAGGACACACCATTTGATTCTTACCACGATGGCACCTCCTTACAGGCGCTCGGCGAATAAGGCGACTTGGCTTTCGCGCTCGGCGCGCAGGCGCTGGATGAGCGCGTCCATGAGTTCGTCCCTGCGCTTTGCTTCTAAGATGGCCTGCGCTCGCGCCCGCGCTTGGGCGAAGGGTTGGATGTCGCCGCCCTCCTTGTGGCGCACCCGGAACACGGCAAAGCGGTCCAGCACCTCCACTGGCCCGTCCCATTCGCCGACCGGCGCGGCAAAAGCCGCATCTACAAGCTGGGGATAACGCGCCCGCACCACCTTGCGTAGGTGCAGCGCACCGTCGTGCGGGTCGCCGTGCGTTTCGACCCCTGGTCGGGCCAACAGATCGGCGACGGTGCTGCCGTTTGCGAGGGCCTGGCGCAACTCTTGGGCCTGCTCGCGGGTGGGCGCGAGCAGCTGGTTGATGTGGACGGATTCGGCCGTGCGGAAGCGCGTCTTGTTCGCCTCGTAGTACGCGGCGACTTCCTCCTCGCTGGGGACCGCTTTTGTCGCTGTTTCTGCCTTGGTGAGCTGCTGCAAAACGAGGGCTTTCCGCTTGCGCTCGCGCCACTCGGCGAATTCGGCCTCTCGATCCCATCCGCGCCGCTGGGCCGCCGCCGCCATCAGATAGGCCGGCAAGAGCGCAGCACGGGCCAACGAGACGACCTGTGCGCTGTCTTGCAACGCGCCCCGGAAGCCGACCGAGCGCAGGTTGTAGAGGTATTCGCCCAAGGAGATCGCCCCGCCATCGAAGCGATAGAGCGGAAGCGCGGCGAGCGAGTCGGTGGGATGCGGCTCGGCCAACAAGGCTTGCAGGCCATCGTGGTCCAATTGTAGAGACGAGGAGCGGCTCAGGGTTTCCACTTCGATTTGCAAGCGACTCTGCCACTTTTCGCGGTGCGCCGCGCTGGCGGCTTCTTCTGCGTAGTCGGCCTTGTCGGCTGCTCGGTCTTCGACAAAGCGATAGATTTGCCACCCGCCGGCCAGTGGCAACGGCTCGGCGATTTGGCCGACCGGCAGAGAGAGGAAGGTCTGCGGCGGAATGGCAAAGCGCTGCGCTTGGGTGCGCCCAATCCAGCCTACTACTCCGTCGCCTTGTTGGGCGAAAAGGTCATTGGCCGCAAAGTGCTGCGCTAGTTCGGCGAAAGGCTCGCCCGCGTGCAGGGCCCGCAATACGCGGTCCACATCTTGCTGCTGCCGCACCAGAATCCGCGCAAACAGCCGCTCGCGGTCGAAGCCCATGTCGAAAAAGGTGCGCTCGACTTCCTCGGGCGTCACCTCGACTTGGGGAGCGAGCACTTCGGCTTGGTAGCGCTGGGAGAGCTGCTTGCGCACGAGGGCGTTTAGCTGGTAGCGGACCTCGTCGCTTTGCTCGATTCCCCTAGCGCGGGCCTCTTGCAGCAGCAGCTCCTGATCGACGAGGGACTGTAGGTGGTCGCGTGCATCCTCGCTCTGCAGCCCGGGCGGCAAGCGCTCGACAAAGCGCAGGTATTCGGCCTTGGTGAGGGCCACGTCGCCGACTTGGGCTACGACGGTGTAGTCTGGCGCGCAGCCAAACAGGGTCAAGAGGGCGATAGCGCACCACAGGGAGCGGGGCATAGCGATAAACATGCCGTTTGATTTAATCAACGGCTAGGCGAGTGTCAAGTTTTTGCCGATATGACTAACTGCATGTAATTCTTGGCTTTATTTACAGCGTTAGTAGAGTATTGTGGGAATACAGGGGGCCATCCTTTTGGCACGGGGAGCACGGCTGTTATATTTTCGACAGACGGGACCGGCTCGTCCGCGTACTCGAAAGGAGGACGTAGATGAACGAGTTTGAAACCAAAATTCACCAACACGACATAACCTTAGCCCGATTGGAAACGCTCATCGAACAAAATGACCGCCGCTTTGACATCGTCGAATACAAAATCGAGAGCTTGGAAAAAAGCACGACGGCCCATATTGAGAGCTTAAAGAAAAGCACGGCGGCCCAGATCGAGGGTTTGGAGAAACGCACGACAGCCCAGATCGAGAGCTTAGAGAAAAACACGACGGCTCAGATTGAGAGCTTAGAGAAAAGCACGACGGCTCAGATTGAGAGCCTGGAGAAAAACACGACGGCTCAGATTGAGAGCTTGAAGCAAAGCACGACGGCTCAGATTGAGAGCTTGAAGCAAAGCACGACGGCCCAGATCGAGAGCTTGGAGAAAAACACCGCCGCCCGGATTGACGCGGTTGAACGCAAAATCGAGAGCCTCGACCGGCGCATGAATTGGTTTCTCGGCCTGTTGTTCACCAGTTGGCTATCGACCATCGGCGTGATTCTGTATAAGCTCCAGTAACGACGACGGCGTCATCACCGACGACGTCACCAGATTGTCGCCACAAGGCGGCATCGCCCTCGGCCCTTGAAGCACCGGCCCTTTCTACCGGCTCGCCTTCGCTGCCCACCAGCACGAAGGCGAGCCCTTTTTTATGTTTTCTCAGATGGCCCCCACCGGCTCGCCGACGGGCTGGCACCTTGGCCTACAAAAACTGCTCGGCGGCCTGTTGGGCGCGGAAATCGACGACCCCATCAGCCACTCCATCACGCCCCCTCCGCCCTTGGAAACTCCCCCCGAACCCGTTTGAGCAGTGCTTCGACGAGGGCGAGCACCCCCTCCCGATCAATCACCTCGGTACTTGAGTCGATACCCTCATAGCGAAACTCGACGGCGTATGGGGTGTATCCGATCAGCTTCTCAAAAGGCTTCGTCGCAACGCCTTGGTCGGCGAGGCGATCCAGCAACAACTCCAGATTGTGCGTGAGAGGGTACGTCTCACCCCGCAGGGCGAGCCATGCCTTGAACGACTTCTCGGCCGCTTGCTGCACGTGGAATCCAAACGACTCTTCCGGCACCCCAGCCGTCATGCCCCGGAGCGCAAGGAAGTCGCGCTCGGCGGCCTGAAACATCGCCCTTGCACATTTAACGTCGCTCATAAAGCACCTTCCCCTCTCGCAATGCCCGCGCCAGAACGTGGTTGAGGGAATCGCGCCAGTAGGAGACGTCTGCATGGGAATAGACCAAGACATCGGCAGGGACGGAAAATCCCGCTAGCGCGTGGTAGAGTCGGACCATCTCTTGGCGGCGACTTCGCCCCGGACCGAACGGCTCGGCTTCCACGACGATCAGATCGACATCCGAATTTTCCCGCTCGTCGCCCCGGCCGCGGGAGCCGAAAAGGATCACCTGCTCGGGATCGACTTCGGCGACGATGGCCTGCACCATCTGCTCGATGAGTGCGTCGGTGACTTGGGTCACGGGCGGGGTCTTTTGGGGTGTGGCTGGCGGCATTATTAGATGGACGACATCATAGAACTAGCCATCAAATCCCAATGCAAAAAGCAGCGCCCCACGCAATTCCTCCAGCTTCGCCAGTGAGAGAGATACAATCAAGGAGCCTATTTTACCCTTGGACACGGTCTGGATGTGATCGAGGTTGATCGCACACTCTTTGGGCATTCCATCTCGTTGAGACAGAAGTACTTCTGAGGGAATGTCCCGAATGGTTGACGTCACCGGCGCTACGGTGATTTCGCCCAGATATTTAATCGCCGAATCCCTAGTGAGAATAACAACGGGTCTCTTCTTGTCTGGCTGGGCGAATTGGTACCAACGAACCTCACCACGCCGCATCACTCAGCCCACGCTTGCTCGTCTTCCCAAGAACTGAATTCGCCTGATTGAACCGGCTTGCGGGCATATCCCTCCCGGTGTTTTTGCTCCTTTTCTTTTGTTTCTGCACACCTGAGAGCAGCGTATAGAGCCTCCCGCGCAAAAGCCGATCGCGTTGTACCTGTTTTTTTTATTTCCTTATCAACCGCCTCAATCAGTTCCTCATCGAGGGTCATTTGGATTGTTCTCATAATTTTGATCTCCGGCATTTAGTTCAACAGAATAGCTATTTTTATAGCTAATCTATGGCACTTTACCTGTCAACTGGGCCGTGGTATTCGGCCACGACCACGCGAAATGACGCATTCAGGGTCAGTACATGCGGATTACATTGCCCGTCATTCCGGTGAAGCCATCTGCGACTAGCCACGCCCCGCCCGAAGCGAATTGCCCGAGAATCACCCCCAAAAAGAACCAGCGCGTCGAGCGGTAGCCGCTCGGTCCCATGTACTTCAAAACGACGGACTTAATCAGCCAAGCGAGAAAGATGCTGAACCAGATGTTGCCGAGGATCCAAGTGCCGCTGGCCACGTAGCCTATGGGATGCAAAGGCCACCACAACAAGTGGTGACGCGCCCACAGCAAGAGCGCCATGACCGCAGCCCCCACCCCGTTCCAGACCCAACCTATCCAATAGGGGCCGGTCGGCGTCTCGATGAAGCGGGCGGCAAAGCGAAAAGGCTCCAAGGCAAAAAGGCCGGAAAAGTACTGCCGGTGCAGGTTGAGCGCCCCGTACTGGTAGCCCAAGTTCAAGGTCGCATAGATCGAGCCCAAAAGGCCGATGGCCAAGGCCGCCGTTAGCATCGCCAAGACGCGCCGCCGCCCGACCTTTAGGCCGTGCAACATGCGGATGCCGTTGGCGCAGGGGGCCATCATAAAGACCAGCAGGTCGCCCGCCCAAGCGAGGGTAAAGCCCAGCGCCATCATCCCGGTCGCCCCCAGCGCGGTCGAGCCGACGCCCGAGACCACAAAGCCCGCGCCCGAAAGCCCCTCCACAGCCGACGAGAGGCCGGCTTCGACGATCACGCGGGTGAGGGCGAAGAAGATGGCGAACGCCGCGCCGAGAAACAGCACCACCGCCCACCAAGGCAACCCCGTCTGCCACAGCCACAAGCCCATGACGACCGAGCCTATCGCCAAGCCGCCCACGGCCGTCCGATAGGACAACAACTCCCCGGCGGTGCTGCCGCCGGCTCGGGCCTGCTGCCACACGGCCCTTAGATGCCCGCGTGCCGTCCACAGCCCGAGGACGACCAGCGCAAGCATCGCGCCCATGCTCTGATGGCTCAACATGCCCGTGGTGGGACCGGCGTGGCTGTAAGCGTCGAGTTGTTCGGTGGTGAAGATGCCCAGCGTTGAGCAGGCCCATTCTTGGGCCTTGGCCAACAGATAGAAAAACCACAAGCTGCCGGAGATCCCGGTGTTGATAAAATAGGCCAAGCCCATCATCAGGTAGTTGAGCCGCAGGCGCAAGACGACCGCGTCGTGCCCCAAGGCGAGCGGCAGGTTGATATCGACGCGCGGCGCGAACTCATAGTAGTGGCTAAAGGAATTGATCGTATTGAGGATCGCCGGCACTGCAAAGCCGGCCCACATTATTGGATTCCGCAAAAAGGGCTTTATGCGCGCTGGCCGCGTGCCGTCCTCAATCATCCCCAACGGCACCTGGACCAGCGGGTAGAGCAACCGCTCGTGGTCCATCCACTGCCGCCGCATAATCACCATCGCGCAGATGAGCACGAGATAGAAGGCCGCCATAAA
This sequence comes from uncultured Latescibacterota bacterium, assembly GCA_958295495.1. Classification (GTDB taxonomy): domain Bacteria; phylum Latescibacterota; class UBA2968; order UBA8231; family UBA8231. Next base: position 752,753 of record OY282352.1, read on the forward strand.
GAGCAACCACCAGCAAAGCGGCTCGACCCAAGCGCCATAGGGGATGGATTCGCCGCGGGGTAGCCCCTCGTAAAACTGCTTGATTGCCACCTCGTCTTGGACGACCATCCAAGTGGGGATGTGGGGCACCAGCAGCTCCGCCCAGCTATTTTCTGGGGTCGCGTAGTAGAGCACACTCGAAATGGCGGGGATCGCGGCACCTGTGAAGCCCCGCGACGGGATCGCCGTTGCCAGCATCATCATCGCAGTAATCAGCAGCAGCTCGGCGCGGTTGAAGGCCCACTGCCGCCGCACTAGCCCCAGCAGCGGTTGCACTAGCGCAACCAGCCAGAAGAGCAGGAAAAAGGCGGCCGGCGTCGATGAGCTCAGGCCCAGCCGAGTGCCTTTGACCACGAATTCCCCATAGGGCAGGCCAACGGAGATCAGGGCGCAAAGCCCAAGACCAGTCAGCATCGCCGGCAGGCGGATTATGGGGGAGGGCTGGGGGGTTGGGGACATGGAGGGGTTAGGGGTTAGGGGTCAGGGGTTAGGGGTCAGTTTCCGCCTCATCCCTAAGATATTGGTCACAGGCCACCGACCTTCTAAACGCGGCGTAACGTAGCCAAATCTGCGGATACCCGTCAATAAACGGCAATTTTGTTGCTGTCTGCGGGAAAATGCCGCTAACTATGCTTAGGGGCGAGTGAATACCACGCCCCTAGTGGGGAGCGGATGGGAACTCTCCACTGACCACTGACCATAATGAGGAGCTATGGAGCGCAAAATCTACGCCTTTGGCATGGACGGCTTTATCGTCCCGATGATGAAGCGATTCGCCGCAGAAGGGGCCTTGCCTCACTTCGAGCGTCTGTTGCGGGAGGGCGCGGTCAACCAGACCCTGCCCTCCTTCCCGGTGTGGACCCCCACCAACTGGGCCACCCTTTCGACGGGGGCGCACACGGGCACACACGGGGTGACGCGCTGGCGGGTGGAAGTCGCGCCGGGCCAGCGGATCGACAGTTTCGACGGGCGGGCCAACAATGCCGAGCGCATCTGGAACGCCTTGGAGCGGGCGGGCCTGCAAAGCGTGGCCATGCACTATCCAGCGGCCCATCCCTCCGGGGTGGAGACGGGCTTTGTCATCGACGGTTTCGGCCACCCCGGGCACCACAGTACGGATTTTGAAGTGGCCACCTGCCAAGCCTATACCACGGATACCGGGCTAGAAGGGACTATCGAGATGGACCACGACGGCACGGCCGTGCGGCAGGCCCAGCGCAGCGTTGAGCCGATTCCGCCGCTAAAGCCAGCGCAGGGGTGGCGGAACCTGCCCGCAAGTCATGCTCCGCCGCTGGAGAGCCGCATTGAGGTGGTGGCTCGGTTGGGTGGGGACGTCACCGCGTTCCACCTGCTGGCGGTGGACAGCGCGGGGCGGGGCTACGACCGGGTGCTGGTGTGTCGAGACCGGGACGGAGCCAGTTGCGTGGCCGTTGCCGGGGTGGGCCAGTGGAGTGAGTGGGCAGTGGAGGACTTTGCCATCGACGGGAGCAAACGCCCGGCGTCGCTGCGCTTCAAGCTGATGGAACTGGCCGCGGACGGCAGCCGGCTCAAGCTCTACCGCACTCAGGTGACCTATACCAATGGCTTCACCCTGCCCGACGAGTTGGCCGGGGAACTGGTGGAGCGCTTTGGGCCGTATCAGGAACACGCCTCCATGTTGCCCTATACCGCAGGGATGGCCGATTTTGACACGGCCTTGGAGGAATGCGAGTACCAAGGGATGTGGTTTGCCGAGGTAGCACGCTACATGCTGCGGGAGCGGGGTTGTTCCTTTTTTATCTGTCACTGGCATCTGTACGACTACCTCAACCACATCCACCTCGGGGACGTGGATCCCGTGTGTCCGGGGTACGCAGCCGAGCGCGCCGAACAGTACTTGGACTACTTTCGGCGGGCCTATCAGGTGGGGGACCGCATTTTGGGGCGGCTGTGGGAAGACGCGGATGAGCATGCGTACGTGGGCGTGGTGTCCGACCACGGGTGCTCGCCCGATGTGCGGGTAGCCAATATCCGCCAGTTTTTGCACGAGCAGGGCTTTCTGGCAGTCAAGGGCGACGGGGAAGAAGGGCTGGTGCGCGACCAAGTGCGCGAGGAAGATATCGACTGGGAGCGCACCCGGGCCTATCTCAAGGACGACAAGGGGTTCGACATTTTCATCAACGCCGAGCCGGGACCGGAATTCGACCGCATTGAGGCCGAGTTGCTGCTGGCCCTGCGCACTTGGGTTGACCAAGAGGTAGGACGCAATCCAGTAGCCGTGGCCCTGCCGCGGCGAGACGCGTACATCTTGGGCCAGTGGGGGGATCAATGCGGCGATGTGGTCTTTGCTTGGGACCACGGGTACGTCAGCGGGTACTACGGCCAGTGGCGCGGCATTGCCGGCGGGGGCTGTGTTGGAGCACCCAATGTGTACGGGGCGCACCACGGGGGTTTTCTGCCGACCCAGAGCCAGACCTCGTCCAGCTTTGGCTCGTGGTTGCTGGCCGGGCCGGGAGTGAAACGGGGATATGAGCGGCCGGTGGAGAAGCTCGGGTACATCCACGCCGCCGATGTAGTCCCCACCTTCTGCCAGATGCTGGGGGCCGCCCCGCCCCGCCAAGCGCAGGGGACGGTGGCGCGGGATTTGTTTGAAGGGCACGAAATGGTCCGGGAGCGGGCGGCTAGTCGGACTTGATTCCCAAGAGTTCGGGCGGAGGGCTTTTGCTGTTGCGAGTTCAATCGCCTATCGTTTCTAAGTGAAACGGGAAGAAGCGCAATTCAGCGAGGATGCTATGAAAAAAGTTGAGGTACATATTCGTTTGGGAGACTGTCTAGATATACTTTCAGAAATGCCAGACAACCACTTTGATTTGATTGTTACTTCTCCTCCTTATGCCGATAGTCGAGCAAAGACCTATGGTGGAATTAAACCGGATAAGTACGTCGAGTGGTTTTTGCCTAGAACGCAAGAGATGCTCAGAGTTCTCAAGCCTACGGGGACTTTTATTTTGAACATTAAAGAAAAAGCGGTCAACGGCGAGCGGCATACTTATGTCTTAGAATTGATCTTGGCCATGAGAAAACAAGGTTGGTTGTGGACAGAAGAATTTATATGGCATAAAAAAAATTGTTATCCCGGGAAATGGCCTAATCGCTTTCGCGATGCTTGGGAACGCTGCTTACAATTTAATAAAAAAAAGAAATTTAACATGTATCAAGAAGCGGTCATGTTGCCCATGGGCGATTGGGCAGAATCGCGCTTGAGAAAATTGAGTGAGACAGACAAAACCCGCGACGAATCCAAAGCCCAAAGTGGTTTTGGAAAAAACGTATCCAACTGGATTGGTCGCGATAAAGTTTACCCAACCAATGTACTCCACTTAGCCACAGAATGCGGAAATAAAAACCACAGTGCAGCGTTTCCCAAAACTTTGCCCGAATGGTTTATTAAACTCTTTACAAAAGAACACGACTGGGTGCTCGATCCCTTTGTTGGTTCGGGCACAACGTGTCAAGTGGCTCGCGAGATGGGTAGAAACTCAGTGGGAATTGAAGCATTGCTGGAAAACTATGAACTGGCTTTAGAAAATGCCAATCCTGTCCAACACACCCTTTTTGAAAAAGAGGTGCCCTATGAAACCCATTACACAGCATGAAATCACCGAGTACGTTGAAGCGAATATCCATTATTTTCATCAAAGCCGTTTGAAAAAAATTAAGACACTAGAATTGGGAGATGTTCTCAAGCGAAAGAATCCCTATCTATTCAAGGCCAAAAACATCAGTACAGCAGGTGATCTTGTCAAAAATATCCTAGACGCATTTTTGTCTTCTTCAGAAGAAGGGTTGTTTGGGGGATTCCTAGAAGAACTGGCTGTTTTCGTGTGTACTCAAGTGTTTGGTGGAATAAAGTCATCAGCAGAAGGGATTGATCTAGAGTTTGAACGAGATCAAACAAAATATATCGTCTCTATCAAATCTGGCCCAAGCTGGGGAAATAGCAGCCAAATTAAAAAGATGCAGGATAATTTTAAGAAGGCCAAAAGAATTCTGGGAAGTAATGTATCTTCTACAGTAAAAGTAGTTGCCGTCAATGGATGTTGCTACGGCAAAGATAAGCAGCCAGACAAAGGGGATTACCTCAAATTGTGCGGACAGCGGTTTTGGTCATTTATTTCAGGGAGTGAATCTTTATATACTGAAATTGTTGAGCCCCTTGGCCATAAAGCAAAAGAAAAAAATGAAAAATTTTTGCAAGAGTACAGTAAGACCGTCAACAAATTTACGATGGAATTCACGCAAAATTTTTGTGATTCGGAAGGACAGATTTTGTGGGAGAAGATCATTCGCTTCAATTCATCGGACGATACAGTAACCTCTACTTGAGGAGGAACAATGGAAAATTTGACTAAACGCACACTCGGTCGCACCGGGATTGAGGTCACACAACTCGGCTTCGGAGCGGCCGAGCGCGGCTTGCCGGACGAAGCGGAGTACGACGCTCAGGCCGGCCGCGTATTAAATGCGGCCCTCGATGCAGGAATCAACCTCATCGACACGGCCCCGGATTACGGCGCGAGCGAAGAGCGGATTGGCAAGTACCTCAGCCATCGCCGCGACGAGTTCTACTTGGCCACCAAGTGTGGCTGCAACATCGACGCGGAGGGCAACAGACTGGAGCCGGGCCACCTGTGGACGGCCAAGCGCCTGCACACCAACATCGACCAAAGCCTGCGCCGCCTAAAAACCGACTGCGTAGATCTGCTACAGATGCACAATCCCACCGTGGAAGACGTCGAACAGGGAGGGCTGATCCAAGTCCTCGAGGATATTCGCCAAGCGGGAAAGACCCGTTTTATCGGCGTGTCTTCCACGGTGCCGCATCTGGCCGCGTTCGTGGAGTCGGGGGCTTTTGACGCTTTCCAGATTCCCTATTCGGCTCTTGAGCGCCAGCACGAAAGGATGATTCAGGAAGCGGCCGACGCCGGAGCCGGCATTGTCATTCGCGGTGGCATTGGCTTGGGACACCGAGCCAATGAGGAGCGCCAGTCGAAGTGGGAGCAGGCCAAGCTCGACGAACTCATCGGCGGGATGAGTCGCCACGAGTTTATCCTGCGCTTCACCCTCGCACATCCAGCATGTCACACGACGATTGTCGGCACGACAAACCTCGAGCACATGAAGTCCAATGTCGCTGCGGCCCTAGCGGGTCCACTGCCCGCGGATCTCTACGCGGAAGCAAAGGTTAGGCTGGCGAGAAGCGGCGAGGAGCCGGAGTAGCTCTACCCGGCCCAAGAGCAAAGCCATGAGCTTGGCGGCTGACCGTACGGGAGTCTCGAATCCCCTAGACGAGCTCGTCGAGGAGGGCGCTTTCTCCGGCGTCGTCCGTGTCCGACGACATGACCAGCCGCTGTACGAGAGAGCTGCAGGGTTTGCCGATCGCGCCAACGCCATCGCCAACACCGCCGAGACGCGCTTTGGAATCGCTTCTGGAACGAAGCTGCTGACGGCCTTGACCGTGGGTCGGCTCATCGACGCGGGTCGGCTGGCACTTACTACTCAAGTGCGCGACTGCATCTCAGCGGAGCTGCCGGATTACTCAGAAGCAATCACCATCCAGCATCTGCTTACCCACACCTCCGGGATTCCCGACTATTACGACGAAGAGCTCATCGAGGATTTCGACAATTTCACCGTCGCCACCCCTTGGTACGAGCTAAGAGGTCCCAAGGACTATCTGCCGGTGTTCCCACAACGGGAGATGAAGTTTGCACCGGGGGAAGGGTTCTCGTACTGCAACGGCGGTTACATCCTGCTAGGTGTAGTGGTGGAAGAGGTAACAGGGAAGCGCTTTCAGGACGTCGTCGCCGCGGAGGTTCTCAGGCCAGCAAGAATGGATCGCTCTGGATTCTTCGCCATGAACCAACTACCGGAATGCACGGCCCTTGGCTACATCGAAGACGGCCAGAGCTGGCGGACGAACATCTACAACCTGCCCATCGTCGGTGCCGCGGACGGCGGTTTGTTCTCGACGCTCGCAGACATCACCGCTCTCTGGGACGGGTTCTGGAACGGCGAGATCGTCTCCGAGGAATTGGTGCGTACCTTCAGTGCGCCTTTCTCCGGTGCCAGCGGCGATGCCGGTCTCCACTACGGACACGGAATGTGGATTCGCAGACGCGCAGACGGAACTCTCCAGCACCATATCATGGGAGCGGATGCCGGTGTCTCCTTCAAGTCTGTCATCGACTGTCAACGGCAGTTGGACTACACAATTCTTTCAAACACTTCCGCGGGCGCGTGGCCGCTTGCAAGGGCTATCGACGAAGTTTTCGGAAAAGAGGAATAAAGCGATTGGGGCCCCTAGCTGAGCATGGCGCGTTCTTCGTCGCTCATGTCGAGGATGTAATCGGGGGCTTGCGTCCGATGGTAGCCGGGCGCGTGGGCTTGGAAGGATGGACTGTATTTGTAGATCAGGGAGCGGCGCTGGTGTTCGCCCTGCCATACCAACGTGCCGTGGGTCAGCGCTTCGGTGAAGATAATGGCGTCGCCGGCTTGGCTGTGAACCTCCTTGACGTACTCGCGGTGTTCTTCGTACAAGGACAGCTTCTCGGGCAGGGGAAAATTGGCTTTGTGGGACCCGGGTATGACCGCTAGGCCACCATCGCCGGGGCCTTCGTCGGCTAGCTGGAATTCGACTACGGTCAAGCCGCAGAACATCTGGCCAAACTTGAAGGTGTAGGTCTGCGAGAAGTCTTGGCGCTCGACGCCGCCGCCGTGCAAGAGGTGGCCGCCGTCGCCCTCGTCCATGGCGATGATCAACGGGCCGTGATCTAGGCGGTAGCCGCCGAGCAATTCGTTGAGATAGGGCTGGATCTTGGCGTGGACGAGCAGTTGGCGAAAAGGCTCGCAGTGTGGGCGTTCCCATTCCAACATGCCCTCCATCCACTTTTGCTTGTCCGTGCCGCCGAGGACCTTGGAGTTTCCTTCGAGGGTGCGCTCGGTCTGGAAAAAGCGGTCGGCGTGGGCGTCTATGGCAACGTTGCAGCGGTCCACTTCCTCCTCGCTCAGCACCCCTTTGAGGTGGACGAAGCCTTTGAGGTCGAAGAAGAATTTATCGTCGTCGTTCATAGGACTTTGGGTTCTCTTTTAGTGTGGCGGTCGGAGGACGGCTTGTTGCTCTGATGTCATGTCTTGGACGTAGGGCGGATACGATACCTCGTAGATGGAGGGGACGCGGGCTTGGTAGCGCGGGCAGTAGGAGTAGAGCAGGGTGCGGCGCTGATGATCTGCCCGCCAGACTAGGGTGCCGTGAATGGTGGTTTCGGCGAAGATCACGACATCGCCGGCGCACACGTTGACCTCGACGACTTCGTCTTGGAAAGCCTCGTAATGGCGCAGCGCTGCGGGGATCGGATAGTTGGCTTTATGGCCGCCGGGGATCACGGCCAAGCCGCCGGCGCCGGGGCCTTCGTCGGCCAGCGGAAACTCCACGAGGGTCAGGCTGTTGTAGATCTTGCCGAATTTCCAGTGATAGGTCAGCGAATAGGACAGCCGATCGGGTTGGCCGCCGTGCAGGTAGTGACCGGCGCAGCCTTTGTCCATCATAATTAAGCGCGGCTGCGTGGCCATCTGATAGGCACCCATCAGTTCGTTCAGGTAGGGTTTGAGGCGGGGGTGTACCATCAATTGGCGGAAAGGCTCGCAGTAGGGTCGCTTCCAGGCGACCATCTCATCACTCCAGCGCTGCCGGATGTGGCTAGTCAGGGCCTTGGACTCGCCTTCAAAGCGGCGCTCGTGGACCTCAATTTGGTCGTCGTGGTGATCGATGGCCTCGTTGCAGCGGCGGATGGTGTCGGCATCGACGACATCTCTGAGGACGAGGTAGCCGTTGAGGTCGAAGAAATACTTTTCGTCGTCTGTCATGCTCTACTCTTAGCTCTTTTGTCAAAAGTTGACCCGCCAACTCTACACACCACACTGAAGAATAGAGGCAAAGCCGATGTCGAACAAGTCCGTCTGCCGCCTAAGGGGACTGCTCGGGACTGTACCCTTGACGGATGCACTAAGAAGGTAGTATATCGTGAGATATATCATTTTCCCTAGGAGGTGAAACGATGAGTAAAACACCAGATTACAAAGGCATCGCCAAGGTGTTCTGGAGCGGTCGCAGTCAGGCCGTCCGCTTACCAGCGCCATGTCGGTTTGAAACCTCCTAAGTCGAGATAACCAAGGTGGGAAGCCAACTCATCCTGCGTCCTCGTGGAAAGAACTGGCGTGCGTACTTCGACTCCGACTCGCGTGGTTCCTTACCGGCACGACATCAACCGCCGCTCGATGCGCGGGACGACATTCGCTGATGTACATGCTGGATACCAATATCTGCATCTACGTCATCAACGAGCGGGATGATGCCCTGCGCGTGCATTTTGAAGCGCACTCCGCCGAGATATAGCAGTCCTAAATGACTTGAAAGCATGGAATGTTCATCGGCACGGTCTTTTCTGCCTAAAGAAGTCATTCCCGCGAAAGCGGGAATCCAGTCTTGAATGATGTAGGATTGCTATATGTATTTCCTCAATCACCTACGCGGAGCTTTGTTACGGGGTCGCCAATTCGGCACGCGTTGCAGAAAACGCACGCGAGCTAGAGGCATTTCGGCGCGATCTTGATATTCTGCCCTTCGGCATGGATGCGGCGGCGCATTACGGCGAGATTCGCCACGCGCTCAGGCAGAGCGGTCAACCCATCGGCGCGAATGATCTCTTCATCGCGGCACATGCCCGCAGCTTAGATGCGACCTTGGTTGCGAACGGCCAAGGCGAATTCGATCGCGTCCCAGAACTACGGGTGGAAAACTGGTCTCGATCCTGACCTCCCGGCCCTTAGGCACATTTTGCGTCCGCATAGATCTTTGGGAAGTTGACTGCGGCGACTGGGCTTGGAGGATCTGGGTGGCCAGATGGCGTTGTTCGGACTGGACGGGTGCGCTGGTTGCGGTGGCGACCTCGCCCAAGGCAATGGCCCGACCACCGGCTACATTGCACGAAACGGCAAAGGCGCGGTACAGCAGGAGCACCATCCAGACCAGCAAGCAGCACCACTAGGCCTGCCGAGAGCTGCTTGGGCGACCAAAGACGCGGTGACACCGCGATCAGGGCTATGAGCAGTCCGGGAGCTTGGGCTGTGGGCAACCCTTAGGAGGGGAACAATTATGAACGAACTCGCACTGGCCGAGGATTTCCAATTCGACGCGCAGGGCTTTCTCATGCTGCCCAATGCCTTCGACGCCGAGCGCTGCCGACGCTACCTCGAAGAACTTGAGCGGCTGTTCGCGCGCCGGTACGACGACCCTTGGCTGCGCCCCGGGGTTCGCGGGCAGACGACGGTCCAGATCACCGAAGGCCAGCGGCGGATCAACGGCCTGCCGCTGTGGACGGCAGCATTCGATGAGGTCATCAGCTTTGCGCCGGTGGTGGAGCGCCTGCGGCGTTGGATGCAGCACCCCCAGCTCGTCAACACTTGGGCCATCGATAAGACGGAGGGCACGCCTTGGGGTGGGTGGCACCGGGGGTTAAACCCGGACGACTACACCGTGCGCCGCGGGCAGATCCGCACGCGCATGTTGAATTGTGTGTACTTCCTGACGGACAACGATCGGGAAGACGGCTGCTTAGCGGTGGTGCCCGGGGCGCACAAGTCGGAGATTGACCTACATATAGCCGAGTACCGGGGCCGCGACCTGCCCGGGGCCGTGCGGGTCACCGGGAAGGCCGGGGATATGGTCATGCTCTCGGAGACGCTGCTCCACACCGGCGCGCCAAAGAGTTCCTCCCGCCCTCGCACGAACCTCTACTTCAACTATATCGACGCCACCTACAACCCGGCGATGCGGGAACTGCTAGCCGGGAACCAAGGCAACGTCAATCACTACGTGTTCCCACCAGAGGTGCGCGCCCGCTTCGATGCCACCCAGCGCGCGCTTACCGAGTGGATGGAGTGGCAGCGCACGGCACCGGCGTCGAGCGGCTAGGCGAGATACGCGCGGAAGAAAGCGATTAAGCAGGAGATATGGTGACCCCACCACAGCGGCGGTCAGATCCGTACTGGTCGAGATCGGACAGACCTTGGGCAGCTTTGAAGGCAAGTTCGCGGTGATCGGCGGTGCTGCTACCCAATATGCCTCACATAGCAATCCTACATGACTTGACAGCATGGCATGTTCATCGGCCCGGTCTTTTCTGCCTATAAGAAGTTATGCCCGCACAAGCGGGCTTCACCGCGCCTTTAGGCGTGACATCCAGTCTTGAATGATCTAGGATTGCTATATCGGCACCGGAGACGTGGAGCTCAGTCTCGACGCCGAGGCCCTAGGTGATGGTGAGTACGCCCAGTTCGTCGAGTCCCTGTAGGAAGGAGCAAGAACGGCAATAGGACGCCTTCGGACAGGTCGATGCTTGGCTGACCGCGATTCGGTATCTGAGAGTAAATAGACCGCAGTGAAACTAATCGTTACCAACGACGACGGCATCGAAGCAGAGGGCTTACAGACCCTAGTCCGTCTGGCGTCGCGGTGGGGCGAGGTCGTCGTTGTCGCGCCGGCCGAGCCGCAGTCTGGCGTTGGACATCAGTTGACAACCGATAGGCCCATTCGCGTGGATAAACTGACGGAAGAACGCTACCGGATATGGGGCACGCCGGCCGACTGTTCCCGTCTGGCGCTCAGTTGCCTAGCGTCCGACGGTGTCTGGGTGCTCTCCGGTATCAATCACGGCGGCAATCTTGGGGTGGATGTGTACGAATCCGGCACTGTAGCCGCCGCTAGGGAGGCCGCTATTCACGGTTGTAAGGCCATTGCCCTGTCCCACTATACGGCAAAAGGTCAAGCGATTGATTGGCCGCTGGCCGCCGCACGGCTTCAACCGATTTTGGATAAGGTGCTGAACGAGACCCTAGAAGCCGGATATTTTCTGAACGTGAATCTGCCCCATCCCGAGCACGACCGAGTACGCTTGGAAACGAAATATGCCCCGGTGGACCCGAGTCCCCACACAACCAAATTCTCGCGGACCGGTGCCGGCTTTCTATATACCGGAATCTATCAGGAGCGCGGACGACAACCCGGCACTGACATTGACCACTGTTTCAAGGGTCATATTTCCCTGTCGAAAATCGCTGTTTGAATGGTTTGATCGTCAGCCCTTTAGCGGGTGGTATGCGCGTCTTGCTCTAGGGGAGTTGATTATGTATGTACATTGCCCAAAAGAGGCAGGTTCATCGACAAAACACGGCGGAGCAGAGCAATGAAAATAGCTGATGTTAGAGCGTTCCCGTTGCGGATCAGTGAACGCGCCGAGGGGACGTCGCGACCGCCGACGATCGCTGTCGGCGATTACCATCTGGACCGTTCGACGTCCTCAACCATCTACTCGCGCCATCACGAGACCACAGTTATCAGGATTGAGACGGACAACGGAATCGTCGGGTGGGGTGAGGCGCAGTCGCCGGTGTCGCCGAACACTACTGCGACGATAGTACGCGAATTGGTGCGGCCTTTGGTGGTGGGGTGCGATCCGTTCGACCTCGAGGCGATTTGGACGCGCAACTACGGGGCGATGCGGGAGCGCGGACATCCGACGGGTTTCTACATCGACGCTATCGGCGGGACTGACATCGCGTTGTGGGATATCGTGGGAAAGGCTATTGGGAAGCCGGTACACAAAATTGCGGGTGGGCGCTATCGAGATGACATATTGCTCTACGCAGGAATCGGCGGCACAGACCCGGTGCAGGTTGCGGATGCGGCTGAGGAGCATCTGGGCTATGGGTACAAGGCCCTGAAGTTGCACTTGTTGTTGGATGTGGAAGGCGTCGCCGAGATTTGCCGCGCAGTGCGGCAGCGCGTTGGGCCGGGCATCATGCTGATGGTCGATACGCACATGCGGCAGACGGTCACAAGCTCGATCCTGCTGGGTCGCGAACTCGAGAAGCTAAGTTTCACTTGGCTGGAGGCACCGATAATACCGGAGGATATTCCGGGTCAGGCTGAGATAACTCGGGCGCTGGATATGGCGGTGGCGATAGGGGAGTGGACGCGCACTCGCTACGAAATGCGCGAGCAGTTCGAGCGCCGGGCGTACGACATTTTGATGCACGACATTGCGCGGACGGGGATTACCGAGGGGCATCGGATTGCGACGCTGGCCGACACCTACAACATTCCGGTCGCGCCGCATATTGGAGGGGGTGGGATCTTGGCGATTGCTGCGACCGTTGAGTGGTCGGCGTCGTGTCCGAACTTCATGATCATGGAACACGCCCATCGCGCCAACGCGGTCAAGAGTCGGATACTCAAGGAGCCATACGAACCCGAAAACGGCTACTACAAGGTTACGGAGCGGCCGGGTTTGGGTGTTGAGGTGGATGAGGGGGCGTTGGAGACGTACGCGTTTCCGGGGAGTTGATATGGTCCATTGGATGTACCGATATCACCGCCCGGTGCCGCCGGATGCGGTGCTGAAGGGCCATTAAACAAAGAGGAGCAAGGCCATGCGTTTGCAGAGCAAGGTGGCCCTGATCACTGGGGCCGGCAGCAATATCGGACGGGCCATGGCCCGGTTGTTTGCCCGCGAGGGAGCGGCCGTGGTCGTCGGCGATACGGACGAGGTCGGTGGGGGCGAAACCGTGCGGCTCATTGAAGCGGCTGGGGGTCGGGCCTGTTGGTTCGCCGGCGATGTCAGCACTACGCAGGGCCTGCGTCGGAGCATCGACGGAGCGGTGGAGACCTATGGGCGGCTCGATATATTCTTGAGCAATGCCAATGCTGGAGCCTCAGGCACCATTGCCCAATTCGATAGGGCCGGGGCCGAAAAGCTGTTGATGGTCAACCTCATGGCGCTGATGGAAGGGGCTCACTACAGCCTGCCCCACATGCAGCAGGCTGGGGCCGGGGCCATTGTCGCCACCTCCTCGGTGCAGGCCCTGGTGGGGGTGCCCGGACATCCGGCCTACGGGGCGGCCAAGGCCGGCATATTGGGGGCGGTGCGCAGTATGGCGGTGGAATTGTGGCCCTACAAGGTGCGGGTCAACGCCGTGTGTCCGGGCGGTGCTGCGGGCAAGACCTGGACCGTGATCGACGAATTGGGCGAAGAGTATTTGCCCGAATTCGAGGCGCGCTTTGGTAGGGAGATGCGCCATTTGCCCCTGCCCGTGCCGACTGACCCGATGGCCATTGCCCAAGCCGCGCTGTTTTTAGCCTCGGACGAAGCCAGTTATATCACCGGCCAGCATCTATCGGTTGACGCGGGCTTGGCCATGTTGCGCTACGATGTCTTCCACGGACCCGAGCCGCTCGCCACACCGCAGGCCAAAAGTCACCGACAAAGCGAATTGCAAGCCGAATTCGAGGCGTGGTTGGCCGCCAAAAAAGAAGAGCGGTAAAGATGTGCTTCGCCCGTGTCGCATCAGAGGGAAAAACCATGACCGAGCTCACCTTGAATACCGAACAAGTTCGCCAGTTTGCCGAGGACGGCTACCTCATCCTCGAAAATCTCTTGCCCCCGGAGGATGTCGAGCGAATTTTGCACATTGCCCGCCACGACCCGCAGTTGGCCTCCGACGCCAAAGGCAACCAGAATTACGAAGGCGAAGGACTCGACACTCGCTTGGCCTATCGTCCCGGCCTCGCCGACGATGTGTACAGCGCCTTGGCTCGCAGCCGCCGACTCGTCGAACCGCTTGAACAGTTGTTCGGCGACCAGGTGCGCTACTACTATCAATTGCAAATGCTGAAAGATCCTCAGACCGGCGGGTGGCAATATCACCAGGACTATGGCTACCACTACGAGCAATTCTTCTACCCAGCGTTCGCCAGTGTCATGGTCGCCCTCGATCCGGCCACCCGCGCCAATGGCTGCCTGAAAGTGGTGCGAGGCTCCAACCGCTTGGGTCGGCTCGAACACCAGTCCTCCGGCTCCCAACTCATCGCCGATCCCCAGCGAGTCGCAATGGCACTGCGGGAAATGGAGGAAGTGCATTGCGAACTAGCCCCGGGATCGGTCCTCTACTTTCACGGCAACACGCTGCACGCCTCAGAGCCAAACCTCAGCGCGCAGCCGCGTTGGTCGCTCATCTACGCGTACGTGGCTGCCTCCAATACGTACGTCCTGCCCGACTGGCCCGACGACCAGTGCCCCCTCCTAGAAAAATGGGACGATTCCGCAGTCGCAGCCGCGGCTCGGCGGCACTGGGATGGGGTCAATTCAGTTTTGGTGGCGAGAAAAGCTGGAGCCTCGAGTAGTTGAAGCTCGGGGGTCGATCCACTCCGCCCGAATGGTACATGGCGCCCTTGGTGCTCCTGCTTGAGTTGCCGGATGCGCTGGGAGCGCGATTGCCCCGAGTGAGGGCCTGGCCTATATTGTAAAGACATTGAGAATATAGCTTCCGTTGGGGGTGGCCCGGTAGCGGGCCTGAGAATTGAGACCCTTCGCACCTGAACTGGATCGTGCCAGCGTAGGAAAACGGATGTCGTACGCACCGCGTACGCGCCGCTGGCCCATCTTGGGCGAGCGGTTTTTTTGTGCGCTCTCGACGGAATTTTTTGCAAGGGTGTCGCCGGCGTTGCCCTTGCCCATGCGAAACGAGGGAGCAGATCTATGAGAATTTCACTGCCGTCGGCCAGCTTACTGGCCGGTTTATTGACGCTGTCGGTGCTGTCCTTGGCCCAGGCCGAGGCGGTCCCCGGCCAAGTGCTGGATGCGGCCACGGGTCGCCCTTTGGAAGGGGCCAATGTGCAGGCCGGGAGTAGGGTCACCACCACGGACGCCGAGGGCTGGTTCCGGGTGGAAGCGGCCCCGGGCGACTCGCTCGACATTTCCTTTATCGGCTACGAGCGTGCGCGGGTAGCGGTCGTCTTGCCGCTGGTCGTGGCCTTGCAGCGCACGGTTTTGCAAACGCCCGAGGTGGTGGTGGAAGGCGGCTTGGTGCGCCAGCGGCTCGACCGCTTGGCCGCCAGCGTCACTGTGTTAGACGGGGACCGTTCCCGGACCAGCGGGGCCGGGCACTTGCAGGACGCGACCGCTATGGTGCCCAATTTGAATTGGGCCGGTGGCACGTCCCGGCCGCGCTATTTCCAGATCCGGGGCATGGGCGAGCGCAGCCATTACGCCGGCGAAGGGCCGCCCAGTTTTTCGGTGGGATTTGTCATGGACGATGTTGACTTGAGCGGCATGGGCACGGCCGGTTTGCTCTTTGACGTCGATCAGGTCGAAGTATTCAAAGGCCCCCAGTCCACCATTTTTGGCCCCAACGCCTTGGCCGGTCTAATCAACTTGCGCTCGGCCGATCCCCACCAAGGCTTTGCCGGAGCGGGCAGCACCGAGATGGGCAGCGATGGCTTAGGGCGTTTTTCCGGGGCGGTGAATCTTCCGCTAGGGACCGATTTGGCGCTGCGCGTGGGGTACGAAAACGGCCGCTCTAACGGCTTTCGCACCAATGCCTTTCTCAATGCCGACGATACCAACCACCGGCGCGAGCAATTGCTGCGCGCCAAGGTGGGCTGGACCCCGGCGGCCGGCCCCGAGGTGTTGGGCACCTTCTTTTGGGCCGATATGGACAACGGGTACGACGCTTGGGTGCCCGACAACAACGAGGACTTGACCACCTACTCCGATAAGCCGGGCAAGGACCGCCAGCAGACGACCGGCGCCTCGCTCAAGAGCACTTGGGGGCTGGGCGTGGGCGGGGCCGAACTGGTGGCGATTACCGCGTTTTCGCGCAGCGAATTGGAGCACAGCTTTGACGGCGATTGGGGCAACGACGAGTACTGGCTGCAAGCACCATACAACTTCGATCCAGACGCCGAGGGATGGAGCTACGACTTTTTCGACCGCAATGTGCGCGACCGCACGGTTTTGAGCCAAGAGGCCCGGCTATTGGTCGAGGAACTGGTCGTGGGTGCCTATTGGAAGCGACTCGAAGAGGAAGACAAGGCCGCAGGCTATTTGTTCGGCGGCGACGCCACGGACCTGAACGGGCACTACGAGATCGACAACTTGGCCTTTTACGGCCAGTACGGGCTAGCCTTGAGCGAAAAATTGCGGCTGGAAGTCAACGCTCGGCTCGACCGCAACGATACGGCTTATGAGGGGACAACTACTAATTACGGGGCTGATAGCACCAGCACCGCCTTCGCCGTTGACCAATGGCTGGGCGGCGGCAAAGCGGCCCTCAGTTACAACTGGCGTCCGGGCCAGACCCTGTACGCTTCGGCCTCGCGCGGCTATCGCTCCGGCGGGGTCAACCAGCATCCGTACTTAGCCGCAAAGAACCGTTCCTACGGCCCCGAGTACATCGCCAATTTTGAACTCGGCTGGCGCACCAGTGGGCCGCGTTATTCCACCGGGCTGACCCTGTTCCACGCCCTGCGCTCGGACCAGCAGGTCGAGCTGTCGAGCCAACAGGATCCCGGCGACCCCAACAGCTTTTTCTACTTCACGGCCAATGCCGTCAAAGGCCGCAACAGCGGCTTGGAATGGGAGCAGACCTTCCGTCCCCTGCCCCCAGTCGAACTCTTCGGCTCGCTGGGCTTGCTCACTACTCACGTCGGCACCTACACCTTCCCCGCAGAAGATGGGGAAAAAAAGCGGGGGGACCGGGCCGCAGCCCACGCGCCCAACTACACCTTTAGCTTGGGCGGCGAATACCGCCATCAGTCGGGCTTGGGGGCGCGGCTGGCCCTGACCGGCATGGACCAATTCTTCTTCTCCGATGGCCACGACCAAGTCGCAGAGCCATACCAATTGGTCAACGCCCACATCGCCTACCAGTGGGATGCGTGGTCCGTGCAACTGTGGGGCCGCAATTTGCTCGACGAGCGCTACGCGGTGCGCGGCTTCTACTTTGGCTTGGAGCCGCCCAATTACGCCTACGAGTTGTATAAAACCTACGGCGATCCGCGCCAAGTCGGCGTGCGGCTGACGACGCAGTTTTCTTCTTTGGGAGACTAAAGCCGTGGTCGGTCGGTCTGCTCTGATCGTCGGCAATGGCGAGCCGCCTGCGCGAGCATTATTCGCCGCCTGCGCCCAAGAAGCCGAGCTGATCCTGTGCGCCGATGGCGGGGCCAACACCGCCCGGCGCTATGGGTACGCGCCCGATTACATCGTCGGCGACCTCGACTCGGTCAGCCGCCAAAGCAAGGCCGCCCTCGCCGCCGACCGCCTCATCCTCGTTGACCCGGAGGGCAATGTGGGCACGGATGGCCAAAAAGTCCTCAACCACGCTGTCGCCTTGGGCGTTACTCAAGCCGTCCTCCTCGGCTTTACGGGACGGCGTACCGATCACCTGCTGGGCAATCTGAGTCTGCTCAAGACCTTTGCCAACCGCCTCGCCTTGCACATGGTTGACGACTACTGCGACCTCCGTCTCATCAACCGCCGCATTCGCTTCCGCGCCGCCATGGGCCAGAAAATTTCCCTGTGCCCGCTCAACGGCGCGGCAGAAGGCATTGCCACCGCGGGCCTGAAATGGCCCTTGCGGTCCGAGAGCCTCATTCCGGGCGTGCGCGATGGCATCTCCAACGAGGTCGTCGCCAACCCGGTCGAAATCCGGGTCGGGCGCGGCGATCTGCTGTTGTGCGTGCAGCGAGAGGAGGGTTGCGGCGAGGTTGTCGTGGAGTGATTATATTGCGCAAAAGCATTGTAAAAGCCACTCAGGGCAGATTGCGATGACTGATACATGCGAGAGCCGTAAAACTAAAAGGGGAAATAAGCCGCTGCCAGAGTTTGCAAAGCCGCCCGTTGTCGAAGTCGCTGTCTCGGTGCAGTTTGATGCGCCGATCCTCGATGGTACACTGATCGCGCTTAGATGGGGTCAAGTTCGAGATCGGTTTCCACTACGTGAAGAGGCCGCCCCGTTGACCCCAACAATCGAGACGTTCGGGGGGCCACAAGAGCCTCGGATCGAAATTCAGTTCAGTGGTACTTCGCCTACCCAACGGCTTTTGATGCTGAGCAATTCCAAAACAAAACTATTGCAAATCCAAAAAGATCTATTCGGGTACAGTTGGCGGAAGCTCCAACCACAACATGAGTGTCCTCGCTATGAGAAAATACGGAACGACTTCGAGTGCGAACTCGCCGACTTCCAGGAATTTCTTTCTGCGGAAGGGCGCGGAGACCTATCCCCGGTCCAGTGCGAAGTAACCTACGTCAACGTCATCTTGCCCGAAGAAGATGTCTGGAGCAGTCACTCGGAGCTGGGAAGAGTAATTCCTTCGGCGGCACCCCGCCTCACCGAAGGCTTTCTGCCACCGTCAGAGCAGACGAGATACGCCTCGCAATATGTCATTCCTAGCGAGGGTGATGGCCCTCAAGGCAGATTATATGTAAGTGTCGAACCAACGCATCACATGCCTGACAAGACGCCGATGTACCTGATGAAACTCACATTTCGAGGTGCCCCCCAAGGGGACGACACGGATGGTCTCATCAAGGCTATGAACCTTGGGCATGAATGGATCGTCCAAGGATTTGCAACGCTAACTTCAAACGAGATGCACCGCGTTTGGAGGAGGACGAATTGACAACTATCGCACTTAGCCCCACCCCGAAGGCACGGGAATGGCCCTTCTCTGACAGTGCTACTTTCGATGACTTTCTAGAGTTCCCCCCTTCAGTGCCTACGAGTGAAACACTCTCCTCGCTCGACACTGAAATCTATGTCCACGATAACGAGGTGATTGACATTGAGGTGCGGCGTATTAGGGGACAAGAACTACACGCGATGGAGTGGTTCTACCCCACGCTTCGTGCGATGGCCGCTCTGCCGTGGTGGACGGACAATTGGAGTTCTGGTGCTACGCGCACTCAAGCTGCGGCGATTGCCTATATGTTGGAGATATTAATTAAGGTTCTCGATAGCCGGACACCGCCTCCCTCTGTCGTGCCTACTTGGAATGGAGGCGTACAAGTTGAATGGCATCGCAACGGCATTGACCTTGAGATCGAAGTGGCTCCAGAGGGAGATATAGAGTATTTCTTCAAGAGCCCTGCCGAAGAATGCGAGGGGCTAATCAGCGACGATCTTAGTAAATTGTCTGAGTATGCGCGGGCAGTGATTGAAAGCTAGAACCCACTGCGCGGATAAACGATGGAACTCGACGACGCCAGCATTAGCGACGATGAAGTCGTGCTCCGCCGCGTAGCTGAGAATTTCGTTACTGACGATCAAAACATCCACAGGCTTCGGCCTTCGACCCAAGCGTTCAAGCAGGACGGTCCTGATGGTCTCGTTTCCGTGTATCTGATTTCGGAGACCGATCCGGCTACGGTTGCGGATGAGGGCCCAGAGAAATATCTAGCGTCTATAAGAGTAGGTGTATTACGCGAGTTGGGGTTAGGAGTAGTTCGCGATCTCTCGTCGGGTGGCCTTGGGCACTGCGTTATTACGGGCAGAAAGACCAAGGGAAGGCTAAACCAGATCGTTCGCAAGGCCGAGTGGGTCAACGGGTACGAACCGGAATAAGCGACCCGGTCGAAATCCGGGTCGGGCGCGGCGATCTGTTGTTGTGCGTGCAGCGAAAGGGCGCGTCCGAGCAGATTGAGTTGCTGGATTAGTCAGGCCGAGCAGCTAGCGCCTCCGAGGACGCAGAACTGGGCGCAGTGCGGATGGTTGAGCTTGACTGGATCCCAAGCTTCGGCCAGAGTCCGGCCCATCTCGAAAGCCCCGTCATAAGACAGCAGAGTGCAGGCGAGCACGACTGGAGAATCGGTGCCCTTGCGCTTGACGACCATGCGCGACGAGGCGCACATGACGTCGTCGGGCGACTGGCCGAGGATGTCCCAGCAGCCGGTGGTGATTTCGGGGACATCAGCGGAGGGGTTCATTTCCGGGAACAGCACGAGTTGGCTGGGGTCGGTCGCGTCAATGCGCACGCCGAGGTCGGCAAAGAGACGGGCGAAGCCGGCGCGCAATTCACTCTCCTCGCCCCCCCACAGTGTGCGACCAGCGGCTGTTAGGCGGAAGCCGTAAGCGGAAAGCCAGCGCAAGCCCTCGATCATTGGTGTCCAGGAGCGCTCGCCGCGCTCCTCCTCGTGCAGTGCCGGTTCGTAGTGGTCAATGGAGACGCGGATCGTCAGTCGGTCGCCGTGTGTTTCGCGCAGCCGCAGCAGGCCGTCGGCGCACTTCATCATCGGCCGCATGGCGTTGGTCAGCACCAAGCCCTCAAAGCCCCGTTCCAGCACATCTTCCAGCATGTCGAGCATCTCGGGATTCATAAAAGGCTCGCCCCCGGTGAAGCCGATCTCGTGCGTGTCCAGCCGGTCGCGCTCAATTTCGTCGAGATAGGCCGCCACCTCCGCCGCTGTGAGGTACGCCAAGCGGTCGTTGCGCGGGCTCGATTCGATGTAGCAGTTGGCACACTCCAGATTGCATAAGGTGCCGGTGTTGAACCACAGGGTCTCCAGCCGCGTCAACGCCACGCTAGCTCGTTCTTCTCCGTCGGCGGTGACGTCGGGGTCTTGGAACTTGCGTGAGTCTAGGTGAGGTGGGGCTTGCGCTTGTGTCATGCTGCCTCCGGTCTGGTCCTCGGCGGGTATGCGTTGACCGCTTGGGCGTTGTGCGGCTGTACAAAGAGTCAATAGCTGAATAGGCTGTCAAGGTGAATTGTAGTAGGCGGGAGGCTCTGGCGAAGTTTTGGTGGGATGAGTAGGTTGTCTGCTGTATAGAAAGGAGAACCACCATGCAGAAACACACAGTAGCTATCATCGGCCTCGGGCGCATGGGCAGCACCATCGACGACGAAGGGCACGGCGATGTGCCCTATTCGGTAGCGTCCGCGACTAGGGCGAGCGCGCGGCTGGAACTCGTGGCTGGAGCGGACCTCTTGCCGGATAAGCGCGATGCGTTTCAAAGCCGCTGGAAAGCAGCCGTGTACGAGGACTTCCGCGATATGATCCGCCGCGAAGAGCCAGACCTCGTGGCCATCTGCACGGCGGCCTGTTTGCCCAAGCCCGCTAGAGAAGCCCCAGACGCAAGTTTTCGCGGCGACTCGCACGCCGACCTAGCAGTGGCGGTGGCCGATATGGGCGTGCCGATGATCTACCTCGAAAAGGCCATGGCCAGCTCGATGGAGCGCGCCGACGAAATCCGCGATGCTGTAAAGCGCAACGACGCGCTCTTCAACACGGGCGTCCTGCGCCGCTTTGACAACCGCTACGAGGTGGTCAAGGATGCGGTCGCCGCCGGTCAGGTCGGCGAGGTGCGGGCCGTGATTCACTACGCCAGTTCCAGCTTGATGCACGGGCACATCCATTCGATCGACACCGCGTCCTATCTCATCGGCGACCCGGCGATTGCCGCCGTGCGCGGCGAGCTGTTGCCCCGAGGCTTGCAAGTGGAGGGCAATCACATTCCGGCCGATCCTTTGGCCACCTATCAACTGCGCTTTGCCAACGGCGTCGAGGCGTGGTCAATTCCCACGGCCCCATGGGAATTCGAGGTCATCGGCTCGGAGGGTGCCATTCGCTCGTGCAACAACGGGGCCAACGTTTTACTGCGCCAGCCCGGCACCGTGCAGGGACGGAACGCTTTGTGGGAGGAGGTGCCCGTCGATCCGGTGACGCCGCGCAGTACGACGCAATGCTGCTTGGAGGATTTGGCAGCCGCGCGCGAGTCCGGCCAACCCACGCGCGGCCACATCGACGTGACCCACCACATCACAGAAGCCACCATCGCCGTCGCCGAAAGCCACCGCAAGGGCGGCGCGTGGGTAGAGTTGCCGCTGCCTTCCCGCGACCTTTACATTTTTCACGTTTGAATGAGACGCCCCGCCCCACAGGGCACCCACGAGGGGGCCCCCTACACTTACCACTAAGAAGGATACACGTGCTAAAAGCAGGCATATTTCTCGATATGGAGAATCTCAACCGCTGCGGCGGCTACGCCATCCG
This sequence comes from uncultured Latescibacterota bacterium, assembly GCA_958295495.1. Taxonomy (GTDB): domain Bacteria; phylum Latescibacterota; class UBA2968; order UBA8231; family UBA8231. Next base: position 774,718 of record OY282352.1, read on the forward strand.
GTTTCGCCAGATCAAGGCTCTGGTGGAGGCGCAGCAGGCGGTGGTGGTGCGGGCCAACGCCTATATGGCCGTTGACCGCGAGCGCGAGAGCACAGATTTAGAGTATCGCCAAAAGAGGGAAATTTATCGCAATCGAGCGCGGCGAGAGGGCTACCACCTGATACTCAAGGAAGTGCGGCGCTATCTCACTCCGGAAGGCGACACCATCGTCAAGGCCGACGCCGACCTAGAGCTGGCGATAGATGCCCTGTTGCAGGCGGAGAATTTGGACTACGTGCTGTTGGGCACTGGCGACGGCGATTTCGTGCGCTTGGTGCGCGCCCTGCAAAACCGGGGCAAACGGGTCGATCTGCTGTCTTTTATGAACACTAGCACCGAGCTGCGCCAAGAAGTAGATCACCACTTCTCCGGGTACTTGGTGCCCGGCATTCTGTTTTCCGATCTGGATTCAACCCAGCGCCTGCGCGGCATCCTGCACGCGGTCAACGAGGAGAAGGGCTACGGGTTCTTGACCGCGCAGACCGGCTTGGGGATGGACACCATGCGCGAGGATATTTTTCTGCACATTACCGACCTACGCACGGCAAGAGGCGGGGTGGTGTCCAACGCGGACTTTGCCCATCTCAGGGTGCGCGGCGCGATCATCGAGTTTGAGGTAGAGGACGATGGCGACCGGAAAAAGGCCGTCAACGCCGTGGAGTTCCGGCCGGAACTACTGTAAGGTGAAGAAGGACTGGTGCGCCGCGGAGTTTCGCTGCATGGTCGCCCTCGGCGAGAGCACCACTGCTGGCGGCTGGAGCACCGCTCCCGATCGCTGCTGGGTGCCTCTCCTCGGCACGCTCATCAACGACTTTCAGACCACGCCTATGCGGGTGGTCAACTCTGGAATCGGCGCCAACCTCATCGCTAGGCGCAGCCCGGCGTACGAGGAGAGCGGCAAGCCGGCTGCCGACGAGCGCCTCGACAGACACGTCCTCTCCCACGACCCCGACCTGCTCGCAATCGCCTACGGCCTCAACGACGCCCGGGGCGGTACGCCATTGGCCCAGTTCCGCGAGGACCTCGCCCTGCTCGTGGGGCGCGTGCGCCAGCGCGGGAACCCGCTCATCCTGTTGCTCGGGCCCTACTTCATGACCGACTTCACCGTTGGGGGGAAAATTTGGAGTCACGCCGATCTGCCTCTGTTCAGGCACTTCAACACGGCCACGGCCGAGGTGGCGGCCGAGCTCGACTGTCTGTACGTCAATCTGCTGGCCGCGAGCGGTGAAACACCTTGGATGGTCCACTACGACGGCGTACACCAGAACGACCTCGGCCACCGGATCGTCGCCAACCGCATCTTCGAGGTACTCGCCCAAAACTGTTCCTGCTTGGCGAAGCGGACCCGGCAGGCCGAGCGGAGTAGTCCGAGGTGGAGGGACGAGTCGGTGCTGAAGTCCGACTACGGCTTCTGACCATAAGTGCGTACGAACTTATTTTTACAAACTCCGCTCCAAGCCCGCCTCCAGCGCGGCCTCAATCCGCGCCTTGGTCTCTTCGAGATAGGCGCGGCTGTACGCATCCAGACCACTGCCGTCCAGCCGCGCCTCGACTTGGGCGGCGATGGTCTGCAAATCCGCCCGGGCCAAGGTGCGGGCGTCCTCGGGCGTTCCCCAGACGGGCCTGAGCACCAGCCCGATCAGTTTTTGTAGCTGTGCTCGCTGCAAGTTGCGGCGAAAGCTGTCGATGGAGTCGCCCGTCTCCAACTCCGCCCAGATGGCCTGCCGCAGTCCAGCGAACAGATCGACCATCCCGAAGGTCTCGTCGCCTTCGTAGCGCAGCTCCAGATCTTGTAGCCGGCTCAACAGGGTTGGATCGTAGAACCTCCTGCCTCAGCCCGTCAGCCATATCGCAGAATCCCCTGCTGTGCCCCATAGCTGCGGCGCGCGACAGCGCGGTTAAGTCCCCGTCAGCCCAAGGCCCCTGCCCCACAGGATTGACCAGTTCGGTGAACTCCAAGTGGGCGTAGCGCACAAAATCCGCGCTGATGCGGATATCGGCGTCGAAAATCTCGCCGGTAAAGGGATTGGTGCGCGACGGCCCCACTGCGTACCCTTGGCCGGGCTGTACCATCCAGCGCACCGCGTTGTAGCGCACGTCGGCCGCGTCCCACTCGGCGTCATCCGGCTGCTGCTGTGCCACAATCGCGCCCTCAAAGCCGAGCGGCTCAAATGCCTTATTCCACACTAGGATCCCCTCCTGCACCGCGTCCCGGTACTCCGGTGGAATCGTGTTTTCCAGCCAGAACACAATCGGCTTTTTGGGAGGTTGGATTATTCACAGTAAACTCGGACCTTGCTGTCCGCGTCGTGGATGTTGACCTCGACCTCGCTCAGTGCATCTACGAGCTGATCGAGATCCTCGATTCGCAGGTCGTGAATGTCGATGTCGATGCCGTTTCTCTTCATCGTCTTGTTGATTCCCTGCGCCGCCTGCTCTGGAAGCAGGGTGTGCAGCTTGACTCCGGCCTTGATCAGCGCTAGTGGCACCCGGACATCGACGTGCTCTTCCCCGTCCGAGTCGATGGCGACTCTCAGATACCGGGCCGCTCCCGTGCGGGGAGGTGCTATCTGCTGCACCGATCCGGCCGTTTCGGGCTCCTCGTCAACGAGGGAAATCAGGCGCTCGGCCTCATCGACGGACACCTTGCCTTCGGATAGCATCTCGAGTACGCGTCTGCTGTTTTCGTTCATGGTCGTCCTCCTGTTTTTGCCATGCTGGGCTACTCAACTGCAATGGAGCCGTTCATGGTCTTGGCGACCAACTCGGCCTCGCCTTGGCCCACTGTCCCCTCGAGCTTGTGGCGATTGCTGACCGATGCGACAAAGCCCGGCACCTCGCAGCGGACTCGCCCGTTGAGCGTCGCAGCCTTCAGCTCGAGGCTCGGCTCGGCGTCTAGAGCTACCTTGATGCTGCCGTTCGAGGTGGATAGCCTGTTGTGGCTTTTAGGCTCAATGCGGCCCTGAAACTTTATCGTCCCGTTGGTCGTCCGCACGTCGAAGCGGCCGTGGGCGTCCTCAATGGACACGCGGCTGTTCGAGGTAGAAAGCTCGGCCGAGCCTTGGAAGGTCTTGACCGCGATTGGGGCGTTTTGGGTCGTTGCGTTCAGGTCGCCCTTGAATTTTTCGACCCTTATGCGCCCGTTCTTGGTCTGCACCGTCCCACCGCCCTCCGTTCCTTGGAGCTCCACCGGCCCGTTGCTAGTCGCCAAGTCAACGCTAGTCGCGACCGGCACAGTCACCTCAATGTTTGCTCCAGACCAGCGGGCAAGGCCGCGTCCGGGCAGGAATCCCTCGGACTGCCGATCCGACTTGGCCGCGACCTTGACGAGGTCGCCTTCCTGCACGGCGCTGTACTCGATGCAGTGGGAGTTCTTCAGCCTCGCCCGCACGCGAATCGAGCCGGGGCTGCCGGCACGGACCCGGACGCGGCCGTTGCAGCCGCAGACCACTAGGCGCGGGTTGGCCCCCACTGCAAAAGAGTCGTCGCGCATGGACGTCTTGGGTTGCTCGTCGGGCTTCTCAAAGCCTTCCCCAAAGCCTTCAAAGCCTTCCCCAAAGCCTCCCTCAAAGCCTTCAAAGCCTTCGAAGCCTTTTCCGGCGGTGCGTTTGGCGCGTTTGGGCTTTTCGCCTCCGTGGTTGACTCTCAGTGCCTCGAGGAGACGCTCGGCCTCCTCTACGGTTAGCTTGCCCTCGGAGAGCATGTCGAGGACTCTTCGTCGATCTTCAGTCATCACATCCCCCTAGTCGATTGAAATGAACACGCGGTCCTCGCCGGAGGCTACGTTGAAGCGCAGGCCGCGCAACGAGGTAAGCGCGTATAGAAGCAAGAGACCGGCCAGCAGGATGGGGCGTCCCCATCCTCGGTGCCAGTACAACGCCGCGGTCAGCACCACGAGGGGCGTCCCCAGAATCACCACCAAGACAAAGACCGGCCATAGCAATACGAGGGGGAGCCACAGCCGAATGCGGTGCTTATCACTCTGGACCCGCACTCTCAGGAACGCCGGTGGCAGCCGCATCAGGAGAGCCTCCGCACCGCCTCTGCGACGTCGATCTCGCCGCTCTCCAAGCTGTCGAGTACGGCCGCTGATTGAGGATGCGAGCGCGAGGTGCTAGCAGATTCCGCGGTTCGCGGCACGGCCTCGACGAACTGTAGCTGCTCTGCAATGGCATTCAGCCGGTTCTTGACCGTTGGGTAGCTAATGCCAAATATGCGCTCCATCTCCTTGATCGAGCCGTGGACTTGGACGAAGGCTATTACGAATACTTGGTCCTCGGCGGAAAGACGCGCCAGAACAGGCGACTCGAATCGCCCTTCGATCGCGATATCGACGTCCGGCAAGAAAACCCGCTCCACCACGATGCGCGCACCCTTCGTCAGCTCGGTTAGCTCTTTCCAGTCCTTGATGATTATACCTCCAAATAATTGAATTTATACGTCATAATAGATATATAAATTAAGAAAGTCAATAATAAAATTGATAAAATTTATACGTCCGATTACCCTTCCTCCACTGCCGCCGCTACCGCGTTGGAAACCCGCCGCAGCAAGCTCCCGTTGGCGACCATCTGGTTGGTCAGCACCACGCAGCTTAGCTGGCGATCTGCGTCCGCCCACGCCACCGTGCCGGTGGCCCCGGTGTGGCCGAAGGTGTGCGGCGACACCAGATCGCCCCAAAAGGCCCACACCCGCGCCCCGCACACGCCCCACCCAAGGCCCCACGGCGCGTCGAGCGCACCATTTTGGTCCCGCGTCATCGCCGCGACCGCGGCCCGGCTGAAGATGCGCTGGTCGCCGTACGCGCCGCCGTTGAGCATGGTTTGCAGTAGAATCGCCAAGTCGCGTCCGGTGCTGTGCATACCCCCCCACGGTGCCCCAAAATCGCGCCAGTACGGGGAATTCCACCCCCAGCTCCGCAATTCTTCGTCCTCTTCGGTGTCTGTCCCGCACCACACCACATCCTCAATCGCCCAAGCGCCCAAGCCCAATGCGCTGCGTTCCATGCCTAGCGGCGCGAAAATTTCCTCGCGTTCAAAGTCGCGCAACCGCTGGCCGCTGACGCGCTCGACGATCTCGGCCGCCAGCAGAATGCCCTTGCTCTGGTAGCGGAAATCGGTCGCCGGTTTGTAGAGCAGGGGCGTCTGCATGGCGCGCTCGACAAAGACCTCTACCGGCTCGTGCGCCCGCCGCAGGCTGACGTTCTCCGGCAGCATGTCGGGCATACCCGATATGTGCGACAGCAGGTGGCGGACCTTGATGGCGGGCCGGTCGCCGCCTGTGAACTCGGGCAGATAGTCCATGGCTGAGTCTTCGAGCGAGATCAGCCCCCGATCCACCAAGATCATCAGCGCGCAAGCCGTGACCGGCTTGGTGATTGACGCGAGGAGAAAGATCGAATCCGCATCGACCGCCGGGCCGGCGCCAAGTTTTTGCTGGCCAGCCCCGCGGGCAAAGACCTCTTTGCCGTGCCGCGCTACCGTCAGCGAGGCCGCGCTGATCTGGCCCGCTTCGGTAGCAGCCGCGAGCAGGCCGAAGGCCCGTTCGAGTTGCGCGGCCGACATGCCGACAGCCGCTGGGTCGCCCGTTTGCAAAACCGTTCCGTCCGTTGCCATGATGTTCCCTTTCTTTAGGATATAACGCGTAACTGCTGTCTCCTTAATCAACCAACCCGACCACTTCCCCCAACCCCGCCACCACTCGCACCCCGTCCTCCGTCCATCCATTCGCGCCGAGCGACCGCCGAATCAACACTGGCCGCAGCCCCGCTGCCCTAGCCCCGGCTACGTCGTCTTCCGGTGAATCGCCAACGAAGAGCGCCTCGTCGGCCGCCAACCCGGTCTGCTCCAGTGCTGGAACAAAGATCGCCGGGTCGGGCTTTTTGACGCCGACATCGCCGGAGACGACCACCGCGTCGAAAAAGGGGCGCAACGCCAACTCGTCTAGCAGGCGATGGACGTGCGGCGGATGGTCGAAGTTGGAGATCAGCGCTAGCTTGTAGCGGCCTTGCAACGCGCCTAGTACGCTTTTGGCCTCTGGATCGAGCGGTGTATGTGCGTGCCACGCCGCCACGCTCGCCGCGCTGATTCGCCGCAATGTTTCCACTTCCAACTCCAAGCCCAACTCCCCGACCAACTCGCGGATGCGACGCTCGTACACAGTTAGCCCGTCGTCCTGCACCGGCGGCTCGGGTTGGATCAGGAATTCCTCGCATAGTCGGATCAAGGTTTCTTCATCAAACGCATGGCTACTAGCAATCAACTCGCAGCCTATGGCACAAAACCAACTCTCTCCCGCAGCCTCCATATTGCCATAGCACAGCAATGTGCCGTATAGGTCGAAGAAAACTCCCCGTATTTCAGGCATTGATGGTCTTTCTAATTGGTTTAGGGCGGACTTGCCCGCGTCCCGCAACGAATGGCACAATTACAACCTTTTACCCACCCACAGGGCACCTCGGCGCACCACTTCTTGGAAGGAGGGGTTTTCCAACACCGCCTTATCGTGGCCCAAGGCAAAGAAGAACACTCGGCCCTGACCATAGGTGTGGTGATAGGCCATGACGTGGGTCTCGTCGCGGCCGGGGTCATAGGCGTACATGAGGTGGTGCGAGCGGCTTGGGTCGTGCTTGAGGTAGTGCAACTCGTCGGTCACGGCAAAGTCTTTGAGGCCGGTGGCAATGGGGTGATCGGAGTCGGAGATGGTGACGGTGAAATCCATGTACGGGCTGTGGCCATCGAAAAAGCCGTTGAGCATTTGGTGGTAGCCGGCGTTGTGGCGGAAGGAGGCATCCGCGGTGTGCAGGCCGAAGAACCCGCCGCCGCGTTCGATAAAGTGCAAAAGCCCCTGTTCTTGGCCTTGGGTGAAGTGGCCGACATCCGTGAAGAAGAAGGTGGCGTCGTACGCATTGAGGCTGCTAACCATAACCTCGTAGTCGCGCGAGAAATCGGCCTCGAGCTGATCATCTTGGTTCAGCAGGTCGGTCAGGAATCGGCCTTGGCCTTCGTGGTCGTGGTACATGCCTTCCGTGCCGACGAATACTAACAGTTTAACGGGAGCCATGACGGGTTTCTCCTTTTGTTATTAGGTTAGTTGGGAAGGGCCGCATCAGCTTCCCGTAGAGCGGTAGTGCCGCACGCCCACTTGCCAGATGTGCAGACAAATCGCAAAAAAGAGCAGACCCACGATTGGGGCCAACCATTGGAATAACGGGCCTGAACCCAAGGGGTCGGGGCGCTCCAAAATCCCCAAGGCCGGATAATAGCTCACGCAGGCGAGGGGGATGACGTAGGTGAAAAAGCGGCGGAACCACGCGCGGTAGATAGCTAATGGGTACTGGGCGGTTTCCACGCCGCCGTAAGTCACGGTATTGACGATTTCCAAGCTCTCGGTAGTCCAAAAAGCCAGCGTTGCCTGCAGCACTATGAGGCCGTAAAACAGGCAAGCACCGCCGAGGACGGTGAGCAAGGCGAGGAGTAGCTTGTCCGGCGTCCAAGCCAAGTCTAAGGCATCTGCGGCCCACAGCAGGACGACCAAGCCTTGGGTGAGGCGGCCGATGCGCTTGAGGGTGAGTTCTTGTCCGGCCAATTGCAAAGCCGTGCTGCGGGGGCGCAGCAGCAGGCGGTCGAAGTCGCCGCTTTTGACCGTGGCGGCGAACAAGTCAAAGCCGCGCGAGAAGGCATCGCACAGGGCAAAGGCGATATTGACGAGGCCGTAAAAAAAGGCTACTTCGGGCAAACTCCAAGTGTCGAGGGCGGCGAAGCGGTCGAAGAGCACCCAGATGCCCAAGAATTCTAAGCCGGTCATCAGGCCTTGGCCCACGGACAGCATGACAAAAGAGGCCCGGTACTGCATTTGGCTGCGGAAGGAGATATCGATATAGCGGCCGTACAGGCGCAGTCCATCGAGCACGGCTTCAGCCTCCTTGGACGACCAAGCGGCGGGTGCCGCGATAGAGGAGGAAGCGGCCCAACCCTATTAGGGCTATAGTCCACGCGAACTGGTGTCCTACCACCACCCAGACTTGAGACGCGGGAATGTGCCCCATGTAGAGGCGGAAAGGGGTATCGGCCAAGCCGCGGAAAGGCATGAAGTTGAGTATGGGTTGGAATCCATCGGGAAACAGCGGCAAGGGGATCACCATGCCCGAAAAGACGTAGATGCATACCCCCAGCATTTGAATGGTACCTTCTCCGGCGATGGTCCACAACAAGGAGACGTTGACCAAGTTGGATAAAGCCCCGCCCAGCAGGACAGCACCCACCGTGGCCAAAGCCCAAGCCGCAGCAGCAGCCGGGGACGCGGGAGCTTGCAGGCCGAAGAAGAGGAAGGCTAGGCAAAACAACGGCAAGGAGCGCAGCAGGGTGGGGGCGATGCGGTTGGCGAGGGCGCGGCTGTACCAAAAGGCGTACAAATCGACCGGGCGCACCAATTCGTAGGCCACCGTGCCCGTGCGCACCATGGTGCGCACGTCGTTGTCGGGTGCCCAAGGCAAGAGGGCGAACAGGGCCTGACCGAGCCAGACATAATTGACCACTTCGGCGTAGGTCATGGGCTGCGCCTGAGTCGAAGTGCGATAGAACGCTTCAAAGATCATCACCCGAATGAGTCCCCAAAATAGCTGCGTGCTCATGCCGGCTAGGGCCGCGGCCCGGTACTGCAACAACATGCGGATGCGGGCACTGAGGACGGACAGATAGGGCCGCATCAAGGGCGATCCCGGTAGAGTTGGGCGATGACTTCCTCAATGGGTGGGTTTTCCACAAACAGGTCGCGCACCTCGTGGCGGGCCGTGATGCGGCTGATGAGGGCCGGGGCTGAAATGCATTCGGGCGCAAAGCTGAGATGCACTCGGGGGCCGTCGCGCTGCACGACGCGAGCGGCCTCGTCTTCGATGGTCGCTGCGGGATCGACCAGATCGACGATGAGGCGGCGCTCGGACGAGACGCGGGCGCGCAGATCGGCGAGGCTGCCGTCGGAGAGGATGGTGCCCTCGCCGATGACCATGACCCGGTTGCACAGGGCTTCGATATCGTCCATATCGTGGGTGGTCAGGATGACGGTGGTGCCCTCTTGGCGGTTGAGTTCTTTGATGAAATCGCGCATCGCCAATTTGGAAACCGCGTCGAGGCCAATGGTCGGCTCGTCCAAAAAGAGCAAGCCCGGGCCGTGGAGCAGGGCCGCCACTAAATCGCAGCGCATGCGCTGGCCCAAGCTGAGCTGGCGCACGGGCACGTCGAGGAAGGAATCGAGTTCCAACATGGCGCTGAGCGCGTCGCGCCGCCGGAGGTAGGCGGCGTGGGGCACTTTGTAGATGTCGCGCAGTAGATCAAAGGATTCAATAGCTGGCAAGTCCCACCACAATTGGGTGCGCTGACCAAAGACCACGCCAATGCGACTGACGTGGCCAATGCGGTCCTGCCAAGGGACGCGGCCTTGGACCTCGCAGCGCCCCGAATCGGGCACGACGATGCCGGAGAGGATTTTGACCGTAGTGGATTTGCCCGCCCCGTTTGGCCCGATATAGCCGACTAGTTCGCCGGCTTCGAGTGCGAAAGAGATGCCGTCCAACGCCCGAATTGTGCGGTGCGAGCGCTGCACAACGCCCCGGAAGGCACCCCAAAGGCCGGGGCGGCGCTGGGCTATGCGATAGGTTTTGACTAGGTTTTCGACGACGATCTGGGGCACGGGCTGGCTCATGGATGTAGCGAACTGTATCTTGGCTGCTAAGTACACGACAGTAAGCTAAGTTGTGGTACAGCCCCGATTTAGGTTTATTTGTAATCACCAGATTGCATCTAAATCCTACATACAGGAGCTGTACTGTGCTTATTCATACGCTAAAGAAAGCCCTCACGCAAGGGTCGGTATCCCTCACGCGCCACCGTATCGACTTGATCAGTCGTTTGGTGTGTGCGCTGATTCAAGTGCGTTTGGTCAACATGAGAAAACTCGCGTGTAGCCTATCGGGCCTAGCCCCAATCGATAGGCACTATCGCCGTCTCCAGCGTTTTTTCAGTAGTGCTGTTTCGCCGTCGGTGTTTACTCAGTTGATTGTATCCAAGTTAGTTCGCCCCGACCAACAACAGCTCTTGGTCATGGATCGCACCCATGGGCGGTTGGGTCGCACCGATCGGAATGTGTTGTGTGTCGGCTTAGTCTATCAAGGGGTTTCGATACCGTTGGTATATCAATCGTTGCAAAAGCCGGGCAACGCCAACACCTCAGAGCGCAAGCACCTCCTGACGAAGGAGTTGGCCTACCTCGATCCCCGCGTATGCTGTTTAGTCGCCGACCGCGAGTTTATCGGTCGAGCGTGGTTCGCCTTTTTACTGGAGCAACAGGTCGATTTTGTCATCCGTCTGCGCGGCAATACGTCGCTTACGCTCGACGACGGTCGGCGACGGTATGGGGCTACTTTTAATGAACGGATGCCGAGAGGTACGACCCGATTCTACCCACAGACGACCCTCTATGACGGCTTGACCCTGAATTTGGTGTGTCACCGCCCCGTCCGTGGCGAGCGCATCCTACTCATCACCAACCGAACTGACCTCAAGCAGGGGCTGGCCGTCTATGGACAACGCTGGGCTATTGAAACGACGTTTGCCTGTTTGAAATCGAGAGGATTTAACCTCGAAGACACCCATTTGACCCACCCCCAACGCTTGCACCTACTGCTGGGACTGCTGGCATGGACGCTGCTATGGGCGCTGTTGGTAGGACGGCGGTTGCATCAGAGAAAACCCATCCCCATAAAAAAACATGGACGACCAGCCATAAGCCTCTTTCGAAAAGGGTTGGACCCACTCACACAAATCATACACCAAACACGGGAGCAACCTAAACGCAACCGACAATATCAACACATTTTACTGTCGTGTACTTAGGTATCGTGTAATAAGATCAATTAGAAGAGCAGGTCCACACCTCCACTCCACATCGAACCGCCCATATCGTACTCGACTCTAGCAAAAGTAGCCTGAACCCATTTTGCTGTCGTGTACTTAGGGCTATACGCTAAACTGCCCTTTGCGGAACTGAGCATAGAACCGGATGCGGGCCGGGAAATACTTTTTGACATTGAGATAGACGACTGCGACCTTCCCGGAGAAGGTATAAAGTCCACTATCGTATGGTCTGGGGCGGTGGTAGGAACCTCTACGACAGGTCGGTGTATGGGAGCTTGCAGTTTACCAGCTAGGCACAGGAAGGGTCTTTACAATGACAATGAGCACAGTATATGCGACCAAACGCATCCTCGCATGGATCCTCTGGGGGGCCGCGCTCGTCGTCACGCCGTCTGCTCAGGCCCATGAGAGCGACAAGGAGATGCACGCCTTCAGGACGCACGTCCAACCGAAAATAGATGGTGCCCTAGACGACGAATGCTGGGCGACCGCCATCCCTTCGACTGGATTCATTTTGATCGAACCCCATGAGGGCGTCGCCGCCACCAATCAAACCTTCATCCGCATCCTATACGACGCCGATTACCTGTACATCGGCCTCGATATGATAGACGAGGAACCCAGCAATATAGAAGGGCGCATGGTGCAACGGGATGGCCGGTTCGCGCCGCTGGATCTGGTCGGCCTCGTGCTGGACACCTATCACGATCACCAAAACGCGTACGGCTTCTACATAAACGCTTATGGCATACAGAACGATTTTCGCGTGCAAGACGACGGGGCTGGCGGCTGGGGCGGTATTGACTCGAACTGGGACGGCGTCTGGCAGGCCGAGACCCACCTCCACGACAGGGGCTGGAGCGCCGAGCTTGCCATCCCTTTCAAGACCTTGCGGTTCCCCGAATCCGAGCAGCACACGTGGGGCCTAAACGTCCAACGCATCGCACGGACCTATACAGAGAACAGCAACTGGTCGTTTATCTCAAGAGATGTCCGATACCTCTTGAAGGTATCCAAAGCTGGCCACCTACACGGAATCGGCCGCATAAAACAGGGATTGCACTTGGAGACGCTGCCCTACGCGACTGGGCGCTACGAGAAGCGGCGAGACCAGCCCACCGAAGGTTGGGCCGGTGACTTGGGACTCGACCTGAAATACGGCATCGCCTCCAACCTCACCCTCGACGCCACCATCAACCCGGATTTCGCCCACATAGAAGCCGACGAGAACCAGATCAACCTGACGCGGTTTGAGCTCTTCCTCAAAGAAAAACGACCCTTCTTCATCGAAGGCCAAAAGCTCTTTACGCCGATGGATCTCTTTTACAGTCGCCGGATCAGCGACCCAGATGTCGGCAGTAAAGTAACGGGCAAGATCGGCAAGAACAGCATTGGCCTGATCGCGGCGCGCAACCGCCAAGCCGACGGCGATAAGCCGCATTTTGGCGTCTTGCGCCTCAAGCGCGACCTCGGGGTCAATTCCTCTATCGGCGCATTAGCGGTCGGCAAGGATGGCAGTCTAGGGCAGCAAGCGGTCGGCAGCGATCTCGTCTTGAGTTTGGACGAAAACGCCAAGCTCTTCCTCAGTTCAGCGATGAGCTTTGGCACGGACGTCGGCGAGCAAAACCGAATGCACACCGGTCGCCTGACGCGGAATTCCGACCGTTTGCCCTTTGAGGTTTGGGGATCTTGGATCGATGCTGGGTTCAACGTCGATCAGATCGGTTTCATCCCACGCGACGCTAACGTTGGCGAGCGAGAGTTCGGCGTCGATGGCAGCTATAGCTTTCGTCCCCATTTCCTCGGCATCAAGAAAATTTACTTGGGCCAAGAGCTCATCGCCGAGCAGCGGACCAGCGAAGAGGGATGGGAATGGCAGTGGAGCAACGTCGATGTGTACGTCAATCGGTGGGACGATTCATCCGCATGGTTTACCCACGAGAATTGGCAACTGCGGTGGCAGCAAAACACGTACAACGGCGATTCGTTTGAAGATCGAGCGCAACGCCGAGGCCGCTGGCATTGAGTTGCTGATCGCCGACAACCGGCTCGACGGGCCGACCGCCCTAGCTAACGCCGAGAGCTTTGCCCGACGCCAAGTTGACTTCTGCATTGAGTTCCAAACCGACGTCAATTTCGGCCCGGCGATCATGCAGCACTTCAGCCGCCAGCAGATCGGCGTGGTCGCCATCGACATCCCCATGCCGGGGGCCACCTACTTCGGTGCCAACAACCCCCGCTCGGGCTTTATGGGCGGCTCCTATCTGGCGCAGGCGGCCAAAGCGCGCTTTGGCGACCGGGCGCTTCAAGAGGGGTATTTCGTCGTTGGCGAACTGCCCCAGTCGGGCGCGATCCCGGCCATGCGCACCGAGGGACAGATCGCCGGTTTCCTCGCCTCGCTGCCCGGCTTCCCGCCCGAGCGCATCATCCGCATCGACACCAAAAACACGCTGCAATACTCCTTCCAGCAGATGAGCAACGCGCTCGGCCGCATTCCTCAGGGCGCACCAATTCTGATCACCGCCATCAACGACCAGTCGGTCTCCGGCATGTTGCGGGCCGTGCAGCAGCAGGGGCGCGGCAAAGACGCGCTGGTCGTGGGCAAGGGGGCCGATGAGTTGGAGACGATGGTCGCCGAGGAGCACTTCATCGCCTCGGTCGCCTATTTCCCCGAGCGCTACGGCAACTATCTCATCCCGCTGAGCCTGATGCGCCTAGCTGGCCGCGACGTGCCACCGGCGGTCTCGGTCAACCACGTAATGGTCAATCCGGCCAACATCTGTCAATTCTACCCCGACTACGAATGCGAGGGCGACCCGAGCTTCGACTACGTCTTCCCACAGGAAGCCTTCGGCGCACACTTGGCCACCCTGAAGGACAAACCCGAACTCGCCGGCTACGAGCAGTTGATCCCCGACCACTAGCATGGACCATACCGCACCCTTGTTGCAGATGGCGGGCATCTGCAAATCCTTCGGCAGCACCCAAGTCTTGCGCGAGGTCGATCTCCGCTTGGACGCCGGGGAGGTCTTAGCGCTGCTGGGTGCCAACGGGGCGGGCAAATCCACTTTAGTGAAAATCCTCTGCGGCGTGTACCGCCGCGACGCCGGCACCATCCACTGCGATGGCCAAGCAGTGCGCTACGACCGGCCCGAAGAGGCCATCGCCCACGGCGTCCGCTTTTTGCCGCAGGAAGTATCGGTCCTGCCCGACCTCACGGTCGCCGAAAACATCCTCATCGCCGACCTGCCGCTCAAACGCTCGTGGCTTGGCAAGCAGGTAGATCGCCCGGCCTTGCGCGCAAAGGCGCGGGCACTGCTCGACCGGCTCGGCTGCGACCTCGATCCCGACGCGCCAGTACACCAGCTTTCCGCACCGCACAAGCGCCTAGTAGAAATCGCCCGTGCTCTCGCCGGTCAAGCGCGGATCATCGTCATGGACGAGCCGACCGCGGCCCTCGCCGACCGCGAGGTGCAAGCGCTCTTCGCCGTCATCGCTCGGCTCAAGGTGCAGCAGATCGGCATTATCTACATCTCCCACTACCTCGACGAGGTCTTTGAGATCGCCGACCGCATCACCGTACTCCGCGACGGGCTAAACGCCGGCGACTTCGCCACCGCCCCCAGCATTGGCGGCGCAGTTCTCGACGCCATGCTCGGCACCACCGTTGACGAACTCTACCCGCCGCGAAACGAAAGCACTGGCGAGGTCGCGTTGGAGGTCGAAAACCTGAGCCTGCCCGGCGCGCTCGACAGCGTGTCCTTTTCGGTTCATCGCGGCGAAATTCTCGGCGTCTTCGGCCTGCTCGGCTCGGGGATTGACCAACTCGGTCGGGCCATCTACGGTGCGCTGGGTCCGCTGCCCGGCGCACGCATTGCTCTCGGGGGTGCGCCCTATGTCCCGACCAATCCGCGCCGGGGCCGCGACGCCGGCATCGGTTTTGTCGCGGCCGAACGCCAGCGCGAAGGCATCGTCCCCGACCTCGGCGTCACTGCCAATATCACCCTGCCCTTTATCGACCGCTTCGTGCGCTTGTTCTGTCTGTCCAAGCCGCGCGAGGCAAGCCATGCGCAAAGCTGGATTGACCGCCTCGGGATTCGCGCCGCTCACCTCGACCAACCGCTGCGCTTGCTCTCGGGCGGCAACCAGCAGAAGGCCTGCTTGGCCCGCTGGTTGGTCGAGGGCCTCAAGGTACTCATCCTCGAAGAACCGACCCGAGGCGTGGATGTGGGTGCTCGCCACGAACTCTACCTCGCGCTGCGCCAGTGGACCCAACAGGGGCTCGCCGTACTCTTGATTTCCTCGGACGCCGAAGAAGTCGCCGGCGTCTGCGACCGTTCCATCGTACTCGACCGCGGTCGGGTGTCCAGCCGCTTTTCCGGCGGCGCGGCCCCGGCCGACTTGCTCCACACCCCGACCGCGAAGGCCCCTCAATGAGTATCGCCGCCTTATTAAATCGCCCCGGTGCCGGCGTCGCCTTGTTATTGGCATTCTACCTCTTGGTCGCCGGGCTCTTCAGCGTACTCTCGCCTTGGTTTTTGTCCTTCGACAATATGATGAGCATCGGCGCCAATATGGCCTTTATCGGCTTGATGTGCGCGTTGCAAACGCCGCTGATCATCGCCGGGGGCCTCGATTTGTCGGTAGCGGCCGTCGCCGGGCTTTCTGGGGTCGTCGTCGCGCTGCTCCACGCCGCGGGCGTCGGCATTGTCGCGGCCTGTCTCGTCGCGCTAATGCTGGGTGGGGGCATCGGGCTGCTCAATGGTCTGTTAGCCGTGCGCCTAGGACTCAATCCGCTCATCGCCACCATGGGCACGATGAGCGTCATTGGCGGGCTGGCCCTAGTTCTGACCGGCGGGCTGACCAAACCGCTGATGGAACCCGGTTTCAACTGGATCGGCAGCGGCCAGCTTTTGCGGCTGCCGGTGCCGCTGGTGCTGATGCTGCTGGTTTATATCGCGCTCGGCTGGGGCCTAGCGCGGACCCGCTTTGGTCGCTTCGTCTATGCGGCCGGCAGCAACGCCGAAGCCAGCCGGCTCGTCGGCGTCCCCGTCGCCCGCACTCTGATGATCCTCTACGTTCTCTCCGGCCTCAGCGGAGCGGTCAGCGGCCTAATTTTGGCGGCGATGCTCTACGCAGCGGCACCCGACGCGGCCGGGCAGCATTTGTTGACGGTTATCGCCGCCGTCATCTTGGGCGGCACGAGTCTCTTCGGGGGGCGCGGCACGGTATGGGGCACCTTGTTGGCGGTGCTCTTGCTCGGCACCCTCAACAACGGGCTGACGCTGATGGATGTGTCTAGCTTCTGGCAGGATGTAACGCGCGGCGCAGTGCTCCTGTTGGCCGTCGGCCTCGACCAAGTTCGCACCCGCGCTGCGGGCGCTTGAGCGGGCTTATCTCAGGTCATCAACCGTATCGCCCTGCCGGTACGAGCCTAAGATGCGGACGAATTCGGCGGTCGCCTGAAGGTGCTCCACGGCTTGGGCGCAAACCGCCTGCTCCAAGTGGCCCTCCAAATCGAGATAGAAAACGTATTCCCAAGGCCGCTCGCTCATGGGCCGCGACTCGATTTTGAGCAGATTGATGCCGCGCTCGGCAAAGGCCGCGAGGCTCCGGCACAGCGCGCCCGGCACGTCCTTTAGCCCAAAGACGAGCGTGGTCTTGGCTGGCTCGGCCGGCGCTGGCGCGGCGCGGCGGCTCACCACCAAGAAGCGGGTAAAATTGTGCGGGGCGTCCTCAATGCCGGAGACGAGGATCTCCAGCCCGTACGCGGCGGCCGCGCGCGCTCCGGCGATAGCCCCCCGGTCGCGTGCGCCGCTAGCGGCCAGCTCTTTGACCGCGCCGGCCGTATCATCCGCCGCTATGGTCTGAGCACCGGCCAGCGAGTCGATGAAGCGAATACATTGGGCCAAGGCCGGCGGCTGCGACGCGATGTAGCGGATGTCCGCTAGCTGTACGCCCGGATTGACGATGAGGTTGTGAACGATGCGCAGCTTGAGTTCGCCGACGATGTGGACATCGCTTTGCAGCAGCAAGTCGTAGTTTTCGTGAATGCTGCCCATCAGCGAGTTTTCGATGGGCACGACTCCGCAAGCGCAAGACCCGTCTTCCACCGCGGCGAAGAGTGCCTTAAAATCGGCCTGTGAGACCAGTTGTGTCTCTGGGGAAAAATAGGCTCGCGCCGCCGCTTCGCTGAACGACCCGGCGTACCCTTGGATGGCCACAGGCCCGCATGTCTCTGCTCGTCTCATGCTCACGCACTCAATTCTTCTTCGCGGGTCGGTTTGGACATTTGCTGGTCGTACTCCTTTTTCCATTTTAGGTAGCCAAAGACGATGATAACCAGATACGCGACAAACAACAAAGCGGTCAGGTACAACTCTCGGTTGAGGTAGAGGTAAACCGAGACGCTGTCGATGACGAACCAATACCCCCAGTTTTCCAAAATTTTCTTGGTCACCATATAGGTCGTCACCACCGCGTACCAAGTGGTGAAGGCATCGACATAAGGCAATGCCGCCGTTGTGTTTTTGTGCAAGAGATAACCGGAGGTCGCCACGACGACACCCGTTGCAGCAATGACCGCGCCGTGCGTTTTGAGCGACCAAGTAGAAATGGGCAGTGTTGAGGATTGGTCGGAGGGCCGCCGCCATTGGTACCAGCCATAGACCGCCATGCCCAAGTAGTAAATCTGTAGGGCCGACTCTTGGAACAGATTGACGTCGAAGAAGACGTACATGTAAATCGCGGTACTGGCGAAAGCCGCTCCCCAACACCAGATGTTTTCCCGCGCCGCCAAGACCAAATAGAGAATGGCCAAGACGACCGCCGGCACCTCCCACCAAGAAGTCAGTTCCAGCACTTCAACTATTGCAGGGGTTTCCATTTCAGATGCACCAGCGTTTGCTTGGGCCGTTGTGCTGTTCTGCGAGCATGTTGTTTCCTTGTGCGCGTGTGCAAGGCTTGCACGTCTCGTGGGTTCTGTCTATCAGTATATCGCATCAGCCTACATTAAATTGCAATCGACAGGAGCGATTCATGCACCAGATCACCGACGCCCAAAAGCAGCAATTCAAAGAAGAGGGCTATTTCATCCTCGAAAACGCCATCTCCGCCCATCACCTCGACCTCCTGCGCGGTGAGTGCCAAGCCTTCATCGACAAAGCCAACGCCCGCATGGACGCCGAAGGCACGGATACCTTGGGCCTCAACCACCGCAACAGCCGCTACTTTGTCTCCAACTGCTTCCGCGAGCAGCCGCGCCTGCGCGAGTTTCTCTTCAGCCCCCTAATGGCCGAAATCTGCCAAGCCACCCTAGGCGACGACGCCTACCTGTTCTGGGAGCAATACGTGGTCAAGGGTGCCGAGGCCGGCATGAAGTTCTCTTGGCACCAAGACTCGGGCTACGTCGGCTACCCGGATCACAAGCCGTATCTAACCTGTTGGTGTGCCCTCGACGACATGTCCGAGGCCAATGGCACCGTTTACTTGCTGCCCTTTTCGCGCTCGGGCATTCGCACTTGGGTCAAGCACGTCCGCGAGGAGGGGAGCAACGATTTGATCGGCTATTTCGGCAGCGACCCCGGCGTCTCGGTCGTCGCCCCGGCCGGCAGCATTGCCGTCTTCACCAGCTACAACTTCCACTCCAGCGGCACCAACACCACCGACCAGATGCGCCGCGTGTACTTGGCCCAGTACTCCTGCGAGCCCCTGACCTCGGCCGACGGCAGCAAACTCTGGGGGAATGCCGAGCCTTTTCTCGAGGCGGGGAAACGGGTTGAGCCGCCTCCCGAGCTCACCAAGTCCGCTCCTTGAGCAACTCTTGGATGGCGGCACGCGACACGGGCAGCTCGTCGATGTGGCTCTCTAGCCAGCGCGAGAAGTCCTCCTCAATGGGGTCGGACCAACGGGTGTCGATCTGGCCGGGCGTGTATTTGCCCTCGGCTAAGCGCTGTTTGCCAAAGCGGTCGCGGAGCGCGATCAGTTCGGAGGTCTTGACCACCTGTTCGGCTAGATGAGGCGGTATGAAGACCACGCCATCGTCGCGGCCGAGGACTACGTCGCCGGGCATGACCGTGGCACCGCCAATGCGCACCGGGCAGTTGATCCCGGCCAGCATGATGGTGGGCGAGGCAAAGGTGGGGTGAAAGCCGCGCACGAAACTGGTGAAATCGGGCAGGGCTTGGATGCCGTCGATATCGCGGACGGCCGCGTCGTGTACCACCCCGTTGCCCGAATTGGCATAGATGGCGGTGGCGAGGTTGTCGCCAATGACGGCCCCTTGGTCGATTTTGCCGAATACGTCGGCCACGTACACGTCCCCGGGCACCAGCATATCAATGGGCCACGAGATCTGATCGCCAATGCAGCCGGCCCGTTTCCCTTTCTCTTCCATGACCCGACGCATGACCGGCCGCCGCGGCAGGTACGCGGCCGTCAGGGCGCGGCCCACCAGCACTTGGCCGGGATGCGTGCAAATCCAGCCGTCTTCGTACTGCCAGTTGTAGCCGGGGCCGCGCAAGACGCCCCAGGCTTGGGTAATGCTGACGTTGCACATGCGCGCGAGGATGTCGTCGGGCACCTTGGGGCGGCCATCGGCAAAGCGCTCGCCCTCCCACTCTGGGGTGTATTCGATTAGCTCTTCTGGGGACATGTTCAAGGGGGCAAACTTTTCCATAGCAGTGCTTTCCAGTCGTTGAAGTGTGCGCGGTGCCGTCCCTACTTTCCCTTCCACACCGGCTTCCGCTTCTCGGTGAATGCCTTCGGTCCTTCGACAAAATCGGCCGACTCATACACGCGCTCGGCCAGCGCAAAGCGCGTGTTGACCGCCTCCCACAAAGGCAGGTCCAATCCCCGCACGGCCGCCTCTTTCCCCGCCTGCAAGGCCAAGGGCGCACACGCCAAAATCGCCTCCACCCACTGCTCTGCGGCCGTTTGCAGGCCTTCGGCTGGCACCACTTGGTTGACCAACCCAATCCGCCGCGCTTCCTCTGCCGATATGAGTTCTCCAGTCAGGATGAGCTGCATGGCCGCGCTCCACGGCAGCAGCCGGACCAGCTTGTGAATGCCGCCGGCGTCGGCCAGCAACCCGCGCCGCGCCTCGGGCAACCCCAATTGTGCGTGTTCGGCCGCCACCACCAAATCGCACCCCAAAACCAACTCCAGCCCGCCGCCCACCGCATAGCCATTGACCACGGCCAACAGCGGCTTATAGCAATCGCGGCCCCGTTGGAAACCCCGCGCCGCGCCGCTGGCCTCGGCGCGGTTGTGGCTGCGCGCAGCCTCGCCTGCTTCAGCCCGCCACTTCAAATCGGCGCCAGCGCAAAACGCCCGTGCGCCGCTGCCGGTCAAAACCCCAACCCAGACGCTGGCATCGTCGCGGATTCGCTCCCAAGCGTCGGCTAGTTCCTCGGCCATGGGAGGGTGTATGGCGTTGAGAACCTCGGGGCGGTTGAGGGTGACCGTGGCGACGTGGTCGCGTTGTTCGTAGCGGATGAATTCGTAGTGGGCCATTGCTCAAGACGGAACTTCGACTAGGCTTCCCGATTCGGCGGCTTGCTTCAACGCTTGTAACACGGCCACGTTCTTGAGGCCGTCTGCGGGGGGGAATTCGGGAGCCTTGCCTTGGAGAATGCAGCTAGAAAAGCGCTCTAGCTGCACTTGAAAGCGGTCCGGCCCGGCAAAGGTTTCCACGCGCTCGTCGTTGCCGATGGCGATGTGGACCGCGGCCTGCTCGTCGAACATGTTGGGCACGCGGACCGCGCCGTGGCTGCCGACGACCTCCAACACGCAGCGGAACGGCTCCTCCATGCCGGCCGCGATATAGGCGACGTGATCGCCGGGAAAGCGCAACAGCCCGGCCAAGGTCGCATCCACGCCGTTGCGCACGTGCTGAAACGCCTGCGCGGCCACCGGCTCGGCGTTGAGGACAAAGCGCACTGCGCTGACGCAGTAGCACCCGGCGTCCAAGAGCGCGCCCCCGCCCAATTCGCTCTTGGCCCGGACGTCGGTGGCCCAATTGCGGATGCCGAAGGTCAGCTCGGCCCGCGCCAACCTCACCTCGCCGATCTCCCCTTGCTGCACCAGCCGACGCGCGCACTGCAATTGCGGGTTGAGGCGGTGGGTGAAAGCCTCGACTAAGAGCACCCCGTTGGCTTGGGCCGCGTCGATCATCTGCCGCGCTTGTGCTACAGTAACGGCGAGCGGTTTTTCGCAGAGGATGTGCTTGCCGGCCTGCGCCGCCTCAACCGTCCACTCGCAGTGCATGCTATTGGGCAAGGGGTTGATGATCGCGTCGATTTCAGGATCGTCCAACACGGCTTGGTACGAGCCGTACGCCTTGGCAATGCCGCATTGGGCCGCGCTTGCTTGGGCCTTGGCTTGATCCCTGCTCGATATGGCGGCGATCTCGGCATTGCCTACAGCCTGCGCGGCCGGCAGGTGGCGGTTGAGGGCAATCTGGGCGGTGCCCAATACTCCATAACGCACAATGTTAGTCATGGGGGCTCCTGTACAATCAGAAAACGACGTCCTGTGCGCGCAACGCGGCGATCTCAGCTTCTGAGTACCCGGCCTCGCGCAGCACAGCCTCGGTGTGTTCCCCGGCTAGAGGGGCAGGTGCCGGTGCTGGAGCTGGCGTCCCCGCTAGCCGCAGGGGCGTGCCAACGTGGCGCATAGCACCCACTTGCGGATGTTGGACTTCGACGAGCATCTCGTTGACCGCGAGCTGAGGATCTGCTAGGGCCTCGGCTGTCGAGCGCACCGGTGCCACGAGGATGTCCTTGGCCTCCAGCAGCGGAATCCACTCAGCGCTCGTTTTTTTTGCAAAGATCGGCACCAGCCGTTCCCGCAGGGCCTCGCGGTGATCCACGGCTGCGGCGAGCGTGGCAAAGCGCGGGTCCCCGACGAGCCCTTCAATCGCTAGGGCCTCCTGCAAATCGCGCAATAGTTGGTCAAAGGGGCGGAAAAGCGCGGTGACCATCAAGAAGCCATCGGCCGTCTCAAACACCGCTCCGTCGAGTGGGTTGCCGCGCGGATGAGTCGCTCCCCCCGAGCCGTCGTCTTCCCCGTCGTCGCCCAAGTTGAGAATTTTGGTCGTCGCCCAAGCCTGCATACTGATCATGCCGTCGAGGAGCGAGGTCTCCACATATTGCCCAGTGCCGGTGCGCTCGCGGGCCAAAAGCGCGAGGAGAATGCCCTGCGCCAGCAACATGCCGCCGTTGAAGTCGGCGACCGTATAGGGCAGGCGCTGGGGTGTGCCATGGGGGCCGACGAAGCGAGCCGCCACGCCACTCAGTGCTTGGGCCATGGACTCGTGGCCGCCCTTGTTGCGCTCGCTGTACGGGCCTTGCGAGCCATAGCCCGAGCCAACCGCGTAGATGAGCCGGGGGTATTCCTCCCGTAGCGCAGCGTACTCTAGCCCCAGCTTGGCCATGACGGCACCGGAGCGGAAATTGTGTACCAGCACGTCCGTGTTTTCTAGCAGGCGATGGACGATCTGACGCCCAGCGGACTTCTTGAGATCGACGATTAGGCTTTTCTTGGAGCGGTTGAAGCTGGCAAAAGGTAGGCTTTGCTCCTTTATCCACGGTCCGAAGGCGCGGGATAGATCGCCGCCGGGTCGCTCGATTTTGATGACTTCGGCCCCGTGGTCGGCCAAAACTTGGGTGGCGGCCGGGCCGAAAATTACTTGGGTAAAGTCGAGGACGCGGATGTCGTCGAGTGCGGGCATGGACATCCTACGGCTCCTCGTTACGGCTATTCCGGCTGAACTCCACCGCGATCAGGTGGATCGGCGCATCCCGGGTGCAGTACTTATCAGTGTACTGCCGCTGCTTCTTCAATATGCCGTACCGCGCTTCTCTTTGCACCACGCCCTGTACGCCACAGTTAGGCCGTGGATATTGCGTCGAGAAGCGAGTCATAGATTTTCTGGTTGATATGTCCTGCTCGAAATAACTCATTGAGTTTATCGTGCGCGTCTGTTGCTGAAATGCCATTCTGCCGAAACGCCTAATAACCTGCCCTGCAATGCCTGAGACACGTATCCCCATACTCTGTGCAACACGGCGTCCGACCGTTTCCTCAATGAGGAGAGGCAACTGTAATTCAAGCGCAAGTTGTATCGCTTGTGTCTCTCCATCGTGCAACCTTTCTGCTCCTGAAATAACGGGAGTTCGTGATGCGGGACGAACCTCAATGAAGTCAGTGATATTGTAGTAATGTAGGTACTCCTGTGGGTCCACAAATTGCCCTTCTGCTACTTCGTCAAGCACAGCAGGGGGGATAATCAGCTTCTCGTATAGACAGCGGATGAAGTCGTACCCTTGATTGAGCTTCTCCAACGAGATCAACGGCCCGGTATTGCTCACAATCCGCTGCACGGCTGCCTCATGCACACAGTTCTACATCAATAGTCTCCGGCGTATCCGCCAAGATGGAAAACCCGAACCGTGGCAGCAGTTCCTCGAACGCACGACGAGAGATCCCGAGTGTGAGGCACGCTTCTTTCGCGGAGAGTTTTTCCACGTGATAGAGTGTTGCTACTAATGCTTCCTTGAGATACGTTTGGTCGAGATGAACAAGCGCAGCCGTGTCAGGCAGGTCTAAAGAGATTTCCATATTGGACCTCACTCAGTTTTCTATCTTTTTTCGTTTTTAGACTCAGGTTACCCCTCTTGGGCCGCTTCTGCGTCAGGCAAGATCTGGTAGATTTTTCGCTTCTCCAAATCCTCGTATTCGCTGTTCTCGATACACAGAGCAAATCGAGATTCTGAAGGTTTCTCTTTCATCTTCACCTTTGTGCATTGGATATTATACCCGTCCAAGCAGACAATCTCAAGCGTGCCCGACGTGAGAACACGGCTAGCCCTTGGGCTCGCTCGTGCGATGCCAGCACACGCGACGAAGGCCGCGTTCTTTCCTGCTCTGGTCAATCTCTGCTGCAATCGCCGCATCGTCGGGTATCCCCTCCGTCTCGACTCGCTTCCGCACCCGGCTTACGGCAGCCGAAAAGAGCGCCCGACGAATCTCGCGCAACGACTCTTCTCCGGTCTCTGGGGAGACGCTGATCATCAAGGCCGAGGGCTTGCCGTCCCTAGTAATGACCAATTCTCGCTGGCTGGCTAGCTTTTCCCAGAGTTTACTAGTCTTTTTGAGGTCGTTTACGGCGAGGTAATCCATATATATCCTTTTTGTAAAATAGCCTATATAACTCACAGTGAAAGAGGCTCCGCCATCCCGGCTCACTATTC
Source organism: uncultured Latescibacterota bacterium (assembly GCA_958295495.1). GTDB lineage: Bacteria > Latescibacterota > UBA2968 > UBA8231 > UBA8231. The sequence goes on from OY282352.1 coordinate 798,920, forward strand.
GGCTTTGGTCGGGCTATCTGAACTATTGCCGAACGAAAAATGCCTTTTAGCTTTGTATCTCTGCCGTCGCATTCTTAGAAGCTGGCTTTTGCGATTGATCAATCAGGAGAAAATTCCATGGCAACAGTTACCTTTGAATTGCCGGAAGACGTATTTTCGTCGGTGAGGAAGTAAACCATGACCCAGCCCCTCGCCCAAGCCGTCCTCACCCCCGAAGATCAAGCCTTCTTTGAACAGCAGGGCTATCTCCTCGTCGAAGACGCCCTGTCGCCCGACGCGCTCGCCGAACTCAACGCGGCCACCGACGCACTCTATGGGCGCGACGCCGACGCCGGCCAACTCGAAAAGGGCGGTAAGCTCAACATGCGCAACTGCATCGTCGAGCACCCCGCCTTCCTCCAACTCCTCAACTGGCCCACCACGGTTCCCCTAGCTTGGCAGCTACTCGGCTGGAATATCCAGATGCTGACCTCGCACTTGATCGTCTTGCCTTCGGGCGACGAGCCGCCTGAAGACGAGAAAAACAAGCTCGGCTGGCACCGCGATGGGGGCACCTCGCCCCGTGAGATGAGCGAGCCGCACCCGCGGATTTTGCTCAAAATTGCCTATGCCCTCAGCGACCAGACCGCCCCAGCCTCGGGGGCCACTTGGATCGTGCCTGGGTCCAACCGCCTGCTCGGACGCCCGGCCACGGACCCCACGACCGGTCTGCCTTATGGCGCACAGGCGATGAATATCCGCGCTGGCTCGGCTTTCCTATTTGAGCAGCGCACCTATCACTCCATCGGCCACAACTGGGCAGGCTTCCCGCGCAAGACCGCGTTCTTTGGCTATGGTTATCGCTGGGTCAAACCCATGGACTATATCGCCATGCCCGACGAACTCGTCGCCCGCTGCAATCCGATCCAAAAACAGCTTATTGGTGTCGTCGGAGATCCCTTGAGTTACTACTTGCCCCGGGACGAAGACGTGCCGCTCAAGGCACTCGTCGAAACGGAAGCGAACCAATAGAGGAGTACTAATGGATATCGCACGCGCACTAGACGCCTTGGGCGTCTGCGAAGACCTGCTGACCGCGCAGAACAGAAACGATCTCGACCAGAAGGGCTACACCGTACTCCCGGGCATTATCGACGAGGAGTGGCTCGCGGCACTGCGCGATCGCTTTGAGGAGCTGTGCGAGAAAGAAGGAGTCCACGCCGGCATCGAAGTCCATCAGGAGCAGGGCACTCGCCGCCTCTCCGACCTCTGCAACAAGGGGCCGATCTTTGACCGCGTCTATACTCACCCCAAGGTGCTGGCCGCTATTCACCACGTCATCGGCCGCCCCTTCAAGCTCTCCTCGCTCAATGCCCGCGACGCCCTGCCCGGCGAGGGGTTACAGGGGCTACACGCCGACTGGGGAGCAGACTACGACGGCCAGTTTCACGTCTGCAACTCGATCTGGCTGCTGGACGACTTCAGCGAAGAAAACGGCTGCACTCGGCTGGTGCCCGGCTCGCACAAAGGCCAGCACCCGAGCAAAGTCCTAACAGACGCGCAAGCACCTCACCCCGACGAAGAGCTACTCATCGCCCCAGCCGGCACGGTTGCCGTGTTCAACAGCCACACGTGGCACGGCGGCACCCACAACCAGAGCCAGGATCTGCCGCGCCGCGCCATGCACTGCTACTTCACCGCCCGCGAGCACGGCCAGCAACTCGACCAGCGCGAGTACCTGCGCTACGAGACTTGGAAGCGCAGCTCGCCAGCGGCGCGCTATATTCTCGATGTGGATGTGGATTAGTTTTCGGCGAATTTGGGGCAGTTGGCGCAACCGCTCAATTGCTCCGGTGGCGTTCACATCCATCTCGATTCTGCGTACATTGCTCCCAGTCCCCTTACCTAGGAGGTAATAAATGAAGCTCTCACATCCAGTCGTTGACCTGTGCATAGTGTGCAGCAACTTTGAAGAATCGTTGAAGTTCTACCGAGACAAACTGGGATTCGAGGTGGCGCTCGACATCGACATCCCCGCAGACCTAGCGACGGGGATCGGGCTGGCACCGCAAGCCTTCCGACAGGTGCGCCTGCAGGCGGGCGAGACCCTGATCAAGCTGATGGAAATCGCCTCGCCGCCGCCTAAGCGGACCTCCCAATTCGCCGCCGGGGTGCGCTGGCTCACCTTCTTCGTCCCCGACGTAGAGGCGGAGTGCGCCGCGCTGAAGGCCAAAGGAGTGGAATTCCTGTCCGAACCTATGGCCGCCCCGGATACTCCGGGCGTCGTCTGTGCATTGGACCCCGACGGTATCCTGATCGAGCTCGTCCAGCGCTGAGAGGAGCGCGATGATAATACTCCTCGTGGGAGCCACGCCCGACGGTGGATGGGAGCAGGCCCACCTGCCGATTACGGGCTGCGAGGTGCTGGTCACGTGAGCATCCTCGACCGCTTCTCCCTCCTCAACCGCACGGCACTGGTCACCGGCGGCGGCTCTGGCATCGGGCAGGCCCTCGCCCTCGCCCTCGCTGATGCTGGTGCGGACGTGGCCATCGCCGACATCAATTCCGCTGGTGCCGCCGCTACCTGTGCCCAGATTGAAAACTTGGGCCGCCAGACTCTAGCTATCGCCGCGGATGTCACCGCCAAGGACCAAGTCGAAAACATGGTCCATACCGTCCTCGCCGCTTGGGGTGGGCTAGACATCGGCGTCAATAGCGCTGGCATTGCCTTGCGCGGCCCTATCGAGGACATCAGCGAAGCCGACTGGGACCGGGTCCTCGACCTCGACCTCAAGGCCGTTTTCCTCTGCTGTCAGGCCGAGGGCCGCGCCATGCTGCAACGAGGTTCCGGCTCAATCATCAACGTCGTCTCGATCTCGTCCCATATCGTCAATCGCCCCCAACAGCACGGCCACTACAATGCTGCCAAGGCGGGTGCCTACCAGCTAACTAGAGCGTGCGCCGCAGAATGGGCCGTGCGCGGCGTCCGCGTCAATTCCATCAGCCCCGGCCACACGCTCACCCCGATGACCGCTCACGCCGATGACGAGACGAGAAATGCTTGGCTCACCAACACCCCGATGGGCCGCTTGGGCGTCCCTGCCGACTATCAGGGTGCCGTCGTTTTCCTCGCTTCAGACGCCGCAGCCTACGCGACCGGCCACGACTTGGTCGTCGATGGCGGGTACACGCTCTGGTAAAGCTAGTCGTAGTACTTTCTCGCATCCCCTAATTTGAGAAACCACGAAATGGGCGTAAATTAATTTGCACAGGTAATGTTACCTTAGTAACCGACGTTACGCAGTTCATCCTTTTCGTTTATCTTTCCGGTATGGACCAACAATTCTTAGCCTTATATAGCAGTCCTAAATGACTTGAAAGCATGGCATGTTCATCGGCACCGTCTCTTCTGCCTATAAGAAGTCATTCCCGCGAAAGCGGGCTTCACCGCGCCTTTAGGCGTGACATCCAGTCTTGAAGGATGTAGGATTGCTATATAGCGATTATCTGCTCCGTTCGTTTGGGGCCACCACCGCGACGGGCTTATCGGCCTTGTGCGTAACGTCAGTGAATCACACTAAAAGCAGTAGGAAAACGAGGGACCATGATCAAATTGGCGGCTATGAGTAGCGCGTGTCCGGACTGGACCTTGGACGAGGTCGTCGCCGGCATGAAACGGCACGGCTATCAGGGGTTTGAACCGCGAGTCGAATGGGATCATGCCTGCGGCTTTGAGGTCGCGCTTGCGGCCAAAGAGCGGCGGGAGATTCGCCGGCGGATGGAGGACGCGGGGCTGGAAATTTGCTGTATTGCGACCGGGGCGCGGATGGCTGCGCCCGACGCGGCCGAGCGGGCCGGACACGTGGAGGACGTGAAAAAGTACATCGACCTAGCGGCTGATTTGGGCTGTGGCTTGGTGCGGGTTTTCGGCGGCCAGCGCGACCGGGGCCGCGAGTGGACTGCGGTCGTCGATTACGTGGTGGAGGGCTTTGAGCAGGTGTTGCCCGCAGCGGCTGAACGCGGCGTGACGCTGCTGTTAGAGACGCACGACGACTGGAGTTGTTCGGCTCCGGTGCGTACGGTCGTCGAGCGGGCCGGGCACCAGAATTTGCAGGTGTTGTGGGATTTTATGCACACGCAGCGGATGCTGGAAGAGCCAGCCGAGAGCTTCCGGCTGCTGGGCGCACACACGCGCCACATCCACGCCCACGACGGGGTGATCGTCAATGGCAAGGTGCAGGTCAGCGACGTGCTGGGTGCGGGCGTATTCGACCACGCCGGGCCGCTGCGCTTGCTCGCTGAGGCTGGATTTGCTGGGTATTGCTCGGTGGAAGTGATCTACAAGCGCGGCAGCGGGGACCGGGCCGATGCGGTACTTGGGCAATATGCCGAGGGGCTGCGGGAGATTGTGGCTGGTTTTTGAGGGGGCAGCACCGCAATCGAGGGTATGCTTGCAAGGGCATGCGTTTGCGACCCGAATAGCAAAAGAATTGTCACCGTGTCGCAAGGGGTTTATTTTGCCTTTTATAGGATCCAATCAAACGCTAGGAATTCGCCATGGAAAAAACGATTTATATCAAAGATCGAGAGTTCACTATTCAGATTCACGAAGAGTATGGAAGTTATTGGGCGCAAGTTCTCGAGATGCCTAGCTGTCGCACGGAGGGTGATACGATTGACGAGTTGATGAAAAATGTGTACGAGGTCACAGAACTCTACCTAGACGTTCTCGAAGAAGACGATAAAATTGATTCGTTGCCTTCCCGACGTGACCGCAGAGGGGCTCATGCGTGAAGTCCATATCCGGCAAAAGGATGTGCGAGGTACTCAGACGTGCAGGTTGGAGTGTGAAACGGGTTTCAGGAAGTCATTATATCTTTGCAAAATCAGGATATGATAACATTTCTGTTCCCGTTCACGGAAACAAGACGATGAACTTTGGGCTCCAACGCTCGATAATGAGAGATGCCGATCTCGACGAATCAGATTTGTAAGTCTTGAGCTCGCCCCCACCAACGTTGGGAAGGCTCGCCACGCCACCTCCGATGATAGACGTATTGAAGTTGGAAATGATAAAAGGCCCGCCAATCTGCTGATCGGCGGGCCTTTTGCGTCTAGGAGGTCGGTCTCGCTGGCTGGCTACAACTCAAGCACAAAATTGGGATCCGCCATGTTCTTTTTGAATTCGGCGAAATCCTTTAGCGGATTCTCTTGAATAATACCGAGGATGCCTTCGAGAGCCGTTCGAAGTTGCTGGTCGTTACCTGTGTCCACCGCCCTATGGAGCAAACTGTAGAACTGTTCCAGTGCTCCCTTGCGCTCTGCGAACCGATGCTCAAAGTAAGAAAGGACGACTTCCTTATCGTTGTTGAGTTCGGTGACAATCGCGTCGCGCTTGGCCCAGATATATTCTCTCTTTATCTGTTCCTCTTGGCGCGTATTGAGGTATCCAATTACCTCGGTAACGACAGCCAAGGCAGCCAAGGGATTGACATTGACATTGCCGACGATTTTGCCGCCGCCCTTCGCCACAGTTGAGCCGATTTTCCTGAGAGCTTGTGACATAAGTTGTGCAACCTCACTAGTTGAGGGTGATGTTTCCGTTTTTATCGGCGAGGGAGACATCGAGAAGTTCGCCTAGGGATTTTGCCGTTTGAGCGACTTCGTAAGCGTTCTCGAGGTTTACTGGGTTACCTCTATCGAGCAGGCTCTGCAGAGCCCTGTCAACCTTGTCGGTTGCCTCGTGCAACTCATCTACTCGGCGCAGTACGATTTTGACCGTTGCTATTTGCTGCTCTATCTGCACCTCAGCTACGTCCATCTCGGCGATCTTCTGCTCTACCTCAGTCTCGACTTTTTCAGCCTTAGAAAGGGCGAAAAGTCCCGCCACTAACAAGGCAGGTCCAACGACGAGTCCGCCAAGTACCATAGTACCGGCTGCCACGCCGCCACCGCCGGCAGCAAGCGAGCCACCGCCCAACCAAGCGAGTGTCGCACTCTTGGCCGCTGCACCGCTGAGGGTACCAATCGCTGTGCCGGTCGAGGCAGTACCGAGCATACCTACCGTACCGTAAACACCTGCGGCGGTTGCTGCGCCCGCACTCACACTCCGGTTCATGCCGCCGAGCACTTCAGCCGCGTTTGCAGATGCGTTCTTCCACTCAGCCAACTTCTGGGGCGTAATATTAAGTCGCTGCTCCAAGTCGCGGTCGCGGATCTTCGCCTTCTTTAGGAAGTCCACGGCCCGTCCCAGCGTAGTGAGTGCTTTGAGCCGACGCTGGCCCAGTGTTTCAAACTTTGCGTTTGCCTTCTTCCGCCAGGTATCATTATAGCGTCGCTCAGCAGAGAGGTATTTCCTGCGACGACGCTCATATTGCTCTTTTGCGTTTTTGATTCTCTCGTTAGCATCTAGCATAGCGACACCGCCACCTATAGCACTCGCAGCAGCACCTATACCTATAAGAATGAGGGGAAGAGGCATGACGAACTACTCCTTACAAAGGTTAAAAGGGGCGAATCCGTATTTGCTCCTTGCAAATACGTTACTAACTAGCGCTAATTGAACCCTAGCGCGAAGCTTTGTCAATGGCAAAACCAAACTCGGCCCTCCGACCACCCATTCTCTATGCACGGCTGGCATCTTCGGCCTGAGTTCCTATCTTAAAGCCGCTTTTGCGGGCGAGACGCCCGCGCCCCCAGACGACATAATGGAGTGCATGTATGGACAGCGCGCAAAGCAGCATCCGCGAGGCCCCCACCCATCTCGGCGGCCTCTTACGCAACATCGGCCCCGGCGTCATTGTCTCTGGGTCGGTGGTCGGCTCAGGCGAGTTGTTGGTGACGACGCGGATGGGCGCAGAGGTCGGCTTTGTCTTCCTCTGGGGCGTGATCTTGGCCTGTTTGGTCAAATTTGCGATTCAACTCGAATTGGGTCGGCAGTGCCTGTTGCGCAAGAGCAGTACCGTGCAAATCCTCGACCAAGTGCCGGGCGCACGCTGGCGCGGCACCTCGTGGATCGCTTGGCTCTGCGTGGTAGGCTACTTCTCGGTGACGGTGGCCGTCATTGGCATTTTGGGGTCGGTGGCCGGGCTGATGGTCGCGGTTTTTCCCTTTGCATCCGAACAGGTGTGGGCAGTAGTAATTTTTCTCGCCATGTCGGTTTTGCTCTGGCGGGGGCTATACGGCGACTTGGAGAAAATGGTCTCCGCGCTAGTGGCGACCTTCAGCTTGGTCGTCGTTGGATCGGTGCTCGCACTGCAAGGCACGAGCTACGCAATCAACAGCGCGCAAATAGCCTCGGGCTTCCGCTTTGCCATGCCAGCCGAAGGCGCGTTTGTGGCCCTCGCGGTGATGGGATCGGTCGGCGCGACCGCAGTCGAGCTTTTCATGTATCCCTATTGGATCGTAGAAAAAGGCTACCCGGATTTCGTCGGGCCCAAAGACGATAGCCCCGCATGGCAGGCGCGGTACCGGGGCTGGATGCGAGTCTTGATCGCGGATGCGGGCGTGTGTACGGGCATCGCGCTGGTAGTTACCTGCGCGTATTACCTGCTGGGCGCGTCCGTTCTCAACCAGCTACAAGTCTTGCCCGAAGGTATGAAAGTCGTTGAGCAAGTCTCGCTAATTTTCACCGAGAGCATCGGCGGCTGGGCGTACTATCTCTTCATGTTCGGGGGCTTTTGCACGCTCTTTTCTACCCTGCTGGTCTTCGCGGCCTCTTCGGGGCGGATCGGCGCTGACTTTCTGCGGCAACTAAAGGTGCGTGCGCTCGCCGGAGAAGAGGGCTACCGCCGCTGGATCCGCATTTTCCAAATCGTCTTCCCGTTTGGGTGGCTGCTTTTCATATTGTTCGACCCGCGCACCCTCGACTTCGTGCTCAAAGGGGCCAATGTCAACAATCTGTTGCTCATCCCCATGGCCTATGCCGTGCTGCACTTGGCCATGCGCACACCCGCCGACGAGCGCATGACCCTGAAGACCGAGCTGGCACTGCTCTTCACCATCTGGGCCATCATCAACTTCACGGCGGTCAATCTGTTCAAGCTGTCTGGGCACTAGCCGCCATAACCGTCTTCGCAGATTTTCGTTTCGCCGTTGCAGCATCCTCTTCGATAGTGTCCAACAGGCGGCCCTTTTTTGTGTGCGCTTACTACTCGGCCACGCCGCCGACTCGAAAAACCCTCATTCCGCTTCTTGGAAATCCGCGCACCTTGGGGCCGCCGCGCCATCCATTCTCGCCGCCATTTTTGCCGCGCCATGTACTCACGCTCCTTTCCGGTAGTATCCAACGAGCGACGCCCCTACTGTATTCCTACCATATCCTCGTAGCATAGCCCCACACCCCCGAAAATATCCAGCGCTGCTCCGACCGTAAAATCCAATTTCCCTTGGCCGAGCCGGCTGAGAATCTCGATGTCCGCGGCACTGCACACCCCACCAGCATACGTCGTCGGAATCGGCGCGATCTCGCCCAAGAGCGCGACGAGTTCGGCATCAACTCCCCGCTGCTGGCCTTCGACCCCAGTGGCGTGAATGAGGAATTCGCTGCAAAATTCGGCGAGGAGTGCCAAGTGGTCCGCGCTGATAGCAAAGTCCGTGGCTTTTTGCCAGCGGTCGGTCACCACCACATAGCGCCCATCGCGTTTGCTGCAACTAAGGTCTAAGACCAACCGGTCGCGCCCCACCGCCGCCACCATTTGCGCCAGCCGGGCGCGGTGGAGTTGGCCGTCGCTAAAGACGTAGGAAGTGACGATTACCTGCGCGGCACCGCGGCTGAGCCAAGCCGCCGCATTGTCCGGGCGGATGCCACCGCCGACCTGCAAGCCCCCGGGGAAGGCGGCCAAGGCCTGCGCGGCCGCGTCCTCATTGCCCGGGCCGAGCATGATGACGTGGCCGCCTAAGATCTGGTCGCGGCAATAGCGCGCTGCAAAGTACGCAGGAGGATGGGGGGCGATGAAGTGGGTTTGGGGGGCACTGCCGTCGCGCAAGCTGGCACCGACGATCTGCTTGACTCGTCCCTCGTGCAGGTCGATACAGGGCCGAAAGCGCATCAGCGGTCGCAGCGGTACTCTGCGAGCGCGTCCTCGTCGAGGGTGACGCCGAGGCCCGGGCCGGCGGGCGGGAGGATGTACCCATCGGCGATGGGCAGCTTTTCCCGGATGACGTCGCCGCGGTGATAGACGCAGCCGTTCACGTCGCTGGCGTAGCCCAAGTTGGGCATGGCAAAGGCGAGGTGGGCTTGGGCCGCCGTGCCAATCCCCAGCTCGGGCATGCTGCCGATGATACAGGGCAGGCGCGCGGCCTCGGCAATGGCGAAGATGCGTGCGGCCGACCCCAAACCGCCAGCTTCCGACACGTACACGTTGAAGACATCGACGGCTTGGTGGCGGATGCAGTTGAGGGCGTCGGCCGGCGTCCAAACGCTCTCGTCGGCCATGATGGGCAGCGAGACGCGCTCGCGGACAAAGCGCAGCCCGTCTAAGTCGTCGGCTGCTAAGGGCTGCTCAACCAACTCCAAGTCAAAGTCTGCGATCGCCTCGATGTGACGCACGGCTTCCTTCGCCGAGGGCCAGCCCATGTTGGCATCTACGCGCAGGACGACCGCGCTGCCGACCGCACTGCGCACGGCTGCGAGCACGGCCATGTCGGCGCGAATGTCCCGCCCGATCTTGACCTTGAGGGTCTTGTACCCCTCGGCCACTAGGCTCTGGGCTTGGGCGGCGATGGCTGTGGGGTCGCCCATAGACAGCGAATGACTGAGCAACACGCGGTCGCGCACTAGGCCGCCCAGCAATTGGTAAACGGGTACGCCGCAGGCTTTGCCGACCAAGTCGTAGAGGGCCATTTCAATGCCGGCCTTGGCCGGGAAGGAGCGGTGCAAAGCTCGATTCATGCGGTCGGCAATCTCGCGGATGCGGCGCGGGTCCAAGCCGCAAAGCACATCGGCGAGCAGCCCGTTGATGGCCTCGCTTTCCCCGCGGCCGCGGCGGTCCCAGATGCTGGAGGCTTCGCCGAGGCCGGTGAGGCCGGCGTCGGTGTGAATTAAGACGACGGCGTTTTCAGAGGCTTGGTGCGTGCCGAGGCTGCTTTGAAAAGGCTGTGGTCTTGGCACGCGCACGGGTATGGCTTCGACGCGGGTGATTTTCATGGGATCAGGTGAGGCGATAGATGCTGAGAGCGGTGTTGCCGTAGGTCCGCTGCTGGGCGAGCGCGAGGTGGCCGCTGTGCTCGGGCACGTCCAAGTCGATTTGGTGCTGCACCAACAGCAGGCCCCCGTCGTTAAGCAGCGCGGATTCCCCGAGGACTTCGATTAGGCCCAGCAGGAGCGGGGCACCGCAGTAGCGGGCGTGGTACGGGGGGTCGGCGTACACGATGTCGAAGCGACGGCCGGCCGCGGCCAATTGGGGGATGAGGTGTTGGGCCTTGACCGCGTGCAGGCCGGCGACGCCGGCCCTCCACTGGTAGAGTAGCGTGCGGATCTGACGCCGCCGCCGGTGATCTGGCTCGTTGAGTTCGACGCTCGCGCCCCGGCTCAGTGCTTCGAGCCCCATCTGGCCCGAGCCAGCACACAGGTCGAGGAAGGCACGGCCCTTCAGGTCGGGGCCAAGCATGGAGAATACGGCTTCCTTGAGGCGCGTCGAAGTGAGGCGTATCTGGCGCAGGCGTCGCCCGGAGGGAATCTGCCGACCGCGATAGGTGCCAGTGACAATATGCACGGGTAAGCCTCGAATTGGGGTTGATTGAGACAAAAAAGTATCGCGGTTGGGGCTAGCAGCGTCAAGTTGTGGGTTGCGGGCGATGGGGGAAGTTTGAAATTTGGAAACTACTAACCACTAACCACTAACCACTAACCACCAATCAAGCTAATGACCACAGAACGATACGACGTCATCGTCGCAGGGGCTGGCGGCATGGGCAGTGCCGCGCTTTACCACTTGGCGCGTCGCGGCGTGCGCGTCTGCGCTGTAGAGCGCTTTGGCATAGCCCACGACCGGGGGTCTTCACACGGGGATACCCGCATCATTCGCAAAGCCTATATGGAGCATCCCGACTACGTGCCCCTGTTGCACCGGGCCTACGCGCTGTGGGAGGAGCTAGAAGCCGAAGAGGCTGGGGAACTCTTTGCCCGCGTCGGACTGCTAGTGGCGGGCGATCCCGAGGCGGAGGCCATGCGAGGGCAGGCGGCCTGTTATCAGGCACACGACCTGCCGCATGAGGAGCTCGATGCGGCAGCCATTGCCGCGCGCTACCAAGGCTTGGCTTTGCCTGCGGCGTGGAGTGGCTTTTACGATCCCCTAGGCGGCTTTCTCCGGGTCGAGGACTGCGTCCGTCGGCACATCGCGTTGGCCCGGAAGCACGGGGCGAAGCTCTACGCCGGAGAGCCCATGCTGTCGTGGCGGCGCGAGGATGCAGGAGTGGTAGTGGAAACCGAGCGACGGCGCTTGCTCGCCACGCGGTTGATACTCACTGCCGGGGCTTGGGCAGTGCCGGAGCTATGCCGGCTGGGCGTAGCAGCGTGCGTAGTGCGCAAAGTGCAGTTGTGGTACCAAGGGCGAGGCTTGGACCAGTACGCGCAAGGCGCGTTCCCCTGCTTCTTCATCGCCGACGGCGAACACTACTTCTACGGTTTTCCCGCCCAAGCACCGTGGGGCCTAAAGTTGGCCGAGCACAATGTGTCGCACGACCCGGTAGCCGATCCGCTCCGCCTCAATCGCGCCTTGGCCGACGACGATCAGCCCGCTGTCCTCGACTTTCTCGCGCGATTTTTCCCCGCGCTGCAACCAGAGCTGAGCAAACACGCGGCCTGCATGTATTCGCTGACGCCGGATGGGCACTTCGTCTTGGACATCCACCCCGAATGCCCGGCCGTGGTGCTGGGGGCGGGTTTTTCCGGCCACGGGTTTAAGTTTGCGCCGGTGGTGGGCGAAATTTTGGCTGAATTGGCGCTGGAAGGCGATACCAAACATCCCATCGAATTCCTGCGCCTTTCCCGTTTTGCACAAAGGAGGTCATAAATGGATCTAGGACTGAAGGACAAAATTGCTCTGATAACTGGAGGGAGTCGGGGGATTGGCCGGGCCATTGCGTTGGCACTGGCCAACGAGGGGTGCAAAGTGGCGATCTGCGCCCGCGGCCAAGAGCCGCTCGCCCGCGCCTTGCAACAAGTGCGGGCCACTGGGGCCGAAGCCATCGCCGAGGTCGCCGACGTGCGCTCGCGGAAGGACGTGGAGGCCGTTGTTGCGCGCTGTGCGGCCGAGTGGGGAGGCGTGGATATCTTGGTCAACAATGTGGGCGGGGCGGCCGGCGGACAGAGCCTGCTCGAAAGCGCGGATGAGGACTGGGCGGAAACCTTTGACCTAAACGTGTTCCACGCCGTGCGCACGACGCGGGCGGCCCTGCCCTACATGCGGCAGCGAGGTGGGGGCACGGTGGTGATCGTCTCGTCAATCTCGGGGTGGAAGCCCGGCCCCAAGGCCCAGTATGGAAGCGCGAAGGCCGCGGAGATTTTTCTCGCCGGTGCGCTGGCGCTGGAGTTGGCCGAATGCGGGGTGCGGGTCAATGCGGTCGCGCCGGGATCGATATTTTTTGCCGGCGGTGGGTGGGCGCGTTTTCAGGCGGAGCAGCCCGAGCGCTTTGCACAGTTTGTGGAACGGGACCTGCCGGCCGGGCGCTTGGGGACACCAGAAGAGGTGGCGGATGCGGTGGCGTTTCTGGCGTCTGAACGAGCGAGTTGGATCAATGGAGCAATGATCCCAGTGGATGGGGCGCAGGGCCGACCGACAGCTTTTTGACGGGCGAGTGCTCAACCGCTATCAACGCAGCAGCATGAGCTTGCGCGTCAACGCGCTCTTTTTCGGACAGACAGGAGTTGCCGTAGATGTGGGTGGAGAAGCTCGTTAGTGCGATGGGACAATGCGAAATTGGCGCTTGCCGTCAATGCGGTAGGTCTCGAAATCGTCGTGAGCGATGGTAAAGATCGTAGTGAGCGATTCTCGTTTGGCCAGATGCACCAGCGTCGCATCGGCGAAATCCATCGGTCGGTCGTGGTAGCGTTTCATCAGACGGTCCAGCTCTGGCAGGTCCGTATCTGTTATCGGCAGTACTGTTATGGCACCGGAGCGCAGAAAACGCCAAGCGGCGTTGATCGCCGGCCGATGATCGCCCAGCAAATGAAACAACTCGGCAAGTACGGCAGCGGTAGTGGCCAACGGCAGCCGCAAAGACGGAAACGTCTCGACACACCGGTCGTGCCACTGGTCGTCGGCGTCGAGCAAGGCTAGGATCGTCCCCGTATCGATCAGGCCCTTAGCCCGCACGGCGTTGTTGTAGTTGGTCGCGCACCCGTTGCCCGACCTGCTGTGAACGGAGGGGATCGCCGCCCCGGATGGTGCCAAAGGTCTGCATGGCGGCCTTTGCGAAGTTGGTCTTGTATTTCGTCGTCTCCAGCCTTCTCCCGATCGAGCCACTGGGACACGATCTGGTCGAGGAGTCGGGCTACGCTCGTTTTATGGGCTCGAGCCGCAGCTTCGAGGCCGCTTTTCACTTCGGGCGAGACGCGCCAGCTATATACTTTGCTTTTGTTCATTATGTACAGTGTAGCACGTAGATGATGCCATTGCAAACAGGCATGAGTAGATCGCCGCCCAACAGCTCGGCAAAGCACATGCCGGTTCCGCACGATGCTATCAACGCAGCAGCATGAGCTTGCGCGTCAACGCGCCCTCGGCGGTCACCAGCCTGTACAGGTACAGGCCGCTGGCGAGGGGGCGACCTTCCTCGTCCCGAGCGTCCCAATAGAGGCGGTGGTAGCCGGCCTGCTGCGGCCCTTGGCGCAAGACCGCCACGCGCTGCCCGGTCAAGGCGAACACTTCTAGGCGCGCCGGACCGGGGGAGTGGAGGAAGTAGGAGAGGACTGTCTGGCTATTGAACGGATTGGGCGCGTTTTGCGCCAACTGCGGGCTGTCGGGCTGGCCAATCCGCTCCTCTGCTAGCACTAGCCGCTTGGCCCGCTTCCATTCAGAGACATCCCATAGCTGGACCGTTTTATCACCAGATCCCGAAGCGAGTATATTCCCATCGGGCGAAAACGCCACCGAATAGACCAAGGACGCATGACCGGAGAACGTGGCGATATTGGTTTTTGTCGCCACGTCCCATAGCTGGATTGTGCCATTGTCACCTGTTCCGACAGCGAGGGTAGCTCCATCGGGTGAAAACGCCACCGATCCGACTCGCCAACGGACGTCCAAGGTGATGCTGGTTTCTGTTGCTACGTTCCACAGCCTGACGTCCGAGCCAGCTCCCGCCCCAGCGACAGTTGTGCCGTCGGGTGAGAACGCTACCGAAGTGATATACTGCTCATGCCCAGAGAGGGTGCTGATATTTTTTGTCGCCACGTTCCATAGCTTGACCACAGCATGGTTTGACTCAGAGAAAGAATTGCCCAACCCGGCAGCGAGAGTGGTTCCATCGGGTGAAAACGCCACCGAATAGACGCGATCCGTATCCCAAGAAAGGGTGGCGGTATTGGTTTTTGTCGCCACGTCCCACAGCTTGACTGAGCCATCCTCCAACCCGGCAGCGAGGGTGGTTCCATCGGGTGAAAACGCCACCGAGTGTACTATGAAGCCTCCCTCTAAAGTGGCGGTATTGGTTTTTGTTGCCACGTCCCACAGCTGGATTGTGCCATCCTCCAACCCGACAGCGAGGGTGGTTCCATCGGGTGAAAACGCCACCGAATAGACGCGATCCGTATCCCAAGAAAGGGTGGCGGTATTGGTTTTTGTCGCCACATCCCACAGCTTGACCGTACCATCTAGGGCCCCGGAAGCGAGGGTAGTTCCATCAGGCGAGAACGCCACAGAGGCAACACTTAACGAATGCCCAAGGAGAGTAGCGATATGTGATGACTCTCGCGAGATCGTCAATTGCAGGGATGCGACATTGTCCGCCGGCTCGACCTCCGGTCCGTCCGACGAGAATTCAACGGAGAAATCGAGGACCCCGACCTGCCACGGAGTTAAATACAGGCTAAGCGTCAGAGGCGATCCAGCGTTCTCATTATAGACTACGCCACAGGCAAGCGTACCTGTCCGCTCGGTCTTTTCGACGACCTCGCATGGGCCGACTGCTGTTGGGCTTGCTACGGGCAAGCTGGCGGACCAAGTCATGGTGACATTGGAGGCCACTTTTCCTCGAAAGTCCAGTGCTGCCCGCAGCCTGAGACGCTCTCCCACATAGGCACTCGAACCGCCGTTGAGGTTGCTCAGAGTGGCTTTCAAATCCACCTGCGCCGACGCCACATCCGCAGGCCGCAAGGGGCCTTCACAGTACAGGTCGGCAGCCGGAGGACTGCCCGCCACGTTGGTAAAGTAGCAATTCATGGCCTCGAAATTCGCGATCGCCCCATCTTCTACGGCAGCGACGATAAAGCTGTCCAGCCGAGTATTCAGGTGTTCGTTGATTGCGCCCCGATCCCCGACGAACTGAACAATTTGGGAAGCGGCGAGAAGATCGAAAAGGCTCGGTTCGCCCTGATCCCCGCTGGACAGCGACTCTGCTGGCAAGGAGCCAGAGCATCCGAAGCGAGGGCTGGGTTCGGTTGCAACGGTGCGGCAATCCAAGTTCAGATCGTCGTTGATTCGTTGCAGGGCACTTTCGACCTCCGCAGCGCTGTCGCTGGTGAGAAAGGACGGATGGATATAGCTGGTCGGGGGATTGGTCAGTTGGTCGAGGTTGGCTATTTGTTCATCCAGAAAGGCGTCGAAATCAGCGGCCAGTTGGCTGTCTGCCGCCCAAGTCGCAATCAGGGCGTTGTAAGCCGCACGGTCTCCGCTGCGGACCAAATCGAATAACTCCAACAACTCGCCGCGCCGCTGTTGGTGCATGAAATGGAAGAAGAGGGCGGCGTAGTAGTGGGAACGGGTGCCACCCAAGCCGCCGCTGTAATAGGAGTAGAAAAGCCCAGCAGGGTCGAGTCGGAACTGATCACTGGCGATGTACTGCACTTGGCTTTCGCGCACGGGAACGCCCTCAGCTTGGGTGCTGCTCACTAGGAACTCGGCCAAACTTATGTCGAACCAAGAGTTGGAAGTCAGCAGTCCGAAGCGGTCGGCCAGATAGTTTGCGTACCCGCGGCGAACGACCTCCTCAAACGAACCGCCACTATAGGTGACGCGGTCACCAAGCCGATTGCGTACAAAGGTGCTCATGGTGCCGTCGCGATATATCCCGTAAACGTAAATGCCCCTCGTGTCTGCGCCAGACAGGTACTTCTCAAACACTGTGTGATCCAAGTTGGTGCCGTAGATCCTCGCTGTGAACGCGTCTATGTCGTCGCGCACGACCTCGTCTGTCTCCACCAGTCGGTGGAACTGCGCCTGCACCTCTTTGGCCGCGTAGTACCAAGGCAGCACTTCCTCTAAGTCTAAGGGAGTCTCAAATGCGATGGCACCATCGTCGAAGCGGTACGTGTTGGGGAGGGCTCGGGCGAGAATTTCGCTCTCCAATACGTCCCGACAGATGTTCAGACTCGCGCAGTCGGCCTGATTTTCCAATCCCCGTGCCGCTACCAAGAAGGGGCTGCTGAGACGCTCGTGCTCGGAAAGGACGGAGATCAGTGCGGCAATGGCGGCTTCCCTGAGACTATCCAACTGGGTCAAGCGGACGAGTATCTGAATGGTAGTTTCCAGCAGGCGCAGCCTAGGCGTAAACGGATGATCTTCTTCAATGAGAAAGAAGAAGTCATAGCGGGTAACCTGTAGCATGACATCGACGAATTCCGGGTCCTGTACGAGCAATGATGCCACGGTCTCTGCCCCCCAGTTGGCAGCCGCCAGTGGCCTGATATCGACGAATTCTGGGTCCTGTGCGATGGCGTTTATGAACTCCTCGCTGTCGTTTAAGAAGGCCCCATGTACTCGACGTAAGACCGTGATGAAAACCCAAGACTGGGGGGCCCATACGTGATCCCCGCTAACCGCCCGTTCAGGGGTAAGCCCGGACAGAACCTGTTTGATCGGGGCCAAGTGATTCTGCCGCAGCCCGGCAGCGAAGGCACTCTCGAAGTAGTAGTATAAAATTTGAGCGGCCTCGTCGTTGGGGGCATAGAAGTGGTCGCTGGCGGCAAAGGCGTCCGACGCGGCGAGGTAAGCGCGGTCGGTGGCCTCGTTAAACGGTCCCACTCCGGTCTCCCCTGGGAAAAACCTGTAGTAACTGTAGCCGACTTGGACGAAGAACCACAGGTGCAGCATTCCGCTGCTGTTGGTCCCGTCATAAGCGGCGGTCAATTCTTCAATTTTGGCGAACACCGACTGCATATTCTGGTTGCTGAAGATGGTGGGCACGTCGGCTCTTATGGATGGGTTCGCGGAGATATGGAGAGTGCGCCTGAGACAACCTTCCGAGGTGGTCCGCAGATAGTCGATCAGCGCATCTCCTGTGAGGGCGGCAACGTCAACAGACGGGCAGGCGTCCGCCTGCACCTTGGCCGCGGGGCGCAGCGACGGCCACTCCTGCTCTGGCGAAGTTACGGCTCTACTCCAAAGCGGAACTGGCTGGCTTTCGCCCGCAAAAGCCGCGTCTCTTGCTGGGTCCAGACAAGTGCTCGAGGCCACGAGTAGGGCCGTCAAAATGCCGACGTGTTTGTTGGTCACTGCGTCTATTTCCTAAGTGGCTAGTGATGTTCCGGTCCGCGCATCAGAGACCCTTCGGTCCTGCCCAAGGTATCGTCCTGTACGCCCTCGCTCAAACGTGTGCAATGGGGCAGCCGACGAGGCTGGATTCCTCTGTCCTCATCCCTGAAACAGCGACAGCGCCCCATCGACGTACATCTCGGTGCCGGTGATGTAGCTGGCCTCGTCCGAGGCCAAAAAGAGAATGGCGTTGGCGACCTCCTCGGCGCTGGCAGCGCGTTGTTGTAGGGGGATCATGCCTTGGGGGAACTCGCGGGGGATGCGGATTTTGTCGATGTTGCGGGGGAAGGTGTTCTCGCCGATGCTGGTTTTGGTGGCACCAGGGCAGACCACATTGATGCGGATGTCCCACTGCGCCAGCTCGACCGCGGCCATTTTGGCGAAGGTCACTTGGGCGGCCTTGGAGCAGGAATACGAAGTGAAGCCGAAGTTGGAGAAGATGCGGTTGCCGTTGACCGAAGAGACCACGACGATGCTGCCGCCGCCGGCTGCGCGCAGATGAGGAATGGCGTATTTGACGGTGAGGAAGGTGCCGCGCACGTTGATGTCGTGCGTCTGATCCCACTCCTCCGGGGTGATGTCCTCGATGGGGGCAAAGACCCCGTTGATGCCGGCGTTGGGCACCGCGATGTCGAGGCGGCCCCAACGCTCGACAGTAGCGGCGACCAGCCTGGCGACGTGCTCGGGGTTAGCCACGTCGCCGGGCAGGGCCAACGCTTGGCCGCCTAGTCCCTCGATTTCGGCTACGGCTTCCTCGCAGCGCTCGGCGCGGCGGGCCGTCAGCGCGACCTTGGCCCCTTCGCGGGCCATGGCCACGGCCGCGGCCCGGCCAATGCCGCTGCTGCCCCCGGTGATGAGGGCCACTCTGTCCTTTAGCTTCATGTCAATCTCCACAAGTTGACGAGAAAATGCGGGCGGAATATCACTGCAATCAAGGCAGCAGGGCGAGCGTCCGCAACCGATTCAGCAGGGCCTTGGCGTGCGGACAGGCGGCTTCGACGCGAGCAGGGTCAACCTGCGCCAGCAACTCAAACGAGACCTTCCCCTTGGCATAGCGCGTAGCGCAATTGGCGGTGGCGCGTTCGAGCGCGTTGAGGACCGTCGCCTTGGGGACATCTTCTAACTGCGGCCATTGCTTGAGCGCGTTCTCCCTAAACTCCGCGTCGAAATAACGCTTCAATGAATTGCGGTCCGCCAGAAACCACGTCTCCATGACCTGCACCATCAGAAAGGCTTGGTCGGCACCAGCGTTTGGCGGTCGATTCCATTTGTCGTTTGCTTGCAGGTATTGCCAGACCGAGCGGCTCCATGGGCAGATCAATTCCCTGCGGCCCGAAGGACAATAATCCCGACACCTTCAGTCTATGTATCGTCATACCGGCTCCTCGTCCAGCATCCGCCCTCGATAGTGTCAAAGTTGACGAAAAAATGCGGGTAGAATATCATTGGATGCTCCTAAAATACATCCAGCGAAAGCGGAGACAAGAATGGCAGCAAACGCGAATACGCACTCCCGACCTTCGGCCCTGAAGATCACCGATATGCGCGTCGCCAATGTGCGCGGTGCGCCGTTCCGCGCGACGATCATTCGCATCGACACCAACGAGGGCCTCTCTGGCTACGGCGAGGTGCGCGATGGCGGCAGCCCCACCTACGCGCTGATGCTCAAAAGCCGCTTGCTCGGGGAAAATCCCTGCAACGTCGATAAGCTCTTCCGCAAGATCAAACAATTCGGCCACCACGCGCGCCAAGCCGGCGGCGTCTGCGGCGTCGAGATGGCGCTGATGGACCTAGCCGGCAAAGCCTATAATGTGCCGGCCTACCAACTGGCCGGGGGCAAGTTCCGCGACCGGATCCTCTGCTACTGCGATACCCCCACGCGGCGCGACGGCCGCCAGATGGGGCGGTTGCTCAAGGAGCGGATGGAGCAGGGGTTCAAATTCCTCAAAATGGATGTCGGCATTGGCTTGCTGCACGGGGTTGAGGACGCGCTGATCGCCCCGCCGGGGATGTTGGAAAACCACGGCATCATGCACCCATTTACGGGCATTCAGATTACCAACAAGGGCATCGATATCCTCTGCGAATACGTGGCGCAGGTGCGCGAGGTGATAGGCTATGAAATTCCCTTGGCCGTCGATCACTTCGGTCACATTGGCGTCGAGTCCTGCATCCGTTTGGGCAAGGCACTCGATCAGTTTAGCTTGGCTTGGTACGAGGACATGATCCCTTGGCAGTTGGCCGACCAGTGGCAGCGGCTCGCCGAGGCCGTGGATACGCCCCTATGCACGGGCGAGGACATCTATCTCAAGGAAAACTTCCTGCCGCTCTTTGAACGGCGCGCCATTGCCGTCGCCCACCCGGACTTGGCTTCTTCCGGCGGGATTCTCGAGACCAAAAAGATCGGCGACCTAGCGCAGGAACACGGCATTGCCATGGCCCTGCACATGGCCATGTCGCCGGTGGCGGCGCTGGCTTCGGTACATTGCGCCGCGGCGACCGAAAACTTCATGGTGCTCGAAAACCACTCGGTCGATCAGCTAGCACAGTGGAGCAGCTTGGTCGAGGGCTTGCCAGTGCCCCTGATTGAGGACGGGCACATTGCGGTGCCGGAGGGGCCGGGGCTGGGCTTTAGCGGCCTTGACGAAGAAATGCTGCGGTCATTTGCCAATCCAGACCAGCCGGAGATGTTTGGCCCCACCGAGGAGTGGGACGACGAGCGGCCCCACGACCGCTTGTGGAGCTAAACATGACCTACGACATCGCCGTCCTCAAAGGCGACGGCATCGGGCCGGAGGTCATGGACGAGGCCCTAAAGGTGCTCAATGCGTTGGGAACACCTTCCCTTGCCTTCGCCGAGTACCCTTGTGGCGCGGGGTGCTATCTGGAGCAAGGGGATCCGCTGCCGGAGGCGACGGTGGAAGGGTGTGGCCGGGCGGATGCGGTGCTGTTGGGAGCGATGGGGTTGCCGCACGTGCGCTGGTCGGACGGGACGGAGATGCGGCCACAAGTTGACTTGCGGATCAAGCTAGACCTGTACGCGGGGGTGCGGCCGATTTACCTCTATGCGGCCGCGCATACTCCGCTCAAAGGGTTGGAGGCGGGCGACATTGACTTCGTCATCCTGCGCGAGAACGTCGAGGGGCTTTTTGCCTCTATGAACGGCGGGATCCAGTTGCGCGGAGAAGTGGCCGTGGACTCTATGGTCATTACGCGCAGCGGAACCGAGCGCGTGGTGCGCTACGCCTTTGAGCTGGCGCGGCAGCGCGGCCGGACCCCGATGAAGGTGACGTGCGTTGACAAGGCCAACGTCTTCCGCTCAATGGCCTTTTTCCGCAGCGTGTACGACGAGGTGGCCGCTGAGTATCCTGATGTCGAGCGCGACTACGCGTACATCGACGCGCTGAGCATGTACTTGGTGCAGCAACCAGCGGGATACGACGTGCTGGTTGCCGAGAACATGTACGGGGACATCATCTCAGACTTGGCCGCCGGCTTGGTCGGCGGCTTGGGGCTGGCCCCTTCGGGGGACATCGGCGAGGAGGCGGCTGTTTTCCAGCCTTCGCACGGCACCGCGCCCGACATCGCCGGGCAGGGAAAGGCCAATCCGGTGGCGATGATCCTGTCGGCAGCCCTGATGCTACGCTGGTTGGGCCAGCGGCACGGCGATCTGGAGGCCGCAAGCGGGGCGGACCGAATCGAGGAAGCGGTGAGCGCAGTAATTGGCGAGCAGGGCGCGGGGACGCCCGATTTAGGGGGTGGGTTGAACTGCCGCGAGCTAGGGGAGCGGATTGTCCAAGCACTCTGACATGGACCGCCGGACCTTTCTCGGCTTGGGTCTGGGCGCGACCGCGTGGCCGGCATTGGGCCGCGCAGCACCCGTGCGGCAAACGCGGGCACGCCTGCGCGAGTTGGGCATTGTCATTGGCGAGTTGGCGACCGGCCCCCACAACGCCATCACCGATGTTGAAGGTGTACAGGTCGGTCATCTGACCCTGATTGAGGATGGGGGTCCGGTGCGCACCGGCGTGACGGCGATTGTGCCGCACACGCCCGCGTTTGCCGCTGATTTCACGCTCAACGGCAACGGCGAGCTGATGGGGGTAGGCTCTATGCGCCGCACGGGCCTGTTGGCCGGCCCGGTCCTTTTTACCAACACGTCCAGCGTCGGCGCGGTGTACGATGGAGCGGTGGAGTGGATGCTGGCGCGCGATCCCGACCTGTTCAAAAGCGATTTGCAGCCCGCGCCCATAGTCGGCGAAACGTGGGCTGCGTTTCTCCACGACGAGACTGGGCGGCATGTGCAGCCCACACACGCGGCAGCGGCTCTCGACGCGGCACGCGGCGGGCCAGTGGCCGAAGGTTGCGTTGGCGGCGGGACCGGGATGCGGGCTTATAGCTTCAAGGCCGGCATTGGCACGGCCTCGCGCAAAATTCCCTGCGGCGACCAGTTCTACACCGTGGGTGTGCTGGTGCAGGCCAATTTTGGCCGACGACCCAATCTGCGCGTTGACGGCGTCCCGGTGGGCCGGGAGCTCGCCGACCTGATGCCTGTGCGCGGGGGCGGGGGCAAGTCGCTGCTGGCGGTGGTGGCCACGGACGCGCCGTTGCTCCCAATCCAGCTCCAGCGCGTGTGCAAGCGGGTGCCCCTTGGCATGGCGCGCACGGGGGCGATTTCTACCCACGGCAGCGGCGATCTCTTGTTGGCCTTTTCCACGGCTTCGCCCGAGCCGCCGGACGCGCTGGCCATGCTCGCCGACCGCTGGATTTCGGGCGTGTTCGAGGGAGTAGTCGAGGCCACGGAAGAGGCTATTCTCAATGCGCTGACTACGGCCCACACCATGACTGGCCGCGCTGGCAATACCATTCACGCCCTGCCGCTGGATCGCTTGCTCGAAATCATGCGCGCACACGGTCGGCTCAAATGAACCGCTCGCGCCCATCGAGCGATGCAGCGGGACCGCACGACGCCATTGTCGATGTGGCCGGAGTCAGCGTGGGCCACGTGGATATCCGCACACCCAGCCTGCACACCGGCCTCACCGCCATCGTTCCGTATCCGGCCGAGGTTGCCGAGCGCAAGCTGTTTATCGGTCGCTTTTCGGTTGACGGCGGCGACGCCATGAGTGGGCTCGCAATCGCCGAAGACTTCGGCACCTTTTCCTCGCCCATTGTCTTCGCGCCGGCCCCGGTCGTCGGCCGGGTGTACGAATCCCTAATCCGCTACGGCTTGGGCCGCGACACCGGGCTATCGACCGCGGCCGGCTGGCCGCCGGTGGTCGTGGGGATTGACGACACGGCTGTCAACGACCCGGTGCTCGTCCGCAAGGCCCTGACACGCGCCCATGCAGACGAGGCCTTGGCCAGCGCCGGTCGCGCAGTGCCCACGGGCAATGCCGGGGTCGGCGGCGGTTTGCAAGCCTTCGGCTACAAGGGCGGCATCGGCACGGCCTCGCGCCGGGCCGGCGAGTACGCGCTGGGCGTGCTGGCAGCGGTCAATGGGGGGCGCGAGCTGCGTTTGGCCGGCCGCGAACTGCCGACGGGCGAGCGGGTGGGGGGGCCGCAGACCTTTGCCGCGGTCGTGGCCACAGACGCGCCCCTGATCCCGCGCCAACTAGAGCGTTTGGCTGGTCGCGCCGCGCTGGGGCTGGCGCGGACGGGCTTGTGGAACCCGCATACGCGCGAGGGCCTCGTCCTCGCCTTTTCCACTACGGGCCTCGTCCAAGAGGAACGCCGAGGCCCAGCCACACCTGTGAGGATGGTGGGCGAAGAAAGGCTCTACCCGCTCTTTGCGGCCTCGGCCGCGGCCGCCGAGGCCGCGGTCGTCGAGGCCCTCTTGGCCGCTGAGACCGTCGGGGATCTCAAAGCCATGCCGGAGGAAGACGGTTGAGCCGCCGCTTGCTCGACGACCAAGACGCGCTCAGCGCCTTCCGCGCTCGGCTCTTGGCTTGGTATCGCCAAAACAAGCGGCAGACGAGCTGGCGCGACAGCGGCAATCCCTATCACGTCTGGATCTCCGAGGTCATGTTGCAACAGACCCGGGTGGATCAGATGGCCCCCTATTTCGAGCGTTTTATCCGCGCATTTCCCACTCTTCAATCACTGGCCGCTGCTTCTGAGGACCAAGTGCTCAAGGTCTGGGAGGGCTTGGGCTACTATGCGCGGGCGCGCAATATGCACGAGGCGGCCAAGCGCATGGCCTTTGAATTGGGAGGCCGCATACCGGATACGTACCAAGGGCTGATCGAGCTGCCCGGGGTTGGCCAATACACGGCCGCGGCCATCAGCAGCATTGCCTTCGACCGCGACCACCCGGTGCTCGACGGCAATGTGACCCGCGTGCTCTGCCGCTTGTTGCGGATTGAAGAAGAGCCGACCCGCGCCCAAGTCAAGGCGCGGCTCATCGCCGCTGGAGAGGCCCTGCTGGCCCGGGGCGAGGCCGGCGACTTCAACCAAGCGATGATGGAGTTAGGGGCGAGGGTCTGCACGCCGCAAAGCCCTTTCTGCCCGACGTGTCCGGTCGGCGGCTGGTGTCGGGCCAGGGCCGAGCTGGACGACCCGGCCTCCCTGCCGCGCAAGGTCTCTAGGAAACAGAAGCCGCATTATCAGGTGGCGGCCGGCTTGATTCGCAAGGGCGACGAGTTGCTAATCGCCCAGCGACCAGCCGAGGGGATGCTCGGCGGCTTGTGGGAATTTCCAGGGGGAAAGCAGGAGCCTGGCGAGAGCCTGCCCGAATGCTTGGTGCGCGAGATCCGCGAGGAATTGGGCATTGAGATCGAGGTGGGGGCGCGTCTGACGAGCGTGGATCACGCCTATTCGCATTTTAGCATCACCTTGCATGCGTTTGCCGCCCGCTACGTGTGCGGCACCCCGGAGGCGCTGGGTTGCGCTGCTTGGCGGTGGATCGCGCCGGAGGCTTTGGACGACTTTGCCCTGCCGCGGGCCGATCGCCTGATCGTGGAGTTCATGCGCGAGTGCGCACAGCAGATGGAGCTGTTTGGTGAAAAAAAGTGAGTTGCTAGTCGAGAGCAGACGCCGCGCGCCCGGCCTATTCCTGCGCGGGTTGTGCATGGGCGCGGCCGATGTGATTCCCGGGGTTTCCGGGGGGACGATCGCCTTGGTCACGGGCATCTACGACGAGTTGGTCGGGACTATTGCCGCAGTCGATCAGCGGCTCGTGAGGGCCTTGGTGCGGGGACGCTTGATTGAGGTATTGCACCGAGTCAATGCCCCCTTCCTCGTTCCGCTGCTGGGTGGCGTGGGCTTGGCCATTGCCTCGCTGGCCAAGTTCATAACTTGGCTGCTGGCAACGCACCCCCAGCCCGTGTGGGGCTTTTTCACTGGATTGATCTTGGCCAGCGCGCTCGTGGTCGCTCGGCAGGTCGCCGGATGGGGGCTGGTGCAGGGGGGGCTGACGGCTCTCGGTGCCGTGGCTGGTTACGCCATCACCACGTTGGTGCCGGTCGAGACCGGGGTCGAGAGCTACAAGTTCGCGCTGGCCGGCATGGTGGCCATCTGCGCGATGATTCTGCCGGGAATTAGCGGCTCGTTTCTGCTGGTGGTCATGGGCAAATACCAGCAGGTCTTGACCGCGGTACACGAGTTAGATTGGGCTATCTTGGCTCTCTTCGGCGTTGGGGCGGTTATCGGTCTGCTGGGCTTTTCGCGGCTGCTCAAGCACCTGCTGAGCCGCTTTCGCGCCGGCACCATGGCCTTGTTGGTGGGGTTGATGTTGGGTTCTTTGCGCAAGGTGTGGCCGTTCCGCAACGCGCTGGAGGATGGGCGCTACGAATGCGCGTGGCCGCAGGAGTTCAACGGCGAGGTTTGGCTGAGCTTGGGGCTGATTGCCGCGGGCGTTGTGCTGGTGTTGGCGTTGGAGCGGCTGGGCGGTAGGCGGTAAAACGCTTGCGTCTAGTCATCAATTACTGCCGGATGAGTGCAATCTGGCGCGAATAGGCTTTGTAAATTTTCCGCTGTTACTCCAAACAATTTTACAGAGCGATGGCACGGAACTGTACCGCTTTCAATTTTGCGAATGATCAGTCCCTTCGCGCTTGGGAGCGGGGTCTATCTGCGGGCCATCCTCGGCATCGCGCAGGGCGTTGCGGGCGGCGTGGAAGCGGCGGACGCGCCGCACAAAAATGAAGATCAGGCCCGCCAGTGCCGCGTAGAGCAAGTACTGATAGATTGGCTCGGTCCAGCCCAGCACCACGGGCCAGAGGCTGGCGATGCAGAGCAAGATGAACAGATCTTCGATCAGCTTGTGCCTTTTTTCTCGCTTCTCTTCTCGTTCAGGCGTCATCAGATAGAGCCTTGTAAATGGCGTAGTTTTTGAGGACTAGCTTGACGTAGAGGCGGGTCTCCTTGAAGGGGATGCGCTCGACGAAAGCGTCTGGATCCTCAGAGGGAAAGGTCTCGAGCCACCGGCGGGCGTTGTGCGGGCCGGCGTTGTACGCGGCCAAGCCCAGTTCAAAGCCCAAGCCCGCGCCCGGGCCGGTCGCGAATTGGCGCATTTGGTCGCCGAGGAAGTAACTGCCCAAGCGGATGGAGACGGCCGGATCGAAGAGCGCGCGCAGCTCAAAGGGTTTCACCTTCAACCTCCTTGCGAGGGTGAGGCCGGTATGGGGCATGATCTGCATCAGGCCCCTGGCACCCGCCCGCGATACCGCATTTTCGTTGAACGTACTCTCTTGGCGAATTACCGACAGGACCAGAAAGGGGTCGATTTGGGCGGCGGCCGCGGCCGCCGCAATCTCCTCCCAGTAGTAAGTCGGATAGATGTGCGGCAGCTCCTCCAGGTCTTGCCCGTCGAATAGGCGCAGCGACAGCCGCAGGGCTTGGTCGCGAAAGCCGAGCGCCTCGTAGTAGTCGCGGATGGCCTTTAGCGCGGCCTTGTGGCCCTTGTGGTCGAGGACGGCTTGCTTCATCTCGGCTGCCGACCAACCCCTTAGCCCTAATTGGTTTAGCAAGCCGGCGCGTTCAAGGTGTGCCCTGTGCGCTAGCGCGGGGACATCCCCCGAGCTTGTCGAGCGCGCGACTTGGCGGGGGTTGTCTGCGGGCCGCCCCTCGAGCTGAACCTGCTCTCTATGGCCCAATTGGACTGCGCGGGCCGAGTAGTAAGAGCGAGGAAACCCAGCGGCGGCGCGGCCATAGAGCGCGGTGGCGGCCTCTGCTTGGCCCAGCCGGTCCGCGCTCTTGCCGGCCCAGTACAGGGCTTGGTCAATGATGTGGGGCTGGTGTGCCTGCTGACTCGTGCGCTCAAAGGCGGCTAGGGCCTGGGGGTATTGCTCCCGGCAGTAGAGCGCGAAGCCAATGCCCCAACGCGCTTCGTCGCTGTACTCGCTTTGCGGATAGTGCTCGGCTAGGCGGCCATAGAGCGTTTCGGCGCGGGCGAACTGGCTGTTGCGCTCGGTGGCTTTGGCGGCCTGCCACAGGGCGTCGTCGGCCAAGCCGTGCTGGGGGTAGTGCTTGGCAAAGTCCACATAGGCGGCAATGGCCTCGTCTTCGCGGTTTCTGCGGACTGAGAGGCCGGCGATGCGATAGAGGGCCTCTGGGCTGCCGTAGCGGTCGTGAACCGTCTGGAAAACCTGCTCGGCCTTGGCGTAGTGCCCCGCAGACAGGTGGGAGCGGCCGAGCATGAAATGCGCTTTGGCGACTCGCTCGTCGCGGCCATGCGAGCGGACGAAGTGCCCAAAGCTCTTGATGGCTTGGTTGAACTGCCTGTGGCTGTAATAGGTGTGGGCCTTGGCATAAGCCGTGCGGGCGTCGAGCCTCTTAGGCAGATGCGACAGACTCTCGCGGGCGTGCTGGGAATGGGGGTGGTTTTCCAGCAACTCCAAACGCCACTTTTGCGCCCGCGCCGAGTCGGCGTGCCCTTGGCTGGTGGTTGCGAGCAGGTAGAGTACTTGGGCCGGATCAGTGCCCTGCGCGAGCTGCTGTTCGTACAGGGCGAGGG
This sequence comes from uncultured Latescibacterota bacterium, assembly GCA_958295495.1. Classification (GTDB taxonomy): domain Bacteria; phylum Latescibacterota; class UBA2968; order UBA8231; family UBA8231. The sequence continues at coordinate 826,547 of OY282352.1, forward strand.
CCTTAGCGGGTTGGCCGTCGGCCCGGTACAGGGAGGCCAAGCGCAGCCTGGCCGGGTTGCGGAGGATCGGGTTGGCCGCGGTAGCCAGAAAGTTTTCGTACTCGGCAATGGCGTCGTCCGTCTGGTCCATGTCCTCTAGGGAGCGGGCCATCCAGAAGCGGCGGTAGTCATCCAAGGCTGGCAGGTCGAGGTCGCGCAGACGAGCGTACGCGCGGCTTGGCTCTTTGAGCTCGCGCTCGCAAAACGCCCGCTGGAACTCGAGGTGCGCTTGGCCAGTCGGCCCGTATTGACTCTGGTCTAGCGCAGCGAGCTGGGGATAGGCGAGGTCACAGCGGTCCTCGGCGATCAGCACGGCGATTGGGCTAGGCGGCTCCGGTGTGGGAGCCTCGGGGTCGGGGGGGGCCTCGGGGGGGGCCGAAAAGTAGAAATAGACTGCTGGCAGCAGGACCAGCAGACTCAGGCATAGCGTCGTCCAAACCCATTTGGCTCTGTCGGTCATTGGTCTTATGGTGGTTTGAGGTGGTTGGTTTCGGGCGCGCTAGCGGCGCATCCTTCCCTTAAAAATACAATAGTATCGCAAGGGGCCAAGCGGAAAATCGCCGTGTAGCGGTTCAAAAACAGGGCCAAGGAGGGCCATGCAAAATGAAGAAGCGCGATTATTCGAGTCTGCTTCGCCGCCTGCAGGCGTTGGAGCCAGCACAGCTAGTAGCCGAGTGCGGTGGATATCCGGTTTACGCCCTAGCGTTAGGGAGCGGTACTGAGGCACGAATTCTGCTGACGGCTGGGTTACACGGGGACGAGCCGGCCGGGCCAGAAGCCGCGCTGCGCTTTGCCGAGGGGCTGAGTCCGCGCCTCGCCCAGCGTTGTCAGTTCTCGATCTTGCCTTGCCTCAATCCGCACGGCTATGTCCACAATACCCGCGAGAACGAATCCGGCTTGGATTGCAATCGGGAGTTTGGCGACGACGCGGTCCCGCTCGTCGCGCAGGTCAAGGCGTTTCTAAGCGGTCGGCGCTTTGATTGCGCACTGGATTTTCACGAGGACTGGGAGGCGTCGGGGTTTTACTGCTATGAGGCCAAGCGCGACGAGCAGTGGCTCGGGCCGGCCATCGTCGAGCAAGTGCGCGGTGTGATGCCCATTGACGGAGAGGCCGGCGAAAACGACAAAGTGATTGCCGAAGGCGTCTTCCTCATTGACCCAGCGTGGGGCGAGGCTGGGTTGGCACCCTATTTGTACGCGCATCACACCGAACACGCGCTGATTAGCGAGACGCCCAGCGAATGGCCGCTAGCGGTGCGGGCGGAAGCGCATCTCAGGGCCTTGGACGCAGTGCTTCAGCGGCGTTTGGGCGCGTAGAGATGCGCGCTCTGGCCGTAGTGGCTTTCGGCCGCTTCCATGAGGGTTTCGGACAGCGTGGGATGGGGGTGGATCGCAAGCTGGACATCGGCTGCGAGGGCAGCCATTTCCACGGCCAAGACGCCCTCGGCGATCAGCTCGCCAGCACCGCTGCCGGCAATGCCCACGCCTAGGATCCGGTCGGTCTGAGGGTCGATGAGCAGCTTGGTGAGGCCGTCGCTGGTGCCTTGGGTTGCGGCGCGGCCAGAAGCCGACCAAGGAAAGCGCGCGACCGCGACCGAGCGCTCCTGCTTTTTTGCTTCTTCCTCAGTGAGGCCACACCAAGCGATTTCCGGGTCGGTATAGACGACGTTGGGAATGGCGTGGGGCGCGAAGACCTGCTTATCGTGCCCGGCGATGACCTCGGCGGCTAGGCTCCCTTGGTGGGCGGCCGTGTGGGCGAGGGCCGCTCCTACGAGGTCGCCAATGGCGAAAATCGAAGGCTCGGCCGTGCGCAGCTGGTCATCAACTTGGACGTAGCCGCGCTCGTCGCGGCCGACGGCGGTGCGTTCCAAACCCAAGTCTTCGCTGTTGGGAACCCGGCCAACGGCGAGTAGGATTTTGGCGTAGGTATTGGAAAAGCTCTGGCCGTCGCTGCCCTGCAAGTGGACCGCTAGGCCATCGTCGCTCTCTGCGAGCGCGGTCACTTCGGTGTTGAGCATGATGTCGTCAAATCGCTCGGCGGCCCTGTTGTGCAGCGGTTTGACCAAGTCGCGGTCGGCCGGGGGGATCAGCCCGGGGAGCATTTCGACGACCGAAACCCGGGTCCCCAGCGCCGCGTACACCTGCCCCAACTCCATGCCGATGATGCCACCGCCGACGACGAGCATGGAGGCGGGTATGTCGCCGAGTGCGACGGCTGCGGTCGAATCCATGATGCGGTCGCTCGGCTGGTCAAAGAGCGCCGGCACGGCCGGACGCGACCCGGTGGCGAGGATGGCGCGCTCAAACTGCAACGCGCCTTGGCTGCCGTCGGCATTGTCGATTTGCAGGGTGTGGGGGCCGAGGAAGCAGGCGCGTCCCTGCACGTAGGTCAGCTTGCGCGCCCTGACGAGCTGACCCAAGCCCCGCGTCATCTTGGCAACTACCTCGTCCTTCCAAGTCCGCAACTTCGGGAGGTCGATCGCGGGCGCGGCGAATTGGATACCCCAGTGCTCGGCTTCCTTGGCTTCGTAGAGGAGCTTGGAAATGTGCAGGAGGGCCTTGGAGGGGATGCAGCCTCGGTAGAGGCAAACGCCGCCTGGATGGGCTTCGGGATCGATCAAGGCGACATCCAACCCCAAGTCCGCGGCCTTAAAGGCGGCGACGTAGCCGCCTGGGCCGCCGCCGACAACCGCTAGCTGGGCCTTGTCCATAGCCGCCTCAGCCTTCCAAGAGCGCGATAAAGGGGTTTTCCAATGCCGTGCAGATCCAGCGGAGGAAGCGCGCCCCATCGGCCCCGTCGATCAGGCGGTGGTCGTAGGACAGCGACAGGGGCAGGAGGGTGCGCGGCTGGAGCTGGCCGTCGATATAAGTGGGTTCGACGTGCGAGCGCGCCACCCCGAGGATCGCCACTTCGGGCGGGTTGACAATCGGCGTAAAGGCGGTGCCGCCCATGGTGCCGACATTGCTGATGGTCATGGACCCACCCTGCATGTCGGCCGGTCCGATCTTGCGCTCGCGCGTCTTTTGCGCCAGCGCGCTCAGCTCGACCGCTAGCTCGATGATGTTCTTTTGATCGACATCGCGCACCACCGGCACCAGCAGGCCGTGGGGGGTATCGACGGCAATGCCGATGTGGAAGTAGCGTTTGTACGCGATTTCCCTGTGGGCCATGTCGATGCTGGCGTTGAACTGCGGGAAGACCTTGAGGGCGATGCCGAGCACCTTGATGAGGATCGCGGTCGGCGTCAGCTTGCCGCCGGCTGCTTCGGCCTTTTTGCCGTATTCTGCGCGCCACTTTTCCAAGTTGGTGATGTCGGCCTTGTCGAATTGGGTGACCTGCGGGATGGTGGCCCAAGCCTGCGCGAGACGCTCGGCGGTGATCTCGCGCACCTTGGTCATGGGCTGGCGCTCGACAGCACCCCACTGGCTGAAGTCGGGTAGCGGGGCGGCTGTGGTCGGGGCGGTGGCCCGCGCTGCGTGCAGCTTTTTTGAGTGAGCCTTGACGTCGTCAATTGAGATCCTGCCGCCTGGCCCCGTGCCTTGGACCTGCGCGATATCGACGCCGATCTCGCGGGCTAGGCGGCGCGTCGATGGCGCGGCCGGAACGGGGTCGTCTGGGGAAGTGGGCGCGGGAGGAGCGGCCTCTTGTTCTCGTGGCATCGGGGCCGGGGCCGGGGCGGGGGGGACTTCCTCAACGGCCGGGGCCTCGGCTGCGGCCGCCTCGACTTCGAGGATGGGCTGCCCAACGGCAATGGTATCGCCCTGTTGGACGAGAATCTCGGTAATGGTGCCGTCTATGGAGGAGGGCACCTCAATGACGGCCTTGTCGGTTTCGAGCTCGATGACGGCCTGGTCTTCGGCGAGGCGGTCGCCGATGGCGACGAGGATGCGGATCACATCGCCGCTTTCGATGTTTTCTCCCAAGTCGGGTAGGGCAAATTTTACGGGCATAGCGCGGTCTAAGCTCACAGGTAAACGGGATTGGGTTTTGCCGGATCGATTTCTAGGTCTTGCATGGCTTGGACGACGGCGTCGCATTCGATCTGCCCCTCGCGCGCCAGCGCGCTCAGGGCCCCTAGCGCGATGAAGCGGTAATCAACCTCGAAGTGGTCGCGCAGGGCCTCGCGGCTCTCACTGCGGCCAAAGCCATCGGTGCCGAGGGCGACGGGCGGGTTGGGAAACCAGCGGGCAATGGATTCCGGGAGGGCTTTGACGTAATCCGAGGCCATGACATACACGCCGCGCTCCTCGGCTAGGCATTGTTCGATGTAGCTGAGACGGGGCTTTTCGCTAGGGTGCAGGTGGTTCCAACGCTCGACATCGAGCCCGTCGCGGTGTAGGGCCTTGTAGCTGGTGATGTTCCAGACATCCGCGCTGACTTGGTATTTTTCCTCGAGGATGCGCTGCGCTTCCAAAGCGCTGTTGATGATCGCGCCGCTGCCGAAGAGGTGGGCCTTGAGCGGGGCGTTCTCCTCGGCCGAGGGCTTGAACTTGTACAGGCCCTTGAGAATGCCTTCTTCGACCCCCGAAGGCATGGCCGGCATGGAATAGATGTCGTTTTCGACCGTCAGATAATAAAAAACGTCCTCCTGCTCGACGTACATGCGGCGGATGCCCTCGCGGATGATGACGGCGATCTCGTAGCCAAAGGCCGGATCATAGGCTTCGAGATTGGGTACTGGATAGGCCAAAAGGTGGCTGTGCCCGTCCTCGTGTTGCAGCCCCTCGCCGTTGAGCGTGGTGCGCCCGGCCGTGCCGCCGACCATGAAGCCCTTGACCCGCATGTCGCCGGCTAGCCAGACCAAATCGCCGATCCGCTGCATCCCGAACATCGAGTAGTAAATGAAGAAGGGAATGGTGTTGATGCCGTGGGTGGAGTATGCCGAGCCGGCCGCGATAAAGGAGGACATAGAGCCGGCCTCGGTGATGCCTTCTTCGAGTATCTGGCCGTCTTTGGCCTCTTTGTAGTAGGTGATAACGTCTTTGTCAACCGGCTCGTATAGCTGGCCTTGGCTCGAATAGATCCCGAACTGGCGGAAGAGCGGCTCCATGCCGAAGGTGCGCGATTCGTCGGGGACGATAGGGACGACCAACTTGCCGATTTGCTTGTCTTGCATGAGTTTGCGCATGACCGCGACAAAGGCCATCGTCGTGGCAAACTCGCGCTTGCCCGAACTCTTTTTGAATTCTTCCCACAGTGCTTCCGGCGGCATGGTCAGCGGGGGGGCCATCACCTGCCGCTGGGGCACAAAGCCGCCGAGGCTTTCCCGCCGCTGGCGGATGTACTGCATTTCCGGGCTGTCGTCGGGGGGGCGGTAGAAAGGCGTCTCCGCGACCTCGTCGTCCGAGATGGGGATGCCGAAGCGGGTGCGGAAGAGGCGGATCTCGTCCTCGTTGAGCTTTTTTTGCTGATGGGTGATGTTTTTGCCCTCGCCGGCCTCGCCCATGCCGTAGCCCTTGATGGTCTTGGCGAGGATGACGGTGGGCGCACTCTGGTGGGCGATGGCTTGCTGGTAGGCGGCATAGACCTTTTCTGGATCGTGCCCGCCGCGCCGCATCTTCTGGAGTTGTTCGTCCGAGTAGTGCTCGACCATCGCGGCTAGCTGGGGATCGGTGCCGAAGAAGTCGTGGCGGATGTAGCTGCCATCGGAGACCGAGTATTTCTGGTACTGGCCATCGACGACCTCGTGCATGCGCTGGGCCAAGCGGCCGTCGGCGTCTTGGTCTAAGAGCGGATCCCAGTCGTCGCCCCAGATTACCTTGACGACGTTCCAGCCGGCGCCGCGGAAGACCGCTTCGAGCTCCTGTATTATTTTTCCATTGCCGCGCACAGGGCCGTCGAGGCGCTGTAGGTTGCAGTTGACGACCCATATCAGGTTGTTGAGCTGTTCGCGTGCAGCGAGGGTGAGCGCACCCAAGCTCTCGGGCTCGTCGCACTCGCCGTCGCCCAAAAAGGCCCACACCTTGCTGTCGTCCATGGGCTTGAGGCCGCGGTTTTCGAGGTAGCGGTTAAAGCGAGCCTGATAGATCGAAAGAATTGGCCCCAAGCCCATAGACACGGTTGGGAACTGCCAAAAGTCCGGCATCAGCCAGGGGTGCGGATAGGAGGCGAGGCCACCGCCTTGTTGCAATTCGCGGCGGAAGTTTTCCAACTGGTGTTCGCTGAGCCGTCCTTCGAGAAAGGCGCGGGCGTATATGCCGGGGGCGGCGTGCCCTTGGAAGTATATCTGGTCGCCGGCATGGCCGTTGCTGGAGGCGCGGAAAAAGTGGTTGTACCCGACCTCGTAGAGGGTGGCCGAAGAAGCGTAGGTCGAGATGTGGCCGCCGAGGTTGGCGTTGTCGCGATTGGCGCGCACGACCATGGCCATGGCGTTCCAGCGCACGATGCTCTTGATCCGCCGTTCGATCTCGCGGCTGCCTGGATAGGGGGGCTGCTGGTCGCGGGCAATGGTGTTGATGTAGGGAGTATTGACGCTGAAGGGCGTGCCGACGCCGGCTTCTGCGGCGTGGGTTTGGAGCTGTTGCAGGATATTGAGAACCTGCGCGGGCGTCCTATGGGCCAGCACGTAGTCGAGGGATTCGAGCCACTCGCTCATTTCGGCTTGTAGGTCTTGGGCGTTGCTCATGGCTGAAACAATTCCTTTGCGTAGGCCGTTTTATAGGTCGAAAAAAGATAATAAGCATGTGTTTTCTTGGCAAAAAACCGTTTTGTTACAATCATTTATAGGTATTGCCACTCGCGCTGGCGGGCGGCGTAGAAAGAGAGGCTCCCGGTGCATAGACACAAAACCGCCTATGTCTGCTTGCTGGCGTCGCTGCTCCTGCATCTGGCCGCGCTTTACCTAGGGGATTCCCTGTGGCGCGACGAGTTGGACGCGGAGAGCTTTCGCGTACGCCTCGCCCGCATCCCGCCGCAGTTCAAGCCCCGCCGCCTAAGCCCTCTACCCCGCTTAGACTTAGAGGCACTCAGCGTGGAGATGGAGTATCTGCGGACCGACCAGCCGGCTGTAGCCGTCCGCGACCCCACGCTAGAGAGCGAGACAGATCCGACCGAGATAGAGATGCCGACGGCCCCCTTGGCGTTGCGCGAGATAGCCGGTGGTGCGAAGGAAGATGCGCCAATTTTGGAGCGCGAAAAGATGCTCTCGCCCTCGTCGTTGGGCTTGGCCGATAGCATGGGCATCGCCTCCATGGATCTCTTGCGGCTGGAGGACATGGCCCGGGCCAACAAGGACCACGCCGCCGTCATCCCCCGTCGGGCGACTCGCCGCGACTTGTCCGGCTACGTGAACTTCACCCAGTTGCGCGTCTATGGAGCCGGCTCGGGGCGCGGCGCACTCGACGCCCTGAGCCGCTACTTGCGCGACCACACCCACCTACTGGCGCGGGTCCGGGACAAGACCTACGAGTACTTCCTGTCCGAGCAACTGCTCAAGGACCCCGTCCACTTCCTCTTCCAAGACACCTCGTCTGCCTACGACGAGAACATCCTGACCAAGTTCAGCCCGGAGGAGAAGGCACTTTTGGGCCGCTATCTGCGCGAGGGTGGCTTCCTGTTTATCGAGGGGGGCAACCGCTATTTGCGCGAAATGACCGACCACCTGCGCGAGATCTTGGGGTCTGAGGCGCGCTTTGCGCCCATCCCAACTTCGCATCCGATATATCACTCCTTTTACGAGTTCGGCAGCGGTTTTCCCGGAGAGGATAAGTCGCGCATCGAGGATGTGGGGGACAACCGCTCTTGGTATTATCCAATCAACAATCGAGACGATATTTTGGCCTTGCAGCAAGCACAAGCAGCTACTTTCTCCGGGGCCAGCGCTGTGGGCGAGGGGTTGCCGCCGCCAGAGGGGCTGTGGGGAGTCGAGCTGGACGGCGAATTGGTGGCTGTGCTCAGCGACTTGATGTTGGAGGGGATTTGGCTGGGTAGCTTCAACACGGAAGAAGAAAACACACAGCCGACGACCTACGCGCTGATGGCCGGGACCAACATTTTGGTGTATGCGCTGATGCGCAAAAGCGGCATGACGCCCCAATTGCCGCCGCCGACTTGGATGCCAGACCAAAGACCCGTGGCCGCCCTGCAAGAGCCGCAGCTAATGGGCGACGAGGAATCGCTATTCGACGATCTAGACGCTTGGCTGGCCTTGGTGTTGGCCCCTATCGGCAGCGAGGTCTCAGAGGATCTAACGGTGCGCTTAGACGGCCGCTACTCGCTCGAATTGCTCAAGCGCGGCTATCAGGGGCTGCTTTTCCACAATCTGCCCGCCGGCGCGCACTGGGTCGAACTAAGCTATGGAGGGCAGACCCAACAGTTGGAGGTCAATCTCAAGGGGGGCGAGGTCACCACCCTGACGTTCGCGCTCAATCGCTTTGCCTTCGTGGTGCGGCTGCGGATGCAGGAGCAGGAGGAACGGGCGGATTGGCAGCACTGGTCTGCGGCCTTTGCCGACTTGGAGGTCGAGGAGATTTACTTGGCCGCAGACCGCGAGTGGTTGGAGGCGGTGCCGGACGATTGAGGTTTCCTGAAAGGCAACGTTTTAATCGCGTGATCGAGCCAAGCGGGGTTCAGCGGCTCCCTCCGCTTGACGAGGTGGTGCGGCAGCCCCCCATCACTACCACACCACCCGGTTCCCTTACTTATACCGCTTCATCTGGCCGCTTTGCAGCCGGCCCCAGTAGTCTTGCAGACACGCCTTGATCTGCGGGCTGAGAATGATGCCGCCGATGATGTTGGGAAAGGCCATGCTCAAAATGATCATATCGGTAAAGTCGAGCACATTTTTGAGCGTGACGACCGAACCAAAGAAGACGAAAATGACGAAAATGACCCGGTAGATTAGGTTGAAGCGACTGCCAAAGAGGTACTCCCACGCTCGCTCTCCGTAATACGACCAGGAAATCATCGTTGAGTACGCAAAGAGCATGACGCCAATGGCGAGGACATAGCGGGCACCGGGCAGGAACGAATCAAAGGCCGCGGCGGTCATTTTGGCCCCCACGATAAAGCCTTCACTCGCTTGGAACTGAGGATCGGTGTACACCCCGGTAATCATGCAGACTAGGGCGGTCATCAAGCAGATCACGATCGTGTCTATGAAGGGACCGATCATAGCGACCATGCCCTCGCGCGCCGGCTCGTTGGTGCGGGCCGCAGCGTGGGCAAAGGCCGCGGACCCGAGGCCGGCCTCGTTGGAAAAGGCCGCGCGCTTGACGCCGACGATTAGGACGCCCAAAAAGCCACCGTACAGGGCTTGCGGAGAGAAGGCTTCGCGGAAAATGGTCGCGATCATGGCGGGTACATCGGCGAGGTGCGATAGAATAATGACGAGGGAGGCGGCCACGTAGAGCAGGCACATGAAGGGCACGATCCGCGAGGTGACGCTGCCGATCCGCTTGATGCCGCCGATGATGACCAAGGAGACCAGCAAGGCGAAGAGGAGGCCAAAGGCCCAGTTGTAGTCCCCCACAGTAGGCGATACGGTACTGAGGATCTCGGCCGTCTGGTTGGACTGGAACATGCTGCCGCCGCCCATGGAGCCGCCGATGGTAAAGATGGCGAACAAAACGGCGAACACGCGACCCAACCGCTTGAGACCTTTGCTGGCCAGCCCGTGCTCTAGGTAGTACATCGGCCCGCCGGAGATGCGGCCGTCGGGGTGAATTTTGCGATACATGACGGCTAGGGTGCAGGAGGCCAGCTTGGAGGACATGCCGAACAAGGCGGTCAGGAGCATCCAGAAGACCGCGCCCGGCCCGCCCAAGCTGACGGCAATGGCGACGCCGGCGATGTTGCCGAGACCAATGGTGGCCGACAGGGCACTGGTGAGGGCTTGGAAATGGGAGATTTCGCCTGGGTCGTTGGGGTCGTCGTAGCGGCCTCTTATGACGCTGATGGAATGGCAAAAGCCGCGCAGGGAAATCCAGCCAAAATAGAACGAATAGTAGATGCCGCCTAGGACGAGCACCCATATAATGAGGGGAATTTTCGTGCCTAGGTCGGCAAAGAGGACGGCGGCCATCGCCGAGACGATGGACCCAAACGCGGCATCCGAGTTGGCGATGCTTTCTCGGATCCAGCTTTGTTCGGCGTCTTGGGCTAGGGCGGGGGCGGTCATCGACAAAATCAGGACCGCGGCGTAGAGTAGGCGCATGGGAAATTTTCCTTTCGAAAGATCAGCGATCCTTCTCGTTATCGTTGAGCAGCCGGTCTAGTTGAGCGCGTTTTTCGGGGGCCATCTGCGCTGCGTTTTCAGCCGTGGGAAAACAGCCTTCGGCGACTTCTCGGCAGTACGTTCTGAACATTTCGACCCAAGCTTGGCGCGTTTGGCCGTAGGCTTTGGTCAGGATTAGGGCTTCCTCGTTGAGGCCGACGAGGTCGTGGACGATCAGCACTTGGCCGTCGCAATAGCGGCCGGCACCGATGCCGATGACCGGGATTTTGAGCCGCTCGGCAACGGCTTGGGCGGCCTCTTCAGTGACCATCTCCAAGACCAAGGAGAACACGCCGGCGTCCTCCAAGCGCAGGGCTTGCTCGACGAGGGCCTTGGCCCCCTTCGGCCCCTTGCCGTGAAATTTGGGCACGGTGCCGCGCCGGTCGCTGAATAGGTAGAATTCGCGGGCTTGGGACTGAGGGGTAAACCCGAGGTGGCCGACGACCGGAATGCCGGCTTCGACGATGGCTTTTAGCTGAGGCAAGACCGGCAGGCCGCCCTCTAATTTGACGCCTTCGGCCCCGCCCTCCTGCACCAAGCGGCCGGCGTTTTTGACTGCGATCTCGACCGACGGCTGAAAGGACATGAAGGGTAGATCGGCGAGGAGAAAGGCCCGGCGCACCGCCCGGCGCACCGCCCGCAGGTGGTGGAGGATGTCGTCCATGGTCACCTGCTGCGGGCCGCGATAACCCAAGACGTTGGTCCCCACAGAGTCGCCGACCAAGATCACGTCGAGACCGGCTTCGTCTTGCAGCGCGGCCGTGGGGTAGTCGTAGGCCGTCAACATGCAGATCTTCTGGCCCCGCTCCTTTTTGGACTGAAGCGAAGAAACGGTGATTTTGTCGGTCGTCGTCGCCATGGCAGCGGAGGGGCAAGTTCACAGGCGATAGTATAGAGCGGCGCACCCTGCGCGGCAAGCCTGTAGGCGGCTTACCTTGCTTGGGCGAATCATTTGCCACAGCTTCACCTTTATGCAGGCGAAATTCGATTTTATTCGCGCTGAACTGGCGCGGCGGCAAAAGGCCGGGCAGATGCGGTCTTTGCACACCTATGAGCCGTGCGGCGTGCGAGTTCGCGCTCATGGCCGGACGCTGGTCAATTTTAGCTCCAACGACTACCTCGGCTTGGCATCGCACCCGCTTTTGCAGGCGCGGGCCATTGAATTCGTTGAGCGCTACGGGGCCGGCGCCACGGCCGCGCGCTTGGTTTGTGGCTCGCAGCCGGGCTTTGCACAGGTGGAGCAGACCTTGGCTAGGCTCAAGCAGGCCGAGCGGGCCTTGGTGCTCAATTCCGGCTATCAGGCCAATGTTTCGCTGCTGCCGACGCTGGCTGATCGGCGCTCCCTCATCCTGCTCGACCGGCTCTGTCACAACAGCTTGGTCCAAGGGGCGGTTTTGGGGCGCTGTCGGATGCGGCGCTACCGCCACGGCGACTTGGATCACCTGCGCGCCCTGCTGGCGGAAGGCGCGGGGGCCGCGCACTCGCGCCGGGTGATTGTCACCGAATCGGTGTTTAGCATGGACGGCGACGTCAGCGACATCGACGCGCTCGTGGAGTTGGCCGGGGAATTCGACGCGCTGCTGGTCATCGACGAGGCGCACGCCACGGGCGTTTTGGGCGAGCGGGGGATGGGGCTGACGTGCGGCAAGGCCGTTGACCTGTGCATCGGCACGTTCGGCAAGGCCCTCGGGTCTTTTGGGGCGTATGTGGCTTGCGGCGAGAAGCTGTGGGAGTACTTGGTCAACTGCTGCCCGGGGTTCGTCTATACGACCGCGCTCCCGCCAGCCGTCTTGGGCGCGGTGGATGCGGCGCTAGAGCTGGTGCCGCAAATGGATGCACAGCGCCGAGCATTGCTCGCCCACGCCGACTACTTGCGCGGCGCGCTCAGGGCACAAGGCTGGGACGCGGGCGCGGCGACCGCGCAGATCGTGCCGCTGATGGTGGGTGCAGAGGGCGAAGCACTGGCCCTGAACGCCTATCTAGAAGAAAACGGCGTCCTAGCCGCGGCCATTCGCCCGCCCGCGGTCGAGCCGGGCCGGGCGCGGATTCGCTTGGCACTCAGTGCCCGGCACCAGCAAAGCGACCTCGATATGCTAATTGAATTGCTACAGAAGTGGCGCGATGGCCGGCGTTGACGTGGTCGCCCAACACGGGTGGGGCTTTGGCACTTGGTGCTGGGACCGCTGGCGGGATGTCTTACCTGCTGGCTTTGTGCTGCACTGCCCAGACCGAGGGTATTTCGGTCCAGCCGTAGCGGTCGCGGTCCGGCCGCGCATCGTCTTGACGCACTCCCTCGGCTTGCACCTGTTGTCGCCGCGGCTATGTGCGGCGGCAGAGCTGATCGTGGTCATCAGCGGCTTTCGCCGCTTTCACTCCCCGTGCGTCCGCCAAGCCCGGCGCTCGCGCCGCACAATAGAGCAGATGCTCGCACGCTTGGAGAGCGAGCCAGCGGCCTTGTTGGCCGATTTTTACGCCCGCTGTGGCGCGCCGCCAGACAGGTGCTGGCCCGGGGCCATTGATGCCGGCAGCCTGCGCCGCGATTTGCAACTATTGCAGGAGAGTGCGCTGGAACTAACCGCGATACCGCTCGCAGCACAGGTGCTCATTTTGCACGGCAGCCGCGACCGCGTGGTGCCCGTGGAGCGGGCCGAGGAGCTGGGCGAGCTGTTGCCCCATAGTGCGCTGGCCATCGTCGCAAAGGCGGGCCACGCGCTGCCCTTGACCCATGCCCGCGCGTGTTGGGAACGGGTTGAACGGGCTTGGTGCGGGATGCGGCCTGTATGACGGAAGCGAGTTTCAAGGCGCGCGTCGTCGAGAATTTTTCCCGCAGCACTTCGACGTACGACTGCCATGCCGAGGAGCAGCGCGCTGGTGCTGCTACTTTGGCTAAATGCGCTGCCGAGTGCGCCGAAAACCTAGTAGAAGGCCCAGTGCTCGAAATCGGTTGCGGCACGGGCTTTTTGAGTGCGTCCTTGGCCGCGCTCTTCCCCGGGCGTTGCTTGGAGCTGACCGATCTTGCGCCGGCCATGGTCGCGCATTGTCGGCAAAAAATGGCCGCTGAGATCGCTCATCCAGACATCCACTACCGGGTCTTGGACGGGGAACAGCTAAAAAGCGAGGGACGCTACGCCTTGATCTGCGCCAGCTTTGTGGTTCATTGGTTCGCCGATTTGCACACTGGGCTAAAGCAACTACTGGCCGCGCTCAAACCCGGCGGGCAATTGCTCTGCTCCTATCCGGGAGCGGGTTCATACGCCGAATGGCCCCGCCAATGTGCGCGCCAAGGCGTCCCCTGCAGCGCCAATGCCTTGCCCGACTTAGCGTCCGTGGCCCGCGCATTCGCCGCCCAGCCGGTCGCAGTGCGCCAATGGGAACAGGTGCTCGCGCTGCGCTTTCCGACCGCACGCGCCTTTTTGCGCCACCTCAAGCGCACGGGTGCCCACGCGCCGGCGCGGCTTTTTGCCCTCGGCCCGGCGCAATTGCGCCGGCTCCTGCGAGGCTGGGATCGCGATTGCCCCAACGGCGTGGAGATCACGTGCATCATTCACTATTTGGCCGTTGAGAAAGCGAGGGCTCGTGGCGGCTGAACTGCCCTCGCGTTTGTTTGTCACCGGCACGGATACGGGCGTGGGCAAGTCCTATGTCGCGGCCCTGCTGGCCGCCGGGCTAGAGGCCGCCTATTGGAAGCCCGTGCAAAGCGGGGCCGATGCAGACGCCGATTGGGTGCGGTGCGTCGCCGGCCTGCCGGCCGAGCGCGTCCTGCCGGAGACCTACCGCTTGTACGCACCCCTGTCGCCGCACGAGGCGGCCCGGCGCGAGGGCGTGCAGATCGAGATGAGCCGCTTTGTGCTGCCCAAGCAGAAGCGCTTGATCGTCGAAGGGGCCGGCGGGGTTATGGTCCCGCTTGACGACCAGCACCTGATGGTCGATCTGATGGCTGCTCTGGCCCTGCCAGTGCTGGTGGTGGCGCGCAGCGAATTGGGCACCATCAATCACACCCTGTTGACGCTGGACCAATTGCGCCGCCGCGGTTGCCCGCTCTTGGGCGTGGTGGTCAACGGCCCCCCCAACCCAGCCAACTGCCGAGCTATCGCCCACTACGGAGAGGTGCCAGTGCTGGCCGCAATTGACCGCCGGATAGAGCTGTCGCCGGCCAAGGTCCAAGCGCTCTTTTCTCGCTATTTTGGCCGCCATGAGTGAGCGCGTTGCTTCCCGCGTGTGGTCGCCTTTTACCCAGATGAAGGCGGCGTTGCCGGTGCAGCAGGTGCGCGCTGGCCGCGGGGCGGTGCTAGAGCTGGAGGATGGGCGGCAGATCCTCGACTGCATTTCGAGTTGGTGGGTGACCTTGCACGGCCACGGCCAGCCCGAAATCGCCGCGGCTGTGGCCGTGCAGGCCAAAGAGTTGGAGCAGGTCATAGCGGCCGGGTTTACCCATCGCCCCGCCGAAGAGCTGGCCCGGCGGCTGGTGGATGCCTTGCCCGCGCCGCTAAAGTGGGTCTTCTACTCGGACGATGGCTCAACGGCCGTGGAAGTGGCGCTCAAGCTGGCCTATCAGTTTTGGCGCAACCAAGGCGAGCGCAATCGCACGCGCTTTCTGCGCTTAGAGGGAGCCTATCACGGCGATACGTTTGGGGCAATGTCGGTGGGGGAACGCTCGCTTTTTACGCGCCCTTTTGCCGACCTGCTCTTTCCGACCGACGCCGTGCCCTTTCCGGCCACTTGGGAGGGCGATGGGGAAGTAGAGGCTAAAGAGGCGCGGGCCCTTGCGCGGCTGGAGGAACTGTTGGCACGCCGTCCTGGCCAGTACGCGGCCATGATACTCGAGCCGCTGGTGCAGGGCGCTGGGGGCATGCGGATGTGCCGCCCGCACTTTCTCGCGGCCGTGCAGGTACTTTTGCGCCAATGCGACGTGTTGGCCATCTACGACGAGGTGTTGACCGGATTTGGGCGCACCGGGGCGCTCTTCGCCTGTGAGAAAGCCGCGACCCAACCCGATATCATCTGCTTGGCCAAGGGGCTGACCGGCGGCTTTTTGCCCATGGCGGCCACCGTTTGCAGCCAGCGGGTTTTCTCGGCCTTCTATTGCGACGACCCGGCTAAAGCCTTCTATCACGGGCACTCCTATACGGCCAATCCCCTCGGTTGCGCGGCGGCACTGGCCTCGCTGGATCTGCTCGCTGGCGAGCCTTTCCGCCGCCTAGCGGCTTGGCAGCGCGAAGAAGTGGTGCGCCTGCGCGGCCACCAGCGGCTCGAGCGGGTGCGGGTGTGCGGTACGATTGTGGCTGCGGACGTGGTAGCCGAGGGCGAGGCAAGGGTGGGGCCGCTGCTGAGGGAGCGATCTTTGGCGCGGGGATTCCTGCTGCGGCCGCTGGGCAATAGCGCGTACGTGCTGCCGCCCTACTGCATTGAGCGGCCCCAGCTAGCCTCGATTTACGACTGCCTCTGCGAGTTGATTGACGCGCTCTGAAGCCCCTTGCGGCGGCCGCGCTTCTAGGTCGAGCAGGTCGAAGAGGGCTTGGTCGGCGTCAGTGCCGGGGTGGGGAGTAGTCAAAAGGCGGTCGCCCGAGAAAATGGAATTGGCCCCGGCCAAAAAGCACAGGGCTTGTTCGACCGCCGAAAGCTGGTCGCGGCCAGCCGAGAGGCGCACCATGGCCTTGGGAAAGAGGATGCGGGCGCAGGCGATCAGGCGGAGAAGCTCCCACGCGGTCGCCTTTTCGCGGTCGCCCAGCGGCGTGCCGGCGATGGGTACCAAGGCGTTGACCGGTATGGATTCCGGCGGTGTTGGTAGCTGCAAGAGCGCACAGAGCAGGTCGATGCGGTCTTCGTCGCTTTCGCCCATGCCCAAGATGCCGCCGCAGCAGACTGATATCCCGGCGCGACCGACGTGGCCGAGGGTTTCAATGCGGTCGCGATAGGTGCGGGTGGAGACGATTTCGGGGTAGTAGTTTTCCCCGGTGTCCAAGTTGTGGTTGTACGCGTGGAGGCCGGCTTCCCGCAGCCGGTGGGCTTGGTCGGCGTTGAGCATGCCCAACGTGCAGCAGACTTCCATGCCGGTGTCGGCGACCGTGCGGACCATGTCCAACACGCGGTCGAACTCCGCGCCATCGCGGACTTGGCGCCAAGCCGCGCCCATGCAGAAGCGCGTGCTACCGGCTGCCGCGGCGCGCTCGGCGGCCGCGCGCACCGCCTCCAGCGACAGCAGGTCTTGGCGTTCGAGGCCCGTATCGAAGTGGGCCGACTGCGAGCAATAGCTGCAATTTTCAGGACAGCCGCCGGTCTTGATCGAAAGCAGAGTGCAGACCTGCACTTGCCGTGGGTCGTGGTGCGCTCGGTGGACGGTCGCGGCGCGGTACACGAGGTCGAGGATGGGGCTTTTGTAGAGGGCGGCGATTTCCTCGCGCGTTGCGGGCGCATTCAGACTCATAAATCCTCGATCAGTTTGGTGGATGAGCGTCTAAAATCCGAGGTTTCACTCGGTTTGGCAAGTTCGGCGAGAGGGTCGGTCCGCAGCTACCGCGCAAATGGCTTGCCCCATCGCGCTCATTGGCTTTTATTTTGGGGCTGTTTGCGGGAGGTAAACGGGCTGGACAGTGCGCCCGCGCTTGATGTCTGGCCGCTTGCAAGACACTAAAGACTCTCAGCGGCGAATCAGTGCCCTGTTTTTCCTGACAGGTGGGGCTAGCTGACTTAAACAGGGGCGTTTACTTTTGAAGGGGGATCGCGCAGTACGCATAATGGCCGGTAGTAAAATTGTAATAAAAAAAGGGTTGAATTTGCCCATCTCTGGTGCGCCGGAACAAGTGATCGAAGACGGCCCGGCCATTGGGCAGGTGGCCGTCTTAGGGCCGGACTCCATTGGCCTGCGGCCGACGATGGCCGTAAATGAGGGCGATTCGGTCAAAAAGGGGCAGTTGCTCTTCGAGGATAAGAGGACCTCAGGCGTACGCTATACGTCGCCGGCGAGCGGCAAAGTGATCGGCGTCCACCGCGGTGCCAAACGCGCCCTACTCTCGGTCGTCATCGAGGTCGCTGGGGACGAGGAAGAGCGCTTTGAGCAGCACGCGCGCACGGCACCCGACCAGCTAAGCCGCCAGCAGGTGCGCGAAACCTTGGTGGCGTCCGGGCTCTGGCCCGCGCTGCGCACGCGGCCCTACAGCAGAGTGCCCGTGCCCGATAGCGCGCCGCATTCGATTTTCGTCACTGCGATGGACACCAATCCCCTCGCGGCCGATCCCCAAGTCGTGCTCCGCGGGCACGAAGACGACTTTGTTGGGGGTTTGACCATACTGAGTAAGCTCACCGACGGGCCGGTCTATGTATGCACGGCACCCGGTGCCAGCATTTCGGCCGACGGTGCCCATGTCGTCGAATTTGCCGGCCCGCACCCCGCGGGGTTGCCCGGCACCCACATCCACTTTCTCGATCCGGTCGGGCCGGCCAAGACCGTCTGGTACATTGGCTACCAAGACGTGGTGGCCTGCGGTAAGCTCTTTGCCACCGGCTCTTTGTGGACCGAGCGCGTCGTGGCCTTGGGCGGCCCCCAAGTGGAGCAGCCGCGCCTGTTGCACACCCGCCAAGGGGCCTGCCTGAGCGAGCTGACAGCCGGGCAGCTCAAGCAGGGTGAGAATCGGGTCATTGCCGGGTCGGTGCTAGCGGGGCGGGTCGCGTCCGGTCCCTTGGACTTCCTCGGCCGCTACCACGCGCAGGCCTCGGTGCTGGCCGAGGGCCGCGAGCGCGAGTTTCTGGGGTGGCAGAAACCGGGCGTCGATACGTTTTCTCTCAAGAATGTCTTTGCCTCCAAGCTGCGGCCCAGCCGGCTTTTCGACTTTACTACCTCGACCGAGGGCAGCGACCGAGCCATGGTGCCGATCGGCTCTTACGAGCAGGTGATGCCGTTGGACATCCTCGCAACCCTTCTTCTGCGCGCCCTCATCGTCGAGGATACGGACCGCGCCCAAGCCCTCGGCTGTCTGGAGCTGGACGAAGAGGACCTCGGGCTGTGTACTTTCGCGTGCCCCGGCAAGTACGAATACGGACCTATACTGCGGCGAAATTTGGCGAGAATTGAAAGAGAAGGATAGGCGCATTCAATGAAGGTTTTGCGAGATCTGCTCGACCAAGCCGAGCCTCTTTTCCACAAGGGAGGGCGGCTGGAAAAACTCTACGCCCTGTACGAGGCAGCCGATACATTTTTATATACGCCTGGTCGCGTCACTGAGGGGCCGACGCACGTGCGCGATGGCATTGATCTCAAGCGCACCATGATCACAGTCGTCGTCGCACTCGTGCCCTGTATCTTCATGGCCATGTGGAACACTGGCTATCAGGTCAATCTGGCCATGCAGCAGATGGAGGCCACCACGACGGGCGAATGGCGCGGGATAATCATCGACATCCTCGGCATCGGCTACAATCCCGATAACGCACTGGCCAACGTATTCCACGGCTTTCTCTATTTCTTGCCGGTCTTTTTGGTGTGCAATATGGTGGGCGGTCTGTGGGAGGGGCTTTTCGCAATGGTTCGCAAGCACGAGATCAACGAGGGCTTTTTGGTCACGGGCATGCTCTTTCCCTTGACCCTGCCGCCGACGACCCCACTGTGGCAGGTGGCCATCGGCATCAGTTTCGGCGTGGTGTTGGGCAAAGAAGTCTTCGGCGGCACCGGCAAGAATTTCCTCAATCCGGCGCTGACCGGGCGGGCCTTCCTCTATTTTGCGTATCCCGCCGAGATCACTGGCGACGCGGTCTGGGTTGCGGCCGACGGCTTTACGCATGCTACCCCGCTGGGGGCGGCTGCAGCCGACGGCATGGCGGCCTTTACCGGCTCGGTGACTTGGACGCAGGCCTTTTTGGGCGCGATCCCCGGGTCCATGGGCGAAACATCGACCCTCGCCTGCCTGATCGGCGCAGCCATCCTCATAGCGACTCGGGTCGGCTCTTGGCAAATCATCGCCAGCATGACGGCGGCCACGGTCATTTGCGCCGAGTTGCTACACGCGATTGGCAGCAATACCAACCCGATGTTCGAGATGGACGCGAGCTGGCATTTGGTGCTGGGCGGATTTGCCTTTGGCTGCGTCTATATGGCGACCGACCCGGTGTCGGCATCCATGACCCCGGCCGGCCGTTGGGTGTACGGGGCGCTCATAGGCTTTATGACCGTGCTAATCCGCGTGATCAACCCGGCCTTTCCGGAGGGCGTAATGCTGGCGATTCTCTTTGGCAATGTCTTCGCGCCCGCGATTGACCACGTGGTAGTGCAAGCCAACATCAAGCGCAGGCTGGCCCGTACCGCTGTCAGCTCTTAGGAGAGATAGACAAAGTGGCTAACGATTCAGTAGGTAGAACATTCGGCGTGGCACTCGGCGTTTGCCTCGTCTGCTCGGTGCTGGTATCGGCGGCGGCGGTGTCGCTGCGGCCGACCCAAGCGGTCAACAAGACGCTCGACAAGAAGCGCAATATCCTAATGGCCGCCGGCCTGCTGAAGTCCGGCGAGGCCGCAAGCGGCGAGCGCGTCGAGGAGTTGTACCAGAATATAAATCCCCGCGTCGTCGATTTGGCGACCGGAGAATACGTCGATGGAGTGGACCCGATCGCCTACGACCAGCGGCGGGCGGCCAAGGACCCGGCGCAGAGCGAGGCGGTCCCGGCCGACGTGGATATCGCCAACGTCAAACGCCGCGCCCTGCATGCCTCGGTGTACCTCGTCACTCAGAAAGGCAAGATCAAAAAGGTCATCCTGCCCGTCCACGGCTTAGGGCTGTGGTCAACGCTCTATGGGTTTGTGGCCCTCGATGCCAAGGATCTCAATACCATCCGCGGGCTGGTGTACTACGAGCACGCCGAGACTCCTGGTTTGGGAGGCGAGGTCGATAACGCTAGCTGGAAGGCCCTTTGGGACGGCAAACAGGCCTTCGACGAAAGTGGCGCAGTGCGCATCGAGGTGATCAGGGGCAAGGTCGTTCAGGGACGGCCCGAAACCCAGTATCAGGTCGATGGGCTGTCGGGCGCCACCATTACCTCGCGCGGCGTCAGGGACATGCTGCGCTACTGGCTGAGTGCGGAAGCCTTTGGGCCGTATCTGGCCAAGCTCAAAGAACGAGGAGTTAGTTAAATGGCTGACAAACCAAGAGACGTCCTCTTTAGGCCGCTCTTTGATTCCAATCCCATTGCCTTGCTGAGCCTCGGTATATGCTCGGCGCTGGCGGTGACGACCAAGTTGGAGACCACCGTCACCATGTGCTTGGCGGTCATTTTCGTGCTCTGTTGTTCCAACATGGCCGTCAGCCTGATCCGCAACTACATCCCGGCCAATATCCGCATTATCGTGCAGATGACGATCATTGCCTCGCTGGTGATTATCGTCGATCAGTTTCTGCGCGCCTATGCCTTTGAGATCAGCAAACAGCTCTCGGTCTTCGTCGGGTTGATCATCACTAACTGCATTATCATGGGGCGGGCCGAGGCTTTCGCCTTGCAGAACGGCCTTGGGCTGAGCTTTCTCGACGGTTTGGGCAACGCCTTGGGCTACAGCGTCATCCTGCTGGTCGTCGGCGTGTTGCGCGAGCTATTTGGGTCGGGTTCGCTCTTTGGGGTGCAAATGTTCGCCTTGGCCGCCGAGGGGGGTTGGTACGCGCCCAACGGCCTGATGCTCTTGCCGCCGAGCGCGTTCTTCATCATTGGCTTGTTTATATGGGCGCTCAGAACCTATAAGAGCGAGCAAGTCGAGAAGGAGTAACCGAACATGGTCGAAGCCTATCTGAGCATATTTATGAAGTCCGTGTTCGTCGAGAACATGGCGCTGGCCTTCTTTTTGGGGATGTGTACTTTTCTAGCCGTCTCCAAGGAGGTACAGACGGCGTTCGGTCTTGGGATCGCCGTAATCGTGGTACAGACGGTTACCGTCCCAGCTAACAACTTAATCTACCAGTATCTGCTCAAGGAAGACGCGCTGGCGTGGGCGGGCTTGAGTGGAGTAGATCTGACCTTTGTGGGGCTGATTAGCTACATCGGCATCATCGCCGCCATGGTGCAGATCCTCGAGATGTTTCTCGACAAGTTCGTGCCGGCCCTCTACAATGCGCTGGGCATCTTCCTGCCCTTGATTACCGTCAACTGCGCGATTCTGGGGGGTTCGCTGTTCATGGTCGAGCGCGACTACAACTTAGGCGAGAGCGTGGTCTTTGGCTTTGGCTCCGGATTCGGTTGGGCGCTGGCTATCGTCGCGCTGGCGGGCATCCGCGAGAAGATGAAATACAGCGACGTGCCCCCAGGGCTGCGCGGCCTCGGGATCACCTTCATTACGGTGGGCCTGATGTCTTTGGCCTTTATGTCCTTTTCCGGTATTCAGCTCTAAAAGAAAAGAGCGTTTTATGACTGAAGTTATTTCCGGCGTCGGCATGTTCACGGGCGTAGTGCTGGCCCTAGTGGCCATAATTTTGGTCGCGCGCTCCCGGCTGGTGCCCAGCGGCAACGTGCGGATCCTCATCAACGACGACGAGAGCAAGGCCCTCTCCGTTCCAGCCGGAGGCAAGCTGCTCAACGTGCTGGCCGACAACAAGGTCTTCGTGTCTTCGGCCTGCGGTGGCGGCGGCACCTGCGCCCAGTGTAAGGTCAACATCTACGAGGGTGGTGGCGATATTTTGCAGACCGAGACCAGCCACATTACCAAGCGCGAGGCGCGCGAGGGCGTGCGGCTCTCCTGTCAGGTCAACGTCAAGCAGGACATGGAGATCGAAGTGCCGCCCGAAGTGTTCTCGGTCAAGAAGTGGGAGTGCGAAGTCGTCTCCAACGACAACGTGGCGACCTTTATAAAGGAATTTATCGTCAAGCTCCCCGAGGGCGAAACGCTGGATTTCCAGCCCGGCGGCTTTATCCAGATCGAAGTGCCGCCCTTCGAGTGCGACTTCAAGGACTTTGAGGGGATTGAGGAGCGCTTTCACCCCGATTGGGACCGCTTCAAGGTCTGGGATTTCAAAGCCGTCAATACCGAGCCCGTTTTCCGCGCGTACTCAATGGCCAATCACCCGGCCGAGGGCGACATCATCATGCTCAACATCCGCATCGCCACTCCGCCGCCCAACCGCGAAAAGGGTGGCTGGGAGGATGTGCCGCCGGGCATTGCCTCTTCTTATGTGTTCAGCCGCAAGCCGGGCGACAAGGTGACGATCTCGGGCCCCTTCGGCGAATTTTTCATCCAAGACACCGACCGCGAAATGGTCTATATCGGCGGTGGCGCTGGCATGGCACCTTTGCGCTCGCATCTATACCACCTCTTCCACACCCTCAAGACGGAGCGCAAGGTGTCCTATTGGTACGGGGCGCGCAATCCCAACGAGGTCTTCTACGAGGACCACTTCCGCAAAATCGAAGAGGAGTTTCCCAACTTCACCTTCCACATCGCCATGTCCGAGCCGCGACCGGAGGACAATTGGGACGGCTATGTGGGCTTTATTCACCAAGTGGTGTACGACCATTATCTCAAGGACCATCTCGCCCCTGAAGATGTCGAATATTACCTGTGCGGCCCGCCGCTCATGCTCGGAGCCGCGCTCGGGATGCTCGACGATCTAGGCATCGAAGAGGAAATGATCCGCTTCGACGAGTTTTGAGAAACGAGGATGACTATGAGTACGCTAATCGCCGCTTTCGCCGCTTTTGGGCTGGTCATGGCCGCCATGGCCGTCGGCGTGATTTTCAGCAATCGCCGGCTCCAAGGCTCCTGCGGAGGGCTGAACACTATGCGCGATGCGTTGGGCCAGCCTATGTGCGAGTGCGGTCAGGCACCCGGATCGTGCGGAGATGCCGGGTCGGAGACGGATTGATCGTTTAAGCGCGAAAACATTTGTTTGAACGGCGGGCTGCCACCGCCGTTTTTCTTTGTTTATAGAGAATATGGTCGTAAAAAAAAAGACCGGGGCATACGCGGATATTGGTTCGTACGCCAGCCTAGGGATTCAATTCGCGGCGACGATCCTCATCTTCGTGTCTATCGGCTGGTGGCTCGACGACAAGTTCGCAACTACGCCGCTCTTTCTCTTGGCGGGCACCCTGCTTGGCGCGGGTGCTGGATTTTACAAACTCTATCGGACGCTGATGGACTTAGATGAGCGGCGCAAGCGGGAGGATGGACCGTGAAGTGGGACAGCATCGTCGCTGGCTTGGTGGTCGCTGGGATCAACGGCGCACTCGCGCTGGCGGCCATTCGCTGGGGATGGAGCAAGGGCATGCAGGTCTTTATGATCGCCTTCTTCGGGGGGATGATCGCACGGTTGATCGCCGTGGCGGTCCTCTCGGTACTGGTGCTCAAATGGGCCGAGTTCCACCCCGCGAGTTACGTCACCGCGCTAGTGGCCGCGTACTTGCTTTTTCTCGTATTTGAAATTTTTTACGTACTCAAACTACAAGGCCGTTCAAAGCGCTAAAAAGCCCGTGAGGTATTGACAGAAATTTGCGGCCCAATTAATTTATTCGGTCAGCTACTGCGACAGATGCCCTCCTATTTTTACATAATTTCACAAGGCAGTAAATGGCTGGCGATACGCAGGCGGCAGATGCCGCAAATGTGCAAGTGGACATCATAGGGCACATTGTAGATAGTCCTCATCTCGAATTGCCCTTTGTCGACATGCATCACCTGCTCGCAGGCAAAGTTTCTCTCCCTTCGCTAGAGCTTTTCGGCATTGACCTCTCCATCACCCGGCACGTAGTGATTATGTGGGTGGCGAGCATCTTGCTCATAGTGCTCATGCTCAGAGCCTTCCGCAAGCCGCGCACTGTGCCTTCGGGTCTGGCCAACTTCTTCGAAGCTATCGTCGTCTTCCTGCGCGACGAGGTCGTATTGCCCATCATGGGCGAGGACGGCAAAAAGTATCTGCCTTTTTTGCTGACGCTCTTCTTCTTTATTCTGTTTTGCAACCTGCTAGGGCTGATTCCCTATAGTGCTACGGCCACTGGCAACATCAACATCACGGCGGGTCTGGCCCTCTGCTCCTTTTTGGTCATGGTAGGGGCCGGCATCGCCAACAACGGATTGTTCGGCTACTGCAAGAGCCTGATTCCTTCTGGGGTGCCGCCGGTGCTGCTCATCATTCTGATTCCCGTAGAATTAATTGGTTTGTTGGTCAAACCCTTCGCCCTTTGTGTGCGCCTCTTTGCCAATATGACCGGCGGTCACGTGGCGATTTTGGTTTTCTTGGGCTTGATCGCCATTCTGCAAAGTGAGTGGATCGCCATTGGCTCTGTGCCCTTTGCAGTGGCTATTTACATGCTCGAAATTTTCGTGGGATTCGTCCAAGCCTTTGTCTTTACCCTGCTATCAACGGTCTTTATTAGCATGGCCGCTCATCCAGACCATTAGCAGGGGTTCACACCGTTCACAAGAGGGAGTATTTGGCTATGGAATTGGCGTATATGGGTGCCGGAATTGGCATGGGGCTTTGCGCCATTGGCGCAGGTTTGGGCATCGGCCTGCTGGCCAGCTCAGCACTGGAGGGCGTCGCCCGCCAGCCCGAAGCCGCAGGCGATATCCGCACCAACATGATCCTGACGGCCGCTCTGGTCGAAGGCGTGGCCCTGATCGGCGAGGTGTTTTGCCTGCTGATCGTGCTGACCAAGTAGTACAAGTCTTATGTTACTTGATCCCCACTCGGGGCTCATAATATGGACGATCATCACCTTTTTGGTGGTGCTCTTCGTCCTCAAAAAGTTCGCTTGGCCCCAGCTTTTGGCTGCCCTCGACGAGCGCGAGCAGCGCATCAGCGATGCGCTCGCCACGGCCGAGCAGGCGCGCCAAGAGGCCGAAGAGGTCTTGCGCGAGCACCGGCAGAAGCTCACCGCCGCTGATGAAGAGGCGCGGAAAATCGTCGCCGAGGCCCGCGAGGCCGGGGCACATGTGCGGCAGCGGATCGTCTCCCAAGCGCGGGAAGAGGCGGAGCGGATGATCGACCAAGCGCGGACCAGTATCAAAAGCGAGAAGCGGACCGCCGTCGCCGAGTTGCGCCGCGAGACGGCCAATCTCGCGGTTCAAGCCGCTGGCGTACTGATTGACGCCAATTTGGACGATGAGAGAAACCGCGGCCTCGTCGACGACTTGATCGCCAGAATTCCCGAATCCAATTGAACGCCATCGTGCGAGCAGGACAATGAACGCACCCGAAGTAGTGCGACGCTACGCGGCTACGCTGCTAGAGGCCGCCGATGAAACGGGCGCGACCGCAGCGGTGCAGCGCGATGTCGAGCGGCTTTTGGAGACCATGCACCAATCCGGCGAGTTGGCCGAGTTTTTGGCCAACCCCCTAGCCGACAGCCAAGCCCAAGCCGATGCCCTGCGGCAGCTCTTCAGCGGCAAGGTTGAGGTGCTGACCCTGAACTTCCTCCGGCTCATGGCGGTCAGGGGTCGCGCCTCTATCGTCGGCGCGGCACTCGGAAGTTTTCTCGACCTGGTCGCCGAGCGCGAGGGCATAATCAGCGCTGAGGTGCGCTCGGCCGTGGCGCTGAGTGCAGATCAGCGCCAGCGCCTACGAGCGCGCTTAGAGCACCACAGCGGCCGAATAGTGCGCTTGGATGTCCAAGTCGATGCCAGCCTGCTGGGCGGCGCGGTCGTCCGCGTCGGCGACACAGTATTCGACGGAAGCGTGAACACCTATCTGGAGCGCTTGCAAGCGCGTTTAGCCGGTTAGTCTGCAGGAGGATCTATGGCCACCGAAGCGATAGTTCAGCCCGATGAGATTTCCCAAATTCTCAAGCAACAGCTACTGGGCTTTGAAAAAGAAATAGACATATACGAGACGGGCACTGTGCTCTATGTCGGCGATGGCACGGCCCGCGTCCACGGTCTGAGCAACGTGCGGGCCACCGAATTGGTGGAATTCCCCCACGGCATTATGGGCATGGCTCTCAACCTCGAAGAAGACAACGTCGGCTGTGTGCTCTTCGGCGAGGACACCCTGATCAACGAAGGCGACCAAGTAAAGCGCACCGGCCGCATCGTCGAAGTGCCCGTGGGCGAGGAGTTGCTGGGTCGGGTGGTCAACCCGCTAGGACAGCCTATCGACGGTAAGGGCGAGATCCAAGCTAACGAGAGCTTGCCGGTTGAGCGCAAGGCCCCGGGCGTGATTGACCGCCAGCCAGTCTCTGAAGCACTGCAGACGGGCATCAAAATCATCGACTCGACCGTTCCCATCGGCCGCGGTCAGCGCGAGCTGATCATCGGCGATCGCCAGACCGGCAAGACGGCCATTGCCATCGATACCATCATCAACCAGCGCGACCAAGGCGTCAAGTGCATCTACGTGGCCATCGGCCAGAAGGCCTCGACCGTGGCTAAGGTGGTGGCCGAACTGGAGGCCAACGACGCCCTCGACTACACCATTGTCGTATCGGCCACGGCGTCCGACCCGGCACCTTTGCAGTTTTTGTCGCCCTATGCTGGTGCCTCAATGGGCGAGTACTTCCGCGACAACGGTCAGCACGCGCTCATCATTTACGACGACTTGTCCAAGCAGGCTTGGGCTTACCGCGAGATGTCGCTGGTCTTGCGCCGCCCGCCCGGGCGCGAAGCGTATCCCGGCGACGTGTTCTACTTGCACTCGCGCCTATTGGAGCGCGCCGCCAAGATGAACGACGAAAAGGGCGGTGGATCGCTGACGGCACTGCCGGTAATCGAAATCCTCGAAGGCGATGTATCGACTTTTGTGCCGACCAATGTCATCTCGATCACCGATGGCCAGATCCTGCTCAAGCCCGAGTTGTTCTACTCGGGCAACAGGCCGGCCATGGATGTGGGCGCCTCAGTGTCGCGCGTGGGCAGCGATGCCCAGACCAAGGCGATGAAAGCGGTGGCCAAGACCATCAAGGGCGATATTTCGCGCTACAACGAAGTCAAGGCGTTCGCTCAGTTCGGCACCTCAGACCTAGACCAAGCCACGCGCAATCTGCTCAACCGCGGCGAGAAGCTGATGGAAATTCTCAAGCAGGATCAGTACTGCCCGCAGTCGCTCGCGGAACTGACGGTCTCGCTGTCCATCATAGACCACGTGCTCGACCTGCCTACGGCCGACGTGAGACGCTTTGAGGAAGAGCTGCTAGCGCACATGCGGGATCACCAGTCCGAGCTCATGCGGGAAATCTACGAGCGTCGCGATTTGAGCGACGAAGCCAAGGAAAAGCTCGACGCGGCTATCGAAGAGTTCAAGGGCGGCTTCCGTCCTTCCGAGGAATAGGCCGAGCCGTGGCTACCCTTCGCGAACTCAGGACGCGCGTCGCCAGCATTACCAATATCCAGCGCGTCACCAACGCCATGCAAATGGTGGCCGCGGCCAAGATGCGCCGCGCCCAAGATGCCATCGCGGCCGCCCGTCCCTATGCCCAACGGCTGGACCGGTTGCTGAAGCAGCTACACCAGAGCGTCGATACGCAAGAGCAGCCGCTTTTCGCCGAACGCCCGGTCCGGCGCGTGGCTTTGGTAGTCATAACTTCCGACCGCGGTCTCTGTGGCGGCTTTAATTCCAATCTGTGCCGCCGAGTCCAAGCCGAGCTAAGCGAGTACGCGGACGCCGAGGTCGAGTTAATCGCGGTCGGGCGCAAGGGCCGGGACTTTTTCAGCGCTCGCGGGTACATCATCGCCCGCCACCACGCCGACGTGTTCATCCGGCTCGAATTCGTCCGCGCCGCAGATATCGCCCAAGACCTGACGCGCCGCTTTGCCGCGGCCGAGACCGACCGGGTGTTGCTCTGCTACAGCGAATTTGTCTCGGTTGCCGCGCAGGTCCCCGTCGTCAGCCAGCTCCTGCCCATCGTGCCCGATGAGGACGCAATCGAGGCGGATGACTACACTTTTGAGCCGGGGCCCGAGCAACTGTTGGAGACGCTCGTGCCGCGCCAAGTCAACTTCCAAGTCTGGCGCGCTCTGTTGGAGTCGAACGCGGGCTTTTTTGCCGCGCAGATGACCGCGATGGACAACGCCACCAAGAACGCCGGCGACCTAATTGAGGAACTGACCCGCGAAGTGAACAAGGAGCGGCAGGCCTCGATCACTCTTGAATTGATGGACATCATCGGCGGGGCCGAGGCCGTGGCCCAATAGCGCCATTAAACGCGAGGTAGGCATGAAAGAAGGAAAGGTCAAAGAGATCATCGGCGGCGTCATTGATGTCGATTTCGCCGGACGGGAATTGCCGCCCATCTACAACGCCCTCGAAGTGGTCGCCGAAGACCGCCCAGGGGAAGAGCGTCTCGTGCTCGAAGTGCAGCAGCATCTGGGAGAGCACTTGGTGCGCTGCGTGGCGATGGATTCTACCGACGGTCTGATGCGCGGCGCGCGCGTCGTCGATAGCGGCGGTCCGATCGAGGTTCCAGTGGGTGAGGCCGTTTTGGGTCGCCTCTTCAACGTCATCGGCGAGCCGATCGACGGCAAGGGTGCGCTCGGCAGCGAGGTGCCCCGGATGCCCTTGCACCGGGCCGCACCGGCCCACCAAGACCAAGTCACCTCAGACGAGATGCTGGAGACGGGCCTAAAGGTCCTCGACTTGATCTGCCCGTTTGCCCGCGGTGGCAAGCTAGGGCTTTTCGGGGGTGCTGGGGTCGGCAAGACGGTCATTCTCACCGAACTGATCAACAATGTGGCCTCCGGGCACGGCGGTTATTCGGTCTTTGCCGGCGTAGGCGAGCGCACGCGCGAGGGCAACGACCTGCTGGGCGAATTGGAAGAATCGGGCGTTATCGACAAGACGGCCATGGTCTTTGGGCAGATGAACGAACCGCCCGGCGCGCGCCAGCGCATCGCCCTTACGGGGTTAACCATTGCCGAGCACTTCCGCGACGAGGGCGGTCAAGACGTGCTGTTCTTTGTCGATAATATCTTTCGCTTCATTCTCGCCGGGGCCGAGGTCTCGGCTCTCTTGGGCCGCATGCCCTCGGCCGTGGGGTACCAGCCGACGCTGGCCACCGAAATGGGTGCCCTACAGGAGCGGATTACCACCACCAAGGATGGCTCGATTACTTCGGTGCAAGCCATTTACGTGCCAGCCGACGACTATACAGACCCGGGCGTGGTCTCGGCCTTCGCCCACCTCGACGGCCGCATCGTGCTGGAGCGCTCCTTGGCCGATCAAGGGCTATACCCAGCGGTTGATCCCCTTGCCTCCTCGTCGCGCATCCTCGACCCGCGCGTCGTCGGCGAAGAGCACTATCAGGTGGCCCAGCGCGTCCAAGAGGTCTTACAGCGCTACCGCGACCTGCGCGAGATCATCGCGATTCTCGGCATTGACGAACTGTCGGACGAGGATAAGCTGATCGTGTCGAGAGCGCGCAAGATCCAGTTCTTCCTCACCCAGCCCATGCACGTGGCCGAGGCCTTTACTGGCAAGCCGGGCGAATACGTCAAAATCGAAGACACGATCCGCGGTTTCAAGGGACTGGTCGAGGGCGAGTACGACGACGTGCCCGAGCTCGCCTTTTTCCTCGTCGGCAATATCGAACAGGCCCTACAAGCGGCCAAGGACCTTTAGTCCATGCCCGCCTTCGCCTTAGAGGTCGTCACTCCAGAGCGAGTGACCTACTCGGGGCAGGTTGCCAGCCTGCAAGCGCCCGGTAGCGAGGGGAGTTTTGGCGTCTTGGCCGGACACATACCGCTTTTGACGGCGTTGCAGATAGGGCGATTGCACTTTGTCGAGGCGGGCGGCAGCGAGGTCCAAATGGCCATCAGCGGTGGTTTTGTCGAGGTCGGGCGCGAGCAGGTTGCGGTGCTAGCCGAGACGGCTGAACGCATTGAGGAGATCGACGTTGAGCGGGCCGAGGTAGCGCGACAGCGGGCGGAGGAACGCCTCGCCCAAGCGCGCGCCGGGCAAGAAAAAATTGATGCAGCACGCGCCGAAGCGGCACTGGCGCGGGCGATCAACCGCATTCGCATCGGTAGTTAATTTTTGCAGCAGTTCCTGATGACCAAGATGCTGAAAGCCGTCGCGCTGGCAGTGCTGATCGCCGGCCCGACGGTCGCGCAAAACCCGCCCGGCCTAGACTGGCGACAGATCCAAACGGAGCGATTCACGGTCGTTTTCCCCGCGGCGATTACCGCCGACGCCCAGCGGGTGGCCAATACGCTCGAACATATCTACGGTCCGGTCTCCAGAACGCTGCGGGGGCCGCAAAAGCCGCTGGAGGTGGTGCTGGTCAACCAATCTGCCCAAGCCAACGGTTTTGTCTCCTTGATGCCGCGCCGCAGTGTGTGGTTCAGCACCCCGCCCCAGAACGCAGGGCTGTCCAGTGGCAAGTGGTACCAGCTACTGGCGGTCCACGAGATGCGCCACGTAGTGCAGTTCGACCGCATGCGCCGGGGCCTCGTCCGCTTGGCGTGGGCCCTGTCCGGCGAACAGGGCCAAGCCGGGGCGAGTGCTCTGTTGGTGCCGCCGTGGTTCTGGGAGGGGGATGCGGTGGGGGTCGAGACGGCACTGAGCCAGACCGGGCGCGGACGCATGCCCCGGTTCACTCTGGACATCCGGGCCCTGCTTCTGGCGGGCCGGCGCTATTCCTACTACAAGGCCCACCACCGTTCGTACCGCGATTGGTACCCCAGCCACTACCCACTGGGGTATTTCATGACGACCTACGTCAAGCGCCGCTACGGGCCGGAGATGTGGGACCGGGTGATGGGCCGCACCGCCCGCTGGGGCTTCCACCCCTTTGCCTTCAGCCGTGCGCTCAAGAAACACACCGGTGCCAGTGCCGCCCAGACGTACGAGCGAACAATGGACGAGTTGGCCGGGCTGTGGCGGGCGCAGCAGCAAGACCTGCCCACGACGACGCTGCGGGTGCTCGCCGGGCAGAGCCGGTCAGGCATTTGGACCAACTACGAATATCCGCACCCTCTGGCCGATGGCAGCGTGCTGGCGAGCAAGCGCGG
This sequence comes from uncultured Latescibacterota bacterium, assembly GCA_958295495.1. Taxonomy (GTDB): domain Bacteria; phylum Latescibacterota; class UBA2968; order UBA8231; family UBA8231. Next base: position 857,699 of record OY282352.1, read on the forward strand.
CTTGGCCGACCCGCCGACTCTGGTGCGGCTGCATCCCGACGGCCGCGAAGAGCGCCTGCGCTTTTACCAATCCCTCGGCGGCATCCGCTCGGCCGGTGGCAAATTAGTCTGGAACCGCTCCACCCCGGACCGACGCTGGGGCTACCGCGACTATTCCGACGTGGTGGTGTTGGATATCGACAGTGGCCGGACGCGCCAACTCACCCACAAGGCCAAGTTGTTCGCACCCGCTCTTTCGCCCGATGGCGAGCGCGTTGCCGCGGTGGAATTCGGACCGGACCGGCGCTGCCACTTGGTGGTGTTGGAAACTGCCAGTGGCGCGGAGCAGGCCCGTTTTGCGGCCCCCGAGGGAGTTTTTTGGCGCACGCCGGCGTGGTCGGAGGACGGACGCCATATCGCCGTGGTGCGACAGGACGAGCGCGGCAACGCGCTCGAACGCATTGCCGCCGCCAATGGCGAGGGGCAGATCGCGGTGCCGCACACCCGCGCCGATATTGGCTGGCCGGTTTTCTGGGGTTCCTACCTGCTGTTCGACGCGCCTCATGCAGGCATCGACAATATCCACGCGGTCCACCTGCCGAGCGGTGCCCGCTACGAGGTGACCTCTCGACCGCTGGCGGCCACCCACGCGGCGGTGGCCGGCGATTCGCTTCTGTTCCAAGAATACACCGTTGACGGCTACCGCATCGCAGTCATGGCCTTGGACCCGGTGACTTGGACGCTGGTTGAGCAGGTCGCGGACCGCCAAGTGCGCTATTGGGAACCCCTGATTGACCAAGAGCAGGGCGGCCCCGTATTGGCGGATATCCCGCAGCGAGCCTACCCGGTGCGTCGCTATCGGCCGCTAGGCCATCTACTCAAGGTCCACAGCTGGTCTTTCACACCCTTTGCGCCGCGCTATGGCCTCAGTCTCCTGTCCAGCGATTTGCTCGATCTCAGCAGCATGAGCGGGGGGGTCGAATACAACAGCAACGAGAGTGCCTTCAGTGCTTTGGGCGATTTCAGCCTAGCGGCGTGGTATCCCGTTTTCAGCGTGGGCGGGCGCTGGGGCGAGCGGGCCGGAGGCTACGAGATCAAAACGAGAGAAGCCAAAGGCGGCAGCCTCGAAGTCCAAAAAAAAGAAAAAACGGACAAGTGGACGGAAAAAAGCCTGCGAGGCGGCGTCGAACTGCCTTTGAATTTTTCTCGCGGCCCCTATCAGGCTTCTGCCTATTTGAGCGCAAAGGCAGAATTGACCGATATCGCCGGCAGGGACAACCTCAACCGGCCCGCGGATGACCTCTACTGGCCCGATTCAAGCAGCGTGAACCAAGAACTAAAAGACGTGTTCACAAAAAACCACAACGGACGCTTTGTGCCGCTGACGTACCAGCTAACCTTTAGGCGATGGCGTCACCGGGCGGTGCGCGATCTGACCCCGGCGTGGGGCCAGAGCCTGCGGCTGACCTACCGCCACACGCCCTTTGCGGGCGATTACGACGGTGCCTTGCTGTCCGGGCGACTGGAGTTTTTCGTCCCCGGTCTGGCGGCCCACCACAGCTTGCGCTTGGTGGGTGCTTACGAGCGGCAGGAGCCGGCCAATGCCCATCCCTACCGCTTTGCAAGCGAACAGCCCTTTGTCCGCGGCTACGACTACGAGTTTCACCGCCGCTTCTACCAAGGGGCGGTCAACTATGCGCTGCCGTTGCTTTACCCAGACTGGAACTTGGGGGCGTTGGTGTACCTCAAGCGCATCAAGGCCAACCTCTTTTACGACTACGGCCGCGGCGAGGACGACTCGCAACCCCCTGAAATCTACCAATCGGCCGGTGCCGAGCTGACGACTAATTTCCACCCTTTTTCACTGCCGATCCCCCTAGATATGGGTATGCGCTACGCCTACCGTTTTGACGAAGGGGATTCGCGCTTTGAAGCGGTGTTTCTCGCGGAGTTTTGAGCCGTCGTCATCGTCGAAGCCCGTTACGAGATGGGTGCAGAAATTTCTGCATGCCTACGGCGAGCGGGTGCCTGAACAAGGCTCCAATTTTTATAGGAATACCTGCCAAGCAAAAGGCACTTGCGATTGCGTTCGCAAGTGCCTTTTGCTTGGAAATGGTAGCGGCGAAGGGACTCGAACCCCCGACCTACGGATTATGATTCCGCTGCTCTAACCAACTGAGCTACGCCGCCAAAACCGGCTCAAAAGCTAGACGGCAGAGCGCATCTTGTCAACAGGCATCAGAAGGCAAAGAGCGCGTCGAGGCCCAGTTCGATGATCTCGCCCTGCGCTGCTAGGGCCTCAAAGTCCATTTTGCTCTTGTCGCCCGTGATCGAAATCAGCTTGGGGCGGCCCTGGACGTGCTGGCGGTAGAAGGCGAGCACCTCGTCGAGGTTGCTGGCTTGGATTTGCTCAAAGCGCCCAGAGCGCGGGTCGCCGGCCAGCCCCTTGCGCTCCCAGCCGCGCACGGCCCCCAGCACCGAGCGGAACCCGAGCCGTTCAGTGCGGTACTTGTTGAGCACTGAAAGCTGGGCGGCGGCAAAGCGCTCGGGCGAGGAGGGAATGTCGTCGAGCAGGCCGACGAAGGCCGCAACCGCTTCGGGCGTCTTGTCGGCTTGCGTGCCCATGCCGCCGACCATGTAGTTGTAGTCGGCTTGGTCGTGGCCGTTGAAGTAGAGAGCACCCACCGAGTACGCGAGGGCGCGCGCTTCGCGAATTTCTTGGAATACAATGCCGGTCATGCCGCCGTAGAAGTAGTCGTTGAATAGCTCAACTGCTGGCTCGAGCACCGCTTGGTAGGGCACATCCACGTATTCGATCCTCACTAGGGCTTGGGCCATTTCCTTGTCAAAGAAGTAGATCTGGGTTTTTTCGGGCTGGGTAAACTTTAGGACCTGATAGGGCGGCGGCTCGACGGGCGATGCGGGCAATGAATAGCGCTGGGCGAGGATGGCTTGTACGTCCCCGATGGTTTGCGACCCAGTGTAGCTGAGGGTCTGGCGATAGGAGAGCAAGCCGCTGAGTAGATCGATAAGCTCTTGGCGTCCCAGAGCGCGGACTTCCTCGTTGGAAGGGACCCGGCGGTAGTACGCCATGTCGCCTAAGCGGTGGTAGCGGTAGAGTGCTTCGTGGATGGTGCGGTGGTCCTTGAGCGCGTCGTCGCGGCGAGCGATGATGATGGCCTGAAGCTCGGCGAGCGTGGCGTCGTCCGTGGTCGGGCCGTGCATCAACTCGGACAACAAGGCGAGCGACGCGGCAAAGTTGTCGTCGAGGCCCGAGATGGAAATCGTGGTCTCTTGATCGCCGACGCTCATCCTAAAGTCAGTGCCCAACTTGTACCACTCCTTTTTCAGCTCTTCGGAGGTAAAGCGCGGGGTGCCCGACTTGTCGAGCAGTTCGCGGGCCACAGGCAGGCGATTTTCGGTTAGGGAGCCGATGTCGATCGCGATGGAAAAGTCGAAGAGGTCGTTGAGCGGGTTGCGGGCGTAGTAGAGCTTGCTGCCGCCCGCCAACTCGCGGGTGATAAAGTCGCGCTCGGGCACGAGGTAGGCCGGCTCGGTCTCCGCAAAGGGCATGGCCATGATCGCGGCGAAAAAGGCCGATTGGCGCGAGGCGTCAATGTCGATTTTGTCGATGGGCGGCTTGGCGATCTCGGGTATGTCCTGCTCGCCATCGCGGCGATATCCGGCCACGTATGCCTCTTTGAAATAGGCGTTGGCGACTTGGATGATGTCTTGCTTCTCGATCTCGGCCATGCGGTCGAGGGCCTGCACGGCGTGGGACCATTCTTCAAAGCCCAAGTAGGCATCGCGCATCATAGCGACTCGGGAGTCGTTGTCCTCCAGGCGCTGCTTCTGGCTCTTTTTGAAGTCGGTGACGATGGCCGGGATGATCCAATCCTCGAATTGCCCCTCCTTAATCAGGTCGATCTGCTCCAAGAGCAGGGCCTCGACTTCCCCAAGGGTCTGGTCCTGTTTGGGGATGCCCCACAAGTACTGGGCGCCGTAGTCGTTGAGTAGATAAGGGTAGGAGCCGGCTTCGCGCACCTTCTGCTGCTGATTGAGATTGAGGTTGATCAGTCCGGCCGTGGCATTGTCGAGGATCATGTCGAGGATTTGCAGGGCCTCGGCGTCCTCGTGTGTGCGCTTGGCGGTGCGAAAGGCCAAAAGCACGTATTCCTCGCCGGGGTAATCGACCTCGACTCGTTCCACTTTGTTGAGTGCCGGCTCTTTGTAGTCGGGAAATGGGGGCAGTTCTCTGCGCTCCCAAAGAGAAAATTCGCGGTCGATAAGCTGGATGGTCTCGTCGATGTCGATGTCGCCTGAGATGAAGATCGCCATGTTGTTGGGCACGTAGTACGCGTTGTAGAATTCGTACATGCGCTCTAGCGAGGGGTTTTTCAGGTGTTCTACTGTGCCTAGCGTGGTGACGCGGTAGGGGTGGACCTTGTAGAACTGCTCCTGCACGGCCTTGCGGATGACGCGGCCCTTGTTGTCGAGGGAGCGGTTTTTTTCCTCATAGACGGTTTCCAACTCGGTTTGGAAGAGGCGGAAGACGGGCTCGTGGAAGCGCTCGGCCTCGGTCTTGGCCCATTGCGCTAGGCGATTGGCTGGCAACTCCACCTTATAGACGGTTTCCTCGACCCAGGTGTGGGCGTTGAGCCCGCGCTCGCCCATCGCGGTGTAGAGGCGGTCGAGTTCATTGGGAATGGCGTAGGCGGCGGCGCGTTGGTTCTCGGCGTTGATCTGGGCGTAGATTGCGGCCCTTTTTTCCGGGTCGGTCTCGCCAAAGTGCTGCTCGTAGAGCGCTTCGATGCGGTCGAGGTGGACCTTCTCCTTTTCGTAGTCGAGGGTGCCGATTTTTTCGCTCCCCTTGAACAGCATGTGCTCCAGATAGTGGGCGATGCCGGTGGCGTCTTGGGGGTCGTGCTTGGAACCAGCGCGCACGGCGATTTCGGCGTAAAAGCGCGGCTCTTCCCTGTTTTGGGTCAAATAGACCGTCAGGCCGTTGTCCAATTGGTAGATGTGGGCCGCCATGGGGTCTTTGGGGTCCGGGCCGTGGAGCAGTTTGTACTCGGCGGGAAGGGCCTCGGCCAAGACGAGAAAGCAAAGCGCGTATAGGAGGGGCATAACCTATCCTTTGTTCGGGGTGTGGGTTGTGCAACGGGGCCATTGGAAATACGAAAAAGGGGCGAACTGTGGCAAGTTCGCAAAAAAGCAGGCCGCGCGTTGGTTTGGCACGTTTTTTTCTGTGTTGTACACAACGCAATGCGGTGCGCCCATGGCGTGGCCCTAAAGGGACAGAATGGACAAAATGGAAACACTACAGACGTGGGGCCGTGCCCTGTTGGACTTTGTTTATCCGCCGCACTGCGCGATTTGCGAAGCGGACATCGAGGCCGCTGAGTTGCTGTGCAAATCGTGCTGGGCGGAGATTGGGTCGCACCGCTCGCATCCTCAGACCGAGGGCGGAAGCCATGCGTTTGAAAAGGTCGTCGCCTTGGGGCCGTTCACCGGAGCGCTGCAACAGGCCATTTACGCGCTTAAATTCCGCAATCAAGTGCGGCTAGGGAGGGCATTGGGCGAGCGCATGGGGCAGTGCTTGGCCGAGCAACTCGCCCCGCTGGACTGCTTGTTGCCCGTGCCCTTGCACCCGGCCCGGTTGCGGGAGCGCGGATTCAATCAGAGCGCGGAAATCGCCGCTGGGTTGGGGGCCGTGCTCGGCGTACCCGTGTGCCACCGGCTCGTGCGCCGGCGGAGGAATACTCGGCAGCAAGCCCTCTTGTCGGCAGCGGAACGCCGCGCCAATCTCCGCGGTGCCTTTGCGCTCATGGCCGCGCCCCCCGCAAGCACTCGAATCGGGATAGTAGATGACGTGTGGACGACCGGCGAGACCATGACTGCTTGTGCCCAAGCCGTGGGCGGCGACCGCCTGTGGGCGGTTGTCTTGGCGCGCTCGGGCGCAGGCGATCTATTGACCTAATTCTAATAAGTACCTACATTTAGACCTTTTTGGAATCCCCCATACTCCAAGCTGTACTCAGAGGTGGCCACCAGCCAAGGAGTCCGAATATGGCCGAAAAGACGATCGGCATATTGACCGGAGGAGGCGACTGTCCGGGCCTCAACGCCGTCATTCGCGCTGTGGTGCGCAAGGGCATTACTGCCTACCGATACCGCTTTCGCGGCATTCTCAAGGGCTGGAAAGGGATGATGGAGTGCGACTGGGAGCCTTTGGGTACAGAGGAGATTTCCGGCATTTTGCCCAAGGGCGGCACCATCCTCGGCACGTCGCGCACCAACCCGTTCAAGGAGGAAGACGGCGGCGAAATCGTCGTCGATAACATGCGGCGGATGAAGTTGGATGCGCTCGTGGCCATCGGCGGGGAGGACACGCTGGGGGTGGCCGACAAGCTGGCGAGCATAGGTATGCCGGTCGTGGGTGTACCCAAGACCATTGACAACGATCTGAACGGCACGGACTACACTTTTGGCTTTGACACCGCGGTCAATATCGTCACCGAGGCCATCGACCGAATTCACACCACAGCCGAATCCCACGACCGAGTGATGGTCATCGAGGTCATGGGGCGGCACAGCGGTTGGATCGCCCTCTACGCTGGCTTGGCCGGTGGCGCGGATATGATCCTTATTCCCGAGCAGAAATACACCATCGAGGAAGTCGTCAACACCATCCGCAAGCGACATGAGCGCGGCAAGGACTTTTCGATCGTGGTAGTGGCCGAGGGAGCGCAACTAGTTTCCGAGGAAGGCGGGGCGGACGAATACGTGGTCTCCGCGGGGGGCCGCGACGAGTTCGGCCACGTCAAGCTGGGCGGCATCGGCCAACTTGTCGCCAACGCGGTCGAGGAGGGAACGAGCTACGAGACGCGGGTCACTGTACTGGGGCACTTGCAGCGCGGGGGGACGCCCACGGCCTTCGACCGCGTCTTGGGCACGCGCTTTGGCATTGCCGCCATCGACTTGGTACACGCCGGCGACTTCGGCAAGATGGTGAGTCTGCAAGGCAATGAAATCGTGGCGATCCCCCTCGCCGAGGCGGTCGAGCAGCTCAAGGTGGTTGACCAAGAGCTATACGACCTAGCCACGGTATTCTTCGGTTAATCGCATGGCCAAGCGCACCATCAGGGAGCTCAATGTCGCTGGCAAGCGGGTCCTCGTGCGAGTGGATTTCAACGTGCCGCTCGACGAGGCCGGCCGGATCGTCGATGACACGCGGATTCGCGCAGCCCTGCCAACGGTTGAGCACTTGTTGGCACAGGGTGCGTCTGCAATTCTGATGTCGCACTTGGGCCGCCCCTGTGGCCGAAGAGTACCCGCGCTATCGCTGGTCCCAGTAGCCGAGCGCCTGAGCCAGTTGTTGGGGCGCAGGGTAAGCATGGCCCCAGACTGCGTGGGTGCCGCGGTCGCGGCCCAAGCCGCCGCCTTGCAGCCGGGGCAGGTCCTGCTCTTAGAGAACCTGCGCTTCCACCCGCAAGAGGAGCAAAACGAGCGGACTTTTGCACAGCACTTGGCCGGGCTGGGCGATGCGTACGTCAACGATGCCTTTGGGGCGGCACACCGGGCCCACGCCTCGACCGAGGGGGTTCCGCGCTGTATGGGCACGGGGGTCAGCGGCCTGTTAATGGAGCGGGAAATTTCCTATCTCGACGAGGCCCTGCGCCGTCCGCAACGGCCATTTACCGCCGTTTTGGGCGGGGCCAAGATCTCGGGCAAGATCGAGATGATTGAGCACTTGCTCGACCGGGTGGATGCCCTGCTCATCGGCGGCGGCATGGCCTATACCTTTTTTAAGGCCATGGGGCTAGAGATCGGGGATTCGCTGCTCGAACAGGAGCGCATAGATACGGCCCGGCAGCTATTGACCCGAGTCGAAAATGGGGGGTTGGATCTTCAGCTTCCCGCGGATTGCGTGGTCGCCGACCGCTTTGCCACCGACGCCGAGGCGCAAGTGGTCGCCCGCGACGCCATACCCCAAGGTTGGCAGGGCATGGACATCGGCCCCCAGACCCGGCAGAACTACGCCGACCAGATCGCCTGTGGGGGCACCATAGTGTGGAACGGCCCCCTCGGAGTGTGCGAGATGGCACCCTTTGCCAAGGGGACCCAACAGGTCGTCCAAGCCCTAGCAGCCGCCACCCGCGAGGGGGCCTTGAGCATTATCGGGGGCGGGGACACGGCCGCGGCTGTAGCCCAGGCCGGATTGGCCCAAGCGATGACCCACATCTCCACTGGGGGCGGGGCTTCGCTAGAATGTATGAGCGGACGGGTCTTGCCTGGGCTGGCGGTCCTAGACGAGGAAATCTGAGATGCGCCGACCCATTGTCGCTGGCAACTGGAAGATGCACAAGACCGCTGCTGAGGCCGTCGAGCTGGTCGAGGGAATCAAGCCGCTCGTCGCCGGGCTCGACGTAGAAGTAGTAGTCTGCCCGCCCTTCACTTGCCTAGAAACCGTGCGCACGGCCCTTGCCGACAGCGCCATTGGGCTGGGGGGCCAGAACATGCACTCGGAGTGGCAGGGTGCTTTCACCGGAGAAATATCCCCCGAGATGCTCTTGGCGGCCGGTTGCTCTTATGTGCTGCTAGGGCATTCTGAGAGAAGACAGCTCTGCGGCGAAGACGACTCGCTGGTCAACCGCAAGCTAGCCTGCGCCCTCCGAGCCGGCCTGTATCCAATCGTCTGCGTCGGCGAGACCCTGCAAGAGCGCGAAGCCGGCCGAATTGAGGAGGTCGTCCTCGGCCAAGTGGGCGGTGCCTTAGCCGGAATTGAGGCGAGCGCAGCGAGGGGGGTGCTGTGGGCATACGAGCCGGTTTGGGCGATTGGCACCGGCGTGACAGCAACGGCCGCGCAGGCCGAAGAGGTCCATGCGATGATCCGCCACTTTCTCGCTGGGCACTTGGGAAACGCCGCCGCGGCCGAGGGGCGCATCCAGTACGGCGGCAGCGTCAAGCCCGAAAACGCAGCCGAGCTTTTTGCCCAAGACAACATCGACGGGGGCTTGATCGGCGGTGCCGCGCTGGACGCCGGGCAGTTTGCCGCTATTGTGAAGGCCGCCCTTTAACCTTAAATTTATCTCAATTGCGAATTGGGAACTAGGAACCATCACAAGACTATGTTTGAGATTCTATTTACGATTTTTCACGTGCTGATTTGCTTGCTCCTAGTCGTGACCGTGCTCTTGCAGGCGGGCAAGGGGGGCGGCTTGGCCGGATCGATCGGCGGTGGCTTAGCCTCTTCCTCGGTGTTGGGCGGCCGCACCGCAGCCACGTTTCTGACCAAGGCCACGACTGTTTTGGCCACGGCTTTTATGCTTAGCTGTTTGGTGCAGTCGGTGGCCTTTCAGACGGCCGAGACCAATCCGACGACAGCGACGCAACGGACGATGGCCGGGGAACAGATGCCAGCGGTGCCCGCCGTCCCGGAAGCAGAGCACTTGCTGGGCGAGAAGGAAGAGTCGGCCGAAACCTCGACCGCCGAGGAGCCACCGACCGAGGCTCAGTAGCAGACCAGCCTAGTTTTCGTGCCGAAGTGGTGAAATTGGTAGACACGCTGTCTTGAGGGGGCAGTGCCTTAGGGCGTCGGGGTTCGAATCCCCGCTTCGGCACCATAATGTAAGTTGGGGCTGTACAAGCGTACAGTCCCTTTTTTGTATGGACGCGGTGCGGCTAGCGGAGCGGGATGGCTTCGTCGAGGAGCAGGATGGGGATTTCGTCCTGGACCGGATAGAGGTACGCGCCATCTGCACGCACCAGCCCGCCATCGAGTTTACCTTCTACGGTCTTGCCAGCCCGATTTTTGACTTCCCCGCGCGCGATGCGGCTGTTGAGCGCGGCGATGAGTCCTTCCTCGGCGAGAGCGACCGGCTCTTTGGTCTCGGGACAGGCGAGAATCGCCAACAATTCTTCGTCGATCATCAGATATATCTCCTCGGCAAAAAATCAAAGATAGACCGCTCCGTTTACAGCGACAAGTTCGCGGTGCAGGTGGGTTTATAGCCCGTTCCACCGCCGGATTGCAACGACTTTCTTTTATATCATAAATAAAATAATAATAACATGTTATGAAAAAATAATCCCCTCTGTGGGCCATTGACATGCCCTTTTGAATTGGCTATGTTTCACCCGAGGTGATGCCCTTCCCCAGGCAGTTTGGCCGGTTGTTCGGCCGTGCTCTCTAAGTGTCCAGATATCTTTTCTCGCGCATACAGGTAGCGGAGGTGGTCATGGCTTCGGCTGATTTCATCCATTTACACGGTCACAGCGAATACAGCCTGCTCGATGGAGGATGCCATATCGGCGAGATGGCCGGCTTGGCCGCAGAGCACAACATGCCGGCCCTGGCCCTCACTGATCACGGCAACCTCTTCGGCGTCATCGGGCACTACAAGGCCTGCCAAGACGCCGGCATCAAGCCGATCATCGGCTGCGAAGTATATGTCGCGATCGAGAGCCGCCACTTGCGCCAAGCCGCCCGCGGCCTGACCCACGGCTCCAACCACTTGGTCCTGCTGGCCAAAAACGACACTGGCTACCAGAACCTGACCAAATTAGTCTCCAAAGGCTATCTGGAGGGCTATTACTACAATCCCCGCATTGACAAAGAGATTCTGCGCCAACACGCCGAGGGCCTAATCTGCCTGTCGGCCTGTATCAGCGGCGAAGTAGCCCATCTCATTCAGCGCGAGGGCGTATCCTCGGCAGAAAAAGCCGCCCGCGAGTACATGGACATCTTCGGCGACAACTACTATCTGGAAATTCAGCGCCACGCCAACGACGGCAGAGCAAAGGCCAACGACAACCTCCCGAAAATCGAAGCAAAGGTCAACGACGGCCTCCTGAAGCTAGAAAAAAAGCTGGGCCTGCCCCTAGTCGCCACCAACGACTTTCACTTCCTGCGCGCCGAAGACCACGCAGCCCACGACGCCCTGATCTGCATCCAGACCAACAAGAAAATCGCCGAGACCAACCGCATGTGCTATCCCGACGGTCTCTATATGAAAACGCCCGAGGAGATGTACGAACTGTTCGGCGATATACCCCACGCCCTCGAAAACACCCTCGAAATCGCCGAAAAATGCGACGTGCAGCTCGAGTTCGGCGGCTTCAAGCTGCCCACGTTCCCCAAGCCCGAGGGGTTTGACGACGATGGCCAATATCTCACCCACTTGGCCAACGAAGGGCTCAAACGGCGCTACGACCGCATTGATGATGCGTTACAAGAGCGCCTCGACTACGAACTAGACGTCATCGTCCAGATGGGGTACGCCGGCTACTTCCTCATCGTGTGGGACTACGTCCACTTCGCCCGCAACAACGGCATTGCCGTGGGCCCGGGCCGCGGCTCGACTGCCGGCTGTCTGGTCGCATACTCCTTGGGCATCACCAATACCGATCCCATCAAGTACAATCTGCTCTTCGAGCGCTTTCTCAACCCCGAGCGGGCCGCCATGCCCGATATCGACATCGACTTTGCCGACACTGGCCGCGACCAGATCATCCGCTACGTCATTGACAAGTACGGCGAGCAGAATGTCTCCCAAGTCATCACTTTTGCCACCATGGGTGCCAAGGCCGTCATCCGCGATGTGGGCCGCGTTTTGGGCATGGAGTTCGGCGAAGTAGATCGCATTGCCAAACTGGTGCCCAGCGAACTCAAGATCTCCCTCGACAAAGCCATCGACAAAGTCCCCGAACTCGAGCAGATGGCCGCCGCCCCGGACGAAAAAGGCACGCTCATCGCCCACGCCCGCAAACTCGAAGGGCTCGCCCGCCACGCCTCGGTACACGCGGCTGCGGTCATTGTAGCCCCCTCGGATCTGACCGACTTCGTCCCCCTGTACAAATCCCCCAAAGACGGCCGTATCTCCACCCAGTTCGACGGCGAGACCTGCGACGCGCTGGGTCTGCTCAAAATGGACTTTTTAGGGCTTAAGGAACTCTCCCTAATGGACGAGGCCGTCCGCCTCATCCGCCTCCGCATCCCGGACTTCGACTTGGAGAAAATTCCTTGGGCCGACCGGGCCACTTTCGACCTGTTCGGCCGCGGCGAGACCATCGGCGTATTCCAGTTTGAAAGCAGCGGCATGCGCGAATACTTGAGTCAGCTCGAGCCCGACAATATTGAGGATATCATCGCCATGAACGCCCTGTACCGGCCAGGCCCCATGGAGATGATCCCGCGCTATATCGCCCGCAAGCACGGCGAGGAACCCGTGGCGTACGACCATCCCGCGCTAGAGCCGATTCTCGCCGATACCTTCGGGGTACTGGTTTACCAAGAGCAGGTCATGCAGGTAGCCCAAGCCTTGGCCGGTCTGTCGCTGGGTGAGGCTTATATAATGATCAAGGCCATCGGCAAGAAAAAGCCCGAAGAGATGGCCAAAATGAAAAAGGCCTTTATCGACGGGTGCCGGGCCAATGGGGTGGATCGCAAAATTGCGGACAAGGTCTTTGCCGCGATCGAAGTATTCTCGGGCTACGGCTTCAATCGCTCGCATTCGGCTCCTTATTCGGAAGTCGCCTACAAGAACGCCTATCTCAAGGCCAACTATTCCAAGGAGTACATGGCGGCCTCGCTGACCATCGCCGGCAACAACACCGATACTCTCACCGTGCTTTTGGATGAGTGTCGCCGCATGGAAATCCCGGTCCTGCCGCCCGATGTCAACGAGAGTACGCTCAACTTTACGCCGACCGATGGGGGCATTCGCTACGGCCTAGCGGCGATCAAAAACGTCGGCGAAGGCGCAGCCCAGAGCATGGTCGATACGCGGATTGCCGATGGCTCTTTTACTACTCTGTTCAAATTCTGCGAGCGCATTGACCTGCGCGCAGTCAACCGGCGCGTGGTCGAGAGTCTGATTGCCGCTGGAGCATTGGACAGCCTTGAAGGCCATCGAGCGCAGAAAATGGAGGCACTAGAGCCGGCATTAAAGGCCGCCGGCAAGGCCCAAGAAGACCGCGAGAGGGGGCAGATTAGCCTCTTTGACGCCGGCGGGTCGGCCGAGCTAATACAGGAGTTGCCCGAGGTTGAGGAGTGGTCCGAGCGCGAAAAGCTGGCCAAGGAACGCGACCTCTTGGGGTTCTACCTCTCCAGCCATCCGCTCAAGCCCTATGCCCGCGACCTAAGAAATTTTGCTCGTCCCCTGAGCGACATAGAGGGGCAGCACAACGGCGCGTCGCTGCGGGTCGGCGGTCTAGTCGAGGAGGTACGCAAGCTCTCCGATCGCCGCGGCAACCCCTTTGCCTTTGTCACCCTCAAAGACCTCAACGACACGGGCGACATCGCGTTTTTCTCCGAAGCCTTCGCCAACCACCAACGGCTGCTCGTAGAGGGCGAAACCATCCTCGTAGAGGGCCGCGTTTGCGAGCGCAACGGACGCTTGAGTTTGCAGGCCGACCGCGCCCTACCCCTCAAATCGGCGCGGGCGGAACTAACCAAGTCCGTCACCTTGTCACTGTCCTACCAGAAAGTGGGCAACCCCCTGCTCAGCCGGTTGCGCCGCCTCTGCGAGCACCATATAGGCGATTGCGAGTTGTGGCTCCAACTCAAAAACGGCGACGAGCAGGACAAAATGGTGCGCTCAAAGACGATTCGCGTCGATCCCTGCGACGATTTGCTGCGCGGCATTGAGGAATTGATCGGCCCCCGATCCACCCGGCTGACGCCCAAGGTGCAAGCGCCCGCGGGCTTCCACCATTCCAGTTAAATACAGGACGTACTATGCGCGCAATGGCGATCAAAGGGCTTGTGAGTGGGTTGGCACTGCTAGCGCTGAGCTGTACCTCCTCCGAGCCGCAAGGGGATAAGCTCTTCCCCCCGCAGTCTGCTAAGTGGAACGACTATCAGGGCCAGCGCGTGGATTTGCGCGATTACGAGGGCAAGATCGTCTTGGTCAACTTCTGGGCGACTTGGTGCGGCCCGTGCCGCTACGAGATTCCAGCCTTGGTCGAGATGAGCAATGAGTACGACCCCGAGCAGGTGGCGATCATTGGCATTTCCCTAGACAAAGGCCCCCCCGAACACGTCCTACCTCTAATAGGCGAGTTCGTCGAGCGCTTGGCCATTAACTACCCGGTGGTTCACGATAGTCGGCACGAGCTACTCCGCGCCTTTTACAAAGAAAACTTGGCGAGGGTGGGCGTGCCGCTCACCTTTATTTTTGATCGCGAGGGCCGCGTGTATAAGAAGCACTTAGGCGTACCGCGTGACAGGAGCGGCCGGCCCAATCCCCGCGGGGTATTCGGCGAGGATATCGAGACCCTATTGGCTCGCTCTTGATTAGTGGTTGGTCGCCAGTCCCAACCCCTCTCGGCCCTTGCGGTGCGGGGACTAACCACTAATAGCGAAAGAAGGGATGGTCCGCAGTGGGCCATCCCTTCTTTTGTTTTGCGAGCGGTGCGTCCGGTGCTAGTGGTTGGAGTAGTGCTCCGCTAAGACTTGCTCGCCGTGGCGCTGGACCAGCACTTCTTTGAACTTGGCGATGGAGTCGCCGGCACGCAGGTGCTTGAGCATCGCGCTCTTGGACATGACCATCAGCGTGCCTCTTTTGTAGTCGGGGAAGCGACAAAAGCTGAATTCGACTGGCTCTTCAGTGACGCAGCAGGTGTCTTCTATCTCTAGCTCGATCTGCGTACCGGGATCAAACGAAAATTCAGCGTCGTCGTCGCTGTTGGATTGGATTTTTTTCGGCCTTGCCATGCTCTTCTCCTCGTGAAATGAACTTAAAAAATAAGAAAATGCCGCCGCTGAGCAAGTTCAGTACGGCAGATCGGCAAAGCGCGACAGCACGTCCGGCCCATCGTTGGTCACGGCCACGGTGTGCTCGTATTGAGCCGAGAGCTTGCCGTCGGCTGTGACGGCCGTCCAGTCGTCGTCGAGCACGCGCGTTTCGTGCGCACCCTCGTTGACCATCGGCTCGATGGTGAAGACCATGCCGTTTTGTAGGCGACGGCCCGTACCGGCCTTGCCGTAGTGGAGCAACTGGGGTTCCTCGTGGAAGTTGCGGCCAATGCCGTGGCCGCAGTACGTGCGCACGATGGAAAAGCCGCGCGTTTCGACATAGCTTTGGATGGCGTGGCCAATGTCGCCGAGGCGTCGCCCAAGCGTGCAGGCGGCCAATCCCTCCTCCAAGCTCTGGCGCGTGGCGTCGAGCAGGTGCTGGACCTTGGGGGCCACGCAGCCAGCTTTCATAGTGACGTTCATGTCGCCGTGGAAGCCATCCTTTTTAACGGCAATGTCAACGGCGAGGATATCTCCCGCTTGCAGGACGCGGTCGCCGGGGATGCCGTGGACGACTTCGTCGTTGACGGATATGCAGATGCTGCGGGGAAAGCCGCGGTAGCCCAAGGCACTGGCAACCGCTCCTTGGCTGCGGATGTAGCGGTCGGCTATTTGGTCGAGATGGAGGGTGGTGACCCCGGGCGCGAGGGCCTCTTCGACGCGGAGCATGGCTTCGGCGGCGATGCGGCAACTGGCGCGGATGCGGTCGATTTCCAAGGCTGATTTGAGATGTATCATAGCGGTTAAAAATCGGGCATTGAGCAGAAAAATGTCAAGCTCTTAATTAGCCACCATGCAAACGCCCCGTGTATCTGTATTACTGCCCGTGTTCAATGCAGCCGCCACGCTGGTGGAAACTTTGCAGAGCATCCAAGCGCAGAGCTGCGAAGATTTTGAGGTCGTGGCCATAGACGACGGCTCGGAGGACGAGAGCGGGGACCTGCTCTTGGAATGGAGTCGCCGCGATTGCCGCTTTAGGGCGTTGCTATCCGACCACCGAGGCATTGTCGAGGCCCCCAACCAGGGTTTGGCCTTGTGTCGGGGCGCGTACGTGGCGCGCATGGACGCCGACGACCGGATGCACCCCGAGCGCTTGGAAAAACAACTCGCGTGGTTGGAAGGAGATCCTAAGCTGAGCGTAGTGAGTTGCTTGGTGGAAATCTTTCCGCGCGAGGAGACCGGGGAGGGGATGTTGGTGTACGAGGATTGGTTGAACGGCTTGGTAGATAGTGCGGCAATTGAACGGGAATTTTTCGTCGAGAGTCCCATTGCCAATCCGTCGGCCATGATGCGCCGCGAGGAGTTGGTGGCCTTAGGGGGCTACCAAGATCGGGGATGGCCGGAGGACTATGATCTGTGGTTGCGCTATCGGGCGGCGGGCCGGCGCTTTGCCAAGGTGCCGGAGGTCTTGCACTACTGGCGCGAGCATCCGCAGCGGGCCACACACGTGCAGGGCCGCTACTCAGTGGAAAATTTCCTCCGCGCCAAAGCGCATTATCTTTGCGCCGGGCCGCTGCAAGAGCGGGACGGGCTGGCCGTCTGGGGCGCGGGCAAGACCGGCCGCCGGCTCGCCAAGCACTTGGAGCGCGAAGGCCGCGCTCCCGATGTATTTGTCGATATCGCGCCCAAGAAAATCGGCGGCACCTTGCGGCGCAAGCCCGTGATCGGACCGGAGGACTGGCCGGCTTGGTGGACGCGCCACGAGCGGCCGATCCTATTGGCGGCCGTGGCGTCGCGGGGGGCGCGGGTGTTGATTCGGGAGGCGTTGGGTGGATGGGAGCTGATAGAGGGGAACGATTTTTTATGTGTGGCTTAACAAGAAAGGAAGCAATATGACAGTGCAATACGCGCTCAACACATCGACGATTCGCCCGGCATCGCTGATGGAGAAAATCCGCATCGCCGGACAGACTGGCTACGAGGGTATTGAGCTGTGGAACGATGACTTGACCTTGCACGAGCAGCAGGGTGGCTCGCTTGCGGATGTGCGGCAGGCACTGGCCGACTGCGGGTTGGCGGTGCCGACCGTCATTGCGCTCCACGGTTGGTTGGGGGCTGAGGGCGCGGCGCAGGCGCAGGCATTGGAGGAGGTTCGGCGGCGGATGGCGCAGGCAGCAGCGGTGGGGGCCGAGTTTATCGTCGCCAGCCCGCCGCTGGATTCCTGTGACCTGAGTCGAGGCGGGGCCGATTATCGAGAATTGCTGGAGATCGGCAAAGAAATCGGCGTGCGGCCGGCCATGGAGTACCTAGGCTTTGTGCAAAGCGTACATACCATTGACCAAGCTTGGCAGATTGCCACCGACGCCGATCATCCAGATGCAAGTTTGATCATGGATCCGTTCCACATTCTACGCGGCGGCGGCCCCGTTGCAAGCATCGCCAAGGTGCCCGGCGACAAGGTCGCGGTCTGGCACTGGAACGACGCCCCGGGCGACAAACCCTTTGCCGAACAAAGCGACGCCGACCGGGTGATGCCCGGGGACGGCGCGGCACCGCTGCGCGAGATCGAGCGGCTGGCGCAAGCGCAGGGGTACGAGGGGTTTGTGTCGCTGGAGTTGTTTAATCCGGGGCTATGGGAGCAGGATTCGGCGGATGTCGCCCAGATTGGTCTGGAGAAGATGCGGGCGTATTTTGCCAAATCCTCGATTAGTTAGAAGACGGCGAAGCGGAGGCGCGGGAGACGGATATGAGCGACGAACATCGCTGAGGAGAACGAACAATGACTGACACACTCGCAAAATCGCCGGACTACGCCGCATGGCTATGCGAGATAAAATCGCGCATCCGGTCGGCCCATCTCAGCGCAACGCGAGCGGTGAACCGCGATATGATCCTGCTGTATTGGGGGATCGCGGAGAAGCAGAAGGAACTGGGCTGGGGCCAATCGGTTATAGACCGCCGGTCGCAGGATATGCGTACTACCTTCCCCACAGTGCCCGGCTTTTCGCCCCGCAATCTCAATTTGGCAACAAGCTGTTGCCAAAAGGAGTATTCCGCCGGCTAACCCCAGTCCGCCCCACCCCTTAAAGCCCCAGAATCTCGCGCGTTTTTTGCGGCAGTGCCCGCCAGTTGGCGATTAGATAGCGGTTGCCATCGACATCCTCAATGATGGCTCGGCCACCGGAGAGCATGCGCACATTGGTGCGGTAGCTGCGGATTTCGAGCTGGCGGGGGCCGCTGGTGGTTTCGATCTGGCCGCGCAGCACCCCGAATTCCTCGTCGAGGCTATTGAAAGCAAGGACCTGCGGTTGAAAGTAAATTTTGGCGAGTTCGTCTAGGAGCACTTGGCGGCTTTGGTCGTCGAGCCGTTGCGGGTCTTCGATTATGCCGAGTTCTTGGTCTTCGGCGGCAAAGACGCCGATATAGCGGTCGGACTCTTCTAAGGGGAAGGCGCGGCGGATCTTGAGGTCGGTGTATTCCTCGCCGTCGAGTTTGAGGATCAAGCTGCCGCGCTCGGAGCGGCTGAAGCGCATCTTGTGCGGGTCGAGCAGAAAATCCTCGTAGGAATAACCGCGTGCTTCGCTCATAGCGCCCTCACTTTCGCCATTTCGGTTTGCATATCAACCAGCCGGCGATAAACGCCGTCCTCCATATTGAGCAACTCTTCGTGGGTGCCGACCTCGGCGATGCGCCCTCTTTCTAACACCAGCAGTCGGTCGGCGTTTTTGAGCGTCGAGAGCCGATGGGCGATGGCAAAGGTGGTGCGGCCGGCGACTAGCCGCTCGAGCGCCTCTTGGATCTCGAATTCGGTCTGGGTATCGACCGAGGCGGTGGCCTCGTCGAGGATCAGGATGCGCGGGTTGCCGATTAAGGCGCGGGCAATGGAGATGCGCTGGCGCTCGCCGCCAGAGAGCCGACCGCCGCGCTCGCCGACTTGGGTGTCGTAGCCATCGGGAAAATTCATGATGAACTTGTGGGCGTTGGCCGCACGGGCCGCCTCGATGACCTCTTGGCGCGTCGCGTTGGGGTAACCGTAGGCGATATTGCTGGCGATAGAGCCTTGGAAGAGCAGCGGCTCTTGCAAGACCACGCCGATTTGGCTGCGCAGCGCCTGCTGTTTGAGCCGGGTAATGGGCTGGCCATCGATGCGGACTTGGCCGTCGGTGGCGTCGTAGAACCGCGAGATGAGGTTGACCAAGGTTGACTTGCCAGCACCGCTGGGGCCAACGATGCCGATCATCTCGCCGGGCGCGGCCTTAAAGTGGATGCGGTCGAGGATCCGGGCCGAGCCGTCGTATGTGAAGCTGACGTTGCGGAACTCTACTTCGCCCGTAAGCGGGCCGGGATCCATGGCGTCGGGGTCGTCTTGGACTTCGGGCTCGGTATCGATGATCTCAAAGACGCGCTCGGCCGTAGTTGCCGCAGTCTCTAGCTGTTCGGTGAGGTTGCACAGCGAGCGCACCGGCGCGTAGAACATGACCATGTAGGATATAAAAGCCTGCAACTCACCCAAGGTCAGGGCGTTGCCGAGCACTCGGTTGCCGCCAAACCACCACAGGATGATCGAGCCGACTGAGGTGATAAAGGCGATCGTCGGAATGTAATAAGAGCGCATCTTGAAGGCGGTCATCCGCGATTCGCGCAGATCGGTATTGCTCTCGTTGAAGCGGTCGAGCTCGCGGTTTTCTTGGGCAAAGGCCTTGACGACCTTGACGCCGGGGATGGAGTCGGCGAGCATGGCGTTGAGGGTGGCAATGCGGCGCCATATCCGGTGGAAAATCCAGTGGATGCGGTTGCGGTAGATGACGGTGCCGACGATCATGAAGGGGATTGGGGTTAGCGACAAAAGTGCCAATTCCCAATTCATTACAAAGAGCATCGTGCAGATGCCGACGATGGTCAGCCCGTCGATGACGATGTCTTGGAATCCCGAGGTGATAAAGCTGCGCATGCGCTCGGTGTCGCTGGTAACGCGCGTCATGATCCGACCGGTGCTGAGCTTGTTGTAAAAAGTTAGCGACAGCAATTGCAAATGTTGGAAAATTTGCATCTGCAAATCGTACACGACGCGCTGGCCAAGCCATCCTAGGGCGTACATCCGTACGCCACTGATGATACCGCGGCCGATGTAGATGCCGAGCAGGCCGAGCACGACCCACAGCAGGAGTTGGACGCTCGCGGCGGGGGCCGAGGTCGCCTCGCCCTCGGCGATGCCCGCGGCCTCGTATTTGACGAGGACAGGGGTGATGACATCGTCGATGAGGATGCGGTTGAGTTGGGGCGGCAGCAGGCCAATGGCCGTCAGCACAATCGTCAGCGTGAACCCGAGCAGTGCTTGGCTTTTATAGGGCTTGATATAGGAAAACAACCGCCAGAAGGTCTCGGTCTGGCGCAGGCAGTTGGGGCAGACTTTGGAGCCGGAGCGGAGGGCGCGTCCACAGGTGGGGCAGTGTTCTACTACTTTGACCGGACCGACATGCGGCGGCGCGTCCTCTTCTGCATCTTCCTCCTCGACCAAGCCAGCGCCTTCGATGGCTTGGGGTACGCCGGAGAATTTGTAGTACGCACTCTGCGAAAAGCGCAGCAACTCAACGGTTTCATCCTCCAGCTCGACGACGAGCGCACCGCTGCCCACAAAGTTGCGGGTCTGGATGCCTTGCACTTCGTCCAAGCCGAGGCGCACGGTCTCGGGCTTATCTGAGCCATTGGGGTGAAAGACGAGCATCCGCTCGTCGGTGAGCGCAAACCAAGAGTCGCCGTACTGCCCGTCGGGGCGAATGTCGGCGGCGAGGAGGACGATGAGCAGCTCGCCGGGTTGCAATTCGCCGCGGATGTGGGGCAATAGGCGTTCGGGTATAGGTTCGACTAGGTCCAAAACGGCCCTATCCTATTGTTTAATGCGATTTGTATTGGGGGAGGAGTGAGGCTCCAGGGTGGGGCGGGAAGCTACTGTGTAAAAGTTAAGGGTTTTTATTAAAAGGGCAAACTCGGTGCGGCCCAAGCGAGTTTGCCCGATGATTGTTTAATGGTTGTATTGAGAGCGCACGATAAAGCAACCAAAAAAGAGGAAGAATATGACTATTAGCCGAGAGGAACTGAAAGAACGGTTGGCTGCCTTGCCGCGGTTGCAACTAGCGTCCTTGCCGACGCCCTTGGAGGAATTAAAGCGCCTCAGCACCCATCTAGCCGGCCCACAGATTTGGGTCAAGCGCGACGATTTGACCGGCTTGGCCTTCGGCGGCAACAAGATCCGCGAGTTTGAATACCAGATCGCCCAAGCCGTAGAGCAGGGCTGCGACGTGCTGGTACACTCGGCTGCCGCCCAGTCGAATCAATCGCGGCAGACGGCCGCAGTGGCCGCAAAATTGGGGCTGTCTGCGGTGGTCGTTGGCCGCGCCGACGCCCACGCCCAGCCGCAGGGGAACCTGCTGTTGACCCGCCTCCTTGGCGCGGAGGTGGACCTGCCCGCGCCC
The DNA here is from genome assembly GCA_958295495.1 of uncultured Latescibacterota bacterium. Classification (GTDB taxonomy): domain Bacteria; phylum Latescibacterota; class UBA2968; order UBA8231; family UBA8231. The sequence continues at coordinate 878,891 of OY282352.1, forward strand.
GAGGAGCAGGCACGAGCCGTAGCCGCGAAGATGGCCGCGCTGACTGCGGCCGGCCACCGCCCCTTCCACACCAGCTCGGATGCGCGCATCTTCCGCAGTGTAGCGTACGTCGATGGGGCGTTAGAACTCTTGGCTCAATGCGAAGAACAGGGCGTTGAGCCAGCGGCGATCTACCTGTGCTCGGGGGCGCATACCCACGTAGGGCTGGTGGTGGCGTTCAAGGCGCTGGGTATCGATATGCGGGTGGTGGGCATCAGCCCCTCGCCGCGCGACGATCAGCAGGCGGCAAAGGGGCATCTCGCGCTGGGGCGGGAATGCGCCGAGATCTTGGGGCTAGATCTTTCGCTGAAGGCGGAGGATTTCGAGAGCTATGCCGCGTTTGTCGGCCCGGACTACGGCGTCGTAACTGCCGAGAGCTGCCAAGCACTGCACTTAGTGGCGCAGCAGGAAGGGCTGTTGCTCGATCCTTCCTACACCAGCAAGGCCATGGCCGGGCTTTTGGCGCACATGCGCGCTGGTTGGTGGCGTCCCGAGCAGAGCCTTATCTTTCTCCACACCGGCGGCACGCCCGCGCTTTTTGCCTACGCCCAAGACCTCGGCTACTAATGAACCTTCCCACACCCGACCCCACCCGCTTCAAGCGGCGCGAAGCCCTCATCAGCCGCCTGCGCGAGCACTTGCGTGCCGACCAGATCATTCATCGCCGCGAGGACGTAATAGCCTACGAATGCGACGGCCTGTCGGCGTATTGCCAGCGGCCCATGCTGGTCGCCTTACCGGATAGCACCGAGCAGGTCGCGGCCGTCCTCCGGTCGTGCTCCCAACTCGACATTCCCATCGTCCCTTGGGGGGCCGGCACCGGGCTTTCGGGGGGTGCCCTACCGAGGGAAGATGGGGTGGTGTTGAGCACGGCGCGGATGCGAGCGATCCTCGACATCGACTTGCAAAACCGCACGGTGACCGTGCAGCCGGGCGTGACCAACCGAGGCGTGACCGAAGCGGTGGAGCGAAGCGGCTTCTACTACGCGCCCGATCCTTCGAGCCAGATCGCCTGCTCAATCGGCGGCAATATCGCCGAAAACTCAGGTGGGGTACACTGCCTCAAGTACGGCACGACGACCAACAACTTGCTCGGCTTGGAAGTGGTGCTAGCCGACGGCGAGATCGTGCGGGTCGGCGGCAAGGGCATGGACCAAGCAGGCTACGACTTGCTCGGGCTGCTGACGGGTTCGGAAGGGCTGTTGGCCATTACCACCGAGGCCACGCTGCGGATTTTGCCCAAGCCGGAAGTGGCGCAAGCCGTGATGGCCGTGTACGATTCGGTCGCCGCAGCCGGGCAGGCCGTAGCCGAGATCATCGCCGCAGGCATGGTGCCGGCCGGCATGGAAATCATGGATCAGTTGTCAGTGGAAGCGGTTGAGGGATTTGTCGGCGCAGGCTATCCGCTCGGGGTCGCGGCACTCTTGCTGGTCGAATTGGACGGGCCGCAAAGCGAGGTCGAGTGCCACAGCCGCGCGCTGGAATCGCTCTTGCGGCAGACCGGCGCGACCGCGCTCTCCCGCGCCACCACCGAGGCCGAGCGGCAAAAGCTGTGGGCCGGCCGCAAAGCGGCCTTTCCGGCGATGGGCCGGATTAGTCCCGATTACTACTGCATGGACGGGACCATCCCTCGGGGCGCGCTGCCGCAGGTTCTAGAGAGAATCGGGGAGCTGTCGGCCGCCTATGGCCTGCGGGTGGCCAACGTTTTCCACGCGGGCGATGGCAACCTGCACCCGCTCGTGCTGTACGACAGCAATGTCGAGGGCGATCTGGAGAAGGCCGAGTCGCTGGGGGCCGAGATCTTGAAGCTCTGCGTCGAGGTGGGGGGCGTGTTGAGCGGGGAGCACGGGATTGGCATTGAGAAGCGGGATTTAATGCCGTGCATGTTCAAGGACGCGGATTTGGACGCCCAAGAGCGGGTCAAGGCCGAGTTTGACCCGCAGCAGGTATTGAATCCGGGCAAGGTGTTCCCCACCTTGCGGCGGTGCGCTGAGGGCGGGGCCATGCACGTGCATGGAGGCGAGGAAAAGTTTCCAGAGTTGGAGCGATTTTAGGGCGGCGAGTGTGCCGCCAGTCAGTTGCAGACGCAAAATCACGCTGAGGAGGCGACTCATGGCTACGGCCTTTGCCCTCGTGGGCGACCGCTATCACACGTCTGATTACATCCGCACGGCTTTGGGCCGCACCTTGGTCCAAGGCATAGGATTGTCCGTTGATTTTACCGACGAGATCACCCTACTCAACGCTCAACATCTGTCGAGTTACCGGCTGCTGATCGTCTTCCGCGACGGCATGATCTGGCCCGATGGCTACGGCCTAGAGGGCGCGCCCGTCAGCGAGCCACCCGTCCAAGCCGCAGAATCCCGTCCCGTGCAGTGGATTACCGAGGCCCAAGGCCGCGCCGTGCGGAGCTTTGTGGAGACAGGAGGGGCGGCTCTTTTCTACCACAATTCCACGTACATCGCCCCGGGCAGCAGCGACTTCCGCCACGTGCTAGGTGCCGCGACGCAGGGGCACCCGCCAGTGCGCCCCTATCGAGTTCACATCACGCGCACAGACCACCCCATAACGCACGGCGTGGAGGACTTTGTCGTCGAGGACGAGCAGCACTTCATGCACTACGACAAGGATCCAGCCCATGTCTTGGCCGTCAGCGTCAACGACGACGGGTGCGCTTGGCAGGACTTGGGCACCACGTGCGAGGCGGCTTGGGCGTACGAATACGGCGCCGGCCGCGTGTGCTATTTATCACCGGGGCACACCATCGCCGCGCTGTGGAACCCGGCCTACGAGAAGTTGCAGCAAAACGCCGTGCGCTGGCTGCTGGGCGACGCCTTGTAGAGCAACAAGGAGACGACGCCGGGGTGCATCCCCTCTTCGTCGAGGAAGAAAAATGAGCTCTTTAGCAGAGAAACTGGAAGTCAGCCGGTCGGAGTTACTGGATATGGGCCTGCGTGGCAACACGCTGCTCAATTTTCGTCTTGGCGCGAAAACGATCGAAGTGATCGACGAGAAGTCGCGGGAGGTGTTTCAGATATTGGTCGCCAAGCAAAAGCCCATGGCATTTATCCCGGTGCCCGCGTCGCAGGAGGACGAAAACGACTCGCAAGCACTGCCCAAAATTTCGGAAGACCAGTGCGCCGATCGCCGTCATACCGATAACCGCCTGCAAACCAAACTCACCGCAGATGCACTGGATAAAAGCCTACTAAAGATCTGCGCGGAGGCCGAGGGCTACTACCAAGAGCAGGGCGTTGATCTTTTATATTTGGCCTTGGGCTTCTTGACTTGGTATGAAGACGAAAGCTCCTCCACGCCCCGCAAAGCACCGCTCGTATTGGTGCCGGTCTCTTTGGAGCGCGGCAGTGCGAGAGCGCGCTACAAGGTGGCGTACACGCAGGCCGATCTCGGCCCGAATCTGACGCTTGCCAACAAACTAAAAAGCGAGTTCGAGATAACGCTGCCGGAGTTTGGGGAAGAGTTGGACATTGACGGGTACTTAAAAGACGCGGCCGATCTCGTCTGCCTGCACCAGCCGCGCTGGCTGGTGCAGGCAGACGAGATCGCGCTTGGTTTCTTTTCCTTTGGCAAGTTCCAGATGTATCAGGATTTAGACCCAGATAATTGGCCCGCAGACCACAAGCCCTACGACCACGAGGTGTTGCAAAAACTGCTCGCCAGCGGGTTTGGGGGCGGCGGCGATGGGTTGCTCCCAACGCCTCGTGAAGAGACGTCCTCCGCGCCGGTCGAGCTCGCAGATCTCCACTTGGTGTTGGATGCGGACTCCAGCCAAACGCAAGCGGTCGCGGCGGTGAAGCAAGACGCCAACTTGGTAATTCAAGGCCCGCCGGGCACGGGCAAATCGCAGACCATTACCAATATCATCGCCGAGGCCCTTGCCGACGAAAAAACCGTACTCTTTGTAGCCGAAAAAATGGCCGCTTTAGAGGTGGTAAAACGCCGCCTCGACGAATGCCACTTGGGCGATGCCGTGCTGGAACTGCACAGCCACAAGAGCAATAAGAGTGCCGTCCTGCAAGAGCTGAGGCGCACGTTGGAACTCGGCTCGCCGGACGTGGAGAATCACGAGGCCAAAAAGCACCGCCACGCCCAGTTGCGCGAACAACTTGATGCCTATGTGCGCGAGGTGAACCGTCCTATCCTGACTTCGGGAACGAGCTATGTAAATGCCCAAGGGCACCTCCTGAAGCTGAGGGAAGAAGCCGGTGAGCACGAATTGCCGAAATTGGACTTTGCCGAATTTCGCCATTGGGACGAGGATGCCTTTACAAACGCCTGCGTGTACATGCGCGAACTGGTTGAGCATTTGGAGGCACTGGGCACCCCGGCCCAGAGCCCCTTTGCCCAATCAACGCTAGAGCACATTTCACCGATTGAGCAAAACGGGATCGTTACTCGCTTGACCAAAGCACTCGCATCACTGGGTAACTGCCGGAAATTGGGGGACCCCCTGTCCGAAAAGATGGGGCTAGACGGTCCCGAAAACCTCGCCGATATGAGTGCCATTTGCCGCGCTGGCGAGCGCGTACTGAATGCGCCCCCCTTAGAGGGAGTACCGCTAACCGCTGCGGACTGGAAATACCGCAGTGAGCAAATCGAGGCTCTGCTCCAAGCCGGCGCAGACCTGACGACGTTGCAAGACAAGCGGCGCGAGCAATTGATTGAGCAGGCTTGGCAGGCCGACCTGTTGAGTGTGCGCCAAGCGTGGGCCACCACGGGCAAGCACTGGTGGCGTTTTATTTTTCCCAGCTTCCGCCGAGCCCGACGTACTCTGCAAGGTTTGGTGAAAGGCGAGCTGCCCGCCGATGCCAAAGCATGCGTGGCACTCATCGACGACATTCTCAAATGCCAAGCCCTGCACGAGTCATACGCCGCGCATGAGCACTTGGGCGAAAGCCTGTTGGGGATACAATGGAAGGGACCGCGCAGCGATTGGAGCGCATTGAAGGCGCTCAGTGCCTCGATCATTGGGCTGCACCAAGAAGTGGGCGAGGGCGCGGTGCCAGAAGGCTTGCTAAAATTTTTGGAAAGCGGCGGAAAACTCAGGGGTTGCGAGGAGCAGTTGGAGGCACTCGAGCGCACTGCTGGCGAGCTGAAAGGGCTAATTGACGAGGTGAACCAGCGGTTGGGGATAAAAGTGCGATCCATTGAAAAGCGACCGTTGGACGCACTCGAAGACGAGCTCAATCGTTGGCACGACCAAATCGGCACCTTAGAACTGATGGCGCGCTATAACCATCTCAGAAAAAAACTTCGCGCCAGCAAGCTGGAACGGATTGCTCAGTTATCTTACGACTGGACATGCCCCCCAGCCCTGCTGCTGACATCCCTAAAAAAAGCCTACTACGAGGGCTTGGTGGATGAGGCGTATAGCAAAAGCGAGACGATCAAGCGGTTTAATCGGATGAGCCACGAAAGCGCTATTGCTGAATTTAGACGCTTGGATGAGGAACTGTTGTACCACGCCCAAGAAGAATTGGTCTTGAAACACTACCACAGCTTGCCGGCAGCCAACGCCGCTGGCGAGATGGCGATTATTCGTCGCGAGATAAACAAGAAGCGCCGCCACATGCCGATTCGCCAGCTAATCGCCCAAGCCGGCCGGGCGATTCAGCAAATAAAGCCCGTGTTTATGATGAGCCCCATGTCGGTGGCAACCTATTTGGAGCAAGGCGCGTTGGACTTTGACTTGGTGGTATTTGACGAAGCCAGTCAGGTGAAAGTGGTGGATGCAATCGGCCCGATTCTGCGCGGCAAACAGGTTGTGGTGGTTGGGGACACGCGCCAGATGCCGCCGACAGACTTCTTTACTAAAGCCTTGGAGCTAGACGACGAAAGTCAGACCGCCGATATTGAGAGTATTCTGAGTATGTTCTCGTCGCAAGGGGCTCCGGAGGCCATGTTGCGCTGGCACTATCGAAGCCGCCACGATTCCCTGATTGCCGTTTCCAATCGCGAATTTTACGAGGGCCGCTTGATGATCTTTCCCAGCCCTGGGGTGAATCCCTACGCTAAGGGCCTGACGTTTAACTACCAGTCCGAGTCGGTGTACGAGCGCGGTGGTTCGCGCACGAACCCGATGGAGGCGTGCGCCGTAGCCGAGGCGGTTATGCGCCACGCCCAAGCGCACCCGGATATGACCTTGGGGGTGGTCGCATTTTCGACAGCTCAACGCGACTGTGTTTTGCTGGAAATTGAGCGGCTGCGGCGCTTAGATCCGAGTTGCGAGGAGTTTTTCACTACGGGCGCGCTGGAGGGCTTTTTTGTAAAGAACTTGGAAAACGTGCAAGGGGATGAGCGCGATATGATTTTCATTAGTATTGGCTATGGCCGCACGGTCGCCGGTAATATGAGCACGAGTTTTGGCCCGGTGAATCGCGAGGGGGGTGAGCGCCGCTTGAATGTATTGATTACGCGCGCACGCTTGGCGATGGAGGTTTTTAGCAATTTTACGGCAGACGACATAAAAACCGAGAGCAATTCGCCGTTTGGGGTTCGCGCCTTGAAGAGCTTCTTACACTACGCGCAGACCGGTGAATTAGAGCATCGCCGCGAAACTGGAAGGGAGGCGGATTCGCCGTTTGAGGAGGCTGTGAGCGATGCCATTCGTCAGCTAGGTTATGATATTGAGCCGCAAGTGGGTTCGGCGGGTTTTTATATTGACATTGCCGTGCGCGACCCCCAAAAGCCCGGCCGCTATATTTTGGCGGTAGAGTGCGATGGCGCGAGTTATCACAGCTCAGCAACGGCCCGCGACCGCGACCGTTTGCGCCAAAGCGTGCTAGAGGGATTGGGCTGGCGCTTCCATCGCATTTGGAGTACCGACTGGTTCCGGGACCCCCATAGAGAAAGTGTGCGCCTCGAGGATTCCATTGACCAAGCACTGCGCTTTTACGAGGCAGAAGAAACCCACGCCGAGCAACCCCGTGCCCCAGCACCGCCCAAGTGCATCAAGCGCGACGAGCCGACGGAAAACAACCTGCCGGTCGACGACTATGTGTTGGCCACGGACGATTTGGGCCTTGCTAAATTCGCTGAGATCCACGAGTTGCCATTAGGCAGCGTCGCTCAGGCCATGCGCAAGGTGATTGACATTGAAGGCCCCGTTCACTTGACAGAGGCGGCGCGGCGACTCGTTAAATCGCGCGTGGGTCCGCGAATACTAGAGCATATAACACGAGCCGCCGAATACGGTCAAAAGAACGGCTTCCTCCACCTCGAAGGCGACTTCCTGTTTACCGGTAGCGATAAACCTGTACGGGTGCGAGACCGCTCGGACATGCCACCCACCGTTAAGAAAATCGAGCTGGTGCCCGACGAGGAAATTCACGTGGCCTTGATCACGGCAATCCGCGCAGCCTTTAGCCTGTCGAAAGAAGAGGCCATTTCTGAGGCTCTATCGCTGATGGGCTTTCGCCGCGTAACGGCCAAAGCGAATCAGAAGGTAGGATCCGCCCTGAGAAAGCTGGTGCAGGACGGCGCGGTAACGGTTGAGGACGACAAGGTTTCAGTTGCTTGAGTGCCATCGCTCGGCCGTGTCGGTTCCAGCGGGACGGCTTGCCGCCGTTTGCAATGGCCAGCTTGAGGGATGTCCACGATGATTAGTCGCTTCCAAGAGGCGATCTCGGTGGTCTCCCTGAACCACCCCCCCAGCGGCCAAGGCGCGTAAACAACCCATCGGTGTGTGCTTCCCGACACAGTGTGCGCCGCCCGCAAGTCCCCTCTACCAGACCGTCGGTCGATGCTGGCATGTATATTGCGTTACACTTGGTAGGGGCCTCGCACTTTGTTTCGCTTTGTCTATATTATCCTCTAGCCACGCCGCCCCAAAGGCACCTACCGAAAGCACCGCGGTCAGGTACAGAGACCGCCAACCATGCCGCAGCAATAGGCCATGACTACGACATCCCCTTCCCTTGACTCCGAGTCCTTGGTAGCTCGCATCATCGCCGAGTTGCAAGCCGACCCCGACGCCCAGACCCTGTTGTTGCGGGCCTTGCTGACCAACGAATTCCTCGGCATGCCCATCCGCTTAGAGCGCATAGAGACCTATGTAGCTGAACTCAATACCCGTCTGAAGGCCGTGGAAACCGATGTAGCCGTACTCAAAACCGATATAGCCGTACTCAAAACCGATGTAGCCGTACTCAAAACCGATGTAGCCGTACTCAAAACCGATGTAGCCGTACTCAAAACCGATGTAGCCGTACTCAGAGGCGACATGTTGGAAGTGAAGATACATCGGCGGATTCGACCGCTGCTCAGCCAGCGGCTGGATCTGCGCCGGGCGCAGGTTCTGCAAAGTCCGGTCCAAGACACTCATCCCGAACTGTTCCAGCCGGTGGAAAAAGCCTTTGATGCGGGAGACATTGACGACGGGCAGGAAACCCGCATTAACGCTACTGACCTCATCGTCCGGGCGCAGCGCAAGGCGGATCGCACACCAGTGTGGATCGCCATCGAGGTGTCCAACGCCATCAGCCAGCGCGACTTGGAGCGGGCACGGCAAGCGGCCGATGCCCTGAACGCGGTGTTTTTGCAGGATGCGTTGGCGGTCGTGGTCGGCTATCGCATCCTGCCGCAAGATCAGCAACGAGGGGACGAGGCTGGGGTGCATACCCTCCTCGTCGAGGAAGACGGCTAAATGTAGCCTTGTCCCCCACCGGTCCGGGCCACAAGGCCCCGGCCCACCTACGAAGGAAGGCGAACCAACCATGCAGCAACCGCCCGAAGTAAGCCCCGATCCCGTGCAAGTGGAATTGTCCAAGCGGTTAGACAGCTTTGAGGGCCGCCTTGACCGCATGGAGACCAACCAGCGCGAGGACAACGCCCAATTGCGGCAAGACAATGCCCAATTGCGGCAGGATATGCGGCAGGACAACGCCCAATTGCGGCAGGATATGCGGCAAGACAACGCCGAGATTCACCGCCGCTTAGACGTGCTCAACGGCCGCATCTATTGGGTTATTGGAACGCAAATCGCGCTTATGGGCCTTTTGTTCGCCGCCCTGAAGCTGACCTAATTGACCCCAAGACACAATGTAGGACAGCCCCCACCGGCGCGTCGATTTTGGCAATCAATCGCTCGGCCACGTGTGCTCGTGTGCTATTTATCGCCGGGGCACACCATCGCCGCGCTGTGGAACCCGGCCTACGAAAAGTTGCAGCAAAACGCCGTGCGCTGGCTGCTAGGCGACGCCTAGGGCCTCTTTCTGCCAGCTATCATCAGCATTTGCGGTAGCCCCGCAAGTGGAGCATACTCCCAGCCTTCAGCGGCGTCCCCCAACTCCTCGAACTCGACCAACTCTACGCCTTGCTCGATAACGGCATTGAGATACTGTGAAACCGTCCAGTGAAATTCGTACTGCACTGCGTCGCCAGATGACCTATCGGGCAGCAACTCCGCTGAAGTGTTGTATTGGTGTGGTCCATTGTCAAAGTAGCTATACCCAACCTCTAATGCCGTTTTTTGGTCCTTCCATATCCTTCTGAAGGGGTGATATTCGTTGATTAAGAGCAGGCCCCCTGGGCGCAGAATGCGAATGGCCTCGCGGTAGTACGCTCGGAGATCGGAGACCCAGACTGCGACGTGCCCGCCAGTGTAAACGAGATCAAAGGCCGCACTCGCCAAGCCACAGAGGTTCGTTACGTCCGCTTCGACGTAATGGACGCTCAAGCCGAGTTCGGTTGACCGCTGCCGCGCCACTTTTAGCTGTTCGCCGGCAATATCAACCGAAGTTACGCGGGCGCCCATGCCCGCCAAGGCGAATACAGCGACGTTATCGCCGCTGCCGAGAACGCAAACGTCTCGATTGCAGACCGGGCCCATCAGCTCCAATTCTCGCTCGAGGAAGACGACTTCTGGTTGCTGATGGGCAATTCGCCACGTTCCTTTTTTGTCGTGCTTTTCCGCATACTGAGGCGCGGCTAGATTCCAGCGTTTCTTATTGGCAGCGTGGTGCTCATTCATAGATGGTTTTGGCCTTTCTCGGGCGTTTGGGTGGGCGACAAACACTCCTCTCCCAATGCTCAGCTTGCCGCTTGCCCCGCTTTTAGCACCGCGCCGACCTCGCCGCGCAGCCGCTCTTTGAGCGTGGTGTAACGCTGGGCTACTTTGTCGTTTGCAATGGCCAGCTTGAGGGCCTTGGGGGTGCCGACAATGACAATCATTTGCTTGGCGCGGGTAATGGCCGTGTAGAGCAGGTTGCGCTGGAGCATCACGTAGTGCTGCGTCGTTAGCGGCAGTACCACCACGGGGAATTCCGACCCCTGAGAGCGGTGGATGCTAATGGTGTAGGCGAGGGTGAGCTGGTCGAGATCGACTTGATCGTATTCCAAGGTGTGGTCAAAGCGCACGTAGAGCACCTGCTTTTCCGCGTCGAGCCGCTCGATTGTGCCGATGTCGCCGTTAAAAACGCCCTTGTCGTAGTTATTTTTGACCTGCATGACCTTGTCGCCCACCCGGAACTCGGCCCCGCGATGGCGGTGCGCTTGGCCGTGTGGGTTGAGGCGCTGTTGCAGCCGCTGGTTGAGGTTGAGTGCGCCGGTCTCGCCGCGGTACATGGGCGCAAGCACTTGGATGTCGTCGCGCTGGTCCCACCCCCGATAGCTGGGCAGCCGCGTGGCGCACAACTCCTCTACTAGCTCGACCACTCGCTCCGGGTCGCCTTCTTGGATGAAGTAGAAATCCGCGGCCGCATCGTTTTCGACGATGGGCATTTCGCCGCTGTTGATGCGGTGCGCGTTGCGGATGATGTGGCTTTTTTGGGCTTGGCGAAAAATTTGCGTCAGGCGCACCACCGGCACTTCTGAGGAGTCGATAATGTCGCGGAGCACGTTGCCTGGCCCCACTGAGGGTAGCTGGTCAATGTCGCCGACTAGCACCACCCGAGCGTGGTCGGGCAGGGCGCGCAGGAGCGCGTTCATCAGTGCCACATCAATCATGGAAGCCTCATCGACGATCAGTGCGTCGAGTTCGAGGCGGTCGTCGTAGCCTTTTTTGAATTGCCGCTCGCCCGGCTGAAATCCCAGCAGCCGATGAATGGTCTTGGCCTCGCGTCCGCTGGCTTCGCTCAGCCGCTTGGCAGCGCGGCCCGTAGGCGAGCACAGGGCGACCTTGAGGCCGCCTTCCTCCAACAGGCGCAAGAGGCGTCGCGTGACGGTCGTCTTGCCGGTGCCTGGCCCGCCAGTTAGCACCAGCACCTTGCTGGTGGCGACTAGCTCCACGGCCTGTCTTTGCGCCGGGGCCAATTCCAGCCCGTCCTCAGTTTCTGCGGGCACGGCCAATTCTTCGACCGGCGCTCGCAAAAGCCGCTTTAGCGACGATGCTGCGCCCACTTCGGCGCGGTGGAGCGGCGGCAGATAGTAGTGCAGGTCTTCGGTGACCACGCCATCGTTGGCGCGCAGGGCCTCTAATGCCGGCGGCAACAGCTCGGCGTTGATGTCCAAAATTTCGACGGCCCGCTCCATCATTTCGACAGCTGGCAGGTACACGTGGCCTTCGTTGGCCGCTTCGGAGAGCAGGTAGCGGATGCCGGCCTGCACGCGCTCGGGGGCCTCGTGGCTCAGGCCCAAGCGCTGGGCAATGCGGTCGGCAATGCGGAAGCCGATCCCATCCACATCGCGCTCTAGGCGATAGGGATCGCTGCGCACCTTTTGAATGGCCTCTTGGCCATAGGTCTTGAAAATTTTTACCGCGTAGCCGGTGGTAATCCCGTGCGACTGCAAAAAGACCATCACGTCCTTGATTTGCCGCTGCTCATCCCAAGCCTCGGCAATCAACTCGACTCTCTTCTTGCCCAGCTTGGGCACTTCCGCTAGCCGGCGGGGATCCGCGTCGATGATGTCGAGTGTTTCCGCGCCAAAGTGATCGACGATGCGCTTGGCCGACCGCGGCCCGACGCCTTTGATCAAACCAGACCCGAGGTACTTTTGCATGCCTTCGAGAGTCGAGGGATAAACGGCCTTATAGTGCTCCACCTTGAGCTGTTTGCCGTATTTGGGATGATTGGTCCACACGCCTTCGACTTCGACGCTCTCGCCCTCTTGGATGGAGGCAATAGCCCCCACAATTGCGATCCGCTCGCGTTGGCCCTCCACCACTAAGCGCGCAATGGTATAGCCGTTTTCTGGATTGTGGTAGGTCAGGCGATCTATAAAGCCTTTATACGATTGGTTCATCTGCCGCGCTCACAACATGAAAATGCGGTACAGCAGTGCCGTACTCCCCGCGCCCAACGCGCCGCCCGCGCCGAGCTGCAGCGGAGTATGCGCCCGCAAGTAAAGCCGCGCCCAAGCGACGGCTGGCCAACTCAGCAAGAAGGGCCACGCCGCGCTGCCGACGCTGATCAACAATATGTAGGTCGTCCCCCCGACGCCAGCCGCGTGAATGCTGATCTTATAGGAGCGATTGATCCACCAGACCAAGAGCGTATTGACGACACAAGACGCGGCTGTGACCAGCATCAGGGGCGGGGCACCGATCCCGTAGAGGGCCGCACTCCCCAAAGCGTAGCACAGAGCACCCAACAAGAGCAGAGTACCGCGCTTGTTGCGGTCGTCTGTATAGGCTTTGTCGAGATAGCCCGAGCGCACCAAGTGCCAGAGTAGCAACCCGGGTACCACAGAGAAGGTAGCGATCGCCACCGAGCCGGCGAGCCAGTCGCCCAACACATGTGCTTGGACGCCGAAGACCAAGAGTGCCAACAGTGCGGGATTGAGCAAATGTGAGAGGAAGCGTGCAAATCGGTGCGGGTGCAGACTAAAAGAGGGACGAGCTAATTGCTCGCCCCTCTTTATTTTTTTTGCCATTTTTTGCCGCTGGCCGCACCGCGATCGGGCGGGCTCTCGTCGCTCTCTAGCACAAAGCCGACAAAGCGCTTCTGGCCGAGGGTCTTCAAATATTGGAGCAGGGAGACTTCGGCCTCCTTGCGGTTGAGCTGGTACTTTTCGCTGAGCAATTCGATCATCTTGCCGACCGAGTTGCGGCCGTTGCACATCCGCCAGACCTCGCTGCCGACCTCGTCGAGGGTGATTTTGCGCTGCTTGGGGATATAGAAAAACTTGGACAGCAGCCGCACCTTCCAGGTCTCTTGGCGCTTTATTAAGACCTGAACCTCGTCGTTGTCGCCGTTCTCCCAGCGCAGGGACTCATTGCGCGTTGGCCGCGACGCCAGCATGGCGGTCCGGCTCAGCTTGGGTGCCTTGTTTTTCGATAAAATGCCCATCTACTACCTTGGTGGCTAGATCGTCTTCTGCGTCTTTCTTGCGGTAGAGGTGCTCGATGATGGCGATTTTGTCGAGGCCGGTATCGCGCCAGACGCGCCCCCGCAAGTACAGGCGCGGTCTCGGGTTCATAAAGGGCAGGGGACGCAGCAGTTGACGCCAGCGGCTGCGCGGCCGCCCTTCGACGCGAATGCCCTCGTGCTCTTGCACGGCTTCGGGAGCAATGTCCACCACGAAGTCGCGCAATTGCTTCTTAAAAAACACTGGATACCAGTCTTGGATATGGGCGTCTTTGAGCATGATCCGGGCCATGCTCAACCGATGCACTCTTAGAACCTGTTTGCCGAGGGAAAACTCTAGCTGGATGTGGCCCGACTTGAGGGAGTGGCTTTGTAGCTTGAGGTCGCTGGGCGCGAAAAACCGCAAGCCGTACACGCTCCACAGATGAGCGGCCTCGGCTTCTTGATCGGCGAGCGAGCTGAACACGGCCTCGGCTTGCTCGGGCAAAAACTCGTCTAGCTTGGCCAGCACTCTCAGGAGCACTACCCGCCCAGACTCCAAGGCGAGTGCTAGGTTGTACGCACGGAAGTCGGCCTCCCAGATGAAAACCTCGTATTCGCGGCCTGCGAGGAATTTCTTGTTTTTGAGAAATCGGGCGCGGCGCTGAACCTCAAAGGGGGCATCGACCTTTTGGGCCTTTTTTTGCAGGTTGGCCAAATAGCGATCTACCAACTCGGTCAGGCGCAGGGCCTCGCCACGGCCTTTGAGACGCCGCCATTCGATCTCGGCGCGCACGATTTCGGCGTCGTCAAGGCGGGCATAGCCCTTTTCAAAGTCCCCGTCAACCCGGCCGAGATTCCAGTCGTTAGGCACGGACAACCGCAGTCCTTGCCAAGCAAAATCCACCCGATCGCTCATGCTAGAAGATCAGCACGGAGACCGATTTCTGGATCAGGGCGATCCCCACGGACGCCATCCCCATCAGTGCCATGCCGCAGGAGAAGCCCACCGCCAGAATCGGGGCAAACTGCCGCCATTCCTGCCGCCCGTACTTGTTCCAAAAGTAGTAGCGAGCCAAGAGTGCGCCGACGATCTCGGTCACCACGTAATGCGGCAGGATCGTCAGCGAGCGCACGAAGCCAAAGATCAGCAGGATCGGCAGCCCGAGGATAGACAGCAGAATGAAACTCACCAGCCCGAAGCCGGCACCAAAGGCGATGACCTCTAATTTCAGCGCCCTAAAGAGCCAAGGCACGTCGGTGGAGCGCTGGATCCAAGAGCTGGTAAAGAGCGGATCGGTATCGACCTCAAAGTAGAAGGACCATCCCGCCGGCACGGCTCGCTCGACCTTCACTTCGAGGGTCGGGCGGGGGTCGCGAATGACGGCGTCCATCGCTGGCACGAGCGGCGCAATCGCCGGCAGGCCCTCGACAACTTCCTCTTCGGCTAGCTGCTCGTCGCGCAAGTAGCGCTCGGCGACGATGTCGGGTGCCCCCTGATCGAAGTACGAGTAGAAAACTTGGGTCGGCATCCACGGGCCGACTTGGCCGTGCTTGCCGTTGGAGTCCAGCCACTCCTGATCCACCAGCCGCACTCGCCAGTACCACCACTCGTTTTCGATCAGGTTAGCTGGAGTCCACCCCGCCCGGTCGTTGTCTATGGTCAGTTCGCTGCGCATGGTGCCGGTGATATAGAGGCATTGCTGGTAGGCGCGCAGCCGCCACATTAGCTGGGCATAGGGGTAGGAGGCCGACGGAATGGGTGCCAGTTTCCATATATAGGAGCCGTAGAGAAAGCTGGTAAAGAGTACGATGGGCACCATGAAAATCTCGGCGCGGATGATGCTGGTAAACTGGGTGCCGGTCAGCTCGATTTCGCGGAACTTCTGGGTCTGGGCACCGTAGTTGCCCAAGGGAAACGGAATGAACCAGATGTCAACGCCGCGATACCCAGAGAAGATAATCGTGGCCTCGCGCACGAAGGGGATGTCCACCGTCTGCCCCACCATCCCGACTAGGCGGGCGTTGACAAAGGATTGAAAGGGTGTGAATACGAAACCAAAAAAGAGAAAAAACCATATAAATTGGGCAATGCCCGGCAGCAGCCAAGCGGCGATGCCGATCAGGCCGGCCGTGGCCAAGACGTATAGTGCCAACGCCACCCAGATGGGGAAATCGCCTCGGCCGGCGGGGGTGGCAAAGCTGCGCTTGGGCTCGCCTTCCTCCCCGGTATTAGCCCTAGCACTGCGCACGCTCTGAACTATCTGGTAGAAGCCGATGACGGCGATGGCGACAGTGGTGCCGAGGCCGAAGCTCATCCAGAAATCGACTTGGTTGACAAAGACGGTCTCGATCGTGCCCATGCCTTGCTGCCACAAATTCAGGTACGGCTCCTCGCGCCACGAAGGCGTCCAAGTATAGAGCAGCGGATTGGCCATCGAGGCGACGACCACGCCGAGGAAGGTGCCAACCACGCCCCAGAACGGGACCACTAGACCGACGAAGATCGGCCCCAAGTGCGCGGTAAATCCGAGCGGAGTGGCCGGAATAAAGTTGCCGGTGACTTGCGTGAAGTCGATAAAGGGAATGGGTATGAGTTGGATCGGCTCAGTCAGCAGCGCGCCGGTAATCGCCGGCAAGGCCACGTAGATCGTGCCAAAGACCAAGCCAATCATCGCCCCCGCCGAGAATACCCGCCAGCGCCAAGTCTCAAGCCCTTGGGTGGTCTCGGCTAGGGCCGTAGCACCTTGGGCGTTTACGGGCGCGAAGGGAAAGGGCAGGCGCTCGTAGTCGGAGCTGAGCCGGAAGAGCGCGTACGACATGGTGAACCAGTTGATGCGCGAGATGATCATCCCCAAGACTAGGAGTACGATCGGCATCGCCCAATCCGAGTGTAGGAAGGTCCGCTCGATGATGGCGGAGGAGTCGAGCGGCGGTGCCACCCAAGTGGGAATCAGCTTGGAGATGCCAAACTGCTTGGCCGCTGGCGATTGCACCAAGTACTGGTTGTAGAGCAAACCCTCAAAGGCACCGGTCTCCGCGGCAATCAGGGAGGCGGCCACGTAGAACAGCACATAGACTTCTTGGCGTCTGAGGGAGGAAAAGGAGCGCTTGGTGATTTCGGCGAAGAGGATGATGGTCACCCACTCGGCCGCCGCCCCCAAAGAGCCACCGATCATCAGGCTCAAGTACATGTTGCCCGGGACCATGATAAACGCGACGAAGAACACGCCGAGAATGGCCTTGATCGTAAAGCCGTTCTCGAAGCGGTCTGGGACCTGCATTAGGTCCCGATATTCTTCGATCTCTTGGTTCGGGTTTCTATTTTTTCTTCCGAGCACTCGCTATCCTCCCTTACGCCGACACTTCGCTGCGCAGCCCTTGCAAAATTTCCGCACCCTGGTGGCGGTAGCCTTCTTTGGCCTCGGCATCCACCGTGCGCCATATAAGGAACTGTTTGCGGATGACGTTCATAAAGCGCTGGTTGACCCTTCGCCACGAGGCGTCCTCGCCGCTGAGTCGCTTGATTTGCAGACCGACTGCGTAAATGTTGTGCTCGGCCTCTGGCATGGCTCGCACGGTGACGTGTTGGCTGACTCCCAAGTCGAAAGGAGCCAGCCATATATTCATGTCAATTAGGTATCCTTCGCCGTTGGGCGTTTCTTCGCGTTTCAAGCTGGCACCGTCGGTGTAGAAGGTGCCGATGGACTCCTCGCTGTAGGAGTCGAAGTAGCCGATGAGGAAGACGCTCAAGCCCAAAACCTCGTGGCCGCTGACCGTAAAGGGGAACTCGAAATCCCACTGGTCGCCATCGGGCGGCGGCAGCTTCCACTTGCGGGTCACGTCCGGCACGGCCATCTGCGAAGCCTTGCGCGCTGGATAAATCGTCGAGAGCATGACCACGGCCATTACCAGCATACAAGAGAGTACCGCGGCCACTGAGGAGTAGTTGAGCGTGAAGCCGCCCAGCAGATCGAACTCGATGAGCACTTTGGCGATTACTTGGCCGCTGAGATAACCGGCTACTACTCCGAGCACCGAATAGACGCAACTCTCGGCGATAAAGAGCCACGAGATGTGGCCGGGGGCTAGGCCCACCGAAGAGTAGATGCCGATTTCGCGGAAGCGCTCGTACACGCTGCCCATCATGGTGTTGAGCACAATAAGCGAGGCGATCAGCATGGGGATGAACAAGTTGCTCATCCCGGAAAAGGAGGTCATCCCCAGCGATGAGTAAATCGCCACCTTGATGTATTCATCGCCGGGCTCCTTGATCCCGGCGAACAGCGTCACCGCGAGGCGCGAGAGGAACTCCTCGACCTCACCGCGCACGTTGCTGCCTGCGGGGAAGCGCACGGCCACAGACTGCAAGGGGTTGCCGCTGCCGACGTTGCGCAGCGTGTGGTAGGGCGCGATTAGGATGTTGGCCGGCTCTAGATGGACAAAGGGCTTGATGACGACCTTGGCGTCCTCCAAGCCCTGCTTCTCGCGCTTTTCTTCCTCGGCAATCTCCTGCACGGCTTGGCCGCCGGTGACGGCAAAGTCGGCCGGCGTCAAAATTTCGTCGTCGAGATCTTTGAGGTCCTTCATCCGCTTGGAGTCGAGGACGCCAACGACCGTGAACAAGTTGCCGAAGACCCTGACTTGCGCTCGGCCGACATCGGCCAAGTCGATGTCGAGATGGGCCTCCTTAACCATGTCGATGGGCAGGATGCAAACCTTGTCCTCGCCCGGCTCAAACCACCGCCCGGCGACTAGGGCTTGGTCTAGCCCGGTGACTTTGGTTTCCTCCGGGGTCAATCCGAGGACGCCGAGCGCATTATGGGCCTTGTCGCCGTGTTTTATTTTAATGTGCGCCTTGGCTTTGTTGCTGTACCAGCTACGCGGTGCGACTGCGGCCCGATCGCCGAAATTGCTGCGGGCGTATTCGAGCACGGAATCTTCCATCGGATTCCACGCCTTGCTGCGGATTAGGATGCCTTCGTAAAGGCCCTCGTTGTCGCGGTTGATTTGGTTGAACCGCAGGCCCGTGCGGATGGAGGTGAAGGAGAGGACTGTAAAGGTCAGCAACAAGAGCGTGGTAAAGGTGAGGACCGTGCGCGTCTTGCGCCGCTTCATGTTGGAAATCCCGAGCTGGAAGGCAGTCAGTGAAGCCGAAGAGCGGCTGACGTCCGTGTCGTGGATCACGGCTACCTCGGTGCGCAGCTTCTTCATCTGCTCGTTGAAGCGGCCGGAAATGATCGACATCACCAGCACCGCGAGGGCGATGATGATGAAAGCGAGCAGAATGACGAAGGGATTGGATAGCTGAAAGGCCGGATGCACCATCCACAGCACGATCCAGATCGCGATAAAAACTCCGACAAACCCGATGATCTGATTGCGGATTGTGGCGGCCGTAAAAAGGAGCCGCTCGGTAAAAAAGGCGCAGGGAATGACGAGGGCCATAAAGAAGATAATGCCCTGAACGACGTCGTTTTGGGTGGATTTGACGTCTGGATAGGCACGCGACTCCAGTCCGAAGGCCGCGCGCGTGTGGCGCACGAAATCGCCCCAGTGCTGCTCGGTGCTAGCCGCTGCGGCTTGGTCTAACTCGGTCTCGGCCCGGTAGTGGAGGTCGTTGAGACGCTGGTTTTCAATGGCAAAGCTCCGCAACTCGCGCATCCGCGACTCGTCGAGATTCCACATGTCTTGGGCGGCTTGGAAGGTGGTGCGGGCAAAGGAAGTACCTGGGCGCATCTCGAAGCCCTCGCCCTCGGCCTTTTCCTTGTCGGTTGCGCTGGTGGCGTTGAGCAGGAGTGAACGAAAGCCGAGCAGGCCCGCGCCAAAACCCATCTTGATGCGCGAGCCGGGCCGCGCGAAGAGCACTCCGACCGGCTCGTTTTGGGCCGAAGGGCCTTCGCCAATGGTGTAACCGTACTCCACGGGCGCGCTGTTCGTCTCGTCGAAGACCTCCACGTTGGACAGCTTGGTGAGATAGCGCGGATCGACGATGTCGAAGAAGTTGTAAGGCACGCAGGGGAAGAGGATGACCATCCACTGCTTGTCGCGCCAGTCCATGGAGACCTTCATCGGGTAGCTCTCGTCGCCTTGCACGCCGCGGTCCGGGGCGTAAGTGATGCGGCCGGTGATCGGGTCCATGTAGTAGCCCTCGATCTGCACGTTGTTGACCCGCACCCGATTTACGTAAAAGGCCCCCCGATCATCGACGACTTCGTAATACTCGCCGCGCACGCCTTTGTACGACTTTTTCTTGCCGTTGCGCACGACGGCAACTGCGTCTGCGCGCGGTAGGTCGGGGATGATGCTGCGGCGCGGAAAGACCATGGTCCGGCCGCGCAACGAGCGCAAATTGTCGCGCAGGCGCATCTTGAAGTCCGGGAAAAGCTCTGGGTCTTCAAAGGCCATCTCAAACATGCCGGCGAGCACCCGGATCTGTTTGGCGAGATTGGCGTGGTTGACGTGCTCGGCCCGGTCTAAGGGCGTATCGACGAGGAAGCGCGCGTCGTTGACAGTGACAAAAGCCAACGCCGGCGTACCTGTGGCCAACACCAATTCGCTGTTGACCGATATTTCGCCCGGTACAAAGGTCTGCCAGCTCATTCCGCCTTCGGGGCTGATGCCATTGACCAGCACATCGCGCCGCTGATAGCCCAACTCGCGGCTGATCTTGCGCGCATAACCCATGAAGTTCTTACCGAAGGGCGCGAAGTAGCGCTTGTAGTAAAAGCTGGTATTGCTATTCCAGACCCCGAGCTCATCGGTCTGCGACGAAAGGTCGAGACTTATGAAGAGCTTGACTGCGAGCGAATCGACTTTGGGATCGACCCAAGTTTTGTAGAGCGCGAGGCGCAAGTCGTCGTCCGAGCGCAACTCATCGACCAGTTCGCGGCGGTTTTTGAATTGCTTGCCGGCGAGGTGCAGTGCGCCTTCTTCTCGACTCAGCAGCCTCTTAATACCCTCTATTGTCTTCTTCCACAAGCCCCACGAACTGCTAAGTGCGTCTTCTTCTTGGCTCAGCAGTCCTTCGGCGAGAGCCGCGTCGGCAATATGCGCGTCCAAGTCAGTGGGCCTTTCGGCAACGCTTCGCACGAGAGCTTCCTTGCCGGTGAACTCCTCCTCGCCAATGGCGTAGTGGATGCCGTCTTGGGCAATCATGTTCCGCGCGAGTGCGGCATCGACGACCCGCCTCACCAGCATGTGTTCGATAAAGGGATCCTCTTTGCGCAAATAGCGCTGGATGAAATCATCGACCCCGCGCAAGCCCAAGTGGTGGGCCGAAGTGGCGAGAAAGACGATCGTGCGCGCCGGCGGATTCGCACGGAAATAGCGCGCTAGTTCCAACAGCGCAGTAATGCCAGAGGCCTGCTCGGCACCCGGGGCGAGGGCCGGTACGACCGACATGGCATCGTAGTACGCCTCCAGCACGATCACGTCCTCTTTCATCAAGGGATCGTATCCGGGGATCGTGCCGAGGACATTCCAAGCGGGACGCCGTTCCCAATCCATGCGGTACTCCAAGTGCAGCGTCTGCTCGTCCCCTGCGGCCAATTGGCGGCGCAAGTGCTGGCCGGCTTGGCGATTGATCCAGAATCTCGGCAGGTCGAGCGGCATGGAGAGAAACTTCTTTTCGCCCTCCAAGTACACGGTGGAATCCGGCTCGATAAAGACGATGGCCTGCGCCCCGAGATAGGCGGCATTGAGCCAAGCGTCGCCCGAATTGAAGTCCATCAGGGCCACGGCCCCTTCGACTTGTTGGCCATCCATGTCCGCGTACTCGCCCGCACCGGCGTCTATCAAGCGCCCGGTCACCCCGCCTTCGGGCAGCGTCGAGGTTTTGACTAGATTGGGCCAGAGGCCGTGGATTGGCACTTGTTGGCCGCTTTCGGCGACCCGCAGGAATCCGCCCTTATCGACGGGAATCGAGACATCGTATTCGTGGACTGCGACGTCGTCGAGGCCGATTGCGCGGAAGCGCTCCTGCACGACTTGGGCCGCTTGGTCGGCCCCCGGATAGCCGGCGACTCTGGAGCCCACGCCGGCAAAAGTGTCCATCGTCTGCTGCACGCGCTCGATCGGGGCCGTGCGCGCCAACTCGGCAAAATTGACCTCGGCCCACGCCGGTACCACGCCAGCCAAAATCCAGCCGAGGGCCATCCACCTCACCGCAAACTTAGGCATAGTTGTAAGAGCCTTTCTCAGATCCAGAAGACCACATTGTCGGTCATGCCCGTAAAAAAGTCGATAATCAACCAGAGCCCCGCGATGAAAAACTGGCCTATGATCAGACCTAAAAAGAAGGGACGCGCCCGGCGAAAAAGGCTGGGCCCGCCGTATTTCATCGCCACTAACTTTAAGAGCCAAGCGAGGGCAATGCTAAACCACAACTGGTCCATTAGCCATACGGCACCAATGGGGTATCCAATGGGATGCAGAGGCCACCACAAGAGCCGCTGGCGCGCCCACATGAGCAGGGCCATGATGCCCCCGCCGACAAAAGTGTGAATCCAGCCATCTATGTTCGGCTGGGTGGGCGCGCTTAACTTGGTGGTAATATAATCAAAAGGGGCGCGAGTTCCACCACCAAAAAACCACCCGTTGAGGTTGATGCCGCCGTATTCGTAGGCGAGGTACAAAATCGCTGCGACCGAGCCGACAATGCTGACAAAAATCGCCAGCAGCATGTACCAAAAAAGCGGGCGTAGCCGCGGCCCCAATTCCTCGCCCAATTTGAGGCCGTGCGCGCAGGAAGCCATGACAAATGTGCGGATATCCGCCGCCCACACATAGGTGTACGCGAGGCCCACCATGCCCGCCGGTCCGATCGCCGAAGAGCCTACGGCCGAGACCAAGGCCGACGAAGAAATCATCGGCCCGACCGCCGCTGCCACGCCCCCCTCTACTACCACTCGGGTCAGGCCGACGAAAATAAGAATGGCCAGCATCAGGGTCAAAAAGGCCGCCCATACCGGCAAGCCGGACTGCCACAGCCAGATGGTCATCACCGCGACTCCGGCGAGCCAAGTTAAGACCGCTGCCCGATAGGAGAGCATCTCGCCGCTGTCGTCGATGCGGTCGTCGCCCTTGAGGGCCTTGCGCAGCACGTCGCGCAGGTGCTCGCGGCCAACCCACAGGCCCAAAAAAACTAGGACGATCATCGCCCCCTGCCCTTGATGGGCGAGAATTGGCTCGCTAGGAGCGCCGTAAATGCCCAGCTTTTCGGTGCTGCCGACCCCTAAAATCCCCAGCCCCCCTCGGATCAGCTTGGCGATGGTGTTGAAAAACCACAGGCTGAAGGCGATGTCGAGGTTGATTAGATAGGCGAATCCCACCATGGGAAAGCTCAGGCGGAAGATCAGGCTGATGGTGTTGCGCAGGATCGGCACAGAGGAGACGAGTTGGATGGCGGGGATGAAGTTGAAGTACGCGTGTAGGGCGTTGAGGCTGCTGACGAGCACGGGCAGGGCAAAGCCGATCCACAGGATCGGATTTTTGAAGAAAGGACCTAAAGCCTCTCCGCGGCCCCCGCTCTGCACCATGGCCAAGGGCACTTGCACCAGCGGGTAAACCAGCCGCTCCCGCTCCACCCACTGGCGGCGCAGAATGACCATAGACGAGATCATAACCAAGTACAGGGCCACGATCAGCACGGTCCAATAGCACAGCGGGCCACCCCAGACGGCCCAAGGCACCCCAGCGGTGCGCGGTGCCCCTTCGTAAAACCACTTGATCGACTCGGGATCCTGCGGCGCGATCCACTCGGGAAGGTACGGCAGGATGTGCAAGGCCCACTCGTTTTCCGCGGTGGCGTAGTACTGGGCACCAGTGATGATCGTCAGCCAGTACTCGCTGAGGCCCATCGTGGGGATGGCCGAGGCCGTGAGCATCATAATGTACGCGACGATGAGCTCGCAGCGCCCGAGTGCCACAGGAGCGGCGAAGCGAGTCAGCAAGGTGTTGAACGAGCCAGTCAGCACGAAGAAGAGGAACAAAGCACCCGCCGCGCTGAAATCAATCGACATGTAGGAGCCGCGGATGACCATGTTGCCGTAAGGTGCTCCCACGGCGATGCACAGCGACCCTAGGGTACCCGCTATCAGCGCTTTGGCACTGAAGACTGGCCCGGCTCGTACTGGGGCCTGAAAGGTCGGCTCTTGCGGCAAATCCATTGAGACGATCTAAAGAAAAGGTCTATACATTTATATATACTAGCCCTAGTCCAACCAGCCTATTTTCTCTAGTTGTTCCAAGGTCCACCAAGCCAACAGGCCGATCGCCCCCCCGCTTACTAAAGCGCTGAACAAGGCCAGCGGCAAAAGCGCGAACAGACCGCTGTGGCCAATATAGCCAGCGGCGAGAACGAGCTGGCTGAGTTGGTGCGCCAACGCGCCCCAGATGCTCAGGCCCACGACGCTGAAAAGCCGCGCCCCCATGCGGCGGACCGCAACCATGACCAGCCAGCTCGCCAAGCCAGCCCCACCGCCGATGACAAAGGCCGGACCGGCAAATCCCCCGCTGAGCAAGCCGCCGACTACGAGCTTGGTGGCACTAACCGCCAACGCCGGGCCGCGGCCAAAGCTCACCAGCGCGACCAAAACCGGCAAATTGCCAAGCCCCAACTTCATCCAGGGCAAGGGTTTGGGCACCAGCGATTCAAAGGCGAAGAGCACGATGGCCGCACTGGCCATAAGCCCCAAACGGGCTACGTCTCTAGGGCGCGCAAACATCAGCGAATCATCGCGTCTAGGGGTGCGGCTCCAGCCACCCTCAGCACTAGGCAGTTGGGCACGCACACAGCCACGTCCCCTGCCCGCCGCATCCAGCCTCGCCGCATGCAGATCTTGTGGACGCAGGGCGCGGAAATCACGCGCACACCCTTGGGGCCGATCTCGATCTCGCTCGCTCCCAAAGGTCCTACAACCGGCAAAACCCCGTAGTTGGAGAGGGCATGTGTGGCAGGCGCGGTTCCCGTCAACTCGACGATGAGCACGCCGCCGGCTTCGGCCGTGTAGCGACCGTAGAGTACCAGCCCAATCGCACTCAAGCCCACGACGAGCGCGAGGATTTTATCCGCTCGCGTCAGCACTGGTGCGTTTTCGGTATTTAACCGCCACATCCTGCGTCCTTTTCTCTTCCCATTTTAATTTAACTTCTACCGCACGGGCAAATGAGTGGGTGAATTTTGCTTGTATGTACTTGTTTTTTTTCTATATTGACGGGCAAATAGAGAACGAAAAATCTCATGACCGAAACTACTCCCATGCCTCTTGTGGCCCTCTCGAATTCCTACTTGGACGAGCTCGTCGAGCAGGCGGGCGACGAGGAGCGGCTGTCGCAGCTCCTCGTCGAGGTCACCTCCTGCAAGGACAAAGCCGATCTCGCGCTGATCAGCCACGCCTACCACTTCGCCAAGGCGCACCACGAGGGCCAGAGCCGCAAGTCCGGCGAGCCATACCTAGCCCACTCCGTCGAAGTGGCCCGGCTTCTCGCCCAGCTAGGCCTAGATCCCACCACGGTTGCGGCCGGGCTTTTGCACGACGTCATCGAAGATACACCGGCCACGCATGAAGAGGTCGCCGAGCTATTTGGCGACGAGATCGCCGAACTGATCGCCGGAGTCACCAAAATCGATCAGATAACCTACGAAAGCCGCGAGGCGCGCCAAGCCGAGACCTACCGCAAGATGATGCTTTCTACGAACAAGGACAGACGCGTCATACTCATCAAGCTGGCCGACCGCCTGCACAACATGCGCACGCTCCAATACCTAAGTCCCCAATCCCGCGAGCGGATCGCAAATGAAACGCTCGAAGTGTACGCGCCGCTGGCCCACCGCTTTGGGCTGGCGCGGATCCGCTGGCAGTTGGAGGACCAAAGCCTCAAGTTCCTCAAACCCGAAATTTACCAAGAGCTGCGCGAAAACGTGGCCATGACGCGCCAAGAGCGCGAAGACTATATAAAGGAATTTAAGGTCCCGATCGAGGAAAAGCTGCACGCCAATGGCATTAAAGCCGAGTTTACGAGCCGCGCCAAGAACTTCTACAGCATCTACAACAAGATGAAGGCGCGGGGTAAGCCTTTTGAGGAAATCTACGACCTGCTGGCTGTGCGCATCATCACCGGTACCGTGCTTGAGTGCTATAAAATTCTCGGCTCGGTCCACCAGATTTACCCTCCCATCCCCGGGCGCTTCAAAGATTATATATCGCTTTCCAAGAGCAACATGTACCAGTCGCTACACACGTCGGTGATCGGCCCAAAAGGCCAATACGTCGAAGTGCAAATCCGCACCGTGCAAATGAATCACACGGCCGAAATCGGCATCGCC
Source organism: uncultured Latescibacterota bacterium (assembly GCA_958295495.1). Taxonomy (GTDB): domain Bacteria; phylum Latescibacterota; class UBA2968; order UBA8231; family UBA8231. Next base: position 904,502 of record OY282352.1, read on the forward strand.
GCCCACTGGCGCTACAAATCCAACGACAAGGCTCCCAGCGAGTTAGGCCAACCCAAGAGGTTTCTGAACCAATTTAGCGACTGGCAACAGGAGGCCACCGACCCGGTCGAGTTCGAGGAAGCTCTGAAGAACGAGCTCGCGTCTCAGGACGAGATTTTCGTCTTCACCCCCAAAGGTTTCCTACACCAGTTGCCCAAGGGCGCCACGCCGATCGACTTCGCCTTTGCCATCCACACCGACATTGGGCTGCACTGTTCGACCGCCAAAGTAAACGGCCAAATCGTGCCGCTGAGCGCGACGTTGAGCAGCGGCAAAATGGTGGAGATCGTCACGACGCCGCAGCAAAAGCCCAAACTCACTTGGCTGGCCCAAGTCAAGACCACCAAGGCCCGCCAAGCCATCCGCCATTGGCTGCGAGAGCAGCCATACGACCACAACGTGCGCCTCGGCAAAGACGCGCTCGACAGGGAACTGAAGCGCTATCGGGCTGCCGATCCACCCGACCTCGATGCCGTGGCTAAGAAGTTTGGGGTCGGCGACGCCGAGCATCTCTACGCGGCTCTCGGCAAGGGAGACCTGTCCATCGGCAAGGTCATGGGCAGAATAGCCCCGCCCGAGCCCAAGCGGCGGGCGATCCGGCTCCAAGACCGCAGAAGCATCCGCATCCAAGGCATGCAAAACCTAATGATCCGCTTCGGCAAGTGCTGTGGTCCCATCCCGGGCCACAAGATCGTCGGCCTAGTCACCCGCGGCCGCGGCGTCACGGTCCATCGCACCAACTGCCCCAACATCGGCCGGATTTCCGGCGAGCCAGACCGCCTGCTCGAGGTTGAATGGGAACAGGAGGACGAACCGGCCTTTACCGTTCAGCTACGCACCCGCAGTTGGGACCGCACGCACTTGCTCACGGATATCTCGCGGGCGATCAGCGACACCGGTGCCAACATCCGCGAATCCACTACTCGCACCGCTAGCGGCATCGCCGAACAGGACTTCTCGATCGACGTCGCCGATGTCGAGCAACTGCGCCAAGCCATAGACCAAATCGAACACATCGAGGGCGTTTTGGAAGTGCTGCGCGTGGATGAGTCGGCAAACGGCACCCCGCTTCCTTAGTCGTGCCGGATCTGTTCCGCCCCAATATCGCCCGCCTGCGCGGGTACGTCCCCGGGGAACAGCCCCGCGAAAAGGGCTATATCAAGCTCAATACCAACGAAAACCCCTATCCGCCCTCCCCCTTAGTACTAGCGCGGTTGCGCGATGCCTGCTCAGCTAATCTGCGCCTCTATCCCGACCCGGACGCTTGGGCACTGCGCCGCAAGTTGGGCGAGGTATTCGCCATCGCCCCCCAACAGATTATGGCCGGCAACGGCTCGGATGAGCTGCTCAACGTCATCATCCGCAGCTTCGCCAGCGAGGGCGACAAAATCGCCTATCCGCATCCTACCTATGGCTACTACAAGCCGCTGATTGACATCCAAGGGGCTGAGGCGGTCCCGGTTGAGTTCGGCGAGGATTTCGCCCTGCCCGAGGGCCTAGCCGTGCCCGGGGCCCGCATCACCTTTCTCGCCAATCCCAATGCCCCCTCGGGCACCCTCGTGCCCTACGCTGAGGTCGCCGCGCTCTGTGCGCGGATCGAAGGCGTGTTGGTCGTGGATGAAGCCTATGTCGATTTTTCGCAGGGCGGCTGCATTCAGCTCATCGCAGAACACCCCAACGCCATCGTCGTCCGCACCATGTCCAAGTCCTTTTCCCTCGCCGGCATGCGCATTGGCTTTGCCTTTGCCCCGGTCGCGCTGATCGAGGGGATGTGGAAGGTCAAGGACCACTACAATCTCAATCGGCTGAGTTTGGTGGCCGCCGAGGCTGCCCTAGAAGATATCGACGCGATGCGCGGCAATGCCGCCCGCGTCTGCGCGACGCGCTCGCGCCTGTGTGCTAGGCTGCGGGGGTTGGGTTTTTACGTGTGGGATTCGCAGGCGAACTTCGTGCTCGCCAAGCTCGGTGAGCGCTGGGCCAACTGCGCCGCTGCCGAACTCTACGCGCAGCTCAAGGAGCGCCGGATCTTGGTGCGCTACTTTGCCGCGCCGCCGCGCTTGGCCGACTGCCTGCGCATCTCGGTGGGCACGGACGCAGAGATCGCCGCGTTGCTAGCGGCTCTAAAAGAGCTATCATCCGTTTAAGCGTTCGGCAATGCGCGGGGTACGCCCGCCGCGCTGGTGCATGCTGGCGATCATGTCCCCTAAGAAGCCGATGGAGAAGCACTGAATGCCGACGACGATCAGCAGGATGCCCAGCATGAGCAGGGGATAGCGGTTTTGGATGTTGCCGTGCTCGTAGCGCAATAAGGCTACATAGGCGCAGACGACCGATCCGCATAGCGCGGAGCCAAGCCCCAAGCTGCCGAAGATGTGCATGGGCGTGGTCATAAAGCGCACGACAAAGGTCACGGTCAGCAGATCCAAAAACCCGTTTAGCAACCGCTTGGCCCCGAACTTGGAATGGCCGAAGCGGCGGGGATGGTGTTGCACCGGGATTTCGCCGACTCGATAGCCCATCCAATGGGCCACGGCGGGCAAAAACCGATACAGTTCCCCGTAGAGGTACGGCAGCGCGTCTTCGGCCACCTCGCGCCGATACGCCTTGAGGCCGCAGTTGAAATCGCGCAGGCGCACCCCGGAGACCAGCGAGGTGATCCAGTTAAATAAGCGGGAGGGGAGGGTCTTGCTCAAAGGGTCGCGGCGCTTCGCCTTCCAGCCCGAGACCAAATCGTAATCGCGGTTTAGCTCGGCCAACAGCCGGGGGATTTCGCGGGGATCGTCTTGCAGGTCGGCGTCCATGGTGACGATGACCTGGCCGCGCGACTGCTTGAAGCCGGCGGCGAGGGCCGCGGCCTTGCGGTAGTTGCGGCGAAAGCGCAAGGCGCACACCTGCGGATGCTGTTGGGCCAACTCTTCCAAGACCGCAAACGAGGCGTCCGTGCTCCCGTCGTCCACGAAAATGGCCTCCCAAGCCCATTCTGCATTCGCGAGGGCGTGGTCGATCTGGACCCACAGGTGGGGCAGGCTTTCTTCTTCGTTAAAAACGGGAATGACGAGGGAGAGAAAAACCTCTCCCGTCGCTTCTTTCTCTTGGCCCATGGTCTCCTCTCTTGCAAGCAAGTGCCCCCACAATAAAACAATCGCCGATTGCCGAGCACAAACCGGCCCGATTCGCTTGACACCTGCGTTCCCCCAACGGTATATACCAACATGCAGCTTCCCTTGGGTTCCCACATTCATCTGATTGCCGCTTGCGGCACGGCCATGGGGTCTTTGGCCGGCATGCTGCACGAGCGGGGGTATCGCGTCACCGGGTCGGACAGCCGCGTCTATCCGCCGATGAGCACCATGCTCGCGGATTTGGGGATCGACGTGTGGGCCGGCTTCGCGGCAGATCACCTCGTGCCAGCGCCGGATTTGGTCGTCATTGGCAACGCAGTCTCGCGTGGCAACCCAGAGGCCGAGGCCGTACTCGCGCGCCGAATTCCTTACTTGTCGCTACCGGAAGTGCTGCGCGAGTTCTTCATCCGCGGCAAACGCTCGGTGGTAGTAACCGGAACCCACGGCAAAACCACCACTACCGCGCTCATCGCCCACCTCTTCACCGCCTGTGACTTGGACCCTTCCTTTCTCGTGGCCGGGGTGCCGCAAAACTTCGATCGCTCCTACCGGCTTGGTCGAGGCGCGCACTTCATCGTCGAAGGCGACGAATACGACAGTGCCTTCTTTGCCAAGTGGGCAAAGTTTTTCTACTACCTACCCGATGTGCTAATCGTCAACAACCTCGAATTCGACCACGCCGACATCTACCAAGACCTTGGCGAAATCGTCAAAGCGTTCCGCCAACTCGTCAACATGGTGCCGCAAAACGGCCTGATTCTAGCCAACGGCACCGACCCCAATATCGCCGAACTCCTCCCCGACGCGCCGGCACCGGTGGAGACCTTTGGCCTCGAAGAAGGCGCGTTTTGGCGCGCCACCAATCTCCAAGTCAGTGCCGCGGGCACGAGCTTCACCTTGTGCCGGGCGGGGCGAGAGGTAGGGGTTTTCGACCTGCCGCTGAGCGGCGATTACAACGTCTGCAATGCCCTCGCCAGCTTGGCCGCCGGTTTCCACGCTAGCCTGACTGCCGGCGATCTGTGCGCGGCCCTCGCCAGCTTTGCCGGTGTCAAGCGCCGACAAGAGCAGCTTGGCCTCATCGACGACATTCTCCTCATCGACGACTTCGCCCACCATCCCACTGCGGTCGCCTACACCTTGGCAGGGCTGCGTCGGTCCCATCCCGGACGCCGGCTCGTCGCGGTTTTCGAGCCAGCCAGCGCGACCAACGCCCGCGCTATCTTTGAGAGCCGCTATGTCGAGGCCTTCGCCTTGGCCGACGCTTTCGTCGCAACCGCGGTCCCCCGTCCCGAGCGCGCCCGAGACGACGCGCCCTTCTCGCCCGAGCGCTTAGTGGCGTACCTCCGCACCATGGGCAAGACGGCGCACTACCTGCCCGACGCCGAATCCATGGCCGCTTTTTTAGCTGCGGAAATCCGCCCGGGCGATTTGGTGGTTTTTATGAGCAATGGCGGTTTCGGCGGCCTGCAACAGAAGCTGTGCGCGGCACTCGCGGCCCGAGCCAACTGTAGCGATTAGGTGTCAGAACTGTTGCCGGACCGACGCGCTGAGCGCGGAGAAGGCGCGGAGTGTGAATTCTTATTTATATATTTTACAATATGTTATAAAAAGTAGAAATCCAAGGCACACATATTGCATTAAACGCATGGCAATTGCCATCTCACCCCAACCTGGAGGCTGCCATGCGCCCTTTTATCGCCGTTGTCTTTTTCGCCCTCGCCGCACCGCTCTCGGCCCAACTCGGCCCGGTCGTCATCTCCGAACTGATGTGGCCGGGTAGTACGGCATCTACTGCCGACGAGTGGATAGAACTCTACAATCCCAGTGACGCAACGGTTGATGTGGCCGGCTGGACCCTGACCTACCGCAGCGGCAACGAGGACAAGGTGATGTTCGTCCTCGAGGCCGGTGCGATCCCTGCCGGACAGACCTTTCTCATCGCCAACTATGCCGCCGATCACAAAAACTCCCTCCTCGCCGTCCAGCCTCAGCGCGTTGACGCAGCCGTTTCGCTGCCCAACACCAAGCTGCGCTTACATCTGTACGATGGCGACCCGCAAGCTGGGGGTCAGCTCATCGACGTGGCCGACGATGGCCGCGGGGCCCCTTTCGCCGGCGACTCGGCCAGCAAAAGTGCCATGGTGCGCATTGCCTTCGACCAGCCCGGCGACCAGCCCGAAAGCTGGGCGACGGCAACCGAACAAAGCGGCTGGGATGCGGGTGCCAGCGAGTTGGGCACCCCGGGAACCATTCCCGCGTACCTGCTCCCGGACGCGGGCGAAGCGCCCGAGCGCGTCATGGGAACGAACATTTTACCGATGTCTTGGGCTTTAGTAAAAGAGCGTCTATATCCATAGCGCGGATTGCAGAACAAAAGGCACCTACTTGCGGGTAGGTGCCTTTTGTATTGGAAAAAGAAAAAGGCCGTGGAAGCTGAGATGCGCTTCGCACGGCCTTTGCTGATGGTGGGCAATCGCAGATTTGAACTGCGGACCTCCGGTATGTGAGACCGGCGCTCTAACCAACTGAGCTAATCGCCCAAGAGCATTTTCTAACTTAGCCTCCAGCGGCTACTGAGTCAATGTCCGTTGTGCCCAGCGGCAAAGTGGAATTTCGGCAGGGCTACTTCAGCCGCCGACTGGTAGCCTTCGCGCAGGCGGTACGCTTGGTCGAGCTTCAGCCCCTGCCAGCGCTGCGTCTGATGGGTCGCCGGCCAAGTGATTTCCACGAACTCCAAGGCCACAGCGTCCCCCAGCCCGAGTTGTGGTGCGAGCGGGTTGGCCCCAAAGCTGCCGCCCGAGCCGATGAGGTGGTGGATGTCGCGGCTACTGCCGTCTGGTCGCTGTACGCGCACGCGCACGCGGCCGCCAATAGCACCTCGGTTCGACTGCACACCTTGGGGAAATAACCGCAGCCAGCGATGGCCGTGCCCGGGATTTTCGTAGAGCACGTTCTGGTAGAGGTCGCCTTCAAAGGCACCGCCCATGACCTCGAAGATGTCTTGATCTCCATCGTTGTCGAGGTCGGCAAAGGACACGCCGTGTCCTTTCTGCACGTTGCCGAAGCCGCCTGCTGTGGTGACGTCCAAAAACCGCGCGCCACCGACGTTGTGCAACATGCGGTTGGGCGTGAGCGAGCGCAGATCGGGAATCCCGGTGCCCACGTAGCAGTCGGGGAATCCGTCGTTGTCCAAGTCGCCGTAGTTGGCCCCCATGGCTAGGATGACTCGGCCAAAGCTCCCCAGCGATTCGGTGACCTCGGTGAAAGTTCCGTCGCCCTCGTTGCGGTACACGTGTGCGCGGTCGGCGGCAAATTCCTCGCCGAGGTACGCACGCGCCATGTCGCCGAGGTCGTCCATGTTGTAGCCGCCGGCAAACAAGTCGAGCCAGCCATCGTTGTCGTAGTCCCAAAACCAAGTGGGAAAGCTCTCGGTCGGCCCCGGCGCGACGACTGTTGCCGCAAAGTGCCAGCCCTTTGGCGTGTCGCCGAGGTTGCGGTAGAGGACGTTTTCTCGATAGAACTGAGATATGTACAGGTCGATTAGACCGTCGTTGTCTATATCGCCCCAAGTAACTCCCTTCACAAAGCCCACATGATCAACGCCGACTGCGGGGGCCACATCGACAAAACGGCCGTCCCCTTGGTTGCGAAACAACTGGCATGGGTGGGGGCGCTTGCCGGATTCGTTGCCGACGAACAGGTCCAACCAGCCATCGTTGTTGTAATCGGCAAAGGCCGCCGCGTGGGTCGGGTGCAAGGAGAACAAGCCAGCGCGCCGCGTCACGTCCACGAAAATGCCGTCGCCGTTGTTGCGCAACAGGGAGTTGGGCATGCGGCCCTCTTCTCCCATCCAAGCCCCGCGCAAAACGAGCAGATCGACATCGCCATCGTTGTCGTAGTCGGCCTGCTCGAGGTTGATCCCCCCGATTTGCCCGGCCAGCCCAGCCGCTGTGGTGGCCTCGGTAAAAGTACCGTCGCCCTCATTGTGAAAATAGCGCAGGGGATCGCGCAGCCCCCACGAGGAGACCGCGATATCCAGCAGACCGTCGCCATCGAAGTCCTCGACCGCGCTACCGCCCGCTAGACCCACAGCCGCGACTCCAGCCGCTGGTGCCACGTCGCGAAAGCGCTGGATCCCACCGCTGGCACCATCGAATACGCGCGGGGGAATGCGATAGGGTTCGGGCACTCCTGCTGGGTATTCGCCCAAGGTCATGTACGCCAAGTTCAGCAGCCAGCGCGTCCCCAGATCGCTTGGGCGCTTGTTCAGGTTTATGGTGTAGTGCTCGATGGCGCGGCGGGAGCCTTCCTGCAAGCGGTGGACGCCGTCGTCGCGAATCGGCAGCAAGCAGGAATTCGTGGTGTGGTTGCGCAAGCAGTTTTCCTGCTCCCCGAGGCGCAGATAGGCGATGGCGAGTTGGTCGTGCAGCATATAGACGAAGCCCTCGGTCGCCGGCACCTGCCCGGCCTCTACGGCTGCTAGAACGCGTTGCATCTCTTCGATGCCCACGCGCAGATTCCCGGCCCGCACCCGCTCTTGGGCAATCCGCAGACGCATGTTTAGCCGCTTGCCCGCGCTCATCGGTTGATCCAGCAGGGAACTAAGCCCCTCGGCGCGGGCTTGGTTCAGATAGATGTTGGCAATGGGATCGGCCCGCTGGGCGAGGCGCACCAGCACCGTCGCCATAAAACGCGAATCCCCGCGATCGACACCGGCTTCGACTTGCCCGAAGACGGCTGTGGCCCATAGAAGGGCGGCTATAAGGCTCTGCATAATAAACAAAAAACGGCTACAAAAATTGGCTGCCCCAATCCTCGTAACCGCGATGTCGCAAAAAGTAATGGTGGGCCCAGTAGGACTCGAACCTACGACCGACGGATTATGAGTCCGCTGCTCTAACCAACTGAGCTATAGGCCCCGTAAAGTTAGCTAAAAATCTAGGATTTTCCCAAGTAGGTCAAGAGCTTTGTTGGGCAGCGACCGCTTGGCGCTCTTGATTGAGCGCGACGAGCTCGGCGCTGATGCGCGCAATTTCGCCGTCGTCGGAAGCCTTGGATGCCTCGGCGAGGGCCTGACGTGCGCTGGCGATGCGCTTTTGCAGGGCATTCTTCTGAAAGTAAAGCAAATAGTCTCGCCCTTGTCGCTCGACTTGTTCCTCGTCGAAACCTTGGGCCGCGCATTGGGCGGCTAGGCGGGCGAGTGCGTCGTCCTCTAGCTCACTGATGATCATGCCAAGGTCAATGGCTTTGCCGTGGGCATGGCGGTCGAAGAGCGTGCGACACAGGGCCTGAGTGCGGGCGTCGGCCAGTGCATCTGGAGCGAATTCCTTCGCGGTAGCGGGTATGAGCTGCGGGAAGTTGAGCAACAGCCCCATGAATTCGAGCTCGTGGCGCGGCGGGTCGGGCGCGGCCGGTGCGGACGGCTCGGCAGGTGCCTTGCGCGGGCGGCGCATTGAGGCTTGCAGGTCGTGGCGCAAGGATTGTTCATCAACCGAGAGACGCCCGGCGACTTCGCGCAGCAACAGGTCGCGGCGGACCGCATCGCGGGGCTTAGCTAGGAGCGGTTTGAGCCTTTCGACAGCGAGCGCTTTGCCCTCGACGCTGGAGAGGTCATGCTGCTGGGCGAGTTGTTCGAGGTAGAAATCGAGAACCGACTGGGCACTTTCGGCTCGTTCGAGCAGCGCGTCCGGGCCGTGCTTTTGCACAAAGCTGTCGGGATCGTGCTCAGCGGGCAGCGAAACGACGCGGGCGTCTAGGCCAGTGCCTAGAAGAACTTCGAAGGCGCGCATGGCGGCCGTGGAGCCGGCCGCGTCGCCATCGAACAGCAGCACGACTTGGCGGGCATAGCGGGCGAGAGTGCGGCAGTGGTCTTCGGTCAGGGCCGTGCCGGAAGTAGCAGCTACGTGCTGGATGCCGGCCTGCACTAGGCTGAGCAAATCCATATAGCCTTCGACGACCAAGACGGTATCTTGGCGGCGAATAGCGTCGCGGGTGTCGGACAGGCCATAGAGCACTCGACCCTTGTGATAGATGGGCGTCTCGGGCGAGTTGAGGTACTTGGGCTCTTGGTCGGGCTGGAGCGCGCGTACGCCGAAAGCTATGGTCCGATTGGAGAGATTGGCAATGGGAAAGGCGACCCGGTCGCGAAAGCGGTCGTAGTGGCCGCTGCCTTCGGAGCGCAGCTTTGCCAACCCGGCCCGCTCCAAGACTTGGGGACTCAAGCCTCGGCGACCGGCCACTTTGAGCAAGGCGTCCCACTTCGGCGGCGCGTAGCCCAAGCCGAAGCGCTCGATGGTTTCGCCTGCGAGGCGGCGGGTCTGTAGATACGTGCGGGCACTAGCTCCGACATCGTCGTTAAGCAACAGATGGTGAAAGTACTTTCGTGCTAGGTCGTTGGCCCGATAGAGTTCGTCGCCGGCTGCATCCTCTTCGCGCGATGGCCCCGAACGCTCGGGTAGGGCGACGCTAGTGCGCTCGGCGAGGAATTTGACCGCTTCGATAAAAGAGACTCGATCGATCTCTTGGATGAACTTGAAGACACCACCGCCGACGCCACAGCCGAAGCAGTGGTAGAATTGGCGGTCGGGATCGACGCTGAAAGAGGGGGTTTTTTCGTCGTGGAAAGGGCAGAGACCGGAGTAATTGCGGCCCTTTTTGACGAGCTGGACGTGTTCAGAGACCAAGTCGACGATGTCGGTGGCGTCGTGGATGCGTTGGAGAATGTCTTCGGGGATGCGTGGCATTGCCAGCAGGGGGCTTTTTCTCTATATTAACAGCACCATTGAGCAAAATAAAATATGGCGGCCTATTAACTAGGTCAAGAAAGTCAATTAGCGACGCTAATTTGCGTTAATTCCTTGAGTTTACAGCAAACTGTTGGTATTATTGATAAGTTAAACGCTTATTCATGGCCTATGCTGGGGCCAAATCAGAATTTTGACCCATTAAGCATTAAGAGGAGGATATCAGATATGTCGAAAGGCATAAAGGGAGCTATGGCGAGTTTGGCCTTGTTGGGACTCAGCGTTTTTCTGTGCGCGAGTCCGGCTGCAGCGCAATTGGCAGTCTCTGGAGCTTCAGTGGATACAGACGACCTGGCACCCAGTCCTGTCGGCGGAGTACAGGCTGAGTTCAACGAAGGTGGAAGGAGTATCACCGTCTCTTGGACCTTATCCGGCGACGATGTCATGCGCCAGACCCCGACGAGCAGCGACTTTACGACGGGTGGCACCTTTGCCAACGTCAACGATGTGGCTGGTTACAATATATGGCGTCGTCTCGCCGATGACTCTGAAGGCAACTTGGCAATAGTCGGCACTGCTGGTGCCGGTGGGACGTCCTTAGTTGATGCCTCAATCAACGTGAGCGCGGGGAGCAGGCGGTATTTTTACATGGTCTCGGTCGTCGATGCTAGCGGCAACGAGAGTGCTCTCATTGAGTCTGCCGAAGTCAAGAATATGTTGCTCCTCGGCGACTTTGACTACGATGGCGATGTGGACCTTTTAGACTACGGCATTTTTCAAGTCAACTTTGGCCAAGCCGAATTCGATCCAGCCACAGATATCGACGGCAACGGTATGGTTGATCTCGAGGACTTTTTCCTTTGGGCCGACAACCTCGGTGTCAATTTGTACTAGGTGCCGACCACAATAGACCTATGTATTCCATCCTTATTAAAAGGAGTATAGTCCAATGAAAGAGTATATCCGCATCGTCGCGCTAGCCGCTTTTTGCGCTGCTCCCGCGACCGCTCAGTTGGCCACCTCCGGGCCCGTAGCTTCCGTCGATAATATTCCTCCTGCACCTGCGACCAACCTACAAGCGCTCGCCTCAGCCGGCGAGTCCGTGTCGCTCTCTTGGACGCTATCAACAGATGACGCTCGTTCGTTTACGACTTTTGGTGACCAAGTGGTGCCCACGGGCGAGGTCCACGGCTATCGCGTGTACCGTACGGATTTCTTTCTGCCCGTGGACGATAGCGGCGGGGTAGTACTCGGCTGGTTTACGCGCGAGGGGGCCAGAGTTGACTTCGACGACTTCTTCCTCTTAGCCGACCGCTTCGGCTCTTCTGGTGCCGATGCGGATTTTGAGTTGTTCTTCGACATAGTGCCCAATGGCCAGATTGATGTGGATGATTTTCTTCGTTTCGCTGACGATTTCGGCAAGACCGTAACTCAGGAACAGGGCAGTGAAAAGTTGATTGCCACGCTGAGGCCGGGTATCTCCGAATTCGTCGACGATGACGTCGTCAGTGGGGCCTCCTATATCTATGACGTAAGAGCCTTTGACGGAGACAACGAAACTGGCGTTGTCGCACCCTTTGCTTCCAATGAAGATATAGCCCGGACGGCGCTAGCCGTTGGTGGCGATCAATAAGGGCGTATGCGAAGTCACAGAGGATAGGACGCCCACTCGACGAGCGAGCGTCCTATTTTTTTGCAGTAGCACACCTTGACAAACGAAGATGTTCTCTGTATTCTTTAATCTCTTTTGAAACTTACCTTTTCCCCACGCAAATACCTCAGCGGTTTATTCCGCTTGAAATTCCACTTCCCCTTCATATATCTTCGCGATAGACCTCCTGTAGCAATTAAAGAATTTTGCCGAGGTACGGCATACCCTAGGTTTTAGAGTCTTAGCGGTACTACCGCTTTTAACAATCCAATCCCCGCAATAGCCCTAGATGCTTCTAGTGCCACATCGCACCTGAATATCCGCTTCGAGTTCCTGCACTTTAACCGCAAGAAAGGTCGCAAGGAAGAGATGCCGCCTGTCAATAGAACGCAGAAAATGAATATCGTCGAACTCCAGCGCATGAACATCTTGGATCTCCAAGAGCTGGCCAAAAAATTGGAAGTTGTAGATTGCACCTCTTTGCGCAAGCAGGAGCTGATCTTCGCCATCCTCAAGCACCAGACCGAGCGCAGTGGGCTGATCTTTGCCCAAGGCACTTTGGAGGTGCTGGAAGAGGGGTTCGGCTTTCTCCGCTCGCCGAGCTATAACTACTTGCCTGGCCCCGACGACATTTACGTTTCCCACTCGCAGATTAAGCGATTTAGCCTGCGCACGGGCGACACGATCTCCGGTCAGATCCGCCCGCCGAAAAACGACGAAAAATACTTTGCACTGCTGCGAGTCGAGGCAATCAACTTCGACGATCCAGAAGTCACCAAGAACAAGACGATCTTCGAGAACCTGACGGCCTTGCACCCCACGGATCGCTTCAAGTTAGAGCACAATCCCAAGGACATGACGACGCGGATTCTCGACTTGCTCTCGCCCGTCGGCAAGGGGCAGCGCGGCCTAATCGTAGCACCGCCCTTCACCGGCAAAACCATGCTTCTGCAAAAGGTCGCCAACGCCATCACGACCAACCATCCCGAAGCGATTCTCATCGTCTTGCTCATCGACGAGCGCCCCGAGGAAGTCACCGATATGCTGCGTTCGGTCCGGGGCGAAGTCGTCAGTTCAACCTTTGATGAGTCGGCTACGCGGCACGTCCAGGTGGCGGATATGGTGATCGAGAAGGCTCGGCGCCTAGTCGAACACAAGCGGGATGTGGTCGTCCTGCTCGACAGCATCACGCGCTTGGCACGGGCCTACAATACGGTGACGCCGCACTCGGGCCGGATCCTCACCGGCGGCGTTGATTCGACGGCTTTGCAGTGGCCGCGCCGCTTTTTCGCCGCCGCCCGCAATCTCGAAGAAGGCGGTAGCCTGACGATTATCGCCACGGCCTTGGTCGAGACCGGGAGTCGCATGGACGAAGTGATCTTTGAAGAGTTCAAAGGCACGGGCAATATGCAGGTGCAGCTAGACCGCCGGCTGAGCAACCGCCGCGTCTATCCGGCTGTTGACGTGACGGCGACGAGCACCCGCAAAGAAGAGTTGTTGCTCACGGAGTTTGAACTGAACCGCTCGTGGGTACTGCGCCGCATACTCAATCAGATGGGAGTCATTGAGGGCATGGAGTTCCTCCAAGAGCGCATGCAGGGCACGGAGTCCAACGAAGAATTCCTCAAGGCCATGAACGACTAGTCGCCTTGTTTTTTGAGCGTCAAGCCTCTATTTTTATAACTCGATAGCCGAGTTTCACCGCCAAGAAAACAGAGGAGTGCAAAGGTGCAAAAAGACATGCATCCCCCGTACCAAACGGTTATTTTTCTCGACACTAGCTGCGACTACAAGGTATTGTCGCGTTCGACGATGAAGTCCGAAGAGACCATGGAGTGGGAAGACGGAAATTCCTATCCGGTGATCCGGGTCGAAATCAGTTCGGCTTCGCATCCTTTCTACACGGGCAAGCGCCAGCAGATCATGGATCGAGGCGGGCGCATTGACCAGTTCAATCGCCGCTACGGCACAAGCACGCAAGCCTAGCGATCCATTTCGTGCGATGAGGTGATAGGACGCCCTCCCGAGGGCGATCGTATCGCCTTTTTCGTGTACGCGAGTCCATGAACAGGGAACAACTCACGCAAGATCTACCAGTCGGCGGCCAAGCCGTCATCGAAGGGGTGATGATGCGCGTACCCGGCAAAATCGTCACCGCGGTGCGGGCGGCTGACCACCAGATTGTGGTGCGCGAGGAAGCGTACGATCCCCTAGCGCGGCGCTATCGTCTGTTGAGTCTGCCCGTATTGCGCGGTGCTCTCTCTTTTTTTGAAATGATGCTCATTGGGCTGAAGGCCCTCAATTTCTCAGCCGATGTCGCCAGACAGGGCGAGAAGGTCGAGCAGCGGGAGGATTGGCGGGAGCAATTGGCCTTGTGGGCGACGATGATCTTTTCCATGGGACTAGGCGTGGGTCTGTTCTTTTTCTTGCCCCTGTTAGCTGCCCAGCTCTTCAGCTTGCAGGAGAACGCCCTCGAGTTCAACCTAGTGGCTGGTGCTGTGCGGGCGACGCTTTTGATCCTCTATCTTTGGGCGATAAGTCAGTGGCGCGAAATCCAGCGAGTTTTTCAATATCACGGTGCCGAGCATAAAAGCATCTTCACCTTAGAAGCTGGTGCCGAGCTGACGGTAGCAACGGCGCGGGGCTTCGGCCGACTGCATCCGCGCTGCGGGACCAGCTTTATGCTGATCGTAGTGCTCTTTGCGATCCTGATCTTCGCCTGCGTGGATTCGCTGTTCCCGCTCGTCTTTGGGCACACGCAGAGCCTTTTTGAACGCTTTGCCACCCATTTTGTGGTGCTGCCCTTTATCGCGGGGACGAGCTTTGAGTGGCTCAAGTTCTCGGGCAAGAAGCGCAATGCCCCGCTGGTCCGGTTGCTGAGTGCCCCAGGGCTGTGGTTGCAGCGCATTACGACTCGCGAACCGGACGACGACCAGCTAGAAGTCGCCCTGTTCGCGCTGCGCCGCGCCCTAGATGAAGAAGTCGAGGCCAACCCATCGTGTTAGATAAATTGAGCGAATACGAGCAGCGCTACGAGGAGCTAAGTGCGCTTATGGCCGATCTGGCTACCAGCCAAAACCCGGCTCAGTACCAGAAGCTGGCGCGGGAGATGGGCGATTTGCAGGAAGTGGTGGCTTTAGCGGGCCAGTACCGCGCCGCGCTGGAACAATTCGCAGAGGCTGAGGAGATCATCGCCGATGGTAGCGATACAGAGCTAGTCGAGTTGGCCGCAGCCGAACGCGACCCACTAGGGGTAAAAGTGGTGCAGTTAGAAGAAACACTTAAAGTGCTGCTGATTCCCAAAGACCCCAACGACAGCCGCAACGCCATCGTCGAGATTCGCGCCGGCACCGGCGGCGACGAAGCCGGGCTTTTCGCCAGCGACCTATACCGCATGTACCACCGCTTCGCCGAGCGCAAGGGCTTGAAAACCGAGGAGCTTTCCTCCAGTCAGAATCCGGCCGGCGGCTTTAAGGAGGTAGTGTTCGTGGTCTCGGGCGCGGACGCCTTCGGCCAGCTCAAGTTCGAGAGCGGGGTACACCGCGTGCAACGGGTTCCCAAAACCGAGGCTTCGGGCCGGATTCACACGTCGGCGGCCTCGGTGGCGGTTCTGCCCGAAGCTAAAGAGGTGGAGGTGGAGATCGCTCCCGAGGACTTGAAAATCGAAGTGTACCGCTCCAGCGGGCCTGGCGGCCAGAGCGTCAATACCACGGATTCGGCCGTAAAAATCACCCACATCCCAACGGGCATTATCGTCTCCTGTCAAGACGAGAAGTCGCAGCTAAAGAACAAGAACAAGGCATTGAAGGTTCTCCGCGCCCGGCTCTACGACAAATTGCAGGCCGAGCAAAAGGCCGAGCGCGACGCCGACCGCGCCGGCCAGATCGGCTCTGGCGACCGCAGCGCGAAAATTCGCACCTACAACTTCCCACAGGGCCGAGTCACCGACCACCGCATTGGCTTGTCCCTCTACCGCCTAGAGGAAATCCTCGACGGCGATTTTGAAAAATTCATCGAGCAATTGGCCCTTGCATCTCAGCAGGACGCGCTAGCGGCAGACCTATGAGCGGGCGCTCCTGGCGGCTGCTCGACATCCTCGAAGACACGCGCCGGTTCTTCGCGTCCAAGGGGTTGGAAAACGCCCGCCTACAAGCCGAGCTGTTGCTCGCCGCGGTGCTCGGTGTCAAACGCCTCGATCTCTACCTGCAATTTGAACGCCCCTTGCACCGCAGCGAAGTGGATCGCTACCGAGAATACGTGCGTCAGCGGTTGCGGCGCGTACCCGTGCAGTACATCACAGGCGTGGCCGCTTTTCGCCATCTAGAGCTGGCCGTGACGCCGGCGGTGTTGATCCCGCGCCCCGAGACCGAAGTGCTCGTCGATGTGGCCTTGGAGCTTTTGCCCGCAGGCGGCCGGGTCCTCGACCTGTGTTGCGGCTCAGGCGCGGTCGCCCTAGCACTGGCCCAAGAGGCGTCAGCGGCCGAGGTTGTGGCAACCGACGTATCGGCCGCTGCTTTAGAAGTAGCCAAGGCCAACGGCCAACGCTGCGGGCTAGACGGGCGCGTCGAGTGGCACTGCGGCGATCTATTCGCGCCCCTGTGCGGCACCGCGCCTTTTGACCTCGTCGCGGCCAACCCGCCTTATGTGCGCCGCAGCGACTTGGCGCAACTAGCACCGGAAGTACGCGACCACGAACCTCATCTCTCGCTAGATGGAGGCGAGGACGGCTTGGCGTACCACCGTCGCATCGCGCAGGAGGCGGCTGACTTTATTCGCCCCGGAGGCCATCTACTTCTAGAGGTAGGCGACGGCCAAAGCGCGGCCGTGGAGGACCTACTTGCGCGGTCTGAACGCTTGACTGAGGTTCAGATAAGACCAGACTTAAACCAAATCCCCCGAGTCGTTGTCGCGCGTACGGCTACTCAGACGGGTTGAGGCATGGCCAAAAAGAACCGTTCCGCTTACGTCTGCCAGTCTTGTGGCCACAGTGCCGTGCGCTGGTTTGGGCGCTGTGCAGCCTGCGGCGAGTGGAACACCTGCGTCGAAGAACGGCCCCAAGCACCCGATAGCCGGCGCGAACATCTAACGGTATCGCCCCGCTCCCAATTGCAGCCCATTACCCAAGTTGATGATCAAGACCACGAGCGGTTGCAAATCGGCATTTCCGAGTTCGACCGAGTCTTGGGCGGCGGCATCATGCCTGGTTCGGTCGTCTTAGTCGGCGGCGATCCCGGCATCGGCAAATCGACGCTTCTGTTGCAGATGGCCGGACAACTAGCGGCCTCTGATTTTCGCATCGCGTACATTTCCGCCGAGGAGTCGGCCGCGCAGATCCGCCTGCGCGCTGGGCGCTTGGGGGCGTTGTGCGAAAGCCTGCACGTGATGGCCGAGACCAGCCTCGCGGCCATTCTCGACCAGCTGCAATCCGCCGACCCGCTGGCTGTCATCATCGACTCGATCCAGACCATTTACATGCCCGAGCTAGAGAGTGCGCCCGGCAGCGTGACTCAAGTGCGCGAATGCGCTGCGCGGCTCGTCTATTTGGCCAAAGAGAGCGGCATTCCCACGTTTTTGGTGGGGCACATGACAAAAGAGGGCACGGTCGCCGGGCCGCGAGTGCTGGAGCACTTAGTCGATACCGTGCTCTATTTAGAGGGCGAGCGGCACCACCACTTCCGCATCCTCCGCGCCGCCAAAAATCGCTTTGGTTCGACCAATGAGATCGGGATTTTTGAGATGCGGGATCAAGGGCTGATTGAGGTCGCCAACCCCTCCAAGATTCTGCTGGCCGAGCGCGCCGAGGGCGTATCGGGTTCGGCTATCGTCTGTAGCATGGAGGGCACTCGGCCGCTCTTGATCGAAATTCAGGCCCTCGTCTCGCGCTCTAGTTTTGGTTATCCACAGCGGGTTGCCACCGGCATCGACGCCAAACGGCTCTCGATTATTATCGCGGTGCTCGAAAAGCGCTGCGGCCACGACCTGTCGAGCGAGGACATTTTCGTCAATGTCGTAGGGGGCATTCGCCTCGACGAGCCGGCGGTGGATATGGGGGTGGGGTTGGCGATTGTCTCGAGCTTCCGCAACAAGCCCATTGACGCGCAGACCGTGGCCATTGGCGAGATCGGGTTGGGGGGGGAGATTCGGCCGGTGAACCAGATTGACCGGCGGGTGGCCGAAGCGCGGAGTTTGGGGTTTGAGCAGTGTTTGGTGGCACGGAGCAACTTGCAGGGGTGGAAGCGGCCGGAGGGGATGGAGGTGGTCGGGGTAGGGGGGATGGAGGCGGTTGAAGCGCTCGCATTTGGCTCAAACTAGTTCCTTTTCTTCACAGCGCTGTTTCTCGCAGTTCCCAATTTCTGCTTTTCGCGGCCTTCTCCTCTTTCTTATAACATATTATTAAACAATAAATTGCGCGTATTCTTGCCGCTTGGCACGGCATTTGTTATGAATGAGTGGAGCAGCTTAACCCGCTTCAATTAAAAAATGCTTGACACCTGAACATTGATTCACTATCTTTTTGTTCAGGTTGGCGGTGTGCTACACATCTCATAGGACACGCGAGGAGGAAATCATGGTAGCGCGCAAAAGCAAAGTTAGTGCTAACGGCAAGCCCTTAGGCGGAGAGAAGGACAAGGCCATCGGCTTAGCGCTCGCCCAGATCGAACGGCAGTTTGGCAAAGGGGCCGTCATGCGGTTAGGCGAGTCAGCGGCAATGGACGTTGACGTCATTTCCACGGGTGCTATTTCGCTAGATGCAGCCCTCGGGGTCGGCGGGGTGCCCAGAGGTCGGGTCGTCGAGCTTTTCGGGCCTGAAGCCGCGGGCAAGACCATGCTGGCACTGCACATCGTCTCCCAAGCGCAAAAGACCGGCACGGCAGCTTTCATCGACGCCGAACACGCGCTCGACGTGAATTTTGCCCGTCGGCTGGGCGTCGATATCGACAACTTGCTCGTTTCGCAGCCGGATTCGGGCGAAGAGGCCCTAGAGATCACGGATACGCTCGTCCGCAGCGGTGCCCTCGACCTCGTCGTGATCGATTCGGTAGCAGCGCTAGTTCCCAAAGCCGAGCTCGAAGGCGATATGGGCGACTCCCACGTAGGGCTGCAAGCGCGGCTGATGTCCCAAGCCCTGCGCAAGCTCACCGGATCGTCTCAGAAGTCGGGGACCACGGTGATCTTTATCAACCAGTTGCGGATGAAAATCGGCGTGATGTTCGGCAGCCCCGAGACCACCACTGGCGGTCGTGCCCTAAACTTCTATTCCTCGGTCCGCCTCGACATTCGCGGCATTGGCGCGATCAAGGACGGCGACGAGATCATCGGTCGTCGCACCCGCGTCAAGGTCGTCAAGAACAAGGTTGCCCCGCCCTTCCGCGAGGCCGAGTTCGACATCATGTTCCGCGGCGACGACGTAGGCATATCGCACGAGGCCGATCTGCTCGACTTGGGCGTCCACAGCGGTTTCGTCGCCAAAAGCGGCACCTGGTTTTCCTACGGCGAAGAGCGGCTAGGCCAAGGGCGCGAGAACGCACGCGTCTTCCTCCGCGACAACCTCGAGGTCCGCACGCGCCTAGAGACCGAGGTGCGTCAAGCCCTCAACCTGAAGGTCGCAGAAGTCTCCCCTTGCTCTGGTAAGAAGGAGCGGATTGGAACTGAACACAAAGAAGCAGAGGCCGAACTGGCCTAGCCTCTGTGCTCTCGCGGGTCGAGGTGCCAAGGCTGCCTCTGGAACCCACGCCAAGACGGCCGCAGCACCTCGCACCCGCGCGTACTCCTTAACTCCCCCAAGGAGGTAATTATGCAGACTACAAGACTAAACCCCGCGTCCATCTCCTTGCAGGCGCGCATTGGGCAAGCCCGCTCTTGGGCCGACTTGGAACTGCTATGCGAGCACATCGACAACGCCTATCAGCGCGGCGAGCTGGATCTGACCAGTGCCGACGAGTTGAGTGCCTTGGTTGCGGCTGCCGCCCTGAAGGTGCCCGAGCAACCCAGCATCCCCGCCGAAGCGCTCTTAGGGCAGGAGCGGGAAATGCTGCACAACGCCCGCCAAGCAGCCTGACCAAGCCGCGAGACAACCTTCCTTTAGGGTGGGCCAACAAGGGCGTCGGAGTTTTTTGTTCCGGCGCCTTTTGTTTGCAAAAAACAGCCCATGCCGTATAATCAAAGGCATGCCCCGCAATTCGTTAGAAACCCCCGCCTTAAGAGTGCTAATCGAGCGCCCGCAAGTAGAGCAGCGCATCGGCGAGATGGCCCAGATGCTAGCCGCCGACTACGCTGGGTCGGCCCCCTTGTTTGTCGGTCTCCTCAACGGAGCAGTGCAGTTTATGATGGCCCTGATGGATCACTTGCCCGAGGAGCTGTTGGCGCGGTTGGACTACGATTTCGTCGGTGTTTCGAGCTACCAAGGCACAGAGAACACCGGGCAGATCGAGCTGACCAAAGATCTCGTCGTCGAGGTGGCCGGACGGGACGTGCTCGTCGTCGATGGCATTGTCGATACGGGCCGATCTCTAGATTTTGTGATGACCATGATAGAGTCGCGGCACTCCCTTTCGCTCAGAGCATGTACGCTGCTGGACAAGGGCGCCCGCAGGGAGTTTCCAGTGCCGATAGATTACTGTGGTTTTGAAATTGAAGACACATTCGTCGTTGGCTACGGCATGGATTGCGACCAGCGCTACCGCGCCCTGCGCCACATCGCCGCCATTGGATGAGATAGAGGAGAAGAGGAGCCATGGCCCCCAAGAAAGTCTTAATTACCGGCGTTTGCGGATTGATCGCCGGGGCTGTGTATCGGCATCTGCGCACCCAACCCGACCGCTATGATGTCTATGGCCTAGCGCGGCGGTCCCAGCTTTCTGAGCGGGCACCCAGAGACGCAGAGTTGGGAATTCCCGAAGAGAAATTCACCCTCGCGGACCTGACCGACTACAACGCCATAGCAAAGGCCGTCGAGGGTATGGACGTGGTCGTGCAACTGGCAGCCGACCCGCGGCCAGACGCTAGTTGGGAGAGCCTGCTCGGCAGCAATATTATCGGGCCGCGCAATGTGCTGGAGGCCGCGAATCGCGCAGGCGTCAGGCGCGTAGTCTTCGCCAGCTCAATCATGGTATCTTGGGGCTACCAGCAGGAGGACCCGTACAAGGCCATTGCCGAAGGTCGCTTCGACGCGGTCGATGCCGGTCAGGTACAGGTCGTGACCCACGAATGGCCGCAGCGGCCGACCGGCCTCTATCCAGCGACCAAAATTTGGGGCGAGGCCCTAGCGCGCTACTACGCCGACGTACACAATATGTCGGTGCCCTGTCTGCGCATCGGCTGGGTCAATGCCGAGGACCACCCGCGCGACGAGCGGGGCGGTGCCATCTGGTGCAGCCAGCGCGACGTGGTGCAGCTCGTGCAACGCGCAATCGAGGCCCCCGCGGACTTGCGCTTTGATATTTTTTACGGAGTGTCCAACAACCGCTGGCGCTGGGTCGATATCGACCATCCGCGCGAGGTCTTGGGCTATATTCCCGCAGACAGCGCCGAAGAGAAGCTGGGGCTGGCCTGAGCCAATGGGCCGAGCGCCTAAGACCAAAACGGACCTATTGTCCGTCAAGCTCTTCTTTGTCGTCCTAGGGGCTATTGCCGCCTACAATGTCGTTAGTTGGGTGCGCGGCGCGCCGGAATGGGAGGAGCGGACCTATGAGGCGGGGGCCTTCACAGTGCAGATGGCCGGCCGGCCCAATCTGCGCAAGCTGCGCGAGCCGTTGCCCTTTGGCGAGGTAGAGTTCCAATACCTAATGTTCGAGCGCGCCGACGTGCAATACGCCGTTGCCTATGGAGACGTGCCCGAGACCGTCCCAGCCGATAGCGCGATTGCCGCACGCCGCGATGTCATCTTGCACAAGGTGAAGGGGACGATCCTGTCGGAGGCCGCCGTTGAGATGGACGAGCATCCCGCTTGGCAGACGCAAATACAAGCTGCGGACCAAAGCCTCCTGCGATTGCAGAGCCTACAGGTAGGCCAGCGGCTCTATAGCTTGATGGTGGTCGGAGCACCCTATGCTTTTGACGACCCCTCGGATATCGAGCGATTTTTCGCGTCCTTCAGGCTCGCTGAGCCATGATGATAAGCCCCGGTCGAGCTGGTTGGCAAAGGCGACTTGCAAACGGCCGTGGATCGGCTGACCGCCTTTCTCAAAGAGGGCCAGCGGGCCGACTTGACGCTCGTCTGAATAAGTGCGGAACGACGAAGACGCCGTACGCAACATGTTCAAAAGAAAAGGGCTTATATCCCAAGCCGGAAGGCATGAGTTATAAGCCCCTTAAAAATTATGGTGGGCAATCGCAGACTTGAACTGCGGACCTCCTGCATGTCAAGCAGGCGCTCTAGCCAGCTGAGCTAATCGCCCTCATGTTGCCTAATTGCAAACGGGCCAATAATATATCCCCGCATACCAACTGCGTCAAGGTCGCGCGGAGAGGAGATCAAAATGCCCACCACCTACCGAGTTGGACTCAGCGGCTGCGGGCGGATGGGTGCCACTATTGACGACGAAGTCAAAGGCGGCCCCAATGCCCGGCTCTATCTGCCGTATTCGCACGCGGCGGCAATCGTCGCCTGCGAGCGCATGGAACTGGTCGCCGTCTGCGACCCGGTCGGGGAGAAGGCCGAACGCATCCGCACGCGCTACAGTGCCCAACGAGCCTATGCCGATTACAGGGAAATGATCGAGCGCGAAAATCTCGACGTGATCAGCATTGCCACTCGCCCAAGCCGGCACGCCGAGCAGGTGATTTTCGCCGCCGAAGCTGGCGTCAAAGGCATCTACTGCGAGAAGGCGCTGTGCAACGCGGTACACGAGATGGACGCGATGCTCGCCGCTTGCGAGCCGCGCGGCATCAAGTTCAACTACGGCACACAGCGGCGTTATGCCGCGCTTTACCGCCATGCACGCGCCATGATTGAGCGCGGCGACATCGGTCAGGTGCAGACAGTTGTGGCCCATTGCGGGATCAGCGTGGCGCAATGGGGGCACACGCACGCAGCCGACATGATGCTCTTTTTCGCGCTGGATGCAGAGGCGGAATTCGCCCAAGGGACGGCACAGGCAGAGGCCGCGGATTGGGAGGGAGACCGGCTAACCATCGATCCGAGGATCAGCAGTGGATACGTGCAGTTCAAAAACGGGGTTCACGCCTACTTGGTGGGAGCACCTAATTGGGAATTCGAAATCAGCGGCACCGAGGGCCAGCTACGCACCCTGAGCAACGGGATGGGCTATAGCTTGCGCCAGAAAGACGAGCACGGGGAATTGCGTCCAGTGGCCGCGCCCGCAGCCATAGTTGAGAGTGGCACGCTGCGCGGAATGGAGGATATCGTCCGAGCACTCGACGAGGACGGCGATACTCGAGGCAATCTGCCGCTCGCCTGTCGCAGCCAAGAGCTAATTTTCGCGATCGTGGAGTCGCATCGGCAGGGTGGGGCGCGGGTGGCCTTGCCGCTGGAGAACCGTGCCCTGTCGATTGCTCCAGACCACTACTAGTGCCAATGCAGATCAGCGTTGTCTCCTACGAGAAACATCGCAACTCAGCGCTAGAAGCCGTCGAGCAGGAGTATATCAAGCGGCTCTTGCGGCAGGCGCGGGTCGCACTCTGCCGAGGCAAGGCCCAAGGCGGCCTGCCGGGCCGGCTGTTGCAAGGGGCATATATCGTCGGTCTGTACGTGGAAGGAGAGTCATTTACTTCGGAGCAATTGGCACAGCGGCTCCAGCGGCTCATGAACCAAGGCCACTCGCACCTAGTGCTGGTAATAGGAGAGGCCGAGGGGATGCCGGCGGGGGTAGAATCTCAAATACAAGAGCAGTGGTCGCTGTCGTCGCTGACTTTTTCCCACCAGCTAGCGCGCCTGTTGTTGTTGGAGGCCTTGTATCGGTCCTTCGATATTTTAAGCGGCGGACGGTACCACAAATAGCCGCACCGCTTAAAAGTACGTCATCAGCTTGTCCCAAAGCCCCATGCGGCCGATGGTCTTTTCAGCGTGGATGGGCACCTCGGCCAATAGGCTATCGCCCAACGAGACCCGTAGTTTCCCGACCTCGTCGCCCGCAGCGACTGGTGCCGGCAATTCCTCGGGCAGCTCTAGGTGGCGGACGATCTGTTTCTCCTGTTCGGGGGTGAGCACCGCGACTACGGTGTCTTGGGCCAAGACGCGCACCTCTGGCTCTATTCCCCAGTCAAGCACGACCTTACCGATCAGCTCGCCGGTTTCGACGATGGGCACGCGAGAGAAGCTATTAAAGCCCCAGTTTAGCAAACGGCTGGTCTCGCGAGTGCGGACGCGCGCCGATGGAGCACCTAAGATCACCGAGATCAGGCGCATCTCGTGGCGCTCGGCCGTGGCGACCAGACAGTACCCGGCGCGTCGGGTATAGCCAGTCTTAAACCCGTCAACTCCCCGGAACCTCCCCAAAAGTTTGTTGGTGGCGCGGAGTGTAAACTTGCCGTTGCGGAACGGCTTGAAGCGAATGGAGGACCAAGCCAAAATTTCGGGGTACTCCAAGAGCGCACGGGCAATTTTGGAGAGGTCGCGAGCCGTAGTGATGTTGCCCTTGTTGCGAGGGGTATCGTCGAGACCATGCACGTTGACGTAGCGCGTGTGCTTCATGCCGAGGCTTTGTGTGCGGCTGTTCATCAGATCGACGAAGCCTTCGGCCGAGCCGCCGACGTGCTCGGCGATGGCGACGCAGGCGTCGTTGGCCGAGACGATGACGACCGTCTCCATGAGCTGCTCCAGTGTAAAGACTTCGCCTTGGGCTAGATAGACCTGAGAGCCGCCGGTTCTGGCGGCGCGGCGGGAGGCTCGGATCGGGTCGTCCAGCGCGACCTTACCGGCTTTGACCAAGTCCATGACCACCAGTTCGAGCATCAGCTTGAGGGTGCTGGCGGGCGAGCGCTGCAAGTCTGGGTTGTGGGCGAAGAGCACGGCACCGCTTTCGGCTTCGAGCAAGATGGCGGCGGCATACGGCGGGTTCGGGCCGGGGTCGAAGACAGCGGCTTGAAGCGGTACATACGACAGACACAAAGCGACACAAAGCGAGCGAATGTACATTGTTTCTCTCAATCAAAAAGCGGACGGGGATTACAAAACGCAGGGGCTGCAAAATGGGGGTGCTTCCAAATGTAATAGTTCAGCCATTTTAGGTCAATCGCCGATCTAGCGGTCGGTGAGAAAAGCGTTGCACCGTTTGCACACGAGGGCCAGCAGCGTACTTTTAGACCAGAAAGGACAACCAATGACTGCGGCAACCATGCCTCAACTCACGTATAGCGGCAAGCCGGTCGCCATGGATCAGGTAGGCGAGCTTTGCCGCTCGGATGATGTAATCGACGATCGGGACGCGCTCTGGGAGCGGATGGAAAAAGACGGGTATTTGTTTTTGCCTCGGTATTTGGACCGGCGCGACGTGTTGGCGGCACGGGCAGAATTGTGCGATCGCCTCTTCAAGTCTGGGGTGCTAGACCCGACGCGGCCGCCCATGGAAGGCGTAGTGGCCACGGACGAGACGATCAATCCGGCGGCTACTGGCCCGTTTATGCCAATTTTAGCGCGCAACAACCCGCCTCTGGACAAAGTCCTCTACGACGGCCCGATGATGGACTTTTACGAGTTCTTCTTAGGCGGGCCGGTCCGGCATTACGACTACACTTGGTTCCGCGCCAAGCAGCCGGGCACACATACGGCGACGACTCCGCATTGCGACATCGTCTATATGGGCCGAGGAACCAAGGCGCTCTATACGTCGTGGACGCCCTTCAGCGACGTGCCCTACGAAATGGGCGGACTGATGGTGTTGGAGGGATCGCACCAAAACCAAGCCCTGAAACAAGGCTACGGCCAAACCGACGTGGATGCGTTTTGCGAGAACGACGGCCCCACAGCGCGCCAAATCGTCGCGGCCGCTCAGCAGCAGGGCCGCGAGCTGACCAACCAAGAACGCGAGCAAATTCGCTGGAATTCGTCTGGAGCTTATTCACACGACGCGATTGCCGTGCGCGAGGAGCTACAGGGCCGCTGGCTGACGGCCGAGTACCAGATGGGGGATTTGCTGGTCTTCTGCATGTATCTGTTGCACGCCAGTTCAGACAACCAGACGGACCGCATTCGCCTCTCTGCCGACACGCGCTATCAGCGTTCACACGAGTCAATTGACGAGCGCTGGATCGGCGACGACCCACCTGCGCACGGCATCCGCGCCAAGCGGGGCATGGTGTGCTGATCAGTTGACGGATGGATCTTCGGGAAATACGGAGATGGGGCGATATTTGCCCCCCATGGAATAGAGCACTGTTTGCCAGATGGTTTCGGGCGTGGGCGCGAGGACCAGCTCGGGGTCGCCCGGGGCCAAAAACCAAGTGCCAGCGCTAATTTCGGATTCGAGTTGGCCCGGCTCCCAGCCGGCATGGCCCAAGTAGAACCGCAACCGCGGCACATCGGCCCGGAGCACCTCGGGTTCGGCGTACTTGGCGTCGAGGTTGCCGCCCAGATAGAGGCCGTCGAGGATTCTCGTGCCTCCTTCGACTAAGCCGTCGAGCCGGTGCAAAAAGAAAAGATAGCGCTGGTGTACCGGCCCGCCCTGATAGAATATCCGCCCCAATTCCGCATGTGCCTCTTCGCTGCCCGCGAGGTGTTGCAGGGATTCGGCCGTATAGCGCCGGACCCGCTCGCCGAGGGGCCGGTTGATCACCAAGCCCATGGTGATGTCTTCTTCGCTATAGTGGGTGATGAGCACGACCGTGCGGTCGAAGGCAAGCGATTTGAACGCGGGGGTAGCGACCAACAGGGAGCCGGTTTGGAGCGGTGCAGGCATGACAGGTAGCAAGTGTGGCGAGTGCCGTTATGGACGATAACAAAGATCGCTCGGCAAAACAACCTCGCTCAAGGATACGCCAAGTAGCGACGGCGAATAGCGTCAAAGGCTTGGCACGCCTCGGCCCAAGCCGCCTGTAGTTCGGCGACAGCCACGCCTCCGTCGAGTGCGCGGCGGATCTGGTCGGTGCCGGCGAGGCGGTCGAAATTGTGGATGCCGGCGGCGGGTACGCGCCAAGCGAATTCGCACGGATAGAGGCGACGCACGGCCGCGAGCGCCTCAAAGCCAACGCCAACAGGCTCAAAGGCCGCGCGATCGAGGACGTGGACTTGGACGCCCTCGCAAGTTTCGCCCGCGTACTTGCCGGCCGCTGGCTGGAAAAACACCGGGCGGAAGCCCACCCCGGGCAGTGCTCGGCTGTTGAGCGCGTCGGCTAGGCGCGCCCCGTCGATAAACGGCGCGCCAAACTGCTCAAAAGGCTTGGCTGTCCCCCGTCCTTCAGACACGTTCGTCCCTTCAAAGAAGCAGGTTCCCGGATAGATCACCGCCGTCTCCGGGCTGGGCATGTTGGGCGACGGCGGCACCCACGGCAGGCCGGTGTCCTCCCAGTAAAAGGAGCGCTGCCAGCCCTCCATAGCGACGATGTGCAGGTCCGCGCCGATTCCGTATTCCTCGTTGAAGAGCCGGGCGAGCTCGCCAATGCTTAGGCCGTAGCGCACCGGGATCGGATACTGCCCCACGAAAGAGGCAAACGCCGGGTCGAGACAATTTCCGGCTATGGCTTGGCCGCCAATGGGGTTGGGGCGGTCGAGGACGACGAAGGGAATGCCCGCTTGGGCGCAGGCGGCCATGCTCAGACTCATGGTGTAGAGATAGGTGTAAAAACGCACGCCGACGTCTTGGATGTCAAAGAACATCAGCTCGACGCCCGCGAGCATGGCGGCGTTGGGGGCCCGCGTTTGCCCGTAGAGGCTGTAGGCCGGTACGCCGGTGCGGTCATCGGTGGCATGGGCGATGCGCTCGCCGTCTTGCGCTGCGCCGCGGATCCCGTGCTCCGGCCCGTACAATGCGACGAGCGTACAGAGATCGGATTGGTGCAGCCGGTCCGCTGTGGATTGCAGGCGCGCATCGACTCCTGAGTGATTGGTAATCAGGCCGACGCGCCGGTCGCGGATCAGGTCGGCTGCGGTCGCGAGCAGGCGTTCGCAGCCGAGGATGACGCGGCTCATGGCTCGGGCACGAGAGCGGAGGTATGCTGGACGCGGCGCGCAAAGTACTGGTAGAGGACGCTGCCCGAATAGACGCCGTCGCGGGCGGCTGAGGTGCAGCGGGTGGCTTGGCTCTGGCGGCGGCGGCGATAGATGTTGCGCGGATGCGCGAGGCACCAAAGCAAGGCCGCACAAGGGGCCAGTGCGCTGGTCCACCGGCCTTGGACGACGTAGTAGAGCACGGCGAACACCTCTAACCACAGGCGCAGGGGCAGCAGCCACAGCAGGCGGCTCAACCCCTCATTTTTGCACAGCGTGATGAGGCTGTTGCGGTGGTTGAAGTATGCCTTGCGAAAGGTGGCCGGAGGCTGGGAGAAACCCGAGTGGTGCAAGACCACGGATTGCGGCACGGCGCGGATCTGGCAGCCAGCGAGCTGAAGACGCCAGCACAAGTCGATTTCCTCAAAGTGCATGAAGTACTCAGGGTCGAAAAAACCGACTCGGCGCACCGCGGCGACGCGGAGGAAGAGGGCTGCGCCACAAGCCCAAAAGAGCGGTACGGGCGCGTCGTATTGGCCCTCGTCGCGCTCGCAACGGTCGAAGAGCCGCCCCCGACAAAACGCGTACCCCAAGGCGTCGATATAGCCGCCGGCGCCGCCGCCGTAATCAAAGTTCTCGGGCGCGTTGGCCGAGCGCAGCTTGGGCTGGCAAGCGGCGATCTGCGGGTTGCTGTCGGCCATGGCGACGAGGGGGGCGAGCCAGTTCGGCTCGACGCGGGTGTCGTCGTTGAGCAGCACGGCGTAGCGGGTGTGGACGGCCGCCAAGCCGCGGTTGCAGGCCGCGGCAAACCCGAGATTGCGCTCGTTGGTCAAGATCTCTAGTGCGGGAAAGGCGGCCTTGACCCGCTGCAAGCTCGGCGCGTTGCCGCCATCGTCAACAACGAGCACGCGGACGGGATAATTGCTGTGGGCATAGACCGAGGCCACGCAGTCGTAGAGCACGTCCGCACGGTAGTGCGGGATGACGACGGTGACGGCCTCGGTCATGGAGAGGCAGATTGGCGGAGGATGCGCTCGGCCTCGGCCAACTCCGGCCGCTCGCCGTATTGCTCTTTGTACTGCTGGAGGAGGTCCAGGGCCTCGGGAATATCGCCCTTGGCCTGTAGGGTGGCGACCAACTCGTAGTAGCCCTCCCAGCGGGCCGGCGCGAGGGCAATGGCTTGGCGATAGAGGCCCGCGGCGCGGTCGTAGGCCGAGTAAGGAGCTTGGATCAGCACCCCGGTCAGCGCGATGATATTGTCGTAGGTGGCGGCCGACTCAATGCCCACGCGCCCGATGAGGAACCGAGCGGCCTCGTAGATGTGCTCGGTCGCTATGTCGTGCTGGCCGAGCTCGCTGAAGTAATCAGCCGCCGCATAGTGGTTTTCCCAGCTCATGTAGATGTTGTCCCGCGCCCACTGCATAAGCTGCGGCACCTCGGTGCTGCGCCCCTGCTCCTCGTAGCTGCGGGCCAATTGCAAGACGCAAGCCCAGTAGTTGCCCAAGAGGCGCTCGGAGTTTTCGTCCTTGTACAAGGACGGGTCGTTGAGGCCGCGGAAGTGGTATTTTTCGAGGAGATTGCGCTCTAGGGCCTCGTCATCTACTCCGTCCGTAGGTTCGGGCGAGACTTTTACGCTCATGCCGACCATCGTCAAATAGGGGTCGAGGTTGAGCAGGTTGCTGGTGGGAACGGTGATGGCAAAGTGGATGGGTTTTTTCCACTCGTTCCAAGATAGGATTTTGATGACCATGACGTCTTGGACGCGGAGGATCGGGTACTCGGGGGGAGTGCTCACTTCCACGTCAATTCCCAATTTCTTTAGCTCCGGCGGCACCTTGGGTTCGGGCCAGTAGCGCTTGTAGAAATCGACCATCTGCGTGTCGGTGAGCACTGAGTCGATGAAGTCGTCGGTGTAGCGGATGTCGATGCGCGGTTCGCGGTCGCGCAGTTGCTTGATGTACCAGCCGGTGTTCAACAGGCTCAAGTTGACCACCCGCACATCGCGCCGCACCCCTTCTACTTCCTGCAAGAACCACAGCGGAAAGGTGTCGTTGTCCCCGTTGGTGAACAGAATGGAGCCTTCCTCGCAGCTAGTCAGCATGTTGTGTGCGTAATCATAGGCGATAAAGTCGCCCGTGCGGTCTTCCACGTGATAGAGCCGCGCCGCCACCCCGGCCGGCAGCAACAATCCTGCCGCCGCGACCGCCACTACGGCCGCCCGCTGCCGCCCCCACTGCTGCCGCACCACCTCCACCACGCCCAGCCAGCCCAACCCGATCCACAGCGCGAACGCCAAGTACATCCCGCCAAACACGTAGTGCCGCTCGCGCGGCTGCGGGTCTGGCATGTTCAGGTAGAGCGACAGCCCAAACCCCATAATCAAGAACAGTAGCAACACCCCGGCGAACCGCCGCCAGTCCTGCCGCCCGTGCCACCACAGGCCCCACAGCCCCAGCCCGTACGGCACCAGCGAAATGGACACCCGATCCGGCAGGTCTATGGTGGCCTTGCGGAACTCGACCACCCGCTCCAAAAGCGGAAAGGGAAACTGCTGAAAAAAGTACTTCATCTGCTGATCCCAGAACTGATAGGTGCGGCTCGCCCGCGCCGTCAGCATGGTCGTCAGCATGCTCTCGGTGCCGTATTGCTCGCGGTTGAGGAACGCCAAAAAAGCCGCCCATGTCTCTGGATCGTTTTCGTCGATGACCGGATCCAGGCCGGAGCGAATGTACAACACGCCATAGGTGGAATAGCCCAGCGCGAACAGCACGAGGACGCCTAGCAGCAGCCCAAACAGCCGCCGGTCGCGGCCGTGCAGGTACGCCAGCAGCCCAGCTAGCCCCAGCCCCAGCACTCCATTCGACTGCGCCCCCGGCCCCAATGCCACCAGCACCAGCCCGCCGACCACGCCCCAGCCAACCAGCAGCACGATCAGCCGTTGCAACTGGCGGTCGGCAAACCACGCCAGCAGCAAAAGCGATGGAATCGTCAGCAGGC
This sequence comes from uncultured Latescibacterota bacterium, assembly GCA_958295495.1. Lineage (GTDB taxonomy): Bacteria > Latescibacterota > UBA2968 > UBA8231 > UBA8231. The sequence continues at coordinate 935,156 of OY282352.1, forward strand.
ACAGCAGGTGCAGGCCGCCGCCGAGGCCGAACAAATACGCCAGCACCAACAGCCAGCGGTCGTTGGATGCACCCGCACCGCTGCCCTCCCAGTAGAGAATCAGCCACAGCCCCAGACACGTAAACAAGATGGAGTAGCCATACACCTCGGCTTCGGAGGCATTGTACCACTGGGTGTAGGAGAACGCCAACGTCAGCGCGGCCACGGCACCGCTGGCGAGGACGCCGATGTCGCGGGCGTCGCCCAGCGGTTGCAGGGGCTGGCCTCCCAACGCCCGCCGCCCCAGCGCGACGGTTGACAGATAGACGCACCAAATCGCCAGCGCGGACGTCAGCGCGGACATGAAGTTGACGCGGATGGCGACTTCGCCAATGGGGAACAAGGTGAAGACCCGCCCCAACAGCACGTACAAAGGAGCGCCCGGCGGATGGGGCACGCCGAGGATATAGGATGTGGCGATGAACTCGCCGCAGTCCCAAAACGACACGGTCGGCGCGAGGGTCTTCACGTACACCCCCAACGTCAGCACGAAAATCCCCACCCCGAAAACTCGGTGGATTACAGCAGAATTAGGCATTGGCATGGTCTTGGTGAATGCGCGGATAAACGATCTATTCAATTCAATATAACTGACATAGTATAGGGGAATTTCGCGGTTAGGAAAATTTTTGCTTGTTTTGCGGGGGTACTGTAGTCAGGTTGTGAAAGGATGGGTTGCAAAAATCAGTTAGGAGATACAAGATGCGTTTTTTTAATACGGCCGGCCCCATCCGGCCCCAAGACCACTACCACATCCCGCCGTTGGAGCGCTTGGACTTGGATGGGGTGTTGACCCGCATCCAGCAAAAAAAGTACTTCGTGCTGCACGCGCCGCGTCAGACGGGCAAGACCTCGGTGCTGCTGGCGCTGCGCGACCTGCTCAACGCCGAGGGCGACTACCGCTGCGCGTACGTCAACGTGGAAGGCGGGCAAGCAGGGCGCGAAGATGTGGAACAGGTGATGCGCACTGTTTTGGGGGCCTTGGCATTGCGAGCGAGCGTGACGCTGGACGACGAATTTCTGCTCGCGGTCTGGTCGGGCCTCTTCGCCGAGTTCGGGCCGCATGCGGCTCTGCAAGTGGCGTTGACGCGCTGGGCGAAGGCCGATCCAAAGCCCTTGGTGCTGCTGATCGACGAGATCGACGCGCTGATCGGCGATGCGCTACTGTCGGTGTTGCGGCAGTTGCGGGCGGGGTACGATTTACGTCCGGAGGGTTTTCCGCAGAGCGTGGTGTTGTGCGGGGTGCGCGATGTGCGCGATTACCGCATTCAATCGACCGCGGAAAACGCCATCATCGCTGGGGGCAGCGCGTTCAACATCAAGGCGAAATCGCTGCGGCTGAGTGCTTTCAGCGCGGCGGAGGTGTATAGGTTGTTGGCGCAGCACACCGCGGAGACGGGTCAGGTGTTTACGGCCGATGCCTTGGAGACGGTCTGGGCGCACACCCAAGGGCAGCCATGGCTGGTCAACGCCTTGGCCTACGAAGCCTGCTTTGAGCGCGCGGCCGGGGCTGACCGTTCGCGCCCCATTGACGCCACCGCTGTCTGCGCGGCGCGGGAGCAGCTCATCCTGCGGCGCGAGACGCATCTGGATCAGTTGGCCGACAAGCTGCAAGAAGAACGGGTGCGGCGGGTGGTCGAACCGCTATTGAGCGGGGCCGACAAGAGCGCGTTCTCAGCGCGAGATCTCGAATACGTCCGCGACTTGGGCTTAATCGCCCCGGACGATCCGCTGCACATCGCCAATCCAATCTACGCGGAAGTAGTGCCCCGAGAACTGACCTATGCCGCACAGGCTGGCCTTGTTGAGGACGCGGCTTGGTATGTGGATGCCGATGGCGGCTTGGATGTGGGCAAGCTACTGGCGGCGTTCCAAGCGTTTTTCCGTGCTCACTCGGAGCATTGGGTGGAGCGGTTCCAGTACAAGGAGGCGGGGCCGCAGCAGCTGCTCCAGGCGTTTTTGCAGCGAATTGTCAACAGCGGCGGTCGGATTGAGCGGGAGTATGGCTTGGGTCGGGGTCGGACGGATTTGCTGATCGTGTGGCCGCAGGGTGCGCAGGCGCACAAGGTCGTCATCGAGTGCAAAATTCTGCACCAGAGTTTGGAGCGGACGATTGCCGAGGGATTGGAGCAGACAGCGGGATATATGGATGGCTGTGCTGCAAAGGCGGGTCATCTGGTGATTTTTGACCGGCGCGCGGGTCGGCGTTGGGACGACAAGATATTCCACTGTCGCCGCACGTCGGATAGTGGGGTGGAGATTGACGTGTGGGGCATGTGAAACCAAATAGGGGAAGGAGTACAAGGCTTTATGAAATCTCTCCTGATATGCCTAATTGGTCTGTTGGTTCCTTTCACAGCAGAGCACTTGACCTGAAACCTATCTCCTCGCTGTAGTCTCCATCAAAACAACGGATTTTTGCGGAGATTCTGCGCCAACAACCAACACCTCGACCTCTCCGTCGCCGCTCTGACCTGCCTAGACGCGAGTAGCGAGTAGCTGGCCTTGCGGCTCCCACGCCCGCCCTTTCCGCTGGCCTTGCGGTTCAGGCCGCTGGTTTCAAAACTGTGGGATGTGCTGGGGCCGAGCCCGGAGGAGAGCCAACGGCACGTATCTGCACCGATATCAGGCCGCGTCAATCTGTTCTTCCACTTCACGACGCGCCATTACGCCCTTGTTCACCAGAAGCGACTGCACCATGAGTTCGGAAACGCAAAAATGGTGCGCGGCGGCATGTATATCATCCTCCGTCGGCTGGTCGTTTTCTATGTACTCCTCAAGGTCGGCAAACGGACACAGGAAGCTCTGTGCAAAAGCTCTCTGGAACTTCTGGCGTACCGACTTTGCGGCGGAAACCGGTCCCAAGGCGTCGTTGTCCGACCAGATCACGTCGCCGAGCATCCGGCACAGTTCAAACCTGCGGGCATCAGACCGCTTTTTTTCCAAGGCCACCACGTTGGCCTCGCCATCGCCGTCTCTGAGGCGGAGGCCGTATTTGAGTGGGGAACGCCCCCGCTTGGTCGAGAAGGTTTGCACGTTGATAGCAAAAATTTCGCTCAGAGGCTTGTTGAGAATAGGGCCGGGCGGGATCGAAAGTCGCTCGCGCAAGGTCGCAGCGGCCTCCTCAGCTAATTGCCACGGTGGCATCAAAGCTCGATGCGGACCAATCTGTATCTCCCGAACGGCCTTGGGCACCTCCATCCGAATGTTCGAAGTGCGAGCGGCCTTTATCTCCTCTTGGAGCACAGTCGCCGAGTCGCCTCCCTGATGGGCGAGGGCCGCTTCTTCGATATCCTCTTCGCCATACTGCTCAATCAAGGCCGCCAAGCACTTCATGAGCGCTTCCGGTGCCTCATCCACATCGAATCCCAACTTGGCCTCCAGCTTCCGCCAAGTCCCTATGTCCTCGTCATCCCTTTCCTGTAACAGGGCCTCGTACGCGACCCGAAGTGCTTGGCGGTCGGAAATTGGATCTTCGAGAAGCGAATTGATGAACTGGTCAATGCTGTCTTCCACAGCGGGAGCCGCCACATAGAACAAGCCGCCTGTGAGGAACCGCAATGAGTCCGCATGGTCTGGATGCGAAGTAATACCCATCCTATGCTCCTCGCCCCACAGCGCCACCCGCGGCCAAATGTATCCGCCGCCGATGGACGATAGATCGTGCGCTAGCCGCCACTCCGGCCGGAAAGCTCCCGACGGTGGTTCCCAGCGGAGCCGCCACCAGTTGTCGATGAGCCAAAAGGCCATTTGTGCGGGCGGTACACATAAATAGTCGTCCGGTTCGCTGTCACCTTGTCGGATCAGCCGTGTGAACGAGGTGTCATCCGCGCTGATTTTGATGTACCGCAGATCTTGGCTCTCGTAAAATTCCGGCTCCCGCGTCTCGATGTTGAATTTTCTCATCATCTGAAGCCGTACCTGTTCTTACAGGCTTTGGCGGCCAGTTGGTCTTGGATAGTGCCGTGATCCTTTGCCCAAGCGGAAAACCTCCGATACACTAGTTCGGCAATCGCCTCGGAAGGTCTCAGTGGATACCCATGATATTCATTCGTGGCAACATTCGTCTGACGTCCCTCGAAAATCCATCCGTCATCTGCCACCGTCCAAATGAGGTTTCCATAGCCAATCAGCCCGGCCCGCAGTCCTCGAAGGATCATGGCTGAGATGACGGACATCTGCAGGGGCGAAAAGCCGGCATGACCATCGCACAGGGTTGCATCCCCTCTCGGACCGCTGACCGGCGGCAGTCCATACAGATGTGGATGCCTCTTGTTCTTCGGGCTGCCCTTGTAGGTGACTGAATTCGACATGTTTGCAATCAGGATGTTTGAGGGGGCTTGCAACAGCCGCCTTTTGGTGTTTTCCGAACGCCGAGGGGGAAGTCCCGGACGCTTAGATGGTTTTCTCATTTAGTGCCTCTCAAGAGTATAGACCTTATCCTGAGACAGCTCTTATCAAAAACCGTGCCAGAATCGCCAGCAAGGTACTCGACTCAGCCCCTCTCGGTCGGGAAAGCGTCGAGCAAGTCGGCGAGACTAATGGTATTTGAAGCTTGCATGTCCTCCAATGTATGGCGTACTTAGGCGGTGTCAAATACATAGTAAACCACCCGAATCCGGTGGTTTTTGTTGTTTGTCTGGTGCTTCGCCGCGCTCTTGGCAGAAGGCCAAATAATCTTCTACCGATTCTCGGAAGACTCCAGCGACAACGTCGCCAGCCTGGGCACGCAACTGCTGGGCCGTGAGGTCGAGAAGACCCTCGCCATCGACAACGTGACCCTGACAGGGATCCCCGCGCTGGTCACCCAACAACCGAACCTCACCGTGACCTCCATTGCATCTTCAACGAGCACGCCGACCCCCGGCTCCGCCATCACCCTGCAGGTCACCATCCGCAACAGCGGCACCTCACCCGCTAGTTCCGAACCCATCCGTATCTACCGTCACACCTCAACAACCGCACAACCTGCGAGTGGGGCATTGGTGAGTTTTGCGGAATCATCGGGAGACCTTGCCGCGGGAGACGCAACAACCAAAGCAATCCGCCTCATGATGCTGTCAACCACCACCACCACCTACTACCACGCCTGCGTTGATGCAAGTGACGGAGAACAACAAACCAACGACAAAAGCTCTGTGAACCCGGTTGCGGTACGAGTGCAGTCAGCAGCACCGCCCGAAGAAGTGACAGTAGATCCTACTACGATAATGGGAGGAGACATTGTGTTTGCTCAACCCATCAAAGATGAGACTCTTGTAATTGGGACACCCTCACGCTTGGAGGCCTTGAGACTGTCAGTGGAGAAATAGGTTTTGTGATAGCTGCTCACGCCATTGATAGTGGAGCACGAGGTACGCTTTCTATCGCATACCTTGGCAACATTAACTTATTTTTTGGACAAGATTATGAATATAGCAATCCTACATCATTCAAGACTGGATGTCACGCCTAAAGGCGCGGTGAAGCCCGCTTTCGCGGGAACGACTTCTTATAGGCAGAAAAGACCGTGCCGATGAACATTTCATGCTTTCAAGTCATTTAGGACTGCTATATAATGCTGATCAACATAACTTTGATCTTAAGCATTTTCTCGGCAAGGCTTTGAAATTACCTCTCATATATGTAGAAGGTGAAAAAAGAATTCTCAAAGCAGACGCCGCATTTGTCGCGTACCCGCACCCTTACACCCTGGGCTGTTCACTGACATGGCAGGATGAAGGACGCCGACCGCCCTAGCCCGCCAGTTCGGCCGTACCCCAAGTGCTCGGATCGCGTTCTACGCCCATGTCCGAGATGGACGACCAAGACTGGGTGCCGTGCTGGGCGTCGTGCAACAGGTACGCAAACCCCACCCGGCTGAACTCCCGCGGCGCAAACCCATTGAGGCCCGCGGCCGGCAGTTTGATCTCTAGCTGATAGCTCCGCTTGAGTCGGCGCAGGCCGGTCTCAATAGCGTCTTCTGGGCAGGGCGGCGCTTGTTCGCGGGCGTCCTCAATGGAAGTCTGGCGGGCGATGGGTTGCTTGCCGTCCTTGCCGCGGCCGCCGGGCAAGACGTAAAACCGGTGGCAGAAGCGGTTGGCGCGGTGCTCCTTGACGTCGCGGGTGTCGATGAAGAGTTCGAGGCTGTCGCCAGCAGCGGGTTGGAGCGGGTTGAGCTTGTAAATCGTCTTGTTCTTGACCTCGCAGGCAAAGTACAGGCCGCTGTCGTCGTAGGACATATAGACCGCGGCAAAGGGCTGCTGGCCATCGACGGCCATCAGGTCGGGTACGCGCGCTGCGTCGTCCCAATCGCGCAAGTTCCCGTCGATCTTGGGAGGCTTTTGCCGCAGCGGGCAGCGAAAGGAGAACTCGAAAAAGGCGCGTTGGGGCAGGTACAAACCGCTCATGTCCGGGGTGCCTTTCTCTCGCGCCGTAGCACTTCGGCGAGAATGCGTCCAGTGTGCGATTGCCGGCTCTGGGCGACTTTTTCTGGCGGGCCTGCGGCGATGAGCCTTCCCCCTTGATCGCCTCCCTCTGGCCCCAAGTCAATGAGGTGATCGGCGGTCTTGATGACATCCATGTTGTGCTCGATGACGACCATGGTGTTGCCAGCATCCACGAGGCGGTGGAGCACGGCGAGCAGGCATTCAATGTCGGCCAAGTGCAGGCCGGTGGTTGGCTCGTCGAGGATGTAGAGGGTCTGCCCGGTATCGGGTCGGCACAATTCGGCGGCCAGCTTGAGGCGCTGGGCCTCGCCGCCGGACAGGGTGGTCGAGGACTGCCCCAAGGACATGTAGCCCAAGCCGACGTCCTCCATGATTTGCAGGTGCTTGTGGATGCGGGGGATGTTCGCGCAGAGGACGAGCGCGTCGCGCACCCGCATTTGCAGCACATCGGCAATCGAGTGTCCCTTGAACTGCACCCGCAGCACCTCGGGCAGGTAGCGCTGGCCGCGGCAGTGGTCGCATTCGACCCACACATCGGGCAAGAAGTGCATCTCAATGCGGCGCTGCCCCAGCCCCTCACAGGTCTCGCAGCGGCCCCCGGATTTGTTGAAACTGAAGCGGCCGGCCGCAAAGCCGGCGACCTTGGCGGCCGGCAGGTCGGCGTAGAGCTGGCGCATCAGGTCGAAGACGCCCATGACAGTGGCCGGGGTGGAGCGCGGGGAGTGGCCGATGGGGGCTTGGTCGATGTGGATGACCTTGTCGATGTGCTCAACCCCTTCGATTTGGTCGTGCTCGCCGACCGGGCGGCTGGCCTTGTGCAGCTCGTTGGCGAGCGCGTTGAAGAGCACGCTTTCCACGAGCGAGGACTTGCCCGACCCCGAGACGCCGGTGACGCACACGAGGCGACCGAGCGGGATCGGCACGTCGATGTTTTTGAGGTTGTGCTGGCGCGCCCCGAGCACCACGAGCTGCCCGTTGCGGTGCTTGCGGCGGCTGGTTGGAACCGGGATGTGCAATTCGCCGCGCAAGTACGCGCTGGTCAGCGACTGCCGGCCGCTGTCGAGCTGGCTGGGGACCCCGGCCGCGACGAGGTCGCCTCCCTCGCTGCCCGCGCCCGGGCCGAGATCGACGATGTGATCGGCCCCTTCGAGGGTATCGCGGTCGTGCTCAACTAATACGACGGTATTGCCCAAGTCCTTCAGGGATTTGAGGGCGTCCAACAGCCGAGCGTTGTCGCGTGGATGCAGGCCGATGGTCGGCTCGTCGAGCAGGTAGAGCACGCCGGTGAGGCCAGAGCCAATCTGGGAGGCGAGGCGGATGCGCTGGGCCTCGCCGCCAGACAGGGTCGCGGCGCGGCGCTCCAAGTCGATATAACCGAGGCCGACGCGGTCTAAAAAGCCGAGGCGCGTGCGGATTTCTTGCAACAGTTCGCCGGCGATGTCGCGCTCGCGCTCGTGCAGGTGCAGGTCGCGGAAAAAAGGCAAGCTCTCGGCAATGGGCAGGCGGGCGATTTGGACGATGCTCTTGTCGCGGAGGTACACGGCGCGGCTGTCGGTGTGGAGGCGGCTGCCTTCGCACGCCGAGCACGGGACTTGGCGCAACAGGTGCCGGTGCTGCTTGCTGATGCCCGCGTACTCATCGAGGGGCGGCAAGACGCCGGCGTAGCGGAAGCCGAGGTCATCCACAGTCAATTGCTGTTCGGGCGCACCGTAGAGCAGGGCGCGCCGGGCCTCGGGCGCGAGCGCGGCGTACGGCGTGTCCAAGCTGAAGCCCAAGGCATCCCCCGCGACGGAGAGCAGGCGGGCAAACTCCGGGTCTCGCACCGGCCCCCAAGCGCGGATGGCCCCCTCGCGCACACTGAAATGCGGCAAGACGACTCGCTCGCGATCGACGCCCAGCCCCAGCCCCAGCCCCTCGCAGGCTTGGCACATGCCCTGTTGGTGATTGAAGGAGAAGCACTGCGGCGACAGGGGCGAGAAGGCCCGGCCGCACTCCGGGCAGGAATAGCGGCGGCTGAAGCGTTCCTCGGCCCCGTCGTCGGGCGCGGCGACGATCAGCTCTCCTCCCCCTAGCTCTAGCGCGCGCTCCACGGATTCGGTGAGGCGACCTTGGTCGCTGGCGCGGACGGCGAGGCGATCGACCACGAGCTCAATGCGGTGGCGATGGCGGCGCTCTAGCTGGATTGTTGCGCGCAGGTCGTGGACCGTGCCGTCGATGCGGGCGCGCAGGAAGCCATCGCTGCGGGCGCGCACCAACAAGGTCTCGTAGCCCTCGTTGTGGCGCGGCTCTATGGGCGCGAGAATGAGGATGCGGCGGCCGGTGGGCATCTGCTGGATGCGCTCGACCATCTCCTGCGCGGTCTGGGTGCCGGCCGGCACTTGGCAGCGCGGGCAGTGCTGGGTCCCCAAGGCCGCGTACAGGGCGCGGATGTAATCGTACACTTCGGTGACCGTGCCGACCGTGGAGCGAGGGTTGCGACTGGGTGCTTTCTGCTCGATGGCAATGGCTGGCGACAGCCCGGAGACGCGCTCGACCTTGGGCTTTTGCATCTGTTCGAGAAACTGCCGCGCATAGGCCGACAGCGACTCCACGTAGCGCCGCTGGCCCTCGGCGTACAAGGTGTCGAAGGCCAGCGAGGATTTGCCCGAGCCGGAGACCCCGGAGATGACCGTTAGCTGGTCGCGGGGAATTTTGACGTCGATGTTGCGCAAGTTGTGCTGGCACGCGCCGAGGATCTCGATCTCGCGGATCCAGCCATCGTCCGCGCGGTGGCCGTTGGTCGCGGCCGCTGGCAGCGCGACCCGCTGCGGTTTGAGCGCCTTTTTGAGCGCGTGGCCGGTGTGCGATTGCTCGTTTTGGGCCACGGCTTCCGGCGGCCCGGCCGCAATGATCCAACCGCCGTCCTCGCCCCCTTCGGGGCCTAAGTCGAGGATGTAATCCGCGGTCTTGATGACCTCCATATTGTGCTCGACGACGATGACGCTGTTGCCTTGGTCGGCAAAGGTGTGGAGGATGCGCAGCAGCTTATCCACGTCGGCAAAGTGCAGGCCGGTGGTCGGCTCGTCGAGGATGTAGAGGGTGCGGCCCGTGCGGCGGCGGCAGAGTTCTTTGGCCAGTTTGATGCGCTGGGCCTCGCCGCCGGACAGGGTGGGGGCGGGCTGGCCGAGCTTGATGTAGCCGAGGCCCACGTCGTACAGGGTCTGGAGCACGCGGCGCACTGGGGCCACGTGCTCAAAGAGGCTGAGTGCTTCCTCGACCTCCATGTCCAGCACGTCGGCGATCGACTGGCCCTTGTATTTGATGGTCTGGGTCTGGCGATTGAAGCGGCGGCCCGCGCAGACTTCGCACGTGACCCAAATATCGGCGAGGAATTCCATCTCCACCAAGTTCGCGCCATTGCCCGCGCAGGCTTCGCAGCGCCCGCCTTTGACGTTAAAGGAAAAGCGGCCCGGCTGGTAGCCGCGCAGGCGGGCCTCGGGCAGCTTGGCAAATAGCTGGCGAATGGGCGTGAAAGCGTCGGTGTACGTGGCCGGGTTGGAGCGGGGCGTGCGGCCGATGGGCTTCTGGTCGATGCGGATTATCTTGTCGAGGTGCTCCACGCCCTGGATCGCCGCGTGTAGGCCCGGCTCGTGCAGGGCGCGATGGAGGGCGCAGTCGAGCTGTTTGAAGACGATGTCGTTGATCAGCGAGCTTTTGCCCGAGCCGGAGACTCCGGTGACGCAGGTGAACAGCCCGAGGGGAATGCGCGCCTCAATGTTTTTGAGGTTGTGTTGGCGCGCCCCTTCGACGACCAACCACTTGCCGTTGCCGCGGCGGCGCTGGCTGGGAACCGGGATGGCTTCCTCGCCCGCGAGATAGCGGCCCGTGAGGGATTGGGGGCTGTGCTCAACGTGGCTCGGCGGGCCGCAGGCCACCAGCTCGCCGCCGCGCTCGCCCGCCCCGGGGCCAAAGTCGACGACCACATCGGCCTCGCGGATGGTCTCTTCGTCGTGCTCGACGACGACGACCGTGTTGCCGATGTCGCGCAGGCGCTTGAGGGTGGCCAACAGCCGCTGGTTGTCGCGGTGGTGCAGGCCAATGGAAGGCTCGTCGAGGATGTACAGCACCCCGACCAAACCGGAGCCGATCTGCGAGGCGAGGCGGATGCGCTGGGCCTCGCCGCCGGACAGGGTGTGTGCGCCGCGATCGAGGGTTAGATAGCCCAAGCCCATGTCGCAGAGGAGCTGCAAGCGACCGCGAATTTCTTTGAGGGCCTCTTCGGCGATCAGGGCCTTGGCGTCCTCAAAGGCAACGGCGCGAAAAAAGTCGCACGCCTCCTCAATGGCAATGGCGGTTAGCTGCGGGAGGTTGCGCCCGTCGATTTTGACGGCGACGGACTCTGGCCGCAGGCGACCGCCGGCGCACCGCGCACAGCACTGCACACCCATGTATTGCTCTAATTCGCGGCGCTGTTTCTCCTTCGCGCCGCGGAACTTTTCTTCGAGAAACGGGATGACGCCTTCGTATTTGTCGTCGTGCGACCAACTCGTGCCGCGGAGGTTGGTGTACGTAAAGGTGATTTTTTCGTCGCCGAGGCCGTAGAGGAACCCGCGCTGCTGCTCGGCTGCGAGCGCACCCCACGGCGTGTCGAGATCAAAGCCGAGGCGCTCGGCCGCGCCTTCGTATAAATGCAGGCGCCAGCGGTTGCTGCCCATCTCACCGAGCGGCGCGAGCGCTCCGGCGCGCAGGGTCTTGGACGGGTCGGGCACCATCAGGCGCTCGCTCATCAGCACTTGCGTACCGAGGCCGTGGCAGTCCGGGCACATGCCTTGGGGGTTGTTGAAGGAAAACATCTGCGGCGTTGGCTCCTGATAGGAGATGCCGCAGGCCGTGCAGTCGAAGCGATCGCTGAGCAGGAAGTCGGAGGCCCCTTCGCGGGCCACGATAAAGGTCCCCTGCCCGAGGCGCAGCGCGTTGTCAATGGCCTCTTCCAAGCGGCGATCTTCCCGCTGGCGGAGGATCAAGCGATCGACCACGACTTCGATGTTGTGGCGGCTGTAGCGGTCGAGCTGGGGGGCTTCGTCGAGGGTGAAGACTTGGCCATCGACGCGCACGCGGATGTAGCCGGCCTTTTGCAGGTCGGCAAAAAGCTCGTGGTATTCGCCTTTGCGCTCTTGCACGACTGGGGCGAGGATGTGCAAGCGCGAGTTTGCAGGCAGGGCGCGGATGCGGGCCGCGATCTGCCCGCGGTTCTGTGCGCCGATCGGCGCGCTGCACTTGGTGCAGTGCGGGGTGCCGACGCGGGCGAAGAGCACGCGCAAATAGTCGTAGATTTCCGTGATGGTGCCGACGGTAGAGCGGGGGCTTTGGCCGGCGGTTTTCTGCGCGATGGATATGGTGGGGGACAAGCCGGTGATCTGGTCGACGTCGGGCTTTTCCATCTGGCCCAAAAACTGGCGTGCATACGCCGACAGCGAGGTGACGTAGCGGCGTTGCCCTTCGGCGTACAGGGTGTCGAAGGCCAGCGAGGACTTGCCCGAGCCGGAGACGCCGGTGAAGCAGATCAGTTTGTTTTTGGGCAGGGTGAGGTGGACATTTTTGAGGTTGTGGACGCGGGCACCGCGGACGACGATATCTCGTGTTTCCATGACTCCATCTGGCGCGCAAGGGGAGGGGAACGAAAACAAAGAATATACTATACGGATGTGCAGCGGGCAAGCGGTGGGGTGTGAAATGGAGCGCGGGGATTTTGGCGATGCGTTGAGGGACCAAGGTGCCGCTTGCGAATTTCTGCCCGCAAGGTGGCGACGAAAACGTTAAAACTTTTGGAGCAATTAGCATTTAAGTCAAAATGCTGGCTGATATTTTTCGCTCGGCCAATTTTTGTGCGCTCATTGACCAGAGAATCTAGTTGTTGCGAGGGATTGGTTAGGGCGTCGGGATTGCGAAATTTAGGGCGATTACTAACGGCTGCTATTCGCGGATAGGCTCGTTTTATCGCGTCGAAGTCGCCGAGCAACCAACTCTCTAGCTCTTGACACACAATTCGCACCTGAAAAGGTCTATTTCCGCGTTGGGCTATATCGCGCAATCTGCGCTTCATTGCGAAGCAATCGCCGCCGTCGTTGTCCCTGAGAATAATAAAGTGCGGATTTCCATAATTCCACGATCTCATTTTCTTGGGGATCGACTTTTCCAAGTCGTTTTTGCCTTGAAACGACAAAACGATCCAATCTTTCCCGGGTATGGAGTCGGGCCACAATCGGGGAATGAGAATTTCTAGGCATTCCTTCATGGATTTTTCTTCGGTCAATAAGACAATCACGTTGTAGCCCTTTCGCCGAATCCTGTGAGCAGGCCCTGTTCCCACAGATAGCCGGCTTTATCTCCGGCCTCCATTTGGCCTCTGCTTAGTGGATCTGCGGCGAACGGGGCAATGACCGATGTGCCGTCGATTTTCTCTATGTAATACAGGTTTTCTAGCGGTATGGCGTTTAGAAACTGCGGCGAGTGCGTGGAGACGAACACCTGCCCGCCTCTATGGGCGTACTCTGCAAATTCTTCTGCAAGCAAACTCATCAGCAGTGGATATAGCTGGTTTTCAGGTTCTTCAACGCAGAGGATTTTGTGTGTTTTAGGCTCGTGCAACAGCAACATGTAAGCGAACATCTTGATGGTGCCGTCGGAGACATTGAAGTCCAAGAAAGGGTCTTTGAACGAACCATCGGCATAGCGGATTAGCAAGCTCCCATCGTCGCCGATTTTGGCCTCAATATTCGAGACGCCCGGCACCCTGTCGCGCATTTTTTGTAGGACGGTCGCAAAAATATCTGGATGTTCCTCTCTCAATTGGAAAGCAACGGAAGGTAGGTTATCCCCCGAGCTGGAGAGGTGGAGGCCCTCTTGATGGCTTTTCTTACCGCGTGCTTGGCTGATGTGAAAATCCGAAATATGCCAGTTTTCGATTAGGTCGCGGAATGCTTTCGCCGCCCTGAAACGCTCCAATTGCCCGAGGCTGCCAATCGCCAACACGTCGGGGGCAACCGCTTGTCCTTCCCGCGTGAGTTCGGCGTCGGGTTTGCTAAAATCTTCTTCGTTGCCGACGGCTTCGCCTCTGCCTGCGGAGAAGTCGAGAAAGTGAAAAGGCTTGCCAAAAGAGGATCGTTTATAGCGCACTATTTCGCGGCGCACGATTGGTTTTCCGGCTTGTAAGCCGATTTCCAAGTGGTAGGTCACAAGGCGTTCTTTTTTTGCTACCGTCAAGCGAAACTTGAGTTCGATGACAATGCTTTCCGTGGCGTCCACATCGCGCGTAATAACTTCCCTGAACCCTCTGAATCCGCCTTCGTTTTGCAACGCAATGCGGACGTTGTCGGACAAACAGTTTTTCAGAAACGCAAAAACGCGGAACAAGGTAGTTTTGCCGGTCCCGTTTTTGCCGATAAACACCGCCAGTGCAGGCAGATTTTTCAGATGAACGTCTTTTAACGCCTTAAAGTTTCGGATGCGAATTTCTTCGATGACCACGGCAATACTCCCGTTAGATTTAGTACGTTCTAGTCGTCGTCCGAGTCGTCGATTGCAAAACTTCCTTCAGATACGTATCGCCTCCCGCCTCTTGCGGGTTCAATTCATCAGCCATGAATGCCTCCTGCTCTTCGGGGCTGAATGTACTCAACGCTTCCAATATACCGACGGACCGTGCGATCCGCTACTGTCGTCTAGCTTGAGGCCCCGCACGTCAGCAATAAAGTCTTCTAGGGTATTGAGATGCGGCCGGACTAAAGCCGGAAATTTATTGACCAGAGGAGTTGGAATGACCAGTTGCACTCCAGCGTCTTTCATCTCCCGAAACTGCCCTTCCGAAACCCCTTCTTGGAGGGTCAAAAGGTGCTTGCGCTTTATGCGCTCGGCTTCGTTGAGAATTTGACGCCAACGGTCTTTGCACGTGGTTTTGACCGCAAGCATTCGCAGCCGTTCTTCCGGAAATGCCATGTCCTTGTAGGCGTCTGCCGAAGGAAATAGAAAGTCGGGACGATGGCTTGGTTCAGCTTCTTGCTGGTGAGCGAAATCTTGGTTTTTGCGGAGCCCTTCCTCTACGAAAATCTTGCGTACATGAAGCTCGAGGGATCGTCCCGAACGCGACTTACGACGCTGGAGGATGGTCTGTGCTCGGGCTATAAACTCATCCATATTGTCAAATCCTTGCCCGATGACCGGGAGTTCTACGGCTTCCTCAACGCTGCGGAACAACTCGAACTCACAGTCCCGCCGGCGTAGCAACCTGCGGTCAGGACTGCGGGAGGGGTATGGCCGCAACTCGACCGCCTTATCAATGAGCTCCATTCCAGTCGGAAACGTTTTCAGCCACTCTCGAGGAATTTCGCTGGGATCCAGCCAGCAATTCGCTTGCGTTTTCTCGATGGATTTGAAGAGGTTTAGATAGGCCGCATGGTCCGGCGACCAGATCGCCCGCTTGCCAAGCTCTACTGGGCCAATACGCTCTTCAACCAATTCTTCTTCGGTTTCGCAACGGCAGACCCACACGTAGCACTCAGTCGCCGTACCTTGATCATCCAAGGAGAACGCGAATACGCTCAATGCGCCCGTGTTACTTGGATCAAGCAGTGCCGATTGGGAACCGCCGAACTTAGTTAGGCGAGTCTCATTGCGCGTACCATTGTGGAATTTGTTGTTGTACCAAATAGCCCGAACACACCTGTGGTCGGCGTGCGAATCAATATAGAGGTTGAATCGAACATCCGGATTTGGGGTTTCCGGCCTGTTAAGTTTCGGGAACACACCAAACAGAAAATCCCTTGGAATGTATGGGCCAGCTTGATGGGTTCTGTTGGCTAGCGTGTCATTTCCCGACAGGCGTTTTGCATACCAGACAGAGTCGGGATTAGAATGCTTGTCGAGCCAATTTTTCAGATCAGTCGGGGCCATCTTACTTGCCGTATCCCGCACATCGTTGCGTAATCACAGAATCTGGTCGCCTTATCAAAGCTATCAGCCAAAAAGAGGCAACCGCATTGGGGGTAATACTCTGTCGCCGTCTTCTTCGATGCCTAGCCAAGGCGCAATGTAACGCGCTAGGGCCTCGACGCATGGGACGGCTACCGCATTTCCGAATTGCTTATAGGCTTGCGTATCGGAAACTGGGATCACAAATCGGCTTTCGCCTGGCTTATCGAAACCCATGAGCCTAGCACATTCCCGCGGCGTCAGGCGGCGAGGGTTTTGCCGTCCTCGTTGCTCCGCCCGAAGGCGGCGAGAGAAGCGTTTCACGAGAATTTCGGATCCATCCTTGTAGTAGCGGGCCGAGAGGGTGCGCGAGCTATCTTCTGGGCCAACAAGCCCGAAACCGAAACCGTTGCCGGCGGCCCGGTGCTTTTCAGCATACTGCTGAAGATAGTCCCACAGGTGGTTGGAGAGCGTGTACTTGTCGGCAACCTTTGCTTTTGGTCCTAGCGTGTATGGACTTTCAGCGGGTTCGCTGCCGTCTTCAGGGTGCAGAATCGCCTTGAGCCGCGGCCCCTTGAGCGGGTTGGGAACAACAAAATCGTCAAACGTGAACCAGTTGGGATCGCGGAAGCCAACAATGAAAATCCGCTCGCGGTGTTGTGGTACCCACGAGCGGGCATCCACTACCTTTGAGTGAACCTGGTAGCCCAACTCCTCGGTTAGTGCCCGGTGGATTACGCGAAATGTTCGGCCCTTGTCGTGATTGACTAGATTTTTGACGTTTTCGAGCAAAAAAGCATGGGGGCGATGAGCCTCAATGATCCGCGCCACATCGAAAAACAGCGTTCCCTGCGCTTCGCAACGGAACCCGTGCGGCTGTTTGAGCGCATTCTTCTTTGACACGCCCGCGATCGAAAATGGCTGGCACGGGAAGCCTGCCAGTAACAGGTCATGTGGCGGAATTTTATCTACTGGGATCTGCGTAATGTCTCCAGCAATCTCGTGACCGCAGTCGTAGTTGGCTTTGTAGGTGAGTTGGGCGTACTTGTTCCACTCACTGGTGAACACGCACTTTCCGCCCAACGGTTCAAAGCCGCGGCGCATCCCTCCAATACCGGCGAACAAGTCGATGAATCTAAAGGCCGGATGGCTTGGATTTCTTGGCTCAATCGACAAGGCGGTCTGCTCTCTTTGCGATGTGCCATCGGATTTATTCGCAGTGGGCGGCATGGTAATGGGAAGCCTTTCTAAATTGCTTTCCGTGCCCACCTTCGCTGCGGCGGAGCCGCCGGAATGGAGGGAACAGACTATTCGGGACGGTAAATACAGTATTCAATGTAACGATTAAATATGAAATACGAACCGCCGAACCCCGTCAAGCATTCTCCGCGTCGTTGCTTGACGCCCCCTTTGCACCTGCCTATACTAGCCCCTCGGTAATCCAGTAAAATCAATTGTTTATCACCCAAGAGGAGTTGCTAAGATGATTCATTTGGGAGCCAATTCGGTGCTCTTTGCAGGATTCGATCTAGAAACGGCAATGCGCCATATCCACCTCGCTGGCTACGACGGCGTCGAGCTGGCGGCGATCAAGGGCATGTGCGAACACTTGCAGTTGGACAACTGGCAGGCGCAGGCCAACCAAATCAAAGAGCTAGCGGAAAAATACGAGCTAAAATTGCTGGCCATGGAAGAGGCCGCGCTCGACGAGGAGCGCCTGATGCTGGCGTTTGCGGCGGGCGCTGAGATCGGCATTCCCGTCATCAACGTCGGCCCGGGGGGCCAAAGCGATGTGGAGGAAAACTTCGCTCGGCAGGTCGCGCTGCTGGCCAAAATGGCCGATAGGGCGCACGAACACGGGGTGACCCTGTGCGCCAAGGCACACGTGGGGCAGTGCATCTACGATACGCCGACTACGTTGCGGGCGATGGAGCGGATCGACTCGCCCGGGTTTGGGGTCGATATGGATCCGAGCCACATCCATCGGGCGGGGGAAAATGCGGTAGAGGCCCTAGCGGCGGTTATTGCGCGGGTCAAGCACGTTCACATAAGAGATTGCGCTGTGGCAGCAGGTGGGCCGGGCGCGCCGGAATTGCAAGCGTGTGGACGGGGCAACATCGATTTGTTCGGGTACCTCAAGGTGCTGCACGAATCGGGACTAAACGTGGCGGCCAACTTGGAAGTGATTGGCGCCAAGGAATACGACTTGGGGCAGGTGGCGACGATTGCGGCGGAGAGCCGGGGGTATTTGAACGCCTGTTTGCGGGCTTGCGGTGCCCGTTAAACGCGCCTTTGTCGCCATCCGGCTGCCGGCCGTGCTGGGAAAGCTGAGCGATGCGATGCGACCGTTGTGGCCGGCGCCGGGGGTGGCTTGGGTGCCGCCGGAGAACCTCCATCTGACGCTGCGCTTTCTCGGCGCGGCCGAGGACGCACAAATCGCTGCGCTGAGGCAGGGGCTGCCGGCGGTTGCCGCCCGGCACGAAGCGTTTACTGCGACTATAGAGCGCAGCGGCTGCTTTCCCAATCGCCGCCGACCAAAGGTTATTTGGGCCGGCGTGGCGGACGAGGACGGACGATTGGGCGCGTTGCAACAGGATGTTGAAGCAATGGTGTGCGCCGCTGGTTGGGCGCGGGAGGAACGGGCCTTCCGCCCGCACGTGACGCTGGGTCGGGTGCGGGCGGGGGTGCGCCCGCCGAGCAGCAAGTGGAGCGGCGACCTGCCGCGGTTGCAGGTTCCGGTGGAAGCGGTGGAGCTGATCGAAAGTGTCCTCAAGCCGCCCGGAGCCGCGCATCGGCCCCTGCACCGAGCAGTGCTTACCTTGTAAAGGAACTTCCATGCCCGGCAGACCCTACATCCTCGCCGAGACCAATTGGCAGACCGTAGCGCAAACTCCGTACGAGGTGGCGATCCTTCCGTGGGGGGCTACGGAAGCCCACAATTACCACCTGCCCTATTCGACCGACGTGGTGCAGTGCGACGAAATCGTTGCGGCCGCAGCCTGCATCGCTTGGGCGCAAGACGCCAAGGTCATCGTCTTGCCGACCGTGCCCTTTGGGGTCAACACCGGCCAACTCGACATCAAACTGGACCTCAATCTCAATCCCTCGACCCAACTAGCTGTCCTGCAAGATGTAGTCGAGGCACTCGCCCATCAGGGCATCCCCAAACTGCTCATTGTAAACGGCCACGGCGGCAACGACTTCAAGCAGATGGTGCGGGAGCTTTTGCCGCGCTATGCGATTTTTATTTGCTGCATGGATTGGTACCGCATCGTCGATACGGGGCTTTTCGCGGCCGGCGGCGACCACGCCAACGAAATGGAAACCAGCCTCATGCAATACTTGCGGCCGGATTGGGTCTTGCCTCTGTCGGAGGCTGGCTGCGGCCGCGAGCACAAATTTAAGATCGCCGCGCTGCGGGAGGGCTGGGTCTGGACCCAGCGCGATTGGACGCAGGCGACCGACGACACCGGCATCGGCGACCCGCGCCAAGCCACCCTGGAAAAGGGCCGCCGCTGTTTGGAGCAAGTGGCCGCGCAACTCGCCGGATTTTTGGTCGAGCTGGCCGCCGCCGACCTAGACGACCTCTACGAATAGGGCCATGCAGTTCTACGCTTTCGTCGCCCCCGGGCTAGAGGAAATCGCCCAACGAGAAATCGCCGCGCGCTTGGGGGCCGAGCGGCAGGGCCAGCAGCGCGGCGTGGTGTTCTTTGCAACGGACGCCCCGCCGCAAGCCCTGCTCTCCTTGGGGACGACCGAGGATGTATTCGCGCTGGTGGCTCGCGGCCCGGTGGCTGCGGAGCGCGCCGGCTTGGCCCAAGCCGGCGCACTCGTTGCCGAGTCGCCGCTTTTTGCCGCGGCCGTGGGCGCCCAGCGCCGCGCTCGCCCCAAGCGGATCAAGCGCATCACCTATCGGATCGTGGCCCAGCGCCGCGGCCAGAAGCACTATGCGCGCCAAGAGATGCGCCGCGCCTTGCAGCAGGCCATCGCTTGGCGCTTCCCGCGCTGGAAGTACGTGGCTGAGCAAGCGCTGTTGGAGGTGTGGGGCTTGGAGGCCGCAGGCGAGCTGCTGTGCGGGGTGCGCCTTTCCGACCAGACCATGCGCCACCGCACCTACAAGGTCGCGCAAGTGGAGGCTTCGCTGCGGCCAACGGTGGCGCGGGCCTTAGTGATGCTATCCGAGCCAGAGGACGGCGACGTCTTTCTCGACCCCATGTGCGGGGCCGGGACTCTCCTCATCGAGCGGGGGCTGTCCGGCCGCTACGCCCAGCTCTTGGGCGGCGACATTCGCTCGGCCGCTGTGGCTGCCGCCCGCACCAATATCGGCCCGCGCTACAAGCCAATCGCCGTCCGCCAATGGGATGCGCGGGATTTGCCCTTGGGCGACGGCAGCGTAGATCGGGTGGTGTGCAACCTGCCCTTTGGCAAAAAGATCGGCGAGCCGCAAGCGCTGCGCTCGCTCTACGAGGGCTTTGCCGGCGAAGTGGTACGGGTGCTAAGGGCCGGTGGAGTGGCCGTGTGCCTGACCAGCGAGCGCACTCTGCTGGCCGAAGCATTCGGCGCGTGGCCGGCTCTGTACATGGAGCGCGTGTATCCGGTCGAGGTGCTGGGGCAACGGGCGTTTTGCTGTAAATTGAAGAAACGCGCTGATCGTTAGACCGGCGGATGAGACATTACATTACAAACGCAAAGGAGATTGTCATGGCTGATTTTACGGGCCAAGTAGTTGTCGTAACCGGCGGTGCCAAGGGCATTGGCGCGGGAATTTCGCGGGCGTTCGCCGGCCAAGGGGCGCAGGTGGCAGCGTTGGACCTAGACGCGAAAGCCGGCGCGGCCTTGGCCGAGGAAGAGGGCCAGATCCGCTTTTTTGAAGCCGACGTATCTAGCGACGAGGTCTGCGCTCAGACCGTGGGACAGATCATCGACGATTGGGGCCGCATCGACGTGCTGTGCAACAACGTCGGCATCCAGCCCGTGCCCAGCTATCTGCCGGCCCACGAGCTGCCGGTGGAGATGTGGGACCGGATCATCGACGTCAACCTGAAGAGCTTCTTCCTCATGGCTAGGCACTGCCTGCCGCAGATGATGGAGCAGCGCAAGGGGGTCATCCTCAACACGGCCAGCGTCCAGGGTTTGCAGTCGGCGTCGATGGTTTCGGCCTATGCCGCCAGCAAGGGCGGGATCATTTCTCTGACGCGGCAACTCGCGCTCGACTACGCCCAGTACGGGATTCGGGTTTTAGCGGTCAACCCAGGGGGCATTCAGACGCCGTTAGTCGATGAGGTGATCGAGGCATTCGGCCACGAGCGCGAGCAATTCTTCAAGGACTACGCCAGAATCCATCCGCTCGGCCGCTACGGCCAGCCCGAGGACATTGCCAACGCCATGTTGTTCTTAGCCAGCGACAAGGCATCGTTTATGACTGGCGAGAACGTCTGCGTTGATGGCGGGCTGATGGCTAAGGGGGCGTGGGCCGAGGTCGAGGAGTGAAAAAGTCGGCACCGCTAGACTGCGACGACCCGCTGGTGTCCCTTCGCGTCTTCGGCTGGCGTAATGCGAATCTCGACATTGCGATTGAGCCGGTTCAAAAATGCAAACAGCCGTTCCAAGCTGAAACGGTCGAAATCCCCGTTCTTCAGGCGCGACACGTCCGCCTGATCCACGCCGAGGAGTTTGCCGGCCTCCGCTTGCGTCAGTTTCCGTCCCGCGAGAATGCGGTAGATCGCAACGGCGAGATCGGCTTTCAGTAACTCGCGTTCCGCTTCTGTCTCGGGGAAGCCAAGGTCCTCAAACACATTTCCAGAACTTCGCTCAAATCGGATGTTTTCACTCATTTTCAGCCTCCAGCACTCGTACCCTGTCCAGCCGCTGTCGAATCAAGTCAATCTCCTTTTTCGGAGTTCTGCTGCCACGAGTGGACTTCTTCTGGAGCGCGTGAAGCACATAGATGGTCTCGCCAATTCTAACGGTATAGACAGCGCGATAGGTGTTCGTGTCGTAACGGGAGACAATCTCCAACGCGCCTGAATCGATCCCATGCAATGGTTTTGCCTTTGGATGTTTCTCTTCCTGCTGAGCAAAACGCAGAGCTCACCGATGAGTCTCGTCGCAGCTTGGGGAAAACTCCGGACTTGTTCACGAGAGTTCCCAATCCATGTTACCTCCCTCACGGCTGCATTCTTATGGTAAACTTACCATACTCGTTTCATATTTTGACCGATTGCGGCGACCAAGGCAACGCTTTTTCAGCTTAAAGGAACGGATATGCCCGGCCAATTGTGCACCCATTATTTTTTGACCGACGGCATAAAGGCCACTACCGAGTGGCAAGCGTCTTTGGGCCAGCCGGGGGCGTTTGCCGCGTTCAAAGACGGCGTTGCCCAACATCACGACGCTCTCAGCCGTTCCCAAGACCCCAATGAAGCTGTCACTGAGCAGGACTTGATCCGTCCGGTTTTGGAGTTGCTCGGATGGGCTGACTACCTGCCGCAGCAGGGCGTAGCGCGCAACGAGGATATTCCCGATCACCTGCTTTTCGCCGACGCCGACGCCAAGCAGCACGCCACTGCCGAGCGCAATGCCGGCGATCGCTTTCGCTACGCAACAGTCGTTGAAGAGAGCAAGCGCTTCGGGCTTGCTCTTGACAGCCGGGACCGGAGCGACCGGGCGCAGCGCGGCACGCCGCACGGCCAGATTCTTCGATACTTGGCGACGGCTGAGATCGAGTCGGAGGGGCGCATTCGCTGGGGCATTCTCACCAACGGCAGCGTCTGGCGGCTCTACGACTATCGCGCCCGGCCGCGTGCCAGCGGCTACTTTGAAGCCGATCTGACAGCACTGCTCCAGCCCGACAATGAAGACGACCTCCGCGTCTTTCACCTGCTATTCCGCCGCGAGTCTTTTACGCTCCGGGACGGGGCCACGACCACGTTCCTCGAAGCGGCACTGGCCGAAGGCCGCCGCTATGAGGAACAGGTTGCACAGGACCTTTCGGGGGTGGTGTTCGAGCGCGTGTTTCCAAACCTAGTCAATGCGCTTGCCAAGGACCTGGGAGGAAGCCTCGCCGAGAGCCGCGATGCGGCGTTGATCTTCCTCTATCGCTTGCTGTTTGTGCTCTACGCCGAGGATCGGGGGCTGCTGCCGGTCAACGATGCGCGGTACGACGACTATGGTTTGCGAAAACGAGTGCGCGACGATATTGCGCACAGGATGGCGGCTAACGACGCGTTCTCGGCCCTTGCCACCAACTATTACGACCACCTGACGACGTTGTTCAAGCTCATCGACAAGGGCGACGAGTCCATCGGCCTGCCGCCCTACAACGGCGGGCTGTTCGCGGCGGAAGCAGCACCCTTGCTGGAAGCGGTTCGCCTCGCCGACAAAGACATCGCGCCCATCATCTACGACCTGAGCCACGCCGACGATCCGCAGGGCGTGCGCCGCTTTGTCAACTACCGCGACATGTCCGTGCAGCAGCTTGGCTCGATTTACGAGCGCCTGCTGGAGCGCGAGCCAGTGCGCGACAACGGGAAAATTTCCATTCGCCCCAATCCCTATGCCCGCAAGGACAGCGGCAGTTTCTATACCCCGCAGGAGCTCGTCGATCTGATTGTCGAGCGGACCTTGAAGCCGCTGGCCGAAGAGCGGCTCAACGCCTTTGAAGAAAAGGCTGCCGCGCTCAAAAGCGACCGCCGATCCAAGCAGGAACGCCGGGCGGAGCTCGAGCAGTTCGATCCGGCCGAGGCCGTCTTGGACTTGAAGGTGCTGGACCCGGCGATGGGCAGCGGCCACTTCCTCGTCACGGCGGTGGATTTTCTGTCGGACTACATCGCCGAGTTAATCGAGCGCGTTCCCGAGGTTCCCAAGTGGTTGAATGGCGAGTACGCGTCGCCGCTGGTGGAGCGCGTGGCGGCGATTCGGGATGACATTCGCCAACGGGCCAACGAATCGAATTGGGTCTTGGACGAGGCCCAGCTTACCGACCAAGCCATTATCCGCCGCATGGTGCTCAAGCGCTGCATTTACGGGGTCGATAAGGGTCGGCTGACGGTTGAGTTGGCCAAGGTGTCGCTGTGGCTACACAGCTTTACGGTGGGTGCGCCGCTGTCCTTCCTCGATCACCATTTGCGTTGCGGCGATTCGTTGGTTGGTCTGCGGGTGCGGGACGCCACCGATGAGTTGCATCGGCTCGGCGGGATGTTTGCCGGCAGTGCCATTGCCGGGGCGGAGACGGCCACCGCCGGAATGCAGCGCATCGAGGCGATGTCCGACGCCGACGTTGCCCAGGTACAGGAGTCGGCCGCGCTGTTCAATGGGGTGGAGGAGACGACCGCCGATTTGCGCGGCTTGCTCAACTTTTTGTGCGGCTGGCGTTGGCTGACGGCAGGCATGAAGAAGAAAGAACGCGATGAATTTGAGGGGCCGCTGGTTGCGACGCTCGGCCAGCATACGGCGAATGCTTACGAGCTTTTGGCGCGAGGGCCGGACGCCCTATCGGCGACCTTTGCTCAGCTATGGCGCGAGGCAAAATCCATCGCAGACCGCGAAAGTTTCTTGCATTGGGAGGTGGCCTTTCCCGGGGTGTGGCATCGGTGGCAAGAAAGCCGTCCGCAAGGCGGCTTTGACGCGATTATTGGCAACCCGCCGTGGGACCGCATCAAGCTGCAAGAGGTCGAGTGGTTTGCCACCCGCGCCCCGGAACTCGCGCACGAGCCGACGGCGGCCAAGCGGCGAAAGGGCATTCAGCGGCTGCGCGATCGGGGAGCACCCCTTGCGGCTGAGTTCGACGCGGCCAAGTCGCAGTCCGAAAGCCTGAGCCAGATGGTGCGCTCTGGTGGCGACTACCCTTTGCTCGGCGGCGGCGACATCAACTTGTATTCGCTGTTCGTCGAGCGGGCCATGAGCCTGATTAAGCCCGATGGGTTTGTCGGCCTGCTGACGCCATCGGGCATTTACGCCGACAAGACAGCGGCCAAGTTTTTCAAGTCCGTTTCGACTAGCGGACGGGTGGGCGGCGTGTTCGATTTTGAGAACAAGAAAATTTTCTTCAAGGACATCCACGCTTCGTTCAAATTCTGCGCCCTCATACTCGGTGGAAAGAAGCGGCGATTCAGAAAGACCGAATGCGCCTTTTTCCTACACGACACGAAAACGATCGCTGACGAGGACCGCTGTTTTCAGTTGACGTCCGCGGACTTCTCCCGCGTGAATCCGAATACTGGTACCGCGCCCGTGTTCCGCAGCCGCCGCGACGCCGAGATCACGCGACGCATCTACGAGCAGCATCCGGTGCTGGTGGATCGCTCTGGGGGCGGGGAGTGCAAAGTGTGGCCGGTGAAATACACGCGCATGTTCGACATGACCAACGACTCTCATCTCTTCAGGACTGCTGGACAGCTCGATGCGGAAGGTTTTTATCCCGTCGAAGGCAATCGCTGGAAGAAGGGGGAGGAGCTCTATTTGCCGCTGTATGAAGGTAAGATGGTGCAGGCATTCAACCATCGCGCCGCCAGCATTGTGATCAACCCAGAGAACCTGAATCGTCCGGCCCAACCCCGCGAAGCTACCGACGAAGAACACGCCAACCCGAATTGGCTGCCGGAACACCAATACTGGATGCCGGCATCTGAATGCGGCTGGACTTCGAAGTCGAACTGGGTTTTGGGATTCAAGGAAATTACAGCACCCACAAATGCGAGGACATTTATCGCTGCGCTTTTTCCTGCGGTCGGATTTGGGAACAAGGTGCCGATCCTCAAGCCGGAAAAGACTGACCGTAACGAATGGTTGCTAGCTGCTAATCTCAACGCGATGCCTTTCGACTTCGTGACGCGACAAAAAATACAAGGCCAGACTCTGAACCTGTTCATCGTCGAACAACTCCCCGTCATCGCCCCCGACGCTTACGACAGAAAATTCGGCCCCACAACCGTCCGCGACCTCGTCCGCGACCTCGTGCTCCGCCTCACGTACACCGCCCACGACATGGCCCCTTTCGCCCGCGACCTCGGCTACGACGGCCCGCCCTTCATCTGGGACGCGGAGGAACGCCGCCACCTCCGCGCTCGCCTCGACGCCCTCTACTTCCACCTCTACGGCCTGACCCGGAAAGACGCCAAATACGTCCTCGACACCTTCCCAATCGTCCGCCGAGAAGACGAAGCCGCCTGCGGAAAATACCGCACCCGCGATATGACGCTGGCGTATATGAATGCGCTGGCAGCGGGGGATGCGGAGACGAGGGTGGCGGTGTAGGCATATTATGACTGTTGACAGGGTTTCGATCAGTATTTTTCTTAAAATGAGACGCATTTCAACAACCTATAACTAGAGGAAATTTAGCGATGCCAAGAAAAAACCAACACGTTGTGAAGAGGGGTGATGGTTGGGCTATTCGAGGCGCAGGTAACTCGAAAGACACATCTCACCACGAAACTCAATCCCAAGCGATCAACCGGGCACGCGAAATAGCCCAAAACCAAAAAAGTGAAGTTGTGATCCACAGAGCCGACGGTAAAATTCGAGACAAGGACTCCTACGGCAATGATCCCTTGCCTCCGAGAGATAAGAAACACTGATCTTCAAACTAGCAAGTCCCGTAAAGATTGGCCGATCCCAACTGGGGGTCGGCCTTTCTTTCTAGAGTTGGTTTCAAAACGGCCTTAGAGCCTATACGGAAATCATGTCAAAAATGTTGTGAACAGCTTTTGTAGGAACATATATGCTATATAGCAATCCTACATCCTTCAAGACTGGATTCCCGCTTTCGCGGGAATGACTTCTTATAGGCAGAAAAGACCGTGCCGATGAACATTCCATGCTTTCAAGTCATTTAGGACTGCTATATACAGAGGATTGTAATTGAATTTGCCCAACGTACAACATGCCCGAATTAAAAAAGAGAAAATCAAGAACTATCTACTTTCAACGAGTAGTTCCGATGGTCAAAGTAAAGCTAAATTTTTCCTTGGATTCGGATTTCGCATAGATCAGTGGCAGATCCTCGCGGACGCATTGCGAGTTCATGGAGCGAGCCATGAAGTTGTTGATACTATTGAAACTGACTATGGCATAAAGTACATTGTAGATGGATCACTTAAGACCCCCGATGGACGTAGTCCATACGTGAGGACTGTCTGGCAGATTGACAAGGGAAAGGGCTATCCTAGGTTCATTACGGCGTATCCGGCTGATTAGGAGGCAAATATGTTCAAGGAATTAGACGCTATTGTGCTTACATCCGCAATTCCGCTTGAGGACATTTGGGAGGTCCCGCCCGGTAGCCCGCTGAACGGCAGCTTAGGAGAAGGGCTGAAAGCCGGCGATGTCGGCACGATTGTGTATATACAGGGGGACGGGCAAGCCTTCGAAGTGGAGTTCTTGAAGCCAGACGGCTACACGGTCGCTATTGCTACGGTCCTGCCATCGCAGGTTCGCCTAGCCACCGAAAAGGACCGCGCCAACTACCGCTTTGGGAAGAAGTCGCCCGCACATTTAGCGATGCCAAGAAAAAACTAACACGTTGTGAAGCGGGATGATGGTCAGGCTGTTCGAGGCGGAGGTAACTCGAAGGACACATCTCACCACGAAACTCAAGTGTTGGAACGTAAATGACTCATTGACTTATTCCAAGATTCAGCGGTACATTCCATCAGTTCAAAACTCTCGCCCTTGAAA
Source organism: uncultured Latescibacterota bacterium (assembly GCA_958295495.1). Classification (GTDB taxonomy): domain Bacteria; phylum Latescibacterota; class UBA2968; order UBA8231; family UBA8231. The sequence goes on from OY282352.1 coordinate 962,245, forward strand.
GAAGGTACTAACGCCATGTCCCAAGAACGACGCGACGACCGCCTACATCTTCCAGACCTGTCGATAACGGGGTTTCGGGGGATCAAGGAGCTTTCCATTGAGCGGCTGGGCCGCGTGACGCTGCTGGCGGGCAAGAACAGCGTCGGCAAGACGACCGTTTTAGACGCCATCCGAGTCTATGCGGAGCGTGGGCACACGGCAGTTCTGTCCGAACTACTAGAGAGTCGCCAAGAGTACGCTATCGCTACCACTGAAAATCCCCGTAAAGATCACCATCTCCACAGAAAATTTGTACCCGATTTTGTGGCCCTATTCCATGGTCGGGATGTGTCGAGATGTCCCCGCATCTCAATCGGTCCCAAAAGCGATACGGAACAACTCAGGATTGAGGAGACTCTTCTGGACGATGAGCAGGCTTCTGAAATCGGACAAATCCTACCTTCGTTTATTTCGAGAGGCTATACTCAGGCATTCAAAGTCGTATTTCAAGACACTGAACAACTCCTTCCATGGGTTCTCCCCATCCAAGGATCGGATGTGGCCAGAACCGTAGAGCGTTATAGCAGTAGTGCATATCTATACTCATATAATTTCTTTGTCAGAGCTAGCTCCCCAATAGGGTGTCAACCCTTGGGGCCGGGCCTGTTGAGCGAAAAAGAAATCGTACGGTTCTGGAATGCCATTGCGCTGACGGATGACGAGGACCGAGCGACGCAGGCACTGAGATTGATACTCGGCAGCGACTTAGAGCGCGTGGCGGTGATCCGCACCGACGTATCAGACGTATCATCTGAGAAACCTGATGTCGAATATATTCAGCGGGTGGTAGCAAAGATCCGGGGACAAGATCGTCCAGTCCCTTTGCAAAGTTTAGGCGACGGAACACTGCACCTAGCCGGCACTGCCTTGGCACTAGCCAATAGCCGAGACGGTTTCCTGCTCATCGACGAAGCCGAAAACGGCATTCACCATTCCGTCCAGCCCGACTTCTGGCGCATGGTCTTTAAGACCGCCCACACGAACAACGTGCAGGTCATTGCAACGACGCACAGCTTTGACTGTGTGCGCGGCTTCGCACAAGCAGCAGTCGAGTGCGAGGAAGTCGAAGGGGTGCTCGTGCGTCTTGAGCGGAAAGATGGGGAGATGTGGGCGGTCGAGTATTCAGAGCGCGATCTCAAAATCGCCGCCAAACAAGACATTGAAGTGAGGTAGTTTCTCAAAAACGTATTGAGGTGAAGTAGGCATATGGATAATAATGACCGCGTTCTTCTCGTTGAAGGGGCAGACGACGAGCATGTTGTTCGACATATTTGCTGCCGCAGCCAGCCAATATCGTCATTCCACATAAAGAATAAGAAGGGCATTGATAAGCTTCTTGGCTCCATTAAACAGGAAGTCATAGTTTCCGGGCGCAAAGCCGTCGGCATCCTCGTGGACGCAAACGACGATTTGGACGCCCGCTGGAGTGCTGTGGCCGATAGGCTTGGCGATGCGAAAGTCGAAGTGCCTCGTACCCCTGAACCAACCGGTACTCTAATAGAAGGCACCACTCGCGTCCCTCGCGTCGGCATCTGGTTGATGCCCAACAATGAGTCGCCTGGCGAACTCGAAAATTTCGTCTCAGAGATGATCCTCGACGATGATCCAGTATGGCCACGGTCCGAGGACTACATTGATAGCATTCCAAAGGCCGACCGAAAGTTTACCGAGAAGAAGATACTGCGAGCTAAGGTCCACGCTTGGCTGGCGACGCGAGAAGACCCTAGACAAATGGGTGCCGCCATTGGCGCACAAGATTTGCACGTAGATGGAACACTCAGCACAGCATTCGCTAATTGGCTACGGAAACTGTTTGAGTGAAACGCTGGCGGTTGAAGAAAAAGATAATGAAGCACAAAGAATTGATCGCAAAAATGCGGTCGTAGCCTAAATACAAAGAAAAGTATGATGAAGCAGCACTTGAGTTTGCTATCAAAGCCGCTATCGAGGAGTCGAAAAAATGAAAATGAGCTCCCGTTACGTCAAAATAGTGGAATGGTCTGATGAAGATCAGTGCTATGTCGGCAGTTGTCCGGGGCTCTTTTATAGTGGATGTCACGGTGATAACGAACAAGAGGTGTTCTCAAACTGTGCCACATCGTTGAAGAGACAATTGAACTATACAGACGAGACGGCAGGCCGTTACCTTCACCGACATCCGGTAAGGACTATGCCAACAAAATGTTAGAAGTTGCCTGACTAGCCGTCGCAGTTAGTCAGTGAGAAATAGCCAATTCGACGCCGCTCAGTATCACCTGCTCGCGGCGACCTTTTTGACCCGCCACTAGCCGCACGGCGATCTCGTTGGTACCCTGCCGCAAAAGAGAACCATCCACTGCAAATTCCACGCTGACCCCTTCCATTTGTCGCTCGACCGGACGGGTGGGATAGCTGGCCCAAAACAGCGGCACCACCTGCTGGCGCGGCCAGCCCTCGCCGCAGACTTGGGCTTGATCCCAAGGGAAAGTGTGGCCGTTGAGGACAACTTCGAGGCGATCCTCCAAGGGCAAGCGATCCAAACGCAAGGCCAAGCCGCCGGTGGCGTCGGCCACATCATCGGCAACGCGGATGCAAAGCGTCGGCCCCAAGCTCGGGCTTTCAGCGGGCAAGGGCACCGGAAGCGGCGTCGAGGGATGGGCCAAGCGGAAGGCGGCACTGTGGCCCTCAGTGGGGCTGAAGGACATGGTACCGCTGATTTCATAGCACTTGTCGAGTTTTTTCAGGATTTCGAGGTCGGAAAACTCAGCGGCTGTCTGGCGATTCCACTCGGGCGACATGGTGTAGAAGTTGTACAGATAAATGCCGTCGGCCCCGTCGGTGAGCCAGCGCAAGGCCAAGGCGCGCAGGAAGCGCCGGTCGCTGTGGCGGGTAGCCTCTATGCAGCCATAGACGAGGCAGGGGGTAGAGGCCGCAGCGCGAACAAATTCATCGACCGGAGTCTCAAACGAGATAAAGCCGCCACCGACGACGACGATGTCGATGAGGCCGGTCTCGATCCATTCGTCAACATCGAGGCCAAGGCGCCGGGCATCGGCCAAGGTCGGAGGGACGCGGACGGCCAGTTGCAGCGGTTTGCCCCTTTGGGCACTGACCTCGTCGAGCCGCGCCTTGATCTTTTGCACCAGATCGGTCATCAGGTAGCTGTTGGCTAGGGCTTCGGCCATGCGGAAGAAGGCCGGATGGCGCATGAAGTCGAGCTCGATGCCATCCACGTCAAAGCGCTCAAAGACCTCGCAGGCGATGCGCCGCACATGTTCGCGCACCTCGGCGTGGGCATAGTCGAGGCCAGTGCGGATGCCCCACTCAACCGACTTTTCGGGGAACTCCTCCCCGGGGCGGCCAATGAGCAGGTGGGGTTGCTGGCGGCGGAAGCGACCGTAGCCGGGATGGGTAGGGTCAATCGCGTAGTGGCTGTTCATGCGGATGCGCGGGAAAAAGGGGATCGCCGCCTCCTGACACAGCCCCGCAAGCGCGGTCAACGGCCCGCCGCATTCGGCGATCAGGTGCTGTAGGTTGGCGGCGAGCCGTTCTTCGACGCCGGGCGTGGCCGAGTGGACGAAGGAGGAGGCTGTCGCGTCGAGGCCGCTGCTTTCGGCCCCGAATTTTTCGCCAATTTCCGTCTCGTACTGATAGACCTCGTGATCGCCGGTGCTCCACCAAAACGCGCCGCCGGTGCCGGCATAGCCGTTGACGACTTTTTCCTTGAGATCGGCGATTGAGACGTTTTCCTCGGCCGTGAAAATCCAGCCGTCATCGGTAAAGATGATGGGCGGTGCCTTGCGCTTGTGGGCCATGTCTCCTCCTCGCTAGCCGTTTGCTCCGCCCGCCCCTTAAGGTGGGGAGCGGAAGGGCACTAACCACTCTGTATATAGGCTTTGACGATATCGATGATCAGGGCGATGTCGTAGCGGGCTTCCTCTAGGGGGGTTCGTGGCTGTGCGCCCTCGGCGATGCAGGCGTGGAAGTGCTTTAGCTCGCGGACGAAGGGGCCTTCCCAAGCGATGGCCGGGCGCTGGACGATGGCCTCGCCGGCCTCGTCGAGGGTCTGAATCTCCAAGGTGGAGAGGATCCCCCGCGAAAAGCCGGTCGGGTAGGATAGCAACACGCGGCGGTCGTCACCGCAAACTTCGAGGGTCTCCTTGAAGTCGCGCACATCCTTCAGCTCAACCCAAGTGGCCGCACACCGAGCACCGTTGGGGTATGCGAGCATGGTGCTGACGCCCCAGCCGTCATACCAGATTTCGGTGCTGGCGACCCTTTCGGGTACGCCCATGATGGCGCGCAGGCCGTAGAGGTCGTGGATCATGCTGCCGGCAAGGTGCCCAAAGGCAGCCTGCACGTCGGCGGGGACCTCGTCGATGGCCTCGCGCACGGCCGCGGCGCGCGCCGCGCTCGTCTGCTCAATGGCATCAGCGGGCAGATCGTCAGCGCGGTGCAGGCGGAAGTGCGCGAGGTGATGCGCGTTGTTGGTGTGCAGGTGATGGATCTGGACGAAGCGGATCGCGGCCATGTCGGCGGTTGCGCGAGCAGCCGCCTCAAAGGCCGGATCGTACACCTTCATATAACCAGCCAAGCCAACCGTGCCAGCCGCCTGCCGGGCGGCGATGATCCGGTCGGCCTCTTGCAGCGAGAAGCAGATCGGCTTTTCAATGAAGACGTGCTTGCCGGCCTCAAAGGCCGCGACGGCGATCTCGGTCTTGGGGTCGGTGTGGCACAAGAGCACCGCGTCGAGATCCGCGGCGAGCAGCGCGCGCCAGTCGTTGGTGTGGCGCGGCACGTAAAACTCTTGCGCCACCGTCTGGGCCAAGCGCGGCGACAGGTCGCAGACCATTTCTACGGAAAACTGGTCCTTGAGCGCGGTGAGGTTGGGCAGGTGCTGGACTTGGGCGACGGCACCGCAGCCGACGACGCCGATGCGGACAGGGGCCATGTCAACCGACCTTTCCGACGCGGGGCGTCAGGTCGTTCCACACATCGGCCAGTGCGTAGGTCCGCTTGAAGCTCTGATACACGTCTTTCCAGATGGCCTCGCGCAGCTCGGTGGCACGGGCTTGGTCGCCGGCAGCGAGGGCCGCCTTGAGTTGGCCGCTCCTTTTTTCTTGGGCGGCCGCTTGGTCGCTGGCGGCACGGGCCAAGTCGGCCGCGGCGGCCGTGAATTTGTCGATGAGTTCGTCGATGGGCGCGTCGGTGTCCGTCTCTACGTCGTACGAGCTGGAGGGCTGGAAGCGGGTCGGGTGGCGGGTGCCGTCGGGGTCGCGGCCGGTGTGCGTCGGCTGGATGTGGGGCGTTACCGACAGGTACATGACCATGGGCTCGTCGCCGATGGCCCGCACCTGATGGATCTCATCGGCGAGGGCAACGCAGAGCTGGCCGGCGCACAACTCCTGTTCGCTGCCGGCGATGTGGAAGACGCAGCGGCCTTGCAGGATGAGGAAAATCTCGTGGCCGAGATCGTGGCTGTGCAGGTCGGCCACCGCGCCCGGCTGCATGCGGAGGAAGCGGGAGCGGATATGGGGGGTGACGAGCAGGTTTTTGATGTGTTCTTCTTTGCGAAAGTCGAAAATTTCAAAGGCCATGAGCAGGCTCCTTTGTGGAAATGGACGGGTGGGGGAATGGGTTATCGAGTCCACTGCAATGTTTCGTTGGCAAGCGTTATGTCGCGCAGTGTCTGATGGATAGCGGCTAGGGCATCTCAAGGCGTCCACATCGGAACGGCCTGCTCCCTTTCGCAAGCCCAAGAGCCGGCACATTTCCTCATATCGGCGTAGCGCGTACTCGAGCCCTATGGTCTCGCGCAGGCCAAAGCCAAAGGCGCGTTTGCACAAGACGATGATCGGCGGCACTTGTATGCGCTTGAAGTAATGGAAGCAAGCGGCCAACGGGCCATCTCCCAATATACCCAAGTCCAGCGTCCCTAAAAACGCCTATGCAGAAAGCTACTCATCGGTTCTGAACAACTCGTCCACAACCTGTCAAACCTCGACAAACCCCTCCGGCAAGCCCTCCCCCTTGACCAACGCCTCCTTCAATGCCCGCGCATGTTGGCAAATCCCCCGATAAGCAAATCCCTTACAACTGCAACTTATGTCGCTCCCCTCCACCTCCAATTCGTAGAACGCCCCCGGCTTCGACGAACTGTCCGCCCGGTACAGTGCCCGCTTTGGCCCTGCCAACACCCGCGCCAACACCCGCACCGCCTCGGCCGACGGCAAGCGCGACTTGGCTGGCGAATTGACGGCGGGCTGCTCGGCGACAAAAGCCGCCCCGGCCTCGCGCAACAATTCCACCACTTGCCGCTCGTCCATCGCGCCGCCCGTCGGCGCGGGTAGCACCTCCATCACCCGCCGCAACTCGTCCATCACGTCGCGCTGGAAATGTTCGGGCAAGGCGCTGCCTTCGACGAGTTGGTCAATCAGCACCGACTTGGTCTCGAGGACCGTCTTGACGAATTCGTCGATTGTGCCGCTGCCGACCATATAGGTGACGTTGACGGCTTGCTGTTGCCCGATGCGGTAGGACCGGTCCTCGGCCTGCCAGTGATTAATCGGCACCCAGTCGAGATCGTTGAAGACCACCTGCCGCGCCGCCGTGAGGTTGAGCCCGACGCCCCCGGCCGTAATCTGCGCGGCCAGCACCTGCACTGAGTCGTCCTCCTGAAAGCGGTCGGCCAGTTGTTGCCGCTCGCTCGCTGGCACCTCGCCGGTGATGGCTACCACCTTCTGGCCAAAGTGTTTGCGCAGCGTGTTGACCGGTGCCAGAAAACACGAGAAGACCAGCACCTTCTCGCCCTGTTCGAGCGCGTTTTCGACGAAGGGAATTGTGCTGCGGACCTTGGCGATGGCCAAGCGGTTGCGCGCAGTGGTCAATTGGCCCATGATCCAGCCCTGGCGCGAGCGGCGCTCGGCCTCGGTCTCGCCAGCAAGCTCGGCTTGGCCCCGGCGCGAGATGGTGTGCAACAGCTCCATCACCGCCTCGCTCATCTCGTGCGCCACCCGGCTGGCGACCTCCACGTCGAGCCAACTGCGGATCTTGGGCGGCAGGTCGAGCACCTCGGCCTTGGTGCGACGCAGCATGATGCCGTGCAACTGCACGGTCAGATCTGCGATGTTGGAGGCCCCATCGGCGACCCAGCCATAGTCGCCTTTGTAGCCGTCGCAATAGCGCTTGGCGAACGAGACGAACGAACGCCCAAGCGCGTGGCGAGCCAACTGCAACAAGGGAAAGAGATCGCGCGGCCGACTCGTCAACGGCGTACCGGTCAAAAGGTGTACCACGGCCTCGTCGCCAACGGCCTCGACCAAGTCCAGCGACAGGCGGTGCCGCTGGCTGCGGTAGTTTTTGAGATAGTGGGCCTCGTCGAAAATTAGGCCACTCCAAGCGTGTGCCGACAGCGGGTGTTTGGCGAGGATATCGTAGTTGATGACGACCCAGCCGGTATAGCCGGGTTCAGGTGCGGGTGCGGGGCCGATGATGGCGACCTCTGCTGAGGGCAGCACCAGCCCAATCGCGCGCGCCCAGTTCGTCTTGACCGCGGCCGGGCAGACGACCAGATACGGCCCCTCGGGTCGGGCTTGGCGCATGGCCAGCACGGACTGCCGCGTCTTGCCCAGCCCCATGTCGTCGGCGAGGATGGCCCGCTGGCGACCCAACAAGAAGGCGATGCCCTCGACCTGATGGGCATACAGCCCGGCCGCTAGGGCCTCGGCCTGCTGTTGTGCCGTGCTCATCCCAGACCACTAACCACTTAACGCCTTTTTTAGTTGCGCGGCCAAAAGCTCCTCGTCGCCATCGGCCACTGTAGGCATGGACAAGTGAAGCTGGCCCGGGGCCGCTGAGAGCCAGACCGAGGGATTGCCGTTGCGCAGGGCTTCTTCTACGTCGGCAGCCGTGCGGCCGAGGGCTTGTTCGTCCAAGATCAAGGTCAGGGACGCACCATCGACTGCGCTCTGCACGTGGGGTAGTGCGCCTAGGTGCTGACGCACGGCCTTGGCGCGGCGGGCGTCGCCTCGATTGCGGGCATCGTGGTCCATGGCCAGCCAGCGGCGCAGAGCCACAACCACGCCGACGACCTCTTGGCGGTCGATTTTGAGCGGGCGGCCAACTCCCTCTAGGTCGCGGGTTTCAAAGCAGGCGAAGCTGTGCAAGTGGGCCGCTTCGATTAAGTCGGCGCGGCCGCAGAGAATGCCCGAAGAATTGGGCGCGCCCACGTACTTGGCACCATAGCCGACTAAGTCGGCCCCGGCCGCGATATAGCGGGTCAAGCCATCTAGGGGATAGACGCGGAAGGCCGCGTCCACAAAGATCGGGACATCGTGGGCGTGGGCGATGTCAATGGCCGCGGCCAGCGGGACGATGGCGGCTGGGTTGTCGATGGCCGGGTAGAGCACGGCAGCGGTTTGGGGGCCGATGGCCGCGGCGAGTTCGTCGGCCGTGGTGCCTTGCTCGGTGCCCGCCTCCACGAGGGTGACCCCGGGCAGGCGCACCATGCGGTCGTACTTGTAGCGCTGGGCCTTTTGGATGACCACTTGGTTGGGCAGGCCGGTCGAATCGGGTAGGCGGGCCATTTTCTCCGGGTCTGCCCCGGTTAAGCAGGCGGCCGTGCCGAGGACCAACGCGGCCGCGCAGCCAGGGGTAATCAGGGCGGCCTCGGCCCCGAGCAGGTCGGCGACAATCCGCCCGGTGCTCGCCAAGAAGGCGTCCATGTCAACGTAGTAGCGACCGGCCAGTTCCATGGCGGCGATGATGTCTGGGTGAGGGGACGATCCCCCTAAGAGAGTGCGCGGGCCAAGGGCGTTGATCACCGGCGTCGCCCCCATATCCGCGTACAGTGCGCGGGCTTCCTTACTCATAGGTGCTTTCTCCATACAGCCCCACAGGGCTAGGTACATGGTTGGCGGGAACCAGCAACAAGGGCAAGCCATTGTGCTGGAGGCGAAATTGCAGGTAGTCGAGTTCGGGAGTGGGCTGCGCGGCGAGGCCCAACAGCCGCGGCCGCAAAAGCGCGGACGAAAACAGCTTGGGCCGGGGTCGCTCCATCAGCTCGACGGGCGCGTCCGCCGGCAGCCCGATTTTTTCCTTGGCGAGCGCGATGGCCACTTCGAGACCGCCGATCCGGTCGGCGAGGCCGAGTTGTACGGCGCGCTGGCCGCTCCAGACGCGGCCTTGGGCCATGACTTCGACCGAGTCCGGCGCGATGTGGCGGCGGCTGGCCACCTTGGCGACAAAATCCGCGTACAGCGAGCGGATGGTGTGCTCCATGCGCGCACTTTCGTCTTCAGTGAAGGTGCGGTCTGGCAAGCGCAGGCCGAGCAGAGGCAGGGTCATGCCAAACGGCAAATCCGCGTGGCGACCCACCTGCACGCGGCTCGTGCTCAAGCCGAGTCTTTCCTTTAGTCCTGTGTTATAAGCCCAGCCGGCAATGACCCCAATCGAGCCGGTGATGGTGTTGGGCGCAGTGACGATCGCATCGCCGGGTAGCGAGAGCATGTAGCCGCCCGAAGCCGCGAGGTAGCCCTGCGAGACGACAACCGGCTTGTGCTCGCGGCATTGCAGCACGGCGTCGGCCACGAGGGCCGAGGGCAGGATGTCGCCGCCCGGAGAATCGACGCGCAACACCACGGCGTCCGCGGCCGCGCAGGCCGTGGCAATCTCGCCGACGAGCCGGCGGGCGCCAATGCCGGTGTCCATGGCGCAGATGCCGAGCGCATAGACGATGGCAATGCGCTTGCGCTGCCCCCAGCGCCGGTTGGCTGGCCGCGCGTACGAATCGGCCGCAACGACATTGAGGCCCTCGACTATATGGTCGATTTCGCTCCAGCGTCCGAGGCGATCCACTAAGCCGGCGTTGAGGGCCTCCTGCGGCAGGAAAAACGCGGTCTCTTCCACGAGGCGGTCGAATTGCTCGGGCGCAAGCGAGCGAGCGGCGCTAATGTCGCGGCGGGCGAGAGCGTACCAGTCGTCGAGCAGGGCCGTTAGCTGCTCGCGCTCGCCCGCGGACATGTCGCGGCGAACGTACGCTTCGGTCGCGGACTTGTACGGGAAAAGCCGCCACTCGTCAAAGCCGATTCCGATCTTGTCCAGCGCGTCCTTGAAGTACGTGTGCCCCGCCACATAACCCTGCAAGCCGATCGCGCCGGCCGGGTCCAGCACCAAGTGATCGGCCACCGAGGCCCAGTGATAGCCGGAGATGTCAACTCGGTCGATGTACACCACGACCCGCTGCCCCCCGGCGCGGATCTGACGCAGCTTTTCCCGCAGTTCCCAGCCGAGCGCCGGGCTAATCCGCAGGCCCGAAGCATTGATGGCAAGGCCCTTGATCGACGGGTCGCGGCGCGCCCGTTCCAACAAGGCGATGAGGTCGAGTAGGCTCTGCGAGTCGTCGAAGAACGCAAAGCGGCGGTGGCGAACCGGCCCGGACAACTCCAGCGACAGGTAGCGCGCCCGCGGCCGGAACAGGTTCCCCCGTTGCGCTCCGATACGCGCCGCATACGTCTGGAAGGTGCGCCCCCGCGTCTGCGCTTGGAAATCGGCTGCGCCCAGCCCGACGCGCAAGCCAACGCTCAGGGTGCGGTCTGAAAAGAAGCGCCCGGTCAGCGCCAGTCCCGGTCCCAGCCCGACTATGGCGCCGGTGCTCCAAAAATCCGCCCCGCCGGCGCGCGCGTAATCCGCATACAAGGTTAGTCGCTCGTCTCCCCAAGGACGCAAGGAAAGATCGACGACCCCCCCGCGGCCCGCGCCTGCCAAGGTCGAGGTCAACGTGCCTCCCACTGAGAGGCGCGGCCCGGGCCGCCAAATCCCCCCGAGGACGACGTGCCGCACGCTTCCCCACCCCATGCCCACCCCGAGGCTGAAGGCGCGGTCGCCGGTGCTGAGTCCAGCCCGGTACTCGCGGTCGCGCCGGCCGTTTACCATCCCAAACCCCAAACCGGGCATGGCCGCAAAAAGTCCCCACGAATGGACGGAGCTGCTGTCCGACCAAGCGACTCCCTGCTCCAAGCCCTCGACATAGCTGAGCAACGCGGGATTGGCGTAGCCGTAGAGGCCGATGTCGAGCGCACCAAAAGCGGCGAGCGCGAATTCCCCGCGCTCGGCATAGGGGAGCGATTGGGCCTTGGCTGCGCCGAATGCGAGCAGGCAGCACAAGGCCGCACCACAGAGCCGGTGCGGCATCCGCTAATTTTCCTCGACAAACAAGCGCAAATCCCCTTTGCCCTCGCGGAGCACCTCGGCTTGATCCCCCACCAGCGACACCACGCTCGAAGCCTCCACGGGCAGCGGCCCGCACTCCAAGATCAAATCCACTTGCGACCCCAACTCTTCCTCCAAGGCCCACAGCTCGGTCAGCACCTCTTGATCGGCGTAGTTGGCGCTGGTGCTCAGAATGGGTTGGCCGAGGGCGCGGACCAAGGCCAGCGGCACTGGGTGATCGGGAATTCGCAGGCCGACCGTCTTCTGTTTGGTTTGGAGAATGCGCGGCGTCTGGCGGGTGGCTGGCAACACGAAGGTGTACGCGCCCGGCAGGCACTGCTTGAGGATGCGGTGGGCGTAGTTGGAGACGCGGGCGTAGTCGCTGATGTGGGTCAGGTCGGCGCACACAAAGGACATGGGCTTTTTGCGGTCGCGGCCCTTGATGCGCTGCACGCGCTCAATCGCCTGCTTGTTGGTGATGTCGCAGCCGAGGCCATAGATCGTATCGGTGGGATAGACGATGACGCCGCCTTGGCGGAGCACCTCGGCGGCGCGCTGGATGTGGCGGCCTTTGAGGCGGTCGGGATGCACGGTCAGTACTTGGGCCATCTAACGCTCCTCGTCAATTTTGGCGACCCACGCATCGACGACGGCCGCAATCATGGCCTGGCCGTGCTCGGCGTTGGCCGTGTAGCTGTTTTGCGCTTCGTCTTGCCGGCAGTACCAAGGCGGATCGTCGCCGAGGCGGTCTTGCTCCACGAGCTCGGGGCGCGCCGCGAGCAGGAAGGAGGTCTCGTTGTACCCGGCGTGGTCGCCCCCGGCCGGAGGACTTGATTCCGGGAGGATCATGGGCTGCACTTCGATGCGCCCGCCCCAAGTACCGGCCCGGCCCAGCGCGTCGTGGTCGCCCCACCAGCCGCGTGGGTGCCCCGCGGCGATCACCTGCTCAAACGCCAGCTCGGCCGCGGCCTTGCTGAAGGCCAAGGCAAGGGGGCCGCCCATGCCTTGGTGCATGATGATGACGTAGGTCTTGCGGAAGCCCATTTCGATAAAGTTGCGCAAGATGCTCTTGACCAAGCGGCCAAAGGCGTCGTAGTCCGGGTCGATGGTCCCGTCGGCTGGGCCGCCGAGGGCATAGCCGGTGGGGCCGTAGTCAAACGAAGGGGCAATGACGCAAGCGGTGCGCGCGGCCACGCGGTCGCAGATCTCCTCGACGATGAGGGTGTCGTGGCCGATGGCCATGTGCGGGCCGTGGGTTTCGATGCAGCCGGCCGGCACCAGCAGGGGGTGCCCTTGGGCCACTGCATCGGTGAGTTGGTCGGGACGCAGGTGCTTGAGGTGCATAGAGAAGTTCCTTGTTATGTGCGCGGAATTGGACATAATATAGGCCAAGAAGAGCACGTCAACATAGGACATTGAGCAGATGGCGCACACTGTTATTGGCACGGCCGGGCACATCGACCACGGCAAAACCCTGTTGGTCAAGGCCCTGACCGGCATGGATACCGACCAAGCCCCGGAAGAGCGGGCGCGGGGGATTACCATTGAACTCGGCTTTGCCTTTTTGGGGAATCAGGCCACGATCATCGACGTGCCCGGGCACGAGCGCTTCGTCAAGACCATGGTGGCCGGCGTCAGCACCATTGACGTGGCCATGCTGGTGGTGGCCGCGGACGACGGGGTGATGCCCCAGTCGCGGGAGCATCTCGACGTGCTGCGGCTTTTGGGGGTTGAGCGCGGGGTGGTGGTGATCAACAAGGCCGACTTAGTGGAAGAGGAGTGGTTGGACTTGGTGGTGGAGGAGGTGCGGGACTTTGTGCGCGGGACTTTTTTGGCGCAGGCCGAGATCTTTCGCGTCTCCGCGCTCAGCGGCGCGGGCATTGACCCGCTGCGGCAGCGGCTGTTGGCCATGGTCGAAGACACTGCGGCTAGGCACACTGACGCGCCGTTCCGCCTGCCCGTAGATCGGGCCTTTGGGGTCAAGGGCTTTGGCCTCGTCTGTACGGGCACGGTGCAGGCCGGGGCCTTGGCCGAGGGCGACCGCGTCGAGATCGCGCCCGAAGGTCGGTTGGCGCGCGTGCGTCGCTTGCAACAGCACGGCGCAACGGTACAAGAGGTGCGAGCCGGCGACCGCGCCGCGATCAATTTGGCTGGCGTGGAGCAGGACCAAATCGCGCGCGGCTACTCGCTGGTCGCGCCCGGATTTTTCCGCCCCACCCAGATGCTAGATGCCGAGGTGCAGCTCCTCGCCTCAAGCCCCATGACCATGGCGTCGCGCACCCGCGTGCGCCTGCACTTGGGCACGCGGGAGATTATGGCGCGGGTCGTGCTCCCCGGTGGCAAGCCCTTGACGCCCGGGCAGGAGAGTTTCGCCCAGCTTCGCTTGGAGGCTCCCGTAATTGCGGCGTGGGGCGACCGTTTTGTGCTGCGCCGGTACTCGCCAGCGCTGACCATTGGCGGCGGCCGCGTACTCAATCCGCACCCGGGCAAGCACCGGCGCTTCGAGCCAGCATTGCTCGCGCATTTGCAGGCATTGGCCAGTGCCGACCTGCCCGAAGTCGTGGAGTGCTGGCTCGGCTACGCGGACGACCGGCTCAAGAGCCAGCAAGTGTTGGCCGGCGAGATGGGCGTCGGCGTGGAGCGGTTGGTGCGCTGGACGGACGCGCTCGTAGCGGCTGGCCGCGCTGTGCGCGTGGTGTCGGAAGGGCAACCGCACGTTTTGCATTTGGACGTGTGCGAGCACTGGGGGGCGCAGATTGAGGCCGCGCTCGCCAGCTTTCACCGCGCCCAACCGCTCAAGTTGGGATTGCCGCGCGAAGAGCTGCGCAATTTGAGCGCGCGCTACATCCAGCCCGAATTGTTCGACTGCGTGTTGCGCTACTTGGAGGCGGCGGGGCGGGTTGCGCTGGACGGGGCCGTGGTGCGGGCTGCGTCGCACCGGATATGCTTCACCCCAGAGCAAGAGATGCTGAAGGCGGCGGTGGAGGCACGGCTCAATACCGGGAATTTTGCCGACTTGCCTACGATGGCCGAGCTAGCCCAAGCCCTCGACGCCCCGCTACCGCAGGTCGCGGCCCTAGTCCAAGCACTGCAAGCATTGCGGGTGGTGGTTGCGCTGGAGGGGGGCTTGCTGATCCACTGCGAGGCCCTCGCCCGCGCGCGGACGCTGCTGAGCGACTTTCTCGAGCGCGATGGCGAGATTACAGTAGCCGAATTCCGCACGCTGATTGGCAGCAACCGCAAAAGCGCCATGGCGCTTCTGGGCTATTTCGACGCCGAGGGACTGACGGCGCGGCGGGGGGATGTGCGGGTTTTGGTGGGGTGATCCTAAAGAGACGATTACAATGCCATTGGGACATGCTCAGGTAGCCCGTCGTTCAGGCCGTGCTTAATTGACCTGCCGCCTCGCTTTCCGTCGTCCGAACAGGCGACGCAAGGCGGAATGAGCTATTAACTCGCTTTCGGCGGGCCTGCATAGGAGGGTGTTATATCGGGAAAGAAGGCGGCCACAATTTTCCACTCGCCCTTGATACGGCCGGTGAACCACACGTTTTGATGATCGTCCCATCGAGCGTATATCTGACCGGTATCCGACCGCCAGCACCCCGACTCCCGCACTACGGATATGGCCATATTCCCGCGAACATCCGTTTGCACTATTTGTTGTTCCTGCTCGTAATTGGCGTCCTCGGGCATGCGCGTCTCCCCCCATTCCTGCATCTCGCTCTGCACTAGGAATAGGTGAGGCACCCAGCCCATGGGGTCGGTTGATCCACACCCGAACCAGCGGAAATAGGTCTCGTCGTGGCAAGCGCGGACCACATCCCAATCCTTTTCCTTGTGGGCCTGCTGATAGCGGTTCAGTAGGCGGTGGATCGCTTCGATATTATCTATATCGTCTTTGCAGTCAGTCACCACAGCCTCCTTAGACAGCGTCTATGGTAAACGTATAGCCCACGCCGACCAGCACTTCGCGTTCATCGACCCCGCGCACTATGGACTTGACTTCTTTCGATTCGGCGGTCGATGGGATCGGCCGGCTGTCCCGCGCCGGCATTGAGGTAGGTACGACGACCGAGCAGTCGCCAATGCACACGGCAGCGATAGTGCATCCCAGCCCGTTTTGCAACTCTTCAACCCGTCCGGCAAAGGCTTTCAGCAGAGCCTTGCGGCGCTCCCGGTCCGGTTCGCTTTGCAAGAGCCGTGCCAGCGTCTTTGCAGCGAGGTCTTCCGGCATGGCAGGGTCGTATGCCGACAACAGTTGCGATAGTTGATCCCCGGCGTGGGGTTGCTCTGGTTTCATAGCGCTCACTCGATCAAATCGGACAGGCTTGCCCGCAGTTGCTGGCGGGCCGCGTACAGACGCCAGCGCACCGCGCCTACCGAGCAACCCACCGTTTCGGCGATCTCCTCGTACGAAAGCCCGTGGTATTCGCGCAAAACCACGACCATGCGCCGTTCGTCGTCAAGAGCCTCGAGCACCGTGCGGATTCTGCTCGCCAATTCGGCGGTCCGCGCCGGTCCGGCCGCCATAAGCTGACGGTCGAGATCGATGTCGCGCTCGATCGACAGGTGGTGCCGGCGCTGGCGATACTTGTGGTGGTCGCGGCACAAGTTGCTGGCGATGGCCCAGAACCACGAGCGGAAACGCGCCGGATCATCGAGGCTGTGGAGGGACTCATAGACGCGTACGAAGGTTTCTTGTGCCAGATCTTCCGCATCGGCTCTCTGGCCCGTCATGCGACAGAAAAACAAAAAAACTCCATTTTGGTAGCGGGTGACCAAATTGGCAAAGGCGGCCACATCGCCCTCGGCAAAACGCCGCACCAATTCTCCGTCTGTAGGATCGTATTCGTTGTCCATGCTACCTTTATTATTGACCAATCATTCAAAGACCAAGGAGCCATCGCATGCACTTCAGTGTACGACCTCAGGCCGCCGATGCCAAGCTGACGGCCCAATCGCTTTTGACGTACTTGGCAAACCAACAGATCGAAAGTCGGTTGGGCTGTGCGATCCTCAATCGAATGATCCATGTGGGCAGACCCGAGTCGTATGGGGTAAAAAAATCAACTGACAAAGAAACAATATTCGAGAACGATACCTTCGACAGGCTTCATGCAACAACACCTATTTTCTCACCCTAAGTAGACCGAAAACACTCAGCAGACCACAGAAGTACACAATGAAGTACACACACCCACTCAAGGGGGATGAGTGTTTCGGGTTATATCATGATACATCTACACTCCGAGCTAATTCTCCTTCTAAACGGTCCGCAATATCTCTATTGCTTATTGCCTCTCGACGCCGATTCAAATACTGGCTATATCAAGGGTTTTCAGACAGCCTCTTATCGAAATTGAGCTTTTGAATTTTCGATTGAATACTGCTTTCCATGCCGAGGAACTTTATAAATTGAGCAGCAGCCCTTTGATCAAATTCACTCTCTTCCCCATAAGTCGCCAATGTCTTTTGATACAGAGCCAAGTCGGATCTCCTCCCAATCACAATACAATTTCCCTTATGTAATTTTAATCTTATTACCCCATCTACTACGACTTGGTTATTCTGTAAATAGGCCAAGAGATTCATGTGATGGAGAGAAAACCAATCGCCCAAGTAAATCAGCCTAGCGTACTCGTCCTCAACCAACCTTTTAAAATCAAGGGACGACCTTGATAGCGTTAGGGCCTCTAGTGCCTGATGCGCTCTGATGAGAATTAGGGCGGCGGGTGCTTCATATATCTCACGGGATTTAATGCCGACAAGGCGGTCTTCTATATGGTCGATCCGCCCGATTCCATGGGTCCCGCCGATTTCATTGAGTTTTTCAATAATACTTAACGGCCTGAGCGTCTTGTTGTTTAATCGCACAGGAACACCTGATGCAAATTCTATTTCTATCTCCTCGGCATCTTCCGGACATTCGTCGATTGATCGCGTCCACTCATAGACCTCCTCCGGAGGGGTAACTGAAATATCTTCAAGAATGCCGGCACAAATACTCCTTCCCCAGAGATTTTGGTCAATGCTATAAGAATTCTCTTTAGTAAAACTAAGATCTATGTTTCTGGACCTAAGATATTCGATCTCATAATCCCTACTAAAGTTATTATCTCGGACTGGTCCTAGGATTTCGGCATCTGGCATGATCGACCGTATAGCCATTTCGATTCTGACTTGGTCGTTGCCTTTGCCGGTACATCCATGCGCGACATAGCGGATACCCATTTCCATAGCCACATCGGCTATGACTTTGCCGATATAGGGCCGACCTAAGTACACGACAGTAATCTAAGTTGTGGTACAGCCCCGATTTAGGTTTATTTGTAATCGCTGAAGATTGCCTCTAAATCCTACATACAGGAGCTGTACCATGCTTATTCATACGCTAAAGAAAGCCCTCACGCAAGGGTCGGTATCTCTCACGCGCCATCGTATCGACCTAATCAGTCGGTTGGTGTGTGGGCTGATTCAAGTGCGTTCGGTCAATATGAAGAAACTCGCGTGTAGCCTATCGGGCAGGGCCCAGATTGACAGCCACTATCGCCGTCTCCAGCGTTTTTTCAGTAGTGCTGTTTCGCCGTCGGTGTTTACGCAGTTGATTGTATCCAAGGTCGTTCGCCCCGGCCAACAACAACTCTTAGTTATGGATCGCACCCATTGGCGATTGGGGCGCACCGATCAGAATGTGTTGTGTGTCGGCTTAGTCTATCAGGGGGTCTCGATTCCGTTGGTATATCAGTCGTTGCAAAAGCCGGGTACCTCCAACACCTCAGAGCGCAAGCGTCTCCTGACGAAGGTATTGGCCTACCTTGATCCCCGCGTATGCTGTTTAGTCGCCGATCGCGAGTTTATCGGTCGAGCGTGGTTCGCCTTTTTGCTGGAGCAGCAGGTCGATTTTGTCATCCGCCTACGCGGCAATACATCGCTCATACTCAACGACGGTCGGCGGCGCTATGGGGCTACTTTTAATGAACGGATGCCGAGAGGTACGACCCGATCCTACCCACAGACCACCCTCTATGACGGCTTGACCCTGAATTTGGTGTGTCACCGCCCCATCCGCGGCGAGCGCATCCTACTCATCACCAACCGAACTGACCTCAAGCAGGTGCTGGCCGTCTATGGACAACGCTGGGCTATTGAAACGACGTTTGCTTGTTTGAAATCGAGAGGATTTAACCTCGAAGACACCCATTTGACCCACCCCCAACGCTTGCACCTACTGCTGGGGCTGCTGGCATGGACGCTCCTATGGGCGCTGTTGGTAGGACGGCGGTTGCATCAGAGAAAACCCATCCCCATAAAAAAACATGGACGACCAGCCATAAGCCTCTTTCGAAAAGGATTAGACCAACTCACACAAATCATACACCAAGCACGAGACCAACCTAAACGCGACCGACAATATCAACACATTTTACTGTCGTGTACTTAGGAATTTTTGCTAAGTACACGACAGTAATCTAAGTTGTGGTACAGCCCCAATTTAGGTTTATTTGTAATCAGCCAGATTGCATCTAAATCCTAAACACAGGAGCTGTACCATGCTTATTCATACGATTAAAAAAGCCCTCACGCAAGGGTCGGTATCCCTCACGCGCCACCGTATCGACCTGATCAGTCGGTTGGTGTGTGCGCTGATTCAAGTGCGTTCGGTCCATATGAAAAAACTCGCGTGTAGCCTATCGGGGATGGCCCAGATTGACAGTCACTATCGCCGTCTCCAGCGTTTTTTCAGTAGCACTGTCTCACCGTCGGTGTTTACGCAGTTGATTGTATCCAAGGTCGTTCGCCCCGGCCAACCGCAACTCTTAGTTATGGATCGCACCCATTGGCGATTGGGGCGCACCGATCAGAATGTGTTGTGTGTCGGCTTAGTCTATCAGGGGGTCTCGATTCCGTTGGTATATCAGTCGTTGCAAAAGCCGGGCAACTCCAACACCTCAGAGCGCAAGCGTCTCCTGACGAAGGTATTGGCCTACCTTGATCCCCGCGTATGCTGTTTAGTCGCCGACCGCGAGTTTATCGGTCGAGCGTGGTTCGCCTTTTTGCTGGAGCAGCAGGTCGATTTTGTCATCCGTCTGCGCGGCAATACGTCGCTTACGCTCGACGACGGTCGGCGACGTTATGGGGCTACTTTTAATGAACGGATGCCGAGAGGTACGACCCGATTCTACCCACAGACCACCCTCTATGACGGCTTGACCCTGAATTTGGTGTGTCACCGCCCCATCCGCGGCGAGCGCATCCTACTCATCACCAACCGAACTGACCTCAAGCAGGTGCTGGCCGTCTATGGACAACGCTGGGCTATTGAAACGACGTTTGCCTGTTTGAAATCGAGAGGATTTAACCTCGAAGACACCCATTTGACCCACCCCCAACGCTTGCACCTGCTGCTGGGACTGCTGGCATGGACGCTGCTATGGGCGCTGTTGGTAGGACGGCGGTTGCATCAGAGAAAACCCATCCCCATAAAAAAACATGGACGACCAGCCATAAGCCTCTTTCGAAAAGGATTAGACCAACTCACACAGATCATACACCAAGCACGAGACCAACCTAAACGCAACCGACAACATCAACACATTTTACTGTCGTGTACTTAGGAATTTTTGTCAAAAACAACAGGAATATTCGTAACTGTCCCCGTCTAAGTACACGACAGTAGTCTAAGTTGTGATGCAGCCCCGATTTAGGTTTATTTGTAATCGCCTAAAATTGCAAATAAACCCTAAATATAGAAACTGCACCCTGCTTATACGTACGAAAAAAAAGGCCCTCACTCAAGGGAGGGTATCCCTCACCCGCCACCGTATCAATCGGATCCATCGCTTGGTATACTCACTGATCCAGTTCTTTCCGTCAATATGAGATAGGCCATCCAGAAGGAGGTCCTTTTATGGGCAAGCATCGCTCATCCTATTCGCCTCAATTTAAGGCCCAAGGCACCCTTGAAGCGCTGCGAGGCGAGCGCAGTCAAGCTGCTGAAAGGCATAGTCGAATGTACCGTTTTACAAGGAAGGCGCGGTGCAAAGCCGGGATGGCGTTACTGTCGGGTCCTCGGGCCCCTTCCATGCTGCCTTCGCATCCATCCTCGCACCGCTCAGTAGGACAGCAGATACGCCACCTTGAAGCGGACCTTCTCCACCCTCTCCGCGGCAGCGTCGCCTAAGTTGTAAGCTAGATAAACCCGGCTTTTTGGCGCGATCTCATAGCTGGCGAGCAGGTTGATATCGCGCTCATGTAGATAGCCAGCGTCTTGTGCGAACCCGCGCAGAAAGAGGCGCTTGGTGGCAAAGTAGGTCGCCCGTCCCCGCCAGATCGTCTTGCGCTCGTCGAGCGCACCGCCCGGCAGGTACTCCCAGACGCTCGACCAACCGCCCTCGGCTTGAATTCGAGCGCGCCGCTGGCGCTTCTCGCCGCGCCGAAATAAGCGTCGGCAAAGTCGAAGCGGTCCCGCAGTCCCGCGCCGATGTCCAGTTTCCACTTTCTGCCGTCGCCCGTATCAAACCCCATTTCGAATGTCTGTCCCTTGTACCAGGTCCCCTGCCAAGGCCAGCGCCAGACGCTGTGTTTGACCGAGACGAAGGAATCGTCCCAAGCGTAGAGCCACACATCGGCAGTCGTCCATTCCCAGCTCCAGCCATCTTCGATTGAGCGCCGCTCCAGCGACACGGCTTGTCCGAGATTCAACTTGCCGAGGCGCTCCATCCGCGGACGCCAGTCGGCCGAAAGCTCCACGGACTGCGACGCGACGCCGTGGTCGCGCTCGATAAACCCGAGCCTGTCGGCACTAAAAGTGGATTCTATCGACCTATAGTAAACACCTCCGGCGAAATTCCCGCGCCGATAGCCCATATCGGCAGCGGATATATACCCGCTGCTGCCTTGGTCGGCGCTTCTGGCGGCATAGGCGTTGATGGTGTAGCGGTCATCCCGTTCCACCCAAGCGTCCAACCCCGCGATTTGTTGCAGTGCCATCCCGCGATCCCAGACGCCTTCTACTAGCGCCCCCACGGTCGAATTGTGGAATACTTCCCTCTGTAGCTTCAGGACGCCGAATTTCGGCCTTGCACCGGCGTCGCCTCGGTCTTGAGCCGTCAGAATGCCGAGCGTGTATTTTTCGGCTTTGCCGATAAACTTGGCACCGAAATCTGGATCGGCGATCCGCCGGCTGTAGAACAATCCGTGTTTGCCGAGAAAATCCGCGTTTTCGACGAAGAACGGACGCCTTTCCTTTAGCAAGAGAGGAAAGCGGGACAGGTTTATCTCCTCCTCGTCGGCCTCGATTTGCGCGAAGTCTGGATTCACGGTTATGTCCAAAGTCGCATTCGCAGCGACGCCGTATTTCACGTCCAACCCCGCGCCGGCCGTCTCTCCTCGCCAATCGGTGTGCGCCCTATCAACGCCGGACACGGCATAGGGAAGCAATTCGAGGCGCAGCCCAGGGTCTATCCCTCGCAATCCGACCAAGTGACCGGCTTTCGAGATTCTCAGAACGGAGCCGTCCTCCTGGTATATGGCGGCCCAGTGGCTGCGCTCCCTCCCCGTGATGGCTAGACGCTCCAAATTGAACCCCCATACCATGTCGTCCCCGGCTGCAAAGGCCAATGTGGAGAAGGCGATGGCCACTTCGGCGGACCAACCACTGTCTAAAACCGCAGCCTCTGCTCGCCAGACGCCGTCCCAACCTTTGTTGTTGCCCCGATACCCTTTCGCGCCGTCGTCCGTCATCTCGAAGTCGTGCTGGATGCCATAGGGGTTGATGTAGAATCCGTAGGCGTTGCGATGGTCGTGCTGGGTGTCGAGCAGGATGCCGATCAAGTCCCGAGGGGCGAAGCGACCGTCCCGAGGGACCACCCGCGCGTCGATATTTTCGGCGTTAGAATCAGCCATGAACAGACCGATGTATAGCTGATCCGCAGTGTAGAGGATTTTCACGACCGTCTGATTGGCCGCCGGAACGCCCTCGACCGGGTCCAGCAAGACGAAATCGGTGGTGGGCACTGCCAAGTCCCAAGACCCGTACGTGGTCTGTCTTGGCCAGCGCGTACGGCATGACTAGGGCTGCGGGGACGGAGAGCAATTGCGCCAGCCCGATTAGCCAGCCGATGGAGGCCGGCGAGATCCCGAGCTCCGCGTCCAAGTACACGTTGAAAAAGGTGCGGGCCACAGCGACCCCCGGAGCGGCGAGCAGGCTAATCAGGCCGATCATCAGCAACGGCGCATTCGGCCGGATCCCGCTTTCGCCCTCCGCGGCCGCCGCCGGCTGTTCTAGGCCGTCGTCTCCCGTGATCGAGCCGAACAGAACCAGCGACGCTGCCAAGACGAGCGAGGCCACGAGCAGACTGCACTGGTAGGAGACGAGCCCGTCATAACCGGTCAGCCGGGCGAAAACCTGCGGCAGCGACCCCCTAGTGCGCTGCCGGCAAAGCCGAAAAGCGGCCAGACTGCCCCGCGCAGGGAGAATACGAGCGAGCGGTTGTCGGCTGTCGTGGCCGACATCAGAAAGGGGCTACTATTAGCCGCAGTTGATGACCACTTGTACCGCGGCGACCCACCCCGTGCGCAGGGAGCCGAAAAAGAACCCGGCCAAGGACATGAGCAGATACCCCACGACCATGAGCGCCACACCCCCCACCAGCGCACGCCGGTACCCAGCCCGGTGTGCCCAGTTGCCGGCTATCGGGCTGAAAAGGGCAAAGGCCAGCAAGCCTGCGGCGTTGAAATGACCGACCAAGTCGACGCCATAGTCCATCCTCAGCAGATAGAGATTGAACAGGACGCTGTAGATGCCGAACGCCGAAAACCCGATCAGGGCGGCGCAGGCCATATACAGCTTGACGTCTCTCTCAAAGCGCGCGAGGAAGTGCCCTGCATAGGTCGTCGTGCGGTACATATAGCTCGTCTCCCTTCACACAGGAGACGAGCGAGTGCGGCGTATGTTTGTACGAAAAAATCAAAACTGACCAGTTGATCGAAGTCGATGGCCAAAGTGGGGTGATAAAGCTGTTGTGATGTAAGTCCCGCAGGAATTGATCGAGGTACTGGAGCGCGTATGCCCCCGCGTCGCACCGCATTTGCTTCACCCCGGAGCAAGAGGTGCGGCGGGCGGCTGTGGAGGCGCGGCTCAACACCGAGAATTTCGCCGATTTGCCTACGATGGCCGAGCTAGCCCAAACCCTCGACGCCCCACTGCCGCAGGTCGCGGACCTAGTCCAAGCACTGCAAGCATTGAGGGTAGTGGTTGCGCTGGAGGGGGGCTTGCTGATCCACTGCGAGGCCCTCGCCCGCGCGCGGACGCTGCTGAGCGACTTTCTCGAGCGCGATGGCGAGATTGCAGTAGCCGAATTCCGCACCCTGATTGGCAGCAACCGCAAATGCGCCATGGCACTTCTGGGCTATTTCGACGCCGAGGGACTGACGGCGCGGCGGGGGGATGTGCGGGTCTTGGTGGGCTGATCCTATGGCGCGGCGTGCGTTGCGCTGGAATCGCTACCGACAATTGCGGCTCGAGGTTCCTTGCGATTCACCAAGCGTTTACGGCCCCCTTCCTACATCCCTACCAATTTGTATAGGACCCATCATCGCGCTGATAGCCGGTGGGTGGTCCGTAGTCCTGTGTTGACACCTTGGCGAGTGCGGCCTCGTTGAATTCAATGCCGAGACCAGGGGCTTGGGGAGGCAAGAGGTAACCAGATTCAAACGGCACCTGCACCGGAAACTCATCGGTGAGTGAAGACATCGGCGCACGCGGAAGTTCTTGGACACCGACCAGTGAAGATGCCAAACACAGATGCAGACAGGCGGCGGTGGAAACAGGACCGAGCGGGTTGTGCGGTGCCAGATGGATGTAATGCGTTTCGCACCACCCGGCAATTTTGCGAGCCTCTGTCAATCCACCGGCGATGCACACGTCAACGCGGCAGTAATCCATCAGCTCCTCCTCAATGGCTTCTCTGAAGGTCCACTTGCTATCAAATTGTTCGCCGACGGCAAGCGGGACGGAGGTCTGTTGGCGGAGCCGCCTGAGACTAGCTGGGTTTTCACTCCGCAGCGGATCTTCAATAAAAAACGGATTGTAGGGGGCAACCCGGTTGCAGAAATCGAGGCTGTCCGCCGGGTCGAGACGGGTATGCACGTCAACTAATATCTCGACGTGATCGCCTAATGCCTTGCGCACGGCCTCCACTTGCTCAACCCCATGCTGGATAGCGCGTCTGGGTTCAAACGCCCCTTTGTCTGCGCCATCAGCCAAGCCCCAGCGGACAAATTTCCAACCGGCTGCATGGGTTTGGCGACAACTCTCAACGAGGGCATCAATCGCGCCGCCGCCGTTGTGCGGATAGCAGACGACTTTGTCTCGCGTGCGTCCGCCTAAAAGTTCGTAAACGGGAACATGTAGTGCTTTCCCTTTGATGTCCCAGAGTGCGATATCGACGGCACTCACTGCGGCGGATTGGACGACACCGCCAGGGAAGAAACCACCGCGGAACATCACTTGCCACAGATGTTCAATTTGGAACGGGTCTGCACCAATGAGAAACGGTTCAAAAGAGCGCACGACTTCGGCTAAGGCGAGGGCACGCCGTCTCAAGCCCCCTTCACCGAGGCCGTAGATGCCAGCATCGGTTTCTACTTTTACGAAAAAATGGCCGCTCGATCCGACAAAGGATTTGACCTTGGTGATTTTCATAAATTCCCCCTTCATGTGTTGTATTCAGGGTCACTCCACCGGCCCGTAGTGCGGCCCCCATTGACGGGCTATATCCCGCCCCTGCGCTAGGAGTGCCCGCTGTTCGCCAGCATCCAACGGCGCGTAGCGCCGCACCCATTCGATGTTCTGCACCAGCTCTTCCTCGTTATAAACTCCAATGACCGCCAAGCTCACCCCAGGCAATCCCAAGGCGTAGCGCAGCGCCCGCTCGTGATCGCCAAAGCCGCTGTTGGCCATCTCCGAGGGCCGGGGCTTGTCGTACTCCATGTCGATGGCTCCGCCGTACACCTTCATCGCAGCGACGGCGGCGTTCTGGGCGCGGGCCAAAGGCAGAACTACCTCCTCGAAGTTGTAAATGTGGCAGTCGGCAAAATTGAGGGCGAACATGCAGGCGTCGATCTCGACCTCGCGTAGGACCTTGGCGGATTTCCAAGGCGCGTGGTGAGCGGTGATGCCGACATAACGGGTCCAACCGCGCCGCTGCGCTTCGCGCAAGCCGGCGAGAGCACCGTCTTTGGCCAGCACTTGTTCTACGTCTAAGCGGCCCAGCGAGTGGACGTACATCAGGTCCAAGTGATCGGTGCCCAAGGCGTCCAAATTCTTTTCGACGATATCGAGCGCCTCTTGGTAGTAGGCCGTGTGGGCCTTGCTGACCAAGAACAGCTCGCGCCGGCAATGGGGGACGACTTGGGCGAGCTGATGCTGGGCGCGCTCGTAGCCGGGGGCCGTGTCGATGTAGGTAACGCCGAGGTCAATGGCCCGTTCACAAAGCGCGATGGCGTCCGCGTCTGCCAAGCCCATGCCGCTGGGGGCCGTGCCCAAGCCGAGCAAGGGGACGCGTTCGCCGCTTTTGCCAAAGGTGGCTTGCGGCAGAGGGGCTATGTCGATGGAGGCGGTAGTCATAGCTACTCCTTTGGTTGGAGGGACGGGTACTTGGGGACCAATCTAACCAAACGGCGCACCGGCAACAGGGTGCGCTTTATCCGCGGCCTGCTGTTTGGTATGTTAAGCCTGTCCCCGCGTAGGCGGAGACCGACGAGTTTCATTGGCAATTAAAACGCGAGGAGGACATTTTGGTCATTCGCAATTGGCGCAACGTCACGCCCGTCGTCGGGCATCAATCCAAACTGATCTGGTCGATCTTCCGCGCCCAAAGCGCCGAAGGACTGGACGAGAACGAAGCAGTACTCTTGGGGTTTTCCGGCCTAACGCTGCATCGCCTGCAAGGAGGGCTGGAAGGCGATTACCACGAGCACGAGGCCACCGAACAGGTGTACTACTTCCTCAGCGGCGAGGGGCGGATGAAGATCGACGGAGAGCTGTACGATGTGCGCGAGGGCGACGCAGTACACATTCCGCCGAAGGTCGAGCACCAGCTTTGCAACACCGGTGACGATTGGGTCGAGCACTTGATCATCAGTGCCCAAGTCGCAGGGTAGGCGGGACGGGCAGCGTTGCCGGCCACTCCCCTGATTATGGACGTCGATACGGGCGTCGACGACGCCCTCGCTCTGCTTTTGGCCCTGTCCTCGCCCGAAGTCGAGTTGGTGGGCGTCTCTACGGTGGCCGGCAATGTGCCGCTGCCGCGGACGACCGACAATACACTGCGCCTGTTGCAGTGGGCGGAGCGGGCCGACGTTCCGGTGTACGCCGGCGCAGAGCGGCCCTTGGTGCGGAGCGCGGTCGCCGCCGCCGACGTACACGGCGCGACCGGGCTGGGCGCAGCCTATCTACCCGAGGCGCGCACCTCGCCAGCGGGCGACGGGGTGGAATTTCTGCTGAGCATCTTGCAGGCCCGGCCCGGCGAAGTGACTCTCGTCGCCACCGGGCCGTTGACCAACTTGGCGCAGGCCGAGGCGCGGGTACCGGGCGTGCTGCGGCGGGCGCGTCAAGTGGTAATCATGGGCGGGGCCGTGCGAGTGCCGGGCAATGTCGCGCCAACGGCTGAGTTCAATTTCTACGCCGATCCGCACGCAGCGCGCCAAGTCCTCGCGTCCGCGGCCGAGCTGGTGTTGGTGGGGCTGGACGTCACCGAGCAGGTCGGGCTGGAGCAGGCCGCCTTACAAGCACACGCGGGCGTACGCGCTGCGTTTTGCCGGGCGGCGTGTGAGCCGGTGATAGCCTTTAAGTCCGCGCACTACGGATTCGCCGGAATGCACTTGCACGATCCAGTGGCCTTGGGGGCGGCCCTGTGGCCGCAGCTCTTTCGCACGCAGCGACTGTGGCTGGACGTGGAGACCGCCGGGGACCTGACCGCCGGGCAGTTGGTAGTTGACCGACGCGCCTTGGCGAGCGACCAAAAGCCGCAGGGACGGCCCGTAGCGTGTGCGATGGCCGTGGAGCGAGCGCGCTTTCTCGAGCTATTCGCCGAGCGGGTATTGACGCCTTAGAAGTGGTTAGTGGTTAGTTCCCCACCACTAATTAAACCGCGTCTTGGCGGCCCAAAAAAAGCGGCAGGGGGCACCACTGTTCGAGTGGGGCGGCCGCAGCAGGCAGGGGCAACACCAGCGAGGGCGGCAGGGGGCCGCAGAGCAGGCGCATGGCCGCACATCCATCTATCTGCAGCGCGGGCGCGGCCTCGGTGCGGACGCACTGAGCGGCGTTTTCTCGCACCTCCAGCGCGACCCGACCATAGCCTTCAATCTCCACGACGACCGCGCCGTCCATCAGGGGCACCAGCGCGGTGCGCGTCTTGAGCAAGGCGTCGAGCGTCGTCGCCCAATCGAAAATCTGCCAATTGCCCGAACTCGATGCGCTCGCACCTTCGCAGAGTTGGGCCAGCTTAGGCAGGAGGCGGCTCCAAGGCGGCAACTCGAAGCAGGTGTCCCCGTGGCACTGCACCCAAGCAGCGGCCATGTCCAGCTCAGGCTCGCCCTCATTGACGGCCAACAGTTCGGTGACGCACGTCCGGTCGGCCTGAGCGACGAGGTAGCCAATCATGCGGCCATCGCGCGAGCGGGCCACATAGGGCCGGTGGCCCCAACTCAGGAGCAGGTCGTAGAACCGGTGAGGGGCGCGCACTCCGCGAAACGGCTGGGCATCGTGCAGGCCAATCGCACCTTGCAGATGCGTGCGGTCTTCGCGGGCGAGCGGGCGAAAGTCGATCCCGAAATCGGCTGCCCCCAAGGCATGGCGCACATTGGTTTGGCTCAGCGTAAGCCGGTAGTAAACGCCGCACTTCTCATAGCCGAAATAGCCGTAGCGCTGGCGCTGGCCCCCCAGCCAAGACAGGTGAAAACCCTCCGCGGGCGCGGCTTGGACGCAATGGTCCATGAGCTGCTGCATGTAGCCCCGGCCGCGGGCGTGCGGATGGCAAGAGACGCCGCCGATGCCAGCCACGCGCAAGGTCGCGCCTCCCCAGCGATAGGCGAGGGGGAACAGCCCGACGACAGCGCGGATGCGACCCCTTTCGCGCAAGGCAAAGTTCCAGCTCATCTCCTCTTCCCCGCGCCGGTACAGGGCCGGTAAAATGGCCTCAAAATCCCGGGGCGGCGCTTTGCCAAAGGCGAGGTTGAGGACGTCGAGGGCCTCTTCAAAGTCTGCGGCGTGCAGCCGGCTGATGGCGGTCGTCACGACGCGGGGACAGTCGGCTGGAGGCGGTCGGCAAACTTCCGGCGGAACGCCTGCATCTTGGGATCGATGACCACCGCGCAGTAGGGCTGGTTGGGGTTGAGCCGGTAGTAGTTTTGGTGGTACGATTCGGCCGGCCAAAAGGCGCGGGCGAGCGCGATCTCGGTCACAATCGGATTGGGCCAGAGGCCGATCTTGTCCGCATAGACCCTAGAGATGATAGCCCTCTCGTGCTGCTCGGGGGTGTGGCAGAAAATTACCGAGCGGTACTGGGTGCCGCGGTCCGCGCCCTGGCGGTTGAGCGTGGTGGGGTCGTGCGTGCGCCAGAAGACGTAGAGTAAATCGTCGAAGCTAATGACCGCGGGATCGAACTGTAATTGTACGACCTCGGCGTGGCCGGTCTGGCCGCTGCAAACGGCTTGGTACGTGGGGTTTTTCAGCGCGCCGCCCATATAGCCGGAGACCGCGCTGGCGACCCCCCGCAGATCTTGGTACACGGCTTCGACGCACCAGAAACAACCCGCACCCAAGGTGGTAGTTTCCAAACTCATGCTGCGTCCTCCATCCACTGCTTGTATTGGGGCCACGTGCCGCCCTCCGGGTGCTCCTTTAGGGTGCGGTGTACCCGCTCGTGTGCCCGGTGGTTGTCCTCGACGAGGCGGCCGAGGCCGCGGCCTTGAGCCCGGTGGACGAACCAGAAAATTAGCGCGAAGAAAATTAGGTATAGCCCTTTGCCAAAGTGTTCCATAGCATCCTCCAAATGACTTCTTAGAAGCGTTCTTAAAACTAGGGGTTCGGTCTCTTAGTCGGCTCAAAGCATCGGGGGCCGCGGGCGTCTCGCCCTCGCAAAACGCGGGACGCCAAGGCCACTCGACAGGTTTTAAGAACGCTTCTAAGGTAGGAACCGCGGCGGTCCCCAGCAACGCGCACGGCTTGACCGGCGCAGGCGGTCGCTTACCTTGAAACGCAGAAAGGAGACAACGCATGTTGTACAGAGCATTTGGCCGGACGGGCTGGCAGGTCTCGGCCATTGGTTTGGGAACTTGGAACATCGGCAACCAATGGGGCGCCATTGACGAGGCCACAGCTTGGGGCACCGTGCGCACGGCCTTTGACTGCGGCGTCAATCTCTTCGACGCGGCCGAATCCTACGGCACGCCCAACGGGCTGTCTGAGGAGCGGTTGGGGCGCGCCTTGGCCGGCATCCGGCAGCAAGTTTTTGTGGTCAGCAAAATCGGCAATTGGGGTGCGCGCACCGGGCAGGGCGTGCCCAAAAATACGGTCGATATGATCCGCCTGTGCGCCCACGCCTCCCTGCACCGGCTGCGCACGGACTGGCACGACGTGCTGCTGTGCCACGAAGGCAATATCGCCGACCCGTCGATCTACTTGGATGCCTTTGCCGCGCTCGTGGAGGAAGGGCGGCTGCGGGCCTTCGGCGTTTCGACCGATAGCCTAGAAGTGCTCCAGCGCTTCAACGCCCGGGGCGATTGTTCGGTGGTGGAGGTGGACTATTCGCTGGTCAACCTCCAGCCCGAAGCCGAGTTTTTGCCCTATTGCCAAGAGCAGGGCATTGCCGTGCTGGTGAGGGGGCCGCTGGCCAAGGGGCTTTTGTCTGGGCGCTACACAAAGGCGTCGGTCTTTACCGACGAAGTCCGGCAGCCCTTCAACGCGGGTGCGCCGCAGCGCCCCGAATTTGAGGCCAAGCTGGCGCAGGTCGAGCGCCTAGCCGAGGTCGCCGCGCCCGGAGAAGCCATGGTGGAGAAAGCCCTCCAGTACGTCATTTCCCATCCGGCCGCGCCCGTGGCCATCCCCGGCGCCAAGTCGGCCGCCCAAGCCCGCGCCAACGCCGCGGCCGGAGCGCGGCTTTTGCCCGCCGACGAGCTGGAGAGGTTGCGAGGCGTTTGAGTCATACAAACAACGAGGAGGGTCCCATGACCTTAGTAGGCAGCGGAGCATTCACCTATGCAGTGCAGCAGGATTGGTTCGAGTTGCCCGCGGGCTGGCGCTTTGGCTGGGTTCCGGCCGTGGCCTGCGACTCTGAAGATCGGGTCTATGTGTACAGCCGCAGCGAGCATCCCATGGTCGTCTTCAACCGCGAGGGGCACTTCGTTGCCTCCTGGGGCGAAGAGGTGCTCAAGGACGCCCACGGCATCTTTATCGACGAGCGCGACCAAATCTGGTGCGTCGAGCGCGAAACCCACTGCGTGCGCCAGTTCACCCGCGATGGCGAGCTGCTGATGACCTTGGGGACGCCGGACCAAGAGGGCGCGCCGGGCCAGCCCTTCCGGCTGCCTACCGACTTGGCACTCGACGCCGACGGCTGCATCTACGTGTCCGATGGCTACGGCAACGCCTGCATCCACAAGTATTCACCCGACGGCGAATTCATCAAGACGTGGGGCCGTCCGGGTACCGGCCCGGGGGAATTCGATCTGCCCCACTGCGTGCGCGTTGACCTGCGCGGGCGGCTGATGGTGGCCGACCGCGCCAACAACCGCATCCAGTTCTTCGACCTCGACGGCAACTATCTAGCGGAGTGGGGCGGCTTTCACCATCCCGATACGATCTTCCTCGATGGGGATACGGTCTATGTCGCGGAACTCGACCAGCGGGTGAGCATCCTCAATCTCGATGGCAAATGGCTCGCTCAGTGGGGGTCGGGCGAGCGCAGCGACCAACCCGGGGAATTCCTCGGCTGCCCCCACGGCATCTGGATGAATTCCCGCGGCGACCTCTACGTCGGGGAAGTGCAGGCCGACCACCGCATCCAGAAGTTCGCACGGCAGCACTAGAAGCGGCTGCTCAGCCGCGCCTCCACCCCTTCAAAGCCCAAGACCTCGTAGCAGGTGCCCGCAGTGCAGGCCAAGCCCTCGCGGCGCTGGCCGGCGAAGAGGTTGAGGCTGTGGCCGGCGCGGATTTCCGCGCCAATGTTGAATCCCCACCACCAAGTAGTGCCAGAGGGGTCGGCCCCGGTCTCCAAGGCGTCTGTGGAGCGCTGCACCTGCACGGCCGCAGAGAGGCCGGGGGCGCGGTGGACCTCGGCGCTGAGGTACAAATTCCTATATGGCAACTCCAACGCGCCAAAGCGCCGGTCCACATCCTGCCACTGCGCGTCCAGCTCCAAGGTATAGAGCGAGGCGAGGTACCAAGTCCACAGCACCCCTAAGAAGCGGCTCTTTTCGTCTTTGAGGATTTGATTGCTACTGAAGTCGGCCAAAAATTGCACGTCTATATGCTCGCTCAGGGGCGCGTCCAATTGCAAGAAAAATTCGCGCAAGTCTTGGTCGTCGGCCCCTAGGGCGCGGCGACTGGCGCGGGTGACATTGGTCGTGAGCGTCTGGCCGCTGGGCAGGGAATAGCTCAGCTCGGCTTGATAGCCCCGCTCGTCGTCGGCGAGTAGGTCGTGGGTGTTGCGGTTGAGCAGATAGGCTTGGTGCTCGCGGATGAGGGTCGGCGGGTTGTTGATCTGCGAGAGCGCAAAGTCCGCGTAGTCTTTGTACTCCAAGCTCAAGCCCCACGCTCCACCCGTCATAGTGGCCGCGAGGTACAGGGCGCGCCCGAGGTCGCGGTCGAGCGAGAAGAAGCGGCTCGGCGCGACATCGCGCTGGGCGTACTCGCCGTACACATCCGCGTACGTCCCCGCCAGGCCGAGGCCCGCTAGCAGGGGCGCGAGGCGCAAGCGGGCGTTGAGCGCCGCGCCCGTTTCCTCTTGCCCCCCAATCTCGTAGTGCAGGGCACTGAAACCAGCGTCTAGGTGCGGGTGCGGTTTGAGCTGGAGCGAGCCACCCTGAATCGCGCCTTGGCGGCGATCCACATTCTCAATGCGCGGGGGCAGACTCGTATCGACCGGAGCACCGCGCAAGAGCAGCACATCGGCCTTGTCGAAGCGGTAGCGCAAGTACAAGCCGTCGAGATCGCGCACGATCTGGTAGCGCCGGCGAAAGCCTCGGTCTTGCGCGATGACCCCGGGCAGTTCAAAGGCGTGCGCGAGGAGGCCGCTGCCGACAATGGTGTAAAAATGGCCAGCCGTCGCTCGCAACGGGCCGCGGCGATAGGAGGCCGAGCGCTGGAGGAGCTGGCCGTAGTTGCGGTCGCCACCGCCGGCAAATGCCTCGCCGCGGACGCCGAACTGGAGGCCTTCGAGCGCGTAGTCGAGGTTGAATTGGTGATAGACGGCGCGCTGCTCTGCGGGGCGGCTGCCGGGCTGGCTGCCCACTTGGACCTCGGTCGAGGTGGAGAGACGCGGTTGGGCTTGGACGGGAGCGGCGAGTACGGCGAGGGCCGCGAGGTGGATTAATCGCATAGGGGCTATCTCCTAAACCCTGATGTTACGTATATTCTCTGAAAAATAAAGTGGTGCAATCTCGCATCTCTCAGGAGAGCGCAAAATGCAGCAATTCATCGCGTCTATGGCGGCCTGCTTGCTCCTCGGCAGCGTGGCGCACGCAGAAAAGGCCCCGCAGTTGGTGCTGGACCATCTCGACGGATCGACCTTTTCGCTGGCGGAGACCCTCGAGAAAGGGCCGGTGGTCTTCGACTTCTGGGCGACTTGGTGCAAACCCTGTATCAAGGGGCTGCCCAAGCTCCAAGCGCTGGCCGAAGAGTACGCAAAACGCGGCGTACAGGTGCTGACCATCAACATCGACGGGCCGAGGAATCTGCCCAAGGTGCGGCCCTTTATGCGGCGTCACAAGCTCGAGCTGCCGGTCTTGCTCGACCCGACCAACGAGGTCCTCGCCCAGTTTCACCTAGCGGCCGTGCCGGCGACCTTGATTATCGCAGCCGACGGGGAGGTGTTTTACAAGCACGAAGGGTATCGGCCCGGAGACGAAAAGAAGCTCAAATCCAAACTCGACCAATTGCTTGGTCCCGAGGAGGAATGAACATGCGTACAATCCCCATTTTGACGGCGATCGCGCTGCTGGCCGCACCGGCTGGGGCGCAGACCACGGTCGGCGAGGAAGCGCTCGACTTCACGCTCGAAGCACTCGACGGCGGCCTCGTATCGCTGAGCCATTTCAGCGGCCAAGTCGTGCTGCTGAACTTTTTTGGCTACAACTGACCGTACTGTCTCGCGGAGGCCGCGAACATAGAGCTTATCTGGCAGGACTTTAGCGACGAGCCGTTTACCGTGCTCGGGGTGGATATGTGGGACGGCAGCGCAGCGCAAGTGGAGCTCATTTTTAGGGCCGGCACCGACACGACCTATCCGCTGCTCTTGAACGGAAGCAGCGTCGGCCGCGACTACGGCCTCAGCTACAACCAATACGTCGTCGTCGATCACCTCGGGATCGTCCGCTACCGGACCCGGCCCGGGGCCCAATTGGGCACGGGGTTCGACGAGGCGGCCATCCGCACAGCCATTGCTGCGTCGCTCGACGACTTGGCCGCAGCCGAGGAAGAGGAAGAGGAAGAGGAAGCAACCGCCGTACTCGGCGAAGCAGCCGCGCCCAAGGCCTTCGCCCTGATGGGCAACTTTCCCAATCCGTTCAACGCCGGCACGGCCATCCGCTTCCGCCTAGCCGAAGCGGGCACCGTGGTCTTGAGCGTGTACGACGCGCAGGGCCGACGGGTGCGGCGGCTGTGGCAGGGGCCGCTAGCAGCGGGCACTCACCACCTAAGCTGGGACGGCCGCGACGAGGCGGGCCGGGCCGTGGCCACTGGCGTCTATGTCTCCCACCTCGCTACTCGCGATCAGGCCCAAGCCCACAAGATGCTCCTCTTGCGCTGAGCTGCTATGTCCCAAGGGACAGAGTACTCACGCTTCCTTATCCACGAATTGTTTGCCGCCTATCTCGTATTGCTTGATCTTCCGTTGCAGATTTCTCCGGGTCAATTTAATCGCCGCCGCGGTCTGGCTTACGTTGCCGTTGGTCCTCTCTAGGGCTCGGCGGAGAAATATCCGCTCGAACTGCTCGCGCGCCTCGTGGAAGAGCTGCTGCGGAATATCGTAGTAGGCGTCCTCGTCGCCATAGACCTGCTCCATCCCATCGGCAAAAGAAGGGGGCAGATGTTCGAGTTTTATCTCGTCGCCTTTGGCCACGGTCATCGCCCGCATGATCGCGTTTTCCAGTTCGCGCACATTGCCGGGCCAGTTGTATTCCTCCAAGCATTGCAGGGCCTCACTGGTAAACCCCTCAATGTGCTTGCCCAGCACCCCGTTGTAGCGGTTGATGAAGAAGGCGCACAAGAGCAGCAGGTCGCTCATGCGCTCCCGCAGCGGCGGTATTTCAAGGGTCAGCGCGTTGATGCGGTAATAGAGATCTTCGCGGAAAGTGCCCTCATCAATGAGGGCTTCGAGATCTTGGTGCGTGGCGGTGATCAGGCGCACATCCACTTTCCGGGTCTGGGTCGATCCCACCGGCTCGAACTCCCCTTCCTGCAACACGCGCAAGAGCCGAATCTGCATATTGGTTTCGAGATCGCCGATCTCGTCGAGGAACAAGGAGCCGCCGTCGGCCTCGGCAAAGCGGCCGACGCGGCCGCGGACCGCTCCGGTGAAGGCCCCCTTGACGTGGCCGAAGAGTTCGCTCTCCATCACGCCCGGCGACAAGGCAGCGCAGTTGCAGCGCACAAAAGGCTTACTCGCCCGGTCGCTAGTGCTGTGGATGGCGTTGGCCACCAGTTCCTTGCCGGTCCCACTCTCGCCCCGAATCAATACTGTGACCGGCGTGGGTGCCACATCCTCAATGAGTTGGTAGAGCTGTCTCATGCTCTCGCTCCGGCCCACCAAGCTGCTGAACTCGCCCCGTTGCTCCCGCCGCAGGGCCTCGTTTTCGGCGCGCAGGGCCCGCAACTCCAAGATGCGGTCGAGATGCGCCAGCACCTCCCCCGTGTCAAAGGGCTTGGACAGGTAGCCGTAGGCCCCCAGCTTGACGGCTTTCACCGCGCTCTCCACGTCCGCGTAGGCCGTCAAAATGACGACCTCTTCCCGGCGTTGCTGCTTTTTGAAGAGCTCCAAGAAGCCGAGGCCATCCAAGCCGGGCATTCTCAAATCGAGGAGGATGAGATCGAACTCCTCGTTGTTCAGCAGGCTTAGGGCCGCTTTGCCACCGGCGCAGGTGGCAACCTCCAAGCCCTCGCGGCGCAACAGAATGGCCGACAAATCCAACAAGTCCTGCTCGTCGTCTATCATGAGTATCCTGCCCTTGCGTTTGCCCATGTCAATCGTTCCTCTCTGAGTTTGCCGTAGGTAGATATAGCGAAAAGCGCGTGCCTTGGTCGGGTGCGCTTTCGACCTCAATCCGACCGCCGATCTCCTGTATTTGCCGGTGGACGATGGCCAACCCCAGCCCGGTGCCCTGCCCCGGCGGCTTGGTCGAGTAAAACGGCTCGAAGATCTGCCGGATATGCTCTTGGGGAATGCCCGTACCCGTATCGCCGATCCCCACCACCACCCAATCGTCCCGCTGCTCGGCCGAGATGAGCAACTTGCCGCCGTCGGGCATGGCCGCAAACGCGTTGCTGATCAGGTTGAGAAAAACATCCTTGAGCATGTCCCGATTCACCCACACGGGCGGCACCTCGTGCAGACGGACCTCAATGGCTATGCCGAGGTGCTCGGCGTGTTTTTGTTCGAGATCGACCAGTTGTCGGAGGATGCCTGTTGGGTCAACCAGCTCCTGCATCTGCTGGGCGGGTCGGGCAAAGTCCAGCAGATTGACCACCCGTTCATTGATCCGGCCAATAGCCGCGCCGAGGGGCCTGAGCGCTTGGTCCCGCCCCTCCACATCCTTTGGGACGATCTGCGCCAACAGCTCGTAGGCGTGCCGGATGATGGCCAGCGGATTCTTGATCTCGTGCGCCACGCCAGCGGCCATTTCGCCGAGGGAGGCCAGCTTCTCGGACTGGCCGTAGTGAAGTTCCAGCAGCTTGCGCTGGGTCTGGTCGTCAATCACCAACAACAGATGCCCGGGCAAAGCCCCGGCCAAGTCCACGACCTTCAGGTTCCAAAACCGGGTGCCGCCTTGGGGGTGCTCAATCTGTAGGTTGTCGGCCTCCCGCGTCTTGGGGTTGTGTTCGATCCAGTCCAAAAGTTGCCGCCCTTCTGCTGTTTGGTCCCAAGCACCGGCCCCGTCTTCGCCAAAGAGTTGGTGCCAAGCCTTGTTCACCCGCACGGTCTGGCCTTGCCGGTCCACCACCGCAATGGCGAGGGGATTGTCCTCGATGAGCCGGTCGTTGAAGTTCAGCTCGGCTTCCAGCTCGGCCTTGCGGGCTTCGAGGGCTTGGTCCATCTCGGTGAACGCCTGTCCCAGTTCCCACAATTCGTCCTTTATGGCCGGCAACTCCAGTGCAAACGCCTCGCCGGCCTGCACGGCCCGCACCGTGTGCATCAGCCGATTGATCGGACGAGTGATTGACTTCAGCAGCACCAAGCCCAGCAAAATGGCCCCCGCGACCGAGGCGACCGTGATCCAGTTGGCGCGGTACTGCATCATGGCCACCAGCCCGAACGCCTCTTGCGCCTCCTGCTGCACCACCACGGTCCAGCCCCAGTCCTCAATGTACGCAAAGCCCGCCACCCACTCGCGTCCCTCAAAGTCGCGCCACTGCCGAGTGCCATTCCCGCTTAGGTGAGGTACGAATTCGGGATGTGGGGCGTCGAGATAGACGTCTTGGCGCACGGGAAAGGCAATATAGCGGCCCCTTGCGTCCAAAAGCACCCCGCGGCCAGTGTCCCCCAGCCGAATTTGGTCCACCTGCTGCCAGATTTCGTACAATGCAAAACGGGCGATCACGGCTCCGACCACTTGGTCGCCCTCTTTGACTGCCAAGCCGATAAACAGGCTCGGTTGCCCCTCGTGATGGACCACCTCGGAAGCGTAAAACTCCTCCCGCTTCACCTGCGCCCACAGCACCCGGGCATGGGGCAGATAATCGGGCGGCAGCCGCCCGCCGCGCTGGAGCGGGGCGTGGACATCGAGCACGTTGGTGGCTTGGATCACGCCGGTCGTATCCACAAAGCAAAGTTCGGCTACCGCGTCCAGTTCCAACCCCACCTGACTCAACAGGCTCTGCCGACGCCACGGGTCGCGGACCACGTTCATGCTCTGGGCCAGCACCTTGAGGCTGGCGATGGGCTGGTCGAGGAAATGGTGGATCTCCTTGGCCGCCCGCCGGGCCACCTGCTGGTGGCTGTCGAGCACGGCCTGCTCTAGCGCACTGCGCGCCGTGTACACGAGCACTCCGGCCACTAACAGCACGGGCACCAGCCCGACGATCAGGTGATTGCCCAGCAGCCGCACCCAGAGCCGCTGCCTGTTGCGGAGGCGTATCATAGGTTCTGCTGCCTACGGCATCCGATCCCAGTACCACTCTGGCAAACTGCGGAAGACGCCCATGCGCACAATCGACTCCAAGCCCCGCAATGGCTGCCGCACCGCATACGTGACCGGCTCTCGACAGATAAAAATTGTGGGGTAATCGGACAGCAGATGGCGATGGATGCGCCGGTAAATGGCGATATGCTCGTTCTCGTCGTAGGCCGCCCGCCCGGCTTCGATCAACCGATCCACTTCGGCATTGACATAGCCAGACTCATTGCGCACATCCTGCGAATGCCATTTAGACACGGTTATATCGGGGTCGAGGAAATTGTATCCTTCCCCCAATACCATATCGACCTGCGACCCCATGGAAGAAAGCTCCTGCAGAGGCTCGGTCTGCATCAGTAGGTGAATCCCTACTTCTTCCAGATCTTTCCGCAACTGAGCCGCTATGTTGTGCCGATGCGGCATTTCCTTGACCATGACCAAGGTCAATTCCAACGCTTGTCCATCCCGCTCGCGCAGCCCATCCCCGTCTGTATCGACCCAGCCGGCCGCTTGCAATATGGCCCGGGCGCGCGGCTGGTCTTTGACCGGCGCGGCCACCTGCGGATCGCTGTAGATCGAGCCGGGCGGAAAAGGCCCGGCAATAAACACTGAATCTGCCGTTGCTTCCCCGCTGAGAAGGTGCCATACCGCTCGGCGATCAATCGCGTAATGGATCGCCTCCCGCACGCGCCGATCGGCCAGCACCGACTCTAAGCGGCAGTTCAAGCTCAGCGCCATATAGGACAGCCCCGCCCCTTTGAGCGCGTTGAAGGCCGGGTTGTCGGCAATACTTTTCAGGTCGTCGGGTGATGCGGACATAACCACATCGCTCTCGCCGCGCATAAACGCCGCCCACGCGTACCGAGTGTCCGGGTAATCGCCGCGCACTTCCACCGTATCTATATATGGACGCCCTCTGTAATACCCCTCAAAAGCCACCATCCGCAGATGAGCCTCACCCACCCAATCGGCAAAGCGGAACGGACCCGCCCCAATGGGATGCCGGTTGAACGGCAATTCGTCCAAACCATAGCCGGCTGCCAACTGCGGCTCGACGAGGTGTTTGGGCAGAATGTGCAGCCGCAAATGTATTAGAGCCGACCAGTGCGGTGGGGCGGCATAGTGCAGCCGCACAATGTCGTCGCTGAGTGCTTCAACTCGCTCAAAGAGCAAATCCTCTCCGTTTTGCTGCTTTCTCATCAATTGCAGCGTAAAGACCACGTCCTCAGCCGTTACGGGCCGACCATCGTGGAACTGGGCATCTGACCGCAGTAAGATGTCCCAAAACTTCAGGCGGGGGCTGAATGGCCAAGCTACAGCTAGCGCCGGGGCGAGCTGACCGTTGGGCTTCTCCGCGAACAGGCGTTCAAAGAGCAGGTCCAATACCTTCGTGCTCACGGTGCGGGAGGCCATGAGCGGATTGATCGAATCCATGCCCCCGGTTGCCCCGATCCGCACCCGGCCCCCATGGGAAGGGCCGTCGCGGTCGGGCGCACTGCAACCGAGGACGAAAAAAAACGCCCAAATCGCGGTTATACCTGTCCCTCGGGCACGGAGCGGCCCCACCATCGCGCCTCATTTCTGTAACTGGATAATATGAGATACATCGACGCACTCGCGTCCCCGCAATAATAAGACAGGGTGCTTTAGGATAAAAGCACGGGGTGCCAGCGGAGTGGAGCGGGGTAATGGTCGGCGACAAGGGGCAACGAGTACTCACAACCGGACTGCCGGTCCTAAGAAACAGAAGCACTTTTGCTAGCTTAATGGCATTCATGGCAAGGCTTCTTTTCTCTACTGACCGCTCTACGAGCGACTGAACGCATCCTCCTTGTAAAGCGCACAAAGGTCAACGAATTCTCAAAAGGCGTACCCCAAGGAACCATTCACGAGTGTCGGACGCACCGTGCATGCGGCTTGCCGACCGATAGTTTATGACAGGGTCGCTAAAGTCGCCCCCGCGCATGACGCGGTCGGAGCCGGATGTAGGCCCTAAAGGGTTCACCCGCGGTGAATGCTTGTAATAGTCGGGGTCAAACCAGTCCTGCACCCACTCCCACACATTGCCGTGCATATCGTGCAAGCCCCACCCATTCGGACGATGCTGTCCCACCGCATGAGCATACTTCTCATTCCTATCCACCGTGTTTCCCCGATACCACGCATAGTGGGGGAACGCCCCCTTTTCGTTGCCAAACGACCACAAGGTCGAAGTTCCTGCCCGACAGGCATACTCCCACTCGGCCTCGGTCGGCAACCGATACACCTCCGCCCCGGCGGCACTATTGAGCCGCTGTATCAGCGCCTGGGCGTCGTGCCAAGAAATATACACGGCGGGATGAGCCGGATTTGACTGCACCAACTCTTTGTCGGCGTTGTCGGCGTCGCGCCAAGGCGTGGTTCTCATCACTGCTTCCCACTGCTCCTGCGTAACTACATACTTGCCCAACCAGAACCCCGCACTAATCTCCACCTCATGCACCGGCTTTGTCTCCTTGTTATAATCGACTCCTACTAACTGCTTCAGCCGCTCGTCTTCTTCTGAAGGCCGCGCTCCCATCTGAAACGTCCCTGGCTCAATCCACACAAACGTCATCTGGGTGCCGCCCGGCAGATCAACGACCTGCTCTTGGCCGGTGAAGTGCTCGTCGGCCCCTCGTCCCGCTGCGTCCTCGGCGTTGACCGAGCCAACCCAAAGCACCAGTACACCAACAATTGTGGTAAAAAGCATCCGCTTGTTCATATTATCCTCCTTATTGAACTGCGTTTAAGCCGTAAAACCCAAGCCTTCAGACTTGAGATAAACAAGTGTTTTAGCCTCCCGACTTAAGCTTCGTCCACTACGAACTTTCTCTACCCTACCGGTCACCCTGCGAGCGACTGAACGCTACCTTCTGGCAACCGCACGATCATTGAGCCGATAAACGGCCATGTATGGATCGCCCGCCTCGCCCGTCGCCTCGTCGAATGCATCCTTTACCATGCAATACAACTCAGACCCGGCAACCGCTATTGGTGTGTGGTTGGCGGGCACACGAATCCCATCGACGACCGAATGGCCGTCCTTGTACAAAAGGTTGAGATAAAGTTGGTACGTGTTGCCAACCTCCCGCCTGTATTGCACAAGCACTAGCAGGTCGGAACCGAATTCAAAAAGTTCGTCACGAACAATGTGCTCCGCGAACCACGCCTCAATTTTGGGGTTCCAACCATAGGGGTCTAAGTCGGCAGGAAAGGGCTTGATACCATCCCGGTACTTGGACTGATAGGTGCTGAACAGGGTCTGTTCCAATTCGCCCTGCTCGCTGTACTGGTGGATCTCGTAAGTAGTCGGATGCATGAAGTAGAAGCCACCGCCTGTCTTGGGGGTGAGGATGGTGTTGTGGAAGCGGTGCAGGGCCGTCGCAGTCCGTTGGTCTTCGACCGGATATAGGCGGCCGATCACCTTGAAGTTATCGTCGAAGCGGAACAGGGCGTGGATACCGTCCGTGCGCAAATCCACTTGCGCGGCGTAAATGTGGCCGCCCTCGGTGACCACGAGATGATCGATGTACTGGGAGAAGTCGGACGAAACCTCTCTCTTAAACGCATAAGAGCCGCCGGAAAAGACCATGTACTTGGGACCTTCTCCTATTGTCCAGATATAGAGATCGCCATTGGGGGCCAGCACTAACTCGTCAATAGATAAGTACTCGCCTTCAGCCCCTCCCCGCGTCCCGATCTGCCGCAGGTAATTGCCCTCGGCATCCGTCAGGAAAACCGTCTGCTGGGTAAAGTCTGCGACGATGAGGTCGCCCTTGGAATCAACCACGAGGTGTCCGATCGTGCCTAAAACGACCCCTTCGGGCATTTGGAAGTAGATGTCCCGATCCTTGACGAACGCCTCGTCGAACGTGAGTTCGGTCGCCGGGGGAGTGATCTCTATCCGGCGTTCAGGTGGATCATCGCCGCACCCGGCCAACAGCACCACAGGGCCGAAAATCACGATAAAAGGCAGCAAATTTTTCATAACATTTCCTTGTGGATCGTTGGTGTCGCATCTTGGCAGATTCACGGATGAGAGGTGGCCGTACAAGGAGTAGCTACTGGAACCACCCTCAACCGTTCAGTGCCCGAAGCCCAGCGGAGTGGACCGGGGTCAATGTCGGCCCCTGTTCCTTAGCGTCTGAGACCAACAACGGCTTACTTTCGTGCTCACCTATATAAAA
The DNA here is from genome assembly GCA_958295495.1 of uncultured Latescibacterota bacterium. GTDB lineage: Bacteria > Latescibacterota > UBA2968 > UBA8231 > UBA8231. Next base: position 1,004,295 of record OY282352.1, read on the forward strand.
GCATATTCCGTGCCAAATTGATTTGAAAATCCGTAATTGATTGTTATACAAAGAGTTACAAGAAATTGGAGTATTTCATACAAGACGCCAGATCGCGCTTCCATTGCACCCTTTCGACGCATCTAAGATGCCTTTTTGTTGCTATCTCATTTTTTTACAATAGGTTGGAGCAAGTGCGTCAAAAGGGGCGCAGTGCGCTAAAACTGGCTTGAGTCCATGGCGAACTAGCCTGATCCTCGCCTACCGCAGATCGTCTGGGATTGCGCGTCTAAGACGAGATGGAGCGAGGGCGAGGGTACGTTGCCCTGGTCCCGTCCAACCGCTACACTCAGATAGGTCAACTCGTTTTAGGAGTCGCCATGGCTGCATCCTACCCTCGCATCCCCTACGGTTGGGCCAATTTCCGGGCCATCCGCTTGGAAAACCGCCTCTACGTCGATAAAACCCGCTTTGTACACGCGCTAGAAGACGAGCGCTACGTCTTTCTGATTCGTCCGCGTCGCTTTGGCAAGACCTGCTGGGTGTCCTTGCTCGAAAATTACTACGACCGCAACCGCGCCGACGAATTCGATGCCATCTTCGGTGGCACCCACTTGGGGCAGCAGCCGACGGAAAATCGCCATCGCTACGTGGTCTTGCGCTTCAACTTTTCGGCGTTTGACGATACCTTGGCAACTTTGCGGGAACGCTTTGAAACCTACTGCCACTTGATCGTCCGGTACGCGCTGGAGCGCAATCGAGACCTGTTTCCCGAAAAGCAAATTCAGCGCATCCTCTCGCTGCCCTCCATCGACGCCAAGCTCAACGAGTTGTTCCTGTACGCCAACGACCACCGTATCCCGCTGTATGTGCTCATCGACGAGTACGACAATTTCGCCAACACCGTGCTGGCGCATCACGGCGAGGAGGCATACCAGTCCTTTACCCACGGCGGCGGCTTTTATCGCAATTTCTTCGCCACGCTCAAGGTCGGCGCGGAGCAGAGCGGCGGCGGCTTGGAGCGGCTGTTCATCACCGGGGTGTCGCCGATCACCATGGACGACGTCACCAGTGGCTTCAACATCGGCAGCAACATCAGCTTGGAACCAAGATTCGACCAAATGCTGGGTTTCACCGAGGAGGAGGTGCGAGAACTGCTGGAGCTGTACCGGGACCACGGCGTGTTCAATCAGGATGTCGAAGCCGCGCTGGCAGTGATGCGGGAGTGGTACAACGGCTATCGGTTCTTCGAGGACGCCGAGGTTGACATATACAACACGGACATGGTGCTCTACTACCTGAAGCACTCTATCCCGAACAGAGGGCTGCCACGGGAGTTGATCGACACCAATGTGCGCATTGACTACGGCAAGCTGCGCCACCTGCTGACGGTCAACCGACAACTCAACGGCAACTTCGACCTACTCCGCCACATCATCGGCGAGCAACAGGTGGACACCCCTATCCAACTCAGCTTCCCCTTGGACCGACTCGACCGGCGCGAAAACTTCCTGTCGCTGCTGCACTACTTCGGCCTGCTCAGCATGCGCGACGTGGCGCACGGAGTGCCTCGGCTGGGCATTCCCAATCAGACCGTTAAGCGGCTGCTGTACGGCTACCTGCGCGATGCCTACGACGATGTGGGGGTGTTCGCCGTCGATGGGTATAGCTTCTCCGGCTTGGTGCGGCAGATGGCCTACGACGGCACTTGGCGGCCGGCCCTCGACTTTTTGCGCGATGCCTTAGCGGAACAAACTGGCATTCGCGACTACATGGACAGCGAGAAGGTCATCCACGGTTTTGTCGCCGCCCACTTGAGCATGGTCGATCAGTTTCTGCTCCACTCGGAATACGAACTGAACAAGGGCTATGCGGATTTGTACTTGGAGCCGTTTCTGTCTCAGTATCCCGACGTGCGGTACGGCTATGTGCTCGAGCTAAAGTATGTGAAGCGGCGCGAGTCTTTGGCCGAATCCGTCGTGGCGGACAAGCTGCGGGAGGCCGTGCTGCAGGTGCGCGGCTACTTGGCGGATCCATCCTTGCGCCGACGCTACCCGTCGGTGCAGCATATCGGCTTGGCAGTTGTGTTTCACGGCTGGGAGCTGGTCGCGTACCAAGCGGTGGACGACGAAGGAGTTGATAAATAGCAGAGCGGACCATGTTCAATGGAATTCACGGTCCACCAGCCGGTCATCTATGTCAATATGATGGTTCTATCGAACTAGGGCACTAATAATGACGTCACGGAATCGCAGTTTACGAAGTGAAGTACCGTTCCAGCCAGTCTTGAATGCACTGCGCCGTCGCCTCTTCGTCCCCTTTGTCGCTATAGTGCCAGTTGAGGACCTCGAAGGCGTCGTCCACGACAAACGAGACGGGCACTGACGACCGGGCGTCCGACGGGAAAAGCAGCGCATCGAGCTCTTGCTCGGCCACGAAGGTGAAGGCGAAGGGCACGATGCCGACCTTGTGCTTTATCGCGATCTGATGCTTAAGGTGCTCGTTGGCGTCTCCTACGACCAGCAGCAGCTTGCCGTGGGAGACGCCCCTTTGAGTCATCGCCTGCTTCCACTGGTCGAGTTGGGTAAACAGGCAGGCCCCGCACGTCCGGCTCGTCGAGACGACGACGACAAATGGGTGGCCGTCCCCGGCCGCCGACGCGTCGAACTGGGCGAATCGGCTGAAGTCCACCGATTGGATCAGCTTGCGGTGTAGTTTTTCCTTGAGGGCGGCGTTGACCTCGTAGTTCCATTGGACGGTCTCCAAGTGTTCCAGCCGCTCGTTGAGGGTCTCCAACTCGTCTTGTCTGTCGGCGTTGTCTTGGTGCAAGGCCAAGGCGACCGATCCAAGTCCAAGGGACAACGCCAAGAGGGCTTTGGCTAGCTTAGTGCCATTCATAGCAATGGTCTCCTTCCCTTACTCGCTGCCCTACGAGCGGCTAAACGCTCTCTTGCCGGCCCCGGCGCGGTCATTGAGCCGATAGACGGCTATGTATGGATCGCTCGTCTCGCCCGTCGCCTCGTCGAATGCACCCTCGACTGCGAAATACAGTTCTGTGCCGGCGACCGTCAACGGTGTGTGGTTGGCGGGCACACGGATACCATCGCCGACCGAATGGCCATCCTTGTACAAGAGGTTCAGATAGTGTTTAAACTCGCCGCCGACCTCCCGCCGGCATTGCACAAGCACCAACAGGTCGGGGCCACATTCGTAAAGCTGGAAACGGACGATATGCTCGGCGAACCACTCCTCAATTTTGGGGTTAAAATCGTTCGGGTTTAAGCCGACGGGGAAGGGCTTGATTCCATCCCGGTGCTTGGATCGGTAGGTGCTGAACAGAGTCTGTTCCAACTCACCTCGTTCGCTGTACTGGTATATCTCATAGATGGTCGGGTACATGAAGTAGAAGCCACCCTCTCCCCTCGGAGTGAGGATGGTGTTGTGGTACCGGTTCAACGCCGCCGCTGTCCTTTGGTCTTCAACCGGATACAGGCTGCCGATTTTATTGAAGTTGCCATCGAGACGGGACAGGGCGTATTCGCTGTCCACCTCCGAGGCGTACATGTTGCCCCCTTTGGTGAACACAATATGGTCAACATACTCGGGATTAGGGTCCGGAACCTCCATCTTCAACTCATAAGAGTCATCGGCAAAGACTAGGTACTTCATGCCTTCTCCTACAGCGTGGATATAGAGATCGCCGTTGGGGTTTAGTAACAACTTGAGGACATAGAAGTACTCGCCTTCACCCCCTCCCCGCGCCCCGATCTGCCGCAGGTAATTACCCTCGGCATCGGTCTGGAAAACTATCCACTGGGTAGAGTCCATAACGATGAGATCGCCCTTGGAATCAACCACGGTGTCGCCGATCTTGCCCAACACGCTCTCTTCGGGCATGTTGAAATGGATATCTCGATCCTTAACGAACGCCTCGTCAAACGATAGGTCGGCCGCCGGGGGGATTATCTCCACTCGGCCTTCTGGCGCGTCGTCACCGCACCCGGTGACCAATGCCATAGTGCCGACGACTGCGATAAAATGCATCAGCTTATGCATAAAAATCTCCTTTGTGAATAGTTGGGATTGAGCGGACAGACAGCCCCGGCTACCTACTAAGGTGTAGCCTGCTGGATCCACGATCCTTGAGCGCCTGAAGACCGGCAGAGTGGACCATGGTCAATGGGAGCCATGGTCCACTCGCCAATCAACGACCTAATTAGTGAAGGGTGAGTAGTTTTATCGAACCAAGTGGTGACAGCTAGGGCTGTCGCGGAAGTTTGTCTCTGCTAGCAGCAGACTTTGAGGCCATCATCCCAGCAGATTGCCTTATTTCCGATACATATCATATTGGCGAATTCCGCTTGGGCCTCAACGGCTTGGCCGTAGGTGGCGCGTTCGGGTTTGTGCAGAGCGATCATGGCTATACTCCTTAGTAGTAAATGACTGGTTCTATCGAACCAAAGGGAGACGCCAAGGGCGTCGCGGGGCCTCCTGACGGATAGCCCTAAGGGGTGCCGGTAAAGGCGGTGTCATGGCACGAGAAGGCAAAGCAGCCGACAGCGGCAAATGCCTGCACGGCTTCAATGGCCGGCCGTAGATCACGGGTTTGTGCAGGGTCATGCTACATGCCCTCTCGACATGGACGGTGGCTCTACCAGCGCGGCACGAAAGCCGACCTTCTCCAAGCAGGCGAGAGCGGACGTTGATAAAGCGTTTCATTGTTCCCTCCTCTTATGGGTGGACTGAAAAGCCTGCCCGTCGGCCCCTGTTCCTTAGCGTCTGAGACCAACAACGGCTTACTTTCGTGCTCACCTATATAAAAGCATATTCCGTGCCAAACTGATTTGAAAATCCGTAATTGATTGTTATACAAAGGGTTACAAGAAATTGGAGTATTTCATACAAAACGCCGAATCGCGCTTCCATTGCACCCTTTCGACGCATCTAAGGTGTCTTTTATTTATATCTCTATTTTTTACAATATGTTAGGCCAAGTGCGTCAAAAGGGACGCAGTGCGCTAAAACCGACCCTTGGTTGCCCGCGTCCCCCGCCCGCCGTACAATCAGGACCATTCCCTCGTTTTAGGAGCCGCCATGCCCACATCCTACCCCCGCATCCCCTATGGCTGGGCCGATTTCCGGGCCATCCGCTTGGAAAACCGCCTCTACGTCGATAAGACCCGCTTTGTCCACGCGCTAGAAGACGAACGCTACGTCTTTCTGATTCGTCCCCGTCGCTTTGGCAAGTCCTGTTGGGTGTCCCTGCTAGAGAATTACTACGACCGCAGCCGCGCCGACGCATTTGAGGCCGTCTTCGGCGGCACGGACATCGGGCGAGACCCTACCGAAAACTGCCATCGCTATGTCGTCCTACGCTTTGACTTTTCGGCGTTTGACGACACCTTGGAAACCTTGCGGGAACGCTTTGAGATGTACTGTTACTTGGAACTCGACCATGCACTCAGGCGTAATCAGGACCTGTTTCCCCAAGAGGCGAGACAGCGCATCCTCTCGCCGCCCTCCATCGACGCCAAGCTCGCCGCGCTATTTTTGTACGCTGGCGACCACGGCATTCCGCTGTATGTGCTCATTGATGAGTACGACAACTTTGCCAACACCGTGCTGGCGCATCGCGGGGCCGAAGCCTACCAGTCCTTCACCCATGGCGGCGGCTTCTATCGCAATTTCTTTGCCGTGCTAAAGGCCGGAGCAGGGCGAAGCGGCGGGCTGGAGCGGCTGTTCATCACCGGGGTGTCGCCGATCACCATGGACGACGTCACCAGCGGCTTTAACATCGGCAAGAACATCAGCCTGCGACCCGAGTTCAACGACATGCTCGGCTTCACTGAGGCCGAGGTGCGGGAGTTGCTAGAGATGTACCGCGACTGCGGCGTGTTCAATCAGGATGTCGAAGCCGCGCTGGCAGTGATGCGGGAGTGGTACAACGGCTATCGGTTCGCCGAAGACGCCGAGGGCGACCTGTACAACACCGACATGGTGCTCTATTTCCTCGATGAATCCATGCCGAACAAAAGGGGCCCACGGGAATTGATCGATACCAACGTGCGCATCGACTACGGCAAGTTGCGCCACCTGCTGACGGTCAACCGACAACTCAACGGCAACTTCGACCTACTTCGCCACATCATCGGCGAGCAGACCGCCGAAAGCACCATTCAACTCAGCTTTCCTCTAGAACAGTTAGACCAACGCGAAAACTTCCTGTCGCTGCTGTACTACTTCGGCCTGCTCAGCATTCGCGACGTGGCGCACGGGGTGCCCCGGCTGGGCATTCCCAATCAAACGGTCAAGCGGCTGATGTACGGCTACCTGCGCGATGCCTACGACGATGTGGAGGTGTTTTCCGTCGATGTGTACACCTTCTCCCGCCTGATGCGCCAGATGGCGTACGAAGGGGCTTGGCGACCCGTGTTGGATTTTTTGCGCGATGCCTTGGCCGAGCAAACCGGCATTCGCGACTACATGGATGGCGAGAAAGTGATCCACGGTTTTGTCGCCGCCCACTTGAGCATGGTCGATCAGTTTCTGCTCCACTCGGAATACGAACTGAACAAGGGCTATGCGGATTTGTATCTAGAGCCGTTCCTTGCCCAGTATCCCGATATCCAGTACGGCTACGTGCTTGAACTCAAATACCTGAAACGGCGCGAGTCGCTCGACGAGTCCGTCGTCGCGCAAAAGGTGCGGGAGGCCGTGCTGCAGGTGCGCAGCTACCTCGCGGACCCATCCCTGCGCCGCCGCTGTCCGTCGGTGCAGCATACCGGCTTGGCCGTGGTGTTTCACGGCTGGGAACTGGTCGCCTACCAAGAGGTGGAAGACGCGGGAAATTAATGCCTGCGAGGCTTTGATGGCCGGGCCGTAGATCACGGGTTTATGCGGATTCATGGCTACATACCTCCTCGACATTGATGATGGCTCTACCAACGCGGCACGAAAGCGAGCCGTTCTCCAAACAGGTAGGATGAGATTGCTTGGACATCATCAATAAACCTAACTGCCCGATGCACTGCAACTGCGTAGTAAAGGCGTAAAGATTGGAAGATGTCTATGAAAAATATGTCAAACCGTTGCCTACGGCAGAGCATCTGCGCCTGTTGGAAATGACGGTCCATGATTTGGTCCTCACCGCCCAACAAAATTCTAAAAAACGGAGCATTCTGGAGTTGCGGGGATTAGGTAAAGAAATTTGGCAAGGGGTAGATGCTCAAACGTATGTTGATCGTCTTCGTGAAGAATGGGATACTCAACCGTGATCGCACTGGATGACGCATTGGCGGATGCGACAACGGTGGGATTCGATACGTCACCCATCATCGATCTTTCACAGGATTGACCAAGGAATCATTACAGGATTTACTTTGGCCATTACCTTGACGGAGGTTTTAATTCAGCCTCTGAAACAAGAACAGATTCATCTACAATAAAGAATATCGTGATTTGTTGCTTCACAGTGCCAACTTTTACACGTTGCCTGTCAATGCAGAAATAGCCGAGCAAGCTGCTGTCCTCCGGGCGCGATATGGGTTACGCACACCCGATGCACTGCAAGTTGCCGTTGCTAAAAAAGCAAACTGTCAGATTTTTTTGACGAGTGATAAAGCACTCAAACGCGTAGAGGATGTGAACGTGCTCATTCTAGATGAAGTAGAGTTCAACCAAGAAGATGGAACAGATAAAGGAATCGATTCCTGAGTGGAGTTTTAACGGCAACTTCGACCTGCTGCGCCACCTCATCGGCGAGGAAAGTACCGCAAGCAACATCCAAATCCGTTTTCCCTTAGAACAGTTGGACCGGCACGAAAACTTCTTGTCGCTGCTGTACTACTTCGGCCTACTTAGCATTCGCGATGTGTCGTACGGTGTGACCCGGTTGGGCATTCCCAATCAAACGGTCAAGCGGCTGATGACTTGGGTTGTACCGTCGCCCGGTGCAAGCTCAGGTACAGCATGGGTAAGTAGATCGGCAACAAAATTGACGAAGCGACCAAGCCGCCGGTCACGCCCACGGCCAGCGGATACCAGATACTCTCGGTATCCTCGAACAATACGATGGGCAGGAGCCCGGCTAGTGTGGTCAGGGTGGTAATGGCAATCGGCTTGAGGCGCTGGGCCGCGGCGGCGAATACCTCGGCCACGAGGTCGCCAACCCCGGCTTTGGCCGTCTCGTCCATCTGGTACAGCATGAGAAAGGCATTGTTGACCGCTATGCCAGCCAAGAAGAGCACCGCGATGTAGCCGCCGGTGTCAAAGCTGGCACCAAGAAAGTAGAACGCATCGAACAGGCCAATCAGTGCCATTGGAACCGCCAGCAGCACCAAAAAGGGCTTGGTCCAAGACTCAAAGAGACAGGCGGCGATCATCCATACGACTAGCACGGCTATGCCCAGAATGGCCATGAGCTCCCTGCGGTTGTCCTCTTCCAAGTACCAGTAGGACGCTTGGCGGGCGATGCTGAAACCGTAGGGGAATTCGGTGCGGTTGATGAACAGGTCAATGAGCTTTTCTCCGTGCTCACGCGACCCGAGGTAGTTGAGGTTTATCCGGCGCATATAGGTCTGGTCTTCGCGCGCTATTTCGGGTTGTATCCTGCTTTTTTCGAGCTGGATCAGCTCTTCGAGCCGCACATGGGCGGCCCGTCCCTCCTCGCCGAGACCCGTCTTCCGCACCTCGTCGCTAGAGGCAACGTTGGCCCCGCGGAACTTGATTGCCACGTCCTGCAACTCGCCAGCGACCCACACGCTCCTCCGCGACACTGCGGTCGTCTGCTGCCTCAACGCCTCGGCGACGCGGTTGTTGTCCAGCCCGTACGCGCTGATCTTGCTGGCGTCCAAGCGGCCGATCATCTCGTACGGCTCATCAACGCTGTAGCGGGCCACCGCGTCTATATCCACATCGCGGATGCGCTTGTTCTGGGCGAGTTTGTCGGCGAATTGTTCGGATATCTCCCGCAGCTTGAGATAGTCGCTGCCCTTGGCCTTGAGCGAAAACTGGGCAAAGTTGCTCAAGAGAGACTGGTGATGCTGGAGGCCAAACCCGCTTACCGAAATCCCCACCCCGCCGACATTGGCCGCGTGTCCGGCTAGAGCCGCGTACACCTTTTTGGGAAATACGAGTCGGTCGGCCTCCTCGGCCAAGACGATCTTCATCAGCGCCGATTTGGGCGAGTAGTTGACCGCCACTTTTTCTATTTGCTCCATGTACGGGGCCAGTGCCGCTTCAAACCCGAAACATATTTCCTCCATCCTCTCGATCGGCACGTTGCTCGGCATAGTAAAAGAAACCTGTAGGCTCTGCTCCTCATTCCGACCAAAGACCTCCCCCTTGTGGACCTTTTGAAAAAACAGATACGAGGCCCCGCCCAGCACCTTGAACAGCAGCGGTTTGGTTTCCTCGTCGAACTTTGGGTCCATCCACCAGTCCTCGTACACGCGAGCCACCGCACCGTCCTCGCCGATGGAGTCGGGCAGCAGCCAGACGGGCAGGCCCCACAGCAACACCAAGACCGCCAGCATGATCCGGCGGTGCTTGCAGCAGAAGCCGAGCAAGGCGATGTATGTTCGGGACAGCCGACTCATGGCCTAAGCCGCGCTTTCTCCCCGCCTGTTTAGCACCAGCATCAGAGGCGGCAGCAGCAGGCAGGAGACGAGGAAGGAAAAGAGCACGGTGGCACCGAGCGCCAAGGCCACGGGCTTGAAATAGAGTTGCAGGGTTTGCGACAGGAAAAAGACCGGGAGCAAGGCTCCAATGGTCGTCAGGTTGGAAGCCAGCAGGGGTTTCAGCACCCCGGCGACCCCGGCGAGGATGCGCTGCTGCGCCGAGCCGCTCTCGCCCGTTGTCAGGTGACGCTGGACGCTGTCGTACACCACGACCGAGTTATCGACACTCAGGCCGTAGCCGACAGTCAAGCCGGCCAAGGTCAACACGTTCAGGGTCATACCCGCGAGGTGGAGCAGGCCCACGGTGTAGGCCAGTACCAGCAGGATGGTGCCCCAGATAAGCAAGGTCGCCGACGCTCTCTTGTAGGTAAAGACGACGATGGCGGCGATGAACAGCACCGCGAAAAAGGAGCGGTGGCCGATCTTGGCCAATTCCTTCTCCAAGTCCTCGCCCTTGTCCAGTTCCTCGACCAAGCCGATACCCGGCGGCGCGTCCCGCATGGCACTCGCCATGGCAACCTTGACCGCGGCGGACGTCTCGAGCAGGTCCATCCCCGGGTACTTCTCTATGGAGATCAATACGGAGTTTTTCCCGTTGATGCGGATGCGGCTAAAGTCATCGGGAGCGCCCCAATGGACCCGCGCAATATGTCCCAAGCGGACCGCAACCGAGCCGACGGGCATTCGCTTGAGCGTTTCCAGACTGTCATAGCTCGCGTCAAAGCGCACCTTTTTCGCGGTGCCGGCGTCCCACAGCGTTCCCAAGCTCGATTTGCCGCCGTTCAACTGCTGCTGAAACGCCTCTATATCCTCGCTGGAAAGACCCGCGCTTGTCGCGGCATTCCCGTCGATCTCGATCACTAGTTCGAGCGGCTCGCCTCCCTCCAACTGCACGTCTTTGATGCCGGCCACTGCGAGCAGAGCCTTTTGGATGCGGGTTTCCGCGTACTCCCTCAATTCGCCCGGTCGCCGGTCTCCGTACAAGCGGTAACTGAGGAAGCCAGCCAAGTCCGCCAATTCCTCGGGCACCGAACGCTGGATCACAGGCCATAAGACGCCTTCGGGCATGGTGTCGTAGAGTTGGTGGACTCGTTCGTTCAATTCTACTTCGAGCAAGCCGATATTGGCCTTGGTGTCGAATTGTACGACGAGTTCGGCGTGGCCTTCCCAGGTTTGCGAGCGGATGCTGGTGACGTGGTTCAACTGCTGGACCAACGACTCCACGGGCCGCGTTACCTCCGACTCTACGGTGAATGCCGAGGCACCGGGCCATTGCACGCCGAGGCGCAACTCGGGCAGTTCACTCGGCGGCGACAGCTCGACCGAGATGACCGCGAAACTCGCCGCGGCCAGGATGCCGAGGGTGGCTACCGTGGTGAACACTGCGACGGGATGGTCGAGAGTCCAGCGTATCGCACGCATATCAGGCTTTGTCCTGAGCATTGGAGAGGGGGCGCGAGAAGGAATGCAGCCCTCCTGCGGAGGATCTAAGGGCCGGGTCATACAGATAGGTGCGGGTCATGGCTGCATCTCTTCTCGGCGTCGAGCGGCTACGCCAGCGGGGGCTGTTCATTGAGCCGACGGTATCTGATTTCGGCTAAGGGGTGCAGGGTCATGGTTGACCTCCTCCTATGAGTGTGGAAAGCCTGCCCGTCAATTCCGCTCCTTAGCGGGGGCTTACTTTTGTATTATTAGCAGATTCCGTGCCAAGCCGATTTACAAAATCATAACTGATTGTTATACAGAGAGTTACAAGAAGTTGGGGCATCTCATACAAAACGCCGCATCGCGCTTCCATTGCACCCTTTCGACGCACCTGTGCATCCGTTTAACTTCTATCTCACGTTTTTACAATAGGTTAGAGCAAGTGCGTCAGAAATGTCGCAGTGCGCTAGGAACGCATGGGGAGGTGGGCATTGGTGTTGAAGACCGGCATAGTGGAAACCCCGGTCCACTCGTCAGTCCCACAAAAATTAACGAATCCGCAATCGGGTGGTCGGGAGTTTTAAGTCAGCAGGGCAGGGCCGCTCGCAGGGCCTGAGTTACCTTCCGCTGGTCTTCCGCGGTCAAGCGCCCCACCGTACCGAGGATGAGGCCATTGTCCAACGTGAACAGTTTCATCCGGGCGAGACAGGGCTTTCGCAAGCCCGCTTGGCTCCACTGCTCGAGGGACACATCGAGGTGCCAAGCACTGCGGGCGGTGCTGGTGATCATCATGAGCAGGCTGGAGGCGTTTTTCTGGTTGAAAACAGCGTCGGACAGGACCAGGGCTTTGCGGCGTTTGGAGCGGGGCACATCGCTGAACGGGAAAGGCACATCGACGATGTCAAAGCGGCTACAAATCATCGTCTTCCTCATCCTGCCACTCCGTCAGGGTCTGTTCGAGGGCCTTGGCCCACGCTAGGTCGATTTTCGCAGCTTTGCAGATGCTGACTTTACCGCCCTCTACTTGATAGGCGATGGCATCCCCTGGATGCAGGTCCAGCGAGCGGCGAATGGCCACGGGCACTGTGGTCTGGCCCTTGGATGAGATCGTGCTAATTCTGATCGGGTCCATAAGTGGCTTGGATAGAGGTAAAGAGAGCAAAGGTCCTTACATTCTTTACTAGTAAAGATAACGGTGCTTGGACGGCTCGCAAACATTGACGGCTCAATGGCCCTGTCTATCCCTCCTTGCACGTTGCGCTCGGTACACTCAAACCTTACGCTCAGATAGGTCAACTCGTTTTAGGAGTCGCCATGGCTGCATCCTACCCTCGCATCCCCTACGGTTGGGCCAATTTCCGGGCCATCCGCTTGGAAAACCGCCTCTACGTCGATAAGACTCGCTTTGTCCACGCGCTCGAAGAGGAGCGCTACGTCTTTCTGATTCGTCCGCGTCGCTTTGGCAAGACCTGCTGGGTGTCCTTGCTCGAAAATTACTACGACCGCAACCGCGCCGACGAATTTGAGGCCATCTTCGGCGGCACCCACTTGGGGCAGCAGCCGACGGAAAATCGCCATCGCTACATCGTCCTGCGCTTCAACTTTTCGGCGTTCAAAAACGCGCTGGAAACCCTCGAACACCACTTTGAAGAGTATTGTCAACTGGTGGTCCGTTATGCGCTGGAGCGCAATGCGGATTTGTTTCCCGCGGCGGCGCGGCAGCACATCCGCTCGCCGCGCTCGGTCAATGGCCAGCTCAACGAGTTGTTCCTGTACGCTGGCGACCACGGCATTCCGCTATATATGCTCATTGACGAGTACGACAACTTTGCCAACACGGTGCTAGCTTATCACGGCGAGGCCGCGTACCAGTCCTTCACCCACGGCGGCGGCTTCTACCGCAATTTCTTCGCCACGCTCAAGGTCGGCGCGGAGCAGAGCGGCGGCGGCTTGGAGCGGCTGTTCATCACTGGCGTGTCGCCGATCACCATGGACGACGTCACCAGCGGCTTTAACATCGGCAAGAACATCAGCTTGCGACCCGAGTTCAACGACATGCTCGGCTTCACTGAGACCGAGGTGCGGGACCTGCTAGAGATGTACCGCGACTGCGGCGTGTTCAATCAAGATGTCGAAGCCGCGCTGGCAGTGATGCGCGAGTGGTACAACGGCTATCGGTTCGCCAAGAGTGCCCAAGGCGACCTGTACAACACCGACATGGTGCTCTATTTCCTCGATGAGTCCATGCCCAACAAATCCATGCCGGATGAATTGATCGACACCAACGTGCGCATCGACTACGGCAAGTTGCGCCACCTGCTGACGGTCAACCGGCAACTCAACGGCAACTTCGACCTGCTCCGCCACATCATCGGCGAGCAGACCACCGAAAGCACCATTCAACTCAGCTTTCCTCTAGAACAGTTAGACCGGCGCGAAAACTTCCTGTCGCTGCTGCACTACTTCGGCCTGCTCAGCATTCGCGACGTGGCACACGGGGTGCCCCGGCTGGGCATTCCCAATCAGACCGTCAAGCGGCTGATGTACGGCTACCTGCGCGATGCCTACGACGATGTGGGGGTGTTCTCCGTTGACCTGTACACCTTCTCCCGCCTGATGCGCCAGATGGCCTACGACGGTGCTTGGCGGCCAGCTTTGGATTTTTTGCGCGATGCCTTGGCCGAGCAAACCGGCATTCGCGACTACATGGATGGCGAGAAAGTGATCCACGGCTTTGTCGCCGCCCATTTGAGTATGGTGGGTCAGTTTATGCTCCACTCGGAATACGAACTGAACAAGGGGTATGCGGATCTGTACTTGGAGCCGTTCCTCGCCCAATACTCCGATATAGGATACGGCTACGTGGTCGAACTCAAGTATGTGAAACGAAGCGAGTCGCTCGACGAGTCCGTCGTCGCGGAAAAGGTGCGGGAGGCCGTGCTGCAGGTGCGCGGGTACTTGGCAGACCCGTCCTTGTCGCACCGCTACCCGTCGGTGCGGCACATAGGCTTGGCGGTGGTGTTTCACGGCTGGGAGATGGTCGCGTATCAAGCCGTAGAAGCCGACGCGGCGGGAAACTAAACCCAAGGGCGAGGGTCTCGCCGCTCGGGCACTCTCGGAATCTGCGCCCATCTGCTGTCCACCTGCGGATTGGGAAACTCTCTACGTCCGCACCCGGCCACACACCAATGAATACACGACGGGGACCACGATCAGCGTCAGCCCGGTTGACAGCGTCAGCCCGCCGATGATGACCCAAGCCATCGGCTGGTGCAATTCCGCGCCCTGACCCGTAGAAAGTGCCATCGGCAGCAAGCCCAGCACCGTGGTCACCGTGGTCATGGCTATGGGGCGCAACCGCTTGCGGCCCGCTTCGGCTATGGCGGTACTCAGGTCGGCCCCGGCTAGGTGGCGATTGCGAATAAAATCCACCTTGACGATAGAGTCGTTGACCACAATGCCGATGAGCACCACGGCCCCCATCGCCGACATAAAATTGAGCGTCTGGCCGGTCGCATAGAGCGTCGCGACCACGCAGACGAGTGCCAGCGGCACGACCGCAATGACCACGAACGGAATTTTGAGCGATTCAAACTTGGCGGCGAGTATGGCAAACACAAGGCAAAAGGAAACCACCAAAGCCAGCACCAAGTCGGCCAACATCTCCTGCATCTCGTCGTCAACTGCCCCAATCTCCAGCCAAACGTCTTGGGGCTTTTCTATTCCGTTCGCGGCGGCCTCCAATTGCCGCTTGGCCTCGGCCGCATCCCCTTGCACGAGTTCGGCACCAACTTCCACGGTCCGGCTCTGGTTTTTCCGGTGTAGCGCGGCATAGCCCGTATAAGGCGCGATAGAAACTAGCTGATCAACCGGTATGTACACGGTCTGCTCCTGCCGGCGGATGGGATAGCTCAACCGCTTTAGCGTTTCCAGCCCGGGCGCCCCGTCCCGGCCCACAACCAATCTGACCTCTACCTCGCGGGAATAGTCGGCCAACTGGGTCGGCTTGCTGCCCTGCACCTCGCTGCGGAGAAAGTCGGCAAGTTTTGTCGCGTCAACGCCGTACAGGGCGGCCTTGTCGTGGTCAATAGCCACTTCGTATCCACCGGCCCCCGTAGCGAGGCTCGAACGGACGTGGGCAAAACGCGGCATATCCTCCATCAGCCCCGCAATGGCCTTGCTCACCGCGGCTAGCTCCCCCCAGTCCTCGCCGTTTAAGCGCACGTCGAAATCGCTGGTCTTTTGCGGGAAGAAATGCTCGAGAAAGGATGGCGGCTGCCGCACGCTCAGTTCGTACTCGGCGGCCGTGCGGCCCAAGGCTTTTAGTCTCGCCGCGACGGCGTCGGTGTTGGCCCATTGGGCAATTTTCACTTCTATCACGGCCTTGTTGGCCCCCGGGCGGTACGACTGGTCAAAGTCGATATCCGTTATCCCCACGGATGAATAGACTGTTTGGATCTCCGGGTCCGCTCCCAAGAGTTGTTCAATCTCAGCGACCTCGGCTAGGGTCCGCCGCAGCATGGACGACGCTGGGAATTCCACTTCGAGCACCAACCGCTTCCGGTCAACCGTGGGCATTAACTCCCGCTCAACCGCCGATAGTAGGAACAAACCAAGTCCAGCCGCGACCACAATTGCGACTAGCGTCCCCGCCTTGTTTTGCAGGCAGATCGCCAGCAGCCTTTCATAGCACAGAATCGCGCCCTCGCCCAGCGCATCGGCGCGGTCACCGAGTCTAGTGAGCACCCGCAGGCGCGACAGCCGACCTCTTGCACGGCCACGCGACAGCAGCATGGAGACCAAGGTGATCGACACAAACAGGGATAGGGTGAGGGACGCGACGACCGTGATGGCTTGGTCGAAGTACAAGGCCCCGGCCAGCCCTTCGATGTACACCAGCGGAAAGAACACGGACACCGTAGTGAACGTCGAGGCGGCAATCGGCAGACTGACCTCTCGCGTGCCCTCAATGGCCGCTTCCACCAGCGAACAACCCCGTTCCCGGAACCGCTTCACATTGTCGAGGACGATTATGGAATTATCGACCAAGATGCCAATGCCCAAGGCCAGCCCGCCGAGGGAAACCACGTTGAAATGGATGCCAATGCTGTACATCACCGCAAAGGTGATGACAATGGATACGGGCACTGCCAGCCCCACTACCAGCGGGCTCTTCCAGTCGCGGATGAACAGAAACAGGACGAGCACCGCGAAAAAACCGCCCCAGTACAGGGAGGAGAGGACGTTGTCCACGGCCTCTTGGATGAATTCCGCTTGGTCGAAAACTGGAATCACCCTAAAATCGGGAAATTCAAACGCCAGCGCCGCCAGTGCCGCTTCTACTTTCCGAGCGGTCTCTACCGTATTATCCCCGGACTTCTTGTACAGATACAGGGTGATCGTATCCTTGCCGTTGAGCCGGTTGTAGCCGGTCGGCTCCTTGAATCCGTACTGTGCGGTGGCAATGTCCTCGAGGAAGACCGTCGTATTCGTATTATCGACGCGTTTGACCGGCACTTTTCTTATGTCCTCAAGGTCCCGATAGCGACCTTCTATCCGCAGCGGATAAACCAAGTGGCCTTCGCGGATGGTCCCCCCCGCAGCGTTGACGCTAAACCGCGTCAAGGCCGCTTCGACCTCGGCGAACTCCACGCCATAAACGCGGCATTTGCGGCGGTCTATCGCGACCTCAACTTCCCTTTCCAATCCACCGGCGACGAGGGCTTGCGCCACGCCTCGTATTTGTTCCAGCCGAGGTTTTACTACGGCTTCGGCGACGTTCTTGAGTTCGACCAAGGCCGCTTGGTAATCCTCATCCGAAACCGGGTGCTCTATGCGGTCCCCAGTGACCGCGAGCATCATAAATGGCGACGACGACGGATCAAAGCGCAAGATCGTCAGCCTTGCGGCGAAATCGGGCAGCAGGTGTTGGACTCTGTCGAGCTTGTTGCGGACCTTGATGAAGGTCAGGTCCATATTGGCGTCCCAACTGAACTCCAAGTACACCATCGACAGCTCGTCCCGCGATACCGAGCGCATGTTCCTAATGTTGTACAGGCCGCTCAGCGCGGCCTCTATCGTTTGCGCGACCTCCTCCTCAATGTCGATGGCAGCCACGCCCGGACACTCCGTCTTCACCGCCAGTTTCTGGACCTCGACGTCTGGCAGGAAATCCACCCCCATCTGATAAAAGGAATAGAGTCCCACGAGGACGGCTGCTGCATAGACAACAACCGTTGTTACCGGACGCCTCACGGACGAGGCGGTGAGATTGGCGGACATTAGAGTTTCTCGTTGACGACGATGACTTGGGCGTTGTGGGTCAAGTTGAAGTGCCCGGCCGTGATCAGGGTATCTCTAGCGGCCAAGCCTTCCCGCACTTCCACCATCTCGTCGGTCTCCTCGCCAGTTTCGACGTAGCGCCATTTCGCCCGCCCACCCTCGTACACGAATACCACCTTCCTGTCGTCGCGGGTGAGCAGGGCTTCCCTTGGCACCAGCAGCCTATCTTTGTACCGGGCGGCCTCGACGCGCACATCGGCGAACATGCCAGGCCGCACGGCCCTATCCGGGTTTTCTATCTCGATTAGGACTCTGCACGTTCTACTTTCCGTATCTATAGTTGGGTTCACCGATACGACGCGCCCGCTTACCGCTTTCCGAGGCAGCGCGGCCAACGCTATCTCGGCCCTCGCGCCTAGCCGTATATGCCTGATCTCGGTCTCCAACACATTCATTTCGAGGCGGAGCCGATCCAGCGACACGACCCGCGCCACAACATCGCCCTTGTTGACGAAGTCGCTGCGGTCCGCGACTACTTCCGACGCGTATCCAGCGAACGGTGCCCATAAAACGGCGTGCTCAAGTTCGATCTGCGCCCTTTTGAGTTTCAGCCGCGCCTCGTCGAGCCCGATCTGGTCTGCGGCTAGTTCCTTTCTCGACTTGTTGAAGATAAGTCTGAACGCTTCGACATCGTTGGCATTGGTCGAATCGACGCCCAGCCGGTTGAGCATTTGGTCCCTGTTGCCGCGGTCGCTACTGAAGAAGGCGATGTTGGCGTATTGGGCGAGTGCCTTGTCTAGTTCCTCCCGCGCCTGTCGCTGGGCTATTCTGAGCAAGTCGTCTTCTAACTCTACTACGGTATCGCCTTGTTCTATCCAGTCGCCTTCCTGTATGAGTAGCCGATTGATCCTCGCGGAGACCTGGGCCGTAATTTCAGCCGTCCTCGTGGCGCTGACGTACCCGTACGAGACGACTTGGCGAACCAACGGCCCCTCATTCACCTGCATTACGGCTACGGGTTTGCGGGTATCCGCGGGGACGGGTTTTGACGCTTCGGCTTGGGAGCGGCCCTTAGCCTCTACGTGGTCGGTCTCGAAAAAGCCGGTCACGGTCTCGCTCTGACTGGCGAGCACAATCGTCAGCAGGGCTATGATCGAATAGAGCACTTTGTCTTTCATGGCGGTAGTACCTCCTTGGTTGGCCAACAGCGGCCTACTTTATAAAAGCAGATTCCGTGCCAAAGCGGAGCTACCAACCCACAACCCATTGTTAAACAAAGAGTTAAAAGAATTCGTGCTGCTTCGTACAAAACGCCGAATTGTGCTTTGAGTGCCCCCTTTCGACGCACTTATGCCTCCATTAAACTTCTATTTCACGTTTTTACAATAGGTTAGGGAAAGTGCGTCAGAAATGTCGCAGTGCGCTAGAATAGGCTAGTACCGTCCGACCACCTCAGACTGCCAACTATGCCTAAGGCTCGCCCTACCCCGAGGCTGGACCTTCGATCCGCCCCGCCCCTACTAGACCTGCTTGACGAAAGTAATCCACAGCGGGCTGTCGCCTACTTCGCGTTGCTCCAAGGGCGTCAGCGCCCCACTGGCCGCGTCAATGCGGTACGAGGCCAGCCGGCCCGATCCCTGTCCAACCGAATAGACGAAGCGACCGCTCGGGTCCAGTTCAAAAAAGCGGGGCGTGGCCTCAGTCGGGTAGTGTCCTTTGGCCGTCAGCCGCCCATCGTCGCCAATGGCAAAGAGGGCCAAGGAATCGTGGCCGCGATTGGACCCGTAGAGAAACTGACCGTCGGGCGCAATTTTTATTTCGGCTGTCGTGTTGTCCTCGCGGTCAAACCCCTCCGGCAAGGTCGAGATGACCTGAAACGACGACAGGGTCCCGGCCTCTGGGTCGAAGTGATGGGCCGAAGCCGTGCTGCCGTCTTCGTTGATCGAGTAGAGCAGGTCGCGGGTCGGGTGGAAGGCAAAGTGGCGCGGGCCTTCGGGCGTGGCTGGTTGTATCTTGGGCGGGTCGTTGGGCGTCAGCCGCCCAGTTTGCTCGTCAAAGCGAAACTGAAAGATGGCGTTGGCCGGGTTGGTGTGCGGCACAAAGGCAAAGCGGTTTGCGCGGTCGGTCTGGATGCTGTGGGCGCGTACTGCGGTGGAAAGCATTTGCAGCGGCTGGGCCGAGAGTGCGCCATCGGCGGCCACCCGGTGAACGCCGACCTGGCCCGACCCATAGTACGACGACAACAAAAAGGCCCCGGTGTTGTCCAAAAACAGATAGGGCGGGCCTTCTTCTAGGCTCGTCTCCGCGAGCTTGACCAGCGTTCCCTCCCCCCGCTCGACCGCATAGCTAGCCAGTTTTTGGGCCGAGCGCAGGGCCACGAACATCTGGGTCCCGTCTGGGCGCGTGGCCACCGCCCCAGGGGAGTCCTCCAACTCGATATTGGGCTGCGGCTCTAACGCGCCGGTGTCTTCGTCCATCAGGAAATGCGATAAAAAGTTGCTGCCCGAATTTGAAACATATACGTGATAGGCCATGGAAATCTCCTCCAAAAGGTATTAGGTGAGCGATTGGTGCGGCACCGCTTCTTGCAAGGCGTGCAAAAAGACGGCTGGATCGGCCGGGCCGAGCAAGAGCGCATGGGAGCCGTGCGTTGGAATGTACACGGCGTGCGGCGCATCCGTATGGAAAACGTGCGCCTTCTCCCCGCTGCACAGATGAAACGCCCCTCCGTAAAAAAAGAACGCGCTGATGGCGAAAATTTTGGCTCCGGGCCGATATTGGGGCGCGGCCGGCAAATCCACGACCCGGGCCTCCTCCACCTTTAGCTCGTTATAGGCAAAGTGCTTGCCGTGGGCACTGTTGCGGATGAGCAGATGCCCCTCTAGCAAGACGAAATCCGTGCGGCGGGCACTAAAATAAAACCAAGTGAACACCGAGAAAAATATGATCAGCAGCAGCGCGTAAGACGTGCCCAAGGCCACGGGCGCGGCGATGCGGGCGACCGGGCCATTTGGGTCAATGGCTGCGTAGAGCGCGAGGGTCAGCACGGCGAAAAAGGCGGTGGTCACGGCAAAAGACGCGGCCAGCACTTTGCCGAACAGGGCGACGGATGGCGGGTGGATGGGAAAGATGCGCGGTTCCATTATCAACTAGCCTTAATAAGCGCCAAACCTCCGACGATGGCGAGGATGCCGGTCGCCTTGAGCAGGGTGAGCCGTTCTTGAAGAAAGTACCAACCAAGGAGTGCCCCGAGTACTACCGAGGACTCGCGCACGGCGACGATGTAGCCGACTGGGCCTCGGGTATAGGCGTAGAGAATCAGGAGATACGTGCCCAGCGAGGCGACGCCGATCAGGGCGATAGTTTGCCAACGGACGCGGGCCGTCGTCAGCAGCCCCGCCCCGTACCGGCGCACGACCCAAGGCGAGTACACGAGGGTGCAGATCAGCCACATGCCGGTGATGTAGTAGGGCGGTTGCACGTAGCCGACGCCTATTTTATCCACCAGCGAGTAGCAGACAATCGTCAGCCCCACGCCCAAGGCGAGCCGCAAGCCGCGTGTCTGGTGCTTGCCGGCTGTGGCACCCAAGCAGAAAATCCCCACCAAAACCAAGGCGATGCCGCTGGCACCCAACAGGGAAATGTCTTCGCCCAAGGCCAGCCACGCTGCTAGGGCTGTTAGCCCCACGCCCGATCCGCGGGCGACCGGATAGACGAGGGAGATTTCGCCGTGCTCGTAAGCCTCGGCCAGCAGGGCGAAGTACAGCCCGTGAATAATGCCTGTGGCCACGAGGCAAAGGCCGCCTCGCCACGACAGGGTCGGCGGTGCGCCCTGCCACCAAGTGTACGCGCAAAGCAGGACGGCGACTAGCGTACCAACAGCTACGGAGAGCCAAAGTACTGCTGCATCGCCAGCGGCTTTGCGGGCGGCGAAATTCCACAAGGCGTGCCCGACTGCCGCCGTCAATACCAGTCCCCAAACTTCGGTGCTCACGCGCTACCCCTCCCTTCGTAGCAAGTGCGGGGATCATAGCAAGAGAGAAGGATTAGGGCAACCAGTTGGTTTGTTCAGCAAGAGCAAGCCGCAACCCGCCTCTACTTGCTACGGTATATCTTGCGGGCTAGGTTTTTACACGTAGGAGCTATCATGACTACAAATCTACCTGCGTTCGCCGACGTAGAAGCGGCACAAGACCTAATCGGCACGTATCTCGCGCCGACGCCGCTCGTCCACTGCTCGAAGCTCTCGCAAATGCTGGGCTGCTCCTACCACGCCAAGTGCGAGAACTTGCAGCCCGTGGGGGCCTTTAAGGTGCGCGGCGGCGTCAACCTCATCGGGCGTTTGTCCCCGGCCGAGCGACAGCGGGGCGTCATCAGCGCGAGCACCGGCAATCACGGTCAGTCGCTGGCGTACGCCGGCCAGCTCTTTGGCACGCCGGTGATCATCTACGGGCCGGAACGCGCTAGCAACCCGGCCAAAGTCGCGGCCATGCGCGCCCTCGGTGCAGATGTCCACCTCTTTGGCCGCGATTTTGACGAGGCGCGCGAGGAAGTCGAGCGCGTGGCGCACAGCACGGGCTGCCGCTACGTGCATTCGGCCAACGAGCCGTTGTTGATTGCCGGCGTGGGCACCATGGGCTTGGAGATTTTTGCCGCCCTGCCCGCTGTGGAAGCGCTGATCGTGCCCGTCGGCGGCGGCAGCGGCATCTGCGGCATCGCGCTCGTCGCACGCCACCTGAACCCAGCCGTCGAGATCATTGGCGTGCAGTCCGCGAGTGCGCCCGGCTGCTACCGGGCCTATCAGCAGCAGCGGCTCGACGTGGCGGCTCCCATGGCCACGCGGCACGAGGGGTTAGCCACGCGCGTACCCTTTGCGATGACCTCGCAGATGATGTGGGAACTCGTCGATCGCTTTGAGCTGGTCACCGACGAGGAGATCGACGCGGCCATGGGCCTGTTGGCGCGGGAGGCCAAGCTAGTGGCCGAAGGAGCTGGGGCCGCATCATTAGCCGCGGCCTTAAAGATCCGCAAGTCCTTGGCCGGCAAAAAGGTCGTCGGTATCCTCAGCGGCGGGAATGCGCCCGCCGAGCACTTGGCGAGGATTTTGCAAAATGGCTAAACGGACGGAGACGATGAACTGACTATGGCCCTGAAAAAACGACGCCGTGGTCGAGTTGACCTTGCCGGAAGACGCCAACCTCGACGCCTCGAAATACCAACTCTACCTGCCGTCCAAACAGAAACTTAAAACCCAACTGGAGACCATTCAGCGAGAACTCGGAGATCGGGACGACAAAAACGATGACTAAGGGAACGAGGCGCAAAAAGGGACGGCGGCGGGGCGCGACCGCACGCGCCAATGCCGAGTTGGGTGCCCATATAGAGTCGCTGGGCTTGGAGGCCATTGAAGCCTATAAGGTCTGGTGCCGCCAGCACGGCTTTAGCGCGGCCCTGAGCAAGACTTGGCAGGAGCGGCGGCGAGAGCGCTCGGCGCACCAGCGCGACCAACAGGCCGCGCAAGCCGAAGACGCGCTGCGGCAACACGTCGCGCAACTGGGGCTAGACGGGGTGGCTGCCTACCAAGCGTGGTGTCGGCAACAGGGGCTGGGCGACGCCATCCACAAAAGCGCGGCCCAACGCAGCAAGGAACTCAAGCTCCACCAGCAGCTCCAGAGCATCCAAGTCCTGCACGCGGGCCGCAAACACAGCCGGCGCACCAAAGACATCGTCCATCAGCTCTGGGCCGGGACCCTCGCCGAGGAAGAGCTGCACACCGAGGTTCTGCGCTTGATCTATCGGGCCTTTACCGGATTGGCGGGCGACCAGCGGGCGCAACTACGGGATTTGCTACTGCACGTAGAGAAGCGGGCGTCCAACCTGCTCGACGCGCGGCCATCCCTTCAGCGTTTGGGGCGCGTGGAGGGCAATACATTCGTCGAAGCCCTCGGCGCGTTGGCGCGGCACAGCAACGCTTGGCAGCAGTCGCCGTCCGACTGGAAGCCAGACAGCCGCAACCCCCGGCGGCAATTCGCCTCGTTGGCCCGATTCCTATTGGCTCGCTACGAAGTGCCGACCTGCTTGGATTCGGGGTGGTTCGGCGGCTGGGGGCCAGAAGCCCAAGGCCAGCAGGAGTGGTTCATCCACGTGGGCAGCGGGCAAAACATCCGCACGGCAGACCTACCGCTCGTGTTCTCAAAACGCATGGCACACGTCTTTGCCGAGGCACCGAGCGAACTGACGGCTAACGAGGCCCTGCGCTGGGCGCAAGTGGTGGGGCAGGAAGGCAGCGAGGTGCTAGCGCAGGCTGTGGTAGCCACAGAATTAGGCCGCAGTTTTGCCGCCGAATCCTTCTGGAGCACAGTCGTACTCTTTCTCGTGGAAAACCAGATGCTCGACCCGGATATGGTGGGACCAATCGTCGATTATATCAATCACCAGAAATTCGTCCCCACAGAGAAAGGGGAGTCGCCGCAGCCCAACTACACTATGAAGGGACGCAGCGCGGTCAAACTCCTGCGCCAAGTCGAGGAATGGCACGAGCGCTTGGCCCGCGATAACCGCCAGCCTGGAGGGAGTTGGGAGTCGTCGGGCATAGCCGGCTTTGAGTGGATGGACGACAAAGAGGAAGGGCTGCGTTGGACCATCCGCGAGCTTACTTCTAAAAGAGAGCTCACGCGCGAAGGACGGGCGATGAACCACTGCGTCGCCTCTTATGTCTCCAATTGCCGACGGGGCAGCAAGTCGGTGTGGTCCATGCAGGTCAATGCCGAGGGCCACAGCGCACGGGTATTGACGATCGCCATGCACAATCCGAGCCGCAACATCGTCGAGGTGCGGGGACGGTTTAACGCGGTGCCGTCGGGAAGAAACCCAAAAAACAAGACCTTGGGGCGGCCCTATCGAGCGTTGCTGGCGCGCTCTGGTGCCGTGTTGCGGAAATGGATTGAGGCCGAGGAGTTGGGGCGGACGCTGCGGTCGTACTAGGCGGGCGCACGTTGCACGATTGAGCCCCTAACAAAACCGGCCCGCCGCAGCGCATCCGCTCTCGACCTCGCTTCCCCACCGGCTTCCATAAGTTCCGGGTCAATGTTCCACGACCCGGCGACGCGATCTTGGTTAGAACCGGCAAGTTGCGAGGACGCGGCATTGGGATTGTCTATAAAAACGACTACCGAGATTCCCTCTCTGAGGACAGCAGAATACACGTTGTGTGGGTGAACAAGAAGGATGGAGAATTATCAGGAAATACGGAGATCAAGGCTTTTAACTACGCCCGCACCTGCGCCGCATTACGGGCCGGTGATGCAGTGGGTGAACCTGTTCCTGTTCGGGCATGGGTTGACGACCTTCGCCGGACTCCATCGGAACCTGTCCTTGCTGTTTCCCATGTACTAGGTGTTCGAGGACTTCGTCACGTATAGTTTTCGACGCTACCAAGCGGCCTGCCGTGTGACTGCACAAGGACCACAAAAGCCCTTAGCCAAAATCGACGATCGAGGCGTGTTCATGATGAAACCGGACATTTCGCTTCGGGAAAAGAAACCGAAGGGTGCCACGTTCATTCTCGACGCCAAGTGGAAGCGCATCAACGTGTCCGACGATTTGAAGCACGGTATCGTCCAAGACGATCTGTACCAGCTTTACGCCTACGGCAAGGGCTACAATTGTGACGCCGTGGCGCTGATCTACCCGCGATCACAGACCTTCACGAACGAAGTGCGGTATCAAATTCTCGATGACTTAACACTGATTTGCCTGCCGTTCGATATCGCGCATCCACGGGAAAGTGTACAACGGTCAATGGAAGCACTCGCGGGCGCTGTGACTTCCTCTCGGCCGCCGAGATGACCCGCGACCCCATGTTCTCCTCAAAGACCTCATCAGAGCCGCCGGTGGAATCGTGCATGAGTTGCAGGATCTCGATGTCGCGGTCTGCGGCGGCCAACAGCACACGCGCACATTTAAGGTCGCTCATAGAGCACCCGCCCTTCTCGCAGCGCCCGCGCCAAGACGTGGTTGAGGGAGTCGCGCCAGTACTCGACGTCGGCGCGGCTATAAACGAGGATGTCTTTTGGAACCCCCGATCCGGCGAGGACCTTGTACAGTCGGACCGCCTCTTGGTGCCGGCTCCGAGTCTTCCCAAACGGCTCGGCCTCCACCACCACCAAATCGACATCCGAATCTTCCCGCGCGTCGCCGCGGGCGCGAGAGCCAAAGAGGATCACCTGCTCGGGATCAACCTCGGCGACAATGGCCTGGACCATCCAGTCGAGGAGCGCGTCGGTGACGGGTGCCATTCCTCCGGCGGTGCGGGCTTTTTGCTTCTTGAGCGTCAAGCGAGTGGATCCTGTACATCGAGGAAATCGAATCTTAGGTAGTCGCGGTCGTGCGTGTACAGCCGACGCACCCCGTGGAGGCGAAGAAACGCGGCGAGGTGTGCATCCGGCACCACGTTTCCACGCACGGAGGTCTCACAGGTCACGGACCGCCACATCTCCCAGAATCCGTCTTCTTCGGCCAGACAGCGGACATTGGGCAGGTTGAGTAGCGTCTCCACATTGGTCATTGCCTCTTAGGGCGTCAGGCGCGAAGAAATTCTTCTGCCGTTAGGTCCGCTTGCTTCAAAATCGCCGCTACGGTTCCTTCCGGCAAATCCCCAGAGTGATTGGGAATAGTCGTTCGATGCCGGGTAGCAGGATTCCACCAAATCTCGTGGCTCCCCCGTGCTTGGCGTTCAAACGCAAATCCCAACCGCCGCAATTTGTGAATCACCTGTCGATAGGTGAAACCTGCCAGTCGGCCCATCAGACTCCTACGGCGACATCTAACTCAACGAACTCCGCACTCATGGTATGCAGACCCTCTGGCAGCACATCGCCCTGTTCCCGGTAGGATTCGATTAATTTTCTCGCCACATCTCGAGCAATTTCAACCGTCTCAGCTACCGTTCGGCCTTGGGCCACTAGGCCGGGAAAATCATCTGCGGTAGCCAAGTACTGGCCGTTTTCTACCTGTCTGATCTGAAGATGGAGCCGATATTCTTCTGACATCTCATACTCCTTCATTTTGGTTTTGGATCTCCACGGAAAGTCGATAAATACATAATGAAGCCTTAGACGCTGACTATCGGCCCTCAAGACGCCAGCCCGTCGAGTAGGTCCTGCTGTATCCGGTCGAGTTCTTCGTGGCTGGCGATCTTCTGCCCCTCGGCATCGACGATGTAGAAGGCGTCTTGCGCCCGCGCCGCCACCGTGTTGATGATGGCGCGGTGGATGTTGAGATCCAGCTCGTCCAGCAGGTACGCGATTCGGTAGAGCAGGCCGACGTTGTCTTGGGCTTCTATATCGACGACTGTATAGCGCGCCGAAATTTGGTTGTCGAACGCGATACGCGGCGGCTGGTCGTACTGCCGCTGCCGACGGCGGCGGTCCCAACTGCTGCTGTACCGCGCCAGCAAGTCGCGGGCCTTTAGCCGCAGCGAAATAACCTCGGCCACCCGCTCGCGCATGCGCTCCTTCTTCCAGTCGGGCAGCGCCGGGCTGCCGTCGATATTGGTCACCTGAAAAATGTCGAGCACGACATCGTCGGCGCGGGTATTGACATCCGCGCGGAGGATGTTGATGTCGTTGACGGCCAAAGCGCCGCAGATCTTGGCCAAGATCTGGCGCTGGTCGCGGGTGCAGACGACGATCTCAGTGTGCCCTTCGTGCTCGATGAATTCCAAGACAAAAGGCTGCTCTCGGCTCAGGCGGGCGATCATCTCCAGATGCACCTTGATTTGCGTGCGGTTGTAGGCCATCAAGTAGCTGGGGGCTAGCTGCTCAATGTGCTCTTGGAACTGGACGACTCGCTGGGCCGACCAGTGGCCCTCGATGTGATCGAGGTGCTCGTTGAGCTTCTGGCGAGCGCGCTGTTTGGCCTCTAGGGCCTGCATGTCCGAGTGCAGTTGCTCGGCCGTCTTGTAGTACAATTCCCACAGCAAAGCCCCTTGCCAGTCGGTCCAAGCGTCGGGTGCAACGGCCGACAGGTCGGCGTACGAAACCAAGTAGAGCGCACGCAGCCACTCCGCGTTGGCGAACAGCCCGGCGAACTCGGCGATCATCTCGTAGTCGTCGAGATTGCGCCGCCTAGAGATCAGCACCATGTCTTGGTGGTGCTCCACGAGGAAGCGCAGCGTGGACCGCTCCTCTTGGTCCAGTCCCATCCGCTCGCTCAACTCCTCGGTCATCTCAATGCCCCGCGCGATGTGGTCGTCGCGTTTCCACTTGCCCACGTCGTGCAAGAGCACGGCGAAGAACAGCAGGTCGCGGCGCGTGCATTGGGCGAGGATCGCCGACATGCCTCCCTCCTTCTGACCGAGGGCCTCCAAATTTTCCAGCGCGACCAGCGTGTGCTCATCGACCGTGTAGATGTGGTAAATGTCGTATTGGACCAAGCAGGTCAGCCGCCCGAACTCGGGCAGGTACGCGCCCAAGACGCCCAAGTCGTGCATGCGCCGGAGGGTGCGCGCCGTGCGGTATTTGCGCTTGAGTATCTTGAAGAACAAGTCGCGGGCCGCGGGCAGGCGTCTGAATTCGTCGTCTATCAGCGGCAGACTGGCGCGCACTGCACACTGCGTCTGATCGCTCAGTTCCAAGTTCTTGGTCTGAGCCGTGAAGAAAATTTTTAGCAGGCGCAGGGGGGCGGCGGCAAAGTACTCCTCGCCGTCGGTGAGAACGATCTCCCCTTCTATCGCAGCTACGCCGCGCTCTAGATACATGCTGCGGCTGCTGTTGCGCGGCTTGTGCGTCAGCCGCTGGAAGGCTCGCTCTACTAGATGGTACACGGTGCGCGCATGTAGGTAGTAATCGCGCATAAAGCACTCGGCCGCCAGCTCTTGTCCTTGGTCCTCGTAGCCCAAGGCGGCCGCGATCTGCGGCTTGAGATCGTGCTCTAGCACATCGCGCTTGCGGCCCACGGCAAAGTGGAGCGCGTGCCGCACCCGCCAGAGGAAGGCGCGGCTGCGGGCGAGACTGTCGCCGCTCCCATCGAGATACTGAGCGCACAAATCGCCGCATTCAGGCGCTTTGGCCTTGGCCTTGAGCGCCCACTCGAACATCTGCATCTCGCGCAGGCCCCCAGGGCTTTCCTTGACATTCGGCTCTAAAAGCTGGACGGATTGCCGCGCTTTGAGCCGCTGCTGGCGCAGCCGATTTAGCTCGGCGACCGTGCGCTTGGGTACGCGCTTGTAGAGCCGCTTTTGGAACTGGGCGAAGAGCGCGGCGTCGCCGGCCAGTAGGCGGCCGTCCATCATCGCGGTGCGCGACTCCAGATCTTCGCGCACCGCCCTGACCACGTCGTCCAACGTGCGGCTGCTATGCCCCACCTCAAACCCCAAGTCCCAGAGCGGATTGAATACGCCGGCGACAACTTCGGGAACCTTGTCCTCGCTCTTGGCGAACAAGAAGAGTAAGTCGACGTCCGAGTGCGGTGCCATTTCACAGCGGCCGTATCCGCCCAGTGCCACCAGCGCGTGGGGGCTGGTCGTCTGCGGCATGGCGCTACGGTAAATAGACAACACCACGGCGTCCATAGCCTCGGCGATCCGCCGGGCCACGGCCGGCCCGTCGGCTCCGGCCTCGTGCTCGGCTTTGATGTCCGCGAGGGCCTCGTGCCACAGCGGGCGCAGGGCCTCTTCTATCGGCGCACGGGGCATTTCTTTTAGCGAGTTGGCAAATGCTTCTACAAATCCCATAGCTCTTTCCAATCCAAATCCAATAAATATACTGCGAAGTCGAGTGTAAAAAAGCCCTCCGCGTTGAGCGACTTAACTACAAATAATGTTCTTGACAATTAGGAATAATGCCCATACTTTTGTTTGATATATGAAACAAAAAATAATAAAGGCAAACTTTGGTTCTATTAACAGAAAACATGTACTAGCGATATGACGACTCCTCAGCCAATCCATGCACATCCACCTAAAAATCCTTATCTTCATATTTTTCAGGTGCTTATCCTTCTTGCCTTCCTGCCCGTGCAAGGCGCGAATGCTTCCTCAAGGCCCTCCTTCCATCTAGAAGGCTACGGCGAACTGCTCTATTCCCACTTCGATTTTGGCCCCGATCAGAAAAGCGGTCCTAATGGTTCCCCTCCAGACAGCCGTGCCACCATCGACATCACCCGCCTCGCGCTCGAACTGGAAGTCGAGTTGCTCAAAGATACGGAGTTGGCAGCCGAAGTGGAGTTTGAGCACGGCGGGGCTGGTGCCGCGCTGGAATTGGAGTTTGAGGAATTCGGCGAGTTCGAGCAGGAAATCGAAAAAGGCGGCGAAGTAGTAGTCGAGGAGCTGGCCGTCGAGCGGAAATTCAGCGATGCCTTCCGCGTCCGCTTGGGGCATTTCTACGTGGCCGTGGGCCACTTGAGCGATCATTTCCATCCCGCCGATTTTTTCGGCACTCGGCGCTCGGAAGCCGAGACTTCCATCATCCCGGCCCTCTGGCACGAGACCGGTGTGGAGGTCTCCGGGGCCTACCGGGACTGGCGCTACCAGCTACAGCTAGTCAATGGCTTGGACGCGACTGGTTTCAGTTCGCAAAACTGGATTGTCGGCGGCCACCAAAAGCGCTTTGAGACGATTCAGGCGACCAATATGGCCTGGGTCGCCCGCCTCGATTATCAGTTCGCGCCGCAATGTGCGCTAGGTATTGCTGGCTATCGCGGCGACAGTGCCGACAACCGCCCCAAGCCCGATATGGCAGGGATTGACGCGCACGTCTCCATCGTCGATGTGCATGGCAGCTTAGACTGGGGGCAGCTCCGAGTGCGCGGGCTATACCTCTATGGGCATCTGCAGAATGCCGCCCTCGTCAGCGCTCGCAACCGCACCTTATCGAACAATCTCAATGTCTTGCGCTCGCCAGTGGCCCGGGCGGCGTACGCGGCCTTCGCCGAGGTCGGCTACGACGTCCTGCCTTGGCTGGCCGCTCCCTCGCCCAACCGCTTGGACCTATTCATCCGCTTGGACGCGTACGACAGTATGGCCGCGGTCCCGGACCAAACCTTTGACAATCCGCGCTTTGCGCGCCGGGTCTATACCTTGGGCGCGAATTACAATATGGAAGAAACCGTGGTGCTCAAGGCCGATTACGCCATGCGGCGACTGGGTGCCGCCCGCTTCAACCTTGAAAACACCCTGAGCTTAGGGCTGGGGTTTCAGTTCTAAAAAAGAGCCATTCACTGTGAAACCGGGCACGGGCGAAAAGCGCCTGGGTGCTGGATTTCAATGCTGACGAAAAGGAGCTACCCTTATGAAAGCCATATTCTTGCGATTGGGGATCGGACTAGTGCTGGTTGCCGGCTGCGGCGACGACAGCGACGAGCCCACCGGGCCGGCCGCGGCCGAGTTCGACTTTGCGCCCATCTTGAGCAACTTCACCGACCAAGTAGTAATTGCCACGTACGCGGACTTAGACGAGCGGGCCGGCGAACTGCTCGCTGCGGTCGAGGCCCTGCGCGGCGATCCTACGGCTGAAAACCTCCGTGCTGCCCAAGACGCTTGGGTGGCCACGCGCATCCCCTGGGAAGCCAGTGAGGGGTTTCTCTTTGGGCCGGTGGACTTCAACGGCTACGATCCGTCGCTCGACAGTTGGCCGGTCAACCGCACGGACTTGGACGGGGTATTGGCCAGCGACAACGACTTGACGCCCGCGTACGTGGGCGGGCTGGACGGGACCCTCAAGGGCTTCCACACCATCGAGTACCTGCTCTTTGACGAAGGAGGCAGCAAGACTGTGGCCGCTTTCACCGATCGCGAGTTCGCCTATCTGACCGCCACGACCCAAGACCTGCGGGCCACGGCCAGTGCCCTGCACAATAGCTGGATCCCCAGCAGCGGCAACTTTGGCCAAAAGGTCCGCGACGCCGGCAATGGCAGCGACGCTTATCCGTCCGCCCAGTCGGCAGTCCAAGAAATGGTCAACGGCATGATCGGCATCTGCGACGAGGTGGCCAACGGCAAAATCGCCGACCCCTTCGTCGAGGAAGATCCTCGCCTCGTCGAATCCCAATTCAGCTTCAATTCTATCGCCGACTTCCAAAACAACATCCGCAGCGTCCAGCACGTCTATACCGGCGACTACGCGGGCATCGGAGAGGGCTTGGACGAATTCATCCGCCAAGCCGACGCCGACCTAGATCAGCGGCTCAAACGGGAAATCCAGACGGCCATCGACGAGATCGGCCGTATCCAGCAGCCCTTCCGCGACGCCATTGCCTCTGATCGGGACCAAATCGAAACGGCGCAGGCTGCAGTGGCCAAAGTCCAGCAAACCTTAGAGGAAAATATCCTGCCGCTGGTTTTGAGGAGCTAACTACACGACCCTAGCGTTGTGCGTTCCCGCTACGTGCTACAATGGCACTTCCCCGTAAATCCATACTCTATTCGATCCTGCTCGGCGTCCTCACCCAGTGCAGCGACGACCGTGGGTTGGGACCGACTCCCGCAGAGGACGACCGCGCACTATCCGGCGGGGCGGCAACGGTTTTTGACGCCAGCAGTCTGGCGTTTGAAAACCCCATCCCCTCTTTGGCCGGGATGGAAATGGACCGCTTTTTGGCCGGGGACGCAGCCTTTGCACAGGTCTTTGTCACCGCGCCGGCCGAAGTGGGGCATGGCCTAGGGCCAGTTTTCAATCAAACCTCGTGCGTGGGCTGTCACGCCCGCGATGGCCGGGGGCGCGAAGGGTTTGGCGATACCGCCCCTTTTGTCGGCTCCATGCTCATGCGGGTTAGCTTGCCCGGTGCCAATCCCGCAGTGCTTGGTGGACCGCAGCCGGTGCCGGGCTTTGGCGAACAGATTGGGGATCGCGCCGTTTTCGGGGTCGCACCCGAAGCGCGGATCGACGTCACCTACTTTGAGGAGACCCGCCACTTTGCCGATGGCGCAGAGTATGTCCTGCGCTTTCCGGTTTACGACATAGTGGAGACCTATCAACCGCTTCCGGGGGACGCCCTGTTCTCGCCGCGCATGGCCCCGCCGGTTTTTGGCCGCGGCCTGCTCGAAGCCATCCCCGAAGAGGCTATCTTGGCGCTAGCCGACCCCGGCGACAGCAATGGCGACGGCATATCTGGCCGCCCCAATCGGGTGTACAACTTCCGCACGCGACAGACTGAATTGGGCCGCTTTGGCCTCAAGGCCAACAATCCCGACCTGTTGCAGCAGGTCGCCGGGGCCTACCACCAAGACATGGGCATCACCAGCCCCTATTTCCCCGAGGAATCCACCGCCGGCCAGCCGCAAATGGACGAGCACCAAGACGATCCTGAAATTGGCCAAGAGACCTTGGATATCAACACCTTTTACGTGCGCACCCTAGCGGTGCCTGCCCGCCGCAACATCGACGATCCGCAGGCGTTGCGCGGCGAAGGGGTCTTTGCTGCGGCCCAGTGCTCGGGGTGCCACATCCCCACCCTGCGGACGGGCCACCACGAGATTGCGGCCCTATCCAACCAGACCATTCATCCCTACACGGATTTGCTGTTGCACGATATGGGAGCAGAGTTGGCAGACGACCGTCCCGACTTTGAGGCCGATGGCCGCGAATGGCGCACGCCGCCGCTGTGGGGCATTGGCCTGACGGCAACGGTCAATGGCATTCCAGCGTATCTGCACGATGGACGGGCGCGCACGCTGATGGAAGCCATCATGTTCCACGGCGGCGAGGCGGAAACAGCGCGGGAATTTGTGCGCCAACTAGACCGGAGCGATCGGGAGGCGCTCGTGGCCTTTTTGCAGTCGCTGTGATTGCGGCTTACGAGAGGAACTAATTAGTACGACGTCAGCACCAAAAAATAAAAGAGGCTATTGGCTGCGCCTGCCAGCACTTCGCCAATAGCCCGTCGAGAACTCAGCGCCGATATGATCCTAACCGGTGTGCGCCGGCCCGGACATATCCGAGCTTTTTTTGTCCTCTGTGAGGAACATAATGACTGATGCCCACTCCGTCAAAAAGTCCGCAAACAAGAAAAATGCCGCTCCGTCTTGCTTGCATTGGATATGGAAGTTATTGCTGAGCGGCACCTGCCTAGCACCGCTCAGTCTAAGCGCCGCGCAAGTTGAGGGCACCATCGTGGACGCCGACGCCGAGTCGCCCCTCGCCCATGCCAATGTCGAAGTCTCCACTGGGAAGGCGAGTGCCATCACCGACTCTTTAGGGCGCTACGAGATCGAACTGCCGCTGGGCCGCTATCACGTCGAAGTCAGCAGAATCGGCTATGGCACCCAGAGCCGACAGATAGAACTACTCGCAGGACAGAACCTTCGACTCGATTTTGCGCTCAATGCACACGCCCTGCCCCAAGCGGCCACCCTGATCACGGCAACCGGCATACCTAAGTCCGCGGCGGCACTGACCGTGCCGGTGGCGATCATCCCCCGCGAGGCCATCGAACTGTCCAGCGCGAAGAATGTCGCGGGCCTACTAGAAGATGTGGCCGGACTCAACGTGCATTCCTCGCTATATGGCTACTTGGGGTCGCCGGCCGGCGTCATGATCCAAGGCATTGATCCCAAGCGCGTCCTGATCCTCGTAGATGGCGAGCGGGTGATCGGCGGCCCGGGCGGGGTGATCGATTTGGCCAAGCTGCCCATCTGCAACGTCGAGCGGATCGAAGTGGTGCAGGGGCCGCATTCCGCCCTGTATGGCAGCGAGGCCATGGGCGGAGTAGTCCACATCCTCACCCGCTCCCCACAGCACCAACGAAGCGGCGACGTCCGGTTCAGCTTGGGGTCCGGGGGCTTGACCTCGCTCGAAGGCCAAGCGGCCCTGACGCGCTCCGACCTCTCCGCTTCCCTCACCGCCTCCAGAACGGCCCTCGAAGCCCTCGATCGCTCTCCAGACGATCCCGACACCGACATCGACGCCTACACCCAGCACTTCACGCAGGGCAAACTGCGCTGGGAAGCGCACCCCAATCTGTTGCTGCAAAGCTCGGTGCGCTGGCTCTCCCAAAACGAGGAGGGGGTGTCCAGCCAGTACTTCGCCCCGCTCGACAAAACCTACGTATGGCGCTTCCCCGACCAGATGCAGCGAGTGGATCTCGGGGCCGGGGCCGAGTGGCAGTGGGATGAAGGGAGCACTGCCAATGCCGACGTTTTCCGCACCTACTTCGACAACCTGAGTAGCGAGGAACTAATCGGCAGCCGCGAAGCGCGCGACCGGTCCACCGACAACGTGCTGACGAAGTACCAACTGCGCTTCGTTCACCTGTTGCGACGCCAGCACATCCTCACGGCCGGGCTGGAACACACGCACGAGGAACTCGCAGTCGCGCTCGAACGCACCCTGCCCTTGGGCGAGCAACAGCGCACGGTGGAGGTGCCGCTGTCGAGCGTAGATGTTGCAGACGCATACATCCAAGACGACTGGCAGGTGGCGGAAAACACCGGAGTCGTGTGGGGTGCCCGCTCGCAATGGCACTCGCGCTACGGGTTCCATCTGACGCCGAAAATCTCCTTTGCCCATCGCCTTTCCGCAGGATTGCGGGTGCGGGCCTCGTACGGCGCGGGATATCGCGCCCCTTCCCTAAAGGAACGCTACTTCGTCTTTGACCACAGCAACCTAGGGTACAAGGTGCTGGGCTCCCCTCCGCTGCGACCGGAACGGACTTGGGGGCTGAACGTGGGCGCGGAGTTCGCGCCGGTGGAGGCACTGGACCTGCGCGTCAACTTCTTCCACAACCGCCTGCGCAATCTCATCCAAACTGTGTTCGACCCCGCACAGAGTTCTGGCTCGGTGGCGATCTATGCGTACGACAACGTGGGGCGCGCCTCGACCCGTGGAACCGAATTCGGCCTGAGTGCCCAGCTCGGCGACCAACTCATGCTCAACGGCGGCTACACTTATCTGCGGGCGCGCGATCAAGGTGCTCAGCGCGATCTGCCGGGGCGACCTCGCCACGCCCTGCGCGTCCGCGCGCAGTGGACGACGCCCGGAGAGGGCCGTCTAGAGGTCAAGCTGCGCCGCGACAGTGCGGTATGGGCCGATGCCGAGGGAACCCTGCGGTCGCCGGCCAGAAGTGAGTGGGACGTGAACGCGGAGCAGCCCTTGTGGGTTTTCGCCCTGAGACTGGGCATTGAGAATCTCTTCGACAATCGCAGAAACCTAGACCGCCCCGGAGACCTGCGCTCACTGAGAGGCCGGGCCGTGCGCGGCGGCCTGCGAGTGCAGTTGTAAGGACGAGCGTGAAGGGAGCTATGGACCAGTATCAACGGCTGCGACAGGGGGAACCCTGCTACCCGGCTTCCGGCCGAACCGTGGTCCATGCCGACGACATTCAGGTGCTGCTCGACAAGCACTGCGTGCGCTGCCACCGCCGCGCCGCGCCACGGCTTCCTGAATCTCAAGGCGGATAGCTCGTATTACCAACTCGTTTCCCGCAGAAGCGTACAGCGGCCGGAGTTGCTCATCGTCGAACCTTTTGCACCGGACGCCAGCTACCTAGTGTGGAAACTGGAAAACGACCCGCGCATAGCGGGAAATCGCATGCCCATGCTCGCACTCCCCATGCCGGAAGAAGAAATCCAGCTAGTGCGGACGTGGATCCGCGAAGGCGCATTTTCGCAGTAATTCGACTGCACCATTCACCGTCCAAGGAGGGACAAACCATGCAACGCATCCGTTTTACCGTCTTTCTCACCCTGCTGTCGGCACTGAGCGCACCGGCCAAATCAACCACCCAACTCGACAACGGCGACTTTCTCACGGTGATTGACGCCACGGCCGGCGGCGCTTTTGCGACTGAGCCCCACGACTTCACTTACTTCAGCTTTGAGCACCAAGACGTGATCGCCCTCACCGATGCCGAGGCAGCGCAGTCGGCCGAGTGGCACATCGCCTTCAAGCGCAGCGAGATCCGGCTCAACGGCGGCATCAGTGGCCCCGGCAACGTCAGGGGTTTTGATCTGATGGGTTTCGAGGACATCATTGCAGAAGCAGCCTTCGACGCCATAACTGCGACGGACATTTCCGACTCCGACGCCTTCATCGCCGACGGACCGGCCTACGCCATTGGCGAATGGTACTCGTACGATTCGGCTTCCCACCGCATCGAGGCCCCCGGCCACGCCTACGAGTTGCGCACCGCAAACGGCCAGTTCGCCAAGTTCGTCGTCGATGCGATAGAAGGAGCCAGCCGCACGGACGCCGGTCGCATTGCCTTCCGTTGGGTCGTGGCCGACGGCACAGATCTGACGGGCGCGGCGCGCAGTGCCACCGTGGACGTCAGCGGGGGCCAGGAGATGTACTTCAATCTGAGTTCGGGAGAGCCAGTCGCCCTGGCCGATCCGTCCACCTCCCTAGACTGGGACCTCCACTTCTCCGGCTACGTCATTCGCCTCAACGGCGGCATCAGCGGCCCCGGCCAAGGCGGCGCATTCCCCGCCTATCAGACCGATCAAACCTTCGAAGACATCGCTGAGGCCATGGGGTTTGGATACTTCGCCGACAAATCGGGCTCGGCCTTTAGCAGCGACACCGGCGAGTGGTATAGCTACGACAGCAACACCCATTTCCTATCGACGCGGAATCACGTGTACGTCATCGACACTGGTGAGGGGTTGTACAAGATGCAGCTCATCAGCTACTACCGGGAGGTCGAGGGCTCGCCAGTCTCGGGGTTTATCACCTTCCGCTGGCGTCCGCTCACAGACGATCCGGGGACCGCGATCCAATCTTCCAGTTGGGGCCAGCTCAAAGCGAGCGTCTGGGACCCAAAGTAAAAAACCACAAGGAAAAATCTCATGCAGCCCATCGCCAGCAAGCCACCGATCGCATCCATCTGCCGCTGTGAACACGGCGGCATCCACTTGATCTGCCAGAATATCAACATCGGCCTGCACCCCGACGAATTCTGCACCCTCAATCGAGAGGTTCAACGAGCTATGAGCCTGATCAAGGACGGCATCTGGGCATGACTATTACAGCACCAGCCAGCAGAGGCGACTGCAAGCAGCTTTGGAGTACTTTTCGCCGCGCAAATCCCAAGGTGCGCATCCGCGACGCAGCCGAGCAACTAGGCATGAGCGAGGCTGAGTTACTGGCCACTGCCTGCGGCGAAGGAGCGATTCGCCTACAGACCGAGTGGCCGCAGTTCATTCTGCGCCTCGAAAGCCTCGGCCCGGTCATGGCCCTCACGCGCAACGCCCACGCAGTACACGAAAAACACGGCGTGTTCCGCGATGTCCACTTTCACGGCCAGATGGGATTGGTGCTCGATGAAGGCATTGATCTGCGCCTGTTCATGAACCACTGGCACCTCGGCTTTGCCGTAGAGCAGGAAGGCCGCCAAACCACTCTGCGCGGCTTTCAGTTTTTCGATCGGCACGGCCTTGCGGTCCACAAAGTGTACTTGACCGCCGAAAGCGACCAGACGGCCTACCAGCAGCTAATCGACGAATTCGCCAGCGACGATCAGTCGCCCGTGCAGTGCGTCTGTCCGACCATCCCCTCAGTGCCGGACAAAGCAGACGCCGCTATTGACGTAGCCGGGCTGGAAGCGGCTTGGAACGCCCTCAAAGACACGCACGACTTTCACCGCCTTCTCGCCCAATTCCACGTCGGGCGCGTTCAGGCCCTGCGCCTAGTCAACGACGCACTGGCCCACCGCGTCGCCCCATCTAGCCTGAGCGAGATGCTGCATATCGCGGCCCGGGACCAGATCGCCATCATGGTTTTCGTCGCCAGTCCCGGAGTGATCCAGATCCATTCGGGACTGATCCACACCGTCAAATCGACGGGCCCTTGGATCAATGTCTTGGACGACGACTTCAACCTGCACGTTCGGGAGGACCGCGTGGATTCCGCTTGGGTCGTGCATAAACCAACCCGCGACAGCCCAGTCCTTAGTCTGGAGTTGTGCGACAGCGAGGGCGAAACCATTGCCCTGCTCTTTGCCCGGCGCAAGCAAGGCCAAGCGACCGTAGCAGCTTGGAATGCCGCGCTGGCTGCACTCACGCGAGTCTGATCACTATGAAATGGATACTATGCTTAGGACTAATGACCGCCCTGTGGGGATCAACAGGCGACGCCGAGGAGATTTCAGGCGACACTTCCCGCATCGTCACCCTCGGCGGGACCATCACCGAGATCGTCTTCGCCTTGGGGGCCGGCGAGCGCGTAGTGGGCGTGGACGCCTCCAGCTCTTTTCCCGAGGCAGCAAACCAGTTGCCCAAGGTCGCCTATCACCGCCGCCTCTCGGCCGAGGGCGTGCTCTCTCTGAAGCCGACGCTCATCATCGCTACCACCGAAGCGGGACCTCCCGAAGCCATTCAACAGGTCGAGAGCGCCGGCGTAACCGTGCTCGTCCTGCCCCACGAACCTACGGTAGAGAACGCCATCGCCAAGATCGAACGCATCGCCGCCGCGTTGGACGCCCAGACGCTCGGTGCGGCGCTGATCCAAACCCTCAAGGAAGAGCTGCAACAGGTACAATCCTCCATCCCACAGAACACAGCCCAAGCCAAAATTCTCTTTCTCTACGCCCGCGGCCAAGGCACGATGATGGTGGCCGGCCGAGACACCGCAGCCGATACCATGATCGGCCTAGCCGGTGGCACCAACGCGATTCAGGGCTATAGCGGATACAAGCCGCTCACCTCCGAAGCGGCCGTAGCCGCGGTGCCCGATGTCATCCTACTTACGGATAGTGGCTTGGAGAGTATCGGCGGTGCCCAGAGGCTCTGGCAATTACCGGGGCTTGCGCTGACGCCAGCGAGGCAACAAGGCCGAGTCCTGTCGATGGATGGGCTCTTCCTGTTGGGATTTGGCCCCCGTCTAGGCCAAGCAGTTCTGGCGTTGAACCGAGCTTTATACGACGCCCCAAGTAAAACGGAGCGCAATGACTTCGATTGAAGCAGCCGAGCCTTCCTTGCGCCAAGCCAGCCACCGCTTATGGCCCAAGGTTTCAGCCGGGGAAAAGGGCACCCTAGGGCTGCTGGTCTTAACAGTCCTGTTAGGGCTGCTGAGCATAGTGTGCCTGGGAACAGGTGCCGTCTCCATGGCCCCCGGCCAAGTGCTAGCCGTACTCGGCAAAGGGCTGGACTTGACCCTGCCTTGGGCCTTTGAACCTCACCACGAGGCCATCGTCCTGAGCATTCGCCTGCCGCGCATTTTGCTGGGGATGTTGATCGGCGGTGGCCTCGCCGTTGCAGGTGCCGCCATGCAGGGCCTGTTTCGCAATCCCCTGGCCGATCCCGGCCTCATCGGCGTTTCGAGTGGCGCAGCGGTCGCCGCGGTGGCGACCATTGTTCTGGGAGCGACTGTGCTGGATTTCGCCACCCAGACGCTGGGACCTTTTGCCCTGTCCATCGCCGCTTTTGGCGGCGGTGCCGCCACAACCTTGCTAGTCTATCGCCTGTCGCTAGTCCACGGCACTGTCTCCGTATCCACCATGCTGCTAGCCGGCATTGCCATCAATGCCGTGGCCGGAGCCATCACCGGGGTATTCACTTTTGTGGCGGACGATGCCCAACTGCGCAGTCTGACGTTCTGGAGTATGGGCAGTCTGGGCGGAGCTACTTGGCCGGCGGTGGCTGCGGCTGCACCGTTCACCGGCCTTGCGACCTTGGCGGTGTTGCGCTACGCCCGGCCCCTCAACGCCCTGCTGCTAGGCGAGGCCGAAGCCGGCCATCTCGGCTGCGACGTCGAGCACCTCAAGCGTTCGGTCGTCATCCTAGTCGCTTTGTCCGTGGGAGCGGCGGTCGCCGTGGCTGGCATCATCGGCTTTGTCGGTCTAGTCGTCCCCCACCTGCTGCGGCTAACCCTCGGGCCGGATCACCGCTTTCTGCTCCCCGGTGCAGCCCTTTTAGGCGCTAGCCTGCTCCTAGGGGCCGATCTCATCGCCCGCACATTGGTCGCCCCGGCTGAACTGCCCATCGGCATTGTGACCGCGATCATCGGCGGTCCCTTCTTCATGTACTTGCTGCAACGCGGGCGGCACTTGGGGAAATTCTAATGCTCGAAGGCCGCAATATACACGTAGTATTGGATGGAAATACCCTGCTGGAGAATGTGTCCATAAACGTCCGACCCGGCGAAGTAGTGGCGGTTCTGGGACCCAATGGCGCTGGTAAATCCACCCTGTTGAAAGTATTGTGCGGGGACTCGTCTCCCACTAAGGGAACGGTGTCGATGGAAGGACGAGTGCTGGCATCTTGGGACAGAAAGGCCAGCGCCCAAATTCGCGCGGTCTTGCCGCAACAATCCAACTTGAGTTTTCCCTTCCGCGTACTCGAAGTAGCGCTCATGGGCCGAAGCCCCCATCTGCGCGGCCCTGAAACGCAGCGAGATTACGCCATTGCGCGAGCGGCCTTGCAGGAGGCCGGCGTCGATCACCTAGAAGATCGCCTCTATCCAACACTGTCGGGGGGAGAAGAACAGCGCGTCCACTTGGGAAGGGTGCTAGCCCAAATCTGGGAAGCAGAGGACGAGAAGCCACGCTATCTGCTGCTGGACGAACCCACATCCAGCTTGGACTTGGCCCATCAACACCACACCTTGACCGTGGCGCGGGCCTTTGCCGAGCGGCAAGTAGGTGTGCTCGTGGTGCTGCACGACCTCAACTTAGCAGCTCAATACGCCGACCGCGTCCTGCTGCTGAAACAGGGCCGCGAGGTGGCGAAAGGCCCTCCTGAGCAAGTGCTGCAAGCCGAAATAATAGAAGCTGTTTACGAAATCCCAATAACGGTCATTCCCCACCCTCAAAGTTCTTGTCCACTAGTTGTAGTTGTGCCCGCGGCTAATTTTACCTGACTCTTCCGCCGGTCTCTTGTGAAGGGCGAGTGACCTAGACGGGAGAGGGGAACTACAAGGCCCGCGGCGGAGCCTACACGGGCCAGGCCTTCTCGATGGGGGAAGCCGCGGTCGTCGAGTCGGGGCAGTTCCAGTTCGTGGCCTGCTCGTACCCGGTGCTGACTCTGGATCCGGCCTTCTACGAGTGCGCCGTCCGGTGCCCGCTGGGAGCGCGGCCTGCTGTTTGATGGCCCCGGGGTCTGCACCCTCGACTTCGCCTCCATTCCGTTCACGGGCCCTGGCCCGTCGATCCGGCCCCGGCGAATCCGGTAGCGATCTGGGACCCGGACGCCTCCGGCTGAGCCGGGTGCCAAGGCAGAATTCACAAAGGAGATTGCCGTGAAAGCACAGCGATTAATTTGCACAGACATCCGGCGGATCGAATTGGCGGAATTTGAGCTGCCGCGCGTACCCGACCACGGCATTTTGGTGCAAAACGACTACACCGCCGTAAGCGTCGGCACGGAAATCTACAGCTACGCACACGGCGGCGAACCGTCGAGTGCGATAACATTTCCGCGCACCACCGGCTACTGCAACACAGGCGCGGTGCTCGAAGTCGGCAAAGAGGTCGAGGAAATACAACCCGGCGATCGCATTGCTGGCCAAGGCAACCACGCAAGCCACGCGGTCCTGACCGGAAATTTCCGCAAAGCACCCACGGGCGTTTCGCCCAAATCCGCGGCATTTATGGTCATGGGTGCCATTGCTCTGCACGGGCATCGGGTTGGCCGTCCCGAATTGGGCGAGGCTGTTGCCATCACCGGCATGGGCATTGTGGGCCAATTGGCAGCGACCTTTGCGCGATTGGCCGGTGCCCTTCCGGTCATTGCAATCGATCTGGACGATTTCCGCTTGGGCAAAGCCAAAGACCGCGGCGCAGAGATTTGCATCAATCCCCATGGCGATGTCGCCGCAGCCGTGCGCCAGCATTGCGTGGGCGATGGTGCCGATCTGGTCATCGAAGCAACTGGCATCCCCGCAGTCTATCCCATGGCACTGACCTTGCCGCGGCTGGGCGGTCGCCTAGTCGCGCTGGGGTCGCCACGCGGCACCGTCGAAGTGAGCTTTTTGTCCGAAGTTCACCAGCGCGAAATCGCCATCCTCGGCGCACATCAGCCCAAAACCCCGGACGATGACCACATCTACTATCCCTATAGCAAGAGCAGAGACCGCGATCTGGTCCTGCGTTTGATGGCCGCAGGCAAATTGCCCATCGAAGATCTGATCACCCATGTCGCCAACCCCGCCGATTGCCAAACCACCTATGACATGCTCGCCGACAATCCACAGGAGGCGTTGGGCGTGGTATTTGCATGGACGTGAACCCAGCTCATCCAGCCAAGTTTCATTTCTATATAATGCCTCATGTAACCACAACGGCGGCGGGCCATTGCCCCATCCTCGGCGGTTGGGTACATTGGGGCCTCTGCAAATCAACCGCCAATACATGCACAGCATTGGCTATTAGGACGGTATAGGAGAAGAAAAGCATGAGTCAGATACAGGCAGCAATTATGACCGGCCCAGGCCAGATTGACGTGCGCTCGTATCCCAAACCCCAGATCGGAGACGACGAAGTCCTATTGAAGATCGAGCGCACGGGTATCTGCGGCAGTGACAAGCACCTATTCGCCGGCCTGATGACTCTGCCGTTCCCCGTGATACCCGGCCACGAATTAGTAGGTATCATCGAGGAAATGGGGCCGGCCGCAGCCGATAGCTTGGCCATAGTGGGCGGCCCGGTCGCGGTGGGCGACCGCGTGACGACGACGCCCTCGTCGCGAGCCTGCGGGCGGTGCTACTACTGCCTGCATATACCCCAGCGGCCCACCCTGTGCGCCAACCGCTTTGTGTACGGATTCGTGTGCGCCGATCTCGCGCCCATGCCGCGCGGCGGCTTCGCCGAATACCTGCATTTGACAGGGCATTCGTGGCTTTTCAAAATTCCCGATGACCTGCCCTCGGAACGGGCCGTGCTCACCGAGCCAGCGGCCGTGGCCACCCGGGCCGTAGAGCGTGCCTTGGGGCCGGGTATCCCGCACATCGGCGAGGGGCTGGGCCTCGACAAATCCGTGCTGGTCCTCGGAGCCGGCCCCATCGGCCAGCTCGTGGTGGCGGTACTGAGCCACATCGGCACCGACCTGATTATCGCCGGCGACCTGAGCGCGTCCCGGCTGGAGCTCGCCCGCGCCATGGGCGCTCATCAAGTGCTCGCAATGGACGAAGGCAGCCCTGAGCAGCGGCAGCAGGCCCTCCAAGACATGACCGCAGGCGTGGGAGCTGATATCGTCATTGAAACAGCCGGCGTGCCCGTAGCCTTCAAGGAATCGCTCGACTTGGTGCGCCGGGGTGGGACCGTCGTGGAGGTGGGGCACTTCACCGATCCAGGGGGAGTGGAGATTCGCCCGCACATCGTCTGCTTTAAGGATTTGGACATTCGCGGCATGTGGGCGTATCCTTCCATGCAGTTCAAGACCGCGCTATCTTTTTTGCGCCGCACCACCGCACCCTTGGATCGCTTTATCACGCACCGGCTGCCGCTGTCCCACATCCGCGAGGGCCTCGCCATTACCGGCGGCGAAGAGGCCATGAAGGTAGTGATGGAGCCGGAGGGCTGACTACTTGACTGCCGCGTTAGACCAAATCAACTTGGAAAAGGCAATGACACTACTACGACCCAAGATCCTCGTCGTTGACGACGAGCCAGATCTCGAACACTTAGTGCGGCAGCGCATGCGCCGCGAGATTCGCTCGGGCAAGTACAGCTTTGTGTTTGCCCACAACGGCGTTGAAGCCCTAGAGGTGCTAAGCGAAGAGCAAGACATCGACATGGTGCTCTCGGACATCAACATGCCGCGGATGGACGGGCTCACCTTGCTAGAGCAGATCCCCAAGGTGGATCCCAACATCCGCTCGGTCATCGTCTCCGCTTATGGCGACATGAAGAACATCCGCACGGCCATGAACCGGGGCGCGTTTGACTTCATCACCAAGCCCATCGACTTCGAGGACATGCGGGTGACCATCCAGCGGACCTTGCGCCATCTAGAACTGTGGCGCGAGGCCCTGGAGTCGCGCGACAAACTGGTCGCCCTGCAAAACGAACTCAGCGTGGCCAACAAGATGCAGCAGTCCATCTTGCCGACCACTTTCCCCAAGGGCCCAGGCTTTGAGATCTTCGGCAGCATGAAGCCTGCACGCGAGGTCGGCGGCGACTTCTTCGACGTCGTGCCCCTCGACGACGGCTGCATCGGCCTCGTCGTCGCCGATGTCTCGGACAAGGGCGTACCTGCGGCCCTGTTTATGATGTCGAGCCGCACCTTGCTAAAAGGCGCGGCCATCGGCCATGCCGAGCCGGGCAAGGTGTTGGGCGAAGTAAACGAACTGCTGCAAAAAGAAAACGACGCCGCCATGTTCGTAACCGTCTTTTACGCGGCTTTCGATCCGGCAAGCGGCGAACTGGCCTATGCCAATGGCGGGCACAATGCCCCGCTCGTGGTCCACGCCGATGGCAGCTCGACCCTGCTCCCGCCGACCGGCGGGGTGGCGCTCGGGGTGGTGCCAGATCTGACCTACGAACAAAACGCGGTGACCCTTCGGCCCGGCGACCACGTCGTCTTTTACACCGACGGCGTCACCGAGGCCGAAAACGACCAAGGCGACCAGTTCGGGCTAGAGCGCCTGTGCGAGGTTTTCGCTGGCGGTCCGCCCGAGGACATCCGCGCCACCAACGAGGCGGTTCTCGACGCGGTTGACGCCTTTGCCGGTGAGGC
Source organism: uncultured Latescibacterota bacterium (assembly GCA_958295495.1). Classification (GTDB taxonomy): domain Bacteria; phylum Latescibacterota; class UBA2968; order UBA8231; family UBA8231. The sequence goes on from OY282352.1 coordinate 1,049,262, forward strand.
CCCCCAATTTGACGACGTCACCTGCCTGACGCTGCGCCGCAACGAGACAGACCAATGAGCGCTCAGAGATCGCTGCACATAGCCACTGAGCTAGACGAGCTGCCGAAGGTCAACGCCGCTATTGAGGAACTCGCAGAGGAAGAAAACTGGCCTCCAGACCTCACCTTTCAGATCGGGCTGGCCATTGAGGAATTGGGGGTCAACATCGTCGAGTACGGGCACGACGACGACAAAGCCCACGAAATCGAGATCGTCATCTCCTCAGAGGCCGAGGAGATCACAATCGCTATCGAGGACGACGGCCAGGCCTTCAATCCGCTCCTCGACGCTCCAGAGCCGGACTTGGAGGCCGCCGTTGAGGACCGAACCGTGGGCGGCCTCGGCATCCACCTCGTGCGCTCCATGATGGACGAGGTCCACTACCAGCGACAGCAAAACAAGAACTGCCTGACCTTGGTCAAGCGGAGGACTGGTTGAGCAGCGCACTTGCTCTGGGCGCGGCCGCGCTGCTGGTTGCGGGTGCGGTGCTTGGCGAGGAACAACCCGGCGTCTCCGACCGGAGTATCCTCTTTGGCCAATCCGCCGCCTTTAGCGGGCCAGCCCAAGAGTTGGGTCGGAACATGCGGCTCGGGATGCAGGCGGCCTTCCGGGAGGTGAATGAGCAGGGCGGGGTCCACGGGCGTCGGCTCGAATTGGTATCGCTTGACGATGGGTACGAACCGGAAGCCGCCATCGACAACACCCGCCAGTTAATCGGGGGCGAGCAGGTTTTCGCGCTGATCGGTGCCGTTGGCACCCCAACCTCGCGCGCAGCCGTACCCATTGCCGAAGACGCCGGCGTCCCCTACATCGCTCCCTTCACCGGCAGTAGTTTTCTCCGCGACCCCAAGTGGCACGGCGTGGTCAACATGCGCGCCTCCTACTATCAGGAAACCGAAGAAATCGTCGCCCGCCTGACCGACGACTTGGGCATTGAGCGCATTGCCATAATGTACCAAGACGACTCCTTCGGCCGGGAAGGGTTTCGCGGCGTACGTCGCGCGCTAGAGCGTCGCGGGCTAGCCCTCGTGGCAGTCGGCGTGTATCCGCGCAATACTAAGGCGGTAAAAACCGCCTTGCTCGACCTGCACAGCGGCCAGCCTCAAGCCGTGATCTTGGTCGGAACCTATCAGCCGGTCGCCGCCTTAATCGCCTGGGCACAAGCGATGAGTTTCACCCCTATCTTTGCGACCATCTCATTCGTGGGCAGTAAAGCATTGGCGCGGGAACTTGGTCCCGCTGGCACTGGGGTTTTAGTCTCGCAGGTCGTGCCCTTCCCAACGGCCACCGAGCCGGCCATCGTCGGCTCGTACCACCGTGCTCTCGCAGCCTACGCTCCGAGGGCAGAGCCTAGCTTTGTCTCGTTCGAGGGCTACCTAGCCGGCCGCTTGGCCGTCGCCGCCCTCACCGGCTGCGGGCGGGCGGTCAGCCGCGCCTGCCTATTAGACAACTTGCGCCGCGCCGATGTCATCAATCTAGAGGGGTTCAAGCTCCGCTACGGGGATGGCGATAATCAGGGTTCGGACGCGGTCTTCCTCACCGTGATCGACCACGACGGCCAATACCGCCCCATCCGCTCCTTAAAGAGTGCTACGAAGCCATGATCTCCCTACTAAAACGCCTGTTCGCAGCCCGTCACCGCATTGCCTTTCATCTCTACATGGGCATCGGCACGGCCGTGGCCCTCACCATGGTCGCGAGCTTGGTGGCCTGGTTTTCCTTCGACCAAGTCGGCGAAGCCCAAAGGCAGGTAAACGAGCGGGCCGTCCCGGAGATAGCCACTGCTTTTGCGGTCGCCCAGCAAAGTGGCTCCCTCGCAGCGGCAGCTCCGCGCTTGGCAGCGGCCGAGACGCCGATGGCATTTGCCGAGGTCGCGGCCAAAGTCGCCTCCGAGCGGGACGACTTTAAAAAGCAATTGGCGGCCCTGACCCAGCAGGGCGCAGCCGAGGAACGCTTCGCGCGGATTCGCGCCCGCGGCGACACCCTCATCGCCAACATCAACGCGATTGAGGAATCGGTGGCCAAGCGCTTTGACCTCAACGTGCGCAGCCACGTGTTGCACAAAAACCTAGAGGCATTGCAAAACGAGTTGACCGGCATCTTGATTCCGGCCATCGACGATCAGCTGTTCTACGCAATGACCGGCTACCGCACCCTCGGCCAACCGCCCGTACCCCGCGTTCAGCACCTTTCAGAGGCCGAACTTTCTCGCTATCGCGGTCTAGCCGAGTTGCAGGAAGGGGCCACTACGGCCATGCGGCTGCTAGCCAACGCCTTCAACTTGTCGGACGTGCGCCTGCTAGCGCCTTTACACGAGCGTTTCGATTCCACAGTCGGGGGGATTGAGCGAAAACTCGCCACACTGGGCGAGGGGCCCTTGCACAGCGCACTCAGCCGGACCTTTGACCGCCTGTTCGACTTGGGCCGCGGGGACGAGAAGATCTTCGCCCTACGTGCCTCGGAACTCCAGCTCGTCGAACAGCAACGAACACTGCTCGACCGCAACCGCGATTTGTCCATTGAACTAGTCGCCGAGGTCGAGGGCCTAGTGGATACGGCCCGCGCGAGCGCCCAAGAGGCCACGCAAACCTCCACCCAAGCCATCTTCACCGGCCGCAAAATTTTGCTCGCTCTTAACGCAATTAGCATCGCCGGAGCGGTCCTGATCGCTTGGCTGTTCGTCGGTCGGGTGCTACTGCGCCGCCTCGGATTTTTGTCGAACCGAATGCGCCGCATGGCGGAAGGCGACCTAGAGGCAAAGATCGAGATGTCCGGACGCGACGAGGTCGCAGACATGGCCGCGGCTCTCGAAATTTTTCGCCGCCACTCTTTGGAGGCTCAGCGGCTCAACTTGGTGGAAAAGCTGGCCGCCGATTTGGAAGAGAAAAATGCCACGCTCGAAAAGGTGCTCGACGATCTGCAGCAAGCACAGGATCAGATCGTCATGCGCGAAAAACTAGCCGCCCTCGGCGAGCTCACCGCGGGCGTGGCACACGAAATCCAGAATCCCTTGAACTTCGTCAAGAACTTCGCGGAAGTCTCGGAGGAACTGTTAGAGGAATTGCAAGAGGTCTTAGAGCAAGACGGCCAGAAACTAGAGGAAGAGCCGCGCGAGCTAATCAACGAGATCAACGGCGACTTGACCGATAATCTCGGGCGCATCCGCGAACACGGCGAGCGCGCCAACCGCATTGTCCGCGACATGCTGCAGATGGGTCGCGGGTCGGGCGATGCACAGCTCGCGGAGATCAACGCCCTGCTCAACGAACACGCCCGCCTCGCTTTCCACAGCGCACGAGCGACCAGTGAAGATTTTCAGCTCGACATCAGGGAGGATTTAGACGAGGCGGTCGGGGAGTTAGAAGTGGTCCCGCAGGACTTGGCCCGCGTCTTTTTGAACATGGTGAGCAATGCCTGCTACGCCACTAACGAGAAGCGCCACTCTCCAGAGACGGCATCCGACTACGTACCCACCCTCTGGATTAGCACCCAGCGAATGCCCAACCAAGTCGAAGTCCGCATCCGCGACAATGGGAACGGGATCCCGCCGGATGTTGTTGACAAGATCTTCAACCCGTTCTTTACGACTAAGCCGACCGATCAGGGAACCGGGCTTGGGCTCGCGCTGTCCAACGACATCGTGCGCGAACACGGGGGTGCCATCAAGGTTCACTCCGAGCCTGGAGAATTTACCGAGATGACTATCGAGCTGCCCACGGTGCGGCCGACGACTCTGCAATCAGCCGCAGCCGATTCAGACGAGGCGTCCCCCCCCGCCTCAGTTTGATTGCGACAGGGCGGCGAGGGCTTCCTCTTCGGAGGCGTGGATCGCAATGATCTTGTCAAAACCGCTGATTTCAAAAATTTCCCGTATCGGCTCCGAAAGCGAGCACAGCGCGAACTGGGCACTGCGCTGCTGGAGCGTTTTGGCAATCAGCAGGAACGTCCGCAGGCCCGCGCTGCTGATGTAGTTGATGGCCGCCAAATCGACGAGCACCGCGCCGCTGTCCGCGCCGATCGCCTCGCTTAAGGCATCGTAAAAGTCGCGGGCATTGACTCCGTCGATGCGGCCTTCGGGCTTGGCGATTAATACTCCGTCCTTCTGTTCGGTGTTCACTTGATCTCCTACCTTTCTAAATGGTATGCACCGGTTTCTGGCCGGTTATGAATTGTTCCGAATTTGGTCAACATCATCCTGATCGGGCATGAGCACAAACTCAGGATACGCTTCGATTCCGAGCTCTGCGGTATCCTGGCCGAGCTCCTCAACGCTCTGCGACACCCGCACTCCCATCATCTTGTCCAAAACTTTCCACGAGAGCCACGAAGCTGCAAACGCGAACGCGCCCACCGCCAGCACCCCGATGAGCTGGACGCCGAAATTGCCATCGGCTGCAATGCAGACCGCAAGGGTCCCCCAGATGCCGGCGAACAAGTGGACCGGAATCGCACCTACTATGTCGTCCACCTTAACGATCTCCAACAACCGCATCCCGCCGACGCTCAACGCGCTGCCTACAGCACCGATTACGAGCGCCCAGTAGTGATCGACGATATCTGGCCCGGCCGTAATGGAGACGAGACCGGCGAGCGCGCCGTTGAGGATGGCGAGCAGATCGATGCGCCCTAGGAGGGGCCGCGACAAGCAGAGAGCAGCCACGACGCCGGCCGCGGCCGCAAGGTTGGTATTCACGAGCACGTTGCTCATGGCGATTGCATCGGTCGCACTCGACAGCGCGAGCTGCGAGCCGCCGTTGAAGCCGAACCACCCCAGCCACAAAATGAAGACTCCCAAGGTCACGGAGGGGACGTTGGAAGGCGGCGTGACCTTGACGCTGCCGTCGGAGCGAAATTTTCCGAACCGCGCCCCGACGACGCACGCCCCGGCGAGTGCTGCCCAACCCCCCGTCGAATGCACGATGGTAGAGCCGGCGAAATCCTTAAACCCCATTGCACTGAGCCAGCCGCCGCCCCAAGTCCAAGCCCCGACGATGGGATAAATGATCATCGTCAACACGATCGTAAAAACAAAAAACGCCCATAGGTTCACCCGCTCGGCCAGCGTACCCGATACAATAGAAGCGGTCGTCGCCACGAAGACCATCTGAAAAAACCAGTCCGACATGGTGGCATAGCCGGCCTTTGTCACGTCTGCGATGACCGCTTCGCCAGACAACAGCTTGAGCTCATCGCCCGAAGGCCCGTATAAAAACTTGAAAGTGCCAACCCAGCCTTCCTGCACGTCAACGTACATGAGGTTGTAGCCGATCAAGTAGTACGTAATCCCGGCAATCGAATAAAGTCCGATGTTCTTGAGGCAGATCATGGAGGCGTTCTTGGTGCGCACGGAGCCGGCTTCGAGCATGGTAAAGCCCGCGCACATCCACATTACGAGCACGCCCCAGATGAGAAACGAGAAGGTGTTGAGGATGAATTGCAGCTCTTCGCCGCTTGCGGCATAGGCCCCGGTCGCCCCCATTAGGATGCCGCAGGCCGCGATAAATCCGCCCGCCCGCAATGCGTCGTCACTCAATTTTCTAATCATGTCGATCTCCTTCCTTTGATTGCTTTGACTGAGCCGATACTACTCTAGCGGTTTTATACGATAGCCAATAGCCAATCCTCCCGCAATCACCACGTCACTTCCGAGCCACCAAACAACAGGGAACAGGGTCTGAATATCGCTGATCTAGTCTGCGGCAGGCGTCGCGCGCTCCGCGACCCGCACGATCGCGTCCAGTTTCTCGCTAATCTCGGGATCAATCTCGCTATCGGGGACGCGCTCCGCCAACTCGTAGAAATTTTTCTTGCCATCAGGTTGGGTAGGCCGAGCGTCTCGAAGTAGGACTTGAAGAGCGGAACCAGAAAGTCATCGCTGGCTTTGACGTCGGCATTCCAAGGCGATCCCTTGCCAAGCGTCTTTAGGGCCGACTCTACTTCCTCAATGGCTTGGCCCATCGCGTTCTGACGCTTCCCCTCTTCAGCCGACGTGAACAGCGGTCCCGTCGCCGCCGCGTACGCTTCGAGTGTGGTCCGCGAGCAGACGTAGTTCTCAATCTCTCGGCGTTTCCAGATCAGGCATTTGACCGGGGAAATATCGAGTGGCTCTGATTCGAGGCGATCAAAAAGGGCGACTCCACCAAGCGCGGGAAAAGCTTCCCGCAGGCCGTAGTAGTGGTTCTGAACTGCTGGGAGTTGGTTCCCCACATATTTCACGAATGGCCGCTCAAGCGCCTGAATCGCGCGGTTGTGTCTCAGCCGTCTAGCAAAAGCCTGCATTATCGCTAGATCCGTTGAACCCCTAGGTAGAGCACCCAACCGGTCTGTTCCGCCTGATAGTACTGCTCAAACCCGATCTCCCTGAGCACCTTCGAGACTTGGCTACCGCGGTCGTTGATGCGGTGCGGCTGGCCGACGAAGGCAACGACCAAGTCCCGGTCCGCGGCTTTGTTGAGCAGCACTTAGGAGTGGCTGGCGGCGATGATCTGGCTGTTGCTGGTACGCGCCACATCGGTGAGCAGGCGGTATATCTGGTGCTGGCGAAGTATCTCTAGGTGCGCGTCAGTCTTCCCAGATCGCTTCTCGTTCCAGCGCTTGAAGCCGATGTCCCATAAGGCGAGTGCCTGCATGGCCGAGGTCTTCCCGGAGTTGTTGGGGCCGATGAAGACCACTGGATTTCCAAGTTCGATCTCAACCTCGCCAAAGCGTTTAAAGTTGTGGATGGTAAGTTTGGTCAGCATCTGTCAGGATCTAAGCGGCGCTCTAGTGCTTGACCGCTAGGAGCTCGCAGGTCCTTTCCACCGGATTTCCGGCGGAATCTCTTAGGCAAAGCTGCTATACCCGCCCGTCGAATTCGCGGCCCCTGATCAGCATAAAGCGAAATTCGCCGCACGGCTTTTCGCACTCGGTCATCAGACGCTGTTTCTCACTTTCAACACCGAGGTACATGGTCTCCGAGCGGAGATAGTGCAGGGCTAGGCCGCGCCGCCGGTTGGGAGTGGGATTGGCACCCGTGCGGTGGAAGTTGAGGCCGTGGTGGAACAAGCAGGCCCCGGCCGGCAATTCTACTGGCACGGGCTCGGGGATCAGCGGATTGGCTAGGAAGCGGGCTTTGTGCGCCGAATTGATAGGCCCCCATTTATGGCTGCCCGGCAACACGGTCATGCAGCCGTTTTCCACCGTGGCGTCGTCGAGGGCGACCCAGCAGGAGACGTGGTCTTGCGGCGCAAACTGCGGCCAAGCCACTGAATCTTGGTGCCAGTCGGTAACCGTGCCGCGATAGCGCGCTTTCATCATCAACTGATCGCAGTAGAGTTTGATATTGGGACCGAGCAAATCCTCGATGACATTGACGATCTCCGCCTTGCGGGCCACGGCCTCAAAGAGGGGATCGAAATAGCACAGGTGGGTCATCTTACGCACTTGATCGAGGCGATCCACTCCAGCACCGTCTCCCGTGCGGAAGGCGGCTTCCAACTGGATATAGCGCGGCGGCACATGGTCGGCTTGGCCCCGGGCGATTTGCTCGCTGCGCTGGCGCAGGGCCTGTACTTCCTCGTCGGAAAGAATCCGGTGATAAGGCAGGTAGCCCCGTTCCTCAAAGTGGATTTTTTGCGCTTGTGTCAAGACCATAGTTATTTCCTCGGCAAGGGTAGCTCGACTTTGGCAGCAGCGTCCAGACCACCGCCGATGACCGCGGTGTGCAAGGCACCGTTGGCCAAGGTTAAGCAGGCTCTTTTAGTCTGGCGAAAAGATAGTTGATCTCCGCAGGGGTTTCTCCTGTTTTTTCGATGTGCAGGATCGCATTTCTAATTTTTTCTTTTGTAAGCTCGTCAAGTATTTTTGGGCTTGGGACGAGAGCACCGTTCAAGTCATTTGGCTCAAATTTATCCAGATCATCCCCGTATTTCCTCATTGACAGTGAAGCAATTTCTCGCCCTGAGGCCGAAGCAAGATAGAGAAATAGGTGATCGAGATATTTCATCCCAAAAAGGTTCGGTTGAAATCCGTGAAAGCACGTGAGGTTTATTGCTTTGCTCCTATTGCGAATAATTTTGTAGCTACCGCGAGAAAATACGCCCAAGAGAAGCGAGGAGGGATCTCTATGTTCCGTCTTGTACCAGGGAGTTCTGTTTTTAGTTAGGAAGCGTTTGTGATAGCCCTTCTGCTCTCCCTCCTGAATGTAACGTGCTGCTTGTTTGGAATGGTTGGTACTCGCACTAAACAGTAGGATGGGCGCATCCCTTTTAACCAGAGCCTCACAATCTGCATCTTCGAGCACAGGCTTTTTGACCTGAGAGCTTTTCGAAATGCACGGGACGAGTTCAGAGTTATCAATTCCGAGTCTCTTGGCAACGGATGGTTTGAGAACGAAAAACTCATTAGCTCCTGTGGCTATCCCACGGCTAAATCGTCCAAAATAATTCAAGGAAACGGTCTCTTTTGAGCTAACTGTAAATGTATATGGTTGGAAGTATGGTAGCCACTTTGATGTAGGGTCAAGTCCGTCTATAGGAACCCTAGACACTGGGGCCTGTTCGAGAACTGTCGATAGCAAATCGACCGACTTAATTGTATGAAAATCTACATAGGTATGGAACCTAGATGCGTCATATAAAATGACGCCTACTGAAGTCGTTACATCGGGAAAGACATCCTTCTCACATGCAAAACTGATGATAGAAGATAAGTGTCCGTCTTCAATAAGCCGTCTCTTGACAATGGTTCCATATCCCGTGTTGAGAAATTCAAGCGGCATAATATATGCAAGCCGGCCAGAGCCGTCGAGTTCTGAGATTGACTTCAGCAAGAACGCAGAGGCGGTATTTGTATAACCAGATAGTTTTAAGCCCAATTTTTCGAGAAACGCCCTAAATACTTTATCGCGGTTGAGAAATTTTTGAAACCGCATATACGGGGGATTACAGACGATATTTTCAGATACCTTATCCCACGAGAGTAAATAGTCCTCATTTGCAATAAAGTTAGTCTCATGTCGTCTTGTATGTTTTGTATACTTCCAAAATTCAAGAATCGTGGGATCAATTTCGCATCCACTAAACTGAATTCCATACTCATTCGCTACGGGATCGAAAAATGCACCAAGGCCAAAAGCAGGATCAAAAATAGATTTACTTCCAGAGCCCAAAACCCAATGGACCATAAAGTTAGCTACTTTGGGATGCGTAAAGAACTGCCCGTGATCTTTGCGGTGTTTTTCCCCAACTTGCTCCAAATATGCAGTATTACGAAGCATCGCTGATAACCTCTTGAGAAAAGACAGATGGATCAAGATAGCCACGCCCTCCGTGGAATGTCACGTAAAACAGAAGGCGTCCACGAGCCAATTCTTTAAGTTTGGAACGATGCTCTGGCATATCTATTCTCCCCAGAATTTCTTTTCCGACTTGAACATTCACTTTGATTGTCGTCTTGCCTTGATTTTTGACGTCTCGCTCAATAGAGAAAATCACGTCCTCGTTCTTGGGATCTGAGGTAATTTCTAGAATACCCTTAAAAGGTATGACGTATGCTTTATCAAAAAAAACCTGTAAGTAATAGTGTCTTACCCCGAAGTGCTGAACCCAGCGGTTGACAAGGGCCAAGTCTTCAAGCTTCGGTGTAATACTCAGATAATCGCGCTTGTGCAGAACCTTTATATGTAATTTAAGCGACTTCAAGAGTTCACTTAGTTTCCTTAAAGCTGAAGTAGAAGACCAACTTCGCAATCTAAAATCTAATTCCCGAAATGTTTCTACAGTCGCGGTTTGTATCATTTCGTGGAGTTTGGGAGCCTTTTCAGAGAGTAGGCTTGAGTATGGCTCTGCAAGGAGAAGTTGTTGTATATTTTTGCACTCAGACTCCGCATCTCGCTTTCTGTTCTCCATAAATGATGAATATTTGTTAGCCAAAAAGCTGCTTGAACGAACTTCTATAGCCGCCACCGCTTTCTGGACGAATTCATCATTGTCTAAGTCGCAATCTCGTTTTGCAGGTATATCAGATCGCCTATAAACAAGAATATCTGGCTTTTTGCCAATACTGTTCAGTTCGTCCTGATAGGAAGCATAAAAATTAGCAAACCCAGGGTCGCCAGCCGCTAGACTATCAGATCTGCCATACCTGACCTCACAATACTCCTCTGAGTATTCATTAATTGCACAGAATACTATCTGCTCAGCCCAGTCGCCTTGTTCCTTATTCGTAAGGAATTCGGAGCCTGCCATGGTCGGTGGACGACCGGTGAGCTGCACCTCGGTGTCAATCTCAAACGGCGTGGTTTGGATCAGGCGAGCAATCGCGTCTCTGTAGCTCTCGGTCATAGCACCACCCTCGCGGGTAATCCGTGCCATGCCTTAGCACGTGCGATGTCATCTAAGGCAGCAGCCACCAAATCATCATCGGCCTCCTCGTGTGCGGCCTTGAGATAGGCGTCTATGTCCTCATTTGTTTTCAGATGCTCCGCCGCATCCCAAGGACGTGTCTTGATCTTTGCCATCGCGGTCTCCTATAGTCCTCGGGCCAGTTCTCTGGCTCTCTCAATATCTTGCTCCTGGGTCCGCTTGTCTCCCTCCAGCAAACAGGATTGCCAAGGTTTTCCCTTGCTGTTTGCAGGAGACGCGGTAACCAGGTCCGTAGTTGACCTTTATCTCTGAGACTCCTCCACCGACCAGTTCCACATCCCCGGGCTTGCCTAGCGACAAGCGACGGATGCGAACCAAGATGCGAGATCTTGCTTGGCGGTCGCGCAGTCCCTTGAACCAATGGGCATATATCTCAGTTTCTCTAATCTCTAGCACAGGATGCGATTTGCCTGTCTAGAGCCGGTTCCCAAGCGACCCCAACCGCCGGGCTAGCTCGCCATTTCAGCGCGAATTTCCCGAATCCAATCGACGCTCTGGCGGACCTTGTCGGCTAAGCCATCCCAGTCCTTGGCTGCGACGAGTTCCTTCGTGATCAGCTTGGAGCCGGCACCGACGGCGGCTACTCCGGCCTCGAACCACGCGGCAAGGCTTTCGCGGGTGGCATCGACGCCGCCGGTGGGCATGATGCGGGTCCAAGGACAGGGGCCGAGCACGGATTTGACGAAAGCCGGACCGCCGACTTCGCTGCCCGGGAACACCTTGACGATCTCGACGCCCAGCTCCTCGGCTTGGCCTATTTCGCTGACCGAGCCACAGCCGGGCGAATAGGCAATTTTGCGGCGATTGCACAGGCGGGCGACTTCTTCGTTGAGCAGGGGACCGACCACGAAGTTCGCGCCGTTGGCAATATAGAGGGCGGCGGTGGGTGCATCGCATATCGAGCCGACGCCCATGATGATGTCGATTTTTTCGGCCATCATGTGGCGCACGGCCTCGGTGAAGACGTGGTAGGCCAAATCGCCGCGGTTGGTGAATTCAGCGCAGCGGGCACCCCCTCGGGCGCAGGCTTCGACGATGTGAATGGTGGTTTCCGGATCTTGGTTGTAAAAGACCGGGACGATACCAGTGTCGTAGATGGCGTTGAGGACGGCCATCCGGTCGTACTGGGCCATTGTGTACTCCTTTAATAAAGCTAATTACCGAGAAGCAAGGGCAAAGGGAACGGACTGTTCGGGAAAGTTGCCGTAGCGGTCCTCGCCGCACACCAAGATGGTCGGATACTTGTTGCCCAAAGAGTTGAGCTCGACCTGCTCGACGTGTGGGGCCACGTAGCGCAGCGTCAGCCCACAACGGCGGCGATTGGAGGTATTGGGGTTGCTGGCGTGGAAGATCTGGCCGTCGTGGATGGATAGCTGGCCCGGCGCGAGCACTAGATCAACGGCTTGACTATCATCGACGAATTCGTCGGGAATCTCTTGATTAATGCTGAGCAGGTTGCCGGCTCTGGCCGACTCGCCGTGGGTGGCAATGCCGTTTTTGTGCGAGCTGGGAATGACCCGCATACAGCCGTTCTCCACGTCGCTGGCATCCACGGCCACCCAAGCGGTGTGAGCCTCGGGCGGCTGCAACCCCCAATAGGTGACGTCTTGATGCCAAGCCACAAAGTGCTTGGCCTGCGGGTCGGGATATTTGCAGAAGAAGTGCGTCGAGAGCAGCATGATGTCCGCGCCCATGACCTCCTGCATAGCGTCGAGGACGCGCGGGTCCGTGGCCATCTGCCAGATGAATTCTTCGTCGAGATGGCGGGCTTGGAGGCCGATCTGGCATTTTTCTCGGCCCTCGCGGGCTTCCAGTTCGTCGAAGCAGGCGCGGAAGTGCTCGATCTCGCTGGCGCTAAACAGGTCGATGCCCGTGAGAAAGCCCTGCTCGGCATAAACCTCGGCGGCGTCTTGGGTCATGGTGGCTCCGTTTTTGTAGGGCTGCGGTTCCGTGTATATATTGCACAAATCCCCCGTGTGAAACAAGGCTCGGTTCGCCGCCCCAACAGATGGAGGAAGGCCGCAATGGGCAGTGTGCAGATCAACGAGGAGTTGCTAGCCAGCAGTGCCTATTTTGCCGCAGCAAGCCGGCGGGCAGCGCTAGCAGAGCTGTTTGAATTCCGCGACCGGCGGGTCGTATTCGGGGCGGGTGCCCTAGCGCAGCTAGCCGCCGAATGCGTCCGCCTCGGCGCGGGCCGGGTGCTGCTAATCCACGATCCGGGCATTGCCCCACTCGTCGCCTTAGTCCGCCAATCCCTCAGCAGCTTAGGCGTGGTGAGCGCGTACAGCGAGATCGCGCCTAACCCCTCCGTGCAAAGCGTCAATGCCTGCGCCCGCGCGCTGGCAGCCGCGGATTTCGACGTGGCCGTCGCCTTGGGCGGAGGCAGCACCATAGATACGGCCAAGGCCGCGCTCTGCACCGCTTCAAATGGCGGCTCGGTGGCCGATTACTTTGGCTTCGACCTGTACGAAAAGCCGCCGCTGGCCCCGCTCGTCGGCATCCCGACGACAGCGGGCACGGGCAGCGAGGTCAGCCGGGTGGCGGTAATCGCCGACGCAACCGGCAAGAAGGCCGTGTACAGCAGCTACTTACAGCCCAAGGCCGCGCTGGTGGATCCGCGTTTACACCAAGACCTGCCGCCGGTATTGACCGCAATCACCGGCTTGGATGCCCTCGGGCACGCGCTCGAATGCACGGCTTCCACCAAGAGCAATGCCATCGGCGACGCCGTGGCGCGGGCGGCCCTGACCGCAGGGTGCCCGGCATACGTGCAAGCTGTGGTCTGTGGCACTCCAGACGCGCGCTATCAAATGGCGCGCTGTGCCCTGCTGGCTGGGCTGCTCTTAAGCCCCATCAACACCGGGGCCGGCCACGCGCTCGGCTACGGGATCGAAAAGGTCTCCTTTGAGCGCGGCGCACCCGTGCCCCACGGCGCGGCCGTGGCCCTCGTCTTGCCCGGGGTGATGCGGCACAACGCCCCGGCCGTGGCCGACAAATACTACTTTGCCGCCGGGGCCGCCGGGCTGGCGCTGGGTGGCAAGAGCCGCGAGGAAGGGGTTGAGCTGGCGGCCGAGTGGATCGACGGACTGCGGCGGCAGCACACCCCATACGGCTCGCTGGGCGCGGCCGGGATAAGCGCGGCCGACATTCCGCAAATGGTCGAAAGCGCCCTGAGCGTCCAGCGCTTGCTCGAACCCAATCCGGTCGCGGTGGAACCAGACGATGCGGCCCGCATCTATCAGAGCGCACTGCATTAAACTGCGAAAGGAACCGTGCGATGGCGTTTGATCCTCTGCTTCAGCGGCAGATTATGGGCCGCTTTGCCACCGGCGTCACCGTGGTGACCACCTGCTGCGACGGTCAGCTTTGGGGCATGACGGCCAACGCGGTCATGTCGCTGTCGCTGAAGCCGCCGCTGGTGGTGGTCTCGGTTGACAAAAGCGCGTCCATGCACGGCCTATTGCAAAAAGCCGAGGGCTTTGCCATCAACATCCTCAAGCAGGAGCAGGAGACCCTCTCCGTGCGATTCGCCCAGCGCGGCCCCAAGGACTTTGCAGATCTGGCGACGAAAGTGGCCCAGACCGGCGCGCCGATTTTGGCCGACGCCTTGGCCTATGTGGACTGCAAGCTGGTAGAAATCGCGGCCGCGGGCGACCACGACATGTTCATCGGCGAATGCGTGGCTGGCGAGGTGGGGAGCGGTGCGCCGTTGATCTTCTTCGGCGGGTGCTACGCCGAGTTGTCTGATTAGGCACTGACCCAAGAGAAAGGAATGCTACGATGAGCAAAAAAATCACCAAAAGCGATGCCGAGTGGCGGCAGGAGCTCACCGAAGAGCAGTACCACGTAACGCGGCAGAAGGGCACGGAACGAGCCTTTACCGGCGAGCTATGCGACAACAAGGAATCGGGCGTCTATCGCTGCGTCTGCTGCGGCAGCGAACTGTTCAGCTCGGCAACCAAGTACGATTCGCGGTCCGGTTGGCCTAGCTTCTGGCAGCCCATCGCGGCGGACAAGGTCGCCGAGGAGCGCGACGCGAGCCACGGCATGGTGCGCACCGAGGTGCTGTGCAGCCAATGCGACGCCCATCTCGGCCACGTCTTCCCCGACGGTCCCCAACCGACCGGCCGGCGCTACTGCATGAACTCAGCGGCGCTCAAATTCGAGGGCGAGCGAGAAGGCGAAAGCTCTTGAACGACGAAAGATACTTGCAGATTGTGCTCGAACGCATTCGAGTATCCGCAGAATACAGGCCAAAATTCGGACGAGGAAGCAAAGATAAGGGCCTGTCGTTGGACGAATTCCAAGTGCTTTATGGAAGCGATCCGTTCTATTCTTGGTTTGGCCTTGACAATCCGTTGATGTACGCCGCCCATCAGGCAGCCGGCGGCATGACAAGCGTTTATAGGCAGATCGGGATCGGATGCGAACAGTTGTTTCGCACCATCTTGCAGGATTGCCTAGGGCTTTCCGTAGAAGATGCTAAGTGGTCTTATGAACTGCCTCTGCCTAGTGGCAATACGAGGCGGCTACATCTTGACGGGAGGGTGATTTTGGACAAGATCAAAGATGAAGCTACCCGCAGGCGTTTCCACCAATGGATGAAGGACTCGGCAAGCCTTGTAAACGTAGATTCTAGCGTATCTGCAACCTTAAAGGGCACTGTCTTCGAGATTCGCCAAGGCTACAAAAGCAAGGACTCCAAGAGGCAAAACGCCGATATAGCCAACGCTGCGAACGCCTACGCGCAAGCCTATCTGCCTTGCGCCTTAATCCTGTCCACGCAGATCGACTCGGATGTCCAGTTGCGATATAGGGCGCAGAAGTGGTCCATCCTCACCGGTGTGATCGGGGCATCAGATCCTTTGTCATCAACCTACGATTTTCTACAAGAGGTCGTCGGCTATGACTTGGCGGGGTTTTTCAGCCGGAATCAGGATACCCTGAAAAGTGAAATCGACTCGATCCTCGGCAAACTGCTGGTGCCGTCGCTATGACCGAGAGGCTTCGAGGCTCACTCGCACAAAGGGCAGATTACACCCAGCAACACAACGCCGAATCCGGGCGGCATGGTTGGCTGCGTCTGACTCCTGCCTACTCGCTCAAAATTGTCGATGAAATCCTGCTAGCTTACGAAAGCATCTCCAAAATCAATGTTTTCGATCCTTTTTGCGGGACCGGGACGACCGCTCTCTGCGCGGCGTATCGCGGTCACTTTGCAGGCACTGTGGAAATCAATCCCTTCCTGGTCTGGTTCAGTCGCACCAAGATCGACACTTATTCTACGCAGGTAATTTCCGAACTGACTCAGGCCGGCCATGCTATTTCTGACGACATTCGCCACGGCAGGACGCCGAGTGCGCCAGCACCGCGTATGCACAACATTGGACGGTGGTGGAACGCCACCGCACTCGATTTCCTTTGCGCCCTGAAAGGTGCCATAGATGTCAGATTTGCCGAACAGACCAAGCAACGTTCTCTGCTTTTAACCGCGTTCTGTCGGACATTGATTCACCTCTCCAATGCCGCTTTTAATCACCAGTCCATGTCCTTTAAGTTGGGCGTTCAGGCGACCTTTGATTTCGATATCGACTTGTGCGGAATTTTTAGCAAAAACCTAAATTTTGTTCTGGGGGGAGCGAGGAAAAATCCGGCGGGGCGCGGACGCGTCCACCTTGCCGATTCTCGCCGGCTTACAAAAAAAGATGCCGACTTAGTCGATTGCGTCATTACTTCGCCTCCTTATGCTAACCGGATGTCGTATATCCGCGAGCTTCGTCCATACATGTACTGGCTCGGCTATCTCGTGGATGGCCGCGATGCCGGAGAAATGGATTGGGAGGCCATTGGAGGAACTTGGGGGGTTGCTACCAGCAGACTAGGAAAATGGACGACTCCATCGCACGGGTTCCAATCTGAACTTCTGAGCGATGCAGTAGAAGGAATCAGAAAAGCAGAAAACAAGAATGGTCAACTTTTGGCAAACTACGTGTCGAAGTACTTCAGCGATATGTGGAGCCATTTTCAATCGCTGATCGGCGTACTCAACAATGGAGCGAGAATTCACTACATTGTCGGCAATTCAACGTTCTATGGAGTCTTAGTCCCCGTCGAGCAAATCTATGCGGAGATGTTGTCCCAACTCGGATTCTCCAACGTGGAGTGCATTCCCATCAGGAAGCGCAATTCCAAGAAAGAACTGATCGAGTTCGATGTAAGGGCGCGTTGGCAGTAATCCGCCTTTTTTAGCAAGCCGTCGCCAAATCCCTACGCCCGCTCCAGCACCATTCCCTCGCGCTCAATCCGGCCGAACATCGCCCGGTATTCCTCCGTCCCGTCGTCGTCCCAATACTCCGTCTCAATGGGCGCGGCGTAGCTCATGGGCATCAGGCGGTTGCGGTCGGGCCGCACCATGAAAATCGAGTTGGCCGGATCGGCAATGTTGTACATGCGGGTGCCGTTTTTGAAGCGCGATCTGATGATCCACTTGTCTTGTGGGGGCAACTCTAGCGCTTTCAGCCGCTCCAGTGCCCTCCGGTCTAAGGTCAGCCCCAGTCCAGGTTTTTCCGGCACCCGCACAAAACCATTGATCGGGTCCAGCCGCTCTTCTACCACGTCGCTTTGCCAGACTTCGCAATCGTTGTGGCAGTGGAAGGTGGCCGTGGGCGCGGCGGCCATTATATGAATGACCATGGCGCGGGTGATGGCACCGCCGACGTTTTGCAGCATAAAGGGCTTGCCCGCAGCGGCAAACAAACCGGCGCGGCGCATGGCATCGCCGATTTTTGCGTGCCCAAGCATGTAGATATCGGCCGGCTCCATTAGCACCTCATAGGTGGCTCCCAGCGGGAAGTGGTGCAAGACGATGGGCCGCTTGGCTCGCTTGCGCAGGTCGATGTAGCCCTCGATGTCCCCGGGCGGCAACGGGTCCTCAAAGCAACCGGCAATCGGATATGCGGCTAGTTTTTCCACCAGTTCGGGGATATGGTCGTCCGTGCCGTGCATGGTGAAATCGTAGTGGATTTTGAAGCCGGGCGGCGCGACCGCCTGCATGGCCTCGGTTTGGTCAAAGACGTTTTCAAAGGGCGAGAGGTGGTACTTCAGCCAAGTGTAGCCCTGCGCCGCGTAGCGGGTTACGGCCTCGGCCATGTGCCGGGGATGGGTCGATACCGTCCAAGCACCCGCGGGTACAAACGACCGATACTTCTGGCCTAAGAGCTTATAGACGGGGACGCCGGCGGCCTGCCCCATCAGGTCGTACATGGCCGTGCCCAACCCCAGCGAAGTCTCGTCGCCGATCCAGTCAAAGGGGTTGCTGCCGATGTATTGGTCGATGGTCTCCTGTGGCTCGGTGCGCCCGCTCTCGCCGAGGCCAATCCGGCCGTCGTCGGTGTGGGCGATGTACACCGTGCGCCCGGCGGGGCCATAGTAGTGGTTGAGCGGATAGGCGATCCAGTCGTGATAGGCCAGCGCGATTTCGTGAACTTCGATTTGAGTAACCTGCATGATGGGATGCCTTTCCGCTCAGAGTCAGGGGAATTTGAGCACGACCTTCAGGGCTTGGTGCGGCTCGGGATCGATAAAGGCCATGGCAAAGGCTTGCTGGATTCCGGCAAAGGGCAGGACGTGGCTGACAACCGGCGTGACGTCAATGCGGCCTTGGACGATCCAATCAAGCGCGGGCCGGTAGTCGCGGTCGGGATTGGGACCGATCGAGAAAATCAAGCGCAGTTCTTGGCGCAACAGGTCCAACATCTTGACCGGCACCAAGCCCTCGGCGTCGTCCTTGTCCGGGACGCCAAAGCAGATCACTTGGGCGTTGCGGCGGCAGAGGGACGGTACGAGGCCGAGGGTCTCGGCGATGCCTACGGCCTCAACCGCGAGATCGGCCATGGCCCCGCCGGTGATCTCGGCGACCGCGGCAACCGGATCTTGGGATGCCGAGCAAATCGCGTGCGTGGCCCCCATCTGACGACCCACCTCTAAACGATAGGGCAGCGGGTCGATCGCCATGATCCGCCGGGCACCCAAGTTGCACAGCACCGCGTCGAACAGCAGCCCCACCGGCCCTTGGCCGATCACCACGACGTCTTGGTCGATGATGTTGCCCAGCTTGTAGAAGCTGTGAATCACCGTGCCCAAAAGTTGGCTCATCAGCACCTTTTCCTCGGGCAGGTCGCCGGGCAGGCGGATGCAGTTGCCATCGTCCTTGGCGAGGACGTACTCTTGGAAAAGCCCGCGGTCAAATCCCCACAACAACACCCGCTCGCCCTCGCGATAGCGACCCGACGGGCAGGCTTCGACCACGCCCATGCCTTCGTGCCCGGTGGCCCCGGGCGGCTGCGGATAGTGCTTGTGGACGCCGCAAAACGGCGGCTTGTCGCTGCCGCAGACCGCGACCCGTTCCATCCTCACGAGCATCTGGTCGGCGACTGGCTGAGGCTTGTCTGTCTCGATAAGCTCCCACTGGCGAGGGGCGACTAGTTGGGCCGCGCGCATACCGTTCCTTTCTATATCTATAGGTCGAAGAAGTCGGCGTCTTCCTCGCGCAGATAGCGCCGCGCTTCTTCGGCGATTAAATCGACGCCCATCCCGGGCGCGTCCCAAACGGCGATGTGGCTATCGACCACAATCGGGTCGGGCAAGCCCTCGACGATGTCGTACCACCACTCGGGCTGGCCGGTCGGATATTCAAACGCGAGGTAGTTTTGCGGCAGGGCCGCCGCCACTTGCACCAAAGCCGCCAAGCCCAACAGGCCATCGCCCGTGCCGTGGGGGGCCATGAGAATGCCGTGCATATCGGCGTGTTCGGTCACCCACTTGAGTTCGGCGATCCCGCCGATGTCGCAGGGATCCGGGCCGATGATATCCACGGCGCGCTTCTCGATGAGGTCTTGAAAGTTCTGCCGCAGGTAGATTTGCTCGCCGGTGTGGATCGGGGTCGAGGTGCTCTGCGTGACCTCTCGGTAGTGATCCGCCGAAACGTACGGGACGTAATCGCCGGTGAGCATGTCCTCCAGCCAAGCCACGTTGAGATCTTCAACGGCCCGGGCCAAGCGCAGCGCGTCGGGCACGAGAAAGCCCGGACCTAAGTCCAGTGCCAAGCCGACCTCGTCGCCGCAGACTTCCTTCATCGCCCGGATGCAATCGACGATGTAGTTGAGCCCGCGTTCGCTCAAGGGGCCGCGATTGGCGTGGAACGGGCCGGCTTGGTGGGTGCCGTAGAAATGTTCGGGCGACTCGGTGATCCGCCCGCCGTGGAAGGCGAGGCCCTGTTTGATGATGCTGAAGTTTTGCGGCGCGTCCTTCATGCGCTGCATGTTGGCCGCGTAGTCTGCGGGCGAGTGACCGCCCTCCATGGGGAAGCGCACTGCGCCATTGTACACGCGCACTCGGTCGCGGATTTTGCCGCCAAGCAGCTTGTACACGGGTGCCCCCACGGCCTTGCCGGCAAGGTCCCACAGCGCCATTTCAATCGCGCTGACCGCGCTGCCCCACGGCTTGAAGCTGCCCAAGCGCCGGATATTGAGCATCACCCGCTCGACATCGGTCGGGTCCTCGCCGAGGATGAGGTCCCGGTAGAACAGCACGTGGGGCTTGAGGTAGGGCTTGCTCGCCTCGACTTCCCCGAGCCCGTAGAGGCCCTCGTCGGTATTGATGCGCACGACCGGGTTGTTGCCAATGACCGCGCATTTGAGATCCGTGATTTTCATCTGCTGCCTTTCGCTAGGAGGGCCTGAGGTTGCGGGCCTCTAAATGTGCCATGGACGAGTCCCGCGAGCAATGTATTTCCCTAAGAAGCGTTCTTACAACTCATTTTGCTTTCGGCGGGGCTTCGGCCAGCCTTCGACAGGGTCGGCTTGCCTGACGACGGACGCGGTCCTTCCCGCGTAGGCGCGACATCCAGCAAAGGACCAAGCCGCTTGAGAAATCGAAACCCTCGTTTTACGCGCGCCCGGCCCCATCCCCTTCTACCCGCACCGTCAAAATATCCACGTCGTAGTACTGCTGGTGGCGCACCCGACTCGCGTAGTGGCGCAGCAGCCGCAGGGAAAATTCGCGCCCGCCCGTTTCCTCGGCCCACGGCCCCAAGAGCGCGAGCCGGTCCTCGATATTTTGTTCGACCTCCGACGCAATGAACTCCAACTCAGCGGCCCGGCTATCCCCGCGCACCACCAAGAGCAAGTGCCGCGCCTCTTCCACTGTGGAAGCGTCCTCGTCTGGCACTAAGCTCAAGATTGCTTCTTCAGCCACCGCACACAGACGCTCGGTGGCGGCCTGGTGCCATCGCTTGTCTCGGGCAAAACGCCGCAGAAATTCGTCGATTTTCGACAGGGACTCCACATGTAGTTTCGCTGCCATTTTGCGCCGTCGCGCCACCAGCCCCATGACCAAGGTCATCAAGATGGCCGTAAGCCCGCCGGCGGTCATGCCATTTCCGAGGATAGACCCGACCGCTCCCCCGAGATAATCGGCAAAGATCGCTTGGTTTTGGAACCCCACGCCCAACCAAAACGCAAGCCCGACCACAAGGCTCTCGCGATAGTCAACGCCGTCTTGGACGACCATCCGCATGCCGCCGACGAACAGCATGGCCGTCAGCACCGTTGCGTACGCGGCGATCACCGGTTCCGGCACGGCCAAGAGCGCGGCCGTGGCCTTGGGCAAGAAGGCGATCATCACAAACAGCACACCAATGCAAACTCCGACGGACCGGGCGGCAACGCCCGTGAGCTCGACGACCGCCACGCTGGGCGAGTACGTAGTGTTGGGCGCGGTGCCGGCCAAGCCGGACAAAAAATTGCCCACGCCATCGGCGGCGACCGCCCTTTGCACGGCGCGAAAGTCCGTGGCCCGAGGCCGCCGCCACGAGACCTGCTGAATGCCGATGGTGTCGCCAATGGTTTTGACCGCGCCCACCAGGGTGACGATCATGAAGACGGGCAACAGGGTCCAGAACGCGCTATCGAACCTTACGTCGAGGCCGGGCCACGCGCTCGCGGGCCAGCCAATCCACGGGGCCTCGCCGATTCGACCCGTGTCGTACAGCCCGTACCACGACGCCACCACGCAGCCGGCGACGATCCCCACCATGGGTGCCCAGAGCCGCCAAGCACCCCGTGCCAAGAGCGTGAGCCCTACCGTGCAAATCAAGGTGGCCACTGCACTCGCCGGTGCGCTAGCCCGAGGGCTACCTTCCGGCACCTTTGCCAGCATGTCGAAGACAATCGGCATGATGGCGACCGCAATGAGCATGATCACGGTGCCCGTCACTACAGGCGTGATCAGCCGCCGGAGCCAAGACAGGCGCGACGAAAGCACAAACTGAAACAGGGACGACGCAACGATTAAGGTAGCCAACAGCCCGGGGCCACCTTCGGCTAAGGCCGTCACTGAAGCCGCGATGAAGACACCGGCAGTGCCCATCTGCAGAATGTAACCCGCCCCGAACCGCCCGAGGCGCACGGCTTGCAGGATGGTGGAAAGCCCGCTGACGCACAGGGCGGCGAACACCGCCCAATTCAGGTACGCCTCGCCCGTACCCGCAGCCCGGATGACGATGGCCACCATCAGCACGATGTCGCCAATAGTCAGCAGTACGCACTGAAACCCAAGGCCCAACGACAGCAGAGGCGGGGGCTGCTCGTTGGGTTCGTAGCGCACGTCGCGCACGGCAGTTTGCGATGATGCGTTCATAAGTTTCTCTATCGCCTCCTGTCATTTTCGTTCTGCGAGCTGTTCTTTGGCAATGATAACACTCGTCTCCGGCGCACCAGCTCCTCCAGCTTCCAGTCGAGCGGGATGCGCATACGCCCCTCGTTGCGGCGATCGAAAAGCAGGTAGTGCTCCCGCAGGCCAAAGTAGAACAGGTCGCGGGTCAGCTCTACGTCCTTTTGGCAGTACTCGGCAATCAGGTCCAGTCGCCCCTGTTTGAACCACTGGAGTGCCATCAGCCCGTCCGCGCTCTTAGGCGCGTTGAGCGTGGCCTTGCCGAGGGCGTCGAGGCTGACGCGATAGCGCAATCGCTGGTGGACCTCGCGGAGGATGTCGAGGGTGTTCAGCACCCGGAAATCGAAGGGGGTGTACCCGCGCAAGACCGCGTAGTCAAAGCCGATGATGTTGAAGCCGACGATCAAATCGGCCGCCTGCAAGTGCTCGATGAGCGCGTCCATGTCGTCCTCAAAATAAACCGTGCAGCCCTGCTGGTGGCTGTCCCACACCACGCCGACCGACATGCCCATCATATAGGCTTTGTTCCAGCCGCCGACTTCGGCGGCCGAGCGCTGGGTTTCGAGGTCGAATACGAGCACG
This sequence comes from uncultured Latescibacterota bacterium, assembly GCA_958295495.1. Lineage (GTDB taxonomy): Bacteria > Latescibacterota > UBA2968 > UBA8231 > UBA8231. The sequence continues at coordinate 1,072,016 of OY282352.1, forward strand.
TGCGGGCCTTGCTCGGGCGGCTCATCGCCTGCGTCTTCCTCTTCTTCCCACTCGGCGAAAATTGGCGCGTCCTCGGCGACCTCGGCGGTGGACGGGGTGCGCTCAATGGCCCGGCGGCCCGTGAGCACACCGAGCAGGTGAATCGCGCCAGCCTTGTCGAGAGGGACGTTGCCCGCGCCGCACGTGGGGAAATGGATGCAAGACGGACAGCCGAGCAGGCAATCGCAGGTGGCGACCATGGACCGCGTCATGTCCAAGAGGCGGTCGAGCTGTGCAAAGCCCTTTTCCGCGAGGCCAATGCCGCCGGGGTGATAGTCGTACACGAAAATCGCGCCTTTGCCGAGCTGCGGGTGCTGGGGATAGCAAATCCCGCCGACATCCGTGCGGTCGCACAAGGCCAGCAGCGGGAAGAGCGACTTCATGGCGTGTTCAATGGCGTGGATCGAGCCCATGTAGTGGTGTTGGTGGCGGCTGAGGTCGGCCTTGAAATGGGCGTCGAGCTCAATCCAGAAGCCAATCGTCTCAAAGTGCTCCACCGGCGATTCCAAGGAGTGTTTACTGAGGACGACTTGGTCGCCGACGCGGATCTTTTCGTAGCCCACCACCTGCGAGCTGACCTTGAGCCGGCCCAGTCGCGCCATAAAGTCTTTCAACGGCCGCGAGCGCAACTCCTCTAAGATCTCGGTGTCCTTTTCCGTGCGGGCGCGGGTGAAGTACGCCACATCCACCTCCTCGGCGTAGATCTGGCCCCGCTCGGGGTTGCGGTCGCCGATCTCGTACTGGCGGCCGCGGTGCAAGTAAATCGCGCCTTTGTAGCACTCGCCGTACACCTGACCGCCGCTGACCGTGCCAATCTGGTTGTTATCGCGCTCGACGATGCTATACGACTCGCCGATGGTGCGCATATTGACCAAGCGGTGCGGCTGCTTGCGGGCGGCGAACCAAGCGTCGCCCTCGGCATTCTGCAGCAGTGTACCCTCTTCAGTCAGCGCATCAATTGCCTCCTGATAGTTGGGCAGCGCATACTCGGGTTCGCGGGCGGCGAGGGGCAATTCGCGCGCCGCACACGCGAGGTGGTTTTTGAGGATGTACTGATTCGTTGGGTCAACCACGGCGTCCTCTAAATCGCGCGCGAAAAACTCCCTTGGGTGCCGCATAAAGTACTGGTCGAGGGCGTCGGGGGATGCGATGAGGAGGATTAGGGAATCGCGCCCAGCGCGACCCACGCGCCCGGCGCGCTGCCAAGTGTTGATGATCGAACCCGGATAGCCGACCAACACGCAGACGTCCAAGCCGCCGATGTCAATGCCCAGTTCCAAGGCCGACGTGGCCACCACGCCCATGAGCTGGCCGCGGTTGAGCGACTGCTCAATCTGGCGGCGCTCGCTGGGCAAATAGCCAGCCCGATACGAGGAAATCCGCTCCCGCAAGTCCGGGCGGCTCTGGGTGGCCCAGCGGTACACGAGCTCAGTGGTGACGCGGGCGCGAGTGAAGACAATCGTGCGGTAGGCCTTGAGCACGCTGGCGCGCAGCACATGGGCCGCGAGGGTGTTGGGGCTTTCGCTCGGATTGACAAACACGAAGTGGCGCACCGCCGCCGGAGCGCCGTGGTCTTCAATCGCGTAAAAGGAGCGGTTGAGCAGCTCGCCCGCCAGCTCGCGGGGATTGCCCATCGTCGCCGAGCTGGCGATGTACACCGGCTCGGCCCCGTAGTGCGCGCAGACGCGGTTCAAGCGGCGAAAAAGGTGCAGGACGTGGGTGCCAAAGACGCCGCTGTACGCGTGCAGCTCGTCGATGACCACGTAGCGCAGGCGCGCGAAGAAGCCGGCCCATGCCTCGTGGAAGGCGAGGATGCCCGAGTGCAGCATGTCTGGCGTGGTGAACAGCACCTGCGGCGGCTTGGTGCGAATTTGCCGACGGCGGTGGGCCGTGGTGTCGCCATCGTAAATGGCCGCGCTCAGCCCGCCTCCCAAACCCTGCATCAGGCCGCTTAACTCGTCGAATTGATCCTGCTCTAGGGCCTTGAGCGGGAAGATGTAGAGCGCGTGCGCCTCTGGATCGTCGAGCAGCGTGGCCAGCACGGGCGCGTTGTACACCAAGGTCTTGCCCGAGGCCGTAGGCGTGGCAATGGCCACGTGCTGACCTTCCAACACTTTTTGGATGCCCTCGGCTTGGTGCGTATAGAGCGCGGGGATGCGAGCGATTTCGAGGATGCGGGCCATGGCCAGAGGCAGGCCAGACAAGTCGCGGACTAGGCGCGCCGGGCGCGCGGGCAAGGTCTCGTGGTGGACGACCTCGTTGCCTAAGATGCGGCGTTTGAGAAAGCGGATGTGCTCGGCGATGCTCTCGGCGTCGCAGATCAAGGTCCAATTTCCTGAAGCAGTGTACGGCGGAGACGAGCGGGGAGGGGATGAGAATAGCTAAGCCGTTGGGCTGGGGCAAGGTGGGACGACTGCGCGAACCGTCCATCGCCTTGACAGAGAATCTAAAAAAGCTGTCCGCAAAGGCCGTTCCAGCGCTGTCATCCGGCTTTGCCTCGGGCCTAGGGCTACTCGTCGCTCAGATTGCCTTCGGGAGTTTCATATTCTCAGGCCCTTTGGCTCCCTATTCCTCCCAAGGCGTCGGCCTAGTGCTGTTCGGGAACTTTGCGACGTACCTAGTCATCGCTCTCGCGGGCGGCTACCTCGGAGCGATTTCGGGGCTGTCTCCCGCGCTGGTGATCGCGATGACCACGATCGGATCCACGATGGATGCCGAAGGCGCCGCGCTGTTCGTCACCGCGGCGGTCGCACTCATCCGGTGAGGCAAAAGCAAGCGAATGAGTTGGGCTTATTCGATATGCCGGGGAACATCCGGGAATGGGTGCAGGACTGCTGGCATGTCAGTTACGCTGGCGCACCGAGCGACGGTGGGGCTTGGGAGGAAGGAGATTGTGTGCGTCGCGTGATACGCAGCGGCTCTTGGTATGGCAAACCGAGTTACGTCCGCTCGGCCAACCGCTTCTGGTGCGCCACGTATTTTCGCAACAACAACCTCGGGTTCCGCATTGTCCAGACGCTCCAGGAATAGGAAAGACCAATAAGCCACTTGGTGAGACGTTGGATCGGTTTTAGTCAACTCTCGAGTCCAGCAACATTGCGAAAACGATGTCGTCCCACCTCGACAACTACAAATGCTTCTTTAAGTTCTGATTCAGAGTACGTTTCTAAAACGCGTTTCAATTCCTCGTGAACCGCAGGTAGATTTGTGAGATTAAGCCGCAGATATATGACTCCTGATCCTGCAAGAGAAACAAATACAAGACGACCAAAATCTCGATCTCGGGTTACGAGAAATCTGTCATCGTTATGTGCAATACGCAACAACTCACTATCGTCGGTTTGTGCAGGCCCCGATTCACTAGCAGTGACAACATCATGCCCAAGCTCTTTGAGAAATTGGGCTGTAATCGCATAGACATCGTGATCGAGAAATAACCTCATCGCCCCTGCGAAATATGAATATCTTCGACCTGCACTATGTCAATCGCATAATGAATGCAAGCACGTATGTCGTCTTCTTGAAGGTCGGGAAAATAATCAGAGAGAATTGTCTCAAACGAGATCCCCTCATGCACCAATTCGAGAACATCCACTATGGGAATCCGGGTTCCCGCAACACAAGGCTTACCAAAATGAATTTGGGGATCAACCGCAATCCTATCTTGATAATTTCCATTGTCCATATCGCCTATACTCCAATGTAACTATGCACGATGAATAACAGCTTGTTTCTGTCTCGTATTCACAGCTTATGTATAGACCGGCTTAATGCCGAGTTCAGCCAAAAATTCTGTCAGAGAAATTTTTCGTATTCCTTAAAAACCGGAGTGATCTTTCAGGCAATATACCCCAAGACCAAACGGGCGTCAACGAACCCTAGTAGTACGTCAACATGCCCTTGACATCATGTGTTGTCGAAGACATAATTTCCCTCATCCGCAAGGCCGACGAGCGCTCCGACCAGCACTTGGGCGCACATCGCGCCAGCTTTGAACCGAGAAAAAGTATGGAATCTTGGAAAACGTCTATTAAGGCGCTGACTGTCGATGTCTTTGGCACGGTCACCGACTGGCACTCTACTATTGTGCGAGAGGGTGAGCGCTTAGGCTACGACAAGCAAATTACCGTGGACTGGGCGCACTTTGCCGCGGCTTGGCGCAGCGGCTATGAACCCGCTATGGGGCGCGTGCGGCGCGGCGAATTGCCTTGGACGCAAATAGACGCGCTGCACCGAACGATTCTCGACGACATTCTTGACGACTTCGCGATTCCTGCGTTGTCCGAGGACGAGCGCAATTACTTCAATCGCGTTTGGCACAGACTGGATCCGTGGCCCGATGTGGTCGGCGGCATGTTGCGGTTGCAGTCCAAATACATCGTTGCAGCGCTTTCCAATGGCAACATGTCGTTGCTGACCAACATGGCGAAGCACGCCGGTATTCCGTGGGACTGTATCTTGTCAGCAGAGCTTGCGCGGCATTACAAACCGGACGGGGAAGTTTACGAGACGGCGGCGCATCTTCTCGATTTGGAGCCGCCTTCAATCCTGATGGTCGCGGCGCATCGCCACGACTTAGCGGGAGCTAGAGCCATTGGATGCAGAACGGCCTTCATTCCACGTCCCCTTGAATGGGGACCGGACGGCCAAGCAGACACCGCGCAAGACGGAGATTTTGACATCATTGCGCAAGATTTTCACGACCTTGCGGCGCAACTTGGGGTCTAGCCACATGCCTCCCCCCACCACCGGCATCGACCGCAACCTAACCCACTACGCCGACCCCGGTTTTAGCCGCTATTTGCGCCGCGCTTTTCTCGCTTCGGCTGGCTACGACGAAGCGGATTTAGAGCGGCCCGTCGTCGGCATCGCCGACACCTCGTCCGACTACACCACTTGCCATCGCGCCATGCCCCAGCTCGTAGAAGCCGTCAAACGGGGCGTGCTAGAAGCGGGCGGGCTGCCCTTCGTCTTTCCGACCCTTTCCCTCGGCGAAATCCTCCTCTCCCCCACCGCCATGCTCTTCCGCAACCTCATGGCCATGGCGACCGAGGAAATGATCACAGCCCAGCCCATGGACGCGGTCGTGCTGCTCGGCGGCTGCGACAAAACCCTGCCAGCCCAACTCATGGCCTCGGCTTCCGCGTCCGTGCCCGCAATCCACCTCGTCACCGGGCCAATGCTGGCCGGAGACTGGCAAGGCGAGCGCTTGGGCGCATGCACGGACTGCCGCCGCTACTGGGCCCAACACCGGGCCGGTGCGCTCGACGCCGAGGAAATCGCCGCTGTCGAGCAGAGCCTGTGCCCAACCGCCGGGACCTGCATGGTCATGGGCACGGCCTCGACCATGGCCTGTGTGGCCGAGGCCCTCGGGCTGATGCTGCCGGGCGCGGCCACCCCACCCGCAGTCTCAGGCCAGCGTCTGCGGCTCGGAGTCGCCACCGGCCGCCGGGCCGTAACCTTAGCGACCAAGGGACGCTCGGCGCGAGACATACTAAGGCCACCGGCCTTTGCCAACGCGCTCAAAGTGCTGGCCGCGCTGAGCGGCTCGACGAATGCGGTCGTGCATTTGCTCGCCATTGCGCGCCGGGCTGGCGTGGCTTTGTCGCTAGACGACTTTCACGCGGCGGCCCAACAAGTGCCGCTGCTGGTCAATTGCAAACCAGCGGGCACCGGGTACATGGAGGATTTCGACAAGGCCGGCGGCGTGCCCGTCCTGCTCAAGGCATTAGAGCCGACGCTCGACCTCGATGCAATAGGAGTCAGCGGCCAAACGCTCGGCGCACTTTTACAGGACGTGGCCGCGCCCGGTGCGTGGCAAACCGCGATCTGCACCTTGGACGCGCCGCTGGGGCCAGCGTCGTCCCTCGTAGTGCTAAAAGGCTCGCTCGCGCCAGACGGAGCGGTCTTGAAAAAAGCCACCTCATCCCCGCACCTGCACAAGCATCGCGGGCCAGCCATCGTGTTCAAGGGACCGGACGACGCCGCGCGCGTTGACGACCCCGCATTAGGCATTACGCCGGAACATGTGCTGGTATTGCGCGGGGCCGGGCCGGTGGCCCTTGGGATGCCCGAAACCGGCTCCATGCCCTTGCCCAAGTACCTCGCCGCGCAGGGGGTCGAGGACATGGTGCGCGTCTCCGATGGGCGGATGAGCGGCACGGCCTATGGAACGGTCGCGTTGCACGTAGCACCGGAAGCGGCCGTCGGGGGGCCGTTGGCACTGGTCCGCGACGGCGACCTGATCGAGTTGGACGTAGAAGCCGGGCGCTTGGATTTGCTAGTCCCCGAGGAAATCCTCGCTCGCCGGCGGGCCGAATGGACCGCGCCCGCCGTGCCAGAACGCGGGTGGCGACGGCTATACGCCGAGCGCGTATTGCAAGCGAACTTGGGGGCGGATTTAGATTTTTGCTAAACAACACGAGGAGGAATACATGCTTAGCGCATTGCTCGCCGAGCGCGAGCGGCAAGGTAAACCCATCCGGGTCGGCATCATCGGCGCGGGGAAATTCGGCGGCGGGTTGGTCGCGCAGATTGCCCAGATGCAGGGCATGGTCGTCTCGGCCATTGCCGACATTGACCTAGCCCGCGCCTGCTACGCATACGCAGCAGGGTACGGGGATGTTGCGGTGGGAACAGCGGATAACCCGCAGGCGGTGGCAGAGGCCATTCACGCAGGGAAATTCACCGCAGTTGAAGACGGGCTGTTAGTCGCGCAGGCCGAGGGTTTGGACGTGGTAGTGGAAGCGACCGGCTCGATCTCGGTCGGGGCCAACATGGCCAGCGCCGCAATTGCCAGCGGCAACCACCTCGCGATGGTCAATGTTGAAACGGACGTGACCATCGGCGCGTTGCTCAAGCGCAAAGCCGACAGCGCGGGCGTGGTTTACTCCCTCGTCGATGGCGACCAACCTGGGGTGACCATGAACATAATCGAATGGGCGTGGTCCCTCGGCTTGGAAGTGGTGGCCGCGGGCCGCGGCACCATACTCTTTGCCGACGACCCCCAAGGCACGCCCGACAACACCGCGGCGCGGTTCGGCTTTGATGAGGCCACCTTGCAGCGGCGCAACATCAGCTTGAAGATGTACAATTCCTTCCGCGACGGTACCAAAGCCCAAGTCGAGGCCACGGCCATCGCCAACATGGCCGGGCTAGTCCCCGACATAAGGGGCATGCACGAGCCAGCGTGCAATTTGGCGGACATCCCGCAAAAATTCAGCTTGGTCGAAGAAGGGGGGCTGCTGAGCCAGCGCAGGGTCATTGAGCTAGCCAACAGCGTCGCTGAGGACGGCAAGACTCTGCTCGCCGACCCGCTGGGCATGGGAGTCTTTGTCGTCATCCGCAGCGAGCACGCCTTTACAATAGAAGACCTCGTCACCTACGACCTGCATCAGGGTGGCGACGGCAAAAACTTCCTCCTCTACCGCCCCTACCACTTGGTGGCGGTTGAAGCTCCAATCACCATTGCCAAAGTCGCGCTCTACGGCCTGCCAACTGGTGCCCCGCGCTCCGTGCCCACAGCCGATGTGGTCGCCGTAGCCAAGCGAGACCTCAAGGCCGGAGAAATGCTCGACGGTGGGGGCGGCTACACAGTATTGGGGCAAAGCGAAAAGGCAACCGTGGCGCGCCAAGAGGGGCTGCTGCCGTTGGGACTGTCGGGCGGGGCCGTGCTCGAGCAAGACGTGCGGCAAGGGGCGGCCATTGGCTACGCCATGGTCGATTTGCCGAATTCGCTCGCGTTGCAACTGCGGCGCGAGCAAGACGCCATGTGCGAAGCGAGTTAATCGGGTTTAGCCCAGAGACAGAAGGCTATGGCGAATGGGCGAAAGCGACAGAGGGGCGGGGATCAGGCGGCGAGGCGTTCTGGGTCGGTGTCGCGCAGTTCCGCGAGGCGAGCCAACAAAGGGGTCAGCTCCTTGTAGCTGGCCAGCTCGGCTCTGAGCTGCGCTGCGCCGCGCAGACCGCGAAAGTACCCGGCGTAGTGGCGCCGCATGCCGACCAGCGCCTCTTGCGGGCCTCCGTGCTCAACGGCCAGCCGCAGGTGCTTGAGGCACAGCGCGGCGCGCGCCTGCCAGCTTGGTTCGGGCAAGAGCGCACCCGTCTTTAGGTAGTGCTGGGATTCGCGAAAAATCCACGGGTGGCGGATGGCACCGCGACCGATCATCACCCCGTCGCACCCCGTGCTATCGAAGGCGCGTTTGACCATTTGCGGCGAGGTCACGTCGCCGTTGAGAATGATCGGCATCGAGACTGTCGCCTTGACCTTGGATATCCACTCGTAGTCCACCGCGCCCTTGTGGCCTTGTGCGCGGGTGCGGCAGTGAATGGCCAGCGCCTGCACGCCCAGATCTTCGAGCATCTGGGCCACCTCGACGATGCGGATGCTCTGCTGGTCCCAGCCGAGGCGCGTCTTCACGGTCACCGGCAAGTGCGTCGCGCCGATGACGCGCGAGACGACCTCCTTCATCTGCGGCAAGTCGCGCAAAAGCCCGGCCCCGGCCCCGCGCAGCGCCACATTGCTCACCCAGCAGCCGCAGTTGATGTCGATAAAATCTGGATTCTGTGCGCTGGCGATTTCGGTGGCTTTTTCCATAGACAGCGAAGCTGCGCCGTAGAGCTGGATCGCCAAGGGCCGCTCGGCTTCTGAGAAGCGCAGCTTGCGGAAAGCGCGGCGCGGCCCGTTGGGGTCCTCGCGCAACAGACCCTCGGCATTGACGAATTCAGTGTACGCGATATCGGCACCCAGTTCCCTGCAAATCAGGCGGAAGGGCAACTGGGAGACATCCTCCATGGGCGCTAGTAGGATGCCGGGGTCAGCGGTGATCGGGCCGATGCGAAACATTATTTTAGGGTCGAATAGGGCAATGCCTTCATCACCCGCACCTCCCGCCGGCGGATTAGCGGCCGGATCTGATCGACGATCTTGGCCCATTCCGGGCTGGCGTAATACGCGTCAATGGCCTTGTCGCGGGCCTTGGCATTGGGGAAGGCCCGAATCCAGATAAACTCATCGTCGCGGTCGGGATTTTCCCACGCGGCGACAAACGTCACCCCGTACTTGGGCATAAAGCGACGCGCCTTGGTAAAGCCGGCGAGGAATTTCTTCTTGTTGTCGGCCCCCTTGTGGAAGCGGTAGATGCGCAATTCGTAGATCATGCAGTTTCTCCTTGGTAAATGGCGGTTTCAGCGACGACCCTGTCCATGGGCACATCGTGCGGCTCACTGGGAATGCAGTCTAGGACCAGCTCGTCGTAGCACAGCCCTATTTTGATGGTTTGCACGTGCGCCAGAAAGCGGTCGTAGTAGCCGCCGCCCCAGCCGATGCGATGCCCGCGCCGGTCAAAGGCAAGGCCCGGTACTACGACCAAGTCGATGCGAGCTTCTGAGGGCAGCCAAATAGCCGCGGCCGGATCGGGTTGCGCCAGCCCGTAGGGGCCGCCGACGAGCTGGTCTAGGCCGTCGATCAGCGCGTGGGCCATCGTCCTCGTGCCCGGCAGCACCACCGGCACGGCCACCCGCTTGCCCTGCGCTAGGCAAGTGCCGATCAACGCGCGGGTATTGACCTCGTTTTCCTTGCTAGAGATATAGGTGTGGACGAGCTTGGCCCGGCGGTACGCCTCCAAGCCCAAGACTCTCTCTAATATGGCCTGCCCGCCGACCTCCACTTGGCTGCGGTCCAAACCCATGCGTACAGCTAGGACGCGCTTTCTGAGCCGTTCTTTGCGGGTGCGCATCGCCTCCTTTTTCATAAGTAACATAGTACTGGCCCCTAGAAAGGGCGTCAAGCGCGTCTGGCACCTAGGCTTGCTTGACGAATATGGGCCTTTCCCCTAGATTGACCAAAATGGGCGCGGCCTTGTTTTCTCAAGGCGGGACGCGCCCGAATCTATGACAGGGGCCGCGGATGGCCGCCACAGAAACCCACCGAATCATTCTTATTACGTTATGAGTGCTCAGGCTCTGCCGCTGGAAATTTCTCCCCGCGAATACCACCCAGTAAAACCCCTCAACCCCGAAGAGGACTTCCGCATCCAGCAGTGCCTCAAGGACGAGGGGAACCTGCCGCAACACATCGCCATTATCATGGACGGCGACCGGCGCTGGGCGGTCGAGCGCAAGCTGCCCAAGACCGAAGGGCATCGCTTTGGCCGCGAGTCCGTGCGCGACATTGTCCGCGCCTGCGGCCAACTCCAAATCGAGGCGCTGACCCTGTACACCTTCTCGACGGAGAATTGGTCCCGGCCCGAAGCGGAAGTAGAAGAACTGATGCAGTGGCTGCACGAGTCCCTGCGCGACGAAGTGTCGGAACTCCACGAAAACAACGTGTCTCTCAACGCCATAGGCCGGACCGACGAGTTGTCTCCGACCGTACAATTGGCTCTAGAGCACGCCCTCGCCAAGACCAGAGACAACACCGGCCTCAAGCTCAACTTGGCACTCAACTACGGAGGCCGCAGCGAGCTAATTGACGCCTTTCGCAAGCTGGCTGCCGAAGTGGCGGCTGGCCGGCTCGCGCCAGAAGACATCGACGAGGAACAAATCAGCGGTGCCCTCTATACAGCCGACTTGCCGGACCCGGATTTGTTAATCCGCACCAGCGGCGAAATGCGGCTGAGCAACTTCCTCCCTTGGCAAATGGTCTATACTGAAATCTGCTTTGTCGGCGACGTGCATTGGCCGGATTTTCGCCGCCAGCACCTCTACGAAGCCATCGCCGCCTATCAACAACGGCAGAGGCGCTTTGGCGGCTGATACAGCGGCAGAGACCTCCGGCCTGCGACAGCGCACCCTCGCCGCGGCCGTATTCGTGCCGGTGATCCTCCTGCTGGTCGAAGGGGCTAGCTGGGCCTTGTTCCTCTTGGTGCTGGCCGTGGCAGCGCGCTGCGCGTGGGAATACCACCACATCCTAGAGGAGGCCGGCTACCGACCCATCCGCCTGCCGGGCACCTTGTTGGTTTTGGGTCTGTGCAGCTACTTCTGGCGACAGGGCACGGGCAGCGACCTCGCCGCGTTGCTGATGGCAGCCATCTTGCTGGTTGTGGTGTGGGCTTTGTTCGAGGGCCCGGAGCACTATGCAGCCAACGCCTTTCTGACCTTGGGCGGCGTGCTCGTCTTCGGAATTTTGGGCAGTGCGCCGCTGCTGCTTTTTCAGGCGGCCGGTAGCGGCGAAGAGGCTCGCCACTTGGTGGCCGTGCTCTTTGTCTGCATCTGGCTCACGGATTCCGGGGCGTACTTCAGCGGTCGGCGTTGGGGCCGGGCCAAGCTGGTGCCTGCGATCAGTCCTAAGAAGACGAGGATCGGGTGCATCGGCGGCGTAGTCGGCAGCGCCCTCCCCATACCCTTGGGCTTTCTATTGCCCTCCTTTTCTACGGCGTCGCTGCTGGGGCTTTTGCTCGTCGCGGGTATCGGTGCCCAGGTGGGCGACTTGGTAGAATCGGCCTTTAAGCGCGACATGGGCGTCAAGGACGCGCCGGTGCTAATCCCAGGCCACGGCGGCCTGCTCGACCGCTTTGACTCGTATTTTTTGGCTTTTCCGCTGGCTTATCTCTACGTGGATATGCTGGCCGTTTTTTCTTGAGACGGATTAGAATTATGTTCGATACCCTCACTACTATTGCCTCGTCTATTGCCTCGTTTCTCCTCGTCTTAGGCGTCTTGGTCTTCGTCCACGAGCTGGGCCACTTTCTGGTCGCCAAATGGGCGGGCATCCGCGTCGAGCGCTTCTCGCTGGGCTTCCCGCCCAAAATGATCGGCGTTACCCGCGGCGAAACCGAGTACTGCATCTCTTGGGTCCCCCTTGGCGGGTACGTCAAGGTAGCTGGCATGGCCGATGTGGGCAGCGAGAAAACCACCGGCGCACATTGGGAATATTCCTCTAGGTCGGTGGGGGTCCGCATGGCGGTCATCGCGGCCGGCCCGGCCATGAACTTCCTCTTTGCCTTCGCGGCCCTGATTTTCCTCTTCAGCTTTTATGGGCTCGACACCTTCGATAGCACCCGCGTCAACCCCCAAGAGAATTCCCTCGCGGCTGAGGCCGGTTTGGTGCGCGGCGATCGCATACGCACCGTAGGGGGCACACCCGTCGGCAATGCCTACGAGCTGGCCAGCGCCTTGGACGAGATCGCCAGCCGCGGCACCGCCCTCCAAATCGAACGCGACGGCATCCTCTTGGATTTCAACCTGCCGCCCGCGGGAAGCGAGGGCTACGGCGTACAGCTAATGCGCCCCACAACGGTGGGGCAGGTCGTCCCCGGGATGCCGGCCGATAGCCTCGGCCTGCAAGCGGGCGACATCATCCTCTCCGTCGGCCAAGCTCCGGTTGTGAGCTGGGCCGAGATGAGCGAGGAGATCCGCCGCTATCCGGGCGAGACGATTCAGTTGGTTTGGGAACGCGAAGGCCAGCGCATGGAGCAGCTAATCACCCCGGCTACCCGCGCCGAAGGCGACGCGCTGGTGGGCCACATTGGCATCAGCCCTCAGGCCTCGCGCCACACCATCGGGTTGGGCCGAGCGGTGGTATTGGGGGGGCTGGGCGTGTACAATTCCTCTTGGCTGATCCTCGACTTTTTAGGCGAGCTTTTCCAAGGCGACCGCTCGACCGACGAATTGGGCGGCCCCTTGCGCATCGCCCAGCTAGCCGGACAGACCGCCGAGCAGGGCTTGCACGCCTTCGTCAGCTTCCTCGCCATGCTCAGCGTCAACTTGGCGATTATCAACCTCCTGCCCATCCCCGTGTTCGACGGCGGCCACCTAACCTTCCTCACGCTAGAGGCCGTCATGCGCCGACCGCTCTCGTTGCGCCAGCGCGAAATTTTCCAGCAGATCGGCTTGGCCATCATACTGTTGATCATGGTGTTGGTCACGTTCAACGACCTCAATCAGATGGTCTTCCGCCACATCGCGGAGATGTTCTAGTCGCCGCTTGCTCGGCCCGGCATGTCGCTGACCGAACAAATTCGCCACAAGGCCCGCGCCTTGGGCTTTACTTCGGTCGGCTTCGCCCCGGCCGACCCCTTAAAAGGGGCCGAGTTTTACGCCCGCTGGGTGGCCTTGGGCTACGCCGGCCAGATGCACTACCTCAAACACCACCTCGACAAACGCGCGGATCCGCGCCGGATGGTCCCCGGTGCCCAGACCGCCATCTGCCTCGGCATGGATTACTACCAGCCCACGCCGGCGGCCCCCGATCCCCTGCGCGGCCAAATCGCTTGTTACGCCCGCGGCTTCGACTATCACGACATTGTCAAAAAGCGCTTGGCGGCCCTGTGGGAATTCGTGCTAGCCGCGGCCGGGGCGCACGCGAAGGGCCGCTATTTTGTCGATACGGCCCCCATCTTAGAGCGCGAACTCGCCCAGCGGGCGGGCTTGGGCTGGTGGGGCAAGAACACCTGCCTGATCGACAAGCGCCGCGGCTCCTACTTCTTCTTGGCCGAAATCATCACCGACCTCGAACTCGACTACGACGAACCCGCCCCGGACCACTGCGGCACCTGCACGCGCTGCTTGGACGCCTGCCCCACCGACGCCTTCCCCGAACCGTATGTGCTCGACGCTCGGCGCTGCATCTCCTATCTCAACATCGAACTCAAGGGGCCGATTCCCCGCGACCTGCGCCAAGGCATGGGCCAGTGGATTTTTGGCTGCGACATCTGTCAAGAGGTTTGCCCGTGGAACCGCAAGGCCGAGCCGGCTTTAGAGCCGGCGTACAATAGCCGAGCCGGCCTCGACAGCCCATCGCTCCTCGACCTGATCCAACTCGACCGCGCAGCCTTCAACGCCCTGTTTCGCCGCAACCCGGTCAAGCGCCCTAAGCGCCGCGGCTTTTTGCGCAACGTCGCCGTGGCCTTGGGCAATTCGGGTATGCAGGCCGCCGTGCCAGCTTTGATCGGAGCACTCGACGACGAAGAGCCGCTCGTGCGCGGCCACGTAGCTTGGGCACTGGGTCAACTCGGGGGCGATGAGGCAAAAGAGGCACTCAAACGGCGCTTGGAAATAGAAGAAGATGCAGAAGTACGAAGGGAGGTAAAAGACGCGCTGGCCGCGCTGTAACCCCTCACTCGGCGAACAGGGCGCGGGCGAATGCCGCCCCGTCAAACGGCTGCAAATCTTCTACTCCCTCGCCCACCCCAATCAGCTTCACCGGCAGATCCATCTGCCGCCGCAGCGCGACGACTATCCCGCCCTTAGCCGTCCCGTCTAGCTTGGTCAGCACGAGCCCGGTCAACTCGGTGGCTTGGTTGAACGCTCGCGCCTGCGACAAGGCATTTTGGCCGTTGGTCCCGTCGAGTACCAGCAGGGTTTCGTGCGGGGCCGCCGGGTCTTGCTTGGCCAGCGAGCGGCGGATCTTCTTGAGTTCCTCCATCAAGTTGACCTTGTTGTGCAAGCGGCCGGCCGTATCGACCAACAGCACGTCGGCGCGGCGCGACTTGGCCGCGGCGAGCGCGTCGAAGGCCACGGCCGCCGGATCGGCCCCGCGCTGCGTCCGTATTAGGTCGGCTCCGGCGCGCTCCGCCCAGATGGCGAGCTGGGGGATGGCCGCGGCCCGGAACGTGTCGCCGGCCGCGAGCACCACCTTCTTGCCCGCATCGGCGTAGCGCTTGGCCAGCTTGCCGACCGTTGTCGTCTTGCCGGTGCCATTGACGCCGACGATCAGCACGACAAACGGCTTGCCCGGCAGTTCGCCTGCTAGGGGCAAGGCCGCGCCGTTGCCGAGGGTCATCATCGCGGCTACTTGCTCCTCCAACACCTGCATCACCCCGGCCGGCCCGACCGCCATCTGCCCGCGCCCGAGCCGCTCGCGCAGCTGATCGACGAGTTCGGTGGCTGTCTCCAGCCCCATATCAGCGCCGATCAGCGCGGCCTCAATGTCGTCTATTGCGTCGTCGTCCAAGCGGGGGTTGCTAGCAATCACATCGGTCATCGCCTGCCGCGTCCGCGCCAACCCCTGCTTTACTTTGTCGAAAAATTTGCCCAGCATGGCTTTTGTCCTTCAGTTGTTGCGCCGCAGGGACGCAGAGTTGACCAAAAAGCCCTCTATAAAATTGAGGAATAAAGGATATAAATTCATTCCGACTGCGGGATCGCCGCGGCCTGAACGAGATAGTTACATAATTGTAGTATATTAGGTCAATCTGCAAAGGAACGTATTGACCAAAAAGTAATTCATTTATAGTTTTCAGCTTGAGCGAATTAGTAACATACAATCCATTCTTCTCCTGAAGGAGGAAATTCGATGAAAGAGCTCCTAGCTACTTTTGGCCTTGCGGCCTTGCTCTCTGTGAGCTTGGCCTCTGAGGCCATAGCCCAAGCCGCAACGGAAAAAGAACAGACCGCAAAAGCGGATATGCTCGAAGGGGTGGTGGAGATCGAAGAGCAGGTGGTGACCGGTGCGCGGCAACCGCGTTCGGTAACGGATTCGGCCGTGCCGGTCGATATAGTCCGCGGCGAAGATTTCGTCAAGCAAGGCGGCACAGACCTGCCCGATCTCCTGCGCAATATCGCGCCCTCCTTCAACGTCAACACCCAGCCCATCAGCGATGCGGCCACGGTCGTCCGGCCGGCTAGTCTGCGCAACCTAGCGCCGGACCACACGCTGGTGCTGGTCAATGGCAAGCGCCGCCACCGCTCTGCGGTAATCACTTGGCTAGGCAACGGGGTCGCCGACGGCGCACAGGGGCCCGACATCTCCCCCATCCCGGCCATTGCACTCAAGCGAGTGGAAGTGCTGCGCGACGGGGCCTCGGCTCAGTATGGCTCCGACGCCATTGCCGGGGTGATGAACTTCCAACTAAAAGACAATTACCAAGGCGGGTCTATTGAACTCAAGCCCGGCATTTTCCAAGAAGGCGATGGGTTCACGTACAGTGCCGCCGGCAATATCGGCTTGGGCAGCGAGAGGGGCTGGGCCAACCTCAGTGTGGAGTACGGCAACGCCGATGAGACCGTCCGCTCCTACCAACGCCAAGATGCCATTGACTTAGTCAACGCGGGCAATACCAATGTAGCCGACCCGGCTCAGCGATGGGGTCAACCCTTCATTAGAAACGATGTCAAGTTCTTCGCCAACTACGGCGCCGGCCTGACCGACGCCATTAAGCTCTACGGCCACGCCAACTACGCCAGCAAGGAAGTGGAAGGCGGGTTTTACTTCCGCAATCCCAATACGCGGGGTTCCGTATTTAGTGCGGACGGCGGCAAGACCTTGCTTATTGGCGATCTAGATGGCGTGGGTATCGGCGGGGACTGCCCCGAGGTGACGATCACCGATAACGTGCCAGACCCCGATGCTTTGGGCTCGGTTCTTAACGACGACAATTGTTTCACCTTCCAAGAAACCCAAGGGGGCCAATGGCCAGGCCGGCCGGGTGGGTTCACGCCCCGCTTTGGTGCAGACACGGTCGATCGCTCGGTTCTGTTGGGCATTAAGGGAACAATCGCCGACCCGACGATCACTTGGGATCTCAGTGCCTCCAATGGCCGCCATCACGCCGACTTCTTCATTTTCGATACGGTAAACGCCTCGCTGGGGCCTGATTCGCCGACGTCGTTCAATCCGGGCGACTACATCCAGCTCGATACCAATTTGAACCTCGATTTTTCCTTCCCGGTCAACGACCAGTTGTTCCTCGCGGCCGGTGCTGAGTATCGCACCGAAGAGTTTGAAATCGTGGCCGGCGACAGCACGTCTTGGGAAATCGGCCCGCTAGCCTCTCAGGGATTCAGCTCGGGGTCCAATGGTTTTAGTGGGTTCCCCGACATTTCCGCCGGCACTTGGAGCCGCTCCAATTCTGCCTTTTATGCCGAGGCCGAGCTCAACGCACTTGAAAACTGGTTGTTGGCCGGTGCGGTGCGCTACGAAAACTTCGACGATTTCGGCAGCACCACCAATTACAAGCTGGCGACCAACTACGGCATTGACGACAACCTGAAGGTGCGCGGCAGTTATAGCACCGGTTTCAGGGCACCGACGCCTGGGCAGCAGAATGCCTTCAACGTATCGACGCAGTTCGATCTGGTCCTGAACGATCTGGTCAACAACGGCACCATTCCTTCGACCAACCCGGTCGCCGAGTTGGTGGGCGGCAAGCCGCTCGACGCTGAAAAGTCAACCAACTTTACGGCGGGCATTGTCGCCGACCTATCGAACGGAAACTTAACCGTTGACTTCTTCCAGATCCTGTTGAAAGATCGCCTCACCCTCTCTCAGGACTTTGCTCTTACGGACAACCTAACGGAGGAACAGATTGTGCTGCTCGAGCATGGAGAGGATGGAGAGGGTAGCGATGGAGAAGTGCCTTACGTGCGCAACTTGGCGAACTTCCGCTACTTCACCAATGATTTCGAGACGACAACGAAAGGTCTGGACATTGTCCTCACGGTTCCGGCGGGCAATGGGGAGTTGATTTTCGCCAACAACTTCACGGAAACCGAGGTTACGGACTACAACGACGAAACCCTTAATGCAGGCCGCATCAGGGAATTGGAGGAAAGCCTGCCCACTTACCGAGCCAGTCTAACTCTGATACAATCCATCTCTCCCGAGTTGAATCTCCTCGGGCGCTGGCATTATTACTCTTCTTGGTTTGATGACGATGATACGGCGACGTACCGGAGCGACGGTCACCTGCTCGATCTAGAGGCGAGCTATGCGCTTGGCAATGGGTTAATGGTCAGTGTCGGCGGGCAGAATGCCCTCAATACCTATTCGGATGAAAATCCGAACGCCCCTAGGGGCACGGGCAATAAGTACAGCCAGTTTAGCCCCTTTGGGTACAGCGGCGCGTTCTGGTACGGGAAACTCGGCTATAATTTCTAAAAGCCGAGCAACCACCATAGACGACGTTTCACGCAAAAGGTCGAGTGCCAAAATAGAGGTACTCGGCCTTTTGCATTTTAACCTGAAGTGAGCAGCAAATGGCCCCATCATACCGCGACACCCTAGAACACCTCCGGCTCGCCTTTCCCCAACCAGTATCCGACCCCATTCACGATTCGTATTTCGTGCATTCCATTATGCGGACCTTGGACCAAGTCGATGCGCTGAAAACGGAGCTGCCGATCCTCGGCCCGATCGTCCCTGGCGATTTCGAGCAGGCGCGCAACGCCACTCTGCCGACGGGGGTGTCTTCGGTCGAGGCGGTCACCTCAGAGCTGGTGGGCTATCTGCGAGGCATGACCATCTCCGGCCATCCCCAGACCCAACAAAACGTCATCCCGCCCCCGACCATTCCCAGCCTCATCGGCGTCCTGCTCGCCTCGCTGCACAACCCCAACATCGCTTGGGATGAATACAGCCGCCTCGTCGCCCTGGCCGAAGTCGAAGCGGTCAGCATCACCGCGCGGTTGGTTGGCTACGACCCACAACAAGCCAGCGGCGCGTTTACCTTTGGCGGGACCGGCACCACGCTCTATGGGGTAAAAATCGGCTTGGAAAAGGCCTGCCCGCAGGCCATGCAAACGGGCGTATCCGACGATGTGGTAGTACTCGTTTCGGACGCCGGGCACTACTGCGCCCACAACATCGTCGGGTGGCTCGGCATCGGCACCGACCAGTTGATCTCCATTCCGACGACCGCCGAGAACGAAATCGACCTCGCCCAGCTAGCGGATGCTGCACGGGCGAGCGTAGCCAGCGGCAAAAAAATTGCCGCCATTATTGCAACTATGGGGACTACGGATGCGTTCGGATTGGACGACTTGCAGGGAATTGCGGCCTTGCGCGACTCGCTAGTCGATGAATTCCAACTCTCCTACCGCCCGCACATCCACGCCGACTCGGTCATTGGCTGGGCGTGGTCGGTGTTCAACGACTACGATTTTAAGTGCAATCCCCTAGCGTTTCGACCGCGGACCCTCCGCGCCATCGCCGGAGCGTGTCGGCGCATCCGCCATCTGGCGCTGGCCGATTCCATGGGCATCGACTTCCACAAGACCGGCTTTGCCCCATATATCTCCAGCCTCGTCCTCGTCAAAGATCGGGCGGACTTGCAGATGCTGAGACGCGACCCGCGACAGATGCCGTACCTCTATCACTTTGGCGACCATCGCCCCGGCATGTACACCCTCGAAACATCGAGAGCCGGGACCGGCCCGCTGGCCGCGCTGGCCAATTTTCGCTTTTTCGGCGAGCAGGGGTTGCGCGTCGTACTCGGGCACATCGTCGAGATGACCCAGCTTTTGCGCGAGCACCTCGAAGGGCACGAAACCACCACCGTGCTCAACCGCGACAACTTTGGCGCGGTAACGCTCTTCCGGGTATATCCACCGGATGTGGATACTTTTGCGATCAAGCGCCAAGAATTTGGCGACCCGGCCTATCGGGATACCTTGCTCGCCCACAACGACTACAACCGAAAAGTTTTCGAGTACGTACACGCAGAGGCCATGGCCGGACGCGGCGTCATCATTTCCTCAACCGACTGTTATCGGCGCACCCAATACGACGAACCGATCTTCGCGTTAAAATCGTACATTCTCTCGCCGTTCGTCGATGAAGGCGACGTCGAAACCGTGGTTGCAAAGATCCTCGAAGCCCGAGAAAAGATCGCCTGAGAGGCCCTAGCTGTGCCGTTCCGAGGTCAACCAAATCGGCCAGGCATCGTCATACTATCTCCCGAGCAAGCCAGATAGAGCCCGCCGTTTCTCCGTCCTGATACCAAGCACTAGGGGGTGCTCGTCAGCGTTGCAATGGCCTTACTCACGGTATTCACGGTGGCGGATGCGGACCCCGATTGGGAACGGGCTCGTCTATGATTGTTTCCCCTGCGCCTTTACGGCGTCCCCAATCTCGCGGATGGCGCTTTCCAGCTCACTTAGACGCTCGTTGATGTCTTTTACGTCTTCTTGAATTTTTGTTACAATCCCGACCTGCTCTTCAAGCTCCTCGACCTTCAAAGAGTCGTCGTCGCTTACGAGGACGCTCGTCAGCGTAGCCGTAAAAACACCCACCAAAACCATGCCCGTAATCACCAGAAAAACGGTGAGGATTTTGCCCGAAGCCGTCTGGGGATTGTGGATGTCGGCGTACCCGCCGGTGACCAGCGTCGTAAAGCTCCACCAAAGACTCTCCCAGAAACCCGTACCGGACTCCATGCGCTCCAAACCCATGAAAATGAAGGCACCAAACACGAGCGATAATAAGCCGTACAAAAGGGATCTCTTGAGGAGCCGCACGTCCAACGTGGAGCTCAAGTGATCCATGCCCCGCCAGAAAAACAGCGCGATGCGGAATAATCGCAGCGCCCTTAAAATGCGCACGGCCCGGAGCAGACGCCCCAAGCGAACGATACCTATGTCGCCGGACGTAGCAATGACCTGTATCGGGGGAAGCGGAATGGACGTTATGAAGTCTATCCAGTTGTTCTTCCAATACCACCTTTTGGAAGCGGCAAGCCTGTGCTCAAAGAAAAAGTTGGCCATAAAAATGGCGCAGCATATCACGTCTATGATCCAGAATATCCACAACGTGCCAACGGCAAAGTGGGGCAGTATCTCCACGACGGGATTTGTGTACTGTTCTCCGCCCTCGATGACGTCCACTTGTGGCGACAGTTTGCCCCCAATTACCTGTCCAGAAACAAGCGCGCCAGACCCAACCGCATCCGCTATTTCAATATTCACGCGCTCATACCCTGCTCCCTCGTTCAGAACGACTATGCGATGTATCCTGCCTTCTACTACTTCGGCCTTTGCAGCAGCCCCCCCCCCTGTGGCCCCGATGCCGAGCAAATCGACGACCAGAATGGCGATTAGAAAAAGAATGAGAAAAAAGATGAGCAGGTCTTTAGCTTTCACCCTCCCAACGCTGCCCAGCACTCTGGCCTGCTC
The DNA here is from genome assembly GCA_958295495.1 of uncultured Latescibacterota bacterium. Classification (GTDB taxonomy): domain Bacteria; phylum Latescibacterota; class UBA2968; order UBA8231; family UBA8231. Next base: position 1,092,884 of record OY282352.1, read on the forward strand.
ATCCAACAGATGCTTCTTTTGCCGCGCCTGCTCAATAGCCCCGACCTTGTCCAACAACTTCTCTTTTTCGGCGTTTAGCCTTGTGATCTGCGATTCAGCTTTATCCAGATTCAGTTCGTATTGGCCGTGCCTTTTGCTCAAACTGACCGTTTCCACTTTTTCGATCATTTCGTCGAGTTCTTTTTTTTTCTCGGCTAGCTGGCAGTCGAGCCTATCAATCTCCTGCATTACCACCTCTTTCATCTTGGTAATGCGCTCGAGAGAGCACGATTCCAATCGCTTTGATAATGACATGGTACGTCGTCCTGTATGGTTGCGGGTTCTAGGTCTTTCAGAACAACCCTTTGATCTGCCCGGCGGCGTCGAGGTCAATCGACTCAGCCGAGGGCTTCTTGGGCAGGCCGGGCATCGTCATAATATCTCCCGTCAGCACCACTACAAAGCCGGCCCCGGCCGAGACCTTGACGTCGCGGACCGGCACGTCGAAGCCGTGTGGCCGCCCCTTGAGCCCGGGATCGGTCGATAGCGAGTACTGGGTCTTGGCTATGCAGACGGGCAGGTTCCCGTAGCCTTCGTCCTCCAGCCGCCCGAACTTGTTCCGCAGCATCCTGTCACCCGTGATGTCGTCGGCACCGTAGATCGCTTGGGCGACGGTGCGGACCTTGTCCCAAAGCCGCATGTCGTCGGGATAGAGCAGCTTGAAGTCGGCCTGCGTGTTTTCGGCCACCTGCACCACGGTGCGGGCGAGGTCTCCGGCCCCAGTGCCGCCGCGGGCGTGGTGATCCGCGGGTACGACCTCAACGCCAAGGTGGGCGCACTTGTCGCGGATACACTGGATCTCGGCGTTGGTATCCGTGGCAAAGACATTGACCGCTACGACGACGGGCAAGCCAAAGAGGCGGATGTTTTCGATGTGCTTCTTGAGGTTTTCGACGCCCCTCGCAACGGCCTCGACATTGGGTTTGGCAATGCTCGTGAGCGCGGCACCGCCGTGAAATTTGAGTGCGCGTACCGTGGCTACCAACACTACGAGGTCGGGTGTTAGACCGCTCTGGCGGCACTTGATGTTGGCGAATTTCTCCGCGCCCAAGTCTGCGCCAAAGCCGGCCTCGGTGATGGTGTATTCGGAAAGGCGCGTACTCAGGCGGGTGGCGGCGATGGAGTTACAGCCGTGGGCGATATTGGCAAAAGGACCGCCGTGGACTAAAGCCGGGTTGCCCTCTAGAGTCTGCACTAGGTTGGGTTGGCAGGCGTCCTTGAGCAGCACCGCCATGGCGCCGTGGACTGCTAAGTCCGCAGCGCGAATGGTCTCGCGGGCGCGGGTCTGGGCGACGACGATCTGGCCGAGCCGTTCTTTGAGCTCGGCCCGCGATTCGGCGAGGCAGAGGATGGCCATGACCTCCGAGGCTACGGCAATGTCGAATCCCGATTGGCGCGGAAAGGAGTTGGCCGTCCCCCCTAGCCCGACGACGACATCGCGCAGTGCCCGGTCGTTTATGTCGAGGACGCGGTTCCAGACGATGCGACGGGGATCAATGCGGCGCACATTGCCGTGGTGGATGTAGTTGTCGAGGGCCGCGGCGAGCAGGTTGTGGGCGGTGGAGACGGCGTGGATGTCCCCGGTGAAGTGCAAGTTGATGTCCTCCATCGGCGCCACCTGAGCGTAGCCGCCGCCGGCACCGCCGCCCTTCAGACCGAAGCAAGGCCCCAGCGAAGGCTCCCGCAGGCAGACGGTGGCGCGCTTGCCAATGCGGTTGAGCGCGTCGCCGAGGCCGATGGTGGTGGTGGTTTTGCCCTCGCCAGCCGGAGTCGGGTTGATGGCCGAGACGAGGACCAGCTTGCCGGTGGCAGGCGCGTTTGCGAGGTGTTGGCAGAATTCCTGCGAGATCTTGGCCTTGACGCGGCCGTAGTGTTCGAGGTGTTCCGGGCCAATCCCGAGCTGGGCGGCCACGTCGTCGATGGGGCGGAGTGGGGTCTGGCGGGCGATTTCGATATCGGGCAGCAAAATAAACTCCTGATTTGAATGGGTTGGTCTATACGCCGCAAAACGCGGAAAAGCCGCCGTCAATGGGCACAATGGCGCCGGTGACAAACGCGGCTGCGTCCGAAAAGAGCCACAGGGCCGCGCCAACTATTTCGTGCGGGTCGCCAAAGCGCGCCATGGGGACGTTTTTGAGAATGGTCTGGCCGCGATCAGTCAATTCGCCGCTCGTTTCGTCGAGGAGCAGGAAGCGGTTTTGCGTGGTGATCATAAAGCCCGGGGCCACGGCATTGACGCGGATTTTGGGCGCGTAGGTCGTGGCCAGATGCACGGCTAACCAGCGGGTGAAACTATCGGCCGCAGCCTTGCCATTGGAATACGCCAAGGCCCGCGACAGGGGCAGGCCCCCGCCTATTGAGGTGATGTTGACGACGGCTCCCTCGCCTTTAGCAGCGAAGACGCGGCCCACCGCCTGCGAAGGCAGGACAGCGCTTAGATAGTTGAGATCCATCACCATCTTGACCGCCTCTGGAGCAATATCAAAAAATTCGAGATCTGGGGAAGTGGTGGTATCCTTGTGGCTGCCGCCGGCCCCGTTGAGCAGGAAGTCAATGGTGCCAAAGTGCTCAATGGTCTCCGCGAGCGCGGCCTCGACGCTGTCTTTGTTGACGACGTTGCACTCGACCGGGAGAGCCTTGTTGGGGAAGTCCTCGTCGATCTCGTCGGCTTTGGCGCGTGCCGCCTCTGGAGCAATGTCCCAAATCGCCACCTCAGCGCCGGCTTGGGCGAGGCCGCGGGCGATCTCGCCGCCAATGGCACCGCCAGCGCCGGTCGCCACGGCCTTTTTGCCGCGGAAGTCAAAAGTAGTCAAGGTGATGCCTCTCCTTCTGTTAAAATTCAGTCGCTGAGCCGTAGCGTCAGCGGCGATCCCGGCGACTAAATTGCTGGATGCCGACGTGCATGGGAGATTCCTTGGTGGGGGAGAAACAGCACCCATCTTATTCTATTTATTAGGGCCTTTTTTAGCAATTTCACCGCAGAGGAGAATACCGGCGATGACGGAGGCCACGCTACAGCTCGCCGCCCGTTACTATCGGGCCTTGCCGATTGACCGTCCTCGATACGAACAGGTTACCCTGTCGCTGCCGGTGAGCAAGACAGCCCTAGTGGGCATGCACTGCTGGAACATCGGCTACTGCCAGATGAATGCGGGCGAGTTGCGCGATCTGCTGGACCGCGGCTGGGGCGTGGGCAACCACTCGTGGACCCACGAAGTAATCGCGCCGGAAATGGTGGACCAAGAGATCGGCCACACCACGCCCTTGACAGGTTTCTATACTCTCCCCTGCGTACCTGCGCCAACCATCCGCCATACACCATAAAAAAAACGAGGAGAGCTTGGCGTGACGGCACCAAACACCACAGCACGCGTGTCCATCCACGGCGGACACAGCAGAGAGTTCGGCGATGCAGATGAATCCACACTTGAGGAAGTCGTGCGCACCTACGTTGACAAGGGCTTCAAATGGGTGGGCATTACCGAGCATATCCCGCCAATTTCAGCCGACTTCCTGTTTCCTTGGGAGATTGAAGAGGGCCAGACGTTTGAGTCAAGAATGGAACGGTTCACAGCCTACTTCTCGGTCGCCCGCCGGCTCCAGAGGGAATATCGAGATTCCATTCGGATCTTAGTTGGATTTGAAACAGAGAGCTACACAGGCTATGTAGCGCACGTCAACACTCTGCGGAATCGATTTCAACCTGACTACATCGTTGGCTCGGTCCATCACATAAGAGACATAAGTATCGACGGTCCGCCAGAATGGTATGCCCAAGCCATTGAGGAGGTCGGAGGAATCGATGCGCTTTTCTGTGCATACTTCGATCAACAGTACGAGCTACTAGAGAAACTTGAGCCTGAGGTGGTCGGACACTTTGATCTAATTCGAATGCACGATATAGACTATCGTCGGCGCTTAGAGCTCCCCAAAATCAAGGAGAGAATCCAGAGAAACCTCGAGAAGATCAAGGACCTTGGGTCCATTCTCGATTTCAATGTTAGGGCCTTCGAAAAGGGGGGCTCTGAACCTTACGTATCCAGATCTATTTTGGAAATGGCCCTAGATCTTGGCATCCCTTGCGTCCCGGGAGATGATTCACATGGCGTCGCGGGAGTTGGATTACATATCGAAAAAGGGATCGAAATACTAACGCAGACTGGATTTAGCACTGATTGGCCGCTCCCAAGGGGCTGCGGCACATTTCAGTCAACAGCCTTTACTGAAGGGGGATCTTATTGAAGCGATTATGCGAACCGAGGCAATGAGACGTATCAGAAACTTTGCTAGCCAAGTCTTCTGCATCTCTTAAAAACTTTATGCAAAGGCAAGCAAATGAGTGAAGACAAGATCGTTGAAAAAACAGAAATTCCCGCCACGGTCAAATCGTTACAGGCTGACTTCCGTGCGCTTGGCGTCAAACCGGGGATGGTCGTGTTGGTGCATTCGTCCTTGAGTGCAATGGGATGGGTGTGCGGGGGAGCGGTGGCGGTCATCGTTGCCCTGCAGGAAGCCTTGGGCACCGCTGGAACGCTTGCAATGCCCGCCCACTCGCCCGACCTGACTGAACCGAGCAAGTGGGAAAGTCCGCCCGTCCCCGAGTGGTGGTGGCCGGTAATACGCGAGAACATGCCAGCCTACGATCCAGAGCTTACTCCCACCCGTTCTATGGGCATTATCGCAGAGACATTCCGCAAGCAACGAGGCGTTCTCCGCAGCGCACATCCGCAGGTCTCGTTTTGTGTATATGGACCCCAAGCACCGCGCATCACCAATAATCATTCATTGGCCTTTGGTCTAGGCGAGCATTCGCCGCTTGCGAGAATCTACGATTTGCACGGCTTTGTCCTTCTGCTCGGTGTGGATCACGGCAACAATACGTCCATGCACCTTGCGGAACATCGGGCGACTTTTCCCACCAAGCGCGTCATCTCGCAGGGTGCTCCAATCTCTATGTCGGATTCGCGGAGATGGACCACCTTTGAAGATATTGACATCGACAGTTCAGATTTTGATCGCATCGGCGAGGACTTTCTGCGATCAGACGCGGGCCGTGTCGTCCGCCGTGGCCGGGTTGGTCTTGCAGATTGCCAGCTCATGCCACAACGAGACGTAATAGACTTCGCGGTCGGCTGGCTCGAAGAAAATAGATCGAAACAAACCTAGCGGTCCGGTACAAGGGCTTGGTATCGAGCATGAGGCCGTCCATCGCGATCACTAGACCGACCCTCTTAGGCATCTACTGCAATGGCCGTAGCTGTCTCTTGCGTTATGACCGCACTGCGCACTAGGGCGAGCTTGTTGGCCGCGTTGAAGGCCGCCACTTTGTAGCACTCGGCCAAGGTGGGGTAATTGAACACCGTGCGAATAAAGTAATCGAGGCCGCCGCCCAGCCCTAACACCGCCTGCCCCACGTGAATCAACTCGGTAGCACCCGAGCCAATGCAGTGCGCACCGAGCAGACGGCCGTCCTCGCGGTGGAAAATTAGCTTGACCATGCCCGAGTCGTCGCCGAGGATCTGCCCGCGCGAGATTTCCTTGTAGTGGGCGATGCCCGTTTCATAAGGCACGCGCTCGCGGGTGAGTTCCTCCTCGGTAGCCCCGACCATGGAAATCTCTGGAATCGCGTAGATGCCCACGGGAAAGTGGCTGGCCATGGGCTGCGCCTCCACCCCAAACATCTGGCACGCGGCCAAGCGGCCCTGCTCGCTGGAGGTAGCCGCCAGCGCGGGAAAGCCAATGACATCGCCCGCCGCGTAGATGTTGTCCACCCCTGTGCAGTGGTGCTTATCTACCTTCAGACGCCCGCGTTCATCCGCTTGCAACCCCACCGCTTCGAGGTTGAGCGCGTCGGTGTCGCCGATGCGGCCGGCGGAAAACAGCACCATATCGGCGACGATGTGCTTGCCCGACTCCAGTTCGATGAGGCCCTTGGGCTGGGGCACCTCAACCACTTTGATGTGCTCAACCGCTTCCCCGCAGCGAAAGGTCACATCCGCCTTGCGCATCTGGTGGATGAGCTCGTCGATGATCTCGTGGTCGAGGAACTCCAGCGGGCGCGGTCGGCGGTCAATAACTGTCACCTGAACCCCCAACGCGGCGAACATCGACGCATACTCAATGCCGACGACTCCGGCACCGACCACGGCGATGTTGCGCGGCAAGCGGGCCAAGTTGAGGACGTGGTCTGAGGTCATAATCGTCTGGCCATCCGGCGACAGATCGGGCGGATTGCTGGTGCGCGTACCCACGGCGATGAGTACCTTGTCCACCGACAACTTGCGCCGGCCCTCAAAGGCTTCGACCTGCAGGGTGTGCGGGTCGCCAAACGAGGCGCGTCCCCGAATGACTTCGATGTCATTGCGCGCCAGATTCTCTTGGACGACGAAGATCTCGCGCTCGATGACGCGCTCGACGTGGGCGACCAGTTGCTGCATAGTCGGCCGCGCCCGGGGGCGGAATTGCTCGTGGGCTTCCAAGCCAGGGCGCGCATAGGCGCGCTGGACGGCTTCGCGGAAGGTCTTGGAAGGGATCGTGCCGGTCTCAATACAGACGCCGCCGACGATCTGCTGCTTTTCGACGACGGCGACTTTTTTACCTAATTTGGCTGCTTGAATGGCAGCGCGCTGGCCGGCGGGGCCGCTGCCGATGCAGACGAGGTCGTACGTGTAGGAATTGTTGTTGTTCACGGAGGCCCTCCCGGGCTTCGGGGCGAGAGCGTACATGTACAGCATAAACATAGGAATCGCAGGTGACAATAGTGTGTCGAACAAAAAGAAAGGGCCGGCTTCTGAGGCGAAGCCGGCCCTTTTGCTACCAACGCGATATGCTCTAAAAATCCACCTGTATCTTTGCCGTAAAGCGGTTGATGTGAATCATATCGTCGGCAAAGATAAAGTCGCGCTGGAAGCGCAAGCCCGCCCGCAGACGGTCGCTTAGAATCACCTCGGCCCCTACGCCCGGGACGATTCCGAAGCGAGTGTCGCCGAGCTCGGGCGAGTACAGCTCGGCGTCGAGCGAGAAATAGTAGTTGAACGGCCTATTGACGTAGGCCGAGCGCACCCCGCCGGCATAGAGGTTAATGTTTTGGTCCAAGATGCGGGCGAATCCTAGCTGAAAGGCCAGCCATTCCTCAACCATGTAGCCGACATTGAGCCCTGCAATGAGGTCGGTTTCAGTATCCGCGGTTGCCCTCTCCACCATCGCCGCCCCCAAAAAGCCCTCGGTGTAGAAGCGGCCGTACTGAGCCTTGTGATGGTAGCCACCCTTGCCGTACTCGCTGCCTTCGGAGCCATCGGTGCGCCCCGGCGTCGCGGCCTGTGCCCCAACGGCCAGCGCCAGCAGTGCTATCAGTGCAATGCGTCTCATGCTCCGCGTTCCTTTCCCTAGAAGCCGATGCTCTTTTTCTGGAAGTGCTTGGTGATTTCCTTCTGGTCGGTCCAGACGATCTCGGTGGTCGAGATGTCGGTCAGCTCAAAGGTCGCCTTGTAATAGACGACCTTGTTTTTGCCCACCTGCTGCAGGGTCGAGGTAATGACCCCGCCGAGCAAGAAGCGCGCGCCGCGCTGGTTGCCCGGCCCCTGAGCCTCGTCTTCGCGCACGTAGCCCGAGTCTTGATACTCGTACTCTTGGGCGATCTCGCGCCGTGCGGCCTTGTCGAGGAACCCAAACTGCCCGCTCTGAATGAGCGCGGTCTTGACGTGGTCGTACAGCGCCTGCATGTCGATGTGCTCGGTGGTCTTGTTGCGCGGCATCTCCAAGATGACAATCGGCTTGTCGGCCAGCGCCCGGGCATCTGCCCAGACCTCCATCGAGCCGATCATCTTCTTGGCGACTAGCTGCATGTCGTTCTGGTTCCACTTGTCGTCGAGCATGGAGATCTCTTCTGGATCTCCGTACTGGCCTTGGGTAAAGGCCCTCGGGCCGCCACAGGCCGCAAGCCCCAAGGCCAAGGCGATTGCCGCGAAAACGTAGTGTCTCATTGCATAAGCTCCTTTCAATCCCATTCACACTGGAAATGGGTGCGCACTAAGTGCCAGCGGTTGGCCAACATCGCGTCCTGCCGGTAGAGCACCTGTAGGCTGCATTGGCGCTCCAGCGACGAAGCCGGGTAGTCAAACTCAAACTCTTGCACTCCGGCCCGGTCCGCCTCGGGAATATCGGCTGAAGTGTAGATGTCTGGTTTGGTCGAGGTAAAAACTAGGGCCTTCTTGCGGCCGTAGGTCTTGAGCGGCACCTCGGAGGCAAAGGTCACGCGCCGCACCTTTTTGGGCAGCAGCAGATCGGTGTTGTCGATTAGTGCATCGCGCTGCCAGCGGCCAGCGAGGATCGCCTGCAAGTTGCCGATAAAAACCCGCTCCTTGTCGCCGTCGGGCACGAGCAAATAGAGATAACCCTTGCGCGCCTGCGTCGATACCGCGGCCTTGCCGCCCAACCCCTCAAAGTCGAGGGAGATCGTCAGCCCGAACGAGCGGTTGGGCGGCAGCGCGTGGAGCGATACCGCCTTGATCACCTGCTCGGCAACGCCAGCCCCCTTCAATTCCACCAAGGCATCCACCGAGGCGTCGCAGACGCAGCGCCGCTCCTCGAGCATCTTGATGATCGCCCCGGTGCTGAACTTATTCGCGCTCAGCTTGCGCACGTCGTCGAGGCTCATCGGCAGTTGATCCGAGCGCTCGTAGTAGCGCTTGGGTAGCTGGCCGCCGTCCCAATCGACGATATTGATGATCGCCCCTTCGGCCAGCGGGTCCGTAGCCCGATCGGCAGCCGGTGTGCTCTGCTGCGCCGCGGCCGGCAGTGCCAACGCCAGCGCGGCTATCCATAATTTGACGTACATACTCTTTTCTCCTCAGCGAAAAGTGCGAAAGTTTAGGAAGACCTTTTCTCCGGCCGCCACTGCTACCTCGGGCAGCGGCTCTACGGCTAGCACCTGGCCTCGGGCGTCGATAAACTCCAGAGTCGGGGCGGCCGTACCCGGTGCCACGGACAGGCGGGCGATGTGGATGGTGCGCGGCAGCGATAGCCAGCTTCGGGTATCGGCCGCCTCAGTCGCCGCGCCCAAGAGATTGACCAAGCCGCCAAGAGCTTTGCCCACCCCCTTTTTGGCCCAGTCGTTCTCGTCGTCCTCGTCGTCCTCGTCGTCCTCAAATGCCTTTTCTATGCCTTTAGACGCCAAATACTTGACCAAGTTGCGGGCGACGGCGCGCAGCAAGATCGAGTCGAACTTCTCAGTAAAGGTCTGTTGGGCAATCGCCGCTAAGTCCTCGCCCACGGTTGCGGTAGCGCTCTGCTCGCCCGCCCGCAACCGCACCCCGGCCACTTGCGAGCGCACCTCCCGGTATTCGGGCAGGGCCACTCTGAGCCAGTAATCTACGCGTTGCCGCTGATAGGTGTGCGGATGGCGGTAGCGGTGGACGGCCCGCTCCGCCACCGTCTGCGTCTTCACGTCCTTTTCACCTTCCATAATGGGCATATTGAATTCGACTTGGTGCTTGCGCGGCACAAAGCCACTCTCCACGAAAACTACGATCTCGCCGCCGGCTACCGGCTGGAGCTCCCCTCGCTCAAGCTGGTAGCGCTCCGCGTATTCCTGCACTTCGTCTTCGTAGCCCAAGTGCCCGGCCAGTCGCGCCAGATCAACCAGTAAGATATGCGGCACCGGCAAGCCGAAGGCCGCTTCGTACGCGCGGTAGCCCTTTAAGGCATCCTTGTAGGAAATGTACGCGTCGTTCCACTCGCCCTCGGATTCAAAGAAGAGGCCGGTCATGTACTGCAAAAAGGCGTCGTTCTTATAGCTGAGCTCGTACTCGGCCTGTTGCGAGTAGTTTTCGAGCTTCAGGTTGGCCTTGCGGCACTCTATTAGCGCGGCCTGCCGGTCGCCCAGCCGGTCGTAGTTCATCGCTCGGTAGTAGTGAATCAGGGCCAGCTCAAACTCCTCGCCACGGTAGGCAATGACCGCGTCGTTGGAGACCATGGCCGCGACGTGGCGCGAGATAGAGCGGGTGTAGAGTTGGTCGCTTAGCCGCTCGGCCCGTTCAAACTCCAAGTTGGACGCCTCGTATTGGCCCTGATAGTGCAAAATCAGCCCCTTTTCAAGGTGGTAGAGCAGCTTGTTGGTTTTGCCGGTGGGCTTTTCCAGCTTATCGAGGGCTCCTTCGTAGTTGCCCTTTTCTAGCTGTTTGAGCGAATGGGACACATAGCCCGAATAAGCGGCCCCGCAACCGCTCAACAAGAGCAGCAGGACGACGCTGAGACCGCTGACCAAGCTGCTGCTTCCCTGCATAAGTGATTCCGTCCATTGTCCTCGCGCCAGCGACATGGATAAAGACTCCGCGTTGGGGCCACCAATTGACCGTGTGCCCTATATAACCAAGTGAAAAGTGTCACCTCTAATATAACTATAAAGACTCCGCGTTGTTGACCGTGTGCCCTATATAACACCTAAGCGAAAAAAAAGTGTCACCTCTTAACTGATGTTACGCAGCTTTTGTCACGCCCGCGTACGCGGGAATGACAGGGGGAGCGGCAGGAAACCGCGCAACGTCAACTCAAATTATACGCGTTCTACCCGAATCGGCGCACCTGAGCGCACGGCTGCTAACGCCCGCGGCGCGCCTTGGATTTGCCCGAGGACATTGACTTTGCTCACCAGTCGGCACTCGTCGCCTCCTCCTTAAAACTTGCTCAAACCTTTGAATCCTCTTAATACTAAAGTGCCCATTTATCGGTCGCCAAAACGCCCGTCGCACAGGTAAAATCATGGAAAAACCCAATGTAGTAGTCATCGGCTATGGCTTTGCCGGCCGCTGCTTCCACGCCTATCTCGTGGGGCTGGCCAGCGGCCTGAACCTCTACGGCATCGCCACCAGCCGGCCGCAGGCCCGCGACCAGATTCAGCGCGACTTGGGGGTAAAGACCTTCCGCTACTTCGACGAAGTGCTCGCCGACCCAGCCGTCGATCTAGTCGTCCTCGCCACGCCCAACGACCTCCACGCCCCACACGCGGTCCAAGCGCTAGCGGCCGGCAAACACGTCGTCACCGACAAGCCCATCTGCTTGAGCATGGCCGAGGCCGACCAGATGATCGCCGCCAGCCAAGCGCACGACCGCTTGCTCAGCGTCTTTCAAAACCGCCGCTGGGACGGCGATTTCCTCGCCGTTAAAGATGCGCTGGCCCAAGGGCTGCTCGGCGACCCATTTTTGCTAGAGCTATTCTGGGGTCAATACGGCCCCCCGCGCGGCTGGCGCAGCATAGCGCGGCACGGCGGCGGCAAATTCTTCGATTTAGGCGCGCATCTGGTCGATCAAGCCCTCCAGCTCATCGACGCGCCGCTCGCAAAGGTGTACGCTTCCTTCCACTCTGGCGACCCGCTCGGCCTCGACGTCGAGTCCCACGCGCTGGCCGTGCTCCACTTTGCCAACGGCGTCGAAGCCCGCGTGGAGACCTCGTCGCTGGCGCGCAAAGCCAAACCGCGCTGGTATGTGCTGGGCACGGAAGGTGCGCTGGTCAAAGAGGGCGTTGATCCGCAGGAAAAGGCCATGATCGCCGGCGATATCGACGCGGCCGAGGAAGCGCCCGAGCACTACGCCCGCCTCTATAGGCCGGCGGCGGGCCGACCGGCGGAAACCATCATTGAGACTGGGCCCGGCCGCTGGCGTTCCTACTACGAAAACATCGCCGACGCGCTAGCCGGCCGCGCCGCGCTGGCCGTCACCGCCCAAAGCGTGCGGCAGACCATGGTCGCCATTGAGGCCGCCCGGCTCTCCGCCGCCCAGCAGCGGCCCGTAGCCCCGGAGGAAGTCGGGTGAAACTCCGACCGGGCAACTACGGCAAGGAGACCAGCTTTGAGGTCCGCACGTTCGACGCCGAGATGCCCCTCGACGAATACGCCCGCCTGCCCAAACACCCGCTCTATCTGGTGCTCGACAATTTGCGCAGCGCCTTCAATGTCGGCTCGATTTTCCGCACGGCCGACGCCGGCCGTCTCAGCGGCATCTACACCTGCGGCTACACGGCCCATCCGCCCCATCCCAAGCTCGACAAGACGGCGTTGGGCACCCTCTCGTACATAGAGACTCGCCACTTCGCCACCACCCTACAAGCCATTGAGCACTTGCGCGCTCGCCAAGTGCCGGTTTGGGCCCTGGAGACGACCTCGCAAAGCCGTTGCTACACCGAGCTAGACTATCCGCGCCCCTTGGCCCTAATCGTGGGCAATGAGGCCCTCGGCGTGAGTTGCGCCGCGCTCGAGCACTGCGACGAGCTAGTCGAGATTCCCATGTACGGCTACAAAAACAGCCTCAATGTCGCCGCGGCCAGCGCCGTCCTCGTCTTTGAGGTCCTGCGCCAATGGCAGGCCGTCAGCCCCACCTGCCAGCCCACCGCCCATGCCTGAAGCCGCCCCGACGAAGCGGGGTCCAGCCATCCGCTTTCTCCGCGACTGGCTCGGCTTTGAGTTCGTCTCCCGCATCTATCTGTACAGCGCGCTCATCGGCCTGATTTCTGGCTCGGGGGCGGTGCTTTTTACCTACGGCCTAGAGCTGGCCAAGTTCCTGCTAGTCGAGAAACTGGCCGGATACCGCCAGCTCCATCCCCGCGACGAGGTGCTATTCGACTTCTCCTTCCTCGACGCGCCCACCTACGGAGAGTTTTTGTGGCTGTTGCTACTGCTGCCGGCGCTGGGTGGGCTGCTCAGCGGCTACCTGACTCACCGCTTCGCGCCCGAAGCCCAAGGCGCGGGCACCGACGCCATGATCGACGCCTTCCACAACCAGCGCGGCCACATTCGCCCCATCGTCGCTCCGGTCAAGGCCCTAACGACCATCATCACGCTGGCCTCCGGGGGCGCCGCTGGTCAGCAAGGCCCTTTAGTGCATATTGGCGCGGGCTTAGGCTCTTGGGTCGGCGACAAACTCAAGCTCTCGGTTGCCCAGCGGCGGATCTTGTTGCTGGCGGGCACGGCCGGAGGCTTAGGCGCAATTTTCCGCGCACCTTTGGGCGCAGCGATCGCCAGCGTGGAAGTGCTCTACCGCGAAGACTTTGAAAGCGACGCGCTCATCCCCTGCGTCATCAGCTCCTTTGTGGCCTACGCCTTCTACATGGCCGTCTTTGGCTTCTCGCACATTTTCGCCCTGCCCGACCTGCTGTTCACCGATGTGCGCGAGTTGATCTTCTATCTAGTACTGGGGTTTTTCTGCGCCTTCGTCGGCATTTTTTACGTCAAGACCCTGCGCCTTGCGCGCACCCTCTTCGACCACCTGCCGCTGCCCCGCTACTGGATCGTCTGCTGCGGGGGATTGCTGGTGGGGCTGGTGGCCCTTATCGACCCGCGCGTGCTGGGCGATGGGTTCGGCGTCATCCAACAGGGGCTCGACGGTGCGCTCGGAATCCGCGCCTTCCTAGCCCTTGCCCTGCTCAAAATCATCGCCTCTAGTTGCACGATCTCCAGCGGTGGCTCGGGCGGCGTCTTCGGCCCCTCGCTCTTTATCGGCGGGATGCTCGGCGGCGCCGTGGGCCTGCTGGGCCAACAGTACTTTCCCTACATCGTCCACCAACCGGCCGCTTATATCGTGGTGGGCATGGCCTCGTTTTTCGGCGCGGTGGCCAATACGCCGCTAGCGGCCCTGATTCTCGTCATCGAAATGAGCGGCTCCTACCACCTGCTGCCGCCGCTGATGGTCGTCAGCGCCCTCGCGCTGATCTTTGCGCGCGACTTTTCCATCTACCAAAACCAAGTCCAAAACAAGTTCCACTCCCCGGCCCATATCAAAGACCTAACCGTCAATGTGCTGCACAATCTCCAAGTCCGCGAAGTATTTCCCCGCCTCAAAAACACCTCCGAGGCCATCGTCAGCAACCAACTTTCCTACTTTTCCCTGAGCACTCTGAGCAAAAAGCTGGGCCACCTGCACTTTGTCGTCACCAATGCCAACGGCGGCTTGCGCGGCATGATCAGCCTCGAAGACCTCGACCTGCCCGAAGAAGAGATGCTGCACAACCTAGTCCTTATAGAGGACATGGTCGTCGTCGACGTCCGGCCCATAGACGCTGAGGACAATCTGCACGAGGCCCTGCAAAAACTACTCGATTCTGGCTACGACAAGCTGCCCGTGATGCACACCACAGACGAGGGGGAAGGCGAGTTTTGGGGCTATCTGATGTACTCAGATCTGATGCGCGTGTACCACGAGGAAGTCATTCGGTTGGAGGGACAAGATTGACCTCCTCACTTGCTCTTGCTCGATAGGGCGCGTGCAAATAGCGCTGCGCCCGTCGGTGGCTATCCGCGTGGTCGGGCAAGCCCCGCACCCGCTGGTAGCGGAAAACGGCTTCCTCGCGGCGGCCGGCTAGGTCGTGTACTTGGCCGAGCAGCAGGTTGGCCAGCACGGCAAACGCTAGGTCCCGCTTGCGCTCGGAATCTGCGGCGAGGCGGTCGGTCGCGGCCAAGTGATCGGCGGCCTCTACGTGGCGGTGCTCGAAGTACGCATACTTGCCCACGTAGTAATGCGCCTCTAAGCGACCGTGGCGGTGATAGCCGGTCTGGCCGGCCAAGCCGCGACGCACGTATTCTTCGTACAAAGCCACCCCCGAGTGCCAGCGGCCGAGTTCGACCATAGTCCACGCGGCGTAGCGGTGGAAGACTGCATTGTCGGGGTATTGCGCGTAGAGTTCCTCAAAATAGGGCAGTGCTCTGCGTTTGTCTTTTTCAAAAATTCGGTAGATTTGGCCGAGGAAATAGGCGGCCTCAGTGCGGGCGTAGGCCCCCTCGCGGGCGACTTCCTCTAGCTGCTCGAGGCCGAGCAAGCGATCTCCGTCGGGCAAAAAGGCCATGAGCGGACGGAGGATCCGGTGGCGTTGGGGCATGACCTCGGCGAAGTAGTGATACAGGCCCTGCCCAAAGAGGATGTCCTTGTTGGTCGGCTCGAGCTGACGGCTCTTCTTCAGGAGGGGTAGGCCGCGCAACCCATCGCGTGCCGCCCTTACGTACTGGCCCCTGTCGCCGCGCAGGCGGCCGCGGAAACCAATGGCACCGCCCTTGAAGAGAATCGCGTCGAAGTCCAGCGGGTCTTTTTCAAGACGTCGGTCGCAGACCTCAATGCACTGCTGGAGCCGGGCGTAGAACGCGTCGTCGTGGGTTTCGTCGGCCAAGTCTATGAGGATCCGCCACCAAGACACCATTGCGCGAAAGAAGTAGCCGAGGGGGTTGTCCGGCTCGGCCGCGACAATGGCCTGAAAGTGGCGCTCGGCCTCCTCAAAGCGCAGATTGTAGATCAGATCTATGCCCCGCTGGATGCGCGCATCAAAGCCGCGCAGCGTATAGGAGTCCTCGCTCCAAGCGGGCAGGGCCAGCCAGCAGCAGAGTAAAACCGCGCATCTAGGGTGTAGTGCATTCAAGGGACAGACCTCGCCGTTCAAGAGTAGGACAAAAATCAACTATGGCAACTGTACAATGCGACATCGCGGTCATCGGCGGTGGGTCGGCCGGGTACGCGGCCGCGCGCACGGCCCACGCGGCCGGCGCACATGTCGCGGTTATCGACCAAGGCCCTTGGGGAGGGCTGTGCATTCTGCGCGGCTGTATGCCCAGCAAGGCGATTTTGCGCTCGGCCGAAATAGCCGCGCATCTGGGCCGCGCCGCCGAGTTCGGCCTAGCACCGGTGGAAGTCCGCGCGGACTTAGCCGCCATCGTCGAGCGCAAGGCGCGGTTGGTCGCCGACTTTGCCGCCTATCGCCGCGAGCAACTACGCGACGGCCGCTTCGCGCTCTGCGAAGCGCGTGCCCGCTTCCTCTCGCCGCAGGCCCTCCAAGCCGGCGACGACGTCATTGAGGCCGGGCATTTTATCATTGCCACCGGCTCTACGCCCCACCGCGTCCCGATCCCGGGGCTGGACCACGTCGGCTACCTCACCAGCGACGAGGCCCTCGACCGGCGTCAGCAGCCGGAGAGCCTCCTCGTCCTCGGCGGCGGTCCCATCGCCGTCGAGCTGGCCCAGTTCTTTCAGCGCATTGGCACACAGGTAACGCTCATCCAGCGCAGCGACCACGTGCTCTCCGCCGGCGACGAGGACTTGGCGCGGCCGGTTGAAGCGCGTTTCCGCGAGGAGGGTATGGAGGTGTACACGGGTACTCAGCTGCGCCAATTCACCGAGGAAAACGGGCGCAAGATCGCACATTTTTCTCACGGCGGCGCAGAGAAAACAGCCTCTGCTGCCCTCGTCCTCCAAGCCCTCGGCCGCCGCCCGCACATCGACGGCTTGGGCTTGGACCAGGCCGGCGTCAAGGTCGCCCGCGGGCGCATTGTAGTTGATGCGGCCATGCGCACCAGCCAGCCTCACATCTACGCCGTCGGCGACGTCAACGGCGAGCACGAGATCGTCCACATCGCCATTGAGCAGGGCGAGATCGCCGCGTACAACGCCACCCACCCGGACCGCCCCGAGCACCGCTTTGACGACCGCCTCAACGCGCTGGTCGTGTTCACCGACCCGCAGGTGGCCAGCGTCGGCCTCAGCGAGCGGGACTGCTGCGTTGCGGACCGACCCTATTTGGTCGCCAGCTACCCTTTTGACGACCACGGCAAGTCGCTGACGATGGGCGAGACCTGCGGCCACGCAAAAATCCTCTGCGACCCGCGCTCGGGCGAAGTGCTCGGCGGCCACATTGTCGGCCCGGAGGCCGGCGAACTGATCCACGAGCTAATCGCGGTGATGTACTTTCGCGGCACGGTGCAGGATTTGGCGAGGATTCCCCATTATCATCCGACCTTGGCGGAGATTCTCACCTATCCGGCCGAGGAATTGGCGGAGCAGTTGTAGGGGCGTCCCTACATTAGACCCCAACCTAGGAAATTTCATGTCTGCGTCTTACGATGTCGTCATTGCCGGGGCGGGAGCGGCCGGGGCGGTTCTCGCGGCTCGACTCAGCGAGGATCGGCACCGGTCGGTCTTGCTGCTGGAGGCCGGGCCAGATTTTGCTACGGCTGAAGACTTGCCCGAGGAGATTCGCTATGCCTATGGGCGCGATCGCAATCTCTGGGACCGCGCCTTTGGCTTGGGCACCCGATTTGGCTGGGAGTATCGCGCCCGGGCTACGGACCTGCGTCCCGACTTCTTTGTGCCGCGCGGCAAAATTGTCGGCGGGTCGAGTGCGGTCAACGCGCAGATTTTTTTGCGCGGGGTGCCCGAAGACTACGACTCTTGGGCGGCAGCCGGCAACGACCTGTGGAGCCACGACGCCCTGTTGCCCTTTTTATGCGGCCTCGAATCCGACCCCGACTACGGCGACGCCCCCTACCACGGCACCGACGGCCCCATCCGCGCGCGGCGGTTCACCGATCGCGAGCTCAACCCCGAGCACCGCGCCTTCTACGAGGCCGTGCTCGCCGCTGGCTACCCCGACTGCCCCGATCACAACGACCCTGCTTCCACTGGCGTTGGTCCCTTGGCGCTCAACAACGCCGAAGGCATCCGCTGGAGCACCAACATCGGCTACCTCAACCCGGCTCGCGGTCGCCCCAACCTCACCATTCAAGCCAACGCGCACGTCCACCGCGTGCTCTTTGCCGGCCAGCGAGCCACCGGCCTGCTCGTCGAGCGCGACGGTGCCCTATCCGCGGTCCGCGGCGGAGAAATCGTGCTCTGCGGTGGGGCCATTGGCTCGCCGCACCTGCTCTTGCTGTCGGGCGTCGGGCCAGTCGCGCACTTGGAGGCAATGGGCGTTGACATGGTGTGCGACCTGCCTGGCGTCGGGCGGAATCTGCGCGACCATCCGCAAGTGAGCACAACTCTGCGGGCCAAGGACCAGTACCTCGGCGACGGCACCGAGCCTCGGCTGCAAATCGGCCTGCGCTATACCGCCACCGGATCGGACTGGCGCAACGACATGTTCATCATCCCAGCCTCTTTTGCCACGACCGAGGGCTACTACACCTCGTCGCATTCCAAACCGTTGGGCTTCTACTTAGTCGGCTGCATCTACTTGGCCGAGGGACAGGGCGAACTCAAACTGGCCTCCACCGACCCGCATGTACAGCCCGTGCTCAACTACAACTACTTGGCCGAACCTTCAGACCGCGACCGCCTGCGCGAATCCATCCGCATCATCATCGACCTGCTCAAACACGAGGCACTCAACGGCCTCGTCGCCGAGCGCATCGACCCAACCGACGCCGAACTCGACACCGACGACGCGCTCGACGAGTGGATGCGGCGCGAAGTGGGCACCAGCCATCACGTCTCTTCGACTTGCAAGATGGGGCCGGCGACCGACTCGATGGCCGTCGTCGATCAGCATGGCCGGGTTCACGGCCTCGAAAGCCTGCGCGTGGCCGACGCGGCCATTATGCCCGACTGCGTACGCGCCAACACCAACATTACCTCCATGGCCATTGGCGAGCGCATCGCCGATCTCATGCGCTGAACAAGCGTCGAGCCCCACTCGCCCCGTCGAGATCCTGCTAGCAAAAAAATAAAAATGCAGACGATTCAGATTGAAGTGCCAGAAGAGATTTTTCTCTCCTTAAAAGAGACGCCCGAAGAGTTTACCCAAGAGGTCCGCATGGCTGCTGCCGCCAAGCTCTATGAAATGGGTAAGATGTCTTCCGGGCGTGCGGCTGACCTGGACTTCAGCTTCGACGGACGCGGCGTGATATTCGACGGCAGATGTATGGCGAAAGCCCATCTACCTGAGTATGGTATTGGCCGCATCAGCACCGGCCAGTATGTTCCCGGTCAGGGGCAGGTCTGGGAGGAGGAGTTCCCTTTCAATGCGGCAGAATGACGAGGCCAAGCCCACCATGAGCCCCCCGAATTTGGGGTTCCCGCTTCCCACGGCGGCGGTGAATTCACTGGCATCCCGCGTCCCGTTCCCGGTGTGGGGGCTCACTGCGTGCGCTCTCTTCCTGATAGTAGGCGTTGCCGTTCTCGACGATTACGGTATATCGTGGGACGAGTCCACTCAGCGACATCTCGCTGTAGAAACTGTCGCTGACATCATACGGGGTGACGGTGTCGCCTTTAACAATGACCTTCTGAAGTTCTATGGCGCGGCGTTCGAGCTGCCGCTCCTGCTGGTAGAGCGCGTCCTAGGACTGGAGGACACCCGCAGCATTTTTCTTGGCCGCCATATTCTCACCCACCTTTTCTTTATCGCCGGCGGTTTCTTCTGTTGCCTGCTGGCGTACCGGTTATCCAACAGCCGCCTGATCGCCATCTTCGCCCTGCTGCTGTTTCTACTGCATCCCCGACTGTATGCGCACTCTTTCTTCAACACCAAGGACATCCCTTTCCTCAGTATGTTTATGATTGCTCTATACCTCACGCACCGGGCATTCAGCAGGGATGCGGTCCGGGCATTTCTGCTCCTCGGCGCGGCGGTCGGGATTCTGGTCAACCTCCGCATCATGGGCGTTATGCTGTTCGCCGCTATTCTCGTTATGCGGTGGTTGGACCTCCTCTACGCTTCCGGGCGGGAGGAGCGGAAGCGCATCCTGATAACCGGCGGGCTGTTCGCGCTGGCCGGCGCGCTTACTTTCTACGCCACCCTGCCTTATCTCTGGGCCAACCCTATCGGGCGTTTGGCCGAAATGCTCGCGGTCTTATCCCAGCATCCTAATCGTAGTTTTCAGCTATTCCAAGGCGAGCTCATCCTCGGTACGGAACTCCCCTGGCACTATATCCCGACCTGGTTCGCCATTACGACCCCGCCGGTCGCGCTCCTGCTCGGCCTCATTGGAACGGCGGCGCTGGTCTATCGCGCCGTAACCGGCCCCGGCGATGTCTTGCGCAACACCCCTCTGCGCTTAGGGTTCCTGCTCATTGCCTGCTTCGTGCTGCCCATTCTGGCCGTGATTCTGTTGGAGTCCACTATTTACGACGGGTGGCGGCATCTGTATTTTCTGTATGCGCCCTTCTGTCTGCTGGCGGCGCTCGGCCTGCACCAGTTGGTGTCCCGGTGCCAACGGGCACCCCTGCGGGCGGGCGTGTACGGCTTGGCGGGAACTGGCTTGGGCATCGTTATGATCCAGATGACGCAAATACATCCCTATCAACAGGTCTATTTCAACTTCCTCGTGGACCGGTCAACACCGGAGTATCTGCGCACCCAGTACGATATGGAGTATTGGGGAACTTCGCCGCGAGAGGGCCTGGAATACTTGCTGGAGCGGTATCCCTCTTCTCCCTTATATGTGTGGGAGGGTAATGGGGTATACTGGGACCGGGATATTCTTCCCGAAGCGGACCGGCAGCGGATAGTTACCACATCTTATGCTGATGACGCTGATTTCTTCATTACCTTTCACCGGGAACACGTGGGGTCTGGATTTAGAGCAGACCCAGCCTATTACTATTACTATATCCCTATCTATACGCGCAAAGTGTACGGCAACACCATCATGAGTGTAATGAAGAAGGACTTGTCCCGGTTGCGGGAGATATGGCGCACAGCGAGAGCCGGGGATCCGGCGATCAGTGCCTATTTCGACGTGCATCTCAGGGAAAACACGCTGACCTACACTAAGGAGCCGTGCGCCCGCGCCGACGCGGAGGCGACGTTCTTTCTGCCCCTTACTCCCGCCGACGTGGCTGACCTCCCCGACCACCGCCGGCAATACGGCTTCGACAACCGCGACTTCGATTTCGATGGGCGCGGCGTGATATTCGACGGGAGATGTATGGGGAGGATCGCTCTCCCTGAGTATGATATTACCCGCATCAGGACCGGCCAGTACGTGCACGTGGAAGGCGGTTTCAACCATCTCTGGGAGGGGGAGATACGCCTTGAATAGCTGCAAGGCTTCGCACTGGCGGCGGTAAAACCTTTTCTTGATCGGTTGCAAAAAATACATTTTCATCTCAGCGATAACGCGAGGACTCTAAAAGAATTTACCCAAGAGGTCCGCATGGCTGCCGCCGCCCCAACGACCGACGCGACGACACACAACAGAAAAAGGCATTGGCAATAATGGGCGAGCGCATCCGCGGCTTTGGCAGCGATAATCACGCCGGGGTCCACCCCGAAGTCATGGCGGCCTTACACCGAGTCAACGTGGGGCATGTGCATTCCTATGGGGACGATCCCCACACCGCCGAAGCCATCGCGCTTTTTCGCGAGGTGTTGGGAGCAAAGGTAGAGGTTTTCTTTGCGTTCAACGGCACCGGAGCCAATGTTACGGCCCTCTCCGCACTCACGCGCTTTTACGACGCGGTGATCTGCTCCGACACAGCACACCTCCACATCGACGAATGCGGTGCCCCCGAACAGGTGGCCGGCGTCAAGCTCCTGACCGCGCCCGCGCCCGACGGCAAAATCACCCCCGAAGGGATCGCCGCCCACCTCGAGGCTCGCGGCGACGAGCACCAAGTGCGCCCCCGCGTGGTGTCGATTACTCAAGCTACGGAACTAGGCACTGTTTATGCGCCCAGCGAGATTTGTGCCCTCGCCGACTGCGCCCATGAGCACGGGTTGCTCTTGCACGTGGATGGGGCGCGGATCGCCAATGCGGCCGTGGGCTTGGGCTTGGAACTGCGGGAGGCCACCGGGGATTGCGGGGTTGATGTGCTGTCGTTTGGCGGCACCAAGAACGGCCTGATGCTGGGGGAAGCCGTGGTCTTTTTTCGGCCTGAGTTGGCCGAGCACTATCGCCGGGCGCGCAAGCAGGGGATGCAGTTGGCCTCTAAGATGCGCTTTGTCGCGGCGCAATTTACGGCTCTGCTGACCGATGACCTGTGGCGTCGGAGCGCCCAGCACGCCAACGCCATGGCGCAGGTGCTGGCCGAGCGAGTGCGACCCATTCGCGGGGTGGAGGTGATCTACCCAGTGCAAGCCAACGCCGTTTTCGCCCGGTTGCCGACAGAAGTGATTCCCAGCTTGCAGCAGGAATTTTTCTTTTATCCTTGGAATGCCACGCGAGGCGAAGTGCGTTGGATGACCTCGTTCGATACCGAGGAAGAGGACATAGAGGCGTTTGCAACGCTGCTTGCAACGCTGCTCTCTCCGACCACGCGGTCGGAGCCAACCACTATGACAGAAAGGAACGCATCGTGATCATCGACACCCATACCCATTTCTACGATCCCACCCGACCCGAAGGGGTGCCTTGGCCACCGGCCGACAACGCGCTGCTCTACCGCCCGGTATTGCCCGAGCACCACCGCGCCCTCGCCGCGCCCGAAGGGGTGACCGGGACGGTGGTGGTAGAGGCCAGTGCATGGCTGGCGGACAATCAGTGGATTCTGGATCTGGCCGCCGCCGACCCTTGGATCGTCGGGCTGGTGGGCCACGTCGATCCCAACCGAGCGGACTTCAAAGGCGACATCGACCGCCTCGCGGCAAACGCGATCTTCCGCGGCATTCGTTGCGGCAGCGGGTATTTTGCCGACTTGGAGGCCGGGTCTTTTCTCGCTGACATGGAGCACCTCGTCGTGCGGGACTTGCAACTCGACGCGCTGGTGGGGCCGGCGGACTTGGCCCAAGTGGCCGCGCTGGCCCGGCGGCTGCCCGAATTGCGGATCGTCATCAACCACTGCGGCGGGGTCGGGACCGACGGCGGCGCTCCCGACCCGGCGTGGTGGGACGCCATGGCCCAAGCGGCCGAGCAACCGCAAGTATTTATGAAGGTCTCGGCGATAATGGAGCAAAGCAGGGTGGATCCGGTGCCGGAAGAGCTCGACTTTTATCGCCCAATCCTCGACGCGATGTGGGACGCCTTTGGCGCAGATCGCGTGATCTACGGCAGCAATTGGCCCGTCAGCGACCGAGCGGGGAGTTTCAAGGCCGCCATTGCCATTGTCAAAGCGTACTTTGGCGAAAAGGGCGCGACCGAGCAGTACTGCTGGAAAAACGGCAAGATCGCTTATAAGTGGTTAGACCGCTAAGGAGGCCATTATGAAATTCTGGGTTTTCACCCACAGCGACCAGCCCCTTGAACACTGGCTCGCAGGCTACCAGCAGCGTTTCGACGCTTGGGAAGAAGGCGGCGTCGAGGGCATTATCGTTGGCCGCATGCAGTTTGCGCAGGACGATGGTTCGGTGATCCCCAGCTATCCGGCCAATCCCAAGCTCTACGCCGAGCACGGCGTCGAGCCGCCGGAGGAGACGCCCCGCGACCTAGCAAAAGAAAAAAAGCTCCAAGCCATGATGGACGACGCAGCAGCGCGTGGCTGGCAGATTATGACCTTTGGCATGGGTCGCGGCGGGCTGGTCGGGCTGGAGGACTTGATCACTTTCTACCCGCAGGTAAAAGGCGTGATTATCGACGGCCCCGGCGAAAACCACTACGAGCTAGCGTTCCACCACGGCGGGGAACTGCTCGAACTCCGGCCCGGCGAAGATCAGCTCTTTGCCGCCATGGGGGCCGATGTTGGGCGGATGCAGCGCGGCATCGATCATCTGCGGCAGGCCCTGTGTCGGCTGACGCCCCAGCGGGTGCGCTACCTCGCCCAAGGCGGCCTCTTTTCAGTGCTGAATTTAATTGACCTCGACGAGGACGGGCTGTATTGGCTGCGGATGCGGCAGGAGAAGTCGCGCCGCGCTTGGGCAGAGGCCCGCACCATTGTCGATCAGGCCTCGCGCAAAATTGAGCTGGGCGGCATTCCGCGCACGGCTGTCTTCTCTGGGTTGACCGGGCAGGACTACGAGCGGATGGCCGAATACTTCGATTATATACTGCCCAAGCACTACTACTGGCATCGCGGGTTCGACGGCCTTTACGGCACGGTGGCGCGCTGGGTGCAGACGCTTGGGGAATGGAATCCGGGGCTAACGGAAGAAGACGCCTTTGCCGTGGTTGAGGCACTTTTTGGCATTAAACTGCCGCAGGTGCGGACGCTTTTTGACTTGGAGGCGGGCTTTCCCGACGAGTTTTTCAGCGAAATCGTGTGCGGCGAAACGCGCCGCGCCTTGGAGGCCGCCGGGGCGGACAAGGTGATCTGCTGGGTCTCGACTGGTCGTACGCCGCACACCGGCGACCCCATGCCCGCCCGCGATCTGCTCGGCATTTTGCGGGCGTCCGCGGCGGCCGGACTCGAGCGTTTCGTCTTTCACCCAGAGGTCATGGGGGCGTCCGAGTGGCGGGTTTTGACCAAGCTATGCGGGACGCCGTGGCGCGAGGATCCGAGCGGGTATTGGCCTTCGGGCACCGAGAAGCCAGATGCCTTTAATGGGGGACGCAAGAAAGAGAATTAGCTGCTCACGCGGAGATTGAAAATGTACGACGCATGGAAGCCCATCTACTCGGCTTTAGTTACCGACATCATGGACCAACTCGGCTACCGCGATCAGGCCATGACCCCGGATATCCGGCCCAGCCGCCCCGACGCCTTTATCGCCGGTCCGGCTCTCACCATTGACGCGTACGCCGATACCGATCCCCACCCGGATCCCTACGGCCAAATTTTTGCCGCCTACGACCAAGCCCACCCCGGCGACGTCTTTGTCATCGCCACCAACGGCGAAGTCCGCTCCGGCTTGTGGGGCGAGCTCCTCTCCACGGCCGCCCAAGCTCGCGGCGTCGAATCCGTGCTCACCGACGGCTTGGTCCGCGATGTGCGCCAGATGAACGCCATGGGCTACAACTGCTTCTGCAAAGGCTACTCGCCGCTCGACTCGGCTGGCCGCATTCTCGCCAAAACGATCAACCAACCCATCGCCTGCGGCGGCGTGCAGGTTCATCCCGGCGATTTTATGCTAGCCGACTACGATGGCGTGGCGGTGATTCCGGCGGCGATCAAAGGCGAAGTCCACAAAAAGGCCATGGAAAAGCTCGCCGGGGAAAACGTCGTGCGCGATGAACTAGCGGCGGGGCAGTCGCCGAGGGAGGTTTTTGATCGCTACGGGATATTGTGAGGGGAGGCGTTGGTTCATAGACGACGGCGTATTTCAGGATGAAGCTCGCTGCGGGCAGGCTTTTAGGCGATGTGAATAACGAAGCCTTCGATGCGCTGTAAGCTGCCTACTTGAGCACCAGCCCCGCTTCTCGCAGATAGCCCTCACACTCGGCCAGCGATTCGCCGACCAGCAGCACGGTGGCGAAAGAACGGGCCTGAGCCGGATCAGTCGTAAAAAGCACTCCACCGCTCAACTGCTTGCCGTCGGGCATCATCCAAGCCGAATGCGTCCCCTCCAGCGCGGCGGCGCATTCGGCCAAGCCAGCGAATCCAGCCGCTGCCACCTCGCCGCGGCTGAGCACCAACCACAAGGCCGTGCGCGCCGAATTAACCGCCTGTTGCAACTTGAGCGCCACCCGCCCCATCGTCGTGCGCGGATTGATCTCCACAATCGGCTTTAGCCGCAGCTTGCGTCCGTCGCGGTACACCATGGCATCCACGCCGACCGGCCCCTGATAACCAGCAGCGCACAACGGCTCGGCGAGCCATTCGGCCAACTGCTCGCCCAAGCGCGGCAAGCGGCGTGCATCGCGGCCATCGCCGTAGAGAAATCGCTTCACTTCCTCGTCGAGACCAGCGGTAAGCGAACCGACAAACGAGCCGCGATACTGGCCGCGTCCAGCGGTGAGAAACCGCGTCCAGCCGGCCACCGCCGCACCCTCGGCCCCCACGTCAAAGTGCAGCGACAGATCCACCACCTTGTCGAGCCACGGCTCTACCACGACTTGGCCTTGCTGCTGCAAAATGTTCTCCAACCAGCCGCGCTGCTCTGCGCGTACCCGATTTCCACGGCAGTGGATTTGGCCGCGACCCGCCGAGCCGTAGATAGCCTTGACGACCACCGCGTCAAAACCCGCCTCCGCCAAGCGCTCTATCTGGGCCAAGGCTTGGTCTATCGTCGCGCCGGCCGTGCCTACTACATCCGCCCCGCAGAGATAGTCCGCCTCCTGCGCCGCCAGAAACTCGCCCAGTCGCGCCGCGCTCCACGACTTGGCCCAGAGCGACCGGATCGCCGCGCTCCAGCAAGGTCCTTCTCCACCGCGAGGCAAGCCCGCGACCAACGGCGCAAGCAACTTGGTGCTGTCTGGACTCCAGCCCCAGGGCCTGAGCGCGTTGACCTTGCGCTCGGCAAGCGCCGCTAGGCCGTCTGCGCTGCACTCGACAAACTCCGGGATCGCAAAGCCCAACTCCTGCATCCGCCGCAGAAAAACCGGCGAAGGCTTCTCGCGCAAAAGCACCACATCGTCGCGGGCGCACAGCAGCATGGGCAGCGCTTGGAAGTCAGCCTCCAACTCGGCCACCCGCTGCGGCGGCGTAACACCCGGCCGCCCCAAGGCCACCTGCCCCTCGCAATTGGCGTTGAACCAGTACACCGCAGGGCAGCGTCCCCGCGACTGCGAAAACAGCTCTAACTCGTCGATATAGCCCGCAGAAAGCCCGGCCTTAAGCCGACCCGCGCGGTTGAAGCCAATGCCCTTGGCCCGCGCCGGCCCCAGTGGGAAGCGCAGTGCCCGGCGATAGGCTTCCCATTCGCTCAGCCCGGCCTCCTGCCAGCGCCTAAACCACGTCAACCCGTGTTTGACGTGGCCGATTTCGTCGCGGTAGATCCGCTCCAGAATCGCCGCGGTCTCCGGGTCGTCCAATTGCCGATATATCTGAGCATAGTGCCGTGCGTAGTCGAGATTGGCTTGTTCGAGGGTCAGGCTCAAGCCCGTGACAAAATCCATCGGAGTCTCCATCGGCCCGATGGCCTTCCAGAAAAAATCGCCGACCGGGATCTCGCCAAAATTCACCCCGATCGCCTGCATTCGCCGTTGGTAGAGCCGCACGTGCTCTTGCTCGTCTTTGAGCGTCTGCACCAAGCCGCGGCGAAACTTTTCCGGTGCCTGCGGAAATTTGAGCAGGGCCAGCGCCATCAACTCGAGGGCGAGCAATTCGTGGTTGGCAAAAAAGTGCAAGACCAGCCCGCGCTCTTTTTCGCTGTGGAAGTGGCGCACGTCGCGGAAGCGGAGCTTTTCCCGGTGGTGCCACTCGTCTAGCCCCAAGCCGGGCGGGCGGCCCGGGGCATTCGGGGTCTCAATCCCCGCACCAGGCGCGTGGTCCTCGTAGCGATCGAGGGCGACGAGCTTGTCTTCCCAGCGCGTTCCAAAGAGCACCTGCTCGGCGAACTGGCGAATTTCCATGCTGTGAATATAACGCATTCCCTACCTTGACACTCGGCTTGCTCCGCCGTATCTAGCTGACTCCACTGCTTCCAAAAGGAGTTCCCAATGCAGATCCAATCCGTCGAACTCATCCACTTGGACGTTCCGTTTACCGCCCACACCAATCAGCACATGCAGTACTGGTTGCCGCACTGGCGCATCGTCCAACTCTGCAAAATCACCCTCGCCGACGGCACCACAGGCTGGGGCGAGACCATCCCCAATTACACATGGGCCAAAGTCCCTGCGGACATCGAGGACCGCATCGTCGGCCGCGCTGCCGGCGATTTGCTGTGGGAGGATGCGTTGGGTGCCGGGGTCCAACAGGCACTTTTCGACGCGGTGGGCAAGGTCTTGGGCACTCCGGCCTACCGCCTTCTGGGCGCCAAGGTCCGCACGTGGTGCCCGCTGTCGTGGTGGGCGATTGACATGCCGCCCGCCGATTGGGCGCGCCAGTGCGCTGACGCCGTCGCCCAAGGCTATACCACCGCCAAGCTCAAGGCGCGGACTTGGTGCGACCTGCACGCCTGTATCCAAGCCATCGTCGAGGCCGTCCCCCCGCAGTTCAAGCTCGACTTGGACTTCAACGGCACGCTGGCCAACGCCGCCAGCGCCGTCGAGTTTTTGGCGACCTTGGAGCAATATCCGCAGGTGGCCATGATTGAGACGCCGATCCCCCAAGCCGATGTGGCTGGCAACGCCCAAATCCGCAACCACATCTGCCGCCCGCTGGCCATGCACTACGGCTCGCCGCCGATTCTCACCGCCCTGCAAGAAGACGTGACCGACGGCTTTGTCGTCTGCGCCGGGGCCCACGGCATCGCGCAGCAATCCGCGGTCGCCGATGTAGCCAACAAGCCCTTCTGGCTCCAGCTCGTCGGCACGGGCATCACCACCACGTGGGCCGCCCACTTGGGCGCGGTCTGCCCCCAGAGCAAGTGGCCGGCCATTACCTGCATGAATATATGGGAGAGCCAACTGTTGGCCGCCCCCATCCAGCTACGCGGCGGCTACTACCGAGTCCCGGAACGGCCCGGCCTCGGCGTCGAGATTGACCTTCAGGCCCTAGAGCAATATCGAGTGGATTACAGTTGGGTCGATCCGCCCCGCCACGTCTATCGCTACGCCCGCGCCAACGGCGAAGTCACCTACTATGGCTGCTCCAAGCAGGCCCTCCACAGCGAATATCCCGGCGACGCCATGCCCATCTGCGAAAGCGGGTCCGAATGCCTCCCCGTCGAAGACGACGGCAGCCGCGAGTTCGCCCAGATTTACGAGGCCGTGCAGGATGGAGGGACGTTGAGAAGGGTAGAGCAGCCCAAGCATGAATAGAGGCTCGTATCCTCGCCGCTATGACCTCGACGCCCTGCGCGCCGCAGCGATGTTGCTCGGCATCGCATTGCACGCGGGATTGTCCTTCACCCCTTTCCCTTGGCCGGTTCAGGATGCGCAGCAAAGCGGTTTCTTCGGGTTGTTATTCGCCGCGATCCACGGCTTCCGCATGCCAGTGTTCTTTGTGCTGAGCGGTTTTTTTACGGCCATGCTTTGGCGCGGACGCGGCTTGAAATCATTGCTCTCCCACCGCTTTCGCCGCGCGTTGCTGCCGTTCCTGCTCGGGCTGGTGACAATCGTTCCCGCGGTGAACTGGATCAGCGGCTGGGCCATTGCATCTGCATTTGAAGCCAACGCGGCCAAGGCCGCGGAAGACAGCATCTGGAGCGCAGCCAAAAACGGGCATCTCGCCGCCATGGAACGGCACTTGAAAAATGGAGCCGATATCAATGGCATTGATCCGGCATCCGGGCAGGCCCCCTTAGTATGGGCCGCGCTGCTTGGTCGGGTTGAAGCCGTTGATTGGCTGATTCTTTCACCCGTTCGCTTGCTCTATTTGATCCCTCTGACCATGCTCCCGCAGTCGCTCATGGGACTGGTCGCGTCCGGTTTTGGACCGGATACCTCCTCGGGCCTTCTGCCCATGCCGCACATATTGCTTTACTACGCCCTCTTTTTCGCCTTTGGCACTCTGTATTTCGACTGCGACGACCCAGACGGCCGGGTCGGGAAATGCTGGGGGCTAGCACTTCCCTTGGGGCTGCTCATCGTCTTTCCGCTCGGGCTCGAATTTTCAACGGGGGCATTCGGATTTCGCCAAGAGATATTCGATCCGGCCATGGCCCGGGCCGCAGCGGTGGCGTTGCAGGCGACTTACGCTTGGACGATGACCTTTGCGTGCATGGGCTTGTTCCGCAAGCTCTGCGTCCGCGAAAACAAAACCATTCGCTATTTGTCGGATTCGTCGTACTGGCTGTACGCGACGCACGTACCGCTGGTCATTGGCGCTCAATTGGCCGTGCGCGACTGGTCGCTTTCTCCAGCGGTAAAGTACTTCCTAGTTGTTCTCGCCGTCACCGGTCTTCTGTTGCTGATCTACCAATTTCTCGTCCGCTACACTTGGCTGGGCAAACTGCTGAATGGTCCTCGCGTCCGCCCGACGAGCTAGCGTTACGCGCTCATCTGCGCGAGGGCATTCTCGTAAGCGCCGTACGCGGCATCATCGAAGAGGACGAAACGCACGTCAGCGAGACCATCGTGCGCTGCGAGAAACTGCTTCACCGCACGGAGCGCGATGGCCGCGGCTTGCGCGACCGGATAACCGTACACGCCGGTACTGATGGATGGGAAGGCAATCGTCTCTTAGGCGAGCTCAGGCGAGTCGCGTCGAGTGTGCGGACATTGCGACCACGCCGCTGTCAATGCGGTGCGCAACATTGACCGACAACGGTGCTCGCACGGCTCGGTTCCTTTATTTAAGGGCGGGAACCTCTTCCAGCCGCGAGATGCGTTGGTCCATATTGTCGAGGGCAGGCTTATGGTCGTCGAAGAACATCCGGGGATAGCGCAACCGCCGGCCCCGAATTTGGTAGTGACGCTCCAAAATGCTGAGGCTCTTTTCCAATTCTTGGAGGGCCTGATGCGTCTCAAAGTGGAGTCGTCTGGGGCGACGTACCCGTAGGGCCGGCTGACCAGCGCACTTGTAGAGCCGGCGCAGTCGATCGGCTAGCTGTTCCAGCCGTTTGCGATTCTTTTCTTCGATCCATCCGAGATACAGGACGGGAAACAGGGCGGGAAACAGGGCGGAATACGGGGCGAAATAGGCTGGTATCTCTACTCTCCATCCGAGATATACGCTAAAAGAAAGCAGGACGATATCCAGAAAGAAAAAAAACAGGGCGCCGGCTGCTACCATAACAACCTCCTATCGTCAGGCTCGTTCATCCGCCGCCGCTTTTGCATGCTATCTCAGGCATCGCGGGGCTTATTCGGCGGGGGCTAGGTGGTGGACGCCGCACCACAGCAGCGGGGGGGCGGGGCCAGCAATCGCTTTGCCGCGCCTTGGGGGGGCTTTGCCGCGCCTTGGCGGGTCGGCGGCGTTGTAGTTGACTGTGTAGCCCATATCCTCCAATGCCGCGATACTGAGTTTGGATAGGGACGGAAACGAATAGGGCCACGGGGCCGCCATCAGTTCAAAGCCCACCTCATCCACTTCAAAATGACCGCGATAAATAGCCGCGGGACGCCCAAATACCCTAAGTACGGCGGGGCCGTCAAGCGAGTAGATAGGGCGGGGGCGCGGGTCAGATTCAAGTGGAAACACAAGCCCTAGGGCGTGCCCTATTTCGTGGAGCACAACCGAATAAAACCAGTTGTTATCTGAACGAATATACAAGTATATCTCCCCAGTATGGGGCACGCCGCCATCGCGGTAGAAAAATGAACTCATAAGCGCCGCTCCCCTATAGCCGCGGGAACTGTCGGGCCGCGTAGGGCGGGGAAAAAAGTAGATACGTAGATCGTCTATTGGGATGCCTTGGTACTCTACGTCGGGCACGTCGCCGACGACAACTCTCTCCCACCTACGGATAGCGCGACCTATTACCTCTGTGTCTGCGGCGGTGAAAGCGGGTGCTCCCTCCCAACCCGCTTCGTACACGACTTCAATAGTAAAAGTCGTATCCGGGGCGTTCAGCACGGCGGTAGTATCGCTCGCCGCGGTGAGCCGCGGGCGCGGGGGGGCAAGGGGCGTGTTCGGGGCGTCGCAACCAGCAGCGAGGAAGGCGAGCAGACACACAAAAAGCGGTGTCATGGGGCGGCCTTGTTGGGGTTTTTCAAACCTATCCCTCTCTTGGCACGGGGCATTTCCTCGCTGCGAATAAAACCATTACAAAGGGTACAATGCAAGACTCGCAGGGCCGGTTCCTTCCCTTGGGGCGTGCGGCGCGGCGGCAGTGGGGGCAATAGGTGACGACATAGACAATTCGCCGCAAAAGCTGCCAATGGCACTACGTGTCGCTAATTCGCCGGCGTCCACCCTCGAGTCTGCCCAGCACCTCCAGACACCGCGGACGGCGACTGTTTTGCTCTCGCAACGAAGCCAGATAGTCCTCCCATTCCTGCTTGCGACCGGCCCGAGTGAGCGCATTTTTTATTTTTCGCAAATAGGGTACTGATTCCTCGTACCCACTCGTCTGTACCCGGGCGATATGTCCCTCCGCGGTTTCCTGCCAAATGGCTATCGCCCGATCCGGATGGGCCGACTTGACGGCCTCGGCTATCGCGGTGGTATCGACGAGGAAGTCATACTCCTCCAACCCACCCTTTTTGCGGCCGGCATAGTCGTACCACTTGAGTACCTCGTCCGGCTTCTTCTCGGCAATAGCCAACTGGATTAGTATCCCGGTCATAGGTGCTTCAGTTGCTTGGGAATGAGTACTCACCTCGACCTCAGGGGCCGGCAGGGGCCAAGCGACCCTTGGATCGCTCTTGCGTTTCCGACCAACACCGGGTCGCCGGCCGGTTTCCAGATAGTGCCGCGCCCAAGCCTCGACGCCCTTGCCGAGGCGCGCCTTGCGGGCGGCTTTGCACAGATCTTGGAAACCGCTCAGGCGAGGAGCGGCAAAAAACTCCTCGGCCTGAAGGGCCAACCCGGCGAGCGGATTGCCACTGCGCTGGTTGACCCTCTGTAGCTGCAGGCGCAAGGCCGCTGCAATGCCCGGATAGGTCGCGGAGACCGCCTCCATCCCCTGATGGCACCAGCGCCGGGCCTCTTCCCAGCGGCAGCCGGCCATCAGGAGATCCACCAAGCGTTCATAGCTGAAGGTGATCGGTGCTTCGCGCTCGCACAGCGGGATGATCTCGTCTTGGCGGCCGGCCTCTTCTAGGGCGCGAATCAGCCAGTTGGAAATTTGGCTCCGTTTGAAGGTAGGCAAAAAGGCATCCTCTTCTGTAGGGGGCTCGAGTGCTTCGAGACGCTGCGCTAGCCGGTCGCTCACCGCGGACCAATCGCTTTTGGCGTAGCGTTTTTTCCACAGGTGGTCCAGTCCAGCGTCGCACAGACAGTATTCGTCGGCCAGTGCCATATCTAGGCCCCATTCCATCTGGTCTGGCGGCGACAGAGAAGACTTTTCGAGGGCTTGAAAAAGGACATTGAAGCAGGCGACGAGCGCATCGCCGGACTCGCTTTCGTGCTCGAACTGGAGCGCTTGGCTGCTTGTGGATAGGAGTTCCGGCCCCAGCCGCAACGCCGCGTCGGCCTGTCCGGCTTCTACCAACCCTTTGAGCACCGCCTCGAGGCGATCCACGTTGGCCCCAGGCTCTTCTAAGGCGCGGATCTGGCGGCGGACCGTCTGGAGAATTTTGTGCGGCGGCCCCGAGGCCAAAGTGCGGCGGTCTGCGAGTGATTGGCGCACCTCATCGTGCGCGTCCGCGAGTTCCACCACCAGTGCTACGAGTTCGGCTTGGGTCTGCTCTTGGAGGTACGGACGCAGGGAAGCCGCCTTGGAGCTCTTGGATTTCGAGCGTTTGGAATGCGCCTTGACGTTTTCTTCCTCCTCTTCCAAGACTTGCTCAAACTCAGCGAATTCTTCGTCCTCTATCGCTTCTAGTTTTAGCAAGCGCGGATCGCCCGCCTCAATTTCGCCAATAGCGCTATCGGTCTTGAGGCGTTCCAAGTATTCCAGTACCACAGCCACCGCGTGTTTGCAGATGTCCCAATAAGGACAGGTGCAGGCAGATTCCAAGCCATTCCTCTCTGTAAAGCGCACTCGGGTGGCATAGCGCCGCGTTCCCATCACCCAAGCTACCAACGTCCCGTCCTCGGGGCGTCCCAAGTCCCCAACAGCTCCGTTTCTCTGATAGGGGCGTCCTCGGGCGACGATGACGGCCCCCGCCCATTCCTCTAGGTCTTCCCAAGTGAGTTTTGAAAACGGATCGCTGGGCTTTTTCTTTTGTGTGCTTTTCTTTTTTTGACGTGCCATCTTCGTTTAGCCCTCCTGTTAGTGGGAGAGGTCAAGAATGACCTGTTCGTGGTTAAACACAGCGCGGCTCCATTCTTGTTTGGTCATCTTATAGCCCGATAGGTGGACCTTACAGTCAAGGAACATGGCACTATAGACCTCCTTGAGCCCCACAAGGTTGAACGAGAGCCTTATATGGCGATCCTCCTCATGGACTCCAATCATAGCCTGTCCATATTCTTCCTGTTTTTCAGCTAGCTCCTTCGTCTTCCCAAACGTCCCATATTTGTTGTCTCTATTGATTAGCCATGTCCAGCCGTCCTCATGGGCGGCCCCAAACTCGTGCATCTTTTGCTTTTTCCAGTTCAGCTTCCCGCATGTTCGAGGATTCGCCCTATAGAAAAATCTATGATGGTGCATAAACCGATCCTCTTTGGCATCCTTAACCATACCTATTGCTTGTGAAGCAAAAGACGCAACCTCTAAGAACTCCTCCGCCCCTGTTGCACAAGACTTGTCTTGTACCTCAAAGAATATCCCCGGAATCCCGACCCCTATGTTGATATAGGGAGGTTTGTGCTGGTTAAAGCTGCATAGAACAAAGAATACAGGAGATGGGGAGCTGCTCTGA
Source organism: uncultured Latescibacterota bacterium (assembly GCA_958295495.1). Lineage (GTDB taxonomy): Bacteria > Latescibacterota > UBA2968 > UBA8231 > UBA8231. The sequence continues at coordinate 1,126,936 of OY282352.1, forward strand.
GCTCCCGGAGCGTAGGCATACTCTCCTTGGGTCGTCGATAGAATCTCCCTAACCCCGAAGAGGTCCCGCGTAACATCTACCTCCCAATTGGAAAGCGACAGGTTCTCTATTCTTGTCGAATCTTGGGCAACAGACTGCGTAGCGAAAACCACAAGAGCAACTAAGACAACCATAAAAAACTTCCTTTGGATTAGTGAGTTTCTGAAAATCAGTAGTCCCGCAGGGCGCCGTCGGGTCCAATCACCGGCGACCGGGTATATGGCACAGGCGGGTAGTGCGGGAACGCTTCGTCGTTCAGTTCAATTCCAATGCCTGGAGTCTGCGGAACGATCAGGAAGCCGCCCTCGCGTCGTAGTGGCATCTCGACCAAATCCCGTTTCGGGACGTCGTACTCGTCCCGCGGGTACTCTTGGATGGCGACGTTGTGGATGGCGGCGTCGAGTTGCACGCACGCCGCGGTCAGGACGCAACTCAGAGGGTTGTGCGGGGCGACTCCCACGTAGCTTGCTTCGGCAAGTGCCGCGATCTTTTTGCAATTCGTGATTCCACCAGCGAGCGACAGGTCCGGCCGGATGTACGAGGCCCCCTTGTGGGCTAGCAACTCGCGGAACTGGTAGGTGGTGTAGAGCCGCTCGCCCATGGCCACTGGCACCGGCATATTTGCCGCGACGTGGCCCCACGCATCCATGTTCTCGGGCTCGATGGGGTCCTCGAAAAAAAACAGGCCATAGGGCTCAAGCGCCTTGGCCACCTCAATGGCCTCCGGCGGAGTGAGGCGGTTGACCACGTCGACCATGAGATCGATCTCGTCACCCACGGCGTCGCGGACCGCCTGCAGGGTAGCCGCGGCGTACTTAGCCATGCCGCGGAACGACATTTTTTCCAAGCTCGTGCCCTCGCCGAGCGCAAAGGCACCAAACGGATAGAGACGCAGGGCTGTGTAGCCGGCCTCGACCATGCGCCGGGCGTCTTCGGCCAACTCCGCCGGGGAGTCGCCCTGCAGATGGGAGTACGCGCGTACGCGCTCCCGCGTGGGACCGCCCAGCAGCGAATGGACGGGTAGCTCGACGGCCTTGCCCTTGATGTCCCATAGCGCGATGTCGATTGCACCGATCGCGGCCATGGTGTCTGCGCCGCCGCGAAACACGCAGCGGCGGAACATCTGCTGCCAGTTGCGCTCAATGTGGAGGGGATCCTTGCCGACCAAGTACTCGGCGCAGTAATCCACCGCCGCAATGGGCGCAAACGGCGTGCCGCTGGTACCGCTTGCGGGGTGCAACTCGCCGACACCCGATAGGCCCTCGTCGGTGTGTACCCGCACGTAGATATAGCGGCTGGCCCGCAGGGTCTCGATCTTCGTGACTTTCATATCCGTACTGCCTGAAAATTAGCTCGCTGCTGTCTCAATCGCGCTCGGCAAAATCAATCGCCACGCCCTCCTCGCGTCCCTGCAACGCCCCACTCCCCACCATCGCGATCTCCAGCGCCCTCAGCCCATCGCGGTGATCAACGGCAAACGGCGCTCCAGCGCGGCACTGGTCGATGTAGTGAGCTACCTCGGCCTTGTACGCCGGCCCGAAGCGCTCGACAAAAAACGGCACCGCCGCTCCGTAATCGCGCAGGGCGAATTCCCGCCGCTCAATTAAGCCCCGCCGCCCAAATGCCTCCGCTTCCACTAGGAGCGAGTCGGCACCAAAGGCCCCCACATGTACTACCCCCTCCGTCCCATAAACCCACGTCTCGTTGCGATACCCAGCCACGTGGTTGCGGCTGACCGTCACTTGGCCGATCAGGTTTTCGGGAAAGTACATCTGCAAGATCGCGTCGTCGAAATCCTCTTTGACGTCCGCGTGCTGCTGGTTGTAAAGCAGGCTACCAAAACCCGCCAGCCACTCGGGCCGCTGCCCGCCGAGCCAGAGGATCTCGTCGATATTGTGGACCGCCATATCCGAGAGGATGCCGGAGCTATTGTACCCGTCGGGCGGCGGCACTGGGTCTTCGAGGATTGAGACGATCTTGAACGGCGCGCCGATGGTGCCTCGATCCAACAGGGCTTTGGCCCACAATAGCGGGGCGTCAAAGCGGCGCATAAAAGCCTGCATCAGCGCCGTGCGGCCAAAGGCGTCGGCGTCTAGATAGGCGGCGAACTCCCGCGCTGTAGCCAGAGAGTGCGTCAGTGGCTTTTCCATCAGGACGCGCCAGCCCGCGTCGATCAAGGTTTGGGCATCTCGGTAGTGGTTTTCAGTGCGCGAGGCAACAAACGCGCCGTCGGCTGCCTTAGCAGCGACTAGTTCCTCTACATCTTTGAAGACGCCGATCGCCGTTTCTTGGCCAGTCTGTAGCTCGGCCGCGACCTCGGCGGCCAAGTCGCCGTAGCCATCTACTACGGCGGTCAACGCGCAATCGCCCCGCTCGCTGGCCAGTTCTTGGACGTGGCGGGCGTGGAATGCGCCAATCCGGCCGACGCCGACGACCGCTATTCTAAAACGTTCCGCCATCTGCAAATCTCCGCGTCAATCCTCAATGCTCGGATTCGGGGATGCCGTGCGGAACGAAATGGCTGTAGTCCAAGGTCGAGGTCAATCCTCGAACGCCCCGCACTAACCTGACCGCCGACTTAGGATGGGAAGCCAGTTTCTTCCTCAGCCGTCGGGCCGAGCACCGCACATTCTCGAATTCGCTCGATGCGTCCGCCGGGCGCGTCCCAGAGCAGAGAATAAGTTTTGACGTTGGTCGTGGCTTTCGTGGTTTCGATGACGCCTTCTTTGTAGCCGAGGCCCGGGACTTCAAGGCGAGTTCTAAAGCTCTCTTACCTCAACCAGTGAGTTGATTGCGATGGGGCCAGAGACAATCTGTTCCCTCCCCGAGGGCCAGCGCACGGCGATCTGATCAACTACTTCGGCATCGCCCAGTCCGAAGTAGAGTGGATAGAGACTTTGGGAGAGGTAGCCCGACTGTCCATCGTGGACTTTGGTATAAGTCTGGGTGCCAACTCGAACCTTCACTGTGGCCCCCAGCCCGCTGCGGTTCGACGCTGTGCCGATCAGCTCAACCTTGAGAAAAGACAGGTTCTGCTTTTTAGCACTCAGATTGCTGCTCAGCACAGTAGGCTCAGAATTAAAATCGTTGGTGACGATATCTAGGTCGCCATCGTCGTCCAAGTCGAAGATCGCCGAAGAACGGCTTCCCAATGCGCCCCAAACCACAACAGTGCCCCTTCGGTTCTGACAGTGCTGGTGGTTGCGGTCTTTCCAAGCGCAATCTAGTTCAAACCAAGGTTGGGCCGTGCGTCCGCTGCGCCTAGGCTCTACACCCAAGATGAATTCGCTGTCCAAGAATTTTTCGCTCCGGTTGTTCAACAGAACAGAGTTGACCCCATATCGGAAAGGGTAATTCATGCTGGAGGTTATAAAAACGTCCTCGTACCCATCGGCGTTGAGGTCGCCGACGCTGAATCCCCAAGGCCAGTAATTCTCAGCGCCGATCTGGTCCGAAATTTCTTCGAAATGCCCGTCCCCTCTGTTCAGGTAGAACGCATTGCCAAAGATGCTATTGCCGCCACTGCGCAGGAACTCTTCAGACCATTGCATGCGGGATTTGAGTTTTTCGCGCTCGAGTCCGATGTTTTCGCTCATGTCGGAATGCATGTCAGTGATATAGAGATCCATTTTGCCGTCGTTATTGTAATCGAAAACTTTGACTCCCATTGACCCCCAAGGGGTTTTGGGAAAAACCTCGCGGCTCTTGTTGACAAAATGTTTGCCCTCGACGTTTTCGTAGTACTGGTCGTGTCCCTGCATATTCAAAACATATAGATCGGGCCAGCCGTCCTCGTTGACGTCGATGGGGCTGGCGGCACCCGACCAACTCCCGTCCTTCAAACCCACCTTTTCGCTGACATCGACAAAGCGATTATCTCCCTCGTTTTTGAAGAGGATGCTCGTTGCGGTGCGTTCGGGCTTGAGGTGCCCGCTGAAGCCGTCGTCGAATCCCGCATAGTACCTATGCGGGCTATTTTTTTTGCTGCCGCTAGAACGGCTCGCCTTTTTAAGCTCGTCGGTAGTGTACTGGCCTACAACAGTGAGGAACATATCCAACAACCCATCGCCGTTATAGTCAAAGAAGACCGCGGCAGAGGGATGTCCCTTATAGTCGAGGCCGGAGTCTTTGGAAATGTTTTTGAATGTGCCGGTACCGTCGTTTTCAAAGAGGACATTGCTCTGGCGCAGGACGGTCGCGTAGAGGTCTGGGTCGCCGTCGTTGTCGATATCGGCGAAAGAGGCTGATACCCCGATCGCTTCGGCCGCCACGCCCGCCCTCTGGGTGATATTCTCAAATTTACCACCTCCCAAATTTCTCCACAGTTCGTTGTCGCCAACTTGGGTGACAAAATAGATATCGTAGAGGCCATCCCCGTCCACATCGGCAATGGCTATCCCATTGCCGTGGTCGTAGTGATTTGGCCTGTAGTCCTTGCCCGAATCGGGAGTGCTCCTGTTGCGGAAGCGGATAGCACTGTCTTCGAGCCGGTCGGAGAAGGCAAAGTCGCAAAATACATCGAACTGTCCAACGGTCTCGAGTTGAGCCTGTCTGCGACTTTCCAGCCATGGAGGATCGATGATCTCTTGGGGAAAAGGCAACTGGAGTGGATCAGTTTGCCCGGTGGAAGTCGAGGGCTGGTCATCGTCATCGCTATTGGTAGAGGGCCTATTGCAGGATGCAATAAACAGCGATCCGATGGTCGCGAGGATGGTTAGAAGGACGAGCCCTGCTTGTGTCGTTGGCTGCCGTGTCAATCTGTGCCTCCTATCTAATTTTAATCCCATTATGAGATACATGACTGACCCGGGTACAAAAGAATGCAGAGTCATTTTGAAGTCAAACAGACCGCCGGGCTCGCACTGCCCGGAGGTATCGTCACTCAGGCGCACTGCTCCCTTTGTGGAGAGCCTGCCGCAAATTCTGTCGCAAGAGCACCAGCGGGCGTACTTCCCCGTAGCGGCCGACGTACTCGTCCACCACCTGCAGGCCTCCACTGTAATCGCCTTGCACCCCCATGAGGGAAGCCAGTCGGTAGTAAGCCTCCCATCTGCCGGGCTCGACCTCGATGATCTCGCGGTAGAACTCGGCGGACCACGCGGAGTCCCTGTACTTCTTTGTCAACTCATCCATCAAACCAATAAGATCGTCGTAGGTTGAGTCTCCACTAGCACTGTAGGTATCTAACAGTTTTTGCACAGCGCGCTCGGCGTATTCAAAGGCCAACTGGTGCTTGCCCATCTGCTGCAGGTACGCGGAGGCACTGTAATACGCATGCCAGACGAAAGGGATGCGCTGGCTGGCCCACGCTAGCAGCAGGGCAAGCGCCTCATCCATGCCCTTTTGCCGATAGAAGTCAGCTAGCTGCATGACAGCGGCTTGGTAATTGAACAACAAGGGAGCGATTCCGGGATCGCTGGTCATCTCCCGTCCAAGGAGGTTGCGCCATTGAAAGACGCGATACAAGTTGCGTTCCATCTCCTTCTGGTCGAGTCCCGGCTCGCGCTCCCTGACTAGTCGGTAAGCTAGACCATTCAAAGACAGGTAGGGCGTCAGTCCGACCTGATTTTCGACCGGTACTGCGGCCGAAAAAAAAATGGGCCTTTTCCAGTCGTTCCATTCGACAATTTTCAGCACCGCGATATCCTGAACGCGAAGCCTGCGTTGCTCGAAGGGTACCACTTCAATTTCCAAGCCCGCCAGTTCAATAGTTCTAGGTCTGGGCCAGTGGCGTAGCCCCAGATCGACCCGCTGGGTATCGGTCAGCACCGAATCGATATAAGTATCAGTATAGCGAATGTCGATGGTGGGGAGACGCTGGCGCAATTGTTTGATGTACCAGCCAGTATTCAAAAGTCCCAGATGGACGACGCCCACATCCGGGCGAATGCCCTCCACTTCCTGCAGAAACCACAGCGGAAAGGTATCGTTATCCCCGTTAGTAAACAGGATGCTGTTGGGGGCACACGACTGTAGCAGATTGTACCCGTAATCGCGCCCCAGATAGTCTCCCGTCCGGTTTACTTGATTATATAGCTTGACGCCCATCCCCACCGGTAGGAGAACGCCGGCCCCCGCTAGGGCCATCAGCCAGCCGTTAGAAAGGCACAAGCGCCGCCCCAAGGTTTCGACCAAGCCGCTCCAACCTAGGCCCATCCACAAGGCAAAAGCATAGAACATACCCACAAAGACGTAGTGGCGTTCCCGCGGTTGCGGATCGGACATGTTCAGGTAGGCAGACAGTCCAAAGCCCATGGTCGTGAAGAGTGCTAGGACGACCAGAAAACGCTGCCAGTCCCTGCGGGCATGCCACAGCAGGCCGCCCAGCCCCAGCAGGTAGGGCAGGACTGAGACGGCTACTGACTGCTGGGAAGGATCGGTAGCTCGGCGGAATTTCACTGCGCTTTCCCCCAAGAAAAATTGAAACTGCTCGAAAAAGTACTTCATCTGGAGGTGCCAAAACTGGTAGAGGCGCGAAGCCTTGGCCTCCAGCATGCCCGCTAGCAGACTCTCCGTGCCGTATTGCTCGCGTCCAAGAAATTTGATAAGGGCGGCCCAAGTTTCTGGGTCGTTCTCGTCGATGACCGGATTCAGTCCCGAGCGAATATAGAGGGTCGCATAGGTGGAATAACCTAGGCCGAAGAGCACCAGCGCAGCTATCATCAGCCCCCACGAACGCCTGTCGCGACGGTAGAGATAATAGAGGCCGACAGCTAACACCAAAATTAGCACGGCCCCGCCCGTCTTGCACGGTCCCCATACCGCCATCACTAGCAGACCGCTTCCACCCAAGACGAGTAGCACCCAAATCAGTCGCCGGAGGCTCGAGTCGGCGTACCCAATCAGGATCAGGATGGCAGGAATGGTCAATAGGCAGAGAAGATGGACTCCACCACTCAGACCGAACATATATGCGATGAACAAAAGCCATCTGTAGCTGTGCTTATCGAGCGGCCCGCTCGCCCAGCGCAGCGCCAACCAGACGCTCAGACAGACAAAAAAAATGGAACAGGCATAAACTTCGGCCTCAGTGGCATTGAACCAGAATGTGTACGAACAAGCCAAAGAAAGGGCGGCGACCACTCCCCCGGCTAAGGCCGCCAACCCCTGGTCCTGGCCGGAAGACGGCGTCTCCTCGCTCTTGAGAGCACCGCGGGCAAGGAGAATAGTAGTGGAGAAGACGCACCAGATGGCAGCGGCCGATACCAAGGGCGATATGAGCACCATGCGCTGCTCTACCGAACCGATGGGCAAAAGCGTAAAAAGCCGGCCCCAAAGGATATAGAGAGGGGCTCCAGGAGGATGGGGTATGCCCAGAGTGTAGGCACAGGCGATGAATTCGCCGCTGTCCCACAGAGAGATAGTGGGAGCCATGGTCTTCAGGTAGAGCCCCAAGGCAATGATGAAGACCCCCGCCCCGACTATATTTTCATTTCGCATGCTCTTTTTGCGAACTTGCAAGTCAGTGGAACCGAAAACTGCAATATGGCCAATCCTAACAACACTGGCAGTCCTGTTAGGGAATCGGCTCATTCCGGCCTCCACCCTCGTAGAATTTTTTGACTATATCAAAATTATGCACCATCAGCCAGTCTATAATTTAAGAATACATAGTGCAATAATTTTGTTGACAGGCCACTCAGATTGTCAGAACATGTAAACTCAATATGGATGGGGAGGAGCAGACATAAGTCCTCTCACTTTTTTGGGGGATTGACATGCGGAAAACAAGGAAGCCCCAGGCGAAAAGGCCGGCTGTGGTGGCGATCGCGGCGATCTGGATTGCGGCCATGTCGGGGACCGGCTGGGGAGAGGTGAGGCAGTGGAAGGTGGGAGAAGGCGGCGAATCTTGGGCTTCGCAGGAGTTGGCTTCGACTGCTCTCGACTTTTCCCAAGCGGGAACTATCAAGAGTTTGGGATTCGATCCCCAGAACAATATCACCCAGCAGTTGAGCTGGGTCAGCGCCCGCCCGATAGGGTTTCTCGAAGAGCGTGCCCAAGCCCACATCTGGGACAATACCACCTTGAGAGAGTCGCAACTGGTGATCGTAGATGGGCAAGATACTACCTCCACCGGGGATCAGTTCAAGGTATTCGGGGTCCAACAGGATGCGAGAAGATTTGAATTCGACTTAGGGACCCGGATCCCAGTGAACAGGATCGTCTTTTTTCCACGTCCGTTTGGCGTAGATAATCAAGGACGACCTTATCGTGAGGATTTCATCCGGAGCTACAGTCTCTTCTTCAGCGATGGGCTGAGCTTTACCCACGACAACAGGCCGGATTACAGCCTCCTCCGGCAGGTGGAATTCACTCGTGAGGACACGGCGGAGGTCCTGTTTCCGCTACAGTTGATTCGCTTTTTCCGTCTAAATGTAAATTCTCCGAATCCATTTGAAATCGCCGAATTTCAGCTTTTCGGCAAAGGTTTCGCTCCCAAAGCCAGTTATACTTCCAAGGTCATTGACTTAGGGGAGGCGGCCAATTTCAGCCGGCTCGAATGGACGGTCCAGGGACTGCGCCATGAAGGCGACAGTCTGGTCGTAGTGAAAGACTCCGACACAGAGATTTCCGTCCGGATGCGCACGGGAACGGACGACAATCCTCGGGTTTTTTTTCGGCTGGTAGATCGGTTCACCCGGGAGCGGGAGGTAGTGACAGAGGACGAATACAACAAGTTAGGTCAAAACGAACAGGGCGGGATTCAAGACGACCAGATCAACTGGAGTCTCTGGTCATCGCCCTTTACCGCCTCCGGGCAGGTGATTACCCTGCCCAGTCCGCGCCGCTACTTTCAATTCGAGATCACCATGAAGAGCCAGTCCATTTTAGACGGCATGCAGATCACTTCTTTGAGCGTGGAGCACTCTATTCCGCCGCTGGCCCAGCAATTAATCGGAGAGATTTCTGTGCTGGACGAGCCGCGGCCTCCGCGCAGTGTGGCCGTCGTGCCGGTCGGCCAGTTCGCCACCTTTGTCTATGATCTTATCGCCGATGTTGCGGGAACGGACATCGGCTTTGATGGCATCCGGATATTCACCCCCTCGTCGCAGCCAAAATTCGGGGAACTCTTCATAGGAGATCCTCCCGAAAAGGTAGAACCTGCCGAGGTTATAGAGGAACTCGGCAGTCTGACCTTGCTCTTCCCCTCTTCCCAGCGGATAGCCGGCCAAGACGCCCTGCAGATCATTTTCGAGGCTCAGGTGTTTGTCCAGGGGAGCTTCTTGAACGCCGAGGTCTTCTATACCCAGAGCGAAGAGGTGCCTCAGAGGGTTTTGTCGGGCGATGCCAACCCCGAGGTGACAACTAATACGCTGCGGGTGCTGACTGCAGCCGAGTCTGCTAGGGATATCCTGTCCTCTTTCGAAGTCTCTCCGAGGGTGTTCTCGCCCAATGGGGATGCGATCAACGAAGAGGCTTTGATCGCGCTCACCCTTTCACAGCTAGTAGAACCAGTGGAGGTGGAGGTGGAAATTTTCGATCTGGCGGGTCGGAGAGTGCGGACCCTAGCTGGGGAGGAGCGGAGCGGGAATCATATAAGGCCATGGGATGGACGGGACGATAACGAGGAACTACTTCCCGTCGGCATTTATCTGGTCAAGGTTTCGGTTGACGCCGACCAAGAAAGCTTCGTGCGAGCGGAAACTGTGGGAATAGTGTACTGAGGAAAGGACTGTTCCGATGAAAAATCTGGTCAAGTTCTGCGCTTTTTCTCTCCTGCTAGTCCCGTTGGCAAAAGAAGAGGGCAGAGGGCAGGTATTCCAAGTGGACCAGGAGTGGAATTTTCCTGCTGGAACCCTCGAGTTTAGGGCAGATGGCTCCATCACCCCGATAAAGTTCGAGTCGTCCATCAACGCCGCGCTCGATGCGGATCAATTTACCTATGAGACAAAAGAGCAAGGAGAAGTGCAGGGAGGGGTGTGGAAAGTCGGATCGAATCCGGACGCTGCCGCCAATATCATCGATGGAGATCCCGCGACCTTTTGGAAGCCCGATCCGAATGACCCTGTGGAGAATTGGTGGATCGAGATCAACTTGGGACGGGCGGTCCCGACCAGCAAGATCCGCCTGCACTTTCCCGACCAGCAAAAGGCAAAGCCCTTGGGGGTGTTCCGCGTCCTCGGGTCGAATGGCGTTAGACAAGCGCAAGGCCAAGATTTCTTTTTTTTCGACTTAATTGGTGGCACCAGCAGGCTGAACGAACAGACTCTGATCGAATATCCGGTTCAGGCCTTCGGCAGGGTGTCTAATAACCGCTTGTTTGGTCCTGCAGCCCTAGCGGGCACAGATACCTCGACCGCCTACGGACCAATCCAGTTCGTGCGCATTGTCGTAGATGCCCAAACTGCGGAGGCGGCCCTCGCCGAAGTGGAAGTCTTCACCTTTGGACAGAACATTGCCCTCAGCACCTTTGATCGAGGTGGCACTATAACCGAGCCGACTGGTCGCGCCAGTGCCTTGGTCGATGGGGACCTCAGTACCACTTGGCAGGTGAGTGGTGCGGACCCGACTGCCAAGTTCAGTTGGAGTTGGGATCTGGGGGCCCATTTCTGGGTAAACCGGATTCTCGAACTAGCGCCGCTGGACGCGGGTCAGGGGCAAGGGGCATTTGCCGCTACCTCGGGCCACCAGAGAGTCCAGTTATTGGTCTCGGACGGGTCCAGACGCACTCTGGCCGGAGAGGTAGAATTCGATCTGCTCTTCGATTTTTCCGATGCGATTGGCTGGAACACACCCCAGTGGCTGAACTATCTCATGTTTCCTCCTAAGTCTATCCGCCACATGCTGCATATTTACGCCGGCAATAGGAGTTCTATTCTCAATGACATCGCCGTCTTTCCGGTCGGATACGTAGCCAAGGTAGAGATGACCTCGGGCTTTGAGGACTTGGGAGATCGGCCCAAGGTGATTCGCTCGCTTAGCTGGGATGCGGACCTGCCCGCAGGTACTAGGGTGCAAGCCCAGACCCGCTCGGGCAATACCTTTGAAGAGCAGACCATTTACTTCGATAAAAATGGCAACGAGGTTACCGAGGAACTCTACAATAAATTGCCCAAACCCCGGAGAGGCAAAACCCAAGCGGTTCTAGTAGAAGGAGCGGACTGGAGCGGCTGGAGCAATCCCTATCGGTTTTCCGGGCAGGAGTTTCTTTCTCCAAGTCCGCGTCGGTACGTGCAGTTTGCGGTCACCCTGATTTCGGACCGGCCGGACACGGCGGCGACTCTGCGTTCTCTTTCCCTTGATTTCGACGATGCTTTTCTGATCGGGGCGGTGGGCGAGATTGAGCCCAAAGAGGCCCGGCCGGGCGTTGCCCAGAAATTTGTATATCACCTTCGACCCCAATTCGGCCCGGGAGATTCCGGCTTTGACCGCATCCGAGTGGAAACCCCCTCCCAAGCGGATGCCGATAGCTTCTCGGTCCAGATAGATGGTAGCCCAGTGGTGCTGGCGGCCGAAGCCGTGCAGTTTTTCCCGGATTCTCTCATAGTGGAACTTCCCCAGCTAGTGGAGCAGCAGCCAGTAGCCATTGAGATGTATGTCAATGTAGTGCAGAACCCGTATCATTTTAAGGCCTTTGTCGGTAACACTCAAAACCCCGAACTCTGGCAACCAGTCTATCCCGATGCTGATGTGCGCTTCTCGACCACGGTCTTCTTGCCCGATGTCGTTTCGAGCGATCGGCTTATTGCCAATCTTTCGGTCCAGCCGGTCTTTACCCCTAACGGCGATGGTGTAGGGGACGAGGCAAAGATCCGTTTCAATATTTTGAAAGTGGATATGCCGGCCCAGGTTCAGATCTACGCTATAGACGGTAGCTTGGTGCGGCAACTAGAAGGGCAGCGCCAGACGGACGGGTTATGGCTCTTTACTTGGTCCGGCCAGGACCATAGCCAGACTCTGGTGCCTCCCGGAATCTATCTATGCCGGATCAACATAGAGGCGCAGACCAGTGATGATGCCTTGATCCAGACAATCAGCATGGTCTATTAAGATGACAAGATGTGTTTAGTTTTGTACTAGTTATTTTTTAATAATATCACAGATGAATCATAAGGTTAGTTCAAATACATCTCCACGAAATAATGCACTGAAAGCCATGGTCGGAAAGTATAACTGATCTCAAGCCCTCGGGTGAGAAGTTCTCAGAAGGATATGGGAGGTGATGTATGTCGCAGGTAATAGGCCGTATAATAGACCATTTAAGACCGGTAATGTTGTTTCTTTTGAGCAGTATCATATTGGGAGAAATCCCAGCAAATGCTCAGTTATTCACCGGGTACCGCCCCGTCGAGGAGCCGGGGATCTATGGAGCACGGGTTCGCCCTGGTGCCTTGGCTCCCAACCGCCGGAAATGGCACCTTCCCCAGAACCTCTACTATGAATATAGCTGGCGGGGGTGGGAGTACAGTAACTATGCCCGGCAAAACTATCAGCGCTACGTGAACATTCTGCTCGAAGGAACCCGGCAATATGATCCCTTTGGCAATTATATCGCCCGGGGATGGAAGATCTACGACTGGACCGAGAACAGTCCGGAGCGGCTCGGAAGCGGGGTATTCAAAAACCAATTTTACCAGAGTTGGTTCAGCAATGTCGTCGTGTCGTCTGCCAAGAAAGGCCAGTTCCACACATCCCTGACCATAGGCGATGCGATCCGCACTACCTTGACACCCCTTACTTTTTCCAAGCCGACCTTCAATGGTCTCCAGTGGGACTTCCTTAGTGACAAATACGCTGTAACCCTCTTGGCATCCCGGCTCAGTTCGCCCGCCTTTGCGGCCCTCACTCAGACATCGCAGCCCAGCCGTTCCGAGAACACCTCGCGGCTTTTGGGAGGCAGAGGGATTGGACAGTTAGGAGACTTCGCGCAAATCGGGCTGACCTGGGTCAACGTCGCCAACACCACCAGTACCCTGACGCTGGGAGACAACTCCTTAAAAGGCGTGCTGACCGAGCCCCAGAACCAAGGCAGCGTGGAAACAGTGGTCGTCCGGATCTCGGACGATTCTCCGGAAACCCCACAATCGGGGGCACTCCTCTTCTTCGACCAAGTGGTGATCAACGGGAAGCCACATCCGGAAATCACCCCCTTGATACGAGGCGGGATTCGCAGTGAGGGCAACCTCGAGGCGCGAGGCACAGATGTGATCGAGCTGATCTACGATGTCAGGAACGATTTCCGACCGACGGAAGAGGTGCCGACTTTGGGGGATATCTCCAAGTTAGAGTTCGAGCTGATCATAACCAACGACTACCGGGTGGAGGTCTCATCCAACAAACAGACAGATCGCTTGGGAGGCCAAGTTTTTTTGCCAGTTGCCCAAGCTGAGAAGGAGGTCATCGATGGGTCCAATCAGCGCTTCATTAGGTTTGAGTACGGCCTGCCCACAGCCCACGAGGTAATTGGTCTGGATTTGGAGATAAACAACTTAGGAGGCCTAGACCTGCGCGCAGAGTACGCAGTAAACCGACGCTTTCGGCGCTTCCCCAACCAGAACTTTGGGGTCAACGACCTCGATCCAGAAAAAGACCGGGCCGAAGCGGCCTATGTTACGGCCTCCTACAATAACTATCCTTGGTTTGCCTACACAGAGGCCTTCGATATGAATCCCGACTACAGCACCACGGCCTTCATCTCCAATTCACTGGGGGGCATCGACTACAGCGACGAGCAGAGGCACCTGTTTGAGTTCGTCGATGACAACGACGATCAGGACCGCTTTCCGGACTGGCAACGCATCAATCAGATCGGACTAGTAGGGGATGTGGGAGGGGCGGGAGCCGACAACAACGTCTTCCCCGGACTCGACGAGAACAACGACTTTGTCTCCGATTTCAACCAGAATGCCAACTCTAGACCCGACTATGCCGAGCCCTTCCTGCGCTACGCAGTGGATCCTCCAGAGTTCCTCTTCGGAATGGACATGAACAACAACACACTCATCGACCGCTTTGAGGACGATCGGCAGCCGGACTTTCCCTACGAACGGGACCGCCGGGGATACAATATCTACGGAGGGCTAATGCTCGCCAAGAGAGCGCAAATTACCATCGGCCGGCTGAAGGAACGGATGCCCAGCAGCTCTAGGAAGAGTCGCGCTACCTACGGACTGCTTACTGCGGAGGTGAATATGCCCGGGTGGAACATTGGTCTGGTCGAACATGCCAAGCTGGTAAAGGATAATATCAAGGACGACCGGCTGGTCTGGAAAGATCCCACGGGATCGGAGAACTTCAGCGATCCTCTGGAGAATCAGGACACCTTTGTCAACACCTTGTACCTCCAAGCCAGGTACAACCGGATTCGCGATCTGGATATTCAGGGCAAGATCAAGTACGAAATTTTCAACCAGCGGGGAGACCAAGCCGACGAGCTGCGCAATCGCTCGTTCTTAGGCTTGATCAACAAGGCGGGGTACGCCATTTCAGTGGGGGAAAACCTGACCTTGCGGCCCAAGTGGAAGAGCACCTTTCGACGCGAGATCCCCTCGACGAAAACAAGCCTGAAATCCCGCGACCTCGAGGAAACCCTATTCTTGATCACCCGCTACTTGCTGCTTCCGGGAACATGGGTGGAAGGCGGCGTCGAGTTTAGCTGGTTTGAAAACTTGGAGGAGCGGCCGGAAGAGCCACCCCCAAGCTTTATTGACGACTTTAGCAGCCAAGTTGTTTCGATCCTCATGTCTAACACCTCTGTCTATTTGGGCTACGAGCTGACCGCGAATGTAGGTCTGCAACTGCGGCGTACCAAGTTCAAAGAAGAGGATACCAGAGATGAATCCATCGGTTTCGTGCGCATATTTGCCAGCACAGGTACAGATTGATATATACCCATAATGAGGATGGATTGAGCGCAATTTTTTAAGGAAGATGTGTTATGAGAGGTACTTTTTTTGCGCTGGTTGCCCTAGGGCTGCTGGTTAGCCCCCGCGAGTCGGCCACCCAGCGGATTGATTTGCGTCTTGGCGGTGAGGACGGCCAGTCCTGGGCCGACCAGACCGCCCTGAACGTGATGGTGGACTTGACCTCTAGTCCGGGAGCGATCCAGCCCCTTTTTCTCGATCCCAACGTGAATGTGATTACCCAGATCGGCCCTTGGTTCCGCTTTCGCGAGCCGGTCGAACTCGACTTCCGTCCCGGCATGCCCCATGTCTGGCGGGCTATTGGCTCCATCCGCGAGGTCGGCCGAGTTGCCGATGCGCTGATATTCATAGATGGGGACCGTAGCACCTATTATGCCTCCTCAGGCTTTACCGCACACGGTGGCCAGGGGGGGGTAGAGGGCGAGTTTTATTCCATCGATCTGGGTACGCGAATCCCCGCCGAGCGCTTTGTAATGCTTCCACCGGAAGGCACCGAGCCGATCACCCAAGAACCCTACAACCCCAACTACTTTTTTCCCCGCTACGAATTGACCGCCAGCAACGATGAGGTGGCGATAAAGCTGCAAGACGGTGCTTGGTGTACCAACCACTTCTGGTGCGTCGGTTTCTACATTCCGCTGGACATTGTGCTGGCCTCGGTGGAGGGCAATCTCGAATCCACGATCGAGGTCTCTTTTCCGCGCCAGTACCTGCGCTTCTTTCGCATGCGCTTTATTCCGGACTCGCAATGTTGTAGAGATGGTCAAAATACCTCGTTCGAGCGGTATGCGGTGTCCGAGTTGGAGGTGTACGGTCGCGGCGTCGTGCCCGAGGTCCGCTGGGAGTCCAAGGTCATAGACCTAGGACAGATCGTCAACATCGGCCAAGTTCACTTAGGTGTCAGCACTTGGCGCAAGGACGCGGTCGCGTCCGAGCCCGAAGCCGAGCCCGAAGCGCCCACTCAGGTCAGGGTGTCCGTACGCACCGGTCTAGACGACGAACCGGTGGCCTACCACACCTACAACGACCTGCGCCAACCTACCGAGGTGAGCGCCACCGATTACGCCCGCCTCAAACCGCGGCGCTGGCCCTTTGACCCGCCGGCGGCCGGCTGGGCCGGACCGATCACTGAAGACCGGGACAACTGGAGCTTCTGGTCGCCCCCGCTCGAGCAGTCCGGCGAAAAGCCCCGGGTGCCGCGCGGCCGCTTTATCATGCTGCGGGTGGAAATGGACAGTGAGAGCCTAGAATCGTTTGCCCGCATCGACTCGCTGGTGGTGGAGACCTCGCCGCTGTTGGCCGAGCGGATATTGGGCGAGGTGGCTGTGGTGGACGATTTGCAGCCCGAAGGCAGAGTGGCCCTGCTGCCCGTCGGCGAGCGGACCGAGTTGGTTTACGAAATAGGCACCGAGTTCGCCGCCGGCCAAGCTGGTTTTGATGGGGTGCGAGTGTTGGCGCCCTCAACCGCCGAGTTTTTGAGTCTGGAGATGGGTAATCCGCTGCAGCCGGTGACTGTGGAGCCAGCCGATGTGGTGTCTGAGGAACGGGGATTCATCGTGTACCTGCCACGTCCGCTCAGTCCAGAAGGCGACCAGCGGTTGCGGCTGCGGCTGGAGACGGCTTTGTACAACGCCTCGGGCGCACTGCGAGCCGAGGTATTTCGCCGAGAACAAGCCGGGTTGCCGCAGGAAGTGGAGAGCGGAGATGTCAGCGACGAAATAGGCACTAACCAGTTGCGCATGGTCGCGGTCGAGTCGTCGCTGGGCTCTGTTCTGCGCCAGTTAGAGGTGCAGCCGTCGGTGTTTACACCTCAGGGGGATGGCATCAATGATATAGTGTCGATCCGCTTCACTTTGTTCCAGGTGCTGGGGGGGACAGAGGTGGAGGTGGGCATGTACAGCTTAGAGGGACAGCGGGTATGGCAGCAGGTGCTAGAGGTACAGAGAGTCGGTCCGCAGGAGGTGGAATGGGATGGCCGGGACGCCGCCGGCACCTTGGTGCCGCCAGGGGTGTATATGGCGCGGGTACGGGTGGAGGCCGATCAAGGGGATTCCGCTCAGTTGCAGGTAGTGGGTGTGGCTTATTGAGCTTAGAAGCGTCGCAATATATCGCCAAGAGGTGATTAGGATGAGGACATTTGTACTCAGCGCAACCGCGTCAGTAGCGCTGCTGTTGGGTGGTTGTGGCTACAAATTGGGCTATCGGCACTTTCCCGGACCCATAATGCCCGTTGCCGAGACCCAGCAGACCGAGGAATTTAACGTCGGAGATGACCGCAGCATCACCTTTGTCAGGGGCCGCTTGGAGGTCAGCCTGCAACCTATAACTGCCGAAATGCTGAACCGGCAGTTTGAAGTTCATTCGGTCTCTCCGGCGGGCTTTTACCGGGACAACCCGTACCAGGCACCAGTCAACCCGTATACCTACGGCGACTGGAAGCCGTCGGGTGAGGAGCAGGCACCAGCCCGTTTTGCGGTCTTTCTGCTAAAGATAAAGAACTACGCCTATCCAAAGGTGCGCGTGGATCCGGCCTTGATTGAGATCACAGCCCCCAACGGACGGCGCTATCAGTCGCTCAGCCTCACTGCCCTGATCGAATACTACTGGCCCTATGCAATCGCCTACGCGGGCAATACCTACCAGCCATTCAAGGAGCGAGAGGGCATTCTGCGGAAGACGCTCTTCAACGATGATATGGTCTTCAGCGGTCAGGAAAAGGGAGGGTTTGTCGTTTTTCCTGCGCTGGACGACGATGTCGAGGATTTCGAGATTCGGATCGAGAAAATGACCTTGCGCTTCGACTACCGGGACGAGCCAATGGAGACAGTCGATATTCCCTATCAGTTCACCCGGGAGGTCAACTATGCCCTCGAACCGCCCGCCACGGGGCAGTAGGAAGGAAGAGCGTTGGTACTAGTCGCGTTTTTTTTGTGGCTGTCCGGCTGCGGTGACACAGCGGACGACAATGTGGTAGCCAAGGTTGATACCGTAGAGATTACGGTCGAAGACCTGCTTAGGTTCAATATGGATATGCCCGCTCTGCTCCGCTCTGAGGAGGAGGGCGTTCAGGTGTGGCGCGAATACCTCGACAGCATGGTCGATATGGAGCTGATGTTACTCGAGGCCCGGAAGCAGGGCATAGACCAGGATTCGGAGTTTCTGGATAAATGGGAGCACGAGCGGCGGCAAAAGCTGCTCGGGGAGATTCTCCGCCGGGAAGTCCAAGAAAAGATCAATTTTTCATCAGACGAATTGCGACGTAGTTTCGAGCAGTCCAAGTGGAACCGCATGCTGAAGCTGGCCCATATCGAGGTGGAGACCGAGAAGGATGCCCGGGCGGTAATGGAAGATCTCGAGCAGGGAAAAGAGTTCGGGGAAGTGGCCAAACTTCGCTCTACCGATCGCGAGACCGCCTCCCAAGGTGGCTTGCTCGGTCCCCTCTACGGGCGTGGAAACGTGGAAGAGCAGGGGATGCCGGTGGAGGTGGCAGAGGAAGTTTTCGCGCTAGAGGTAGGGAAGATCAGCCAGCCTTTCGAGATAGGAGATAGGTACGAGATCTTCCATGTCGTGGCCGAGGGGCCTCCCCCCGCTAGTTACGCCTTTATTTATGCCCGGGTCCAGATTACGGAAACCTCCCGGGCCCGCCATAAAGAGCTACTGGAGGAGCTGGCCACCCAATTCGAGGTGCAGCTAGACCAAGAAGGCATCTCATTCTTGTTAGAAAGGACTCCAAGCTCTGGCGCAGATACTCTGGATATAGCAAAACGGGAACAGGAGGTGGTTCTGTGCCGTTTCGATGGCGGACAGTTGACCTTGAAAAATTTCGCCGACGCCTACCAGAGAGTCCGCCGCTTCCGCTCGGTCAGATTTGACAGCAGCGGCATCGCCGAGTTCATCTATCGAGAGCTCTTGCCGATCCCACTCCTGTCCCAAGCAGCCCTGAGGCAGGGAATTGATCAGGACTCGTCGGTAGTCGCTTGGCTGGAGGTCAAGAAAAAGACTATGCTGATCGAAACCTTAAAAGAGTGGGAGGTGGATCGGCGGATCGACCTGAGCGACGAAGCGGTGCGCTCCTACTACGAAAGCCATCTACATCTTTTTAAGAAGCCCGAACAGATCACCGTCCAGGAGATTCTGTGTACAACCTGGGAAGAGGCCGAGGAGGTCTTGAAACGGATTCTGAACGGGGAGGAAATGGAGCGTTTGGCCGAGCGCTATAGTATTAGAAGTGGGGCCGAGAAAACCAAGGGCTTCATTAATATGCACACCTATGGACAGGCGCATTACGGTCCCCTCTACGACGAGGCTTTGAAGGCAGAGGTGGGAGAGCTGAAAGGTCCCTTACAGCTCGAGGAAGGCTATACAGTATTCAAGGTGGTGGAGAAGAGCGGTTTGAAGCCCGATCCCTTTGAGAAGGCGTCGACGAGGGCGCGATACTGGCTGAGGAAGGAGAAGGAAGAGGAGCTAATCAACACCTTACTTCTCAGCCTGAAGGAGAAGTATGCCTCTAAGATCGTCCTATTTGAGGACCGCTTGAAGAAGATGGATGCAGAAGCCGGTATTTAAAGCTTGGTGCTTCGCCCTTTTTGCTGTCCTCGCCACCAGCGGCTGTGGCGACCAGAGGTCGCAGAAGCGGGTCGAGGCGGCATACGCCGAGGCCAAGCGTCTGGCCGAGGCCGGCAGCTATCTCAAAGCTATCGCAGCTTGCCGACAAGCCCTAGAAATGGATCAGAACCATCTCGAAGTACTCCTGCTTGCCGGTTCCATCCTCCAGAAGCAGGGAGATTTTGAGCTGGCTACGCAACACATCGCCCAAGCCGTGCAGCTCTATCCGGACGATGTCGAAGCCCGTATTGCGCTGGGCGATCTGTACATGCGGGAGCGCCGGAACCACTCTGCCGCCGTGGCTTACGAAGAGGCGATCCTGCTTGCTCCCGACCGCGTTTCTCCCTATCGCAAGCTCGCCATAGTCCTTAGCGCTCAGGGTCGCTATGACGATGCGGCCTCAGCCTTGACCAAGGCACTGCATCTCGAACCGGATAATGCCGCCACCCACTACAATCTGGGACTAGTCTACGAGCAACAGGCCCACTCCGATGCTGCGATTGCGGCGTACGAGCAGACAGTAGCATTCGATTCCTCCTACGCTGATGCGTACTACCACCTCGGACAAATCTATACCAAGTTGGGGCACCTTGAGGAGGCCGAGGCGAGCTCCAGAGCCGTTCTCCGCCACAATCCGGGATACGCCAATGCTTATACCTTGCTGGGACAGGTGCTTCTCCAGCAAGGGCGGACCGCCGAAGCGGAGACTGCTTTTAAGAAAGCTCTTGCCGCCGACCCCTTTAAAAAAGAAGCCTATCACCGGCTTGGGACGCTCTACCTTAGACAGGCCAGGACTGAGGAGGGCCAAAAGCTGCTGGCCGCTTTCCAGCGCCTGCGAAAAGCGAGCGATGAGATCAGCCGCTACCGGTATATCCTGACGCTCTACCCGGAGGACGCAGATGCCCGCTACAATCTTGGGGTGCTCTACGCCGGCCTAGGCCATTTCCGGGCGGCGGCGGCGGAATACCACCAAGCTCTGGCCATCAATCCCACCGACCTGAGCGCACGCAACAACTTGGCCAATATCTTCCTCCGACAAGGGGAAATAGCCGCAGCGATCAGCCAATACGAGAAGATCCTGGCGCTCGATTCCCGCTACGTTCAGGCCTATTACAACCTCGGGACCGCCTACTTGGCCTTGGGCGATGCGCCGCAGGCGATCCGGGCTTTCCAGAAAGTCATCAAGATCGAGCCCAACCACGGCGATGCACACTACAGCCTGGGCATGATCTACCTCGGGCAAGACCGGAAGGCAGAAGGCGAGGCGGAACTGGAGATATACCGGCGTCTGACAGAATGATCTCAGAGGTGCTGGAAATAAGCTCACGGGTTTTTTCTATGTTGATGAAGTATATCTCTTTATGCAGGCACTGTCTCGCAACGGCGGTTCTCCTTCAGCTACCGGCAAAGGCCGAGGTCCAGTTCGTCGATGTCACTGCTGTGGCCGAGATTGCCTTTCGCCACCAGAATGGGGCGACAGGGGAAAAGCATTTCCCGGAGACGCAGGGTTCGGGGGTGGTTTTCTTTGATCACGACGCCGATGGCTGGCTCGACCTATACTTTGCAAACAGTGCCGGGCCGGGGGCCCTTTACCGCAATCGGGGCGACGGGCGCTTTGAGGAGACCACTGCCGCTGCCGGGGTGGCCGAATCGGGCCACGGGATGGGCTGTGCCGCGGCAGACTACGACCAAGACGGCGATCTAGACCTCTACATCACTTGCTACGGGCCCAATATCCTCTACCGCAACAATGGCGATGGGAGCTTTACCAATGTGACGAGCCGCTCGGGAGTGGGTCATCCTGGTTTTAGTACAGGAGCGGCTTTTGCAGACTACGACCAAGACGGCGATCCCGACCTCTATGTGGCCAATTACGTGGAGTACCCGCCAGAGGTAAACCCGCCCTGCATTCAAGCCAAAGGGCTACAGGTTTACTGCGGACCCGAGGCCTTCGACCCACAGGCGGATGTCTTCTTCCGCAACGAGGGGGACAGAACCTTCGCAGACATTAGCGATGCAGTCGGCTTGCTGCCCCGGGCGGCGAGGGAACTGGGAGCCTTCTTCAGCGACTACGACCAGGACGGCGACCTAGATCTTTACGTGGCTGGGGATCGGACGCCCAATTTGCTCTACCGCAATGATGGGAGCCGCTTCATCGAAGTCGGTTTCCTAGCCGGGGTTGCTTTTGACGAGGCCGGAGAGGCCCTAGCTGGGATGGGGGTCGCTGCGGGAGACTACGACCGCGATGGGTTCTTCGACTTTTTCGTGACCAACTACCAGTGGGAGACCAACAATCTCTATCGGAACTTGGGCAACGGGTTTTTCGCCGATACTACCTTCGAGTCGGGATTGGGCATACCGAGCCTGAGATTTCTGGCTTGGGGAACGGTTTTCTTCGACTACGACAACGACGGAGACTGCGACCTCTTTGTGGCCAACGGCCACCTAGATGACAATGTGGAGCTATTCGACACTAGTGTGACCTATGCCCAGCAGAACCAACTTTTCAGGAACGACGGTCAGGGCAGATTCGCCGATGTGACTAATTCGGCGGGACCGGGCCTAGCGCTGGTGCAGGTGAGCCGCGGGGCGGCGGTCGGAGACTACGACGAGGATGGGGATCTGGATCTGGTGGTCTCCAATAACAATCAGCCGGCCGCGCTCCTGCACAACGACGGGGGGAACCAGAATCACTGGCTGACCATCAAGCTTGTCGGGAGTTATGCTCCAGCCTCCTCTGGTCATTCACAGGACCAGCTCCGGGGACCCTCCAGCAACCGGGACGGCATTGGGGCCCTAGTCAAGGTCGTAGCAGGTGGTCGCTTGCAGATCGACGAAGTCAGGAGTGGGTCGAGTTTTCTGTGTCAGGATGATCTGCGTCTCTATTTTGGTCTTGGTGCGTTAAAAAAAGCAGAGTTGGTGGAGGTGCGCTGGCCTAGCGGTATCGTCGAACAGCTCACGGACGTGGCGGCCAACCAAGTGCTCACTCTGTACGAACCGGATAAATCCGTGAAACCCAAGCATTAAAAGCAGGAGTAGATGTGCATGGTCCGGGTTTGGTCGATTGCGGTGGCTATTGCCGTGCTTGTTAGCTGCGGAGATAATGATGCAGACCCGGTATCATCCATTAGAACCGATGACTGCTCTGAAGTAGGGATAAATTGGGCAGGCGACTTTTCGATTGCCACCTCAGAGGATCTAAAGGCCTGGGCAAGCGATGGCAACAGTTGCTTCAGTATTAGTGGCAAGCTGATCATTGAGCGAACGACCCTGACCGGCTTGGAGGGCTTGCACAACCTCTATAGTGTCGGCGGTTTGCTACTGCGCTCCAATCTAGCCCTGACCAGCCTAGAGGGCTTGCACAACCTCACTCGCATTGAAGGGAATCTGGAAATCGTCAACAATAGAGCGTTGACCAATGTGGATGGCTTGCACAAGCTCACCCGCATTGGGGGCAAGCTGGAAATCAGAGACAATGCGTCCCTGACCGGTCTGGAGGGCCTGCGCAACGTCACCCGCATCGATGGAGACTTGGGGGTCTTCGGCAATGAACCTCTGGACTATGAGGAAAGAAAACGAAGACATGCTCACAGCTTGGGCGATGAGCAAGCAGCACGCGAGTCCGAGGGAAGTATCTTCAGCGACGGCGAGGCCCTGTCCAACCTAGAGGGTCTGCGCAACCTGCAAAGCATCGGGGGATCGCTGAAGCTCGGCCTCCCTATTATCGGCTATAACTTTGGTCTAACTACTCTGGAGGGGCTACGCAGCCTGCAAAGCATTGAGGGCGATCTGCACATCCAGCACAATTTTGCTCTGACCAGCCTAGAAGGTCTGCACAACGTGCAAAGCATCCGCGGCGAACTGCATATCCTGCACAACGACCTTCTGACCACTCTGGAGGGCTTGGACAACCTGCGAAGCATCGGGGGCAACCTGAGTCTCTACCGCAATGTCTCTCTGACCAGCTTGGAAGGTCTGCACAACGTGCAAAGCGTTGGAGATGAATTGATAATTCGCGACAATAGACTGCTGACCAGCCTAGAGGGCCTGCACAGCCTCCAGAGCGTCGGCGGGGCTCTGATGATTTGGGGCAGCGATGCCCTGAAGGACCTAAAGGGCCTAGACGAGCTCACTCGGATCGAGAATCTCCTTATCCACGAAAATCATTCTCTGGCCTCTCTCAAAGGCTTGGACAACCTGCAAAGCGTCGGAAGCGTCTTACAGATAGATGGCAACAGGTCTTTGGCCAGCCTCGAAGGCTTGGACAACCTACAAAGCGTCGGGGAGCACCTGTGGATTGAGGGCAACCCCAACCTGCCGGGCGATCTGGTTCAGGAATTCGCCGCCAGAATAATTGCCAGTGGCTTTGGGGGCGAGATTACCATTATGGGCAACCAGCCATAGCGGAAACCCGTTGCACTCAAATAGGGCGTCGAACGCATCTTCGTGGTTCCAGCCGTACCAAGGTCCGGGCTTGCCGCTCGGATATCTGCCTCAAAGGGCCGTAGAAACTGAATCAACCGCCGGCCAATATGGCCGCAAAGCGCGAGGGTCGCCTTGCGCACGGGCGCGTCGGGTAGAAACTGAATCAACCGCCGGCCAATATGGCCGCAGCCAATCAACTCGACTCGCTTGCCGGTCAGATCGCCGCGCAAATAGCCGGGATCGTCATTACGGGAAAAGTCAGTATCGCCAGCGATGATGCGGCGGAAATAGGCACCGGCATTGCGCAGGGAAACAAGGATCAAGGCCAGGGTCCATTCGGCCACTGGGTAGGAGATGCCATTAGTGGTGTCCACCGTGCGGATGCCCCGCTCCCAGGCGGCCTCCACATCAATGCGTTCGGCGAATCAGTCGCCCGCTACCTCGCCGACGATCTTCAGCCTGGTTGCCCGTTCCATGACCTCGGCGTCTATCCGAGGAGCACCGCAGCAGACGATGATCGCGTCGACGTCCTCCACCTGATTGAGCAATCGGGTTTTCAGCTCCGTGCTTGGGCTGGGACTGAAGAAGGGCATACCGTCCTCGCAGGCGAACCAGTGCCAGTCGGCAAAAACATTGAGTCGTTCCAAGCCCGGGGTCGTCAAGCAGTTGTCGCGAACTTGCTGATCGCAGGCCAGCATTACCTTTGGACGAGAGGTTGACATGGATCTAGATCTCGATTCGGGCTTGTCGAGCAGATATAGCAGTCCTACATGACTTGAAAGCATGGAATGTTCATCGGCACGGTCTTTTCTGCCCATAAGAAGTCATGCCCGCGAAAGCGGGCTTCACCGCGCCTTTAGGCGTGACATCCAAGCTTGAATGATGTAGGATTGCTATATTACAATGTGCAAGAATGTGCGAGCTGTTGTCGCGGCTCACCATACCGCTACGTCGGAGACAGGACATTGAACTAGCTAGTTCAATGATATACAGGAGGCTTTCATACGACAAGAAATTTGGGTAGTATCCCTACCGAAATATGTGAGAGGCCGATATATTGAAAAAATTCTTGACTTCCCTAAACTTTTTATTTTAACTCCCTGATAACTTTGGGATTTTAGCGCATAAGAAATGCGGCATGGCTCGCTTTTCGGATAGAACCGTATAGATAATTTTCTAAATTTATGAGAAAGATATTAAAATGGAAGGAGGCAAAGCGTCCCTCGCGCAGCATCCAGTTTTCCATTCCTTCCAATCCTGAATTGTACGCATATATACAGGCTGGGAGCCCATCTATTAGGAAGATGAGGTATAAAGTGAAAAAATCTGTGCTTTTGCTCTTGCCCTGTGCGTTGGCTCTGGCTTTTAGCAGGCCGGCTTTGGGTCACACGGGCTTGGAGTTCTTCCTGCAAGAAGTGCCCGATCCTGACGCCATGACCATGGACGGAGATGACAGCGACTGGGGCTGGTTCGACAACGATCTCGCCTTGGACAGCAACTTGGATTTTTATTTGACATCAGGCTCAGTCGCTGAACCAGACGATTATTCTGCCACTTGGCGGCTGGCCTATTCTCGTCCGCCAGACAACCGGCTCTACTTTTTTCTTCGGATTCAGGACGATTCCCTGCGGCGGCAGGAGCCAGACTTGAAACGCATGT
Source organism: uncultured Latescibacterota bacterium (assembly GCA_958295495.1). Classification (GTDB taxonomy): domain Bacteria; phylum Latescibacterota; class UBA2968; order UBA8231; family UBA8231. The sequence continues at coordinate 1,152,528 of OY282352.1, forward strand.
GGCATGACGATTTCACCCAGTTTAACCTCGACAACGACCATTCGGGCGGTCCCGGCCTAGGGGCCAACCTAGACGAAGCAAGCAACCACCAGCGCTATCATCTGCGCATATTGCCGGGGCCGGATGGAGTAGCGGCCTTCAACAGCCAGATTGAGGTGCTCGGCGACGAGCAGTTGAGCTGGACTCAGGATGTAGATCTTTTTGGCAACGTCACGGGTGTATGGGATCTTGCTTGGACGGTTACCCCGCCGGATGCCCAGCACGGCACTCTGGATATAGAGGTCACTTGGGAAGGCCGGCTCAAAACCTATGACGCCGTTGGCCTGACCGAGGCGGAGAGCGTAAGGCACGTGTATGAGGATGGTCAGGTCACCCACCTTGGGCCGCGGCTCACCGACAACGACGGCAGCCTGTTTCAGTACGATTTTTATCTGAAGGATAGATTTACCGGTGATGAAAACCCGGCCCAATATGGCACAGAGGGGGATCAGTTTCCCGACTGGACTTTAATAGGATGCGAAGACTGCCCGAATGCCGGAGGATCAGGAGGAACCGCGGTGGAGAGCTCCTCTTGGGGCCGGATCAAAAGTCATCTGAGCAATCAGTTGCACTGAGACCATCTGATGTTGGATCTACCTCAGGAGCTCATGAATTGGCGCTTGATGAGGGCACCACTTGGGCGGCTTTTTCGAAAAATTCTTGACTTCTCTAAACTCAACTATAATGTTTCATTGGGAAAGAAGGGCCCATGTATAGAAGCTATCTCATAAATGGCACCAATCCCATAGAGATCGGCCTCTGCGCTTGTCTAAACAACGGGCGACCAACAAGGGTCAGCCCCCACATAATGAGATAACTTCATAGTAACCTACCTTGGGCGATCCGGCCCAAGCCCATGTCGGCGCATTATGTGCAGACTGGGAGACCATCCATAGGAGAGGAGATTAAGCATGAAAAGATCCATAATTTTGCCTTTAGCATGCGCTTTGGCTCTGGCTTTTAGCAGGCCGGCTTTGGGTCACACGGGCTTGGAGTTCTTCCTGCAAGAAGTGCCCGATCCTGACGCCATGACCATGGACGGAGATGACGGCGACTGGGGCTGGTTCGACAACGATCTCGCCTTGGACAGCAACTTGGATTTTTATGCGACAAATGGCGAAGTCGTTGAGGCAGACGATTATTCTGCCACTTTCCGGCTGGCCTATTCTCGTCCGCCAGACAACCGGCTCTACTTTTTTCTTCGGATTCAGGACGATTCCCTGCGGCGGCAGGAGCCAGACTTGAAACGCATGTGGCACGATGATTTCACCCAGTTCAACCTCGACAACGACCACTCGGGCGGTCCCGGCTTGGGGGCCAACCTAGACGAGGCGAGCAACCACCAGCGCTATCATATGCGTATATTGCCGGGGCCGGATGGAGTAGCGGCCTTCAACAGCCAGATCGAGGTGCTCGGCGACGAGCAGTTGAGTTGGACTCAGGATGTAGATCTTTTTGGCAACGTCACAGGCGTATGGGATCTTGCTTGGACGGTTACCCCGCCGGATGCCCAGCACGGCACTCTGGATGTAGAGGTCACTTGGGAAGGCCGGCTCAAAACCTATGACGCCGTTGGCCTGACCGAGGCGGAGAGCGTAAGGCACGTGTATGAGGATGGTCAGGTCACCCACATTGGGCCGCGGCTCGTCGATAGCGACGGCAGCTTGTATCAGCACGATATGTGGCTGAAGGATAGATTTACCGGTGATCAAAACCCGAACTCCTATGACACACAGGGGGATTCGTTTCCCGATTGGACTTTAATAGGATGCGAAGACTGCCCGAATGCCGGAGGATCAGGAGGAACCGCGGTGGAGAGCTCCTCCTGGGGCCGGATCAAAAGTCACCTGAGCAATCGGTTGCGCTGAGTATCTTTTACATCTGATTTTTTCATTTTGACACTAATCGTCGGACATTGGGCAGAGAGAAACTCTCTGCCCAATGTTAGTTCTACCCAAGGCTCACCTCCGTGGTCAATCCCCAATGAGTACGGAAGATAAATAGACGCAAGACTCCCCGTCGGGCGATTCGTAGGTCGAGTAGTACGCGATGAGCGCGTGGTCGTCGCCCATGGGCAAGATGCCGGCGTAGCCCGTGTCGCCGCCGCTGGGCACCGAATGTCGCCGTCTTCGTAGAGGAAAACTCCGGTGCGAAGCTGGGTCTGGTCGTGCGAGTTGAAGGGTTCGTTGAATTGGTCGGCCGTGGCGCGAATCCCTTCGTTGCCGCCGCCACCGCCGTAGATTTTTCTCGTCCAATTCACTTTCACCGCGGCCATGCCATTCGTCCTTTCGCCACTTAATCCCAATACTTTCCGTAGAGTACGCGGAGCCGCTCCTTCGCCTCTAAGGGAATCGCCGCTGGGTCGGTGACGATGGCGCGTTCGGCAGCGCGCAAACAAGGGCAAGCGGATTTGGTCGGCAGGCGCATGGCAACCTCGGAGACGATCTGCTCGGCCAAGGCACTGTTAGCCTGTAGCACCGCTAGCACTTGATCGACGGTCACGTCTTCTTCCTCCTCGTGCCAGCAATCGTAGTCCGTGCCCGTCGCCAGCAGCGCGTAACACATTTCTGCCTCGCGCGCCAGCTTGGCCTCGGGCAGAGCGGTCATGCTGATCACGGCCGCGCCCACGGCGTTGCGGTAGAAATGCGACTCAGCGCGGGTGGAAAAGGCCGGCCCCTCCATGCAGAGGTAAGTGCCGCCCGCGTGGACGTTGGCATCCGCCGCCTGGGCCGCAGCAATGACCTCGCCCCGCAACGTCTCGCAAAACGGGTCGGCAAACATCAGATGTCCGACGATACCGTCGCCGAAGAACGTCGATGGGCGTTGTCCGCGCGTGCGATCGAAAATTTGGTCGGGCACAATCATGTCCCCAGGCCGGATATTCTCCTGCATGATGCCGCAGGCACTGATGGCTAAAACGTGGTTCACACCTAGTTGCTTGAGCGCGTGGATATTGGCGCGAGAAGGCACTTCGCTCGGCAGCAGCCGATGCCCCCGGCCATGTCGCGGCAGAAAATGCACTGTGCGCCCGCCAATTTGCGCCTCGACAATGGCGTCCGAGGGCGCGCCAAAGGGCGTGTCTAGCCGGTGCTCGGCGACCGTTTCGACCCCTTCTATATGGTACAACCCCGACCCACCGATGACGCCCAAAACTGTGGATTGACTCATTGCCACCTCCTGTGAGAATACAAGTGTCTGATAGCGCCGCTTAAAATATGCCCTATCTTCAGAATCTACCATGCCCCCGCGCCTACTCAAAACCTCGGTGCGCGACCTCGTCGGCTTTGTGCTGCGCTCCGGCGATCTGATTTTCGGCGGCTTTTCCCGTCCCGATCGCCTAGTGGAAGGCACTCGCGGCCATTGGCAAGTCCAGCGCGCCCGACCCGCCGATTATCAGGCGGAAGTGCCCATCTCCTACCTAGTCGAGACCGACGAGATCACCCTCGAAATAAGCGGCCGCATCGACGGCTTGTTCGTCGAAGACGACGCAGTGCTCGTCGAGGAAATAAAGACCACCGAGGCTGCGCTCGACGAGGTCGCTCCCGAAAACCCGGCGCATTGGGCGCAGGCCAAGCTCTACGCCTTTATGGTCGCCGAGCAAAGTGGCCTCGACGCCATCGACATCCAGCTAACCTACCTTCAGTTAGATACCTATGAGCGCCGCGAGGACCGCCGCACCTTTGCGCACGACGAATTGGCGGCGTTTTGCTCCGATCTCGTCGAGCGCTACCTGCATTGGGCGCGGCTCTACCACCAATGGTGTGCCGTGCGCGACCCTTCGCTTGAGGCGCTCGAATTCCCCTTTGCCGAGTACCGACCCGGCCAGCGCGATCTGGCCGCGGCTACCTATCGCACCATCAATGGTCGAGGGCGAGCTTTTGCCCAAGCACCCACTGGCATCGGCAAAACCATCTCGACCCTGTTCCCGGCCGCCAAGGCCCTCGGCTTGGGCCACGCCGAAAAAATTTTCTACCTGACGGCCAAGACCAGCGGACGCAGGGTCGCCGAAAAGGCCATCGACGATCTGCGCGGAGGAGGCGCGCGCCTCAAGAGCCTGACGCTGACGGCCCGCGACAAAATTTGCTTCAAACCCAACGGCGGCAGCACCTGCGATCCCGAGCAATGCGAGTTTGCCCGCGGCTACTACGACCGCATCAACGACGCGCTTGAAGACATCTTCACACACGACGCCTTCACTCGAACCCTCATCGAGGAATGCGCCCAAAAGCACCGCGTCTGCCCCTTTGAGTTTTCGCTCGATCTCGCGCCGTGGACCGACGTCATCATCTGCGATTACAACTACGTCTTCGATCCGCGAGCCTTCCTCAAGCGCTTCTTCCAAGACGCCAGCGGGCAATACGCCTTCCTCATTGACGAGGCGCACAATCTCGTCGATCGGGCGCGCGAGATGTTTTCGGCCGATCTTGGCAAAACCGAGATCTCGGGACTCAAGCGCTTAGTCGGCAAGACGCATCCCGACCTGAGCAAGCAGCTCGACGCCCTCAACCGCTACTTTGCCAAGCTCGGCCAGAAGGTTGAGCAGGAGGGCGACGGCGAGTGCTGGATCAGCCCGCAGTTGCCGGCGGATCTGATGGCACTGGTCCACAACGTCCTTCGCGCCGCCGAGAAGGTCCTAGAGCAGGGAGCGGCCTTGCCCTTTTGGGACGAATTGATCGAGTGCTACTTCCGGGCGCTGGGCTTTGAGCGCATCGGCGAGCTTTTTGACGAGCACTATACCACCTACACCGAAAAACAGGGTCGGGACATTCGCTTTCGGCTCTTCTGTCTCGACCCAGCGCAAAATATCCGCCAGGCCCTAGGGCGCGGCTGCGCGGCCGTATTCTTCTCGGCCACGCTCTCGCCGCTGGCGTATTTCCGCGACCTGCTCGGCGGCGAGGAGGGGGATACCTTGTTGAGCCTTGGTTCGCCCTTCCCGCCCGAGCACCTGCGCTTGCTGTTGGCCGACCACATTGAGACGACGTACAAAAAGCGCGGGGAGAGCTACGACGCCATCGCCGAGTCCATCGCCGCCCTCGTCAGCCAGCGCGCGGGCAATTACCTCGCCTTTTTCCCTTCGTACAAATACATGGAGGAGGTGGCGGTGCGCTTTGCTGAGGCGCACCCAGACATCGACCTTCTCGTGCAAGAAAGCGGCATGTCCGAGCGCCAGCGCGAGGCGTTCCTATCCGCATTCGACGCGGAGCCATTACAGGCCGCGCAGCACACAGTGGGTTTTGCGGTGATGGGCGGCGTCTTTGGCGAGGGGATCGATTTAGTCGGCGAGCGGCTGGTCGGTGCAGTGGTCGTCGGCGTTGGATTGCCACAACTGTGCTTAGAGCGCGACCTAATCCGGCACTACTTCGACGAGCGCGAGATTCCCGGCTTTGCGTACGCCTACGTCTATCCGGGCATGAACCGCGTGTTGCAGGCCGCCGGTCGCGTCATCCGCACCGCGAGCGACCGCGGCGCGATCCTCCTCGTCGATCGCCGCTTTGCTCAAAGCCGCTACCGCCAGCTCTTTCCCCCCTCTTGGCACCCGGTGCATTCCGTCCGCAACCCAGCACATATCGCCCAGTCGCTGGCCGATTTCTGGCACCATGACCCTGCGCGCACTTAGTCTGCTACTCTTGCTCTGCCCCGCGTTAGCAGCGGCCCAAAGCGTGTTCGCCGCCGCTAGCCTAAATTCCGCACTCGCAGAGCTAGCCACCCGCTACGAGGGGATGCGCCTGTCCGTTGCCAGCTCTTCGACCTTGGCCAAACAAATTGCAGCAGGTGCGCCAGCCGACATTTATTTTGCCGCCAATGCCGAGTGGATGAGCTATCTCCAAGCGCACCAGCACCTCGAGCGAGATACCCGCGTCGATCTCCTCGGCAACGCCCTCGTGGTCATTGCACCCAAGGAAGCGCCTTTTGCCGTCCGCTTTGCAAGGGACTTCGACTTTGCCGGCACTTTCGCTGGCTGCTTGGCCCTCGGCGACCCCGAGCACGTACCGGCCGGCCAGTACGCCCGCCAAGCCCTAGAGGCGCTGGGTTGGTGGCCGGCGCTCAAAAGCCGCATCGCACCCGCGCCCGACGTCCGCGCCGCCTTGGTGTACGTCGAGCGCGGAGAGTGCGCTGCGGGCTTGGTGTACGCCACCGATGCGGCCCAAAGCGACCGCGTGATAACCCTAGCGACGGTACCCGACTCACTGCACCGCCCCATTGTCTATCCGGCGGCCATCGTCAAGGGCCGCGCCCGCGCAAAGGCCCGCAGCCTGTTGGCGTTTTTTAGCTCAGAGATGGCCGCCGGCATCTTCCGCAAACACGGCTTTACCCTTTTGGGGGACCAAGGTGTTCGGCGCTGAGGAAGTGCAGGTCCTTTTGCTCTCGCTACGCGTGGCCTTTTGCTGCGTGCTGCTGAGCTTGTTGCCGGCCGTGTTGCTGGGCTGGCTGCTGGCCCGGCGGGAGTTTCCGCTCAAGATCGCGCTCGACGGCCTCTGTCACCTGCCGCTGGTCCTGCCGCCGGTGGTCACCGGCTATCTGCTCCTGTTGCTTTTTGGCCGCCGCGGTCTCTTAGGCCCGGTGCTCGCAGCCCTCGATCTCCAGTTGGCCTTCGACTGGAAGGGCGCGGTGCTGGCCTCGGCCGTGGTCGGCTTTCCCCTGATGCTGCGCTCGGTGCGCCTCGGGATTGAGAGCGTGGATCCGCGCCTAGAGCGCGTCGCCCGCACCCTCGGGGCTGGTCCGGTGCGCGCCTTTCTGACCGTGACCTTGCGCCTCGCCGCTCCCGGCCTAGTGGTCGGCTCGCTGTTGACCTTTGCCCGCTCTTTGGGCGAGTTCGGTGCAACCATCACTTTTGCGGCCAATATCGCCGGGCAGACCCGCACCATTCCTTCGGCCATTTACACGTATCTCAACCAACCAGACGGGGAAGGCCGCGTCGTCGGGCTAATCGTGGTCTCGGTCGCGCTTGCGCTGCTGGCCCTCGTGGCCAGCGAGTGGTCGGCCCGTCGCCTGCGCCCGAATTAGGAATGCTCCGCCTTTGCGCTCAACGCCAGCTAGGCCGCTTCGCGCTCGACATCGATATCGAGTGCCACCACGCCGTCACCGCCATCTACGGGCCGTCGGGCGCGGGCAAGACCTCGCTGCTCAACGTGGTCGCCGGGCTGGTGCGACCAGACGCCGGCGAAATATCCTTGGACGGCCAAACCCTCTTCTCCTCGGCTCAGCGCATCGATTTGCCGCCCGAGCACCGCCGCATCGGCTACGTATTTCAAGACGACTTGCTCTTCCCGCACCTGAGCACCGAGGAAAACCTCTGCTATGGCCGCAACCTGCTGCCGGCAGCAACGCGCCGCTTTGCTTTGGACCAGATCGTTGACTTGCTCGAAATTGGTCCCCTGCTCAAGCGTCGGCCGGGGCACCTGTCCGGCGGCGAGCGCCAGCGCGTCGCCTTGGGCCGTGCCCTGCTTACTTCCCCGCGCCTCCTGCTGATGGACGAGCCGCTAGCCTCGCTCGATCAGGGCCTCAAAAACCGCATCATTCCCTACTTGTGCCACGTCCGCGACGCCCTCCAGATCCCCATCCTCTACGTCAGCCATTCGGTCGCCGAAATCCTCGAACTCACCAGCCAAGTAGTAGTCCTCAACCGCGGCCAAGTAGTAGCGCACGGCGATTTTTTCACCATCGCCGCCCACCCCCAAGTCCTGCCGTTGGTCGAAGAGCACGGCTTTGAAAACGTCCTCGACGTGGAAATTGCAGCGACCGACGCAGGGCGAGGCGTCTGCGAGGCTGTGTGCCACGGTCAGCAGCTCAAAATTCCCTACTGCGATCAACCCGCCGGCAGCCGCCTCTTCATCGGCATCCGCGCCGACGACATCGTCCTCGCCCACCAGCGACCCGAAGGGCTGAGCGTACGCAATGCGTTACGGGGAACCATCAGCGCAATTGCCGATGTGGGCGGGAAACAGCTCATCTACGTGGATGTCGGGCGTCGGCTGGCCGCCAAGACGACCCCAGAAGCCATTGAGGAAATGCAGCTCGGCATCGGCGACCCGATCTACTGCCTCGTCAAAACCCACTCCATCCGCTTGGGGCCGCAGCTCGGCCAGCCAGACAAGCGTTGACACGGCTAACGCCTGCCTTTTATACTTTTTATAATAGATGAGTACAGGCTGGCACCCGAGCACTTCCAACCTAAGAGACTCGCCATGACTGTCATCACAGTTGCCCGTCAGCTCGGCAGCTTTGGCGACTGGATCGCCGAGCAGTTGGCTACCAAGCTAGACTACGAATTCATAGACCGCCGCCTCGTCGAAGAGATCGCCAGCATCACCGACACCTCGGTCGAAGAGGTTGAGCGCTACGACGAAAAGGGGGAGGGCCGGCTCAGGTTCTTTCTCAAGAAACTGCTCGTGCCCGAAGTCGCTCCAGGGACTTTTCCCCTATCGGCTGCCGCGTACGCACCCGAGTTTGGGCTCGAGTTTCCCCACATGCGCGAGCACGAGATCGGCGAAGCGACGTACCTCGACCGCGGCACGTACCAGCTACTCATTACGACCCTCGTGCAGGAGTTCGGCCAAAGCGGCAAGGCCGTCATCGTCGGTCGGGCCAGCCAAATCATCCTCGCCGATCACCCCAATGCCTGCCACGTCAAGATCATCGCCCCGCTCGAAATGCGGATTGAACGCTTGATGCAGCACCGCGACATGGACCGCGAGCAAGCGCAGAAACTCATCGAGCAACACGACCAATGGCGGCAGAGCTACCTGCGCAACTTCCACCAAGCCGACTGGAACGACCCCCTGCTCTACGACCTGACGATCAACACCGGCAAAATAGACCGAGCCGCCGCCGTCGATCTCCTCGCCAGCTTCTTCGCCAGCGAGGAATAAGTCTGTCGGCTCATTGTTTAGCCGGCCTTTTCTTCTCGGTCAGCCTCAAAGCAGCAGCCATGTCGTAGATTTCGTCGGCTTGGCTCAAGTAGCCACGCTTCTGTGCTAGTCGTCCGGCGTAGAGATAGGAGGTGACCATTTGGTCGTTTTCCGCGTCTGTTAGCTGCTCTTGTAGCGAGACCCCGTGGTGCAGGACGGAAAGTGCCACATCGGGCAGGCCGAGGGTTAGTGAGGTGGCCGCTGCCGCCCAAGGCACTAGGAAGCCGTTTCCCTCGTAGTAGCCGGCCACAACTTTTTGCACTGCTTGGAGTCCGGCCTTCTCGTTTCCTATTTGCTCGTAAGCAAAGCCCTGCAACAAGTACGCAGTGTGCATCTGAGGGTAGGACGCAAGTGCCAAGTCAAGTGCTGCCAGCGTCTTGTGATAGGCACCTGCGCGGAAGTGGTAAGCAGCTTGGGCGAGCAGGCGGTCGGCGCAGCGTCCGTCCTGCAAGAGTTGCTGGTGCCAAGAGGACCAGTGCTTTGCTAGTTCCTCTACACTAGCTTGCCGACGGAAAACGAGCACCGCCGGATGGTCGAATCCCAGAAACGAGACCTCGGCCTCGTCGTCCATTAGCGTGACTCCGAGCATACGGGGATAGACCTTGAAGCGATTCATTGGTTCAAACCCCAATTCTCCGCCCCACAGACTCCGGTAAAATGAATTGGCGACGGGGAGCAATGCCGGTACGGCCACGAACTGGCGATAGCGGTTGACATCAACAGCGGCGATATAGTCCATTCTCTTTACTCTGTCCCAAAGAAATTCGGCCGCTGCCGTGCAACTCAGGTAGTGACGCATCCAAAAGAGTCGACCAGCGTCCAAGTGGACATAGCGGCTATCCGAAATTAGCGACTTCATGCTAAATCCCCCGTTTTCCACGCCGATTCGCGTCCCGTCCTCGGCGTGGGCGGCGATAAAGCGGCCGGCCTGAATCCGGCTGTCCTCTTCAAGGTAGATGCGGGTAAAGGCCAGCCCGTAGAAGGCCGTATAGCCTAAGAGAGCCGCCGCAACGGCACCGCCGACCAGCCTATGGCGTCGCCAGAGCACCTGACACAGCTCGGCGGCAAAAAGACTTAGCAGCGGCAACAGCGGCAGTACGTAGCGGACGTGCTTGGTGTGCAGACCGCCTATCATCGCTAGGGATACCAGACTCCAGACGAGCGCGGGCAGTTCGCCCTTCCGGCGGTGCCACAGCACCCATAGCATCCCCCCGGCGAACCCAACAGTTAGCGGCCAGCCCACCGCTTGGGGCCAAAGGTGAGTCCAGAAGTGGAGATGCGGCGTGGTGTGCATATCGACTAAGGCCCACGGACTTAGTAGCGCACCACGAGCTATGGCCATTGAATAGGCGAAGTCGTCGGAGGAGGTGGTTTGCCACAGCCGCTCGGGTGCCCAAAGCAAATACGGTTGCAACCCCAAAAGTGCGCCCAACGCCGCAAGGGCTGCCGCCCAGAGCTTGGGGTCCTTGAGCCGCAAAGGAACTTGCCGCCAACCGCCTTCCGCGCAGTGCCCCACTATCAGGGCCAGTCCCAAGGCCATGCCGTTGAGCCGCACGGCCGCGGCCGCGCCGATTGCTAGGCCGACCAAGACGTAGCGGCTGTATGTTGGCCGCTCCAGTGCCCAAGGCAGAGCGCAGAAAAACACTAGCGCGAAAAGCGCAAAGAACCCATCGACCGTAAAAAAATGCGCCTGCTGCACCGCCAGCGGTGCAAACGCCACAAAGGAGGCAGCCAAAAGGGCCGGTCCCGGTCCTAGGATGCGTTGCCCTAACGCTAAGACCAAGGCCGGCAGCGCACAGCCGACTAAGGCAGCCAGTATTCTTACGCGCAGATATATTCGCCGCCGTACCTCCGGTCCCTCGTCGAACGCCGGTGTCCCGACTAACACCGTGCGGGCTAGATACAGCGGCAATAGGCCGTATGACGTAATTGGCGGGTCGAAAGGACTTTGCCAGTCTAGTGCAAGGGCGGCGCGGATCACGCTTTCTTCATCGGGGTGAAAGGTATAAAATGCACGCTCTACACCCTGCTGCCGTGCCTCGGGCAAGACAAAGTCGCTCGCGCCTCGCGTCAGCCCCGCAAAGCGCAACCCCGCCCCTAGGAGCAGACAAAGGGCCGCGGCCGTCCAATATATCCGCGTTGTGGTATTCACGGCGATTAGAGATCAAACGAGCGCGGCATCAGCCGCCCGTGTGCCCCGTGTAAAAACGCGTCGTCCGGGCGCGGCCAGCGCATTGCGTACTGCCGGCTGCGCTGGCGGCGGTAGCCAGCATTGTAGTACGTGCTCGCGGCGAGCCAGCAAAGCAGCCGGGCCGTAAGCTCGTTTTGCAGTTCCTGCTGCTCGGCGCGGCCCCAGAGGTTCCACAGCTCGTGCGGGTCCTGCGCCAAGTCGTATAGCTCGCCCTGATCTTGGCCGATGTAATAGACCATTTTGTGCCGCTGGCCGCGCATCATCACCTGATAATTGTCCTCGCAGAACACCCACTCGCGCGGTGCGCTCGCCGCGGCCCCCTCCAAGTATGGACGCAGCGAGCGCCCCTCCAAGTAGCTGGGCACCTCCACGCCAGCCGCTTCTAGAATCGTCGGCCCCAAATCCATCAGCGAGACCAAGTCGGCGATCTCGCTGCCCTTTTGCGCCCGCCGGCTGTCGCACACAATCAGCGGCACATGTACCACCGGATCGTACATCAGCCATTTGTACGCCAGCCCGTGATCGCCCAACAGTTCGCCGTGATCCGAGCAGAAGATCAGCAGGCTATGGTCCAAGAAGCCCCGCGCCTCAAGCGCGTCGAGGACCTCGCCTAGCTTCTCATCAACCGTGGTGATCTTAGCGTAGTAATGCCGCCGCATCTGGGCGATGTCCTCTTCGCTGGGCGAGTACATGTCGATCGCGGACTCGTGCTGGGTCTCAGCGTGCGTCTTTCTCTGCGCCGCGTGCTGGGGCGGCTTGTCCTCTAACTCGCCCTCGCGCATCACGCGCGGGGGCATTGGACGCCCCGCGTACTGCTCCAGATGCCTCGGCAGCGGATCCCACGGCTCGTGCGGGCCGGTAAAACCTATCTGCAAGAAAAACGGAGTTCGGCCCTTGTAATCGCGGATCCAAGCAAGGGCTGAGTCGCCGATAAAGACATCCGAGTGAAAGCGCTCCTCCAAGTGCCAAGGAACGCCTTGGTATTTTTGCAGCCAATGGGGATCGGTCTTGTTGCGGTCGTTGGGCCGCGCCAAGCCGTGAATCCGCAAATAGCGGCCCCAATCGTCGTCCGCCCCACCCGAGTCGAGGTGCTTGCTGGTGGGATTCTCGACCACGACCCGCTCGTGGAAGCCCCCGGCAATATCGCGCGGAGCAAAGTGCATCTTGCCGATGTTGACGCAGTGATAGCCCGCGTCGTTGAGGTCTTGCACCCAATTGCGGTGGTCGGCCCAAGAATCGAAGCTGTACACGCCGGTATTGTGCGGGTACATACCCGTGAAGATCGCCGCCCGCGAGGCAATGCAGGTCGCGCCTGGGCAAAAGGCATTGCGGAAGGAAAGCCCCTCCGCGGCCAAGCGATCCATCGCCGGCGTCATCGCGTAGTCGTAGCCCCAAGCACCGATTGTATCGAAGCGCTGTTGGTCGGTCATAATGAGGATGATATTGGGTCGTTCAGGCATCTGCGGTCTCCTCCAAGCCTGCTTCTGCGAGTGCCCCCAAAAGCGACGGCACGCCAAAGAACACCAAGCTCAACGCGGTCGGGTGCATGGCCACCGCGCCTCGGTAATCCGGGCGGTCGCTCCAGTCCTGCTGGGCAATCAACTCGGCCAGCACTGCGCGCCCCACCTCCAGATAGCCCCGCTCCCCGGTCAGCCGCCAAGCGTAAGCCAGCGAGCCGCAGAGTACGCCGTGGTAGCTTTGGGCGCAGGCAAACTCGGCGTCAAAGACGCCTGTGCCGCCGCAAAACCAATCGACGGCCCGCACGAACACCTCGGCCACATCCGCACGCCCGGTCATCCTGTGTAGCCGCTCCAGCCCGACCATCAAATAGTGAGTCTGATAGCCCTTTTGCTCCTCGTAGGGCAAAACCCGCTTTAATGCACTAAAGCTCCCTCGCAGCGCGAGGTATTCTTCGTCGCTAAACGGGACCGCCGCGCCCATCTCCACCGCGAGGGTCGTGCCCTCGGTGGCCATGCCGTACGGCCGCTGGTCGGGCAGCTTGTCCTCAGTGGATACCTGAAAGCGCTTGTGCCAACTGCCGTCTTCGTTTTGGCCGTACGCCACCGCGTCGTACACCTCGTTGGCGCGGCGCATAAAGTGCGCTTGGCCGGTCAGCTCGTACAGGTAGAGCAAGCCCCGCAGCGCGTTGCCAATGGAGCGCAAGCTGAAGCTGTAGCGCGGGTCCTCGCTCCAGCGGTAGCGCAGAAAAAACGCCCCGGCCTCGCCCAAGACCTCCCGCGCCCGCTCGTCGCCGCTCAAGTAGTAGTAATCCACCCAATTGTCGATGAAGGTGTGCGAGGCGCACGGCTCGTCGCCAAAATGGTCCATACTGTGGCGGAAACAGCCGCCGACCATGTAGGGCCGAAACGGGTGATAGTGGCAGGTATCTACGTCCAGCGAGTGCCGAGTCATGGCCTCGCCGAGCGCGTAGTAGCACCCCTCGCCCGTGCGCAAGTACTGCAACCACACGGCGTGGCGCGGATCCCATTCGCTGTTGCACCAACCCCAGCGGCCCTTGAAGCGCCAGCCCCCCGCGCTTTCTTCCCAAGTGGCCATCACGTCGCCCCAATCGAAAAACCCCTTCCAGCGATAGCGCTCGATGTGCCTTTCCATCCAGGCGACAAAGCCCGTCAACATGCGGTCTGAGCGCGGAAACTCCGCGCCGGTTGCCAAGCCGCCGACCGCCCCGCTCCGCGCCACCCAATCCGGTGCGACGCTCACCTGTGGCGGGTACAAAAGGCCCTGCAATCGCTCGGCGGAACCAGCGCGAAAAAAGTCAACGAAAAACTCGCTGCTCTTCGCAGTGCCCGTGCCGTCGGCATAGACCCCTTCGCCCTCGTGCCAAGCCACCTCCTCGGCGTAGCGTTTGCAGCTGAGCCGGCGGCCTTCTGGGTCGCGCCAAAAAAAGACGTCAATGCCTTGGGCACCTACGCCGAGGGCCTTGGGGTACTCCTCGGCCATGTAGCGCAGCGCGACGCCGACGCCGACGCGGTCGTTCTCGGCGCAAATCCAGCCGCCGGCCCGCTCGCCCTCGGCCCGCACGACGCGCTCAACGCCCTCGTACTCCTCCCAATAGAAGTGATTGTCCAGCCGCTGCGAGAGCAATGCGTAGCGCTCGGGGACCCAAGGCCCGGCCATGACCCGCCCGGCCTCGACGCGCCAAGTTCCTCTGCCTTCGGGCAAGAGCGGGACGCGCAAGCCCAGCTCCTCCACCTCGGTCTCGCGCGGATTGCAGGTGGCTACAACGGTGTGTACCACTCGCACCTGCGCCTTGCCAGCATAGGCGTAGATCCGGGTCGCAAAGCGCAACGGGCGATACCCGGCGTAGTGGTGCATGGGCGCGGTTGACTCGTAGGCCCCTCGGCAGCAAATCACCGCCCGTAAGGGTCCGGCCTCTTCGATCTCGACGGCGTATTCCTCCACGCCCTCTGACGCCAAGCACGTTCCCCCCATCCCATAGATCCGCCGCTGCGTTCCTCCGACAAACTCGGACTCCGAGATCTTGACCCAAGCGTCGCCGCCACCCCGAGGGGTGACTTCTACCTCGGAGACAAACGCCCCCTCGGCTCGCTGCCCTAGATCTACCCCGTCAAAAAGCGCGAATGCCTTTTTGCCAATGCCAAAGCGCAGGGGTCCAGTACACACCTCAAAGCGATCTTCCCGCTCGGCGATTTCCACGCCGCGGACGCTCGCAGCGGCTTTTTTGTCCTTTGTGTATTTCAAGGTGTACACGGCCTCTTCGCCCGCTTCCACCTCGGCTTGAAAGTCTAACAAGACCCACTTCGCGCTCTCGTCCGGCCAGCGGCCCAAGACCCGTAGCTGCACTGGGACATCTCGGCCCTGCCCATCCTGCAAAGACAGGTTTTCCACCTCTACTACGGCCCCTTGGGGCAGGGGGACGCCCCTTGTCAGGGGGTACTTGCGGCGGGTAATGCCCGCAGTCTCTACTACTTTTAAGGCGATGCCTTCGGCGGGTATGCTCACGTGCCTTCTCCTTGGTCTCGTCTGTGCGGTGAGGGAACATAAGCAAGCTACCAACTCCCGACCAACCCGCATTGACCCACCCCCACGCCCCTCCTATCTTCTCGCTGTCCAAGCAAAAGGAACCGCCGCTGTGAAACCAGACCAAGACCTGAACGCCCAAAAGCTCCTTCCGGCGATCCAGCACTTTTTAGCCCTTACCGGCCCCAAGATCCTCGAGCTCGACAGCACTTGGGACCCGGACCGCGGCACCCCGGTCTTCACCCAGCAGGGGCGTTACACCACCCGCGGCTGGACCGAGTGGACCCAAGGCTTCCAATATGGCTGCGCCATACTACAGTACGACATGACCGACGACGTGCGCTTCCTCGCGCTCGGCCGCGACCGCACGATCGCGCAGATGGCACCGCACGTCTCGCATGTCGGCGTCCACGACCACGGCTTCAACAACCTCTCCACCTATGGCAACTTGCGCCGCCTGATGCTCGAAGGCCGCATTCCGCACGATCAGCGCGAACTGGGCTTCTACGAGCTCGCCATCAAGCTGTCGGGTGCCGTGCAAGCCGCGCGCTGGACCGAGACCGCGTACGGCACGGGTTTTATCTATTCCTTCAACGGCCCGCATTCGCTCTTTGCCGACACCATGCGCTCTCTGCGCGTCCTAGGGGCTGCACACCAGCTAGGCCACGCCCTGATGGGCGAAGGCGACAAGCGCATCAGCCTGCTCGGCCGTTTAATCGAACACGCCCAGACCAACGCCCGTTTCAACGTGTACTACGGAGAGGGGCGCGATGCGTTTGACGTGCTTGGCCGCGTGGCCCACGAATCCATCTTCAACGTCCGCGACGGCCAGTACCGCTGCCCCAGCACCCAGCAGGGCTACACCCCATTCTCGACTTGGACTCGCGGCCTGTCGTGGGTGCTTGCAGGCTACGCCGAGCAGCTAGAGTATTTCGCCGCCCTCGACGATGCGGAACTCGAGCCTTTCGGCACCAAGGCCGCCCTCGTGCAAGCCATGGAAAAAGCCGCCCTAGCCACCGCCGAATTCCACATTGAAAACAGCTTTGCCGACGGCGTGCCGTTCTGGGACACCGGCGCCCCCGGAGTCGCCTCCTTTGGCGCGATAACCGACAAGCCCTCCGACCCGTACAACGACGTCGAGCCGCTCGACAGCTCGGCCGCGGCCGTTTGCGGCCAAGGGTATTTGCGCTTGGGCAACTACTATTTGTCCAAGGGGGACCAAGCAAGGGGCACGCGCTATCGCGCCGCGGCCTTCACCATAGCCCGCGCTCTACTGGCGGAGCCGTATCTCGCCGCCGATCCCCAACACCAAGGCATCACCCTCCACGCGATCTACCATCGCCCCAACGGCTGGGACTACGTGCCCCCAAGCCGCGCCATTCCGTGCGGCGAGGCCGCCTTATGGGGCGACTACCACGCGCTGGAGCTGATGAGCCTGATCAAACGCGAAGCCGAAAACGCCCCTTATCCCCTCTTCTTCCAATAGCGAGGCCCACCGTGAAAATCACCGCCATCACCCCCATCGTCGCCCGCTTCGGCAACCGCCCCCGCGTCTTGGTCAAAGTCGAGACCGACGAGGGCATCACCGGCTGGGGCGAGACCTACTCCATCGGCCCCGACCTAGCCGTCGGCCCAACCGTTGATTATTGCTTTGAGCTAATCAAGGGCCTCGACCCTCGGCGGATCGAGTTCATCCTGATGAAACTGCACCAACAGTTTCGCTTTCCACCGGGCGGGATCGGCCTGTCGGCCATCTCCGGCATTGACCACGCGCTGTGGGACATCTCCGGCAAAGCCGCGGGCGTCCCAGTCTATCAGCTCTTGGGCGGCCACGCCCGCGACCGGGTGCGCGTGTACCGCGGGATCGGCGGCCGCGATGGCCAAGAAGCCGCCGACCAAGCCCGGCGGCTGAACGAGGAGTATGGCTTCACTGCCTTCAAGACCAGCCCCTACCAGCTCGACCCAGAGGCCCATCGCTGGGGCCGGGTCTGCGCCGAGGCGACCCAGTACTTTGAAGAATTGCGCGTCAACTGCCCGGACGACTGGGAGTTTGCCTTTGACCCGCACGCCAAGATCTTCGAGCCGATTCGCGCCTTGCAGCTAGCCAACGCCCTCGCACCGTACGACCCCCTTTTCTACGAAGAGCCTCTGCGCCCCGAGCACATTCCGGCGTGGACCAGCCTCAAGTCGCAGATGCAGGTGCCATTGGCTACCGGCGAGAGCCTCTACGCCCGCTTTGAGTTCCTCAACTTGATGGCCAACCAAGGTGCCGACATCATCCAACCCGACATCTGCGTTTGCGGCGGCCTGCTCGAAATGCGCAAGATCAACGCCATTGCCGAAGCCCACTACATCAGCATTGCTCCGCACAACCCCATGGGCCCTTTGGCGACTGCCGTCAACCTGCACTTCTGCGCCTCGGCGCCGAACTTCAAAATTCTCGAATACATCCTGCCGACCGAGTCCGAGTGGAACGACTGGGTTGACGAACCCTACCTGCCCAAAGACGGTTATCTCGAATTGCGGCCCGACCGGCCAGGGCTAGGCGTCGAGGTCGACGAAGAGGCCATCCGCGACAACGAATACATCCATTGGGAACGCTCCAGCCCGACGCGTCCCGATGGCTCGACCGGGTACATCTAATGCTCAGCCGCGACCACACCGCGCTCGTCCTCATCGACATTCAGGGCAAGCTGGCCTCGCTGATGCACGAGCGCACGGCACTCTACCGCCAGCTACAGATTCTCGTCGAGGGCGCGCAGGTCCTCGGGCTGCCCATTCTATGGCTGGAGCAGTATCCCAAAGGGCTTGGCCCCACCATTCCCGAGGTCGCCCACCTGCTAGCCGGCCAAAAGCCCCTCGTCAAGACCTGCTTTAGCGCCTGTGGCCTCAGCACCTTCCAAACCCAACTGCGCCAGAGCGGCCGACGCCAGATCCTCTTGGCCGGGATCGAAAGCCACATCTGCGTCTATCAGACTGCTCGCGATTTGCTGGACTCAGGCTACCAAGTCGAAGTCGTCGCCGACGCCGTCTCCGCGCGCACCGCCGAGAACAAGGTGCTGGGGCTGCAAAAAATGGCGTCCGCGGGCGCGCAGATCACGGCGGTGGAAATGTGTCTATTTGAATTGCTGCAAGAGGCGGGGACGGCGGAGTTCAAGCAGATTGCTGCATTGGTCAAGTGAGGGGTGCTGTTGCCTCTGGGGGACAGCGTCGTTTCTACAAGGTAACAGCCAGCGCATACCGCGCATACCGCTACCAGAGGGAACGGGCGGCGGCTTAAAGGATGGCCTGCCTTTTGCATGTAGGGAGTTAGCCCTTACATTTACCAATGGAGGAATTTCTCATGGTAGAGCAGCCACCCAAACCCGCCCAGCCAACGGAATCTACCCTCGTTTTAGCCTTCCTGCGCGAGGATATTCAGGCCCTGCGTCAAGACATGCGCCAAGACCTAAGCCAAGTACACGAGCGCATCGACGACCTGCGCACCGAGATGGGGGAGCGCATCGACCAAACCAACGGGCGCATCGACCAAACCAACGGACGCATCGACCAAACCAACGGACGCATCGACGACTTAGCCAAACAACTCGATTCGCGCTATGCGCGGCTGATGGCCATGCTCATCGCCTGCACCAGCATCCTCATCGCAGCCATAGGCGCGGCCGTCGCCGTGCTCAAGCTCTAAGCTCGCCCCGGGAACCGCTTCCGGTATTCCCGATCAAATTCCTCGCTGCCGTCATCTAGTCGTACCTCTAGCTGCATCCCCGGTAAGAAGCCCGTCCGCTTGCCAGCGGTGAAGTCGCCGCGGTAGCGGCCATCGGCGGCCCATAGAACCCGGCCATCGGGCCAGCGCACGGCGTGTATTTGGCGCACCGACGCTTTTGCAAAATCCGGCTCAACGCGCAGGCGTTCCACGGCCTCGCGGTCCAACTCGACCCCCAAGCCCGGAGCCTCCGGTACCCGCAAATGCCCGCCCTCCACTGCAAACTCCTGCACCAAAACGTGCGAATAGATGTTGACGCAAGGAATCGCCGGCCAGCGCGCTTCCTTTAGCACCGCCCCCAAGTGCGCCGCAAAGGTCGCCGTCAGGCCAGTGCCCACCATCTGCAACCAGAAGGGCATCTGCGCCCGCTCGGCCAAGTTGCCGTCGCACAAGACGCGGCGTACCCCGCCGCCGAGAACAAACCCGTCGCACACGCCCTCGCGGATCGCCGTCATGGGAGGCGGCTGGCCCAGATGCATGGCAATTGGGCATTGGATCTTGCGCCGCAAGAGCTTGTTGCCCTCCACGTCGTCCTGCGGGATCGGCGACTCGACAATGGCGAGACAGGCGTGGTCCCTCTCCAAGCGCGCAATGAGCGGGGCGGCTTGGTCAACCCCCAGCAACATGGTGTTGAAGTCGGCGTCCAGCTTAAAGTGCTGAGAAGTGGCCTCATCCACGGCCTGCAACTGCGCCGCAATATCGTACCAAGGCCGCGCCTTGACCTTCATGGTGGTAAAGCCATGCGCCTCGGCCGCACATGCCTCGGCCGCCCACTCTGCCGGCGGCATACTTTGCGCCCACCAAGAAACCGGGCAGGCGTCTCGGTGCTGCGGCCCCATCAGCCGGTGGCAGGGTACGCCTAAGTGCTTGCCGGCTGCGTCAAAAAGTGCCATTTGCAAGCCGGCCCCTAGGGAGTCGTCCCACAACACCTCGAAAACATTCCGACCGCGCACGCGGGCAAACTCCGCTTCGCGCGAGTGGCCCCACGTATAGCCCTGAATCGTCTCGCCGATACCGACAACGCCGCCCTCGGTCTCCACTTCGATCAACTCGACGATGGACCAACCCGGCCCATAGACTTCCATGGTGTCGGCGCAGCGCGCGTGAAACGGCACGTGCAGCACGGTCCGCACGACGTCTTTGACTGCAAAAAAACGCATCGCATCCTCCCGTAGGCCCTATTCGGCCATCCGCCTGAGTACTGCGTGTAGGATCCCCCCGTTGCGGTAGTAGTTGATCTCCACGGGGGTGTCTATCCGGCATGTCACCGCAAAGCGCTGCTCGCCCGCAGCGCTCTTGGCCACCACCTCCAACACCTGACCCGGCTGCAGGTCGTCGTCGAGGCCCTCGACATCGTATATCTCCTCGCCGGTCAGCCCTAGCGAGTGGCGGTCTTCGCCGGGGGAAAATTGCAGCGGCAGAATGCCCATCCCAATCAGGTTCGAGCGGTGGATGCGCTCGTAGCTCTCGGCGATTGCGGCCTTGACGCCTTGCAGGAAGGGACCTTTGGCTGCCCAGTCGCGGCTCGAGCCCGATCCGTACTCCTTGCCTGCGATAACCATCGAAGGTACGCCTTCCGCCCCGTAGCGCATCGCCGCCTCGTAGATGGTCATCTGCTCACCCGAAGGCAGGTGGCGCGTATAACCCCCCTCGACGCCGGGCACCATCTCGTTGCGGATGCGGATATTGGCAAATGTGCCCCGCATCATCACCTCGTGGTTGCCGCGCCTAGAGCCATAGCTGTTCCAATCCTTGCGCTCGACGCCGTGCCCGGCGAGGTACTCACCCCCCGGGCTGCCGGCGGCGATTGCACCCGCCGGCGAGATGTGGTCGGTCGTCACGCTGTCGCCGAGCTTGGCCAAGACGCGCGCGCCTTGAATCGGCTGGATCGGCTGGAGCTCCCTGCTAAGGCCATCGAAAAAATTCGGCTTGCGAATATACGTGCTTTCCGCGGCCCAAGCGTAGCGCGTGCCCGCGGGCACGGGAATGGCGTTCCAAGTCTCGTTCTGACGGAACGCATTGCCGTATTCTTCCTCGAACATCTTAGGCGTCAGCGAGCGGGCAATCGCATCGCGGATCTGGTCCTGCGCGGGCCAGATGTCGCGCAGGAACACCGCCCGGCCCGCTTGGTCGCGGCCCAGTGGCTCGCGCTCAAAGTCAATTGTCGCCCGGCCCGCGAGCGCATAGGCCACGACTAAGGGCGGCGAGGCGAGGAAATTGGCCTTCGTCACTGGGTGTACCCGGCCCTCGAAATTGCGGTTGCCGCTGAGCACGCTACACACCACCAAGTCGTTGTCGGCCACGGCCGCAGTGATTTCTTCGGGCAGGGGCCCCGAATTGCCAATGCAGGTCGTGCAACCGTAGCCGACCGTGTGGAAGCCGAGGGCCTCTAGGCTCTCAGTGAGGCCGGCCGCGTCGAGGTAGCGGGAGACGACCCGGCTGCCCGGGGCCAAGCTGGTCTTGACGTAAGCCGGCACTGAGAGACCGCGCTCGGCCGCGTTGCGCGCCAACAGGCCCGCCCCCACCATCGCGCTCGGGTTGCTGGTATTCGTGCAGGAGGTGATGGCGGCGATGAGCACTGCACCGTGGTCCAGCTCAATCGCACCCTGCTCGCCCAATTCGACGGCGACCTTTTTGCCGCGGTCCTGCACCTCAAAGCGGTCCGTTAGCGAGGCGGCGAAGGCGACCGGCACGTCCTTGAGCGCGACCCGATCCTGCGGCCGCGTCGGGCCGGCCAAGCTCGGCTCAACCGCCCCCATATCCAGCGCCAAGTGCTCGCTGAAGACGGGATCTGGGGCTTCGGCGTGGTAGAGCATACCCTGCGCTTCCATGTAGGCGCGGACCCGCTCAACCACCGCTTTTTTGCGCCCGGTGAGCGCCAAATACGCCAGCGTCTCCTCGTCAACCGGAAAAATGCCCATCGTCGCCCCGTATTCCGGGGCCATGTTGGCGAGGGTCGCCCGGTCGGCCAAGCTCAACTCGCTCAAGCCCGGGCCGTAAAATTCGACGAATTTGCCAACCACGCCATGCGCGCGGAGCATCTGCACCACCGTCAGCACCAAGTCCGTAGCCGTCGTCCCGGTGGGCAATGCGCCCGTCAGTTTGACGCCGACCACTTGCGGCAAAAGCATGTAGATCGGCTGCCCCAGCATCACGGCCTCGGCCTCAATGCCGCCCACTCCCCAGCCGAGGACGCCGAGGCCGTTGATCATCGTCGTGTGGCTGTCCGTGCCCACTAGGCTGTCGGGATAGAACGCGCCGTCCTGCTCCTGCACCACTTGCGCCAGATATTCTAGATTGACCTGATGCACGATGCCGGTGGCCGGCGGCACCACGCGAAAATTGTCGAACGACTCCTGGCCCCAGCGCAAAAACTCGTAGCGCTCGCGGTTGCGCTCGAATTCGCGCGCAGCGTTCATAGCCAGTGCCTCGCGCATGCCGTAGTAATCGACCTGTACAGAATGATCGATGACCAAGTCGACCGGAATTAGGGGATTTACCTTCTCCGGGTCGCCGCCCAAATCGGCCACTGCGTCGCGCATCACGGCCAAATCAACCACGGCTGGCACCCCGGTAAAATCCTGCATCACCACCCGCGCCGGCTTGAAGGGAATCTCTTCCTTGCCCGCCGTTTCGGGACTCCAGCGCGCAATGCGCTCGACGTCCTCGCGGGTAATCTCAAACCCGTCGCACTGCCTGAGCGCGGCCTCTAGCAGGATTTTGATCGAATAGGGCAGCCGGCTCACCTCGGCTACGCCCTCTTCTTCTAGTTTTTGCATGCGGTACAGGACGCCGCTACCGCCGCTGCATTCCAGCCGGGTGCGCGCCCCGAATTCGTCGTTGTTTGCAGTCATGGAAAACCTTTCGAGGATGGATGGAAGTCGCTTCCGTTAAATCGCTGCTGAACTTGCACCTAAATAAATACGCTAAAGAAGCATCGTCCAGAACTCCGTTGATATGCTCAACATTCGCAGGTGCGACTACGGTCTCGGGGGCTAAAACCTCTCGCGGATCTCTTGAGCCTCCGGCGAATCTGGATAGCGTTCAAGGAGTTGAGTCCGCCAGCGGGAGGCTTGGGGCTGGTTGCCGATGAAGATATAGGCTTCGGCCAAGCTGGATAAGGCTTCGACGGTATCCTCGCCAGCGTCAATCGCTCGGTGCCAATAGGGGATCGCCGCCTTGGGGTCGTCGAGATGGTACTGGTAGAGCAACGCGACATTGTGGAGTGCTGGGCCAAAAGTGGGGTTCAGCTCGATTGCCTTGGTCCAAGCGACTAAGGCCCCGTCGAAATCCTGTAAGTTGTAATACCTGTTACCAATGACGCCGTATATTTGAGGGTCGCCCGCCTCCAATGCGAGTGCCTTGTATAACAGGACCCGTGCGTTATCCCGATCTCGGTTGTTCTCTCGGTTGTACTCAACAACATGCGCCCACACGGCATAGGTCCGAGCGAATATCTCCCGCGCCCCCCAAACATTCGCCGCGCCTTCGGGGTATTCCGCTAACCGCCAGAGTTCTATTTCCGGTCCCGGTTGCCGCAGCGGACCAAAGTCGGCCAAGGGCAGGTAATAGGCATCCTCGGTATCGTAGAGGGGCGCGGACTCGGCGAGTCCTTCAGGTCGCCAGACGCGGACTCGTTCGCCGCGCTCAGCCAAGGCCGCGGCAAACGCCGCATCAACCTGCGAGTAAGCGAGCGGGTGGCGGTGCAATAACACGTAGGCGCAAGAGCGCTCCGCTACCAGTTCCCACGTACCGCGCTCGATCTCCCGATTAGCCCTGCTAATCACAAGACCCGGCCTAGCCACAAAAAAATAAAAGGGCCGGGCCGGGTTGCTCGCGGCGAGAAAGTCCATCACTTCCGTCAAGGCCCTGTAGCCGAAACTGCTCTCGAACCGCTCCAATCGCCACAACTGGTCCTCAAAAGTCCTAAGCTGCACATCCCCGGCCCAACCGCCGAAGTTGCAACACACTGTGCCCGCCGGGACGTGTTCCTCGATATAGCGCTGCGCCGCCAGCCGCGTGTCCTCGCGCCCCATCAGGTGCGCTACCCGCACCGATCCATAGAGCGGATACGCCACCAGAAGTGCCAGTAGTATCCTCTGTCCAACGCGATGCCGCACGAGCCCGAGCCCGCCCGCCGCCAGCACCGCTAGCAGCGGCAGCAACGGCAGAGTGTACCGCGCGAAAGTTAGCTTGCCCCAGCTAATCGATCCGTAGAACAGCAGGAAGGCCGCGGCGACGACCAGCGCGGCCCGCTCGCGGTGATATAAAGCCCGGCCGAGGCCGGCCAGCAGCAGCAAAATCCCCAGTGGGCCTAGGCCGTGCCGCAAATTGAAGAACACTTGGTACCACGCCGCGTCCTCGACACCGCGTCCCCTGCTGGCATGTCCCACCTCAAAGAGAAAGTGTTGCAGGAAAGTCTCGTAATCTAGGACGATATACGGCGAAGTAGCCACAAAGGTCAGTGCCGCAGTCGCGCCGGAGAGCCAGAGCCGCCAGTCGCCCAAGCTGCGGCCGGCCAGCAGATGGGCCGCGGCGACCGCACCGCCAAGCACTGCGGCGGGATACTTGGTCCCCGCCGCCAAGCCGACTAGTAGCCCTGCCAGCACATAGTCGCGCATTCCCTCGCGCTCGAGGAGGCGCACCGCCGCCCATACCGCTCCCAAGCACCAAAAGGCCAGCGCTGCATCCACCGAGGCCAGCGCCGCCTGCCGCACGTGGATGACGTTGACGGTCAGCAACGCTGCCGCCGCTATCCCTAACTCTGGACCGTAGAGACGCCGCGCCAGTGCTCCAACCCAAATCACCGTCGCCGTGGCGAAGGCCACGCTCATCGCCCGCGCCCAAAACACCAAGGCATTCGAGTCCCAGAAAATGTAGTACGCGGCGAACTCTACCCGAGACCAGCCAGCCCCAAAGAGCTTTTGCACCACAAAGCAGAGGCTGTAAACCAGCCCCAGCAGGTAGGGGTGCAACGTTGGATAGGCAAAGTCGTGGGGATTGAAGTCGCCGCTGAGCAATTGTAGCGGAATGATGACCGGAAAGCGGAACTCGTCCGGATGGCGTACAATTGGAGCACTGACCGATCCCCACAGGCGCAACCCCGCCGCGAGGGCGGCAAGGGAAGCAAGGCCGACTAGCCAAGTTCGTCTAGGCATCAGCTATGGTTGTGTTCCCGAAGCGCAAGGATGCTTGTGTTGCGCGAAATCCAATGGATTGGGGGGGTGAATATCTATTTTCAAAACCCGGTCCGCACGGCTGTGGGATAGGGGCCCGCCTCCGGTTCCGCCAGATTGGGAGAACCAACCCTCATCTCGTCCGATGTGCAGTTCGTTTCCGCTTACGCTTAGTTGGCCCGACCATCTGTCGCCTAGGCCGATCTCGCCCAACTTTTTTATTAACATGCGTTTTTTGTCAGCCCGCATCGCGGTTTGAACGTCCCAATCGTAACGGTCGATTCCGTAGTCGAACTCAAGGGTGAGCAACATGAGATGTTTGGACACACCCGAACCGCCTCCCCAATCCGACGTGTAGAGCACATGTACGCCAGATTGGGTCATGCCAATGTAGCGATACCCGAATCGCTGGCTTTCTTCTTCGGTGTACACAAAGGGGCATTCCCCGGCTGTATGGCTGACGCTCACATCGCCGTAGTACCGGTTGCTCCCTTGGGCATCGATGAGGTTGATCGCCACAACTTGGTCGCCGAGGTCACTCAGCCACACCGAAAGATCCTCGATGATATTTGGGTGGACAAAGGGAGCGCGTACAAAGGAATACGCGTACTCGACCATAGGCACAGGTGGCGCGTCCTCCTGCCCGTTGACCGGTTGCGAACAGCACAAAATGAAAAACGCGCCAACAGCGTACGCGATTCGACTCAGAGACATTTTTTCAAATAGTTTTCGATGATAAAATTGCCAGAGCATCAGGGTTAATTCGCAGATGTTCTGCGTTTCGTTTTTATCGTTTGCTGCTGCTTCCGCAGCAGTTCGGTACGTTCTTGCCAGAAAGCCAATTGTTCTTTAGGTATCATATTGGCGGTTTGATTGTAGATTCGTTCTGCACCACGGCGTTTCATCTCAACGCAATCAAACGTCTTCAGAGGGGAATGGATCGCAATATTTGAGTATCCAGAAAGTGTGTTTACTGCATCGTATAGCGAAATTTTGAAAAATGCACGATATGTTTGGAATTCCAACTTTCGGTCACAATTTTCGCATTTAAGAAGCTGCTGAAGTTGCAAGGCTTCCTCAGAAATCTCTACAATTTCTGCAAAACTGAGCATCTGTTCAAAGTGTATCAAAACCTCTATAGGTTTTGATCTCTCAATCGATACAATCCCTAACCTTCGGCGTTTGATTCAACCCTACATAAACCCCGTCCCATCTCGCTGTAACGATAGGTCCGGGATTGGGCGTAACGCCTCATCGAGCATGCGATCGAAACCAGTTTTGTTGATGAATGCGCCATACCATAATGTAGGGACAACCGACCCGGCCTTCAACCGGCTCCACGAATCTCCCTACACGCCGGGCCGATCCATTGTAATAGGCCGTTCTTCCTATATATTAGGATAGTCTGGATCGCTATTACCACCTCCCGCCCCAAGCCGCCATGCACAACCTGCGCCAATTTCTCGATCGTCTGCGCCGCGAAGGCGAGCTCGTCACCATTGACGCCCCGGTGTCCTCTGATCTCGAAATCGCCGAGATCCATCGCCGCGTCTTGGCCGCCGCTGGCCCGGCTTTACTCTTTACCCACGTCGAAGGCGCAGACTTCCCTTGCGTCACCAACCTCTTTGGCACGGCCCGGCGCGTCGATCTGGCCTTTGGCCCTAGGCCGGAACAGTTCATCCAGCAGCTAGTGCAACTCGCCCAAGACCTGCCCTCGCTCTCGCCGCGCAAGCTCTGGCCGCACAAAAACCTGATCCCGGCCGCGCTCAAGGTCGGGCTGAAGACCGTCGGCAAAGGCCCCATCGGCGAATGCGTACAATCGCCGCCCGACCTTGCGCGCCTGCCCCTGCTCAAAACTTGGCCCGAGGACGGCGGGCACTTCATCACCTTGCCGCTGGTCTATAGCCAACACCCGGATACCGGTCATCACAACCTCGGCATGTACCGCATCCAGCGCCACGATTCCCAGACCCTCGGCATGCACTGGCAAATCCAGAAAGGCGGCGGCTTTCACTACCACGTTGCCGAGCAGCGGGGCGCAGACCTGCCGCTGGTCATCTTCGTCGGCGGGCCGCCAGCCCTGATCCTCGCAGCAATCGCGCCTTTGCCCGAGGATTTGCCCGAGCTGCTGTTGGCCTCCCTGTTGCAGGGCGAGCGCCTGCGCCGCGTGCAAGGCTTTAGTCTGCCGCTGATCGCCGAAGCCGAATTTGCCATTGAGGGCGTGGTGCCGCCGCACGTGCGCAAGCCCGAAGGGCCTTTCGGCGATCACTACGGCTATTACTCGCTACAACACGACTATCCAGTGCTCCAAGCCAAGCGCCTCTATCACCGCAAAGACGCCATCTTCCCGGCCACCGTAGTAGGCAAGCCGCCGCAGGAAGACATGTTCCTCGGCACCTACATCCAGCAACTCATGACGCCCTTGAGCAAACTGGTAATGCCCGCGATCAAGGCAATGTGGAGCTACGGCGAGACCGGTTATCACTCGCTGGCGGCCATCGTCGTCGAGGAGCGCTACCCACGCGAGGCCATGAAATTCGCCTTTCGCATCTTGGGCGAGGACGGCGGCCAACTCAACCTCACTAAGTTTTTGGTCGTAATAGATCGCCCCTTGGACTTGGGCGACTTCCGGCAGGTGCTCGCCTATGCCCTAGCGCGGGCGCGGCTCGCAACCGACCTTTTCGTCATCGCCAATCTCGCCATGGACACCCTCGACTACACCGGGCCGGCCGTGAACCAAGGCAGCAAAGGGATCCTCCTAGGCGTGGGCGATCCGGTCGGCGAATTGCCCGGGGAATTCAGCGGCGTCCTGCCCGGTGGTGCCCGCGCTGTCGCGGTCTATTGCCCTGGTGCCCTCGCGGTCCAAGGCCCGACCTACGAAGAAGATCCCGGCTACGCCCAACACCTCGCTGAAGACCGGGCCGTCGCAGCCTGGCCGCTGATATTTTTGCTCGACGACGCCAGTGCAGCCGCCAAGAACATCACCTTTCTCTGGAGTACCTTTACCCGCTTTGAGCCGGCCGCCGACACCTATGCCGCGGCCGTCCAACTCCGTCGCCACCACCCCTGCTATACGCCGCCGATCGTCTTGGATTGCCGCATGAAACCCGGCTACCCAGACGAATTGACAACGGACGAAGAAACGGCGCAAAAGGTCAGCCGACGCTGGCGGGAGTACTTTCCCCAAGGCGGCGTAGAAGGCGCGGAAGACCGCCGCGGCTACGCCGGATTCTCCCTGTTGGATTAACCCTGAGCAGAGGTTGCCTCATGGACGATGCCCTAGCGTTTGCCCCCATTGCCGAACTCGCCACCCTGATCCGCCGCGGCGAACTCTCCCCGCTCGAACTTACCGAATTTTATCTAGAGCGCATCGAGCGATACGATCCGGCACTCAACGCCTATCTCGCCGTCACGGCCGAGCGGGCGCGCGCCCAAGCCCGCGCTGCCGAAGCGCAAATCGCGGCCGGCACCTACCTCGGTCCCCTGCACGGCATGCCCCTCGCCTTTAAGGATCTCGTGGATGTTGCGGGGCTGCCCACCACCGGCGGCTCGACCCTGCTGCGCGACAACATCGCCGCAGCCGACGCGACTGTTGCCCGCCGCCTCTTTGCCGCCGGCGTCGTGCTCTTGGGCAAGACGCATCTCGTGGAATTCGCTTTTGGCGGCACCGGTGTCAACCATCACTACGGGACCCCGGTCAATCCTTGGGATCCCGAAATCCACCGCCTGCCGGGCGGGTCGTCCTCTGGTTCGGGCGTGGCCGTGGCGGCTGGCTTGGCACCGGCCGCCCTCGGCTCGGACACCGGCGGCTCGGTGCGGATTCCCGCGTCCTTTTGCGGCCTTACCGGCCTCAAGCCCACCTTTGGCTTGCTCCCCAACACCGGCGTCTTGCCCCTCGACCCCACCCTCGACAGCATCGGGCCTTTGTGCCGCACGGCGCAAGACTGCGCCCTGTTGTTCCAAGCCATGGCGGACCCAGCCCTTTGCGACTTGCCCGGTGATTCGCTTGTGGATCGCTTGGAAGGCGAGGTCGCCGGCCTCCGGCTCTGCTTCCCGCGCGAGTTTTTCTGGGACGATGTCGATGCGGAGGTCGAAGCCGCGGTGCGCGCCTCGGCGCGCGTTTTCGCCGACCTCGGCGTCTATGTCGATGAAATAGCGCTCGAGGTGCTCAACGACCTAGCCGAATGGCGCAGCGGGCCTAGCACCACGGCCGTCGAAGCCTATCTCTATCACCGGCGCAACCTCGAAGCGCACTGCGATCAGTTCGACCCCATTGTCTCGGCGCGCATACTCGACGGCCGCGATGTCCTCGCTGCGGACTTCCTCGAACAGCTCAGAGTGCGCGACGAGCTGCGTTGCAAAGCCCGCATGGCCCTCGAAAACGTCGATTTCCTCATCACTCCAACCACCCCTTTTGCCGCCCCAGCACTCGACGCGGTTGACCGCGACGACGTCTATTTCTCCATCAATGGCCTCTGCCTGCGCAACACCATCGCGGTCAATCTCCTCGACCTGTGCGCCGTCTCCCTGCCCTGCGGGTTCACGCGCGATGGCTTGCCCATCGGCTTGCAGCTCATTGGCCACCCCCGCGACGAGGCGCGGCTGCTGCGCCTCGCCCGCGTCTTTGAGCAAGCCACCGACTACAATCTCCTCACGCCCGCACTCGACGCCTGCGCCTAGGGATAGCTTGCCAATATGCGGGGCCAGGTCTATATTTTTTGCCCTACGTGCTCCCATCGTCTAGCGGTTAGGACCCAGGGTTTTCAACCCTGTAGCCGGAGTTCGAGTCTCCGTGGGAGCACCATTTTTATGTACGATGTACGCTGAGGAGGAACTCATGTTCGACATTGGCATCTTCGCCCCCTTTGGGGCCGATCACGCTCGCAACATCGCCTATTGTCGCGACGCCGGTGCTACCCACATCGTCTTGAACACCGGCCAAATCTCTTCAGACGACGCACCCGCGGCCGACGCGCTTAAGACACTAGCCGAGCGATACGCCGCCGCCGAAGTTGTACTCGCCGGGCTGACCCCGCCTCGCCTCAGCCTCGACGCCTGCGTTGACGACGTGGCCCGCACGCGCGAAGTGGGGTACATGCGTCGCCTGATCGAAAACATGGGCCATGCGCAGATACCTTTCGTGCATTTCTACCTCAGTGCCGACGCAGCCCCCACCGACCCAGACCAGCGGCAGACCCACTGGCAGGGCTTGGTGGCGATCTTCCAAGTACTCGGCCAAATCGGCGAAGATGCCGGTGTGCGGATCTCTACGCACACGTTTCACGTGTCCGACCGCCTGATCTGGAACAGAGAGTCCTTTGCGAATCTAATGGCCGCAACCGACTCGTCGGCCCATGGCCTGACCTTCTGCCAAGGTAAGTCGCAAATGGCCGGCGACAGCCTGCCCGACACTATCCGCCACTTCGGCGACAAGGTCTTTATGGTCCACGTGCGCGACATCGCCACCAAGCCCGAAGGGCCGAATACCCCGGAAATCGAGCGGCGGCTGGCGGACTTAGGCTACCTCGAAGTGCCCTTCGGCAAGGGGGAAGTCGATATGATCGGCACCATCCGCGCCCTCAAAGAGATCCACTACAAGGGCCAGATTTACCCCGAGCACTTCCCGGCCATCGCTGGCGACCACGCCGCGGGGCTAGCTTGGACTATTGGCTACATCCGCGCCTTAGACCAAGCCGTCGTCCTCTGAGGCGTTCCCGACCCGCGAAATGTCTTGACGAAATGACCCCACGATGAACAAACGCGATTTTCTGAAAACAGCCGGCGTGGCCGGCGTGGCCACTGCGGTCAACGCACCAGCGGTGATCGCGCAAACGAAGGCCCCCATTCGGTGGCGCTTGCAAACCTATGCCGGTGGTCCATTGGCTGAGCACGTGGTGAAGCCAGCGGTCAATTCGTTCAACAAAATCGCCAACGGCGAAATGACCATCGAGCTGTACACCGCGGACCAACTCGTGCCGACGCCCGAACTGTTCCGGGCGTTGCAGAAGGGCACGATTGACGCGGTACAGAGCGACGACGACTCCATGGCTTCGCCCGCCGACATTTCGGTGTTTGGCGGGTACTTCCCCTTTGCCACGCGCTACAGTCTCGACGTGCCGGTGCTGTTCAACCAGTACGGCCTGAAGGAAATTTGGCAAGAAGCCTACGATGAAATCGACGGCGTAACTTGGCTGAGCGCGGGTGCGTGGGATCCCTGCCATTTCAACACGGTTGATCCCATCCGCAGCCTAGACGATCTCAAGGGCAAGCGCATTTCCACCTTTCCGACCGCTGGCAGGTTCCTGTCCCGTTTCGGCGTGGTGCCAGTTACCCTGCCCTATGAGGACATTGAGGTCGCGGTGCAGACCGGCGAGTTGGACGGCATCGCTTGGTCGGGCATCACCGAGGATTACACCGTCGGCTGGGCGGACGTAACCAACTACTTCCTGACCAACAATATCTCCGGCGCGTGGTGTGGCTCGTTCTTTGCCAACAGCGATTCGTGGAACGCGCTGCCCGAGCGCTTGCAGGAACTGTTCCGCGTCTGCATGGACAGTTCGCACTATTACCGCCAGCACTGGTACTGGGGCGGCGAGGCGCACTTGCGGACCAAGGGCACAAAGCTCGAACTCACGTCCATTCCCGACGAAGAATGGAAGCAAGTGGAAGACGAAGCTCGCAAGTTCTGGGACGAGATCGCCCAGACCAGCCCGAGGGTGGCCCGGGTCATCGACATATTCAAGCAGTACAACGCGACGATGGCCAAGGCCGGTCGGCCCTATCGCTATTCCTGAGTACCGCCTTGCCTGCCAAGACGACACAGACCTGGGGCGCGAGTTCCCGGCTAGCCTGAAGAATCGCCTTGCCTCGGATCGTCGTTCGGTACGTGCGCCTGATTGACCGGCTGAACGGCATCGTCGGTCGGTTTGCGATGTATCTGGTGTTCGTCATGATGGGCGTACTATTGTACTCATCCCTCTCCAGAACCCTCTTTGACGCGCCCCTCCTCTGGTCCGTAGAAGTGGCGCAGATGACCATGGCCGCCTATTACCTGCTCGGCGGCGGCTATTCAATCCAGCTCAACTCGCACGTCAGGATGGACTTGCTGTACGCCCGCTGGTCGCCCAAGACCAGGGCGACGGTGGATTGCATTACCGCTGTCGGCCTGCTCGCCTACTTGGTCGTGCTGCTCTACGGCGGCGTCTCCAGCACCCAGTACGCGCTTGCATACAACCAGAAGAACTACTCGGTCTGGGCACCGCCGATGGCCCCGATCAAGATCGCCATGACCGGCGGCATCGCCCTGATGCTGTTGCAGAGCGTCGCCGTCTTCTTCAGGGACTTGGCCGCGGCGCGGGGAAGGCCGCTTCCGTGAGCTACGAACTGATCGGGCTGTTGATGTTTTCGTCGATGCTGGTGATGTTGCTCACCGGCCAGCGCGTATTCGGCGTCATCGGCTTTGTCGCCACTGCCTTCGCGCTGCTGTTGTGGGGCGTCGGCGGGGTCGAAATGCCATTCAGCGCGGCGTTCAAGCTGTTCAACTGGTATCCGCTGCTGACCCTGCCATTGTTCATCTACATGGGCTACATGCTGTCTGAATCCGGCCTTGCCAGCGACCTGTACCGCGCCTTTCACGTTTGGTTTGGACCGCTTAGGGGCGGCCTCGCCATCGGCACCATCGGCCTAATGATGGTGATCTCGGCGATGAACGGATTGAGCGTGGCCGGCATGGCCATTGGCGCCAGCATCGCCTTGCCGGAGATGCTCAAGCGCGGCTACGACAAGGTGATGATCACCGGGGTGGTGCAGGCCGGCAGCTCCCTCGGCATTCTCGTGCCGCCGAGCGTGGTGCTGGTATTGTACGGCATGATCGCCAGGCAGCCGGTCGGGCAATTGTGGCTGGCTGGGGTGTTTTCCGGCCTGTTGCTGGCGGGGCTGTTCGTCCTGTACATCGCCATCCGCTGTCGGCTCAATCCCGAGCTCGGGCCATCTCTGCCGCCAGCGGAACGGCAGCTCCCGCTGGCGGAAAAACTCAAGTTGTTGCACACCGGGATCCTGCCGCTGCTGATTTTCTTTGCGATGACCGGCCTGTTCCTGATGGGTGTCACCAGCTTGGTCGAAAGTTCCGCGGTCGGTGCTGCCGCCACCACCCTCGTCGCGCTGGGCAAGCGCCGCCTGACCCGGCCGGTGCTTGAGGACACGTTGAACAAGTCCTTGGGCATCAGTTGTATGTTCATGTGGATCATCTTGGCGGCTCTGTGCTTCGGGGCGGTGTTCGACGGGCTTGGCGCGGTCAAGGCGATAGAATCGCTGTTTATTGAACGCTGGCTGTTGAGTCCTTGGGCCGTGCTGATCATGATGCAGGTGTCCTACTTGGTCATGGGCATGTTTTTGGACGACACCGCGATGCTGGTCATCGTCGCGCCGCTGTATGTGCCGCTGATCGTCGCGCTCGGGTTTGATCCCATCTGGTACGGCGTGCTCTATACCATTACCTGCCAAGTTGCCTACATGACGCCGCCTTTCGGCTACAACCTGTTCCTGATGCGGGCCATGGTGCCGCCGGAAATCAGTCTGCTGGACATTTACAGGTCTATCACCCCGTTCGTCTTGGTGATGTGTTTGGCCATCGTCTTGGTGATGATGTTCCCGCAGATCGCGCTGTGGCTGCCGCAGCAGTATTACGGCGGTTAGGGCCTTGGGCGTATAGCCGGCAATAAGAATCCCGAGGCAGTGGATCGCGTTGCCGCTATTGCTGGCTTTGGGTTGCACCACGACTGGACGCCGGGAGAGGGTCTAGACGCCGTTTTAAGGCGCAGTGTCGCTGATTGGGGCGCACTTGGACAATTTGCGGCTGAAGCTCACGTCTCCCAAAATCTACTTGTTATTCCTTAGATTTGCGGCTGTATCTTGTAGCCACTATCGCGCATGAACGCTCGGTTTTGTCGCTTTGAGGAAGAACGAGAAAATGGCAAACTATCCAGTACCAGCGAGGAAGTTGCGATCATGAAAATTGTGCTATGGCTGATGGCGTTGCTCGGCTTCGTTCAAGCGGGCGCGGCCCAACCGTCGATGGTCGCGGGCCATGTGCGCCTGTCGGACGGGCAGCCGGTGGCCGGGGCGCAGGTGGCCCTCTTCGATTTGACCGATTTACGGAGGGGGCCGGTCGCCCGCGCCACGACCGATGTGGCCGGGGCTTTTGCCCTGCCCGTAGCGGCCTTGGGCGGCCGTAGGCTGCCTGACGGCTTCGCCTTGGGGCAGAACTACCCCAATCCGTTCAATTCCTCCACGATTATTCCCTACCAACTGCCGGTTGCTGCCCACATGCGGCTGGAAGTGTTCAATGTGTTGGGGCAGCGCGTAACGACGCTGGTGGATGGGGAACGGCCGGCCGGGTTCCACACGGCGGTATGGGACGCGACGAATGCGGAGGGGCAGGCCGTGGGTGCGGGTCTCTATATCTACCGGCTGAGCGGGGGCGGCGCGACGTTGACCCGGAAGATGATGTTGATCGACGGGCAGGCCGGCGTTGCGGTTCCGGGCGGTTCGGGCAGGCCGATGGGTGAACGGCCTTTGGGAAAGGACACGCCGGTCTATGGGTTGACCGTGTGGGGTACGGGGTTGGCCGCGCATGTGGATCCGGCCTTTGCGGTCGAAGGGGGCATGGCTCCGGTGGAGGTGGAGGTTGCCGCGCCGGCTGGTGCTAAGCGGGTGGCGGGGAGCGGTCTGTTGGGGGATGTCGATGGCCACGGTCGCGTCGATGGGGTGGATGCGCTGTTGGTGGCCCTGTACTGCGTTGATTCTTCCAGCTTCGCGGCTTCCATCGCCAACCTTGCTCTCGGCGATGTCAACCGCGATGGTCAGGTCGACTTTGTCGATGCCTATCTGATTGGGACGTACAGCACCAATCCCTCCGATCCGGTGTTGCCGGCGGGGATCGGCCAGAAGCCCACCGTCAGTGGCGACGTGCCTAAGATATACTGGACGGACTGGGGCACGCAGACGATTCGGCGGGCCAATCTCGATGGCAGCCAAGTCGAAGACCTCGTCTCCACCGGCTTGTATTTCAGCGGCTTGGCGCGGCCACATAGCCTCGCCTTAGATGTGGATGGGGGCAAAATGTACTGGGCGGACGGAAACGCGGCTAAGATTCAGCGGGCCAACCTCGACGGTCGCCAAGTCGAAACCCTCGTCATCGGCGTTGATCAGAACTTTCGCTCGCCTGTTACTTGGGACCACCCCGATAGCTTCGGCTCGCTTCTTACTTTCGGCTTCGGCTTTCGCTCGTCTGTTGAAGATAACTCTATGTGTCCAGTCGGCATTGCCTTAGATGTGGGTGGGGGCAAGATGTACTGGACGGATGAATGTTGGGATACGATTTCGCGGGCCAATCTCGACGGCAGCCAAGTCGAAATCCTCACCAGAAGCGTGACGCGACCCGTCGGCATTGCCTTAGATGTGGGTGGGGGCAAGATGTACTGGACGGACAGAGGAGACACGACGAAGATTTCGCGGGCCAATCTTGACGGTAGCCGAGTCGAAACCCTCGTCACTGGCGTGGAGTTGCCACATAGCCTCGCTTTAGATGTGGGTGGGGGCAAGATGTACTGGACGGACTATGGTACGGACAAGATTCGGCGGGCCAATCTCGACGGTCGCCAAGTCGAAGACCTCGTCACTACCGGCTTGGAGACGCCAACCGGCCTCGCTTTAGATGTGGGTGGGGGCAAGATGTACTGGACGGACCAAGGTTACCATCTCCTAGGAGCACCAGGAGGACGCAGCGGGGTAAAAATTCAGCGGGCCAATCTCGATGGCAGCCGAGTCGAACCCCTTGTCACCACCGGCTTGATTAGACCATTTGGCTTCGCCTTGGATACTTCCGGGTCCGGCAGTGGAGACGGTGCAACCCGCCTGTCTTTGGGTAGCTCCCACGCCGGGCGGATAGCAACCGGCGATGCTGTCAATTACTTCAAGGTGCAAGTCAGTGAAGCCGGGGCGGGGGAGTTGACGGTCTATACCACTGGCAGCCTCAATACCAAGGGTACGCTGGAAAACAGTGAAGGCGACTCGCTGGCAACCGATGACGATGGGGGAAGTGGCACGAATTTCCGCATCGAACGCCGCTACGTGACCCCGGGCATCTACTTCGTCAAAGTAGAAGGGGTCGGCTCTAACAGGGGCGACTATACCATTCATGTGAGCTTTGAGGCGGTTGACCACAGCGATACCCGGTCGGGCGCAACCCGCCTGTCTTTGGGTAGCTCCCGCGACGGGTGGATAGCAACCGGCGATGATGTCGATTACTTCGAGGTGCAGGTACGTGAATTTGGGGCGTTGACGGTCTATACCACCGGCATCCATACCGAGCATACGCTGGAAGACAGTTCTGGTGCCATCTTGCAAAGAGAGGTGTTCAGCGGCAGAATGTTCGGCATCGAACACTTAGTGACCCCGGGCACCTACTACGTCAAAGTAGAAGGATGGTGGCGTGACACGGGCGACTATACCGTTCATGCGCGCTTTGAGGCGGTTGACCACAGCGATACCCGGTCGGGCGCAACCCGCCTGTCTAGCTCCCGCCCCGGGGTTATAGCAACCGGCGATGATGTCGATTACTTCAAGGTGCAGGTACGTGAAGCCGGGGCGTTGACGGTCTATACCACCGGCAACCTCAATACCAAGGGTGCGCTGGAAAACAGTTCCGGTTCCTCGTTGGCAACCGATGACGATGAGGGAAGCGGCGATAATTTTCGCATTGAACGCACCGTGAGTGCGGGCACCTATTACGTCAAAGTAGAAGGGGTCGGCTCTAACAGGGGCGACTATACCATTCATGTGAGCTTTGAGGCCGATGACCACAGCGATACTCAGCCGAGCAGCAGCGGCGGCGGCACGGCCGATGACCACAGCGATACCCGGTCGGGTGCAACCAGCCTGTCTTTGGGCGGCTCCCGCCCCGGGGTTATAGCAACCGGCGATGGCGATGATGTCGATTACTTCGAGGTGCAGGTCAGTGAAGCCGGGGTGTTGACGGTCTATACCACCGGCAGCCTCGATACCAAGGGTACGCTGGAAGACAGTGCCGGTTCCCGCTTGGAAAGCGATAGGAATAGTGGAAGCGGCGACAATTTCCTCATCCAACGCACCGTGAGTGCGGGCACCTACTACGTCAAAGTAGAAGGGTGGTTTGACACGGGAGACTATACCGTTCATGCAAGCTTTGAGGCCGATGACCACAGCGATACCCGGTCGGGTGCAACCAGCCTGTCTTTGGGCGGCTCCCGCCCCGGGGTTATAGCAACCGGCGATGGCGATGATGTCGATTACTTCGAGGTGCAGATCAGTGAAGCCGGGGTGTTGACGGTCTATACCACCGGCAGCCTCGATACCAAGGGTACGCTGGAAGACAGTGCCGGTTCCCGCTTGGAAAGCGATAGGAATAGTGGAAGCGGCGACAATTTCCTCATCCAACGCACCGTGAGTGCGGGCACCTACTACGTCAAAGTAGAAGGGTGGTTTGACACGGGAGACTATACCGTTCATGCAAGCTTTGCCGCCGATGACCACCGGTCGAGCAGCAGTAGCGGCGGCACGGTCAATGACCACAGCGATACCCGGTCGGGTGCGACGAGCCTGTCTTTGGGCGGCTCCCGCACCGGGCGGATAGCAACCCGCGATGATGTCGATTACTTCGAGGTGCAGGTCAGTGAAGCCGGGGTGTTGACGGTCTATACCACCGGCAGCCTCGATACCTATGGTACGCTGGAAAACAGTGCCGGTTCCCGCTTGGAAAGCGATAGGAATAGTGGAAGCGGCGACAATTTCCTCATCCAACGCACCGTGAGTGTGGGCACCTACTACGTCAAAGTAGAAGGGCGGTTTGACACGGGATACTATACCGTTCATGCCCACTTTGCTAGGGGGGGCGGGTAGTCCCGACCCGCCACCGCCGACGCCGTCTTGGCTACAGCCGCGCCTTAGACCAAGCGGTCGTTCTCTATAATTTGCTTTTGCAACCGAATTGGAAAGGTACTAACATGCCGCATCTCACTTCCGCAGACAGGTGTTCCTTTAAGGAAAATGGCTGTCTCATCGTCCGCGGTGCCCTCACATCCGCGCAAACTCGAGCCGCTCAGGACGCCCTTTGGACCGGCATTGAGGCCGACCGCGACGATCCGGCAACTTGGGTCGAAGCGGGCCCGCGCACCCCGGTGCCCGCCCATCACCCGGCCATCCGCGCCGCAGTTCACGAGTCGCCGATCTTCGCGATGATGGAGGAAATGGTCGGCCAAGGCCAGCTCAATCCCAACAACGCCGGGCCGGCCTTGGTTTACCCATCCAAAGACAAGGCTTGGGCCCTGCCCGAGCGCGGCCATCTCGACGGCTACTACACCCCTACCAACGGCGTACCCGAAGGTACGGTCGGCTACATGACCATCAACGTCACGATCTACGTCGAGGATATCGACTCACAGGGCGGCTGCTTCACCTATTGGCCCGGCAGCCACAACGTGGCCTACGACTACTTCCAGACGCACTCGCTGCTGTCGGTACAGGGCGGCGTTTCCAGCGATGTATTTCCCGAAGGGACCTTCCCCCAAGGGTGCGAATTCGTCGGCAAAGCCGGCGACGCCATCTTCTGGCACGGCCAGCTCTTTCACACGGGCTCCAAGAATGTCAATCGCAATATCCGCATGGCCCTCATCGGCCGCTTTGCGCGCAAAGACGCCAACGATATCCGCTTCGAGACCTGCGACGACCAATGGGTGCATTGGGAGGGGATTAGCTGATGCATCTCGTCTTCAGCCCGACCCTCTGCCCGGACCTTCTCTTGCCCGAGGTGCTTGACCTTGCCAAGGCGGCCGGTTTCTCCCGCCTCGAACTCTTCCGCGCTTACACCGAGAGCACCCCCGTCCACCGCGACTGGTCCGTGCCGCTGGTCCGCACCGCCATTGCGGACGCCGGCCTGCAACTTACCGGCTTCAACATCCGCAATCTCACTGGCCGCAAGGCCGACTCGGACGAGCGCAACCTCGCCTACAACCTGCGCCAGCTCGAATGGGATATCCACTTGGGCCGCGCCCTTGGCGTCAAAACCCTAAACGCGAAGGGCGGCACCCGCACGGACGAGGCCCTCGCCGACCTCGTCGAAGGCGTCAACACCCTCCTCGAAAACATCCCGGATATCGCCCTCAACTTGGGCAACCACAAAGGCAACTGCCTCCAAGGACTAGCCGACTACCAAGCGGTGCTGCCCGAACTGCCCGAGCGGGCGCGCGTACTCTTAGACACTGGCCACCTGCTGTCGGTCGGCGAGCCGATAATGCCCTTTGCCGAGGCCCTCGCCGGTCGCATCGGCCTCGTCCACCTGCGCGACCAGCAGGGCGAAAAGCCCGTGCCCTTCGGGGAAGGCGAATTGCCCTTTGCCGAGTTGTTCAAACTGTTAGCGGATAGCGGTTACGACGGCCCCCTCGTCGTCGAGCTTGAGGGCGTCGTTTGGGACGAGCCGCTCCCAGCGGCCATTGCCGCACGCCAATACGTCGAGGCTTTTCTTGGCTGAATTTGGGTGCGGCGCACCTTGTTTTGCTTGCGTTTCTAAAGGAGGGCTAAGGAATTGGGTCGTCGCCAGCTAAGGGGAGGGTAAAACGGCTTCTAACGGCTTGGGCACCAATTTAACGACTCTCCGCTCGCTTTCTTGCTGGCGCTCTTTTGCTGCCATAAACAAGGCACGCACGTTATAGTCGTGTCGTGCCGCCAATTGTTCGCGAGTAGCGCGGACTTCCTTAATGATATCGTCGTGGTTCATCGTTTTACTCTCCTAATAGTTCCTCTGGGGTGCAGATGATGGGTGGTTCATACCCCTTTGAACGACACTTTCGCTCGATTTGGTTTCGTATCGTAGCGTTGGCCAGATGTGCAAAATTCCAAGTCAACAGGTATTCAATGCCGCCGCTCACGGCCACAGCAATATGCAAGGCGTCGAGAGCAGCCTTCCGAGGAAGCGGGCCTTCTGCAACCAAAATCTCAGCAAATTCAGCAGCCGTTTCAGTCAGCTCGACTTCTGCTATATCAGCAATCGCTTGAAGACGCTGAGCGGCCATTTCCGAATCTCCGGCTACTGCCTCTGAGATAACGAACTCGGAAATGTATAATTCGTAGTCGAGCCGTTTTTCATTCCACCATTGTCGGGTCAATGCTTGGCGCGCAGCGGTGATTATATCGCGGCTTGGCTCGGCAGTGAGCTTGAGGGCGTCGTTTGGGACGAGCCGCTCCCAGCGGCCATTGCCGTACGCGAATGCGTCGAGGGTCTTCTCGGCTGAATTTGGGTGCGGCACCCCGTAGAAACTGTCAAGCTACCGAATCAGTGTGAGCTTCTGCGTCAAGACCGCCTCGTCGGTCGCCAGTCGATACAGGTACGCGCCGCTGGCTACAGGGTGTCCTGCGGCGTCCCGACCGTCCCAATGGAGCCGGTGGTAGCCCGCCCGCTGCGGCCCTTGGTGGATAAGGGCTACTCGTTGCCCGCTCAGGGCGAACACTTCCAGACGCACCCGACCCGGTTCCAGCAGGAAGTACGCAAGGACGGTCTGGCTGTTGAACGGATTGGGCGCGTTTTGCAGCAATTGGGTGCGGTCGGGCAGGGCTACCCGCTTGCCACTCCCAAAAAAATCGTCGAAGCCAGCGAAGTTCGACTCTTGCCCGACAGCGGTAAAAATTACCGGCTCAAGACCCCCGATGGTAGCCTCAACCGTGTTCGACCCCGGATTGGGG
This sequence comes from uncultured Latescibacterota bacterium, assembly GCA_958295495.1. Classification (GTDB taxonomy): domain Bacteria; phylum Latescibacterota; class UBA2968; order UBA8231; family UBA8231. The sequence continues at coordinate 1,193,379 of OY282352.1, forward strand.
CCTAGCCGCAGCGTGTTTCTAGCTCGACCGTTGGCATTGGTGGCGGCAGTGGCGGCCGACAGCGTCCCCCCGCCGCCGGTGACCGAAAAGCTGACGACTGCCCCGGCAATCGCCTCGTCGTCTTCATCCAACACTAAAACGACAAATGGCTCGTCCAGTTGTGCGCCGGCCAGCCCTTCTTGTCCATCGCCGGAGACCTTCGTCAGGCTGTGGGGAGTCTGCCCGGTGGCGGTAGCGGTAAAGGGCACCGTCCCCAGCCCAGCAACGGTGGTCGTAACCGCGTTCGGACCCGGATCGGGGCCTAGCCGCAGCGTACTTTTAGCTCGACCATTGGCATCAGTGGTGGCGGTGGCCGCCGACAGCGTCCCCCCGCCGGTAGTGACCGAAAAGCTGACGACCGCCCCGGCAAAGGCCTCGCCGTTTTGATCCAACACGGAAACGATGAATGGCTTGGCCAATGGCTCGCCGGCTAGGCCTCCTTGTCCATCGCCGGAGACCTTCGTCAGACTATGGGGAATTTGTCCGGTGGCGGTAGCAGTGAAGGTCACGGGTTCAAGCCCAGCAACGGTGGTCGTAACCGCGTTCGGACCCGGATCAGGGCCCAGCGTCAGCGTGGTAGCGGCGCGGCCGTTGGCATCAGTGGTGGCGGTGGCCGCCGACAGCGTCCCCCCACCGGCGGTGACAGAAAAGGTAACGACCGCCCCGACAAAGGCCTTGCCATCCTCATCCAACGCCGAAACCACAAACGGCGCGGCCAGTTGCGTACCGGCCGGTCCCCGTTGACCATCGCCTATTTTCACCAGCCTCTGAGGACGGGGCGGCACCCACTCAGATGTGTCCCATAGCTTGATCGTGCCATCAAATGACCCGGAAGCGAGCACCGCACCATCGGGCGAAAACACCACAGAATTGACAAAAGGCTCATGCTTGAAGGTGGCGATATTTTCTTTGGTTAAAACGTTCCAAAGTTTGACGCTGTTACTTCCGGAAGCGAGCACCGCACCATCGGGCAAAAACGCCACAGGCCAAAAACCATCCTCAGGACCAAGGATTGCGATAGTTTGTCTCGTCGCAACGTCCCACAGTCTGGCCGTACCATCAGATGACCCGGAAGCAAGCATTGCCCCGTCGGACGAAAACGCCACGGACCAGACATGATTTAGATGCCCCTCAAGGGTGGCGATATTCCTTCCGGTCTCTACATCCCACAGCTTGACCGTGTTGTCCTGTGCCCCGGAAGCGAGCATTGCCCCGTCGGACGAAAACGCCACCGATTGGACCCCACCCGTATGTCCTGCGAGGATAGCCGTGTTGGTCCCCGTCGCAACGTCCCACAGCTTGAGCCCGGCAAAGGAATCCATAGAAGCAAGCATCGTACCATCGGGCGAAAACGCCACAGCTCCATTTCCTCTAAGGGTGGCGGTATTTTTGCTGGTCGCAACGTCCCATAGCTCAACCCCCCTGTTCGACCCGTAAGCGAGGGTCGCGCCATCGGGTGAGAACGCCACCGAGACGAAAAAGTTCAAAGCCCCACCCTCGGAGAGGGTGGCAATATTCCTTCTCGTCTTTACGTCCCACAGCTTGACCGGGCCGTCCGATGAAACCGAAGCGAGCGTGGCTCCGTCGGGCGAAAACGCCATCGAGAGGATCCAATTCGCATGCCCTTTAAGAGTGGCGATATGGTGTGGCGAAGCTGGCGATGACGACGCATGGACGACCGCCAGCGGCAAGAAAACGAGGCCGATTAGCGCGAAACGGGCGGAATGAAGAACCGGGGTTTTCATTAGGTTCAGGCTCCTATGCGTTCGGTTTGCGTCCACATCGCTAGACCCAGTCGGCTCTAGCGCGGCCGGAAAGCTCGTACAAGGGCAAGGCACTGTCAAGAATTCGCACAGCACACCCCAAGTTTGCCCCCGCCTATATCACCTCATACATTCCCCGCATTGACCCCCACTCAGGAGCTTACCGTGAAACGGATCACTACCGCCGACTTCCGCGACTACCGCCGCGACCGCTTCATCGACGCCCAAACCACCCCGGCCGCCCGCCTCTCCCCCACCTATCTGCTCACCAACGAAATGGGCGTTGACGGCGATATCTGCGAAGAACTTACCCCGGCCTCTTGTGCAAAGGTCGAGTTCGAGATCCCCTCGGCCAAGCTCAAGGGGGCCGAGTTGCTCTTCTACGTCAACGCCGACCAAACCACCGCCGACAAACCCATGCGGCTCCAAGTCAACGGCCACGTCCTAACCCACCGCCAAGACCGCCAGCGCATGCTCACCGGCGGTTGGGACCGCAAGAAAATCGCCGCCAAATACCTCAAAAACGGAACCAATGAATTCGTCTTCTCGCACAGCGGCGCGTTGCACATCGACCCCTTCCCGGGCGGTCTGGCCGACGCGCCCCCAAGCCATTCGAGCCGCAGCTTTGACGGCGGCAAAACTTGGCACCAAGGCACTTTGGGCGAAGCCCGCGCCATGGACGGCGAGTACCTGGTGCGGCTGCGCCTCAAGGGGCATCCCCCTCAAGGGACGCTCTGCTCGCCGGTCATCGACCTAGCCGACGAAGACGGCCGCGGCCGCATCGCCCCGCGGCTGGGAATTCGCCGCCTGCACCTCAAAGCGCGGACTCGCTTGCCGCAGGGTACCCAGATACACTTTGAGCTACGCACGGGTTCGACGCCTTCCTTTGACCCGCGCACTTGGACAGCTTGGGAACGATGCACTGCCTTGCAGTGGCCCGGGCGCTTTGTACAGTGGCGCGCTATCCTTGAAACCGATTCGGCCAACAAGACCCCGATGCTTCAGGCCGTCACCCTCGAAGCCGACATTGAGGAGGACGCCCCAAGCCTGGTGCCCTTCAAGCGGGCAGAATTCGATCAACCCCAACTCGTTTACAGCTCGTACCCCTTCGCCTATATGGGATTGCACCCGCACCAAGAGCGGCTGTGCAAACAGTACCGCCTCGACGAGGTCATCGCCGCGGGCAAAACCGAACTCGAACAGCTAGCCCTCTTGCGCGACTGGGTCCATAGCCAGTGGCTGGGCTGGCAATCCGACAAATATCCCCACTGCCCCTCTTGGAATCCGCTCGAAGTCCTCGACACCACCAAGGGCGACTGGGGCTTCGGCATGTGTACCCACTACGGGGCGGTTTTCGCCGGCTGCGCCTCGGCCCTAGGGTGGGTGGCCCGCTCAATCGTCGTCGATCACCATTGCTTGGCCGAGGTCTGGTGCGAAGAGTTGCAAAAGTGGATCCTCGAAGACGCCGGGCCGACCCGCGAATTCGACGCCACCTACGAAATCGACGGCGTACCCCTCAACGCCTTGGAACTGCACGAGGCCGCTGCGGACGAGCGGCGCGAAACGATCATGGCCAACAAGCTGCCGCAAAAGACCATCGAACAGATGACCAGCTATATCGACGTCTTCTGCCGCTTCGGCATTCCGCTGCGCAACACGCATCTGATTTTCGCCGAGCCGGCCGAGCTGCGCCACGGGGCCGGGCAGTACCACTGGGATGGCTATCTGTGGTGGTCGGACGATGTCGATCCCCGCTACGCCGAATACTCCTTGCAGACCTCCCGCCCCGGGGATTTCTACTGGTCGGTCAACCAGACGCGGCTCTACCTCCAAGTGGCGGAAAAGGCGCGTACTCTGCAAGTCGATCTAGAGCACACCGCGCCTAACTTCTCGCACTTCTTGGTGCGCCAAGATGGCGGCCCATGGCGCGAGGAGCGCGCAGCCCGCTTTGAGTGGACGCTCGCCGCGGGCGAAAACCGGATCGAAGTGCGGGCGGTCAATGTCTTCGGCAAAAAGGGCCGCATCGCCAAAGCGCATGTCGAAGCGTCGTGAAGCCACCTAGCCTGTGAGCACCTCGCTCTCCCTCGCCACGCGCGCCTTGCGTGGCTTCCTCTGGAACGGCAGTGCCTCCCTCATCCAGCTCGGCGTCATGCTGGTGCTCTACAAGCTCTTGCCGCTCGGCGATTTGGGCCGTTTTGAGTGGGTACTGGCGCTGATAATGCTCTTATCGCTGGTCGGCGACTTAGGTCTGGGCGCAGCCTTGGTCCAGCTACCGGACGCGGGCGAGGAACACTTCGACACGGCCTTTTGGACTTGTTTGAGTTGGGCACTGCTGATCACCGCCGCGGTCGTGGCCGCGTCTTCTTGGCTGGCCTCTTTTTTGGGAGGCGAAGACCCGCACACCTTCGGCCGCGTCCTGCGCACGTTCTGTCTGGCGATCCCCTGCGCCTCATTGGCGGGCCTGTTGCGGGCCAGACTACAGCGCACCCTCGACTTCCGCGCCGTGGCCCTTTCCGAGCTCGTTTCGGTCCTGACCTTTGCCTTTGCGGTGACACTCCTGCTTTTGTGGCGACCCGGATTAGGCGTCCTAGTCCCGGTCGTCGGATCAGTCGTGCGCGAGCTAGGTCTTTTTAGCAGCCTCGCATTTTCGGCCCGCTGGCTTCCGCGCCTGCGCTTCCGGCCCCAAGCACTGCGCCAGATTCTTGGCTTTGCCTTGAATCTTACGGGTTCGCGTGCGGTGGCCTTTCTCAATACCAAGATCGCTTATCTCTTTATCTTCGTACCGCTGGGGGCCACTGCCCAAGCCTATTACAGTTTGGCCGAACGATTGACCTTGCAGCCTTTGACCCGGCTGGCTACGACCATCCAGCGCATCTCCTTTCCGACCTTTTCGACGATTGCGGACGACGACTCGCTCCTGCGTCGTGGCTATTTGTCCTCGGTACAGGGCTTCGTGCTAGCGCTAGGTCCGGCTCTGGCGGGGATATTCGTCTTTGCGCCGGAGATTGCCGCCTTGGTCAACACCGAGCCGAGGTGGATGGTGCTTCGCCTGTTGGCCGCGGCCACGCTTTTGAAAGTAGCCGGCTCCTTGGTCGGCTCGATTTTTATGGCCAAAGGCAAGGCCAATTGGTCTTTCTATTGGTCGCTCTTTAGCGTGGGGGTGCTGATCCCGGCACTGTACTTCTATGGCCTGCCGCACGGCGTCGAAGGCGTGGCCAGCGTCATCGCCGTAGCGGCCTTGCTGTTTTTGCTGCTTTCGCAGTGCCTCGTCAACCGCTTGATTGACCTGCCTTTTGCAACCTATCTCGCCGCGCTCAGCCGCCCCATTTTGGTGGTCGCCTTCGTCTTCGCCGTTCTCCTGCTGGCCCGCCCCCTGCTTCTTTGGTCACCGCTTGCCGTCCTTGTCATCGGTGCGGTCCTTGCTAGTGTTGCAACCTCAACGGCCCTCTTCCTCTTCGCCCGCGACCTTTGCCGCACCTATTGGCAGAGCCTGCGCGGAACCTGATTTTGCCCTAGGCGAAAATTGCGTGGGGGGCTGTTTTGGAATATGTTTTTAAGGAACTGCTCTAAAGGAGATTGCGCTATGAGCGAGATACAAAACGGCCAGACTGGCACCCTGCGCCTCAAGACCGGCCTCGCCGAAATGCTCAAGGGTGGGGTCATCATGGACGTCGTCACCGCCGACCAAGCCAAGATCGCCGAGGACGCTGGGGCAGCCTCGGTCATGGCACTGGAAAGAGTGCCCGCCGACATCCGCGCTAAAGGCGGGGTGTCGCGCATGTCGAGCATCGAAAAGCTGCGCCAGATCATGGAGGTCACCTCCATTCCGGTCATGGCCAAATGCCGCATCGGGCACTTTGCCGAAGCGCAGATGCTTCAAGCCCTCGGGCTCGACTACATAGACGAAAGCGAGGTCCTGACCCCGGCCGACGAGCATTATCACGTCGATAAGTTCGCCTTTGAGGTGCCCTTCGTCTGCGGCTGCCGCAACCTCGGCGAGGCCCTGCGGCGGATTGGCGAGGGCGCGGCCATGATCCGCACCAAGGGCGAGGCCGGCTCGGGCAACATCGTCGAGGCCGTGCGGCATATGCGCTCGGTCACCGACGAGATCCGCCGGCTGACGGTCCTGCGTCCCGAGCAGCTAATGACAGCGGCCAAAGAACTGGGCGCACCTTACGAACTGGTCTGCTGGGTCGCCGAGCACGGCAAGCTGCCGGTGCCCAATTTTGCCGCAGGGGGCGTCGCCACACCAGCCGATGCCTCGCTGATGATGCAGCTCGGGGCCGAGGCCATTTTCGTCGGCTCTGGGATCTTTAAGTCCGGCGACCCGGCCAACCGCGCCAAAGCCATCGTCGAGGCCACCACCCACTACGACGACCCAGCGGTCCTGATCCGCGTCTCCGAAAACCTCGGCGAGGCCATGGTCGGCATCAACATCGACACCCTCGAAGAGAAGGACAAACTACAAACCCGTGGCTGGTAGGACGCCGCACAGATGCAGCCGGAAAGTGCCCCGTCTCTGCTTTGTCAGGGACGGGGCAATCCTATGGTATAAGCGATGATTGGAATTTTGGGCTTGCAGGGCGCCTACGCGGCCCACGGCAAGATGCTCGACGCCTTGGCGGTCGAATCCCGCGTGATTAAAAAGCCGGCGCAATTGTCCGCGGTTGACGGCTTGATTTTTCCCGGCGGCGAGAGCACGACGCTAATTAAGCTAATGGACTCTTGGGACTTCTGGGCACCGCTTATGGACTTCGCCGCGGCCGGCAATCCCATTTTTGGCACCTGCGCCGGAATGATCCTGTTGGCCAAAGGCGTTTCCAACCCGCCGCAGAAGTCCCTCGGCCTGATCGACATTGACGTCGAGCGCAACAGCTATGGCCGCCAAGTCGATAGCTTTGAGGGGACGGGCGTTTGGGCGGCAGATGGGCAACCGCGATCACTGCCGATGATCTTTATCCGCGCACCTCGCATCGCGCGGTTGGGCGACGGGGTCGCGGCGCTGGCGACCTGCGGCGACGATGTGGTCGTGGCGCGCCAAGGCCAAGTGCTCGTCGCCTCGTTCCATCCTGAACTGACCAGCGACTTGAGCATACATCGCTACTTTGTCGATATGGTTGGGCACTAGGAAGATGCGCCGTTGAGCGAATGGGTACGCGAACACCTCGGCGAATGACTCCGAACTATGACCACTAGACCCGCGTCGTTTCCAGTGGCTTGACGACTCCTTCTATGAGAAACGCATGTAGCGAGGACGTACACATAAGTAGCATAGGTTTCGCTCCCGACTAGGCCCGCACGAACTTCGACCAACCTGAAAGGAATCGTCCATGATTGTCGATACCCACGTACATATATGGGAAATGTCCGCAAAATACCCCATCGGACCCACCGCCCCCAATTGGACCTCCAAGCCGGACGAACCCGCCACGGCCGACGAACTGATCGAGGACATGGACCAAAACGGCGTTGACCGCAGCGTCTTGGTGCAGACTAGCTGGTCCACTTGGGACAATGGCTATATCGCCGATTCGCAGGCCCGTTTTCCCGACCGCTTTATCGGCCACGGTATGCTCGACCCGCAAAACCCAGACAACGCTGTGCAGGCGCGCTACTGGATGGAGGAACGCGGTCTGGTCGGTTTCCGCTTCCATCCCATGTACTACCCGGACGAGCAAGTCCTGACCACGCCTCCAAACCGCCCCCTATGGGAAGTCCTCGACGCAATGGGTGCTGTCATCCAGTTCCATCTCAACGCCGCTTGCGCCGGTCAAGTAGCTGCAATCGCCCGCCGCCATCCGCAGATGCCCCTACTATTGGACCACATGGGCTATCCCAATCTCGACGAGCCAGCCGAGGCTTTTCAGCCCATCGTCGAGTTGGCCGGCTTCGACAACGTGGCGGTGAAAATATCGGATGTCCACGGCCGCTCAAAGCAGGCTTTTCCCTATGCCGACGTGCATCCCTTCATCCAGCGTCTGCACCGCGCCTTTGGGGCCGAGCGCATGCTGTGGGGCACCGGCTACTCAGGGCACCACCGCACCAAGCACAACTGGCCGACCCTAGCCGAAGAGTTGCGCCTAGTGCAGGAGGGTTTTGACTTTCTCAGCCAGCGCGAAAAAGACCAAATGCTAGGCGGTACGGCCGCCCGCGTATGGGGACTGACCTGACCTTTGCAAGTTCGTTCATACACAATCCAAAAGGGAGGCCCGCATGACATTGGACACCAGCGACCAAAACATATACCAAGCCATCGGCGTCGAACCCATCATCAACTGCCGCGGCACATTTACCATCATCGGCGGCTCGGTCGAACTCCCCGAAGTTGTAGCAGCCATGGAAGCGGCCTCGGGCTACTTCGTCCAATACGACGAACTGGCCGAAGCCGTCGGCCAAAGGCTGGCTGAAATCACTGGGGCCGAGTGGGGCCTGATTCCGGCGGGCTGCGCCGCTGGCCTCAAGCACATCACGGCGGCTTGCGTCACCGGCGGCAACCCCGAAAAACTGATCCGCATCCCGGATTTGACCGGCCTAGCCAAAACCCAAGTCATCATTCCCCGGTACGCACGCAATGCCTACGACCACGCCGTGCGCAGCATCGGCGTCGAAATTGTCATGGTCGAGACCCGGGGCGAACTCGAGCGGGCCATCAATCCCCGCACCGCCATGATCTACCTAACCACGGGGGCCGGTGCCGCGACCGACCAACCGCTTTCTCTAGAGGTCATTGCTGACGTGGCCCACCCCCACAAAATTCCCATCCTCGCCGATGCCGCGGCCGAAAACCTCACCATTCCCAATGTCCACTTGCAAAGGGGTGCCACTGTCGTGGCCTACAGCGGTGGCAAAGCCCTGTGCGGGCCTCAGTGCGCCGGCTTAGTGCTGGGCGACAAAGCCTTGCTGCAGTCGGCTTGGCAATTCAGCTCGCCGCACCACGGGCCGGGCCGCGACGATAAAATCGGCAAGGAAGAGATCATGGGGATGCTGGCCGCGGTGGAAGCTTGGGTGCGCCGCGACCACGCCGCCGAATGGCAGACTTGGCTGTCCTATCTCGACCATATAGCCCAGCGGGTACGCAGCATTGACAGCGTATTGACCGAGGTAGCAGACCCCACCGGTCTATCCAACCGCGCCCCGGTCCTCACCATTAGTTGGGATCCAGCGGTCTTGCACATTAGCGGCGCATCGGTCGCCGAGGATTTCGCCTGCAACAAACCCCGCATCGCCGTGGCCAGCGGCGGTGCCAACGGCCGCACCTCCATCGGCATCACTCCCAATCAGATGCAGCCGGGCAACGACGAAGTGGTGGCCGAGCGGATCCACCGCATTTTATCCGCGCAACGCAGTCCTCAACCAACCGAGCTAGCCCCTCCGGCAACCGATGTCAGCGGTGCCTGGGACCTCACCATCAACTATTCGAGCAGCAGCAGCCAGCACCAGCTATTCCTCGAACAGGAGGGGCATTGGATCGGCGGCACCCATATAAGCGATTTCTCCCAGCAGCAAATCGCCGGCGTCATTGAGGGCGATCAGGTAAAGCTGCGCAGCGAAGTGAGTCGCCCGGGCGATACCATCCCCTTCCTATTTGCGGGCCGCGCTGCGGAAGACCGCATTTCGGGATTCATTCACCTAGGCGAATACCGCAACGCCGATTTCACTGCCTACCGCTCCCAGTACGCAAAGTCGCCGATCGCCATTAGCATACCCCGCGGAGCACCGCTGGCGACCTAAGCGGTCACCAGTCGCCAGAAACAACTAGTCCCTCGCACAGGAGAATTCGACGAGCAGATCGAACACTACAAAACCGAGGGCTATCTGTCCGGCCCGCGCGTTTTATTCGACGAGCAGATCAGCGCGCTCAAAGAACGCATCGACGATATTCTCCAAGCCCAGCGCGAAAGTCGTTCAGGGAAAATCATGCCCGGCCACACCTGTCGCTTAGGCGACAATTGGAACGAACGCATGGGCAATACCGTGGGCGTGGGCGAACTTGTCGAGGGGTCGGACTACCCAGAGCTGGTGGCCGTGTGAAAGGCTCACTTGGTCTAGTTTATCCGCCACCCGCATTATTTCCAGTCTCCTTGTCCAGTGGGTCGGCACTATCTTCACTCAATTCGACGGTGGATTGGTTGAGGGGGGTTAAGTCGTCTTCCCAAGGGTTGGTGACGCCCACGTCTAGGTCTGCGAAGTCCTCGACGTTCCGCGTCGCAACAGATAGACTATGAACTTTGGCTGTCCCGGCGATCAACGCATCCCCCAAGTCCAGTACGCGCCCGGAGCGATGCGCCTGCGCCCGGAATTGGGCAGCCTGCTCTGCCTCTGTCCTCTCCAAGGGCAAGATGCGGTCCTCATACGCCGAAATGAACTCTGACAGCACCGACCGCAACCCGTCGCGACGTTGGCCCGGCGGCAGCAATTGCAAGCCGAACTCCAGTTCGTGAAACACTATCGCGGACAACCACAAGTCGTCTTGTTCGGTCAGGAATGCAAGAACCCGCGGATTGGGCGCGTCTTTTGTCAACTCCGAGACCACATTGGTGTCTAGAAGAAATCCGCTCACTCTGTGTCTCCAGACGCGAATGGGATTTCCCGCCGGGACTCTCTATTTCTGGTGATCTCGAGGTTCGCGCCACGGGGCATGTTGGCTACCAGCCACTGGCCCATGGGTTGACGCTGCGACTCTTTCTCGGCCCATACATGGGCGGGGACTACAACGAATGACTTTCGCGTACCAATATGTTGCGGCCCTTCCTCTTCGGCGCGACGCAGGACTTCGGACAAACGCGCCTTGGCCTCGGCGACGGTCCAAACGCGATGGGGTTTTGAGTGTCGGGCGGTCATAGCTCCTCCAGCTAGGTTGTCGTTGTAGTCCAATATAGACTAGCTTGGCTACCGCATCAATGGATCTGGTCCCTTCCCGGCTCGACGCCTACTTTAATGCTGCAGACGCACTGAGAAATCACCCCCGAGGAGACGGAAAATGGCCAACAGAACATCGCTGCGCCCGGTTAGCTGGACCTAGGTTGACTCTTTCCGACCTTCTTCCCACCTTTCTAGCATGGACTTGACCTACCTGACTCGGAAGGTCCAATAGCAGCGGAAGGCATCCCATGAGCTTAAAAATCAAAAACAAGGACATCGAACGGCTTATCGAGGAGGTTTCCCTCCACACAGGAGAGAGCAAAACAGAGGCAGTGCGCCGATCCCTAGAGGAGCGTCGCGCTCGCCTAGCCTACCAAGGTGCCGCCAATGACCGGGGAGGACGGTTGCGCCGATTCCTAGAAACAGAGGTTTGGCCCCACGTACCGCCCTCGGAGTTGGGTAGAAAGCTGAGTCGGGATGCAGAGGAAGACATCCTAGGCTACGGCAGGGATGGCGCATGATCCTCGACTCCTCGGCGATTATCGCCATCCTGCTCCGGGAGCAGGAGCAGGAAGCCCTGCGGTCCAAGATCGCCGCCGCGCCCAGCCTCGGTATAAGGCACACCTACTTTTCTCGAAACCGCCATTGTGCTGTCAGCTCGCCTTGAACGCAACGCTCAGGGGACTCTTGCTCGCTTCATACAGGAGACCGACACCATCGCAATTCCATTCAGTCAGGCCCACTGCTCCGCGGCCCATCAGGCTTGGCTCAGCTACGGCAAAGGGCGTCATCCGGCGGCACTCAACTTCGGGGATTGCGCCACCTACGCTACCGCCCAACTCGCTGGCGAACCACTCCTCTGCACGGGGGACGACTTCTCGCAGACGGACCTCGAACTTGCCTGATTCAGTCGGGGTCGGCGACCTGACAGGCCGGTTAACGGACTCCTCATTCCGTCGTACTATTCACAAATATCCCTCTCTCAAGCTCGCCAGACAAAGGCCCTTGGGCATCCCCGCCAGCAGTAGTCCGTAGTTCTCTGCCAACCGATAGCCCTCCTTTGATAGGAGATATTCCTCATATCATAATTGGGAATTAGAAGTCCGAGTGCTGCTGGTTGAGCTTTTCCCCTAGGTCAGAGAAGCGGGCGCTCGTGGCTCCAAGGGGCGAGCTGCTCAAAGGCGCGGGCGGCGCGCAACACGGTGCAGTCTTGGCGCCAGCCGCCGATGATCTGCAAGCCCACAGGAAGGCCATCGACGCGACCGCAGGGCACACTCGCAGCGGGCAGGCCGGTGAGGTTCACCGGGTAGGTGAAGGCCGTCCAGCTCAGGTAGGTGGTGTCGCGGCCGGCGATCGAACCGGGGTGATCGTCGCCAGCGGCAAAGGCGGTGACCGGCAGCGTTGGCGTCAGCAGCAGGTCGTAGCGCTCGTAGAATTCCCGCCATTGGTGGTAGTACGCGTTGCGTTCTATGTAGGCACCGGCCACATCCGTGCCGCGAAACCCGAACCCCTCTTCGACGACGGCGCGCAGACCCGGATCGAGGCGATCGGCGATTTGGTCGAACTGGTCGCCGTGCGTCCGTGCCGCCAAGAGTTGTGGGTTGGTCCGACGACGCGATTGCCCGAATCTCCCTTCCAGCCGATCTCTGGCGTATTCGTCTTGCCGAGCAGCACCATGCCGGCGTTGTGCAGGCGCTCGGCGAGGGGCGCGTCAAAGTCCGGGATCCAGTCGGCGGTCAGCAGCGATCCCCGGGTGGTGCGAATCCCCCGCGTCGCCGTCAGATCTTTCAGCGAACCGGGTATGCCGGCGAGGGGAGGCGGGTCCTCGGCACCGGCAAAGGCGGCTTCGGTAAGGCGCGCCTCGGCCAAGGCCCGCTCCGGCGTGACCGTGATGAAGGAGTTGAGCTTAGGGTTGAGCGATTCGATTCGGCGCAGCACAGCCTCGGCTACCTCCACCGGGGACAGCTCGCGACGCTCGTACAGGCGGCGCAGTTCAACGCCAGAGAGATAGCACAGATCGATGTCGTTCATACTTCTATGGATCCGGAAGCACCACTTCTCTGCCGAGGCGGGACGACTCCATGCACGCCGTCAGTACCGCCACCAGATGGCGGGCGTATTCGGCCGTCACCGGTGGCTCCGTTCCCGCGTCAATCGCCTCGATGAACGCGCCTAGCTGCCGCGTCGTGGTATCGTGGTTTTCGGCTACCTCGACCTGTTCCCAGTCCCCGTCCCGGCCGACGAAGAGATCGTTCCTTCCCGATTCGATCCCCTTGCGCAGTTGGATCATGCCGTCCGTGCAGACAAACTCCGTGCTGAAACGCTTCCCCCCTGTCCTCCACCACACGTGAATCAGGGTCGAGTACACGCCGTTGTCGAACTGCAAAAGCGCCATGGCCACGTCGTCCGCTGAGAATTTGAAGAAACGGCTGTCGATCAAGGCTTTGACGGCGACGACGCGACTGCCCGTCCACCAGCAGGAGCGATCGATCAGGTGGATGCCGTTCTGATACCACAAGCCCCCGTGCGTTGCCTTGTCGAGGTACCAAGCCGGCCTGTTGGGGTTGAAAGGTCGGTAGGCCTCGTCGCAGAGACAGACTAGGTCGCCCACGGCCTGCTCGCGCAGCAACTTCTTCACGGCTCGGTTCAGCGGCGAGAAGCGGTGCATCTGGCCGACGGAGAGCTGTTTACCGGCCCGCTGAGCGGCCGCGATCATGGCGTCGCACTGCTCCACATTGACGGCCATCGGTTTTTCCACTAGCACGTGTTTACCGGCCTCCAAGGCGGCTACGGTCACTTCGCAATGCAGGCCGTGGGGCAGGCAGACGATGGTGAGGTCAACCCGCTCGTCCGCGAGCAGATCCTCATAGGAGGAGTAGCCTTGGCAGCCGTACTCTGCACAGACGCCGGCTAGGCGTTCCGCGGCGGTGTCAGCAACCGCCCACAAGTGCGCAGACTCAAGGGCCGCCACCGCCTGCAGATGCCCCCTCGCGACGCTGCCAGCACCGATGATTCCGACTCCGTGCATCTCATCCTCCATTTGAAAGGATAGGAAGTATAAACTGGTCAACTCCGCTGGACGGGCTTCTTGCCCGGACTAGGAGATGGCGGGTTCGAGGGGGACCCCCTACGGTTTCTGAGCACCGTTTGTCTCGACGTACACCGAAAACAGCGACTGCGAACAGGTGATAAACAGCCTGTTCTTTTTCGCGCCGCCGAAGCAGAGGTTGGCGCAGGGTGCCGGCAGGTGGATCTTGCCGATCAAGGTGCCGTCGGGGGCAAAGCAATGCACGCCATCGTAGCCCTCGCCCCCCCAGCAGGCCCCCGACCATAGGTTGCCATCCACATCAGTGCGAATCCCGTCCGACGAGCTAGGCTCCATGTCGGCGAAGACGCGCCCGTTTGTGATGCGGTCGCCGTTGACGTCAAAAACGCGGATGTGGGTGGGGTGTTCGGGGCCGTCGGAGCGCCCGGTATCGACGATGTAGAGTAGCGACTCGTCCGGGCTGAAGCAGAGGCCGTTTGGCCGCTGGAAGTCTCCTGCCACCACCGTTGCTTCCCTAGTGTTTGGGTCGAGACGGTACACGTTGGCCTCATTCTCGAACGCAGCCCGATGCCCCTCGTAGTCCAGCAGAATGCCGTACCCAGGGTCTGTGAACCAGATCGATCCATCCGATTTCACCACAATGTCGTTGGGGGCATTCAAGGGCTTGCCCTCGAACTGGTCCATTAACACGGTGATCGAACCGTCGTATTCCGTTCGGGTGACTCGGCGCGCGTCGTGTTCGCACGACAACAATCGTCCTTGGCGGTCGCGCGTATTGCCGTTGGCGTTGTTGGATGGCTTGCGGAAGACGGAGACGGCTCCGGTCTCTTCTTCCCACTTGAGAATGCGATTGTTGGGGATGTCGCTGAACAGTAGATAGCGGCCGTCGCCAAACCACACCGGGCCTTCGAGCCAGCGGCCGCCGGTCCAGAGCATTTCAAGGGCGGCATTGGCCAGCTTGTACTTGGCGAAGCGCTCGTCGAGTACCTCAATGCGGCGGTCTGGATACCTCACAAGTTCCATATCATCTTCCTATTCAAATTAACTGACTGCGGCGAATTGCTGCTGAAAGTTCTGGTTTTGTCCAGCCTCAAGCAAGGTTTTGAGCAAAAGCGCCGAGTCGCTTGACTTCTGCACATAATGAATACTACTTTTTTGTGCAGGTATTTTACGTGCCACAACGGCGGGGCGGCTCGGTTGGCAGGTCGCGCTCACTATGAAAGCGCGGGCTGAACCAGTATCTGCAAGGAGACCTCTATGGATTCTGTTTTCTTCCTACTCAATCGCCTGTACCGTAGCCGACGCTCGGCTTGGCGTCCCCTCTTTTGGCTCCCAGCCGGCATCGGCCGGCTCGTCCTGCTGGTGGCTCTAGTGTCGCTGTAAGGAGATCGCTATGACTGCTCAGGCCATGCCCCGTGAGACTTTGTCGAACATGGCCGATATGAGCGACGAGAAGTTGGCAGACTTCTTCTTCGCAAAGGCCTTTACAGATGATGAACCAGAGGGCGAGCCGCCCACGATCCCCAAAGAGAGACGGCAGCTAACTCCCACCGAGCTCGAGTTCATTCGGGCCGCAGCCTCGCCAGCGGAGCGCCAGCGAAAAGGTGGACGTACTATGGTTGACAGGTGGGCCGGGATTTGCAACATCGACCGCATGGTCGAATTGGTGCGACGGGAACCTGCCTTACTGCAATCGGTGGGACCGCTACTCATCCGCGCCGCGGTTGCCATGCGCGGGTGCGCCCCGTCAACCAAGTTCCTGCTGGACCACGGCGTACCAATGCTCGTCTCCGAGACGGGCTACAACTGCTTACATGAGGCCGCTTGGACGGGGACGTGCATCGAGAATCTCCGCCATGTCTTCGAGTCCGGTGCCGCCGACGCTACTGGTGTCTCGATCCGCAAACCCCACGCGGGGTGGCCGGACAATATCTCGCTTCTGTATTGGGCCGCAGCATCCCGCGATGGCGCAGCCCTGACAAAGCTTTTGTTGCAATTTGGTGCCGACCCGGAAGTAAAATTCAAGGGAAATGGCGAGCGCGGAAATACCGCCCTACAGGAGGCGGTTGCCCCCGGCGGCTCCGAATGGATTCGCGGGAAGCGCCAGACGGCACGCGTACTGATTGAGTGGGGGGCGCACTATGACGTGCTCTCCGCCGGCGCCTTGGACGACCTCGATCGCGTGCGAGAATGTGCAGCAGACTTAGACCTAGCCTCGTTTGTGGGAGAAGCGAATATGACGCCCCTGCATTGGGCGGCCCGAGCCGGGTCGCTCACCTGTGCGGAATGGCTACTCAACCACGGCGCCGACGTCAACGCTGTGACGGCAAGCAAACGCACACCCCTCCACCTAGCTGCGGAAAGAGGAGAGGTTGGTTCTCTCTGGTTGCTGAGCGACTACGGTGCCGACTTAAATGCCCAAGACACCAAGGACCGGACCCCGTTGCATCGCGCAACCTATGAAGGTCAAGTGGACTCGGCAGAAGCACTCATCGTACTTGGTGCCAGCACTCGCATCCGAGGGAAATCGGGCAAGAATCCACTAGAGGTGGCGCGCCTCGGTTGCAAGTTACCTGCGGTCGTAGAAGATTGAACTAGAGACTTGTTCCCCCTACTCGGGTAGATGACCGAGTCGATGCGGCAGCCTCTAAACGCGGCGGAACTTCTGCACCCTATCGTGCAGAGTGGCTACTTCACCGATGTACAGGGAGCCTTCCTCATCCACCCAAATGCTGTGCGGGGAGTCGGCGAATTGACCCGGGGCCGAGCCGTCTTCGCCCCAGCGCGCCAGCAGGTGCCCTTCTAGGTTGAAGATGCTGACGCGCGATGGGGCCTCGACTATGTACACTGTATTGTCCGAGGTGATGAAGAGATCCATGGGCGTTACCAAGTCGGTCCATTCGTCCAAGTAGCGGCCCTCGGAGTCAAAACGCTGGATGCGGTTGTTTTCGCGGTCAACGGCCCAGACGCGCTCGTCGCGGTCAACCCACAGGCTGTGGGGCAGGGCGAATTGACCCGGGCCAGTGCCCCCAGATCCCCACGAATGGAGCAATTCTCCCGCAGCCGCAAAGCGGTGGATGCGGAATTGGCCGTACCCGTCGGCCACGTACAAATCCCCGGAAGGGCCGCGCATGGCTTTGGTGGGCTGGTTAAAGGGCTGGTCAGGCGCGCCCGGTACGCCCGGTGTGCCCCACGTGTGGACCAGTTCTCCCTGCGGATTGAAGCAGCGGATGGTGTGGTTGTCGGTGTCGGCCGCGTACACTTGGTCCTCGCCATCAACCCACAGGAGGTGGGGGTTCCCTAGCAGGTCGGCACCCCAAGTGCCGAGATAGACTCCGTCGCGGTCGTAAACCAGCAGGGCAGGGGGGTGCCGGCGGGCCACAAAGACCCGGCCCCGGGCATCGGCGGCCACCCCGGGCACGACGCCGCCCATGGGGCGGCCTTGGGGGCCTAGGCCCCAGTGTTCGACGACTTCGTAATTATAGGTAGCGCTCATGCATCCCTCGCGGTTAGGGGGCAAATATCAATTCAGTACGGGATCGACGGCTCAGGGCGATGTACGCGTTTCGCTGCGGAGCCCTATCCAGACGCAGACGGCCATTCCCAACAGGACAATGGAGAACGGGAAGCCAGTTGCGATCGAGGCTGCTTGCAGCGAATTCAGCCCTCCACCAAGCAGGAGTGCTATAGCCACTAGCCCCTCAATAGTACACCAGAAGACCCGCTGCGCTACTGGAGCGTCGACGTTGCCGCCGGCTGCAATGGTGTCAAGAATCAACGATCCAGAATCTGACGAGGTAACGAAAAATACAATGGTCAGCAGTAGTGCCACCGATGAAAATAGTTGCGTCAGCGGGAGTTTATCAAACATTTTGAACAATGCGATTTCCATTTTCCCCGCCGCAACATTCTCCGTTACACCGGTATAGCCCTCAACGATGTGCTGGTGGAAGGCAGTGCCGCTAAAGGTCCCAAACCACAGTAGGCATAACACCATCGGCGGGATGAGCACGAAAATTATGAATTCGCGCACTGTGCGGCCCTTGGAAATGCGGGCGATGAACGTGCCGACGAAGGGGCCCCAAGCAAACCACCATGCCCAGTAGAATGTCGTCCAATCGTGCAGGAAACCCACATCCTCGCGCCCTACCCAGTTGCTGAGTGGCATAATTTCGGTGAAATAGCTACCGAGCGCAGCGAACATACTGCGGAAAATGTAGAGCGTCGGGCCGAGTACAATAACCGCCAACAGCAACAACAACGCGAGAATGATGTTGAACTGGCTAAGCAGCTTGATCCCGACATTAATACCTGCCAGCACCGATGTCAGCGCGATGGACGTAATCACCACAATCAGCACCACCATGGTAGTGTTAGTCGCAGGAACATCGAACAGATAATTCAAACCGGAGGTTATCTGTTGAACCCCCAAGCCGAGCGAGGTCGCAAGCCCGAACAGACCTGCGAAGATGGCGAACGTATCAATGATATGGCCCGGCCAGCCCCAGATGCGGTCGCCGAACAAGGGATAGAACGCCGAGCGAATGGTGAGGGGCAATCCCCGGTTGTAGGAGAAGTACCCGAGGGCAAGTCCAACGACGCAGTAAATGCCCCAACCGTGTAGCCCCCAGTGAAAAACGGTTGCCGCTATGCCGACGGCAGCGGCCTCTTCTGTTGCGGCGGGAAGGCCGAGCGGCGGGCTCTGAAAGTGGTAGATCGGCTCCGCCACCCCGTAAAACAGCAGACCGATGCCCACGCCGGCTGCAAAGAGCATGGCAAACCAAGATGCGTTGGAGTACTCGGGTTTTGCATCGGCCTTCCCGAGGCGCACCTTGCCGAGGGGCGAGAATGCCACATACAGGCAAAAGAGCAAGGTGAGGTTGGCAGCAATCATGAAAAACCAATCGAGGTTTGTCGAGAGCCACTCGCGGGTATTTTTGAAAACTTCCGTCGCGGCTTCTTGGAAGACGAGTGCCCCCGTGATAAAAACGACGATGGTGATGCTGGAGATCACGAACACGGGAGTCAGGTAGATATCTAAACCGAATAGCTTCCGGTACTCCGCGTCATCCGGCAATTGGGGTTGTTTTCCTTGTTTACGCATGTTCAAAAGGTCCGATGTGATTGATGACCACAGCGACAGCACTGGTCGCTTCCGATGGTATCATAGTGATTTGGTGCTGAACAAACTGATCGTCCTGATTGGATCGGGAATTTCTGCAACGAGTTATAACTCTTGTTAAGAAGCTGTCTGAAAACCGTCTGATGTAGCCCGTCTTTGAATCGGCGTATTCATCGGGTCCTATTCAGGTTTCACCACAAACTCTGAACAGAAATACACTACCAATAGACCCAGACCAAAGGAGCGGGGTGCCCTACTTATTGACCCCGTGCAGCCCTTCATTGGGGCTACTCCCCGACTATGGCGTAGTTGGCCTCGCCTTCGACAATGCGCAAGAGGCAGTTGGCAGGCACTCCTTCCCAAATTTGGCCTTTGCCGCTGGGCCAGCGAACCTCCAACCGCTCCACTTGGCTAGCCTGACCCAACCCCAGGTGTAGAGCCAGAGCGTTGCTCGAACCAAAACCGTAGCCGCTGGCTACTTGGCCATGGACTTGTCGGGCACCGCAATAAACTACGGCCCGCGCCCCAATGGCGTCGCGATTACTAGCTGTACCCACCAGTTTCAGCCCCAGATAATTGCCGACGGGGCCGTCGTTGCGGTAGAGACTATTGGGCCAGACATCGGCGTCGTAGTGGCCGCCCAAGCCTGCGTATAGATCTAGATCGCCATCGGCGTCAAAATCGGCAAAGGTAGCGCCGTGTCCCTTGCCCAGATTGCCGACCCCGGCGGCGGACGTCGCTTCGACAAAACGACCGTCCCCCTGATTGAGAAAGAGGGCATTAGGTTCGAGCCGGTACATTTCGGGCCCGCCATTGGCCAAATAGATGTCTGGAAAACCATTGTTGTCGACGTCGCCTAGGCCAATGCCCATCGAGCCGAACGAGCGGCCCAAACCCGCCGGGACTGCAATATCCGTGAACGTTCCGTCGCCGTTATTAAGGTATAAAAAAGGTCGGTTGGGTTCAATTGCGCGGCCTTCTACCCAGCTATTGAGCACATCCTCAAAAGCACTCATAGTCGAGGCGAAAAGGTCGAGTTGACCGTCGTTATTAAAATCCAAAAAAAAGGTTACGTAACCACCTTCCAAAGGAAAAATTACCCCGGCTTGGTCCGCTCTGTCCACGAAAGTGCCATCTGTGCCATTGTGGTAGAGCCGATTGGGCGTACCAATATTTACGGCATAGAGGTCCAAATACCCATCTCCATCGTAATCGCCAAAGGCCGTGCCGATGGTCTTGCTCGAATCCGCTGTTCCCGATGATTGGCCAATATCTTCAAACGTCCCATCTTGCTGGTTGTACCACAAATTGTTGCGTCCACCATCTCCAATGACCCCGTTGGCTACATAGAGGTCCAAATACCCGTCGAGATCTACATCGCCCCAAGCGGCAGTAAAACTGGCCTGGGCCTCGTCTATGCCCGCTTTTTGAGCCACATCTATAAAGCGGTCGTCCTCGTTGCGATAGAGGGAATTGGCTGCTGCTCCTTCCCAAGCATCTCGGGTCACAAAAAGATCGGCGTCTCCATCGTTATCGAAATCGGCGGTCGTCCCCCCCCAACCACCTCGCGAATCGTCTAGGGCCCAAAGAAGGGTTACATCCTCAAACCGGCCCTGCCCATCGTTGCGGTAGAGAGCGTGGGTACTCTGGATACCAACACTAAAGAGATCGATATCTCCATCGCCGTCAAAGTCGAGCCAAGTGCTACCCCGACCTCGGTCGCGTTTATCGACGCCGGTCTGAGGCCCAATATCGACAAAAACCACTGCTGGGTTGGCCGATATCTGGACAAAAGGATTGAAGCGATAGCGCTCGGGCAAGTCCACCGGATAACCGCCCTGCCGCTCCCAGGCCAATCTGAGCAGCCACAGACTTTTGAGACGTTCGGGATAGCGGTCCAGATTTTGGTCTACCGCCTGCCGTAGCAGCGGAATGACGTCTCTATGGCCGCCCCAAAACGCGGCTGTGCCTGCCAGCAACCCAACATAACCGTCATCGGAGTAGACTTCGAGCAGAGAGCTAGCTACTTCGACAGCCTCATTAAATTCGCCCAGTCGTAGTTGAGCTTCGAGCAACATCAAACCCGCGTCTCGATGAGTAGGTACTTGGAGCAGGATCTGGCGGCTCAGATCGCGGGCTTTGCCCAAATCCATAGTAGAAGCCGCTTTCAAAGCTAATTCGGCTAAGAGCAGACGGGCGTCTAGGGACTGAGGGTGTTCACTCAAAACCTGGGCGGCCATGGCTCGGGCTTCCAAGGCCCGGCCTTCAAAGGCCATGAGCCGAGCCTGGAGGATTCGCGCCTCGGGCCGCCCACGTAAATCGGGCGGAAGCTGTAGAAGGGTCAGACGGATGGGATCGGCTTGGCTCAGAGCGCGGCTTTCACTTGGGCTACACAACTCCCAGAGGATGTTCTGAGCCCGATTTTTGCGCCCCTGCTTGAGGCTAATTTCGCTCAAACGAACTAGCGCCACGGTGCTGTCGGGTGCCAGTTCCAATACTTTCTGGAAGCGTTCACCAGCTCGGTCAAGGCGGTCGGTGTAGAAGTAGTGCAGCCCTTCCTCGTAGAGCTGGGCGCTCTCTGACTTGGGCATTTGGGACTCGGAACAGCTAAAAAATAAAAGAAAAAAAACGCAGATGCCGATGCGATTAATAAATCGATTGGACATAGTGTAGGAGTTTGTCTTTGTCAGAAAGACGCTTCCAACCAAGCCAGTTTGGTCTCGGCTTGGGGATAGTCGGGATCTAGTTCCAGTACCTTCTTGAATAAAGTTTTGGCCTCTTCGTAATTCTTGAGCTGTATTTGGGTTAAGGCCAGAGCATAGTGGGCCTCAACATAGATGGGAAGATGTGTCGGGGCCCACTCTAAGGTTCGGCGCAGAGCGACATCGGCTTGCCGGTAGTTTTTTCTCAATAACGAGGATCGGCCTAGACCAAAGACAGCGCGCACCGAAGTAGAGTCAAGGGCAATTGCCTCTGCAAATGATTTCTGGGCCGCGGCAAAATCCCTCTCGAGGAGATGCGTTTCCCCCAATAGCAAATGGGCTTCCACATGTTCGGGCTCTAAGCCGAGAATCCGCTCCAAGAGGTGGCGAGCACTTTGCGGGTCATTTACTTGTAAATGCACAATACACAAGCTGAGGTACGCGTCAACAAAAGAAGAATCGATCTCTATCGCTTGGAAGAAAGAGGTAATTGCCTGCTCCTGTTTACCTTTGAGAAGGTAGATTTGTCCTTGGTCATAGTGGCGCTTGGTCATGCTCAGGCGCTGGTAAATTTGCAGCGCTTTGGCCGCTTCGGCGGCTCTTTCCATCCGGTTGAGAATCTGGTGATGCAGATAATGGGCTTGGGCGTGGCGCGGTTCCCGGGCGATGGCTCGTTTGAGGGCAGATATGGCTTCTCGATGTCTCCCCGCTTGGGTTTGCAAGGTGGCCAAGGCGACGAGGGCGGCTACATGCTGGGGTGCCAGCACCAACAGTTTTTTGTATCCAGCCTCGGCTTCGGCGGGTCTATCGCTGCGCCCGAGCAATTCGCTGCAGTGGTAGAGGGCATCTACAAAATCAGGTTCCAAATCCAGTGCTGCTTCAAAGGCAGCAATGGCCCCTTTGAAATCTGCCGTAGCTCTTAGAGATTTACCGAGTCGATAGCGATAGAGCGCCTTTTCTGGTTCCAACTCAGTGGCGCGCTGATAATGGAGTATAGCCTCGGGGTAGCGGTGTTCGGTGCTAAGAGCATCCCCCAAGACAAAGCGAAAAGAACCATTGAGCGAATCGAGTTCCACAGCCCGTTGAAGGGGAGGAATAGCCAACTCGTATTCACCTAGACGAACGTGGGCTAGCCCCCAGTTAAAGTGGACTGAGGAGAGTTTGGGCACCCGTTTTGCAGCTTGGTGCAGAACGGTCAGAGCTTGGCGCGGCCGGCCCTGTTTTAAAAAGAAAGCCCCTCGGTTGACCAACCGTACACCTTCTGGATCCTGCGCTGGTAGGCGTGCTTTTTCGAGAGGGGTATGGGTATCAGTGCTGCAAGCATACAGGAGTAGGACAACCCAAAAGGCACTGCAGCAGCGGTGAATAGACATCGCGGACTCAATCCAGTTGTCGCGGTCCCTTTTTTCTTTTTACCATACATAGCGTTACGGCAATATAATCCCCGATCTGGAAAGCAGCAATGCACTTACTATGGCTACAGGCACTCATACTGTGCAGCTTCTGATTGCGCTCATCTGCTTTTTCCTCTCTGGATTTGCGGGCCTAGTGTACGAGGTGGTCTGGATCCGCCAAGCTTCATTGCTATTCGGCTCCACTACCTTTGCCCTCAGCACGGTCCTAGCGGTTTTCTTCTTAGGCCTAGCCTGCGGTTCGTACCTCTTCGGCCGCTACGGTCAGCGGACCGTCCGTCCTCTACTCGCTTTTGCTCTGGTTGAAATCGGCCTAGGACTTTTGGTGCTAGCCAGTCCATATGCCTTTGAATTGGTAGACTTCCTCTACGGCACAGTTTACCGACCCCTGGCTGGGCACACCATTTTACACTTCCTGACTCGGATTGTCCTAGTGGGATTCGTGGTCTTGCCGCCGACGGTTCTCATGGGTGCCACCCTCCCCCTCTTCTGTCGTCAGTTCGTGCGCAGTGATGCCAAAATTGCCCGTTCCGTCGGCTTACTCTACGGCATTAACACCTTGGGCGCAGCCCTGGGTTGTGTCTGCGCCGGATTTATCCTTTTGCCTGAGCTAGGCTTTCTGAACACAGTACGACTCGGGGCCGTTCTGAACATGCTCGTGGGCATCGTCGCAGGAGCTCTGCCGATCGCCAGAAGCGGACTGGCTCAATCCCGGCTTATAGGGACAAAAGAGAGAGTTCATTGGGGTGTATTTGCGCTGTTTTTTGCCGTTGGCTTTGTAGCACTGGGAGGCGAGGTGCTGTGGACGCGCTACTTGGGACTCTTGATCGCCAATACAGTGTACACTTACACGCTGACCTTGGCCGTAGTGCTAGTAGGTTTAGTGTTGGGGAGTGTGCTCGCTTCCCTGTTCTTTGATAGGACAATACATAGAGCACGGTATTTCGGCGTTCTCCAGGTGCTTTTGGGGCTGGTAGTACTCCTCCTAATGCTGCTCCCATCTGATATCTGGCGGCGTCTGGGGGAGGAGTGGTGGATTTATGCAGTTTTGCTGCTGCCTCCTGCTGTTTTAGGAGGTGCATCTTTTCCGCTGGCGGTGAGAATGGTGGTTGAGGACGCATCCGCGGCGAGTGGTGGCACGGGGAAGATCGCCGCAGTCAACACATTGGGGGGAATCGCAGGGTCGTTGGCGATCGGCTTTGTGGGCCTGCCATTCTTCGGTCTGGAGAGCAGTCTCCTCTTCATCACGGGCACGAGCTTGGCCATCGGGTTCGCTGCGTGGATCTGGCTCGGCCGCACATCTATCCTAGCCGTTAAAGCAGCATTCATAGGGATCCCCTTGTGCCTATGGCTCGGAGTTCCCTACCTGATGGCCACCCGTATTCCCGCCGACTTTCTGGGCGAGCGGGAAGAGCTTGTCGCCTTCCGCGAAGGCTACGGGTCCAACTTGGCGGTCATCCGCCAAGATCAAGGACTTCAACTCGAGATCAACCGCTGGTGGCAGGGCAGGGACCGCAAGACACACCAAGTAATGGCGGCCCACGTCCCTATGTTGTTGCATCCCGATCCCAAGCGGGTACTCTTGGTCGGCCTCGGCACCGGCCAGACCGCGGCTCGCTTTCTGCTTTACTCTATTGATCACCTAGAGTGCGTCGATATCGAACCCACCATCTTCGATTTTATCCGCCCCCATTTTGACGTCAGTTGGATGGAAGATCCCAGAGTCGAGTTGATCGGCGCTGACGGCCGCAACTATTTGCGCCATACCCCTTCGACTTACGATGTGATTTCCCTCGAATTGGGCCAGCTTTCCCGTCCCGGCGTGGCGTCTTTCTACACAGCTGACTTCTATAACCAAGTGCAAAAACGGCTGCGTTCTGGCGGTTTTCTGGTCCAATTTGTCCCCTTGTTTCTTTTGACCGCCGACCATTTTCGCAGCACCGTGCGAAGCTTTCTCGAGGCTTTTCCCCATAGCCTGTTGTGGTACAATACTTCAGAACTGCTACTCATCGGCAGCGGACGGGATTTCGCCATCGATCGGGCCGTTGTCGAGGGACGTCTGTCCAGCGAAAAAATTTGCCGCGATCTGGAGTACAGCCACTGGGGAGGTCCCCTCTACTGGCTCAACCGACCACAGGTCTTTTTGGGTAGCTATCTGATGGGATCCGGTGGTTTAGCCAAACTGGCGAATGAGGCCCCGGTCTACAGGGACGATCGGCCCGTTCTCGACTACGCAGTCGCCCGCGCCTTTGTAAATCGGACAAACGCGCTCCCGACGCTCGACCTTTTGCAAAAGCACTTGGAACCCTTCGCCACCTTGATGCCTGTTGGACCAGATGAAAAGAGGACCATTGAGGAAATACGGACCAAAAACCTGCATGAAATTGCCGCTAGTGCCGCCCTCCGGCAAGCCAACGCCCTAATCGCCATCCGAAACTATCTGGGTGCCTCGAGGTTATTGACAGTCGCCCTACACCAACTCCCCGAGCACCTAGTGGCTAGGCGCACTCTAGCAGATGTACTGATGCGCTTGGGCCGCTTTGAAGAAGCGAAGGCACATTACACCCAGGTCGTAGAAATCGCCCCCCAAGATGTACAGGCCTTGGATGGCTTGGCTCTGGCATTCCACCAATTGGGGTACCTCGACGAAGCGATCCACCACTACAAGGCTGTGCTGCGGCTACAGCCCGATCGGGCGGAAACCTATAGCAATCTCGGAGGCGCGCTAGCCCAGCGAGGAAAGCTAAAAGAAGCCCTGTTTTATCTCGAAAAAGCACTCCAACTCAAAGCCGACTTCGCCGATGCCAAACGCAACCTCGCCCAAGTACAAGCGGCCTTACAGCGAAGGGAAAAATCGCGCATTTCACCGTGAATCTGGAAGTTTGTTGAGCCTACTCTCTTTTCACTGCACGAGCGTCATCTTGCGGCTTTCTGCTCTATTCCCGCTACTCAAACGGTAAAAGTAGATGCCGGAGGATACCGACTGCCCTCCGGTGTCCCGACCTTCCCAATTTACCCTATAACGACCGGTCTGCAACCGCCCAACCACCAGATTGACCACAGGCCTTCCCAGTACATCGAAAACCTGCAAATGCACTTCTGCTTCACTGAACAAGCTAAAAGGGATGACCGTGCCGCTGTTAAAGGGATTGGGGTAATTCCTCTCCAACTCAAAATTCCTTGGTTGCCCATCCGAGATCTCCAGCCCCGCGGTCCCCTCTAGCTGTTCCCGTTCCTTATCTCCAGCCAAAAGCACTGTGCCTAAATTATCTAGCGCCTGCTCGATGTGCTGGCGGATAACCTGTTCGTTGAATCGGCGGGCAACAGCGCCCACCGAACGATAACGCAAAATCCCCTCGTGGTTGATCACCGCATAGTTGTGCTGGGTAAAACCGTAGAGGGCTCCTACTGTACTGGCTTGGAGAAGAAGAGGGTAGGTCGTTCCTGTCCCTTGGCGAAAAATCAAGTCCACCTGTTGGCTGATGCCATCCGCTACATCCACGCCAATCAAGACGAATTCCTCTCCTTTAAAATCCTGCCAAATCTGCTCTATCTTCGCGGCCTCCGCGAGACAGTGACTTCAGATGAAACCGAAAAAGTTTATAAGGACCACCTTGCCGCGAAAGTCTTTCAGAGACATATAGTCGCCCTCTAACTGCTTCAAAGTAAAATCCGGTGCTAAATCGCCCACCTCGGGCGCTTGTCCCATCGCCCCTTGGACGCTTAACAGCAGAGCGATCAGTGGTTCCCAAAAAAAACCTCTGCTCACCCTCCCACGGTAGTTCATCACCTTGACCATTTTGATATATTTTATCTATTCTTCTATGTTTACCTTGCACTATTTAGCCCATAATTAGATCAATTGGAATTTTTGGTTTCCGTGGACAGAAAAAGATTAGATGAAACACCTCCTACTAGCCTGCTTAGTTCTTTCGATTAGCTGCAGCCCTCCTCAAGAACCTCTCGTGGCGGAAGTTGGCCCGCACCAGATCAATGCACGCCTGTTGCGCCTTTACGTGGAGGAACTGCCCGACGGGCTACGGACCCAAAAAACAGGCGATGAGGCCCTCCGGTATTACCTCCAAGCCCTGATAGACCGCCGACTTTTGCTGATAGAGGCCCGTTCCCGAGGATTCGATACCACTAACACCTTTCAAAATTCAGTCCAGGACGCCGTCAATTCTCGGGTCAGGTCAGTATATAAAGCACAGGAGATAACTTCTAAAGTCAAAATATCAAATGAGGCTGTACATCGCTATTTCGAAAAGGAAGGCTACAGCCGGGAGCGCCTGCTCAATGCCGTCAAAGTAGCTAGCCGGGCTGCCATAGACACCGTTCTTCAGGAACTGAGGTCGGGCCGCCCCTTCGAGGAGGTCGCCCGGGCGCGCTCTCTGGACAAGCGCTCGGCCGAACGGGGTGGCGAGTTGGGCTTTATCGGTCGGGACCAGCTCGAGTCGCTTTACATCCCACCGGAGGTCTACAAGACCCTGCCTCAAGATCAGCTATCAGGGCCCCTGCCCGCCGGTTCTGCTTGGCATATTCTGCGCTTTAGTGAAGACCGGCCGGCCTCTTATGAGAAATACCAAGCGAGGATTGCCAGTCTACTCTACCAAAAGCGCCTTGCCCAAGTAGAGGCCGAGCACTTGGAGCAACTGCGCGATTCCTTCAAAGTGCGCCTAAACCCGTCAGGCCTGCGCAAGTTGGTCAACGCCTACAAGGCAAAGCAACCCACGCTTATAGAGGGAAATTCAACGGCTTTATATACCTATAAAGGCGGCGAAGTAACCCTAGGTCAGGTCCAGGAATTTTTGCGTCAGAGGAATATCAGTTTTGGCCTTGCCGACAGCGCCCAAGCTGTGGTCACCCTGAATCGGTATTTTTTGGAGGCCCATCTGATCCAAGAAGCAGCCCGAGAAAGCGGTTTTTACCAAATGCCCGAGATTCAGAAGTTCGTCGAGCGCACCGCGAATGAAAAACTTCTTGAAACCGTGAGAAAGAGCGTCATAGCCGACCTAGTTGACCTCTCCGAAGAAGACGTGCGCCACTATTACGACACCCATTTGGAGACTTTCCGCCACAGCGAGGCTACATGGGTTGAGGAAGTGCTGCTCCCCACTCAGATCGACGCCTTGGAGGTCAGATCCCAAATAGAAGCAGGTGCGCCCTTTGAGCAATTCGTCGATAAGAGCTTGAGGGCAGACGCACAAAAGTACAACGGGCGATATCATTTCCACATGCTGGGGAAAGTCCGCTATCCCGTGCTTGTACCCGCTGTTTTCCAAGCCCAACAGGGCCAACTTGAAGGTCCTTTGCAAGTAAAGGGAGGCTACTCTGTATTCCGCGTCCTAGAACGGGAAGAAAGCAGCATCGAACCTTTTGAGACTGCTCAGCGGCAGGCCTGGGCACTGGTCCGTCTAGAGCGGGAGACCCAAGCGCTAAATGCCTTTCTGATGCAACTGAGGGAGAAATATGCCGACCAGATCAAAATCTACCCCGACCGCCTCAAGAAAGCGGTGCCCGACTCCCTATTGTTGGCCCAAAACTAAATCGAGCGGACCCAGCTAGCTCCATAGCTGCTCAACAGTATTTTCAAGCCGGCGGCAGAGATCACGCCTTCCAGCACCCGCACGGCGATAGCGACTAACAGATTTCGCTTACGCCCCTTGACCTTTTTGTCCCCGTCGGATCCAATGATTTTGTACTGCCTGCTTTACCCTGCCTTTAGACAGGACAGGCAGGGTGAAGCCTTGCGGTTTTGCCGCTCTGCGTGTTGACGATCCTAGCTGAGGGGATGGGCCGATGGCCCTGCCGGGTTTAATCCTGTTGCATTAGCGCGTCCAAAATCCTTTTCCAATGGCCTTGTTGACGCCAACCCCAAAATGAGTTTTAAAAACGATTCTAAAAAAATATTGTTTATAATGATATATGTTTCTTAACATATATCGTACATTTCTCGACTCTAACGGACTTGCGACACGTCTGTGGGATAGCCGGGTTCGTTCGCTCTGACATCGTAGTACTAAAACACATGCTACAGGTCCTGCACAGTTGATGCAGTCGATATGCGCACAGGAGGCTCCCATGATACACCCGAGTTACCCCTCGCCCTGCCCTGCCCTGATTCTCATCTTTTTGCTCGGCCTGAACCTCGTCCTACTCCAGCCTACTGAAGCTCAGAAGCGGGGGTACCGGATCATCGGCAACCAAATCATTGTCGAATCCCCAGCCCACTGGGAGCGTTGGAGCATGCCCGGACATGCCGTGGACATACTCCCCTCCGGCGGCGTCCAGCCTCACTCCTCCCGTTCCCGATTCAATGTTCTAGACGACTTGGAAACCTATACTCGTCGCTTGCCGGAACTGAGGCGCAAGAAGAATCAGACCGCCGTCTTAAATATCGACAGCATCGAAACCCTAGATGTCTTCGGCAATATCATACGCGATCGCAAGAAAAATCCCCTCTACACCTACCTATCCCGCATAGGTATTAGCCGCGTCGGATCCAATCCCAAGGCGGCGGCCAACATTCTGGACGGCGACCCCAGCACTTTCTGGGAACCCGACTTCAGCGACCCCATAGAGGACTGGTGGGTCGAGGTGGACCTCGGTCGGAGCTTGCCCGTCGACGAGTTGGTCTTAAACTTTGTCGATGAGTCGTTGGGCGATCCCTTCCGCCAGTTCAGGATATTGAGTGCCCCTTTCCAAAAGATTATCAACCAAGAGGTGAACGAAATTCTCTTTCGCCGCGAAGGCGGGACCAAAGGCTCCAATCAGGACCAGCGGGTGTTCTCTTTCCAGCTAGACCAATTCCAGGCCGATCCCAACTGGATTGGGGAAATCGTCCAAGTAATCCGCATTGTAGTAACCGATTCCAAATTCGGCCGGGGCAAATTGATTTCAGAGGAGGAATGGTCTGCTCTGAACCCGGCGGCCCGGGGAGATGTTGTCTATTTTATTAAAAACCAGCAGGGATTTGAAGAACCGGTTGAAAAATCTGTCTACGACAGCCTAGTACCCGAACGCCAAGGCAAAATAGAGCACTACATCCGCGAGCGGCCCCGGCTGGCCGACATCCAAGTCTGGGGATTTGGGGACAATCTCAGCCCAGGGCTCGTAGAAGGGGGCGGCTCGGCCGCCTTCCATGGGGCCAACGATTCCTTTTCTCCGGCCCCGGCATTTGACGGTGATGGAGGCTCCAATTTTATCCACCTAGTCTGGTCTCCAACGGTGGACCGGGGGGTTCTGTTCGTGGATATGGGGGCTACTTTCTGGTTGGATACCTTCCGCATGTCCTCCTCTCTGCCTCGACTTTTGATCGATGGCTATATTCTTCGGGGCTCGGACGGGTCGCGTGATTCTAGCGGCCGGATCAAATGGCGACGTATAAGTGCTCCGGCCCGAGAACACAACCTAACAGATCGGTTCGAGCACC
Source organism: uncultured Latescibacterota bacterium (assembly GCA_958295495.1). Lineage (GTDB taxonomy): Bacteria > Latescibacterota > UBA2968 > UBA8231 > UBA8231. Next base: position 1,223,757 of record OY282352.1, read on the forward strand.
TGATGGACGTGTACCAGCCCCCTCCCAAAGTGCGATTTCTAGAAGTAACCATTGTCTCCGATGATCCCCGCCGCCGGGGTGGTTATACCGCCGGTCCGAATGTTTCCGAATACCAACTCTTCTCAAGTGGCTATCCGGCTGCAGTAGAGTTGGTCTCGGATCTGATAGAACTGCCGGGGACGCGGAATTTTGGCGGTATCACTTGGGAAGCAGAGACTCCGCCAGAGACCACGCTGGAGGTACGCACCCGCACTGGTGATCTGCTGGCCAAGAAAATCCGCTATTTCGACAAAGGCGGTACGGAAATTACCGCCGCCGCTTGGGGTAATCTCATCGGCAGTTTTAAAGGTCCGGCAGATACTACCTTTATCCCGACGAGAGGTTGGAGTCCTTGGAGCCGGGCCTACCAGAACCCGGGAGACCCGGTGACCTCCCCTGGGCTGCGGAAGTTCATGCAGATCCAAGTCAAAATGATCACGACCGACCGAAATGCTGCCGCCGCCGTACAATCCATCGGCATTGAGATGGCCACCCCTGTGGCCGAACTCATTCTGGCCGAAGTGTGGCCCATCGATATTCCCACTCCGGGCATCGTCGATACCTTTGAAGTATTTATCCAACCCAATTTTATCGAAAGTCCCTCTAGATCGCGCAGTACTGGGTTCGATGAAATCCTGCTGACCATGCCCGCCTCCCAAAGCATGGAACTCCTCGAGGTGGGCCTAGACACCGATCCCCAGACCGATGGGGAGGACCAAGTTTTCCTTCCCGTTGAAGAGGGACATTTCGTCGACGAAAACGGTGGGTTGCTCCGGTTCTTGGGTCCTACCACTGGCTCCGATTCCATCTGGGTGCAACTACCCACCCCACTCCATAGCCTCTCCGATTTGCCCAAAATCTATCACAAAATCACTACACAAGGGGATCAAGTCCCGGTAACAGGGGACGGCTTGCTGCTTTCGGGGGATTCTTACGGACTGCTCAATGACGAGGAAAAGGGAGATATTCTCTATTTCGATGCAGAGGGCAACTCCATCGATCAGGCCTCCTACCTTGCCCTCGAAGAGGAGGAGCAAGGCTCCGTGCGCTTCTTTAGGCTGCTGAACGGGGATGGGGCTCAGTTTCCCTTCGACGAGGTGGGCGATTCCCTCGATTTTGCCGCCTACAACAGCCTCTCCGGCAGGGTAAAAGGCAATATAGTCGGCCGCGGTCCACTGGTACGGCTGCGCTATAGGGCACCGGTCTTTCTCAATGGGACTACTCTGCGCCTAGCTGGACGCAATACCAGCAGTGGCGCTGATGCTCCATGGCAGAGCATCGCTGCCGGCGATGCGACTCCTCTGGTGGAGAGCAATTCCCTTTCTATCAATGTGCCGTTAGAGAGCAAGCCCATCGATAAATTTAGTCTAAACCCCAATCCCTTCACACCCAATGGGGATGGCATCAACGACGAGATTGTGATTCGCTTTTCCATCTTCAAAATAACTGCCAGCCGCCAAGTGAAGGTGAAGATTTTCACTTTGGATGGCCGCTCTGTATGGGAGACGACGCAGATTCTCGACAGCGGACACGTTTCAGTTCGCTGGTCCGGCGAAGACAGCAACGGCCAAAAAGTGGCACCCGGGCTCTACCTCTGCCAGCTAGAACTGGATGTGGACAACCAAGAAGGCGAATCCACCCGAACCCGTCTGCTTTCCGTCGCCTACTAGCTATACTATAGTATAGTAGGGAAGGCTCAAGGCGTCATAGTCCACTACCGATGTATTGGAAAGAGCTTGACAATCTGTCCAACTTAGTATATCTCTACGCGCAAATAACTTGAGTATAGGATCAGAGTACGATCCCGCTGAAGCTAAGACAAGACAAAGGAGGCAGTTGGTGATTACACGGAGATCAGCTTTTTGCCTCGTTTGGGGCGCAATCTGTCTGAGTTTGAGCCCATTTCCCGCCCTAGCTCAAGAGTACGGAAGCCGCCTCGGCACGGTCCAGAGAGGGGGAGAAGTATCCTTCCAACCCAAGGGCCCAGGAGTGCTCTTTGGTGCCCTAGACCCGGCCCAGAGGAGATGGTATGTGCCCCAAGAACTCTTCAATGAGTACCAGTGGCGCCAGTGGGAGTACTCCAACTATGCCCGGGAACATTTTCAGAGGTATGTCGATATCGTCCAAGAAGGCGATTCTTTCTACGACCTCTACGGCAACTATATCACCCGGGGTTGGGTTATCTTCAATAATTCCCAAACCCAGCCGCAACAGTTTGGCTCTTCCATCCTCAAAGCCGACAAGTTTAAGAATTGGTTCACTGGCCTCCTCGTCTCGGCCGATGCCAAGGGCCAAAACTACTATGCCCTGACCATGGGTGCCGCCCTCCGCACCACCCTGACTCCTATGACCTTTTCCAAACCTCGCTGGGACGGAATCCAATTCGACTACGCGGCCGACAAGTACCAGGGGACTATAATCTACTCTCGCATCAGCCAGCCCGGTGGCACTTTTACGGGCGGCACTGCTACAAGTCCTCAAGCGCTTGTGGCGACCAACACCACATCCCTCATTGGCGGGCGCTTTGTCACCCAAGTCGGCGATTTTGCTACCGTTGGTCTCACCAGCGTCAATAGTCACCAGGCCAATACCATCATCGATGGATTCGCTGGCAATCCCATCACCGGCGAACTAACTCTGGATCAGAACAACACCATTTCTGCCATTGAAATTGTCCTGCGCGATGACTCGCCTGAAGACGGAGTGGGAGGTGCCGCCTTCTTCCCGGCCGGTTCCGATATTATCATCACCTATCTAGACGGTACGGTGGATCGGGGCAAACAAATCCGCTTTGAGCCCATTATCGAAGGGGGTTTTGTCCGCGAAGGTTTCCTCTCAGCCGATGGGACCGAGGAAATTCGCCTGCGTTACGACTTTGACAGCCCGGTCTTTATCAGCCGCGCCAGTGCCTCCAAAGAAGATATCAAAAAGGTGAAATTCCGTCTGGTTCTGGGCAACGATTATCAGGTGTGGGTGACCTCGGATCGGCAATTAAACGAATCGGACGTTTCGGTTTTGATTCTGCAGGCCCAAGCCGAAGGCAATGTCCAAGACAATACCAACCTGCAGGTAGTCAGCTTCGAGTATGGCCTGCCCACGGCTACCCAGATCTGGGGCGGCACCCTAGAGCTGAAGAAGGTTTTGGGCTTCGATTTCTACGGCGAATACGACCTGAGCTATTCCTATACTAAGTACCCTAACGTCAGCATCGACGCCACCGAGAAAGACCACTCCACTTGGTCGGGCATCCAAGGAGATAAAGCGGCTCCGGCCTATATGATCAACCTGTCGCGCGCCGATTACCCTTGGTTCGCCTTTGCCGAAGCCTACAGCATGGATCCGCGCTACAACACGAGGACCTTCACCACCCTCAGTTCTGGCTTTATCGATTATGAGGACGAACGCGCCCATGTACTAGAATTGGTAGAGGACAACGACGATCAGGACCAATTTCCCGATACGGTCCGCAAGGATTGGAGATCGGGCGACCAGCAAGTCTATCCGGGTTGGGATGAGAACGGGGACTTTATATCTGACTTCAACCAAAACGATAACCGCTCGTTGACCAACTCCATCCCCGACTACGATGAGCCTTTTCTGCGCCACAAAGTGGATCGTCCCGAGTTTCTCTTTGGGGTCGATATGAACAACAACGGCTGGATCGACCGCTTTGAAAACGACGAACTGCCGGATTATCCTTACAAGAAGGATCACCGAGGCTACAACATCTATTTTGGCATCCATCTGAGCCCAGATATTCGCATCACCCTTGGAGCCCTGCGCGAGACTCTGATTTCCTCGGACCAAAAGAACCAGTCTAGGTACGCTCTCTTCACCTTGGATCGCGATACGGCCACATGGGGCCATTGGCGTCTTTTCAATATGCTCAAGTCGGTGGAAGACGATATTCCCGACGATTTACTGCAGTGGTTGCCCAACGCCAATACTCGCACTGGCGAATCCACCAAAATCGAGGATCCTCTCATTGGGCGCGACACTTGGATCAATTCCCTATGGCTAGGAAATGACTACAAACTCAGTGGATTTAAGGTCAGCAACTACCTAAAGTACGATTTCTACCACCAGCGGCTTGGCCAGCATGAGCGTTCTCCTCTGGGTTTGCGCGAACGAGATTTCTTCTTTGGTCTTATCAACAAGGCTAGCTACCGCTTCGACTTGGGCACATTGTGGATCGAACCGCGCTGGAAAAGCGAATTCCGCTACCAGAGCATCGATCTAACCTCCACCGATAAACGCCGAGAGCTCACAGAGTTGGGCGGCCTTATCTTGGGATTTCCCCTACTGGCCCATACTAGTGTCCAGGCCGGTCTGGAGTTTTCCCGCTTCGACGATTTCGAAAACGACATCAACGACTTCAACGGCGTGGTGAGTGCGGTGCAATTCAGCAATGATTCGGCCTACCAAGGGTACCAGTTAACTACCCGGATGGGCTTGCAAATAGACCGCCGCAAAGCCAAAGGGAAGAGCGCGAGCATCATCACCCAAAGTTTCCTCACTGTCTTTGCTGGTATAGAGTAATTGCGCCTAGGTATGACTGCACCTTTTGCCCCAGGCGGCTGGCGCCGCCTGGGGCCTGCTCTTTTGTTGGGCCTATTGGCACTAGCCCTCCGCCTTGTCTACTTGGAGCAAATTCGGGATAGCTTATTCTTTAATATCCCGATCGTAGATGCCAAGACCTATGTGGAGGATGGATTTTATCTAAGCGGCCAGTCCTGGACCGGCCGCCCGACGCCCTTCTGGCAGCCGCCGCTATACCCCTACGCCCTGAGCCTCTTCTTCTGGTTCTTCGGTCAAGACCTCTACTTGCCGCGCCTAGTCCAAGCTCTACTCGGAGCGGGTATATGCGTCTTTATCTACATTCTCGGTCTCCGCGTTTTCTCCTTTCCCGTGGCTTTTGGGGCCGGGTTGGTCGCTGCTTTTTACGGTCCGCTGATCTACTTTGGCGGCGAGTTGCTGCCCACTATTCCGGCCATTTTTCTCAATCTGCTGTTGCTGTTAAATCTGAGCCGCCAACCCAGCCCAGCTCGCTGGCCCTATCTGGTCTCCGGACTCTTGCTAGGTATATGTGCCTTGGTCGTAGCCAATATTCTTTTGTTCCTTCCCTTCCTGCTTTTCTGGCTGTGGTCCACTAGTAAAAGGGCACATATTGTCCTCCCTCGCATCCTGCAACAGGGCGTCCTCCTTCTTTTGGGATGTGGCCTTATTATCGCTCCCGTTGCGCTGCGTAACTATCTAGTTGGCGGCGACCTAGTGCTGATTTCCCATAATGCCGGCATCAATTTCTACATCGGCAATAATCCCGACTACGATCACACGGTCAATATCCGCCCGGGACAAGACTGGATTCGCCTAATTGAAAGCCCCGAAAGAGAAGCAGGTATTGAACGCCCTTCGTCAAAGTCCCGCTTTTTCTTTGCACACTCATGGGCCTATATCGCTGATGCCCCCCTGGATTACCTGAAACTTTTAGGGCGCAAACTCTATCTTTTTTGGCATGGTGACGAAATCCGGCGGAACCTCGATCCCTATTTCGCCCGCCGCGATTCGACCTTGCTCCAAGCCTTACTGTGGAAGTTCGGGCTGGCTTTTCCCTTTGGGCTAGTGGGACCTTTCGCCCTGCTCGGGCTAGCCTTCTTCGCGTGCAGCAAAGAAGGCCGTGCTCCCCGGGGGCGTCTGCTGTTGTTTTTTATTCTTGCCTACATGCTTTCGGTGATTCTCTTCTTCGTGACTGCTCGCTATCGTCTGCCTGCCGTGCCTGTTTTGTTGCTCTTGGCCGCTTTTGGCCTGTACAGGCTCTGGCACACATCTCATCGCCCTTGGGTGCTGGCGGGCGTAGTCGGGGTCATAGTGCTGACCAACTTGGGCGCTGGTCGAATGGATATGGCAGGGGACACTCAGCAGCGCTTCTGGATGGGCTACGCCTATGAGAAGAAGGGCATGATCGCCAACGCCATGCGGGAATACCACGCCGTCATTGAGGACCGTCCCGATCACCAGAATGCCCTGTTGAGTTTGGCCAACCTCTACAACGCAAAAGCACAACACGCCGATGCCATAGAACTCTACCATCAATATTTGCACTTTTATCCTCAGACCATTCCTACTCGTTTTCTGCTGGGCAATGCCTATCTGGGTACCCAGTTGTATCAGGAGGCCATCGCCGTCTACTCCGATCTGGTTCCGCTGCAACCCCAATGGGCCGCTCTCCACGGCCGCTTGGGCTACGCCTATCTAATGGCTGGTCAGCCCCAGCGCGCTGTTCAAGCCTATCGCCGAACCCTTGACCTCCAGCCGGATTCGAGCCTAGTGCGCTACCAATTGACCCGGCTCTACGAAGAGATCGGCGAGATAGATACAGCCGAAAAAGAGTGTCGCACCTTGCTGAGCCAAGAACCAGAAAATCCCCTGTACCACACCCTTCTAGCCAATCTCTTGATCAAGCGCGAAGGAGTTGAAAAAGGGGCAACCCCGCTAGGTCGCCCCCCTCAATTGCTGGAGGCAGAAGACCATCTGCTTCAGGCTATCGGCTTGGATGCCAATTCCGTCCAGACCCGTTGGAGCTTGGGTTTACTCTTGGCTAGGCAGAAGCGCTATCGCGAATCAATTGAGCACTTCGAGAAGATCCTGCTATTAAGTCCCACAGACTTTGAGGCACACAGGCACCTAGGCAATCTCTACAAACGCGCCGGAGACCTCAAAAAGGCCGACGAACACTACGGTCTTTATAGTCTTGCCGAACGACAACAAAAAGTGCGGCAACGAGCCGAAACCTCGATAAAAGAACAATTGACAAGAATCCTAGGGGAATGACCCATTGACATTCAAAACTATTTCGCGCATAGTTCAGCATTAGGCCACTCAGTTCCAAACGTCATTGAGGAGATGCTATGCTCAAGAATACAGTATCCTCGAGACAGGTCATTTTAATTTGGATTGGTATCCTGTCCCTCTACCGTTGGGCGGTGGCGCTGGAGACAGTGAGTCTCGGAGAGAACGGCTCCCTCAACTGGCGAGGTGAAGGTTCGTCCTCGGTGGAGACTATCGAGCCTCAGTACCGATCTCTTTTCCAACCCGACAACTTGCCAGGTGAGTTACTGCTGGTGGGCAACTCGCCCGGCAATTTGATCGAGTTTGAGAGCGATCGATTTCCCGGTAGTATCCATCCTCTGCGCATTCCAGATGGCGAGAATATCGCCAATACCGCCCTAGGACGGGGGGGTGGTATAACCGCACCCAATGTCTTTGATTTGGGCGGTTTCGCCGCCGGCATTTTTGACGCCAACGACCTTCGGATCACCTTGGAGGAACTCATCACCACGGATGATGGCGGCGAAATAAAAGCGTTCGAACGCAAGAATTTCAATGCTTTGGGGACCCTAATATTCATCGAGTTGGGGGGACTCTTTGGGGTAAATCGCGTTCGCTTCTATCCCCGCAATACGGTTTTCCCATCGCCTACCACCCCATTCCACAACGATTTTTTGCGGGCCTTTGAACTGTTCACCAACGACGGCAGCCAGACCGAAGGAGGCAATCTCATCTGGGAGCCACTGCTCTTGGAACCCGATAACGAGAGTCCAGTTGTTGATGTAGCCATGGATCCACCGCGCCCTGTCAAGGCCCTGCGCTTGCGGGCGACGACCACGGTCAACTACGAGATTGACGAGTTCGAGGTATTCGGTACGGGCTTTTTGTCCAACGCCCAGTATATTTCACCTATTTTCGATGCGGGCCAACCTGCGGTGTGGAGCATACTCCGCTGGCAGGAAGAAGCAATTGGCGATCCAGCCTTTTCCAATATCCAGATTCGCACCCGCACAGGTAGGGATACTAACCCATTTGTTTTTACTCGTTTGCTCTACGGCCAGCGCAATCCCGCAGAAATTTCGCTCTCAGTAAGCAACCCAGAACAGGAATTGGGCCTGGAAGAGTACAAAGCACTGCCGCTCGACGACGAATTGGGCCGCCGGTGGGATCCCGGACCGGTTCGAGACGATCTGGTCAACTGGAGTCCATTCAGCACGCCGTTTCCCGCCAGTGCGGCCAACGATACGGCCGGCTCACCCATTACCTCACCTGGACCGCGGCGCTATTTTCAGTTTCGAGTAATTTTCAACAGCAGCGACCTGAATGCAGGGCGGGCACTCAAAAACTTGAGTTTTGATGTGCTGGTACCCCCGCTAGCCGATGCCGTTATCGGCGAAATTTTTCCCCGAGATGTGCCGATTTCCCAGAGTACATCCTTCACCTATGCCCTGCGCACCGTAGCTCAGACCAACGGCTTGCTCGGTTTTGACACAGTGAAGCTTTCCACAGTCAGCCAAGTGGAAAGCATAGACAGGATAGAAATGAGGGATTCCAGCGGCCAAATCATCGCTGAGCGGGCTTTTTCTGGTCTAGATGATTCGTCTACTGAGGTGGGCTTCCAGATCGTCTCGGTATCTCCTTCCAGTTTTTCGGTGCGTCTACCGCCGGTGAGTGAAGATAATATTGTGGTTCTCCTCCACTTCCAGACCGGAGTTTTGACTTACAGCACAAACTTCACTGGTTCGGTCCAACTATCTACCGAACCAGGGGCCTCGCAGGCCATTATTCCGGGCGATGCAGTTTTGTTGGGAGAAGGGGACGAGGCCGATTTATCCGGTACCACAGTGCTGAGTCCCTCGGTGCTCGAAAAGACCCAACTGCTTGACCAGCTACTTATCGAGCCCAACATCATTAGCCCCAACGGAGATGGAGCTAATGATGTGATGGGGATGAGATACAATCTGCTATCCCTGAGTATTGACCGACCCGTGGCAATTAGGGTGTACGATTTAAGCGGACGGCAGGTCCGGGTCATCTACGACGGCCCCGAGGCCAATGGGCAGTACACGGACAAGACCTGGGACGGCCGCAATAAGCATGGGCAGCTAGTGCCGCCGGGACTCTATGTCGTGCACATCAAAGTCAAGGGAGACGCCAAGGTCGAGGAAAAGGCCCACCTTGTGGGAGTGGTCTACTAATCGTTCCGCAACCAAGACAGCCCAAGATCCTGTTGGTCATCGTCAATTTTACTTACTCGAACCAGTCGGGAGGGAGTTATGGCAGGCATCGTGTTGCTCTGTTTTTGCAGCGTCTTGCTGGGTGCTGTGCCCGTGTTGGGAGGGACGGAATACCGCTTAGGGGGGCGTGATGGCAACCCCTGGCAGGCCATTTTGGCCGGGGAAAGCGCCTACCATATCTTTGCTGCCGACGACCAGATTGAGCGCCAAGTAGCGGTGGGGGTTTCGCCCTTTGGCGTGGGGGCCGATACCTTGATCGACTTTTCCGGCACCTCGATCCGGCCTCGGCTTATTGACCCCAGCGTCAATATCGCCCAAGCCGACGTCAATGCCGGCAGGACCACCATCCCCCTACCTTATATCCCCGGCTCTAGGGTTCTCAGCACGGATCACTGTATTGCCTGGGGCAATTTTCAACCTTCGATCAAGCTAATGCTGGATGGCGATCCGACCACGGCCACTTTCCGCACTTTTGTCCAACGGGTTGGGTTTCCGCCAGGCGTGGGCTTCACTTGGACCAATTCCGTAGTATTCGATTTTGGTGCTGGTGTGCCCATCAACCGCATCCGCTTCTATCCTCGCCTGAGTCGGCGGGAGGATTACCAGTTGATCGAGACTATGGACGTGCCCACGCCGGCGGCGGAGACCTTTGGCGAAGACAGCTTCTTGGCCAACTTCTTGGCTTGGTATGAGATCCGCACCGGCGGTAACTCGGTCGTCTTCGCCCCGGATCCTTGCAGCGGTAGCGGTAGCCTCACCTGCAGCGTGTGTAGAGCGGGGATTTCCAGCGATGTGGCGACGAGCAAGCGGCGCACCGTTTTGGGCGACTTGCGGTGGGTGCGCAACGGCGATCCCCTGCTGACCGTGCTGGAATCCACCCGCGAAAACCTCAACCCCGTCGTCGATATGCGCTTTCCCACGCGCTCGGTCCGCTGGCTCACTCTACGCACCTTCCCCCTGCGCGACTATGAAATCGCCGAATTCGAAATCTACGGCGAGGGCTACGTCCAAGAAACCACCTACCTCACCCCCATCCTCGACTTCGGACAAGCGGTCACTTGGGGCAAAATACGCTGGGCAGGCGACGTGCCCGACGGCACCCGCATCGAAATTCGCACCCGCACCGGCCACACCCCCGATCCTCAACGCTACTTCGCGCCCAATATCAACGACGACCTCATACCCATCACCCGCGCTCAATACGACAAAATCGACCGAGCCGCTCAACTGCTGCCGGTCTACGATGCCGACCACTGGAGCTTCTGGTCGTCGCCCTACGAGTTTGCCGCCGGCCAGCGCAACCCCAACCAGCCCGCCAGCACCTGGCAGGACGGGACCCTGCTTTTGTCGCCCGGTCCCAGCCGATACATTCAACTCGCCATCAAGCTCTTTGCCAACTTCAATGTGGCACCCCGCCTCGACCAACTCACCTTGCAGTTGAGCGAAACCTTGGCGGCGCAGGCCCTCGTCGGCGAGATCTGGCCTATTGAGGTCGCCTCCTTTGAACCCACCCCCTTTACCTATGTGGTCTTGCCCACCCTCAGCGACGACAACGCCGGCTTTGACCGCTTGGAAATCCTCACCCACGTCCGGGCGCACACAGTGCGTGCGGTGCGCATCGACGGGCAGCCAGTAGCCCTAGACCAGTTCGTCCCGCACCTGCTCGACGATCGCCTCATCGTCGCCTTCCCACCGCTGACCGGCACCGCCGACAACTTCAAGCAGGTCGAAGTCAACTTCGACGTGCCGGTGCTGCGCTTTGGCTCCGAATTCAGCGGGTGGGTCTTCAGCAGTACGGACCCCGACCAGATCCGGCAGCGCATCGCGCCGGGCAATGCCACGTTCCGCTTGGCCGGCGACTTGCTGGCCGTCAACACGCCGGTGGGCGGCGATCTGCTGGTGGATGTGCAGGTGCCCGAGGGGTTCACCCCCAATGGCGATGGGATCAACGAGACCTTGCCCATCACCTACAAATTGCGCGAGGTCACCGCCGACCGGCCAGTGCAGGTGCGCATCTACGACTTGGCGGGTCGGCTGGTGGCGCACCTGCCCGTGCTCAAGGCCCGCAGCGGGGTTTTCATCCAAGAGTGGAACGGCCGCAACCGGCAAGATGCCTTGGTTCAGCCCGGCACCTATATCTACGAATTGACCCTCAACTCCGAACAGCAGCACACCCAACGCGGCGTCTTTGCCGTCGCCTATTGAAATCAGAAGCGTGAAAGAAATTTTGTTCCTTAACGATTAGCTTGGATGTATACTTAATCTTCGCAACCTTTGAACTGTACGCTTGTATTGATGAACCAGTCGGGAGGGAGTTATGGCAGGCATCGTGTTGCTCTGTTTTTGCAGCGTCTTGCTGGGTGCTGCGCCCGTGTTGGGAGGGACGGAATACCGCTTAGGGGGGCGTGATGGCAACCCCTGGCAGGCCATTTTGGCCGGGGAAAGTGCCTACCATATCTTTGCTGCCGACGACCAGATTGAGCGCCAAGTAGCGGTGGGGGTTTCGCCCTTTGGCGTGGGGGCCGATACCTTGATCGACTTTTCCGGCACCTCGATCCGGCCTCGGCTTATTGACCCCAGCGTCAATATCGCCCAGGCCGACGTCAATGCCGGGAAGACCACCATTCCCCTGCCCTATATCCCCGGCTCTAGGGTTCTCAGCACGGATCACTGTATTTTCTGGGGCAATTTTCAACCTTCGATCAAGCTAATGCTGGATGGCGATCCGACCACGGCCACTTTCCGCACCTTTGTCCAACGGGTCGGCTCGCCGCCGGGCGTGGGCTATACTTGGACCAATTCCGTGGTATTCGATTTTGGTGCTGGTGTGCCCATCAACCGCATCCGCTTCTATCCTCGCCTGAGTCGGCGGGAGGATTACCAGTTGATCGAGACTATGGACGTGCCCACGCCGGCGGCAGAGACCTTTGGCGAATACAGCTTCTTGGCCAACTTCTTGGCTTGGTATGAGATCCGCACCGGCGGTAACTCGGTCGTCTTCGCCCCGGATCCTTGCAGCGGTAGCGGTAGCCTCACCTGCAGCGAGTGTAGAGCGGGGGCTTCCAGCGATGTGGCGACGAGCAAGCGGCGCACCGTCTTGGGCGACTTGCGGTGGGTGCGCAATGGCGATCCCCTGCTGACCGTGCTGGAATCCACCCGCGAAAACCTCAACCCCATCGTCGATATGCGCTTTCCTGTCCGCTCCACTCGCTGGCTCACTCTACGCACCTTCCCCTTGCGCGACTATGAAATTGCCGAATTCGAAATCTACGGCGAGGGCTACGTCCAAGAAACCACCTACCTCACCCCCATCCTCGACTTCGGACAAGCGGTCACTTGGGGCAAAATACGCTGGGCAGGCGACGTGCCCGACGGCACCCGCATCGAAATTCGCACCCGCACCGGCCACACCCCCGATCCTCAACGCTACTTCGCGCCCAATATCAACGACGACCTCATACCCATCACCCGCGCTCAATACGACAAAATCGACCGAGCCGCTCAACTGCTGCCGGTCTACGATGCCGACCACTGGAGCTTCTGGTCGCCGCCCTACGAGTTTGCCGCCGGCCAACGCAACCCCAACCAGCCCGCCAGCACCTGGCAGGACGGGACCCTGCTTTTGTCGCCCGGTCCCAGCCGATACATTCAACTCGCCATCAAGCTCTTTGCCAACTTCAATGTGGCACCCCGCCTCGACCAACTCACCTTGCAGTTGAGCGAAACCCTGTCGGCACAGGCCCTCGTCGGCGAGATCTGGCCTATTGAGGTCGCCTCTTTTGAACCCACCCCCTTTACCTATGTGGTCTTGCCCACCCTCAACGACGACAACGCCGGCTTTGACCGCTTGGAAATCCTCACCCACGTCCGGGCGCACGCGGTGCGTGCAGTGCGCATCGATGGGCAGCCAGTAGCCCTAGACCAGTTCGTCCCGCACCTGCTCGACGATCGCCTCATCGTCGCCTTCCCACCGCTGACCGGCACCGCCGACAGCTTCAAGCAGGTCGAAGTCAACTTCGACGTGCCGGTGCTGCGCTTTGGCTCCGAATTCAGCGGGTGGGTCTTCAGCAGCACGGACCCCGACCAGATCCGGCAGCGCATCGCGCCGGGCAATGCCACGTTCCGCTTGGCCGGCGACTTGCTGGCCGTCAACACGCCGGTGGGCGGCGATCTGCTGGTGGATGTGCAGGTGCCCGAGGGGTTCACCCCCAATGGCGATGGGATCAACGAGACCTTGCCCATCACCTACAAATTGCGCGAGGTCACCGCCGACCGGCCAGTGCAGGTGCGCATCTACGACTTGGCGGGTCGGCTGGTGGCGCACCTGCCCGTGCTCAAGGCCCGCAGCGGAGCCTTCATCCAAGAGTGGAACGGCCGCAACCGGCAAGATGCCTTGGTTCAGCCCGGCACTTATATCTACGAATTGACCCTCAACTCCGAAAAGCAGCACACCCAACGCGGCGTCTTTGCCGTCGCCTATTGAAATCAGAAGCGTGAAAGAAATCTTGACAACTTTATCCCTTTAGTATTTAATTGTGATAACTTTCCAGTGATCCTTTGAAACAGAAAGGAGGGAATTAGGACAAGGATCGGGCTTGAATGGTGTTTGATAGGGATTCTTTCTATTTCCCTGTCTCATCAAGAAGCGTCCTACCTCTAACTGAAAGGCTTATGAGAAGATGAAAAGAAAGATAGCCATATTGTGGTGCAGCATCTTTCTCGTCTTTGGGACCATTTCGATGGCAAGCGCACATTTGCCGGAAGGCGAGTTGTTTTTTGCTGCACAATTTCCCGATAACCTAGTTCCTACGATAGATGGGGAACACAGTGATTGGGACATATTACCCGAATCGCCTTACTCTATCTTCAACGATCGACTTTTCGATCCCGCCCAGTTCCAAGAGGCGGCTCGTGGGGAAGTCGATATCTCCGATGCCAATATCCGGCACCGGTTTGGCTGGAATGAGAATTCCAACATGATCTATCTCGCCAGCCAAATTTACGACAATATCCACAACATTGACCGTTCCTTTGGGGATTGTCACTGCCTCGATGACAACTGGGAAATAGAAATCAACCCAGATCATTCTGCCAGTGAAGAGCAGAACCTCGAAGGGAATCCTGTCAACAACATCAGCTACAAGTGGGTCGTACCCCCGCTAGATGGGGTTTATCAGTCGATCGAGCCCATCGGCGATCTGGCTTGGTTGTCGGACGATACCGAGTTCGTCGACATGAGCTGGTCTTTCACCGGTGAACAATTCGGCGAATCGACTTATTTTTACGAGATCCGCCTCATTCCGATCGATGCCCTTCCCCGGGAAGGTGCTACCCCAGACAACTCGTCTATCCACGACCTAGAAGAGGAAGAAATCATCCATATGTCTGTAACCATGGGTGATATCGACGTCGAACAGGCAAACCATGCCTACAATGGCTTCTGGTCTTTGTCGCCGGAGAGCTGCTGTAAGGGCGTCAACGACTTCGTAATGGCACCTGTGGAGCCCGCACTAGAAGACCTGTCTGCTGCTACTGCTGTTGAACAGACTAGTTGGGGGCATATCAAGGCCGGCTTCGACCGCTAAGGATCTCCGGTTTAGCCGTTGCAAAGTCTCCTGGGCAGGCTGCCCGGGTTTTACCCTAAGCTCCTGTTTCGCGCCATTTATGGGTGGGAAACAGGAGCTTTTTTATGCGTCAACCTACTCACGCTATTTATTGTCTATTGATTCACCCTTGGCGTAATGCTCCAAATTATCATTCATTCCACCAATGGGCATATTCGCTATGACAATCAGAGTTCAGGTTCTATTCATTTTCTTGCTGGCTTTGGTATTGCGTCTATCCTACCTAGCTGCCATACGCGACGCCCCCTATTTCCACACTCTTGTCATAGACGCCTTTGAATACGATCACTTGGCCACCCAAATCCTGCAGGGGAACTGGCTCCTCGACTTGGCAGAGGACATGTACGTGCATGGCCCCCTCTACCCGTACCTACTCGCCCTGCTCAAAGGAATCGGCTTCGACCATTTGGGCATTCTCCTGTTCCAAGCCGTACTGGGCGCACTTATCTGCGTCCTGCTCTACCACGTGGCCAGCTACCTTTTTCCCCATCCCATCCCCTTGGTCGCCGGTCTGCTGGCGGCCGGGTACTGGCCCTTCGTCTTTTACAACGGCCAACTCCTAGCCACTACCCTAGTCATTCTCGTCGAATTGGGCTTAGCCGTCCTTCTCCTGCACTATGCGCCCAATCTGACCTACGGTAGCGCGGTCGGTGCCGGAATTCTGTTGGGTCTGCTGGTCATGGGACGCAGCAACACCCTGCTGCTGCTGCCCTTGCTCTTGGGATGGATCTACCAGAGCGCCCGTGGCCTTCCCAGACACCGGGGCACCTTGGTCCTAACCTTTTCCCTGACCTTCTGCCTTATTCTTTTTCCCTTTTTCCTGCGCAACTATCTGGTCCAAGGAACGCCCATACCCTTTCAGGGCGGCTTCAGCTTCTATTTGGGCACCAATCCCGAAGCCGATGGCACCCCTTACGTACGCCAAGGAGCCCATTTTCAACGTCTCGAACTCATGCCTCTCCAACAAGGATTTGACACTCCAGCGGCAAAAGGGGCCTTTTACACCGCCGAAGGCCTGCGATTTATTTACCGCGATCCTCTGGCCTATCTCCATCTGCTCTATCGCAAATTTCGGCTCTTCTGGAACGCTTTTGAAATCCCAGTAAGTGCAGACCTGCGCTACTACGAGACCCACTTTCCGCACTACCGACTTTTTTTGCTCAACTTTGGCCTAGTGGTGCCCTTTGCCTTAGTTGGCATATTGTGGCATTGGCGCTGGACCTCCGCCTATATCTTGCCGCTCCTCTTCGTTCTCGCCTACCTGTCCACCGGACTCTTATTCTCGGTGTGCGCTCGCTACCGTTTGCCCGCCCTGCCCTTTTTACTGGTCTTTGCCGCTGCTGGAATCTGGCGCTTGAAAGAACTGCTGACCACCCGGGCCGCTCCACTCCTAGGCGTTTTTCTGCTGCTTCTGGCAGTAGCCTTCGCCCTAGTGCATACGGGGGTGGATTCTCGGCAGGTGGACCATTTGCGCTCTCCTTGGCTGCTGGGCCATACTCAATTGCGCAACCAGCACTACCACCAAGCCGTACAGACCTATACGCACGGCCTAGAACAATTTCCCGACGACTCCGACCTCTACAACAGCTTGGGCGTGGCCTACCAGTACCTGGGCAAATCCGATGAAGCCGAAGCGGCCTTCCTGCGAGCAGTAGAACTATTCCCAGATCACGCCAAACCTTGGCTCAATTTGGGAAAACTCTACCTGAATCAACGACGTTTGGAGCAAACGCGGTACGCCTTGGAGCAAAGCCTAAAACACGATCCCCGACCAGCCAATGCCCACCCGGCGTACCACAACCTAGGCTATGTCTTCTTGTTCCAAAAAGACTTTCAACAATCTCGCCAAGCCTTTGAACGGGCGTTGCACAACAAAGAGAGTGCCCAGACCTATTACAGCCTCTCTCACGTCTTTGCCAATCTGAGTCTGGCAGATGAACAAATACATGCCCTCGAACAAGCCGTCCGGGTCGAGCCCGACTTTGTCCCTGCTCAGCGGAACTTGGGCGTACTTTATATGCAACAGGGTTCTTACGAAGCAGCGGAAAGGTCCTTACTCCAAGTCATCAGATACGATGCCCAATCGATCACGGCCTATCGCAATTTAGGTGTCCTCTACGAGAAAATGGGGCGAACGGAACAGGCCCGCCTAGCTCGTGCCCGGGCAGATCAACTACAGCGCTCAGGTGCGGCCTATTGACTTGGCTTGGCAACGCCCATTTCAAAAGCGGATAGTAAAACGGGTCGGCTCGTCCGCCGGGCTTTCTAAAGAAAAGGCAAAGCCGTGCCGGCTCAAAATCTCTTGGACCAAGGTCAGGCCGAGGCCGCGCCGGTTTTCCTTGGTGCTAAAAAACGGCGTGAACAGGCTCTCGGCCACTTCCGGGTCAATCCCCGTGCCCGTATCCTCGACCACGGCAAAAGGCCGGTCTTGGAGCTTTCCTAGGCGAATGGTTATCCTGCCGTTTTCGCCAATGGCCTCCACCGCATTTTTCAGGATATTGACAAACGCCTGCTCCATCTGGTTTTCGTCCATGGCGATGCGTTTCAGGTCCGCCTGAATATCCCAGTCCCACTCGATGTTGCGGCGCTCGCACTCGGCGCGCATTAGCAGGGCGATGTCGCGCAACAGGGCTTCTATATCCACGGGCTGCAAGTGCGGTGCCGGTAGCTTGACCACCTCGGCAAAGCTGCGCATAAAGGCGCTGAGATGATCGATGCGGTCAATGGCCACTTGCAGGGCGTTTTCAAAATCGCCGCGGTCGGCCTCCCGCAATTGTCCCTTGTAGTTGAGGCAGGAGTGCAGCAGGGAATGGACCGCCCCGGTTGAATTGTTCACCTCGTGTGCCAACAGGCGGATGACTTTTTCGTAGGCCGCCTTCTCCGACAGACGCAATTCCTCGGTCAATTCCTCCATGAGGATAAAGCTGCGCGGGAATCCCCGGTCCAAAAACTGCGCCTTGTGGCAGCGCACCCGCTGCCCTTGCAGCGGCAACACCTGCGACTCGCCGACGGCCAAGTCGTGCAGAGCGCGGGCAAATGCCGTTCCCAACTCGCCCAATGGCCGGCCGAGCGCCGCGCTTTCGGCCGGCCCCAACAGGCGGCTAGCACTGGGATTGACTAGGGCAACTTTGTCGTCGAAGTCGAGGGTGATAATGCCCGATGGCGAGGCCGTCAGGATCTTGTCCATGAAGTAGTGCTGTTCCTGCAGCCGCGTGCGCTCTTCGCGCAATTGGTCGATCATGCGGTTGTACACGCGCACGAGCTGATCCATTTCCGGCTGGCCCACTTCGACGAACTTGCTGGTGAAATCGCGCTCGCCGATGAGTTCGGCACCCGTGCGGATCAGCTCGAGCGGCACCCAAAAATGCTGGATCAAGCGCACGCCTATCGCAAAAGACAGGACGAAGAATGCTTCAATCCCCAATAGCCAAGGCTTTTCCTCGCGCAATAGGTACCCAGCAAGCCCCGCGAATACGAGGTGGATACCGATCAGATAGAAGATGAGTTTGGAGCGCAGGCTCAAGGGGCAATTCCGTACTTCTCAAAGCGACGGTACAGCGCCGCCCGACTCAAGCCCAAAGCCTGGGCCACCCGGCTGATATTGCCTTGGTAGCGCTCCATGCACTGGACGATCATCGACCGTTCCAACTCGTCGAGGGTCATGGTGCCCGGCGCTGGCAGGTCGCTCGATCCGCTTTGGCCTTCCTCGGGCTGCATCGATAGGGCTGCGGAGAAGTCGTCGGTCCCCAAGATGCGGCTGGAACTCATCAAAGCGGTCCGTTCAATCAGTTGCTTCAACTGGCGGATGTTGCCCGGCCACGGCAGGGTTTGCAGCCAGCTCAGGGCTGCGGCGTCAATCTCCAAGTCGCGGCGATAGGCTTGGGCCGCGCCCAGTGCAAAATGACGCGCTAGCAGCGGGATGTCCTCCGGCCGTTGGCGCAGGGGCGGCAGGTGGAGGACGATGAGGTTGAGACGATAGAGTAAGTCCTCGCGGAAGGCCCCTGACTCGACCAATTCCAGCAGGTTCTGATTCGTCGCCGAAATCACCCGCACATCCACTGAACGGGTCTTGCTCGACCCCAGCACTTCATAGGTCCGGTCCTGCAAAACGCGCAATAGCTTGACTTGGCCGCTCGGGGCCAGATCGCCGATCTCGTCGAGGAAGATGGTGCCGCCATCGGCTAACGCAAAGCGACCGGTGCGATCCTGCCGCGCGTCGGTGAAGGCTCCCTTCACGTGCCCGAACATCTCGCTGTCGAACAGGGTCGAGGAAATGCCGCCGAGGTTCACTTTGACAAAGGGCTGATCGCGCCGGCTGCTGTTGCGGAAAAGGGCTTGGGCGATTTCGTCTTTGCCGGTGCCGCTCTCGCCGGTGATCAGCACCGAGGCATCGGTGGGTGCGACGCGGCTTACTACTTCGAGCACCTTGAGCAGTTGGGGATCGGTGCCGATGATGTTGGCGAAATCGCCTTGGCAGTCCAATTCCTTGCGCGTGATGGTGCGCTCGGTGGATGGCGTTGCTGCGGCCAAGCCCAGTGCCGTTTTCACGGCTTGGAGGATCTGTTTATTGGTCCAAGGCTTGGTGACAAAATCCGCGGCACCGGCCTTGATGCCCTGCACGGCCAACTCAATGGACCCCCAGGCCGTCATCAGAATGACCGGCACACTAGCCCACCGCTGCTTGATCTCCTGCAACAATTCCATGCCCTCCTCGCCGGTGGTCTGGCGCGAGAAGTTCATGTCCTGCAAGACCAGTTCGCACCCGCCGCGCTCCAGCCATTCGAGAGCCTCCGCCGCAGACGCGGCCGTCGCGGTCTGGTAGCCGGCCTGCTTGAGCAGCAGGGACAGCGACGTGGTCACGGAAATATCGTCATCTACTACCAAGATCATCGCCTAATCCTCTCGGTGCGACGTTGTATTTCATTCGCGGCGCAGGGCCGCGGCCAGCCCAAGCGTCTGGTGAAATTCATCCGAAACATCGCCAGTAGCAACATGTTGTCTGCCGACAGCACAGGATTACATCCCTTACAGTACCCCAAAATCAAAGCGCGCCAAGCTCAGCCCCGCGCTCCAGCCGGGCCGATCCAAACGCCGAGTGATATCGAGGCGCAGCAGATGGTACAGCATGAGCGAGACCCCCACCTCATGGCGGAAACCCTCCTCGTAGCGCGGGTCGTATCCTAGGGCGGCCCGCCGCTTAGGGTCAATCCACGTCCGCCCCGAAGCCCCATGTACCACCAGCCCCGTGCCCCGCATGGCCCAACCCCATAGCCCCAACAGCTCAAAGGGCGTGGTCTTGAAGTTGTGCTCCCAGTACAGGGCCGCGTAGTGATCCCCCTCGTAGGGATGGCCGCGCACCGTGCGGAAAGCACCAAAAGGAGAGAAAAAGCCCATGCTGGCCTCCAAGGATCCGAAGCGCTGCACTGGCACATCGCCGATTGAGTGTCCCGCCACCAGCCGTACATCGAGCGCGTTGGGCGCGACGCGGCGCTTGAGGAAGGTATTGAAATGGCCGTCCAAGGCGAGGTGCAAGCGGGTAAAGGAAAAGTCGCTGCCCAGCCCGGTGCTGCTGTGCTCCACTCCCACTTCGACCCGCTGATTGGCCGTCAAGCCGAATGGCTGGTACGGCCCGCCCCATCTGAAGCTCGCCTCCACCGAGCGCAGCCGACCGGCCTCAATGGCCGGATTGGGCCGTGGCCTCCAGTTCCGATTCAACAGGCTGAAAGCGGTCGTCTCCTGTAGAGAAGAATGCGCCTCGTGGTTAAAGCCCACTTGCCAGCCGACCTGACCCGGCAGAGATAAATGAAGTTGAGCCCGCAACCTTTCGTTCCAGTAATAATCGAAATAGTCGTCCAAGCCCAGCAGGAACTGGCCGCTGTTGAGCAAAAGGGAATAGCTGTCCGAAGGAGTGCGCGGCACCGGCCCTCTCCCATACTCCAGAACCACCCCGCCCGCGGTCTGCTGCCACCCGACCCGACCCCGGTAAGACCAGCGCTTCAGACCAACGTTGTACCCAGCAGCGGCACCGGCCTCTAGGCCGCTGACCAAACCTCGGTTTCCCTCCAGCCCCAGATGCGCCCCGCCCACCCGGTCGTACTGCAAAGCGGGCTTCAGATTGACCGATCCCCAGCGCGACGACTCCGCCCGATCCTCTGCCTGCTCTACTTCCTCCCGCACCTCTGCCTGCTCTACTTCCTCCCGCACCAATAAACGGGCGAGAAACCCCGTAGGCTGAAAGGCTTGTTCGAAGCGCATGGTGCTGTCGATGGTCGCATAAGCGGCCTGTTCCCGCGCCGATAGGGGCACTTTGTCGGCCAGCCGGGCAAAGGAACTGTCTTGGACCACGGCCAGTGAATCGACCCGCAGAACCTCCTCGCTGGCGTAGAGCGAGTCGGGCAGGTCAACATTGACTTGGTAATCGTCCAGCCGCGTCACCACATTGTATTTGATCGCCGGGAAGTGCAGCCCCACCATGCTGATTTTTATTGCCATAGAAGCCCGATAATCAACCGGCAGCCACACTCCTCCGGCAAAGCCGCGGAACTGTTGTTGGTAGGCGAAATCCATCTGCTCGATCAGGGGCAGGGGAATGGCCGAGATCGCGGTCGCCCGGCTGGGTGCCAGCTCTACTTCGAGCAAGCCGAAATCCTCGTCCAATACTGCGACGCGGCCGACAAAAGCGGCTTGCAATTTATTCTTTGGCTCGACCGAAATATCGAATACCACCTTATCATCCAAATAGCGCTGGCCGATCAAACGGAAGTGGTAATGCTCGAGGGCGTCGGGATGGGTCGGCCCGATCAGGGTGTGGCCGATAAAGGGGATATCGTCGTCGTAGAAATTAGTAAACCCCTCCAAGGCCGAGGTATATGCTTCGTGAGAATCCAAGTTTCGGGTAATGCGCCTCGACTTGACCACTTCGCGCAACCCCTGCTCCCGCTCCCAGTAAATCTCCGAGGCCAATTCGCCGATCGCGACGATGCCTTCCTCGTTTTCCAAAACCCGCCGGGTATAGGCTTGTGCCCGATAGCCGGTCAGGCCGGGCCGCCACGCTTGTTTGCGGCGCATGACTTGGCGCATAATGTCCTCGGCTGAGTTTTCGGCAGTCACCACTATGGGATCGAACTGAAAGGGCACCGGCGTCAAGGCGAAATTGACCCGTTCCGCAGGGGCCGTCAAAACGCTGGCGTCCCCGATTCCGCGGACGGACTGCTCTTGGGAGGCATACCCGATATAACTTACCTTCAACGTCACCGGTAGCTGCTGCACCTCGAGCAAGTACTCGCCCTCGTCGTTGGCTATGGTCCCGCTATAGGTGCCGGCTAGCTGGACGGTAGCCGCTGGTAGGGGCTGCCCGGTGGCCGCGTCGCGGACGGTGCCGCGCACCAACCACGGCTGGGCATGGACTGCGGGGGCGGTCCACAAGGCAGCCAAAATGGCCATCGTCAAAAGCCAATCTGCGTTCTCTTTTTTGCCGTCCATAACATCCCAACTCCTCCGTGGTGCAGCGTTTCGAGCGACTATGCTGGCGGTCCGACGCGATACCAGCGGAAGTATATCCGAAACGGGTCGTTCAGGCGAATGCTGCACCGCAATGGAATGCTCAAAGTTTGCTCAACAGCGAGCCGATAACCGCGTCAATCCTGTCAGTGGTATCAGGGCTGTAACCATGGACATCGTAGGCGACTTTGCCATCGCCGTCTATGATCAGATGACGCGGATAAACTTGGCCGAAAATATGCACGGCCTCGTCATTCGCCACGGCGATGTCATAGGTGAAGGGATGCTTCTTCAGGAACGGCGTCAACTCCGCCATTTCATTGTCGGCGATGGCGAGAAACTCGACGTCGCGGTCCGCGTATTTCTCGACTAGTTCGCTGAGTTCGGGAATCTCCGTGATGCAGGGCGGACAGAAGGTTTGCCACCAGTTGATGACCACGGGCTTGCCGCGCAGCACCGTCAGGTCAATAGTGGTGCTGTCGAGCCGAGTAACGGTGACGCTCGGCATCTCGAATCCCACGGCGAGGGCTACCGTTTGATCGCTGGGCTCGATCACCAACTGATCCCCCGTCGCCGACATGTGGGCCAGTTTGTAGGCCTGACCATCGATCAAGAAGGGTTCGTTGACTCCGAAAACTTCGTCCTCTAGCACTTCGGTTTGGCCGTATAGACTAGTCAGGAATGCGCCGTCCCCGTCGCGGTCAATCATGAACTGATGTAAAGTCATTCCAAGTGAGTCAGGGGGTAGGGTATAGGTTCCAAACCTCGGATCCCTCACTAAGGCTATGGCATAGTGCTGGCCGCCAATGTCGGCCTCGCCCAGCCGCAGTTCGAGATTGCGGTGCAGCACGGCATTATATTTTTCCTGATTGATCAAGAGTTCGACCTTGAACTCAGGTGCTTGGCCAGCCGCGGGCACGGTCAGCTCAGCGTACAGAGCTTCATCTCGAATGCGGTCAAAAAAATCGCTAGTGAGCTGGAGTTGCTGTGCGGTGGAATCGGCAACGGCGAAGGCAATGTCCTGTCCGTCGCCATCCTGTCCCACAATGACAATCGGCTCAGCCGGCGAATCTTCAAACGACAGGCGGGCGTACAGGGGCTCGTGGATGTCTAGCCCGGCAACCGCTTGGATCTCGGGCAGTCCTTCCACCAACTGCGGGCCGCCCAAGGCACGCATCAGACCAGGCTGGAAGAGATGCTCTACGGAATCCTCGCGCGCGGATTCCATTTTCACCGCGATGCTCTCCGCGCCAGCTATTCCACAACTGAACGCAGTGGCGACGAGGGCGATGATGGTGATGGCAGAGTTGATCGGCTTCATGGTATCCTCCTAGGGAATGTGTGGAGTGCGTTTGGGTTTGTTTGGGCTTCGGCCCCATTCCGACTCATTCGTGGTGCAGGGCCTCGACCGGCTGTATCCGGCAGGCCAACCGCCCCGGGTACAGACTGCACACGACCACGAGGCCGTAAATCACTAAAGCCGCAAAGGCCAGACTGAGCGCGTAGATCCCGCTGGTGTACTTGAGCAGTTCCAGCAGCGGGAATTGCACGATGACCAGCAGACCAGCGATTACGCCGATGCTGGCGACCACCAGCATCTCGCCCGTCAATTGCGCGTAGATACTGGCCGCAGACCCACCCAAGGCCCTTCTCAGGCCGATCTCCTCAATTCTCAGCGTCGTCCGCTGCCACAGCACGCCGCTCAACGACAGCGCCACCATGCCTAGCACCAACACCGAGACCACCCCAGCGGCGAACAGGGGTATTAGGCTCAACTTGAACGACGCGGCGCGATCTTCCTCTAAGGTCGTGATTTCGGCTCGGTATCCCGGAGCCATGGCCTCGAGCCGTCTGTCGATTTGCTCTTGGGCCGCCAGCGGCGTACCGGGGCGCACTTTGACCAAAAAATGGACATAGGCATCGTCTTCCAAGCGAGCTAATACAAAGAAATCGGGATCGGAAAACTCCCCGCGGCGACGATAGTCGGAGACCACCCCAACGACCCGCGCGTTACCTTTACCCCCCTTCCATTCGATCTGCTGGCCGATGGGATCTTCACGGCCAAAGAGCGCCTCACTAAGCGGCTGGGTTATCACAAGCGGCTCCCAGTCTAGGACCGCGTCCTCCTCGCTGAACCACCGCCCGCTGACCAAGTCGAGGTCGAACACCTCGTGGAACTCATCCGAAAAAGCACCATAGTCAGCCGGTTGTTCGTCTATGGTGGAAATGCTCCGAGAGCTACCATAGGGGATTGCTGAGCCGCTCACCGAGGCGACCGACTCAATCCAGTCGAAAGACTCTAGGGCCTGATAGACCTGTCTGCGGCTGGGTGCTTCCACCTCGCCGGCCGACGGCAGTTCCCGGTCCCGCAAGAAGTCCACGACCCATCTATTTTCGTAGGAAAATCCGAGAGGCCGCCGGTAATTGCTGGCTTTATCTACGGCGATGGAAGCCGTAATAAAGACGATCAAAAAAGAAATGAAGATCTGGAAGGCGGTTAGCGCATTCGCCCTTTTGCGGTTCCAGACTAGTTTGCACAGATGGCGTATCATTGCTTCCTCCTTCTGAGGGCCTCTACGATATGCAGGCGCGACATTTTCCAAGCCGGGTACGCGCCGGAAATCAGACCGAAGGCCAGAGTCATCACCAAGCCGTAGAAAAAGATGCGATGGTTCAGGTGGAATTCGGCGTATGGCACAATGTCGCTGGCACCGAGCACTTGCAGGACGAGAAAAGTAAGAACCAGCCCGAGGGCACCGCCCCAGAGCGTGAGAATCACGTTCTCCACCACGAACTGACCCACCAAGGTGAGCGAAGACCCGCCGAATGCCTTGCGTACCCCAATCTCAGAAGCGCGCTCCAAGATGCGGGTGGTGTTGATGTTGACCAAGCTGACCACTGGCAGGAGCATGAAGAGCAAGCTGAGCAGCAGGATCACCCCATCGGTATCACTGAAGCGCCTGAACATGAACATCAGACGCGCAGCCTCTTCTAACAGCGTCTCAGGGCCACCGATGAGGCGGTTGACATTGTCGGAATCGGGATATTCGACCCGGGTGAGTACCTCGGCGAATTCCTCTTTGATAAGCGGTATTGCGTCCGCATTGCGCGCCAAGATCAGCGCCTGAGAGTGGCCGAATATCGAATCGTAGCGTAGGTACTCGTCCGTTCCGTGGGCGCTGACGGGCATCCAGATATCGGCAAAGGACGCCAAGCGAAATGCCGGCACGTTGGGCACGACCCCTACCACTCGGAACGGTCGTCCCTTGAATTCGATGTACTTCCCCACCGCCCGTTCTCCCCCGAAAAAGACCCGGCGCGTCTCCTCGTTGATCACGACCACCCGTTGGGCCTCCTCTACCTCCTTTGCGGTATAGGGGCGGCCTTCGAGGAAGTCGAATTCGAGGATCTCCCAAAAAGCCCCGTCCGTGTACTTGTAGGCGGTTTCGATCTTCACGCCCTTGCGATACGTTACTTCCGAGGCCCAGAAACCAAGGGAAATGGACACCTTTTCGGCTTGGGTTAGTGGAGACACATACCGCTTCAAAAAGGCGTAGCTAGGTGACTGGATCCTCTTGCTGTCTTCTTCTGTGTGTTCTCCTGTGAGCATCTTCAGGACGAGCGTGCGATCCGCTCGGGTCTCCGGCGGGAAGGAGCCAAAGACGTGGTCGAACAAGGCCGCCGCGACCATGAGCACCATGAGCGTGAAGCTGATGGTAAAGAGGCTGATGCAGGTAAAGACCTTGCGCCGCAACAGGACCTTGAGGGCCATTTTGATATAGTTCTTCAGCATCTCGTCCTCCTTTCACTGGACCTGACGCCCGTCGAAGAGCCGCACCGTGCGCCCGGTGTGGTCGGCCAAGCGCTGGTCGTGCGTCACCATGACGATGGTGGTGCCCTCTTCGTTGAGCTGCTGCATGATGCCCATGATTTCGTCGCCCATCTGGCTGTCCAAATTTCCGGTAGGCTCGTCGGCCAGCAGGATGTGCGGCTGGGCGACGATGGCCCGAGCCACGGCCACGCGCTGCTGCTGCCCGCCCGACAGTTGCGACGGAAAGTGCCGCACCCGCGAACTCAGCCCCACCCGATTCAGTGCTTTCAGCGCCATCGCCCGCCGCTCCTTGCCCGACAGCCCACGGCGATAGAGCAGGGGAATCTCCACGTTATCGACCACGTTCAAATCGGCGATTAGGTGGAAGCTCTGGAAGATGAAGCCGACCTCCTCGTTGCGGATGCGCGCCAAGTAGCGGTCGGCGTAGGAATTGATGGGACGCCCGTTCAGGCTCAGGTCGCCAGCAGTAGGCTCGTCGAGCAGGCCGATGACGTTGAGCAGGGTGCTCTTGCCCGAGCCGGACGGCCCCATCACCGAGATGAACTCCCCCTCGTCAACGGCGAAGTTGATATTGCTCAAGGCCACGGTCTCAACTTGCTCGGTGCGGTACACCTTTTCGATGCTCTCGAGTTTAATCATGGCAGTCTCCTTTATTTGATTTGGACTTCGTCCAAGTGCAGGTAGTCTTTCACATCCGAGATGATCACCTCGTCGCCTTCGATTAACCCCTCCTCCACCTCGTAGTACTCGAAATTGGCAATGCCAACGCGCACCTCGGTCTTCACTGCGGTTTGGCCACGCACCACAAAGACCTCGTGGAGGCCGGCCCGCCCGTTGATGAACGGCCCCCGCTTGAGGCGCAGGGCGCGGTCCTTGCGCGCGGTGACGATATAGGCATCTACCCGCTGATTGGGCCGCAGCAGCACATGCGCTGAATCCTCTAGCTCGACTTCGAGTTGGAGGATCCCACCGGCGGCCGTGGGCAAGATGCGGGCGATGTGGCCCTTTACGTATTCTTCTTCATTGAGGCGCAGGCGCACCCACAGCCCCTCTTGGAGCCGGCGGGCGTGGATATCGGAAACGGTGACATCGACGCGGAACGAGCTGAGGTCGGCGATGCGGGCAATTTCCTCGCCCTCGCTGATGGAAGCCCCGACCTCCGGCGCAATCGCCGTGAGTACGCCGTCTCTATCGGCCCGGATGTGGGCGCGCTCCAAGCGACGGCGGGCCTCCTCGCCCTCGCGCTCGAGGATGTTCATCTCCAAGTGCAGGGCTTCCAACTGGGCCTCGGTGGATTCGATGAGGGTGCGGCGGTCTTCTTCGAGTTGCTGCAATTCAATCTCAGCGCGCTGTTCTTCGAGTTGCGCTTGGCTCAAATTTTCCGCGGAGACCGCGCCGATACCCTGTAACTCGCGGTACTGGGCGGTGCGGGTCTGAAACCGCTGAAATTCCAGATTTTTCAACCGCCAGCGCGTGTCCAGATCGCTCAGCTTTTTGCGTTTGTCCAATTTGAGTTGGGTGCGGCGGTTTTGCTTGAGGGCCAGTTCTTCGGCCCGTTTCTCCACGTCGAGCCGCGCTGCGTTCAAGTCCAGTTCGACGATGGGCTGTCCCTGCTGCAACATGGCTCCCGGCTTTTGCAAAATGCGCACCAGCCGCGTCTTGACCGGGCTAAAGATGATCTGCTCGAACTGGGGTACCACCGTGCCCGAAGCGGTAATCGTCTCTTCCACCGCGCCCCACTGCACCTGTGCGGTGCGAATGCGGTCGGAGTCCAGCGCCGGCCGGACCCAACTGGGCAACCAAACAGAGAGCCAGAGGAGCGCAGCCAGTCCCACCACCGAATAGGCGATGCGTTTGCCGCGCTGCTGTCGCCGGAAGGCGGGATCTATTGGGCGATCCATCGTGTTCATGGGGTTCATACCTCCTCTTGGCCACTACCTAAACAAATTCCGTGCCAAACCGACAAATGATTGTTTTTACTTGATTTATTGATTTTGAGACAAGGTGTTTTCGTCCGCTTTTGAACACTCACTGTTCATTTTCGGACAGTCGTTCGGGATGGGAAGGACCTAGCAAAAAAAGGGCATCTACAAGGCCCCCCCTGCCGACGCAATCGGGGCGGAACCTATTCGGGCCGGGCGACCCAGTGGCGGAACAAGGGCTGGACCGGGGCGGGCAGTTCGGCGAAAACGCCAGCGGGCAGCGACGGCACGACATTTTCCTTGATGCCGGTTTCTTCGGACAGGCGTCGGCGCTCGTCCGAGCCGGGGCGCAAGACCTCGACATTGAGCCACCAAGGGGCGTAGCGCACGACTACACAGGTGCGGGGTTGGCGCGAGCGGTTGGGGGCTGTCGCATGCCACAAGCGGCTGTCGAGCACGAGCACGCTACCGGCTGGGCCGCAAGCGTTTACTTCCGTGGGATAGGAGGCCAGCGGATCGACGCCATTGCCGCCGGTGGGATTGTTCGGGGACCGGTGGCTGC
Organism: uncultured Latescibacterota bacterium; assembly: GCA_958295495.1. Classification (GTDB taxonomy): domain Bacteria; phylum Latescibacterota; class UBA2968; order UBA8231; family UBA8231. The sequence continues at coordinate 1,252,301 of OY282352.1, forward strand.
CGGGGACGAGGAGAGTACCGCCGTTTTCCTCGGTGAAGGGTGCCAGCATCCACAAGGTGGTCAAGTGGACCGTCACATCGGGATACGGCGCGGGGATATGGCCGGCGTTGGTCTGGTTGAAGGGCCAATCGGCATGCCAGCCGCCGCGCTCGTTGCCCGGGTAGTTGATCGTGCCGGTGGTAAAGGAGATGCGCGGATGCGGCCCTAGCAGTGCGCCGACCAAGGCGAGGAGACTTTCATCCGCGAGAAAAGGCGCGAAGGACTGGTCGAAGTTGATCATGCCCGACAGATGGCCAATGCCGGGTGGGGCTGCGGGATTGCGGTGCGCCGCGACCGTGGCCTCGACGCTGCGGCGCACGGGTTCAATCTGGTCGGCTGGGATGATGCCTTTGAGGACGCACCAGCCGTCTATTTTTAGGTGCTGAAAGAGTCGTTCTAACTGCATAGCTCACTCCCTGTCATCGGCTATATATATAATAGAATAGGCTTTTGTCCGGGGTGGCAATGGACGCCAGCAGCAAGGGGGTGGCTTGACAGTGAAGGGGTGGTCGTGGAGTTTGGAGCCGGTGTAGAGCGAATGCCAATTTTTTAGGGGACCGGCGGATGAGTATGGAAGGGGCACCGCCCCTCTGGTTATTGTTGCCGTTGCTGATGGAATTCGGCTTTGGGCAGTTGTTCAAATGGGCCACTCAACACCGGTGCTACGCTCCAACCGTGGTATCGACCAACTATTGGGTCCTATCTTTCATTCTGCTGCTCTACCTGAGTTCGACCGGACAATTGCACCTACCGGCCGCCGCGATAAAGGTCGGCGCAATCACCGGCACCGTCTTCATTAGTTCCATGCTGTTGATGATGCGCTTGTTGCGGACCTTTCGCGTGGCCTCGGTATTGACCGCTTTCCGCCTCGCCATCGTCGTGCCGGTGGGGCTGGGTGTGCTGTTGTGGGACGAGCCGCTGGGTGGCCTCCAACTGGTGGGCTTGGGCTTGGCGTTGGTGGCCGTTTTGCTGATGTCGCGGCACGCTGGGCACCATGCCAATGTTCCGCGCTGGATCGCCACGGCGCTGCTGATATTGATTTTTAGTATCCAAGGGATGAGTACCTCCTGTCTGCGCTGGGTGCATTACGCCGGCTTGGACGATGCGTATTTACAAGTGCTCATGGTCATTGGCTTTACCGCCGGGATCATTGGTGCCACCGCGTTGTTATGGGAGGCACGTCAGCGCATTCGGCGCTTCGATCTGGCGGTGGGGGCCGGCATCGGGGTGTACAATCTGCTCGCCTTAATGACCGTCCTGATCTCGCTCAAGCACGTGCCGGGCACGGTATTTTTCCCACTGATGGGCTGCGGTGTCGTCATTTTGGACAATGTGACGGCACCGCTGTTGTGGAAAGAGCCGATCAGTCGGGCGGGCGTTTTGGGCGTAGGCGTGGGCGTGTTGGCGGTGATTTTGGTGGTTCAATAAATCAAAGGCGCGGATTGGCGACGAGATGTACGCCTGCGGCGGCAAGCGGGTGCGCTCGGAGAAGGAAAAGCGGCGTAACGTCAGTTTCTCAGACCGGATGATTCTCGCGGCCTCTGAACGGGCAGGCACCCGCCGCCGCCTTGGACCGGTGGAAGGGGCGGCTTGGGTGGAGACTGGAGTGATCTTATGAAAGTGCTGCAAATTTTGCGGATAGATGCAAAAGTAGTGCAAATTTTGCGGGGGATTCTGTCCTCCCGGCTGCGCAACGCCCTGTTCATCCTGTTCATCGGCGGCATCCTCGCCTACGGGGCCGGGTTCGCCGTGTACATGCTCGCCCGCTTCGATCTCATCAACCTGATCCGCGACGCGAGCAAAGACGACGCCTTCTATTACTTCCAGATCGCCCGCAACCTAGCCGAGGGAAAGTTCTCCACCTTCGACGGCGGCATCACCCAGACCAACGGATACCATCCCCTCTGGCTACTGCTCATCACGCCGTTCTATTGGGTATTCGACAAGGAAGCCGCGCTGTTCGCCATCAAGGCGTTCGAGATCATGCTCATCGCTGGCGGCGTGGCCCTCGTCGCCGCCGCCGCCCGGCTGGCACACATGCCCTATATTCTGCTGTTCGCCGCGCTGCCGACGCTCTACCAGCACCACGCCTTGATTGCAGGAATGGAAGCGGCGGCAGGGCTATTCATGCTGGGCCTGTTCATGCTGACCGCCTGCCTCTTTGCGCGAAGCCCGGCGCGGTGGAAGTGGCCGCTGGCCGCCGTAGCCTTTGCCCTGCCCTACGTGCGCCTAGAGTACATCGCCATATCGCTGGCGGTCACCGCCGTGCTGGGGCTCATTCCTCGGCACCCCGGAGGCGAGAGGAGGCGGTTCCTTCTCCCCTTGGGGGAGAAGGCTAGGATGAGGGGGTGGCCCGTGCTCGCGATGAACGCCGTTGCGCCACTGCTGGGCGCGGTCGGCGGCATCCTCGTGTACTTCGCCTATAACGGTCTGGTCTTCGGGGGCGTCACGCCGGTGAGCGGCGCGACCAAGCAGGCATGGTCGCAAGCCTGGTGGGATAACGAAGGCGGGTACAGCTTCGCGCAGAACTTCCGGGACATCTTGCAGGTTCCCGTCTTCAACTACGAGCTGCAGGTCGCGCTGGAGGTCTGCGCCTACATCGTTCTGGGCTGGGGGTTCGCCCGCCGCTCCCGGAGTCGGGAGGACTGGCTGCTGCTGGCCTTTCTGATTGGCGTGTTCGGCTTGGCGGCCGGCCATCTGGCCAAGTTCGCGCAGACTGTTCTCACGATTCACCCTTTCCAAGCGGGGTGGAGTTGGTATTTCGTCCCGGCGTACCTGCTGATGGTGCTGATTGTTCCCGTACGATGTTACGTCGCCATTTACTTCATTCGCCGTTTCCTCGGCCCGAGGTCGCCCTCGGCGGCAAACATTCTGAGCGGGGGCATTGTCCTTGCGGGGGCGGTCTTCCTGTTTGCCAAGGCCAATTTCACCGAGCCGTTTCAGTGGGTTGGGCACCGGAGCAAGGCACTTACATTTACTATCTACGCTTGGCATTTGAATGCCTACCTGGCCACACTGGTTGCGAATCGCGTACTTCCCGAGGACAGCGTACTCGGGTCGTGGGACGCCGGCACCATTGGATACTTCTCGCGTTTTCCGGTAGTGAACCTGGACGGTCTGGTCAATTCCTACGATTACCTGCGCGCCCGCAGTCGCTACCCTTACTGGCAGGCCCGCAAGGAAGTAACCGAGGCCGCGTTATACCAGCGTTACGGAGTAACCCACTTCACCAACCATTATCGGGTCAGCCACCACCGGGACGCCTTGTTGTTCGAAGGCCCGCCTTTTCACAATCCCTATGGCAAACGCCAAATCAAGCTCTGGCCCGCCGAGCCGCCGGAGACGTCATCGGGCGGGATCAATCGTTCCGACTGGTTCTGGCAGCGGATGGAGCCGCACTTCGACTACCAGTCGGGCGATGTCGGAGTAATTGTGGACGGCCGGTTGGCGCAGGCGTTCGTCAGGAATTGTGCGCCGGACGACCTATCTGTGTGGTCTTGGGTTGGCGCAGCGGATGAACGGGTCGCCAAAGCCTGGGCGCAAACGCAAACGGGGTTGTGCGTGGACGCCGCCGTGCTGCCCCACAATGCGCTCCCGCCGGTTAGGGTTGAAACAATGCCGGTGGCCGATTACATCCGCTCCGACTGGGATGTGTATCTCAGCGAAAACAGCGAGAACAGTCTCATCTACGTGAAGGAGCCGTGCGGACCGGCGGACGTTGACGCAATGTTCTTCCTCCACCTAGACCCGGTTGACGCGGCCGACCTCCCCAGCCAGCGCAAGCAGTACGGCTTCGACAACCATGACTTCAGCTTTGGGTGGCACGGCTGGAGAGGAGTCGAGACATGCCGGGCGGCAGTGCCTCTCCCTGAGTACGACATCGCCGCAATCAGGACCGGCCAGTACGTGCAGGCCAACGGCGGCTTCGATAACCTCTGGGAGAGGGAGATACGCCTCAATGAGTAGCGGCCCAAGCGCACTGATGAAGGGACCGACATTGAGCGAGCCACTAAAGGCATCCCTCGGTCTCATCCTGACCTGCGACCTGCCTGCCCTATGTTCTTCGTCTTGCGGATGGCCGACGCCAAACGGATGAGTTGGTCGGGCGCACGGACATCAGAAGTGGTCGGGCGTCCAGAAGATGACCTCGCGGCGGGGGAACCATTCCTCGAGCCGGCGAGCTTCACCGACTTCCAGCGAGATCCCCCGGGCGCGGAGGACGGGTTCCAAGTCGCGGCCAGAGGACTCGCCAAACAGGAGCCGACACAGCAGATCGGCTGGCAGCCGGCGGACCGAATCCGCCGCTTCGGGCACGGCCTTGGCGATTAGCGAGTTGGGGGCGAGGGGCAGAGCCATCATCGAGCGGTCTCCCGCGAGCCACAGATCGGCATCAGCGGCAGTGACCAAGGCGTCAACAAAGGGGTGGCTGTGGGGGATCGCGCCGTGGATTCGCGTCACCCCAGCCGCGGCGCACTCATCGAGCAGGTACTGCACGAGGGCATCGAGGGCCGGGCCGCTCTCGTAGGCGACTTCACGCACCTCGGCACTCTCCCAGTTGATGTACCCGCTGAGCCCCGCCAGACCACGGACGACGGCAGTGGGCAGCACGCCCCGCACGCGGGAGGGGGCGTAGTCCCAGTACGGACGCGGACGCAACAGGCTGCCACTGCGACCGGAGTTATGGCTCTGATAGAGTGCTACCGTCTCCTCCAAGTCGCGGCTCTCGTCAAACGGCAGCACCTCGAGTGCGGACCGCCCCGGCTGCGGAGGGCGGTGCAACTCGGCGTGAAATCCCATGAGCGACACACAGCACCAGCCGAGGCGTCGGTAGAAGCGCGCCGGGATTTCCGTGAACAGCAGCCCCAAGTCGTAGCCATCGTCGCGCATGTACTCGGCCGCGTGTGCCATGAGCCGCGTTGCCAAGCCGCGACCCCGGTAGTCGGGATGCGTGGTGACGCCGCCAATGCCGCCCATGCGGACGAGTGTGGAGCCGAGGTGGACCCAGCGGTCCCAGACGCGCAGGGTCGATGCGATGCGGCTTCCAACCACGACGACGGGCGTCTGCGACGGGCACCAAGTCGGATCGCCCTCAATGTAGCCTCGGTAGCGCTCGTGGCCTTGGGGGTTATGCACGGTGCAGAGCAGGTCAATTAGCTCGTCGAGTTCCGAATCGCGGATGGGGCGGATGGTATCCATGGTATCCTCGATAAATTAACCAATCAGCGCCGCCGCCGCCGCCGGATCATCCGCAGCACCCAATAGGCTCCCAACGCACCGAGCAGGTGCTTGCAAGTATGACCGCTGATGACTCCCCCGAGCGCATAGAGGGCTTGGTCAAACACCTCGGCGGCTTTCGCAAGCAGATAAAACAGACCCGCGACGTAGAGATCGGCCCCCCGCGTGTACGGCGACGGCAGCAGGCGAACCATGAGGGGCACGAACAAAATCGGGTAGGCTTGGGCGACGATGTAATAACGGAGATCACCGGCCCCGGCCTGCTCGGTATAGTGCCAGTACAACACGCTGAAAAGGCCGAAGGCGATCAGCGGCAGCAAGGTAATGATGCCAGCGCGCCGGTCTAGACGCTCGGTGATCGCAGTAGCGAGAAACGCCATGAAGGCAATGCTCAGCGGCAGGCGATCCCACAGGAGCGTTTCGTTGCTAGGGGCTAGGTGATAGTAAGCGGAGCCGAGGCCGACCAGCGCCACCGCGAGGAAGAGGATCTGATACGCCAGCGAATCGGCCGGGCGCACAAACGCCTGCTGCGCGGGGGCTGCGGCAAGACGGAACACGACGCCGAATCCCCACAGACCCACCAACAGAAAGGGCAGATTGGAGATCGCGTTCAGGCAATGGGGGATGCCGAACAGGGTGCGCTGATCGGCGAACTGGTGATAGGCGGGGTCTTGCGGAATGGGTGGCTGCAAGAAAATGACCGTCCAGAAGACAATCGTCAGGTAGGCGAGCAGCCGGAGGCGGTGGTCGCGTTTCATTTATATATCGCCTTGACAAAATTTTCACGACATGTACGCTAAATAAGTACATATCATAGGGAGAATCAAATGATTTTTATCTAGCGGGCGTCGGCCTATCGTCCTAGGTGCCGCCTGTGGCTGCGGTCTAGACTGCTCCTGCCGAGAAGCGACCTAGGCTCCATCCCATCCCTTGGCCGACTCTCGATAACGCCCTTTCTTATTTTGAATATGAATGCTTGGAACAGGTTACAACGACGTGAGCAGCCTGATCCAATTGATCCGCTGGAGTAAAAGCTAATGGAGTCTCTACTTACAAAACATAGAGTGACTGATTTTGAAATTATTGGTCCGTATAGGTTGCGTACCTTTTTTGAGGATGATACGTACCAAGAGATCAACTTTCGCCCAGTCTTGGTGGGACGGATGTATAGTCCATTGAAAAAACTTTCCTTTTTTAACCAAGTTTGCTTAGAGGCGGATGGTGTTTTAACGTGGCCTAATGGAGTAGATTTTTCTCCAGACACACTATATCACTGGCCAGAGAAATTGCCTGTCCTGTTGAAGAATGCCAGAGAATGGAGAAGGGGGTTCAAAGCGAGTACTTCTTTGGAAGAATCACAGCCGATCCTTTTTGATTGGGATAAAATTAATGAATTAGTGGATAAAGATATAGAGCAGTATAGGGAGAAGATTCCCTATTTTTATAATTCAATAGGTCAACTTGAGTTGGACATAAAGGTTGCTAAACGGTTATATAGCAATCCGAAATGACTTGAGAGCTTTAGTGATAGTCTTTATATTAGGTATTAATTCGATCCTATTCCCCTTTTTTAGGAGCCATATTAGAAATGGAAGAAGAATTGCAGAGTATTGAAGAACAGTTACGAAATTCTAAGGACGAGTGGCGATGGCATGTAACCTGTATCATCGCAGAAATTCCGTCAGGCCATCTGGCCACCTATGGATGCATTGCGAAAATTGCCAACCAATCTTTTGGCCATACTCTCATACCTTTTAATGTCGCATGGCTACGAAGACATCTCTATGGCTTGTTGACGCATGACACGCAGGTTCCCCTGCATCGCGTAGCAAAGGTTGGAGACGTGAAATCGTGTGCAGATTCGGACAAAACGAAGGAATACAACGATAGGCTACGGGGACAGGAGGGGTCTTTGGAGAATCCCGTCTGGTGGCATCCTTGTGCGTGAGGGTTATGAGTTGAAAAAGTTAAGCCCAATGGCCAAATATGAGTTTGCCTTGATTCTCAAAGGACAATACGAGCTGACCGAAGAAATTGCGGACGAATTGTTTGAGGCCGGTTGTGATGATGGAACGCCAGGGATCTGCAACGGCGTCTTTTCGATTGATTTTCACCGAGAGGATGATTCCCTCGAAGCAGCTATTCGTTCAGCCATCGCAGACGTAAAATCGGCAGGGTACGAGGTAGAGCGAGCGGAAATCGAAGCCATGCCACAGCTTGCGTAAAGCCTCACTCCGTTCCAACGCCCCTTCCTCTGTAAGAAGGGGCTCCGACGAGTACCCGACCCACTCGGGCACTTCCGTTGCGACGATCAATCGCCGCTTCGCTAAATAGCTCTAGGACTACCATTTTCTTTATGTGTTTTAAGATGCGTCGAAGAAGAAATCGAATGCCCGTTTTTGCACTCATGCGTCCAAGTGAGACAGTTCCGTCGATGCCATTGGTACCGTTGAAGTCATAAAGGACTCATCCGTCTCTGTGAAGAGCGGATCCAACACCTGTCGTCTATACTCTTGAGCTGCGATCGAGTCGGCATCCTCGGCGACTAAGCTTTGCACTTCTTTGTAGTGGTCGAAGCTCTGGTAAACCCATACGGCTATGATCTGGAGCCCATCGTCTGTTTGAAAACGACCGACGAGACGGGCTCCGTACCTCTTCTGAACGGGAAACAGTCTCGTTAGAAAAAAGTCGTTGAACGCTTCCGTCTTATCGGGGACGACCTGATATCTTCGAATCCTGAACATCATCTCGACAAAATCCTCTCATCATCATTTCTGTTGCCGATAACTGTACCGAACCTCTTGCAGTTTGAAATCCTCTCGCTTTTCAGTTTTTCTCAAACCATCGGTTTTGAATCCGAATTTCTCGTAGAAGGATCTGGCTCTTTGATTGGTTTCCAAGACCCAGACTTTCACGGAGCCAAAGCCATCTCTCTCCAGAGCTGTCAAAGCGTTTGCCATCAGTGTTCTGCCGATTCAGCGATTCCAGAAATCTTCCAGCACGTAGATCGAATATATCTCTCCTGTCAGGAGTCTGTTTTCCTCGTTAGGTGGCAGGAGCCTCGCTTGCACCGACCCAGACCTCATTTCCATCGGGATCACGCACTCGAAATTCTATCATGCCATAGAACGTTACGTCGATGGGATTGGGGTCAAAACCAGCGGCAATCACGCGGTCTCGTACCGTTTCAATATCGGACGTATAGTAGTAAACGACGGTTGAGGCGTTCGATTCCGTGCGTATTGATCGGTCTATCATCACTTGGCAACCGCGTTCACCTTCCAGCACGGCATGACCCCACTCGTCTCTACGGTGGACGACTTGCAGACCTAGCCCTTGCGAGTAGAAGGTTATCGCTTGAGCCAAATCGGTTATTGGAACTATCGTGGTGATACGATGTATGCTCACAGTTTTGCCTCCTAGCTAATTGCGCTGTAAATCCATTTGTCCCGACACAAGACAAACACATACCGCTCGGGCAACGTGCGGTCCGCAAATTCGCCTCTACCCGGTCCGGGCGGTACGCGCTCCGTCTCCTCAAAACCTAGCCGGCGAAGAAGCCGGACAGACCGTTTGTTTGCAACAACGCATCTAGCTTCAATCTCGTCTAGGTCCAAATTTTCAAAACCTACTTGCAGGATGCTCTGGACAGCCTCTGAGGCAAAGCCCTGACCCCAATAAACGGGCGATAACTCGTAGCCTATGTCACCTCGCCGGCTCTCAGCGCTTTCTGTGCGTACTCCGCAGTCCCCGAGTAATACCCCATTTGAGCGGTCTGTGATGGCCAACTGGAACTTGCATCTCGGACTTTCTTTGGACCATGCGATGCACTTATCCACAAAGCGGACGCACTCCTCTATAGTGTAGGCGGGCCGGTAGTAGTATTCCAGATACCTTGGAGCCCTCCTAAACTCGGCGATGGAGTCCACGTCTCGTTTGATGAACTCTCTCAGGAGCAGGCGTTCAGTCAGCTTTTCCATGGATCAAGATGGATCGCGTGGGCTAGTTCCCGCAGCACATCAACCGCCAAGAGCACATCCTCCCTTCTACAGTCGAACTGCCCTACCTGGAAACGGATGACGAACTGTCCCTCGTGGATTGTCTGCGTCAGGTAGATCCGGCCGTCATCGTTGACCGCACGGAGCAGGCGTTCGGTGGCGTCGTTGGCATTCTCGCCGTCGGGGGCATACTGGAACGTGAAGAGCGAAAGATGGCAGTCCGTCGTCAGGCGAAAGCCGTCCAGCAATGCGATCGCGGCGGCGGCCTCCTCAGCCCAGGCAATGTGGTTCCGGATGCGCTGGCGGAGGTCTTCGAGACCGTGTGCGCGGAGCAGGAACCAGAGCTTGAGAGCTCGAAACCGACGCCCGAGGGGGATCGTCCACTCACTGTAATTGGTGATCTCGGTTTGGCCGAGGGTTTGGAGATAATCCGGACGGACGCCGAGGGTGCGAACCTGCGGTTCCGGGTCCGCAAGAAACTGGATCGAGCAGTCGAACTGCGCCCCGAGCCACTTGTGGGGATTGAAAGCAATGCTGTCGGCTCCCTCGACGCCCTCCCACAACTCCCGTAGCTCAGGACAGATCATCGCGGAACCAGCCCACGCGGCATCGACGTGGATGTAGAGATCGTGCTCTCGTGCCACTTCGATGGTCTGATGCACGCGGTCGGACGCGCCGATCGACGTGCCCCCAACACAAAGGACGACACCGGCCGGGAGGAAACCCGCCGCACGATCAGCGTCAATCGCCCGGTGCAGCACCTCCGAATCAAGTGCCCAAGAACCATCGGTCGGGACTTTGACGAGGTGCTGTTGGCCGATACCGGCGATGCGGATCGCCTTATCAATCGACGAGTGGGTCTCCGGTGAGGCATAGACCCGGACCTGTTGCTCCCCCACCATTCCAGAATCGATCCCGCGCCAGCCTAGCGCCCGCTCGCGCATCGTTAGTACGGCGCAGACATTTGCCGACGTTCCCGAGTCTTGGATAACCCCCTCGAACCCTTCCGGTAGCCCTAGGGCCTGGCGCATCCAGTCAACCATCCGGGTCTCAATCTCCGTAGCTGCAGGTGAGGTCTGCCAGAGCATGCACTGGGCCGCCATGACCGCCGTCAAATTTTCGGCGATCATCGAAACCGGCGCGGCGTTGGCGCAGAAGTACGCGAAAAAGCGCCGGTGTTGCCAGTGCGTCATGCCGTCGGGTATGATGCGCTCAAAGTCGGCGAAGATCGTCTCCATGCCTACTGGCTCTTCCGGTGGCGCTAAAGGCAGCATCGCCGCGATCTCACCCGGTGCGGTCTGCGCCCGAACGGGCCGCTCATCGAGCGTGGCCAGGTACTCGGCACCCCACCGGGCCGCTCGCTCAGCCCATCGAAGGTAGTTTTCTCGGTTCATAAGACGGTCTGGTGATATTGATAGTATCGCCCCTAAAGACTTTCAAGCCGCCCAAATTCTTTTAACGCTTTTAGTATCTCAACGGTCAAACAACTCTGCCAATGCTGTTCGGCTTGCTCCCAAGCTTCTGGATACTGGCCATACCAAGTCCAAGTAGGGGACCAAGAGCCATCTGAATTTTGATGCTCAATATCGAAATCCAAATTCATATCCACTTCGCTCTTCAGTGTCTCTGCTAGAAACGAGGTAGGCGTAGAAGCTAACCAGAGCGGTCTGGCAGAGGGTTCCATCAATTCTTCCGGCGTATGATCGACGACGTAGTGTGCTCTCTGAATTAGTATTTCCGCCAACGTATCTCTTGAGGATTGGGGCAGGTCAGCCGTCTCAACCAGATGAACATAACAGATAAAATCGTACATGTTCATTTTATATGGTAACATTTTTATATGTTCTATGACTTCGACAGTGAGCTGTTTGGTCAGGTCTATAGGGACCAACTCATGATATTCATGTAGATAGCCCACGACCTCCGCACGAGGGTTGGCGAGGAAATTACCAAAAGTATCCGCCGTATTCTCAAAGTTCCACCACGGCGCATGGGGGTATTCGTCCACCGCTTGCGGGACGATAGGCCATCTGCTCTGGATCGAATCGTATTCGGCCATCAAATACTGGATTGCCTTTCGGACAATCTCATCATTACTGGTCGCTTTGACCTCTCTGAGAATGCGTAGCGCAATGGTCGTCGTGACAACAGATGAATCGGGCAATTGGAGATCGGGTTCAAGGCCATTGCCGAAACCGCCATCCTGATTCTGATAGCTAGCAAGTTCTTCCAAGACCGCGGTTGGAGTTCCATCATCGAAATAATAGAATAGAAGCCGTCTGTCTAATTCCCGGCCCTGATCTATCACGAAAGTTTTTGCTTTATCGAATGAGTCACTAGTCAACAGCTTCATATCTCTTAGCTCCTACAAATAATCTCTCAAGATAGTCTTGAGCATTGCTCAATACATAAAAGTACATACACCACTGGGATGCACCTCAAATGTACCTTTAGAAAGTACTTCGTTGATTGCCGCCTTGGGGTTAGTCAGGGAAGCGGAGCGATGTGTTATGTGAAATGCTTAAACTCCCAAGTTTCAGGCGACGCGATAGCGCTCGACCACCTCCATATCGACCTTGATCCCCAACCCCGGCCCGGCAGGCACGGTGAAGTGTCCCTTCTCCAGCGCCAACCCCTCGGCCACGACATCGGCCTCCCGCGTAAAGGGCAGCTCGTCGCAAGGCAATGTGGCGTTGGGCAGCGTCGCCTGTACATGCACCGAGTAGGCCGCCATCACCCCGGTACACAACCCACCCATCTGGACCCAGCAAGGCACGTCCGCAGCGTCCGCCAGCGCCGCCGCCTGCCGCACTTGCAGCGCCGAACCACTCAAGTTCACGTAGTCAATGCACTCGGCCTTGAGCGCCGCCAGCACACCGGACGGCGATCCCAAGTGCAGGGCGATGGGGATGTGGGTCTTCTCGCGCAGGATGCGGTACCATTCGAGATTGTTTTTGAGGATGGGATCCTCAAAGACCGATACCGTGCCAAAAGGCTCCAATTCGCTCGCCAAGCGCGCGCCAGTGGGCAGCAGCGCGAATTCTGTATTGGGATCAATGCCGACCGTGTAATCGGCACCCGCCGCTTCTTTCATCAGCCGCACCGTCTCGACGATATTCCACGAACGCGCCTTGAGCTTGTGGTTGCTAAAGCCCAGCTCGGCTCCTATTTCCGCCTCGGCTGCGGTCTCTTCTGGCGTCATCGGGCACGACCAGTACGACACCGGCACCTTGTCGCGCACCTGCGCCCCTAAGAAGCGGTGCAAGGGGATGCCGTAGGCTTGGCCCGCAATGTCGAGCAGCGCACAGGTGAAAGCGTCTGGACGGTCGTACGGGTCCAAGGCCAGTGGGTCTTGGCCCACGAGAGCATCGGCTTGCTCCTGACCACCAGACTTTTTGTCGATGAACTCGCCCCAGCCCTCCAAACCCTCGCTCGTCTGGACGCGGCAGAGGGTAATGTCATAGATCTTGGGATAGTAGCGGGCGATCGGCGGGATCGGCGGGATTTCGACTTCGTACAGCTCTACCTGGGTGATTTTCACAGTGGACCTCCTCTGCCATAGAGTTTCCGTTGCGCGTCGTTTGTTGAAGGGCTACAATGATACCAAATTATCGGCGCATCACAAAGCACTGAGGACCGCGCCACTTCACCGCGCCTTTGGGCGAGACAATCCGAACTGCGAGGAGCACCTTATGGACGACAAGGCGATGACCAACGAGGAAAACTACCGCTTCGACGTGGCGGGGTATATGATCGTCCCCGGCGTCCTGACGGCAGCCGAACTGAACGCCTGCAATCAGGCATTGGACCAGCTAGCGTCTGACGAGGGGCCGCTGCGCTGGACAGCTCCCGTTTGCAATCCCCTGCACGCCTTGCGCGAGCATCCAGTGCTAATGCGGTATCTAAAGCAAATTTGCGGCGAGGGATTCCGGCTCGACGAATCGCCTCAGCTCGTCGAATCATGCACCGAAGCAACGGCTCTGTCGGGGGGCGACGAGTGGGTAGATTGGTCGCGGGCGTACCGCCAGTACAATGGAAATCGCTTCTGCCAGGGAGTGCGGGCCTTCTGGGCACTAGCGGACGTAGGCGCAGAGGATGGAGGCTTGGTAGTAGTACCGGCCAGCCACAACAGCACGGTCCCGGCCCCGCAAGACCTAGTGGACGGAACCGACTCGATGGGACTCGTCGAGCAGCCGGTCTTGCAGGCGGGCGACCTCCTGCTCTGCGCCGAGTCGCTGATGCGGGGCTGGCGGCCTTGGCAGGGCGCGGGGCCGCAACGCCTGCTCGAATGCGGGTACATCAGTGCTGGCATGCGGCCGGGGGCGGCGTCCGAAATCCGCGGCGAGGCCAGCGCGCTGCCCGAGTGGGCCGACGATCTGACCGCTATCGAGCGCGCCGTCTTGCACAATCCCAATCGCCCGTACCCACCGCCGGTGGTGCATTCGGACGGCGAAAAGGTTTGGCTGGCCGAGGAGCCGGGGGTTTTCCATCCCTCAATTTACATCCGCGACCCGGATTCCGGGATTGACGAGCAGGAATTTTTCCACTGGGATCTATGCGGCCACCTCGTTTTGCCGGGCGTGATGGACGAGGAATGGCTGGCAGCGGCCAACGAAGCCATCGACAAAAATCCCGACCAGATCAGCCACGGCGGATCAGCGGCCGACGATTCAAAGCCGCTAGCCGGCACCGGAGTCGGCCGCTCGTCCATGGGCGACCCGTGGGCGTTGCCCGCGCCTTATGGCGAGCCGTTCCAGCGCATGATTGCCCATCCGGCGCTCATCCAGCGCCTGAATTGGATCATGGGCAGCGGCTTCGAGTGCATGATGTGCAATGGCTTTCTGTCCGGGAAAGGATCGTCCGGGCACTCTTTGCACTCCCCGGCCACGCCGGCCAAGATGGCCAATCACTACCGACAGCAGAATGGCCGCGTGTACGCCGAATACCTCAACGTGGCTTGGCAATTGCGCGATGTGACGCGAGCCGACGGGGGCTTTGTCTGCGTGCCGGGATCGCACAAAACCGCCTATCCCATGCCCGACGGCATTCGCACCTGCGAGAACGAAATGGAGCTGGTCAAGCACGTGGCCATGAAAGCGGGCGACGTACTGCTGTTTCTCGCGTCGGCGCAGGCGCACGGGGCTTATCCATGGACGGGGGAACAGAATCGGCGGATGATCTTTTTCCAGTACCGGTCGCACAATGTGTACGCGCCTTAACCAAAGAATGGAGGATTCATGCAGCTCAAACTAGCGTGCGCTGACTTTACCTTTCCCATCCTGCCGCACGAGCAAGTATTGGCTCTCATCTCCATGCTGGGGCTGAAGGGCGTGGATATTGGGCTCTTTGAAGATCGCTCGCACTTGCAGCCTTCCACTGAGTTCGAGGACGTCCAGCGCTCCGGGCGCGCTCTGCAGCAGCGGCTAGCCGACAACGGCCTAGTGGCCGCCGACCTGTTCCTGCAACTGGCCCTCGACTACGCATCCCACGCGATCAATCACCCCCAGCCCGAGCGCCGCGGCCACGCACGCGACGCCTTCCGCAAGGTCCTCGACTATGCGGGCGAGTGCAACGGCAAGCACGTCACCGGCCTGCCCGGCGTCTTCTTCGATCACGAGCCTAAGCCCGACTCTACGGCCCGCGCCGCTGAGGAGCTGGCGTGGCGGGTGGAGCAGGCGCAGGTGTGCGAAGTCGTCTTCGCCATAGAGCCGCACATTGGCTCGCTGGCCAACACCCCCGAGCGCGCCGCCGCGCTGGTACAAGCCGTCCCGGGGCTGACCCTGACGCTCGACTACGGCCACTTCGTCCCGTGCGGCTTCGCGGCCGCCGAGGTCGAACCGCTGCTCCAGTACGCCACTCACTTCCACGTGCGCGGCGTCAACAGCCAGAGCGGCGCGACCTCCTTGGCGGATGACGAGCTCGACTGGTCGCGCATTCTCAACATCATGGATCAAACGGGGTACAACGGTTGGCTCGAATTGGAATTCGGCGGCAACAACCTCACCGACACCGTCGAGTTCCGCGACTACTTGCGCACACTAGCCAAATCGTAGGGGCGTCCCTCAGCCAATCCGTCGCGTCTTCAACGGGAACCTAGCGCTCGGCGGACGCGGCAAGGGTTGCAATGCAATGAACGGCGGAGGTTCTTTAGGCTGAATTGCTCAAAATCGAGGAACTCTCTAGCGAGTCAAAACGTCTTTCGACGAACCGGCTTTGACCCGACCACGCCACAACTTTTGCCACAACTTTTCCAATCCACGGAGTAAATCATGCTGACCCAATGCGTCCTCACCCTCACCGCCTTGGCCTTTTTACTAGCCCCAACCCCCACCCTCGCCGGCACCGTCCCGGTGGAAGGCGAAGGCGACCCGGCCTTGTACGTGGTCAAAGTCCACGCCGATTGGTGCGGCTCCTGCAAGGCCCTCGTGCCAATCCTCCAAGAAGTCCGCGCCGGGGTGGCCTCGCAGCCCGTCCTCTTCGTCGAATTGGACGTCACCGACTCAACCTTGACCGCCCAGGCCCGCCTGCTTGCCGCGGCCCTCGACGTAGAAGACCACTTCAAGGCCAACAACAAAACCGGCCTCGTCCTGCTCATCAACGCCCAAGACCACACCCTGCTGGAAACGGTGACCAAGCAAAACTCCGCCGCTGAGATCGTCGGCAAAATCGAAACCCACCTCGCCGCACAAGCCACCGATTAGCTGCAATCGGGACGAGGTCGCGGCGCAACAAAAAGCCGCCACCGGAACGCGATCTGGTGGCGGCTTTGCTTTGGCGTTTGTGGAGAGGACGCAACGAAGGGCACAATAGGTGGCACTTCGTCGCGTTTTGCTGGAATGCCGTTTTTCCTAACTGTGCAACTCGTGCTCGTCCACCAAGGCGCGCAACCGCGCTAAAAACGGGGCGATAGCCCGCGGTTGGCCGGCCGTGTTGTAAAGGACGATATCCTCACCCGTTGCCGCGTGAAACACCGTCGCGGCCGGCGACAGGCTCACCTTTTCGACCTCGGCCCACGCCAGCGTCTGCCGGCCAAACAGGCCTTCCTCAATGGTCACGCCCTCCGGTCCCAGCCACACCAAGCGCCGGTGGAGGCGATGGACGAAGAAGGTCACCGCGCAGAACGCCGCGATCCCGCCGCCGAGCACTGCAAGTCCATAGGCGAAGCCGCCGCGCTGGAAAGCGATGCTGCTCAACAGCAACTGGCCAATGCCCAACAGGGCAAAAATTAGGCGCTGGCTGGGACCGGGGTTGGTGGATAGGTCGAACTGTTCAGCCATGTCTCAGCGCGGTACGCATCTTTAGCATCTCATCGTCCAGTCCATATCGGACCACCTCAATCCGGTCGCTGTGCTGAGCAATGGAGGCACCTGTCATTACCGAAAGGTGGAACGGAAAAAACGCTGGATGATTCAGCAACAAGCTCAGCACTCCCTGGCCTTCGGGGGTCGTGTGCAAGACAGCCTCAAACATCAGCATGACCAAGCTATGATCTGCCAGGTTCATCGGCACTAATTTTTCGTAGCAACCTTTAGCCTCAGCGTCTTTTAGTACTCCCCAAGCAACAAAGGAGCGGATGACGTAACGCGCATACCGGCTTACGGTGGAGCGGTCGCCATACTGCTCCTTGAGACGATGGACGATTTGCGCTTGGGTGACTTGGTCTTGCAGTGTCAATAGACGCCCCGTCTGCCGCGCTACGTTGAACCAAAAAGGATAAACAGCCGCGATCATTCCCCAGTGAACCGCCAGCCCCACTGACGGATGTGTGCGGAGAAAAGCCAAAGCTGAGTCTCTAAAAGCGACCAATTCGGGGGCTGGAGAGACCCAGATATTCATCAGATTAGCAACGACCCATCTTCGGGTTTGCTCACTACGATCCCCTCTCGAGCCGCTCCCTTTCCGGTCAGTTAGATAATCGTGCAGTTCTTGGCGGATCGCTTGGGTGCCGAGCCCAGCGAGCAGCAGATCGGCGGCCTTTTGCATCCACTCATAGCGGATGACCTGCTTGATTCCAATGGCCTGATGTCGCTTGCCCATCACCGCGTTCTCCTTTCAAATCTCACTAAAGGCACGATGACTTCCTCAAGGGTGATTCCGCCGTGACCAACTATTGAATTGCCGGAATTCACAAACCCATCTCGGCCACCAGCTACGAGGGGGAAGTAATTGTCGGGTAGGCCGACCGGCTCCCACTCGCAGGCCGATGTAAAGGCGGATGCTACTTGTGAACGGAGTTCGGGCGTTTGGTACACACGAGCTCTCGCACCGCGTGTTTCCGCGAGAACTCCCTCAGCAGGCCGCCCTTTGCCCTCGCATTCGATGTTGCCGTGATCGGATGTCAGCCATATATCATAGTCGCGATCCAATAGATAGTCGATGAGCTTCCCAAGGTATCCGCCTTGGCACCACTGCGCGACCTGACCGTGCATACCCGCTGCGCCTAGCCGCATACCGTGCATTATCTTATCGACCATATCCACAACCAAGCCCACGGCCTTGGTCTGGCCGGGATTAACCGTTTCATCGAGGTCTTTACTTACGTCACCATTGCCTAATCCGCGCTTATAGGCGATCTCAGGACGGGAAAGATCGTTGTCCATCCAGAATTGCTGCCAGAGCTTTTCTTCGCTATCAGTCGAGTTAATGGATGCAGGAAAAAACTGCGGTGCCTTACCGAAAAAGATCGCCTGCCGGGATACGGAAGTTAGCGTCGGAATCCAGGCAAAGGTCGCGGACTCCCGCATGACGAAATCGCTGTTTTGCCCATTTAGGACCCGGCGTACAGTCACCCACTGGTCGAGGGAAAGGCCATCGACCACAATCAGTGCAATGCGCTTGTCGCCGGAGTCTTCCATATCACGAGCCAACCGTCGCGCTAGGTGATGTCCCATCGCGAGACGGATTGGCGACAGAGTAATAAGGCTGGCGTAGTGCTCCCTCAGCCAGATGGCAAAGGTCCCATTCAACGCATCGCCTATCTCTCGCCATTGGGAGCGGTGCGTACTGATGCTCCCATAATGGATCAAGGCAGAGAGTTCGGCCCACTTTAGCGCAAGGTCAGTCCAGTCGTCATAGCGAGATTCTACTGTCGGCAGCTTTTGCTCAACTAGTTCAAACAGACGGGAGATACGCACCTCGTCATCGTCTGCGTCGACGACTCCGCAGCGAATCCACGAATTTGCATCTACAGCAAGGTTAGCCCCTTGAACAGGAACGAGCATTCCTTCGACGAACAGATTGTCGATGTAGATTCTGATATTTTGGTGATCGAATGGCAGGAGGTCCGGTCCCCCATACTTGAGTTTATATTCGCGCCTACCTTCTCCAATCCGCTCAGCTTTGCCAAGCCTGTTTAGGAACACCGGCCAGCGCTCCTGTAGGAACTCAAAAAACGCCTTATCGTCTGGTATGATTTTATCTAAAGGCCACGAATGAAAGGCATATTGCTGTCGCAGTACCTGCACGAGCCGATCAATCAGTTCATGAGGAACTTGGATTTTGCCGTAATGTAGGCGGAGCAAGGTGCTTAGAAGTCCTTCTTCGTTGTCAATCTGCTCTGCCGCGATGCCGAACACTTGGCGAAGAATGAAATCCTTGGTGGCGTTCTCACCTAGGCGATCTGGTGGCAATTTGTGCTGTGCGTCAAACAGGGAATCGAGGAGGCTTAGATCTAGCTTCTCGACGACTGGATAGCTCAGCTTGGGAAAGAGCGTACCGAGATTGAAGGATAGCTTCCTTCCGGCTTGCAGGAGATCGTAGGGCAACAATGTTAGTTCGGTATCTTGAAGGCGAAGAATGACCACCAGATCCGTGTACTCGCCGCGATCCCAAAGCGAACGATATTTCGCCTCATAAACATACCTGAACTCGACCGGATCTTTGAATTCGATGAGATCAAACCCGCGCCGACGCAACTCCAGTGCCAGTTTCTCTTCGGCCAAGAGGCTGTCTGGATCGGCGACTAAGGTGAGTTTGCTGACCTTGGGAACAAATTCGTTCAGGATGGCGTCTCGCCAGTTACTCATTGAATCGTGTCTTATTCCGGTATAGAAAAATCATCGTGATAAACGACAGATGCTAACTCGATACGGCCGTCGGCACAGTCCCAATAGTGGAGATGAAACTCTTGATCTATATCGCGTCGCTGAGCCTTATAAGAACCACGTACACGCTGTGGATCATTTCCACCCCGTCCCGTTCTGAGTGCGTGAACAGCGGACATGTTCTGGCTTTTCATTGTTTCGATTATGGAGCGGAGTATTTTTGGTGGTAAGGAATCCCCTGTATTATTGCAACATTGTTGGCACGTCCTACGAAACTTAGGACCAATACTTGGGACTTCGATAGTTTCCCATTCTGGCTCCTCGCTTTGGGAAAGAGCCCGTTTGAACGAGGCAATTCGGATTGAAAGTTCAATTCCAAGATCGTCGGAAGCACCAACAAGTATCACCGATTCGTTGAGGCACTCTATCAAGCCCCTAAAACCGTCGCATACCAGTACATCACCTTCAAAAAATTCAGGAGGCCTAGGTAGATTTGGAAGATCATCTCTATCGTGTTCAAGCTCGTGAATTTGTGCTCTAACGTGAACGGCTTTTTTTGGGGCTTTTCTTAGTACGAGAGAATGTCCCCCCAGAGGCTGTAAACAGTACTTTCTCAAAACTGCAATCAGAATGATACAGCGTACTAAATCGGACCGGAGACCATCATGTATTGTGAGGTTAACAACGTCCGGCTCTGTTGCAAGGTTTTCAGGTAAAACGTCTTTGACTTGATAGTGGTCCTCGAAATATGGAGTGAGCGTCAGCAATTTTTCTGTAATTGTGGCGACAGTATTTACGTCGTACTCGACGATTCCGTGCATATTAAAGAGTTCTCTAAGATGACCTCGAAGTGGATAAAGTCCATCCTTATCAAGAGCCTCTGCAGCCCTTTCGCTCATGTAGATGGCTACCCACGCTTCATCAAGTAGCTTGCTCCAGTCCAGTAAGGTATCCACATACTGGAAAGCATCATCTTTGGTACAGGAGGCATGGGGGACGGCAAGAACGCTTGCATCGATTGTTACTCCGGGTAAACTACTCATCGATCTTCCTTCCGACTGGCTTTTCTCTTTTTAGCGGCAGCACGAAGGATTTCCTCCGCCTGCTCCTGTGATTGGTCAAAAAAGCCTTCGGGCCAGTCGGGAATAGCACCATATTCGTTAATCATCACTTCCCGGAAGGATGAGCTTTGGGCTGGCTTTTCGACAAAGTAGATCTTTGCTTGGTTGTTCAATTCGTTTTCTGAGGATGCCGCAGCAATTCGGAATCTTAGGCGGTCAATAAAGTATTCACTGTGGGTCTCGACGATGCACTGTTTATTACATAATGCCATAGAGAGGAAGAAATCTCCCAGCAAGGTCTGAACCTTTGGATGTAGATGTAGCTCTGGCTGTTCAAACACCAAGGTTGAATCGGTATCGGCCAAGAGGCCCATCACCAAGATAGGAAGAACCTGACTCACACCAACGCCGACATGGGTAAGATCGTGAGTGCTATCTGAGTTGAAAAGTGCTACCTTCAATTCATGTCCCAGCTTGCCTTGATCTCGACTCTTTACAGACTTCGCGACGTCAAGATATTTGAGCCAGTCAACCACCGCGACGTCAAGATTTCTGATGACCGTTCTACGATCTATGAGCGAGAATTCAAAATTGGCTGAAGGTATATACTCGATTTTCTTATTTTTATGTAGATCAAGGATTGACGCCGTGTGCTCCCCACGCAGACCGACATCATACGGATCGGCTGCTGGAGTAAGAGGATATAAAGGCTTTGGAGCATCTCTTAAAGGTCCGAGGTATTTTAATGATGAGGTAAAGAAATCATCTAAGTAATCTGTGGCCTCAGCAATAAAATGAGGCGGGCGAACTTGTACGAATCTGTGTGACTCAGATGACGAAATATTGGAATCCCTCATTGCCTCATAAATTAATTTGGGAAGATCATTCTTCTCGCTCAGTACTAGTCGGACTTTCGCTTGGTCTCTATAGGATAGTTTGAGAAAATTCTTATGCCAAGTCCGGATTCTCATTCCCTCTAAACCCATACCCGGCAACATTCCTTGATAGTCGAAAAGCTCATCAAAATCGATAATACCCTCCAGAACATTCTGCAGAACAGCAATTATTTCCTGAGTAAGAAGGAATTCTCTCCTCGCGACACTCCGATACCTGACAGATCTGCGGCCGGTGCTCGTCAGAACACGAGCTATTTCGTTAGCATCCTCTTCGATTGTGTCAATTTCGCAAGTAATTCGCTCAGAAAGAAAATGACGCATAACACATCCTATGGGTTGTGCCGACATGAAGTCCTCTTTCATCTCGGCCATAGAGCTATCATCAAGATCTACCTCGTACGCCATGCTGGCGAGTACTGATTCATCACGTTCACTGATAGTACCTATCCCATCAGTTTCAGAGATATTCTTGTCGGAACGGCGAATAGAGATTTTAGCCTCTTGATCGACATTATCTTCGTCCCTGATCGTACAGGATAACTGCGTTGCAAAAAGTCTCGGTTGTACCTGAAATTCGTCCCGCTGGGAGCTTGAGGGATCAGCGTCAAAAGATAATTCGCAGTCGATCTTTTGAAACTGCTTGAGCCACGGATAGTAGTGGCTAGTACGACGAGATATGCTCGCTAACGATTTCTTCCGTTCAGATAGAGGACGACAAGTGCATCCGATGGTTATTTGCTTCGACTCGCTGTCGTTCGATTTCAGATCGTCAAACTGACCAAGGCTAGTAAGCGCACCATTCAAGACAACTGATCGGGAATCGACTTTATGCGCCAGCGTTTGAGCAACGAGTAGAATGGATTGGATAAACGTACTCTTGCCGCTACTATTCGCACCGGCGAAAATTGTTAGCGGTCCGAGAGCCAACTCAGTGTCCTCGCGAATTGACTTAAAGTTAGATACCTTCCATTTGGTAATCATTAGCTATTCGACTCCCGTTCTTGTTACTGCCTGGTCGTACCACAAAGGCAACTTTGGGTCTTTTTCGAGGACGTTGTTAGGGATTTTCTCGGCCAACGCTATAATCGTAGCGTAGTCGCGTTCTTGAAAGGCTTTTTTGAAGCCTGCACGGACAGCTTCCATCCGGAAGACCCTGAGCTTCTTCTTGGCCTGCTTGTACTCCTCGAACTCCTTGAGCAGTACCTTCTCGCGCAGCTTCTCCAAGTCGCCTGCCTTATTTGGGTCAGGCACATACCAGCGATCCTTGGCCTTGGCCTTGAGCGCTGGGTTGTCCTTGGCCAGATTGCGTAACTCCTTGAAGTTCGACGAAAGATAGCTGTGAATCTTACTAGGCACTTCGCCCTTGCCATCGTAGGGCAGGAAGTTCTGCTCCAGCATTTCGGACAGTTCTGGCAGCTTCTCGTGCTTTTGCCAGCCGCTGATCTTTTTCAGGAACTGAGGATGGATGTCCTGAAAAGTCTGAGGTTTCTTGGTGAACTGCTGCTTGAGCCACTGGATGGCCGAAGCCTCGTCGGAGACGAAAAGCGACATCTGGGGCATCTCACCGGAAGTCATTTTCTTGCGGTCATACTCTGCGACTTGATCCGGCAGGAACACCATGCCATCTCGCTCAATAAAGCGCTGAGCCAAGCCGATCTGAAATTCTTGGCTGGAAATAGGAACTAGATAGCCTTTTTGGACGTAGAAGGCTACCATCTGGTCGAATAAGATACGCGGATCTCGCTCGGGGATAAATTGCATTAATGCTCCCTGACGCTTAGTTGTCGGCAGATACTTCAAGTGGGTTCGGACGAAGTCCCAAATACTTTCCTCGTCTTGGGCTTCTTTTTGGAACCGCTCCTCAAAGCCGCCATTGGGCTTGTAGGCGGAGATGACTAGGTCTTGTTTGACCGCGGTCGGGGTAGTTACTGCTTTGAAACTGCCTTGCTGTTTGTCGAGGGATGACATGTTGGCCACGATAAAACCCGCATTCGTCAATGCTGTTTGGATTGAATTCCAGACTGCGGCTTTAGTGTTAGAAAACACCATAGTCAGCCAGCGTCCAGGTTTGAGAACCCGATATGCTTCTTTGAAGCAGGCAGTCATAAGATGTCGGTATTCCGTTATTCCTTTGCCTTGAACGCCATTCTCAATCGCTTCGGGTTCGTTGTCAGTACGGACTTTTAACCAAGATTCCGAAAGAAAATTGAGTTCTGAGTAATTGAGGTTTGCACCAAATGGAGGATCTACGAAGATGTAGTCAGCAAGAAAAATGTTCTTATCAGTAGTTGATTTTGTGCTAATTAGACTAGAGCTTTCTATTTCTTTAAATGCTGTAATTAGTTTTTTTAATTTATTTTTATAAGCTATGAATATTGACGATTCTGAAAACTGAGAACCGATATACAAAGTCCCACTCAATGGGTTATAGGGAAAAGACACTCCCGGCCTGTATCTGTTTAGCTTACTAATGTTAGTTAGCTGTGAATTAAACCAGAGCAGGATTTGTGGAGACTTACAGCGGCTTCTTATTGCCGCGAGAATCCATAGGCTTCGTTTAGTATAAAAATGATGCACATGAGTAATGCCGGTTCGGTCATTTCTCCGGGTCTCCTGACCTTTCGGCATTCTCTCCTTCGGAAACCAATACGGAATCTTACTCTCCTCTATTTTCTTTATGAGTGCTAAGTCATTCTCATCTGGTGTCTTCTCAAAGCGTCCTTTCATCCCTTCTACCGAATAGTTAATCAAGACTGGGACCTGCTTAGCCTGTCGCACGGTCTCACCGATATCCGAGTCGTATCGGGTTTCCCAAGCCCGTTCCATATTCCGCTTGGTCAGTTCTACGCCGCAATGGGAACAGGGAAACGAGTTATGAACCTTCCCAGTTCTCTTATCCACAGCCGCATCCCAAAAAACCACCTCACTAGCGCATTCCGGACAGACAAACACATCCGACCAGATAGTATAGTTGATTTTCCCCTTAGTGGTGTCGTCAGCATGGCGTGTTTCATATATCCATCCGCATTCTTCCTCGACCTTCTTGAGTATGCGTTTGGCTTCCGACTCAAAGGCCGCTACATCCACAGGAGTGTTGTAGTTGTAGGCGATAAATGTCGCCGCTGGAGAAAGGTCATTGAGTACCGCCCACCGCCACCTAATTTGGAAAAAGGAATCCATTCTTTCCTGCCGTCTGTGTCTGTCTCCTCCTGCATCACTGTGCCGTCTGGTTTCACCTGATAACCGAGAGATATTACTACATCGCGATCTCCGCACATCTGCGCCGCTACGCCGGTCATCCCCGTCCCGCAAAACCCGTCGAAGACGATGTCGCCCGGCTCGGTATAATGGAGTATGTACCGCATGATCGCCTTGTGCGGCACCTTGGTATGGTATGAGTGAGCGTTATAGATGGGGTCGTTCTTACCTTCGCTCACATCTGCTGCAAAAGGCTCACGATGGTAATCTTCAGCCCGTTTCGGCTTCTGCGCCTCCCATTCGGCGATGAAGTCCGCAATCCACGGATTCGGGCAGGCGGTATAATACGGCGGATCACTCAGGTTCAGAATGTCCTCATCCTCACCAATCGGAAATCCTTCTATCTTGCGAAACTCGGGGTCCTTCAGCTTCTTGCGGAGTTCCTCGGTAAAGTGAGCGCGGCGGGCTTCGTCGTTTTCAAAGGTTATGCCGAGGCAAGTTACCGAGCCGTCATTCCGGCCCCCTCCGATTGTTGCTCCAAACTCCATGGCCTGCTGATCTTGATTCATCTCAAACTCTCCAGTTGGGCAAGACGATTTTTCTGGTTTTACCTTTCCACCACGATCCGCACCTTTGCTGGATCTTTACCCATAGCGAGCAGATCGATGTATGCGTCAAATCGGCTCTTCATCTCCGCTGGGGTTGCCGGGCCATCGGTCACCTTCAGGGCCGTTTGCAGGTCCTGTGTCTGGATAGCGACTTTGATCAGACCAGAAAACACTTCTTTGAGAGCATGTACAAAGCTGTCGCTTAGGGGCATTGGTAGCTCACGCGACTGAATGAAGGCCTCCAGTGCTTCGCGGTCATCCGACTTCAACAAGTCCATGTTGTCCGGGGCCTCCAAGTTGCTGAGGAGGATGGAGGTCCAGTCTCCCGCGATCTCATCAAGTTGCTCATCCATAGCATCAATCTGCTGAGGGCCTGCAACCGTGTTGGTTTCGGTAAAGGGCTTAAATTCGCAGTGCAGGCAAGTCGGCGTTGCATCCAACTCCTGCTCGATAAGAGCAAAGCAGCTTTTCAGAGCCATTAGGTGGTTCTGGAAATCGGTAAGCTGTTGCCGAGGCATTAGATCAATTTCGTCGGCTAATTTGACTAAGGCTCGCAATCGCGGGTCGTTGAGCAGTGCTGTCTTGCGCCGGTCGTCGTTCACGCCCAAGCGGGCCTTGGTGTGCAAGCGAATATAAGCAACCGTGTAATCCCTCTTGAGTTTTTGTATTTCTGCGCCGATAGCTTGGGATTGTTGGGCCTCGACCCTATCCGCTTGGTTGAGGGCACTCAGGACGCTCTGCCGGGTCGTCTTCATGCGGCTCACCCAGTCATGTTCGGTGGGCAGTGCCGCTTCGGCTGTGGCCAAATAGGAGGCTGTCGGGGCATGGTCCATTACGAACTCGCGCAAAGCGTCCAACTCATCCAGAGCCGTTAGGGCTTCTTTGTGCGCCATGATTTCAGGCACACTGTGGCGAAAGTTTTTCAATTTGCCAGGGGAAGAATACGCCTGAAGCGATTCAAAGAAGGTTTTGGCTTTATCTAAAGCACCGGCTCGGCTGGCAAGGGCAGTGCTGGCGAGTAGGTCCTGTCCCCAAAAGAAAAGCCCTTTCTGCATATCCTGTTGGGCCATGACGATGCGCCGGACCGTCTTGTCAATGGCCTGCTGCATACCTTGGACCGGTTCGTCTTTGCCTTGGGCAACAAGCTGGGCCATGCCCGGCGACAAGCCAAGCAGTTCAAACAACTCCCTGATGGCGGGCAGGTTCCATTCCTTGGGCTGCTCCAAATGCTTGAAGCGGATCAATTCGTCCATGCCAGTGGCGGCAAGTTGCGGTAGCCCGGTGGCGTCGAATTTTTTGCCCGGAATGGCGAACACGATGTCGCCGGAGTACACCAAGGCCGCCAAAATGACCGCTACCCATTCAGGTTCAAGACGGAAGCCGCTGGGGTCCATGAATTCTAGCCCGTGGTCGTCTTGAATGATCTCGCTGCGATTTACCACTTGGCCGTGTCCCTTAGCCTTTACAGCATCGATAATGAACTGGGTGTACTTTGATTTGTAGGGGTTCATCCTCTCGCCATTGAGCAGTTCCAGCGCATCTAGCACGGCCGTGGCCTGCTTGGTGCGGTTCTGTCCGGCGATAGCCCGCAGCGCATCTTGGGCAGCTTGGGCGCGGTTGTTGCCGGTAATCAGCACCGAAAAGGCTGGGTAGTTGGGAGCCTGATTTTCAAAGTTTGGGGCCAGACAGATGCCCGCGATGGTATTGATCAGATCGCGGAAGTTGATGGTTTCGTGGGGCAACAGGCCCGATAGGTCGCGGATCGATTGGCCCTTGGCCCACTCGGAGATGGATTTCGTGCGGCCTTGATAGGTGACCTCAAAGGCATTGGCCATCTGCGTTTGTAGCCACCGGACTAGCTGTCGCAAAAAGCCGTTGGCCTTAGCCTCATAAGTGGCTTTGGCTTGGGCCGAGGAAGTGCCTGCGAGGTCCAAGGCCGCCGCATAGCTTTTCAGCGCGGTCTGAAATTCCTCATCGGAGCCTTTCAGGAGAAAGAAGACTTCGTCGCTCGCTTTCTCATCCCTGAACCGGGGCGGGTCGTTTGGCTGGATAAAGTAAAGGTAGAAGTCCCGCTGGGGCACGGCGGTGGAGCGCTCGTTGGGTGCGCCAAAAAACAGATACCCGGTGCGGGCGGCTTTGTGCGCCTGCCAGATGAGTTCGTGTTGCCAGATTTGGTAGCCGGTTACGTAGGTAGCGTCTTGGCATTCCATGACCCGTTTGAGGGCCTCGTAGTAGAAGCGGTCGAGCCGAGTGTTATCGAGGCTCTCTGTTCGCTTGTCAATGATGGCGTCGAAGTCTTCGGTCTTTTTTAGGTCCAGATAGTATTGGCGATTGTCCCTGTTAAATGAAATGAATTGTCCACTGACCGCTCTGTCGATTTCGCGCAGAACGGTTTCCACATGGGTTTGCAGGTCTTTGTCGGGTTCATCGCTGCCCAATTCCTCAATCAGGGGATCAAAAAGGCAGAGGCGGTCGCGCAGTTCCTCGGCGGATGCGCCCATGGGCGTATAGATGTCGCCAGTGGTCAGGCGATGGACGGACAGTGCATGGATTAAGCGCCGGGCCATCGGCTTGTACTGCCTGCGGGCGATGGCGTTTTCGATGCGGGATTCCAGCACTTGGCTGCAATCAATGACTGCCCGGATTTCGGGAATGGCGCGGAAGGCCGCGTTCTTCCTGAGTGTGTTCCAGTAGCTATCAAAGGCAATTAGGCCGGGTTGGTCCTGCGGTACCACTTCGTCCATAATGTCTTTCATGCGTATGGACAGGGTCTTGAGCACCTCGCGCTTTTCGACCACAGTGACCCGCTCAAAGGTGTCAATGTAATCGGGATGTACGGGAAAGAGAGCGACGAATTCATCCATCTGCTCGTTGAGCCCGCCGTAGAACTTGGAAAAGGGCATTAGATACTCGCGAATATGTGCCTGTTGCTCGGCGGTCTTTTTGAGCAGACGCTCGGCCACTACGAACTTGACGTCGTTGCGGGCGATCAGGATTTGCTCAAAACGGTCTTTTACCCGACGGATGCTATCGGCGACAAAGCCGAAGCGGGGGCTGTCGAAAATGGCTTCCTGCACCCCGGCCATAACGCGA
The DNA here is from genome assembly GCA_958295495.1 of uncultured Latescibacterota bacterium. Lineage (GTDB taxonomy): Bacteria > Latescibacterota > UBA2968 > UBA8231 > UBA8231. The sequence continues at coordinate 1,280,472 of OY282352.1, forward strand.
AAGCGCAGGTCTTTGCACACTTCGCCCATTTCGCGGAGGAAGTTGAGGTCGAGGATCAGCTCTTGGTCCCTGCGGGTACGGAGGTAGTCCAGTAGCTCATCGACCACCAGCAGCAAACCGTGTTCGGGGAAAGCCTCTCCGAACTTGTCCATCAGGTCTTCAAAGGCCCGCTTGTGGCTGGAGATCTCGTCCGTATCGGGGAATATGTATTCCACGCCGAGCTTTTCGAGATATTCTTCCAATTCAGAGACCAAGATGTCGCGCAAGGACATAGTGGTAGCCCCGATCTCGGTGCGGACGACCTTGAAGCGCCCGGCGATTTGTTCGGCTGCGTCACAAACGCCGGGGTGCTTCAATTCTTCCAGTAGGGAGGCGTCTGCGGCAAGGCTTGAAATCACCGACATCAGGTGCGATTTGCCGGTGCCGTAATTGCCGACGACCAAAATCCCTTTGTTATCGACGGGTTGGTCGAACTGCATCTGCGGGATGACAAGCTGAGTAAGCCGTTCGGCCATCTCCTCGGAAATGACGTAAGTTCTCACAAGATGGTGCGCGGCACTGGACTTGTCCGCGTCGCACAACTGAACAACCGACTCAATCGGATCGAATTGGATAAGATCGCCGTATTTCATGTTGGTCATACTGATCCTGTCTCTCTACTGGTGGTTCGCGAACCATCCTAACGAACCGCTCTGTATATTCATTAATATAGAGGGCTAGCTATTCCGTCGATAGGCACCCCATTGACCGTCGTCGTCCCATCCATACTCACGATGGGTACATTGACTGAGTCATATTCCCAGTACTCGGGGTGCTCCCGCTCGGCATATAAAAGCCTTCCTCCAGAAGAACTCCCACTCCAAGAAGCCACCACAGCGCGGTTCCGCGAAATGTCTCGTAGCAGACTCAACGGGTCTTGCTTGAGATTCTTATCAAAGAGGATTTCGAGATTATCGAGCACCGCCGGCGGCTGGGCTTGGGTCGCGAGTTGAGCGAGGATACTTGGCAGCCTCAACGACCGCTGCCGAGCCGTCAGTTCGAGCATCTCGCATGAGAGTGCTCGATTGACATTGATAACTTGCGTACCAAACGCATCGGCGATCTCGCGCAGGACGCCGGTCTTGCCGGAACCGCTCTCGGCCACCAGCAACACTAAGCGGTGATACAGGCCATCGGCGACCTCAAGAGCCCGCTTTATTTGGTCCTGAATCGGTTCAGCCATGCCTCAGCGCGGCACTAGCCAGTCCTCGTCTATTTCCATGCCAAAGCCCGGCGCGTCCGAAGGGATCAAGCACCCCTCTTGGGGCACGGCCGTGCCCGGTATGGTGGGTACTTCTTCAAGGGGAATGCCTGGGGCCGAGCCGAGCCAGTACTCGGCCATCGGCGATTCGGGGAAGGCAAAGGCGAAGTGTTGGCCGTAGGCGGTGTTGGCACCACCGTGGGGGATGGTAACAAGACCGGCGGCCTCGGCGATGTAGTAAATTTTGACGGCTTCGGAGAGGCCGCCACACCACTTGAGGTCGGGTTGCAGCACATCAACGCAGCGGTGTTCGACTAGCTGGCGGAAGGCCTGACGGCCGTGGTGGTCCTCGCCGGTGGCAATGGGCACGTAGGGAGCGGCTCGCTTGAGCGCGACGTGGCCTTCGAGATCCGTGGGAATTAGCGGTTCCTCAATCCAGCGCATCTGGTAGGGCTTGAGCCGCTCGGCGACTTGAACGGCGTATTCGACGTTGTAGGACATGACCGCGTTGAGCATCAACTCGCAGTCTGGGCCAATGTCCTCGCGCGCTTGGGCGACCTTGTCTTCGAGGCGATTAAGCCCTTCCTGCCCCTCTCGGTAGTGAACCGGGTTGGTGATCTTGAACGCGCTAAACCCCAATTCGAGCCCCCAGTCGAGGTCGTCGCCGGTGGCGTAGAGTTCGATGCGGTCGCGGCAGGGTCCGCCGAGCAGGCGGTACACGGGCTGGCCCAGCAGCTTGCCCTTGAGGTCCCAGAGTGCCAGATCAATGCCGCTTTGGGCAACGGCCGCACAACCTGCATGACCAAGGCGCTGAGCGGCGCGCCACATCAGGTCGTTGAGAAATTCCGTGGCCAGACATTCGCGGCCCATCAGCAGGGGCGCGAAGACTTGCTCGACGAGGGCAGCCACTGGCTCGCCAAAGGAGCAGCCGCCCAAACCCCAAGTGCCGTCCTCGGCCGTGATCTGGACCCATACCGGGCCGCCGCCCATGCCCGGCATCTGGCCGGGTAAGCGCGAAAATTCTGGATACTTGTTGATCGGCAACGAGCGCGGCGCACTCTGGTTCCAAGAGGGGCCGCGGCCCGCTGTTTTGGGCGGGTTGGGCGGGAGTTGGAGGTCAACTACGCGGATGGATTGGATTTGCACCTCTAAAGTCTCCTCAAAACCTACGTGGCGGTCGGCAAAGTCCAACTATTGCTCCCAATCGCACTCGGCGAGGTCGTGGCCGCCGCTATTGCCGCAAGGGGGATACATTATATCGCCGGGCGTTGGTAGCAGCAAGGGCGGATTTGTGCTGGGGGGTTTGGCAGCGCGGTCAGGCCCTTAAAAGGAGTATTGTAGTTGCAGCGAGTAGGCGTTGTCGGCGTAACTCCGGGTGGAGTCGTTCGAGTCGTTGGTCGCAAACGCGTATTTCAGCCGCGCCGCAAGGTTGTCGCGGAGGCCCTGCTTAAAGCCTAAGCGCAACAGGGTGAGGTTGTCGCGCCGTTTGGCGCCGGTCCCGGGCACGATCCAATCTTGGTATAACTTGAAATGACGGCGCGTAGAAAGGCTTGCGTTGGAATGCGGCGTGAATCGCCAGATGAACAAAGACCCAATGCGGTGATTGGCGAAGTTGAAATCGACCTCGTCCGCGTCGTCGTTGTGATGGACGAATTCACCCCCTTGCTCGGGCTCTTGAGAGAAGGGTTCGTGGCGCGGGAGTTCGCGGGTGGCCAGATCGATTTCGAACTGATATTTCAAATTCAGCAACACCCGCCCCAAGGCCATGCCCTCAAACCCGAGGCTGGCGGTCTGGCGGATCCCGCCCACGTGCTTGTTGAGGTCGGATGTGATGATTCTCGGGTCGATAACGCCCCGGTACGCGCGAACCTGATAGCCGGCGGAAACATCTGCAATCGCGCTGAGCCGACGTCTGAGCCCGCCTTCGGCCATGACACTGGTATAGGTGCTGCCTTTGCTGTTGGGAAAGTACTTGTTCCGCAACTCGGCTCCGAACCGGGACGACCACAACGGGTTCCACCGGATATGGAGCTGACCGCTGATATCTTGCTTGAAGTATTCGTTGATGCGGTCATTGGGTTGGTGCCGCAGGCCGAGGTTGGCCGCGGTCAGGAGCGTGGCATTGCGGGAAAGCCGGCGACGCCAAAGACCTGACAGCAGGTGATCGTAGCGATTCTTCCGGGCTAGGTCGGCGAAGCGACGCGGGGCCATCTCATAGCGTACGGCGATTCGCGTGTGGGGATCAAGCGCGACCCTGACATCAACCCCGGCCCATATATACGCGGCAAAATCCCCTTGTTCGCCCCGTTCTGTCGGCACCTGAAAAACATTGTCTTCGTACTGGTAGCCGAGGTCGAAAAAGGGCTTGATCCGCAACGATGGATCGGCGCGAACTAGGCCCGGGGTGCTCAGCGCGAGCGACCATATCATAGCTGCAATTCTCAATGACACGTGGGGCTACCGTCACTTTCCTTTGAGCATATTCTCGAGTTCCGAGGCGAGATGTACCGCTTTCTCACCGTGGATTTTTTCTCTGGCGTACCAGCTTTCCCGTTTGGCGCGCCAAATTTCCAGCGCCGATTCCGCATCTGCAATCTCGCCTTCCAATTCGGCGATATCGAGGTTGCGGTCGAGATCGAACTCGTCTTCTTCCCCGCGGCGAATGTCGCGGAGCAACTCCAGCATGTTGCGCCGCAAATCAAGTGCCTTACCAGTTTCGCGGATCTGCCGGTCGAGCTCGCCGATTTTGGCCCGTATAATATCCTGTTGGTCTTGGAGCACGGCCAATTTCTGCTGGATCTCGTCGGGGCCATCGGTTTGCGCCGGGGCGACATCCAACGACAACAGCAACTCGCTGGACTCTCGGGCCATTTGCCCCCGGTAGGTTTCTGCTTCCTCCTGAAGTTTCAGCACCTCAGAAAGGATCCGGGTCTTGGCCTTGGCGTCTTTGGCGACGCGGGCTTCCTCAGAAAGCCGCTCAATCTCGGCGTCCAGCATGTCTAAGAGCACGCGTTGCTTGGCGATTGATGCCTCAGTGAGCGCATAGATCTGGTCGTCGAGTGCTTGGATCCGGTCCGATAATTCCCGGGACGCCTGTAGGTCGTCCTGCAACTGTCGCTCGAGCAGTCGGTCGCTGCCTTGTTGCAGGTCTTGTTTGGCCGTGCGGATCCTATCGGTCAACTGCTTGTTTTCGCGCAGCAGCTTGTTGCTCTCCACCAAGATGCCTTCGACCTGCTCGGCGAGTTGTTCGATCTGTATTCTCAGGTTCTGTAGGGTCAATTCCTGCGTGAACGCCGCTGGCACCGCCCCGATTGAGATGGTGAAAAATAGCAGGAGACACCGCCAGCTAAAAAGCATAGTCCTGAACGCTCGCCGAGAGACTACAGTTCATATTTTTCAAATTTGTAGCGGAAAGTCGTTCGTTCGATGCCGAGCAACTTCGCGGCGTCGGCTTTGACCTTGTTTGCCTTTAGATAGGCATCCCACAAAAGCTGCTTTTCAAAAGCCTCGACGCGCTCCGTCAAGGTGCCGCTTTCTACGTGGTGTTCAGGCGATTGAGCGTTTAGCGAGAGGTCATCAGGCGCAATTGCGTTGCCCTGCGCCAACACCACGGCGCGTTCGATGGCGTTTTCGAGTTCCCTGACATTGCCGGACCAAGAGTACGTCGTCAGCAATTCCATTGCGCTGGGATGCACTGACGACACCTTCTTGCCGATCTCGGCGTTGTACTTGAGCAGGAAATGGGCCACGAGCAGCGGGATGTCTTCGCGGCGTTCGCGCAAGGGCGGGACCTCGATGGGCACCACATTGAGGCGATAGTACAGGTCTTCGCGGAACGCCCCTTCCCTGATGCGGTCGGGCAAGTTTCGGTTGGTCGCGGCGACGAGCCGGACGTCAACTGAGATCGAGCGGGTTCCCCCGACTCGCTCAAATTCCCGTTCCTGCAGGACGCGCAGCAGTTTGACCTGCATCGCCGGCGTACTCTCGCCGATTTCATCGAGGAACAATGTACCGCCATCGGCGATCTCAAAACGTCCGGGTTTCATCTTCACGGCTTGGGTAAATGCGCCTTTTTCATGGCCGAAGAGCTCGCTTTCCAGCACGCCCTCTGCCAGTGCCGCGCAATTGACTTTGACGAAGGGTTTTTCCCGGCGCTCGCTGTGCTGGTGGATCGCACGGGCAACCAACTCTTTCCCAGTGCCGCTTTCCCCGCCGATGAGCACGGTCGAATGGGTCGGCGCGACGGTTTGTATCCTGCGAAAGACCGCCTGCATCTGAGGGCTTTTACCCATGATCTCGTCAAAGCTGTAGCGCAGCTCATCTTCTCGGCGCAGGTAGGCGTTTTCCTGACTGAGCCGGCGTCCTGCAAGGGCCTGTTCAATTTTTATTTCTATCTGTTCGAGCGTGTACGGTTTGGTTATAAAATCCACCGCTCCCTTTTGCATGGACTCAACGGCCAACTCGATCGTGCCAAAAGCCGTCATCATTACTACGCTCGTTTCGGGCGAGGTCTCGGCAATGGCTGCGAGGACTTCGAGCCCGGTCTTCTTTGGCATCTGGATATCGACCATGGCCAAATCGAAAGAGTACTTCCCGACCGCTGCGATCGCATCCTCTCCGTCATAAGCAGCATGGGTCGAATGCCCCAGCCCCCCAAGCGCGAGGGCGAGCCCCTCTCTGGTGCTTTTATGGTCATCGGCGATCAGTATCCGGCTCATGCCAGTCTTTCTCGCTCCATAGTCGTCGGCAGGTTGAGGACAAACGTCGTACCAGCACCTTGCTTACTCGTGCATTCGATCGTTCCGCGGTGATGCTCGACCAGCCGTTTGACGATGGCCAACCCAAGCCCCGTGCCCTTGTCTTTAGTGGTAAAAAACGGGATAAAAGCGCGTTCCGCCGTCTCGGGGGACATACCCACTCCGCTATCCCGCACCTCGACGCGGATGGCATCAGCTTCCACATCGACAAAACCTTCGACGGCGATGGTTCCGCCCCGGTCAATTGCTTGTGCAGCATTCTTGACCAGATTGGTGAACATCCACTTGAGTTGGTCGGCGTCTGCTTCAATGGTGGGCAAGGTGTCCAAGTTTACCTTTTGAACCTCGATAGTGCCCGCCCGCAACTCCGCGTCGAGCAGCGCCAGCACTGAAGCGACTACGTCCGACAAGTCCACCGCCGCGGTTTGCAACGGCGTCGGACGCGCAAAGTCGAGAAATTCGCTGACTAGCTGGTTCAATGATTGCACTTCGCCATCTACTTGTTCAATCAGTTGCTCCGCCTTTGGGTCGGCGGGGATTTGGCGTTTGAGCAAGCCTAGGAAAATTCGCATCCCGTTAAGCGGGTTTCTGACTTCATGGGCGAGCCCGGCCGATAGCTGCCGAAGCTCCTCGGCCATGCGCGACACCTGCTGGTCCCGCTCTTGAATCGCGATACTCATCTCGTTGAATGTCGTGGCGAGCACGCCTATTTCGTCTTTGCTGCGCGTTTCGACCTGCGTCCCGAACGCCCCGGCCTTAATCTGTTGGGTCGCTTGCGAGAGTCTCTCAATCGGCACGACGATCGACCGGGCTAAAAAGATGCTGAGAACGACCGCAAAAACCATACCAACCACGCCGATGAGTACCATGTTGCGGCTCATCCTCGCAAGGCTTTCGAGGAACAGCACACTCGCATCTACCGCGAGGATGGCGACAATACCACCGCGTTCGCCGTGGATGGGCGCATAAGCCGAGCGGTAAAAAGCGTCGTCTTTGCCGTGAAAAGCGACTGAGGCGGCCCCTATCCCGCGCTTGGCTTGGTCAATATGGATTCTGTCTTCGCCCAGCGAGTGGTATTGACTGCCAATGGGCACCTCGAGGCGGGAGTCAACGAGGCTTTTGTATTCGAGGTCGAGCACGTACATAGCCTGCGCTTCGGAAGCATCGCGCATAGACTGTAGCTTCTTTTGCAGCGTCCGGTACAACCGCGTACCCTCGCCGCCCGGCTGGAGTGCGCGCAAGTAGCTTCCATTGAGTTGTGCTGCAGAGGTCTTAGCGACCGCCACGAGCCGTTTGCCCATCTCGGCGTCGAGCGTACGCTTTGCCGTGTCGTAAAATAGATAACTACTAGCCGTCAAAACCAAGACCACGAGCAGCGCAATGGTGAGGGTTGTCTTGGTTTGGAGTCGGATCTTCATGCGTTTTTTTGCATGTAGTAATGAATAGCGGCCTGATAAAAATTGGATCAATGGCGTGGGCCGTGTGTTGAGCCTCCGCTGAATTTACCGGAAAAATGCCTTCCCCGGCAAATTTCTGCCTTCCCCGGCGAAAATTTGCCGCGTCCGTTCCAGATTCTGCCCCAAAAACCCCTTAATTCAGTGCCTTTTTAGTTGGCACGGAGATTGCAGAGTAGAAAGGTGTCCAATGCCATGGCGAAAAATGTAGTTTGAACTATCCACTTAACTCGGAGGAGACGCGATGACGCTCAATATGGGCAAATCAATCGCTGCGGGGCTTATTGTCGCACTTATTGGAATAAGCGGCTGTGCTGATAATCCAATAACGCCCGCAGGTGAAAACGCTGAATCAGGCAGGTCTGAGTCGGGCGAAGAACATGGTGACAACGCCGGCGGTGAAGGCCATGAAAGTAGTGAAGGCGGAGCAGGCCGTTTAGTCGCCGACGAAGAGGGCGGTCAGCAACTGGCCCCCGACCAGCGCTACGACCAGACGCGCAGCGGCGCACGGTTAATCATCTGGTACGTCCCCAGCCGCAATGCTTTCTACGGCACAGTGGAGAATACGACGAATCAGGTTTTGCGCCGGGTGCGGGTAGAAGTGCATCTGTCTGACGGGGCCAACGCGATCGCGGCGGAGTTGGGGCCAACGACGCCGACCGATCTGTCGCCGGGTGCCAGGCTGTTCATCAACCTGTCTGCCGCTGGTCAGACCTTTGATGGCTGGTCGCCCCATGTGGAGGTCGGCTCTGGCGAAGGAGGCGAACACGGCGGAGAGGGGGGCGGTGAAAGCGGCGAAAGCGGCGGAGAGGGGAGCGAGACCGGCGGCCATGCCGAAGGAGGCGAAGGAGGCGAAAGCGACCCGTCGAGCCCGATCCTCGCACTCGACGAGTCGTGGGACGGCGTCGTCAACGGCCTGCGCGTGGCCATGTCCTATGACCCGGGTAGGCGCTCGTTTTCGGGCATCGTCGAGAACGCGATGGCGCAGACCGCCTGCTCCGTCCAGATCGAACTCAACCTCAAGCAGGGGACGCGCACGGTCGTCGAACTGGGGCCATCCCCGGTCGGCGATTTAGCACCGGGTGCCAGTGCAACCACCGAGCTGTTGGTCGAGGACGAGCCGCTGGCTGCGGGCGTAGCGTTCGACGCTTGGGAGATTCATCCCGAGCTATTTGACTGCGCCCGCAATGGCCCCAGCCCCACAAGTGGCGAACGAGGGGAAGGAGGCGAAGAGGGCGGTCAGCAACTGGCCCCCGACCAGCGCTACGACCAGACGCGCAGCGGCGCACGGTTAATCATCTGGTACGTCCCCAGCCGCAATGCTTTCTACGGCACAGTGGAGAATACGACGAATCAGGTTTTGCGCCGGGTGTGGGTAGAAGTGCATCTGTCTGACGGGGCCAACGCGATCGCGGCGGAGTTGGGGCCAACGACGCCGACCGATCTGTCGCCGGGTGCTAGGCTGTTCATCAACCTGTCTGCCGCTGATCAGACCTTTGATGGCTGGTCGCCCCATGTGGAGGTCGGCTCTGGCGAAGGAGGTGAAGGGGGCGAACACGGCGGAGAGGGGAGCGAAGGGGGAGGCGAAGGGAGCGAGACCGGCGGCCATGCCGAAGGCGGCCGGGAAGGAGGCGAACACGGCGGCGAAGGGAGCGAAAGGGGAGGCGAAGGAGGCGAAGGCAGCGGGTGAAACTTTCCAATTGCCAATTCGCCCACTCGGCGAGATAGCGAAAGCGAGGGTAAAGCTGGCCGGTTGTACATTCAATCGGCCAGCTTTATTTTTATGTCCTCGTGCTTTTGGGCGGGTTGTTTGGAATCTGAAGGTCAACTACGCGGATGGATTGGATTTGCATTTCTACCTCCCCAAGTGGCAATCGGCAAAGTCCAAGGAAAAATGGGAGGGCCGGGCGGTGCCCATCGCAAGGGCGGTGCGGTCGAGGAGATAGATCGGCTTAATCGGCAGTAGTCTAGGAAACGCCAAGGCTGCGGACTGGGGCTCAATCGCCGAAGTTATAGACAAAGGAGAGCCAGGGGATGGGAAATCCCTCTTTGATCACCTCGCCGACGATAATGGCACCTACATCAACAGCTATCTTGGAGCTGAGAAAGCGGAGGGCGAGGCCCAGTGGCTGTTGGTCAAGTTTGAAATCTCCGCCAGTAATGAGCCAGTTTTCCAAGACCAAGGCCATGCTCTTGGAGAGGCGGATATTGCCGCCGAGGAGGAGAACTGGGTGCTCGGCGAAATCCACGTCCTCGCCTTCCTCGGCGATGTAGCCTAGGCCGATGCCACAGGTGAAGCTCTTGTCGGGGGTGCCTTTGGTCCCGACCACAAAGGCCATACCTCCATTATTGCCGGCGACATGCATATAGAGCACACCCGCGGAAAGGGCAACCTCGTCGCTAGCATAGAGACCAAACTTGGGGCCACTGACAGAACTTGGTCGTCCAACCCCAACCCCGGAATGAAGGACACGCCTCCGAACATGGTAAAGTGGTCGGTGAGGCCGTAGGCCATGCCGGGGAAGAATACGTAGTGATTAAAAAAATAGCGATCCCCTCGGCGCAATGGCCTACCAGTAGGTGCGAACATCAGGCGGGAGTAGTTGGGGTCAGGAAGGAAGAAGGCACCAGCATGGTGCTTTTCTATGGCGACGATGGATGCTCTCGGCACCTTTACTTCTAGGCCGGCTAGTGTCTCGACGAAGACGTGGGTTTCGGTCTCCTGAATGACGATGCCTTCGAGTTGGGTATCATCAATGAGGGAAATGGACACCAGCGAGTCGACGCGGGCGTCCCCACTATCTTGGGCGTGGCTGGCCGGCACTAACAAGACAGCGACTAACAACAGGGCGATGTTGAACAATCGGAGGTTTTTCATTCGTCACTTTCCTAGCCGAAGGCGAAGTCACTCGTTTATGAGTACTCCTCGTCTCCGAGTTGAGATTGGTCTGTGGGTTCATCGCGTTTTGCGCGGCCTCAGTCGCCCGCCAGAATGGGGTGCAGCGGATGGTCCCAAGGGCCGCCGGCTCTCATCTCGTCGGCCGCGCCAGCCGCGTCGTGGGTGCCGGTAAAGGTGGTGTAGTCGGGCATGTAGATAATGGCGAACGCACGGCGCGGTGCAGCGGTCTGGTTGGGACCGGCGTAGTGGAAGGTGCAGCCGTGGTGGAAGGTAACGCCGCCAGCTTTCATGTCCATGGTCACCGGCTCGGGCACATCGTAGCCGCGTTCCTTCATTTTAGCGACGATACTCTCGCCGGCGACGCCGAGTTTGATCGGTTCGAGCCGCTCGTACTGGTGTGAGCCAGGCACAAAGTGGAGGCAGCCGTTGGCTGCGGTCACCTCGTCCACCGCGATCCACGCCGACAGCGCGCCGACCGGGTCCATCGGCCAATAGGGAGCGTCCTGATGCCAATTCGTTTCCTTGCTCGTTTGGCCGGGGGGCTTGATCATCGCGTGATCGTGGTAGATGCGCACGTGGCGGCAGCCGCTCAAGCGGCGGGCGGTTTCGGCCAAGCGCGGATGGAAAGCGATTTTCTTGGCGGCTGGGTAGTCGGTCCAAAGATTGACCATCTGATTGAAGACGCGCTCGTAGTCTTCCGACACGCGGCCATCCCGCTCGGCCCCTTTGATGCGGGCGCGATGCGTGGCGATGGCGTGGTCAATGGCCTGGCGCAACGAGGCGACCTCCTCGGCAGAGAAGAATCGCTCGTAGCGGATGTAGCCATTTTGCTGGTAGAATTCGGCGTCGGCTTGCGTGGCTGGGCTTATTGTAGGCATGAGGGCAAGGTATTAATTTTTGCGGTGGCAATCAAACATCCAAAGGAGCAGAAAATGGCCGAAGTAACGATGTACCACAACCCGCGATGCTCTAAAAGTCGGCAGACGTTGGCTCTCTTGGCCGAGCAAGGCGTAGAGGCGGATGTCGTCGAGTATTTGCAGACTCCGCCGGATGCCGAGGCCCTAGACGAGCTTTTGCAAAAGCTAGGGCTGGAACCCCGGGAACTGATGCGCACCAACGAGGACGAATACGAGGCGCTGGGGTTGGCCGAGGTGACGGACCGGGCGCAGCTCATTCAGGCGATGGTGGAACACCCCATCCTGATCGAGCGGCCGATCGTAGTCAAAGGAAGCCAAGCGCGCATCGGCCGACCCCCGGAGCAGGTTCTGGACATTCTCTAAGATGCTAAGACTGGGATTTCTCGCCTCGCACACCGGGTCGAATATGCAGGCGATCATCGATGCCTGTACGGCCGGGACGCTAGCGGCCGAGCCGTGCGTGGTGGTTAGCAACAACTCTCAGTCGGGCGCGCTGGCGCGGGCGCGGCAGGCGAACATTGCAGCGTACCACCTGAGCGCACAGACGCATGGCGAGGCGCTGGGGGGGGCGATTCTGGCGGCGCTGCAGCGACACCGGGCCGAAGTGATTTGTCTGGCTGGATATATGAAAAGGTTAGGGGCGGAGGTCCTAACGGCCTACGAAGGGCGAATTTTGAATATCCATCCCTCCCTGTTGCCCAAGTTCGGCGGACAGGGCATGTACGGGATGCGGGTCCACGAGGCCGTGTTGGCTGCTGGAGAGCAAGAGAGCGGGGCGACGGTCCACTTGGTAGATGAAGAATACGACCAAGGGCGAGTGCTGGCGCAGGAAAAGGTTCCGGTGAAAGCAGGGGACGCGCCCGAGACGTTGCAGAAGCGGGTGCTGGCGGTGGAACACCGGCTCTACGCGGCGACCCTCGTGCGGATCGCGGCCGGCAAAATTCCTATTCCGCTTCCGCACTGCCGCGCATAATGCGTCGCAGGTGCCCGAGTTCTTCGACGATGGTGCGGTGCTCTAGTAGCCCGAGAACGGCCCCGTACGCCAACGCCATAATTCCACTCCGCAAGGCAAAATCGCCCACGGCAAAATCCAAGGCCCAACGGGCGTACGACCAGCCACAGACGGCAGCGGCTAGCAATCCCATGGCCGGCGCGGCCAATACCTCGACCCAATTGACGCGCACATAGGCGCGCAAGCCAACGCACAGGCCGAGAAAGCCCGTGCCAGCCACCGCGCCCATGCCGTACGCCACGCCCTTTGTGCCCCACAACATGCCCAGTGCCGGAACGGCAAAAAGAGCCACTATGCCCTGCACCCCCACTATGTACGCGGACCGGCGCGTCGCCCCTATGGCCCACAGCAGGCCAAATCCATCGCTGAGCAGCGGGCGCAAAAGCGCATACGCCGCGAGCCAAACCACGATGCGAGCCGACGCGGCCCACTGATCGCCTAAGAGGGCGGTTATTTCGCGGGCATTGAAGACCAAAATAAGCGACACCGGAGCCGACACTCTCAGTACTAGGCTGATCATCTTGGAGAACAATTCGCCCAGTCGCTCGCGCTCGTGCCGATACCGCGAGTACAGGGTGCTGCTGTAGTTGAGGATGATATGCGCGATGACTGCGGTGGGAATCTGCACCAGCCACCAAGCCGTCTCATAGAGCGCGAGCGCCGTATCGCCGGCGACCAAGCGCACGACCAGTTTGTCGTACCACCAAATAAAAATCTGCAATACCCAACCCACCCAGATCCACACACCATAGCCCAATAAGCGGCGTGCCCAAACCCAGTCGAAGCACCAAGCGGCGCGGCGCAGGGGGCGGCTGTACCAAGTGGCCGCGGAAAAAAACAGCACGTACACCACGCTGAGCACCGAGTACGTAGTCCACCCCCCCAATATCAGGCTCCACTCTTCCCATCCCGCACGAGCCGCCAGCAGCGCACTGCTCAGGGCCAACAGCGTCCCCAGCCCGTGCAACAGGGAGAGCCGCCCAAACTCAAAATCCATTCTGAGCAGGGCCTCTGAAGTCAGGGTCAATTGGCGCACAAAGTGCAGCGCCGCCAGCACCCACGCGACTTGGGCGAAGGTCCAGGAAAAATCCTCTGGGAAGAGCAACCTCAAGGCCAAGACGACCCCACTGCTGAATAAACACGACAGCAAGGTAATGCACGCGTTCAGCGCAAAGTGAGTGCCGACGAATTCCTCGACTCGATCTTGGAAGTGCAACAGAGCGTATCCTAGGCCAAACTCGCGCAGGCTGGACAGCATGGTAAAGACCGTCACGCCCAAAAACACATCGGCAAAAACGCTGGGGTCGAGCTGCCTTTTAATCAAGACCGTCAGCCCCACGCTACACACCCTCGCGGCATAGCCCGTGCCCAAGGTATAGAAAAACCCCTTGAACATCTTTTGCGGAGTGATCATCTGTTTCTAGCGGGCGCGGCGCGGGCCGAATCGGTAGTGGCGCGGGTCGCCGAGGCGAGCTTGCAGCGCGTCGGCTGTCAGGCCGGTGTGTCGCTGGACCCAGTTGACCTCGTCGGCGAGTGTGCAATCGAAAAGCCCGGGGTCGTCGGCACCGATGGCCAGTCGGACATCAGAGGCGAGGAAGCGATGCACTGGGTGATCTTTGGCGTCGGGCACGGCCCCGATGCGCAAGTTGGAGGTCGGACAAGTCTCGACGACGGTGCCGAGCGCGGCTAAGCGGCCGAGCGCGAAGTCCTGCCGCCGGCGCACTGCTTCGAGGCGCTGGGGATCGTATGCGCGGCAAACGAGCGCATCGCCGGGCCGGGCCGAGAGACTTCCCCGCTCCCTCATCAGGGCTTGGGCATCGACCGGGACGCCGCAGTCCTGCAACGCGGCCTCGTGGTGCAAATCGTAGGCAATCTGGGCCAAGCGTTCGCTGACTCGCTCGCATTCGTGGGCTTGGGACCGGCGGGCTGCGGCAACCTCTGGGTCCAGCCCGAGCGCGGTGCAATGCCCCAAGCGGCGCGCCCCCAGCTCAGCCGCTTCGTGGCACCAGCGCACCGCGCTTTCGAGCGATTTGTCGAAGTACACTTCGCCGACGTGATAGGCCACGTCGAGGGCGCGCTCCGGGCGCAGTTCGTTGTCGCGGCGCAGGCGGCGGAAGAAGGCGCGGGTGCTCGCGGGCGGGTAGCCCTCCTCAAAATGGCAGAAGTCGAGGCCGACGACCGTGGGGATTAAGTCCTCGTTTTCGTCGAGCAGGCGTTGAACCAGTCGGTAGCATTCGAGAGGTGCCCAGCGCGGCAGGCTGATGAGGTAGCGCACCTCAAAGCCCGGGTCAGAGGCTTGTTGCAAGAAGCGGGCCATGAGCTGGTGAAACTGCACGAAGGCTTCGGGGTGTGCGTGATCGTAGGGGGCCATCACCCGATATTCGACGTAGCGCAGGCCCTCGCGGCGGTGGTGGGCCAAGACGCGTCGCCAGATTTCCTCCACCTTGTCTAGTCCCTTCCACCAATGGCGATAGATGCAGATGGCCATGTTGAACTTGGCTTGGAACCGAGCGAAGTCGCCGCCGTCTTCAGCCCCGTACACGTAGTGCGCCTCAATGGGATCGAGGCACTGCCTGTGGAGGGCCTCGCGGAAGAGCGCGACCGGGTCGGGCCGCTTGCTATACGCTCGTTCAAAGCTATCGACAAAGAGGGACCAATCAATTTTCTCGTAGTAATCGCGGCCCAACGCTAGGAGGTCGGCGGCAAAAAGGCCTCCGTAGAGGTGGACGTGCAGCTCGCAGGTTTTGGCGGCCTGGAGGGGGGGCTGGCCGTCGCTAAGCGGCACTATGGAGGGCTACGACTAGCTGCCGGCCCATTGCCGCTAAGGCGGCTTCAATGCGCGGCAGTTCGGAGGCGTGGCGCGGGTCGAGTAGGCCGCACTGTAGGCGTTTGGCTAGTTCGACATGGGTAAGGTAGAGCGCGGCTTTGGCCGCCATTTGCGCGGACAGGGAGATAGCATGTTCAGGTTGGTTCGTCGCAGTGGGTTGAGGAATGGGCAGCCCCATGACGATCCGGTTGGCAATCGCTTCTTCCAAACAGTCGGCGGCCTCTCTAAGCGCATCTTCAACGGCCTCTCCTTGCGAGATGGCTTCGGGCAGATCGCGAAAACCGCCGTCCTCTTCGTCGGGAGTCAAAGCAGCCGAGTAGATGAAGTTCTGCATGAGGCGTCCTATAGGTCGTCGTGGGTAAGGCCGAGTTGATTTAACATGGCGTGTAACGTGCCTGTTTTAAGCTCATCTTTGGAGTTGCCGACGATGGTAAAGCGGGTGCCGTAGTAGAGTGTACCGCGCCGGGCGACAAAGTTTTTTCGGCCAAGTCTTCTTACCTTGCCGGTCATGCAGAAATTACGGTAAGACTGCCGCCTACTCCAGCGCAGGCATATCGACCGCATCGTCGCGGCGTTCGTGCATGTTCGCTTCCATGGCCTCCGGGTAGCGATGCGGGAGATAGGAGATTTCGTCGAGCCGGGCGCGGGCCTCGTCCGGGAGACAAAAGCTGCCGGCAAGCATGTTGTCGCGGGCCTGCTCAACGGTGCGTGCGCCGATGATGACCGAGGTAATGGCCGGTTGTTCCAACACCCAACGCAGGGCGACTTGCGCGGGCGAGCGGCCAATCTCGTCGGCTACCGCTAGGAGTGTCTCTAAGGTCTGGTCGGCATTGGCGGCAAAATAGCTTTGCGGGTAAGCCCAAGCATCGGCGGAACGGGTGCCGGCCAAGGTGCGTGCGCCGGGCTTGTACTTGCCAGAGAGAAAGCCGCCGCCGAGCGGGCTCCACACCACCACGCCGAGGCCCTTGAGCTGACAGACGGGAATCAGCTCCTGCTCAATGTCGCGCACGACCAAGCTGTATTGCGGTTGGTAGCACTCAAAGCGGGCCAACCCATTCGCATCCGCTATCCACAACGCCTCCATCAGACGCCACGCTTGGTAGTTGGAACAGGCGATATAGCGCACCTTACCTTGGCGAACCAAATCGTCGAGGGCGCGCAACATCTCTTCCAAAGGAGTCTGGGTATCTACGTGGTGAATGTAATAGAGGTCGATGTAGTCTGTACTCAGTCGTTGGAGGCTGTCTTCGATGGCATTCATAATACGCCCCCGCGACATCCCCGAGTCGTTGGGGCCTGGGCCCATGGGGTTGAAGAACTTGGTGGCGACGACCGCATCGCGGCGGCGGCCCTTGAGCGCCTTGCCGGTGATGACCTCGGACTCGCCGCCGCCATAAGAATCGGCCGTGTCGAAGAAATTGATCCCGGCGTCAAACGCCAGCGCGACGATTCGCTTGGCCTCCTGCTCGTCGGTGCTGTGGCCAAAGGTCATGGTCCCAAGGCAAACTTCCGATACTTTGAGGCCGGTGCGGCCCATTCTGCGGTATTCCATTGCTCTTTCCTCGTGGTTGTTTTTGGATCGGGTCGGCTAAGCTAGACATATATCAATACTGTTCGACTTCTGCGTATAAATTTATCAAGGCTTCTCTCTGCAATCTAAACTTAGTTCCGTGATTATGTCCCGTTCTTGCGTCAAAATCTATATAACCTTGCGCTTGGCCGCCCACACGGTGTTGTAGAGCAACAGCGCGATCGTCATCGGCCCGACCCCGTTGGGCACGGGCGTGATTGCGCGGGCCTTCGGGCGCACCTGTTGGTATTCTACATCGCCGACGAGCCGCCAGCCGCGTTCGTGCGAAGGGTCTTCGACCTGGTTGATGCCCACGTCGATTACCACCGCGCCCTCTTTGACCATATCCGCCGTGATGCCGCGGGGCAATCCAGCCGCCACCACTAGGATGTCCGCTTGGCGCGTAAAGTACCCGAGGTCGCGGGTGCCGGTGTGGCACAAGGTCACCGTGGCATTGGCCCCGGCCGCCTTGTGCCCCAGCAAGATGGCTACGGGCCGCCCCACGAGAATGCTCCGGCCGACCACGACCACGTGCTGGCCGGCCACCTCGATTCCGCTGCGGCTGAGGATCTGCAAGACCCCGTGCGGCGTACAGGGCCAAAAGCACTCCTCCTGCCGCACGAGGCGGCCCAAATTGACCGGGTGCAAGCCATCGACATCCTTGTCCGGGTCAATGGCATTGAGGACTTGTTGCTCGTCTTGGGCCGGGAGCGGGAGCTGCACCAAGATGCCGTGGATCGCGTCGTCGGCGTTGAGCCGCTCGACGGCAGCTAGCACGTCCTCGGTCGCGGCGTTGGCCGGCAGATCTACTTGCACGGAGTGAATGCCGAGGGCCTCGCAGGCTCGGCCCTTGGCGCGCACGTAGGACAGCGAGGCCGGGTCGTCCCCCACCAGCACGACCGCCAAGCCCGGCACCAGACCGTACTCCCGCTTCAGGCGCGCGATGTCCGCCCGCAACTCGTCTTGCACTTGGGCCGCAATCGCCCGGCCATCGAGTCGCTCGCCCATCACGCGCCTTTCGGTTGCAGGACGCTCTTCTTCACGACCCGTTGCAGGGCTTCGGGGACCTGTACCGCGCCATCGGGTTGTTGATAGTTGTCCAAAATGGCGATCAGCAGCCGGCCCATCGCGCAGCCCGTGTCGTTGACGAGGTGGCAAAAACCCCGCCCGCCTGCGCCCTTGTAGCGAATGTTCAAGCGCCGGGCCTGATAGTCCGTGGCGTTGGTGTCGGTCATTACCTCCATGAACTCGCCCGCCCCGGACATCCACACTTCCATGTCCCGCTGCCGATGGCTGGCCAGATAGCCGGCGTCGCCGTGGCACTTGTCAACGACCCGGTAGGGCAAGGCCAACTTTTGCAGGAGCCATTCGTTGATCTGGCCAAATTCCTCGTATAGGGCTGCGGATTGATCGGGCAGACACACGGCGTTCATTTCGATTTTGTCGAATTGGTGCATGCGCTTGATGCCCTTCACGTCTTGGCCCCAAGATCCGGCTTCCGAGCGAAAGCAGGCCGTGTAAGCGAAGAGCTTGACCGGCAGCTCGGCCGCGTCCAAGGTCTTGTCCATGAAGTAGCTGAAATTGGCCGGCTCAGAAGACCCGATTAGGAAAAGCTCGGCTCCTTCTTCTACGTTATCGGTCTTGATGGCATAGACTTGGTCGCGCCCTTCGGGAAAGTGCGAGGTGCCGTATAGCGAGGGCTCCCTGACTAGGAGCGGCGGCACGAACATCTCGTACCCACGCGCTAAAAGCTCGTCGATGAGGAGCTGGCTCAGGGCGTATTGCATTAGCGCGACGTCCCCGCGCAAATAGGCAAAGCGCGAGCCGGAGACTTGGCCGCCCTGCAAGGTGTCGATGCCACCTAATTTGACGCCGAGTTCAGCGTGATGGAGAGGCGCAAAAGCGTCGTCTGGGGTGTGCAGGGGCCGCTTGGGCATGTATTGGGCGCTGGTGTTCCCACGGCCCAACTTATCCGCCGCTAGATACCCCTGCCCCGGAATCCATGCCTTCTCTTCGACATTGTCTGCCTCACTAACTCCGGCGGGCATGTCGGGGTGCGGCCAGTTGGGAAACCAATCCATGATTTTCTTCCACTCGTCGACGATGGTTTCCAACTCGTGCTCCAGCACCCACCCGCGCTGGCGCAACTTCCGTCCCTCTTGCCGCGCCGCGTCCGGGTCGGTGCGGCCGAGCCGCGCTAGTTGCTTTTTCTCGCTGTTGAGCGCGTCGATTTCTCGTTGCAGCTCTTGCCGCCTCTCGTCGAGGGCCAACCAGCGATCCACATTAGCTTTGGCCGGATCAACTTTCCGCACTCGTATCGCTTCGCGCATGGCGTCGGGATGAGCGTGCACGGCCTTTGGGTCAATCATAATTGTTATTCTCCAGTGAGTAAAACAGTGAAAAAAATAAAAACGCCGCTGAGGTGGATTATGGCAAGATAGGAAAGGGCCGCAGAAAGGGCCGCTAGAAAGCAAATATAGCGGCCCTTTTCTGTTACCTGTATAGAACTACAGTCGTTTTGCGCGGGTATCCCCTGTCAGAGCTTGATAACGGCGATGAGGATGCTGGCGATGGCGACTTAGGCGTCAATGCGCTTGTGGAGGGCCTCAATACGCCTGTTGGTCTCGTCGATGCGTTCGCCCAACGAGAGATTGGTCTCGTCAATGCGCTTGCCTAACGAGAGGTTGGTCTCGTCGATGCGCTTGTTGGTCTCGTCGATGCGCTTGTTCACCTCGCCCATCTGGTAGCGCAGGTCTTGGATGTCTCCGCGCAAATAGGAAATGCCCCAGTGCAATTCTTCAGGGGCCGGGGCGGAACGGGCTTGCGGTTCGGTACTTTCGCTCATCGTCTGTCTCCAAGGTAAGGCGAGAGTAGAGGATAAGGATAATAATGGGCTAACCCGCACCGAGCGGCGCCGGGCTCAAAGGCGTCAGCCGAGGCTTGGGGAAGGAGTGGCCCCCGTCGAGCATCGCTTCGTTAGGCGGACTTCGCGGCTGCCACCGCTTTGAAGGTCGAGTGGCGCAATACGGTCTGGGTAGCGTAGATGGAGCCGCCGACCTTGGCCCCGGGCATCGGCATGCTCACGGGCACGTCGGCGACGCGGATGTGTCGGCTCGGCTCGCCGCGCACAAAGCTCCGGCAATAGCCCTCCCAGTCGATCGCCGGCACGAGGGGCCAAGAATCGCCGGCGCAATACTGCAAGAGCAGGAGCCGGCGCGGATGCGGCGAGATGTTGGGCAGGGAGCCGTGCAGGGCGCGGACGTGGTGGATGGAGATGCCGCCGGCTTTTAGCTCGACCTTTTCGGCCGCGGAGTCGTCGAAATCCGCCTCGGTCACCGCACCGGCGAAATGGCCGTCGAGGTGGTGGTTGTAAATTGGCCCTTGGTGCGACCGCGGGATGACCAGCAAGCAGCCGTTTGTCTCGTTCATGTCGTCAATACACACCCCCACGGCGAGGAGGTCGTCGTTGGTGTGCGGATAAAAAGCCCAATCCTGATGCCACTCCACCGGGCTGCCAAAGCCGCTGGATTTCATGTTGAGCTTGTCGCCGTTGGTGCGGACTCGCGGGCCGATTAACTGGGCGACGATGTCCAGAATCCGCTCGTGGTGCAGGGTGCTGCGATAAATTTCGTGCTGGGCGACCGGGCTTTTGAGCCGCCGCAGCTTGGGGCTATCGGGGGCGTGGCCCGGCTCCAAGTCGAATGCGGTATTGCTTTCGGCCACGGTCCGCGACTGCTCCACGAACTCGTCGGTGATCTGCCGCAGTGCCTCTACTTCTCCGGGGGCCAAGACCCCCTCGACGCCGAGGTAGCCCTTCTCGTGGTAGCTGGCAATCTGTTCTTGAGTTAGCATGGTCCTTTCTCCGTCATTGTAGCCTGAGTGTTTCGCGCTGTTGCTCGGGCAATGCCTCATAAATTTCGCTGCTGGAGCGCAGGTGCTGCCCGCCCCAGTCGCCTATCCTGTGCTATGGCAATAATATAGGGTCCGGCGAGGGCAATTGGAAGTATTGACCAGCGAGCCGCCGGCCAACGCCTCGGTAATTTTGAAGAGACCAAGACGACGTACTGGGTCGTCGCTCGCCGAGCGGATCAAGGCGATAAACGCCTCTGCAATCGGCTGCTAGTGCGCCGCCAAAGCAACTTGCATCCCCGCCCGCAATTGCAGAAATTATGTCCGCTCATTGCAAGGAGAATTGAGGGCCTATTTTGCCAAACGCGCCACATAGAACGCTCAGCCTTTTCGTCCTGCTGTTTTTGATCTGGTTGCTTTTGTCGGGCATTTACACGGGCCTGCTCTTGGGCTTGGGCGTGCTCTCGTGCCTGTTGGTCGTCGCCGTCTGCCACCGCATGAATATCGTCGATCCCGAAGGGCACCCCAGCCACCTGATTCCCGGCCTGCTGCGCTATATGCCTTGGCTCTTTTGGGCGATAACCAAAGCCAATATCGATGTCGCCCGGCGAATCGTACATCCTCGGCTGCCACTGGCACCCTGCGTAATCCAAGTCGCGGCAAGCCAAAAGACCCACTTGGGGCAAGTCATTTACGCCAACTCCATCACCCTGACGCCGGGCACGGTCGCCGTTGAGACCGACGAAGGCACCATCGATGTCCACGCCCTGACCCGCGAAGCTGCCGAGGACGTGCGCTCTGGGGCCATGGACGGCCGCGTAACTGACTTGGAGGGGGAGCGCTAGTGTTCGCCGCGGCGATGATCGGGGTGCTGGCCACCATGCTGCTGGCCTTGGTCCGCGCCCTAAAAGGCCCCACGGTGTACGACCGCGTACTCGCCGTCAATATGTTCGGCACCAAGACCGTGCTGCTTTTGTCGGTCATCGGCTTTTTGACCGGCCGGCCCGACTTTCTCGATTTGGGGCTGGTCTATGCGCTAATCAACTTCATCGGCACCATCGCCATCCTCAAATACGTCTCGACCGCTGGCGAGGCCGAGGCCCACGCCTGATGGAAGCACTGCTCTACTACGCCAGCTGGGCCTGTCTGCTGTTGGGGGCTGGCTTCTGCTTCGTCGGCGGCTTGGGTCTCCTGCGGCTGCCCGATTTTTACAGCCGCATGCACGGTGGCGGTGTTACCGATACCCTAGGCGCGGGTTTGGTCCTCTTAGGGCTTATGTTGCAGAGCGGCCTGTCGCTGGCAACCGTCAAGCTGGTGATGATCGCGCTCTTCTTGCTGCTGGCCGGCCCCGTCGCCACCCACGCCATCGCCCGCGCGGCCCGGCACAGTGGACTCGCGCCCCAAGGCACTGGGGAAGAGCCGTGAGTGTCGCGCTGGTTGACATCGCGCTGATGACGTTCCTCGCCCTCAGCGCCGTGGCCATTATCCAGGTGCGGGATCTTTTTGCCGCAGTGGTGCTCACTGGCATCTTCAGCCTGCTCTCGGCTTGTATCTTCACCACCCTCGACGCAGTCGATGTGGCTTTCACCGAAGCGGCGGTGGGTGCTGGCTTAGCAACGGTCCTCTTCCTAGCCGCGCTCTCCTCGACCGGGCCTAGAGAAAAGGCCCAACACCAACACTCCTATAGTGGCCTCTCCGTCTGCCTCCTGACCGGCGGTGCGCTCATCTATGGCACCCTCGATATGCCGCATTTGGGCGACCCCAACGCTCCGATCCACCAGCACGTGGCCCCCCGCTATATCGCCGAATCCCCCGCGGAAATCGGCGTCCCCAACATGGTCACCTCCGTGCTGGCCAGCTACCGGGGCTACGACACCTTGGGCGAGGTGACGGTGATCTTCACCGCTGGGCTAGCGGTGCTCCTGCTCTTGCGCGGCAGCGGTACTGCGCTGGACGCGGCCGCCGACCAAGCGATGCAACACGCGATGATCCTCCGCGTCGTCTCCAAGCTCTTCATCCCGCTGATCCTGCTCTTTGGGCTCTACGTGCAGTTCCACGGCGACTTCGGCCCCGGTGGCGGGTTCCAAGCGGGCGTGCTCTTTGCCGCGGCCTTTATTCTTTACGCCTTGATCTACGGGGTCGAGGAAGCGCGCCGAGTGGCCCCACCAGGCCGCGTCCAAGTCTTTTTCGCCTTGGGGCTCCTGCTGTACATCGGCACGGGCTTGGCCTGCCTCTTGGCCGGAGGCAATTTCCTCGAATACAAGGTGCTGGCCAGCGAGCCTACCCACGGCGAGCACTACGGCATTTTGCTGATTGAGCTCGGGGTCGGCATCACCGTTGCCGCAGTCGTCATTAACACCTTCTGCTACTTTGCCAGCCGCGGGCGACCATGAGTTCGTTCCTCGGTCTGTACAACTACTGGATCGTCATTTTCCTGATGATGGCCGGCTTCTACAACGTCATCGCCCGCGGCAATCTGATCAGGAAGTTGGTCGGCCTCAATATCTTCCAGACCTCGGTCTTTTTGCTCTACATTAGCATGGGCAAAGTCAAGGGGGGGACCGCGCCCATCCTCGTCGAAGGTGTGACGACGTACTCCAACCCACTGCCTCACGTCCTCATCCTCACCGCCATTGTAGTAGGCATCGCCACCACCGCTGTGGGATTAGCACTGGTGGTGCGCATCCGCACGGCCTACGGGACGATCGAAGAAGACGAGATCCAACGCTGGGAAGAGGGGTCGTGATCGCCGCCCATCTACCGGCTTTGCAGATCGTCTTGCCGCTGGTCGCTGCACCTGTCTGCGTGTTGCTGCGCCCGCGGTGCTTGCTATGGCCGTTTGTCGTGGCCGTCGGCTGGGGCACCCTAGCGCTGGCCGTGCTGCTGTTGCAGCAAGTGCTCTCCTATGGTTCCATCTCCTATGCCCTCGGCGGCTGGAGCGCGCCTTGGGGCATCGAGTACCGGGTAGATGTTCTCAATGCGTATCTGATTCTACTGGTGGCGCTGATCGGTGCCGTAGTTCTAACCTACGCGCCAGCGAGTGCGGCGCGCGAAGTCGAAGCAGATCGCCACCCGTATTTCTGCGCGATCTTTCTGCTTTGTCTCGCTGGCCTGCTGGGCATTGCCATTACTGGCGACGCCTTTAACGTCTTCGTGTTTATGGAGATCTCGTCGCTTTCGGCGTATGGGCTGATTAGTCTCGGCCGGGATCGCCGCGCCCTTATGGCGACGTATAACTACCTAGTCTTGGGCACGATTGGCGCGACCTTTATCCTGATCGGCATTGGCCTGATGTACGCGATGACCGGCACGCTCAACATGGCCGATCTCGCCGTGCGGGTCGCAGCCGTTTCCCACACCCGCACCATCCATGTGGCCTTTGCCTTTATAAGCGTTGGCTTCACCCTCAAGATGGCACTTTTCCCGCTGCATATATGGTTGCCCAACGCCTACACCTATGCCCCTTCGGCCGTTACCGCCTTTATCGCGGCGACTGCGACTAAGATCGCAGTGTACGCCTTCCTGCGCTTCGTCTTCACGATCTTTGGCGCGGACTTCGCCTTTGGCACCATGCACCTCGATGTCTTGCTCTTGCCGCTGGTGCTGCTGGGCATTTTCATCGCCTCGACCGTGGCCATCTACCAGGCCGATCTCAAGCGGCTTTTGGCCTATTCGAGCGCGGCCCAGATCGGCTATGCAATGCTCGGCATTAGCTTAGGCTCGGCCACTGGGCTGACTGCCGGTATCGTCCATCTCTTCAATCACGCGCTGATGAAGGCGGCCCTCTTCCTCGCCGCCGGCTGCATCTTCCTCCGCGTCAACTCCATGCAGCTGGCCGATCTCAGCGGGCTGGGCAAGCGCCTGCCCCTGACTTCGTGCGCCTTTGTCCTCGCCGGCTTGGGGCTAGTCGGCATGCCGTTTACCGTGGGCTTTATCAGCAAGTGGTACTTGATTTTGGGCGCGCTGGAGCACGGCTGGTGGCCGGTGGCCGCGCTAGTGGTGATCAGCTCGCTGCTGGCGCTGGTCTATATCTGGCGCTTTGTCGAGATCGCCTATTTCCGCCCGGTGCCCGAAGATGCTGCGCCCGTCGCCGAAGCCCCCCTCTCGATGCAGATCCCCCTATGGCTGCTCATCGCCCTTACCGTCGGATTGGGGGTGCAGACCTCGCTGACGGCTGGGGTTGCCCGCAAGGCGGCGCAGTGGCTCTTAGGTGTTGCGCCATGAGTGCCTCCACCGCCATGGCCGCGGCCGTGCTCCTGCCTTTGGCTGCCGCGCCCCTGATCGCCCTTTTGGGCCGCCGCCCCAACCTGCGCGAGACCGCGACCCTGCTCGCCGCGCTGGGCACTTTTGCCGCCGTCTGCACCATAGTGCCCAAAGTCGCCGCAGGAGACCGACCGGCAGTTCATCTAATAGAGATCTTCCCGGGTTTGTCCCTCGCCTTTGAGGTCGAGCCGCTCGGCGCGCTCTTTGCGCTGATCGCCGCTGGGCTGTGGATAGCGACCTCGGTGTACTCCATCGGCTACATGCGGGGCCATCACGAGGAAAACCAGACCCGCTTTTTCGCCTTCTTTGCCCTAGCGATCGCTGCGACCTTGGGCGCGGCCTTCGCCGGCAACATGCTGACGCTGTTTTTCTGCTATGAGGCGCTGACGCTGTCGACCTATCCGCTGGTCACCCACCACCGCAGTTGGGAGGCCAAAGCGGGGGGGCGCGTCTATTTGGGCATCCTGCTTGCGACCTCGATCGGCTTCCTGCTCACAGGCGTGGTCGCCACCTACTACATCGCCGGGACTCTCGACTTTGTTTCCGGCGGCATCCTCGCCGGCAAGGCCCCGACGTGGACCATTGGCGTCCTGCTCTTTCTCTACGCCTTTGGCACTGGCAAGGCCGCGCTCATGCCCTTTCACCGCTGGCTTCCCTCCGCTATGGTGGCTCCGGCTCCAGTTAGCGCCTTGCTGCACGCGGTGGCCGTGGTCAAGGCCGGCGTCTTCACCGTCCTCAAGGTCGTCGTCTATATCTTCGGCCTGGACCTGCTCGCCGACACGGGTTTGGGCA
The DNA here is from genome assembly GCA_958295495.1 of uncultured Latescibacterota bacterium. Classification (GTDB taxonomy): domain Bacteria; phylum Latescibacterota; class UBA2968; order UBA8231; family UBA8231. The sequence continues at coordinate 1,306,052 of OY282352.1, forward strand.
CTTATCTGGCCTACGCGGCCTGCGCCACGATCCTCATTGGCTCGCTGGTTGCCATGACCAAGGACAACCTCAAGGCCCGCTTGGCGTATTCCACGGTCAGTCAGCTCTCCTACATCGTGCTCGGCGCGGCTCTGGCCAATAGTTGGGGCATCCTCGGCGGCAGCCTCCACATCGCCATGCACGCCTTCGGCAAGATCACCCTCTTCTTCTGCGCCGGGGCCATTGCGGTCGCCCTGCACAAGACCGAGATCAGCCAGATGAAAGGCATTGGACGGCAAATGCCGTGGACGATGGGGGCCTTTCTCGTTGGTTCACTCAGCATCATCGGCTTGCCGCCGCTAGGAGGGGCTTGGAGCAAGTGGTACCTCATACTCGCCGGGCTAGAAGCAGAGCAGTACGTGGCCATCGGCGTACTTTTGCTAAGCCCGCTGCTCAACATGGCCTATCTGTTGCCGGTCGCGGTCAACGCCTTCTTCTGCGCAGCACCTGCCGAAGAAAGCGGCCTACGGGAAGCCCCGCTGGCCTGCGTCCTGCCGCTGCTTTGCACGGCACTAGGCGGGCTGGTGCTCTTCCTCTACCCCGACCCACTCCTCGACCTCTGCCGCCAGATCGGAGGGTAAAGCCATGGCTCCAGAGAAAGAACATCTATTCGATCAGCCGCGGAACGTCCACCGCTTGCTATGGATCTTCTTCGCTTTCTGCGCCTTGCTCTTGGGCTTGGACCTGCTCTTCCATCGGCACTTGAACTTTGCCGAGGGGGTCTTCCCGGTTGAGGGCTGGTTCGGCTTTTACGCGATATACGGGTTTGTCGCTTGCGTGCTCTTGGTCTTGACGGCCACCCAGTTGCGCAAGGTGCTGATGCGCCGCGAGGATTACTATGACTAGCCTACACCCGGCGGCCTTCCTGCTGTTAGGCGGGCTGCTGTTGCCCGTTTTGCCGCTGGCCGCGCGGCGGGTGGCGTTGCTCCTCTTGCCGTTGGCCGGATTCTACAATCTCCTCGGTCATCAGGTAGGCGACGGCCAAGTCGGCTCCTTGGCTGGATACGAGTTGCACTGGGTGCGCGTTGACCGACTCAGTTTGCTCTTTGGCTATCTTTTTCACGTGGCCGCCTTCCTCGCCGCGCTCTTCTCGCTGCACCTGCGCGACCGCCTGCAACAGGCGACCGGCTTCCTGTACGCGGCCGCGGCCGTGGGCGCGGTCTTTGCCGGCGATCTCATCGCGCTCTTCATCTTTTGGGAGCTATTGGCGATTACCTCGGTTTTTCAGATCTGGGCCAGTCAAAGCCAAAAGGCCATCGCCGCTGGCACGCGCTACCTGCTGATCCACATCAGCTCTGGTCTGCTGCTCTTGGTCGGCACGGCGTGGCACTACCAGCAGACCGGCTCGCTGGCGCTGGGCCATCTGGGCATCGATAGCTGGGCCACGCGGCTCATTTTCCTCGGCGTTGGCATTAAATGCGCCTTCCCATTCCTGCACTCGTGGCTGGTGGATGCCTACCCGGCTTCTACTCCCACCGGCGCGGTCTTTTTGAGCTCCTTTAGCACCAAGACTGCTGTCTATGTGTTGGCGCGCAGTTTTGCCGGCACCGAATGCCTGCTGTACATCGGCGCGGCCATGGCGATGTTTCCCATCTTCTACGCGGTCATTGAAAACGACCTGCGCCGCGTGTTGAGCTACAGCATGATCAACCAGATCGGCTTTATGGTAGTAGGCATCGGCTTGGGGCCGGGCACGGGCATCAACGGCGCAGTGGCCCACGCCTTTGCCCATATCCTCTACAAGGCACTCCTGTTCATGTCGATGGGGGCTGTGCTCTACCGCACCGGCAGGATCAACGGCTCGGATCTCGGGGGGCTGTACAAATCCATGCCTTGGACTTGCGGCTTCTGCATGGTCGGGGCCGCGTCGATTTCGGCTTTCCCGCTCTTTAGCGGCTTTGTCAGCAAGTCGATGATCATGCAGGCCGCAGCCAACGAAGGCCACCTCGCGGTGTGGCTGCTGCTACTGTTTGCCTCGGCCGGCGTCTTCCATCACGCCGGCATCAAAATTCCCTTCTTTGCCTTCTTCGCTCACGACGCCGGGATCCGCTGCCGCGAAGCACCGCGCAATATGCTCTTGGCGATGGGGATTGGGGCGGCGCTGTGCATAGGCATCGGCTTGTTCCCGCACTATCTGTACGCGCTCCTGCCCTACCCGGTTGAGTACGAGCCGTACACCACTACGCACGTGGTGTTGCAGATGCAGCTTTTGTTTTTTTCGGCGCTGGCCTTTGTCGCGCTCAAGCTGACGGGCATGTACCCGCCGGAGCTGCGCTCGGCCAATATCGACGTGGACTGGACCTACCGAAAGCTGCTGCCAAGCGCAGCGCGGCGGTGCGTACAGGTGGGTGCGCCGTTGCGGGATGGACTAATCGCTTGGGGCAAGCGACAGGTTTTCTCTCTAATGGATCAGGTGCGCCAGTACCACGGCCCGACCGGCGTCTTTGCGCGGGCGTGGCCCATCAGTAGCAGCGTGTTGTTGGTGACGATTTTCTTGGCGGTGTACTTGTTTGTGTACTTGGGATGACTCTGTCTCACAGCTGCAAGGCCGTGCGGATGGTCGCCGCAATGGCCGCGGGCGGCGGGCCGATGTCCACGCTCAGGGCGTCGCCCGGCTCTTCGAGGGTCGCAAACTGGCTGTCGAGCAGGCTGGCCGGCATGTAGCGATGCTGCCGCGTCGCGAGCCGCTGGGCGATGAGTGTCTTGGGGCCTTTGAGATGGACGATCTGCACGCCGGGCCGCCCGCTGACCAAGATGTCGCGGTAGCTCTGTTTGAGCGCGGAGCAGCCGAGTATCGCCCCTTGCTCGGCACAAAGCCACTGGTCAATGGCCGCAGAGAGGGTCTCCAGCCAAGGCCAGCGGTCCTCGTCGGTAAGCGGCATACCGCTGGCCATTTTGCACACGTTGGCTTCCGGGTGGAAATCGTCCGCGTCGCAATAAGCCCATCCAAGCTGTTGGGCGAGCTGCTCGCCCACGGTTGTCTTACCGCTACCCGTTACGCCCATTAGTACGATGACCATGCGCTTCATCTCCCGCGTTGTGCGCTGCGGGCCTGAACATATAGGAGCGCGTCTGTTGCAACAAGGTCAGTTATCCACTAACGAGGCGTGCGGGTTGATGGGTAGTTCCAAGGCTATACAGGCCCCTTGGTTGCAGTCTTTGACGAATAGGCGACCGTAGTGTTCGCGCGCAATGCTCGCACATAGGCTCAACCCCAATCCGCTGTTCTGGCTCGACGCCTTGGTCGTGAAGAATGGCGCAAAAATATCGGCCCGGATTTTCTCGGGAATGCCCGGCCCATTATCCTCGATCTCCAGCACAATCCAGCCCTGGCGGGTCGATAGCCGCAGCACGACCCGCCCCGCGCCGCGCACCTGCCTGATGGCGTCGCGGCTATTTTGGATGAGATTGAGGACGACCTGTTGGAGCTGGCCGGCATGAGCCTTGATATAGGGCAGGTTTGGGGCTAGGTCCTCGGCAATTTCGATCTGGTCTTGCAGGAGCGTCCGGCGCATCAGCAGGGCTGTCTCCTGTACGAGGCGGGTGACGCTGATCCATTCCTTTTGCGCCTTCTGCTGGCGCGCACACGCCAACAGCCGCTCGCTGGTGCCGCGCGCCTGCAGGCCGGCCTTGTACACGGCTTGTATGCCGCCACCGACGGCGGGCGCCAAATTCTCTTCGAGCAGCAGGCTAGTCTCGCCGATGATCACCTCTAAGTGTTGGTTGATTTCGCTGGCGAACTCGGCCGTCAATTGCCCCATCACTTGCAATTTCTGTGCTTGGCGTAGCTGCGCTTCTTTGACCTGCAACTGCGACAAGTCTTCTCGTCGATAGTACAGCCCGCTGAGGACCTCGCTCAAGCCCTTGAACAAGCCAACGTCTGCGGCACTACAGGCGATAGCCTCGCTGCGATAAACGGCTAGGACGCCTTGATCAAAGGTCGTTTCGAGTATGGCTTTGACCTTGCAACGCATCTGCTGGGCCAGCCAGTCGCCTTCTCCGGGGCGGCTCGGTGCTCGATAGCAGGTCGCGGCAGATTTCCACGCCCCCAGCACCCACTGCTGCCCTTCCGTTAGCGGGGACCAATGCCCGTCGGACGTCAAGGGATGGACGCGCATCTTGCACTCGCCGTTGTCGCCTTGTACCCGGTACAACCGGCAACCATCGTACGCGATCTTGGCGTGGTCCAAGGTCTGGCGGATCTGCGATAGGACCATAAATTCGCCCTCCGGTTCTTGGTGCCGCCAAACCGCAAGCCGCAAGTCTCGCAACAGGTCCCCGTTACTATTGCCGCCGCTGTGTTTGCCCATGGTCAGTCCCTTTCTCCTGTGTCAGATAGCGCTGCGCGACCAGTTTGCATTTTGGCATCCTGTCTCTTGAGGCTATAGACAAAGCTGTCCAGTAAAATGGGTTTCTCGACTAAGTCCTGCGCTCCACTCAGCGCGACCTCTTGCGCTAGCTGGGGACTAGCCAATTCGCACGGCACGACGATTTTTGTCTGCACGCCACGCGCTCGCAGTTCGCTGATGGTGCCGACCGAGAAGTTGGGCAGCAGAGACGGCTCGTATTATATGTTATAAGCAAAGCTAGTGCCACAGGTTTAATTTTTTAAGAAGTCAATGTAATGTTAAATGACGAGTTAGGAACACGCTACTTCACCCCGTTTGCCCGTAATAACGACAAAATTGTCGATAACCCCTCCAAAGACGACTTTTTTGTCGCAACAGCTCGCCCGCGCATTGAAGGCGCAAAAGCCCTTGCGGTATTGACAAAGTGATGCGCTCTATTTGTGTTTGATGCACGGCACAATCAAGTTCAAAGAAACCCGCATGGAAGCAAATCACACGCTGAGCCAAGAACGCACCATCCTCGTCGGCGTCGCCCTGCCCCAGATGCCTGCTGGGGAGGCCGAACACTCCCTCGACGAACTCGGTCGCTTAGTCGCCACCGCTGGCCTCGTCGAAGCCTCGCGCCAGCTCCAAAGGCGCGACCGCATTGACCCGGCCCACTACGTCGGCAAGGGCAAAGCCGCCGCTCTCAAGCAGCTTGCGGCCCAGTGCCAAGCCGACGTGATCGTTTTTGACAACGACCTCTCGCCGGCCCAGATGCGCAACTTGGAGGACGTCACCAAACGCCGCATTCTCGATCGCAGCACCGTGATCTTGGACATCTTCGCGCGCCACGCTCGCACCCACACGGCCCAACTCCAAGTCGAGCTGGCCCAGCTTAATTACCTCCTGCCGCGCCTGACTCGCTTCTGGACCCACCTGTCGCGCCAAGCTGGCGGTGGGGCCATCCGCGGCATGGGGACAGCCGGCGTCCGCGGCCCGGGCGAAACCCAGTTGGAAATTGACCGCCGCCTGATTCGCCGTCGGATCAACTTCCTAGAGGCTAAGCTCGACAAGATCGGCGTGCAGATGGCGACCAACCGCAAAAATCGCGCGGATGTTTTTAAGGTGGCCCTCGTGGGTTATACCAACGCCGGCAAATCGACCCTGATGAGGGTGCTTTCTGGCGCGGATGTCCTAGTTGAGGACCAGCTCTTTGCCACCTTGGACTCGACCACTCGCGCCGTTGACCTCGACCGCAACCACAAGATCTTGCTCACCGACACGGTTGGCTTCATCAACCGCCTGCCCCACCACCTGTTTGCCTCTTTCCGCGCCACGCTCGAAGAGGCCGTGGAGGCCGACTTGCTGCTCCACGTGATTGACTTGAGCCTTCCGTACTACCAGTCGCAGATCGCCACGGTCGAGCAAGTCCTCCACAACCTCGGGCTTGCAGACAGCCCCACCCTGATGGTGTACAACAAAATTGATCAAGTGGCCCCCGGTGAAGAAGAGCGAATCGCGGCCGCGTACGCGGCCCGCGAACACGCCATTGCCGTCTCGGCCGGCCAAGGCATCAACCTCGACGCGCTGCGCGACAAAATCCGCGCGTACAGCGTTGCTGGGGACGTCACCTTGGAGCTACAGGTTCCCCAAGCCGAAGGCCGGCTCTTGGCCCATTTACACCAGCAGGGTCAGGTCCTTGCAGAGACCTACACGGGCAACGACGTCTGCTTGTGCGTGCGCTTGGAAAAGACTTGGGCCAAGCGCTGGCGGCTAGATCGCTTTGTCTCGGCCTGAGCTATTCGGCCAGAATCCCCTTTGCCACCGCTGCGTCGATCAACTCCCGCGCAAATTCCCACAGTGCGGGCGCGCCTTCCCCGATATGCTCGTTGTGCGCGATCACCTGCGCCTTTTTGATCCCATGCCGCTGCCACGCCGCCCCATCGGTGTAGAAGTTGAGCAATAGCGGTTGCAATCGGTCGAGTGCCGCCGCATAGCGCGCCGCCGCGCTCTGTCGCCGCTCGAACTCGTCCCACAACGCGCGATAGGCTGGGGCTTGGTCTTGCGGCAACAGGCCGAAGAGCCGGTCGGCCGCCTGCTGCTCGCGTTGCGCCTTGTCCTTGTTGCCCACCACGTCATAGGCGAAAGTGTCGCCCGCGTCTATTTCCACCACATCGTGGATCAACAGCATCTTGAGCACCTTCAGCAGATCGACGTCTGCCGCTGCGTACTCGACCAGCAGAATGGCCATTAGGCTCAGGTGCCACGAGTGCTCGGCGTCGTTTTCCCGACGGCGGTCGCCTACCAACAGCGTCTGGCGAAAGACCTGTTTGAGCTTTTCGACTTCGAGGACGAAACCGAGTTGAGTCGCGAGGCGATCCGTAGCCATCTATCCCTCCATGGGCCGAATGCGACCACGCCCACGAGGATGGGATCCAGCGCCAGCTCTTTCCGTAGCCATCTATCCCTCCATGGGCCGAATGCGACGGTAAACACCATTGCCCAGCCGACCCCGTTATTTTTAGTTTGCTATTAGCCGCCACTTAGGGCTAGTAAAACACCCAAGCCACTATGTCACAATCACAGATCGCGCCCGACACCCCGTCGCAACGCACGGTGCTCGCATTCGCCATAACCACCATCGCCAGACCGCAGGAACCTGAGTGCGAGACGGCACGCTGCATTGCCGCCGCAACCGGCTACCGCTACGTACCCCGCGCCCACCGCTCGCTCGCTGGAATCGCCGCCGCCGAGGCGGCCGACGGCCTGATCGTCGTCGGCCGCACAGCCCTTTCCTTGTGGATAGCCGGACAGAGCTTGCACCACCATCCCAATATGGCCAAATTGCGGATCCTCGCCTTGGCACAAGGCAAGCGCGACATCTTGGTTGACGCCTTACAGATCAAATTAGGTGACCACGTCCTCGACTGCACCTGCGGTCTGGGTGCCGACGCCATTGTCGCCTCTTGTGTGGTTGGCCCAAGTGGCCGCGTCCGCGCCCTCGAAGCCGCGCCGCTTTTGGCCCTGCTAGTCGAGCACGGCATGGCCTCGTACCCGCTCGCCGATGACCCGGACCTCGGCTTGGCCATGCGCCGCGTCGAAGTCCTAAACGCCGACTATGCCGACTACCTGCGCCGCGAAGCTGACAACGCTTGGGACGTGGTTTACTTCGACCCCATGTTCGACGAGAGCATTGCCCATGCGCGGGGCTTGGACTTGGTCCGCTGCTTGGCGCGGCCAGGCGGCCCTGCGCCCGCGGACTTGCGCGAGGCCCGCCGCGTCGCTCGCCGCCGAGTGGTGATGAAGGACCGCCGGCCGGGTCGCTTGCTCGCTCGCCTCGGTTTCGCCAAAGTCGAGGAGAGCCGCCGCGTCTGCTACGGCGTACTGCCCGCTTAGTAGAAAAGGAACGGATCGTGGAGCTATCCTGTTGTGCCTGGGCCTCGACCGGCTCGGAAGAAGACGCCCTCACCGCCCTCACCGCTATCGGCTTCCGCTCTATTGACGTGCAGGCGAAGACTTTTGTCGGCCCGGCGTCGCGAGCGCACATCAACTACCTCGGCCTGTCGGTCTCCTGCCTCGCGCTGTGTTTTAACATGGAAGCTGGCGCGGCTCTCGACGCCGCAACAGCCGCGGCCCAACAAGCCGCCCTCGACCACTGCCGGGAGGCCCTCGACCACGCCGCCGCCCTCGGTGCCGGCACCGCCTATGTCGTCCCAGGGACCGACCCAGCCGCCCTGCCCCAGTTTGGCGATGCCTTGGGGCAAGTGGCGGACTTCGCGGCTGAGCGCGCGATTCGGGTCGGGATTGAGCACTTCCCCGGCAAGGCCCTGCCGACGGCTGCTGGGACCTTGGACTACCTATCCCGCCTAAACCATCCCAACCTCTACTTGCTCCTCGACACCGGCCATCTACAGATGTCTGGGGAAGACCCGACCGCTGTCATAGCCGCGGCCGGCGACCGGCTGGGGTACGTGCATCTAGACGACAACGACGGGGAGGCCGACTTGCACTGGCCCCTGCTAGCGGGCGTGCTGACCAAGGAGGCGCTAGCCGCGACGTTTGCCGCCCTCGCTCTAAGCCCGTACACCGGCCCAGCGAGCATTGAGCTCAGCCCCCAACTCCCCGACCCAGTGGCCGCGCTGGCCCAAAGCCGTGCTTGCGCCCTGCAAGCGGCCAAAAGAAAGTAGTCAATGCCTGTTTATATCCTGCTTTTAGCTAGCCTGCCCTTCATCGCCTGTAGCGGCGACGAGGGCGGCTATGTTCTCAAAAAGGTGCCGCGCAACCGGACCTTGATCATGGACTGCGCCGAGGCCAATACCTGCTCTGGCCAGATTCAAGATTACAACTCCTTCAACCCCTTCATTCCGGGCAGCATCTCGCGGATAGGCTATAACTTCCTCTACGAGCCGCTCTACTTCTTCAATGCCTACGAGGAAGATTCCGAGCTAATACCTTGGATCGCCGAGAGCCACCGCTTCAATGAGGATTACACCGAACTCGTGGTCAAAATCCGTCCGGGCGTCGAGTGGAGCGACGGGCATCCTTGGTCGGCGCACGACTTTGCCTTTACCATCAACATGCTCGTGGAGCACACCCCCCAACTCGTGTACTCGACCGATATGGCGACTTGGGTCAAAGAAGCGGTCGCCCTCGACAGTCTGACGGTGCGCGTCGCGCTCAAGGCACCTAACCCGCGCTTCCTCTTCAGCTACTTCGTCCACAGCGGCGACCAAGGCGTCCCCATCGTACCCAAGCACATCTGGGAGGGCAAAGACCCGCTGATTTTTTCCAACTTTGACCTGCAAAAAGGCTGGCCGGTTCTGACCGGCCCCTATCGCATTGCGCGCTCGGAGCCGGCCCAACGGATCTGGGATCTGCGCGAGGGTTGGTGGGCGGAGAAACTTGGCTTTCAGGAGTTACCCCAAGTCGAGCGGCTGATCTACCTGACCTATATGGAGGAGCACAAGCGCGTGCAAAACCTGATCGCCAACAACATCGACACCTGCTTGGAGCTGCGCCCGGCCAACATGGTCTCCCTATTGGAGCGCAATCGCAATATCGCGACTTGGACGGGCCGCGAGCCGCCGTATAGCTACATCACTTGGTGGCCCATATCGCTGGGGTTCAATGGGCTGGAGGCCCCTTGGTCCGACCCGGAGATGCGCCGCGCGATCAACTACGCCATCGACCGCGAACAACTCGTAGCCATAGGCTGGCAAAACTCAGGTGCATGGACCCTGCTGCCCTTGCCCGACCTCCCGCAAATGCAGCGGTATTTTGCGCTCGCCGAGGACTTGGTCGCCAAGCACCAAGTGGGCGTCTTTGACTTGGAAAAGAGCGCGGAGATACTCGCCCGCAAAGGCTACGTACGCAACGGGGTTTTCTGGGAAAAGGACGGGCAGCCCCTGAACATGGTCATCGATATTTTTTCCCACTTTCAGGACCTGACGCCGGTGCTCATCGCCCAGCTCAAAAAGGCCGGCATCAACGCCTCCTTCCGCATGACCTCGGACTTCTCCACGCGCCTGCGCCAGGGCACGGCCCGCGCGTACCTGATCGGCAACTTCAGCTCGATGCGCGATCCCTATTTTGTGCTGCGCCAGTACCACAGCCGCTTTGTCCAGCCCACGGGCGAGCCGGCCGACATGCCTTGGCGCTGGCAAAACCCGGCCTACGACGCGCTAATCGACCAGATGGGCCAGACCCCAACCGACGCCCCAGAGATGGATCAACTCTATCGAGAGGCCATGGACCTCTGGCTTGCCGAGTTGCCCTCCATCCCCATCGTCCAATGGCCGCACCGCATCCCGCACAACGAGACCTATTGGACCAACTGGCCCAGCGCGGAAAACCCCTATATCAACAGTGCTTATTGGAGCCGCACTTGGCTCTTGGTGCTGCTGAATTTGCGGCCGCAGGTGTAAAGGAGCGGCGCAATGGATCGCCATGCTAGAAGGACCCTTACTGCGGCGTGGTTGGTGGCTTCAGCTATGCTGTCTTTTTTATTCATCACGCCCTATCTCGTGCCGGAGAAAACGCTTTTTGCCGCGAGCGAGGCTTTTAAGGTGCCGCATCGCAGTGGGGAAACGTGCGCTTTGTGCGGCATGACGCGCGCATTCGCGGCCATTGCACGCGGCGACTTCGCCGCAGCCCGTATCTATAATCGAGGGTCGGTCGCCTTTTATGGAGTTTTGCTCGCCAATCAGCTAGTGGTCGCCTTTTTCTTGATACGTCGAATGCACACAAGGAGGTAACATCATTGTTGGGACGAGATGCAGCCGGCCGGTTAAAACGTATTGAATACCGCGGTAAATACCTTCGGGTAAGCCGAACCGGAGGGGTTGCTTTGCGTACACAAACAAAGGCAGCGAGGATCAACTTAACGGCCAATTCCAGTCGCGGTATGCGCGTATCAACGCGGATCGCCAAAGGCACACAAGTAGCTCTACAAAACGGGCGTTTCGTCTTGCGTGGACGTTACGGCAAAGGGCCGATCAAACTCAATCTGTCGAAGAGCGGCCTTTCGGTCTCGACCAAGACGTCGGTTGGAACCTTCAACTTGTTCAAACCGCGGTATTCAAGCGCCAAGATTGGAGGTATCCAGGTGCGCGGAAAGAATGCCGTCTATATTCATCTGGTCGTTGCTTTGGTAAAGTTGGTAGTAATCCTGTTTCAGGCCGCCTGTTGGTTGATCACCCGTCTATGGGTTTTATTGCGGCGAAGTGCTATCATAATCCCAAAAAAGCAGGTCAGCGCGGCGGAAGCCGCATGGCTCGATGGGCTTAAAGACCGTGAACCCGGATTGCTCCAGGAATGCATTGAGTTCGTTTTCCTGCACCTGGCTCAAGGGGTGCCACTAACCACGGGCGCGACAAATCCGCCCATCCGGCTCGTCGCCGAGCTTCTTGTCCAGCACCGTCTCAAACCCCCACTCAACCTCGAAGTGCTCTTTGGCTGCTTGGCCGAGGCCTACGCAGCCAGAGTGAGTGACGCCACCGCGCTTGAGTTTTTCTTTAGTCTCGACAAGGCCGCGGTCGAAACCGGTGGGCGCAATTTGCTTCAGGAGCGCCTATTAAGCGTCTATGTCGATGCCTGCGGTATCGAAGACGCAGATGCCTGATTGAGCAGGCTCGGGACCGCGGCAAAGCACCTCATCGCTTACGCGGATACGCATGAAAGAACGTTCTGCTTCTTGTGTACTGTCTTGGTATACCGGCGAAGCGGTCTGACTTATGATCGGCAGAACCCCGATTGTCCTGTAGATGCAGCCAGTTGGCAGTGCAACCCGCATCGCAGTGGAGAAACGTGCGCTTTGTGCGGCATGACGCGCGCATTCGCGGCCATTGCACGCGGCGACTTCGCCGCAGCCCGTATCTATAATCGAGGGTCGGTCGCCTTTTATGGTGCTCTGCTCGCCAATCAGCTAGCGGTCGCCTTTTTCTTGATACGTCGAATGCACAAAAGGAGATACCATCATGCAGGTGCTTAGTTTGCTTTGGGGAATTCTGACTATTGTTGGAATGGTCGTGGGGTTTTTCCCGTGTCTCGGCTCGCTAAACTGGCTCAATATACCTTTTGCAGGCGTCGGCATCATCGTCAGCGGCATCGCGCTGGCCGCGGCGGGCAACAGTACCAAAAGCTGCGGTATCGCTGGCTTAGTATGCTGCATTGTGGCCCTGTTTTTTGGCATCATACGCCTCGCGCTAGGCGGGGGCGTTTTCTGATGCAGTCGGAATACGTCGGGTGCAAGGGTAGAGAGTGGGTGGGCTTAGGAAATCGCTGACTCAGTTCGCCGTATTGCACCAAGTGGAGAAAGTCGTTGAAATGAATCCGGGGACGCCAGCCCAGATAGAAGGAGAGGTGCTCCTGACAGAGCCGGCGGCAGCGTCCCATAGCGGCTTTTCCATCGTCCTTCGCCTATACCAACGATGGCGACGGGGAGAGCCGCCCTTCTTTCTGGAGAATATCCCCGGCAATCGCGTAGGTCGTCCCGTGCATGGCAATGACGACGAGTCCGATTCCGGCCGCTAAATAGCCGCCGATGTACAAGTTGGGGACGTCAATCGACTCGTAGTTGTGGGCGTGGATCTGGACTTGATCGACTTGGAAGCGGTAGTTGTCGCGCATGGGCGTCAGGGTCAGCGGCGCCAAGCCCTGCAAGATTGAGTAGTCGGCTGTGCCGCCGATTTCCTTGATTACATGATCAACCTCCACCACTTGGTCCCCTTCGGGCGTTTGCAGCCCGACCCGTCCGTCCTCTGCAATCTGCGTCACATGGGTGTGATACAAGGTGTTGAGCCGGGGCGAGCGGCTTTCGAGGATTGCGGCCATGCGCTGGTAATAGGGTAGCCCGTGGCGGCTATAGCCAATCAGCCGCCAATGGACCGCTGGCCCTTGGCGCATGGCGTAGTACACCTGCTTGCCGGCGTCGTGCAATTCGGTTGCTGCCCAATCGCCCGAGCGCCCGCCGCCTACTACCATCACCCGCTCGCCGGGGAAGTCTGCGGGCTTGTCGTAGTGAGAAGTGACAAAAGGCCAATCCTCGCCTTCCACTCCGAGGGAGCGCAACCGACCGCGCTGGCCGGTTGCGAGGACCAAGTACTTACAGGTATAGCGCTGCTCAGTGCCCGTTTGCACGTGCCGACTGGTGAGTTGGAAGCCCCTTACGTGCGGCTCAATCCGCTCAACCTCCTCAAAGGTGCGAATGCGCTCTGCCACCCCAAAGCGCTCGGGCACGCGGTGATAGTACTCGATCAGATCGGTCTTGAGGATCAGGGCGTTGACGTCTAAGGAGTGCCCGATTTCTGCGGCATGCTGCGCCAGCGGATAAAAGGCAAACTCCATCCACTGACCCGGCGACAGAGTCAGCAGGTTTTGCGGTGCTCGGTTCCACAACCCCCCGACCGGTTCGCGGCTGATGAGCAGCGCATCCAGCGGCTCGCCGCACCGAAAGTCCATGGCGACTTGGTCCAGTTCCTCAAAGAGCTGGCGCGGGTGGTGCAAGGTGCGAAATAGATCAACGGGCTTGATGCCGCTCTGCACGAGATGGCGCATATCCAGCCCCAACAGCGTGCGGTCGAACTGCTGCAAGTACCCGGCGAGAGGCGCGTAGCGTGCGGCAAACATGCGGCTGTTGCGGAAGAAAGGATGCCAGCCGCCCAAGACCACAGCCAACGGCAGGCCCGCCGGCCCGCCGCCGACGATGATGACAGTATGGTGTTCGGCGCTCATTGTTTCAATCCGCTCCCCCCGCCGAAACGAGGGGAGACCTGGGTTGGAAAGGTAATGCTTCTCGATTTCGTGGTTTCAATCCGCTCCCCCCGCCGAAACGAGGGGAGACCTGTACCGGGATCGTTCCGATCCCTGGGCGACATGGAAGTTTCAATCCGCTCCCCCCGCCGAAACGAGGGGAGACAGGTAATGCTTCTCCCGCTCATGCACGTAGGGGAGTTTCAATCCGCTCCCCCCGCCGAAACGAGGGGAGACAAGCCTCGAAGTGGACCTCGTCCAACTCGTCCAAGTTTCAATCCGCTCCCCCCGCCGAAACGAGGGGAGACCTTGTGCCTTGAAAATCGCCGCGGCGGAATCCCAAGTTTCAATCCGCTCCCCCCGCCGAAACGAGGGGAGACGCACCGGCCCGAGATGGAGCATACGGTTCCGAGTGTTTCAATCCGCTCCCCCCGCCGAAACGAGGGGAGACAGTGAGGTCGTAAAGTTCGCGCATTAGATTACCTGTTTCAATCCGCTCCCCCCGCCGAAACGAGGGGAGACAAGTGAAATTATATCAAGTTGTCTCGGGTAATCGGTTTCAATCCGCTCCCCCCGCCGAAACGAGGGGAGACCAGAGAGAAAGGTTCGGACGGGCGATAGGTTAAGGTTTCAATCCGCTCCCCCCGCCGAAACGAGGGGAGACGTCCTTCCTGCTGGCTATACCGATCGCGCCTTTGTGTTTCAATCCGCTCCCCCCGCCGAAACGAGGGGAGACATATGGTACTCGAAAGCTGGGCTACACACGACGAGTTTCAATCCGCTCCCCCCGCCGAAACGAGGGGAGACACGCTCTTTTTTATTTTTCTACATAAAATCTATTGTTTCAATCCGCTCCCCCCGCCGAAACGAGGGGAGACCAGCTTAGGCTACACGTGCGACGTCGACGGCAAGGTTTCAATCCGCTCCCCCCGCCGAAACGAGGGGAGACATGATTTTGATTTATTATGCGACACCATTATCCACGGTTTCAATCCGCTCCCCCCGCCGAAACGAGGGGAGACTTTGTGATCCACCGATCAATCAGCTCATTTTCCAGGTTTCAATCCGCTCCCCCCGCCGAAACGAGGGGAGACTTTGTGATCCACCGATCAATCAGCTCATTTTCCAGGTTTCAATCCGCTCCCCCCGCCGAAACGAGGGGAGACGCGCAGGTTATCGCCAACCATGCCAAGCGCAAGGTGTTTCAATCCGCTCCCCCCGCCGAAACGAGGGGAGACTGAAGCGGCGTTAGACGCCCTGTATAGTATACGCGTTTCAATCCGCTCCCCCCGCCGAAACGAGGGGAGACATTTGATGGGAGCATTAGAAATGTCCGCCGTGATGTTTCAATCCGCTCCCCCCGCCGAAACGAGGGGAGACGCGGGCTCGATCATCCCGATTATATTGCTTGCGTTGTTTCAATCCGCTCCCCCCGCCGAAACGAGGGGAGACATATAAACTTGTGTCTCTCGGATACGCGGTAATCCTGTTTCAATCCGCTCCCCCCGCCGAAACGAGGGGAGACGATGTTGAATAGGACGCCTCACACCCCACGTTCAGTTTCAATCCGCTCCCCCCGCCGAAACGAGGGGAGACGGCTTTGCATACATAAACGATACGAACCAAGTGCAGTTTCAATCCGCTCCCCCCGCCGAAACGAGGGGAGACCTCGGTACCAAAGGGAAGCACAGCCCATAATAATAGTTTCAATCCGCTCCCCCCGCCGAAACGAGGGGAGACAAGTTTTGCCCCATTGGGTTTCTCTAAGACTTCCAGTTTCAATCCGCTCCCCCCGCCGAAACGAGGGGAGACCGTGCAAGTTCGCGCTTTGGGTTCAGCAGGCTATGTTTCAATCCGCTCCCCCCGCCGAAACGAGGGGAGACTGTGCGAGGAATAAGAACGATCATAAGATTTAGAGTTTCAATCCGCTCCCCCCGCCGAAACGAGGGGAGACTCGACCTCGTGGACGAAGGGGAGACGGACGAGCGCGTTTCAATCCGCTCCCCCCGCCGAAACGAGGGGAGACAAGAAGCACGAGATCGTACAGGGAAGATAGCAGGGTTTCAATCCGCTCCCCCCGCCGAAACGAGGGGAGACACCATAGCAGCTTCGAGCTGGTAGAGGTCTGATTGGTTTCAATCCGCTCCCCCCGCCGAAACGAGGGGAGACCGTCGCGGACGATCCGCAAGGCAGACCATTCCTTGTTTCAATCCGCTCCCCCCGCCGAAACGAGGGGAGACAACAATTTTAAGGCTTCCAAATCTTGTTTACTTAGTTTCAATCCGCTCCCCCCGCCGAAACGAGGGGAGACGCCTTTGCGCTGAGGCTCAACGCCGACCTCTATGAGTTTCAATCCGCTCCCCCCGCCGAAACGAGGGGAGACGCGTTGAGGCCGAACGGCCCAAGCATAATGCGCGATGTTTCAATCCGCTCCCCCCGCCGAAACGAGGGGAGACGCTGGAGCGCCGCGCGCGCCTCCAAGCGGAAGTAGTTTCAATCCGCTCCCCCCGCCGAAACGAGGGGAGACCCAAGATCGTGAGTTGGTCGATGGAGTCCAAAGAGTTTCAATCCGCTCCCCCCGCCGAAACGAGGGGAGACGGGTTGCGCGGCTGACCAGTATATGGAGTACCCCCGTTTCAATCCGCTCCCCCCGCCGAAACGAGGGGAGACTTCTTCAGAAATTCCGGGTTACCTGGAAAGCTCAAGTTTCAATCCGCTCCCCCCGCCGAAACGAGGGGAGACATTAGAGAGGCGGGAAAGGACCATCCTAATATTAAGTTTCAATCCGCTCCCCCCGCCGAAACGAGGGGAGACAGTCAACCCGCCAGATGATACCATTGACCGCAATGTTTCAATCCGCTCCCCCCGCCGAAACGAGGGGAGACTTTGTTATTTTCCTCTAAAAGGAGGTTTTTTTATGTTTCAATCCGCTCCCCCCGCCGAAACGAGGGGAGACATTTTTTCTTCGAGCCCCGGAAAGGGTCGATACGAGTTTCAATCCGCTCCCCCCGCCGAAACGAGGGGAGACAAATCCAAAGATGGTCGATTTTTCCCCATCGTTCAGTTTCAATCCGCTCCCCCCGCCGAAACGAGGGGAGACGATGGGCGAAAATTGGTACGGCCGCTGACCAATGAGTTTCAATCCGCTCCCCCCGCCGAAACGAGGGGAGACCCGAGAGTTTGTTTACGCCGTGCAGATCCCGACTGAGTTTCAATCCGCTCCCCCCGCCGAAACGAGGGGAGACGTCGAACTAATTTGAAGGACATCATCCATACTAATCGTTTCAATCCGCTCCCCCCGCCGAAACGAGGGGAGACATATAGTCGCGGAAAGCAGTAGAACCACGCTCGAAGTTTCAATCCGCTCCCCCCGCCGAAACGAGGGGAGACCTCTACCGGGATCTAAAGGCGAGGCTCGCCGATGCGTTTCAATCCGCTCCCCCCGCCGAAACGAGGGGAGACTTTAGATGGTGCGATTGATTTCCCAGCTAGTTCGGTTTCAATCCGCTCCCCCCGCCGAAACGAGGGGAGACCGATTCGACCCTTTCGAAGCCGGCGCTGGTCACGCTGTTTCAATCCGCTCCCCCCGCCGAAACGAGGGGAGACACGGGCGTCGGCGGCTACGCTCGCCCTCCGCACACGGTTTCAATCCGCTCCCCCCGCCGAAACGAGGGGAGACACGAAACAGGTGGCCGTTCATAATCCAGTCACTATGTTTCAATCCGCTCCCCCCGCCGAAACGAGGGGAGACGCGAGCGACGCACCCGTTGTGCCACTGCTTCATCCGTTTCAATCCGCTCCCCCCGCCGAAACGAGGGGAGACCAGGTTCGTCCGGCATAGCAACGCGCCGTCGCTGCGTTTCAATCCGCTCCCCCCGCCGAAACGAGGGGAGACCACCAGCCCCTCGCTCGACGCCGGTGGGGCCCAAGAGTTTCAATCCGCTCCCCCCGCCGAAACGAGGGGAGACGCGTGGCCTTGCCATAGCATAATCCTTGTTACGTTGTTTCAATCCGCTCCCCCCGCCGAAACGAGGGGAGACTCAAGGATGGGTTCGAGGAATGCAGCCGGTGTCTTGGTTTCAATCCGCTCCCCCCGCCGAAACGAGGGGAGACCTGTAAATACCCATCCTTTAGCACTATGGTTATGGGTTTCAATCCGCTCCCCCCGCCGAAACGAGGGGAGACACGACAGCGACATCATCAAAGGCGGCCAGATACTCGTTTCAATCCGCTCCCCCCGCCGAAACGAGGGGAGACAGGCGGCGCAGGCCGCTATGGATGCAACTATTGCAGTTTCAATCCGCTCCCCCCGCCGAAACGAGGGGAGACGCGTGGGGGGGCGACGAGAATATCCTCGGCTATAAGTTTCAATCCGCTCCCCCCGCCGAAACGAGGGGAGACGTATCTTGCGCTTGGCCGGCAAGCCTTTCTCGCAAGTTTCAATCCGCTCCCCCCGCCGAAACGAGGGGAGACACCGCGGCAAGTACGTTGACCTCGCTTCCCTGATAGTTTCAATCCGCTCCCCCCGCCGAAACGAGGGGAGACTTGGCGTAGCTATCTGGTTGGTGGTACTATGAACAGTTTCAATCCGCTCCCCCCGCCGAAACGAGGGGAGACGCGTGAACGACGGCGGTATGCCACCGCCATCCTTGTTTCAATCCGCTCCCCCCGCCGAAACGAGGGGAGACAGCGCAAGATACCGGGATTGAAATGATCCTCGAGGTTTCAATCCGCTCCCCCCGCCGAAACGAGGGGAGACTCCCCTTCGAATACGAATGGGGCCGGTCGGCTAAGGTTTCAATCCGCTCCCCCCGCCGAAACGAGGGGAGACGCCCGTCCTCGAGCACCTTTGGTAATAATTTCATGTTTCAATCCGCTCCCCCCGCCGAAACGAGGGGAGACCGGCCTACCCGTGGCGCGAAGGCCCTTTTATCGTTGTTTCAATCCGCTCCCCCCGCCGAAACGAGGGGAGACGCCGGTTACTGTAACCAGCGGAATACTAAAAGGTTACGTGAGTGGATGCGCGAACCTCCTTTCATCTGCATCCTACTGCCAAAGCGAGAGCATGTTCCTCGCTGTAAGTTATTGTTAGCCATAAAGTTACTAACAGCGCGAAAGCAAGCGCAAAACGCCGTCACTCCACTTTCGCGCAAGCTATAAGACCAGTGGTTCATTCAAGTCAACGGGTTCACCGAGCCCGTGATGCTCGGCCTTGTCTCTGGCGTCCTCGTCCAGATGATAAAACCTGAGAGAATCCTGCTTTGGATCAATTTCCTTCAGCAGACGACTCCTGAGCGCCGCCCATTCGGTTTTTCCCAACTGGCATTCAAAAAGCGATTTCTGCACTCGGACGCCGTAATCCTTACAGGCTCTTGCCACTTGGCGCAGCCGCCGTTGCCCAGCTCGGTCGGTCGTAGAAACGTCGTACGCGATCAGGATAAACATTATTTTGGAATGAAGGGAATATAGTCGGGGATATCGCCGCGGACTTTGCGGGCCAATAACTTGGCTTGAATGCTGAAAACCTGCCCCAAACGGATATTTTGCTTGAACAGGGCGTGTTTTACTTCTGTTTGCTTGCGCCGTTGCCACGCTTGGATGACCTCTTTCCTGCCCCGTTCAGTGAATTCTACGGCCCCGCCCTCTCGTTCGCGAAAGTGCTTGGACTCAATCTGCCGTCGATTGATCAGGGTCAATGCCAGCCGCTCTGCCAAACAGGGCCGAAACTCTTCCATTAGATCTAAGGCGCAAGCCGGCCTCCCCGCCCGCGTTGCATGAAGCCAGCCGACATAAGCGTCCAATCCAGCGGTCGTCAATGCGGCCAGACAATCGTGGCGGACCAGAGCATATATAAAGGAAAGAAGGCAGTTTATCCGATCCCGAGGCGGACGCCGCGAGCGAGTTATAAATCTGAAATCCTCTCGCTGTTGCTTGAGCATGCGTTGGAACACCGAGAAATACGCCTTGGCACCCAATCCCTCTAAGCCCCTGATCGGGTCGAGTGCCTCCCTAAGCCCGCAGTCTGGGGCAACAGGTGGGGCATCGCCGAGTTGGCGGATCAGCCGGGCTAGTTCATCAGCCGCGTCCGCCAAGGCCGTGCGGTCGGCAACGCCCTCGGCTTCCCGGCCGGCCCGCAAGAGATTGGATCGTGCGTTTTGCAGCTTTCCAGCGACGAATTGCCGGGCAATGCGCGATGCCTCCTGCGGACTATCCGCCGCGGCATACTGCGCCCGGCGCAGCAAGTAGCGGGTGTCTCCGCTTCCCAAGACTTGCGCCAGCAGGTAGCCGTTCTCGGTATGGTAATGCACCGCCACCTGATGATCCCAACACAAGGCCATGGCTGGCGGCGTAACTACGACCTGCCCAAAGGCGCAAATGCTTTCCAGATGGTGAATCGGCACGGTCAGGCGAGTTTGCTTTTCAATCTCGACCCGCAGCGTCAAGTGATCCCTGTGTACTACGGTGCCCGGCGTCGTCAGGTAAAGAGTGTTTTGTTTCAATCGTTTTAATCCTTTCCCTTACCTAAGCAAGGGAAGACTTCGCTCGGCACGGAGAGCCGGACGATTCTAGTCGGTCGTATCGAATACTGCCCGATAGGCCCTCACCAGCGTGGGCGGAACACTGGTGATTTCGGGAAGGCAATGGTCGAAAAGCGAACACTCGGAACATTGGGGCTTATGGACGGCTTGTGGGACTGCTTCCTCTTCAATCAGCCGGTGCATGGCTTCAATAGCTTGTTCGGTGAGGCGGCGCAAATCCTCGGTAAATTCCACCTCTCGGCGGCGCTTGCTGCTCGCATGAAAAATGGCTCCTTGGGGAATTTCCTGCCCAAACATCTCTTCGAGGCACAACGCTTGCGCGCAAAGCTGGGCGTCGTCGTTGTCGAATTTGCGGCGTTTGCCCTTTTTGTATTCAACTGGATAGACGCTTTCGACATTCTCCGGCAAATATCGAGATTTTTTTCGCTTGGAAGGGCGTTTGAATTTTACTTCAACAATATCGCATTTTCCAGAAAGCCCCAGCCTTTGGGACCATATCGGCAATGCCCGAAGCATTTCTGTATCTGCCGCCTTCTCGTACCCTGGCAGATCGGCCTGCTCGTGGAATTGACTGCCGATCAGCGTGTGCTCGTTATCGGTAAAAGTGCCCTCGACATGGATCAAGGCCGCTCGGCGAGGGCAATAGAGGTATTGGTTGATAGCGGATAGCGGGAATCTCTCCCGCTCGCTAGTGCCTGCGGAATGGATGGGGTAGCGTTGCAAATTCTTTTCTCTGGCCTGAGTTATTGCCGGCGCGTCGTGTCTTTAGTCCCGCTGGCCTTCAACAGAACAGCCGGCAGCCGCTTGAGTTTTTCGTTGCGCGGGTCCACCTCGAATCCGCCGGATTCCAAGGCGGTAACGCCAAGCAGCGGTTCAGACCCTTCTTCGCCGTACACGATGGTCCCGCCAACGACTTCTCCCTCGAACTCGATCTCGGCGATGGTGATGTCCAATGCGACAGACTGGCCATCAGCAAGCGTGTACTCGCGACGGCCCCTCGGTTCAAGTCCAATCGCTTCGAGGCGTACCCTCGGTACGAGCGAGTCGAACGCGCCGGTATCGACGAGGAATTTGTCGGTCCAGCTTCGCTGCGGGTCCGCAGGATTGCGGATGGTTACATCGACATAGGTTGCGCCCATGTATAAACTCCTCTTCCTCTCATTTTGGCATCGGTTCACTCATGGCGTTTGTTCAAGCGCACACCGGCCGGTAGGTCAGTGCTATCCCATCCGCAGCTAACCTCGTAATCGGCGAAGGATTCGGGGAACTCCGTGCCATCCCTCAGCTTCACTTCAATGCCCTCAAAGAGCTTGTGGGCATGGGCGCAGCCGAGGCGAGCTTCGCGTTTGTTTTGTTCGGCGTTGTTCTCATGCTGGGTGCCGACGTGCTCGAAGTCGTAGATGCCGCGCACCACCATTTCGCCGCGGGCGGCGGAGCGGTCATGCTCGAACATCTGGTTGAGCGCATCGAAGAGGACTTCGAGGTCGGCATTGGTGAAACCGGTGCGCTCGGCAAAGGCGGGTGAGACGTAAGCCTTGGCCGCATAGAGGGCATAGGGCACGATGTGCTTGTTGCCCATGGTGCGATTGCTCCCACTACCGGGTTGCTGACCCTCCGCTTCCTCAACATCCTTCTTCTCCTGAGCGTTTGTAACTGCACAGCGGGTGATGGAGATCTCCAGCGGTATAATGGGATGGAACGACTGTCCAAAGGTAAACTGCACAGGACCCTTCACTTGACCGTATGCAGACCCCTTGAAGATCTTATTTTTCGTAGATAGTACTGCCCCGAATGCCCGTAGGTCGTAATAGCGACAGCAGAGCCAGTTGAGTGCTGTCCTCTCCCGCTGGTCGGAATCGCGATTTTCATTAGAGCTGGAGTTCTCATTGGCTTTCGGTTCGGCTTCGTCAATCAGGTCGTTCAGTACCGCACCCTGCTGAATAAAGATGCGGTAGTCGTGTCCGTCCTTAGTTGGCGGTGCAAAGTGCGTGAGGTAATTCCGCACTTTGCGCTTT
Organism: uncultured Latescibacterota bacterium; assembly: GCA_958295495.1. Lineage (GTDB taxonomy): Bacteria > Latescibacterota > UBA2968 > UBA8231 > UBA8231. Next base: position 1,328,225 of record OY282352.1, read on the forward strand.
AGGCACACATCGGAAACGATGCCGCGATTGGTATTCGGGTCGATACGGGGCATGTTACCCATGTCTGGATCGCCGTTAGGATTTCCGTTCGTGACCTCAAAGATCAACAGGATATCGTGGCGATTGGTCAGGATGTTTTTGTCCATGGATTAGTTTGCTCCTTGTTGTGGTTAAACTTCACTGTCTGCGAATAAATCTTCTTCTAGAATGTCATCATCGGAATCCGACTTGTCAGCTTTTGGGTGCTTATTTTTCCAGATCCGGATAGCTTCGGCACGAGCGGCCTCCTGATGGTAGAATCCCAAAGCAAAGCGTCCCTGCTCAACGAGGATGAAGACACGCGGGAACTCCGGAGGTTTGTCGGGTACTGTCTGCGAGAAACGCGAACAAATCTCCGTGATATTCTCCTTGATTCGGTAAGCGTCTTTTTGGCCCTTATTACCTTTTTGTCGCAGCTTTTTTAGGTGATGCTGGTGGAGCCGCCACAGAATGGAAAAGGCGGCGTTAGGGTTTGTCGAGGCGGAGCCATAGTACCGCTCCGCGATATTTGCCCCTTGTAACTTTCCGTCGTGAGCAGAGCGCTGTAGGCTGTTGAGAACCGACAATAGGCGACCGGAATTATAGGCGATGTCGTCGGTTTCGATAGGTAGTTTCGACGGTATTTCCATATGCAATTCCTTTCGATTGCGGTGATGGCGATTGACGATGAGACGGATCAGAGAAAAGCGCGACTGGTTGTAGAGTGCCTTAGTGCCTTTCTTGGCGATGTTGGCCTGGAGCTGTTCCAGCAACGGTTTCAGGAGAGTGATGGAGGGTGCACTTCCCGTCAGTGCAGCGCGGTATAACGATGCCATCAGGCTAGGCTTCAACTTGTCCTCGTCGAAGCGTCTTCGGCTGTCCGGTCGCAGGGTCGTATGTGCTAATTGGCGAATGGAAAGAGGAGTACTTGCATTATCCTCTTCCACGTTGCTCCAAGCGATGCTCTGAATCTCCAAGTCGCTGAACCAGCCTTGAAAGTTCCTCACAGCCTCACCCAAACTGACTTGAAGCCAGTCCTTGACGATGATACGAGGACCTGCTGCCGTCAGTGTAACAGCATAGAATTTCTCCAAGTCCGGTGGATGGCTCCGAAGGCCCTTCCAGGGCGAAACCATAAAATTACGAACCGTATGCGTATCAGGATTGTGCAGTAGTTGAGCGAAAATTTCAGATGCCTGATCCGTTTTCGCAGCCCAAAAACAAAGCCAAGCAGGGCCAAGTGTGAGCCAATGGTCCTTCTGCGAGGATAAATATTGTAGAGCAAGAAGATAGCCTTTCGATGCCTTTATTGAAGATGGAGCATTGTAACTTTTCTCGAGTCCATAGGATTGAAATGAAGCACTTTCAAAACCAACAATGCCTCGCTGTCTTATTTGATCATTTTTGTGAGTCTTGGGGAGACCTGTAACCATGGGTGTATGTGTGCGAGCAAGCGGAGTGTTTAGTTCGCCGGTGATGAGACAGACACCCCGTTTTTGGGATTTCTCAGCTTCCTCTACCAGTTCATCGGCCACTTTTTTTTTCCAATAGCTCCTAATATCTTCTCGATTGATCAGAAGTTCCTCAACTGCAAACGTAAAGAAGTCATTCCCCAAACGAACCTCGTTTCCGCTGCCAGTTCGGACAAACCACTTTGGATTACCAGTCTTATCAAGCCTGAGAAATTTCGGTGGCTCTCCGGCCAATGTCTCATAAAATTTTACCAATGCTTCAAAGACAACATCACCGGTAACGTCCCTAGCTTCCCTAATATGTCGCCAGAAATCATTATTCTTAATACACAAATTTGTTAAGGCCCGACTCTTCAATTCTTGTTCTGGTTTTGGATTGAGTCCAAATATTGCCCCAATATCGTCTACAAGAAAATCGGCTATTCGACCACTTCCAGTTGGTCTAGTAGTCTTGGGAACATCAAAATTTTTTGCGCGATTCCCCTCACCACTCGTTGTTTCTTGAACTCCGCCTCCAATGAGGTTCCCTTCAGTGTCCAAGTTTATGATCCAACGAACTGGAGTGTTTTTAAAGGCGAGACCGTCCAAAAGTTGACGCGACTGGGCAAATTCATATAAGCGTTGAAGGAGCATGGTCAGGCCCCCTGGGGTTCGAGGATTTCAATTTCGTCGGGATGACAAGCCAAGGTGGAATCCTGGAGCTTGGCGCGGAAGAAACAGGCCCTCGGTTGGGCCAATTCGCCGACAAAACGCGGGGTATTCTTCTTGGGCTTGGATCCCAGTTCATCAGGACGTTTCCAACGAAAACCCTGAGCGCGGGCCCCGGGCGAGAAGACATCGTAGAGCATCAAACCCAAGTCCTCCACGGGCTGTCGCCAACCGGTGCCAAGCTCAGTGGCTCGCTGTTCCAAGGCGGCTTGGGGATCATCCACCCACTCGAAATCCGCGGCGAATTCACGCATACCTAGGGCCGGCCGGTGGAAGCACTTGCCCTGTTGGGCGCGGCGTTTGAACTCAGCCAAATACTTCACTATCGGGTCGGTCTTGCGATCAGCCAACGGCGTGGTACGCAATTCGGCACTGATGATGTACTCGACTTCCCGAAGGGCCAGCATGTTGCGCTGAGTGCCATCGGGCGCGCCGCCCCCGGCCTTGATGGGCGAGACTTTCTCCGGCTGCTTCATCCATTGGCCGACATTGCCCAGACTGATGACCGACTGCACTTCATTGCGCCGAATGGAGGCCCAGCGGCCTCTCCGCACCACCCGGATGGCGGCGACGCGATAGCAGATTTGGGGCTCCCAAAAGACAGCTTCCAAGATGCCTCGGGCCGCAGAAGGCGTCATGACTGGATAGCTGACGCGCTCGACTTTCATTTCAGGGCGGGTGAAACAGGCCCAATCGCCCCATGTTCTCAAGTGTACATGATTATCGTTCATAACAAGAAGTCCTCGGTCGGGCGTTGGTCAATAACCACGCCGAGATGTTCGTGATAAGCTGCCTCATCTAGCACGCTCAGTTCCATGCCGGGCAGCAGCGGGCGAAGCAGTCCCATGGTATCGAGTTTCTGAAAGTCGCGCAAATGCAGATTCACCATAAAACGTTGGAGCGCACGCAAATCCTTGCGAGTGAAACGCAGACCGTCCGTTTGGGCGCGTTCCCGGATGGCGTCCACTTTTTCCACGGCTTCCTTCCTTGGCGCAATTACGGCTTGGGTGTCATCGCTGATGACCTTGGCCTTGCGGGCCACATCGCGGAAGCGCAAGGCCTCCCGATCTTCCTGAATAGAGCACTCCCCCCGGCGCTGATGATCCGTGGGCACGTATTGAAAAAGCTCGTCAAAATAACGCCTGAACAGAGCCGGTTTGCCAGACAAGTCGTCCGTAGTCCACTGACTCAGCAACCGCGCTGCAATGTCCGTAGCTACGCGATACACCCCGCCGGGTAATTTGGCGTCCGTTGGCCGGAACACCACTACGCACCCCTTGTCCGGCAGGCGGCCTTCCCGATTGCAGCGGCCAGCCGCCTGCACAATTGAATCCAGCGGCCCCAAGGCGCGATAAACCAGCGGGAAATCAATATCCACCCCGGCCTCTATCACCTGCGTAGCCACCAGCCAGCAGGGTTCTTTGTTTTCCAAACGCCAACGCACCTTTGCCAGTATCTCGGCCCGATGCTCGGCGCATAAGGCCGAGGAAAGATGAAACGCGTTTTCTTGGTTTTGCTCGCGCAACTGTTCCCACCATTCGGCCGCCTGTTTGCGCGTATTCACCACGCCCAAGGCTTGTGGCTCGCTCGTCCATTCCGCCGCCAATTCTGACCAATCGCTCTCTGTAGGGCGCACCTCGTAAACCACCCGACTCAACTTCTGAAACAACTCGCCGGGCTGTGACGCAATTTCCTTCATTTCATCTGCCTCAAAACCATGCGCCAACGATGTGCTACGACGAAAGGCCGGTTGGGTAGCGGTGGAAAAAACAAAACTCGTGTGGTAGTGTTTCTCGAGATCGCGCAGTACATGCAGAAGCGGATTGAGCAAATGTGTAGGCAGCGTCTGCACTTCATCCAGCACCACCACGGAGTTCGCTATGTTGTGTAGTTTTCGACATTTGGAGGTGCGATTGGCAAAGAGCGACTCGATGAACTGCACCGAGGTAGTGACGATGACCGGCGCGTCCCAATTCTCCGCTGCCAACTCCTCCGGGGACCGGAATCGCTCCTCATTATCATCCTTTGCGCCCACCGCCGAATGGTGCTCAATCACGATACCTTCGTCTTCGGGATCGAGCACTTTGCGGTATTCGGCGGCATTCTGCTCAATGATTGACAAGTAAGGTATCACCACTATCACCCGCTGCATTCCGTGCCGCTGCGCATGTTCCAAGGCAAAGGCCATACTCGCAAGCGTTTTGCCCCCACCCGTCGGTACGGTCAGAGAAAAGAAACCTGTTGGAGCCGCCGCTTTTGTTAGGCAGTCTTCAAACACGCTGTTGCGTAATTTGTTAAGTTCACCAGACGAATCAAACTTGCTCCGATGCACTTGCAATCTCTCCAACAGCAACGAGGCATCCAACCTCACCGGATCGCGTTCTCGACCGACGGCAAATCGTTCAGTATCCAGAAAGTCCGCATCTACCAAGCAGGAAAACAACATCCGCACGTAGAATTCGACGACAGCGCAGTCCTCCGCGGACTTGGCAAACTCTGGTTCGGCTAACTCGACGGGAATTGGCCCTAGTTCCTCTTCAAACCGCTTTACCAGAGGAGCGAGCCGGTTCTTAGCATCATATTTCTCGCCGCAAACCAATGCCTGTAAATCACTCACGTTATGCAGTCCCGCATGATGTCCAGCAATGGCAAAGGCTGGGCCGACCCACCCTCGTTGAAAAGCCAGCGCGGCTCCATACACCGCATGATGCGTTTCATCCGATCTCGGGCACTCACCTGCCAAGTATGCCTGAAAAGGCTCTCGATACTTTCCCAAGTCGTGCAGAAGACCAGCCCATTCTGCTGCGAGGCCAAGCGGTCTGCCGAATCCTCGAGCCTTGTTCGCCACGCTCTGCAAATGCTCGGATAACGGTTGCCAACGCGATTTATTCGGATCGCGTTCCCCAGCAGCCGTTTCGGCTGTGTGGGCGTAATAGTTCATAAGTCGATCTCTTGAAATTATAACCGGATATGGTTGAATTTCTCACTATCTTGTGTTATATCTTCTCATCCGACAGGTTAAACCTCACAGGAGGTATAAAACATGAGATCTCTCGATGTCACAGGGCTACCCGCAGACAAAGTTGACTACTTGCAAACCCTGATTCGCAATTGGCAAAACAAAGCGGCGAATAGTATGGAAAATCGTCAGACTGAAATCGCCATCCGAATGCGCCGGGCGCGAGACGCAATGCCCCCCTTAGATGTAAGTATAAAAAAACTGATTGAGCACGGTCGTGAGTACTAAACGCATTTGAAAACCTCTGGCTCTATACCGGCGACAAAAAACTGGCCAATGCTGTTGAAAATGCGCTTCCATGGGTAAAATGGATCGGAAATTATAATCTGGATACTGTACCGAGTAGGCGTTCCCAATGAAACCTTCCATACCCTTTGAAAAACACCATCTCGAATTCCTCAACGATCCAGAACGCGACCAAGCGTACCTCAAAGTCCCGCTTGGCTGGAGTTGGCCCCGGCCGTAGAAGTGGTCGGCGTGTTCAATCACACTTTAGCCGAGGCCCAACAGACCGCCGACCGCCACGGCGTCCCCCACGCGTACGACGACTGTGGGCGCATGCTGGACGAGCTGCGCCCCGCCATCGCTCCGTCTGTACCCCAATGCCTCGCACCGCGCCTACACCGCAGCCGCCATGCCCACGGCCTTTGCGAAAAGCCCGTAGCCGCCAGCTATGACGATGCAGTAGCCATGTACGCGGCAGCCGAGGCCGCCGGCCGCCATCTGTTTGTCACCGAGACGGACCGCTTCTCCGGCACCAATAGTGCTGCCAAGCAACTGACCGCCTTCCCCACCTAGTTTCTACGAAGACCCGCGAAATCTGCTCCAAACATATTTGACGGCCATGAAAACCAACCCCCACGCCGTGAAAATGAAGGGCGAGATGGCAAAGTTCCACCATTGCCATGTCCAGCCACCCCGGTCGTAAGCCAGGTAGGCGTCAATGAAAAGGCCCAAAAAGGTCCCGACTATGAAGCCGTATGCGAATACTCTAAACATTTTTCCGTTCCTCCTTGTTCTTCGTATAGTGGTTTGCGGAGCCAATGACCACATTGCAGCGGTACAGCCCCGGTTCGTCTAGGCACTTCGCGCTCATTGCTCCCCGCCGATAGAGCAGCGGGATGATCGCGGGTGCCGCCTACCTCACCTCCTGCCGCACCGAAGTCATAGCCCCGAACGGATCCGGCTCCCGCAGCCGGCCGCGGGCCGCCTCGTCGCCCTTGAGATACCAGTCGAACCACGCCCGCGCATACCAGTCGCGGATCACGTGGGGCAGGTACACCTCGCCGGCATCGCCGACCGTGGCCCAGCCCAACTGAGTGTAGTGCTCCCCGGGCGCTCCCGGCGGACCCAAGGCGCGCTCGCCCGTGGGCTTGCGGGTGCGCTCCGGGGTTTGGCCAAAGGGCAATTCGCCGCGCTGGAATTTCGGCCACGGGAAGAGCCGCGCAAAGTCCTCGGACAAGGTGAAGTGGTCCGTGTCGCGCACGATCGCCAGTACGCGGTCCGAGGTGGCACGCCGCCAAGCACTCAACGCTACGGGCTGCGGATTCTCCATGCGTTCGGGCATGGCGCGTTCCGGGGCCAAGGGGAATGCCGCGGCCGGGTCGCCCCCGGCCTGCGCCACTGCCGCCTGAAACAGGCCGACGAACACGTTTTGCACAAAGCCGTCCTCGTCGCCGATCAGCAGCAACAGGGGCTTGTGGCTGCCCACCGGCAGGCCCTCCTCGGTCTTGCCCGCGCCGTACATCTCCTCGGGCGTCCACGTGAAGGGTGGGGCGTTGTTCAGGCCCATGGCCGCGCTGATGCCGGGCAGGTGGTTGGCCGCTAGTTGCGCCGTCATCGAACCGAGCGAATGCCCGGCAATGCCGATGCGCTCGCCGTCAATGCGCCCGTTGAGCAGCCCGCACAGGTAGCGGTTGGCGGTGGGGCGGGCGGCACTGGCGGCTCCCATCGAGGCGAGGGCGGTCCGGCAGGTAGCTTCGTCCGCGCCGAGCAGGCGCACGGTGTGTAGCACCAGCCCCACATCGGACACGCGCTGGCGGAACAGGTTGCCCATCATGGTGGTGGCGCGCTCCACGCCGCCGGGGACCACTTTTGCCGTGGCCGGGTCAAAATGCTCCGGCGGCGCAAACCCCCGGCCCGCCTGCCCGAAGAGCAAGCGGTAGAAATAGGGAACGACCTTGTATTCGCCCAAGAGCAACTCGTAGGCCCGCTTCAGTTCCTCCGGCGACGCGCTCGCGGCAAAAGGCGAGTCCTCGTCGTGAAAAACCAGCGGCAGGCCGCCATCGGAAATAAAGGTGGGCGCCGCCACCACATACCCGTGCGAAGCGAGAAATTCAGCGAAGGAACTCCACATGCCGTGGCTGCCGGCAAGCCCGTGGGCGAGGAGAATCAGCGGGAATTTGCCCTCGGCGGCCCGAGCGTCCTGCCACGCGCCCTGCGACGCATTGAGAATCCACTCGCCGATTTCGGCGAACGCGGCTTCCTGAGCCGCAGGATCGGCCTCGGCCAGAATGCCGCCGCCGCGCAGGTGGATGAAATGGGGCAGGACCACCTGGGCCGCGGCGCCGAGCGTCTGCGCCATGTCCCCGGCTTGGAAGAAGAAGTCGTAGTAGTTCGCCCGCCGCCCGCTGGCCGCGGCAAAGGGCGAGCGCGGCCCGGCAAGCCGCCCTGGCGCCGTTTCCGGCACCGCCGGATACCACAACTGAAACACCACCGTGCGGGTCTGTCCGGCGGCTTCCACCTCGCGCAGTAGAGCGCGGTATTCGGGGCCGGCGTACGCGCTGTTCCAAGGGTCGAAGCGCTGGCGATTGTCCACGGCAAAGCCCGTGGCCACGCCCACGGCGTAGTCGCCATAAATAGTGCCCACCGGCAACTGGTCCATCTGCGCTCGGGCACTCAGGGCCGACGCGAGAATCGCGACCAACGCGACGGCTTTTCCTCTTTTGTACATGATGTGTGCTCCTTTGGTGACGCGGATGCACTAAACATCGCGCTCCGCTTGGTGATTGGGTCTCTTTTGCTCATTGGCGATACACCGCCCTCGCGGCAATTTCCCGCCTCAAGGCCGCCGGGGCCAACGCGTTGACCTTGTCAATTGCCTCGGTTTTGGACATGGCTCAATCCTCCACGGAATAAAGACCGCCTCCTTGACCGCCCAATGGCAATAAACCATTCTTAAAGCCGTCTCAAGTCAACAAAAAACCTCGGAGCGCGGGCTTTCAGCTCGCAAAAAACGCCCAACGCCCGATGGGGTTTTAAGACCGCTTCTTGCCAAAATATAACAAACACCGCCCCTAAACTTAAAGACGAGAGAACATGGCCCCATACAAAGTAGCGGTCGCCGGCGCGGGTATGATCGCCAACGCCGGCCATATTCCCGCTTGGCAGGCCCTACGAGGAGAGGTGGAGGTGGTCGGAGTGTTCAACCACACCCTCGACAAAGCCCGCCAGACGGCCGACCGCCACGGCATCCCCCACGCCTACGACGACTGCCGCCACCTGCTCGCCGAGCTGACCCCGGACATCGTCTCCATCTGCACCCCCAACGTCTCCCATCCCACCTACGCCCTCCAAGCCTTGGAAGCGGGGGCCCATGTCTTCTGCGAAAAACCCATAGCCGCCAGCCACGCCGACGCCGTGGCCATGTACCAAGCGGCGGAAACAGCCCAGCGCCACCTCTTCGTCGCCCAGACTGGACGCTTTTCAGGAGCCAATACCGCGGCCCAAGCCCTAGTCGCCGACGGTCACCTCGGCGCTGTGTACTACGCCGAAACCTCGGCCTTCCGCCGCCGCGGCGTACCCACTTGGGGCCGTTTCCACCTCCGAGCAGCCTCGGGCGGAGGGCCTCTGTACGACCTCGGAGTCCACGCCCTCGACGCCTTGCTGTGGATCATGGGCAACCCCAAAGTGGTGGCCGCCTCAGGCGCGACCTACGCCAAACTGGCCAACCAAGACGAGGACGTGATCACTTCCCTCGCCGACAGCGGCGCCCCGGTGGGCGTATTCGCGCCTCGGCCCTACGACCGCAGCGAGTACGATGTGGAGGATATGGCCGCCGGCTTTTTGCGCTTGGAAAACCGCGCCACCATCAGCATTCGGGCTAGTTGGGAGGCCAATTTGCCCGATGGAACCGGCGGCACCCTCATCCTCGGCACCAAGGGGGGGCTCACTTTTAATCCGCTCACCTTTATCGGCACCTTGGGCCGCTATCAGGCCGACACCCAGCTCAACGTGCCACCCAACCCCTCAGTGCCCTTCTCGGGCCACTGGAAAGCCACGGCCCACTTCGTCGAGGTGCTCGAGGGCCGGGCCGAGTTGTTGGTCAAAAAAGAGGAAGTGCTCAACGTCATGGCCGCCCTCGACGGCCTGTACCGCTCCGCCACTGAGGGGCAGGAAGTTAGGATAGGCTAAAATGACCCGTCTAAGCGATGTAGCCCTACAGGATTTTATCATCCGCGGATACCGCGTGGTGCAACCGACCGCGGACCTACACGGCGAATTGCACCGCCAGGTCGAACGCGTGCTCGCCACGGGCAATCCGGGCAACGACCTGATAGAGCGCATTCCCCTGTTGCACCAGTTGTTCGCCGACCCGGCAGTAGATGCGGCCCTGACCGATATTCTGGGGCCTGGGTACGCTCTCAACCGCCATTGCCACTGCCACGATCTCGCGCCGGGCAACCAAGCCCAGGCTTGGCACAAGGATTATCCCTTGGGCGGCAATATGCGCTACCACCGCCCGCGCTATGTCCTGATGCTGTACTATCCGCACGAGGTAACGCCGGATATGGGGCCTACGGCGCTGGTGCCCGGGACGCAGTACTATATGAATGGACCCGGCGATGAGGTCGAAGGGGTGGCCCTTACTTGCGCGGCGGGCACTGTGGTCATCACCCACTACGAATTGTGGCACCGGGCCACGGCCAATCGCTCGACCCGGACGCGCTATATGCTGAAGTTTCTCTTCGCCCGCACCGCGGAGAGCCTGCCGGAACAGCGCAGCCAGTGGTTGCCGACAGGACGTCACGCAGCTCTGTACCGCACGCTGTGGCGTTGGTACGGGGGACAGGCTCCCGCCTTGAGGCCGCACCGATCGGTGGCCGCCTTGCAAGCGGCTTTGCGCGATCCCGATGAACGGGTGCGGCTGGATGCCTATTACGACTTGGGGGCGCTAGGGGCCAAAGGGGTGCCGGTATTGATGGCGGCACTAAAAGACGAGTCTGCCCGGCGTTGGCAAGCCAATCTCGAGCGCGGCGATTTTACCAATCCAAGCCAGTTGGAAAGCCCCTACGGTCTGGCTGCGGCCAGCGCTGTGGCCGTGCCCGCGCTCATCGAAGCGTTGCAGGACCGGGAGTGGTGGCTGCGCGCCGGGGCGGCCAGTGCCTTGGGCTGCATGGGGTCTCCAGCTAAGGAAGCGGCCCCGGCCCTTGCCGCGGCGTTGCAGGACGACAGCGAATGGGTTTGCCGCAATGCCGCCGATGCCTTGGGCAATATGGGCCGAGTGCCGGCGGCAGTCCCGGCCTTGGCGCAAGCGCTGGACGATAGCCGCGCTATGACGCCTTGGTCTTTGTCCGATGCACCGCTGCGCGAAAACGCGGCCATGACGCTGGCCAAATGGCGCGCGCCGGCCGCGGCGGTAGCCGCCTTGCAACAGGCGCGTCAGCAGGGCAACGAATACGTGCGGTCTTGGGCCGAATGGGCGTTGGATCGCCGCTTTTAGGAGGCGTTACTTCGTCGTCCACGCCTTATTGAGGAGCTATGATGAATGCGGTTTTTTCCTTTAGCGAAGTAGCCCGGCTGCCCATGGCCGGGGACAATGTGGCCATTGCTACCCGGCACTTGGAAGCGGGCACGGGCATCAACTACGATGGCCGTTTGTTCGCTTTGTCCCACGCGGTGATGGAAGGCCATCGCTTTGCCGTGGAGCCGATTGAACCCGGCCAGTTCCTGCTGTCGTGGCAACTCCCTTTTGGCGTGGCCGAGCGCGCCCTGCAGCCGGGCGACTACGCCTGCAACCAGAGTATGCTCGACGCATTGGGCATCCGGCAGTTGGACTTCGACCTGCCCGCGCAGGCCAATTTCGTCGATCGCATTGAGCCGTATCAACTAAATCCGGCGAATTTTCAGCCTGGGGCGGCGCTCAATCCGCACGAGGAGCGGCGGACCTTTCTCGGCTATGGTCGCTCTGGGGGACGGGGCGTGGGTACGCGCAATTACATAGTCATCTTGGGCACGTCCTCGCGCACGGCCAGTTATGCCCGGCTGTTGGCCGAGCGCTGGAGCGGCCGGCCGGCCGGCGATGGCGTGGTGCCGATTGCCCACACCGAGGGCGGCGGTGGGTCCGCGCCCAATAACCGCGAACTCTTATTGCGCACACTCGCTGGCTTTGTCGTCCATCCCAACGTCGGCGCGGTGCTGGCGGTGGACTACGGCAGCGAAGCCGTGACCAACAAAATGCTGTGGGAGTACATGGTGGCGCACGGCTATGCCCTCGACCACGTCCGGCACCGCTTTATGTGCTTGGACGGTTCGTTCCAAACGCGTTTGGCCGAGGGTGATCGGCAAGTGGCCGCTTGGGCCCGGGAAATGGCGGGCGAGGAGCGGGGCGAGCACGACCTAAGCCATCTCAAAATTGCCTTGCAGTGCGGCGGCTCGGACGCCTTTTCGGGCATTTCGGGCAACCCGCTGGCCGCTTGGGTGGCGCGCGAGCTGATCCGCTATGGCGGCGCGGCCAACCTCGCCGAGACCGACGAGCTGATCGGCGCCGAACCTTACGTGCTGCAAAACGTCAAGGACGTGGAGACAGCGCGCACCTTTTTGCAGATGGTCGAGCACTTCAAGGAGCGGGTGTCGTGGCACGGTGCCTCCGCCGAGGGCAACCCCTCCGGGGGCAACAAATTTCGCGGCCTCTACAATATCGCGCTCAAGTCCATTGGTGCGGCGCGCAAGCGCGACCCGGACGTGCGCTTGGACTACGCCATTGAGTACGGCGAGCCGCTCAAAGGGACTGGGTTCTACTTTATGGACAGTCCGGGCAACGACTTGGAAAGCATTGCCGGGCAGGTGGCCAGCGGCTGCAACGCCATTTTCTTTGTCACTGGCAACGGCTCCATCACCAATTTCCCCTTCGTGCCCACGATCAAAATCGTCACCACCTCGGAGCGCTACCAATTGCTGGCCGCGGATCTCGATGTCAATGCCGGGGCCTACTTGGATGGCACGCCGATGGACGAGTTGGGTCAGGCGTTATTTGAGCGCACCTTGCGGGTGGCCTCGGGCGAGCGCTCGCTGGGCGAGCAGGCTGGCCACGCCCAAGTATCCATCTGGCGCAATTGGCAACAGACCGATACCAGCCGGCTGGAGGAATTGTTGGCCGCTCCCGTGCCCGAGGGCCGGCCTGTGCCGGTGCAGCCCGAGGTCGGGCCAGCCGTGTCGTTCCCCATGCTGGACGGAGGGCGCGGGTCGGCGATTGAGCAGGTGGGGCTGGTATTGCCCACCAGCCTGTGCGCCGGCCAGATTGCCCGCATCTGCGCCGAGCGGCTCAATACCCGGCAAGTGGGCCGCGCGCAGGGCCTGTCGCGCTTTGTCGCCTTGGTCCACACCGAAGGCTGTGGGTTGTCGTCGAGCGGTGCCACCGAGCAAATGCACTTGCGCACCATGATGGGCTACGCCGCGCATCCGCTGGCCCGGCGCGTTTTGCTGCTGGAGCACGGCTGCGAAAAGACGCACAACGACTACATGCGCAACGGCCTTGAGGAATGGGGTTTGGATCCGGCTGTTTTCGGCTGGGCTTCGGTGCAGTTGGACGGCGGCATTGTCAAGGCCATGGACAAGGTCGAGGCGTGGTTCCGCCAAGCGCTGGCCGAGACGGAGGCACCCATTGCCGTGGAACGCGGCTTTGCGGCCTTGCGCTTGGGGATGCAGGCGACCGGCGCGCTGGGAGAGGACGCGGCCCGGTCTTTTGCCCAGTTGACGCGCTGGGTGGTGACCGCGGGCGGCACCGTGGTCGTGCCGCACAACGCGACCCTGCTGCGGGAACCGGCGTATCTGGACTCCGTGCTAGTCGAGCCTTCGGACGCCGCGACATTGCCCTACGGCGAGGCCGCAGTAGAGCCGGGTTTTTACATCATGGAGACGCCCACTGACCACTGGGTGGAGACGGCTACCGGGCTGGGTGCCACGGGCGTGGACCTGATCCTAGTCCATAGCGGCGAGCATCCTCTACAGGGGCATCCCCTGATGCCGGTGGTGCAGGTGAGCGCGAATCCGACGGTGGCGGCACTCTACGGCGATGATATTGATTTGGCGCTGACGGGTGTGGCCGACGATTGGGCCGAGCAATTGGCTGCTTTGTTGGTTCGGGTGGCGCGAGGAGATCACGTCCCCGGTGCCTTGCAGCAGCGCAACGTCGATTTTCAACTGACGCGCGGCTTGCTGGGGGTTTCGACCTGAGTGGGGAGAGTGATACCCATATCTTGTCTTGGCGCGAGGAGATTTTCGGCGTCCGATGCCGATGCTTTTGTAGCTGTAGGGGACGGCTTTGCCTAGCCCATGCGTGCGCTCTCGGCACCTTGACAGAAAACCGAAAAGGGCAGCGTGTTTGCTATATGATATGTCATGTCTCCCTAGTGCTGGACGGCGATTCCCGTCTGCCGGTGAATAGTCCGAACTGAACGCTGGTTTGAGATGCTTATTGAATTCTCCGTTACCAACTTCAGATCGATCAAGGCTGAGGCATGCCTCAGCCTCGTGGCCGGCCACGACAAGAAACATGGTGACTCCAACGTGGTGAAACCGAAGCTTGCCAAAAATGGGCGACCGATCCGACTCCTGCGCTCGGCGGCGATCTACGGTGCGAACGCTTCGGGCAAGACCAACCTACTTAGGGGTCTGAGTACGATGCGCAACATCGTACTCCGCTCCTCTGATCACCTTGACGAACTCCCCGTGACTCCGTTCCGATTCGACCCCGAATGCCATACTCTACCAACATCTTTCGAGGTGATATGCGTCGCGGAAGGCGTACGTTACCAATACGGCTTCTCAGCTACCCCCCACGAGGTGACCGACGAGTGGCTCTATGCGTGGCCGAGCGGACGGACGCAGGTCTGGTTCGAGAGAAGCCGCAGCGAGACGTCCGGTGAGCCCTCTTGGAAGCTCGGCGGGAAGCTCACAGGAGACCGCGAGGTCTGGAGGAGAGCTACTCGTCCCCAAGCCTTGTTCCTGTCAACGGCCGTTTCGCTCAACAGTACTCAGCTACTGCCTCTCTTCAACTGGTTCCGCGAGCGGCTCTATGTCGCCAGCTATAGTGGATGGCCTCCCAACTTCTCACTGAAATACTCCCGCGAGAATGATCAAGCCGACATCGTGAACTTTCTTGCGGCAGCCGATCTTGCAGTTGCTGACATACGGATCGCCGAAGTGGATGTCTTCTTGAGGCATCAACCGATAGGTGGTGAATCAGCAGAATTGAAGATGGCCGAAGAGTCACACGGAACCCAAAAAATGTTTGCTCTCGCTGGCCCTTGGCTCGACTCCCTTGATAAAGGCAACGTCATTGTGTTCGATGAACTGCATGACCATCTGCATCCGGCACTGGTCCGGTTCCTAGTCAGCCTCTTCCACGATCCAGAAGCGAATCCGCACGGAGCACAGCTCATTTTTTCGACGCACGATACGTCTATTCTTGATCGGAATGTGTTTCGACCTGATCAGATTTGGTTCTGTGAACGCAATGAACACCTCGAGACCCGTCTCTTTCCGCTCAGCGACTTCCGGTCGCGCCGGGGCGTCGAGGACCTAGAAGAGGCATATCTGGCCGGACGCTTTGGAGCACTCCCCTACATCCGAGGGTCGGGCCGCCGGCCATCGGACTAAGCGATGGCGCAGCGAAAACCACGCCGACGCGGCCAGCTTCGACGGAGGGGGCCTGAACGGGAGCCGTACGATCGAGTGCTCATCGTCTGTGAGGGTAGCAAGACGGAGCCGTCGTACTTCCGGTCTCTAGTGGATCGGTACCGGTTGAGCACCGCCAACGTCGTGATTACAGGACGCGGCTCGGATCCTAGGGCACTGGTCAAGACGGCAAAGAAATTGCGGGACATCGAGAAACGACGGGGCGATCAATATGATGCGGTCTATTGTGTCTTCGACTACGACCAACATACGCACTTCAAGACGGCTTCCAACGAAGAGCATTCTGCCAAATTGAACTTGGCCCGCTCTTGGCCATGCTTTGAATTCTGGCTTCTGTTGCACTTTGTCTATCGCCGACAGCCCTACGCACCATCGGGCAACAGGTCGGCGGCAGAGAATTGTGCGAGAGAGCTGCGACAGTATCTGTCCGATTACACGAAGGGTAAAGCAGACGTGTTCGAAGCATTGGAAGACCAGATAGAAACTGCAAAGTCCAACGCGAGACTTGTGTTATTAGATGTTAAGGCAACAGGAAGATGTAACCCTTCGACTGAGGTTCATTGCCTCGTCGCCTACTTGCAAGCCCTCAAAAGTTAGAGCTCAATGTACTATCCCGTCCGCAGAGACGGTGAAGCCACCTCCTCCACTTTCGGTCGGATCACAATATCAACATCCCGATCCAACGCATTTAGGAAGGCCAAGAGCTTTTCAACGGAGAATTTATCGAACTAACGTTCTCTCTTTTGCCAAGCTACTGTTAGGAATCCGCCTCCAAGCAGAGGGTCGCCCAGTTCTGGAAAAAGGTGCGCCCGTTAGCGTGGAGGACAGGCAAGTGTTGGGCCGCGTCGGCTTTGATTTGCTCGCCATCCAGCCCCTCCTCGCACACCTCGTCGGCAAAAGCCCGGACCATATCGGCGATGATTTGCGTGGTAACTTCCAGATGGAAGAGGACGCCATACGCCGCCCGGCCATAGGAAAACGCTTGGCAGGCGGTGCGGGCAGAAGAGGCCAGGGCAGTAGCCCCCTTGGGCAGATCAAAGATGTCGCCGTGCCAGTGATAGCCCATAAAGGATGGTTCTAGCCCGCCCATCAGCAGGTCTTCGCTGGCGGCGGGCTTCAGCTCAATAGGATACCAGCCGATTTCTTTCTGCGGACCGCGGGCGACCCGAGCACCAAGAGCCGAGGCAAGAAGCTGACTGCCCAGACAAATGCCCAGTACGGGTTTGTCTTCTTTTAGGGCTTGGTCGATAAGGCGCGTGGCCGCGTCCAGAAACGGGTAGCGGTCGTGCTCGTACACGCCCATCGGGCCGCCCAAGACCACTAGGCCGGCGGCCTCATCCATATAGCGGGGGACCTCTTCATCGGCAAAGGTATGTATGTAGGCGGATGCGAGACCGCAGCCTTGGAACACTTGGCCGGCGATCCCCAAGTTTTCCGGCTGCGCGTTTTGCAAAACCCATATTTTGTTCATTGTCGGGCCTCCTTAGCATGTTAGTTTGCTGACGGCGGCGACTCGGTTGCAGCTATCATATTACGGCAAGAGCTTGCGGAATTCTTCAACCGTTAGGCGCGTTGCACAGATCACCGCTTCCGCGCCAGCGTCAACCCGTCGCCAATCGACAGCAGGGACGCGGTCACTCGCTCGTCGGCGCGGATTTTGGCGTTGAGTGCTCGGATCGCCGCGGTGCTCTCGTCCTGCTCGTTGGCATTGGCGGG
This sequence comes from uncultured Latescibacterota bacterium, assembly GCA_958295495.1. Taxonomy (GTDB): domain Bacteria; phylum Latescibacterota; class UBA2968; order UBA8231; family UBA8231. The sequence continues at coordinate 1,345,076 of OY282352.1, forward strand.
CCGCCCGCCCCACAGCACGTTGTCGATTAAGATCAATCCGCCCCGGCGCAAGAGCCGCAGACAGCGCTCGTAATAGGCGTCGTAATTTTCCTTGTCCGCGTCGATAAAGGCCATGTCGAAGCAACCGGCCTCCCCGGCCGCGAGCATTCCGTCGAGGGTCGCTACCGCTGGCCCCAACCGCAATTCGATCTTGTCGGCCACGCCGGCCTCCTGCCAATAGCGCCGGGCAATGCGGGTAAATTCGTCGCTCACATCACAGGCGATTAGACGCCCGTCCGCGGGCAGGGCCAAGGCCATCGCGGTGCTGCTGTAGCCAGTAAAGGTTCCCACCTCGACGATCCGCTTGGCTCCGATCAGCTCGACGAGCAGCCCCATGAACTGCCCCTGATCGGGCGAAATCTGCATGCCGCCCATGGGCATGGCCCGGGTCTCTTGGCGCAACCGCTTGAGCTCGTCTCGGTCGCGCAGCGAGTTGGCGAGGATGTAGTCGTAAATATGCGTTTCGATAAAACCGTTGCGGGAACTCATGGACCGACCTTTCGCAAAAGAGGATACAGGAAGTTGCGCCAAAGTAAGCGGATGCCGAGGGCAACACAACGTGCCGGCTGTTTGCTGGAGGGAGAAGGGAATGGTGCGCTCGGCAGTCGCTCCCCGCGTCAGCACCAACCCCACCTGCACGGAAATCTCCGCGGGCGAGGGCTTGCGGTAGTAAGGCTTCTCGTTCCGCGTCTCGCCGTGTACTTGCACGATAGCGTACCAGTGCCTCCAGTGCCCGCGCAGGTGCGCGGCGACTTGGTCGTACCCGGCGAGCAATGCGCTGAGCCGGCGCACCCGGCCCCGGCCAGCAGCGCAGCCGCGAGGTAGAGGCCGTAGAACCTCAGAATTGGAGTTTGGGATTTTCCGCGTGACGCCGGTGGTCGCGTTGGGTCTTCTTGGCTAGGGTGCGCTGGAAGGATTCCTCCAAGTCGATCCCGGTCTGATTGGCGAGGCATAGGAGGACGAAGAGCACGTCGGCCATCTCCATGCCGAGGTCGGCTTCCTCGCCCTCCTTAAAGCTCTGCTCGCCAAAGGTGCGGGCCATGATCCGCGCCAGCTCGCCGACTTCCTCCATCAGCACAGCCGTATTGGTCAGCTCTGAGAAGTAGCACACACCGACATCGGCGATCCACTCGTCCACCGCTCGCTGGCAGGCGCGGAGCGTGTGCTCAGGCACGGGTTGGCTCATAGGGAACGGGTGCCAGCCCGTCCTGCTGGCGTTGGGCATTGACATCGTCCAAGCGCCAAGGCACGGCCGAGCCGTCGGCGCGAAAGCGCTTGTAGTAGCCGCCTTGGTTGAGGCGGGCGATGGGCATCAGGGGCGCGGCGGGCCGCAACTCGGCTAGGGCCGCGCCATTGAGCACCGTGCCACTCGCGAGATCGACGACCTCGATTTCCCCGGGGTCAATGGTCCCCAAGCCGCGGGCGTGGGCGAATTGCAGATAGGGGGTGGTCTGCGGATCGAGGCCCATCAGGTAGGTGGCCACGGCATCCACGTGTACCTCGTTGACGCCGGCCAAAGCCCAGCCGAGGGGGTAGTTGGCCCCTTCGTTGAACGCCGTGCCATCGCGACCGACGAGGCCATCTACCGCTGAAAGCCGCGGCATCCCTAAGCCGCGCAGCGCGACCAATAGATCGCAGAGCTTGTGATAAAAGCGGTCCTCAAAGAGGCTGAGGCCGCTTTCGGTCAGCCGCCATAGCTCCTCGGCGCAGGGCGCGTCCACCGCTTGGACCGCGCACAGGTGCCGCTCGGGCTTGGCGATGACGCCCATCAGGTTTTTAATCGACAAGGTCGTGCAGCCCAAGTTGTGGCACTTGGCGAGGGGGACGTTGAAAAAGAAGGCGCAATCGGTCACTTCCCGGTACAGGGGATAGCACTCGTACACCACGCCATCGGCGACCTCGACGACGCGGGAATCCTCGTCGGTGTTCATTTCTGCGAGCCGCACCCCCCGCTCCTCGGCCATGGCGCGATAGCCGCATAGTTCCCAAGTGTGCCCGGCCGCGGCGTTTTCCCCGGACTGGCCATCGGCAACCACCATGCGCTCGGCGGGTACGCCGCGGTCGCGCAGGGCGTCGAGTAGGCCGCCGACAAACCCGGGGTGGGTGATGACGCGCTTTTCCGGTGGATAGAGCACGGTGGCGTTGGGCTTGAGCAAGATGGTGCCGGCGGCAGGTAGCGGCACTTGGAGGGCGGCGAGGGTGCGATAGGCCAACTCCCGGTAGGTCGCAAAAGGAGCTTCGGCGCGATCAATGGGCGAGCGCGCTAAATATACTGCGTCGGGGTGTGCGAGCATGGTGACCTCCTGTGGAGTGATCGGCAAGCGATGTAGGGACACGCCCCCGTGCCCGTCCAATAGGACAACTCTACTTTTCCTCATAAGACCAAAAGCGGTCGAGAGCTCCACAAGCTCCTGACCGCTTTTGATCGCCTTAGGTGTACAACGCGCCTCAGTGCCTTTCGATGTCGGCACCCAAGGCCCGCAGGCGGTGCTCGAGGTGGGCGTGCCCGCGGTCGAGTTGGTAGAGGTTGCTTATTTCGGTGTGGCCCTCGGCCGCTAGGCCGGCGAGCACGCAGGCGGCCCCGGCGCGAATGTCCATGGCCTTGACCTTGGCCCCTTTGAGCTGGGCCGGCCCGTGTGCCAACACTAGGCGGTCCTTTTCCGGCGCGATGCGAGCGCCGAAGGAGCGCAAAGCCTTGACATGACCGAGGCGATCTTCAAACACAGTCTCGCGGATGTAGCTGTCGCCTTTGGCCATGCACGCCAAGGCTGTCATCCCGGGCTGCAGGTCCGTTGGGAAGCCGGGGTAAAAGGTGGTCACTACGTTGATCGGCGACAAGGTTTCCGGCCCGCGCACCCGCATCCAAGTCCCTTCCTCTGCCGTTTCGACGCCCATCTGCTGTAGCTTGGCCTCAAAAACGTATAGGTGATCGCGCACCACGCCCTTGAGGGCGATGTCGCCGCCGGTAATCGCGCCCGCCATCATCAAAAGGCCGGCGTCGAGGCGGTCGTACATGATCGTGTGCTCGGCACCTACCAATTCATGGACCCCCTTAATATGCACCCGACGCGTACCGGCCCCTTCGACTTGGGCACCCATCTTTTGCAGGAGCGACGCGAAATCGACGATCTCCGGGTCGGAGGCCGCGTTTTCGATTACGGACTCGCCCTCTGCTAGGCAGGAAGCCATGACGAGGTTTTCCACCCCGGTATGGCTGGGCAAATCGCAGTACATGAAGGCACCAGAGAGCCGCTCGGCCACCACGTCAATGCCGCCGCCGGCCACGCCTTGAACCTCGGCCCCGAGCCGAGCAAAGCCGCGATAGTGATAGTCGGTCGGCCGCGAGCCAATAATGCAGCCGCCGACCTCTTGGATCCAAGCGCGGCGAAAGCGGGCCAACAGCGGCCCGACGAAAAGCAGCGAGGCGCGAAGGCGCTTGGTCAAATCCTCGGGCAGCCGAGTCTCTTTGACATCTCGGGTGTCTAGGACAGCCACTTCCTCGGTTGCGTCGTAATCGACGCGCGCACCGAGCCGGCGCAACAACTCTAGGGCAACCAACACATCTTTGACCGGGGGGACCCGGTGCAAAACGGTTTGCCCTTCGGTAGCCAACAGCGAGGCCGCCAACATGGGCAAAGCGGCGTTTTTGGCCCCCTGAACCTCGACCTCACCTTGGAGGGGACGTCCGCCGCGCACGAAAAGGACTTCTGTAGAACTCATTGCCAATCCTAAAGTTAAGAAGGAGAGCAAACACAAAAGGTGAGGAGGTGAGGGGATGGCTCAAATGTAATGCTGGGTATTCGGTTCGTCAATTACATAGTGCAGTGCTTGACAGAGAAGGGCGTGGCTGTGATATTCCACCGAGTGCAAAATTGTCTCTATCACGCCAGAAAGGAGTCCCAATCATGGCTGAATCCCCCCACATTGTCGCCTATCTGAAGCCGGTTTGCGGCTGGAGCTACAGCGTGCGCGAAACCTTCGCCAAATACGGCTTGGCATACGAAGACAAAGACATTATCAACCATCCAGAAATCTACGCTGAGATGGTGCAGAAAAGCGGCCAGCCCCTCTCGCCCTGCGTCGAGATCAACGGCCAGATGCTGGCCGATGTCGATGGCGGAGAGGTCGAGGCTTGGATGCTCGCCAACGGAGTCGTCGAGCCGGTCTCGGTCTAACCGAGCATCCGGCTCAACACGCGCCGCATGCCCTCGCACAGGTTGGGCTGCTCGTGGTTGAGCGGCCCGCTCGCCGCTCGGCGAATCAGGGTCAACGCGCCCCATAGCTGGCCGTCGCTGGCCTTGAGAGGCAACACGTAGCTAAAGCCGATAGACCCGCCTTCAGCCCCCTCCAGGAGGAAGCGCACTACCCCTGCTGGCAGGGGGGTTTTTTCGTCGGCGCTGGCTTGTCCCACCAGCAACAACGCGGAGTTCCCAACCCCGTCCTGGTCGGCGAAAGCACGAGCGTCGTCTTGCTCTAGCACCCGCTGCAGGACCTCGGCCCCGGCCCCGGCCGTGTGGACCACCCCTTGGCCGACGCGCTCATATACTATGGTGTCTGCCGCCTCAATGCCCAGCAGCAAATCCATGCCTTGGACCACGGCTTCATCTGGAGACATGGCTTCGAGCGCGGCGACGATGTGCGGAGGAATTGCAGCGGGTTCGGGCATGTTAAACGGGATGATCGAGACGGGCATGGCGCATCCTTGACAAGGCGAATGAGGGGGTTTTAATTTTTCATCTGATGGCTCTTTAGCTCAGTTGGTAGAGCAGGAGACTGAAAATCTCTGTGTCCGCGGTTCGATTCCGCGAGGAGCCACCATTATTATAAACAATAAACAGCCCCTTAGCTTGCACAAGCTGAGGGGCTGTTTGCATTTGTGCGGATTCATTGCACATCGCCCTCTTCTGCCATGCGCTTGATTTGTCCCCAGCTTGCGGACTGCACTGCCGTGGCGGGGAGTTCGCGCGCAGCGCAGCGAAATCCGACGATGATGTAGGTCGCCGAGGGCGGCAGCCCACTGCGGTCGGTGGTGCGCAGGCGATACGGATCGCTGCTCATCGACCCGCCCCTAAGCACCCGGCTGACCCCGGCGTCCGGCCCCTGCGGATCGCGTGCGGGACTCTGCCCGTAGTAATCTTCGCCGTACCAATCCACCACCCACTCCCAGACATTGCCCCCCATATCGTAGGCCCCATAGGGAGAAATCCCGCGCTGATAAGAGCCGACCGGGGCCGAGTCGAAAAAGCCGTCGCTGGCGTCGCCGCGGCAGCAGCCCTCCTTGCCGTAGTTGGCCCGGCTGCGGTCGATGGAATTGCCCCAAGGATAGATGCGGCCGTCGGTGCCGCGAGCGGCCTTTTCCCAGATGGCTTCGGTCGGCAACTGCATGCCAGCCCAAGTGCAATAGGCACGGGCACCGTACCACGAAACTTCGGCAACCGGCCGCTGCCCGGTGCCGGGAATCGGCGCGTAATCCGCGTCACCGTAGCGGATCTGCGCGTCGGCATCGCGCACGTCGAGCAGCAGGTGTCCTTCCCCATCCACATTGCTACCCACATCGTTCAAAAAGGCAGCGTACTGGTCATTGTTCACTTCAAAACGGTCGATGTAGAAGGCGTCGAGATAGACCTCGTGGACCGGCTGCTCGTCCGCCCGTCCCGCGGTCGAGCCCATCGCAAAATAACCAGCGGAGACGCGGGCCAATTCGTGCATGGTGCCGGCTGGCGTCTGCACCTCAACTATCTCTTGGGCTAGGACATCTGGTGCCCATATCAAAACGCACCAGAATACACTGCTGCGCACCATACCACCTCCGCTACATGGCCTTTTTCGCCGCGAGCCGTTGATTTACCTTCCTAATACATAACTGCCATCCCCCGTTCCAGCAAAAAGAAATTGGTCTCCACTCACCGCGAGGCGCTTGCGCTATTCAACCGCGACGTGCGCCTAGTGCTCTTCAGCCAAGCTCTGATCGGCTTTACGATCTTCGGCGGCGTCTATACCGTCCTGCTCAACCTCTATCTCCTGCGCCTCGGCTACGGCCCCCAATTGATCGGCCAAGTCAACGCCGCTGGTGCGCTGTCGTTTGCCCTCTTGAGCATGCCCGCGGGCTTGTTGGCCAACCGCTGGGGAGCGCGTCGGAGCATGATCGCCGGCATGATGGTCGCCGCCTTGGGTTTTGGCTTGTTGCCCCTCGGCGAGTTCGCTCCCACCGCCGCGCAGCTAGCTTGGGTCATGGGAGCTTATGCCTTGGGCGTCCTCGGCAATACCCTCTTCCTCGTCTGCTCAATTCCCTTTTTGACCCTGATTTGCCCGCCGCGACTGCGCAATCACGTGTTTTCGACTCAGGTGGCCCTGTGGCCGCTGGCGGGTTTTGCCGGCAGCCTGTGCGGCGGCTTGCTGCCCGGGCTTTTCGCCGCGTTCCTCGGCCTGCCCGAAGATCACCCAGCCCCCTATCGCTATCCGCTGCTGCTGGCGGCCGGCGTGCTATTCATCAGCGCCGGTGCTATCGCCGCAACCCGCTCCCCCGCGCACAAACCGCCCGCTAGGGAACGCGGCGAAGCGGTGCCTTTTCCTCTAGCCATCATCCTCGCCTTGAGCTTGGGCACCTTCCTGCAGATGGCGGCGGAAAACAGCCTCCGCATCTTCTTCAATGTGTACATGGACGACGGCCTCGGGGTCTCCACCGCGCTGATTGGCAGCCTAACTGCCGGGGGCCAGCTCTTGGCCGCCTGTACCGCGCTGGCCGCTCCAGCGCTCAGTCGGCGTTTTGGTCGGGTGCCGGTGATTACTGCGGGCGCTGGGGCGATGGTGCTGTGCCTCATACCGCTGGCCTTGGTCGCCCATTGGGCAGTGGCCGGAGCCGCCTGTATGGCTCTGGTCGCCCTTAGCTCGGTCCGCCGCTCGGTCTATATCGTCTTTCAGCAGGAACTAGTCCCCGAGCGCTGGCGGGTGACCATGAGTTCGGCACTGACCATGGCCTACGGCATCAGCATCGCCGGCGTCTCGCTCGGCGGCGGCTGGCTAATCGACGCGCTGGGGTATCGGGCGTTGTTTTTGAGCAGCGCCCTAATTTCGACTGCGGGCGTCCTTTATTTTCGGGGCTACTTCCGCATACCTCGCGGCGAGTACGCCAACCGCCTACTAGATGAGCGCACGTAAAGCGCATTCAACGCACATTGCGTCGTCCTGTCGTCTCAGCCGTGCGAGTTGATCTGAGAACTTGGGATCCAGCGACTCCTAGGGCCCTGCCGCTCTTTCACCTCAGCGACAAAACCAAAGCAGCGGCCTAAGCGCTGGACGCGCTCGGCAGGGGCTTCTTGCTCAGGGGTCATTGACGGGGATGGCTTCGAGGGCCCGGCCTTGAACTTGCTCTTCTCCACGGTGGGGACTCCGCTAAAAAAACGCCTAGTCGCCCAAGCGGTCGCGCAAACAACGGACCACTCTTCTCACAGCACTTTGACCGGCGTCAGCCAATTGTCGCGCTTGGCCGAGGCCGCTGCAATTGCATCTGCCGACCCTAACACCGCGACCCGGCCCGTTGCGCCGACTTGATCCAGCACGGCGGCAAAGTCCGCAAAGTGCTCGGCCTTGGTGCCCAAGACTTGGTCGCGCATTTGCTGGCGATAGCTGTCGTCAATGCCGGTCAGGTAGCGCACCAGTGAGGCGTAGCCCTTGGCGTCGGGGAGCTGATAGGCGTCGAAATCGCCGATGGTGCCGATGATGGCCTTGGTCAGTTCGTCGTTGCTGATCGGATAGTCGCGCAAGAAAGCCCCGCTCTGGTCGTACACTTGCAGCGTCTCCAGCAAGTTGGGGTCGCGGTACGACGCGTACGCGAACACCCCGGTAAACGGGTCGAGGGAGCAAAAGGCCCCGTAGGCCCCCCCTTGGACCCGCACCCGATCCCAGAGCCAAGTCGTGGCCAAATAGCGAGTGATGACGGCCGCCGACCCGTCCAGTTCGTAGCCGAGCGCGAAGATGTTGGCGGCCTTGCCCACGTAGTTGACTTGCGCCGGGACGGTCAGGCCCTCGTCGGCCGCCGTCAGGTGCGGCGTCCAAGTCGCGGGCGGGTGCGCCTCTTGGGGCAACTCGCGCAACAGTGCCGCTAGGCTCTGGTCGCACACAGCGCGGTCGCGGCCAGCCACGGTGGCGTTGCACAGCATACCCGGCTGGTTGACCAGCAGGGCGCGGATCTGCTCCAACCGCGCCTGCACGGCCGGCCAGTCGCGGCGGATGTCGCCGATGAGCTGCCGCAAGAAGAACAGATAGCTCAAGCCGCGCATCTGCTCGGCGAGCCATCCGGTCTCGTCAAATTGCGCGCGCAGGCGCGTGGATACCACCCGGTGCCCGCCCGGCACCAGCGCGGCCTCGGCGCTGGCCCGCTCTTCTAAGGCCATCCGCAAGAAGCGCTCGCGATCGTCGAGGCGGCCCTCTAGCAGCACGTCGCGCACAATCGCCGTCAGGTCGGCGACCCGTTCAATCATGGCCTTGCCGCGCAAAAAGAGGTGTGCAGCAGCCGGACCGCCGCCGAGGCGTGCCCCCACCAGCGAATGGGCACTCAGGCCGCCGGTTTGGCTGCCGATCCGCTGGTGCAGCTCGACGAAGCTCATGCGTTTGGTGCCCATCTCTAACAGGGCGCGCCCAAAGAGCGGGATATAGGGCAAAAGCTCCTGGGGCAACACTCGCAGATCGCAACCCACGTCGAGATAGGCAATGCCATTGGTGAAGAGGTCGTGGTGAAGCACCGGCACTCCGGCGATTTGGTCCTCTTGCCGCGGCACGGTCTTGAGCGCGGCGTCGAGGTCGCTCAATTGCAGGCGGGGCAATTTGGCCAGATCCTCGGGCGCGTCGGGTTGCTCTTGCAGGCGCTTGAGCTTTTGCGTCGCCGCGACCAGTGCCTCTAAATCCGCGTGGCTCATGCTCGCCCGGGCCGCTGCTAGGCGCGTGGTCTCTTCCGCCTCCAGCCGCGTCCCCAGTTCGGCATCAGGCGCGAGAACCACGGTGGTGCGGTGCGCGTTGTCGAGGAGGTGGCGTTGGATCAGGCCCTCTAGATAGCGGTCGTCCGCCGCCAGCTTGGCCTCGAGCGCGGCGAATGAGTCGGCAAAGCGCAAGGGCGTGAAGGGGTCGCGGTCGTAGAGCCAGTCGGTCAACAGCCGCAGCATCAGCCCCAAGCCGCGCGGATAGGCCCCGGTGTTGTTTTCCCGCAACCGGAACTCCGCGGTGTGCAGCGCGGCCGCGACCATCCCTTGGTCAATCCCGCCGTGCGCCAAGTCGCCGAGGTGCTGCAAGATCAGGGCCTCGACCGCATCCGCATCGCCCTGTTGCACGCCCTTGAGGCCCACGCTGAAAAACATCTGCGCCAACTCGGTCTCCAGCCCGCTGCCGGTCAAATCCTCGCCCAGCCCAGAGTCGATCAGGGCCTTGCGCAGCGGGGACCCCGGGGTGCCAAGCAGCGCGTGTTCGAGCACCTGGAGGGCACGGCGCTCGTCGGCGTCAATCGCGTCTTGCAACAGCCAAGTAAGCGCGACAAAGCACTTAGGTTTTTCGACCGCGTCTGGATCGACCGTATAGGGAAATTGCTGCCGCTTGGGCGCGGCAAAGCGCGGCTGGGCCTCAATGGTGGAGTCAACGGAATGCGCCTCGTAGTCGCTTAGATAGTCGTGCAAAAGCGCGAGGCGGTGCTGGGGGTCGTCGTCGCCGTAGAAGTAGATGCGGGCGTTGGACGGGTGGTAAAAATCCTCGTGGAAGCGCTTGAACTGATCAAAACTGAGGGCCGGGATGTGGCGCGGATCGCCGCCGGAATCCACGCCGTAGGTCGTGTCGGGGAAGACGGATTGCTGGATGCGCTCGGCTAGGATCCCCTCGGGGTCTGAATACGCGCCCTTCATTTCGTTGAAGACCACGCCTTTGTAGCGCAGCGGGTCGCCGGGGTCTTCTAGCTCGTAGTGCCAGCCTTCTTGTTGCAAGACTTCTGGCGTGAGCCGCGGGTAGAATACCGCGTCGAGATACACGTCAATCAGGTTGTAGAAATCCTGCAAGTTGGTGCTGGCGACCGGGTAGCAGGTTTTGTCTGGATAGGTGAAGGCGTTGAGGAAGGTGTTGAGCGAGCCTTTGATCAGCTCGACAAACGGCTCCTTGACCGGGTACTTGCGCGAGCCGCAAAGCACCGAGTGTTCGAGGATGTGGGCAATGCCGGTCGAGTCGGCCGGCGGGGTGCGGAAGTTGATGCCAAAGACCTTGTTTTCGTCGTCGTTGACCAGCGAGACGATCTCGCAGCCGGTGCGGTGCCGGTAGAGTAAGGCTCGGGTATTGAGCTCGGGTATTTCTTCGTCGCGCAGCAGTTCAAAATCGCGGCGATCCATTGCGTCTCCTTTGTGGTTTGGTACAAAAAACTAGCGGGCAAACATATTCGCGCTGAGGATTCTCATCAAAAAAATAGTGGTTAGTTCCCCCACCGCCACGTCTAGGGGGTTGGGACTGGCCACTGCTACCAAGTGCTCACGGCAGGGCGATCTTGCCGAGGACGACCCGGCGCTGGGCGCGGGTGGCGGCCGGGATATTGCCGGTGCGGCCCATCAGGGTTTCGTTGGCAAGCACCGCAAAGGCGAGGGCCTCGCGCGCGTCTGGATCGACGCCTAGTTCGGCCAGCGACCGGACCGCTAGGCCCGGCAGCGCACGGCACAATCCCTCCATAATGCGCGGATTGTGGACGCCGCCGCCGGCGACCCAGAGCTTGGCAAACTCCCCGGGGCAGAAGCGGCGAATGCCCTCGGCAATGGATTGCACGGTAAAGGCGGTCAGCGTGGCGATCAGATCGTCGCTGCTCCACGTGCCGCGCCCGAGAATATCCGCGAGGAAGGCCGCGCCAAACTCCTCGCGCCCGGTGGATTTGGGCGGCTCGCGCTGCAGGAAACTGGCGCGCATCAGCTCGGCCAATAGGGTCTCATCGACGCGTCCCCGCGCCGCCCGCACACCCCCGCGGTCGAAGTGCTCGCGGCCGTCGGTGCAGTGTGCCACGGCCGCGTCGATGAGCATGTTGCCCGGTCCTAGGTCAAAGGCCCGTATTGCGCTGGCATCGGAGTTGGGCGGCAAGGCCGTGATGTTGGCGATCCCGCCGATATTGAGCAGCAGACGCCCCTCGTGCCGATGGGCAAAGAGCAGGTGATCCGCCAGCGGCACCAGCGGTGCGCCCTCGCCGCCGACCGCCACGTCGGCCGCGCGAAAGTCCGCAATGGTAGCCGCGCCCGTGCGCGCGGCAATGACGGCTGGCTCGCCGATCTGCAAGGTGGACCCGCTGGCCGGCAGATGGCGCACGGTCTGCCCGTGCGAGCCGATCAGGTCGATGGCCTCGGGGCCGAGCTTGGCCCGCTCGGCCGCGGCTAGGGCCGCTGTTGCAAAAGCCTCGCCGAGGGCAAAATTGACCCGACACAGCGCGTCGAGCGAAGCATCCGCGGCGAAGAGAGCGAACACCTCGCGCCGCAACGCGCTGGGCAGCGGCGTGGTGGCAAAGGACAAGATCTCGTAGCGCGTAGATGGGCCGCTGTCCCATAGGTCAACCAGCACGGCGTCAATCCCGTCGGCCGAGGTCCCGGACATCAGGCCCACGACCCGCCGTCGCTTCTTGGCGGCTAGTTCCGCTAGCCGGTGCATGGTTAGGAGCGGTCGCGGGCCGAGTGCAGGTAGTAGGAGGCGACCTGCCCGTGGCCGTCAATGACGTGGGCGCCCGGATAGCGAATCGTCGTCGGACACACGTGCCCGGGCACGGCGAGGAGATAGGTGCCGATTGCAGGTTGGGGATCGGGATAGGAGAAGACGCCGTGCTCCTCGTTTTGCCTGAGCAGCTCGGCCGCGGCGTTCTGCAAGAGCTTGGCCCGGCTCGGCATGGGGCCATCGTCGCTAATGGCCTTGGTGCCCAAGTCCGTGGTGATCGTTTGCTGCTCGGGATAGCAATCGACCACTTGCGTCAGGACGAGGGCCGCCCATTTGAAGGGCAAGTCGGCCATTCTACTGCCGTACCCGGCATCCCAGTACACGCAGGTGCCCGGGGAGCCGTACATCCCCTCGGCGCGGGCGTAATATAAAGAGGAAAAGGAGCCGCCCCCGACGACCCGGGGCACGGCCAAGCCCTCGCCTTCGAGGGCCGCTTTCAGGCGTTGGGCATCGCGGATGTGCCGCTCGGCCGCTGCTTGGCGCGCCTCGGGCTCGGAGATGCGCTCGTGCCCGTCGTACAAGTGCAGCCCGCCCGGGGACAGGTGGGGGTGTTGAGCGACTTGGCGGTAGAGGTCGGCGGCCGCGGACAAGGGGACGCCGGTGCGGAACATGCCTACGTTGAGGTCAATCATCACCCGCAGAGTCTGCTGCCGCTCTTGGGCCATCGCACCTAAGACTTTCACATGCGCGGGTGCGCTGGCAATCGCGCTGACGGTCGCTTCTCTTTGAGCCAACGCGGCGAAGCGCAGCACCTTGCTTTTTTGCACCAGCGGATAGGACAGAATGGCTTCCGGCGCACCGGCGTCGAGGGCCATTTCCAGTTCCTTGAGCGTGGCGCATTTGAACCCGGCGACGCCGGACGCGAGCTGTTTGCGGGCTACGTCTATGGACTTGTGGGTCTTGACGTGGACGAACAGATGCTCGCTACCGCCGACTAGTTCGCCGACCAGCTTTATGTTGTGGTCGAGTTGGTCGGCAAATACCAGCATGGCCGGCGTCTCAATGCCGTCCGGCTCGGCGACTTTGTATTCTCCTACTTCGATCATGACTTTGGTTGGGGTGAGGTGGTTGTCTTTGTCTCTCAGCGGAAAGTAGCGCACGTCGCCTTCCCGAGCAACTTTCTCTATGTTGTCCCCAATCCACAGGAGACCCGCGATGCTTTGAGTTTCGGGGGAGAACGCGGCGTTGATTTTAGAGGCCCTACCAAAACCAGCAGGGGAAGTATTTCGCCCTACACGCCTGCCTTGTTGGCACTGGCCGACAAGCTGAACGACGAGGCCAGACAGCGCGTGCCGACGTGACCTAACTGCCATGAGGATGAAGCACCGGTTCGCCCATGGCAGGCGTACCCCCGACTGCCGCTACAGCGGGAGGGGGCGGTGAGAGCCACAAACGGACCCTCTCTTGGTCGCCTCGCCTTAGTTCGTTATTTTGTCGGTGCAATACGCCCGAGCCATAATCATAATAAATTGCGAATCGCGCCCAATATCACCCTCAATCCAAAGGAAGCCTCTAATGCTCAAATTAGGCTGCATGTCCCTCAGCTACAAAGACGAATTTTCCGCGAATAAGCTCGACTTGGAGCAGTTTATTGAACGCGCCTATCAGCTCGGCCTCGACGGCCTCGACGTTCACACCCGCGCCTTTGCCTCGCTCGACCCGGCGTATCTGCGCGGCATTCGCATGCAGGCCTTCCGACGCGGGCTCGCGCTCTCCTATATCGGCGTCAGCTCCAATTTCGGCAAGCCCCAAGACGAACTCGCCGCCGAAGTCGCCACCGCCAAGGAGTGGATTGACGTGGCCGCGTTTATGGGCATTCCGCTGGTGCGGGTTTTTGCCGCGTGGATTCCTGAAGGCGACCGCGAAGAAGACGTGTGGGCGCGGATGATGCCCTGCCTTGCGGAAGTGGCAGCTCACGGCGAGGAAAAGGGCGTGGTGGTCGGCTTGCACAACCACAACCACGGCTGCGTCACGCGCACGGGCAAAGATGTGCGCCGAATTATCGAGGGCGTCAATAACCCCTATTTCTCGCACATCCTCGACACGGGTCAGTACGTCGGTTCGCCCGGGGCCTCGGGCCAGCGCGGGCACGAGGATCCCGCCCTCAACTTTTACGGCAGCATTGAGGAAACCGCTCCGTTGGCCGTCCATGTCCGCTGCAAAATCTATCGCATCCAAAGTGGCGTTGAAGAGTGGCTCAACTATCCGCGCATCTTCGAGATTTTGCAGAAAGTCAACTACAATGGTTGGCTGTCGGTTGTGTACGAAGGGCAGGACGTGGAAGCAGAGGCGACCGCCGTGCCCAAGGCCGTGCGCTACTTGCGAGGGTTGATGGCCGAATACGACGCGGCGTAAGCAGCGAGGGCCGTGCAACATGGTCGCTGCGCTTGGCGCATCCCGCCCCTTCGTGAAATTCTCTCTGACCGGCCTCAGCGGGGTGGTCGTCAATCTCGGTTCGTTCCATCTCCTGCTCGAACTCGGCGTCCATAAATATCTGGCCTCACCCATTGCGATTGAAATCTCGGTCTGTTCAAACTTTTTCATCAACAACTATTGGACCTTTGCCGACCGCGCCCTGAGCGGCCGCAAACGGATTCGGGGCTTGCGGTTTCACCTCGTCGCGCTGCTAGCTCTTGGGGTCAGCTATTCGACGTTTGTCGTGCTGTCGGTGCTGTTGCCGCAAATTGACCCGGTGTGGTTGCAAGGATGCGCCATCGCGCCGGGCACGTTGGTCAACTACATCCTCAATTCCTACTGGACATTTCGGGAGGAAGAGCCTTGATCGGCCTGCACCGGATAGACTGCGGGAGGTCTTGACGGTTTGCTGTCGGTGCAGCCTTCAGGCTGAACCTCAGGGAATGCCCAACTCCCGCCGGTACACCTCGTCTGCGTTGGCCTGCAACTGCCAGTAGGGAACCCGGATCGTCCGCACCAATTCGCCGCGCCCCCCAGCCCCGTCCTCCCAGCGCAGAATTCGATGCGGATAGGCTTTTTCCGTCCACAACGTCCGCTGCCGCTGGCCAATGTGCAGCTCCCACCTGACGCTGGCCAGCGCACCGGCGGCCGTCTGAATCTGCTCCTCGGCGGCCTTGTGGATTCGCCCCCCTACAGTCGCATGAGGCTGATGCGCCTGCCTAAGCTGCCAAAAGCTCGGCAGCACCTCCAGCTTCTGCACCTCGCCCAAGGCCATAAACGGCCCTTGCAGCTCTCGGATGCGGATCAGCAGATGGTCCTCGCTCGCAAAGTGCGCTGGCTGCTTTAGCTGATAGGCACCCCGGCCTTCGCTGGCAAAATAGCTGCTGATGTGCCCGTTGATCTGCCCGCCGCTAAACAGGGCCTCGTCAAAGACCTGCCCGCACCACTCTTGCGCGCTGAACGAAATGCGCCGCAGCTCAAAGGGATGCCGCTCGCCCGCCACTTGGCTGAAAACCGAAGTCATTACCGAGTAGTCGTATATCCCGGTCGCAAACTTGAGGATGTGGTTGAGCTTGAGCGCGTAGAATTGGTCGGCCTCCGGGGCTGGCGACTCGACCTTGAGCAAGGTCTGCCGGTGGAGGTCCTCGGTCACAAAGATCATCACCCCGTACCCTAAGCGCAGCTCGCCGTAGCGGGGCTGCACCACCTCGTAGCTAGAGAGCTCGGCCTTTCCGTCGGCCCAGTGCGCGTAGAAATCTACCGCGCCCACCTGCACGGCCCCAGCCAATAGGGGCCCTATCATCCATCTGGTCATCGCCGAATTTCGTAAGAACAGCGCCATGGTCGCCCCAAGAGCGCGGAGAGGAGCACGAAAGAAAAAGGGAGGCCGGTTGCGAGGGCGGCAACCTGCAATGACTTTAGCCCGCCGCCGAGTAGGAGGGCAATAGCGACCAGTCCCTCCATAGACGAGAACTCGCCAGACCGCTTCCATCTGTATTCGATCCTACCGATGACATTGTGGTAGTCGATTTGTGGCGGAATCAGGTGTTCCCGCCTCGATTTTTTCCAAATATAGCTCTTGTTTTGCCATTATCCAGTGAATAGCTCGTCGCCATCTGCGGATAGTCAAGAGAAAGCAGGCCCGTACCCATCCCGTTGCTCGATGTATGCCTTGACGCTTTTGGACACCAAGTAGCGGATGGACGAGCGCCAACCGCTGGCGAATCGAGGTGTAGGAAGATTCAAGCCCATGAAATACAGACACAGTGACCAGCCAACACGGTGCCCGTCAAATCATCAAAGTCCCGATCACAGGAGTGGCAGGGGTCGCGTTGGCGATGGGGCTGCGCGTCATCAAAGCCCCGCTTGATAAGCCGAGCCGAACCACAGGGCGGACCGAAAATACCATCGGACCACCGGAGATCGCGGACCGTTTCAAAGCACTTGGCATCATCAATGAGATTTTGGTCTCTTGACAAATACTTCTCTGAGATGCTTATAATAATTTGACGGTGGCCTTGTTTGGGCGGCACCGAGCCGTATTTATTCTGAGTTGGTCACAGTTTCCGTAAGGAGAAAAAAATGTTTCGGACGATGCTTCAGCAATGTGTGCTATTCCTCACTTGTATGATCTTGGTCCTATTTTCCGGGCAGGCCTTGGCCGCGGATGGATGGTACATGGAGATGGACCTAGGATTCTCGATGGCTCCAAGGATCGACGTGGCTGTTGAGGATAATGATGTCGCTACTACATGTGACGAATTCTTCATGGGGGGCTTTTCCCCAGAGAAAATTCCCAGACCTGAGAGGAATTGCAATCCAGCTCCATCGGGAGCGTCAAATGAGTTAGATGGAGGCTCCGGAGTTCTGACGGGATTAGCATTGGGGTACCGCCTCGGAAACTTCAGGGTCGAGGGAGAATATTTCTATCGAACCACAACCCATGATGCCCGAGCCACCACTCGCATTGCCGACGAGGTGACCCAAGACAAGTCGGAGCAAGAAATCGAAATAGCCGATGGCGGAGTCGATGACGTGTTGTCGCACAATTTTTTCGCCAACTTGTACTCCGACTTCAACACGGACTCGCGGTTTACGCCGTACGCGGGCGTGGGAGTGGGTGTTGCACAAGTGTCGCTGGATTACTTCAGCCGATGGAAGCGGAACGATAACCCCGACAAAATCAAAACATTTGATAATGATACGTTCGACCTCACAGATGACCAAAGAGACAACCTTCATCGGCATCTGGCCGGCACGACGACCATCGCCGATAGAAAGCTGAAGGATACCCTGTTCGGCTATCAAGTCCTGGCCGGCGTGGATTATCGGGTCAGTGATCCAGTCTCCGTCGGTCTCAAGTTTCGCTGGATCGCCGATAGAAAGCTGAAGGATACCCTGTTCGGCTATCAAGTCCTGGCCGGCGTGGATTATCGGGTCAGTGATCCAGTCTCCGTCGGTCTCAAGTTTCGCTGGGCAAAATTCGGCGAATTTGAATCAGATAGACACGAATGGGACCAACTCCGCAGTCACGAGTCCGCCCGTACATCCGACGGCACTCCGACTCTCTACAAGGTGACAACGGACGACATCCAGTTCTGGGGAATCAGCCTCAACGTGAAACACGCATTCTAACCGGTAGAAAAAAGAGTGATGATGCGCCACAAGTGTACGGGAGTGCTGCTTGCTATGGCAATGGTGCTATTCTGCGGCCAAGCGTTGGCCGCGGACGGGTGGTACTTCTGGATGGAATCTCTGGGCGTCGCAGTCTCCCCGGGCATGGATGTGGAGACTGGAGGATTGGAGGATTGGACCGCGTCTAATGCTGATATTTCGCCGGTCCGATGCGACGTGACCCTGAACCCTGATCGCGTTCAGGTTGAAGAGGGACAATGTAGCGATGATCCTATCCCATGGGCCCTGATGGAGTCGTTCAAGGGAGGCAAGGGGATCCTCTCCGAGGTGGCCTTGGGGTATCGGATGGGGAATTTCAGAATCGAGGGGGAATATTTCTATCGCAACGCTGCCCACGATGATACGGACGTGCCTCGTACTGCGAACTACGATCCCAGTACGCTTCCGCAGTTCGAGACCGTCCAAGATGCCGTTGACGACGTGTCGTCGCACAATTTTTTCGCCAACCCGTACTACGACTTTCACTCGGGCTCGAAGTTTACGCCCTATCTTGGGATTGGATTCGGTCTCGCGAGCGTAGCGGTCGAGTACCGGACGCTATGGCAGCGGACGAATGACGTCTCCAAAATGGAGGTGTTCGAGACGACCGGCGACGAGGGGGCGGCAGGGCTGGAGTTGAACCGGAGGCTCGCCGGCACACGCGTCAGCGACAGCGCTAGATTGTCAGACGTGTTGTTCGGCTATCAGGCGATGGCCGGCGTAGATTATCAGGCGAGTGAGTCAACCAGCCTCGGCCTCAAGTTCCGCTGGGCGAACTTCAGTGAATTTGAAGACGAGTCGCATTACGATGTTCTCCGGAATCATGCCTCCGTGGCCGGCAACCCACCAGTCCCTGTTACGTACTATGTACGGACGGATGATATTCGATTCTGGGGGCTCAGTCTCAACGTGAAATGTGCCTTCTGAGAAAGAGTGCTGAAAATTTGCTCTAAGTGGTTCGCGTTCCGTCCAATGGAACTAGCGGCCTTTCAACCTTTCACAGAGACGGTCGCGTGAGGACGTTGGGGCACTTCCCATGTCCTCTATCAATTCCCTACCACCCGTATCTCAAGGGTTTGCGAGCCTTTGAGGGCTAGATCGACGGCTTGCTGCGTAGAAACCGCTGGCCCGGAGTCCAAAGCAGGAAATCCAGCGGCTCCTGCCCCAATGCCCGCACCATCATCGGAAGCGGGAACGGCTCCTTCCTCAAGGGGCCGAACAAACGTCAACTGCGCTTTTAAGATCAGATGTTCGTCCGGTCCATTCACGCGGGCAAAAAATTCGTCGAGCGTTTCATCGCCCCCGGTATTAAGCGGCTCAGCACCCGAGGGTGCGGATGGTGGTCCGGGCGGTCCGGGCGGAGTTCCATCGCCAAAATCACCCAATGCACCAAACGGCTCGTCTTGCCCCAAGGTTGCGGCCGAACCCACTGCGAGTCGATAGACGCCAACGGGAAGCGTGTCTGGTATGCTGAGGGCTAACTCGATCTCTTGGTCCCGGCGCCGACCCACGCGCAGCGACGTCGCAATAGGCAGGGTGCTCCCAGCACTGACGACGGTGTCGGCGGCAACCGCCATGACTTTCGCAAAACGAGATTCGGCGATCAGTTCAATGTGAATCTCAGCCTCGCGTAGCTGCAACTCGTAATCATCCCTGGTCAGGAGTTGTAGGACTATGCGGTCCAAATCTTCACCTGCACTCCTGATCAGAGAAAGGAGGAACGATTCTGAATTGGCGTAGAGTCGGGAGTGGGCGAGTATTGAATCGGTGCCGACAAAAGAAATGTTCGTCCTGATCCGCATACTGCGATCCAGCTCATTTGGAACCTCGTTGGCCAACGGTGCAAAAAAAGCAAATGCGAGCAATCTGCTCGTTTTTTCCATTCTGTGCATATATTCGAGTACCTGCCCCGAAGGTAACGTATATACGCTCCGAATAGGTATCAATTCCGGCCCCTCGCCCAGCCGGCCGCGTATCCCGGGCAAAAAGTCTTCGGTCAGGGTTCCCCGCACCGTTGGATTGAGCGCTGCATACTTATACGGTGCCTGCACATTCGATATTTCGGCGAGCACCTGTGCCTCTATGATAGGCAGTTCCACCAAACCAGCGTTGGCCATCTGGTGCCCGAAACCATATATCCGGTCGCCCTCGACATAGGATATAGTGCCCAACGCAGCTTGCGTAAACTCCCCTAAAAGGGACCCCACTGCGAGCGGTCTGCCAGGCTCAAAACTTGCCTGACGCTGAGTGGTCTTCCCTGCTGGCGTCACCTCACCTCGGAACGACAGATCCTGTTGATTGGGATGGAATCCAGTCCTCAACAACGGGATCTCCAAGGGGGCGATGCGGTTGCCCGCCCAAGTCGCCGTGGGCTTGGCCAAGGGCATGGGCCCCTCTCGGCCGATCACCCACTCTATGGGCGTGGCAAAGAAATAGTACGGCGGGCTGGTTTGACCATTAGGCCCATAAGCAATGGCTCCCCAAGTGCCTTGCTCGGTGAAGATGGGTGAACCGCTCATCCCTTTGGCAATGCCTTTCAACTGGATCAAAACCGGATCGGTGGCTTCAACCATGTAAATCGGCATCGGTGGCAAAAAATCATCGACCACCTGTATGAACGTCATTTCGAGATCGGCGAGCTGGCCATTGGCAAATTCGGTGCGCAAGAATACGGGCGTGCCGGTGGGCATGGCGCGAACCGAGTCAACCGGGACAATGGGCGCCAGATCCCAAGGTTTTAATTCTCCGGTCGGGCGCAGCACCGGATGCTGCGGCGCGGTGGGGGAAGGGGTCTTATCGTCGTCGTTCCCACAACTCCCTAGACCGACGACGAGCGCGAGCAGGGCTAAACGGATCGACATGATGTATCCTCCTGTTGGTGTGCAGCCGGAAGTTAGGTTTATAGGTTGTCACCCGACAATCTCACCCTAACCGTCCGAACTGAACGGTGTTTCTATATACAAAAACCCTCGACGCATTGAAGAGTTCCCGTCGGAAGCAGGCTGCACGGTGTTTCTATATACGTTATACGCTAAGTGCGCGACCCCTACTGAATACAAAGTACATTGACTTAGGGCTTTGATTGGCCATATATTACAAGTATTTGGTATATCAAACATATTTTTAGCAACCTAAACAATTCCCGCCGGATATATCGCGTGAAACTCCGCAAAACACCCCGCACACCCGGATCTCATCTCGACTTGTCGCAGTTGCCTCGGCACGTCGATGCCGTCATCGCCGAGATCGCGGGCCCAGCGCACTTGGCCGCCCGCCTGCGCGAATTGGGCTTTTTGCCCGGCGAGCACTTGTGCGTGTTGCGCTCAGGCACCGCGCTCATCGTCCAGATAGGACAGACCCGCTTGGCACTGCGGTGCCAAGATGCTGCCGCCATCCGCCTCGTCCCCTAGTTTTCAGTTGAGCAGACCCGCTTTGCGGACCCTCGCACTTATCGGCAATCCCAACACCGGCAAGACCACGCTCTTTAACGCCCTGACCGGATTGTCGCAGCACACCGGTAACTATTCGGGCGTCACTGTCGAGCACAAAGCAGGCACGGTGGTACTCGCTGGCGGGGAAGCTCTCGAGCTGATTGACCTGCCCGGCACGTACAGCCTCGCTGCACACTCGCCCGACGAAATGCTGGCCATTGACGTGCTCTTGGGCCAACGGCAAGACGCGCCGCCCATAGATGGCATTTTGGCGGTCGTCGATGCCAGCAACCTGCGGCGCAACCTCTACTTGGTTTCTCAGCTTGCGGAAATAGATTTGCCCCTAGTCGTGGCCCTCAATATGGAGGACATAGCAATTCGGCGAGGCATTCGCATCGACGCTAGTGCCTTGTCTGAAGCACTCGGCGCGCCGGTGGTGCCCATCTGCGCCCACCGCCGGCAGGGGCTGGACGAGCTGCGACGCGCCTTGGCGGCTCCAGTGCCGGCGCGGCCGCAGCGGATGGACCTGCCCGACCGGCTCCAGTGCGCCACCGCCGAGCTGCAAGCCGCAGTCTCCGGGCCGCTCTCCCCGGTAGAGGCCCTGCGCGCCCTAGTTGATGAAGACGGCTATGCCGAGCACCGCTTGTTGGCGTCCGCTGGTGATGGTGCCGCTGACCGCTTGCACGGCCTGCGCACGGCCGGCGCGGATTCCCTGTCCGAGCTAGAGAGCAACGCCCGCTATGCTTGGATCGATGGCCTGCTCTCGCGGGCGATTTCCCAGCCCGGCCGCCTAGAGGGCCGGCGCTCGGATTGGGCCGACCGCATTCTCGCGCACCGCCTCTTCGGCACGGCGATTTTTGTATTGGTCAACGTCTTGGTCTTTGAAGCCATTTACACGTGGTCGGGGCCGCTGATGGATGGCGTTGACGCGCTCTTTGCCGCCTGCGGCGATCGCGCCGCGGCACTCATCCCCCCCGGCCCCCTGCAAAGCCTCGTCGTCGATGGCCTCATTGCCGGCGTCGGCGGCGTACTCATCTTCCTGCCGCAGATCGCCATTCTGTTCTTTTTTATTGCACTGCTCGAAGACAGCGGCTACATGGCCCGGGCCGCGCTGTTGATGGATCGGCTGCTTACCCGCGTGGGGCTTTCTGGCACGGCCTTCATTCCCCTGCTGTCCAGTTTTGCCTGCGCCGTTCCGGGCATCATGGCCGCCCGCACCATTGAAGATCGGCGCGACCGCTTTGCCACCATCTTGGTCGCGCCGCTGATGAGCTGCTCGGCGCGCCTGCCGGTGTACGTGCTCTTCATCGGGGCCTTTGTCCCAGAGCACTCGTTGTGGGGGGGGATCATCGGCTTGCAGGCCCTGACCCTGCTCGCCTTCTATTGCCTCGGCGCGTTCGTCGCCATCCCGGTGGCTTGGTTGCTCAAGCGGACCTTGCTCAACGGCGATGCCCCGCCCTTTCTGCTGGAGCTGCCTTCGTACAAGACGCCCGATCTGCGCACGGTACTGCTGCGCGTGTACCACAGCGGCCGGGCCTTTGTCGTCCGCGCTGGCAGCCTCATTTTGGCAACGACTATTGCGATGTGGGCGCTGGCGTACTTTCCGCGCTCGGAAGCTGTGGTCGAGCGCCACCAAGTCGAGCGCCAAGCGGCCGTGCCCGAAGCCCTCGACGCCTTGGAAAAGCACCAAGCGGCCGAACTGGTAGAAAACAGCTATCTCGGCCAAGCCGGGCACTGGGTCGCGCCGGCCGTGCGCCCTTTGGGATGGGACTGGCGCATTGGCATGGCGGTCATCGCCTCTTTTCCGGCCCGCGAAGTCATCATCTCGGCCTTGGGCACCATCTACAGCCTCGGCGCGGGCGAGGACGAAGGCTCCGAGAGCCTGCGCACGACCTTGGCCGCCGCTACGTGGCCGGATGGCCGCCCGATTTACACCTTGGCGGTGGCGCTGTCAATCATGGTCTTCTTCGCCCTCTGCGCCCAATGCCTCTCGACCTTGGTCGTCATAAAAAAAGAGACCGGCTCCTATCGCTGGTCTCTGTTCAGCTTTGGCTATATGACGACCCTCGCTTACGTCGGTGCGCTGGCGACCTACCAAGTCGGCACGGCCTTGGGATTTTGAAATGGACTGGCAAACGCCGGTGGCCGTCGCCATTGCCGCACTCGCCGCAGCGTATGTGCTATGGCGTTTGACGCGGCCTTTTTTTCGCGACAAATCCCCTCGCGACGAACCTTTGCAAATAGGGCACTCGGACGACTAGCGCGGTCATCTGTGTGCCGCTTACCCCGCTCGCCGCAAAAATCGCTTGCCCGCGAGCTGATCTACGAGCCCGTCAAGCTCTAACCTCAGCAGCACGTCGAGCAGGGTCGCGGGCGGCAGGGCACTGTCTTGGGCGAGTTCGTCGATGTGCCGGGGTTGGCGCGAGAGCAGGGCATAGACGCTTTCTTCCTCTGGGGGAAGCGCGGGCGCGGGCACGGCCGCGCTTTGCGGGCGCGGTGCCGCCCAGATGGTCAATTCCTCTAGCACGTCCTCCACATCCTCCACCAACTTCGCCCCGTCTTTGATGAGCTGATGGCAACCCGCGTTGCGGCCCGAGCGCACGTCTCCAGGCACGGCGAAGACCTCGCGGTTTTGATCCAGTGCGTGTTGGACCGTAATCAGTGCGCCGCTCTTTTGCGGGGCCTCGACGATGACCACCCCCAAGCTCAGCCCGCTGATGATGCGGTTGCGGCGCGGGAAGGCCCCCCGCTCCGGCTGCGTCCCCCAAGCGAACTCGGAGACGAGGGCCCCGCGCTCGCGGATTTGGCGGGAGAGCTGGGTGTGGGCGCGGGGATAGGGCACGTCGGCCCCGCAGCCCAACACGGCGATGGTGCGTCCCCCGGCCGCGAGCGCGGCCTCGTGGGCGGCCCCGTCAATGCCGAAAGCCAAGCCGCTAACGATGCAAAAGCCTTGAGCCACTAGGCCGCAAGCTAGCTCGCCGGCGATCAGCTTGCCGCTATCCGATGCCTTGCGCGAGCCGACGATGGCCACGGTAGGCGGGGCCAAGTCGTCCGGCCCCACTGCAAACAGCACCGGGGGCGGTGCGGCGATTTGGCCCAGTAGTTGGGGATAGTGCGCCTCCCCCGGGGCTAGGCAACGCCCGCCGGCTGTGCAGAGCCTTTGCCACTGCTCGGCAGCCCAAGCGAAGTCGGCTTGCGTCGGCCGCTGCTCGGGCGCATTGGCACCCACGGCCGCAGTCCAATCTGCGGCGGCGAGGGCCTCTTGGGCCGAGCCAAAGTGGGCGAGCAAGCGCCGCACGCGCCCGAGCCGCTCGGCGTGGCTCAACGCGAGGAGGGCCTGCACTTCGCGCTGGGACTCAGGCATTTTGGAATTTCTCCCGCAGGCGTCGCTCAATACAAGGGGGCACGAACTGGTTCACCTGCCCGCCCATTTGCGCCACTTGGCGCACGACCGACGAACTGAGATACATGTACTCGGCCTTGGTCATTAGAAAAACCGTGTCGAACTCTGGCCACAGCGAGCGGTTGGTCAAGGCCATGGCAAACTCGTGCTCAAAGTCGGTCACCGCCCGCAGGCCCCGCACAGCCGTGCGTATGTTGTGCTGCCGCGCATAGTCAACGGTCAGGCCGTCGTGGAAATCGACCTTGGCTTGGGGCCAGTGGCTAATGGCCTCGGAGATCATCGCCCGGCTCTCCTCCAGCGAAAAGAGCGGCTCTTTGTTGGGATTGATCGCCACCAGCAGGGTGACTTGGGAGAAAATGCCCAAGGCCCTCTCTAGGATGTTGAGGTGACCAAAGGTGATGGGATCGAAGCTGCCGGGATAGATGGCCGCGTCTGCGTTGCTCATCAGGGTGCATTCACGACGATGTCCACGGCCGCGTAGAGCCGTGCTTTGACCCAGCCGCGCTCGTCGCTTTTGACGGGCATGAGCAAAACCTCGCCGAGGGTCGCGACCGCCTCGGCCTGTTGAAACTGGTGCAAGAAGGCGCCGATCTGCTGAGGGGATCCAATGCCCCGCAATTTTTGTCGCTGGTGAGTGCGCGTATGGATAGGCTCGTGAATCGACAGACTGTCTAGGCCGCTTGCGGCGGCCCAGTGAGCCACCTTGCCTAAGAATTGCTCTGCTTGGCCAGACGAGAGGGCGGCCAGCGGAGGAGTGTCCCGCTCGGCAAAGCGGCCTTGGAATGCAAAGCGCAGAGCGCGCTCCTCCTGCCAAGCCGAAAACGAAACCCGCGAGGGCAACGCTTGCAGGCGAAGCCTGAACTGGCGCAGTACTTTGTACGAGGGGCTGATTCCTTCCAGCCAATACTCCCCGGTCGAGTCGCATTTCAGCGAAGCCACGCGAATGCCGGCGGGAACCTGTTCGTCGATCCGCATGATTTGGTGACAGGCCGTGCTGGTGGGACGGGGTGCGGCTACCACAGGACTGGATACGTCCTCTTGTTGCGCCACGGGACTTGGGGTGGTCTCATGTACGGGGCTAGGATCGGTCTCTTGCTGCACTATGGGAGTTGGGATGGTCTCTCGTTGTACCACCACAGGACTGGATGCGGCCTCTTGTTTCGCTACGGGCTTAGAGGTGATTTCTTGTTGCGCCACGGGCTCAGGTGTGATCTCTTGCTGGACTACGGGGCTTGGCGTGGTTTCTTCTTGCTGCGCCGCGGGCTTTTGCTGGACTACGGGACTGGGGGCGACCTCTTGCTGCGCTGAGGGACTAAGGGCAGAATCTGTACTGAAAAGCGACCCCACCAGCGCGGGAAAGAATTGGTGGATCCCGTATAGTCCTCCACAAATGACCAAGGCCGAAAGCAAGGCTTTTGACCAAGGCGACCGCCGTCGGTCGAGAAGCTCGACGCGAATCATCGCGCCAACTCCCGCTGAGCCAGCCCGACGGCAATGGCATACGCGGATCGCTGCGCGGGTGTGGCGCTGCCGAGCAGCTTGGGATTGACCGCGGCGAGTGGGTCGAGGACTGAATGCGGCACTCCCAAATGCTTGGCCAAGCCCTCGCTCCAATACACGACGCCGGCGCCCCAAAGGTGTTGGAGGCCGCTAATGCCCTCGTTCAGCAGCTTGCACACCGCGCCTTTTAAGGCTTTGACTGCGTTGTCCTCTCTCTCCCAGACGCAACTGGCCAGCGCGGACAACTCGCCTTCCTCTATCAGCAGGAGCCAAGCCTCGCCCATATCCACGTACAGCAGGAGCGAGAGCTCATCCTTGGCGAGCAGGTTGGCGCATTCGCCGGCGTTGTACAGGGCAAAAGGCGCTAGATCCACGTCGAACTGACCGACTGCCGTCTCCTTGCCTAGCGTGCGGTAGCAGTCGAGGGCGCGGTGCCGCGCCGCGACCACAAAGCCCCACTGCGAGGTCAGGGCAAAATCGCAGCTAAACGCCCTCGCGTCTGCGGCCAAGATCTGCTCGGATTCCCACAGGAGTTGTTCGCGGTTTTCGTGCACAGTTCTCGCCACGAGGGGCCGGCGCTGAACAAGGCCCAAGCGCCGGTCCAGCGAAAAACAGGCGTTGCTGTAGTCAAAGTCGTACGTCGCCGCGAGTGCGACCAACTTGGTGGCTAGCTCCTGCCGCTGCTGCTGGTCGTTCAGGGCCGTTGGGTCGAAGGGCCGCTCTAGTTCCTCAGCCGCTAAGACCAGCGGCCGGACGCCCGTGCGCCCAGCGTCTAGGGCAGCGACGCGCACGGTCTGGCCGCTGATGTGGATCCCGGTGGCCTTCGTCCTGCCAAATCCAAACAATTTCAACCCCCTTTCCTGCAAAGTGCGCCTACTCCACTGTGAGCAAAGGACGGAGCTTTTCTAGCGTCTTCGCGCCGATGCCATTGACTTCGGTTAGTTGCTCCAACCGCTCGAAAGGACCGCGCTCGCGGCGGAAGGCGACGATCCGCGCGGCAATTTTGGGGCCAACTGCCGGCAGCGCGACTAGTTCGGCGACCGTAGCCGAATTGAGCGACAGCGGCCCCTGCTCGGCTACTACCAATTCGCGCGCTCGCGGCGGAGCGACCGCGTACGGCACGACGCTGAATTCCTCTGAATGCGATGGACGATACCAATCGCTTACGGCGACGAGCATCCCGATGAGCAGGACCGCCGTCAGGCCGATGAGCGCGCGTTGTTCGCGTTGATTAAACAAATAATATCTCCCGCAGCCGCGCCGAGCAATATGCTTAGCGGAGGAAGAACGTGCCCGAAAGCCGCACCTCGCGGATCTTCCGCGTCTTGTCGCGCAGGTGATCTTTGTTGTTCTCGATGCGAATCCGCCCCTCGCCGCGGAAGTTCGCGCTGAAGTTGTAGGTCATGGACAACTGCGTGCGCCAGCGGGTCTTTCTGTCGTTGGGGACGCGCTTTTCGTCGGCCGTGGCAATCAGGCTCGTTTCTCCTTCGAGCTTTTGTTCCAAGTTGAGGGTGACATCGCTTTTGAGCCGGCCTATCAGGGGCAGTCGCCGCGGCTTGAGGCTATGGGTGATCTTGAACGTGGTGGTCACGCGCTCTCTGGCGCGGGTGCCGCGCAAAAGCTGAGTGCTGTCGTCGCCGTCTGCGGTTGGTTCAAAATCTCGGCTCTCCGAGGTGGAGATCACGCGCTCAATGGTCGTGGTCGGTCCCCAGCGCCAACGGCCGTTCCACGACGCCCTGAACTCGGTCTTGGTCTCCTCGGAGAGCAGGCGGCCGGGCACGAGGCTGCCCTCGCCCTCGCTGGCCTCCGAGGTCTCAAAACTCGCGTTTACCTGCGCGCTGTTGATCAATCGCTTTATCAGGGGAATCCGGTCGGCCCGCCCCCAGCTAAGGCTCACGCGCGGGTAGGTGCGATCGTGGCGCAGGCGCAGTCGTTGCTGCGAAGCACCACTGCGCTGTGTGGTCTGCTCCTTAGAGCTGACCTTGACGCTAATGCCAAAGGGCAACCGCATCCCAGAACCGGTCTCAAACGAGGCCGTGTGCGACCAATTGTCTTGGTGGGTCAGTCCTTGGGTCACTTGCTGCACCCGCAGTGTGTCATCGAGGCCGAGTTGATAGGAGAGCGAGGGGCGGTACAGCAAGTTAAAGTGGCGCGAGTTGGTGTTGCGTCGCCAACTGGCGTTGACCGGCTCGACGATGCGGCCGGTCCATCCGGCGAGGCGGCGGAGGATATTAGGGCCTTTGGGCGGCTCGGGCTGTTTTTTTTCCTGCTCGGCTTGGCCTTCCTTCGAGGTTGGCGCGTCCTCGTCGCGCCGCTGCGCCTTGCGGCTTTGCCCCGGGGACTTGCCCAAGTTCTTGAGCAGGGTCGGGATCTTGAGATTGAGGCGTGCGGAGAGGTCGTTCTGGTTGCGGATGTCGAGGGTCTTGAACGGCAGGCCGCTAATCGAATCAATCGGGGCTACTCCGCGCCGCTGCGCCGGGTCGTTCTGCTCCTCGTAATTGGCCTTGAAGGTGTAGTTTTGGTCCAGCCACGAGACCAAGCGCAGCGAAAAGCCGAGGTCGGCCGTTTGTCTGCGCCCGACCTCGCGCCCAAAGCTCCGCTTGTCGAGGGCGAATTTTTTCCGCAAGTCTCGGTCGATCTTGAGGTTGTAATTGGCCGATAGACCGGAGAGCGGGTTGATCTTAGAGGCATAGGTTTCCACGAGCGCGAAGTCCTCCTGCTCGGTCGGCTCGTCGTCGCCGCGGCGCAAAAGCCGCGAGGTCCGCCGGCTGCCGTTGACCGCGTAGGTCAGGCTCGTAGGCAGCGGGCGGAACTGCATCTGGGCCCAGCTTTTGGGCATGAAGGTCGGCAGCCAGCCCATGATCCGCAGCGCCGGCTTGGGCAGGGGCATGCTGTAGTTGAAGTTCATCGTCTGGGCCTCGCGCTCGTTGATCGGGCGCACCGGGTCCGAGCTGTGTTCGCGCGAATGCGACAGCCGCAGGTTCATCTGGTCGAGGGTCCAGCGCAAGAGGAAGTTTTTGCCCTGCCGCCGGCTGATGGACACGTCGTAGAATTCCTTGGAGCGGACGGCCTGTTGCTCTAGCTTCTCCTCGGAGGTCAGTTCCACGTCCGACCCGGGGCCGAAGCGCGGCAAGTTGGTCGTGCGGCTGAGGTTTACCTTGAGCGGGATCAGAAATCCCCAGCTACTCGGCAGGATCTTTTGCGCGTTGGTGGAGACCGATAGCGCGGCTTCGCGGTCCGTGCTGTTGCCTCCTTGGCCGGTAAAGCTGCGGAAATTTTCCTGCCGCCACAGCACGTTGCCGCCGAGGTTGGCAAAGTCGGCTAACTTGGTGTTGAGCTGGGCGTACGCGGCCAGCCCGGGGTCGTTGCGCGCCTCGTCGAGGCGGAGCTCGTCGAGAAAGATGCGGCCGCTGTACGCGCGGTTTGCGGCCCGGTTGCGCAGGCCGATGCTCAGTTGTTTGATCGACTGCATTGACGGATTGCCCCGCACCCGGTAAATGGCTTCCTCGCCGCTGCGCCGGCCCGACCGCGCAAAGACCTGATCTAGGGAAAAGTGCTCAACTTCGGGGTCGTAGCCGGCCGCGTGGAGTGCTTTTAGTTCGCGTTGATCAATCGCGGTCTTGCCGTCTAGCGGTGCTCCGCGTGGGTCGATTACCCGGTAGGTGTAGTAAAACTCGCCCGTGGTGGTATCGGCCCGCGCGGATTGCAGCAGGGCCTTGAGCTGGGAGATGACCGGAAGATCCACATCTACTTGATTGCCCTTCCAGCCCTTACGCCCTCCTGTCCAACCCGGGAAGATGGGGCTGATGGCCTCGTAGTAGTTGGTCGAATCCACGCCAAAGCGGACGAAGAGCACCAAGTCGCTCGAATCGCCGCGGGCGTATTCAATGGTCTCGGTCGAGTCGCCATAGACGTACATGCGCAGCCGCTCGTAGCTGGTGTAATTGGCCGCGCGGGTCAGGATTCTAGTCGCCGACATCTGGTGCCCCGGCTCTAGGTTTTCGTAGGCCAGCACGAGGGACTGCTCGCGTTCGCGGGTGCGCGACTGCACGTTGCGGCGAATTTTCACGCCGGGTGGGGGCCGATAGCTCTGGCTCTTATCGGTGCCGATGACCGTGACGTCGAGGGCCTCGCGGTCGCCGATTGGGAAGCGCTCGTCGAGCCGCACCACGTCGTCTTCCTGCCACTTGTTGCCCACGATTTCCACGAGCGCGATCTCGGCCCGCACCGGGTCCTCTACGCCCGCCCGCGGCCCG
Organism: uncultured Latescibacterota bacterium; assembly: GCA_958295495.1. Taxonomy (GTDB): domain Bacteria; phylum Latescibacterota; class UBA2968; order UBA8231; family UBA8231. The sequence continues at coordinate 1,375,000 of OY282352.1, forward strand.
CTCGAAAGCATCAGACGCGCGTATTCGATGCGGGTGGAGTCGGGTAAGCCCACGCGCTCAACGTGGGGGCCGAATAGGGGCACTCGGAGCTGGCGCCAGCCCTCGTTTTGGGTACCGGCGACCTCGTAGTGGACCGAGGACAGGTCAATCTCGTAGTGGTAGTAATTGTTGCGCCGGTCGAGCACGCCGTTGTCGTTGAGGTCTTCCGTATCCGGGCGGTCGCCGCTGTCGGGATCTTTTTTGTTGTTTTCGGTTCCGTTGATGCGGCTGTAATCATTCTTGTTGCGCTGGTAGTCGTATTTCCAGTTGTCCCCTTCGGGGTCGTCGGCCGAGCGGTTGGGGCGCAGGGGATCGGCGTCTGGGTAGAGCGCGGCGAATGCCTGCTTCCGCTCGGCTAGGGAGCCGGTGGTGTCGAACCCGGCGTCTTGCAGGCGCAAGTAGAAGTTCAACTCGGCCTCGTCGTTGCGGCCGTCGATGCCCACGTCCTCCTTCCGCTCTACCAACTTGTCGCCCGCGGATTGCCCGGGGAAAGGCTCGTCTTCGGTGTCGAGGCGGCCGTTGGCAATGTAGTCCTCGTTGATCTGGTCGCCCAAGTTCACGTGCAAGGTGCCCTCCCGACCGCGGACCCATATCTCTAGAAACTTGGACTCGGAGAAGTCGTTGACGGCCGAGAATGCGAGGGCGATCCCCCCCCAAGACTCGGCGGCTTCGAGGCGCGGCGTCAGCTCTAGCGACAGGATGTCAGTGCGTCGGTTTTGGGCTTCGATTTGCTCTTCTTGGTTGGGCCAAATGTCGGTGCGCAGCACCCCGTCGTAGGGATTGTACCAGATGAAGTGCGCGCGGTTCTGCGCGCCAAAGCGCGCGCTGGCCGGCGCGCTGGTCGGTGCCCAGCGGGTGCGGTTGACGACCAGCGAGGTGGGCCGCTCGCTGTCTTCAAAGTCGTCGATGTAGCCGCGCCCCTTGGTGTTGAGATTGGGGCGGCTTTGCGCGATTTCGGCGTCTAAGGTCACTTCTGAGGGAACCGCCGTCTTGACCAGCGGCAGCATATCGACGACGCGGGTGAGGACCGGCACCTCGCGCCGGGCGCGCAAGTCGAAGTTCCATATCACCGTGCGCTTAGGCTCGTTGCCCACCCGCACCCGCCGATCGCTCGAACGCTCGTTGTTGTAAATCATGGTGCTGCCCACCCGCCCGTCGCCCCCCCAGAACTCGTACTCGGTGCGCAGGCCCAACAGGGTCTTCTGCTGGCTGCCGATGTTGAAAACGTCCTCGGACTCAAAGGAGATTTCCAAGTCGGCCCCGGGGTCGGCCACTTCCTGAGCGACTGCGCCGACAAACGTCACGCTGCCCGTGAAATCGACTCGGTAGTCGGTGTCCCGCGTCAGTGGGCGTCCGTTTAGCTGGACCTCCACGGTCTCTTCCCGGACGTTGCCGAAGAGGCCGCCCAGCCGAATGCGCTGCTCCGAGGAGGCGGCGCGGACGAGAATTTTATAGCGGCTAGCCTCAATCTGGGCGCGCTGCTGCTGCTCGTCGTAGATGGCGGGGACGGGTTCGTCGAGCAGGCCGCGATATTGGGCCGCGCGCGGAGCAAAGGGCCGCTGGTCCGGGAAAATCAAGTGCCCGCGGATGTCGTCCAGCCCGATGTAGTCGGCGTCGATGACGCGGTCGGGGGCACTGCCGGGGTCTTTGCCGCGCTCGTCCAAGCCCAAAAGCTGCAAGTAGGAGCGGCCCTTTTGCGAAAGTTGGTCCTCTTGGCCGGGCACTTCTTTGGCGATGTCAACCTCTAACGTCTTGGGGTCGAAGCGGCGGCCGGTGGAAAACCCGGAGGCAATGCGGTACACGTTTTTCCACTCTAGGTTCCAAGTGGGAAAACCCGGGCGGGCGTTGCGGGCCTTGATCAGCTTCAGGTGCAGGGAGTCGGATTCTGCGCTGGCGTTGAGCCGAGCCGTCTCGTGTTGGAGGACGCCGTCGAAGTCCGGCGCGCGGGTTTTGAAATGCACGGCCATGGCATAAGAGTCGAATACGGGTCGGTTGAGGATGATATAACCCGCCTCGGCCACAACCGCGTAGTCGTCGTCCGGGTCGAGCCGATGCCAGGTTCCCTCCTCGAAGCAGCCGCTGTTGTGCAGGCGATTGCCCGCTGCGTCAAAGCACTCAATGGTGGCGAGGGAGTCGGAGGGATCGACCCAAGCCGTGCCGGGCTTGGCGAACAACTCGGCGTCATTTTCCGTCTTGAAGTCGTTGATATAGACTTCGAGGCGGCCAATATCGACGAAGTTTTCCGCGCCAAACTGCGCTCCGTCCAATAGCTGGCGGAAGTCGAGGAGGTGGGCGCGGTAGAACTCGTGCAAGAAGAAATACATGTTGCGGATGTATTGGTAGTCTTTGAGCTGGAGCGTGTCGATGGCCGCTCCGCCCTTGAAGGTCTGGCGGTTGGACTTGCTCTTTTCGTGGCTGGCTACGGTCGTAAAGGCCAGCGGGCCGACGTGCCCCTTAGCGCGGATGCCGAAGAGGCCCTTGTTCTTCTGCCGGAAGCCGACAAAGCGAGTATTGGGCAGCTCTAGGGTGGTGTTGCCGGCCTGTATTTCTTGAAATATGGAGTCCTCCTCGCCGTCGTAGTCGAGCTTGATCTGGTTGGCTAGCTGATCGCTCAAATTGGAGCCAAAGGCCGAGCCGAGGTTTCGGGTGTCTTGGTCGATGCGCACGCTGATCAGCTCGCCGACTTTGCCTTCCACCGTGAAATCGGACTCTTGTTCGATGCCCAGCGCGGGAAACTTCGAGCTCCGTCCAAACGAGGTCTGTACCTCGCCGTCGGTCCACTCGCTCTTGCCAGAAACGATGATGGTGCGCGAGCCATTGAGTACGAGGCTGGGACCTTCGTCGCCAATAAAGCGCCGCAGGGGTTTGGGCGCGGAAAAGGGCACGGTCCACTCAAAGCGGTTGCCCTTGCGTCGGCGTTGCTCGGAGGCTCCGCCGCGAAAGTCGCGGCGGACTTGCTGGTGCCAAAGCTGCCGGTGCTTGGTTTGGTATTCCATCTGGAGATAGTCGTCTATATCCACGGCGACCGTTGGTCCTTCGGCGAACCCGCCGACGCGGCGACCGTAGTGGGCCATTCCCGCGGAGTCCACTGCGGCTTGGTACGAAATCGGCGCGCGGCTAGGGGCAGGCAAGAGCGGTTGGCCAACCCCAAAGGTGGCTTGGCGAGGGACTGCAAAGCGCTGGGAAAGCGGGCCGTATAGCGGCTCGAAGTGCAGGCCAGGCTCGGCGTACGCCACCGCCGCGAGCAAGCAAACACACAGCCACGAGGAAAACGCTTGGACGGAAAAGCGGAGAAACACTGCTAAATTCGCACCTATCGACGTTTATCGTTTGACGCGCTCCTAAGCTATGGGGCGTCAAGTTAGCGGAAACGACTCAGAAGCCTTCATTATGTGGTTCGGCCTTAGCAAAAACGATGCGCCGAGCGGCTTCTGTATTAACCAAACGCGATAGGCTGTCTCCAAACATTATGAACAGGAGGACGCTGCCCAGACGGGGCGGGCAACCACCTGAAAACATAGCACACGGCTGTGATTATTTCAAGGAAGCCCTTGCAAAAACCATTCCCGTTGCGCGGCGTGCGGGGCGCTTTTTTGGACAGCGGCCTAAGTCGTTATATTTGAGGGCCCTAGGCTCGTGGCCCGTCCGGGCACTCGCCGCTTGCGACGAGGTGCTCTGTGTGCCGCACACCACAACCCCGTATCCCTTTCGACTCATGGCAACCCTGTCCCGCTACGTGCTCAAAGAGCACGGCTGGCCCTTTGTGCTCGGCTTTGCGCTGATCCTCTTTATTCTGCTGATCGACGTGGTATTGCAGACGATGGACCAAGTGCTGAGCAAGGGGCTGCCCCTGCTGGCTGCTCTCCAGCTTTTGCTCTTCAACTTAGCTTGGATCGTGGCGCTAGCCGTGCCCATGGCCGTGCTCATCGCCGTGCTCATGGCGTTTGCCCGCCTCGCCGCCGACGGGGAAATCATCGCGGCCAAAGCCTGCGGGGTGAGCTTTTGGCTGCTGCTGCGGCCGGTGCTTGCAGCCGCTTTTCTGCTCACCTTGCTGATGGTCCTTTTTAACGACCAGATCCTCCCGGATTGGAACCACCAAGCCCGCGTCTTGTCGTCGAGCTTGCAAAGGACGAAAGCGGCCTTGGTGCTGCGGGAAAAGGAAGGGGTCTTCATACCCAACTTGGGCGATTATCACCTGCTCATCCGCAAAATCGCCCCGGCGACCAACGAGCTAGTCGGCATCGTGCTCTACGATGCCTCGCGCCCCGGGCCGCCGGTGATTCTTCACGCCCCTAGGGGACGCATCGCGCTGTTGGGAGATGGGGCGTACATCCGCTTGGAACTGGAGGAAGGCCATGTCCAGCGCGTCGAAGCTGGCTTGGAGGAGCGCTTTTTCTATGGCACCTTCGCCCGCCAAGTGCTGCACATCAAAGACGAGCGCCGCCGCTACGAGCACCGCCCCTCGGCCTACCGCAGCGACCGCGAGCTAAACATCGCGTCCATGCATCGCTTAGTGCTAGAGCGCCAGCGCGAGCAGGAGCGCGCCTACGGCCGCCTCGATTCGATTGCCGAGCGCTACCTCGAACTGCACCAAAGCCAGTTCGCCGACTCCACCGCCGGCCAGCTAGAGCGAGAAGGGCAACAGGCGGCCGAGGCCCTGCGCCGACAGTGGCGGCACATAGACCGCCGCGCGGGGCGGATCAACGAGTACTTGGTCGAGATTCACAAGAAGCTATCCATCCCGGCCGCCTGCTTGGTCTTCGCGCTGGTCGGTGCCCCATTGGGTGCGCTGATTCGCCGGCGCGGCGCAGCCGTGTCCGTCGGCATCAGCCTGTTTTTCTTTTGGATCTACTGGATGTTCCTCATCGGCGGCGAGGAGCTGGCCGACCGCGGCTATATTCCACCGCCTTTGGCTATGTGGGCACCCAATTTGGTCTTCGCCCTCGTCGGATGGGGCCTGTTGCGAGTGGTTGCGTACGACCGCGCCGGCCGCCGCGGGACGAAAAAGACCTGAGATGCGCCCCTCGGGTTGGCGCACATTATCCCACGTTCTATCAATTCGGTTAGCTGAAGACGCGGTTGTTTCTTGCCTTCCCGGATCGGGGAGGGGTTCAACTGGCAGCATTCAATTAACAGAGGAGCAAGAGCTATGAAGATCGTCATTGCGGGTCTCGTTGGACTACTGCTGAGTGTTGGGGCCGAGGCAGCGGCCTTGTCTGGTCAAGTGCGGTTTGCCGATGGGCTGCCGGTCGCTGGGGCCGAGGTGATGGTGTTTGACTTGGCCGATTTGCGTCGTGGTGCGGTGGCACAGGCCACGACGGACGAGGCCGGGAGGTTTGCGCTGTCGTTGGGGTCGGGGCTGCCGGCGGGTTTTTCGCTGGGGCAGAATTATCCGAATCCGTTTAATCCGGGGACGGTGATTCCGTACGAACTGGCGTCGTTGAGCTACGTGCGGTTGGAGGTATTTAACCTGTTGGGGCAGCGCGTAGCGACGTTGGTGAATGGAGAGCAAGCGGCGGGGGCGTATCGGGCGCGTTGGGACGCGACGGATGCTTCGGGTCGGTCGGTGGGCGCCGGGGTGTATCTGTATCGGCTGACGGCGGGAGCGGCGACGGCGACGGGTCGGATGGTGCTGGTGGATGGGCAGGCGGGGGTTGCGGCGGCGGGACCGTCGGCAGTGGAGCTGGCAGCGGATAGCCCGGTATATGGGTTGACGGTTTCGGGGCCGGGGGTGGTTGCCTATGTAGATGCAGATTTTCGCGTGGGGGCTGGGCCGGTTGAGGTGGTGGTTGAGGCGGCGAGCACGGCGCGGGTTGGGAAGGCGACCACTGGGGGGATTTTAGGCGATGTGAATGACGATGACCAGGTTGATGTTTACGACGTGCTGCTGGTGGTGCTGTACAGCGGTGATTCGTCGGTTGCGGTCCCGGGGGATATATCGCTGGGCGATGTGAATGGCGACGGCCAAGTGGACGCAGCCGACGCCTTTCTCCTCGCCCTATATAGCGTGAATCCAAGCGATCCGGCACTGCCGGCGGGGCTTGGACAGCCGGTGGCGGCTCAGGTCAATCAGGCACCGGTATTGAGGCCCATCGGCGACCAGAGCATCCCTCCGGGGGGGACGCTGGTCTTCGAGTTGGTCGCTTCCGATCCGGATGGGGATGCCCTGACCTACGGGGTGAGCGGGCACCCGGCGGGTTCGTCCCTGTCGGGGTCGACGTTTCGCTGGACGCCGACGGGGACGGAGGCGACCTCGCACGAGGTGGCGTTCACGGTAGAAGATGGGCAAGGGGGGACGGATGGGGAGACGATCACGCTGCGAGTGGTGGAATTTCGGTTTGAATTGATCAGGCGTCAGATTGAGACGGGGTTTCCCAGTTTTGTCAACATTCTGTTCCAAGTGCTCGACGAGGAGGGTCGAGGGGTGCCCTTTCTGACGGTGGATGACTTTGAGGTGCGGGAGAACGATCAAGTGGTGTCTCCTACGGAGTCGGCGATGTATCTCCGCAAGCGGGAGGGTTCGTATAGCTTTGAGTTGAAGACGGTTTTGATGCTGGATACCAGCGTGAGCATCGGGCCGTACTTGGAGCAGATTAAAACGGCGGCCATTACGTTGGTGCGCAACAAAATTCCCGGCCAAGAGATCGCCGTGTATGAATTTTCAGACGAGCCGGTGCTTTTGCAGGATTTTACTGCCGATGGCAATGTCTTGGTTGCGGCGATTGAGTCGATTCGTTTGGGGTTTGCGACGACGAATCTCTACGGTAGTGTCATCGAAGGGAGTGGTCGGTGGCGGGACGTTTATACGACGACCGAATTCGAGCAGGGGTTTATGGTTCTGCTGACGGACGGGAGCGACACGCAGGGGGCTGCGACTTTGTCGTCGGCTCTTTCGGCGCGGGGGGACCGGAAGCTCTACACGATTGGCTTGGGGAATGAGATTGAGCCGGATGTCTTGGAAGAGCTTGGCAACGCGGGTTTTTTCCACATCGCCGATGTGAGCGAGTTGGCCGAGCAGTTGGCGAGTCAATTTGGCGACATTATTCAGGCCGAACTGGACTTACTTGCGAACAGCTATTATTGGCTGAATTACCTGAGTCCTAAGCGAGGCAATAAGCGGCATACGCTGGAGTTGAGTCTGAAGGGCAACCAGCGCCGTTCCACGGTCCGCGGGAACTTCAACAGCGGCGATTTCGTTTCGGTGCGTCCGGGCGTAACCGTCAACTTTACGCGGGGTCATCTCGAGGGGATCGAAGCGTTGCGACTCCTCTCGGGCGATACAGCGCGGTTGGAGGCAGTGACGTTCTTTGGTACGGCGTCTCCTCGGTATCGGTGGGAGTTGAGTGCGAGCGATATCGTCTCGGTTGAGTCCGATTCGGTGGAGGTGGGGGTGGCCCGGGTGCTGGCGGTCGGGGATTCGGGGCGAGTGACCCTAACGGTGTTTGACGAGGCGAACGGGTTTGACAGGCAGGTGGAGGTGGAGGTGGTGAGTGCTGGCGTGGCGGGTTGGTCGCAGACGTTTTCGCTTCCGGGGGGTGCGTCAATGGATTTTGTGTGGCTTGCTCCGGGGGTGTTTCAGATGGGTTCGCCTTCCTCGGAGCCGGGTCGTCATTCGAATGAAGGGCCGGTTCATGAGGTGGAGATTAGTAAGGGGTTTTATATGGGTAGGTATGAGGTTACTCAGGGTGAGTGGGAGTCGGTGATGGGGACGACGCCTTGGTCTGGTTTAGACTTTGTTCGGGAGGATTTGTCTCATCCGGCGGTGTGGATTTCTTGGTATGATGTACATGAATTTATTGGTCGCTTGAACGACGCGGCGGGGGATTCGTTGTATCGCTTGCCGACGGAAGCGGAGTGGGAGTATGCGTGTCGAGCGGGGACTTCAACTCGTTGGTCGTTTGGGGATGATGAGAGTCAATTGACGGATTATGCGTGGTATCGTGATAATGCGTGGTCTGTGGGTGAGGAATATGGTCATGCGGTGGGTCTGAAGCGAGCCAATCCTTGGGGGTTGTATGATATGCACGGGAATGTGTGGGAGTGGGTGCAGGACTGGTATGATGGGGACTATTATGATAGCTCCCCTCGGGTGGACCCCCTGGGGTCTCGCACCGGCTCTTTTCGCGTCATCCGGGGCGGCGCCTTCTTCAATGCCGCCCAGGGCGTGCGGTCGGCGATTTGCATCAACCTCTCGCCCGGCGCCCGCGGCGACTTCATTGGCGTGCGCCTTTTAAGGATTCGTTAACCCTTTAGTCCTTTTACCCTTTAACCCTTGGCGGGGGTCAAAGGGGGTATGGGGATTCTTTTGGGGGGTAGCCTTTTAGGTTCCACGCCCCCGTTTAGGGGTGTGCGTAGCCGCCCTTCGGGGGGCGTGTATTTCTATCACACTGCCTTGACATCCCGGGGCGTATCGTGGAACGTTGGATATGGCCGACTTTGATATTGTTTCCAAGTACTTGATGCAGCACTACCCCGACGATTTCGCCCGCTTTGCCCTCGGGCGCGACGACGTCGAAGTCGTCGAAGTGCTGAACCCGGAGCAACTGACCGTTGAGGCGCGGCAGACCGACAGCTTGCTGCGGGTGCGGTTGGGCGGCGAAGAGGTGCTCGTCCACACCGAGTTTCAAACCACCGATAGTACGCATCTGCCGATGGTACGGCGGATGGTCGGCTATATCGGACGCACCGTTGAGCACTACGGCTGGCCGGTGGTTTCCAGCGTCATCTACCTGCGGCCGGGGACTGGCCGGGGCGATCCGGGCTATTATCTCCAGGATCGTCCCGGCCATCGCATCTTGATAGAGTACCAAGTGATCCGGCTGAGCGAGTTGGACGGCCAGCGGCTCCTCAAGTCGGGGCCTGTGGGACTGCTGCCGTTTGTACCGTTGATGCGGCCGACGGGTCAGCCAGCGGCTTGGCTGGAGACGTGTGTGCGCGCGGTGCAGGCGCAGCCGCTGGATCGGGCGACGAAAGCCGATTGTCTCGCTGGCATGTCGCTGCTGAGCGGGTTGGTGTATGCCCAAGAAATCGTTTCTGCCATTTTCTTCAAGGAGGGTCTAATGGATATGATCCGCGAATCACCCGTTGCCCAATACCTGACCCAGCAAGGCATCGAGCAAGGCATTGAGCAAGGCATTGAGCAAGGCATTGAGCAAGGCATTGAACAAGGCATCGAGCAAGGGGGCCGAGAACGCGCTCTTGAAGCGCTGCTCGACGTGCTGGAGATTCGCTTTGCACTCGGCGCGGCGGAACCGTTGGCCGCTCGCATACAGGGCATTGAGGATTTGCAGCGTCTCAAGCAGTTGCATCGGGCGGCTATCCAGATGCCCACTCTCGAAGCCTTCAGACGCCTGTTAGACGCCGACGAGTAGGCCCGCCGCGTAACCTCAGGTAGGCATTAGGAACTGAGGTTACGCACTTTGGCTCACCGCTCTCTCGCCTTCCCGTCCCGGGGTGCGGCAGCCTCCGAATCGTCCTTCCGGCGCACACCGGCTTCACCGCGCCTTTAGGCGTGACCTCCACCGGGTCGGGGCTAGACTCCGGCTTCCGCCAGCGTACCGACCATAACGAATCACGAACCACTAGCCACTAACTGCGTAACGTCAGTAAATAAGTCAACCTGAGATGCGCACCCTCGATCTCTATCTGACGCGCCGCTTCCTGTTGTGTTTGGGGATTGCCGTGGTGAGCCTGTTGCTCATTGCGGTGATCATTGACCTCACCGAAAACATCGACACCTTTATCGACTTTGAGGCTCGCCCCAAGCAGATCTTGCTCTACTATGTCTATCGGGTGCCGTATTGGCTCATCCTGACCCTGCCCATTGCCGCGCTGCTCGGCGCACTTTTTGCCCTGACCAGCTTGGCGCGCCAAAACGAAATCACCGCGATGAAGGCCACCGGCATTAGCCTGTATCGCCTGCTGGCCCCGATCTTGGCGTGCGCCCTCGCCGTGTCGGTCGCGGCTTTTTTCTTTACCGACTGGGTGGTCCCGGCCGCCACCTATCAGTACAACCAAATCAGCGACGAGATTAAGTCCTATCACCGCAGCGATGGCTCCCGCCGCCAAGTCCTGCTCCAAGACGCGGGCAACCAGTTCGTGTACGCCCGCAGCTACGATGCGGGGCGGCAACGCGCCAACGAGGTATCTTGGGAGCGGCTGCGCGGCTACACTCCGTTGGAGCGCGCGGTGGCCCGGCGCATGGAATGGCGAGAGGGTACTTGGGTTCTCCTCGAAGGCCGCCGCTTTCGCTTTGCCGCGGGCGAAGCCGTGGCGACTTCTTCCTTCGATACCCTATCCCTGCCGAGCTTGTCGTTGCTCCCCAGCGACTTTGCCCGCCAGCAGAAGGACCCCAAGGAAATGAACTACGCCGAGCTGGCCGACTACATCGCCCGCGCCACCCTCAACGGGGAGGACGCCACGCGTCAGCGAGTCGATTTGCACCTGAAAATATCCTTTCCCCTGACTAGCTTCATCATCATCGCCCTCGGCGCGACCCTCGGTGCCAACGCCCGCCGCGCTGGCTTGGCCAACCGCTTCGGCTTGGGGGTCCTGCTCTGCTTTGCTTATTACAGTTGCGTCAAGGCCGGCCAAGCTCTCGGTTGGAATCAGTTGCTCGCGCCTTGGCTAGGTGCGTGGATAGCCAACTTGCTGTTTGCCGTCTTGGCCTTGGTGCTACTGTGGCGCGCACACAAATAAAAAGGCCGTTCGCCCGTCGACGAACGGCCCTCGGGGAGACTCGCATTGGAACAAATGCTCAGCGGATGCCTTGCTCTAGATGATAGATCTTGAGCTTGAGCGAGGCCGAGCGGGATTTCCAATTTTCTAGGAGGGCTGCCGCCTGCTGCCCTGCTTGGCCGTCGAGCCGTCCACTCAACCCGACTAATAGCGGGGCTAGACGGGCCACCTTGTCCTCGGAGGCACCAGAGGTGAGCCGCTCGAAGTGGCCGATTAAATCGGCGTCCAACGACGTGTCGGCTCGCTGGGCGATTCCTTGTAAAAAGCGGGCGTGGTTCCGGGCGAAGGCCGCGTCTTCGCCACACTTGCTAAGCAAGTGGCGCAGCAGCTTGGCCGATGGAGCCTCTTGGAGGACCTCAGTGGCTATCCGTGCCGCTTGTTGCCAGCCGCGGGTTTGTGCGGTCGCAGCCATGGTTTGAGGTAGCCCGGCCTCGACGAAGAGGGAGAAGAGCGGTAGCTGCGGCAAGTGCGCCAAAAATGTGCGCCAGAGGCTCTCGTTGGGGTCGCACTTGAGGAGGCAATCAACTGCATAGGGCACCATAGAGGGATGGGTGCGGCAGATTTTGTCGAGCAGTACGGCCGCGATGTCGGCTGGGAGGCCCGCAGCTAGCGCTGCGGTGATCGGCGCGAGGGTCTGGCGGCTGATCGGCACGCCCTGTGCAGCCACGCGGGCGACCGCACGCTCTGTGCTGGTTAAGAATTGGGCGACCTCGTCGCACTGGCGCAACGCTTGCACCAAGGCTGCGGCTGGGCGGGGGGCGTGCTCACTGTGCGCCAACCGCACAATCCGGCGCAGCATGCCGAGCGAAGACAGCCAAGAGCGGTGATGGCTCAAGATGGCGATGGCCGCTAGCCGTCGGCTGTCGTCCGAGTCCTCGGCGATGGTCAAGAGCTGCTCCAAATCGTCCGTGCTGAGCACTAGTCGATGCAGTTGGGCCTGTTCGCCTTGGAGCAATTGGTCTAGCGATGTTTCGGCGACCGGCGCAGCTTCTTCGCGCAAGCCGCGGATGTCCAATACCATAGGTTTTCGACCTCTTAGCTGTGCCAAAGTGCGCGGCTGGCACAGCTAGCCAATTTAGCAGAAACGGAAACGGCTCTTGCGCTATGCGAGAGACGAAAAAGTAAGGGGAAAATGCTGAAAATTTATCGCGGGGTTCTCAAACGTAAAACCCGCCCCGCGATAAAGCAAGCGAAAATATTGCGCTCTCTTTGAGCCTATGGGGACGCGCCGGTGATCTCTAGGCTGAAGGGGTCGGATTCGTCCGCCAAGCGCACATTCAAGACCCAATCGCCGTCAATCGCGACTTGGATTTTTCGCCGCACCCGAATCCCGTCTGCCGTGCGCGGTACGAGTACCAAGTCGAACTCTACTTCTAGGCTGGCTGGCAGCACCCCGCTCGAGACTTCCGCGTACTGGCCGGTTGGTACGCGGGTGCGCACAATCTGCGGCGCGTCCGCATCGGTCTCGTTGAGGTACGCCACTTCGAGATCGTAGGCTGTGTGGTTGGCGACTGAAACCGTCCCGGCCCGACCGGCGGGTTCGGGGGGCGCAGGCGGTGCGGTGGGTGCTTGGCCGCCGCAGCCGCTGAGCAGCCAAACGGCTAGCAATAGCGCGGCTCTTACTGCGCCGCGACGTGGATCAATGCTTGGGCGATCCATTCTATCTCGTCGTCGCGCACGGTGCGCATGTCGAGCAGGAGTCGCTCGCGGACGATGCGACCGACTATGCCCTGCCGCCTGAGCTGGCGACCTAGCTGCTCGACTCGGACCGCGTCCGGCTGGAGGGCCACGGCCCGGCTGGGGATCTCGGCTAGGGGCAGGGATCCGCTGCCGGCTTGGGCCAGCGATTCGACCACTTTGAGGCGGAAGGCGCGGCAGACCGCCTCGGGCAAGAGGGACAGCAGCCTCTGAGCGCGCTCCTCCAGCGTCTCGACGGTCGCCCGTAGCATCGCCAGCGCCGGCAGGGCCTGCGTTAGCTTGTCCGGTGGCAGGCGATAGAGCGACAACACCGCTTCGAGTGCGGCGTAGATCAGCTTGTCGCAGCGCAGGGCGCGCATCAGGGGATTTTGGCGCACTTGCTCCACATAGGGACGCTGGCCAGCGATGATACCGGCTTGCGGCCCGCCCAGCACCTTGTCGCCGCTAAAGCTGACTATAGCTGCGCCGGCCTTGAGACTGGAGGCTACTACGGGCTCGGGTGGCAGCCCCCACTGCTCTAGATCAACCAAAGCACCGCTCCCCAAGTCGTGGACCAAGGGCACCCCGGCGCGCTGACTCAGGGCGGCCAAGTCCTTTAGGTCAACCTCGGCAGTGAAGCCCTGCACTCTGTAGTTGCTCGGATGGACCACTAAAATGGCACCAATTTCCGGCCCGATGGCGCACTCGTAGTCGCGCAAGTGCGTGCGGTTCGTCGTGCCGATTTCGCGCAGTTTGGCTCCGCTGGCCGCTATGATGTCGGGCAGGCGGAATGAGCCGCCGATCTCGACCTGTTGCCCCCGCGAGACCACCACTTCCCGCCCCCGCGCCAAGGTGTCGAGCAACAGGAGCACGGCCGCGGCGTTGTTGTTGACCAAGGCGGCAGCTTCCGCGGTGGTCAACGAGCATATAAGGGCTTCGACGTGCGCGACGCGCTCGCCGCGTTTGCCCGACTCCAGTTCGAATTCGAGGTTGCAATATCCGGTGGCCACCCGTGCGACGGCCTCTTGGGCCGCTCGGGGCAGCGGCGCACGGCCCAATCCGGTGTGCAGCACCACGCCGGTGGCGTTGGCGACGCGGTGCAGTCGGGGCGCGGACTCCCGCTCAATGCAGCGGCGCACGGCCCGCTCGACCCGTAAATCCAAGGCCGCCCGCTCCTCGGCCACAGTGCCCGCCCGCACTTGGCACCGCACGGCCGCAATGCAGCGGCGCACCTGCTCAACGACATAGGCGCGGTCGTATTCTTGCAAGAGATCGGCGACCTGCTTGAGCATCTGATCTACCGAGGGCAGCCTAGCTTCATTCATGGAGGCGAAGTATAGGTTGCCCCTCTGTCGCCAGCAAGTAGGCTTTGCGCTATGACCACAATAGCGTTATACTTGCAACACCCCTTCCCCTGTTGTCCAATTCCCATACCCAGTCTATGTCGCGCCCGGTCTATATCCTGGTGGCGTTGCTTTTGTGTGCTTTTGCAATTGACGCCGCCGAGCGCAAGAGTCCAATCGTCTATGTGGTCAAACGAGGGGATACTCTCTCTGAGATTGCCGCGCGTTACCGAGTCTCGCAGAGGCAAATCAAGCGCTGGAACAAGCTCCGCAGCAGTAGGATACGCGCTGGCCAGAGCCTAAAAGTTGGTCTTCCAGTGCAAAGCGGCGATTGGTATCGCGTCCGGCGCGGCGACACCCTCTCGAAAATCGCTCGGCAGTTCTCCGTCCCGGTCTATAGGCTCAAGGCGATCAACCGCCTCAATGGGGACGTCATCCACGTCGGACAAAAGCTCCGCTTGCAACCGGCCGCGCCCGTTCGGAGTGCCTCGACCGATGACCACGACGAAGAGCAGCGCGAATACACGGTTCGCCCGGGCGACACCCTCTCGAAAATCGCCCTGCGATTTGACGTGGGCTTGAGTTTTCTGCGCCAACTCAACCAGCTCAAAAGCGACCTTATTCGACCTGGACAAAAGCTCCGCCTGCGCGCTTCGCGGTTAGATGAAGCCGTCCACGTGGTGCAAGAGGGTGAAACCCTGACCGAGATCGCCCGGCGCTACCGAGCCTCGGTCAGCCAGTTGCAGCGCCTCAACGCCCTTGTCGGCGACCGGATCCTCATCGGGCAGAAGCTCCGCCTCAAAGACGCGGAGAGCACGGTACACATCGTGGAACGCGGGGATGCACTGTGGGAAATTGCCCGCGCGTACGGCATCAGCGTCTATCGCCTCAAGATACTCAACGGCCTCCGGTCAAACCGCATTTACCCAGGCCAGGAACTCAAGCTCTACCCAGACCGGAAGCTCGAACCAAATGCCGCGCCCACGAGCGGTCCGCGGCTGGCCACGTACGTGGTGCAACGGGGCGATTACCTCGCGCAGATCGCCCGACTGCACCAGATGAGCGTGGCTGAAATCACCCGCATCAACAAATTAAAGAGAAACGCCGTCATCCATCCGGGCGACCGGCTCAAGGTGCGCCCGATGCGCTGGGTGGAATTGTCTGAGATTGATTGGGACGACCTGCAGATCCACCGCGCAGACACCCCGAAAATCGCATCCGGCAACGGCCCTTACTACTTCTCTCGGCCCCGCAATAAGCGCCAGCCGAGCAAGACCTATTACGAGGACCATCCAAGCCCGCCGAGCAAGACCTATCGCCAAGCAATGCGCCTGTGGCGGGAATTCGAGAGCAAGGTCGGGCGCATGGGGCGTTTGAGTTCCCGGTTGGAAGGCTGGCACATCGTCCTCGACCCGGGGCACGGCGGGCTGGACCCGGGCGCGGTGGTTCTCACCCGGGACGGCAACGGCAAAAGGCTCTATGTGGTTGAAGACGAGTACGTCTTTGACATTGCGCTGCGGGTCTATGTCTTGGTGCGCTTGCACGGGGGTCACGCCACCATGACCCTACTCAGCCCCAACCACCTAATCCGCCAAAACGAGCCGGCGACCCAGACTTTTGTCAATGAAAAGAACGAAGTGTACAACTTGGCCGCTTACAACCACTGGCCGCGCGGCAGCAATCTTTCGACCCGCGTACGCATTGCCCGTCAGGCCCTTGCCAAAGCGCCGCGGGGCCGGCGCATCTTTCTCTCCTTTCACGCCGATATTGAGCCCAAGGCCCCAGAAGCACCGCTGGTTCTGTACTACAAAAGCAGCAAGAGTGGGCGCACAGATCGCGTCTCGCGCCAATTTGCCCGCTCCCTGCTTCCGGCATTGGGGGCTGGTGCCCGCGTCCGCGGGCAGGGGCTAGGGGTCTTGCGCAACAACCCCGCTGACGTCAAGGTCCTCATCGAACTGCGCAACATGGCGTACCGGGACCACGTCTGGGCCTTGCGCTTTGAGGATCTGCGCCACCGCGACGCCGAAAAGGTGGTACACGGCCTCCTCGACCACGCAGCGCGCGCCACGCGCCGCGCTGGCTATTAAAACCCCTCGCAACCGGCCCTGAATGCTTGGCCTTCGGGCTTCTAAACGCAAAAAAGCTCCGGAAGGATTGGTCCCGGAGCTTTTTTATTTGTTTGTGCTGTCGTGTGGCTAAAAAGGTCGTTCCTCAATCAGCCGTTTGGCGGCCTTGCGCACAATTTCGGGTTCGAGGCCGGCCAGCTCGCACCAAGGATCGATTCTAGAGCTTTCGACAAAGGCCATCTCCGGGGTGTCATCTGGCGTTGCCACTACCTCATCCATCTTGGATATTTCGCGTAAAGTACTGAGAATCATAGCATTAGCAAGGCGTCGATAAGCCATCGCAATGCGTTCCACTTGGGCGATATCTTGATCTGTTCTCATAGCACTTCCTGCGGGGTTAAGGGTCTCTGAGATGCGGTAAATAAAGGGTTTAGGGTGCTGCACTTCGCCTAAAAGCATTCCATCCTTTCTATCGCAACAAAAAAGTAGTGTTTGCCGTCTAGCTATCTATATGGTAAGAAATTTTCGCGCAAAATTTTCAAAAAAATAACGTGTGCGGCAAAAAAATAATCGCCGCACCTAGTGGCGCGGCGGCCATACCATCCTTAACTCTTTTTTTTTTACATAGTTAGAGATTCTTCCCGCCGCACGGATCGCCCCTCGGCCGCAGCCCGGTAGAGCCGGTAAATCCACTCAATCGTCCCCAAAGCCTCCCGCCCAAGGGCTTGGGGGGTGCCTGCGCCGGCTACACCGCGCAAAAAATCGGCCCACTCCAGCTCCCACGAGCGATCTTCGTCCGGGTAGTCAAAGCGCTTGATGTCCGGCGCACCACCTTGGGGATTGCGCCGCCCCACGACGGCGCGTTCCGGCCCGTAAGCCCCCCCCAAACCCTCGGCGCAGACATAGCCGTCGCGCCCGAAAACCTCAAAGCTGAAGAGGTTTTTCCACTGCGTCCAACTCGCGTGCAGCGAGGCGATCTGCCCGGTGGCCGTGCGAAAGAGTCCAAAGGCGTTGTCCTCCACGGGCGAGTCCCAGAAATGGGTCTCGGCATAGCCTGTGACTTCGGCAAAGTCCCCCAAGAGCCACTTGGCTAAGTCAATTAGATGCGCCCCTTGGTCCAAAAGCTCGCCGCCGCCCGCCTTCTCCAGGCTTGTTCGCCACTCGCGGTCGTAGCCGGGTCGCCCGCCGTGGCCATAGCGCGCCCGGATGCTCAGCAACGGGCCGATCTCGCCCGCCGTGCAAACCTCGTGCAGCTTTTGGACGGCGGGATGATAGCGGTGGTTGTACCCGACCTTGAGTACGCGCCCGCTCCGCTCGGCCGCTGCAACGGCCCGTCGGGCTTCTTGGGGGTTGCGCCCTAGCGGTTTTTCGCACAGGACGTGTTTGCCAGCTAAGAGGGCGGCAGTGCTGATGGGGGTCAATGCGTCGTGCGTCGTCGCGACCACCGCGATATCGAGATCGGCCGCGACTAGCTCCTCCCACGAAGCCGCCACCGGGACCCCGCATTCGGCGGCTAGTTCGGCGGCCGCGGCGGCACGCTCGTCGTAGATCAGGACCACCGCGGACGAGGGATGGGCCTGGGCCGTGACCGCTCGCCGCCGCCCCATGCGACCCGCTCCGACGATCCCCACCTTGTACACTCAGCCCTCCTGCTGTTGCACGCGCCGCACCGCAAAGGCCTCCGTGGCCATGATCGCCTCGACATCGAGGGCTTCCCACGGATCCCAAATCGCTGACAGCAACCGCCCCGTCAGCCCGTCTGAGCGCGCCGAGGCCAGATAGACCGCCAGTGCGGCCGCTCGCTCGCCCGTAGCGTCGCCCTCGCGCAGCCGGCGCAGATCCTGCTCCCGTTCTGCTGCGCTCACAGTCGTGCCGGCTGCTAGCCGCTGCTCGAGCATCCGCGTGTTGACCGCTCCGGGGGCAATGGCGTTGACGTCAATGCCGTGCTCGGCCACTTCTCCGGCCAAGTTTTCGCTAAAGCGCACGATTCCGGCCTTGGAGGTGCTATACGCGCTAAAGAAGGGCCGCGGCCCCACCGCGCCGCCGCCCGAGAGATTGATGATCTTGCCGTAGCGCTGGGCGACCATGACCGGCAAGACCTTGCGAGTGCAGTAGAAACAGCCGCCGAGGTTGACCTGCACCACCTGCATCCAAGCCTCTGGATCGACCTCTTCCACCCGCCCTATAGGCCCCTGAATCCCGGCGTTGTTGACCAGCACATCAACCCCATCCCAAGCTGCGAACACGCGCTCAATGGCCGCATCTACCTCCTCGCGCCGCCCCACATCCGCCCGCAATTTCAACGCTGCTTGGCCTTGGTCGGCCAAAAGCGCGGCCGTCTCGTCCAGCTCTGATCCGGTGCGGGCCAAAATCGCCACGTCCGCTCCTTCCCGCGCCAAGGCCAAGGCAATGGCCCGGCCAATGCCGCGTCCCCCGCCGGTCACTAGGCAACGCCTACCTATCAGCTCCATATCGCGCTCCTTCGTCGCCCGAGTAAATATGCGGCGCGGGCTTGGTCTTGCCAAAGGCCAACCGGCCCGTCGTTGACCTAGCGGACCATTTGTCCTACATTGGTGTACATCCATCTTAGAGAGCCTATTCGATGTCCCTCCCGAGCACTGCATCCGACCTCAAAGCGCTCTGCCTCCACATCAACGCCCATTGTCCCGCTGGCGGCCTTTTTGAAGGCGACCGCACCCATCTACACCCGGACAGTAATCTGCCTTGGCGCATTGCCCCGGAGCCGTTCTGGCTCTCGCCGGCGCAACACCGCTACCTAGACCAGCTCGGCGGCGTCCTACATCAGTTTTACAGGGCCTCCAACCAGCTCTACCACCAAAGCGTCAAAGGCATTGAGCCGCCTTGGATCCACGAGTACTTGGACTTGGGCAAACCGAGTGCCGTGCGCGAAATGGGCCTCTGGAATCGCATCAAGTCCCAGTTGCCCTTAGTCATCCGCCCGGACCTCCTGCTCACCGAGGACGGCTTCAAACTGGTCGAGCTAGACGCCATCCCCGGCGGCATGGGCTTCACCGCCCAAGTCTCGGAGGTCTATGCCGACCTCGGCTACGACATCATCGGCGGTGCCCGAGGTCTGATCGATCCATTCTACGAAGCCATTGCCGCTGCCGCCAAGGTAGCCGAGCCGCATTTCGCCCTCTTCGTCTCGGACGAGTCCGAGGCCTATCGCCGAGAAATGGAATGGCTGGTCGAGCGGTTGCAGGCGGCCGGCAAACCGGCCCGCAGTGCCCACCCGCGCGAGGCCCGCTTTGACGAAAATGGTCTCTTCCTTCAAGATGCTGACGAGCTGGCCCCTTGGCGCATTGACGCGGCCTATCGCTTCTTCGAGTTGTTCGACCTCAAAAACATCCCCAAGGCCGAGCTTTTTGCCTATTTCACCAAGAAGAACGCCCTGTGCCTGACCCCGCCGCCAAAGGCCTATCTCGAAGAAAAGCTCTGGCTGGCCTTCTACCACCACCCCGCGCTCAAATCCTATTGGCACCGCGCCTTGGGCAAGGAGCCTTTTGCCGCCTTGGGCAGCCTGATCCCGCGCTCTTGGATTGTCGATGCGCGGCCGCTGCCGCCCCACGCCATCATTCCCGGCCTCGACATTGGCGGCCAGCCCGTCAGCGACTGGCAGCAGTTGAAGCGGCTAACCAAGAAGCAGCGCGAACTCGTGCTCAAGCCCTCGGGTTTTTCCAGTATCGCTTATGAGAGCAAGGGCGTGTCCATCGGCCACGATCTGCCCGAAGCCGAGTGGGCCGAGCGCGTGCAAGAGGCGCTCGACCGCTTTGAGCACCAGCCCTACATCTTGCAGGAATTCCACAAGGCCGCCCGCCGCACCGTGCGCTACTACGACTTTTACCGCGACGAGGTCGTGCCCATGCGGGGCCGGGTGATGCTGCGTCCTTATTACTACGTCATCGGCGATGTGCCGCGCCTGTGCGGCATCCAAGCCCTAGTGTTCCCGGCCGACAAGAAGATCCTGCACGGCATGGTTGACGCTGCGATCATGCCCTGCGCCGCGTCCGCGGAAAAATCCCCCTTCTGACCGCCATGCTTCCCCTAGACGAAAAACTAGCTCACCTCGAAGAAATTCTGCGCCCTATGGAACAGGCGCTGGTCGGCTATTCGGGGGGGGTCGATAGTGCGACGCTGGCGGTGGCGGCCCAGCGGGTCCTGGGCGCGGGGGCCATCTGCGTCACCGCGGACTCTGAGAGCTACGCCACCGGCGAACTGGAGAAGGCCGCCGAGATCACCCGCGAGTTTGGCATCCGCCACGAGGTGGTCAAGACCCGCGAGCTGGACAACCCCGACTACGCCAAAAACGCGCCCAACCGCTGCTACTATTGCAAGCAGGAGCTCTTCGTCCAGATGGAGCAGCTAGCGCGTAGCCTCAATATCGACCACATCCTCTACGGCCAAAACGCCGACGACATCGGCGATTTCCGCCCCGGGGCTGCGGCCGCCCACGAGCGCGGCGTACACGCGCCCTTAGCCGAGGCGGGCCTGACCAAGGACGACGTGCGCACCTTGGCGAAGCGCTGGGGGCTGGCGGTGTGGGACCGTCCGGCCATGGCCTGCCTCTCGTCGCGCTTTCCCTACGGTACGCCGGTCACCGCCGAGGGCCTGCGCCAAATAGACCGCGCTGAACGCTATCTGCGCGAGGTCTGTGGCTTTGCCCAAGTTCGCGCCCGCCACCACGAGACGCTGTCGCGCATTGAGTTGCCCGCCGAAGACTTGACGCGCCTGCTGGGCGACCCGGGTGCGCGTCGGTCTTTGGTGGAGCACTTGTGGGAAATTGGCTATTTGCAACCCACCGCCGACCTGTGCGGCTTCCGCTCCGGCAGCATGAACGAGGCCCTACTCACCATCGCCGACTCGGGTGCCGATGAGCCGCTCTTTGCGCGGGTCAATCCGCTGCTCGCAGCGCATTCGCTCCTGCCGGCCGCATACGAGCAGCGCGGCCAAATGCTCGTTTTGAGCCTACCGGCCGCAGCCATCGCCCGCCTCGCTGCGGCCCCGCTGCGCTCGGCCCTCGTGGCCGCGCTCTCCGACTTGGGCCTGCGCTATATTGCCCTCGAATTAGACCCTTTGGACAGATGAAACGCGAAATTGCGCTGTTTGGAGCGCAGTGCCTCCGCCAGCCGTGTGCTCCGGTCGCAGTGGTGGAGGACGCCATCCGCGCACTCGTCGCCGACCTCTTCGACTCCATGCACGCCGCGACCGGGGTCGGGCTTGCCGCCCCGCAGATCGGCGTCCTCAAGCGGGTCTGCGTCGTCGATGTGACCGCCCATCAACCGAACTGCCGGCCCGTGGCCTTAATCAACCCCAAGATCACAGGCCGCGAAGGCGAGCAGATCGGTGAGGAGGGTTGTCTGAGTTTTCCCGACCTGTACAGCGATGTCAAGCGCTATGCTTGGGTCGAAGTCGAGGCCATTGGCCTCGACGGCCAGCCTTTCAAAACCGCGGGCGAAGGCTTTTACGCTCGCGCCCTCCAGCACGAAATCGATCATCTCGACGGCAAGCTCTTCATCGACTACCTCAGCCCTCTCAAGCGCCAACTCATGCGCGGCGCGCTCAAGCGGTTAAAAAAAGAGAGTGCCGCGCAGGCCAAAGCCTCGGCCATTGACAGTATTTGATCCGGCTTTTACCTTATTCAAGTAACGGGGGCGTAGTTCAGTTGGTTAGAACGTCGGCCTGTCACGCCGAAGGTCGCGAGTTCGAGTCTCGTCGTCCCCGCCATTTTGTCAAGCTCCTCTAGCGCGCTTTGCGCGGTTGAGGAGCTTTTCTTTTGTCAATTCTACTTTTCAAATGCGAGAAAGGTACAAAATGCAAGGGCGCATCCGCGAAATCCTAGGCTGGTATGGCAGCGACAACCCCGGCACCTTGACCAACTTGGCGCGCCTGCTCAATCACGGTGCGCTCGGCGGCACGGGCAAGCTAGTCATCCTGCCGGTAGATCAGGGCGTCGAGCACGGCCCTGGGCGCAGCTTCGCCCCCAACCCGCCCGCGTACGATCCGCGCTATCACTTTGAGTTGGCCATCGCCGCCGGCCTCACTGCATACGCCGCCCCGCTCGGGTTCCTCGAAGCGGGTGCGCGCGACTATGCGGGCGATCTGCCGCTGATCCTCAAGCTCAACAACCGAGAAAATCTCCACTCCGACGCCGACCCCACTCAGTCGCTCACCGGCTCCATCGCCGCCGCCCTGCGCTTGGGTTGCGTTGGCATCGGCTACACGGTCTATCCGGGTTCGGCCCTGCGGCAAGAGATGTACGAAAAGCTGCAAGCCTTGGCCGAAGAGGCCAAGCGGCACGGTTTGGTCGTGGTGGTCTGGTCCTATCCGCGCGGCACGGACTTGAGCAAGGACGGGGAGACCGGGCTCGACGTCACCGCGTACGCCGCCCAAATCGCCGCCCAGCTAGGGGCCCATATCATCAAGGTCAAACCGCCTACGGCCCACATTGAGCAGGACGAAGCCCGCAAGGCGTATGCGGATGTGCCGGCCAGCACCTTGGCCGAGCGCGTGAACCACGTGGTGCAAGCGGCGTTCAACGGGCGACGCGTGGTGATCTTTTCTGGCGGCCCGGCCAAGGGCGAAGAGGACATCATCGAGGAAATCACCGGCATCCGCGATGGCGGCGGCTTTGGCTCCATCATCGGCCGCAACGCCTTCCAGCGCGAGCGCGAAGGAGCACTAGCCTTGCTCAAAAGCGTCATCGAGATCTACGCCGACTAGTAGTAGCGGCTTCTTAAATACGCAGAAATTCTCATGCACATCACCGACGCCCAACTCGCTACGTACAAAGAACAGGGCTTCCTGATCGTCGAGAACTTCCTTACCAAAGACGAGCAGCAAGCTGCGCTCGATGGCTTCTTTACCCATTTCGCCCCGCCCTACGACCAATACCTAGCGAACGACCGTCGCAACGACACTCCCCGGCAAGTGCTTTTCCCTTGGGATCACTCCGGCCTCAATCACGTCACCGTCCATCCCGATCTGATTGACGCCGCCGAGCGCGTCTTAGGTACGCGCGAGATACGTCTCTGCGAGGGCCACCTAGGCATGAAATACGCCGGCGAGCAATACGGGACCAATTTTCACCTCGACTACGGCAACAACACGCTAGGGCCGATCATCGAGCCAGACGACTTTGTGAACTTGGTCTGTTTCTACTGCTTCGACGACGTCGAGGAAGGCATGGCCCCGATCCGCATGGTGCCCAATGGCTGCCCCGACGAGGAAGCCGTGCCCATGATCGTCCCTAGTGGCTCGGTGTGTCTCTACAGCGTCTTCACCCGCCACGCCGCCTCCGATTTCACTGCGCCAGCGGGACACCGTCCGGTCATGTGGGTGGGCTTCACTCGCAAGGACCGCCCTTGGGATGGCGGTCGCACGTTCACGTACAAAAGCGGTGCCCAAGGCGCAGCGATGCATCGCTTCATGACGGAAGCCACCCCGCGCCAACGCGAACTGCTGGGCTTCCCGCCGCCGGGCGACTCGCTGTGGACGGAAGAATTTATTGCGGGGATGGCGACGCGGGATTCGGGATTCGAGCCTGCGCCCTATCGCACGGCGAGAAACGACGATGCGGGAACGCTTAACCCCGCTACGTGAATCGTCGCGTTGTCCTTCCCTACGGACTCAAAGCAGAAGAAATAGAACGGGCAGTGGCGGAGACGTACCGACTTTTTCACGGATTGAACGACTTCCTCGAAAGCAGCGGCTTCCGTCCACTAGAGGAATTGCTGCTGGGCAACTCGCTGTCCGGCATGATCTCCGAGTTCCTCGTAAAAAATATCGCCCGCGCCGCTGGATCGCTGGAGGCCAATGCAAAGGTGGGAGGGCATCCCGACCTGATTCCTAAAGGCCATTACGCATCGAACTTGGTGTTAAAAGGGGACGAAGGCATCGAAATTAAGTCGTCCATTCAGCGCGGCGGTTGGCAGGGACACAACCCGGAGGACTGCTGGTTAATGGTGTTTCGCTATGCGATTGGAGCGCAGGAAGAAGGGGCTCCTACGCCGCTAACATTTCTCGAAATTCTCTGCGCCAAGCTCGACGAAGCGGATTGGTCATTCTCAGGCCGCACGGGCGCTTCGCGCCGGACGCCCACGGCGTCCATAACCGCGGCTGGCGTCGAAAAGCTGCGGAACAATTTCCTCTACCGGCTGCCTGACGTCGGCGTCGGGCGCCATCGCGCCATCCTAGCCGAGCCGTAAGCGTCTTCAGCCGAACAGGCTTGGCTGCCCCCCGGTTCTCGGTGTCGGCTTGCTTTCTCCGTTGACCTCCAACGTGGCCAGTCGCGGAATTGCGGCTTTTGCGATCTCGAAAAACGCGGGGTCGCTTTCAATGCCAATACTTTCATAGCCCACTGCACACGCGGCAGCGATGGTCGAACCCCCGCCCATGAACGGGTCGAGCACGATCCCCTCGCTTAGCGGTAGGGCCGCACGCACGATCTGACGTATAAAGCTCTGTGGCTTGAGCGAGGGATGCGGTGCGATGTCGCGTTCTGCCGGCCGGGTGGGCGCACTGCGAATGACGTCGCCGAAAGGGCGCTCAGCACTGATCCGCCTCAGTCCGCCCGTCTTCCACACGCGCAGGTTGTCCTGTACGCGCCCCTCGCACGGCTTGCGAAATAGACCCCAAGGCTCCCAACCGGAGCGAGGCATAACGGTGACGGCTGCAAATTCGTCGTGTGCATTTTTGGGGCGGTCACCACCCCGCAGCGTCTGCACTAGGCGGATGATCTCGCCGCGCTTCTCAAAGCCGCTTTCGATGAGAGCCGCATAGACCAAATGCGAAAGTAGGGGGTTGGCGGCAATGAAGACGTGCCCTCCTGGCACCAGCACTCGCAATGCCCGCTCTCCCCATTGCTTAAAGAATGTGGTAAGCTGCTGCTTGTCGCCGTTGCTGAGGACGGTAAACCGGGGTAGGGGCTGGCGGACGGCCCCGTTCAAAGCTGGGGGGATGCGCCAGACGCCGCCCCGTCCGCGTCGGAGTTTGTCTTTTTCTTTGTCAGTGTACTCCTTCAGACCGTAAGGCGGGTCGGTGACGATGGCGTGGACGCTGTTGGAGGGGCGGTGTTCCATCCACGCGAAGCAATTCTCTTGGACGAGTTGATATGAGGATTCGCTAGGCTGGTAGAGGACTTGGGACTCGGCGACAGCGGGGGGCACATTTTGCGGACTATCGGTACGCCCAAAGATGCCGCGCAAAACCGCCGACGCCTCAATTGGGTGCTGCGATAGGATCGCCCGCAGGTCGCACGGTAGATAGTCGGCTAGGATCAGGAGCGGATCGGGGTTGGTCGCACAGAGTTGGGCTAGACGGCGGACTGTCGCTTCGGCGGGTCGCGCCTTGCCGCTCTCGAGGCGAGAAATGTACCCTTTAGAAACTCCAAGACGGTTCGCCACATCGGCTTGGGTCAATCCACTTTCGAGGCGAGTTTGCCGCAGGTGATCCCCAAACTGGACCATGCAGACGTTCTCCTTCATAAAGGTGAAGGTGGTGATCTTCGCGTAATTATAGTTTTGTTTACTTATTTGGTCAACTATATTCGTGCCGCTACACGCCCTGCAGTTCCAGTTCGTCTTTGTGATGGCAGGCGGCCAGATGCGATTCACCCTCCAGCGTGGGCATCTGCTGGCTGCACAGGTCGCTTTGGTAGCGGCAGCGCGGCGCGAACGCGCACCCTTGGTCGCCGGCCGGCGTCGGCTTGCCCGCCTCGCTGGCGTCTTCGTCGGCCTCCATCCACGAGGCGTGGGGGTCGGGCGCGGGCGCGGCCTCTAGCAACATGGCCGTATAGGGATGTTGCGGTTGGGTAAAGAGGGCTTCGGTTGCGGCCTGTTCCACGATCCGGCCTTGGTACATGACGGCCACTTCGTCGCAGAGATAGCGCACCACGCTCAGGTCGTGGGCAATAAAGAGCAAGGTGAGGTCGAGGTCGGCCTGCAATTGGCGGAGCAAGTTGAGAATTTGCGCTTGCACGCTGACGTCGAGCGCGGAGACCGGCTCGTCGGCCACGATGAGCGACGGGCTTAAGGCCAAGGCGCGGGCAATGCCAATCCGCTGCCGCTGGCCGCCCGAGAAGGCGTGCGGATAGCGGCGCGCATATCTGGGATCTAGCCCCACCCGCTCCATCAGCTCGCCCACGCGCTCTTGGCTGTCGCGCGCCGACCAGCCATAAGCTCTCAGCGGCTCGGCGATGAGGTCGCGCACCGGCATCCGCGGATTTAGGGACGAATACGGGTCTTGGAAAATCATCTGCATCTGCCGACGGGCTTGGCCGACTTGGCCGCGGCCGATCTGGGCCATGTCTAAGATCTGCCCACTCTGTTGCCGAAAGAGGATCTCCCCGGCGGTCGGCTCCAGGGCGCGGAGAATCATCCGCCCGGTGGTGGTCTTGCCGCAGCCGCTCTCGCCGACCAGCCCCAAAATTTTGCCCTCGGCGAGCGCAAAGCTCACGCCATCCACGGCCTTTATCCAACCCGTCTGCCGCTGTAAAAGCCCCCGGTACACGGGAAAGTGCTTTTTTAACCCTCGCACTTGCAGGAGGATGTTTTCGGCCCCGTTGGACATCGGGCTAGTCCCTTTCTTGGGTGTGAATGAAACAACGGGCGCGGTGGTGCGGCCCCACTTCTGCTGACGCGGGCATTTGCTGCTGGCAGATGGAGCCGACCTTTTGCGTGCAGCGGGTGTGGAAGGGGCATCCCTCGGGCAGGGCGTACGCGCTGGGGACGCTGCCCTCAATCGGCTCAATGCGCCGGCGTTTGCCCGTCAGGCTGGGAATGGATTGCAACAGGGCCGCGGTATAAGGGTGTGCCGGGCTGTCGAAAATTGCGGCTACTGGCCCCTCTTCGACGATTCGCCCCATGTACATCACATAGACGTATTCGACCGTGTGCGCGATCACGCCCAGATCGTGGGTAATCAGCATGAGCGCCAGTCCCAGCTCGCGCTGGAGCCGCTGGATCAGCTTGAGCACCCGCGCCTGCACGGTCACGTCGAGCGCCGTGGTTGGCTCGTCGGCAATCAAAAGCCGCGGGTTGCTCGCCAGCGCCATGGCAATCATCGCCCGCTGGCGCATGCCGCCCGAAAGCTGGAAGGGATAGTCGGCGGCGCGGTCCTGCGGATCGGGGATGCCGACTAAGTGCAACAGTTCCACGACCCGTTGTCGCGTTGCTTCTGAGGATAGCGAATCGTGGAGTTGGATCATCTCGGCGATTTGGTTGCCAATGGTGTGAACAGGTGAGAACGCGGTCATTGGTTCTTGAAAGATCATGGAAATGTCGCCGCCCCTGATCTGGTGCATCTCGTCGCTGTGCGCGTCGAGCGCGGCGAGATCGACTTCGCGCTCGTCCAGCTTGCGGCGATAGCGGATGTGCCCGCTGGTAATCTCGGCCGCCGCTGGCAAAATCTGCAGCAGGGCGTTGGACGTCATGGTCTTGCCGCAGCCGCTTTCGCCGACGATGCCCACGGCTTGGCCGGTGTTGATGCGGAAGCTGACGCTGTTGAGCGGCCGCACCACGCCCTCGTCGCGGGTGATGCGCACGCTCAGGTTGTGGACGTCGAGGAGGGGAGGGGTCATAAAGCATCTGGGGGTGAACGGTCATTCATCTTCCATGGTTTCCAACAAACGCGAGACTTCCCGCGGCGACGGCAACTGCCCCTTGAGTTCCTTGGGCAGGCGGCGGTGGAACAACAGCAGGTCAATAAAGTATTCATCGCCATCTACCTCCAGCCGAAACCGACTTCCGACAAAGGCAAACATGCCGCCCATGGCGCGCAGAAAGTCCTCCACGCGGGCGATAAGGGCCTTCCGGCAACGTTGGCGCAATTTTGTCCATGCTTCACCTCTCAAACGTCTTGCATTTTACGCCCAACAGATTTGCGGACGAGAATATCCGCGGCATTGTAATCGTCCACAGCATTCGGTTTCGGCCGGCTACCAAAGCCGGGCGCTTCGAGCAGCGCGAGGTCATCCGCTACCGGCTAGCATACGGATCGGCTGCGTCGCGCATCCCATCGCCGACCACGTTGAAGGCCAAAACCGCGACGACCACGTTTTTATGACACATTCTTGGCATTACGGAGCTTTTTCATCAGCATCAGCTAGAAAAACAATAGCTGATGCCGTCATGTGCAACATGTACGCGACAAGGTGATTTGGCACGGATACCGGGCTTGTACCTTGACCGTGACCACTCAACTTATTGCGTCCGGTAGGTATGCTACTCTCCAAAAGATTTCTCAGTGCCGAATAGTGCGATTGCCAAAACGATGGAATCAGCCCGTTATCAAAACAAGCTTGGATCAAGGGCTTTGCTGTTGCATTATTACTGTAACTCCAGCCTCTCTTGTCACAAATTGCTTTCATTACACTCTCGAACGCTTTTAGACACTCACTGAGAGCTTCTTTGGCGTTCTCCTTTCGATAGTGTTCGTGAGCTTTTAAGAATTCCTGTTGTGCTCCAGCATAGTGCTTTTGGTCGAGCAGCTTGAGCGCAGGTTTGACAATTTCATCGTGAGTGAACTCAGAGTCGATGCGGATAATCCGCCCGTTCGTGAATTGATAGCCAACGCCATGCTCCTTGAACCTGTCATTTAGTTCTTCGATTGCGTCATTACAGTTGCTTGAATATTTGTCTATGACCCGAAATGACAACTCTACTGCATCAAGAGCGTTTTCAATATCGTTTACTTGAAGGAAAAAATTAAAAAATTCTTCTATATAATTTCTATCATAGAGATCAGCTTCAGCCAAAGTAAAAACACCATATTCACGACATAGAATATCGACTATAAATTTATAATGGTTAGTGCCAAGAGTATCTTGCCAGATGTGAACAATCTGTACTCTGAGAGGTTTAGGCAGGTCGTCATAAACATAAACGTCAGGCATCTCCCCTCGAAGTCTCTTCTGGCGTTTCGAGAATATGTCAAATATCGGCAAGATGGCTCCCTCCTAAATACTATACGTTAAGGCTGGGACTACGCCAAGTATCGCATTCACTTCCCCGCAACCAAAGGCGTGAAGTCTTCAACATGGACCGGCAGAACGCCGAGTTCTACGAGATGCGCGTTATCTGGGGAGTCTATGGCAAACACTGATTTTCCGTGGGTGAGTGCTTCCTTGCACAATGCCTCGGTTTTGCCGCCCTTTTCGGCGTGGGCAATAAGGATGCGGTCGGCGAGCGCGGCGATATGGGCATTGCGCTTGATTGCAAGATCGACTGTGGGCCGGCGAATGTCGTCCTCGAAAAAGGACAGAATCAGCAAACGCCCCTTAGCCAGCGGCTCCTTCCAGCTTTTCGGAACCCGCATCCGGCCAAGCCCTCGCGCCGGACAGACCACCACGGACGCCGAGCCACGTAACAGCAGGTCTAGGCACTCCTTTTCCATCGGCGACTGGAAACCGCCGACAATCGTCACATCGGTTTCGCGCAGCATCCGCGCAAGGTCGTAGGTTTTGAGGATTGCGTCGCCCGGACAGCGCACAGAACAGAACAAGCCAATCCGGGTGCCGTCAAGTATGCCGAGGGCACCTTGTGCTGTGACCGTTAGCAGACGCCCGGCATCGGAACAACGCCGCAACACTGCCGGATAGACAGAAGTACCGGGTCTTAAAAGAATTCGGTTCTCAGGATTCATAGTGTCTAGTGCGGAGAATGGCTGCCAAGACAAATCGTATTGCTGATTTCATCAGATATCTTCAAACCATTAACCAGTTTTCTACATGAAGCCCGGAGATTCTTTGAAAATGTTTCTCATTGTTGGTGACAACCCCGAGTTTGTTCACTATTGCTGTAGCTGCAATCAAAATGTCTGCATCCCCAATCAATTTTCCTCGTTTCCGCAGATCTGCATATATTTCAGCGGCTTTTAAGATTATCTCTTCATTTAGAGAGAGGATGGTATTCTGCGAACAGAAATTCTCAAAAGTTACTATCTGTTGAGTCGCCCCCTTTGCTTTTAGACCACGCAGAATCTCATACTGCGTAATGATGGAAAAGTGGAATTGGTGGTGCTCTTTGAGATAGGCTTGAGCTCTGGATATGACCGTGGGTTGTTGGCGCATAATTGCGGTGAGAATATCCGTGTCCAATACCACGCTTTGTAGGGCCATTATTAGGCTCTATCTCCGAAAAAATTGCAACGATCATGAATAATTTCTTCCATGTCGTCCAAGTCAGCATCGGAGAGTCCTGCATAGACCTTTGCCGCTAGCTTGAGGAGGCCATTGGTATTTGCTTCAAAAGAGGTTTCCAGTCCCATGCGATACTTGATGTCGTAGTTGATGATGAAGTCCAGTTCCTCGTCGGTTAAGCCATAGTGTTTTGCCAATGCACTGTCGATTTCGTCGATAATGGGTTTTGACGGTTTTTGGTTGAACTCGTCGTAAACGACCTTTCCCGTTGTCTGGTATCGAGTTTCCTTGCGTTGTTTGTGGTGGTTGAAGCTCTCCATTAGGAGATCAGTCAACTTACCGAGGCTGTGTTTCGTATCTTGAGACATCTGGTCAAGTCCGAGAGGGAAACTCTCAATCTCCCGCATATTTAGGTGACGGCAATCGGATAAGATCAAAAACCACCAGTAGAACAGTGAGCTATTCAACGCTGCAACCACTGCCGCCGCATCAGGCTTCGTAGCCAAAGTCAAAGACTTAACTTGGGTAGAGACTTTTTCTCCGTCTTGATCATTCCAGAAATATGGAATAAAATTCGTCGCACGGATCCAATATCGTGGCGCGTTATGGAAGTAAACAGTGCCTCCCTTTGAGCGCAATGAGTATCTCCTTTGAATAGACTGTTTTAACCGCTGATTAGCGTTCAACTTTTCCAGCAATTGTTCTTCGGTGCGACTATGGATCTTAGGTACTGAGTAGGGAATTATAGATATGGGTATAGCGGTATTCACGTACTCAATAGAGGAAAGCAAGGCGGTGCGAAACTGTTCGTTCCAGCGATGGTAACGGGACGAAAGTATCCCACCTACCGAACCTGATATGTCACCAGCCGTCAAATAGATGGCAAGTCGCTGGTCAACGCCGACAAACAATTTGGCAGGACGAATATCATAGCTAGATACCCACAATGTTGTATTCTTCGATACCAGAAGCTGCTGAACGGACCCCATACGGTCGGTACAAATTGCAGAGTGTGGCACGATCATTCCGCTCTTACCGAGAGATGCAATAAGGCCAGTGTTTCGCTCCAATACGAAAGCGTAAAGATTGCCACAGGATTTGGTGGTATAACCTTTGACTTTATAGGTCTTTTTAATTTTGCTGTACTCAATATACGGCGGATTCCCAACAATCACGTCGAACCCACCGCTGTCCATAATCCCATAAAACTCGACGAACCAGTGAAACGGCTGGTGACTATCACGCCATTGCCGGTACGCTCGTTCATCTCCAATCTTGACGCCGTAATCACCCGCCAAATACTGGTCCAATTCGTCCCGCAGGTCATCGAACCGCCTCCGCAATTTAGCTTTCGCGTCGGCGAACTTGTCTGCGTCCATGCGGTGTTCGGTCTGCATTTCGCGGAACCTGCGGAAGGCGCGGTCAGCGATTTCAGCGCGCTCTTTGATCTTTGGGAGTTCCGGCAGTTTTCTCAGATCAAAACTCAGCGCGTTTTCTACTTCTTTAAACGAAGTGAACCCAACGAGTGTGTTGCCAGCGCGGACGTTGAAGTCGATATCGGGCAGCGGCTCGATCTGTTCGTAACTCTCCAACTGCGCGACCAGCTTTAGGAAGAGCCGTAGTTTACAGATTTCCACGGCCTCTTCCATGATGTCCACGCCGTACAGATTACCAACAATGATGGACTTGAGAATGAAATACGGTTCACTGGCGTGTTCGGCGACGTGTTTTAGCACCTTGCGGAAGTCACTCAGTTTCTCTGGGCGGTGCTTGCGTTCCGAGCGCTCCAGATCGTCGAGAAATCCCTGCATGGCCTCCAAGCAGGCCGTGTATATCGGCTCCAAGATGTTGAGCGCGGCAAACAAGAAGGCACCGGAACCGCAGGTGGGATCAAGGATGGAGACCTGAGTAATCGCCTTCCAGAAGGCACGAACCAGTTCCGGCCCCTCGCTCCCGGCGATCACGTCCTGAGCGAACTTCTCAATGTCCAGATTGTACGTGATGAGGTCGTTGATTGACGCGACCTCGCCGGCAGCGAGCTTGGCGCGGACTTCTTCATAATGCTGGCGGCGGGCGACATGCTCGCGCCAAGTTTCGGTGGGAAGGGCATAGTCGGGCGGGGCCGCCTTGTTCCAATCTCCGCGCTTGGACACATCTTTCAAGCCAACAGCTATCTCAGGCGGCAACTCGCGCTTTTCCGCAAGGGGCTCTCTAGTATGGATGTTATATGTAATGCCGTGGCGGACAGCCTCATAGAAGTACCCATCTGGGTCATCCGACAACAGCCTCCACACCCCGCCACCGGGCTTGAAGGCGATGGAGCACTCCTTTTTAGCCCGATCAAACAGGAAGGGAATGACGGTGTTGCGGCTGATGTAGCCGGTGATGTCTTCCTTCGTGTAATACGCCCCCATCTGCTTTTGGTTGATGTACTTTTCGAAGATGTAGCCGAGGACATCGGGGTTGATTTCGTTGTCCTTGTGAAGCGGCCGGTCGTCGAGATGCCACTGGTAGGCGTCGAAAAAGTCGAAGATTTTCTGGAATGCCTCATCCGGAATGTGGATGTCTTCGTTGTCGCGTTCCAGGTCATGGACTTCAAAGAGGCCGCCGTTGAGATAGGGAATCCTGCCCAGCAATTCGGCCAATTCGGGTGTGCGGTCAGCCTCTGGCTGTCCCAACCCTTCGTGAAACAGCCGCAACAGGAACAGTCGGTAGAACGTCTGAAAGCGATCCTTCCCGTGCGCCGTCTGCATACGTTGCAGGCGGTTTTGCAGATAGTCTGTATCGCCGTCGAGAAAGCCCCGCTTCTGAATAAAATAAATGAACATCATCCGGTTGAGCATCAGCGAGGCGTACCATTCGCGATTAGCTACGTTCTCGATTCCTTCGATGAAGCTGAGGAAGGCGAGGTGTTCCTTCTTGAAGCGATCGTAGAACCTCTTTGTGACCTTCTCGACGTTGAAGGCCGCGCGCACCCGACCCGATACATCAACGATGGTCAGGTCGGCTTCCTCGTCCAGCGTGAAGACAAGCTGCTCCAGCTTCTGGATTAGCGCCTCGCCCGCCTGCCCCCTTTGGTAAATATGCGAGCGCGAACGGTCGGGCTGACCCGGTTCGCGTTTCACCCATTGCCAGCACAGGGTGCTCTTGTCGCGGGTGGCGTACACGATGATGTGCTCGCGGGCGGTCTTGGCGACGACTTTCTCAATCTTCTGTCGGGTGGGATGGTCCGGGAAGGCGTCGTTTTCGTCCGCTATGTACTGGTAAACAACCATGCCGCGCTTGTGGGCGACGGCTTGGAGAGCGTATGTCGCGTTGGCGACGGTGACTTCCATGTCCGCGCCGCCGCGGTCCCAGCCAAGCTCCTCAATGAACAGGGGTCGGAGGTCGAACTTCTCTAGATATTCTCTGATTCTCGGGCGGTCGAGGTGTGGTGGCATTGGGAATATCCCGGATTAGCTGCTCGTTTTTAACACCTTAGAGTCGGGTAGTGTATCGCATCCATAATAAATTAACCATGAATAGCGTATTTGACAAAATTCTCTGAAAATGTGAATTTATACAGATGAAATATACTTCTTCCTCGGATCGGCCAATCGGTCGGCGAAGGCTCGCAGCCGTAATACGAGCCGCCAACGATATCATCAAAATTGACGATGTCGCGGCAACACTCACCATCGGCAGACTTGAAGCCTCCAAGCTCTTGTCCCGATGGGCAGGCCAAGGCTGGTTGCGCCGTGTCGGTCGAGGAGCATATATCCCCGTGCCTATGGATTCGCTCGACAGCCAGCATGTGCTCGAAGATCCTTGGGTGCTTGTTCCCGCCCTTTTCACCCCGGCCTATATCGGGGGCTGGACGGCCGCTGAGCACTGGGATCTTACTGAGCAGTTGTTCCGCGACATCATCGTCCTGACAGCGCAGACAGTACGCGAAAAGCGTCAGGTCCGTCACGGAGCGCACTTTACGCTGTATCACGTTCAAGAGCGCAAAATCTTCGGCACGAGGCCCGTTTGGCGCGGTCGTTCCAAAGTGCTGCTGTCGGATGTTCACCGGACCGTGATCGACATGCTGGACAATCCCGCCTTGGGAGGAGGGATTCAACACATGTCCGATTGCTTGAATGCCTACCTGAAACGCCCTGACCGCAGCGATGATACGATCACTGCCTATGCCGAAAAGCTTGGCAATGGAGCAGTATTCAAGCGCCTTGGCTTTTTGGCCGACCAACATTCCGATACTTCCCATATCACAGATATTTGCCAGGCGCATCTGACAGCAGGCAACGCTAAACTCGACACCACCCTCAGATGCTCCCGGCTGATTTCCAAATGGTGCCTCTGGGTCCCGTCAACTTGGACGGAAGAGCTCTCGCATGATTGACAAGCGCGAGATTATCGACGCCGCAACGGCACTTAGTCTCAATCCCCATATAACTGAGAAGGACTACGTCCTCGGTTGGCTCCTCTGGGGTATCTACGGTCACGACAAGTTAGCCGAAAGCTGGATATTCAAAGGCGGCACCTGCCTGAAGAAGTGCTTCTTTGAAACCTACCGATTTTCAGAATACTTGGATTTTACGCTCACCGATTCTTCGCATATAAATAACGCGTTTCTGAAAACAGTATTTGCCGAAATCGGTGGACGCATATACGAGGAAACAGGTATAGAGTTACCGATAGACTTTCAGCAATTTGAAATCTATGTCAATCCGCGTGGTCGGGAATCCTGCCAAGGCCGAATTGGCTATCAGGGGCCTATACCGCCACGCGGCAAGAGTGCGCCACGTATCAAACTTGACCTGACCGCAGATGAATGCGTTGTCTTGCCTCCGATTCAGGTGCCTGTCTTTCATCCATACAGTGATGTTCCAGATGGCGGGATCGTCGTACAGTCCTATCCCTACGAGGAGGCTTTCGCCGAGAAAATCCGCGCCCTTGCCGAACGGACGCGGCCCCGCGACCTGTACGATGTGATCAACATGTTCCGGAATGCTGATGTACGACCCACCGCTTCTGTCCTTCTCAGTACGTGCGACCCCAGGCCCAATACGCCGCGATAGACCATCTCCGAGTGGCCAACCTACGTTTATAAGTGTTCGCTCTGCGGAAAGCATTTTAAGCGGAGAAAGCAGACTACTACTCTCAACCCACACAATGACAAGAGTGGCTATCCTTGTCAGGCAGATATGCCCAGTGGATAGATATAGAGTACTGAGCTATAAAAAAAGAAAATCCCGACGAGGTTTCAGCTCCCATCCTGTTTAATAAGGCCCAGCGAGCAGATAATGCTCGGTTCTTGGCGTTCTTCTTCTTCGTGGACGATGCAGAGCCGGTCTTCATCCCTGAGTGTGATGACCAATTCGGCAAGTGCCTCAGCGGAAACCCCGCTGCGCAACTGCCGATTCAGCGTATCCAGCGCTGCTTGACGCAAAGGATAGTGATAGATGTCGTCAATTGCCCTACGTAGGGGTTCCGTATCGAACAGTGTACCTTCGACCCGTTCGGCATGACTCTTGAGCCGCTCGTAGGCGCGAAACCGGGCTCCAGACGGTCGCCCAAGCTGGCCTCCGACCTGTTTTTCCTCACGGGCAATGTGCTCTGCTGCCTTACTCACCAGATCGTGATGGGTGTCGTGACGCGGTAAAGCTGGCGTGTCGGGCGAGCATTCGGCAGTCCGCAGGATCTCGAATTGACTCTCGGTAATGCTCCTACCATCGCGGCCAAGCCAAGCCAATGCATCGTTTCTTTGTGCAGTACGCATATAAACGAGAGCCCCTTCCGGTTGCTCTGGCCGTTCATGGTAGGCTTTCGAGGAATACACCACGGACGGCAAGTCCTCGATCTTCTTTTTAAGCGGCGGGTCGGCCTCCGTTGCGTTTTTCCAGATTTGGTAGGCGTAAGATGAGAGATCAACTTCTGTATCGTCGTCGCCATCGAGAATGCCGGCCTTCTCGTTATAGAGGTCGAGTACTGTCTTTTGGTCCTCATCCTCGAAGAATGCCTCGTCCGTTCCTACCACCTCGGCGTTTTCCTCGAGGCGTTTCCGCACGCGCTCCCGCAGCCGGATCAGGCACTCGATCCCTTCGGCGGGAAGAAAGGAGTAGCACAGGATGTCGTCCGCCATTTGGCCGATGCGGTCAACCCGGCCAGCCCGTTGAATCAGGCGGATGATGGCCCACGGTAGGTCGTAGTTCACCACGACGGCGCAGTCTTGCAGGTTCTGCCCTTCGCTGAGGACGTCAGTCGCAATCAGTATGCGCAGTTCCTCTTTGCTGGGGTCGTCTTTCTCGTTGCTCCTCGGGCTAAAGCACCAAGCGAGTTTCGTCACGTCCGGCGTATCCCCGGTCACGGCGGCCATGCTCGGCACTCCGCGCACCTTCAACTCGCTTTCTAGGTAGCGTACCGTGTCGGCGAATTGGGTGAAGACCAGAACTTTGCGGTCCGCATGTTCATCCCTCAGCAGTTCTTCCAGTGCGCCCAGCTTGGCGTCCTTGGCCGCTTTCCACTCGCCGAATTGGGCTAGGAGGTCGAGAAGCGTCTTGGCGTCGGCCTTGAGGGCACTGCCAAGATCCGCGACGAAGTGGCGTGGCGACAGCCAGCGAAATCGCCTCTTATAGCGGTTAGCATAGAGCGCATAGACCTCGGCGGCCCGCTGGCGGAAATCGGCCTCAGTCCTCAGTGAGGTTGCTCCGTTGGACTCTTCAGGCTCATCCTCATCTTCCGCATCGAAGAAGTCTCCGACGCTCTCATCGGCATCTTTATCGAAGGATTGCGTATCCAGAAGCCCGGCATCGGTCGTTCCGATGGGGAGCGACAGGTCATTTTCAATGGCGTAAAGAAAAATGAAGTTCCTGAGAATGTGCCGTTCGACCGACAGCAGAAATGAGTGGCCGCTGCTTTCTAGGCGTTTGAACAGGTTGGTTCGGCAAAAGCCCATGAGGCGCTTACCAGCACGCGACAAGTCGTCTAGGACCTTTGTCTCGGTGTCGGTGGGTGGCGTGGACAGCGATGACTCAACGTAATTGCCCAGACCGTAGCGCGGGAGTTCCAAGCCGTTTATGGCCTCAACGACGTTGTCCGCGAACAGCCGAGCGTATTGCTCATCTATATCAAACCTAAGCGTCTTTGGGACTCGCGTTGGGAAATAGGAGCGCGTACCGTCTTCAAAGGTCAGGTATTTTCGCCCATTGGTCTCATCGGTGGCAGAATAGTTGTCTTGGATGAAGCTGCGAGTCCGACGCACGAGATACAGGCGCATCAGCTCTCGCCAGTCGTCGGCGTGTTCAGATTTTTCAAATGCCGCTAGAGATCGAACCGGGGCTTGGTGCTGGCGCACGAACTCTGTCTCACCCATCTCCCTAAGCAAGCGTTCTGGGCGAACGCCGAGATCTGCATCATCGGCTACAAATAGGCGAAGCTGGCTAGATAAATCCAGATAGGTCTTGTTGTACGGGGTCGCCGACAACAGGATGCACTTGCTGTCGTTTTCCTTGATGTATTCTTGGATAGCACGGTAGCGCTTGCCTTCGCGGTTTCTCAGATTGTGGCTCTCGTCGATGAGCACCAGCCGATAGCGGCGCATGTTGGGCAATTCGTTAATCACGCGGCTGATCGACAGTACGCGAGCCCGCATACGGTACTGCCCGCGATAATCCTCCCACATCGGAACGAGATTCTTCGGGCAAATGATTAAGGTCTCAAGGCCGTGATCGTCTTCAAACACGCGCGCCAGAGCAGTGGCCATGAGCGTCTTGCCCAGTCCGACGACATCGCCGATGATGACGCCGCTGCGTTTGTTCAGGAGATGGGCCGCGATTTTTACCGCAGCCGTCTGGAAGTCGAGCAGTTTGTTGCCGAAGTCTGTGGGGATGCGAAACTCGGTCAGGCCGGCCCGTGCTTCCTGTGATAGGTGATAGGCCATCTTAACGTAGATATGGTACGGCGGAGTCGGTTCCTCTCGCACCCAACTATCATTGATAATTTCGATAAGCTCTTGCGATATATCGACGCACCAACGATCATTCCACCGCTCTGCAAACCATTGGGCGAGCTTCTGACAGGCGTCGTGTTCCAGCACATCGACGTTGAGTTCACCCTGACCAGATAGCCCCGCTTGAGTGAGATTACTGCTGCCCAAATATCCGACCGTCGGATTGATCGGATCGGGGCGGAACAACAAATAGAGCTTGGCGTGAAGCGGGTGCCTGAGGAACAGCTTGACCACGACCTTCTTTGCTTTGAGTTGTCGCGCTAGTCTGCGAAGGCCCGCCTCGTCCGCGTTGCTGGGTGCGCCGATCGTCAATTGCTCTCGAAACTCTTCCGCCAGCTTGCGCTTCAATCGCGACGCCGTCTGGTTGTCTAGCCGCTCTTCATTTGCCGAAAAATTTCTCGCAATGCGAAGCTCTTCATGGGGCAGCCGCTGCATGCCGACCAGCAGACGGCAGCAATGACCGTCTCCACCATCCCATTTTTCGACGTATTCGTCAATGGCTCGCCAGCCGCGGAGGTTGAAGTAGCCCACGCAGAAGTCTGCCTGGTCGGAAACCTCCATGGTTTCCGCCAGAGCTGGACGGAGCGATTGTTCAATGTTGTCGAATATCCGCGGCATTGTAATCGTTCACAGCATTCGGTTTCGGCCGGCTACCAAAGCCGGGCGCTTCGAGCAGCGCGAGGTCATCCGCTACCGGCTAGCATACGGATCGGCTGCGTCGCGCATCCCATCGCCGACCACGTTGAAGGCCAAAACCGCGACGACCACGAAAAGCCCGGGGAGCAACAGCCACGGCGCCATGGCCACGGCCTGAAAATTCTGCGCCTTTTGCAGCAGCACCCCCCAGCTAACCACGGGTGCCCGCAGCCCAATCCCCAAAAAACTCAGCGCGGTCTCCCCGAGAATCATGCCCGGCACCGCTAGGGTGGCCGACGTGATCACGTGGCTGAGGAACGACGGCAGCAGGTGTTTGAAGATGATTTTCAACTCGTTGGTGCCCGATAGACGGGCGGCGACCACGAAATCCTCGTCGCGCAGCGACAGAAAGCGGCCGCGCACCACCCGCGCCAACCCGGTCCAGCCCATCAGCGAGAGGATGATGGTGACGCCAAAATAAATCCGCAGCGGTGCCCAGTGCGCTGGCAGTGCCGCGCTCAATGCCATCCACAGCGGTAGCTGTGGCACGGCCATCAGGACCTCGATCATCCGCTGCACCACCACATCGACCCAGCCGCTGTAATAACCAGCCAATCCCCCGAGCAGGATGCCGATGAGGAAGGTCAGGGCCACGCCGATTAGCCCAATGGTGAGCGAAATGCGCGCCCCGTATATAATCCGACTAAAAAGATCGCGGCCCAAGTCGTCGGCACCAAAGAGGAACAACGGCCCGCTGCCCGCGCTAAACAAGTGCAAGTCCGCGTTGAAAAGCCCCCAAAACTCGTAGGCCGGGCCGCGCACGAAGAAGCGAATCGGATACACGGCCTCGGTATCGACGAGATATTCGCGCTGCCACGGACCAGCGGCCGTGTTTTGCCGCACGCCGTGGACAAAGGGCCGCCAGTGAAAGTGCCCCTCGCCGTCGAAAAAGCGAATCGACTGCGGCGGGCAGAGGACGTATTGCGCGTGGCGCTGGTCGGGCCGGTAAGGCGAGATGAATTCGCACAGGGCCGCGAGCCCGTAGAGCGCGATCAGGACCGCGCCGCCGGCTAGGGCCAGCCGATGGCGGCGGAAGCGCATCCACATCAGCCGCCACTGCGAGGCGTCGGCTAGTTGAGTTGCGGGGCGAGCTTCACTCATAGCGGATGCGCGGGTCGGCAATCGCCAAGAGAATGTCCGACAGCAGGGTGCCCACCACTGTCAAGGCACTGAGCACGAGGAGGAAACTGCCCGCCAAATACATGTCTTGGTTGCGGAGGGAGTCGAGCAGCAAAGGACCGGTCGTCGGCAGGCTCAACACCACGCTGGTGATGGCCGAGCCGGAGATCAGGTGCGGCAGCATCCAGCCGACCGTGCTGATAAAGGGATTGATGGCAATGCGCAACGGGTACTTAATCACCAAGCGGACCGGGCCAAGGCCCTTGGCCAACGCCGTCGTTACATAGGGTTTGCCCAACTCGTCGAGGAGATTGGCCCGCATGATCCGCATCAGCCCGGCCATGCCGGCCGTGCCAATGACCACGGCCGGGATCCACAGATGCCCGAGCAAATCGGCGAACTTGGCCAAGCTCCACGGCGCACTCGCGTATTCGGGAGAAAACAACCCGCCCACGGCGATCCCAAACCACTCGTATCCCAAGTACATCAAAACCAGCGCGAGCAGGAAGTTGGGCGTCGCTAGGCCGACGAAGGCCGCGAGAGTTGCCGCGTAGTCGAGCGCCGAGTACTGTCGCAGGGCCGAATAGACGCCCACCGGGAAGGCGACCAGCCAAGTCAACAAGGTCGCGGTTGAGGTGATCAGCAAGGTGTAGCCAAGCCGCTCCCAGATCAGGTTGTTGACCGACTGGCCGTACATCACGGAATAGCCCATGTCGCCTTGGAGGAAGCCGCCCATCCACTTGCAGTATTGGATAAACATCGGGTCGTCGAGGTGGTAGCGGGCGCGCAGGGCGGCGATCTGTTCCTCGGATATGTCTTGGCCCTCGGCCTGTAGCTCTTGCAGGCGCGACGTGATGATGTCCCCGGGCGGCAACTGGATGACGACGAAAACCAGCACCGAGACGGCCAACAGCGTGGGGATCATAATCAAGACGCGGCGGATGATGTAGTTGATCATGATTGTTTGTGACCTGTGGCCTGTGTGGGGCGGTGGGACTGATCGCTAATCACTGATCACTGACCACTGCCAGATACCAAGTCTCTGGATAGTAGGGCCAAGACCAGCGCGAGTCCCACCCCCAATAGCCCTGACGCGGGACATTGCGCAGCCGGTTGCTAACGATGACGGGATGGGGCCCTAGGCCGATGACGCCGAGCGCCCACAGATTTTCGGCTTGGCTCTGGAGAATTTTCTTACCCATGGCAATGCGCTCTTGGAGGTCTGGTGTGCGGCGAAGTACCTCCCAATAGGCGATTAAGTCCCGGACTTCGCCGGGCGGCATCCAGCCGCGCACTCCGTCCGACCGGTACCACCGCGACCACTCCGGCCACTGAGTCACCTCCTGCCCTACGTGCATGGGCACGTACCAAAAAGGCTCGATGGGAAAGAGGATGTCGGCGTTGCGATCGGCGTGCCAGATGCTCATGTCCATGACCCCGCCTCGGGTGCGGATGCCTTGCAACGCGCCGCTTATTTGCTTGCGGTTGATGTGCAGCCCCACTTCGCGCCAGTGGGCGGTCACCAAGTCAACGGTGACTTGTTTGGGCG
Source organism: uncultured Latescibacterota bacterium (assembly GCA_958295495.1). Classification (GTDB taxonomy): domain Bacteria; phylum Latescibacterota; class UBA2968; order UBA8231; family UBA8231. The sequence goes on from OY282352.1 coordinate 1,416,371, forward strand.
TCTCCCCGAGCGTGTACTCCAGCGTGATTTCGAGCGGGCGGCCATCGGGATGCTCGCGCCGGCCGTCGCCGTTGCGGTCTATCAGCCCCATCTGGTCGAGCAGGGTGCGGGCGCGTTGCGGATCGTACTCGGCCCAAGCCGCGGCAAAGGCCGGCTCAAAGTAGCGGCTCGAGGATACGACCGTCAACTGGCGCGGGACCCCTTGCCCGTAATAGGCGATGTCGTTGATCTCAGCGCGGTTGATGGCCAACGAGAGGGCGCGGCGAAAGCGCACGTCTTGGAAAACCCGCCTGAGCCGCTCGTCGGGGTGGGTCATATTGACCATCAGGGCCACATCCGAGCCGTAGGGACGGGGCCAGAGGTAGGTCGCATAGCCGTTGTCCTGCTCAAAGCGCTTAAACAGCGGGATGTCGGCGGTCTTAAACTGCCGCCCGGCAAAATCGACCTGCCCGGTGGCGGCCTTGGCCGCCATGATCTCGGGGCTGTCAACCCTTTGGACTTCGAGGTAATCTATATAGGGCAGTTGGTTGCCGGCTGGATCTACTTTGGGGTAATAGGGGTTGCGGCGGTAGCGGACGCGCGTCGAAGTCTTGCTAACCACCACATAAGCGGTCTGTACCGGCTTGTGGAAGACCATTAGGTCGCGCGTGTTGGCAACGGCTTGGAAGTAGGTGCGCCAGTCTTGCAGGCCGAGCTCTGCTGCTTCGCGCGCTAGCTGATCCGCGTCGGCAAAGTCTGGATGATAGCGGCGCATAAAGTGCGCCGGTGCCGACAGGTGCGAGCTGTTGTGGGCGAGGTGCTTGACAAAAAGCGGCATCGGCTGGGGAAAGTGATAGCTAAAGAGGTGGGGGCCGTGCTTTTCGATGCGGGCACCCTTAAAGCGAGGCGACACCACGGGCGTGAGGCTTTTGTTCATCTGGACGCGATCGAACCAAAAGACAAAGTCGTCGGCCGTCACTGGGTGGCCGTCGGACCACTTGTGGCCGGGCCGGAGGACGACCGTCAGGGTCTGGGCGTTGTTGCGGTACTCGACTCGCGCGGCAAAGTTGGGCAAGGTTAGCTGGAGCTGCGGACCCGGGCGCAGGGTCCCTTCGGGCACGTTGAGGAGCTGTTCGCCGGCGAGGAAGAGCCGAGCGGTGCCCCCGTAGGTCCCGATCCCGTCGAGTGGCTCGACGACGATCGGGTCGTCGGGGAGCCGCTCCGCCACCGGCGGCAACTCACCGGCGGCTACGAGCTCGTCGAGCATGGGCGACTGGCGGAAGGTCGTCAAGCCGACTTCTGAGGCGGTGCGCGGCGGGTGAAACCAGCTTTCGGGCCACGCTGTGCGAGGTATGTCGCCCCCGGCCGCGGGCTGGGCCGCTCGACTTTCTCGGCCGCATCCTGCTAGGGCCACGAGCACTAGCAGGCACCCGGTCTGCACTGCATTCACAAGCGTCATATATACTTAGGGTAAGGAAAAAGCAAAGCCAACAGTCTAAAGGTATTGCGCTGATTGCGCCAGAGGGCGCGGCGGCCTACTTTCCTTAAAATCCCTAACATAGTGCGAGGAGGTGGCTGTATGAAACTGCTAATGTGCGTAGTGAGGCCCAACGCGCTAGACGCGATCAAAGAGGCGTTAAGTGGGTTAGGCGTCCAAGGCATAACGGTCAGCGAAGTCAAGGGTTTTGGCCGCCAGAAGGGCCATAAGGAGATCTATCGCGGCGCCGAATACGTCGTCGATTTTACTCCCAAGATCAAAGTCGAGGTGGTGGTGCGGGACGACCTCGCCGATCAGTGCTTGGGCGCGGTGCGCGAGGCCGCGCAAACCGGCCACATTGGCGATGGCAAAATTTTCGTGCTGTCGGTGGATGAGGTAGTGCGGATCCGCACCGGGGAGACCGGCGACGCGGCTATTTAGCGGGCGGGAGGACGCGAAATGGGCGGACAGCGCGGGGAGGCCGCCTCAGCCCGCCCCGCAGAGGCTGAGGTGTTGGTGAGTGCGCTTGGGGCAAGTCCTGCCGCTAGTCTTGTGGTCGCGCACTCCGGCTCCAAAAGGGGCTCTATAAACGCTGATGCTGATTAAGAGGAATTATGATGAACGAAAACGGACAATCTTGGTTTGAAGATTACGCAGAAGACGCGGACGAGGTACAAGTCGAGGAGTACGACATTACCGTATCTCCCAACGATTTCAACGTAATGACATTGCACAGCTTCGTGGAATCCGGTGCGGTACGCATTCCCGGCTTTCAGCGCAACTTCGTCTGGGATTTAGGGCGTGCCTCTAAATTGATCGAATCCCTCATACTCGGCCTACCAGTACCACAACTGTTCCTTTACGAACAGGAGCATAACAAGTTTCTCGTCATAGATGGCCAACAGCGCCTGATGTCGATTTACTATTTTATAAAAAAGAGGTTCCCGCGGAGGGAAAGTCGAGTAGAACTTCGCCCTATATTTGACCGCGAGGGGGACATTCCAGAAGAAATACTGCACGACGATAGCTATTTTCAGCCCTTCAACCTCCGGCTGCCTGAAAAAATTCCCAATCATCCAAATATGTTTAAGGGTCTGAACTACGCGACGCTTGGAGACTACAAGACCCAGTTCGATTTGCGGCCGATAAGAAATATCGTCGTCAAACAGAATACGCCCTCCGACGACTCCTCAATATATGAGATATTTAATCGACTCAATACGGGCGGTATAACCCTGAGTCCACAAGAAATTCGCACTAGCCTATATCACTCTGAATTCTATAATTTACTATACGAGATTAACAATATGCAGGGGTGGAGAAGAATTTTGGGACAGTCCGTACCTGCTTTGCATATGCAGGACATTGAATTTCTTCTCCGTGGATTCGCCATACTTGTCGATGGCGAGAATTATACGCCGTCCTTAGCCAAGTTCTTGAATCAGTTTTCTAATAAATGTAAAAATCAACATCCAGAGAAGAATAAGTACTGCCGAAAACTCTTTGAATCGTTCCTAAAGGCATGCTCTAACCTGCCGGATAATGCCTTTAAAAGTAAGAGAAACAATCGATTCAATGTTGCGCTCTATGAGGCAGTTTTTGCAGTCGCCTGTAAGAAGGCATTTGCTGAACGACGCGTTGTCTCTGGTGATCTAGCAATAGAACGACTGCATGATCTTGAAAATGACAAGGAATTCGCTGAAGCGAGCCGAGTAAGCACTACAGACACCTCAAATGTGCATAAGAGACTGAATAGGGCACGAGAACTTGTGGGTTCCCTCGCTGTGGGAGCCGAATCCTGATGAGTGTTATTGATGGCTTACACAAGGATTTCTCTGATATATTGACCTTCTTGTACGAGTCGGGTGAAATTTCATGGCGCAGTGTTGCAGATGAAAACTTTAGGAAAATACTGTTGGTAGCTGCCGCGAGTCATTTTGAACGGTCTATGACGGAGGTAGTGGTCAATTTTGTGGAACAGGTTACTGCAAAAGATCATCCTATAAAGTGGCTTGTGCAAAACAAAGCAGTGAGTCGTCAGTACCACACATGGTTTGATTGGGAGAAGAAGAATGCCAATAGGTTTTTTGGTCTATTTGGAGATTCCTTCAAGAATCACATAGCGGAAAAGGTGAAAACGAATAACGACGTAGAACTATCTATACAGTCATTCTTAGAAATTGGCCATGAGAGAAATCGTCTTGTTCATGGCGACTATGGCAGCTTCTCACTTGAGAAAACCTCCAAGGAAATATACAAACTCTACTCTGATGCGAAGGCTTTCGTAGAATGGTTCCTGGATGAACTCAATAGGTTCACTAAAGAAAAGAGTCCTAGTAGCACATGTGCGTTGTCTGAGTAAAATTTTACTGCGCTTCGATTATATATTGTTGTAACTCTAATAAAAACAGTCCAGTTTTATCACCGGACAGACAATTACCACTCGCGGCGGACAGTCGCAGGCAGAAAGGCGATGAAGGCTATGGCGATGCACAGCAAAATATACGCGGCCTACGCAGCGGCGCGCCCCCGGTCGCAGGAGTATTTTACCCGCGCCTGCAAGGCGCTCGGGGGCAAGGCGGGGCACGACCTGCGCTACGCAACGCCGGTGCCGCTCTATATCGAGCGGGGGGCCGGCGGTCGCAAATGGGATGTCGATGGCAACGAGTACATTGACTTCCTGCTCGGCAACGGAGCCCTGCTCTTGGGGCACGCGCCCGCCGAAGTCGTAGCGGCCATTGCCGAGGCGGTGGGGCGCGGGACGCATTTTGGCAACGACCACCCGCTGCACATTGAGTGGGCCGAGCGCATACAGGCGCTTGTCCCCTCAGCCGAGCGCGTACGCTTAGTCAATTCGGGGACGGAGGCGACCCTGTTGGCGCTGCGTTTGGCGCGGGCTTTTACCGGCCGCCCCAAGGTGCTGCGCTTTGCCGGCCACTTCCACGGGTGGCACGACGACGTGATGCGCGGCGTTCAGCCGCCCTTTGACGCGGACGGCTCGTTGGGCATTCCGCCGCAGGTGCGCGAGCACGTGGTCTGCGTACCGGCGGGGGATGCGGACCACGTCGCCCGCGTCCTCGACGCAGAGGGCGATATTGCGGCGGCGATTATCGAGCCATCGGGGGGATCGTGGGGACGAGTGCCCTTGGCAGCGGAGTTTTTGCGCGATCTGCAAACAATGACTAAAGAGCGCGGGGTGGTGCTGATTTTCGACGAGGTGGTCACCGGCTTTCGCTTTAGTCCAGGCGGTGCCCAAGCACTCTACGGGCTGCGGCCGGACCTGTCTTGTTTTGCCAAAGTGGTTGCCGGCGGCATGCCCGGCGGGGCCGTGGTGGGCCGGGCGGACATTATGGCCCTTTTCGACGTGACGGACGATTCCCGCCCGCAGGTGACGCACCAAGGGACTTTTAACGGGGCACCGCTTTCGGCCGCGGCTGGGATCGCCGTGCTCGAGCGCGTGGCCACGGGCGAGCCGATAGACCAAGCCAACGCCCGCGCCGCCGAGCTGCGCACCGCGTGGGACGAGGTACTGGAACGCCGAGGTATCGCCGGGTACGCGTACGGGGTGTGTTCGACCTTCCACGTCTATTTTGAAACCGATCGCCAGCGCGTACAAAAGGCTAACAGCCGGGCGGATTTACACGCGACTGAGGCCGAGCGGCTCAAGGGGATGCCGGGGAAGCTGATCGAAGAGTACCAGCGCAATCTGCGCTTTTATGGGGTCGATAACATGAGCTCTACCGGCGGCGTACTCTCGTCGGCGCACACGGCCCAAGATGTCGAGGAAGCGACCGCGGCGTTTGCCCAGACGGTTGATTCGCTTTTGGCACAAGGGTTGATTCTGGCGTTGTAACATCGCGGCCTTGCCGTAGGGCGAGGTCGTCTGTAGTTTTTTGTTACATTCCCTTTACACTTTCCGCGAGGTACGTCTATGGCCGAAGTCGTTCGCCACAACTGTGGTTTGACCGTAGCCCACTCTCTGCACGACGCCTACCGCTTTATTCATTCGCTACAGCATCGGGGCCGGGAGGCGGCCGGCATTGCCGCAGTAGGGGACGGCCGCATCGACGTGATTAAGTGGAAGGGCGGGGTCTCGCGCTTCGACGTAACTGACCTGCACAAAATTTTCCTCAGCCCCAATTACCACACCTACATGGCCCACGTGCGCTACGCCACTCGCGGCTCAAAGGACAAAATTCTCGAGGAGGCGCATCCGCACGTCATCGGCGGCACGGTCGAACACCGCGACAACCACATCCTGATCTGGGACTGCGACATGGCGACCGTCCACAACGGCCAAATTGACCGGGCCTTCTTTCAAGACTCGGCTCCCTTGCACCTGTATTCGAGTTGCGATACCGAGGCTCTGCTCTACCTCTATCGCGAGTGCGGGGCGAACAACTTCCTCAAGGAAGTGCCCGGTGCCTATACCTTGGCCATCGCCGACAAGCGCGAGCGCGACGTGATCGCAATACGCGATCGCACCGGGATCAAACCCGGAGTGCTCGGCTGGAAGGACGGCAAGTACGTGATGGCCTCGGAGGACATCGCCTTCCGCAAAAACGGCGGCGAATACGTCGAGGACTTGGAGCCGGGAGCGATCTACTATCTCACGCCCGAAGGGAACTACAGCAAGGAGGTCGTGGTCTCGACCAACCTCGCCTATTGCTTTTTTGAGTGGAACTACATCACCGACCTCGACTCGATCATCAACGGCGTCAGCGTGCGCCGCATCCGCGAATCCCTAGGGGAGATGCTCAGTGAGGAATTTCTACCGCCCGACATCGATCTAGTCACGTACCTGCCGCGCTGCCCCGAGGTAGCGGCCCGCGCCTACGCCAAGCAGGCGGAATTGCCCTTTGAACCCGTGTTTTACAAGATGCGCGGCGAGCGCTCGTTCCAAGGTTCGACCGCTGGAGAGCGCAAAGAGTCGATTGACCAGAACCTGCATCTTTTGCCCGGGATGGCGCAAAAACTCAAAGGCAAGACCGTGATCCTGATTGACGACAGCATCATCCGCGGCAACAATTCCAAGCGCGCCTGTGATCTACTCTACGAGGAGGCTGGCGTCGAGCATGCCTATTTGGTGAGTTACACGCCGCCGATTGGCATTATCGGCGACGATGGCGTACCGAGAGGATGCACCTTTGGGGTGGATATGCCACCGGACCCGCCGCCGGGCGACGAGTTTATCGCGCGTGGGCGCACGGCCGAGGCCATTGGCGAGGCGATGGGGATGCCAGTGATTTACTTGTCGCGGCAGGGGATGCTAGACGCCTTTGTGCGCGCCGGCCTGCCCGAGCGCGACTTGTGTACGTACTGCATTGGCGGGCGCATGCCCTTTGAAGCGGCTGGATCGCTGATCCAAATCGGCGACAGGCCCCAGCTCGACTTGTGGCGGGCTTGAAGGTCTGGTCCAAAAAACCCCCAGTACATCCGCTTTATCCTGCTCTAGGCTTGGGCCACTATTCGGCCCCCAGCAGTTCGACCCAGCTTTCGGGGTCTTCGGCCTCAATTCCGGTAAACAACTCCAACTCTTGCTCCATCCACAACGTGTTGCCCGGCATCAGTTCGCTCAGAGGGCCGACGTTTTCGATCTCGCCAAAGCGCGGCTTGCCGTCGAAAACTGCGGCTGTGGAGTTGAACATCGTCACCGTGCCGCCGTCTTCGGGGTATTCGGCGTTGGCGACATGGGCGACCGTAGATTTGAGCGCGTTTCCGTTCCACACAAAGGCGACCCAACCGGCGTCGCTATTGGTACCGACCTTGTGCCAGCCGTTTTGCGGCTCGATCCGATAGTCGAGCGCGAGAGCACGGGGGCCTAGGTGGATGCCTATTTCGTTGGGGTCGGTGCTCGGCCAGAACAGCAAACTGCGGCGTCCCGTGCTGCGCCAGGGTACGACGCCGACGCCCGCCTCGGGTCGGATCGCGCTGAGGGCCCAACAGGCGATGCGGCGCTTTGCGGTGTGCATGTTTTTGAAGCCATGGCGGATCTGGAGTACGGGCCGCTCGCTGTCGAGCGCGACTTCCATGATGAGCTGGAGGCCCGAGCTGTCGTCCGGGGCGGCGGTGAGGCGCACCGAGCGCACGCCAGTCATCTCAGCGATGGCCGGTTGCAGGGCCGGCAGCCCGGATTCGGGGATCTGCGTCGGCTCGAAGAACCAAGAACGGACGCCGATGTATTCGTATTCGCGGGTGACGTGGAGGGGGTTTTCGCCGCCTTTGAGGCGGAAGGCGAGGACCCGCGGATAGGGCGCGGCAATGGCAAAAGCTGCGGCGCGGTCGTTTTCGAGCCAGAAGCCAGCGAAGCCTTCGTACTGGTTGGTTTGGGCGGCTAGGGGCAGGGCGGCTAAGAGTAAAAAACAGCAAGCGATGTGCATGGGCGTTGTCTCCGGTCAATTAATTTTGCATGATAGGCCCTGAGAGTTGCACTGTCAAACGCCAATCCGAGGAGTAAAACGATGATCGTCGAAGAAGTACGGCTGTGGAAATTGACTCGCCGCCACGTGCGCGAGCGGTTGGAACAGGGCCTGATCAAAGGGGCGATTCTGCCCACCGGCAGCACTGAGCAGCACAACGAGCACTTGGCAATGGAGCACGATACCGCCAGCGCGGCGCATGTGGCGCACCAAGCGGCTTTGCAGCTCTATCCGCAAGTGGTGGTGGCCACGCCCCTGTCCATAGGCATATCCGAGCACTGGATGGAGTTCCCCGGCACCTTGAGCCTGCGGCCAGAGACCTTCTTTACCGTGGCCTACGACGTGTGCGAGTCGCTCAAGCGGCACGGGATTGAGCACGTCCTGATATGCAATGGCCACGCCGGCAACGGCCCCTTAGGCGGCCAAGTCGAGGACTTCAGCAAGCGGTTGGGCATGGACGTGCAGTTTTATTCGTATTGGGCGGCGTATTCGCAAGAGCTGGTTGCCCAAGTGCTGGAGTCGGGGGACTGCCCGGCGCACGCGGCCGAGTTTGAGACCTCGTTTGCCATGGCGGCGTTTCCCGAGAACGTGCAGTGGAAGGGGGTTGATTACGAGGGGGCCAATCTCCAGATACAGAGCGAAAGCTACGCCCCACGCGACCCAGTGTACTTTGAGGCGGGCCGCGACTTGGCCACGCCCAAGAAAGGCCGGGTGATGGCCGATGTGGCCATTGACTGGGTCGCCGCTAAGATGCAGGCGATGATCGGCGCGTAGGGAGGGACGATGAACTGCACTTCTCCCTAAGTCGCTAGAGCCGATATTGCTGAAACGGGTTGCGAGGCTGGATACCGACTCGATGGTGGTCGCGGACTCCAGTGCTAGCTCGGCCAGCATCACATCGTTGGGGGCTCCTTGACAAAGATATTGACCGCAAGGTACTTGTTGGTGACCTCAACCCAAAATAGGAAGGAGAGGTGCTATGACGGAGCTTACGGAGCGAGTTGCAAGGCTCGAAGGAGCCTATGACCATCTGGCCACCAAAGCCGATATTGCTGAACTCAAAGCTGCCACTCAAGCCGATATTGCTGAACTCAAAGTAGCTACAAAGGAAGATATACAGGCATTGAACGCCGACTTGACGGAAAAAATCGGGACTGTGGAGAAAGAGATCGCCGAATTAAAAGGCAGTGCCAAAACATTAGCACTGGCCATTAGCGTCGGGCTAGTTGTAGTTCAGCTTATTCTTAAATACGCCCTCCCATAGCCGCATCCCTTGTGCCTTGGCCCACCCACACAAGGAGACCCGACATGCAGCAGCAGCCCCCCGAACTGAACCCCGACCCGCTGACCGGGCTTGTCGCCGAGTTATCCAAGCGGTTAGACAGCATCGAGCGTAGGCTTGACGGCATTGAGCGCCGTCTTGACCGCGTCGAGGCCCACCAGCGCGAGGACATCGCCGCCTTGCGGCAGGATATGCGGCAGGACATCGCCGCCTTGCGGCGGGAACACCGCCGTGACTTCCGCTGGGTTATCGGCATTCAGCTAACAACGCTAATCGCACTGGGTACGCTGATCTTGACCCGCTTGCCCGGATAGCCATCGCCCCTACTTCTAAAACAAACGCCCTGCTCCCCGAAGGAAGCAGGGCGTTTGCATACCCTGAAGAAGCTGTCGCAGCTCTTAGTAAGCGGCCTTGATCTGACCCCAGCTCACGTCCTCGACCGAGGTCATGGCCTCTCCGGCCTCTTCCAGCGAAGGCTCCATCTCGGCCAGCACCACGTCGTTGGTGGCCGTGCAGCAGTTCTCTGGAGACATAGTCCAGAATCCCTGATAGCTTTCGAGCGCACACTCGGTGCAAGCCTCGTCGAAGTCGCCCACGGTCATCGACGTGTGGATGATCTCGTTTTCCGCGAGATCGAAAACCACAGCCTGATCAGGGGTGGCCGACGCGTCGTTGGGCAACGCGATGATCGGCGTGATGGCTAGCTCGTAATAATAGGTACTCTCGCCGAACTGCTCGCCATCGTAGCCCCAGCCAAAGTCCACCCATTCGCTGCCGTCAACCAGCCATTCGAGCGCACTCACCGGGCGGTAAAACTGATAGGCCCCTTCAACCGGCGGCACGGCCCACTTGTAGCTAAAGTTGTTGGCCGGCTCGCCTTCGAGGTTGTGCTCCTCGGTCGGCGTGTGGTCCGGGTTGACCTCTATTTCCCAAGCGTCGTCCTGCCAGAAAGCCGAGGGATTTTCGCGGTCTAGGTTGTGGACGTTGTCGAAGACCTCGGACATGTAGTAGAGCTTGTTCGCGCTCTCGTTCCAGCCGATGAGGTGGCGGATGTTGATGTCGCTGACATCGATCTCGCCGCGGCCCACGGGCTGGATGTCGGCCACTGGCGAATAGAGGCGGTCGTTGCGGATCGTGTACGGATCGATCGGCACGACGTCCCAGTCCGACAGGTCGCCGTCCATGGTGGGGACGAGGTTGTCGGGGAACTGCACGGCGAAGTAGAGCTCGCCGGGAGGCGCGTGGCCAAAGGACGTACCGCACAAGCCCATGACCAAAGCTGCCGCTAAAACGAATTTGGTCCGCTTTTGCATAGCGAAAATCCCTCCTTAGGAGAAGTGAGAAATGCTGTATAAACAAATGTTTACACAAATTTTACAGCGCACTTGATACGCGCTTAATGCCTCAATGAATAAGCAACTCAACGCCGTTTGTCAATACGCGACCGCGAGGATGCCGGCGCGTTCCTCTTTCTCTTCTAATTGCAGCCGCCAGATATAGGTGCCCGGGGGCACGAGCTGCTGATCGGCGGCGCGGCCGTCCCAGCGATGGGCGAATTCGCCGCTGCGAGCGGCGACGGGCGGCAGCTCGACCACGAGTTGGCCAGCGAGGTTGTAGATCGCCAGCCGCACCGGCCGGCTAGCGGTGACTTCGCGCAGCTTGTAGGCGATTTCCAAGGTCTCGTTCAGCCCGTCGCCATTCGGGGTAAGCGGGTTGGAAGTCACCGCAATATCGACGAGGAGCCGGCCGCCGACGGGCGTGTTGACGGCGAGCCCGTCGCCCGAAAAGCGAAAGGTGGCGTTGCCCGGGCGAATTTGCTGTTTGATCTGGTCGGGGTCGTTGCTGTCGAAGACCCAGCCCGAAAACTCGGTGCCAAAGCGCAAGACCGGCACCACAAAGCGCACTTCGAGCTGCTTGAAGCTGTCGTCTTCGCCTTGCAGGCGGGGGAAGGACACCACGAGGCGGTCGGCTTGGATGTCTGGAACAAAGGCGTCCAGATCAAGTTCGGTGCCGTCGCGTTTGACCACAGAGATGGCTTGGACTTGGGCGTGGGTGCGGATTTCCAGCCGGTCAAATCCGGTGTCCTCGGCACTGAATTCCGGCCGGACGATGTACGTAAACTCCCTCGGCGCGAAGGAATCAACGGCAATGGGCCACACCTCGCCGAGGATTTCGCGGGCGGCCGGTGCATTGCCGAATTGGAGCGTGAATGCGCGGATGCGGGGCGCGGTGGTAAAGGTGGAGAACAGGCGAAAGGAGAGCTGGATGTAGCGGCTCGGCCCGGGCGACAAAAGCGGCGTACCGTCGCGCCACGCCGCGGCCGGCCCAGTGCTGTCGCGCAAGCCCGCGGCAAAGTCGTAGGGCGGCGACCAGAAGCTCCAGTTGTCGGTGTCGTCCGCAGTGGGCAGGCGGCCGGACGGGTCGAGTTTTTCATAGGCGGCCAAGGTAATGGGGCGGATGTCGCCATTGATGTTTTCGGCGAAGTAGAGGCTGGGATCGGGCGAGTTGCCGGTGCGGGTGCGGACCTCAATGCGGGTGCCCTCGGGCACGTCGGCGTCCCAGCGGATTTTGCCCCAGTTGATCGGCTGGCCAAAGTCGAGGATCTGGGTGACGAGGACGGTCTCCTCGACAAAGCCCTCGCCGTACACCTCGAACTCGGCGACCTCCCAGTCGCGCAAGGGAAAGGCTTGGGCCGTGATCCAGCGGATTGACTCGGTGGGGAAACGCAGATCAACTACGGGATCGAGATTTTCGCGGTTGGATTCGAGTACAGTGAGCTGGGGGTCTTGGTTGCGGACCCAGCGCAGGCCGTGGAGGTTGACACTGACCTTGTCGCAGGGGCTTTTGGCAAAGCGCGCGCTATTGTCGCCGACGCGGATTTCATACCAAGCGAGAAAGTTGCTGGCAAAGCTATCCACGCCAAAGGTTTCTAAGGATGGATGAGGCTCGGCGAGTTCGTTGATGAGCAATAGGTCGTCCTCTTGGCCGAGGCGGGGAAAGAAGCGGATGCGGTTGACGGGCACGGCCGCACGGAAGTCTATAACGACCGCTTGTTTCCAGCCTTCGCCGGTGACCCCGGCGATGATCGTGCCGCCGCTGAAGATGCCTTGGCCTGGGGTGAAGCGGCGAAAGTGAGCGGTAGTCACATCGCCATCGAATTGCTTCTTGACTACCGGGGTATGGTTATCGACAGCACCACAGCCATCGGTGGTTTGGGCCTCGCCGCCGATATAGGGCAGGGGAATTTTGATGGCCGAGGAATTGGGGTCGGTCAGGGTCAAGTTGACCGCCGGGTCGATGAAGCGCGGCCCGATGGCGTTGTCGGCAAAGTCGATGAGGGTGTCGGCGGCCGCGCCGTGGGGGGTGACGCCCACAGATTCGGTACTCGCGAACTGGCCCTCGGAATCAAAGAGCCAGTACTCGCCAGCCCCTTCTTCAGACAGCAGGCTGGGCCAGGGGTTGCCGTCGGCCCCTCCGACGCGAAATTCCCCCCGGCTGTGCGCCGGCACAATCGACAGGACGAGCAGGAAACACGAGGCAATGATGTGCTGCATGGCGTCTCTTCCTTGAGATGGCGTAATATAAAGGAAGAAGCGGGCGGTTTGGCAAGTTCGGACATGCGCATGGCGAGCCGCGTCTAACTTGATTTATGCCTGCTCTTTGGTTGTTTTATGCAGCAAATCGCACGGAGGATTGCAATGAAAGCGCATTGTGCCGCGGCCGTCGGTCTCGTCTTAGTGCTCTGGCTGCCGAGCGGAAGTTTGGCTCTCGACGCGGTCTCGATTGGGGAGGGCGGCGACTTGGACTGGCGGGGCAAAGGCGAGGCAGTCGTCACCACCCTTGACGCCGAGCACCGCTCGCCCTTAGACCCCAACAACCTGCTGGTGGGCAACGCGCCCGGCGACTTAGTCGAATTTGCCCGCGAGGATTTTGCCCACAGCATCCTGCCTCTGCGCATTGCCGAGGGGGAGAACGTGGCCATCGGCACCATCGAGCGCGGCGGCGCCATTGAGTCGCCCAATGTCTTCGACTTTAGCGGCACGTTCAAGCCGCTCGACTTGGAGATGATGTTAAAGGAGCTGCTCTCGGACGAGCCGGGCGGCGAGTTGTTGGCCTTTGAGCGCAAGAATCAGAATTCCCTCGGCATCCTAGTCCTGCTCAATTTAGGGGCGCGCTTCGGGGTGGAGCGGATACGCATCTATCCGCGCAACACGGTCGTGGCCTCGCCCTCGACCCCCTTCCAAAACGACTACCTGCGGGCTTATGAGCTGTTTACCAACGACGGCCTAAACCTGACCAGCGAGAACACGCCGATCTGGGAGCCGCTGATCGCCGAAACCGACAATCAAGTCGCGGTTATCGACGTGCCGCTCGACCCGCCGCGCTACGTCCAGCACCTGCGCTTGCGAGCGACTTCGCCGGTGGACTTTGAGATCGACGAGATCGAGATTTTCGGCAAGGGCTTTCTCTCGCGGGCCCAGTACGTGTCGGACATTTTCGACGCCGGGCAACCAGCCGTGTGGGGTGCGCTGCGCTGGGTGGAAGAAGAGTTGGGCGATCCGCGCTTCTCCAGCGCGCAGATTCGCACGCGCACGGGCACGGACACCTCGCCCTTTGTGTACACCCGCCGACTGCGCGGCAAGCAAGACGCCGAGGACATCCCCTTTTCGCTGGAAAATCCCGGGGAGGAGATGGGCCTAGCCGAGTATCGGAAATTCCCCCAAAAGGCCGGTCAGACTCCCATTACCGACGCTGCGGGCCGCGAGTGGATGGCCGGGGCCGTGACCGACGACTTGATCAATTGGAGCCCTTTCAGCACACCTTATCCAGCGGACGCGGCCAACGGCCCGGGCCTGCCCATTGTCTCGCCCAGTCCGCGTCGCTACATGCAGTTTGAGGTCGTTTTTAATAGCAGCGACCTAGAGGCGGCGCGGGTGATCAAGTCGCTGAGCTTCGACTTGTTGACGCCGCCGTTTGCCGACGCCTTGGTCGGCGAGGTCTTTCCGCGCGAGGTACCGGTGTCTGAGGAAGAGGTCTTTACCTTTGCCGCACGCGCCGCCATGGGCACGGACGGCCTGCGCGGCTTCGACACCATAGAGATCGACACGCCGACGCGGGTGTCGAGCATCGACGCGGTGCAGATCATCGATGGCGCTGGCCGGGTCGTGGCCGAGCATCAGTTCGATGGTCTCGACGCGGCCAGCGGGGAATTTGCCATTGTCGAGGTTGCCGACGACCGCTTTGCCGTGAGCTTCCCCGCGGTGACCGAAGACCGGACGCAAGTTCACGTTCGCTTCCAGACCAACGTGCTGACGTATAGCACTAACTTCACCGCTGCAGTGCGGCTCACGACCGAACCAGGTGCAGCCCAAGTCATCGACCCGGGCAATGTGGCCCTTTTGGGCGAAGGCGACGAGGACGCCTTTTCCGGCACCACAGTACTCAGTCCCTCCGTATTGGCCGAAGGGCAGCTATTGGGCCAAGTGCGGGCGGCACCCAATCCCTTTACCCCCAATGGCGACGGCATCAACGACGAGGCGATCATCCACTACAACCTGCTGGCGCTGAGTACCCAGCGGCCGGTCGAGGTCGCGCTCTACGACTTGAGCGGTCGGCGCGTGCGCGTCCTCTTCGCCGGCGAAGAGGCCAACGGTCGCTACACAGACAAAGTGTGGGATGGCCGCGACGACCAAGGCCAGCCGGTTCCCCCGGGCCTATACGTGGCCCGCGTCTTCGTCGCCGGGGATTCGGGCGACGCCGAGCAGAGCCGCGTCGTGGCCGTCGCGTACTAGCATGAATAGCTCAGAAGCCCAAGAACGAGAGCGCATCCGCTGGGCTGCCGAGGAGACGCTGCGCCGGTGGCTGGCGGCGCAGGCAGCCGTGCTGTTCGGCTCCCGCGCTCGCGGCGAACACCGCCCGGACAGCGACTGGGATATCGCGATTATCACGGCCCGCAGCGGGCCGCGCCCGGACGGCCTCCCCCTGTTTGACCTAAACCGCACCGATATTCCGGTGCTGACGGCCGAGCGCATTCGGCAGCGTGCAAACGCGCTCGGCGCGGTCGAATGCGAAATCGTCCGCGACGGAACCTTGCTGGCGGGCCATTGGGATAGGCCGCTGCTAGAGGGAAATCCAGTGATGACAGAGGAAGATTACAGAAAGTGGATGGCCGGGGCACTAGGACATGCGGTGGAGGCCGTCATGCAGCTACAAGTCGCCGCGAGTACAAGCGATTGGGTACTGGCCAGCACGGCTTGCGATAGTTTTGTCGCGGCGACCGCAGACGCTGCCGAGCGGGTCGGCAAGGGCGTGCTCGCACGGCAGGGAATCCACCCGCACAGAACCCACGATATGAACCTGTTGGCGCACCAGATTGAAAATCATCTGAAAAACCGGGAGCAGGCCAGCGAGCAGGGCCGAGCGTATCTCCAGCGTTTGGCCGACCATTTGCGCGAGTTGAACGGCGACACAAGGCACGACCACAAAAGCGATTATCCAGAGGTGCCCGTCTCGGCAGCCGAATGCGGATGCGCGACGATCTGAGCGAGGCCATTCGCAAGAAAGACGGAACCCCGTCCGAGCGCGAGCAGACCGCCTTCGCCGCCGCGATGAAGTGCCGGACGCGCATTGCGAAGGCGGTGCAAAATTTTGCAGACCGCATGAACGAACCGGCGGCTCGCGTCGTGCATTGAGAAGTCGCTTTCTGCGGATCAACCGCCGAAAAGTTGTTCGATTTGGGCTTCCATTTCCCGGCGCACCACCTTTTCCATGCGGTAGGTGCGCTGGCTGCGGCTAAAGGCCGCGAATTGGGCGTCCGCGGCGGCTGGGCGTCCGATGCGTTGGTAGAGGTGCCCGAGGAATAGATGGGCCTGGTAGTCGCGCGGAGCGATCTGGAGCAAGTGCTCAAACAGGGGCACGGCCTCTGCATAGCGACCTTGGCGGGCGTAGAGCATCCCTAGGCTCCAATGGGGATGCGCGGCCTTGGGGTCGAGCGCAACGGCGCGGCGCAAGAGTTTTTCGGCCTCCGCCAGCCGGTCTGTCGGCCCGAGGGCCATGCTCGTCCCTTGTTCGAGTTGGATGAGCAAATCGGCGAGGCGGGTTGGGTACTCGGGCACGTGCGGTTCGCGCTGCACGAGTTGCTCAAACTCGGCGATGGCCGCGCGGTTTTGCCCCTGCTCCGCGTACAGGCGGGCTAATTGGTAGCGCACGAGCGTCGAGTCCGGGTTCAGTTCGAGCGTGCGGCTATAAGCTCGGGCCGCGCGCTGGGGTTGGTCCGCCATTAGGAGGGCGTAGCCGAGGCCGCCGTGCGCGGCCGCCCAGTTGGGGCGCACCGCTGTGACCTCGGAGTATGCGGCCGCGGCCGCGTCGTAGCGCCGAGCGAGCAACGCGGTGTGGCCGAGGAGAAAGCGCACGTCCGCGTCGTGAGGCCGCGTTTTAAGATAACGCCGATAGAGGTCAATGGCCTTGCCGTAGCGCTTGGCCTCGCCGTGGAGCGCGGCGAGCGCGAGGAGTGGCTCGGCAAAGTTGGCGTCGCGGGCAAGGGCGAGGCGATAGTGGCGAGCGGCGTGGGCCGGCATGTCCCGTTCCTCGTAGGCGTAGCCGAGATAGTAGTGCTCGTGGGCATCGCCCTGTTGGTCCATCGCACCCGTGGCCACATTGCAAAAGACCAACAGGGCGGCAAGCGCGGCGAGCGCGGGCCAAGGCCGGTGCCACAGGGCGCGCACCCCACAAGCCGCAAACAGCAACAGCACCGGGACAGCTGGCAGGCGATAGCGCCCGGTGACGAAAAACAAAACCACGGAAAGCGCGTAGCAGGCCACAAAGAGCGCGAGTAAGCGCCCCTCGGGAGAGCTAGGGGAGCGCAGAAAGGCGCAAAGCCCCAATAGGGCCAGCGGGGCGACCAAGCCAAAGGGAAACGCCAGCCCCTTTTTCCACAGCAGGCTCGACAACAGCGAAGAATCGTTGCGGGCGAAGTAGGGGTCGCGGTTGCGCGGGATTTCGTCGCCGCGCAGGAATAGGTAGCTCTTGTAGGCCAGCAAGCCCAAGAAATCGAGCGGCGCGGAGGTTATGTATTGCCAAGATTGGGCAAAAAAATAGCGCGACTTGGCCGAAGGCTGCTCAATGCCACTGCGGCGCTCGGGCATTTCCACCAGCGCGGCCCAAGCCCGTCCCGGGCGGATGCGGGTCGTTTGCGCGTAGTCGGCGTTGTTGCCGATGTAAAAGTTGATGCCCGCGTTGTGCGAGATGAGCACTAGATCGCCGCCGACCGCCCAGTTGCGATACGCGACCGGCGCAAGGACCAGCGCACAGCCCAAAAGCAGGAAGGCCGGCCGGCGGAGCCGGCGCTGCCGCCAGTAGAGATAGCCCAACAGCACGGGCGCGAAGAGCAGCACATTGGCCACGGCGAGCGCGGACAGGCCCAGCAGCACACCGGCTGCCAGCGCACGCCCCCACCCGCCCTCGCCGACTGCGAGCAACAGCACGAGCAAGTTGAGGCAACAGGCCAGCACGGTCGGCAGCAACTCGCCGCCAAAGTAGATGAGGGGGCCGTACAAAGCCGCGGCCAGACCCGCGCCTAGCCCGACCCCCGCGCCAAAAACCCGGTACCCCAACAGGCAGATAAGGACGCAGACGAGCGCACCCACGACGGCTTGGATGAGCCGCGGCAGGTAGAGGTCGTCCCCGGCGAGGGCAAAGAGGACGCCGAGGAGCACCGGGTAGAGCGGCGGTTGCCAGAAGGGCGCGGGCCGACCCGCAAAGGAGACGTCGCTTAGGTAGCGAGCGTCCTCGGTATAGGTGCGGGCATCGACGACGGGCGCGGTGAAAAGCGGGCTGGCGCGTATTTCGTGGAGGTAGTAAAGGCGTGCTGAGAGGGCGAGCGCGAAGACGGCCACCACCCCATAGAACATCCAGCGTCTAGCCATGGGCGCTGCGCGCTTATTGCAAGCCTGCGTAGATGGAAATAAAGATCTGGTTAATAATCACGGCGTCCTCGCCCCGGGGCTGGCGGCGGTCGATTTTCAGGCCCGCATGGGTCGTGACCTTGTAGCCGAGATAATCGGAGATATTGGACAACTGCAAGGCCCAGACCAGGCCGTTGAAGTCGTTGGAGTCGCGCTTCACGTCGTTGAGGAAGGTCATCTCCAGCCCGCTCAGCAGGGTCGTGTGGCTGAGCAGGGGAAAGCCGAGGACGAAGCCGCCAATTTCGGCTAGCTCGGTGCGCTCGTCGGCCGAAATCAGGTCGCGGCTCTGGCGGCGATACTCGCTTTTCCAGCGCGGCTCCAGCCACAGGCGCCCAAAGTCGAAGCGGTAGCTGATTTTGTTGATTAGGCCAAAGAAAAAGTCGCGCTCGCGCAGGCCCAACAGGGCGCGCTCATTGGCGCTGAGCCGCTGGTGATACAGGTCGTACTTGAGGTAATTGGCCGTTAGCAGGCCGCGCAGCTTGTAGTCGTGGCCGATCCACAGGCTGTTGATCCAAGCGTCGCGGGCGATGAGGGGATCTTCGACTTTGGTCGGTTCGCCGGTGCGGATATTGGCGTTGGGCAGCCACTGCAAGAGGTCGTCGGGAATGTCATCGGCGATGGATTTGAGCATCTCAAAGACGCGGAAGCGACCCCAAGCAGGGGTGTGGCGGTCGAGGGTCAACAGGGCGTAATTGGCATGGTTTTTCTGCTTGGAAGAAATGAGGCCCTCGCGCAAGACGCCGACCATCAGTCGCACTTCCGGGGTGAAGTGGACGCCGCCGTAGGCATTGTACCCGCGGTGATCCTTCTTGTAGGGGTAGTCGGGCAATTCGTCGTTTTCAAAGCGATCGACCCACAGGTTGTTGTTCAGGTCGATGCCGAAGAGAAATTCGGGCCGATCGACGTTGTGGCGCAGAAACGGCTCCTCGTAGTCGGGGATGAGGTTGCTCAAGAAGCGGTTGTCGTTCTGGTTGAAATCCGAGATGAAGTCGTTGTTCTCGTCCCAGCCGGGGAAGACGCTCGGGTCGCCGATCTGCCAGTCCTTGCGCACGGTGTCGGGAAATTCGTCTTGGTCGTCGTTGTCCTCGACCAGCTCGACGACGTGGATGCGCTCGTCCTCGTAGTCGATAAAGCCATCGCCTTGGGCGGTGAACGTGCGGGTGGAGTAGCGAGGATCCATGCTGTATGCCTCGCCAAAGAAGAAGAAGGGAAACGCGACCCGCGAGAGGTTCATCATCCACGCGGCGGCCGCGCGGTCGCCGCGGATGCCGGAGAAAGTGGTGTGGGTCTTGGCGACTACATTGGGATATTTGGTGTAGTTGTAGCTGAGGTCGTACTCGCCGTAGAAGTCGAAGCCGAGGACCTTTTGCAGCTCTATGGTTCCGCCCCAGATCTGGGTGGAGGTCGGCAGGCCGTAGTCGAAGCTGACGATCTGCAAATTGGTGTTGTCTTGGACGTTGTCCGCGGCTTGGGCCACGAGCAAGAGCACGGACTCGCCGCTGGCGTTGAGCTGGCTGTCGGAGGTGACCCAGACCTGATAGTCGTTGCCGAGCACGAGGCGGAACTCGACCTTTTTAATTTCTTCTTTGGTGCCCGAGGCGCGGTTGACAAAGGCCGGGCTGTCAAAGTCGTAGCGCAGGCGGATCTCCTCGACGCCATTGGCCGAAAGGAAGCCCTCCCCCACGAGGCCGCCCTCGACGATCGGCTCAAAGCGAATGGCCTTGCCGTTGTCTTGAGTGCCGTCGAGATAGGTGATGATGATGTCCGAACCGGCGCTGAAGAAGGCCGCGCCGCCAACGCCGTCTGCGGGGCTGTCGTCGCGCAAGACGATCTCGATGATTGAGACGGTCTGGTTTTGATCGACCGATAGCTCGCCGGTGAAGGGGTTGCCGGTAAAGCCGTCGATGAGGGTGTTGGACTGGTGGGCGTTGACCATGGTCAGCCCTAGGGTGGCGAAGTCGCCCACCTGGGCAGTGGCTCGACTGCCGAACATGGAGGTGGCGTTGGTGACCAAGCTCTCTTGATCGTTGGTCGACGTGCCGCCGGGGCGGCTGATGCGCGAGTAGATCAGGGTGCCTTGGTATTTGTCGGCCGCGTAGTCGAATTGAATGCCGTCCCACCGCGGCTTGGAGAAGGTCATCGGCGTCAGGGTTGAGCGGATCTTGGTTCCGGCCGTCAGGGCGTAGTGGTGCTGGCCCCTAGAGTCGGCCGAGACGACCAAGCCGCTAAACCAGCCCTCGAAATTTTTGGACTTGAGCACGGAAGAGCCAAACTGCCGGGGCTGGGTCTGCGAGTTGTTGAAGATCAGCCAGCCGCGGGTGATGAGGTTGCCGTAGAGGTCGTAGTAGTAATCGCCCTCGTGGATGGCGCTGACGTAGCGCTGGTAGTGGTCGCGGGCGTAGTTGGAGTATTCCCACTGCCGCCACTGGTATTCGTTAAAAAGCTCCTGCGGCACGTACCACCTGCGCTTGGCCGGGTCGAGGGCGCCGAACAGGACGCCCGACCCCTGCGGCTCAAAGGAAACCACCCCGCCCCTTTTGACCGTGCCGATGCGAGTGCCGTATTCTTGGGCGTCGGCAGCAGCACTGCCGAGCCACAGGATGGCTATTGCCGTCCAGAATATCCATCTCCGGTTCACCTGCAATCCCTCCTCAGTGGATGTACATGGAATGATAATCGGCCCGATGCGTTCCAGCAATAACTAGTAGGCCACGGCGACAATCCGCGCTTGGGTCGTCGGCTGCTGGGTGGCATCGGCGTCGAGCTGGACTTGGCACAGATATAGCCCGGGCGGCACTTGGCGGCCGCGGTCATCGACGCCGTCCCAACGCACCGTGGTGCGACCGCTCAACACCATGCCCTCGCGCTGCCAAACCCGCCGCCCATCGAGCGCGTAAATCCGCACTTGGAGGCGGCGACTCGAAGTGAGCTTGAAGATCTCCAGCGAGATTTCAGCCGCGTCGTTGATCCCGTCGCCGTTGGGGGTAAAGGGGTTGGGGCCGACTGTGAGGCCATGGACGAGGTCGCTGTCGATGGGAACCGCGATTGAGAGCGTGTTGCTGGCGACTCCTTCGTCGGCGTTGCCCGCTTCAACGGCCTGCCACGCGGCGTCGGCGTCGGCGCTGGCCGCGTGGCGCACGAACAGGCGCAGGGTTGTGCCGTTGAGAAAGACCGGTGCTGAAAGGCGCAGGCGGAAGCGCTGGCCCGGCCCGGTGACAATGCCGCGCTGGGACGCAGAGAGGCGGTTGTACGCGACCGAGTCGAGCGAGTCGCCGCGCGCGTCAAAGGAGACCTGAGCTCCGTCGCCGCGCAGAATGCGGAAGTAGCGGACCGGGCCTTGCTCCTCGCTGGGCAGCTCTTGGTAGCTGGTTTGGTCAATTTCGCTGAGCCGCTCGCCGTTGCGGCGGAAGTAGCGGATGGCCCCCCGTTCATCTTCGTCGAGGGTGCCGTACGCCGCGGCCGTAAGCGACAGACCGTCTTGGGTCACGGGCACTTCTTCGCCCTCAAGAGTAATGCGGTTGTACGTGCGGCTGGCCGCCGGCAGGATGTTGAGCGCGTCGTCTAGGCGCACCCAGAGCGAGTCGCCGCCATTGGCCAAAAGCGCGACTTGTGTCTGGTCGTCGGCCGCGAGTACGCCGAGGTCGGCCCCGGGGCGAAAGACCTTTTCGCCGGCTGGGCCGCTAATGCCAAATTCCAAGAGTTCGAGGTTTTCCGAGGCCGGCATGGTCAGCAAAATTTCGTTGAAGCCAGCACTGCGCGAGGCTGCGGGCGACTCAATGAAGTAGGGCTGGGCAAAAACGTCAAATATCTCCCGCGCACCGGAGGTCTCCACCGTGGCCGGCCACAACTCGGCCGCGATGCGCTCGGCCACGGGATTGAGTAACTCGACTGCGAGCGAGCGGACCGCGGCCGCGGCCTCGCGGTCGGTAGTGATCATCTCGACTTGGAACTGCATGAACTTGCGCAGGCCGGGGGAGGTGACAAAGTCGCCGGGCTGCTGGTAGGCGCGGCTCCAAGGGCTCCAGCCGCTGGTGGGCACGAAGGTGGTGTCGGCTGGCCCCTTAAAGCTGCCCAAGAGGTTTTTCCAAGCGTCATAGGTGATTTCGTTGCCCGAGCTATCAAAGTAGCGGATGACCTTGCCCAGCAGGTCGCCGGTGCGGGTGCGGATTGCCACGGTCGTGCCCGGAGGGGTCTCAGCCTCCCAAGTGATGGCCCCGAAGTTGCGCGCCCCAGGCAGCGCAATCAGATCGGAAGTCAGCTCGACTTGCGCCGGGTAGCCCGTAGAAAAAAGCTGGTACTCGGCAATGGTCGGCCCGGTGTTGTACCCGCCGCGGCGGCGCGGATCCGACGAGATGATGCTCATTTCGAGGAAGCGGAGCTTGGGGCTAGGGGTATAGGTATCGATGATGTGCTCAAAGCGGTCGGTGCTATTGTCCTCGCGGGAACGGGGGCTGAGGCGCGCCCACTTGATCTTGCCGCGGGTGTCGCGCGAGCCATCGGAGCCGCGGATCAAGTAGCCGTCTATATAGGGTCGGGGCCGGGCCGAAGAAATGCGCATGGCGTCGAGCCAAAACGACGCACCCATGTCAACGGTGAGCACGCCGCGGTCGATGGTCGGCGACCAAACAAGGTGCAGGAAGCTGGTGTTGAAATCCGCGTCAAAAGCCGGCCCTGGCAGGAAGCCGTCGCCGGTTAAGTCGAGTTGGCCGCCGCCGGCTATCAAGCCGCTGCTGATGTTGTCGCCAAACCCGTACACCTCGATTCCGGCCAGGCGCGGTCGTTCGCGCCGGTAGTAATCCAAGCGGCCTTGGCGCTGGGGGTCGAGGCTTTCATAGACGGCGCGCTCAACCGGCTCTTCAAAGCCCTGTTCATCGCGGATGAAATAGACGCGCGCACCGCGCTCGTCGGCTGGCAAAGCCCGCCATTCCTCTTCGCCGATCCGCACGCCGCGCGCGCCGCGGGTATCGCTGACCACGATGCGGATGGTCTGCACCAGCTTGCCCTGCCAGTCGGGGTCGGCTTCGAGCTGTTCGAGATCAATGCGGAAGGTGCGCTGGTCGCGGTTGGGGGCCTTGGTGTTGGCAACTCGTTCAAAGGTAATTTTGTCGGCGTTTTCCCGCACCGGCTCTTGGTCGGGCGCGGCGAGGACGCGGAACTGGAAGAAGGGGTCGCCGAGTTGTTCTTCGACGAAGTGGATGACGAGGGAATCGACCGCCACGACGCGGCCCAAGTCTATTTCGATCCACCAGTCGTCGAGCGGTGCCTGTGGATCGGGCTCCCAGTAGGTGGTTGGATCGTCGTCGAGGACGTGAGCGGCCGCGGCCGCATTCGAGCCGACGCGGCTGATGCCCGGGCGAAAGAAATAGGACCAGATGGGGTTGCCCTTGCGGTCGAGGATGACCTCGCCTTTTACGTCGCGGGTCTGGGTACTGTCGATGTTGAGGATAGCGGTCTGATTGCGGCGGCGACGCAGATCTACGATGGGGCGAGTAAAGGTCTGCAAATCGTCGAGCAGGTTGAAGCGCACGCGAAAAAAGCGCGGCTCGACCGCTCCGTCCGACGACACCTGCACGGCGTGGGTAGGTAGCTGCCAGTTGTGCCAGTGCGCGGCCGTGTTGACCACTACCGAGCGGCTGGTGACGCGGTGACCCTTTTGGGCGTGGGCTGCGGCCAGCGGTGCTAAACAGATGCCGAGAAACGCTAAGAGCCTCATGGTGGCCTCCTGAGAATCCGGTAGTGCGCCGCGCGTTGGGCGATGCGGATGCGGCAATCGACGGGCAGGTCGAAGAAACGCTGCGGGGCCTGCCCCGGCCAGAGCACGTGCAGGCTATCGACGCGGGTGGCCGAGCCCAGCCCGAGGTGCAGGACCGGCTCGTTGCTGCTGCCGAAGCCAAAGCCGCTCTGGCGCTGGGCGCGGATGGCGCGGCCGGCGGCAAAGGCTGCAACGCGTGCGCCCAGCCCGCTGCGGTTGGCCCGCGCCCCCACAAGCTCAATGGATAGGTAGTGCTGGGCCGGGCCGTCGTTGCGATAGAGCGCGTTGTCCCAGGTGTCGGCGTCGTAGTGGCCGCCCAAGCCGGCGTAGAGGTCCAAGTCGCCGTCTTGATCGAAGTCGGCGAAGGTGGCCCCGTGCCCCTTGCCGAGGCTGCCGGTGCCGGCCGTGGCCGTAATGTCGGCAAAAGTGCCGTCGCCCATGTTGCGGAAGAGCGCATTGGGCTCGAGGCGGGCCATTTGCGGGCCGCCGTTGGCGAGGTAGATATCGACAAAGCCGTCGTTGTCTAGGTCGCCGAGGCCCGCGCCCATACTGCCGAAAGAACGCTTGAAGCCCGCCGCGACCGCAATGTCGGCAAAGGTGCCGTCGCCGAGGTTGCGAAAGAGAAAGGGCCGGTTCGGCTCAATGGCCTCGCCGGTGACCAAGCTGTTGAGGACATCGGGAAAGGCACTCATAGTTGAAGCAAATAGGTCGAGATGCCCGTCGTTGTCAAGATCGAAAAAGAACGCCACATACCCGCCTTCCACCGGGAAAAGGACGCCGGCGCGCGCGGCCACATCGGCAAAAGTACCGTCGCCAAGGTTGCGAAAGAGGCGGTTGAACTGGCCGATATTGACCGCGTACAAGTCGGTCAGGCCATCGCCATCGAAGTCGCCAGCAGCCGTGCCAATGGTCTTGCCCGAGTCGGCGACCGCGGCAGTGGCCGCCACGTTGAGGAACGCGCCGTTTTTCCGGTTGTGCAGGAGGGCGTTTGGCGCGCCCGTCCCGGTGACGCCGTTGGCCACGTACAAATCGAGGTATCCGTCGCGGTCGAAGTCGAGCCAAGCGGCCGTAAAGCTGTCGCTGGAGTCGGCCAAGCCGGCGGCGCGTCCGATGTCGAGGAATGCGCCGGAGTCGTTTCTGTACAATGAGTTGGGGGCGCGGCCCTCCCAAGCGTCGCGGCTGACAAAGAGGTCGTCGTCCCCATCGTTGTCAAAGTCCGCGCTCGCCGCGGCCCAACCGCCACGGGCGTCGGCTAGCCCTACCGCTTGGGCGACATCGCAAAATTGGCCGCCGTCGTTGCGGTAGAGCGCGTGCTCGGCTTGGATGCCAACGCTGAAGAGATCGAAATCCCCGTCGCGGTCAAAGTCGAGCCAAGCACTGCCGCGGCCGCGATCATTTTTGGCCACGCCGACGCGGGCGGCGACATCGACAAAGCGCAAGTCGGTCGCTGTTGGTACTGAGGCGCGCCGGGGGAAGCGATAGCGCGGCAGTAGCGCGGGCGCATTGCCGCCCTGCCGCTCGTGAGCCAGCTTGAGCAGCCATAGGGCCTCTAGGCGGTCGAACGACTCCAACAGATCAACCGCTCTTTCGAGCCAAGGCCGCGCGGTCGTCTCCCGCCCAAAAGGCTGCTGTGCCCGCCAAGAGATAGGCGCGGCCGTCGTCTGGATAGGCGTCGAGCAACGAGCGGCTGCGTTCCAAGGCCGCGGAAAAGCGGCCGAGGCGCAGCGTGGCTTGGAGCAAAAGGTAATGTGCGTCGCGGCGCTGGGGTTGGGCGGCCAGCGCTTGGCTGCACAGGGCCGTGGCTCGCTCGAGGTTCATGGTGGCAGCGGCCTGCAAGTACAGCTCGGCCAGCAGCAGGCGGCCGTCGAGCGAGTTGGGGTATTCGTCGAGGAGCTCATCGATGGCGAGTTCGGCTTCGCCGGCAAACCCGCCAAAGGCGAGCAGACGCGCTTCGAGGAGGCGGGCCTCCGGCCGCTGGCGCACAGGAGCGGGCAGTTCGTCGAGGAGGCGGCCGGCACTCTGCCAACGGCCTTGGCGGAATAGGGCTTCGCCGCGGCGGATCTGGGCAATCGCGCTGTCGGGTGCCAAGCTGACGACGCGCTGGAAGAGCGCAGCGGATTCGGAGAACCGCCCTTGATGCAGCAGGCTCAGGGCCTCGGCATAGACGCGGTCGCTCTCGGCCTCGGGCGGAGCTTGGCAGCCGATGCAGAGGCCGGCCAAGCACAGGGCGCAAAAGCGGCGGCTCACGGCTCTTGTCCCAACTCGTCTAGCTTGGCCCGGGCGCGCTGGTGATCCGGGGCGAGGGCGAGCACCTTTTGCAAGGCTTGCCGCGCTGGCTCCCGCTGCCCTTGCTGCATGAGGATCAGCGCCAACCCGTAGTGCGATTCCGCGTAGTCTGGGTCGAGGGCAATGCTGCGGGCAAAATGGGTGTGGGCAGCGCGGTAGTTTGCTTGGCGGACGTAGGTCAGCCCGAGTGCGTAGTGGGCGTCGCGGTGGTCGGGATTGCGGGCGAGGGCTTGGCGCAGCGCGGCGACGGCCCCGGCAAAGTCGCCGCTTTTGAACCGCGCACGGCCCAAGCCATAGGCCGCGGCAAAGGAGTCGGGATCGCTCGCCAAGGCGCGGGCAAAGTGCGCGGTGGCTTCTTTGGGCATACCCTCGTGCAAGTACAGGTCGCCCAGCATGATGTAGGCGTCGCGGTGGTCGGGATTGCGGGCGAGGACTTGCTCCAGCGCGGCGCGGGCGTCGGCAAAGCGCTTTTGCTGCGCGTACACGGTGGCCAGACGCAGGCGAATATCGACGGAAGTAGAGTCGTTGGCGAGGGCGCGCTTTAGGGAGTCGATGGCCTTGTCCCACGCGCGTTGGCGGATGTAAATGTTGCCCTGATTGAGGTGGCGTTCGGCCGCGCTCAAGCGCTTGAAACGGCCCTGCGCGTTGCCGGCGTCGTCGGGACGGTCGCACTCGGCGTAGGCTTGGGCCAACAGGTAGTGAGGAGCGGGGTTGTGCGGCTCGGCCGCGGCCACGCGCTCGAGCACGGTGATGGCCGCTGTGGGTTCCCCCAAGCGGATGAGCAAGCCGCCCAAGCCGAGGCCGCCTTGGACGTGGTCGGGCGCGAGGGCGAGTAGGTCGGCAAAACCCGCACGCGCTTGGGACAATTGCTGGTTGCGCGCGAGCAGGTCGCTGTGGTAGTAGCGGGCCTCAAGGTGGTCGGGCGCGAGTTCGATGGTGCGTTTGAAGGCCGCGAGCGCACCCGCAAAATCGCCGGTGGCGCGGCGCACCTCGCCTAGATAGAAGTGATATTTGGCGCGCTCGGGCGCGAGGGCGATAGCCTGCTTTAGCTGGGTAGCTGCCTCTAGGTAGCGGTGCTGGTCGCGCAGCACTGCCGCGAGGGCAAAATGTGCGCCGGGCTGGTCGGGCGCGAGAGCCAAGGCGCGTTCAAAGGCCGCAATGGCGAGCGCGGGCTGGTCGAGCCGAGCGTGGGCTAGCCCCTTCTGAAAATGGGCGGTGCTCAACGAGGAATCAAGCACCACGGCCTGCGCGAGTGCCGCTAGGGCGCGGGCGGGTCGATCCTGTTGCAAAAAGAGCGTGCCGCGCTGGAGCAAGCGGCGGGCTTCTTCGGGGCGCACCGCGTCTTGCGGGTCGGGTGGGTCGGCGCAGGCGAGTGCGCCCAAAATCAGCAACAGGCGCGCGGTCATCGCTCAGGTGCCTTGGACCAGCGAATCCGGCAGGGCGGCCTCGAGGGCACGCGCGTCGATCTCGACCCGGCTCTGGTAGCGCTGGCGCAGGTCTTTGATGAAGCTGGTGAAGGCCGCGTTTTCCCGCTCGCGGCGCAACAGCGCACGGGCGCGGCGCTGAACCTGCTCGTACGGCTCGACCCGGCCGGGATTGCGTCCTTGGACGCGGAAAATGGAGAACCCGTCGCGGACCCGCATCGGCCCGACGAGCTGCCCGGGTTCCGCCGCATAGATGGCCGGGACTAAGTGCGGATAGAGCTTCTCGTCGCGCGGGTGGAAGTGGAAACGCGCTTGCGCTTGGACGGCTTGGGCGCGCACGCTGCGGTCGGCGAGATCGGCAAAACTCGCGCCAGCCGCGAGCTGATCGCTGAGCTGCTGGGCCGCGGCCGGGCTAGACGCGAGCAGCTCTTCGACCTCGACGGACTCTTCGTGGTAAAACATGTCGGGGTGGCTATCGTAGTATTCCCATATTTCGGCGTCGGAGAGCATTTCGACGGCCGCGAAGCGGTTGCGCACGGCATTGAGTAGTGCGTCTTGGTAGGCCCGCGTGGCCAGCCGTTGGATGTCCGGGTCGTCGTACAGGCCCTGTTCGCGGGCGGCGCGGCGCTGGAGGAGGGGCCGCAGCACCAGCCTGTCTAGCGCGGTGCGCGCACGGGTGCTGTCCTTGAGGCTGCGCTGGGCATTGAGCCGCCGCAGGGCTTTGTACGCGGCCGCGACCGTGGCTCGACCTTCGGCAAAGGTGTAGAGCGGTGCGACGCACGTATCGAGCAGGCTCGTGTCTTCGCGCTGGGCCGCACTGAGCATGAGTTGCAGTCCGTCGCGGTCGAGAGCCGCACCGGCCGCCCCGCGGAGCAATTCAAAATGCTCGGCCTCAACTTGGGCTAGACGCTCGTTGAATAGCTGCTCCTCAATGAGGGGCCGGTAGCGCTCGTAGGGCGCGTCGCGGTCCTCGCTGAAGCGGACGACGTGCCAACTGCGGCCGGCGCTCAGCGGGGCGGATATTTCCCCCAAGGGCAGCGTATTAAAGACCTCGGCCGGGATGTGCAGACCGGGCGCGGCCTCGCGGCCAATAAAGCCCAATTCGCCGCCCTGTTCAGCCGAGCGCTTGTCGAGCGAATGCGCCCGGGCCACCTCGGCAAAGGGCTGGCCGGCGTCTAGCGCGGCTATGGCCCCTTCGATTTCAGCGCGAGTTTTTACCAAGATCGCGTTGAGCTTGCGCTCGCGGTGGTAGCCCTCTCCGGCAAAGACGCGCCGCACCTCCTCTTCGGGCACTTGCACCTGAGCGGTTATGTTGCGCGCCCGATAGAGGGCGATGACCCGCGCATCCACGGCCTCATCCACGGCGTGCTTTACCGAGCGCAGCGTGTCCAGCCCGTGGGCAACGGCCTCTTTGAGGATTAGTTGGCGGTCGATGAGCGATTGCACGTATTGACGCCGGGCCGCGTCGCCGCCGGCGGGATGGCGCAAACCTGTGGGCATCTTTTCGACAAAAGACCGCAGGCTCTCCGCCGCGATGGGCACTTGATCGACCCGCGCCACTGGCCGCTCGCCTTCTTGGGTACACCCCCACAAAGCCAACACCAGCAAAATTCCCATATACATTGGTATCTCTCCTAATTTCTTTAGGCGACTCCAGTTTCGTCCGATTTTATTGGCAGGTCAATGTTTGGGCTTCTACAAGGGACGCCCCTACGGCCTTGTCATGGAGCGCAGTGGAGTTGAAGCATTCCATACAAGGGGATCGTACGCACCATCCGTTCCTAATACACCGGCGTCCGATTCCCCACCATGCCGGTAAAGCCATCCACCACCAGCCACAGGCCGGCGGCGACGAACTGGCCGAGCACGATCCCAATGAAGAAAGGGCGGGTCAGGAAGTAGGTGCGGGGGCCGCCGTATTTGAGGACGATGATCTTGATGAGCCAAGCCAAAAAGATCGAAAACCATATACTGTTCATCACCCAGCCGGTGCTCACCGCAAAGCCGAGCGGGTGAAAGGGCCACCAGACGAAAAAGTGGCGAGCGGCCATCAAGCCGCCCATGATTAAGGCACCAAACCCGGTCCACAACCACCCGGCCAAGCTCGGCCCGGTGGGATTGGCCAGCTTTTGCGCGGCAAAGTCCGAGGGATAGGTGGCAAATCCAGTAAAGTACTGGGGATGCAGGTTGACCGCGCCGTCGCGGTAGGCCAAGTGGAGCATGAACCAGCAGGCAGCCACTAGACTGATGAGCATGGCGGCGACAATAGCCCAAAAGAGGAACCGGCGGCGGCTCTTGAGTTCGCTGCCGAGGCGCAGGCCGTTGGCCAATGGCGCGGTCATAAAGACCAATAGATCCCCGGCCCATGCAAAGGTGTAGCCGGCCGCGACCATGCCCGCAGCACCCAGCGCCGGCACTCCGACCCCGGAGACCACAAAACCGGCCGGCACCATTTCCGGGGTTACTGTGGGCATACCGGTCTCGGCGATGACGCGGGCCAAGCCGATGAAAATGACCAGCGACGAAAACAAGAAGAAGGGCACGATCCACGCCGGAATCCCCGTCTTCCACAGCCAGTATCCCATGAGGCTAATACCGCCGACCAAGAGATAGACCGAGACTCGGTAGGAGAGAATTTCCTCAGAGTCGTCAATTCGCTCGTCGCCCCACAGCGCCTTGCGGAAGACATTTTTCAGGTGGGGTCGGGCCGTCCACAAGCCATAGCAGACCAAGACGATCAGTGCCCCCATCATCTGGTGCCCCATAATCGCCCCGACCGGTCCCGACCCGGTCCAAGGCCCCAATTCCTCCGGGCTGAAGATGCCAACGTAGCTAAAGAGGCTTTCCTGCACCACGTGGAGCAAGTAGAAAAACCACAGGCTGAAGGCGATGTTGGTGTTGTGGAAGTACGCAAAGCCAAACATCAGAAAGTTGATGCGGATATTGAGAGTGGCAGTGCGGTTGAATAGTTCGATACTGGTCTGGGGGGCGATAGGGGCGATGAAGTTGAAGTACTGGTGCAGGGCATTGACGCTGTTGATGGAGAAGGTCAGCAGCAGGCCGCACCAGAAGATGGGATTGCGGAACAAGGGCTTGAGGAGGCGCGACTCGCCAGCGGCCCCGTCTGCGACCATGGCTAGGGGAACTTGGGCGAGGGGAAAGACCAAGCGCTCGTTTTCGACCCATTGGCGGCGCAGGATGGATATGGCGGCAATGATCGCCGCATAGAATCCGGCGTAGAATACCAACCAGCGCACGAGCGGTGGATACCAGACCCGCCAAGGGATGGCCGAAGAGCCAACCGTGCCCTCGTAAAACGCCTTGACGGCTAGCGGGTCGTACACCACCATCCAATCCGAGAGGAAGGGATGGACCAACTCCGCCCACTGGTTTTCTGGAGTGGCGTAGTAGAAGGCGCCGGTGATCATCGGCAGCAGCATCCCCACCACCCCGCGCGTGGGAATGGCCGTGGCCACCGCCATCATCACAAAGATGGTGACCAGCTCGCCGCGGCTGAAAGCATAGGTGCGCTTGCATGCCCCCAGTGCTACCTGCACCGTCAGCAGCAGGACGAATAGCAGGAAAAAGGCCGCCGGCGTGGCCGAACTCAGCCCAAGGCGCGAGCCTTGCACGACCATGCTGCCGTAGGGAATGCCGACGGCAATGATTAGGCTCAGCGCGGCACCGACGAGGATGCTCCGGCCCGTAATGGCGGCCGGCGCCTTGTCAGAGGAGTCGATTTCAGCCATGTCTTTTACGAATAATTATTGATGAACGCGCAAAACAAAGCAAAAACCGCAAATAGGGCAAAGGGACGGGCCGGCGCCTTGGCGATTGGTTTGTCGTGCGTCGCGCTCTTTGAGGCGGCCTTGTGGCTGGTGGGCGTCGGCCCAGACGACGCTCTTTTTGCAGCCACTGGCTCGTCCTACCGCATCAACCCGCAGGCGGCGCGGCGCTTCTTCCCGCGCCAGTACGTGCGCTTGGCCCCTGGGCAGGATCGCTTTGCCCGCGACAAAGACGCCCGTGCGTTTCGCGTGTTCGCGCTGGGGGCTTCGACCCTGCTCGGCTTCCCCAACCCGGCCTATACCTCGTTCCCCAACTTCTTGCAACAGATGCTCGCCGATGCGTATCCAGCGCGCCAGGTCGAGGTCGTCAACTGCGGCGTCACCGCGATCAATTCCTTTGTCTTGCGCGAATTCGTCGCGGAGGTGGCCGAGCACGAGCCGGATCTGGTCGTGATCTACGCCGGCCACAACGAGTTCGTGGGGCCGTACGGAGCCGCGACCCCGTTTGCGCGCTTGAGCGGCCACTGGTCCTTCATACAGTTGCAGATGTTCTTGCAGCGGACCAAGACCTACTACTTGCTCGAAAGCCTGCTGCACTCGCTGCGCCCGGCCGCACCCGCCGAGTCCTTTGGCGTCCACTTGGTGCAGCGCGAGATCTACTTGGGGGACGAAGCGCACCGGCAGACCGAGGCCCATTACCAGCGCAACATGGCCGAGATAGTCGAGGTGCTGCGCGAGCGCGAGGTGCCGGTTGCGCTCTGTACGCTGGTTTCCAATTTGGCCGGATTTTATCCCCTGCGCTCGCAGGGACCGGTCCCGCCGGCGGGTGCCGTCCTCGCGGATTATCCGCAGCACGCGGCTCTGCACTTTGCCGCCGGCTTGGCCCACCAAGCGGCCGGGGATTCCGCGCAGGCGCTAGCCGCGTTGGTGCGCGCCCGCGATTTAGACGGCATTCACCTGCGGGCCTGCTCGCCCTTCAACCGCGCCATTCGCGCCTTGGCCGCTGAATCTGGGGCGATCTTGATCGACGTGGAGCAGGCATTTGCCACCCATGCTCCGGCCGGGTTGGTCGGCGACGCGCTCATCACCGAGTATTTGCACCCCACGGTCTGGGGCCACTACCTGATCGCGCAGACCATAATGACGGCCCTCTTTGCTCGGGAGGATGTGCTGGGTTTGACAGGGGGCCGTGCGGAGGCTTTGGACGATTTTGCCGGGTATTGCCGTGGCTTGGGCTACGGAGTCCGCGAGCGCGTGCTAGCGCGCAACGACCTAATCCTGCTGCTGAAGAACATGCCGTACGCCGAGCGGCCGCCGATCTTAGAGCGGCGACTCGCGCACTTAGTCGGCGAGCAGCTAGCCGACCTGCCCAAGCTGAGTTACGCGCGGATTGCGGATTTTGCCCGTCGCGGCGGCGTTAATTTCCTAGCGGCCATCATCGCCGACCTCGCCGACCCACAGCCGCTAACTGACGCGCTGGACGAGCTCGTGGGGCCGTTGGGGTTAGGGCCCTAGCCGAGCAGGGCTTCCCCGTAGGCGAATAGCAGCGGTGTGCCATAGGATAGACCTTGAGATTAAGGGCAAACGCGATTGACGCACTCTCTCCAGCCTCACTTGACAACGAACAACACAACGATAAGATTGTGTTATGATCCCGCCGTTCGAGCCAACCGGAATCCTTCCACCCGGGGTACATTGGGCCAGTTGGGACGAGGTGACCAGTAGATTCGGGGGTAATCCTTGGAGACAACGCCTCATTACTGGTCTCAGAGCGGCATTGCAAAATCTAAAGAGCGCAGGTTGTAGGACCGTCTATCTCGACGGTAGCTTCGTGACAGACAAGCACAGGCCAAACGACTACGACGCTTGCTGGGAAGAAACGGGCGTCGATCCGACGGCTCTCGATCCCGTCCTTTTGACATTCGATCCCGGCAGAGCCACGCAGAAAGCCAAGTACATGGGGGAGTTATTTCCCGCATCCATTATTGCTGACTCAGACGGGTTGTCGTTTTGCGAATTCTTCCAAATAGACAAGCACACTGGCAGACCTAAGGGGATTATTGCCATAGACTTGGGAGGCTTTCAATGATCAAGAACGAAAGGCAATATCGGCTCACCAAAGCGCAAGTAAACCGATTCTCGCAGACCTTGCAAAATCTCGGCAAAACCGATGGAGTACATCCGCTTATTGTCAAGGCGCAGCGCGAGGCCCTGAGCAGCCAGATCGCCGACCTGAAAGAGGAGTTGCGCGAATATGAAGCTTTAAAGGCCGGCCTATTTCAACTCGATCAACTCAAGACCGTCGCCGAGCTGCCGACCCTTCTAATCAAAGCGCGGATTGCCCAAGGACTGAGCCAAAAAGAACTGGCTGAACGCCTCGGGCTGAAGGAACAACAGATACAGCGGTACGAGGCCACGGACTATGCCTCGGCCCGGCTCGCTCGAATCAAAGAAGTCGTCGGGGCCTTGGGTGTTGAGGAACACTCTGGGATATAAAGAGGAAAGAGATATGGCCAATGAAGGACGTTTGGTTAGTACCCTTCCGTAAAGTTTATATTCCATTCTCCATCGGCTACTATATCAAAGAAGTACTCCTTGCCGGGTTTGATTTCGGTCTGATGTTCCTCGACATGGAACTGGCCTTCCTCTTCATACAGAGTGCATTGGTGGGTTCCATCGGCACTGTAGGCGACGGCGTAAAACCAGCCACGACCTTTGTGGCGGATGTTGGCAAGCACTGGTCTGGAACCGGATTCAAAGGGACCTGAGACGTAGCCTCCAGCCTCGCCTTCTTGGTCGAGACTGTCATCCTCGTTCACCAAGGGACCGAACGACTGTCCCATATCTGGCTGGATAAATCTGAAAGTCCATCTATCCCTAGACGTTACTTTTATGTGGTATTTGCCCGGTCGAAGAACGTTTTCGTCGTTTTCATTGACTTGTGCGAGTACAAATGTGCTAATTTTTCCATTGCAATCGACAGGTGTCCACACGATAGGCTGGCTTTCAGGGTCATCAGATGCGGCGGCGGCTCCTATCAATGCTCCAGCTATTCTACCTACAACAGATTTACCTACAACAGGTAGTATAATATTACCTATGGCGGCTCCAGCGGCTCCACCGCCAACTGAAGACTCCATGGTGTTATCCTCTCCATAGATAAAATCTAGTCTGAAATTGCCATTGCCGTGATGTTCTATTTCTGCAATTACGACCCCTTGGGTCAGAGTGAACTCCTGGCTGACTTGAACTATTCCTTCGCCGTTCCAGTTTCCTTGATCGCCTTGCAAGTTGAACGGGTATTCACTCATTGTGTATTCTCCTTGATTTGTTTGGGGGATTAGGCTACTGAAATTCGGTTTGCTTCCCACCGCATCAGTGCCGATTTGCCAGTTTCGTAGGCGAATCTAGTGTGGCAGCGTGGGCTACAAAAATAGGTACCCACCAAGTTGAGTGGATGGGGTAGGTCGTATGTACTTGCTTCGCTTGCTTCCAAAATGCGTTTGAGTGCATTGAAGCCGTATAGAGCGATTCCTACGGGCATCAAAATTGGGGCGAGAGTGGCAATAAGGGGGCCGGCTCCCAAACCGATTGCAATGGTCACGCCGACGCCGACTATTGCAGCAGAGCCTGCATGTATGGCTATGGACTTCGCAGCATCCTTGACGGCTTGTTCCCCGGTCTTATGGCCTTTCTGATAGTGAATATAGTTCTCTATGCTGGCGACAGGGGCTTCCAGCAGTCCGGCTAATAGTCCTGATGTCGCGGCTGCCGTGGCACATTCTCGCATCACGATTGTCGATGTGTCGAAGGCATTGGTAGCTTGGGCTGTGAACTGCTCCCAGCCAGTCATGTCAGCACTGCCGCGGGCACGGTTGATGCTGGAATTTTCCCAGAGGATGTTGCCGGTTTCTGTGGCCAGGTGGGGAGCGTTTTCCACGGAGTGGATATGGCTGGCGTCCTTATTTTGCAGAAACTGACTCACGGAACCTTCGCCGTAGTTGCGGACAAACGAGGGCACCGATTCCTGATATAGAGCCTGCGCTTCGGCGGCAGACCTAGTTCCATGTTCCGGGCGTAGGCCAGCGTCCATAAACTTCCGCTGCAGGTTGTCGGTGAGGTTGGAGAAGGAGCCATCAGGTATGCCGCGTATGACAGTGCCGGTTTGGGCGGC
The DNA here is from genome assembly GCA_958295495.1 of uncultured Latescibacterota bacterium. Taxonomy (GTDB): domain Bacteria; phylum Latescibacterota; class UBA2968; order UBA8231; family UBA8231. Next base: position 1,451,912 of record OY282352.1, read on the forward strand.
AGTAGCCAGCCCGGCAACTGCGGCTCTCCTCAGTCTGGTTCGGCCAATCGTAGTAGATTTCCACGCCGGCCTTTTCGCCCGCTCCAATCCGCCGCCCACAACGGGCGCAGGGTAGGCTGCGCGGCGTGTTGCCGATGTTTCTGCCGGAATCGAGATGGCGGACGTAGCAGGCGTGTTTACCGTGCCGCCAGCATTCGGGGCAGCCGATGCAATAGTTTTTGAAGTCGCTGCGGCTGACGCCGGCTGGAGTTTCCTCGGGCAGCTCGGACAGGCACAGCCGCCCCGGTTGAATGGTGTGTCGGCATTCTGAACAGCGCAGGCCGGGTTCGGCAATCATGGGCCACATGAAGTTCCTCTTTGCAGATGAGTTGGTTTCGCGCTATTAAAAAAAATCTGCCTATGTTCGTCAAACATCTAAATCAGATTCAAGCGTCTTCGGCTCGCGGTCCCACCAATTCCTCCCCGTAAGCGAACAAAAGCGGCGTGCCGCCAGTGTGGACGAAGACGATGTTTTCGCTGGTGCGGAAACGCCCTTGGCGCACCTGATCGATCAGGCAGGCCAATCCCTTGCCCGAATAGGTGGGATCGACGAAGATGCCCTCGCTTTGGGCGAGGAGGCGGATGCTGTCGAGCGTGGCGCGGTCCAAATGGCCGAAGCCCAAGCCGACGTACTCATCGGTCACGGCGATGCGCTCCGGGTCGGGCGCGCATTCGAGGCCGAGGTGGGCTGCGGCTTCCGCGGCGGATTGCGCGATGCGCTCAGACACCCCTTCGCGCTGGCCCATCTTGCTCTGGGGAGTGCCGAGGAAGCGGGCGGCGCGCCCCAAGAGGGAAAAGCCGGCTACCAGCCCGGCCAAGCTGGTTCCTCCCGACCCTACTACCAAGTCGTCGGCTTGGATGCCGGCGGCACGCAGTTGGGTTTCGATTTCCAATGCACATTGGATATAGGCAACGCGCGACAACAGCCCAGACAGGCCGGTGAAAGGCTTGTGTCCTTCTGCCTTGAGCCGCTCCACTTCCTCGGCTATGGTTGCGCCGATGCCCTCGGGCGGAGCAAAGCGGATGCGCGTCCCGCATAGCTGGTCTAAAAGGTAGTTGCCTTGAACTGGCGACTTGCGCCCCATGATGGAATCGTCTTCGCGCAGGACGACGACGCCCTTGAGGCCGAGCTGGGCGCAGGCCGCGGCGAATTGACGGCAGTGATTGGACTGGACGACCGCGCTCAGCACGACCGCATCGCACCCTTGGGCCGTGGCCTCGGCGAGGGTGAATTCGAGGTAGCGGGACTTGTTGCCGCCAAAGGCGAGGCCAGTCAGATCGTCGCGCTTGATCCAGACCTGCGGCCCCCCGAGCGCGGCCGACAGCCGCGGACAATGCTGCAAGGGCGTTGGCAAATGCGTCAGGCGGTGGCGGGGTTGCGCGTCAATGGCGCGTTGGATCACTTGGAGGTCCATGGTTGTTCCTTGTAAAGCAGCGAATTGGAATAAAGTGGGACCATTCTCTTTAGTCGTCCCTATTTCCACAAATGGCAGCAAGTGCCAATCCATTCGAGATGGGCGCGGCGGATGAGGCCATAGTTGTAGAAGGCGTACCCATTGACACCGGCTTGGCCGAGCGCGGTCAGGTGGGCACCGAGCGCGTCGCCGTCGGCGAATCCTCCCGGGTGGACGATGGCACTCAGGCCGGTATCAGCCGGGAATTCGCCGCGCAGGGTGCGGACGCTGTCCGGCTCGCCGCCCACGCCGGCGTTGACCATGTACACGTTGCGGAGGACGCGATCCGAATCGAGCCCGTTGACAATCCGGTCGCGGCTCCCGAAGAACGAGGCGCGTGCGCCCGCTTGACCAGCGATGGCAACGGCTTCCTCCACCAGCGAAGTCGCCGTTTCGACGCGGGCGTCGAGAAAGGTCTGCAAGCGGCCGGAAAAAGCGGCGGCGAGGCGTTCGGCGCTCGGGGGCCGCAGGTCTTGCGGGGTAGGCTCAGACGCGAGTTCGCGGGCGAGGAACTCGGCCACATCTGCGCGAAAGTGCTCCCCGTCCAAGCCGAGGGCACCGGCCCGCTGCAAGCAGTGCCGACAGTAGCACAGCCCCATCAACAGCTCGCAGAAGGGCGCGATCTTTACGCCGACCTTGGGATTGCGGAACCCGTAGCTGAAGTGCAGGTAGCCCAGCGATTCGAGGTGGAACTCGTCCGGCTGGAACTGCGCGGCTATATCGCGGCAGAGTGCGTGAGCGTAGTCGCGCACCAAGGGACTGGCCGGGCATAGTTGGGCGAAGTTGCTGTGCCCAAAGGGATCGCGCTTGGCCGCATCTGGATAGCGCTGGGGCAAGTAGTGGTTGTAGTTGAAAACCAGCCAACTCGTCAGGTCGAGGCTGCGCTCCCTGATTTTATCCGCGATCCGGCGCATGTAATCCGGGTCATCGACGACGTTGCTGATCAGGGGTGAGATTGGGCTTTCTTCGTAAAAGGCGGCGGACGGCTGGAAGTAGATCGCACCTTCTTCTCCCCAGTAGAGAGGCCGCCGGGGATTGTGCGGCAAAAAATACGTCGATACGTGGTAGCTCTGGGCGAGGCTGACGCTGTTGAGGCCGGCTGTGTGGGCGATGGTGTCTAGGGCTGAGTCAATCCCTTCGTCCGTCAAGTCCCAAGGGTACGTGTATATGGTTGCTCGCATGGGCGTCATCCGCTCACATTCCCCACACCGCGACCGGCGTGCCGCCTTCGGTTTCCTCGCGGCGATACACCTTGTCGTCCCACGACGTGCCCTCGGTGCGGTCGAAGAGCACGAGATGCCCCTCCGCCGCCGCGCAACGATCCATGTAGGCGCGCGTCTGCTCAAGCCCTTCGCGCAGCGTCCGCGCCAACCCCCCATGCAGCACCTTGCACTCGATGACGACCTTTTGCAGCCGGCCAGTAGCCCCCCCCACCGGCCACACCAACAGCAAGTCCGTCCGCCGCCGACCCAAGCCATACTCGCGCTCAATCCGCCCGCCGCTGTTGACGACGCGCTGCAAAAACGCTTGTAGCAGTAACTGCGGACCGGCCTCCTTGTACTGGAACCGCTCCACCCAGTGCTCGGAGTGCTCGCGGAAGAATGCTTGGAACGCGGCCAGCAGCTTGCCCACCTGCAAAACGCCGTCTTCACCCACATACCAAGCCGGGTCGTGATGAATCGACATTTGTTGGGTCGTCCAAGTCAGGTCTCGGGGGATCACCTCGCGGTAGAGGGGGTTGGCGATGGCGACGGGGCCGTCCTGTGCCAACAGACCTAAGTCGCGCACGTATTGTAGATCATCGGCGGCCAGCGCGCCGGCGTCAGTGCCGCTCAGCAGCGGTTCGACCACCCGGCGCACCCGTTCCTCTTGGAGCTTGTCGGTGAGCTGATCAAGGTGCGTCTCGCGGCGCAGGATCAACTGCTCGCGGGCGTCTTGGATGGCATCGGCGGGGATCGCCCGGCCCCGGTCGCGCCCGGGCTTGTTCCTGAAGCAGGCTTCATAGGCCAGCGCGTTGACCAGCCACGGCTGGCCTTGGGTCAGCTCCCAGACGTCGCGCCGCGCCGCAGCCGTGAACGGTTGGCCGGTCTCTGCGGTGTGCTGCCCTAGCAGGGACTCGACGTCGGCGCGGGAGAAGTCCCCCAAGCGCAACGACTCGGCGCGAATGTTGAACGCGCTGCCGCCGGCGATGATGGCATTTTCAGCGGACGAGCGGATGCGATAGTCGCGCACATCGCGCACCCCACACAGGATCACGCTCTGGGGGAAGCGGCGCGGGCGGTCGGGATAGCCAGCGCGCAGTTGCCGCAGCACCGCCAGCAGGCTGTCGCCGATCAGCGCGTCGATCTCGTCGATCATCAGCACCAGTGGCTTGGCGTCCGACTCGGCCCAGCGAGCAAGGGTCTCCCCGAGCGCATCGTTGGGACCAGCGTCGTCGAGGATACCGGGCCAGATGTCAGCGACGAACAAGTCATCAAGCGCGTGGCGCGCCCCGCGAGCCAGCGCACTGAGAATCGCCCGCATAGCTGCGGCCACGTCCTCCCGCGCCGACTGGCCGGTCTCGACGTTGACGTAGGCACAGCGGAACTCGCCTCCGGCGTTGAGATCGTCCCTCAGTGCCAAGAGCGCCGAGGTCTTGCCCGTCTGACGCGGCGCGTGGAGGACGAAATACTTTTCCTGCCGGATGAGCAGCAGGAGGTCTGCAACGTCGAGCCGCGCCAAGGGCGGGATGTGGTAGTGCATCTCCGCCTTGATGGGGCCGGCGGTGTTGAAGAAACGCATGGCTGTTGTCGTCATCTGTTGAGACTCCTATCTGGACTCAATTGAGTCTCAGCTTGATAGCTTGCCTCAAAATTGCGCCAGCCGGCTAAAAACCGACCGACTCACAGGTTCCGGCACCGTTTGGTCCGGCAATCACATTCCCCACACCGCGACCGGCGTGCCGCCTTCGGTTTCCTCGCGGTGATACACCTTGTCGTCCCACGACGTGCCCTCGGTGCGGTCAAAGAGCACGAGATGCCCCTCCGCCGCCGCGCAACGATCCATGTAGGCGCGCGTCTGCTCAAGCCCTTCGCGCAACGTCCGCGCCAACCCCCCATGCAGCACCTTGCACTCAATGACGACCTTTTGCAGCCGGCCAGTAGCCCCCCCCACCGGCCACACCAACAGCAAGTCCGTCCGCCGCCGACCCAAGCCATACTCGCGCTCAATCCGCCCGCCGCTGTTGACGACGCGCTGTAAAAACGCTTGTAGCAGTAACTGCGGACCGGCCTCCTTGTACTGGAACCGCTCCACCCAGTGCTCGGAGTGCTCGCGGAAGAATGCTTGGAACGCGGCCAGCAGCTTGCCCACCTGCAAAACGCCGTCCTCCCCCACATACCAAGCCGGGTCGTGATGAATCGACATTTGTTGGGTCGTCCAAGTCAGGTCCCGGGGGATCACCTCGCGGTAGAGGGGGTTGGCGATGGCGACGGGGCCGTCCTGTGCCAACAGACCCAAGTCGCGCACGTATTGTAGATCATCGGCGGCCAGCGCGCCGGCGTCAGTGCCGCTCAGCAGCGGTTCGACCACCCGGCGCACCCGTTCCTCTTGGAGCTTGTCGGTGAGCTGATCGAGGTGCGTCTCGCGGCGCAGGATCAACTGCTCGCGGGCGTCTTGGATGGCATCGGCGGGGATCGCCCGGCCCCGGTCGCGCCCGGGCTTGTTCCTGAAGCAGGCTTCATAGGCCAGCGCGTTGACCAGCCACGGCTGGCCTTGGGTCAGCTCCCAGACGTCGCGCCGCGCCGCAGCCGTGAACGGTTGGCCGGTCTCTGCGGTGTGCTGCCCCAGCAGGGACTCGACGTCGGCGCGGGAGAAGTCCCCCAAGCGCAACGACTCGGCGCGAATGTTGAACGCGCTGCCGCCAGCGATGATGGCATTTTCAGCGGACGAGCGGATGCGATAGTCGCGCACATCGCGCACCCCACACAGGATCACGCTCTGGGGGAAGCGGCGCGGGCGGTCGGGATAGCCAGCGCGCAATTGCCGCAGCACCGCTAGCAGGCTGTCGCCGATCAGCGCGTCGATCTCGTCGATCATCAGCACCAGCGGCTTGGCGTCCGACTCGGCCCAGCGAGCCAACGTCCCTCGGAGCGCATCGTGCGGGCCGAATGCCTCAAAGGCATCGAGACTTGTCTTCCCGAGGGTCGGGTCGTTCAAAACGTACTCCGCCTCCGAGGCCATCTGACCGAATATGGCCCGCATAGCTGCGGCCACATCCTCCCGCGCCGACTGGCCGGTCTCGACGTTGACGTAGGCACAGCGGAACTCGCCTCCGGCGTTGAGATCGTCCCTCAGTGCCAAGAGCGCCGAGGTCTTGCCCGTCTGACGCGGCGCGTGGAGGACGAAATACTTTTCCTGCCGGATGAGCAACAGGAGGTCTGCAACATCGAGCCGCGCTAGGGGCGGGATGTGGTAGTGCATCTCCGCCTTGATGGGGCCGGCGGTGTTGAAGAAACGCATGGCTGTTGTCGTCATCTGTTGAGACTCCTAGCTGGCCTCAATTGAGTCTCAGTTTGTCGGACACTTGCGAGAGCAACTCATTGATCTTTTCCACCGCCTCCGGGTTGGGAGTGGTTTCCCCACCGAACTCAATGCGGACGTTGAACTTGAGGGCATGGCCGATGGCGGCCTTGGCGATGTCGGGAATCTGATCTGCCAAATCTTGGATGCCGTTGGCTTCGAGGACCTCTTCGGCCATGAGGAGTCCCCGTGGTTTGGGAACAGGGGGCTCCTCGCGTACTGTGGAGGGTACCTGGAGGATCACTTGCTGGGCACTAGCCAGGTCGCACGGCCACACGGTGATTTCATTGCTCAGCTCGAGCCAGCGCGCCCGGATACCATCTTCTATTGCCGACTTCACCGTGGACCAAGGCAAATTGACGCCCCGCTTGGTCGATAGCCCACTGGCAATGGCGAGGGCGTTGGTCTTGCTGTCTTGCCAAGCATCGGGGATTGACTTAGCCATCAACTCGTCCACTTCAATCCGCTCGGGTGGCGGCCTTAATATCGCCGCGGCGCTGAGCACTCCAGCAGGGACTGGCTCCTTCAGGATAGAGGCTGGTCCGCTCGTCAACCACACTAGTCCCTGCTCAATGGCTTGTGAGATCGCTATATGTACATTCGCTGGTTCGCATTTCGGAATCTCTAAAATCTCTTCGTAGCCCTCTCTAGGCAGGCTCACGGTGTACCCGCCGGCGAAATAGTCGTACGCGTCTTGGACGCTGATCGCCGCAGCCGACCAAAGCCCCGGAAGTTTCTGATATTCGAGCAGGTCGGGCGCGAGGTTGCTCAGGGTGGTCGCTTTGGGCCGCAGCACCTCCAGCCCTGAGTCCTTGAGGGCTGGCTCGTCGATAGTCGTGCGCCAGAATGTCCTAGCGGTGCGGTCTGGGCGCACGACTTGCGCCACCCAGATTCCCTGCTGAACTCCTTGCACGACCGTATCCAGAATTTCTTTCTGGCGCAGCATTTTGGGCAGCTTGGAAAACTGGGCGAAGGCACCGACCAGATCCTTGACGCGGCGGGAATGCTCCCCCTCGCGCCACAAGTCGTAGGGGCCGCCCGGCATCATCGCCTCTGCACTGATGGCGGTTTCCTGAATGCGCGCTCGCGGGTCGGCCTTGATGGTGGTGAACAAGGGTGCGTCCGTCACTACGACTTTGAAGGCGTGGATTTCGTTGCTCTCGTTGACGGTGACAACCACGGAGTACGCTTGCCTGATGGCCTCCGGGATGCGCCTTCTCGCCGACTCTGTTTCATTGGCCAGCATCTGCTCGCGGATCGGATCGATTGGCTGGTCCTTGAGTTGGTCGCGGACCTCCTCCCAACCCAGATACTCCCGCACCCGTGTGCGCGCTGCATCAAGACCGTCCCGGGAAGGAACGGCGAGGACGATGGCGTTGCGATAGACGCGAGGGCGATCAGATGCGGTCGTCTCGTCGATGAACCGCTTGGCTTCGGCGCTTGGTTTGCCGGACTCCGAGGCCGCTTGCGGGCCGAGGATGCCGTAGTGGAACTCGCCATCGTCGGCGATGTCGCGCGGTCTTTGCGGCAGGTTGTGGACCTTTGCGCCAGCCGCGGACGCGCCCGAGGTGAGGGTCTTCTGTTTCTCAATGGCATTGATGATCTGTGATTCCACGAGAGTGGGCGACACCCGGGTATTGCAGGCATCGTGGTGCATCTGCCGCAGGTTGGGGCGATTGCCCAGCCGCCACGCCTTGGGCAAGTCCGTTTCTCCCGGGGCGACCTCCGCCTCGTCGAGAAACCAAGAGAGTTCCGTCCAGCGACGCAGGGCCTTCTCCAATTCTATTTTGTCTGGCTTGGCCGCTCCGAGCAGCACCATCAGTTCCTGAGTCAGGGCCTTGTGGCCAATGGGCTGAGAACTTAGAAATACTGCAACAACCGCCTGCTCCACCTGCCGGTTGCCCAAGCCGGTCGTCTCGGACTGAATGGTGCGCGCCTTGGCTAGCTCACCTTCGAGAATTGGCCGCCATTCTTGGTGCTTGCCGGTGTCCGTGTCAACGCTGGCAAAGGAAGCAAGTTCACCTGCGGCTTCGGCTAAGTCGTTCTCTTCCGGCTCGTTCAAAAACACATTCGGCCCGACTAGGGGGCTCGCGTCCCACTTCTCGGCATCGCGCAGGGCAATGGCAAACGTCCGCAGGATGCCCCGGGTGCGCTGGAAGCCGTCGAGTTGGGTCCAGCGGGTATAGAAGATCTCGGTGAGGTCTGGGTGAAAGGGATAGCTGCTCAGGTAGCGCTCCTCTGCCGTCCCGCGCTCTTTCCGGGTCTGCTCGTCGAGTGCGGCGATGCTGCCCACCACCGCAGTGACGTGCGGGCGGAAAACGCCCAGATCGCGAATCGACTCGGGCTTAAAAAAGCGACGCCGCAGCACCTCGGCCACATCCTCCTTGCTCACCGGACTGGCGTCTTCTTCCATCTGGCGGCCAAAAATTTCGGACACGTCTCGCAGCAGTTCGTTGCCAAAGGCGTCGTGCTTCTTCGGGTCGGAGGCGAGCAGCGAGGCCACCATGGCGCAACGGTCCACTTTTACCACCGCTTGCGTGAGGTACTGGAAAAAGCTGATCAAGCGTCCGCGCGACTTAGGGGCGGTTTCGACCTGAGCGCGGATATACATCAACACCTCGTCGAGAAGCACTAGCGTCGAAAGGTCGTCTTGTTGCGGCTTTGACAGCAGCTCCACCACTAGCGGTTCCGCTGGCGGGGTGTCGCGCTCGGCGTCTTTGCCGTCGGCGTGAATGAGCTTGAGACCGTCCGCCCCTGCCAGTTGAAAGGCGAGAATGCTCCACGGATGCTTGAGCATCCTGACCGTGCCGTCGGGTCCCGGGGTCTCGACGCCCTTCTCCAAGTCGATCTTGTCGAAGCACAGCGCCGCGACCCGGGCCTTGGGTGCCTTGAAGCCGATATGCGCCTCAAACTCCTTTACCGCTGGCAGGTCGGGCAGCGCGGCCGGGTCGTGGACTAGGTGCCTGAGCGCGATGAGCGTATGGGTTTTGCCGCCGCCGTAGTTGACCGCGAGCTTCCGGTACGCCTTGTCGCTTGTACCGGCCAAGCGCCGGGCCACGTCTTTGACCAGTTCTCGCAGATTGTAGGTGGGATAGGTGAGGGCGAAGAACTCGGCGGGATGCTCGTACACTGGCCGCTGGCCCTTCTGCATGATCACGTCGTACAAGTCGGCGGCGAATACGGCCAGCGAGAGTTCGCCCGTCTTTAGGTCGTCGCGCAGTTGCACGACCTCGTGCCAAGGTTTATGGGGGAGCTTTCGCGTCATATCAAACCTCGTTCAGGTATTTTTATATCGCGTCTTTGAGACGCTGGGCAAGGGCACCGAAATCCTCGGGACATTTCTTCCGAATCGCTTCAATTCGGCGGGACGCCTCTTCTGCCAAAGGCTTTCGACCACCGCCGGGTTCGTCCGATAAGTTGCGCTCGGCGACAAGCGGCTCAAAGTACCGTTCCTTGACTTGTATTTCGGCTCGAATGGTCTTCCAATTCCTATCTGCGGGCAAATCCAAGCCCGCGAGGACCCAAGTCTCAATCTCTTCCCAAGCGTCTGCGGCCAAGAATACCCGAACATCCCCAAATATCGCTTCAATCTCGTCGAGTCTTTGACGCCGTCCTTCCTCGCCATCGCGGTCAACGCACAGAATGAAGATGTCCATCATTCCTTCATAGCGTTCTACGATTTCCGAAATTCGGTCCGGTTTCATTGCTTCAACAATGCCGCCAAGTCGTGGGGCTTGGCAAACCCGAATACGTGCCCTTGGCTTACCGATGGATCGCAGAAGCTGGCTGAAGATCGGATTCAGAATGTATTGATCCTTGCGGTCGTCTTCCGGGATGATGAGGACTCTCACGAGCCGTCCTCAGCTTCGTCGTAGTCTTCGGTGAAGAAAAGTGCGTCCTCCATCCAGCCGGATTCATGGAGCCGCCCCAGCCCTTGATCCTGCCGCAGTTTCCTCACATTGGGCAGTTCGGCAACCGGGCGGATGATGGCGTCGGAAGTGTCTTCGAGGCGGCAGACTACGGATGTATTCTCAAGCGTATTATCGTTCATTACGGTCAACAGGGTTGGCGCATGGGTCGTGGTGAGTACCTGAATACCGGACTTCGCGGTTTGCCGTTCAATCAAATCCATCAACAGATTCAGCCGCACGGGGTGAATGCCGTTGTCGATTTCCTCGAAGAAGTAGAGGCCGGCCGGGTTTTCGCCGAGTAGCACTGCTAGCATGGCGAGAAAACGCAGCGTGCCGTCCGACGCGCTATAGGCCGATACCTTTCTGCCATTTTTCTCGCAGAGCATAAGATGGACCCGACCACTGGGATCACGTGGAAACTCGAAGTCGGCCACATCCATAGGTGTGAGTTCGCTTAACCAATCGGCGAGAATTTCTTTGCGCTTGGGGTTGTCGCAGATGCCCTCCAGCACCGTCGGCAAATTCTCGCCGGAGTCGCCCAATATGTTCGCGCTGGGGAAACTAGGCTCCCGCATTCGGTCCGGCGACGGTTCCAGAAAACGCATACTGTCTAAGAGATCGATGGTTTCCCGATAGACGGCCTCTCGTTCCTGTAATAGGATTGGTCGCCCTTCGTATGGCGAGAGTGAGGTTTCAAAAGTTTCAAAAGTTTCCGCGTTGGACGTGAGCTTTTCTTGTAGAAATAGGAAACCCGCTGGCTCGTATCCAACCTCAATCAAGTAGTGCAATTCAGAGCCGTGCAATTCAAATCCGATCTCAAGAGAAAACTGGACTTGCCCAAAGCGGACTACTTCATTGGGTGCCCCGCGGATCGGCTCCCACTCGCGTTGGCCGCCGCCGCCATATTTCCCGCCGAGAATCTCGGCTAGCGTATAACCCCGACCAATGCCGTGCAGGAAGCGGAAGGCGTCGCGGATGTTGCTCTTACCGCTGGCGTTTGCGCCCACGATTACGGTGAACGGGCCGATGCGCAACGTCTCATCGGCGAAATTCTTGAAATTTACGAGGCGAAGCGATGTAATCATCGGACTTCCTCCGGTTGACTATTTACTCGTCGGAACCAGCGTCGGCCAATTCGATGAGAGCTTGCAGGAGCACTTTAGGCACCAGATCGGGTATCCAAACGGCGAACCAGTGGCCGCGTGGTATCAGGACGCAGAGTCCTCAAATGACTCGATCTCGTCTAATAGTTTCTTGATCCGGCCCTTGTCTTTGCTTTTTTCGAGGTACTTTTGGTAGCTTGCTTCTGCATCGCGGATAAGCTGCTGGTAGGTAATCACGCGGATATGTTTTGCTTCCAAAGCCTTTTCCGACTCTTGTCGCCTTTCTGTATCCTCCCAATCACTGAGTTTTTTACCCACCAGACAAATCGCTTCAATTGACCCATCCTCGTTGGCTGTATCTATACGTAACTGTTTCCTCAATGCGCTTATGTACTTATCAACTTGTCCCATGAGGCTATAGGTTGAAGTGGTAACAGACCCTTTTTTTAGCTCGATGATTACGTGCTTACCTGACGTCTTCTTGTATAGAATATCCAGCCGTCCCCGCTTTTCTTCATCGGTCAACTTGTCGGAAATTTTATCAAAAGCCGTAGTAATCGACTTTTCTAAGGTGGGCGTTTCCGTAGCCATATCCCACGATGGGTCCAAGAGCCAGAGATGGTTGTAAATGTGCCGTTGAATGACCTTCTCTAGGACGTCATCGTCAATATGACGGGACAACTTTTTAATGACATCTAAGCGGCCTTCAGTGATTTGGTAATACCACGATGCTTCTATATCATCTAACTCGGAAAAGAGCTTTACGGCAATCTCAAGATTATTGATGTCGAGTTGACCTAATTCGTTTAGTTTTTCTTTGTGGCGCAAATGCTCAAATGCCAATACGCCGTGTTTATACAGAGTCTTTCTGTGATCTTCATCAGTTGCAATTTGGTTAATCCTGCCGAATAACTTTTTGGCGGCGGTTTTAGTATCGCTCTGCAACGACTCGTACCATTCCTTGATCGCGGGAATTTCACTGGCTTTCTTCGCCCCTTCTTCATCCTTTAGTTTTGCTCGTTCTCTTGCTAAATACTTGAGTTCCCGTTCGACAAATGTTCTCAGTTGCACAAACCGATCATCGCTTTGAATAAAATCCTGCCTGCTGGACGTGGCAATATCCTCTTTTTCAGTTGAGTCGAGGAAGTCCGCTTCCAATTCGCCTATGATGTACTTTGTATATAGTCCACCTTCGCGGAATGAGTCCAATATGTCTTCCAATGCGACCTTTCCCCTAGCAAGTATGGATATTTTGTTCAGATTATCTACGCCCTCCTGTAAGGTTCCTGATTTTTTGACCAAACCAATCCAGCCGCGCACAGCATACTGCCCTTGCTCATCTACTGTGTTTTCCTCTCGCCGAACGACATATCTCTCATCGTGCTCAAACTTAGACTCGTCGAAGCCGCCATAGACCAAGGCGTATTCCAGCTTGCCTAAGTAGTTCCTGTCTTGTAGGGTTATCTCGTTATCATTGACGAACACTTGAAAGTCTGTGGAAATAACCGAGAAGCGGCGAGCCACGCGCTGGCGCAGATGGGCGTCTAGGGATGCGTTCACCCGTTTCTTGAGATCGCGCAGAATGATTACCGTGCCAGAATGTCCAAAATTGATTGCCTTCGGCACATCTATGACGGGAGGACGATACTTTTGCTTGTTTTCTATTGCTTCTTGGATTTTTTCGACGTCTAATTCAATTGCCAGAGGGTCGGTGCCCTTCTTTTGAGTAAAGACCTGTACTTTCCTCGCAATAGACAAGACAGATAACTTGCCAATGCCCTTTCTCCCCATAACGGGTCGTCCCTTGTTTTCTGTCTGATCTCCACTTCCTTTGTCCCGGCGTTGATAACCAACGGTTAGAAATTTTTCGCGCATATCCGTATCATCCATCCCACAGCCATCGTCTTTAATGACAATCTGCTTACCGTCCCTTTGTTCTTTTACGGATACGGATACATCTACCCGAGCGGCGTCGGCATCCCAAGCATTGGCAATCAGCTCAGCGAGGACGGCGGGAACATTGCTATACAGGTTTAGACCCAAATGATTGAGCACATTCAAGTCAATGTCCAAAGTATATTCTTCAGACATTTCTTTTCTCTCTTTTTTTCAAATGATCTGTAATGGCCCTGCCGATAGCAGATGCCAAAGACGGCGGAACGGCGTTGCCGATTTGACGGCCAATTTTCGTAAATGGCGTTTTTTCGCCGGGTGCAACAAACTGGTATTGTTCGGGAAAAGTTTGGAGAATGGCACCTTCTCTCAAGCTCAAGGCCCTGTCTTGTTCTGGATGGCCATAGCGTCCCGTTCCATAGCGATAGAACTGTGTAGTCAGTGTAGGTGCAGGCTTATCCCACTGCATGCGTCCGTAAACACTTCCATAGCTCAAACCACTATCTCTCTTATAGCAATTTGGCAATAATGCAGTAGGCCAATCTCGCCAACTCCCACCAGGTCTTGAGGCTCGGATTCGCTTGAGGTTGATTGGCTCTAACCGAGAACAAACATGCAGAGGATCCGTCTCACTTGATTGTCCATGCTCAAGAGGACATAAATGTTCAATTACTTGCCTAACTGTTTTAGGTTCTTTGGCTGCGGATTTTGGCATATCAATCCGGTCCAACAAAGACCCTAACATAACTAAACGGCATCGCTTTTGCGGAACCCCAAAGTCGGTACAAGAGATGACGCCATCAGCAATTTTATACCCTGCATCAGTCAACTCGCGCTTAAATTTATGGTAAATGGCCTTATCCATGAGTTGGGGCACGTTCTCCATTGAGATGACCTCTGGCTGACCTTCGAGAATTATTCGCAGAAATTCGTCAATTAGATTCCATCTCGAATCTAACTGACAAGACTTCCTTTTTGCCGTGTGACTGGAGAATGGTTGGCAAGGAGCACAACCGACGAGTATGCGATATTCTGCATCATTAAAATATGTCGAAATATCTGAAAAAGAGATATTTCTAATATCCGCTTCGATAAAAGTTGCTCCGCAATTTTTCTCATAAGCGTAACGACACGAGCTATCAATATCTAGACCGGCCTTGACAGTGATTCCTGCCTCCTGCAGCCCATACGTCAACCCGCCAATGCTACAGAACATATCAAATACTTGTGCATTTAATTGATTCAGTGATTCACACATGAAATCGCCTCACAATCGCTATTGTATCTTTAACTATGACGGCGGCCGTGTCGGCCCAATCTAAGAGGGATATTAGCACTTTGTCAACGTTGATCTCCAAATTGAAGTGCTCTCTGCCTAGGTTTCTGAACACCGTCACGGGCGGCGACGTGGTTGCTGAGGGCTTCGAGAATGGAGCGCTCGTCGGAACCGACGTTGGCTAGTTCGATGAGGGCCTGGAGGATTTGGTTGAACAGGGCGTTGCGCTGGAGGCCGCGGGTGTCGAGGTAATCGTCCACTTTGGCTTGGTCGCCGGCGCGCCACAGGTGCATGAGCTTGTGGACTTGGTCGATGAGGGGGACGGGGCGTCCGCCCGGGGCTTCGAGGCCGAGGTTGCGGCCTTGCCGCCGGTTATAGGGTTTGAGCTTGACTTTGGCACCGCCGCCTGTCTCTGCCGCGTCCTCGGGTGGGTCGTCTTCGTCGCCGGCTTTCCCCTTGCCCGATTGGGCGAGGAGGTCGTGCTGATTGACGAGGGCTGTATCCGAGAGGTTGCACGACAGGGCGTAGAGAATGCAGCCGCCGACCGGTGCCTCGTCCATGCCTAAGTCGTGGCGGTGGAGCAGGTAGTAGGTGGTTACGTCGTCGAGTCCAGTGACAGCTTCTTCGCCGTCGTGGGTCAGGACGCGACCGACGACGAAATCGACGACCATGCGCCGCACCTCGCGCAGGAACGCCGAGACGGTCATCAGTTGGTTCGGGTCGTTGGCCTTCTTGACGACTGGGTGCTTGCTGAAGGCTTCGAGAGCCGGGCCGGTTGCGGCCCACACGAAGTCCGGGCCGCGAATGCCGGCGTCCCAAAAGTCGCGGAGTTGGTAGATGATGTTCTCGCGCATTTCGCCGAGGACGAGGTTGTCCCAACCAGGGCGAGCAGGGGGGCGTTTTTTGCAGACGAGCCAAACGGAGGAGGCAAGGGCCGCCGAAGCCATGGCCCGCGTGCGGGTATTCATCTCCGTCTGGATCGGCCACGAGCCGTTGACGACAAAGCCAGCCCGAATGAGAGCGGCGACCAGCGTCTCCCACGCATCGGGTTGCTTGTTGGCGAAAACAATGACAAGTCGTCCTTCTGCTTGTAGGGCTGCGCGGCACGCTTGAAAAGCACGGGCCATGCCGTCCTCGTAGTTCTCTTTGGAACGCTCTTTGTCGCCGCCGAATCGACTCGCGTCGTCAATGAGTTCGCCGTCGTTGGTGTCGTGGTTCCACTTAGGACCGAGCGCATCGGCCAAGACGTCGTCCATTTCGGAGCACAGCCCGTGCGTAGAGCGACGCAGCCAGACGTGGAAGAAATCCATCAGGTCGGAATAGGGGATTGCATCGTAGTAGGGGGGATCGGTGAGGATGAGATCGTATGTTCCCGCTACGGCAGTCGCGCTCATGGTCTGTACGTTCGGCGTTGCCGCCGCTTGTGTTGCTTCAACCGCGTGGGCGACAAAGCGCGATACCCATTCGAGCGCACCGAGGAAGTTGCCGGAGGTATTGGACAGCGGATTGACTTCGGCGTAATCCCACACGATGGGGAGGGCAAAGCGGGCAAAGGTATTTCTAAGCGTTTCTCTGCTGTTGTGCCAAGAGCAAATCGCGCTGGAGTAGTCAGCCAGCCGATCGATCACGAGCGCGAGACTGGCGATCACGGCCTCGCGCCAACGCCTCGGCCAGTCGTCGAGTTCGCGCATCAGCTTCCGAACCGTCAGCATGAGCGTCCCGAGGGCCATCAACTGCCGATTCGTGAACAGCTTCCGCCATGTGTCGAAGCCGTAACCGTCCACCGAAAAAGCACGCGACGCACCGGTTCCTGCTTTGGGCGTCGGCTCCTCCGGCAACCCAAACGGGATGTCCGCATACAGTACCTGAAGCTGCTCCTCGGTCACTTGCGCCACCGCCCGCTCATGCTCCGTCGGCAAGCGGTATTCCTTCCCCTTCCCCTTCGGCCCATCCACCACCACCACCGTCATCACCGCCCCGAGCCGCCCGGCGCGGCCCTCCAAGCGTATGTCCTCCATGGTCATTATCGCGCCGCAGCACGGGCAGGTTGCGCCAGTGCGCGACATGGTGCCCGCGCCGACGCGCTTGTCGTGTTCACGCCGATGCGCCGCGTTGCCGCCGTTGTGGGGCACGTCGGTCTCGACGCCAAAGACGACGCCGGTCTGCGCGGCCTTCGGCTCCATCGTCAGCAGCACGCGCTTGCGCTCCTTCTTGCACAGCCAGCGCGTCTTGAGCAGCGGCAGGGTGGCCCGGCACTGCTTGCAGGTCACGGTCCGCGCCCACAGATAGGCTACCGTGGGCTTGGCGATCCAGCGCGGGTTGCGCGGGTCGTCGAGGTAGGCGTCGTCGAATTCGGCGTTGAGCGGATCGACCTGCGGTGCGCCCGCTTCATCAACCTCTAAAAGCTGTCGATGGCGTGGCTCATACGCCTCGTCTGGCTTCAGCGGCTCAAACTCGGCATAAGTCGGATAGTACGCAGCCAACTCTGTGCGCGCCTTAGCCAGCACCCACCGGCCCCAAGCGCGCACGTGCCAAGCGAGATCTGCCTCGAGTATTGGATCGTCCTGCTGCACGAGATCGAGCTGGATTTCGCCGCCATCGCCGTGGCCGAGCCGCTCCAAGAAGGTCCGCAAGCCGGCCCCCTTAAACCCCTTTGCTTTCAGGAACGCCTCCATGAATTCGCCGTCCTCCAGCGCGAACTCGGGCAGCGGGCGGGTCTGCCCTGCGAGCTTCTGCGGATATTCGAGGGTACACTTGAGGATGAACCAAGCGACCGGGTTGATGTCCATGGCGGTCACGTCGCAGCCGAGACGCATGGCTTCGAGCGGAATGGCCCCGCCGCCGGCAAACGGGTCCAGCACCTTGGGCGCACGGCCGCCGTAAGCCTTGCGGATCTCGTCGCGGAACCACTGGAGATCCGGGCCGTTTTCCCGGCCCCAATGGAGGATGCCGCCGACCGTCTCCTCCTTCACCTTCTCGACCACGCGACCATTCACCCGCTTGCGCTCGATCGTCTCGACCACGCGGCCGGCCAGCCGCTCCAGAATCTCCTGCCGTTGCTGGGGATTGCCGGGGTCGGCAAGCAGCGTCGCAATCAGTGCCGCCCGCGACGCCGCGAGGGGCCGCCGCGCCGGCCATATATGCAGGGTCGAGATGTGGCCATGGCGCACGTTCTTCTCGTGGACCGAGTCGAGGGAGACCTGTTTGAGGGGGAAGGCGGTCTCGATGAGACGGGGGTGGTCATGTTTTAGTCGGTTGTCGGTTTCATCATGGTTGTGTAAGCACATATAGCTGGCATCTGATTGCCCGATTAGCTTTGCTCGAAATGCTGCTTCGCGTCTTCAAAGCAGGTGAAAACTTTGTTGATGCGCCTCTTGAAATCCATGGTCCCCATCGTCTTTCGGTCAGTCCAGTATTGTGCCGTAAGGGTATCGGGACGGACACCAGAACCATGAGTATCGATGATGAGAGCTCCTTTGTGTATCTCACTAATTCGTTTGTCGCGAAGATGGATGTTAGGCTCATTCGTGTAGACACCGATCGCCTGATAGCCATTTCCGCTCGGTGAGGGACTAATGTGGCTCGCTATGGACCAAGATTCAGATTCTGGTGTCATCAAGTGCATCTTGAGTTCCGATAGCGTCTGCTTGACTCCCATGTAGCAGACGATCATAGGCACACGCTCCTCGGTCTCCGGGTTGATATAGCTTGACTGGAGTTCGACGCGCCAAGTCCCGCGGAGGTCTGGCCGTTTAACGAACCAACCATGAAGGAATGGCAGACGCCACAAAAAGCGATCAAAAACAAACACAAGCACTCCAAGGGAACTTATGACCACAGTGAAGGGCTTTGCGTGTGCCCAGGTGACCGGTGTATCCTGCAAGAACAAAGTACCCCACCACACAAGTGCAGCTATTGCGAGAAAGACAATGATATGAATGCGCTCGATTTTCATTCTTTATCTTACTATGGCATAGTTCCAAGCGGCGTAAATGAAAGCAAGAGCCTCTTGCCGTTTCCACGGTTGCGTCGAGTCAAAGAGGGGCTTGATGTTGTTGACTTCTTTCAGGCTCTCACAGATCGCAGCGTCCTTGATGCTTGTTGCAAGGTGTATAAGAACTTCTTGTACTTTAGGGTCCCACGTATTCCCTTTGAAACACTTATTCGGTGCATTCCAGATCATGCACTCGATCAGAAACCCAGGAATCGGCTTCGCCGCAGCAATGGAAGCCTCGTCCATTTCGTTGCGTAATTTCTTGAGAATGCGCACGACGCCCTTGTAGGAACGATCTGTTTTTTTGTTTTTGGAGACCCCGTTCTCAAAGTGCTGCGGTGTCTCCGGCCAGCTATCGAGCAGTCGCTCTGGGTAGTTGTGGATCCGCCCTCCATTGTCAGGCAACAAAGCTACGCCGCGTCGATAGATTCCGTCATTATGGTAGTGTCGACATTCAAAAAACGGCGCAACGTCCGCCTCTACGTGGTATGAGTTCTCTCTCACGTCAATGGCTTTATTCCCACGATGGATCGCCCCAAATCCGAAGTGTTCAGCCAGGGCTTCCTCGAGTTCATTCTTAAACTGAGTGGAGCCGTAGGTCGCTGGGACAAGGCCAAAGGTCTTGTCGGTAGTCCCCTCGGGGAGGAAGCAAAAAAAAGACTCGTCGCAAAGAACCCCTATATCGACGTCGCTGTCCTGTCGGACATTGACGCGGTTGTGGTACGAGCCATGCGGAAAGACCGTCAGACTCCGATTCTTCAGCTTGTCGCTTTTGGAGATCGCATTACGAACAGCCTTGACGGCGTTCTCGCAACGCTCATTCTCGGTTTTTCTAGGTGGTCGTGACCACTGGCTGAATTCATTCTCCCAATTCCTAGTCATCATATCCTCTTATTTTTTAAAAGATCGTAGATTGGTCAACTGTGGCCGAATGTGATTCACTGATTTCGTTCACGGATTCCTGTTGGGATAATTCCCCGAAAAGCCCCGAGATGAGCGCAAGTCGTCAAATTGCACCGCCTCCCAAGCCTGATAGTCTGCTGGTGCCCGCCAAAATTCCCGCCACGCGGCATTGAAAAGACCGACGATCTGCGTCTGTGAATCTGGCTTTGCCGTCACTATGTCGATTCCTTCGACGCCTTCCTTAGTCGCCGCGACGATTTTAGCAAGAAGGGTCTCCGGGTAACACTGCCGGTATTCAGACTCTGGCTGGTAGCCCATAACCTCAACAAAATCCCGCCAAGCCTTCTTGATCGGCTTCGCCTCTTCCTCGAAGCCGATCGCCGTCAACATCATCAGCGCCGCGCACATCCGTGCATCATCAGCCGGATGCGTCGACTCGAACATCAAAGGCGTTTCAAAAGGGTCTCCGCCGCGTTTGACGCAAAGATGATAGTGAGACCAAGCAAAAGCTGGCCCTGTTGTCAGCACACCGAACAAGTCGCAGAAGAATTCCTGCATCCAGTATTTGACCCAACATGTGTGCCATAGTTGGAGTTGGTAGATCTTGCTCTCCGATTTGAGCAAACGATCAGCGGCTGCGATCTCGTCGCGGAAGTATTTTGCTATCACGAACAGGCTTCGCTTGTAAGCAGCATGATACGTTTCGAGCACCGGCAAATCGGCATTCTGCTCCCGATGAAATAAATGGCAGAGTTCGTGATAAATAACGGGCAGATGAAGGAGAAACCGGCTCTCCATCAACGGCAGACAGAGGAGATTGAAGTCGAGGTATATATGGAAATTTTCCTGAGATATATGGCTGACGACTGGAGGAATCAAGGGATACTTGATTTCGCCGCAAACATCCGTGATCAGGCGGTTGAGGAAGTCATCGTCTTGACTCACTCTGCTGAGGGCGAACGCGCCGACGTTTTCAACAGCTTCGAGCTGTTCCACAATACGTGTGAACTCTCTCACACGTCGAGGAGTCTGTAGGGCTGTATCGACGACCGTCTCCTTAGCGAGGCATTGAAAGGCCCCCTGTGCAGCATCAAGATGCGTCAAACATATTTGGCGCAAGCCGTCATACTCCCGCCGATACGGTCCCTGTACTACTTGGCGCAGTTGCCGTATCCGCTCCAGCGATTGGCCGATCGATCCAATGAGATAGGGTTCGATCATCAACGCCTCCGGAGTTGGCGGGCGATCTCCGCCCGTTCCCGTTCCAGTCTTTGGGCAAGCGTCTCTAGCTGGGTATGATAGCTGGCATCGACTTGACCGCTGAGGAGGTGCTCGCCAAGTTGCTTCAGATCCAGACCCGCGAAAGGCTCGCCGGTGTTTGACCGGAGCAAGCTGTCCAAAGTCAGTGCTTCAAGAGACTGCGATTCGAGCCCCTGATCACTGGCGTCGATGAGGAGTTGCCCGAGCTTCTTCTGATCTGGGTCGGGCGGACCGGTCCCCCCATGTCCTAGCCGTTCGATTACTTTGTCTATCAGGGTGCCATAAGCCTCGACATCGGCGTAAACCCCTCTCAGCAAACTCAAGTCACTCATGTTGACACCTCCTTCTGAAGATGGGCGTTTTCAAATTCAATGGCGTCTGGATTGTATTCCGCGGCTTCGTCGAATAGGCTGCGATCACAAAGTTTAATCGAAATCGGCAGACGCATCGCGCTTTCCGGCCGAGTCCACGTCAGGCAGCTAAGCGAAAAAACATCCGATAGGCAGGGTTCGATGGGCATCTCACCGCTCGCCCGCCGGATGTGTAGCGGCTTGGACGTCCCCGGAATTCGGAAGGGACATCCGGTGGTGCAGACATAGCCTTCGTCCGGGGCAGTTTGTATCCAATTACCGACCATCGGGTTTTCGACATATAGTCCTTGTCCACTTCTCGACGGCTTCACATCGAACAATCGTAGCGGTGCTGGTGCAGACTTGGCGATCTCGACGACCGTGAGATGCCAGCCCTGTCCGAGATGACCTTCTACCGCAAGCCGTTCGCACACCTCTTTTAGCCCTTCGATTTCTGCCGGCCAAGCGCGTCCGTCGCGATGGATGACGATCTGTTTCGGGCGCTGTGTGAAATAGGATACCTCTTTGCGGACGAGATCGCTCACAAACTGCGCGACTTGGTTTTTGAGTAATTGCTCCTTTTGCCGCGACGGACTCGTGGAGAATCTGACGATCTTTCCTCCATCGGCAATCAGGGTGAAGGCGGCGGTGTTATTCTTCACGTCAATCCCGATCACCACATCCGCATATAAGGGCGTATCGAGGATAAACGGCCACTTCCCACTGGTGAGCAGTATCTTGTTGAGCGCGACATTGCGCAGGTAGCCTGAGAGGCGTCCTCGCTCTGAGGATTTTACCACGTAACGTGTTGCATCTCCTCGTGTTATACTACCGTATGCCTTCTTTACCATTTCCGTGTGAATCACGGCTGCGTTGAGATCAAACAGACGAGGAAATTCCTTTACCGTCCACGCCGCCAATTGATCTGCTGATCGCGGACGGTGATCATAGCGATGCACCATTACGAGTGCATAGCCTGGCCTAACGTTGACACCCTCTACTGCCTCTCTAATCGCATGGGACTGACCGACAAAATTACGTCTGATGTTGAGATCGTCATAGACAATGACTTCAGGATCATAACCCCCGCCATTGGGATAGAGGCCATCTACCTGCGTCTTGAGGTCCTTGAGAAACTGCGAGCCATAGCTATTCTCGATACTCTTGGGCCACACGAGATATTGCCGATCAAGGAGACTCTGATTGAAGAAACCTGCGTTCTCATCCTTCAAGAATGTCAGCCTCCTTTGTCCATAACTTTTAAGAGCAGAGCCTGCGTCGCGCTCGCTCTTGTCGAGCGAAAGCGTCTTATCGTTGCCGAACCGCAAGGTGGGCACTGAGAACGCCTTCATCCTCGTGTACCCCGCCTGTTCTGAAACCGAGAGGGTAACGTCTCTGACCGGCACCTGCCTCAGAAACATTTTAACGAGTCGGTTAATATGCCGGTGCCTATCATAGGGCTTAATGACAGTCTCATGCTGATGCCTCGCGCCCTCTCGACTGTGAGTGTCTTCAACCAGATGACAGAGTGCTGCGGGTGCTGAACGTTGTTCCGGTCCGTTCGTCCGATAGTAGATCGCGGCACCGTCGGGCGAGAGGTTCGCGATTGAGGCCGGCACGGGTTTCCGAGATTTTCTATGTAGGTAATCGATCAAACTGACTGCTTCTCCCTCAAGTGGTATCGAAGGTGTGCCGATGCTCAAGTCGGCGAGCCCGTCGAGAGTGACCTCGAACCAGTTGTGACCCATTTTATAAACGCATGACCGGCCTTTGAGCGCGTTGATCTGTTCTCGCCTCGCCCGCGCCAGTAGCGGCGATCTTGAAACAAGTTTACGCTTCAGGTCTACGACGAGGCCGAACCCGCCCTCCGGGTGCAGAGCAGTACGCATAGCGAAGCCCTCATAGAGGTCAATCTCGCCAAGTTGTTTCGTCGGTTTCAGAAAGAAGAACGGCTGTCCCGATCCTGGCTGCCAGAGGCGCGAATCCTTCCAGAGCGTACCCTGAAAGATGAACTGGAGGAAGCGTAGTCTAACGGGATTGAATTCTGGATGGGCCTCTGTGAAATCGAGATCAATCACATCTCCGGCGTCTTTCAATACGGCAACAACCCCGACAAGCATAATGTGATCTGGCGGATCTCCGGACTCGGTAGGGACAACCAAGAAGGTCTCGCCCCCCGCGTCGTAGGTCGTCACCGGTGCTTTCATCTGAAAGCTCAACCGCCGAACGAGCCGTTGCATATTGCTGTAATAGTCTGGACCATCTCGACGCAGGCCGGCGATTTTGTACAGACGGTATTCCGCACTCAGCGTATCCAAGCTATCAATGCGAAAGCAATTCGTTTCAATAGACATGTGACTTCTCCCAGCAAATGGCGCGGAAAGCACAGCGTTGGCAGGTTTCTTCATACGCAGCGCCCCTAAAATCTTCGACATTCAAATCAGCGTATTTCCTGCCTTCGGTCAGACAGGCAATCTCGTAGGCAGAGCTAAGCATATATTCTTCTGCCTCTACGATTTGTTCTTCCTCAAGCGAGTGCTTCCGCACGACGTTGGTCAGAAGCTGGACTTCGTAAAGCACTGACTCTTGAGGCTGCGTTTCAAAGCCACTAGGAAAATCCCTATGCGGCCTACAACGACTGAGCGCAATTGCGTAAATCGCCAATTGTAGCCAAGCGTCATTCGTGCCGAACGCGTGAACCTTCCAGTCAATGATCGCCGGTGGAGCATCGTTACGAAACGCAATTGCATCCGGATAGGCGAGCACCGTCACGTTATCCATTAGCGTGAATTGAAGCGCACGCTGAGAGACGATATAACCAGACGACTTCAGGATGAGGCTGATGTCTTCCAACGAGAATAGGTTGATCAGAGCGGTTTCGACCTCACACCATGCTCGCTCGATTTCATGCTTCGGTAGTTCGCCTTCATACTCCATAGCGTGAAAGATCGCGAAATCGTCGCCGGCTTTAGAGACTTGCAGGCCCAAGTCGGTGAGCGGATGCTGTCGAGCATAGGCGAGTTGCCGGTCAAACAAGACGCGGGCGCGGTTCGTCGCGTCTGTCAGGGTGACGCAGACGCCGCGATTGAGGTTCGGAGTAATCGTCTTCGATATCACGTCGTCGACGATCTTGCCGCGCCAAGCGCTTATGCTTTGGAGCTTGCCGAGCAAGTAGGCCCGCTTTCGGAACGGATCTTTGGCTCTCGCGTTCGCCGCGACATTTTTGAAATACCATTGCCGCTGGCACTGGCGAAACGAGCGGCTCGCTGAATAGGACCACCGCATCAGCGCCTCCGCTTCCGCGACCGGATGAACTGCAAATACTCGACGAGCGCTTCCTCTTCTTCCTTCGTGACCGCGCCAATGCGGGCGGCGGAAGCCTCGACAGCGAACCGCGCTTCAGCCGATGGGGCTTTCGGCACTGGATAACCGGCGAGTTCCATCAAGAGCTCGTAGGGCACCTGATAGAGTTCGGCGAGCTTGTATAGGTTTTGCGGTGCCGGCGTCTTTATCTTGCCGTGTTCCAACTGGCTTAGATAGGCGTTGGAGATTCCCGTCTCTTCCTCTACGGCCCGCAACGTCATTGCCAACTCGTTTCGCGCCGAGGCTAGAAAGGTTCCCAGCTTTTCTGTGGTCTGTACCATGCTGCTAATTGTATTTAATCATGCTAAATTTGTCAAGCAAACGCATCAATGCAGCCGCTGTGCAACACATTAGTTATCCCGAAATTCCCTGTCCTGTATAATGGGGCTGGTTATTCTCTTAACTTGTTGATTTGTAAGGCGTTATCGAATATAATCTATCTTCAAGCTGCTTCGCCCCATCGAGTATCAGCGACGTGCATCTCCAGCAACGCCGCGAAGGGTAAGGCGGATGGTCGCCTCGCAATTCGCATTCACCGCACCCTCAATCATATCGCGCTACCGGCCGGCCTGTAAGGCCCCAACCGATGTACCGCCTGATACCCGATACGCACGAGCCACGTCTGTCCCTCCGGGCAACGCACCAAAAGTTGACCAGAGGCGGCCAGCGTGTCGTCCCCCACCTCGAACTCGCCCGTCTCGACATCAATCGCCACAATCCTGCCGCTATTGCCTTCTTCCACCTGCGACCTCACTTGTTGCTCGTATAGTGCCTGACCACGCCGAGCTGAGTTGCTAATTGAGCGGATTGACTTCAATGCCCAAGGACTCCAGCAGCGGTTCGGCGTTTGCGTCTCCGAAAAGAACCGTGCCGCCCACAATTTCCCCCATGAGTTCGACTCGCGCAATCGCGTCTGCGTCACTCGGCTGCCTCTATAACAGCCCCTGGGGCGATGGTGTAAGCGATAGACTCGCGGCTCCCGACGAGCAGCTTGGCAAACGGATCGCGCACCCGCACCAAACGCGGGTGGGGCGCGGCGCAGTCGAATACGACGTAGAGCCAGTACTCGTCGCGGAGATTGCAAGCTGTGGCCCATTCATTTTCACGCATTTCAATGCCGCCAGTACCGGCCCGTCCCTTGACTTCTATGGCGCGTCGTTCCGCTCCAGCACGGCGGGAAAGCAGATCAAAGCCCGGCCAATCGGTCAGCCCGGCACGCCGAGCTAGCTCGGGCCGCGAGACATCCTGCACCTCGGCACCGAAGCCCTCTTCATAAGCGGTAGCGACCTCCACGGCGATGGCTTCGACATCGGCATCGTAGCGCTCAGCCTCCTTGGAATCCTCGGCCGGCACCACGAGGGCGTGAACGATGAACTCGATCTCACCAGCCTCAATGAGGTCTGGTTCGGCTTGCAGTTCGGCGAGGCGATGGTTGCGGGAAGCCGTTAAGCTCCGCTGCCGTTCCTTGACCTTAGAGAGTTCTCCCTTGGCGTACGGATCACCATCGCGGGCCATTGCGCTAAGGCGAGATCGGGCCGCGGCGAGTTCAGCCGCCTGAAAGTCGAAGCCGCGATTGACGAACTCCAAGCGTGCGGGCAGATCGTCGAGGCGGTGCTGTCGATGGGCTTGCGCGACGCGCTCGCTCACTTCCTCGCGGATGAACTGGACGGCATCAACGACCATGCCGCGAGATAAAGTAGCCAGCGGCACCCGGCTCGGCGCAAAGCCGTGGGCACCTCTAAGTAGAAGCAGATGCTCAACCGGGCACTCCTCTGCGGTGCCGTCGCTCAATTGGCGCAGCCCGATCAGGCGCGATTCGAGGAGCTGCGGGGCGGTTGAGCCTGCGTTGCCTTGGCGGTGCTGTTCGACGGAGATCAGGGCGATGTGAAACAGATATGCCTCGGCTGCATAAGGGTCGGTGAATACGGCACCCTTGAGGCCGTCGCGCCCGAAGCGGCCCAGAATTGCGCCTGAGAGGCCGTCGAACACCGGCTCACCGGGGTGCATCCAGACCGCGCTCTCGCGGTTGGCTGGCTTGTACACCGTCAGCCGTTCTCGCGCTTCCTCGGGATAGACCTCAAGTGCTGGCAACAAGGCATCGGCCGCACGGGGCCGGTCGGGGACCAACGCAAAGGCAGCTTCCAAATCGCCTTCGATGCGCAAGTCGAGCAGCGGCGCGGCTCTCTCCACAAAACGGCGCACGTATCCGGGCAGCAAGCGGCGATAGTTTTCCTGCTCTACCTCGTCGTTGAGGTGAGATAGTCGTTGGCGCACCTCGCCGCCTTCCCCAAAGAGCATAGGCTCTCGCTCGGCAAGAGCCTGAACCTGTTCTTCCGTAAGGTCGCCCTCCAAGCGCTCGGCAACGGTGTCGGCATCTCCAGTGATTGCCTGCTCCAGATAGTCCCGCATGGACAACCCCTCAAACAGCCGGCCCACCACGTCGAACACCTTGTCGGATTGGAGCTGCCGGCGGATCGCTTCGAGCTTGTCGAGGAGGGTCTTCAGCACCCGCCCCTCGCGCGTCCCGCCGGCCACTAGATTGACTATGACCACTGGATCGCGCTGCTGGCCGTAGCGATGGATGCGGCCCATCCGCTGTTCGAGCCGCGCCGGATTCCAAGGGATGTCGTAGTTTACCATCAGCCAGCAGAATTGCAGATTGATCCCCTCGCCAGCGGCATCGGTGGCCACTAGGTAGTTAGCCCCACCTGCTGCTGGTCGGCGAAAAAACTCGACTTGGTGCTCGCGCTCCTCGTAGGGCAGGCCGCCGTGAATCAGAGCAACTCGACCGGTAAAGCCGAGCCCTTCGAGCCGGCGCACCAAAAACTCCGCCGTGTCGCGGTGCTCGGTGAAGATGATCAGCTTCTCGTCGAGGTATTGCGGATCGCGGAGCACTTCGCGCAGCTTCTCGAACTTGGATTCTTCGCTGGTGTTGAACAGGTTCCGGGTCTTGTTGAGCAACGCTTCGACTTGGCGACGTTCTGTCTCCAGTTCGCTGAGGTTGACCGCAACGGTGCCGCTTAGCGCCTTGGCCTCGAACTCCTCGTGCTGCTCGCCCTCGTCCTCGCTTGTAGTCTCTTCATCGGCGGTCCGCGTTTCAAAGACATCGTCGAGCTTGCCGAGGTTTAGTTGCTGGCGCACGAGCTGTTCCTCGGTAAGTCGGCCGTTCCGAATGTCGTCAATCAGCCCTGCGAGCTTCTCTTGGCGACGCTCGAAGGAGCGCATGAGAGCGTAGGTGGAACTGGCGAGACGCCGCTGAAAGACGCTCATCGCCAACCGGGCAGCCGACTGGTTCAACACGCCGGCGCGGTTGTAGTAATACCGGATGTATTCGGTCGTCTCGTCGTAGAGCTCCTGCTCGCTTTCTGGCCCCTGCGAGAGAGCGTAGCTCAAGGTGGCGCAGTTTCGCTGTGGATACAGCGGAGCACCATCGAAGCGGACCATCTCCTCCTTGGTCCGGCGGATGAAGTGCCTCTTCCGAGCTTGGCGGGGAAAAGTAGCAAAAGCGTCGTAGGTCGAGAGCGCGTCCGGCAGCAGCAAACGCCACAGGAAGTAGTAGGGATAATCCTTGCCCATGTGCGGCGTGGCCGTCAGCAACAGCAGGTGTTGAGCCGACCAAGACAGCTCCCAGTGCTCATCCTCTACCTCGGCACCGGCTAGGGCTTCCGCTAGCTTGTACCGATCCGTCTTGCGCACCCGAAAATCCGGCTGGCGATCCGCAGACAGCTTGTGCGCCTCGTCGAAGACGACGAGGTCGTAGGCGTCGGTTTGCGGATCTCTGAGGTGGCCGAACATGCGGTCCCCGGCCAAGGTGTCGATGCTAACGATTGTCCGGTCGCTCTCCGGGCCAAGGAAGGGATTGCCAGCGCGTACGTCTGCGCCGCTGACGATGCGGAATGGCAGGCGGAACAGGGTGCGCATCTCCCGTTCCCAGTTGCCGACCAAGCCTGCTGGCGGCACGATGAGCACGCGACGGATGAGGCGACGGGACAGCATCTCGCGCACGTATAGACCCGTCATGATGGTCTTGCCGGCCCCCGCGTCGTCGGCCAGCAAGAATCGCAGGGGAGCCTGTTGCAGCATCTGCTCGTACACGGCAATGCGCTGATGTGGAAGGGGGTCAATCAGCGACGTTTCTGCGGCGAACGCCGAATTAAAGAGGTGTCCGTAGGCGAGACGATGCGCCTCGGCGACGGCCGAAACCGCATCCGGGTCGGCAGAGAAGTCCATGGGCAAATCGGCTAACATAGGCCTTGCTATCTCCCCAGATGCCGGAGACGACGAATCTATTCCTTCACGGCACCAGCCGTCAGCCCCTGCGTGAAAAATCGCTGGGTGAAGAGGAAGAATAGCACCGTCGGCACCAAGGCGATGATCGAGGCCGCCGAGATGTAGCGCCAGTTGACGCCAAAGACGCCTTGGAGACTGGCCAACCCCAATTGCAGGGTGTACAGCTCGCGGCTTTTGAGCACCACCAGCGGCCACAGAAAATCGTTCCACTGGGCCACGAACGTGAAGGCTGCCTGCGCGGCGAGGGCCGGTTTGACTAGGGGCAGCATAATGAGCGCATAGATGGTCCACGGACCGCAGCCGTCGATGCGGGCGGCGTCCTCTAAGTCGGTGGGAATAGTGGTGAAGGCTTGGCGCAGGAGAAAGATGCCAAAGGCGTTGACGGCCACCGGCAAAATGACGCCGGCGTACGAATCCACGAGGCCCAGCTTCAAGGTGACGATAAAGAGCGGGATTAAGAGGACTTGGAACGGCACCATGGTCGTGGCCAATATGCAGTAGAAAATGGCTTGGCGTCCGCGAAAGCGCATGCGGGCGAGGGCGTAGCCGGCCAGCGAGCAGCACGCCAAGTTGAGCAGGACCGTGGCAATGGCAATGTAGAAGGTATTGAAGAGGTAGCGCACAAACGGGAGGATGTTCCAAGCCTTGGCGAAGTTGCTCCAGACGATGGGGTCGGGAACCCACTGCGGAGGATGGGCGAACAAATCGGCCGACTCGGCTTTGAGCGCGGTGGATAGCAGCCAGGCGAAAGGGACGAGCAAGATCGCGCCGACCGCGCACAGGATCGCGTAGAGTAGAATGCGCTGGACCATCTCAAGCTCCTCGGCCGGCGAGGCGAAAGTTGAGCAGGGCAAAGATCAATATGACGACCAACAAGCAGAGCGAGACGGCCGCGGCGTACCCTACTTCGAGATATTTGAACCCGAGCGTGTAGATGTAGTAGGCCAACAGGTTGGTGCGGTGGAAGGGGCCACCGCCGGTCATCACGTACACTTCGCCAAAGGTGCGCAAGGCGGCGATGGTGGCGATGATGGAGACCACGAGGGTGTAGGGCTTGATCGTCGGGATGGTGACGTGGCGCACGACCTGCCACCAACCGGCCCCATCGACGCGGGCGGCTTCTTTGAGCTGGGCCGGAATGCCCTGCAAGCCGGCCAGATAGATGATCATGTAGTACGGCGCGGCCTTCCACACGGTGACCATGGCCACCGCAAACAGGGCGATCGCCGGCTCGGTCAACCACGCAGCTTGGGTCTCCACGCCCACCAAGCCCAAGAGTGCCTCGGGGACGCCGCGCACATCGGCCAGCCACGACGGGCCGCTGACGCCCAGCCCCTTGAGGAAGGCGTTGAGCAGGCCATCGGCATTGTAGAGCCACTTCCAGACGATGCCGGCGACGACGATGGAGGTGACGACCGGAATGTAGTACAGGGTGCGAAACACCTTGATCAGCCGCACCGAGTTGTCGAGCAGGAGGGCCATGAAAAACGAGAGTACCACGAGCGCGGGCACGACAATGGTCGCGTAGAGCAAGGTATTGGCCAAGACCCGCCAAAACAGCTCGTCGCCCCAAGCGCGGCGAAAATTGTCGAGGCCGACGAAGGTGGGCGGCGAGAAGATGTTGTAGCGGTGCAGGCTGAGATAGAGCGTGTCGAGCAAGGGATAGGCGAAAAACACGGCTAGGAGCAACAGCCCGGGGGCGACAAAGCAATAAGGTGCGTAGCGTCCGTACATAAGTGGTTAGGTTCTATTCGACTTGGGAGGCGTTGTGCTGGTCGCTGACGAAACGCGACAGGTGGTTCCACTTGGATTCGATGCGGCTCAGGGCCGCGCCCGCGCTCTGCTGGCCGGCCAATGCCTTGGCGAATTCCTCGTGGAGGATGTCCTCCATCCGGCTCCAGCCCTTGACGTCGGGCGGGGCCATGACAAAGGAGTGGGCGATGTCGGCCGCGGAAAGCTGGTTGGCAGCGTCGGCCAGCGTGGCGGGCGGGCGGCGGAAATAGGGGTCTGCGGCCGCTTGCATGGTCGAGGGCAAGATGGCGACTCGGCGGCAGAATTCGAGCTGGTTTGCGTCGTTGGTGACAAACAGCCCTAAGTCAACGGCTTCCTCTACGTGGGGCGAGGCTTTGGGCACGACCAAGACTTGGCTGGTGGCCGGCACTTGCCCGAGGCGGCCGCGCGGCATGGGTGCCGGCACCGCCTTTTTGGCAAAGGAGTCGTCGAAGTAGCGGGTGATCCATCCGCCGGAAAAGGGCAGCATGGCCGCGCGGCCCTCGATGAACCAATTGACCTCGTCGCGGTGGGCCGCGGCGAGGGCTTCGGGCGGTACGACGCCTTGCTGATAGGCGTCGATCCACTTTTGCAAGATGGCCTGCGCTTGGGGGTGGTTGATGCGGGTGCGGCGGGCGTTGGGGGCAAAGAGCGGCCAGAAGCCGTCTAGGCGCAACAGGGCCCAAGGCGGGGCTATGAGCGAGGGATGCAGCCGCCAAGAGATGCCGTATTTGCCGGTGCGCTCGCGGATTTGGCGGCCCATGGCGAGCATCTCGTCGATGGTGGTCGGCGGGCGCTCGGGGTCGAGGCCGGCTTGGGCGAAGAGGTCCTTGTTGTACCAGAGCATGGTGACGCCGACATACCAGGGGATGGCGTAGTTGGCACCTTGGAAGTAGCCGACGCCGCGCCAGAAATTTGCGAGCCGTTTGGCCTTTTCAGCGGGCGCGACCGCCGCGTCCATGTTGACGAGAATGTCGTATTGCAGGAAGCGGGGCAGGTCGTAGATGTTGGCCAAGTCTGGGGGCGCGTCTCCGACCAAGGCGGCGAGAAATTTCTCGGCCACTTCGCCGCCGCTGACATCGACCCACTTGACTGTTACGCCCGGGTGCGCCTGCTCGTACTCGGCGATCATGCCCAAGATGTAATCGGCGAACGCATCGCCGAGGGCAATGGTCCAGAACTCGAGGGTGACGGGGGCGTCTTGGCGCGGCTCGGGGCTGCAGGAGGCAAGGACGAGGAGGAGGGAAAGGGCTAAGGGCATGGAGGGGATATGGGGCCTTGTCCATAGGAATGGGATTGGGCATTATTGCACGGCTTGTCCTATTGACCAAACTACGTTTAAGCGCATCCGCAAGCAATGCGCCACCCCCCCCGCGCCTATATGGATCGCTGCGCCGCCAGCGAAGGCCACCTCGTGCTCTTTGACCGCACCGCCGGGGTATCGTGGGACGACAAGATATTTTGCCGCGAGGAAGGCGTGGGCGCGGCGAAAGTCACCGTGTGGGGTATGTGACGGTTCGGCGAATAGGTCTTCGGTCGCAGCCGTGGGCCTATCGGACGCCGGATCAATCCGTTTGAATCTTAAACGACTGTTTTGCAATATGCTCGTGATCCGACGTCCGCGCTTGCTTTATGGCGTGCTCGGTCAGCGGCAGATAGTAATGGGTCTCGGCGTTGGCTTTGATAAAGCCCTCGGCGTAAGCGCATCCGGCGGCTGAGCCGAAGGCCCCATCGCTGGTCTCGATCCGCTTGCGCGCATAGGCTCCGCCGTAGCCCTGGCTTGCTAGGCAATCCAGCGCCGCCAGCTTCTTGGCGACCACGTCGGTAATATCGATAAAGACATCATTGTAGTAGCCGCCCTCCGAATCCCAGACACTGCGCGGAATCGCCGCCGCCCCAGTGCCAAAGTAGAAAATCTGGGCGACCCGGTGCGGCGGGCGGCTGTCCCCGGGATCCACCCCATTGGCCAGCGCGAGCGCGTGGAGGACGATTTGACCGCAGACGGCATGGGCGTTGGTCAGCCCGTCGCCCTCCTTGGGGAAGTGGGTCAGCACCACATCCGGCCGCAGTTGGCGCACCAGCCGCGCCAAGCGGCGCACGGCCTCCTCCGCAACCTGCAACACCGCGTCGTCGGCCCCAAAAAAGTGGATTTCCTCGACCCCGAGCAGGGCACAGGCCCGCCGCACCTCGTCGGCCTTGACGTCGGCGCGCTCGGCCATCAGCGCCGTTAGTTGGTCGGCTGGCGGGACTTCTGCCCGGTGGAACATCTCGTCGCTGATCACCTTGTCGTGGACCCTTGCTCCGTGCGTCAGCACCACGCAGCCGACCCAGTCGCCGCGGGCGACGTGATGGGCCATGGTGCCGCCCGATTGGTCGAAGATGTCGGCCGGATGCGCGCCGATGGACAACAAGCGCAGGTTATCGCTCATTTTCGTTTCCTTTCGCGTTTCGTCCACTCACGCCGAGGCCACGACTGGCACTCGGTGAAGTAGCCTTTGGGATTGTTGCGCCCGCAAGGGCGAAAATCCGCCCCATATCAAAAGCACTCAGGGGCCGCGCTTTTCGCCGTAGCTCTGGGCTATCTGGCCCCAAGGCTTCGCTATCTAAGGCTCTTGCGTCCTATCCTGCTGCACAAGGGGCACTCGGCCGGCTGGTGCCCGCGCGCCGGGCAATGTTCGCGGCCGAAGTAGATGATTTGCAGGTGCAGGTCGTTCCAGCGCGCCTCGGGGAAGAGGCGCTTGCAGTCCCGCTCAGTCTGCTCGACGCTCTTGCCGCTGGACAGCCCCCAGCGGTAGATCAGCCGATGGATATGGGTATCCACCGGGAAGGTCGGCACACCTACGTTCTGCGCCAGAACGACTTGCGCGGTCTTGTGCCCCACCCCAGGCAGACGTTCGAGCGCGGCCAGCTCGAGCGGAACTTGGCCGTCGTGTTCGGCGAGCAGTATTTGCGAGAGCGCCCAGATGGCCTTGGACTTGCGCGCGGCCAGTCCGCAAGGGCGAATGATTTGCTCGATCTCTTCCACTGCCAGCTCGACCATGCGCTCGGGCCGGTCGGCGCGTGCAAAGAGCGCAGGCGTTACTTGGTTGACGCGCACATCCGTGCATTGCGCCGAAAGCAACACGGCAATGAGATGCGTGTAGGGATCTCGATGTTTGAGCGGGATTGCGGGATTGGGATAGAGCCGCTGGAGTACGTCGAGGACGATCTGAACTTTGGCCGTGGTTGTTAGCACCCTACCTCCTACATGGTTGCCCCTAAATGGGTGTCAATAGAGGTAAACCCCGCGTCTGCTAGGATGATTTGCTACTTGCCGCCCACTGCTTTTTCATCTGCTCCATCTCCCCATTCGGCGCGATTTTCCTACGGGTGATTTGATTCTCCGAATCGCCCAACCAACGACCCTGATTGTCGCGGAGGACGGGCATGCGCTCGGCGACGGTGGGGGGAGCGGCCACGCGGGCGGGTTCGGCCGCGTACCAGTAGGCGACGCTGCTCATCTCGTTGCAGAGGTGATTGCCGTGGCCGTGTTCGATGGTGGCCTTGATTTCCCGCTGGAAGCGAACCGGGTTTTCGAGGTGGTGGACGTATGAAGTTTGGTAGCCGTTGGTGTTGTCTTCGTGGATGGAGGAGCCGTTGCGCAAAAAGGCGTTGTCCTGCATGCCCCAAGCTTGATTGAGGTAGTCTTCGCTGCCGGTGCCGTGCAGTTCGGGGGGCCACTTGTACCCATCGACCCAGATCATGTCGTCGCCCTCGCCCCACCAAGTGCCTTGGAAGTTGGTGACGCTGATGTTGCAGCCGATGTAGTGGCCGCGCCCTTGGGTCTCCAAGATGACGTAGTTGTTGTCCCAAGCGGTCTGTTCCTTGTTGGCGATGTTGGCCTCCGGCGCGTTGACGCGAATTTCGTGGCCCCACCCACCAAAGGGGTTTTCGCGGCGGAACTCGGCGTGGAAGTACCCAGCCTCGCCCGGCACGTCGCCGGTCTCGTAATCGACATAGAAGTACTGGCGATGCCGTTCGCTGCTCTCGTTGACCAACTCGACGACCGCTCGCTGGCGGAAGGGCATTTGCGCGTAGGCGTTGAGGGCGCAGCCACTATTAAAGCAATTGTTGCTGCGCGTCGAAGCCGAAAAGAGCAAAGACTGGTAGGAGTTGACGATGCCGTGGCCGAGGCCGAAGAAATCGCCCAAAGGGCAGACCACGCTGGGGTAGTCCGCGTCGTCGTAGGTGATCTTGAGCAAGCACTCTCGGTAGTGGTTGGCTTGGGTCAGCCAGAGGTGGGTGATGCGGCCGGGGCCTTTGATGTCGGCGAGGACCGCACTCTTTCCCGGCTCGATCCACCAAGCGTCGCTGTTGCGGCCAGTTTCGTCCCAAGAGGAGGCGCGCCCGGTCTGGGCGTCGCGGATATAGGCGAGTTGGTCGAGCATGAAGCACTCCTTTCTAAGCCTTGACTTTGCCCGTCTTTTGCACCTGCTCATACACGCGGGCGAATTCCTCGGACCCGTCGTCGTTCCAGACCTCGCTCCGCACGCCGCGCACATTGCCCTCGACAAATCCGGTCAGCCGCTCGACCGCCGGGATGCTCGGGGTGTAGTACGTGGTGCCGCCGGGCAGGTGCAAGATGCCGACGTGGCGCGGCAGTTCGCTCTTGGGCCGTGCGGCTAGTTCTGCCAGTATCTGCTCATCGACCTCCACGCCCAGCCCCGGTCCTTCGGGGACCGGCGTGCTGCCCTCACTGACTTCGAGGCGGCCGCCAGTCACGTCCTCCGCGTACTGGTCGTCTAAGTTGGTCGAATGCGAGACATTGGGAATGACCGCGCCCAAGTGCATGGCCATGGCCTTGCACAAGGTGCCGCCGGTGAGCTGGACCACGGTCGAAAGGCCGGCGGCCGCCGCGGCCAAGCCCCGGCGGATGGAGTGTCCAATGCCCATTTCGCCGATCATGTAAAGGTCGGCCACGTCTCGCTGAATTTCCGGGCCGCCCCCGAGCTGCGGCACGTGCATCAAGAGCGGTAGGGAGGTCTTTGAACGCAACAGACGCCAGCCCTCGATGTCGTAGGGATAGAGCGGATCTTCCAAAAAGCCGACGACCGGAAATTTTTCCAGCGCATCGACGATGCGCAGCACGGCCGTAGCGGGCCGATTGTGGTTGAAGTCCCAGTGGACCTTAAAGCCAGTCGGCGCGACTTCCTGGGCGGCGCGCGTCTGCTCAATCACGTCGTGGTGCTCGGCCGAGTGCATCTTGAAGATGGTGTAGCCCTCTTGGGCGGCGCGTTGGATTTCGCGGGCAAAGTCCTCGGGAGCGGCCGGCCGGGTCCACGCCGCCACGGGTACGCGGTCGCGGACCTTCTGGCCCAACAGCTTGTACGCTGGCTCTTCGACGGCCTTGCCCAGGGCGTCGTACAGCGCTCCCATCAAGCCGGTGCTGAGCGCACCCGCGACGTAGTTGAACGGCGATTGGTCGATCATGCCCGCGATCTGTCCTGCGGACAGCGAGGTGTGACCGCGCTCGTCGCCGTAGCCGACGACGCCGTTGTCGAGGGTTACGCGGAAGACGGTCTGGGTGTCAATGCCGGAGAAGCGGACCTCGTGACCCTGATAGCGGTCGCAGAGACGCGGGTTGAGGTGGAAGAATTCGACGTTGGTGATTTTCATGGATGTACTCCTATTACGGTATAGCTAAGAGGATAACGCTCAAAACCGCTTCGGCCTCAAGGCGATTGCGAAGTGGACACTGAAGGCTGCAAGTAT
This sequence comes from uncultured Latescibacterota bacterium, assembly GCA_958295495.1. Lineage (GTDB taxonomy): Bacteria > Latescibacterota > UBA2968 > UBA8231 > UBA8231. The sequence goes on from OY282352.1 coordinate 1,487,829, forward strand.
GTTTGGAGGCTACAAGCCATTCAGGACTTTGCCGGGGTTCATCAAGTTATCTGGGTCGAGTGCTCTTTTGATGCGGCGCATAACCTCGACGCCTCGGCCGCACTCGGCTTCAAGCGCGTCGATCTTGCCCAAGCCGATGCCGTGTTCGCCGGTGCAGGTTCCCCCAGCTTGGAGTGCCCACTCGACGATTTGCTCGCCCAACTGCCGGACCTGCGCCAGTTCCTCGGCGTTGCCCGGCTCGATGAGGCAGACGACGTGGAAGTTGCCGTCGCCGACATGGCCGAAGAGCGGCGCGGGAAAGTCGAGGTCGGCCAGCGCGGCTCTCGTCTGGTGGATGCAGCGAGCAAGGGCCGTAATCGGCACACACACATCAGTTACATAGCCGACCGAGCCGGGGCGGAGCGCACGCGAGGCGTAATAGGCATCGTAGCGCGCCTGCCACAAGCGGTCGCGCTCACCCTCGGCCGTGGCCCAACGGAAGGGACCGCCGCCCCGGCGGGCTACGGCCGCGCCGGCGGTTTCAGCTTGTTCGACAACCCCTTTTTCCGAGCCGTGAAATTCAAAAAAGAGCGTCGGCGCCACCTCGTAATCAAGGCCCGCGTATTGGTTGCAGGCCTGCATTTGCACTTCGTCGAGCAATTCGAGCCGAGCGACGGGGATCCCCTCGCTCAAGACGTCGATGGCTGCGGCGACGGCTGTGTCGAGGTCGGCAAAGGGGCAGACGGCTGCGGAGATGGCCGCCGGCAGCTTGGCTAAGCGCAGGGTCACTTCGGTGATAAGGGCCAGTGTGCCTTCGGTGCCGACCAGCAGGGCGGTTAGGTCGTAGCCAGCCGAGGATTTGCGCGCTCGCCCGCCCACTTCGACGACTGTGCCGTCGGCAAAGACGGCCTTGAGCCCCAAGACATTATCGCGCATGGTGCCATAGCCAACCGCAGCACTGCCGGAGGCGCGGGTGGCGGCCATGCCGCCCAAGGAGGCGTCGGCTCCGGGATCAACCGGAAAGTGCAGGCCGGTACTTTGCGCCCGGAGATGTTCGTTGAGTTGCTGGCGAGTGACGCCGGCTTCGACCGTGGCGTCCATGTCGGCAGCACTGACGCGGAGGATGCGGTTCATGCGCGAGAGATTGACGCAAAGGCCGCCGCGCACGGCGACGATACCGCCTTCGACGGCCGTGCCGGTGCCAAAGGGCACGATTGGCACTTGGTGCGCGGTGCATATCCGGGCGATCTGGGCTATTTCCTCAACGCTCGAGGGGAAAGCCACGGCCTGCGGCGGTTGCGGCGCGTGGTAGGAGGCATCGGCGGCGTGGGCGCGGCGCACCTCAGAAGCTGCATTCAGGTGCTGGCCGAGGAGCGCGGTCAGGGCCGACAGGGCTTGGGGGTCTATGGGGTGCATGGGCAGGTAATATGCCCAACGACCGAGGGGCCGTCAAAAAAGTCGAAATGGTGAAAGCCGTCAATGTCGAACGCATATAGGCCGGCGATGTGCTACAGCTTCCCGCCGCAGCGCGAGCAGTGACGTGGAGGAGAGAAGGGGAACTGCTGCACAACCGTCTTTCCGCAGCTTTCGCAAAACCGAATTACCTTGGCGTTGAGATACATGATTATTACAACCATTGCGATTGCCAGCGTGGGAGTTGGGCAATCTATGAGCCAGACGAAGCCAGTGATGCAATTCAAGAGGGTCAGAGGCTGCATCTGGACGGCTCAGTGCCTTTTTCGCATTATCGTTTTCCACCTCTAACCGGAATCTAAACCACCATGTCGAACCCTCTTCTCAGCGCCGCCGAGAGCCGCCAGAACCGCATAGACGAATCGTGGGGCCATCTGACTTGGTTGGCGGGCCGTCCGCAGGGCAATGTCGAGGGCCTCACTTTGGGCCGCGTCGGCCTCAAAGCCGGTCAAGCCAACCCGCGCCACGCCCACCCCAATTGCGAAGAAGTGCTCTATCTGCTCGCCGGCCGCGTAGAGCATAGCTTGGGCGACCAGTCCTTCACGCTAGAAGCTGGCGATGCGCTCGCCATCCCAGCCGGCGTCTTCCACAACGGAATTAGCCTCGGCCCCGAGGACGCGGATATGATCGTGGCCTACTCGGAAGGGGACCGCCAATTCGTCTTGGAAGAAGACCGCTCGTGACCCGCAACGGCTATCAACGTATAGTGCTCGAATACTATGTCGGCCGCCTGCGGTCGCTGCGCACGGCCCGTCGCCAGCACCGCTTTTACGACCTGCTAAATGCGCCCCCAGAAGATGCCCAGCTCTTCATCGGCCCGGAGGGACACAGTTTTTCGTGGCACAACCAAGAAACCATGGTGGACTTTTTCGCCCGCCACGCCGATTCGCCGCAGCCGCGCAAAATTCGCCGTCCTGCCGTCTTGACTGAAGCTCAGCTCAATGTCGCGCCTCGCGGCAATACGGTCGCGGCTGGCGCAATCCCCATCTACGCTGCCGCTTGGAGCAAAAGCGCATCAAGCTGGACAAAGCGATGGACGCCCACACCCAAGCAGACCTACAGCGCCACTTAGAAGCCTTGGGCGTCGAAGCGGGGGATATGTTGTTTATCCATTCCTCGTTCAAGAGTCTGGGGCCTGTCGCCGGAGGAGCGCAGACCGTGATTGACGCACTCCAAGCCGCGGTCGGTCCCGACGGGCTTATCCTGATGCCCTCGTTCCACCTGATAGAGCGGAGCGCACGGGCGCGCCGCTGGGACTGGGCTACCACCCCCTCTACCGTCGGCTGGCTGAGCGAATTCTTCCGCCGCCTACCCGATACCTACCGCTCGGACCACTATTCTCACTCGGTAGCGGCCCGAGGGCGAGGTGCTGCGGATTTTGTCTCGGATCACCTACGTCAGGAAGGTCATACTTCGTCGTGGGATCTGGCTCCCTGGGGACGGACCTACGGCACTCATTCGCCCATGTTCCGCGCCTATCGACGCGGCGGCAAAATTCTCATGCTGGGCGTCGATTACCAAACTTCTACCTATATCCATCTGGTCGAAGTGCTCTACTGGCATCACCTGCGCCGCGCCGATCCCCAAGCCGCCTACCCTGCCTTGGACCGCCCGCTTCTGGGGGCGTATTGGGACGCTACTGGTCCACTGACACGGGGCCTCGTCGGCGCATCCCCGTGCCGGCTTTTTGCCATAGATACTTATGTCGATACCCTGCTAGCCGCGGTCGTGGCAAGCCCCGAGCACTACCTGACCTGACTCTAATCGCCGTTCAGGCGTAGAGCCGCCTTGTGGCAGGACGAGCAGGAGAAGGGGGATGATATCCGGCGCATGAGGAACCTCCCTGTGAACAAGGCTTACGAGTTTGATTTGCGCCTCGGCCCTTGGGGCGAATCGAGAGAGCTCGGCATACTGCTGACTGACCGCTGCTCAGGTTCTGTATCTACGACCGGGTGCTGACCTTGTGCTCGGAGGTGCCGCAGGTAGTGCGGCGGGAACGGTCCTACTCAGGTGTAAAGTCGCCGGGTTCGAGAGCGTACCAGTACACCGTGCCGTTGTCGATCAGGGACTGGATTTCGCAGACGTTGCGGACGCTGGCGATGGCGGCGTGGGCTGGGTGTCCAGTGAGCTGGGTAAGTAGGGTGGCGTTGCGCTGGGCACGGCTCGTATCGCGCTGGTCGGCGGTGTACGAAGCCTCGACAGCAATATAGTGGATAGCACCATCAGAGTCCGTAGTCTCTATGACCAGATCGGCGCGAAAGAAGCTGCGCCGGTCGTTTTGGGGGATGTCGTTGGTCTCGCGTTGGAAAATCAATTGGCCGAGGTCCCACCTTGTCAAGATCCCCTTCCACCGGAAGCCCATACCGTCGGCGATCTCTAGGAAATGCACACCGACCACCTGGCGGGCTACTTTGCCGCGCAGTTCGCCGATGGCGTCGCCCTGCCGGCCAATGACTTTTCCATGCTGGGCTACGGTGTCGCGCAATTCGCCGATGGAACTCTCCATTCGCTGGTTGAACTGCCGCTGCTCTTTATTGAACTGCCGCTGCTCTTTATTGAACTGCCGCTGCTCGTCGATAAAGCTCTCGACATGAGTTTCAAATTTGGCAAGCCGCTCGGGTAGCTGAATCAGTTCGTCGCTCAGGACGTGGCGGCGGACGGCTTGGCGGAACTCGTCGTTTTCGTTCAGCAGGCGGATCAGATCGTCGGTTGTGTGGATAATGGTCATCGTGGTCTCCAAGGCGCGGTAGTGCAGGTACTCGTCGCGTACATCTTTAATTTCGGAATCGTCTATGTTTTCTTCAACGAAACCGTGCGGCCGTTGCCGGCTCGGCCTCGCCTCCGCAACGCTCAGACTCGCATCCGCAGCATGGGGCGGCCAAAAGACACTTTGAGAAACTCTCCGGTGTGCGCCGAGCGCGTACCAGGGGGCATGAAGTGGATGACGAAGGCGCGGCGCTGGCGACCAGTTTGGTTTGGCGGGGTGTAGTGGAGGGTTTGGCAGTGGTGGAAGAGCGCGCCGCCCGCAGGCAAATCAACGATGGCGGCCTGCGCCTGATCCACTTGGTCGCCGTAGTCGAGCAAGGCACTGGTCTGCGCCGAGCGCTCGTGCCCGACGGGCGTCAAGTGCGAGCCGGGCAGCAAGTGCATGGCACCGTTTTCCACGTTCACATCGTCGAGCGTCATCCAGCAGCTAACTAGGTTGGCCGGCATACATTTCCAGTAGGCATTGTCTTGGTGCCAAAAGACGGGACCGCCGTGGTGGGCGGGTTTGTACAGGGCTTGGTCGTGGAAGAGTTGGATATTCGGGCCGATGAGGTCTTCGGCAATGTCGAGGATGCGGGTGTCGTAAAGCAGTTGCCGGAAGTGGATGCTGCGCTCGCACATTTGCATGATCTGCAACATCTGCTCGTCGGCGCTGTTCTTTTCGTCGAGGTCGTCGGTGTCGCTGATGGATAGGTTGCGAAGGCGCCCGTTCTGGCGCGCCTCGGCAAAGAGCCGGTCGTATTCATCGCGCAGCACGGAGACGAGGTCGTCGTCGAGCAGCTTGCCGACAGCGATGAAGCCGCGCCGGCGGAATTGGTCAATCTGCTCTTGGGCAAGTGCTTTGTGGGGCTGGGTAACGGACGGGGCTGTGGTCATCTGTATCCTCCTCGTGAGGCGGTGCAAATTAACAAGGGCAGCGACGAATCACAATCACTACGTGCTGCCCCATATCCCATTTGTCGGCGGAAAATTAACGAGCTTAGCCAAGCGGCTCTTCATGCAGACCCAGCCCGACTCAACGTAAGTACCGCGATTTCGGAAGGAGCGCCGAGCCGCAGTGGAGGACCCCAGTAGCCGGTGCCGCGGTGGATGTAGATCCAAGTGTCGCGAAATTTGTGCAGGCCCGCGATATATGGCTGTTGTAGGGAGACTACGTACTTCCACGGCACGAACTGGCCGCCGTGGGTGTGGCCCGACAGTTGCAGGTGGCAATCGGCTTGGCTGGCGGCCTCTATGCTGCGCGGCTGATGCGCGAGCAGGATGCGCACATCGGCCCCGTCGCTTGCGGCAAGGGCCTTGGCCGGGTCCGATGCGTGGTCGGGGACTATCTCGCCGGCGCTGAAGTCGGTCGTACCGGCTAAGGCGATCCGTCCGCCGCCGCAATCGATCTGGCGTCCCTCGTTGCTCAGGACGTCGAAGCCGAGGCGGCGCGCCTGCTCGGTCCAGCTCTCCACGCCCGAGTAGTATTCGTGGTTGCCAGTACAGAAATAGACCCCGAGCGGGGCGGTCAGTTCGGCTAGGGCGGTCGTGTGAGGGGCGAGTCGTTCAACCGTCCCGTCGGCGAGGTCGCCAGTGAAGGCAATTAGGTCGGGTTGCAATTCGTTGACCCGTGCGACAACGCGCTCCACAAAAGGGGCTTTGATGGTCGAGCCGACGTGGAGATCGCTGATCTGGACGATGCGCAGCCCGACCAGCGCGGGCGGGAGATTCTCGATGGGGACCTCGACCCGGCGGACCGCTGGCGTCCGGCGGGCTTGGTAGTAGCCATAGACCGCTACGACCAGAGCTAGGGCCAAGGTCGCCAAGTCGATGCTGGCATGGAGCACCGCGTCAATAGGATAGACTAGATTGAGGAGCAGGCCCCCTATATCGCGCAGGACCAGCAGAGTCGAGCAGACGGCGAAAAAGCCCATGCCGAGATAGGCCACCCAGGCGAGGGAATCCGTCAGCGAGGTTGGACGGGAGCGCAGGCGAAAGAGCAACAAGGGCGTCAATAGTAGGAACACCAGTGCCAGTGTGGCACCGGTCTGTACGGGCGGCGGGAGATGGGGAATGAGCCGCCAGCCCGAATAGCCGTAGATCGAGCCGAGTAGGCCCAGAAAAATCAGCGCAAACATGCCATTCTTTGTTCGAGAGGATGCGGCTTTGTATTGTAGAGACAACCTAGGCCCCTTGCAAGTCGAGATAAAGCAGACTGCCAGGCCTTGTTACTCGTCGGTCAAGTCGTTATAAATGACTTGGAGGCAGGGCGAGAAAACTTAGCTGATTTGAACAGAGGGAGACCAACCGTGAAAGTAACCAAACGACAGCTCGACTTTTTCGAGGAAGAGGGGTACGTCCTTATCAAAGGCGGGCTTACTGACGACGATCTCGCGCCGCTCATCGAGGATCACAATATCATCGTCGATGAAATCGCCCGCGATCTATGCGGCCAAAGCAAAATTGCCAACCTCTACGAAAACGAGCCTTTTGAGCGGCGCTTGGCCTGCCTCGCAGAAGAGTGTGACGAGGTCGACGGCTGCCCCGACATAGGAGAAACCCGCCGCCGCGGCACCTTTGAGTTTTTGCGCAACCAGAATCTCGTCGATCTGATTGAGGCCTTCATTGGTCCAGAAATCACCTGCAATGCCGTGTCGCACGTCCGGCCAAAGATGCCGTCAACAGATGTAACTTTTCATCAGGATGCCGTGTTCACCACCCAACAAGCACAGGGCATCCTACAGGTGACCGTCTGGATTCCCCTCGTTGAGGCGACCGAAGAAAACGGCTGCCTGCAGGTCCAGCCCCAAGTCCACCAGCGGCGTATGGTCTATTGGTCATACGGGCAGGGGTTACCCCAGACCGAGCGGGTTAGCCTACCCATGCAGAAGGGGGACGTCCTGTTCGTACACAAACTGACGCCCCACGGCTCAGGGCCGAACAACACCAACGCCGTGCGCTGGAGCATGGATCTGCGCTACCAGAAGACGGGCGAGCCTTCCCCGCGGCCGGAGTGGCCCAGTCTCGTCGCCCGCAGTCGGCGCGATCCCGCCGCGGAGACCGCCTATGAAGACTGGCGCGACCAATGGGCTGCCGCGCTCGAAAAGACGCCCCAACAGATTCGCTACGAGCGCCCAACCAAGCCTCTGCCCTTCACCGGAGAAATGTTTCTCAAGTAGCGCGTTGAGCAAGAGAACGACAGATGCCGATTGACGCCCCTAAATTTCCCGAGCGATTCCTGCGATACGCGACCAGAGAATTTGGCAAAAAAGGCGAGGCATGGCTCGAGAAACTGCCGTCCATTCTCAGGCGATGCTGCGGTAAGTGGGGCCTGACACTCGGCCCACCGACCGAGGAAATCAAGGTCAACTATATCGCCTATGTCGAGATGGGCAATGGAGAAGAGGCCGTGCTCAAGGTGGGCGTCCCGCACGATGATTTTAGCGCAGAGATGGAAGCATTGGCGATCTATGAGGGCCGTGGAATCAACCGGCTCATCGACTGCGACCAAGCGCTCAACGCCATGTTGCTCGAACGACTGCATCCTGGCAAGATGCTAGATTCTGTTGGGAACGTGCGCGAGCAAAGTGAGATTGCGGCGCACATCCTCTGTGATTTACACGCGATTCCGCCGCCGTCGAACCACACACTGCCGCACTTTGTGGATTGGCTGCAAGGTGCATTCGCGGACGCCAGAAGCTGCGAGGATTCCGCGAGGGCACGGGGCTATATCGAGCAGATTCCGCGCGTGGAGTCCATGATGGAAATTTTGATGGAGCCGGATGAACCCCAAATGCTGCTACACGGCGACCTCCATCATTGGAATATTCTGTCTGACGCAGATCGCGGCTGGATGGCGATTGATCCTAAAGGCGTCATCGGCGCCTCGTGTCTGGACGTCGGTCGGTTCATCAACAACGCGATGGGATTCGGCGAGATAGCTGCGGAGAAGCGGGAGATCCTGCTTGAGGCGGTGACGATTTTCAGCGATGCACTGGGGGAAAACGAGGAGCGGATGTTTGCGGGTGCCTTCTGCGATAAGATCATGGGGTCATCGTGGGGGCTGCAACAGAAGCCCGATGAACACGAGGCGAGCTCTCAAGAGGCACTTAAAGTAATGGTTGAGGTGGCGAGGGACGTGGATGATCGTCGTCTGCGGTGTCGAGCCGGCGCATAGACGACGAGACAGGAGCGCCCTGTTTATGAGGTGCATCACACCAAGCCACCATTCGCGCAGATGCAGCGCGTACCGTGCATGGCTGGTCGGGTATCAGGGCGTTTATAGGGCTGCTAGGCTAGGCGATGACGCCGCCGCCGAGGCAAACTTCACCGTCGTAGAACACTGCGTGCTGGCCCGGAGCAATGCCAGGGTCGGGCGTGGCCAAAGTGACGCGGGCGCGATCTGGCGCGAGCATCTGCACCTGACCGGGAGTCCGGGCTGGCCCATGCCGCAGCTTGACTTGGAGCACAGACTGCTCCGGTGCTCCAGCGATCCAATGGATTTGTTCGGCGATCAGCTCGCGGCGTCCGGCGCGCGTCGGTGCGCTGTTGTGGGCAATGTACACGATGTTGTTGGCAACGTCTTTGTCGATCACATACCAAGGGCCGCCACCGAGTTGTAGGCCGTGCCGCTGACCAATGGTGTAGAACCAATAGCCGGGGTGCTCGCCCTTCTTTTGGCCGGTCGCCTGCTCGACGATGTCGCCTTGGGCCTCTCCCAAGTGGAAGCGCACGAAGTCCCGGTAGTTGATCTTGCCCAAGAAGCATACGCCTTGGCTGTCGGGACGGGCCTTAGCTGGCAGATCGAATTCCGCGGCAAGTGCGCGTACTTGCCGCTTGTGCAGGTGGCCGATAGGCAAGCAGAGCCGAGCAAGTTGCGCTTGGCTCAGGTTGGAGAGGAAATAGGTCTGGTCCTTGACCGGATCGGCGGCGCACCGGAGCCGATAGCCGCCCGCGTCCTCCTCGACGCGAGCGTAGTGCCCGGAGGCAATTTGGTCGCACTCGCCGACCACCCGCTGATAAAAGGCGCCGAACTTGACGCGCTGGTTGCACCAGATGTCCGGGCTGGGCGTGCGCCCCAAGCGCAACTCGGCCAATGCGTACTCGACGATGCGGGTGCGGTACTCGCTTTGCAGCGGCACGACTTCGAGCGGCACCCCGAGCTGTTCACAGGTGGCGCGGGCATAGGTCAAATCCGTTTCCCACGGGCAGTCGCCGAGCGAAAATAGCTCATCCTCTAGCCATATCTTGAGGTAGTAGGCTTTGAGGGCGAGCCGCTTTTCGCGCTGGAGCAGCGCGAGGGCCAACGAGCTATCGACCCCACCGGAAAGCAGGACGGCGACACTCATGGGATGCTCGCGCTAGTAGCGATAGTGCTCCGGCTTGTAGGGACCTTCGACTGGGATATCCAAATACGCGGCTTGGTCGTCGTCTAGTTCGTCGATTTCGACCCCCAGCTTTTGCAGGTGGAGACGCGCCACCTTCTCGTCGAGGTGCTTGGGCAACATATAGACTCCGACCGGATATTGCTCGTGGTGGTTGTAGAGCTCCATTTGCGCCAAGACTTGGTTGGTAAACGAATTGGACATGACAAAAGAGGGGTGCCCGGTGGCGCAGCCGAGGTTGACCAAGCGGCCCTCGGCCAACAGGATGATGCTGTGGCCGTCGGGGAAGGTGAACTTATCTACTTGCGGCTTGATCTCAACGCGCTCAACTCCGCGGTAGCCCACTAGTTCGGCGACTTGGATTTCGATGTCGAAGTGGCCGATGTTGCAGACGATGGCCCCGTCCTTCATCCGCTCCATCTGGTCGATGCGAACAATGTCGCGGCACCCCGTCGCCGTAACGAAGATATCGCCCTCGGCAATGGCGTCGTCCATCTTCTTGACCTCGTAGCCTTCCATCGCCGCCTGCAACGCGCAGATCGGATCGATCTCGGTGACGATCACTCGCGCCCCCAAGCCCCGCATGGCGTCGGCGCATCCTTTGCCAACATCGCCATAGCCAGCCACCACCACGACCTTGCCGGCGATCATTATGTCGGTGGCGCGCTTGATGCCGTCGGCCAGCGACTCGCGGCAGCCGTAGAGGTTGTCAAATTTGCTCTTGGTGACGCTGTCGTTGACGTTGATGGCCGGCACGGCGAGCGTCCCGGCTTCGAGCATCTGATAGAGGTGGTGGACGCCAGTAGTCGTCTCCTCGGAGATGCCGCGGAGACCTAACAAAAGCTCTGGGTGCTTCTCGTGGATCCACTTGGTCAGGTCGCCGCCGTCGTCGAGAATCAGGTTGGGACCAGCGTCGTCGGGCCAGCGCAGGGTTTGCTCGGTACACCACCAGTACTCGTCCTCGGTCTCCCCCTTCCAAGCGAAAATTGGGATGCCGGTGGCGGCGAGGGCGGCCGCTGAGTGGTCTTGGGTCGAGAAGATGTTGCACGAGCACCAGCGCACTTGCGCCCCGAGCGCGGTGAGCGTCTCGATGAGCACGGCGGTCTGAATCGTCGCGTGCAAGGAGCCGGCGATCCGCGCACCCGCGAGTGGTTGGGCGGCCCCGTACTCGGCGCGCAGGGCCATCAGCCCGGGCATCTCTTGCTCGGCGAGAATGATTTCCTGCCGGCCCCATTCGGCCAGCGCTAGGTCGGCGACCTTGTAGTCTAGGTCGGTGGTCTTTTGTGCCGCGATCTCCATTGATTTCTCCTTATGGATGATGAACGATTTTGTTATGGGGCAAATTCCTCACGCTGGCCCGGCCCGCTCGACGGCCGCCGAAGCCTCGTCCTCAAAGGCGGCGAAGTTCGCCTTAAACAAATCGGCGAGTTGGCCGGCGCGCTCGTCGTAGGCCGCTCCATCGGCCCAAGTCCGACGAGGCACCATCTGTGCGCTAGGCACACCTCGACACGCGCATACTACGTCAAAGCCAAAACGCGGATCCCGCTCCACGGGTGCGTCGGCGAGGGCACCGACGTGAATCGCGTGGATAATTGCCCGGGTGTGCTGGAGCGAGAGGCGCGTACCTACGCCGTACGGCCCGCCGGTCCAGCCCGTATTGACGAGCCAGACCTGCGCGTCGTGGGTGCGGATCTTGTCGGCCAACAGGGCGGCGTACTTGTTCGGATGCCAGACCATAAAGGCCGCGCCAAAGCAAGCCGAAAACGTGGCTTCTGGCTCGGTGACGCCCATCTCGGTGCCGGCGACCTTGGCCGTGTACCCGCTCATAAAGTGATACATGGCTTGATCGGGCGTCAGACGACTGACCGGCGGTAGCACGCCGAAGGCATCGCAGGTGAGGAAGATGAGGTCGCGAGGATGACGACCTGTGCAAGGGATTACCGCGTTGGGGATGTAGTCAATGGGATAGGCCGCGCGGGTGTTCTCGGTGACCGCGTCGTTGGCGTAATCAACGCGGCGGTTCTCCTCGTCGCAGACGACGTTTTCCAAGACTGTGCCAAAGCGGATGGCGCGAAAAATCTCCGGCTCTTGCTCCGGGGTCAAGTCGATGCACTTGGCATAGCAGCCGCCCTCAATGTTGAAAATTCCCTCCGCGCTCCAAACGTGCTCATCGTCGCCGATCAACCGCCGCTGTGGATTGGTCGAGAGCGTGGTTTTGCCCGTGCCCGACAAGCCAAAAAACAGCGCGGTGTCGCCGCTGGCTTCCGCATTGGCCGAACAGTGCATGGGCAGCAGGTCGGCTTTAGGCATGAGGAAGTTCATCACAGTGAACACGCCTTTTTTCATTTCGCCCGCGTACTCGGTTCCCAAAATTACCATTTCCCTGCGCTCGAAGCTCAGGTCGATGCTGGTTGTGGAGGTCATCTCCGTAGTGTAGCGGTTAGCCGGAAAGCGGCCGGCGTTGTAGATGGTAAAATCCGGCGTCCCGAATTGGGCTAGCTCGGCCTCGGACGGGCGGATGAGCATGTTGTGCATGAAGAGCGCGTGATATGCGCGGGAGCAGATCACGCGGATTTTGAGCCGATATTGGGGATCCCAGCCGGCAAATCCATCGACCACGTACAACCGCTCGCAGGTGTTGAGGTAGTCGATGGCGCGCTCTAGGTTGATCATAAAGGTGTGCTCTTGGAGCTTGATGTTGACCGCGCCCCACCAGATGTCGGCACTGCTTTGTGGATCGAAGACGATGCGCTTGTCGCTGGGGCTGCGCCCGGTCTTATTGCCCGAGGAAACCACGAGCGCGCCTTGGTCGGAAATGATGGATCCGCGCTCGTAGCGCAGCGCTTCTTCGTAGAGTCTGGCCGGTGCCATGTTGCGGAGAAGTGCGCCGACCGCGATATCGTCGAGCTGAATGATTTCGCTCATGGTTTTTCGTTTCGTTGTATAAAGCTATCTCATATAGCTATACCTATATACCGCTCCACCGACGCACCGCTGGAGCGCCGACTCCTCTCCAAGGGAGGGGTCATTCATATATTAGGCAATTAAATTAATAAGATACACGCCTGCGAGTGGGCAAGCGCACTCCGCCAAGTTGACGGTCTAGCCTCCACACCCTACCTTGCCCGATCCCCACAATCCTGACCATCGCGTTATATCCAACCTATTATGCAATCCCTCGCCACCCCCTCCGTCCTGTACCGGGATAGCTTCCTAGAGGGCGCGGCCGAGTTCTTAGCCGAAGGTCGTTTCGACTCAACGTACGCCCGATCCCTCGGCTACGACAGCGACTCCCTCGCCGACCAGTTCCCGCAATTCGTGCGCGACCTCAAGGCCCTCGCCGAGGCGATGGGTTCGCGGGCGCAGTACCCAGACCGCGTGCTCTGGCTCGTCCACGAGGGCGAGTACATCGGCCAAACGTCCATAAGGCCCGAGCTCTGCACCCCGTATTTGCTCACCTACGGAGGGCACATTGGCTATAGCATCCGACCTTCTCGGCGGTGCCGCGGCTACGGCAAGGCCATCCTCGCCCTGACGCTGGTAGTATCGCGGGAGATTGGGCTGCGCCGCGTGCTGGTCACCTGCGACTCGGACAACATTGGCTCGCGCAAGATCATCGAGCACAACGGCGGCCAATTCGAGAGCGCGATGGTCATGCCCAGCCAAACATTTCGCGCCGAGGGCCGCACACCCGTACAGCGCATTGAGAAGTTGCGCTACTGGATCGACCTATGATTGCCTTCTTGCCGTCCACCGCCGGCTTGGCCCTAGCGGACCAAAACGACGCTGCGCTGGCTCCAACCTCGACCTCAAGCCCTGTATTGCAGCCACCCTCGAAGTGACGTAGTGGAAATCCCAAGTCCGCTTGCTGGAGGAACCGTTCTCTTTCTGTAGCCAACAGCACGGCTCGGCCACTTCCCGTGAGCTGACCCCCTTCTGGGACGAGGCTGCCGACGCGATTGGGGTACACGTGCTGGCGCGGCTGGGGTGCTAGTGGTCTCAACCTTCCCACTACTTTTTTCGCTGACATTTTCCTCGCGTAAAACTTTTTGTGCTCGGCCCTCGTCTTAGAGAGGTATGAGCGACGCCGATCTCATTCAGCGCTTCAGGGCCGGCCAGCACCAAGCGTTCAATACCTTGGTCTGGCGCTGGCAGGGCCGCCTCTACCGCTTCGCGCTCCGCTACAGCGGCGATTCCGAAGAAGCGCGCGACCTCTGCCAGCAGAGCTTTATCCGCGCATATCGTCAGTTGCACCGGCTGCGCGACCCCGAGCGCTTTGCTACGTGGCTCTACCAGATCGCCGCCAATCTGTGCCGCGACCACCTGCGCCAGCGAGCGCAAGCGCAGCACGTTTCGCTCGACGCGTACGAGGAAGCAAGCGCCCAGCCCCATCCGGCACTGTGCCAAGCCGCCGATATGGACAAGGTCGAGCTGCGCGATCTGCTCAACCGCGCCTTGCAGACCCTGCCCGAAGAACAGCGCGTCGTGGTGGTGCTCAAGGAATACGAGGGGCTGAAGTTTCGGGAAATTGCCGAAGTGCTCAACGCCCCGCTCAACACGGTCAAATCGCGCCTTTACTATGGCCTCAAAGCACTGCGAAAAACCTTTAACCAGTGGGACATTGACAGAGATGGACTGTAACGTAAAAAAAGAAGACTTGCTCACCTTTTTCTACGGCGAATGCGAGGAAGGCGAGCAGGAGCGCATTAAAGGCCATGTGGCCGCCTGTGCGGTGTGCCGTCGCGAACTCGACGCGCTCGCTAGCACGCAGGCGTTGCTCCGGGCTTGGCCAGATGAGGCCCCGCACCTCGACCTGACGTTTGTCGAGGCCGAGGTGCCGCGTCGGCGCTTTCGGCTGATGGCGGGCTTGGCCGCTGCCGCGGTGGCCGCTGCGGTTCTCTTTTTGGCGTGGCCGGAGTTTGAACTCAGCTACCGCGCCGGTGAACTCGACCTCAAGTGGGGAGAGGCACTGGCGGACAAACCCCTGACTCGGGCGGAAGTGCTGGCCGCACAGGAGGGCACCATCGCGTTAATGAACCAACTTCTGCGGAACTCTGAGGTGCGTCAGCAGAGAGTCCTCGACCATTTGCTGACCGAGCTGCAAGCCCAGCGCTACCAAGACTTGCAGCTTATCAACCGCCAGTTTGAACAGTTCGACCGCGAGATCCACATCCGCTTGCGTCGCAACGAAGCACCCGTGCTGGAAGTGCTGCCGGCCGTGCGCTATACCAACCCATAGGAGACCTGCCATGACCACGCTCTACCGCGCCATCCTAGTCACCGGCCTCTTGGCCACTGCCGGCCTTGCCGACATTGACCCCCAGCGCATGCGGCGCGACATCCGCATCATGGAGGGGGTGCTCGGCAATCTATGTTACGACGCGCCCGATCCAACCGACTCCTCCTCTCGTGGTTTGTACCTCGACGGCTACGGGGTTCTCTTTCTTACAGAAAGATCATGGTCCAAGCAGGCGCACCGCGGCATAGCGGTCGCATGGGACGAAAAGGGCGTCAAGCATCTTGAGTTGAAATCGGGCGATCCCTCAGCGGACGAGAAATGGCTGGCAGAAAGCCACGACCTACTCGCCGAATTTCTGGGCAACTACGCCGGCATCATCGGCCAACTTGACCCAGACGACCGGATTACGGTCTGCTACCAGCGTCATCCTCCAAGAGACCGAGCAAGCGGCCTAGAACATCTCACTGATGGCTTTACAGTCAGTGCAGATTCCGTGTCTTTCGACCTTACCAAGCAAATCGAAGCTATTATGCCCATGGCTGTGCCTAGGGAGGGAGCCTTCGATTTTGAAAAGTTAGTCCTGACCTTTGGGGATTCTGTGTCTTTCTTCGACACTGACAAACAAGTCGCGGCGATAACCAGATTGAGGAAGACCCTAGAGGAAGTAGCAGCAGAGGGCGAAGTAGAAGTCAAGGGGACAGCCGTAGTGGTCAGAGACTCTCTGTTTGCCGACGTTGCAGAGGCCAATACGCCTTCCCACGGATCCATAGTCGCTCAGGTACACGGCTTTACTCGCGGCCATCGTCGCGCTGCCGCTGCTACCTCTCTAATCACCGCCACCGTCAAAAAATCTGCCATTGACGCCTTTCGCGAGGGACGTATGGATTCGGCTACTTTTCGCCAGCGCATCGCCTTTTCTGAACGCACTGACTCGAAAAAAATCGACATCATGGCCGGCATACTCGACCAAGTCTCGGGGCACGATCATCATCATCCCTTGGTTGGTACCCAACGTACTCTGGGGATGTATCAGCCAGATTTAGGGGCTCTTTTTTTTATTAGTGACTCGGTGTTCCGCTTCAGACCCCTACCTCTCGACGACGTCAAGGCCAACATCGTCGAAGCCGTTGCCGACTACGGCGCGACCCTCGGCCAAGTCCAGTCCGATGAGCAGGTCATGGTCGAATATCGTACCGGTCGGACGACTCATCTTCTGCAGGTCCCCGAAATCGTCAAATATCACCCAGATCGGATTTACCTTCTGCAGGTCCCCAAGGCCGCCATTGACGCCTACGCCCGCGGCGACTTGGATCTCGATGCCTTCCACAAAAAGGCGATGTGGAAAACATGGTAAATGACGTTACGCAGTCTTTGCCTTCGCTGGGCAGACTCTTACGCCCGCTTGGTGCCGGTGTGGTCTTGGGGTCATGCCTGCGAAAGCAGGCATCCAGAAAGGCCCGTTTGAGGCGAGTTCGCTGGGTTTACTGTCGTGTACTTAGCAAAGAAGGTATTTTGAACAGATGGAAAGCATTCCGTTAATTCCCCAACGCGACGTAGCGATACAGGGGCGCGGGTCGCACAAAATCGAGATGTACGCACCCAAGCGAAGGCTTGTCTCCTGTTAGGTCGCTATCACAAAGAACAAGGTGAATTCGACAAGGCCGAGCGTGAAAGTGGACAAAGCTCGGCTCTCCCTGCACGCCCCCTGATCCGCCCCAATCCTCCCTTCCTTTCGCATCAACGAACGTCGTCAGACGCGGCCTCCGCAGGCGGCAAACCCATCCACTAAGCAGGGCCTGTCCGCCGCCGCCATGCGATGTTTAGGCGCACTAAACGCGACAATTCGACGCACTTGTGCGATATATCCGCGCACTTTTAGGGCATTAAGAGGGCAGCGCAAAGGGCCTGAGAGACCGGCGGGAACATTTAATTTATTCTCTATAAGGCATTATTTAACAGTATGTTAAGAATTGTACAATCAAAGAAATCGGCGCGAAGGTCGCCCGCTCTTTACTATTTGGTACGATGATTGCTATATGCGAGGTAGAATGTTTAACCTACGCTGGCCTCTCCGTTGTGGCTGGAGACCAGCATCCTCTTAGAAAGGAGGACCGCAATGTCTTCGATTTTCTACCTCTTCGTACTGCTGCTGTGCGCCCTCGCGGCTCAAGCTGAAAACTTGACGAAGGAACAGCAGCGCATCTTGCTCGACCTCAAAGAGGCCCATTTGACGCTGGAACAGGCCAAAGCGCGCGAATCCGAAGTCGAAATCGAGCACGATCAGATGATCGGCCTCAAGGAGCGCGGCGTGGTCACCGGCCAAGAGCTACGCATGGCCCGCGAGGACTACGAGCGCGCCCGAGAAGAGCGGCAACGAGCCGAACTAAACCTCCAGCGCGCCTTCCTCCACTCCCTGAGCGACGCCACCCACCTGACGGTCGTCAACGGCCAAAAGTACGGCGTCGAGGGCGACAAGGTCCGCGTGCGGCTCACCCTGCGCAACGACTCAGACCTCAACTTGGCGCAGATGGTCGATCACTCCCGCCGGCGCTACGAGATCAACGGCCTCGACCAAGACGCCGCGTCGCTTTTGCAGGTGAACAACATCTTCGTCACCATCCTCGCCGACCGCGTCATGGTCGGCCAGCCCTACCAAGTCCACATCCCGGTGCTGGCCCTTGGCGAGGAAGTCGAAGTCGAGGTGGGCTTGCAGCGACCCGAGGTGGAGGACCTCACCGTGCAACTCCAATACCTCAACCGCACCGACGACCACGTCATTCACTTAGAAAAGGCTTCCGCCCGCGACGTGGTGCGCGTGTACGCCACCCAGTTTTCCCAAGAAGGTCCTTTGGGCAATGCGGTGGCGTACGAGCTCCAGTTAGAGCGGCTGGCCGAAGACGAAAAGATCTTCCAGCTCATGGCGCACGGGCTGCCGGCCGACTTCCGCTGGGAGTTCGAGAGTGGGGGCCGCAACCTGTCGCGGCTGCGCTTTTCCCGCGACCACTCCAGCGACTCGCTCATCCTCAATGTGTATGTCCCCGAACAGGCCGAGAGCTTTGCAGTGGATCAGCCGCTGATTTTCTCGGTGCTGGCCTACGAACCCAAGACCGTTGCGGCCGAGGTGTTGGCCGCGGCCGATCCCGCGCGCTTGCAGGCCATGGGCATTGGCTACGAGCAACTGCAATTGGTGCCCACCGGGCGCGCCGAATTGGAGTTGACCACCCTCAACCTCGACCTGTCGGTCAATGGCGAAGGCGAGTCCCAGTCCGTTTGGAATTTGCGCAACCTCGGCACGGTTGCCTTGCTCGACATCCGCCTGCAAGCTCTGTCGCCGCCGGGCTGGGAGGTGATCTTTGAGCCGCAGGCCATCGCCCAGATCGCACCGCGCGAGGAAATAGAGGCCGTGCTGACCGTGCGCCCGGTCAACAGCGCGGAAATCGGACGCTACGAAGTCAAGACCAGTGCCAGCACCCAGCACAAGGGGCAGTGGGTCGAGTCGGTCGAGCGCACCGTCAACATCAACATCAAGAGCGATGGATCGTTTTGGGGCATCACCGGGTTGGTGCTCTTGCTGGTGAGCATCGTGCTGGGCATCGCCGTTTTCACCGTGCAATGGAGCAAGCGATGACGACCTATCGATTGACCTTAGCCGCCCTCTGCTGCCTTTCGAGCGTCCTCCATGCCGAGGAGTGGGACCTGACCACGTGTCAGCGCGCCGCCGGCCAGCACAGCCCGCTGCTGGGGGCGGCGCGCGCCCGCTGGAACCAGCGGGCAGCGCACACCCGCCTCGACTATGCCGAGCAGCTTCCGACCCTCGGCCTGAACGCCGAGTACGCACGTAGCGAATTCGCCGACGCGCCCGAAGGCGACCAACGCGCGCTTTTCTTGCAAGCCCAGCAAGAGATCGTCCGCTACGGCGCCACTACCCCCGCGCGCTTTGCCGCCCAGCACCGGGAGCAGGCGGAAAAGGCGCGCTACCGCGAGACCATCATCGCCGTCGATAGCCAAGTGCGCCAAGCCTATTATCGCCTGCTGCTGACCCGCGACGAAATCGCCAGCCGCGACGAGTTGCTCGCCTACTTCCGCGCTAAAATGGACCGGGTGCAAACGCGCCTCAACGCCGGCTTGGCGCGACCAGTGGAGTTGCACGAGGCCGAGCTAGAGGTGTTGGAGGAGCAGTCGCGGATCAACAACCTCCAGCGCACGCTGCGCGCCCTGCATCTGCAGCTATTCACCGAAGTCGGTCTGGTGGGCAAACGCTCGTTGCGCGCCATTGAGATCGTCGGTCCGCCCTACGAGCACCTCCAGCTTCTCGACCCCAGCGAAGCGGACTTGCCCGCCCTCGTTGAGGAAGCCCGCGCCAACCGGCCCCACCTGGCCGAACTCGTCTGGCAAATAGGCCAACAGCAGCACCAAGCGCGCAGTGTATTCTGGCAGTGGCTGCCCCACGTCGGCCTGCAACTGACCAAGGACTTCCAAGACACGGACCTCGGCTTGAACTGGAGCGGCAACGGCCAGACTTGGAAGGTGGTGGGGTCTGGGCGCCGGACGCTGGCCAGCCGGGGCTTGGAGCCCGCGCTGGACGTGGGCGAGGGCTGGCGCGTGATGGCCAACGTGTCGTTGCCTTTGTTCCAAGGCGGTCGGCGGTTGGCGCAGGGGGCCGCGGAGCGGGCCCGGCTCCACGAGTTGCGCCAAGACCGCGACGAGACCCGCAACTTGATTGAACTCGAAGTGGTCGAGGCGTTTTACGCCTTGAAAAGCCGGCGGGAAAACACCCAGCTTTTGCGCCGGCGCGCCGATGTGGCCCGCCAGCGGTTGGACACGGTCGAAGAGCTGTTTGAAAACGCGATGGGCAACCTCAACTTCGACGACCTCCGCCGCCAGCGGGCGGCTGTCAACGGCGCCGAGCAGAGCTATTTCACCGAGCGTTTGGCCTACATCTTCGCGGTTGAAGAGCTGCGGCGGATCCTGGGTCGGGCGCTCCAAAGCGAGTGGTACAAAACCCCTTGAGAAAGGATCGCCTCATGTTGGAAATCATCGGACTTTCCAAGCACTACGGGGACGTCAAAGCCGTCACCGACCTCAACCTGACCATCCAAGGCGGCGAGGTCTTCACCATGCTCGGAGCCAACGGCGCGGGCAAGACCACGACCTTGATGGTCGCGTTGGGGTTCACCGAACCCACCCACGGCACGGTCAAGCTGTGCGGCATCGACATCACCGAGCAGCCCTTAGAGGCCAAAAAGCACGTGGCCTACGTCTCGGAAAACGTCATGCTCTACGGCAACTTCAGTGCGCGGCAGAACTTGGATTTCTTCACCCGCTTGAGCGGCCAGCCGTCCCAAGACGCTGCCCACTACGACCAGATCATGGCGCGGGTGGGCTTGCAACGGGAGGCGTTTGACCGGCGGGTCAAGGAGTTTTCCAAGGGGATGCGGCAGAAGCTGGGCATTGCCATTGCCATTGCCAAGGACGCCCGCATCGTGTTGCTCGACGAGCCGACGTCGGGCTTGGATCCCAAGTCGGGGGCCGAGTTTTTGGAGTTGTTGGACGAGTTGCGCGACGAGGGCAAGGCGATATGGATGACCACCCACGACGTGTTTCGCGCCCGGGTGATCGCCGACCGGCTCGGCATCATGGTCGAGGGTCATCTCGTCAAGATGCTCAGCCGCGACGAATTCCAAGAAGCCGACTTGGAGCGCCTCTACGTCGAGTACGTGGAGCGGCCCGTGCTGCCAGCGGCCTAGGGGGCGGAGTAGTTGGCCGCTGGAGACGACCGAAGCAACTCTGCCCGACGAGGCTCTATCGCCAGATGCTGGTCATCCGCCGTTGCCGTGCCCAGTACGTGTGGTCAGCATATCGCAACAGCCGCTCGCCGGACAGTCGCGACGACATTGGTGGGTACCCAAAAGGAACCTATTTCCGAGTCGATAACGCTCGAAAAGCTGTTGCCGCAAGTCGAGCGCGAACAATTGTGCAAATCTCTTGAGAAGAATTCGCCTACGTGGCGGGAAGAATAGGAAACTATTGCCGCGCATTTCCACTATGCCTTTGCCGACGCGCAAGAAGACGAGGCCGAGCGCGATTTCGATGCGGCCCTTGCAGCGGTAAGACGCGAGCGAACCTGAGCGTCGGTGGCGCGTTTATCGGGCGACATCAGCCTTTGAATTGTCCTGCCTGCACATACCGTCTATATTGTAGGCATGACAGAGAAACAGACGCAATACACCATCAGGAAAGTGCCGGCGCGACTAGATCGGGAACTCAGAAGGCGGGCCGGCGAAGAACACAAGAGCCTCAACGAAATGGCACTGTGGGCACTCGAGCGCGGCTTGGGCTTGTCGGACCAAGAAGTGCGCCACCACGACCTAGACGATTTGGCCGGCACTTGGGTGGAAGACCCGGCCTTCGACCGGGCCATCGAAGCCATGGACCAAGTAGATCCCGACCTTTGGCCGTGAAGCTCGCCCTCGATACCAACCGCTACCGCGATTTTTGCGTCGGCGATCCAGTCGTAGTGGACCGCATCCAACTTGCCGAGCAGGTCTTCCTGCCCTTTGTCACCTTGGCCGAATTGTACGCCGGTTTCCAATGCGGCACCCAAGCACGCAAAAATGAACGCATCCTGCTGAGCTTTCTCAATCGGCCTCGGGTATCTGTTCTCTATGCTGGCGAGGCCACAACGCGGCACTATGCCCAACTCTTTTATCAGTTGCGTCAGCAGGGTACGCCCATTCCCACCAACGATATCTGGATTGCCGCGCTCGTGGTTGAACACGGCCTGCAACTCTTTTCCCGAGACCAACACTTTGAGCACCTGCCGCATCTGCTGCGCGTCCATTGATTGGCCGCCCGTCGGTCGCGTCTGGCGTTGTCGATGCAATACAAGACGCTGGCGCTGTGGTGCCAGCAAACGAGCGCGAACAATTGCGTAGATCCCTTGAGTTTCTATATTCGCCGCCATGCCTACCTCAACCCAAGCAGCTCTGCCCGACAAGGATACCTGTCTGGCCCTCTATCGCCAGATGCTGGTCATCCGCCGCTGCGAAGAGCAGCTCGCCCGGTCCTACCAAGCCGGCCTGATCCCTGGTGCTTGCCATACGTACGTCGGCGAGGAAGCGATCGCCACCGGCGTTTGCGCCCACCTCAACGACGACGACGCGGTTTTTAGCACGCATCGCGGCCACGGCCACGCCCTCGCCAAAGGCGTACCGCCCAAGGAGCTAATCGCCGAGCTTTTTGGCAAAGCCACGGGGTGCTCGCAGGGGCGCGGTGGCTCCATGCACCTTTTTTCGCCGCAAGTGGGGATGATGGGCACCAGCGGTATCGTCGGCCCCTGCATCCTCCAAGCTGCTGGCGCTGGCTACTCCTTCAAGCTCTTGGGCGTCCCCAAGGTCGGCGTGGCCTTCTTTGGCGACGGGGCGGTCGCCAACGGTGCCTTCCACGAGGGCATCAACCTGGCGACTAATTGGCAGTTGCCGGTGCTCTTCGTCTGCGAAAACAACCTCTACGCCACCGAAGTGGCCTTTGCCGACACCACCCGCAATCCGCAGGTGGCCAACCGCGCCGCGGCTTACGGACTGCCCGGCATCGCCCTCGACGGCAATGACCTAGCTGGGGTGTACGCGGCAGCCGGCGAAGCGATAACCCGCGCCCGCCAAGGCGGCGGCCCAACCCTCATCGAGTGCAAGACCTACCGCACCCGGCCACACGCCGAGGGAATGCGCGACGGAGGCTACCGCTCCACCGAGGAAATCGACGAGTGGAAAGAGCGCGACCCCATCCCGGCCTTTGCCCACCGGCTACTAGCGGCCGGCCACGCCCGCCAAGAAGAACTCAACGCGATCGCAGCGGACGTCACCGCCCTGATTGCCGAGGCCCTGCAATTTGCCCACGACAGCCCGTGGCCCGACCCGGCCACCGTGGCCGACCACGTCTTTAGCCAAAGGGGCGGCGCGTAATGCCCGAACTCACGTACGTGGAAGCGGCGCACCAAGCCCTAGCCGAGGAGATGGCGCGCGACGAGACCATTTTCGTCGTCGGCGAGGGCATTGGTCCGCGCGGCGGCAACTTCAACACCACCACCGGCCTCTTCGATCTGTACGGCCCGGAGCGCCTGCGCGACACCCCGATATGCGAGCGCGGCTTCGTTGGTCTGTGCGCCGGCGCGGCCATGACCGGCACGCGGCCCGTCGTGGATTTCATGTTCTTGGACTTCATTCTCGATGCGTTCGGCGAACTGGTCAACCAGATCGCCAAGATGCAGTACATGAGCAGTGGCCGCTTGAAAATGCCCATCGTCCTGCGCGGCTGCATTGGCGTCGGCGGCGCGGCCGCTACTCATCACTCGGGCAATTATTATCCGATCTTTACGCATCTGCCTGGCTTCAAGGTCGCGGTGCCGTCCAACCCGTACGACGCCAAGGGCCTGCTCAAGACGGCCCTGCGCGGCGACGACCCGGTGCTCTTCCTCGAACACAAGTCCTTGCTCAACACTCGCGGTCGAGTTCCGGCAGAGGAGTACTGCATCCCCTTTGGCCAAGCGGCCGTGTGCCGCCGGGGCGAGCACCTGACCGTCGTGGCTTTGACGACCATGATACCCGAGACGCTTCAAGTCGCCGCGGCCCTATCCGGCGAGGGCATCTCGGTCGAAGTCATCGACCCCCGCACTACGTCCCCCCTCGACATCGACGCGGTGCTCGAATCCGTCCGCCGGACGGGCCGCCTGCTGATCGCCGACGAGACCTTTGCCCCCTGCGGCATGGGCGCGGAAATCGCCGCCGCAGTGGTGGACCGGGCCTTCGACGATCTCGACGCGCCAGTGCGCCGCCTCAACGGCGCGCACGTGCCCACCCCGTACAGCGCACCCTTAGAGGCCGCGGTCGCGCCCAACAGGAAGGACATAGAACGGGCCATCCGCGATCTGATGGCCGAGTAGGAGCAAGGGCATGGCCGAGGCAATCGCAATGCCCCGCTTGGGGTGGACCATGAAGGAGGGCACCCTCGTCGAGTGGCTCAAAGCCGACGGCGACGCAGTCGAGGCGGGCGAAATCCTCTTTACGGTGGAAAGCGACAAAGCCCTCAACGAGATCGAAACCTTTTCTGGCGGCATCCTACGCATCCCTTCGGACGTGCCCCAACCCGGCGATACCGTGCCGGTGGGCACCCTGTTGGGCTATCTGTTGCAGCCCGGCGAGGAAATGCCGGCGAGGCCAGTAGCAGCGCCGCCCAAAGTAGCCCCCGCCCCCGCCCCTGCCGAGCCGAGCCGCTCTCCCACATCGGCGCCGGCGGCTCCTGTTCCTAGACGAACCAAAACTCCTACTATCAGCCCCCGCGCCCGCCGGATCGCCGCCGAACTCGGCGTTGAGTGGCCCGTGCTCCAAGGCAGCGGGCGCACGGGTCGGATCGTCGAGCGCGATGTCCGTGCCGCCGCACGATCCCGGCACCTAGCACGTGCGACCCTGACGACCGAAGCAGACGCCACCGAGTTGGTGGCTCTACGCGCTCGGTTCAAGGCGGCCCAGGGCCCGGCCGCGCCTACGTACAACCACCTATTCGCCAAAATGACGGCCGTCGCTCTGGTGCGCCATCCTCTCGGGTCGGGCCGGGCCGTTCATCTCGGCTTGGTCGTGGATACCCCCGACGGCTTGGTGGTGCCGGTCCTCCGCGACGCAGACGCCAAGAGCCTCGCGCAACTCGCCGCCGAAGCCCGCGACCTAACCTTTCGGGCACGTCGCCGCACCTTGCCGCCGGCCGCGACCAAGGGCGCGACCTTTGCTATTGCCAACTTGGGGTTGTATGGAATCGACGCCTTTGCGCCGATGACCTATCAGACGCAAGGGGCGTTTTTGGGAATGGGTCGGATCGCAGCCAAGCCGGCCGTCTATCAAGGTCAGGTCGTGCCGAGAGCGCTGATGGCCCTAAACCTGACCTTCGACGACCGAGTGCTAGATAGCGGCTTGGCCGCCCGCTTTTTGGGCCAGATGCGGGCCTTTGTCGAGCAGCCGGAGTTGTGGTTGCGGGAGTAGGGGCTTGTCTTCTGTGGTGATAATCACTACTTGAGCGACACTGCTGTGGATTTTCTTAATTGGTACACTATGTGAGTCAATATTCCCATCTCTCTCCGGCATTCCATCACACCTCTTGCAAGAGAAGTTGCAGATCGAGTTTGTTGGTGCCTCCTATCGCATAATTGCTGGCCATGAAGGCGAGTTTTTGCCCGTCGTGCAGGGTGGCCAATGGTTCGGGTTCAAGCAGAGCAGTACCGAGCGAATTGTCCCACTTGCGGAATGTAATCGTCGCCCCATCGTTAGTCGGGGTAATATCCACGCCCGGCTCTTCCGATGTATTATCGAATTTGATGTCTAAATCGAACTTCCATCCCTTGACATCTAGGGGAATACGGGCCGTCGAATTCTCTGGAATGAGAAGCGCGTAGTACCCCAACAGGTCTCCATCGCCGATCTTTACCATTTGTCTTCTCCTTCCAAAAGTTTCCTATGTCGTGCGCCTACATTATCAAGGTTACTAACGGGCCTCGCGCCTTGTCAAATTTGAGCGGGAGGTCGGGTCCCCCAAAAAATAGCCCTCACTCCAACATCGTCTGCACGGCCATGCTCGCGCCGTCAATCCGCACTTGCACCGCGCCGGTGTGGTCGGTGCGCAGCACCCGCGCCCCGTGCGCTGAGTAGCGCGCGACGACCTCTGGGGCTGGGTGCTTGAATTTGTTGCCCTCTCCCAGCGACATCACCGCCACTGCGGGCGCGACCGCCGCGACAAAAAGCGGCTGCGACGAAGTACGCGAGCCGTGGTGAGCCACTTTGAGCAATTGCGCCTGCAGCCGCGGTCCCCAAGCGAGGATCGCCGGGTCGGTCTCTTGCTCTACATCGCCGGTAAAGAGCACCCGCACGGTTCCGTGCTGCAAGCTAAAGACCACCGAGCCGTTGTTGAGGCCAAAAGGGGCGTTGCCGTCTGCATCGACAAAGTCCGCAGTTGGATGCAGGACGAGCCCCGCGACTCCGCCCAACCCCACCAAGCTGTCGCCCGCGGCGACCCGGTGGTAGTGCATGCCCCGCTCGGCGATGAGTTCCCGCAACCGCCGCGCCGTCCACGAGCCATAAACTTGCCCACTGTCGAGAAAGTGGCCGACTTCTATATGCTCCAACAGGGCTACCAGCCCGCCGATGTGGTCGTTGTGCGGATGCGAGGCCACGACGACATCGACCCGCCGGACGCCCATGGAGCGCAAGAAAGGCAACAGCACCTGTTCGCCGTGGTCGAAGTATTCGCTGCGCTCGCCTCCATCGACGACCATGGTTTTGCCGTCGGGGAAGCGCACAAAAGCCGCGTCGCCTTGGCCCACGTCCAAAAAGACGATCTCCAAGTCGCGGGCGCGGAGCGCATAGGTCCACACCGCGACATTGAGCCAGATGAGCGACGCAAAAATGACCGTTTTGCGCGCCCACGCCCGGTGGGGCAGGAGCGGGCCGAGGAGGCAGAGCGCGGCGGCCACTGCGACAAAGAGCACCCCCGGGCGCGGCACGGTCACGGACGCAAAGGGCAGCGCGGCCCACCACGAGACCAGCTCGATCAGCCCCACGAGGACCAAGTAATTGGCGGCGTTAAACGCGGTGGCGACCCAAGGCAAAATCCAGCCTGTCAACGCGGCCAGCAGGCCCAGGCCCACGGCGAGCGCCAACAGCGGCACTACCACTATATTGGCCACTGCGGCCCCCAGTGCTAGCTGCTGAAAGGAATAGGCGATTAAAGGTCCGGTGCCGAGCTGGGCCGCCAGCGAGGCGCACAGCGGGCTGACCACCCAGCGGCCAACCCGGCTATCGGCGCGTTGAGAGGCTGCCGGGAAAAGCGAGGCGAGCGGTCCGTGCAAGGCGACGATGGCCCACGTCGCGCCAAAGGAGAGCTGGAAGCTCAGGCTCCACGGACTCTCCGGCCATATCACCAAGATCGCCAGCGCCGCCATCCCAAGGGTGTTGTAGATGTCGCCCTGCCGCCTGAGCACCCGTCCCAACAGCAGCACCGTCCCCATCAGCACCGCCCGCACCACCGGCACCTGCGCCCCGGTTGCGAGGGCATAGAGTGCCAGCGCGGCGATGGTGGCCGCGGAACTTGGCCGGTCTGCAAGCCGCAGGAGCCGGAACCCGAAAAAGAAGAACCCGCCCACCATCCCGACGTGAAGTCCGCTGACTACGAGCGCGTGCGCCAGCCCGGTGCTGCGGAACGCAGCGCGCACCTCCTCGGGAATCCGCCGCTTCTCTCCCAAAAGTACGCCCAGCAACAGTCCGGCCGGTGCCCCTGTGAGGTTGCGCTCAATGCTCTGGCGCACGGCGCGTCTGAGGGGCAGCACCACGCCCTCGTACAGCGAGGGTCCGGGCAAGCGCTCCACGGACACGACCTGCTCGGGTTTGGCGACGAAGAGCGTACCGTAAATGTCCTGCTGAGCCAAAAAGGCCCGGTAGTCGAAGGCACTAGGATTTCGCATCGCACGGGGTCGTTGCAGCTTCCCGCGCAGGGATACGCGGTCGCCGTAGTCGGCCGGTAGGGACACGTCTTTTACCGCGACTAGCACCTGCCCGCTCAAGTGATAGACGGCGCTGTCGGCGACCACCTGTTCCAGCTCTATGACAAAGCGCACTCGCTCGTCGCTGCGCTCCGGCTCTTGGACGATGCGCCCGGTGACCACGCCGCGCTGGCCAAAGACCTCGAGCGCGACCAAGTGAGGCAAAGGGGACAAAGCTGTGTCGATGTGGTAACGCAGCGCACCTAACAGGACGACGACCCCCCACAGCATCCAACCCGTCCAACGCGCTTTGCGGTAGAAGCCTGCGGCCGCGCCGGCAAGTGCCAACCCGCTCAGGACAGCCGCTACGACTAAGCCCATCTCCCCGGCCCGGCCCAAGAAAATGCCGACCCCGAATCCGAGGGCCGTCCACAGCGCGGGCCGCCGTCGCGTCTTTTTGCTCGCGGACATACCCAATCCAACGGCAAAAATCGTTCCAACTCGACAGGGCGTGGGCGAGTTTGTATGCTAAGTGAAGAGGAAGTTTTGACGAAGGAACGTTAAATGACCGCTCCCACAGCTAAGCTGCGCGGCAAAGACCGCCGCTACTTGCGCGGCTTAGGCAACGCGCTGCGCCCGACCGTGTACTTGGGCAAAGAGGGCCTTTCCGCTGCCGTTATTCGCTCGCTCAACGAAGCCTACGCCAACAGCGAGTTGGTCAAGGTGCGCTGCGAGCGCAACAGTCCACTCGACCGCCGCGAAGCCGGCGAGCAGCTCGCCGCCGCTACTGAGGCACATCTAGTGCAGGTCTTGGGCAACACCCTGCTCCTTTACCGCCCCGTCCCCGATGATCCCCGAATCGTGCTGCCCACATAGGGGCAAGGCCGCGCTGACGGGGACAGCATCGGGAAAAGCACCATGCCCAACAACTTCTGGTTCAACCGCATCGTAGAATACTGGGTCATGCCCCAAGGCGGCGAACTCATCGAGCACATCCGCCGCGCAAAAGTCCAAGTCGTGCAAATTGGCAACTTCGGCCCCCTCCTCTACGGCCTCGCCGACGACCCCGAAATCGAGCGCTGGGCCGCCGGTGTCCCCCTCTACGGCCTCCGCGAAAACCTAGACCTAGCCGCAACCCAGATCGCCCACTGCAAAGAAGCCGGTGCCCGCGTCGTCGGCCAACTCAGTATGTCGTGGCACTATGGAGACCCCGAGCAGGGCCGCGGACTTTTCGGCACTTGGGACAAAATCTGGACCCGCGAATTCCTCGGACCACAAGCCCCCTGCCCCGACGCGACCATGACCCAGCAATTGGCCGATGACGGCAGTTTGCGCCGCATAGAGATCGCCGGCCGCCCCTACCAGACCTGCTGCGGCTGCTACTGCAATCCCCATTGGCTTGCCACGCTCAAAGCCATGATCGCCAAGGGCTTGGACCTCGGCCTAGACGGCTTCAATGTCCACCACAACTACGAGAAACTCTGCGGCTGCCCTTACTGCCAGGCCTATCTGCGGCCTTACGTAGCCGAGCGCTTTACCACCGACGAATTAAAATCCCTCTTCGACACGGGCGATCTGGAACAAGTCGAGGGCGTCTTAACACCGCAAACAGGGTGCCCCGAGCCGCTGCAACAAGCCTTCGCACTCGCCGCCGAAAAAGCCGCCAACTACCGCCGCAAAGAGGCTTTCGACGAGCTTTTGGCGGCGGCCTACCGCCAAAAGTCCGATCTGCTTTCAGCGCAATGGTATCACAAATACGACTTCCGCCCCCACGATGAGCGCAGCCTCTTGCCCCCAGAGTTATGGGCCAAAGACGAGAGCTATATCTGGTACAGCCAAGGCCCTTGGCAACGCGCCAGTTCCATCGCGCACGGCTACCTGGCCGATATGGGCCTGCCCAGCCGCTTTATATACGCCGCCGGCACCGGTCGCCCCTATGTCATCAATAAATACGACTATCGCCGCTGGCGGATTTGGTGCGGCGAAGCTATCACCTATGGCGGCGCAGCCATCGCCTACCACGCCGGTCCTCCTCGCCTAAACCAAGAGCAAAGCGCCAACATTGCCCCCGAAGATTTCTACGGCCCCGTCGTCCGCTACCAGCGTTTTATGGCCGCGCAGGAGAAACTCCTACATCCGGCCAAACCGCATGCGCAGATCGCCCTAATCTACCCGCGTCGTTCCGAGCGCGAGGCCGAGATGGATTGCCTCGACGCGCTCAAACGCCTCGGCCGCCACCTCGAAGACGGGCACCAGCTCTTCGACATCGTCCTCGACGACCAGTTGCTGACATCCGGCGGCAACTACGCGGTGCTTATTCTGCCCGAAGTAAAGCGAATGACCCGCGAGGAAGAAACCTTCCTACGCCAATATGTAGCGAGCGGAGGCAAGCTCTTATTCACCAGCGGAACGGGCAGTATGGACTTGGACGGCAATCTATGGCCGGTAGCATTGCTAGCCGATTGGCGCAGCGCACCTGCGGTGGAAAACCTCTGCGGGCGGGCCGAGTCGGGGCGGGCCCACTACCTGCCGACCGGCCCTTGGATCCCCGCACAAATCGCCATCCCTACACTCGACGGTGCCGAACGCCCCGTCTATCCCCTGCTCGACCAAGATCCATTCGGACAGCAATTCCTCGCTGAGTTGAGCGAAATCCTCGGCGAATGTACACTCGCAACCGACGCCCCGTGGTATGTGCGAGTCCACGCTTGGCGCCCAGAGCAAGTCGACGCATTGGTCCTACACTGGATCAACTATCGCCAAGACGAAAATTCAGCCGTGGAAATACCCCTGCCGACTGGGCCGATCCAGGTGGATTGCGCGGTGCCGGACGGCCGGAGCATCGCCCGGGTCGAGTGGCTTTACCCTGAAATGAGGGCGGCGATCGAGTTGGAATATTCGGCAGGGCAGGGGCGCGTTCGTTTTGAGATCCCGACATTGATCGTCTATGGGATGGGCGTGCTGTATCTGCAGGGCGCGGATTGAGAGGGACTAAACGCCAGAGATCCCCGATTGCAAATTCAAAGTTGATTGGTTCGAGTTCTTCCTCTTACTTCAGACACAAACTTCAAGCAGTATAGTCACGCCTTCCACGCCTCGGCAAAAATGCCGAGTGAGCCGGGCGCGTATCCGGCGTAGTGGTTGTTGAAAAACACGTACACGGGCCGCTCCGGCGCGGCCTGCGCCAGCTTCTGCACCTGCTGGGCCCAGTGCTGGGTCTCGGCGGCGCGGTCCCAGACGAGGCGATCCCAATGCCGCTCCTGCTGGCCGCGGCGAATCCGCTCCTCGACGTAGGCATCCATTTTTTTGCGGTCGCCCAAAAAGCGCACGTAGAGAAAGTCGGCCGTTACTGGATTGGCCCGCTCAACAGTGGCCTCTAAGCTCGGCATGGTGTAGTAGTTGTTCAGCACCAGCGCCACCCGGTGTTCGCGCAGCAAGTCCAACAATTCCGCCCGCAGCCAATTCCCGTTGCGCACTTCCACCGCAAAGTGAAACTCGCCCGTAGGTAGCTGCGGCAAAAATGCCGCTAGACGCTCGGTGAACGCGCTGCCGTACTCGTTTTCGTGTGCGTCCTGTCCCCGCGCAATGTATGGAAACTGCATCAGCAGCGGCCCCAACCGCTCGCCCAACGGGGCCATCGCGTCGAGGAAGGATTCCATTTCCCCCATGCAGTCTGTGAGCATTTTTTCGTGGCTTATCACGCGGGGAATTTTGGCGGTAAAGCGAAAGTGCGGCGGCGTCCGCCGCAACCACCCCTCTATCGCCTTGGGCGTCGGCACCCGATACCACGTTGAGTCGATCTCCACGCTCCTGAACACCTTTGCATAGTGCTCGATGTAATCGGCCGCGGCGCATCCTTCTGGATAGATCAGCCCTTCCCAATCCTCATTCGACCAACTCGTCGTCCCCAAAAAGAGCTGCGCGGGCAGCCCCTCCTGCACCTGCTGCATCCGCTCGACGTGCCGAGGCTTGGCCGGCGGCATGATTGCGGAAAAAAGGTCCTGTTGCTCTGCCATTGTTCGCTCTATAAAAAAGAGGGCGCGGCACCCACCGCACCCTCGCAATACCGGCGAATCCCTGTATGCGCTACGCTTTCTCTCGCACCATCTTCACTACCTGCTCCCGCCCCACTAGCTGCACAAGCGACCCAAATCGCGGCCCTTGTTTCTGCCCCAACACCACCTCGTAAAACATCCGAAACAGCGACTTAGGGGGCACTCCGACCTCGCGGGCTAAGTCGAACGGAATGGCCTGCAATTCCTCCTCGGTGGCTCCGTTGGTCGCGCTCAACCGCTCGGCCAACTGCCCTAGGAGCGTCCGCTCCTCGTCCGAGGGCGGACGAAACTGCTTGTTGGGAAGCACCACGTCTCGATAGTAGTTAAGCCCCTTCTCCACCAGCGCCTGTGTTACCTGCGGATAAGTAGAAGCCTGCGCATCGTAGCGCGCCAGATATTCCCCCAATACCGCGACCGAATCCACGCCGAGGGCTGCGATCAGATTGTTGACCGTGGAGAAGTTGACGCGGGACGCGTACTCGGGCACGACTGCGCCGCGGTCGCCGATATGCCACACGGCCTGCTCGGGGTGCTCTGCCTCTGCCACATCGGAATAGCGCCGCAGCGCATCGAGATAGTCGTCAACGCACTTGGGGACGATATCCCAGTGCAGCCGCTTGGCCCGCTTGGGATTTTGGAACAGGAAAAAGAGTAGGGATTCTATCGGCGCGTACGTCTTCCACGCATCCACCGTCACCCCCATGCGGCCGGCGCTGCTGGCCAACCCTCGCCCTTCCTCGTCGAGAAAAAACTCGTAGCACAAGCCGACCGGCGGCTGCTTGCCCATCAGGCGCACGATGCGGGAGGACTGGCGCACCGAGTCAATGAGGTCTTTGCCGTACATTTCATAATCGACATCGTAGGCGTACCAGCGCAGGGCCCAATCGACTTTCCAGCCCACCTTGGCGTTGCCACCGAGAACCGACTGCTCGCCGCTTGCGCCACACCCGGCGTAGTAGCCAGTATCGAGGTCGCAGGTGAAGCTCGCGCTGCCCCGGCTGGGGTGGTAGGCGGTGACCCGCGTGGCCATGATCGAACCACAGTTGGGACAAATCGGGAAGAAGGGCGACCAGTGCTGGCGGTTTTGTTCCCGCAGCGTGGGCACGATGATTTGGCGGACTTCCTCGGCTTTGTCTAGGAGAATCGAAAGCCCTTCGTCGAAGTCGCCGCGCACGTAGGCTGCACGCGAGCTTTGAAACTCGTAGTCGAAGCCAGAGGCGTCGAAAAACGCGCACAGCTTGGCGTTCATGTGGTCGCTGAAACTCGCACAGCAACCAAAGGGATCGGGGACGGCGTGTAGGGGTTTGCCGAGGTGGGCGGCGAGCATCTCGGGCTGCGGCAAGTTGCCGGGCACCTTGCGCAGGCCATCCATGTCGTCGCTGAAGCAGAGTAGGCGGGTCTTTAGTCCGTAGAGGTACTCACAGGCGTTGCGCACCCAAGAGGTGCGGACGCCTTCTGAAAAGTGCCCTAGATGGGGAAAGCCGCTGGGGCCAAAGCCGGTCTCAAATAGTACCGGGCGGTCCCCGCTAGGCCGGCGCTGCTTGGCGATCTGTGCCGCCTCTTGGAAGGGCCAAGCTCGATGCGTACTGGGCTGGTTCCTCTCCATGTGCCTTGGTCAGGTGTGAGGCTCATCGAGACGGCCTTGCGGCGTCTCAGCGATTGCGGAAAGTGATGCGTCCGCGGCTTAAATCATAGGGCGAAAGGGCCACGGTGACTTGGTCGCCCGGAAGTACGCGAATGTAGTATTTGCGCATCTTGCCGGAGACATGGGCCATAATCTCGTGGCTATTCTCCATCTCGCACTTGAAGTAGCCGTTGGGCAGGGCCTCTTTGACCACTGCTTGGACTTCGATCGCTTCTTCTTTGGCCATTGCTCTCGCCTAAAAAGGATGGGATGATGGCGGCGCTTTTCGCGCCGCGGAAAAAGCCGCCGCTAAAGCGGCTCGCAAAAAGCCCAAAGTGTACGCGCTGGCCGCGCAAAAGTCAAACTTACTCAATCAGGTAATTCACGTTGTACGAGGCGTGTTTGACCGCTTCGATCGTCGCTAGGTGTGGGGCTAGCTGTTGGACCTTGCCGTAGTATTGGACGGCTTCCGCAAATCGCTCGGTCTTTTCGCAAATCACGCCGAGGTTGTGCAGGGCTGGAATGTGATTGCCGGCCAGCGCGATGACCTGCTTGAAGGCCGCTTCGGCCCCGGCGAGATCGCCGCTGTCGAGGTGGGCAAGGCCCTTGGCAAAGAGCATGCTTTCGTTGTCTTGCTCGTACTCGATGGCCTTGGCCAGCACGGCGAGTGCCAACTCGGGCTGTTGGGCTTGCAGCCGCAAGACTCCGAGGCTGTAATAAGCGCGGGCCAGCGCACGGCGCGCACCGCGATAATTGAAATCGACCTGCAATAAGGTCTCTAGGTGTTCGATGGACTTTTTGAAGTCGCCGACCTTGTGGTACGCCACGGCCATGTTGAAGCGGGCGCCGACGTGATCGGGCTGGATCGCGATGACCTTTTCGAGGTACTCGAGGCCCTCGGCCTGGCGCTCAGTGCGGCAGAGCAAGGTCCCTAGCCCGGCCATGGCTTCGACCATCAGCGAATCGAGTCGCAGGGCCTCCTCGTAGTGGTGCTTGGCCTCGCGGTCGTATCCCTGGCCGTGGAGCATGACCGCGAGGTTGCAATGCGCCTCGGCGTAGTTGGGGTCGAGCTGCAAGGCCTCTTGCAGCAGCCTTTTGGCCTCGTACTTTTGCCCGTCGTCAAAGTACGCGTTGGCGAGGAGGACGCGCAGTTGCGGATTGTAGGGTTCGATGATGACCTTGGCGTTGAGGTAGCGGATCTTCTCTTTGGTCCAGAGATTGTACGTCCGCTTGCCTTGGTGCTGGGCCTGGGCCTCGCTACCCAGCAAGGCCAGCAATAGCAATGCGAGCACAGCCTTCATGGTTGGAACTTCTGGATCCGATCGTTGAACGTATCGGCCACGTAAATGAACCCCTCGGCGTCGCGGGCGATGCCGCCGGCGACCACCTCGCGCTCGCCCTCTTCCCCAGTGGCCATATCGACGACGACTTGGATGCGGCCTGTGAAGCGGAACTGATCGTCTCCCTCGCCCTCCTCGCCCCAGCGCGTCAGGTAGTGTCCCTGCTGGAACACCTCAATGCGGCTGTGGCCGGCATTGACCACGAAAGCCCGGTCGGCCGCTTCATCGACGGCAAAGTCGGTGGGCCTAAGCAAAAGCCCATTGCCGCGGTCCTGATGCGATTTGGGATCGCGGCCGATGACGCGGCTAGCCGTGGCGCGCTGCGGGTCGTCGTACACCGCTAGTCGAGGTGCCTGCCAGTCGTCGGCGCGCAGGGCCAATGGCTCGATCAGTGCGGCGAAACGCCCTTGCCAAAGCCGCAGACTGGCCACCAGCAGGGCCGGGATGGCGTACTGGACTTGCTGCTCGCCGGCTTGGTCGAATAGCTGCAATTGGCTGATACTCTCGATGTAGATGGCATCGCCGTCGATGACGATGTGGCGGGCGAACAGCCCAGCTAGTGGACGCGTCCACAACAGCCGACCGTCTGGGGCGAATTTCGCCCAAAAGGCCGCTGGTTTCTGGCTCGGGCGGTGCAGGTTGTACACCACGTAGAGGTGGCCGGCGGCGTCGAGGGCCAGGGCCGGCCCGTCTAGTGCGCTCGTTTCCATACAGGCCAGTGGCTCCGTGGTATAGACCCATGCGCCCAAGGTGCGGCCCGCGCGGTCGAATCGCTCGACGCGCCCCTCGCCCACACCGACGACAAAGACCGTGCCGTTGCGGCTGATGGCCAGCCGCGTGGGGGCCGTGCCCGCGGCGAGGGACCAGCTTGCCACGCGGTGGTGGAACCCGCCCGCAGCCGTTGTGCTGACCAGCTCGTGTACAGTCTCGTCCTCGCCGAAGAAGCTGACGACGCGGTAGCTGTACTGGGTGTTGGCCAACAGACCAGCGTCTGTAAAGGTGGTGTCGGCTGCGGATTCCACGCGCGCGATGGCTGCAAATTCGCCTCCTGTGGCGCGCTGGATTTCGCCGTAGAGAAAGCCTGCTGAAGGCACTGGGTGCCAGACCAGATACGCAGCAGCTTTCTCGCTGGAAAAGGTCGCTTTGAGCACGGGAGGGGCCGCAAGATAGGGCGGGACCTTCTTGCCGGCAAAGGGGCCGACGCAGGCGACGAGCACTGCGGCGAGATAAAAGACGAGTCGGTTCATAGTGCAAAAGAGATAGGCCCGCCCTCTCGCACTGTCAAGGAATGCGGGGTCACCCCAGAATGAAGACGGCGTTGCCGACCTTGCCGGTGAAGTAGTCGATGACCAGCCACAACCCGTTGCACAGGGCCTCGCCCATGATCAGGCCCATGAAGAAATGCTGACTCGTCCGATAGTGCGCCGCCCCGCCAAAACGCAAAATCAGCTTCTTGAGCGCCCAAGCTAAGAGTACGCAAGACCAGATTTTGTCGAGCATGAAGTTCGCGCCAATCGGGAAGCCGATTGGATGGAAGGGCCACCACAAGAGGTACTGCCGCGCCCAAGTCAGTAGGACCATGACCACGGCCCCGCCAGCGAAGAACGCCAACCCCAACCAGTCGGCCCCGGCTGGCTCTAGTGCGCGCTGCGCCGCGTTGTAGATGGTCGATGGGCCGCTGCGAAAGCGCCAGCCATCGAGGTTGATGCCCCCGTACTTGTAGGCGAGGTGGAAGACCATCCAGCAGGAGCCCGTCACGCCGATGAAGATGGCCGCGACCACCGCCCAGAAGACGACTCGCCGACTGCGGCGGTCCATGTTTTGGATCAGCTTCAATCCATTGGCGACCATGGCCAGCAGGAAGATGCGGATGTCGGCCGACCAGATATAGGCCAAAGAGAGGTTGAAGACGCCGCTGGCACCGATCGTCTGCGAGCCGATGCCCTGCACGATGAGGTCCGGGGCGATCATGGGCGAGCGCACGGCCGCTAGGCCGGCCTCGCACACGACCCGCGAGATGCCGATAAACACCAACAGGGCCACCGCCGCAAAGAGCACCCCGACCCAGAGCGGGGTGCCCATCAGCCACAACCAGCCGGCGATGCCCCCGGTGCCCAAGAGTACTCCGCTCGCGGCCGCTCGATAGGACGTGATTTCGTCGCCGTCGTCTAGGTCCGCATGGCGGCTGAGGGCCTTGCGCCATACGTCTCGCAAGTGGTCGCGTCCAGTCCACAGTCCCAAGAGCACCATGGCGATGAGCGCGCCGCCGCCCTGATAGGCCAAGAGCGGCTCGGACGCGACCCCATAGACGAACTTGCTGGTGGATTTGAGGCCGGATACGGCGAGGAACTCGGCTTCGACCTTGGAGAGTAGGTAGAAAATCCAGATGCCAGCCGCTATTTGGGTGCTGATGAGATAGGAAAAGCCAACGAGCGCGAAGCTGATCCAGATTTGCAGGTTCTGCTGGCCGATAAACGGCACCGACCAAATCAGGCCAATGCTGGGTATGGACGGGTCGTATTGGTGCAAGGCCTTGAGGCTGCCATAAGCAAGCGGCACGGCTGCGCCCCACCACAAGGCCCTATGCTTGAGAAAGCCGTTGACTAGCTTAGAGCCGCGCTCGCCCTGCACGATGGCCACCCCGAGTTGGGTTAGCGGATAGGCCAGCCGCTCGCGTTCGACCCACTGCCGGCGCAAGATCACGGCCGTCGATACCATAGCCACGTATAGCGAGAGGAGTAGCAGCGCCCACCAGCACAGCGGCTCGACCCAAGTGGCGTAGGGAATGTCGGCGAGCGCGCCGCCCTCGTAAAAGCCGCGGTTGCCCGCGCCGTCATCGACGAGGATGCGTTGCGCGGGAAAGAGCGGAAAGAGCTTTTCGGCCCATTGGTTGGCCGAGGAGGCGTAGTAGAAAATGCCGGTGAGGGCCGGCAGAAGCTGCTGTGTCAGCCCCATGGTGCAGAGGGCGGAGACGACCAGCAACATCACGTACACCAACACTAGCTCGGCGCGGTTGAGCGCGAGGGTGCCCCCGCGCTGCACCACGGGCACGTTCCACAGCGAAGAGAGGGCGAAGAAGGCCCCAAACCAAAAACTAGGCGAGTACCAATCAACCGCACCGCGGCTGGCCCAATGGCTGCAAAAGCCGCCCGTGGCCAGTAGGGCCAGCCCCACCGCTAGGCGGAAGTCGCGGGCGGTGAGCTTGAAGAGCGTATTGAGCAAGCCGACCAGCACCAAAAACAGAAAGATGGCCCCCGGGGTATTGAAGTCGAAGGCCATGTTGGTCGCCCGCATCGCCATGTTGGCGTAGGGCGCGCCAATGGACAGGAAGAAGCTGAGGAACGCGCCTACCCAAAAGCCGCGCAGCGTCAGATGAGAGCGACCTGCGGCATCGGTGAGTCCGTCGTTTTGGCTGCCTTGGAGATGCTGGCCATAGGGGGAAGGGAGCGATCTATTCACCGCGCAGTTTGGGGCTTAACAGTGCAGGTGGGACAGACGCGCCGCAGGTGTTCGCGCCGCACCCGCCACAGGTCGAGGGCCTTCACTAATTCGCATTCGGCCTGTCCAACCTTGCCCCGCTGCTGCAACTTCCTCCGGTCGAGTGTTGAGTCCAGCTTGTGGGTTGGGACTGGGCAGGGGCCGTTGCGAAAGGCTAGCCCCAAGACCTCGGCTACGGCTCCGTCCTCGCGCACGATCCGGTCCTGGAGAGCAAAGGACTCGATGCAGCCGCAGGGGACGGATAGCTCGGCTACGTGGTAGGCCGTGCTGGTGTCGTGCGTCGTGCCCAGCGCGAGGATATAGCCACCGCCGTGTACCAATTTGCCGATCGGGCTATCTGGGGCCCAGATGCCGACTTCGAGGTGCCCGCGGCAATAGTCGCTGGCTTTTGGTCCAATCGCCGCCACCGCGTGGGTGGGATGCATGCTGCGTTCTGCGTCGGTGCGCCGCCACAGCGCGTCTGGAATTGCGCCGTTGGTGGTGGGCGTGGTCAGCCGGTTGAAGACTTTCGCCGCGCGGTGATTAAACGAAGGCGCCAGCAGGGTTCCCCGCTTGCCGACCGCCTGCAAGAGCGCGTCAACGACGGTCTCGGCACCGCCCTCGACACCACCGATGGCCGATAGAGAGCTGTGTACCATCAGATCCATGCCCGGGGTGACGCCTAAGCGGCGCAGATCTCTTACCAATTCCCTGCGGCCGATCATATTGGCTGGGTCGGTCAACTCGGCATAGCCCAATTCGGCGTGTGCTGCGAAGTACTCGTGGACCCGGGCGACGGTGACGGGACCTTCCGTCCGTGGCCCGGCCCGGTAGTCGGCTTCCTCGCAGGCGATGCGCTCGGCGATTTCGCCCAAATTCCGGCGTCCGTCAGCCCAAAACAGCGCCCATGGCGGTAGCTGTGCGGCCGCGATGCGCGCGTTGATCGCGGCCGGCGTGTTTTCGCCGGTCGGTGAGAGCACGGCCGTGCGCCGCGGCACCAGCCGCGCTTGGGCCGTGCGCCGCGTGCGCTTGCCCGGCAGCGCGGCCTCGGTTGCTGCGGCCGCCACTTGCCGCTCGCCATCGTCCATGGCCTCCAAGATCTCGCGCCGACTGCCTCCCCACAGCCAACGCACGAGCCGCCGCACACTGCGGCTGTGTGCCTCGCGCACGTATTCGGCCTCGGCTCGGGGGCGCTTTTTATTTTGCAATGCTGCGAGAAAGTACTGGGTTTCGGTACGGACCAGCTCCCCCACTTCGCGGCTGCCCATGTCGGCCAAGTAGTACAGATAGGCCGCCATCGAGGCCGCGCAGGTCTCCAGCCCCCGCGGACTGAGCAGCGCTTCCACGTCGGCCGAAGAGTGGTAGGCGTCGAAGCCGCGCCCGCTCTTGCGGTGATGCGTGGTGATCCAAGGACAGGGAAATCCGTACTGGGGGTCGCCGATCAAGGTGTCAGATGTCGCCATAAATCGCTCTAGATGCACTCGATAGCCTGCCTTGTGTTGCCGCACCCCGGCTCGCAAGATGGCCGTGCCGACCCGGTCGACGAAACCAGCCGACATGGGGATCGTCGCGTGCCACTCCAGTCGGCCATCGCAGACGGCAGGCTGGGAGCCGAGCGTGTCGATACACGCGCCGGCCAAAGGGGTCTGCAAGCGCCGCACCCTCTCTAGATAGGCGAAGAACCCGTAGCACTCATAGGCGTTGAGCAGGCGAATGGTGCGCTTGGGGCGTGCGAGTTTTCCCACCCGAATAAGTCCTTCGATCACGCGGGCGATCTCGAGGGTGATGGCCACGCCCGAAGCGTTGTCTATGGCCCCCGGCTCGGCGCTGTGCGCGATGGCCCACACTTCGTCCTGCGGGTCGCCTGTTCCCTCGATGACTCCGCTGACCACATCGTGGCTGCCGACGTATTTGCGGATGTCGGCTCTTACGTGCAGGGTTAAGGGGCCGTGCTGCTTTGCTAGCTGCCGCAGCCGCTCTCCCTGCTGCTCAGAGATCACAAAGCCCACCAACCGCGCCGCAGCATGTTCTAGGGGAATTGCGCCCCACCCGAATTTGGTCCACGCTACTGCGTTGGGCAGGTTGGGCACCAGCCGGTCGGCGATGACTGCGGCGGTCCCTTTAGCGGCCAAAAGACCGAGGTGGGTGCGCGGGTCTAGCTTGGTCAGCACAATCGCACCAGCGAGTCCGTCGGTTGGCTGGCATTGGATGTCTTCGACTTGGTCGAGAATAACTAGCCGCAGCCGCAAGCCGCTCGCCGGGGTCGCCGCGCTCCACTGGATGACGTGCCAGGGATTCTCCTGCCAATCTAGCACTCGCTCGGTGAGCGGATGCACCACATCCACGGTCGCGCCCGCCACATCGGCAGCCTCGCGGATGATCCACCGGCCCGACCCAATCCGCCCTCCAGTCTGGATGGACTCGATCTCCACACGCGCGCCGGCGGCCTCGTAGCGACTCGCTAGCGTGGCTGTCGTGTCGTGGAAGCGATCAAACGAATTCCACCGATCAGTTTGTACCACCTCTCGCACTGCCGTCATCATCTCCTGCCCATTCGCCTGCTGCAACATTAGCGGCAAGGTTTGGCGACAGAGCTGTTGTAATGATTTTGGGTTAGGCATGATTTCCTCCGTTTGTTTGTATTGATACTAGTCCTTATTGGCAACCGGCGGCTAAGCCTGTCTCTTCCACTGAGACTTCCTCTTGGGGCCGTATCAAGGCGACATTCGCCGATTAACCTATGTGATAAGTCCCGGCTGGGCCAATAGGTCCGGCCGGGACTTAACGTTCTACATCAACCTACTAGCACCATCAGTTAATTAACTGCTAGTGTGTTTAGCTCCATTCCTCCCCTCACCATCTCCCTAAAAAGGAGCGCATCAATTGGTATGACGAGGAGTATTCGCCCACTCCCGCAGCTATACCATTTGGTGTCGCCTGCTCAGGAAGGATTCCGGGGGATTCCCCGAACTCACATTAACACTCACATTAATAGATAGAGAGATTCTTTTATGAGATTTCTAATGGTATGTCTGATAGGCTTGATGCTTTCTGTTCAAGCGAATACGGCACAGCAATCCACTGTTTCCGGGCAGGTGCGGCTTGCCGATGGGCGGCCAGTGGCCGGGGCCCAAGTGACGCTCTTGGACTTGGCTGCTTTGCATCAAGGCGCGGTGGCACGGGCGATGACCGATGAGTCCGGGTATTTCGCGCTGCCGCTGGCGTCGTTGGGCGGGTCGGCCTTGCCGCAGGGATTTGCCCTAGGACAGAATTACCCCAACCCCTTCAACCCTTCAACCGTGATCCCCTATCAACTGCCCACGGCTACGCACATGCGGCTCGATGTGTTTAACGTGTTGGGACAGCATGTTGCAACGCTGGTGGATGAGGAGCGGTCGGCCGGTTTTCACGCGGCGAAGTGGGACGCGACCGATGCGGCGGGACAGGCGGTAGCGGCGGGGGTGTACATTTATCGGTTGACGGTGGATGGAGGGCAGCAGACCCAGCGGATGGTGCTCTTGGACGGGCAGGCCGGGATAGTGGCGCAGGCTTCCTCGACAGCGACAGCGGCACCTATGTCCACGGACGCGGCGGAGCGGGAACGGGAATATGGTCTCGTTGTTTCAGGCGAGGGCTTGACGACCTACACCGATGCCGCTTTTGGAGTGCGCGTGGGGATGGCAGCGGTAGAGTTGGTAGTGGATGCGGCACCGTTGACGAGAGACAACGTGTTGGCAGGGGAAATTAAAAAAACCGGCCCCTTTCGCAGGGGTCGGTTTTTTCATGCTTGGACAGCGGGTGAGACATCCACGCTCTCAAGCCTCTAATCGGATCAGCGGCTCTCTTTTGACGGCTCTCATCACACCCCAAAAATCTCGTTCAGATCGGCAGTGAAGCCTTCAAGCGTCGGCGAGGTCATCGTCTGTCCTTCGCCGTACAGACCCACCACCTCGAAAGCACCCCCATCCAGCCGCAGCACCATCACCGTCCGAGCGTCTGGATCGACCAGCCAGTATTCCCGCACCCCGTGTTTCGCATACAGGCCGCGCTTGAGCGTCCGGTCTCGCCCGGCCGTGGAAGGCGATAGGATTTCTACTACGAGGTCCGGTGCGCCGAGGACATTCGCGCCGCCGAGCAGTAGGTGCGCTCGCTCGTGGGAGACGAACAGTAGGTCTGGCTGAACTACGTCTGTGTTCGACAATACTACGTCGCAGGGGGCGAAAAAGACCTCGCCTAGCCCCCTCTCCGCCACGAATTGAGCGAGTCGCCATCCCAATTGGGTGCCGATTCGCTGATGTCCTAAGTTGGACGCGGGGGCCATGATCAATTCTCCGTCCAATAACTCGTAGCGCCGGTCATCCGGAGTGTGCTGATAGTCCTCATAGGTGAACTTGACAGCCGGCGTGGAGCTGAGCATGGCAACCCTCCTCTCTCGTCGTTTGATTACACGACATGCGAATTTCCTTTCAGCGAAAAATACAAAAATGAAACCCCTCAACATAGATTCGCACCACCCCTCTCCCTTCAACTGCCCTCAATTGCCCTCAAAAGACTCGTCGCGCACCGCTTGCTGCAAAAAAGCGGGGAGCTAGCGGACGAAAAGAAAATGTCCACCAACTCCCCGCTGGCTAAGCGCGATATGCGCTGCCTATTAATTGAGGTCGAGGACCTCCTCTAGCGCCTCCATCTCTTGCAGATCGAGGTCGATAGCTTCTAAGAGATCGGCGTCGCGCTGGCGGAAGAACTCCTCGCGCCGCCGGCGCTTGCGCGCATAGGGGGTCTCGATGTTGTAGAGCCGGCAGAGCCGGCTGAAACTGCCCGGGGCAATACCCAGCGCGCGGCTGGCTTCTTGGTTGCTCGCGTAGATGCGCGCCGCACGCTTGATGCGTTCTGGCTCTATTTTGCGCATGGGTTTTTCTCTCCAGACCTTCAATTGGTGCGAAGTTCGACGAAATTCAACGAAAAAAGCCGCAGCATTTTTGCGCCACGGCCATCAAAAAAGCCGCTGGAAAGCGGCTGTATCGAGTTCGATGTATCGCCGGTTTCCGGGACGCAAAAGTGCCCTCCTTCTCGAAAGCGCTGTCCCGAAAACCCCGTGGGAAAGCCCTTGCACGCGCGGTCAATCGCCTGAGACGATTACATTGCGAGTGCGAGGTGAATTCCCGATTCGGCTGTGCCTTTTAGCCAGCCGATGCACACAACCTGAAGAGTCGTGCGTGTATTCTAGGGATTGGGACGAGCGCGCAACGCGCGGATGCTGTTCGTAGCCTGCATATTTGGGACCGTATGGCCGCCCCCATCCGGGAGCTGGCTCCTGAGACTACACGAGGATTGACGTGCGAAGAAAATCATTCTTTGAGGCCCTCCTCTCCATGGTGATGTGCAATTTGCTTTGCACGATTTTTGACTGCTTTTTAGTTTCACTTTTAAGGTGATATATTGTCAAGGAAAAAATGCCTAAGAATAGAGAAAAAAAGCACTTTACGTCATTTTTTGAATATCTCTTGATTAATCCGCATATTTATCAATCAATTCGCGTCGTCCGCGCCAAAAGCACACAACCCCTAACAATTAAGGAGACCATTATGTATTCGATTGGCTTGGCCATGCGGCTGCGTCCCAATGCGTACGCCGAGTACAAACAAGCCCACGACGACCTGTGGCCCGCAATCGCCGACAGCATGACCGACAACGAGGTCAGCATGGCCATCTACCGCTTGGACGAACACCTCGTCATCCACGCGGTCGCCCCCACCGAGGAAGACTGGCTCAAGAGCCGCCAAGTTCCCATCCTAGAAGAGTGGTACGCCTATATGGCCCAGTTGCTAGAGACCGACGACGAGGGGCAGATCATTTTTGCGGAACTACCCGAAGCCTTTGCCTTCGGGATGTTCGAGGAAGCGTGAGCGCTAGGCCGCGTCCACCGGGTTTTGCAGCCGGCCGATCTGGTCTATTTCCACGACGACCTCGTCGCCGGCCGCGAGCCACACGGGCGGTTTGCGCGCAAAACCCACGCCCTGCGGGGTGCCGGTGAGGAGGACCGTGCCCGGCAGCAAGGTCGTATCTTGGCTGAGGAATTCGATCAGTTCGGCAACCGCGAAGATCATGTCGCCGGTAGTGTGGTCTTGCATGGTCACGCCGTTGAGGATCGTGCGGATTCCGAGGGTTTGCGGGTCGGGGATTTCGTCGGCTGTGACCAGCACCGGCCCCAAAGGGCAGAAGGTGTCAAAGCCCTTGCCGCGAATCCACTGGCCGCCGCCGGCATGGAGCTGCCACTTGCGGGCCGAGACGTCGTTGGCGCATGTGTATCCGAGCACGTAGCTGAGGGCGTCGGCCCGCGCCACGTTGCGGGCGGCCTTGCCGATCACCACCGCAAGCTCGCACTCGTAGTCAACTTCTGGGCCACGATGACAGCAGGCTGGCAGTAAGATCGG
Organism: uncultured Latescibacterota bacterium; assembly: GCA_958295495.1. Lineage (GTDB taxonomy): Bacteria > Latescibacterota > UBA2968 > UBA8231 > UBA8231. The sequence goes on from OY282352.1 coordinate 1,532,096, forward strand.
GTCGCCCGGGCCGCAGACCGCGCTCGTGGGCTTGGCAAAGACTACGGGCTGCTCGGGCGGGGCGAGGCCGGATTCGGCCGCGTGCTCTCGGTAGTTTAGCCCAATGCAGAAAATGTTGGGCGGGGCGAGCGGGGCGAGCCGCCTTTTGACGGCCACTTGTTCGCCCGTGGGCACTAGTTCTGCGAAGAGATCGCCGGTGAGTACGGAGGCTTGGCCCTCCTCGGCTTCGAGGCCCCAGCGGACGGTGTCGCCAGCGTCGATAAAGCGGATGATGCGCATGTCTTTCTCCTTTGTTTTTCCAGCACTTGCACAAACCTTAAAGCAGGGCTGACAGCCCGTCAAATAACCTTGACGCTCGGGGTGGGGCCGCCTATTTTCCCCTTCTTAAAATTAAACTCAACGCGAGGGTAAAGAGAGTGCCCCCAAACGTCAGCGAAGAGCACGTACGCAAAATAGTCGAAGAAGTGGTGCAGCGCGTCGTCAGCGGCGGGAGCGGCAGCGAGGGCGTCTTCGCGACGATTGACGCGGCCGTCCAAGGCGCGACCCGCGCCCAGCAGCAGTTGGTGGCCTCGTCGCTGGAGGAGCGCAAAAAGGTCGTCGAGGCCCTCCGGCAGACGGCGCATGTCCACGCCGAGGAGTTTTCGCGGCGGGCCTTGGCCGAGACGGGCATGGGGCGGTTGGAAGACAAGATCATCAAGCACCAAGTCGCAGCCGACACAACGCCCGGCGTCGAAGACCTAGAGGCGACTTCGTGGACCGGCGACCACGGGCTGACCGTAGTCGAAATGGCCCCTTACGGGGTCGTCGGCGCAGTCACCCCATCGACGCATCCCGTGCCGACGATGGTCAACAACGCCATTTGCATTGTCGCCGCGGGCAACTCAGTCGTCTTCAACGTACATCCGGCGGGCCGCAAGGTCTCCATGTTCGCGGTGGGTTTGATCAATCGAGCCATCGTCGCCGCCGGCGGGCCGGCCAACTTGGTAACCGCGGTCGAAACGCCGACCCTTGAGACGGCCAACGAACTGTTCAACCACCCGGGCATCCGCTTGCTGCTAGTGACAGGCGGGCCGGGCGTGGCCAAGGCCGCGCTGGGCAGTCCCAAAAAGGCCATCGTCGCCGGCCCGGGCAATCCGCCCGCAGTCGTCGATGAAACGGCCGATCTGGCCAAAGCCGCCCGCGACATCATCGACGGGGGGGGCTTCGACAACAACATCCTCTGCATCGGCGAGAAGCAGGTCTTTGCCGTCGCCGCGATTGCCGACGAGCTCAAGCGGCTGATGGTCCAGTACAATGCCTACGAACTCGACGCACGGCAGGTCGAGGCCCTCGCGCAGGTGGCCTTTGTCAAAGGCCCGGACGGGCATGTCGGCGTCAACCGCGAGTTGGTGGGGCGCGACGCCGCCGTGCTGGGCGAGCGCATCGGCCTCCGGCTCGACTCGTCTCTGCGCATGCTCATTGGCGAGACCGACGCCAACCACGTTTTTGTGCGCGAGGAGCAGATGATGCCCTTTCTGCCGATCGTGCGGGTCTCCAACATCGACCAAGCCATCCGCGAGGCCGTCATCTCCGAGCACGGCTACGGGCACACGGCCGTGATCCATTCGCGCAACATCGAAAACATGCACAACATGGCCCGCGCCGTAGATACCACCATTTTCGTCAAAAACGGCCCTTCCTACGCCGGGGTTGGCTTGGGCGGCGAGGGCTTTGGGACGTACTCCATCGCCGGGCCCACGGGCGAGGGCCTGACTTCGCCGCGCACCTTTACCCGTCAGCGCCGCTGCGCCCTCGTTGACTACTTCCGCATAGCCTGATGCTCTTGGGCCAAGTCAAAGGGCACTTGGTCGCCACGGCCAAGGTCCCGAGCCTCAACGGCAAGAAGCTCTTAGTAGTAGAAATCGCGTCGGTGCGCGAGAGCGGTCTGGTGCTGACCGGGCGAGATATGGTCTGCATTGACGCAGTGCAAGCGGGCAAGGGCGAGCTAGTGATTTTGGTGCAGGGCAGTTCGTCGCGGATCGCCCCGAACTTGGCCGACGTGCCAGCCGACGCGGTAATCGTCGGGATCGTCGATTCGCTACAGGCCATGGGCAAAAACTTCGACTGCCGGCAACTAAGCCGCGAAGGATAAGCGATGGACGTTGCACCAGCGGCCGGATTGGACCGCAAGCAGATTGAGGCACTGGTGCGCCGGGTGGTGTACGATAACCTGCCCGACGCTCAGCTAGAGCAGGCGGCTCCAGCCCCGAGGCTGGTCGTCAATATGTCCGCCCGCCACGTCCACCTCAACCAAGGGGCACTGGACGCGCTCTTTGGCGCGGGTGCCGAGCTGACCGTGCAGAAGGCCCTGTACCAAGAAGGTGCTTTCGCCGCCGAGCAGACGGTGTCGGTTTTCGGGCCGCGCAAGCAGGTGATTCCCAATGTTCGGATCCTCGGCCCCTTGCGCGATTACAACCAAGTGGAGCTGGCTTTTACGGACGCCCGCTTTTTGGGCATTGATGCGCCGGTGCGGCTCAGCGGCAACCTCGAGGGGACGCCGGGCTGCTACTTGGTGGGGCCGGTCGGAGGGCTGGAGCTCGAGCGGGGAGTGATCCGGGCCGCCCGCCATGTACATCTAAACCCGGCCGAGGCCGCGTACTACGGGGTCGGCCCGGGGGACTTGTTGCGGCTGGTAGTAGAAGGCGATCAGGGTGGGGTGCTAGAAGGGCTGATCTGTCGAGTCAGCGAGCGCGAGCGCCTCGAGGTTCACATCGACACGGACGAGGGCAATGCGATTGATTTGGTACATGCCCGCAAGGTATATTTGGAGCGTTGAACGCAAAAATCCGCACAATTACTTCAGGAGGTAAGGGATGTCGGATGCAATAGGTATGGTAGAAACCGTGGGGCTGGTCGGGGTCGTCGAAGCCGGCGACGCCATGGCCAAGGCCGCCAGCGTACAGCTTTTGGGTTGGGACCGAGTCGGCTCCGGCTTGGTGACCGTGTTTTGCTCGGGCGATGTGGCGGCCGTCAAGTCGGCCGTGGATGCTGGCTCAACCGCTGCGGCCAAGGTTGGGGAGGTGCATTCGGTCCACGTAATTCCCCGCCCGCACAGCGAGTTGACGGCCATCGTGCCCGAGCGCAGCGACCGCGACGACAGCGATGGTCGCGTCCGCGCCTTGGGCCTCATTGAGACGAAGGGGGCCATCGGCGTAATCGAAGCGGCCGACGCCATGAGCAAAGCGGCCGATGTGGAGATCGTCAAGCTCCAAGACATCGGCGGCGGGTATATTACCGTCATGGTCAGTGGCGACGTCGGCTCGGTGCAGGCTTCGGTCAGCACCGGCGCCGAGTCGGCCGAACGCGTGGGCGAGCTCGTATCGCAGCACGTGATTCCCCGCCCCCACGACGATCTCGTCGCGCTGTACTTGTAGGTAGAGGAGGCAAAAATGAAAGCATTGGGCATGGTTGAGACCCGCGGTTTGGTCTGCGTCGTCGAAGCCCTCGACGCCATGTTGAAAACCGCCGACGTGAGCTATGCGGGCCAAAAGCGCGTGGGTAGCGGCTTAATTACCGTGCTGGTCGAAGGCGACGTAGCAGCCGTTAAAGCAGCCGTAGATGCGGGGGCGCAAGCCGCCCAGCGCATCGGCGAGCTGCGTAGCGTCCACGTGATTCCCCGCCCGACTGAGGGGCTGACAGATCACCTTGGTTAGCTAGGTGGCCGAGGCTTTGCACATCGACGCCCCGGTCGTCACCGGCGACTTACTCGGGCGCGCGCACAAGGGCGAGCGAGCACTCAGAGTAACCCCCAGCGCCATCTTGACGCCGACGGCTTGGGATTACATCCGCCAGTACCGGTTGCAGCTAAGTCGCGGCGCGGCCGATGCGGCTGCCACCGACGGCGTTGCAAACGCGGGCCGGTGCGCTCATCCCGACCGCGCCTGCGGCTGCCAGCACGAGGAATTTGGTTCGGGGTACGTCGAGCCGGCGCGCTGCGGCGATTGCGCCATCCACCAGCGCAAGAAGGCGGGCGACCCCGAGGCGAGTTGCGAGGGTTGCAACCGCTATAAGACGCTTTTGCAACAAATCGAACAGGGCCAAGCCACCGATCCAGAGGCCTTAGTTGAGCAGATCACTGAGCTAGTAATTCACCGGCTGGCAGACTAAGCTATGGCGGGGGACCCGGCAGTCGGCATGATCGAGGTGGAGGGCGTCGCCGCCGCCATTGTGGGTGCGGACGCGGCTTGCAAGGCTGCGGACGTAGAACTGGCGGGTTGGGCGTCGATCGGCGGTTATACCACGGCCTTTTTCACCGGGTCAATCAGCGCTGTGGCCGCCGCGCTACACAGCGGCGAAGAAGCGGCCCGCAGCGTGATAGAACACGTGGTGGCCGTGCCCCTCCACCAACCCGCTGCTGCCTGCCGCCATTTCGTCGATTTTCCGGCCCGTGCCCACAGCGACTTGCCCGTCGGTGCCCTCGGGTTGGTCGAGACGCGCGGCTACGGGGCCCACATTCACACGAACGATCAGATGGTCAAGGCGGCTGCCGTCGAGGTAATCAACGTGCTGACGGTCCACGACCGCGTGGTGTGTTCGCTGGTCTTGGGGGATGTAGGGGCCGTCACCGAAGCCATAGCCGTTGCGCAAAAGTTGCTCGCGGGCTGCGAGCACTTGCTGGGTACGGCACTGATTCCGCAGCCGCGGCCAGAGGTCTTGGCCGCATACGCCGTGCCGCTGGGAGGTGGCGGTGTCTAGCGGGGCGATCGGCATGCTGGAGACGCGCGGCATGGCGTCGCTGATGGCTTCCACCGACGCCATGTTCAAGGCCGCTGAGGTACACCTCTGCGGCCGGCACGGCATTGGCGCGGGTTGGCTCACCGCAGTACTTGCCGGCCAAGTGGCTGATGTAGAGGCGGCCATTGGCGTCGGCGAGGTCGAGGCGAACCGCACCGGCGAACTGATCGGCGCGCGAGTGGTGCCGCGGCCGGATGCACGCGCCATGGACGCCATGCCCCACGCAACCGGGCTCGGTGCCGAACAGGTACAGCCGCGGGCAATTGGCCTGTTGGAGACGCAGGGCCTGACGCCGCTAGTGGCCGGTGCCGACGCCATGCTCAAGGCCGCCCAAGTGGAGCTAGGGGGTTGGGCCTTCATCGGCGGCGCCCTGTGCCACGCGCCGGTCTTTGGCGATGTGGCGGCCGTGCAGACGGCGCTAGAAGCCGGCCGGCAAGCAGCCGAACGGATTGGTGCCGTGTACGCGACCCTCGTTTTGCCCCAGCCCAGCGAGGGCCTAGGCCCTCTGTTGCCGCCGGCGCCGGCGGTCGCGCCGCGCTCCACCGGTGCCTTGGGCCTCATAGAGACCATTGGTTACGCCGCGGTCGTGGGCAGCGCCGATGCCATGCTCAAGGCCGCGGATGTCCAAATCGAGCGCTTGAGCATCGGCAGCGGCGGGCGGATTGCCGCGCTGGCCACCGGCCAACTCGACGACGTGCAGGCCGCGGTGCGCGCCGGTGCCGAGGCAGCTACGGCTTTGGGCGAGTTCGACGCCTCGGCCATAGTCTCTCGGCCCGATCCCGCGCTAGTCGCTCGCTTTGCCACTGCGGCCGAGGGGCTTGGGCCGGGTGTGCGGCAGGCCATGGGGCTGATTGAGACGCGAAGCACCGTGGCCTTGGTGCGGGCCGTTGATCGGATGCTCAAGGCCGCGGCCGTCGAATACGAAGGGACCTATAAGGTGGGGTACTACTTGACGGCCGCCGTCGTGCGCGGCGACGTCGGTGCCGTGCAGGTCGCCATAGAGGCGGGCCGACAGGAGGCCATCGCACACGGAGAACTGGTCTCGGCCTACGCCATTCCGCAGCCCTACAGCGGCCTTGAAGGTCGCCTGCCGCACGTTTAGCGAGGACGCAAAAAATGATTCGGATTGACGATGCAGTAATTACCGCTCAGACCTTGGAGGGCCGCCTAGCTGGCGAACGGCAGGTCGAGCTCGGCCCAAGAGCTAAGCTGACGCCCTCGGCGCAGGATTTTTTGCGCGCCCAAGGCGTTGAGGTCGTGCGTCGGGAAGCCGGGAGCCAAGCCCCCCCAACGCCAAGATCGGCACCAGCAGTTCCTCGCGCCGCCGGCCGCAAGGCATTTGCTGGAATCTTCTGTCCCAATGTCGTCCTTTTCGACAGCGAGAACGAGATCAACCACGCCGAGATGGAGCGCTACATCAACTGGCTGATCGAGGTCGGGATCCACGGATTGTATCCCAACGGCAGCACTGGCGAGTTCGCGCGCCTGTCGCGGGAGGAGCGCCAAGACGTGGTGCGGTTAGTCTGCGAGGTCAACGCGGGGCGCGTACCCGTACTGGCCGGAGCCAGCGAGGCAAACTTGCGCGATGTGCTCAAGATGGCCGAATACTACGCCTCGCTCGGCGTGGATGCCATTGCATTGATGCCCCCCTATTACTATGAGATTTCCACCGAGAGCCTCTTCGAGTACTTCGCCGAAATCGCCGCAGAGTCGCCGCTGGACATCCTGCTGTACAATATCCCGCAATTTACCCAAGAGCTGTCGATAGATTTGATGGAGCGGCTCTTGCCCTACGAGCGGATCTTCGGCACCAAGGACTCCAGCCGCGACCTGCCGCGGCTGCTCAACACCATGCACCGCCTGCGCCAACAACGCCCCGACTACGTAGTGATGACCGGTTGCGAGGAGATCGCGTTCCCTTCGGTGCTCATGGGCGCGAGCGGAGGCACCATCGCCACCTCGGGCATCGTCCCAGAGGTCATCGTCGAGCTTTATGAAAAGGCCAAAAGCGGCGACATCGAGCGGGCCCGCCAATTGCAGTACCGCATCCTCGATCTAATCAACCTCATGCTCTTAGGCGTCAACTTCCCAGAGGGCTTCAAGACCGGCGTGGCGGCCCGCGGCTTTGACGTAGGCCCAGCGCGCACGTCAAGCAGTGCGGCCGAGCAGGAGTACCTGCTCAAGCTAGAGGCGCAAATCAACTGCGTCCTCGCGGATATGGGCTATCCGGTAAACGGCCCCCGCGCTTGCCCGACGACCGACCTGCCGCCGATCGTCGGCCGTTAGATGGCCCTTGGGGGCACGCGGGTGTTGGTGGTCGGGGCCGGTATCATCGGTCGCTCGACCGCCTATTTCCTCGCCCGGCAAGGCGCGAAGGTCGTCCTGCTCGACGAGGGGATCGCCGCAGGCTCGCCCACGAGCCGGGCCTCTTTGGGCGTCCTCACCCACTGCAACGGCGGCGACAATCCCTACGCCCAGCTTTTCCGCGACGGCCACGCTCTGTACGCCCGGCTGGCCTGCGACTTAGCCGAAGATTTGGGCGCAGACGTGGGCTGGCGTCCCCTCGGCGGCATTGAGCTTTTTGCCGACGCATCCCAGATAGAGGAGGTATGGCACTTCAACCGCGAGCGCGGCTGTCGGGTTGAGCGGCTCGACGAGCGGGCCTTGCGCGGTGCGGAGCCAGCGTTGGATGGCGGCTGCGAGGGTCTGTATTTTGCCGATGATCACCGGGTGGATCCCCTCAAGTTGGGCGCGGCACTTTGGGCGGCGGCCGCCCAGCGTGGTGCTTCTGCCGCTTGGGGCGAGCGCGTCTGGCGCATTGCCCAAGCGGGCGAGGCCATCGAGGTCGCCACCAGCCGCAGAACCCACCGCGCCGACTTTGCGGTCTTGGCGGCTGGGGCGTGGTCCGGCAGCTTGGCCGCGCAGGTCGGTGCCCGAGTCGCGCTGCGCCCAGTGCGAGGCCAACAAGCGCGTTTTGCTGGTGCCCCGCTGCGCCACCTGGTGAGGATAAACGGACGCCACCTCATTCCAGATGGCGGCGAAACAATCGTGGGATCGACGTTGGAGGAGGTCGGCTTTCGGCTGGAAACGACCCGCGCGGCCGCGGCCGAGTTCGCCGCGCAGGTGCGCTCCGCGCTGGGGAGGTGCTTGCCCCTGTCGCGCCAGCAAGCTGGTCTGCGGCCCAAGCCCCGCGGCGGGCGTCCGCTCATCGGCCCGCTGACAGATGCGCCGCGAGTCTTCGTGGCCTCTGGGCACTACAAAAACGGAGTCTTGCTAGGCCCGATTACCGGCCAAATCGTCACCCGCTGGATCGCCGAGGGAACCCCGGGACGCGACATGCGCCACTTCGCGCCCGAGCGTTAAATTCATCGCCACCTAACACAGTTGAGGTTAAACATGCCATTGCAAAAGGAAGACCTGCTCGCCGCGCTATACTCGGTCACCTCCATCCCGGTGGTCCCTTTTCGCGGGGGGCAAATCGACTACGAGGCCCACGCCAAGAACATCAATTACTTGATGGAGAACAACCACTTAGATGGCGACCGCCCCCGGGTGATCGGCATCGCCGGAACCAGCTTGGTCCACCACATTAGTGCGGACGAGCAAGTGCGGCTGTTGGGCTTTACCGGCGAGCAGATGGGGGGGCGTGGGGTGCTGATGGCCGGGATTGCCCCCAATCCGGTTGGGGATGCCGAGCGGTTGATCGAGCGAGAGGCCGCGCTCGAATATCCCCCGGACGTCTATCTCGTCATGCCGCTTACGGGCGTGGCCAATCCAGAGGGCATTTTCGCGTACTACGCGGATTTTGCCGAGCGGCTGGGGCGCTCGTGCGGGGCCAAGTTGCTCTACTACCTGCGCAACCAAGCCGAGCGCGAGATAGCCGTGCGGCTGATGAACGAATCCGAGCACTTTGTCGGGCTGAAGATCGGCACCACGGTTGATGATGTTGAGCCAATTGTCGCGGGTGTGGAAGAGGGGGCTGCGCTGGTGATATGGGGCGTGGGGGACCGCTCAACCGGGCCAGCCGAGCGCGGCACCAAAGGTCACACCTCGGGGATCAACGTAGCCTTCGCCCGCGCCTCAGACGAGATCAACAACGCCCAGCACCGAGGCGATTTTGCGACCTCCCAGCAGATCGAAAACCAGCTCGCGGCCCTAGAGGAAATTCGCTTCCGCAACGGCCGCATGTACAACTACTCGGCTGTGGTTGAGGCCATGCACTTGGGGGGGTTCAGCGATGTGGATGGCGGCGAGGGCGGCCCGTTCAACCCACGGGTGCCCGCAGAAGTGGCCGCGGAAGTAGCTGCGGCCATAGCCGACATCGTGCATTATCACTAACCTTCGCGGCGCAGCCTTTCCAAATAGGCCGCCCATTCAAGGGGGAGCAGGTGCTGCTTTTGGCTGTTGCAGTGCTTGCAGCAAGGCACCACGTTGGACTTGGTGGTGCGGCCGCCGCGGATGAGCGGCACTACGTGATCCATGGTCAGTTCCTCGGGCGCAAACGACTGCTGGCAGTAGTGGCACTGGCCAGCGGCCCGTCTGCGCTTCCACCATTGGGAGCGACGCAGCACCTTGGCTTTGTTTTTTTCGCGGGCGACGTGTTCGGTGTCGGCTGGGACGAAGTATGTGTTTTCCATGCGAGAGCAAGATAGGGCAGAATGGGTGCGGCACAAATTGCCTTCAGCATCCTTATTCTGGCTGCTTTATCTTAACTTCAACATCAAACGTACCCTCGGAGGCAGAGGGTAGATTCGCCGCACTAATCCAATATTTTAATTGGAAACCCTTAAGTGATTCATACGACTCAAACTGCACATGTGGTACTGGTAAAATCAGATGACAATAATCGTGCTTGATACTGTCCCAGTGCATGGTCACACAGGTGCCTCTTTCATCTTCGTAGATTGATGCTTCTGGCGGAGAGTTGATTGAGTACTTTAATGGTGAGGGATCAAAGGATACTGGGTCATAGGCAAAGGTCGGATTAGGGTCAAGGGGGATACATTTAGGTGGTTTTGGCTTAGGGGGTAGGCTCAAAGTATTTTCGTCTAGCGAAACACTTACAAAATTAGGGAAGCGGACTTCTACATCCACGTCTTGTGCCGGGCAAGACCCAGTGTTGGCAACCCAGAGTCCTAGGGGCATCAATAGTGACCTCTTATTTTTAAAGTCTCTTGTCTTGACGATCCAATTTAGGTGTTCCTCATAAAAGGTATACAAATCATCGTTGTAGTCTTTCCGTTGTTTACCCGTGCTTCGGATGTTCTCCATCTTTATCAAAGGATACTTCTCGCGGAGTCTCTCTAGAATTTCCTCTTGTTCGGTCGTTGAATAGGAAGGAAGCTCTGGATCTACCACTATCAGACCTCGGTTCGACTTCTCTCCTGACTCCAGACAAAGTTTGGGGAACTGTGATTTAAGACGCTCGTTTTCGAGACGAAGCTCTTTAATCTCACGATCCGACTCATCAAGAGCGTCCTCCAACTGTAGTTCTGTCGGTAGTTCAATGGATTGTAACTTCAGTCTTCTTAAAGTCAGCTTAATACCATAGTCTCTTTGAACTACTGCTACTTGGTTTGAATCAGAAGCCAACGATAAAGCAGAAGCGATGACTCGATGGTCTGGTTTGTTTTTGTCAAGATTCAGATCGTCCCAGTCTATTTCTGGATCCTTCGATTCGACGACCAATTGTACGTTGTTTCTCAATCGTCCTGAGAGATTTTCGTCAGTATTCTCATAGATTAGGGCAAGGGCTTTCCTTGCTCTCTCACGCATCTTGCGGAGCTTGTGCTGGTCTTTTTGTTTGTCAAGCTCTTCAATGACTACAAGGGGCACATATATGGTGGGAATCTTACCACCCGAGATATCCGACCAGTCGATCTGATCAATTGACTTGTAGTGAAGTGGAACGGTTGTGTCGATTACAAGATACATGTTGCCCATACTAAATTATCCGATAAGATATCTTGGTTTACGTTTATGGTAGAACGCACGTGTAATGTCTGTCGGTCAAACAGGTTCATAGCGCCGGACGCTAATCTCACTTGCACGGACGCGCATCTGCGAGGCGTCATACCAAGCCTGCATCCTCAGCAGCATGTCCATGCCCACGCCGAATGCCTTCTCGATGCGCAGTGCCATCTCGGGCGATAGCGCGGCGTTGCCGTTCAGCAAGTCCGAAAGCGTTGCCCGCCGAACCCCCAGAATCTCGGCTGCCCTTGTCACGTTTAGACCCAGTTCCTCGATGATCTCCGTACGAATGAAATCACCCGGATGCGAAGGGGTCATGTTCACTTTGATGCCGTCGGTAGCCATTAGTGGTAATCCTCCAAGTTCACGCGGTCGATGTAGCCGTCCTCTTCTGCAAACGTGATCCGCAAATTGCCAGATACCGAAATGCTCCATTCGTCCTGCCGGTCCCCCGAGAGCCGATGGATACGCCAGCCGCGAGGCGCATCAGCGATGAATCCGTCCAACTCCTCAGCCAAGATCAGGACTGTCAAGATTTTGCGCACTCGGCCAACCAAATTGTGTTGCAGGAACCGGGGGTCGTCATCTTCGATCAGCCAGCGTAATCCTCGGTGGTGGACAAAGCGAATGATCATGCCCTAAGTGTACGGTAATACCGTTCATTTTACAAGTTTCTCCTCGCCCCGAAAGATCGCCGCTGGCACTTACCAACGGAAACCCTCAGATTTGCCTATGAATCAGGCCGTTGTCGGCGCATCGGCTAGCACCGTATCATCGAAGAAGAACGGATGGATACCATGACGGAGAAGAACTCAAACGGCAAACGACTCATCACCCAACAATCGGTAGATCAGGCCGTCAAGAGCATCTGCGACATCATGCGGCGGGGCAATTGCGCCGGCGCGTTGCAGTACGTGCCCGAACTGACGTGGATACTCTTCTTGCGCATCCTCGACGAGCGCGAGGAGCGCGAGGAGCAGGAGGCCGAGGCGTTGGGATTGCCGTTCCGACCTTCCCTAGAAGCACCCTACCGCTGGGGCGACTGGGGCGCACCTGAGCGCGAAGCCAACAAGCGGCAAGAACTCCAGAACGCACCGCCAAACTCCTTTTTCCACTTCGTCAACACCGAATTGCTGCCGCATCTGAAGGCACTCAAGGAAGTGCCCGACGCCACCCCGCGTCAAAAGGTCATCAGCGAGATTATGACCGGCGTCGAGCGAGTCCGCATCGACACCGAGCGCAACTTCCTCGACGTACTCGATAAAGTGCATCAGCTCTCCAATTGACCATCCTCAAGCAGCGGACCTTCTATGGCCGGGAAAAGGAAAACCTCATCTATCCTATCGCCTTGGCCAATCTGGTATTGCACGGCATCGATGATCCCAGCCTGTGGCACGGCAATACCTTGACCGGGCAGGAAATCTATGGAGGCTTGTTCGACAATGCGCCGCCGGCTTTTGACGTGGTCCTGACCAATCCCCCATTCGGCGGCAAGGAGGGCAGGGAAGCGCAAACCAACTTCGACTACAAGACTGGTGCCACCCAAGTATTGTTTTTACAGCACGTTATTCGCAGCCTACAAGATGGCGGACGCTGCGGTATCGTACTGGATGAAGGGCTGCTGTTTCGCACCAATGAAGACGCCTTCGTCAAGACCAAGCGCAAGCTATTGGACGACTGCGATCTCTGGTGCGTGGTGAGCCTGCCGGGCGGGGTGTTCAGTGCGGCTGGTGCCGGCGTGAAGACCAACCTGCTCTTCTTTGCGAAGGGGCAGCCAACCAAGAAAATCTGGTACTACGACCTAACGGATATCGAGGTCCGCAAAAAGACGCCCCTGACGCTCCAGCATTTCGACGATTTCTTCCAACTGCTGCCGAGCCGCGCTGAAAGTGAGTTGTCGTGGACGGTGGATATGGACGAGCGCAAGCAGATAGCTGCCGCAGAAGCCAAGCCCCTCGCAGATCAAGCCACTGCCAAAAGGCAACAGGAAGCTCAGTGGAACGCGCAGCTTAGGGAACTCAAGAAGGCCAAGCCGCGCGACGGGCAGGCCATTGCGGAGGCGGAAGCGAAGGTCAAGGCGTTGAAAGCTGAAGCAAGAGCACTGGCCAACGACGCTAAGCGGATTGAGGATGCGGTGTACGACCTCAAGGCCGTCAATCCGCACAAAAAGCCGGTCGTGGATACGCGCACACCCGAAGAGCTAATGGACATTATCGAAGCCAAAGGGCAGGAGGTCGCCGAGGCGTTGGCCGTCTTGCGGGATTGAATCAGCAGCGCTTGTTGATGAATTCGCGGCTCATCCACTGCCCGAACACATCGGTTGATTAATTGAGTGGGAACGGACACAGCGGGATGAGACGGCCTAGGGCAGTGCGTACCTGCGTCATCCAGGGCCGCGTCGTCCATCTCTTTGTTCTTCCTTGATATGTAACCATTAATAGGTTACTTTTAGTATGTATAAAATCATCGTAAAGCGAAAAGTGCTGAGGCGTATTCAAAGGCTGCCTGAGTCGGTTCAACGACGAGTCGCTAACCTTGTCGAAGATTTGCAGGATAAAGGACCGATCAGAAGCGATTGGCCTCATTACAGCAAACTTGGATCTGATCAATACCACTGCCACCTTTCCCGCGATTGGGTGGCCTGTTGGTCTTACGCGAAAACTTCAAAAACCATCGAGGTCTATTATGCAGGCAGTCGTGAAAACGCCCCGTATTGAGATCAATATCAAGGGGGAGATTCCCGATAGGTTAATGTCTGTACTGGAAGAAGAGTACGGCGAACAGATTCAACTTTTGGAAGATAACGACGAAGAGGCCGTGAACGTCTTTGAGACCGACTGGTATCGGGATATCAAGTCGAAGATGACGCCGGGCGACAATCTGAAGATCTATCGGGAGAATCGCGGTTTGACTCAGGCCAAGTTAGGTGAGATGCTCGGTGCTGTTCCCCGTCAGCATATCTCAAACATGGAGAGAGGGGTGCGGTCGATTAGCTTAAAAACAGCCCGGAAGCTGGCAGAGCTATTCAAGGTATCGCCTGAGAAATTCATTTGAAGACCAGAAGGGCCAGAAAACTTGCTGATAGTAGATGCCTACGCGCTGGTCGCCTTTCGGCAACAGTAGAGTACAATCCTGCGGGATGGAGTCAGCAGCGCTTGGTGATAAATTCGCGGCTCATCCACTGCCCGAGCATGTTCTGCGAACGGAGCAGCATCTTTTGGTAAGCGCGTTCTAGATTCTTTTTATTTTTAGTGTTGGGTAGGACGTTGTAGCGGCCGCGGATTTGGGTGATGGCGCGGCTGCGCGGATCGACGGCGATGGTGAGGATGCGGTGGCGGTGCCCTTTGCCGTCTTCTACGCCGAGGGACCAGATCGAGGTACTGCCGTTGCGGCAGCTCTTGGCGTAGGTATAGACGCAGTGGCCCATCTCGCGGCCCTCGGCTCCCAGTTCGTGGTTGGAGAGCAGTTCCTTTATGCTCCAAGTGAGGGTCTCGCCGAGTTGTTTGTCCTCTTGCTTCATTTCAAATTCGCCGATACTCGAAGCGCCCCAAGATATATGCCGGACGCGCACCTTTTTGCCACCAGCTCCGCCTCGCTCGGCCTCTGCGTCGGGTAGCAACACCTGCCGAGCTAGTGCTTCGTGCCACTCGTCAACTTGGCGCAACAGCTTGGGAATGCTGCGGCTCTTCATCGAAAAGTTCGGCTGCGCCGGCGGCCTTTGCTCGACGCCACCGCCGGGCAATGCTATTTGCTGCGGCACGTATTTCTGATCGTGGATAAAATCGACGATGGGGCCGACGTGGGCTGGGTCGAGCATGGGATTGTTGGCAAAGAACAGGATCGCGGTGGACCAGAAGTCTTCGTTTTCAAACGACTGGCCCAATCGGGTGGCAATCATCGCCCGCGCCAGTGCCGGACTGCCGCCTTGGCCCAAGACTTGACCCCAACGCAGGGCGTGGTCGATGGAAAGGTCGTCGGGGGCGGTGAGGAAGCAGTGGGCCGACTTCTTGCTCAAGGCGACGGGGAGGTCGGCAGTGCGGATATTCTGCCCCGCGCCGATGTGTTTGAACCACGCCTGATGCAAACCAGCCTCTGGCATCTGCGAGGTAAAAAAGGCCGCGTCCATGAAAGTGGGCACGTCATAGCGGGCCAGCAGGTGGCAGGCGAGGTGGTGAAACTGCTTGCGGGGGTTGTGGCTGGGCGGCACCCACTCGGCCACGGAGCGCACCCAGGCTTCCCAATGGCGGGCCAAGGCGGCCAAGCCGTCGATGAAGTTGTTGTGCGGGTGAGCACCGAAAGCGGGAATGACGGGGTCGAGGCGAAAGAGGTCGGCGCGGCGGGCAACTTGGAGCAGGATCTCGAGAAAGGCGCGGCGCGCCGGGCCGTAGGGAAAGGCGTTGAAGAGGCCGCGGATCTTGTAGAGATAGTCAGCGCCGAGCCGACCCTTGGGGAGCGTGCGGTCGTAGAGCTGGCGGATGGTATTGGCCGGGCTGCGCGTCTGCTGGCGGGTGCGGGCAAGCGCGGCATCACCCTGCTGGCGGCGGGCGAGCTGGCGCTCCTTTTGGATCTGGCGATTGCTCTTGTGGAGTCCGTCGCCCAAACCGCGCTTGCGGCACCAAGCCCGGTACTCTTCCTCAGATTGGAGGCCGAGGGCGCGGATGTGGCTTCTGAGGTTGGCGCGGTTGTGGGCTCGCTCTATCTCGCTGCGGACATTTCTTCTGCGGCGCGCCATAGCCAAGTCCCGATTTTGAGGGCACTCCCTAATGAGTCGCCCAGCTAGTATAATGTCAATAGTTAGTACCACCCGCGTCGCAGCCGATCGAAGACCGCTAGCAGGAGCAAGGCTTCCACAGCCGACGAGCCGCTTGCCTTCGCCGGTATCGGCGGTTTAATTTGCTCTTGCCAACCCAACGCGACGCGCCCATGCTAGATTGCAATCCGATCCCGCTCTTTCCCTTGCCGATAGTCGTCTTCCCCGGCCAAATCGTACCCCTGCACATATTTGAGCCGCGCTACAAGCAGATGCTCGCTGATGTGCGGGCGGCTGACGAGCGCGGCGAAACCCTGCCCATTGGCATGATTCTGGGGGAAGACCGCGAGGTGCAGGGCGAGGTGGGCTGCGCGATGCTGTTGGCCAAAGTACTCGACGAGTTCGACGATGGCCGACTCAACATCATCGTCCGCGGCGGGCGACGTTTTCGCATCGCTCGCCTCGTCGAGAACAAGTCCTATTTAGAGGCGTGGGTAGAATACGTAGATGATGCCGAGGAGCCGACGGATCCAGTGCTTTTGTCCAAGGCCGTTGCGGCCTTAGAGAACTTGGTGGGCCAGCTCGAAGAAGTGACCGGCGCGCGAGCCGAAGCAGGGCCTCTGCAAAACGCCTTTCAAATCGCCCAAGACCTCGATCTAGGGATTAGGCAACAACTGCTGGAAATGACGACCGAAAATGGCCGCTTGTACGCGCTCTGCGAGTACTTTGATCAAATGATCCCCCTGTTAGAGGCAGAGCGCAAGCTCCATCGTTTGGCGTCCTCCAATGGGCACACCGGGAGCCATCGAGAAGGCCCTTAGTCGGCCTCGACGAAGATACTACCGGCCACTTCCAACCCCAGCGACACCTCCTTAGAAGCGCCGATCTTCAATTGCAGCGGGCCGTTAAAGGGGGCCTTGGCGGTGATTTCGACCCGGGTGCCCAAGAGCAATTGCAAATTTTCCATATAGCGCAGCATCTGAGGATTGCGGTCGCTGACTCGGCGGATGACCGCGGATTGGCCGTCTTGTAGCTCGGAGAGACGGCGGTACTTCGGGTGGTCAATCTGGCCTTGCTTGGTGGGGATCGGCTCGCCGTGGGCCCCGACGGTCGGATAGCCCAAAGCCTCGTCGATGCGATCCTCAAACTCCTCGGAAATAGCGTGCTCTAGGCGGTCGGCCTCGGCGTCGATCTGGTCCCAAGAATAGCCCAACGCTTGGCTGAGATACAGCTCGATCAAGCGGTGATGGCGGATGGTTTCCAAGGCGATTTTCTCACCGCTAGCCGTTAGCTCAACCCCTTGGTATGGCGTGTAAATGAGCAAATTCAGCTCGGCGAGCTTCTTGATCATGTTCGTCGCCGAGGCCGCGGCCACCTCCATGCGGCTGGCAATTACCGAGGTGGTGACGCGCCCGCCGGGCGCGTCGCTGTGCTGCAATTTGTAGATGGTCTTGAGATAATCCTCAATGGCCTGAGTAAGCAATCCCCTTACCTCCAAGGTTATGCGCTCTGTCTTTAAGATAGGACCAAGAGCAGATTTAGCAATGGCCTTGACATTTTTTTAGCCATGACTAAATTTTTGTTTTGTATGTCAACTAAAATCAGATAGGCAAGGAACCATGCCCTATATTTTCATTTTGTTGTGCGCTTTGGGTTGCGAAGCTCCCGAGCGCGGAGACGAGCGGCCCGGGGTGGTGTGTACCACTGGGATGGTGGCCGACCTCGCCCGGAATATCGTCGGCGACCGCATCGCGGTTGTCGGGATGATGGGCCCGGGCGTCGATCCTCATTACTACAAGGCATCGCAAGGCGATTTGGCCAAGCTGACGGGTGCGGATTTGATTCTCTTCAACGGCCTTTTCCTCGAAGGCAAGCTGGAAGACATCTTCGCCAAAATGGCCCGCAGCAAGCAAGTGTTGGCCGTGGCCGAGCAAATACCAGAAGAGCGCTTGCTGCGCCCCCCGGAATTCGAGGGCAACTTCGACCCCCATATATGGTTCGACGTATCGCTGTGGGCGCAGACGATTGAGCCGGTCGTGGCCCGCCTGAGTGCGCTCGACCCGGACGGGGCATCGGTCTATCGCCAGAACGGCGCGCGCTACCGAGCGCGCCTCGACGCGCTGCACCAATGGGTCGGCGAGCAGGTCGAGATGCTGCCGGAGGCCGGCCGCGTGCTGATTACGGCCCACGACGCCTTTGGCTATTTTGGCCGGGCCTACGGAGTGGAGGTCATCGGCCTGCAAGGCATCTCCACGGTGGCCGATTACGGGGTCAACGACGTCACTCGGCTAGTCGATCTGATCGTGGAGCGCGAGGTTAAGGCCATATTCGTCGAGAGCAGCGTACCCGTGCGCTCGATTGAGGCCGTGCGCGAAGGGTGCTTGGCCCGCGGCTTCCAAGTGGAAATAGGCGGCACCCTATACTCGGATGCCATGGGGGCTGCCGGCAGCGGTGCCGACACCTATGTGGGCATGGTCGAAAGCAATGTAAACACCATTGTGGAAGCCTTGCGATGAGCGTTCTCCATCCCATCCAGATCCACGACATGACCATTGCCTACCACAAAAAGCCAGCGCTGTGGGACGTAGATCTCGATGTGCCCGAAGGGCAGCTCGTGGGCATCATTGGTCCCAACGGCTCGGGCAAAAGCACCATGCTCAAGGCCATTATGGACCTCGTACCCAAGGCGTCGGGGTGGGTCAAGATCTACGGCAAGGACTACGGCCAAATGCGCAAGATCATCGGCTATGTGCCACAGCGCGAGTCCGTGGATTGGGACTTCCCCATCAGCGCGCTCGACGTGGTGCTGATGGGGCGCTACGGCCATGTAGGGTGGATGCGGCGACCGCGCAAGGAGGATCGCCGCTTGGCTTGGGCGGCCCTCCACGAGGTGGGCATGGCCCCCTTTGCCGAGCGGCAGATTAGCCAGCTATCGGGCGGCCAGCAGCAGCGAATTTTTCTCGCCCGCGCCCTAGCCCAACAGGCCCGCATCTACATCATGGACGAGCCGTTTGCCGGCGTGGATGCGGCGACCGAGCGCGCGATCATCGCCAGCTTGGTCGCCCTGCGCCAACAGGGAAAAACCATCTTGGTCGTGCATCACGACTTGCAAACCGTAACCGAATACTTCGATTGGGTCATCATGCTCAACATGCGGGTCGTGGCGTCCGGCCCAACCCGCGAGGTCTTTACCGACGACAACCTGCAAAAGACCTACGGGGGCCGGTTGACCGTGCTCTCGCAGGCCGCCCAAGCCATGGCCGAGCAGCGGCGCGAGGGCTGACGATGCTAGTCGAAAACGCTCTGCGCTTCTTGAGCTTGGCCGACGCCAACGTGCGCTTCGTGCTCTTAGGCTCCCTGCTGATTGGCGCGACCGGCGGGTTGCTGGGGTCGTTTGCGGTGTTGCGGCGGCGGAGCCTCGTCGGCGACGCGCTGGCGCACGCGGCCCTGCCCGGGGTGGCGTTGGCCTATCTGTGGACTGGGAGCAAGGCCCTGCCGGTGCTGCTGACGGGTGCGGCGATTTCCGGGGTGCTCGGGGTGTTGGTGATGCAGTTCATCATCAACTTTACCCGCGTCAAAGCGGATTCGGCCATTGGCATTGTCCTGTCGGTATTTTTCGGCGTGGGGATCGTGCTGTTGACCCACGTTCAGCGGGTCGGCACGGGCAATCAGAGCGGCTTGGACAAGTTCCTCTTTGGGCAGGCGGCCTCGCTGGTGGATGACGACCTGCGCGTCATGAGCGTACTGGCCGGCCTTATCATCCTCGCGGTGGCCTTGTTTTTTAAGGAGTTCAAGGCCCTGATTTTCGACGCGGACTTCTTGCAGACTCTCGGCTACTCGGCCCGCTGGACCGACGCCTTGCTGATGGGGCTGATCGCCCTGACGGTGATCGTGGGCTTGCAGGCCGTAGGCGTGGTGCTGATTGCGGCCATGCTCATTACGCCGGCCGTGGCGGCTCGCTTTTGGACCGAGCAACTGCACAAGATGGTGCTGCTCGCCGCTGCTTTTGGGGGCTTGTCTGGGGTCGTCGGCACCTTCATCAGTGCCTTGGTGCCGCGAGTTCCCACCGGCCCGGTCATGGTACTCATCGCCACCTTGTGCTTTGTGGTGTCGGCTCTTTTCGCGCCGCGGCGGGGGGTGTTGGCGCGGTGGCGCAGGCTGCGGCATAACAGCCGCCGCGAGAGCCAGCAGCACTTTCTGCGCGCCTGCGTCGAGCTGCAAGAAAAGCTGGCGACGAGCCGCCCCTTGGCCGTGGAGGAGCTGGCCATTGAGATGGGCCTGCCGCCGGACCGGGTCAAACACCTCGGGCGGCAGCTTGCCGACAAGAGGCTGGTCTCCCAGCAGGACGGGCGTTTCGCCCTGACGGCTCTAGGCACGGAGGAAGGGCTTTTCGTGGTTAAATCGCACCGCCTGTGGGAGCACTATTTGTATTATCGGGCCATACTCGACGCCGATCACGTGGACCGGCCCGCCGACGAAGTCGAGCACTTGCTGACGCCGGAAATCATTGCCCAGCTAGAGGACATCCTCCAGCGCGAGCAAGGGCTGGACCCGGCCCAGATCGTCAATATCCACGGCACCGGCAGCCACTACCGCCGGGGAGGCCGCGAATGATCGAAGGGGCCTTCTGGATTGTGCTCACTGGCGCGTTGGTCACCGCGTCCTGTGGCCTGTTGGGCACCTTCTTGGTGCTGCGCAAAATGTCGCTGTTGGGCGATGCTTTGAGCCACGCCGTGCTGCCGGGGATTGCCGTGGCCTTCCTGATGTCGGGCAGCCGCGCGGTGCTGCCGATGTTTTTGGGTGCGGCCGCCTTCGGCTTGATGACTGCGCTGTTGGTCGAGTTGTTTCACCGGCGGTGGCGCGTACAAGAGGACGCGGCCATCGGCATTGTGTTTACCGCACTTTTCGCGCTGGGCGTGGTGATCATTACCGCGTATGCCGGCCAAGTAGATCTCGATCAGGAGTGCGTGCTCTACGGCGAGATCGCCTATACCCCTTGGGATTTGTTGCTGTGGGGAGATAAGTCGCTGGGGCCGCGGCCGGTGTGGATATTGGGCGCGGTGCTGGCGATTAATCTGACTGTGATCGCGCTTTTTTACAAAGAATTCAAGATTTCCGCGTTCGATCCGGCCATGGCCATGTCGGTGGGGATCAACGCCACGCTGATGCACTATCTCTTGATGGGGTTGGTCGCGCTGACGACGGTGGCGTCGTTTGAGTCCGTGGGCGCGATCTTGGTCGTGGCCATGCTGATCGTGCCCGGGGCCGCGGCCTATCTGTGGAGCGACCGGCTCATCGCGGTGCTGGGGTTGGCCGTGGTCTTTGGAATGGCCGCGGCCGTGGCGGGTTACTTTTTGGCCAGCTTCTGGAACAGCTCCATCGCCGGCGCCATGGTGGTGGTCATCGGCGGGATATTCCTCTTTTCTCTGCTTTTTTCGCCCAATCAAGGCGTGCTGGCGCGGGTCTATCAGCGCGTACGGCTGTCGCTACAAGTGGCGCAAGATCACATGCTGCTCGCGCTGGTGCGGCGCGAGGAGACAGCCGCCGAGCGCACTGGGCTGCGGCCGGCCGAGCTAGTGGCGGCCGCGGCTGTTTGGGGCCTGCTGGCGCGGCTGGCGTTTGGCAACCTGCGGCGGCGGCAACTGCTGAGCGAGGCGAATGGCTTGGTCGAATTGTCTGCCAAGGGCCAACAAACCGCGCTGCGCCTGTTGCGCAATCACCGGCTTTGGGAGACCTATATGAGCCATCTGGGCCTGCCCGAAGACCACGTCCACGACCCGGCCGACGCGATTGAGCACTTTATCGGCGGCGAACTGGCCGCCGAGTTGGGCGCGGAAATCAGCGACGAGCAGGACCCGCAGGGCAAGCAAATCCCGCCCTCTCCCTCTAATTGATGCCGAGGCCAGCATGATCCGGCTGAAAAGCAAAGAGGCAGACCTCAAGCGCACCTATGCGCGGGATTTGTGGGCTGCGGTGGGGTTCGTGGTCCTGTTACTCGCCGCAGTGGTGGCGATTGATCCGCAGATTGTGTTCGACGCGAATAGGCCCGGGCAACGGCCCGCGACCATCGAGTTGGAACTCGTTCCTGAGACCGAGATGCGGCGGCCCTTGCCGCGGCCGATCCGGCGCATTGAGCCGGTGGCGTACGCGACGCCCGTGCGCGAGCACAAACTGCCGCGGCCCGTGGTGGTGACCGAGTTTCCTTTGGAGGGGGAAGTGGAGGCCGCGGAGTTGTGGATGGTGGAGCAGCCGCCGAAAGTGCTTGCGAGGGTTCTACCGGCCTATCCCGACAGTGCGCGGAGAGCACTGGTGGAGGGCAAGGTCTTTGCGCGGGTGTTGGTGGGGCGACAGGGGCGGGTAGAGCACATCGACCGCATCGAGGGGCCGCAGGTCTTCCAGCGCGTGGTGGCGCAGGCCGCCAAGGCTTGGGAGTTCGCGCCGGCCGTGCAAAACGACCGCGCCGTTCCGGTGTGGGTCAGCTTGCCGTTTGTGTTCGAGCTGGAGTAATCAGCCGCCAGCGCGCTTGGCCTGATAGCCGCGCTTGGCTAGCTCGGCCAGTACGACATCCACTTTGTCCCCCTGAATTTCTATTACGCGATCGACGACCGACCCGCCGCTGCCGCATTTGCGCTTGAGTTCGGAGGCGAGGGCCTTGAGTTCGGAGGCGGACAGCCGCAGGCCCGAGATGGTGGTCGCGGTCTTGCCGGCACGGCCCTTTTTCTCGCGGCGCACGCGGGCGATGCCGTCGCCGGTGGGGGCGGCAGCTCGCTTTTTCGGCTGCGGTACGCGGCCGGTATCAGAGGAATACACGAGGCGGCTATTTTTGGCCATGATTGGGATTCTCCATGCCGCGTCCCGCCGCCCGCCGCTCTTGGACTACGCCCAAGGTCTCGTCGCGCCACGCCGCAAATTCGTCGGTATCTACTGCGTCGTGCAGGGTCGCTCTTTTGGCGTAGGGCACGTAGTTGCCGATGTGCCATAGCGTGTTGCGGTAGAGGCAGAAGTCGCCGGCGTCGAGGAAGAGTTGCCGGGCACCGGGCATACTCTGTACATAGCTGCGGCAGGTCCACTCGCGCTCGGTGGCAGATTGTCCTTTGAGATCGGGCGTGGCAATGGGGCGCTCGGGAAAGCGCGCTACTTCGCCCGGCAGGTCGCGGCGCAGGTGGCTGCCGGGGACGACCCAAGTACACGAGTCGGCGTACAGGGCGCAGTTGACTTGGTTGAAGTAGCGGTCGTCGGCAAAGTGCTCGTCCCAGCGCGCCAAGTCCAAGCCGGGCATATTGTCGCGCCAGTCGCGGTGCCAGTGGGTACACCACGGCCACTCGGCTGGCTCAAAGAGCACGCCCATGACCTGCGGGCCGCCGACGCGGAAATCCGGCGAGAGCAAGCGGTGCAGTGCGTCATTGAGCGCCGGGAGCGCGGCGTAGTCGGCAAAAGGCTGCTGGTCGAGCGGGAAGTCGGCAAGCGGCTGCAAGCGCTGGGCTTGAGGGCCGCGCTGCTGGCGGGCCAAGACCCGGGCCTCGTCGCAGGCTCGGCGTAGGTCGGCGACCAAGGAAAGCGGTAGGAGTTGGCCGAAGACCGTGTAGCCCTGAGTGCGGTACTCGTGGATGTGGCGGTCGGAGAAGGCAAAGGCCATGACGTGGTCTCACACGTGCCCCACGTGAAAGCCTTGGGGCGGCTCGAAGTGCTTGGCGCGTTTGCCGATATAGTGGCAGATAAAACTGCGCCGCCAGCGGTCGGCGGTCTGGTTGGGATAGGAGCCGTGGATGGTCTTGCCGTCGAAGAAGAGGCCGTCGCCCGGACCCATGTCGAGGCCGACGATTGCGGCCCCGGGAGGTAGCTGGCTCTGAGCGCGGGTAAAAGAGACGCGGGTGTCGGCCTTTTCAACGGGCCGGAGTTGGCCGTGCGAGCCGGGGACGACGACCATCTGGCCCACGGCGGCGTCGGACGAGTCGAGGGCGATCCACAAGCCGATCAGCGGCTCGGTGGTGATGTACTGCTCGTCTTGATGTAAGCCTTGGCCGCGGCCGCCGGGCGGCTTGAAGTAGAGCATGGTCTGGCACAGGAGTGGGGCGTCGTCGATGAGTTGTTCGACCGCGGCGAGCAGATCGGGGCGGGTAGCCCAAGTGGCACTGGCGGGGTCCCAGTCGTGCATGTTGATCATGCGCGGATAGGCGTGGTTGGGGTCTTCGGGCCGGTCGTCAGTACCACCGCTGTCGCCCGGGTGGGGGCCTTGGGCGCGCAGTTCCATGTAGTGGTCAATCATGGCCGCGGCTTGGTCGGGCGCGAACACCCCCGGCACGGTGAGGTAGCCTTGGTCGCGGTAGGATTGTACTTGGGTGGTGTTGAGGTTCACGGCGGGCTACTTCCTAAGTGATGAGCGTCTGCGCCGTAACTTAGCGAACATGGTCCCGGGTTTCAACCGGGCCGCGGCTCACTCAACCCTAGCCGGGTATTGCTGGCGGGAGAATTGGTCCATTTTTCCATGTATTGACGTTGTATATACGGCCTCCTATCTTAGCTCTATGGATGTTCGCTGTGTTCTCCAAGGCGTCCTGTTTGAGTGGGACGCCGACAAGGCTGCGGCCAATCTCAAAAAGCATCGGGTCTCTTTTGAAACGGCCTGCGAAGTATTTTTTGATCCGTTTGTCTATCACTTAGGTAAAGAGCAAAGCGTCGGTGAGCACCGAGAAACCCTTATCGGCATGACCCTTGAATGGAATGTTCTCTATGTCGGCTATACCGAACGCCAAGGCGATGTTTTTCGCCTCATTTCGGCCCGTCCTACCACTGGAATAGAGAGGCGGTATTATGAAGAGCAGTGACTTGAAAAAGCGGCTCCGGCAAGATCGGGCGATGGTTCCGGTCAGTATCCGCATGCCTGAAGATGTGGTGGAAGACCTCAAGCGCATTGCGCCGCAGTTGGGGTTTTCTGGCTATCAGCCATTGATCCGCGCTTATGTGGGCCAAGGCCTGCGGCGGGATTTAGTGCGTTTAGAATCGCCGCCGAACTTAGCGTCCCTCATCGAGAGTTTGCGTCGGCACGGAGTGCAGGACGAGATCATCGCTGAAGCGATTGCCGAAGCCGGGTAAAAGCGCGGCTTACCATTCGGCCACGCGCTTTTTGGCGAAATAAGCC
This sequence comes from uncultured Latescibacterota bacterium, assembly GCA_958295495.1. Classification (GTDB taxonomy): domain Bacteria; phylum Latescibacterota; class UBA2968; order UBA8231; family UBA8231. The sequence goes on from OY282352.1 coordinate 1,556,728, forward strand.
CGGTCCCACTCGGCCCCCCAGCCGGGTGCCGCTGGCGGCGCGATGTGGCCATCGCTGGGAAGTGGGGGATTGAGCAGGCCGATTTCGCGGCCGACTTCGTCTCGGCTGCCACCGGGGAAGTACTCGTAATAAGTGGTATTTTGCAGGGCGCAGACTAGGTGGGCGTGGACTAGGCCAAAAAGTCCGCCCGGGCCGTTGAGTTCAATGGTGGTTTGGTAGGCAGCGGCTAAATGGGCGAGTTTGAGGGTGGCCGTGGTGCCGTGACGGGCATTGGCGCGGACGAGGTCCGTGGCCCCGGCGCGAGCCCAAGCAATGCACAGCTCGTAGTCGTGCATCAGGGTCTCAAGGGCCATGACTGGTATGTTGAGTTCGGCGCACAGCGTTTGCAATCCCTCGAGGTCGCGGTCGGAAATCGCCTCCTCAAACCAGCCGTAGTTGAGTTCCTCCAGGGCGCGGCCAACGCGCAGGGCTTCGCGCAGGGTATAGGGGCTGCCGGCCGCGTCGTGCAACAGATCGACGTCCGGGCCGACGTGGGCGCGGATGGCACGCGACCACGCGATATTGGCGTCGGGGGGGCCGGACCAGTGGTCTTTGAGTGCCACAAATCCTGCTGCGAGCGCTTGGTCCGCCCCTTCTAAGGCGGCGTTGAGGCTGCCGGAGGGGAAGTTGTAATAGGCCCGGCAGCGCGGACGCGCCCGGCCGATTAGCGCACAGACGGGAAGGCTGGCGGCTTGCCCGGCGATGTCCCAGAGGCAATTGTCGAAAGCCCCGTGCCAGCCCGGGCGCGAAAACAGCGAGCGGGTAGCCCAGCGCAGCTTGTCGTCGAGCCGCTCGCGGTCGAGCGGGTCTTGGCCGACGGCCATGATTCGCAGGGCCTTTAGTTCCTCGCGGCGCATGGTCTGGTAGCGGGCGTCGCCGACCGTGCAGATGCCCTCCAAGCCTTCGTCGGTCAGCACGTGCAGCACGTGGATCGGGGCCTCGGCGCGGCGGTGGCCGCAGGGTTGCCAGCGGGTGCGATGGCCGTAGGGGACGCGCTCTAGATCGAAGAGGGGAGTGGTAGCTCGGAGCTCAAAAACCGAGAGCTTAATGGCCGCGATTTTCACAATCGGTTCCCTGTGTGGCCTGTTGGCAATACCAAAGGACGGCGGTCGGGTTGAAGGGGTACATCGGCGCGTTGCAGTCTAGCAGAATTTTTTGCGTCCTTTTCTGGTCGCTTGCGTCTTATTGGGTAAAGATATATGAAAGGAGCGAGTTATGCGTTTGCAATTGGCCCTGAACGTCCGCGATTTGGATGAAGCCGTCGCTTATTACGGTGAACTTTTCAACGCCAAGCCTCACAAGCGGCACCCCGGTTATGCCAACTTTGCCATCGATCAACCGCCGTTGAAGTTGGTGCTATTTGAGAATCGAGAGGCGGCAGAACGCCTCAACCATCTAGGCGTCGAAGCGTTTGCAGAAGCCGAGGTGAGCGACGCCGAGCAACGACTGCGGAACGCAGGCATTTTGACCGAAGTGCAACGGAGCGAGACCTGTTGCTATGCGACACAGAACAAAGTCTGGTCGAGCGATCCGCAAGGCTTGCGTTGGGAGTGGTATCGCATCATCGATGACAAGCCGGCGGAGAGCGCCTGCTCCCCCCGCGATTCTGAAAAAAAAGATAGTTGCTGTGCATGAACTCGGCCCGCAAGTCCACCTCGACCAAGACAATTGGCGGGATTTCCAGACGAGTTTGCGCGCCTATGTGGGTCGCCGCGTCGAAGCGGGCACAGTAGAAGACGTCTTAGGCGACATCCTGCTGCTGCTCGCCCGCCATCAGGACCGGCTCGCCGCTGCTGCTGAGCCGGCCGCTTGGGTGTTCCGCGTTGCTGCCAACGCGATCGCCGACCACCATCGTCGCCGTGCTGCGGAGGCACGGGCGTTGACGCAATATGCCGCGGAGATTGAGCAGAACGGCGGTGCGTCCGGCGATGCGAGTAACGCCGCCGAAATCGCCGCGTGTCTGACGCCCCTTATCCGCAACTTGCCGGAACCTTATGCGGAAGCGCTGTTGCTCACAGACATCGCAGGTCTCAACCAAACAGAAGCGGCGGCTCGCCTCGGCCTTTCCACTTCCGGTATGAAATCCCGCGTACAGCGCGGCCGTTCCAAGCTGAAGCAGGCGATACTGCGTTGCTGTGCCGTTGCGCTCGATTGCCGCGGCGGGGTGATCAACTGCGAACCGCGCAGCAACGCCGAGCCTCAAAACGAGAGCGGCTGCACATCTCGCCAGCATTGAAGATACCCTTTACGCCCTCGGCTTTCGCTTTTTCACAGCTTGCCGCGCACGAATTGCTCCAGCGTGGCTACGTCGTCTCTGCTGCCGATGAACAGGGGGGTGCGTTGGTGCAGTTCGGTCGCCGGCAAGTCCATGATCGGCTGGGTTCCGTTGGAGGCTGCGCCACCAGCTTGTATGAACGAGTCCTTTTGTTCTTTCGGAGGCACCACTAGCGAACGGCTTGGACTTTGAAGTGTACTCCTTCGCGTTTTTGCAGGCATCCGATAACCTCAAACAGGTTGCGGGCTTGGGGGTTGCCGTTGGGGCCGAACATGCGCATCAAGCTCTTGGGCGACTTCGCGGTCAACCCGCCTAGCTCCCGAAAACCAATGGTCGCGTTGATGTAGTCGCGCAATACCGCTTTGCCGCTGTCCACATCGCCCGAAAGCAGGCACTCGACCCCTTCCTTGAGCAGTTCCTCGCGGAAAGTTGGATCGCGCTCCATGCGTGCTTGGATCGTTTCCTTGAAGTTTCGCGTCAGAGCCATGGTTTTCAAACCTCCCGTCGCTTGCGTCGTTTATATTCTCGCCAGAACTCTCGGGCAGTCTCAATATCCTGTTGCTGGTACCTCTTGGTTCCACCGCCCAAGAGGACAATCAGGTACTCGTAATGACCGACGAAAGAGCCGAAAGGGCCGTATAAATGGTAAATATGCCCCGCGATGGGATCCTCGTCGAAGGTAAAGTGGTAGGTGTGCATGGTCTTTCTTAGGTAACGGATATGATACCGTTTGGCAAGTTCTTGTCGTAGTCGTAGGAGTAGAACCGGGGTAGCTACCGCAATGTTTGCGTACTTTCTGGCCGGTTGCGTCTTGATAGATGATCCGGTCGCTGAACTCGCCGAGGACCTGACGCCCTTTATCCGCAACCTGCAACCTTATACGGAAGCACTGTTCACGCCCGCTTGCCGCGCACGAATTGCTCCAGCGTGGCTACGTCGTCTCTGCTGCCGATGAACAGGGGGGTGCGTTGGTGCAGTTCGGTCGCCGGCAAGTCCATGATCGGCTGGGTTCCGTTGGAGGCTGCGCCACCGGCTTGTTCGACGACAAAGGCCAAGGGCGCGGCTTCGTACAAGAGCCGCAGCTTGCCGCTGGGCGACTTGCTGTCGCCGGGGTAGAGGAAGATGCCGCCCTTGAGCAGGTTGCGGTGGAAGTCGGCCACGAGCGAGCCGATGTAGCGAGCCGAGTAGGGTTGCGAACCTTCTTTGAGCTGATCGACAAAGCGGCGCACCGGCGCGTCCCATTTGAGATAGTTACCCTCGTTCGCGCTGTAGTACTGGCCGCGCTCCGGGATTTGGATGTGTTCGTGGGAGAGCAAAAATTCGCCGAGACTTGGGTCGAGGGTAAAGCCGTGGCTGCCGCTGCCGGTGGTATAGACCAGCATGGTGCTGGAGCCGTAGATGATGTAGCCAGCGCAGACTTGCTCGCGGCCGCGGCAGAGGAAGTCTGCGTGGGTAACGCTGTCGGAGCTTTTCTTGCGGTAGATGGAGAAGATGGTGCCGATGGAGACGTTCACGTCTATATTGGACGAGCCGTCAACCGGATCGAAGACGAGGATGTAGTTGCCGCGCGGGTGTTTTTCCGGGATGGGGTAAATGTCGTCCATCTCTTCAGAAGCCATGCCGGCCAGCCGTCCGGTGTGGTCGGTGGTGCGGATGATGAGCGCATTGGCGAACTCGTCGAGTTTTTGCACCTCTTCGCCGTGGACGTTGGTGCGGCCGGTGATGCCCATTACCTCGGCGAGGCCGGCCTTGTTGACGTCGCGGGCGATGATTTTGGCGGCGATGCTCAGGTCAGTGAGCAAGCCGGTGAATTCGCCGGTGGCCTCGGGGTGCTGCCGCTCTTCTTCAATGATGAAGCGGGTGAGGGTAGTGCCGATTTGCATGAGGGGCCTTGCATCAATTGAGGGTGTTAATGGATAGGAGTAAACAATACAATCCCGTCTATCCTGTCCATCATGTTACTCACTGACGTTACGCAGCTCTGGATTTCTTCTAGTATATTCCCCGTATGGACCAACAACTCTTAGCCTTATATAGCGAAATAGAACCCTCTAATTTTTGAGGAGAACGACACAACTCTTCAATGCAAAAGGAGACACTCGTGAACCAACCCCAATCCATCGCCCCGGCCACGGGCAAGCTCGGCGTCCTAATGCCCGGCATGGGTGCTGTGGCCACCACGGTTATCGCCGGCGTCGAAGCCATCAAAGCCGGCATTGGCCAGCCCATCGGCTCGCTGACCCAGATGGGCACCATCCGCCTCGGCAAGCGCACCGAAGGGCGCTCGCCGCTCATCAAGGACTTCGTGCCTCTGGCCGCTCTCGACAGCCTAGTCTTCGGCGGCTGGGATGTCTTTCCAGAGGACGCCTATGACTCCGCCGTCCACGCCGGCGTCTTGGACAAGGGGCTGCTCGACCAGCTAGCGGACCCGCTCAAAACCATTGAGCCGATGTCCGCGGTTTTCGACCGCAACTACGTGCGCCGCCTCGAAGGCTCTAACGTCAAAAGCGCCAAGAGCAAGTGGGATGCCGTGCTGGAAGTGCGCGAAGACATCCAGCGCTTCAAGGCCGACAACCGCGTCGAGCGGCTGGTGATGATCTGGTGCGGCAGCACCGAAATTTTCATGGAGCACCACGAAGTACACAACTCGGTCGAGAGCCTCGAAAAAGCCATCCAAGAAAACCACCCGGCCATTCCCCCGAGCATGATCTACGCCTACGCCGCGCTACGGGAAGGCGTTCCCTTTCTAAACGGCGCGCCGAACTTGACTGTGGACGTCCCGGCCATGGTCGAACTGGCGCGGCAAAAGGGCGTGCCTGTTGGCGGCAAGGACTTCAAGACCGGCCAGACCCTGATGAAGACCCTTTTAGCCCCTGGTCTCAAGGCGCGGATGCTCGGCGTACAGGGCTGGTTTTCGACCAACATCTTGGGCAACCGCGACGGCGAGGTGCTCGACGACCCCGATTCGTTCAAGACCAAGGAAGTCAGCAAGCTCGACGTGCTGGAGTTCATCTTGCAGCCCAACCTCTACCCCCAGCTCTACGGCGATATTTACCACAAAGTGCGGATCAACTACTATCCTCCGCGCGGCGACGAAAAGGAGGGCTGGGACAACATCGACATCTTCGGCTGGCTGGGCATGCCCATGCAGATCAAGGTCGATTTCCTCTGCCGCGATTCGATTCTCGCCGCGCCGCTGGTCTTGGACTTGGTGCTGTTTGCCGACTTGGCGCAGCGAGCGCAGATGGCGGGGATCCAAGAGTGGCTCTCGTTTTACTTCAAAAGCCCGATGACCGCGCCCGACCTCTACCCCGAGCACGATCTCTTTATCCAGCTAATGAAGCTCAAAAACACGCTGCGCTTCTTGCAGGGCGAAGACCTAATTACCCACTTGGGGCACGAGTACTACGACTAGGTACTTGGGCGATAGATATGGCTGCTCACGACGAGCAGTATGCAGGGAGCCATTCTGAGCGACACCTCCACGCTTTGCGCAATCGGCCCAAAGGCGGTTTGATAAACTCGACGTAAAAATTGGAAAATGTCCGCATATCAAGAAGCTAAGGTAGTAATCATATCTATCTTGGAACTTTCAAAGGACTCAATCCATCTGCACGTAGGATTGATCGTGTTTTTTTTAGCTGTAGTCCTTTGGAAAAAGGGCTCAATTGAAGCGCGATGTTTGGTCCCCGTCGCAATTACAGCGTCCTTGATGGAGATTCTTGATCTAAGATATGATTATGTCTCTCTGGGTTATTTTCGCCTGAATGCCATAACTGCAAGCATCCACGATTTAATCAATACTACGTTTTGGCCGGTGGTCATCGTAGTGCTTGCTTGGATGGGCAAATTGAAGAATGCTCGGAAGGCATAGTTGTCTAAAGCCCCCTTAGTGGTGTAGGAATAAAAAAAGGGGAAGGGCACGAGGCCCTTCCCCTTTTGCGCGTCTCAAGGCCGGCTAGCCGGCCTTGACTTCGACCTGACGGACGACCTTTTTCGCCTCCTCCTTCTTGGGCAGGTGGATCGCCAAGACGCCGTTCTTGAACTTGGCTTCGATCTCGTCTGCCTCTACTCCATCGGGAAGGTGGAAGGTGCGCTCAAAGCGACCGTAGATGCGCTCTTGGCGGTAGTACTTGCCTTCCTTCTCCTCGCTGTTGCTGCCCTTTTCGCCGCGCAGCACGAGGGATCCGTCGGCGACGGAGATCTCGATGTCCTTCTCCTCCAACCCCGGCAGTTCGGCCGAGATTTCGTAGGAGACATCGCCTTCTTTGACGTCGATGCGAGGGGCGAAAGCTGCGTTGCCAGACAAAACGGGCAGGCGCGAGTCCTCGCCTAAGAAGGCATCGACGAGGTGGTCGAGCGGGCTGCGCCAAGGGCGGCTGACGCGAGCATTGGGTAGTAAGGTTTTGATGGCCATGACTTTTTCTCCTTGTTGAGGGGTTGTTGGTTCCTATGGCCTTTGCCCATTGTAACTGCAAAAGCCGTGCCAACATTTTATAATTTTCCATATCTCGTTGTTATACATAGAGTTGAGAATTTTTGGCGCAAAGGGGCACTGCTATGCTGTCAGTACGACTTGGAAAAATTGACAAGCGTCGTGCGAAATTGGCCGAGGTCTATGCCGTTATTGCACTAGCAGCTATAGGGGCGTCCCGGTAGCGTCTCACGTACCCATCGAAAGGAGCTATTGTGATCAACTGGGAAGCTGTGCGCGCCGAAGTGACCAGGCATTTGCAGGCCCTCATCCGCATCGACACCACCAATCCCCCAGGCAACGAAAGCGAGGCCGCACGCTATCTCGAAGGCGTGCTGCGGCGAGAGGGCTTTGAGCCGCTCTTTGTCGAGTCCGCGCCCGGGCGGGGCAATGTCCTCGCGCGGCTAGCTGGGGGCGACGGGCCGCCGCTCATGCTCTTGGGGCATACCGACGTGGTAGCCGCCGAGCCCGAGCACTGGACGCATCCACCCTTTTCCGGCGCGCTGGCCGACGGCTGCGTGTGGGGGCGGGGCGCGTTGGACATGAAGAACATGGTCGCGGCGAATCTAATGGTGTTGCTCCTGTTGCAACGGGAAAGCGTCCGGCTCAACCGCGACATCATCTTCGCCGCGACCGCCGACGAGGAAGCTGGCAAAGGCAATCACGGGCCGGGGTGGATTATCGACAATCGACCGGACCTGTGGGACGCGCCCTTGATCATCACCGAGGGCGGCGGCAGCGATTTCGCGGTCGGCGAGCAACGGTTTTACACCTGCCAGACCGGGCAAAAGGGGCTGTGCCGGCTGCGCTTGATCGCCCGCGGAACGCCCGGGCACGGCTCCATGCCGCACGGCGACAGCGCGATCGTCAAGCTGTCCAGAGCACTAGCCGGGTTGGCAGGAACCGCGTTCCCCGCGCACATGTCCGCGAGCGTGCGCCGCTTTGTCGAGGGAATTGCCAGCCGCCGTCCGGCCCCCGAGGCCGCCCTTTGGCGGCAAGTCCTCGACCCGGCAACCGCAGATACCGCGCTTTGTGCCCTGCCCATCAGCAGTACCTTGCGCCGCGAGTTGGGCGCGGTCCTGCACAACACGGCCTCGCCGACCATGGCGGAGGCCGGTTCTAAGATCAACGTGATTCCGGGGGAGGCGACCGCTTGGATCGATGGGCGCTTAGTGCCCGGGCAGACGCCGGAGAATTTCGTGGCCGAACTACGCGCATTTGTCGGCGATGAGGTGGCCATCGAGGTCGATCAATGCACGCCGCCCTTAGAGGCGTCGTCCGATACCCCGCTCTTCCGCACGATCGCAGCCGTGATGCAGAAGCGCGAGCCAGACGCGCCAGTGCTCCCGTATCTGATGCCGGCCGGCACCGACGCCAAGCACATTGTGCCGCGCCGCCCCGAAACTCAGATCTACGGCTTTATGCCCTATCGGCAGCAGCCGGGCGAGGAGGAAATGGAACTGATCCACGGCCACGACGAGCGCACCTCCGTGGAAGAACTACTCTTCGCGACGCAGGTGCTCTACGAAATCGTCTGCCGCTTTGGCGGGGTAGAGTACCGCTAGCTCGGATCGACGATGGCGACGCCGTCGTCGATTTCGATGACCAAGACCCGGTCGCCGGGGTTGAGGGGGCCTTGTGCGCTGGCTTGGCGCGCCAACAGTTCGATGGTGCGCCCCTGGACGGTAGCGGAGATTTTGCCGGTGCTGCCAACGGCGATGGGGACGGTGACTTCGGCTTCGAGGCCGATCAAGTCGGCTCCCCCCAGCGAACTGTCGGCAGTGGAGATGCTCAGTCGGCTCAAAATCCAGTCGCCCAAGAAGGCGCAGACTACACCGCTACCCAGCGCCGTGAACAACGCAGCACCCGGACCCATCAGCAGGCTACCTAGCATCCCGGCCAAACCAAAGAAGAAGGCAAAAAAGAAAAACAGCCGCAGCCGCAAAACAGCCAGCGATTGCAGGCCCTCGCCCAAGCCATCGCCATCCCCGCCAAACAGCGAGGCAGCGACGGCGATCCCCCCAACGATCAAGCCGCTCAAGTACAGATAAAAGAAATCCACGCTACTCTTCCTGCGTTGGGACCTGTCCGTCGGTCTTGGCAGCGATGACCGACGCTAGATCAACGCCAGTAGTGGCCTTGATGCTCTCGAAAAGCGCAGGAGCCAGTGCCCCGATCTGGTTGACGACCGCGGGCAGGCCGCTCTGACCGCCGTTGCCGGAATCAACGACGGCGAGGTGGTCAATTTTGATGTCCTTGGCCATGGCGGTGATTTGCTCGACCAAGTTCGGCAGCATCTGGATCAATAACAGTTCCTTGCCATTGGGGCCGGCGATGGTCCAGACCCCGTTTTTCTGTTTGAGTACCTCAATCTCGGCGAGGCCGTTTTCGAGGATGTTGGCGGCCTCGCCCTTGGCGCGCAACTCGGCTGCGTCGCGATCGGCGCGGGCTGGCTCAATGACTTCAATTTCGAGCCGGCGCTTTTGTAGTGCCAAGCGCTCCTGCTCGACCTGCTGCTCGGCTTGGACCTCGGCTTTGCGGGCGATTTGCGCGGCGCGCTTCTCTGCGGCCAAGCCCTCGCCTTCAAGCTCGGCCTTGCGGACCCGGAGCAAGTTTTGTGCATCGACGATCTGGACTTGGGCCTCGGCGTCGGCGACCTCGCCGCGACGGCGCGCCTCGGCGGATTTCTCCTGTGATTCGGCGTGGTTTTCGGCCTCGGCGATTTCGGCTTCCTTGAGGACCGCGGCCGTGCTCTTGCGGCCGATGGCGTTGAGGTAGCCAACATCGTCGGAGACGTTCTGGATCTTGAGCGTGTCGAGCACCAGGCCCAGCTTCTGCAAGTCCACGTCCGCCTCGCCGATGAGCGATTGGGCGAATTTGAGGCGGTCCTCATTGACTTCTTCCGGGGTCAGCGTGGCGAGGACGCCGCGCAAATTGCCTTCGAGGGTATCCTTGGCAATGTCTTGGACTTCGGTGAGCGGTTTGCCCAAGAAGCGCTCCAGCGCGTTGCCGAGCAGCGGCTCGTCGCCGGCGATCTTGATATTGGCAATGCCTTGCACTGACAGCGGGATGCCGCCTTTGGAGTACGCGTTGTTGATCAATACTTCGAGGGGAATCGTGCGCAAGTCGAGGCGATCGACCTTTTCGAGGAGCGGGATGCGAAAGGCGCGGCCTCCCTTAATCACGCGGTAGCCCACCGCCCGGCCGTCGGCCGTCTGGCGTTTGCGGCCCGAGAAGATGATGACCTCGTTGGGCTGGCAGATAAAGAGATTCGTCGTGACGATGACGAGTACCACGACGAGTAACACAGCAAAAACTAAGGCGAAGGTCAGGAGCATTTCCATCTGGCACCTCCTAAAGCGTTTGGGGTGGTATCCTTGGCAATTTAATACGCCCCCTTAATCCGCCCAAACCACCCGCGCAACGGGTCGCCCAATTCGTCCATGTAGCGGTCCATCCGCCCCATCAGGTCCTGCCGCACAGCCTCATAAGCCGGGTCGCCGTACACGTTGTCGAGCTGATAGGGGTCGCGTTGCAAGTCGTACAGCTCGCCCGGGTCGCCCGAATTAAAGGTGAACTGATGGGTGCGGGTGCGGACCATGCGCTGGTTGGCTACCGTAAAATGGCGGTCGAACACGCAGTACACTTCCCCGCGGCCGTTTGCAAACGGGCGTCCCTCTATGGCCGGGAGGAAGGACTGGCCGTCGAGGGCGGCGGGAACTTCGACACCGGCGGCGTCGAGCGACGAGAGCATGATTTCCTGCAAATAGACGAACTCGTCACAGGCCGTGCCGGGGGCCTGACAGGCGGGGTGGGCCACCACGAGCGGGATGCGGTAGATCTCGTCGTACATGAACTCGCCCTTCTCGATCAGCTTGTGCGCGCCGAGGCAGTCGCCGTGATCGGCGGTATAGACGATAATGGTGTCGTCGAGGAGGCCCAATTGTTCCAAGTGAGCCACCACGCGACCCACCATGTCGTCAATCAGCGTGCAGTGCCCAAAGTAGCGGGCGGCAATTTCCTGAAAGCCTGCCCAGCCGTAGTCGCCCAACCCCCACAGCCGTTCGATCAGTTGTTGGCGATAGGGCTTTTTCTCAAAGGTCTCGGCGTACCCGGGGTGTTCGGGAATGGCCTTTGGATCGTACATGGAAAAGTACGGCTCCGGCACTAGCGAGGGGCTGTGCGGCCCCCAAAAATTGGCCCACAAAAAGAAGGGCGCGTCGCCATCGGCCACTTCGTCGAGGACGCGAATGGCTTCCTCGGCGACGAAGTACTCAATGCACGACTCGACCGGCCCCTCGTGCAATGCGAACATCTCCTGAGCCTGATTGGAGGGATTGGTCCCCACATAGCGGTGCGAGACCGGCGGCGGCGGGTCGAAGCCACGCGCTTTGAGATAATCGGCATACGGGTTGTGCCCCCTCGGCTTGGCCCCGAATTGTAGGCCGGGGAGCAGGTCGGCCCCCGGAAAGGCGTAGCCCATGAAGTCTTGGCCGGCAAACCCGTAGCCCGTCGGGCCGGTCTGCTCATCTACGTGCCACTTGCCGGCGTAGCCGCAGCGATAGCCGACCTCGGCCAGATAGTGATTTAACCCGCGCACGCCCTCGCGCAGGCACAGGCCGTTGGCCGTGACCCCGTGCTTGTGCGGGTAGAGGCCCGTGTAAAAGGAGGCGCGGGCCGGCGAGCAGATCGCGGTCGGGGTGAAGGCCGCGTCAAAGCGGACGCCGCGCGCGGCCAAGGCGTCGATATGAGGCGTCTGGCAGACCTCGTTAAGCCCGTAGCAGCTCACCGTATCGAGCCGCTGCTGGTCGGACATCAGGACGACGATGTTGGGACGCTTAGCCATCTAACGCTCCTCGCTGCACAAATCCAGCCACGCCATCTCCGCCTCGGTGAGCAAATTGTCGAGGGCCTGTTCGTTGGCCGCGATCTCATCGCCGCTCATGCTGCCGACCAAGGCGTAGATGTTGAGCGGGTAGCTGAACGCGTACGACAAGGCGATCTGCGGCACTGACAGCCCCTTTTCTTCAGCCAGTGCCCACGCGCGGTCGAGCCGCTTGAAGTTGTCTTCGCAGTAGTAGGACTTGACCATCGAGCCGTCGAATTGGTCGCGCACTTGCTCGGCGTTGGCGCGGGTAATTTTGCCCGAGAAGAAGCCGCGGGCCACGCTCGACCAAGTAAAGAGCGGCATGTCGTGCTCCGCGTACCACGCGCGGGCGGCGGCTTGACCCGGACCAGCAATCGACAGGCAATCCTTCCACGGCTCGGCGATTTGATCCGCCAAGCTGAAGTTCGGGCTGGAGGCCGCAAAAGGCACGAGTCCGCGTTGGTCCGCGTATTCATTGGCCTCGGCTAAGCGTTCCGGCGTCCAATTTGAGCCGCCGAAGGCGTGGATGCGGCCGGCCGCGTGATGCTCGTTGAGCGCCTCGACGATGGGGCCAACCGGGACCGCGAGGTCGTCGCGGTGCAAAAGGTAGAGGTCGATATAGTCGGAGCGCAGGCGCACTAATGAGTCGGCCATGTCCGAGGCGATGTCGTACGGAGTGACGCGATTGCGGTCTTGGTTGAGATGGGCGCCCTTGCCGATGATGACGATTTCATCGCGATTGCCCCTTTCCTCCATCCACAACCCGAGCATGCGATCCACTTCCCCGCCGCCGTAGCCGTGGGCCGAATCGTAGGCCGTGATGCCGGCTTGCCAAGCGGCGTCGAGCAGGGCAAAGCCTTCTTCCTTCCGGCTGCGGGTGAGCATGATGCAGCCTTGGACCAAGCGCGAGATCTTCTTTTCGATGCCTTGTACGCTGCCGTATTGCACGAGTACATTCCTTTCTATTCCATTGGATATTTTAGGCCGATCTGGGCGCGGATTTCGTCGAGGATCCGCATCAGTGCCACGGTTTCGTCGAGCGACATGACCGCGCTCTCAGTCAAACCTTTGCCGAGGCAGCGGGCGACTTCTCGCGCCTCGTAGTTGTAGCCATTGCCCTCCAAGGGCAACTCGACGCGCTCTTTGCGGTCCCCGGCTTTGAGCGTGGCGCTTTCGCCTTTCCACCACGACGGGTCAATGGCAATCGTCCCCTCGCTGCCGACGATGCGGGCCTCGTGCGGGGTCGTGGCGCGGATGGCACAGGAGAGGTTGGCGATGGCACCGCCGCTATAGCGGAGCGCAATGCCGGTTTGCTCGTCAACGCCGGTTTCGCCAAGGTGCGCGGCCGCGGCGATCTGGGCTGGTTGCGATCCGAGAACCATCGCTGCGAAAGAGACGACATAGATGCCGATGTCGAGCAGGGCACCGCCGCCCAAAGCGGGGTTGAAGAGCCGGCCTGCGGGGTTGACGCCGGCGCGAAAACCAAAGTCGGCGCTGACCATGAGCGGCTCGCCGATGGCCCCGGCGTCGAGCCACTGGCGCACTTGGACCATAATGGGCAGATAGCGGGTCCAGATGGCCTCCATCAGAAAGACGCGGTTGGCGCGGGCACAGGCGACGACGGCTGTGGCCTCGGCCGCGTTGATAGTAAAGGGCTTCTCGCAGAGCACGGCCTTGCCGGCTTCGAGGCAGAGAATCGAATTGTCTTTGTGGAAGGGATGGGGCGTGGCCACGTACACCGCATCGACATCGGGATCGGCGCTGAGGGCCTCGTACGAGGCGTGGCGGTTGGGGGCTCCGTACTGGTCGGCAAAGGCGTCGGCGCGCTGCTGGTCGCGCGAGCCAACGGCGACCAGCTCTCCTTCGGGAATGGCTTGGAGGCCAACGGCGAATTTGTGGGCGATGCTGCCCGGGCCGAGGATGCCCCAGCGGATGGGCTTGGTCATGGATGCTCCGGGGTTGGGCTGATGTGGAAGATACATGGGGATATAGTTTGCCCGTGGACAGAGCAGGCGTCAAGGATTATCGGTTTGTAGGGCACCCCTTACCCCTCGTTGTCTCGTCCTGCTGGATTTGACCTTGACCGCATGGCAGAAGGCAATTAATATGCCAAGCATGAGACCAACCTAAAATCGCCCGACAATATGAAACATTTTACTGTCGTGTGCCTAGAGGAGGCTCCTATGCAGACACAACCCCAACACAACCTTGGCGCATTCGCCCTTCTCGCCGCGGTGCTCCTGTTGCTCGCTCCGCTGCCGGCTGAGGCCCTGCAAGTAACCGATGTGGCCGTTACCTCAAGGCCGGCGAACGGAGACAACTACCTCACCGGCGAGATTATTGAGGTGACCGTGACCTTCGATAAGAGGGCGCGCGGAGGTCCCTATTTTTTCTTCACTTCAACCCGCCTCAATGTCGTCATCGGGACCAACACACGCAGATTCGAGTACGCCTCGGGGGATGGAACTACACAACTGGTGTACTCCTACACAGTGCTGGCGTCGGACAGTGACACCGATGGCATCAGCGTAACGGGTATATTTTCGTCTGGTTCTTCTCTTATCAGCACCGCAAATGACGTTCGGCCGACTGAGCGATTGCCGAACTCGGAGTACGCCCTTCCCCGCAACCAAATCGCCAACGCAGCGCTGCACAAGGTGAACCGCTCTATAACTACTACGGGCATTTTTTATCATGCACAAACGGGTAATACTGAAGCGTTTCATAGTGGGGTGGATTATAGGCCGGCTACCGCGCTTGCCTTTGATGGGCGTAACAGACCTTACTTATTGAGTTATGCAAGGTATGGCACTGAGCCTGCGGATAACCGATTCTCCATTACTACACTACGCAACGGCGAGTGGACCTCCTTTTCATTCAAAGATGAACTTGAGGAGGTCTTAGGTCCCCTATCGCCAACGCTGCCTATCGAAGATAAACAATCACAGATGATAATTGATAATCACGACGATCTTTACGCGGTGATGAGGTGGGTGGCTTTCCGCCCTGCAGGTAGTAGTACGGATGAAAGAAAACATATCTTGATTTATGCACAGAATGTGGCAAGTAGTAGCTTTAACGGCGATTTTGAAATCCTTGAGTTTCCCGGTAAGCTCCCGTTGCTAGAGTCGAGAATGAGTGCAAACGATTTTGCAAACTATCCTCCTTTAGTTGGCTATATTGAAGGACAGGCCAACCCGCCCAATCCTTACACCGCAAAGCACAGTTGGTCCCAAGTATATTGGTATAACTTCTATGTGCTACCTTTGCGTAGAGATGCGAGCGGCGCTCTAGTGGGAAGGACACTCAACGAGGCTATTTATGTAGATAATAAATTGGGATATGTAACAAACCACTCCGGTGGCCAAAGCTTCGCGGTGACCAGAGGCGATACGAGTTTTATGGTGTACATGAAGCATGAGGGTGCCCTCCCCTATGCAAATAATACCGTTTATGTAAAGGCGTTCCATAGGAAAAATCACGCATCAGGAGTAGGAGACACCCTGAGCGCACGTCAGCAGTTATTTATTAGCCACCCGGACTTTGGGGATGGACACTCTACGCCGGTAATAGCTATTGATAACGATGGGTACATACACGTGCAAGGCGGAGCGCATGGAGGGCCGTTCGCATATAGGAAATCTTCGCATCCTATGGATATTACTTCTTGGGGAAGTACGGCCAATATCGGTTCCGGGAGAACCTATTCATCGCTCGTGATTGACAACCTCAATAACATGTTTTCAGCTCTTCGGGCATCCTCCAGCAGCCAATATCAATTATTCTTTCAGGCCGGTAGTACAACGACAGGTTTCGCTAATAATAATGGGACCCTTTTTGCGGACCAAAATTGTGGGAATTTTTATCGAGTTTACTACCACAGCCAGCATAAGGATCGGCCTGAGCCGGGTACTAACGAACGGGTCTATGTGAATTGGTCGGCAAATTGCAGAGCCGCTGGCGGTAACTGGGATAAATATCGGGTATTAGCTCACTCGGACGATCAAGGCCGCACGTTTCACATTACTACCAAGGCCGACTTCGTAAGTAGGATAGAGTCGCTGGACACCACGCCGGATGCGTTTACTTTCACGGCCAAAACCGGGGTGTCGCCGGGCACGGCGGTCACCAGCAATGCCATTACGGTCAGCGGCATCAACGCCCTCGCGTCCATCTCGGTCAGCGGCGGCTCCTTGATGGTGAACGGCAGCGACTTCACCGGCACGACGGTCGCCAACGGGCAGACCGTCGCCGTCAAGGTCACCGTTAGTAGTGGGTCAAACAGGACCACCACCGCCCGGGTCACCATCGGCGGCGTGCATGCGGATTTCTCGGTGAGCTTGCCAATAGACACCACGCCGGATGCGTTTACTTTTACGGGTCAAGCGCAGGTGCAGCGAAACGCGACGATCACCAGCAATGCCATTACGGTCAGCGGCATCAACGCCCCCGCGCCCATCTCGGTCAGCGGCGGCACGTTGGTAGTGGACGGCAGCGACTTCACCGGCACGACGGTCACCAACGGGCAGACCGTCGCCGTCAAGGTCATCTCCAGCAGTGAGTTAAACAAGGCCACCACCGCCGTTGTCATCATCGGCGGCGTGAGAGCGGTGTTTGATGTGGCGACCACCCACGGCGTTCCCAGAGCCAACCCCGGCCTTAGGCAGACGGTGAACGAAGGAGACGTGGTCACGCTCAGCGGCAGCGGCACCGACCCGGAGGGGGAGCCCGTGACCTACTCGTGGAGCCAAACGGGGGGCAGCCCCTCTGTGTCCTTGACCGGCTCGACCACGCAAACCGCCTCGTTCACCGCCCCGAACCTGAGCTCCAACACGACGCTGAGGTTCACGTTGACGGTCAGCGACGGCACCTTGAGCGGCAGCACTTGGGTCGCCATCACCATCCGAGCCGACAACGACGCGCCCACCGCCGAGGCTGGGAACAATCAGACGGTGGACGAAGGCGACACGGTCACGCTCAGCGGCAGCGGCACCGACCCGGAGGACGACGACCTGACCTACTCGTGGAGCCAGACCAGCGGTGCCACGGTCGCGCTGAGTTCGACCGGCGTGGCCGCACCCACCTTCACCGCGCCGAACTTAGGGGCGAACGAGGACTTGGTCTTCGAGTTGACGGTCAGCGACGGCCGCTTGAGCGGTACCGATACGGTCACCATCACTGTAGCCGACAACAACGCGCCCACCGCCGAGGCTGGGAACAATCAGACGGTGGACGAAGGCGACACGGTCACGCTCAGCGGCAGCGGCACCGACCCGGAGGACGACGACCTGACCTACTCGTGGAGCCAGACCAGCGGTGCCACGGTCACGCTGAGTTCGACCGGCGTGGCCGCGCCCACCTTCACTGCGCCGAACTTAGGGGCGAACGAGGACTTGGTCTTCGAGTTGACGGTCAGCGACGGCCGCTTGAGCGGTACCGATACGGTCACCATCACCATCCGAGCCGACAACGACGCGCCCACCGCCGAGGCTGGCGACAATAAGACGGCGGCCGGAGAAGCCGCGGTCACCCTCAGCGGCGGCGGCACCGACCCGGAGGGGGAGCCCGTGACCTACTCGTGGAGCCAAACGGCGGGCAGCCCCTCTGTGTCCTTGACCGGCTCGACCACGAAAACCGCCTCGTTCACCGCCCCGAACGTCAACACGGCGCTGACGTTCACGTTGACGGTCAGCGACGGGGACTTGAGCGGCAGCGATACGGTCACCATCACCGTCCAAGGCGACAACACCGCCCCCACCGCCGAAGCCGGCCCCAAGCAGACGGTGGACGAAGGAACCTTGGTCACCCTCAGCGGCAGCGGCACTCACCCTCAGCGGCAGCCTCTGACCTATGGTTGGCGTCAGACCAGCGGTGCCACGGTCACGTTGAGTTCGACCGGCGTGGCCGCACCCACCTTCACCGCGCCGAACTTAGGGGCGAACGAGGACTTGGTCTTCGAGTTACCGCCCCCACCGCCGAAGCCGGCCCCAAGCAGACGGTGGACGAAGGAACCTTGGTCGTCCTCAGCGGCAGCGGCACTCACCCTCAGCGGAAGCGCCTGACCTACGCGTGGCGTCAGCTCAGCGGCACCGATGTCACGCTGAGTTCGACCGGCGTAGTCGCGCCCACCTTCACTGCGCCGAACTTAGGGGCGAACGAGGACTTGGTCTTCGAGTTGACGGTCAGCGACGGGGACTTGAGTGGCACCGATACGGTCACCATCACCATCGAGGCCGACAACGACGCGCCCACCGCCGAGGCTGGCGACAAGCAGACGGTGGACGAAGGCGACGCGGTCACGCTCAGCGGCAGCGGCACCGACCCGGAGGGGGAGTCCGTGACCTACGCATGGCGTCAAACGGCGGGCAGCCCCTCTGTGAGCTTGACCGGCTCAACCACCAAAACCCCCTCGTTCACCGCGCCGGATGTAGCCGCCAACACGGCACTGACGTTCACGTTGACGGTCAGCGACGGGGACTTGAGCGGCACCGATACGGTCACCATCACCATCGAGGCCGCGGACACCACGCCAGATGCGTTCACGTTTACGGCCAAGACCGGGGTGTCGCCGGGCACGGCGGTCACCAGCGATGCCATCACCGTCAGCGGCCTCAACACCGCCGCGTCCATCTCGGTCAGCAGCGGCGGCACGTTGGTGGTGGACGGCAGCGACTTCAGTGGCGCGACGGTCGCCAACGGGCAAAAGGTTGCCGTCACGGTCACCGCCAGTACCTCTTTCAGCACGAAAACCACCGCCACGGTCACCATCGGCGGCGTGAGCGCGGACTTTGCCGTAACCACGGCCGCAGACCAGATGCCGACCTTCGGCCAACAGACCATTCCCGACCAGACGTGGACGCAGCACCAGGCGATTACCGCGTTCACCCTGCCCACGGCCACCGGCGGCGATGGCGCCCGGACCTACGGCCTGTCGCCGGCCCTGCCCGCTGGCGTGACCCGGAACACGACCACCCACCAAGTCACCGGTACGCCGAGCGGGCACCAAGCCGCGACCACCTACACGTGGACAGCCACTGATAGCGACAACGACCGCACGGAACTGACCTTCACCATCGCGGTGGACGGCGTTCCCACCGCCGAGGCTGGCGATAATCAGACGGTGGACGAAGGCGACGCGGTCACGCTCAGCGGCAGCGGCACCGACCCGGAGGGGGAGTCCGTGACCTACGCATGGCGTCAGACCAGCGGCACCACGGTCTCGCTGAGTTCAACCAGCGTGGTCGCGCCCACCTTCACCGCGCCGAACTTAGGGGCGAACGAGGACTTAGTCTTCGAGTTGACGGTCAGCGATGGCCGCTTGAGCGGCACCGATACGGTCACCATCACCATCGAAGCCGACAACGACGCGCCCACCGCTGCCGCTGGCGACAAGCAGACGGTGGACGAAGGCGACGCGGTCACGCTCAGCGGCAGCGGCACCGACCCGGAGGGGGAGTCCGTGACCTACGCATGGCGTCAAACGGGGGGCAGCCCCTCTGTGAGCTTGACCGGCTCGACCACCAAAACCCCCTCGTTCACCGCGCCGGATATAACCGCCAACACGACGCTGACGTTCACGTTGACGGTCAGCGACGGGGACTTGAGCGGCACCGATACGGTCACCATCACCATCGAAGCCGCGGACACCACGCCGGATGCGTTTACTTTCACGGCCAAGACCGGGGTGGTGCCGGGCACGGCGGTCACCAGCGATGCGATCACCGTCAGCGGCATTGAAGCCGCCGCGTCCATCACCGTCAGCAGCGGCGGCTCCTTGATGGTGGACGGCAGCACCTTCAGTGGCGCGACGGTCGCCAACGGGCAAACGGTCGCCGTCACGGTCACCGCCAGTACCTCTTTCAACACGAAAACCACCGCTACGGTCACTATCGGCGGCGTGAGCGCGGACTTTGCCGTGACCACGGCCGCAGACCAGATACCGACCTTCGGCCAACAGACCATTCCCGACCAGACGTGGACGCAGCACCAAGCGATTACCGCGTTCACCCTGCCCACGGCCACCGGCGGCGATGGCGCCCGGACCTACGGCCTAGCGCCGGCCCTGCCCGCTGGCGTGACCCGGAACACGACCACCCACCAAGTCACCGGTACGCCGAGCGGGCACCAAGCCGCGACCACCTACACATGGACAGCCACTGATAGCGACAACGACCGCACGGAACTGACCTTCACCATCGCGGTGGACGGCGTTCCCACCGCCGAGGCTGGCGATAATCAGACGGTGGACGAAGGCGACGCGGTCACGCTCAGCGGCAGCGGCACCGACCCGGAGGGGGAGTCCGTGACCTACGCATGGCGTCAGACCAGCGGCACCACGGTCTCGCTGAGTTCAACCAGCGTGGTCGCGCCCACCTTCACCGCGCCGAACTTAGGGGCGAACGAGGACTTGGCCTTCGAGTTGACGGTCAGCGACGGCCGCTTGAGTGGCACCGATACGGTCACCATCACCATCGAAGCCGACAACGACGCGCCCACCGCTGCCGCTGGCGACAAGCAGACGGTGGACGAAGGCGACGCGGTCACGCTCAGCGGCAGCGGCACCGACCCGGAGGGGGAGTCCGTGACCTACGCATGGCGTCAAACGGGGGGCAGCCCCTCTGTGAGCTTGACCGGCTCGACCACCAAAACCCCCTCGTTCACCGCGCCGGATATAACCGCCAACACGACGCTGACGTTCACGTTGACGGTCAGCGACGGGGACTTGAGCGGCACCGATACGGTCACCATCACCATCGAAGCCGCGGACACCACGCCGGATGCGTTCGCTTTCACGGCGCAAACCGAGGTGGAGCCGGGCACGGCGGTCACCAGCGATGCCATCACTGTCAGCGGCATTGAAGCCGCCGCGTCCATCACCGTCAGCAGCGGCGGCTCCTTGATGGTGGACGGCAGCACCTTCAGTGGCGCGACGGTCGCCAACGGGCAAACGGTCGCCGTCACGGTCACCGCCAGTACCTCTTTCAACACGAAAACCACCGCTACGGTCACCATCGGCGGCGTGAGCGCGGACTTTGCCGTGACCACGGCCGCAGACCAGATGCCGACCTTCGGCCAACAGACCATTCCCGACCAGACGTGGACGCAGCACCAGGCGATTACCGCGTTCACCCTGCCCACGGCCACCGGCGGCGACGGCGCAGTGACCTACGGCCTGTCGCCGGCCCTGCCCGCTGGCGTGACCCGGAACACAACCACCCACCAAGTCACCGGTACGCCGAGCGGGCACCAAGCCGCGACCACCTACACGTGGACAGCCACTGATAGCGACAACGACCGCACGGAACTGACCTTCACCATCGCGGTGGACGGCGTTCCCACCGCTGCCGCTGGCGACAAGCAGACGGTGGACGAAGGCGACACGGTCACGCTCAGCGGCAGCGGCACCGACCCGGAGGGGCAGGCCGTGACCTACGCATGGCGTCAAACGGGGGGCAGCCCCTCTGTGACTTTGACCGGCTCGACCACCAAAACCCCCTCGTTCACCGCGCCGGATATAACCGCCAACACGACGCTGACGTTCACGTTGACGGTCAGCGATGGCCGCTTGAGCGGCACCGATACGGTCACCATCACCATCGAGGCCGCGGACACCACGCCGGATGCGTTCGCTTTCACGGCGCAAACCGAGGTGGAGCCGGGCACGGCGGTCACCAGCGATGCGATCACCGTCAGCGGCATTGAAGCCGCCGCGTCCATCTCGGTCAGCAGCGGCGGCTCTTTGGTGGTGGACGGCAGCGCCTTCACCGGCGCGACGATCACCAACGGGAAGAAGGTCGCCGTCACGGTCCCCGCCAGTACCTCTTTCAACACGAAAACCACCGCCACGGTCACCATCGGCGGTGTGAGCGCGGACTTTTCAGTGACCACCCGGACCGCGGACACCACGCCGGATGCGTTTGCTTTCACGGCCAAGACCGGGGTGGAGCCGGGCACGGCGGTCACCAGCGATGCGATCACCGTCAGCGGCATTGAAGCCGCCGCGTCCATCACGGTCAGCAGCGGTGGCTCCTTGGTGGTGGACGGCAGCGCCTTCACCGGCGCGACGATCACCAACGGGCAAAAGGTTGCCGTCACGGTCCCCGCCAGTACCTCTTTCAACACGAAAACCACCGCCACGGTCACCATCGGCGGTGTGAGCGCGGACTTTTCAGTGACCACCCGGACCGCGGACACCACGCCGGATGCGTTCACGTTTACGGCGCAAACCGGGGTGTCGCCGGGGGCGGCGGTCACCAGCGATGCGATCACCGTCAGCGGCATTGAAGCCGCCGCGTCCATCTCGGTCAGCAGCGGTGGCTCCTTGGTGGTGGACGGCAGCGCCTTCACCGGCGCGACGGTCGCCAACGGGCAAAAGGTTGCCGTCACGGTCCCCGCCAGTACCTCTTTCAACACGAAAACCACCGCCACGGTCACCATCGGCGGCGTACAGGGGACCTTTTCGGTGACCACCCAGCCGGCGGACACCACGCCGGATGCGTTTGCTTTCACGGCGCAAACCGAGGTGGAGCCGGGGGCGGCGGTCACCAGCGATGCCATCACCGTCAGCGGCCTCAACACCGCCGCGTCCATCTCGGTCAGCAGCGGCGGCACGTTGGTGGTGGACGGCAGCGCCTTCACCGGCGCGACGGTCGCCAACGGGCAAACGGTCGCCGTCACGGTCACCGCCAGTGCCTCTTTCAGCACGAAAACCACCGCCACGGTCACCATCGGCGGTGTGAGCGCGGACTTTTCAGTGACCACTCAGGCAGCGGTGATCGAGCCGCCGACGGCCACGGCCACGGCCGGGTGGACCCGGATCCGGGTAGACTGGACCCCGGTGGCCTCGGTAACCGGCTACGATGTGCAGGTGCAGGGGAAACCCTTTGATGGGGGGACTTGGCCGACGGCGTGGACGTCGGTGGCCACGGACATCGCCGGCCGGATACAGGGCGCGCGGCGGCGATATATTCACACGGGCTTGTCCCCGGATAGCCTATATCGGTATCAGGTGCGCTCGCGGATGGACGCGGCGATGAGTGCGTGGTCGGCGCTGGTCCCGGATGCGGCCGGGATCCAGCCCGGGGTCGGCACCCCGACGGGGTTTAGGGCGGAGGCGGGACCGGGCGCAGGGCAGGTGACGCTGCGGTGGACCGGGCCGCATCACAAGAGCATCACCAAGTGGCGGTATCGGGACGTGACAGCGTTGGGGGACGAAACGAAGGGCGGCTGGCAGGACGTGGATGTGGGCGTCAGCACCTCGGGGGAGTGGTTCGCCACGGTGAAGGACTTGACGCTAGGGCAAGCCTATCGGTTTCAAGTGCGGGCGGTCAATGGGGCTGGGGGCGGGCAGGCCTCGGCGGTGAGCGATGCGGTGGTGGTTGCCGCGGCGAGCAAGCCGACGACGACCCAGCCGCCACACCGCCTCGCCGTGCAAGCCCTGCCCAACCCCTTTAACCCCCGCACCACCCTGCGGTTGGCGTTGCCGACCCCGGAGACGGTGTCCCTGAGCATCTACAATCTGTCCGGGCAGCGGGTGCGGGTACTCTTGAACGCAGAATCCTTGCCAGCCGGATCGCATACTGTGGCCTGGGATAGCCGCGACGACCACGGCGCACCGGTGGCGTCTGGGCTGTATTTGTACCGCTTGCGGACACCCACCCAAGTCGTCGTGGGAAAAATGGCCCTGATTCGATAAGAAATCGGTTTCCTCAAATGCCCCTTCGCGGCGACGGCGACTTAGGACGCCGAAGCCACTTATCCTTATTAAGTAGAGAAGGGCTTTTCGCGGTACGAGACTGAGGGCCGGGGTTTGTCCACGCCCCGGCCCTCAGTCTATTGGGGCTCGCCCTTATACGCCGACTGTCGGGCCGCACTCCCAGCCCCCTGAAAAGATAGATCGGGAGGTCGGGGAGGCGACTCTTCTCACACATACGTTGAAGATATAGTTTGGTGTACGCAGAGAAGGTGTCAACCTAGCTTTGAGCGGCAAAGTCGCGCGCATTCTGAAAGAGCTTGAGCCAAGGGCCTTCTTCGCCGGTCCACTCGGCAGGACGCCAAGATAGCTGCACATTGCGGAAGACGCGCTCGGGATGCGGCATCATAATGGTGGCGCGGCCATCGGCGCTGGTGAAGGCCGTCAGTCCTTCGGGCGAGCCATTGGGGTTGGACGGATAGCGTTCGGCCGGGCGACCGTAGGTATCCACGTAGCGCAGGCAAAGCTGATTTTGCGTCCGCGCTCGTTTTCGTGCCCGCTCGTCGCCAAATTGGACGCGGCCTTCGCCGTGCGCCACCGCAATGGGCAAACGCGACCCTTCCATGCCGCGCAAGAGCACCGAGCGGCTTTCCAGCACCTCTACGGTGGCGAGCCGCGCCTCAAACTGCTCGGAGCGGTTGCGCCCAAAGCGCGGCCAATTGGCCGCGCCCGGAATCAGCTCCTTGAGGTGCGCCAGCATCTGGCAGCCATTGCACACCCCCAAGGAAAAGGTATCCGGCCGCTCGAAGAAGGCGGCGAATTGCTCGCGCAGGCAGTCGTGGAAGAGGATCGAACGCGCCCAACCGGCCCCGGCCCCCAGTACGTCGCCGTAGCTGAAGCCGCCGCAGGCAGCCAGCCCGTGAAACGAACTCAACTCGACGCGACCTTCTAACAGATCGGTCATGGTCACGTCAACCGCCTCGCAGGCTGCGGCGTCAAAGGCCGCGGCCATTTCCACTTGGCCATTGATGCCCTGTTCGCGCAGCACGGCCACGCCGGGCCGCGCCTTTCCCCCTATTGTCGGGGCGACTTTGTGCGCCAAGTGGAAGCTCAGGCCCGGGTCTTGGCCATCGGCAAGGGCCTCGTACTCTTCGCGGGCGCAGTCCGGGTCGTCGCGGTGGGCCTGCATCCGATACGTCAGCTCGGCCCACGCCGCGTGGAGGTCGAGCAGTGGGGCGGCATAGACGGGATCATCGCCGCTGCAAACGCGCAGGCCTAGGTCGTCAACGGGCTGGCCCACGATGTGGACCAAGTCGGCCATGCCCCGGTCCTGAAAGACCTTATGCATGGCTTCCTCATCCTCGGCGCGATATTGGATCACAGCGCCCACTTCCTCGCAAAAGAGCGCGGCGAGCGGGTCGCGGCCCAGCGCGGCAATCTCCAGCTCCACGCCACAGCGGCCGGCAAACGCCATCTCGGCCACCGCGGCGAAGAGGCCCCCGTCGGAGCGGTCGTGGTACGCGAGCACGAGCTCTTGGTCGAGCAAGGTCTGCACGGCCTCGTACAAGCCGCGCACATCGCCTGCCTTTACGTCCGGGGCCTCGCTGCCGATTTGGTTGTACGCTTGGGCAAGGCAAGAGCCCCCGAGGCGGTTTTGTCCGCGTCCCAAATCCACGAGCAGCAGTCGGGTGTGGCCGGCGCGCTTTAGGTCGGGCGTGGCGTGGCGGCGCACGTCGGCCACCGGCGCGAAAGCCGAAACGACCAAGCTCAAAGGCGCGACCACCTTGTGCGCCGCGCCCGCGGCGTCTTCCCACACGGCCCGCATGGATAGCGAGTCTTTGCCCACTGGGATCGACACCCCTATTGCCGGGCAAAACTCCAAACCCACTGCGCGCACTGCGTCGTACAGGGCCGCGTCTTCGCCCTCCTCGCCGCAGGCGCACATCCAGTTGCCCGACAGCTTGATGCGGTGGATCGGGCCGATGTGCGCCGCGGCAATGTTGGCGATGGCCTCGGCAATGGCCACGCGCCCAGACGCTGGCGCATCTACCAAGGCGAGGGGCGTGCGCTCGCCCATGGCCATGGCCGACCCAGTGTACCCCTGAAAGGAGTGGCAGGTCAGAGCCAGATCCGCGACCGGCACCTGATGGGGGCCAACCATCTGATCGCGGGCCACCAAGCCGGTGACTGTGCGGTCGGCAATGGCGATGAGGAAGGTCTTGGCCGCTACGGCCGGGAAGCGGAGTACGCGCTCGGCGGCCTCGGCTACCGAGGGGTGCTCTAAGGCGAGGGACTGCGGCACGGGCCGGCGGCGGGTTGCACGGCGCAGCATCTTGGGCGGCTTGCCCAAAATGACCCCTAGGTCGAGGCCGTCAATGGGCTTGCCGCCGAGCAGGGCGTCGTCGAGCGACAGTACGCCGTCGCCAGTGACCTCGCCGATGACCGCAAACAGGCAGCGCTCGCGGGCGGCCATCTCGGCAAAGCGATCCAAATCGGCGCGGCCCACCACCAGCACGTAGCGCTCTTGCGCCTCGTTGCTCCAAATCTGCATCGGACTCATGCCGAGGTCGTCGTTGTGAATGGCCCGCAAGTCAAAGCGCGCTCCCACATCTGCCACCAACTCCGGGCAAGCGTTGGACAAGCCACCGGCCCCCACGTCGTGGATGCTGACGATGGGGTTTTCCGCACCGAGCGAGATGCAGCGGCTGATTAGCTCTTGGCAGCGGCGCTGCATCTCGGGGTTGTCGCGCTGCACCGAGGCAAAGTCGAGGTCTTCGCTGTTGGCACCCGTGTCCATGCTAGAGGCCGCGCCACCGCCGAGGCCGATGAGCATGGCCGGTCCCCCGAGCTGGATGACGCAATCGCCCGCCGCCGGGGTTTTCTTTTGCACGTGTGCGGCGTCGATGAGGCCGACGCCGCCGGCAACCATGATCGGCTTGTGGTAGCCGCGCCACACCCCGGTGCTGTCGTCCTCCAGAGTGCGGAACATCCCCAAGATGTTGGGCCGGCCGAATTCATTGCCAAAGGCCGCGCCGCCGATTGGCCCCTCGGTCATAATCGCGAGCGGGGTAGCCAAGCGGTCTGGAAAGGCCGCGCGCTTTTTTTCCCACGGCTGGGCAAACCCGGGCAGGCGCAGATGCGAGGTGAAAAAGGCGCACAGGCCCGCCTGCGACCAGCCACCAGTGCCGGCCGCCCCCTCGTCGCGGATCTCCCCCCCGACTCCAGTAGAAGCTCCGGGATAGGGCGCGATGGCCGTGGGATGGTTGTGGGTCTCGACCTTGATCAAGACGTGGGTCTGCCGCTGGCGGTACCCATAGCGAAACCCCTCGTCTAGGCGCGCGCCTAAGACCGGTACGGCAAAGCCTTCGATCACGCCGGCGTTGTCGGAATACGCCTTGACCGTGCCTTGGGGGTGGGCGGCGTGTGTGTGGCGAATCATGTCGAAGAGCGAGCGCGCCTCGCGCTGGCCATCGATGATCCAATCGGCATTGAAAATTTTGTGCCGACAGTGCTCGGAGTTGACCACCGCAAACATCATCAGCTCCACGTCGGTCGGATCGCGGCCGGCAAAGGCGTGCAGCGCGTAGTCAATCTCCTCGTCCGAGAGGGCCAAGCCCATCTCGCGGTTGGCCGCCACGAGCGCACACCGGCCTTCGGCCCGCACCGGGATGTGGACTAGTGGCTTGGGGTCCACGCGGCGAAAAAGGGTCTCTAAGGAATCGAGCGGAGCCTCAGTCATGCGGTCGTAGAGCAGCGGCAAGACCGCGCTGGGCAAGGTATCGGCGGCAAAGGCATAGAGCGTACCGCGCTCGACGCGGCGCACGAATTCGAGGCCGCAGTTTTTGAGGATGTCGGTGGCCTTGCTCGACCACGGGGACGTCGTGCCCGGCCGCGGGCCAAGGGCCACCTCGTTGTGCGCCCGCGCCGGCAGGGCCGCATCCACCCCGAGGATGTGCATGAGCCGCGCCAACTCGTCATCGGTTAGGACACGCGCACATTGCACGGCATAGAAGTACGTGGCGCGCAGATCCTCAATCTCAGGCGCACAATTCTGGCAGCGCGCTAGGAGCGACCGGCGGCGAAGAGACGACAGGGCCGGGGGGCCGACAAAGGCGAGTAGCATGGGATGCTTTCTAATGGGAATAGTTTAATACCTGACGTTACGCACTGTGCATAGTTAGTTGGGACGGGACTATGGAATGCTCAACGCAGCCTTCAGACAAGCATCTATCTGCTGCATGGCAGAAGCAGATAGACGGCCTATCACACGAAGAATCAGCGAGCGATCATAGGTGATTAGATTTTCACATTGAACAACGGAATGAAGTCGGAGTCCTGTGTGTTGACCTTCAGTTGTCGAGATATTGATAAAATACTGCGTGGAAGCCCCGACTCGCCGATGACGACTGCTAGTGATGAGGGCGAGAATCGCGTCTTCGAGCCGCTGATTCCATACGTCCGATTGCACAACAAGCGCTGGACGCACCTTGTGACCTGTTTGATCACTGTAAGGAAAATCCACAATGACCACCTCACCTCGTCGGATTTCCATGGCCTCTCCGCGGATCGAGTTCATTATAAATGTCCATCTCCGCGTCGTTCCATCCGGCGCGTATCCCCGCTCTGACAAGCAAGTTTCGCGCTTCATCGTCTGTTAGCGAATTGTCCTCGTAGAGCAAGCCTTGCATCTGGTCGAATAGTTCTGCTGGCAACACAACGTATTCTACATTCGTTTTTGGATCGGCCAGACGCACTGGCTGTCCCTTAGACGCACGAACCATCTGTTGAAGGTCTTCGGGAAGTTTGCGGATCGCAAGGTCGGCCACAATCGTCAATCTCCTTTGAGGCGGTTTCGCAACGTAAAAGCCAATGGTCAAGGTTCCTAACTGACCTTACGCGGTGGGCCTACTCGTCGGCGTCTAACAGGTGCCTGAAGGCTTCGAGCGTGGGCATCTGGATGGCTGCCCGATGCAACTGCTTGAGGTGCGGCACATCGTCGATAGCGGCTATGCGGTCCGCTAGAGGATGCGCCGTGCTCAGCCCAAAGCGAATCTCCAAGACTTCGACAATAGCTTCGAGCGTACTTTTTCTTTTGCCTTGCTCTATGCCTTGCTCTATGCCTTGCTCTATGCCTTGCTCTATGCCCTGCTCTATGCCTTGCTCTATGCCTTGCTCTATGCCTTGCTCTATGCCTTGCTCTATGCCTTGCTCTATGCCTTGCTCTATGCCTTGCTCCATGCCTTGCTCTATGATGTATTGGGCAAACGATGACTCGCGCATAATCGCATCCATGAGACCCTCCTCGGATAGAATACTACGAATGGTGGCCGACCCATACTCCAACCCACTCAAGATAGCCAAGCCCCCCAAAAGGTCAACTTTAACCGCATCGGCCAACACCGCCGCCTCGGTCGCCTGAACGCACTGGCGCAACCACGCTTCCGCATCTAACCCGGCCGGCCGCTGCATCAACGGCGCAAACGGCAGCAAGCCCGCAGGCCCCTCGTCGAGCATGCGTTGGCCGTCTAGTTCACTCAGCCGAATCACTTGGTATTGCACCAACACGCGGAAGCCGTGCCGCTCTTGGAGGTAATGTCCCGGATCACTCCGACCCGCCGCTGGGCGCAGATAGATGACGATGGAGCAGAACGGCAGGCCGTACTGCTCGATGCCGCGCCCGACATAGCCGGCCATGCGGCGGGGCATGGGCGGGCTGCTATCGGTGGTTTGAAATTCGTGATGGACCAACGCCTCCTCGCCGTCTCCGAGGCGCACGCGGATGAGGCTGTCGGTGCGGTGGGTTTCGACGGTGGGTTGCTCGGTGTCGATGATGTCGAGCACCTCGAGGTCGTCGCGTTGCAGGGCGAAGCGGACGAAGTCGTAGGGGTAGGTGTGGATCAGGTGCTTGGCGATGGTATCAAATTCGGCCATAAGCCATGCCTTGGACAGGGGAGACCACAGGGCCGGTCCACGGGGAGCCGACCGCGCAACGTTTGTTCCTACGGCCTTGCAATATCCATGCCAAGGCGGCAGCACAGGGGGGCGGACGGGGCGAGGCGGGGTTCGACTGTATCGGACGCGACACATAGATGACACCTTTAGGGACTAGACCGACCCGGAAGTCCAAAAGATGCGAGCAACGCAACCCCTGTTTTACGGCCCTGTATGCGCCTGTCGCTATAGCGACACAAATGATCGGCTGTCGGCTGCAATGCTGAACTTTTGTCCGTGCATCCCTACTTCAATCGCAACAACTCAATTTCGACTGTCGATTCTGCGCGGCCAACCAGCCAACTTGCCCTCCACCCCAAGGAGCCCTGCGGCCCGACGCGAGGTTTAAGACCGCTTCTTAGGAGAATAACTGAGCTTACGCATAGGCCCCTAGGTATGGGCATGCTGTCTCGCCTTCAGGCGTGAACAACATCCCATACCCGTGCGTAACGTCAGTTCCTAATAATAGGTCGAGAAAATCCGAGCAAATTTCCGAATTATTAGTACGCATATCTTCTACCGAATATATATAGAAAGTACTGGCTGACGCCGTGAACGTGGGAGGGTTGGAGCTAGAGTTGTTCAGCCGATAAGCGTATTGTGTCTGGGTGCCATTGGTTGCTGTGGCGGTTGTGCTCTGCCAACTGCTATTCCCACCCCTGTTCTCCGCTCGTACCTGGATTGAATAGTTTCCACCGCCGACTAAGTTGCCGATAGATAGACTGGTTTGTGTGGTCGTCCCACCCGCTTGCCAAGCGGCTGAGCCTTGTCGGTATTCCACTCGGTAGAGGGTGGGTGTGCCTCCTGTGTTCGGAGCATCCCAAGAAACGGCGATGCTGCCGGAGACGGAGCCGCCGGATGCGCTCAGGTTGCGTACGGGACCGGGGGCTGAGACGGTTGGGAGCGCCGTGACGGTAATATTGACGGTCAGGTCGTCCGTGCCGTGGGTGTTGCGGGCACGCCAAGTGAAGCTATCGTCGCCGACGTGAGTGTTTTCGGGTTGGATCGAGATGGCGCGGGTTGTGGTATTCACGGTGACGTAGCCGGGCACGGTACCGGAGGTCTCATAGCTGGAGGCTCCTTCGGCTTCGGGCAACGTTTCGTTGACCGTGGAACCGGCTTGTGCTGAGTAGGATACACTGGCGTCGTCAAAAGATGGAGCACTGTTTTGCGACCTCACAGTGAGGGTCAGGGTGAACGTAGCGGTCGCCCTGGCTCCATCGGTGGCCGTCCAAGTAAAGTCGAAGCTCCCAGCGGTTGTGGGCTGACCGGAGATGCCGGTCCGGGCCGCCGTCAGGCCGCTGCCGGTGCTGGTTGTTGCGTAGGTGACGGTGCCGGTGCCGCCTGTGGCATTGGGGCGGTTGAAGCTGTACTGCAGCCCAACGGTTGCGCTCTCCATACTACGAGGTGGTACAAAGCTGAACGTCGCCGGGGGCGGAGTTGTTGCAGTAGTAAAGTCGGCACCATCGACGGGATTGGATGGCGCGTAGTTGGTGGTGGCTCGACTCGACACCCGCCAGTTGTAGGTCGTAGCACTACTGAGGTGGGGGATCGTGTATTGGGTGGTTGCCGCTTGAATGTCTTGGCTGTTCCAACTGGTGGCACCATCAGCGCGCCACTCCACCCTGTAGCCAGCCAGCCCCGTCGCGTTAGCCGGTGCATCCCACTCGACAAGGACAGAACTGCTGGTGGGAGTATCTACTTCAAGGTTCCTTGGTCTGCCCACAGTGCCGAGAATCCGATAGAGCCGCGCATCGCCCGGAGCTAGGGTCTGCTGCGTGATCCAGATGTGGTTGCTGGCATCGGCCGTATAGTTACCCTCAACACCAGTGACGATTTCCCTAACGACGTAGCGCCCGTTTTCGGGGCGGTCGGACTGCATCTGCCTAGTATCGAAGCGCAGGTCAATCGTCTGGGAGCCCCCGGTTCTGAGGCTGTCGCGGTTGACGGCCAGCACGTAGTCGGCCGCGTCGTCGTGGAACACGCCGAACTCCAGCCGACCCGCCGCGTGATTGGCACTTAGCCGCACCGCGTCAACCAACGTCGAATTCGACAGGCGGTCGGAGGGAAAGCCCGCATCCCAAGTCAACGGATTGAGGGCATCGCCGAGGGTGCGAAGGGTATCATTGACTGTTCTGACCGCATTCCAGATCGGCTGCCTTCTGTTCCTGTCGAGGTCCACCAAGCCGTCGTATTCGTAGTTCCAGACGTAACCATTGGAGGAGGTGTAAACGAAATAGATCACGCCCGTGGCCCCGCACCACAGCGCCATGTTGACCTGCGCTTTGAGTTCGGGCAACGTCGGATGCCGATGAAACCCAAGTGTCGTATTCGGGCGGGTCTGGGTCCGCCCCGCGTTTTGGTAAGCGACTTGAACGATGCAGTGCCACTCGGCTTTACGGCCCTCGATCCGGGCACTATCGACCATGGTGCCAATGGTGTCTAAGGCAGTGCTTAGCAGGTCGAAATCGCCTTGAACGAGTTCTTCAGTAGTCTCGCTCGCCCCTAGAATATACCTCTCCTGCATGAAGATGTTGGCCGGTCCCGGCTCGGTGGCGGGCCGAAAGAAACTCTGGCGAAACGCGGTCTGCTCCCCCTTATCCCACACCCTGGACTGGGTATTGCCGATCGCCACGATGCGGCGAGTAGTGTCGTCGGCCCGGATGGAGTCGATCACCGTGGCCATGTTGGCATAGGTCGCCGAATCGTAGATTCCGCCGCAGTAGTCAGCCTCATGGCCGATGCGGTAGCCGTAAAACCCATCATACGCGCTCCATTTGTTCACCAATGAATCGACGGTCTCACCAAGATCATTTCTCTCGTCTAGCCACATAGGATTATGGAGCGCAGGACTCCTCATAGTATCACAAAGCGAACCCGCATAGCACTCCAACTTCCAAGGATATCCTCGTCGTGAGTGGCCTTCCGGCGCGTGTTGGACGACGAACCCTCTCGGACCGTTTGGCCCCGTGCCGCTCCACTGGCTCATGATGCTTTCTTCAAATGCCTGAAACGTGAGAGTGGCGTCGTCTCCCGCTTCATTCGGCGTATTGATCAGTAGGTCCACCCCCAAGGCATCGAGATCGGCGACCGTAGCCGAGGTAAACGAGGTATCCGCCCGGACATGCCCGCCGGGTTGCCACACCCCAATGCGAAATTCGGCCCAAGCATCCGTGGGTAGCCCAGCCAGTGCTGCTAAAGTCAAAAGGGCACCCACCAACAGCGGGGTAGGCATGCGAAAAGTCGGGATAGTACGAATCATGGTCTTCTTCCTTTATTGAACGAGTAGCATCGTGCGGGTGGCTTGCCGACCCTCGGCGTCCAGCCGCACGATACATAGCTCACTGCTGACGTCTTGACCCTGAGCATCGCGCCCGTCCTGGGCGAGCAGTGATTTCTGAGGAACGAATGACGTGATTGAGTGCGGCCTCCTTTTCCGCATCGGCTTCGACTAATGCACATTCCGTGCCAACTATCCGACCGCGCACAAAAAAATCCTTCAGGATTACCCTAAAGAATTGAAAAACATGACACTTAAAAATGTAGGAGGGAATTTCTACGCTTTGCAGATCAGCCGTGGTTAGTCGCCCTGTTGAACAACTTTTTATTCACTTGAAAAACTTTTTATTCACTTGAAAAACTTTTTATTCACTTGAAAAACTTTCTGTTCATCTCATAGGCATCTCTTTTTATTGCATCAGTAGCATCTTGCGGGAGGCCTGCTGCCCCCCGGCGTCCAGCCGCACGATATACACTCCACTGCTGACGGCTTGGCCTTGAGCATCGCGTCCGTCCCAAGCGGTCTGATAGGTTCCCGCTGGCCGGGTACCCTCCACCAAGGTAGCTACTAACTGGCCGTGGGTGTTGAACACCTGCAGCGTCACCGACGACGACTGCTGGAGGGTAAAGCCGATGTGCGTGGCGTGATTGAAGGGGTTGGGGTAATTCTGCGCGAGGTGGAACGAACGCGGCGCACCGGGCATAGACGAAGATTCAATGGCCGTGGGCAGGTCGGACTGGTGCCACCGGTAGAGGCCATCCCGCGACACGATCCACAGATCCCCCCGGCTGTCGATGACCGGGGTCCTAAAGGCTCTGAACTCCTCATATGGGAACCCGGTCCAAGTGGTCCCCTCCAGCACACCGAAATAGTTCCCTTCCCTTATCCACAGTCGGCCTACTGCGTCCTCCGTCATACTATAAACATGCCAGCGTGTGTAGTCGCCGGTGCCGACCTTGTCGTAGCGCTTCCAATCTGAACCGTCCTTGACACACAGTCCTCCCGCACAACTCATCCAGACGCGGCCTTGGCGTTCCTCCAAAATTAAGAAGACGGGTTGGTCGTACACCATCCACTGCGTCCCATTGAAAGAGAGCAGGCTGAACCACCTCACTTCCGTGCCCTTCCCGGAGTCCAAGAGTTTCCAAAATTCAAGCGTCGCCCAGAGGGTGCCAGATCGATCAACTGCGATGTTGTTAATATAGCCGTCATCGAAAGTACCCCATACAGGATCGAACAGAGGGTTGACGGCGTAGCTCCACCAAGGCTCGCTATCAACGATCCCCATATCGGCGTGGTCGTAGGTCCACCAAGTCTGCCCATCAAACCGCGCCAGCAGGAAGTCTCCGTAGCCGGTACACCACACATCCCCATTCGGTGCTACCGCGACCACGTTTCCCCATAGTCCTTCAAACCGGTAGCGGGTCCAGCGCTGGTCGTCGAACCGGGTGAGGGCGAGGGCCGGCCAAGCCGTCCCGACCCATACCTGATCCTGACCATCCACCGTCAGCGAGTGGATCCGATTAGCCGCCAAGCCATCCGCCTGCGTAAAGGTCGTCCACTGCTGGCCATCGAACCGACTCAGACCCGCCCAAGTCCCCACCCACACATTGCCCGACGCATCCGCTGCCAAGTCCGAAATCACTCCATCTGCATAGCTGGTCGTCGCGTGCCCGCCAGCACTGTCGCTGACCACGACCTCCACGTCCGTCAGCCGCGTGCCCGTGCCCGTGCCGACCACCGCCGAGACAATCACAGGTGCCTCCATCGGGCGGGGCAGTCCCACATCCACCACCAGCGGCATACTCAGCAGGCGCTGCTGCGAGCCCTTCGGCGTGTACAGGGTCACCTGTCGCGTTTCTTGCCCGGCCAGTCCAACAGACAAAAGCACCAACAGCACCAGACAGCCGCGCACCGAACGCACAAGCTTGGGACGCAACCCGATAGGAGAGGAGGAATTACATACACCGAGCATAACACGACCTCCGTTGAAGAGGGATGGGGATATATACGTTTACCTAAGTTACAGAATGGCTTAACAGAGGCGGCCTTTTATTGCATCAGTAGCATCTTGCGGGTGGCCTGCTGCCCCCCGGCGTCCAGCCGCACGATATACACTCCACTGCTGACGGCTTGACCCTGGGCATCGCGTCCGTCCCAAGCGGTCTGATAGGTTCCCGCTGGCCGGGTACCCTCCACCAAGGTAGCTACTAACTGGCCGTGGGTGTTGAACACCTGCAGCGTCACCGCCGATGGCTGCTGGAGGGTAAAGCCGATGTGCGTGGCGTGATTGAAGGGGTTGGGGTAATTCTGCGCGAGGTGGAACGAACGCGGCGCACCGGGCATAGACGAAGATTCAATGGCCGTGGGCAGGTCGGATCGGAACCACCGGTAGAGGCCATCGTATGAAGGGATCCACAGATCCCCCCGGCTGTCGATGACCGGGGCACGAGCGACACGGAACTCCTCCCAAGAGAACCCGGTCCAAGTGGTCCCCTCCAGCACGCCGAAATAGCTCCCTACCACTATCCACAGTCGGCCCGCGGCGTCCTCCGTCATCTCAAAAACATTCCAGAATATCCCGAGCTCGTTATAGTAGATCTTCCAAGCCGAACCGTCCTTGACACACAATCCCCCACATTCCAAGAAGACGCGCCCCTCCCTGTCCGGGAAGATCATCCTGGTGGGCGAATACAACCACCCAGGTTCTCCGAACTGGTATGACGTCCACTGCGTCCCATTGAAAGTGAGCCAGCGGATTTTGCGCTTCCCGATCTCAAGCGTCGCCCAGAGCGTACCGGATCGATCAACCGCGATATGGGTAACGAGGACGTCATCGGCGCTCTCCTCGATTTCGATGATCCCCATATCGGCGGGGTCGTAGGTCCACCAAGCCTGCCCGTCAAAACGCGCCAGCAGGAAGTCGTTGCCGCCGGTACACCACATATCCCCATTCGGTGCTATCGCGATCTCGCGGGTCCATCGCTCCTCAAACCGGTAGCGGGTCCATCGCTGGCCATCGAAGCGGGAAAGCCCATTCAAACTCCCAGCCCACACCTGCCCCTGACCATCCACGGCCACCGAGTGGATATGGTCGTCCGCCAAGCCATCCGCCTCGGTGAAGGTCGTCCACTGCCAGCCGTCGAACCGACTCAGACCCGCTGAAGTCCCCACCCACACATTGCCCGACGCATCCGCTGCTAGGTCCCGAATCATTCCATCCGCATAGCTTATCGTCGATTGCCCGCCAGCACTGTCACGGACCACAACCTCCACCTCCGTTAGCCGTGTCGTGCCCGTGCCCGTGCCGGTCACCGTCGAGATAGAGGCCTTCGTCGGGCGGGGTAACTCCACATCCACCACCATCGGCATACTCAGCGGGCGCTGCTGCGAGCCCTCCGGCGTGTACAGGGTCACCTGTCGCGTTTCTTGCCCGGCCAGTCCAACCGGCAACAGCATCAACAGCACCAGACAGCCGCACACCGAACGCACAAGCTTGGGACGCAACCGGAGAGGAGAGGAGGAATGGCGTACACCGATCATAACACGACCTCCGCTACATGGGGGATGGAATACATACGTACCTTCAATATAGGACGGATTAACAGAGGCCGTCTTTTTTTTTGCGGCCTTGACGCGCGGCCTATCTTTTGCCCATGTAGAACAACTTCTGTTCATCGGGACCCCTTCCCAATCTGTCGATCCAAGCATCTACGACGGCTGCGGGCGCTGTATCCCATACTTGCGCATCCGATAGCGCAGCTTCTGATGACCCATGCCCAACAAGCGAGCCGCACCCCGAGGCCCTGAGACGACCCAATTCTTCCTCCGCAGCGCCTCGACAATGCGCTGCCTCTCGTCGTTGCCCTCAGCAAGCGGCGGCGGCTCCTCTTGGTCCTCAGCCTTCGGTGCAACCGACCAAGCAGACGCCGAAGACGACAACGCCAACTCCATCTCTTCGGCCGCCAACACATCGGCCCGTTCAAGGCACGTCCCCTCGCATAGGATCACCATCCTCTCCACCCAATGTGCCAACTCCCGCACATTCCCCGGCCAAGTACGCCCCTCCAAGTACGCCAGCACCTCGTCGCTCAACCCCAGCACCGGCCGCTGAAACTTGCGGGCATACTGACGCACAAAATGCGCCGCCAACAGCGGAATATCCTCCCGCCGTTCCCGCAGCGGTGGCAGCACCACCGGAAACACCTTCAAGCGATGGTACAGATCCTTTCGGAACGTCCTCTCCCGGACGGCCTTGTACAGATCGCGGTTGGTCGCCGTAATGATCCGCACATCCATCGGGACCGACGCCGTGCCGCCGATGCGGGTCAGGTGATCCTCCTCTATGATGTGGAGCAACGCCCGTTGCGCTTCCACCGGCAAGTCGCCGATCTCATCGAGGAACAATGTGCCGCCGTGCGCCCGTTCAAAGTGGCCGACGCGCCGCGCCACTGCGCTGGTGAAGGCCCCCCTCTCGTAGCCGAACAGTTCGCTTTCGATCAGCCCAACGGGCAGCGCACCACAATTGACGGAGACAAAGGATTGCGCTCGGCGCGGGCTCCTCTTGTGGATGATCGGCGTACTGAGCGTACGCTGCTGCGGGCCGTCCGGCGTGTACAGGATCACCGGCCGGGTTCCTCGCCCGGCCAGCCCAGCAGGCAACGGCAACACCATCATCGGCCAGCCGCTGGTCAGGCGGACGAGCTTGGGGCGCAACCGGACGGGATATGCGGCATTGCGTACACCGATCGCAGCGCAATCTTCGTCAAGTTTTTGCTCCATGAATGACGTCATCTAGAACAGCCTCCTTTTCGCTATCGGCTTCAACTTCGCTGGCATATACGCATATTTCGTGCCAGCTATCCGAGCGCACACAAAAAAATCCTTTAGGAATGCCCTAAAGGATTGAAAAACATGAACCTTGAATTGTAGGAGGGAGTTTTTTTTTACGCTTCGCCGCTCAGCCGCTTGAACAACTTTTTGTCCATTTGGACAATTTTTTGTTCAGCAGACCAGACTCCTGTTTACCACTTGACCGGCCTCTAACCATCGCCTTTTTTGGGCCGCCATTGATTCAATCATCAACTGACAGTGGGATGCACAAACCCCACAAGGAGCACCAACGCCTGAACGGTGCGTAACGTCAGTTATTAGTACGATATATAGAAAGCGCAATGCGACGGCTACCAAGGCCGGGGACGGGCCTTGATTCGCTACATGTTCGTCAGCCAGCGCCCTTTTTCCGCGGTCAGCGCATAGATCGCGCCCCACACCCCCGAGACGGAAACCTCGCCCAAAATCAACCCCAGAAAGAACGGCTTGGCCTTCTGAAACAGGCGCACGCCGCCAAAGCGGACGATGACCAACTTCAAAAGCCACGCGATCAGCGCCGAGAACCAGATCTGGCTCGTTAGCCAGCCCACCGCAATGGCAAAGCCGACCGGGTGCAACGGCCACCAAAACCACCGGTGTTGCGCCCACATCAGAAAGCCCTCCACGGCCGCGCCGATTCCCTTGAAGAGCCAGCCGCGCAGGTTGGCCTCGGGCATGTTGAGGATGGTCGGGCCGAGGTAGGGCCAGCCGTGGGCCCCGGCCCAATTGATCAGCGACAGATTAATCGCTCCATGAGTGTAGGCCAGTTGCAAGGTCATGTAGGCCGCGCCCATAAGACTGCACACCACCGCCAGCATCAGGCCCCAAAACAGCCGCGTCTTGGGGCCGGGGATCAACTCGGCGAGTTTGAGCCCGTTGGCGCAGGCAACCATCGGCGAGGTGCGCGATTCGCCCTGCCAAATAAAGGTGAAGTTGAGGGCGACCAAGCCCTTGGCCCCGAGGACCGAGGTGCCCAAGCCCGAAATGATGAAGTAGGCCGGGACAATGGGGCTGCGGGCGGTGGCCACGCCGCCGGTGGCTACTACGCGCGCGACCAAGATGAAGAAGATCAAGCTGACGACGAGCAAGATCGGGAGCACCGCAATGGGCACCCCCGAACGCCAGAGCCAAACGGCGACGAAGAGCAGGCTGCCCAAAAAGCCGAGCAAGGCCGTGCGATAGCTGAGCAACTCCTCGCTGTCATCGACGCCGTGCGGGTTCCAGAGTTTGCGTGCGACCTCTTTGAGGTGGGGCCGGGCGGTCCACAGCCCAAATAGCACCAACACAATGACCGCGCCAGTGGCTTGATGGGTCAAGTCGGCCGGCTGCGAGTACTCATACGCGCTCAGGCGCTCGGTGCTGGCGATGCCGAGGTTCTTGAAGACCCCTTCCTCCACCTTGGAAAAGACATAGAAGAACCAGATGCTGAAGGTGATCTCGAGATTGACCAAGTAGAAGAAGCCGACCCAAGCCAAGTTGAGCGCAATCGGCAGGTGCAAGGTATGGTTGAAGAAGGAAAAACGGCCACTGGGGCGGTATTCGGGCACGAGTGGGAAGTAGTGGTTGAGGGCGTTGAGACTGAGCAGGATGAACGGCACGGCAAACCCCAGCCACATCCGCTGGTCCTTAAAAAAAGAAGCCACGCGCACGTTGGCGTCCTTCTCAATCATGTTCTGCGGTAGCTGGACCATCGGATAGGTCAGCCGCTCGTGGACCGACCACTGGCGGTGGAGGAGGGCACTCAGGCAGATCAGCATGAAGCTCATGGCCGCGATCAAGGCCAGCCAGTAGGCCATCGGCTCCGCCCAGACGCCCCACGGGATGGCCTCACCCTGCGGCAGGCCCTCGTAGTAATTCTTGATGGCCTCAAAGTCCTGCGGAGCAATCCACGAGGGGATAAAGTCGTAGAACAGCTCGGCGTAATTGTTTTCTGGGGTGGCGTAGTAGAAGGGATAGACGATGGTGCCAATGAGGAAGAACATCAGGCCCCAAGTCGGCACAGTGACCGCCATCATCAACATGCAGTAAATCAGGACGAGATCGGCTTTGGACAGGGCGGAATGGCGGTGGATCAGGGCCACGAACCCATTGACGGCAAAGGTCAGGACAAAAAAGAGAAAGAGGGCCCCCGGGGAAGAAGGGTTGAAGCCGATCCAGTAGTAATTGAACACGACCCCATACGGGGCGAGCAGGCCAACCCCTAGGGAGA
Source organism: uncultured Latescibacterota bacterium (assembly GCA_958295495.1). GTDB lineage: Bacteria > Latescibacterota > UBA2968 > UBA8231 > UBA8231. The sequence continues at coordinate 1,596,427 of OY282352.1, forward strand.
GAGCTACGCCGGTTAGCAGTCCCCTGATGCTGAAAGGCGATTTGGGCATGTTTAGGCCGGCGAGCGCAGTCGAGTGCCCTACTCGGCGGCCGAGGCGGCCAAAAGCCCCCCATCCACCGGCAGGGACGCCCCGGTGATGCAGCCGGCGGCCGGCGAGCAGAGAAAGGCCACGGCCCGGCCAATGTCTTCAGGGGTTCCCGGACGACGCAGGGGAACTATATCATGGTACTGCTCATCGAGAATGCCCAGCGCCGGCGGCGGTTCGTTGAAGACGCGATCGGTGTCCATGTATCCGGGCAAGATGGCGTTGCAGCGAATTCCGTATTCGCCCAAGTCAACGGCCATGCTTTCGGTCAGGCGCAAGACGCCGGCTTTGGCGGCTCCGTAGGCGGTGTCGTTCTTCCACGCCCGCCGCCCGTGTACCGAGGAGGTGCTGACGATGGCTCCTCCGTCGCCCTGCGCCACCATGGCGCGCGCCGCCTGCTGCGAGCAGAGGAAAAACCCCTTGAGGCCCACGTCGAGGTTTTGGTCCCAATTCTCCTCGCTGAGTTTGAGGAAGTGCTCGCCCGTGCCTCCGTAGGGGTTGTTGACCAAGATGTCAATGCGGCCAAACCGGGCGAGAAAGGCCGCGAACATCGCCTCGACTTGGGCGCTAGCGGAAATATCGCCGGCAAAGAACTCGGCCTCGCGGCCCATGGCGCGGACCAAGCCCAAGGTTTTGCCGGCGTCCTCGTCGTCGTGCAGGTCGTTGATCCCCACGTCGCAGCCGGCTTCGGCTAAAGCGAGGGCAATGCCGCGGCCAATGCGGCGCTTGCCGCCGGTGACGAAGGCCTTTTTTCCGCGTAGCGAGTATGGGTTGGACATGGTGTGCTCCTTGTCTAAGCAATTTCGGGGTGTTCGTGCATTGAGGGGGTAGCCATGATGCGCTTTTGTCGCTCGGTCAGCTCGCCGTACTCTTCGAGGTTGTAAAACTCCTTGGCCCACGTCGAGTAGCCGGGGCTGTACTTATAGAGCAAGGTGCGGCGTTGGTGCTCGGCACGCCACGGCATGGTGCCGTGGATGAGGGCCTCGGTAAAGAACAAGGCATCTCCGGCCTTGGCCGTGGGTTGGACGACGTAGTGAGCACTGCGCTCGAAGAGCCTGACATCTTGGGGCAGGTTGCCGGGGTAATTGGTCTTGTGGCTGCCCGGTACGCAGGCGAAGCCACCGTCGCCCACATTGGCATCGGCGAGAAAAAAGGTCACCACGCTCAGGCCATTGCGCATCTGGCCGTCGCGGTAGCTAAACCAGTGGTCAGTATCTTGGCTGGGGCCGCCGTGGAGACCGCCGCGGGTGTCGCCGCGATTCATGACAATGGCGTAGTCGTGATCAATTCGGACCTTGGGGCCGATGAGTTCGACCAAGTAGGGCAGGATTTTGGGGTGGTCGATCAGGTCTTTGGTGGCTTGGCCCCAGTTGCTGACCTTGTTCAGGTCGTTGCGGGGATGATTGTCCCAGCCGGCGAGGTGCTGATCTACCAGCGCGTTGAGATCGTCCAGTTCCCGCGCGCTGAGGACGTCTTTGACGACCAGATACCCCTCCAGATCAAAGGCGAATTTTTCTTCTTCGGTCATGGCGTGCTCCTTTGCTATTCCGCGTAAATATCCTGCATCTGATAGGCGTCGAGCGAGAGCAGCTCGGCGCTCTGGCCCTGCGCCCGCAGCGAGACCCCGACGCTGTCGGCGCGGTCGGGATAGACCCGTGCGGCCACGCATTGCTGGTCGTTGGCAAAGACTTCGACGACACTTTTATCAACGAAAACCCGCAGCTTGAGCGTCTCGCTTGGGGCGAGGACGACCGGGGCGGTTTCTGGGGCGCGGGAGAGCACGTCGGGTGCGACAGAAGAATACGAGGTGTCGAGCGAGATCAAGCTCTGGCGGTGGTCGCTGCCAAAGACGCGGTTGCTAAAACCCCGGTTTTTGAAGAAGGCAATGCGCGTGTACTCCTCCCGGCCGGGAGCGCGTAGGACGTTGAGTTCGACCATGGGCGCGTCTTGGGGATCGATTTCAGCGACGATTTCCACGGCGTTGCCCCGGACCGCATCGAGGACGAGTTCTTCGTTGGCGGGAAGGGTGGTTTTGCCGACGCGCTGGTGGCCCTGCCGCAGGGATTCAAGGTCGCCAGCCGGCGTCATGGCCAGCTCGTCGCCAACGACGGTCAGCCGACGAGGCAAGGTCATAATCTGGTTCCAGCCCTTGGTCGGTTTGCCGGGGTTCATGTTGAAGATGGTCAAGACGCCGCCTTGGCCGTCGGGAGTGGCCGAAGGGGCGTGGACGCCCGAGGGCACGGCCGCGCCGAAGTTGAATTTGGCACCGTAGGTCACGACGAACTTGTCGCGCGCGGTGTCGTAGTCGCCGAGCAGGTACTGGCCGCCGCTTCGATGGCTAAAGAAGAGGAGGATGTGGCGGTCGCCAATGGGCCAGAAATAGGGGCAGGCCCCGTCGTCGCCGACTAAGGTGTACCCGTCGTCCTCCACGAAGGGGTGGAGATACTCCCAGTGTTCGAGATCACTCGACTTAAAGAGGAAGTTGGCGCGGACGGGCTTGCCAGCCGGGCCTTCGGGCTTGGTGCCCGCCGAGAGCGAGTAGTACGCGTCGCCCTGCTTCCATATACAGGGGTCGAAAACTCGGTAGGGCTGGTCGGGCTGGATGGGAATTACGGCCTTGTCGGCGACCTTTTTCCAGTTCAGCAATAGCGGGTCCGAAGAAGTGGCGACCATGTTGCCGACCTCGGTGCCGTGGTACATGGCGATGACGCGGTCTTCCTCGACCAGCGCGGCCCCTGAAAAGCAGCAGCGCTCCGGGTTCGGATAAATGCAGTACGGCAGGTCGCTCCAGTGGACGAGATCGTCGCTTACGGCGTGGCCCCAATGCTGGCGGGTATCCTCCGGTGGATAGGCTTGGTAGAAGAGATGGTAGCGGCCCTGCCAGCAGCAAAGCCCGTTGGGGTCGTTGAGATTAGCTTCTGGGTTGATGTAGTGGTAGATGGGGCGGTGTGGGTCGCCGGCGTACGAGCGACGCGCTGCGAGCAGGCGCTGCATCAGCGGGTTGGTCGCCAGAGCTTCCTCCTGTTCGGCCAGCGCGTCGGGGAAGGTGTAGTAGGGGACCTTGGAAGTGTAGTCGGGCGCGGCAGTCATGATCTTGGTTCTCCGGCGTTAAGAGGGTTGGAGGCACGAATAGGGTCTATGCAATTCACAATTCCATGTAGTCTAATCAAGCCTACTCTCTCGTGGCCCGCAATCTGCCGCTGCGAGATCGACCCGGCCGTTTGGATGCTTGAATCGCGTACATTTGGAATCAAGGATCCTATCGGCTGCCTTTATCAGACCATTATAAGCCTCACGGCGACTCTCCCTATTAGAGTTGGGCACCGACGCGGATGTAACTTGAGACATTAGCCACTCGGCAAGGAATGGTGGATTCTCTGCAACCTTCCCTCCAGCGGTAGCAAACAGTGGGACGAACTCCTCAGTCAATGCCTTCCCTTGGTCGTTTTGCCAACGCAGCTTAAATGCGGCAAGTATCCCCAGCTCTCCTACAGGCGATAAGACCGAGGCGTACAGACCACCAAATGTTTGTGATTTCGCCAACTTGATCAAATGCTGAAAAAACTTCGTTTCAAAATCGAGCAACACTACACCCCCGAGCCGGTGTGCAAGCCGTCGATTCGTCGTAACTCTCACCACTGTTCGTCGACCAAATTCAGGAAACTTGCCTTGTATATCTTCGGGTAGCCGAATTTCCAAAACGTCGCCATCGTATAGAGTCGTTTGTAGGTCAATATCAGCGATCGGCAACATATTGCGAATGAACAGATCGACATGTTTCATCGTGAAACCAATAGTACCTCCTAAAGCGTTCGGATCGTAACCTGCAACGTGAGTAAAAACTTCATCCTGTAACTTTTTGGCCTCTTGAGCTCTTTTCAGTGCTTTGTTGATCTCTTCTTGTGTGCGCTCTATGTTCATGTCTGTTGACGATCTCAGAATTGAGGCTAGGTCCATATTTTCTAGAATTTCGCCTAAAATTTCGGCATCGAGTCTTTCATTGTACTCCTCGCCTATGGGTGCCATATCCTGCACTATGCTGGTTATCCGTTGAAGCATCAAATCAATCGCAGAGTTATCAAAACTGTCTCGAGCGTGTAGATTGAAGACAATAACTTTTTTCTTTTGACCATAGCGGTACAATCGGCCAATACGCTGGACCAGCCGGGATGGATTCCATGGCAAATCGTAATTTACCATCACGTGACACGATTCATGTAGGTTGATACCTTCGCCACCGGCTTCCGTTGAAACCATAAATTTCGCTGACTCGTTGAACATGGTAATAGACTTCAGTTTCTCGTCCAATCCCATTGAGCCATTTATTAGCTCAACTTCGCCCGCTTCGGGGAACTGATCCTCAAGTGCTTCCTTGAGGTAGGTTTGAGTGCCTCGGTATTCCGTAAAGATCAAGAGATTCTCCCCTTTCTCAACAAGCGGCGCGACAACTTCATTGAGAAACATTTGTAGTTTTTCGTCGTTCTTATACACGACCTTTGCTGCCTCAAGCAAGCCTTCGATCATCTCCCGTTCGTGTGCGAAAAATTCCTTAGCCCCAGTGTTCGATACGCTCGTTACAAGATCGTCTTGATCGTCTCCACCCTCGGATAGGTCGTCTAGCGTCAATTCCCTCTCTAGACCGTCCTCTTTGTATTCATTCAATTCGCCAGATAATTTTTCTAGCCGCAACTGGAGGGCGCGTTCGATGGCTGCGATGCTAGATGAGGCGAGTTTTCGGTATGTTGTCATAACGAAGCCGATAGCACGACCGGTACTTCCTCCCTCTTCTCCCGATCTATAACCATGTCGCAGATACTCGTCTAGTAACTTCTGGAATTTGAGCGTTTCCCCTGATGACTTCACTGGAATCCGATGTATATCTTGCCCTTTGAAAATGAACTGACCATCGGCGTCAGTAACCTCGCTTTTGCGATTTCTCAGGATTAGGTCGCTCACGATTTCTGGATTGAATCTAAGTGTGTGTATCTGCCGACTCATATCAGGCCGTACGAGCTCTAAGATCGATATGAAGCGATCCACATAACCTTGATGAGGGGTACCACTTAAAAGAAAAAAACCATCAGACATCGGCCGCAGCATTTCTGCCAATTTATAGCGATCCGCCCGTTCGCCACTAGCATGTCGGGTGAGCTTGTGGCCCTCATCGAATACGACGATGTCCCATCCACCGGCCTGCCGAAATACTTCCATGTGATTTTCCCGTTTAGCGAGGTCAATGGAGACAATTACATGGTCGTAGCGTTTCCAGTGTTCATGATCGTGAACGTTGAAATCACGTCCGTATATAATGAACGTTTGGTCAAACTTATACTTGAGTTCGTCTTGCCATTGTCGAGTTAGACCAGCCGGCGAAACTACCAGCACACGACGTGCTTGCCCTTTGCGCTTAAGAGCTGCAAGAAGTAATCCAACCTCGATGGTTTTGCCTAGTCCGACGTCATCGGCAATTAACCAGTTGTAGTTTCCAGAACTTAGAATCCGGTGGACGAGCTGAATCTGATGCGGTAGCGGATCGACATCCATGCGATCTAGCGAACCAGTCAGGTGGTTCCAGTTTTCGAGCGCGTGTGCCAAAAGACGAAGACGGAATCTTTCGGCGTAGTCTTCGACACCCGTTTCGGCACGCTCGTAACGCATTCTCACTGGCTTGATTCGACGTAGATTCTCGTAGGGTATCTGTTCCACACGTCCACTGTCATCGAGTTTAACGAGACACATATCGCTTGATCCTATCTTAAGTTGGCCGACGATAGTTCCTTGTCCCAAGGATTTACGTGTCGCCGAAATCGGCAGATCCTGAACAGTCCAGCCCTCTTGAAAACCTGACTCCAAGTCGCCAATATCCAACCACTCTTGCCAAGAGCGTTTGGATGTACACCAAGTAACTCGGACCTTTCGGGAGCTTATTTCTCGGTCCACTACTCGCCCCAATAATTCTTTCTTGCCGCGCCGTTGGACCCAACAATCTTTGACTGGAATTAAAACGTCTGTTGTCATCGCCTCTTTCCTTATCTCCACTGTATGCCGACTTCCGCAACTGAACAGGCCGCAGTATGCCGTTCAAACACATCGATATCTTTCTCACATTGCTGCCATAGACTCAACCCGTATTCCAAAAGTTCAGCATCAAGATTTTGTATTTTCACGTCGATATAATAGGGAAAACTTCGGTAGCCAAGAGACCCATGAGACAGTCTCAGCCATTCGTTGAGCCAATCGTCACCGATCATCATCTCCGGGGGGAAGTCTTTCCGTACTAAGCACACACGGTGTGCAGCAACCCATGTAAACGCCGTCTCACCGTTAGAAAGCCTTCTGATTCTGCGCCTCCAAAAACGTCCTTTCCACCAGTCTGTTCGCTGTCTCCAGATCCACCAGTCTGTTCGCTGTCTCCAGATACTTCGCAACTCCACCATCGCCTTCAGGGTCTCAAAATCCAGTCCATCCGATGCTATTCTTTTTATTGCTCGAAAAGTACTTGAATGAGAATAGTCCGGATGCCCAAATAAATCTGTCAAGTAGGTCAGAACTATCTCCTGATCGTCGCAGCTCGTCAGATAGAGTAAGCTCGCTATGTCCGCTGCCTTATCACGGGCGCGCCGGATCAACGGCCCTTCTTCTTCAGGCTCAATCTCCCATGGCGGCTGCTGAGCATCCTCATCAAATTCGGGGATGTCGTCGAAGGAGGTGTCTGAGTCCTCATATGCCGGATCACCGAGATCGGTATGTTCAAGGCCATCTTCCTCAGTCTCATTAGGTAGCTCCTCATCCAACCAACCTTGACTCAGAACATCGGTCTCATCGTTTGGTAAATCACGGTTGTCTGTGAATTCTATTGGCTCAATGTCGGCGCGGATCATATCTTCTTTCGCCCGCTCCGAGGTATTCAGATCTTCCTTGTCGCTATCGTCTATCGGTGCAGTACCATAGTCAATCAACGATTTTTCTATTCTGATAGCATTTTTGTCTGTAAGTGCTCCTGGCGGCTCAACCGGCTCCGGCGAACTCGTCTTACTAGGTGTATAATTACGAGTACCCATCTCCGAATGCACGATTTCGGATGTATCCAGCGCACCAAGATCAGACGCCGCGCTCTTTTCTTTGTTTAGTCCTATATTTTCGCCTGACTCCGTCGTAGCTTCGGGATCCCACGGATCGAACACGATTTCGTCCTCGCTCCCAGTCCGCTTATAATCCGATGCTTCCCAGCATGAATCGGGGGAGGAAATAGTAGGGGGTTTCATTAGCTCAACAGATTAGCAGCCAAGGCCGCTTCCTGTTCCAAGGCTATGTCGGATAAGTTAGAGGCTTTGGAAGTGTAGTCGGGCGCGGCAGTCATGGGATGGACCTCCGGTTGGGTGAGTAGGCGCTATTGCAGCAAAAAGTATAGGATATGCACAAAAAACAAGCCACCCGTAGGGGCAACCGATCCCAAGACCTCTCTTTCCAAAAGGAAACGGCACAATGAATCCCAACGGCCTATCGCTGCAAGCGGCGCGGTTTGACAGCCGCCGTGTGAATGCGCTCTATTCCAAGACGGAGACATAGGGGCGCGGCCCCGTGCCCGCCCGAAATAGCTATGGAGGTGTATTATGAAGAGGTATCCTAAGTTGGATAGGAAAAAGGAGCAGTACGCTGGCATTCCATCCGGGAAAATCGGCGTGCTGTGTAAGGTTGGGGCCGTCGTCATCGCGCTGACCTTCGCGGCAGGCGCAGCGCAGGCCGCGGGCAAACTTTCAATTTACCACTGGTTCGAGAACTTCCCTCAAGCACTCCTCGACAAGTTCTCTGCCGAGACCGGGATCGAGGTGACCATAGACACGTACACGTCCAACGAGGCGATGCTGGCGTCGCTCAAGGCGGGCAAACTCGGCACCTATGACGTGGCCGTTCCAAGCGACTATATGGTGCAGATCATGATCCAAGAGGGGATGCTGGACGAGATCGGGCCGGGCGAGTTGACCAACGCCGGCAACATCGAGGCAAAGTGGATGGAGGTGTCTTACGATCCGGGCCGCAAATACTCAATCCCGTACCAATGGGGCACGACCAGTTTTGCCGTGAATCGCGATGTTTACGCCGGCGACATCAACACCACCGCCATTCTCTTTGACCCGCCCGAAGTCCTGCGCGGCAAGATCAACGTGCTCGACAGTCAGGCCGAGGTCTTGGCGATGGCGTCGCTGCATTTGGGGATCCCACAGTGCGTAGCCGACCGCGAGAAGTTGGACGCGCTCGACGCGCTCCTGCAGAACGCAAAACAGCATTGGGCCTCCTTTGGGTCGGACACTGCCAAAGACGCCTTGATCTCTGGCACTGCCGCTGCCAGCATGATCTACAACGGTCTCTCTATCCAAGCGCGTACAGCCGGGGCGAACATCGAGTACGCCTATCCAAAGGAAGGCTACGTCGCGTGGATGGATAATGTCGTTCTCCTAAAGCACGCTCCCAACCGCGAGCGTGCTATCGAGTTCATGAATTTCTTGCTGGAGCCGGAGAACATCGCGGCCGTGAGCAACTACGTACGCGCCGCCGCCGGCGTTGAGGGTGTGACCGATCTGCTCAATGAGGAACTGACCTCCTCGCCCGAATACGCGCCCCCAGCAGACGCGCCGCAAGGGACTTTCGTCGCGGTTTGCGATCAAAAAACCCAAGCGGTCTATGACGCGATCTGGGCCCAGCTAAAAAAGGAGTAGCCATCCCTTAAAAGGTGGGGGCGGTGCCCTCGTGCCCAGACGAGAATCAAAAGGCGGCTTGTTGCAGGTTATCGGATCGTATGCAGACGAACCCCTCCCCCTCGTCAAAAATTCAGGGCAAACGCTTGGTGGGCGGGTATTTGGCCAAGGCGCGTCGGCCTCAAGGTTAGGATTTGGCCCTTCAGTTGTCGATGGAAGAAAAAGTTCAAACCGAGGCGATGGTGACACACCGCTTAGGTTTTGAGTTAGTCTGGAAGAATTGATGCAGTCAGGAAGGAGAAAGAGTATGAACGGCAAGCGCAGTCAGGAAGCGGGTGGGTCCGCGGTCAAACCCGAAGTGCTAGAAGCCTTTAAGGAATTTGACTCGCCGACGATTTTCAACGCCATCGTATTAAAGTGCGGCCTGCCCAACGAAGAGTACACCAACCACCGGATCCGCTATCTGCTGCCGGAATTGGGGCCGGTCATCGGCTATGCGGTGACGGTGGAAGTAACGACCAACGACCCCGACTCCGCGGCGGTCCCTTGGGAAGGGTACTACGAGGCGATTGACGCTATGGAGGGGCCAGTGGTCGCGGTGGTCAAGGACGTGGATTCGCGTCCCGGGCGCGGGGCCAGTTTTGGCGACGGCATGGCGCGGCTGCACCAGCGGCTAGGTGCGGTGGGGGCCATTGTCGATGGAACGGTGCGCGACTTGGCGGGGATCCGCCGGGTCGGCCTGCCGATCTTCGCCTGGGGGATGGTGCCAGGGCACGGAGTCTTTAACGCGACGCGGGTCAACGCGCCGGTCTCCGTAGGGTCGGTGCGGATTCGGCCGGGGGACCTGATCTTTGGCGATGGCGACGGATGCGTGCGCATTCCGCTGGAGTACGCCGAGGAGGTGTTGGGATTGGCGGCAGAGGTGCGGGCCAAGGAAGCAGAGATTTTTGCGTTGTACGATTCAGACGACTTTTCCCTCGCCAAGTGGCGAGAATCCCGCAAGTAGGGGCACCCCTCGTGGGCCCAGACGCGATCAAACCTCGGCGGTGTCGCCCAAAGGAGAACAGCATGGATGCTACCACGGTAAAAATTGATCCCAAAGAAGAAATCGGCTTTATGACGGTTGATGAGACCGATTTTGCCGCTTTTTCCCTGAGCCAGCAGATCCGCCATCTCGAAATGGAGGGCTACGTGCTCCTGCCGGATGTGCTCGACGCCGAGCACATTGCGGTGCTGAAGGCCGAGTTGCAAGACCTGCCGATGGGGCACAAGGACTACAGCGAGGCCCAAACCTTCCACCACGAACCCCAGTGCGCGAGCCGGGCGGTGGCCGAGCTGATCGGCTATCCGCCGGTCGTGGAATTCCTCAAAGCGCTAATGGGGCCGGACATCGTGTTCACGCACGGGCTTTTTACCCGCACCCTCTCCGGCTCGCCGGGCATCTCAATGCACACCGACGGCCAGCCCTATGGCTCGTCGATCTTTGGCTTCGAAGGCTCTTCGCCGCGCCTTTTGCGGGTGCTCTACTACCTCGACGACCTGCCGCCCGAGCGCGCGCCCTTCCGGCTCATCCCGCGCTCCCATCTCTCGTTTCACGCCCAAGCCAATCCGTACGTGCGCTATGTCTCGCATCCACAGGAGATTACCCTCTGCGCCAAGGCTGGTTCGGTCGTCATGATACCCGCCCTCCTCTTCCACGGCACCCATCCAAACAAGGACTTGGCCCCTCGGGAACTGATCCAATTCGGCTACCGGCCAGCTTGGGCGGGACCGGTTCAGCCGATGGAGGAGTGGGACCCGGCGTGGGTGAAAAACGCGCCGGCCGTGGCCAAACCTTTGCTCCAAAGCCGCAACACGACCGGCAAGGAGTGGAAACAGGTACACAAACCCCAAGGCATGCAGCGCGACGCACCGGGCATCAATCCAGATCGCTGGGGATCTTAGAAGCGTTCTTAAAATTCCGGATCCGTGGGCCGCGACCCGTCCCAACCCGCCCCTTCGGGCCGGCGGTGCGGCGACTAACCACTAACAGAGGAACACATCGTGAAACTAGCTGAACTCACTTGGCCCGACCTGGAGCAGGTATCCAGAGACTCGGTAGTAGTATATCCCATAGCGGCGTTTGAGCAGCACGGGCCGCATCTGCCGTTTATAACGGACACGGCCGAGGTCGCCGCCATCGTCGAGCGTCTCGATGCGGAGATTCCCGATCAGGTCCTCTGTCTCCCGGCGCAGTGGCTGGGCTATTCTCCGCACCATCTGCGGTTTAAGGGCACGATAACGGCCCAATCAGAGACCCACATCAACATGATCGTCGATACCGTGAGCAGCATGGTCCACGCCGACTTCGACAAGATCGCCATAGTCAATGGCCACGGCGGCAATGTTCCCAATATGAACGTCGCCCTCCAGCGGCTGATGGAGAAGTGCCCCGACGCGAAAGTCTATGGGACCTCTTGGTTTGCCTACGACGAACTGGGCCAGATCCGGGAGGCAGGGCCCCACGGTTGGGGGCACGCCGGCGAGATGGAAACTTCGGTGATGATGGCCCTGCATCCCGAGTGGGTCAAAGCAGACCGCTTGCAAAAGGACGGCCACCCGCCCCAGTCTGAGCGCGCCGCCCAAGTCGCCCGCTACCGGTGGATCCACGAATCGACCGACCAAGGCACCTACGGCGACCCCACCTTTGGGTCCGCCGAAAAGGGAGAGCGCTTCATCCGCGCCGCGGTCGAGGTATTGCTCCGCATCGTCGAGGATATAAGGAAGGGGCACTTGTAGCGCGGACTCGACTTTGGATGATGGATATAACTTGCCCGGCCAGCGCCAAGTTGCGACAGTAAGGCGGGCTTTTAATAGAGGAGGATTACGACATGGAAATGACAAAGAACCAGCGCAAAATAAACTGGTATCGGTGTCCCTTGCCGCGCGCGACGCTCAATGCGCTCAACCAGCGCAGCGACTTTTGGGGGATGCTGCAAACGCTGGGGCATTTGGGTCTGCTGGCGGCGACGGCCGCTGGGGCTTGGTACGCGGCGGAGCATTGGTCCCTGCCGTGGTTGCTGCTGATCCTCTTTTTGCACGGGACGTTCTACGCTTTTTTGCTGAACGGCTTCCACGAATTGTGTCACTCCACGGTCTTCAAGAGCAAGTTCCTCAACTACTTCTTCCTGCGCGTGTTCAGCTTTCTCGGCGCGTACAACCACATCCATTTCTGGACCAGCCACACCGAGCACCACAAGTACACCCTGCACCCGCCCGACGATCTCGAAGTGGTCCTGCCGGCCCAATTGCGATTCGTGGATTTTCTCAAGAGTGCCATTGTAAATCCGTGGGGTTTGTACGCCCGCTACAAGACGACTGGGCGGCGGGCATTTGGGAAATTAGAGGGCGAATGGGAGCTGGCGCTCTTTCCCGAATCGGCACCGGACAAGCGGCGACGGCTCATTCGTTGGGATCGCTTCTTGCTGGTGGGACACGCCCTAATCGTAGTGGTATCCTTGTACTTCGGCCTGTGGTTGGTGCCGGTGCTCATTACGCTGGCCCCGTTCTACGGGGGCTGGTTGCTGTTTTTGTGCAACAACACTCAGCACATCGGCTTGCAGGACGACGTGCCGGATTTTCGGCTCTGCACCCGCACGGTCATCTTGAACCCGTTTTTCCGCTTTCTCTACTGGCACATGAACTACCACATCGAGCACCACATGTACGCGGCCGTGCCGTGCTACCGGCTCGGCAAGCTGCACGCGGCCATCAAAAGCGATCTGCCGCACTGTCCGCGGGGGCTGTACGAAGCGTGGTCGGGGATCGCGGCCATCCTCAAGCGGCAAAAGGCCGAGCCAGAATACGAATACGTGCCGGAATTGCCCACTTCGGTCGCGGCTTGACGCGGCTGGGGCGCTAAAGCACTAAAACACCTCGCCCTCGTACAAGCGGCGCAAAAACTCCTCCAGTGGCCACACGTCCAAGCCATCGTAGTGGTAGGCCCGCCCGCCGGTATAGACGCCGATCATGCGCTCCACCTCAATGCCCTCCACCTTGTGCAAAGCGCGCATGGGCCGCTCCCAACCCCGGTTCCACTTTTCCGCCAACTTGATTTCCAAACAGGCGACGTGCGGTGGCGAGGAAGCCGTGCGCTTGCGCGTTTCAATGACAAAGTCGATTTCCGCGCCAGCCGGGGTGCGGTAAAAGGCGATGGGACGATGCTTGTTGTACACGTGGTTATAGACGCGCAATTCGTGATAGACCAAGGTCTCTAAGGCCGCGCCCAGCCACAGGCGATCGGGCGGGTCATAGGCGAGGCCGGCCGCGGCCCGGGCCACCCCGGCGTCGAACCAGTAGAACTTAGGGCGGGCCTTTTCGCGCACCTTGAGCTGAGGGCGGTAGGAGGGTAGGAAGTGGCCGAGCAAGGTGTCTTGGAGGATGGAGAAATACCCATCGACGCTGCTGCGCGGGATGGCGGCATCGCGGGCGATATTCTGGCCGTTTACTACTTGGCCGTTGAGTAGGCCAGCGACTTCGAGAAAGCGGAGAAAAGGGGGTAGCCGACGCACCAAGCCCTCTTCGCTGATTTCTTCCTTGATATACGTGTGGACGTAAGCCTGTAGCAGGTCGGCGGCGTACTGTCGGTCCACTTGCACGAGGGGCAAAAGGCCCCATTGCAGGGAGAAGTCGGCGTCGAAATCGGCACCCAACTCCCGCTGGGAAAACGGTGCCATAAAGCGGGTCAGGGCGCGTCCGCCGAGCAGGTTGACGCCGCCGCGCCGCAACGTGCGCGCCGATGAGCCGCAGAGGGCAAAGCGCCAGCGCCGCGTTTCCAGCAGGCGATGCACCTCGTCTAAGAGAGCGGGTACTTTCTGGATTTCGTCGAGCACGATCCACGACCCCGCCGCCTGATCGCCGGCCAGCGCTTCTAGGTCATGGGGATTGCGAAATAGCTGCAGATAGAGGGCCGCGTCGAGCAGATCGAAGAAGGCGGCCTTGGGCAAGGTTTGGCGCAGCCAAGTGCTTTTGCCGATCCCGCGCGGACCAAAGAGAAAGAAGGTGCGCTCGGGCAATTTGAGCAGGCGCTCTATTGAGGAATTTTGCACATTGCAAATTTACGGAACAACCGTAAGAAAACAATGCAAATTTACGGAACAGCCGTAAAAAAACAATGTAACTTGCGGAACAAGCGACGACAGCTCATGGTATCCGTGTGTATCTTTGACGTTATTAATGCGCCATGTTATTATGAATTTCCAATGACCACAACTGCCCTGATCCACCCAGGAGAACATCTGGCCGAGATTTTGGACGAACTCGGCATCAGCCAGTACCGTCTGGCCAAGGCGATTGGAGTGGCCCCGATACGCATCAACGAAATCGTCCACTGCCGCAGATCGATTACGGCGGATACGGCACTACGGATCGGACAGGCCCTAGGGACGACCCCCGAGTTCTGGCTGAACCTCCAGCGAATGTACGACCTCGACCGTGCCCGCGCCTCGACCGACATCAGCACCATTGAGCCGCTCGTCGAATCATTCACCGCTTTGGCCAATTTCTGAATCAAGTTATTCCAATGCGGACTTGCTATGTCACCACTGCTGTCCCAGCGGCGTCATCACCAGTTCATCGACATTAACCCCGTGCGGACGCGCCAGCACAAAGCACCCGCTCCGCTCGCCGCGCCATAGCGCGACTTGGTGCCCGGCCGCAGCCAGCCGCCGAGCGATGGTCTCGCCAATGCCAGAACTGGCACCCGTGATAAGCGCATTCACCGCGAGAAATCTCCTGCCATTCAGATAAATCTACACGCGACTTGCCCCACGAGCACCTCGCTCCGAGATGGTCTTGGTCGCACGGCAAGACTCGACGTGCCGCTTCAGATCGGCCCAGCACTCAAAGCCATACTCACGGGCAATGACCAGTTGGGCGTTTTTTAAGGAGAACTTGGTCTGAAAAATCTCCTCGTCCGTCCGCTCGGACCAATGCGTTAGGGCTTGCCTGAGCCGCTGCGCGCTGGCGGGATCGGCCGATCGGAGGCCCTTTATTAGGCTTTTGGCTTGCTTCTTGAGTTGCTCTAGGTTGGGGTTGGGCGGAAGCGCAGCAGGGGACATACACACTCCTTTCGCAATGCCTAACGTCCGCGTAGATCAGGCAGAAAAGAGCGGTATGACGAGGAAATAAACTAGGTGGGCTTGGCCCTTTTGGCGGACTAGGGGGCGCCCTTAGAGCACCTGCGTTACAATCAAAAAGAGCAAAAGAGTAATAAAACGGCGTCAAGCGCATTGCCGGACGATCTATATTTCACTTTCGGTCGATCAAGTTGGCCGGCGCTATTCTTCTGTACCTCGTTGGGGAATCGGCAAGTTAGTGAGCAACTGGGTAATTTTCCAAGCCCCTGACCTGCGTCTCAATCCCCAAAATACATATCGATCCATACTGTGGATCGCCGAGCCTTTTTCGTGGGAGATAGAAACCGTCTCCTGCGTCAAGGCCGAGGCCGTCAGCCCGTTTTCACCTAGCTTGGTGTAAAGCACGCGCCGATCAATGGTATAGTTCGCATACGTCAACCGCTTTTCCAGCCAAGCTTCAAATTCCTCGGCGTCGCTGAATGCGATGCGCCACTTAGCTCGGTCCATCAGGTGATAGGCGTCGCAGACGACGAAGTCCTCATCAATGGCCGCCACTATGGCACCAATGTCTTTGCTCTGCCAAGCCTCGGCTTCCCGCTCCAATATCGCTGCGATTTCCGTCGCCCTCGCCGCGAGGACAGGGGCTATAGCCGTGGTATCTGCGATATTTTGGAAGACGCTGGCGGCGAGCCAATGGTCATCGGCTTTGGTAAAGATCCACAGGCGGTACATGGCGAGGGGCCGGCTAGTACCGCTTTGCCGATCGATGACGAGACCCGAGTCCTGAGTAGCGACGATGGCCTTGTCGTTGCGGGCGAGAACGAACAACACCGTGCGGGCGAGATCGTAGCGCCGGTGCTCGAAATCAGCGGCTAGGGCTCGGGCCAAGGCCGAGCGGTCCTCGTGGATTATGGTCCAGCCGTATGGATCCGCCGAATGATGCCCCTCATAGACAACGACGTGATCGGCATAGGCTTGGATGGCTACGTCTGCATTTCCCCGACGATGGCCGGATTTTTCAGTGCTCAAAACTTGGCGGATCAGGACCGTCTCGGGCGTTTCCGCAGCCCAAGCGATACTCCTTAAAAAATTCAGTGCGACGAGGCATGCGATGAATTGGTTTTTTCTTACCGCCGTTCCGTTCTCTGCGGAGGCCGCGATAAAACGGGTGAGGATAGGGCTTGCAGCAGGATGGAGCCGGGGGTATCGCTGCATCTGGTCTCCCTTCGTTGCGCCTGATGTCCGCGTAGATCAGGCAGAAAAGAGTACACAGCAGGAGAGCTGAAAAAGAGGTGGGCTTGGCCCTTTTGGCGGACTAGGGGGCTCCCTTAGAGCACCTATGCCGCAATCAAAAAGAGCAGTAAAACCATGTCAAGAATACTTTTCGGTTCGGCGGAAACTTAGATAACTGACGTTACGCAGCCCGATGTAGCGTCGGTCGCTTCCGGCGGTCAGTAGGTCGTCCTATGTATGTTGTATTTGCCTCACAAATCGGCCAACTTGTGGGGCTGGCGTGAGGGGCGCGTCGATCGTCATTCCCGCGAAAGCGGGAATCCAGTACCCTTGCTCCTCGCCGGTGCCGTCGCTCCCGCAGTTGTGCGCCGCCACGTACCTGAGCACACCGTTCGGAGGCCGGTCCATTACTTGGTACGGATGTCAAGGTCAACCCATGTTCTCTTGACATCTCGTTTTGAAACTCTATCGTTAGCTGTCGGTGTCGCCATGCCGCGGAGTATTGCTTTGAGAACGGACGGGAAAATGGTAAAAAGTTCAGTAGGCGCGAGGATACGGCCGCCGGCCGCGGCGGTTTCCGCGGCGGCGACACCCGGTTGCCCGGCCCGCAACGCCGCTGATGTAGGTGTTCGTAAGTTGTTAAAAAACAATAAGTTACCCCCCCACCCCCCACATAATCGAACCGCCTCTTTTCTTCTATCCGTTGTAGCACCCTGCTTCAACGAGGAAGCGGTCCTCCGCGAGACCCATCGCCGCCTCGTCGCCACCCTCGAAGCAGTCCCCGACCTCGATTTTGAACTCGTTTACATTGACGACGGCAGCCGCGACGCGACGCTGAACGTCCTGCGGGAACTCCAGCACGCCGATGTGCGGGTGCGGGTCCTCGCTCTGTCGCGCAATTTCGGCCACCAGATGGCCGTCACCGCCGGCTTGGCCGAAGCCGCCGGCGATGCGGTCGTCGTCATCGACGCCGACCTGCAAGACCCGCCCGAGGTCATCCCCCAGATGCTGGACCGTTGGCGGGAAGGGGCCGACGTGGCCTACGGCGTGCGGACCAAACGCGACGGCGAGACGCGGTTCAAGCGCTGGACAGCCAGTGCCTTCTACCGCCTCCTCGCCCGCCTCACCGACATCTCCATTCCGCTCGACACCGGCGACTTCCGGCTCATGGACCGCACGGTGGTTGCCGCCTTCCTCGCCATGCCGGAACGCGACCGCTTCGTGCGCGGCATGGTGGCTTGGACCGGCTTTCGCCAAGAGCCGGTCCCCTACCGGCGGGCAGCCCGGGTGGCAGGGGAGACCGGGTGGCCGCTCGGGAACATGCTGCGCTTGGCCACCGACGGCCTTGTGTCGTTCTCCCTCCTGCCGCTGCGCTTGGCGACTTGGCTCGGCCTGCTGGCCGCCGTCGGGTATCGTCTATGCCCTCGTCCTGCGCCTCTGTACCGCCGTTTGGGTCTCCGGCTGGACCTCGCTGCTCATCGCCGTCCTGTTCCTCGGCGGTGTACAGCTTCTGCTGCTCGGCCTCCTCGGCGAGTACGTGGGGCGCATCTACGGCGAGGTGAAGCACCGGCCGCTCTATCTGGTCGAGGAACGGCTGGGATTCCCCGCTACGAGCCGACCGGCGGTCCAGGAGGAGCCGGCGGATGAGTAGCGAGGCGGTGCGCTGGCTGAAGCGGTCTTTCGGCGTCGCCTCGACGGCGGGGTTCGTGTGGCTGCTCGCGTGCGAGGTGGACCTAAACGCGCTGGGCCGGGCGTTCGCCGGGGTGTCCATTCCCGTCGTCCTGCTCGCCCTCGGTTTTCTGGCCGCCGGCTACGCGGTGCGTATCGTCCGCTGGTGGTGGATGCTGCGCGTCCTCGAACCGAGTCTGCCGCTCGGCGCGTGTGTCTGGCCGTTGCTGGCGAGCATCGCCATCAACAACGTGCTACCGCTCCGGGCAGGTGACGCTTTTCGCGTGCTGGGTTTCCGCCGGCAGCTCCGGTCCCCAGCCGTGCGGGTGCTCGGCACTCTTGTGATTGAGCGAATCTTGGACTTGGGCGTCCTAGTCGGATTTTTATTTCTGGGGCTACTCGGATTACCGGACGGTTCCTACCCGCGCGACTTCGTCGTGGCCGCGGCGTCGCTGGCGGGCGCGGGCATCGTTGCGATCCTCGTCCTGCCGCTGCTCGTGCCCGGGCGCTTCTGGGAGCACTTGCCGGGACGCCGTTTCCTAGCCGGTCGGCGCTGGGCGGAAGCCGTTTCCAGACAGGGCACCCTCTTGGCCGAGGCACTCGGCGTCGTGCGTTCGCCACAAAGGCTACTCGCGCTCCTCGGACTGTCGATCCTCGCTTGGATCTGTGAGGGGGCGGTGTTCGCGACCGTGGCCGCGGCACTTCAGGCGGGTGCCGCGCCGCTCGGGCCGTGGTTTGCGCTGGCCACCGGTACGCTCGCCACGGTCCTTCCTAGCACGCCGGGATACATCGGGACCTTCGACTATTTCGCCGCGCAGGGCCTCGCCGCGCAGGGTGCCTCCCCCGAAGTGTCCGCCGCCTTTGCGCTGATCGTTCACGCGGTGCTGTGGGCACCGCTGACGGCCGCCGGGTTGCTCTACCTGCTCGTGAGAGGTGTCCGGCCGCGGCATATCATGGGCGGCGTCTCCTCCGATCCGAATGGAGGCCGGGCCGAAGCTCCACCGCCTTCCGAGAAGCCGCCCGCCGCACCCCGAACTTCCGCGACGACAACGATCCGGGCGGGAGCCGCGGGCGAGGCCCGATGCGAGCGATAGGGATGCGCCCTGCGCTCAGGCGCATCGTCCGTTTCAGCCGCGACCACAAAACGCGTCTGTACTACGCGGCCGGTGTCGTCTTGCTCGTCGTCGCGGCGGGGCTGCGCTCCTATAAGCTTTCGGAGCACTATCTGAGGTATGACGAAGCGGCAGCGGCCAACTTTTCAAGAGGCTCATTCTCGGAAATCATCTCCAATACTCGTTGGCTTAACTCCTCTCCGATCCTGTACCCCCTAGTCTTGTACGCGGTACAGAAGATCGAGAGCACGATCTTCAGCGTTCGGGTAGTGCCCGCCACGACCAGCGTTCTGACCGTCGCCGTGATGCTCTTTCTGCTGCCGCGCCTCGGGGTTGCTCGGGGAGCCGCGTTTCTGGCGGCCCTGCTCTCTACGCTTTCCGTTGAAGCAATCCGGCACGCTCAGGATGCGCGGGAATACTCCATCGACGCGCTGGTGGCCTTACTCATGGTGGCGGGACTGCTGCGGTATCTGCGGGATGGCAGGAAGGCCCTGCTCTGCGTTTTGCTGTTCCTCGCGCCGTTGGTGCAGTACGGCTTAGTCCTGTTTGGCATTGCCGTCATTGGTGCCGCCATCGTCGCCCCGTGCGTCTCTGGACAGGACAGGCGGAGGCCTACCTTAGGCCGGATTGGAGACTGGTTAAAACGACGCCTCGACTTGGCCACGCCCTGTGGGTTCTTCCTCGCGGGGGGGGCCGTGAGCTACTTGACGACTTTACGCTATCAATGGAAAGAAGGGGGATTTGCTTCGGATACCTATTTATCGACGAATTACTTTCAGGGAGAGTTCGATGCGCGCTCAATCCTTGAGTTCTCGATTGATGGGATTTGGAGCTTATTGACGTATCTTATGCCGGAGGTTGTTGCGATAGCGGCACTGCCCGCATTCGCGATCCTCCTAGTCGTAGCATTCCTCGGAAAGGTTCAATACAGTGCCGTCGCAGTTCTGTTTTCGTTTTGCATCGCAGTTTCCGTGGTTGCCGCCGTGCTGGGCATATACCCGCTTGGGGGCATTCACCAAATTATCTATCTGGGTCCGATTGTTTTCTTGGCGGTCGGCGTCGCGTTTCATTCAGGAGCTGACGCGCTGGCATTGACCACACGCCAAGCATGGCTGGGGCCTCTATTGATCGCGTTATCCGCAAGCGCAATAGTGCTTGCCGGAGTAGATGCCATACGGCAGGAGAATGTGTACTGGCCCTATGACACAAGCGAGGAGATATTTACCGTACTATCAAGAGCGCACGCAAGAGGAGGATGCTTATTTTTACAGTCGCGATGCGCTAGCGCGTATAGAATTCCATCAAAAACAAAAAATCGAATCGGGAAGGTTGTTGTTTGAAGGAAAGGCATTATGTTGGCCTTCGACCGAACCATGTTTCCAAGAAATGCTCGCCGAGATCATCCCGCTGTCTGGAAGAAGAAGACTCTGGTTGGTTTCTGAAAGCCCTTGGCCCTCTATGAAAGTGCTGCCAGCACTGACTGGGCACGTTTCGGTTGAGCATGTCGTTTCTGGCGAACGCCTCAATCTTTATCTGATTGAAGATACGGAATCCTTGATTAAAATCGCTACCAGTTCTGATAGGCTAATCTTGCCTCGTAAGCCGCTAATCCGCTCCACCTTCGACGTCTATCTCCTCGCGAACACGCTGATCTATTTCAAGGAACCGTGCGGCGCAGAGGACGTGCAGAAAACCTTCTTCCTGCACGTCGTCCCGGCGGACGCGAGCGACCTGCCGGCCTATAGCAAGCAGCACGGCTCCGACAACCTCGACTTCCGCTTCCGTGACTACAGCTTTCCGTTGAACGAGGGGTGCGTCGCTTGGCGAGAACTTCCCGACTACGCCATCGCCAGCATCCGCACCGGCCAGTACCTCGGCAACGAGGACGGCTCCTACACACACCTCTGGGAAGGGGAAATTCGCTTCGATGAGTAGCCCGGCCGGCGGCTCCCGGCCCCACGTCGCGGTGATCGGCGGCGGCTTCTGCGGCTTGACCGCAGCCTACGAACTGGGCCGGCGCAACGTCCGCGCCACGGTGCTGGAGCGCGACGCCGAAATTGGCGGCCTCGCCGGCAGCTTTCCCGCCGGCGGCACACGGCTCGAGAAGTTCTACCACCACTGGTTCACCAACGATGTCCATGTGATGAATCTCATCGCGGAGTTGGGCCAGTCGGACCAAGTGCTGACGCGGCCCACCCGGACGGGCACGTACTACGCCCACGACTTCTTCAAGCTCTCCACGCCCCTCGACCTGCTGCGCTTCTCGCCCCTGCCGTTCTGCGACCGCCTCCGGCTCGGGCTGCTGGCATTGCGGGCGCGCCGGGTGCGGGACTGGCGCAGCCTCGAAGACCGCACCGCCGCCGACTGGCTGCGCGAGATGGGCGGCGAGCGGGTCTATCGGGTGGTGTGGGAGCCGCTCCTGCACGGCAAGTTCGGCGATTTGGCCGAAGAAGTGGCGGCGGTGTGGTTCTGGAACAAGCTCAAGCTGCGGGGCGGCAGCCGCGGGAAAGGCGGTGAGGAACGGCTGGCCTACTACAAAGGCGGCTTCTCCGCGCTGGCCGAGGCCCTAGCCGACGCTGTCCGGGGCCAAGGCGGAGAAATCCGCACCGGCGTCCCGGTCAGTGGCTTGCGGGTGGACGCCGGGCGGGTGGTCGGGGTGGTCACGCCCGAGGCGACGCTGCCCGCCGACGCCGTGCTCGCGACGCCGGCGCTGCCCATCGTGGCGGATCTCTTGGAACCTCACGCGCCGAGTGAGTACGTGGACGGCCTGCGACGCATCCGCTATCTGGCCAATGTCTGCGTCGTGCTGGAACTCGACCGCAGCCTGTCGGATCTCTACTGGCTGAACGTCAACGACCCCGGTTTCCCCTTCGTGGGCGTCATTGAGCATACCAACTTCGAGCCGGCCTCGACCTATGGCGGGCGGCACATCGTGTATCTGTCCCGCTATCTGCCCGACAGCGACGCGCTCTGGCGGATGCCCGACGAGGACGTGGTCGCGTTCACGCTCGCACACCTGCGGCGGATGTTTCCCGACCTGACGGCCGACCAGATTCTCGCCGCCCATGTCTGGCGCGCCCGCTACGCGCAGCCGGTGGTGGAGCGCGGCTACCGCCGGCTGATCCCCACTACGCGCACACCTATGCCGAACCTGTTTCTGGCGACGATGGCCCAGATCTATCCCGAAGACCGGGGCACGAACTATGCGATCCGGCAGGGCCGGGCGGTTGCCCAGGACTGTGCGGCGACGGTGGACGGTGCGGGATGACGGGCTCGCGGTGCGCTTACCTTCTATACCACATTGCCCTACTCTGGGCCGACCCCGCCGCCTTTTTGTTGAGTAGGATTGGGAGTTAGGATCATTCACAACGCTATTGCTAACCAAAGGAGTTACGACCTCTATGGCAGAATTTGACGCGATTTCCAAGGACTTGATTCAGACCTATCCGCAAGACTTCGCCCGCTTCGCCCTGGCGCAAGACGACGTCGAGGTGCTCGAAGTGCTCGATACGGAGCAACCCACCGTGGAGACGCATCGGCTGGACAGCCTCATGCGCGTGCGCCTCAACGGCACCGAAGTCTTGGTACACAACGAATTTCAAACGACCGATAGCACCTCTTTGGCCATGGCACTGCGGATGGCTGGCTACATCGGCCGGCTCCTCGAGCAGTACGGCCTGCCGGTGCATTCCCATGTCATCTACCTGCGGCCGGCCGCAGGCCGCCATGACCGCGGCGCGTACGTGCAAGATCATTTGGGCTATCGCGTGGTGATCCAATACAAGGTGATTCGGCTGAGTACGTTGGCCGGGCAAGCCATTCTCGACGGCGACTATACGGGCTTGTTGCCCTTCGCGCCGTTGATGCAGCCGCCGGCTGGGCAGACGGCCGCGCAGTGGTTGCGGCAGTGCGTGCAGCGTGCCGAGGCCGTGCCGATGGCCACGGCGACGAAGGCCAATTTTCTGACGGATTTGGCCATTATGAGCGGTTTAGTATATGATTATCAAACCATTCAACGCATCATACCGGAGGACATCATGTACGAATCGTCGGTTATTCAGCACTTTGCCGAGCAGGGTCTTGAGCAGGGACGCGAGCAGGGCCTTGAGCAGGGGCGCGAGCAGGGCCTTGAGCAGGGACGCGAGCGAATGCTGCGAGAAGACGTCCAAGAGGTATTGGAGCTTCGCTTTGGGGTGGAGCAGACGCGGCAGTTGGTGGACCGTATTGCGGCGGTGGACGGGGTGGAGCCGCTCAGGGGCTTGCATCGGGCGGCGGTGCAAGCGGCGGATGTGGCGGCGTTTCGCTCGGCGTTGGAGAGCAGCACCGCGTGAGGACCGCCGCGTAGGAAGGAAGTAGGCAGGCTATAGAGGAGGAACGTCAGTTAGATAAACCTAGACGTGATTTGCCCCACGAGCGACTCGCCGCGAGCGTAGCGGTCGAGGTTGTCCGCGGCCAGGCGCGCTCGCTTGCGCGAGGTGCCGTCGGTCGAACCGGCCGTGTGGGGCATGGCAAACACATTGGGCAATTGGAAAACGGGGGCCGTAGCGTCGGGTGGCTCCTGAGCGAAAACATCGAGTCCGGCCCCGCCCAAGCGACCGTCCACCAGCGCCCGGTAGAGAGCGTCCTCATCGACGAGCGCACCTCGGGCCACGTTGATCAAGCAGGCGGTTTCCTTCATCAGGCCGATGCGCCGCGCGTCAATGGTGTGCTGGGTTGCCGGGGTCAAGTGCAGGTGCAGCGACAAGTAGTCGCTGGCGGCCACCACGCGATCTACATCGTCGGGACCACCGAGGAACTCAGGCTCGATTTCGGCGAGGATTTCCTCTTCAATGGGGCGGATGTCAATGGCCAAGATCCGCAGGCCAAAGGCTCTGGCCCGGCGCGCCAAGTCTTGGGCACTCGCGCCAAAGCCGATCAGGCCGAGCGTCAAGCCCTCCAGCTCAATGCCCGTAGGCGCGTATAGCTTGCCAGCGGCGAAATTCCGTCGCGCTTCTCCATAGCGGTGGGCGTACATGAGAATGAACATCATGGCACTCTGGGCCAACGCCACGCTGCTGAGTTGCCCAGGGCAATGGGCGAGTAGTAGCCCGGCGTTGAGAATCCCCTCGACGTCGACGTGGTCGAGGCCAGTGGTCTGGGCCTGGAGGAATTTGACGCCAGTCGCGGCCGCAGCGGCCAGCAGGTCTGGGGCGATATTGCCCCCTAAATCGACGATGGCTTCAATGCCCGCCAGTTGGGGCCCGACTGGCTGGGCGCGGTCGAAGATGCGGAGGTTGTGGCGGGCACGTACGGCCTCGATGACGTCGGTCGCCCAAGGCGAGGCGATCGCGGCGACCGGGTGGGGCAGAAAGAGGACCTTGAGTCGGCGCATACGCTAGTAGCCCAACTCCGCCCGAACCTGCGCCATCTGTTGGCAGCCAGCAGTGAGAAACGGCTCGTCGCCGCCAGCGAGAATCAGCGAAAAGCCGTCGTCCATGGCGCGTTGCAGTGCTTGCGGGTCGCTGGCTGGGCGATAGACCCCGATGCCGGCGGGCTTGCCAGCGCGGCGAGCGGCCGCGGCGAGCTGGGCCTGAGCGTCCTGAAAGACGGACCCCTCGTAGTCGAAGGGCACCCCCAGAGAGATGGACAGATCGACCGGGCCGATGACGAACGTATCGACGCCCTCCACGGCGAGAATTTCGTCGATATTGGCAACTGCCTCGGCTGTCTCAATCAGCGCGATGAATATCACCAAGTCGTTTATTTCCGCGAAGTACTCGTCGGGGCGCAACCCGTACTGGGCGGCTCGATGCGGTCCAAAACCGCGAATGCCAGCCGGAGGATAGCGGCAGGCGCGAGCACCTGCGGCGGCTTGGGCAGCGGTGTTTACGAATGGGGCGAGGATGCCCAGCGCACCCATGTCGAGGTAGAGGCGGATCTGCTCCTCGTCGATGCGCGACAGGCGGACGATGGGCGTGGCCGGGGTATTGCCGATGGCCTGCAATTGCGCCTGGATGCCGGTGGGGGTTTGCGGCGCGTGTTCCGAGTCGATGACGAGAAAGTCAAAACCGGAGTGGCCGAAGAGTTCGGCAATGGCTGGAGAGCCAAAGCGGAGCTGGGCACCGAAAGCGGGTTCGTCCGCGGCGAATTGGTCCTTGATGCGGTTGTGCATGTTGCCTCCTAATCCCACGGCAGGGCGTACGAGGGCTGATTGACAAAACGCTCCATTCCCAAGTCGAGCCGAATGGCCGCGCCAGCTTGGAGGAAGACGGTGAAGTGCCGGTCCTCGACAGCGGCCGTTTTGTCCTCTAGCTGCCCCTGAACGATCTGCTGATAGTGGGCGGCGTGCGTGTGCCCAACGCCGGCTTCTTCAGCCGAAATGGGCCGGCGCTGCTGGTAGGCAACGCGGGTGAAGCTATGCTCGCCAAAAGCACCAGCTTGTACCAAGACCTCGCGCTCTTGCGTCGGGTGCAGGTTGACCAAGTGCAGGACGGCCCGCTCGTCGGCGAGCGATTCCACCAAGGCGGCCACGTCTGGCGGCAAGCCCGGTCGGCCGCGTTGCGGGTCGAAGTAGCGCAGGCGGGCCATGAGCAAGCCGCCGTTGTACATGAAGAGCGGGGCACCCATTGTCAGTTGCACCAAGCCCTCAACCGTGATGGGGTTGCGGACTTGCAGATACCAGTCGCCGTAGGTGGAAGGGTCTTGCTGGTCGTCGCGCATAAAGGCCAAGCGCTGATATACTTGCGCGTGGTTGTGCCGCAGGATATCGACCGGGTACTGGGGGTATTCGCCTGCTAAATACGCGGTCCAAGCGGCTTCGTGCCCGCCGCCGTGCTTGGAGGAGTGCGACCCTACCTGCCGCCAGTTGTCCGCGTCGTGGTTGCGCTGCTGGTTGAGCCGCGCCATGTCCTCTTGCTGCATGCTCATGCACCAGAGGTGGGTCGTGGGATGGGCCTGCATGGGGCTGTAGCCGTCCCAGCCTTTGTCGTGGTAGAAGTGCGGCGCGTACAGGGTTTGTCCCCTCATTTCCCCCTGCTGCATCAACGCGTCAATTTGCGAGCGCGGAAAGTCCATGTAGCGCAAGTCGCCGGAGAGCAAGGTCGCGTTTTCCGCGGCCGCAATGCAGGCGTCGCTCAGGTGGTGCCAGCCGTGCGGCCAAGTCCAGCCATAGTAGCCGCCGTACCACTTGCCGTCGATGTATTCGCCGATGGCGCCGGAGAGGCCGATGTTGTCGGGCAGGATGCCGTTGTTTTGCCGGGTGCGTTCGATCCAAGCGTTGGTGTATTCCTCGACCCAAGCTCGGTACTTGTCGTCGCCGCTGCACAGATAGGCGTTGGTCACCATGCTGGTAACGGCGAGGTTGCAGGCCACATCGCCGCGGCTCATGCGCTCGACGAGGGCTTGGCCCATCTTCTCTTCCATGCCCGGCTTTTGCAAGTCCTCAACCGTCTCAATGCCGGGAATGTCGTGAAAGGGCAAGGGCCAAGGTTTCCACTGGGCGTAGCGATAGGCCGTGTAGTGCTTTGCAAAGTTGCGGTGCGCCGGCCCCATGCTGCCGTTGTGGGCGCAGCGGATGAGCTTTTTCTCCACGTCGTAATTGGGGGCCGCTGGGTCTTCGTTGAGATAGAAACCGGCATAGCGCTTGGCGCGCTCCGCGTTCTTTTCGTGCGTTGGATCGGCGAGGCACAGCAAATAGAAAAACAAGTACCCCTCGCCTTGGTGCATCCAGTCGTACCCTTGCTCGTATTCTTTGACGACCATGGGGTGGCCGTGGCCCGTATCGTAGCGGGAAAACTGCCGGGTGATGCCCTCCCAAGTGCGGTGAGCATATTCGAGCAGGTGCTCGCCGCCGCCCATCAAATAAAAGAGCGGCCAGTTGTGGAAGCTCTCGTACGCGTCGTCGAGGCCGTCGATGCTGCTGAAGTCGTCTGTGGTCGGCCACAGCACCGAGCCGTCCGGGCGCACGTAGCGCTCCATGAGCGGATGGACGGACGCGTCCATCAGGTCGATTAGGCTGCGCTCGAGAACGGCCCATTGGGGCGGCTCGACAAACGGTATGTTCCCTTCGATTCTCATCATTTTTAGCCTCCTCAAAAGTTGCGGACGAGGGCCTCCACCTGCTCGCGGAAGACCTCGATTTGCGCCGCGTATTGGTGTCGCAATTGGATGATGAACTGCCCAAAGAGCCGCTCCTGCTTTTGGCGGCGCACCAGCGCCCGCGCGCGGCGCTCGGCCTGCGCGAAGGGCCTCGGGGCGGCGTTGATCGTCGAATCGAGCAAGCGGAAAATGGCGTAGTACGGGCCGCTGACCGGCTCGGTGCTCAATACCTCGGCGGCCGTGACCTCCACGGCGACGGGGCCGATGAGTGCGCCGATTTTTTGTCCTTGCGCCGCCTCAAAGAGGGGGACGAACTGTTGCTTCTCCCAAGGATGCAGGTGGAACTCGCCTTGGTTGGCTTTGCCGCGGCGACGCAGGGTGTGCTCGGCGGCCAGCGCGCCCAAGTCGCCGCCGCGCTCCACTTCCTCGCGCAGTGCGAGCGCCTCCTCTGCGGTGCGGAGCAAAATCTCCTGCACGCCGATCGCTTCGAGGGGGCGGAAAAGGTTGGGGCGGTGGTCGTAGAGCGCGCGGGCCTCTTCGCGGCTGGCGAAAACGCCATCGACCACGTCCCGGCGCATGGCCACCAGCAGGTTTGACAGCCACCGCCTTTGGAACCAAGCGACCACGGCCTCTTCGCGGTCAACGCCCGCCATGTACGCGCCCGCTAAGAGCAGGGTGCGCGGCTCGATGATGTCCTCGACGAACCAGTCGAACCGCGCGGGCGCGTCCTCTGAAAAGCCAACGCCTAGCTCGCGGGCGAAATCGAGCAGATCGCCGATGGTAAAGACGCCGCTCTCGTGCTCGTAGATAGGCTGCTCGCGCTCCTGTGCAGAAAACGCCTTGGCACCCCGACTGATGCGCCCGCGCACGCGCTCCAAGGCTTGGGTGTGAACCACAAAGTCGAGGTCCTGCCGCAAGCGGGCCGACAGCACCTGCACGGCCGGCGGCACCTTCTCCGCGAGCAGCTCGGCCTCAATTACCTGCTGCACGACCGAGAGCGCGACCGGCACTGCGGCTGTTACCTCGTACACGCCGAACTGGTCGTTGAAGGCCACCGGCTCCGAGAACTGGCCCGGTGCCAGCGGAAAGACCTCTTCCTGCAAGATGGGTGGGTGCAGCTCGTCCTTGAGCAGGTAGCGGCCCTCCTCTAGCTGGGTCGCCGCGAGCAAGTTGCGGCTGGCATATAGGTCAAAGTCGGCGCCAGCCTCCAAGGCCGCCTTGATTGCTCGCGCCTCTTGTATTGTGGCTACGACGATGCGCCGCACCTGCACGGCGCGATCGCGGCCCGTCTCTTGCTGGTGGGCCAGCAGCTCCTCTTGCGTGTAGAAGATCTTGTCGTGTACCTCTAGCTGCAAAAAGCGGCGCAAGACGCGGTCGCTATGCAGTTTGTCCATCTTGCGGCGGAAGTCGGCGCGCTGGTCGAGGCCCCGCTTTTTGGCCTCTAGGACCATGAGCTCCTTGTCGATCATGGTCTGCAAGTAGTCGAAATAGGCGTCAGCACCCGTCTTTTTGCTCCGCAGATCCGGGTGTAGCCTTTCTTCAAACTCCAGCAACTGGGGGGCGTCGATTTCCACCTCGCCGACTCGGGCCACCACTAAGTCCTCGGTGGGGGTGCCGCAGCCCCAGAAGACGAGGAGCCATAGCCAATATCTAATCACTAAGCCCTGCTTGTACTGTGACAAACGTCAAACCGCTGGTCTCGGTGCGGGCCTTCTGCGCTGCGCGCTCTATCTGCCGCTTGTCGATGCGCAGCCCCACTTGGGACATGAGCTTATAGCCCAAGTACGATGTCGTATTGGACAATTGCACGGCAAAGGACGTCTCGTCGTAGTCCCCGGTGGGGTCGTTCGGGGGTACTGTGGTCTCGTCCTCGACTAGGTCGCGGAAGCGCAAGTGCTCCGCGCCGAGTTGTACGACCGAGCGTTTCATAAAGGGCACCTTTACCAATACCGAGGCCATCGCGCTCCAATCGCGACGCTCGGCTGCCGGGGTACCTAGCTGCCGCTCGATATTGAACGGGGTATTGTCCATGAACAACTCGTGCTTGAGGCGCGGCAACGCGGTTATGCGGCCCAGACGCACTGGGTACTCGGCCTTGTTGATCAGCCCCAAGCGCCGCGCCTTGCGCTGCAAGCGGCGGCCATCGCGGTCAACGGCACCTTCGCGCCGCTGCCGGATGAACTCAAACAGCAGCTTGCTCTCGCTCTCGAAGCCACCGCGGCTGCGGCGCTCAGCGCCTATCCACAGCTTGTTGACCAAGGCGTCGCCCATGCCCAGCGGATCGCGGATGGCAATCATGCTGCCGGGGGAATTGCTCGGGCGTCCGAGCACCGGGCGCAGTTGAATCCACTGTACCAAGTCTTCGGCGATCGCATCGGCGACCCACTTGAACGAATTATACGCCGTCAGCGTGCCCAATCCGGCAAAGCTCTGTTCGTACGCAAGCAGGGTATAGTACGTGCGGTTGTGCGCCCCGGTCGTCGGCTTGCGCTCCCACACCTGCCCAGCCGTCAGCTTGAGCTCGGGCCGCAGCCCCGCGCTGAGATAGGCGTTGTACCCGCGCCGATCTCGCTTGTAGGGGTAGTCGGGCGCGTCGTCGTTTTCAAAGCGGTCGCCCCAGCCATTGTTGTTCAAGTCGAGGGCAAAGAGATACTCGGGCCGATCGACCTTGTAGCGGAGAAAAGGCTCTTCGTAGTCGGGCAAGAAATTGGGACGCTCGCGCAGATCGTTTTGATTGAAGTCGGAAATGAAGTCGTTGTTCTCGTCGAGGCCGGGGAAGACCGCGTCGTCGGCAAAGCCCTCAAAGGTGCGCGCACGGATGCCGCGCTGGTCGGCGGTGCGGCCGTCGTCAAAGCGGCGCTTTTGGTCGTTGATGCGGTCGTTGTCGTCGTTGTCATCGACAAAGTCGTACACGTGTCGCGCCCGCGCTTCGCCATCGTTTGACCAATCCACCCGGCCGCTGCTATCGACAAAGCGCGGGCTCGTGTCGTACTCGGCGTCTAGGCCGAATGCCTCGCCAAAGAAGAAAAACGGGGCAAAGCGGCGCGAAACATTGACCATCCAGCCGAGGGCCGCGCGATCCCCGCCAATGCCCGAGGACGCCTTGTGCGTATCCCGCGTCCGCGTTGGGTACTGGGTGAACTGGTGATTGACGTTGAATTCGCCGTACGCGCGGAAGCCAGCCCAATCGTCGCCCTGGAGCGTCAGCCCGATCACCTGCGTGGCCGTCGGCAGCCCGTAGTCGAAGACGACCGTCCGCTGGTTGGAGTTGTCCCAGACGTTGCCCGCGGCCCGGGCAACCGTGCGAAACTGCGGCTGCTCGCCGCTGGCGTTGTTGTCGGTCTGGCGGTTGGACGTGACCTCTACCTTGTAGTCATTGCCCAACACCAAGCGGAAGCGCACCCGGCTAATTTGGTTGACCAAGTCCGCGCTCGGCACTACGGCCTCTAGGTCCAAAACCGCCGGATCGTCGTCGGCAAACGCGTATTCGAGCAAGATCTGGCTCGCCTCGCCCCGGCCCTCGGCCGTCAGAAAGCCACCTCGCTCAATCCCCCCGACGATGCGCGGCGCAAAGCCAATCTGGCTGCCAATTAGCAGGGTGTCGCGCTCGCCGATCCGCGTCTCAATCTCAATGTCACTGCTAAAAAGCACGGCCCCGCCGCCCTCGTCTTCGGGCGAATCGTCGGTCAGCCGCACCACGATGCGGTCGATGCGCCCGTCTAGCTGGCCGCTCGTCAGCTTGCCCTTGAGCGGGTGGCCCTCAAAGCGGTCGGAGGCCGTTCGGCCGTTGTGCGCGTTGAGAAAGGTGCCGCCGATCCGCGTCGTAGCACCAAGATCCCAGACCACGCGCCCGCCGATGAGGTTGGTGAAATTGTCCTCGGTCACGGGAAAGGGATCCGTGCGGAAGAGCGGCAGGTTGATCCGCGACATGAGCACAGTGGCCGTCAGGCGATCGGCCGCGTAGTTGAACACAACCCCATTGTACGCGGTCTTGCGAAAGGTCATGGGCGTCAGCATGGCGAAAATTTCGTCGCCGATGAGCACCGAGAAGTAGTGCTGGCCCTTGGTGTCGCCGGCAATGACTAAGTTGTTGAACCACGAGCCGTATTGGCCAGCCTGCAAAATGCCCGAGCCGCCCGAGCCGATCGGCTGGACCTGACGCCAGTCGTAGATCAACCAGCCCTTGTTTAAGAAGCGTCCATAGAGGTCGTAGAAGTACCCGCCCTCCAAGGCAGGATTGAGGTAGCGCCGGTATGGATCCCGCGCGTAGTTGGTGTAGGTCCACTGCCGGCGGTACTCGCCGGCGACTTCCTGCGGCAGATACCACTTTTGCAACGAGGGATAGACGGCCTCCATGCGCAGGCCGGTGCCGGCCGCATAGTAGATGGGCTGGCCCGCTTCGATGCGGCCCAAGCGGCTGCCGTAATCCTCGCGCCAGGCCTTGAGCGGCGCGGCCCACAGCAGCGCGACCGAGCAGAGCGCGCCGACGCGGCGCAAGCGGGCGTTCATGCGGCTACTCCAGCCCCGCGTACACGGTTATGAAGCTGGTGCTAAAGGCACTGATTTCATTCGTCCGCTCCAAGCCTTCGCTCCCGATAATCACCCGCTCCTCCCACAGGCGCGTGTAACTAAAGCCAAACTGCGTCGTGAGTCGGTAGCCCAAGTAGGAGCCGGCGCTGGACCATTGTAGGGCCAGCACCAAGTTGCGGAAGTCGCCCGTAGGTCCGGCCGGGCCGTTGGCGAGTTGCTCGTCCTCGTTGAGAGCCAAGTCCCGGAACAGGGAAAATTCAACGCCTCCTTCCACCAGCGACTGGCTCAACAGCGGGTGGCTCAGCAGTACAATGCCCGTGCCAACCCACTCTTCGCCATCCTCGGCGCGCGCTTGGAGCGCAGTCTGCTTGAGATACTCGCTCTTGACCTTGGGCTGCAACCGGAAGCCGGCCAGGCCGAAGGTGTAATCCGCTTTGTTGATCAACCCGAGCAACTGGCTACCTTGGTTGAGCACCGGGCCTTTGACTCGGCTTTTGAACGCGCTGCCCTGCTGCCAAAAGCGCTCGTACTTGAGCTTGTTGCTCGCGTTTAGGTTGTCGAGTGGCTGGTAATCAAGCTGCAAATAGGTCGTGTTGATCCACGTGTCCCGCGCCGGCAGAATGTCGCGCACCAGCGCGAGCGAGTTGACTTCGAGGTGTGGCGTCATCTCGCGCCGGTCATCGGCGATATCGTCTTCGACGCGCCGCAGCATCTCAAAGGCCCGCAACCGACCCCAAGTGTAGTCGCGGTCGTAGGTCGCAAGGCTATAGGTGGCGCGGTTGCGCCCGTCGGAAGCTAGGCTCTTCTCGCTCAGCCTTCCCAACGTCAGCCGGGTGTGCGGGTCGAGAAAGACGCCGGCGTACAGGTTGTAGCCCCGGCGATCGACCTTGTACGGGTAGTCGGGCAAGTCGTCGTTTTCAAAGCGGTCAATCCAACCATTGTTGTTTAGGTCGATGCCAAACAAAAACTCCGGGCGATCGGCCGCATAGCGGAAGAACGGTTCTTCGTAATCCGGGATGCGGTTGTTGAGGATGCGGTTGTCGTTTTGGTTGAAGTCCGAGACAAAGTCGTTGTTCTCGTCCCACCCCGGGAAGACGGCCACATCGCCGCCGCCCTGCGAGAAGCGGAACCAATCGGCCGAGCGGTCTTGGTCGTCGTTGTCGTCAACTAACTCGTACAGGGACGTGCGCGGATTGTCGTAGGTAATGTCCCCGTTGTCATCTACTATAAACGAGCTCGTCGAGTAATCCGGGTCCATGCTGTACGCCTCGCCGAAAAAGTAAAACGGGGAGGCCATCTTTGAGGCGTTGACCATCCACGCCTCGGCGTCGCGGGCGTGCGTGGCCAGCGAGCGCTCGGCTGCTTGGCGCGCCGGGTTGGGGTACTGGCCGTACGCGCGGCTGACATCGAATTCCGCGTATAGGTCCACCCCCTTGATGTCCGTGGCGTCCAAGGTGAAGCCGTAGATCAAGCGCGACGACGGCAATCCGTAGTCAAAGACGACCCGCTGCTGGTTGGAATTGTCCTGCACATTGCCCGCGGCGCTGAGGATATCGAACAACGCCGGAGACTGGTCCTCAATGTCTTGGCCCGTCAGCGGCAAGACCGGCAGAGCGCGGCTGCCCGTTTGCCGGTCGGACCAAACCTGCACCTTGTAGTCATTGGCCAAGACTAAGTCGAACTGCACGGCGACGATCTCCGAAGGGCGCGGGCCGGTATAGGCAATATCCGCGAAGTCGTAGTTGATGACGATCTTCTCGTCGCCATCGGCCGCTAAGGCCCCTTCCTTGGGCGCCCCGCCCGAGACCACCGGCCACCGCGCCGGATCGGCGACCACGTCGCGGAGCCTAAATTGCTCGCGCTCCCCGGTATCAGGATCCTCGCTCGTCAATGCGATGTCGTGCGAAAACAGGGTTGCCCCGCCCCGCCCATCTTCGGGCGAGTCGTCGCTGAGGACTAGGGCAAGGCCCGAGATTGGCAGGCTGCCCTGATTGGCAGCGAGAGTGCCGACGAAGGGGTTGCGCTCAAACGCATCGGCCACCGTGCTGGAGTTGCGCGCATTGACTAAATTGGCCCCCACGGCCACGAAATCGCCGAGCTGGACCACGGCGCGGCCAGCCATCAGGTTGGTCGCATTGGAGACGGAGCTGGGGTCGTCGGGCGTGCTGCCAATGACCGGGCGGCTCACCCGCGAAAAGAGCAGGGTGCCCTCGTACTTGTCCGCGGCAAAGTCCATCTGCACGCCGCTGAAGGCGGGCTTGGAGAAGGTGAGTGGGGTCAGGGTCGTGCGGATTCGCTCGCCCACCGTGATCGCATAGTAGAACTGCCCCTGCGCGTCCGAGCTAATGGTGACCGCGTTGAACCAGTTGTTAAAGCGCTGATCCTTGAAGATGGACGAACCAAACTGTACGGGCTGGTTTTGGCTCCAGTCGTAGATGAGCCAGCCGCGCGTCAAGTAGTTGCCGTACAGATCGTAAAACGGAGAGCCTTCAATCGTGGTGCTGACGTAGCGCTCGTACGCGTCGCGTGCGTAGTTGGTGTACTGCCACTGCTGCCAACCGTAGTCGGCAAACAACTCCTGTGGCACGTACCAGCGCTTGACCGTTGGATCCAAGGCGTCGAAAAGCACGCCCGGCCCTCGCGGCTCATAGGTAATTTCCGCTCCCCAGTGCCGGCCTTGGGCATGGGCGCTCATCGCCGCGACGAGCAAGGCGGCGAGTATCCACCGTAGGTCTCTCATTAGACCCTCCCTAATCAGTACACCAGTTCGACGGCTCGGACCGCGCTTTCGCCGCCCGCATCGCTGGCCAGCGTCACGCGCACCAAGTACAGGCCCGGGGGCAGCGCGACCCCGCTCGCATCCGCGCCGTCCCAAGACATGGCGTACGAGCCGCCGCCTTGGAGGCCGGAAAACAGCCGGCGCACCCGGCGTCCGGCCAAATCGACGATTTCCACCTCGACCGGTGCCGGGCTGACCAAACGGCTCAGATCGTAGTACAGATGCGTCGCATCGTTGATTCCATCGCCGTTGGGGCTGAAGGGCCGGGGTTGGGCGCGCACGTTGATCAGCAGGGCACTGTTGCCGGCCAGCGGCACATCCACTGAAAGGCCGCGGTTCGTCTCCGAGCCAACAGCCGCCATATCGTCGTCGCCGGGAGCCAACGCGGCCACGTTGCCGGCAACGACTTCCTGCCCCACGTCTCCCTCGGCACTGTTGAAGGCAAAACCGGCGAACTTGGTGCCGTAGCGCAACACGCGGCTGCGAAAGCGAATTTTGAGCTGGGCCGTCCGCCCGGTCGCCAGCTCGCTTTCGGCAATGAGGGGAAAGCGCACGCGAAAGCGGCGCGCACTGACCGACTCAATGGCAAAGCGTCCGGTCGCGTCGGTCGCCGGCAGCGCAGAAAGATCGGCCCTTGAAAAGTCCGCTGCCTCGACCCGACCATCAGCGTCTTCTACTTCGATGGACTCAATGGCCTCCACCCGCACTGGCGTGGCGATCTCAAAACCGTCAAAGCCCGTGTCAACACCTCGCCGAATGGAAGTTGGCATCACCGCATAGACGAAGTCCACCGGCTTGCCCAAGTCAACCTGACGCGGAAAAATTTCTCCGAGAATCTGCGCGGCCGGCGGCGGCGTGGCCACTGTGAAGGCCAGCGGGCCGATGCCTGTGGCCGCCTCCAAGTCCTCGCTGAGAAAGTCGATGCGAAACTGGATGTACCGCCTCGGCCCGGGCGAGACAATCGGCACGCCCAATTGGCTGTCCTCAATCGCCGCCTCGGTCAACAGGGTCCCTAAATCGTAGGGCGAGGACCACGGGCTCCAAGCGTCTAGGTCGGCCACCACATTGCCCCGCTCGGCACCCAAGCCCTTGTATTCGTCCAGCGACAGCGAGATGGCGTTGCGCTCCTCCAGCGGCAGCGCGCCAAAGAGGGCGCGCGCCCTCTCCAGATCGACTTGATCGAGATGGACCTCGCCGCCCTCGGCTTCAACCGTGGCATTCTTTTTCCACGGCACCTCAACTTGGACCCCCTCAAAGAAGAAGCGCCGGGTATAGACCAAGGGGCTGGCGTCCAAGCCAGTGCGGGTGCGCACGCGCGCGCTGGCGAAACCAGCCGGGCCGACGCTTTCCTCCACCCAGCGAATGGTCCCCCACAAGCCCAAATCCGGGCCGAGGTCGAATATGTTGGATATGTATTCGGCCGTGGGCACGAAGCCGGTGCCAAAGACGCGGAACTCGGCAATCTCAAACCCGCTGCTGGTGCGCGACTGCAAGCGGATGAAGCGCACAAATTGCGGGGGAATGCTCAGATCGACCAGCGCGTCTTGGTTGGCAGCATCCAACCGCAACGAGCGCCATTCCGGGCCGCCCGCGCCTTGCGTCTCCTCGCTGCCGTCGTTGAAAAACAACTCGTAGCCGCGAATGAAGTCCTCTTGGAAAGGAGCGGCGGGAAAATCCGGGTGGCCATTGCGCGGGAAGAATTGGACGCGATGGACCCCAAAGCGAGCGCCTAGGTCGAAGTCCATGGCCATGCCGCGGATGACGGCCACGTTCTTGCGCTCCAAGGCCGTTTTGCCGTCGCCGTCAATCATCGTCTTTAGCTGCGACTCAATGCCCGCTTCGAGGACCGTCGGCGAGGTGACCGAGCCGCCGCGCCCGAGTATTCCGACGGCTAGATTGGTGCCCTCGACGACGTTCTGCGGAAAAATCCAACCCACCCGACCCTCGGGGTCAAAATCGATCACCCCGCCCGGGGTGTTGCCGCGCTCGACATCTCTGGCCCCGGTCGGGAAAATCGCCTGGATCTGGCCCCCGCCATCTTGCCAAGACGAGCCACTCGCGCCGCCGATGGCAATGCTCCGCGTCTCGGCCATGCCTTGCAGAGCCGCTAGCAACAGCAGCGCGATCGGCAAATGGGACATCGCCAGTCTCCCTCAATACGCTACGTGAATGAGGCGGTGCATCGCAGTGCGTTCGAGGTGCGAATCGTCGTTGGGCACCACTTCTACCGCTAGCAGATACAGTCCGGGGGCGACCAATGCGCCGGATTGATCCTCGCACGACCAGCGCAGGGCGTACTCGCCGCTGACCAAGGGCCGCGTCTCTCGCCAGTGCCGCACCAGCCGGCCGGCTAGGTCGTAAATCCGCACGTAGAGCGGCCAAGTGCCGGTCAGCTTAGTAACCGCGAATGAGAACGCCAACTCGTCGTTGATCCCATCCCCATTCGGCGTCGCGATCCCGCTGCCAATGCTCAGGTCGCCCAGCACGTGCCGACCGCCTTCTGGGCCGACCAACAGCATCCCCTGACTGCTCGCCAATGCCGTTGCATCCGCTGGATCAACCCGCTGCCAGGAGTTCTCAAGGGCCGAATGCCCCAACGACGCCTTGAACACGGCCCCGGGCAAGTAGAGGGCAGTGGCGAATTGCACCTCAATTAGATCGGCTGAGGACGGGCCTACGACCTCGTTTAACCGCACCCACAAAGAGTCTGGGGCGGTCGCCACTACTTCTGCTGAGGCCGCTAGCTCTGCGCTCTCCCACTGGGCTTCGCGCCCCAGCCGCAGGCCGCCAAACTCCAGCGCCATGTTGTCCGGTGCCCTTATCTGCACCTCGTCAAACCCTGCGCTCTGGGGAGCGAAACTCGGTTTGATGAAAAGCGAAAGCTCCTGCTCCTTGCCCAACGCGCCCACGACGCCGGGTTCGATCTCGCCCAAAAGCTGCCTGGCCAGCGGCTCGACGAAGTTGAGCCGAATGGAGCGCAACACGGCCGCGCTGCGCGGGTCGTCCGAGAGCAAGCGGGCCTTGAGCAGCAGAAATTGGCGCGGACTTGGCGAAGTGATCGCCGCACCCGACGCCTCGTAGGGCAAGCTCCACGCGCTCCAGTCGGCCCCGGGGGCCTCCGTCGTATCGATCCGCCCCTTGCTAAAAAAGCCCAAGCCGGCGTAGGCTTCGGCCGAAACCTCGCCGCCGCCGCTGTTGAAGTAGCCATACTCTTCGACCAACTCGCTGCCCGTGCGCGTCTGAATTTCGACGAAGGTCCCTACATCGGCGTCTCCATCCCATTCAATCGAGACCAAGTTTTTCGAGCCGCCCAAGCGGATGAGCGGCGAAATCAACTCGACCTCCGGCTGGAAACCCTCTCCGTAGAACTGCACCTCGCGCGGCTTGAACTGACCGCCTCCCCAGAACAAAATTCGCGCAAAGCGCGTCCGCGTCGGCGCGAACGTATCCACGTCGTACACGTCTCCGGTAAAGTGGCCAGAAGTGGCGCGATTGCGACGCGAGACCTGCGTCGTCCACACCAGTGAGCCGTCCGCGGCCAGCGAGCCATCCGAAGTCTGCAAGTCGTAATTGGGAAAGCGGCTGCGCTGGCGGTCGTAGTAAATCTGGTGCCGATCGATCCAGAAGGAAGAGCCTAAGTCGAAGAATAGCTCCCGCACCTCGTCGGTGCTGCTAAAGGCCAAGGACGTCTCAAAGAGGCCATCGAAAAAGGCCGTCGCGGGCGCGTTGTCCAAGAAGGTGAGCAGGGCGACGCCTTTGCGCTCTACCAATCCCAGCGAGATGTTTTCCCCGAGCGTCTGGACCTCCAGCTCGGCCAATCGCGGGCGCTCGCGGCGGTAGCGGCGGATCTCACCGCGCAACGCGGAGTCAACCACCTCGTACGTGGCCTCGCTCACCTGCACTTGGCCGGTGCCGGCCTTTTTGTAAAAATCCACCGCACCCCGATCCACCGCCGCTAGCTGGTCGTAGTGTGCAGCCGACACCGCGGCGGCCCGCGTGCTATCCGTATCGGTGATCGTCACGCGCACGAAGCGGATGTAGTCGCCCACCATGCGCCCCTCTCGGTCAAAGCGCGTGGGGTCCAACTCAATTGCAAATTCTCGCTGGTCCTTGTTCGACTTCAAGGTGCGGAAGACTGGGTTGAACTTGCGCTGACCTTTTGTAACTTCGCCTCCGTCCGAGGTCAAGACCACGAATTGCAGGAAGGGGTCGCCTAGCTCCTCGCCGACGAATTTGAGCCGGATGTGGGTGGCCGCGACCAACCGCCCCAAATCGACCTCAAACCACCACTGGCGCAGTGGGCTTGCCGGATCGGGTTCCCAATAGGTGCTCAAGTCCCCGTCGAAAAGGTGGACCAGATCCCCAGCCCGAGAGCCCGCGTTGAGGGCGTCGAGCAGGGTCGCGTCCTCTGCGCCCTTGCCGCGCTTGATAAACGCCGCGATGTCTGTAGTTGCCAGTATGTTCTTGGACACGAAATGGGGGCGCACGGCCCCGGTCGCGTCGATGTCGAGCGTACCGCCGGGAAAAGTCCACTGCTGCCAGTGCGTCTGCCGCTCGACGACGACCTCGTTCCCGGCGATGGTATGGCCCTGTCCCCAAGCGGCGACAACGCCCAAGACGCTCAGCAACAACGCGGTTTTCAACACGGCAGCCCCTTTCAATAGGCCACGGCAATGGGCCGGATATGCACTTGGCGTTCCCCGCCACTCTCGACCTCAACTTGGCAGATGTACAGACCTGGTGCGACCTGCTGGCCGGCCTCGTCCCGCCCGTCCCAGCGGCGCGGATGCCGGCCTGCGCCATCGGCGTCTGCATGCACGCGCCGCACCAAGCGACCGCTCAAGTCTCGCACCAGCACTTCCACCGGTACTGGCTCAGTCACCTTGAGCAGTTCGTAGGCGATCTCCACTTGGTCGTTGATCTGGTCGCCGTTGGGCGTAAACGCCGCGGCACTCAGCGACACGGCTCCTAAGACCTTATCGTCTAGAGTAGTAGCCTGCACCGAAAGTTGGTTGCCATCTACCAGCTCGTTGGCTTCGCCAGCGGCCACGAGCTGCCCGATCTCCCCCGGCACTGTGCTGTCGATCACCCGGCCTTCAAAAATTGCGCCAAAGCGGAAAATTTCGGCGCGCACATCCACTTCGAGCAGCTCGCCGCTGCGCACAATATCCAGCCGCGGGAACCCCAAGACTACGCCGGCGTCCTCGGCCACGGCACTGAAATCCGCCACGGGTGCCCCGCTGAGGCGCACGGCCTCCACGCCGCCGATCCGGCCGCCGACCAAGCGCAGGTCCAAACCGTCAAATCCTTGGTCGCCGGGTTCAATCGTCGGGCGCAAGGCATAGGTAAAAATGCGTTCCTCAGCTACCGCAGCCCGCCAAGGATCGACCTCGCCGACTAAGCCGGTCACCAAGCGCGGGGAAACGGCGAATTCGAGATAGTCGAGCTGGCCCCCAGCTTGGCCGAAGGATTTGAATTCTACCCCGAACTGCACGTAGCGATGGGAGCGCGTCGCCCGCAGGGCTACGCCCGCGCTGTCGGCGAATTCGTACGGCGACGACCACAGCTCCCACTGGGCGGTGTCGTCAGTGATGGCCCCGCGCGCGATTGGCCCCAAGCGGCCATAGCTTTTGCGGGTCAGCAGTTTGCCGTCCTCGCTAAAGGGCACCTGCTCGTCGCCGCGGAAGGTCTTGCGCCAGTACACGAGCGGCGTCTCATCGCCGCCGGCGCGGGAGCGGATCTCCACTTGCGCCCCTTCGTCCTGCCGCCCTTGCCAGCGCACCCAGCCCAAATTGGCGAACTCGCCTAGGTCGAGGACATTGGATTGGTACGAGGCCGAGCCTTGGAAGCCGCCGCCGTACACTTCCAGCTCAGCCAAGTCCCATATCTCATTTTGGGGCATCACGTGAATTATCAAATAGCGGATGGGCGTTCCGTCTAGCTCGATGTCGAGCTGCGGATTTTTGTTTTCCCGGATTTCCGCGACCACCTTCAGCTCAATGCCCTTTTTTTCCTTGGGATCCCTCAGCGACCGATTGAGCGCACTCGCTCCGACGAATTCAATCTCATCAACGCCGCCCCCGGCATCGGTCTGCGCGGCGACGATGACGTGGGCGACCGAGCGCTCGCTGCCCACCTGTGGGATAAAGCGAATCAAGTGCGTCGCAAAGTCGCCGCCGAGGTCAAAGAAAAAGGCCGTGCCGCGGAAGTTATGGGCGTGTTCCCGCGGACGGGTTTCCAAGAAAAACGTCGTCGGGTCCCCGTCGGTCACCATCCGCAGTTCGTCGCCGACATCTTCAAAGCCATTGTACGCGCCGTGTTGGAAATTGCCGCCGACCCCG
Source organism: uncultured Latescibacterota bacterium (assembly GCA_958295495.1). GTDB lineage: Bacteria > Latescibacterota > UBA2968 > UBA8231 > UBA8231. The sequence continues at coordinate 1,637,063 of OY282352.1, forward strand.
CTCAAGGTCGTCGCCATATTATCGCTCGCGTTGTAGAAAAACGGCGTGATCTGCTCACTGAGCGCGAGCCCAAAGCTCTCGCCGCCTAAATTCTTGTCTAAATCGGCCCAGCTCAACTGGCGGAACTCGGCGCCGGCTTCGACCTCGGCCGGAGGCGGCAGACTCTCGCCGCCGATGCGATAGACGACCAAGGCCGCGCTTGGCTGGCCGCCGATCAAAGCCAACAAAACCGCGCTGAACCGCATGGTGCGCTGCAATTTTTTCACAATGGCACCTCCAAGAAGAAGGGGGGATGGAACTAGCCCATCCCCCCTCGTCCTTGCATCCTAGACCCTGCCCACTTACTGGACGTAGGCAGACTTGATGCGACCCCAGCTATTCTCCTCGACCGCGCTCTCAATCGCACTGAAATCGACGCGCGGATCAACGGGGGCCAGCAGGAAATCCGTGGCCGAAGCCGTGGTTTTCCACACGTCGCTGGCACCCGAAAGGGACCACTGGCCAGAGTGCTCGGTATCCTGGCCGACGCCGCCGTCGGCACCGGCTACATCGCTGTCGAAGACCGCCCAGCCCAAGCCGGTGATCTCGCCCTCGTTGTAGTCGTGGATGACGCTGCCCTCTGGGTCGTTAAAGAGAAAGTCGTCCCAAGCTTGACGCCGCACCTCGATAAAGGCCGTGGCCTCGCCGCCGCCGATTTGGCCGTCCAAGCGGAAGCCGTGGTCGGCGTAGGGCAGGTCGTCGTGCCACTGCGCTTGGGTCATCCAAAACCACGACCAACTCTCTTGGCCGTCGGGGCCGAGGTTTGGGAAGCGGGTGTGGTAGGACTGCGCCCAGCGGCCTTGGGCCAAGGTGCGCTCTTCCTCGTCCTCAATGTCGGCGGCACCAAAGCGCATCTGTTCGCCGCCGTGGTCGCCGTCAACGTGCATTTCCCAGCTATCGTCGCCGCCGGCCACGCCGCCCATGGCGTCGCGATCGTAGAAGTCGTCAAAGCGCTCCATCATAAAATAGAGGCTGTTGGTCGATTCGCTCCAGCCGACGATGGTGCGGAAGTTCAAGTCGCCGAAATCGGCCGGCTTTTCGCCGTTGAACTCGGTGTGCTCGGCAAAGGAAATCAAGTAGTCCTCGGGCACGATCGACCATTCGGACAAGTCGCCATCCAGCGTTGGCTCAAGGCCCGCCGGCCACTGGAAAGCCGTGCGCACAGTACCCTCGGGCACGTGCGCCGTAGCCGTGGCGACGACGCCCATGCACAGGGCCAGTGCGAGCAAAACAGTGATTTTCTGCAAAATCATCCTCCTTGGGTTTAGTTGAAACGCCCGCCGCAGCGGGGCATATCTCTAATTAAAACAGATACTTTTGTTTTACTTCACTTACTTAGGCAACGACCTCCTTTCTCTGTGTGGTTGTAATCTACTGAGGTGTTTGCAAGTGTGCAATGCGGCTTTGAGCCGCCGCCAGAACCTTCTCGTCGCCGCGCCAGTGCCGGACAAAGGCCCCGTACGCAAGGCGCGCCGCCGTGGTCGCGCCCTGTTGCTCGTAGGCTTGGCCCAGTGCGTAGTGGGAGCGCGCGTGAGTGGAATCGCGCCGCACGACCTCCTCGAACTGGGCGATGGCCTCGGTCAAGGAATCGCCCCGGGCCAAGGCCATGCCCAATCCGTAGTACGCGTCGCGCAGCTCGGCGTCGCAGGCGAGGGCGGCCCGATAAGAGGCGATGGCTTTTTCCAAGTCGCCCTGCAGGGCATAGACATTGCCCAAGGCGTTGTGCGCCTTGGCGTAGCAGGCGTCGATGTCCAAGGCGCGGGAAAACGCGGCTTCGGCTTCGGCCCAACGCTGCTTTTGCGCGTGGGCAAAGCCCATGGTAAAGTGCGCTTCGGGCGCGCGCCGGCCCCGCGGCTCGTGCGCCGCGATTGTGCCGGCCAAGTGCGCGGCGCGCTCGACATCGCCCTGCCGCAGGTGTAGCTGGACCACCGCGGCCAGCGCGTCAACGTGCTCGGGCGCGCGGCTGAGCACTTCCTTGTACGTGCTCAGCGCGTCGGCGTAGTGCCCCAAGCGCGTCTGCGCTCGGCCCAGCGCCAAGCGCGCCTCCACATTGCCGGGATCCCTCTCCAGCACCTTTTCTAAGGTCTCTTCCCGCTCCGCCAAGTCGAGCAGGCCCTCTAGGTGCGCGAGCATGGCTGCGGCTTCGTCGTAGCGGCCTTGGGCCGAGTACAAATTCGCCAAGTCGTGGTACACTTCGCCGTAGTTGGCGTCGAGCACCACGGCCCGGTTGAGTGCCTGCGCGGCTTCGTCGTACCGCTTCTCGTTTAAGTAGAGCCGTCCCATGTCCCGCCAGATTTCTTTGCGCTTTGGTGCCAACTCGGCCGCTTCCACCAAAACCTCTTCGGCGCGCGCAGTGCGGCCCTGCTGGCTGTAGAGCAAGGCTAGGGCCTGCCGCGCTTCCACGTCTTTTGGGGCGATGTAAAGTGCCTTCAGCAGGGCCTCTTCGGCGCGCTCGTATTGCCCCTGCTCCTTGTGCAAGAAGGCCAACAAGCGATAGGAGCTAGGCGATTGGGGATCGAAGCGCAGCGCGGTTTCCGCCGCCGCTACGGCCTGCGGGTAGCGGCCTGCTTCGAGGTGGGCGATGGCCAAGTTGTGATAGGAGGGAATGTACGTCGAATCCAGCGCAATGGCCCGCGCAAAGTGCGCGGCTGCAGCCGTGCTCTTGCGCTGCAAATGCGCCAAGCCGAGGTAGAAGTGCGCGTCGCGGGACAGGGAATCGCGGTGGACGGCCTCTTGGTACACGGCCGCGGCTTGGTCGTACTGGCCCTGATCCAAATAGGCCCTCCCCACCGCGAGCAGTGGATCGCCTGTTGGCGGCTCCTGCCGCACTTCGCCGCATCCTCCGATGGAGAGGAGGGCGAGAAGGGCGATGCGATCCACGGGCGGGAAGGGCATGTCGTAATCAGAACGGCGACTATAAACGTTGCAAGTGCTTGTCTTGTATGTATATATGTAGTTAAAGATTTGGATATTATACATGCACCTAAAACCTAAGTCAAGAAAGAAAATGTCTCGCAATTTGGCTTTTTTTGGCCGGGCGGCAGCCTGTTTTTTCGCGTTTTTCCTTCTCTCCGCAGGCTGCGATCCTCCGCCCCCACAACCCCAAGCGGACGCCGCGTATCACGTCTATCCGGGCGACAGCATCCAAGCGGCCCTCGAAGCGGCGGCCCGCGACCCAATCCACAAGACCGTCAAGGTTCACGCGGGGACCTATCGGCCGCAGCGGGCCGGCCAAGCGATGCTCTTTTTCGCGGCCCGCCACGATGGCATCGCGCTCGAAGCGGTGGGGCGCGTGGTGCTGACAGCCGCCCATGCCGAGCGAGCCGATCCCAACGCGGCAAGTTACCCGGCCATCGTCAACCACGTAGTCTTTTTTGGCGATGGCATCTCCCCAAACACCGTCCTGCGCGGTTTCGCCATCACTGGCGCCAACAATTTTGCCAGCCGCAGCGAAGGCCCTTCACCCATTCAGCCGGACTCCTCCAACGGCGTGCGCTGGGAAAAGGGGCTGTTCTTTTACGCCGACGGCGGCGGCATCAAGGTATTTGGCCGCTCCTATCCAACCCTCGAAGGGCTGGAAATTTACGACAACTTTGCCAGCCCCTGCGGCGGCGGCATCTCCATTGAGCATCGGGGGTTCGACGCCGAAGCCGTGCTGATTAAAAACTCCGTTTTCCGCAACAATAGCTGCCAAATCACTGGCGCGGCCGTCGATGTGCTGCCCGGCAGCGCGGCCGTGCTCGACAACTGCCTCTTCGTCGGCAATGTCGCCAATACCGGCCCGGACTACGTGGGCCGTCGCGGCGGCGTTGAATACAACAAGGCGCACGGCTCGGGGGCGTTGACGGTCTTTCCCGGGGGGCGCGTCGAGGTGCGCGACTGCACCTTCACGGACAACTGGAACGGCGTTGACGACAAGGGCCGCGGCAGCGCGTACCACAATACCATTTTCTGGATGAACGTGCGCACTGGTGGCATCGCTCCCGGCAGCCGCTACGAGGTTGATCTGCTCGACAGCCGCCGCTTTAGCGGCTGCTTTGTCCGCGGCCAGCTCGACGACCTGCGCGGCACCTTGGACCCTAAGCGCAATGTGCTCCAAGCACCCGATCCGCAATTCGACGAGCACTACCGGCCCCAAGCCCCTGCCTACGCCGGAGTGGGCTACCGGCCGCCGGAGGAATAAACTTTTCGACTTCATCCAACAACATTCCCTTCCAAGCTACCTGCAATCTGCTGGAACGGCTGGGGTCGAAGAAGCGAGTCAAAGGGTCGCATCCTATATTCACTAAGGACGGCATTTAGCGCCCGATTAATCTTAATCTCCAGCCGAGAAAGGACGGCACCTGTAAACCCTATCAGGTGCGCCCGATGCGTGAATTTTTTTATCTTTGCGATTTGGGAGAATAGTCATGCACAAATACCCCATGCAGTTATACTGGAGTGAGGACGATGAGGCCTTTATCGTCGAGGTGCCCGACTTGTTAGGCTGCGCGGCTGATGGCCCTACTCCAGAAGAAGCTGCTATTGACCGTTGGCTTTGGGCGGCCCGAGAGGAAGGTTGGAAAATCCCCGAATGCTCGCCCCGTCCCCTCCAAACGGCTAGCTGATGGCCAATATCCATTGTTGGCTGAAACTGCTCTCGGCCCTCGTCGTCCTTTCGCTGGCGGCACCGCACCACACCGGGGCACAGGGCGCTGCTGCTATCCGCCAACAGCGGCTCGAATTGGACCGCACGGTCTGGTCGGCCGAGCGTCGCGCCCAGCAGTACGAGGCCGTCTTTGTCGCCTTGTGGGACCGACTGCGCGCTGCCGAGGAGGCGCGGCCAGTGCTGGCCGCTTTCCCCTTTGATCAACTGCTGCTCGGCACCCGGCAGAACAGCGTCGAGCACGACTGGGACATCTTTGAAACGCACTATGGCGGCCCGCCGCGCGCACTCGACCCCAGGCAGTGGTCGGCCCTGCTCGAACGATGGGCAGAAGAGGGCCTCGTTCTCGAGCAGTCCGAATGGCACCACAAACAATTTACCCCGGCCAAAGACGGCTCGGCCCGCTCTTTAATAGATCTGAAACTGCACGTCAAAAACCGCGCTAGGCGTCTAATCGTCAGCGGGGACCTGTCCGTCACTTGGAGCGAGCGGCAAGACGAGGCCGGGCACTATATCCCCGCCACCATCGACGCCTCGAAGCTGACGCTGACCGAACGCCGCGGCGCACCCGCTTTTGCCACCTCGGCCATTTTGGCGGACGATACCGCGCTCTCGCCCCTCATCGCCGCCGACCTCGACGGCAACGGTTTCGACGACTTGCTCGCGCTGGGTGCCAACCTACTCTACCGCAATCAGGACGGACGCCCCCTGTCGGAGCATGGGGCAGGCTTTGCGCCCGAGCCGCTTTTGGCGTATCCACCTCCGGGCGGTCGCATCGAAGTGGCCCTCTTGGCCGATTTTACCGGCGATGGTGCGCCCGACCTAATCGTCGGCGGCCCTGGGCAATTGCTGGGTCTGTACGAGGGCGGCAAGAGCTTCGACCAACCCGGGTTGGCCATTGCGACCCGGCCCCTGCAATACCCCGAAGCCATGAGCGCCGGCGACATAGACGGCGACGGCGATCTCGATTTGTGGGTTGGCCAGTACCGGCCGCCCTACCGCGAGGGGCAGATGCCCACGCCCTACTACGACGCCAACGACGGCTATCCCGCGTACTTGCTGAGCAACGACGGCCGCGCCCGCTTCACCGACATCACCGCCCAAGCGGGCCTCGCAACCAAGCGCAAGCGGCGCACGTACAGCGGCTCCTTGGCCGATCTCGATGGCGACGACGACCTCGACCTGCTAGTCGTCAGCGACTTCGCCGGCATCGACCTGTACTACAACGACGGCACCGGCACCTTTGCCGATGTCACCTCCCGAACCGTCAGCGAGGCATCGACCTTTGGCATGTCCCACGTCTTTGGCGACTACAATGCCGACGGCCGCCTCGACATGTACGTGGTGGGCATGAGTTCGACCACGGCGCGCCGCCTCAATTACCTCGGTCTTGGGCGCGAGGAGTACCCCGAGCACCACCAGCAGCGCCGGGCCATGGGCTTTGGCAACCGGCTTTACCTCGGGCGCGCGGACGCTCGGTTCAGCATTGCCCCAAGCACGGAGCAAGTGGCGCGCACCGGGTGGTCTTGGGGCGTGGCCTCCGCGGACTTCGACAACGACGGCGACGACGAAATCTACGTGGCCAATGGCCATCTCAGCGGCGAGACCGCCCAAGACTACTGCACCACCTTCTGGACGCACGACATCTACACCGGCGACTCCGCGCCCGACCCGCAACTGGCCGATTTTTTCGCCGAGGTGATGGCGGACTGGCACAGCGCGGGCATCTCGTGGAACGGCTTCGAGCACAACAAGCTCTACCTGAGCGGAGGGGGCCGCTCCTTTGTCGAGATCGGCTATCTGATGGGCGTGGCTTTTGAATTCGATGCGCGCACCGTGCTCGACCTGGACATAGATGGCGACGGGCGCGTGGATCTATTGGTCAGCGAGTGGTCCGGCACTCCGCGCCGCGAGCGGGTCCACGTCTTGCACAATGTTTGGCCCGGAGGCAACAACTGGCTCGGCGTGCGCCTCAAGGGCGCGGCCGGCACTTCCCCCATCGGCGCACGCATCACCCTGCGCTCGTCTCAAGGCACCAAAACGCAGTGGGTCTATACCGGCGAATCCTTCGACTCCCAGCGCTCGCCCACCCGCCATTTCGGCTTGGGCCGCGGCGAGCAGGTCGAAGCGGTCGAAGTGCAGTGGCCCGGCGGGAAGATCACCACCCTATCTGAGCCGCAGATCAACCGCTACCACGAACTGACGCCCTGAAGACATGCGCTACGCCACCCACTTCAACGGCATCCCCTTGTCCGGCACCCTTGCGGCGGACCCGGCGTTGGACGACCACTACGAGTACTCCTGCATCGAAACGCCCCTCGGCCCCAAAAGTCTGCTGCTGACATGGCGATTGCGCCGGGTGGATGGCAGCCCATTCGCGGAAGCCGCAGTACCCGGTCTAGACCTACACCGCGCCTTCTCGCGCACCAACGTCGCTCTGCCGCCCGCGCCGCCCGCGGTGTGGGAGCCGGTCTGGTGCTCCTTCTAATTCTCTTGTCTTTGTCGGCGGTCCGAGTCGTGGCCGCCGATTCGCCGGTCGCCGTTGGCGTCCCCCCGGAAGTTTTGGATCCGCCTTGGCTGCAAAGCCGTCGCCAGAGCCAGCTAGACGCGGCGAACAGCTACGCGGTCTTTTGCGATTTTCGCTTCACCGACCGCCAACCCGCAAGCGGCATTGCCTTCCACCACCGCATCGTCGATGACTCGGGGCGGCACTACCGGCCCAATCACTACGACCACGGCAATGGGATTGCCTTGGCAGATGTCGATGGCGACGGGCGCACAGACCTCTACTTTGTCAACCAAGCGGGGGGCAACGGGCTGTGGCGCAACGCGGGCGGCGGCCAATTCGCCGACATCACCGAGCGGGGCGGCGTGGCACTCGCCGACCGCATTGGCGCGACCGCTTCCTTGGCCGACCTAGACAACGACGGAGCACCCGACCTGTACGTCACCAACGTGCGCGTGGGCAATGTGCTCTTTCGCAATCGAGGCGACGGGCGCTTTGCGGATATTTCCCAAGGGTCTGGCCTCAATCACAAAGGGCATTCTTCGGCGGCCCTCTTCTTCGACTACGACCGCGACGGACAGCTCGACCTCTTTTTGACCAATATTGGGCAGTACACCGAGCGCGGCGACCCGGTCGCGGTTATTGGCTTTGCGCCCGAGGAGCAACCGGATCAGTACCACTACTACGTCGGCTTTAAGGACGCCTTTGCCGGGCACCTCAAGCCCGAGCGCACCGAGCCGAGCCTGCTCTTCCGCAATGTGGGCGAAAATCGCTTTGTCGATGTGACCGAGGAGGTTGGGATCAAGGCCGATGGCTGGTCCGGCGATGCAGTCCCCCTAGACGCCAACGAAGACGGCTGGCCAGACCTGTACGTGCTCAACATGCAGGGGCACGATCAATACTACGAAAACGACCAAGGCCAGCGCTTTATCGACAAGAGCCTAGCGGTCTTCCCGCGCACGCCGTGGGGGTCCATGTCGGCCCAGATTCTCGACTTTGACAACGACGGCCACCAAGACCTCTACGTCACCGATATGCACTCGGACATGAGCGAGGACATTGGGCCGGAGCGCGAAAAGCTCAAGTCGCGCATGCAGTGGACCGAGAGCTTTCTCCGCTCGGGCGGGCGCAGCATCTACGGCAATGCCTTTTACCACCGCCAAACCGACGGCACCTACGCCGAGATCTCCGACTCCATCGGCTCGGAAAACTACTGGCCTTGGGGACTGAGTGCGGGCGACCTCAACGCCGACGGGTACGAAGATGTCTTTATCACCGCCAGCATGAACTACGCCTTCCGCTACGCAGTCAACGCCCTGTTGCTCAACGACCGCGGCAAGGGCTTCCTCGACGCCGAATTTGCCCTTGGGGTCGAGCCGCGACGCGAAGGGCGCACGGCCATGCCTTGGTTTGCCTTGGATTGCGCTGGGGAATATGCAGCCCATCCCGACTGCGAGGGACGCAGCGGTCCCCACGTCTTCTGGGGTGCGCTAGGCTCGCGCACATCGGCGCTGGCGGACTTGGACGACGATGGCGACTTAGACATTGTCACCAATGAGTTCAATGCGCCGCCGATGGTGCTAATCAGCAATCTGAGCGACCAAAAAGCGGACCTCAACTTCCTCAAGATTCGCCTGATCGGCACCCGCTCCAACCGCGATGGCCTCGGCGCGGTAGTCTGCGTCCACACCCGTACCCAAACCTATACCCGAGTACACGACGGCAAATCCGGCTATCTCTCGCAGAGCCTCTTGCCGCTCTATTTCGGCTTGGGCCAAACCAGCACCGTCGAGCGCATCAAAGTGCAGTGGCCTTCTGGTATCGCGCAGACCGTGGCCGGCCCCATAGAGAGCAACCAACTCGTCGAAATTAGGGAACCGTAAGGGTACAGAGGGGTTAGGCGGGTGCCGATTCTTTATTCCTTATCGGCGGAACTCCGCTTCCCAGACGTTATCGAAACCGCTGTACACGGGCACGTACTGGCCGGTTCGGATGCCGGAGATACCGTATTCCGGGAGAGGGACTTTCGCCAGGCATTTGCCGTCGAAGCTCTCGCCGTGCTGGTCGAAATAGAAGTCGAGGTTGTCAAAGCCGTACTGCTGGCGATGGTCGGGGAGGTCCTCTGGGTCGATGGGGATGCCGTGCAGAAAGAACATCGCTTCGGTGTCGGCTGGGGCGCACGGCTGCTTAGCGTAGGTCAGCGTGTTTTCGCTGATATATACGTCGAAGGTGGAACGGGCCGCCGGCTCGCCGGAAGTCGCCGCCGACCAATAGCCGTCAAACCACCGCCGTTTCTCCTCGAACCAGTGCTCCACTTCCCAAAGGAGGTTCCCATAGCGGTCAACCTGTCCGGTTCGGATGCCGAAGAGGTCCTCGTCGGGAAGCTGGCGCTCGGCGCCGCAGGTGCCGTTGTTCTTCCAGAAATTCGCGTGCCATTCAAAATCCAGCGTAGCGCGTTCCGGCGTTCCACTTTCGGCATCCAACGAATAGACAATCAACGGGAACCGCGTATCGTTTTCGTCTTCCCTTATGCAGCTCCGGTTCCTATAAATCAGCTTGTTTCCGCGGAGGTACACATCGTACTTGGAAGGAGTGCTGCGGTCCGCTTCGGAAGCGCCCGCCGCGCCCTTGCCGTCTTCGCTTCCAAGCGGTGCCAACCCTTTTAGGATGTCCGGCTGTACGGGTTCGGACGGCTTGGTCATCGCTTTCACTCGGTTGCCGAGCGAGTCTGCGTAGTACACCCAAGCGCGCAGGCGATGCCCGACATCGGCAACCGTGGGGGTGTACGCGTAGGTGGGCGGTTGAACCGGGAGGCTCGTCCAGCCATTGGCATCGCCGCCTTTCTCCCACCGCCACGGTTCCCCGGGCAGCCGCCGGCCGTGGGACTTGTTGAAAAAGGCGGCGAACGGCTCGTCCTCCACCGGAGCATCGGAACTGTGGAACATGGCGGGCCGGGACTCTAGGGATTCGCGTTGGCGCAGGCGATACAGCTTGCCGTCGGCCAGTTCCGCCACCAACTCCAGCAAGGGCTCCCGAGACAAGGCGTTTCGGAGGGCGTCGTCCTGCTGCCGAGAGCATATTCCCAACCGCCAACCACTGGTGAAATAGAGGACATGCACCTGTCCGCTGCCAAGTGCGTTCGACAAGGCGGACCGCAGATGATCCGGTTCACACGGTAGTTGGTAATGGCGGGCCGGACTGTCGGCGTACAAACTCGTGAGGCGATTGGCATTGTTCAGGATCGCCCCTGTCAGAGCCGCCTCCAAAATGTACTGCATGCTCTCCGAATTCCTCCACCGCGGTTCGGCGAACCCTGGTCGCACACCGGCATTCCAGAGCCGTATCTCGCGGTCATGCAGCACAACCAGCCACGCCGCTTGCAGGGACAGTGCCAACATCAGGACGGCTGCAAGTGTCTTCCCCCGATCGCTGGAACTCCCCGCTGGCGCGGAACGATTCCCCGCATACCGGAGGGCACCGTCCATCAGCAGCAGCGCCGCGAATAGGAGCGGAACATACACCGAAGCGACGTATCTCCACTCCAAGCCATCCTCGACAGCTCCCGACATCATCGCGGCGACGAGCAGCGTCAGGTACACGAGCGCAAAACCGCCGAATATGCACAACGGACCCCAAGCAACATCCGAAGCAACAGGAGCGTCCCTTTTCCGGTCCGAGCGGCGGCAGAACGCATGGCCGGCGGCCATCACGAGGGCCAACAGGACCGGGGCGGTCAACCCGACGAGCCACCAGTCCCCAACCGCAAGTCGCAAAACCTCTTCTACGATGAAGCCAAATGAGTAGAAGATCTTGCCTCTCTCGCCGGTCGTTGATCCGGCAACGAAAACGTTCCGCAGCATCCACAGACCCACCGGCGCCGCGGCAATCAGCCCATAGAGGGCGATGCGCTTCATCTTCTCCCGCGGCGCAACCCGCGCTGCGAGCAGCATCGGGACCACCGCCAAGATCACACAAGCGCCCATGTAGCGCGTCAGACAGGCCAGCGCGCTGAACGCCGCCGCCCGGATCAGGGATGCGCGTTTGCCGCTGCCCAAGTGGGCGTCGATCTGCGTCAGCGAGAGCGTTACGAACAGAATGAAAGCCGACTCGCTCAGGGCTTGGGACGCTATTTCGGCGAGCGGAAGGGCCAGCGCGATTGAGAGGCAGTCCCACAGCCACAGGAGACGGGAGTGCAGACGGTGCCGCAGCCACCAACCCGCGACCAGAACGGTCAGCCCGAAGAGAACGGCGTTGAGCGGCCCGGCGACCGCGTACGGGTCGAACCCGAACAGTCCCCCGCCAGCGAGCATCGCCGGATACAGCGGCGGCCAGCTCACCCAAGAGTCAACAAGACCATCACCCGCCAAGAGACTGCGGGCCGCCGTGATGTAGCTGGATGCATCCGCCAGCATCCCCGGTCCGTAGCTGGCCAGCCGCAGGAGCACGAGACCCGCGCCCAGCACTGCAAGCGCGGCGAGGAGCAGAGTGAAGCGATCGGGCGACCTAGCTGCCGCCCAAGCAGGGAACCAGACTTTTATCTTGCGAGCGGTTTCCCCTTGCGCCCCCCGGCCTCGGGCTCCGCGGTCGCTCGCCGGTCGCTTCAACTCACGCATTGGGGGTCGTCCTCTCGGCGGCCGGATTGGCCGACGCCCACGAAGGGCGAAGACCGTGCCGATGAACATTCCATGCTTTCAAGTCATGTAGGACTGCTATATGCAGGCCACCGTCGCCATCAACGTCCATTGGTCCCACCCATTAGCCTAACCCCCCGCAGCGCACCGCGCTCTCCGGGGTCTATTTCCCGCGCCCGCGCAAAGGCGGCCGCCGCCCGCTCCCCATCCTTTTCGAGCAGGGCAATTGACCCCAGCACGGTGTGCCGCCGGGCGGCCAAGCGCCGCTCAAGCACTTGGGCAAGCTCCGTGGGAATGTCTGCCGAGAGGTACGGTCGGGGGTTGACGACTAGGTGCTCGGCCAAGCTCTTGAGCACGGGTAGGCCGCCGCTGCTGCCGCGACGGCCGCGGTCGGTAAAACTGATGTAAGGGCGGTCGTCCGTATTGATCGGCCCGCTGCCCGCGTAGGCCGCTAGCTCCTTTGCGCCCAAGACTAAGGCACTCAAAAAAGAGGGCGGATCGCCCAGATCCACTGAGCGCAAATTCGCTCGTACCGCCGGCTCCCCTAGCTTGCGCTCAAGCGCAGCGTAGTCTATGTGCAGTGCGTCCGGCGTACCCAACAAAATCGAATACTGATGGGTCAGCCACAGCGAAGCGTGCGGATACACGGCCCGAAAGGTCCGCAGAATCATCTTGTAGTCCTCCACCGACAGCCCGTGTAGCGGCAGCCACTGGGCTACCAGTCCATCCGCGCCGACGCGGCGACGGCAGAGCCGGTAGAACTCCTCCGTGTAGAGCACCCAGCTATCGGCTGTGCCCGGATGTGTGGCGTCGCAGATGATGGCGTCGTATTGCCGCCGCGTGCGCAGCACGTGATTGCGGCCATCTTCGGCGACCAGTTCGATGGGTGCTTGGTCGAGGCGCGTGGCGATCTGGCGATTGTGGCGGGCAAAATAGGGCGCGGCTCGCGGGACGCCCGGCACCAACTCGGCGCAGTCGAGCCGCGCCGGCTGGTGCAACTCGGCTGCGGACAGGGTGATGCCGCCGCCAAAAGCAATGACCAGCACTTCGGCTGGATCGGGGTGCAAAATCAGCGGCAAGTGCCCCAGCAGGCGGAAGGTCTGCAGGGAGGCGTAGTCGGTGGGGACTTCGCCGCCGCCGTTGACCTTGAGGATCCGCACGCCGTCCTGTTTCTGGTGGACCGAGACAGTGGCACCAGCACCTTCGTCCCAGTAGAGCAAGCGGCTGTTTGGCTCGGACCAGTGGAACAGCTCGACGAAAAGGCCGGCCGGCAAGAGCAGCGTCAGAGCCAACCCCAGCCCCAAGCCGCCGGTCGCGCGCACGGCCTTTTTGCGCGGCTGTGCGGCCGGGTCCAGCACCAAAACCACCGCGCCGACGGCGATATTGACCCACGCCAACACTTGGATGCTCCGATAGGTACCCAGCAGAGGGAGCAGCACAAACCCGGCGACCAGTGCTCCGGCAATGGCTCCGAGGGTATTGGCCGCGTACACGGTGCCGACGCCGCGGCCTAGCTGCTCAATGCGCGGGATGCACACCTTGGCCGCGACGGGAAAGAGCAGCCCCATCAGCAGGGTCGCCGGGAGCATTACGACGAAGGCGGCCACGAACAGCTTGGACAGATGGCCCTCCCACGAGAGCGCACCGCCCCACGCCTCGACGATATAGGGTATGCTGCCAAAGGCGACAATCGAGCTTAGGCCGCACAGGCCGATGAGCAGTTCCACCGCGCCAAAAGCAGTAAGCGGCGTCTGCCAGCGATCGATCAAGCGCGCCCCGAGCGCGGCCCCACCGGCCAACCCCAACAGGAAGGCGACGAGGATTGTGCTCAGGCTTTGGGCAGTGGCACTTTGCAGGAGCATCGCCAAAAGCCGCGTCCACAGCACCTCGTAGCCGAGGGCCACAAATCCCGATAGCGCAAATCCCGATAGGACTAATCGACCCTCTAAGGTGGTGGGTGCTGCATCTCGTCTTACTCTGGTCTGCTCCTGCTGGCCATCGCGGCTCCAGCAATAGGCGACCACGGCGATGAGCAGGTTGCCGGCCGCCGCCGCGTAGGTGGTGCCGCTGACGCCCAGATGTTCAAGCGCGAAAAAGGCCGCCACCGCGCATCCTGTGGCCGCGCCTAGGGTATTGGCCGCATACAGGCGTCCCATATCCCCGCCGACTCGCTCTAGGCGGTGCGCCACAGCCTTGCTCAGCGTTGGCAGGGTGGCCCCCATGAGGGTGGTCGGCACCAACAGCAGCGCGAACGCGAGCACCAAGCGGACGAGCACAAAGGCCCCGTCTATATCCTGCAAAGAGCCGTATAGCACCGTGTACATCTCGTCTAAGCCCGCAAGCAAAAGCGGGAATATCAAGGCGAAGACGCCTATGCCCAATTCCAACAGCGCGTAGAGCCGCAGGCCGTTGCCCCGACGGTCAGCCACCCGTCCGCACCAATAGCTGCCTAAGGCGAGACCAGCCATGAAGGCGGCCAAAACAATGCTGACGGCAAAGGTGCTGACCCCGAACACGGGCATCAACATGCGCACCCAGACGACTTGATAGACGAGGGAGCAGGCTCCGGAAAAAAAGAACAGGATTAGCAGGGCCAAGGGGGTTTGCTCACGGCTGATTCTTCATAATGGCAATCCGCAGTTATTTATAAATGATAAGCATGGGTTGATTCCCCAACACTTTCAAAAAGTTATTCCGGTGAAAGCCAGAATCCAGAGAGGCGGTCTGAGTTGCGACTTTTGAACCAAGTTCGCACTGACCAATTTTGTGCTATTTACGCTATTGAGTAAAATTACTCAAGAAAATAAATTAACCTACATGGCTTCCTTTCAACGTCCTCAAGTCACCACGCTCTACCGCCGGCTCGCCGAGCCGCCCCGGCAGCTCATCGCCCTGTTCGGGCCGCGCCAAACCGGCAAGACCACCATCGTCCTCCAAGCACTACGGCAGATTAGCCTTGAAAGCCGCTACCTCGCCGTCGATGAACCCGACTCTGCCGAGTTCCGCATCCCATCCGCTGCAACGGAGGCGACCTTCCTTGCGCCACAGGTGCGAGACGCGGAATGGTTGGTGCGCCACTGGGAAGAGGCTCGACGCAAAGCGGAACGGTTTGGGGGATTCGTGCTGGTGTTCGACGAGATTCAGAAGATTCCCCAGTGGTCGGAAACTATCAAGGGCTTGTGGGACGCCGACCGCGCCAGAAATTGTCCCCTGCACGTGGTAATACTTGGCTCGGTCCCGCTGCTCATGCAGTCTGGATTGAGCGAGAGCCTCGCCGGCCGTTTTGAATCTATCCGCGTCACGCACTGGTCGTTCGACGAAATGTCCGCGGCCTTCGACTTCGACCTGCCGCATTACCTCTACTTTGGCGGCTACCCGGGCGCGGTTCCATTCGTTCGGGACCCAGAGCGGTGGCGCGACTATATCCTCGGCGCACTCGTCGAGCCAAACATTGAGCGCGACCTCCTGTCAATGACTCGGGTGGACAAACCGGCGCTGCTGAAGCGGCTCTTTGAATTGGGTGCTGCCTATTCCGGGCAGATCCTGGCGTACAACAAGATGCTGGGGCAGCTCCAAGACGCCGGCAACACGACCACCCTAGCGCGCTACCTCGATTTACTTGCGAGCGCCGGTTTGCTTGCCGGGGTGCCGAAATACGCTGGCCGAGTGCATCGGGTTCGCGCCTCAAGTCCCAAGCTCAATGTGCTCAACACGGCCCTGATGACCGCCGATTCGGGGTATTCCTTCGTTGAGGCGCAGGCGGACCGCAGCTTCTGGGGGCGCATCGTCGAGAGCGCAGTCGGCGCACACCTGTTCAACACCTCAGCATCCGACATCCGTCTTCATTACTGGCGAGACAGGGCGCTTGAGGTTGATTTCGTCCTGCAACGGGGTGCTCGGCTCATCGCCATCGAAGTGAAGAGTGGCGCGAAGAGAATGCCCTTGAGAGGCATGGACGAGTTTGAGCGGCGCTTTAGTCCGCGTCGTTTGCTGCTCGTTGGAGAAGGCGGGATACCGCTCAACGAGTTTCTCGCGGTGCCTGCACATCACTGGTTCGAGGAAGCATGAACGCGATCGTCCCCCGTACCTGCACCGAAATCTCAGCAGGGGATGAGGAGCAGCCCCTGCCTCTCGAAGCGTTCCAAGATGTGTCGGCCTACGTGTTGCTCGGTGATCCTGGGGCCGGCAAGACGACTGCATTTGAGGCCGAGTGCGAGGCACTTGGGGAGAAAGCCTGCCTGATTACAGCCCGCGACTTCCTAGCCTTCAATCCGCAGAGCCATCCTGAATGGCATGACAAGACGCTCTTTATCGACGGATTGGATGAAATCCGCGTCGGCGCAAACGACGTACGCACACCCTTCGACCAAATCCGCAGGCGTCTCGACGAGTTGAGGAAGCCGAACTTCCGTCTATCATGCCGGGAGGCGGACTGGCTGGGGGCCAATGACCGGAGCAGCTTAGAAACCGTCTCGCCAGACTCCAAGGTGACGATCCTGCGACTCAATCTCCTGACGGATTCGGACATCGCCGACATCCTGAACGCCCGACCGGACATTGGCGATGCTCAGGCATTCATCGCCTTCGCCCAAGAGCGGGGAGTTTATGAACTGCTGAAGAATCCACAGACCTTCGAGATGTTGGCCGATGTCGTGGCTCAAGGCCGCGGGTGGCCGAAAAGTCGCAAAGAAACTTTCGCTATGGCTTGCGGTCAGATGGTTCGCGAGCCCAACGAGGAACATCAAGCGGCGCAAGAATCAAACCGTCCACCTGCACCCGAGCTTCTCGCCGCGGCCGGACATCTCTGTGCCGTTCAATTGATTTCGGGTGCGGCTGGGTACGCGTTGCGCGGCCATTCGGACGAAAATTATCCCGCTCTAGACCAATGCGCCTACGACCGCCACAAAATGCTCCGGCCGGCACTCGCCACGAAGTTGTTCAAGGGCACATCCAATAACCACTTCGCCCCAGTCCATCGGCACCTCGCCGAATTCCTCGGTGCTCGGCACCTCGCCAAAGTCATCGACAGAGGGCTTCCCGCTCGGCGCATAATTGCGCTGATTGCGGGAGAGGACGGCACCGTAGTTACGGAGATGAGAGGCCTATCTGCTTGGCTCGCGGCCCATTGCAAGGACGCCCGAGGGAACCTTATCGAACGCGACCCTATCGGCGTCGGGCTATACGGCGACATCCGCGAGTTCTCCACCGACGAGAAAAGTGCGCTGCTGGAATCTCTGAACCGCGAAGCATCCCGGCTCGGTTCCGCGTTTCTGAAGACCGCGGCTTTTGGTGCGCTTGCCACGCCCGACATGGAACCCGTGCTCAGGGAGATACTAAACGACAGCAAGCGCAACCGGGACCACCAGACGTTCACCGGATTCGTATTGGACGTTCTGACGGAAGGTGGACCCCTGCCGAGCCTTTCCGAGCTTCTGCTCGAAATCGTCCGCGACGACACGCGGTGCTCGCACGTCAATTATGCCGCCCTCAATGCCTTCATCCACAACTGCCCGGACAGTCAGGACAAAACGAACACGCTCAAAGCACTATGGGCAGATATTCAAAGTGGGCGCATCGCCGCTCCTAATACCCAACTCTTCAAGAGTCTGCTAGATCAGCAACTAGAGTCGGCTGTCTCGGAGCATACTAGTCAAAGCGGCAATGAGGGCCTGTCAGCCGCCCTCAATGCCTTCATCCACAACTGCCCGGACAGTCACAAAACGAACATGCTCAAAGCACTACGGGCAGATATTCAAAGTGGGAGCGCCTCCGGTCCGTCAGCCGCCCTCAATGCCTTCATCCACAACTGCCCGGACAGTCAGGACAAAACGAACATCGAGAGTCTGCTAGATCAGCAATTAGAGTCGGCTGCCTCGGAGCATACTAGTCAAAGCGGCAATGAGGGCCTGTCACTCGAAGTCCCGCGAGAACAAGCACACGAGCAGGTACAGGCAATTCTAGATCAACTGCGTCCTTCTTGGGCTACTCCGCCCAAGTCTCTGGCAAAAGAACAAGAGGAATGGCTTAACCGCGTCCGCTCCAACGAGACCGCACTGCGTGAAAATCGCGCCCCGCCCGATCTACTTCATCGCATAGGATTCGAGTACTTCGGATTCTTCTACGATTTTAGCGGTGACAACGGACTAAATTCCATCGAGAAGTGGCTCCTAGGCGACAGTGGTTTGATCAATGCCGCCCTTGAGGGCCTGCGGGGCGCGATTGACCGGGAGGATGTTCCAGATGTCGAGGAGATTCTCGATCTAAAAAAGAAGGGCCACATACATTATCTCCGCTGTCTCGGCTTGCCGTTCCTCGCAGGCTTGGCGGAAGTCGAAAGAACGGCACCGGAAGACCCATCCCAATGGGACGACGGCCGGATTAGCAAGGCGATTGCGTTTTATTATAGTACGCCCCATGCGAATTATCGGCCCCAATGGTATCGGAGACTGCTGGCGGCGCATCCCAAGATCGTTGCCGAGGTACAGGTGCCATTCGCCACGTCTGAGCTTAGCAGTGGTCACACGAACATCTGCAAGTTCGGTGAACTCGCACACGACCCAGAGTACGCTCAAGTGGCTCAGTACGCGAGCCTGCCCTTGCTGAAATTTTTTCCGATTCGCTGCAAGCTAGAGCAGATCGAACACTTGGATCATCTACTCTGGGCCGCTCTGCAATATGCCGATAGATCATCGCTGCAGGAACTGATCAAAAAGAAGCTGTCCCGGACGAGCATGAACGACGCCCAGCGCATACATTGGTTGGCGGCGGGCGTCATCGTTTCGCCAAGGGAGTACGAGAATTGCCTAAGAGACTTCGTGCAGGTTCGAGAAAGCCGAATTCGGCACTTAGTGGCGTTCTTTGGTAATCGCGTGCAGTTCCCGTTTGGTGTGTTGGGGACTCCAGGCTTGGAACTCCTCATTGGCCTTCTTGGACGCTACATAGGCCCTCGTCATTCGCTGAGGGATGGGGGGAGTACGCCTATACTGGTTGTCTACAAGCTGATACAATGCCTCGCCGCTTCTCCCGCCCGCGAAGCGAGTAACGCCCTACCTACCCTTCTTGCCGAACCGGCGCTATCCCGCTGGCACGACGCGCTCTCACAGGCGCAGGATGCCCAACGGGTGACTCGGCGCGACGCCAGCTATCGCCACCCCACCATTGAGCAGATTTGCCAGACATTAAATGGCGGTACGCCCGCCAACCCCGGCGATCTCGCAGCCCTTGTGATGGACCTGTTGGGTGAGATCGCTCGCAAAATTCGCGGCGGTTCCACTTCCGATTGGCGCCAGTATTGGAATGTCGATCAATACAACCGACCGAGATGTGAGAAGCCAGAGGAAGCCTGCCGCGATAATCTGTTATCGGACTTAGAAGATAAGCTGAAGCACTTAGACATTGACGCCCAACCCGAGGGTCAGTATGCCGACGGCAAACGTTCGGACATTCGAGTTTGCTTCAGAGACTTCAACGTGCCGGTGGAGATCAAGAAAAACAAGCATCGCGATCTCTGGAGCGCCCTGCGAAACCAGTTGATCTCTCAGTACACGAGCACCCCAGATACGGACGGATACGGCATCTACTTGGTATTCTGGTTCGGCAAAGACCTCACGCCGCCCCCACCCTCCGGCACCCGCCCGGCTGACGCCAAAGAGCTAAAAAAGCGACTAGAAGCGACGCTGTCGCCCGGCGAAGCGCGCAAAATCTCGGTCTGCGTGATCGACGTAAGCCAACCGAATTAATCGCGACAATCGCTATCCATCGTTTTCAATCGGCTGGTGGAATCGCCGCCGTTGACCGCAAACCCGATCTGCACACCATCGCGTTTGAGAATGACCGTTGGTACGGGATCTTCGCGCCTTTCGACCTCCACGAGTCCAAGAGCCGCGCCATACCACTTTGCGGTTTGGTTGAGACGAAGCCGCCTTAGGAAAATACCGCACCCGCAATATGACGCTGGCCTACATGAATGCACTGGCGGCGAGGGATCCGGAGACGCGGACGGTGGGGGGAATCGGCAAAGTGCGGCGACAGCGACGGTACTTGACAGGGTGCCGGTGATACGACACGTTAGGCATGACTGGCTTCTTGTGTCCCCCTTAAAAGCGTTCTTAAAACTAGGGTTTCGATCTCTCACTCGGCTCAAAGTATCTAGAACCGCAGGCGTCTCGCCCTATGAAAAACGCTTAACGCCAAGGCCACTCGACAGCCCCGCAAAGCAACCCGACGGGGGTTTTAAGAACGCTTCTAAGATCGGGTTCGCATCAGCCGAAACTCTTGCTCGCTGGGAATCCGGACGCGAAGGTAGTGGTTTAGACTGCAAGGATAACGATGGCATACGAAACACAAAACTTCAAAATCCCCAATCAGTCCGATGATTATTCGGAATGCTCGAGTTTTGTCACGTTCAAAGTATAGCAAAACCACAGGATTAATGGACGGAATCATGGAGGTTGTTGCGTATAACGCTTACGATCTAAAATATCTTTCTTCAAGCGACATTAGTTATAACCCTGCACTTGGAACGGGACAGATCCAAGTACGGGATATTCACTATGTTGAACTTGAAGAAAGAACCACATGGGAATTTTGTCAGTTACTCGATCGGAAATACCTTCGGTCTGCTCGGCGGTCATTTGATCAATGGCTTGAATTAGCCAATAGAAATGGATGGATAAAATCCAATGATTGAACAGAAAATAATCTTGGGAGAAGCCTTCTCTAAAATGCAAAAGTTCGACTCTGAGACTTTTGATCTTATCATTGCCGATCCCCCTTATAATTTGGGAAAAGACTATGGTAATAATCGTGATACTAAAGGCTTTGAAGAATATTTAGCATTCTCAAAAAATTGGGTCAAAGAAGCCCATAGACTCCTAAAGGCCGATGGAACGATTTATGTTTTTATGGGATTCCGGTTTATTTCTTCTCTGTACGATCTATTAGATAGAGAGTTTGGAATGTTCTTCAATAGCTGGATCGTGTGGCACTATACGCAAGGGATAGGTAAAAAGAGAGGCTTCTCTCCTCGCCACGATGATATTCTAATGTTCACAAAAACAAAAGATTTTAATTTTAATTTAGATGATATTCGCGTACCTCAAAAATATTACCGTGAGCGCAATAACATGCGAGGGGCAAATCCAGGCGATGTTTGGGAATTTTCGCACGTTCACTACTGTAATGAGAATAGACAGAATCATCCAACTCAAAAACCGGAAGGGCTAATGGAGCGAATGATATTGGCTTCAAGTAATGAAAGATCACTAGTTCTCGACCCATTCCTAGGTAGTGGAACCACACTTAGAGTATGTCAACAACTCAATCGAGTCGGCGTAGGGATTGAATTGAACCCTGACTACGTAGAAATGTCGCAAGACCGCTTGCAAAAAGAGTTTGTAGGATTCGATAGTATTGATCCAAGGATGGAACGCGTTCCTCTTGATTTGCGTAATGAGTCTATTAGAAAGGCGTATCTTGAAAATCATAAACATTGGTTCTTGCGCGGCCACGAGAACGCTCTTATAGACTTTGAGAAATCCGTTGAGTCTCTTTATCCAAATAAACTGAAAAAATCTACACAACTGACATTACTCGAACAAAAAGAGCAATATAAAACCCAATAAGAGGACGCCTGCACCTCACACACCTGATCGACAAGCTGTCGGCGATATAGCAATCCGACATCATTCAAGACTGGATGTCACGCCTAAAGGCGCGGTGAAGCCCGCTTTCGCGGGAATGACTTCTTAATAGGCAGAAAAGACCGTGCCGATGAACATTCCATGCTTTCAAGTCATTTAGGATTGCTATAGTATCGGCATCCCCAGCCCGGATAAGGAGAAGAAGAAGTGACCCCCTGGGAAGAGAACATCCAGCAAGCGCAGGCCGTAGCACTCGAAATCCTGCAACCGTCCGCATCGCAGTTGGAGCACGGGTTGGCCTTGCACCGCGACGCCATCGTGTGCGAGTCGTACAGCCTCGGGCTGCTAGCGCCGATCGACGGCGAGGCCATGGCGCGGGCCGTGGAGGCACGGGCCTCAGAGGTTGAACTACAGTACCTGTCGGAGCAGATGCGAATGACGCGCTGGGCCGACAGCGACGAGCTAAAGGCCGAGTACTTGGGTGCTTGGGAGGCGTCTGGAGTAACTTGCGCCTTGCAAAACGCCGGCGAAGAAGGCAACAATCCCATGCGCATGTTGGGCCGACTGGCGCACTGTACGCATCTGACGGATCGCCTGCGCGACCACGTGGCGCGTGCGGCCTTCCCCGACGACATCGTCGCCGCAAAAGCCGCTGGACGCCACTGCATCTACCAGACGTGTAACGGCGTGCCCCTCCCAGGAGAGCAGGCCACAGTCGAGCAGGAGCTGCGTTTCATCAGCCAGTTCTTCGAGCTTGGCTGCCGCATGATGCACCTGACCTACAACCGCCGCAATCCGATTGGCGACGGCTGTGCCGAGCCGGCCAACGCCGGTTTGAGCGACTTTGGCCGAGCCGTAATCGCCGAAATGAACGAGGTCGGCGTGATTGCCGACGTTGCCCACTCGGGCTGGCAGACCTGCCTAGAGGCAGCCGAGGTATCGCAAAAGCCGATCGTCGCCAGCCATTCGGCCTGCGCGGCCCTGAACCACCACCATCGCTGCAAACCAGACGAAGTGATGAGAGCGATCGCCGACGGGGGCGGGACCGTGGGCATCACCAATGTACCGGCCTTTGTCGGCGGCAGCGGCTGCATCGACGCCATGCTCGACCACATCGACCACGCGGTGAAAGTCGTCGGCGTCGGCCACGTGACGATTGGCACGGATCGAGCCTACATTAGCTGCCGCGCCAAGGAAGAAAGCGCCAAGGTTCCAGCGCGGCTGGGCAGCCGCCAACGCTGGGAGGCCCTGTGGGAGGTCAACGACCCCGTGCAACGCTCCGAGTGGCGTCAAGAGCGCATGTTCCAGAGTACGGCGTGGACGAATTTTCCACTGTTTACGGTCGGCATGGTGCAACGCGGTTATGCCGATGCCGACATCCGCAAAATCCTCGGCGGTAACATCCTCAGAGTTGCCCGGGAGGTACTGGGAGAGTAAGGTGCCGACGCCCAATCCCGGCAAAACGAACGACGTCCCCATGCAGATCGACCCCAGTACCATAGACACACAACCCGATCTGGTCGCGTCCAGCGAGGTGCTGGCTTCGGGCCAACGGGTTTATTTTCGTCCTTTGCGCGGCGATCAGGCCGCTGAGTTCGGTTTTCGGCGCGTGGGCGGGTTCCAAGCCAGGGACGCCAACAACTACGATATGATCGCAGAGTTGTGAGAAGAGGAGAGGCAATGGCGACTCTACAACTGAACGTACAGTACTTCCAAGACAGCACGCCCGCGTCAGTGCCTTGCCGCGAGGAGAATTTCGTCGTGCGGGAACTGGACTTCGCCCTGCCGGTCGAGCAGACGGCGCTGGTGCTGATCGACCTGTGGAACGTGCATCACATCGCTAGCTGGATCGAGCGCGCCGAGGCCGTGACCAAGGAAATAATCGCGCCGCTCATCGGGCGAGCGCGGGAGTGCGGCCTGACCATTGTGCAGGCACCTAGTCCCGGAGTACTGGCCAATTTCCCGGATAAGTACGAGGTGTACCAAGGCTGTACGCCCGAGCCTGAACCGGGGCCACCGCCGACTTGGCCGCCGGCTGAGTTCCACAATCGGCAGGGAGAATACGCCTGTTTCCGGGGACCGCGCGACCAAGAGCCGGGCATTGGTCCCTATTGGCAAAGCCTAACCGGGCAACTCGATATTTCGCCCCACATCGCCGTGGAGGAAGGGGACCTCGTCGTGGGCACGGGCCAGCAACTGCACGATTTGTGTGAGGAACGCGGCATTCTGCATTTGCTTTTCGCTGGCTTTGCGACCAATTGGTGTATCTTGGGCCGCGACTACGGCATCCGCGCCATGCGCGGGCGGGGCTATAACACCATTTTGGTGCGGGACGCCACCGAAGGAGTGGAATTCCCCGACACGCTAAAGGCGGGGTGGGCCACGGAATTGGCCGTGCGCGAGGTCGAGCAAGTGCATGGTTTTTCCACCTCAACGGCCGATTTTTACGCCGCCTTGGATTCACAGGAGAATAGCGCACTATGAATGAGCCAGTTGTCTATCTCAACGATGACTTCGTCCCCGCTTCCGAGGCCCATCTCAAGATCTACGATTTGGGGATCGTACTGGGGGCCACCCTGACCGAAATGACCCGCACGTTCAGACGCGAACCGTTCCGCTTGGAAGAGCATGTGCGGCGGCTTTTGCGGTCGTGTAAATACGCTGGCATTGAGCTGGCACTGGATTACGAGGGGCTGGTTGAATGCACGCGGACCTTGATCCAGACCAATAGCAGGCTGATCGGTCCCGAGCAGGATTTGGGCGTCGTCCACTTTGTAACGCCGGGGGAAAACCAGATCTACGCTGGCAGCGCTGGGAAATCGGCGCGCCTGACGCCCACGTTGTGCATCCACTCCTTCCCCCTGCCCTTTGCCGTGTGGCGGCCCTATTTTGAGCAGGGCGTCCACGCGGTCACCCCCTCCATCCGCCACGTGCCGCCCCAATGCGTTGACCCCAAGACCAAAAACCGCTCGCGCTTGCACTATTGGCTGGCTGATAAGCAATCGCAGGCGGTCGATCCCGCAGCCACCTCGCTGCTGCTCGATTTGGACGGCAACCTCACCGAGTGCTCGGGGGCCAACTTCGTCGTGGTAGAAAACAACGCGATCTTTACGCCCACCAGCCGCAATATCTTGGAGGGGGTGAGCTTGGTGACGCTGCGGGAATTGGCACCCGAGTTGGGGCTGGGCTGGGTCGAGAAGAATTTACAGCCCTACGACGCGGTCAATGCCGACGAGGCTTGGCTGACCAGCACGCCCTATTGTCTAGCGCCGTGTACGCGCATCAACAATACGCCCATTGGCAACGGGAAGCCCGGACCCATATTCGGGCAAGTGATGGAGGCGTGGAGCCAGCGGGTGGGGATGGACATTCTGGAGCAGCTTAAAAACGCAGACTGAGCGGCACTAGCGCGATGATGTAGCCGTTGATTTTGAGGTCGGCGAGCTTGAGGTCGAAATCTACAGCGGCGCAGGTGAGCAGCATGGCAATCTCCGTTCGTTTTGATCCTTGTGCTACGCTGAGTCCCTGTTGTTTCCCTTGAGACAATCCAATAGTTGAGTGCCTCGGTCCATTAGCAGGTCGAGGTCCGACTTGAAGGTGAGGGCCTCGAAGCCTGCGGCTTTTTTAGCCGCGAAATCCTCGGGGGAATACGTGTTGCAGCAGGTTTTTTTGCCGGCCGCGAGAGTTGTGGTGACAATCCGCTCCATCGCCGCCTGATAGGCCGGGTGCTGTTCGTAGCTAGAGCGATGGCGCGACAGGCCCAGCGACAGCGCTAGGTCAACCGGCCCGACAAAGCAGCCATCAACGCCGGGCAGGGCCATGATTTCTTCGGCTTGCTCAACGGCGTCAATGTGTTCCATTTGCACCAACAGCAAGGTCTCGTCGTTGGCCTTTTCAAAGTAGTGGTCGCCGCAGTGGAGATAGTGGTCGCCGCCCAGCGAGCGCACCCCTGTGGGCGGGTACTTGGCGGCGCGGGCGACGGCTTGGGCCGCGGCGAGCGAGTTTACCATGGGCACTACTACTCCGCCCGCTCCTAGGTCGAGGGCCTTTTCCACTTCGCCGGGATTGCCGACGGCGATGCGGACCAAGGGGCGGGCACCAGTTGGGCGGGCAGCGTGGATGGACTCGTAGGCGGTCTCCCAAGTCATCGAGCCGTGTTGGAGGTCGAGGACGATCCAGTCCCAGCCCATTAGCCCTAAGTAGCGAGAAATCGCGGGTTGGGGAATGGTCTGCCAGATGCCAACATCCATGGCCTAGAGGCCGATCTGCTCGGCGGGCGCATTGGGCATACCTGGATGCGAGCCGCCGGCGTTCTTAGAGAGGTTGCCGCCATCTAGGGGAAGCATCGCGCCCGTGATCCAAGCCGCGGCGTCCGAGGCGAGGAAAATCGCCGCGCCCTTGATGTCGTTGGAGTCGCCGAGGCGACCCATGGGAAGGCCGCGCAAATAGGTTTCGCCCAGCGTGGGATCCGCGGCGATGCGCTCCTCTAAGTCGGCGTTCATTAGCTGGGCGCAGACAATGGCGTTGACGCGCACGCCCTTGGCGGCCCACTCCGTGCTCAATTCGCGGGTCATCTGCGCCGCGGCACCCATGCCCATGCTGTAGGCGAGGTGGTTGCGGCCGAGGGCGTTGATGCCGGCGATCGACACGAGGTTGATGATGCTGCCGCCGTGGCCCGAGGCCATCATGCGCCGGCCGGCCTCTTGGCAACAGACCAAGCGGCCAACCACGAGGTTTTGCAAGGTAAACTCAACCTGCTCGGGCGTCAGATCGAGCGGCGTGTTGCGCCGCGCATTGCCGGCCACGTTGCCCACGATATCGACGCAGCCATATTCTGCATCTATCAATTCAAACATGGTGCGGATCTGATCGGGTTGCGACATATCGCACGTCACCGGGAGGACGCGGCGGCCCAAGGCACCCAGTTCTCGGGCCGCCGTGGCCAAACCATCGGCGTTAATGTCGGCCAAGACGAGGTCGGCCCCTGCTTCGGCAAAACCGGTGGC
This sequence comes from uncultured Latescibacterota bacterium, assembly GCA_958295495.1. GTDB lineage: Bacteria > Latescibacterota > UBA2968 > UBA8231 > UBA8231. The sequence continues at coordinate 1,663,531 of OY282352.1, forward strand.
CATGGCTTTGCCGAGGCCGCTGGCCGCACCAGAGACCAAGGCGACGCGGTTGGACAGATCGAAGAGCGGATGGGACATGACAGCCTCCTGATTTCGTTTCGCTCAGAACATAGGGGCGCGGCGAGCAGCGGCCAAGCCCGGCGGAAGCTTGCGGCGATTTATTTGCTCGCTCTATATTTGCTGCCGCCATTTGAACCTACCGGAGCCAATATGACCACTGCCATAGACGGCTGGATACGCCAGTCGCAAGAGAAAATTTTAAGCGGCGCAGGCGTCACCTTACAGGACTTAGACGCGCTGCGCGACCTACGAGGCGGCGAGCAGCAACACCTCCTCTACATCTGGGCCGACCAAGACCGCATCGACTCGGGCGTCATCGCGTGGAACTACTTCGGCCCTTTCGATAGCGAGTTCCGCTTTGACCCCAAAAACGAATGTCCTTATGCCAGCGCGGCCGCGGCCATGGCCGACGGGTGGCGGGTGGTGTCTTTTCCGGGCGTGGAGTACCCGCTGGAAAACGCCCACAACCAACTCGGGTTTGAGTTTATCCTAGAGCACTACTTCCGGCCCGGCGAGGGGCTGGATTACACGCCACACGGCCAGCGCCAATAAACGGAGGGGCCCATGGAAGCCAACTGGAAAGAGCTAAAAAAAGAATTCTTCGACACCGGCTACGTCGTGCTCGACGGCTGGATTGAGCCCGAGCTAGTGGAACGGACCAAGCAGGACGCCCACCAGTACGGGTCCATCGACATCTTCGAGTGCGAGAGCATCGGCGACTTGCTCTGCCATGCCAAGGTCGTCGCGTTCATCGCCTTCCTGCTGGAGACGCCGGAGGTGGCCATCAGCCCCTTCCGCTTCTGGAACCACCTTACGCAAGGCGGCCAAAGCGACGGCGGCGGCTGGCACGTAGATGACACCTATATGGCCGACCGGCCGCTGACCGAGATTTTGTGCATGTACTACCCGCAGGACGTGGAGGAAAACATGGGGCCGACCATGCTGTTGCCCGGCAGCCACCGGCGGCTCTACACGCCACCGCAGACGGCGAAGCTGGGCTGGATCCGCGGGCAGCAGAAAGTGGTCGCCAAGGCCGGTGCCCTCGCCGTGACCTTTGCCTCGATTCTCCACGCTCGCGCCGCGCATTTGTCCGCTAAGCCGCGCTCCATGATCAAGTACGGCTACGAGGTGGCCGATCCCCAATGCGGCTATTACCTGACCGAGCAAGCCTACCGCAACTTCCGCCGCACCGAGTTGGGCCGCTCGCTGACGCAGCTAGCCGAAGTCAAGGACAAGGACGACGCGCTGTGGAACTCCTACTGGAAATCGCACCAGAGCTATACTTTTCAAGACTTCAAACACCAAATCGGCGTGGTCGGGCGGCGGCTGCGCAAGCACCTCGACCACGAACAGGTCAGCTAACGAGGAGGAGAGATGCGATGGTACACAAAATTCACAAGATCGCGGTCGTAACCGACGATGTAGAAGGGGCGGTGGCGTTTTACACGCAGAAACTAGGGCTGACCGTGGTGGAGCGCTTTGCAACCGAGGACGACGACGACTATGTCTTCCTCGACGCCGGCGGTATCCTGCTGGAGCTCATGCCGCAAAAGACCATGGGTCAAGACCCTGGGTTCCACCACATATCCTTTGAGGTCGCCAGCGTGGAAGACAGCGCGCAGGACTTGAAGGACAAGGGGGTCACCATCACCAAGGAGCCTTTTGCTGTCGGTGGGGGGACCGGTATCACCTTGGGTTTTTTCGAGGGGCCGAACCAACTGAATCTTCAGCTCTTTCACCGCGAGAAATGAGGCCGTCATGCGCCTAGCGAGAGCCGACCGTGCGGCTATGAAGGAACTGAGCGACGTCCACGGCGGGGCCGGAACGATCCTCTTCAACAGTCTGTGGGACCGCGCCGATTTCGCAACGCCCTTCGCCTTCGTCCACTGCGCGATCCTCCTACCCGGCGGCGGGATTGGCTACCACCGCCACGACGACAGCGAGGAAATTTTCATCGCCATTGACAACGCCTCCCAGTTCACCCACAACGGCCGCACGGCCGCAGTTGAGGGCGGGGCTGCGGTGCCGTTGCGCTCGGGCGAGACCCACGCCATCTACAACCACACCGACCGCGAGACGCGCTGGTTCAACGTCCACTGCGTGGTTCCCGGCGGCGCGCCCAAATCGACCGACTTGGGCGACGACCGGGTCGGTGCTGAGTTGGAATCCACCGACCGCCTGCCAGTGGGGCGGCTAGACCGCGCTGCGCTAACATACGGACCAGCGCACGGCGGCAAGGGCGCGGTCGGCGGTCGTCGCATATGGGGGCCGGAGGACTTCCGCAGCAATTTCTACTGTTTGGCCCACTGCCTGTTGCCGCCGGACACCTCGTTGGGCTACCACCGCCACGAAGGCGTTGAGGAGGTCTATATCATCATTGAGGGCAGCGGGCGGATGACGGTGGACGAGGAGACGCAGGAGGTTGTGCAGTGGGACGCGATTCCCAGCCGGCTGGGGGGCAGCCACGGCCTCTATAACCACACGCGAGAAAATCTCGAACTCTTGGTCGTCGCCGTCTGCGCCGAGAAGGGGCGGTTCGACTCGACGGACCTCGGCGACGATCTAAGCCAACGCTAAGAGAAAGGACCATCCCTATGGCATCTGTGAAGATCACCTTTATCGGCCACGCTTCTTTCCGCTTTGAGTCCGACAAAGGCTCAGTCGCGTATTTCGACGCCTGGCTCGACGACAATCCCACCGCCGAGATGAAGCTCAGCCAAGTCAAAGAAGCCGATATCGTCATCGCCAGCCACGGCCACAGCGACCACATCGGCGACTCTTATGAGATCTGCAAGCGCACCAAAGCCAAGTTCGTCGGCAACTACGAGCTTTGCTTGGTTGCCGAGACAGTGCATGGGCTGAAGATGGGCTCGCGGGCGCTGTCCATGAATCCCGGCGGCGCGGTCGAGGTCCAGGACGCCACGATCACCATGGTACAGGGCCACCACTCGCAGTCGCTATCGCCGCACGTAATCGGTGCCGAGTTGCCGGCGGGGCTGCTCTTCCATCCCGACAGCGCGGTCAATGGCTTCGTCGTTGCTTACAACAACGGCATTTCCATCTACGACACGGCCGATACCTGTCTTTTTAGCGATATGCAGCTCATCGGCCAGATGTACGGACCGCAGATCGCGATTATGCCGGTGGGCGGGCAGTACACAATGGGGATCCGCGAGGCCGCGCGGGCGGCAAGCCTGATCCGCCCCGACATCGTCATTCCCTGCCACTACGGGCCGATTATGAAGCAGCCGGCCGACATCGGCGCGTTGAGCGAGGCGGTAAAATTCCTCTCGCCGAATACGCAGGTGGTAGAGATGCAGCCCGGGCAAACATTGACCTATACGGCGAGTAGCTATCGGGTTGAGCAGTAGGCCAGTGCCCAGCGACTTTCAGACCAACGACCCCAATACGAGGTGCCTACGAGCAAAAGTGCTGCCCAGTTAATCGACACCAAGGAGCCGAAATGACATTTGCAAACATGCTGCGAGCCGTCCACTATCAGGACGTGGATCCCGGAACTCAGTGGATCAAGGACATGACCGTCGCCATCGATTCCGACGGACCGCTCGATTCGGACCGAATCCTCACTCCGAACGTGGTCAGAATGGAAAACGGATACCGCATGTACTATCACGGCCTCGGGCCGGAGCGTCCAAACCCGGCTTCAAAGGGTTACATCCTGAGTGCCTTCTCCACTGATGCCGAGCACTGGGAGAAGGAGCCGGGTGTCAGAATGGATGCGGGCGGGGAGGGTGCCGAGCACTACATCTGGAGCCCGGACGTCATTCCTCTAGCGGATGGCCGCTACCGCATGTATTACGAGGGGAAGACAGAGCAGGAGGACGGCCAAGTCAAGGCCGCAATTGTGAGTTCTGTTTCCGACGACGGGCTGGTTTGGGAACGAGAGCCGGGCCTGCGCCTAGCCGGAGAAAGCGTCTCCTATCTGGCCCCTCGATGTCTTCACCTCGACCCGGCCGTAGAGAGGGGCGGCCTCCGATTTCGCCTCTACGCCAGTGCCTATCCCTATCCAGATGTTTCGCGGCCAAACGCTTGCAACAACAGAAACATCGTCAGCGCAGTGTCAGAAGATGGTCTAGTGTTCAAGTTGGAGCCCGGCGTTCGCATATTCCAAGACCGAGGTTTTGAAAGCTATGCCGTCTATGCCCCGGAGGTTTTGCGCCTAGGCGAGGGCGGCTTCCGCATGTACTACGCAGGCTGGAAGTCGGCTCCGGAGGTATTCTGTGGATCAAAGTATCACGGCAGAATTTTCAGCGCATTTTCCAAGGACGGTCTGCAGTGGTTCAAGGACTCGGGAATCTGCATCGACAATGGGGGACTATGGGACGCAACCAAGGCCTCAGAGCCGTGTGTGATTGATCTTGCCGACGGCCGCTTCCGCATGTTCTACGAAGCCTGTGATCTCTACGGTCGCTGGCGCATTGCCAGCGCGACTTCGGCTGCACCTACTGCGCCTCAAGCAGTTGATAAGTCCGTTTACCTTTCCCGCGAAGGACCGTCCATGCAGCAAAGGATCGACCTATAACCAAAGGATTACCGCCATGTCGAGCACTGAAGCCCCCATCGGACCCAACGATGCGATTAAGGTCACCCAAATCGAGACGTTCGTTCTCAAAAATTCCTGGGTCTTCGTCAAGATCTCCACGGACACAGGGATCACCGGTTGGGGCGAAATGCTCAAGGACGACGCGAGGGCTTGTGCCGCCGGCGCGCTCGAAGTCGCCGACTACCTAGTGGGCAAGGATCCCCGCCCCGTCATTCACCACTGGCAAGCCATCCACCGCGGAGCCTTCTATCGCGGCGGCCCCATCAAAACCGCCATCTCCTCCGGCATTGATCAGGCCCTTTGGGACATCGCCGGCAAATGCTATGGCGTGCCCGTGTACAAACTTCTCGGCGGCCCCACGCGCGAGCGGATTCGGGTTTACGGCGAAGTAAGCGAAAAGACCGGCGTCAACGCCATAAAGGTGGGTCCGGGTACATCGCGTTCCCCCTTCAAATACATCGAGGGTCAAAAATTCGTCGATGAGATCGTCGAGCGCTTCAAGGCACTCCGCGAACAACACGGCTCCAGCGTCGATATCGCCGTTGATTTTCACGGCGCAGTGCAGCCTGCTACCGCCCTTCTGCTCATCAAGGCACTCGAACCGTATCATCCTTGGTTCTACGAGGAAATTGTGCAGGCCCTCAATGTCGACGTCATGGCCGAACTCGCCGCAAAGACCCACATCCCCATTGCCACCGGCGAGCGCATCTTTACCAAGTGGGGGTTCAAAGAAATTCTCGAAAAACGCGCCGCCCACATCCTACAGCCGGATGTTTGCTATGCCGGCGGCATTACCGAATTGAAGATCATCGCCGGCATGGCCGAGGCCTACTACGCGCCGCTGGCCCCGCACAACCCCCAAGGTCCCTGTTCGCTCGCCGCAAGTCTGCAGGTCGCCGCTTCCATCCCCAACTTTCTCATCCAAGAGCGCGGCGACAACGAATACGCGGACCTACTCGCCAAACCCTTGGCAGGGGTCGCCAACGGCCACCGACCCCTGCCCACCGATCCCGGTCTCGGCATCACCATCGACGAAGACAAGCTCATAGCCCAAGTTGGCGAACCGAGTCCCTATCGAGTTCGCCTCGATCCCGATGATGGGTCGGTCGTGGACTGGTAGGCTGGGGGAGAACCTGTTTGACTATCTGGCGGGCGGGCACAGTCTGGACAACTTCCCGGGTGTAAGCCGTGAGCAGGCAGCAGGCAATCAGGACGAGATACGGCGAGGGAGTACACCCGGTATCCAGGGCCGTAGTCAATCTACCCGATCTTCACCGTCCGCTGCCCCTTCCCAGCCCGCAACACAGCCGTCGCAATCTCCAAGGCGGCGATCCCGTCGTCCCCAGTCACTAAGGGCTGTTCGCCCTTGGCGAAGCACTCGACCACGTGTTTGTCCTGCTCGGCGAACATGTCCTCGAGCGGATAGGTGTACACCTGCTCGCGGCCTTCGCCCGTCTTGAGCGTAAAGGCACCGCTTTTTTGCGGGTTGAAGCACGCTGGAGCCTTTTGCGCGGTCATGCCGAATTGCAGGGTGCCGGCCGGGCCAATCACGTCGTTGAGGCTCGCCACAGGTGCGCCGGCGGCCACGCCCCACGACCAGATCAAGGCGTGCTGGTCGCCGCTGGCGAAGTTGATGATGACGCTCGCGGTGTCAGCGCCGACACTGGTGGGATCGAATTGCAGGGAAGAGGCTTGCGCCGAGGCGGCCGGGCCGAAAATCTGCAAGGCGAAATCGTAGTTGTGTACGGCGCCGTCCATCAGCGGGCCGCCGCCTTTGTTCACATCGCGGAACCACGGGCGGCCCGGGCGGCCCCCCGCAGCAAAGCGCCAGATGACCGGTGCGCCAACGGCACCGGATTGGACGATCTCCTTGAGCTTGCCCCACTGAGCGTCAAAGCGGCGCACAAAGCCAATGGTCAGCCGCACGTTGGCTTGACTACAAGCATTCGCCATGCGCCGCGCATCAGCCACCTTCAGCGCCATGGGCTTCTCGCAGAACACGTGTTTGCCGGCTTTGGCTGCGGCAATGACCGGCGCGGGGTGCTGGAAGGTGGGGGTGCAGACCCACACCGCATCGATCTCGGGCAGGTCAAGCACCGCTCGGAAGTCTGCGAAGTGGTGTTCGGCCCCTAAGTCGCGGGCGAACGCTGCGGCCGCGTCAGCAACGACATCCGCAGCCGCGAAAATGCGCGCACCTTGGATTTGGGATAAGCAATTGGCGTGATGGCGGGCAATGCCGCCGCAGCCAATAAAACCGATATTCAGCATGATCTTCTCCTATTGGCACGTAGGTAGTTGCGAGATCAAAGTAATGGCGTCTAGCGCGGCGTTTGTCAAGGGATTGCCCACAAAACCAGAAGATACAACTCATTGTCAAACAAAATGTTACAAAGTCTATCAACGCTTGACTTACCTTGACTTTTCCCTAGTCCAAGCATAGCTTTTTTAACTCTTTTCTCTATGGGAAAGGCAACAAAAGGTCGTGCAGACCTCATTTCGCATAATTATCGCGCTGGCGTCGTTGCTCTTGGCCGCTCCCGCGCTCCGCGCACAACCCATCATGGCGTCCAGCGAGTTGCGCCGAGGCATGACCGGCTTTGGGCTGACGACCTTTCAAGGCACCGAGATTGACACCTTCCAAGTCGAAATTTTGGGAGTGCTAAAAGGGGCCTTGGGGCCGCGCATGGACATGATCCTCGCCCGGCTCTCCGGCGGCCCATTGGAGCACACAGGTCTCATAAGGGGCATGAGCGGTAGCCCGGTGTACATCGACGGGCGGCTCATTGGCGCCATTTCCTACGGCTGGTATTTTTCCAAGGACCCCATCGGCGGCATCACCCCCATCGCCCACATGCTCAAAGTCGCCACGCGCGAACATTCCACACCCAGCCAGTACGGAAAAGTCTTAAAACTAGATGAAGAAACCACCCGCCTGCTCGGCGGCGAGGGCGTCAGCACCCTAGCGCCGCTGGGGATGCCCATGGCAATTGCTGGCTTCAGTCCGCAGGGGCGGCAAGTGTTGCGCGACGCACTCGACGCGCCGGGCATCCAGCTTTTGGACAGCCCGGCAGGTCAGGTGCTGCCCGACCAAGAGGTGCCCTTCGCGCCTGGAGCCTCGCTGGCCGTGCAGCTAATTCGCGGCGATTACAGTGCCGCCGCGATCGGCACCCTCACTTGGGTCGGCGATGGGCGTTTTGTCGGCTTTGGCCATCCCCTGTTTTTGCTGGGGGCCACCAACCTGCCCGCTACCGGTGCCTATATCCACCAAGTCATTCCCATTCAGACCGCCTCGTTCAAGCTAGGGACGCCAGCCGGCGCGATGGGGGCGGTGCGCCAAGACCGCCTCCCCGCGATCGCCGGGACGCTAGGCGCGACGCCAGACATGCTGCCAGTGCAGGTTGCCCTGCGGTCGGCGGCTGGCAACCACGCCTTCCACTGCGAGGTGTTGCGCCACCCCGAGCTCAGCGCATCCCTCGTCCGCTCGGTTTTGTTCAACTCCCTCGAAGCGACTGAAAAGATCTTTGGCGACGCCACGCTGCGGCTGCATAGCCACATCGCGCTGGCCGATGGCCGCACGGTTGAGCGCGAGCAAGTGTACAGCAGTGGAATTGCGCTGATCAGCGCCGCGATAGACGCCGTGCAGCCGGTCGGCGCGCTGCTCGACAACCCCTTTGCAGGGCTGACCTTAGACTCGCTGCACTTTGAGTTGGAAATCGGCGAAACCCTCGCGCAAGCCCGCATCGCGGGCCTGCGATTGTCGCCGCCCGATCCCAAGGCCGGACAGCGGGTTTTGCTGCAAGCGACATTGCAACCGTATCGCGCCGAGCCGGTTACAGAGCGCATGGAGTTGGATTTGCCCGCGCATCTCGAACCAGGCCCCTTCGTCGTGCGCGTCGGCAGCGGTACGGCGAGCGCGAGTTGGGAAGTGGCACGCCGGCCCGATGCGTTTGTGCCGCGCAATACCTCCGACTTGCTCGCATTGCTCGGGCGCACGGGTGCCGCCGACGAGTTGGTCGTCGAGGTCTTTCGCGCTGGCCCCGGCTTCACGGTGAACGGGCGCGAGTTGCCCGGGCTGCCTCCCTCGGCGTTGGCCGTGCTGAGTGCGGACCGCTCGGCCGGGCATCTGGGGCCGGTGCAAGGCGAGGTCGTCCTCCGCCGCACCCTAACTACTGACTACGTTCTCTCTGGCGAGCAAAGCCTCGACATGACATTGAGAAAGCCCTGATCTAATGATACGCACTACAACTCGCGTCCTGTTTTCGTGTCTCTTGGTTCTGTCGGTGGCCAGCGCGACCCAAGCAGGGCGCGCCAAGGCTTGGCAGCAGCACGCGTACGAGGACTTCGCCAAAGGCGAAAGCGAAGGCATCTCCATTGCCGCGGACGGCGCGCTGGAGCTAGCGCCTGCGCTCGTCGAGCTAGCTGCGCTAGAGGCCGAGCGCGTCTGGTCTATGGTGCCCAACCCCAAGGGGGGGCTCTACGTGGGGACCGGCGACTCGGGGCGGCTCTTTGCCGTCGATGACGAGGGGCAAGCCGAGTTGCTGTTCGACTCGCCCGAACTGGTCCTCCACGCCCTGATCGTCGGTCCCGACGGTCGGCTCTACGCTGGCTCGGCTCCCGACGGCCTAATTTACGCGCTCGACGCCAAAGGGCCGGCGGCAACCCTGCTCCAGACCGGCACCCACTACGTGTGGGACTTTGCCCTAGCCGACGGCCAGCTCTACGCAGCCACGGGCGAACCCGGCCAAGTGCTCAAAGTCGCCAAAGACGGGTCGCACGAAGTCTTCTTTGCGCCGGAAGATCGCCACGTTATGACTCTGCTCGCCCACGGCGACCGCTTGTACGCCGGCACGGCCAGCAAGGGCCGCATCTACGAGATCGACGGCGAGGGCCGCGGGCGTCTGCTTTTTGAAAGCGAACAAGAAGAGATTCACAACCTAGTGGCAGGTGCCAACGGGGGAATTTTCGCCAGCGCGATTCCCGCGCCGAGCAAGGGCGAGAATTCCCACGAGGTCCCGGCGGCCGTGTACCGAGTCGGAGCGGAGGGGGCAGTCTATCCCATCTGGGAGGATTCCGAAGCCCAGCTCGTCAATCTCGTTGCAACCGGCGAGCATCTGCTGCTCAGCACCTCCAACCCGGCGCGGCTTTTGCGCCTCAGCGCCGAGGGCCGCCGTGCGTTGGTCGTGCAGTTCGAGAGCTTCGTCCCCAGCCGCCTCTTGTTCGGGCCAGACGGCGCACTTCACTTGGGGGGGACGCAAAAGGCCGCTGTCTCCATCCTGCCCGAGAAGGGCCGCCGCAAGGGGCACTTTGAATCAGCGGTCGAGGACTTTGCCATCCACGCGCGGTGGGGCACACTCGAATGGCGCGGCACCCAACCGGCAGACACCCACATAACCGTGCAGACGCGCACCGGCAACAGCGAGGTGCCAGACAAAACCTGGAGCGCGTGGTCCGAGCCGCTGACCGAGAGCGGCCAAACCATCACCAGTCCCTCCGCCCGCTTTATCCAGTACCGGGTCGAGATGGAATCCACGCGCGACGAGGCCACGCCCCGGCTCAGCTCGATCGCAATCCGCGGCGTCCAAGTCAACCTCAAGCCTCGCATCGTCGAGTTGCAAACCTTTCCCTTTAGGCCGCAACAATCCGGCAACGGCGGCCAACCCCAAGGCGCACCTCAAGCTGGCCAAGGGCGGCGCAACAATCGGCCCCCTCATGCGAAAAGCCTGCGTCTAGTGCGCTGGCAAGCTCAAGACCCCAACGAGGACGGGCTGGTTTACGATCTCTATCTCAAGGGCGAGGATCAGCGAGAGTGGAAATTGGTCGAAGAGAACATCGCGCAAACCTCGATTGTCTGGGATACCGAATCCATGCCCGAAGGCCGCACCCAGCTCAAGCTGGTGGCTTCGGATCGCATGGACAACCCAGCGGGCGAACGCCTGCGCGACGAGCGCGAAAGCGCACCCTTCGCCATCGACAACAGCCCGCCAGCCGTTGCACTCGACGCGCAGACCAGCGCCGCTAGTGCGGTCGTCGAAGTGGCGATTAGCGACCGCATCTCAGCGGTGCAAAAAGCCTATTACACCATTGACTACGACGAACAACAGCACCCCATCGCGCCGTTGGATGGCGTCTTTGACAGCCGCGGCGAAAAGGCGCGCTTTGCCGTCGAAGGGCTGGCGGCGGGCGAGCACGTCATTGTCGTGCGGGCCATCGACGCCCTCGACAACATCGGCGTGCAGCAAATCGTCATCCAAGTCAAGTGAATAACTCCGCGCAATACATGCGCCGCGCCCTGCGGTTAGCGCAGCGAGGGCGGGGCAAGGTCAGCCCCAATCCCATGGTCGGCGCGGTTGTGGTGCGCGGGGACTGCATAGTCGGCGAAGGGGCCCACCTAAAGGTCGGCGGCCCCCATGCCGAGGTCCACGCCCTGCGCCGAGCCGGCGACGAGGCGCGGGGGGCCGATCTCTACGTCACGCTGGAGCCCTGCACCTTCCACGGCCGCACTCCGCCCTGTACCGAAGCCGTAATTCGCGCTGGCATTAAAAGGCTCTACTGCGCGATGGAAGATCCCGACGAGCGCGTGGCCGGTCGGGGAATCGCCGCGCTGCGGGAAAGGGGCGTCGCCATTGATGTCGGGCTTTGCGCTGAAGAGGCGCGCCGCCTCAACGCGGCTTACATCAAACACCGCACTCAAAACCTGCCCTTGGTCCTACTCAAGCTGGCGCAGACCCTCGACGGTCGCATTGCGGCGCGCAGCGGTGATGCGCGTTGGATCACCGGTGCCCGAGCGCGGCGACACGTCCATCGCTGGCGCTCTTGGGTCGATGCCGTGGCCGTGGGAGCGGGTACGGTGCAAGCGGACGATCCCCTCCTGACGGTGCGCCACGTGCCCGGGCGCGACCCGCGGCCCATCGTCATAGACGGGCGCTTGCGCACTTCTCCCGCAGCTCGCGTCTATCAGCGGCCCGGTGCCGTGCTCGTCACTGCCGAGAACGCGCCCGCCGACAAGCGCCGGGCCTACGCGGCCAAAGGAGCCGAGGTTTGGACTTTCCCGGCACCTGCCGGGCGCATCGACTTGCGCCTACCCTTTGGGCGCATGGCACGAGAGGGCATGACCAGCGTCCTCATCGAAGGCGGTGGCCAGTTGGCCGCTGCCGCACTCGGCGACCGCGTCGTCGACCAAGTCCTGCTCTACCTCGCACCGCGGCTGATGGGCGAGGGGGTCGCCGCCATTGGCGACTTGGGAGTCAAACGCGCGGCCGAGGCCATTCACCTCGCGTCCAGCCGCACCCAGCGGCTAGGCCCCGACCTGCTCTACACGGCTGAGGTACAATACCCTTGTTCACCGGACTCATAGAAGAACTCGGAAACGTGCGCGGTCGCGTGCGCCGAGGCGCGTTCCAGCAGTTGGATATTGAGGCCGAGCGCGTTCTCACCGGCTTGCAGGTGGGGGACAGCGTCAATATCGACGGGGTTTGCCAGACTGCCGTGGCCATAGGAGAGAGCGGCTTTGCGGTCGAGACGGTCGCCGAAACGCTCGCTCGCACGACCTTGGGCTCCCTCGGCATCGGGCAAGCGGTCAATCTAGAACGCCCCCTCCGCGCCGACCAGCGGCTCGGTGGCCATCTCGTCTTGGGGCACGTCGATGGCGTCGCCCGCATTCGCCGACGCACTGAGCGCGACGGGGAGCATCGCTTCGAGATTGAGCCGCCGCCCGCGCTCGCCCGCTACATCGCCGCCAAAGGCTCGGTGGCCCTAGACGGCATCAGCCTGACGGTGGCCGAGGTCAGCGGCGATGCCTTTACGGTTGCGGTCATACCGCATACATTTGATAACACAACGCTTAACCGTCGGCGCGCCGGTGATTCCGTCAATCTCGAAGTCGATGTGATTGCCCGTTATGTCGAGCGTTTGCTCGGCGGAGAATCCCAGCTCAGCTTCGAGAACTTGCGCGACATGGGATACTGAGCAATGCTCGATTTCAATACCATTGAAGAAGTCGTCGAGGACCTGCAAAACGGCCGCATGGTCGTGCTCGTTGACGAATGCGAAGTCGTGGGCGAGGGCGTGCTGGTGATGCTCGCCGGGCGGGCCACCGCCGCCTCGGTCAACTTCATGACGCGCTGCGCCAGCAGCCCGCCCGTGGTCGCCGCGGCGAGGAAGCATCTCAAAGCCCTCGAACTGCATCTGCAAGTCTCCAAGGCCCACGAGCCTATGGACGCCTCAATCATGGTCTCGGTCAATGCCCGCGCCATTGAGGGCACCGGCGTTTCGGCTCAGGACCGCGCCGCGACTATTCGCAAACTAGCCGACCCCGGCAGCGCACCCGAAGACTTCGTCCAGCCTGGGCACGTCACGCCGCTCCAAGCCCAACCGGGCGGGGTCTTGCGCCGCGCCGGCCACACCGAAGCCGCGGTCGATCTGGCGCAGATGGCCGATTGCCAGCCCGTGGCCTTGATCGCCGCCATCCTCGACGAAGTGGGCGCACTGGCCGACGCATCCTACTTGCTCAACTTCGCGCGCGAACACGGCTTCAAGGCTACCTCCATCCACGACCTAATTGCCCATCGCCGACGCACCGAGAAACTAATTCATCTGGAAGCTCAGTCGCCCATGCCAACTCGCTACGGCGAATTCACGGCCTATGCGTACCGCAGCTTGGTTGACGACAACCCGTACCTCGCCCTCGTGTACGGCGAGGTCTCCGACGGCCGCGACACCTTGGTGCGCATGCACTCGGGTTGCCTGACCGGCGACGCGCTCGGCTCGCTACTGTGCGACTGCGGCGAACAGCTAGCGCAATCCATGCAGCTTATTGCCGCCGAAGGACGCGGCGTTATCGTCTATATTCAGCACCACGAAGGGCGCGGCATCGGCATTTTGCACAAACTCAAGGCTTATGAGTTGCAACAGCAGCAGGGCCTCGACACGATTGAGGCCAACCACGCCCTCGGCCACCCCATGGACTCGCGCGACTACGGCATCGGTGCCCAAGTGCTCTACGACTTGGGGTTGCGCCGAGTGCGCTTTTTGACCAACAATCCCAAGAAGCGGGTTGGCTTGGATGCCTACGGCCTAACCGTCGTCGAGCAAGTGCCCATTGAGGCCGCTCCCAACCCGCACAATATCCGCTATCTAACAACCAAGCGCGACAAGATGGGCCACGCCCTCTTGCTCAAACGCGCCGCCGAGGATGAAAACCGTGCCAAAAGTGCATGAAGGACAACTCGACGCTCGAGGCCGCAAGTTTGGCATTGCGGTCAGCCGCTTCAACGACTTGGTGACCACCCGGCTCCTCGACGGCGCGTTGGACTGCATCCAGCGACACGGTGGCGACGGCAGCGACATAGAAATTGCCTGGGTCCCCGGTGCCTTTGAATTACCTATTGCCGCCAAGAAGCTAGCGGGCACGGGTCGCTTTGACGTCGTCATTTGCTTGGGAGCTATCGTCCGCAGCGATACCCCTCACTTCGATTACGTGGCCGCCGAGTCGGCCAAGGGCATTGCCCGCGTCGGCCTCGACAGCAACATCCCGGTGATCTTTGGCGTCATCACCGCCGATACGGTCGAGCAGGCCGTGCAGCGCGCCGGCGTCAAGGCCGGCAATCGCGGCTGGGACGCCGCCCTCAACGCGGTGGAAATGGCCAGTTTGATGGCCGAGTTAGGATGAGCGGCGAAGACGACTTTTTTGGCGATGGGACCTCTGCCGACGAGGCACCGCCCAACAACCGCCACGGTGCCCGCCAAGTGGCCTTGCAGGCCCTGTACTGGGAGCAGAGCGCGGCGACCGACTCACTCGGTGCTTTGGATCAGCTCTGTGTGCGCTTTGGCTTGGCGCAAGAAGTGCAATCCTTTGCAGCCGAACTCTTGCATCGCGCCGGCGAGCATGCGGCCGAGCTGGATGCGCTAGCAGCGGCCCGGGTCCAGCACTGGCGCTGGGAGCGCATCGCCCGCATCGATCGCTTAATCCTGCGCTTGGCTTTGGCCGAAATGCTCTTTATCGAGGAAGTTCCCGTCCGGGTCTCCATCTTTGAAGCGGTCGAACTCGCCAAGTCCTATAGCACCGACAAGTCCTATGCCTTCGTCAATGGCGTCCTCGACGGCATCGTGCGCCAGAAGGGGCTCAGCGTCTGAGTTATTCAGTGATGTTACGCAGCCTTATGCCGCGTCTGCCGCTTGCAGCCTCCGCGCTTCACCCTGCCTTTAGGCAGGACGAGCGGGCGTCAGCATCTGCCCTTGCGAAGGGCAGAAGGTGCGTAACGTCAGTTATTCACCAACCAAATTATCGCAGCCGATCTGCTCCTGTTTTTAAGAGGATTTAGTATGTTTAACTCGCTCATAAAAAAATTCTTTGGCTCGCAGGCCGCGCGCCAGTTCAAGCGCACTCAGCCACAAGTGAGCCAGATCAACCAGCTAGCGGCTTCGTATCAATCGCTGAGCGACGCCGAACTCCAAGCCAAAACCGCGACTTTTCGCCAAGATCTACGGGCGCGCAACGCGGACAGCCGCCAGCAACTCGAAACAATCGAAGAGCACCTGCTCGGCGATCTAGACCCTGAAGAGCGCGAGCGGCTCAACGACCAATACGGAGTGCTAGACAAGGCCATCCGCGACGTGGAAGCGGCCTTCCTCGACGAAATCATGCCCGAAGCCTTTGCCATGATCGTCGAGACCTGCCGCCGGCTCTTGGGCCGCAGGTGGGACCGCGCCGGCGAGCCCGTGGAGTGGGACATGGTGCCCTACGACGTACAGATCTTCGGGGGCATCTCGCTGCACCAAGGCAAGATCGCCGAAATGGCTACCGGCGAGGGCAAGACCTTAGTCGCCACGATGCCCCTCTTTCTCAACGCCATACCCCAACGCGGGGCCCACCTCCTTACCCATAATGAATACCTCGCCCGACGCGACGCCACGTGGATGGGGCCGATATACAATTTCTTGGGGCTGTCCGTGGGCATCGTCCAAGACGTGTTGCAGACCGGTACCGAGGCATTGCTGCTCCGAGCACCCGAGGGCGTACCCGAGGAGTTCCGCTGGGAGCCGACCGATCACAAGGCCGGGTACAATGCCGATATTGTATATGCTGCTCACAGCCAAGTCGGCTTTGATTATCTCCGCGACAACATGGCCGTGCGGCGCGAAGACCTGATGCAGCGCGAATTCAACTACGCCATCGTCGATGAGGCCGACTCGATCCTCATCGACGAGGCGCGGACCCCGCTCATCCTCTCCGGGACCGTCCCCGACGCCACCAATCAATACAAAGAGATGCGCCCCCTCGTGGAGCGGCTGATGAGGGCCCAGACCAACTTGGTCAACAAGGTCGTCGCCGAAGCCGAGCAGGCGAGCAAGGAAATAGGCGACTACGACTACGACACCGGGATTGCACTGCTCAGGGCCACCCGCGGTGCCCCTACCAATCGCCGGCTGGCCAAAATCCTGCAAGAGGAGGGCGTCAAGCGGCTGATCAACCGGATCGAGGCCGACTACATGCGCGACAAGCGCCTCAACGAAATCGACGAGGGTCTCTACTTTGTCGTCGATGAGAAGGGCAACACCATCGACCTAACCGAGAAGGGGCGCGACCTGCTCTCGCCCAATGAGCAGGCCCTCTTCGTGTTGCCCGACATCAGCGTCGAGGTCGATGCGATCCGCAACGACCCAGACCTGAGCACTGGGGACAAAGCCCGTAAGGAGGAGGATGCACACCGAGAGTACGCCGAGAAAAGCCAAGCGGTACACAACATCAACCAACTGATGAAAGCCTATACCCTCTTCGAGAAGGATGTACAGTACCTCGTCTCCGAAGACGGGCGGGTGATCATCGTCGATGAAGCCACGGGCCGACCGCAGCCCGGCCGGCGCTTTGCCGACGGCCTGCACCAAGCGCTAGAAGCCAAAGAGGGGGTGAAGCTACAGCAGGAAACCCAGACTTCAGCCACCATCACCGTCCAGAACCTCTCCCGCATGTACCACAAGTTGGCCGGCATGACCGGCACAGCCGAGACCGAGGCCAGCGAGTTGTGGGAGATCTACAAGCTCGACGTAGTCGTCATCCCCACCAACCGCCCAATTCGCCGCCTCGACCAAGAGGACCAGATATTCCGCACCAAGCGCGAGAAATACAACGCGATCATCGAGGAGATCAACCGCCTACATCAGCTCGGCCTGCCGGTGCTAGTCGGCACCATCTCGGTCGAGGTGTCCGAGCTGCTCAGCCGGATGCTCAGCCGGCGCGGCATCAAGCACCAGCTACTCAACGCCCGCCATCACGACAAAGAGGCCCAGATCGTCGCCGAAGCCGGCCAAGTCGGCGCGGTCACAATCGCCACCAATATGGCCGGACGCGGCACAGACATTAAGCTGGCTCCCAAGGTCGTCCACCTCAACCGTCAGACCGTCGAGTCCGCCCTCACCCTCGACGACAAGCTGCCTTCCGGCCCAAGCTTGCGACAGTACTTGCAAGAAAATCCCTCTGGCTTACAGGTCATCGGCACCGAGCGCCACGAAGCGCGACGCATCGATCGTCAGCTCCGCGGTCGCTCGGGCCGCCAAGGCGACCCCGGTTCCTCGCGCTTCTACCTTTGTCTCGAGGACGACCTAATGCGGCTTTTCGGCTCGGAGCGCATCGCCGCTGTCATGGATAAGCTCGGCGCCGAAGAGGGCGAGGTCATCGAGGCCGGCATGGTCACGCGGTCGATTGAGCGGGCGCAAAAAAAGGTCGAGGCCCGCAACTTCGAGATGCGCAAGCACGTGCTCGACTACGATGACGTAATGAACCAGCAGCGCCAAGTCATTTACAATCGCCGCCACGATCTTCTAGCGCGCCAGAACGCACACGAGCAAATCGCCGACATGATCGAAGAAAGCGTCGATGGCATCTTGACCTCGTACGTCAATGCGGACGGCCCGGCAGATGAGTGGGATTGGGAGGGTCTGCAAACCGAGTTTGGCAGCACCTTCTTTTTGGCCTGTACCGTCCCCGAGGACGAGCGCGCCCACGTCAGTGTCGATGGTCTGCGCGAGCAGCTCCTCGCCACCGTTCGCGAAGCCTATCAGCGCCGCATCGACGCCGTCGGCGAAGAGGTTTTCCGCGAAGTCGAAAAGAGCATCGCCCTGCACACCATCGACACTTGCTGGCAGGAACACCTCCACGAAATCGACGAGCTCAAGGACGGGATCGGCTTTGTCGGCGTTGGCGGGAAAAACCCCCTCATAGAGTACAAGCGAGGGGCCTACGACATGTTTGAGAGCCTGATCGGCCGCGTTGCCCAAGAGACGCTGCGCAACCTCTTCCAGCTACGCATCGACATCAGTCCCGAGGCTTTGGGGCGGGCGCGCCAGCCAAGTCGCATCAACGCGGTTCACCACGACGCCACCAATATGGGTTTTCGCGGCGTCAATCCAGCCCCGACGGGCGTTCCCGGCCAGCCCTCGCAACTGCGCGGCTCGGGCGGCGGCAGCAGCGAGGGCCAAGCCGTGCGTCAGCCGGTCGTCCGCGCCCAGCCCAAGGTCGGGCGCAACGCCCCTTGCCCCTGCGGCAGCGGCAAGAAGTACAAGCGCTGCCACGGCGTTAATGCCTGAAAGCTCAGGGGAGCGCCATGACCTTCTGGGAAGTACTCTGTCTGGTGGTGTACAGCATCATTATCGCCGTTCTCGGCGTTTACGGCTGCCACCGCTACCAGCTACTGCGCCTGTTTTATCGACATCACCCAACCCCGGTCCCCGAACCCGACCGCTTTCCCACGCTGCCCTCCGTCACGATTCAGCTACCTCTCTACAACGAATATCACGTGGTCGAGCGCCTGCTAGAGGCCGTGGGCCAGATCGACTATCCCCGCGACCGCCTGCAAATCCAAATCCTCGATGATTCGCAGGACGAAACCCGGGACAAGGCGCGGGAAGGGGCTGCGCGGCTGGCGGCCCAGAAACTAGACATCGAGTACATGGGCCGCACCCAACGCCACGGCTTTAAGGCCGGTGCTCTGGCAGCCGGGCTAGCGCGCGCCCGGGGCGAATTCGTGTTGGTCCTCGACGCCGATTTCGTCCCCTCTCCCGACATCCTACAACGAGCTATCCACTACTTCACCGACGATTCCATCGGCATGGTGCAGATGCGTTGGGGGCATCTCAACCGCTCCTACTCGCTCCTGACGCGCATCCAGTCGATCTTTCTCGACGGCCACTTCGTCGTCGAGCATACGGCCCGCAACCGCTCGGGCCGCTTCTTCAACTTCAACGGCACCGCCGGGATCTGGCGCAAAAAGGCCATCTACGACGCCGGCGGCTGGCAGCACGACACGCTCACCGAAGACCTCGACTTGAGCTACCGCGCTCAGCTAGCGGGCTGGCAGTTTCTCTATCTGCCCGAAATTGAAGTGCCCGGCGAGATACCTATCGAGATCAATGCCTTCAAGTCCCAGCAGCATCGCTGGACCAAGGGCGCCGTACAGACAGCCAAGAAGGTGTTGCCGCGAATCTGGCGTTCTGCGCTCCCAGCCAAGATCAAGGTCGAAGCCACCTTCCATCTAACGGCCAACCTCTGCTACATTATGATGTTCTTGATGGCCCTGTTGACCCTGCCGGTGCTCTCCATTCGCTCCCAACTCGGCTGGGAGCGGCTCTTTATCATCGACCTGCCGCTGTTTTCTTTTGCCACCATGGCCATTTCCGGCTTCTACATTACCTCCCAGCGCGTACTCTACCCGGATTGGCGGCGGCAGATCAAGTATTTGCCCATGTTGATGGCCATTGGCATGAGCCTCTGCATCAACAACACCCGGGCAGTGATCGAGGGCCTCGTCGGGTACCAAACCGATTTCCTCCGGACCCCCAAATACGGGCTTGCTGGACCCCGAGCCCAAGGCCGGCGACGCAAGTATTTAAGCCGCTGGCCTCTGTTGTCTGTGGGCGAACTGGGCATGGCGCTCTACTTCGTCGTCGCGCTCTACCACGCCTATGCGACCGGCCTTTACTTGGGGATGCCCTTCCTGCTACTCTTCCACGCCGGCTTCCTCTACACCGGCTTGCTCTCCAGCGGCCAGCGCTGGTTGTACCGGGTGGCCTAGAACGCAAAAGCCCCCGGCCGCATGGGGCCGGGGGCTTGGCTCGCTTGAATACCGTCTGGATTACTGGGGCCACTCCAGCGGAAAATCCGCCAACTTATGGCGAGACCACAAGACGCTCATGCCATTGTGGTGCCGCCTGGTGAATTTCTCGATGTGGCGTACGCCGATGTCCACGTTGCTCTTCTCGCGCCGCATTTCGCGCCCCTTGTCTCCGGACAACTCAATGGCCAGCGCAACCTTGTCAACATAGAGGTTGTGGGTCACGCGCAGTTCGCGGTATGTGAGATCTCGGGGAAAGGTCTGCAGTTTTGCCACGTAGTCGTTGATGAGCTGACGCGCCTTGGCGAGATCCTCTGCGGAGATTTCGCTGAGCGGCTTTCTCAGATGCTCAATAGTATCGGCGACCTGTCGGTTTTTGTCGTCCAACTCCTTCAACTTCGTCACATACTCGATGAGCATTTGCTTGTCTTCCTCCTCGGTCCCACACCCGACCAGGCCAAGCGCCAGTGCCAACACAGCCAGTTTCCTCGACATATAGACCTCCCTATAGGGGTGAGATTGTCTGTTTCGTCGGCCTCAAAATACGCCGCAGAGAGACGAAAATCAAGCACTCTCTACGCTGGAGCCTATTGACGGGGCTAATGCGCCCTCATAATATCAATTTTTCTCACATCCCATGCTCTTGCTCATGGAGGACACCTATTCCATGGTTACTCGCGAACAGATCCAATCCCAACTCGACAACTGCCTGCTGGAGGCCAAATTCCCCCAGTGGGAGTCGCGCTATAAGCGCGGCAAGGTGCGCGATATGTACCTACTCAAAGACCATCGCGTGCTGATCACTACGGATCGCCAGAGCGCGTTCGACCACGTGCTCGGCACCATTCCCCTCAAGGGCCAAGTGCTCAACCGCATCGCCCAGTACTGGTTTGAGCAGACCCAAGACATCGCCCCCAATCAAGTCATCTCAGTGCCCGACGCCAACGTCACTGTCGCCCGCGAGCTGGACATCCTGCCCGTCGAGGTGGTGGTGCGCAAGTATCTGACGGGCAGTTCGGACACCGCCATCTGGACCCATTACAACAGAGGCGTGCGCCACTATTGCGGCCACACGTTGCCCGACGGCATGGTCAAAAACCAGCCCTTCGACGAGGCGATCATCACGCCGACGACCAAGGACGAAGTCCACGATGAGCTGATTTCGCGTGCCGAGATCATCGCCCAAGATCTAGTGCCAGCAGACACTTGGACCCGAGTCGAAGAGATCGCCCTCGCGCTCTTTGCTCGCGGCGAGGAGCTAGCAGCCAAGCAAGGGTTAATCCTCGTGGATACCAAGTACGAGATGGGGCTAGACGCCGACGGGCGCATCACGCTCGCCGACGAGATCCACACCCCCGACTCGTCGCGCTTCTGGATCAGGGACACCTACGCGGAACGCCACGCCCGCGGCGCAGAGCCCGAAAGCCTCGACAAGGAATTTTTGCGCCTCTGGCTCCGCGACCAGGGGATTTCCGACGACAACATCCCCGCGCTCGACGACGAGATCCGCATCCAAGTTGCCGAGCGCTATATCGACCTTTTCCAACGGGTTACAGGCACAGACTTCAAAGCTGAACTCGGCGTAGTGCCCGTCTTGCAGCGCATTGAGGAGCGGATTTCGGAGTACATCAACTAAGGTGGGGTGGTTGCTCTGTGTAGGAAGTTCGCCTCTCGTCCGGGAATGAGCAGCGATTAGAAAATTATGGTCAAAAACTTGCTCCGCGCCTTTTTGGTCTTCCGCCTAGAGTTTCATCAGCCCACCCTCAATTTCGAGGCCATGTTGAGCTATTGGCGGCGTGCGCCCATCGTCCAGTACGTGGTCGAAAACGACGGCGAGCAGCGCAGCAGTGCGCTTAAGCGCCGGCTCGACGAGGTCTATCCCTTCTAATGCTGCATCGCCAGCTCAGAAACGCCTTAGAGGAAATTTTCGGCGCATCCTTTGTCGCCGAGGCACTCGCCAACGCGCCCATCGCCCAAGTTGTCCTCTACGAGCGGCGCGAGGATTTCAAAAAGGCCGTCCTCGGCTTTCAGCGAATCAATTTTCGCGACGAACACACCGCGTATGCTGCGACCATGGAGCGCGAGTTGGGCATCGCCCTGATCTGCTCCCTCCTCGACAACGACACGCGCGAGCTGGTTTCCGAACTCGGTCTCAACTACCTATGAGCAAGCTGCTCGCTTTTGACTTAGGGGCCGAGAGTGGCCGCGCCATCGTCGGGCATTTCGACGGCGAGCGCCTAGCGCTAGAAGAGCTGCACCGCTTTGCAAACGGCCCGGTCCAAGTTTTCGACCGTCTCTACTGGGACCCTTTGCGTCTCTTCGCCGAGATGAAACAGGCCCTCGGCCTCTTTGCCCACGCACACGGCAAGGCACTAAATGCGATTGGCGTCGATACTTGGGGAGTCGATTTCGCCCTCCTCGGGCCTATGGACGCGCTCTTGGACAATCCGCGCAACTACCGCGACCCGCGCACCGACGGCATGTTAGAGGAAGCCTTTGCACGGGTGCCGCGCGAGGAAATTTTTACGCGCACCGGCGTGCAGTTTTTGAAGCTCAATACCTTGTATCAACTGCTTTCGCTGCGCGACTCGCCCCTGCTGGAATGGGCGCAGACTTTCCTGATGATGGCCGACCTTTTCAATTTTTATTTTACAGGCACCAAGACCTGCGAATTTTCCAACGCCACTACCACCCAGTTCTACGACCCGCGCCAAGGCACTTGGTCGGTCGAACTCCTAGAAGGATTGGGGCTGCCGACCCATTTTCTTCCCCAGATCGTCCAGCCTGGCACCCGCATAGGCTCGCTCCTGCCTTCTATTGCTGCCGAAACAGGGCTCAACTCGGTCCCGGTCATCGCTCCAGCTACTCACGATACGGGCGCGGCCGTGGCGGCCGTGCCCGCCGAAGTCTGCGATTATGCCTATATCAGCTCGGGCACTTGGTCGCTGATGGGCGTCGAGCTCGACCAACCGCTCATCAGCACTCAGGCCTTCCAGTACAATTTCACCAACGAAGGAGGCGTCGGGCCGACTTACCGCTTCCTCAAAAACATCATGGGGCTGTGGCTGATACAGGAGTGTCGGCGCGCTTGGCAGCGCGCGGGGCGCTCCTTTTCCTACGACGAGCTGGCGGCCATGGCCCAAAGCGCTACGCCCTTTACCGCTTTCGTCGAGCCGGACGCCGAGTGTTTTCTCGCGCCGGGCGACATGCCCGCCAGAATCCGCGCCTATTGCCAAGAGACGAGCCAAGCCATTCCCGCCGACGAGGGGCAAGTCGCGCGCGTGGCCCTCGAAAGCCTAGCGTTTAAGTACCGCTACGTGCTCGACGCGCTAGAGACCATTCTCGGTCGCCGCCTCGAGTGCATTCACATAGTCGGCGGCGGGATCCAAAACCGCCTGCTCTGCCAATTTACCGCCTCGGCTACTGGTCGCCCGGTCGTCGCCGGGCCACTCGAAGCTACGGCCATCGGCAATTTGATGCTCCAACTCATCGGCCTAGGCCAGATGTCCTCGCTGGCCGAAATTCGCCAAGTCGTGCGCCACTCCTTTGCGCCCGTTGTGTACGAGCCGGAACAAGCCGCCGCTTGGGACGCGGCCTACGACCGCTTCCGCCCTCTACTGTCCCCGGCCTGATCCCGAGCTGGAACCGCGCTCTTCCTCCGCCGTTCTACATTAAAAACCTGTATCTTCACCTCATCTTTTCGATTGTTTAGGCTACTTATGAGCAAAAGCAGCCTCGATTCGCTAGGTCTGGCCGAGGCCTACTGGCGCGACATTCAGCATTTTCAGCCGCTGAGCCGCCAACGAGAAATCGAGCTGGTGACCAGAGCGCGCGCTGGCGACGAGTGCGCCATGCACCAGATGGTCGAAGCCAATTTGCGCTTTGTCGTCCGCATCGCGAGGGGATATCACGGGCGCGGACTTTCCTTTATGGAGCTGGTTTCCGAGGGCAACCTCGGGCTGTTGGAAGCGGTCCAGCGCTTCGACGAAACGCGCGGCTTTAAGTTCATCACCTATGCGGTGTGGTGGATTCGCCAAGCCATGCTCCGGGCCCTAGCCGAACACGGCAAAATTGCCCGCCCGCCGCTGAGCCGGGTCAATGACCTGCAAAAGGTCGAGCGGTGGACGGGTATTCTCGCCCAAAAACTGGGGCGCGATCCCACCCCCGAGGAAATCGCCAACAGTGCCGAATTATCGCTGGAGAGGACGCACAATGCCCTTTACATGGCCCAACCCGATGTCTCTCTGGACGTGCCGACTGTGCCCGATGAACGGGATCCGCTGATGGCCACCTTCGCCGCTTGCACTCCCGATCCGGCCGATTGCTATGAACGCGCCGCACTCTCCCATACCCTGCACACGTGCCTCGACCTGCTCGACCGGCGCGAGCGCCTAGTCGTCCGCGCCTATTTTGGCCTCGACGATCAAGACCCCCAGACTCTGGAGCGAATCGGCGTACAACTGGGCCTCACGCGCGAGCGAGTGCGCCAACTCAGGGACGAAGCGCTCGATAAAATGCGAATTCACGCTGGCGATCTACTGCTCGAGCTCTCCAACAATTCTATGTAGCAAGACGACCTGCTCTCGCTGTGCGAGGCGGGCCGCAATACGCGGTAAAGGGCTTGATTGAGCGCGGCAAAAGGCTTTCTTTTTTACAATTATAGAACTTTGGAATAGCATTCTTACCAAAATTAAAGAGACCCTTATGTCTTACAACTTAGCCGATCTCCACACACATTCTCTGTGCTCTGACGGGTTGCGGACGCCGACCCAAGCGGTCCAAGAGGCCTGCGAGGCGGGCTTGCAAGCGATGAGTTTGACCGATCACGACACGGTCAAGGGCGTCCCTGAGGCCACTGCAGCCGGCGAGCGGCTGAAGATGGAAGTGGTGCCCGGCACTGAGTTGAGCGCCCACATAAGGGACCGCGAAGTACACATTCTCGCCTACTGCATCAACTACCAAGACGACCAACTCGGCACGACCCTCGCACAGTCTTTTCAAGACCGCTACCAGCGGGGAATTGCCATCGTCAAAGCACTCAACAGCATGGGGCTGACCGTCAGCCTCGACGACGTGCTATCCCAAGCCAACGGTAGCCCCCTCGGGCGGCCCCACATCGCTGCGGTCATGGTGCAAAACGGCCTGGTGGCCGACAGGGACGAAGCCTTCAGCCGCTACATCGGCGACCACGGGCCAGCCTTTAAGCCTAAACCCTACTCCGCGGCCAAAGACCTCATCGCCCTCATCCATCGCACCGGGGGCGTGGCCGTGCTCGCCCACCCCAGCATCAGCCTCCCCGAGTCTATCATCGATCAGTTAGTCGCCTACGGACTCGACGGCATTGAGGTCTTCCACCCAGCCCATCAGCCGGCGCAGATGGAATATTACGACCAGTTCGCCGACCGCTATGGCCTGATCAAGTCGGGAGGATCCGATAGCCACGGCGATAGCAAGGGCACCCGCATCGGCGACTACGGAGTCGGCTACGAAGTAATCGAGGCCATGCGCGAGCGGGCCGCTACCTATGCTTGAGTGGTCCAATCACTGGCCCGCAGTGAAAATGCTCGCTCAATGACCTACTTCTTTTTTCGGCAGGCTGTCCTCTTCTCTTTCTCGCTGCTCGTCCTCGCGCCGCATCTATCGCCCGGCTATGCACTTAGGCCCGAGCGCTTCCACCAAGCAGCAGAGCCTATTCGCGGGCTATTCGGCACTTCAATAGGCGACATCGTCTGGAGCGGACGCTATCTATGGGTCGGCACCGAAAGTGGGGTGGCGCGCCTCGATCCGGCGCAAAGCAGCGGCCGCAAATCTACGGACTGGGTTACATTTACCGAGCTCAACGGCCTTGGCCGCGGCGCGATTAGTGCCCTCGACGCGGTCGGCGATACCGTGTGGGTAGCGACTTTGGTCGATTCGGTCACCGCCGGACGGGGTGTGAAACAAGCGGGCACTGGGTTGAGTTTTTCCCACGACGGCGGCGGCTCCTGGCACCACCTTCCCAACGAGTTCGTTTTCGACCCCACCAAGGCCGGTTTTGAGCGCGGCCCCGGTACGCCCATTGACAATGCTTGTTTTGACATCTCCATCAACGGGGAGGCCGTGTACGCGGCCTTTTTCGCTGGCTCTACCGTGCGTTCGCTCGACCAAGGCCGCACTTGGGAACCCTTCTTGCCCGGCGGCGCAGACGAGATCGTCTTCTTCGCCCGCGAAACGGCTGCCGACAGCTTGCAAAATGTGGCCGACAGTCTCGCCCGCGAAAACGCCGACCCAAGCAACATCGCCCAGTTGCGCGCTGCCGCCGACAGCTTAGCTAGCCAAGAATTCCTACACCGCACTTTTGCGGTTATAGCTTATGGGGATACAGTGTGGGTCGGCACTTCGAGTGGGATCGCCTTCACCTTTGATGGAGGCCAGCATTGGCAAAATGCCAAAGTGCGCCTCGGCGAAGCGGGCACTCCCCTCCTAGGTCATCCGGCTGGCAACTGGGTCGTCGCACTTGAACGCCAAGTCCTGCCAGACGGCACTACTGCCATCTGGGCGGGAACCAGTGCCACCACGTCGCCCGGCCAAACCCAAGCCATCAGCGTCAGCCGCGACCTCGGCCAGACTTGGGGCCACACTGGGCCGACTTTTGCTTGGGACTTTGCTTTTACCCGCAATTTTGTTTGGGCCGGCACCGCCCAAGGGCTGCTAGCCAGCCCAGACCCAACCCTACCGACCGACTCAGAGCGCGTCTGGGACCCCATAGAAGTCGTCGATGGACAGCCTCTAACCGGCACCTTCGTCGGGCTTGCAGGGGTGGGCGATGTGCTCTGGGCAGGGGCCGAACATGGCCTTGGGCGCTCTGAGGACGAGGGGAACACTTGGCGCGTCATCCGCGACCTGATTCGCACGCGCACGCTCGACGAAGGGGCCTTCGTCAGCGCTGGAGGCGTGCCCGACAGCACGGCCCTCGCGTACGCAGCACCCAATCCTTTCGCTCCCTCGCGCGAAACCACGACCATCGTCTTTAGCCTGTCACGAGACGCAGAGGTCTCTGTTGCGATCTACGACTTTGCCAGCGGCCTAGTCCGCGACCTCGCGGCAGATGCGCCCTTTGCCGGCGGCCTCGATCACCGCATCCTCTGGGATGGGCGCGACCAAGACGGCCAACTAGTAGCCAATGGCACGTACTTTTACCGCATTGCCCTAAACACCGGCCAACAGGCCTTTGGTAGAGTAGTGGTACTCGATTGAAAACGCTCTTCGCACTATTGCTCGCCGCCTCCACCGCGCACGGGGCCGATTTTGCCGCCGCCTTTCTCAGGACCGGGCTGGGTGCTCGCGGCCTAGGGATGGGAGCCTTGGTCGCCGCTGCCGACGATGCGTCGTCCCCCTACTGGAATCCGGCCGGCCTCGCCCGCCTGCGCGGCAAGGCCCTAGAGACCTCCATGCAGTCGCTGTCGCTGGGGCGGCGGCAAGGCAGTGCCGCTATTGCGTTCAACATTCGCGGCGACATGGGCTTTGGCTTTGCTTGGTCGCATGCCGCAGTCGGCGGGATCAAGGGCCGCACGGCGAGTGGCCAATACACTGGGCCAATCGAAGACCGAGCGAACGCCTTTATTTTCGCAATAGGTCGCTCCCTTGGGCCGCGCCTTGCGGTTGGTTTGGCCGTAAAAGTCCTCAAACAGAGCATCGACGTTCCCTCAGTTCCCCAGGCCACGGCCAACGGCAGCGGCTTCGACTTGGGGGTGCAGTTCCGCGCGGCCGAGCATACTTGGCTCGGGGCCGGCGTATCCAATCTCAGCACCGACCTCGCTTGGAAGGTGCGCCACGCCGATCAGCGGTCGAACACCACCGATAACGCCCTGCCGCGCATCCTCGTCTTTGGCGCGTCCCAGCGGCTTTTGGACGCCCTGCTGTTGGCCGCCGAGTTCCGCACCGACGGGGAACAGAGCGTCAACCTCGGGGCCGAGTGGCAGCTAAGTGCGCTGCTCGTGGTGCGCGGCGGCCTGCATCACCTCGGCACCGAAGACGGTGGCCAACTCTCGGCCGGGCTGACCTTGCGCCCGGCGCGGCGCGAGACCGTGCAGTTTCAATACGCTTACTTAACCGATCCCCTCGGCGCTGGGGGCCGCACGACCGTGGGTCTGGCGCTGGCGTTCTGACGAGTGATGGCTCTCTTATTAATTGCGCTCTTGACTCTGCCCACGGCCCTCGCTGCCGTGGGCCTGCCCTCGCTGCTCCAAGGCAGCGGGGCCCGCGCCGCGGGCTTGGGCGGCGCAGAGACGGCCCTGTTCGCCGCCCAAGCCCTTAACCCGGCAGCCCGACAGTCGCGTGGACGCAGCGTCGCCTTTAACCACCACGCCTCAATCCAGAATATCCGCCAGAACCACCTGCACCTGACGCAGGCCCGCGGCCGCAGCACTTGGGGGCTTTCCGCCCAATTGTGGCAAGCCGACGGTCTAGAGCGCCGCACCGGCCCTTCGGCTGAGCCGCTGGGGCACTTCGGGGTGTACGAGGGGGCGGTTGGCCTGAGCTACGCCCGCCAGATGGAGCGGACGCGCCTCGGCTTGCAGCTAAAATTCATCCGCCAGTCCATTTTCACCCAAAACGCCAGCGGCTTGGCCGCTGATCTCGGGCTGATGTACGATGTCGCGGCCAGCTTGCGCTTGGGGGCCACGGTGCGCAACTTGGGCCGCATGAACCACCTCGACCAACGGGAGACCGACCTGCCTTTAGAAACTCGTTTCGGTGCCGCTTATGTCGGCCGCACAGACATGCTCGTGGCTGTCGAAGCGCAGAAGGCCCGTGGCGGCAACCTCACGCTGCATTTGGGCGGCGAGTACCGGGCCGGTGAGCACCTGCGCCTACGCGCCGGCTACCAGAGCACTGAAAACCACAGCCTCTCGGCCGGGCTGGGGCTCGTGGCCAAGCACTGGGTCATCGACTACGCATACCTGCCTTTGGGCTCGGGCTTGGGCGACGCGCATTGGCTCAGCCTCCAGTTGGAAAGCGCCAACCCTTGAACTTCTGGCGCAAAACCGCGTCGCCGGTGGTGCCGCCAACCCGGCCAACCCCGGCCTCACTGCCGGTCCAGCACGCCAATTCCTCGCGCCTATGGGTCCACCTGCTGCTGTTTTTCTGTACCATTGCTTCGACTACGACCGCTGGCGCCATGCAGCAAGGGGTTGACCCGCTGACCAGCATCGCGGCTTTGGTCCACCTCGTCGAGGGCATCCCTTTTGCCGCGACTTTGCTCTTTATTCTCACGGTCCACGAATTTGGTCATTATTTTGCTGCGCGCCGCTGGGGAGTCAGGGCCTCGCTGCCCTACTTTCTCCCCCTGCCCTATGTTTCCTTTCTCGGCACTTTGGGCGCGGTCATCAAAATTCGTTCCCCCATCCCCAACAAGCGCGCCCTCCTCGACATTGGGGCCGCCGGCCCCCTAGCCGGCTTTGTCGTCGCCCTCGCGGCCTGCTTTGCCGGGCTTTCGCGCTCGACCGTGGTCTCAGCCGATTACTTTCACGCTTCCCCCATCGAATTGGGGGCACCGTTGCTCTTTTCGGGCATTGCCGCTCTCGTCTTGCCCGCCATTGGGCCAGACCAAATGGTCCTTTTAGACCCGGTGGCTTTTGCCGGTTGGGTCGGGCTGTTTATTACGGCTTTCAATCTCTTTCCAATCGGCCAACTCGACGGCGGCCATATCGCGTACGCGATCTTTGGCCCTCGGCACCGACAGATCGCCCGCGCGGTCTATGCCGCCTTGCTGGTTTTGGGGCTTTATGGGGTCCTATCGCTGCTGTGGGAGTGGCCCCAAGGATGGCCGGGATGGCTCGTACTGGCCTTTTTCCTCGCGCTCTTTGGCAAGGATCACCCGGCCCCCTACGACCCTTTTGGTACGCTGGACCGCGGCCGCTATTTCGTCGGCTACCTCTGCCTGCTGGTCTTTGTCGTCTGTTTCGCTCCCGTGCCTTTTGTCACCCACTGAGCCGCGCCATGCTCTCGTCCCGACCATTTCTGCTCGCGGCGCTGTTGGCTGGCTGCACCATAGGCGACAGCGAACAAGTGGATTGTCGCTGTGTGCCCGAGACGAGTGTCCAGCTTTTTCCCCGTTGCGATGGCGTGGCCGAGGAGCGTCCCGACCCTAAGACCCCGCTATCGACCCAGATCCCCGACTGCCCCAGTGGCCAACAGATCCCCCTGCGCGACCGCACGACCCCCACATCCGTACTGGCCAATCTCGCTTCTATCTTTCAAGCCAACCCCGAGCTTCGCAGCCCCCAACAGTACATGGAGCAGTTCACCGACGACTTTGTCTTTGAACCTGATCCCGAGGATGTGCAGCTATACCCGGAGGTTTACGCCGTTGACCGAGATACCGTCTGGGGGGCGGCTGAGGAGCGCAACTTTGCCCGCTTCATTCTCTCACCGGAGCAGATCCATAGCGCGCACTTTGTGCGCTGGTTCAAATCGTCGGACGAGCGCATCCCGGCCGACGACGAGCTGCGCGAGACCTTCATCTTTCCCTACGAAGCCGAGTTCGTCGAGATAATCAGCACAACCGGGACAGACTCCGTGGAAACGACGTTCAACACAATCGGCGTCAAGGGTCTGGCGGAAATCGAGTTGGTGACGCCCACGGTGGAAAATCCCGTGTGGTCGATCGCGGTTTGGCGCGACCAGCGCGACCAAGCTTCGGCAAAGTTCTCTTGGGGGGAGTTGCGGGCGCTCTTTTCGCAGTGAATGCTCGGCGCACTCCTTTGATAATCGCCCCTCTGATTTGTATCTTAACTAGAGTTATTTGCACAACACCACCCCGGAGATACGACCGTGAAATCATTCGCCCTCTTGACCATCTGTGGCTTCCTCGCCTTGAACTCCTCCTGCGGCTGCAGCAATCCCTTTGCACCCAATACACAACCACCCAAGGAAATAGAGCCGCCCGCCCCGCCCGCCCCCGCGGCCACGACCCCTGAGCTTCTCATGGACAATCTCGCCCGCGCCATGCGCACCCGCGACGAGCAGCTCTACGAGAGTTTGCTCGACAAAGACTTCTTGTTTAGAGAATGGGATTGTCTTGGCGAAGTGGATTTCCACTACGGCTTAGAACAAGAACTGGAGATCATGGTCGGCAGCCGCGATGGATCGCAGCCGGGCCTCTTCGACGAGTTCCGCCATCATTTCTCCTTCGACTTTACGCCCACCCGCCGCGAACAAGAACTCGGCTCCAACCATCCAGAAGCCTTTCCCGAAGACCCCGACGGCCACCCGGACGAAGACTGGGAGGTTTTCTATGGCCGGGTCCAAATGGAACTGTTGCGCTCGGCGGGCGAAGGCTTTCGCGTAGATCAGTTTATGACCTTCAAGCTCCGCCTCAACCCAGACGGCGGCCTGTGGAAAATTATCCGCTGGGAGAACGATGCCTTGTCAGGTGCCTGCGGCGGGGCCGGCAAGCCCTCGGCAAACGCCTTTAGCTGGGCGGCACTAAAGCAACAAGTCGCGCCCTGAGCTAGTGAACAAACGCTTAGTCAAGCGCCAGCGCCATCCCGGCTGGCACTTGGCTCTTTCGGGTTTGTTGCTGGCCAGTGCGACCGCCTTCTTGCTCTACGCGCCCGCGCCACAACGAACCAGCGACCTGCCCATCATCGCACCAGCCCCCGCGCCCGTTCCCTACCAAGCAGCTAACGCCGGCCAACTAGCCGACGCGCTCTACGCGGGCATTGACAGTGCCTTGGCCGATTTGGGCATCTGGACGGCACTTTATTCCAAGAGCCTCAACCGCATCGAGGTCGGCGTACCCGCCGACCTGCCCCTAGCCGAAGCCAACTTGGGCATCTCGCGCTTTGTCCAGCGGCTCGGCGGCCAAGTCCTCAGCGCCAACGAGCGGCGGGGCCAAGTCGAAATCCGCTGCGGCTTTGGCGAGGTGCAGACGACCATTTTTATCCTAGCTCCGGTTGCCGAGCACCGCCGCACCGGCAACATTGCCATTGTCATCGATGACTTCGCCGACCCCGACCCCATCGCCGCACACTTCTGCGCCATACCGCAGCCCTTGACGTTTTCTATCTTGCCCAGAGCAGACCAAGCGCCCGCCCTCGTCGAGCGGGCGCGGGCCAACGGACACGAGGTGTTGGTCCACTTGCCGATGGAACCCAAAGGCGGGGCATCTCCCGGTGCAAACGCCATACTAGTGGGCCTCGACGACGCGGAAATCCGCCGCCGAGTGCGCCGCGCCTTGCAGAGCGTACCCCACGCCCGCGGGATCAACAACCACATGGGGTCCAAGGCGACGACCGACGAGCGAATTATGCGCCTAGTGCTCTCGGAGCTAAAGGACCGCAACCTGCTCTTCCTCGACAGCCGCACCACGGCCTCGTCAGTTGCCTACCAACTAGCTGTAGATATGGACCTTAGGGCCTTTAATCGCGACCTTTTTATCGACGAGATCGCCGACGCCCAAGCCATTCAGGGAAAGCTCTGGGAACTTGCCGCGCTCGCGGCTCAGTCGGGCCAAGCCATCGGCGTGGGACACAACCGCAGAGAGACGCTCATCGCCCTTTTAGCTGCGTTGCCGCAGCTAGAGAGACGAGGCTTTCGCTTAGTCCCCGTCTCCCGGCTGCTGCCATGAGCGCAGCCTTCCGCTTTGAACTTGTCGCTCAAGACGCTGCAACCGGGGCGCGGGCAGGCATCCTCCACACGCCCCACGGCACCGTGGAGACGCCAATTTTCATGCCCGTCGGCACCCAAGCCACAGTCAAGACCCTCAACCAACAGGACCTAGCTGCGGCCCAAGCGCAGATCATCCTCGGCAACGCCTACCACCTCTACTTGCGTCCCGGCCACCAACTCATCGACCGGATGGGGGGACTCCACGCCTTTATGAACTGGCCGCAGCCGATCCTCACCGACAGCGGTGGCTTTCAGGTCTTCAGCCTCAGCGACCGCAACGAAGTAGCCGCAGACGGCGTGCGCTTCCAATCGCACTTGGACGGCTCGCATCACTTCTTCACCCCTGAAAAGGTCATGGAAATTGAACACGGGCTGGGTGCCGACATCATCATGGCCTTCGACGAATGCACGCCCTATCCCTGCGGGCGCGATTACGCGCAAGAGTCCATGCAGCGGACATTGCGCTGGGCCGAGCGCTGCCTGAGCCGCCACCGGGAATTGGCGGCTGAGCGCGTCCACCGCCTCCCCCAAGCGCTCTTTGGCATTGTCCAAGGCAGCATCTATGCGGATTTGCGCCGCGACTGTGCCCAAGCACTAGTGCAGTTCAACCTGCCTGGCTATGCCATTGGCGGCCTAGCCGTAGGCGAACCGCGCGAGGACATGTTTGAGGTCGTGCGCCAAACCACCACCTACCTGCCAACGGAAAAACCCCGCTACCTGATGGGCGTGGGCCTGCCGCACGACTTGGTCGAGGCCGTTGCAGCCGGCGTCGATATGTTCGACTGCGTGGTCCCCACCCGCAATGCGCGCAACGGCACGGCCTTTACCCGACGGGGACGCCTGCGCCTCAAAAACGCCGGCCACGCCGAAGACCCTCAACCGCTCGACGCGGATTGCGCTTGTGCCACTTGCCGCCACTACAGCCGAGCTTACATACGTCATCTCTTCCAGACCAACGAGGTCCTCGGCCCGCGCCTAGCCACCTTCCACAACGTCTTCTTCTTTCAGCAGCTCATGAGCGAGATGCGCGACGCAATTATCCGTGGGCACTTCGCGGCCTATCAGGCGGAATTTCTCGCCCGCTACCAAAACCGATAAAGGATTGGCTCAGGCCGCTTGATCGCAGGACGCGCAGACTAGAGCAAACCGCCGCGCACCGCCCACGTCGAGTTCGGTCGCAAAATCCCTCTTGACCGCCGCGGACTGCTCGCCGCAGAAATCGCACTTGCCGCGCTCTGCGTATTCGGGAATCGCCGCTATCTCGAACTCGACCTGTTTGCGCTTTTCGCGCCCTTGGGAAAACAGCCGCGCAAAATTGAGCACTTGCTCGTCGGTCTCGCGCTCCAAGGTCCGCTCTATGATCTCGTCGAGCGCTGGATCGTCGGGTTTGCCGCCGTCTTCGAGCGTGTGCCAAGCGGCGCGGCGCACTCGCGCATCTTGGTCTTCGAGCATCCGATAGAGTGCCTGCCAGACCTCGTCTATGCTCTGACGCACGTGGCAAGGGCACAAAAAGGACGCGGCCTGTAAGCGATCTGCTGGATCGGTGCTACGCGACATTTGCAACAGTTCTTGAATCTCCTCGCGCCCCACGCGCAGCTCGCCTTGGCGGAAAGCCGCCCGCTGATACTTGTTCAGTCCCTTGGGCCGCGTCTTGTGTTCTTTCCTGCTCATGTCCAATTCTCCTGTCTCAACCTTGTCATCATCATCTTAATGGCGAGTGTGCTGCAATGTCAAAGGGTTTGACAAAGGCGTCCCCGCCTCGTACTCTGAACGCTTTGCCAAAGGCGCGTTGCCTACGCGAGTATTTGGGCATCCAGTTAGCCGGCTTGATCGCGTTGGGTACGCTGATCTCGACCCGCTTGCCCGGATAGCCCCACCTGTTCCAACCCTTTACCAAAAGGAATTTGCCCGTGTTCGATCTCATCTCCACTGCCTACGCCTTGGGCAGCTCACCCGCCGACGGCGGCGGACAGCCTAACCCCATCGCCTCGTTCCTGCCCTTTGTGTTGATGTTCTTGGTTCTCTACTTCTTGCTATTGAGGCCGCAGATGAAGAAGCAGAAAAACCAACAGCGGATGATCGACGAACTCGAAAAAAACGATGAAATCGTCACCAGCGGCGGGATTCATGGCACCATTCTCAACATCAAAGACGACATCCTCGTGGTCAAAATCGCCGACAGCGTCAAAATCGAGATCTCGCGGACGGCCGTTTCGCGGGTAAAAAATAAAGAAGACGCCGACGGCAAGGGGAAGTAGTGAGGCTCGTGTTTATGGGAACCCCGCGCTTTGCGGTTCCCTCCTTAAAAGCCCTCGCCCAGAGCCGCCACCAGATCATCGCCGTCGTCACCAATCCCGACCGACCCCAAGGGCGAGGCCGCCAGCTTGCAAGTCCGCCCGTCAAAGAACAAGCTCTAAAGCTCGGATTAGAAGTACTGCAACCGGCCGCGATCAAAGACCCCGCGCTAGCCGCAGACTTGGCTGCGCGCGCACCCGACCTCTTTGTCGTCGTCGCCTTTTCAATCCTGCCCCGGCACCTTCTCGCCATTCCCCACCTCGGCTCAATTAACCTGCATCCCTCGCTCTTGCCCGCCTATCGCGGCGCGGCCCCCCTCATCTGGGCGGTGGCCAACGGCGAGCAGGAGACTGGCATCACCACTTTCCAACTCAGCTCGCGCATCGACGCGGGGCACATCCTGCTCCAGCGCCGCTTTGCCATCGGCTGCGATGAGACGGCCGGTGAGCTGGAGGCCCGATTGTGCGCGGAGGGCGCCGAGATGGTCGTGGAGACCGTCGATGGGCTGGAAGACGGCTGCCTCACCGGACAGCCCCAAGGTACGGACGGCGTCAGTCGCGCCCCCAAGCTGTCCAAAGAGGATGGCCAGATTGACTGGCACCAACCAGCCGAGCGGGTCCGCAACTTCGTCCGCGGCATGAATCCCGCACCCGGTGCCTATACCCAATGGCAGGGCAAGACGCTCAAAGTACACCGGGCTCAGCACGCTGCGGGCTGCGGCGCACCCGGCACCGTACTCTGCGCCGACGGTCGTCGAGGTTTAACCGTGGCCTGCGGCGAGGGTGCCCTACAACTCACCGCAGTACAACCGGCGGGCAAAGCCGCCATGGAGGGAACGGCCTTTGTGCGGGGCTACCCGATTGCGGCTGGCATGCGGCTGGGCTAGCCTGCTCCTCGCCCTACTCGCGGGGCGACCAGCATGCGCCACAGAGGCAGAGACCGATTCGACTCGCACCCCCACCCTGCCTTCGGCGCATGGCGCACTCCTGCGGTCGGCAGTGTTGCCCGGCTGGGGCCAGTACTACAATGGCCGCCCCGTCAAGGGGCTGTTCTTAGGCGCTGCAAGTGCGACAGCCCTCACCGCGGTCGTGGTCGAGCATCGCCGCATCCGTTCCGCGCCCACACCCGAGGAACACCAAGACCGCACTGCCCGCCGCAACAGTCGCCTGCTCTATTTTGCGCTCTCGGTCGCCTTGGCCGCGACCGACGCCTATGTCGATGCCCACCTCGCGGACTTTGGTACTACCGAGATGCAAGTGGAGATGCGACGCGGCAAGGCGTGGCTTCGACTGAAAGCGACCGTGCCTTAGATGCCCTGCTCAATTCGCTCGACGCGGCGTCTCAGCAGCTTGAGGCGGTCGAATGCGAATGGCAAACACTGCCGCGAGTGGTAGGGGGTTGGGATGCGGCGGCGGCGCTCCAAGTGCCCGAGCTCGCGCTCGAGCTCGACAGAGAGCCGGTCAGAGAAAAACAACGAGATCGGGTGGGCGTTGAGCAGGCTGCCAAGCCGCGAGGTGCGGCCGTGGGCCAGCATCTGTACTCGGAAAGCAAGCTGTCGCAGACCGCGCAAGACGACTAGCCGCCCCAAGATCACATAGGCCGCATAGGCTAGGCAGATTAGGAAGACCCCGCAGGCCGCATATATGAAGTAGTAGAACATATCGCCCTTGTCATCACACCTAAATATCTAATACACGGCCCGACGGCTCAAGGCCATCTCCTAAGTTCTAACGGGGATAAGATGCTTGCTTAATTAGCCCCAAACAACCTATTTGAAGCGAGAGCCGCCCTTAGCCGGCTGTGGAACAAAGACTTCCGATTTGAGGGGCCCCATGAAAATTCGCCATTGTGCTTTACTCCTCCTCGCCGCGTTGTTCGCTTCCTGTGGCACCGATTCGACCCAAAGCCCCAGCGCAAATCCCCCGGCACTTTCAGCTCAGCTCGGCGGTCGCTACGCGCAAAGCATTCGCATTGAGGAAGGACAATTCACAGCTACCGGCCCCGGCCAAGAGGTCGTCCTCACCTTTGCGGCCCAAGGCATGGTAAACGTCAAGCAGTTTGAGTTGCGCCTAGAGATTGAGCCGGCCCATGCCTTGGCTTTTGAAGGCTCTTCCTTCGCCGCGACCCAGCCCTTTCTCACCCCGCCCCTCAGCATTGAGCTGACCGAAGAGGGGCTGTGGCGCACCGGCGGCGCGAGCATCACCCAAACCAAAAAGGGCGATGATACCCTAGGGGCACTCACGCTGAGGACCGGCGATGGATTCGACGCGGGAATGCAAGTGCAAGTGCGCGTGGCCTTCTTTTCGCTGGGACCCAGTTTCTCCGACCGCGACTTCTACACAGCCGCCGACCTCAACATGGGCGTGATGATCAACGGCGGATGAACTCGGCTCCTTGACGATGTAGAGGGGGATTGCTTATCTTTTTTACTCTTGTGGGGCTGTAGCTCAGTTGGGAGAGCGCCTGAATGGCATTCAGGAGGTCAGGGGTTCGATTCCCCTCAGCTCCACCATGATAAGCTGTCAGGTAGTAAAGGGTTTACGACATGCCGTCGCAGACCCTTTTTTTCGGATTTCTCGACCGCGGACATGCCCTGCCTTGGCTGTTTTCGCCACATAAACTTCTCTAATAGCACGTTGAGAACGGAATGGATTCAGCCCATTCACTCGACCACATCGTTCGCCTGACCTCCCAGACGAACAGCTTCAAAGAGGTCGCCGCCCGGCTTGCGAATGGGCAGCAACAAGTCCTATTCCACGGGCTGCCCACGACCCTAGCCGCGTTTCTCGCCAGCCACCTCCGCACGGCCCTCGAACGCCCTGTACTCATCGTCGCGGCCGACGAGGATCGCGCCGAACAGTGGCGCGACGACCTCCAAGTCATCGCCGGCGAGCAGATGGTCTATTACTTCCCCGCTTGGGACGTTGGAATCTACGACCGGCAGTCCCCGGACCTCGAAATTACCAGCTTGCGCGTGGCGGCCACCGCACGGCTCATGTGCGGCGAACCGGCCATCGTCGTCGCCCCGGCTTCGGCCCTGCTCGATCCGCTAATCCCGCCCCATGCCCTCGAATTGGGCACGGAGATCCTCAAGGTAGGAGAGGAACGCGACCTCGATGCGCTCTGCTTGCACTGGGTCGCCTGCGGCTTTGAGCGCGTGGCGGCCATCGACGGCATCGGGCAGTTCAGCCTGCGCGGCGGCATTCTCGACATATACCCTTTCGGCGTTGAGCATCCCTACCGCTGCGAGTTCTTAGGCGATGAAATCGAATCCATCCGCCACTTCGACGTCAGCACCCAGCGCTCGCTGAGCACTTGCGAAGAGGCTTGGGTGCTGCCGGCACGCGAGGTGCTGCTTGATTCCCTCTTTTACGAAGATTACCTCCAGCGGATTGAGGCCGCTGGCGCGGCAGAAGCCCTCGCTCCGCTGAAAGATCAGCTAGAGCTAGGCGAGTCACTCGACGGCATTGAGTGCTACATTTCCCTGCTCTACGGCCGCGACGACGGGCTTTTCGAGTACCTCAAAGAGCCGGTGCTCTTTTTGGACGAGCGCGAAGAAATCGCCGCGGCCCTCGACAAGGCCCTAGCCAAGCCTGGCCAAGAGTACGAGCGGTCGCGGCAAAAAGAATCGCGTCTGCCCCCGTCAGCACTCCTGCGCGACGGGGATTGGCTCATCGCGCAGCTAGACGACCGCACCCGGCTCGAGCCGGCACCCTTGGGCCAGCTCGACAAGGCCGTCCGCTTCGAGGCCACAAAGCCGCGCGTCTTTGCCGGTGAGCGCACCCTCCTACAGCAGGAAATCGACCGGCTCGCAACCGAGTCCTACGCCATCCACATCCGCTGCGAGACCAAGGGACAGGCGAGCCGCTTACAAGAAATTTTCGCCGACTGCCCCGAGATCCACTTAGGGCTTGGCTCGCTGCACC
Organism: uncultured Latescibacterota bacterium; assembly: GCA_958295495.1. GTDB lineage: Bacteria > Latescibacterota > UBA2968 > UBA8231 > UBA8231. Next base: position 1,702,131 of record OY282352.1, read on the forward strand.
GGGGCTTCACCTTTCCGCAAGCCCAGCTAGCCCTGCTCAACGACCACGAGATCTTCAGCCGCCAGAAGCGCCGCTACCGCTACCGCCGGTTCCGCACGGCCAAGTCCATCGCCAACTACGGCGCTTTGCAGCGCGGCGATTTCGTCGTCCACATCGACCACGGCATTGGCCGCTACTCGGGCATTCGCCGCCTGCGAATCGGCGGACGCGAGCACGATTGCCTCGTCGTGGCCTATCAGGACCAAGACCGCGTCTTCGTCCCCGTCGAACAACTCGACCGCCTGCGCAAGTATTCCAGCGCCGAAGGCGAGGTCCCCCTGCTCAACAAGCTGGGCAGTGCCGCTTGGGAAAAACTCAAGGAGCGCACGCGCGAAGAGATCTTCAAAATGGCCAGCGAGCTGGTGCATCTCTACGCCGAGCGCAAGGCTCGGCCCGGCTTCGTGTTCTCAGCCGATGGCCCTCTGCACCGCGAGCTAGAGGCGGCCTTTCCCTTCCAAGAGACGCCCGACCAATTGCGCACCATGGAAGAAGTCAAAAAGGACATGGAAACGCCGCACCCGATGGACCGCCTAGTCTGTGGCGATGTCGGCTATGGCAAGACCGAGGTCGCCGTGCGCGCTGCCTTCAAGGCCATCTGCGACCACAAGCAGGCCGCCGTGCTGGTCCCCACCACCATTCTCGCCGAGCAGCACTACCAGACCTTCTCGGAACGCATGGGGCACACCCCAGCGCGCGTCGAGGTGCTCAGCCGCTTCCGCTCGCCCAAGGAACAGCAGCAGATCCTCCGAGACGTCAAAAACGGCCAAGTCGATGTGCTCATCGGCACTCATCGCATCCTCTCCAAAGACATCCGCTTCCGCGACTTAGGGCTTTTGGTCGTCGATGAGGAGCAGCGCTTTGGAGTCCGCCACAAGGAGCGGCTCAAGCAGCTAAAGCGGCTCGTCGATGTGCTGACCCTGACGGCGACCCCGATCCCGCGCACTCTGCACATGTCGATGATGGGCGCTCGGGACATGTCGGTGATCAACACCCCGCCGCAGGATCGCCTGCCCATCCACACCGAGATCCTAGCTTTTGACGAGGCCCGCATCGCCGAGGCCATCCACCGCGAGGTTGAACGCGGCGGTCAAATCTACTTCGTCCACAACCGAGTACAGTCAATTCAACGGCTCGAGGAATACCTGCAAGACCTCCTGCCGCAGGTGCGTTTTGGCGTTGCCCACGGGCAGATGCCACCCAAGCAGCTAGAGAAGATCATGGTCGATTTCTTGGAACGAAAATACGACTGCTTAGTCTGCACCATGATCATTGAATCGGGGATCGACATCCCTTCGGTCAACACCATTATCGTCAACCGCGCCGACGCGCTGGGCTTGAGCCAGCTCTACCAGATCAGGGGCCGAGTCGGCCGCTCCAACGAGCGCGCCTACGCCTATCTGCTGGTCCCCAAGGGCAAGAAACTGACCAAGAAGAGCCGCATGCGCCTGCGTGCCATCGAGGAATTCGCCGATTTAGGGTCTGGATTCAACATCGCCATGCGCGATCTGGAGATTCGCGGTGCCGGCAACCTAGTGGGGGCGCAGCAACACGGATTTATCGCCGCCGTCGGCTTCGACCTCTACTGCCGCCTGTTGGACGAGGCCATGCGCGAAATCAAGGGCGATTACTCGCCCGACAATCCCGAACCCGAGATAAAAATTGCGGTCTCGGCTTATATTCCAGACGAGTACCTGCGCGACCCAGACCAAAAGATGGAGTTCTACCAGCGCTTAGCCGACGCCGGCCGCATTGTTGACCTTTTGGACATCCGCGAGGAGATGCAGGATCGCTTTGGACGCCTGCCCCAGCCAGCGCACTCGCTAATGCACATCATGGAAATCAAGATCATGGCCCGCCAGCTCGGCCTCGAAAGCGTCCAGTTGGAGCAGAGTCGCTTTCGCCTCGCCTTTCTGCCAGACAGGCCGGTCGCACCGGCCGACATCCAGAAGATGGTGGAGCAGTGTTCTACCCAGCTAGACTTCGATTTGGGTGAGCGGCTCAAGATCGAAGTCCGGGTGCCGGGCCGCGACGAGATAGAGCGCTTGGAAAAGGCGCGCAATATCCTGGAGGAAATCCTCTGAAAACACTGCTTGCCATCGCGCTCGCGCTCAGTGTGCTGCCAGGGTGTGAATTGTCGGGGACCCGCGACATTGTCGCCCGCGTCGGAGACTCCGAACTCACCGAGAGCGAGTTTGCAAGCCAATTCGCGCACGGCCTCGACGCTGATCTAGCCGAAGGCGAGCGGGAGCAACTCCTCGAGGCCTGGGTGCGCCAAGAACTGCTCTATCAGGAAGCACTCGCCCGCGGGCTCCACCAGCAGACGCGGCTCAAAACGCTTCTAGAGCAGATGCGACGAGACCTGCTGGTAGCGGCCCTGCTCGACGCCGAGTTCCAAGACCACGAGCTCTCCTTCAGTGAAGCCGCGGTCCGCCACTACTACGATGCACATCAAGACGATTTTCGCCGGCTTCGCCCCGAGATTAAGGCGCGGCACATCCTCCTGACCAGCCAGCGCGAGGCCAACGCCCGCCGTCAAACCCTGCTACAGCGCGGCGAACGTTTTTCCGAGGTGGCCCGCAAGTACTCGCACGATGCCGCCACCCGCAACGAGGGAGGCGAGCTGGGCTATTTCTCCGAAGTAGAAGACCCCGCGCTGTGGGCCGCGTGCCAAGATATGCCGCTCAAACGCATCTCCGAGCCGGTGCAGACCGAGTACGGCTACCACCTCATCCAGATACTAGAGCGCTGCGAGGCCGGCACGGTCCGCGACCTCGCGCAAGTGCGCTCCCATATCATCGAGGCGCTGGTGCGCGAGCATCATCAATCTCAACTCGACCAACTCGTCGCCAAGCTCAAAAACTCCACAGACTGGACTATCGTAGCCCCCACCCCCTGAATATGCCACTGCATTCGCCAAATCGCCTGTTGTTAGCTCTCTGTCTCGCGCTGTGTATCGCGCCGAGAGCAGGGGCCTTGCCCGAACTCATCGACCGCATCGTCGCCACCGTTGACAACCACACAATCCTCTGGTCCGAACTCAACTATCGACTGCACTTTGAGGCCGAGCAGCGGGGGATCTCGGTCTTTGCCGAATCCGAGCAAATCAAGGCACTCCGCCGCGAGATCCTCGACGCCATGATCGACGAGCAAGTACTGGTTCTCAAGGCCAAGCAGGACAGCATCCAGATCGACCCATCCGAAGTTGAGGAAATGCTCGGCCAGCAGTTCCAGATGGCCAAAAGCAGTATGGACGACGGGCAATTTGAGCAGATGCTAGAGCGCGTGGGCTTGAGCGAGCGCCAACTCAAGGCTCGCTACCGCAAGGAAATCCGCCACCGCCTGCTCTCGCGCCAGATGCGCGCCTTTGTCTCGTACCGGGTACACGTCAGCCACCGCGACGTAGAGGAGTTCCGCAGCACCCACCAAGACACCTTGCCTTCTCAAATATCGCTCAGCCACATTCTGATCAAGATCCAGCCCAGCGATGAAGTGCTAAAAGAGAAACGGGCGCAGATCGAAGAGATCCAAGCCCTGCTGGCCGCAGGCGGCGACTTTGCCGCAATTGCCCGCGGCCACTCTGAAGATCCCGGCAGTGCCTCTCTCGGCGGCGACTTGGGCTGTTTCTCACCCGGGACCTTGGTGCCCGAGTTCGAGGAAGCGGCCTTCGCCCTCAAACCGGGCCAGATTAGCGAGCCGGTTTTGAGTCCTTATGGCTACCACTTAATACAGGTGCGCGAAAAGCGCGAAGCCTCCATCTGCGCCAGCCACATCCTCGTCTTGGCCAAAACCTCGGAAAGCGACGAGGACCATGCGCGGGAAACGCTAGTGGGTTTGCGCCGTCGCGCCCAGAACGGCGAGGAATTTTCCCAGCTCGCCCGCCAGTATTCGGCCAACCCGCAGACGGCCATGCAGGGCGGCCTCTGGGGCACCTTCCCCAAGGAAGGGATTCCCGAATTCCTCCAGCCTTACCTCAGCGACCTCAAGCTGGGCGACATCAGCGAACCTTTCTTTTTTGACGATGGCGGCCACATCATCAAAATTGACGACGACCAAGCCGTGCTCGAGGGCCTGATCCGCGAAAGCCGCACCGCAGAAGCCATGCGCCAATTAATCGACGAATACCGTCAGCAAATCCACATCGAGGTCCGGCTCGACGAGGAAAACTTGCGCCGACCGGTACGGGATGCGACTGGATATCTTTCTGAAGAACACGGGGCTGATCAAGCAGCGCAGTGAAGCCAAGCGGGCCTGCGACGCCGGGCGAGTCCAGATCGGCGGACAGCAGGCCAAGGCTGCACACTCCGTGGCCGTGGGCGAGCAGATCCACATTGCGACCCCCACCCGCCTGCTCGATATCGAGGTGCTCGGCATCCCGGAGCGCCAGCCCGCACGGCGAGACCGCGGCCGCTTTTATCGGATCCTCCGCGAGGAACACCGCGACCCGTACGAAGACCTGAGCTTTTAGGACGCGAACTGTGGGTAGCGCAGCGCAATCCCCCTATCAAGGGCTGGCCCCCATTTACGACTATGTAATGGCCCACGTCGATTACGGCGCATGGGCCGCTTACATCCATGCGCTCTTCGCCCGCTTTGCCCCAGACGCCATCCGCGTCGCGGACTTGGCCTGCGGCACCGGCAACGCGTCTTTTGCGCTCCACCGCCTCGGCTATGAGGTAACGGGCGTGGACCGCTCCGAGGCCATGCTGCGAGTCGCGCGCACGAAGGCCGCCGGCACCGACGTCGAGTTCGTCCAGCAGGACCTGCGCCAGCTAGCGGGCCTAGGGCCTTTTGACGCGGCCATTTGCCTGTACGACAGCGTCAACTATCTGCTCGCACCAACCGACCTCGACGCGGCACTGCGCGGCGCAGAGGCCATTGTGCAGCCGAGCGGGCTTTTCGTCTTTGACATCTGCACCGAGCGCAATTCGCTGCGCTATTTCCGCAACATGCGCGACAGCGAGCGGGGGCCGGGTTTTTCCTACGAGCGGCACAGCATCTACGATCCAGACAAGCGGCTACAGAGCAACCACTTCCGCATCCGCCGCGACGGGAGCGGCGTTGCGTTAGAGGAAACCCATGTCCAGCGCATCTATTCGGTCGCCGCCATCGCCGCCCGCGTCGAGGCGAGTGCTTGGGATTTGCTCGCGCTCTTCGACGGTTTCACATTTGACAAGGGGACCGAGGAATCGGACCGCGTTCACTTCGTCCTACGCGCTCCGCGAGCGGAGAAATAACTTTGGACCTGCAGCTAAGAGCAACGCACGCATTCATTGAGGAAGAAGACGACTTCCTGCTTACTACCCACGTCAACAGCGACGCCGACGGCCTAGGTGCCTGCATGGCTTGGGCCCACCTGCTGAGAGGCCTCGGCAAGCGCGCTGACATCGGCCTGCCCGAGCCACCGGCTGGCCAATGCTCCTTTCTCGCCGGTTGGGATGGCGTACGCCACTTTGCCGACCTCGACTTGGCCCGCTATGGCTGCGCCATTGTCGCCGACTGCCCCTCCCTCGACCGCATCGGCTCGGTGCGCCCAAGTCTCAGCCCCGACACTCGTCTCCTCAACATCGATCACCACCGCGGCAACGAGTGCTTCGGCGCGTTGAATATCGTGGAGGAGCTCAGTTCTACCTGCGAGCTCCTCTACCATCTCGCCATCGGCCTCGGCTATGAGATCGACGCCGTCGCGGCCGACCAGCTCTATGCGGGGATTCTCTTCGATACCGGCGGCTTTCGCTTCTCGCTAACAACGGCTACCACCTTTGAAGTGGCGGCCGCTCTAGTGCGCCGCGGCGCACGTCTCGACGCCATCGCCGAGGGCGTCTTCGGCAACAAGAGCCTCGGCTCGGTCAAACAGCGCGGCCAAGCCATTGAGAGCTTGGTGCTGCGCCTCGGGGGCCGCGTGGCAGTGCTCCATCTCGACCGCAAGGCCATGGGCGCGGGCGAGCCTGACGAGGTCGTCAACTACGGCCTGATGATCGGGGGCGTCGAAGTGGCCTTGCTTCTCAAGGAACGCACCCCCGGATGCTACCGCATCAGCCTGCGCTCCCGCGACAAGGTCGACGTCAGTCAAGTCGCCGGCACCTTTGGCGGCGGCGGTCACACCCGCGCTGCCGGGCTGGAGCTAACGGGTGCGCCCCAAGATATCGTTGATAACATATTGGCCGAAATCGGCCGCCACTTGAATTTTAATAATAATTATTCTTGATTATAAATTTTTATTTATTATATTGTTCTATTTCACCACAAAAGGCGCAACAAGGTAAGGAAGACGTTCCATTGCATTTAATTACCTTAAAAGACTGGTCCCCAGCCGATGTGCAGCAAGCTGTCGAGCTCGGCCTCGCCGTCAAGGCCACCCCGCAGCACTACGCCGCTGCCCTGTCTGGACGCACGGTGGTCCTGCTCTTCCAGAAGACTTCGACCCGCACCCGGTGCGCCGGCGAGATCGGCACCGCCCAGCTAGGCGGCCACTCCCTCTATCTCGATTGGATAAACACCAACTTCGGCCTCGCCGACTTAGGCGACGAGTTCCGCGTCCTCTCCGGCTACTCCGACTTCATCGTCGCCCGCCTGCTCGAACACGCCGATGTGCGCCGCGCTGCCGCAGCCTCGCAGGTGCCGTTGATAAACGGCTGCTGCAACCGCTACCATCCCTTACAGGCATTGGCCGACTTGATGACCCTACAGGAGGCTTTCGGGCGGCTCGAAGGGGTGCGGCTGACATACGTCGGGGTGCTCAACAATGTCGCCAACTCGCTCATCGCCGCCGGCGTCAAAGTGGGCATGCACGTCACTTGCGTCTGCCCGGAGATTAGCGCCGCCGCACGCGACGACGAACTCTACGCCGAAGCCGAGCGCTTAGGACTCTACGAGCACACTGAGGAACTGCACCCGGCGTTGGCAAAATCTGACGCCGTGTACACCGATACTTGGATCGACATGGAGTTTTTTGCCAATCCCCAATTCGCTGCTGAAAAAGCGCGGCGAGTGCAGCTTTTTCAGCCCTACCAACTCAACTGCAAGTTGCTCGCGGGCCTAGATCTGAAGATCCTGCACTGCCTACCCGCCCACCACGGCTATGAGATCGAAGGCGCGCTCTTGCACGACGAGCGCTCGCTAATCTTCACCCAAGCCGAAAACCGCCTGCACAGCCAGAAGGCCGTGTTGCTCAAGCTGGCGGGTGCCCTTTCTTGAGCGCGGCGTATTTGGAACATGTTGCCGCCCATGCCGGACATAACGCTACTCGTCCTCGAATAGGGAAACTCGCCTTTTGTGGACTTATGGTTCAAAAGGGGCGTTCTCTCACCCCTCTTCCCGCACCCACGTCCCGCTCCGCCCTCCCCGTTTCTCCATGAGCCGCAGCTCGGAAATCACCATCCCGCGATCGACGCCCTTGCACATGTCGTAAATGGTCAGAAGGGCCGTGCTCGCCGCCACCAGCGCCTCCATCTCCACCCCGGTGCGGTCGTCAATCCTAGCCTCGGCCTCAACCTCTACCCGATCCTCGCCGATGTGCAAATCCACGCGGATTGCAGTGAGGTTGAGCGGGTGGCACAAGGGAATCAGCTCCCCGGTGCGCTTGGCAGCCATGATCCCGGCCAGCCGCGCCGCTTCCAAGACGCTACCCTTGGCGACTTTGTTCTCAGCGATCAGCCGCGCTGTCGCGCGGTCCATGCGGATGTGGCCGCGCACCCGCGCCCGCCGCGCCGTCGGTTCCTTGCCGCCCACATCGACCATCTTGAGGCGGCCCTTCTCGTCGAGGTGAGTCAGTGAGTCGGCCACTACATGTTCTCGACGATAGCTGCGCCGAACTCCGAGCACTTGACCTCGGTCGGCTGGTCCATTAGCCGCGCAAAGTCGTAGGTGACGACCCGGCTCGCAATCGCCTGCTCCAGCCCTTTGACGATCAGGTCGGCCGCCTCGTTCCAGCCCAAGTGGCGGAACATCATGTCGCCCGACAGGATTACCGAACCGGGGTTGACCTTGTCTTGGCCAGCGTATTTGGGAGCGGTGCCGTGGGTGGCCTCAAAGATGGCGTGGCCAGTGGCGTAGTTGATGTTGCCGCCTGGAGCGATGCCGATGCCGCCGACGCAGGCGGCCAGCGCGTCGCTGATGTAATCGCCATTGAGGTTGAGGGTGGCAATGACCGAGTACTCGGCCGGGCGCGTGAGAATCTGTTGCAAAAAGGCGTCGGCGATCACGTCCTTGATGGTAAGGGCCGCGCCGTTGACGACGACCCTAGTCCAAGGGCCGCCATCGATTTCCTCGCCGCCATAAACCTTTTGCGCCAGCTCATAGCCCCAGTCGCGGAAGGCCCCTTCGGTGAACTTCATGATGTTGCCCTTGTGTACCAAGGTCACGCTGTCGCGGCCTTGGGCAACGGCGTATTCAATCGCGGCGCGGACCAACCGCTCGGTGCCCTCCTGCGAGACCGGCTTGATGCCCAAGCCAGCGGTATCTGGAAAGCGGATTTTGCCGTAGCGGTCGGCGAACTGCTCTTGCAGCAGAGCCTTAAAGCGCGCGTTGTCTTCGGTGCCCTGCTCGAACTCAATTCCGGCGTAGATGTCCTCGGTGTTCTCGCGGAAGATTACCATATCCACCAGCTCGGGTTGCCGGACCGGCGAGGGCACACCGCTGAAGTAGCGCACTGGGCGCAGACACACGTAGAGGTCGAGTATCTGGCGCAAAGCCACGTTGAGGCTGCGGATCCCGCCGCCGACCGGCGTCGTCAGCGGCCCCTTGATGCCGACCAGATAGGTACTGAAGGCCTCCACCGTGGCGTCGGGCAGCCAGCTAGCGGTCTGCTCGAAAGCCTTCCCGCCAGCCAAAACCTCCATCCAAGCGATCTTTCGCTGACCGCCATAAGCCTTCTCGACCGCTGAGTCGAAGACGCGCACGGCCGCGGCCCAGATATCCGGCCCAATGCCGTCGCCTTCGATAAAGGGGATGACGGGCCGGTCTGGAACGCTGAGCACGCCATCTACTAAGGTGATTTTCTCGCCGCTTGCGGGGACCTTGGGCTGCCAATCGGCCATAGTGCAAAACTCCTCGTGTCTTTCATTTATGGAATAATCGGCCCGGTTCGACCGCTGTGGCTGCGCTCGGGGCCTGCCTGTCGCGGCCTTTGAATCTAAGTATTTCGCTCGAGACGGCCAATGCAAGCCGCCAAGGCACTGCACTCAACCTCGACCAGCACACAGGCGAATACGTCGGCATAGGCGCGCAAGAGTTCAGACTCGACTTCGCTCCGGTCCAATGCGCGCCCCAAGAGCGCGTCCATCGTAGTCATCTCCTCGCTCCCCAAGCCGCAGGGCTTGATCGCCGCAAAGTAGCTCAAGTCGGTAGCCACATTCAGGGCCAGACCGTGCGCCGCGATCCAGTGCCGCACGTTGACCCCTATCGACGCCACCTTGGACGAGCCGACCCAAGCACCAGTCAAGCCACGCCGAGCCTCTCCCTCCAAGTTGTATGCGCCCAACGTGCGGATCAGCACGGCCTCCAAATCGCGCAAGTACTGGTGTACATCCCGACCTCGCTGGCGCAGATCGACGATCGGATAGGCCACGATTTGGCCCGGTCCGTGAAACGTCACGCTGCCCCCGCGGTCGAGCGCGACCACATCTAGCCCTTTGGTCAGGAGATGCTCGGGCAGCGTCGCCCGGCCGCTGGTATAAGTTGGCGGGTGTTCGACCAACATCAGCGTGTCTGGAATTTGCTCGGCTCGCCGCAGTTGGCGCAGCGACTCTTGCCAAGCCCAAGCCCGAGCGAAATCGATCCGCCCGACTCGACAAACGCGCGTTTCATTCATGGGTGGCACCATAAGATTGGGACAGCTATAGTCCACATAGGGGACCTATCCAAAGACCTCATAGTCATCACAGATTGCGGCACGGAGAACGCCGAGAGCGTCGCCATTACCGTTACGCCCCTCGCGTGCCTGCCGTTGGCCAACATCTCGCTCGATACCCAAGCTGTATAGCTTTGTATTACATCCTGACGTTACGCACGATAGAGTATCCGCCGATGAACGCATATCGCTGCTAGTCCAGTGCCACCTATCCACAGCCTTGGACGCTTGCCGGCTACCGTACAAAGCCATTTGTCCCAATTACCTTTCACGATGTATCTTGGTTAGTAAGGCAACCCCGAAGGAACCGCTCATGCTCGTCAAGATCACTTCCAAGCGCCAAGTCCCCTTCCCTGCCAGAGTATTGTTGGCTGGAGAAGGCGCAGAGATTTTCGCCTCCAACCAAGTCATCGGCGAAGCCTACATTGCCGTGCAGCATCACTGAGGAGTCTCGAAAACGGAGGTACGGAGCGCATTGACCTAAGTGCTGCTTCCTAAAAAAGTAGGGAGAACTCGACCATGGAAAACGACGCCTATCCCGAGTTGACTGATCTCAAAACCCGGTTGCAGGAGCTGGAGAGCCAAGGGTACACTGTGTTCCCCGGTTATCTCGACCGCGCTACTACGGCCGCCGTTCGCGCTCATATCGACAGCCTCGTAGGCCCCGTTTCCACCGATCTCAACGCCGCCAGGCACGTCCTGCGGCATCCCATTCGAGGGGCGATCATGTCCCGCCTAGCGAATAATCCTGCGACCCTCGAACTTGCTGCAACATTGATTGGGTCGCGGGAGCTTCGCATGCGCGAACAAGTTTTCGTGCGCAGCGATCCTTCGCCGCCGCCATACCAAGCTCCGCAATGGCACATTGACGCGGCCTTTTGCCGCGAAGAGTTTGAAGTCAGGCCGCGACAGGTCTATTACCAGATGCTGCATTACTGTAGTGCGGTTTCTGCCGGAGGGGCCGCGTTTATGATCGTGCCCGGTTCACATTGGTTCTCTCTCGAAGCCAGCGAGAAAGCAGAGCGCGAGGAGAGACGGCAACCCATCCACAGTCACACCGCCTTAGTCCCCGGAGCAAATGACGACGGCATCGAAATTTGCGCCAACGATGGCGACCTCATCGTCTTCAATCCCCTGTGTTATCACGCCAGTTCTCTCAACCGGACGGATCGGCCCCGCTACGTATATTTCACCTCGTTTTATCATCCCTCAGCGGCTCGCCTCGTGGACCTGGTGCGCAGAACCAAGTACCGCGACAACTTTCCCGACTCATTGCGCCAAGGCTTGCCACCCGAACTTCAGAGCTTACTCAATTAGTATTCAGTACGCCCCCGGCACCACTTCCTGCTAACTCGCGGTCCCAGCGTCGGCCTCCACCTACAACATCCACGCATACATTCCTGGCACCAGACCGATCCCTCGCTCCTGCTAAACTACCCGATGCACTCGCCACCCCGCCAGATCGCGCATATCCAGTGCCCCCGGCACTGGCTCGATTAGCCGTAACGGATCGAAACTGGACAGAGATTATTCTTGCACAAAAATGGTGCAATTTCTATATTCAACAGTTCAGCTTTGCTTTTTAGCACTCTTTTTTCTGAGTGCCAGATTCTTGTTTAACGGCTATAAATTTCCATCCATTCACCACATTTTAAGGAGGTATATCCTATGGCTGCCAAGCAGCTAGAATTTGATATGGCGGCGCGCGACGCGCTCCAACGAGGCGTCGATAAGTTGGCCGATGCCGTCAAGGTAACGCTGGGGCCGAAGGGCCGCAATGTCGTGCTGGACAAGAAGTTCGGGTCGCCGACCGTCACCAAAGACGGCGTCACCGTAGCCAAGGAAATCGAGCTCAAAGACGCCTATGAAAACATGGGTGCCCAGATGGTCAAGGAAGTCGCTACCAAGACCAGCGATGTCGCCGGGGACGGCACCACCACCGCCACGGTCTTTGCCCAGATCATCTTCCGCGAGGGTCTCAAAAACGTAACCGCCGGTGCCAATCCCATGGACCTCAAGCGCGGCATCGACAAAGCTGTCGCAATCGTCGTGGACGAGATTCGCAAGTCCAGCGAGGAAGTCAAGTCGCGCGAGGAAATCGCCCAAGTCGCCACCATCTCGGCCAACAACGACTTGGCCATCGGCGAGCTGATCGCCGACGCCATGGAAAAGGTCGGCAAGGACGGCGTCATCACCGTAGAAGAAGCCAAGAGCACCGACACCAACCTCGATGTGGTCGAGGGCATGCAGTTCGATCGCGGGTACCTTTCTCCCTACTTTGTCACCGACCAAGAGGGGATGATCGCCGAGCTCGAGGACAGCTATATCCTGATCCACGATAAGAAAGTTTCCTCAATGCGCGATCTGGTCCCGGTCCTCGAAAAGACGGCCCAGCTCAGCAAGCCTCTGCTGATTATCGCCGAGGATGTCGAGGGCGAAGCCCTAGCGACGCTGGTCGTCAACAAAATTCGCGGCACCATCAAGGTCGCGGCCGTCAAGGCCCCAGGCTTCGGCGATCGCCGCACGGCCATGCTCGAAGACATCGCCACCCTCACCGGCGGCCGGGTCATCTCCGAAGAAGCAGGGCTCAAGCTCGAAGGCGTCACCCCCGACGACTTGGGCCAAGCCAAGCGCGTCGTCCTCGACAAGGACAACACCACGATCGTCGAAGGCGCGGGTCAGGCCGCTGACATCCAGGGCCGCGTCGCCCAAATCCGCCGCCAGATTGAGGAAACGACCTCGGACTACGACCGCGAAAAGTTGCAGGAGCGGCTGGCCAAGCTCGCCGGGGGCGTCGCCGTGATCAATGTCGGTGCTCCGACCGAGACCGAAATGAAGGAGAAGAAGGCCCGCGTCGAAGACGCGCTGCACGCCACCCGCGCCGCCGTCGAAGAAGGCGTCGTCGCCGGTGGGGGCGTCGTCTTCCTCCGGGCCCAAGCGGCACTCGACCAAGTCGAAGCCGAAGGCGAAGAGAACGTGGGCGTCAGCATCATTCGCCGCGCCCTCGAAGAGCCGCTGCGGATGATCGCCGCCAATGCCGGTGCCGAAGGGGCCATCATCGTCCGCAAGGTTGCCGATGGCGAGGGGGCCTTTGGCTTCAACGCCCGCACCGAGGAATACGAAGATCTGCGCGAAGCAGGCGTCGTCGATCCAGCCAAGGTCTCGCGCACCGCGCTCGAAAACGGCACCAGCATCGCTTCGCTCTTGCTAACGACCGAAGCATTGATTGCCGAGTTGCCCGAAAAGCCGGCTCCGGCCCCGGCCGGCCCTCCTGGCGGCGACATGTACGGCGGAGGGATGGGTATGTAGTCCCCCTGTCGCAAATAGAAAAGGCTCGCTGCCAAAGAAGCAGCGAGCCTTTTTTCGTTCTTTCCCTTTCTCACATCCACAATCTGTAGAGCAAGGGGTCGCGGAACTGCCCATCCTCTTGAACTGCGTAGTGCAATCCCGGCCTCCGAGACCCGCGTCCTTCATCCAAGAGCGCGATGGACTGCCCCTTGAGCACGTAGTCCCCCACATCGACGAGCAGGCGAGCGTTGTATCCGTATTGGGTCAGCAGACTATTGCCGTGGTCGAGAATCACCACGTAGCCAAGATGCTCGTCGTAGCTCACTTGCATCACTTGGCCCGCGGCACTGGCCCTTACCAAGCTGCCCGCGGCCGCAGAAATAACAACCGAGGGCTGCTCCTCGCTAAAGGGCCTGAGCACTGGCCCGCGCAACGGCCACAAGGTGGGGACGGTCTGCACGTGGCCCCAACGCAGCCGCTGTATAGAGGAGATATAAGGAGGAGCTACGCTGCGCTGCGCCGCCGCCTCGTCTAATGCCCCGGGCTTGCCTAAGACAGCGCGCAACTGATCGTTGCCGCGCTTGAGCTGGACCAGCATTTCTTCGAGTCGATCTATCTGGCCTACTTGCTCCTCAAGCAGGGCCTTGTCCTGCTCGAGTTGTGCCACCTTCTGCACTAGCCCGCGCCTGTCGAGATAGGAACTAAGCCCCACGGGCAGGAACGCGAGCAAGGCGACACAGCACAACCCCAGCAACCACACATGTGCGCCGGAGATCTTAAACTCAAAGGTTTTGCGACCTTTTTCCGGAATGACGATTAAGGCAATGTTGCTGCGTTTGAACATCTCGTGCTGGTCCGTTTTCGCTTGCAGGATGAATCAATCCTAAATTCAATATATTTTATCTTCGACGCTTACGCTGCGCTTTTCCCTTAAAAAAATAACAGATTGCCTGTGTCGCCATTCCGCCTCTTGCCCTTAGCCCTGTGCATGCTCGCGCCACTCAGCAGCCCCATTCGCTCCGAGCGCCTAGTTATGACTTCGGCGGATATATGGGAAAACTGGGTCTATCCCGCCGGCGTCCTGCGCCTAGACGACGCAGGCTCGTTGCGGCCGGTGCGGATCGGCAAAGGCATTGACCCGCTCTTTGAGGCTACTGTCCGCCGGGCCGGAGCGGCACAATCTACTGCGGCCCGCGCCTTTGACGGCGACCTCGCCACTAGCTGGAGTCCACCGCCGGGCACGGCCCCAAAGGACTGGTGGCTCGAGATCAACTTGGGGCAGGTGTTCCCAGTCCAACAGATTCGCCTGCGCTTTGCCGACGGCGCACCACCCCTGCCCTTTTTTAACCTCTCGCTGTCCAAGGGCGAGCGCTTTATCAACAGCGCCAACGTCGTCGTCGAAGGGACCCTAATCTACAGCCACAGCAGGCACTTCGCCTTCAACGAGATGCGCGACGTGACCATCGACCTCGACGACGAGCTGGTCCAAGTTCTCCGCATCGAGGCCACCCGCGAAATGACCGGTGCGCCCGCGCTCGCCGAAATCCAAATCAATGCCTTTGGCGACAATATCGCCTTTGACCTGATTGCCAAAGGCGGCGCTGTCAACGTCGAGGCCGCCATCGTCGCCGTGGCCGGCATTCCCTCGGTTATGTTCGACGGCGACCTCTCGACTATGTGGCGCGTCAACCCCCTCGCCAAAGGCTCCAGCGGCGGCAGCGAGACCTTTGGCGACTATCGCATCGATCTAGGGGCCACCTACTGGATCGATTCGGTCTGGCTCTTGGGTGAGCCGCTGGGCATTCCGCCGCGGCTGCGGCACTCTTACGCCAACTTTCTCTCCTACCAGATGCAGTATTCCGACGGCTCGCTGGCTCCGGATGGCTCGCTGGCTTGGCAGGCCCTCGCCTCCAGGCCCCTCGACCCCCGCAACCTCTTCGACGTGCGCAATTTTCGTCACGATGTCCCCCTAATTGCCGCCCGTTATCTGCGTTTGATCTACCCCACTAGCCAAGGCGGCAACATCATCGGCGGCGGCCTGTCGGGCCGCGACTTTGACAACACTGGCCGCTTGGACGGGCTTGGCCTCGTCAGCGAGTTCCAAGTTTACGGCGAGGGGTACCCGGCCCGCGCCGCCCTGCGCTCGCCCGTTATCGACCTCGGCACCAATTGGAATATCACGGCAATTGAGTGGGAAATTGACGCGCCGCTCGGGGCCCAATTCACCTTGCGCAGCCGCACCGGCGATCACGTCGTCGAGGAAATGCACTACTTTGACAAAAACGGCAAAGAGGTTTCCCAACGGCGCTACGAAAAGCTGATCACCTCGTTCCGCGGCCCCATCGAAACCACCCTCCAACCCGGCGATGCTTGGAGCGTGTGGAGCGAGGAATACATCCATACAGGCACCCGCTTCCGCTCGCCCTCGCCCCGGCGCTACGTCCAACTCAACGCCGAGATACGCGCCGACGACCCGCAGGCCGGCATTGCCCTCGACGCGCTGACCTTGATCTATTCCCGTCCCCTCGCGCGCACTGCCATCGGCGAAGTTCATCCGGTGCGCGCCCAGCCTGGAGAGCAAACCGAGTTCTCGTACTTCCTCCGCCCTGAGTTCGCTCGCGACAGCCAAGGCTTTGAGGCCATGGCCCTCGAAGCCTCGGTGCCCATTTCGTTCCGCTCGCTGCAAATCAACGGCGAGACAACCAACGCCGAGGTAGAAAAGACGAGCGCGGGCATCCGCCTGCACTTGCTCGCCCCGGTCACCGCAGCCGAGCGCGTGGAGCTGGGTTTCGCCGCTACCGTCTTTCAGAACAACACCCGCTTTCGCGCCTTCTTAGAGCGCACAAACGGGCCTGACACCCTGCGCCAGCAGGTCGATCCAGGCGACGCCGTCCCGGCGCTAGAGGGCGCAGGCGATGCGGTTGCCCTGCCCATTAACGAGAGCCTGCTCGCCCACCTCGACATCGGCAACGGGCTTTTTACGCCTAACGGCGACGGCATTAACGACGCGCTCGCCATTTCTTTTGACGTGCTCAAGGTCATCGACGCCCGCCCTATTGAAGCCCATGTCTTCGACCTGCGCGGCAGCCTTGTCCGCACCCTGCGAGACGCCAGCGGCGTGGCCGGCCACTACCGGCTAACCTGGGACGGCCGCCGGGACTCCGGTGCTATGGCCCAGCCCGGCCTCTACCTCCTCCGCTTGCGGGTCGCTGGCGACTCGATCACCCGCACCCTAATCCGCAGCATCGGCCTGAGCTACTGAGCCGCTTAGCGCGTTAAGGAGGGAGCAGATACTCGTGTGGATGCGCCAAAAACGACTACGGGCATTGCGCGCAAGTAGCGCAATGCCCGTAGTCTATGGACCCGCTTCGGGGTTGTCTCTACTTAAAGCCGCTTTTTAGCTGGCCCCAAGCAGTGTGCTCAACCGCCGTCATCTCATCGCTCGCAGGATAAAAGCCAGAACCAATCATCAACTCTTGCCCAAAGACGTTGAGCGGAGCGGCATAGCTCACCTTAGGCGAGCCGTTTTCTTCATCGCCATCTACGGCCGGATTGTCGAAAAAATACTCGACAAAGCCGCCCCCAGCGGCTGCCGCACTGATCAGCTCTTGCACTATTTTGACGCCGTTGATATCCTCGAGATCAATTAGGTTTTGGCCCTCGAGGCTTTCATCAGCCCCGTGAAAGATGCCGAGCCCTGTGGTAGTGAAAACGAAAAGATAGACCGAGCCTTTGCTCCACTCGCCTTCTGCCCTGAAGGTATCAAAAGAACCCAACGCCTCTGCAAGGGAGGTAAAGCCCTCCACCACCGACTTTGCTCTCAGGACAAACGCTTGCAAAGTAGCCCGATCTACCACGTCGCCAGCCGTTATCTCGCTGTCTTGGGCAAAGGTCGGCCCGGCACCGCAAAACAGGCCCGCCAGCCCCAGCACACACGAAAAACGCATAATGAACTTGCTCCGCTGCATAATGAACTTGCTCCGCTGCATAATGAACTTGCTCCTCTTCACGAGTTGTTAAGAAGCGATCTTAAAACTAAGGGGTCGGTTTCTGAAATGCCCGTAGTCTATGGACCCGCTTCGGGGTTATCTCTACTTAAAGCCGCTTTTTAGCTGGCCCCAAGCAGTGTGCTCAACCGCCGTCATCTCATCGCTCGCAGGATAAAAGCCAGAACCAATCATCAACTCTTGCCCAAAGACGTTGAGCGGAGCGGCATAGCCCACCTTAGGCGAGCCGTTTTCTTCATCGCCATCTACGGCCGGATTGTTGGAAAAATACTCGACAAAGCCGCCCCCAGCGGCTGCCGCACTGATGAGCTCTTGTACTATTTTGACGCCGTTGATATCCTCGAGATCGATTAGGTTTTGGCCCTCGACACTTTCATCAGCCCCGTGAAAGATGCCGAGCCCTGTGGTGGTGAAAACGAAAAGATAGACCGAGCCTTTGCTCCACTCGCCTTCTGCCCTGAAGGTATCAAAAGAACCCAACGCCTCTGCAAGGGAGGTAAAGCCCTCCACCACTGACTTTGCTCTCAGGACAAACGCTTGCAAAGTAGCTCGATCTACCACGTCGCCAGCCGTTATCTCGCTGTCTTGGGCAAAGGTCGGCCCGGCACCGCAAAACAGGCCCGCCAGCCCCAGCACACACGAAAAACGCACAATGAACTTGCTCCGCTGCATAATGAGCTTGCTCCGCTTCACGAGTTGTTAAGAAGCGATCTTAAAACTAGGGGGTCGGTCTCTCGCTCGGCTCAAAGCATCGGGGACCGAGGGCGTCTCGCCCTCGAAAAACGCGTACCGCAAAGCAGCCCGACAGGGGTTTTAAGAACGCTTCTAAGGAAAAATTTGTGAACGTCACGCGATGCTTCAGAAGGTCGCGTTAGTTGATAGATACGCAAAAGTCATGTTGCCAGTCAATCCCTTTACCTCCGCCATGGCGTCGGCGGCGACGACCTGCGATAGCCCAGCTACTATGGCGACGTTTGGCCGATACCGATAGGTCAGCGTCAAATCGACCTCTTCGCCCAAGTGGCTCGAAGTGAGCTGGCCCTTTTGGGCGGTGAAAAACGAGTGTCCGTGTACGGCCAGCGAGGTGCGGGTGCTCAGCGGCACGGCCCCTTTGAGCGCGAAGTCCTGTAGGCCCAATCCCTTGGTGTGTACCGGGATATTGAGAAAGAGGTCGGCGTACCCATAGTACTTGTGGTTGGTCGCAAAGAGCGTGTCAAAGACTTTGATCTTGTCATCGGACAGATCGTCGTCGCCGGATAGGTAGTCGTACCACAAAGTGAGGTCTAGCCCGCCTAAAGACCCGCCAATGCGCCCACCGAACATGAAGGCCGATACGTCTTGGGTGCTGATCTGACCAGTCTGAAACGAACCTTCAAAACGGTAGGCATACGCCATCTTTTCCCCCACCAAGCGCACCCCCATAGTGACCTGATCTGTGTCTTTAGCTCCGTCCTTGTTGTAGAGCGCGTAGAGGTCCAAGCTGCTGGACGGCAGTTGGCCCAAGGTCGCGTACGCGCCCGTCAAATAGGCGTCGTCGGAAAACTGCGCCGAGGGCGAGTCCGACTCGGCCACCTGAATCGCCGTCAGGTTTACCTGGCCCCAAGAGGGTGCCAGCAGCAGTTGCAGACCGTCGAAAACCCGGCCTTGCTGGGTCCACTCAACCGCGCCGATCAGTCGCTGACCGCCAAGGGCTACGATCTGACGACCAATCTTGAGAGAATGATCACCGTCACCCAGTTTCTTCAGGTGAACATAGCCCTGATGCAGGTCAAATTTATCGGCACTGTAATCCGTCAGGGTATCCTTTTCTTCGCCCCACAAGCGCACGTCTTGGAGCTGGATCAGCAGATCGACATCGCTATCGAGCGAGGCCACCATCTGGGTCCGCACCCGCATGGAGGTGAAGGAGCTGTAGTCGTTTGCGAACGGATCGCGGAACTCGTAGCGCGGCCGAATCTGGCCACTCCAGACGATCTCCTTTTTAGCGTAGCTAGCGCTGGATACAACTAGGCCTAAAAGAAATGCGGAATAGATTGCAAGACGCACGGCGTTCCTCCAATGTAAAGATGGCATGAATGTAGATAAGTTAAACTATGAATCTCGGTCAAGCTACCTGCTTTTGGGCGGTTTCGTCTAGAGTTTCCTGTTCCTCATCCGGTGCTGCGCCCGGTTCGACCAACGCCGGGCCGTCGAGGAAGCTCAGTAGGTGGCCGCGCAAATCGTAGAAGTGCTCGTGCTCACACACCGTGCGTCGATCCCTCGGCCGCGGGAATTCCACCGGCAGAACGTCGCCGACCTTGGCCTGCGGGCCGCTGGTCATCATCACTACGCGGTCGGAGAGGAACAGCACCTCATCCACATCGTGGGTCACCATGCTTGCGGTAATCCGGTCCCGCCGCCAGACCTCCAACAGCACATCTTGCAGCTCGGTGCGAGTCAGCAAAAACGGCTCGTCGAGGAGCAGCAGCTTGGGCTTGAGCGCAAGGGCGCGGGCAATACCCACGCGCTGGCGCATCCCCTGCGATAGCTCGGCAGCGCGTTTGTCGAGCGCATCAACCAAACCCACGCGATTGAGATAGTACTCGGCGATTTCCCGCCGTTCGCGCTTGCTGCCGTGCGGGAAGACCTGTTCGACGCCCAACAGCACATTCTCCATGGCCGTCATCCACGGGAACAGACTCGGCGACTGGAAGACCACCCCGCGGTCGGGTCCCGGGCCTGTAACCCGGCGTCCGTCCATGTAAATGGCGGCGAGGAGTACAGCATCAATATCTATCCAGTAAAGGCAAAACAGGGCTTCGTCTATATCGGCGCGGACTCAGCCAGCAATTAAATTTTTATCGTTGCTGCTGCGCTCCTTCGCTTAGCGCAGCAGCCGCTCGCTAAACAGCGTACGCGCTAGGGCGCGCACGTCTCGCTCACCTACCCAATGGGTCTGCCCCACTGACACCAACACCACCTCAACCTCCCCAAGCCCCACCCGATAGACGATGCGGAACCAGCCTCCCGGCGGACGCAAGCAGCGATAGCCCTTTAACTCGCCGACCAAGGGCCAGCCCTGTTCCTCGGGCTCAATTGCCAGCCCTGTGATGTATTGGTCAACTTGCTCGGCGATCCGCTGGTTGAGAACCCCTTGCAGCGACTCTAAGGCGCACTGCGCCAAGACGACGCGCAATGTCATTGCGCCTCCCAAACGGCGCGCTCGCCCGCCTCAATCTGGCGGATGCCTTCGCGCAGCGCGGCGCACTGGGCCTCGTCGCCGAGCACCTCTAAGGTTTCGACAATGCCCTCGTAAAGCGACCACGGCATCAGCGCGAGCACCGGCTGGCCGCGGCGCGTTACGGCGAGGGCACTCGCCTCGGGTTCGGCCGCGAAGCGATCGGGCAGTTGATTCAGGATTTTGCGAGCTTGGGCAATGGGTATAGATTGGATCATATTTTCTCTCTTGTACTGTATATGGTACTAAAATGAGTACTCTAAGCAATGGCTTGGACGGCCCATAATTGTAGCATATTTCCATGAATCCGCGAGAGTGTGGAATCTGCCAATGGATAACTTATTGATAATACGCTGCTTTTGCGAATTCTGAAAAAGGCATGTAATTGTATGTACATCTAAATGTGCAAAAAAGAGTACTTCAGTGCAAAGCCAAATTCGATCAGGCGCGACGAGATGCCGGCTGCAATCTGATTGAACCAAAGTGGCGGTGCGAGTGGCTTTTTTCATGCAGTAATAGCGCGTTTACTTACCCGTTGGCATTCGCCTTTCCCGCGCTTATATTTCCGCGCATGTCCCACGGCGAATTCATCCGACCCTTTCCCGCGCTCACCCCCGCCCAGCGCTATCACCTCGAAGTCTATGGCTATGTGGTGGTTGAAAACGCGCTCGAGCAAGACCTGACGGATCGCCTGCTAGAGGCCATGCTCCGGCTCAAACGCGATCTCCTGTCCGCCGCGGACCCGGCCAAGGCCCGCGTCCGCAACTGCCGTCTCTCCGCCCATCGGCCTCACTACCTGCACTTTGCCCACATCCTCGAAGCCGATCCCGCGATCTTCTCCTACCTGACTCATCCACGCTTGGTCGGCATGGCCGAGGAGCTAGTCGGCGGCAGCGTACGCCTCGAAGAATCCGAGGCCGTCGTCAACGAGCGAGACCCGGAGATTGACCTCGCTGCCGCACCGCGCTACGGCTTCCACACCGGCACCACCCCAGACGTGGGCACGTACGTCGAAAACGGCCTTTACCACTGCACCTTTGTCAAGACCCTGACCAACCTCACGGAGCTAGGCCCGGACGATGGCGGCACCGTGGTCATCGCCGGCAGCCACAAGGTCAAAAGCGACCGCGAGCCCATCATTGCGGCGGCGTACGAGGATCCCGCGCTGATCCACCAAGTAGTCGCTCCCGCTGGATCGACCCTGCTCTTTGGCGAGGCCCTGATCCACGCCACCGGCCAAGTTCGCTCCGACCGCGAGCGCGTCATCGTCATCGGCGGCTATACCCCGCCGATGTTCCAAGCCTGGAACGGCCAAGAGCCGAGCCCTGAATTCATCGCCCAAACGCCCGAACCCCTCAAGACGCTCCTTTCCGGCAGCGACAAGTGGCACTGGCAACAGCGCCGTCGCCGCCTCGACATGCCGGTTGCCTCGTGAGCCTTTGCTGACCGTGATCCAACTCGCGCCCCCATACCTATTATTCCTCGGCGACGCCTCCGACCAGCTAGCCGCCAAAACGGCCGTTGGCGTCGCCCACTGGCGGCCCGAACAGTGCCTTGGTCAGCTCCGCCTTCCCGACTGCCACGCCGACCTCGGGCTGCCCGACCAAACCCTCGCCGAAGCCCGCGTCGCTGGCGCCCGCACTCTCATCATCGGCGTCGTCAATCGCGGCGGCACCATCTCCGACCTCTGGCGCGAGACCCTCTTGCAGGCCATTGACCTCGGCTACGATCTCGCCAGTGGCCTGCACACGCGCCTTAGCACCATCCCCGGCTTGGCCGACCGCGCCCGCGCAAAGGGCACTCGCCTCGTGGATGTGCGCTTTTCCGACCGCGCTTTTCCCATTGCAACCGGCGTCAAACGCCCGGGCAAACGCCTGCTCACCGTCGGCACCGACTGCTCGGTCGGCAAGATGTTCGCCGCGCTGGCCATCGAGCGCGAGATGCAGGCGCGGGGCATGGCCTGCACCTTCCGCGCCACCGGCCAAACCGGCATCTTCATCGCCGGGACGGGCGTTGCCGTTGACGCCGTGGTGTCCGACTTCCTCGCTGGAGCCGCCGAGGCCCTGACCCCGGCCAACCACCCCGAGCACTGGGACCTAGTCGAAGGCCAAGGTTCGCTGTTCCACGCCTCCTATGCCGGCGTGTCGCTGGGCCTCATGCACGGTGCCCAGCCCGACGCGCTCGTCCTCTGCCACGATCCCAATCGCCCCCATATACGCGGCCTGCCCGAATACCGGCTGCCCGATCTGCTCAACTGCATTCGCCTCAACGAGCAGTGCGGTCGGCTCACCAACCCAGCCTGCCGCACCGTTGGCATTGCGGTCAACACCTCGCACTTGCCGGAAAACCGCGCCTCCGAACTGCTCAAAGCCGTAGAACGCCAAACCGGCCTGCCCGCAGTCGATCCGCTGCGCCAAGGGGCCGCGCGCCTAGTTGATGCCCTGTGACCCGATTCTCCATTCGCGGTGAGCACTTTTCCCTCGCCCAGACCTTCACCATCTCGCGCGGTGCCAAGACCACCGCCGCCGTCGTCGTCGTCGAGCTGAGCCGCGACGGCTGTATTGGCCGCGGCGAGTGCGTCCCTTATCCCCGCTACAACGAAAGCGTGGCCGGAACCATAGGCGCGCTAGAGTCGCTGCGCCCCCAAGTAGAAGCCGGCCTCGACCGGGCGGCATTGCAACGCGCGCTGCCGCCCGGCGCAGCCCGCAACGCCTTGGACTGCGCCCTGTGGGACCTAAAAGCCAAACTCAGCGGCCGCCCGGCTTATGAACTGGCCGGCCTAGCGGCACCGCGCCCGGTAGCGACAGCCTACACCCTCTCGCTCGACGATCCAGAGGTCATGGGTCGGGCCGCTGCCCAGCACGCCGACCGCCCTCTGCTCAAGATCAAACTCGCCGGTCGCGACGACCTCGACCGCGTCGCCGCGATCCGCGCCAACGCCCCAGACTCAACCCTGATCGTCGATGCCAACGAAGGCTGGTCCCCCGCTCAAGTCGAGCCGCTCTCGGTTGCACTGGCTGACTTGGGCGTCGCACTCATCGAACAGCCTTTACCCGCCGCCCAAGACGCCCTACTCGCCGATCTCGAACACCCGATCCCCTTCTGCGCCGACGAATCCTGCCACACCGCCACCGATCTCGCAGAACTGGCCTCCCGCTATGAATGCGTCAACCTCAAGCTCGACAAGACCGGCGGCTTCAGTGAGGGCCTGCGCTTGGCAGCCGAGGCGCACACGCGCGGATTGGACCTGATGGTCGGCTGCATGATCGCCACCTCGCTGGCCATGGCACCAGCTATACTGCTGGCGCAGCAAGCCCGCTTCGTCGATCTCGACGGCCCCCTGCTTCTGCAAAAGGATCGGGAACACGGGCTGCGCTACGAAGGCAGTCTCCTCCATCCGCCCCAGACTCAACTCTGGGGGTAGGCTGGAGTGGTCAGTCCCCATACACCCTCTATGGAGAAGGGACTAATCACTGGCCACTAATTGGACGCAGGTAGCGATTGAGTGTATTCTTCCCCAACGAACCGCAAATATCAATCTAATGAGCAACGCACTCCTATTGTTTGCCCAAGGGCTGGACGAGGCCGCGCTGCAACGCGCTGTACCGCCGGCCATCCGGCCAAAGCAGATCGAGCCGTTGGCATGGCGTGGCGAGCAGTTCTCGTTTGGCGTACCTCCCGCAGCGCTAGAAGGCGCGCTAGAAATCCTGCCGTGCCTCTCGGTCTTCTACGGCGGCGCGTGGGGCTATCAGTTCGCGATGGAATGGGAAACCAAAGCCGGCAATAGCAGCCGGGCCGTCCTCGACCCGATCGGCTCGTTTGTCGGGGCCGAAGTGGGCGCGGCAAATGAGGCGGTCGCAGCGGATATCGACCTCCTGCGCATCCGCACCCCCTTGCAAGCGGCCACCTTGCACCTGCGCGTTCAAGGCGTCGCCCCCACAGTCCCGGCCTTGCTCTCGGTCTCGGTGCGCCGCAAGGGCACCGTGCCCGCTCCAACCCTCGCCAGCCGAGATACGGCCCTCGCGGTGCCGCCGCAAAGCCAGATGGCACTGCGGCCCGAGCTGGCTTCCCGCGTCTGTTCGCCAACCAGCGTCGCCATGCTCCTCGCGTACTACGGCCATAGCGCGGACCCCTACGAAGTGATTGCAGAGGCGCGCCACCAGCCCAGCGGGCTATATGGCGTGTGGCCGGCCAATCTCCACGCCGCCGCCCGCCGGGGCCTCTTGGGCTATCTATTGCACTTTCCTTCTTGGGCGGCGGCGCACGCGCTGCTCGACGCGGGCTTTCCCATTATTGCCTCCGTGCGCTACGAGGTGGGCGAGCTGAGCCGGGCAGCCATTGAGCGGACATCTGGGCACTTGCTGGTCGTGCGGGGTTGCGCGGGGGATACCGTACTGGTCAACGATCCGGCTGCTGCCACCGAGATCGCACGAGAGTACGACCTAGAGGAATTCTGCAAAGTCTGGTTGGAGCGCAGCGCCGTGGGCTACGTGCTCTTTCCGCCGTTGTAACGGTACTATGGACAAAGCAAACTTCACTTGCATCGTCTTCGGCGAGATCCTCTACGACTGCTTCCCCGACCGCACCTGCTTGGGGGGGGCCTCCCTAAACTTCGCTTGGAACCTGCGCCAGCTCGGCTTTCCCGTGGCCATGGTCAGCGCCGTGGGGCGCGACGAACTAGGGCGGCAGGCGCGGGGCTTTCTCCGGTGCGCCCACATCGATCAGCAATGGGTCGCCGACCGGCCCGAGCCTACGGGCACGGTTGATGTATTACTCGACGCTGGGCAACCCTCCTATACCATCCGCGCTGGCGTAGCCTGGGACTATATCAAAACTAAGCCCTCGCTGGACCGGCCCCCCGACCTGATCTACTATGGCACGGCCGCGCAACGCAGCCCGGCCAATCGTCCGGGGCTAGAGCACTTGCTGGCAGCCAAGCCCCGACATCGGTTTTTCGACGTCAACCTGCGCGAGGGCTGTTATACGCCGCAGACTGTGCGCTTTGGCCTCGAAGCGGCAACCATTGTCAAACTCAACGACGAGGAATGGGAGGCCGTGCGGGACATCGTCGCGGTCGCCACACCCGCCGACTTGCTCGCCCGCTACGCGCTGGACTGCCTAGCGATTACCTTCGGCGGCGAAGGTGCCCAACTCCACATTCCGGGGGCTTCGTGCGCCGCACGGCCCGCACCCGCGTCCGTCGTCGATGCGGTCGGGGCTGGCGATGCCTTTAGCGGGGTTCTGGCCGCCAGCACCCTGCTCGGCACTGACCCGCAACAGGCCCTCGACTTAGCGTGTGCCGCCGGTGCCAGCGCAGTGCAGCACTCAGGAGCCCATTGTCCACTACCCGAAGCCGTGAAGGCGGCGTTTGCTTAGAAGCGGTCTTAACACTCGCGTCGGGCCGCAGGGGTCCTTGGGGAGGGCGTCTCGCCCGCACCCCCAAGCCATCTGGGGCCGCAGAGGACGGCACGAGGGGTTTTCAGACCGCTTCTTGGAAGCGGTCTGGAAATTCCGGGTTCGGCCCTCAAGCGCGTCAAAGAGTCTGGGAGCGCGGGCGTCTCGCCCGCGAAAATCGCTCCATCCGAGGACCTCTCGACCACCCGGCAACGCGGCTCGACGGGATTTTTAGACCGCTTCTCAACCACTTATCAGCGAAAGGCTTTGCGCCATGCAGACCCCCATTCTCCTGTGCGACCCCCACTTCCACCTCTGGGACCTCGCCGAGCGGCCCAACCCCAACCTCGGTGTTGTCATGCCGGCGTACCGGGCCGCCGACTACGCCCAAGACATGAGCGAACTGCCCCCTGCATTGCAGCGGGTCAGCGGCGTCCACGTCGAAACGGTCGTCGGCCAAGTCGTAGGTGGCATCCCCGTCGATACCGTAGAGGAAACCCGCTGGGTGCGCGACCAACTCGAACCAACTGCTGCCGAACAGCCCTTTGGCATCGTCGCGTACGTGCATTTGGAGCGCGACATCGCCGCGGCCGAGCGCACCATTGAACAACATCTAGAGGCCGCTAAGGGCCGTCTGCGCGGCGTGCGCATGATCCTCAATCACCATCCCGACAATCCCGACCTGACCTGGCCGCAGGTAGAAGACGGCGTCTTGCAGAGCAACCGCTTCCGCGCCGGTTTAGCCCTCCTAGAGCGCCACAACCTCGCCTTCGACCTCTCCTGCAATCCCCAC
Source organism: uncultured Latescibacterota bacterium (assembly GCA_958295495.1). Classification (GTDB taxonomy): domain Bacteria; phylum Latescibacterota; class UBA2968; order UBA8231; family UBA8231. Next base: position 1,728,716 of record OY282352.1, read on the forward strand.
CAAGTGGCCGACGCGGTCGCGGTTTTCCGCGACTTCCCCGGCCTCCGCGTCGTCGCTAACCACCTCGGCTTCCTCCACGACGGCGAGGACCAAGCGCACGAGGATCTCTGGCGCGAAAGCATGGCCGCGCTGGCCGCCCTGCCCAATGTCTATATGAAGCTGTCTATGGCGTGGTTTGCACGGGACGCCTTCCACGAGGATGCGGCCAAAGAGGCCAAAGTCGCCGCGGTGGTCCAAGAGCTGATTGACCGCTTTGGCTGTGACCGCTGCATGTTTGCCAGCAATTATCCCGTCGATAAACTGCGGGGCATTAGCATCGGCTATCTCTACGCCAAGTTCCTCGAGTGGAGCACTGGCTTTTCGGACGATGAGCGCCGGGCACTCTTCCACGACTCAGCTCTCAGTGCCTATGGGCCGCTTGTGCAATAGCCACGAGTGCAACAGAGAGCCCTCAAGGCTCTCTGAGACGCGGACATTGATGGCATACCAGCGCAAACCTTATCGAGGTTTTTTCGCGGTGGTTATGGCATTGATCACAACAGTAGAGACGACCCAGTTTTTCACAGCACAGGATCCAATCTATAAACGCTAGATGAGAAGACCATTTCTGCTACCATATTGGCAACTCCGTGTAGCACAATACAGGCTGCAATTGAACGAGATCGTTCATAGCCGAGCCCGAGCTCAAGCAGCAGGTCGCCCCGGGCAACGCGACGTTCCGCTTTGGCGGCGACGTAGTATCGGTGCACACTCCCATGGGCGGCGGCCTCATCAGCCGGGTGCAGGCTACGCTAGCGACCTTTACGCCCAATGGCGACGGCGTCAACGACCACGTCGCCATTGGGTATGAATTGCGCGACTTGGAGAGCCCGCGGCCGATCCGCTTGCGGCTCTACGACCTGTCCGGCCGACTAGTGCGGCAAATCGCGGCTAGCAGCAGCAGCGGCCGCTTTACCCAAACATGGAACGGGCGCGACGAACAGGGCGCACTCGTGCCGCCCGGCCTGTACCTCTATCAGCTTGCTTGGGACACCGACAAGGGCCGCGAAGTGGCCAATGGGATGGTGGGCGTGGCGTACTAGGCTGGAGAACTTGACATTGACTAGCGGCCCTGTAAGTATAACTGGGAGCCGAGTGCCCGGTCACCGCTTCACCGCGCCGCAGGCGTGAACAGTACGCATCCGCCGATGGCTTCGACGCTGAGTCCGCCGAAACGCCGCAGTGTCTGGCCGGCTATATCGGGCTCGGGCGCGCCATTGAGTAGCACGGTCCTAAACACAGGAGCTGTACCATGCTTATTCATAACGCGTCACCGTATCGACCTCATCAGTCGTTTGGTGTGTGCGCTGATTCAAGTGCGTTCGGTCAATATGAAAAAACTCGCCTGTAGCCTATCGGGTCACGCCCAAATCGTATAGTCACTATCGCCGTCTCCAGCGTTTTTTCAGCAGCGGATTCTCTCCTTCGGTGTTTACCCCGTTGATTGTATCCAAGGTCGTTTGCCCCGGCCAACAACAGCTCTTGGTCATGGATCGCACCCATTGGCGGTTGGGTCGCACCGATCTGGATGTGTTGTGTGTCGGCTTGGTTTACCAAGGGGTCTCGATTCCGTTGGCATATCAATCGTTGCAAAAGCCGGGCAACTCCAACACCTCCGAACGCAAGCGCCTCCTGACGAAGGTGTTGGCCTACCTCGATCCCCGCGTATGCTGCGTCGTCGCCGACCGCGAGTTTATCGGTCGAGCGTGGTTCGCCTTTTTGCTGGAGCAACCGATTACGACTATACGAGTTGTAGCCATAGAAATACTCCTAGGATTGGATCGCTTTAGAGTTGTCAAATTTCAAAACCGTACCTCTGCCGCCGCAGCGACTGCAATGTTGGGTGATTTACCATCTTCCGGTTCGTCCTTCCGACGGGCGGAACAGCCGGTTCCGCTTCAGGGCTACAAGCATACATGAAACGATAAAAGGCTTGATTTAGCGCACCCTGCCGCAAGCCACGTCCCTTCCTTACAGACGACGCGGCGATTGCGGCTTACGGCCTGTTTGCCTAATCTGAGTATCTTCCCTAAGCGGAACGGCCATGAACGCAGAGCAATTCGACCATACCCAATGGTGCGACAGCACGGGCGCGCCTCTGACGAAAATGCCCGACCGGCTCGGCGTGGCGACCAATGGCTTTATCCGCGACAAGACCGGCAAAATCCTGCTGCAACAACGCGCGGACAACGGCTTTTGGGGCCTGCCCGGCGGCCAAGTCGAACTCGGCGAGTCCGTCGAGCAGGGCGTGGTGCGCGAAGTGTATGAGGAAACGGGCTTAGAGGTGCGCGTCGAGCGGCTAATTGGGATTTACTCCAGGCCAGAAAGCTACCCGTTCATGCGCTATCCCAACGGCACCATCGTCCACTACGTCACCCACGTCTTTATCTGCGAACCCATTGCCGGCGCATTGCGGCTCTCCGCAGAAAGCACGGACATCGGCTATTTTGCCGCCGATGCCCTGCCCGTCCAGACCTTGCTCTCGCACCGCATCCGCATTGAGGACGCGCTGACCGGCCTAGTGTACCCGTTTGTTCGCTGAACCATGTTGACCTCACCTCGCCCAACAGCAGATATTTCTTTTTCGCTCGCCCCAACCTTCACCTCCCCAAGAAGAGGAACGATATGATCAAAATTGCCGAAGTCCTGCCCGATCACCCCACGCCGCTGTGGAGGATGGTCAAGCAATGCGGCGTTGACCACGTGGTCGGCGGTTTCTCCACACCCGGCGACCCCGCCGAAATCCACCCCGAGCAACGGCCCTGGAGCTACACCAGCCTCGTGCGGATGAAAACCGCGTTTAACGATGGCGGCTTCTCCCTCGACGTCATTGAGGCCCGCCCACCGCTCAACAAGGCCAAGCTCGGCCTCGCAGACCGCGACGAGGAGATCGAATACGCCTGCGAGCTGATTCGCAACATGGGCAGGGTGGGCATTCCGGTCTGGTGTCCCGAGTGGATGCCCGTGCTCAACTGGACTCGCACCTCAATGGCTGCGCCCGGGCGCGGCGGCGCCATGGTCACCGGCTTTGACAACGAGCTGATGAAAAACGCGCCCCTGACCGACGCCGGCGTCGTCACCGAAGAGCAGCTTTGGGACAATTTGAAGTACTTCCTCGAAAAGGTCGTGCCGGTCGCCGAGGAAGCTGGCGTCAAACTCGCCATGCACCCGGACGACCCGCCGCTGTCGCCCCTCCGCGGCATGGGGCGGATCATGCGTAGCGTCGAAAACTACCAGAAGCTCATCGCCCTAGTGCCCAGCCCCGCCAATGGCATCTGCCTGTGCCAAGGCAACTTTACCCTGATGACCGACGATTTGCCCGAGGTCATCCGCCACTTTGGCGACCGCATCTACTTCGTCCACTTCCGCGATGTGCGCGGCACGCCCGAAAAGTTCGTCGAAACCTTCCACGACGAAGGCAAGACCGACATGCGCGCCTGCATGGAAGCCTACCGCGACATCGGCTTTGAAGGCGTCCTGCGCCCCGACCACGTGCCGACGATGGAAGGCGACCGCAACGACAGCCCGGGCTATTCGTCAATCGGGCGCTTGTTTGCCATTGGCTATATCAAGGGGCTACGCGAGGCCGTGTACGCAAATTAAAGCCTGCTGCAAGCTCACTTGGTTAGACTGGATGTCACGCCTAAAGGCGCGGTGAAGCCCGCTTGCGCGGGAATGACCGCGGTCGTTGGGTACGCCAGCGGCCATTCGTCACTTCCGCGAAAGCGGGAGTCCAGTGGATTCAGGCCATAAACGTACTGATGTTACGCACGACCATCTAGTGCCAAGACGCTACGTAACGTCAGTTTGTAACGGATGGTAGGTCTCATCTAGTTCGCGTACCTAGAAACTGCTTAACGTCAGTCAGTCCATTAAGGCAACAAACGTAGTTGAAAGACCTCTCAGGCGTCATTTAGCGGAAAAATCCAAATGTACTTGTCGATACTGGGCGCATCCCTGCTCGCCGTCCAAGCCCTCGGAGCCGAGGAACTGCGCCTCGGCGGTCCGGGCGGCTGGAGCGAGTGGAAGCTGCCCGGCGACGCGGTCGATATCGCCGATGGCGTGCTCAAGCCCGCGTTCGTGCGCCAGAATATCGACGCGATGCACAACGCCGCGACCTTTGGCGGTGGCATCCGCGCCGCGGGTACGGCTCGGGATCGTGCGGCCCGGCTGATAGACGGAAATGTGGAGACGGCCTGGACGCCCGCCGCCGAGGCACCGCTGGAGGACTGGTGGATAGAGGTCGATCTAGGTCGGGTAGTCTCGGCGCGTACAATACGCCTGCACTTTGCCGAAGGCGGCGAGCCGCTCGAATTCTTCAAGGTGTTCACTTCCGATGGCGAGCCTTTCTTCACCAACGCCGGCGTGGCCATTGAAGGGACCCTGCGCTACAACGACCGCCGCCTGTACAGCTTTAACCAAGCTCGGGTCCTCGAGATCGACTTTGGGCTCAAGCCCCTGAAGCACATTCGCATCCAAGCCGACAGGAAGACCCTTGGTGCCCAACTCGCCGAGCTGTCGGTAGAGAGCGTGGGCGACAATCTGTCTCTGGGCGCGCAAGAGCGCGGCGGCCAGATCGATGTGCATAGCTTGGTCGGCTCGGGCCGGAACGAGCGCTCCGAGAATCCCTTGATCAGCCGCAACCTAATCGACGGGGATATCACCTCGTACTGGGGTCGCAAGGAGGGGCGCGGCAAGACGCCGGTGGGACGCTTCGTCCTCGACTTGGGCGTACTCTTTTGGGTCGATCGAGTGCGATTGTTGGGGGATTTCACTGGGCTGCCGACGACCGGCGAGAGAGCCCGCACCCGCTTTGGGTCCATCAACTACTTGTGGTACAAGATGTCTGGGTCGGACGGCTCGCTGGCACCAGACGGCTCGCTGCGCTGGACCTCGCTGGGGGAACTGCCCGAATCGCCGCGCAACCGGCGCGACATCGTCCACTTTGAGGAGCACTTTTTCCCAACTAAGTTGCGCTATATCCAGCTCCTCTTTGGCATGACCTCTGGCGCACTCTCGGGCACGACCGCGGAGTTCCAAGTCTTTGGCGAAGGATTTCCAGCCGCCTTGACGGCACTCTCGCCGATTTTCGACTTAGGCGGGGAAAAGACGATCTCGGCACTCGACTGGCAATCTCAAGTGCCGCCCGCTACTCGCCTAGAGATTCGCAGCCGCACCGGCAATTTGCTCGACGAAGAGTACTTTTTCTACGACAAAAACGGCAAAGAAGTCTCCGCAAGGAAATACGACAAGCTCATTCCCTCTTTTCGCGGACGGATCGACACGGTGCGCACGGTGGGTTCGGACTGGAGTAACTGGAGTCCGGTTTACGAGGTTTCCGGCGAGGGTTTTTTGTCGCCGGGGCCGCGACAGTTCGCCCAAGTCGAGGTGCGGCTTTTGAGCGAAGATCCGTTCAGTGCCCCAGCCTTGGAAACGCTGGCCTTGCACTTCCACCCGCCGCTGGTACAACAGACGCAGGCGGAAATATACCCGGCCGAGGTCGAGCCGGGCACACCCCAAAATTTCACCTATTTTCTTCGCTCAACCGCGACTGCGACCAACCGGGGATTCGACCAAATCCTGCTGAGTTCGTCGGCCGCCGTGCGCTTCAGAACCTTGCGCATCAACGGGGAAGAAGCCGCAGTCCAAGTCGAGGAGCGGAAAGACGGGACTCTGCTCATCATCGCTAGAGCCGTGCGGCGCTCAGGGCTTTTGGAGATCGATTTCGAGAGTACGCTCTACCGCAACCAGACTCGTTTTGACGCTTTGCTCTTCAACAGCAATCTGGAGGGCCAAGTGCAACAGGTTGACGCGGGAAATGCCAGCGAGACCGTGGCGAGCGAGACCGTGTCCGTAGCCCTGCCCGCGGACCCCAGTCTGCTCGATAACCTGACGATCTCCACCGAGGTACTAACGCCTAATGGCGACGGCATTGGCGACCGACTCGCGCTCGAATTCAATCTGCTCAAAGTGCTGGATCCGCGCACAGTGCAAGTGGCCATTTTCGACCTGACCGGGCGGCGGGTGCGGCTTTTGAGCGAAGCGGACCAAGTGGCCGGACGAGTGGCCCTCCAATGGGACGGGCGCGACCGCGCTGGCGGTCTGGTGGCCCCGGGGAACTATGTCCTGCGCGTCGAGGTCAGCGGCGACGCACGCACCGATCAGGTCAGCCGGACCATTTCCGTGGCCTACTAATGGCCCTAAAGAAAAAGTGTATTCTGCCCCCACTAATTCCTACCACCTTGCGCGGTAGAGACGGTATCCCGCCATTCCCGCGCTTCACCCTGCCTTTGGGCAGGACAAGCGAGAATCTAGGGGGGCCTCCTGCACACAAGGGACGGCACCCTGAGTTCTCAGATGGCTTCTAATTGACGACACTTGCCTCCATCACCCCCAACCCTTCCTCCAATTCCTCGACGCTGGCAAAGGCCACCAAGGTGCAATGTACCCCCGCGGTCGCCAGCACCCATTGTATCGCCCGTTCGGTGCGCGGCACTGGCTCGCCTCGCGCGGCCAGTTCGTGCCAAGGGCCTGAGACAATCGGATAGACCAATGGCAGCTCTCGGCGAATGCCTTCCCCCCTTGGCGATAGGTCCTCGACCTTTGACTGGTCCACTGCCGACCAGTCGGTCTGCGTCTTGTCGGCCCAGCTAAGCCACTGGCCGCCCAGTGCCTTCATAATCAGCACACCCTTCCCAGCCCGGGCCGACGCCGCAATGCCCGGGGCCTGCCAGCGGCAGACGTAGTTGTAGATGACCAAATCGGCGTCCGCTTCGGGTTCGGGGCCGCGCTCGGCGTAGGCTTGTTGGTCGGCCAATATATGCCGAATCAAGCACAGGGCGCGCACTTTGCCCTTGGCCTTGCACTCGGCGATGCGCTCGGCCAAGCCCTCGTTTTGCAGATAGCCATAGTGGTGTACCCGCAAAATGTCGATGGCCTCGCGGCGCACATTTGCGAGGTGCTTGTCGATAGTCCCCTCCACCTCAGCGGCTGCCGGCGCACCCACCTTGAGCGAGAAGAAGCGGTCGTCTCGCGGACCTTTCAGTTCATCGGGAATGTGGACCTCGTCGCCGTAGCCCATGTCGAAGAGGTTGACGCCCAACTCGGCGGCCCGCAGGTAAATCCGGCGCTTCTCCGCCGGCGGCGGATGGCCGTTGACGCCTTCGTAGCGGGCCAACAGCCCGCCCAATCCGATGGTACTCAGTTCCATGTCCGTCTGTCCAAAGCGGCGGTATTCCACGATAGCCTCCTTGCGTTGTTAGCTTGCTGTGCCCAATGTGGCACGTTAGTTTCTCCGGCGCGAAAAATCTACCCTACCAGCCCATATCGTCCAAGGGAGAATGCAGTGCCCGCCAAAGTCCTCATCATCGTCGGCGATGCCACCGAAACCGTCGATACGCTCTACCCTTACCTGCGCGTCCAAGAAGAGGGCTTCGCGCCCGTGGTCGCCGGGCCGGAAGCCCGCCGCTACAACATGGTCCTGCACGAGGTCCCGGCCGAGGGTTGGGACATCACCCGCGAATTTGAGGGCTATACCATCCAAGCGGACATCGCCTTCCGCCACGTCGCGCCCGAAGAGTACGCGGGGATCTTTTTCTCTGGAGGGCGCGCCCCAGAATACATCCGCGACGACCCGGACCTGATTCGCATTACCCGCTACTTTTTCGACCGCGACAAGCCCATAGGCTGCGTCTGCCACGGCGTCGAAATTCCCGCCCGCGCCGGTTGCGTCAAAGGGCGGCGCATGGCCACCGTGCCCAAGTGCCAATTCGACCTAGAGGTCTGCGGCGGCACCTTTATAGACGCGCCCTGCGTCGTCGATGGCAACCTCATCAGCGGCCGCACTTGGCACGACCACGGGCACTACGTGAAACATTGGATCAACTTGCTCATTGCCGAGCGCGCCCAACAGGAGGTCGCCACACCGTGAAACTCTACTACAGCACCTATGGCATGAAGCAACTCAATGTCTTTGAAGCCCTGCCGCGCCTTGCGGACATGGGCTACGAGGGCATGGAAATTGCCGTCACCCCGGGCTGGCCGACCGAGCCGGCCAACATGGACGCGGCCGCACGCAAAAGGCTCGCCGACCTCTTCTGCCGGCTCGGCTTCCCGACGCCGGCACTAATGGCTCTGCTGTCGCCCTGCGTCGAAGGCGAGGGACGCGCAGCCGCACTAGCGCAGTTTAGGGCAACCTTTGAACTGAGCCGCGCACTCCGGCTCGACGACCGCCCGATGGTCGTCAGCACCACCCTCGGCCACCCCAAACCCGCTTGGGAGACCGGCAAAAAGCGCATCGTCGAGCTAGTACTCGAAGTGGCCGACATGGCCGCCGAATACGACGTCATCGTCGCCATTGAGCCGCATGCCGGCGACGACTTTGAGACGCCGGAAAAGGCCGCTTGGCTCATGCAGCAAACCAACCATCCGCACCTCGGCCTCAACTTCGACTACAGCCATTTCTGGGTTGAGGGCATCGACTTGCAGCACTCAATTGACCTGAATCTCCAGTACTCGGTCCACAATCACATCAAGGACGGCTATCTCGACGAGGAAGGACGGGTCCGCTATCTCCTGCCCGGCAGCGGCAAGCTGGACGTGAGGGCCTACTACGAGGCCGTGCAGGACGCCGGCTGGGACCAGTACCTCTGCCCAGAGGTCACCGGTCAAATATGGAACGCAGACGGGTACGACGCCTGGAGCACGGCGCAGTTTTGCTACGACGCGCTCGACGCGGCGCGGCAGGCATCGGACTAAGGCCGCTCCCAAGAACCTCTACGATGCACACAAAGAAGCGCCCGATGGCTCGTCGGCATCGGGCGCTTTTGGTTTTCTCTTCTTAGCTCCCTTATTGCTCGCCGCCGATCTCGACCTCGCTGCCCTTCTCGGACGCCTCGGCCTTAAACTCCGCCAACGCCTTGTCGAGCAGGGCCTGCGCCTCCTCGACCTCCTTGCCCCAAGCGACAATATCCACCGGCAGCCGCTGCCCCTCGGCAGTGCGCTCGCTCAACGCGACGAAGGCCTTGAGATAGGTATTGGGACATTGGCTCATTACACTGTGCAGGATTGGGCCGCACTGGGATTCGGGAAGGTTGACCACGACCCGCAACGAGAGCCGCACATCGTCGTATATCCCGGCTAGGACATCCTCTACCGACTGGCGGAACAGTGCCTCGACCTCACGCGGCGGACCGGGTAGGCTGTAAATCGTGGTCGTGCCAACCTGCGATTCCACGCAGGGAGCCACGCCCGCCGGGTTGGGGTGGGCCAAGGAGCCTTCCGGTTTGGTCGCCATCTTGACCAGCCCTTCGCTGACGTCAGTGCGCTTTTCAATACTGCGGCTCTCCATATAGCGTTTGACCAAGGTTTCATCGACTTCCGTGCCCACCTCCATGATCTTGGCAATGGCCTCGACCGTCATGTCGTCGGGCGTCGGCCCAAGCCCCCCGGTGGTAATCACCACCCGGGTGCCGCGCTGGCAGGCGTCTCTAAGCACGCCGGTCAACTCGTCCATATCGTCGTCGAGGATCGCGATCCGACGCACATAGCCGCCGAGTGCCGCGATCTGCTGCGCCATCCAGAAAGAGTTGGTGTCTTGGATCTGTCCGTTCAAAAGCTCGGTGCCGATCGAGTAAATTTCGATGGCCGGTCGGTCGCTCATAGTCTCTTTCTCTGCTGTTGTGTTAGAAGGGCATGAAAAGATAGGCAAGATGAGCCGAATATGCACCGGGCATTGAACCCAGTTAGGCGAGTGGCAATATAGCAATCTGGAATGATCTGAACTGCGGATCATCTTGTGAATGATGTAGGATTGCTATATTAGAGTCTAATCCAACTTCAACCGCACCATCGAAGAGGCCCTCAGATGATGCGACCCAACATCGTCTTCATTCTCATCGACGATATGGGCTGGAAGGACCTCGTCTGCTACGGCAGTTCCTTCTACGAGACGCCCAACATCGACCGCCTCGCCCGCGAGGGCATGCGCTTTACCGACGCGTACGCGGCCTGCCCGGTCTGCTCGCCGACCCGCGCCAGCATCCTCACCGGCAAGTACCCGGCCACCGTCGGCATCACCGACTGGATCGATGTGCATGGGCACATCCACCCGGCGCGTGGCCAGCTCGTCGATGTGCCGTATCTCAAGCAACTGCCGACGCAAGAACACTCGCTGGCCCGCGCCCTCAACGAGGGCGGCTATCAGACGTGGCACCTAGGCAAGTGGCACCTAGGCGGCGACGGGCATCTGCCCGAAGACCACGGCTTTGAGGTCAACATTGGCGGCGCCCACCAAGGCTCGCCGGGGCAGGGTGGGTACTTCAGCCCCTGGACCATCCCCCCGCTTGCCGACGCCGATGTCCCAGATGGCACGTACCTAACCGACTACCTGACTGACCAAGTGCTCAACTTGGTGAACAACCGGGACCAGCGGCCCTTCTTTTTGAACCTCTGGTACTATACCGTCCACACGCCGATCCAAGCCAAACGAGAAAAGGTCGCCCAGTACGAAGCCAAAGCCCGCGCCCTCGGCTTGGACCAAGTCGAAGCCTTTGCCGCAGGGGAGTACTTCCCCTGCGAGCACAAAAGAGACCAGCGCGTCAAACGGCGGCTCATCCAATCCGACCCGGTCTATGCAGCCATGATCGAAAGCCTCGACGAAAACTTGGGGCGTCTCTTCGCCTTGCTCGACGCGCTCGGCGAGGCTGAAAATACCGTCGTGTTTTTCACCTCGGACAACGGCGGCCTCGCCACCTCCGAAGGCTCGCCGACCTGCAACGCGCCGCTGGCCGAGGGCAAGGGCTGGATGTACGAGGGCGGCACCCGCGAACCCTTGCTGGTGCGCTGGCCCGGCCGAGTCGCAGCCGGCAGCACCTGTCCAGTTCCGGTGACCAGCCCCGACTTCTACCCGACGATCCTCGAATTGGCCGGCTTAGACCCCATCCCGGCGCAGCACTGCGACGGTACGAGCATCGCGCCCTTGTTGCGCGGCACCGAATCCATTGAGCGCGAGGCCATCTTCTGGCACTATCCGCACTATGGTAATCAGGGCGGCACTCCCGGCTCGTCCGTGCGCGCTGACGACCACAAGCTGATCGAATTTTTTGAAGACGGGCGGCTAGAACTGTACAATCTGCGCGAGGATATCGGCGAGGAACGCAACCTAGCCGAGCAAATGCCGCAAACCCGCGACAGACTGCACAGACTGCTGCGGGAATGGCGCGAAAAGGTGGAAGCCCAAATCCCCCAACCCAATCCCAATTGGCGCGGCTGAAGCGGTATGTCTAACTAAAAAAACGGAGCGCGTGGTCTATGAATGCCTCGTCCCTACAACTTCATCTATGGACGCGGGAAGAATACGAAAAAATGGTATCCGCCGGCGTCTTTCATCCAGAGGATCGGCTCGAGCTGGTCAACGGAGAAATCCTCGAAATGGCACCACAAAGCAGTGCCCATGCGACGGCGGTCGGCTTAGTGAATGAAGCCTTGAGCGCAATATATACACCGGGCTTTGTCCTGCGCGTCCAAGTCCCCGTTGCCTTGGGGGAATCGTCCGAGCCTGAGCCTGACATCGCCGTAGTCCGCGGCCGACCGCGCGATTACCTAGCCCACCATCCCACCACGGCCTCGCTAGTCGTCGAGATTTCGGATTCCTCGCTAGGCTACGATCGAGACCGCAAGAAGGGGCTGTACGCCGCCAGTGGTATTCCCGAATACTGGATCATCAATCTGGTAGATCACTGCCTAGAGATCTATAGGGATCCAGACCAAAAAAAGGCGACCTATCAATCCTGCACAGTACTCACGCGCAGCAACGCAGTCTCCCCACTCGCCCGTCCCGACTCCTCCATCCCCGTTGCCGATCTGCTGCCCTAGCCTGTTCCCGCCGCCCAGTCTCGCGGCTTGAGAAACACTTCGTAGAGCCGCGCCTCCTCCGACCCTGCCGCTGGCTGCCAATCGTACGCCCAGCGCACCAAGGGCGGCAGCGACACCAAGACCGATTCGATGCGCCCCTTTGATTGCAGGCCGAAAAGCGTTCCCCGGTCGCAAACCAAGTTGAACTCCGCGTAACGGCCCCGGCGGTAGAGCTGGAACTGCCGCTGCCTAGCGCCGTATTCCCATCCCTTGCGCCGCTGCAAAATCGGCAGGTACGCGGCTAGATAGCCATTGCCTACGCTGCGAGCAAAGGCAAAGCAACGCTCAAAGCCCCCTTCGTTGAAGTCGTCGAAGAACAGGCCGCCGACCCCTCTCGGTTCGGCGCGGTGCGGCAGGAAAAAGTACTCGTCGCACCACTGCTTAAACCTCGCATAGAGCACCTCGCCATAAGGAACGCACGCGGCTTTTGCCGTCCGATGCCAATGCACCGCATCCTCCGCAAAGCCGTAGTACGGGGTCAGGTCGAACCCGCCGCCAAACCACCACACAGGTTCCTCCCCTTCTTTCTCTGCCGTAAAAAACCGCACATTTAGATGCGAAGTGGGCACGTAGGGATTGTGCGGATGTGCGATCGCCGAGACGCCCATCGCCTCAAAGGCCCGCCCCGCTAGCTCGGGGCGGCGCGCCGTAGCGGCTGGCGGCAGTTCCTTTCCTCGCACATGCGAAAAGTTCACACCGGCTCGCTCCATCACCGCCCCCTCCAACACCCGCGTGCGGCCACCGCCCCCCTCTGGCCGCTCCCAGCTATCTTCGCGGAAAGTGCCCCCGTCCTCTGCTTCCAAGGCCGCGCAAATGCCGTCTTGTAATCCGCGCAAATACGCTTTGACGGCCTTTTTGTCTATCTCTCCCATAGATTGCCTTTCGCTTCTCGCTTGTCCTCGTTTCTACAATTGTTTGGTTGTCAGGGTGATAAAGTATAGTCAAGTTACCGTATTGGAAGGAACGCTACGTGAGCAAGAAAACCATCTTTTTGACGTATTTGAAAAATCTCGCCGCCGTGGCCCGGCAAGGCGACGCACGGGAGGAGAGCTTCTACCCGGCACTGGCGGACATGCTGAAGGAAATGGCTCGCGCCACGGGGAAGACGGACGTACACGTCACCACGCTTCCCAGACCCACCGAGGGCGGCAACCCAGATTTCCGCTTGTGGAACGGGACGGACCGCATCATCGGCTATGTCGAGGCCAAGAAGCCGACCGAAGAGCGGCTGGATAGTATCGAAAGTTCCGATCAACTCAAACGTTATCGCGCTACGTTCCCGAATCTTATCCTCACCAACTTCCTCGAATTCCGCCTGTACTGGAACGGCGAGCGTATCCACACGGTACAGGCGGGTCGGCCTCTGGTACTCAACGCAGTGCGGACCACGCCACCGCTCGAAAACCAAGATGAACTCTACGCCTTGCTCGACCGCTTCTTGGACTTTGCGCTACCCCAGACGTTTACTGCCGAATCCCTCGCTGTCGAACTGGCCAAGCGTACGCGCCTTCTCCGCGATGTGATCGGCGAGCAGTTCCATCAGGAACAGGCGAATCCCGGTATGCTTACAGGCTTCTTCGAGGCGTTCCAGACCTATCTCATCGGCTCACTGACGCCTGAAGATTTCGCCGATCTGTTCGCGCAGACCATTACCTACGGCTTATTCGCCGCCCGCACCCGGGCCGGCGATGGCTTCAACCGGCGCGCGGCTTTCGACAACATCCCGCACACCATCGGCGTTTTGCGCGACCTGTTTCGCTACATCTCGCTCGACGACTTGCCCGCCCCACTCGCTTGGTGCGTGGATGATCTGGCCGAGGTGCTATGCGTGGCAGACGCGCCGGGCATTCTCAACCACTACTACCGAAAGGGCAAGGGTGGAGATCCCATCGTGCATTTTTACGAGACCTTTTTGGCGCAATACGACCCCGACGAGCGCGAGCGGCGAGGGGTTTATTACACGCCGGAGCCGGTCGTTGGGTACATCGTGCGTTCTCTGCATGGCCTGCTCAAGACCGAATTTGACCAGCGCGATGGCCTCGCTTCGGATGGCGTAACGCTACTCGATCCGGCGGCGGGGACGATGACGTTTGTGGCGCGTGCGGCGCAACAGGCAGTCGCCGAGTTCAAAGAGAAATACGGTAGCGGCGGACGGGCGGACTTCATCCGTCGGCATATCCTCAAAAATTTCTACGCGCTCGAGTTGATGATGGCACCTTATGCAGTAGGCCATCTCAAGATGAGCTTTTTCTTGGAGGAACTCGGCCACCGCCTCGCCGATGATGAGCGCGTACCGTTCTATTTGACCAACACGCTCGACACAGACGAACTGGAGCAGAGCCGGTTGCCCGGCCTGTCCGCATTGGCCGAGGAGTCCCGTTTGGCTGGCGTGGTCAAGAAGCAGACGCCGATTTTGCTCATCCTCGGCAATCCGCCCTATTCGGGACATTCGAGCAACACGGGCGCGTGGATTACGGGCTTGATCGACGATTACAAGCAAGTGGATGGCGAGCCGTTGGGGGAGAGAAATCTGAAATGGTTGCAAGACGACTACGTCAAGTTTCTCCGCTTTGCCCAGTGGAAGATCGCTCAAGCCGGACGGGGTGTCGTCGGCATGATCACCAACCACAGCTACCTCGACAACCCCACCTTTCGCGGGATGCGCCGCAGTCTGATGCAGACCTTTGACGACATCTACATTCTCGACCTGCACGGCAATTCGCTAAAAAAGGAGACTTGTCCCGACGGCAGTCCCGACAAGAACATCTTCGACATCCGGCAGGGCGTGGCGATTGCCTTTTTCGTCAAGCGCGGCGACCAACATACGGAAGCCGTCGTTCATCACGCCGAATGCTACGGGACGCAGGAGAGCAAGTATGAATGGCTGGACGCCCATGACCTCGGCAACACCAAGTGGCAACCGATAAATCCAGCGTCGCCGTTCTATCTGTTCGTGCCCCGCGACGACGCGCTCGAAGCTGAGTATCGGCGGTTCCTCTCTATCCCCGAAGTATTTTCTATCTCCGAAGTATTCCCGGTCAACAGCGTCGGCATTGTAACCGCCCGCGACCGTCTGACGATCCATTGGTCTGAGCAAGAGGCGTGGGATACGGTGCGGGCTTTTTCAGAGATGGACCCGGAACTAGCTCGGCAGGGATATAAACTCGGCGACGATACGCAAGAGTGGAAAGTGACGCTGGCCCAGAAGGACTTACGGGATTCCGGCCCGACGCGCGAGAATGTGATTCCGCTCCTGTATCGACCCTTTGACGTGCGCCATACCTATTACACCGGCCACTCGCGGGGATTCATCTGTAGGCCCCGTTCCGAAGTCATGCGCCACATGCTGGCCGGGAAGAATCTGGCGTTGTGTGTTGGACGCCAAGGTCAGGTTGTTGGTACTGGCGAATGGAATTTGATCTATTGCTCGCAGAACATAGGGGATCTTAACTTGTTCTATCGCGGCGGAAACGTGAATTTTCCCCTCTACCTCTATCCCACCGCTAACCGCGACGACCTTTTCGCGCAACGCGAATCGTCTGAGCGTCAGCCGAATCTGAGTCCCAAACTGGTTGAGACACTTGAGGAAGCACATGCCCGAGAGCCATCGCCCGAGGATATTTTCCACTACACGTATGCGATCTTGCACGCGCCTGCCTACCGCGAGAAATACGCCGAATTTCTGCGGATCGATTTTCCGCGTATTCCGTTCACAAAGGACAGCGCGTCGTTCGCCGAACTCGCCGAACTCGGCGGGCGGTTGGTCGCTCTGCATTTGCTCACCTCGCCAGAACTTGACCCGCCGACCTGCCGCTTTGAGGGCGATGGCGACGCTCAAGTCGCCCGGACAAAGGCCAAGGGCTTTCGCTATGACTCTGATGGGCAACGCCAGTACATCAACCAAACGCAGTATTTCGGGCCTGTTCCCTCTGAGGTCTATGACTCTCGCATTGGCGGCTACCAAGTCTGCGACAAGTGGTTGAAAGACCGCAAAGACCGCCGTCTCACCCTCGACGCCATCCGCACCTACTGCCGGATGGTGACGGCCATCGGGCTGACGCTCGACATCCAGCGAGAGCTCGATAGGGTATATGGCGGTGTGGAAAATAGCTGTGTGTCGGTTGGGACCGAGCAATCACCGAAAGGAGCTTGACATGACGGCGCAACAGAAGGCTGAATTTAGCGGCGAAACAGTCCGCAATGTCGCCGGGGCCTTTCGCTGGTGGGCACGACCTATGGAACAGCCGGAAGTGTTGCGCCGGGACTGGTTCGCAAACCCGCCTGTGAATCCCACGAAACATGCCATAAGGGTATTGGCCGACAGCTTTAGCAAACGGCATGACGCTATAGTCGCGGTGTTCAGTTCTCACTTTCAGGATCTCCAGAAAGAGGTCGAGAATTTTCAGCCGGGTCGAGAAATAGATCCGGACGACATCGCGGTACCTGAGTTGGAGAAAAGCGAGGCATATTTCCGCGGGGAACGGGAAGAATTGCGCGCGATCCGAAACGCCTTGCAACGGACCGGGGGCACCCAAGCACACGGAGCGGAGGTCTTTGCCGCTTTGAAACGCTTGGACGAGTTATTTGAAGAGCTCACCGCGCAGTTACAAGAGTTGCGCTGGCTCATCATGGTCAACGACGGGTTGCTCGCGCCGCGCACCAAAGGCCAATGCACCAGCGGCGCAGAGTTTATAGCCGCACTGGAGAACCTATAGGCCATGCCCCCACGATCATTGCAAATTACCGCGTTCGCAACCCCGAGCCGCAAGTTCGCCAAAATGGTCAAACGTTTGGATCAACGGATGCAAGAAGAATTAGGGCGCGTTATTGACGAATTATGCACGGGCGAGCTGACCCCTGTTTGAACGAGCTACATCATTGAGCGCACTATCGGCGGCCCCCGCGTCCGCGAGGGTTTCGACGATTGGTTACTCGGTATGAGCGAAAAAGCTCGATGCTTCGCGCCTTTGTCCAGCTTAATTTTGAGATCGGTTCTTCTCACTTCTCACCTCGCGCGTTTTCCCCCATGATTTTCCGTCGAACCACGGCCCCCCCGCCAACCCGCTACCGCGACCGCCAAACCGGGGCTATCGTCGTCGAGCGCGTTCCAGGGCAGTCGCTCCTCCGCTGGCTCTACGGCACGAGCACGGGGCATCTCGTTTTTCGCGCCGTGCTCAACCGGCCCCTTTGCTCTCGCCTCTACGGCTGGTGGCAGCAAAGCCCTTGGACTCGGCGTCAAATCCGCCCTTTTGTCGAGCGCTACCGCATTGACCTCGACGAAATCGAACATCCCCTCAGCCAGTACTCCAGCTTCAACCACTTCTTTACTCGCCGCCTCAAGCCCGGAGCCAGACCCTGCGACCCCGAGCCCGGGCGCCTCTGTTGCCCAGCCGATGGCAAGGTCCTCGTCTATCCGCAACTCGCAGCCGACGACGTGTTGCCGGTCAAAAGCCGCCAACTCGCAGCCCGCGAGCTCCTAGCCGCAGCAATTGACCCCACCCCATACCACGGCGGTGCCGCCCTCGTCGTGCGCCTCGCCCCCTACGACTATCACCGCTTCCACTTCCCAGCCGACGGCCAAGCGGGTCCGACGCAGTGGATCGACGGCACCTACCACTCGGTCAACCCGATCGCCCTCGCCCGCGTACCCGATGTTTTCCACCGCAACCGGCGCTCCGTTTGCGAGCTGGCGACGCCCGCCTTCGGCAGGATTGCCTACATCGAGGTCGGTGCTATCAATGTCGCCAGCGTCGTCCAGACGTACTCGATAGGGCCTTGTGAGCGCGGCCAAGAAAAGGGCTTTTTCCAGTTCGGCGGCTCCACCGTCGTGCTGCTCTTCGAGCCGGGGGCGATTGCCTTTGACAGCGATCTAGTCGCCGACTCTGCGGCCGGCCTAGAGGTACACGTCCGCACCGGGGCCGGCTTCGGCAGCCGCGCTTGACCCGCTCCAGCGGCTTCGGCAAATTTTCCGCTCTTCAATCCCTTATCTTTGGAGGCTACTTATGTCCCTGCAAATGCGCGTGGGTCTGGGCCAGTTCAACGAACTCACCGCTGAAAAGCTCGCCTTTATCAAGCAGATGGGCTGCGACGATTTCCTGATGAATACCCCCAAGCTCCCTGGCGACAAGCAATGGGAATACGACGACTTGGCCGCCCTCAAAAAGCGGGCCGACGACGCCGAGCTGCGGCTGATGGCCCTCGAAAACGTCCCCACATCGTTTTACGACGAGATCATGCTCGGCCAAACCGGCCGCCAAGAACAGCTCCAGCAGATGATCGCCACCGTGCGGAATATGGGCCGGGCCGGCATCCCAATTTTGGGCTACCACTGGATTCCCAACAGCGTCTGGCGCACGCCCGAGCCAGCGACCTTGCGCGGCGGTGCCCGCGCTACTCGCTTTGCCCTCGCCGAGCACGACCCGGACCAACTGACCCACGGCCGCGTCTTCACCCACGACGAGATGTGGGAAAACTACTGCTGGTATTTGGAGCGCATCCTGCCCGTAGCCGAGGAAGCTGATGTGCGCCTAGCCCTACACCCGGACGACCCACCCACCGGCACGACCCTCGGTGGCATAGCGCGGATATGTAGTTCTTTCGACGACTTCAAGCGCAACATGGACACCTTCGACAGCCCGCATCACGGCCTCGACTTCTGCATGGGGTGCTGGTCGGAGATGGGCGGCCACGGCAACGTCATCCGCGCCGTGCGCCACTTTGGCGGCCAAAAGAAAATCATCTACATCCACTTCCGCGACGTCATCGGGCCGGTGGAGGACTTCCACGAGACCTTCATCGACTGCGGTCAAGTCGATACTTTCGAGGTCGTCCAAACGCTCAAAGCGGTCGGTTTCGACGGCTTTATGATCACCGATCACGTGCCCCATATTGTCGATGACTCGCCTTGGGGACACAGAGGGCGCGCCCATTGCGTGGGCTTTATGCAGGCCCTCATCCAAGTGGTCAACAAGCTCGGCGCGTGACCTGTGGGCCGGATCGCCGTTATCTTCAGCGACCTCAACATTAGCTGGTTCTGGGGCAACCTCAACGCCGATGGCCGCAACCGCAGCTTACAGTTCGGCCAACCTCTTGATCTACGCGCTGGCGCAAAAATACGCGGGCCGGCCCTTGCCCTTCAGGTGTTAAGATGAGCGCTGTCACCGCGGCGCACTCCGCCCAAGTTCGCGCCGATCTCCTGCTCCTGCTCACGGCCCTGATCTGGGGCTTCGCCTTCGTTGCCCAGCGCGTCGGCATGGAGCACATCGGCCCCTTCTTCTTCAATGGCGTGCGCTTTGCCCTCGGCTGCTTGCCGCTTTTGCCCTTTGTCCTGCGAACCGCCGCCACACCCCTTGCATCCCGCATCCGTCGCGCCGCCCCGGGCGGCCTGCTCGCCGGGCTTTTCCTCTTTGCCGCCGCTTCCCTGCAACAGGTCGGCATCTGCTACACTACAGCCGGCAAGGCCGGATTCATCACTGGGCTATACGTAATTCTGGTGCCGATCCTCGCCTTGTTGCTACGGTATCGCAGTCGCCGCAGCACCTGGACCGGCACTCTGGTGGCGACCGCCGGCCTGTACCTGCTGAGCGTGGAGCCGCCACTGGCCATTGCCCGCGGCGACGCGCTCGTGCTCGCAAGCGCGTTCTTTTGGGCCGGGCACGTGCTGGTCATCGGCAGCCTTTCGCGCCAGCTCGATTGGGCCATGCTGGCTTTTTTGCAATTCCTCGTCTGCTCGCTCCTCAGCGCGGCCCTCGCCATCGGCACCGAGCCTATCGCCCTGAAACCGCTCGTCGATGCGGCCGTACCCGTGTTTTACGGGGGCGTACTGTCGGTGGGCGTCGCCTATACCTTGCAGGTGGTGGCTCAGCGGCGGGCGGCCCCCAGCCACGCGGCCATCATCCTCAGTCTGGAGACGGTTTTCGCCGCGTTGGGGGGGTGGCTTTTGCTAAACGAGGACATGCCCTTGCGCGGGCTGGTCGGGTGTGGGCTGATGTTGGCGGGGATGCTGATCTCGCAGGTGGGATTGAGGCGGCGATAAAACAAAGGTTTACCGCGACCGACCCGCCTCCCCGTCAAAGAGCAAGCGGAACCCCAGATTAATCGCACCCTTGTCCTCAATGTGCTTGCCGCGGAACGACGAGGTTGTATAGCGCGGCATGCGCGGTTGACCCGCTGCTCGTCGATCTGGTCCATAGTCTGGGCTTTGACGGGGAGGGCGCGGTGTTCGGCCTTGCTGAGCACCCTCATTATACATACTATGCCGTTCAACGCTGGCAATCCACGCTAAACTCTGCACCTAGAGAAAGGATCAAAATGTCTGATATCGCACCTAAGGGCGCACTGACCAACCCGTTTTCCCTCAGCACGGACGATGGCTACACCTGGCTCAAGGGCAATCTCCACTCGCACACCACCAATTCCGACGGCAAAGCCGCGCCCCAAGAGCGACTCGACGGCTACGTCGGCCAAGGCTACGACTTCCTCTGTCTGTCCGATCACCACAAAATCACCTTTATCGATACCGTGCAGGCCCCCAGCGACTTCGTGCTCATTCAAGGGGCCGAACTGCACCCGGAC
This sequence comes from uncultured Latescibacterota bacterium, assembly GCA_958295495.1. GTDB lineage: Bacteria > Latescibacterota > UBA2968 > UBA8231 > UBA8231. The sequence continues at coordinate 1,749,242 of OY282352.1, forward strand.
AACCCCTTCGGCGGCCAGCGGCACCATTTCGTCTGTCTCCATATCCACGAGGACATAGACGCCGAGAAGATGCCGCCCCAGCACGTCATCAATGAGGTCCGACGCCAAGGCGGTGCGGTCTGGCTGGCCCATCCCCATTGGAGTTCGGTCAATATCCTGCGCGACGCACTGCCGCTCACTGGGTTCGCCGGTATCGAGGTCTTCAACACCACCTGTCGCTGCGCCGGACGCGGCGAGTCGAGCGTGCATTGGGACGACTGGATGGAGCTAGAGGATCGTCTCTATCCCGCGCTGGCCAACGACGATTCGCACGCCCTCGAAGCCGACCAGCGCGACACGTACCAGGGCTGGACCTACGTCCGCGTCAAAGAGCGCACCGCCGACGCAATCGTTGCCGCCCTAGTCGCGGGCGCGTCGTACGGCAGCACCGGCCCGGCAATCCACGACATCCAGCTTCGTCGCACCGACCGCGAAGGCGACGAGCGCACACAGGTCGAAGCCACGGTGTCCTGCTCGCCAGCGCAGCGCATCGCGGCGGTGTCCGATCTCTTCGGTGCCGAGTACCATCAGCACGGCTCCCTCTTCGAGACCGCGACCTTCGCACTCAGGGCCAATGTGCGCTGGGTGCGCTTCGAGGTCATCGACAGCCGAGGCCACAAGGCGTGGTCCAATCCGTTTGATCTGACCGCACTCGCACGGGCCTGATCGTACCCACCACCCCCTGTCGAGGGACCAATCTCATGGCCGACCGCCCCCAAATCGCCGGCATCGTCACCGAATACCGCAAGTACTCCCACGCCCAGCACATCTGCGACCGCTTCCTCGAAGGCTACGGCTGGAATGGCCGGCACCACCACCCGCCCATGGAACTGGTCTCGCTGTACGTGGATCAGCGTCCCGAAGGCGATCTGAGCGGGGAGCGGACGACCCGCTTTCCGCAGCTAACGATCTACCCCACCGTCGCCGACGCCCTCACCTTGGGCGGCGCAGACTTGGCCGTCGATGGCGTCCTACTCATCGGCGAGCACGGCACCTATGGGCACAACGAAAAGGGCCAGCACCTCTACCCGCGCTACGAGCTTTTCAAACAGATCGCCTCGGTCTATCGCACGACCGGCAGGAGCGCACCTGTGTTCAACGACAAGCATCTTTCTTGGAACTGGGACTGGTGCCAAGAGATGTACGATGTCTCACGCGAACTCGATTTCGCCTTTATGGCCGGCTCCTCGTTGCCCGTTACCTCGCGCACTCCCTCGCTCGACATGCCCCTTGGTGCCGAGGTCGAAGAAGCGGTCTGCGTCTGCTATGGCGGCGTCGATAGCTATGACTTCCACGGGCTGGAGACCTTGCAGTGCATGGTCGAGCGCAGAAAGGGCGGCGAGACGGGCGTCATAAGGCTCCGGGCCTACCGCGACGATGCCTTCTGGCAAGCCCATGCCGCGGGCGCGTGGTCGCCCGCGCTCTTTGAAGCCTGCCTCTGCCGCAGCCACACCCTCACTCCGGCAAGACCGGGGTTCAACAACCCTTTCCCCACCATCGACGAACTCAAGCACCTAGCCGAAAGCCCCGTTGCCTACCAGTACGAACACGCCGACGGCCTCCGCTCGACCATGATCCTTATGAACGGGCTAGTCCAAGATTTCAACTTTGCCGCTCGGCTCAAGGGACGGGACGAGCCGTTCTCGACTCAGATGTACTTGCCCATGCCCCCAGCCCGCACTACGCTCGCCAATTTCTTCAGCCCGCTGGTCAACAACATCGAGCTTATGTTCCTGACCGGCAAAGCCACCTATCCGGTTGAACGCACCCTGCTCACTTCGGGCTTGGTCATCGCCGGCGTCGATAGCCTCCACCAAGATCAGACCCCAGTCGAGACGCCCCATCTAAACATCGCCTATCAGGCCACCGCAGAATCTACCTTCTGGAGAACCTAGGATGCCCCTGCTGTTCCTCAGCAGATCGCTATAAGGGCAAGCCCCCACCGTTTCACAACCACCGAACCCCCTCACCTCTTTCCCCGGAGCCTTCCTTTCTCATGGCCACCAAACGCATCGCCGTCATCGCTACCATCTATCGCTACCTCTCGCACGCCCAGCACTTTGCCGACCGCTTCTTAGTTGGCTATCCCTACGGCGGCCGCTGGCACCGCCCCGACTGCAAAATCGTCTCGCTCTACGTCGATCAGCAACCCGAAGGCGATCAAAGCCAAGACCGGGCACGCGAATTCGGCTTTGCAGTGTACCCTACCATTGCCGAGGCCCTGCGCTGCGGCGGCGACGAACTGGCTTGCGACGCGGTACTGATCATCGGCGAGCACGGCGAGTACCCCAAAAACGACAAAGGACAGGTTCTGTACCCGCGCTACGAGTTCTTCAAAGAATGCGTCGAGGTCTTTGAAGAAGACGGCCGCACCGCGCCCATCTACAACGACAAGCACCTTTCCTACAGCTTCGACAAGGCCCGGGAAATGGTCGCCGACGGTCACCGGCTCGGCTTCCCGATCCTCGCCGGTTCCTCGCTGCCGGTCACTTGGCGTCTGCCCGATGTCGAGCTGCCTTTGGGCTGCCAGCTCGAAGCGGCACTAATGGTTGGCTGTGGCGGCTCCGACCCGATGGACTACCACGCGCTAGAGGCCATGCAGTGCATGATTGAGCGCCGCTCCGGCGGCGAGACCGGCGTCAAATCCGTGCAATTGATCGAAGGAGACGACGTGTGGAAAGCGGGCGAGAAAGGGCGCTATTCGCTGGAATTGCTCGAATCCGCCCTCTCGCGCAGCGACTCCCCTTGCGGCAAAACCGACGAGGACGGCCGCACCCAAGACTTGCTGGGCAACGGCGAGTTGCCCCGGCTCGTCAAAGAGCCGGCCGCGTACTTCATCGAGCACAACGACGGCCTCAAGACGACCCTCTTGATGCTCAACGGCGCCGTCCGCGACTACTGCTTCGCCTGCAAGCTCGCTGGCGAGGCTGACCCCATCTCGACCCAGTTCTTCTTGCCGCCGACGCCCAACGTCACGTACTCGGCCTGTCTGGTGGCCAAAATATGGGAAATGATCGAGACCGGCCGCGCCCCTTTTCCCGCCGAGCGCACCCTAATCGTCAGCGGCGCACTCGAAAGCTGCCTGACCTCCAAGGTGGAGGGCCACAAGCGGCTCGAAACGCCCCACCTCAAAGTAGAGTACCAAGCACCAGCCAAATCGCATCACGGCCGCTTCTAGTCGGCGAAGCCATGCCAAATGGTCGGAGCAAACGCATAACGACAGCACCTGCAAACGAAAGGAAACCTCATGTCCACCATCCCCACGCGCTCTTTGCGCACCAGCGTCGAGCTAAGCACACTCGGCTTTGGCGGTGCCCCTTTAGGCGAGCTTTTCGATCCGGTCAGCGAAACCCAAGCCCAAGCCACCCTGCAAGCGGCTTGGGACGCTGGCATCCGCTATTACGACACCGCCCCGTTCTACGGCTACGGCAAAAGCGAGCACCGCCTCGGCCACTTTCTCCGCCAGCAGGAGCGCGGCGACTTCGTGCTCTCGACCAAGGTCGGCCGGGTGCTCACCGCCACCCGCGACCTCGATTCTTTTAAGAAGGGCTTCTGGATTGGCGGCCTGCCCTTCGACTTCCGCTTCGACTACGGGTACGACGGCATCATGCGCTCGTGGGAAGACAGCTTGCAGCGGCTGGGCCTCAACTCCATTGACCTGCTGTTGATCCACGACCTCGACAGCTTCTTCCACGACAGCGAGCAGCGCTTCTCCGCCCACCTCAACCACCTAATCACCAGCGGCTGGCGCGCCCTCGACGAGCTGCGCTCCCAAGGGCTGATCAAGGCCGTCGGCGCGGGTCTCAACCGCATGGGGGCCATGCCGCGCCTGCTCGACGGGGTGGATCTGGACTTCTGCATCGTCGCCATGCCCTATACGCTCTTGGACCAAGACTCCCTCGACGAGGAGTTCCTCCTCTGCGAGGAGCGCGACGTGCGCATCGTCATCGGCGCGGTTTTCGCTTCCGGCATCCTCGCCTCCGGCCCGGTTGAAGGCGCTCGTTACGCCTATGACACAGCCCCGCCCGAAATCCTCGAAAAGACCCGTCGCATCCAAGCCGTCTGCCAGCGGCACGACGTGCCCTTGCCCGCCGCGGCCATGCAGTTCCCGCTCGGGCATCCCCTCGTCTCGGCCATCATCCCCGGCGCACTCATACCGGAGCACATCGACACCAATGCACAGTGGTTTAAGTGGGCAATACCAACGGAGTTGTGGGCCGAGCTAAAGGCCGAAGGATTGCTGCGGGCAGACGCCCCGACGCCGTGAGGGAATTGGGAAAACAACCATAGAGAGAGGATATGTGAGCTATGAACCATGCCGCCCCGAACGGGAAGAAGGCATTTAATCACATCCTTGGACAGCACTACACGGTCTTCGACGGACTGGCCGGGATGCACGTGGAAGACATCTACCAAGACCGCCGCGGTCTTCTCTGGATCGCCACGGCCGATGGCGGCGTGAGCCGGTTCGACGGAGCGCACTTCGATACCTTTGGCTTGTCGGACGGAATGCCCCGTCTCATGGTAATGGCGATTGCCGAGGACCAAGACGGGCGACTGCTTTTCGGTACGCTGGGCGGCGGGCTGGCCGTATATGACGGGCAGGGGTTTCAGGTGTACACCACCGAGCACGGACTGCCGTCCAACGAGATTCTGAGTCTGCAACCCCAAGCCGATGGCTCAATGCGGATGCTGACCGGTGCCGGGATAGGCCGGTTCGCTGATGGCCAGTGCGTAGAGCGCGTGACAGAAATTGCGGGTCAGCCGCTAGGAGCGGTGTACGACATGGCGACCGACGCGGCCGGTACGACGTGGTTGGCGACGCGGGAGCGAGGGGTTCTCAGCCTAGAGGGTCGGCCCCTGAGTGGGGACTCCGGCACGGGAAACGGCGCGATGCAGTGGCCTTGGAAATTTGCCCAAGGCACCTCCGGCCCTCTTTGGATCGCCTTTTGCTACACTGGCCCCGAACCCGTTATAGGCTGCTATGATCCAGACAGCAACCAACTCGAACTCATCGAGGTGGACGACCACGCCGAGGGGGCGGAGGTCGTACCGCACGGTACGCGGCATGTGCGAGTGGATGATAGAGGCTTGCTGTGGATGACCCGCCGGGGCGTACTGGTGTACGACGGACAGGCTTGGCATCCATTCTCCACCCGGTTGCCGGATAGCCACTTTTCGGATACGCGGCTGACGTACGAGGACCGCGAGGGGAATATCTGGTTGGGGCTTTGGGGCGGCGGGCTGGTTTTTTGCGATCCGGTCAGCGTCCAGCTATATACCCAAGCCGATGGCCTGCCCGACTGCGAGGTCCAGTGTCTGGGCGAAGACCGCGAAGGTCGGCTATGGATCGGTACGATGGGGGGCCTAGCCTGCCGCGAAGACGACCAGATTCGCCCGATGGATCCAAGGCGGACGGTCTCAACTCTGGTGGTAGATCGACAGGGGCAGGTCTGGAGCGGAGGACCCGAAGGACAGATATTCAAGGCGACCGGTGGAGAGGCCCAAGGGCTTGAGGTGGCCGGGACGACCCACACTGAAGAAATCACGGGGTTATGGGAAGACCAAGCAGGGGGCCTAAGCGTCTGCACGTCCGCGGGGCGATTGGGGCGGATTGAAGAAGACCGTTTTATAGAACTCGAGGAGCGGTTGCCCCACGATTGCGCCGTCGTACTGCAGAATGGAGCAGGTCCCCTCTGGATCGGCCTCAGTAGGAAAAAGTCAGCCCTCTGCTATTATAAGGACGGCCATTTCCACACGCCCAATATAACCGGCGTGGAAAACATCGCGGATGTGAGGGCTTTGTGCGAGTACCAAGGCTTACTCTGGGTAGGGACCGAGAACCACGGCCTGTTCGCCCTAGACCACGCTTCCGAGGAGGTCCGCCGGTTTACGGTGGATCAGGGGACGCTGTCCGTCAATGGTATCTCGGCTCTGGTGAACGATCCGCAAGGCGGTATGTGGATTGGGACCAGCGGCGGGGGCGTCCTGAAGTACGACGGCCAAACCTTCCAGAGCATCCGACTGGGACAGGGAGCGTTGGAAAATATCGTCGAGGCCATTGTGCGCGATAGCCAAGGCCGGCTGTGGTTCGGGACGCGGGCTGGTCTCATTGCTTATCAGCCCGGGGAGACGCCACCTCGCATCCTACTCCGCCAAGTCGTGGCCGGGCGGACTTGGGACGAACCCCAAGCCGTGGCCTGCCCAGATACCACACCCGAGATTAAGTTCCACTTCCAAGGCATCAGTTTCAGGAGCGGGGCCGGGCAGATGCGCTACAGCCACCGGCTCGTCGGCCACGGCCCGGCAGAAGAGTGGAGCGCGTTCACGCCCGCCAATAGGACGACGTACCAAGACGTGCCGGCCGGCCTGTTCCACTTTGAGGTGCGGACCGTAGATCGGGATGGCTTGATGTCGGACGTAGCCCGCCTAGAGGTGCGAGTGGTCCCCACCCACCTCCGGCGCTTAGAGGAAATGCTGCGGGTCTCGCATCAGGGTTTTCTCAGCCAGAGTCCGGCCATGGCACAGCTTCTCGCTAAAATTGGCTCAATGGCTAAGACGGATATGACGGTGCTGGTGCTGGGCGAGACCGGAGTGGGCAAGGGGGTGTTGGCGCGGCTTCTTCACAACCTTAGCTCGCGCCGAACTAACCCCTTTATATCTGTCAATTGCGGGGGCCTGTCCGCCGGGCTGGTAGAAAACGAACTGTTCGGCCACGAGAAGGGGGCCTTTACCAGCGCGCATGCCCAAAAAATCGGCTACTTCGAACGGGCTAATGGCGGCACCTTGTTCCTCGACGAGGTGGGCGATTTGCCCTTCGAGTCCCAACGGACCTTGCTCCACATCTTAGAGGAGGGGCACCTGACGCGCGTCGGCGGCGAGAAGCTCATCCCGATAGATGTGCGGATCGTTGCTGCGACCAACAAGGTGATGGAAGAGGCCATTCAGGCGAAAGAGTTCCGGGAGGATCTGTTCTATCGGCTGAGCGTACTCTCAGCAGTAGTGCCGCCCCTGCGGGAGCGTCGGGAGGATATCCCGCTCTTAGCGGCGCACTTTGCGAGCCAGTGTGCCCAAAAACTGGGGCGGCCGGTGCCGATCCTAAGCGACGAGGCAATCGCGCACTTGCAGGGATATGCTTGGCCGGGGAATGTGCGTGAATTGGAGCATCTGATACAGCAGGCGGTGGCGCTGAGCAACGGGGATGTCATTCAGGCGGAGGATGTACCGCTGGAGGCTGCCCTCGTGCCGCGGCCAGCGACCTTACCTGTTGAACAAGGCTTCGACGAGGATGCTAAGGATGAAGCCGAAAAGTGGCAAATCTTCGACGAGGATGCTAAAGACGAAGCCGAAAAGCGGCAAATTTTGGCGGCGCTCCAAACCACGAACTGGCGGGTCTATGGACCGCGGGGGGCGGCTCGACTGTTGGGCATAAGCGCGGAAAAGCTGCGCTATCGCATGCGCAAGCACGGGTTGCAACGACCCGGGAAGTCGTCGCGGTAAGAGCCTATGCGAAAATTGCCGACTAGAGGGGCTACGGCTACCCTGTGAAAGTCGTGCAAGAGTCGTGCAAGAGTCGTTCACTCGAACGGAAATTTGAACGACTCTTGCACGGAAAAGCGCAGATCAACTTGCGACGACGCCTAATGCCGGCCTCGTAGAGAGGTATTTCTCGCTATCCAACGCCTTGTTTTTCAATCCTTTAGGTAATCCTAAAGGATTTTTTTGCGACTGACATGCATTGTTGGCAAGAAATTTGCGATAGTCACAGTAAGCAAAATTCATCTACCCTGAGGCGAAACGGATATGGAAGCCCTGCTCAACTCTATTCTATCCTACATACATCCTATCCAACCAAGTAAAAACGGACGATTGAATGGATAGCCCGGCCAAAAAGAAAAGGACATAAGACAATGAGACGACCCGAAGCGATCACTATCTGGAGGTTCGTTATGCGCGGCTTGCTCGTTGCGATTGGATTGGTGGTGGCTCCACCTAAAGCCTTCGCTTTAACGTGGGATTTTGACGAGGGCACGACTTGGGGATGGGCAGCCCAAGAGAGCGCCTACGGCTCTCTCCGTGGTACCACCACGGTGTACAGCGAAGTCGAAGACGGCGTCTGGCGCATTGCGCCGGTGCCGCACGGGCTAAAACCAGCCATTCGCTTGAACTCGCCGCTGATTGGGGAAGACTCTGACCTGTTCGACTGGGTCACCTTACGGCTACGCATCATCCACGATCACCCCACCGAGGGGGTCCTCGAAATGTCGTGGTCCAATGTCGAGTACAGACGCCTCAAGAAGGAAGACCCCAGCGTAGGGTTGGGGTTTTTTATGAGCCGTCCTCAAGTTTATTCCACCGCATGGGAAAACATCACCATAGATATACGGGACTTGGAAGCGGCCCCAGCAGAAGAGATCAACTGGGAGATCGTTTGGCAGGACACCCTCTTCCACTTCTTCCTAGACCTAGACTTATTGGAACTACACGACATCCAAGAATCCAGCTTAAGCCCGGCCGATCGTCCGACCTTTGTCGAAGTAGATTGGATTCAACTGACGGGCGCCGAAGAGTTGCTGCTGGGGGAGTTGCAGCCCCGGGCGGTCGCCGTGGAGGCCGGGTTACCTGGGACGTTGTTCGCGGAACCGCGTTTTTCTGTGCTAGGCCCAAATATCGGTGCCCCAACATCGCACGGTACTTTGGGCGATGTGGATGGCGATGCCGATGCCGATCTGATCGTGAAATGGGCAACTGGGATGAGCAGCGGCTGGGCCATAGCGACCAGCGATGGCTTGGGGAGCTTGGTCTCCACCCAAGAGGTCCGCCTCCCAAACCGGGCTTATCCGACAATTGCGGGGGGCGATTTCGACGGGGATGGGCTTCTCGATCTGGCCTTTAGCAACGGTCGAACTATCGAATTGTGGCGTAACCGGGGCGAGGATGGATTTGAAACCATCCTCCAGCTATCCGACGTCTATTTCAAAGGTCTAGCCGATGGCGATGGCGATGGCGATGTGGACCTGTTGGTGGTAGAGGACCGCGACGACCAGTGGTCTAACTTGACTATGTGGATCAACGACGGCACGGGCGGGTTTGCCCACAGCAATCGGTTCGCCCTCGACATCGAAGAAGAGCTGGATAGTGAACTCCCTCTTTCAATGCTGGCAGGGCAACCGGTGGGCGAGGCCGTGCGCGTGTTGTGGAACCGACCCTGCTGGAAGCCGGTGGGGCCTTGGCGTCTGACCCAGCCATGGGCGGAGAACGAGGAGCCACCGCTGTTTTTTGAGACCGGGACCGAAGTCAAATCCTGCGACATGCACCTGCTCGCCGATCTGGATGGGGATGGAGCGGTTGAGTTGGTCGGGACGCCCGAGCGGAATCTGTTCCCAGGCTTTTCTAGAGGCAACACCTATCACGGTTTGGCCCTGTGGCGGGTGGACGCCTCGGGCGGGGTGGAACGCCACGACCTGCTCGGTCCGCAGGTGCTCGTGCCGTTTGCGTATGAAGGTGGGGTCGTGGCCAGCGACCTGACCGGCGATGGCCTTTTGGACTTGGCCGTGATCAATACCAACCTAGCGATGAATCCGGCCCTGATCGTCTTGGTCAGCCAGCGCGATGGCCTGCCCGTCGTCGAAGGACACTACCCCCTACCGAGTATCGGCCGCAGCCTGCTCGCGGGCGATGTCAACGGCGATGGGGCGACCGATCTGGTGGTGCTGGGGCGGAGTAGCCGCGGCGATGGCGGGGCCTTCGTATTCCTCAACCAAGGCGTTCCAGCCACTGCTATCGCGGCGGAGACGACGACCACGCCTATGGCCTTTGCCCTTGGAGCCAACTATCCCAACCCGTTCAATCCGGCCACGACCATCCCCTTGGTGCTGCCCGCCCAAGCCGACGAGGTGGACTTAACCATCTACAATGTCTTGGGGCAGCCGGTGCGCCGAGTGGGGGCGGGGTCGCTGGCGGCGGGCGAACACCGGCTAACTTGGGATGGTCGGGACGCGCAGGGGCAATCCGTCGCGGCCGGGGTCTATTTGGTGCGGCTACACGTAGGCGACCACGCACACATCCGCAAGATGGTCAAACTCGAATAGGGAACGGACACAGCGACCCGCTTGCAGCATTTGAGCGTCCCCAAGGTCAGCATGGAACGATTGGAATGGGGGGCGTGGGTTGCTGCCGACAAGAGAAAGGCATAAGACAATGAGACGACCGTGGAAAGTCCCGTTCCTAAGAAATAGAAAGCTGCAAAGCGGCTTGGCGTTGTCGCTGGCCTTGCATCTGCTGGTGATCTTCGGCATCACGCACCGCGAGCGGGTCACCCACTTTCCCGTCCAACCGCCGATCATGGTGAAGTTTACCAAAAAGCGCCCGCCGCAGCGCACCCTCACCCGCCGCCAACGGCCCCGCCAACGCCCCTTGGTGCGCCGCCCAGCCCTGCAAGCCACCCCAGTCGCTGCGGTGCGACCCGCCCCCTCGGCGACGCGCCCCCTGCCGATGTTCAAGTCGGCGGCACTCCGGCTGCCGACGGCGGCGCTGCCGGATCGGCTGGTGCTGCCGGTGCCGGATTTCCCCGCTCGGCACATTGGTCCGTCCCTACAGGCGGGGGCGTTGGAAGGGACGCGGCAGGGCGCAGACGAGATCGACTTGGCCTTGGAACTGATGGATGTGCAGGCGATGGACACCGGCCAGCACCGGGCAATGGTGGTCGTCAATCCCCAAGACCGGCGTCAACTCAAAGGCTTTCTCTATATGTCCAATGTGTATAGCCCGTCCATCGAACGGGCTGAGTCGGAAACATCGCGCCGACTTTTGCAGACGCGCCAAATGGTAGAAAACCGGATGCTGCAAGGGTTGGCCGACAAAATGGTCGCCACTACGCAGGTTCACGCCGAAGTGCTCGACGCGGTGGCACTGGACGACCCACAGCTATTGCAGGTGCCCTTCGTCCTCCTGACGGCGAGTGGGCATTTTGAGTTCACCGAGGCGGAGACGGCTAATCTCGGGGCGTATTTGACTTCGGGTGGCTTCCTGTTTGCGGATATTGTCAGCCTATTGCAGCGCGACTACAGCGACGACGAATTGGACATTCCCGCGGTGCGTTCCCTCATTCGCGCCAGCTTGCAGGCGGCGGGTTATCAAGAGTGGAAGGACTGGCAATTTAGACGCCTAGCGATGACCCATCCGATCTATCATTGCTTCTACGATGTGAGGAGCCTTCCGCGTGGGATGCGCGATATGCGCTATGGTGGAGCAGGAGTGTCGCTAACTCCTGACTATTTGGAGGGCATCGTCGTCGGGGATCAGTTGGTGGGCGTGTATTCGATGCGCAACTACGCCGATTTCTGGGCGGGAATCGCCAAGGAGGAAGCAGAGATATTTGATCCTAGCTTTTTTGGCGATAGTCCGTTTCGGGCCAGTGCCGAGGAGCCAATGGTATATAACTTGGGCGTCAATTTCTTGGTGTATGCGTTGACGCGCGAGGGATCATTGACTCAACAATTAGTCGCTGCGGACTGAGAGATGTTGTGCCGTGATACTATAACTGAGGAGGGCACTGCGAGATATGGAAATCATTCCGTTAATTCCCGAATGCGACGTAGAGATACAGCATATACGGGTCGAACAAAATCGCGATGTACGCACCCAAGCGAAGGCTTGTCTCCTTTTGGGTCGCTATTACAAGGAACAAGGAGAACTCGACAAGGCCGAAGCACTGTACCAAAGAGCCTTTGCGAAAGCACGGCCGTTGCAGGCGCATGACATAGAAGCCGATGCGTGTAGTGGCTTAGGGCTTATGTATCAGGTCATGGGGCGGATGGACGAGGCGGTTGAGTATCTCAATGCAGCCTTTGCGATAAATAGCCAACGCCGCGATAACGAGCGTCTGGCCGTCAACTATAGCAATAGAGGCTTTATCGCCCAACTCCAAGGAAAAATCGCAGAGGCCCAAGAGTTGCACGTCCGCGCTCAGCAACTCCACGCAGCGTCGGGGAATAGGGCCTATTGGGCTGAAGAATGCGGCAACTTGGGACAGTTGGCACTCCAGCAAAACAAACCGGAGGAGGCTGAGGCCCACTTCCAGCAGGGCTTGAACGTTTGCACAGAACTCGGCGATCTGCCGGGCATTTCCGGCCACTATCAGGGCTTGGGGTTGGTCTATCTCGGACAGCAGCGTTTGGCCGAAGCCGAAGCCGTCCTCAAAAAAGGCGTTGCGATCGAGGAGCGACTCCAGCGCGACGAGGGGTTGGCTCACTGGCGGATTTACAGACCGCGGGGACATAGGCCCGGAGAAGCTGCGCTATCGCATCCGCAAGGACGATTTGCAGGTCCTTTTTCCGCCCTTTTAAGGAGGAATGAATTATGCAGTCTTTAACGTTTGTTTTTCAGGCCCTCGCTACGTCGTCAAGCGGGCATGTAGAGCCGCGCCAAGGCTTGGCCCTCGGCTGGCTAGGCAGCGTCGTGGCGGGGCTGGCGGTGGTGTTGGGGACCGCCGACCGGACGCCGGCCGATACCTGCTTTGGGATCGCAGAGGGAAGCAGAGGATCGCATACGACGACGCTTCCATGCGATGCCGATTATTGGCAGGATCATTCTTCCGACTATTCTGAGACGCCTGCCGATAGCTCTCGGCAGGATCATTATTTTCACCATCCTGGAACTCCGGGATGTGCTTATCTGGGTTCTACATGTGCCCCCAGTATGGCCACAGCCATCGCGGCCGGGACGGCGACCACACCGTCCACCTTTGTCCTCGGGGCCAACTATCCCAACCCGTTCAATCCAGCCACGACCATCCCCTTGGCACTGCCCGCCGGAGCCGACGAGGTGGGCTTAACCATCTACAACGTCTTGGGGCAGCCAGTGTACCACGTGTGGAACGGTTCGTTGGCGGCGGGCGACCATCGACTAACTTGGGATGGCCAAGACGCGCAAGGCCAACCCGTCGCCGCTGGAGTCTATTTGTATCGGTTGCAGGTGGGCGATCAGACGCGCATCCGCAAGATGGTCAAAATCGAATAGAGAGCGGATATGCTGAATAAGTTGCGCCAACACATACGGTTTGCTGGTCCTTTTCCTGTCTCTTTGAGGAGGAATGAATTATGCAGTCTTTAACGTTTGTTTTTAAGGCCCTCGCCATGTCGTCAGGACACGTAGGGCCGCATCAGGGGTTGGCGTTGAGGTGGCTGGGCAACGTGGTGGCGGGGCTGGCGGTGATGTTCGGCGCCGCCAGCCAGACTCAGGCCGATCCCTGCTTTGGGATCGCGGGGGAAAGCCATGGATCGCACAAAACGACGCTTCCATGCAAGTGGCGAGACCATAAACCCGCCGAGTATTGGTGGGAGCATTACTTCCACTATTCTAGGACGCCGGCCGATAGCTCGGGGCAAAATCCGGGATGTGTTTATCTGACTTCTACATGTGGCCCCAGTATGGCCACCGCCATCGCGGCCGAGGCGGCGACCACACCGTCCACCTTTGTCCTCGGGGCCAACTATCCCAACCCGTTCAATCCAGCCACGACCATCCCCTTGGCACTGCCCGCCGGAGCCGACGAGGTGGACTTAACCATCTACAATGTCTTGGGGCAGCCAGTGTACCACGTGTGGAACGGTTCGTTGGCGGCGGGCGACCACCGGCTGGCTTGGGATGGCCAAGACGCGCAAGGCCAACCCGTCGCCGCTGGAGTCTATTTGTATCGGTTGCAGATGGGCGACCAGACGCGCATCCGCAAGATGGTCAAAATCGAATAGACGCATGAACTTGGAACGGACGTTTGTTTTCGAGGCGACGCTGCTGGCACCGCTGGTGGAGTTCGCCACGTCAACCAGCGGCCACGTCGAGCCGCGCCAGGGCTTGGCCCTCGGCTGGCTGGGTAGCGTGGTGGCGGGACTGGCGGTAGTGTTCGGCACCGCCGAACAGACGCCGGCCGATTCCTGCCACGGGATACCCATAGGCTCGAGCGGCTTATTGGCTTCTGTTCTACTGCATCGCTCGAATAGAAGGGTGTTAGACCGACTCCTACATCCATTCCCCACTCTGGAGGTGAACTATGCGCTACGTACTCTTCACCATTTGGTCGTTGGCCGCTCCGCTTGGCGTCTTGGCCTTAACGTGGGATTTTGACGAGGGCACCACTGGGGGCTGGACCGCCCAAGAGAGCTACTTAGGCACTGACGGAGCAGGGGCGGCTACCACCGCGGTGTACAGCGAAGTCGAAGACGGCGTCTGGCGCATCGCACCGGTGCCGGGCGGGGGCCAACCGGCCATTCGCTTGCTCTCGCCGCTGATTGGGGAAGACTCGGCGCTGTTCGACCGGATCACCCTACGGCTGCGCATCATCCACGATCGCCCCACTTGGGGGAACCTCCTGATGCACTGGTCCAACGTCGAGTCCAGACGCCGCAAGCAGGAAGCAGGCACCCGCGGCGTGGACAGCAGGTCGGGGTTTTATACGGGCCGTCTTCAACTCTATCCCATCGAATGGGAAAACATCACGATAGATATACGCGCCTTGGAAGCCGGGGTGGAAGCAAGACGACAAGAGCCGATCGCGACCATTCGGTCGGATACCGCGATCACGTGGCAGGACACCCTCTTCCACTTGCAACTAGACCTAGTGTTAAACCGCGACCCACAGGGCCCGGCCGATCATCCGGCCTTTGTCGAAGTGGACTGGATTCAACTGACGGGAGCCGAAGAGCTGCTACTGGGGGAATTGCAGCCCCGGGAGAGCACCGGGGCCGGAGCGCCCGGGGCGTTGTTCGCCGAACCGCGTTTTTCTGCTCTGGGCAAGGGGGTCGGTTCCGTATTCTCGCAAGGTGTTTTGGGCGATGTCAACGGCGATGGGGAGGCCGATCTGGTGGTGGTTTGGACGTACTGGACGGTCGTCTGGGTAACCCAAGAGACGGTTGAGATGACGGGCCATTCGGGCTGGACCATAGCGTCCAGCGACGGGTTGGGCGGCTTGGTTCCCACCCGAAAGGTACTCCGAGAAGGCGAGTCCCTCATGGGGATTGCGGGGGGCGATTTCGACGGGGATGGGCTGCTCGATCTGGCCTTTATGGAAGATAATCGGACCCTCGAATTGTGGCTCAACCGAGGCGAGAAGGGCTTTGAAACCATCCTCCAGCTAGCCGACGTCTATTTCAAAGGCCTAGCCGATGGCGACGGCGACGGCGATGTGGACCTGTTGGTCAGGGAGTACGACACCCTACGGAATGAAAATGAACTAGTACGGTCGCAGGTGATTATGTGGCTCAACGATGGCACCGACGGGTTTGTCCGCAGCGATCGGTTCACCCTCGACAGCGAGGAAGCACTCTCTCCTTCCGTGCTGGTGGGGCAACCGTTGGGCGAGGCCGTGCGCGTGTTGTGGAACCGACGCTGCTCGTTGGGGTCTTGGCGCATGCGCTTGACCCAGCCGTGGGCGGCCACCCAGCCGCCGCCGCTGTTTTTTGACGCCGAGGTCAATCCCTGTGATCTGCAGCTGCTCACCGACCTAAATGGGGATGGGGCGATAGAGTTAATCGGGACCCTCGATCGGGATTTATACTTCGACTTTAATGTTGCCACCACCTACCACGGTTTGGCCCTGTGGCGGGTGGATGCTTCGGGCGGGGTGGAACGCCACGACCTGCTCGGTCCGCAGGTGCTTCTGCCAGATCCGTATTTTGATGGTGGGGTCCTTGCCAGTGACTTCAACGGCGATGGCCTTTTGGACTTGGCCGTGGTTGATGTCAATCCGGCGACCGGTCCGGCGCTGGTGGTACTGGTCAGCCAGCGCGATGGGGTGCCCGTCGTCGAAGGGCGCTATCCGCTGCCGGGCACGGGCAGCCAAGTGCTCGCCGGCGATGTCAACGGCGATGGGGCGACCGATCTGGTGGTGCTAGGAAGGAGTGTGGAAGGCGGTCCGGGCGGGGCCTTCGTCTTCCTCAACCAAGGCGTTCCAGCCACCGCTATCGCGGCCGAGACGACGACCACCCCCTCAACCGTTGCCCTCGGGGCTAACTATCCCAACCCATTCAATCCGGCTACGACCATCCCTGTATCCGTGCCTGCCGAAGCCGAGGCGGTGGATTTAACCATCTACAACATTCTGGGGCAGCCGGTGCGCCAAGTGTGGGCGGGGCCGTTGTCGGCGGGTGAGCACCGGCTGGGTTGGGATGGTCGGGACGCGCAGGGGCAATCCGTCGCCGCCGGGGTCTATTTGTATCGGTTGCAGATGGGCGACCACACGCGCATCCGCAAGATGGTCAAAATCGAGTAGGGAGCGGACATGGTTCAACGATGGAACCGAGCAAGTAAATTTACATGACATGCCGCGCTTTATGGAGCAAAAAGAGACGCCCACAGAGAGCCTAGACCGTGCGCTGCCCGGCTTGGGTCTATACATTCGGGTTATTCTCGGTGTGCGTGTGGCTTTTCGGACGTTGCGAAGTAATCTGCTAGAAAGTATTGCTCCGCAATTGAGGTAGTACCTCTCTAAAGAAGGAGAAAGGGCACATGCTAAGTACACGACAGTAAAATGTGTTGATGTTGTCGGTTGCGTTTAGGTTGGTCTCGTGCTTGGTGTATGATCTGTGTGAGTTGGTCTAATCCTTTTCGAAACAGGCTTATGGCTCGTCGTCCGTGTTTTTTTATGGGGATGGGTTTTCTCTGATGCAACCGCCGTCCTACCAACAGCGCCCATAGCAGCGTCCATGCCAGCAGTCCCAGCAGTAGGTGCAAGCGTTGGGGGTGGGTCAAATGGGTGTCTTCGAGGTTAAATCCTCTCGATTTCAAACAAGCAAACGTCGTTTCAATAGCCCAGCGTTGTCCATAGACGGCCAGCACCTGCTTGAGGTCAGTTCGGTTGGTGATGAGTAGGATGCGCTCGCCGCGGATGGGGCGGTGACACACCAAATTCAGGGTCAAGCCGTCATAGAGGGTGGTCTGTGGGTAGAATCGGGTCGTACCTCTCGGCATCCGTTCATTAAAAGTAGCCCCATACCGTCGCCGACCGTCGTCGAGCGTAAGCGACGTATTGCCGCGCAGGCGGATGACAAAATCGACCTGCTGCTCCAGCAAAAAGGCAAACCACGCTCGACCGATAAACTCGCGGTCGGCGACTAAACAGCATACGCGGGGATCGAGGTAGGCCAATACCTTCGTCAGGAGGCACTTGCGCTCTGAGGTGTTGGAGTTGCCTGGCTTTTGCAACGACTGATATACCAACGGAATCGAGACCCCCTGATAGACTAAGCCGACACACAACACATTCAGATCGGTGCGACCCAATCGCCAATGGGTGCGATCCATAGCTAAGAGCGGTTGTTGGCCGGGGCGAACGACCTTGGATACAATCAACTGCGTAAACACCGACGGTGAGACAGTGCTACTGAAAAAACGCTGGAGACGGCGATAGTGACTTTCAATCTGGGCCATCCCCGATAGGCTACACGCGAGTTTTTTCATATTGACCGAACGCACTTGAATCAGCGCACACACCAACCGACTGATCAGGTCGATACGATGGCGCGTGAGGGATACCGACCCTTGCGTGAGGGCTTTCTTTAGCGTATGAATAAGCACGGTACAGCTCCTGTGTTTAGGATTTAGATGCAATCTTCGGCGATTACAAATAAACCTAAATCGGGGCTGTACCACAACTTAGATTACTGTCGTGTACTTAGGGGCACATGTCAAAGGTCCTACTGCTTTCACTTCATGGGCTCGTCCTAGTAGGATTGAGCACTGTTTTCCAAGCACAAAACGCAAGTGCCCAATGCTCTACTAGCTCCGGCATAAGTAGCAGCCGTTGCTCGGTCAAAGTCGAAGCACTCGGTTGCTCCAGCACCCTTATAGCGCAGTGCAAACGACGAGTGCCTCAGAATGAATACAGCCACAGCCAAAGTTTGCTCACAGCGGAAGCCAGCGACTCGCTACGCCAAGCTATTACAGCTATCCCCTTTGCAGGGGAACTGACGGCAAATGCAGCGCAGAAGGCGGCCTTGCACAACTGGCTCTACGACTTTCTGGTCGCGTTCTCCGCAGCGGGCAACGACAGTTTGGCAGCGGCGTTTTACACGCGGGGTATAGAAAAAAGTGCGCGATTGGAGAGCGACAAACACTTCTTTCTGCTAGAGAATTTGCAAGACCAATGGGATAAAGAAATAGGACGGTCTTTCTCCAAAGCTTTAGAGGAAGTCGAGGATGACCTCTTTGCATTCCTAAAAGTTAAAAAAATTGCACAAGAAAAAGCACCGCTTCTCTTCGATATCTTTCGAGAAGGGCATAAGTACCTGCTGCACCAAGATGAACGCGACTACTACATCGAGAAGGTGTCGTTCCACGATAGCGCGTTCCGGATCTTCGAGATGCAGAAGAGGTACGAGGTCTATCTCTCTTCTATTGAGAGCCAAGAAGGGCTGCCAACAGGCCATTGGACGGCTGACTTGAGCAACCAACAAGCCATAATCAAGCATCTAGCAGAGGGGGAAAACTTGGTTTTTGCCGAAGTCGGCTTCGTCGTACAAGAGCCGGTGGTATTCTCTACTGCTCCGATACCCGGGTGGACCCCGTTCTTTTTTCGCATGGTCTGGGACGACGAACAGCAACAATGGCAGCTCGTAGAGCTAGTCCTCGGAGTGGATATACCACACGGCTTTCTGTTTAGTTTTATATAGAGTCACCGGAGTACACATACGCAAGTCATAAGGCATCGCCTTCAGCTCTTAGAACGCTTGGCATCAAGCGTTTTTCGAGATTGTCTTAACGACGCTTCGCCGAAAGGATTTGGTTATGCTCATGATGACATTACCTGAAGCCGAAAAGCGACAAATTTTGGCGGCCCTCCAAGCCACGAACTGGCGGGTCTATGGACCGCGGGGGGCGGCTCGGCTGTTGGGCATAGGCCCGGAAAAGCTGCGCTATCGCATGCGCAAGTACGGGTTGAAACGACCAAAAGCTACCTCATAGTTGGTGTCGGCGAACAGGATCTCACCTGCCGTCGTCATCGTATATCTCGTTTCGAGACCATGTCGATGTGGCTCGGCCGGTCTCCACCGTGATCCACGACATCGCCTCTGGCTGTTCGGGCGGAGCGGTGCGAGCGGCCCGCTCCAGTATTGTATGCAGCTCTCCCTGGAGCGAGCGACGGTGGCTCTTGGCCAGCCGTTTCAGGGCAGCCAGACACCGGAGTTGCCATGTCTGTCCAGCCTACTCACGCATCGTCTCTGGGAAGAGCCGTCTCAAGACCCTTTCTAAAGGTGTTTGCCTTATGAAGTCTTTGATCGGCAGTCTCATCGGATTGATGTTGAGCGTCTGCACTTCGAGCGGAACCGAGCAACACGACTCGCCCCAAGAACTAAAAGCGGCGAAAGCAGAACTGCGCGCGCACAATCGGCTGTGGACGTTCGAGGCGGGAGCCGTACTCGGCCAAGAATGGACGAGCCGCGCGCCGGAGGACGCCGAGCTGCGGGCACTCTACGCGCGTCAGCTACACGGGCAGTTGTACGGGCGTAGAGAGATTGAGGAGCAAGCCGACGCGATCTTGGAACGGGAGCCGGACAACCCGTGGGGGCTCTACGCGCAAGCACTTGCGTTGCTGGCGGACAGGGAGTATTCCGAGGCGGCCGAGTCCAGCCTACGCGCCTATATGCGGCAGCCTCGGCCGGAGTTTGCCGCGACGTACCTTCAGGCGCTCAGGTTCAGAAACGCGGAAGCGGGGATGGCATTTCTGGACTCAGTGGATGCGGCGACCCGCCAGCATCCTGAGGTCCTCCATGCCCGCGCGGAACTCGAGTACATGGCCCAGTACATGCTGGAAGATCCCGCCTATGCGGATACGAGCCGGGCTACCTTGGCCCTGCTTCGAGCGCGTTGGCCCGACCACGTCAGCGGCTACCTTCGCGCCGCGGAGCAACTCTACCAGGCTAATAAGCCTAAGGAGGCGCTCCCGCTGATTGAAGAGGCCGTTCGCCTCGCCCCGGGCTCTGCGGATGTGCGCTATTGGCATTGGCAGATTCTCAACGAGACGGATCAGCTCCCCGCCGCGCAGCGACGCACCGCCATTGAGGCCAGCATCACCGCGTATCGGAAGGCCGTGCCGGAGACCGTACGCGGCCTCGCCCTGCTCACCACGACTTATAGGGACATACTCGAGGACGAAGAGCAGGCGGCGGCGTTCGAGGCAAAGCTGCTGGCGCGGGCTCCCGCGAGCCGACATGCGTCGCGGATCCACCGAGAGAAGTTCCAACGGGAGTACCAACGATTACAGTCCGAGTTGGACCACCGCAAGGACGCGCCGGAGTACCAAGACCAGCTTCGCCTCATCTGCGACGCGGCCTATCGGTTCCTCGAAAAACCCCTCTACGACGATAGCTTCCGCACGCCGGCGTACCGAGCGATCTTCAGCGCCCTAAGCACCATGAACCCGGTTCCGGCCGAGGAACTCGCCGAGATGGTGCGCGACTTGGTCCGGTACGAGCGGCTCCTCAACCCGCACCTAACGTACAGTGCCCTTATCTTGATGGCCGACCACACGCCGTACGCCGAGGAGGCGGCCGAAATCGCTCGGGGCGTCATACAAGCCATGCTCGATAGGGCCGACGATAGGGCCGAAGAGGACGCGTGGGGGGAGGCTCGGCTGAACTACTACTTGGGCCTCATCTACGATGCCCTCGGGTGGGCTTGCTACAAAGCGGGTCGTATCGAGGAAGGCCGCAAAGAGCTTGAGCGAGCACTGGAGTTTTCGCAGACAAACACCCATGCTCACTATCACTTAGGCCAAGTGTTCGAGCAGATGGCGACCGAGGCCGAGGCTCGGGATGCCGTCGAGGCGGCCCGCACTTGGCTCGACAAGGCGGCGGACGCCTACATCGCCGGCCTCGCGGTCCGAACCTGGAGGCCCAACCCCTGCGAGGCGGCCCTAGCCGCGCTGTACGAGCGCCGGAACGGCTCGCGCGAAGGGCTCGACGAGTATCTCGCCACGCTCCACGCCGAGGACTCTCCCGGTCAGATCCGCTTAACGCCCAAGATTGACCTCCACCTCGAACCAACCCCTGTTGAAGGGCTCCCCGATCGCACCCTCAACCTCCCGCCCGGCTTTAAGGTCAAACTTTTTTCCGACCAAGTAGATAAAGCCCGCTTTATGGCGTGGGACGACCAAGGCGTCCTACACGTAGCGAACATGAAGCCTCGGAGGAATAATACATGGAGCCCGGTCTCTGGCCGCCAAGGCACGGTGTTGGCCTTGCCCGACAAAGACGGAGATGGCCGCGCCGACACCGTGTACAAAGCGGCCGACGATCTTAATTGGCCTCACAGCATTGCCTTCTACCAAGGAGCCCTCTTCGTCGCCGACGACGATGCCATCTATCGCCTCGAAGACCAAGACGCGGACGGCTTTTACGAGGCGCGCACCGTCTTCGCCCAAGTGCCCGGCTTTATGGGTCTTGCCTATGAACACGTGACCCACACGTTGGTTTTTGACGAGTCCAATGACAAAATCTACTTCCACATTGGCGCGGGTTGCGACATCTGCCGCGAAGACGACCCGGAACGCTCCGCGATCATACAGATGAACACCGACGGCAGCGGTCGGCGGGTCTTTGCCTCTGGGCTACGCAATGCCATCGGCCTCGACTTGCACCCGGTCACCGGCGAGCTGTGGGGGGCCAACACTGGGCACGACCGCGAGGGTCGGGATCGGCCACCGGAGTGGATCACCCCCCTCCGCGACGGCGGCTTCTATGGCTGGCCATTTGCCTACGCCGACCAAGTCTGGACCGATTTCTCCATTCGCTCATACCGACGGTCAATCTTCCCGCTGACTCGCGCCGACTCGCTGTTGGTTGCCAACATGGAGTCTCCAGCCGTCCTCGTTCCCGCCCACTTGACACCCATGGCGCTGCATTTCTACAAACGCGATCAGTTTCCTCCCCAGTACCAACACGCCGCGTTTGTCGCCTTCCGCGCGGGCGTCTTGGGCAACGATCCGGGCTACAAGGTCATGGCGCTCTTTGCCGAGCCAGATGGGTCCAACGCCCGCGTCGCCGATTTTCTCACCGGCTTCCGGCTCGATTCCAACGAGGGCTGGGGTATGATCTCCGGTTTTTTCTCTTTTAACCCCAGCAACGTGTGGGGTAAGCCTGTTGGGCTGGCTACTGACCAGGCCGGACGCCTCTATTTGACCAGCGACGAAATCACCCAAGCCATCTTCCGCATTGAAGCCAGCCCCCTCCAGGGCACGTGGGAGAACCCTCCGCCCGACACCTTGCTCACCGGCGCAACGCTGCCTTTGCGTTCGACGATTCGCCTCCAGCGACAGGTAGCAGGCGCAGAGCCAGCACAGCTAACGGCCAACTTAGCTGCGCTGGGCGGTCCCGAGGAATTGCCGTTGCAACGAATAGACGACCAGACCTATCGCCTCGAAGCCGACCTCTCGGCCGGCGAGCACAACGGTCGCAAAAAACTGGTGGTGCATCTCGCCCAAGGCGACGAGAAGACCAAGTTGGTACATGCTGTCGTCGTGCTGCCCAGCGAGGACTAGACGCTATTTTCTAACCCTTGAACTAATGAAACGCCTCCCGCTCATCGTCCTCTGCTGTGCGTCCCTGTGCTCCTGCGTCGAAAGCCTCGTCAACCCGGGCATTCAGCCGCTGTCCGCGACAAGTCCCCAAATAATGGTCCACTACATGCCCTGGTATGCATCAAAACCGGTCAGCGGCGAGTGGGGTTGGCACTGGACCATGAATCACTTTGATCCCGATACAATCGCCGACGATGGCCGCCGCGAAATAGCCTCTCATTACTACCCATTGATCGGGCCGTACGATTCAAACGACCCACGCGCATTGGAATGTCATGTATTGCTTATGAAATTCGCGGGCATCGACGGGGCGCTCATCGACTGGTACGGCATCAAAGATCACCGCGATTACGCCGCTATCCACCGCAACACAAACCACCTAATCGCGTACATCAAAAAGGCCGGATTGAGCTTCGCAATATGTTACGAAGACCAATCGGTAAAGCACCTCGTCAACAATGGAGTTCTCAGCGCAAGCCAAGCCCTCAGCCACGGCCAAGAGGTCTTGCGCTGGATGCAGGACCACTGGTTTGTCGCCGACGAGTACGCCAAGATCGCGGGCCGCCCCCTGCTCCTCGTATTCGGCCCGCAGTATTTCAAAGGGGCAGAGTGGAAAGAGCTATTTTCGGGCCTGCCGCAACCTCCGTACTTCTACACCCTAAACTCACTTCAGGAAGGTGCCGACGGGGTATTTGGCTGGCCTCCAGTACGCGACGGCCGCGTCGTGCCTCCCGCCGCTTGGCGCGCATACCTAAGCCAGCTCTACGAGCAGGCCGGCGTCGGCACGGCGTTTCCCGGCTTCCACGACATCTACGAGGAAGCCGGTGTGCGCGAAAGCTACGGGTACTTAGGCGATCAAGAGGGCGCGGTTTTCGCGGAGACGCTAGAACGCGCCGGGGAGCGCGCGTCCCTGATCCAGGTCGTCACTTGGAATGATTACGGCGAGGGCACCATAATCGAGCCGACGGCAGAATTCGGCTATCGCTATCTCGAAGCGCTACAGAGCTACCGCAAAAAGCAAGCCGGCAAGACCTTTCCGTACAGCCCGGAAGATCTGCGGCTACCCATCGCGCTATACCAGCTTCGCCAGCAAGCAACGGCGGACGGGCGGGCGGCCATACGCCTCGACAGCGCAGCGGCACTTCTGTTCGCATCTGAGAATGAGGCCGCGAGAAAAATACTGCTCCGGGACGCCATTGACTAGAGCGAACAGAGGGAATACCCTTTGACGACCTTCACCCGGAGCATGTTATGGGCCTAACCACTGCCGAACGCCAACAGTTTCACGACCTCGGCTACGTAGTCAAAGAAGACCCCTACTCTCAAGCCGATCTGCAACCCCTCAAAGACGGCCTCACCGCCGTCATTGACCAGACATGTGCCGCCTTGCAAAAAGAAGGGCTACTCGGCGCAGAGACCTTTGCCGCCGAACCTTTTGAAACTCGGCTCGGCTCCCTTTTCAAAGCCAACGTCGCAGTCGGCGAGCGCGTGACCCAAGCGATCATGGGGCGCGGTGGCGGCGGCTTCAAAGAACAGGCTATTCTCGGCTTTTTGCGCCATTCGCCGCTCGTTTCCTGCATCGAAAGCCTCGTCGGCCCAAACATCATTGGCTCGTCCGTGTACCGCATCCGCCCCAAGGCACCCGGCTACTCGCGCGGCGCCGTGCCTTGGCACCAAGACTCGGGTTATTTCATGCCCCACTGCGACGGGAGCTTGATCGTGACCTGCTGGATTCCCCTCGTCGATGCCACCATTGAAAACGGCTGCCTATACGTCATCCCCCAAGCGCACCGCAGCGGCGTCTATCGCCACTACACCGGCGGGCAAGGCGGGTATCTCGAAATCGCCCGCGAAGACTTGCCAGCCCCCGAGCCTGTGGCCTGCCCAATGCGCGCCGGCTCGGTGCTCTTTATGACCAATCTCACCCCGCACGCCTCCTTCGAGAACAACACCGACATCGTCCGCTGGAGCGTCGATCTCCGCTACCAAGACGCCGTCGTTCCGAATAACATTGACGAAGACCCCAAAGACTTCAGCCCGGAACGCGACCCGGTCACCATGGCCTGCTTACCTACCGAAGGCGACTTTGTCATCAAAGACGCGAAAAACCCGGAACGCGAAGTCACCGACATCGCCGAATTCAAGGAAATCCGCACCCGCTACGAACTGACCCCCGTCCACAAGCCCGGCCGTAGCTGGACCCCTTTTGCCGAGCGCCAAGTCTGACTTTTCGTTTTGGCTGTGGAGAGAAAACCTAGCAGATAGCTGCTCTAAATAAAGAACGTGCTCGTGAACTTCACCCACTGGATTTTCGATCTCGATAACACCCTCGCCGATAGTGCCATTGAATTTGATGCTATGCGCCAGAAGTTGGGCCTGCCTTTGGGCAAGGACATGCTCGAAGAAATTGACGCCCGCCCCGCCGCCGAAGCGGCTGTACTCAGATGCCGCCTTGCCGCCCTCGAACGCGAGTACGCGCTTCGCGCCCAGCCCCTACCCGGCGTCCACGCGCTGCTGACCTCACTGGCCCAACGCGGTGCCCGGCTCGGCATCCTCACTCGCAACAACCACGCCAATGCGTTGCAGACGCTCGCCATCTGCGACCTCGCCGAATTCTTTGAGCCCGCCCACGTCTTAGGCCGCGACGAGGCCGCCCCCAAGCCCGATCCCGATGGCATCCACAAACTGCTTGCCGCTTGGGGTGCTGCGCCGGCAACCGCCGTGATGGTCGGCGACTTCCGCTACGATCTCGAAGCCGGTCGCCGCGCCGGGGTCGCTACCCTCTACTACGACGCTGCTGGTCAGGACCTCTGGACTGCCGACTTCCGCGTCCAAAGCCACGTCGAGCTGCTTGCGCTGGTGTCCAGGATGAGTTAAATAAGACGTGATGATTTGGTGTGAGTCAAAATGAATGGTCCACGGAGGATATAGAACTATGAGCCAAACAATTCAACAAAAACAGATAGAATACTTCACTAAGTACGCAGGATCTTGCTTAGAGATATGGAACTCAGTAGTTGGTCGGCAAATAACACATTATCGTCATGGACCGGGTACTGTTGTTAAAATTAGAAAAATTAAGGATGGCATCATTAAGGATGGCATCTGTGTCGAAGTTCAGTTTGCGGAAAGGCTGGGGTCAATAAATTTTAAGTTTGAAACGATCGACTACTATTTCTCGATGATTTTCACTCGCTTGACACTTCCTAGAGAAGTCGAGAAAGAGTTAGAAACACGTTATCAAAAATTAACAGACATAAAGCGGTTCTCCGGTTTGTCTGAAAAGGCTATGAATCCTAATCCCAATGTAAGAGCGCACTTTCCACTTCCACAACTGGATGAGTACGACATACAGCTTGTAGGAGAATGGTGTACGCTCCTGAATAATCTCGATAGAAGCTCATTAATAGAGTTGATAAAAACTGACAGCAAGGCTAAGTGGGAAGCAGGCCGTTTACTCTCCGCAAGGTCGGCAGAAAAAATAGCTAGGGATTTTTATCAAAACTACGGAAAAGAGGTAAAAGATGTTTCGATTACACAGATTGAAAAAAATAAAAAATCCGATTGGCGGGAATATGACTTAGACGTTGAAGGGCTTCCTGTTGATGTCAAGAATTCTCGTCGATCTCAGAAAAGTAAAGATAGATATACCGAACACTGTATTCCACAATTCAAGCGCAGTAGAACAAACCAAAATGTGACAATTTCTGGCGTTCTTTCTCCTTACCTATGGCCGCTTTATCTACTAGAAGAACGTCCTGAAGACGCCAAAATTATATTTCTTGGAGAAACTGACCTAGAAAAGCAATCGATATTGAAGAGCGAGTTTAAAAACTTGGTTGATTTTGTAGGGCCAAATTCTGCGAACAAAAATTTTCTTCCTCCATGGGTTTTTGACTATCCCGAATATGTTTACACAGAACAAAATAAAGCACGAGAGGAACTAAAAGATTTTACCAACCTCGCCTCGTTAAAAGGGATTGTACTCAAGTTCGATCTGATTCCAGTAGGCATCGCGGCCGATATAGAGGAAATTTTAGACAATGAGGCTTTAGACTCTTTAGACTCTTTAGACTCATGGGAGCGAAATTTCCTTAACCAGCTACGTAATCGGATAGAAAAACACGGACTTTCACTACCTTTTCTATTTCTTACGATATTAACTCATTTTCTCGGTATGGCTGATTCTTCCGAAACAATTTCTGATTTCAAGCCAGACAAATATAGAAAATTCCTTTTTTATAAAAAAGAAGAACGTAATAACCCTTTAGGTATTTATGATCCTCTGAAAACCATAGATTCACTTATCGAGGCACTCGGAACTTTATGGACTGCTGAAAAGTCATTGATTCGCGAATTCTGTAGGTTTAGATTGAAAAGTTTTAATATTTTAGAAGGTAAATCCGACCTCAATGAGAACTTATGGACAACACTAATCGCCTATTGTGGTGGACGGTTAGAAGAGGATGGATCTGCTTGTGGTAAGAATCCCTTGGTTTTAGGTGAATCAAAACGATGTAAATACGGCAAATTGATCTGCTCAGCCTGTAAATTTTGTTGCGGGATGTGCAAAGGAGGATGGGAACCCACTAGCAGTGCCCACGGAGTGCCCACAGACGAGTTCAAGCCAGCAGACCCACCAATAGGTGCAAGCGGAGCGGGTGGGTCAGACGGATATCCTCGATATTAAACCATTACATGCGGGAATCCAACTTCCGGCGGTTCGACTAAGCTCACCGAAGGCCGAACCGCCAAGGGGTAATCTGGATACCTGCTTTCGCAGGCATGACATAAGCTGCGTAAAATCAGTAAGTCACTATCCTTAGCTCCGCCCCAGCGGCGCGGCTACCAAATTCTCGCAGCCCGACCCCGATGGCATCCGCAAGCTGCTCGCCGCTTGGGGTGCTGCGCCGGCAACCGCCGTGATGGTCGGCGACTTCCGCTACGATCTCGAAGCCGGTCGCCGCGCCGGGGTCGCTACCCTCTACTACGACGCTGCTGGTCAGGACCTCTGGACGGCCGAAGCCGACTTCCGCGTCCAGAGCCACGCCGAATTGTCAATGCTGTTGCGTCGGGCACGCGGCTGACCAAGCCCCTGCCTGCCGCCAACGAAGAGGGTTGACCATGTTCGCCACACTCGTCAAGCCCCAACTCGGCTGGCTTCGCCGATTAGCTTTTTGCGCCTCGCTGCTCTCGATTGGGGCCGGGCCGTTGCTGGGGCAAACTGCATTCATCAACGAAATTCACTACGACAACATCGGCAAAGATACCGGCGAAGCCATCGAGGTCGCCGGGCCAGCTAAGACCGATCTTTCCGGCTGGGTACTTGCGCTCTACAATGGGAGGAATGGCACCTTATACCACACCGAGCCTTTGAGCGGAATCATACCAGATCAGGCCAACGGGTTCGGAGCGATCGCCTTCAGCTTGGCAAAGCGCATCCAGAACGGTGCCCCCGATGGGATCGCCCTAGTCGCCAACGGCAAGGTCGTCCAGTTCCTCAGTTACGAAGGGACCTTCACGGCGGCAGGTGGACCCGCCGACGGCATGACCAGCACCGACATCAGGGTTGCCGAATCCGGCTCCACGCCAGGGGAATTTTCCCTGCAACTAAAGGGCACCGGCACCGCGTCGGGTGATTTTTTCTGGAGCAAACCAACCCAATCTAGCTTTGGTGCCGTAAATGCCGAACAGGTTTTCGGCACAGACGCGGCAACGGTCACCAATACCCCAAGCGCGGAAAATACCCGTGCGTCTAGCCCACTTCCTTCGAATCCAAGCATCGCCCATAGCACGTCTCCCCCGGTGCTCAGAATCTGCGAACTTCAGGGGGCTGGCCACACTTCGCCACACGAGGGCGAACAGGTCGTGGTGCGGGGCATTGTAACGGCTGTCGCTCGCAATGGCTTCTATTTCCAAGACCCAACCGGAGACGGCGATGAGCGCACGTCCGACGGGATGTTCGTCTATACCAAAAAGGTCCCGAAGGTCTCGGTCGGCGACGAGGTCCAGGTGACCGGCCCGGTGATCGAATACATTCCCGGCGGCGCGGCTACTAACAATCTGTCGATAACCGAATTCTCGCAGCCCGATCGCATTCAGATCGTGTCAACCAACAACCCCGCGCTGGCTCCGGTGGTCCTTGGCGCGACCGGCCGCCAGCCGCCGACGAGGGTGATTGACGACGACCGCTTCGCAGTTTTCGACCCAGCCGAGGACGGCATCGACTTTTACGAATCGCTGGAGGGAATGCTAGTGGAGGTGCCAGACGCAGTCGCCATTAGTCCGACCAACCGCTTTGGCGAGATCGTCGTCCTCGCCAACGCTGGGGCGGGGCAGCAGCTCAACTCGCGGGGCGGGTTGAATCTGACGCCTACTACCCTGCATCCGCAGCGCATCCAACTCGACGACAGCCTACTACCCGGCGACATGCCGGCCGCGCAGGTCGGCGATGCCCTCGGCGATGTGCGCGGCCCGGTTAGCTACCGCTTTGGCAACTTTGAGGTGCTCGTCCTGACCGAGCCGGTGGTGGAGAGCGCTGGCTTGGTGCCGGAAACGACCACCCTCGTCGGCACGGCCCAGCATCTGACGGTGGGCAGTTTCAACGTGTTCAATCTCGATCCCAATGACGACGACAAAAGTGCGGACCTAGCCGACGGTCAATTCGCAGCCATTGCCGACCAAATCGTCCATCGCCTGCGTTCACCAGATGTGCTGGCCTTGCAGGAAGTGCAGGACAACAGTGGCGGGGTCAACGACGGCACCACTTCAGCGGACCAGACCGCGCAAACGCTCATTGCCGCCATTGCTGCGGCCGGTGGCCCAAGGTATGCGTATGCCGATGTCGCACCCCCAGATGGGGCCGACGGCGGCCAGCCGGGTGGCAATATCCGCGTTGCGTACCTTTACCAGCCCGGTCGGGTGGCCCTGATTGGTTCGGTGGAACGCATTGAAGACACCGATGGCGACGATGCCTTCCGCCGCAGCCGCAAACCGCTCAAGGCCGCGTTCGATTTCAAGGGAACCAAGCTGACGGTGATCAACAACCACTTCTCGTCCAAGTCTGGCAGCCCACCCCTCTTAGGTCGAATCCAGCCGCCGACAAATGGCGGGCTTGCCAAGCGCCTCGCGCAGGCCGCGTTCATCCACGACCTCGTCGCCGAGCTGCTGGCCGCCGATCCCAACGCCAACATCGTCGTGCTCGGGGATTTCAACGAGTGCTCGTTTCCGCTCGCCCCAGTACAACCGCCGCCGGGCGATGTCCTGCAAACGCTCGCCGGCACTCCGCCGATCCTCTTCAATCTCGGCGACGCGGTGGATGGGGATTTGGCCTATTCCTATAACTTTCAGGGAATTTCCCAGCAGCTCGATCACCTGCTGGTCAGTTCGGCCCTGCTCGCGCTCCAGCCCGAGTTCGCCCCTGTCCACGTCAACACCGAGTTCCCCAACCAAGCCAGCGACCACGACCCCATCCTCGCGCGGTTGCTGCTTTATGATCGCCCAGACTAGGAACCCCGCCGCCCACTCCGCCTCATATTGCCCGCGTTGCGCTGGCCGCCGCGGTCTGAGAAAAAACTACTGCGCTGCTGATCAAAGCGGTCGCCGCCCTTGCCCGACCCGCGCCCGGCCTTATCCTTGCGCTCGTGCGCCTCGCTGAGGTGCAGCTTCTGTCCCTCAAACTCCTTGTCGTTGAGATGGGCGATGGCCTCTTCGCCTTCGTGCCGGGTCGCCATCTCCACGTAGCCGAAGCCGCGCGAGGTGCCGCTTTTCTTGTCTCGGGCGATGGTCGCGGTCACGACCTTCCCGTACGGTTGGAATAGCTGGACCAGTGCCTCCTTTTTGGCCGTCTTTGCCAAATTGCCCACGTGTATGTTCACAGTGTGCTCCTTTCGCTGGTGCGGATTGTTTTTCTTCGAGCGTCTGTCTTGCATCTCGCCGATTTGGATGCCGGTCAGCGCCCGGATATCCTCGTCGAGTCTCGCAAGCCGTTTGATTTTCCGCAAATCGGGATAATCCACCCACACCATCGCCAAGTACTTCTTCATCTTTAGTGCCGACTACTCGCCGTTCGCGAAGAGAGATTTCATTCACGGCGGAATCCGGCGTCCGATTCCCCAAAGGCAAGTCAAGGGTATGCACCCCGTCATATCCTGCTTCGTGCAACCAATGAGCCAGACGACGAGGGAGCTGGGCATCAATCAAAAAATTCATCCTGTCAGTGTCCGCATTCGTTTGACATGGCTCAAGCGGGCGGCAAAGTCTAAAGCAGCGAGGATGTCCTGCGCTTCCAAATCATCGCAATCGGCGAGGATTTCCTCGTGCGTCATCCCCGCACTCAATAGCTCTAAGATCGTCCCAACGGGATACCGCAGGCCGCGAATACAGGGTTTCCCATGACAGATTTCGGGGTCAATGGTAATTCGGGCGATCAGATCCGTCGAATCGCTCAATTGTCCCATGTTTAACGTTTTCGCCGGTGCGTGGTACCGTTCTATTGGCGACGTACATGACGTACATATATAGCGTATTTCTTTCACCGCTGCATCCGCGTCTTGCCGTACCAATCCATCATCCGCTCCACCATCTCTCCCCGCGCCCCTGCATGAGCTGGATCGTCGTACAGGTTGTACAGTTCGTCCGGGTCCTCTTCTAAATGATACAACTCCCCGTAGGATTCCCCCGGGTAAAAAACCAATTTCCACGCCTCAGTGCGCGCCATGATGCGCGGGCCGTACTCGGAAAACGCAGTCTCGTGCAATGCGGTTTCTTCTCCGCGCAACAGCGGCCCCAAAGAAAGCCCGGCCGCTCCGGCCAACGGCCCCAATCCCGCCATTTCCAACAGGGTCGGGCCTAAGTCAATCAGCTCTACTAGCGGCTCGCGCACTCCCAGCCGCTCGATTCCGGGACCGGCAAAAATTAGCGGCACCCGCGCCACTGAGTCGTAGTGGGACGAAAACTTATAGACTTGGTGATGGTCGCCGAGGCAGTCGCCGTGATCCGAGGTAAACGCAAAAATCGTGTTGTCCAGCTCGCCTCGCTCGTCAATGGCCGCGACCATCGCGCCGACCCAATCGTCAATGGTCGTGATGTTGGCGTAGTAGTGCTTCCTCATGCGGCGAATGCGCTCCGGGGTCGCTCGGCTCCACCAGATCGCCGCGGGTGTGCGTTTGCCGTCCATGCTCTCCATGGCTCGGCGCTGGGGCGGCGGCTTGGTGTCTAGTTCGTTGGGGATCTCCACCGGGTCGGGAATTTCTACTTCCTCGTAGCGCGCCAGCGCGGACGCGGGCGCGTCAAAGGGGTCGTGCGGGCCGGCAAAACCGCTCCACAGGAAAAGCGGCTTGGCAAAGTCGTGTGTGCGAATGGCCTCCGCGCTCCAGCGGCCAATGCAGTTGTCGATGAACAAGGCTTCGTCGTGCGGCCACACGGTCGCGCCCAAGTAATCCGGCCAATTGGGCACGTCTCGGTAGTAGGTCAGCGCCGGTCTCCGAAGCCCGAACTGCATCAGGTACAAGTCGTAGTCGTCCGGGTCTGGGCCGTGGTGGCCCTGCTGATAGTTCTTGTTTTCAACGACCGTGCGGTGGCGGAAGCCGCACGGCAGGCGGATCGGCGCGGTGTGCATCTTGCCGATATTGACCGTGTGGAAGCCGCCGTCCCTAAGCTGCGCGATCCAGTTGGGCTGTTCGGGAGTCAGCCACGCCTCGTTGCGGTCAATGCCGTGGGTGTGGACGTACTGGCCCGAGACGATGCTGTTGCGCGACGGGCCACAGACCGCCCCTTGCACGAAGGCGTGATTGAACGCCACGCCACGGGCGGCCAGACGGTCAATGTGCGGGGTGATGACGTGGTCGTAGCCCAAGCAGCCGAGCGTATCCCAGCGCTGCTGGTCGGTGACGATCAGGACGATGTTGGGCGCACTATTTTCTGTCTTGTTCATGCGGCTTAGCGATCTTTTTCAATTCGGGAAGTCGGCAAGCCAAGAGCGCACCGGTGGGCCGTATTAGGGCGATTCGCGAATCGCCCCTACGGAGCCGCGCCGCAGTTCCAACAGTCCGTAAATGCTCCCGGGCACTCCTCGCCGCACGCGGCGCAAGTCCACGGTTCCTCGTCTCCCACAGCCGTCGCGAGCAGGGTGTCGATGTGCGATTTCGCGGCCGCGACCTGTCTGTCGTCCAAGACCCACAACTCCGGCCAGCATTCGATTGGGGGCAATTCGCCCACCCCGCCGAGGAGATGCTGACCGCGCAAAACGCATTCAATGCCCTGCGCGGCCAGCGCGTTTTTGAGGTGGCTGAGCAGGGCCAAATCTTGAGTAGTATAAACTCGTTCCATTTGTATTCGCTTCTCCCTGTATATGCTCGTTTCGAGATCGTTCCATACGCGACGCCTCGCGTCCTACCGCATCGCTTCACCCTCCATCGCCGCCGACAGACACTCCCCCCCATCCTCTCCCCAAGCAGTGCCGGGAGTACCCTGCCAATCCCACTGCCCCTCTCTCCGGGGCGGTGTCGGGGGCATCCTATAAATCCTACTCAATCCTATAAATCCTGGTCCGTAGTGCCGGCAGCAACCGCGTCACCTCCTCCTCCAGCAACGCCAGCGCCTCCTCAGCGTCGGCAAACGCTTCCTCGCGCCCGATTTCCTCCAACCGATGCGCGGCCTCGGCCGCCCCCTCAGCCCCGAAAACGTGCGCCGATCCCTTGAGCGTATGCGCGGCCCGCCGCAATTCCGGGCCATCCGCGCCGGCAATGTGCTCGCGGATCTGCTGCATCAGCTTGGGGCACTCGACAAAAAACATCTCCGCGAGCTCGCGCAGCATGGCCTCGTCGCCGCCGACGCTTTCGAGCGCGGCATCCCACTCAAAGGGCAAATCCGCCAGCGCGAATTCACGCCTCAAGGCGCGGTGAATCCCCTCTACGACTGCGTATAGCTCGTGCGGGCGCACGGGCTTGGCGACATAACCGTCCATGCCCGCCGCCAAAAAGCGGTCGCGGTCGCCTTTCATGGCGTGGGCGGTCATGGCGATGATTGGGATGTGCCCGCCGGTATGTACCTCTGCTTGGCGAATGGCGGCCGTGGCCTCTAGGCCATCCATGTCCGGCATTTGCACGTCCATCAGCACCACGTCAAAGGGCTGCGCGGCCACCTGCTCCACGGCTGCGCAGCCGTTGTTCACTACCACGACGGAGTGGCCGCGCTCCTCTAACAGCCGTACGGCTACCTGCTGGTTGATCGCCCCATCCTCGGCCAAGAGGATGCGGCGGCTCTCGACCACCACCGGCTCGTCCCCAAGCACTTCACCGCGCCTTGAGAGCCCATGCGTCTCCACCGGCGGGGCGGCTTCGAGGGCCGCGCCAATGGCCTCTAGCAGGTCGGATTGCTTGACCGGCTTGATGAGGCTGCGGGCAATGCCCAAGGAGCGCACCTGCGCGCTGTACTCGGCGCGGTCGGCCGAAGAAAGCAGCAGCACCGGCACGTGGGCAAACGCTGCGTTCTCGCGGATCCGCGCTACCGTTTCTAGGCCGTCCATCCCCGGCATCATCAGATCCATCAGCACTACGTCGCAAGGCTGCGACGCAGCCTCTAGAGCCTCAATCGCAGCCGAGCCGCTCTCCACGAGCTCGACCTCCATCGCCCAGCTTTTCAGGATCTCTTCGAGGATCCGCCGATTGGTCGCATGGTCGTCAACAACTAACACCTTTAGCCCCCGCAGTGAGACCAACTCGGTGCGCTTAGTCTCCGGCGTCCCCAACCCTAAGCGGACCGTCCAGTAAAAGGTGCTGCCTTTGCCCTCCTCGCTCTCGACCCATATACGGCCCCCCATCAGCTCGACTAGCTGCTGCGAAATGGCCAAGCCCAAGCCGGAGCCGCCAAAGCGCCGCGAAGTCGAGCTATCGACTTGGCTGAAAGAGTCGAATATCCGCGCCTGTTTCTCCGGCGCGATGCCGATCCCGGTGTCGCGCACCCACAGGCACAGGCACACCCCGTCCGGCAAAGCCTCTTCCACTGCGATGCCGACTTCCACTTCACCTTCCTCGGTAAACTTGACGGCATTGCCCACTAAGTTGATCACCACTTGGCGCAACCGGCGTGGGTCGCCGACCAAGCGGTCGGGGATGTTCGCGGGGATGTGGCACACGAGCTCTATGTTTTTGCTCGCCGCGGGCATGGCCAGTGCCTGCACGGCGTTGCCTACCTCGTCGCGCAGGCCGAACTCTATTCTCTCCAGCGCCAAGCGGCCTGCTTCGACTTTGGAGAAATCGAGGATGTCGTTGAGTAGGGACAGCAGGGATTCAGCCGATTGCTGCACCAAGGTCAAGTAGTTGCGCTGCTGGGATTCGAGCCGAGTGCGACCCAAGAGCTCGGTCATGCCGATGATGCCATTCATGGGGGTGCGGATTTCGTGGCTCATATTGGCCAAGAACGCACTCTTGGCATGGTTGGCCGCTTCGGCCTGCTCCTTGGCGTCGCGCAGGGCCTCCTGC
Organism: uncultured Latescibacterota bacterium; assembly: GCA_958295495.1. GTDB lineage: Bacteria > Latescibacterota > UBA2968 > UBA8231 > UBA8231. The sequence goes on from OY282352.1 coordinate 1,784,333, forward strand.
GACTCTTCGAGTGCCAACAGGGCCTCGTGCTCGGAGTGCGCCGTCGCCGCGGTTAGGCGGTATTGCTCTTGTAGCTGCTCTTCCGAGCGCCGCCTTTCCGCATCGACCCGCGACAGGGACGCGGCGTTCCACCATATCAGCAGGGCAAAGGCCAAGATGTTGAGCAGCGTAAAGAGCGAGAGCCCAAACTCGTACCCATAGAGCCCCTCGCCCTGGATGCGGACCCAGTCGAGCACGAGGGGGATGGCAAAGGCGGCCGGCAAGAGGCGGCGCGCCACTGAGCCGCCCTCGGTAGTGCTGATTATGGTGGCGATCGGCTCGCGGTGTGGGCGAGCACAGAGCAGGCCAGAGCAGAGGATGAGGAATTCGGTCGCCGTATCCGGGACGACCGGCACATACCCGGCTATCCCGTAGAGCAGGAGCACGTTGTGGAAGTAGCTGCTCATCGACAAAAGCCCGATGGCCGTCGCCGCGAGTATGCAGGTCTGCGGCAGATAGGCGCGGCCCCTCACCTGCACATCCATCAGCACCAAAGCCAAGCCTATCAGCAAAAAGGAAAAAGCCGCATTGGGCGACATCCGGTAGCCGCCCAGCTTAAAATAAAAAAGGTATGTATCGACGCCCCGCTCCCAATTGTACTGGTAGCCGATCAACTTGAGCACGGCGATCAGCACTACGGTCGCCCCCAGCACCACGCCCACATACCGCCGCCAGCGGCTCAGCGGCTCGGCGCGCAACAACAAAAGCGCCGCACCGGCCAAGATAAACTCCATCGCCACGAGCGGATGCGTCGCCACCCAACTGATGTGCATGAAGCTTTTGAGGTATTCGTCGTCGGCGTTCCAGCCCCACAGCACGAGCACACCCGAGAGTACGCTCGCGGAGGCTGCCAATCGCGCCAGCCAGCCGATCCAGCGCCGGAAGCGGGGATCGCCCCCCATCGCTAACCTGCTACGGCCGCCCGGATAGACCGGGCCAAGCTCTCGCCATTGATCTGCGTTTTGATTAGGTAATCGCGGGCACCGGCCGCTACGGCCTCTTCGGCGAGCACTCCGTCATCGAGGCCAGTCAGGACCAATACGGGGATATTCGGGGCGGTTACTTTGACGCGCTCGAACGTGGCCAGCTCTTGGCTGTCGGGCAGTACTAGGTCGAGGAGGATCGCGTCGATGCCGCCGGCCGCTAACCGCGCTAGGCCGGCTGCTAAATGATCGACCGCTTCCACGGCAAATTCCGGTTTCAGCAAGCCCTGCAAAAGACGGGCGTGAATGGGATTGTCCTCGACGAGCAGGACGGATATGGGGGAATCGGCCATAGTGTGTTATTCATCCATTCGGTGGGGGCCGTGATCCGGGTGTATGAGATAGACTCTAGTCGTAATTGCTCGGTACGTGGTCGCCCAAAAGCCGCCGCTGCCGTGGCGTGGCCTGCGCCAACAGGGCCCCGTCGAATTGGAATTTGTTCAGATAGGGTGGGTACTTCTGGGTGATAATGCGCTGGGCGTAGTGTACTTGGAGCAGGTAGCGCGTCTGCTCGCTCGTATTGGCCGTGCCGCGGTGCCAGACCTCGCAGCGGAACAGCACGCAGTCGCCGGCCTTGCACAAGATGCTCTGCTCCTCGACGCCCTTAAAGCTGGTCTCGCCCGCTCGGGGCCGCCGACCCGCACGGTGGCTGCCCGGCACGAAGTGAGTCGGCCCCAGCTCCTTGGTCAGGTCGTCGAGATAGTAATGGGCCGTGGTGATAAAGATCGGAATCTCTACCTCTGGGTGGTCCATGACTTCTTCGGGCAGGGTCAGCGGCTGCCAGTCGGCGTGCAGGGTTTGGTCCGGGCGGCCCGGGCCGGTAATCCAAGCCGTCATGCCGATGCAGTGGCAATCGTCGCCGTGTACGGCCTCGACTAGGTCGATGATTTCGGGCCGGTCCAAGTACTGGGCGAAGATCGGCGCGCGGTTGAACGCATTGTTGACGCTCTTGTTGAGAAAGCCGTGCGCGGCCGGGTCGGTGTGGCGGTCGTAGCTTTCCTCCAGCGCGGTCAGCTCGTCCATGGCTTGGCGCAACTCGGCGATCTCTCGCTCGTTGAGCACCTCGGGAAAATAGGCGTACCCGTCTTCCTTCATTGCCTGCACATAGCCCGCTAGATCGGGCCGCGCCACCAGCGGCAAAGCCGTTGTCATAGAGCCTCTCCTCGGGACTAATAGTACGGATTTTCTCCCAAGGCGTGATCCGTCGCGTCAACGACGGCTTCCACCTCGGGCACCGCTTCCTTAATCATGCGAATGATGCCCTGTTTGAGCGTCACATCGGCTTGGCCACAGCCCTGACAGCCCCCGCCCATCTGCACGAAGACCGTGTTGCCCTTGATATCTACTAAGGTCACCACGCCACCGTGCGTGGCCACGCCCGGGTTAATTTGGGTTTCGATGACGCGGTGGACGGCCTCGGCCACCGGGCCGCTCAGGTGCGCGGGCATCTTGCGCGGGCGCTCGATCTTGAAACCCGACCCCATAAGCCCATCTACGTAATCTACCTTGGCTTCCGCCAACAGATCGGCACTTTCGGGATCCATGTACACGTCAAAGCCCGCGAAGTGGGCAACCTGATCGTCGCCGCCTACCTGCTGGTCGGATATGAATGCCAGCTTGTAGTCAACCTGCTTGGCGGGGTCGAGGCGGGCGCCGATGCGCAGGCCCTTGACTGGCTTTTCGCTCTCGGCGACTAGGGTGGCAATTTTCTCTGCTGCTGCGGTGGTAATGGTAATCATGGTCTGTCCTCCGTCGAGACGTAACTGCTTGATAATACCGAGACAGTGGGCTGCGGGGCAAGCGGCCCATTCCTAGAACCGCGGGTCAACCGGCTCGCTTTCCAACGCCAAGACCCCAAAGACGCATTCGTGTACCCGGCGCAAGGGCTGCCCAGCGACAAACCGCTCCAAGCCCTCCACCCCCAGCGCGAATTCTCGCAGTGCCAACGCCTGCTTGCCCTTGAGATTGCGACGGCGCAAAAGCTCTAGGCCCTCCGTGTACTCAGGCCCGTAGATCAGCCGCAGGTACGCGCGGCCCCGGCACTTGAGCGCCGGCTGAACTAGGCCGCGTCCGCCTGTGCAGACAAAGTCCAAGGGCTTGGCTACCAAGCCCTCGCCGCCGCTGGCGGTCAGTTCCTCCCACCACCGGACTACTTCGCTGCTGCTGTGCATATCGTCCAAAACCACCCGCCGGCGATCTATCGCGCACAGCAACTCCGGCTCGGCCGCGCACAGCTTGTCCAAGGTCTCCAGATGCCACGCGTGGGTCTGGTTGACGTGGACCTGCCCCTCCGTGGCCAAGAGGTGGAAAGGGGCCAATTTAAGGTCCTTGAGCGTACGCACCGGCCAGCAATAGGGGCGATAGGCCGCGGCATAGTGTGCCACGGACTCGGCCCGGCCGCGACAACGGCTCAATAGCTCGCCTACGGCCACGCCCCGCACCGCCGCCTGCTCCAGCGCATCCACGGCCCCTGCCAGCGACACCCGCGCCGCCGCGCCTACCGCTGCGTACTGGTCTTCGAGTAGCTGCTGCGCCTTGGCCGACCAAGGCATGATCTCGGCGTCGAGTATGGCCCAGTCCGTCGCCAGCGCACTCCATAGCTCGCTGCGCTCAAAGGCTTGGCGCACGTGGTCCAGGAGCCCCGCTTCCAAACCTGCATCCGCAAAGAAGCGGCGGCCCGTGCGCGTGTAGCATAAGCCCGCGCTGCCGTCCTCGACCCCAAAGCGCCGCCGCGCTGTCGCCGGGTTGCGGCAGACGACCAACACGGCCCGCGAACCCATCTGCTTCTCCTCGCAGATGAGCTCGCGCACGCCGCAGCGGCGATAGTACGCCAAGACTTCGTCCGGGTGCTCGAGCAGGTCGGGGCGGGTGCTGGTTTGGGGCGGGGCCATCGTCGGCGGCAGATAGACCAACCACCGGGGATCAACGGCAAAGCGGCTCATCACCTCCAGCGCCGCGGCCGCCCGCTCTGCATGGACGGTAACTCGGCCCATCAACCGCGTTTCCACGCGCCGACCCCCGGCCACCTCCGCTAAGTCGAGCACATCGTCGGGCATCTGTTGCACCGCCAAGGGGCGGATCGGATCGGCGTACTGGGCCTTGGCCGGGACGGATACGAGCTCTAGTTCGGGATAGCGCAGCGCCGTCAGCGCACCGCCAAAGACGCAGCCAGTGTCGATGTTGATCGCGTTGTTGACCCACTCCGGCCGTGCCACGGGCGTGTGTCCATAGACGACGCGGGCGCGGCCCCGATACTCGGCCGCCCAATCGCGGCGCACCGGCAAGCCAAATTCGTCCTCCTCGCCCGTGGCGTCCCCGTACAGGGCAAACGCCCGCACGGCCCCAGAGGCGCGGCCGGCCATTTCCTCCTTCATGCCAGCGTGCGCTACCACCAGCGCACCCTCGTCGAGGACGTAGTGGCTGACTAGGCCGCCGAGAAAGGTCTCGACCTTTTTCTTGAACTCCGCGGTCTGGTCGGCGAGTTGGATTAGCGTCTCCTCCAAGCCGTGCGTGCGTTGGACCTTTCTGCCTTGCAAGGCTCGGACCAAGCGCACGTCGTGGTTGCCCGGTACGCACAGGGCTGCGCCCGACTCCACCATGTGCATGACCAGCGCGAGGACGCCGGGGGCATTGGGGCCGCGATCCACCAGATCGCCGACAAAGACGGCCTTGCGCCCCGGCGGCGGCTCCACCTTTTCCCCGGCGATGCCATACCCCAGCCGGTCGAGCAGGGCCTCGAGTTCGGCACAACATCCGTGTACATCGCCGATGATGTCAAACGGACCGCGCTCCGTGCGGCGGTCGGGCCACAGCTTCTCCCGCACCACTTCGACCCGCGCCACGTCTGCGGGCGAGCGCAGCGCAAAGGAGCGGCGAAAGCCCTCGCGCTTGAGGCCCTTGAGGCCGCGGTGTAGCTGACGGTGCTGCCGGGGGATCACGTGGGGTGGCAAGTCGCGGTCTGCACGCGCGGCCGCGCGCTCCTCGCAGAGCGCCTTCGGCAGGTCAAAGACGACGGCCACTGGCTGGGCGTGATAGCGCTTGGCCAATTCCACCAGCGGCTTTCGCGCCTCGGGCTGGACGTTGGTCGCATCTACCACCGTCAAAAGGCCCCGCGCCAAGCGGCGGGCGGCGACAAAGTGCAGGGCGGCAAACGCATCGTCCGTGGCCTCTAGGCTGTTTTCGTCGTCTGCGACCAGCCCGCGAAAAAAGTCTGCGGAAAGCACTTGACTCGGGGGGAAGTGCTCGCGGGCAAAGGTCGATTTGCCCGCGCTAGAGACGCCGATTAGCACCACCAGCGAGAGGTCGGGTATCGAGAGGCGGATTTTCTCGTCAGCCACGAGGGGCCTCCGCAGAGAAAATCGCCATCTGCGTCGGCGCACCTAGCTCGGGGTCCTCCGGGCCAATGGGCGCGATGCGCACGGCATATCCATAGCGTTTCCCCACCCTCTCTGCCCACGCCCCAAACTCCGCCCGCCGCCACTCAAAGCGGTGGTCGGGATGGCGGAATGCACCGGCTGGCAGCGCGTCCCAATGGGCGTTGTACTCGGCGTTGGGGGTGGTTATCACTACCGTAGCAGGGCTGGCGAACTCGAACACGGCCCGCTCGCAGGCCCGTAGCTGCGGCGGATCCAAATGCTCGACGACCTCCACTAGCACCGCGGCGTCGTACCCGCCCAACCGGGCGTCGCGATAGGCCAGCGACCCCTGAAAAACCGCGACCTGTTTGCCGCGGGGCAGCCTCTCTAGCCGCCGGCGCGCACGCCACAGGGCTTGCGGCGACACATCCATCCCCGCCACTTCAGTGAACTGCGCTTCCGCCGCCAATAGCGCGAGCAGCCGCCCCTCCCCGCAGCCGAGGTCCAGCACCCGCCGCGCACCGCTCGCCTTGAGCATCTCAAACGCGGCGGCCAGCCGCTGCTGGTTCAGGCTCAGCTCCGCTTCGAGAGCCTCTTCGCCCGCGTGGTTTTCGGCCTCTCCTTTTTCCTCTACCAACAGCCGCGACAGCGCGGCCTGCTTGAGACCTCGCTGGTGCTTTAGGTAGCGCTCGACGACCAAGTCGCGCAGGGGGTGGCCCGCCAGCCACTCCCCGCCTCGCTTCATTAGCTTGTCGATCTCTTCCTCGCCCACGTAGTAGTGCTTCTCGTCGTCGAGCACCGGTATCAGCACGTACAGGTGCGCCAGCACCTCTTTTAATGGCCGCACGCACTGTAGTTCGACCTCGTAATAGGGGCTTTTCCCCCATTCTAAAAAATGCTCGTCGAGCAAGAAGCCCCTCGCCTCCACTGCATATCCCAACGGCTCAAAGAGGTCGCGCAACAAGCCCTCGCCCCCTCGGCAGGGCAGCGTGCTAACGCCCACTCGCAGCGGCAGGGCCTGTTCTACTAGCTCGGCTCGTTCTCGGCACTGTCCTTTCAAGGCTGAGGTAAACACCCGGGCAATGGCTACGCTGGTAAAAGAAGAGGCCGCGTAGGGACGGTCGTTGACATAAGACGCCAGCGCGAAGTCCGGGGCTGCCGAGCACCGCTTGAGCGCGGTTGGATCTACGTCGAGGAGCAACGCGGCCGTGCATCGCTCAGACGAGGCTTCTGGATAGAAGACGTGCGCCGTTCCAAAGGGCAGATCAAAAGCTTGGGCGCGGCCTGGGTGCTTGTGCAAGAGATAGCCCAAGTCCGTGGCGGGTTGATGGGTTGTGGTGATCGTCAGGAGCACGACGTCCGCCCGCTCGTGGCCGAATATCTGGTCTTGGGTGTTTTAATGGACATTTTCAGGTGGAGGATTTACCTTCTAAGCTACTAACCCCCCTAACCTGCTTAAAGGTAGGCAAAAATGTCCCAGCCCGTAAGGAGATCTCCCATGATCCAGCTACCTAAGTCCATCCTCGGCCTCATCGCCGTCGTCTTCCTCGTCTTCCTCATCAGCCCGCGCTTCTACCAAAGCGTCCCGGCCGGCCACGTAGCCGTCGCCACCCTCTTCGGCGAAGTCCAGTCCAAACACTTCAGCGAGGGCTTGCACATCCCGGTCAATCCGCTCTACCAATGGCACTTCTACGACGTGCGCCAGAAGACCCACTCCGAAACCTCCAACGTCCCCAGCCAGGACCAGCTACAGACCAAGATCGACGTCAGCGTCCAGTACCGCCTCGTCGCCAACGACACGCCGCGCATCTTAAAAGAGACCGGCACTGCCGTTGATGTGAACACCGTACACATCGTGCCCAAGCTGCGCTCGCAGATCCGCGAACAGGGCAAGACCATCAAGCGCGCCGAGGACTTCTTTTTGGAAGAGACCCAGACGACGTTACAGGTCGCCCTGCTCGAAGGCCTGAAAGATTATCTGGCCACCAAGGGGGTCGCAGTCGAGGCCGTGCTGATCCGCGACATCTCGCTGCCGCCCTTTATCACCAAGGCCATTGAGGCCAAAAAAGAGCGCGAGCAGGAAGTTGAAAAGCAAAAGGCCGAGCTGGAGCGCTTCACCACCGAGCAGGAACAGAAAGTCGCCGCCGCCGAGGCCGAAAAGAACGCCGCCTCGGCCGAGGCCGAGAAGCGTCGCCTGCTCGCCGACGCCCGGTCCTACGAGATCACCAAGATCAACGAGGCCATCGGCAAAAATCCCAACTACGTCAAGCTCCAAGCACTCGAAGCCCTGCAAGCCATCTCCAAGGATCCGGCCGCCAAGGTCTATTTCATCAATGGCGACAGCCCGGCACCGCTGCCGTTGATGCACCTAGGCGACGCCAAGTAGGGGCGGGCACCCACCAGTGGTCAGTGCTGTGGCTAGTGGCTTTTCCCATCTCCTCCCCACCGAGCCGGAGGGGAGGACTGACCGCTGACCACTAATCCAAGCCGAAAGGACTCTATGTCTGCCAAATACCGCGTTGGCGTCATTGCCTCCGGCCGCATTGCCCGCGAGCACGGCCGCGGCTGGGCCGAGTGCGAACACACTGAAATAGCCGCCTGCGCCGACTCCCATCCCGAAGCCTTGGCCAGCTACGCCGCCGACTTCGCCGTGGAAAAACAGTATCTCGACTACCGAGAAATGCTCGGCGTGGAAAACCTCGACATCGTCAGCGTTTGCTCTTGGGACCCCCAGCACGCGGAAATGTCCATCGCCGCCTGCGCCCGCCGGCCCAAGGCAGTGCTCTGCGAAAAGCCGATGGCCGTCTCCTTGGGCGAGGCCGAGGCCATGGTCATCGCCGCTCAGCGCAACGGCGTCAAACTCGCCATCGGCCACCAGCGCCGCTTTTACTCCTGCTGGCGCGAGGCGCGGCGGATGATCGCCGCCGGTGCCCTCGGCAAGCCGCAGCGGCTATGGTCGGCGGTCAAGGCAGGGATGATGAACACCGGTACCCACTGCATCGACTTCCAGCTCTACGCCCTCGGCGATCCGCAGGCCGAGTGGGTCATGGGCTCGGTCGAGCGCCACACCGACCACTTCGTCTTCGGCCACCGGGTCGAAGATCGCTGCGTCGGAATCATCGGCTATCCCGATGGGGTCGAGGGCGTGATCGAAAACGAGATGAATGATATGTACCAAGTGGGTGCTACCATCTACGGCGAAGACGGCATGATGGTCGTCAGCGACAACAGCCTGCGCTATATGACGGCCAGTTCCAACGGCTGGCAGGAGTTCGCGCCCGACGACAAGGCCAGCGGCTACGGCAATGCCTTCGTCGATCAGGCCTACGGGATCTGCCGCTGGATCGAGGGCGATTTTGAGTCCTACTATGGCAAGGCCGAGCACGGCAAGGCCGCCACCGAGATCATGATGGGTGTGTATGAGTCGGCCCGTCTGCACGAGCGCGTGGCCCTGCCGCTGCAAACTCGGGCCAATCCGCTCGACTTGTGCAGATCGGCCTCTTAGTTACCAATTTTCGCGAGCTTGAAGAGTCCGCCGATTGGGACTTCGACTATCTCGAAGGCTTCCCCGGGATGCTCGGTGCCGATTCAGACGACCCCCAAGCCGAGCGCGAGTGCCTAGCGCTTTTGGAAAAACACCCGCTGCAAATGAAGACGATGTGCGGCTTTATTCCCGACCCCCAAGGGCGCGGGCTAATGGTCGTCGGCCCGGACGTGAGCTTGGAACGGCTGCGTATTTTTGTGACGCGGGTCTTCGACCTCATGCAGCGGGCTGGGGTCGAGGTCATCGGCTACGGGAGCGGTGGCTCGCGCTGGGTGCCCGACGGTTTTGACCGCAACAGAGCCATCCAGCAGGTCGCCGACTTCTTGCACCTGTGCGCCGACCTCGGGGAGCCGCGGGGCGTCAAGGTCGCGCTCGAACCCTACAACCGCGACGACGCCAACCTGCTCAATACCGTCTCCGAAGCGACCGAGTTCATAGAGGAAGTTGACCGCTCGCATGCCAAGCTGATGGCCGACTTCTTCCATATAAAGCTCAACGGCGAGTCCTTCGACGCGCTCAAAGAAGCCGGGCCGCACCTGATTCACGCCCACATTGCCGAGCCGGGGCGCGGCCGACCGCAAACCACGCCGGCCGACCACGCGCTCTTTTTGCGCGCGTTGCGTGCATCCGGCTACGACGGGCGCGTAACCCTGAGCGGTGCTCTGCCGGCATACCCCGACGACGGAGCGACGGCCATCGCCCTCAAGAAGGCCATCGCGTGAAGGTTCCCTCCTTCGCCTACAGCCGCATGATCGACCTCTCGCGGACCATCACGCCATCGGAAGGTCGCCTCATCCACTACCGCACGGCGTGCGTACCCGTTGATGACCCGCCGACCGACCGCTGGTATATCACCACCAGCATCGAAATGGGCGGGCACGCCGGCACTCATGTCGAGGGGCCTTTACACGCCGTACAAGGCGGCCCGGCCATCGCCGACCTCGATGTAGAGCGCTTTTTTGGCGAGGCCATCGTCCTCGACTTCAGCGCTGCTCCGCTGGGCGAGCCGCTTTCGCCGGCGCAACTCCAACGAGCCGCCGAACCGGGTGGAGGCGTTCGCCCGGGGGACATCGCACTCTTTCGCTTCGACTGGGATCAACGGGCAATCGCCGGTTCCCATCCGCCTTACCCTTCGACCGCGGCCTTGCGCTGGCTCGTCGAGGCAGGCGTCAAACTGGTCGGCATCGACACCCCTGGCCTAGATATTCCGGGCGACCGCAGCCTGCCTAACCACCACCTACTCTTCGCCCACGGCATCCCCCTAATCGAGAGCTTGGATCGCTTAGGCGACCTGCGACACCCCCGCATTTACCTTTTCGCCCAGCCGCTGCCGGCAGCCGAAACCGACGCCATTCCGCTGCGCGTACTCGCTTTTGAAGGATAGATGCAGATACATGCTTTTTTTTAACGCGGTGGATGCTCTTTATTTTAGCGACCGACACGTTAATCGCTTATAAAAAGGTGAGAGCGGAATAACCAAATTGACGCTAATAGAGGTGACATTGGGCGAAGCAGACCGGGGAGACGACAGTTACCTCTTGTCAACCCTCGTATAAAACTTACAACTTTGGTAGAAATTTATATTAAACGCTACTACGTTAATATCGGCGAACCATTCTATACGAGCATGGACGAATGGAGTGAAACCAATAATTATAATCTGCAATACCAAATTCGGCCAAACGGCACAATGAGGTTTTGGGATCTAAACAATAGGCTTGGAACTCTAGACTCTGGTAGTCGCAGTAACAAGGTCGTGAAGAGTTGACAACCCTACCTATTGGCAGATAGCAGCGGGTTCTGATAATTATGAGAGAGATTACTCAGATTTATTCTTGAAATATGGGATAGCCTTTACTGGTCCTGGTGCCGGACTGGAGAGGGTGAATATTGGAGACATTATGGTTCTTAAAAAAGGCAACCAAAGAATAACGGCAGTGGGTCTTGTTGTTGAGAGAGATGGTATTCATAAGGGGTGTGGAGATAAAGAGTGGCTATTCGATTATGACGGTTGGTTCTTGCCGGAGTATTGTTACGTAGATTGGAAAAAACCCGATAATCCAATACCGGTCGGCGAGGGTCTTAATATCAGGGGCATAAGCAAGCTAAATAATAAGGAACTTCAAGAGGTTGCCGGTAATATATTGAGAACAGAAACTACCGTCCTTATTTCTGACGAACCATCAGAAACAAGAGAAGTAAAAGATGACGAGATTTTGAGATTCTTAATCAAAGAAGGACTAAGACTGTCGTCGTCTGATGAAATAACAAGTAATATTTCTAAAATAAGATTGCTAGCAGATTATTACGATAGACAATATGAGGGTGATCCAGAGGAATATATTGGAGAACATGAAACAAGGACATTCTTGGTTATCCCTTTACTCTTCGCCCTTGGGTGGTCAGAGCAACAAATAAAAATAGAATCAAAATGTGGGGCTAATAAGAAAATAGACATTGCCTGTTTCAGAACGCCTTGCAAAAGCAAAAATATGAACGAATGGAAAAAAGAATGTGTTGCAATTATTGAGACAAAGAGTTTTCGTACTGGCCTAGACTGCGCTTACCAACAAGCAAAGACATATTCTGAAAATTTTCCTTCCTGCCAAGCGTTGATAACTACAAATGGTTACTGCTATAAGGTATATTTACGAAAAGATAATCAGTTTCAGGGAACGCCCTCGGCATATATAAACTTGCTTAGGCAGCGAAATAAGTACCCACTAGATCCAGAAAACGTTGGAGGTGCATTGGAAGCAATTAAATGGTTATTGCCAAATAATCTGATCGTCCTTTAGTGCCACCTTCTCCCGCATCGCCGCGTTATCGTCCATTTATGACTCCCAAGGAACGGAGACATTGATTTCTGTGGCAATGCGCTGCAACACGTTGAGATGTTCGTCGGTCAAAGGGATGCCGCTTTGCTCGCGTACTTGTTCGCATTGCCATTCCAAGCTGCCGGGCACTTCGGCACTTGCCAGTCCCGGCATAGGGTTCAGCGACCGGCTCTCGCGCAAAATGCGAGCAAGCTCTGCCTTATAAGCCTCCAAATCGCCCAACCGCGCCACATCAATCGCCACAATCGTAAACCCCCGCGTGGCACCTGAAAATTTTGGTTTGCGCGATTCAGGTGTCGCCGTGCCCGCTAAAATGCCGGCCAAAAACCACGACGTAAATCGCATTCCCAAACTCTTAAAAATAAAATCTGGAAATGTCTGTAATGCCTCGGCGAGTTTGCTCCGATCTTTCAACATATTCGTATTCATATCCAGCACAAAAGGCGGGCCTTCTGCCGTTGGAATGCCAAAACACATCGGGGGTGCATGCATCGCATCCCATATCGTTGCATCGGGACGCATCGGTTTTTCCCAAGCGATACCCCCTGCTATAGAAAAGGTCGCCAAATCGCGTACCAGTGCCAGCCGCGCATAAATCCCCACGCTGCCCACATGCCCGTGATTGCGCGTACACGCAACGGCAATGCCATTTGCTTGCGCCTTTTCAATGACGGCCTCTGTCGCCCGCGTCGCCACCAAGTAACCCGCACCGCCGTCACCATCAAAAATCGCCATCGAAGGGGCATCCATGATTTGGGCGATTTCGGGTTGTGGGTTAATGCGCCCCTCGCGAAACTCAGGCACATACCGTTGCAACTGTCGCGTACCGTGGGAGACCACCCCGCGCAAATCCACCTCCACCAGATAGCGCGCAATCAACGCAGCATCACCATCGGGCAAATGGACTTTGCACAATACTTCGGTGGCAAAATCGCGCAATAGATCCGGCATAATGCGCCTAGCGTCTTTGGGAATAAAAACGGGCATGAAAGGCTTTCATCTACGGCGATTTTCTATTGGGATTCTTTTCACTTCAGGTTCAACTCTAATTCTTTACCCAAAGCCTTGGCTGCTTTTCTCAGAGCAGAGAGCTTAATGTCTCCGGCGCGGTTTTCCAAGCGAGAAATCGCGGTTTTCTTTGGATACTATCCTCCAAACCCCAACCTCTCAGAAATCGTTCCGCACTTTCTCCGGCATCCCCGATCTGAGGGATGCCCAACACGCAAGTCCCGTGGCGACGACCCTAGCTCCCTCGCGGACGCCGACCCAAGGTTTTGTCCCGTTTAGGACGCAATCTGCTATATGCCGCAGCATGACGATCATCTCGCTGGCGTGACCCCGCACGGATGAGAATTCTGCGGCTACCTTGCGCGAGGGCAGGTCGCCGGTTGGATCGAGGCTTTTTACGCCGTTGGAAATGGTGCCGCGGGTCCCATAGACGGTCAGGCTGTTCATCGGGATGTCGTGCGGATGCACAATGCCGAGGAAGTTCGCAATGCGTCCGATCTTGCCGGATTTGAACTTTGCGTTGATGACGAAATTGTCCTCTTGGGGGTAATCTGGCGAGACGCCGCTGCGTAGCCCGTAACAGTGGACTTCGGCGATGTCGCCCATGAACCAGCGCAGAAGATCAATCGGGTGGCAGGCACCGCCGAGGATCAGGTCTTGCGGCATCTCGACCCGCCAAGGGGAGTAGTCATAGACCGGGCGGAGATCGTGAACGTAGTGGGCTTCGGCCATGAAGAGTTCGCCGAGTTCGCCGGCATCGCAGGCGCGCTTCGCTTCGATGAAGTCATACCGGCCGCGCAGACTCTGCGTGACGAGCAGCACCTTGCCGGATCTGTCAACAGCTTCCACAACCTGCTCCACCTCTTCCATCGCGTACACCATCGACTTGGTGACCATCACGTGCTTGCCCGCGTCGAGCGCAGTCAGGATCTGTTGCGCGTGGAGCGGGCCGGGCGTGTAGATGCCGATGATGTCGAGGTCGCTTCGCACGACCAGTTCGTCGAAATCGGATGTGAGGGCGTCGATTCCAAACTCGCGACCGAGCGCTTCGAGCTTGTCCTGCCGCGTGTCGCACAGAGCGGTGACGCGGACCGGCAGGGTGCTGTTTTCCGGCTGGTTGGCACCAAGCAGCGTTCTGCCGTGGCCAAGTCCGGCGACGCCGATGCTAAGTTGGCTCATTTTCGTTTCTCTCCCGGTTGATGTTGCTGGTCGCGCAAGCGCGGGTTGGCGTCAAAAAGACTCTCGAGGCGGAGCCACTAAAGACCGCTATTCGGATCATCTGGCCGTCCAACTGGCGATGAAGTCCGCCGTGCCGTAGTCCGCGGGCATCTCGTTGAAGTAGTGCTTCATAGGGGTGGACTGGAAGCCCGGCACAAAGTGGTCCTCGTCCGCTTGGAGCAGGGCCTCGAGCGGCCTGAAGCGATCCCAAAGCGCGCGGGCCTCGTCAGGGGTGAATCGATCCGCGAACTTAGGCCCCCAGTTGAGCGTAATGGGGTGCTTCCCCAGAACGCGACGTTGGAGCTCTTCGGCGATCCCACGAAGCAGGGGCTCCTTTCGCAGGCGAATCGCAAGTGCTGCCTTGCAGAGGAAGACCGTTGACAGAATCCTGCCTTTCTCGGCCCGCTCTGGATGGAGGCTGTCTAGGGCGCTTAGATACGCAACGCCATCTCCAGAGAGCATGGCCCTCAGAGCCGATTCCGCATGCTGCTTCATCTTCTCGCTGCGGTCGTTCCAGCGCGCGAACGCCTCTTGCGCCGGCAAAGAGAGGTGGTTGGTAAACGAGAGGTCGTCAACTGAAGTATGGGTCGAGAAACCACCGTGAACGGTTCGCCGCATTTTGGGGCTGTAGTTGCTGCCCCAGTGGAGGATTGGGAGGATATAGACGACGCCATCACCGGCTTCGAGATGAGTCTGCACGCCATTGGGCAGCGGGCGGCGGGGATCTGCTAACATCAGTTCGTTCTCTTCGGGCGTGTTCAGCCGCAGATGGCTGCCCGGTACAACCCAAAGGACGCTGTCGTCGTAGAGCGGGATGTTCCATTGGACGTAGCGCGGGCCTCCTTCGCGGATGTCGTCGATATAGCCTTGGAGCGGTGCCGTGTCAATCGGATGGAGATCGCGGTGCCATTTTGCCGGGCCGTGATCTCTGACGGGATTGCACATCATCATCATCTCTGTGACGGCCCCGTCCGCTACGTTGAGGAGCTCTGTGCTGACTCCGTGGATGTTCTCCTCGAGCCAGACCTCGACCGCCGGCGCAGTCTCTCGGTCGATTTGATTGACGAGCGGCCGCGTTGAGAGTTGCAGGCGAGGCTGCGGCGCGGTCTCCCAGACGCCTCCGGGTGGATCACCTTCCGCACGCTCGGTCTTCCAGTTCTCGCGCTGGCGGTTGACGAGCGTCTCGTACGCCTGCCGGACGTGCGCGAGCTTGTCGCGTGGCACGGCTTCCTTGACGATGAGGTAGCCGGTTTCCAGAAATTCGTCGCGGTTGAGTTTCATAGCTGACTCCGATTTCTTGACTTTCAAGAGGTCTTTGTTGAACTTTCGATTATCCCCAATAGAGCAATCCATCAAGGAGGAACGGGATGTCTGAGCCATCACTTCTTACTGAATTAGAAGCAAACATCTGTCGTTTGTCTTTATGATGAGCAATTGCTGCTTATTGAGCGAGTGAGCCACCAGATACGAACTGATATTTCTGATCCATGCCTAAACTAACCTCTTCCCAACTCGACCACTACCGCGAGCACGGCTTCGTCCTCGCCAAAGACCTCCTCGACCCCACCATCGACATCGATCCCGTCTTGGCCGAATACGACGAAGTCCTCGACGATCTCGCCAACGAGCTTTTCGCCGCAGGTCAGATCGCCTCCACCTACGCCAGCCTCGGCTTTGATGAGCGTCTCTGCCAGATCTACAACGAAACCGGCCACGTCCACGCCCAGCACTTCGACATCTCCCTGCCCCAAGGCGGCATCTGCACGGACTCGCCCATCGCGGTTGGCCCGGCCACCTTCGCGATGCTGCGCAACGAAAAGATCCTCGACATCACCGAAGACCTCATCGGCCCGGAAATCTACTCCAACCCGGTCCAGCACATCCGCATCAAACCGCCCGAGCAATACTTGCCCGGTATCCCCAAGGACCACCACGGCCGCATCGCTGGCTTCGCCGTCGGTGCCACCCCCTGGCATCAGGACAACGGCGTGGTCCTGCCCGAGGCCGACGAGACCGACATGCTCACCGTGTGGGTGCCGCTGACTAATGCCTTCCGCGAGCACGGCTGTATCGAAGTCGTCGCCGGCAGCCACCGCGACGGACTGTTGCACCACTGCTTGTTCAAGGGCGTCGGCCACTTTATCCAAGACCAAGATCTAGCCCTCGACCGCGTCGTCACTGCCGAAATGAAGCGCGGCGATGTGCTCTTCATGCACCGGCGGACTTGCCATTCGTCGCTGCCCAACGTCAGCGAACAAGTGCGGATCAGCTTCGACCTCCGCTACAACCCCATCGGCCAGCCCACCGGCCGCCCGCTTTTCCCCGGCTTCGTCGCCCGCAGCCGCAAAGAGCCCCAACGCGAACTGCGCGACCCAGCGGCTTGGGCTCAATCGTGGTACGACGCACGCGAAAGACTGGTCGGCGAAAACCTGCCTTCCTTCAATCGCTGGCCCCTCGAAGACCCCACCTGCGCCTGAATGCTATGGTCGAATTGGAATTGAGCGCGGCCGAACATAGCGCGCGCAAGCTAAAACCTAAGCACCTACAACAGGCCATCGCCGCCCTGCACGAAGATGGCTTCGTCGTCCTCCACCGCGCCATTGATCCCGCCCATGTCGAAATGTTGCGCGAGCGCATGCTCGCCGACGTCGAAAAAATTCTCGCCCTCACCGACGTCCCCTATCAGTTCAACGACGGCCACCTGCAGCAAGACCCGCCGCCCTTCCCGCCCTACCTCTTCCGCGACGTGTTGGTCAACGACCTCGTCATCGAAGTAACTCAGGCCGTACTCGGCGCAGGCGTCAAAAACGCCTTCTACAGCGGCAACACCTGCCTGCCCAACACCACCCGGCAACCCCTCCACGTTGACGCGGGTCAGCTCTGGCCCAATCTCGCGGTAGCGACGCCGGCCTACGGCCTTGTCGTCAATGTGCCCGTCGTCGATGCCACGCCCGCAAACGGCAGCACCGAACTGTGGCCCGGCACCCACCTAGACACCACCCGCGCCATTGACGATGGCGACATCAAGCTGCCGCCCGCAACCGAAGAACGCCTCCGCGCCGAGTGCAAGCCCCTGCAACCGAGCGTACCCACCGGCAGCGTACTGCTCCGCGACATGCGCCTCTGGCATCGCGGCATGCCCAACCTCACCGATCAGCCCCGCCCGATGATCGCCATGATCCACTGGGTGCGCTGGTGGCACACGAGGAAGCCGCTGTTGTTTCCCAAGGGGACGGAAGAGTTGTTTGCAGATAGTGCGTTGGAGACGGTAGCGGAATTTGTCGATGGGCCGATCGACTATATCAGCCGGAATCGGAAATACGATTACTCCGAGTAGGGCGAAACGCTCACGGCACCAGCCGCCGACACTCTAGGTAGTAGCGCTTCTCTTCAGCCTCGCCCAGCGAGAACGTCTTGCGCGGCGTGGCCCCGTCAATGACGATCGTCTTGAACAAATCGCGCTTGTCCATCGCCGGCAGCAAGAAGCCGATGCGGTCCGGCAGCGCAGTCAGCTTCTCTAGCACGTCCTCGCCGTGGATATAGTCGAGCCGGGCGCGAGGATGCGCCTCGAGATAGCGGTCCAAAAAGGCCTGCAACGACGCTACTTCGAGCTGGAAGTTGGGGTTGGCAATGCTCAACAGGCCGCGTGCGGTTCCGCTTATATAGGGAATGTGGTGCCCCGGGCCGACGGACGCTTCGCGACAGGCGGTCTCCCAGCTATCCCGATCAGTAAAGGTCCGACGGCTAAATCCCCACTCTGTGCAGTGCGCTTCCATTGACCGCCAAAGATCGGCCGCATCTACTCCAAAAACCACCCGATGGATTGGCGCGAATTCCAACCCCTCGTCGTGGACATTGACTAGTTCGGCCAAGGCATAGCGCGCCGGGTGATTCATTATCTGGCGCTCGTCCTCCGCCGCCGCCTTGAGCCGCTCCCAGACGGCGCGTGCTGTGGCGAAGGAGTGGTTGCCGTCGCCCAGCGCGTAAATCATCGGTGGCTCCCCGCACGCGAGGCGGGCGATGTGCCCGACGATCTCGTCAATCAGCGTCCCATCATCGATATGCCAGCCTCTAAGTCTGCTGCCTCCTAGCATCAACTCAAAGTCGTAGGCTTGCTTCAGGTCTTTTTCGCCAAGCGGCTCAATCACCGTCTGCTGCGGATCGTCGATCAGCACCATGATGTGCGGCGTTTCCAGCGACGCTTTCTCCCGCACTTGAATCCTCGGCGGCAACCGGCTCTGGTCCGTGCCCTCGGTCGTGCGGATCAGCTTCTGCGCTCCGTCTCGATAGTCGTACTGCTCCAAGTCCAAGGCGACGACCAGCCCCTTGCGCGGCGCAGCCCGCCCCACCTCCCGCTCCACCAGCATAAAACCGGGCCACTGCTCCACCAGTACGCCGCTTTTGAGGTACTCCTGCATCCGCTGGTTAATGCCGGCAATGGCCTGCTTGCGATCAGCCGACTCAAGGTATGCTTCGGGAAAAATCAGATGTAGTGTCGAAGGGTCGGCACCGACAATCCGTCGCACTTCCTCCCAGTATTCGGGCTGCGAGGTGTACTGGTCACAGGCGATGACCGCCCAAGTTTCGAGGGGAAGGTCGGCCCGCGGCAGGAGCAAGGTCGGCACGTGCAGGGCGACCTCGGGATAGTGTAGCTGCATCACCGGCTAATCGAGCTGCGGTCTAACCCAAGCCGAAAAAATCGGGAATATCTCCTCCGGCGACTCCAGTTCGGGATGCCAGCGCTTCTCGTGCTCAAACATGATCCAGCCGTCGTATCCGCGTCCCTTGAGCAGGGCTATCGCCTCTTCTAAGGGCAATTGGCCCGCGCCCGGCCGCACGTAGCGCCAACCGTCCTTCATCGCCCGGGTGTGCTCAGGCGCATAGACGGCGTCCTTGACGTGGGTATAGCCTATGCGCGGCCCTACTGCCCGATAGGTCTGCTCCGGCGACTCCTCGCCCACTCGCGCCGTATGGCCCATGTCCCAGAGTACGCCGAAAGCCTCGTGCGGAATGCGGTCGAGCAGCAGCTTGCACTCCACCGCCTTGATCCACTCGTCGTGGGTCTCAAAAAGCCACTTGAGCTGGCCGGCTCCATCCAATTCGAGGATCTGTTCCATCGTCTCCCGCCCGATATCGGCTAGCTGCTCCTTGGAATAGGTCTTGGAATCGCCGCCGCCAAAAACCCGGATCGCCCCGCAGCCCAACGCATTGGCCACTGGAATCGAGTGCCGCGCCTCCTCTACGTTCTCCGTTAGCTTCTCCGGCACGCAGACCCGGATGCTGGAGCTGATTCCCGACACCTCCATGCCGGCGTCTGCTAGCTGGCGTCGGGTCTGGGCGACCCTGCTGGTGAAGGCCGGCAATTGGGTAACGTCCATCGTTTCCTGCAATCCGCGGAAATCGACGCCGTCGTAGCCGTATTCGCGGCCTCTGCGGCAAATGGTATCCAAGTCCCAATCTGGACAGCCCAACGTCGTAAAGCTGATTTTCATGGTATCTCTCCGTATCCGTTCTCGTCCATGGCATCCCTGAAAAAGTCAAACACGTGCTGCTCCCGGTCCGTTTTCCACCGCCCAATCGACTCCCGTCGCACCACGACCCGGCCCAACTCAATCCCCAAAAACGCCTCTAGTTCCCCCAACACCTCCTCCTGCTCGAGCACAAAATCCTCGAACCGCACCAACATCCACCTCCTTGGCTTGGGCGTGGCCTTCATCAGCTCGTATTGGTATTTCCACGAAATGGCCCGCCGCCGCCGGACGTCGTCCGTGCGCTCGTACTCGATGCCGAAATCCGCTAGATCATCGGTCTTGTGGCCGCCGATGATGCTGTCGCGCGGATCGCGGATCCAATGAATGTAGTGGATGTCGGGAAACATTCGCACAATCCACGGGTAAATCAGCGTCGTTTCGGGCAGCTTCCAACCCTTGTGCTCCGAGCGATCGGCCGCAATGTCTTGCAGATATTCGCCGATCAAGTCCTCGAATTCCGGGTCGATTTTCGCGCTGTGCAGGGCATCTAAATCCCACTCTAGGCCACCTTTCCACTTGACGTATTTGGCCATGACCCTACAGGCGGCGTAGAGCGCGTGGGGCGGCACCTTGTCGCCCGAGCGATTGAGCGTGTGGCCCATAAAAACGCCGCTGGCATAGAGGGTGTGTGCTATGGCCCGCGTACCCGAGTGGCCGCGGCCAATGACGGTGATTAGCGACATGAGCACCTCAGATTAGGGCATGAGAAAAAACCGCCCGTACCCTAAAATCGCGTCCGGCGGTTATCTCGGCTGGATAGTACCGCCAAGGACGTGAAAAAGTTTCAATAGTAAAAACTAATCTGCAGCAACCCACTCTTTGCCGCCCCACCATACTCACTCTGCAATATCCCCTGTCTCGGCTGCTCCCCATAGGGCCAGTACGCGCTAGCCGCTAGGGTCAACTCGTCGGAGAAAATCCACGTCACCACGCCCGTTAGCACCCCGGAGCCATCTAGCGGGGAGAACAGCCAGCCCAGCGTCCTCGGCAGAGTGCCGGTGATTCCCTGCGATAGCTGCAAGGCCCCGGCGTGCCGCCCCCAGATCTGCGCGTCTCCTCGGATCAGACGCACCCGGTAAGGAGCCGTATATAGCTCGGCAATGTCGCTGACGCCAAAGCCCGAGAAGTGATATTCGCCCACGAGCAACAAGCCCCCCTCAATGTCCCATGCGTACGAGCCGCCCAAAAGAGCCTTGAGCACCACCGCGCCCCCTTCTGTAGCGGGCGTCTTGAACGATGCTAGTTCGCCGTGTATCTCAGCGCCTTTGACCCGCGCGGACGCGGCTGTGCCGACAAAGCGGTCGCGGCGGCGACGCCCCAGCAACAACTCTCCGTCGAGCGCGCCGATATGGCCGTAGAGCCGCCCCACAAAGGCCGATTCGTCAACCGATGAACCGCCAGCCGCTACCAAGTCCAGCGAAAAGCGATCCGCAAGCGGCAGGAAAACGCGCAGTGCGTCTAATCCGCGCCGCCATTCGCGATCGCTTTCTAAGGGGTTAAACGGCGCGAAAATATCCACCGCGCCAAAGAGCACACCGCGCCCCCACCCAATAGCTTGGCGGCCGATTTGTAGCTCGCCACGCCCTACGCGCCAAGCGACAAATGCGCGGTCTAGCTCGTGCCGGTAGGCGACGTTTTCGCCAATCGCCAGCGCAGCATCGAACTGTTTGAGCCGATGCGGTGCGCGGCTTTCCGGCCCCAAAACACCGGCACCCCCACCGGCACCAGCACCTGTGGAAACCGCCCGCGCCCGTTGCTCGTAGGCCAAGCGCACGTGCAGATCCGTCGCGGCTTGACCTCGCAGCGCGAGCCGTCCCCTCCCCAGTGCAGCCGCGCTCCAGCGTTTGGGGTACAAAAGCGGTGCCTCGGGTGCGTACGACGAGAGCGCACTCCACTTCAGCGCAGCATCCAGTGCCCAATAGCGACTCCCGTCAGCACTGGACCACAAGCTGATGCCAAACGCGGGCTGCGCCGCCAAGAGAACTGCCAGCGTCAGCCGCATGCCCCCTTGCGCTCGTCGCTCAGCACCTCGCCATCGCGCAAAGTAACCACCCGCGAGGCATAGGAAACGACCAAAGGGTCGTGCGTCGAAAAGACAAAGGTCATCCCGCCCTCGTCGCGGAGTCGTCGCATCATCTGCAAAAGAGCCTGCGCGTTGTCGCTGTCGAGGTTGGCCGTCGGCTCGTCGGCCAGCACCAAGCCCGGCCGCGAGGCCACCGCCCGCGCCACGGCCACCCGTTGCTGTTGGCCGCCCGACATCTGGCTGGGCCGCCGATGGGCGAGCTCGCCTAGCCCCAGTTCAGCCAGTGTCTCCTCGGCTCGCGCCCGCCGCTTTTTGGGGTCCATGCCCTGTAACTCTAGCACAAACTCCACGTTCTCGCGCGCTGTCAACACCGGTACTAAGTTGTAGGCTTGGAACACAAAGCCCAAGGATCGGAGCCGCAGCTCGGCCCGCTCGCGGCGGCTCAGCGGCCCCAAGTCGCGGCCAAAGACCGCAATGCGCCCGCCGGTGGGTACGTCGAGCGCACCAATTAGGTTGAGCAGCGTCGTCTTGCCGCTGCCGCTCGGCCCGACGATGGCCATAAACTCCCCGCTGCCAATTTCGAGGTCTATTCCGCGCAGGGCCTCCACGGCAATATCGCCCGCCCGAAAGACTTTTTTTACATCTCGAGCGGCTACCAGTACTGTACCCATATCACGCATCCCGCTGGCTCAGGGCCGCCGCTGGCGCCAAGCGCGTGGCAGACCAAGCCGGATAAAGCGCGGCCAAAAGCGTTGCACAAAGTCCCAAGCCGAAGGCGTAGGGCAGCATCCACAGCCCCATGTCCGCGTAGATTATCGGGTCGAAGAAAACGCCCATGACCGTCATATCGTCGCCCATCATCGCGGAAAAATCAATCCCCGCCGTCGCCGTGTGCCAAACGAGCGGCAACGCGAGCAACAGGCCCAAGAGCGCACCGAGCGCACCCATGAACGCGGCCTCAAAGAGCACCAAGCCCACGAGTTTGAATTCCCCGAGCCCCAGCGCCATCAGCACGGCAAATTCGCGCCTCCTTTCCAGCATGGCCGTCAGTTGTGAGCTCGTCGCGCCCAAAATTACCACTGCGGCTACGACCACAATAAAAAACCTGGAAAAGGCTTGGTCGGCCGCCTCGTCGCCACCCATCGCCGGCAGGACCTCGCGCCAAGTGAGCACTTCGTCGCCCTGCACTCGCTGCGCCAGCTCGGCCGAGAGCGCCGCCACCTGTTGCGGGTCCGAGAAGGCGACCGACACCTCGGCCACGCCCTGCAGGCCCGTCATTTTCTCGACATCGGCGAGCATTGCATGGCAGATGGTCTCGTCAATCGTTCGGCTGCCGGTAGATGCGATTCCAACGATCCGCAACATCGCGTACTCCATCTCCCCGTCGGCGCGCGTCAGCGTCAACAACAAATCATCCCCCAACTCTACGTCCAAGCGCTCGACGAGGGTTTTGCCGACGACTACCGCGCCCTCGTCGCCTGCCTGCAAGTAACGTCCCTCGTCGATGGTGCGCACCAGCCTATTGAGCCGAGGCTCGGCGGCTGGATCCACGCCCAAAAGCTGGACTCCGGCCACTCGCGTACCAAAGGCCAAAAGGCCCTGTACCCGCACGTGAGCGGCCACTACAGCTACGCCTTCGAGGCCTCTGGCGGCTGCAAGCGCAGCCGCTGAGTCCTGCAAGCGCAACTCGTCGCGCCGACTCTGCTCCCAGCCTTCGGGCGCGATCCGCAGGTGGCCGTATCCGCTCTCGGAAATGGCCTGCACCCGCATGGTTTGGCCGCCGCGCATAAAGGCCGTGGCAAACAGCGCAATGGCGCATCCCAGCCCCACGCCCAAGACGGACAGGCCCGTCCGGCGGCGACTGCGCCCCAGCGAACGCAAGGCATATTGCACCGCCAAGTTACCGCTCATGTCCGCATGGCCTCCACCGGCTCCAGCCGCGCCACATGCAGCAGTGGCCAGACGCAGGCCGCGAGAGCCGTCACCAGCACCGCCGACACGCCGGCCAATACGTCGCCCGCCCGCACCTCGGGATAGACCCGCGAAGCCACCTGCACGCCTTGGAAGCCCATTTCAAACGACTCCTCACCGCCTAACTCGGCGAGGTCAAAGCCCGATCCAGCCGTCAATGCCGCAAAACACGCGCCCAGTGCAGTACCCAGCAACACCCCCAAAGCACCCAACAGCACGGCCTCGGTCGCCACCATCCGAAAAAGTCGGCTTGGATGCGCGCCCAGTGCCAACAACATCCCCAGCTCGCGGCGGCGCTCAAAGGTTGACATCATCATGGTATTGGCAATGCCGGCTATGGACGCCAAGCAGACGATCCCCAAAACCACGAGCGAATACATGTCCATCATTTTGATGATCCCGGCTAGCTGCGGTATGACCTCGTGCCAGAGCTTGATTTCCGCCTCTTGCAGTGCTGGCTGCACACCGAGCGAGTCTGCGACCTGATCTATCTGCTCGGCCTCGTACAAGCGGACGACAATCTCGTGCGCTTCGTCATCCATTCTCAGGAGTGCCCGCGCGTCTTGCAGCCCAGCAACGATGCCAATGCTGTTGACGAGTTCCACCGGCGATTCGACAATCGCCGCAACCTCGTATAGCTCGCTGGCAATGGAGCCGTCGATGTCTTGGCCCACCACGGCCAACTCAGCACCGGCTTCAATGCCGTGCTGCCGCGCCAAGCCCCTCCCCACCAGCACCCGACCTTCTCCCAATAGGCCGGCCAGCTCTTCGCGGCCCAACAGGCCGTCCGCAACCCCCTCTAGTACCGGGTCTGTGCCAACGACCATTCCCACAAAACCTTCCTCTTCGAGCGCGGCCAATACCGGCGCGTAAATCCTCGGCACGGCCCGCGCCACTTGGGGCTGCCCGCGAATCGCCGCTAGCATGGCCTCGACATCGTCCAGCGTCTGATCGACAGCTCGCTCCTCGCGCCAGCCCGGTGCCACGATCTGCACGTGCCCGACCAAAGGGCCGGTCACCGAATCGAAGTAGTGGTCGGCATAGCCTCGCATGATCCCAGCCGTGGCCAAGAACGCAAACTGCCCCAACCCAATCGCCGCCAGCGCCAAGGCCGAGCGCTTGCGGTTGCGGCCCAAGCCGCGCCAAGCCATGCGCAGCGTGCTGTTTTCGGCCATCTAGCGCCTGCGCTCTAGCTGCGCCAAGCTAAAGAGGCTCTCGTCCAGCTCGACGTCGAATTCCACGTGTAAATAGGTCAATACCGTGCGTCGGCCCTCCTCGCGCTCAGGCGAGATCACAATCCGGGTGGGTATCAGCCGGTCCCCCATCTTTTTGATCTTTTCAAGCTGCATCGTGCGCGAGAGCCGCCCCTTGCGGTCGTAGTAACGCACGAGTATGGGTAGCCGTTCTGCGTGTGTGCTGTCCGTCGCCAGCATTGGCGACGCAAAGACGACCTCCACCCGTTCCCACAAACCCGGTACCTCGGGTTTGGCCTCGGTATTTACCTGCCAGCCAAGCGGCTCTTCGCTCGGGCCGACTCCTGTAATCTCGTAGTCGTGGGCGTATGACGACTCGCGCACCAAGTCGTCGTTGGTCAAATCGCTGCCCATCCACGCGCCCATCATCAGCGCGGGGGGCACGCGGATCGTGCGCGAGATTTTGGGCAGGTAGTTCCACAGGTTGCTGCCGACCCGGAGGGTGGCTGTGCCGGCGTCGCGGGCGGGTGCTTCAATGACCACCAGTGCTTTGTCCTCGCCTTGGCTCCAAGAGCGCATCCGCATCGTCCGCACCTTATTGGGGCGCTCGATCTTAATCTCGATCCGCGCCGCCGTGCCCGTAGATCGGTATAGGTCATCGAATTGTCTCAATAGGGCCTGCGCTGTGGGCGCTGTGTCTTGCGCCGCACTTGGGGCCGCGCAAAGCACCTGCAATACGAGTAAAAGACCGAGCCGACCTGTATTCATGTTCGCCTTCTTTGCAATGGCTGAGTTTGGCCGCGGCAGTTGCCCCTTCTTAGACTGCAAGTCAAGTATAGCCATTCTGCCGAAACAGAGCACCCAAGCGGATCATTTGCGCCCGCCCGCAACGCGAACCTTTATTCAATAACTGACGTTGCGCATCGTCCTACCGGTGCGCGAAACGCTGGCCTTGCCTGTCATGTTGAGCGGAGTCGCTTCACCCCGACTTCAGGCGAGACAGCATCCCATACCTAGGTGCCCATAAGCAATCAGTCAATAACTTGCTTAACTCAAGGGAATCCCATGATTATCCAACCCAAAGTTCGCGGCTTTATATGCACTACGGCCCATCCCGACGGCTGCGCCCGCGCCGTTCAAGACCAGATCGACTGGGTCAAACGCCAAACCCCCTTCAACGGCCCCAAGAAAGTCCTCGTCGTCGGTGCTTCAACCGGCTATGGGCTGGCGTCGCGCATCGCCACCTGTTTTGGCGCGGGTGCGGCCACGCTCGGAGTCTTCTTCGAGCGACCAGCGGCCGGCCGCCGCACGGCAACGGCCGGGTGGTACAACAGCGCGGCCTTTCACGAGGCCGCGCGCAACGCTGGCCATTGCGCCCGCAGCATCAACGGCGATGCCTTCTCCGACGAGATCAAGGCCGAGACAATCGCCGCCATCCGCGAGGACCTGCAAGAAGTCGATTTGGTCGTTTACAGCCTAGCTTCGCCGCGGCGGACTCATCCGCGCACCGGCGAAAACTTCAGTTCCGTCCTCAAGCCCATCGGCGGCACCTACACCAACAAGACCGTCCACGTCCAAACTGGCGAGGTTTCCGACATCGCCATCGACCCGGCGAGCGAAGAAGAGATCGCCCACACCATCGCGGTCATGGGCGGGGAAGACTGGCAGATGTGGATCGAAGCACTCGACGAAGCGGGTGTGCTCGCCGACGGCGTTCGCACCGTCGCCTACACCTATATCGGCCCTGAAATTACCCACCCGGTCTATCGCGACGGGACCATCGGCCAGGCCAAGAATCATCTCGAAAAAACGGCCAAGGCACTCGACGAATTTCTGCAAGTTAGGAGCGGCAGTGCCCACATCTCCGTCAACAAGGCCATGGTGACCCAATCGAGCGCCGCCATCCCGGTCGTGCCGCTCTACATCTCGCTGCTGTGCAAGGTGATGAAGGAAAAGGGCTGCCACGAAAGCTGCATCGAGCAAATGCACCGACTCTTCGCCGGTTGCCTCTATGCAGATGCCCCCACCGACGCCGAGGGGCGCATCCGCATCGACGACCGAGAGATGCGCGAGGACGTGCAGGGGGAAGTCGCGGCACTGTGGGAGCAAGTCAACACCGACAACCTCGAAGCGCTGTCGGACATCGAAAGTTACCGTGCGGAGTTTCTGGGGCTTTTCGGCTTTGGCCTTGCGGGCATCAACTACTCGGCAGAGGTCAATCCCGAGCGGGGGCTGTAAATCCTTTCTATACCAGACCAATCTTTAAGACAGCTTCTGAAGGAAGCATGAGAAACCTGTTATGTTGGCCGTAAGCTAATTGGAGATACGAGAGGTTGGACATGTACGAAACGCTCCGCGAACTTCTTAGCGGCCCTGAGTTTTCGGTCCTTGAGTCTTTTGAGATTCCGAGCCGACCCGCTCTTTATGCAGAAATACCTCCGTTTCTATTCGATTTCGATTCAAAGATCGGTCCCTACCTCGCCTCAAGAAAGTTTCGGCTCTGGGCGCATCAAGCTCAGGCACTCGACACGCTCGGCCGTGGCAACAACGTCGTGATAGCCACTGGCACCGCATCCGGTAAGAGTCTCGTGTTTCGGACGCTCACCTTGCACAAGACTCTTTGCGACCCTTCGAGCCGGACGCTCGTGTTCTACCCACTCAAAGCCTTAGCAGCAGACCAAATCCGGGGCTGGCAAGAAATGGCGCACGCCCTCGGACTTAGTGAAGACATCATCGGGCGAATTGATGGTTCAGTGCAGGTCAATGAGCGAGACGACAAAAGCTTTGTCAGAGAGCTATCGACGTTGGTAATGGATGAGGCCCATACCTTGGAAGGAGTATTCGGGAGCAATTTTGCATTTTTGGTTCGTCGGTTGATTGCCGTCCGAAATCGTCTGCTTGATAACGAAGCTAACGCCCACCCACTTCAGATCGTTGCGGCCACTGCCACTATTGCTAATCCCGCCGAACACCTGAAGCAACTCACGGGCTCGGAATTCTCGGTCATCAACCATGAGGCCGACGGTGCGCCACAGCACGAACGAATCGTGGCGCATGTTGCGAGCGCGAGAGACAAGGAAAACCTGATTGCCCAAAAGCTACAACGCCACATGTTGACCGAGGGGAGAGATGGGGGATTCATCACCTTCGTTGATTCGCGAAAAGGGGTTGAAACCCTAGCCATAGCTAGTCAGCAGGAAGAAGATGGGCTGTCGGACGATCCAGCAGTGTTATCATATCGGGCGGGTTACGATAATGAGGATCGACAACAGATCGAGGAGCGATTACAGTTGGGGAGCCTACGAGGCATCGTATCGACTTCTGCGCTTGAACTTGGAATAGATCTTCCCCACCTGCGGGTCGGCTTCAACGTGGGAGTGCCAGCGACCCGTAAGGCATACCGGCAGCGGCTGGGGAGAGTTGGGCGCAGTGGGGCGGGGGCATTTATAGTAATTGCCCCCCCTGACGCATTTCTCCGCTACGGCACCTCGTTTCGGGATTACCACGAGATGTCAGTGGAGCAGTCCTACCTCTACCTCGACAATCGTTTCATGCAGTTTGCCCACGGCCGATGTCTTGCAGATGAGCTTGACGCACTCGGCACTCCCGCGAGTGTACCACCTACCCATATACGATGGCCAGCCGGATTCCGGAAAATTTATCAAACTGCACGGCCAGGAGGAGACCGCCCCCCCGAGTTTGATGCGATCGCGGAACTTGGCGGCGATACACCGCAATATAGTTACCCACTTCGCAGTACGGGCGAAGTCAATTTTCAGATCAAGCGCTACGAGAATAGCGAGAGCTTCGGCGAGTTGAATCAAACTCAGGCATTGCGGGAAGCTTACCCGGGAGCGACATATTTTCACATGGCGAAGGCCTATGAGGTCGCGGCATGGCATACGCACACGCCTGAACCATTCATTCTGGTAAAGCCCAGCTCTCCGGCTCGTTCGACCCAGCCCCGGATCAAGACATGGATAAATACTGGGATTACATCGTCGGAGCTTATTGATGGGCGTCTCCTTAGAAGCGAGAATGGTTTTCTGGCCGAATGCCAGATGCAGATCACCGAGCGTGTGGAGGGTTTCGTAGATGGGTCTGGTCAGTTTCACTCGTATCAGGATCTCCTATCACACAATCCCGCTATGCGCGCTCGCTTGAGGAATTTCCGGACCAGCGGAGTCGTGCTTTGTATCGAGCAGGACTGGTTTAAGAAGGAGTCTGTGAAAAGTCTATTCTCCGACAGGTGGCGAGAGGTATTCATGCGCGAATACAGTGTGCTGCCCCAAGACGTGGGCTCCACCGCTACCAATATTTCGGTTCGTACTCTTGAGGGGGGTGGCTTGAGGGGTGGTTGCGTCGCAGTGTTCGACCAGACGCATGGCAGCTTGCGAATCACCGAGAGGCTGTACGTCGAGTTCACACATATTCTTGATCGTTTATCGGTCGCTACAACGGCGGATTCAGAACAAAAGATCCTTGAGTTGATTATTGCTCGGATTCGCGAAGAATTTTCCGATTTCTCTGCCAGTCCCTTCACGGAAGGCACGAGTGAGGAACTATCTGAAGGTTACGATCAGGTATTCACGAAGGGATCTCGGGTCTGTATGCGGGAACAAGGCCAAATGGCCGTTGATGTAGAGATTATCCAACCGACCATGATGGAAGGGCGGCTCATGTATCAGGTAAAAATCCCGCCAAGGCCAAGGCAACCACAGGCACGCCGTTGGGTTTCTGCCTCGGTCCTTGAGCCGTCTGGTGACGCGAGTTCCTGGGACTATGCGTCGTGGAACCGTCAGACAGAGGAGTATGAGGATCCGCCGGATGAGACGGAATCGTGAGATAGACTATCAACGGGTTTGGTGCTCGATTGGCGCATGGAGAAGATGAAGCTGTCCAAAGACAAAACGCAGATTGTTTACAACGATTTCTTGACGCTCGCCGGTATTCCAGCGAAAGCATTGGACTATCGGCTTGGGAATCGGTCGGCGTTGGAATGGGTAATTGACTAATACCGCGTCAGGACGGACAAACGAAGCGGCATAGTCAACGACCCAAACCGTGAGGACGATCCGCAGTACATCGTCAAGCTGATCAGGAAGATAATTATGGTGATCTTGGAGACGGTGAAGATTGTGGAAGGATTGCCGGAGTTGAATGCGCCTGTTCAAGTTTGACTTTGTGCTAACTTCCTGCTAAAATAGAGCAGGCTGTGTAACAACTGTTTTCGGTGCGTCATCCTCAAATTATCCATCACTCTGAGAAAGCAGAAATCCCCTACTCCCGATTAAATCGGGATATAGTGCAGGGAAACTCTTATGATTAAAGCAATCGACTTCTTCTGCGGGGCAGGTGGTCTAACGAGAGGTCTATTGAATGTCGGAATCTCGGTACTGGCGGGCGTGGACAACGACGAACGTTTGCGTGAAACCTACACACAAAATAATAAACCCTGCCGCTTTATCAACAGCGATATCAATGATGTTCAAATTCACGAACTTCGCAAAGAGCTTGAAATTGAAGATAGCGACTTGACTCTTTATGCTGCTTGTACGCCATGTCAGCCTTTCTCTACTCTCAACAAGCTGAAGGGAAAGGACAACCGAAAAGTACTTCTATTAGATTTCGCAAAGATCGTTGAAGAGTGTACACCTGATTTTATTCTTGTTGAAAACGTACCCGGACTGAACAACGCTTATGGAAAAGAAATTTATAAAGAATTTCTATCAGTTTTAAGAAATTGTGGATTCTCAAAAGAAGCGGCGGATTTGCTTGACGCCAAACATTTTGGAGTTCCACAAACGCGAAAGCGTTTTATTCTTGTGACCTCTAGACATGGGTCAACCTCTCTTCCTATTCCCCAGACAGATGTTTCGACGAACCCAAAAACTACAGATCCGGTTGCAACAGTGAGGACATGTATTGAAAAATATCCTGCTATTGATGATGGAGAAGCGTCAGAGGCCTACCCGAATCATGTTGCAAGAAAACTACAACCACACCATAAACGCATCGTCTCAGCTATACCGAAAGATGGTGGTAGTCGGCAGGATGTAACTGATACTTCTATTCTACTAAAGTGTCATCAAAAAAATCCTACCGCTCATAAAGACGTGTTTGGACGGATGGCTTGGGATGGTCCGAGCCCAACGTTGACGGGCCGCTGCACAGATGTTTACTGTGGCCGCTTTACACATCCAGCGCAGGACAGAGGAATTTCACTGCGTGAGGCCGCTGCCCTGCAAACTTTTGGAGATGATTACGAGTTTTTCGGTCCGTCTTTTCTATTTTTATCCAGTCAGATCGGCAACGCTGTTCCTGTGAAACTCGCAGAACAATTGGGCCAATCAATCATCGATTCATGTTGACAATGAAGGAAGCATGTTATGAACACTGACGTAGTCGCTTCTAAAGAGCCATTTCGTATGGAGTTTGATGTTTATACCATCAAGCATCTCGGGTTGCAGATGTATTCTACTTTGCCACCAGTAATCGGAGAACTAGTAGCTAATGGTTGGGATGCAAACGCAACCAAGGTTGAAATTACAATACCAGAAACGCCTGTTGACGAGCATGCCTCAGAAATCATCATTAGCGATGACGGAATTGGCATGTCCGATAAGGAAATAAGAAAAAAGTATCTCATTGTCGGTCGAGATAGACGCGAACATGAGCAGTCAGATGAGACACCTCCTCCCTACAAGCGTAAAGTCATGGGTAGAAAAGGTATCGGTAAATTCTCGGCCTTTGGAATCGCCAAGGAAATTGATGTAGAAAGTATAAAAGATGGCGAAGTCAGTCATTTCCGAATGAACTATGACGAACTATTGGAAAGAGCGGCTGATCGTAGTATCGAATTTCCAGCATTGGGTTCTACTAGAACTGTCTCTAAAGGCACAAAAATCACACTCAGACATATCACAAAGTTCAAAAATCGTCGTATTTCAATCGAGAGAATCCGTAGAGGACTTGCCAGACGATTCGCCGTTATTGGAGCGCAACAAAATTTTGAAGTTGTGATTAACGGCAGCCCAATCTCTCCTGAAGATCGAGATTTGAAGCGCTTGCTCGAAAACGATTCGGATGGTGAGCCATATTTATGGGAATATGACAATGAGGAAATCCAGTCCGATACTAATTGGACAGTATCGGGTTGGATTGGAGCACTAAATCGTACAACTCCAGACATTGATGGAATAGATCGTGGAATCGTTCTTATGGCGCGAGGTAAATTGGTACAAGAACCGTTTGTTTTTGAAGCAGTTGTTGGTCAACAGTTCGCGCTTTCTTACCTCATTGGAGAGCTTCATGCCGAATTTGTCGATGAAGGGGAAGATACTATTGGAACCACTCGAAATTCGTTAGTATGGGACACTGAAGCAAACACAGCTCTCAAGGAATGGGGTCAAAAAGAGGTTAATAAGATCGCCCGTACGTGGGGTGAGAAACGCAGTAAGGATAATGAACGGGAGTTGCAAGAAAATGAGCTATATGTCAAATTTCAAAAACAGGCAGAGGAAACTGGAAATAAACGAGCATTGAAATTGGCAGATCAATTGGTGCGCCAAGCTATTGATAAGAATCCTACTGCTGACGTTACGGAGATCGAACCAGTCATCCAAACGTCCCTTGATTTTTTAGAATTTGATGCCTTTTGGGAAATCGCTGAAGATCTGACGAAAACAGAATTTGATGACACTGAAAAGCTCTTCGGTTTGTTTCGAGAATGGCAAATTGTCGAAGCGAAAGAAATGGCAAGGGTTACTGAAGGACGAATAAAGACAATCGAAAAACTTCAGAACTTAATCGAAAAAAATGCGTTGGAAGTACCGACACTTCACAATTTTTTAAGAGAATTTCCTTGGGTGATTGACCCACGGTGGACTTTGGTAGATGATGAAGTGACGTATAGTCAATTGCTACGCGAAAAATTCCCAGAAAAAAGCGACATGGAGGCCAATAGACGGATTGATTTTCTTTGTGTACGTGACAGCTAAGTACACGACAGTAAAATGTGTTGATATTGTCGGTCGCGTTTAGGTTGGTCTCGTGCTTGGTGTATGATTTGTGTGAGTTGGTCTAATCCTTTTCGAAAGAGGCTTATGGCTGGTCGTCCATGTTTTTTTATGGGGATGGGTTTTCTCTGATGCAACCGCCGTCCTACCAACAGCGCCCATAGGAGCGTCCATGCCAGCAGCCCCAGCAGTAGGTGCAAGCGTTGGGGGTGGGTCAAATGGGTGTCTTCGAGGTTAAATCCTCTCGATTTCAAACAAGCAAACGTCGTTTCAATAGCCCAGCGTTGTCCATAGACGGCCAGCACCTGCTTGAGGTCAGTTCGGTTGGTGATGAGTAGGATGCGCTCGCCGCGGATGGGGCGGTGACACACCAAATTCAGGGTCAAGCCGTCATAGAGGGTGGTCTGTGGGTAGGATCGGGTCGTACCTCTCGGCATCCGTTCATTAAAAGTAGCCCCATAGCGCCGCCGACCGTCGTTGAGTATGAGCGATGTATTGCCGCGTAGGCGGATGACAAAATCGACCTGCTGCTCCAGCAAAAAGGCGAACCACGCTCGACCGATAAACTCGCGATCGGCGACTAAACAGCATACGCGGGGATCAAGGTAGGCCAATACCTTCGTCAGGAGACGCTTGCGCTCTGAGGTGTTGGAGGTACCCGGCTTTTGCAACGACTGATATACCAACGGAATCGAGACCCCCTGATAGACTAAGCCGACACACAACACATTCTGATCGGTGCGCCCCAATCGCCAATGGGTGCGATCCATAACTAAGAGTTGTTGTTGGCCGGGGCGAACGACCTTGGATACAATCAACTGCGTAAACACCGACGGCGAAACAGCACTACTGAAAAAACGCTGGAGACGGCGATAGTGGCTGTCAATCTGGGCCCTGCCCGATAGGCTACACGCGAGTTTCTTCATATTGACCGAACGCACTTGAATCAGCCCACACACCAACCGACTGATTAGGTCGATACGATGGCGCGTGAGAGATACCGACCCTTGCGTGAGGGCTTTCTTTAGCGTATGAATAAGCATGGTACAGCTCCTGTATGTAGGATTTAGAGGCAATCTTCAGCGATTACAAATAAACCTAAATCGGGGCTGTACCACAACTTAGATTACTGTCGTGTACTTAGCGTGACAGTACAAATTTAGCAGTAGTTGAAATAAAACGTCCAAAGTCAAAAACGTCTGTGAAAGAACTTAACCAGATTGAAGAGTATGTGAGCTTTATGCGGAATCACATTCAACAGACGACCGATCCTGACTACAAATATGAGGAAGTCACGGGGTACCTGCTCTGCGGATCTTTGGTTGATACTTATCAAGTTAGAGGGAAACGGCGTAATTTAGAGAGGTCGCAAATCTACGTCAGGCGATATACAGATTTACTCGGCATGGTAAAACGAGCACATGGCGAATTCCTAAAGCGATATAATCAACTTCGAGAAGCAAAGCAGAAGGCAGCAAACAATCTCGATAAGAAATAATCTGCATCTTTCACCTATGTGCCCTTTTTAGGGAGTCCTCTGACAGGAGTTTTTCATGGCCCCATACTACACCGGCTATCATCGCCTGCGGCACCATCGTCCGGGTGCATACCCGAGGCTGGCTCGGCGTCGCCGGACAGCCAACCCAAATCGACGCCATAGCGGACACCAACCCCGATGCTCGCGACGAATTCGGCGATTTTTTCGCGTAGAAGAGGAACACCGCTACGCCGATTACCGCGAGGTAGCATTACATGCTCTATAGCCACGCCGGCCACAACCGCCCTATCGCGTCTTGTCGAGCTGGCACTTTTAGCGTGCGCCAAGGGCTTTAAGGCCTGTAAAAAAATGAAGCCTTATTGGCTCTTACTAGCGGCCCTAGTCTGGCTGGCGAGTCCCCTGCGGGCGCAAGTTGATATCGAAAGCCTGCGCCGGGACGATCAAGCGGGCTTTTCCGGTTCAGTGGCGGTCGATCTGACGTTGCGGGCCGGCAATGTCGAGTTATTCGAATTCGGCCCCGAGCTTTCCTTCAATTACGGCCGCGCCGAGGACGCGTTCATTTTTATTGGCTCAGGCGATGCCGGCTGGGAGGGCAAGGAGCGCTTTTCCAATGAGGCACTGGCGCATCTGCGCTATGTCCGGTCCTTGGGCTCACGGCTGTATGGAGAAGCCTTCGGACAAACTAATTACGACCAATCCCGGCGCTTGGAGCTCCGAGGCGTTGTCGGCAGCGGCATCCGCTGGGCTCTCATCGCCCCGGGCGAGTCGTCTTTTTGGCTGGGCTCGTCGTTTATGTTCGAGCACGAGCGCAATGAGGTCGCAGCAGCGGATGACCATGCCGCTCGGACCTCGATTGTCCGCTGGAGCAATTACTTGTCGGCCAATATCAAGCTCGGTGAAACGGCCCAGCTAGCGGGAACGGCCTACGTGCAGCCCGCTGTGAGGCAGTTCGATGACTACCGCGTCTTGTGGGATTCGGTCTTGAGAGTGTCGATCACCGAAGCTCTATCCTCGACCACGTCAGTGACCTTCCGGCGCGATAGCGACCCGCTCAATGGAGTGGATGAAAGTGATTTTCGCCTATCAACGGGTTTGGCACTCGATTGGGATTGAGGCAAGCAGTGGCCCATGCCCCGCGGGAAGATGGATTGCAGTCCTATGGCTATCGAAGAAAAAGCAATGCCCAATGATCGGCTTTCCAAAGGCAGTAGAGCAAATGCGGTGGTCGGGATCCCCAAGGCCGCGGGCATTGGCCGGTCAGTCGAGGTTTTTTGGCACCAAGCGAGCAAGTAGATGTCTGTGATCGCCTGTGTTCTATTGGTGTTCTCGGCGATACTGATGCCCTCAGTCCTCGCCAAAGCGGCAGCCGAGACTCGATTCGTCGAGGGGGCACGGCAGTCGGGTATTGACTTTGACAATGTCTCAGGCACTCCCGACAAGAAGTTCATAATTGAGACCCAAGCCGCGGGTGTAACTGCGTGGGACTACGATCTCGATGGGGATCCCGATTTGTACTTTACCGTTGGTTCGCACCTCGAAGGGAAAAAGGCACCGGCAAACGCACTATTTCGCAACGATGGAGGGCAGTTCTCCAACGCAACAGCAGGTAGCGGTGCTGGCTTGCAGGGATGGAGCATGGGGGCCGCGCCGGCCGACTACGACCTCGACGGCGATCTCGATCTCTACGTCGCGCGCTGGGGCCGCAACGCCTTGCTCCGCAACGAGGGCGAGGGGCACTTCACCGATGTCGCTGCGCTCGCCAAAGTCGATGACAATCGCTGGGGAATAGGCGCGGCATTCGCCGACTACGACCTCGACGGCGATCTCGATCTCTACGTAGCAAACTACATCGAGTTCGAGCTCAACGGCCCCCCGTTCTACGACGAGTGGTGTAATCACAAAGGAATAAAGGCCGCTTGCGGTCCAGCCGGTTTCACCGCAGAAAGAGATGTCTTATTCCGCAACGACGGAAACGGCAGTTTTAGCGACGTGAGCGTGGCTGCGGGGATTGACGACCCACCCCGTTATGGCATGCAAGTCGCCTGGGGCGATCTCGACGCGGATGGCGATCTCGACGCGTACGCGACCAACGATGGACACGCCAATTCCCTATTGCGCAACGACGGTCGCGGGAAATTCACTGACATCGGCATATCCTCGGGGGCTGCCTTCAGCGGCGATGGCCGATCTCAAGCTGGGATGGGGGTAGCTCTTGGCGACGGCGACGGCGATGGCTTGTGCGACATCTTCGTCACCAATTTCTCCCAAGACCACAACACGTACTATAAGAACACAGGCACTGGATTTTTCACAGATGTCAGTGGCCAAGCAGGGCTAGCCGGCAGTAGCCGCCCTTTTATGGGGTGGGCCACCTTCTTTTTTGACTACGATGGCGATACCGACCTAGACCTATTCGTCGCCAATGGCCACCTCATGCCTGCCATTGACTTTGCCGGCAGCGGGCTCTCCTACGCGCAGACAAACCTGCTATACCGCAATGACGGGGCCAGCAAATTTACAGAGGTCAGCGAGCGCGCTGGCCCTGGGTTGGGCTTGGCGAGGGTGAGTCGCGGCGCAATCCATGGCGATCTCGACAGCGATGGCGACCCCGATATAGTAGTGGCCAATCTCGACGCGCCGCCAAGTTTACTGCGCAACGACAGCGAGCGCGTTTATCACTGGCTCGGACTGGACCTGCACGGTCCACCTGGGAATCGCCACGGAATTGGCGCCTATGTCCTAGTTCGCTCGGGTGGTCGCGAGCAGTTCCGCCAAGTATTCAGCGGGGACGGGTTTATGGGGCAAAACGACCCGCGCCTCTTCATCGGCCTAGGGCCAGCGCGCCTTGTGGACCACTTGGAGGTGCGCTGGCCTTCGGGGCTGGTGCAGCACTACCAGAACCTGACCGCAGATCGTTTCTACCTGATCCATTACCAAGACGGGCTCACAGCCCGAGGCGATGGGGAGAGGATGGGCCCTGAATGAGGCGCCTACTGCCGCTAGGCACCTGTCTGTCTCTCGTCCTAGCTGTGCATATCGAGGGCTGCGGCTGCGAGGAAGAACGGCCCGCTCCCCAGACTGCGAAAAGCAGCCCTGCGGAGGTTGGAACTGCCCCCTTTACTACGGCTGCTGCTATCGACAAAGCGCGAAATCTGCTCAACGTGCTTCAGCCCGAGGAAGCAGAACGAGTCCTCAGAGAAGCCTTGGAGGTAGCCCCGGATCACGCACAACTCAACAATTTACTCGGCGCAGCCTTGGTGGAACTCAGCAGCTTTGCAGAGGCCGAGGCCCGCTTCCACAGAGCCGCAGAGCTGGATCCAACCATAGCGGACCCCCTAGCCAGACTCGGCTGGCTCCTATACGAAAAGCAGGGGAAGGCGCTTGAAGCCAAGGATTTGTTGCAGCAGAGCCTAAAACTCGACCCCGACCACGAGAGAGCTCGCTATACACTGGGGCTCGTACACCAGCGCGAGGGCGAACTGGACAGTGCCGCCGCGTTGTACGCCAGCCTGCTGGAACGAATACCATCGGCCGAAGCCCACCGCCAACTGGGCCTGACCTATCTGCAGCAAGGCAAACTAGAGCGCGCCCAGCGATCCCTCCAAGAAGCGGCGCGTTGGTCCCGATGCGGATCACCAGAGTCAAGACGTACATCGTAGATGGCGGATTCCGTCCCTAGACCTTCGTGAAGATCGAGACCAGCGACCCGGGCCTCGTGAGGGGGGGGGGACTGCACTGACTGGGGCTCTCCCGGACCTGTGGCGGCGACGGTAGAACGGTACGCGGAGCGAATTATCGGCAAGGATCCAATGGCGAGCGAGGCGATCTGGTGGGAACTATCCGCCTTCTCAGATACGGGAGGCATTGCCTACAAGGCGATGTCCGGCATTGACTCGGCTCTGTGGGACATCCGCGGCAAAGTTCTAAACGCGCCCGTGTGGCAACTGCTCGGCGGCCGCATGCGGGACAGGCTCCGGCTCTACTGGTCCCACTGCGGTTCGACTCGGGCTGGACCGTGGGCGCAGAAGTTGGGGCTGCGGCTGGTGCAGACGATCGCCGACTTGTCGGACTTGATCGAATCCGAACTCGAGAAGCACCCTCCCGACCACTACCCCGATATGCACTAATGCTGATAACTACGCAGGGGCAGCCGGATTTGCCGGCTGGTGAAGGGCGCGTGTTTACCGTGCGAGCCTTTCTCCTCGGTTGCCTGCTGACGGCGTTCCTTGGAACTGGCCCGCTCTATGTCCAGTTCGTCAACCACACGGCACCGCTCAACGCCGACTCCATCACTGCCGGCGCCGTGTTCCTGTTTTTCCTGCTCACCTTTGTAGTCAACACCGCACTGCGAAAAATCCATCCTCCTTGGATGTTTACAACGGGCGAACTCGTCGTCATCTACGCGATGATGATCGTGGCTTCCACGATCCCGACGAAGACGCTGATCGCCAATATGATCCCCCTTCTGCCAGGGGCTTCTTATTATGCCACGCCGGAGAACGAATGGGCCGAGCTGATCTTGCCCCTGATCCCGGACTGGATAGTGCCCCACGACCCGCTCGCGGTAAAGTATTTCTACGAAGGTGCCCCCTCCCACGTTTCGGTCCCGTGGGAGGCATGGCTGGTGCCCTTCGCGGCCTGGGGGATTTTTATCGCCTCCTTCTTTGCCGTGATGATTAGCAGCATGGTGATCGTCCGGCGCCAATGGGTGGAGCACGAGCGGCTCGTTTTCCCCTTGACCCAAGTGCCTCTGGAGATGCTCCAGCCTCCCCGCCTAGGGCACGCCCTAGGCGCCCTTTTTCAGAAACCGCTGCTGTGGATGGGGGTCGTGCTGCCTTGGATAGTGCTGAGCACTCACGGGCTGCACGCCTATTTCAACTACATCCCTAGAATCGAGACGAACGCTTACTTTGAGCTATTCAGGGATACCACCCCGTTCCGCGTTCTCCTGAGCTTTTCCGTTATCGGGTTTACCTACCTAGTGAATTTGGAAATCGGATTTAGCCTCTGGTTCTTTCACCTGCTGATGAAGCTACAGTCAGGCCTGCTGAACATTATTGGCTACGACATCCCGGGGCGCGAAGAGGTCTTTGTCGGCGGCGGGGGAACGGTCGCGGTCGGCCACGAGGCGATGGGCGCCACCATCGCGCTGGTTTTGTTCGTCTTGTGGACAAGTCGCCGGCATCTAGCCGCGGTCTTAGGCAAAGCCTTTGGCACCGCCCCACACGTGGATGACAGGGACGAGATCATGTCCTACCGGGCGGCGGTGGTGACGCTATTGGTTGGGCTGGCTGGCATGGGTCTGTGGCTCAACGCTAGCGGGATGCCGCTGTGGCTCACGCCCTTCTTCGTGGGTACTGCTTTTGCCGCGTTCTTCGCCCTGACCCGAATCATCGCCGAAGGAGGAGTCGGCTTTTCTCGGACGCAGCTCGTCCCGGCCGTGTTCACGGTTTACACTTTTGGGACTGGGCTCGTGGGCCCCACGGGGCTGACTAGCCTAGGCTTCACCTACACTTGGAGTTCCGAGATCCGCTCCCCGCTGATGGCGTCGGTAATGCACGGGCTGAAAATGATGGACAGCATTGGCGTTCGCCGGCCGCGGCCCCTCCTAGGTGCCATTGTACTGGCGGCGCTGATCGGCACGATCAGTTCGGGCCTGATGACCGTGTGGCTCGCCTATACATACGGGGGAATCAATCTACAGCGCTGGGCTTTCTTAGGATTGCCCCAGACCGTCTTCGGGTTCGTGGGAGACAAGCTACAGAACCCCCTCGGCAGCGACATCACCGTGCCGCGGATCGCCTTTGCGGGGTTGGGCGGCACAATCATGGCTGGACTGATGTACGCCCGGCACCGGTTTATCAACTGGCCACTTCACTACCTAGGTCTGCCCATCGCCACGTCGCTGCCGATCAGCATGGGTTGGTTCAGCATTATGATCGGGTGGCTGCTTAAGCTATTTATCGTACGCTATGGGGGAGTGCGCCTGTATCGGACAATACGACCCTTTTTCATCGGCCTGATCGCGGGGCAGATTAGCTGTGGCGCGAGCTGGATGGCCCTAGACTACTTGACGGGCATGGTAGGCAATTGGGTGAGCGTGGGAGTACCCTAGCTTTTGCCGCTGGCCAGCTACAAGCGGACGACCAAGGAAACCGTGAGGATATGAGAGCCTTGTGTCGCCAGCAAGTGGCGACACAATCGTCAAAGGAGGATGTATGAAAAAATGGATGGCTGTAGCACTAGTAATAACGGCCTTGCTTCCCGGCCTCTGGACGCGGGAAGCAGGAGGTGCTGATCGGCCGGTGATTACTCTTCGCGGCGAGCTAGCACATTTGTCCATTGATCTAGCCGGTGGCGGTATCGTGGATTTTCATCTGCTGTCCAACGGCATCAATCCGCTCAAGTGGGAGGGCGAAGGAGGTGAGCTGGAGCCGCGCAATCGAGGGCACTTCCTGTGTCTGGACCGCGTGGGCCGTCCGTCGGCCGCAGAGCAGGCCAAGGGCATGCCCTTCCACGGCGAGGCGGGGAGCAGTATGTGGGAACTCCTCGGCGAGCCGAAACAACAAGGCGATGCCTTAGTGGTAGAAATGAGCACCCATCTGCCATTGGCGGGGATGCATGTGCGGCGCACCGTGAGGCTAGCAGGGGCCCACTTCAGTGTTCGCGAAGAGGTAACTAATAACAACGCGCTAGGGCGCATATACAACATGGTGCAGCATCCCACAATCGGGCCGCCTTTCCTCGACGAGGGTACTGTGGTGGACGCCAATGCACGCAAGGGGTTCATGCTCAGCAGTCCCATGCCGAACCCAGAGGAGCCATCCGTGTACTGGCCCCAAGCCCTCGACGCAGGGATGCCGGTTGACATGCGCCAGCTCGTGGACGACGAAGATCCGCCCGTGGTCGTTTACGTGATCAACGATGAATACGGCTGGACCACCGCCACTGCGCCGGGGCACGGCCTGCTCCTAGGCTACATCTGGAAGGCCGCTGAGTACCCCTGGTTCAGAGCTTGGCGTCACATTCGCAACGGCCGCCCTTTCGCCCGGGGCATCGAGTTTGGTACTACGGGTCCGGGAACACCCTTCGGCTTCCTCGTGGAAAAGGGACGCATCTTCGGCCGAACCCTCTTCGACTATATCGATGCAGGCGAGACGATTAGTCGATCGTATGTGGCTTTTCTCGTCGAAGTACCAAGCGACTTTGCGGGCGTTGAGCAAGTTGACTACAACGGTACGCAGGTGGAGCTGAGAGAGTGGCAGGGGAAGCGACGCCTCTCGCTCGAGATTGGAGGCCTGTAGCATTATGGCTATCAGACCGAACCTCCTTTTCATCGCATCGAGCTCCGCGATGCCGTTGCTTCTCACTTGCAGCACCGCGATAGGGCTGGGATTGGTGGCCTGTGCGGAAGAGAGGCCGAGCAAGACAGGACAAGAGGGGGACCGATCCATTCCTCGGAAACGCACTCTCGCGCCGCCCTACGGGTATGTTGACTGGTGGCCGGTCAACCTCGGGTTCAACAACCTAGAGGAGCCCTTCCGCGATGTGCAGATCCGCCACGCCATCAATCACGCCATCAACCGCGAGGAACTGGTGGAAGTTGGCTGGCAGGGAGCTGGAAAAGCGAATTTTCTGCCCTTTCCCAATTTTCCGGCACTGCGGCAGTACCTCGACGAGGCCGCGCCGCTGGTGGAAAAGTATGGCGTGGCGACTTACGACACGGCTCGGACTGCCGCCATAATGAGGGCCAAGGGCTGGAGGCGAGATGAGGAAGGATTCTGGGCGCGGGACGGAACTCGCTTTAAGATCCCCATTGACATTGGCACCGTACACCAAGATCTGGCACCGGTACTAGTGGCACAGCTTAGGCGCGCCGGGTTCAACGCGAGTTCTCGCATGACAGCCGATAGCATCACGCGCATGGCGCAGGGGACCGCAAAGGCCTTTATGATGGGAAGCGTTGGTTCCATTCGCGATCCCTACTTCACGCTCAACTTTTTTCACAGTCGCTACGTACAACCCACCGGAACCCACTCCGAGCGCTATTGGCGCTGGCGTCATGTCGAGTTCGATCAACTAGTGGACCGCATGGGACGCACACCACCGAATGATCCTAAACTAGTGGAACTGTTTCGTGCGGCCATGGACATCTGGTTGCGCGAGTTGCCCGCTATCCCTCTAGTCCAGTGGTACCACCGAATTCCCCACAACCAGACCTATTGGACTAACTGGCCTTCGGAAGAAAACCCTTATATCAACAGTGCCTACTGGCACAAAACGTGGCTACTGGTACTCCTAGGGATCAAAGCAGCGAGATGACCTAAGAGGATTGATCTCGATTCCGTATAACCGCGGTCAATTAGGCCGCTGTACAGGGCACCAAAGGCGGTCAGCGCGTTTCAGAGTTGCATAGCCATCGCGGCGCAGCTATTGCAGTGCAGATTGATTTGCATGGTTTTTGGTCCCCAGAATTGCAGCTTTATGACTATACCGAGGAAACGCTATGCCCAATGATCGGTTTTCCAACGACAGTAGAGCAAATGCGTCGGCGATGGTCTTGCTCTTGCTAATGCTGGCGGGATGGGCGCACGGGCAACCCGGCGAATGGCTGCAATTGCGCGGCGACCGCCAGATGAGTGGCCGGGCCTCGGGGGTCGGTCAAATGCAGCACGACCCGCCACAAGAGCGCTGGCGCTACGACATCGCCGCTTGGGAGGGCTATGTGGAAGTGGCCCAGCACGACGGCGACGCCTCGGTGGCCTTGCCCTTTGCCGCCCCGGTAGATCCTGGGTACATCGGCACCCAAGGGCCGGCCTGGGGGATGGGGCCGCAGATTTTTGATCTCGGCGTCGTCGAGGTGGCTATGCCGCTGGACAATGTCTTCAAAGTGGCCCAGATCCTGCCCGGGGAGGAGGGCTTACAGCGCTTTGAGATGGGAAATTCGTTCAGCGATGGCGGGGCCGAGCCCAAGCAGGGCCAACTGCTCGCGTACGACAGCGGCGAACCTCGGGTAGTGTGGGAGACCGAGTTCTTTACCAATACTTGGGATCCCAATGTTCTCGTAGTTGACGTCGATGTAGATGGCCAGCTCGATATTGTCGTGGCTACCCACTACCGCATCCTCGTCTTCAACGGGGCGACCGGGGCGACCAAGATGCAGTTGCGCTACCACGGATATCGCAACTACGGCTGGTTCGGGGCCGCCAATATCGACGCCGACCCGTACCCCGAATTCGGCTTGGTAGCCGATTTCAGCATGCACGCCGAGGTCATTGACAACGACGGGACTCAACTGACGCTGCGCTGGCTGCGCGACATTCAGCCCGACCCATCGCAATCGACCAAGGTGGTGCGGCCCAAACCGCAGGCCCTAGTCGATGTGGACGGCGATGGCCGCTTCGAGCTGGTGTACAGCATTTACAACGACCAAGGCGATGGCCAGTGGCACGTAGTCGGCGTCGATGCGCTCAGCGGCGAGACCCGCTTTGACTTCCCGCTGCACCATTTGCACGGTATGGCTGATGTGGATGGCGACGGACGCTTGGAGCTGTTCGTCTCGGCCACCACGGGCGAGGCCCTGCCGACCTATGCGCCGCTGGCGGTCTGGTCCATAGAGGCGGGGGCGGCAACCGTGCGCTGGAGCCACGAGCGGGGGCGTTTCAGTACGGTATTGCTGAATCAATTGCCCTTGACGGTGAGCACCGGGGCCGCCGACGGTTTGCGCACGGTGTCAACCGGCGATGTGGATGGAGATGGACGGCGCGATTTCTTTGCGCTTGCGCCGGATGGGGCCGGTGAAGTGTTGGTCGCTTTGGGCAGCGACGGCGCGGGACGCATCGGACCGCGGTGGTCGGTGCGCGGTCCGGCCGGGATGGCCCTTGAGACGGCCGCAGTGGCGGACGATGGGGCGGCCTTGTTGTATCTGAAGGGGAGTGGGCTTCCTAGTCAGGTGCTGGTGCTGGAGGGGGCCTC
Organism: uncultured Latescibacterota bacterium; assembly: GCA_958295495.1. Taxonomy (GTDB): domain Bacteria; phylum Latescibacterota; class UBA2968; order UBA8231; family UBA8231. The sequence goes on from OY282352.1 coordinate 1,828,526, forward strand.
GGGGACGCTGCACCAATGGAGTCGCCAAGCCTTTACCCCGGCCGGGACGCCGGTAGTGGCCGATTTAGAGGGCGATGGCCGGGTAGAAGTGGTCGTGCAGACGGCGACCCGGGAAGTGCTGTGTTTGCAAGCTCCGGGAGCGGGCGGGGGCGAGCCCCGACTGCGGTGGCAGGTGCCGGGCTACGGCCAGACCAATAACGCGCCCTACCACTGGGGAGTGGTCGCCGCCGACGTGGATGGTGACGGCCGCCGAGAAGTGCTGGCGGCCCGCGAGGCAGCCAGCGGCAACGCCAGCTTGGTGGCGCTCGCGGCCGATGGTTCCATCCGCTGGCAGACCGAGTTCGTTGGCTTTGACGGCAGCATGCCGATATGGAATTTCAGCGGCCTGTCCTATTGGAGTGCTGGGTATTTCCGCAGCAACGAGTACATGGATGTATTCGCGAGTTTGCGGCGCGGCAAGCTGGGCAGCGAAGTGGGCTTTTTGCTCGACGGGCGCAGCGGCGCAATCGTCTGGGAATCCAATGGTTTCACCCTGCCCGAGGACGGCAGCGGCCGCAGTCTGGGCGGGCATCCTAGCGCGGCCGGGGATGTGGATGGCGACGGCCTAGAGGAGCTCGTGGTGATGTGGCCCGACCGGCTGCACATTGTCGATGGCATCACGGGCACGGCGCAGGTGGTGCGTCAAGCCTATGGGTACACCAACGGACTCAATCCGCTGTTTGAGAGCGATTCCTTTGTCGGCTATGCGTTCCCAGCGGTGGTCAATTTGTTCGGCGACAGCCGGCCGGAACTCCTCTGGGGGCACTGCGGCTATTTGAACGCCGTTCTGGACGGTGCTGGGCAGCGCATCTGGCAAACCCCGTACCGCAACAATACCGAGGTGCAATCGCTGATGGGAGTGGGCGACAGCAATGGCGACGGGACCGTGGAATTACTGGCTTCGACTGCGGACGGGGTGCGCCTGTTCCAAGCGGCGGACGGCGCGGTTTTGCTGGAGTTCGACGATGGGGTTCGGGCCCATAGGGATGTGGTCTCCGGCGATGTAGATGGCGATGGGCGCGACGAGTTCCTGTTTGGCAGCGGCACCAAGTTGATCTGCGTGGAACAGGAGGAAGGTGCCCTGCGCCGGGCTTGGACGCTCGAGGTGGAAGGTCGCAGCAGCGATATTGCCTTGGCCGATGTGGATAGGGACGGTTTTCTCGACGTCGTGGTGACGACCGCGGACGGCTATGTAAAGGCATACATTGGGGAGGAGACAGCTACCGCCGTACAGGCTTTGGAGCGTACGCCACAGAAAACGGCTCTACATCCGCCCTATCCCAATCCCTTCAACAGTCGGGTGCACATCGATTTCAGCGTGGGGCGAGCCGGCAAGGTGCAGCTAGAGGTTTTCGGCCCGACTGGACAGCGGGTAAAAACGCTGGTAGCGGCGTGGCGGAAACGAGGGGCTCATCGGGTGCGCTGGGACGCGGGCGAGCTCGCCAGCGGAGTGTACCTCGTGCGCTTGCAAACGGGCGATATTGTGCAGGAGCGCAAGGTGTCGTTAGTCAAGTGAGCCAGAGCATGAAGCAGAAGTAGCATCCTCCTTCGGATGCGCCCAAGTGCGCTAAGCCGATTTAACCCTGACACCTTCCCAAAAAACTATTTTGTTTTTAATTCGCTAGAGAAAACCAATATAGCATTCCTAAATGACTTGAAAGCATGGAATGTTCATCGGCCCGGTCTTTTCTGCCTATGTAAGAAGTCATTCCCGCGCAAGCGGGCTTCACCGCGCCTTTAGGCGTGACATCCAGGCTTGAATGATGTAGGATTGCTATATCAAGCGGCATGTTGCAACTATAACGGAGGAAACGTATGGCCCGGTATCTTCTGAGTCTATCCCTAATCGTCGCGCTGCTAGACGCCGCCAGTGCCCAAACCCCACCCGCCGCTGGCCCCTTCGCCTTTGCCCTGATCGGGGACATGCCGTACTCTCCGGCCGACAGCGTCCGCTTTGGTCGGCTCGTCGAGGCGATCAACCGCGCCGAGGGCTTGGAATGGGTCGTCCATGTCGGCGATATCAAGGGCGGTAGCAGCCCCTGTACCGATGGCCTGCTGCAGAGCCGCTTCGAGTGGTTCCAGCAATTTGAACGCCCTTTCATTCTGGCTCCGGGCGACAACGATTGGACCGATTGCCACCGGAGCGGATACCCGCCGCTGGACCGGCTGGCGCGCGTGCGGGCACTCTTTTTTCCGCGCCCGGGTTGGACTCTGGGCCAGCACCCCATGCGCGTCGGCACCCAAGGGGGCACCTTCCCCGAGCATGTGCGCTGGACTCACGGGCGGACGAGCTTTGCGGTGCTGCACATCGTCGGCAGCCACAACGCCACCGCCGCGTTTGACGGTCGCACCCAAGCCAACGACGAGGAGGTCAAAAGCCGCACCGCCGCCGCCATTGCTTGGATGCGCACAACATTCGTCCAAGCCGCGGAACAAGATCATCGCGCCGTTTTCCTCATCATTCACGCCAACCCGCGCTTTGAGGAACGGGAAAACGAGCCGGACGGGCCGTACGCCACTTTTTTGCAAGCTCTAGAGGAAGAGGTCGTCCGCTTTGGCCGGCCGGTGGCCCTAGCCCACGGCGATTCCCACTATTTCCGCGTGGACAAGCCGCTGCGCCAAGCGCCCACGGGTCGGCGTATCGCACGCTTCACGCGCATTGAGCCTTTCGGTACGCCCGATATCCACTATCTGCGGGTGATCGTCGATCCAGACGACAGCCATATCTTCCAAGTTCATGCCGAAATCGTCGCGGCCAATCTCGACTGAACCCAAGCCAGCCTCATCAATATTTTTAAGCAATGCCGATAATCTCCGGGGGCGTGGCGTAGCCACCAAGGATGTGGGCGGCGCGCCATTCCGGCGCATCGCATCGCGGCAACGACAGGGCCGGCTCACCTTTGCAGCTCAAGCGGTACAGCAGCCGGGCATCGTCGAGCGAGTTGATATTCGACTTGATCGGCGGCGAATTGTGCAGGGTCATGTAGTTGTCCCACAGTGTCACATCGCCCGGTGCGTGCAAGTGGTCGTAGCGGAACTGCGGCTGCAGCACATGCGCTTCGAGCCGGTTGAGGAACGCACGCGATGCTTCCGCCGACATCCCTTCCACCTCGACTGCCGGCCGCACCCGTGGCCGTGACGCCCAGATTGGACTGTGCAGGGACTTGATCCCGGAACGCGGGTTGGTGCGCACCAGCGGAGCGAGCCAGCCCGCGTCTCCCTCGTTCAACCGCCGCCGTAGCTGAGTTTGCTCCAGAGCCGCCTGCCCTTTCGGCGGCAGTGCTGCAAAGGCCGCTGCGGTATCGGCAAAAGCCGTCTCGCCGTTCAACGGCAGGTGCTTGCGCAGCCGCATAAGTTCGCCATCCGAGCCTTCGTAGTATGGATGGGCCTTGCCGTCGTCGGGTGCCTGCACCCAGTTCCCGCCCGGGGCATTGCGCGACACCGGCGACCTGTGGACGAGGAACATCGAGACGTAGATCGGCAAAGGCTCGTACTCAATGTCCGTGTGCCACGAGCCGCCCGGCGTCACCTCGACGGGTGCCGCTCTGCGTTCCCCCCGAAAGTTGGCCACGACCAGCACCGCAGGCGACTCATGCGGCAGGCATTGCAGTTGGCCGGGGAAGGCGGCGTTGACCGTGGCGACCGTGCGACGCTCAAAGGGAATCAATTCAAAGGGGCCGTCGCTGTCGCCATCTTGCTGGGCCGGTTTACCCCCGCGCATGAAGTTGTTGGGGTGCGGCACCGGCGCACCCCAGTGGTTGGCGAAGCGCTCGAAGTGGGCTAGGGAAAAGGCTTCCAAGTCCTGCCCGGCAATGCTGACGATGCGAAACTGGCTTAAGGCGTCCAACAGAAAGGCGACCTGCTCGGGATTGAGCGGGCGGCACAGATCTATGCCGGTGAAGCGCCGCCCAGCACCGCTGGCGGCCAGCGGACCCTCGCTGCGGGCGTCCGTGCCGAATAACTCGCGCAGCCTTTCATCTGATGGTTCTGACTTTTGGCTCATAATGCTCCATCTTTTAGAAATGGGCACGGCCCACAGCGATTCGCATGGCTCGTCTATGCACTTTCCTCGAAGGAGCGGTGCCCTAGTCCGCAGCCGCCTGCCCTAAGGCGGCCTCATAGTGCTCTTGGAGCAGCTCGTCGAGGGCCTTAGAGGTATTCAAATAATTGGACCACCCATAAGGCGCGATGTCAAAGCGCCGATCCCCCAACAGTGGGTCCGCGCCCCGCGCCAAGAGCAAGCGAGCCATCTCTAGCTGGTCGGCCATGACGGTTTTGTGCAGGGGCGTACTACCGCGATCGTAACGGTTAAACCCACCGGCCAACCCGTTGATGTCCGCGCCGCGATCTAGCAAGAATTCCGCCGCTTCCAACGCACCGCTATAGGCCGCAAAGTTGAGTGCTTCCACCATAATCTGCTCGGCGGTGAGCACGGTGTCCGGGTTGGGATGATACAGGTGGCTGGTGCCCTCTTTCAACTTGCCCTCTGAGTCGAAGAATTCCGCCATCAGGTCAACGCGGTTGACCCCGGCGGCAAAGCGCAAATCCACGGCCGCCCCCCCGGCGACCAACATCTGCGCCAGATCTAGGTCCCTCTCCCTAAGCGCATTCCATAAAATTTGGCCCCGGTTGCGGTTCACATCCACGCCGTTGGTCACTAGAAGTTGGACCATCTCGGGCTTGCTCCCGGCCCATTCGAGCTGATCGCTTCCTATGAACAGATCCAGCACGGTGGTCGAATCGTGCGTGGCGGCGTTGGGGTCGGCACCGGCGGCGAGCAGGGCCACGGCGAGCAAGGCGGCGTTTTCGGGCAGCGGCACTCGTTGCGGCTCGCCGGCGAGGTGGTGCAAGAGCGTCGCGCCGCGAAAGTAGGGGTATTCGTAGTACTCATCGAAATAACCGCGGGCACTGACGAGCTCGGGATGCTCGGCGAGCAACTCCTCCAGCCCCTGTGCGTCGCCGGCGTCCATGGCCTGTACAGCTTGGTAAAAGGCTTTGTGGTCGGCGTCGCCACGGTCGCGGCCTTGGGGCGGCAGTTCTTCGCCCTCGTGCGGAATGGCCAAGGCGACCAATTCGGGCGGACGCCCTGACCTACCTAGACGGTTGCCCAGCGGCACGACCACGTACTGACGGCCGCCGGCCGTATAGCTCATGGGCGCACCGTAGGCGTTGCTGGGCAATTCGACGCGGCCGATTTCCTCGCCTGACGCCAGCTCGTATGCCCGCAGGTACGCGTCGCGATCGACGAAGTAGTCCCTACCAGCATCGGCTAGGCCGTGCGGGTCCTCGGAAGTGGCCAAGAGGAGGTTCGGCGTGGCTAGGACAAAGGTGCGGTTGTCCCAGCCCATATCCGGCAGGTCGAGGCCCTTGAGCGCCGGGTGGTTGACCGGCCCTTTGCCCACCGCGGTCCGCCACAGGTGTTCGCCGCTGTTGAGGTCAATCGCAATGATGCTGCCGTAGGGAGGCTTGACCAGCGGCAGACCCCGAGGGCCAGCGATGTGCTCGCCGGCGCGGGCAGAAAACGCCGAATGGGCCTCCGGGTCATCTATCCGACGCAACTGCACGGTGGTAATGGCCTTATGCGACGGCACGTAGAGCACACCGGTGCGCGGATCCGCCGCACCCCCAGCCCAGTCGGCACCGCCCCATTGGCCGGGAACCGACAAGACGCCCTTCTCAGTCGGCGGCGCGTAGAGCGGACCGTAATCGTATTCGGCGAGGATGGCTTTGGCTTCCTCGCGCAGCTCGGGCGTGAAGTCAATCAGGTCGTCCTCGCTGATACCTTGACGCTCGAAGGGGGCCGGCTTGGTCGGGAATGGCTGCGTCGGAGAGGTCTTTTCCCCCGCTACCTGCGACTGCGGAACTGGCTTTTCGACGATGGGCCAGATCGGCTCGCCGCTTTCGCGGTCAAAGACAAAGCAAAAGGCCTGTTTGGTTAGCTGGGCGACAACCTTGCGCGCTTGGCCCTTGACGACCACGTCCAACAGCAGGGGAGCAGCCGGCGGGTCGTAGTCCCACAGGCCGTGGTGGACGAGTTGATAGTGCCACACCCGCTCGCCGGTGGCGGCCTCCAGGCAGACGACCGACTCGCTGAAGAGGTTGTCGCCGGGGCGTTCGCCGCCGTAGTAGTCGTGGCTGGCCGTGCTCACCGGCAGGTAGAAGTACCCCAGTTCCTCGTCGGCGGTCATCGTCGCCCAGACATTGGCGGCACCGTACTTTTTCCACGCCTCGCTTTCCCACGTCTCGTTGCCGTACTCGCCCTCTTGTGGGATCGTGTGGAATTCCCACACCTTCTCGCCGGTACGCGCATCGAAGGCCTGCACGTCGCCGGGAGGGGTGTACTCGGGCGGCGGCCGGCCGCGCACATCTACGATCGCCGAGCCAACGGCGACCACGTCGCGGCACACCACGGGCGGTGCTGTAACTCCGTAGCTCCTGCGCTCCCTGTCGCCTAGCGGCCGGCGCAGCAAGGCCCCCAAATCGACGCGCCCGCCCTCGCCAAAATTTGAGTCGGGTACGCCGGTCTTGGCGTCGATGGAGTACAGATAGGCGGTCGAAGTGGCCATAAACACCCGCTCAACCTCGCCATCGGTCCAATAGCTCACCCCGCGCAAATTGCCCAAGAAAAAGGAATTGGTCCGCCAAGACTCCGGGTCGAACGCCCACAATTCCTCGCCACTTTGGCCGTCAATGGCCGAGAGGATGTTATAGGGCGAGCCATAGTAGAGCACGCCATTCACGGCGAGCGGCGTGGCGCGGTGATTGTCGAACCGGAGGCGGCGATCGCCGCGCCGCCGACCACCTCGGCCCCGATCCCGGCCCCGGCTAGCGCTAGCCGTCTCGTATATCTGCTGGTCGCGGGGCCTGTAGCGCCAGACCGCGCGCAACTGATCGAAATTGTCGCGATTGATCTGGTCGGCCGGGGTGTAGCGGGTGCCGCCTTGGTCGGCCGCGTAGTACGGCCAATCAACATCGCTGGCAAACGCCGCCGCCGCGAGCGACAGCGACAACGAGAACGATAAGGCTCGACAGGCGCGTTTATTCACTAGATTGCCCCTTTTCCGTGCTTGATGCGGCTTCGAGGGCCTTGCATGGCGTCGTTGCCGTAGTAGCCGCCCAGTCGTAGGGTATCTCGCCCCAGCGGGCGTCGCCAATAGTCGTGGCTGCGCCCTTTTCTAGCAAATAGCGAATCAGCTCGGCACCCTAGTCCGCAGCCGCCTTCTCTGCGGCGGCCTCATAGTGCTCTCTGAGCAGCTCGTCGAGGGCCTTAGAGGTATCTAAGTAGTTGGTCCACCCATAAGGCGTGGTGTCAAAGCGCCGATCTCCCAACAGCGAGTCCGCGCCCCGCGCCAAGAGCAACTGGGCCATCTCTAGCTGGTCGGCCATGACGGTCTTGTGCAGGGGCGTACTGCCGTGGTCGTAACGGTGAAACTCACCGGCAAAACCGTCGATGTCCGCGCCGCGATCCAGCAAGAATTCCGCCGCTTCCAACGCACCGCTATAGGCCGCAAAGTTGAGCGCTTCCACCATAACCTGCTCGGCGGTGAGCACGGTGTCCGGGTTGGGATGATACAGGTGGCTGATGCCCTCTTTCAACTTGCCCTCCGAGTCGAAGAATTCCGCCATCAGGTCAACGCGGTTGACCCCGGCGGCAAAGCGCAAATCCATGGCCGCACCCGCCGCGACCAACGTGCGGGCTAGCTCCAATTCTCCCTCGATAAGCGCGTCCCACATCACTCGGCCCCGGTTGCGCTTTAAGTCCACGCCCTCCGCGATCAAGAGCTGGACCATCTCGGGCTTGCTCCCGGCCCAATCAAGCTGGGCACTTCTTATCACCAAGTCCAGCACGGCGACCGAGTCGTGAGTGGCGGCGTTGGGGTCGGCACCGGCGGCGAGCAGGGCCGCGGCTAGTTCAACCGCGTTTTCGGGCAGCGGCGCTCGTTGCGGCTCGCCGGCGAGGTGATGCAAGAGGGTGGCGCCGCGAAAGTAAGGGTATTCGTAGTACTCGTCGGAATAGCCGTGCGCCATCGTTAGCTCGGGGTACTCAGCGAGCAGCTTCCGTAGTACCTCGCTGTCGCCGGCGTCCATGGCCTGTACAGCTTGGTAAAAGGCTTTGTGGTCGGCGTCGCCGCGGTCGCGGCCTTGGGGCGGCAGCTCCTCGCCTTCGTGCGGAATGGCCAAGGCGACCAATTCGGGCGGGCGTCCCGCCTCGCCTAGACGGTTGCCCAGCGGCACGACCACGTACTGACGGCCGCCGGCCGTATAGCTCATGGGCGCACCGTAGGCGTTGCTGGGCAGTTCGACGCGGCCGATTTCCTCGCCTGACGCCAGCTCGTATGCCCGCAGGTACGCGTCGCGATCGACGAAGTAATCCTCGCCAGCGTCGGCTAGGCCGTGCGGGTCCTGCGAGGTGGCAATGAGCAGCCGGGGGGTGGTCAGCACAAACGTGCGGTTGTCCCAGCCCATATCCGGCAGGTCGAGGCCCTTGAGCGCTGGGTGGTTGACCGGCCCTTTGCCTACCGCGGTCCGCCACAGGTGTTCGCCACTGTTGAGGTCAATCGCAGTGATGCTGCCGTAGGGAGGCTTGACCAGCGGTAGGCCCCGAGGGCCGACGACGTGCATGTTGTTGGTGGCAGAAAACGCCGAATGGGCCTCCGGGTCATCTACCCGATGTAGCTGCACGGTGGTAATGGCCTTATGCGACGGCACGTAGAGTACGCCGGTGCGCGGATCCGCCGCACCCCCAGCCCAGTCGGCACCGCCCCATTGGCCGGGAACCGACAAGACGCCCTTCTCAGTCGGCGGCGTGTAGAGCGGACCGTAATCGTATTCGGCGAGGATGGCCTTGGCTTCCTCGCGCAGCTCGGGCGTGAAGTCAATCAGGTCGTCCTCGCTGATGCCTTGACGCTCGAAAGGAGCTGGCTTGGTCGGGAATGGCTGCGTCGGGGCCGTCTGTTCGCTTGGCACCTGCGATTGAGGCACCGGCCTTTCGACGATGGGCCAAATCGGCTCGCCGCTTTCGCGGTCAAAGACAAAGCAAAAGGCCTGTTTGGTTAGCTGGGCGACAACCTTGCGCGCTTGGCCCTTGACGACCACGTCCAACAGCAGGGGAGCAGCCGGCGGGTCGTAGTCCCACAGGCCGTGGTGGACGAGTTGATAGTGCCACACCCGCTCGCCGGTGGCGGCCTCCAAGCAGACGACCGACTCGCTGAAGAGGTTGTCGCCGGGGCGCTCGCCGCCGTAGTAGTCGTGGCTGGCCGTGCTCACCGGCAGGTAGAAGTACCCCAGTTCCTCGTCGGCGGTCATCGTCGCCCAGACATTGGCCGCACCGTACTTTTTCCACGCCTCGTTTGCCCACGTCTCGTTGCCGTACTCGCCCTCTTGTGGGATCGTGCGGAATTCCCACACTTTCTCGCCGGTACGTGCATCGAATGCTTGCACGTCGCCGGGGGGCGTGTACTCGGGCGGCGGGCTGAAGCGCCAGTCGCCCATGGCCGAGCCAACGGCGACCACGCCGCGGCACACCACGGGCGGGGACGTGACTCCGTAGTTCCAGCGATCCCTTTCGCCCAGCGGCCGGCGCAGTGAGGCCCCCAAATCGACGCGCCCGCCCTCGCCGAAGTCCGGGTCGGGCAGGCCGGTCTTGGCGTCGATGGAATACAAATGGGAGGTCGAAGTGGCCATAAACACCCGCTCAACCTCGCCATCGGTCCAATAGCTCACCCCGCGCAAATTGCCCAAGAAGCGGAAATTCATCTGCCAAGCCTCCGGGTCAAAGGTCCACAGTTCCTCGCCGCTTTGGCCATCGAGCGCCACGAGAATGTTATATGGCGAGCCGTAGTAGAGCACGCCATTCACGGCGAGCGGCGTACCGCGGTTGTTGTCGAAGCGGAGATTGCGCCCCACCGGGTTGGGGCCAGCCGTCTCGTAGATCTGCTGATCGGGGGGGCGGTAGCGCCAGATCACGCGCAACTGATCGAAGTTGTCGCGATTGATCTGGTCGGCCGGGGTGTAGCGGGTGCCGCCTTGGTCGGCCGCGTAGTACGGCCAATCGACATCGCCGGCAAACGCCGCCCCTGCGAGCGAAAGCGACAATAAGATCGACGAGGCCCGACAGGCGCGTTTATTCATTGGAATTCTCCTTTTCCGTGCTTGATGTTGCGTCATGCGCACCGATGGCCTTGCGCATAGTGTCGTTGCCGTAGTAGCCCGCCCAGTCGTAGGGCGTCTCGCCCCAGCGGGCGTCGCCAATAGTCGGAGCCGCGCCCCTTTCGAGTAAGTAGCGAATCAATTCGACGTCTTCGGTATCAACGGCCTTGTGCAGGGCCGTGCTGCCCCAGTCCCACTGCCAGAAGCCGCCGACCAAAGCGTCGATGTCCGCACCTTTCTCCAGCAGGAAGTCAATGGCCTCCCGGCCGCCGCTGTACACCGCATAGTGCAGGGCCTCATCGACGACCTGCTGGCCGGTGAGGACGGTGTCCGGGTTGGCGCGGTAGAGGCGATTGGCCTCCGGCGTCGGGACGCCGTCTTTGAAAAAGCCAGCCATCAGGTCCGTGCGATTGAGTCCGGCGGCAAAGCGCAAATCGACCCCGGCTCCGGCGCTGAGGAGCACTGCGGCCAGCTCTCTTTCGCGGCTGAGCAGCAGGTCGTGCAGCAGCTTGCCGTTGTTGCGGGTCGGGTCGGCCCCCTTCTCGTATAGCAGCGCGAGCAGGTCGCCCTTGACCCCGGCCCACTCAAGCTGAACAGCGGTGGCCGCAAGCTCGGCCGTGGTCGCTGCATCGAGCGTCGCTGCATCGGGATCGGCACCCGCGTCGAGCAGGGCCTCGGCCAAGCTCACGGCGTTGTCGGGCAAGGCCGCGCGCAGCGGTGCGCCGGCCGTCAGGTGCAAAAGCGTGGCACCGCGCAAGTTGGCAAACTCGTACCACTCGTCCAAAAAGCCGCGTGCCTGCGCCAGCCCGGCGTACTTTTTGAGGAGCTTGCGCAACTGCTCGCTATCGCCAGCATCGAGTGCCGCTACGGCCTCGTAGAACGCCCTGTGGTCGGCGTCTTGGCGGCTCTTGCCCTGCTCGGGGATGACTTCGTTTGGGCGCGGAATGGCCAAGGCCACTAGCTCGCTCGGCCGGTAGGAGTCGCCCAGCGACAAGACCACGTATTGGCGGCCGGCCGCTTGGTACATGGCCGGGCTGGCATACGCATTGCCCGGCAGCTCGACTTGGCCTACTAATTCGCCCGTCGCCGGGTCAAAAGCCCGCAAATACGCCTCGCGATCGACGAAGTAGCCTTGGCCGGCCGCTGGGCCGAAGTGTCCATCCCGTGGGTCTTCGGTCGCGGTCAGCAGAAGCGTCGCGGTCAGCAGCGGAAAGGTGCGGGCGGGCCAGCCCAAGTCCTCTTTGATTTCAAGGTCGCGCAGCAGGGGATGGTCAACCGGCCCGCGGCCAATGGGCCGCATCCATAGGTGCCGGCCCGTGTTGAGGTCAATGGCGGTGAGGCGGCCGTAGGGCGGCTTGAGCAACGGCAGGTTCTCCGCGGCGGTGAAGTTGTGGTTGACTACGCCAGTATAGGCCGAAGGGGCCTCGCGGTCGTCGGTCGGGCGCAGCGTTACCAGATAGGGCATGGTCTTGGAAGGCACGTAGAGTACGCCCGTCGCCGGATTTACAGCACCGCCCGACCAATCCGAGCCACCCAAGAGGCCCGGCACGAAAACCGTTCCCTTTTCCGCGGGCGGCGCATACAGGGAACCGTAGCTGTGCCCTTCAATCGCCTCCATCGCCATTTGCCGCAACTCGGGCGTGAAGTCAATCAGGTCTTCTACGCTCAGGCCTTGGCGGTCGTAGGGCCGGGGCCAAGCGGGGATCGGCTGGGTCGCAGAGACCGCTTCGCCAACGATGGCCGAGGCGGGCACCGGCATCTCGACGACCGGCCACACGGGCACTCCCGTGACCCGATCGAAGACAAAGCAGAAGGCTTGTTTGGTTAGCTGGACCACGGCTTTGATCGGCTTGCCGTCAACCCTGATATCGACTAGGATCGGCGCGGCGGGCGGGTCGTAGTCCCAAACCCCGTGATGGGCAATCTGGAAGTGCCAAACCCGGGCACCAGTCCGGGCGTCGAGGCAGACGATGCTGTCGCCGAAGAGGTTGTCGCCGGGGCGCTCGCCGCCGTAAAAGTCATTGCTCGGGGTGCTAACCGGCAGATAGACATAGCCCAACGCGGGGTCGAGGCTCATCATCGACCACACATTGGCCCCCCCAAAGTCCTTCCACGAGCCTTCGTCCCAAGTCTCATGGCCTAAGTCGCCCTCTTGAGGAATCGTCTCGAAGATCCACTTTTGCTCGCCAGTATGCACGTCAAAGGCGCGCACATCGCCTGGCGGCATGGGCCGGGGCACGGGCCGGCCGCGAATGTCCGGGACGGACGAGCCGACGATGGCCAAGCTGCCATAGACCATCGGTGGCGAGACAGACACGTACTCGCCGCGCCGCACTGCCCGGCGCATGCCTTGGGTCAGATCGACGCGCCCGCTGTCGCCAAAGGCTGGGTCGGGCCGGCCGGTCTCGGCGTCGAGCGAGTAGAGATAGCCGTCGGTCGTGCCGAAAAGCACGCGCCGGGCCGCGCCCTCTTCCCAATAGGCCACGCCGCGGTGGGTGCTGGAAAACCAGCCATCGAGACGCCAAGACTGCGGGTCGAACTTCCACAGTTCCTCGCCGGTAGCTGCGTCGAGCGCAGCCACGATGCCAAAGGGTGAACTGACGTAGAGTACGCCATTGATGACTACCGGCGTACTGCGGTAGTAGTTTCTATCGACATCGTGCTCTGCGAGAATTTCCGCCTCGGGGGGCCGCCAGCGCCATATAATGCGCAGGTCGGCGAAGTTGTCGCGGTCAATCTGGGCGAGCGGCGCGTACTTAGTACTGCCCGCGTCGCCGCCGTAATAGCGCCAGTCCGCCGGCTGGGATGGGGTGGCCGAATGGAGTATGAAAAATAAACTAACGACGAAACCGGACTGTCTCACGCACTCCTCTCTTTACATAAGGTCTTAAGCGAAGGAAAAGTTGGCGTTAAACAGTGTCAACGGGTCCGTTAGTCGCAACGCCCCTGATCCAAATTCCCCTTGTATTCCAAGCCCAACACTTCCCGGCCCCGCGCCGTATTGCAGGTGGCGTCGGCTTCGGGCATGCCGACCACGTGCAACACGTCGAACTTCACCTCGTCCCTTTCCAAGGCCAGCCGGCAGGCTTCGGCCAAATCGTGGCGACAGACCAAGCCGTTGCGAATGTTCTGCAACGGCTCCCGGTATTTGCCGATCCCCAAGCGCGAATCCACGATATAGTCGGGTCGCAAGACCACGATGGGCAGTCCAAAGGCTTCGTGGAACTGGCGGCACATTTCCTCCTGTAACCGCTTGCACACCGCGTACAGGCTGCCGTCGGGCCGCCGCACTTCTGCGTCAAAAAAGATCCCTTTTGGATGCACGGTCTGGCACGAGCCAATGTGTACTACTTTGCGGACGCCCTGCTCTTGGGCCACTTGCAGGACATTCCACAAACCTTTGAGGTTGATGAGGAAGGGCTTGTCGTCGTTGGGATCGCCGCGGAAGTAAACCGCCGTGTGAACGACGCAATCCACTCCGCCGATGGCTCGCTCCACCGCGTGGTAATCGGCCAAATCGCCGTGGACTACTTCGCCGCCGTTCCAATCGCCATCTAGGTCGCGGAAAGCCTCCCAAGCTTGGGGGCCGTAGTCAAAGGCGCGGATGTCGTGTTTGCCAGCCAAGTTTTGCAAGACGGCGCGGCCCAGCCAACCGGCGGCACCGAAGACCACTGTTTTCATGGGGGATTCCTTTGATGGAGTTTGGCACAAAGCCGAGGGACTATAGGAGGTGAAAGCGCGTAATAAAGACGTTGAAACGAGCGCGAATGCAAGGGTCTATGGCCCACAGTCGCCGTTTGAATGCCAAAGGCATCACGACCACAGTCGCCGGTCGGACCCGTTGCTCGTTATTCACCGCCGCTCATAGCGGTCGGCTCGGCGGCGACCCAGCAACCCCGGGCACAAGCGGCGGAAGTCCTCGGGCATGCGTTCGCACGTCTCCGGCCACAGGGGCTGGTGGCCGCCTTCAATCCAATTGTTAAACCAAGGCGGGTAATACGCGATATTCAGCCCTATCCGCACGTCCTCGCTCTGATTGGCCCGAGCTTGGTGCAAAAGCCCCCCGTGCCACAGCATCACGGAACCAGCCCGGCCTTCCACGGGCTTGATCAACGGGCTATCAGCACCCATATCGGGCGGCGGGCTGGACCGCCGCGACCGATGGCTCATCGGCACGACGCCGGTGGCCCCGTTGGCCGCGGTAAAATCCGTCAGCATCCAGATGCTGTTGATCATCCACGGCACATCGGGCACTTGGGCAAACGCGCCCGCAGAATCAACGTGTAAATGCTGAGCTGGTGCCCCGGGCCAAGTCGGCTTAGAGCATGCTTCGACGACGCGGCAGCGCGACCCCAAAAAGTGCCGCGCAAGGGCCACGGGGTCCGGGTGGAAGGCACAGCTCCACACCTCGTCGTCTTGGTTGAGCATGCCGAACAAGGTCTGGTAGTACTCGTCGCCCGCGATATAGTCCTCGCAGCGTGGGTCGCTGTGTAGCACCAGACAGCGGCGACCCAACGCCAAGGCAGCCTCGCGGGGCATGCGGTCTTTTAGCACGCAGTACCCATAAGCGCATAGATGCTCGGCCGCGGCCTGCAATTCTTCGTTCACGCCTCTACCTCCACGCCGGCTTCTTGGGTGCTGTGGGCCTCAAAAACGCCGGCGGCTAACCGCTCCAGCGCGTCGGCTTGGAATCGTCTCGTCATAGTCCGCCCAGTTTCACTCTACGACAAAGGTCGCACGGGTCTGTCGGCTCTCCTCGTACCCAATGCGGATCGCCTTGGCCTGCAAGGTGGTCGTCCCAACTTCCATCTGCAACGGCTCGGTGTAGAGGTGCCAGTGCGGCTGGTCGTCAACAGCATACGCCATAGAAGCACCCTGCGTGGCGCAATGGAGCTGCACCAGCAGCGGCCCGCGGAATGTACCGCCTTCCAGCGCCGGCTCGATCCCGGGACTGTCGGCGCAAATGGGCACGCACACCGGCGGGGCCGTTTGTGGCTGCTGGCCATCGGGATACCACCGCTGCACCATTTCGCTTTCCGCCATTAGGCCCATGTCGCCCACTTCCCGCAGCCATTCGTCCAAGGCTCCGCGCAGGCGATCCCGCTCCGGCTGGTACTGGGGATTGGCCGCCAAGTTGTCGATCTCGTGCGGATCGGCTGCAGTGTCGTACAGCTCTTCGACTGGCCTCGGATACCGGAACAGGGCCGCTTGCGTCTCGTCCAGCTCGTCGGCTAGGTGCAAGCGCCACATCTCCTGCACAATGGGGTGCCGATTGCGATAGGGGATCCACGCCAAGTAGGGGAGGTCTGGCCGATAATTGCGGATGTACTTGAAGCGGCGGTCGCGCACGGCCCGCACCATGTCGTACGCCTCGTCGTGCCGGTCGCGGCTCGCGTAAATGTACTCTCGCGGCGGTTGGGCTTGGTTGCCCAAAAACGCACGGCCCTGAATATGGGCGGGCACTTCAATCCCCGCGAGCGAGAGCACCGTAGGGCCTAGATCAACGGTGCTTACCAAATCCTCGCATACTCGTCCCGCTTCCATGCCGGGGCCGCGGACGATCAGAGGGACGTGAATGCCCGCGTCGTACGGCCAGCGCTTGCCGCGCGGCAGCGGGCCGTGATCGCTCCAGTGAAAGACGTACGTATTCTCGGACGAGCCGTCTTCGTCGAGTTGTTGCAGAAGCTGGGCAAGCTCTTGGTCGCTGTGCGCAATATGCGTGTACATCCGCGCCATGGCTTGGCGCACTAAGGGGGTATCCGGGAAATAAGGCGGTAGCCGGATGGCATCCGGGTCAAACTCCGGTGCCGGGCACTTCTCGGGCCACATTCCGCTTTCGTGGGTGCGCGTGGGGTTGAAGACCGCGAAAAACGGCTGGTCTGGGTCGGGACGGTCGCGCCAGTGGGCGTGCGGGCCGAGCGCGTCCCAAGCGGTCAGTGGGGGGGTAAACTGGTAGTCGGTCTTGGCGTTGTTGGTGCAGTAATAGCCAGCCGCCCGCAAGTATTCCGTGAAGCACTTTACGTAGTGCGGCACAACGGCCGAATACGGCGTGGGCATCTCTGGAGTGGCGCGATTGGCGTGGGTCGTGCGCATCTGGTGGGTGCCGATGGAGATCGCGTACATGCCGGTGATGATGGCCGACCGGGCCGGGGCACAGACGCCAGCCGTGGAAAAGCAGCGCGTCCAGCGGCATCCCTCGGCTGCCAGCCGATCCAACGCGGGCGTACGCGCCACCGCATCGCCGTAGCACCCGTACCGGGGATTGGTGTCCTCAAATGAAATCCACAGGAAATTGGGCTTTCGCTCAGCCATAGACCCCTTGCCTTTAATTTTTGAACAACGCGATGGTTTGCGCCGCGCCGAAAATTGCAGCGGGACGCGCCAAACTGTCAAGCGCGTGATTCACTTACATCCCGGCCGCGTGCTCGCTGGCACAGAGTTGTTTGCGGTATTCTCGTTACGCATAATATGCGCTGTCATTTCTCAAAAAGAAGAAGTCACCATGAGTCAGGACGCCTATCGCCGCAATGCCGTCCGTCGCCAGTGCCGTCCGTCGCCAAAATTGGCGACGCATTGGCGACACATAGAAGCACTGCTAGAGGAGGCCGATGTGCATGTCGGCGGAGATCGGCCTTGGGATATAGAGGTCCACGACGACCGCTTGTTCGCGCACGTACTGAGCAACGGGTCGCTGGGCGCGGGCGAGTCGTACATGGACGGGTGGTGGGATTGCCCGCAGCTAGACGAATTTTGTGCGCGGATCTTGCGCGCCCGGCTGGACCGGAAATTGCGCGGTTGGCACCTGCTTCTGCCCTGTCTGAAGGCACGGCTGCTCAACCTGCAAACGCCCGCTCGCTCCTTCCAAGTCGGCCAGCGCCACTACGATATAGGAAACGACCTGTACCGGGCTATGCTCGACCAGCGCATGATCTATAGCTGCGGGTACTGGCGCAACGCCGCCAATTTAGACGAGGCGCAAGAAGCCAAACTCGACTTGTGCTGCCGCAAGCTGGGGCTGGAGCCGGGGATGCGCCTACTCGACATTGGCTGCGGCTGGGGCGGCACCCTGCGGTTTGCGGCCCAGCGCTACGGAATCAAAGGGGTGGGCGTCACCGTCTCCAAGGCGCAGGCGAAACTGGCCGCGGAGACGTGCCGCGGGCTGCCGGTGGAAATTCGCTTGCAGGACTACCGAGCCTTAGACGAGCACTTTGACCGCGTCTTGTCAATCGGCATGTTCGAGCACGTGGGCGTCAAGAACTACCCCACCTTCATGCACACGGTCAAGCGCTGCCTCGCCCAAGACGGGCGTTTTTTATTGCACACCATCGGTTGCAATAGCTCGACGACCAATATCGATCCTTGGGTCGAACGCTACATCTTCCCCAACTCCATGCTGCCTTCGGCCAAGCAGATTGCCACGGCCGCCGAGGGGCACTTCGTCTTAGAGGATTGGCACGCCTTCGGCCCGCATTACGACCGGACGCTGATGGCTTGGTACGCCAACTTCAACGCGGCTTGGAGCGAGCTCAAGGCCCACTACGACGAGCACTTCTATCGGATGTGGACGTTCTACTTGCTGACCTCCGCCGGCTCCTTCCGCGCCCGGGCGAACCAGCTTTGGCAAGTGCTCTTCTCGTCCAGTGGGATTGCAGGGTCCTACGAAGTGCCGCGATAAAAGATGCCTGCAGAGACAAAACGTTCAGGAGGTCAATCTTGGCCGAAGTGAAACACCTAGCCCTAGAAGCACTAACCGCAGGGCTAGACGACATTCGCCAGTCGCCCAAAGCCACCGGCGTACTGGAACTCATCGTGCGGCGACCACAGACGGAGACGCGGGAAGTCTTGGACGTGGGGGAACTCGATATAGCCGAAGGGCTGGTGGGCGACAATTGGAAACGGCGCGGCAGCTCACAAACCGCAGATGGATCGGCGCATCCAGACATGCAGCTTACGGTGACCAACGCCCGCTCGATGGCCTTGGTGGCCCAAGAGAAGCAGCGTTGGCCTTTGGCAGGAGATCAGCTATACATCGACTTCGACCTAAGCGTGGACAACGTGCCTCCCGGAACTCGTCTGTCCCTGGGCGCGGCCGTTATCCAAATCACGGAGCCACCCCACACCGGCTGTAAAAAATTTGCTGCCCGCTTTGGGCTGGAGGCCCTGAAATTTATCAGTTCCCCGGTGGGCAAACAGCTTCAGCTACGCGGCGTCAACGCCAAGGTCATTCGCCCGGGCGCGATACGGGTTGGAGACATCGTGAAGAAGCTGTGAGCGTCAGTGCCTATCTGCTATTCCCTAAAGGGCCGCTTGGTCTTAAAAGAGAGAACCCGATCATGCTACGGACAACATTGCTCGCCGGTGCGATCCTCGCCCTGTCGGCTGCTCCGGCCCCGGCCCAACATTCGGTGGCGCGCCAGTGGAACGAGGTCCTCTTAGCGTCCATCCGCGGCGACTTCGCTCGCCCCACGGTCCACGCCCGCAACCTCTTCCACACCAGCATAGCCCTGTACGACGCTTGGGCGGTTTACAGCGACGGACCGGAGCAGACCTATATGCTGGGCAAAACCATCGGCGGCTTCACCTGCTCCTTTTCCGGCGTACCCCGCCCCGACGACGCGGAGGCCGCCCGCCGCGAAGCCATGAGCTATGCGGCCGCTCGCCTCCTGCGATTCCGCTTTCGCCCTTCGCCGGGCTGGACACAGTCATTCTCCCAAATCAACCGGCTCATAGAGGAGTTGGGTTACAGTACGACCATTCACTCCACAGACTACGCCGACGGCAGCCCCGCGGCCTTGGGCAACTACATCGCCCAATGCCTGATCGACTTTGGGATGCAGGACGGTGCCAACGAGCGCAGCGTTTACTACGGCAACTACGGCAACCGCTTCTACATGCCCTTCAATCCTCCCTTAGATCCGACCCTGCCGGGCCACAGCGGCCTCCTCGACCCCAATTTCTGGCAACCCCTCAAACTCGAGGAGTCCATCGATCAAAGCGGCAATGTCTTGCCCGACGCGGCCCAGCCGTTCCTCAGTCCAGAATGGGGCTTGGTGACGCCCTTTGCCCTCGGCCCAGAAAATTTGACCGTGTACCAAAGGGAGGGCCATGACTATCCCGTGTACCACGATCCCGGGCCGCCGCCCCATATCGACGGCCAACAGCCCGATGGCACCGACCGCCTAGGAGAACTGAAGCTGTCCGCTGAAGAATATCAATGGGGCTTTGCCCTCGTAGCACTTTGGGCATCCCATCTCGACCCGGCCGATGGCGTCCTCTGGGATATTTCACCCGGTGCCATCGGCAATGCTTCTGAATTGCCCCAGACCTTCGCCGAATACCAAGCGTTCTACCACCTGCTCGACGGTGGCGACGCCGGCTTGGGCCACCCGTTCAATCCCCACACCGGCCAGCCCTACGAAGAACAGTGGGTCCCGCGCGGCGACTACACCCGAGTGCTGGCCGAATTCTGGGCCGATGGCCCAGAGACCGAGACCCCGCCGGGCCATTGGTTCACCATCCTCAACTACGTCAGCGATCACCCCCTCTTTGAGAAGCGCTTCAATGGAGAGGGGCCGATCCTCGACGATCTCGAATGGGATGTCAAAGCCTACTTTGCCTTGGGGGGTGCCGTGCATGACGCCGCCGTGGCCGCTTGGGGTCTCAAGGGCTGGTACGACTATATCCGTCCCATTTCGGCCATTCGCTGGATGGCCGACCGCGGCCAGAGCAGCAATCCCGATCTGCCGCGCTACGACCCGGCTGGGCTGCCGCTCATTGACGGCTATATCGAGTTGGTTCAGGCCGGAGATCCCCTCGCCGGCGAGGAGGGCGAGCACATCGGCAAAATCAAGTTGAAGTCTTGGCGCGGGCCGATCTATATCGCCGATCCCGACGCGGACTTGGCTGGCGTCGGCTGGATCTTGGCCGAGAACTGGTGGCCGTACCAACAGCCCACGTTTGTCACCCCGCCCTTTGCCGGCTATATCTCAGGCCATTCCACCTTCTCGCGGGCTGCTGCCGAGGTTTTGACCCTACTCACCGGCGATCCCTTTTTCCCAGGGGGATTAGGCGAATTTCGCGCCGAGCGCAACCGCTTCCTCGCCTTTGAGGAAGGCCCCAGCGTCGATATAGTGCTGCAATGGGCTACCTACCGCGACGCCGCGGATCAGACCAGCCTGTCGCGTATATGGGGGGGCATCCACCCGCCGGCCGACGATATTCCCGGTCGGGCCATTGGTGCCCGCATTGGCGTGGATGCTTTTGCGCTGGCCGAAGCGTATTTCGGGCAACCTACCACGTCCGTAGCCGAGGAGTTCACCGCTGACGGGCCCACCGCGTTCGCCCTGTCCCAAAACTACCCCAATCCCTTCAACAGCAGCACGGCCATTGCCTTTGACCTACCCCACCAAGAGGCCGTGGAGTTGAGCGTGTACACCATTGCCGGCCAACAGGTGACTACCTTAGTCCGAGGCGTCCGGGCCGCAGGATCCCATCGAATAACTTGGGACGGTCGCAACGACGCAGGGGTCGCACTGGCCAGCGGCGCGTACCTGTACCGCTTGCGGATCGGGGCGCAGGTGGAGACGCGGAAAATGTTGTTGTTGCGTTGAGAACATTCTAAAACCCACCGCCCGGCGGCCCGTCTCCACCCCCTCGCGGCCCCCCGCGCTGGCGCTGCTGCTGGCGCTGTTCCTGCTGCAGACGCGCTTTTAGGGCTTCGATCTGCTCGGCGTCTAACGCCGTGGCGAGCGCGGCCATGATCTTGTTGCGCATCTTGGTTTGCTGCTCGCGCATTTTCTCGCGTATCGCCCGAAAATCGACCTCGCCGCTGAACATTTCCGCCAACATCTGCTGTTGCTCAACGTATAGCGGCTTAAGTGCCTGCCGCAGCGCGAGCACCTGCTTGTCGGTCACGTTGAACTTCTCATCAAAGGCCAGTAGGCCAAAAATCTGCTCCGGTGCCATGCCGCCACGCCTACCTCCTGGCTGGGCTTCGAGCACCGCGGCACTCGATAAACCAATAGTGACAATCCATAAGGCTAAGGCCATCTTGCGAATGCACATCTTACGGTTCTCCTTGCAAAAAACTTTGAGGGACACTACGGCAAATTAGACACTGCCTCGCCCCGATTCATTCCCGCGCTTCTGCGACGGTTGATCCGGTTGACGAAGCAGGTGGTGTTCGTTGTTGCTTCTAAGGGACGTTGATATATTTTAAGACCAAGATTATTGTCCTCAAATGCGGCCCAAAGGCTGGATAATTTAAATATTTCTCAATTGAAGAGGAGATACCATGCTGGAAAGTCTGGTCGGAGCAATCGGAGAAATTCGCGGCAGTTTGAAGCAGGGGAGTTTTGCCAGTGAAGCTGAAATATCTCGTAGCGTGGTGATGCGTCTCCTAAGTATCCTAGGGTGGGACGTATGGAATTCTAAAGTGGTGACTCCCGAGTTTCCCATCAAGATGGGAACCGACTCTCCCCGAGGGAAATCCAAAGCTGTCGACTACGCACTCTGCGATCTACCCGGCAAGCCGTTAGTCTTGATCGAGGTCAAAAAAGTCGGAAAGGCAAACGCAAGAGGCGAAGAGCAACTCTTTGATTACTGTTTTAGGCAGGGAGTTCCGCTCGCCGTGCTGACTGATGGACGTTCTTGGGGGTTCTTCTTTCCATCAGGACGGGATAGCTTTGAGGAACGACGCTTTGCCACGGTGGACTTAGAGGACGGCGACATAGATGGAAGTGCCGAGATAATAAGCCGCTATCTCGCCTTTGAAGACGTACGGACCGGGGAAGCGCACCGACGCGCCCATGACGACTACTACGCTTTTCGGCAGCAGAACGAAGCGGCTGCAAACTTCGAGATGGTGTGGGCCAAACTTCTCCGCGAGCCGCCCAAGGTCCTCAAGGACTGATTCTGTGATGAAGTGGAAAAGACCAGCAGTGTGAGACCGGACCTTTGCCGCGTGGAGAAGTTTATTCGGGGTCAAGGTTCCAAGACGGGTGCCGCGTCTGATACCCCAAACCCCGCCGCCGCATCGCCAAGCGTTATCGAACCAGTTTCCGAACCTGACAAGGGCCAACAAGAAAAGTTTTGGTTCACCTTCCACGAACGAACGGAAAGGTTCCGCAATGGCAAGGAATTATTGGTGGGAATCTTCGAGCGACTTTTACAAGAGGATGCCCAGTTGTATGAGAAACTGGAACCGCATTTGAAGGGGCCTAAGCGGCAGTACCCAGTCTGCGCTCTACCCTAACAACCCTAAGCTGGCCAAGAAACAGTCAGCGTCCCTATCCAACGGGTGGTGGATAGGGACGAACAGCTCTCATTCACAGAAGAGGGAACAAATTCAGGAAGCATGCCAAGTCGCCGGCATCAAGTTCGGCGAGGACCTGATCGTCAAACTCGGGGAGTAGAGAAACCTGTGTTTCGAGCTTCCTCGGCAATCCTGTCAATCGCCTGAATCGCACTTCTAGCGTTTTCTTGTGATATGTGCGGTTTCAAAGACGTCAGCCGCGTAGCTCTTTCATCAACCGAGGTTTCCTCCGCCAAACGACTCACGTAGAACGCCGTTGCAAGACGCTCGAGTTCGACGACGTCTTTGTCGCTGAGATGGTTGGTCACGAACGCAATGGCCGTCTCGTACTTCTTCAAAGTCATGGGATAACGGCTCTTTATGTATTCGCTCTGCTGCGTAGGCGATATACGGGGACCGTAGGGCCATTGCGTTTCAAGTTTCAATAATCCGTCCGCACGTAGAGCAGTAAGTTCATCTCTCAAATCGAACGAAAACGGCCCATGCTTATACAGGATGAAATCGAAGCCCAGCGGAACTTTGGTGAGCTCCTGCAAAAAAAATGTAGCTTTCTGAACATGCGTCTCACCGCACCAGCTTCCTTTGTTGTGAAGCTCCTCTATCAGTCGTGTCAACAGCCCGGCCTTTCTCACTCTATCCATCTTGTTCCTCCTCTTCCGGTTTATTGATAATTGTGTGACGGTTGTCGTTCAGCCATGTATTTGCCTCGTCGAAAAACTGCCGGTTCGCGAAAACGTAGTCAACTGAAACCACAGGTATGTTGCTTAACACCTCGGAAAGAGCGATGGACGATATAATCCGACCGTCACGCATTCGCACAGGGAAATCCGGCGCACCGCTTTTCTGACGATAACGGTCGTGACGGAAGTGTTCCTCGCCGTATTGACTCGCTAGCATCTTAAAAACTAATTCTCCTGACTCCGGGTTGATGGCGACATCTTCGGGGTTCCGTCGGTAGAGGCACTTGAAGTGCTCGCGTCGTACGATTCGGTGTGCATGTATATGACCAACCTTCTCCTCAAATGCGGCTTCCCATAGAGCAGACGTCACTTCGTTGTCCGTCATTTTTAGGTGACTCCCCAAGTCAGTTGCAAACTCACCACCATTGAGCCATTCCCTGAGAAAATCCGTTAGATGAATGTTGTAAATTCGACGCACGGGATGAAAGTAAACCTGCGAGTACATAAAATATCGTGCAAGTATCAACGCTTCCGCTGACTGAATGCCGCCTTCTTCTACACCAAGTGCTGGCTCTTGAGATTTCCCCTTCTCGCCGGATTGGGCCGGCGGCAAAATACGCAGAGTATCAATCAGCCGATGGTGGTCAAACTTTCCATAGACGACTCCTACATGGTGCGAGTCCCGTAATAGATAGTCCATACGGTCGACGCCGAACGCGTCTCCAACGATAATTTCCGTCAAGATCGTCTCCCAGTCTGTGAACTCTAGGTCAGGAGCCTTCTTTGGTCCAGTGGCCAACTTTTCGATGTGTTCCGGAAGAAGCGGGGGGACGGTAGATTCCCAAATCGTTTTCATCTCGTCGCTAACAATAATCTCCCGCGTCATTTTCTCGTGATCCCAGTCGTCTGGTAGAAGCTCCTTTTCAGCCGCGTGAGAGAAAGGCAGGTGGCCAACGTCGTGGCATAGTGCGGCCATACGAACCACCCTCCGCCAGTACGCTCGTTGGTCAGGAACATTGAGCGGTTCCAGCAAATGCTTGATTTCATCCGTGACATTGTCTGGATTAGTGACAATACTAAGTACACGACAGTAAAATGTGTTGATATTGTCGGTCGCCTTTAGGTTGCTCCCGTGTTTGGTGTATGATTTGTGTGAGTTGGTCTAAGCCTTTTCGAAAGAGGCTTATGGCTGGTCGTCCATGTTTTTTTGTGGGGATGGGTTTTCTCTGATGCAACCGCCGTCCTACCAACAGCGCCCATAGCAGCGTCCATGCCAGCAGTCCCAGCAGCAGGTGCAAGCGTTGGGGGTGGGTCAAATGGGTGTCTTCGAGGTTAAATCCTCTCGATTTCAAACAGGCAAACGTCGTTTCAATAGCCCAGCGTTGTCCATAGACGGCCAGCACCTGCTTGAGGTCAGTTCGGTTGGTGATGAGTAGGATGCGCTCGCCGCGGATGGGGCGGTGACACACCAAATTCAGGGTCAAGCCGTCATAGAGGGTGGTCTGTGGGTAGAATCGGGTCGTACCTCTCGGCATCCGTTCATTAAAAGTAGCCCCATAACGTCGCCGACCGTCGTCGAGCGTAAGCGACGTATTGCCGCGCAGACGGATGACAAAATCGACCTGCTGCTCCAGCAAAAAGGCGAACCACGCTCGACCGATAAACTCGCGGTCGGCGACTAAACAGCATACGCGGGGATCAAGGTAGGCCAATACCTTCGTCAGGAGACGCTTGCGCTCTGAGGTGTTGGAGGTACCCGGCTTTTGCAACGACTGATATACCAACGGAATCGAGACCCCCTGATAGACTAAGCCGACACACAACACATTCAGATCGGTGCGCCCCAATCGCCAATGGGTGCGATCCATAACTAAGAGTTGTTGTTGGCCGGGGCGAACGACCTTGGATACAATCAACTGCGTAAACACCGACGGTGAGACAGTGCTACTGAAAAAACGCTGGAGACGGCGATAGTGACTGTCAATCTGGGCCATCCCCGATAGGCTACACGCGAGTTTTTTCATATTGACCGAACGCACTTGAATCAGCGCACACACCAACCGACTGATCAGGTCGATACGGTGGCGCGTGAGGGATACCGACCCTTGCGTGAGGGCTTTTTTAATCGTATGAATAAGCATGGTACAGCTCCTGTGTTTAGGATTTAGATGCAATCTGGCTGATTACAAATAAACCTAAAGCAGGGCTGTACCACAACTTAGCTTACTGTCGTGTACTTAGTGTCGTGGGTCAATCTGGTTCCCGGGTCTGCGAGCGTCATTCGGCTGACCTGATTACCAAGCAAATCGATTTCGATTACATCGTTATCTGTCCGGTACAGCAGGTTGCCGTTATCAAGCTGGTAGTTGGTGAGGCCGGCGAGGGTTGAATACCACACCTCTTGTCCCGCGTTATCAACGATTATGGTGTAGCCGGGATCACCCGCAGCGCGAACGAATCTAGCCATCATTGTATAACCGGGCTCCATCAGGCCGGGTTCGCTGACCAGTACATTGATGCTCGGGAAATCCGCGGGCAGTGCCGGCGTGGTGACCGTCAGTGCCGGAGTCAGTACCTGCTGCTGGTTATGCCGATCGGTGAGAATGACATCTATCGTGTAATCCGTAGCGGGTTTCAGTCCCAGCAACGGCACTGCAAACTGGCTACTGAATTCGGCAAATTCGATGGTCCGGTTGTCCGCCCCGTCGCTCACTTGGAGCGTGATCCGCACGGGTTCGTCCGTTTCCAGTTGAATCAGGCCCGCCAGTGGCGTTACTCCGTTGGGATCCATGGTGAGTGTCGGTCCTGAAATAACCGTTATCATGGTATATGTAATTCCCCTATTCCCCTTCGGTGAACGGGAATATTGTCAATTCCCCCCGGCATAGTTCGGTGTTTCCGATCACATTTTTCTCTTCAATACCGAACGGGTCTGTATTAACGCCCACAGCAGACGAGGCAACAGATCGGCTTGTAGCGCGTCATCGAGCAAGCCCCTTGACACAGCGCCCGTTTTAACGTATGAAATACGCTCACAGTGCAACTCCAAGTGATTAGGAAAATGGTTATTGGACACAACCAATAAACCTAACCAAGGGTTGCACTGCAACTTAGTTGGTGTCGTGTAGTAAGGTGACAATATCAAAGACCCGTCCGGCGAGTTCCATAACGCCAAGCGAATGCTCAAACCGCTTATGTGTTGCGCCAGGATAAATAAGATAAGTCATTGCCAGTTGGTGAATATGACGCAGTCTCTGGAACGGACGGGAATCAAGAACTCTACGTTCGTCGCTGTCCAAACGAATGAACACATGGATTGGGTCTCTAATTTCGTGAGTATTCTTCACTGAATTTTATTCTTTATGGAAAAATCAGTCCTAACAGGTGTTACCTAGCACAAGAGTTGCATCAACCAAGTGATCGGTGTATAAAACGTTTCTATACCGGAACCAGCAACTTACTCTTTTGTCAAAGAGCTATGTTATAATAAAAAGCCTACGATTGGCACATATCCGAGTCAAGGGAATTATGTCGCTACTCACACTTCTTACGCGAGCTCCCAACACCAAAGGCCGGCCATTATAGATGTTGGGAACCTGATACTTTTCAACCGGACAACCCCGACTACCCATCAGCACTACAACGGTGTTTTGCCGACCACATCCTTATCGCTCACGCCGAACCTAGCAACAAGACCAAGCTCAGTACGTCCATTGCCGCGGCAGCGGCCGCTCGCGCTCTAGCAGCCTCTCTAGCAGCCGCTTGCGGACCGCTTGCAGTTGAGTGGCGTATGAGCTATCGCCTGCCACGTCTTGGTAGGCCAGCGGATCGCGCTCCAAGTCGAAGAGTGTCTCCACGCCGCCTGCATCCACCACGTAGCGCAACCCCTCCACGCGCAGCGTTTTCCAGTGTCGCTCGGGTAGGGTCATTTCCGCAATGGCGCAGCCGGGGGCGGCGGCTTCCTCGCCGCGTAAATCGGCCAGCAGGGAGCTGCCTTGCAATGCAGCCGGTCGCTGAATTGCGGCGGCTTCGAGCAGCGTCGGCACCACATCTAACGCCTCGACGATGCGGGAGCAATGCCCACCAGCACTTGCCCCAGCGGGCCAGCGCATCAGCAGGGGGACGCGCGTGACCGCATCGTGCCCAGGGTAGCCCTTGCCGTAGCGCAGATGTTCGCCGAGCCACTCGCCGTGGTCGGACGTGAAGACGACGATGGTATTGTCCGCAATGCCGAGGGCGTTGAGCCGGTCGAGGATGCGGCCGACGTGGTGATCGACCTCGGATACCATGGCGTAATAGCCGTGGCGCGCGGACCGCAATTCGTCGTCGGAAAAGTGCTGTGGGCCGCGGCGGGCGTCGAGGGCCGGCGGGAAGGGCGGCAACGTCAGAGCGGCTGGATCGTAGAGCTCGAGAAACTCTTCGGGGGCCACCCACGGGTCGTGCGGCGAATAGAAGCCGGCGATGCACAGAAAAGGGCCGTCCCTGTGGCGCGTCAAAAACTCCATGGTCTGCTCGGCGACAAACGCCGTGTGGGTCAGGTCGCTGCGGCAGCGGCTGGCCAAGGCGCACTTGACAAAGCGCTCTGCTGGATGCGCGATCCCGTCGCGGACATTCATAATCCGCTTCCACTCAATTGCACTGGGTGCCTCCCCGAGGCTGATGTGGTCGAGTTGCTCAGGGGCCTGCGCCGCCACCCAAGCGCGGTAGGCATCGTGGTAGGAACCCGGCTCGTCCGAGATTTCCAGGTGGTCAAACCCGTAATCGGGATGGGGTTGGCAGTGGTCGCGGTTGGCGTGCGGCAGGAAGTGCAGCTTGCCAATCTGGCCACTGCAATAGCCGTAGTTGCGCAGCAGGCGCGGCAAGGTCGGCGCGTCCGCGGGCACGGGCACTCCCATCTGCGAAAGCCCTAGCGTGGATGGGTACTGCCCGGTGAGAAAGCTCGCACGGCTGGGCATGCAGACCGGATTCTGCACAAAGCAGTGGTCGAAATTTACCCCGGCAGCAGCGAGCCGGTCCAAGTGCGGCGTGCGGATTTCGGAATTGCCGTTGACGCCGAGGGCATCCCACCGCTGCTGGTCAGTGTAGAGTATGAGGATATTCGGTCGCTTCATCGTTGGCATGGGGTCCTTGGGGTGTGGCACGGATGGAATCAAAACGCCGGCTATGGCTCGGTCTGGGTCGGCGTCCGCTTGGCACGCGCTGATTTTCGCCGGCCTCTAAACAAAAAGCGCTGCGGAAAATCTGGACCGATGATCGGACTCAGCGGAAACCAAAGCAGCGCGTGGACGACCTTGATTATTTTGTACAAGACGTTTTTCATGGCTTTTTTTCCTCGGTGAAGACTTGCTCGGCTACCGCTGCCATCAGCTCTGGGCCATCGCTCTGGCGGAAGAGAAACCGCACCTTGCCCTGCTGATCAATCAGGTAGGTATAGGTCGAGTGATCGACTAAGTAGGCGGCCTGCTCCTCTCCGAGGCTATAATAGGCACCATACTGACGAACCACTTGGTCAATTTCCTCCTTGTCGCCGCGCAGGCCAATCGCATCAATGGCGAAGTAGTCGAGGTATTCCGCCAGCTTCTCCTGAGTATCGCGCTTGGGGTCAACGGTGACAAAGAGGGTAGTCAACTCCTGCTGACGCTCGTCTAAGAGCTGATAGACGCGGCCCATCTTCGACAGGGTCACCGGGCAGATGTCGGGGCAATAGGTGTACCCGAAGAAGAGCATGGCGGCCCGGCCGCGCAAATTTTGCAACTCAAAGCGCGCGCCGTGCTGATCCACGAGCGCGAAGTCGCCGCCAATGCCGCCGAAATCCTGCAAGGGGGGGACCTCTACGGGGGCGGAGTTTTCGGCGACCGGGGCCTTTTGGGCCTCTGGCTGAGCGCCGCAGGCTGCGAGCAGCGCAAAAACCGCGCAATAAGTCAGCGCGTCAATCGTCCTCATAAAGACCTTTCTTCCGCACCGGCAGCTGTATGCGCCTTTCCGTTCCATCGCCAAAGCGCAGCACCGCATCCACCTCATCGCCGTCCCGCAGCGGCTGGCGCAACTCCATCAGCATCAGGTGGGCACCGCCCGGCTTCAACGCAACCTCCCCGCCCGCTGGGACCTGTATCCCTGCGGCTGGGCGCATCGTCATCCGGTCGTCTTTGTATTCCATGATATGTATCTCGGTTTGCTCGGCGGCCTCGGTTGCCACAGCGACCAACTCAACGGGTTTGCCGCCTCGATTTTCAATGACCAAGTAACCAGCGGCTGGGCTGCGAGGGGGCGGCTCCCGGATCCAAGCGTCGCGCACGACGATGGGGTCGCCGGTATGCTCTTGCCCGCATCCGACGATGACGAGCAACAGCGCAGAGACGATTTTCACCAGAATTTTCCTTTTTACGCCGGGGGCGCGATCAGATACTCGCCTTCGCGGATCCCATAGCTGTCGCCGAGTTCGGGATACGCGATCCCGGCTCGGCCATTCCAGTCCCAGACCACTTCGCCATCCTTGACCGTCAGCTCGCAAAGCAGCCGCTTGTGGCCTCCCAACCGACCGCCAAAAGAATCCGCGTACCCAAAATCCCCCTCCATCTGCTTCAAGACTGCCACATCGGCCACGGCCCCCACTGACAGGTGCCCCAGTTCGGGGTGGCCAATCTCCCGCGCCGGATTGATGGTTGAGGCGCGGATAACCTCGCCGAGCGGCATGCCCATCACCAGAAATTTTGCCATGGTCGTCGCCATGTCGAGCATACCCATATTCATGCAGAGGACGTGCAGGTCGGTCGAGATCGAGTCTGGATAGAAGCCTTGGGCGATGGCAGGGACCGCGTTGCGGAAACAGAAACTGCCGGCACCGTGCCCTACGTCCAAGACGACGCCCCTTGCCCGCGCCTCGTGCAGGTAGGGCAGCACCTTGCCCTCCGCGTCAAACCACGGCGTCGGCCCGCGGAAGATGTGGGTGCTTATGTCGCCCGAGCGCAGTTTTTCGCCCAAGAGCTGGTAGTAGGGCCGCTCCTTTCTGAAGTACCCAAAGTCAATCATCACTCGCGTTGCGGCCTTTTCGGCTGCCGCCAGCGTGCGATCGACCGAAATCCATTCGGGGCCGATGTAGTGCGCCGTCTTGATGCCTACTACTACATCCTCGTTTTCTCGCGCCACGCCGGCCGTCTTGTCGGGATCCATGTCGTACGGATTCTGCTCGTGGTCAATGGAGGTCATCCCGGTCCCGGCGATGTTGACCAGCGCGAAGAGCCGCGTCTGGCAACGGTCGATTACCCGATGGCGAAAGTCCTCAAAGTTGCGCCAGCCCGCGCTCCCGGTATCCACCAGCGTCGTCACCCCGGTGCGGAAACTAAAGCCGTCGGGCAGGATGCTGTTGTCGCCGGCCCACGTATCGCGGTGGCCGGCCGTGGCATAGGCGTGGACGTGGATATCGACCAGCCCCGGCGTCACGTAGAGTCCGCTCACGTCAATGACCTGCCCGGCACCTTTCGTCGGCAAATCCGCATCTACGGCCGCGATCGTCTTCCCCTCGATGCCGATGTCCTTGGGCGCGTCAATGCCGTTTTGGGGGTCAATCAGGTGCCCGCCCTTGAGTACCAGATCAAACTGCATGGTGAAATTTCTCCGCGAATTTGATGAAAGTTAAAAAATAAAAAAACAGCATCGCAGTCTGCTACGCGCCCCAACCTCAGACCGGTGCCTCGACATGCGAGGGCAAACTGCGCGTAAACCGCGCAAACAGCGCTTTGAGCACAACGTCGCTGCGCACCGCAAGGCTGGTCACGACCACGGTGGCCCACACGCTGCGCCGCGAAATTTTGACCTGCTGCCCACTGGTAAAATCCGCGTGGGCGTGGATGCGGCGCAACGTCAGTACGGCCATGCCCAAGGCCCAAAGACAGAACCGGCGAATGCCGGCTTCGCGCCGCGGGATGAGCAACGTGAACGCGAGCGCATTGCCGAGGTGCATCCGGGCCAAGCCGATCAGTTTGCTCAGCACCGTGCGGAACGCGGGATTCGTCCGGTCGGCCTCGAGCGAGTGCAGATCAAACCCGGATTGCTGGAATACGTCTCGCGGCAGCCAACACGCGCCGCGTGCCCGGTCGTCCCAGAGGTCCTTGAGGATGTTGGTCATCTGCAAGCCTTGGCCAAACGACACTGCGAGCTGCAACAACTTCTTGCGATGGCGGTCAATTTCCGCCGAATAGTCGCAAAACAGCTCGGTGAGCATCTCCCCGACGACGCCAGCGACATGGTAGCAGTAGCGGTCGAGATGGGAGAGGTCGTCTAGGCCTTTGAGGCCCGGGCTTTGCTGAAACTCGGCCATACCATGCGACATTATGCGTACGCAGCGCACGAGTGCGGCGCGTTGCCGGTCGGAAAACCCTTGCGTGATCCGCAGCACCCGCGGGGTGTTGGCCACGAGCTGGCGTTCGGCGAGCAGCATGCTGTCGGACAGGCGCGGCGCAAGCTGCTCGGCGAATGGAGCGGGCGGCTCCTCGCCCGCGACGACCCGGATGAATCGCTCGGAAAATTCGCACTTCCCGCTGGCCGCGAGAGTCGGCTCATCCTCGATGGTGTCCGCGATGCGGCACAGCAAATACGCGTTGCCTACGACATCGCGCAGGCCAGACGGAAGCTGCGGAATGGTGAGTGCGAATGTGCGCGAGACCTCTTGCAGGATCGCGTGCTGCCACGCGAGATCAGCGGCATGTTCGTCTGTGGTCATAGCAATCTCGAAGTATTTTAATATAATATACCTTCATCTTGGATATACAACGACATCGGCCCTCTACATTGTAGCCTCCGCGCCCGTTGCAGAAAACGCATCTTCTACTATAAGTGATATGGAAATAGACCTTAATCACCGATTAAAAGGCGTCAACTACATCGAATCGCCCAACCAAGGCGGCCCTTTTGCCCCGGGCGCACCCGACGCGATCATCATTCACTTTACGGCCACAGCCAGCGCCGAGTCGGCCATCTATACCCTCTGCGACGACAAGCGCGAAAACAAGGTCTCGGCCCATCTAGTGGTGGCTCGCGACGGCGCAGTGACGCAGTTGTTGCCCTTCGACATCATTGGCTGGCACGCTGGCGTGAGCAAGTGGGGGACGCGCTCCGGGTTCAACAAGTATGCGCTCGGCATCGAGGTCGATAACGCCGGCCAGCTTTGCGAGCGCGATGGCCGCTACGAGTCGTGGTTTGGGCAGCTATACCCGCCCGATGAGGTGATGCGGGGCGTACATCGCAACCAATCGGAGGCATCCTACTGGCACCGCTACCCAAGCGAACAGCTCGCGGTTGTCGAGGCGATTTGCGCCGCGCTGATCCAACGCTACGGCATCCAGTACATTCTCGGCCACGAGGAAATTGCCCCCTCCCGCAAGGTCGATCCCGGCCCAGCTTTCCCCCTCGATTCCATGCGCACCCGGCTCTGCGGCCGACCCCTTGCCTAGGGATATAGACGTAGATCTCCGGCAATTGAGACGCGGCAGTAGCTGCTTTTCCCTGTTGATCCTTTCGGTTATATTCGCCCTTTCCCCTCTAACCCGGAGACGCGAAACTTTTGGCAGTGCCCGCCATTGATGTCCGCGAATTGAGCAAGACCTATGCGGTCCCCGTGCGCGAGGGCGGCTTGGCCGCGGCAATCAAGAGCCTAGTACAGCGCCAGACGCGCCAAGTCGAGGCCGTCAAGAAGATCAGCTTTGAGGTCGCTCCCGGCGAAATCGTCGGCTTTTTAGGGCCTAATGGCGCGGGCAAGACCACCAGTCTCAAGATGCTTTCGGGCCTCCTGTATCCCTCTGGCGGGCAAGGTCGAGTCCTCGGTTTTGAGCCGTTCAAAAGGCAGCGCGACTTCCTCCGCCAGATCACCTTGGTGATGGGCAATCGCAACCAGCTACTCTGGGATATTCCCGTAATCGACTCCTTTGAGCGCAATCGGGCCATCTACCGCCTCGAAAGAAGCGCGTATCAGCAGATCGTCGAAGAGTTGACTGAACTCCTCGACTTAGGTGTTCTCCTCGACAAGCCCGTGCGCAACCTCTCCTTGGGCGAGCGCATGAAATGCGAAGTCGCCGCCGCGCTCCTGCACAAGCCGCAAGTCCTCTTCCTCGACGAGCCAACCATCGGCCTCGACGTGACCATGCAGCGCCGGATCCGCGCCTTTTTAACCGAATACAATCAGCGCTACGGAGCCACCGTGCTCCTCACCAGCCACTACATGGCCGACGTCGAGGCGCTGTGTAAACGAGTGGTGGTCATCCACCACGGCCTACTGCTCTTTGACGGCCAGCTCACCGAGCTTGTGCAGCGCTTCTCACCGCACAAGACCATCATCGTCGAGTTGGAAAACGGGCACGGAGACCTCGGCGACTATGGGGAGATGGTCGCCAGTAGCGAGGGGCGCGTATCGCTGCGGGTGCCCAAGGCGGAGACGGCGCAGGTGACCGGACGGATCCTCAGCGAACAACCCGTTCTCGATCTGACGGTGGAGGACCCGCCGATTGAGGACGTGATCGAAGAAGTCTTTGAGCAGGCGTGAGGGGTCTAGCCGACATCTACACTACGCTCTTTCGCACCGATCTTGCCGTGCAGTTCCAGTACCGGGCGGCAATGGCAATCTGGCTGATCGGGCGCGTCGTTGACGCACTGGTTTTCCTTTCGGTGTGGACGGCGGTGGCCCGCTCGCAGGGCGGGCAGGTGGGCGACTTCTCTACCGGCGACTTTGCCGCCTACTACATCGTCATGATGATGATGAGCCACCTGACGTTTACTTGGTTCATGTTTGAATTTGAATATCGGGTGCGGTCGGGGGGCTTTTCGCCGCTCCTACTCCAGCCGCTGCACCCGATCCATCGCGACATCGCCACGAATATCTCCTACAAGTTTCTGACCCTCGCGGTAATGCTGCCGACGATGGGTCTAATGATCTGGCTCTTCGATCCCGTCTTCGACCCGCCGGCTTGGGCAATTTGGGCTTGGATACCGGTCATCCTGCTGGCTTTCCTGATGCGCTTTTTCGTCGAGTGGGCACTGGCTTTAGTGGCCCTGTGGACCACGCGCACGGCCGCGGCCAACCAGCTCTACTTCGCGGCTTCGCTTTTCTTTTCGGGCCAGATGGCACCGCTGTCGCTTTTGCCCGAGTGGCTCCAGACGCTGGCCGCGCTTTTGCCCTTTCGCTGGATGCTGGCCTTCCCCACCGAACTCCTGCTCGGCCGGCTCACGCCCACCGAGGTGCTCTGGGGTGCGGCGGCGCAGGTGGTGTGGCTGGGGTTGAGCTGGGGAATTTTGTCTGCGGTTTGGTCGCAGGGCGTCCGCAGATACTCGGCGGTCGGCTCGTGAACTATTTGCGACTGCTGTGGATCTTCCTGCGCATCGGCGCGATGAACGAGCTGGCGTACCGGGCCAACTTCTGGGTGCAGCTAGTGCAGAGCTTGCTCAACTTGGGGATCGCGCTGGCGGGCTTGGCGGTGATTTTCTCTCATACCGAGGAGCTGGGCGGCTGGCAGCCGGCCGAATTGGTGGCTCTCCTAGGGGTCTTCTTCCTGATGAGCGGCCTGATTGGCGCACTGATCCAGCCTTCGATGCAGCGCTTTATGGAGGATGTGCGCCTCGGTACGCTGGACTTTACCCTCACCAAGCCGGAGGATGCACAAGTGCTGGTGAGCTGCGGCGAGGTGCGGATTTGGAAGTTCTTGGACGTAGTGCAGGGGGCGGCACTGATTGCAATTGCCCTAGTCGAAATCGGGATGCGGACGGGCCTTGCACACGCGGCGGGATTTGCCTTGACGCTTGTGGCTGGCGCGGCAATCGTCTACAGTTTTTGGCTGGTGCTAGCAACAACTGCGTTCTGGTTTATCAGAGCGGAGAACATCCTAGTCATCTTCCAAGCTGTTTATAGCGCAGGTAAGTATCCGGTGGCAATCTACCCGCGCTGGCTCAAGATGGCGATGACCTTTCTGGTGCCAGTGGCCTTTGCGGTGACCGTGCCGTCGGAGGCATTGGTGGGGCGGTTGTCGCCGGAGGTGTTGTGGGGAGCCTTGGCAATGGCGGGGGGAATGCTGGTGGGGGCGCGGGCGTTTTGGTTGTGGGGGGTGCGCCACTATTCAGGAGCGTCGGCGTAATGTCTAATGTAGGGGCAGCCCTCGTGGGTGCCCGTCCTCGGGATAGCAGCAAAACCAAAAAGGAACAAAAAATGAACAACGGACAAAGCGGCATGCACGTCGGCGTCCAAGGCATCGGGACCTCCAAGGTAGAACTGGAGTTTCTGGTGCGGCACGGAGTGACGCATATGGACGCCTCGGTAGAGGACAACGAGGTCGAGACCTTAGTGCGGCACAAGGAGGCCGCGGCCGAATACGGGGTGAGTATGGAGTCGATCCACATCGGCGTACCCAAGAGTATCACGCTGGCGCAGGACCCGCAGCGAGACCGGGACCTCGACGAGGTTTGCCGTTGGATCGAAAACGCGGGCAAAGCCGGGCTGCGGGCATTGCTCTACAACTTCTGCATCCTGCCGCACCAGCGCACCGAGCCCACGCCCGGGCGCGGAGGCGTGACGTACAGTTCATTTGACCTAGCGAAATTCGACAACGAAACCCTGAGCGAAGCGGGCGTGGTCAGCCGCGAAGAAGCATTTGAGCGGGCGGCCTACTGGCTGGAGCGCGTGCTTCCGGTGGCCGAGGCGAACAAGGTGCAGATGGCCTGCCATCTCAATGACCCACCCGCTCCCGTCCTGCGCGGCGTCGAGCGCTGGAACTGGCCGGTAATGGAGGGGCTCAAGCGCTTTTCCGAGTTGGTCGATAGCCCGTATCACGGCTTTAACTTTTGCTGCGGCGTGGCGTCTGAGGGGTTGGAAAATCCGGCGCAAGAGCTCTGCGATATCGTGCGCTACTTCGGCGAGCGGGGAAAGCTCTTCAACATCCACTACCGCAACATCAAGGGCGGACTGCACAATTTCCAAGAGGTCTGGCCCGACGAAGGCGACGTCGATATGCACGAGGTCGCACGCACCCTGAGAGACGTAGGCTATGAATACATGCTGATGCCCGACCACGCGCCCTCCCACCCCGACGACAAGCCGCCCGAGGGCGTTTCGGGCCGGGTGTGCCAAGCTTGGGCCTTTCAGTTCGGGTATATCATCGCCATGATCCAAGCGGTGAACAAAGAAACGCAAACTGCTTAGGGCCCTTAAACGGAAAACTGCGGCATGTCGATCCATTGGCTGAGGGCAGTGCAATTGCTGGTCTTGTTCAGTTCGTTTGGCGGAGCTCAGACCCCAAGAGAGGATGAGTTGAGGAAGGATTTGGCCGCGTTGGAGGACATCGTCTATCTAGTGGGTTTGGCCAGTGGAGCGGCACTGCTGGTCTCGCTGGGGCTGCTCGTTGCGCGTTGGCGGCTGGGGACGGTGCAGTCGCGGCGCTTTGTATTGCGCGGCGACGAGCGCCAACTACTGGCTCAATTGGCGCAAGGCCCCAATGGTGGCGAGCTGGAGTTGAGGGATGCCGATGGTGAAATTACCGCCGTGCTGAGCAATGGGCTTAGGTTGCGCGACCGGGAAGGACAGGTGCGGGCCGACTTGCGGTTGGGGAGCGATAAGGCCCCGTTGCTGGAACTCTACGACGAGCGGGGCGAAGTGCGGGCGGGCCTTTCGCTAAGCGAGGACGGAGCCGGCAGCTTGGCTTTTTACGACGAGACCGGGCGGCCTCGTGCTGGCTTGGGTAGCGGCCACGCCGGTGCTATGCGGCTGAGTTTCTTCGATAAACAAGGACGGATGCGGCTGCAAAGCGGCCTCGAAGACGAAGAAGTGCCGGTGCTCAAGCTCTACGATGCCCAAGGCGAGGTGCGCGCCACGCTGAGCGTGCGGGCCGATGGCATGACCATGCTTGAAATGCGCGACCAAGACAGCCACACGCGCACCATCGTCGGCGTACTGGAAGAGGGGATCGCTTGGCTTGGGGTTCTCGACGAGGAACAGCGTTTCCGCGCCGGGTTAGGCCTACCGACCGGCGGGAATCCCCGGCTGGACTTTTACGACGAAGAGGGGAAGACGCGGGCTTCTTTGCACGTCGATGGCCAAGGCCGCTTCAAGACCGACCCAGACTCTTAGACGCGTTCTCAAAACTAGGGGTTCGGCCTCTCACTCGCCTCAAAGCACCGGGGACCGCGGGCGTCTCGCCCGCGAAAAACGCGGGCCGCCAAGGCCACTCAACACCCCCCGCAAAGCAGCCCGACCGGGGTTTTAAGAACGCAAAAAACGTTCACAACTCGTCGTAACGCGGCACTTGGTCAATGAAGCCGCGATCGGTGACATAGCAATAGTGGACCAAGCCATTGGTGACCAAAAGACAGCGGGCTTGGACCACGCGGTTGTACGCGGCAACTTGGTCGAAGGTCTGCTGACTGATGGAAACGTCCGGCTCTTTGCACTCGGCCATTAGCACGGCCCGGCCGGCGCGGTCGTGGACGATGACATCGGCGCGAAACCGCTTGCCGTGGAGGTCGATACTTTTCTCAATGGCGATCAATCCACGCGGGTAGCCCAAGTCCGATATTAGGTATTGCACCAAGTGCTGCCGCACCCACTCCTCGGGCGTCAATCGCACGTACTTGCGGCGCAAAGGGTCGAGTATCTCGCGCTTGCCTTCGATTTGGCGGATGTCAAAGGCCGCTGTCGGAAGGTTGAGGCGCTGCATGACTATTTGAGCAACAGCATCTTGTGGAATAATGAGCTGCTGTCCTTCTGTAGGCGCACTAGATAGACGCCCGTGGCCACAGGGTTCCCGCTGGCGTCCGCTCCATCCCATTCAACTTGGTAAACCCCCTGTCCCGCATAGCCGTCGGCGAGCGTCTTCACCTTCTGGCCCTGTACGTCGAAAATTTCCACGCGCACCCGTCCTGGCTCTTCAATGCGGTAGCGAATGGTTGTGGAGCTATTGAACGGATTGGGATAGTTCGGATCTAGGGCAAATTCTCGCGGCGCACCGCTTTGGTTTCCCTCTTCCCGCACAGCCGTAATACCTCCCGAGGACTGGGCCGCGACCAAGTAAATATCGTCGAGGTAGAAGGTTCCGCGCAGGGAGCCTATGAAGCGCAGCGATTCAATGGAGGCGTCGCCGTCTATCCCGTCCAAGCTGACCTCAAGCACCTGCCACTGGTCCAGTTCCCAGTCCAATTGATCCGTCATATCCAGCCGATTGTCGGTATCGCCGTTGACAACCCAAGCCAAAGAGGGCCGGAAGCCGCCGACGGCCGTACCGGGATGCAGGGCCAAGCGCAGCGCGGCGTAGCCGACTTGGGCGACCGGCTCGCGGGGCAGAAATTCAATGGAAAAACCCCGGGCTTCTACTCGCATCGCCTGCTGGCCAGCAAAGACGGTATCGGTATGGGTCGGGTCGAGTGCCGCGCTGTAGAGTGCGCCTTGGTCCCAAGCGAACTCGTCGGCAAAGAGGACTTGGTCCTCTCTGGGCAGCACGACGATAGAATGCACCAACTTGGTCGCCTCGTCTCCTTGGGCGAGATGCACCACCAGTTTTTTGCGACCGTTGCGCTCGCCGGCCGAGAGGTCGGCTTCGAGGCGATAGGTCTGGTCGTCTATCCGTTGCAACGGCAATGCCTCCGAGCCGCCCAGCACAGCCAAGTCGGCTGTCAGTTGGACTGGCTCCGCGCCTGCTACCTGCCGCCGAAGGCGAATCGTCGAACGCAAAGGCAGCGTTGCGCCGACCAACAAGGTATCAGGCGGAGGATTTTCCCACGTCCCCTGGAGGGGGCCGGCTTCAATGCGGAAGATGGCTTGGGTGAAGTCATCGCTCGTCACGTAGAGGCGGCCGGCCTCGTCGGTAGTCAGCCCAACGGGCTTACCCCACGCGGTCTTCTCGTTGGGGTTGGGACGGAAACCAGTGAGAAAGTCGGCGATGCGGGCGTTGGATCCATCTGGCTCGGCAAAAAGCACCATGACCTTGTACCCCGGATCGTTGCCCAAGACACCCGCGCGGAAGGCGACGAACGCGGCGTGTTGGTACTGGGGAGAAAACTGGTTGTGTGTGTAGAAGTGCAGCGCCATGGGTGCTAAATGGGCCGGTACGAGAGCCGCCGGACGCTCCATGCTAGCAACCAACAGCGAGTCGGCAGCCGTCAGCGGGAAGATCGACCGTCGGTACGCGCCAATGGAGAAATCGGCCCAGACCTGATAGGCGTAAGCTAAGGGCCAGCCATAGAAGCGGCCGTCGCGGATGGGGGTGATCCATTCCGGCGGCAAGTCCCGACCCTCGCGGTCGTGCCCATTACCGGCCCCCCACAGCTCGCCGGTGACCGGGTGCAAGTCGAGGCCGATGGCATTGCGTAGCCCAGAGGCAAAGATCCGCCGACCGCTGCCATCGGCGTTCATCTCGATGACCGTGGACCGTTCCGGGTCGTCTTCGCGGCACAGGTCGCAACTTGAGCCAACGTGGAAGTAGAGCTTGTCGTTGGATTCGTCGAAGACCAGCGTATGGGTTACGTGCTCAGAGGCAAGACCCATAAAGCCGGGCACCTCGGCGAAGACGGTGCGCTCTTCGTAAAAGCCGTCCGCGTTCCGGTCCTCAAGGCGATAGATGGCATCGTCATCGGCGACGAAGAGTGCTCCCTCGTAGAAGGCGACGCTGTGGGGCCAGTGAAAGTCGGTGGCGGCCTTGTACACGGTATCGGCGCGGCCGTCGCCATCTTGGTCGGGCAAGGCCAACACCGTGCCTTGGCGGTTGGAGGCCGGGCTCCATTGATTCCCCCGAGTCTTCATGTTCGCTACGTGTAGGACGCCTTGGTCGTCCCACGCCATAAAGCGGGCTTTATCTACTTGGTCGGAGAAGAGTTTGACCTTAAAGCCGGGCGGGAGGTTGAGGGTGTGGTCGGGGAGGCCCTCAACCGGCGTTGGTTCGAGATAGAGGTCGATCTTGGGCGTTAAGCGGATCTGACCGGGGGGGTAATCGGCGTGGAGCGCGGAACCTACGAGCAGGATACAGAGCAGGTAGGCCA
This sequence comes from uncultured Latescibacterota bacterium, assembly GCA_958295495.1. Taxonomy (GTDB): domain Bacteria; phylum Latescibacterota; class UBA2968; order UBA8231; family UBA8231. Next base: position 1,868,708 of record OY282352.1, read on the forward strand.
GCGTGAAAATTCTCCCATAGACGACGTGTACAGCAGGCTGGACAGACATGGAAACTCCGGTGGTTTGAGTTCTTACCGTTCAAACATAACGAACATAACGAAACGGTTTTTTCTTAACAGGGCTGTTCGCCGGAAGAGTGCTGGCGGAGGGTCAATCTTCATTAAAGACCGCGGATAGCGTCCAAGAGTGTACTCTCTATATGGCCTGCCAGCTTGAGCTTGAGATACGGGCCTTATTAGATTAAGAGAAAACTTGGACTGCGTAAAAGAGTCGCTGGCACCCTTGGCGACTGGCACGAGGAGCAAAATAGTGCATAGATGGTCAATCCTCATCGCGCTCGCGCTAACTACAGCACCGGCGACCGCCCAGATTTCGCTGTGGAAGCTGGGCGGCCAAGGCTCAGCTTGGAGCCAGCATGACAGCAGCGAAGTCTTTATCGACTTCGACACCTTTCCCGGCTCAATAGCACCGACCTACTTCGACGGCCAAGAGAATATCCTCTCCAAACTCCCTTCTTGGTCGCCCTTCAAGTTTCCCACCGATTTGGGCTACGAAGACGGCCTCATTCCGCGAGTCTGGCGCGCGGCCAACGGCTTCTATTGGTTCACGGCCGGAACCCTGACGACCGAGTGGGTCGATGGCGACAGCTCTTCTTACAGCCCGCCGGTGGCGCGTGGCATCAACTCGGAATGGTACACCTTCGACGTGGGGGTCCCAGTGCCAGCCGATGTAGTCGGATTCTACACGCCCCCGCACGGGTTCCGCGCCGACGGGACGCTTCTGCGCAACGATATCTTCAAGGCATTTGAAGTCTCGATCGCCGAGGAGTTCGACCCAGTTCTCAACCTAGAGAATAACGACAACGACTATCACCGCCTAGAAACCTTGGTCGCCGATGTGCCACTCAACTTCGACGCCAATGTCCAACTCGGCTTTCCCAAGCAGTACGTGCGTTTCGTCCGCCTGCGGCGCAATCCATCCATCGACGACAAAACCTTTGCCTCGGGCCAAGCCAATGTCCAGCAGGGAACCATTGGCGAGTTCGAACTCAAAGGCGAAGGGGTGCCCAAGCGGGTATTTTACCTGTCTAAGATCATCTCCCTCGGTCGCACGGTGAATTTCGGGCGTCTATTCTGGGACGCCGCCCCCATGCGAATGGTCAATGGGATCCCTACCCCCGTTGACGATCCCCAAGCCCGAGTCGCAATCTCCGTGCGCTCTGGCCGCGACGACGACCCCAACGTCTATCACGAGTTTACCGACACCGGTGCCGAGCGGACGATCTCTCGCAGGCGCTTTGAGAACGAACTCAAGCAACCAGACCAGACTACCGGCGGCCAGATCCAAGAGGGCAAGCCTGGCCTTAGAGCCTCAATCAGTTACGACCAAGACAACTGGACCTTCTGGTCTTTTCCCCTCGCTGAGTCTGGGCAACTCGCCCCGCTGGAGCGCGGCAACCATATCCAAGTGAGACTCACCTTCGAGAGCAGTTCCTTCTTCGACTTCGTGCGGCTCGACTCGCTGTGGGTTGAGATCGCACCGCCGTTGGCCTCGCAAGTCATAGGCGAAGTCGCCCGCTTTGACGAGCCAACGCCCGACGGCGGCCTAACCGAGGTGTACTTAGGTGAGATGACGGATTTTACCTACGATGTGCGTACCCAGTTCGACGCGGCGAGCCAGCCGGGCTTTGATACGATCCGGATCCGCACAGGTAGCCGCCCCCGGTTCAAACAGCTAGCAATGGGCCAGCCACTCCAAGTACTTGAACCGACCGAGGTGATAGAAGGAGAGAACGAACTAGTAGTGCATTTGCCGCAGTCGGTCACGCGCAGCCGCAACGAACCGGTGCGGCTGGTCTTCGGCACAGAGGTTTTCATCTTTGCCAACACGTTCGCCGGCGAGGTGTTCGACACGAGCGAGGAAAGTCTGCCGCAGCAAATTGAGGCCGGCGACGCTACCGACGCGGTCAACACCAACAGCCTGCGGGTCTTGGGTGGGGGACAAGAGGCCGGGGCACCCATCGAAAACCTAGCTTTTTCAAGCAAGGTACTGACCCCCAACGGAGACGGTGCCAACGATGTGCTGGCCATCAGCTACACCTTGTTCCGCTTGCCCGCCCCGGTGCCCGTGGCCTTCAACATCTACGACCTGCGCGGCGTCCGGGTCGGCGGTCGCGAAATCGGAATGCAAAGTGCCGGGCCGCAAACCGTGCGATGGGACGGCCGCGGCGAGGGCGGCGAGTTGTTGGCACCGGGTCTGTATCTGGTGGAAATCGCCCTCAAGTCGGAATTCAAAACCTTCCGCCACCAGCAGCCGCTGGGCTTGGCCTACTAGGCTCAGCCGCTCTCAATGCCTGCCAGAGATATAAGCCACCTGTGCGAAGACATTGTATTTGCAGAGACCCTCAGGGGGCGCGCTTTTACCTTCCACTCTACTTGGGGTCTTTTCAACCCCAAGCGCATTGATCGCGGTACGCGGCTGCTCATCGAGCACATCAAAGCCGGGCCTGCCGACCGCTGCCTCGACTTAGGGTGCGGATATGGTCCAATCGGCTTGGCATTGGGCCATCTCTGCCCCGAGGGCGAGGTCCATCTGATCGACAAGGACTTTGTTGCCGTCGCCTACGCGGCGCAAAACGCCGAACGCAACGGGCTAACCAATTGTCGCGCCTATTTGAGCAACGCCTTCAGCCACGTACCCGCACACCTGCGCTTTGACACCATTGCCTCCAATTTGCCCGCGAAAACAGGCAACGAACTTCTGACGCTCATCATGCACGACGCCTGCGCCCGCCTCAACCCGGGCGGGCACCTGTGGGTCGTCACCATTGCCGGGCTAAAGGAGTACATCAAGCGCAACTTTAAGGAAGTGTTCGGTAACTACAAAAAGATCAAACAGCGGGGGACGTACCTATTATCTCTGGCAGTTAAAGAGTAGGGCCTCGGCTGCTTAGAAAAACTTATAGCAACTCCTCGTTTACCTCGACGCCAAATCCCGGGCCTTCGGGCAGAACTAAGTGCCCCTCCTGCGGTTGCGGCTCACCCAGCCATAGCTTGTCGCGCACCGCACCGCGCCTACCCATGACTATTTCGGCCAAATTGTCGCCGTAGCCAGCCGCCAAAAAGTGCAGCCCCCAAACCTCGCCGCCGCGGTGAGGCACCAAGGGGATGCCGTGAGCTTGGGCGAGCTTGTCAATGCGTAGCGCCGCCGTCAAACCGCCGCACCAAGTGACGTCCGGTTGCCACAAATCCAGCGCCCGCACCCTACCGATATGGCCGAAATCCCGCGCGGTGAATTCGTGTTCGCCTCCAGCCAACAAAATGGGCTGGAGCTGCGGACGCAACGCCGCCAAGCCGTCCAGATCGTCGGGGAGTAGCACATCTTCAAACCAGTATATCTTGAACGGCGCGAGTTGCTGCGCTACGGCCAAGGCAAAGTCGGCCGACCACGACATGTAGGCGTCGATCATCAAGAGCGCTTCTGCTCCCAAGATCTGGCGCGCCCCCTCGGCCCATTCAAATATCCGCGCCGCGTCTGCGGCTTGGCTTTCTCGCTGCGTCTGCGAAGACTTATGGGCATTAAAGCCCAAGTCGCGATACCAAGCGCAATCTGGGCCTGTGGCGTAGGCCCGCACCTCGTCCCGCCGCCGACCGCCCAGCAAGTCGCAGACGGACTTTCCTTCGGCCCGGGCCAAGACATCCCATAGCGCCAAGTCCACGCCGCTAATGGCCATGACGGCGATCCCGCTGCGACCGTAGGGCAGGCTGGCCTTGTATTGGTCGTCCCAGAGCCGGGCGACATCTTCAATGCCGTTGATGCTACGCCCCACCAGCAACTCGCGCAGGTGGCGGTTGATTACCTCTACGGCAGCAATTCCGCCGCCACCCGCTCCCCAGCCACTGATGCCGACATCCGTATCTATGCGCACGACCATCTGCCAGAAGTGTCGGCGCCAAGCGGCGGGCGCGACGCGATAGCGGGGATAAATCGACCGCACTTGGGTTATTTTCATGCGTAAACCCTTGTGTACATTTTGTTTTTATCGCCTTCCGTTTTGGTAATCAGCCGCTTCGTGTCATATTATTTACGTATCAAACACCTTGTATTTTAGATCCCCATTATAGGAACAGCCCATGTCCTTAGGACGCAACCTGAAAGAGCTACGACAGAAACAATCGCTCAACCAGAAAGACCTCTCAGATCGCTCCGGCGTCTCCCAAGCCACCATCTCCCGCATTGAAACCGGCCGCGTGCTCCAGCCAGGTTCGTCGGCTCTCAAAAGCTTAGCTGATGCCCTCGGCGTCTCGACAGACTCTCTGATGGACAATAAGGAGCACTTGGCCCAAGTCAACCAAGACCGTTTACATCGAATCGCCGAGACCCTCAACGCCTTTGTCATCCGCGAAAACGGATCTTTGCTCTTCGTCAGCCAGACCTTGGCCGATTTATTGGGTTATCGCGGGGAAGAGTTGCTAGCCAAAGACGGCATTGAGCTAATGTTCGCTCCCCAGTCCCGTCCCACAACTCGGCAGATGGTTGCCAGCGGCTCGTCCAATGCCTATGAGGCACTCATGGTGCGCAGTGATGACAGCTTTCTTCCCGTTGAGATCACCAACGTCAACATCAGCAAAAAAGTGCGCTTGGCCATTGCGCGCGACATTACCGCTCACTGCTGTCAGCAAGGGGCCTTCCACGTCTTGCAGGCTGGTTGCGAAACCGAAAAGGTACGCGATCTAAGCAAGGTCGTGCGCATTCTCGGCGACGAGCTAGAGGCTATGGGCGTCCAATTCGAGGCGGTTGACCTACAGGTCATTGACGAACCCAGAAACCTCTTGGCTTGCTATCGCGCCTATTCCGAAGCGCGTGGCTACCGATCCTCACAGAGCGCGATAACCCTCCAAGAATCGCTCGGTCGTTTTGCCCCTCTGCGGAGGTTGGTTAGCTACTGGCACCGCCGCAAGGTCTGGGTGCGCGAGGCCGACGAGACTTTTCTACAGATGACCCGAGAGATTTTCTCGGACTCGATATATCGCCCTGGACTGCTAATCGACGTACCCTTTGCACAGGGGATGCTAGGTCTAGGGCTGCCCATGGGCGGGCCTAGGCACTCCGAACAGCTAGCGACCATATTGGGCGAGTTCGCCCGCTCTATCTCCTTGGTCGTCAAGCGGCTGTTTGAGCTTCAATCGCTGCGCGAAAAGCTGGACTCTACTCATCAGCCGCTACTGCCCCAACAGCAGAACTAAAGCTCCCCCAGCCGAGTGATTCTTTCCCACTCTATCGTCCTTCCTCACCAAGCTAGGCATGCGCTTCCTCATGGCGGACTTTTCGCTGGCCGGCGCGGCGCGGAGGGGCCTCTTTGATGTAGGGCCGAGTCTCTCCGGCTTCTTCCATGCGTCTCAAGAGCCGTTCCTTCATTACTTGGGCCACTTCTCGATGCGATTCGAGGCCGACTAGGTTGTTTAGCTCGTAGGGGTCAACCTGTAGATCGTAGAGATACTGCTCCTCGTAGTGATCGGCTCCTGCCACATCTCTTCCGCTTCCGTCTGGAGCATCTACCCCGTATTTCCACCGACGAGTGCGAACGGCCCGTCCCACTTGGGATTCGCTGACCTGCACGAAGACCTCGGCGGGCCAATCGGCTACTCCACCGCGCAAAAGCGGCATGAGCGAACGGCCCTGCATCTGCTCGGGAATTTCCAGACCGACCGCATCCAAAAGAGTTGGCGGCAGGTCAATTAAGCTAACCAGCTCTTGCAATTGGCCGCCGCGAAAACCGGGTCCGGTCAAGACCGTCGGTACGCGGATCGAGCTTTCGTGACAAGAGCGCTTGTATTCGTTGTTGCGCGTCTTGAAGTGACAGCCATGATCCGAAGTAAAGAGCACGATGGTGTCGTCGGCTAACTCCAAGCTCTTGAGCGCGTCGTGCAGGCGACCATAGGCTTCATCGAGCCGCTTGACCATTCCGTAATAGCCCCCTAAGTGCTGGTGAGTCGAACCGGCTAATGCTGCTAGATCGGGCGGAGTCCAGCCGCCGGTATAGATTTCCCGGTAGCCATCGGGGGGCGGATAGTCGTCCAAGTGATTCTGGTGATGGGGTTCAATATAGGAGATAAAAAGAAAAAAGGGACGATCTTGGTGTGCATCCACGTAGCGAATTGCGGCATCTGTGACTGCATCCACTCGATAACCAGGTAAGCGGACGGGTTGGTCATCATTGTCGTAGAGAACCGTACTATAGGCGTCGGAAGTAAATTCGAGAACATTCGACGCCAACCAGTACTGGTAGCCAAAGCGATCCGATGCCGGCACTGGGCCGGTAGTCCCGCGCTCGTGTAGATGCCACTTGCCTATATATCCAGTGGCGTAGCCAGCCGCGGCAAAGTAGTGGGCGAGGGTCTGGCTGTCTGCGGGCAAGGGGATGCCGTTGCGGTAACAGCCGGTGGTCGTGGCGTAGAGACCCGTTTGCAGACAAGAGCGCGCCGGGCCGCAGACGGGTTGGCACGTAAAAGAATGAGCCACGTGGATGTACTCGCGGGCTAAGCGATCGAGATGAGGCGTAAGGCCCATCGGATTGCCGTGTAGCCCCGTTGTGTCCCAGCGTTGTTGATCCGTAAAAAAGACTATGACGTTTGGTCTTTTATTTTTTTCAGCCATTTTACACGCGCGCTCCTTTTTCGCCTACGGCTCAAGCGTCTGATTCGCTGCACGCTGCAACTCCTCTACCACCTGTTCGACATCCCCGCCTTCAATCGCCTCTACCATCGCCTCTTGAATCAACCGCCGCACTTGTTGATAGCCTGCCATCGTCGGCTCCGATTTTCCGTAGTCCAACATTCCAAACGCCACTCCATAGTGCGGGTTTTCCTCGAAGTAACTTTCCAGCTCCCGCGCCGTACTCTTGCGCACTGGAAAGTAGTTGCTTGCCCGCACCCACCGCGCTTGTTGCTCCGGTGCAGTAAACCACTTGAGGAAAAGCCAAGCCGCTAGCTGTTTTTCGGGCGTACTGGCGCAGACCGACACGCTGGCCCCGTACACGTCAACGACCGGCCTCGAGCCAGTCTGCGGCGGATGGGTTACTCCCCACTCAAAGGCCAGCCCAGAGTCCTCAATGCCACTCTTGTAAAAGGGCAGCCCAGAGGAAGAATCCTGAGAAAAGAGGATCTGACCGGTGACGAACTCGTTTAGCTCGGCATCCCGTTCGCCGGCGATGTGTATCGCGCCGTCCTGTGCTAGCTCCTGCATCAGCTCCAGTACCGCTTTAGTTTCTGGCGAGTCCAGCGCATAGGTGGTGCCGGTCGCATCTACTAGGTCGCCGCCGCGACTGAAAACCATCGCGGCGAATCGGCTGGCGTCAACATCGAGCAAAAAACCCAAGCTGCGCGCCGGGTCTTCGTTTTTGCTAAAGGGTTGCTCTTTGGCTAGGCGGCACATCGCGGCAAAATCGTCCCAAGTCGCGGGGGGGCCGTCGTAGCCCAGCTCGCGCAACCAATCAAAATTGTAGTAGAGCAACTCCATCGAGCGATTCGGCGGGAAGCCAACCTGCACTCCGCTGATGTTGTCCTGCTCCAGAAACGCCTGGACGTAGTCACCGCGCTCTTCTGGAGATAATCCCCATTTGGGCGAATCCATATAGGGCGTTATATCCACTATGCCGTCGGCTTGGTAGTAGGCTAGGGCTTGGTTTTGGTAGGCTACGACCAAGCTGGCGGCCAGCGAACCGCTCTGGATGCCCACGTTCATCTTGTTGTAGATGTCCCCATAACGACCCACGTACTCGCCGCGGACCTCAATCCCATAGCGGTTAGTCCGGTTAAAGTCGGCAATCAGGTCTTGCAGGGCCTCTTCGCGCTCGCGGGTGTGTTGATACCAAAAGACGATTTTCTGTCCTTGTGGATCAAGGGTTTCAAAATTGGTCTGCTGCTCGTAAACGGCCTCTTGCGAGCCGCCACAGGCCCCCAGCAAGGCACACCAAACCAACGTCATCGCACATTTCGGTTTCATCGCTTTATCCTTTGAGTCCAGATATGGAAATGCCTTCCGTGAACTCTCGCTGAATAAGAAAATACGCCAAGAGTACGGGAGCGGTCGCAATGACGGCCCCGGCCATCTGCAGGTGTACCTCGGTCCCGGCCTCACTGGCGAACTGCTGCAAGCCCACTGCGATCGGACGCCAATCCGGCGTATTGGTCACTAGCAAGGGCCAAGCCAAGGCGTTCCAGGAACCAATATACGTAAACATGCCGACCGTCAAGAGTGGTGCCCGGCACAGGGGGGCCGCAATTTGAAACAGAAAGCGCACATGGCCGGCTCCCTCAATCCGGGCCGCATCCCACAGCTCGTTGGGCAGGCCCCGCATAAACTGGCGCAACAGAAAAATGCTAAAAGCACTAGCCATAAAGGGAATGGTCAGGGCAGGCCAGCTATTGAGCCAAGCAAACGGCGTATTGCGGTGCAGCCAAGTCACGACGAGAAAATTCGGCACGATGGTCACGGCCTCGGGGATCATCAGCGTAGCCAAGACGCCGGTAAACACCACATCTCGTCCGCGGAACTGCATCCGCGCCAGCGGGTACGCCGCCATCAGCGAGAAAAGCAGGGTCCCGCTGACCTGTAGGACAGCGATGATCAACGAATTCTCAAAATAGAGACCGAAATCCGCCTCTTGCCACGCTTCGATATAATTGTCCCATTGTACGCGCTCGGGCAGCAAGACCCGCCGTAGCGATTCGCCGCGGCTCATAAAAGAGGCCAAAAGCATCCACGCGAACGGAAAGCTCGCGGCCAGCCCCCCCAAGCTCAAACCGCAGTAAATCAGCCTAGCTTTGCCGCCCCTAGTCGCCATAAAACACCCGTCTGCCGAGCACCCGGTTTTGCAGCAGCGTCAGTGCCAAAATCGCGACGAAGAGCACAAAGGCCATCGCAGAGGCATAGCCTGCGTTGTGGTACTCAAAAACTTGGTCGAAAATGGCAATACTAAGCACATCGACCGAGTCGCGGGCACCCGGAGTCCGCATGATATAAACGTGGTTAAAGGCTTTGAAGGTCCCAATGACGGCCACCATCGACAAAAAGAACAAGGTGGGTGAGACTAGGGGTAGGGTAATGTGGCGGAAGACTTGCCACTCGCCAGCGCCGTCCATCTCGGCGGCCTCATAGTATTGCTTGGGGATAGCACTGAGACCAGCCAGTAAAATGACCGTGTCGTAGCCGACATAGACCCAAATGTTGTAGAGGATGATTGAGGTCAGAGCTAGGCTCGGGAAAAAGCTGTCCACCCACGCGGGGTACGAAGCAAAACCGGCCCCTTGTAGTAACAGGGCTACGACGGATTTGCTCTCGTAGAGCCAGCGCTGACTCTCCAACCCCCAAAAGCTCCAGAAGCGGTTGGCCAGCGAGGAAGGGTGGGGGCTAAAGATGGTGCGGAAAACCACGGCTGAGGCGATGATCGGCGTGACATAAGGCAGAAAGAACAGCGTGCGAAACGCACCTCTAGCCCGTACGACCTTGAAGAGCAAATACGCCAATCCGGTGGCCAAGCCCAGTTGGCACGGGATCGTCCCAACCGCGTAGAAAAACGTGACCTTGAAGCCGTTGTACAGCGCCGGATCGCCCGTCTCAACCAGGCCACCCAAGCCCTGAACCGACCCCAACCAAAGCCCCGACAGTGCGACTGCCCCCCAAGCGATGCAGACATAAAGGGGACGCAGACCGCGCTTGGATAAAGTGGCGCGGAGGCGATAGGCGGCCCAGACGAGGCCGATCCCGGCGACGAAGGGCAGCAAGTACTGCGCGTCGCCCAAGGCGCGGACATAGTGGTCGAATCCAACTACCGCTTCCTTCTTGATCCGCCACTTGTGCAAGCTGACGTACAGGGCATAGCCAATAGGGAAGAGTCCAAACGCGCCCAGCACGACAAGTGCCGGCGCGAGGAGGCCCCAAGCAAGCTGTTGTTCTCTGCTGCGAGTACTCATCGGCGTGAGATAATGCTGAGGAGAGAGGCGTAATGCGGGGAGAATGCGACCTCATCCCGATTCTCGGCAGGATGGGGGCCAAAAGAAGAAGGCTCCTGAAGCGTTCCCTTCAGGAGCCGATATTGGCTGCCCCCCTAGGGCTCGAACCTAGAACCTCCTGATCCAGAGTCAGGCGCACTTCCAATTGTGCTAGAGGGCAACTAACACAAATAATGGCGGAGAGGGAGGGATTCGAACCCTCGGTACGGGTTACCCCGCACAACAGCTTAGCAGGCTGCCACCTTCGGCCACTCGGTCACCTCTCCGCGACCACTGCAAAATAAACTTCTGACGTACTCCCACCGCTGAAAAGGATGGTATATGGCGGCATCAAATGGTAAACTGGCGGAGGGTGAGGGACTCGAACCCTCAAGGGCGTGAGCCCGGCGGTTTTCAAGACCGCTGCCTTACCAATTAGGTCTAACCCTCCTTTTCTCAGCAAGGAGAGAAATATACATGAGGCCCTATCTTAGGTCAACCCGATACCTTCTCATCGGCCGCGCCGTTTTCCCAGCTAGCCTCTTCCTCGCTGACAGGCAGCGGGGCCATGTCAATAACTCGGTCGCCCTCGTCCAGACTGATCACCCGGACTCCTTGGGTATTGCGCCCAATGGTGGATAGCCCTTGTACGGGAATGCGGATCATAATACCGTTTTGGGTTACCACCATGACTTCCTCTTCGGCTTGGATCTCCCTACAGGCCACTACGGGGCCGTTGCGTGAGGTGGTCTTGATGTCGATGACTCCCCGGCCAGCGCGGTGCTTGCTGGGGTACTCGGCTTGGCTAGTGCGCTTGCCATAGCCGTTTTCGCAGATGGTTAGCAAGGTGCTGCTTTCGCGCACTACGACCATGTCCACCACTTCGTCCCCTTGGCGTAAGCTAATGCCCTTAACGCCAGTAGAAACCCGGCCCATAGAGCGGACTTCGCTTTCACTAAAGCGCATGGCTTGACCGTTGCGCGTCAACAGGGAAATGTCCTGCTGTCCGTCGGTGATGGCCGCCCCAATCAGGTCGTCGTCGTCTTGGATCTTCAGGGCTATGATCCCGTCGCGGCGGATGTTCTGGTAGGCCGAGAGCCTTGTCTTCTTGACAATGCCGTTGCGCGTAGCCGTGAACAAGTACCGGTCGTCGGAGAATTCTTGGACTGGTACGATGGCGCATATCTGGTCGTCTTGGCCAAGCGGCAATAAGTTGGCTATCGAGCGCCCCTGAGCCGTGCGGTCTCCTTCGGGTATGCGAAATACTTTGAGCCAATAACATTTGCCCTTGGCAGTCAAGAACATAATATAGGAATGGGTCGAAGCCACGAAGAGGTGTTCGACGAAGTCCTCCTCCTTAGTTTTCATACCCGTCACCCCACGCCCGCCGCGATTCTGTACTCGGTAGGCCCTAGGGGGTAGGCGCTTGATATAGCCACTGCGCGAGATGGTGACTACCATGTCCTCTTCGGCGATCAAATCCTCAATGTCGAATTCCTCGGAAGCATAAACGATCTCGGTGCGGCGCTCGTCGCCGAAGCGTTCGGTGATCTCATCAATCTCGTCCTTGATGATCTGCATCTGCCGCTCTTGGCTGGCGAGGATACCCCTCTGGTCCTCAATCGTCGTTATCAATTCCCTGTACTCGGCCTCAATTTTATTGCGCTCCAAGCCCGTCAAGCGCTGCAAAGGCATGCTTAGGATGGCTTGGACCTGCCGCTCGCTCAACTCGAATTGCACTCCAGTCTCCTTGGGGCGGATGCAAGCCAAGCGGTCATGAGCATCCGCCGGACTCGACGAGCGGCGGATGGTCTCAATCACCAAGTCAATGTGGTCTAAGGCGATGCGCAGGCCTTCTAGGATGTGCGCCCGAGCTTCGGCTTTCTCCAAGTCGAATTGTGTGCGGCGCACGATCACGTCATGGCGGTGATCAATGTAGTGCTGCAGCATCTGCTTAAGGTTGAGCGTTTCAGGGCGGCCATTGACAATGGCCAACATCATTACCCCGTAGGTAGTCTGCAACATGCTGTGGCTATAGAGCTGGTTGAGCACGACTTCGGCTTGGGCTTCTCTCTTGCATTCAAATACGATGCGCAGACCCTTGCGGCCCGATTCGTCGCGAATGTTGGCAAGTCCGTCGATGGTTTTGTCGCGCACCAAATCGGCGATTTTCTCTAATAGGCTAGCCTTGTTTACTAAGAAGGGGATTTCGGTGACGACGATGTTCTCGCGACCGTTCTTGAGGGTTTCAATATCCGCCCGAGCTCTGATGTAGATCAGCCCCCTACCCGTTGCGTAGGCCTGCTGTACTCCGCTCATGCCGTAGATGATTCCGCCGGTGGGAAAATCTGGGGCTTTGACATGCTCAAGCAACTCGGCAATGGAAATCTCGGGATGATCTATCAGCGCCTTGAGACCACTGGCGACTTCCCGCAAGTTGTGCGGTGGGACCTTGGTAGCCATGCCGACGGCAATGCCCATTGAGCCGTTGCATAGCAAGTTGGGAAACCTAGACGGCAAAACCAGAGGCTCCTGCTGAGTCTCGTCGTAGTTGCTGGCGAACTCCACGGTGTTCTTGTCGAGATCCGCTAGAAGCTCCATCGCCGGCCAACTCAACCTCGCCTCCGTGTAGCGCATGGCTGCCGGAGGGTAGCCGTCAATTGAACCGAAGTTGCCTTGGCCTTGGACCAGCGGATAGCGCAAGCGAAAGCTCTGCGCCATATGCACCAGCGTCGGATAGACAATGCCTTCGCCGTGCGGGTGGTAGTTGCCAGAGGTGTCGCCGGCGATTTTGGCGCATTTGCGGTAGCCGCGATTGGGAAAAAGGCTCAAATCGTTCATCGCTACCAAGATGCGGCGTTGGGACGGCTTGAGACCATCGCGGACATCGGGTAGGGCACGCGACAGGATGAAGCTCATTGAATAGTCGAGGAAGGAGGTTTTGAGCTCCTCCTCAATTTTGACTCGAATGACCCGGCTTTCTTGCTGTTCGAGCATTAATTAAATCCTAAGCTTTAGCTTTGCAGTCTAATAGAAGCTGTCCAGATTCTTTGCATCTAGCGCGTACTTCTCGATAAATTCGCGGCGTGGCTCCACCTGCTCGCCCATGAGTAGGGTAAAAAGGTGATCTGCCTCAACGGCGTAGTCGATGGCCACCTGCAACAGAGTGCGCCGCTCGGGATCCATCGTCGTCTCCCATAGCTGCTCAGGGTTCATTTCGCCCAACCCTTTGTAGCGCTGGATAGCGATGCCTCGACCGTCGCCATTGCCGCCGAGTGCTGCGATGTGTCGGTCGCGCTCGGCCTGATTGAAGGCGTATAGCTCCTGTCTGCCCTTCTTCACCTGAAAAAGGGGAGGCTGGGCTAGATAGAGCTTGCCTTTCTCAATCAGGTCGCGCATGTAGCGAAAGAAGAAGGTCATGATTAGCGTACGGATGTGGCTGCCATCGACATCGGCATCAGCCATGATAATAACCTTGCCGTAGCGCAACTTCTCAAAGTTGTATTCCTCGCCCAGACTAGTGCCCAGTGCCGTTATAAGCGGCAGCAACTTGTCGTTTCCCAAGACGCGGTCGATTCGCGCTTTTTCGACATTGAGCGGTTTGCCGAACATCGGCAGCACGGCTTGGAAGCTCTGGTCTCGTGCCATCGCCGCCGAGCCGCCAGCCGAGTCGCCCTCGACCAAGAAAATTTCGGTTTGCGCCGGGTCGCGGATTGAGCAGTCGGCCAGCTTGCCGGGCAACGCTCCTCCGTCGAGTACCCCCTTGCGCCGGGTCAGTTCGCGCGCCTTGCGCGCTGCCTCGCGTGCGCGACCGGCCTCCACGATCTTGTCGAGGATCCGTCTAGCGACATCTGGGTTCTCTTCGAGGTAGGTACTCAGTGCTTCGGAGACAAATGAATCGACGATGCCTTTGACCTCGCTGTTGCCTAGCTTGCCCTTGGTCTGTCCCTCGAACTGCGGCTCGGGTACTTTGACGCTGACAACTGCGGCGATTCCCTCGCGAGTATCGTCGCCCGAGAGGTTGAACTTGACGTTCTTGAGTAGGTTATTGCGGGTCGCATAGTTGTTGATAGTTCGAGTCAGCGCCGAGCGGAAGCCCACGAGATGGGTTCCTCCCTCATCGGTCTTTATGTTGTTGGCGTAGGTAAAAAGGGTTTCTTGGTAGCTGTCGTTGTATTGCAGGGCCACCTCTACGACGACTCCGTCGCGCTCGCCTTGAAGGTAGATTGGATCTGGGTGTAACACGCTTCGGCCCTCGTTGAGGAAGCGCACAAATTCCTGCACGCCGCCCTCGTATAGATAGCAGTCAACCTCTCCGCTGCGCTCGTCCCGTATATTGATCTCCACGCCCTTGGTCAGAAAGGCCAGTTCGCGAAGTCTTATGGCGATAAACTCAAAGCTGAATTCCACGGTTTCGAATATCTCGGCGTCCGGCTTGAATTCTATGATCGTGCCGTTCTGATCTGTGTCGCCGATGACCTCCAAGCCCGTTTCGGGTACGCCACGCGAGTAGCGCTGCAAGTGGACTTTGCCCTTTTGCCAAACTTTGACCGTACACCACTCGGACAACGCGTTGACGACCGAAGCACCCACGCCATGTAGCCCACCAGAGACCTGATAGGCTTTCTTGTCGAACTTGCCGCCAGCGTGAAGCATAGTCATTACCACCTCGACTCCCGATTTATTTTCCGCAATGTGGAAGTCGGTCGGGATGCCTCGCCCATTATCTTGGACGCGGGCAGTGCCTTTTGTGGTGATTGTTACGTCAATGCGCGAGCAGCGCCCGGCCATGGCCTCGTCAATGCTGTTATTGACGATCTCTTTTACCAGTTCGTGTAGTCCATTTTCGCTCGTATCCCCAATGTACATGGCCGGGCGCTTGCGCACCCCTTCGAGCCCCTTGAGAACCTGTATGGCGTCGGCTGTATATTCCTCCTCCTGCGCTTCTTCCGCTTCTTCCCTAGGGAAATTTTTGGCCGGTTCCGTCATCTATCCCTCCTTTTGTGCTCCACATTTTCAGACTGGTTTAGTAGTCTTAGCCCCTTGACGACCTTCTTACCCAGCAATGCGTTGATCCGTGCCGCAATGTCCCGCTGCATAAAGTTTAGTTGGGTTCGCCATACAGCAGATGGCACAGCCACTTCCAAATATCCCTTGGACAATCGCAGTGGACAGGTGTACTGAGCTAGGGTGGGGCCTACTGCTTCTTCCCAAGCCATCCGCGCCCGACATTCCACCAGCTTCTGGTTGATCCCTAGATCCTCGACTGCGGCATTGAGCAACCCATGCAAAACGGTGGGGGGACCAACGCAGCGGCCCTTACTTCTGGAGGTCGATCGATTCAAAACGGGCTGCCTGCCTTGTATTAGGCTCTTGGGGGCTCGTCGCTATGACCTGTTCAAATTCACCAACTATGACCAATAGTTCTCCTATCCGGCCAGAGTCCAACTCTGAAAAGGCATCGTCCAAGAGCAGTACGGGTTGCCGACCCGTTTGCTCCTCCATGTAGCGGGCCTCAGCCAGCTTCCACGATATGAGTACTGTTCTTAGCTGCCCCTCGGAGGCATAGATGTCGGCCTGTTCCTTGTCCAATGTGAATTTCAAATCGTCGCGGTGTGGCCCACAGAGCGTATGTCCTATTTGAGCCTCCTGTTCCCTGCGGCGACTAAGTGATCCGCGCAATTCGACTCTAAAGGCTTCCAAGTCTTGCTCCTTAGTCCCCTGATAGACAACGCCTGCCTCTTCGCCCGCCAAGGCGAAGCGACCGTAATAGCGGGCAAAGGGCGCACTCAACTTATTCAGCGCGTCCAAGCGATGGAGTCGGAGCTGGGCACCCAAATCCACTAGCTGAGCATTCCATGGTTCCATTACTTGACTGTCGACGAGCCCGTGACTCGACTTTTTTGCGGTGCGCAACAAGTGGTTTCGCTGGGCTAACACACGATAATAGCGCTGCATATATCGCAAGTACGCTACGCTAGACTGCGCGATAAGTATGTCGAGGAGCCGCCTTCGCTGGGCTGGGAAGCGCAGTACCAGCGATACGTCTTCAGGAGAGAAGTGAACTGTGCGGAAGGTCCCCAGCAACTCCGATACTCGGGGCAAAGAACTGGCATCAACAAATGCCTTCTTGCCTTCCTTTTTGCTGTAAAAGACGCGTAATTGCTGATCGCGGCGACCATCAGTACACAAGGCTCGGATATCAAAGAAGTCCTCGCCGTGCGGCACGACGTGTCGATCCTTGGCCCCGCGCACTGACTTACCGATAGATAGGTAGGAGATCGCTTCTAGAATATTGCTTTTACCGCGGCCGTTTGGACCAAAAATCAGCACGTGATCTGCTGCAAAGCTCAAGCGAATCGCGGCAAAATTGCGGAAGGGTCTAAGCGTTAACTCACGGATCCGCACTACTTCTGCTTACCTCATCCTGTCGGCCGCAAGGGCATTAGCAAGCAGAAGTAGTCCTCACCTTCCTTTTGTTCTATCGGTCGCAACAGAGCTGCTGTGACGTGGTCATTGAGCTCGAAACAAACCTCGGGCGCGTCCATTCTGCGCAGTATATCCATCAGATACTGGGCGTTGTAGCCAACCTCTATCTCTTCAGAGGCGTATTGGGCCGGCACAACCTCCCTCGCTTCGCCACCAATTTCGGGGCTAGCGGCCGATAGCTCCACTTGGCCACTGTTTAGCTTAAAACGCACTTGACGCGTATAGGAACTAGAGAGGATGGATACCCGGCGTACGGCCGGCAGAAGATTTTCGCTAGCTATTCTTAGTTCTTTTTGATTGTTTTGAGGAATAACTTGGGCATAATTGACATAAGGTCCCTCGATCAGACGCGACAGCAAATGCGTATGTCCTATATCAAACAGTATTTGCGTCTCGCCTAGCGTGACGTCGACCGGTCCCTTATGGCTACCCAGCAATTTGACGATCTGATTCAACGCTTGGGGGGGGACGATGACCGCGGTCTCTTGGTCGCTCTGTACCTGATCCTGCAAATCTATGGCTAGTCTGTAACGGGCTAAGCGCGACCCGTCGGTAGCCACCATCTCCATTCCCTGAGCATCGATGCGCCAGAGCACCCCGTTGAACACTGGTCGCGTATCATCCCCGGAGACGGCAAAGGCTGTCTTGTTGATCATGCCTACTAGAACATGGGTATCAGCTTCATCTTCCCCTAAACTCAGGCTTACGCCGTCAAGTGCTGTCGGCATACTGGGAAACTCTTCAGCCTCCATTCCCGATAGGCTATACGCTCCTTCGCTGCTCTCGGCGTCCCCGAGCCGCCCTGAGAGCTTGAGTCGCTCGTCCTGCACCTCAATACTCAGTTCCGCCTCAGGCCATTCTCGGGTGATTTCTGCCAGCTTGCGGGCCGAAACAGTCGTCCTACCATTCTCTTCTATTATAGCAGGGACTTGAGTCCGGATGGACAAATCTAAATTCGTCGCAGATAAAAATAGGGTTTTCTCATTGGCTTCAAGAAGGATATTAGCCAACACCGGTAGCGAGGGCTTTGAAGATACGGCTTCTAGTACAGTATCAATGCCCTGCCATAACTCATTGCGATTTACTCTTAACTTCATAAAGCTTCTCGGATTATCCTTCTGAACACTGTAAAGACTTAAAAGACTTAAAAGACTTAGATAAACTTAGCTTTTATACCTATTTATGTCAAGTTCTATTATATAGTGTCTCATTTTTGAGATAGGGGAACATGTGAGTAGGTGTGTATAAAAAAATTAAAAGGTGTGTATGTGTATGAGACGGTAATCCACATCGGCCTTTTTACTATAACTACACTTTTTTTTGTTCTTTTATTTTTAAGGTTCTAGTTGTGCTGTGGATATGTGGATAACTGTCTTAGGGATTTATCTATAAGATAGAAAACATGTTGTTAATAAGATGTTTATAAATAAGAGGGATGATTTGGCCGCAGGAGATTGTCTGTGGATTGTGGAGTGGAAAACTTGAGTTTTTCACAGACAGAAGATTAAAAACGACTGTTTTCTTTTTTTATAAACTTATCCACACTGAATCAATACTTAGACGGGGATAGATGTTAATAGTTTTCCACTGCCAAATAGACACTATGGTACTGAAAAATACAGACTAAGAGGCCTAAGGTATGGGGGTTGGACTTAGGGCTTAGCGGTTTTGCCGACGGATGGTATTGGACAAATCCTCGGCTAATTTGGCGAAGGCGGGATCGTTTTTACACTTCTTCTCAACAGTGCGTACAGCGTGGATGATCGAGCTATGATCGCGGTTGCCGAAGTGTAGGCCGATAGCAGTGAAATGACTGCCGATTAGACGCCTGACTAGGAACATAGCAAGGTGACGTGCTGCTACAACTTCCTGCGTACGTCCTTTTCCAATGAGTTGCTCCTGAGTCAGATTGAAGTGGTCGGCGACCTGCTGCTGGATCGCCTCAATGCTCAGTTCCGATGGGCTGGGGCCCAATTCATCTAGAATATGCTTGGCCGCCTCAATGTCGAGTTCCTTCTTGTGGATTGAGCAGTAGGCCATCAAGCTGATCAACGTACCTTCAAGTTCTCGGACATTCGATCGGATATGGTTGCCCAACAGAGTGGCCACACCATCGGGAATCCGTATGCCATTGCGCTCGGCCTTCTTGTGGAGGATGGCGATCCGAGTCTCGAGCTCAGGCGGATTTATTGCGGTGGCCAAACCCCATATGAAGCGGGATTTCAGCCTTTCTTCTAACCCATCAAGATGGCCAGGAGGACTGTCACAGGTCATGACAATCTGCTTCTCGGACTGGTGCAAGGCATTAAAGGTGTGAAAAAATTCGTTTTGGGTCTGTTCGCCGTGGAGCAGAAACTGGATGTCGTCGACAAGGAGGACATCCGCGTTGCGGTAGAAATTCTTAAACTCACTCGCCTTATCGCGGTCTCGGAGCGATTGGACGAAATCGCCCATAAATTTTTCCGAGGGGACGTAAACGACCTTCTCAGCAACGTTGAGGCTATGAGCATGATGACCAATCGCTTGGAGCAGATGCGTTTTACCTAGCCCGGCACCTCCATAAATCACGAGGGGATTAAATTCCGTCTTACCTGGAGCATTGGCTACGGCTAAGGCCGTTGCAAGGGCAATTTGATTGCTATCACCAATGATGAATTCTTCAAAGGTATAGCGCTTGTTAAGCGATATTTGAGCGGGACCGGCCTCTACTTCTTCTTGTTCGTTTTCTGTGGATTCTTCTTCAGGAGCAGGGATAGGAAGTACTTGATCGAGAGCCGGTTGGGGTGCTTGTGCAACGACGAAGGAGATTCTTGGAGTCAGTGTCGTCTCTTCCATTACTACTGCTTGGATCATCTGCAAGTAGTGCTCCTCTACCCAAGCGGCAGAGAATGCACTGGGAACTTGGATGACCAACAAGTCTTCGTCAAAGCGGCTTACTGAAGTCTGGCTAAACCAATTAGCAAAACTCTGGGGACGGACTTGACTCTCTATGTTGAGCAGACATTGAGCCCAGAGTTCTTGGGGATCCTGTATGTTCAGTGCCATTTATTGAAGCGAAGGTCGCAATTTTTAAGGGAGATTTTCAACCTATAAAGAAGGCGTATGGCAGTCAAGAGGCTCTCTCGTGGTTGACCTTGAAATTCGTTAGCGTTCAAAGAGTTAAAAGTATTGACACTAATTAGAATAGCCACTAAATTGAACTGTTTCTGCGTATGCTTTGTACAAACTAACATGAGGTGAGATTTTTGAAACGCACATTTCAGCCTAGCAACAGGCGCCGCCGCAACAAACACGGTTTTCGCAAGCGCATGAGCACACCGGCCGGTCGCAATATCATCAATCGTCGTCGGAGAAAGGGTCGCAAGCAGCTAGCAGTCTAGCGTCTAGTGTCTGATTGGGTTAGAGGCCGCTACTTTTGGATCCGCTACGGTCAGGAAGATCGCGGTCAAATCTTTGTCGTCCGACGCAGACTGGGCAATGCTGTAAAGCGCAATCGACTTAAGCGGCGCCTGCGCAGCATTTGCTGGAGTCGCCCGTATTTTCCTCGTAGTCTGGTCGTTTTCTGCCAACCGTCAGCGATCGAAGCCCCCTTTACTGACTTGGAAAGGGAACTGGACTCATTGGTAGCAAAACTCCCTACTTTTCTTGTCCCACAATGAAGCAAATCGTCATTATCGTCGTCCGCGCCTACCGTCTTCTCCTATCTCCATATCTTCCCCCATCCTGTCGTTATCAACCTACTTGTTCCCAATATGCTGAAGAAGCACTAGATAAGTACGGGGCACTCAAAGGCGGGATGATTGCGCTAAAGCGGATTAGTCGATGCCATCCTTGGGGAGGGAACGGGTACGATCCTCTGCGCTAGTTTAATAACACGTTGTTTATAAAAGGGTAAGTAAAACCCATGGAAGACAAGCGAACCCTGTTGGCCTTTCTCTTCATCGGCCTGATTTTCCTCTTGCTTCCCTATTATAATGAATGGATGGGGCTAAATCCTGAGCCTAAGTCTCCGTCTCAGGCACCCGTGCAGCAAAAGCCGGTGCCTGAAGGCGACCCTGTTGCTGAAGAGCTATCTAAGGCCGAGAGCACACAAGATCCCGAGCCTGCGGAACAGCTCCATTCGGAAGGGCCAGCACCCGCTAAGTCTCAGGCCATTGAAAGGGTCGAATCGGCCGAAAATCCGTCCTTTACCCCGGAAAAAATTGTAGTACAAACTCCGCTTCAGAGTCTTGTTATCTCCACAAAGGGCGGTACTATCATATCATGTAAATTATCAAAATACAGGTACGTAGATGGAAGTATTATCGAACTGTTGCCTCCAACCAGCAGCGGCTTGGGAATTCATCTACAAAGAGCGAACTACAGAGAGGACATATCCTCGGCGGAGTTTGTTGCCAATCAGTCGAGTCTGCAGGTTGGACCTAGTGAAGAGCGCTCCTTAATTATGGTGGCCCAACTCGGGGGTGGCAGGAGACTGGAAAAGGTATTGACCTTTAATGGGGACCGCTATGGATTCGATCTCCAAGTGCGCCACGAAGGGTTTGACGACGATACCGAAGCTATACTCACTTGGGAAAACGGCATAGCGTTTACCGAGCGCGAGCCGGAAATTGACCTACCTGAAATGCGAGCTTTCGCCTATATCAACGAAGAAAGGGTCGAACTCAAGGTAGATGATGGGGAAACGGACGAATTGGAGGATAAAGGATTACTGAAATGGGTGGGTATTCGCAACAAGTACTTTTTGATCTCCTGCGTTCCCACCGATAGAGAGCAGCGTTCTCGCGTCGTCCTACAAGGCAATCATCTATTGTCAGGGGTCGAACCTGACTATTCCTTTCAGATAGGTCGGCGGCTCGAACGGTCTGGTTCTTGGCATAACACCATTTATCTAGGCCCACTCAACTACGACGAGCTCATCGGCTATGAGGCTGAACTAGAGCAGGCCATTGATTTCGGATGGCCGATTGTAAGTCAGATAAGCCGCTTTCTGCTCATTCTATTCATAGCAACGTATCAATATATCCCAAACTATGGTTGGATCATCGTCCTTTTCGCCGTTGCTATCAAAATTATCGTCTACCCGCTTACGCACAAGACCTATGAATCCGCAGCTAAAATGCAGGAGATTCAGCCGAAAATTTCGGCACTGCGCGATAAGTACAAGAACGATAACCAACGCCTGAGCCGCGAAACCATGAAGCTCTATAAAGAAGAAGGCGTCAATCCTCTTGGGGGATGTCTGCCTCTCTTGTTGCAGATGCCCATTTTCATTTCGCTCTACAATCTTTTTGGCAAAACAATCGAGTTGCGCCAAGCACCCTTTACTCTTTGGATACAAGATCTCTCCCTTCCTGACGAGCTGCTAATTGGCGGTTTTGGTCTTCATGTTCTGCCATTATTAATGGCTGTCTCCATGCTCATCCAACAGAAGATGACTATGAAGGACCCCAAACAGGCCGTTTTGGTTTACATGATGCCAGCAGTGATGATTTTTATCTTTTGGAGCATGTCATCGGGATTAGTGCTCTACTGGACTACCTTCAATGTCCTGACCATTGGCCAACAGCTATTGGTCAATCATTTTAAGAAAGAAGCCGCTCCTTCCAGCACTTGAATTTCAGCCGGACCTCGATTCCTTGATACAGACCGATACTGTTGTCGCGATCTCTACGCCACGGGGGGAGGGGGGAATTGGGATAGTGCGTTTGAGCGGGCCTGAAGCCCTATTGATTGGCCAGCAGATTTTTCGGTCCCGTCCATCACTCGGTAAGCGAGTCCGGTACGTCGAATATGGGCGTATATGGGCTGGCGGTCGGGAAATCGACACCGGAGTCGCTTGGGTCTTTGCAGCTCCTCACTCTTATACCGGTGAAGATACAGTCGAGATTAGCTGCCACGGTAGTGCAGTCGTATTAGAGTCAGTCGTCGAGGAAGCGATTAGCTTGGGTGCCACCGCCGCCGCTCCAGGTGAGTTTACCCGTCGAGCTTTTCTCAATGGCCGGTTGGACTTATTAGAAGCTGAGGCTGTAATTGACCTCATCCAGGCCAGCTCTAAAGCGCATCTCGATAATGCCTATGGCTTGGCCAGTGGTCGTCTCTCTATGATGGTAAAAGAGCTTAAGAGGCAGTTGGTTAAGATGCTATCGCTACTCGAGATCGGGATCGATTTTTCCGACGAAGACATCGATGGTATTGGGCGTCAAGAAATACAGACTGCGCTACGCGAGGTGGTTGAGTCCTCTTTGCGGCTTGCCGAAACATTCGAGGGAACAAGGCGTCGCCAAGAAGGATATTTAGTAGTGCTCATCGGGCGTCCCAACGTAGGTAAGTCCACATTGCTCAACGTGTTGCTTGGTGAAGATCGGGCAATCGTCACTCCCTTACCAGGAACGACGCGAGATTTAGTGGAAGGTCGGACTACATGGGCAGGCGAGACGATACGGCTGGTCGATACGGCTGGTATTAGGCAAAGCCATAACCTGATCGAAAAAGAGGGAATTAAACGAGCGTCGCAGGCGGTTGGGGAAGCTGACGTGGTTTTAGCGGTATTCGACAGTTCAATCGAGTCGTGTGAGGACGATGTGGCTGTGTTGGACCTCCTCCCGGCTGATAAGAAGTCAATTGCTGTCTTCAACAAGGTTGATTTACCGAGTATTAATAGTAGATCTGAGATCGAAGCACGGGCCTCGGCATTCGTTGAAATATCAGCACTTAGGGAATCCGGTATTGAAGAATTAAAGAGGGAAGTGACAGCCCAATTGCCCCATAGGGCGGAAATAGATGGAATCGGGATCACTCGTCAACGCCACCAAGATTGCCTTTTGCGGGTAGCTAAATCCGGTGCTCTAGCAGAGGAACTTGTGAGATCCAGCCAGCCCGATGAGTGTGTCGTAGCCGAACTTCAAGACGCCTTAAATGCCCTAGGTGAGATGCTGGGAGAGACAGTAGAAGAGGAAATTCTTGATTCCATCTTCTCCCAATTTTGCATTGGTAAGTAATGTTCCACGTGGAACACTTTAACTGGCTCGATGCAGCTTGGAAGATTTCGTGGAGTATATTGATAATGATAAGATGTTCAATGTTTCACGTGAAACATGTTTTAATATGGTAATTCAACTGCCATCAGAGATTCGTGAGGATTTTGAGCGGTTAAAAAGAAGAAGAGTTCTATCTTGTTCTTTTGAGGATATCTGGCCTAAGCTGGAAATATATCTATATCTCTTGAGTCGATGGTCGATAAGAATCAGCCTTGTCTCTCGGCGAGATTTGTCCATCGTAGCAACTAAGCACTTGGGACAGGCGTTGACTATGGTCCCCATTGTAGCAAGTATCCCTCGTCGGATGGTTATGGATATAGGATCAGGAACTGGATTTCCGGCTATTCCATTGAAGATCGTTTTTCCCGACTCATACTTTGTTTTCGTTGAAAGCAGGAGAAAGCGGGCGCACTTTCTCAAGGAGGTCGTACGAGCTGTGGGACTTGACCGCATAGAGGTTGTAAACGACCGGATAGAGAATTTGAATCCCGTGGGAGCGGATTTGGTCACTGCAAGAGCGGTGGCTTCTCCAGAGAAACTGCTTGATTTAGTACAAAGACATTTGTCTCCTCATGGTTGGATTCTTTCAACACTTGGAGAAGATGCTGCCTATTCGGGGTTGTTGGGATGGAGGATAGATCGGGTGGGGAGTAGCTTGGGGCTATTCCACTAGTTGCTAGCATTGATAGCCTAGCAGGATCTTGTAAGCCCAAATAATCGGGCGTTCCGAGTGTAGTTTTACCCATACTTATCCACACTCAAAATTAAAAGAACTGCGAGATTTAGGCCCTTTGGGGGGACTTATATGTCTAATTTTATCCGATAGATAGGCTATGATTTAGCGAAGTATTGAGTAGAGTCGATAAGATATAATGTGGAAAACTTGTTCTTAATAATGTGGAAAACTGTATGGTAAATCCTTTGGAAGAAAAGAAAAAAACAAGTATATTTTCAATAGTTCCCGAGGACACGGGTTCTCAATGGCCCCCCGAGTGCCGATAAAACAGGTTGTTTTTTGCTAGATAAATATCTGAAAAAGTGGTGTTTGGTCATTCTTAGACCGTTGGCACGTTTGCTTATTCGCTTGGGCCTCAGACCTGATTGGCTGACGCTGATGGGGTTAGTTATGAACGTGGGGGCAACTGCGGCTTTTGCCAAAGGTTATTTACAATGGGGGGCTCTCATTATGATGGTTGCGGGTCTTTGCGATATCTTGGATGGACAAGTCGCAAGAGAAGGCCACAAGGAGACCAAGTTCGGAGCCTTATTGGATTCGACTACAGATCGGTACTCTGAGATATTTATTTATTTTGGAATCGGTGCGTATTTGATTGGCCGCGATGAGTGGATTCCCTCGGGGATCCTCTTTTTTGCAATTACTGGTTCGCTTATGGTTAGTTATGTCAGGGCTCGTGCAGAGGGGCTAGGCGAGGATTGTAAGGTGGGCTTTATGCAGCGCCCTGAACGCCTAATTGCCTTGGCCTTGGGGAGCCTGATGGGCCATCGAGGTTTGGTTTTTGTGCTGGTTTTATTAGCCGTTACGACCAACTATACGGTTGTCGAGCGCCTCGCTCATATCCGCAACAGACTGAAATCTGGTGCCAATTCGCCCGCCTCGGTCCAGCAGTCCTGATAAGGGGCTAATCGGGCTTTCTTGCGCTTTTTCTGCTATCGTGTCCCGGGGTCATTTCATCGTTTTTGAAGGAATTGATGGCAGCGGGACCACAACCCAATCCCGTATGCTGGAATCCTATCTTAAAGAAGCCGGTGTTCCGGTTAAATGGACCAGAGAGCCAGGCGGGACGTTGGTCGCAGAGAAGGTTCGCGAGTTTGTGCTCGGTTCAAGCATAGAGGGTATATTCCCTACGGCGGAACTTTTCCTCTACGCAGCTAGTCGTTCACAGCACGTAGAAGAGATGATCGTACCGTCGCTTAATCAGGGAGATGTGGTTATTTGCGACCGCTATATTGCCTCATCACTAGCGTATCAGGGATATGGGCGCGGTTTGGATCTGGAAAAGGTTGAACAAGTCAATCGGCTGGCAGTGGGGGGGTGTTTGCCGGACGCGACAATATATTTGCTCTTGCCCATAGAAGTGGCTTGGGCTCGCTTAAGGCGACGGAACGTCGCGGATCGGTTAGAGCAAGCAGGAATGGAACTACAAGAGAAGGCTGCCCAAGGATACCAAGAGATATCCAAAAAAGATCCAGCAGGCTTGATTTTTGACGCACAAATCGAGATAGATCGGCTAGCTGAAAGAATTCAGGACGCGCTGCGTCGGCAGTGGTCGTGGTTTCCCGAGGAGAAAAAGTAATTATGCGGCACATCCTAGTGGGATTGATTTTTTTCGTTGCAAGTGGGGGCGTAATCCATGCTGCGACTACGGAAGATCCGTACGCTGAGGTAAATGCCAGTTGGGAGCGTTTCGGGGCCGTGTACTCGCGCATTCTGGAAAATTATTACGCCCGTCTGGACCAAGAGGGAGTTATGAGCGCAGCCATCAAGGGCATGCTCGGCCAACTCGATTCATACAGCGAATACTACGACGAGGAAGGTTTGCGCCAATTGCGCCAAGACACGACGGGCAAGTTTGCGGGGTTGGGGATTACGGTTGCCATAAAAGATCGTTTTCCCGTGGTAATTTCCCCTATTGAGGATACTCCTGCTTTTCGGGCAGGGCTGAGACCGGGTGACTTGATCGTCTCTGTCGAGGGCAAAAGTACCTTGGATATGCAGCTTGAGTCTGTGGTCAATGCGTTGCACGGGGAGCCTGGCACAACGGTTGCTATCTCGGTCGCTACCCACTTGGGAGCCACGCCGCGCAAAGTTGAAATTCAAAGGGAGATTATCAGGATCAAGAGCGTTGTGCTGGTAGAGGAGTTCAACGGCAAAATCGGTTATATAAGTATGCGCCGGACTCGTTTTTCCGAGCATACCTCTAGTGAAGTAGAAGAGGCGATAAAAAGCCTCCCTCGGGTTGAAGGGCTAATTTTAGATCTGCGAGGAAATCCTGGGGGTTTGTTTAGTCAAGCCACCCAAGTTGCGGACTTGTTTTTACCTCAAGGGGTGCCGATCGTTTCTATTAAAGAACGCGAAGGGCGGAGAGAAGAAGTCAAGTATTCTCACCGTCACTCTATTGCACGAGATATCCCTTTGGTAGTTTTGATCGACGAGGGGAGCGCCAGCGCGTCCGAAATTGTTGCTGGAGCTATCCAAGACAATGATCGAGGAGTGATTGTAGGAGCAGCATCATTTGGCAAAGGTTCGGTACAGACCATATTCGACCTACGCGAAGAGGAGGCGTATAGTGCTCTAAAGCTGACGACGGCACTCTACTACGCGCCGAGTGGGCGTAGTATCCACCGCGAACAGGATATAGCTAGGCCAGTTCATCGCGTTCTGTTTGGCGATAGGGAACTGCCTTATCAGTTAGTGATGGACCTCGTTTTGCGTTCAGAGAATAGGGTCAAGGCTCTTTCTGCACTCCAAACTCATTTTGATATGGATTCTGAGTCTGCAGAGAGCATTCTCTTGATCCGTTTGGGCGATTTGGTGGGTAAATCCAAGATAGGAGCGGCTGGATTGTCGGATAGTATTTCAAACCGAACTTATTATACCCAGCGAGGTCGCAAAGTCTTCGGCGGCGGCGGTATTAAGCCAGATGTTAGTGTTGAGTCGGAACTATTTCCTCCCTACGTACAAGAGTTAGAGCGTCGCCGGCTCTTCTTTGACTTTGTCATAGATTATGTATCGACCGACTCGTCTTGGGCTGAGGAGCATCCAAGCTTGACCGTTAGCGATGAGATGGTTAAGAGCTTTATGGAGTTCGTTCGCACTAAGGATAGAAGTCTGGACCAAGGCCAAGAAGGGTTGATCCAAATAGAAGAACTTGAGGACTTGGCGGAGGAAATGGATTGGGGTAAGGATGCACAGGAGTCGATCCATCAGCTACGAGCAGCGGTGAAGCAGGAGGGGGAGCAGCAGTATAGCAGTAAGTTAGAGCCTTATATAAAGAGTGCTTTACGTCGAGAACTGATTTTGCGCTTCAGGGGGAGGAAGGCCCAACTCCTTGAAGAATTGCAGGAGGATGTGCAGCTAGCGAAGGCTATAGAGGTGCTCGCAGACCAAGACCAGTATTTGGGAGTATTGGCCGCGGAAAAGGCTAAGTGAACGGCGATAAGCGCGGCTTTGAAATTTTTTATACTATATATATGACTACTAAGTGTGAGGACAGATCGTGCAAACAGAGATTTTTATTAACCAAGGCATTCACGAATCCCGTATTGCCATCTTGGAAGAAGGGCGTCTAGCTGAAGTCTGGATCGAAAGACCCGAAAATGAGCGGACAGTAGGGGATATATATAAAGGGATTGTAACGGCCGTTTTGCCGGGGCTACAGGCCGCCTTTGTCGAGGTAGGGCATGACCGCACCGTATTCCTCCAAGTGCGCGATATGGTGGAAGCTGATAGAGGAGAGACCGATGAAGCGCGTAACGGGCGCCGCTCTCGCCATCGCGGTTATCCTTCTATTCAAAACCTGATCAAGAAGGGCGAAGAAGTGCTGGTGCAGATCACCAAAGAGCCCATCGGCACTAAAGGTGCCCGTGTGACAACGCAGCTATCGCTTCCGGGTCGTTTTATGGTGCTGGTTCCGGGAGGCAATTGGGTTGGCGTCTCCCGCAAGATCATCAGTCGGAACGAACGCAAGAGATTGAAAGATCTGGTATTCAAGATCAAGCCTGATGGCTACTCAGTAATCGTGCGCACCGAAGGACAGAATCAGAGCGATCGCGAGTTCAAACGCGATATGAAGCAGTTGGTGAAAAACCACGAGCGCCTGATCAAGACGAGCAGGAAGGTCGAAGCACCGGCCTTAGTGTACAAGGAAATAGGCATGACCTCCAGCATAATACGCGACCTGTTCACGGACAGTGTGGAACGGCTAGTCGTCGACAGCAAAGAATTGTACAAGGAGATTACGGCTTATTTGCGACAAGTTTCACCTGAATTGCGCCAAAGGGTTGAGTTCTACCGGAATCGTCGGCCTATTTTCGATGCCTTCAACATTGAGGAAGATATCGAGAAGGCGACCAATCGCACCGTGTGGTTGCGGCGGGGCGGAGCCTTGGTCATCGACTATGCTGAGGCGGGGACCTTTATCGATGTGAACTCAGCCCGTTACCTCGGCTCGGACGATCAGGAGGAAAACAACCTTAATACCAACGTGAAGGCCGCTCGTGAGATTGCCCGCCAGCTCAAGCTCCGCGACATTGGCGGCATTATCGTCATCGACTTTATCGATATGAATGAGGAGCGTAACCGCAAAAAGGTCGTTGACTGCTTGGTCGAGGAGTTCAAAAGGGATCGGGCGAAGGTCTCTATCAGCCCGAACATCAGCGAGTTTGGCTTGGTCGAAATGACTCGCCAGCGCGTCCGTCCAAACCTTTTGCACACTCATAGCGAACCTTGTCCCATTTGCAGCGGCACGGGCCGGATTATGGGGCCAGACACAACCCTGACTTGGATTGAACGCTGGCTTCAGCGTTCATATGCTGCTACCCGAGAAAGGCGTTACGTGTTAAAGGTCCATCCCGATGTGGCCACCTATATGCTAGAAAACCGCGAGGAACGGCTCAAGTCATTGCGCAAGGCGACCAAAGCTCGCCTCCAAATTGAGACCGATTCCACGTTGGGGCCCCAAGACTATCGTTTCTTCTCGACTAAGCGCAGCCTAGATGTGACCGCTGAGTTCCGGGTTTGACAGAAAAAGTTCCGGCTATATCTTTAATAGTTTCTTGGTTGATTGCGGAGTAGTCTTAGCTTAGGAGCGCAATTCATGTATGCAGTTGTCAATATTGCTGGCCATCAGGTCAAAGTCGACAGAGGCCAGAGTCTGCGCGTACCTCGGCTTCAGGCCGAAGAAGGTAGCACACAGGAATTTACCGACGTGCTGTTAGTTTCCGGTGACGGCGAGACCAAGGTTGGCAGCCCCACAGTCGAAGGTGCTAGTGTTTCGGCGATGATCGTCGGCCATGGCCGCGGCGACAAGATCGTCGTTTTCAAGAAGAAGCGGCGCAAGAAGTATCGGCGGCGCAACGGCCACCGTCAGGACTACACCGAGATTCGGGTCGAAGACATTGTTCTCCCGAACTGAGTGCGAAAGGACTAGATATTATGGCTCATAAAAAGGGCGTCGGCAGTTCTAAAAACGGGCGCGATAGCAATGCCCAGCGTCTAGGCGTTAAGTGCTTTGGCGGGGAGAAGGTCAGCGCAGGCACAATCATCGTGCGGCAACGTGGTACGCGCATTCATCCGGGCGTCAATGTCAAGAAGGGCGGGGATGATACGCTCTTCGCTACAATTGATGGACAGGTGAAATTTGAGGCCTTTGGCAAGAAAGGCAAGCGGGTGAGCATCTATGCTGCCTAAGAAAATGCGTTAATAAATCATAACGCGAAAATCCATAGGAATTGGCAGGCCCAACCAGAATGGTTGGGCCTGTTTTTTTTACGTCATCGGGCACATATTATCCGCTTGGGATTCTCACGCCTCCAGCATCAGATGCGATTTAGGCTCCCAGCCCAAGACTGCTCGTGCTTTGGACATGTTCATCTCGCGGTGGTCAGCATCGCCCGATATGAAGAAGACGTCGCAGCGGCCATGGCCTGTGCATACGTAGTCTAGAGCGGCTAGATAGGCTTTGGCCAAATCTTCTTCGTCAGTCAAATAAAGGCTACCGGGGGGATAGTGTGGTGGGTTTTTGGCTTTTTCTAGGAATTGCTCCCGGGCGCACGGACCGGTAATGCGAAGAACCGCCAAGTTCATGTCAAATTGGCGGGCGAAGTAGCGGCAAATGCCTTCGGCTATCCCCTTAGTTAAGCCGTACACATTGGGGCCATCGAGCGGTACTTCCTCTTCGGATGGATAATAGGAGCGGGCGCGGTAGTGGGCACTCATGGTGGAGGTGTGGAGGCCTTTTTTGATACCT
This sequence comes from uncultured Latescibacterota bacterium, assembly GCA_958295495.1. Lineage (GTDB taxonomy): Bacteria > Latescibacterota > UBA2968 > UBA8231 > UBA8231. Next base: position 1,899,219 of record OY282352.1, read on the forward strand.
AGCCTCCAAGCTGTGTACAGGAGCAGGTGCAGTCCTAGACAGTTGACCGTGTAATTATCGACGATCTGGGCCTCGGTCTGGTAGCTGTCGAGGCCGCCTTGGCCGCTTTTCATAGGTCATGTTGATGAAGGCATCTACTCCGTCTAGAGCGCAGGCGAGGGCCTCAGGATCGGCGATAGAGCCTTCGATGTACTCTACCTCATGCCGGGGCTTGGCTACGTCCAACACGCGCAGATCGTGGTGGTGTTTAAGATAGGGAGTAGTGCAGCTGGCTGGTACCGACGTGGCCGGCCCCCCCGACTAACAAGATTTTCACCAGTCACCTCCTCGGGGTCTTTAGATATGGCTGAATAGTACGGGACTTTTCCGACGATCGACAGCCTTTTGGCATGTGCGCTTGTCGATCTTAGGGTGCCTTGCTGGTAGAGAGGGGTTTTTGTACTCTTTTACCTTCCACCTAATAGAAGATAATGCTCATGAAAATTCACGAATATCAAGCCAAAAAAATTTTGCGCCAGTACCAAGTCGCCGTACCTAGTGGCTCTGTGGCCACGACAGCGAACCAAGCCGAACGCGTGGCCGCCGAATTGGGGGAAAAGGTCGTAATTAAGGCCCAAATCCACGCTGGAGGTCGCGGCAAGGGCGGAGGCGTCAAACTAGCCGAGAATCCCGAAGAGGCTCGCCAAGCGGCCAGCGAGATTCTCGGCATGCAGCTCGTTACCCACCAGACTGGCCCTGAAGGCCAAAAGGTCAAGCAGGTCCTAGTGGAGAAGGCCTCGGATATAGAACGCGAGTTTTACTTGGGCATTACTCTCGACCGAGCCCAGAGCAAGCCAGTGATCATGGCCAGCCAAGAGGGCGGAGTTGAGATTGAGGAGGTCGCCGCTGCTACCCCAGAAAAAATTCTCAAGGAAACGGTTGATCCTAGCGTAGGGCTACAGGCATTCCAAGCAACGCGCCTAGCATTTGGGCTTGGCTTTGAGAGCAAGCAGGTGCGCCAAGCAGCCAGTTTTATCCTTAGCCTCTACAGAGCCTATGTCGATGCCGATTGCTCGCTGGTCGAGATCAATCCCTTGGTGGCGACCGCCGCTGGGCAGCTCTTGGCACTGGATGCCAAAATAGACATAGACGACAACGCACTCTTCCGCCACCCAGACTTAGCGGAAATGCACGATCTAGATGAAGAAGAGGAGCTGGAGGTCGAAGCAGCCAAATACGGTCTGAACTACATCAAGCTCAACGGCAATATCGGTTGTATGGTCAACGGTGCCGGACTGGCGATGGCCACTATGGATATCATCAAACTTTCCGGTGCTGAGCCAGCCAATTTTCTGGACGTAGGCGGGGGGGCCAGTGCTGAGACCGTGGAAAATGGCTTCCGAATTTTGCTTTCCGACCCTAATGTAAAGGCCATTCTCATCAATATCTTCGGAGGCATTGTGCGCTGTGATCGCGTGGCCGCGGGAGTGATTGAGGCACGCAAAAATATCGAGGTCAATGTGCCCATCGTCGTGCGACTGGCTGGGACCAACGCGGATGTGGCTGCCGAGATGCTGGAAAACTCCGATATGGACTTTGTCGTTGGGCACGGGCTGAAAGACGCGGCGGCGATGGTCGAGGCGGCTATTCGATAAGAGGAATACAGGGATGAGCGTTTTAATCGACGAAAACACCAAGGTCTTTGTACAGGCAATTACTGGGTCGGAGGGATCTTTTCATACTCGACAAATGCTGGAGTACGGCACGAAAGTGGTTGGAGGAGCAACGCCTGGCAAAGGTGGCCAAGAATTTGAAGGCATTCCAGTGTTTAATACGGTCGCCGAAGGGGTCGAGGCGACTGGTGCTAGTGCTTCAATCATCTTTGTGCCAGCCCCCTTTGCCGCCGATGCCATCATGGAAGCGGCCGATGTTGGTATAGAGCTAGTTATCTGTATTAGCGAAAATATTCCCGTGAGAGACATGGTTAAAGCCTACCATTATGTACAGGTGCGCTCTACTCGGCTGATCGGGCCAAATTGTCCCGGCGTCATCTCGCCGGGGAAGTGCAAGATCGGCATTATGCCCGACTTTATTCACCAGCCCGGTCGCGTGGGTATTATCTCGCGCAGTGGAACGCTGACCTATGAAGCCGTGGGGCAGCTTACTGAGCAGGGCCTAGGCCAGTCCACTGCCATCGGCATTGGCGGCGACCCCATCATTGGTACGCGCTTCGTCGATGCGCTGGCCCTGTTTAAGGACGACCCCGAGACCGATGCGGTCGTGATGATCGGCGAGATCGGTGGCACGGCTGAAGAAGAAGCGGCCGCCTATATCAAAGAATGCTACGACAAGCCCGTCATTGGCTTTATCGCGGGGCGCACGGCACCTCCAGGGCGGCGGATGGGACATGCTGGAGCTATCATTTCAGGTGGTAAGGGAACGGCCGAGGACAAGATGGCGGCGATGCGGGAAGCGGGGATTCACATCTGTGAGAGTCCTGCGGAAATTGGGGAAACGGTAGAGAAGGTGCTGAGCTGATTGGGGAACGTTTTTCCAACAATTCAATAATCGGGCTGAGAGAATTTCCTCTTAACCAACAGTGGCATAATGGCGGGTTGGCGGCTGAGAAGCAGGAGGCCGGCAAGCAGGACTAGGCCGGCGAGCAGGGCCAAGGGCATGGGGAGATGTTGGGAGGGGCCTACGCCATCTATGCCTAAGTGAGTGTGCAAGTTGACCCCAGTTATCGCAGCCAAGTTGTTGATCGCGTGGGCGAGCATGGCAGGATAGATGCTGTGAGTCCAGTAAACTAAAGCACCGAGGAAGAGTCCAAAGAGGAAGAGGGGGATCAGTTGCCAAGGGTTGAAGTGCGAAATGGCGAAGAGCAGGGTCGAGCCGCCTAGCGCCCAACGTAGCCCATAATGGGCGTAAAGGCTCGTGAACACAAGTCCGCGGAAGAGAGGCTCTTCGCAAAACACAGGGGCTAGTACTAGTGTTGCCAGTCCCCTCGGGACCTCTGCCAGTTCGCGGAGAATCTGAATCTCCAGCAGATCCTTCTGAAAGGGCAGCGGCATAGATAGGTCTATCCGATCGAGTAGCTGAGCCAGATATAAGTCGAATTCGGCGACTACGAGGCTACAGCAAATAGTTACCGGGATTGTCAGCAACAGGGTCGCTGCCGGTGCGGCGTTGAGCAGAAGCAGGTCTTCGGCGATTAGATGGTGACGGCGGATATAAAGGGCCACAAACCACAGCAGGGTGCATTCGGCGGCAACAATACCAGCATGTAGAGATAAAAGTCCGACAGTGGGCCAAACTACGAAATGGGCTAGCAGGAGAGCGGGTAGAACTACGCGGAGAACTTGGGAGAAGCGGGGATAGTGAGCATGCATAAGGTCAGGGAGTCCTCCGGTATTTGTACGCAATGTAAGTCGTTATCCTTTTAGAGAGACTGCTGGGTAATTATCAAGACGCCTTTGAATGGGCAGCCGCCTGTAGATAACCCCGAGTGCGGCTGGACCAGAACAAATAACTAAAGACTAGATCTGGGACATAGGTTTTCACAAGCCAGCGGGCCAACCAGCGGATTGGATAGTGAATCGGCGACAATAGGGCTAGCTGGAGCGCGAGCCGCCGAGGAGAAAATCCAGAGACCTTGATAAAGTCCAATCGGAGTACGGCGTCAAGTTCGGGATGCTTGTTTAAAAGGATGGGGATTGACTTGCTGCCGTAGGTTTGCATCAGAAGACAAAGCGGCTCCAATGAACGCAAATGATAGTGGTAGGACAGGGCTTCGGGGGTATAGTAAAGCGGAATACCCGCCAAATGGAGGCGGTACCCTAGTTCTAGGTCTTCGCCGCCATAAGCAGTGAGATCCTCGTCGAAAAAACCCACGCGGAGCAGAGACGACCGGCGAACCGAGGAGTTGCCGGTGACGAAGCACTTGAAAGGTATTGGCTTATCCGCGTCTACCCTGTGGGGCCCCCTCCCTTCGAGATAGCGGGTCAGGGATGTAACGGGAATTTCTCTGGCAAAGCGAATGTTGCCGACAAAAACGGCTTCCGCATGGTTTTGATGCCGCTGGGCATGGGCGCGGAGAAAACTTGGGCCGACGGTCATGTCGCTGTCGAGAAAGACGACGAGATCGCCTCTGGCGACCCGAAGTGCTGCGTTGCGTGCCCGAGCGCGTCCCTGATTCTGTTCGTTGCGAATCAGCCGCAGTTGTAAGGGCGCGACCGCCGCATACAATCGCTCGGCGTCTAAGTGGGGGGAGGCGTCGTCCACCACGATGATTTGGGTCGCCTCGTGGGGGTAATTTTGCTGAGATAGGCTCTTAAGCACTGCTTCGAGGCGCTCAGGTTTACCATAGGTAGGGATTACGACGCTAAGCGTCAGCGAGACACTCATGCTAGGGTTGCGTAAAGCTGGGTGAGTTGAGTGGCTTCTCGTTCCCAGTTATAGCACCGGGCCGCCTGCAAACTCGCCTTGGCACAGGCCTCTCGCTGCTCAGCATTGTCCAAAAAAGCGGTGATCTGTCCTCGAATGGCAGCTATATTGGTTGGATCAACCGTAGCTCCGGTACGCGTTTCGTGGACGATACGCTGCATTTCAGGAAAGTTGCTGGCTAAGACCGGTAGCCCGGCCATCATATATTCAAAGAGCTTGTTGGGCAGGGAGTAGTAGAAGCTCTTGCCTGTGCCTTTGATCAGACACAGCCCCAAGTCGGCCGAACAAGTATAATTGTGAAGTTGGTGAAAGGGCACCCGGGGAATAAAATAGACCCGATCATCTAGCCCAGCAGCGCGGACTTGGGTCCGCAGGGCCTGTTCGCTAGGTCCGTCCCCAATTAGAACTAGGGCGGCGGCAAGCCCTGCGGCGGCCTCAATTTGCTCGCGCAAGCCATTTTCGGTGAGGAATCCTCCTTGGTAGAGCACAATAGGGAGCTCATCGGGCAGGTCCAGCGCTTCGCGTATCAGGTTGCTTTGGACCTTATGGCGGAATAGCGGCAAATTGCGCAGAACAACGACCTCGTCAAGGCGGTAACGCTTCTTGAGTGATTGGGCGATAGACCCGCTGACGGTTATGACGCGATCTACCTGTCTTATCAGCCGCCGCTCCAGCAAACTCCAGCAGGACCGCATCAACGGCCGGTTGACCAGCGAGGACTGCTCGGTCCAAAATTCATGCGCGTCGTAGACGATGGGCAGGTCTAGTCGCTGTGCAGCCCGCACTGCTGGCCAGAGCGAGTCTAGGTCGTGGGCGTGGTAGGCATCCGGATGGGAATTGACCAGCAGTGGATAGGCTCGTTGCCAAAACAATGGATAGAGGCGGCGCAGTGAGCGATTTCGGTCTAGCGGAATCAGATAAATTTCAAAATCGTCCCATCCCTTAAGAGGGGCTGGATTGAACGAGGAGGCGACAATGACGACTTGGTGACCATCGAGGCGCAGCGAGGTGGCTTCTCGGTAGATGCGGTAGTCGAAATTCAGGTCGGTGAAGGCGACCATACAGATACGCATGGCGTATAAAGGAATCGGTATAAAGATAAAATAAAAAGCAGCCCATCTAAAAATGGGCTGCTTTTTAAAGAGTGTGGCGGCCAGACGGTGGGATCTTGAAACGCAAGTGAGATCCTCAAACGAGGCGGTGTGGGGAGGTAGTTTTGAAGATCTCAACAACCCGAAAAGGGAAATCCGAGCTTCGCGGATCAGGATTTTGGCCACGCTAGCGGACCGCCACACTCTATTTAGAACCTAAATTACACACGCTAGATTGTGTTGTCAAGTAGAAAAACACATGCACAGAAAACCACAGCGAGGTCTTGCACACTTACCAGTGTGTGCATATATTAATGGAAAAGTATGGTTGAAAATAGTTCAGAGGAATCGCGAATGCAGTTTGCAGAAATGATTAAGGAGGCCCGGCTACAAGCCCACCTGAGCCAGCAGGGATTGGCCAAGCAACTCGTGACGGCGCGAAGGCCCAAGGGCGTATGGGCAACCTATATAGGACAAATTGAGAAGGGGGAGAAGGTTCCTTCCGACGAAGTATGTATCAAGTTGGCCGAGGTATTGGAACTTGACTCTAACAGAGTGTTGATCGCTGCTTATAAGGCGAAGGCGGGCTCGGCGGAAGGACGTGCGCTCTATAGCAAGATGATGCGCTTGATGTCGGACCCGGTAGTCAATAAGCTCCTGTCTAGCGAAGAGCCTTTGGATCCAGCCCTCTTAGAAGTACTCTCCAACCCAGAAATCGCGGCTCTATTCGGGGATCAACCGTGGTTAGAGGCAGTTGCCCGGGCGCACAAGAAACAGCAGGAACGCGATGTGTTGGGCCTGCTCTCTCTAGTAGATGTGATGGACGACAAACAGTGGAGAATGATAATGGGCATTATAGACACTTGGGGCTTAGAGCGGCCTGATTGAGGAGGCAGTTCCGCTTGGGAGGATTAGGGGAACCATCGACGAAAAAGTTAATGTCTGATGGAGAGCGAAGGAGTTAGAAGTCGGGTAATTTATACTCGCCGCGCTCAATGGCTTGCTCTAACTCTTGGTGGAAGGTGCTGTCTAAATGGGAAGTGATTTTCCAACCACTGGAATCGCGAAGAAAATAAAAAAATGGCGAAGCGCGCTCATCGCCTAGCGTTGAGGAATCGAAGAGTAAGTACCCTATGCGCTCGTTGATGATGCGCTCTTCGGCGATTTCTCGACGCAGATGAGCCTTTATCTCGGCTGGTGTCTTTTGCCGCCATCGTTCGACAAAGCCGTGACGATCTTCTCCCTCCATTTGCGAAGAATTGAAACATTCCCCAAGCAGGTCAAAGTCGCTGTTTTCTAGCGCATATTTATAGGTCTGGAAGGTCTGGGTCGGGTGGGAGAAGCGTTGATCTACTTCTTCGCTCTGGCAGCCGTGAAAGATGAAAAGGGCGATGCAAAGGAAGGGTTGTAAGACCATAGTGTGCAGCGCACGGATTAGTATCTTGAGCAACGTCAACGACTTGGTAGGAGCTATGTCTGCGTCCATCGAGATTGGGCTTCAGCGCTTGGCTTTATTAACGAGCAATTCGATGGCGTCGCGTAGTCGGGCAGCTTCTTCGTATTCTTCGCAAATAACGGCCTGCTGTAGCTGGTGCTGAAGCAGGCTGAGTTCATCTCTCTCTTTTTCGGGGGGCCGTTGAGGTTCGGCTTCTTCGGCGTTCCGCTTCGGTGGGCGGATGTTGGCCGTCTCTGCTTCTGTATTGAGCGATTTAGAAATCTGCGCTTCAAACTCGTAGAAGCGGTTCAAGGTGTGTTCAACATCCAAGTCGGTTTCCAAGGGCTCCAAGCCCACCTTATTGAGCAACGTATGAGAAACATAGACAGGCGAATCAGTGCGCAAGGCCAAAGCAATTGCGTCGCTGGGACGTGCGTCGATGTCTTTTATTGTGTGATTCTTCTCAATGACGACCCTCGCGTAGTAAATTGAGCGGTGCACGTTGTGAATGACAACTTGGCGCACATTTATCGCAAGGTAGTTGACCATAGAAGAGAGCAAGTCGTAGGAAATCGGGCGTATAGGTCCATCGTTTTCTAGCCGCATCCGAATGGCGGCGGCCTCAAATTCGCCAATGGGGATGGGCAAGAGCCGCGGCAGTTCACCTTCCTTCTCGCTCAACCATACCAAGGGCCTGTCCTCGCGCAAGTAGGGACTAACCTTGACCACGGTCATCTCAACTAAAGAGGTATCACTCATTAATCATCCCTGTTGAGACGGCTAATCTCGTCGCGAAGCCGCGCTGCCTCCTCGTAGATTTCTTCGGCAACAGCTTGGCTCATGCGTCTTTTGAGTTGTTCTAGTTGGTTGACGGCTGGTGGGGCGATGATGGGATGATCTTCATGCGGTGTAGCCACGGGTTCGGCGAGAGCTTCAACTCCTGCCTTAACCCATTCGTCATCGTCAGAACGCACACAGCCCACCTCTTTGAGGATCTTGACGGCGGCGTAGATAGGGGCACGAAAGCGCAAGGCTAGGGCAATTGCATCGCTGGGACGTGCGTCGAAAGTATGGGTATTGCCCTCGTCGTCGATGAGGTGAATCTCGGCGTAGTACGTTCTCTCGCGTAAGTTAAAGTCAGTGATTTCGACCCGGTCTACCCGAGCGTCAACGTTGGCGAGAATCTGATGGGCTAGGTCGTAGCTGATGGGACGCACGGGTTGTCGCTTGCTGTGGGCCATAGAAATGGCTGCCGCCTCAAAGCGGCCAATGACAATGTGAAGATAATAGTTGCCCTCGACTTCTTTGAGTACTACTTCAGGGTATAAAGATTGAGATTTGCTGCCTAAGACTTCCTCGACTTCCATCAGAACCATAGCGGTACACTGCGATTTAGTGGGCCATTGTCGATTGACGTGTGAAATATAATACGACTTCAAAGTAGGTGTCAACCAACTCGTGCCTCCTGGCCATCCGGCAAATCGCCTTCTTTGTTCCCCAACTGCAGCTCGAGTTCTGCAAGTTGGCGGCCTAGTTCCTCGGTGCGCCGGTTTAGGCGCACCAAATAGGTAAAAAGCACGATCCACACGGCCGCGAAGGCGGCAAATAAGTAGTGGAGATTGTCCATAGGCTCTTACGTTTCGTCAATTAGTTTTTGCCGCAGGAGTGCCACGGCTTTTTCGATGCGGGCTAGCTCTATGCGTTGCGCTAGGAGGCGAAAGAGCAGCAGGAAGAAAGCTGCGTAGCAGATCCATTTGGTGTATTGCATTGTCGGCTCAAGCTCTACGTTGCGCGGCGGGTGTAGCTGTTGGTCGGCAGCCCACAGATCGACAGCATAGTACACCAAAGGAACGTTGGCGAAGGCGAGAATGCCCAGTACTGCACTAATGCGCTGTACTGGGGTAGAGTAAGCCCCATATCCTCGCACCATTAGGTAGGCCACGTAGATGGTGAAAATAATCAGCATTGAGGTTAGGCGCGGCTCCCATCGCCAGTAAACCCCCCAGATGGGTTTGGCCCACAAGGGCCCAGTGATCAGCACAATCAACGCAAAGATCACGCCCAATTCGGCAGAGCATAGTGCTAGGCGATCCCACTTGTCCTCGCGAGTGCGCAGATACTGTACACTGCCGACTAATACAAGAAAAAAGGCCAGAAACGAAGAAAACGCTGCCGGCACGTGAAAATAGAAGATTCGCTGGACAATCCCCATTTCTTTTTCAGTGGGGACCCACAGAAAAATCGCGCCCAAGGCGACGAGCATGACTACGAAAACTAAACAGGAGAATGGGACCGAGCGCATCATTCCTCAATTGCGTATTCAAAAAGCATTAGCGAGAGCACTGTGAAAACTACCGCGTACACTCCCAACATTTGCAGGTGCGAGAAGAGCTTTTCGCAACAGTCATTGGCCAGCACTAGCCCCGTTGCCTCCACGCAGGAAATCAACGCCGGCAAGATCATGGGCAAGAGCAAAAGCGGCAGCAGTAGCTCGCGCAAGCGCATGTTATGCGACAGTGCGGCAAAGAGCGTGCCCACCGACGCCATACAAGCCGATCCTAGGACAAAGACGGCCAGCAGAGGGAGCAAGAAGAAACTCAGGGACAGATTAAAGAAGAGGGCGAAAAAGGGCAAACTCAGCAATTCGACCGCTAAAAGAAAAACAAAATTGCCCAGCATTTTGCCTAGATAGATGGCACCGCGGTCTCCCGGTGCTAACAGCAGCGCGTCGAGCGCGTCGTTGTCGCGTTCATCGGCAAAAGAGCGGCTCAGGCTCAGCAGGCTGGCGAAGACATAAGACGACCAGAGTGTACCTGGCCCAATCTCGCGTAGAGCGGCCCCGCCTAGATCGAAGGAAAAGTTGAATACCAGCAACATCAACAGTATAAAGAAGACCATCGGGCTGAGACGTGCCTTAGTGCGCCACTCGGCCTGTAGATCCTTGTGCAGTATCGCCAGCGCACGTCGTAAAAAGCTCATGGGTCGGCGTCGAGATAGGGCGCGCAGAGCCTGCGCAGTCGGGCCAGATCATCCGTCAGGACTTGGTCCAAGCGCCATTGTCCGCGCTCGATCACCAGCAGGCGGTCCACTAGACCATCGGCTTCGTCGAGGCGATGAGTTACCAAGACGCAGGTGCAGCCCTCTTGTCGAAGGCGGTGCAAGAGGCGGTGCAATGCAGCGCTGGCACCGGTGTCGAGGCCGGTAAACGGCTCGTCAAGCAAGAGAATAGAGGGAGAATGCAGGATAGCACGGGCAATCGCCAGACGCTGCTTCATACCGCGAGAGAACGAACCCACGCGCTGGTTGGGCCGCTCATTCAGACCAACAGCCGTTAAGGCCGTAGCGAGCCGTTCGTCTGGGTCGTCCAATCCATAGAGTTGGGCGAAGAAGCGCAAGTTCTCTCTCGCCGTCAGTTCGTCGTAGAGCAAGGTCTGATGCGAGAGCAGGCCGATCTTCGCCCGTGCCTCGGGGGTGCGTTGGGGATCGCGACCGCCGATCCTCACCCTCCCCTCCGAAGGTCGGCAGAGGCCGGCCATCAGCCGCAGCAAGGTACTCTTGCCCGCGCCATTGGCACCAACGAGCAGCACCGCTTGACCTCGCGGTATAACCAGATCGGTGGGATGCAGGGCTGTGCGGGTGCCGAAGCGCTTGGCAGCTCCCTCTAGGACGATTGCGTCGTTTCCACCCATCACACTTCAAGTGCTTGGGTCAGGGCAACAGCTTCGCGCATCAGATGCGCCCGCTGGTCAATGTAATGCGGATCTTCGGGCCGACCAGCAAAAGAATCGTCGAGCCGAGCGAGTTCCTCAATGAGATGCTGCCGCCGTTCCAGTGCGCGGGCGCGATCGGTGCTTGAGTATTGTCGGCTCAATGCCAGCGCGACACCACCGGCGAGGAATGCGCCTGCCAGCGCGGCCCATTTGAGCGACCAACGCAGCGCGGGGGCGAGGGGTAAGGGGATCGCCACCTGCTGGCTTGGCTGTAGGTTCTCTATGGCAATCTTTTGGTACTGACGGCCGTGCTGCTCAATAATACCTAGGTCGATAAAGGATGGTTTGATCTCAATGGAAGGGGGGTTGAGAAAAATCTCCAAGCGGTCGGTAGGATAGATCGCCTGATGCACATAGGGGCTGGCGAATTTACGGGCGTCGAGATGAAAAGAAAAGCTCCGTTGCGAGCGGCCTGGAGGCAGGGGTTGGTTGTCGAAGAAACGGCCTTCCTCGGCTTGGTGAAGCAGACCCGAGTGGCTTTGGAGGTTAAAGAGGCCCGTTGGCAAGGCCAATTCGGTCACTTGGCGCTCACGCCCGTCGCCGCTGCCTGAGTACGTGCGCTCTAGGGTGTTGTGAATTTGCAGGAGCTGGATACACTCAATCGCGTTCTCGCGTAGCGAGAAAAAGAGATGATGAGTACCGATTCGGATACCGGAGGGATCATCGGTTTTTTCGTAAACCTCGAGGATGATCTGTTGTTGTGCGCCGACCTCAAGGGTCGAAGAGAAGTAGGGGATGCTGTCGTAGAAGGCGGCTAGTCCGAAGTGGAGTCCGTCTTGTAGGAAAGGGCCGGCAAAAGAGAAGTGCCCCTCGGCGTCGGTCTCCTTGCGCAGCATCTCGAGAATCTGTCCGTCTTGGCGGACGTAGAAGGCCACGGGGATACCCGGGATTCGCGCTTGGGTGAAGGGGTTGAGTACATAACCGTTGATCGCCGCGCCCCACAGATCGGAAGCGCAAAGGACGATTGCGGCGCAAAGCGAGCGCAAAACCATGGCTCAGCTAGATTCCACTAAAGAGGCCCCGCATTGCGGACAGAACAGATCGCCTTCGCGTCGCAGGGTCCCGCAGCCGCGGCAACGAGGAACGGCGGTCTTTTGGCGCAGGGCCGAGACCTCCTCCTCTATGCGTCGTTCGAGTTGATAGCTACCCGCGCCGTTGAGCCGATCCAACTCGCCTATAATCGCCAGCGTCTCAGCCTCCAACTCGGCGAAGAAGCGCTGAAAGTCCTCTGCGGACACTTTACCGAGCTCGCGGTCAAGCTCCAACTCGACGATCTCGCCCAAGAGCTGCTCCTTGCGCTCAAAGAGCTGTCGCGTCTGCCCGCTCGCCGCGCCCGCCCGCCCGCCCGTTAGGAGGGGATGTCCCAGATAGAGCAACAGCCCCAATAGCAGAGCGACTGAACACAATATGGGTAAGAGTCCCATCGCATTCATTTAAGGCCCGCGCAGGCCCGCGTCTGTTCGGTCGAACTAACCATCGTCGTAGTGATCCAATTCGCGTCTCAGGCGATCCGCGAATTGGCTACGGTCGGCTGGAGGGGGCTTGGCCGGTAGAGGCGCTTGGCCGTGGTCCTTCCAGCGAACTAGCAGTGTGCGTACTAAGGCGACGCCAAACAAAAGAGCCAAAAAGGGCGCGACCCAAGCTAGCAAGTTAAAGCCCTTTTGCGGTGGAGTGGCTAAGACCAGCAGGCCAAAACGTGCTACATAGCCATCGACGATCTGCTGCCGAGTCTGGCCCCGGTCTAGGGCTAAGCCAATCGCCTCGCGTTCGGGTACGGCGAAGTCGGTACAAAGACAGGTGGCTAGGGATTCCCGAGGGCAATTACCGCAGAGACAGACCAACTCCTCAGCCACGCCTTTGATTTCCGCCGTTGTTGCCGCTCCTACCGGCGAGAAGCCCAGTGCCAACACAGCGAGCACGGACACGTAAGTATGAGACCTCGGTGCGATGGCCGAGTCCGTTGCGGTCTCGCGATCAACCCGAGCTAGCCGCCGGTCTCGCGGCGTGGGCCACATTGCCCACAGCGCACCGAGCACTAGGACGACAGCACCGAGCCACACGAAGTTGATTAGCGGGTTGATATAGACTTGGAATTTGGCACTCCGGTCTTCGGCAGAGCCCACCAGAATTACATAGAAGTCCTCGCGCCATGTCGAGTAAATGGAGACTTCAGTGGTCCCTTGGTCAAAAGCCGGGTAGTAGCGTCGCTCCGGCAGCAGTGTGCCGAGGAATTGATCGCCGCGGTGCAGGGCCAAGGCCGCGGCGGTAGTGCTGTGGTTGGCGTTTTCGGCGAAGGCCAGCGACGCGAAGGTAATCCGGTATTCGCCGACTTGACGCGAAGCCCCTTGGTCAAGGACGACTTCGGTTTCTTGGGTAAAGGCCTTGCCAGTGAAGCCAGCAAAGAGCAATACCAGCCCGAGGTGGGTCAAATACCCGCCGTAACGCCGTCGGCTCTTGGCGCAGAGGCGATACAATGCCACCGGATAGGGCTCGCCCGTGCTGTGCATCCGCGCCCGCGTGCCGGCGTGGAACTCGGAAGTGAGCGCGACGAGGACGAAGACGCACAGCCCGAATGACAGCACGACATAGGGATCGCGTACGCCGAGAATAAGAAAGACCCCGCAAGAAAGTGCGCCCACCGTTACCGGGCGGGTGAAGTTTTTGCGCAGGCTGTCGCGGGAGGTGCGGTGCCAAGCGAAGAGCGGACCAGCACCCGTCAACAACAGAAGCACTAGCCCGATGGGAATCGTGACTTGATTAAAAAAGGGGGCACCGACCGTGATTTGCTCGTTGGTTAAGGCCTCGGAGACCAGCGGGAAGACCGTGCCCCAGAACACGGCGAAGAGCATCCCCAAGAGAATCCAGTTGTTGAGCAAGAAAGCCGTCTCGCGCGAGGCAAAAGATTCCAAGCGGTTCTCGGCCTTGAGCAGGGGTAGCCGCAGCCACAAAAGCCCAAAAGAAAAAATCAGCGTCAGGACGAGGAAGGTGCTAAAAAAAGGACCGATATTGGATTGGGCAAAGGCATGCACCGAGGAGATGATGCCGCTGCGGGTCATAAAGGTGCCGAACAGGCACAGCGCGTACGTGAGGATCGCCAACGCCACGTTCCATACCTTGAGCATGCCCTTGCGCTCTTGAATCATAATCGAGTGTAGAAAAGCGGTGGCGACCAACCAAGGCATCAGCGAGGAATTCTCCACAGGATCCCACCCCCAATATCCACCCCACCCCAATTCGACATAGGCCCATTTGCCGCCTAGCAGGAGACCGAAGCCGAGAAAGGTCCAAGGAATGAGCATCCAGCGGCGCGAAGCGCGGAGCCAAGTAGCGTCTAACTTGCCGGTCAAGAGCGCGGCTATGGCAAAGGCAAAGGGTACGACCATGCCCACCATCCCCAAGTAAAGCATTGGCGGGTGAATGGCCATGACGGGGTGTTGTAGAATCGGGTTGAGCCCGCGGCCGTCCTCTGGCGTGAAGGGCAAGCGCTGGAACGGGTCGGCGGCAAAGAGATGTACGATACAAAAGAAGAAGCTGGTAAGGGATAGGGTTGCCAGCGCGTAGGGCATCAATTCGCGATAGCGCCGGCGGTAGAGTGCCGCTAAGCCCGCCGAGTAGATGGACAGGACCCAGCCCCAAAACAACAGCGACCCGTTCTGCCCGCCCCACAGCGCCGTTATTAAATAGGACAAAGGCATGGCGCGGTTGCTGTTTTCGGCCACGTACTCGACTTGGAAGTCGTGAGAGATAAGAGCGTGCCACAGCGCGAGAACTGCCAGCGTCAGCAGGGCACAGGTCGCCAAGACCCCGTTTTCGCCCGAGCGCACCAACCCCAAATGGCCACGCTTCGCCCCGAGGGCCGACGCCAGAACTCCATAGCCGGACGCTAGGAGTGCCAAGCACAAGGCAAAATAGCCGGTATCAACCATAAAATGTCGGGAAAAGCCAAAAGATGCTGCGGGCTAGCCGCTCGGACTATTCATCGCCTGCACGTGGCCTTCATAGCTTTGTCCCTCGTATTTAGAGGGGCATTTGGCAAAGATGACATCGGCGGCAAAGGTCTGGTCGGCTGGCTGGTATTCGCCTTCGAGAACTACTTGTGCCTCATCTTTGAAGGTATCGGGCAGCACGGCGTGTCCGATGTAGCGGACCCGCAGTGTGTGTTGTCCGTCGGTAATCGCGAATTCGGGGCGCGAGCGATACCGGTCCCACTCAATCGAACCGGGCACCACTGTGCCGCCGCCTAGCTGGATGCGCCGGCCCTCGTCTATGGCTCCGTCCATCAGGGCTTGCAGCGTCATGTGGGTCGCTGTGGACTGTTGGACGCCGGCAGCAAAAAGGTAGATCAGGCCAGCGGCAACGACTAGGGAGCCGAGAGTGAATTTGTGTCGTCTCATAAGAATAAATCTGCTCAATTTCCCCTTATTGTGCAAACGAGTACACCTGTTGGCGGGAAAGGGTCGCACTCACACTTCGAGCACCTTGGGCAGGCTGGACAGGTTCTCGTAGCCGCCTTCGCAAACGACGACCGTATCTTCGATCCGCACGCCCCCTAAGCCTCGGTAGTAGAGTCCCGGCTCCATCGTCACGACATGGCCTGACTCAAGCGCGTCGCCGTGCGGGCCGATCCTCGGCTCCTCGTGGATTTCCAGACCTAGCCCGTGCCCAGTGCTGTGGAAGTAGCCCTGCATATAGCCGTCTTTCTCTCCCGTCTCGTAGCCGGCGTCGCCGAAGAACCGTTGGATTGATTCGTGAATAAGGTGGCCTTCGGCACTTGGACGGATGTGGTCTAAGCCCAATTGTTGCGCCTCTAGCACGGTTTCGTACAGGTGCCGCATCGGCTTGGATGCCTGTCCCTTGCAGACGGTGCGCGTCAAGTCTCCGTAGTAGCCGCTTGCCTCGTCGCGTGGAAAAATGTCGATGATGATGGTCTCCCTGGCGCGCAAAGGCCCAAAGCCCACTTGGTGTGGGTCGCAGCCTTGGTCGCCGCTGGCGATGATGGTATGTTCGCCAATGCTGTTGCAGTCCATTAGCGTCTGATGCACCCTACGCCGCAATCGCTCTGAGGTGAGTACGGTGCCATTGAGGAAGAGTACGCCGTCGCGCACATCGGCTGTGCGCAGCCCCTCAAGCGCCGTTTCCATGCCCGCTTCGGCGGCCCGCATCGCCCGGCGCATGCCCTCGATCTCTTCGGCGTCCTTGATCTTACGCTGGGGAAAGAGCGGGTCGGTCGCAATCGCGAGTTCGATGCCCTCCCCCCGCAGAAAATCGGCCGTAGCAAGGGGAAAATCAGCGGGCACTTGCAGCTTCTGCAAGCCGAGGTCGCGCAAAAGTTCCAACAAGACGGCGTTGCTGTTGGGCCGCTCTTGGCCTTTTTCCTTGGCCCGTTTCTCGTACTCGGCATAGGGCAATACCCGGGTGACGCGGGCTTGGTTGCGCGCCCGGTCGATTTCGAGGTTGTGGGCGAGCATGAGCTTTTCGCTGGGGGTCCACAGAAAAGCGAAGGAATCGGGAGCGCGAAAGCGGGTAGCGTAAAATAGATTGGCGCAGCGTTCGCTGCTGCCGATCATCAGCAGGGCATCGGCACCTTTTAGGTCGTGCGTCATGGTTTTTTATTCCGGGATACTCAGTGCCCGGACATTGATTCCGGTATCGGGCCGCCAAAACCAGAAGAACGCAAACTGCCCCTCTTCTAGCTTGGAAACAAAGCGCACAAATTGCTCCAACGAGGTAACGCGCTCCTGGTCCACTTCGGTAATCACGTCGCGCACTTGGATGCCTTTGTCCGCTGCCAGCCCCTGTGGGTCTACTCCAACTACCACCACCGGGTCCTCGCCTTGTTCAAAGCCCAGTTCAGCCGCCAACTCGCCAACAAAGCCCAGTTCAGCCGCCAACTCGGCGGGCAAGGATTCAACTGAGAACCCCAGTTGTGCTAGCCGCTGGTGGCCCTCGGAGAGGAGCCGGTCGTCTTCGCGTTCACCGAGCACCACGGCGACTTGGTGGAGTTGGTTCTCGCGCATGATTTGCAGGTTGACCGTCTCGCCCGGGTCGCGGCCGTAGATCAGCGTCTGCAGGTGGTTGAAGTGGTTCACCTCGACACCATCGAGGGACATTATGACGTCCCCGACGAGCAGGCCACCGTGCTCGGCGGGGCTGTTGGGCTGCACTTGGTTGAGGTAAACGCCCCGCGGCCGTTCCATGTCGAGGCCGTGCTCGCGGATTAGTTCTTGGGTCATCTCAGGGGCCATGGCCACGCCCAAGTGGCCGCGTACGATCCGCCCGTGGACTAGTAGATCATCTACCACTTCGCGTGCCAAGTTGATCGGCACGGCTAGCCCATAGCCGATGTAGTAACCAGTACGCGTTGAAATGGCCGTGTTGATCCCTACGACTCTACCCTGTAGATCGAGCAGAGGACCGCCCGAATTGCCGGGGTTAATCACTGCATTGGTCTGGATGAAACTCTCGATGGCATAGCGATTTTCTTCGTCGCTCCTGCGGTTAAAAATGCCTGCTTGGCGCCCTAGAGCACTTACGATGCCGTGCGTCAGCGTTGACCCCATGCCCAAGGGATGGCCAATGGCCAGCACCCAGTCGCCGATTTGCAACAGGTCTGAATCGGCCAACTGCACAGTGGGCAGCCCCTGAGCCTCAACCTTGAGCAAGGCAATGTCAATCAGCGAATCGAAGCCAATTAGTTCAGCCTGATAGGTACGGCGGTCAGAGAGGGTGACTTGAATGGAGTCGGCACCGGCGACGACGTGGTAATTGCTAAGAATGTAGCCGTCGTCGCTGACGATAGTACCCGAGCCTATGCCGCGAAAGTCCTCGTCGGGGATTTCTGGGTGGAAGGGGGGCAATACGGGCTTCTGCCGAGGTCGGGTCGTCGCCGCGATTAGAACCACGGCCGGGCGCACTTGTTCATAAGCTTGGCGGAAAGCTCTGCTGAGATCCGCTAGTGGCTGGGTGCTCTCCACCGGCATTTGCGCCCCAGTCGGCCGGGCGCTTGCGAGCAACGCGGCAACAAAGACGGTGCTCACCCACGGGCGACAAGTACTGAACAGAGCGGAGGAATTTAGCGAGTCTCGCAGCTTCATCCGAGGTCGTATTCCTTCAATTTTCGGTAGAGGGTACGAGCGCTGATGCCGAGGATTGCCGCCGCCTTCCGGCGATTGCCGCCGACGCGGTCGAGTGCCTGTTCAATGGCTTCCCGCTCCCTGTCTCTGAGTGTGGGTAAAGGCTCAATAGCTGCATTGTCGGGGATGCGTATTGCCGCAGGCCGGGGGTCTGCGGGATTGTACGGGGCGTCCTCCGGGTAGATCGGTTGACTTGATTCCTCTGGTGCTACCGGCTGAACGACCGCTGGTGCTACGGGAGGTGTAGAGGACGGCATCATGGGGGCACTGCGCTCGACCGTGGCTCTTAGTTCAGCGACCTCGCGCTTGAGGTCCAAGAGAGCAAAGTAGATCAACTCGCGCTCGGATTGGTCCGGCGTCTTGTTGGTTGGCACTGGCAAATGGCGCGTAGGCTGAATATCGAGGTGGGGCAATAAGTCTTCGGGTTCGACGAGGGCACGCGGGGCGAGGAAGACCAAGTGCTCGATTAGGTTGCGCAACTCGCGCACATTGCCAGGCCAAGCATAGCTTTGTAAAAGGTCAATCGCCGCCGCCGAGAATCCCTCTAGGCGGCTCTTGTTTCCTTGGGCCAACTCGCTGGTGAAGTGCTCGATCAAGAGGGGAATGTCCTCGGCCCGGCGGCGCAGCGGAGGAATGTCGAGCTCGACGACCTTGAGCCGATGATACAGGTCTAGGCGAAACTCGCGTTGGTCAACCGCCTTTTGTGGGTCGCGGTTGGTCGCGGCGATGACGCGAATATCTACCGAGATAGGTGCGGTGCCGCCGATGCGGGCAACCTCGCGTTGCTCGAGGACCCGCAAGAGGCGCACTTGCGCCGCCAGCGACATCTCGCCGATTTCGTCTAGAAAGACCGTTCCGCCATCAGCTTGTTCAAAGATGCCTCGGTACTGGGCTCGGGCGTCGGTGAAGGCCCCTTTTTCATGCCCGAAGAGTTCGTTCTCCAGCAGATTCTCCGGAATAGCACCGCAGTTGAGCGGTCGGAAAGGATGTTCGCGCCGAGTGCTGTAGCGATGTAGAGCTTCGGCGACTAGGTCCTTGCCAGTGCCGCTCTCGCCCGTCAGTAGGATAGAAGAAACGGGCGTCGGTGCCACGATTAAGATGCGTTCGCGCAATTGGCGCATTAAGGGCGACTGACCCACTAGCTCGGCCCCGTGCAAAAAGTCCCCTCGCTCTAGTAACTGGTCCAGATGTTGGCGCAGGGCTTTGGCCTCAAAGGGGACGGCAATTTGGTCTTTGAGAGGCGAGCCCCATAAAAGTCGGTCCCAGTTTTCATTGGCGTTGCCCAAACCTAGAACGGGGACATCGCGATGCTGGTCGAGTGCGGCGACACCCTCTGCTAGGACGGCGGGCGGAAGTTCCATATCAAAGGCGACCAGATCCATTCCGCGCCGCAGCAGCGGCCCAAGCGCATCGCCATTAGCCGCGTTGAGTACGCGTAACCGCACGTCATGGATCGCGGACTTGAACTCCGTTTCCAGCTCTGCTTGCTGGGTCAGGAGTAGAATGTGACGTTGAGTCGAGACCATAGAACCCTCTGCTGGCATCCCCTCAGTTGAGAGTTTCCAGCTTACGGCGCAGGGCATTGATCCGCTCGCGGGCTAGCGCCCCCTGTGGACTCTGGCCCCCTTCGCGACGCGCGATGCGCTCGTAGATGGTTATGGCCGTGGCGTGTTCGCCCAGCGATTCGTGGCAGCGGGCGCGTTGGAAATCCGCCGAGGTGATCCACATGCTGAGTCCTTCGGCACCGTGGTAGCTGACTTTGTAATAGGCTTGGATAGCTTTGCGGTACTCGCCCATATTCTGATAGGATTCGCCGATGTAAAACCGGGCTTCGGAAGCACTATTGCCATTGAGCAGCTGTTGGGAGAGCAGTTCGTCTAGCTGTTCAACGGCTTGGGCGTATTGGCCCTTATTCTTGAGGATGATACCCAGTTCGAGTTGGACATCGATGGCTTGGGGGTGCTCGGGGTACTGGCTCAGTAGCTGATTGGCCACTTGGTGAGCGGCCTCGTACTCGTGGGCGCTTTGGTAGCTCTTGAGGAGGTTCCACATCGCATCTTGGGCCTGTTCGCGACTGACTTCTGGCGCGTCCAAGACGTGTTTGTAGGCTCCTGCCGCTTGCAGAAAGTTGTGCAGCGAAAAGTGGTAGCCGCCTAGGCGCAAGTAGGCATCGGCTACATGGGGACTCGTCGGATATTCCCGTACAAAGCGCGATACGGCCTCCAACGCGTCCGCCGCCCCTTCCTCGCTGGGCGTCACCTTGTTTCGCTTCCACAGAGTCACGGCCATCCAATAGGCCCCGTCGTCTGCCCACGTACCTCTTTGCTTTTCTACTTCTTGAAACAACTCGTACGCCTTCTTGTAGTTGCCAGCCTGCAAATAGTATTTCCCTTCCTCAACCCGGAAGTGTTGACGCCACTCCGCCTCCTCCTTGAAGTGCTTGGCAAATCGCTTGGCTGCTTTGCGCCCCTCCTCTACGCGCTTGAGTCGGAACAGGGCGAGGACGGCTTGTCCGTGGATCAGGGTATCCTCGCTCTGATCCAGCAAGGGCTGATAGAGTTGGTAGGATTTTTTGTATTGCTGTCGGGCAAAGGCGATGTGGCCGGCCCGCGCCGAGGCTTCGGCCGCCAATCCCCCGGATGCAAACTCTCGGCCTACCTTTTGGAAGAGCCGAGAGGCCTCGTCTTCTTGCCCTTGTCCCAGTTGCAGTACCGCTTGGGCAAAGTAAATGCTGTCTAGTCCAGCCGGATTTGGCTCTTCGGCGAGTATTTGCCTATAGGTCGCTATGGCCTCGCCATAGCGGTTGAGGTGATGGTATGCGCGGCCCATTCGTCGGAGGATCGGCCCTCTGTCGTCGGTGATCGTCGAGTTGGAGACCAGCGGTTGGTACAACTCGATGGCGGCGGCGTATTGGCCGAGCTGAAAATAGGTGTCGCCCAACAGTTTCTGTGCGGCGCGGCGCTGGGGAAAGGCCGGGTAGCCCCAGCGCAACTCTTGCAGTCGGGCGATGGCTTCTTGGGGCCGCTCCTGCGCCAAGCGGATGTGGCCTAACTCAAAGAGCACCGGTGCTGTCAGCGGACTGTCGGGATAGTCTTGCAAAACGCGGTCGAGCAAGTCAGCCGCTTCTTTGTGTTGGCCTTTTTGCGCTAGGCAAAGACCCGTGCCGTACAGAGCGTGGGGTACGAGCGGACTCTTAGAAAAGAGCCGGCGGAGTTGGTCGTAGGCTGAAACGGCCCCGTCGAGCCAAGTGCTATCGGTCGCTCCTAGCTGGCGGCGAGCATCGCCTAGCTGCAAAAGGGCTTGGTCTAGGTCGGTTCCTCGGCCCTCGGAAAACTTGGCGACAAAAGCGGCAATCCCCGCTTCGAGAGTGGATAACCGCAGCGAATCGGGGCTGTCCTCAGCTTCGAGTTTAATGAGGCGCAGTCGTGCGCGCCGGGCCCAAGCGCTATCGGTGGGGGATTGCTCGGCGAGAATAGTGCTATCGGTGGGGGATTGCTCGACGAGAACGCGGTATTCCCCTAGGGCTAGAGCCCGTAGCGAGTCCGCGCTGGCAGGCTGCGCTTCTAGCTGGCGTTGGCGGGCGAGCCGGAGCAGACTTTCGGCCAGAAAGTACTGGGCCTCGTTGTTATTGTGATCGTCTGGATAGGCCGTGGCATAGTGTTTGAAAGATTGGGCGGCAGCTACAAAATCGTGGTGCGAGAAAAGCACCCTAGCGACATCTAGCTGCACTAGCTGGCGCGACTTGCCGCTCAACTCATCGATCCAAGCTTTTTGTAAGGCCCGGTTGAGGCCGGCCGGATCTAAGACGGTGAACTCGCGCAGATATTCGATTCGCTGGCGCACCTCCTCGCTCTGGCGGTCGGCGGGAAAGAGTTCGAGAAAGGCCACGTATTCGCGCAGTGCCGTACGCGGCTGCCCACTTTGCTCAAAGGTTTGGGCGAGGGCGAATTGCGCTTTGGTTGCTACCTCGTCCTGATCCGAAGCTAGCCGGCGATAGAGAGAGATGGCTTCTTCGTAGTAGCCGGTTGAGGCATAGAGCTCGGCGAGCTCGAAGCGCACGGCGTCGGCATCGGAGGCTGCATCAGCTTCCTGTAGATAGCGGCGATACCAAGTTATCGAGCGGCTGTGGTCGCCGCGCCGCTTGTAGAGGACGCCCAGTTCCCTCAGAGCACTGGTGGCTTCGGGGCTGTCGCCGATCTGAATCAATCCTTGAAACAGGCCTACCGCGAGGGCGAATTGTCCGGCTTGGCCTAGGGCGATGGCGCGGCCTAGCTGAGCCTTGAGGAAAGTGGGGTGGTCGGGTTGGAGCGCGGCGCTTAGCTCGTTGTAATGGGCGATGGCTTCGCGCGTCTGCCGACTCTGGCGCCGGGCATCGGCTAGCCCTAGGAGCGCGTGTTCTTTGAGGGAGTGGTCGTCAACTTTTTTGAAGGCTCGCTGATAGGCGTCCCCGGCTTGGCTAAAGAGGCGCAATCTATAGAGATAGTCTGCGCGATCTAGATAGGCACTGTCGGTCTGCGCCGCAGTGGGAAAGTGCCGCTCCAGCGTTTTGAATTGCTTCTCAGCGGTTTCCCTGTTGCCCATAAAGAAAGCGATGCGCCCGCCGAGGAGCAGGGCGCTAGGGGCTTCAGGCGGCGGCGGTGTAGTGGCGGCGACTTGCCCGAGTAGTTGTTGGGCTTCTTCGGCGCGGCCAGCGGCAAAGCGCAACTGGGCCAGCCGATAGCGAGCCAAATGCACTTGGGCAGAAGTCGCATAGTCGGCCAACAGACGTCCATAAGCCGCTTCTGCTTGCCGTAAATTTTCGGCGCGGGTATAATTAACCGCTGCGTCAATCAGGGCACTGGCGGCGAACTTGCTAGCACTGAAACGACGCTGCACCTCTTCGTATGATCGGGCAGCCAGCAAGTATTCACCTTGTTCGGCCAAACAGGCCGCTCGCTCGCGCCGTGCGTCGGCGGTGCTCAAGTGATCGGGATGTTCGAGATAAAGCGTCTCGTAGGCCGGCACTGCCAGGTCGCAACGGCCGCTCTGGCGGTACGCACGCGCTAGCATTAGTCGAGCCTCGGCCAGTTGTGGATAATCGGGATAGTTGTGAATAAACTCGGCGAATAGCGCGGCGGCCGTGGCATAGTCGCCTGCGTCCCGAAAGAGATTGCGGGCCAGTTTGAAGTCGTCATCTGCGCTCATTTGCGCCCAACTCTGGGTGCTTAGGCAGAGGAGAAGCACTAATATCAATTTTGGGAACATATCCATTCTCAAGATTATGCCAATCTGACACTTGATTAATATATAATATTGTATAGGAAAATGCGGTCAAGGCATGCAGCGATGGAGGATCTGCTAGTCGAAAAAGCATACGCAAAAATAAACTTGGGGCTTAAGGTCCTCGGCCGCCGCCCTGATGGCTACCACGAGATCCTCAGCGTGGTCCAATGCGTGGATTTAGCGGACGTCTTGTACTTTGAACCAGCTTCCTCCGACCAGTTGACCTGTAGCCTAGATGGTCTATCGACGGGGCCAGACAATTTGGTGTGCCGCGCCGTTGACGCCTTTCGCGCTCGGCTCGACTGCCCGGTCCAGTCGTTCCGCATCCATCTCGAAAAGAACATACCTATAGGCGCGGGCTTAGGCGGGGGTAGTGCCGACGCGGCAGCGGCCCTGCGAGCACTAAATCGCTTCTATGACCAGCCCTTCTCGAACGCAGGTCTCCGCCAGATCGCCGCCACCCTTGGCTCGGATATTCCCTTTCTAGTGGAGGGTGGCACTGCTCTACTGAGAGGCCGAGGCGAGATACTCGAAGATCTGAGTTGGGAGGGTGCGGTCTTTTACGTACTGGCGTACCCCGAAGTTGAAGTCAGCACTGCGTGGGCTTATGAACAACTCGGCCAATTCGGCCCCATCTTGACAGAAAATACTCCCTATTTTAACTTTGTTGTTTCCCTGAGCGGCGGGTGCGTTGACCACGACGGGTTATTTGAAGTGCTAGAGAACGACTTCACGCCTGCGGTATATCGCACCTATCCCATCGTCGCAGAACTTCGTTCTCAACTGGACCGAGTTGGTGCTCGCGCCACGTTAATGTCGGGCAGCGGCTCCACTGTTTACGGTATCTTCGACGACCGGAAGACCGCCTCTCAGGCGCAGAGCGCGCTGCAAAGGCAAGGTTGCCGGTCTTTTTTATGTCAGCCGGTCTAGTCCAGAGTAGTGCGAGGCATAGAGATAGGTAGCCCGGTCGTTCAACTGGTAGGACAACGGATTTTGGTTCCGTTTATCGAGGTTCGAGTCCTCGCCGGGCTGCCATTATGCCATTGATATTTGATTGAGTCTTTTGAGGAGATATTCCGATGCCGCAAGTTCCACTACAGATCCAAGTGCGCGAGCAGGTCGCGCTCAAAGTCCAGTCCCGCCAAGAGCAGGGCAAGGGACCAGTGGGCCAGATGCGTCGCCTACAGGGCCAGCTGCCCGGGGTGATCTACGGCCACAACCAGCCTGCTGAGTCCTTTAAGACGGATGCCCATGGCTTGGAGCGCATCCTGAGCAAGGGCGGGCAAAACGCGATTATCTTGGTCGAGCACGGAGGGCCTGATCCTGATAAGGCCTCTGAGCAGGCCCTGATTCGCGACATCCAATACCACAAGGTCCGCGGCGATGTGCTGCACTTAGACCTCTTGCGCATTGATCCGAGCGAGACGCTGCGAGCCAATGTACCGCTCCTGACTGAGGGGGTACCCGAAGGCGTCCGCAACGAGGGCGGGGCCTTGCAGCAGACGCTGACCTCAATCGAAATGGAATGCGTCGTCTCGGAAATGCCCGCCGCGATGGTAATTGACATCTCTTCGCTGGTCATCGGCGATAGCCTGCACGTGAGCGATCTCCTCGAACAGGAGCGGCGCATTACCACTGACCCGTCCCGCACGATTGTCAATATCTTGGCCCCGCGCTTGGTCGCTGCTGAGGAAGAAGCCGAGGAGGCCGAAGTTCCCGAAGGCGAAGAAGAGGCAGGCGAAGGTGGCGAAGGTGGCGAAGAGTAGGTTTGCAAGTAGCCTTGGGTTTGGGTAATCCCGGTGCGCGCTACGCGTCGACGCGGCACAACATCGGCTTTATGGTGGTAGATCACCTAGCGGCCCGCTGTGGTGTTGACTGGCAGCATCAAGCGGACGTACAAGGCCAAGTTGTCCGAGTAGTGCTGGGCGGTCAGGAGGTACTCTTGGCTAAGCCCCAGATTTATATGAACCGCAGCGGCCGAACCGCAGCGGCTCTTTGCGCCCAATGGGGGGTGCTTCCCGAAGACGTACTGGTCATCTTCGACGACTTCCTCCTCGATTTCGGGCGTCTGCGCTTTCGCCGGGGCGGGAGTGATGGCGGGCACAATGGTTTGGCTTCGGTACTCGCGGCGCTCAACACGGAGGCTATACCGCGCCTGCGTCTAGGAATCGGCATCCCACCCGCAGACACGGACGTCATTGACTACGTCCTAGAGCCGTTTTCCCCCGCAGACGAGGTAGAAAACTTGATTGAGCGCGGGAATGCGGCGCTCGAAGCGTACTACGCCGAAGGCATTGAGGCGGCCATGAACAGGTTCAACGGTTAAAAAGCAAAGCAGCCAAGGGAGGGTTACAAACGCATATGGAAATTTGGACGAGCGCAGCGCCATTCATGGGTCTGGGCGGGTTGCTTTGCTCGCTCTTGCTGTACTTTTACATCAAGAAGTCTCCGGCAGGCACTCCAGAGATGGTGGAAATCTCAGAGGCGATCCACGAGGGAGCCATGGCCTTTCTCAAACGCGAGTACACCATCCTCGCCGGGTTTATCGTCATCGTCTTTGTCCTCCTTTTTGCCTTCGTCGGCTCCCATACCGCGTACGCTTTTTTGTCGGGAGCCGTTTGCTCCATTTTGGCCGGCTATACTGGCATGAAGGCAGCCTGTCACGCCAATGTGCGCACCGCCCAAGCCGCCAATCAGCACGGCCAGGGGGCCGCGTTGAATATTGCCTTTTCGGGCGGTGCCGTGATGGGGCTCGCGGTCGCCGGTTTGGGGCTTTTCGGCGTTGGGGCACTGGCGAGTGCCTTTGGTATCTGGGACGATATAAGCCAAGCATCCGCGATCAATGGCTTCGCTATGGGGGCCTCTTCGATTGCTCTTTTCGCGCGCGTTGGCGGTGGCATCTTCACCAAAACCGCCGATGTGGGTGCCGACTTAGTGGGCAAAGTGGAGGCGGGAATTCCCGAGGACGATCCCCGCAATCCGGCCGTTATCGCCGACAATGTCGGCGATAACGTCGGCGATGTCGCCGGCATGGGTGCCGACATCTTTGAATCGTATGTCGGATCGGTCATCGCCACCATTGCCATCGCCGCCACCGCGTCCGCGTCACTACTGGCCACTCTCGCCCCCAGCATCTCCGATCCGACCTCGGCGAAACTCGCGGCGATGAGCTTCCCGCTGATCGTCATTACGATCGGTATAGCCGCATCGCTTTTGGGCGTGTTGATGGTGCGGATACTGCAGAATTTTGACCCCGGTGCCGCATTGCGCTACTCGACTTGGGTTGCAGCCGCACTAATGATTTTGGGTGCTTGGTGGGTCGCCGGGACAATCGGCTTATCCAATCAGCCGGTGTGGGCACTGTGCACGGGCTGCCTAGCCGGGATCGCGATTGGCCTTTTTACCGAGTACTACACCGGCGGCAAACCCATCCGCACCATCGCTGAAACCTCCAAGACCGGCGTGGCGACCAATATCATTTCCGGTCTGGCCATAGGTATGGAGAGCGTCGTCCTGCCGACCTTGGGAATCGTCGTCGCCATTGGCTTGGCCTTCCACTTTGCCGGGCTTTTTGGAATTGGCATCGCCGCTGTCGGTATGCTGGCCACAGTGGGTATCACCATGTCGGTCGATGCCTATGGCCCCATCGCCGACAACGCCGGCGGCATTACCGAAATGGCGGGCTTGGGCGAGGACACGCGCAAGATCACCGATGGGCTCGACTCACTCGGCAACACGACCGCGGCCATGGGCAAGGGGTTTGCCATTGGTTCGGCGGCATTGACGGCATTGGCACTTTTTTCGGCCTATTCCTCCGCTATTGAGACCTCAACCGGTAAGCCGATCGTCATTGACGTGACTACGCCGGTTGTCGTCGGCGGGCTTTTTATTGGCGCGATGATTCCCTACCTAGCAGCCTCCATTACCATGACCTCGGTCGGCAAGGCCGCCTTCAAGATGGTCGAGGAAGTCCGGCGTCAGTTCCGCGAGATTGAGGGCCTGATGGAAGGCAAAGCTAAACCCGACACCCGGCGCTGCGTGGAGATCAGCACGACCGCGGCACTGCGCGAGATGATTCTACCGGGCCTGTTGGCGGTGTTGGCTCCGGTCGCGGTTGGTTTTGGTCTCGGCCCCATCGCCTTGGGCGGTATGCTCGCCGGGGCGACGGTCAGTGGCGTACTGCTGGCACTGATGATGGCCAATAGTGGCGGTGCTTGGGACAACGCCAAAAAGTGGATCGAAGAGGGCCATTTGGGAGGCAAGGGCTCTGATGCCCACAAAGCCGCGGTCGTCGGCGATACGGTCGGCGACCCATTCAAGGACACGTCGGGGCCGTCTCTGAACATACTCATCAAGCTGATGTCGGTGATATCTCTCGTCCTGGCACCGCTTTTTGTCGTCTGAGGGATGTGCCTCAGACTAGAACCAAGAAAGCGCAATACAATGAGAAACTACGAACTCGTATGTATCTTGGATCCCCAAGTCGTCGAGGGTCAAAATGAGCAAGTCGTCGAAAAATACGAGGCATATCTCGAGGAAAATGGCGGGCAAGTCGCCCGGATCGACAATTGGGGCCTGCGGCGTCTGGCCTATACCTCGACTAGCCTGAAGAATCGGCACCAAGGCTACTACGTGCTCTATCAGTTTTCCGCTGAGCCGACAGCAATCGAAGGATTAGAGCAAACGCTCAAGCTCGACGAAGCGGTGCTGCGCTATCTCGTCACCGCTGTCGAAGGCGAGTTTATCCACGTGCCTCAGCTAGCCGCCGACAATTTCCTCGAAGAAGCCTTTGCCCGACCGGCCCGCGGCCCGAGGGACCGAGGCGGCCCGCACCGCGACTCCCGCGGTCCGAGGGCCCGCGACGATAGCCGCGATACTGCCTCTGAAGATAAGGAACCTAATGAGGCGGCAGATGATTCACCAGAAGAGTCTGTCGTCCAAGAGTCCGACGACTCTTAGAGTCGGCATGCGCCGATGCTGATTCTGCTGGGCATAGCGCTGGCGGTCATTTCGCTTTTGGCCAGCTTGCGCTACGGCTCGCGTGGTGCCCTGCCCTTGATCGGCCTGCTTTGCTTGGGCACCACCATGCTGCTAGGTGCCACGTTGGGGCTGGTACCCATTATGGGGTTGCTCGCCATTTTGCAAATAGAGCGTCAGCAGACCTATGGTCGCGTCACGGCCATGGCCATGACGCCGGCGGCGGGCTTATGTCTTTGGCAGTTAATTCAGGCGCGCGATGGCATACATCGCCAAGAGCAAGCCGCCGCCATCTTGGAGCAGTTCCAAGCCTTAGGGATGGCTGTGGAGGAAGGCGGCCAGACGCTAAGCGCGATGATTGACGCGGTACTGCGGGTGCAGCCGGCCATCGAGATGGCGACCCTACTTTTAACGTTTGTCTTAGCGTATCGGTTGAGCCAAGGCTTGGCCTTGCGGCTGGGGCTGTCGCTGCCTGCTCCCTTGCCGCTGTCCTTGTGGCGGCCTTGGGAAGAGCTGATCTGGGTATTGATCACGGCCTTGGGCCTAAGTCTTTTGAGCGATGGATTGTTGGCCGATCTGGGCCTCAACCTGATCGCGTTGATGGGGATTATTTACGGGGTTCAAGGCTTGGCCGTGCTGCGCTTTTTCGCCCAACGACAAAGGGTGCCGCTTTTAGTCGAGCTATTTTTTTATATAGGGCTTTTTTTTGTAGCAGGGTTGGCGTTTCCGCTCCTAGCTGGATTGGGGCTTTTGGATACTTGGTTTGATTGGCGTCGGCTACGCCCAGCCCCCACAGAGGAAGAAGCATAAGGCCTAAACAACATCGCCGTTTTCTATGAAGTGGAGGACAAGTTGTGAAAGTAATTCTGTTAAAGGACATTGAAGCCTTGGGTTCGGCCGGCGAGGTCGTAGAGGTGAAGAACGGGTATGGTCGCAACTTCCTGATCCCTCGCAACGAGGCATTGGTCGCCACCGCCGCCAACATGGCCCGGTTCGAGTCTAGACGCAAACGGCAAGAGACTTTGGCCGAGCGCGATCGCCGCGCCGCCGAGGCCCTCGCCAAGAAGCTGGAAACGGAGTCTATCACCGCGCAGGTCAAGGTCGGCGAGGAGGATCGTCTCTTCGGTTCGGTAACCGCCCAGCACATCGCCGAATTGCTCGATGAAAAGGGCTACGAGATAGATCGCCGCGCTATCCATCTCGAAAATTCCATCCGCGAACTGGGTGTTTACAATGTCGAAGTGCGCCTCCACCCGGAGGTAGCAGCAGCGGTCAAGCTCTGGGTCGTCAAGGAATAGTGCGACGCTGGGTGCCCTCCCTCCTCAACGGAGGTAATTCATGCCAGGCAGGGTCTTGCTCCTTTGCTGGATGTGTGCGGCGGCCACCGGCTGCGGCCCGGAACTTTCGGAAGGCCCCTTCGCGCACGTCGGGCAAGAAGTATGGCGCACCGTAAACAGAAGCCACCGGGGTGCTGACGGCGTCTTGGTGCAAGCGACCTTGCACTCCTTCGCCTATGAGATCGCCCGCGCCTATGCGCGGGCCGAGCGCGAGGGCTTGGGGCAGGAGCAGCTCGAATACCGCATCAAGCAGCTAATCTATTCCTACGTTGACGGCACCTATCCGGCCGAAGACGGCACAGACATCAACAGCCTCTACTTTCAGTATCTGATCTACGTAAACCCGTCCTTCGACGTGCGCAATCCCCTGCAAAAGCGCGCCTTCGACATCTGGAGAGCCGAATACATACGCCGGGTCGTCGATGCCATCTACGACCCCAAGTTTCCCATTCTGCGCGACCGGTACGACGATCGTTGGGGCTTGACGCTCTACAGTCGCTTGGTCTTTACCGTTTATCTATCGAGCGGAGAATCTCAGCTCAAGCCATATATTGCCGATATTGGTGCGCGTACGTTCTTGGTCAATCAGAAAGGGGCGCGTTTCCAGCCCAGCGGGACGTTTAATTCCTATCCTTACGAGAGCGACCGGCCCGAAGGTGAGATACTCGACGGCAAGACCTACTACCGAGTCTTCTTTCCCAATCGCAAGGGCGACGACAAGGCACCGCTCGTTCGGCGCGACGACGACTATCTCGAGTTGCAGATCGAGAACTTGGGCGACGTCCCATTGCGAACCCTGCGCTGGGAGCTGCCTCTCGCGTATCCAGAAATGCCTTCGCGGCGCTTGCCGACCGAGGCCGAGGTGGCCGAGCGCAAGGCGGCAGCACGGGCCGAGCGCGAGGCGCGAGCAGAAGCAATGAGGACAAAATAGTGCCGTGCGCGTCGTTGGTGCTATTGGGAAGTCATTCTATATTTTTGCGTACGCAGACGAAGACTTTGCGGGAGCGGATGTGTGCCTGGTGGCTGCCGCGGACTTCAAATCCGTTGCGGTGTAGCGAGAGTTGCGCTGGGTGGGTTCGATTCCCACACGTTCCCGCCACTCGCCTTTATTGCGGCCAAGCCTGAGGATCTAGCCCGAGGCTCCGAGCGGCCTCGACGATGTGGCCCCAAGTCGTGTCGTCGATGGGAATACCCTCTTCTTGGCGCTGGCGTCCCGTGCGGTATTCGGGGTCGCCGGGCAGCAGTATCTCGCCGATGTGCGGATCGACGCGGCTGGTGAATACATGGCGGATTAGGCTTTCAAGTTCGTCGAAGTAGTAGGACATTTCGACGAAATGCCCGATGTCGTACACCGTCAGGTGCAGCCCATTGCTCTGCATGACGGTCTCGCCGTTGGCACAGCCCTGACCGCTGAGGGCCCCGCCTAAAATCTCTACTATCATACTCAAGCAGTACCCCTTATAGGCCACCGGGCCGCCAAAAGGCAGGATTGCACCGGGCGGATCGCCGACAAATGCCTGCGGATCGGTAGAGGGGGTGCCCTCGTGGTTGATGATTCGGCCCTCGGGTAGCTGTTCTCCGCGGTTATGGGCGACGCGGACCTTGCCCTCGGCGCAGACCGAGGTAGTCATATCGACCAAGAGCGGGTCGGCATTGCGCCGAGGTGCGGCGCAGGATATGGGATTGGTGCTGAGCTTGCCGTCAATCCCGCCGTAGGGAGCGATCTGGCGCCCGAGGTGCCCGGCGTTGCAAAAGGCTAGACCAATCATACCCTCGCGGGCGACCTGTAGCGGATAGGCCCCCACCCGGCCAACGTGCCCGCAGTTGCGCAGGGTGGCGGTAGCAACCCCGTACTGGGCGGCCTTGTCGATGGCTAGCTCGGTAGCGAAGGTGCCGCCGATCTGGCCCATGGTGCCGCCGCCATCGACGACCACCGTGCAGGGTCTTTCGCTGACAATAGAAGGCTGGCCCTTGGGATCAAAGATGCCGTCTTGGATCTGTTGAATGTATTCGTAGATGCGCAAGCTGCCGTGCGAGTCGTGCCCGTAGAGAGAGGACTCGACTAAGTGGTCGGTCACGGCGCGGGCGCTTGCGGGAGGGCAGCCGACCGTCCCGAAAAGCTGGTAGCCGATCTGGCGCAGGTCGTCGGGTTTGATGTGTGGCATTAGTTGGTTCCTCCCTCGAGGACGCGCTCGATTTCCCGTTCCCAAGTCCCAGCGACACGTACGCCGTATTCGGCTTTGCCACCAGTGGCTTCCGGCCCCACCAAGAAGGGCTGGCCGCGTCTTGCGGCGATGAGGTTGGCGCGCTCGACGCAGGCGGTGTGCAGGAAGTGGAAGGCAAGTCCGGCGCGCTCGCAATCGGTGGTATTTGCCTTGGTAGAGTGGGCAGTGCCGTAGCAGAAGAAGGCGACGCCACCGGCTTTTAGCTCAATGGGCACGGCGCGTTCTTCGGGTACTTGGCAGTGGATGTGGTGGTCGGAGTAGGGGTCGCGGTCGTGTGGGTACTCCTCCTTAAAGGAGTCATGCACGACGTGGATGGTGCCGTTTTCGATGGTTGCATCGTGAACGGCAACCCACATGGCAGTGCCTTTTAATGGGTCGTCTATTTTGAAGTAGGCGTTGTCTTGGTGCCAGTCCGTGCCGATGCCGTGGCCGGCCGGCTTGAGAAACATCTGATCTAGGTGCAGGATGAAGGGAGTGCCGATGAGCTGTGAGACTGCGCCGGTGACTTTTTCGTCAAAGGGCAGGGCGCGGATGAGATCGCTTTTGTCGTATAGGGGAATCAGTTGCAGGTTGACCTTGGTGGTGGAGGGGGTCTTGCCGTCGCCCTCGGTGGCCACATTGCGGACCAAGCCCTCGCGTTTGAAGCGCTCGACTTCGGCTTGCATGGCTCGGACTTCGCAGGGGGTAAAAAAGTCGGGAACCGCGGTGTAACCGTGGTTTTTGAAATGGGTTACTTGGGCGTGGGAGAGAGACACGGGAGATTCCTTGTATTGTGCAGGGTGGCAGGACTAGGTTGCGAGCTGAGATGCTCGCGCCAACTCGCATAAGAGCGCGGCCGAAGTGCGGATGCCGCAGTGAAAGTCGCGCATGGAAAAACGCTCGTTGGGGCCGTGCCAATTGTCAGTGATTTGCCCTAGGCCGATGAGCAGGACCGGTGCCCCGGTCGCGGCGGCAATATCGACGACGATGGGAATGGAGCCGCCCTCGCGGGTAAATACCGGCTCGACTCCGAATCCCTTGCGCATCGCCTCGAGCGCTGGCTTGACTAGTGGGTGATCTAGGGCCAAGTAGTAGGCCGGTGAGCAATGCTGGTTTTTGAACTCGACGCGGGTGCCTGCGGGCAGACGAGCGCGGATGTGCCCTTCGAGGAGCGCTTGGATGTGCTCGGGGTTCTGGTCGGGCACTAATCGGCAAGAGACAGCGGCTCGGGCTACAGCCGGAATGACGGTGCGCGGACTACCGCCGCTAAGGAAGTTGATGTCGAGCGTGGGACGAGTCCAGCGCCTTTCGAGGACGGAGTATTCCTGCTCCCCCGTTAGCGAGGAAACACCCAAGGTGCGGCAATAGGCATCCTCGTCAACCGCGAGGGCGGTATAGAGGCTTTTTTCACGGGCCGAGAGCGGCTGCACCCCCTCGTAGAAACCGGGCACAGTAATGTGCCCTTCTGTATCGATGAGGCCGGACAAGGCGTTGACGAGAAGTTGGTTAGGGTTGCGGACAATGCCGCCGAAAAGGCCGGAATGAACATCCTGCGCTGGCCCAAAAATTTCGACCTCGGTATAGACAATACCGCGCAGACCCAAAGTCAGCGAGGGCTGGTTTGGCCCGTACATGCTGGTATCGGAAATCACCGTACAGAGCACTGGGGCAAATTCGTCAAGCCCGCCCTCGGCCACAAACTGGCTCAACGCAGTGCTGCCGCATTCCTCCTCGCCTTCGATGAGGAAGACCAGATTGAACGGAAGCTGATTCCCATTGGCGAGGATGGCTTCGGCTGCTTTCAGATGTGCGAAGCTAGGCCCCTTATTGTCGCTGGCTCCCCGGGCGATGATGAAGCCGTCCCGTTCTTCGGCGGCAAAGGGATCCACCTCCCAAGCCGAGCGCGGGTTGTCCACCCCTTGTACATCGTAGTGGCCATAGACCAAGACGGTGGGTCGGTCCGGCGAGAACGCGGGGCTGCGGGCGAGGACTAGGGGGTTGGTTGCGGCCCTCACTTGGATCTTCTCGACCTCAAACCCCATTTGGTTGAATTGGCCGACGAGGAAGTCGGCCGCTTGGGCGAGGCCGTCGCCTGTGGCAACATCGGCACCGGCACTGACGCTGGGGATGCGGACAAAGGCTTTCAGTTGTTCGATATAGGTCCGCTGCTGCTCGTCGATGCACAGCAGCGCTTTTTCCAAGGCTATCCCTTCCTCGCGCATCGCTTCTCTGTTCTTTGATCGTCCTCCCCGCCCTTCAGCCTAGCCCACCATCGCGCATCTCGACCAGCGGTAGTGCTCTTGCTGAGGTTGGGTTTATTCATTAGCTTTTTGCAAAAGTTGAGAATCGAGAATCAAACCGATTTGCCCGCCCTGTACGCTTCCCGCAATTGTGCAATATAAGTTTTTACAGCGGGCTGTAAAGTTCCGTTCATCCGTCTTTCAAAACGCATTGCAACTCAGAGGGGATCGGACGAAAGGCTCGGGATCAGCAGGCTTGATCCTGCCCTCGCTCGTGCGGGGACACGTTTTTGTTCTTAGGTAAGTTCTTCAGGGTGCCCCCTCAAAAAGAGAGTGACAAAGCGGAAGAAGCTGGTCTGAAAGTCCATCCGGGACGCTAAGCAATGCGATAGACAAGCACTGGGTGTAGGATAGTACACCATCGGTGCAAACCCGAAAAAGCCCAAGTGAGCGGTTAAGGAGCCGCTCGAAGGCACAAGGCCCACAGTAAGCCACCATGCCTTCACTTGGGAGCTATCACAGGAAGGAACGCACTGGGAAATGGGAGCATTACCTGTTGCTATTAATGGTTTTGGTCGAATCGGCCGCTTGGTGTTCAGGGCGGCCGTTGAGCAAGGTGGACTCGAGATTAAAGCCATCAATGATCTAACCGACGCCAAAACACTTGCCCACCTACTCAAATACGATTCCACCCACGGCCGATTCGCCGGCGAGGTAGAGGTTGCTGGCGGCGACTTGGTCGTCGATGGCAAGGCGATTCGCATCTTGGCCGAGCGCGATCCCGCCCGCCTGCCTTGGGGCGATTTTGGGGTCGAAGTGGTGCTGGAGTCAACGGGATTTTTTACCGAGGCCAGCAAGGCCCGCGCCCATCTCGACGCTGGGGCCAAAAAGGTCGTCATTTCCGCCCCGGCCAAGGGCGCGGACATAACCGTGGTAATGGGCGTCAACGAGGGGGCCATCCAAGCGGATCACGAAATCATTTCCAATGCTTCGTGTACGACCAACTGTTTAGCCCCAATGGTCAAAGTCCTACACGAAAAGTTCGGCCTCGTCAAAGGCATGATGAACACGATTCACTCGTACACCGGCGACCAACGCCTGCTCGACGCCCCGCACAGCGATATGCGGCGGGCGCGCTCGGCGGCGGCATCAATGGTGCCCACAACTACGGGGGCCGCTGCAGCAGTAGGTGAGGTGCTGCCCGAGCTCGACGGCAAGCTCGATGGCTTGGCCATCCGCGTACCAACCCCCGACGGTTCGTTGACCGACTTTACTACCGTGCTCAAAAGCGAAGTGGATGCCGAAGAAGTCAACGCGGCGTTCAAAGCCGCCGCCGCCAACTCGCTGGCTGGCATCCTCGAGTACTCCGAGGAGCCTCTGGTCTTGGCCGACATCATCGGCAATCCTCACTCGTGTATTTTCGACGCGCTTTCGACGAATGTTCTCGAAGGAAATATGGTCAAGGTCCTCGGATGGTACGACAACGAATGGGGCTATTCCAATCGCTGTGTGGATTTGCTACGCAAGCTCGGCGGATGACTCAATACGAGGCCCTGCGCTAGGTGGAAACAGAAAGGCGAAATGTATGTTTGAGGAAGTCTGGAGAGCCTACGAAGAAAACGAACTAAGCCACAGTGCTGCGCATCACCTAATGGCGATCCACGAACTGCGCGAGGTACACGGCTACGCCCGCGTCTCAGACATAGCCAAGCACCTGAGCATCACCAAAGGCAGCGTCTCGACGGCCATGAAGCACCTCAAGGAGCGCGGCTATGTGCAAGAGGACCTCAATCGCTTCCTCGAACTTACCCAACAGGGATTGAAGGTGGTGCAGGAGGTCGAGGAAACGCGCTTGGTCGTGCAGCGGTTCCTCAGAGACGGCCTCGGTATGGACGAGGACGACGCGATGATCGACGCCTGCAAGGTCGAGCACCTAATCAGCACGGAAGCGCGGATGCGGCTGGTCCGTTTTTTGCGCGTGTTGTTTTCGGAAGAACCGATGGCCAACGGGTTTTTACAGATGTTCCGCAAAGGTGCCCTAGAATCCCGCAATGGCGACGTGGAAGCGTGAATCCTCTGCGATCTGTTACGGCTACCCATAGTTGCGAGTAAGGGCTAGATCGCATAGCTGCACGGATCGGGTCGGACATCGTCCGGCCCTTTTTTGACGAAAATCACATTGGGTTTCCTACAGCGACAATTCCTTCCCGTTGGTCTGTTGGCCGTGGCCGTGGTGGGATTCTTCTTTCCCCGTCCGGGCCTCTACATGGCCGAACTGCCCACTCAGTACGTCGCGGTCAGTATTATCTTTCTTCTGTCGGGACTGATGCTGAAGACCGACGAAGTCCACGCCGCCCTCGCCGCGTGGAAGGCGACGTCTTGGGGGTGTGTTTCGATCCTCTTCGCTACTCCCTTTCTCGGTGCGGTGATCGCGTTCCAACTCCCGATAGAACCTGCCTTCCAATTCGGTCTAGCCCTGTTCTGCTGCATGCCGACGACTCTGACTTCGGGTGTGGCGTTGACGGCGCAGGCCCGAGGCAACGTAGCCCTATCCCTACTTTTGATGGTGCTGACCAATATTGCCGGCATCTTCACGGTGCCCTTCGTGTTAGCGCATCTTCTGAGTGCCCTAGGCCAGGTCGAGCTTTCGGCCGGCGATCTGTTCGCCAAGCTTTGTCTTTCTATTTTGCTGCCCTTGGGCGTTGGCAAGTACCTGCGGCGCTTTGCCGTCGATTGGATCAACGCCCAGCGCTCGCGGTTGACTTTGGCCAGCAACGCGGCGCTGATCTCAATTCCGTGGATGAAATTCAGCGAGTCTGCTGGACAGCTGGCCCAGATAGAGCCGGTGAGCTTGTTGATTCTGGTGGTGTCTGGCTTGGCGATCCACGCGCTCTACCTGCTGCTCAACGGCGGCGCTTGCGTGGTTTTGCAACTTGAAGCGGCCGCGCGCAAGGCCGTTGTGCTGATGGCCAGCCAGAAGACCTTGCCGGTGGCAATGACGGTGCTGGCGTTTTTGCCGGAGTCGGCGGTGTCGCCCGAGTTGAAGGGGTTAATAGCAATACCTTGTATTGTGTTTCACCTAGGGCAGATTTTCATGGATGCAGTTATCGCGACGCGGTGGGGGAATTTTTCGCTTGAAGATAGTGCACGCTAGCGGCCGGCTTGAGTGGCAAGCAGGTTAGGTGCCCTCGCAGTGCGGACTATGGCTCTTTTTTAACAGAGGAGAATACCATGCGATACTTGGTTGCCGCGGCATTAATCGCCGTTTCCCTTGTTGCTTGTGGCGACTCGGATCCTGTCGCTGGAGACAACAATGACGACCAGCAGACCGAGGAAGGCGACCGTGTACAGCTAGCAGAGATGCGACGGGAAATCGACGCGCTCGTCGGCGACGCTGCGGGCGCGTCCATTGAGGACTGTCGCTACGCGAGCTTGGGTGCCAAGCCCTGCGGCGGTCCTTGGGAGTACGTAATCTACTCCGCCTCGTCAACCGATTCGACGGCACTAGCCGAGCGGCTGACAGCGTATAACACCTTTGAAGCCGAGATGAACGAGCGCTATGGGTATGCTTCGGACTGCTCAGTGCCCAACGTGCCGGTTTTGGCGTATAGGGATGGGCGGTGCGTCGCCGAGTGACGCCTTGAAACGTTTAGTTCTTTGCTCGAAAGCTCCCCACCCGACGCAGTGCCTCGACGCCGGATTCGGCGAGCGAGACCGGGAAGTGAACGGGGCGGTTGCCCCCTAGCTGCGACTGATAGATGGCCATGACCATTTCCAACGAGCGGCGGCCCACGGCACCGTCGCTGCGCAAAGTGCCGCGGCCTTCAAGAGCGTCTATCAACTCGGACAGTGCTGCGACGTACGTAGAGACCGGGGTCGGCCGTTCGACCTCGACTTCTTCAAGGCTGCTCCACTCAAAGCCGCTATCCGGCTCAGAAAGCGAAACCTTGGACTGAAAGAGGCGGACTTGTTCGAGGTCCATGCGGATCAGGCCGGTCGTGCCGCGCAACTCGAAGGCGTTGTCGTTATACTGCGTCAGTTCGGCACCGCAGATCAGTCCAGTGGCCCCCTTTTTGAACTTGAGCATCGCAGCCGAAAAATCCTCGACCGCCCAAGGACGCAGGCGCTGTTCAGCCATGCCGCACAGCCATTCCACCCCGCCGGCATAGAGATCCATCAGGTCGAAATAGTGGGTGAAGTCGTGCAGTAAGGGGCCTTCGTTCTCGCTGCGCCACCAAGGTGCTGGCTTTCCTCCGTCCATGTAGCAGTAGATGTGGTTGAGCTCGCCGATAGCTCCTTCGTCGAGGAGCGTTTTGGCGAGAACCCACTCGGAGTGCCAGCGGCGGTTGTGGTTAATCTGCAATAGCACACCCTCCGCTTGGCAGGCCGCGATCATCTGGTCGCATTCCTCCAGCGAAAGGGCCATGGGCTTTTCGCAGATGATGGCTCGGGTCGCGGAGGCTTGGGCGCAGCCGGTGACCATTTCGGCGTGGAGTTCGGGGTGGGTGGCGACGATGCAGATGTCGGGCTGGACCTCGGCGAGCATTTGCCGATAGTCGTGGTAGAGTGCCTCCACGCCTAAGCGCTCGCCGAAGGCATTGAGCTTGTCGCGTCCTCGGTTGACGCCGGCGACCAACTCGCAGGAGGGATGTTGGACAACAGCGGCGGCGTGGTTGTCGGGCAGGTCGGAAAAACTGAACTGGTAGCCGACGCGACCCGTGCCGATAATAGCAACGCGATAAGTCTTCATGGGACCTCCAGCCTTAAAAGAGATCGAGTTGAGGAGAAAGCGCACCTTCGAGGGCGAGCAACATTCTTTTGATTGGCAGCCCTCCGGCGTAGCCGACTAGTGCGCCGTTGCTGCCAACGACGCGGTGGCAAGGCACGACAATCGGCAGGGGGTTCCTGCCGTTGGCCAAGCCGACGGCGCGGACCGAATTTGGATTGCCCATGCGGCGAGCTAGCTCCAAGTAGGAGATCGTCTCGCCGTAGGGAATCTCCGCGAGTGCGGCCCATACTTTGCGCTGAAACGCCGTTCCTTGGGGATGGAGCGGTAGATCAAAGCCGCGCAGGTGCCCGGCGAAGTAGGAATCGAGCTGTTCGGCGACCGGATAGGGCAGAGCCGCCACGGCCTGCCAATCCAGCGGCGGGGTAAAGTCGCGGTCCTTGAACTGGATGTGCCGCAAGCCCGTGGGGTCGCCGGCTAGGAGCAGCTCGCCGATGGGGCTATATATAATAGTATAGAGCAGGCCTTCAGTAGGCATAGCGACTCTTCTATTTTCTCTCAATTGCTTCGATAGCGCTGGTAGCCGGAGTAGGGAATAACGATCGTTATTCCTTACTGCGATACCCCCAGTGCCCGAAAGTCCGTCCCGGTCGGCTCCTGAAAAACCCGCAGGTCAAAGGCGGGCACAATGGCGAAGATGTGGTCGAAAATGTCGGCTTGAATCGCCTCGTAGTTGGCCCAGACTATATCCTTGCAGAAGACATAGACTTCGATGGGTAGCCCCTTGGAGGTCGGAGCGAGCTGACGAATCAGAAAGGTCATCTCTTGGTTGATCTGCGGATGGTTTTTCAGATAGGCCTGCACATAGGCGCGGAAGGTGCCGATATTGGTCATGCGCCGGCCATTTACCAGATGCGAGAGGTCCACTTGGTTGAGCTTGTTGTATTCGGCTAGCTCTTTCTTTTTGCGCTCAACGTGGGCGGTGATGTACTGGATTTTGGCGAAGCGTGCGAGCATTTCCTCGTCGCAAAACTTGATGGTGCTGACATCGAGGTAGATTGCCCGCTTGATCCGCCGCCCGCCCGCCTCCTGCATTCCGCGCCAGTTTTTGAACGACTCGCTGATCAGCGCGTAGGTGGGGATGGTCGTGATGGTCTTGTCCCAGTTCTGGACCTTGACCGTCGTAAGCGTTATGTCGAGCACATCGCCATCGGCCCCGTATTGGGGCATTTCAATCCAGTCGCCATAGGCGACCATGCGATCTACCGAGATCTGGATGCCAGCGACCAACCCGAGGATCGAGTCGCGGAAGATCAAGAGCAGGACCGCGGTCATCGCCGTCAGGCCGCCGAGCAAGTAGAGCGGCGATTGGCCGATTAGGATTGCGACGACGATGAGGCTGCCGAGCAAATAGAGGATGATCTTGAGGAACTGCGCCAGCCCCTTGATGGAGACTTCGTGCGAGGTCCTCGTGCCGTGATAGATGCGGACGCCCGCGCTTATCAACGCATCAACGGCTAGTAAGCCGGAGAGCACCAGATAAATATGCGCCGCGGTCTGGATGATTTTGACGGAAACGGGGTGGCCTTCTAAGGCCAGCGGCCCTAGGTGATAAAAGATGAGGCCGGGCACTAGATGGGCCAGCCGGTGCAGGACCCGGCACTCGATTAGGGCGTCGTCCCAAGGGATATCGGTGCGGCGAATGATGGCGCTGAGGCCGCGGAGTAGCGGCCTTCTGGCTAAGCGATGGGCGAGCAAGGCGACGAAGGCCACTAAGGCCAAGGCGACCAGTGCGGCGAGGTCTTCGCCGAGGTCCCTGCCGAGGCCCCATTCGAGAAATTGGCGGCGCAGTGAGTTGAGCATTGGTTGTCTGCGGGAAAGGGGATTCCGCTAGTAAGGTTACTCTGGAACCGCTAGGGCAGGGGGAAAGTCGGCGAACAGGGTTGATTGCTCTTGTTGGCCGCCATAAGAGTAAAAGCGCGGGCGACCTTCTTCATCGACGAGCCAGAGTTCTTGGGCACCGCGAGCCAAGTACAGATCCTTCTTGGCCAGCATCTCGCCGATGGAGTTGGAGGGCGAGCGGGTTTCGACGCATAGTTCCGGCGCTTGGAGATAGGGCGTATCCATCCCGTGGCGGGCGAAGAATGCATCCGAACCCCAAGCCGCA
Organism: uncultured Latescibacterota bacterium; assembly: GCA_958295495.1. Lineage (GTDB taxonomy): Bacteria > Latescibacterota > UBA2968 > UBA8231 > UBA8231. The sequence goes on from OY282352.1 coordinate 1,939,983, forward strand.
TCGGCGACTTTGACGCCTTGGCTGGTCTGGACCGAGCACTCGGTCAGGACGCGCCCGGCTGTTTTCTGCTGCATCAAGGTGAAGGCGATGAGGACTTGGATGTGGCCGCGTTTATTTGAGGCGGGCGTCATGGTTATTTGCCCCCATTCGTTTAGTTCGATCTTGAAGGGTAGGTCCTGTAGGGCCTTGTTTTGGCACACTTCAATCCAGTTCATGGAGGCGATTCTCCTATTGAGGTAGTATCATAGAGCGGAAGATAGCCTACTTCCTAAGCGAACTCAACTTTCTGTTTTGAGCGTTTTGCGCTAGGTTCATATCAAACGCCAGTACGAGAAGAGGAGAATGTATGATACAGGTCGCTTTTGAACTGCCGGAAGAGGTGCTTTCGGCCATGCGAAAAGATCCTGAGAGTTTTACTTGGGAATTGCGTTTGGCCGCAGCGGTGAAATGGTACGAAATGGAGCTTGTCTCCCAGAGCCGGGCGGCCGAAATAGCGGGATTATCCCGCCGTGAATTCATCGACGCTCTGGGCCGATTCCAAGTTTGTGTATTTCAGTATAGCGTGGAAGAGATAGCGGAAGAAGTCGAACGTGAGTGAGCTCTGGGTACTCAATGCCTCGCCGATTATTACGCTAGCCAAGGGCGGACATCTGGACCTGCTGGTGAAATTGGCTCCTGACATAGGAATTCCACCGGCCGTTGTTGAAGAAATCATGGCAGGTCCAGAGGATGATCCGGGGCGTCGTATTTTGGTAGCTGGGTGGGGGAAAAGGTTAGCTGGATCCGAGCTGCGTCCCGAAGTACTTGGATGGAGTTTGGGAGCGGGAGAGTCCGAGGTGCTCTCTATTGCCTTGGAACAGGCTGGATGGACCGCTGTCGTAGATGACGCTACTGCCCGGTCATGTGCCCGGTCATTGGGTATTCTGGTCATCGGCACCTTGGGAGTTGTACTGCGTGCGAAAAGGCGGGGATTGGTAGATTCTGCGGCAAAGGTTATCCGGGAACTGCGCCATGTAGGTCTATATATAGACGATCAGTTCGTCCAAGCCGTGCTAAAACAGGTAGTTGGAGAGGACTGGCAACCTAAGTAACCTGCCCCCCGCCCCACTTGGGAAGTTCGGCTTTAGTTCGATCTTGAAGGGTAGGTCCTGCAGGGCCTTGTTTTGGCACACTTCGGTCCAGTTCATGGACGCGATCCTCCGATTGAGGTAGTATCATAGAGCGGAAGATAGCCTACTTCCTAAGCGAACTCAATTTTCTGTTTTGAGCGTTTTGAGCTAGGTTCTAGTCAGTCCATTTCACAATCGCCTACTTCACCGGCCCACAGGCCGATCAAGGCGACAATCACTTGGAGGAACTATGGAACCCGATCATTGGACCATTCCCGGGATTATCGAAAACGGTGTGGTCGTACCCCAGAACGATACCCCTTTGCCCAATGGCGTCCACGTAGAAATTCTCATTCGGTCGGTGGATATGACCCCTGAGCTAAAGTCCGAATTGGACCAGTGGGACAAAGCGAGCGACGAGGCATGGGCACTGATTGCTCAATGGGAGGCGGAAGAGCAGTGAGTAGCGGCGACATTCATTGGGTTGATCTGCCCGTCGCCAACGGCCTCCACATCCGCCACCTCCAACGCCGCATCGCCCGTTGTGCTGTGTGCGAACGGTCTCTAAGGAGACGATCCGCGCCTGATCCGCATTTTCGGCACACTGGTAGCGATCCATCAGTTTTTCTAGGTCATTATCACAGGCCGTAAAAATTCTCTGCCGCGTTTGACGCACTTCTTCTACAATGGGATCGTTTTTCATAGTTAAACCTCTTCTGGGAATTCCAGCACTTCTTCCGGGGTGACAATCAAAGGAGTTGGCCGCTGCAGCTCGCTTCATTTTCCTGAGCCCAGTGATATAGGAAACCGTCGGAACGACCTTGAAAACCGAGTTCGTTGATGTGTTGAATCTTCCAATGAGGGCGCTGATTCCTCAACCAGCCTGCTGCGACCCGTGGCACATTCTGATCGAGTAAGATCGCCAACCGCGACTCATGCACGTGCGATCACTTGCTCTTCATCTATAACTGTCGCCGCATATTCCAAAGCGGCTTGCACCATCTCCTGAGTCAGTTCGGGATAGGCTTCGACAACTTGGTCAACCGCATATCCACCAGCCACCGTTCCGAGGATATTTTTTACCATGATCCGCGTACCGCGAACTATAGGCTTCCCCGAACAAATTTTTGGATCTACAACGACAAATTCATTCATTGGGCTACCTCTGTTTCTATATAGGACTTACGCAAAAGACTCAGTTCGGAGGTGAATATGGCCCAACCGACGCGCCTGGATTACTGTCAGTATTTGCTCAGCAGTCCCCTCAACTATACCCTGACCCATTTCGCCGACCATAGCGAAGGGTTCAGCCATGATAGGATCAACCGGTATCTAGCGGGTGATCGTATCCTCCCGCGCTTGGTATGGGAAAATGTTAAAGCGCACCTTGTTTTGACCTCCCAAGGCTATGTTATCTTTGATGACACCGTTTTGGATAAGCGACACGCTCGGAAGATTGCGTTAGCTCGCCGTCAATATAGTGGAAATACCCACACCCTCATCAATGGTATTGGCGTCGTCACCTGTGTTTATGTCAATCCGGTCTTAGATCGGTTCTGGTTGATTGACTATCGGATTTATGATCCACAAGGAGATGGTAAAACCAAGTTGGATCATCTCCAAGACATGTTGTCTCTCTTAGTCTACCAGAAGAAACTCCCTTTTACAGCGGTGTTGATGGATAGTTGGTATGCTTCAAAAGCCATCATGCTACACATTGAGCAGTTGCAAAAAATCTATTACTGCCCCCTGAAAACGAATCGGCGCGTGGACGATTCGGGCGGCATAAAACCCTACCAACGCGTAGATAGCTTAGCTTGGACCGAAACGGAATGCGAACAAGGTAAAGGCATTAAAGTCAAAGGGTTTCCCAAAGACCACAAAGTGAAATTATTCCGGGTGGCGTCTTCTACCAGACGCACGGATTATGTCGTGACCAACGACCTCGCTCAAAACGACACATCGTGTACCTGGCGCTGGAAGATTGAGCAATTTCATCGGGAAGCCAAACAGGTGACAGGGCTTGAAAGATGTCAATGTCGACGGGCACGAATTGTTCGCAATCACATCGGGTGTGCCCTGTTGGTTACACAACAGGCGGTTTGGGTTCGGCTGCAGCACGTGGCGTATCAGACCAAGCAAACCATTTATCAAGTCAAACACGGGTGGTGGGCTCAGTACTTGCAGCAACAACTCAAATCCCCTTCTATTCCTATGGAGCTTGCGTAAGTCCTATATATATCAAATCGCAGCAACACTAATCGTCCTTTCCCTTATGGACGGCCTTATTATAGAGTACAGGGGCTACCCGGCAAAGTCCCGGCCGCAAGACCTTGGGGCTAGATGACTAGTGCATAGCGCGGCGGGGGGACGCGCCTGCGCGGCACTCTCGACAGGCGAATCGCCTGCATCGCCGATGCCTTAAGCCGCGGCATCCCAAGACCTAGCGTAAAAATTCAAAGCGAACCACTACCCGCTTTCGGTACGCTAGCAGCGATCCATTCAAGCTAAGATCGGGACCGCCTTTGGTCGGGCGAGATCGCCAATTTCTTGACAACGTATAAATGCCCGTTACTTTGTGTGCGCCTTCTTTGGAACGGCTGGCAGGTGCCCCTCAAGGTCCGTGCTAAATGCTGCGGACAGGTCTCGGCGTCTCTCACGATCCTATACGCCCAATGGAGAGGATCTGTTTGCATGAGTACGCGAGCCTTGCTGGTGGACGATCACGAAATTACGCGCCAAGGGGTGCGTTCGCTGTGTGAGAAAGAAAGCGATATTGAGGTGGTCGCCGAGGCCGGGGACGGCCGCACAGCCATCGCCTTGGTCTCCAAGCACGTACCCGACATTGTAGTCATGGAGGTTCACCTGCCCGACTTGAATGGCGTTGAGGCGACTCGGCAGATACGGGCTAGGGAGCCGAGCGTGAAGGTGGTGGCACTGTCGGAACACATGGACCAGCGTTCTGTGGCCGCCATGATTCAGGCGGGGGCTTCGGCCTATGTGCTGAAAGCGGATCATTTTATAAATGATTTCGAACTGCTATATCATATCTAACATATCTAATGAATGAGAGAATCTATGAGACAAAGAGACGGAATGCCTGTCGCGATTGTCCAGTTACCTTTTCCTTCCCAGTTAGATCCGCTTCCAATCTAAAGTGACGATTTCAAAGAATGAGCAGTATATCCTCGTTCAGCTTGAGGAGGAAATAACTAGATACTACGGTAATTGGGCAGTTCGGGACCTAGTACTAGTAGGAACAGGTCTCGATATGGTAGTTTGGCAGGCTAAATCACTTCTTCACGGCGATTTAGCGATCAGAGTGCCCAGACAGCGATTCCTTAAAAGCGAGAATGATGGCGAGATAGACTCTCGTACACTTCTCAGACAGGAGGCGATCATTGCAACACATGTTGCACAGTTGGGAATTGCTACACCCGAGGTGATCGCTGTTCATGAGACGCCTCTTGGGGACGGTATTGATTTTCTTGCTTACGAGTACATTGAGAATGACTCCGACGCCCCCTGCGAGTTTGAGCTAGGAGAGCTCGTACGAGCTCTCCACGATTGCAGGCCTCCATTGACTCCTTGCGCAATGCAGGGAAAGTCTCTGGCTGACACGATTGCCGAAAGAGTGGTCCGGAGAAGCGAAGCTATTCAGAGAATATCTGGAACCATCCTGCCCACTCCATCCCTAGATATTCTATACGAGTTGTTAGGCTGCTTGGATAGCAGACGTCTCTGTCTCCTTCATATGGATATCCGACCTAAAAAGAATATACTGACCCGGCGAGGCGCTATAGTGAGCGTCATTGATTGGGCAAACGCACTCATTGGCCCCCCGGGTCTGGAGTTGGCTAGGATCCAGGAGTATGGCTTGTTGAGCCCTGAGTTCCTGCAAGGATATGGAGAGCTTGAGGACTCGCTTGAAGAAGCGGCAATGATCATCTGCCGGCTTGACACAGCGATAATGCTTGCGGTTGTGTTCCTTTCGGAAGCCCCAGACAGGCAACGAGCAGAACACTTCATCGAACATAGCAGGGAACTGTTGGCAATGTTGGGCAAGGAATAGCGAAGAGCGATACCACGACGCTGCATTAGGCCACCTTCACGCAGTGCCAGTATCCAGTATAGAACCGAGTGGGATTATGGCACCTCTGTTAGTTGGTCCTACTATATGAATGGACTATATGAACGGATTGAACAAAACGGAAATCCAGTGACCCATCTTGTCGCAACAATAGGAGCGGAGGTGTCCCGTGCCGATATAGAAGTGATGGTGAGACGAGGCTCACCTGCTTCCGGGTAAATGCAGGCCGTTACCCACTGAGTAAAGCGTTTTTAAAATTCTTCGTGGTTGTGGTTCGTCCCTTCTCCATAGGGCACGGTGCGGCCACTGGCCAACTGATACCATGAGGCGCACCTCACTCGGGGCAAGTGGCGATGCCGTAGAGGGCTTCGCCAATGAAGTCGCGCCGCCACCCGCGCAGGAGGCGATGATCCTCGGGCGTGGCCGCGACCGCGTCGAGAACTAGGTTGCGCACTTCGGCGCGGGGTGCGACAAAGGGCGCGTCAATCTGCGCCGCTTCGCATTGCCGACGCAAATAATCCATGGACTGGGCGAGCTTGCGTTCGACGACTTCCTTGTCGAAGCGCGGCTGACGCGGCCGGGGCGGACACTCCTCGTCGGGGACGGCCAAGCCGCGGCGGATCTGCTCGAGGACGCAGCGGTCGTAGCGGCGCTTGCCGTGCGCGCGGAGCCGATCCAGCTCCTCCAGCGACTGAGGCTTGCGCCGGGCTAGTACCACGAGGGTTTCATCCGTCAGTACGTGATTGCGCGGTCGGTCGCGTCGCTGAGCTTCCTCTTCGCGCCAAGCGGCCAACTCGCGGAGGATGGCCAGCTCGCGCGGGGCAGCGCGGCCCGTGCTCTTGAGCCGCGTGAATTGCTCGCGTGGATCTCGCTCCTCGTACAGCCGCGGGTCGTCGTACGCGGTCATCTCCTCTGCCAGCCAAGTGCTGCGACCAATTTCCTCGACGTGCGCCCGCAACACGTCGTGCACCTCGTGCAGATAGCGCACGTCCTCAATGGCGTACGCTAGCTGATCCCCGGAGAGCGGGCGACGGACCCAGTTGGTGAGGGTCTCGGTCTTGTCGAGGACTACGCCGAGGGTCTGCTCCAAGAGATCGACCAACGAGATGGTAGAACTCATATTGGCAAGCCCGGCCGCGCAACGGGTGTCGAAGACGTTGCGCGGAAAGGCACCCGTGACCCGGCGCAGAATAGCCAAGTCCTGTTGGGCATCGTGGAGAATTAGTTCAACCTCCGCGTGCTCTAACAGGGCACCAAGAGGCGAGAGATCTGCAATCGCCACCGAGTCGATCAGGTGGCAATCGTCGCTGGCGAGGGCCAATTGGATCACGCCCAACTTGGGATAATAGGTGCGGTTCCAAACAAATTCAGTGTCTAGGGCAACGCGCTCGCAGTCTAGGGCGCGCTTGACGAGTTCGGCAAGTGCCTGTGCGGTATGGATCATGCTTCTGAAGGGTATTTTAGGAAGTATTGGCAACATAAGACGATAAGCCGAGGGCGTTAAGATGACAAGTTCCAGAAGCGACGCACCGGGGTTTGCTCTCGGTAGCCGGCCAGCCGAGTACTAAGCAACCAAGCCACAGTAAACGCGAGCTGAACCGCACCTAAATAAAAGAGCGGCCCCCGCGGACCAGCCAGCGCAGCGGACCACTGGAAACAGGCCCCACCCGCGATGCCGCCGACAAAACCGCCTAGCGCCGACGCATACATCGCAAGGGAGAATCCCTCTGCTTGGTACTCTTTGGAAACGGCGTTGAGCATCGCCCGCGACTGCCCCATCTGGTGGCCGCCGTCCAGCGCACCCCAGAGCAGATAGACGACTCCCGCCCAAAGTGCGATCCACGGAAGTTCCGCCGGCAGGAAGAGCCAAGCCGGTGCCATGGCCGCTTGCAGCAACAGAGTGATGGTCAGCGCTCCCCGGCTGCCGTGCCGGTCCACCATCCGACCCCAGCCATGCAGCCCAGCCACATAGCCGAGGGCCTGTACTGGCGTCATCCAGACGAAGTAGCTAACGGGCAGCCCCCAATCCGTGAGTGCCACGACCCACAGAGGAAAGGTCGCAGCTAGCACGGCCGTGCGGGCCATGACAAAGAGCGCGTATGCGCGCATCTGGGGCGCGGCTAACGCTTGGCGCAAGCGGCGAATTAGGCCTTCCCCGGGCGGGGACAGAGGGCGCTCAGCTACTTCGCGCACCAAGAAGGCACCACCGCAGGTAGAGAAAACCGCCAGAGCGAAGAGCGGGCCGAAGTCGCCGGCCATGGGTTGAGAGCCGAGGTACCAGCCGATCAGGATGGGCAAGACGAGTTCGAGAAGGCGCTGCTGAAGGCGCATGCGCGTGAGAAAGGCACCGACCCCACCGCTAGAGGTGTTGTCTTGGACCAGGGGCCACCAAGCGGTGTTGCCTGCTTGTTGTATGAGACCGCGGACGCTAAACAAGGCTAGGCCGATCCAAGCGGCCCAAGCCCCGTCCGCTGCGTAGAACGCCAACAGTGCCAGTGCTAGCCCAGCCGGAAACGACGAGAGCCGGCCCCAAAAGAAAATTCCGGCCTTCCCGGTGCGCTGCATTAACTGCAACCCGACGACGCGCCCCATCTTCTGGAGATACTCGCTGGTGGCGACTAGCCCGATGAGAAAAGGCGAAGCCCCGAGAGAGAGAAGAAAGAGGGGGAAGATGGAAGTGAGGAGGGCGCTACTGATTGATCCGCTAACGGCGACGCCGATCAGCCGCGACTGGCTGCGGCGACGCGCTGCTAGGGGAAGTCTGTGATCGGGGTTTGCCGTGTCGCTTGGGGTGTCGGGCATCAGCTCAACATCACTTATGCGGCCTAAATGCGGCCTTTTCTCCGGGCGTCGGCGAGTGGTCGAAGGCACCGCGTTGAATCACCGCAGCGGCCCCGCCGGCGGCTGCGACTTTCGCCCGCTGGCTGGCCTGGGCCTGTTCGTCAACCGCTTCTGGGTCGAGTAAGGAGCGCAATTCTCTTTCGCAACCTCGCAACAGGTCTTGGTACTCTGGCATACCCGACAAATCGCTTAGTTCGTCGGGATCCTCCGCCAAGTCAAAAAGCTGCGGTGGTGCGCCAACGTAGTAATTGTACTTGTAGCGATTGCGGCGCAACATATAGGTGCCGTGCTCAGTGCCCAGCGCGTGATACTCGCTGAAGACGGTGCGCTCCTGATCGTCCTCTTGCGCGATCTGCCACAGCGAGCGGCCGGGCAGGTCTTCATCGCTCAATGCGGCCCCCATGCTGCGGCCGGACTGCCCAGCCCCGACGCATTCGAGCGCGGTTGGAAAACAATCCACCAAAGAAACAGGCGTCTGCACCACCTTCCCCTCCGGCACGTCGGGGCCGGCTGCAATCATCGGTACAGCCGCGGCCTCGTCGTAGAGCGTAAATTTGCCGAAGATGCCGCGGGCCCCCAAGCATTCGCCATGGTCGGAGGTATAGAGCACGCGGGTGGAGTCCGTCAGGCCGTACTCGTCGAGCGCACCGAGTACGCGACCGATCTGCTGGTCGAGATAGGTCGTGGTACCGTAGTACGCGGCTGTAACTCGCCGCACCGTTTCTTCGCTGTGCCCTTGGTCGAAGCGGAAGAAGCGGCGGAAGTAGTCTAGCGCCGGATGGTCAGGCCACGTGTCGGGCGTCCACTGCGGCGGCAGCGGCACGTCTGCAAGCGGATACTGCGCGTAGATTTCCGGCGGGGCGATATAAGGCGGATGCGGGCAGACGAAATTGAGAAAGACCCCCCAAGGCTTGGCATCGTCTCGGTGCTCGGCGAGCCAGCGCAAGGCGTGTTCGGTGCAGCGGGCGTCGTATTGCAAATAAGTCGAATCGCCCGCGCCGGCGCGCTCAAGCTCGCCGTGCTTGTCGCGAAAGGGCGGGCGAGCGCGGATGCAGCCGAGTACATCGCCGACGCCATCGACTACGTGCAACGGCTCGATCTCCTCGCTAAATCCGTGGTCTGCGCCTTGCCCCTTGAAGTGCAACTTGCCGATCGAATCGCTGCAGAAGCCCTGTTCCCGCAGGCGCTGATGCCAAGAGACGGGCGTACCGTCATAGGGATGCCCGTTGTCCCAGTAGCCGATTTGATGCACGTAGCGGCCAGTGGCCAGCGCGGCGCGGGCCGGGACGCAGATCGGGCAGTTGGTATAGGCATTTTGGAAGCGGGTGCCGCGCGCGGCTAAGGCGTCTAGATGGGGCGTCTGCACCAGCGGATGGCCGTAGCAGCCGCTGGCGAGCCGGTGGTGCTGGTCGGATAAGATGAACAGAAAGTTGGGCGACTTCACGGCGCACCCACGACTTTGTCTGCGCCTATTTGTGGCGGTGCGGGATAGTGCAAGCCGCGTTGACCGGAGAGGTTGCGGTTGGGACGGGGTGCCCATTGCTGGTCGGGCAAGCCGACGAGTTGGCCGTCTTGGACCCAGGCTTCGTCGCCGCCGTAGAGTTCGCCGACGAGTCGCTCGCTGAGCTGGGCCTGTATTGCGGCGTGGTCGGGTGAGCCGGCTAGGTCGTTCAGCTCGCTGGGATCGCTTTCGAGGTCGAAGAGCTGGAGGCGGTTGCACACTGGATAGTAGATCAGCTTGTGTCGTTCCGCACGGATCATGCGGGTGGCGGAGGCCCCTTCGCCGCATTCGCCGTAGAGATAGGTGCGCCGTTTCTCGCCGACCATCGACAGGCCCTCGACGGCGTCGGGGATGTCGATGCCCGCTAGGTTGAGCAGGGTCGGCATGACGTCCTGCCAGCCGACGAGGCGGTCATCTATAGTATGATGCGGCACTCGTCCGTCCCGGCCTCCGAGCAAGATCATCGGCACGTTAGCCGACTGCTCGTAGTAGAGCCGCTTGGCCCACAGGCCGTGGTTGCCGAGCATGTCGCCGTGGTCGGCCGTGAAGCAAATGATGGTATTGTCGAGCAGCCCCTCCTCGCGCAGGGTGCCGATGACCACGCGAAGCTGGTGGTCAATCTGGGTGCAAAGCGCGTAGAAGGCGCGGCGGATGCGCAGGATTGCGTCGCCAACTCTGGCGGCGGACAGCTCCGGCCCCGCGAGGTGGGCGTTGGCCCCCTGAATGACTTTGAGCGCATAGGGCAGATCATCGAAGTCGTGTGCCCAAGCGCCGTGGTGCGGCGCGTCGATCTCAATATCGCGGTAGAGGTCGAGATAGCTCTGCAAGGGCACCAACGGCGGGTGCGGGTGGCGGAAGGAAAGATACCAAAAGCCGGGCTTGGCCGGGTTGCGCCGCTTAATCATCCGGCTCATCTGGCGCGCTGCCCAAGTGGTGGGGTGGCAGTCCTCGGGCAAGTGATAGGGGCGGAAGGAGTATTCGTTGTTGCTCATGCCGTGGGCAAAGCCCATGCCCGCATGGCCTTGGTCCGCGAGGAAGAGATCGTAGTCGTCAACAGCCCCCAAGTGCGGTCGGCCCTCTTCGTCGAGGAGCACATCGTCGAAGCCAATGCGGTCGCGTTGGGGAAATACGTGGAGCTTGCCAACGGCATAGGCTTGGTAGCCAGCGTCGCGGAAGGTCTGCGCCACCGTCGGCAAGCTGGGCATGGGGGCGGTTGTTTTGAAGACCCGGTCGCCGTGGGTGCGAGGCGGAGTCCCCGTCATCAGGGTACGGCGAGCGGGGATGCAGACCGGGCATTCGCTATAGGCGTTGACAAAGCGAGTGCCGCTGCGGGCGAGTGCGTCGAGGGTGGGGGTGAGGATGGCGGGATGGTCGGCTGCGCCCAAAAGGGAAGCGGCCCAATGGTCGGTGGTAATCAGGAGGACGTGTGGTCTATCGTTTGCCATCGGCATCTCTATTTTTAGCAAGGACCAGACCCGTCAGATGCGCGGGCAGCGGGCCTAGCTTGCGGTTGATTTTACAGCCTGCTCTAGGACAGGCGCGGTGAAGTCCGTAGAGCCGCGCTAGGCGGCTCAGGCCACCTCGTAGTCGCGTGCGGGCCGAGGCGGATTGCCCCAGTGGCTAACCGGGTCGGCGGCGTTGATCAGCACGCCCTCCTTCTCCCAAGAGTAGCCGGGGATCGCGCGCACGTCGGGGGTGCAGTAGCGCAGAGTTAGCCCGCAACGCCGGCGGTCCGATTCGTTGTAGTGCGAGCTGTGCAAAAGCAGGTCGGAGTGGATCGAGACCTCGCCGGCCTTGAGCTCGATGTCGATGACCTCGCCGTAGCGTTCAACCTCGTCCACCGTCTGGTTGAGGACGTTATTTTCCGCGGCGTCGCTCGGGCGAAATTCGAGCTGGCCGTAGAGGTGCGAGCCGGCGACAAAGCGCATACAGCCATTGCCGATGTCGGCGTCGTCAACGGCCAGCCAGACGGTCACCGTCTTGGAGGGAGTCAGCGGCCAGTAGCTGGCGTCTTGGTGCCAAGAGACGGTGGTGCCGTCCTTGGGCATTTTGCAGAAGTAGTGCGAGGCCAAGCCGATCAGCTCGGGGCCGAGGAGATCGTGGACGTAGGCGAGGATCTTGGGATGGTGCATGAGGTCATAGACTTTGGCGAACTTGAGATGCGCCGAGCTGAGGGTGAAGCTGCCATAGCCGGCGGCTAGGACCTTTCTCAGTTGCTCGTCGAAGAAGGCCCGGTGCTCGGTGATTTCGGCGGCGTCGAAAATTCGCAAGCCCTTGAGGTAGCCGTCTCGGTTGAAAGCGGCAACCTGTTCGGTGGCAAGAGTGGTGGGATCATCGACTGTGCTGGGGTAGAAGCGCAAGTCGCGGTCCATTTCGCGCAGTTCGTCGTGGGTCGGCACGGCCTTGAAGGCGTAGTCAATTGTCTTGCCTAAAGGCAGGGTGCAGCGGTTTGTCATGGCGTCATTCTCCTACGTAGTGGTTACGAAATAAAACGCAATTTGCTCCTTGTCTCAAGGGCGGAGGGCTAGTCGGCGTAGAAGAATTCGCTGCCGACCTTTCTGTTTCATCGGCCCATGAGTTCCTCGTCTTATCGCAACAGCGGCCTTGGCAAGCACAAGTGGGGTTGTGAGCGGGTACCCCTAAGTATATCTTGGGCGCAAAGGAGGAAGATTTATGAATAAAGACAGCACCATTTCGCCAGGAGTGGGAACGCAATTGCTCTTTGAGAATGAGCGGGTGCGGGTTTGGGACCTGCGGTTGGCACCGGGCGAGAGCACGGGTCTGCACCGGCACGAGCACGACTACCTATATGTAGTTATTGGCGACGGCCGGTTGCAGGCAGCCGATGCAGAGGGAAACCGCAGGGAGGCTAGTGATATGCAGGATGGAGAGGTGCGGTTCAGCGAGATCGAAGGGGAAGCGGTACACGAGGCGTTTAACGTCGGCGCAGGGCCATGGCGAAATATCATCGTCGAATTGAAGGACTGAAGTTAGCTAACCCAAGGAGCGAATATGATCCTAAGAAAATTGTTGTTCGGCCCACCACCCTCGGCTGGCATAGGCTATTCACTGGGGCTACTGCTGTTGAGGGCTTCCGTCGGTGGCATGATGTTGCTCGGCCACGGCTGGGGCAAGTTGACCAGCTTTGCGGAGCGTTCTTCCTCGTTCCCCGACCCCTTGGGCATTGGATCGTCGTTGAGCATGGCCTTGGCCACCGGTGCCGAAGCGTTTTGCGCCCTAGCGGTGATTTTGGGATTCGCCACCCGCTGGGCTGTCGTGCCGCTCATGGTCACCATGCTAGTGGCCGCGCTTATCATACACGGGGACGATCCTTGGGCGAAAAAGGAACTCGCCCTATTGTACTTTTTCCCCTTTGCCGCGTTGTTTCTAACGGGCGCGGGGCGCTACTCGCTCGACGCCTTCTTTCGGCGCGAGGCGCGTTAAGCCCCCGGCCTTACAGAATGTCGGGCGACTGCGGATCGATGCAGGCACCCCTAGGCCGCGGCCCCTGTGGCCGCTGCGGCATCTGGTCGTAAGACTGGTAAGCGATGTCTAGGTAAGGCGTCTCGACCCGGCGGTGCCCTTCGTAGCGCGAATTCATCGCCGCGTCGATAACCCCGGTCGTCAGCAGGGTGCGCTCGGGCGGATACGGGGCCTGACCCGTTTTGAAAAACTGCTCGATGTTGCGGCACAAATAGCCGAAATGGGCAAACGGCCCCCGGTTCTGCAAGTAGAACTCCGTGGCCTGCACCTGCCCTCCTATCCGTGCGGCATAGGCGAAGTCGCTGACATAGCCATTGAGCATCAAAGTCGCCGTGCGCAAGCCGTCGCGGTGTTCCATGAGGAAGACGGCCGGCTCTTTGGAATGCTTCTCCATAGTCCCAGCCGGTTTTTTGGCAATGGCAGCGCAAGCGGCTTCGGCCAGCTCCCCAGACCACAGCCCCTCGTCGCGGGCGCACCACACATCGTCCCCTTCGAGGCACTGCACCCGCGTCACTCCCTGTTCGCCGCCGCTCCGCCGCTCAACCATGCACTGCAAAGTCTCTAAAGCGTGGTATCCGTATGCCTCGATGCCGCCGTAGCCGATGGATAGAGCTTCCTCAATGGGCGTCTCCTTGGGGTGCTCCAGCCAAGGAGAGCGCCAAGCTAAGGGCAGCGACGACCCGGCCATCAGCGGGATGCCCAGTTCTCCAGCCCGGTCCCACATCCACTGTGCGTCCCTAAAGTCATAGGCGAAATGCTTATCTGAAAATACGGGCACCGAGCGGCCGCTCTCGGCAAAGACGCCAGCGATTTGCTCAAAGAAATAGCGGCGCGGGTACATGTGGCGGCCCCGCTCGTTCCAAGGGTAGTCGCCGTGCTCACCGATGAGCAGCACCGCATCTACATTGAGCTGGTCGGCACCAGCGTGCAGGGCGCGGCGGATGCTGGGATAGATGGGTATCCCGTACTCTTGGGCCAAGCCCGCGCCGATATCGTTTTCCAGCAGATGGTCGATGTACAAGGATACTAGGTCCACTTCCGGGGGCATCAGGCCCTCGTCCGTGGACATGCCCTTCATAAACTTGGTGGCAATGACGTCGGCGTGCGACTTGGGATAGTAGATGGTGGCGATGGCGGCTACTCTCATGGTAAAGCTCCTATAGCAAAGACGGCACCTGCTCCTGTGTGCCGCAGCCAGTGAAAGGTGGTACAATTGTAATGTCTTGCGTAGCGTGCTGCCATGCCTAGCTGAAAAACGCTCAGGCCGCCCAGCATCCTTCCGTATAAGGCTCGCGGAGAAAGAGTCTTTTGCGTTGGGGGCTGGCGCGTGCAATCCACTCGGGCGGGATTTCCTGAGTGTAGCGATGCGGCGGCCCGGCTTCTTTGAAGATGTCGATGTTGAAGATGCGATAGGGCTGGGGAGAGTCCGCGGGCTTGGCCTCGACGGCGTGGAAAATCCGGGCATTGATATAGACCATGCTGCCCGGCGGTACGGCGAGCCGCACCTCTTTTAGCTCGCGCCCGGCCTCTGCGTCGCATGCCCCGGCCAGCATGCGCTCGGGCGTGGCCTCTGCGGTCGGGGCGATGAGGTGGCTGCCGGGAATGACCTTGAGGTTGCGGTCGCCGAGTTTGAAGCCATTGGGATAGTAGAGAATTTGGATGTAGTACTTGTCGCGCTCGGCGAGATTGAGGGGGTTTTTGTGTTTCCAGTGGTGGTGATCTTGGTGGTAGGGAATGGGGCCTAGGCCGCGCGGGGCGAGGTTGAGGGCGGAGTGGCAGAAGTGGTAGCTTGGGCCGATGGTGGCTTGCAGTAGCGCGGTTACAAAGGGATCGTCGATGAGGCGGTCGCCGCAAGGGCCGCGGTCGTTCCAAGGGCGGACGAAGTAGGATTGGGGCACGGCGGATTTTTCTTCCAAGGCGTCGAGGTAGCAGCGGACCGAGTCGAGGCCGAGAATTTCGTTGGTTAGGCTGCGCCGTGCCTCGTCCTTGAGTACGTCTGGGTAGAAGATGTAGCCGTCGCGGTGGAAGGAGTCCAAGTCGGCTGCGGCGGGAGCTTGGCGGCGAAATAGTGAGTTCATGGCGTTTATTGGTCAATGAATTCTAGCGTACTGTGCGGTCTCTCGCAACCTATCCCCGTGCTACTTGCTGCGAGGAGTCCATGATGAATTCCGCCCATTAAAGCCTTGACAGAGGCGCATTCTTCATTCAATTTAGGGATAAAAGCCATATTAGCTAATATGAATAAGTCGAGAGATGCGCCCATGAAAACAAAAGTCATAACATCGACTAAAGCGCAAAATAATTTTGGTCAGATAATAGACTCGGTCGTTCAAGATCGAACTCGGTACGTTGTCAAACGGCGCAATGTATCGCAGGCAATCATAATGAGTTTAGCGGATTTTAGCCAGTTGTTGGAAAACTCGTCTGACAGACAGAAGATGAGCGATATGATTGGCGAATTATCCCCTGTTTACAGTCTCGGCGAGACAATAGGGTCTTCTGTCGAAGAATAGGCGACTCATCTAAGCAGAGAAAGAGAAAGAAATGGTATATGCAGTACAAGCTAAAACTGGGGAGGAATTAAATCGGATTTACGCGGAAGATTTATCTATCCACGAATGGTATCGGTTTGTTCTTTCCTATCCGCCGCACTTGGTTCGTCGTTATATTGATATGTTTAGCCTGACAAAACGCCACTGGGTGCTGGACCCATTTTGCGGCACGGGAACAACTTTGGTTGAGTGCAAGAAGAATGGCATTCCGAGCACTGGCTTAGAGGCCAATCCCGTAGTACAGTTCGCCGCGCAAACTAAAGTTCTATGGGATATAGATCCCGATAATCTTGTTAGACATGCCAAGAATGTTGCTGAAGAAGTAGAGGTTCAATTGAAAAGGGAAGGTATCGAAGATGATCCTCTTTTTAAGCTCAGTACCAACGGCAAAAAAATAGGTCTAAAGCTATTAGAACCTGAATTAGAAGCATTGCTTATCAAAAATTCCATAAGTCCCAAACCCTTACATAAAACTCTCGCCCTCATAAATAACCTGAATAAAAAATCAGACGAACACCTAATTGCACACGAAAGGTTAGCACTTGCAAAACAGTTGGTTTACAGTATCAGTAATTTGCGTTTTGGACCAGAAGTAGGTGTCGGGAAGCCGAAAGAAGATGCCCCGGTCATTGCACCTTGGTTAAAGGGCGTAAAAGACATGGCTAATGATTTGTGCCATACCCAAGTCAAGAGCCATAAAGCCGTACCATCGCTAGTAAAACTCACAGATTCGCGCAGTATAGATCCCTGCTTAGAACCTTTGACGTTCGACGCGGTTATAACCTCACCGCCATATCCCAATGAAAAGGATTATACGAGAACGACTCGTCTTGAAGCTGTTTTACTTGGCTACATAAATAACCGCTACGATCTACGACGACAAAAACAAAACTTGCTGCGGTCTAATAGCAGGGGGGTGTATAAAGCAGATACGGATGAATGCTGGGTTAAAGACAATGAACGCATACAAGAGCTGGCAGATCGGATAGAGGCTCGTCGGCTAGAACTGGAAAAAACGTCGGGATTCGAGAAACTCTATGCTCGCGTAGTAAGGTTGTATTTTGGAGGAATGGCACGGCACTTAGAAGAATTAAAACAGGTTTTGGCACCGGGAGCCCAACTTGCTTATGTCGTCGGAGACCAAGCGTCTTTTTTTAGGATTTTAATCTGCACGGGAGAGCTTTTGGCTAATATAGCAGAAGATCTTGGCTATGAAGTAACGGGTATTGATTTGTTTCGTACGCGATTTTCTACAGCGACTCAGGAACGCCTGCGAGAGGAGGTTGTTCTCTTGCGATGGAATAGTTAATTACCACTTAGGCGGCTTGGGGATCAGCGTGTAGCGGGCCTGTCTTACAACGGAAGAGGCGACGAGTTTTGAGTTTAGCTTCAATAGATCGCTTGAGCTACACTCGGGAAATTCTGCAAGAAAGATATCCCCGTTGCTCTCGAGTTTTACGCCCAGTGGAATTATAAAATCCATGTCATCTTCCATAAGCCGTTGCAAGGTTGCCGCAGCTATGCCCACTATCTGATTTAGGGTAATTACATCGTTTCCTTTGGATTTTGCTTCACAGGGAATCGGGATGCGACGATCTCCTTTTTTTATTATAAAAAAGCTATCTAGCTCATGGGGCTGCACTTTTACTGGAGCTTGAACGCGCCTTACCGTTCCTTTGGGGACAGCAAAAAAATCATCGAGAATGAATCCGTATTCTATAGAGGCTAACAGGCCGCCTTCATCGGGACGCAGGAGGTCGAGTATATCAGGCGGAATCTCAACGTGAATGGGTTTGGCTTCTAAATTTGTGGGACAAGATATAGAAATTGCGCCTCTAGCAGGACCGCTATCTCTGAAAAAGACACCGATTGAACCACTGTGAATTGCCTCCCGTAAAAAATAACCTGCTTGCTTGGCAGCAGGGCTTCTCGCGTCTGAATTTCCTGACCGAGTAAGATCTTTCACAAAGTTGTTCACATTCGACGGAACTCGACCGCCTGTCGCCACAATCGCATTTCTTACGTCGTCGTGCGTAAATAGTATTTCCGGTTGCGGATTATCGGGGTCGTATTTCCGGTTAAATATATGTTCAAGTGCTTCGGGCTTATTGTAATCACTGCTCATTATAGATTATACCTCCTTCATACGGATAGTGGCTTCTTCGCTGGCGGGTTTTGCGCTCGTCCAAATGCGGGCGGCGCGAAGACGGCCCGCCAGCCCAGCCGGTTTAGACGCAAGTAGTAAGAAGCCGTCAGTACCCCCCACAACGCATAGGCAAGCGAAGTAGATAGAGCGGCACCGCGCAGGCCCAGCTTGGGGATCAACAATAGGTTCAGGGCCAAGTTGGCCGCCAAAGCGATGCCCGGTGCCCAGAGGGTCATGGAGGGGTAGCCCTCGCCCATTAGCTTGGCGTTGAATACGGCCCCGCAACCCAAAAACAACATGCCGGGCAGCAGCCAAACGAGAGGCGCGTAGGCATTTAGATACAAGGGAAAGAAAACGCCCAATAGCTGGCGTCCGCCGAAGATCAAGACAACCGCCGAAAGCAGGGAAAAGACAAAGATGCCTTGGGCCACGCCCAAAGAGAGCCGCGTGTCGTCTTGCCCGCGCACTATTTTGGCGAGCAGAATGACCGAGGCAATGTTGGCGACGCGCTGCATCATGTCCGTAAAGTTCGTCGCCACCCCGTACACGCCCACCTCCTCTTCGCCCAAAAAGCGCTCTATCAAAAAGAGGTCGCTCTTGAGCATCAAAAAGATGAGCACCAAACAGACCTCGCCACGCGAACCAACGCGAAGCATTTGCCCGAGCGCGCGTCGCCCTCCCCACCGCAAGCGGAATCCCCGGTACAAGAATGGGACAAAAGCCGCCAAGGCCGTTGTCCCTACCGCCCCTACCCACACCCCCATCACCCGCTCCAACTCAAGGTGCCCTAGCTGGGAAAGGACTAGGTTGCCGCCGAGATAGATGGCGATGAAGACTACGGGCAGCAGTGCGTAGGGTTTGAGCCGATCTTCACCTAACAGGACGGAGAACCCCGCCCTTTGTAACGCGATGAACGCAATTAAGCAAACGCCCAACACCCATTGGACCAAGGTAATACTGGGCACGAAGACCTTTGCGAGTGCCAAGCTAAAAGGAGCCGTCAGCAACAGGAGGGCACCCAAGACGAGGCAATACAACAAGGTGTGATTGATCGCGGCTTCCCGCTCTCGCTCGCGGCCCACGAGGTAAATGTTCCCCTTGCTGAGCCACTCCCCTAAGAACAGGACGCCCAGCATGACGAGCGCAGTCCATAGCTTTAGAGTGCCATAGTGCTCCGGCCCTAGCTGATCGGCTAGCAGGACCGAGTTCACAAAGCCCAAAGAAAATACCAGAAAGGTGCAGGTTGTGTTGAGCGAAAAGCCGCGAAAAAAGTTCATTGAAATGGACGGCGGGTACTAAAGCGGCGACGGAGATGTTATCACACGAATACCCGGGGCATGGCGGCGAATCCGTCTTGGTGGAAGAATTCTAGGTCGGCCGAAGAGGAGGCGTCGAGGCAGAAGAGGTTGTCGCCGGGGCGGTGCCCGCCATAGTAATCAAGGCAAGGCTCGTCCCAAGCCGGAGTTAATCGCGTGCTGGATGGAGCATACTGGTGAATAAGTGGCCGGTAGAAGTAACACCGAAAGCCGATGTGCTTTACTATCGCGTCCACAAGAGACAATACTTGCAAACATCGTGTTCCCTGCCTGCGGATGCCCCGCAAGACGAACTTCCTCCCAACCTGTTCAGGTTCAGAGGGGGCGACTTGGTCGTGCAGGCGGCTGGCTGGAGTGGGGTCTTGTGATGCTTTCATTGATGGTCTTAGGCAGTTAAAAACCCCGCGCCGTTTCGACGCGGGGTTCTCCATTTTCAGTTCAGCGGATGGCGATTGGTCGCCCCGGCGACCCGGTTCCGCCTTTGAAGCGGACCGGCGTGAATACGAAGAGGAACTCGTACACTTGGTCGGCTAGCACCTCGTCGAAGACCATGTTCTCCAAGTTGAAAATACCGTTCTTGGTAATAAGCTCTTGGTGGACCGGGAAGGCCTGCTTGGGGTCGGGACCGGGCACGACTTCGGTGGTCCACTGATCTGAGCCGATCATCGAGGGTTTCATGGAGATGATCCATTCGCCTGCCTCCATGCCGATGCCGGGCGGGTTGGTGTTGTAGGTTTCAGGGTCTTGCCACAGCTTGGACCATCCGTAGTTGAAGAGCAGGGCATCGCCCTCCTCGATGCTGCTTTCGGCCATCCCCTGCTTTGCGAGTGCGCCGCGGATATCGGCGACGGTGACCTCATAGCTGTGGCCGAGGTGCTCAACGCCCTTGTAGCCAGCAATGTCGATGAGCAGGCCGCGGGTGACGAAGGAGCGCACGTGTTCAATGCCCAGCTTGGTGACGCCGTAAGCTCCAGCCATCTCATCGACAGTAACGCCGTTATAGAACACATCTTGGGTTGAGCCGTCGGCCATCTTCATGCGCGTGCCAATGTGGGCCAGCCCGTCGAACTGAGTGCCTACTTGGCCGATCTCGGCGCAAAGGAACTCGTCGTGGTACATCAGCATGTTGTTCTCGCCGAAGGGGCCGCCGGTGGGCGAACCGGGGATGAACATTGCATAAGTGCGCTCGCCAAACAGCGGCATACCGCGCTCGTATATCTGACCTAGCTCGTACATCTTGCCGGTCTTGACTAGTTGCACGGCCTTGAGGATGGTTGCGGCAGTGATGCGGTTGGATGCGCCGGCTTGATCGTCGGCCCCCCACTTCGAGGGCCACCAAGGCCCTTGTTCGCGGGTCTGGGAAAAGCACGGCAGAGACAGGGCGAGCACGAGGACCGCCGAAGTGAGCGATTTCATGAGTTTCTCCTTGATAAATGGGTCGCGGAAATTCACCGCGATGGTATAAGGAAATTGAGGCTCTGAATCAAGCAGGGAGCGCCGATTCCCCCCATCCTCAGATGAACTTGACCACAACTAGAATTACAATGGCGATCACCAAGACAGTGGGCACTTCGTTGAGAATGCGAAAAAACCGCTCGCTTTTCTGGTTCTCGCCGCGTTCAAAAGCCTTGCGATAGGAGGAGAGCATGCCGTGGACGGCACCCATGGCAAGCACTAGCACCAGCTTGATGTGTATCCAGTAGCCGGTGCCGGGCGCGCCAGCACCCGTGGCGAGAATGAGCAGGATGCCGGTAATAAAAGAAACGGCCATCGCCGGATTCATAATCACCTGCAGCAACTTGCGCTCCATGACCTTGAAAGTATCGTCGGCTTCCGAGTTAGGAGTAACTTGGCAGTGATAGACATAGAGGCGCGGCAGGTAAAACATGCCGACCATCCAAGCGATGACGAAAATGATGTGGATAGCTTTGAGCCACAGGTAGTACTCGCTTGCAAATGCACTCATCGGGAGGAACTCCTCTACGCGGAGACGCTGTAGGTACGCGTCGTTGCCAGCGCAGCTTCGTGGAGGGCGTTGACTGTTTCGGCTTCTAGACCGACGGCGATGTTGGGAATGGATTTGGAGCGACCGATAAAAAGCGTCGCGTAAAATGCACAAGCTGCCAGATAGGACCCGGCGAGGTTGGGATGGCTTTGGTCCTTGTCGTGCAGGACGATATCGGGATGCGTCGCTAGACAGCGCTGCCAAGCTAGTCCCACGGGCACGACGGTCGCGCCGATCTCGCGTCCCGCTTCGGTATAGGTCTCGCTCAAGTCGGCTTGGGTCTCGGGAGCGTTTTGCCGCGCCCAAGTCATATAGAGCACCGTCTGTGCCGTTGCCGCTTTAATTATGGCGTCGAACTCGCGGATGTTTTCTCCGGTGCGCTTGGGGT
This sequence comes from uncultured Latescibacterota bacterium, assembly GCA_958295495.1. GTDB lineage: Bacteria > Latescibacterota > UBA2968 > UBA8231 > UBA8231. The sequence goes on from OY282352.1 coordinate 1,961,414, forward strand.
TTTTCACCGGCAGGGTACTTTGCTCCTGCAATACGACGTAGTCCCAGCGGGATGCCTGCAAGCGCGTTTGTGCCTCGCCTTTGTTCAAGTGGGTCCTGAGCGAGGCCCCACCGCCGCTGATGAGTTCGCATTCCAACGCGCCCTTGTCGCCGGCATGGACGAGTTGGGCGAGGAGGCCGGGCAGATCGTTGCGGGCGGTGAAGCTATTGCCAATGAAAAGGGCGCGGGTGATATTGGCCATAGTTAGCCCTCAGTTTGGGTTGCGGTGTGTCCTGTGCTCAACATAAACACCGCTTCGCCGCGCGCCAAGTTGGAAATCAACTACTATTCCAATGGCCTCGTATTCAGCAGGCAGGACCTCGATGCGGCGGTTTTCACGCAGCCTAATAGTGGAGAACTTCAGATGGGACAAACGGTTGAGCAGTACGAGCGGGACGGGTATTGTATCGCGGACGAGCAGGTCGCGCCGGACGATGTGTTGGAAAAGGCGTTGCAGGGGATGGTGGCGGTGCGCGATGGGGTGTTTGACATGGGGCTGCCGCCGACCGAGCATCCTCGGTATGATCCAGCGGTGTTGTGCAAGATCAACAATCCGCATCGGTCAGATACGGGACTGTATGGATTGGTGACCTGTCCACAAGTGGGGCGCAAGGTCGCCGAGGTGACGGGTGCCCAGCGGGTGCAGGTGTGGGCGAGCCAGTTGCTGATCAAACCGCCGGGATCAGCGGCCGCAGGGCACGTCGGCTGGCACCAAGACCGCCAGTACTGGCGCATGTGGCAGCAAGACGAAGGGCTGTTTACGGCGTGGATCGCACTGTGCGATGTGGGGGAGCAGTCGGGGCCGATGCGCTTTGTGCGCGGGTCGCACCGTTGGGGCTTTTTGAATCAGGGAAATTTCTTCGACAAGGACCAGCACAAGCTGCGGGAAGGCATTGCGGTGCCGGCGGGCGCGACTTGGGAGGAAGTGTCGGCGCTGATGCCCTTAGGCGGGCTTAGCGTCCACCACTGCCTGACCTACCACGGCTCCAACGCCAATGTCTCGGATGCGGCCCGCTGGAGTCTGGCCGTGCATTTGCGCGACGAACGGGCCGTGCCGGTGTCCGGCGACCAAGGCTACTACACCGCGCATTTGGACGATCCCCAGATTTGCCCGGTGATGTACGAAGCCTAGTCGCAATCAAGGAAATTTGGGGCTCCTGCTGGCCGTATTCGGCGGCGCGCCACTTCGGCGACGGCCTGCCGCAAGAGGGGCGTTACGAGGCCGATGTAATCGACACTTGGGAAATGATCGTGGAGACGGTGGGCATCTTTGAGGGTCAGGTGGCGATCGAGTTGCCCGGTCGGCCCGATTTAATGCTGCGCCCATCGCGTATTGCGCCGTTACTCGGGGGCAGATGCGCCGAAGGCCGCGACTTGGGATTGAGCACTGAGTAGAAGGCGCGGACCTCCGGGTCGGAATGGTCGCGCCAGAGCCGAGCGGGCAGGTCCGCGCACAAACCGCCAATGCCGACCTTGATGGACGCGCCCTCGCTGAAAGCGGTGGCGAGGGCGTCGAGCTTGCCCCGCGCCAAGTTGGAAATTGGCCTTGCACAGCGTATATGCTCAGGGCATTTTGTTGATAAAAGCTACTGTAACCACGTCTTCCAACAATCCATCCCACGGAGAACAGCCATGATTGAACACGCCAATACCTCGCGCTCAATCACCGCAGAAACGGTGGAAATGTCCACCGATGAGAAGTACCTCTTTGACCTGCTCGGATTTTTGATCGTGCGGGACGTGCTGAGCGAGGAACACCTGAAGCTGGCTAACGACGCCATCGACTCGATGGAGCTCATACCGAGCCCGGAGTACTTTGGCGACTCCGTTGCTTTGCAGGGTGAAAACACCTCGACTCGCCTCGGCAATAGCGAGGACCTGTTGGAATTGCCGCGGCCGTTCTGCGAGCCCTTCAGAGAAATGCTGGCGCATCCCAAAACCACTCCTCACCTCAACACCATCCTCGGGGAAGGCTGGCGGCTCGACCACGGTCCGGGTCTGATCGCTATGGACAAGGGATGTTCCGGCGGCATGCTTCACGGCAACTTCGACAACGCACCCTATTTCTACCGCGAGGGTAAGATCTTCACCGGCCTCTGCGTCATCGAATACCTGCTCGCCGATGAAGGGCCCGGCACTGGCGGCATCAGCGTCATTGCCGGCAGCCACAAGGCCAACCTAACCTGTCCGGCCAAGATGCTCAGATGGGAACAGTACCAGGAATACGTGACCGAGATAAACGCCAAAGCGGGCGACGCCATCATCTTCAGCGAGGCGTGTACCCACGGCACCCTCCCGTGGAATGCCGACCATCAGCGCCGCGCCATCCTCTACAAGTACAACGCCGGTCACATGGCATGGGGCGGAGGCGGAGTGCGCGGCCGGCGTCCGTCCTACTGGGACGAACTCACCTCTTCCCAGCAGGCAGCCCTGCTCTTGCCCTCGCACCATTCCCGCAGACCCAAGCAGAGCAACGGCTACGCAGGACTCGCCGAGGTGGCCGATTCGGCGTGAGGGGATTTGTCACGCCGAAAGGCGCGGTGCAGCAGACGGCTTCTAAGGCAGGGCTTCGAGGAGGCGATCTATATCTTCGTGGTTGTTGTACACCGAAGGTGAGAGGCGCATCTTGTTGCCGAAACGCATCGCCACCTGAACATTGGCACTCCTGCAACTGGCCAGGACCGCTTCGGGGTGTGGAGCTACAAAGGAGAGTATGGGGCTTTCGTTCCCCTGCGGCGTGATCGATTTGTACCCCCTCTTAGGCAGCTCCTCCTGCAGGCGATCGGTCAGGTCTCTCGCGTGGTTGCGGATTCTATCGACTCCGAGGCGCAGGATGTACTGCAGGCTCTCTTGGGCGCACACGACTCCTTCGTACGAGGGGTAACTGACCTCATAGGCACCGACTCCGGTCGGGGGGGAAAACGATATCTCCTCACCAGCCAAATCGGGCTCTTCCACCCAGGGGGGATAGTTGAGGACCACACCACCCGTGGGTTGAGACGGTTTGAGCACGTCGAGCTGTAGATCAGAGCGAACGTACAGAAACCCGAACCCCTTTACGCCCATCAGCCACTTGAACGTCGAACAAGCCGCAAAGTCGATCCCCATCGCCTTGACGTCGATTGGAACGCCGCCTGCGGCCTGCATGATGTCGGCATACAGATACGCGCCGTTGTCGTGAGCTAGCTTGCTCAGTGCCGCGACATCTGCGACATACCCATTGACGTTTGACACCAATGCCACCGAAATCAGCCGGGTATTGCCATTGACCGCGTCTTCCATGGCGGCCATGTCGATTTGCCAGTTGCGATTCTCGACGATCCGCACATCGAGACCTTGCTGCGCGCGAAATTTGTAGTTGTACATGCAGGAGTTGAAGGTCAGGTCCGACGTCACCACATTGCCGCCCGCCAGATGATCCCTCAAGCCATTGAGGATATTGCTCTCCGATTCCACCGTGCTGCGCGCAAAGGCAATTTCTCCGGGGTCGGCGTTGATGAGCCGGGCAAATAGGGTGTTGGCTTGGTCTCTCGGCGGTGCCCAGGCCGGCCACCACGGCTCCCCCACCTCGTGCGCGACCCAATCGACGTACCGGTGCAGGGCCGCCGCCGAATGCACGCTGATCGGATGTGACGAGGCGTTGTCGAAATACGCCATGGTCCGCGCTCGCGGGAAGTCTTCGCGCACTCTCTCGAAAAGATCTGTCATACTTGGCTATCCTCGGTATAAACCTGAATTATACTCAAAGGGTTCTTCGTCCGCGACTTGGGTTGGTGCAGAGCAAGTTACCGAAAAAGACCCAATGCGCTTGGAAACAAATTTTGACCGCCAGCGTCTGTGGCGGCTACAGCCCCTTGTACCAAGTCAGTTGCACCTCGTCTAGACTCTCGGTATGGTAGGCGTAGAGGTGGACTTGACCGAGCTTGGCACCCACGCGGGCGTAGAAGCGGCAGGCGGGGACATTGATGTTTTGGGTCTCGATCTTGAGCTGGGTGCAGCCCCGCTTCTTGGCGCAGGTCTCGGCGCGTTGGAAGAGCGCCCTGCCCACGCCTCGTCCTTGATACTCGGGCCGCACGCGGATGTCCCAGAGGCCGGCTAAGTCTTCGCGCCCTTCGCAGTAGTCTAAGCCCTCGCCATGAAAGGCGACAATGGCCCCGCCGATGCGCTCTTGCTCCCTGTAAGCAGCGACGATAATCCACCGCGAGAGGTCCCACGTTCTCCGGGTCCAGCGTTCGGGGCCGCCGGGGTGGTCGTAGTTTTTGCTGTAGGGCGGATCGACGGGTTCTTCGATCAGCCGAATTCCCCCCAAGCCATTGGCGACGAGTTCGACTCGAAAGCGGCTTTTTACTTCGAGGGAGATGGGCACCCGGCCGTATTCGGGCAGGACGTCGAGGCTTTCTTCTTGGATGCGAAAGTTCATTGGTGTTGTCGAGCCTGAAGGCTCGGTAAAGCGGTCTCTTTGCGATGCCCTTGGGTTGGAAGCTAATCAATTGGCGCGACTAGAGAATTCGCTACTCAAAACGACAGTCCGATTCCGATAAAGGAGTGGCTGTGATCGTCAAGCAGTGATGACGATGACGAACTTCCGTTGCCGAACCGGGACCAACTAATTGACAGGTGTCTAGCAAGGAACTGAATGTCTAGAAAGTGGGCAATAATCTTGAAGAGACCATCGGACTTGACGGTCCATCCCAAGGTTTTCAAGTGGATCCCGCCATCAAAGTCGTCGTACGTTCCTCGCCGAATCGCGACCGTTTCCAGAATCGAAGCCTCAACACCGCTCTTGTCGTCCTCAGCGAAGCTCGTGATATGGGCACCATCTACTTGGGGACGGTACGTCTCCTTGGAAAATGTCACTCTGCCGATAGCGAAGTTGAAGGAGTCAGAGTTCCAGTCCACCCCCAAACTGCCCGACCATCCGTGCCGCCTATTCGCCGGTAGAGGATCCGCTTGGTTCCCAGGGATAGGGGCAATGATTTCACCCCCACGGTTCTGCCATGTGACGCCGACCCCGACGTCGAGCTTTGGCCGGAGGTGTTGATTCAGGGTAAGCTCCCTTCCGGTGAGGTGCTCCAAGACTCCGACCACCGGTACTACCGCTATGAGACCGAAGTCGCATGCTCGGGCGGCTCCTTCCCCTCTGCCACGTTCAAGACCGGCCCCAACTACAGCAAGGTCGGACGAAATCCACTTGGTTGTAGCACCGACGCCTATGTCCACGACGGACCTCAGTGCTAGGCTGACGCCGATATTGTTAGATGACTCTGCGCTGGTGAAAGTACCTAGGAGATTGCCCCGTCCATCGGTGCGGACTTGTTCTCCGAAATTCAGCTTCGTGCGGTATCCGTAGAATGCCGCCGTAAGCCTTGTTGGTTCTCTCCCAAGAGAGGTTGCGGCTTGGGCGGCAAAGTAATTGTAGCTCCGATCATCTGCCAACTTTGGAAGCCACCGCATCTCACTCAGGTAGAAGCGGCTTTGCAGCGTGTGTGCAGAAGCCGACAGGGCTGCTGCACCAGGGTTGTAGTAACCGGCCGGCTCGTCTGGGAGAGCGACGCCCGCCTGCCCCATCCCGTTGACGCGCACCGACGGGGAGATCAGCAAGACCAGTGCCGCAGCCCTGCTTTCAGGAGTTCCTTCGGCAGGTTCGCCCTGTGCGAATAGAAGGGCCACAGCCAAAGCCGCCTGAATGCTTCTTGAGAATACCATAGAATTGGCTCCTTAGGGTTCTCTGCGAGTGATGGGACGATTTCTCGCTCTGCTTTAGGCCGTTAGGAGGCACTCCTGCCTAGGGTACTACACATCGATCCGATGACCACCAGTATGGTACCACCGATGGCGGGTTTGTTGAGGGGTTCCATGGGGACTAGGTCGGGGTCGAAAAGGGCGAACAGGCCCATCACGGCCAAAGTGACCAGAGGCGTCAGCGAGACCAGCGCGCCCATGCGCGAAGCCTCCATCCGCTTGAGCGATTCGGCGAAGCTGAGATAGGAGACGAGGGTGAAGACGACCGAGCAGGCCAAGAGAAAAAAGGGGATAGCCGGCAGGTCGAATATGCGGCTCGGCTGGGCGAGGGGCAGAAAGAGCAGCATGCCAAACCAATAGACCAAGGCCATGATCGAGGTTGAGGGTAGGTGCCGCAGCAGGGGTTTTTGCGCCAGCATGAAAACCCCCCAGAGAATGGCCGAGGTAAAGACGAGCCAAACGCCGCGGCCGTAGTTTTCTACCAAAGAGAGCAGTTCGGCGAAGCGCTGATTAAAAAATAGCCCCATCCCCAAGATCAGTACGCCGAGGCCGATCCACTGCAAACGGCTAAAGGATTCTTTGAAGAGGATCAGCCCGCCCAAGAGCACAATTATTGGCGAAAACTGCATCACGATCTGGGCCGAGCCGGGCGAGATGCGGCCTAGCCCCATCAGATAAGTCAGGTAGTTGCCGCCGAGGCCGAGGACGCAAACCACCGCCAGAGCCAAGGCCGCGCCGCGAATCCGAAAAGGAGAAGCAAGGCCGTAGCGAAAGTGAATGACGGGGACCAGCATGGCCCCCGCGAGCAGGAAGCGGTACCAAGTAACGGTAAAGGGGTCCAGCGATTGCAACAGCAGCTTGAGTACCAAGGGCAGGGTGCCCCACAGCAGCAGGGTGATAGAGGCGAGGGCCATCCTTGGTGATCGATGTTTAGTCCGGTTGCTCACGGTCGCCAAGAGGCCCCTAAGTTCTTCACCGCTACTCAGAATGTTAGAGTGCTTGGTTCAGCGGTGCGGACTTGTTATCCGAGATCCAGCTTCGTGCGGTATCCGTAGAATGCTGCTCTAAGCCTTGTTGGTTCTCTCCCAAGAAGGACCGTTACGCTGCTTTGAGCGGCTCCAGTTCTGCAGGTTCTAGTCTGCCGAGACCCAGACGATCAAAGACGCGCTGTATTTCGTCGATACTTACCATTCCGGGTGAGACGACTTCAATCCCAAGAGGTGTGCCATCTTGAGCGTAGTCAATTAGGCTCTGTCGTCTAGGTCTGGCTCAACAACCACAAACCAAGGATGTCCCGCATGACGAGTATGAATAAGCCAGCGACCCGGGCGGCGAGCAGGAACCAGTTTTGAGGCATTATCAAGCATCGTCCGCAGTTGGACCTCCGAAAATCCCCGCTCCTCCATGCGGACTTCCAGATGTGCTGTAAAGCCCAGTTCCCAATTCCGCCAACCTAACCTTGCCTGAACCTCTCGACCACCTCTTCGTCCACCTCAATCCCCAACCCCGGCCCGGCTGGCACGCGCACAAAGCTGTCCTCTTGGTCAAATGGCACCGCGCATAGCTCTTGGCGGATGGCACTCGGCGTGCGGTCGAATTCCATCACCGGCTCCTGCATATAGGGCTGGGCGTTGTGCGCTGGCGGGCAGGGCGGCAAGGTAGCGGCAAGGTGCAAAGTGGCGGCAATCATAACGGGCGAACCCCAGACATGGGGGTTGACCTGAATGCCGCAGGCGTTGGCCATGGCGCATATCCGCTGCATCTCGGTGATGCCGCCGCAGTGCATGATGTCGGGCTGGACGATGTCGTAGGCGCGGCGCGTCAGATAGGGCTTGAATTCGTAGCGGGTGCGCAGGTTTTCGCCGCCGGCAATGGCCATGGGCAGCGCGGCTTTGACTTCCAAATAGGCGTCCAAGTCTTGGGCGTTGACCGGCTCTTCAAACCACACCAGATCCAGCTCAACCAGCTTCTGGCCAATGCGAATCGCCGTGGTGGCGTTGTAGGCTTCGTTGGCATCGACCATGAGGTGAATGTCCGGGCCGATGGCCTCGCGTAGTGCCCTGACGCGTGCGACATCCTCGGCGATGGACAGCCCTCCGACCTTGGTCTTCATCCCCTTGAAGCCTGCGGCCACATAACTCCGCGCCTCGTCGAGCAGGCGGTCGAGAAACTCGCCTTCGGCGTAGTAGAGGCCGGTGGCATAGACGGCGATTTTATTGCGGACCTTGCCGCCGAGGAGGGCGCAGATCGGGAGGCCGCAGGCTTTGCCAGCGAGATCCCAGAGGGCGATGTCGAGCGCGGAAAGGGCGCTGCCGGCTAGGCCGACCGCGTTGTTGCCGTTGTAGAGCGCGTGAAACATGCGCTCCCACAAACCTGCGCGGTCCATGGGGTCTTGGCCGATGAGCAGCGGGGCGAGCAAGCCGTTGATGAGGTCGGCGGCCGCGCCTTCGCCCCAGCCGACGAGGCCGTCGTCCGCGGTGACTTTGACGAGCGCGGTGCTGCGCTGGTCGATCCAGCCTTGGGACCAGCCAAAGGGGTGCTCGAGGGGACAGGTGAGGTCGAAGGTTTCGATGGCAGCGATTTTCACAATAGGTCTCTGAGGTTGACAGTCGTCGGGGGGAAATATAAGGTATTCAAATTTGCAGATAAAGGAGGCGAACGTGAAAATCACTGCGGTGAAATTGCTGGTGTTGGAAGACCCAAGCCACAAGGGGAGCGTCGGGCACAATATCGCACGGGTAGAGGGGCTGAGGCGGATACAATACACGCATCGGGGAAGGCCCGATCAAGAATTGCGCCCGGTGCGGCAGAGCTTTTTGGAGGTGCATACGGACGAGGGGATTGTGGGGCGCAGCGATACGTCGATGACTCCCTATCAGGCCGACATTGTGCGGTATCACGCGGTGGGGCGGAGTCCTTGGGAGCGCGAGGCGTTGTTTCAGCAGTTTTGCAAGGGAACCCGGTGGGTGTACCAGCCCCCGGGTTGGTTTGGGGCGTTTGACAACTGTCTGTGGGACATTTTGGGCAAGGCCGCGCGGCTGCCGATCTATGCGTTGGTGGGGCGCGTGCGGCCGCGGCTGCCCGCGTATCTAACCGGCGGGGACGCGGATATAGAGGGGTATCTCAAGGCCATAGAGACCGGCAAGGAAATGGGTATTGGCGCGTACAAGTTTCACACGTATAAAGGCGGAAAGGCCGATATCCCCATTTACAGGGCCGTGCGGGACGCCGTGGGGCCAGATTATGATTTGATCACCGACCCAGTGTGCTCATACAACTTGCGCGAGGCCATTGAGGTGGGGTGTGTGCTAGAGGAACTGGATTTTGTGTGGTTGGAAGAGCCGATGCACGAGCAGAAGATGAATCAATATCAGGAGCTGTGCCGTGCGTTGACCATTCCGGTGATGGGGACCGAGATGCTGATGCACGACATCGACTTGACGGCACAATGGCTGATCCAGGGGGCGACCGATCGCCTGCGCGGCAATGCCCGGCACGGGACGACGCAGGTGCTGAAGCTGGCGCATCTGGCCGAGTTGCACGGAGCGAATATCGAACTGAACGGCGGCGGCGCATTGGATGGGCTGGTCCACGCGCATTTGGGCTGCTGCATCGACAATACGGATTTCTACGAGTTTTTCGGGGCAACGGCCGACAGCTTGCGGCAGACCGGGGCGCGCTGGGGTTTGCTCAATGCGCCCTTGATTGAAGAAGGGCACATCGCGCCCCCAGATGGGCCGGGTTGGGGCGCGATGTGGGACGAGGAGAAGTTCAGCTCGCTAATAGTTGAAGAGCACTGAGATAGAGGACGCATGAAAAGCTGGCGACCCACCCAAGCCCAAGCCCGAGCGTGGGAAGAGAAGGGCTATTTCACGGCACTTGGGGTCGCGACGGCCGACCAAGCGGCGGAGATGCGCGGGGTGATCAAGAACGTCCTGTACGCGCCCGAGCCCCAGAACGTGCGCACGGACGCCGACCCCATGGACCCGATGGGCGATACACCCGAGGCGCGGGCGCAGCGCTTTCGCAAGTTCAACCGCTGGTGCCACACCGCGCCGCTGATTTGGCACACGGCGCACGCTGGGGTGCTGGCACCGCTGGCGCGGTATTACCTAGGCGACGATATCCTGCTTAAGTTCAGCAGCGTCTTCGTCAAGCCGGCCAAGACCGGGGCGGCCACGCCTTGGCATCAGGACAACGGGCTGTGGCGCGATGGCGAGACCGAGCCGTTCAACGTCTGGATGGCTCTCGACCCGGCGCGGCGCGACAACGGCTGCCTGCAGTTTATTCCGGGAAGCCACAAAACCGAGATCGTAGAGCATGTGCTCTACGCCGACAGCATCCACGGCGAGCTGCCGCGGGAGCGAGTCGCGGCCTTAAAGGCCGAGCGCGGCGTCGAGCACATTGAGTTGGCGCCCGGCGACGTAGTCTGCTGGCACAGCAGCTTGTGGCACTACAGCCCGGTCAACCGGAGTCCACAGAGCCGGATTGGCATCGCCGGCGTCTATACCACGCCGGCCCTAGCCGACCGCTCGCCGCGCACTTGGGGCAACCTCCCGTGGGTGCTGCGCAAAGGCGCGTCGTGCCGGAATTTTCCGCCGGACGAATACGAGGTATGCGCGAAAAGTAAAACGCCGCCCGAGCCGTTTCCCAAAGCGGACGAGGGGGCGTCCATCCAAAATAAAAAGGGGAATGCAGCATGAGCGAAGCGTACGTAGTAGATAAGAATTTGGGGCAGCCGTTGGTGGTGGAAGAAGGCGACCTGCCGCAAAAAAACGCCGATGGCGAGCCGGTCGTCGAGCTGACCGACGAGCAGAAATACCTCTTCGATGTCCGCGGGTGGCTCTTGGTGCCCGGGGTATTGGCCGACGACGAGATTGAGGCCATGCGCGAGTACGCATCGCGCGTGCAGAACCGCTCGGAGTCGCTGCCGGAACACGAGCGTTCTTTTGTGGCCGGGCCGCTGGAGAAGCTGACCGATCATCCGGTCGTAGTGGGCTTCCTCAACGAGTTTCTGGCGTTTCCTGGGCTGTCGAGTGCCGAGTGCTACGGGTTTCGGATGGAGGGCAGCGGCTTGCGCAATCCAGCGGCGACCCCCGAGCGGGAAGGCGTTTTCTACCCGCACAACGGCAGCGGTTTCTTTCGCTTTGCCGTGGATTCGCACCACTACCAGAGCATTCCCGGCAAGTCCTTTAGCGGGTTGACGCGGGTGGTGTGGGAACTAGCACCGGTCAAAATGGGGCAGGGCGGTACGCTCTTAGCCACCGGCAGCCACAAGGCCGCATACCCCGCGCCCGCCGCCATTCAGGATCCGCATTCGGCGGTGTGGGAAACATACCAGTGCCCGGCGGGGTCGGTGTTGTTTTTTACCGAGGCCCTAGCGCACAGCACCTCGCGGTGGACCAATACTGACAACGAGCGGGTGGGCATATTCAACCTCTACAATAGCGTGGGCTCGCGCTGGAGCCCGTGGTCGCCGCCGGCCGCACTCGTCGAGCAGATGCCGCCGATGCGGCAGACTCTGTTTCGCGAAGCGTATTGCGCCGACAACGTGCCGGGCTTCCGCTACGGCGGCCAGAACCAGCGGGATCGGCCGGTCGCCTAAAGAAGCGGCTGATGTATATCCAAGACCAAGTTTCCATCGGCGAACTCGACGACGAGCATCTGAGCTTTTTTCGCGCGATCGGGGTGGACTCGATCCATCTGGAGTTGCGCGGGGGAGCACCTCCCTCCGGGCGTCGGGGCGGTACTGGCTCGGCGAATACGTCGCTGGCGCAGAATTTAAGGGCCGGCGAGGACTGCACCGATGCGTTGGTGCAGGCGCGGGAAAAGGTTGAGGCGCACGGCATGAGGCTGAACAATATCTTCATGCCCGCTTGGGAGGAGATCACCCTGGCCGAGGAGGACATAGACGAAAAGATAGGCCACTGGTGCAAGATGCTGAAGAGCGTGGGCCAAGCCGGCATTCCCTGCGTGGGCTGGAACTTCAAACCCATGGGCAACTTTCGCACCCCTGCGGATATGGGTAGGGGCGGTGCGCAATACAGTACGTTCAACTACGCAGTTTTTGCTAAAAACCGGCCCGCACCGCACGAGCCTCCGGTAGATGAGGCGCAGATGTGGGCGCGGATGGAGCGATTTTTAGCGGCGGCGATCCCCACAGCCGAAAAGGCGGGGGTGCGGATGGCCCTGCACCCGGACGACCCGCCGATTCCCGAGCCGCTAGGGGGCGTGGCGCAGATTTGTTCAACCCTAGAGCAGTTCCGCAAGATCTTCTTCGAGATCGCGCCGAGCGACAGCAATTGTATGCTCTTTTGCCAAGGGTGCATGACCGAGTTGCTAGGCCCAGAGAAGATCTACGACGCAATCGCCGAGATGGCTGCAAAGGGCAAGATCGCTTGGGTGCATTTTCGCAATGTACGCGGGCAGTTGCCGCGATTTACCGAGGTGTTCGTGGACGAGGGGGAGGTGGATATGCGGCGAGCGATGGAAGTATATCGGGACCATGGATTTAATGGTCCGTATATGATGGACCACACGCCGTCTTTTGCCCATGGGTACGGGACGTTGTACGGGAAGGCGTATGCGATTGGGTATATTCGGGCATTGATACAGATGGTGTACGGGTGAGTTGGGTGTGAACGCAGTGATTAACGTAGGGCGACTTGAAGGAGAGAATATGCCAGTATTGAGCAAAACCAACCGCGCTGTCGAACTCCTCGCCGAGGATCAGCCAATCTACTACACAGGTGCCCACGCCGGACATGTGCTGACCTACGAGCAGGGCAAAGAGGACGCCGGCACTTGGGCCGACTACGTCAATGTCGGCATGGAACACGGTTCGTTCGACATGGCCGGACTAGACGCGTACTTGCGCGGCTTGGTCGCCGGCGGGCCGACGCGCAGCGGGCACCGGACTCCGGCGATCATCGTCGAGGCCCCGGTCGAGGGCCGGTCCGCGGAGATCGTGCGCTACAACGCTTGGCAGTTTCGGCAGATCTTGGGTCGGGGCGCACACGGAATTCTACTTTGCCAAGCCGAATCGGCCGCGGCCGTCCGGGCCTTTGTCGAGGCGTGCCGCTATCCGGTCAACACCATCGGCGTCGGTGCCGGCTTGGGCCGGGGCACGCGCGGCGTCGGCTCAGAGGGGGTGTGTGCGGGCGTGTGGGGCGTGAATCGCGACGAGTATCTGGCCAAGGCCGATCCTTGGCCGCTCAACCCGGAGGGCGAGCTGCTTTTAGGGCTGAAGATCGAGTCGGTGGCGGCCCTGCCCCACATCGAGGAAATCCTGTCCGTACCCGGGATCGGCTTTGCCGAAATGGGCCCGGGCGACTTGAGCCTTTCGCTGGGTTATCGGACGATGCCGCAGCCGTGGCCCGAGCAGATGCAGGAGACGCACGAGCGGGTCAAGGCCGCGTGTCGGCAAAACGGCGTGGCCTTTTTGGACGGGGCCGCACCCGCAACGGTCGCGGAGAAAATTGACGCTGGGGCGCGAGTGATCTCTGGGGGGAGAGAAGAAACGGCCCGGGCGGGGCGAGCGCACACGCGGCGGGAGATGCCGGTGTAAAATGAACGACGAGAAAACCCTCCGCAGTGCGGCGTGGTTTGGCGACGAGTGGCATCAGGGTTTCGTGTCCCGCGGCTGGGCCAAAAACCAAGGACACCCTGAGCAGATGTTCGATGGCCGGCCAGTGATTGGGATCTGCAACACGTGGTCGGACTTGAACCCTTGCAACGCCCATCTGCGGATTTTGGCCGAGCAGGTCAAGCGCGGGGTGTACGAGGCCGGGGGCTTTCCGCTCGAGTTTCCGGTCACTTCGCTCGGCGAGACCATGATGAAACCGACGACCATGCTCTACCGCAACTTGGCGAGCATGGACGTGGAGGAAAGCATCCGCGCCAACCCGCTCGACGGGGTGGTGCTGCTGACCGGCTGCGACAAAACCACGCCAGCCTGTCTGATGGGAGCGGCGAGCGTTGACTTGCCGACCATCGCGGTGACGGGCGGGCCAATGCTCAACGGCAAATTCCGCAATCAGAATATCGGCTCTGGCACGGATGTCTATCGCTTTACGACCGAGCTACGGGCCGGGGGCATCTCGCGCTTGGAGTACCTAGAGGCCGAGGCCGGGATTTCGCGCTCAGACGGGCACTGCATGACCATGGGCACAGCCTCGACGATGGCCTGTATGGTCGAGACCCTCGGGCTGACGCTGCCGAGCGGCGCGGCAATTCCCGGGCCGGATGCGCGGCGCAAGCGCTTGGGGCATCTGGCGGGCAATCGCATCGTCGAGATGGTCCGAGAGGGCCTGTGTATGTCGCGCATTTTGACGCGGCCAGCCGTAGAAAACGCCATCAAGGTCAATGCCGCGCTGGGCGGCTCAACCAATTTCGTGGTGCATCTGTTGGCCATTGCCGGGCGGATCGGCGTCGCGCTCGACTTAGACGACTTCGATCGCTTGGGCAGCCGCATGCCGCACTTGGTCAACCTAATGCCCGCGGGCGAGTACCTGATGGAGGACTTTTTCTACGCCGGGGGCTTGCCCGCCGTGATCCAAGAGATGAAGGAGCATCTGCATCTGGATACCTTGACCGCGACCGGCAGGTCGCTCGGGGAGAACACGGCAGGGGCCCAATGCTACAACCGGGCGGTCATCGCCTCCATCGACGAGCCGCTCGAGGAAGCGGCCGGGATCGCCGTACTCCGGGGCAACCTCTGCCCGGACGGGGCCATTATCAAGCCCTCGGCCGCCTCGCCCGAGCGAATGAAGCACTGCGGGCGCGCCGTAGTCTTTGAAGACATAGAGGACTACAAAACGCGGATCGACGATCCCGCCCTCAACGTAGATAAAGACTGCGTACTGGTTTTGAAAGGCATTGGGCCAAAAGGGTTTCCCGGCATGCCCGAAGCCGGAAAGTTCGGCTTGCCCAAGAAGCTGTTGCAGCAAGGGGTGCGCGATATGGTTTGCATCTCGGACGGGCGGATGAGCGGCACGGCCTACGGCACGGTGATTCTGCACGTGGCACCCGAAGCGGCGGTGGGCGGTCCGCTGGCATTAGTGCAGGAAGGCGACCTGATCGAGTTAGATGTGGAGAAGCGGTCGTTGAATATGGCCGTGTCCGATGAGGAGTTGGAGAAAAGACGCCGGGCGTGGACGCCGCCTGCGCCCGTCGTCACACGGGGCTATGCTGGGCTGTACGTCCGGCACGTGCTCCAAGCCGACAAGGGCGTTGATCTGGACATTCTGGTCGGCGGCTCTGGGCCGGATGTCTATCGGGAGCCGCGCTAGTTCGCAACGGGCTGTTGGCTTGCGACGAGCTTCGATGAAACTCGAGCACGGGTTGCCAACATCGCCCTACTTGGCGTCGCAACGTCGGCCATGCGAGCAGAATTGGACGACATGAGCATCGAGGGTTTCGACCTGCATCACGCGCTCAATACTGACGAGAGGTGGAACGAGTTCACAAGAGAGGTCTTTGACCACGAGCTTAGGCTGCTCGGTACGGAGCGTCTCCCTATGCAGGGGAGCCGTGGAATGGACCAATAGCTTTCAGGAGATCATTTATGCCGACAAACAGAGTTCGCGTTTTATTTTTTCTTCCCGCGCTGCTGGGTGCCGTCCTGTTGGGCGAATCCGCTTGGGCCCAGTCCCAAGCGACCACCGGCGTCATCCGCGGCTTGGTGTGGGACCAGTTCAGCCATCCCATTGGCAACGCCACGATCTCGATCAAAGAGACGCGGACTAACTACGAGCGCACGCTCAATTCGTCTGAGTTGGGGCTGTTCACGGCGACCTTGCTGCCCTTGGGGCACTACGAGGTAACGGTGCAGGCGGCTGGGCATAGCGAAATGCGGCAGACCGGGGTGCAGGTGCGGGTCGGCGAGACCGTGGAGCTGATCGTCAAAATGGTGCCGCAGTTGGAGGAGCTGGTCGTTGAGGCGACAGCACCCACGGTGGACATCACCCAGAGCGAGCCGGCCACGCGCCTGCCTGAAGAAGCCGTGCAGGACTTGCCCAACAACGGGCGCAATTTCCTCGACCTGACCTTGTTGACCCCGGGCGTGGCCATTGTGCAGGGGCCCGATGGCGACGAACTGACCATTGCCGGCCAGCGCGGCATTCACAACAACATCTCGGTGGATGGGGCCGATTTCAACAACCCCTTCTTCGGCGAACAACGCGGCGGTCAGCGCCCGGCCTTTACCTTCAATTTGGACGCGGTGGAGGAAATCGTCGTGGTGCCCCAAGGAGCCAACGCCGAATTTGGCCGCTCTAGCGGCGGGTTTGTCAATGTCATCACCAAGTCGGGCACCAATGACCTGCACGGATCCGTGCATTTTTTCGGCAAGCACGACGCCTTGTCTGGGACGGCCCGGCACCAAGGGATGGAACGCGATCCTGATTTCAGTCAAGTGCAGTTCGGCTTCACCTTGGGCGGTCCCCTAATCGCGGACAAAGCCTTCTTCTTTACCGCGTACGACCAGCAGGTTTTTGAAGACACCAAGCAGGACGATATCGGGCGCATGGACGCTGGCTTGCGCGAGTTCATGGACGGGGAGTTCAGCGGGGCCTTGGCCGGAGACTACGGGGCCATCGACCGCACCAACGACGCCCGCGCTTTTCTCGCCAAGGCCGACTACTACCTGTCGGAGACGCACTATGCCACCTTCAAATACAACTACACTTGGTCGGAACAGAAAAACGGAACGTTCGACGTCGATTCGTGGGCCCGCAGTGCCAACGCGGTCGAACGGGATTGGTCCCATGCCTTCAACGGCAGTTTGCTATCGGTGCTGTCCGCCACCGCGACCAACGAGTTCCGCTTCCAGATCGCCCGCGAGGATAGGCCGCGTCCCTACCGCGGGCCGGACAACCCCAAAACCGGCCGGCCTTTCCCCGATACGGGCATGGATTTTGACAAGGGCTATCGCTTTGGCATGCCCTTCTTCATTCCGGTTAAGTACTACGATAGCCGCATTCAGGTACTCGACAATGTTTCCGTGAGCAAGGGGGATCACTTGATCAAAGCCGGTGTCGAGTGGAACCGGGTCGAATCTACACAGACCTTCATCGGCTTTGCCAATGGCCGCTACATCTTCAATTCGGTAGAGGGCTTCCTCGAGTTCGTCGAGCAGGGCAACGGCTATGTCGAGTGCTCTGACGGCACTGCTAGCATGGACGGGGCCTGCCCTGAGGGGACGGACATCACTGGCCCCGTCTTGTTCTATTTGCAGCGGGCCGGCGTCGGCGGCCTGACGGTGGAAGAGGCGGGTACGCAAAGTATCCCGCAGCACGAGTTGGCCCTGTTCGTGCAGGACAGTTGGAAGCCCTCGGACGAGCTAACGCTCAATTACGGTCTGCGCTGGGAGGCCCAGATCCAGCCCGAGGTACTCACCGATCCGGCCGAGGTGTTCTTCGCCGATTTCATTGGCCAAACGGCGACCAACGAAACCGGCACGTACAAATTTCCCTCCAACGGCAAAATTCCCTCGGACTGGGATATGTTCCAGCCGCGGCTAGGGG
Source organism: uncultured Latescibacterota bacterium (assembly GCA_958295495.1). Lineage (GTDB taxonomy): Bacteria > Latescibacterota > UBA2968 > UBA8231 > UBA8231. Next base: position 1,978,720 of record OY282352.1, read on the forward strand.
TGGCCTACGATGTACAGGGCGACAACAAGACCTTGTTGCGCGGCAGTGCCGGGATTTACTACGCCCGCATCCCGGGCCTGAACGTGGCCGGTACGCGCTCGACCAACGGCTCGCGCGGCCAGTCCATTTTCCGCTCCAGTGCCCTAACGCTCGATTTGGGACCGCCGCCGCCCTACGGCGAGTTGTTGCCCGCGTCCCAAGGCGATCCCTTCCGGCCCGATATTACGGTCTTCGACCAAAATTTCGAGAACCCACGTACCCTCAGTACCAACGTGGGTATTGAACGCGAGCTGCATCCGTGGGGTTTGGTGGGATCTTTCGGTTACACCTATTCCCGCACCGACCACCTGACGCGCTTTGTCAACCGCAACGACGCGGTCTTCGGCTCCCCGTGGTCAACGGGCTTGGGCGCGGACGGCAGCAACGGCATAAACAACTTGACCGTGGTCGAGAGCACGGCCAAGTCGCGCTACCACGGCCTCAGCCTTGGGTTGCGGCAGATGGTGCAAGAGAACTTGCAGTTCCAGCTCAACTATACCTTGTCGTGGGATCGGTCCGACGACGACAACGAGCGCGATCCCTTCACTTTCCGCTATGTTGATCCAACTCAGTTGGAGCGCGAGTGGGGCTACTCGGACCGCGACCAGCGCCACCGCTTCAACGGGTGGGCCTTGGCCGAGTTGCCCGGCGCGGTCTTCCTCAACCAGCGCGTGAGTTACTATTCGGCGCAGCCGACCTCCGAATCCTGCGGCGCAGCCAACCGGGGCTCGGGCGAGCCCTCAACTAACCCGTGGGGGGCCGCCTCCGACCGGATATGCGGCAACGGCTCCATTATCGAACGCAACACCCTGCGCAAGGACAACGCATTTTTCTCTTATGACGTGCGCCTGTCGCGGCCCATTCCTTTGGGCAACGGCCAATTGGAGGTCCTCGTCGAGGTCTTCAACCTGTTCAACGCGGATAACTTCCGCGATCCCTCCAGCGCCGGTTTGCTGTTCAATTTTGACGGCACAGTGCAGTCGGGCTTGGGCGATCCGCGCGAGGTGCAGGTCGGCTTGCGCTACACCTATTGAGCGGTGCAAGGTGCCCCTTCTTCGTAGGAAGAGGTCGGCAGCTACAAGTGGGAGCAGATGGAACGACTAATCAGCCTGTTTGGACTTTTGATCATGGTCGCCTTGGCCTTAGCCTTGAGCACCGACCGGCGCAAGGTGGATCAACGGATCCTGTTGGGGGGACTAGGGCTTCAATTCACCTTGGCGCTGCTCATTCTCAAGACGCAGTTCGGCGAGGCGTTTTTCGGCCATATCGGCACTCTCTTTACCGCCTTGTTCAACTATGTCGATGCCGGGTCCGAATTTGTTTTTGGCACTGATTTCGGCGAGCATTTTTTCGCTTTTAAGGTGCTGCCGACCATTATTTTTTTTTCCGCCCTGATGAGTGTGCTCTACCACTTGGGCTTGGTCCAGTACGTGGTGGCGGCCTTCGCTTGGGTCATGCGACGCACCCTGCACACCTCGGGCGCGGAGAGCTTGGCCGCGGCGGCCAATGTCTTCGTCGGCCAGACCGAGGCCCCGCTGGTAGTGCGCCCATACGTGGCCAGCATGACCCGGTCGGAGTTGATGGCCTTGATGGTGGGCGGCTTTGCCACCATTGCCGGGGGCGTATTGGCGGCCTTCGTGGGCTTGGGGATCGACGCCGGTCACTTGGTGGCCGCCTCGGTGATTTCGGCCCCGGCCGCGCTGATGGTGGCCAAGGTGATGCAGCCAGAAGTGGAGGCATCCAAGACCTTGGGGCAGGTAGCCCTCGAGGTGGAGCGCACGGCCACCAATGTGGTGGAAGCCGCGGCCAACGGCACCTTGGACGGTTTGCGGCTGGCCCTGAACGTGGGTGCCATGCTCATTGCCGCCTTGGGGTTGATCGCCCTGCTGGACGGGTCGCTGGGCTTATTGGGCCGGGGCGTGGGCTACATCCTCGGTATGGAGGGCTTGGAGTGGTCTTTGTCCGCGGTGCTGGGCTACCTCTTTGCACCCTTTGCTTGGTCAATGGGCATTGAGGCCGGGGATTGTTTGGCGGCCGGCGAGTTGTTGGGCAAGAAAATGGTGGCCAACGAATTTGTCTCGTACGTCCAATTGAGCCAGTGGATCCAGCCCGGCTCGGGCGTAGATATGAGTCCGCGCTCGGTGGTTATTTTGACTTATGCCCTGTGCGGTTTCGCCAACTTAGGCAGTATTGGCATCCAGATCGGCGGCATCGGCGGCATTGCCCCTGAGCGGCGCGGCGATTTGGCGCGTTTGGGTTTCCGCGCCATGCTCGGCGGCACTTTGGCCTGTTTTATGACGGCCTGCGTGGCCGGGATTCTACTGTAGGCACGGCGCGATTCTCCACTACTTTCGCGTCCCTGACCCAAACTGCATAGCGATTGGCCGAATTCTCTGAAAAGGCGGCAATCCATTGCGCCATGAGAGGATGGTCGTCTATATCTGCTCGTGAGAGCGCATTTCGATTATGCCAGCTCGGCACGGCAGCCGAGCACGGCAATGGCCTCGACCTCGACGAGCATACCGGGCAGCACTAAGTCGGCGACCGTCACGGTGGAACTGGCGGGGATGTGGTTGGGAAAGGCTTCGGCGCGGGCGGCCGAGTACTCAGGATAGAGGCGGGTGTCGGTGATAAACGAGGTGATTTTGACTATGTCGTCCATGGTCGCCCCGGCTTCGGCAAGTACGGCGCGGATGTTGGCAAAGACTTGGCGCGACTGGGCGGCCATGTCGCCGCGGCCGACGAGGTGCCCCTCCGGGTCGAGGGGGCCTTGGCCGGAGACATAGATTGTATCGCCTATCTGCACGGCCTGCGAGATGCGGAATTTCTCGGTCCAGGGCCAAGCGGGGTTGTGTGCTTTGCGTTGGGTCATGGTGGATTTCCTCCTAATAAGCTGGATTTCCTCCTAATAAGCGCGTTTGGAGTTCGACTAAGCGGCTAAGCGAAGGACGGTATAAACGGTATAAGTCTGAGAACACAGCCAAGTTTGAAGCCCGTTGTGGGCCATGACCTCGAACTCAGGAACCAATCCGCGTAGTTGATGAGAACGGTCGCATTGCCTGCATCATCGGGGACTGATTCGTTAGCTCTCTTATCGAGAAACTGCTCGACCTCGTTCTACAAATCGTTTGAGGCGGACGGCCAGAAAAAGCCCTTCCCAAGCGCGGTCTGGCGCGGCCGGGTTGCGAATCGTTACGGTGACGTGCGTTGCTCCCATGGCAAGGTCCTTTCTTTTAGTTCGTTACTCTTCAGGAACTTAACGGTCGGGGTTTTCATCTTTCCTCCTCCTACTGCCAGAGCGGCTCTCCGTCCTCTAGCATACTCTGCAAAAACGCCTCGTTTAGCTCCACCCCCAGCCCCGGCTTTTCGCTCAGCACTATGTGCCCCTCCTGAATCACCGGCTCGTCGGAGAGGACTACCTCGCTCCAAGTCGGGTCGTCGTAGCGATGGAACTCCAAGGCGAGAAAATTGGGCACACTGGCGCAGACGTGGGCGTCGGCCACGGTGCTCAAGGCGCTGGAATTGTTGTGCGGGGCAAAGGGGATGTAGTAGGTCTCGGCCATGTTGGCAATTTTGCGACACTCGGATAGGCCGCCGCACTTGGAAATGTCGGGCATGATGATATCGACCGCTTGCTGTTCGAGCATGTCGCGGAAGCCGTAGCGCAAATAGGCGTTCTCGCCGGCGCAGATCGGGGTGCGGGTCGAGTCGGTGATGCGCTTGAGGGCGTCGATATTCTCGGGCGGCACCGGCTCTTCGAGCCACATCAGATTCAGGCCCTCGAGCGCGTGGGCGAACTTCATCCCGGCGGTGGCGTCGTAGCGACCGTGCAGGTCAATGGCCAAGTCCATCTGGGGGCCAACCGCCTCGCGGATCTGGTGGGCTTGGTCAACCAGATCCGCTAACTCGGCCGGGGTGACCGACCAGTTCCAAGGATCGAGCTTTTCGGGGTGGCCCGGGTCGTCGAGGTCGAACTTAATCGCGTTGAAGCCTTTGGCGCGTGCGTCCTCGGCGCGCCTTTTGTAATCCGAATGGGCACTATCGACGTAGAGCCGCACCCGGTCGCGGAATTTGCCGCCCAAGAGCCGGTAAACGGGTGTGCCTTGGGCCTTACCTGCCAAATCCCAAAGCGCGACCTCGAGGCCGGTCAGTGCCGAAATCGCCAGGCCCGACATGCCGCCGCGGAAGATGTAGCTGCGACGGATACCTTCAAAGAGCGCATCGACATCGCGCGGGTCCTTGCCGATGAGCTGGGCGGCCATGGACTGGGTGGAGCCGCGCCAGCCGCCATCGACGTGGCTGGCCTCGCCGGTGCCGTAGATGCCCTCGTCCGCGTGGATGCGGACGTAGTGGTAGAGATAGCGGGGTTGGCCGTTGGCCTGTACGCGCACTTCGGCGGTTTTGACATCGGTGATCTTCAATGGAGCCCCTTTCTTATAGGTGGAGTTGGCCGATCGCGCGCGTGGCGGCGTCGCAGTACCAGAGCACGTCCTCGTGGATGGTTAGCCCGTGGACTTCGGTGGGAGCCTCGACGCGGACGACCTCCCAGATGCGCCCGTCTTGGGGATCGAGGCGGTTGACGGTGCCGGCCGAGGTGTCGGCGACCCAGAGGGTGCCGTCGTCGGCCCAGGCTAGGCCGTGGACCCGGAGGCCGGGGACGCGGAAGGAGTGGACTTCTTCCCAGGTGCTGGCATCCATCACATGGACGAATTGCGAAGGCGGCGAGGCCACGTACACCTTGCCGTCTTTCCACTCTAAGCCGTGGGCCCCAGTGACGCGGCCATTCTGCTGGTCGGCGACCCAAGCGACGACGCCATTGCCGGGCGAATCCAGCTTGGCGATGGTCTGGCCTGTAGCCGGGTCGAGGCGGGCGATTTTAAGCTCAAAGGTCGAGGCAATCCACATAGAGCCGCCGCCGAGGGTAATGCCGCTGGAGTGCGCGGTGTCGGTCTGAGCCTCAAAGAGGGTCTCGCCGCTTTCGTAGTCGAATTTATAGACCTTGAGGTCAACTTGGTCGATGCACCAGAGGCCGTCGGGCGCGGCTTGTAGGCCGTTGGGCTGGGGACCAGGGCATTTGAAACGCTCTTCAACGCGGGCGACTTGGACGGTCATGGTATGCTTTCTTTGCTAGGGGTTGGGATTAGGCCGACAGGCCCATGAGGTAGTTCCAGTTCTGGCGGCGGATGGCTCGCTCCTTGTAGTGGTCGCTCTGGGAGACGCCCAAGGGATTGGTGAAGTTGAGGATGTTGGTGGCGTCCTCGGCTCGGTCGCGCTCGTTCCAGTCGGTGGGCTTGTTGGCCGCCTGGGGGTCGTGGTTCCAAGTGGGTGCTGTGTTGTCCCGAGTGCGGCGGAAGAGGAACTTGATCATGTGGCGCTTGTGCGGCGAGCGGTTGGCGGCCGTGCCGTGCCACAGGTCGTAGTGCGTGAAGGCCACGGTACCGGCCTTGACCACGAGCGGCACTTGGCCGCGGATGTTGGTGTACGTGGCCATGCGGTCCGTTGGCGCGTTGCGGAACTGGGTGCCGGGGACGATGATCGTCGGCCCCATGTCGGGCGTGACGTCGGTCGGGTAGTACAGCCCCAAGAAGCGGTTGAGCAGTACGTCGCGGTTGTTGAGGCCGTCTTGGTGCCAGCTCATGTGCGGGGAGTTTGGCTGCTTGCAGTGCCAGTGGCGATGCGACTGCACCTCGTAGTCCGGGCCGAGCAGGCTGACGAGCGCGCCGGTGACGGCCGGATGGTCGAGCACTTGCCAGAGTTGGGGCACGGCTTCGGGGATGGCGTCGCCGGGGTTGTAGTCCAAAGCGTCGAGTTGGGCGGCGATGGACTCGTCGAGCCCGGCGGGCAACTCTGGCTCGACGAGGTGGTAGCCGGAGACGAGGAAACGGGCCACTTCGGCGTCGCTGAGCAGATGCTTATCCATCGGCGATAACCTCCATTTTCTGTAGGATGAACTCATAGCCTATCACGTCCAACTCCCTGTCGTCGAACGGGGCCTGTAAGTGAGGGAATTGGACGATTTGCCAGCCATCAACTACGGCGTCGTGTACGGTTTCGTAGGGCCAATCGGGTGCTGATTCGGCGCGAATTTCGGGCACGAAGCCCGCGACCGGCTCGATGAGCGTTAGGCCGATGATGTTGGACATGACGCTAGGGGTGCGCGCCTGCAGGTAGAGCAGGCGTTGGCGGGGTGCGTCCATTGGGGTTGAATCACTCCTGCAATGCGGTGAGATGCTTAATATAGCCTAGCGGTGTGTAGCGGCCAATGACGCCTCTTGATAGTAGCTCCCCTCTTTCTTAGCTTGCCCTGCCGCACGGAATTCTACTACTGGGGAAAATAGAAGATGCAGTACAATACCCTAGGCCGCACGGGCGTCAAAGTGTCTGCCCTGTGCTACGGCACTATGGCCTTTGGCGGCGATGCGGACGAGGCAACCTCCGGGCAGATGTACCGCTACTGCCGCGAGTTGGGGATCAATTTCTTCGACACGGCCAATGTCTATTCCAGCGGGCGTTCCGAGGAGATCTTGGGCCGGTTGATCCAAGGCGAGCGCGACGAGTTGGTCATCACTTCAAAAGTCTGCGGCCCAATGGGCGATGGCCCCAACGACCGGGGCTTGTCGCGGCGGCATATTGTGCAGGCCGTAGAGGCCAGTCTCAGGCGGTTGCAGACGGACCGCCTCGACCTCTACTTCGTCCACAACTTCGACGAAGATACGCCGATGGAAGAAACCCTCGCCGCGCTCGACGACCTAGTGCGCGGCGGCAAAATCCTCTACCCGGCCGCGAGCAACTGGGCCGCTTGGCAGATTGCCAAGGCCCTCGGCCTCTGCGCCCGCGAGGGGCTGGCGCAGTTTGCGTGCATTCAGCCCATGTACAACTTGGCCAAGCGGCAAGTGGAGGTAGAAATCCTGCCGCTGGCTCGCTCAGAAGGCTTGGGCGTGATCACCTATAGCCCCCTAGGCGGCGGCTTGCTGACCGGCAAGTACGGGATTGACAAGTGGCCCGAACAGGGTCGTCTCTTGCAGCAGGACAACTACATCAAGCGCTACGCCAACCCCGTGTTCTACGAAGTCGCCGAGTGCTTCGTGCGCTATGCCGGCGACAAGGGCGTGCATCCGGCGACTTTGGCCGTCGCTTGGGTCATGGGGCACACAGATGTGACCGCGCCGATTATCGGCGGCCGCGACCTAGACCAGCTAAAGCCGTCGCTCGCCGCGCTCGACTTTGCCCTATCGGCCGAGATGCGTGCCGAGGTGTCGGCACTTTCGGTCGCGCCGCCGCCAGCCACCGACCGCGATGAGGTACAGACCTAAAAGGAAAGGAACCATGAGACCCAACAAGCTGCGCGAAAAGCTCAACGCCGGCGAGCCAACGCTCGCCACCCACATCCACACCACTTGGCCTTCGGTCGTCGAGGCCCTAGGGCATACCGGCGCGTACGACTACGTGGAATTTGTCGCCGAGTACGCCCCCTTTGACCTGCACGACTTGGACAACCTCGCCCGAGCCGCCGAGCTATGGGATTTGGGAATGATGATCAAGGTCGATGCCGAAAACCGCGCTTATGTGGCCCAACGGGCCATCGGGTCGGGCTTCGGCAGCGTGCTCTTTGCCGACGTGCGCGACCCGGACGACGCGCGGGCCTGTGTGCGCTGCGTACGCGCCGACGCGCCCGGGGACGAAGGCACCTATGGGGTAGCCATGCGGCGTTTCGCCTATATGGCCTATGGCGGCACCCCAGAGTACGTCCAAGCTCTGCGCGACGTGGTCGTGGTTTTGATGATCGAAAAGAACAGTGCCGTCGCCGACTTAGAGGCCATGCTCTCGATAGAAGGGGTCGAGATGGTCCAGTGGGGAGGGGCCGATTACTCCATGAGCGTCGGCAAGGCCGGCCAGCGCGGTGCGCCAGAAATTGCCGCAGCCGAAGAAAAGGTATTTAAGACGGCCTTGGAAATGGGCGTACATCCGCGCGCCGAGATCAACACAGCCGACGACGCCAAGCGCTATCTCGACATGGGGGTGCGGCACTTCTGCGTCGGCACGGATATAGCGGTGCTATACGGGTATTGGCGCGACCAAGGCGATGCGATGCGGCGGGCGTTGGAGGGCGAGTAGGCCAGCGACTCTGCTGGTGGACTAACGATGTGGCCCGCCCTTGCCCGGCGGGCCTTTTTATTTTAGCGCGGCCAGACGCTCGTCCGCAGCCCTTCAATGCCTTGGGCCAAGGCGCGGCGGTAGAGCCACAAATCGCCGCCATAAGCTATGCAGCGAAAGCCTCGGCCCAGCATCTCAGTTCCTTCCTCGATGGTATTGACCAAGTAACCCGCGGCCTTGCCGTGGTGCTCGCAGGCAGCAACTACGCGCTCAAGGGCGGCGGTGAATTCGGGGTGGTCAAACTGCCCGGGAATTCCCAAGAAGTTGCTCAAGTCGAAACCCCCTATCCACAGTACATCAATCCCTTCTACGGCGGCGATGCGATCGACGTTTTCGAGCCCGGGGCGATTTTCGATCTGAGCGATTAGCAGGCCCTCGGTATTGGCGTGTTCGATCTTGCCGACGATAGAGCCTTGGGCGAAGTGGTCGTGGGCGATTTGAAAAGCTGCGCCGCGCTGGCCAATGGGCGGGTACTTGCCCGACTGCACGATGACCTCGGCTTGCTGCGCGTCGCTGACCATCGGCACCATGACGCCGCGGGCCCCGACATCGAGGACGCGGGCGATGAAGTGATATTGGGTCGCCGGTACTCGCACAAGAGGCTCGATGTGGTCGGCGTTGGTAGTGGCAATCAGGTCGCGCACCGTCTCGACGCTCCAGCCGGTGTGCTCCATGTCGTACATGATGAATTCGGCACCAGCCTCGGCAGAGAGGCGGGCAATGCCCGGGGTGCAAAACTCGAAGGTCATGGTGCCAATGACCGTGCCGCCTTCTTTGAGGGTGCGCTTGACTTTGTTGGGTTTCATCCGATAGCTCGATAGCGGTTCAGTTTTTCTTTAAGACGGGGGTGCTCGGCAGCTTGGGGGTTGACCGTGTATTCGGGCAAGCGACCGGAGGCGACCGATAGGATGCTGCGGCAGGCGCTGCGGCCGATGAGGCGGAAGCACTCGTCGGTCCAGCAAAGCCCGTGCGGGGCGACGATGGTCTGGTCGGTGAGTGCCAGCACCGGCTCGTCCCGGGATACAGGCTCTGTTTCAAAGACGTCGAGGCCGGCACCGGCGATCTGCCCTCGTTGGAGGGCGCGGGTGAGTGCTTGCTGATCGACGATGGGGCCCCGGGCCGCATTGATGAGGTAGGCGCTTTCCTTCATCAGCGAGAGCTCGCGCTCGCCGATGAGGTGATGGGTCTCCTCGGTGAGGGCGCAGCAGATGCAGACGTAGTCTGCGCGTTGCAGCAACTGGTCGAGCTCGACCAGTTCGGCACCAGCGGCGTGTGCCTGTGCAGGAGCGACGAAAGGGTCGGCGGCAATGCAGCGAATGCCGAAGGGCTTGGCTAAGGTGCAGATCTCACGGCCGATATTGCCTAGGCCGACCAGCCCCAGTGTGCGGCCGGTGACGCCCATGCCCATATAGTCGAGGCGCTCGTTCCAACGCCCTTCGCGCACCAAGCGATCCTTGGCCAGCATCTTGTGGCTGAGGGCGAGGAGGTACGTCAGAGCCATGACCGCCACGGGCCGGCGCACGCCGTCGGGGGTGATCGTCAAGAGCACGCCCTGCTCGTTGCAAGCCGCGACGTCGACGCTGTCGTAGCCGACGCCGAAGCGAGCGACGAGCGCCAGCTTATCTGCTCCTTGCAAGGTCTCGGTACTAACTATCGAGGCAAGAACCAACAGGGCGTCGTAGCCGCGGATCTGGTCGGGCCGCAGTTCGGCGGTGTTTTCCGCTAGAAACTCCCACTTGACCTTTGGGGATTCGTCGAGCAGGTCGAGGCCAATATCGCCGAAGCCGAGGGTGCCGTCGGCCTTGAGAAAGTCGCGGGTGACGCCTATGCGAAAAATTGCAGTCATGGCGACAAACAAGATAGGGCCTGACGGGCAGCTATCAAGGGGGGAGTCGGCTGTATGTATAGGACAGGGATCACATTGTCTGCCATTAGATACAGAAAGGGGCTGCACAACAGCGATCCCGTCAGAGAAAAAAGGTGGTTCGCATTTTGCTTATCTGTTCCTGTTGCCTACTTTAACCCTAATCAAGGAGCAATACTGGGATGGCCCCTGAAACATCTGAGATAACCACCCGCGACGTATTACAGCAGATCAACCGCCGCTTGGAGTTGATTGAAAGCGACGTGCGAGCCGTCAGTGAGAAGCTGGATGTGTCGGTTCAAGTTCTGCATGAGAAGCAGGATGCGTCGGTTCAGACGCTGCACGATAAGAGTGCCACGTCAGTTCGGACGCTGCATGATAAGATTGACACGTCGGTTCAGACGCTTCGCGATGAGAGTGCCGCTTCGTATCGGGGTCTGCATGACAAGATCGACACGTCGGTTCAGACGTTGCGCGACGAAAGTGCCGCTTCGTATCGGGGTCTGCATGATAAGATCGACACGTCGGTTCAGACGTTGCGCGACGAAAGTGCCGCTTCGGCTCAGACGCTCCACGAGAAGCAGGATGCGTCGGCTCAGACGCTGCATGATAAGATTGACACGTCGGTTCAGACGCTTCGCGACGAGAGTGCCGCTTCGTATCGGGGTCTGCATAAGAAGATCGACGCGTCGGCTCAGACGCTGCATGATAAGATCGACACGTCGGTTCAGACGCTTCGCGACGAGAGTGCCGCTTCGTATCGGGGTCTGCATGATAAGATCGACACGTCGGCTCAGACGTTGCGCGATGAGAGTGCCGCGTCGGCTCAGACGCTCCATGAGAAGCAGGATGCGTCGGCTCAGACGCTGCATGATAAGATTGACACGTCGGTTCAGACGTTGCGCGACGAGAGTGCCGCGTCGTATCGGGGTCTGCATGACAAGATCGACGCGTCAGAGCGCAATCTGCACAATAAATACGATGCGACCGTGCGCGACTTCCACGACAAGCTCGGCACCTATTTCCGCTGGACCATCGGCATCGTCCTAGCTAGCTGGTTGTCCACCATGGGCGCGATCCTGTTCAAAGGATCCTTGTAGCCGACCCTTCTTCCTAGTTCCTGCGCTTGCCCTCGGCCTTCATGCCGCCTCGCTAGTCGTGCCGCAACCCCTCGCGCTCCATCCACAAGCGCAAGATGCGCGGTGCTTGCCGCAGATAGTAGAGATAGGGCCGATCCTGCCAATGCTTTTTGGCGGTGCGCTTGTTGTCGTGAGGGTGCATGTTGTACTTCCCCCGATAATCGATGACGGTCTTCTCGTGGTTGTCGAGGGCAATGGTCAGAATGCGCTGCGGCAGCTTGGCCGGGTAGGTTAGCTGCATCGACCACACGGACCGCTCGCCCTCCGAGCAGTGCCGGGCATACGAGGCGGCGCAGTGGTGCATGACGCGCCCTTCGGCTAGCAGGTCGAGCGCGGTGCATAACTCGCGTATCGACCACCGTACGCGCTCGCCCGAGAATGCGTCATCTTCCTCCCACTCGAATCCGCGAAAGCCAGACGCCTCCCACGCATTTTCCTCGCCGAGGGCGTAGTCGTCGGCGTTGAGGTCGCCGTGCCACTCGTCAACCAAGCGCAGCAGCTTGGTGATGCTGCGGCCCTTCATCGAGAAGTTGGGCTGAGCCGGCGGCCCCTCAATGAACTGGCCGTTGGGGCCGGGCAATTGCTGGGGCACGAATTTCTGGTAGTGGATATAATCGACAATTGGGCCGATGTAGGTGGGTTCCAGCATGGGTTGGTTGGCAAAAAAGAGCATCACTGTCTCCCAGAACGGCTCGTCTCGCTGGTAGTCCTTCAGGCGCGTGGATAAAACGGCCCAACATGTGCGTCCACCCATGCCGGCGAATTGCGCCCAACGCAGAGCGCGCGAAATCGGCCAGTGCCGATTGGCGGCGGGAAAAAGGTGCGCCATGCGCTTGGTCAGCCGCAGCGGCAAGTCGGCCTTGCGGATGTTCTGGCCGATGCCGATGTGCTTGAACCACTCCTGCTCGTGGTGCGCTGTCGAAAGGTCTCCTTGGAGGAAGGCGGTGTCCATAAAAGGCGGCACCTCGTAGCGGGCCAGCAGATGCCGAGTGAGGCTGCGGAACTGCGCCCGAGGGCTGAGGAGGTCGGTGCGCCACTCCTCGACGGGCCGGAGCCAATCGCCGTAGTGGCGGGCAAGTTGACCGAGGGCGTCCTCGTAGTTGTTGCCCTCTTCGCGCGTCCGATTGAGGAATCCCGTTTTGAGGCCGAGGAGGTCGGCGCGTCGCTCTATGTGCTTGAGCAGGCGATAGAGAGCTTGACGGCGCTTGGGATCTTCGGTCGCGGCGAAGAGCGCGACGAGCTTCCGGCTGAGCGGGTACGTCTCATCTGGAGGGATTTCGCCGCGGAAGGCCCGGTCGATGAGGCGGGCGCGTCCCGGGGTGTGGCTGCGGCCGGGGTGTGGCGCGACCGGCCGCAAGGTGTCGGCGGCGAGTTGGCGCTCGATTGCGAGCTGGTTTTCGGTTTTGTCGCGCTGGATCGCTAGGCCGTTTTTGCGGCACCAGATGATATAGCTCGAAAGGGACGGGAAGCCGAGTGTTGCGGCGTAGTGTCGGAGGGCGTCGTCAAACGCTGGTCGGGCCGATGCAGTCGGCATGGGCACTTTCCTGAGAAGGGCTAGAAAGTAAAAGGCGCAGCAAGGGCGCAATCATGTCAACGAGAAAATCTCGGAGCGGCCTCGTAATAAGTGAGCATCGGCAAAGCGCTACCCGCCGATGCGCTTTAGGGCCACGGCGGCGTTGGCGCGGGCGTAGCAGTCCTCGTCGTCGATGTTTTTGCGCAGGGCGGGCACAGCCTCGGCGGCCGCCGGCCCGATCTTGGCCAGCGCAAGTGCCGCGTTGTGGCGGATCCAGCTCTCGGAATCTCGCAGGCGACGGCTCAAGGCGGGTGCGGATTCGGCCGCGGCCGGCCCGATATTGCCCAGTGCCTCGACCGCGTTGCGCCGCACCCATTCGGCCTCGTCGTCGAGGGCGCGGGTGAGGTGGGATACAGGGTCGGACGCTGTGGTACCCAAGTCGCCGAGCACATCGGCTGCCGCGGCGCGGAGCCACCAGTCGCTCTCGTTGAGCAGTTCCACCATGTGGGGCACAGCCGGGCGGCCGACGGCGGAAAGGGCGAAGACCGCGTCGAGCTGACTGGGGTTGGTGTGTTCGTTGGCTAGGTTGGCTTCGAGGCGCGCAGCGGCCTCGCCGCGCAGTGCGTTCAAAAGGACGGGCATTGCTTCCTCTCCGCGAGCGGCCAAAGCATATACAGCGCACAGCCGCTCAGCTTCGGCTTCGGCGTCTAATGCCCGACGCAACTCGTTGAGCGAAACCGCTGTCGGGGCTGCAGTACCATCGGTGCCGCGCATCCAGTCGTAGGCGCGGCGACACAGGTCGGCGGGCGGGTCAGTGCCTTCGGCTTGCCAAGTGCCGTCGCGATGGTCCCACGAGGGTGCCCGCGGCTCGCCCATGCGGGTGAAGAGGAACTTGACCATAAAGCGGTCGCGGTCGCTGGCGTTGGGCATGGCCCGGTGCCAAAGGTCGTAGTGGACGATGGTCACCGTTCCGGCCTGACCGCAGAGGGGCTGTTCTTCCCGCTCGTAGGCTTGTTTAGACGAATTATAGTACTGGGTGGTCGGCAAAATCGCGGTCGGACCCATGTCCAAGCTGACGTCCTGCGGATAGTAAAAGGCCATGGTCCAGCGAGTGCGGTGATGGCGGACGTTCTGGTCGTTTTCATAGCTATCTTGGTGCATACCCTGACCTTTGGACCCGCTGGGATTGTGGTGGCAGTGGCGGTGCGGGTGGATGAGGTAGGAAGGGCCGAGGAGGCTCTGAAGAGCACCGTCAACGGCCGGGTCTTGGAGGATTTGGTATAGGTCCGGGACTTTGGGGAGGATATCGTTGCCGGGATTGCCTTCGGTGGCGAAGAGGGTTTCGATTTGGCGGTGGATGCGCCGGTGGAAAGTGGGAGGATGGGCACTCTGCACGGTGATATAGCCATTGGTCAGGTAGGCTTGGACTTGGGCGTCGGTCAGGAGGATAGGGGCGGGCATGAGGCTGGCCTTTTTGCTGTAGAGAAGGATAAATGCGCTGGCAGAGAATAACGTTGACTACTCCCAATCCTAAAGGAGTTGGAATTCTTGACGGCGTTACGCCGCCGCAGAATGTAGCTCCAGTCTGCAAATGTTACTGAGAAGACATAGCGCAAAGAGAGCACCAACGCAAGCGAGAAGGCCGTTGCCTTCAGGTGGGATTGGTCGCGTGCAAATCAATCGGCGTTCGTCGGGCTTGGCCCTTCAGCGGGATGCTAAAGCCGCTCTTATATCCAAAGCCTAAAGGCAGTTTGATAATTGGCCATGCAGATCGCAAGCGAAGCTGTCCCAAGTCAGTCAGTTAGTACCACAACTTGACGCGGCGTTTTTAATTCTGCATAGAGAGCGGCACAAAAACTGGCTTCTTTCTGACAAAGGAGGGATTGTGTCGGGTCTGGATTACGCGCTGATGGCGCTCTACATGCTCTTCTTGGTGGGGATGGGACTGTACTATAGGAGATTCGCCCAAGAGAGTATGGAAAATTACTTCCTCGGTGGGCGCAAGATGAAGGGGTGGATGAGCGGCACCAGCTATGCGGTCACCTGCATGAACGCCGATGTAGCACCGGCGTATTGCGGCATGACGGTCATCACCGGGACCTTTATCTGCTGGTGGTATTTGAGCCGCTTTGGGCTGGCGCTGATGATCGGTGGGTTGCTCTTTGCCGCGTGCTGGCGGCGGTTGAAAATTTTTACCTCGCCGGAGTTTTACGAGCTCCGCTTTGGCGGTGCGGCCGCGCCGACGATGCGGGCTTGGGTTTCGCTGCGCAGTGCCTTTGTCGCAGTGGTAGCTTGGACTGGGGCCGGGCTTTTGGGGCTGACGAAAGTGTCCGAGGTGCTCTTGGGCTGGTCGCGCTTTGAGACCTTTTTGCTGGTCATTCCGATCATCTTGGTCTATGTGGTGCTCTCCGGCTATATGGGCGTGGTGATGTCGGATTTGATCCAGACCGCGATCATGATCGCGTCCTCGCTGGTGCTGATGGGCTTGGTCTGGGCCGACTTCGGGGGGCCGACAGGGCTTTATCAGGCGCTGGTGACGCAGTTTGGGGAAGGGGTCGTTAGTTGGCATCCGCCGATGAGTCACGAACTTTTGGGGGTGGTGGGGATCATCGCGTGGACGATGGGGACCGCTATCGGCTATGGCGGCGACGTGGCCCCGATGGCCGGAGCGATGGAGGGCCAAAGGCTGCTCTCGTGCCGCGACAGCCGCGAGGCAACGCGGATGTACGTCTGGACCCAGATCGCGCTCTTCCTAATGCTGGCGGTGCTGACTCTGCCAGCTCTTGGAGCGATGGTCAAATGGCCGGGCCTGCACGACGGCAGCATGGACAAGGAGCTAGCCTACGGTCTCTTGTTGGGCCACTACCTGCCCTCGGGTCTTCTGGGGCTGGCGCTGGTGGCGATGTTCGCCTCTATCATGTCCACGGTGGACTCGAACATGAACTTCGGGGCCCAGGTCTTTATCAACGACGTGTATCGGCGCTTTATCAAGCACGGCGCTGAGATGGGCCATTACATGAGTGTCGGTCGGGTGGTGATGCTGGCGATCATGGGCCTCTCGCTGGCGGTCGCGCTTTAACGGCAAGGCGCGACTAGCCGCCTCTTTCGGCGGGCCAGTGGTCTTTCTCTTAAACAAGTACGTGATTTTCGTCCATCTGATCGACGCGGGGCAGGATGCGGCATATTTGGTGGTACTTTCGTCGATTGCCGCGACGTGCCTACTCTGGGTCGCGGTGGCACTTTGCACCCAGCCGGAGCCAGAGGAAAAGCTCTTGGCCTTCTACAAAGAGGCGTGGCCAATGGGATGGTGGGGGCCGATCGCACACAAGGCGGGCGTTGAGACCGGTGGCGGCGCACCCATCGCGCACGGCTTGGGGCTTGCCCTGCTCGGTGCGGTGGCCGTGGGAGGGGGCGTTATTGGCTTTTCGGGGTTTTACGTGGGGCGCTGGACTGTGGCGTTGGTCGGCGGGTTGGTGGCGCTGGCGTTGGGGGTAGCGTTGCGAGGGGCGTACACTCGATACATGCGCCGAGTGGGCGCGGACGAGGGATAAATTAAGGGACTACCTTTTTGAGAATAGGCCGGGTGAGATCTGAGAGGCGCAATCGCTGTTCACCTTGGTCGTCAAGATGGCTATGGGCTTGCAGTGGTTCCAACCGACAGAAGCGACCTTCCATGCCTTCTCTCGGCGGATTGGGTGGTGGCGTCCAATCTGGCAGTGAGAAGCTGATCGGCTGCCCAAGGCTATTGGTACGTTCGCTCATTCCATCTTCTTGGCGCGAAAGCAAATTCCCTGTGCCAGTTTGCGGACCGCAAACGGTTGCTAAGGCGCGAATGTGCCGCAGCGCAAACCGCTGTGTTACAGGAAGCAGCTACGCTGGCTAAATAGGCTCAATCGTTTCGGCCCGCCATCTTCTTGGGGAGAAATCCCAACCCAACGACTGGCAAGTATCCCTCCACATCGCTCTCATGCCGTCGCTGTTGACAACCGGCATGTAACCAACCTTCAGGTACGTCTTGATAGCTGCCAAGCGATAATATTCGGTATGTAGCTGTATCTTTGAGTACCCTGCCGCCAAGAACCTGTTTGTTGCGAATGCCGCAATCTGGAGACCAAGCCCTTTCCCTCTGTGATTCGGATCGCATGCAAGCCAGCCGACATCGCCGGTGAATGGGGCATCACCCGAATAATTGTGTAGGCACATCGCCGTTGCGACCGGGAGTTGGCTGCAAGTGCAATCGATAAAGAACCATCCCTCCGGAATGATCCGGTTCAGATTGTACGTGAGCTTGCCTTCGTCCCATGGATCGAACTCGCCGAGCTGCATCAGCTCAGAGAATCGGTGCTCATCCCCAAGCTGATACGTGCGGATGGAATACCCGTCTGCTAGCGTCTCGGGCAAGTGATCGCAGAGACGAGAACGCGGCCACCTCATAGTTAGCTGAGGCTTCTCCGGGAATGTGCGTCCCTCAAAGGTAGCCATCCGGACCTAACTGCTTGTACCCGAACAATTGGTTAGGGTAGGTCAAGGGGTGGTTTGAGGCGTCTCAGTATATCGCATCGACAGACCCCGCCCGGGGTGCCAATCCATTCCAGCCGTCCGCCACGGTGCTCGTCTGCTTGAAGATCTGCAAAAGCGGCTCCCACATGGCCTCGCGCACGCGGTTGGCCGCTTCCATATCGCCAGCCATTAGGGCCTGCTTGAGTTCGCGGCCTTGTTCCTCTTGGATTTGCATGCTCTCCTGTGCTTGGGCCGCTAGGGCGCGCACTGCATCGATGTGGCTGTCGATCAACTCGGCCACCGTCGTGGTCGAATCTGTCGTGGTATCGTAGTCGCTCGACGGCCTGAAGCGGGGCCGCTGGCGCTCGCCCTTTTCGTCGTAGAACGTATGCGTCGGCTGGATGTGCGGCGTCACCGAGAGGTACATATAGACCGGCTCGTCGCCGATGACTCGCACCGAGTGCGGCTCGTCGGTTAGGGCGTAGCACATTTGCCCTGGTCCAACTTCTTTCACCTCGCCGTTGATTTTGAACTCCACCCGACCCGACAAAATGATGAAGATCTCGTCGCCCAGATCGTGCGTGTGCCAAGCGTCGAGCGAGCCCGAGCCCGGCTCTAGGCGGCAGAAGCGGGCGCGGATCTGCGGCCTCACCAGAATATTGCGAATATCCCGACGACAATCGTAAACCTCAAATCCCATGTTCTTCTCCTTGAAAGGCAAAGGCAGATTCACTACCTTGCGCCGGCACAATCTAATGCCCGCCATAGGCTTAGCAAAGGCCCGCCGATGGTGACCCCCGAACAGCGCTACTTCTTCGATTTGACCGGCTATTTACACCTCGAAGGCGTACTCCAAGGTGCAGCCCGGCAAAAGGCCCAAGAGGTAGCTCAGCGCTATATCGACACCCCGCCCGATCAGGTGCCCGACGGCTTTGAGATCAACCTCCAGCGCGAGCACTTCAACGGGTATTTGTACGCCTTCGCCTTTGACAGGTCCCTCAACGAAAGGACGAGTTGTATGAGGAAAAACAAAGCGGGTGCCCGAAACAAAACAGACAACCCGGTCGAACATTATACCGGGGTCGGCTTAGCCCTTGGTCTTTCTTTCGGCGCAGCTTTTGGTGCCGCTTTCGATGATGTTGGGACAGGTCTGGCTATAGGACTGGTTCTAGGTCTGGCCATAGGTGCTGCTGTCGGGACGAACGCAAAGCGAAGCCGGGGGGCGCAAGGGGAAACCGTTCGCAAGATAAAAGTCTGGTTCCCTGCTTGGGCAGCAGCCCGGCAGCCCGACCGCTTCACTCTGCTCCTCGCCGCGCTTGCAGTGCTGGGTGCCGTACTCATTCTGGCGCGGCAGGTCACCTACGGAGTGGGCCTATCCGCGGATTTCGTCGCGTACCTATCCACGGCTCGGAGTCTGTTGGCGGGAGAGGGCTTCATTCAAATTCACGGTTGGCCCTATTTGCACTGGCCGCCGCTGTATCCGATGCTGCTCGCCGCGGCCAGCCTCTTTGCGTTTGACCCCTACGACGTCGCCGGGCCGTTGAATGCCGCCGTCTTCGGCCTGACTCTATTCGTCGCCGGTCAATACTTACGGCGGCATGTTCAACACCCTTTGCTGGTCCTTTGGGCTTGTCTCGCCATCATGCTGGCAATCCCCTTGACCCGGGTAGCCTCTCACGCAATTTCCGAGGCGCCCTTTATCCTGTTCGCGACGCTCTCTCTGGTCCGGATGTCCACATTTCTGGACACCGGCAAGCGTTCGGACCTGATTTGGGCCGCGGCGTTCGCTTCCCTGGCCTTTCTGACCCGCTATATCGGCGTCACCTTGATCATCACCGCGTTACCCCTGCTGATCTTCCAGCGCGCTGCCGTGCCGTTGGAGAAAGCGAAGCGCATCGGCTTGTACCTGTTGATTACCGCGCTGCCGGTGGCACTGTGGCTGTTGCGGAACGTCTTGGTCCACGGGAGATACGGCGGGCGCAGAAACCCGCCGCCGAATACGTTGCTGGAGTTTCTGGACGAGCTCTTCAGCAGTCTGGGCGAGTGGGTATTCCTCTACTTGCCATCTGGGATTGTCAGGGTAGCCGCCGCGGCACTGGTTGGAGTGGCCCTGCTGGCGCTGGCGGTGTCCGTCTGCCATGCATTTGTCCGTTCGTGCCGGAAGGTGGGGAACGATGCCGGATGGCACCCTTTCTATTTGTTCGGCGGCTTTGCCCTAGTGTACGTCGCCTTTCTCACCGCCTCGCAAGCGGCCACCGAAGTCACGCCCTTGGGCGGACGCCATCTCTCTCCCACATATATCCCGCTCCTGTTCGCGGCAGTGTTCGCGCTGGACAAGCTCCTTGGGCTCGAGCCGGGCAGAAAGGCAACGAGAACCTCCAGACTGCCGGTGATTCAGAGCAAGATAGTGCGAAGGGGGAGCAGAACGGCGAGCCTGCTGGCGGTTACTCTGGTGACAACCCTTTCCCTTTGGCTGGCTGGGCAGGTGGCACTGAACGCGTATGAAATCAGAGAGAATAATAATGAGGGCCGAGGCATGGGAATGGCCGCGATGTGGGTCAATTCGGAAACCTTGCGGTACGTCGAGGAGCATCTAATGGCGAAGCGGATATTCAGCAATGCGACATCTGCCCTATACCTCCGCACGGATCATGCGGACCTTCACTATCTCCCCTTCAAGCTGGATACGATGAGAGAGCAGATAGAAGATGCCGTGCCCGGCGATTATGTCGCTTGGATGGACTCGAAGCAGTATCCCGCCACTATCGTCGTGTTGAGGAAATTGCTGGGACTGGAGCCGGTGGCCGAGTTGTCCGACGGTTCAATCTATCGCGTAACCCGTAGCGGCACCGATCCCGCTCCGGCCTATTTCATCAGCGCCGTCGCTCCGATGGCAGGTGAGCCGTTCGGCGTCAAGTTGTCCGCCTATGTTGAATGCGGGCATTCCAGATACCAACCATGGCAATGGGAACGGGGCAGCGATGCGACTGGCTGGACCAAAGTCACGCCCCGCGGGGCGACCTACCGATACACCCCCATCACCGCGGACGTTGGCCATCGCCTGCGGGCCTCTGTGGACTGTACGGACACAGACGGTAAGACAATCAGAGCGATGACCGCGCCGTCCGCACCCGTGCTGAAAGCTGCTGACCGCGCCGACGCACTGCGGTCAGCCGATTAGTCAATCGCACGCATCGGGCATTTCTGCTCTTGGGTGTGGCCGTCGGGGTCTTGGTCAACCGCCGCATTATGGGGGTCCTGCTGTTCGCCGCCATTTCCGCCCTGCGGGCTTTCGACCTTTTCCATGCTGCCGGACGCGAGAAGCGGAAACATATTCCGATGACCGGCGGCCGGTGCGCTTACCTTCTATACCACGTTGCCCTATCTCTGGGCCGCCCCCGCCATTCACAACGCGAGGGCTAACCAAAGAAGCTACGACCTCTATGGCAGAATTTGACGCGATTTCCAAGGACCTGATCCAGACCTATCCGCACGACTTCGCCCGCTTCGCCCTGACGCAAGACGACGTCGAGGTGCTCGGAGTACTTGTTGGTTGAGCGTCGAGCTCCAACACAGGGAGCGGTACGCCGCTCTTGGCCCAATGCACATGTAATGCCGGCATTTTCTGACCGCATTTTGCCGGTCGATACTGCGGTTGCTCAACGTTGTGCCTTACGGATCGCGGATGCAGGCCGGTCGGCGGCGGAGCAAACGCTGCGCCCAGTACCAGTTAATCGCCTGCATCAACCCTTCCTCTTGGGTCGTGTAGGTTAGGCCCAACTCAGCGGTGGCACGGCTTCCGTCGGCGCGGAAACCGTGTGCAGCGAGGCGGTAGGTTTCCCACGACAGAACCGGCGGTCTGCGGGTCAGGCGCGAAAGAGCCTCACCGCCGAACGCGTAAGGTGCGGCCAGTGGAGCGGGAATGGTCGGCGGCGACCAGCACCCGGCTAACCGACAGACCAGCCGGCCGAGTTGGGTCAATTTGCCGACGGTGCCCGCGAGTATATAGCGTTCCCCGACCCGACCATTTTCAGCCGCCAGCACGTGCCCCCGAGCCGCGTCGTCAATGTACACCAAGCTCACCCAGCCGGGAAAGAGCGCGGGGACCCGACCGTTGAGCAGGCTGATGATAAAGCGCCCGGTGGGTTTGCGGTCGCCCGGGCCGTAGATCGCAGCGGGCTGGACGCAGATGAGCGGCACTCCCTTTTCCACATAGGTGAACGCCACCTGCTCGGCTGCGTATTTGGCCTTTTCATAACTCGAGAGGAAGTAGCCGCGATGAGCCGTTGTCTCGGTGGCGACGTGGCCTTTGGCCTCGCCAATGCAGACGGCAGTGCTGGTATAGACGACCTTGGCTACGCCGACTGCCAACGCCGCCGCCATGGCGTTGCGGGTCCCCTCGGTTTCGGTGGCCAAGAGTTCGGCCTCGTCCAACCCCCACAAATCGTAGAGAGCCGCGGCGTGGAAGAGGGTATCGCACCCTTCGAGCGCGGCTTCGATGCTCGCACGGACGAGGATGTCGCCGCGGACGATTTCGACGCCCAAAGCCTCCAGCGCCTCAGTCTGGCTGGTGGGCCGCGCCAGCACCCGGACGTGTGCGCCGCCAGCGACGAGCGCGCGAACCAAGGCCCCGCCGACAAAGCCGGTGCCGCCGGTTACTAACGCCCGCATTAGGCGGTGGCTTCGGCACCGAGATGTTGGCGCAAAAAGACGCGCAGTGGCACGTCCTCATCCGTGGGCGAGGTGTACCCGTAGCCGCCGGTAGGCGCGTACCCTAGTAGCTGGCGGCGGATCGGGTCAGAGCGCTCAAAAAGGTGTTCGACGGTCTGGTCGTCGCGGGGGCGGAGCCAGCGATACGAGTAGCCGTAGAAGAGCACCTTGCGGGCAATAGCCGAGGCGTTGGAACTGGCCGAGTGCCAGATCCGGCGGTCAAAGAGCACCGCACCGCCCTGCGGCACCAGCACGGGGACGGCGTTGTGGGGCAAAGTGCCGTCGTCGGGGATCTCATAAGCATCCAGCAAATGGCTGCCGGGCACGACCCAGAAATTGGCGCGGCCTGCTGCCGAACAGTCGCTGAGGAAGTAGCCCATCTTGACCGAAATCCGCGGCCGGGGACTGGACTCAATCTCGTGGTTGACGCGGTCTGAGTCTTGGTGCCAGCCCTGCATCTTGACTTGGCAATTGCTAGGCTCGGCGGGCGGGCTGTAGGCGAGGACGGTGTGATAAATCTGGATATTCCAGCCGAGTGTTCCCCAGATTTTGGGCAGCGCACGGGGCCAATCGACCAAGTCTAGATAGCGCTCGTCGCGCCAAACCATGTCGCGGACGGTCAGTCGGGCGTGGGGGCCGACGCCGCGCTTTTGGCGCTCCTCGGCGTCAACCCGGTCGGAGACTTCCACGAGTGAGTCGACCACGTCGGGAGGCAACATCTCCTCGAAGACGAGGTAGCCGCGCTGGGTGAACTCTAGACGTTCAGCCTCGGTCAACATGTATTGTAAGCAAGAAGAATCCATGGAAGCGGCGAGCCCTTGGGCTGCGAACTACAGGTCGTATCCCACTTCGCCGTGCTCGCTCAAGTCGAGTCCATCGGCCTCGGTATCCTCATCTACGCGCAGGCTGCCGACTAAGTCGATGACTTTGAGAATGACAAACGAGACGACTAGGGTATAAACGGCTGTGCCGACAGCGGCAAAGGCTTGGATGCCGAACTGCTTGCCCATGTTAAGGCCCTCGACGGTGCCGCCCAAGGCGGTTGAGGCGAAGAAGGACACCAGCAGAACCCCGACCAAGCCGCCGAAGCCGTGGACCCCCACTACGTCGAGCGCGTCGTCGTACCCGCAGGTGCGCTTGAGCCAAGTGGCGGCCCAATAGGCGACGAGACCGGAGCACAGGCCGATGGCAAACGCACCGAGCGGCCCCACCGTGCCCGAGGCCGGGGTGATGGCCGCCAGACCGGCGATGGCGCCGGTGGCAAAGCCGAGCGCACTCGGTTTGCCTTTTTTGATCCATTCGATAAAAATCCACGTCAGTGCCGCGACGCTGGGCGAGATTTGGGTGACCACAACCGCCATGGCCGCCTGCCCATTAGCCGCCAAGGCACTGCCGCCGTTGAAGCCGAACCACCCAACCCAGAGCATGGCCGTGCCGATGAGGTTCATGGTCATGTTGTGCGGGGGCATGGGCTGCTGGGGATAGCCAGTGCGCTTGCCGACGAGGATCGCGGCTACCAACGCGGCCGCCCCGGCGGTGATGTGGACGACGATGCCGCCAGCAAAGTCAAAGACGCCCATTGCGCCCAAGTAGCCGCCCTCTCCCCAGACCATGTGCGTGATGGGCAGATAAACCAAAGCGCACCACAGCCCACTGAACCACAGCACGGCCGAAAACTTCATGCGCTCGGCAAAGGCACCCACGAAAAGCCCGGGGGTGATGATGGCAAACGTCATCTGGAAGACGAAGAAGAGCAATTCCGGGATGGTGCCCGCGAGGCTGTCCACGGTGACGCCGCTGAGAAAGGACTTGGACAAGCCGCCGATGAAGGGGTTGTTGGCCGTAAAGGCCAAGCTATAACCGAAAACGGTCCATAAGACAGTGATCAGGGCCGCAATCCCAAAGCAGTGCATATAGACCGAGAGCACGTTGCGAGTGCGGACCAGACCAGCGTAAAACATGGCCAAGCCCGGGATCATCATAAAGAGAACCAAGCCGGTGGAAATCAGGATCCAAGCCGTGTCGCCGGTGTCGAGCTTGTCTTGGGCGAAGGTAGCATTGGGGACTGCCAAGAAAATTAGAGCTAGCAGGGCGAGGGTGCCCCACTTTCTGCGAATCAGCATATCGAACCTCCCTTTTGATTGGTATATACGAAAATGCTGGCCACTGCCCAACATTATTATCAAAAAAGCTGCGGGCCGCTCGTTGCCAACAGCCGGTACCGACAAGTAGAATTGGCGCGGGGCCAGTCGGCTTTTGTAGCCGCGCCGGAAAAGGCGCTGCTCGATTTGATCTATCTACAGCCGCATGGCGATGCACCGGCTTATATCAATGAACTGCGCCTCGACTTGGGAGCCCTCGACCTAAAGGAGCTAGATGGCCTAGCTGCCATCGCCGCCCGTCCCAAACTGCTGCGGGCCGTGCGGTGCATTCGCACACTAGCCCGAGACGCGATGTTGGGCTACGAGACGCTGTGAAGGATCACCTGCTCCAGCTCGTGCAGGCGGCCGGTCCTGTGCAGGGGCGCAACATCCTGCGCGAATACTTGCAGGCTCGCATTTTGGATGTCCTACAGCGGGCAGGGGCGATGGTGCCGCTGGCGTTTCAAGGGGGCACGAGCCTGCGCTTCCTCTTTGCGCTGCCGCGCTACTCCGAAGACCTCGAGTTTACCCTCGAAGGCGACTCAACCTCCTACGATTTGCGGGCCTATTTAGCGGCCATTCGCTCGGAACTTGCTCGCGAGGGGTACGAAGTCAGGCTCGGCTTGAACGACCAGAGGACCGTCCACCGTGCGTTCGTGCGCTTCAGGGGCCTGCTGTCCGAGGCTGGTCTCTCGCCGCATCAAAACGAAGTCCTCGCCGTCCGAATCGAGGTCGCTACGAATCCGCCAGCCGGTGCCGTGCTGGAAACCCGTTTGGTGCGCCGGCACGTGACGCTGCGGCTCCAGCACCACGACCGGGCTTCCCTGCTGGCCGGCAAACTGCATGCGATACTACAGCGCCCTTATACCAAAGGGCGGGATCTGTACGACTTAATATGGTACTTGAGCGACCGGATGTGGCCTGCGCCCAATCTGTCTCTACTCAACGCGGCGTTGCAGCAGACCCATTGGTCCGGCGAGGCCCTGACGGCGCGGACTTGGCGGGAAGCAGTCGGCCGCCGGCTATGTGCGCTGGCATGGGATCGGGTGGCGGCTGATGTGCGTCCGTTTTTGGAACGGGAAGAAGACGCGGCGCTATTGAACCGGGAAACCGCGTTGCAGGTACTGGCCGGCTAATCACTCAATCGCTCGTGGCAGCGTCGGGTTTGCAAGGGGTCTATGTGCTGACAGGCGGCTGGCCGGCCACAGGCACACCGACAAGCTCGTCAAACGTAGGCCACAAGCCAACATCAGGCGTTTTCTGGCAAAAATCAGGTGTTTACCCGATACGAAAGCCGTGCGGTGGTCGTTATCTTAATAGCAAAGGGGATGCAACGGTGTATCTTGATCAGGTTCTCAAGCGATGAGGAGGCCGAGCATGGCACTTAGATGGCTCGCATTGGGGGCCTTCGTCGCAGGCTGCATGGGCACGGCCCAAGCCGACGAAGGCGACTTTTTCCCGTTAGAAGTAGGCAACCGCTGGGTGTTCCAGAAATATGACGTAAGATACTCAGACACCCTCCGGGTTGAGGAGACCGTTTCAACGGAGGTGATCGGCCAAGTTCAGTTGCAGGAGCGGTCGTATTTCGTCGTGCGACAGGACTGGAATGGGCTTCTACCTGATACGCTCTTGCTGAGAAAAGAAGGCGCGCAAGTCTTTCGCTACTTAGAGCAGCCGGACACCGTGGCGTATGGTATCCTAGCACAGGACTGGGATCGCCTAGACCCGCACCCTCTAGACCCCAATCAGACGGATTGGCTGATGTATGACTTTGAGGCGTCCCAGGGAACTTTTTGGGACTTACCCCTACCAGATAATTTGTCATATGTAATTATATGGTGGGTACTCGTCAACGCCCGTTGGCCGGACGATACCGATCCGCCGAATTGGGAGTGCTGTTGGTACGCTCCTTTTCAATTAGCACCCTCTCAGAGGTTTTTTCGCTTTTCTGCAACGCCATTTGTGTCGGAGTGGGATGAAGTGTTTGAGGTAGGGGTAGGACCTATTTATATCACGCATCTTACACAGGAAGTTGAGGGTTGGGACTTTGGCCTTCTCAAAGAAGCCCACATAGGCGGTCAAACCATCATAAGGGATCTGACAACCTCAGTAGAGCAGACGAGCTGGGGTCAGGTTAAGACATCTCCCGGTGATCGCTCCACGTCAGCCAGCAGGGCCTATGAAGGCCGTTAGGAGAGGCTTCAAGCGGTGGGGCATCGTGCCGCCAGCCAACACTTATATCAGCGTTTTCTCGAAAAAATCAGGTGTTTACCTGATAAGAATCGGCAAAAAGTCAGGTATTTACCCGATACAAAAGCCGTGCGGTGGTCGCTATCTTTATAGCAAAGGAAATTCATCGACGTATCTATCAGATGCTCAGATGATCGCTCGATACCAGCAAGCGCGATGAGGAGGCCGAGCATGGCACTTAGATGGCTCGCATTGGGGGCCTTCGTCGCAGGCTGCATGGGCACGGCCCAAGCCGACGAAGGCGACTTTTTCCCGTTAGAAGTAGGCAACCGCTGGGTGTTCCAGAAATATGACGTAAGATACTCAGACACCCTCCGGGTTGAGGAGACCGTTTCAACGGAGGTGATCGGCCAAGTTCAGTTGCAGGAGCGGTCGTATTTCGTCGTGCGACAGGACTGGAATTGGTTTCTACCCGATACGCTCTTGCTGAGAAAAGAAGGCGCGCAAGTCTTTCGCTACATAGAGCAGCCGGACACCGTGGCATTTGGTACCTCAGCACAGGACTGGGACAGCCCGAACCCGATATGGCTATGGCGGCTGGATCCCAATCAGACGGATTGGCTGGTGTATGACTTTGAGGTGCCCCAAGGGACTTTTTGGGACTTACCCCTACAAGAAATTCCCCTGACGGATGTAAATATATGGTCGGTACTCGTTAATGCTCGTTGGCCGGGCGATAGCGATCCGTCGAGTTGGGTGGACGATATTTGGGTGGACGATATTGTACAAACAGCATCCTCTCATAAGTTTTTTCGTTTTTTCTCAACGGCCGTGTCGGAGATGGAATGGGATGAAGTGTTTGAGATGGGTATAGGACCCATCTATTTTTGGCGTCTTACAACGGAAATGGAGATTTGGGACTTTGGCCTTCTCAAAGAAGCCCACATAGGTGGTCAAACCATCATAAGGGATCTGACGACCTCAGTAAAACAGACGAGCTGGGGTCAGGTTAAGGCGTCTCTCTTGAACCAGCAGCGCGATTAGCTACTGGCCGGCTAGCGGTCATCCCAGTTCCCCGGCCTCTGCGACCTGTTTCTCGGTGATGGTAAGCGGCGGGCTGATGAGGTCTCAGGTGCTATTGCCGCGGACGATTAGGTCCATGATGCGACTGGTGCGGGCGGCGCTTGCGCCGGTGCTGGGGCAAGCGCCCCGGCCCAACAGGGCATTGACGACGGTTTGGATGAGAGGCTGCTGCACGTGTTCAGGCGGATTGAAGGCAAAGGTCTCAGTGCCGGCGTCCGTTTCCAATTCGACCGGGGTGAAGGCGAAAGTGGAAAAGGCGATCCGGCCCTTGTCGCCGACGATTTCAATCCGGTCGCGGTGCTGGTCGGCGGCGAAGTTCCAGACTCCTGCGCCGAGTGCGCCGGACTCGAATGCGAAGCTGGCGGTAACGGCATCTTCGGCTTGGTAGCACCCTGCTTGGTTGGTTGCGTGGCCCGAGGCTTGGGCGATGGGGCCGAGCAGAAAGTCGAGGAAGTCGAGCTGGTGCGCGGCTAGGTCGAAGAAGTAGCCGCCGCCGGAAATGGCTGGGACGACGCGCCAGGGCAGGTCGTCCGGGTTCTCTGACGCGGGTTGGCAGAGCGCGATGGAGGCGAAGCGCACCTCGCCGATGGCTTCCTCCGCGACCAGCGACTCGACCTTGAGGAAGGCGGGCAGGGCGCGGCGATAGTAGGCGACGAAGAGCGGCACCCCGGCTCGGCGGCAGGCGTCGATCATGGCCAAGCACTCGCCGTGGTTGCGCGCCATCGGCTTTTCGACGTAAACAGGTTTGCCGGCTCGGGCGACTTGGGCTGTGTAGTGAGCGTGGGTGTCGGGGGGCGTTGCGATATAGACTGCATCGACGTCTGGGTCGCCGATGAGTGCGTCGGCTTGGTCGTACCATCTGGGCACGCGGTGGCGCACGGCATAGTCGCGGGCCTTGTCCGCGTTGCGGCGCATGACCGCTACCAGCTCGGAATCGCGGGTCTTGTACAGGGCCGGGCCGCTCTTTACTTCGGTGACGTCGCCGCAGCCAATGATGCCCCAGCGGATTGTAGCCATGAAACGTTCTCCAGACGAGCGAGTTAGGCGGCCTGTTGGACAATAGCCAGCAGGCCATCGCCGTATTTTTCGGCCTTGGCCGGGCCAATGCCGTGCGCCAGCTTGAGCTCTTCGAGGTTGGCAGGCCGCAGCAGGACGATATCGCGGAGCGTGCGGTCGCTGGCGATGACGTAGGGAGGAACCTTTTCGTCGCGGGCCAGCGTCATGCGGTAATGGCGCAGTGCATCAAAGAGAGCTTGGGCGTTTTCGTCGAACCCCTCGCCGGGGTCGGGGGTGCGAGGACGGACGGGCGTGGTGCGGGATGCCGGGACCGGGGCTGACTTAGGCGGTAGGAGCAGACGTGCGGGCCGCTCGGCGTGAATGACTTGGCGTCCCTCTTCGGTGAGGACGACGACCGGCCGCTCGCCACCGGAGAAATTGACCCAACCGGCCGTGACCAGCCGGCGCAAAAGCTGCAAAAGCCACCGCTCAGAATGTTCCTTGAGGGTGCCAAAGGTCGGGGTCCGATCTAGGCCGTCGCGTGCAAGACGTGCGTCCTTGGCGCCGCGCAGGAGCTTGGCCGCCACTAGGATGCCGTAGCGTCCGTGCAGACGGGCTACCGCGCAAAGGGCTTTGCGCACGGTGGTGGCCACCTCTGTGGCGTCGCTCGCCTCGGCATGGGAGAGACTACGGCAGACATCGCAGCGGTCGCAGCCCGAGAGCGTTTCCTCCTCGTCGCCAAAGTAGCGCAGGATCGCGTCGTGGCGACAGGAGCCGCCCTCGCTCCAGCGCATCAATTCCAAAAAGAGATTCCACTTGTGCTGGACCACCGCTTGGTCCGGGGCGCGGCCGTTGGCATCGCTTTCGATTAGGTGGCGTCGCAGTGCCATGTCGCCGGGGGAGACCAGCAGCAGGCAGCAGGCGTCTTGGCCGTCGCGCCCGGCGCGGCCTACTTCCTGATAGTACGCTTCAATCGAGTTGGGCGGGGCGAGATGGGCGATGGCGCGCACATCGGCGCGGTCGATGCCCATGCCAAAGGCATTGGTAGCCACCACGATTTGGACTTGATCTTGAATAAAGGCGTGCTGGACTGCGTCGCGGTCCGGCCCGGCCATGCCCGCGTGATAGGCGGCCGCCCGCCAGCCGGCCCCTTGGAGGCGGGCGGCTTCTTCCTCGGTACTTTTGCGGGTAGGGGCATAGACGATGGCGGTACCCGTTTTCTGGCCGGAGGGGCTGAGGGCTTCGGCTAGCAGGGCGTCGATCTGCCGTCGCCGCTCGGCAGCGCTGTTGATTTCGGCGACTCGGAGCGAGAGGTTGGGCCGCGCAAAGCCGTGGACTAGCTGTGGGGTGTCGCTCGGTAGCCCGAGGCGCTCGAGGATCTCGTCGCGCACCACTGGAGTGGCCGTGGCGGTGCAGGCGAGGACCCGACAGTCGGGCAGCTCGCTTACTAGCTCGCCAATCTGCAAGTACTCGGGCCGGAAGTCGTGGCCCCACTCGCTGATGCAGTGGGCCTCGTCAACGGCAATAAGCGAGCACTTGATCTGGCTCAGGAGGGCGCGGAACCCGGGGAA
This sequence comes from uncultured Latescibacterota bacterium, assembly GCA_958295495.1. Classification (GTDB taxonomy): domain Bacteria; phylum Latescibacterota; class UBA2968; order UBA8231; family UBA8231. The sequence continues at coordinate 2,008,620 of OY282352.1, forward strand.
GGTCAGCCGTTCGGGCGCAGCATAGACCAGCTTGTATTGGCCTTGGCCCACCCCGTACATGCGGCGGCGCAACTCGTCGCCATCGAGGGTCGAGGATAGGTACGTGGCAGCGAGGCCGCGCCGCTCTAGCGCTTGGACTTGATCGTGCATCAGGGCAATGAGCGGCGAGACCACTAATGCCGTGCCCGGCAGGAGGGCGGCGGGTAGCTGGTAGGTCAAGCTCTTGCCGCCGCCGGTGGGGGCGACCAAAAGCAGGCGACCGCTGGCGAGCAGGGTTTCGATGGCTTCGCGTTGGCCGGGCAGAAAATGCTCAAAGCCGAGCCGGGCTAGCGCGGCGTCGAGAACGGCTGGGGGCGGCTTGAGGGAGGCCGCGTCGCTGAGAAAGAGGACGTTTTTATGCTCGGTCATTCGAGGGAGTTGGATCGGCTTGGTAGCACCTCGCGGAGCAGAAAATATAACTCACTTGGGCAGTAGGCCCAAGGCTCTTGCAATTAGCGTACCAGTGCTTTACCAACTCAGTTTTCAGAGAAAAGAAGCGCACACCGCAATAAGCATGTGCAGAATACTACACAGGGCTGTATCGCCTGCCGGACTCGGGCGCGGCTAGCCCTAGACCGAATTCTCATGGGCTTGGAGAGCTAACCGTCAGGATCGCCGCTGATCCCAAGGGCCGTAGATGGCCAGCGTGATGCCGGGATGCTGGATGCTGGATATTGACAAAGAGCACCTCGCCGTAGGGCGAGAAGGTCGCGCCGGCGAATTCGGACTCGTTCATGCGGTTGTGCCCTAAGCGGTAAATCTGCCCTTTCTTTTGTGCCGCCGCTGGTGCAAGCAAAGTAAATCGCTTCGCGCCGCGGGCAAAGCGGTTGGGGAACAGGCCCGAAAAAGCTCCTGTTGCTTACGGGGAAGGGGTCTGGCGCGGTGCGCGATGGCTTCCTAGAAGGCGGAGAAGCCTTGGTTGAGGCGGAGGTAGTAATACGCCCCGTTGATGCCCCACGGCGTGAACTGGCTGTAGGGCATGCCTAAGATGGCCGCCATAAAGTCGTTTTCCTCCGAGAGGGTGCCGAGTACGTTCTGCCCGCCAAGGGCCAAAGTCGTTCCCTCGGTCGCGGACAGGGCGAGTTCGAGATCGACGATGTAATTGCCTGCAAACAGCGGCGTGGTAGGCTCCGGTCCAACGCCGATTTCCTTGGCGATGAAGACGTCGTTCCAAGAACCGTAGTAACTCAGGCGGCTGAGGAGATGCGCTCGTCCGAGGTCTTGGCCGACGCTGACATTCCAGCGGGTTGATGGAACCGCCCCCTCCAACGCGAGGATTTCGCCATCGCTAAGGAAATTCGGGTTGAATTCTGTCACCTCGGTCTGGGTGTGGTTGAAGGCAAAGCCGAGCACAGTGCCGCCCAAGGCCGGCGGCGCGTAGGTCGAGACGAGGTCGAAACCTTGGGTCCGGGTCGAGAAGTCGTTGGCAAAAAACCGAAACTCCGACAGGTTTTCGGAGCCTTCCACCCCCTGCTCCATAAGCCCGGCTCTTTCATCCTCGGTGGGATTAAAGGGTTGCGTCAGCGCGAGGCGATCGGCGACGGCGACGTAGAAGTAGTCGGCCGTCAGGGTAAACGACCCGGTGTCAATGACTCCGCCGACGGCATAGCTGATTGACCTTTCGGGTTCGAGCGGCAGGCCACCGCGCAACTGTGCAATCGGGGAGGTCGAAGGAACGGTAGCACTATCGACCAACTCCAGAGCGTCGTTGAGCGTCGTCTGCACGTTGGCGGTGTTTTGCTGGCCAGGCGTGGGGGCGCGGAACCCGCTGCTGGCACTGGTGCGCAAGGCGACCGCGTCGGTGAACATATAGCGGCCCGACAGCTTGCCATTTACAGTGCTGCCGAAGTCGTCAAAGTTCTCGAAGCGGACGGCGGTGCCGAGGGTCCATTGGTCTCCGAGGCCGGACAGTTCCAAGTCGCCGTACAGGGCGATGTTGCCGCGGCTGAAGGTGCCCTCGGTGGTCGGGCCGAAGCCGGGGAAGCCGTTCGACCCGGAGACAAACCCCTGCGCCGCGTAAGGGCCGACCTCCCACGAAGCCTCCTCGCCGGGGCCGACGGTGAATTGCTCTTGACGCCACTCGCCGCCACCGGCGATGTCGAGCCGGTCCCTGAGGGCGTAGGCCACGTCGAGGTTGACGCCGATGTCCTGCTGCTTGTAGAGACCCGGGTCGAACTCGGTGGGGGTATCCAGACCGAGCGAGGCGTTGACCGTGTTGTTGATAAAGAAATCGGCTCGGTGGGCACCAAAGCTGAAACTCGCGTCCCAAAGGAGGCCGCCGTCGATCCGGCGCAGGCCGCCGACAGCGGCCATGTCCTGCACCTCGCCGCCGAAATTCGGGGTAAAGCCGCCGGGAAATTTCTCCCGAAAGGAGAAGCAGTTAGGGTCGCTGTTGACTTGGGCGAGGGCCGCTGCATCGGGCATGTCGTTGGTGATGGGCACCGTGGGGCAGCCCGCCGAACCCTCGCCGCGGGCGGCTAGCACGTCGCCGATGAGCAGGGTCTGGCCGCCGTCGAGGCTAAAAATGTTGGGCCGGTTGTTGGGATTCCGAAAGTAGAAGCCGCCGCTCACCTTCTTGCTGGCGTAGCTGGTGTGGCCGTAGAGCTGCATGTCGTTGGTCAGAGGGAGGCCAAAGTTGCCGAAGAACTTGACGTCGTTTTCGATTTCCGGCGATCCCCAAATCTGCGCCGGGTTGGCGACTGCGTCATTGCCGGCCGCGATGAGGGCCGCGGCGTCGGCGCGCTGGACGCTGCGGTTGGTCGGGTTGGCGTTGCCGTATTCGAGGCTGAGGTTGGCAAAACCGCTAGCACCGAGCGGCAGCCCGATGTTGCCGGAGATGGCGTAGCGTTCGCCGTCTCCTTCGCCGTAGGTGCCACTGTTGAGTTCGATGCTGCCGCCGCTGCGGTCTTCCTTGAGCCGGAAGTTCAGCACTCCGGCAATGGCGTCCGACCCATACTGGGCCGCGGCCCCGTCGCGTAGCACCTCAACCTGCCGCAAGGCGATGGAGGGGATCGAGGCAACGTCGGGACCTTGAGCCCCGTCGGTCACCCCGTTGAGCCAACCGATGACCGCCGAGCGATGGCGGCGCTTGCCGTTGATCAGTAAGAGGGTGTGCTCAGGGGCGAGGTTGCGCAGGCTGGCCGGCCGCACGAGCGTGGCCGCGTCGCTGATCGGATGCGCCGCCACGTTGTAGGAGGGGACGAGAGTTCGTAGCGCATTGCCGAGGTCGGTGTGGCCCTGACTCGTCAGCTCCGCGGTGGAAAAGGCGTCAATGGGCACCATGGACTCGGTCGCCGAGCGCGGCTGGGTACGGCTGCCGACGACCACTAACTCCTCCACCTGTACGTCAGCGTCGAACAACGCCACCTCAATGGGGCTGTCGTCTGAGATCACCACTTCGGCTGTCCGATAGCCGATGTGTCTGACCACCAAGGTAATGGGGAGGGCTTCTACTGCGAGGGAGAAGCGGCCGTCTTGGTTGGTGGTGGTGCCTTGGAGGGTGCCCATAACGCCGATGTTGGCGTTGGCTAGGGCCTCGTCGGTGGTGGCGTTGAGCACTACGCCCGATACCGTCTCAGTCGCCTGAGAAGGCACTACGGTCAGCAGAGATAAGGCCGCCCCAATTTCGAGAAAAAACAAGCGAGTTGAACTCATAAAATTCTCTTTTGGACGATGGTTCTTCCGAGAGATAGCATGGTTCAGGAGCGCCGTTGAGCCCAAGGGCCGTAGATGGCCAGCGTGGTGCCGGGATACTGGATATTGACAAAGAGCACCTCGCCATCGGGCGAGAAGGTCGCGCCGGAGAATTCGGACTCGTTCATGCGATTGTGCCCGAAGCGGTAAATCTGGCCTGCGGGCGTTATGCCGACCAAGTTGTTGCCCCTGGCCCTGTCGTTGTCCTCGCAGACGATCAAATCGCCAAAAGGCGAGACCGTAAGGTTATCGGCGTTGTCGACTAGGTCGCCGTCGTTCGGCTCGACGAACAATTCGAGCATCCCCGGGACCTTGCCCTCGTCAGGGCTAGGCTGATAGCGGAAGATCTGGCCTTTCTTTTTGCGGCCGCCGTTGGTGCAAGCAAAGTAAATCGCTTCGCGGCCATACCACATGCCTTCGCCGCGGCCAAAGCGGGCGCAGCCCTTGCCGTCAGAGCCCTGAAAGCGCAAGTCGTTGTCCGGCGACTCGACGTTTTCTATATCGACCCAGCGCACGGCGAGCGGCTCGCTTGGGCGCACCAGCACTTTTTCCCAGTTGCGGGTATCCAAGCTGGGATGGTCAATTACTGCCAAGGCTTGCAGCCGCCCAGCCGTTAGTTTGCCCGGTGCGTCGGGGATGAAGCGGTAGATCAAGCTGTAGTCGGTATCGCTGTAGAGCAAGCTGGAGCCGAAATCGCTGTAGAGCAAGCTGGAGCCGGTATCTTCGGTCTGATAGACGATTCCCGAACGGGGGTCGACGGCGATGGCCTCGTGCCTGAAGCGCCCCATGGCCTTGAGCGGCACCGGCGCGGCGCGGCGGATTTTTGTGGTAGCGGGGACCTCAAAGTTGTAGCCGTGGTCTTTTTCGATCGGCTCGTCAATCCGCTGGCTCGTCTCTTCGCAGCTAACCCAGCTATGCCACGGGGTCGGCCCTCCAGCGCAGTTGACCGCAGTGCCGGCCAAGCTGAGAAATTCCCGCTCCACTGCGCCGGTTTGTGCGTTGTACACGACGGTTGTGGTGCCGCCCAAGCCCGGCCTCTCGCCGTGGCCCCAGTCGTACAGGTCTTCTTTGGGCAGCTTGCCCAATGCCTCGTTGTCGTCGCCAAAGGCACCGGCCTCCCGCGACCCGCTGCGCAGCTCGTGGTTGCGCACCAAAACGACGCGCCCCTCGGGCCCGGGGAAAGCGGCCATCCCGTCGGTTGCGCCCGGCACCCGCAGGCCGTCGTCCATGGCGTCGCCGGCGCGCGAGAGGATCCGATAGCTAAATCCCTCGGGCAGGTCGAGGATGCCTTCGGGGTCGCGCACGAGCGGCCCAAAGCTATTTTCGAGTGCTGGATTGCCCCAAGCGAGGTGGCGATGGAGGCCAGCAAAACCGATGGAAACGGCGACCGAGCTTTTGAGGAATTGGCGTCTGGAAATAGGCATGAGATTGTCTCCGAGGAAGAATTTGTCCAAAAAATACCAAGGCGCGACTCATTGTCAATGTAAGTCTTCTCGGCGCACGACCTTCATCCGTTCTTAGAATGATGCGATTCCAAAAACCCCAGTGGCACGACGAACTGCCCTCGACCAATGCGACCTTGGTCGAGTGGTTGCGCGAGGGCCGAGACCTGCCCGATGGCTTCGTGCTCGCCGCTCGTTCCCAGACCGCTGGCCGCGGCCGCTACGAGAGGCAGTGGCTCGCCCGACCCGGCCGCAATCTGACCTTTTCCGCGCTGCTGCGGAGCGATGCGTCGCCGTTGCAGTTCCTGTCGCTGCCGCAGGCCGCTGCCTTGGGCACCGTTGCCTATTTGGAGGAACAGGGCTTGGCGGCTCAGACCAAGTGGCCCAATGACGTGCTAGTGGGTAGCCGCAAGATCTGCGGCATTTTGGCCGAGCGCTGCAAAGGGGTCGTCCTCGGAATCGGCCTCAACGTCAACATGGACGCCGATGAGGCCGCGGCTATTGACCAGCCCGCCACCTCGCTGCGGATTGAGACGGGAAGCGAGCGCGAGGTCGAGCGGGCCTTGGCCGAGTTGCTGGCGCATTTGCAGGTGTGGATCGGGTGCTGGGAAAAAGGCGGCTTTGCTGCGCTGAGTGCGGCGTGGGAGTCTCACTGCGCCAACTTGGGCCAGTACGTTGCAGTCGGCGAGTACACGGGCGTGGTGCTGGGCTTTGGCTCCGCCGGGCAACTGCTGCTGCGCGAAGACGACGGCACGCGGCGCGAGGTGTGGACCGGGGAGGTGGGAACATGAGAAGCGTTCTGTGGAGCAATTGTCAGCGTATGTGCGCTAGCACCTGTCCGTCGGCCACCTGATCTCCGGCATTTACCAAAATATCGGCGACCGTGCCAGCGACGGGGGTCGTTACCGGCATTTCCATCTTCATGGCTTCGAGTACGAGGATTCCGGCACCCTCCTCTACGTGGTCGCCAATTTGGGCAAGGTGGCGGATTACTTTCCCGGGCATCTGGGCTTGCACCGGTGTGCCATCTCCGGTCTTGGGTGCCGGTGGAGGCACCGCCCCATCGGTCGCTGGGTCCAAGCTGACTTGGAAGCGGCGGCCATCAACGGTGGCCGTGTCGCCGTCAATGGCTACGGCATAGCGACGGCCATCGACGGTGATCTCATAGTGCGCCGGGCCATCGGCCGGGACCTCTTCCTTTCGCGCTTTTTCCACCTTGCGTACGCCGATTTCGCCTTCTCCCTTGAGGAAGGCGAGGCCCTTGTCTTTGCAGGTGGCGACGATGAAAACGTTTTCGTCCGTCTCGGCAAGGCCGGCTTCCCGCAGTTGTTTGCGGGCCGGTTCGGTGCCCTTTGTCGGGTCGGCGTCGTTGCGTTCGAGAGGCTTTTGGGTCGTTGGCTCTAGCGCGAGCTGTTGGGCGGCGATCTCGACGACCGAGGGGTCGGGCGCGACCGGCGTCTTGCCTAAGTAGCCCAAGACCATCTGGCCGTAGGGCGCGGCGATCCGCTCCCAAGGGCCGAACATGACGTTGTTAAAAGCCTGCTGAAAGTAAAATTGCGAGACTGGCGTCACCGAGGTGCCGAACCCGCCCTTTTCGACGACCTCGCGCATGGCCTTGATCATATCCGGGTACTTGTCCATGATGCCGTTGTCGCGCAGCATCTGGGTGTTGGCCGTCAGTGCGCCGCCGGGCATGGGGCTCCAGGGAATCATCGGCTCCACGGCCACGGCTTCGGGCGGCAGGAAGTAGGAGGCCATGCACTCCTTGAAAACTTCCTCGGCGTCGCGGATTTTGTCGATGTCTATGTCGAGGTCGTAGTCGGAGCCGCGCAGCGCGTGCCACATGACGATGATGTCGGGTTGGCAAGTGCCGCCGGAGCAGGGGGCCATAGAGAGGTCGATGGCGTCGGCACCAGCGTCGAGGGCGGCCATATTAGCACTGACGCCAATGCCGGCTGTTTCGTGCGTGTGGAAGTGGATGAAGGTGTCCTCGGGCAGCATGAGACGCGCCTCGGAGATCGTCTCATAGACTTTGGCGGGGACGGCGGTGCCCGAGGCATCCTTGAAACAGACCGCGTCGTAGGGGATGCCGGCGTCTAGTATCTGGCGCAAGGTATTGGCGTAGAAAGCCGCGTCGTGGGCACCGGAGCAGCCCGGAGGCAGTTCCATCAGGGTGATGCAGACTTGGTGTTTGAGCCCGGCATCCACAATGCACTGCCCCGAGTAGATGAGGTTATCGACATCGTTGAGCGCGTCGAAATTGCGGATGGTCGTGATGCCGTGCTTTTTGAAGAGATCGGCGTGGAGCTTGATGATGTCGCTCGGCTGCGATTCGAGGCCGACCACGTTGACTCCCCGCGCCAAGGTCTGTAGGTCGGCATCCGGGCCGGCCGTTGCGCGGAAGGCGTCCATTGCGGCAAAGGCATCTTCGCCGCAGTAGAAGTAAAAAGACTGGAAGCAGGCGCCGCCGCCGGCCTCGAAGTAGGAGATGCCGGCTTCCTTGGCCGCGGCGACGGCGGGCAGAAAATCGGACGTGAAAACGCGCGCTCCATAGACCGACTGGAAGCCGTCGCGGAAGGCGGTACACATGAAGCGAATTTTCTTTTTGTTCACGGTCGCATCCTCGTTGTCTATCCCACCAACACGGACCACAAAACGCCGGCACCTACCGCCGAGCCGATGACCCCGGCGACATTGGGGGCCATCGCGTGCATCAGGAGGTAGTTATTGGGGTCTTCCCGCTGGCCCATCATCTGCACCACGCGGGCCGAGTCGGGCACCGCCGAGACCCCGGCAGCGCCGACGAGGGGGTTGATTTTGTCTTTGGTGAAGAGGTTCAAGAACTTGGCGAAGAGTACGCCGCTGGCCGTGGCGATGGCAAAGGACAGGGCACCGAGGCTGAAGATGAGTACCGACTGCGGCGTGAGAAAGGTCTGGGCTTGGGTCGAGCAGCCGACCGAGAACCCGAGGAGGATGGTGACGATATCGACCATGGCGGTGCGGGCGGTCTGGGCCAAGCGCTCGGTGACGCCACTTTCCTTGAGCAGATTGCCGAAGAACAGCATGCCGAGCAGCCCGATCGCACCCGGGGCGAGGAGCGCGCATATAAGGAAGGCGGCGATGGGAAAGATGATCTTTTCGCGCTGCGAGACTTCGCGCGGGGGCTTCATGCGAATTAGCCGCTCTCGGCGAGTGGTCAAAAGTTTCATCACCGGCGGTTGGATGACTGGTACGAGGGCCATGTAGGAATACGCGGCAATGGCAATGGCCCCGAGCAGGTGGGGAGCCAGCTTGGCCGCGAGAAAGATCGCCGTTGGCCCATCGGCCCCGCCGATAATGCCGATGGCCCCGGCCTCGGCCGGGGTGAAGCCTAGGTAGAGCGCGCCGATCAAGGTGAGAAAAATGCCCGTCTGCGCCGCTGCTCCCAGCAGCACCAGCCGGGGGCTGGAGAGCATGGTCGAGAAGTCGGTCATCGCGCCGATGCCGAGAAAAATTAGCGGTGGGAAGATGCCTTGGCTGACGCCGAAGTAGATGTAGTAGAGTACGCTACCTTTGTCGTACACGCCGATGGCCATGCTGGCGATAGAGGGGAGATTACCCACGATACAGCCAAAGCCAATCGGCAACAACAGCAGCGGTTCGTAGTCTTTGCGGATGGCTAGAGAGATGAAGAGCGCGCCGATGGCGATCATCAAAAGGTTGCCGCCCGACATGTTGGCCACGGCCGTGGTAGTGAGGAATTCAAGGAGAATCTCCATGGCCGTTTAGTCGTTTTGTCGGCGCGTGTGTAGGGCGAAGCCGATGGCCGCGGCGATGGCGGCTGCGTCGGTTTCTTTGCTCTGACTCTGCGTGTGGAGGTGGGCTGGGGGAATATGAGGGTTGATTGCAGCGAGGAGCCGCGGCAAGACGGCGATAAAAACGCTGACCAATACTAGGGCGGTGAAGACGATGATCATGCCCGCAAAGGCCAGGTCGAATCCTTGGCCGGCGGCGATGTTCTGGTAGCTGAAACGGAGTGCAAAGATCGGCATGTCGAAGTAGTTGGGCGGAAAGTGAAAGATATTAAGGTAGGGCGGCGGGCCGATAAGTCAAAAAGCGTTAGAACGTCAGCCCGGGCTGTTCGACGAGGGCCTTCAGATAGAGGCAATACGCATTGTCTTTGGAGTAATTGGCGATGCGGAGGAGCTGTTCCGCGCCAATGTAGCCCTTGCGGTACGCTATTTCCTCGATGCAGCCCACTTTGAGCCCCTGCCGGTGCTCAATGGTTTGGACGAAGTTGCTGGCCTCTAGGAGGCTCTCGTGCGTGCCGGTGTCGAGCCAGGTAAAGCCCCGTCCCAACACCTCGACCTTGAGCTGCTGGCGGCGCAGGTACTCGTTGTTGACATCGGTAATCTCCAGCTCGCCGCGGGCCGAAGGTTTGAGGCCGCGGACGATGTCGACGACCTCCCCATCGTAAAAATAAAGGCCGATGACCGCGTAGTTGGACTTGGGGTTTTGCGGCTTCTCTTCAATGCTGATGGCGTTGCCCTCGGCGTCGAATTCGACGACCCCGTAGCGCGTGGGCTCCTTTACGTAATAAGCAAAGACCAACCCTCCCTCCCGTAGTTGGCTGGTGCGCTGTAGAATCGCAGTCAGGCCGTGCCCGTAGAGGAAGTTGTCGCCTAATATCAAGGCACAGGGGTTGCGGCCGATGAAATCGATCCCCACGGCAAAGGCGTGGGCCAAGCCCCCGGGCCGGTTTTGGATCGCGTATTCAATGCTCAGCCCCAGCCGCTCGCCGTCGCCGAAGAGCTGGCGGTAGAGGCCGATGTACTCCGGGCTGGAGATGATGAGGACCTCGCGGATATCGGCCAGCATGAGCACCGAAAGCGGGTAGTAGATCATGGGCTTGTCGAAGATCGGCAGGATCTGCTTGGAAGCCGATACGGTCAAGGGATAAAGGCGCGTGCCTTGGCCGCCGGCGAGGATGATGCCCTTCATGGAATCTGCTCAATAGCCCTTTTTTGCGGTCCTTGGGGACGGGGCCTCTGCGGCCAGACGATCTGCCGCCGCTCGGGCGTCAGGCGCGCCAACAGCTCGTCCGAGGGATGGTAGCCGTGGCGGAAGTTGCCCCAGGACGGCCCGTAGCGATAGACGAAAATCCGGCGAGTGCCCTCGTTTTTGCGCCGGGCCGAGCCGTGCGAGAGGCCATCGACGAAGAGCAGGGCGTCGCCCTTGGCCATAAAGCACTCGACCGCGCCGGCGATGCCCTCGACGGTGGAGCCTTCGGGCCTCATGTGATGCCGGTCTAAGTGGGGGTGCTTGAAATTGGACTTGTGGCTGCCGGGGATCAGCATGGTGCCGCCGTCGCCCGGGCCGATGTCCGTGAGAGCTACGAGGACGTTGATTTGGCCGCAGATGTAGCGTCCGCCGTGGTAGCGGAATTGGTTGCGCATGATGGGCGGGTAGCCGCCAGAGTGCAGGCCGATAGCCTCCCCGGGCTGGCGGAAGTTGGCAAAGTTTTCGTCGATGAAAAGCGGCCCGTGTGCGTAGTCGAACGTGCCCTCGCCGCCGACGAAGTGCTTCACTTTTTCGATCCACGCGGGATGGTTGATCATCCGCTCAAAAGGCTCGCCCGCCTCATAGATTTGCTGCAAGTTGAGGCCGTCAACCGCGCCGTAAGTGTGGGCGTGGATGTGGCCATACCAGTCGCCCGGCTCTAACGGCGGGATGGCGTCGAGGCAATCGTTGAGGTCTTTGACTTCATCGCCGGTAAGTACCCTCTCTAAATGCAGGTAGCCGCGCAAGTCGAAGAGATAATTTTCGAGATCGGTGACCATAGGTCCCTCAGCGTTGGACGGGATTGCCCCAGGAGCCCTCAATATGTGGTAAAAGGCTCGCCGCCGGTGATTGTGGCCCCCCCGGACGCGCAAGGCTCGGCGATGCCCTGCAAACCTTCGTCGGTTTCGATGATGCAAATCGAGCAGTCGGCCTTGGACACGTGGAAAGTGGCACTGTACCACTGGTGCTCAGGCTCGTGGGCGCGCGAGCGAAAGTGTGCGAATATCGGTGATTTTCATCAGGCTCCTAGGACGAAAATCCAATTATGGGTGCTTAAAATTTGTGTTGCTTCACGGGCCTGTATTAAAGGGCCACTTACTTTTCGCGTCAACACCGCCTCGGCGGAGACCTTCCCTTGTCGCCCGCAGGGTGCTCCCGTATCTTGAGGCCACTTTCCAACCAAGGAGAAGCCGATGATCGAACATCCCTATCAGAATTTGAGCGGAGGACGCTGGCTAGTCGGCAACCTGCACGCGCACACCACCGCCAGCGACGGCGAGCGCGATCACCAAGCGGTAATCGACGATTATGCCGGCCGCGGCTATGGCTTTTTGGCGATCTCCGATCACGACACCTATACGTCCTTGGCAGACTGCGAGCAATACGATGCCCAAGGGATGATCTTGGTGCCGGGCAATGAGATTACAGCCAACGGCCCGCACGTTTTGCACGTAGGGGCCGCAGCGTGGGTCGCTCCCCATGCGGACCGGCAGCAGGTAATTGACGAGGCCAACGAAGCGGGCGGCGGTTTCGTCCTTTTCAACCACCCCAACTGGCGCGGCCATTTCAACCACTGTCCGCAGGAGCTTTTGCAGGCCTGCGAGGGCTACGTGGGCTTGGAGATATACAACGGCGTGATCAGCCGCCTAGAGGGCAGCCCCTACGCGACAAATCGCTGGGACATGCTGCTGAGCGCGGGAAGACGCCTGTGGGGGTTTGCCCACGACGATAGCCACGCGGCCGAAGGCGATGTGGGGTTGGGGTGGAATGTGGCCTATGTGGAGGAGGAAACGGCCAGCGGCGTGGTGGAGGCCCTGCGCGCTGGTCGCTTTTACGCATCGACGGGAGTCGAGATCAACCAGATCCAAGTCGAGGGAAACAGGATCTGGATTGAGACGGAGAATGCGGCGCGGATCGTGGCCTTGCGCGCCGGCGCGAAGCGGATAGCCGTGGCCGATGGGCGGGAAATTGAGGTGGAAGTGCCGGCGCGGGCGGGATACGTGCGCTTTGAGTGTTGGGGGGCCGGAGAGGCGTTTGCTTGGACGCAGCCGTTTTTTGGTGAGGAGGGCGAATAACATGGGCGATTTGATCGTCGTTCATCCAGATTTTGACGGAGTTTGGCCCTTTGCCGCCGACCATTTCCGCACCCTGTGGCCCGAAGCGGACTTTGTGCGTCTAGCGCACGGAGACGAGCGGCCCTTGGGCGAGGTGATTGAGGATCCGAGCCGGGTGACGCGGTTGGCGGCGCTAGGGGTGCCGGTGCGCCCGACGTGCCTGCGGCTTTTTACGGCCTTGCAGGAAGCAACCTTTCAGGGGTCTTATGGCCGGCGGCTAGGCGAGGACTGTGGCGAGTATCTGGCCGAGGCCGGCGTCGCCGTTTACGACCATCCGAGCGAGGGGTTTTGGTCGCAGACCGTGGCGGAATTTGGCTTGGCATTGACGCTGTGCGGGCTGCGGCGGATTCCGCAGTTGCACCGAGCGATCATCCAAAGCCAAGCCCCTTGGGACTACGAGCCGCCCGAGGGCGAGGGCCGGCCCGGGGCACGAGGTCACCAGTTTGGCGACGACCCTGCCTTTGCCAACGGCACGCTTTGCGGCAAACGGGTGCGGATCGTCGGGGCCGGCAATATCGCCAGCCGCTACGCCAGCTTCGCCGCGATGCTGGGAGCCGATGTGGCGGCTTGGGATCCGTTTGCCGCGGAGCCGTGCTTTCACCGGGCCGGATCGCGCCGAGTGTACCATCTGGAGCAGCTAGTCGCCGATGCCGAAGTGTTCGCGCCCATGGTGCCGCTCACGGAGTCAACGCGCGGCTTGGTCGAGGCTGGGCACATCGACGCGCTGCCCAAGGGCTGTCTGGTGGTGCTGGTGACCAGGGCCAAAATCTGCGATACCGCAGCAATCCGGCGCCGAGTGATGGCCGACGAACTGAGCCTTGCGGCGGACGTGTGGGACCAAGAGCCGCTGCCCTTAGACGACCCGCTGCTGGGGCGGCACAACGTGGTCCACACGCCGCACAACGCCGGACGCACGATTGACGCGAACGAGGCGTGGGCAGAGAAATTGGCGGTGCAGTTCAGGCCGCGTTAATTGCCCGCTTTTGGTGCTGGGTTTATACTTTTACTGTCCTTTACTCAACTGAAAATACGCACTTAGGGGAGTTCCACATGCGGGGGATCGAAGCGGCGCAAGCAGGCCAACGGCGGCGCAACAAAGAGCTGTTGGGCGGAGTGCGCTACCTAGGCGAGAAGGTGCATTCCGAGGTCTTGCCGCTCACAGTGGATATCGGCAAACAACAAGCGCTGTGCCAAGAGCAAGTCGCCGCCTTGGAGGGCTTGCAGATTGAAGCGGCCGAGATCGCGATCCGCTCGCTGGCCTCGCTGGCCGAGATCGGCGAGTTGGACCACCTCGGCGGCGGCTTGGAGTTGATTCCGTCGCTCTTGCTGACCTTGGCTATCAGCGACTACGAACGCATCGAATATACCATTGAACACGCCCACACCTCCGTGGGCTACTACGCGGCATTGGCGGTGCTGGGCTTTGTCGATGAGGAGATCGTCGTCGAGGGTTTTCGCCGCGGACTCGACGTTCCCGGGCACGTGTCTTGGCTGCCGGGCGGCACCCAACTCAACGGCGGGCGCTTGGGGGTGATGATCCCGGTGGCGGTGGGCCAAGCCCTCGGCAAGCGGGCCAAGCTCGGCAAGGATAGCTGGGTGATCTGCCACTGTGGCGACGCCGGCTACATTTCGGGCCAAGCCCTCAACGGCTTCAACGGCGCAGCCGTACACGGGGCACCGATCACCTTTGTCATGCACCGCAACGGCATCCAGCTTTCGGGCGCAACTGAGGGCATTATGGACAAGGACCCGCGTCCTATCGTCGCGGCGCTGGGCGTGGAAATCATCGAGATCGAGACCCTGCACGACGCCGAGACGCTCTACGAGACCTACCTCAAGGGCTACGAACTGGCGCAGCAGGGCCAGCCGGTGCTGATCTATCCCACGGGAACGCACGAGCGCCTCGGCGACTTTGGCGAGCGCTTGGGCATTGGTTCCGAGGTCGCAATTTTTGCCGCCGAGCACGGCGTTGAGTTGAGTGCCCGCATCTGGATCCCCGGCTCGCTGATGAGTTACCGCGACCTAGTGCCGATGCTCGAGTGCATCTTCTTGGTCAACAAGCTACCCGGCGGCGAAGGACATCACGACGGCCACATGAAGGGCCGCGACGCCGCGCAAGTGCTGAGCAACCCGATGTTCGAGAAAACATCGGCGGCGTGCCAAGCCCTAGCGACGCTGCGCCAAGCCGAGAAGCGCCAAGTCGAGACTCGAGCCAGACCCGCCCCCGGCAGCCGCAATTTGGTCCTGCCCGAAAGCATCAAGAAAGAGGTCAGCCTGCCCGCGGTGGGTACAAGCGAAAGCCCGCGCGCCGGCTCCGAGGCCGGGTACGCGGCCGTGGCCGCGCACTTTCCCGACGACGTCTTCGTCGTTAGCTGCGACCTCGACCCCTCGACCAAGCTGGCGAAGGCGCGCGGGTTCTTGGCCGCCGATCACCAATTCGAGATGAGCATTGAGGAGCAAGCCGCCTGTCTGATCACCGATGGGTTGGCGATGCGCGGGCCGGGTCCGCAGCTCAATGTGGTATCGACGTTTGCCGCCTTTTACGAGGGCATTGCCCGCGAGGGCTTTGACGTCTGGCGTTACCAGCGCAACCTCACCGGCGTCAACGAGGGCCTCAACGTCGCCTTCCACGTCTCGCACGTGGGAGCCTGCACCGGGCGCGATCACTTTTCGGGTTGGGGCTTGGAGTGGATCAACGTCGGCTTGAGCTATTTGCCCTATCTGCACCGCTTCTACGGGCCAGCCGATGCGCGGGCGGCGTTTTTGGCTGTCTGCGATATGGCGGCGCACTACGGAGGGCACATCATCGGCATCCCGCGCGACTCCCTGCCCATCCTCGAAAGACAAGACGGGTCCGGGCCGCTGTGGGAAGCGGGCGACGCTTGGGAGCCAGTGACCGCCTATCGCACATACCCCGGGGCTGAGCGGGCGATCTTAGCTTTTGGCGCGCCGGCTTTTCTCGCTGGCGAGGCGGCCGAGCAGCTTGAGGGCGCGGTGGATGTGCATATAATCAATGGGCTACCGCTGCCCGCCGGCACCCTCGAAAAGCTCGTAAGCCGCTATCCCAAAGGCTTAGTGACCATAGAAGACGGCCTGATCGGCGCGGCTAATGTCGGCCTACGCGGCTTCGCTGGGCTGGTGGCGGGCGTCGCTGGCGACCTCGGGATTCCGGCGGCGCACTTAGGCATTACCGACCCGACGACGGCCCCGTCCGAAGGCCATCTAGAGACGTGGGCGCACTTGGGCATTACGACCGAGGCACTCGTCGCCGCCGTGAGCGGGCTGTAGCGGAAATCGACAAACACACCAAGCAAAAAGGCATTAAAAATGAAGCGGAGCGCACTACTAATCATCGCACTTTGGGCTTTCGGCTGTGGAACCGGCGACCAAAGTGGGGAAGCAACCAAGGAGATCTTAATGGATCCTGCAGGCAAAGCTTTGAACGAGCAGGCACCCGACGAATTCTCAGTGCGCTTGGAGACCAGCGTCGGCCCGGTGGTCATCCAAGTGACGCGCGCTTGGTCTCCGCACGGTGCCGATCGCTTCTACAACTTGGTCCGCAACGGTTTCTACGACGAGCAGCGCTTTTTCCGCGTGGTGCCCGGCTTTGTGGTGCAGTGGGGCCTGAGCGGCGACCCAAAGTTGAACATGGCTTGGCGCCAAGCCAATATCCTCGACGACCCGGTCAAGCAGAGCAATACGCGCGGACGGATCACGTACGCCAAAACCAACCAGCCCAATACGCGCACGACCCAGCTTTTTATCAATCTGGGAGCCAACGCCAACCTCGACGGCATGGGGTTTGCACCCTTCGGCGAGGTAGTGGAAGGTATGGAGGTGGTTGACCAGATCAACGCCGAGTACGGCCAGCAACCGAGCCAAGGGCAGATCGCTGGGCGCGGCAACGCCTATCTCGAAGAAAACTTTCCCAACCTCGATTACATCGTCAAGGCCGAGATCATCGACTAAGTTGACCGACGAGATCCGCAATGAGGCCGTCGGGCTAAAGGCCGGTGCCCTAGCCCTTGTGACCGCCGTGCTGTGGGGCGGCAATCCGGTGGCGATCAAGATGGGTCTCGACGGGGTGCCGCCCGCGGCCATGGCTGGTTTGCGCTTCGCATTAGGTGCTCTGACCGTATGGGTCGGGGCACTTTTTGCTGGTATTCGGCTGTGCGCCCCCTCCAGCGAATGGAAGGGGTTGGGCGGCTTAGCGTTGCTTTTCGCGCTGCAAATATGGCTTTTGAACGCGGGCACTCAATACACCACGGCCAGCCGCTCGGGGGTGGTGGTCAATATCTACCCCTTCTTCACGGCACTCTTCGCGCACTTGCTCGTCGGCGACCGCTTGGGCTTGGGTCGGTGGTTTGGCTTGGTCATTTCGTTTGCCGGCGTGGTGTTGCTGTTTGGGGAGTCGCTTTCATTGGCCGAGACGCGCTACCTGCTCGGCGACGCGATGGTGGCCACCAGCGGCTTGTTGTTGGGTTTGCGGCAGGTGGTGATCAAGCGGCTGGTTCAGGGGCTCAACCCCTATCAAGTACTGTTCTGGCAGGCCGTGCTAAGCCTGCCGCTGTTCGCCGCTTGGAGCGCACTCTTAGAATCTGAGGCCGAGTACGTCCTAACCGGCCCGGTCGTCGCCGGCGTACTCTACCAAGGCATCGCCGTCGCCGGGCTGTGCTTTATCATCCTCGTCTTTCTGCTCCGACACCACTCGCCGGGGCGGTTGGGGGGCTTCAGCTTTGCCACGCCGGTGGTGGGCGTGTTGTTGAGTGCCTCGCTCTTGGGCGAGGCCATATCGCCCTATCTGCTGGCTAGCATGGGGTTGGTGGCGTTGGGGATCGTGGTTGCCAACTGGATCGGGCGGGATTAGGGCAACCCTTGTATGTTGCAAGTGGGGCTAAACACTATTTCAATGTACCGTTCACCTAGGTATGCTCCCTTGGTCAGATAATAATTACCGCCCCCACTCCCACCTTCCGTTTGCTCCTTTGACCATTGCCGTACCTTCCGTTCGTAATACTGTTGACTCATTCGTCCTTGGTCGAGAAGACGACGCATAATGGTCTCGCGGCTAACGCAGTACAGACTAGCCCAATTTTCAATAGCGCGATCGTCAATAGAAACGCCAGCCAAATGCGTTTCAAAATCGTGGGAGGGTACCAGAAACTCAGCAGCAAATAGATTGCAGAGCACTTCTATACGCCTATCGTCGCCGGTCATATATGCAATGTAGTTATCCTGCCGAGTATCTATCCCACCTGTGTGCATCAGAAGATGCGCCAGTTCGTGGAACAAGGTGAAAATCTGACGGGATTTAGCATTGTTGTTGTTGACGTAGATGATCGGAAAATCTAGATCGTACAAGCAGAAACCAGAAAAAGGGCTATCGCCCGTATCTACCCTCTTGCTTCTAGGCGGATTGAAGGTGTCCTTGAAAATAAAAACTCCGCATTCCTCCAGCACATCCCGCCAATGCTTGAGAGCGTCCTCTGTATTTCTCCATGCCTGTTGTTGAGCGAGTTCAATGCCTAGATAGGTACGGACTTGCTGCGCCATATCGATAGCGGCAACAGAGGGAGCAAAATCAAGATCGTGCAATATCCTGCGTTTTGCCGGACTCACACCGCCATACAGTTCGGCAACATTAAGTTGTAGTACTCTTGCCTTGCGGAGTAGGTAACGCATCCATGGCGGGATACGCAGCAACTCGTCCTCTGGCAAGGTGCGAAACTCTTGCTCTATGGTTTCCTCTTCCGGCACCTCGGGAAAAAAGAACAGTGCGATCGGACGTTTATAGATTTTGTATGCCAGCGTTTCCAACTGAATATATGTTGGAGACTCCTCGCCGCGTTCCCAAGTATCAACCTCTCTGACCTTCTTATTCATGCGCTGAGCCACTTCTTTCTGCGAGAGACCCAAGCTGATACGAGCCCAGCGCAAGACTTGGGGATTGGCAGAAATAGGCCCACTCATACTGTTACCTCCATCGTCACAGTGTCGTTGCCGAAAATTTCTACGAGCTTCACTAAGGTATCCTCCCGCGGCCAAAGCGACGGTTTCGTTGACGCTCTGGCAGATCAAATCATAGCCCTTGCCAGCAGGCATCGCCTAAGTCTGGCTGTCGGCTATAGGATATTCTAGTATACTATGGCCCTGCAACGCGGGCAATCAGCGGATCGCTATTCCTCGCGACCTATTCTCCTCCAACGCAGAGACCAAACATGCAGTTCACAATCGACGTACATCTGCACTCGCGCTTTGCGCGAGCAACCAGCCGCGACCTCAACCCCTCCAACTTGCACAAGTGGTCGGCGCTCAAGGGCGTTGACGTAGTAGGAACGGGCGACTACACGCATCCAGAGTGGTTCGCCGAGCTGTCGGCGCAACTCGAACCAGCCGAAGAAGGTTTGTACCAGCTCAAAGCAGCGTGGCGCGAAGTGGTGGAACAAGAGCTACCCGAGCGCTGTCGTCGGGAAGTGCGCTTCATGCTTTCGGTGGAAATCAGCACCATCTACAAGAAGGGCGACAAGACCCGCAAGATCCACCACGTCGTCATCCTGCCCACTCTCGAATCCGCCGCTCGACTCAACCGCCGCCTCGGTGCCATTGGCAACTTGCAGTCCGATGGCCGGCCCATTTTGGGGCTGGATAGCCGCGACCTCCTAGCGATCTGTCTCGAAGCCGACGAAAACGTGCTCTTCGTCCCGGCCCATATATGGACGCCGCACTTTGCCGCTTTGGGGGCCTCTTCGGGCTTTGACTCGTTGGAGGAGTGCTACGAGGATTTGCTGCCGCACATCTTCGCGGTGGAGACCGGCCTGTCCTCGGATCCGCCGATGAACTGGCGGCTGTCGGCCCTCGACCGCTATGCGATCGTATCCAATTCCGACGCCCACTCTCCCCAAAAACTGGCCCGCGAGGCCACGTGCTTTGACACCGAGTGCTCGTATCCGGGCATCTACTCTGCGCTCAAAGACCGCGACCCAGCGCGATTTTTGGGCACCCTGGAGTTCTACCCCGAAGAAGGCAAATACCACTACGACGGACACCGCAAGTGCGCGGTGTGCTACAGACCGGCGCAAACGCTGGCCGCCGAGGGAATCTGCCCGGTGTGCGGACGCAAGCTGACGGTGGGCGTTTTACACCGGGTGGAGCGGCTGGCCGATCGCCCGGAGGGGTTTCGCCCGGATGTTGCTCCGTCCTACGAGTACTTGATCCCACTCGACGAAGTGATCGGCGCCGCGGTTGGCGTCGGACCCAAGACCAAAAAAGTTCGCGCCGTGTACGACCGGCTCTTGGCCGAGTTAGGCCCGGAACTCGAAGTATTGCGCCGCGCCGGACTCGAAGCGGTTGAAAGCTGCGCCGGGCCGTTGGTGGCCGAGGGCGTACGCCGGATGCGCTGCGGCGAGGTGGATATCTACCCCGGCCACGACGGGGAGTACGGCGTGGTCAGCGTGTTCAGCGAGGAGGAGCGGACGCGCTTAAAAGGGCAGGGCGCGCTGTTCGACTTGGGACCGGCGGCCGCTAAGACGGCTGGGGAAGCCCACGTCTCAGCGGTGCAGCCGCCAAGGCCCGCCAGCACCGCACAAGCGGAGTGGGACGCGGATGCGCTCGACTCGGCACAGGGGCAAGTCGAAGAAGCCAAAGGAGGGCCTTTAGTGGTCGTGGCCGGCCCAGGGTCGGGCAAGACTCGGGTGCTGACGCGGCGCATTGCCCGGCTGGTCGCAAGCGGCGTGGACCCGGGGCAAATTATGGCCATTACCTTTACCCGCCGGGCGGCTGGACAAATGCGGCAGCGGCTGGCCGCATTGTTGGGCGGCGCGTCCGGGCTGGGAGCGATGCAGGTGGGGACCTTCCACCGCGTGGCGTTGTCGCTCTTGCGGCAGTTGGGCTGCGAGCCAAAGCTGGTGCTCGACGAGGTGGAAGCGCGCCGGGTGTTGGAAGGGGCGCTGGCAGACGTCGGTTTGCCGGGGCCGGTCGCCG
The DNA here is from genome assembly GCA_958295495.1 of uncultured Latescibacterota bacterium. Taxonomy (GTDB): domain Bacteria; phylum Latescibacterota; class UBA2968; order UBA8231; family UBA8231. The sequence goes on from OY282352.1 coordinate 2,028,928, forward strand.
CCAGTCGAGCCATCGCGCTGGCCAAGGCCGCGGCGCAGGGGCCGGATGAGGTGGCCGAGGAGTGGCAACCGCACTACAATGCCTATCAGGCGGCCCTACACGCGTACGGGGCCTGCGACTACGACGACATTCTCTTGGATTTGCTGCGCCTTTTAGAAGCGGATGCCGCCGTGCGGGAACAGGTGCGAGCGCGTTTCCCCTATCTGCTAATAGACGAGTTCCAAGACCTCAACGCCGCGCAGTATAGGTTGGTCCTCCAGTTGGCGGGTGAAGGCGCGGGCCTGCTGGCCATCGGCGATCCAGATCAAGCGATCTACAGCTTCCGCGGTGCTTCGCCCGCCCACTTCGCCCACTTGCGCGACCGCTTCTCGAACACGCGGCTCTTCCATCTAGGCGCGAACTACCGCTCACAGGGGCATATTGTCGAGGCCGCCGCTGCCGTCATCGGCCACAATCCCGGGCGCGAGGCCATTGAACTCGCAGCCGTGCGCCCGGGAAAGGGGCGGATCCGCCTAATCGAGGTGCCGAGCGAGACGGCCGAGGGCATTGCGGTGGTGCGGGAGATTGCCCGCATGGTCGGCGGCATCGATATGGTACAGGCCGATGCCGACGGAGAGGGTACGCGCAGCTTCGCCGACTTTGCCGTACTCTTCCGCACCGGCCAACAGGGCCGAGCGCTGGAGGAGTGCTTCCGCAAGGAGGGCTTGCCCTACCGGCTCGTCGGGCAGAAGGGTTTTCTCCAAGCGCCGGGAGTACGGGCCGCCTTGGCGTTTGCCCGCTATGCCTCAATCTCGCAAGAGGACGTGCGTCGCTGGCAGGCATTAGAGGCCATGGGCACTGAGCCGCACATTTTGCGCCAAGTGCGACGGGGGGAACTGTCGGCAGTAGCGCAGGGCCGGGTCGAGGTGCTAGAGGCGCGAATAGCAGAGTACAGGCAACGGGCCGTGCAGGAAGGGGCGGGGTCTTGGGTGCGTCGCTGGCAGGCCGAGTTCGGCGACCCGGAGGATGAGGACTTGCAGCACTTGGCCCGAGTAGCTGACGCGGCCGGAACGATCGCGCAGCTTTTGGAGACCGTGCTCCTAGGCACAGAGGCCGACTACGAGGAGCGAGGCGGCCCCCAAGGCCCGGAGTCCGTCGCGCTGATGACCTTACATGCGGCCAAGGGCTTGGAGTTTCCAGTGGTATTTGTCTGCGGAGTGGAGGACGGACTCGTCCCCTTCCGCGAGCGGGACGCCGACCTCGCCGAGGAGCGGCGGCTCTTTTACGTGGGCATGACGCGAGCCGAGGAGGAGCTGGTGTTGCTGCGGGCGCACAGCCGCCAGCGCTATGGCGAGCGGGTGCCGTGTGCGCTATCGCCGTTTGTGGGCGAGATTCCCGCTCGGTTGCTCGTGCGCGAGGATGTGGCAATGCCGCGCCGGCGCGGGGCTGAGCAGCTATCGCTCTTTTAGCCCGTGTATTTAATCCCTGCGCCCCGCCCCTAACGGGCGAACACATTCGAGGATCGTCAGGGTTTGAGTATGGACGGGAACGAGAACTACTCGGTTTTTTATCTGCGTTGACAGGCTCGACCAATCTAACGACTCCGACAGGTGATACCCTGAAGCTGCCGTACCACTAGGAAAGATCGGTTCTAATCCCGGGGCTGGTACAGTTTTCGTCATGCTACCTCACTCAAGGTTGTCAATTCATCAAGAGTGAAACTTTTCTTGGTCGATGTCGCAATTTCGATCCCCTTGTACGGCTCCTTTTTAATCATTTCATCAGTATCAACTCTCGGCGACTGCTTATCAAACCTCTCGTCCGTTCAAGACGGTATTATTGAATTGTTAGATCCGTGTCGTTCTGTGTCATCGCTTCCCAGTATTCACACCGCCGTTTCAGTGCGCCTCCAGCCAATTTTCGCCGGTGCCCAGCTCGATTTCTATCGGCACCTGCATCGGCAGGGCCTCGCGCATCTCGCGTACGACTAGCGGCGGCAGGGTCTTTACCTCGGCCCGGTGCAGATCAAAGACCAGCTCGTCGTGGACCTGCAACAACATCGCCGAGCGGAATCCCTCCTCGCGGAGCAGCCGGTGTATCCGGCTCATGGCGAGCTTGATCATGTCGGCGGCCGTGCCCTGAATGCGGGTGTTGATGGCGTTGCGCTCGGCTCCTTTGCGGGTGGTGGCATTGCGCGAATTGATGTCGCGCAGATAGCGTCGCCGCCCAGTCACCGTCTCGACGTAGCCCTTGTCGCGGGCGAACTCCACGGTCTCGTCAATATAATTCTGCACTCCGGGGTACTGGGCGAAGTACTGCTCGATCTGCTCGGCAGCCGCGCCGCGAGAAATGTCGAGCCGCTCGGCCAGCCCAAAGGGCGAGATCCCGTAGATGATGCCAAAGTTTACCGTCTTAGCCTGACGCCGCATCTGGGCGGTCACTTGGTCCTCGGCGACTTGGTAAATCCGCATGGCCGTAGCCACGTGAATGTCGCCGCCGCTGCGAAAGGTTTGCAGCATCCCCGCATCGCTACTGAGCGCAGCGGTAATCCGCAACTCTATCTGCGAATAGTCCGCCGAAAAGAGCACGTACTCCTCGCTGCGCGGCACAAAGGCGCGGCGGATTTCTCGCCCCTGCTCGCTGCGGATGGGGATGTTCTGGAGGTTCGGGCGGTCGGACTTCATCCGGCCGGTGGCGGTCATTAGCTGCTCGTAGTTGGTATGGACGCGCCCGGTGGCCTTATAGACCGCGCTGGGTAGCTGATCGACATACGTTGACTTGAGCTTGGTGTGCAATCGGTAGTTGAGCACCTGCTGCACGATTTCGTGGCGATGGGCCAGCCGGCGCAAGACCTGTTCGCCCGTCTGGTACTGGCCGGTCTTTTGCGTCCGCCGCGCATTGGGGTCCAGCTCCAGCTTCTCAAAGAGCACACTCCCGAGTTGGTTGCCTGAATTGAGGTTGAAGCGCTCTCCGGCCAGCTCGAAGACGCGCTCGGCAGCCTGTTCGATGGCCTCCTCAAACTGCCGCGAGAGCGCGGAGAGGGCCGCCGTTTTCATGCGGATGCCCTCGAATTCCATATCCACCAACACCGGCAGGAGCGGGGCTTCGATCTCGTAGAACACTTGGTGTTGCCCCACGGCTTCGATTTTCGGCCGCAGCGCCGCGGCGAGCTGGAAGGTGATGTCCGCGTCCTCGCAGGCGTATTCAGCCACTTGCTCCACCGGCACCTGCAAGAGCGTTAGCTGCTCACCGCCGCGCTCGCCGATCAGCTCGGATATGGGCTTGGGTGCGTAGGAAAGCAGGCTCTTGGCCAGCTCGTCCATGCTCCGTCTCAGCTCTGGCTCGGCCAAGGTCGCCGCCAACATCGTGTCGAAGAAAGGCCCTTCCACCCGCGTGCCGTGCCAGCGGAGTACACTGAGATCGTACTTGAGGTTGTGGCCGATTTTTTCGCTCGCTCCACTTTCAAAGACCGGGCGGAATTCCTCCAAAACGGCCAGCACCTCGGCCCGCTCCCTAGGCAACGGCACGTAGTGGGCCGTGCCCGGTGCCCACGAAAAGGCCAAGCCAATCAAGTCGCATTGCCGGACGTCGAGACCGTTGGTCTCGCAGTCAAAGCAAAACACAGGCTGCTCCAACAGCACCGCGATCAACGCCCGCCGCTTGTCGGGCGTATCGGCGAGTTGATAGTCGTGCTCCACATCCGCCACCTCTTTGAGCAGGCCGTGGGCCGGTTCCTTTTCGGTGCTAAACTCGTCGCCGAGAAGTCGCCGACCCAGCGTATTGAATTCGAGCTCGGTGAAGAGGGCCTCTAGCTTCTGGTGGTCCCACTCGGCTTTGGCCAAATCCGCCAGTCCCACGTCCAGCGGCACATTGCACTCAATGGTGACTAGCTCCTTGGAGAGCAGAGCCTGTTCCTGGTATTCCTCTACGTTCTGTTTCTGCTTGCCCTTGAGTTGGTTGGAGTGCGCCAGCAACTCTTCGATGCTGCCGTACTGGGCGATGAGCTTTTGCGCCGTCTTGGGACCGATCCCAGGTACGCCGGGCACATTGTCCGACGAATCGCCCATCAGCCCCAGCACATCAACTACTTGGTCGATCCGCTCGATCTGCCATTGTGCGAGAATTTCCGGCACCCCCAAAACCTCGACCTCGTCGCCGCCGCGCCCCGGCTTGTACATAAAGCTCCGCTCGGAAACGAGCTGGCCGTAGTCCTTGTCGGGCGTGACCATGTACGTTGCAAATCCCTCGGCCTCGGCCTTTTTGGCCAAGGTGCCGATCACGTCGTCGGCCTCCCACCCCGGCTCGCGCAGGACTGGGATATTAAATGCCTCGCAGAGCCGGAATACGTACGGCAGTGCTTGGCTCAGATCCTCGGGCATCGCCTCGCGCTGGGCTTTGTACTCTTCGTACTTGTGGTGCCGGTGCGTAGGCTCAGGTGTATCGAAGACGACGGCGATATGCGTTGGTGCGCCTTTTTCGATAATGGAGAGCAAGGTGTTGGCAAAGGCAAAAACGGCTGAAGTGTTCATGCCCTTTGAGGTCAGGCGCGGGTTGCGGATCAGGGCGAAGTGGCCCCGATAGACGAGGGCCATGCCATCGAGCAGGAAGAGAACTTTTTCGCTCATGCAGAATTCTTTCGTCGCGCTCAAACGGCTTGGTTGGCGGCTTCGTAGTATTTGTTGATGCTGGGCACGTCGCTCATCCCGTGCCACACGCCCCGGAAGAGCGTGCGGCGCTTTTCTGGAAACGAGGCGATCACTGCGGCCGACGGGCAGCCCTTGCCCCACTTGGCGTTGATCGTGTCGTAGCAGGTGAACAAGCTCAGCCGGTCCCGCCGCTGGTTGGTCCAACGCGTGCCCGAATGGCACAGGGCCTCGGTGAAAATCACGGCCGAACCGGCCGGGCAGGTATAGCTCTCCCACAGTGCGCTGTCGCGCTGGCTCAGCTCTTCGGGCCGAGGGAAGGCGGCCTTGTGGCTGCCCGGCAGAAAAAGCGTACCCCCGTCGCCCTCGCCGACTTCGTCGAGCTCCCACACCACCCGCGTCAGCCCGGAATGCACCTTGCCCGGGTGCATCTGGTAGATGTGCGAGTCGCCGCGAAAGTTGAAGTACCCGCCGCCGCCGTGCGGGCCGAAGTTGTCGTGCCCGGCCCGGCGGTGGCTGGTATAGGTGTGGTCGTAGCGGAACCCATAGCAGTCTTCGCTGGCCAGTGCCTGGTGCGAGAGCACTTCGTTGAGTACGCCCACTACGGCCGGGTGGTCGAGCAAAATTTGCGACGGGCCGCCGTGATTGTCGCGCTCGTGCGGCGGCAGGGACTCGCGCTCGTAGAGAAACTTGTGCTGGTGGGCGCGAATCGGCACCAGCTCTTCTTCGCTCAACAGTGCGGGCAAGAGGATAAATCCCTTGAGGTCGAAGCAGTACTTTTGGGCCTCGGTCATCGGAACGACGTCCCGCCCGTCGGCATTGGTCGTGGGCAGCAGTTCCATAAGCTTTTAGTCCTTCCAGTTGAATACCACGTTGAGCATGTTTTTCTCGCGGCGGTACGCCATTTCGTAGGCTTGCACCATGTCCGAGTAGTGCAGCCGGTGGGTGACCAAGCGGCTCGGCTGGAGCTTGCCGTCCTGCATCAGGGAGAGCACGTGGGCGCAGCGGCTGTCGTTGTCAAAGCGGTCTCCGACCGGCGGCGGGAAAAGCGACCCGGCCCGGTCGTTGACCGCGCAGAGCGAAACGCCCTTGAAGTAAAACCAGCGCATGTCCAGCGGGTTAAAATTTAGCGGCGCTTCGCCTCGCCCGGGCAAGCTGACAATCGCCACCCGCCCGTTGGTTCGGACTACTTCTAGGGCCGTGCGATACGCCGGCCAAGGGTTGGCCGTCAGAATCACCAAGTCGATCCCCTGCCCGTGGGTGAATTCGTCCAGCTTGGCCGCTAGCGCGGGGTCGTCCGACAACAGGGCCTCGTGCGCCCCCATCTGGCGCGCCATGTCCAAGCGCACCGGGCTGTTGCCCAGCCCCACGACCCGTGCGCCAAAAAGCGGGCCTAGTGCCACAGCTCCCAGCCCCAAGACGCCCAACCCCACGACAGCCACGGTCTCACCGGGCGCGAAAAAAGCCTTGGTGTAGCAATGCATGCTCAAGGCGTACAAGTGGGCGAACACCGCGTCTTCGGCCGCCACCCCGTCCGGCACGGGCACGATGCTCTCGCTGTCTCGCGCCACGTACGCCGACTGATGGGGATGCCGCGACACTACTCGATCCCCCACCGCGAACTTGGCGACCTTGCTGCCCACTCCTCGCACCACACCTAGGTTGCTGTCGCCCACCCAGCGCGGAAAATCCGGTGCCCTGGGCACCTGCTCGGCCCCTTCGTAGTTGCCGCGGTCGGTGCCGATCTTAAATCCCGTAATCTCCGTCTCCACCCAAATTTGGTCGTCCTCCAAGTTCTCAGTGTCCAGCGTCAGATTTTCAATCCGCAAATCTCGCGGACCGTGCAGCATGGCAATTTTCATGGCAATTTTCCTTTCAAAGCCCGATCTCGTGGCGCAGCGACTCGGTCTCGGCGCACCAGTTGCCGACATTCCAGCGGCCAAAGGCCCCCAAGCCCCCGCACTCGTCCGGTCCGAAATAAACGGGGAGGTGTATCAGCGACAAGCCGTCGTGCGCCCGCGCTTGTTCCAACGCCCTATCCAGCGACTCGGACGAATACCCGCCACTCAGCGCGACCACGCCCTCCACCGCCCTCGCCCAAGCCACGTAGTCAACGGCCACGCGGTCGCGGGTGCCGCACTCGGCTCCGTACTGGGCCAGTTGCAGGCCCGAGATGGCCCCCATCCGCCGATTGTCTAACAGCAGGATGCACCCGGTCGCTCCGTGCTCTACGCCGTCGATGAGCACCTGTGGGTTCATGGTGAAAGACCCATCGCCGCTAATGGCCAATCCGTAGAACGGCTCGGACGCTACTGCCGTGGCCAACAGCGCTGAGACCGCAAAACCCATATAGCTGGCTCCGGTCTCTGTAAAGGTGCGCCCCAAGCGATCGTCCTCTACTACTTGGAAGCCATTGGCCTGCACGTCGCCGGCGTCGAAAAAGCACACGGCGTCGCGGACGCGCGCCCAATCCGTGGCCACCTTGATGGCCGTCGGTTGCGTCAGAACCTCCGCGCCCCACACCTCGTCGTACAGCACCGACTTCCGATAGCGCACGGCCTTAAATGCCGCCCACTCCCGCTTCTTGGCACTACAGGCCCGCAGCCAAGCCGAAGGGGAGGCGTTTTGCATGCGGCTGGCTCTGAGCGCGTGATTTAATTTTCGCAGCGTCCCGGCTGCATCGCCGACGAAGGCCATGGTCTTGCCGTAGTGGGTGGCGGTCTCTAAATCGGCGTTGATATTGACGACCCCCTGCACGCGTGGATAGCCCGTGCGCGACGAATCGGCCTGGCAGACAAAGCGCGAGCCAACGGCGATCAAGAAATCGGCTTCCTCCATCGCATAGTTGCCGCAGATCGAGCCTTTGCTGCCGCCGACGGTCATGTTGCGCGGATGGTCGTACGGCAAGACGCCGGAGACTAAGGGGCTGGTCACCGCTACCGCATCGGCTAGTTCGAGCAATTCGGCCAACTCCGCCCCGGCCGCACGCGCTCCGCCGCCGACCTTGACGACGACGCGCTCGGCCGCGGCAATGGCGGCTGCCGCCTCTGCGTAGCGACCTCCATCGGCTGCCGGACCTAGGGGCGGCGGTGCGCCCACAGGCAGCTCGTCCAAATTGAATTGCGCCAGCGCGGCCGGTTGCACATTGAGCGGCAAGAGCAAGAAAAACGGCCCGGCCCGATGCGGATGCTCCACCGCGTTGAGTCCGCGTCGGAGCGCGGTGGCAAGCGCTAGCGGCGTGTGTAGCGAGTACGCCCGGCTCATGGTGCCAAACAGCCGCAGGAAGGCGTTTTGTTCGGTTCCGGGAATCTGCTGCATGTTCGGGCCTTCGTCTTGGGTCGTCTCGTCTCCGAGCAGATACCAGACGCCCAACCCGTCCGAGCGCGGGACGATGGAGGCCGCCAATGCTTGCAGTGCGCCCGGGCCGATCGAAGTGACGACCGCGCCCTTTTCTCCGCGCACCCAGCGCAGGGCTGCGGCCGCGTGTGACGCCTCGATTTCGCTGCGAACCCCACAGACGCGCACTAGCCCCGCGTCCTGATAAATCCGCAACACCTCGCCGACCTCGGTCGAGCCGTGGCCAAAGACGCAAAAAAAGGTCCTGACGCCTTGCAACCAAAGCCCCAGGACTAGTGCCTCGGATACCGTGGTGTCGATGCGGCGGCCCAGCACCCCAAGAGCCCCGGCGGCGGCGATTTGCCGCGCCCGCGCCTGCCGCGTCTGGGCTACTTGCGCTGCGGTTGCTTCCATAATCAGCGGTCCGACAGATGCCCCCAGATGCACTCGGCCACTGCCCGTCCCAAGAGCTGCGATCCCTCCGCGGTAAAATGTACCCCGTCTTGGGTCAAAAGCTGTGCCTTCCCCTCGCGTTGGACAACGGCAAACAGGTCGTCAATCGGCACCCCTAGGTCCACCGCCACGGCGCGAGCAGCAGCATTGTAGGCTTCTACATCGGCCTCCAAGCGGTCGAAGCCCTTATTCTGGTGGTGCCAAGTCTCGTCCACCGGCGTGGTGGTGGCCCAGACGACGGCCCCGTTCAACTCGCGTTGCAGTCTTTGCAGTATCTGCCGCACGTTGCGCTCGTATTTGGCCAAGGGAACTTCGGATGCGGCGCCAAAGGCCCTTTTCAAATCGTGCAGCCCACAATTGACGTGTGCCAAGTCCGGCTGACGCACGAGAGCCCACTGGTCCAAGTGCGAGAGTACCTTGCGGCTATCGCCGCCGTTTTGTTCGGGTGCCCAGACCTCGGCTCGGCCCGCCAACTGGCTGACGACATGGTCCTGATAACCCATGCGGATCGAGTCGCCGATTAGGACGACGAGGGGCAAATTATTCATAAATCATCACGCCGGGCTGACGCCCCCCATTTTGCAAACTTCCTTCCACTCCTGCTCGGCGACCGGCTGGATCGAGAGCCGCTGGCCCCGCTGCACCACCCGCATGTCGGCGAGCTTGTCGTTGGCCTTGAGATCAGCGAGGTGGACAAACCGTTTGAACTTGCACTTCCACTTCACGTCGAAGGAAAACCAGCGCGGCTCATCTTCGGTGGATTTTTCGTCGTAGTAGCGGTGCTTGTCGTCGAACTGGCTGGGGTCGGGGTAGCCGGCTCGCGCGATCGCCGCGATTCCGGCGATCCCCGGCTCGTCGCAGTTGGAGTGATAAAAGAACGCCAGATCCCCCTCTTCCATGCTGTCGCGGATAAAATTGCGCGCTTGGTAGTTGCGCACACCCCGCCAATAGCCCGTGCTTTGCGGCCGCTTCTTCAACTCGTCAAAGGAACACTCGTCGAGTTCGCACTTGACGAGCCAGTATTTTCCAGCCATGCCTTCCCCTCCGCTTGCGACTCCCTCGCCTCATAGGCTGATTTTGACGACCCATCCAGAGGTGGCGTCGCAATAGACCAGATCCTCGCCAAAAATCGACAGACCATGCGGCTCGGGGTCGCCATCGGGCACCACAACTCGCTCCAACTCGACCCCGCTCTCCACGTCGAGCTTGACGATTGCGCGGTCGGACGTATGCACCACCCAGATGCCGTCGGCGACCCGCACCACGCCGTGCGCCCGTCCGTAGGGCAACTCCAACACGCGCTCGACCGACCAGCCGGCGATCTTGACCTTGCTCAGCGTCTGGCTCTTGAGGGTGGTGATCCACACGTAACCCTCTTCAAACGGATCGTACTCCATCCCATGCACCCCGCCCCCGCCGGGCACCGGGTAGCGATTGCGGGTCGCGCCGGTGGCCGGATCAACCTCGAAAATTTCGCCCGCCCCTTGCGCGGCGTCCGTGGGGCGTGCAGGCCGCCAGAGCGTACCCGCCCCGTTGGCCGCCAACCACAGCGAACCGCCGCCCCAAGCCATGCCGCTGGTATTGGACGACTCGCTGGGAATATCGCGGATCAAACGAGTGACGCCATATTCAGATGGCTCGGCGATTTCGATCAGCGCCACCCGGTCGGTAATTTGGTCGGTAATCCACAGGCCTTCTCCTACTACTTGCAGCGCGTTGGGCACCCCGTAGGGGGCGCGGAAGAGCTTCTCTATGGTCCTACTCATCGTCGTCTCCTAAGTCAGTTGTCCCACATCAGCAATACCGCCATTGTCTCGCCCAAGCGGTTGTAGAGCAGGTCAAAGGCCGCTGCCGCTTCGGCGTAGGGGAAGCGGTGGGTGATCATCTTGGCGAACTGGATCTGGCCCGTAGCCAACAATTCTAGCGCACGGGCCGAACCTGCGGGCCGCTGGTCGGCGTCGAGATAGCTGCCCACGAGGCGCTTGCCCATGATTTTTTCTGAATAGAGCGGCAGGGGTTCGTCTTCGTATAGGCCCAGCACCTGCAAGAGGCCGCCGCGCTTGAGCATGTCCTGCGCCTCGGCAAAAGCCCGCGCCCCGGCCCGCCCGCCCACGGCTTCGACCACTACGTCGGCACCCTCTCCGCCGGTCAGCTCCAAGACCTGTGCAACAGAATCGCCGGCGCTGGCGTCTATCACCGCGTCGGTCCCTAACTCGTGCGCCAGCTCGCAGCGCAAGGGCAACGCATCAATTCCGATGATGCGCCCCGCGCCCTGTGCCTTGGCCGCCTGCATACAACCGCTGCCGACCAAGCCCTGCCCCTGTATGACCATGACATCGTCCGGGCCGGCCCCGGTCTCCCACATCCACAGGACCGAGCTGGTTCCCAGCGGCCAGAAGGTGCCCGCCTCGGGCGACAAGCCCGCCGGCAGGCGTACGACCGCCGGCTTGTGCTGGCTGGCCGCGACTTCGACCGCCACGTATTCGGCGTGCGGCGCGAGGGCCGCGACCAAGTCTCCGGTTTTGAACTCTGCGACCTCTGCGCCAACCTCTGCGACTCGCCCCACCAATGAGTAGCCCATGGCGCGGTGGTCGATCGCCTCTTCGCGCACGTAGCGACGCCAAATCTCCGAGCCTCGGCTGATTAGCGAACATTGGGCGCGAATCAAAATCTCGGTCGGGGTAATAGCCGGAATCTCGACTTCTTCTACCGCGATGTTATAGGCCCCTGCGGGCTTGGCGATGCGTTTCATAGACGGCCTCCTCGCGGACAATATGGCAAAAATACCGCGTGGGAACCAACCAGCGCGGACAAAAAAACCGGGCGCACCCGCTAAGGTGGGGTGCGCCCGGCTGTACTCTCAGAAGCTGTGTCGCCGAGGCAACTATGCTCCTGACCAGGTAGTTAATCACCTGGAGTTGATCAAGTGATCAACCTCCCTGCGGTACAATTACTACTCAATGGACCACCTCCTTTCGCTTGTGCGCGCCTCATATCCATACTCCAACTCTGCGCGTCGTTGCGGCCAATGACAAAGCCGGGCTGGCTCGCTCGCATAGCCTCGAGCCTCAGCGTGGCGGCAACAGAGGCTTCAGGCCCCTGAACCCGTCTTGCGTTTAATATGACAAACGCCAAAGAACCATGTCAAATGCTTTTTATTTTTTGCGGCGCCGGACGGCCCCTATCGCACCTCGGATCTCGTCGCAATATCCTCCTCCGGCCCGACTAACACGAGGTTCCCTGCGCCGTCGTCGGCCGCTAGAATCATGCCCTCGGACACAATGCCCCGCAGTTTGGCCGGCTTGAGATTGGCCACTAAAACCACCTTGCGGCCCGGCAGCTCCTCGGGCTGGTACCACTGGGCGATGCCGCTGACCACCGTGCGCGTCTCGTCGCCCACGGCGAGCGTCAGTTTGAGGAGTTTGTCGGCGCGTTCGACCTTCTCGGCGGTTTTGATCTCGGCTACGCGCAATTGCACCTTAGAAAACTCTTCGAGCGAAATCTGTTGCACTTGTGGAGCCTCTTTCTTTGGTGGCGTCTGTCGTTTGGGCTTTCCGGTCTCGGACTTGGGGAAGAGAATATCCGCTTTCGCCGGTACTTTCGTCCCGGGCGCGGCCCGGCCCCAAGCCTCTAGATCGGCGAACGCATAGTCCCCCAGCCCCAAGTCGGCGCGCACCTGCCGCGCTTTGGTCGGCATGGCCGGCTCCAACAGCACCGAGACGATGCGCAGCCCCTCGGCGATATTGTAGAGCACCGTCCCCAACCGCTCGCGCCCTTCTGCGGCTTTGGCGAGCTGCCACGGGGCCTCGTCGTTGAAGTAGCGATTGAGCTGCCGCACGAACTGCATCACCGCCTCCAGCGCCGCGAAAATCCGCAGCCGGCCCACTAGGGGCCGCACCTGCCCCACCAGCGCAGTACCCGCCGCGATCAAGGCTTGGTCGGCTTCCTTCTGCGACGGCGCGGGCAAGACGCCGTCGGTATGCCGCCCGAGCAATGCGCGGACGCGCGCGACCAAGTTGCCCAAGTCGTTGGCCAAATCCGCGTTGTAGCGCGCGACCAAGAATTGTTCCCCGATGGAAGAGTCTTGGCCGTACACCACGTCCTTGAGCAAATAGTAGCGCACGGCGTCGGCCCCGTACTTTTTCGCCATTTCAAAGGGATCCACTGCGTTGCCCAAGCTCTTGCTCATCTTCTGCCTGTCGTGCCCCATCAGGAAGCCGCCGACATTGAGGTGTTGGTACAGCGGCATCCCGGCCGCTTTGAGCACGGTTGGCCAAAACACCGCGTGCGGCTTGAGAATATCCTTGCCGATTAGGTGCTGGGCCACCGGCCAATACGCACTGTAGCGCGCGTCGTCGGGAAAGCCGAGCGCGGAAGCGTAGTTGATCAGGGCATCGACCCACACATACGCCACATGCTCGGCGTCCCACGGCAGCTCAATGCCCCAAGGCACCCGGCCTTTGGGCCGCGAAATCGACAGGTCGCCGATCGGCTCGCCGAGCAGAGCCAGCACCTCGTTTTTGTACCCGGCGGGGCGGATGAATTCCGGGTGGTCGAGGATGTAGGAGCGCAGCCAATCGCGGTACTTTTCCATGCGGAAGAAGTAGTTGCCCTCGCGGCGGCGCTCCGGCGGAACTAGGTGCTGGGGGCACTGGTCCGCGACTAGTTCCTTATCGGTGAGAAAGCGCTCGCAGCCAACGCAATACAGCCCCTCGTACTCGTCGTAGTAGATGTCCCCAGCCGCGTGAACCGCTTCCAGTATCCGGCGCACGACCGCCTTGTGCCGCTCCTCAGTGGTGCGAATAAAGTCGTCATGGGAAATGTCGAGTACCTGCCAAGCGTCGCGGAAGCGCTGGCTGATGCGGTCGCAAAATTGCTGCGGATCCATGCCCGCTTCGCGCGCGGCTTGGAAAATTTTCTCGCCGTGCTCATCCGTGCCAGCAAGGAAGTACGCGTCGAATCCGTCGAGGCGGTGGAAGCGAGCCAGAAAATCGGCTACCACCGTCGTGTAGGCGTGGCCCATGTGGGGCGCGGCGTTGGCGTAGTAGATGGGCGTGGTGACGTAGAATGCCTTGCTCATGGGCCTCCAGAGTCAGCAGACAAAAAGGGTACGCTCAGTTCTCCCCTCCCCATTTGGGGGAGGGGCCGGGGGAGGGGCCGGTTATAGTTAACATAGAGTACAATAATATCAAGGATCATTATAGATGCGCGGCATTAGAAGCTGGCCGCGGCGGGCCAGAGGCAAGCCGGCAAAGGCGCAGGAATTGCCCCAGCAGTCGAGCGCGGCAGCGGTCTTGTACTCGTTGATGATGGCGTGGCGAGCGCGGAAAGTAAAGTTGTGCCCGGCGCGGTGGACGACGAGGACGTGGATGATCGCCACGTCGCCCGGCTCGGCCTCCAAGACGACCTGCTCGCTGGCAGGAATGTACTCGTCGGGGATAGTGTGGCTCTTTTCTAAAGTGGGGAATTCGCCCTTGAGGTGGCTGCCAGGCAGAACCTCGGTGGCCCCGGCTTCAAACCCACTCGGATCGAGGTACGTAATGGCCGCGGCTAAGTCCGGCTCGGTGTGGCGCTCGTACGGCCAGTCTTGGTGCCAACTCTGGGTGCAGACAAAGCCGGGGGGTTTATTGCGGATCTTGCCGTTGTGGAAATCGAGGTCCGGGCCTAACAGATCGACCATGACCGAGACGATGCGCGGCTCGGTGAACTGGTCGAACCAGTAGTCGCCGGCCAAGGTCTGATCCATCATGCCAACGACATTGTGCGGATTGAAGGGGTCGGGCGCGTAGCCTTGCGGCGCGTCCATGAAGGAGTACTTGACGTTCTTGGGCCGGTTTTCCGTATCGGTCACCAGATCGCGGAACTGGCAGCGCATCTGCTCCATCTCCGCAGGGCCGTAAAAGCCCTTGAGCAGGAGGTAGCCGTTGTCGTCGAAGAACTGCTTCTGCTCGGGGTCTAAAATGAGCAAGCTCATGGTGCGGCGTCCTTTGCGCTTGGGCGGCTGGGCAGGAAGAAGGCCAATCCGGCGGTCAATATCGGCAGCAGGGCCAAGTATTTCAAGGTTTCAGCAACGCCGATCTGGTCGCCGAAATGGCCGATCAGCGGCAGCGCGAGGCTGGCCAAGCCCCAGCTAAAGCCCAGTGGCAGGCTGGAGACCAAGCCCGTATTTTCCGGCGAAAACTCCTGGGCCAAGGCGACCATAATCGAGTTAGAAGACATCAACAGACCGCCGCCCAAAAAGAGCAGGACGTTGCTGACCAGCATTCCCTCGACATAGATGAAGGCGTAGAGCGGCGGCACCGAGCACAGCAGCGATCCCCAGACCAGCGGTTTAGGATCGACGCGGTCGGCTAGATAGCCAACGGCGAGCGCACCGACCACGCCGGCGATATTGTAGATTCCCAAGGGGATGCCGCCAGCGACGAGACCGAGACCGCGCTCCTGGGCCATGAGCGTCAAAAACGTGGCAAAGCCCAGTCCCGATACCGAGCGCAAAATGACGATGGCGGTGATCAGCACGAGGGGCTTGGCTTGGTCGCCGAGACTGCGCCACTGGGCCGTGCTTTTGCCGTGGGAGAAGTTGGGGTTGCCGAGCGGCACCGCGCGGCAGAGGAGCAGGAGGAACAACAAGCCGGGAATGGAGAGGTAGGGCAGGGCGGCAAGCCCGAAGGAGTTGGTGTACGCGGGTGCCCACAGCGGCGTTAGGCCCAGCCCCAGCGTACCGCCAAAGATAAAGAGTGCCAAGCCGAAGGAGCGGCGCGGACCGCTGAGTTCGCCGGCCAGCGAAAAGACTTGGGGGTGGAAGGCGGCGACCCCAATCCCACCGAGGGTCAGGATGCCGACGAGGGTCAGGTAATTGGGTGCCAGCCCCATGAGCGGGGAAAAAATGGTCGCCAACGCCAAGCCACCGACGATCAGCCAGCGCCAAGCCATGCGGTCGGCCCACAAGCCCATGAGGGGCTGGCTGATATTGCATATAGAGACGATGGAACCCAAAAACCCGACCTGCGCCAAGCTCAGCCCCAAGTTGGCCTTGAGCAGGGGCAAGAGCGGGGCCAACATCGTGGCGTAGCTATCGACGCAAAAGTGCGAGAGCGTAATGAGGAACAGGCGGAGTCTTTGCATTCGCCTAGTCTAAGCTGTAACCCCCGCGCCGTCCAGACGGCGGCAGAGGCCAAAGGCACCGAGGGCACCGAGGGCACTAAGGGCCGTGCCGAGATAGAAGGGCAGGGCGGCATTTATCTCGATCAGGTAGCCGCCGAGCAAGCTGCCGACCACCATCGAACCACTCCAAGCGAGGTGGCCCAAGCCGACGAGGCGGTTTTTTTCTTCCGGGGTGGCGACGTCGTTGATGAGACGGGGGATCAGCGTTGAGACGGCCCAAGCGGTAGCCGTGAGGGCGGCGCCGCAAGCAAAAAGGCCGACGAGGGTGTCGTGCCAAAGGGCAAGTCCCAACGCACTGAGGAAGACGCCCGCGGCCGAGCCGATAAGCGGTGCGGTGCGGCCAAAGCGGTCGTTGAGATAGCCGACGCCGAGCTGGCAGCAGGCGGCAGCCACCAGCGAGACGGAGGCAAAGTACGCGGGCAGGGCCTCGCTTTCGCCAACTCGGTAGATCAGCAGGGGCAGGGCCAGCGTCGCCATACCCCAGAAGGTGGTGATGGTCAGGCGCAGGCTGAGCAGGAGGTGAACCTCGCTGCGGCCCAAAAGCGGGCGGTAGGCCATCCACGTATTGAGGCGCACCGCTTGCGCCGTGGTGGTGGGGGGCGCGTCGCCGGGCAACAGCGCAAGCGCTAGGGCGATTACCGCAATCATGCCGATGCTCATGGCACCGCCGATCTGGGCGAAGGAATAGGCGGTTTTGAACAAGCCGGTACAGAGGCTGCCGAGCGCGTTGCCGAGCGTATTGCTGAGAAAGTAGAGGGCACCGCCCAAACCGAGTCGCGCCGGGGTGACGGCGGCGATGAGGATGCTCTGTCCGGCCGTGGACCAAGGGCCGCTGGCCGCGCCCATCGCCAAGAGCAGGCACGACAGCCCCCAAGGGTCTGCGGTGCGAAAGACCAAGCCGGTGAGCACGCTGCCGACGAGGCCGATCATCAGGGTCGTCTTGCGGCCAAAGCGGTCGCAGAGCCGGCCGGCAACGATGGCAAATATCCCGCCTAGGAGCAGCAGAATCCCGCGCAGATAGCCGGTAAACCACGGGGGCCGCGCTAGGTCGGCTTCGATATAGACGGGAAAGAGCGCTTGGAAGGGGGCGGAGAGGAAGCTGTCGAGAAAGTAAATCAAACAAAGGGCCAGGAAGGCGCGGCTGAGCAGCCCGCCTTCCTGGCCCGCGGTCGCGGATGCTGAGTCCAAGGGTTATTTCTTGCTGGCGGCGACTGAGTTTTTGAGCACGCCGATCCCGGAGATCTCGATTTCGACCTTGTCGCCCTTTTTCATAAAGGTGCCGGTGGTCGCGCCGACGCCCGAGATGGTGCCGGTGCTGATCAGGTCGCCCGGCTCTAAGGTAATAATCGCCGAGATGTACTCGATGATCTTATCAACCGGGTAGAGCATCTGGCCGGTGTTGTTGTGTTGCTTGCGCTCGCCGTTGATGTACGTGCTGATGTCGAGGACTTGCGGATCGGGAATGTCGTCGCGGGTGACGATCCAAGGGCCCTGCGGGGCAAAGGTGTCGAGCCATTTGCCGTTGAGCCAGTCGAACCACTCGTCGCGCGGGCGGCTGTCGGTGCGCTTCTTGATGACCAAGTCGCGCTCGGACACGTCGTTCATCACGGTGTATCCGGCCACGTATTTGAGCGCGTCCTTGGCTTTAACGCCCTTGGCCTTGCGGCCAATGACCACCGCCAACTCGCCTTCCCAGTCTATCGAGCGGGCCACCGGCGGGATCAAAATTTTGTCGCCCGGGCCGACAACCGTAGTCGTCGGCGGCTTCATAAAGACGCGCGGGGTTTCCTCGTCTTGGGTCTCCATTTTGCCGCCGCCTTCTTCGATGTGGTCTTGGTAGTTGCCGGCCAAGCAGAACACCTTGCGCGGGTTGGGCACGGGAGCGCGGAGGCGGACCTTGCTGAGGGCGTGGATGGTCTTGCCGTTGGGCTTCTTATCTGCGGCACTCGCGGCGGCTTTTTTGGCGGCGCTCAGGCCCTTGGCACCAGCGGTGAGCAAGGCCAGCATATCGGTAAAGAAGGGATGTATTTTGCGCTTTTCTTGGCGGGCCAAGACGCGGTCGGCCGCCCTGAGATCGACGACCACGGAGTCATCGGCTACGACGGCACCCACGAATTGTTCGCCAGCGGCAGAGTACGTGACCAGTTTCACGGTTTCCTCCTGTGAAAAGGGTTTATGCGCCGACCAAATGGCCGGTCATTGCATTGGTAAATTGGGCAGGGACAATTTATATTCGGGCGTCATGCCAAAAGAATACAAAGAATACTTCGTCCATCCCAGCACTTACGTCGATGAGCCGGTCGCCATTGGCGCGGGGACTCATATATGGCATTTCTGCCACCTGATGCCCGAGGCACAGATCGGCCAAAACTGCAATCTCGGCCAGAACGTCTATATTGACCGCGGCGTGGTGATCGGCGACGGCTGCAAGATACAGAACAACGTTTCGCTCTACAAGGGAGTTACGCTCGAAGACGAGGTTTTCTGCGGCCCGTCAATGGTATTCACCAACGTCGTTACCCCGCGCGCCTTTATCGACCGCCGCCGCGAGTTCCAAGAGACGCGAGTGCGAAGGGGGGCTTCGCTGGGGGCCAACTCAACCATTGTTTGCGGTGTCGAAATCGGTGCTTATGCCCTCATTGGTGCCGGCGCGGTCGTAACCCGCGACGTGCCGGCATACTCGCTGATAACCGGCGTACCGGGGCGACAGACGGGCTGGGCCTGCCGCTGTGGGGTCACGCTGGGCGGTGATCTGGTGTGTGCGGAGTGCGGCGCGGGCTACGTGGAAGAAGAAGGGCGGCTGCGACCGCTGCCTTGAGGCGAGCCGACGGCTGAATTGACCCTTGTGATCGGGCGAATAGGAGCGGGAAATACTTTCGGCGTTCCACATCAGTTTGACCGAGCCGACCAGACCGTTTCACTGCTTGCCGATATTGTCTTTACCTACGTCGGAATCCTCGAAAGTGGCGCTTCTGAGCTGGTGCTTTGAGCAATTCCGGGTCTATAGGCGGGTCGGCAGGTTCCCTCGACTTCTGCGGCAAGTATCTATCGTGTTTTTGCCTGAACTCAATGTCGGTCATCGTGCCTTTGGCTTGGTTACAACTGCGGCAGGCCAACTGGCAGTTCCGTATGTTGTCCGGGCCGCCGAGGGTCTTCGGAACCATGTGCTCGACTTGGAGTTCGTCGTACCGGTACTGGTTGCCGCAGTAAACGCACTTGCGTTGCTGCGCGTCGAATAGCAGACGTTTGTCCTCCGCCTTTGGGTCGTCTTCCAGTAAAGCGGTGCGTTCGGAAAAGGTGTCGGCTTTGCCTATATCGTACTTGCGGGTCTTCTGCTTGTCTTCCGCCTGTTTCGACTTTTTTTTGCGTACCGCTTTGGCTTTCTTGTTGCACTCGATACAGAGGGGGTACCCCACGTCTTTATATACCCCACACTGGGGACACTCATCAATAACGCCTTCCTGAGATTCCTCCCAGTGCTCACGGCACAAGTAGTGGTTTCTCCGTACTTTCTCGGTGCAGGATTGCTCTTTGCAGATGTTCGGTGTCGCCATGGTTGTCCTTTGATTTTGGCTAAGTCGTCAGCCTGCTGCTAGCCGGAGATAGCTGCTGCTCGGGCCGCAGCAACTCGGCCTTCTGGTGTTTGTAGGTCGGATAGCGCTATACAATTTAGAGGCTGCCAAGTAACAAGTAAATAGATAAGCCCTGCACGAGCCGGGACACGACCACATCCGGTGGGACAGCAAGGACATGCAAGGATGACAGCGGGAAGATAGGCTCTCTGCGCTATAATCCGTCGGCAACGACAGCGGAAAGAATGACCACCGCCAATTCGCCTTCCCAGTCTATCGAGCGGGCCACCGGCGGGATCAAAATTTTGTCGCCCGGGCCGACAACCGTAGTCGTCGGCGGCTTCATAAAGACGCGCGGGGTTTCCATTTTGCCGCCGCCTTCTTCGAAGAAGAAGGGCGGCTGCGACCCGAGCCGAGCTAATCTCCACTACCGCCCAAGTAGGGGAGAGCGTATCGGCGTTGAACGTTGACATGCAGATTTGGAATTGGATTCCCAATTTGCTTGCCTTTACGGGCCTACGGCTTAACTTCCCGGCATGGTTGTCCTTCCGTACACCGAGCGCACACTAGCCGGCGTCTTGACTCGCGCCGCAGCACAATTTCCGGCCGTCGTCCTGACCGGCCCGCGCCAATCCGGCAAGACCACCTTGGTGCGACACCTCTTCGGGGCAACGCATTCCTACTGCACACTCGACGACATCGCCATCCGCGAACAGGCGCGCAGCGATGCACAGCTTTTGCTCGCACGCTTTCCCCCTCCTGTAATCCTCGACGAGATCCAGTACGCCCCCGAGTTGCTCCACCACGTGAAGATCAACATCGACGAACACAGGAGGGAAAAGGGACGCTACGTGATCACCGGTTCGCAAGCGTTCCCCCTGATGCAGGGCGTCGCCGAATCCCTCGCCGGCCGCGCCGCGGTCCTCTCGCTCCAGTCCATGTCGCTAGCGGAAATGAGCGGGCGGGCCGCGCCTCGCGTCACTTGGCGGGACGTGCTGAGTACGGATGCACACGTCGAGAGCAGCCCGGCCGCAGAGGTGGCCGAGCGGATTTTCCGCGGCGGCTTTCCCGAGCTGGCCCTCGACCCGCGCATTGACCCGACCCTGTGGCTGAGCAGTTACATCCAGACTTACCTCGAGCGCGATGTCCGCACCCTGCGCGCCGTTGGCGATCTGGGCGACTTCCAGCGAGTGCTCTACGCGGTGGCCGCTCGTGCGGGTGCGTTGGTCAACTTCTCCGACCTCGGGCGCGATCTCGGGGTGACCTCAAAGACGGTCAAGGCGTGGGTCTCGGTTCTGGAGGCGAGCGGACAGGTCTTGACCCTAAAGCCCTATCATTTGAATCTCGGCAAGCGGCTGGTCAAGCAGCCTAAGATATATTTTTTGGACACGGGCATACTCGGCTACCTCCTCGCGCTCTCGCAGCCCGATCAGGTGCTGCAGGGGATGGCCGCCGGTCCCATGATCGAAAGCGCGGTCTTGGGCGCGCTGTATCGCCTGCTCGTGCATCGGGGCACTGTGCCGCGCCTCTACTTCTGGCGCACGGCCGGCGGCCACGAAGTGGACTTCATCCTCGACGACGGCCAGCAGCTCATCCCCATCGAAGCCAAGCTCACGGCCACGCCCAAGCCGGAACACGCCCACGCACTAGAGCGCTTCCAAGCACTCTTTGGTCCCCGTGCGGCACGCGGCCTGCTGGTGTGCCTCTGCCGCGAGCGCTTTCCCCTGACGTCGTCCGTAGATGCCGTGCCGCTCGGTGCTTTGTGAGTGGCACCTTTTATTTGCGGGCCGTTTACGGTCGGATTTACTCAAAGGATCACTCAGCAATGACTGCGACGATAGAGAAATTGCTTGCCGCATTTAAGGAGTTGTCTCCAACGCCCCAACGCGACCCTACCACCTTGGAACTATCAGGCTACCGAGACACACTCAAGGAACCTAATGTGTACCCGCTTCACCCGATCCAGAAATTCATTCACCGTCATACCCTGAAAATTGGCAGTCTCAACGGATCCGACGGTGCATTCATTACCTTTCCTCAGGCGAACACCTCCGTCATCTAGCCCTTCTTCCCGGCGGGCTTTGTTGAAGCAGTCCCGGTATTCCCGTACCATGCCCATGCCATCGCTCTCCTCGATGCTCTTCCCTGCGTTTTTAAGGTTTATCATCAGTCGGAACTGCGGCTTCCACGAATCGAGCCGCCAAAACAGATGCTTTGCGAACCAGTACTGTGTCCATGAGCCGCCACCGCCCCTATTTTCACCCCTGCCTAAGCCACCCCAAGTCCAGTCTGGGAAACCAGACACAAAGGGCTGCCGTTCGCCAACCGCGTCTCTTAGCCTATTGCGGAGATTTAGCATGAACTCCCACTGAACATGATCCCGATCAAGATCCCACTCCTGCTGGGCCTTTATCCTTAGTTCCATAAAAGCTGCCAGATATTCCGCATACTGACATAGAATCTCGTTCTCCCGAGTTGCGTCCTGACTATCGAGGAACCTCGCCATGTCTTCCGCCTTAAACACGGAATACTTGTTCTTTTTGACCGCCTCTCTCTCATCACCGAACACATACCCAGTCTTGAAATAGACGGGCTTGATTAGATCTTTCTCCTCGTCATCCGTACTGACGGCCTCTATATACCGCGCCAATTGGTCACTGTGCGCCGATCCGTCTTTTTTATCTCCGATGATAAAAGAGACCAGCTTCCCGTCCACTTTGGCCTGGAAGTACACATCAATATTGTGATACTGACGCTTGATATTGGTCACGTCGCTCACGTCACACGGCCCATCGTGGCGAACCATCGACTCGCCATCGGGTCCCAGCACCCGAACGCCGCCGGTCGGATCCGGCTTGCCCGCCCGAAATAGGGTACGCACGAACTCTAATCCGCATTTTTGGAGGTCTCCAGTGGCTTCGGCAACACAGGCAATGAGCCAGCAGATGACGGCGTCCTGCGAGAGTTCCTTTGTCGCGTAATTGAAGAGGTTGGGTCGTCGATGAGTATTAGAACCCCTTTCAGAACAAATTGGTAGCTGTAGCTCGGCCCCCTCGCGGAAGAACTTCCCTCTCACAGCCTTAGAAAAATCATATTCCTGTTTCATTGTATTGCCTCGTTTCATTCGTGGTTGCTTTACGTGCCGAGATCAGCCGTATTCGGTCGCTTGAGGCAGTCTCTTCTCGATACGTATGACAAACGACCAGTAAGCTACCTGTCCGATCTAGACCAAGAGTGATCCACCGGTCTTCATCTTGGCTGTGTTTTTCGTCGAACTCGGAGAGTGCTCGTGGATCCCGAAAAACGGTAGCAGCGCGTTCAAAAGTAATACCATGTGCCCTGAGATTCTGTTCTGCTTTGCTAGGATCCCACTCAAATTTGTGCTGGAACAAATGAGCCTCCTATACAATTCAGATAGGCACTGTTATTCATCGTCCGACCGGACCATTTCACTGCTTGCCGCTGGTGATGTCGGCGACCTCCGTTTGCTCTGTCGCCTTATATAGCAGTCCTCTTACTACACGACACCTAACCTGAATGCGCGTCTTCTGGTGTCGTCTTGGGAGCGCGGGCCTCTGGCCCGCCCAGCGGGCGGGACGCCCATGCTCCCAGTGGAGGCCCTACTGTCGTGTACTTAGAGCAGTCCTAAATGACTTGAAAGCATAGAATGTTCATCGGCACGGTCTTTTCTGCCTATAAGAAGTCATTCCCGCGAAAGCGGGAATCCAGGCTTGAATGATGTAGGATTGCTATATATACTCAACTAGTTTCCTCGGATCGTGTCCGCATTCCGTCGATATGCTATGGCGGGCTTTGCGTATCCTATCGATCACCAGATCATTTTCATCGCCAAATCCTCCCCCGCCCTAATCCGTCGGAAACGACAGCGGAAACGTCGGCTCCTCCTCCTGTCGCCGAGAGCGCGGCTCAATTTTCATCGCGTGGTATTCCTCGACAAATTCGGCCAAGTTCCCGCTCGCCTCCTCAAAGACGATTTTGCCCTTCTCGGCCGTAGCCTTCTCCGCCTCGCCCATCACCCCGCTATCCGAATACTGACTCGTCCACTCAATAAGGCCCAGCGGCCCATGCCCGAACAGGTCGGTGTACACGAACTTTGAGCCGAGCTTGTTCGTCTTGGCGATCTCGCTCTTGATCTTGTCCTTGCGCACGCTCTCCGGTGCGAGATACAGCAGCATCGAGGTCTCCAGCTCGCCCGCGTGCGAGCAGCCGCCCGGGTACACGCTCTCGCGCCACTTTTCGTCGAAGCCGGGATGGACCCGGAGCAAATGCCACCACGAACAAAAAGTGCAGTTAGCGTCGGTCTCGACGATAGTGCGCCGGGCGACCATGTCCACGAGGTTGTGGTTGGAGCCGTGGCCATTGACGAGGATCATCTTCTTGAAGCCGTGATAGGCCAAGCTCTTGGTGATGTCGAGCACGTATTGGACGAAGTGCTCGTAGTGAATGTTGAGCGAACCCGGAAAGTCCATCACATGGTGGACATAGCCGTAGCTCACCGGCGGCAGGACCAAGGCGAGCTCGGGCTTTAGGCGCGCGGCTTCCGTCGCCACCGCATTGGCGCAGAGGTGATCCACCTTGAGCGGGAGGTGGTGGCCGTGTTGTTCAACCGAGCCGGTGGGTATGATGGGAATTTTGCCCATAGCTACGGCTTGGTTGACTTCGGGCCAAGTAAGCTCGTCGAACTTGTAAATTTCGGCTACGTCGGACATGGGATCTCCTTTTACATGTTTGCTCAAGGCAGGTCGAGCGTCTTGTGGATGCGGGTGGAGAGGCGCCAACGCGGATGGCGGCGGAGTATCTCAAGGGCCTTCTGCACGTAGCGCGGCTCAGAGGATTCGGGCTGCAAATAGACGTAGTCGGCGAGTCGCTCCTCGACGCGCTCCTCGCGGAAAGCCCGGCCAACGACGTATTTGAGCTCGGTAATGCGCGCAAAGCCAGCGACGACCGGGTAGCATTTCGGCGACACGGTCCAATGGTCAATCAACTCGAATAGCACCGGATCGGGCGCGATCGTGCCGTTGGTCTCAATGTGGAGCTTGTAGCCAGCTTCCTTGAGCCGACCAGCCAGCGCAGCGAGATTTTGGCCCAACGGCTCGCCGCCGGTCAAGCACACCCATGCGGCCGGGTGGCGCGCCACCTCGGCGGCAATGTCCCCGATGTCCATTGGGGTGAAGCGGTCGAACTCGGTGTCGCAGAACGAGCAGCGCAGATTGCAGCGGGCCAAGCGCACAAAGGTGGTAGGCTCGCCGACGCGCAGGCCCTCGCCCTCAATCGAGTAGAATATCTCGTTGACCTGTAGGACGCGCCCGGAGTCGCTCCATACCGGCAGGCGCTCGACGCGCGTTTCGGCTGGCATCTGCAGCGTTGTGTCGCGGGCGGTCACGGCGTCTTCTCACCAGCGGCATACGCCAAGGGGTCGCAGGCTCGGTTCGCCGCAAAGGCCGCGACCCGCTCGCAGCAGGCGTCGCACAAGCCGCAGGCCGGCCGCAAGCCCTCATAGCAGGTGTGGGTTTCCCCGTAGGGAACGCCGAGTTTGATCCCGAGGGCAACGACGTCCCGTTTCCACAGCTCGACAAAGGGGGTGTGGATCGCCCAAGGCGCGTCGCGGGCCGCCCCCAAGCGCAGACTCTGGGCGAGGCTGTCGTAAAAGGGGCGACGGCAATCTCGGTAGGCCGGGTAGTCGTCTTTGACTGGTGCCATATACAGGTCGAAAATGCCCTTTGTTGCACAATATGCCGCCGCCAGCGTCGCAAAGAGCATGTTGCGGAAGGGGACGACGGTGTCGCGTTGGCGTTTGGACTCAGCCGTGGGCACGGCCAGCGTGGGATCGGTCAGCGAGTTGCCCCCTAGGGCCGCCAAATCCAACGCGAGCGTCTCGTGGGCCGCGACCTCGGCGTGGCAAGCGAGGCGGGCGGCGCATTCCAACTCGACGCGATGGCGCTGGCCGTAGTCAATGCTAATGGCGTGGATAGGGCCCTGTTGCCGCGCTTTCAGCCACCAGAGCAAGGTGGTCGAGTCCATGCCGCCACTGAGTAGAATTGCCGTCATCGCCATACAGGATAAAATAGGCTACCGCGCAAAAAACGTAAATTCGCGGTCAGTGGCCGGTGACCAGTCCCTGCACCGCTCCCTAGGGAGGCGGGATCTGACCACTGACCACCGTCTTTGTATTGACAGTAATTTGACCCCGTTGGATATTCAAAAAATGCCAATGTATATGTATAAAGGTAAGTTACGCTATGAATGAGACGCCCCTGCGCCAGAGCCCTACTCGGCTACGGCGGCTTTGGCGCACGATGATGGCCGGCCTGACGATCATCGCGCCCGTGTGGTTTACCGGCTGGGTGCTCAAGACGCTGTTCAACTGGGCCGACAGCTTCTCCGCGCCGTTAATTGGCCAAATGGCCAAGCCGTTGGGCTATCCCGAATTCCACATTCCCGGCTTGGGGTTTGTGCTGACCTTTGTCATTCTCTGGGTCGTCGGCGCACTTGCCGCCAACGTAGTTGGCCGCAGCTTGGTGCAATACGCACGCGAAGCGTTAGAGGCCCTGCCGTTGGTGCGCACGATCTACGCGCCCGTGCAGCAGCTCATGGAGTCGCTGACCTCCCCGAGCAAGGCCGGCTTCGAGAAAGTCGTGCTCGTCGAATATCCGCGCACCGGGCTGTGGACCTTGGGCTTTTTGGCCGGCAACGTGCCCCGTGCGGCCGAATCAGCACCGGCACACAGTATCTTCGTGCCCACTGCGCCTAATCCCACGACCGGCTTTATGCTCATCGTGCCGCCCGAACAATTGCGTCCCACCGAACTCGGCGTCGAAGAGGCCCTAAAGATGATCGTCTCGGCTGGCGTCGTCGTGCCTCCGGCCCTTTTCCTGCCTGCTGAAGAGGACATCTGAGCCTTTTCTTGCGATTGTTGGGTGCTTTCGTTATTCTCGCCAGAAACTTGGAGAGTATCTTTCGCGTCCCAATAGTAGCCCTTCGTAACTAGTAAGGAGATGATGCGATGTTGTCGTTTCTTTTTAATCCGCTTTTCATTCTGCCGATGATCTTGGTCGTTTGGGCCCAGATGCGGGTCCGCAGTGCCTTCAACAAGTACAGCCAAGTGGCCTCGGCCGTGCGCCTTTCGGGCGGTGAGACCGCGCGGCGCATCCTGCAACAGCAAGGCATCTACGACGTGGCCGTCGAGGAGACGGGCGGGATGCTTTCCGATCACTACGACCCACGCGCCAAAGTCGTGCGCCTCTCTTCGGACAACTTCCACGGGCATCACCTAGCCGGCTTGGCCGTGGCCGCGCACGAGGTCGGCCACGCGATCCAACACGCCCACGGCTACGTACCGCTCAACCTGCGGCACACAATCCTGCCCGTCGCCAACTTGGGATCAACGCTGGGCTTTCCCCTGATTCTGGCGGGGATGTTCTTCGGGGCCACCGGCCTGATGGATATCGGCATCGTGTTCTTCGCCGGCGCGGTACTGTTCCAAATCGTCACCCTGCCGGTAGAGTTCAACGCTAGCTCGCGGGCCATGGCCCTCCTCTCGCAGGGCTACCTAGCCGGCGACGAGGTGCGCTCGGCCCGGCGGGTGCTCAACGCAGCAGCCATGACCTACGTAGCAACAGCAGCCTCCGCCGTGCTACAACTAGCGTCCATGTTGCTCATGCGCGGCTCAGACGAGTAACAGCAGGCGCGGCAAGAGCTTCGAGGCCCCTCGCCCCTGCCCGCAGGGGCCTTTCCGAGGTCACTCAAGCCATGAACCACAGTGCCTTTCGCTTATGGGCTAGTACCCCACGATTCCCTATATTCATTACTAAATCTTGTGGCTGAATTTGAGGCCGGTTTAACCGCAGGTCGGCTAGCGCAACTAGTTTTGAGATAGGTTTCAGTCATCCCTTCCCCACAGGAGCTCGTCTTATGATCCTGCTACTCTGCACCTTGCTCGCCACCGCCTCGACCCTCAACGCCGACGTGTACTTCGAGGAGCGAGTCGTCAACCCAGGTTTTGGCAAAGACAAGACCGGCGCGCGCAAGACCACCAACAAGATCTACATCAAGGGCCCGAGCCTGATGGTCGAGCAACAGATCGAGGCCGACAAGAAAGTGGCGAAAGTCCTCAGAGAGCAGGGCCAATCCCTCAACACCAGCACCATTTTGCGGCTCGACCAAGCGCAAGTGTACGAAATCGACCTGACGGACCTCACCTTCATCCAGCAGCAGACCCCGCCGGCCCGCAAGGCCGCCAAAAAGGCGGTCGTCGCGGACAACCAGCAGGTCGCCTTCAAGGTCAAGGTCCCCGGGGACACCGTGCGCATAGCGGGCATCCCCTGCCGGCGCGTCGTCGCCCAAATGCGCGTCCGCTATCTCGACCCCAAAACCCAACAAGCCACCCGCGAAAACCGCTATACGTACGATGCCTACATTGCCAAGGAATTTCCGGGCTATCGGGAAATCGCCGCGTTCCAAGCCATGCAGGACACCAGCACTGCCTATCCTCCGCTAATCGGCGGCGGCCTCGGCAACCTCGAAGACGCCGGCATCCTGACCTCTGAGATAGAAGGCGCGGAAGAACTCGCCGGCTTTGCCCTGCGCTCGACCCTGACGGCCAAGGTCAAACTCGCGGGACAAAAACAGGCCAAGCAAGTGTTCCGCCTAGACCGCGAGATCAAGGTCATGGCCCACGCGCCCTTGCCCGCCTCCCTCTTCCGGGTCTCCAAAGCCCTAACCCGCCTCAAAGCCGAATGAAAAAATGGCTGCGCCGAGCGGCAGCCGCTTGGGGCGTCGCCATCGGTCTTTTCTCGCTCACCCCCTGGGGGCCGGCCCTGCTGGCGCACCTACTCGAGCGCGGGTTGTTGGAGGATTGGCGACTCTCCATCGGCGATCAGACCGGGGGCCTGCTTTACGGGTTTTCCTTCCTCGAGCTACACTGCCAAAACCCGGAGTTGGGGCTTGACATCGGCATCGAACGCTTGTCAGTGCGGCCTTGGTCTTGGGCAGTCGCCATCGAGGCTCCCAAGATACAAATCGAGCCGGTCGCCGCCGCGCCCGATACCTCCACTGCCGCCGCGAACATCGAACTCCCCCTCTCCTTCCTGCCCGACCTCAGCGCGACCGCCGGCGAACTCGACTGGCACTTGGGCGAATCCCGTCTAATCGCCCGGGACTGGCACGCCGCGTACAACGCAGTGGACGACACCTCCGGTCACTTGACGTTAGTCCTGCCCGAAGTACAGGGCCTGCCGCTGCACTTCCTAACCCTAGATCTGGTGCTCAGCCCGCGCCGCATCAACCGCGGGAAAATCGCTGCCGTTGGGGGCAGCGACAGCTTGCAAGCCACCTTAGACGCTTCGTTTAGCTTGGGGCTGACGTCGCCGCAGCCTTTGCAAGTCGCCGCAAAGGCCACCGTCGCCGCTGACTCGCTGCAAGGGCACCTAGCAGCCGAAATAGACGGAGCGTTGACGCCGCTCCAGTTGCGCGGGACGCTCAGCGGCGAAGGGCGCATTCCCGCGCTCGACGCATTCGCCTTACAGGGACAAATCCACGCCGACAGCACCCGCTTCCACCTCGATTCCCTGCTCGTCTCCTTGCTCAGCGGCACCCTGACCGGCCACGTCACCTACTTTCTCCCGCACCACAGCTTGCAGACCGAGTTGCAGGGCGCGGGATTCGATCTGTCAACCGCGGCCCCTTTTGCAGGTCGAGCCGAGTTCGATCTAACGGCTGGAATCCAGCTCGGAAATCAGCACTATGCAGCGGATTTCACCGCCCTCCTGCGCGATGTAAACCTGATTCCCGACGAGCGATTCGACATCCAACTAACAGGCCGCCACCACTTGGACGGCGCGACCCAGCTCGCCCTGCAATCGCCCCCCCTGAACCTCCAAGCCACCGGCTCTTCTGACCTGAAAGGGCACTACGATCTCGCGCTGGTGGGTGCGTTGCAGGCGGCGTCCTTTTTGTCTGGGGCCGCGCCCATAGCCATCGCCGGACAGGCCCGTCCCGACACGCTCGCATTGCAACTAACTTCCGCTCATCTCCCCGGAGAATTGGGCCAAGCCTTCGGGCCGCTCGCCGCCGATCTACACCTGTTTGCCAACCGCCATCTCGCGGCCCGGCTGCGCCTCGAACGCGAGCTCCTAGTCGCGCAAGCAGCCATCGATCTCCAACAGGGGCAGGTCGATACGCTAATCGCCTTCGTGAACGGATTGGTGCTGGATCGGCTCATCCCCGGACTAGACGGCCACCTCAACGCCGACCTGCACGGCAACGGCGAGCTTGCACTGGAAAAACTGCACCTGAACGGGCACATCACCACGACCCCGCTAGAGTACGCCGGGTGGCAAAGCGGCGATCTATCCGTAGATGTGACCTCCGATCAAGGCGTCGGCGAGGGAACCGGATCCATCCCGGGCGTGAATTTCCACGCGCGATTAGATACCGCCGGCCACCTAACGGCCCAAGCCGATTTCACCGGGACCGTATTGCAGGGACCAGACAGCGCGGCAGTCGCCTTGGCCGGAACCGTCCATTGGTCCGGCCCACTCGCCGCCGTCCAAGCAGCCCAAGGCGATCTCGCGCTCAACTCCTTCTTGCTGCGCCAGGGGGCCTTCGCGCTGCAAAATCGCGGGCCGCTCGCCGCCGCCTATCGCAACGGTCGCCTAGACCTGACTGCCGTAAACCTGCAAACGCCGGTCGGCCACCTCGCCCTGTCCGGCTGGACCGGCAGCGATTCCCTGTCCATCGCAGCGGCCCTACCTGCCTTGACGCTCGCCGACCTCGTCCCGGGCCTCAGCGCGTCGGGCACCGGCCATCTCCAAGTTGGAGGCAGCTTTGCACAGCCCACAGCGCAAGGTTCCCTGACGCTCGCCGATGCACACCTCGATTCCCTGTCCCTTGGCGCGATGCAGCTAAACCTAGCACTCGCCGATTCCCTAGTCGCCGAGTTCTACGCCGACGCCGGAATGCACCTCGCCTTCACCTGCCCGGCCGCGCCCTTATTCGGGCCGGGCCAAGCTCCGGCACGGCTCGCAGTCGCGGCAACGGCCGCGGACCTAGGGCCGGTGCTTAGCTATGCCTTGGGGCAGCCGCTGCACGGGCAGCTCGATCTCGACGGACACATAGAAGGCACCCTTGGGGATTCCCTGTCGAGTTGGCGCGAATGGTCTGGGCACATCGACATCCACGGCTTAGCCGTCAGGACGCGAGACGACGCGGATTCGCTGCGCCTAGCTCTACGGTCCGGCGGCCGATTCGAGTTGCGCTCCGGCCAAGTCGCGCTGGACTCGGCGACCATCGCCTTACAACGCTACGACCGCGACCTTCTCGCCATGCAGCCGGCCGGCATCTTGCGCTTGGCAGGTCAGCTAGCAACGGCCGGCGAATCGCAACTAGGGCTGACCTTAGAAGACGCGGACTTGGCCTTTTTCGGCGGCCCGAAGGGCCTAGCCCAACTCAACGCCACGGTCAGCGGCGCGGCCGACTCGCCCGAACTCGCCGTCGAGCTATCCGTAGCAGCCGAAGACTTAGGAGAGCTGCGCGGCCGGCTCTTCGGCGACCAGCGCGGCGGCGACTGGCGAGTGAACTGGACGACCTTGCTCGACGACAGCCTCGTCGTAACCGGCCAAGTGCCTTGGGATTTGCCGGCCGGCACCATAGCCCTCGACAAGGGCTGGCTCGAAGCGCATTCCGACGGCATCGGCCTCTTTGCCTTCGGCGACCGAATCGCCAATCTGGACCACCTCGACGGTCGCGTCAGCGCGGACCTCCGAGTCTCGGGTCTCGACTCAACCCTCGCCTTACAGGGTCGCGTAGGCGTCGAAGGTTTGGAATTTGCCTTCCTCGACCTCAAGCCCATCTACGCCTTCCCCGACGGGCACTTGCAATTCAACGGCCGGCAGGTCGAATTGGTGGGCTTCGCCGCTGAGCGAGAACCCAAGCGGGGGTTCCGCAGCGCGTCCCTCAGCGGGGCATTCGACCTAGCTCGCCTAAGCGATCCGCGCTTTGACCTCCAATTTCGCGCCGAGCGGCTGACCTGCTACTACGAGGACCCCTTGCAGACCTTTCGGGCGGACGACATTGACCTAGACCTGACCTTTGCCGGGTCGCTTGGCCGGTCAGAACTGGCGGGTCGGATTCGCCTCGACAAGCCGAGCTCCGAGCCAGTCTTGGTGGTTTTCAACGCGCCCCCCGTGCCACCACCGCCGACGACCTTGCGCGACGACTTCTTTGAAAACATGGCCTTGGCCGTCGAGGTTGATGTCCGCGGCTTCGTGCTCGACAGCGAGCTCGCCCAAGCCCAAGCCTCGGGCGCGGTCGAGATTGGCGGCACCTTCTACAAGCCGCTCTTCCAAGGCGACATCACCGTTGACGAGGGGCGAATTTCCTTGCTCAACCAACCCTTTACCATCGCCGACGAAGACTGCCCGGACTGCCATGGGCGCGTCGTCTTCAACAGCCTAGCACCGACCGCCTCCCTTCTCGACATTGCGTACGACCCCTTTGAACTCAATCCCGAGCTGGACCTGCAAGCCGTCACCAGCGAAATACAAGACATCAACAACGACGAGCAATACGAAGTGACCTTGAAGCTGCAAGGGCGACTGCTAGAGGTCGTGCCCGAGCTTTCCGCCGTCGCGCCGTCATCAGGCGAAGACGCCGGGCTTAGCCATGCGGACATCTTCAACCTGCTGGCCTTTAACACGACCTCGCTCAGCAACCTCAACTACACAAAGGCCCTCGGCACGGCTGCCGGTCAACTGTTGAGCAAGCAGGTCGAAAAGGTGGGCCTCGACGAGTTCTTCGTCCTGCCATCGAGCACCATCATCGGCACCCCACCGGGCGACCCGGCCCTGCGCGTGGGCAAGTACTTCGCCAAGTTCCCCCTGCCCTTGTGGGTGCGCTACGAGGCCCTGCTCAAGGAGATATCCTCCGGCGAGGTGCGGATCGAGCACAAGATCAAGTCCCTTCTCACCATCACCGGCACGGCGCAAAGCGAATACGACCGCTACGGGCTGGGCATCGGTCTCAAGCGATCCTTCTGATGCTCGCCCTCGCCGCCCTTTTCTGCCTCGCCCTCGCCGAGGCCGTTCCCGCCCAAGAAGAACTGCGCCCCGCCTCTAGCCGCGAAGCCGACGGCCGCAAGGTGGCCGATATCCACTTCGTCCAGCGCGGTGCCAAGAAGATCAAGGCCGAGACCTTGCGCTCGGCCATGCGAATCCAAGAGGGCGGGCGTTTCTACCGCCGCTTCTTCAACAGCGACTTGAGCGGAGTAGTCAATCTCTACCACGGCAAGGGCTATCGCGACGCGGAAATAGTCCGCAAGCACCTGAGCTTGGACGCCAAAAACCGAGTCCATATTCGCATTGAGATCGACAGCGGTGCGCTGTGGACGGTGCGGGCCTTGACTCTCGTCGGGGGCGCGCCCTTCCCACCCGATTCCCTGTCCGCGCAGGTCAGCTTGCGCGTCGGTGCCCCCCTCAACTACGGCAAGGTGCTCGACGGCGAGCGGCAGCTACAGGTATTCTTCAATCAGCGCGGCTATCCCCATGCCGCCATCGACAACGAATGGGTGGGAGAAGATCGCGCGACCCACAGCGCCGAGATCGTCTTCCACATTGAACCTCGGCGCAAGATGTATTTTGGGGCCGTGGAGATAGAAAATCTAGACCAGTTGCACACGCGCCCAAGACTGATCAAGCGCTATTTGCGCTTTCGGCAGGGGGACCTGTACGACTCAGAGCAGCTCGCCCAAAGCCGCGATCAGCTAGCGCGCACCGGCTTGTTCCGCTCGGTCTTCTTGGCGATGCCCGCGACCGGCGACAGCTTGCAGCCGGTCGTGGTGAGCCTACGAGAGAAAAAGTACATCACACTGAGCGCCCAAGCCTCCTTCAACAACACCGAGCCGAGCATAGAAGGCACCGTGCAGCACGACAACTGGCTGGGGCGCGGTACGCAACTGGGGCTTAAAGCCGAGCGCAGTACGCCGATTCTGAAAACGGGCTGGGGTACGCCGATTCAGGGGACCACCGCGTTCCTTACCGAGCGCAACCTGCTGGGCAGCGGAGCCGACTTGGTGCTGTCGGCCGGGGTCACCGACGACCAGAGCAACAAAGAAGTGGCCGGAGACCCAAACAACCCGCGTCAATTCGCCTTGTTGACCACCAATGACCCCATACTCAACGGCCTCTTGCTGTTCGCCGGGGAAGCAAACGCCCGCGAGTACATCAACACGGCCACTTTTGGCTACCGCTCGCTGGAGCGCGTCTGGGAAGTGGCGGCCAAGCTCGCCAAGGGCTGGCGTTCTTACCAAGCCCAAGTCGGCCTCAGCTTGAAGAACGCCCGCAGCCGACCCGACCCGAGCGGGACCATCAAATACGCGCCCAACAACGAGCAAGGAATAGAGGAGACGACGGACGCGGACGACTTGTTTGACGACGACGAATTCTTTGGCAAGATTCCCGCTTCGACCGACGAACCTCTAGATTACAGCAATGGTCGCATTCCAGTGAATGCGGAATGGCAGGAGATTTTTACCGAAAACACGCAATCGGTCGATCTGAGCACCGAGTTTTTGCGCGACTTGCGCGACAGCCCTTTTGCCCCCACGCAAGGCACCCTCCTGCGCTTGACCGGCCGGTGCGCCATTAGCTTCAAGCGGCGTCGGACCTATGTGCTCGACAGCGAGGTTGAGTTCCGCCGCTACCAGCCGCTCGCCCGCCATCTGGTGTTGGCCCTGTCCTTGCACGGGGCGCGGGTAGCCTCGCTGCGCGCCGGACAGGAGGTGCCGGAAATCTACTGGCTCAACTACGGAGGCGAAGGCTCCCTACGCGGGGTCAAGCGCGGAGTCATAATCGCACGAGGCGGCGGGCGCGTGGGGCTAAATCTGCGCGGGGAATTGCGCTACCAGCGCAAGAGCCTCGGCCTCGTCGGCTTCTGGGATCGGGCGCAGGTCTGGCACAAGCCGGGCGACCTGAGCTTGCGGCGCATGGTCAACGGCTATGGGGTGGGCTTGCGCTACGTCTTGGGCTTTCCCTTCCGCTTCGACGTGGCGTTCAACGACGGGTTTGATCCCGCGCAAAAATATCGCTTGTACTTTTCCATTGGTCAGGCTTTTTGAATGGTCGAAATCATATCGCACGCCAGCGCTAGCGAGCTGATTTCGCTTTCAGGTGCTTACCTCGAAGCGCACGAGAGCGAAAACAACTTGCCGATCGGCCTCGCGTACGCGCTCGCCAAAGATCCCCTGCGCTACGGGCCTGAGCCACCGCTATTGCTGAGTGTCTTGGAGAAAGGTGAAGTGGTCGGCGTGGGCGTAAGGACGCCGCCTCGGAGAATCGTC
Organism: uncultured Latescibacterota bacterium; assembly: GCA_958295495.1. Lineage (GTDB taxonomy): Bacteria > Latescibacterota > UBA2968 > UBA8231 > UBA8231. The sequence goes on from OY282352.1 coordinate 2,063,427, forward strand.
CTGAGCAGATTCGCTGCGAATGAGGCGATGGTGCCTCTCGTGCGCTACCTGCTTGCAATGGATGCGCCCATCCCTGGCGTTGTCGGGCCGGTGTCCGCAGCGCAAGCCTTTTCCGCTTGCTGGGCCGAGGCCGTGCCCAGCGCATCGCCGAGGGAGGCCATGCGGATGCGCGTATTTGAAGCGCGAACGGTCGCCGACGTGCCCCTTGCGGCGGGGGCGTTGCGCTTGGCCGGCATGGACGACCATTGGCTCATGGCGCAGTGGATGGCCGCCTTTTCGCAAGAGGCATTAGGTGAGCCAGCCGATCTCGACGAGGCCGAGAAAAACGCCGCGCGGTTCATCGCCGATGGGCTGTACATTTGGGACTGCGCTGGACCGGTCTCTATTGCCAAAGCGGCGCGCCCGACGAGAAATGGCACGACAATTAACGCGGTGTACACGCCGCCAGAGCAGCGCAATAAGGGATATGCCACCTCATGCGTTGCGTCGTTGACCAAGAAACTGCTCTCCGAGGGCTATTCGTTTTGCAGCCTATATACCGACTTAGCCAATCCAACCTCCAACAGCATCTATGCGAAAATCGGCTACGTGCCTTTGGGCGATGCGTTGGAATTTGATTTCGCTACCTAAACCCGCTGCTAGACGGCAGCTTCTTGAAAGGGCTTTTATGCGATCGTTTCGCAGCAGTACCACCACGCAGGGGCGGCGCATGGCCGGAGCGCGTGCCTTGTGGCGCGCCACCGGCATGAAGACCGAGGACTTCCAAAAGCCCATCGTCGCCATCGCCAACTCCTTTGCTCAGTTCGTGCCCGGGCACGTGCATCTACACCCCATCGGCCAGCAGGTCAAGGAAGTGATTGACCAACACGGCGGCTATGGCGTGGAGTTCAACACCATTGCCGTTGACGACGGCATTGCCATGGGCCACGACGGCATGCTCTACTCCCTGCCGAGCCGCGAGCTAATCGCCGACAGCGTCGAATACATGGTGCAAGCCCACAAGGCCGACGCCCTCGTCTGCATTTCCAATTGCGACAAGATCACCCCGGGCATGTTACTGGCCGCGCTCAGGCTCAACATCCCGGCGATCTTCGTCTCGGGCGGGCCAATGGAGGCCGGCAAGACCGAGCTATCAACGGGCCGCGTCAAGCTCGATTTGATCGACTCCATGGTCGCCGCGGCCGACCCCAACTTGAGCGACGAGGACGTGGCCAAGATGGAGGAACAAGCCTGCCCAACTTGTGGTTCGTGCTCGGGCATGTTCACCGCCAACTCCATGAACTGTCTCAACGAGGCCATCGGCCTAGCCCTGCCGGGCAACGGCACCATCCTCGCCACGCACGCGCTGCGCTGGGAGCTTTTTGCCGCGGCTGGCAAGCGGATTGTCGAAATGGCCAAGGCATTTTACCTAGCGGGCGACGCTTCGGTGCTGCCGCGCAGCATTGCGACCTTTTCGGCGTTTGAAAACGCCATGACCTTAGACATTGCCATGGGCGGCTCCACCAACACGGTCCTGCACCTGTTGGCCATGGCCCGCGAGGCCGACATCAATTTCACCATGGCCGACATCGACCGGCTCTCGCGGCAGGTCCCCTGTATCTGCAAGGTGGCACCGGCTTCGCAGGAGTTTCACCTAGAGGACGTCGCGCGCGCCGGCGGCATTATGAGCATTCTCGGCGAGCTGTTGCGCGCCGGCAAAATCCACCCCGAGCCTAAGACCGTTGCCGGGCCGTCGCTGGGCGAGCTGATCGCCGCAAACGACATTCGCGGGCCGGGTGCAGTGGAAGCAATGGCCGAGCAGCGAGCGTTGGCGGCCCCGGGCAACGTGCGGACGAAAGTCGCCTTTTCCCAAAACAACTTTTACCCCGCGTCGGACCCCGACGATCAAGCGGGCTGCATCCGCTCGGTCGCACGCGCTTATTCGCAGGACGGCGGGCTGGCAGTGCTTTTCGGCAACATCGCCGAGGAAGGCTGCATCGTGAAGACGGCCGGGGTCGATGAGTCGATCTGGGTCTTTGAGGGCGCGGCCCGGATTTTCGAGTCGCAGGACGAAGCCTGCGAGGGGATCCTCGGCGGCAAGGTCTGCGCCGGCGATGTGGTAGTGATCCGCTACGAGGGCCCCAAGGGCGGGCCGGGGATGCAGGAGATGCTCTATCCAACGTCGTACCTCAAGTCCATGGGGCTGGGCAAGACCTGTGCGCTGTTGACCGACGGCCGCTTTTCCGGCGGCACCTCCGGGCTGTCGATTGGCCACGTCTCCCCGGAGGCGGCCGAGGGCGGGACCTTGGCCCTGTTGGAAACCGGCGACCGGATTCGCATCGACATTCCCAATCGCAAAATCGACGCACTGCTCACTGACGCCGCGCTCTCCGCACGCCGGCAAAAAATAGACGCCTACCGGCCCCGCAACCGCCAACGCCACATCCCCCAATCGCTACAAGCGTATGCCGCACTGACGACGAGCGCGGCGCACGGGGCCGTGCGGGACGTGGGGCAACTGCAGAAATAAGGAGCTCCATGAAAATCACAGTACTAGACGGACACACCCTAAACCCCGGCGACAACCCCTGGGATCCGGTCGCGGCGTTGGGCGAGTTTGCGGTGTACGACACAACTCCAGACGACCTGATCTTGGAGCGGGCCGCGGACGCCGACGTGATTTTGACTAACAAGGTGCCGCTGACGGCCGAGACGTTTGCCCAACTGCCCAACCTGCGCTTCGCGTCGGTTACGGCCACCGGGTACAACGTCGTCGATGTGGAGGCTGCGCGCGCCCGCGCCATCCCGGTGTCAAACATTCCGGTGTACGGCACCGACTCGGTCGCCCAATACACCATGGCCCTGCTGCTGGAGTTGTGCCACCACGTCGGTCGCCACGACGCGGCGGTCCATCGCGGCGGCTGGGCTGAATCGGGCTATTGGTGTTTCTGGGAGACGCCGCTGATGGAACTAGCGGGGAAAATTATCGGCCTAGTGGGCTTTGGGCGCATCGGCCAGCGCGTCGGCGAGCTGGCCCACGCTTTTGGCATGGAAGTCTGGGCTTATGCGCCGTCGCCCAAGGCCCCGCCGGGGTACGCGCCGTTTGCCCTCAAGAGCACGGCGGAGATTTTCGCCGGAGCCGACGTGGTCAGCTTGCACTGCCCGCAGACGCCCGACAACGCCGGCTTTGTCAACGCCGAGTTGTTGGCGACCATGAAGGAAGGGGCGCTGTTCATCAACACGGCGCGCGGGGCACTCGTCGATGAGCAGGCCCTTTTGCAGGCCCTGCGTGCCGGCAAACCCCGGGCCGCGGCGACGGACGTGGCTTCGGTCGAGCCGATTGCCAGCGGCAACCCGCTCTTGCAGGCACCTAATCTGCTCATCACGCCGCATATCGCTTGGGCCACGCTAGAGGCGCGCAAGCGCCTGATGCAGATGACGGCAGAGAACGTGCGGGCCTTTCTGGCCGGTGCGCCGATCAACGTGGTGAATTGAGCGAGCGTTGACATTGCGCGCGATTATCTGTTATTATGGTCAAAGGGGGCGACTTGGCTTCGACGGGGTCGGAGAAGCCCAAATTGCGTGCCGAGGTCCCGACACCTCGTTAATCCTCGGGAAACAATTAAGCGACGAAACTAACACGTACGCTCTGGCTGCCTAAATTTAGCGCAGCCCATTGGGGTCTGTTGAGCCTGCGCGGCAGGTCCCAATGTCATCTCTTAGCAGGCTGGTCCCAAACCCGCGCCCGAGGGGATGGGGCGAGATTTTTCGGGCTGGCTCGTTGCGAGGCCCGTCGGCCGGCAGCGCAGCAGGCGAGATAACTAAGGCCGACTACGCACGTAGCATATTTTGGTAGAACCGGTCTCGGACGCGGGTTCGATTCCCGCCGCCTCCACCATCTTTAAGCAAGCGCGACTTCGGCACCATCCGAGGTCGCGTTTTCTATACACTGCGCCTTTAGAGCGCACGAATTCGACCAGCAGATCAACCAGCGCGAGTATTTGCGCCCTGAAACCGCCGAACGCCTCTCGCCCTTGGCCCGCTATATCCTTGATGTTGACTAAGTCGTTCTAGAAAGCACCCTGTGCATTTATAAGATCGTGGAAAAAGTTGTGTTGAAGGGTTTATAATGCCTATCCAACTCAACCATCAGGAGCTAGTACGAGAAATGAGTGATGCAGATGACCCAAGTTTGAGGCGGGGCAGAGTAGCTGCTCGGGGCCATCGCCGCCCTCATCAGTGCCACGCCGCCTGCATCCATCGAACCTCTGTGCGCGGGGGCCCCTGGCGGCGAGGCCGCGATAGCAGCTAAGGCGGCCGCGGAGGCTGCTGCCACAGAGCGAGCGGTAGCGCACGGCGACGTCGGAATCTCAACGCCCTCCGACGGGGGTGTTTCCTTCATCGCACCTACTCCGGAAGGGCGCACGGCCTATCAATAAGCACGGAGAGCACATGAGACCCTCTTGAAATTTCTCTACGACTAAGGATAATCGTAATGCCAAAACGACCCAATGTGATTCTTATCGTCGCCGACGACATGGGCTATGGCGATTTCGGCGTTTTTAACGACGGCCCGGCCCGCACCCCCCATCTCGACGCGCTAGTTGGCGAGGGGGTCTGTCTGACCCAACACTACGCCGGCTCGCCGGCGTGCTCGCCGGCGCGGGCGGCGCTGTTGACGGGTCGTTACCCGCACCGCACCGGCGCGTTGACGCCGATGGAGGTGCGCGGGATGGACCGTATCGCGCTCGACGAGGTGACCCTCGGCGATGCGTACAAACACGCGGGGTATGTGACGGGGCTGATCGGCAAGTGGCACAATGGCGCGTTCGACGATCGCTATCATCCCAACGCACGCGGCTTCGATGAGTTTTGGGGCTTTCGCGGCGGGTGGATGGATTATTTTGACTGGTGGGTCGAGCGCAACGGAAGACGCGAGACCGCGGACGGGCGCTATTTGACCGATGTGTTTACCGACGAGGCGGTGGATTTTATCACGCGGCACCGGCAGGACCCTTTTCTGCTCTGCATGATGTACAATGCGCCGCATTCGCCGTTGCAGGCCCCCGACGAAACGGTGCAGCCCTATCTCGACGCGGGGATGAGCCCGGGTGTGGCGATTACCTACGCGATGAACGAGATCATGGATCGGGGCGTCGGGCGGATCGCGGAAACCTTGGATGCGCTGGGGCTGGCGGACGATACGATCCTGATGTTCACCAGCGACAACGGACCGGCGTTCGGGTTGCGGCCCGACCAAGTGCCCGAGGGGATGAGCACGGATACACGGCGCTACAATTGCGGCTTTAACGGGCAGAAAGGGTCGGTTTACGAGGGCGGCATCCGGGTGCCGATGATCGTGCGCTGGCGCGGCGGGTTGGAGGGGGGGCGGCAGATCAACGAGTTGGTGCATGGTATGGACTGGTTGCCGACCTTGGCCGGGTTGTGCGGTATCGAGCGGCCCGGCAGGCGGCCCCTGGACGGGCGCGACGCGGCGCCGGTGTTGCGCGGCGCCGGCGATGACGCTCCGGCGCGATTTTGGCAGCTCAACCAATTTCAGCCCGTCGGCTGGATCAACGCGGCGATGCGCGAGGGGCCGTGGAAGTTGGTCCGTCCCCAAATGGCGCAAAAGCCCAAGACCGATGCGGATAAGCGCGTGATGGAGCGCTACGTGGAAGTGGATATCCAATACAAATACCACCCCGACGAGGTGACGGAGCTGATGAGCGAGCCGGATCCCGAGTTGATTGTCCCGCCGCCGGCCGAGTTGGAGCTCTACAATATTGACGACGACCCGCTGGAACAGAACAACATGGCGACGGATGAGTCGGAGCGCGCGAGCCGGATGCTCGGGGCGTTGGAGGGGTGGTTTGAGGGGGTCGAGGCGGAAAGGCGGCGGATTCAGCCCGACGGCTCTATACTGGAGATCGCGTCGACGTGAGCAAAAGAAAGGGCTGAGGAGCATCGCCTATGCACATCCCAGACAATGAGGGCAAGGCCTGCGATGCCGTTGTGAGGCTCCTTGAAAAATGGACAGGCGAGACACGCGCGGGCATTCGTCATCCCGAAAAGGATGGTGACGGTCCTCCCGTGGAATTACGTCTAAAGCTAGGCACCCAAGAGTATGCTATCGAGCACACGCGAATCGAGCCGTTCGAGAATCAAATCGAGACCGATCTGGTATTCAAAAAGATCAATGACTACTTCAGAGAAAGACTTTCGGACCCACTGCCGGGATCAGCGTATTACGAGCTGCATCTTCCGATTAATGTTCGCCTTCCTGAAAAAAAGAAAAAGCGCGACCAAGCTCTGAACAATCTTGTCGAATGGATTCGGACGAACGCGGAATGTCTGCATGAAAGGAACTCAGGGCGAACTAGACCAGCGCGTAGCCTCATTTGGTCTGATGATCGCATGCAGGACACACCAACGGGTTTCAATTGTGCAATCGAATTACTGCGCTGGCCGGATGCGGCTCCCATAAGGCGAAAACCGGGTTCTCTTGGAATAAGGCTTTATTGTCCCAACAATTTCAGCGATTTGGAAGATCGTCGTATTGACAGGCTGAGGCGGGCATTTTCCAAAAAGTCTCCCAAGCTGCAGAAGTGCAAGAAAGAGGGGGCGCGAACCGTCCTGGTGCTGGAAAGCGGCGACATCGCTCTCACGAGCTTTGACCTCATTGGCAATCTGCTTCCTAAGTTGTTGGCGGAATGCACGGATGCGCCGGATGAGATTTACTTGGTGGAAACCGGCATCGATCTTTGGTGGGTATACCTCATAAAGCGCGACGGCGACTATTGGCCAACAGTGGGTATGCCCAAATGGGGCCAACCCATTTACGATCCTGACAAATTACCAACAGCGGGTATGCCCAAGGAGTACCGTGACGCACTCCAGCTAGACGAACTATATACTCCACATTTGCGTGGATGGACCCCAGCCACCTTCGAGGAAGATGAACTAGACGACCTGACCCCAAGCCGTGGCTCGTAAAGGTCGTAATCGCGCAATCTTGGGGCGCAGTCCGTGCATGAACCTAATGCTGGCCCGTGCGAGAGGCAGGCCGTCAGTACCAGAGTGAACAGCGTCCGGAACAACGATCCGGACATCCTTGACCCCATGCCTCAGCGGAGCCTATTTTGACCATAGAAGGCGGAAATCGGCGTCAAATGCCAACAACTACGATATCTCGATCAGTGTGGAAATCGAGGTCAGAAAGACTTCCGTGATCGGTACCTCGAAGAGTCATACACTGATGTTTGTAACGATCCGTAAATCAACGAATTACGCTCGTCCGAATAAGGAGATGGCGGATTTTGGAAAGGCTGCAAGCCCTCCACCATCTTTAAGCGCGACTTCTGCACATCCTAAGTCGCGCTTTCTATGTTTGCCAACGAAAGTGAGTATATGAAGATCACCGACATTAAGGTTACGCCCTCCCTCGGCGCGGCAAATCGCCACTGGTCCCTGCTGAAAATTTTCACGGACGAAGGCATTGTCGGCCTCGGCGAGTGGTTCGCTGATGCTTCCATCGAGCCGCTCAAACGGATGCTCATCGGCCAGGACCCGACCAACATCAATCGGCTGCACTACGACCACCTGTGGCAGATGCAGGGTCGCGGCGCTGGCGTGGAAATCGCCCTGTGGGACATTCGCGGCAAGCAGCTAAACGCGCCCATGCACGAGCTGCTGGGCGGCAAACTGCGCGACCGCATCCGCGTGTACTGCGACTGCCACTCGGGGGCGCACTGGACGCGGGAAGACTACGAGCGGCGCTGGCGGGAGACGCGGGCCAGCGGGCAATTGGATCCGGTGTACGAAACCAGCGCCTATGTGTCCATGGCCAAAGAAGTGGTGGCCGAAGGGTACACCGCGGTCAAGTTCGATCTCGATGTGCCCAATCCTTGGAAGCTTGACACCTACGACCGCTCCATCAGCCGCCGACAGCACCAGCACATCGTCACCACCATCGAAAGCCTGCGCCACGCGATTGGCCCTTACACCGACTTATCCATCGACTTGCACGGCTCCTTCAACCTCGCCGACGCCCTGCGTATATGCAAAGACGTGGAGCACCTCGACCTGCTGTGGTTGGAGGATCCCATTCGTTGGGAGTGGGGCAATGTGGCCGCATTGGCCAAAATCTGTCGGCAGACTGAGACGCCAATCTGCACCGGCGAGATCTTTTACGGGGCCAAGATGTTCCGCGAGCTGATGGAACAACAAGCCTGCGACCTACTGGAGCCGGACATTCCCCGCAGCGGCGGAGCCATTGAAATCCGCCGCATCGCCGAACTGGCCGAGATGTACCACCTGTCGCTGGCCCCCCACTACATGCGGAGCGCGATTACGGGCATGGCCGCGGTCCATATCTGTGCCACCCTACCCAATTTCCTCGCCTTAGAGCACCACTCGCGCAATATCCCGCTGTGGAGCACCATGCTCGACATCAAGAACCCCATTCAGCAGGGTTATATGGCCGTGCCCGATGGCCCGGGCTTGGGCGTCGATCTAGACGAAGAAGCCATTGCCGCGGCGCTACCTGCCGGGGTGCCGTTGTGGTCCTGAGCCACAGCTTATTTCACTGGAGATATTATGGAATTTCAAAACTACATCGACGGCCAATGGGTTGGGGCCTCAGACGGACAGACCTTTGCCCAGCGCAATCCAGCCGACCTAGAACGCGTAACCGGGGAGTGGCCCCAAGGCACTCGCGCCGACGCCGAGCAGGCCATTGAAGCGGCACACGCGGCGTTTCCGGCGTGGGCCGACATGGGAGTGTACCAGCGGGCAGAGTACTTGTCGCGGGCAGTTGCAGTGCTAAAGGGGCGATCCGAAGAAATCGCCGCAATCCTCACCGCAGAAAACGGCAAGACGCTCGACGAAGCGCGAACCGAGGTGGGGTCGGCGGTGCGCGAGATGGAGTTCCAAATCGCCCAAGGGATCTCCTCATGCGGCCAGACCGCGCCCTCGGCGCAACCCGGGGTGTTTGCTTACAGCGTCCGGCGGCCCCTCGGGGTGGCGTCGATCATCAGCCCTTGGAACTTTCCGTTCAACGTGCCGGGGCGCAAGTGTACGCCGGCGCTGATTAGCGGCAACACCATCGTCTTCAAGCCGGCGAGCCTGACGCCCGGAGCCGGGCGGGCCTTCGTGGATATTTTCGTCGAGGCCGGGCTGCCGGCGGGCGTGCTGAACTTCGTCTGCGGCGGGGGGAGTACGGTCGGGGAAACCATGATCACGCATCCATTGGTGCAGTCAATTTCCTTCACCGGCTCGACCCAAGTGGGCAGGGGCATTCAGCAGCGCGCCGCCCAAGGGCTAATCCGCACCCAATTGGAGATGGGCGGCAAAAATCCCGCGGTTATCTTGGCAGACGCCGACCTCGACCTAGCGGCGGATGCCGTCGTCAAGGCGGCCTACGCCTGCGCTGGGCAGTGGTGTACTTCGACGAGCCGGGCCATCGCCGTGCGCGAGGTCGCCGCAGCCTTCACCGCCAAGGTGCTAGAGCGCGTCAAGCGAATTCGGGTGGGGAATGGGATGGAGGATGGGGTGGATATGGGGCCGGTGTGCGGCGTGGACCAACTCGCAACCATCGAGGGCTACATCGAAATCGGTAAAGCGGAAGGGGGCCGCATCGCGCATGGGGGCGAGCGCCTGACCGCCAACGGGCTAGACAAAGGGTGTTTTATTGCGCCGACGGTCTTTGCCGATGTCCAACCGCAGATGCGCATCGCGCAGGAGGAGATCTTCGGCCCGGTGTTGTGTCTAATAGTTGCAGAGGATTTTTCCGCGGCCCTCGAGATTGCCAATGGCGTGGAGTTTGGGCTGGCGTCGTCCATTTTCACGCGGGACATTGAGCGGGCTTTCCAGTTTTTGGAAAAAACCGACGTGGGGCTGACGCACGTAAACATGATGACGGCCTACCGCGAGCCCCAGCTTTCCTTCGGCGGGGTCAAGGCTTCCGGGCACGGGATCCCAGAATCGGGCGACACCGGGATCGAGTTTTTCACCGAGCACAAGGTCGCCTTTATCAATTACCACTAATGGGGTGGTAGGTCGGGAAGACGCGGGGGAAGGCGCGGCCCGTGCTCGTTTGGCGGGTAGCCGCGTCGATGTAGCAGACGCTGAACGCACGGCGAGGGCGGTTGGTGCTGTTCGTCTCCGAGCGGTGCAAGGTCCAGTTGTGCAAAAGCACCACCTCGCCTTTTTCCATTTCCAAATAGAGCCGCTTCTCGTCCGGGGCGTGCAGTGTGCGTTCGTCCGCCGAAAGCTGGTCGCCCGTTTCGGGGATCATGCTGTGGTGCGAGTTGGGGATGATTTGCAGGCAGCCGTTGGCAACGCACGTGTCGTCGAGCGCGGTCCACACCGTGATTTGGGGGGGAATGCTCAGCTGCCAGCCGCCAGCGCCGTCTTGGTGCCAGTTGATCGTGACGCCCTGCTCGGCCGGCTTGTTGAAAAACATGGCGCGGAAGATCGAGACTTCCGCGCCGATAATTTTGGCGGTTAGGTCGCGGAAGAGCGGCTTTTGCAAATAGCCCAAGAACAGCGGATCCTGCTCCAAGTCCTGAATTTTGCGGTACTTGAGCGAAGAGCCCTTAAACTCCTTGGTCTGCCGCGAAAGCTCGAGATTGCCGGCCGAAGGGCATAGCTGCATGAGCATGTCGTCGTAGCGCACTTTGCCGAGCATGATCTGGTCGATGCGCCGGCAGAGCGCGTCGATTTCCGCGCGGGGGGCAACGTGGCCGAGGCGCACGTAGCCCTGCTGGTGGAACTGGTCGAGTTCGGCCGCACTGAGCGCGGGGGCGTGGAGAATGGTCATGGCAAGCTCCTTTGGTCTTAAGCGAGGCGGGCGAGCGCGTCTTGCCGGCTGATGCGGCGGAAGGACTGTTCGAGGACGGGACCTTGGCCATGCCAGCCCTCCCGGCGTCCGCCATCGGGCACAGAGTCGCAGACGCTTTGGCACCAAGCGGCGAGCGGATCTGCCGGGCAGCGGATGATCAAGTCGGGGTCGGCTACCGCACCGGTGGCCGAATACGCATAGCAGGTTTCGATGAGCCGCTCGGCCGCGGCTACCTGTTGCCGCTGGTACTCGTGCGGGGCCGGAGGGCCGTCGGGCACGAGCAAGATGTTGACGGCGCGGTCGGTGATCGCGTCGAGCCGCTCGGCCGCATCAGTGCCGACCAACACGTCTTTGTGCGCCGGCCAGATGTCGAACATCCCGTAGGCCGCCTTGGGCGTACGCGATTGGAAGGTGAAGTAATCCGGGTACGCGAAGAAATCCTCGCCAGTGGCGCGGTAGGTATTGTAAAAGGCGGTTGCGTGGGCCATGACCAAATTGACGGTCCCGACGCCTTCGAGGCGATTGGGCGCTAGCAGCCCCAGCCTTTTGGTGTTGGTAAAGCCGCCAAAGTACTCCGCCAGCGCGACCGGGTGGCCGCGGGCAATCATCTCAAAATCGCTGTCGCGTAGTGTTGAGCTGTGCATAGGTGTATGTAACGCCATTTGCCGCGCCGCCACAAGCAATTGGGCCGCCTTTGTCCGCCCTTTTCAACTAAGGCGTCGCGCTCTTTGTTCTACTCCAGCAGAATGCCGCCATCGAGGACGATGTTTTTACCCGTCAGCGACGGGGTTCTGCACAGCATTTCAAAAACATAGAGCAGATGCACGGGGGGGATTTCCTGCTTCCACACCTTCATTAGGTTTTTGACCCCGTCAATGGCTTCGCGCGGCGTATTGGAAATCATCTGGCCGCTGACAATGACCGGGCTGATGGAATTGACGCGGATCCCGAATTCCCTCCCTGCTTGCACCGCATAGTTGCGGCTGAGACCGAGCAGGGCCGCCTTGCTGCAAACATAGGGTGCCCCCACGTACAGCCCGCCCACCAGTGCGGCCAGCGACACGATGTTGATGATTTGCCGATCGCCGCTGCTGTCCTGCATCAGGCCGACCGCTCCCTGACTCATAAAGGCCGCGCCTTTTGCATTTACATTGAGGACGCGGTCCCAGTTATCCTCGGTCATGTCGAGTAGCTTTACCTCGCTGAGGATCCCGGCATTATTGATGAGCATATCGACGCCGTCGTACTGGTCGGCCACTTCCGCGTACAAGGATTTGATCTGGGCAACGTCGCTGAGATCCACGCGATGGGCGCTGTACTCGCCCCCGTAGGACGCGACGGCCTCCACAGTGTCGTCCTGTGGGACAACATCTACCAGAATGGGGATTCCGCCGCGCGAGGCGATAAAGGTCGCAAAAATTTTTCCAATCGTCCCGCTGGAGCCGGTGATGATGCAGCGCCGACCCTCGAGGTATTCTCGCATCGTTACGTACTGCTCAAGCACTGTACTGCTGTTCATAAGCTATGTCTCCTAGCGTTCATCAAGCGCGTCTATATTTGGGGCTTTTTTAGACCTATTCGCCGAACCGTCACATACCCCACACGGTGACTTTCGCCGCGCCCACGCCTTCCTCGCGGCAGAATATCTTGTCGTCCCACGACACCCCGGCGGTGCGGTCAAAGAGCACGAGGTGGCCTTCGCTGGCGGCGCAGCGATCCATATAGGCGCGGGTCTGGTCGAGGCCCGCAACGATGGTCTGATCCAAGCTCTTGTACAGCAGCTTGCATTCGATCACCATTCGCTGCACCAGCGCGGCGCCGGGCACCGGCCATAAGATCAGCAGGTCCGTGCGCCGCCGCCCCAAGCCATACTCGCGCTCAATGCGCCCGCCGCTGTTGACGATGCGCTGCAAGAACGCCTGCAAGAGCAATTGGGGACCGGCTTCCTTGTATTGGAACCGTTCGACCCAGTGTTCCGAATGTTCGCGGAAGAACGTTTGGAACGCAGTCAGCAAATCGTCGAGGCGCAGCCGCCCGTCGGCATCCACGTACCAGGCCGGATCGTGCGCGAGGTATTCCTGCGTGGTGTAGGTCAGGTCGCGGGGGATAACCTCTTGATAGATCGGGTTGGCAATGGCGATGGGAGCGCGTTGGGCGATCAGGCCCAAATCGCGGACGTATTGCAAGTCGTCTTGGGGGATTGCCTCAGAGCGTTCAGCTCCGCTCAGCAGCGGCTCGACCACGCGCTGTACGCGCTCCTCTTGCAGCTTGTCGGTGAGTTGGTCGAGGTGGGTCTCGCGCCGCAGGATGAGTTGCTCGCGGGCATCGCAGATCGCCTCGGCGGTGACCGGCCAGCGGCGATCGCGGCCGGCCTTGTTCCTAAAGCAGGCTTCATAAGCCAAAGCATTCACCAACCACGGCTGCCCCTGCGTCAATTGCCAAACCTCGTTTTGTGCATCCTCGGCAAACACCTGCCCGGTGGTCTCGGTGTGTTGCGCCAACAGTGCCTGCACGTCGGCCAGTGAGAAATCGCCCAAGCGCAGGGATTCGGCGCGGATGTTGAACGCGCTGCCGCCGGCGATAATCGCGTTCTCGGCGGTGGATTGGATGCGGTAGTCGCGCACGTCGCGCACGCCGCACAGAACGACGGTCTGCGGGTAGTGCTGCGGCCGGTCGGGATAGCCGGCGCGCAGTTGACGCAGCACGGCCAAGAGCGTGTCGCCGATTAGCGCGTCGATCTCGTCAATCATCAATACCAGCGGCCTATCGTCCGCCGCGGCCCAGCGACTCAGCACGCTTTGCAACGCGCTGTGGGGGCCTAAGTCTGCAAGGGCCTCGCGCCAGACCTCCTGTACGACCCGCTCGCCCAAGATGCGTTCGGCTCTCAAAGCCAATTGCCCTAGGATCGCCTGCATGGCCGCACCCACATCCTCGCGGGCCGTTTGGCCGATCTCGACATTGACGTACACGCAGCGATACCGCCCACTGCCATTCAACTCCTCCATCAGTGCCAGCAGCGCGGAGGTCTTGCCCGTCTGCCGCGGCGCGTGTAACACAAAGTACCGCTTCTGCTCAATCAGCAGCAGGACTTCGTCGAGACCGAGCCGCTCCAGCGGCGGGATGTGGTAGTGATCGGCCGCGATGATGGGGCCGGCTGTGTTGAAGAAACGCATGGTGTGCTAACTCCCATTCACCGCATCCGTTCCAACCGCTTCGCCAAGCCCTCTCGCGTCGGCACAATGTCGAGCGAGCTAATGTCCCGCCCGTCCAAGCGGCTGGCTAATCTGCTGAAATTGAATAGACGCATGGAAAATCTCTCTTTCTTCAGGATTGCTGCGAACGCGCCTAAACGTAGTCTGTCAAGCCGCGCAATAATGCCCAATTCTATTGCTGTGGACAAGGCCCTATACCCCTCCATGCACTCCACCTTTGCCCCCCTGACCTTACTAGCGTCTGCCGCTTGCTGCCCCGTCCGTCGTCAATAAAAGGCCCTTGCAGACGCTAACCCCGTTGCGACTCAGCGGCCAGCAGACAGCACCCATCCTTGACCGGGCCGCGAAAAATCTCTTTATCCATAGCACGAACCACGCACTAACTAAAAAGGAGCCAATCCATTGACTGAATCTACCCGCCAAAGCATCCGACCAGACGACCTGAAGGCCTTTTGCATCGCCGCCATGGTCCAAGCCGGCCTCAGCGAAGAAGACGCCGAACTGAGTGCCCGCGTCTTCGTCACCACCGACACTTGGGGCACCTTTACGCACGGCACCCGGCAGATTCGCGGCTTGATGCAGAATGCGCGGCGTGGCCGTCTGGTCGCGACCGCGAAAGAGAATATCGACGCCGAGGGACCGTCTTGGGCCATTATCGACGCCGGCGACGGCATGCCGCCCGCCATCTCCTGCCGCGCCGTTGACCTCGCCATTGCGAAAGCCCGCAAAAGCGGTCTATGCTACATCGGCATCCGGGGCAGCAGCCACTACGGTGCGGCCGGGTTTTACGCCAACATGATTGCCGAAAACGACATGATCGGCCTCTCCATGTGCAATGTGGAACCCTGCATGACCGTGCCCGGCGGCAAGAGCCGCGTTCTGGGGACCAACCCGATCGCCTACGCCGCACCGACCGGCACCGACCGCACCGTCATGTTGGACATTGCCACCAGCGCGGTTGCGGCCACCAAGATATTCGCCGCCAAAAACGAAGGGCGCAGCATTCCCGACACTTGGCTGGTCGATGAAGATGGCATTCCAACGACCGATCCCACCGAGTTTCCAGAAAAAGGGGCGCAGCTACCCATGGCCGGACACAAGGGATACGGGTTGGCCGTGCTGGTGGAGTTGCTGACAGCCACCCTTACCGGGGCGGCGATGATGAGCGGCGTCCAGAGCTGGGTGGCCGACACGGACGCGCCCTCAAACCAAGGTCATGCCTTTGTGGCCCTTGACGTCGGCGCGATGATGCCGCTGGAGGCATTCCACGCCCGCATGGACGCGATGTGCAAAGAGATCAAGGGGGCCTCCACAGCCAAAGGCGGGACCATCTTCCTGCCGGGCGAGATCGAGTGGAACAAGCGGGAGCAAGCGCTAGCCGAGGGTATTGTCATGCCCGAGGACGTCTTAATCAGCCTGCGGGGACTAGCCGCAGACAGTGGTCTCGACCCTGCGGATTTTAATTTGGACTTGGGCTGAGAAGCCGCTGGCAAACCCCGACGGCCATTAGTGGTTAGTCGCTGCACCGCCGGCCCGAGGGGATGGGTCTAACCACTAATCACTGCTTGAGGGCCGCGACCTTCTTAGAGCCACCGCGACAACACCGTCTTCTGCCGCGTGTAAAACAGAATTCCCTCTGTCCCCTGCACGTGCAGGTCGCCTAAGAACGACTGATCCCAGCCGGAAAACGAAAACAGGGCCATGGGGGCCGGTACGCCCACGTTCACGCCAATCATCCCGCACTGCACACCGCGCGTAAAGGTGCGGGCGGCACCGCCATCGCGGGTGAAAATGGTCGCTGCATTGCCGTACGGGATGCGGTTGATCCAATCGATCGCCTGGTCCAGCGTCTCGGGCCGCATCAGCCCCAGGACCGGGCCAAACAGCTCCTCCGCGAACAAGCCATGGCCGGGGTTCACGCCGTCAATCAGGGTCGGCCCGACGTAGAAGCCGGTGTCCGGCACGCCGTCGCGCCCGTCGCGCACCACGCTCAGGTCCGCCGAGGCAGCATCGGCGATGTGGCCGACGAGGCGTTGCCGGGCGGCACCGTCGATGACCGGCCCCATGTCCACATCGTCGCGCAGGGTGTCTCCCACGGTCATCGTGTCCATGGCAGAGGCTAGTTGGTCGCGCAAGCCATCGCTGGCGTCGCCGATACCCATCAGCAGGGAGCCAGCCATGCAGCGCTGGCCAGCACAGCCAAAGGCAGAGTGCATAACCGCGTTTAGCGTCGGCTCAGCGGCCGCGGCCGCGCCAAACAGGCCGGACTCGATTGCGTCGGGCATGACGAGGAGCACGTTTTTGGCTCCGCCCGCCGCCTGACAGCGCTTTCCCGTCTGCCCGGTCAGCTCGTACACCTGACGCGCTACTGGCGACGAGCCGACGAAAGAAATCGCCGCGATGCCGGGGTGCCGACAGAGAGCCTCAACCACATCCCGGCTGCCGTGAACGACGTTTAGCACCCCTCGCGGGAGCCCCGCCTCCATGAACAGTTCTGCCAAGCGGTTGGCCGTGAACGGCACCTTCTCGCTCGGCTTGAGCACGAAGCAGTTGCCGCAGGCGATGGCCAGCGGGTACATCCACATGGGCACCATGGCCGGGAAGTTGAACGGCGTGATGCCGGCGCACACCCCCACTGGCTCGCGCGTGGCGGCCCCATCAATGCCGGCGGCCAGCTCCGGCAGCACCTCACCCTTGGCCATCTGGCCGATACCGCAGGCCAGTTCGACGACCTCAATGCCGCGGCGCACATCGCCCCGCGCTTCCTCGCGGGTCTTGCCGTTCTCGCGGCAGAGGATCTCGGCCAGAGACTCGAACTGCTCCTCCAGCAACTCGCGGTAGCGAAACAAAACCCGCGCCCGTTCCGGTGCTGGCGTCGCCGACCAACTCGCAAAGGCCCGGCTCGCAGCCACCACCGCTAGATCGACTTCGACGCGGCCGCACTGCGGCGTGCGCCCGATCACCTCGCCGGTGGCGGGACGGTACACCGGCGTGTGGTCCTCCACCTCCGGCGTTAGCCACTGCTGTCCGATAAGGATGGGAATAGCGTCTGTTGGGGTCATGGTTTGATCCTCTATTGTCGGGATGTGGCCATCCGGCGAAAACGCCACGACTCGAAAGATAGACGAGGCCATCAAGCCGTCAATTCTTGCAAAAACCCTGTTCCGCCCGGATCACTCAGCGCAGCACCGCCAGCGTTCCTGCTGGATGGACGACGAATTCTCTTGGTTGGGTTTTAGCGGTCCCCTGCTTGAGCCAAGCCCCTAAGATCGTCTCCCTTCCTCGGGCTTGGGGAAAGTTTGCCGCGCAGTAGCGCAAACGGTCGAAAACAGCACCCTGATTCGGCCGCTCCCGCCATTTGACTTTGCCTAGCAACAGGGCCTCGCCATTGAGGGCTTCGGCGACCAAGGCAATTTCCATTGGCTGCCCGTCCAAGCCGCGCCCCCACCACCGCTGAGCTGGTTTCCACCGGATATTGCCAACGGGTAGGGCGGCTGTGGACAGGCGAGCTAGATCCTCCCATATATCGGCGACGTGCTGCGCAAAAGTTGGCCTAATAGCGCGGGATACATCGTCGATTAAATCGCGTTCCAACAGCGACCGGTTGGGCTGGACATAGCGGTACCAGAAGATCAAAAACGGGTCGTTCAGTTTGTATAGAGAGCGCTTGGTCGATTTGGTGGTCTCGCCAAAGGGCACTTCCCGCCGGATATAGCCCAGTTCGATCAACTGGGCGAGGGGGCGGGCCAAATGACCTGCGGGTTTGCCCAGCCGCGCACCGATCTCAGTGAGTCGATGGCAGCCATTGGCGATAAGCGACAGCAGGGAATTAGCCTGCACGGCGCTGCGCATGTCGTCGAGCAATAGGCGCTCGGGTTCGCTGTGGAGGACGCCGTATTTGTCGAGCACCAGTTCCTCAACGGCGGCTTGTAGGCCAGTGCAATCCCGAGCCAGTTCCCAGTAGCGCGGCACGCCGCCCCAAACCGCATACTGTTCAATGGCTTCAGTACCGTGGACCTCGAGGGCTTGCTGTATCCAAAAGGGGGCCAGAGGACGGATCGCCAGCACTTGGCTCGCCCGGCCGTACAAGGGCGCGGCCGCGTTGAGAATTAGGCCCTGCATCATCCCTTGGGACGAACCGCAGATGGCGAGGTGGATACGGCGGGCGGGGTCGTCGAGGAATTTTTGCACTAGGCTGGGCAATTCGGGTGAGATCTGCACTAGATAGGGAAACTCGTCCAAGACCAAGCAAGTGCCTCGCTCGGCGCGGGCGTCCAAAGTCTGGAGCAGGGCCAGCCAAGACGGGTATTCGACCTCGGCAAAGCCCAGAATGCGCCGGGCCACTTCCCCGGCTAGAGTGCGGCGTTGCAGAGGGGCCTCGCGTTGGTCGGCCGCGTAGTAGATATCGCCCGGGCGGATCACCTGCTGCAAAAGAGTTGACTTGCCGCATCGACGCCGGCCGAAGACCACGATAAAACCGGGATCTCGAGCAGCGAGGGCCTTGGTCAGTCGATCAACTTCCCGCGTTCTGTCCAAAAACTCGAGGCGCATGGCCTAGCTTCTCTATTATGCTTCTCAAACATTATGTTTAAGAAACATAATAAACTTAGAAGCCTTTTCAACTATTAGTGGTTAGTCCCCGCACCGCAGGGCCGAGGGGGTTAGGACGGGTCGCGGACCACTCTATAATTTTAAGACGGCTTCTTACGCCACCTTGCTCTAGCTTTAGGCCGCGTCTTTTTTATAGTATCAACCCATTCCGACCGCGAGAAGCCATGCCCGACCAGATCGACCCCATCCAATTCGAGGTCATTCGCAACGCCTTGCTCGAAGCCACCGAGGAGATGGCCGTCGCCCTCCGGCGCAGCGCGTATTCGACCAACATCAAAACCCGCGCCGATTTCTCCTGCGCCTTTTTCGACCGCCAGTTGCGGCCCGTCGCCCAAGCCTTTACCCAGCCAGTACACCTCGGCTCGCTGACGATCCTCACGCCCCGCGCAGTCGCCGAATACGGCCCAGAGCACTTGCAGGCCGGAGACGCGATCCTCGTCAACGACCCCTATCGCGGCGGAGTTCATCTCAACGACATCACCCTGATTTCGCCCGTCTATTGCGGCGAGGAACTCTTTGGCTATGTGGCCAATCTCGCCCATCACGTCGATGTGGGGGGCGGTGCGCCGGCCAGCATTGGAGCCTTCCAGCAGGTGTACCAAGAAGGCATCATCATTCCTCCGGTAAAGCTGGTGCGCGGTGGGGAGATTGCGGCCGATGTCTTTGAGTTGGTCATCGCCCAGATTCGCTCCAAGCGCGAGACGCGCGGCGACTTTCGCGCCCAAGTGGCGGCCAACAATTCGGGGATTCGCCGGCTCAACGGGCTCGTCGAGCAGGTGGGGCTGGCGCAGGCATCTTTCTATATGGATCGGCTCATCGCCTACACTAGGGAGCGGACGCTATCCGAGTTGGCCAAGTTGCCCAAGGGGGCGTTCACTGCCGCAGGCGTAGTAGATAACGACGGCTTTACCGACGAGCCGGTGCGGCTCCAAGTCCGCATCGTCATCGACGAAGAGGGGGTACTCTTCGACCTGACAGGATGCGATCCCCAGCGCCGGGCACCGGTCAATTCTACGTACGCGCAGACCTATGCGGCCTGCGCGTACGTACTCAAGTGCCTGATCGACCAAGACGTGCCGGTCAATGCCGGGTTTTACGAGCAGGTGCGGCTCGTGGCTCCCGAGGGGACGGTCGTCAACTGTACGGCCCCCTCGCCGGTGGTTGGGGGCTGGGAAACCCAAGTGCGGCTCACCGATGTCCTGCTCAGGGCACTGCATCCAGCACTGCCCGATAAGATACCGGCCGCGACCAAGGGGACGATGTGTCAAGTGGGGTTTGGCGGCACGGACCCGCGCACGGGGCAGCTTTATTCCTACTACGAGACCATGGCCGGCGGCTATGGGGGACGCAGTACCAAAGACGGGCCAGACGCCGTGCAGTGCCACGGTCAAAACACTGAGAACGCGCCGATTGAGGAAATCGAAATCAACTATCCGCTGCGGATTGACCGCTATGAGCTGATAGAAAACTCAGAGGGGGCCGGGCAGTATCGCGGCGGCTTGGGGCTGCTGCGCGACTACCGATTTATCGATCACGAAGTGTCCTTTACGGTCCTGTCGGATCGGGACCGCTGGGGGCCGGAAGGGCTGGCTGGGGGGCAAGCCGGGAGCAAGGCTCGGTACATCCTCGACCCCGAAGGCCAGCACACCGAATTGGGGTCCAAGACGACGATTGCGCTGGCGGCCGATACGGTCTTTAGCTATCGCACTTGCGGCGGCGGCGGCTACGGACCGCCCCATCGCCGCGATCCCCAAGCGGTGGCCGGGGATGTGCGCGAGGGCAAGGTGAGCGCGGAGCGAGCGCGGGCCGCGTATGGCGTAGTCATCGACAGCACCACCGGGCAAGTCGATCAAGCGGCGACCGCGGCGCGGCGGCGGGAAATGGCAGACAATGGCCTATAGACTCGGCGTCGATATCGGCGGCACCTTTACCGATATTGCGCTCGTTGACGAAGCGACCGGGCAAATCTATACCGGCAAGGTCGCCTCGACCCCCCAAGACCCGTCCGGCGGGTTTATGGAAGCCGTGCAGCGGCTGCTCGCCAAGCAGCAGATCGCCGCCCAAGACGTGGCCTACATCGTCCACGGCACCACGGTCGCCACCAACGCCATCATCGAAGGCAAGGTCGCGCCGACCGGCTTTATCGCCACCGAGGGCTTCCGCGATATGCTGGAGATCGCCCGCCAAATTCGCCCCACCCTCTACGACTTGCAGTTTGAAAAGCCGCGTCCGCTCGTGCCGCGCCACCGCTGTTTTGGCGTCCCCGAGCGCCTAGACCCACAAGGCCGGGTGCTTGTGCCGCTCGACGAAGACGCCCTGCGCCAAGTAGCCGACAAGCTGCGAGAGGAGGGCGTAGAGTCCATCGCCGTCTGCTTTTTGCACGCCTACGCCAATCCGGCCCACGAGCGGCGGGCCGGAAAAATTCTCGCCGAGGTCTTTCCCGAGGCCGTCGTCTCGCTGTCGGCGGAAGTTGCGCCTGAGTTCCGCGAGTACTTGCGGGCCAGCACGACTGTGATCAATAGCTGCATCCGTCCGGTGGTCGCGCGCTATTTGCAGCGGATCGAAGCGCGGTTGGCACAGGCCGGTATCGCCGCCGAGCTTCTGGTGATGCAGAGCAGCGGCGGGGTGTACACTTTTGCCGCGGCGCGGCAAAAGCCGGTGTACATGGTCGAGTCCGGTCCGGCCGCCGGCGTGATTGCGGCGGCGCATCTGGGGCAGGCGCGGGGCTACGACCAAGTGATTTCCTTCGATATGGGCGGGACGACCGCCAAAGCCGGGCTGATCCAAGGCGGCACGCCCAGCGTGACCAAGGACTACGAGGTTGGGACGACGGCGCAGTCGGGCGTCGGGGCAACTCGGGGGGCGGGGTATCCGATCCGCACGCCAGTGCTCGACCTCGTGGAAATCGGCGCGGGCGGCGGGTCCATCGCCTGGGTGGATCCCGGCGGCATCCTGCGGGTCGGGCCCCAAAGCGCCGGGGCCGATCCTGGGCCGGTCTGTTATGGCCAAGACGGGACGCAACCCACGGTCACCGACGCCAATCTCGTATTGGGACGGCTCAACCCGAGCTATTTCCTCGGCGGCGAGATTGCCCTCGACCCGACGGCGGCCCAACGCGCCATCGAACAACACTGCGCCCGGCCACTGGGCATGGACTTGGTCGAGGCGGCCCACGGCATCGTCGAAATCGCCAACACCGCCATGGTCAACGCGCTGCGGCTGGTCTCCGTGCAGCGCGGCTACGACCCGCGCGACTTCGCGCTGGTGGCCTTTGGCGGTGCTGGGCCGGCCCACGCCAACCGCCTCGCCACCCTGACCGAGATTCCCGTGGCGATCATTCCCCAAAGCCCGGGCACGGCCTCGGCCCTCGGGCTTTTGGTGACGGACTTGAAACACGATTACGCGACGACCCTCATCGAGCGGTTGGACTCGGTAGCCCCGGACGCCTTGGCGCAAATTTTCGCAGACCTGGAGGCCAAGGGACGCCAAACGCTCGAGCGCGAGGGGATGGCGGAAGCGGCGATGGAATTCAGACGCCAAGCGGATCTGCGCTACGTTGGGCAGAGCCACGAACTGACGCTGCCGTTGGCGACCCAAGCCTTGGGACCAGCCCAGCTAGCGCAGCTATTGGAGCAATTCCACCGCACGCACGATCGCGCCTATGGCTTTAGCGCACCGGGTGAGGACGTCGAGTTGGTCAGTGTGCGACTCGCGGCCATCGGCCAGATCGCCAAACCCGCGCTGGCACCGCTGGCAAAGGCAGCCGGAGAGGCAACGGCCAAAGGGCAGCGCCCGGTGTATTTTGCCGAGCGCGAGGGATTCGTCGATTGTCCGGTGTACGACCGCTATGTGCTGGGGGCTGGCGCAGTGATGCAAGGACCGGCCATCGTCGAGGAAATCGATTCGACCACCGTCGTCCATCCTCAGTACCAAGTGCGCGTTGACGAGGTTGGGCAAATGGTGCTGACAGCGGCAGAAGCCCGTTAAAACAATGCGCCACCGAAACTAGCGGCGACCACTCTCTCCGCTAAAATTTCTCGCATACTGAACGGTAGCCTAATGACTTGGGGACGAACATACCTGTGGATCGCCGTTTTGATCTTTGCTGCTGCCGCCTCGGTGGTGGCCCGCCTCGTCGAAATCGGCGAGGCAAACCTGATAGACGGCCGCAATCCCATCTCCTTTTGCAACCTACTTTTCGCGGGCAATCTCGTGGCGGCACTAACCCTGTTCGCCCTCTATCACCGGGAATGGCACCCCACCCGCCTACGCACCCTTTCGCGTCGGCAATGGCTGATCCAGACGGTCTTGGCCCTTACCTCCGGCGCGATAGCCCCAGCCATGATGTTTATGGCCATCGCCCATACCTCCGTCACCAATATCGTCCTGATCGAGACGATAGAAATTCCCCTCGGCCTGTTGTTGGCTTGGCTGCTCTATCGAGAAAAATCAAACTGGACTGCCGTGCTGGGGGCGTTGTGCGCCCTCGGCGGCGTGGCCACGACCCTCGTCTTGCAGATGGACGCGTCGCCAGAGAGCATGGCAGCAGCGCGGATGCAGGGCGGAGTGGGCTATGGTGAATTCTTTGCCGCGGCCGCTACGGTGCTCCTCGTCTGCGGTGCCGAGATCGGCCGCAAACAACTCCAGACCATCCCCCTAGGCATCTTCAGCGTCTTCCGCAACCTCGTCGGCGCGGCCCTCTTCCTCGGAATTGGCCTATACGTTTTTGGCCTTGCACACTTTGCCGACATTTTCTCCCCGCTGCTATGGGGCTGGATGCTTCTGTACGGAGGGATCGTGGTGGCTTGTGGTCAGTTGGCGTGGTTTGCCGGCATCAAGCGCGTACGCCCCGCCGACATTGCCACGACGTCGTCCTTTTCGCCGGTGGCCGGTGTGCTCTTCGCCGGTCTCATCCTAGGCGAGGTCCCCATGCCGGCCCAACTCATCGGCGGCGGCATCATCCTCGTGGGCATCGCCATCGCCCTATGGGGCGAGCTACGCGCCACCCGCCCGACGCGCCCGCCCAAGACAGAGGACAAAGCCAAAGCCTTCACCGGCGTCTAACTCGCCACCAGAAACTCACTTTACGGGAAAATTAAAGTACGTGTTTGGATAAGGTTCGTCTTTAAGCGTATAGTGCCACCATTCTTTGTCGTAATTCACAAAACCGTGGTTTTCCATCGCGGACTTTAATAACAGCCGATTGCGTTTTTGTTGCTCCGAAATTCGCGGATCGTCCGTATTGGACAACGCGTCGAAATAATCAAACGGCGTACCCATATCCAACTCTGTAGAACTCGAGTTCTCGACTAGAGTCAGATCGAGCGTACTGCCCCTGCTGTGACCCGATTGGTCTGCGATATAACCCTTCTCGATGAGTTGAGATTTGTCTTCATTGGGATAGTACTGCGCCTTCATTTTTTGATCGTCTGCATCGCGTACCCATTCTACAAAATGATCCACTGCTTCTTGCGGGCGGTAGCAATCAAAAATTTTCAAGGTGTACCCTGCCTCGCTTATTGCACGCTGTACTTTTTTGAGTGCTTCACTGGCCGGGCTGGTGAGAATGCACTTCGCGCTTTCATACCCCCTCACTTTTGTCCCCAAAAAATTATCATCTGAATAATACCGGATATCAAAAACGAGAAACGGGAGCTCATCGTTGACCACGACAAACGGCTCGGGCATCGACAAACCATTTCTGGCAATGGTTTTTTCCTGCGAACAGCTCAAAACAAAGAGCATCGCAACAAGGCACTGGCCCCGCTGGATAATTGGGGTCGCTTTCATGGTACTCCTCCTTGGAGTCTGAGGGGGTCTCTCTATGACACAACTTTCACTTGTAGGGATGGCACTTTGGGGAGCTCGCCGCTAGGCGGCTTGAGCGCGATGTGGGGGGTGCGGCTGCGCCGTACCCCGAAATCGACGGACTGTTCCAGCACAAAGGCCAACCCGTCTCGACCGATAAACTCGCGAGCGGCGACCAGACAGCAGGCACTCGGCTCCAAGTAAGCCAATGCCGCGGTCAGCAGGCGTTGGCGTTCCTCGGTGTTGGAGATACCCGGCTTTTGCAACGACTGATATGCTAACGGAATCGCCACCCCACGCACTTGAATGAGCGCACACCAAGCGACTGATGAGGTCGATACGGTGGCGCGTGAGGGGCACTCGTCCTTGCGTAAGCACTTTTTTGAGCGTATGAATAAGCATGGTGCGGCTCCCCGTGTACGCGGGGGACTTTATTGGTAGTTTGGGCGCTTATAAATAAACCTAAAGCAGAGCCGTACCACAACTTAGGTTACTGTCGTGTACTTAGGAGGATGCTTAAAATGCAGAGGGTATCTTAAAGATATGAGCGAATCTCTTCTCGTAATCGTGTACGACGGCGAATGCCGTTTTTGCCTGTGGAGCGTCGGCCGCATTCGCCGCTTTGACCGCAACGGCCGCTTCGAGTACCTGCCGCGCCAAACGGCTGGTATCGAAGAGCGGTTTCCGGTTCTCTCCCGTTCCGACTTTAATACCGGTCTGCGCCTCATTCACGCCGGTGGACAGGTCGATGTCGGGGCGGATGCGGTGTACCAGATTTACCGCCGGCTTCCTCCCTGGCACCTGCTCACCGGGGTGTACCGCATTCCGGGACTGAAGCAGCTATTTCGCGCCGGCTACGGCCTCGTCGCGCGCAATCGGCATCGGTTCGGCAGGGTCGAGTGCGCCGATGAGGCATGCGAACTCCCGTACGGCGAGCGGCACAAATCGGCGTCTGCCTGATTGCGCCACAAAGGCCCCATGACCGCCCAGCGCAATGTCCTATTCCTCATCGCCGACGACTGGAGCCGCATCGCCGGCTGCTACGGCAATAGCGTCGTCCGCACGCCGCGCATTGACTCGTTTGCCCGCGAGGGCGCGATCTTCGACCAAGCCTTCTGCACCAGCCCTTCGTGCGCGGTCAGCCGCGCCTGCATCCTCACTGGATACCACAGCCACACCCACGGCCAGTACGGCCACTGCCACGGCATTCACGGCTTCTCCACGCACCCCCACATTACCTCCACACCTTCCAGCCTCAAGGAGCATGACTACGCCACGGCCTGCATCGGCAAAAAGCACGTAGAACCGCCCAGCGTGTACCCCTTTGACTTTGAGCCTGAAGTCAATGCCAGAAATGGCGTCGAACTGGCCAGTGCCGCGCGCGACTTTTGGGCCGCTAACCCCGACCAGCCGTTCTATATGCAGGTGGGATTTACCGACCCCCACCGCACGGGTCGGGGTTTTGGCAATGAGCGCCCCTACCCCGACGTGCCCGAAACCCAGTACCGCCCCGACGACGTGGTGGTTCCGCCTTATCTGCCCGATGTACCCGATGTGCGCACGGACCTCGCCGAGTACTATCAGGCGGTCTCCCGCTTCGACTTTGGCGTGGGCTGTCTGCTCGACGCGCTGGATGAATCGGGCCGGGCCGAGGAGACCTTGGTCATTGTCACCACCGACCACGCCATGCCCTTCCCCGGGGCCAAGGCATCCTTCTTCGACAGCGGCCACCACTGCCCCTTTATCCTGCGGGCACCGGGCATCACCGCCCCCGGCACCCGCAGTCAGTCCCTCGTCAATTGGACCGATATTCGCCCCACTTTGCACGATTGGTGCGGAATACCTGTTCCCGAGGACTTGCCGGGTCGCTCCCTCCTGCCGGGCCTAGCCGATCCGTCCGTCCCCGACTGGAATTACACGTTCTTTTCGCACTGCTTTCACGAGGTGGTCGATTACAATCCCTACCGGGTGCGGCGCGGACGGCGCTACAAATTCGTGCGCAACTTGGCCGCTGGTCTCACTACCCTGTTGCCCACGGATCTATTCCGCTCAACTACGTGGACAGCGGTGCGGCGCGACGCGCTTCCCACTATGGGCCAGCGTCCCACCCGCCATCTTCTCGTGCGGGAGCCCGAGGAGTTATACGATCTGGAGGCCGATCCCACCGAAAGCGTCAATCGGATTGACGACCCCCGCTTGCAGGAGGTGGTCGCCCAGATGCGCGCCCAACTCTACCAGTTCCGCTGCGACACGGCCGACCCTTGGCTGGAAGTGGATTTCCAAGAAGGGTGCATCAATCGCCTCGAACCCAGATGACCCGGCTAGCCTTCCTTTTAGTCGCCGCCCACGCGAGCACTGCTCATTCCAGAGAGGTGACACAATGAACGTGCGTTCCAGCTTGATTGCATTGGTCTTGTCCCTGGCGGCCATCGCCGCCCCTGCCCAACGAGCTTCACTCGCGGACGACAAGACCCTAGCGCCCTTCTTCTTCGTCGATACCGACGATCCGTCAGTGGACCAACTGCCGCTCAAATCGGTGGCCGCCCAAGTCCACCTTGCCGGGGTCATCGCCGACGTGACCATCGAGCAGGTGTACCGCAACGAAGGCACCCGCCCGCTCGAAGCCGTGTATCTATTCCCGGCCTCGACCCGGGCCGCGGTGTACGGCATGGTGATGCACACTGGCGACCGCGAAATCACCGCCGAAATCCGCGAGCGCGAGCAAGCTCGTCGGGAATACGAAGAGGCGCGCGAGCAGGGGCAGACCGCTTCCCTCCTCGAGCAGGAGCGTCCCAACGTCTTCAAGATGAACGTGGCCAATATCCTGCCGGGCGACTCCATTGCCGTGCGTCTGTCCTATACGGAATTATTGGTGCCCGCGGAAAAACAGTACGAATTCGTCCTGCCCACCGTGGTCGGCCCGCGCTATTCCCCCGAGGCGGTCAATGAAATTCTGGCCCCGGGTGGTGCCGACCTCATTCCCTACCTGCACGAGGGCGAAGATCCCAACTACACATACACGATCGAGATGGTCTTAGCCGCCGGCCTGCCTATCCAAGCCTACGGCTGCTCCAGCCACGAAGTGGTCGTCGAGCAGGATGCCCCGGAAGAATTGCGCCTGACCTTGGATCCGGCGGGCGGTTTTGGCGGCAACCGCGATTTCATCCTGCACTACCAGCTAGCCGGCCAACAGGTCGAGTCGGGTCTGCTGTTGTACGAGGGGGAACAGGAGAACTTCTTTTTGCTCATGGCCCAGCCGCCCGCCCGTCCAGAGCCGAGCCAGATCCCGCCGCGCGAATATATCTTTGTAGTCGATGTATCCGGCTCCATGAGCGGCTTCCCCCTCACAGTATCAAAGGGCCTGATGAAAAACCTGCTCGGCCAGTTGCGTCCTGAAGACCGCTTCAACATCGTGCTCTTCGCCGGCAGAGCAGGGGTCTTGAGCGACCGCTCGCTGCCGGCCACTCAGGAGCATATTGACCGAGCTTGGGCCCTCATTGACGGTCAACAGGGCGGCGGCGGCACCGCGCTGCTCGCTGGGCTTCGCAGCGCTTTCGGCCTGCCTTTGGCCGGAGAGGGCTATGCTCGCATCGTCGCGGTGATCACCGACGGTTTCGTCGGCTTTGAAGTAGCCGCCTTTAAGCTGGTGCGCCAGCGTTTAGGCCAAGCCAGCCTCTTTGCCTTTGGCATTGGCTCCTCGGTCAACCGCTTCCTCATCGAGGACCTCGCCCGGGCTGGCCAAGGCGAGCCTTTTGTAGTGCTTGAAGAAGGGCAGGCCCCCGCCGAGGCCGCCCGCTTTCAGGCCTATATCAGCACCCCTATCCTCACTCAGGTAGAGGCGGGATTCGACGGCTTTGACGCGTATGAAGTGGAGCCGGCCTTCATCCCCGATATGCTAGCTGATCGGCCGATCACCATCTTTGGCAAGTGGCGCGGCGCGGCCGCGGGCACTGTGCTGTTGGGGGGGCGCACTGGCGACCAAACGTACAGCGCCCGATTCGACGTATCCGCCTTCCAAGCCCAGCCCACCAACAAGGCCCTGCGCTATTTGTGGGCTCGCCACCGCATCGACCAACTGAGCGACGATGTGCAGGCTGGTTCCCGCGACGACCTGAGCCCCCAGATCACCCAGCTAGGCCTGGACTACAACCTGCTCACCGAATACACCTCCTTTGTCGCCATTGACCGCCGCATCCGCAATGAGGACGGCCTAGAGACCGTGGAGGTGCCCTTGCCCCTGCCTCAAGGCACCGAGGACTCGGCCGTGGGCGATTCGTTCGGTACTGCGGTGGAGGACGAACTTGAAATGGCGACTTGGCTCGGTCGGCCCTTCTACCGCGAGGACGCGCTGTGGGTCGATATAGCGTTCGAGTTGAGCATGAACATCGTCGAGGTCGGCTCCGACGCGCCCGTCCCGGCTGCGTTGGCTCCCTTTGTTGGGTTGGGTCTGGATATGGTGGTGGTGGTCGAGGGACAAGCGTACCGGTTGCGCGCCGAGGCCGCCCGCCCCTTTTTGCAGCAGAACGCGCCCAACCCCTTCAATGCCTCCACGGTAATCCCCTTCCAAATCCCCGCCGGCCTAGCCGGTCCCACGCGTCTGGTCATCTACAACCTAACCGGCCAGATCGTGCGCGTGCTGACCGATGGCCATCTTGCAGCCGGAGCGCACGTACTGGCCTGGGACGGCAAGGACGGGAGTGGCGAGGCGGCGGCCAGCGGTGTCTATATCTACCGGCTGGAAGGCGTCTCCTTCGCCATAACCCGCCGCATGTTGTTGCTGCGGTAAAATCATCGGTGGACGGGCCGCCCGCGACTGGATGTGCATCCGGCCGCGGGCGGCCTATCGACTTTGACCTCGACACTGGTATCAGCGCGAAGTTATCGAGCCTATCGTCGAGTGGAAACCACTGGAGCAATACAAAGAAAAAGCCCGTCTTATGAAATTAACTGACGTTACGCACCGTTCAGGCGTTGGTGCTGCTCCTTGTGGGTCTAGCGTTATTCCCTACAACGAGCGCGTCAGGCGGACCCGATGGGAGGGTGAATCGAAAAAGCACCGCTGCCGCCCCGTCGGCCCTTGGGGCGGAACATGGGTCTTTTCCGCCCCAATCGTCGCTGGCTCCCGCCCCCGGCGGGACGAGCTACTCAGCCCCCGATAGTATGCTCAATGGGTAGCGTGATTTGTCGTGCCGCCGTTTTCGCCCCGCAGCGTCTTGCCATCTCAATAGGGTTGTGGATAGATTGTGTTCGGCCCCTGAAATGGTGCCTGCTATTCCGTGCGTGATAGGACGAGCTGGAAGATGATAAACAACCCCACCTCTGAGATGCCGTTGCCTTCGGCCGTGCCTGTGGCCGTGTCCACATCCTACTTCCATCCCCAAGCTGTCGCCGACAATAATCGTCATAAGTCGTTAAAAAACAAACTTACCCCCCCCATTTTTTCCGCCGTTAGCCTACGATCTTTTAGCCCCACTCAAAGGCCGGATGATCGCTTCGCTGAGGCTTGGCGATTCATTCGATGCCGGGTTGGCACTATTCAACGACCGCCGATTGGAGGGGGCCTGAAAGTCCCTTCACCGGCTGAAGCCGGTTACGACTGCACTTCAAACCCATCGTCCGTCGGCGGCTCGAAATGATGCTCCAGATACAACCGGATCATCTCTTGGGTCCGCTCCAACAGGTGCTGGCCGTCTATGGCCAACGCTGGACTCTTGAAACGACGTTTGCTGGTTTGAAATCGAGAGGATTTAACCTCGAAGAGACCCATTTGACCCACCTTCAACGCTTGCACCGGCTGCTGGGACTGCTGGCGTGGACGCTCCTGTGGGCCCTGCTGGTAGGACAACAGTGGCCTCAAAGAAAACCCATCCCCATAAAAAAAGTGGAGCCAAATGTTTGGTAAGACGATTGATTACAGGCTGCTTAGGCTATGCGCGCATGACAGGAACACCGAACCGGAGGAGCTTCGTCAGCTTGAGCGTGATCTGAGCATCGAATCCGCGAAGGCTCGCTTCGACAAATGGAATCGCCGCCTGGATAACGAAATTCCCATTGATCCGGCTATGCGCTACTTGGAGGTCGGGTGCGGCATGGGAGAGATGTCCTTGGCACTGGCACAACGCGGGTGCAGACATGTGACGGGCATTGATAGAGACCCGTATTACATCGAAATCGCAAAGCGCTGTGCCAAGAAGATGCAGTTGCAGGACAAAGTCACATTCGAGTGCATGAATGTTCATGATCTACCGAACGAGAAGGAGTATGACATCGTACTTTCTCACGAGGTGCTCGAGCACGTGGAACGCCCTGGCGATTTCTGCCGCCGTATTGACGGCGTCTGCAAGTCAAGAGTCGGGGGCCGGATAATTCTAGCGTTTGGCCCGCTGTTTCATTCACCGTTCGGGGGCCACATGAACAAGTTCTTCAGATTCCGCATACCGTGGATAGGAGTCCTGTTTTCGGAAGACGCGATTATGCGTCTCAGGCACGAGTTCTGGCAGCCACTGGACGATGCCGAGGTGTTCGAAGATACGCGGGAAGGACTGAATAAAATGAAGTTTTCGGAGTTTCTTCGTTACGTCGAAGAGATAGGATGGAGAACGGAACGGTTGATTGTGAACCCGCAGTTGAAACGCTGGCCTGCGCTCTGGCGACTTTCCAACCTATTGTTGCGCGTGCCTTTGTTGCGCGACTACCTTGCGGTTTCCGTATATGCGATTTACCGGTGACCATAGATGGCAGGGCTCCAGTGCGCGGCGCACGCAAGCTCCTGCGGGTCGGCCTGCGGGTTGACAGCCTGAAGGTTCCGGCATGTCTGGCGTGCCCGCTACGCGCAGCCGGTGGTGGCGCACGGCTACCGCCGGCTGATCCCCGCTACGCGCACGCCTGTGCCGAACCTGTTTCTGGCGACGATGACCCAGATTTATCCGCAAGTCTTCGCCCGCTTCGCCTTGGCGCAAGACGATGTCGAGGTGCTCGAAGTGCTCGATACGGAGCAACCCACCGTGGAGACGCATCGGCTGGACAGCCTCATGCGCGTGCGCCTCAACGGCACCGAAGTCCTGTCAGAAATTAAGTTGCGCTTTACGACAGCCGACATCATCGAAATTGACCGCCTCTAAGCAGATTATATTATTGCAATAAAATACCATTCCTGAGCACTAAAATCCTCCTTCTACATGCCCTTAAATGACAGAAGGTGTACCATGCGAACGAAGAAAGCTGGCCACAATGCTGCTTGATTCCATCCCGCTTCGATTTCTCTATCGAATAGGTTGCCTTATGACCATCCTTGCCAAGCTCGCCGCGGCCGACACCTTGTACGAGGGCCTGCCCGACGGGCCGGGCCTGCTCCTCGAAGACCGCGACGGCCGGGTCTATGTTGCTGTCCTTGGCTCTGGGGGAATCGTCGCTCGCAACGCCTCTGATGACGCCGGCACTTGGGAGGTCGTCGGCGAGGGGCGCGTCGAGGGCCTGCAGATTGCCCCCAACGGAGATGCGTGGATGGCCCTCAATGACGAGGTCCTACGCTACCCGCGTCGGGGGAGCGAGCCGGTCTCCCGGACGCCCTCCTTCCGTCCCGAGAGCTCGCCCGGACCATTGCTGGCAACGCGCTGGGGTGATGTCTGGTGTGCTGGATGCGGTGCCGTGCGGCGGGGTGACGCCATGTTCGAGTCCGCGCCTCTTCTCCCACCCGGGTGGGAGATCGCGCCGGTGTGCGATGACCCCTTTGGCAACGTGTGGGCCGTCGCCGAGGACGGCCCGCGGCGGGATCTGGCCGTCCTGAGCGATCTAAGTCCCCATGGCTGGCAGCGCCTCAACCTGCCTGGCAATCAACTCGCAGGCTCCTATCAGGGTGCCGTCACCGACGACGCTGGTTTCGTCTGGGTGGCTTTCGAGACCGCCGTCCTGCGCGTCGATCCCCGCTCGTCCGGACATCGCTCCTTCGCCAGCCCGGTGGATGCCCGCATCACTGCGATCGCCCGCGGCGGCGGTCAGATCATAGTCGGCTTCGCCAATGGCAGCCTACGCGAGCTAACTGTGGAAGCCCACGGCCCGCCGGCTTGGCGGTCGATTCAGACGGGAGGGAACGGCCCGGTGCAGGCGCTGCTGCACGCCCGGTCCGGCAGCCTCTGGGTGTTGAGGGCGGGGCAGGTCCAGCGTCTCGCCGACCTTGAGATGCCTTGGCGCGAGCACTGGGACGAGCAGCCGCGGATGCCGGCAGGCAACCACGACCACATCTTTGCCCGCATCGGCGACCGCCTGTACACTGCGGGCGGCAAGACCTTCTTCGGCTGGCCGGCGTCGGAGTGGGTAAACCTCGACCACGTGTGGTCCTACCACATCCCCTCGGGCACTTGGCGCGTGGAGCCGCCCATGCTCGAACCGGGCAAAGCCTACTCTGGCATCGCCGTCCTCGACGACGAGCTCTGGCTCCTCGGGGGCCTCTTCCGCGACGGCGACCGGACGCGGGCGACAGCGACCGTCGAGATCTTCGATCCCCACACGCGGAGCTATCGCCTCGGCCCACCATTACCTCGCAAAGCAGGGCAAGTGGTGGCCCTCACTGTCAACGGCCGGTTATACGCCGTGGGCGGTGCCGACGACGAAGGCCCGACCGCAGAGGTTCTGAGCATCGGAGCCGGGGAGACGAGCTGGCGGATCGACGCCCCCGCGCCCGGCCCAGTGTTGCAGGCCAGCGGCTGCGTTTTAGACGGCCGGCTTTACATCGCCGCGGGTCCCTCGTCCCAGTGTCCGGGTCTATTCGTCTATGACCCAGAGCAGGATAGCTGGAGCCAGATCGAGCACCCGTCGCGGCCTCCCAGCGCCCCTCTATGCACGGCCTTCGACGGCAGCGTCTGGATCATGGGAGGGCGAGGGGCCGATGGCGGCCAGACGACGACCTTTGCCTACGCGCCGGCGACCGGCCAGTGGCGTCAGGGGCCCGACCTGCCCCTGCCGGTTAGCTGGGGCGCCGCCGCCGCTGTCAACGGCCGCCTGCTGATCGCCGGTGGTGCCTACCGCGACGAGCGGGTCGGCGACTACTTCAACAGCGACCGCGTGTTCTTGCTGCGCGGCACTAGGTGATCCTCCTATACTGGGGTCGGCCTGAGCGGCTTTAACAACCGATTCCCGACGCGCCGCCAAGCGTCACCCTAGGCCGGAACTCGTCCGGTGCAACGCCGCTCATCTATCCGATAATTTGGGAGCTAATACCGTTTTGCTGATCGTCTGTCCTAATAAGTCGCCCCCAAGAGAAGGGGATGATTAGGACACTAAAAAGTCAAATCGGTATAACATCCTGTATTGAGAACGTTTTGTTCGGATACAAGCAACAGAAAATATACAATCAATGCCTACAATGACTGTGAATGGCGCATCCATTGTATATGAAATTTTTGGTAAAGGACCGCTGCTGGTATGGACGGAAGGGGGACGCTTTGGTCGCAACGAATTGAGTTATTTGGTGGCTGGTCATTTTTCTCGTCAATACTCCGTGCTGATTTGGGATCGACGCAATGGGTTTGGAGCGTCTGATGTCGCACTGTCGAATAGCCCGAACTATATGACTACAGACGTAGAGGATCTTCATGCACTCCTGCGGAACTTAGATTTAGGCCCCGCTTGTTTCGCTGGCGCGTCAGCCGGTAGTAGTTTATCGCTTTGGATGGGGCATCGATACCCAGAAGATGTAAAATCGCTCATTCTACTCTCTGTACCTACTGACGATACCGCATTGTTTAGACCAGGTGTATATAAGCATTGTTTTAGTCTTGCAGAAATAGCTGAACGTGGAGGTATGCAGGCCGCGATTGATGCGTCAACAGAGTCGTGGATCTGTGAACTACAGGGGCAATCCTCTGAACGAGGCACTTGGTTAGCCCAAACGATCTATCGGAATCCGAGCAATCGAGAGCGTGTTTTAGCGAAAGATCCGCAGTTATTTGCCGAAACAATTCGTCGCTGGGGTAAATTCCTCTTAGCGATGAACTGGCCCGCAGGACTGACTGAAGAGGATATACGCTCTATTTCGTTCCCTGTTCTGATTGTGCCGGGTGACGATGAAATACATCCTCGACAAAGCGCTGAGCGACTCCTGTCTCTTTTAGATCAAGCGGAAATGATAGAGTTTCCCGTTACAGTCTCTGCGGAAGCTTCGGTGCTTGAGAAGTTTTATTCCGTCTTTCCAGCAATGGATGAATTTCTGACGCGGACATTACTTGATTGAGCAATGATAAACCCTGCATCATTTACAGGCCCTAAGGCTTTCGGCAAAGCATACCAATGGACAGGTTCAACGCGAAATTTCGCCCTCCATGCGTGGCCTACCTTCCCCCTCTGCCGTACCATGACTTAGGGGGACACAGCCGACAGCTTCACAACCTCAATCGCTCTGTATCGACCACGGCAGCGATATTCAGAACTGCATGTCCCTAGTATCCGAATCGTGGGCGTTTTTTTAAGTGAGAGATGGAATTACGCTGATGCCCCAACCCGAAAACAGGTCGAATAAATGGTTGACATCGCACGCCTGTCGATTCTATACTGTACTGTACGCATATCGGATTACACCATGATTATATCACGAATAGTCATACACCAGCCCGTCGGTCTGTTGCGCCTTCTGACCGACACGGGCCTAGAAGGTCGCTGTACTGGTGTTGCGGCCACGGTAGCCGAGACCGATATCGCCGCGGCGGCCTCCATCCTAATCAATGCTAATCCCATCGATCGCGAACGGATATGGCTGGCGTTCAACGAAGTAGAAGGAAGGGTGCCTTCCGCACTGCGTACCTGTATCGACGTCGCATTGTGGGACCTCACGGCCAAGGCCGTCAGCCAGCCGGTTCATCGGCATGTCAACGGCTTTCGCAACCGCATTCCGGTTTGCAGGAGAGGTGCGGAGCGAAACTCGGCGGCAGAGATCGTCGAGGAAGCAAAGGAAGCACTGCGTGCAGGTTTCCGGGGGTACAAATTCGACGCCCTTTTGGACGAAGAATCGCTCGTCAACCTGATACACGACGTGCGCGGAGCTGTAGGACCGGATTTCTGCCTATTGTTCGATGGCCGGACGCGGTGGGTCATTGACAAGGCGATACGGATCGGCAGGGCACTCGACACCGCGGACTTTTTCTGTTTTGACCAGCCGCGGCCCGACAACGACTTTTCCGGCGGCAGGCAGGTAGCCGCCGCGATAGATACTCCGACGAGCATGGGCGTGTCCAGTCCCATGGAAGCGGCCCAAGTCATGGCGGCCCAAGCGGCCGACCACGTTCGCACCGGGGTAACGCGGGCCGGCGGCATGACGGATGTGCTCAAGTCCGCCCGCTGTGCCGAAGCCTTCGGGGCCTATTGCCATCTAGACGGTTCCGGGATATGCGACGGTTTCGCCCATCTGCATCTTGCGGGCACCATCCGGAATACGCCCTTCTTGGAAGTCTCCGAGGGACCGGCCCCTGCGCCGTTCATCGAGAATCCGCTGCAAACATGCGATGGTTACATTCAGATTCCCGACGCGCCGGGATTGGGCATGGAGCTCGACATGGGCGTCGTCAACGAACACACCACGAAACTCATTCAAATCTGAGGCTGACCGCCAACCTGTTCGGGATACCATGCAGATTCGGGATGTCAAATGTTATCTATTGAAGGGTGAACCCGCGACGCGGCGGGAAAGTTGCGGGGACCGAGGAAACATCGCCCCGGTGCCGCCGGGTATCTCTGGACTGCTTACCCACGACCAAGGATTCGGTGCCGCCGCACCCGAGGGATTTACGTTCTCCGGGGAAGAACCCGAGCCAACGTACCGCCTGATGATCCGGCTCGTGACGGATGGCGACTTGGATGCCTACGCCGACTATGCCACGGGTTTCAATCTCCGAGAACTGGAATGGCAGGCCAAGGCGTTTCTGGCCCGGTATGCCCATATACTCATCGGCGTGGATGCCTTCGACCGGGAATACATCTGGCAGCGGTTCTGGATGGCCCAGCGGTTCATGTACACGGGCAGGGCGCTGCTCGACACTATCGACCGGATGTTGTGGGACTTGGCGAGTCGATGTGCCCGCCTGCCGATATACAAGCTGCTCGGAGCCTGCCGCGAAAGCGTGCCCGCCTACTGCAACGTCGGCGGCCGGACCATTGACGACTTGGTGGCCCACGCGGTCAAACGGGTGGAAGAAGAGGGGTTCATCGGCTGCAAGGATCACTCGTACCGAGGGGTGAAAGGCAACGGGGAGATGGCCATGAAGCTGCGGGAGACGCTGGGCGACGACATCCTGCTCTTTCACGATCCCGTCGAGTCGTACACGTTCGAGGAGGCCGTGAAAATCGGCCGCATCCTAGAGAAGTGCCGTTACAGGTGGATCGAAGAGCCGCTGCAGGACTACGACATCATGGGTCTGAGGAAGCTGTGCGACGCCCTCGATCTTCCGGTTCTGACCCTCGAGTGGATCGGCGCCATCGGCGGACAGCCCTACAATACAGCACCGTACCTGGCGTTACAGGCCGCCGATATCGTCCGGCAGCGGGGCATCGGTATCACGGGCCAGGTCAAACAGGCCCAACTGGCCGAAAGCTTCGGCGTCGAGGTACACGGTGGCGATCCCCAAGTCATCCTATCTATTGGCAACGATCCCGTCTTTGAGGCCATGGGACTGCAGCCGCGTCCTCCTGAGGAGGAACTGGACTGCCGGGGTACGCTCGTCGTAGAGAGCGGCGCTATGTCGATAGCTTGGAGCGACCGTCCAGCGGTCGAACCGGACTGGGACGAGGTGGCCCGGAGCGCCGTTTCCGTCATCTGACCGCGAAACCATCCTACTGGGCCAACGCGACCGAACCTGTTCGATGGGATATACTCGGTAGCGAAGGCCTCCAACTCACCCCACCTCCGCCAAAGCCTCGCCCAATACCCGCACCTACCCCTCGTCCTCGGATTATTTTATTTGTAATTGGAGGTATTATGAGCAAGATCAACACAGCGGTGATAACCGGACAACACGCCTTTGATGTACCGGGATTTCACGCGTTGTTCAGGAGCATTCCCGAGATTGATTTTTATCTACAGGATTTGGAGAACTTTGCGGCAGATGCTGGCAAAGTCCGGGCGCAGTACGACGTCCTCGTATTCTATAACTTTCATCGGCAGACTCCCGACGAGGGGAGAGTCAGGGAAGCCATTGAACAACTGGGTGAAAACCAGGCGGGTATATTGGTGCTGCACCATGCCATCCTTGCGTTTCCGCAGTGGCAATTGTGGTCGGATCTGTGCGGCATTCAAGATCGCAGTTTCGGTTTCAAGGTTGACCAAAGCCTGCATGTTGACATCGCGGATCCGCAGCACCCGATCCTCCAGGGATTGGCTCCGTGGGAAATGGTGGATGAGACTTATATCATGGCGGATCCAGGGGATGACAGCGACTTGTTGTTGACCACCGATCACTCCAAAAGCATGAAAACGCTGGCGTGGGCTCGACAGTACAAGAATGCTCGTGTGCTCTGTTGTCAGTCGGGGCACGACAGTCAGGTCTTTGCTGACCCAAATTTCCGCACGGTTATTGCGCGGGGAATTCAGTGGCTGGCGGGAAGGATCTAGGGAGGAAAGGGTCAATGCGGACGTTGAGTATTCAAGGCTTACCTGATAAGAGAAGGCAGAAAGCCCTAGTCCACGATTGGCCTGAGCCGGAGGGACCAACCGGCAACGAAGTCAAAACCGAGACGATCTACTCTGGGATAACAAACGGCACGGAACGAAATCAACTGATTGGCGGCAACTACGCTCCCAAAGATGAACAACTGCCCACTGGTGGAAACGGCTACCAAAATGTGGGACGGGTGATTGAGGTAGGGCCCGATGTCAGCGAACTGCGGATTGGGGATGTGCTGTATATGAGTGCCGTCCATGCAGAGTACGTCGTGATGCCAGAAGATGGCTTGCTCATCAAACTGCCCGACTCGATCGACCGCAAGGAGGCGGCACTTTTCGGAATGACCAGTGTCGCCGTGCGCACCTGCCGCAACGCCGAGTTGCAGATGGGAGAACGGGTGTTGATCGTGGGGGCTGGCATCATCGGTCAGGTCGCCACACAAATTGCCACTGGCATGGGAGCGCGTGCCACGCTTTGCGACATCAATGCCAACCGGCTGGAGATTGCCAGGCAGATTGGTGCGGCTGAAACCGTGCTGAATGTTTCAGGGGATGGATGGGAAAAAGGGATCGCTGACGGGACGTTTGATGTGGTGATTGACTTTGCCGGCGTACCGGGCATGGAGGATCAGCTTATCGGTGCTGTGCGCCAGCGCGGCAGGGTTATACTCATCGCTGGACGGGACAAAGTGACCTATACCTTTAACCTCGGTCAGGGACGCGAGATCCAGCTAAAACAAAACAGTCATTTTGATCGCGATGATCTGCAGAATCTGTGTCGTCTGGTCGAGTGCGGGTTGGTGAAGATTGCGCCCTTAATCCGCGATGTCGTCCCGGTGAGCGAGGCCAAGCGCATCTATGACACACTGCGGGGAACCCCCGATGAACTGTTGGGGACGGTGTTTGTATGGTAAGCGAATTTGGTTGCCTCGCCTCTGGAAATCCATGCCGTTATGATTGAGCTACCTTCGCACGAGCCGGCCGATTACCGCTGCCCGTTCTGCACAATAGCAGGCGGCGCGGAATCCGAGTTCACGGCGTGGCGCGACGAGCATGTTCTGGTGCAGATTTCGCTGCACTGGAACCCGGTCAACCCCGGCAAGGCGCTGGTGATCCCGCTGGCGCACCATGAGAATGTTTACGCGCTGCCCGACGAGCTAGCCGGCCGCATCGCCCACATGGTGCGCCGCGTGGCGGTCGCCATCCGCACCGGGTATCCCTGCGATGGCGTGACGGTGCGGCAAAACAACGAGCCAGCCGGCGGCCAGGACGTCTGGCATCTGCACACGCACGTGACCCCGCGCTACATCGGTGATGGGAAGTATCAGGGAGTGCCCGTGCGGGCTGACGATCGCGAGCGCGAGCACTATGCGTCCCGCCTGCGCGAGCGCCTCAGGTAGGACGCTGGCGAAATTAGTAATTGATAAAAGCGATAGTTCCGTACTTCCAACTCACCCCCGCCAAAGCCTCGCCCAATGGATGCTGGGCCACGTATTCTGTGTGGCAGAACCAGATGCGGCGGGATGTATCAGTGGACGTCATACTTTGTCTGGCTCCATCCAAGCGATCAATTGGCGCACGATGCGAAAGGTTAGTCCCCACAACAGCGGCCGACCCGGCCCCAACAGATCGAGCGCCGGAAATGCCTGCTCTGAGCCACGGCGCCGCAGCCGGTACTGGGTCTGCTTACCGGAATCGCACAATTGGTCGGCCCCCACCCAAAAAGCCGAGCCGACCTCTTGGCCGAGGACCAAGTCCGCTGGCGTCTCCAAGCAATAGACGAAACCAGATACCACCACCGGCAGCATATACCCGGTCAAATCGTCGAGCCGGCCCCAATACCCAGCATCGGACAGGTCGAGCCCGACCTCCTCCAAGGTTTCGCGCTCGGCCGCAGCCCGTGGCGATGGGTCGTCTGCCTCAATGCGCCCGCCGGGAAAGGCGATGTGCCCCGACCAAGGATCGTCCGGGTGCTGGGCGCGTTCGATAAAGAGCAACCGCAAGCCCTCCGGCGTTGGCCCCAAGACCGCGGCCACGGCGGCCCGCGTCTTGTCCGTAGAGCCTACTAGGTGGGGCCGGTGCTGGGCGAGCCCCACCTGTACCGCAGCCCAAGTGCCTAGTCCCACGACCGCTTCCAAGCACTAAATGTCGTCAAAGGGATAGAGTTGGCGGCCCAGTCGCTTAAAGGCCAGCTTGGCCTCGACCGGGGCGTGTACCGACGGCTCGGAGACCACTTGGATATGGCCAGCCCACGACTCAAAACCAGCGCGGAAGTGGGCCGCGGATTTGACTCCGACATAGCGCATCTGCTTAGGGTCCAAATCCACAGTGCGGGAAAACGCCGTGCAAAAAGGTTGCTCGCGCTTGTTCACTAACAGCACGTGTACCCCGCCTTGGCGGATGTGGGCCGAGGCCCCCATGTTGCCATCTAGGCCGGCGTACATAGGCCCGTCGTAGAGAAAGCGACCGTCGGTCAAGGCCACCACTTCTGCCCGCATGGAGCAAGGCTCGCCTTGTAAAGGAGACGATTTGCCGCCCACCTCTAAATCGAGTACCGCACCGACGCCCGCTTGGTGGCAGGCGGCCACCGCTGCAGGATCGACGATGTACAGCACGCAGGCGTCTTGCAGATCAGCCGCCAAAAAAGCGCGCAATAACCCCGTGCTGTCGCCGGGCGAACCGCCGCCGGTATTGTCGTTGCGATCGGCCAAGACTATGGGGTAACGCCCCGTCTTCTCGGCCTCTTGCAGTGCTTCCTCGGTAGAGGGCATGGCCGCCTGCCAATCGGCCCGGCGCTCCCAAAGCCAAGCGGCTAACTCGTCGGCGCAGGATTGGGCTAGGGCGGGATCGTTGTCAGTGGCCACGTACACTGAAGCGCCCATATCGGGAATGTCAGCCAGAGGGAAGCAAGTGGCTATGGAGCCGCAGATCACGCCGGGCCGCGCCTCAATTTGATGCAGGTATTCGATGGCTTGGCGCATGGGCGGATGGGCCGTAACTTGATTCATGCCCCAGACTAGGGGCAGTTGGTGCAAGGCCATGGTCGGCCGCACGCCTTCCCGCACTATATCCACTAGCACGTCGGCGCACTCGCGGCCCCTCGGCGCCATATCGATCTCTGGATAGGTCTCCCGCCCAATCAGGACATCGGCGGCTTCGATCATGCCTTGGGAGACATTGGAGTGGATGTCCAATTGCCCGACGATGGGCATATCCGGGCCTACCAACCGGCGCACCGCGGCCAAGATATGCCCATCGGCGTCGTCAATGCCCTCGGCTACCATGGCCCCGTGCAATTCCAATAAAACCCCGTCGATAGCACCTGCCGCCTCAATGCCATCGAGCAGTTCGCCCACGAGCCCATCGAAAATGGAGCGGGGCGTCGGGGCACTGGGAAAAGCCTCGGCTAAAATTGTGGGCACTGCTTCAAAGCCATGCGCCTCGGCCCCTTCGATAAACCCGCCAATGGGCGTATTGACCCCGGCCATGCGCTCGACAATTTCCGCCCCGTGGAGATAGCTGCGCTCCCGGAAACTGTCCAGCGTGGTGGCTACATTCGTGAAGGTACTGCTCTCGTGGGAAATGCCTCCGATTGCTACGCGCATCTGCTGCTCCTTTCCGTTTCGCCCGCTAGCGGACGCTTCGACTCCAACAGGCGGGCGAAGACTTCGCCTGCCGTCATGTCCTCAATACACAGCCGCTTGTCCCGCGCCTTGTGTCCCCGCACAATATGCACTCTGCGCTTGGCGACCTTGAGCCGCTTCGCCAGCAGCGCCACTACTGCGTCGTTGGCCTTGCCACCCTCCGGGGCCGCAGTAACTCGCGCTGTTACCCTGTCGCCGTCAATTTCGACGCTGTTGCGCCCGGCCTTCGGCTGGACTCTGATATTAAACTCCATGCGCTGTGCTCGCTAAATCGACTCGAACCAGTCCTCGTCCACTATATCCTTGCGCTCTACCCCACCGCCGTGCAAAAGCCCACCCTCGCAGCCCGCGTCCATCGCGATTAGACCCGGCCCGTGGTCGAGGCGATACCCCCGGCCCAAAATTTCTTCGAGATAGGGCTTGACCTTGGAATGGACCAGCAACTTGCGGAACGGCTCGCAATAGGGCCGATCCCAAGCCAACATGCCGCCTAAGTCCTTGCGCCGCGAGGTGCCTTGCAGGGCCGGCGAGTCGCCGGACAGCGAGCGGTCGATCTCGCCCATAAGGTCGCGGTGGCGGTCAATGCCGACGTTGAGCTGGGCCACCTCCTCGGCGGTCAGCACATCTTTGAGGACCAAATAGCCCGTCAGGTCAAATAGGTATTTGTCGTCTTCGTTCATGGAGTGCTCCTTTGGAGAAGGGTCGGCTGAGAAGATGGTAAATTAGCGCGCAGCAGAGTAGCCCATTACCGCTGATTTTCCGTAATTATTACAAGTTATGATTACGCTATCCAATGTCGGCAAATTTTACGGCGACCAAACCCTCTTCACCAAGGTCTCGCTCCAACTCAACGCCGGCGAGTGCTACGGCTTGGTGGGGGCCAACGGCTCGGGCAAGACCACGCTCCTCAACATGCTCTCCGGCGACATCGAACCGGGCGAGGGCGCGATCGCGGTTCCGCAACGCCTGCGCTTAGGGGTCTTACAACAGGATCAGTTCCTCTACGAGGATGAACCAATTCTCAATGTCGCGCTGATGGGCAACGCCGCGCTGTGGGAAGTGACGGTCGCCAAGGAGCGGCTCCTCGCCGCGCCCGCCGAGCACTTTGACGCCGACAAGTTCGCCCAACTCGAAGAGGCCTTCATCCACTGCGATGGGTACACAGCGCAAGCCCGTGCCGGCGCGATTCTAGAGGGCCTCGGGCTGCCGGCCCACATTCACGACGATCCGCTCTCAACGCTTTCCGGCGGCTTCAAGCTGCGGGTCTTGCTCGCGCAGGTGTTGGCCAGTGCCCCAGATGTGCTGCTGCTCGACGAGCCGACCAACCACCTCGACATCCTCTCGATCCGCTGGCTAGAGACCTTCCTGTCCGACTTCTCCGGGCCAGCCGTGATCATCTCGCACGATCACCGCTTCCTCGACAACATTAGCACCTGTATTCTCGACATTGACTACGAGACGGTCCAGCTCTATCGGGGAGACTACACGGCCTTCCTGCAAGCCAAGCGGGCTGAGCGGGCGCGCCGAGAGAAGGAAATTGCCAATCGCGCACGCGAAATCGCCCATCACCAGCAGTTTGTGGATCGCTTCCGCGCCAAGGCGAGCAAAGCCCGCCAAGCCCAGAACAAGCTGCGGCTGATCGAGAAGCGGGAAGAGGAGATGGTCGAGTTGCCGCACAGCTCGCGCCGCTACCCGGCTTTCCGCTTTGAGCAACAGCGCGCAAGCGGGCGCGATGTGCT
Organism: uncultured Latescibacterota bacterium; assembly: GCA_958295495.1. Classification (GTDB taxonomy): domain Bacteria; phylum Latescibacterota; class UBA2968; order UBA8231; family UBA8231. The sequence continues at coordinate 2,106,905 of OY282352.1, forward strand.
CGCGCTCAAAGGCGTCAAAAAAGCCTTTGGCAGCAACGAGGTGTTGCACGGCGTCGATCTCCTCGTGCAGCGGGGCGACCGGCTGGCGATTGTGGGACCGAATGGCATCGGCAAATCGACCCTGCTCAAAGTGGCGATGGGCGAGCTGACAGCCGACGCCGGCGAGGTCGAGTGGGGGTACGAGGCCCATCCCGGTTACTTTGCCCAAGACCACCGCGAACAGCTTAGCCCGCCCAAGCAGACGGCTGAGGCGTGGGTCTGGGCGTGCTGTCAGGACCAGGGCCTCGGCTTTGTGCGCGGGCAGATGGCGCGGATGCTCTTTTCCGGCGACGACGGCAAGAAGTGCCTGAGTGCGCTTTCCGGCGGCGAGGCGGCTCGGCTCGTCTTCTGTCGCTTGGCCATTGCCGCGCCTAATGTGCTGCTGCTCGACGAGCCGACCAATCACCTCGACCTCGAATCCATTGAGGCGTTAGTCGAGGGCCTGAAGCACTATCCGGGCACGCTGATCATCGTCTCGCACGACCGCTGGTTCATCAGCCAACTCGCCACCCGCGTCGTCGAGATCCGGCCCGACGAGATACTCGACTACCGAGGCACGTACGAGGAATACATCCGCTTCTGCAGCGACGACCACCTCGACGCAGCCGAAGTAATCCTCAAGGCCAAGAGCAACAAAAAGAAGAAAGGCGGGCGCGGCCCCGCGCCCAATAGCCGGGCCAAGAACAAATGGCAGCGGACCGCAGCCCAGCAAGCAGAACGCATGGCGCGCATAGAGAAAGCAGAAGCCCGGCTGGCGGAAATCGACGCCTTGCGCTGCGAGCCAGCGTATTACGCAAAGACCCCGCCCGACCAGATCAAGGCTCTCGAATGCGAACGCGCGGATGTCGAGCGCACGTTGGCTGCCCTCTTGGAGGAGTGGGCGGAGGTCGAGGAAACCATGAATCATGAATACGGCATGAGGGCCGAAGGCATTAACTCGACCAAGCGTCCATAGCGGACCAACCGAGGAAAAGCGTCGCCTAGATGCCTACAGACGTGCTGCTGGTAGAAGGCTTTGAACGGGCGGTACTGGGACTGGTGAGACCAAATCAACAGCGTCATAATCTCACTCAAACACCGTTGACCGCTACGACGACGCGGCCGGCACCCGGTCATTAGTTGGTGGCGTATCCACGGGGCCTCAAGGCTTGGCAAAAATCATCGACGTGGCAAAACAATTCGACTAAATTCATCGCGAGGACTCCCCGAGGGCTGGGCTTTAGGATTGGCATACCTAAGGTTAGCCAAAAAGGAGCCCCTCACCTTATCCCGAACTCACGTTAAGGAGGACCCATGAACCGCAAAAACATAGCGACCAGCACCGCATTCGGCGCGGAATTCGGCTATTCGCGCGCCGTGCGCGTGGGCCGTCACATCCACGTCGCTGGCACTTGCGCTCAGCCGCCGCATGACCAAGGCGATGCCTACGAGCAGGCCAAGAGCGCATTGCAGATCATCGCCAAGGCCCTCGCCGAAACCGATGCCAGCCTCGGCGATGTGGTGCGCACGGTCGTGTACATCACGGATACGGCCCATACCGCTGGCGTCACCCGCGCTCACCGCGAGGTATTTGGCGAGATTTTGCCGGCTTCGACCTTGGTCGTCATAACTGCGCTGCTAAAGCCGCACTTTGTCGTCGAGATCGAAGCCTACGCCATTTTGCCCACAGAAAGTGCGTGAACAAAGACAGCCAGTTCCTGTCCATCGGCGTGTTGGGCTGCGGCCCCATCGCCCAATTCGCCCACTTTGAGTCGTGCATCAAGGGCCGCAATACGCGCCTGTACGCGCTCTGCGACCAAGCGTCGGACCTAGTCGAGCGCATGGCCGTCATTCACCAGCCAGAGAAAACCTACGCCGACTTTGCCGACATGCTCGCGGATCGGCAGGTGGAAGCGGTCATCATCGCCACGGCGGATCAGTTCCACGTCCCGCTCAGCTTGCAGGCGTTGGCGGCTGGCAAACACGTCTTTGTGGAAAAGCCGCTGGGAACAAGCGTGGAAGAATGCGAAGCGCTGCGCCGGGCCGTGGCCGACTCGGGCTGCAAGCTCCAGGTCGGCCACATGAAGCGCTTCGATCCCGGCATTGCTTTTGCCCGGCAGTTCATCCGCGAGGAGATGGGGTCGCTTTTGGCCTTGAAGGCTTGGTATTGCGATTCGACCTATCGCTACACCATGACCGACAACCTCCAGCCCCTGCCGCTGCACAGCAATCAGGCACGCAAGCCAGCGGGCGATCCCAAAGGTGATAAGCGGCACTATTTCATGCTGACCCACGGCTCGCATCTCATCGACCTAGCCCGCTTTTTGGGCGGCCCGCTCGTGGCCGTGCGCGGGCGGCGCAAGGAAATGTTCGGGGCGTATTCTTGGTTTGTCGAAGTGGAATTCGCCAATGGCGGCCAAGGGCATCTCGACCTGACGGTAGCCGTGCGCATGGACTACCACGAAGGCTTTCACATCTACGGAGAGCACGGCAGCGTCGTCGGCAAAACCTATTTGCCGTGGTTTTTGAAATCCAGCGATGTCGAATGCTTCTCCGCACGAGACGGCCAATATCGCCGGCCGCTGGGGGCCGACGCGCATTTCTACCGACTCCAGCTCGAAGGTTTTGCCGATGTCGTCCTCCACGGCGCGCCCCAGATGGGGGCCGATGTGGAGGATGGAACCCAAGCGATGCGGGCGATGGCCGCCATTGTCCGCTCGGTCGCAAGCGGCGATTGGGTCCGCATGGCAACCGCGACCGGCGGCGTCTAGCACTCATGTCCTCAGCTAGCCCTCGCTTATGGCCCCTCTATCTGCTCGGCGTCGGCGTCGTCTTGGCACTCTTGTGGATCTGGTTGCCCGAATCCCTCCATCGCCAGCGACAGACGATGGGCACCATGGCCATCTTCATTCTCGCCATTTTCTTTTTTTTGCTCTGGTTGCTCTTCGCGTCGCGGCTAGCGTGGGGACGGCGTCTGCGCTACTTAGGCGGCATTGTCCTCGTCATTGCGCTTGGGATCGGGTGTTTTCGCATCAAGGGTATGAGCGGCGACTTCGCACCGATCCTCGAATGGCGTTGGAGTACCGAGGACGGAGCCACCGCTGTCGAAGGAGGGGACGCAACCGCGCTCGACGCCCGCGATTGGCCGCAATTTCTCGGCCCCGAGCGCGACAATCGCCTCCGCGGCTTCTACCTCGAGCGCGACTGGACCAAGCACCCGCCGCGCGAAGTCTGGCGTCGCCCCGTCGGCGCAGCGTGGTCCTCCTTTGCCATTGTCGGCGGCCGGGCCGTAACTCAAGAACAACACGGCCCCGAGGAGCAGGTCGTCTGCTACGACTTGGCAACGGGCCGCAAGCTCTGGCACCACGCCGATTCGACCCGCTACGAGACCGTCATAGCCGGCATCGGCCCGCGCGCTACGCCCACCATTGCCGGCGACCGGGTTTTCACGCTAGGCGCTACTGGCATCCTCAACTGCTTGGAGCTGGCCAGCGGGGCCCTGATTTGGTCGCGGGACATCCTCGCCGACAACCGGGCTGAGGCCCATATATGGGGCATTAGCTGTTCGCCGCTGGTCCTCGACTCCTTGGTCGTGGTCAGTGCCGGCGGCCCGGATGAGCGCTCGCTAGTCGCCTATCACCGCCAAAACGGCGCGTTTGTCTGGGGTGGGGGCGCAGACAAGGCTGGCTTCAGCTCGCCGCGTCTGGTCACTTTGGCGGGCCGCGAGCAGATTCTGATCTTCAACAACCACAGCGTCGTCGCGCACGATCCGCACAGCGGAATTCCCCTCTGGCACCAGCCTTGGGATCGAGCCGAGTGCATTGCCAACCCCCTGCTCTTGCCCGGGGACCGAGTTCTGGCTTCCACTGGCTACGGCATTGGTGCCAAGCTGTATCAAGTGAACGCCGCGCCCGACAGCGGCCTGACGAGCGATCTCATCTGGAAAAGCCCCCGGCTCAAGGCCAAATTTGCCAACATGGTCTATCGCGATGGTTTTGTCTATGGCCTCGACGATGGGGTGCTGGTCTGCCTCGACCCGCAAGACGGCAAGCGCCGCTGGAAGCGCGGTCGCTACGGCCACGGCCAGCTCATCCTGATAGACGATATCCTGCTGATAATGAGCGAATCGGGGGACGTGGTACTGGTCGAGGCCCGCCCCGACCACCACGTAGAACTAGCGCGAATGACGGCCTTTGCTGGCAAAACTTGGAATCCCCCGGCCCTTGCCGCACCCTATCTGTTGGTGCGCACGGACAGCGAAGCTGCCTGCTACGAACTGACGCTTGCAGACGGTGCCGAGGCGCGACGCTTCTAGGCAGGCCATCGAATCGCGACGCCATCTTAACCGGGTGCTGTCTGAAAACTCTGGTGGTCGTCCTTGGCGTCTAAACGATACCGGCTGGATTCCCGCCCCGTGTCGGGGCACGGGGTGACGTTCTTTCGCGGGAATGACGGAGACCGTCTCTACTGCTTGTTCAACACGACCCAAGGTGGGTTTTCAGACCGCTTCTAAGGAGGAAAGCCATGGAAGACTATTTGCACATTCAGAAGCCGGACTTGGGCTATCGCTATGAGTTCGCCACTGACGAGCTCGACGCGATGGACCAATGCTTGGAGGCGCACGGCTTCGCGGTGATCAAAGACGTGCTGCCGCCGGAGATCGTCGCCAAGCTCAAGCAGGCGGTGTGGGACGGCACGGACCCGGAGCGCACATTGCAGCCGGGCGAGAGCCGCACGCGGCACGCTTGGATTGAGTCCGGCCCGGGTGCTTGGGAGGTACTCGACTACGCGCCCTTCATGGACATTCACCGGCACCTGATCGGCACGGACGAGCTGACGATTCACCGCTCGGCCGCCATCATCCGCCGGACCGGCTCGGCTCCGGTAGGGTGGCACACGGATTGGTGCGGCTATGCGACCGCGATTAAGCACTCGGGCGACGTCCTCAATCGCGGGCTGTGGCCGTCGGGCAAGTGGTTCTACCTGACCGGATCGCGGCCCGAACACGGCGGCCTGTGCGTCATTGAGGATTCCCACGTCGAAAATTGGGAGGGGCCGGAGGGGTTTCGCATGACGGCCGACCGGCGCTCCTTCTACCCGGAGGGCACGGAGGAACGCGCCTACAACGGCTTCGACATCCCCGGCCTCGTCCCGCTCTTCACCAACGGCGGCGACATGATCGTCTTTGCCCATCGCACGTATCACGGCGCGTTCCCCAACCGGATTGAAGAAACGCGCCTCTCTTGCGGCATCGGCTTCCGCGCCCGCAGCCACCGCATCGACATTCCCTGGGAAATTCCCGAGGAAGGCCAGTGGTTTTTGGCCAACCTACCCGATCACTTGCGCGGCTATGCGGACGGGTACACGAGCATCAATTTGGAGTGGCAGGGCTGATCGGAGTTTTTCGCTGAGACCTCCGCACCCGCTGTAGTAAGCGGACCAAGGCTAATCCTCGCGGCGCGGTCGGACTACAGTCTCGCCGTCCGGTTCGATGAGGGGGTGATGGTAGATGTAGGGCGGTTCGAGCACCGCCTGCTGCGCTGCGGTCAATTCCGACACCCATGCTGGCTGGTTGACCTCGTACGTGCCGCCGTCGTAGTGCAGGTACTTGGGCGTGTACCGGTAGAGCAGGGCGCGGCGGGCGTGGTCTGCCTGCCACGGCAGGGTGCCGTGCAAGGTGTTCTCGCTAAAGATGACCATGTCGCCGGCCTTCAGAGGCACTTGGTAAACGACCTCCTGATGCTCCTCCCAAGTCGTGATTTTCGGAGGACAAGAAAAGTTCGCCTTGTGGCTGCCCGGAATGACGCAGAGGCCGCCGTCGCCGGGATTCTGGTCGTGCAAAGTGTACTGGACGACGAGCAGGCCACAGCGCATCTGGCCGTTGGAGTACGCGTAGAAGCGGGAGCCATTGAAGAGGACGTTGGTGGTTCCGTGGATGCGCAGGCCTTCAATACCCTTGGGACCAGTAATCATGAACGGCTCGTGGTCGAGCTTCCAGCCGCGTCCGTGCAGGGTGTCGAGATAGGGGAGGAGCTTGCGGTGCGCGAGCAGGTCGCGGAATGGCTGGCAATGGGGCTGCTCCCAAGTGAGCATGCCGGTGAAAATGCCGCGCTTGTCCAGCCCAGCCATGTTGCCGCTGGGATCGCCGATTGGGTCTTCGCGGCGCTCGCCCCAGTTGGCGTCGAAAGCGTCGTTGAGGGCTTTGACTTCGTGCGGCGAGAGGAACTCGCGGACGACGATAAAGCCCTGCAAGTCGAAGAGGAATTTTTCGGTGTCGTTCATGTCGATCCTAACCTCCGTCAGTTGTTGACAGCCATGCAAAATCACCCACTCCGCCCCAACCGCACGTCCTCTGCCGCCAGCCACTCAGCGTATAGACGCGGCATGGGCTCGGGTGGGGGCAGGCCGTTTTCGCGCCGCCAGCGCAGAAGGGGATGGGTGCGGTCCTGCTGGGGTAAATCCACCCGTTTGCCGTACGCGGCGGACTCGAAGATACCCATCATAATTTCCACGATGTGATGGCCGGCTTGGCCACTGCACTCGTGCTCGCGGCCCGCGTCGAGTGCCGCGACGTACTCCTCTACGTAGGCGTAGTCGTCTGGGTGGGCAAAACTCTGCGGATCGTAGCCCGCGCAGTAGATGGGCGGGAGCACTTCCCAAGGTTCTCTTGCGTCGTTGAGGGCGTAGTGGGGCTGCGGCAGCAGAAGCGCGCCGAGGTCCCTTTTCCAGACGAGCTGCGAGAGCACTAAGCGGCCTTTGCTGCCGCAGAATTCTATTACCGGATTGACCGGGGTGGGGAAGCGGTGTTGCAGGAGGGTTGCGGTGACGCCGTCGGCGAAACTGAGCGTCGCAGTGATGTGTTCGCCAGCGATGGTGCCCATGCCTTGCGGAGAGGGGACCACATCCGTCGGGGCAATGGGGCGGCCAGCGGTAGTGGCGGTGGCCACGACGCTGTGGCACGGGCCGGCGACCTTGAGCACGTTGTTGATTATGTGCGTACCGATGTTCATTAGGTTGTAGCCGCCGTAGTAGTTTTTGCCGTGGGCGTGAATGTGGCGCAACTGGCCGATGCGTCCTTCGGCAAGGGCTTTGGCCACGGCTTTCATATAGACGCCGACGCGCCCTTGGTGATGCACTGCAATGCGCGCATTTTTTTCTCGGGCCTTGGCCAGCACCTCGTCGGCCTGCTGGCAATCGACGCACAGGGGTTTTTCAATGTCGATGTGGACGCCGTATTCGAGGGCGCGCAACGCCAGCGAGTGGTGGAATTCCGTGCCCGTGGGAATGGCGACTATATCGGGTTGGTGCTGGCCGATCATCGCGTCTAGGTCGGTGTATCGGGCCGCGACCCCGAGCTCGTCGCCCAGGGTGTCGAGCCGATCTTGCACGAGGTCGCAGAGGGCGACGATTTCCGTGCGGGGGTGGGCGTGATACGCACGTGCCGCGGCCGTGCCGCGACCCCGGCAACCCAGTATGGCCACGCGATAGCTTTTCATACCATCCTCCTAGTGGTCTGAGTATTGGAAGCGGAGAAATCGACGCCTATATTGAGCGTGGTCCGCCTCGGCGCGAAAAAGCGCTGAGGTATTATACTAAGGAGGAAAATATGGGACAATTCCACGGGGTGGTGCCGGCGATTATCAGTCCAAAAAACGAGGATGGCACCTTAAACGAAGAGGCCTTCCGCGCCACAATGGAGTTCAATATACAAGCTGGCGTACACGGCTTTTGGGTCGCCGGCGGCACCGGCGAGAGCGTCCTGCTCGACGACGAGGAGAACCAGCGCATCGCCGAAATCGCCGCCGACCAGAACGCGGGACGCACCGAGGTCATCATGCACGTGGGGGCCAATACTACGGCGCGGGCCGAAAAGCTGGCAGCCCACGCAGCCCACGCCGGAGTGGAAGCCGTCTGCGCGGTGCCCCCCTTCTTCTACCAAGGCGACGACGACGGCGTGGTAGAATACTACCGGGCCGTGGGGGCTGCGGCCGATCGGCCGTTGTTCATCTACAACTTGCCCGGCTGCACTGGTCTCGATGTCAGTCCGGCCCTGATGCAGCGCCTAGTTGAGGAAGTGCCCCAAACTGCCGGTTTGAAACACTCGTCGCCGGTATTCGCCAATCTGCTCGATTTCGTCCGCATGGGGCTAGACGCCTTTATCGGTAGCGGCAAGCTGATGTTGCCAGCCATGACCATCGGCGCTGTCGGGTCGGTTGATGGTCCTTTGTGCGCGGCCCCGGAACTGTGGATGGCCGTATGGGATGCCCACCAGGCGGGCGATCTGGCTGCCGCCCAAGCGGCCCAGGAACGGGCCACTGTCTTTCACCGCACGGTGGCGCAATTCGGCTATTTCGGCAGCATCTTGGCCGTGGTCGGTCAGCGCATAGGGATGGAGTGCGGCGACCCCCGGCGTCCGTTGCGACCCGTGCGCCCCGACGAGCGCGAGATGCTGTTGGCGCAGGTGGAGGCGCTTGGGATTATCTCATGATCTAGCGGCCTAGGCGAGGGCTGCGTATGGGCGGAATGGGATTGGGAGGATGGACCGGATTGAACGATATGGAAAAGGGACGAGGTGTGTTAAACCTCGTCAGGCTCGCCCTACCAATCCTTAGACCACTGATTCTCGTCTAACTCGGCGGTCACACTCCGCACACTCCGCCGTCTATTCCTAGAAAACCGGAATGAACTTGTGGCACACGGGCGTCCCCACCTCCACCTCGTGGCCGGTAGGCGTCAGCTTCCCGGTGTCTTGGTCAATTTTGAAGGTGAAGATGTCGTTGGTGCTGTGGTTGCCAGCGATTAGGTACGTGCCCGTGGGGTCGAGGCCGAAGTTGCGCGGGTTGGCACCGCCAGTCGGCACGATCTCGACGAGTGCGAGTTGGCCGGTGTCTTGGTCAATGGCATAGACGGCAATGGAGTCGTGGCCGCGGTTGGACCCGTAGAGGAAGTGGCCGTTGGGGTGGACGTGGATGTCGGCGGTGTGGCTGACCTCGGCGTATCCATCGGGCAGCGTCGAGATGGTCTGAGTGGTGGTGAGCGTACCAGCGTCGGCGTCGTAGGCGAAGGCCGTGATGGTATTGCTCAGCTCGTTGATGACGTACGCGCGTTGGCCATCGGGGTGGAAGGCGAGGTGGCGCGGACCGCTGCCCGGGGCGATTTCCGCCGGCGTCTGCGCGCTGAGCGTACCAGCGTCGTGGTCAATCGCATAGACGAGCACCTTGTCAATGCCCAAGTCTGGGGCAAAAGCGTGTTTGTTGTTGGGGGACACCATAATCGAGTGGGCGTGCGGCCCCTCTTGGCGGCTTGGGTTGACCGAAGAACCCTCGTGTTGGACGAAATCCGTGGCCGCGCCGAGCGAGCCGTCTTCCCGGATCGGCAGGATGGCGACGCTCCCGCCGCCGTAGTTGGCAACCAGCGCGTACTGGCCGGCGCGGTCAATGCTGATGTGGCACGGGCCGGTGCCCACGGTCGATTCGGTGTTGATGTGGGTGAGGGCCCCGCTCTGCTGGTCAATGGCAAAGGCCGCAATAGCCCCCCCGGGCTGGTCGCCGACCGCGCTCACCTCGCCGATGGCGTAGAGGAAGCGGCGATTGGGAGCAATGTCTAAGAAGGAAGGGTTGTCAATGCCGCCAATACTGCTTTGATGCGCGAGCGCACCGGTGGCCATATCGAGGCGATAGACGTGGATGCCATCCTCGTCGCCGCTGGAATAGGTGCCGATATAGACGAGATAATCGCTCATGGTGGAACTCCTTTGGGGTGTGGGGTTGTGAATGGCACAAGCAAGGCAGAGAAGAGTGGAGACGAATCGCATAGCAGGGTCCTACAACCTACCTCGTAAATGTCCGTAGGGCGTCCCTCCTATGTTGAACATCAGGTCTCGGCCCGTGCGAACTCCGACCTCGGCGAAGGCCCGTGCATTGGGTGTCTCAACGGCCTCGCCATCGACAAAGCGCATCAGGGTGGCGGCAAAGAACAGCCGGCCAAAATTTTGCTCGACCCCGAGGTCGATGATTTTGGAGCGGTACGTGGCTCGCTTGGGAAAGCCCTCGCCATAGACCTCGAACTCGCCGATAGTGCCCAAGAGCGAGCGGGCTTGATTGCCTTGGCCGCCGGATGTGCCGCTAACGGGGGTCAAGGCCGTCTCGTCGATGATCGTCAATGATGGAGAATTTGCGCGCCCAGCGGAAGAAAGAAACGCACGTATTGCTGGTCGAAACCAATGCGCACGTCAGGCGCAAAATTTTGCGTCGGCTCGGCGACGGTCCTTGCGAGGGGCAGCGGCCCCTTGACGGCGAAAATCTCGCTGTTTTCCTCTTGAATCGAAACTTGGAAGGCTGGCTGCTGCCGAGGTGCCAAGTCGGCACCTCGGCTTTGAGAACCGCCTGCGCCACGAGCACGAGACCGGCGGCAAGCCCTAAGCTGCGGGTGCTTAGCACGTCCTGTCTCCTAGCGGAAATGAACGTCGGCCGCGTGGGCTGCACCCGGGCCGTGCTGCATCCTCATTAGCTGGCGCTGACGCGGGCTCAAGCCGTCCCACCACTCAGGCGGGAAGCCGTCGTGCGGGTCGAGCTGGAAGACCAGCATCTGCTTTCTGTAGTGGCCGAAGAGGGCGTGGCGGTTGTGGTCGCTGGTGTTGGCACCGCCGCCGTGCCAGCACTGGCCGTTAAAAACGATCACCGAGCCGGCCGGGGCTGTCGGCTGGACCTCGTGCTGGACGGCAAATCCCTCCGGAGGCGCGGCGAGACCGCTCTTGTGCGAGCCGGGCACCACGCGGGTGCCGCCGCTCTCGGAGCTGAAGTCGTTGAGCATCCACACAGTATTCATCATCACCGGCGTATCCATGTTGAGCATATAGACGGGGATGTCGCTGTGCAGGTCTTGGAAGCCGTCGCCGGGGCGCACGATACGCGAGTTGAGGCTGCCCAAAATCAGCGAGGGCTCGAGAAAGTGCTCGAGGATCGGCAAGACGCGGGGGTGGTCGATGCACTGGTGGAAGATGCGATCCATGACCGGGAGGTTGGCCACGTGGCGGGCCGAGCCGCGGTGAGTGTGTTCGGTGCCGTGCTCTTGTTCGCAGCGGATCAGGGCTTGGCGCATGGCAGCGGCGGTGTCGGAATCAAGGACGCTTTCGAGCAGGGTGAAGCCGTAGATTTCGATTTCTTGGACGGCTTGTTCAAGTTCGTTCATAGGGGTCTCCTTTTACGACCAGTTGCGGAGCGGCTTTACAAAATAAGCCCGCAAAGCCCCACCGGGCAACCGCCCCACCCTACGCCGCCTAGAGCGCCTCTACGATCATGCGCAGCGAGAGGAGCGTGATCACTATCCTGAAGATCTTGCGGAAGAGGCTTTCGGAAACCCGGTCGCGCAAGCGCGTCCCCCACCACGAGCCAAGTGCCGCCGCGCCAATCATCCCGGCGATGAGAGGCAAGTAGGGCGCGAACGCGAAACCGACAAAGCCGAAGACTAGGATTTTGCACAGGTGGGTGACGGTCATTACCGTGCCGTGGGTAATGACCAAGCGGTCCTTGGGCAAACCCGCGCTGGCTAAGAAGGCACCGGTCAGGGGACCGGCAACGCCGACGAAGAGGGAGAGAAAGGTCTGGAGGGCACCGAAAATGGCAAAGTGGCCGGGCAGGCGAAACGCGCGTTTGGGCACGGGAATCCAGATGACGAGGAGGATGAAGAGGCCCAGATACAGGGGCAGATCGTCAAAGCTAAAGCCACCGACCACCTGCGCCCCCACGACAGCACCGAGGACTGCGCCGCCTGAGAAGGGCCAGAAGATGCGCCATTCGACGTGGCGCAGGCCAAAGAATACGCGGCTGGCGTTGGAGGCTAGCTGCACGGCACCGTGGACGGGAATGATGGCCGCGGCGGGCAGAAAGCCCGGCATGACCGAGATCAGCGCAATACCGCCGCCCACCCCGATGATGGCGGTAAAGGTGGAGGTCAGGAAGGAGACGCCGATCAGGAAAAAGAGCTCCATCTAGTCGGCGAGCACTTCCTCGGCATAGGCGAACAGGGCGGGATTGCCGCCGGTGTGCAGGAAGATCGCCTCGCCGTCAAGCCTGCCGTCGCGTACGTGGGCAACAAGGCCGGCGAGGGCCTTGCTGGTGTACACGGGATCGAGGAGAATGCCCTCCTTGCACGCCAAGGTGTGCAGGGCATCCAAACCAGCGGGAGTGGGGATGCCGTACCTCTGGCCGACGAAGGAATCGTCGTTGTCGAAGTCGGCGGCACTCATGGCAACGTTGAGGCCGAGGCGGCAGGCGGCTTGGGTGGCGATGGTGGCCATGTCCTCGTGGCGGTTCTCGACGTTGGCGATTGGGCAAAAGCCGCGCACTTGAATCGGCGACTCAATATAGGCTAGGCCCAAAGCTACGCCGGCTTGGGTGGTGTCGAGAGCACTGAGATAGAGGTAAGGCGGATTGATGCCTTGCTCTTGGCATTGGTGGGCAATCTCCACGCCCACTTCGGTGTATGCGATGGCGTCGAGGTCAATCGTATCTTCTCGGCGCGGCCAGTACACTCTTTTTCCGCGTGCGGAAAGCTCCTCGACCTTGGCTTGGAGAGCGTCTTGTTGGCTGTGCGGATCGCCTGTCTCTAGGACGGTAATCTGTGCGCCGAGCAGGTGCTGTAGCAGGTTGTTGCCTTGGGATTGGGTTCGGTCAATTGGGCGCACCGGCCGGAGGATCAGGTGGAGTTCCAAGCCTAGCTTGGCGCAGGCCGCGGCAAGTTGGCGGCAGTAGTTGGACTGCACGGCCGCGCCCGAGACGATGGTATCGGCACCTTTGGCCAAGGCATCGGCCAAGGCAAACTCAAACATCCGCGTCTTGTTGCCGCCAAAGGCCAGCCCAGTCAGATCGTCGCGCTTGATGTAGAGTGCAGGGCTGTTGAGGTGAGCGGTTAGGCGCGGCAGTGGCTCCAACGGGGTGGGGCGGATTGAGGCTAGCCGGACGCGGGGTAGCTTGGCGATGGCTGCGGTGAGGGCGTTCGCTTTTGCGGCGTTCATAGAGGGTTTCCTTTGGTCAGCCTCGGGGTGGCCACTTGTTGCGGCGCGACCTCGGGTTGGGCTTCTGAGCAAATACGCGTCTATGTTGGGGGTTGGAATAAGGGGTGTCAAGGGTTTGTGAGGGGTAGTTGAGATGCGTAGTTTACGGCGCAGTAAGGGAGAGTAAGCATGAAGCACATTCATATCAATGAGTTGGACCAAGAGGGCACCCCGGTCTTTTCCTTTTCAAAGGTGCAGCGACAGACGCCGTGGTCGGCATTCGACTATTGGGCATTGGCCCCGGGGGAAATGCGCGCGGTGCCAAGTATGGGAATAGCTTGTGAACAAGGCTATGTGTTTATGGGCGGGCCGGTGGAGTTGACCGTGCGGCAGCAGCGGATAGAAAGCGGAGAAGGACCCGGGTTTATCGTCGAACCTACCGGGTGCGATCATATTCTGAAAAACTTGACCAATATATTTGTACACGTGCTGCGCGTACGCGTCGCGATGAGCATGGGTTTAGAGATACAGCAACGCCTAATCAACCGTTTTGGGGAAAAGCTTGGGGACGTCGAAACGGATGCGACGCAAGGTGTGCCCTTCCTCGCGGGGACCTTTGACGCACAAGCGCTAACGTGGCGCGACGCAATCCACGGCGGCTGTGGGCAGATCGCCACCCGACACATGCTCTCGCCCAATGACTTCTACAGCGACTGGACCTTTCTCGACCATGCGATCCTAGACGCAGGGGGGTCGTTGGGGTATCACTATCACGACTTTCTCGAAGAGAGCTTTGTGGTGCTGAAAGGACAGGGGCTGATGACGATTGCCGACGAGACCTTTGCGGTGAGGGGCGGGTCGGTGACTTGGCAGGGCATTGGGCAGGGGCACGGCATGTACAATCCCGGGCCGGAAAAGCTGGAGTTTGTGCGCATCGCCGTGAAGCAAGCAGACGAGGAATACACTACCATCGACTTGCACGACGATTTGTCGGCGCGCAGGCCGACTTGAGAAAGGAAGATCATGAACCAAGCCGATACAGTACAGCGCATGGCCGAGGCCGCTGGCAACTTCCTCGCGTCCTTAGATGCGGCCGGACGGCAGAAAGCGGTGATCGACTTTGCCGACAGCACGGAGCGCAAAAACTGGCACTACGTGCCGCGGGAGCGCGCTGGATTGCCGCTAAAGGAAATGGACGCGCGACAGCGGGAGTTAGCGCACGCGCTGGTAGCGACCGGAGTCAGCGCGTCGGGGTACGAAAAAGTCTCGACGATCATTTCGCTGGAGCCGATACTGGCCGAGCTAGAAGGAGCGGGGCGGCGCTTCCAGCGCGATCCCGAGCTGTACTACGTGAGCATTTTCGGCGCGATAGGTGGAGACGCACCTTGGGGCTGGCGCTTTGAGGGCCATCACGTCTCGCTCAACCATACGGTAGTACAAGGTCGGATGCTGGGATCAACGCCGCTGTTTTTTGGCTCAAACCCCGCCGAAGTGCGTCACGGCGAGCAAGCTGGGTTGCGGGCTTTGCGAGAAGAAGAGGATCTAGGGCGGCAGCTTTTGCACGAGTTGGACGGCGAGCAGAAAGCAATGGCCATCGTCAGTACCGAAGCTCCAGGGGACATCCTCACGACCAATGTGCCCCATGTGCGCGGCGAGGTTGCGCCGGAGGGTTTGGGCAGCGCGGATATGAGCGCAGCGCAGCGCCAGATCTTGGACGCCTTGGTCGAAGTATACGTACGGCGCCAGCCCGAAGCGGTGGCCGAAGCCGAATGGGCGCGACTCGGAGCAGCATGTTTACAGGCGGCGCACTTTGCTTGGGCCGGCGCGGAGGAACGCGGGGGACCGCACTACTACCGGGTCCAAGGGCCGAGTTTCCTAGCCGAGTACGACAACACCCAAAACGACGCCAATCACATCCACGCGGTTTGGCGCGACCTGCACGACGATTTCGGCGAGGATATGCTCAGGCGACACTATCGGCAGAACCATAGACAATTGTAGGAATTGCGAATTGAGCAATGGACCAATTCCCAATTCTCTTGGAGAGCATTCTTTGACCGTTACGGCTGTCTTAGGTTCACGCGCTGCGTTCTACGAACAATTGCACTGCCGCTACCAGCGCCGCGAGTTCGACAACTGGCAGGTCTGGGGCGGCAACCTGACCATTGAAATCGACGGTCGGGTTTGCGAGCCCCCCCTCGCTAGGGCCTACATCGAACCCGGCAAAACAGCGGCCCGAGCCCAGGTGCGCTGCGAGCTCTTCGTCGCGGCTGTGGACCCGTACCAAGTCCAGCCAAGGGACGTGGATGCGCGGCTGTGGACCGATGCCAGCGGGACCAACGCGTACGTGGAGATGCGGCTGCTCGTCAATGAGGAAGGCACTCCCGTCCTCGCCGACAACAATCTCGTCTTTGAATCGGCAACTTTCGCGCTTGAGCGCACCGGCACCTTCAACTACGCGGTGGAGTTTTCCGCCGACAGCTACGCCGAGGCCGGGCGCAAGGAGTGGATCAGCCTCAACGATTTGGCCGAAAACCGCGACGGGATCATCGTCGTCAGCCCGGAGTGGGTGCGCAAAGGACCAACGATCGCCGAGGTGTGCGTGCGCAAGGTCGGCGCACGCATCGATGGGGGCCGCTTCCGCTCGGGCCGGCTCGCCGAACTGACGCGGCACTTAGATGCCATTCCGGCCGATGTGATTTACATGCTGCCCTTTTTTCGTCTGGGCTTTGCGGACCTGCACACCGGCGAGGATGTGCGCAAGGGTGCCCTCGGCAGCGTCTATGCGGTGCGGGACTTTTTCCAAGTTGATCCCGAGCTGATTTCGCCAGCCGAGGAAGCGAATTGGGGGACGCTGGTGGCGGAGGGTCTCGTGCATTCAGAGGAAATGGAAAGTCTCGGCGGGCTGTCGGCAGCCGACGCGGAAAGAGCACTCGGCCGCGAAAGGCTAACCCAGCTCCTCGGACGCGCCGAACTGCGCGCCCTCACCCGGCGGGCGCACACCCTCGGCAAGAAGGTCATCTTCGACTTGGTCCTGATGCAGAGCAGCCGCGACTGTCCGTTGATCGCCGAACATCCCGAATGGTATTTGCGCGACGAACGCGGCGTACCGCAAATCCACCAGATCGCTTGGCTGGTCTATTCGGACGTGGCGCTCTTCGACCTGATCGACAACCAGCCGTTGCAGGAGTACCTGCTGGAGATCGCCCCGTATTGGATTGAGCAGTGCGGATTCGATGGAGTGCGGATCGACGCCAGCCAGACCATTGACCGGCCCTTCCTCAAAAAGCTCAAGAACCGCATTCAAGCCGCTGCGCCCGAGGCATTGGTGCTGGGCGAAACCCTGTGCCCGCTAACCGAAGCAGTAGATGTCCCGGCCGACGCGATCTACGCGCTCTTGGTTGACTTTCACCGCGACGTCGAGTACGCCCAGCCCCTCATCGATTTCCTAGAGGAAATGAATCGCACCTTCGCACCGGGCACCGTGGCGATGGCCTACTTTGAAAACCACGACAGCCCGCGCGCCACCCGCGCGTGGCGCGAGCGGTTCTGGGAACTTTTGCGCTGCGATGAACAGGCGCGGTCCTACTGGCAGAGCATCACCTGCCCAGAGCACTGCGCGCTGCTGATGGCACTGCTCAAGAACTTGCAGGCCGCCCTGATCAACTGCTCGGCCGGCTCGGCCTCTAAGTGCAATCTGACGCGAGGTTTGGAACTGGGCAGTGAGTGGGGCGAAGAAACGCGCACTGACTTTGAAAACGAGACCCTCCTGCATTTCGACTGGGCCGAGCGCGAGCCGCACGCCAGCCTGGCGGGGGCCTACAGGCGTCTCTTCGCGCTGCAAAAGGAGTGGCCGGAATTTTGCGACGGGGAAATTTACTTCCACCGCAACGAATTCGCGGGCGGCGACCCAGACGACCGCATTCTGGCGTACGTGCGCTATACTGAGCGGAGCGCGCTTTTGGTGGCGCATAACTTCGATCCGCGCACCGTGCGGCGGGCGTCCTACCGCTTCGATTACCTGCCGCAGCCGCCCACATCGCGCCAAAAGTGCTTCGACACGTACGAAGCCCTTGCGATTGAGGCTATACCCGCCCGCGAGGAGGGGGCAACCGTCTGCCTGATGCCATTGCAGAC
Organism: uncultured Latescibacterota bacterium; assembly: GCA_958295495.1. Lineage (GTDB taxonomy): Bacteria > Latescibacterota > UBA2968 > UBA8231 > UBA8231. Next base: position 2,124,054 of record OY282352.1, read on the forward strand.
GCAGGTGTGGCGACTTTACTGAAAGTGCTTGACCCGGAGCAACTCACTAACGAAAGGCTGCGCAACATCAGTTAGGAACTGAAAACTCCTAATTCCCAATTCCCAATCGACATAAGGAGCACGAGCATGAAAAAAATCGGCGCGATTCACTACAACTGGCCCGGCTGCGACTTAGAAGGCTTCGCCCGGCGGGCCAGCGAAATCGGCTACCGGTACTGCGAGTTGCAAATCCGCGATATCTGGGATGGCGAGTCCAAGGACGGCGAGCAGACGGCCGCTGCCACGCGCGAGTTATTGGCCAAATACGGGATGCAAGCCTCAGCCGTAGCGGCTGGCAACGACTTCCTGCAAGCCGACCGCCGCGACTTGGACGCGCAGATTGAGCGCTACCGCTACGTCTGCCAGATCATTCCCATAACCGGCACGGACATCGTGCGCTCGGATGGGGGCTGGAACCGCAACGGCGACGTGCCAGAAGACCAGTGGGACGCCATGCTGCTCGAAGCCTTCAAGCGCTGCGCCGATTTTTTGGAGGAATACGATGTGCGGATCGCCCTCGACAATCACGGGCTTTCCACCAACGACGGCGACTGGCAGCTCAGCCTGATTGAGCGCGTTGGCTCGGACCGGCTCGGCGTCAATTTGGATACGATGAACTACCGCTGGTTCGGGCACGGGTTAGACCAAATCGATCACTTCTACGAGATTTTGGCACCGTACGTTTTCCACACCCACCTAAAGGACGGAACCGGCTCGCGGCAAAATTACAAGGGGGCAGCACTGGGCGAGGGCGAGATCCACCTCCGCCACGCGGTCAAGTGCCTCAAGGCGGCTGGCTACGACGGGGCTTGGATAGCTGAATACGAGGGGCCGGAGACCGACGGGCAGGTGGGATACGAAAAGTGCTACAAGTGGTTGGTGGAGAACATCTGAACCAACCAAGCCCTCTCAATTTACGGAGCGATTGGTTGGCACTGGTCCTGCGGTTCGTTTCCGGCGAGCGGCGGTGTTTGGGGGTGTGGTCAGAGCTTGATGACGGCGATGAGGATGCCGGTGATGGCGACCAAGGTGGTCATCGTCCATCTGAAATGGGCATCCATGCGCTTATTGGTCTCGTCGATGCGGTGGTGAACCGCTTGGATCTGCTCGCCCAATGAGCGGTTGGTCTCGTCAATGCGGTGATGCACCGCTTGGATCTGCTCGCCCAATGAGCGGTTGGTCTCGTCAATGCGGTGGTGAACCGTTCCTATCTGGTTACGCAGATCTTGGATGTCTTCGCGCAGATAGCTGATGCCCCAGTGCAGCTCTTCGGGGGCGGGACGAGGTTGGGGGCTGGAACTCTCGGTCATGGTGGACTCCTTGAGAGCGGCAAGGCTCAAGGCTAGGGAGTAATATGGTTGCTCAAGGGTAGGAAAGCAACCTACATGCCAGCGCCGATCTCTGAGTAAAGGCGATGCTCTGCTAGCTCTATCTGTGTGCGCCCGCACACGCGGATGGATTCGTTTCGATACACTGAGATGAACGAGGAGTGTGGGGATTGGCGGCGTCGGCGCGGGTGCGATAGGCGGGCTAGAGCGAATGGGGGCGGAGCGGCGTCAACCTCGACACCACGCACTACGGCGTTACTTCATTTGACGGATCTGCTCAATTTTCTTGTCGAGCCGCTTGGGGGAGATCGGGTGGGCGGTGCCCAGCTCTTGGGCGAAGACCGAGACGCGATATTCCTCCAGCATCCAGCGCAATTCCTCGATTTGGGCCTCCCGCTCGGGCGAATTGGTCTCCCCGACGAGCTTTTCCAACTGGCTCTGGTACACCTCGATCAACTCGGCCTTCTGCGCGTCCTTGCGCGGGTCGGTCGCAGCGCGCTCGGTACGCACCTCGACGGCCTTTAGGTAGCGGAGCAGATGGCTAAGACGGTGGTAGGGAACGCGGGCGAGGAAGTCGTCTGGCAACAGTCGCTCCAAGTCCGCGTCCATCCCGCGATAGGCCCGGCCCGCAAGGCGAATTGCCCGGCGGGCTTCGAGCAGGCTATCGACCAAGGAGATGAAGCGCGGGGCCAAGCCGCGCAGCCGCAACTTGGCCTGCTCCAGCACGGCGTCGAAATCTCGTTGGCGCAGGGGTAGGATTTGCTCGCGGTGAAAGAGATAGCGCTCGAGATGTTCAAACGCTTGGGTGTGCAGTTCTAGGGAACTGCCTTGGTAGCGCGCCTTGAACTGCGCCAGCTCCTTGAGTTCGCGCTGGAGCCACGCTAGCTCGTCGCGCAACGCCAAGGCACAGAGACCCAAGAATCCCGCTCGCGAGCAGATTTCGGCTTCGGCGCGATTTTTGTAGAGCCGCAGCAACACGCCGCCTTCGTCCCGATTGAGGCTGGGCCATCCATAAAGCGGCACCCCGCCTGCTTGGGTCACCTCTATTCGTTCGGGCAGGTCGCCGAAATCCCACGTAGTTATCCCTTCCCGTTCCCACTGTTGGACCGCCTTTTTCCAAGCGTCGAGTTCGACTGGCGTGTCGTGCTGTTCGAGGCGTTGGGTCAGTTGCTGCAAATCGCGACCAGCCGCGACGGATTGCTCGTCAGTGCCTTGGATATCGACGCGCATCTTGAGGTGGTCGGGCAGGTCGGCGGCGTTCCAGTCTGACGCTTGGATTTGGATCCGGTAGTGCTGGCGGATGTGTTCCTGTAGCGACTCCAAAAAGGTGGGATGCGTCGGCTTGAGTGCGGCCGCAATGCTTTTGGCCTTTGCGGGGATCGGCACCAGTTGCTTGCGAATGGACTTGGGCAACGAGCGCAGTAGGACAGTGATTTTGTCTTCGAGCAGGCCCGGCACTAGCCATTCGAGTATTTCTGGATCGACGGCGTGGGCCAGTTTGTAGGGCACCTCGACGGTGATGCCGTCCTCGTCTTGCCCCGGGCGATAGGCGTAGCTGATGGCTAGCTTTTTGCCGTCGAGGTCGAGCGCGTCGGGAAAAGCCTGTTGGTCAAAGTCAGGGCGGGTGGTGCCGAGCAAGTCTTCCTCCTGCATCAGCAGGAAGTCGTCGGCTTTGTCTTTGAGGAACCGGTTGAGGTCGTGCAGCGAGGAAACATCGTCGAGGTACTGGGAGTAAAAGCGGGCGGCAGCCTCTTCGACGTGTACATCGGCCAAGCCGCGGGCGCGGGTCTGCCAAGTTTCGATCTTCTGACACAGGCGAATGTTGTGCGCGAGAAACTTGTGCGGAGTATGCACTGCCCCAGGCACCAATGCCTCGCGGATGAATATCTCGGTGGCCTCGTGGGCGTTAATGCGGCTATAAGGGATGCGGCGGCTGAGCACTTCGAGGCCGTAGAGGATCAGCTTTTCGCGCACCAGCACCCGTCCCGAGCGCGGGTTGAAGTAGGGTTGGTCGTAGGAAGCGCGGCACAGGTGGCTGCCTAGCTCCGCGAGCCATTCAGGCTGGATGCGGGCGACGGTGCGGGCGAACAGGCGCGAGGTTTCGACGATCTCGGCCGCGACTAGCCAGTTAGGTGGCCCGCCCTCACCCGACTTCTTGCCCTTGTTGGAGCGAAAGAGTCCCGAGCCGGGAAAAATCATCACCTCGCGGCTGCGCGCTGCCTGATAGACATTGCCTTCTTCTTGACGCGCCACACTCGAAAGCAAGCCGGTGAGTACCGAGCGATGGATCGCGTCGTACCCGGCGGGTGCTCGGTTAAAGCGGAATCCTTTTATCTCGCCCAGTGCCTCGCGGAGCTGCGCGTGGATATCGCGCCATTCGCGCATCCGCACGTAGGAGAGGTAGTGCGCCTTGCAGAATTTGCGCAACTCGTTCTGCGAGGCGCTTTCCACTTTGTCGTGGTAGGCGTTCCAGATGTTGAGATAGCCTAGGAAATCGGAATTTTTGTCGTGGAACTGCCGGTGTGTATGGTCGGCCGCATCCTGCTCTTCGAGAGGCCGCTCGCGCGGATCTTGAATGCTGATGGCCGCGGCGATGACGAGCACTTCGGACAGGGCTTGTTCCTCGCGGGCCTGGAGCAGCATCCGCGAGACCGTGGGATCGATGGGCAGGCGCGCCATGGCGCGGCCAATGGAAGTGAGGGCGCGGTTTTCGTCGAGGGCGTTGAGCTGGCTCAGAAGTTGGAACCCGCCGGCGATAGCGGCTTTCGCCGGCGGGTCGATAAAGGGAAACGCCTCAATGTCCCCTAACTTGAGATTAATCATCCGCAGGATGACCTCGGCGAGATTGGCGCGTTGGATCTCGGGCTGGGTGTATTCGGGGCGCGAGAGAAAGTCCTGCTCCGAGTAGAGGCGAATGCACACTCCGTCCGCAACCCGCCCGCAACGCCCCTCCCGTTGGCGGGCACTGCTCTGCGCAATGGGTTCGATCGGCAGGCGCTGAGTGTGGGTGCGGGGATTGTAGCGCGACAGGCGCGCCAAGCCGGTATCTACGACGTAGCGGATGCGGGGAATGGTCAGGGAAGTCTCGGCGATATTGGTGGCCAACACTACGCGCCGGCGGTCCCCCGGGGCGAATACGCGCTGCTGCTCCCCGGCGGTTAGGCGGCCAAACAGCGGCAAAATCTCAACCCCGCGCAGCTTGCGCCCTTCGAGCCGTTCGCGGGTCTCGCGGATGTCGCGCTCGGACGGCAGAAAGACCAAAAGGTCGCCCTGCCGCGACGTCCGCACTATTTCTTCTACCGCACTGGCGGCCGCATCCAAATACGTGTAGTCGCCGCGGTCCTGCAGCAGCTCGTCGAGTGGCCAGTAGCGAACCTCGACCGGGAACATCCGGCCCGAGACCTCGATGACGGGAGCGTCGTCAAAGGCCCTAGCGAAGGTTTCGGCGTCAATGGTGGCCGAGGTGATGACGATCTTGAGATCGGGCCGCTTGCGGCGCAAAAGCCGCAGGTAGCCGAGCAAGAAGTCGATATTGAGGCTGCGCTCGTGGGCCTCATCCACGATAATGGTGTCATATTCGAGCAAATCTGGGTCGGTTTGGGTCTCGGCCAGCAAAATGCCGTCGGTCATTACCTTGATGCAGGTCTCGGGCGCGGTCTGGTCGCGGAAGCGGATTTTGCAGCCGACATCGCGGCCGTAGGTCACCTTGAGTTCTTCAGCCACGCGCTGAGCGATGGAAAGAGCGGCGACGCGGCGCGGCTGGGTGACGGCAACGCGGCCGGCCTCGCCCCGGCCGGCCTCTAGGCAGATTTTGGGCAATTGAGTGCTCTTGCCCGAGCCGGTCTCGCCGACGACGACCACCACCGGATGCGCCCGGATCGCCGCGAGGATTTCGTCCTTGCGGTCGCTGATGGGCAGGGCGGGTGGGTAGGTGGGGGTCGGGCGGGTGGCGCGGAATTTTTCGCGGCGATAGGCCGAGCGGCGGGCTTGGCCTAAGAGGCGTTCGACTTCTCCCGGATCGAGGCGACCCCGACGCTTCAGGCGGCGTTCGATGCGCACCCGATCCTCGAGCATACACTGGGGCAGGAGGGTTTTAAGCGCGGCGATGGGGTGGAGTTTGGTAGGCGATTGATTCAAAATTTACAAGGAGTTACGGCGTTTGTGTCGGCACGGGAAATGTACGATAGGGGTCGCATGGTGGCAAATGCGAGGTCGTCTGGGTAGAGTCGCGTCCAGCGCGAAGTGCAATGCGCCCAGTGTGGGGCGCGGTTGCGCGGTCAGCAGCACATCATCAGCGATTCTCTCATCGGTGCCCACGCCTTGCACCAAGCCGATCGCCTATTGAGCCGGGATCGCGGATTTTATGCGGCTTACTTCGGGGAATTGGCGCTGATAGTCTAACGTTGCGGGATTTTCGACGGCGAGACGCCCTCGGTCCCAGATACTTTGAGCCAAGTGAGAGACCGAAACCCTAGTTTTGAGAACGCTTCTAAGCAGAGCGGCCTACTCAGGCATCAGTGCGCCACAGGCGCGGCACGGGGCTAGTGGCTTGGCGCTCGGGCAGGTGCCAGTACTCGGCCTCTGGCGGGATCTCTTGTAGGTGCGGGCAGGTCATGCCATGGCGGTCCCACACCACCTCGCCAGCGCGCAAGGTCAGGGCGCATTCGAGGCGGTGTTGGGCCTCGATGCAGGCCCAGCCGCAGTCGCGAAAGTAGAAGTTGCCCTCGAGGACGCCCAGCACGGCGACATCGGCCTCAGAACCGGGCGTCAAAGTTCCCAACGCGGGCCGGCGGATGGCGCGGGCAGGGGTGACGGTAGAGCGGTAGATCACTTCCTGTAAGGGCATGTCCATGGCCAAGCACTTGGACATCGTGTCGAGCATGGAGTGGACGTGGCCGTTGATATTGCCTATATGCAGGTCGGTGCTAATGGAATCGGGCGGGAAGCGGTCGGCAATGGCCGGTATGGCGGCGCGATACCAGAAGCTAGCCGCCCCGTGCCCAAGGTCGAAGTGGATGCCCTTTTGCCGCGCCTCGCGCATGTAGTCGTACACTGCGCCGTTTTCATCGACGACGGGGAACTGGCGGGCGAAAACGTGGGTGTGGATGTCGCCGGGGCGTAGGTGCTTGAGGAGGAGATCGGGATAGGAGCGCTCGGGCGGGCGCGGCCAAAAATCAACCATCACCGGCATTTTACAGCGCTCGCCAGCCTCGACGGCAGCGTCAACCGAGGCCCAAGGCGGATGCTCGCCGTCAAAGGGCTTGGTGGTCCAATAATGGGCGGTCTTGATGCCGACGCACACCTCGTCGTGGGCCGCGGCCATCTCGGCCGCCTGCTGAGGATCGAGGTTGGCGACGACTTGTTCGGGAGGGCCCATGCCTGGGGCGGCAATGTTGATATATGCAAACATGCGGATCTTGGAGTGGTCAATCACCGTCTCGCGGAAGTGCTCGAACTCCTCGGCACCGGCGGTGCCAGTATCGACGCAGGTGGTTACTCCCTCTTTGAGGAAGTGGGCGTCGGCGTTGAGGCTGCCCACCAACCCACCAGATTTGCGGGCGCGGGTATGGTACGTATGAACGTGGATATCGAGCAGGCCCGGCACGACTACGAGGTTGCCCACGTCGAGTACGCGATGGGCATCCGCAGGGGGAATGTCCTCTTCGACGCGGGCGATGCGGCCGTCGAGTACGCCGACGTCGGCAACGCTGTCGATGTCGTTGGCAGGATCAATTACGTGGCCGCCTTTGAGCAGCATTTCGAGCTTGCGGGGCATGGCTTTTCCGTTCCGTAGAGAGCGAAAATTACAAAATAGACTGGGCCAAAGGGAGGGTCAAATGAGGTTGTTGACAATGGTTAGACGCTTGGAGTACAATTTATAGCTTCATATATTCAATAGAAGCCATCTCATACATGCCACCAACCCCATAGGCCAGCCTCTACGCTTGTCTAAACGACGGGCGACCAACAAGGGTCGCCCCTACATACATGACGTAGTTAGACGTTTATGAGATAACTTCATACGTAAATGCGACGCCTTATCTACACACTCCTAATTTTGTCGGCCGGCAGCGCCCAAGCTCAGACCGTCTATCGCGTCCACCTCAAGCTAGAGGGCATGATCGACCCGGGCGTGGCGGCCTTTGTCGAGCGCGTGATCGCCGATGCCGACGAGACCGGGGCCGACGCAGTCGTCTTCGAGATCGACACCTTTGGCGGGCGCGTCGATGCGGCTACCGTGATTCGCGACGCCATCCTCGACGCCGAAACCTTGACCATCGCCTTTATCAATAAGCGGGCGATTTCGGCCGGTGCACTCATCTCGCTGGCTTGCGATAAGATCGTCATGACGCAAGCCTCAACCATGGGCGCAACCACCCCGGTCGATGCCACGGGTACCAAGGCCAGCGACAAGGTGACCTCCTATATGCGCGCCGAGATGCGCGCCACGGCCGAGCGCACCGGCCGCGACGTCAAGATCGCCGAGGCCATGGTAGATGAGCGCGTCGATGTTCCGGGCCTGAGTGCCGAAGCCGGCCGACCAGCCACCCTGACCACCGAACAGGCGCTCAACTACCAGATGGCCGACGAGACGGCTGAAACCCTGATCGAGCTGTTGCGTATCTACGATCTAGGCGAGGCCGAAGTCATCGAAGTCGAGCTCAACTGGGCCGAGCACATCCTACGCCTCCTGACCCACCCGATTGTCACTTCAATTTTGCTAGCTGTGGCCATGTTCGGCTTAATCGCCGAGGTGCGCACACCCGGTTGGGGCTTGGGCGGTACGCTCGCTCTGGTGGCACTGGGGCTTTTCTTCGGCAGCCACCTGATCGTCCACCTAGCGGAGTGGCAGGAGCTCGCGCTCTTTGCTGTAGGCGCGACGCTTTTGGTCGTCGAGCTAGTGGCCATTCCAGGCTTTGGCATTGTGGGCGTGTTGGGTATCGGGGCGATGATTGCGAGCGTGGTGATTACCCAATTGGGCGATTTTCAATTGTGGAGTTTCGACGAAATCGTCTCGGTGATAGGGCGTCTCGCAGGCTCGATGATCGGCGCGTTTGTACTCTCGCTCATCGCGTTGCGCTCCCTGCCCAAGTTCGCCACCTTCAACCGCCTCGTACTTCACAACGAAATCAGGGCCGCCGACGGGTACACTTCCTCCTCGCGCAAGACCGACGAGGAGCTGTTGGGCAAGGAGGGGGTCACGGTCAGCTACCTGCGGCCCTCAGGTATAGCCCTGTTTGAGGGCCAGCGGCTCACCGTGATCGCCGAAGGCGAATTCATCGAGGCGCAGCGGCCCATTAAAGTCGTCGAAGCCCGCGGTAGCCGAGTGGTGGTGAAGCCACTATGAGCTTTCTGGGGGGGGAGGTATTGGAATGGGTTTATTCGCTGGCCTTGCTAGTGCTCGGCTTTGTGCTGGTGCTCTTGGAAATTTTCGTCATCCCAGGGCTCAATATCTTCGGCGTCGTTGGTTTTCTGACTGCTGTCGCCGGCATTGCCTATGCCTATGTGAATATGGGCGTCGTGGCGGCGGGCGTCGTGGCGGGCTTGGGGCTTGCGGGGACCGCCGTCCTAGTGAGGCTGATGCTCAAGGTCCGCGCTTGGAACCGCTTGGTGCTCAACGATGGCATGACGCGCAAGGCCGGCTACGATTCGGTTAAGCCTGGCCGCGAGGCGTTGCTCGGGCAGACGGGCGAGGCGGTTACGACGCTGCGGCCAGCGGGGCGGGCGCAATTTGGCAAACGAGTAGTCGACGTAGTCAGCGAGGGTGGCTATATTGAACGCGGTGAGCAGGTCGAGGTATTGAAAGTAGCTGGCAACAGAGTAGTGGTTCAGTCCGTTCACTCCGAGCCTTAGTTTACTTCCTTCAAGGAGCTAATAATGGAAGTCCTATTTTTGGTCTTGGCGCTTTTTGGCATCATCATCTTTTTGTCGCTGCGGCCCTCAGGTATAGCCCTGTTTGAGGGCCAGCGGCTCACCGTGATCGCCGAGGGCGAATTCATCAAGGCACAGCGGCCCATTAAAGTCGTCGAAGCCCGCGGTAGTCGAGTGGTGGTGAAGCCACTATGAGCTTTCTGGGGGGGGAGGTGTTGGAATGGGTTTATTCGCTGGCCTTGCTAGTGCTCGGCTTTGTGCTGATGCTCTTGGAAATTTTCGTCACCCCAGGGCTCAAGATCTTCGGCGTCGTTGGTTTTCTGACCGCCATCGCCGGCATTGCCTATGCCTATGTGAACATGGGCGGCTTGGCGGCGGGCGTCGTGGCGGGCTTGGGGCTTGCGGGGACCGCCGTCCTAGTGAGGCTGATGCTCAAGGTCCGCGCTTGGAACCGCTTGGTGCTCAACGATGGCATGACGCGCAAGGCCGGCTACGATTCGGTTAAGCCTGGCCGCGAGGCGTTGCTCGGGCAGACGGGCGAGGCGGTTACGACGCTGCGGCCAGCGGGGCGGGCGCAATTTGGCAAACGAGTAGTCGACGTAGTCAGCGAGGGTCGCTATATTGAACGTGGTGAGCAGGTCGAGGTATTGAAAGTAGCTGGCAACAGAGTAGTGGTTCAGTCCGTTCACTCCGAGCCTTAGTTTACTTCCTTCAAGGAGCTAATAATGGAAGTCCTATTTTTGGTCTTGGTGCTTTTTGGCATCATCATCTTTTTGTCGCTCTTCACCTATATGATTCCGGTGGGGCTGTGGATTTCAGCCTATTTCGCCGGAGTCAAGGTGGCGATCTTCAAGGATCTAGTGGGCATGAGGTTGCGCAAGGTGCCGCCCCGCCAGATCGTCGGCCCCAAGATCAGCGCCACCAAGGCCGGGCTGGATGTCGGCTTGGAGAGCATGGAAGCCCACTTCTTGGCCGGCGGCAACGTCAACGCGGTAATTTTGGCGCTTATCTCGGCCGACAAGGCCAATATCGAACTGACTTTTGAGCGAGCCGCCAGCATCGACTTGGCGGGCCGCGACGTGCTCGACGCGGTCAAAGTCAGCGTCAATCCCAAGGTGATCAACACGCCCCTTATTGCGGCGATTGCCAAAGACGGCATCCAAGTCAAGGCCACCTGCCGAGTGACCGTGCGCGCCAATATCGACCGCTTGGTCGGCGGTGCCGGCGAGGAGACGATCATCGCCCGGGTCGGCGAAGGGATCGTCACCACCATCGGTTCGGCTGCGACGCACAAAGAGGTGCTCGAAAATCCCGATCTGATTTCCCGGCGAGTGCTGGAAAAGGGTCTCGACTCGGAGACGGCCTTTGAGATTCTCTCGATTGACATCGCCGATGTCGATGTGGGTGAAAATATCGGGGCCAAACTACAGACCGATCAGGCGGATGCCGATCTCAAAATTGCCCAAGCCAAGGCCGAGGAACGTCGGGCCATGGCCCAAGCGCGCGAGCAGGAGATGACGGCCCAAGTCGTGGAGATGGAATCGCGGGTCAAGGAAGCCGAGGCCGAAGTGCCCCGTGCGATGGCCGAGGCTTTCCGCGAGGGCAACTTGGGCGTTATGGACTACTACCGCATGCGCAATATCCAAGCCGACACAGATATGCGCGATTCGATTTCCGAAAGCGGTGAGGACCGCGATAACAACTAGTTCATGGAACTCCTACTCTTTCTTCTCCTCATACTGTTCAGCGTGTTTTCGGCGCTGATGGAGCGTCGCAAGCGCCGCAAACGGCTTGAAGAGGCACAACAACAGCACGCCGATATCGAACAACAGCACGCCGAAGTCCATCCGGCCACGCCTGTTGTCGCTGAGGAGGAAAAGGAAGGAGAGCCATCCTTTGGGTGGCCTTTTGACGGCGATCCTTTTGAGGAGCCGGTTCTCGCTGAAGTCGATCCAGCCGAGGCTGAGCGAGAGGCACTAGAAGCCGAGCGACAGGCTCTGGCGGCTGAGCGGCGCACCGTGGCGGCCGAGAAGCAGGCCACGGAGCGGCTGACGGCGACCACGCCCGAGGATTCAGGCGAGGCGAGGCGGCCTCGTCGCACCCGGAGCCGCTGGTTCCTCAACCCTCAGACGGCACGCGACGCGATCGTCTATATGGAAATCCTCGGCAAGCCTAAGAGCGAGCGGGAGGAGTGGTAGATGGGATAGCCGGAGTGGCGGAATTGGTAGACGCGCTGGATTCAAAATCCTGTATCCGCAAGGGTGTGTGGGTTCGAGTCCCACCTCCGGCACCATCTTTACCAACCATGGCAAGCTAGCGATGCGGAGCCGCTCGCATCGCTAGCGCCATCAGTTCTTTTTGTACCTCATGGGCCGTGCAACTTTGCCTTCTTTTTTTTCTTCCTCGTCCGTCAAAAGCTCAATCAACTTTCTCGCCATCTTTCGCACACACCCAAGCCCCGAAAGGAGATAAACCGCCGTGACATCTCCGGAAATAAAGCGTCTCTTCGACATCGCCTCGGTACTCGTTCTGCTGATTGTAGTGCCGGCGTACATCTTCTGCCGCCTAAGACTCGTTCTGCTGATCGTAGTGCCGGCGGCGTACATCTTCTGCCGCCTAAAGTCGCACGCGGACTAACGTGTTCCAGTCAAATTTCGCGGCTATCGCACTAGCCGCTCGTCGAGCAGGTACGGTTCAACCGCCGCGATTTCCACCTCTTTCATAGCTGAATGCGCTGGATTGATCAGCACATTGTAGGTGCCTTCGACTACTGCTGAGGGTCAAGGACCGCCTTTCCTCCACCCAACGGGTGCCGATCTCCTCTAGCTCGACAAGGGCCGGATGTCGCCGCCAGTCGCTTGGCAACATCTCCTCGGTAATGGTTTCTGCTGACGCATCATCCGACACCGCAATAGTCGCGGTGCTCAGATTTTTCGGTACCCACCCCAACGGCACATGCACTGGGTATTCCACCGTGGCCAATGCCCGACTAGGCGAGGTGTACACAAGCCCACCCCGACGCGATTCCACCGGCCCCCGATAGATCACTTATGTAGCGGGTCTTGGCGATGCGGAAAATGCAGCCCACATTGTCAAACTTGCCATCGGCGCGGCTGAGTTCGTATCTATATGGCAGCCCTTTGCGAGAGGACGACACCGTGAAAACGCTAAAAGGCCAAACGCGCACTGCACCGCCGCTATAGGCGGTCTTGGAGCGCCGACTAATCGACGCTATCGACGAGGCAGCACCGATCTTTTTGGAGAAGTACACCCGTCCCGGCGGCACCCTGATATGGATGGAAGAATACCCCGGCGACGGAGTATGGGCCGACGACCTATACGAGGCATTCTTCAACTGGCCTCACTACTATGCCCTAGGCGGCAGCGAGTACACGGGCGTCAAGGCCCTAGAGGAGTGGAACGCCATTACTCGGCAGCTAGAGCACGACTACGGCCGCGTCACCCGAGAGTTTATCAACGACGACGACTGGTTTCACAACGCCGAAAACTACATCTACTTCTATCACTTGGGGATGGCCGATCCGACCAACGCCGACACGCGCCGCCGGGCGCAGCGCTTTGCCGGATTTTATTTGAACGACGACCCGGCCGTGCCCAACTACGACCCCGAGCACCGCATCGTGCGCTCGCCCTGTAGCGGCAGCAAGGGGCCGCTCTTCCAAATGCGGCGCGGCGAAATCCGCTACGACCTCACCCACGACCACGCCACGTTGGGACCGGGCTTTGACTTGCCCGCCAACTGGTGGGAGGACTCCGAGACCAAACGCCGCGTTGAGGAGCAATTTGACCAAGTGGTCATGCAGGGCGACGTGACCGTCAACTTAGGTGTCGTGGCGCTGGTGGCAACGGCATTTCTCCACACTGGCGAGGCGCGGTATCGGGGGTGGATCGAGGAATACGTAGGGGCCTGGATAGAGCGCACCGAGGCCAACGGCGGCATCGTCCCGGACAACATCGGCCCCAACGGCATTGTCGGCGAGATGCGCCAAGGGCAGTGGTGGGGCGGGCTGTACGGCTGGACCGGGCGCTATGGACACGGCATGATGGCCCGCGCGATCACTACGGCGGTGGAGGCCGCGCTGTTGGTCACGGGCGAGACCAAGTATTTGGACCTGCTTCGCATGCATCTAAATGCGCTAGTCGAGCACGGCCGCGAGGAAGGGGGGCGGCTGCTCGTGCCCTACAAGCACGCGGATGGGGGTTGGACCGCCTTCAACCCCATTGATCCCAATGCGCCGATCCACTTGTGGGCCGCGTCCATGGCGGAGCGGGACTGGCAGCGGCTGGAAACCTTGCGCCGAGGTGCTGAAAGCGAGTGGGAGCAGGTAGGGCAGCGCGGCCCGCGCTCGCTCGACGACCGCGCCTGGACCCGCTTTCTCGCCGGCGAGTTCCCGGATTACCCCGAGCGCATCTTGCAGACCAACTACCGAGAGGTCTGCGACCGCATCGCCAAGGTCATGGGCGACGAACAAGATCTCACCAAGCTCGACGTGCATTGGTGGCAGCAGGTCAACCCGGTGGTCACCGAAGCCTTGGTGCAGCTAACGACCGGCGCACCACAGACCATCTACTGGGGAGGATTGGCGCAAGGGCGGGTGCGCTATTTCGACGGCGAGCAGCAACGGCCGGGGTTGCCCCCGGACGTAGCAGCCCTGGTGACCGGCCTCAGCGGCGAGGGTGCCGAGCTGACGTTGGTCAACTTGAGCGCGAGTCGCATGCGGCAGGTGATCGTCGGTGCTGGCAGCTTTGGTGAGCACTGCTTTGGCCGGGTGCGAGCCGGCGACGAGGTCCTCGACGTGGATAGCACCTATTTCCAAGTCGAATTGGCACCGGCCAGCCAAGTCGAGTTGTCGCTCGCCATGCGGCGTTACAGCCAGCAGCCCAGCTTTCGCCTGCCTTGGCACGGCGAGCGGATTCCATATCGCTAACAAAATTAGGAGATGAGGCGATGGACCAAGCCGACCGCGATTTCTTTGCTGCAAACGGCTATCTCAACTTAGGGCAGGTGCTTGCCGACGACGAGGTGCAATACTTCCGCGACATGTTCAATGGGGATATGGAAAGGTATCCCTATTTTTGGCACCACTACGGCTATCACCAGCACACTAACTACGAGGCGTTGATCACCTCGCCGCAATTCGACGAACTCATCCGCCACCCTAAGATATACCCCACGATCGAGGCCCTGATGGGCGGGCCGCTCTGCTTTGGCGAGATCGGGCTGCGGCTGATGCGGGCCTACGACGGCCCGTTGCACCAAGGTTGGCACCGCGACAGGCCGCATTGGGACGAGCATCCGCTCCGCATGGACTACATCCAACTCATGGTCTATCTGACCGATGTCAACGAGGGAACGCATTGTTTTTCCCTGTCACCGGAGTCGGTAAGTCAGTCGGTGCTCGAAGATAAGGCGGAGCAGCTCAAGCGGGGCGGCGAGTACCACTTGCACGGGCCGGCCGGGACCTGCGCGCTGTTTAACGTGGCCGTGCTGCACACGGCGACGACGCGGCCCACGCAGGCAAAGCGGCGGACCGTGCAGATTTACTACGGGCATCGCAGCCGGGCACCGCTGGCGAACGATTCGACTATTCCGGCGGCGTTTTGGCGAGAGAGCGAAGATGCGGAGACGCGGGCTTTTTACGGGGTTTTGAACGAGCGCACCAAGGCGTATTTGGCGGCGTTCCCCAGCACTTGACCCATTCGGCCCGCAGCAGAGCTCCCTTCCTTTAGGGCGGGGAGATGTTGAGATCAGGTTATTTTGCACACACCCCTGTTGAACATAGCACTCACTGATCTGGTGGACATTGCCGTCGTCGGCTTGCTGCTTTGGGGTCTAATAGCTTGGACCCGCCGAGTGCATACGCGGATGGCACTGCTTGGCTTGGCTTTTTTGGGCGTCTTCTACCTAGTAGCGCAGCAATTCAAGTTGCAGCTAACAACTTGGATATTCCAAGGCTTTATCCCGGTGCTATTAGTGGTGGTGGTGATAGTCTTCCAAGATGATTTGCGCCGGCTCTTTGAGCAGATCGCCGCGCTCGGTCTGCGCCGCAAGGGTCCGCGGCTGGACCAAACCAGCATAGGGAAGCTGAGCAGGGGGTTGGATAGGTTGGCCAAAAAAAAATGCGGCGCCTTGGTGGTCCTGCCGGGGCGCGAGCCGATAGAACGACATTTTTTGCAGAGTGGGGTCCCTTTGGACGCGGAGATCAGCGAAGAACTCCTCGACAGCCTTTTCGACCCAGGTTCGGCTGGACACGACGGCGCACTGGTGATGCGCGACAATAGGCTTATGAGCTTTGGGGTGCATTTGCCGCTTTCCGAGAATAGGGACGAGATGAGGGGGGGCGGTACGCGACACGCTGCCGCGTTGGGCCTAGCCGAACGCAGCGATGCCCTGTGTCTAGTAGTCTCAGAGGAGCGCGGCACCATCGGGATCGCAGCGCGTGGGCAACTCGAGATTCTGAACGCTTCGGACCCGGACAAATTGTCGAACAGGATCAGAAACTACTTGCATACAGGGCCCCAAGTGAATGCCCGCCGGGTGGAGTGGCGGCGGTTGGGGCGGCGTCTGGTGGAAGGTCTTTTGGCCTTGGCCTTGGCCTTGGGCGCGTGGCTGGCCTTGGTGCCGGGCTCGGCGATTGAGGAGGCAGTGCTCCAAGTGCCCGTGGCCGTGGAGAACATGCCCGAAGGGTATGCGCTAAAGGGCGTCAAACCCCCAGAGGTGGAGGTGACAGTGGCCGGATCGCGGCGGACCCTGCTGTGGGCGAGCAACGCGGATTTCCAGTTCGTCATTGACGCCAATCTCGTCAAATTAGGGCGGCGGACCTTCGAGGTATCCGCCCAGTCCGTGCGCCATGCGACCGGGTTGGCGGTCACCAGCATCAAGCCAGAGAAGGTGAAACTAACAGTGCATAAAGCGCGAGGAGGAGCGCGATAGCGGCGAAGAGCGCTATTAGTCAAGGCCACCTTTTCTCCTCTCCTTTTTGCGGAATGGCGTAGAAAGGAGTGTGGGTATCGATGATCATCGCCCTATTGCTCCTCGCGTCAAATCGGTTTCGCTTTCAATGCGTTGGACGACCTCGTAGAAGAAATCCCGCGACCAAATATCGATGGTTCGCGGGTCGCGCACGAACCGGACCACATCGTCCCGGGCGCGCCCAACATCGAGTCGGTCAACCGCTTGGCGCAAGAGTTCCACTAGGTGGTCCCGCGTCAAAGGCGTCTCGTCCCGATAATCGCCCGACTGCCTCATGCGTACCTCCAGATGGCTCAGACGCACTTGTGGATGACGACCAGCGTACCAGACTAGATCGTACCAGTCCCGACCCTTGACGCGAGTCTGCCACCTCCGGCACAGGATGGCGTGTAGTTTGCCGGCGAGCAGATCGGGCAGACTATAAACGCGCACCGCAAACGGAATAGGTCGTAACAGATAGCGGCTCTCGGTCGCAAAGCCGCCGGGTGGATCGGTGTCCACCTCGAGTTTGATCCTTAGGACCGACCCAAGATGCAGCCCGGGGAGCCGTTCGGCGTCTGCTTCGATGACGAGCAACTGTTTGAGCGTATGGGCCTTGAGAAAAGCCGACTCAATGGTCGTCTGCCGGGCTTGTTCTCTTTGCTCAAACTCAACGCGAAAACCAAAACTGCCGATCTCGCGCAAGAGTGACTCGCCATATTGCCCGAGCGAAAACCCCGGGTCGGGTGTCAACAGCGAGAAGTCAATGTCCTCGGAATAGCGATCTAGGCCGTAGAGTACGCGCAGGGCCGTGCCCCCGTAGAAGGCGGCATGCTCAAAAAACTTGCTGCGCCAGAGGCCGAGCAACGCCAGTTCCTGCAGTATTTCCCGCAACGCATTGACGTAATCGTCGCGCGTTTGGGGCGCGTAGCGGTCGAGCATGGAGCGAATGGCCTCATGCATGGCTCTGCTCCCTTAGCGTCTGTAAACAGCGCATGAGCCGGTCGAGCTTCCGCGAATCGTAAGCTCTCGCTATCGCATCGAGGCAATCGTTGTCGAGGACAGCCAAGCGGGCGGGATCTAGCCGCAGGTCGTCCAGCAAATACGGCCCATAGGCCGACAAGCGAATCCCGTCGAAGCGCTTGTCGGCCCATACCTTGTCCGCCAGTGCCTTTTCTGGGGAAGCAATCAGGAAGGACAGATCGTTGTGCTCTTCTAGGATGACGCCAACGGCGTAGCGGCTCTGGTTCAAGCGGCGGTAGGAGAAAATTCCGCAGGGCGTAGTGAAGGTGCGCGATCGCCCCAATGTCACAGAGGTGACCATCTCAACGCGTTCTGGTATGAGCCCGTGGTAGTTTAGTGCGTAGTCCAGACTTATATAGGAAGGCCCATGGATCAGATTGGCCAGCAGTTCCCGGCTGATAGGTGCTTGCCGGAGAGACTCGCCAAAGGCGTACAAGCCCTTCCTAAGGCGCACGATTTCTCCGGAAGCCAACAACCTGCAGATTTTGTCACGGGGCTTGCTAAATTGGGATAAACAGGCGACCAACTGCTGGTAATCAAAGACATCCCGAGTGATCTGCTGCCGCAATGGGGTCGTTTCAAGCATCTTGTACCGCAATAATATACATTAATGTCCACAATTAGTAGACATAGTGTGCTAAAAATAGGGTAATCCTAAAGGATTTTTTGTTTAGGGCCTGATCGTTGGGACGAAACTTGCATATATCGTCGTGGAAGGTACGGCACTTCGTAGATGTAAAAAGCTCATCTACCATGAGGCGTAACTCTTATGGAAGCCCTGCTCAATGATTTTGGCCGCGTGTTTTTGTTGGAGCGGATGATGGCCTGCGCTATTACCATCTGCGTCTGCTATACAACCTATACCGATATTCACTTCCGCCATATCCCCCATTGGGCTAGTGGGGGCCTACTGGCCGTAGGTTTGCGCGAAGGCATGGTGCTGCGTTTGGCGATCTACGCTGGGGATAGAGCGGAGGAATACCGTTGTGACACATAAATCGATCATCTGACGCGGAATACCTGAAGGCTCGTCCGGACAGGAGACAGG
Source organism: uncultured Latescibacterota bacterium (assembly GCA_958295495.1). Lineage (GTDB taxonomy): Bacteria > Latescibacterota > UBA2968 > UBA8231 > UBA8231. The sequence goes on from OY282352.1 coordinate 2,142,337, forward strand.
ATTTGCTTCTCCATCATGCTTTTTTTGCCCTGACGTGCCGCCCGCTCGTTTGCCGAATGCAGCCAAAATTCATATCCTATTATATTTTATTTGCTTATCATCCACTTTCATCCTCGGGAGTTACAATGGCCAAGTCGATGTTTTCTCGGGAAGTCGCCCTCAAGCTGGAAGGCGAAATCAATGCCTTTCAAGCCTGCCGCAGTCTATCGAAGCGCGCACGACATATCAACGAAGAGCGCAAAGAGCGCAAAGAGAGAGAAGCCGAAAGCGAAAGTCCCGAAGAAGAACAGCCCAATTCGTCGGCCAGTGCCATGCTGGACTTTGCCGAGGGGCGCATCACCCTCTTGCCAGAAGAGAGTGCGGACTCAGACGAGGTCTGAATCGCTCGTCGTTAGCGACAGCCCTCCTAGGGGCCCCTTGTGGGCCTGTCTTCGCTGCTGTCTTCAACAGAAAAACCGTCGTACTATCCGGTCGCGTAGCTTGCTGACTAGTCGGCGGGTTTTACCTTTTCTGCCCTCACTACATAGTGCTTTCACCCTCTGCCACAGCGCGAAAAAGGCATTTCCACTAAACGTCCTGTAAAGGAGGCGTCATGGGCCCAGAAAAAAACTGTTGTCCCCGCCGCCGCTGGGGCAAGACCGAGCTTTCCATACCAGTGATCCCATTCGGGACGCAAGGCTTTGGCGGCCACTTCGGGCCGGTCAGCGACGAAGAGGCCATGGCCCTGATGCGCCGGGCCGTCGATTTGGGCGTCAATCACTTCGACTGCGCCCGCTGCTACGGCGACTCCCTGCGCAAGCTGGGCCGCGCAATTGAGGAAGGCGTCATCGGCCGCGACGAGATCATCATCAGCGGGCGCGTATGCTGCCACAGCGCCGCTGCATGGGGCGGCTACGGCGAGGGGCGGCCCGACTACTCGGCTGCGCGGGCCTTGGCCGATGTCGAAGATCAGCTAAACATTTTGGGGATCAAGAAATTCGACGCACTCTTCCTCCACGACCCCCACGAGATGAAACCGACCCTTGAGAAAGGCGGCGCGCTCGAAGGATTGGAACGGGCGCGCCAGCAGGGTGCTGTGGACTTCATCGGCTATGGCATGAGGCCCCACGACTTTCACCTCGCGCACATTGCTTCGGGCCGCACCGACGCGATGCTGTGCTTCAATGACTACAACTTGCTCCGGCAGGGCGCAGCCGACGCTATCCTGCCAGCGGCTGCAGCCGCTGACCTCGGAGTACTCAACGGCTGGTCGATCATGCGCGGCTGGCTGACGGGCGTACCAGTGGAGCGGTTTATACCACGCGACAAGTGGGGCGAAGACCAGCAACGGGCCGAGGCCATGCGCTTGTGGTGCAATGAGCAGGGCATCGACATGCTGGCTCTGACGTTGCAATTTTGCCTACGAGAGGAACGGATCCACGGCAACCCAATCGGCTCGCTGAACATTGAGCAGCTAGAGCGGAACGTCGCGGCCGCCATGGCCACCGTAGCGGATGAAACCATCGCCGCATTTAGAGCCGCGGCACTTTGAACAGGAGAAACCACGCGCATGAGCGCTGCTGAAGAGTACTACGCGCAGACTATGGACCTGTTGCAACGTCTGCGCGATACGCAAATGGACTCCATAGACCAAGCCGCCGAAATCTGCACCGAGAGCATTGCCAACGGCGGCTTGGTCTTTCTCTTCGGCGCCGGGCACTCGCGGATGATGTGCGAGGAAATGACGCCGCGCCAAGGATGTTTCGTGGGCTTTTTTGCGTTGGTCGAGCTCGCAGTATCGACCCATGCGTCGATCGTCGGCACCAACGGGCTGCGCGGACCGCTCTTTTTGGAAAAATACGAGGGCTATGCCGAGGAGATCCTAAACGGCTTTACGTTCGGACCGCACGATGCCTTTATCTTGATTTCGACCAGCGGCATTCGGCCCCTGATCGTCGAGATGGCCATGGGTGCTAGGGCGCGGGGCTTGCCCGTGATCGCCATGCTGTCGAAGCCGCACGGCGACCAGTCGCCGCCAGCGCACTCGTCGGGCAAGAAGCTGATGGAGCTAGCCGACGTCGTCCTCGACAACCAGTGTCCGCCGGGGGATTGCGTAGTCGAACTAGAGGGGTTGGAGTGGCGGACCGGGCCGGTATCGACGGTGACCGGCGCGATGATGATGAATATGCTGCGCTGCGAGGTGGCCGAGCGGTTGCTGGCGCGGGGGATAAAGCCGGAGCTATTGCCGAGCCATCAGTTTGTGGGAAATACAAGTGCAGAAGAGCAGCTAGAGCAATTTTACGAGGGCTACCGAAAGAGCCTCAAGCACTTGTATGAGTAGTAGGTGGGCAATCTCGAGAACAAGGTTTGTCTGATTACCGGCTCCACCGGCATCGCCGAGGCCACGGCTCTGCACGCAGCCGAGGAAGGGGCCAAAGTATTTGTCACTAGGATGGCGGTCTTTTTGTTGGGGGACCGAGCGCGGGCCATTACCGGGGCCGTAGTAACCGTAGATGCGGGTTGGTGCGTAAGCTGACGAGGAGAGGACGCTATGAAAGAATACGTCATCGGCTTTGACGTGGGCGGCACTCGGGTCAAAAGCGGCGCGGTGACTCGGCGGGGGCGGATGCTGGCACCGGGCATCAACCCGTCGGGGTTTGCGCTGGGTATGGGCAACTTGCTCGAGACGCTGCAAGGAGAATGCGCGCGGATTGCCAAGCGGCTAGGCGGCAAGCCGCAGGCCATTGGCTTGGGCTTTCCCGGGGCCGTGGATCCCGAGGTTGGCGTGGTGTACATGCCGGGGAAGATCAAGGGGCTGGAGGGCTATCCCATTGTAAAGCGGCTGGCCAAGGCCACGGGGGTCCCGGTCGTCGCCGACAACGATGGCCGCATCTCCATCTACGCCGAGCGGCACTACGGCCTAGCACGGGATGTGGATTGGGCGACTACCATCACCATCGGCACGGGCGTCGGCTCCGGGGTCTTGCTCGACGGCAAAATTCTGCGCGATCCGCATCTTCAGTTCGGGACGCAGATGAGCCATATCGTCATGCAGGCCCTCGGCGGGCGGCTGTGCCTGACCAATGCGCGGGGCACCGCCGAGATGATGTGCTCGGCCACGGCCCTGACTCAGCAGGTGCGGGACGGGCTGGCGCGCGGCATTCCCTCGGTCTTGAGCGACCAGTACTTTAAGGATCCCAACTCGATTGACTTCAAGGCCGCGATCCGCGGCGTGGTGCGCCAAGACCGGCTCTGCACAGACGAGCTGGAGCACTGGACTCGCAATCTGGGCTGGCTGCTGGTGAGCGCGGTACACGTGTACGCTCCTCAGCGGATCATCCTCAGCGGCGGGGCGACCAATGCGGCCGAGCACTTCCTCGAACCCCTGCAAAAGCAAGTTGATCAACACCTGTTCCGCTATCCGGCGGGTGCCGGTGTGCCGATTGTGCTGTCCAAGCTGCGCGACCACGCCGGCGTTTTGGGGACGGCGGCAATCGCTTGGGAAAAAGCCGCTGGAGACCAACCGTGAAAGAGCAACCCCTGCGCACAACCGTCATCGGCTCCTACCCCTTCCCGAGCTGGCTCGAAGAGGTTTTATACAATAAGAGGTAATAAACGCAATGTATAAGGAGAGAACTTCTTCAAATCTACGGTTGCTAATTCTCTCGTGTTCCCAAAGAAAGCATTCTGCTCCAAGTTTGCTACCTGCCTTAGAACGGTACGACGGACCGGCCTTTCGGGTGATCAACAAGTTTATACGAATGCGCCCATTTGAAGCACAATCCCTTGATGTATATATTCTGTCAGCCAAGTTCGGATTGATCCCGTCTAGCCGATTAATTCCTAACTACGATCACCGAGTGACGCTGCAAAAAGTTAGGGAATTGCAACTACCGACTCTGGCCGAACTCAAGAGGATTTTGGTTGACAGACAATACGATGAGTTGTTTATAAGCATGGGAAAAGACTATTTACGATTATTGGGTCGATATGAATCACTAGTTCCTGATAGTCTCAAGGTGATAATTTCTGCTGGAGCAATGGGACGCAAACAGGCAGACCTTCGCAACTGGTTGCATGGTAGGTCATCGATTCCATCTGATAATCAGACGACGGTCGTACAACAGGGAAAGGCATACCTTCGAGGCGTCGAAATTGTACGCACACCTAAACAGGTAATAAATGTAGCACGTTTCGCACTCGTAAAGGAACGGAATATTCCCAAATATCAGGTATGGTACGTGCAGATAGATGATCAACAAGTGCCTCCCAAGTGGCTGGTCAGCAAACTGACGGGGCTGCCCGTGAATGCTTTTCACACAAACGAAGCGAGACGAGTCTTGCAGCAACTCGGAGTCGAAGTCCGTTCAAGATAATAGGAGGTTTATGATGGAGTTCAATACAGATTCCATTGGCACGGTTATTTCCGATCAAGAAACTCCAACGTTTGAAACTGTCCGGATTAAACTGAAAGCTGGACAGGATGTCAAACCGGGAACACTTATTCGGGTGCCTGTATCACGGAATAATACAACAAATAGTACACTCATCGCTCGGGTTCGTAGTGCTCGCGAATATAACCCCAACGAAAGCCCAGAAGGCATAAATGTTCGTGATACACTTGCAATGCCTCCAAACTATCCAACGGAGGAAGATAGTACAACCATATACCGCCTTGCCGAAGCTGAACTAATTGAGGAGATTATCGATCAAACTATGCAATCGCCACAGACGTTGCCTCAATCCGGCACGGAGATATTTATCGCTAATGACAATGAGATTGTACAAACTCTTGGTTTGATTAAAGATAAGTCAGTCGGCCTGAGAATTGGCGAAACGGTCAGTGGCACGACGACTGAAATTGTTCTCAAGCGCGAGGCCATTCAGAGACACTTCTTTCTTTGCGGCACGACGGGTAGTGGAAAGAGCTATGCGATGGGCGTTATCGCTGAAGAATTTGTGAAACATCATTTACCTATCGTCTTTATTGACACCCAAGACGAATATTCCACGTTGGTGAAGAAACTTGGTGGGAAGGTCGTTGAGCCAGGAGCTGACTTTACAATCCGAGTTTCATCCTTGGCGGAATCTGAATTATTGAATCTCCTTCCAGCCGCAACGACTGAATTGCAAAGAGATATTGCAGGTCGGGCATTTGGGGAATTGCAAAGTCAACTAGCGTCCGAAAGTATCGCTAAGTTTTCAATTGATCAATTGTTGAAGAAAATGGAAGTTGTTGGAAGCGATCTAACAAAAACCCCATCTAGCATCCAGATGGCAATCAGCCGAACAGGCAGTCTTAAGCGAAATAAAATCTTTGGTGATGGCATTGGCAAGGCAGACTGGCGGAAATATATGTATCCCTGTCTGGCGATCAACTGCAAACGTTTGACGACGACTCAATTACAGCCAATTGCGACAGCAGTCTTGCGTGAACTTCAAACGTTGCGCCTCCATCATCATATTCCACCCTATGTTGCTGTTATTGACGAAGCCCATTTATTTGTCCCCGAAGGAGAAAGCAGTCCCTGCAAACAGATTATCCGAGAAGGAGTTCGTATTGGTCGGCATCATGGAATTTCAATGGTACTCATGACGCAAAGTCCTGTTGACATAGACAAGCGGACAATTCGGCAATGTAATACACGACTCGTCTTTGCGTTAGAGCCTGATCAGCTTGATGCTATTCGCGGTGTAAAAGCAGATGCTTCGGAGGAAATGTTGAATGCCTTATCAAAAATGCCGCAGGGAACATGTTTGCTTTCAGGAACTTATGAAAGCGTTAAACATACAATTCCTATAAAAATTCGAGAGCGGGAAACTTCAGATTCAGAGGGCGGTGAAACGCCAGAGATTTTTAAGGAAATGAAAACAGAATGGATTGATAAAATTGACAAATTAAAACAAAAAGGATAACTCAATGTCACCTGAATCCAAATCTCAATCTAATTCACAATTAGAGTTTAATTTCGATAAAGTACTCCAGTCTGCGAAAGTACATAGTCGACCACATGATCCGGTTGCAACTACCACCGATTTTATGCAACGTGCAGTCGAGATTGAAAAGGCATGGGGAACAACGTTGCATAAAGCCCGTGAAGATTTGCTACAGAGAGACCCGAGAGAACTCTACTTTGACTTTCTCATTGATTTGAAACGCCAGATTGAGAAAAATTCATCTAGGTCTGAAGTGTACGCGAATTTGTTGACCTCAGTGGCAATTCGCGGATTTGGAATGAGTAAACGAGAGATTTGGACGTGTCCACCAACTAGAGGCGGAACGCGACGGCAAGTCGATTTCGATGAGAATGCGGTGAAAAGCCATCTTGATGACCACATCGTTGGAAAATATTTTCTCAACCCAATCACAATTGATAAGACTATTTGGGATGGTCGTCTTCCCACTATTGGCGGTTCAGATGTAAGCCAACACCGCAGTAAGGTTCCTGTTCCGGCACGTTTTTTTAATCGTAGCGTTCCATTTGTACTCAACAATGCGGCAGGCACACTATACACGGTGCAGGGCGGTACTCCTAAATTTGACAACATCTTCAATCCCAAACCAGATGAGGAGTTGCTGCGATGGATGCTTATTGATCCATCCTATCAAGATGACCTCGAACCCGAAGATTATCAGCGATGCCTATATTCGGCGATGGATATTGGGCAGTACAAGTTTGATCTTGCATACTTACTGAAAGCAAATAGGCGCTCACCTGACATCATTTTTAGAGATGGCAGTCTATTTCCGCAAGACGCTTACCTCGATAACTTTCTGATTGAAAACAGGCGAGGTGATTTTACTCGCGAGGCCATACGCGAGATGCTCGACTGTCTGAGTTATGCGAGAGAGGTCGGTGGGATTTACTGCGGAGTCTCGAAAAATGTACAACTAAAGATATATAGTGCAATCGTCGATTGGTACGTTGCGAAACATATAGATCAAAATTGGAGATTCGGTAATTACACATTCAACGATGGGCAAATGATGAGTGTACTATTGGCATCTCCATCATTTTTGGGAGACAATTTAGAACAAACCGTAACAACCTGCCTCATTCGTCGCTCATTCACAACAAGAGCAAACTTGAATACCAAAATAGACCTTGATAACCTTGATAACTACTTCCGAACCTATCAAGACCAACATCCAGAAGTGGATATTACTCCATACAGAAGGCTCTGTAAAATTGCTCATGTTTACATGTTTTTTATTGGTCATTCTAAAAACCCACAGCAACAACTTCCTCGTTATGAGTTCTTTTACTCTGAATCTCTTGGCAATCTCGAAAAAATAACACAGAAGATCCTATCTGGAATACAAAGTTGTGGTTTTACAATTGACAGGGACCATTCGTTTATGGCTGAACAACCGGTAACATATATCATTCCAACCGTTACTCAACATGCACATATACTATCGAAAGATGTTGGAAAACAAATTGATTCAGCAACCGGACAGTGGATTATGTCTCGTTTCAAAAAAATGATCAAAGGAAATCACGAATGAAAATCGTCGCAGGTCTGAGTCTGAAAGGTCTAAAACCTCCTGTGTGGTACACTGGTTCACCATATTATCTTTCCGATCTGAAAGCGGTGATGTTCCCCTATGCTGATTTTCACTATATGCCAGCGCGTCGTCGTCAAGCCATGGAAATAGGGCTACACGCTAGTTTCGGTATTCCGTCATATATGTCGATTTACTTGGACAATGGGGCATTTAGATTTTCACGTGATGATGGCGAAGTACCACGTCAGGATTATGAAGCATTTGTTGCACAGGCTCAACCTGATTGGTATGCAATCCCTCAAGACTATATCCCTACGCCGCGCATGAGTGATGACAAACAACTCGAATGCCTACAGAAGACGATGGATGTCAACCAATCCTATTCTCACGATGGATATGTCCCCATTCTTCATATCAGTCGTCACTTGGACGAGTATCTTCGGCAATTTAAGGCGAATGAACAGCTCCGATCTAAGCCGATTTTTGCCCTTGGTGGAATTGTGCCTAACCTTTTGCGTACCCCCAAAGCCATGTCGTACAGAGAAATACTGGACAGTGTCCGTCAGGTTCGTGCAACATTCGCTGATAGGGAATTGCATCTCTTTGGAGTGGGTGGAACAGCGACATTGCACGTCGCAGCATTATTACGCTTAGACTCAGTAGACTCTTCTGGATGGCGTGTTCGGGCGGCACGGGGCATTGTGCAGTTGACGGGAATTGGCGATCGTGCCGTGGCGGAACTCGGTAATTGGAAAATTCGCGAGCCAAGTCAACAGGAAAGAAAAAAATTGATAAAATGTCAATGTCCCGCCTGTCAACTATATGGGCTAGATGGTCTTAAGGCAAACCTCATCTATGGTTTTTGTAATCGAGCGACCCACAACCTATGGACGTTGTTGGAAGAAAATCGAATGATTCAAAAGCATCTAAAAGATAAAACTTATGTAGAATGGTACAAAGACCATTTGCATAACTCGACGTATCGACCAATCATCGATCAAATCATAGAAGATTGGAAACGAGCCGCTGGAGACCAACCGTGAAAGAGCAACCCCTGCGCACAACCGTCATCGGCTCCTACCCCTTCCCGAGCTGGCTTGAACACGCGGCTGAGCATCTAGCGGCGTTCGGGCCGGACGATATCGCCGAGATGCAGGATGACGCGGTCGTTGCCGCGCTCGGCGACCAAGTGCGCGCCGGGTTGGACGTAGTCACCGATGGCGAGCAGACCCGCTTTGATTTTAACCTCTCCTTCTACGGCTATCTCGAAGGCATCGACCTAGAGTCCGCACCGCCGAGGTGCTTTGGCCCGCCCGCCCACGACCAGCGCGGTCGTCACGCAATCACTGGACTGCTACAAGCACCGCACGGCTTGGGCGCGGTGGAGGAGTTTGCGCGGCTCAAGCGGTTAGCACCAGAAGGGCCGACGATCAAGGCCAGCGTGCCGGGGCCTTATACGTTGAGCGGCCGATTGGTGCCCAACGGCCAGTACCCGGACCGCTGGGCCGTGACCGAGGCCCTGTTGCCGATTGTGCGGAGCGAACTGGAGGCACTCTGTGCGGCGGGTTGCACGGAACTGACCGTTGATGAGCCATCGATGAGTTGCTATGCCCACCGCGAGAATCCAGCGCGCTTCGCCGACATCTTCAACCGCACGGTCGAATCCATCGCCGGGCAGTGCCGGCTTTCGACCCACCTGTGCTTTGGCAACTACAAGGGCCGCGCTGTGGGGCTGCGCCGCTACGCACCCATGTTCCCGGCTTTCTTGGACATGAAGGTCGATGAGATGCACGTCGAGATGGCCAGCCGCGAGTTTGCCGAGCTGGAGATCATCGGCCAAATCGCCGCAAAGGTGGACGTGGCCGTGGGAATTGTTGACGTGAAGAGCTACTACATTGAAACCGTAGAGGACATCGCGGCGCGGGTGGAGGCGTGCTTGGAGTATGCCCCGGCTGACAAGCTCTCTTTCGCGCCCGATTGCGGGCTGAGCCAAACGGCGCGCTGGGCGGCGCGGCAGAAGCTAAAGAACATGGTGGCTGGGGTGCGCGCTGTGCGGGAGAAACTGGGGTATGCGCCGTAGGCAGCGAGATTGGCCTCGCGAGCAGGGCGATGGAGAAGCGGGGATGAGGGCAATCCACCATGCCTAATTTGACTAAAGCCGCGCAACGCCAAGCAAAAGCCTCATTCTCGAGTGCATTGCAGAACTTTGTCCAGAGGATGAGGGAGCATGTTAGCGCAGAGGACGGAGAATGGACCGTTAAGGGCTTCATCGACATTTATCGGAACGTCTATAGCATCAGTCCAGACACAAAAATTATCTCGAAGATCCTCGAAATCCATCTATTTCCCCAGATTCTTGAGTTTGCACAGGAACACGGCTACTCGATCGTACTGGCCGAGCATCAGAACTGGTACCCCGACCTAAGTTTCATCAGCCAAGAGAATCCAAACCTCAAGTTCGCAGTTGATTTGAAGACGACGTATCGAGACCTTGAATTTCCTGGACATGTCAACGGATTCACGCTCGGAAGTCACGGAGCGTACTTTAAAAACCGAGCGTCGAAAAAAAATATCCAGTTTCCATATAGCGACTATTCGGGGCACTTCTGTTTCGGCATAATCTACACCCGAGCTGACGCCAAAGATATCGACGAGACTGAAGTCATCAACATTCGCAAACTCAACGAGGACGAAGGATGTCCTCATCGCCCAGAGCAACGCGCTGTAACGACAGTAGAAAATCTCTGCTCTATTGCGTCGGTGATCAAGGATTTTCAATTTTTCGTCTGCGAAAAATGGCAACTGGCCAGCGATCGACAAGGCTCTGGGAATACGGCTAACATTGGATCAATTACTGCCATCGACGATATTTTGCAGGGGAATGGAGTCTTTGCGAAGCTCGGAGAGGATTGGTTTGACGAGTACTGGATGAACTACGGCGTTACAAAAATGAAGAAGGGTAGGAAAACGGTACCAATCAAGAGACTGGAAGATTTCGTCGCCTTCAAAGGCGGCGACAAGGACATGATTGTCCTCGTTAAAAAGAAGAGAAAAGAGAAGAGAACGTGAGGCGCGTCGTCATTCCGCCGCTAAAAAGCCAGGGGATCAAGACCAAACTGGTGCCGTGGATACAGGCCCTCGCGCCCAAAGTCAAGGGACGATGGATAGAGCCATTTTTGGGTACTGGCGTCGTCGCCTTTAATGCGGGATTCAAGGAGGCCCTACTCGGCGATACCAACCCCCATATTATCCGCTTCTATCAGCAGATTCAACAGGGCGTCATCCACCCCTCGCACGTCCGCACCTATCTCGAAAAAGAAGGGTTACATCTGCAACAGGCCGGTCGCAATGGATACGACCATTTCACCTACATAAGGGATCGCTTCAATCGGGACCACGATCCACTCGACTTCTTATTTCTCTCCAGAGCTGGATTCAATGGGATGATGCGATTCAACAAGAAAGGCAAATGGAACATCCCCTTCTGCAAAAAGCCAGAGCGCTTCAGCCGTTCCTACATCACCAAAATAGTAAACCAAGTCCGCGATGTAGCCGGCCTAATTCAACGAGGATGGACGTTTGAGACCGCCCCATTCGAGGACGTGATTTCGCAGGCAACTGGCGATGACCTCATTTACTGCGATCCACCCTACACTGGCCGGTACGTCGATTACTACAACGGCTGGACACAGGCCGATGAAGCGCGTCTTTGCCAACTGCTTTCGGCGACTCCGGCGCGGTTCATCCTCTCTACGTGGCATCACAACGACTATCGAGAAAACGAAATGGTAGAGCGCCATTGGAATCGATTCAACGTCATAACCCGCGATCACTTTTACCACTCCGGTGGCAAGATAGAAAACAGGCGCTCGGTTGTCGAAGCATTGGTTTTCAACTTTTCAGCCCCCATCGAACAGCACAATCATGGCGTGGTGCCCAAGCCAGAACAGCTAATGCTGCTCGAAGAGCGGGCTGAGTACGTCGCTCGGCAATTGGGGCGAGGGTACGAGTAGCGTCTAGCAAGATAAAGCCGGAGTTGAGCACCAGTTGGCCTAGGTCCTGTTCAACCGGCTGCTCATCGGGGCAATCCTCAGAGAAGCCATTCCAATAAGAGCATTTGCATCTATCTGTGTCTGCCAAATCCGATTTTTTGGGCGCGCTAGGGCGCATGATCCGTGTCGATGGGTGCTTCGTCGTTTTCTAGGAAGCGCTCGGTAGTATTGTGGGTCGCCGGGCTGGTGCGGAAATCGGCGATCCAAGGCTGGCGGAAATAAGCCTGCTTTTCGCGCGGCAGACTGTGCAGCACCACCGGGGGGATCTTCAGCCGGTGCCAGTGGGTGGCCAAATGCGAATAGGCGTGGAGGACGGTGACGCGCGGGGTGTCGCGGCGCCACACCGGGCCGGCGTGGCACAAGTTTTCGGTAAAAAAAACCGCGCTGCCAGCCGGGCAGGCGTACGTGGTGAGGAAGGGACTGCGCTTGCCCTCTTCCAGCGACAGATGGTCTTCGTGGATGGGAAATTCCGACTTGTGGCTGCCGATTAAGAAATGGGTGCTCTGATCTTCTAGGGCAATATCGGTCAATTCAAAAATAACCCGCACCATACCGGCGTGGATGCGCCCGTTTTTCACCCGGTAGCCAAAAATGGGATCAGCTTGCCCAGGGCCACCCCCGTGTAGCGGGCCGTGCTCCTCGCCCTTTTTGCGCCACACGCAGCTACAGCCTTCCAGCCGGATATCGGGTCCGATTGCTTCCCGAATTACATCGACCACTTGGGGATGGTCAATCAGTACGCTGGCCGGGCCACCGGGCACGTCGCGGTGCTCGGGCGGCAGCGATTCGGGGTCGTGTTTGATGCGGTTGATCTGATCGACGATAGCGGCGATTTCGGCGGGCTTCAAAATGGCGGGGCGCACCAAAAAGCCGGTGAGGTCAAAGCGGAAGCGTTCTTCTTCGGTCATGGCCATGGGAGATCTCCAAGGAAGCGTTTTTCTGGTGGGGTTTAGGAAGCGGCCCAGCCTGGTCCCGCTACAGCCGGCCTCAGTTGACCCTCTGCATGAGGCGTTGGGTGATGGAGCCTTCCTGGGTCAGGGCATAGACGATCACGTTGACCGCCATCTGATTGTAGCGCGGGTTGCTGCCCCAGCCTACGTTGTCGATGCCGACCATCCGGTCGCGGATGAAGTACCCGTTGACAATGTCCCTCCAGTCAACCAAGCCCCCAGTACCGCCTTTCAGCGCGAAAAAGGCATTGAAAATGGGATGGTCCAAGGGCAGGCGTTCTTTCCAGAAATCATACCCTTCTACTAAGCTGCCGTACTTTACCAAGGCTTCGCGATGGTAGCCTCCCATAACGAAGCCCCCGGACAGCATATAGCGGGCATAGTTTTCCATCTCGCTCTCGTTGAGGGATCCCTGGGGAATGAGAATGGGCAGTTCGAGTAGGCGTTTGTCGTCGTAGGTAATCGTGCCGATAAACTTGGCTTCGAGTCCGGTGTACTCATTGATGACGTCGCACAAAGCATCAATTGAGCGCAGGTTCAAATTGCTGTAGCCCTCTAGTTGATCGGTAACGGCGCGGGCCGAAATCACGTGGGCCATTTTGATGAAGCCCTTGACCGCTTGGGGGTCGCCGGGGTTTTGGATGACCATGGCCCGGTAGCGGCCGGTGTCCATGCTATTGACATCGAGCATCTCCAAGGCCATGTCGATTTTGTGCTCCGGCATCCGCGTGCTGGTCACCGAAGTGGAGACGAGCTTGGGCTCAAGTACAAGGCGGTTCGCGTTGCTAGCGGCAATCGGCTTGAACAAGCTAATGCCCGAGTTGCCGACGTGGCTGGAAATCAACGAGCGGACGTTGAAGTTGGTCGTGGCCTGCACTTGATCTAGGCGGGCGGCAGCCAAGTGAACTTGGCGGCGGGCTAGTTGGCGCTTGGGCTTGGGGATTTTGCGCAGTTCTAAGGGCTTGGTCAGGCGGGGTTCGCGCTTGATGAATTTGGTGCTGAGAGGCCTAGGAGCTTTGGTCTCGACTTGTTGGAAGGGGTTGAGCGCGACGAAGACCAACGCGAGACCGACGGCCAGCGCCAAGGACAGGAAAAGGCCTCGGCGTTGGCGAGCGACCAACTCGGCGAGGTCGAAACCGGAAGCGGGAGAATTAAAGCGGGAAGAACTCATCGTGCCCTCCTGAGTGGAGGTTGCAGAGATCAGCCGACAAATCGGTGCTCAAGATATCCCAATCCACCGCTGCAATCAAGCACAGCGCACGCCCGGTTACAGAAATCCAACATCCAATGCAGCACTGATTGCAAATAGCATCCTACGGCCCGGTGTCTGGCACATTGACAACGTTATACTACTGCCGCACTGTTTCAGCCGTCAACTGAGAAAATGAAGAGGTCAATCGACTCGAAAATGGGGCCATGCGCCTCTTGCGTTCTAAAGAATTCATCCATCTGTTTCATGCCCTCTGCGAATTCTGCATCCGAGATAGCTTTTAAACTGGACAGTCCGCGCAAGCCTATTTTTCGCATGTAGTCGGCGGCGTTGACGGCGAACTCCTGCTGGACAGGAGTACTATAAACCACTTCAAACCCCGTTGCGGAGACAAGATCTAAAATATCCTGCTGGTGAGGACTGCGCCTCAGTTCTATCGCGCGCGCGGAGGGGAAAAAGTGGGGCCAATAGTACGAGTCCATAGACTCGATGGTTGAGTTGCGGATGCAAAATTTACCCGATCGCTTTAGCACCCTTCTAACTTCATCGATAGCCTTTCCCTTATCCTGGACGTGATGGTAGACCATGGACATGAATACCATATCAATGGCACTATCATCCAACGGTATTTCATCGGTTGATCCCTGTACAAAGTCGCAAGCCAAACCCTGATAGTTGTCCATGGCCACCTGTAGCATCTTGGCCGAGGGGTCAACCCCGTGTACAAAAGCATCGAAGTTCTCGGCTAAGGGCTTGGTGAATCTTCCGGTGCCACACCCTAGGTCGAGAACGCGATCGATCTCGTCTTTGTCGATCTCAGACAGTAGCACACTCATCCACCTGTCGACAATTTCACTGGGGAGTTCCCTAGATTTATCGTAATCGATGTGGATATTCGTGCAGTCGTAGTGGAATTGACTGACTTGAGAATCCCGATCCATAATCTATCTATAACTTTCGCTTATGGGTTTTAGTCACGGATCTACCGCGATAGTGCCCTCGTTTACTGTCGCGTCCCTTAGAGATTTCTATAAGGTCAATCGTCCCCGATGAAGTCCGCGATGGCGCGGGCTTCCACTTGGGTGATGTGCAACGACGACTTGGATGTGCCCAGGGCAAACTGCTTGGGATGAGCGAGGAACCGTTCCAAGCGGGTCGGCGTCCACGCCATGTCCAGCGCGCTGAGTGCGTCTGAGAACAGGTAGCCGCTGACCGAGCCTATGCGCCGACCCAGCACCCCGACCAGATGCGGACCAATGCCGTGCTCCTCGACATTCAGGCTGTGACAACTGCTGCAATGCGTCCCGTATAGCTGAGCACCTGTGGCCGCGGACACCGTATCCGATCGGCTCAGGAAATGGACCCTTCCACCATCGGCCAACAGAGCGATGCGCCTGTCCGGCATTTGCGCGAGATCCCGCATCCGGTAGCCAACTTCAATAGGCTCGACGTATTGCACATCCACGCCGGCGCGGCGGACTCGAAAGAGCGAGTGGCCTTTAAGCGAACCGATCAGCAGATCGTCTCTCCACAGGGGAAACAAGCGCTCGTCATTTACGGCGATGCTGGAAATGCCGATTGACGGCACCCAAGCGAAAACGGGCTTTATGAAGCCATCGTGTTGGCCCAAATGTTCGACCCTGGACACGTTGATAGTTTTTCCATACCCGACGCCATAAGTGACCAAAGGCCAACCGTAATTGCCGCCCGGTGCCAGCAAGTTGAGTTCATCGCCGCCCTGCGGTCCGTGCTCGGTTTCCCACAAGTTGCCGTCCTCGTCCCGTGCCAGCCCTTGCGGATTGCGAAGGCCGAAGGCCAGCGTCTCCGCGGTGCCAGTCTCGATTTCGATGCGGACGAGCTTGCCCAAGTGCGAGTCTGAGGCTTGAGCGTGGCTCCTATAACCATGATCTCCTATAACGACCAGCAAGTGATCGGGCCCGTCCGTCAACATCCTTCCTCCCGCTCGCTCTGATGCGGAAATCAGGCAAGGCTCCGCATCGAATATCGTTCTCCACGCCGACGCTACCGAAACGCTCGCTCCTTGTTGCAGAAGCGTCGCAGACGACAACCTGAACCGGATGCACTCGCCGGTGAAATAGTGATGCGTCACAAACAGCTCATAACGCCCCGCCGAATGCCGTTTCAACAAAATGTCGGCCACTCGAGACCGACCCAAGCGGAAATTTGCTTTGTCCGGGTGTGCTTGGAGTTCCGTCTCATTCATCGGAACTTTCTCCTCGAGATACTCCACCTCTCCGTTTGGGCGCACCAGAGCGAGCCGTCCCCACGGCGTTGCGGCGAGCAAGTCGTTGTACAACGGCGCGATAGCTCCGCCGCCCGCGCTATCCCATCGGAGACCGACCGCCGCCGAGTGCAGATCATACAAGTGCGTCCTGAACGTGATATCCTTGGCCGCACTGGCCGCACCGACGACGCCCAACACCGCTGTCGCGGAGTACGACACGCCATCTTTGTCATAGTCTGTCTGAACCGACACGCGCTTTCCTTGCATTTCGGGCGTCATAAAGTACTCCCAAGTCGGTTGATGTTGACGCCTCGGCAACAGCTTGCACCCGGACCCGTCGGCATTGCAAATAGACCAACGCCACGCCGACCGGTTCGTAAATGGACGCTGGCTATGCAAGTTCAGATGTATGGTTCGTCCCACCAAATACGGGGGCAGGTTCCTTGCAATCGCGGCGGCAGGGGCCGCTTGGAGCTCGGGGGCTGTTATTGGGACGACACCTGACCACTCGGATTGCCCGTGGGCGTTGACAGCGGCAACCCGAACCTCATACTGCCTCCCGCTCATCGCCCACATATCCGCGATGGTGTAGGGCGAGGAGGGCGTCGTGTATTCGCGCCATCTGGAGACGAGTTCGTTTTTCAGCCTGACGGCGATCGCGTAACTCGTCGCGCCGGGGACCGCGCTCCAAGCCACGGTAATTCGTCTGTTGGAAGCACTAACGGCGACTCCGGTTGGCGCACCAAGCGTAGGTAGGAACTCGATGCGATCCGCTTCCTCCCTGTCGGGGACGATGCTGATGTACATGCAGCCAGCGGATGCCAACAGCATGAGCAAGAGAGCAAGCGCCGAAACTCGGGACCGAATTTTTCGGGGGGGGAATAACTTATTGTTTTTCAACGATTTATGTAAATTATCTAACATTGTCTTGGCTCTGACCTTTCCGGACGAATCCTTTAACCCACTCGCAGCGGATACACCCAGCAGGCGCTACCGCCTAGTTCGCAGGGCGCACCAGAAGGTTCGAGGCGGCCGATCTCGTCAATGCGATAGGAGACCAGCCGCGTGGAACCGTCGCCGCCGCCGTACATGAACTTGCCTTCGGGTTCAATGGCAAAGGGGCGCGGGGTGGCCTCGCCGGGGTGCTGCCCCAGCGAGCGAATCAGGCCGATGTCTGGATCAATGGCGAACATCGCGATGCTGTCGTGGCCTCGGTTGGAGGCGTAGATCGACTTGCCAGAGGGGTGGATGTGGAGTTGGGCGTTGCTATTGGCTTCGCGGCCAGCGAAACCTTCTTCGGGCAGGGTCGATACGGTCTGCACCGCGTGCAGCGTACCTTGGTCGGTGTCGAAGCGGTACACGGTGACGCTGGAGCCTTGCTCGTTATCCGCGTACACCACGTCGAGGGTGGGGTGGAACGCCAAGTGGCGCGGGCCTTCGCCCGGTCCGCAGGCCAGAATGGGTCCGGCCGGGTTGGGGCTTAGTTTGCCGGTATCGGCGTCAAAGAGGAATTGGTAGATCGAATTGGCCGATTCGACGTGGGGCACAAAGGCGTAGCGGTTGGAAGGGTCGGTGGCAATGTAGTGGGCGAAACGCTCGGTCTCGTACGTATCGACAGCCGGGTCCTGCAAAGCGCCCTCGCCGCCGATGGCGTGGACCGTGGCCATGCCGCCGACGTAATAGGCCGCCAAGAGGAAGCGACCCGTGCGGTCGGTGGATAGATAGCAGGGCATGGCCGCAACCGACACTTCGCCGATAGGCGTCAAAGCTCCGGTGGCTGGATTGATGGCATAGCTGCCAATGGCGTGGGAGTCGCCGTCTCGCAAGCCGACGTACAGGTATTGGCGCTTTGGATCGGCGGTAACCGCAAAGCCGTTTTTGCTCAGGGTGAGCTGGTGTTTGAGTTCGAGTTGGCCCGAGTCGGCATCCATGGAAAAGACTAGCAATTGGTTATCCGTCGAGATCGGCACATAGACGTAGTAGTTCATGGTGTGATAGCCCTCTCTTAGTTAGGTTTCCCGTGAATTGCCCTGATAAACTATGCAACGCAGCCTAGCGGACCAACTTAACGCGCTAGAGAAAACTATGGCAGAGCAAACGGCCGCGCCCAACTACGGCATCCTATACAACTGGGACGGTGCGCCCCACGGCTACAGCGAGTACCCCCAATCGCTGGCCCAGTTCCTCGACAAGGTGTACGCGCCGTTGGCCGATACGCAGGTGGGGGCTTTGTGCTGGTGCGTGGGCGTCCACGAAGTGCCTTGGCCGTCGCAGCAATTGGATGTGGTAGGAGCATCGACCGAGCGGCGCTACGATTCAGTGCAGACTATGCGCCACACCGAAAACATCCGCGCCTTTTTCGAGCGGGGGGACGATCTGTACGGGGTGCTGGTGCAGCGCGGGCGCGAACTGGGCATGGCAGTGCTGCCGTCGCTGCGCATGAACGACAACCACTTCTGGGACTTGCGCCCGGGGGATCTGGGCGGCTTGCAACGGGCCGAGCTAACGCCGCTGCGGCAACAGCACCCCGAATGGCTTTTGGGCGAGGAACAGGCCCCGGGCTGGGCCTCAACTTCGTGGAATATGGCCATTCCCCAAGTGCGGGCGTACATCTTGCAGCGCGTCGTCGAAGCCTGCCGCTTGGCCAATTGGGACGGCGTCGAATTGGATTGGCAGCGGCACGCCTTTCACCTGCCAGCCGACGATGCGTACCGCTTGCGCTACGTTTTGACCGATCTCATGCGGGCCGTGCGAGCGCAGACCGATCAGATCGCCGAGGAGCGGGGGCGGCCCTTTCACGTGGCCGTGCGGGTGGCCACGACCTTTGAAGCCTGCCGCCGCATTGGCTACGATGTGGAGACTTGGGTGCGGGATGGCTTGTGCGATATGGTTATCAGCGGCGGCAATTCCGGGACCGACCAAGGGGCCGAGGTCGAGCGTTTTGTCGAGTTGTGCCGGCCCCATGGCGCGCGTTTCTACGCTGGCTTTGACTCGGACGGGCGGCAACAGGCGCGGCGGCCGCGGCCCCACGGGGCGTGGCGGGTGGATTGGTTCCGCGGCTTGGCCCAAGACCAGCTAATGCGCGGGGCGGATGGCGTGTATGTCTTCAACTGGCACGGCCACGCCCAGACGCACCGACCGTTGCTTACTACTATGGGGTCGGCAAAAACGCTGGCCGGCTTGGACAAAGTGTACACCGCCCTGCACCGCAGCATTGGCCCCAAGACCGGGAACCGAGTGGATGCCGAGCGCGACGACCGCCTGTACGGCGAAGTTCCGGTAGTGCTGTATCCCACCCTAACGGACAGTGGGCCGATTTTCCACGTCCGCGTCGCCGACGAGGTCGAGACCGAGGGGCCGTTGGCTGCCGCCGAGTTGCAGATCGAAATGGCCCATTGGTCGCCCGCCGATCGGATCGAAGCGATGTTGGACGGGGTCGCGTTGGGGACGCCGATGGTGCGCGATGCTGCGGCTGAAGATGCGGCCGATCCGAGCGATGTGTCGGAAAACGCTTGGCTTTGCTGGTGCTTGACCGCGGCACAGGTGGGGCGCGGCGTCCACCAAGTTCGGCTGCGGCTGCTAGAGCGGGATGCGCGACTGCGGGTGCCTCTGCAGGTCGAACACGTGGAAATCTATTTGCAGTACCGCCGGTAGAATTTTTCGTTCATTGACGGTCAGTTCCCTTTGCTCAATCCCATTGGAGTGGACCACTCAATGCTGGGAATAGCTATATCCGCCGTTCTGGTTGTGGGCCTAGTGCTGCCGACGTACGCCCAAATCGAAAAGAGCGACCTCTACATCGGCCTATTGCTCGATTTTGAGGCCGAGACAACCAGTGCAGAGCGTGAGCTAGCCCCTCTGCAAGAGGAAATCCACAAGGTGCTAGGGGTCAATAAGTCGGTCCATTTCCTCCCTGAGCATTTGCGTTTCTCCCCCGACCACGAAGACTATCTGTCCCTAGCCAACGACCCAATGGTCGATCTGATCATTGCCGCCGGGCCGGCCAGTACTGCGATGCTGGCTGCCCAAGGCAACCTGCCCAAACCAACGATCGCCGTGGGGGTGCTAGACGTGGAGTTACAGCAGATGCCCCTCGTCGAGCCCGGCGTCTCCGGGGTGCGCAATTTTACTTACGTTCTCAGTACCCACCCAATCCACAAGGACTTGGCGGCACTCTACCGCATCCATCCCTTTTCGCATCTGGCCGTCATCACCAGTGAAAACTTGAAAGGTACGCTGGATTTTGAGGGCTTCTTTGACCGCCTCGCAGCGCCTTACGGGAGCCAAGTAGAGGTGGTTTTTTGGGATGCGGAAGCGTCCCTCCCGGTGCTGAGCGACGCGGTCGATGCGGTCTATCTGGCGCTGGTCTTCGAGCGTTCACCCGCAGAGGTCGCCCTGCTGGCTGAGGCCCTTGCCGAGCGCAAGCTGCCTTCCTTTGCCATGAGCCGGCCTTATGTAGATGTGGGGATGATGGCCTGCATCGGCGACGAGAACGGCCGAGACCAGATTTTACGCAACCTAGCCCTAATCGTCGAAGGGGTTGTGCTGGGAGAGGAGCTGGCGTCGATACCCGTGCGGCGCAATCTCGACGAGCAATGGGTACTAAATGCTACAACGGTCCGACGGATCGGTCTCGACCTCTCTTTTGCAACGCTGTTTTCTGCTCGCTTCCTCAAAGCCGACGAACCCGTTACCGATCGACGCTTGAGCTTACGAGAGATCATCGCCGAGGGCTTGCAGAACAACCTCGACCTCCGCATCGAAAGGCACAACGTCGATTTGGCCGACCAAGATGTGCGCCGAGCCAAGTCGTCCCTCTTGCCCACCGTAGAGGCCGCGGCAACTCTATTGCAGGTTGACTCGGAGGTCGCCGAGCGCGCCTTGGGCCAGCAGCCCGAGCGCACCGGCGCGGGTACGGGGACCGTGCAGCAGGTACTGTTTTCCGAGCAGGTCTTCGCCAACATCAAAATCCAACAGTACCTCGCCGAGGCCGCCCGCCACCAAGCCGACCTCGTGGCGCTAGACGTAGTGCTGAATCTAGCGACGGCCTATTTCGATATCCTGCTGGCCAAGACTGGAGTGCGCATCGAGGAGGAGAATCTCGAGGCCTCGCGCCGCAACTTGAAGATCGCCCGTACCCGCAATGCCGTTGGCTATGCTGGCGTCGCCGACGTATTCCGCTGGGAGAGCGAGGTGGCCCGGGCTACCCAAGCCTCGATTGAGGCCTTCAACAACCTCTACCTAGCCAAAGTGCAACTCAACCGATTGCTCCACCAAGCGGATATCGGTGAGGAGTTCGAGGTGGAGGATGCCCGGCTTTCCGACGATCTCTTTGGTCGTTTCGACCCGACCCGCATTGGCCTCCTGATTGATCGCACCAGCACTGTAGAGATCCTGACCGACTTTTTCGTTGAAGAGGCTCTCAAAAACATGCCTTCGCTCAAACAGCTAGCGGCCAATATGAAAGCAGCCAACCGCCAGCAGGAGATGAACCGCCGGCGGTACTACCTGCCTACAGTGGCTTTGCGGGGGCAGGCTGACTACACATTCTGGCGCGCCGGCAAGGGGATGCCGCCGGCCTCCTCTGCACCCCTCGACGCCACTTGGAACTTGGCGCTCAACTTCTCCTACCCTCTCTTTCAGGGCAATCAGCGCAAGATCGCCATCGATCAGACCGCGATCCAGCAGCAGCAACTCCGTCTCCAGGAGGAGAATTTGCGCCATATACTCTCCCAAGCCGTGCAGATTCGGATGACCAACTTGGTGTCTAGGCGCACCAACATACACTTTGCCGAGGTCGCAGCGACAAGCGCTCAAAAGAACTTTGAACTAGTGCAGGATGCCTACCAAAAAGGCCAACTCGAAATCACCCAACTGGTGGATGCCCAACGAGCCGCCCTTTCCGCCCGCCAAGCCGAGGCCGGGGCCGTTTATGAATACTTGGTCAGCTATCTGCAGTTGGAAAACAGCATCGGGGCCTACACCATGTTCATGACTTCAGAGGAGCAGAAAGCCTTTGTCGGGCGTTTGACGGCCTTCTTCTCTAAAAGAAAAAATGCACCGTGAAGCGAGGTATCATGCCAAAACGGAATTTCGTCATGGCCCATCTGATAGCGATGGGCGTAGGGGTTGGCTGCGGCTCCGAACCGCAGGTCGCCGAACCCATTCGCCCGGTAAAATACGCCGCAGTCCGTCCTGCCAGCACCGTCCAGAGCCAGCGTTTTGCCGGTACCGCCAAAGCTGGCATCGAAGCTAAACTCAGCTTTAGAACAGGTGGACTCATCGAATCGATCGGCGTAAAGGTGGGCGATCGAGTCAAAGCAGGTCAGCGCATTGCCACGCTCGACAACCGCGATGCAGTCCTTGCGCATCAACGAGCCAAGGCAGCGCTAGAAAACGCCCGAGTGCAAAAGGCCAATGCCCAGTCTAGGCTCATTCGCGTGCGGCAGCTCTACCAAGCCAACAATGTCTCCCTCGCCGAATACGAACAGGCTAAAAACGGCTTTGCCTCGGCCACGTCTAGTTACGAATCGGCCCACAAGAGTTTGGATTTGCAGGAGCGCCAACTAGGATACAATGAGATATACGCCCCTGTGGCCGGCATAGTCACCGCGATCCACAACGAGGTCAACGAAGTGATCCAAGCCGGTGCGCCCTTGGTGGAGTTGAGCGCGGGTGAGGACATCGAAATGGGGGTAGGGGTGCCCGAGGGCTATATCGCCCAAATCCAGACCGGAGAACCGGTGCGCGTGCGTTTTTCAGCCCTGCGCGGACTAGATTTTGCGGCTCGGGTGCGCGAAATATCCTACGCACTCGACGCTTCCAGCACGTATCCGGTCATAGTGCGACTCGACGCCCCCGCTCCCGCCATCCGGCCCGGGATGGCCGGCGAAGTGGAATTTCGCTTTGGCACCGCTGGGCCATCGGACCCGCTCGTAGTGCCCGTCAAAGCAGTAGGGGAAGACGCCAAAGGCCAATATGTCTTTGTCATAGACGGGGTCGCCAAGGGCATAGGCACCGTCCACCGCCGGCCGATCCGCATCGGCAAACTGCTGGCAGACGGTTTTGTTGTGGAAGAAGGGCTCGCCGAGCGGGAGTTGGTCGCGACAGCGGGACTCAGCTCGCTCTTAAATGGGATGAAGGTGCGACTTTTGGAAGAGTGAGACGCGCCCGGCCCTGAGCAGAAACTATACTATGAACCTCACCCAAATCGTCTTAGAAAACAACCGCGTCACCATCGTGGTCTTGCTCGTCGTTGTGCTGCTGGGCTTGGCCGGCTATCAGACGATGCCGCGCGACAGTATGCCCCCGTACACCATCCGCGTCGCCTCGGTGGTGGCTAGCTTCCCCGGTGCTGGTCCCGAGCGAGTCGAAGCCCTGATCACCAGCAAGATCGAAGAAGTCGCGCAAGAATTGCCCGAACTGAAAACCGTCACCAGTGAGTCGCGGACTGGGCTGTCGATAGTTTCGGTAGAACTCAAACAGGAAGTACCGCCGGACGAACTCCAGACTGTATGGGACCGATTGCGCCGCAAAATTGAGGCCATCCGCTCGGACTTGCCCGAAGGCATCTATGGCCCCGAGGTCAAGGACGATGGGATCGGAGTGGTGTACGGCATTGTGATCGGCCTGACAGGAGATGGTTTCACCTTTGCCGAACTTGAGACTTACGCCCAAGACCTGCGCGACGACCTGATCAAGCTACCCGACGCTGCCGCGATAAAAATAAGTGGCATCCAAGAGGAGCGGATCTACCTGCAATTCAACGACGCCCGGCTGGCCGAACTGGGCCTTTCGGCCCAAAAGATCAAGAACAGCATCGCCAGTACCAATATCGTTTTTTCCGGCGGTGAGGTCAGCCTAGAGGATGAACGCCTAGTGCTCGAACCGACCGGCAGTTACGCCGATCTGGAAGATCTGGGGAGGACGTTGATCGCGGTGGGCAAGGGCGGAAGCGTGTCCCTCGGCGATATAACCCGCATCGTGCGAGCCTATGAAACACCTCAACAGCGCCTAGTTAAAATCAACGGTCAGCCGGGGCTGTCGCTCTCGGTGGCACTCAGCGAAGGGGCCAATATCATCAAGTTGGGTAAGGAGATCGACCAACTAGTAGCCCTCCATCAAGCGCGGTTGCCTTTGGGGATAACCTTCAACAGAGTGGCCTCCCAAGATTTTGAGGTAGAGAAATCGGTCGCCAACTTCACCAACAATCTCTTGCAAAGCGTCGCCATTGTGCTGTTGTCCATGCTGCTTTTTTTGGGGCTGCGCACCGGTCTAGTGGTGGCTAGCCTCATTCCCATGACCATTGTCGCGACCCTTTTCATCATGGGTGTGCTCGATATCGGTCTCAACCAGGTGTCGCTGGCAGCGCTGATCATGGCACTGGGCATGTTGGTGGATAATGCCATCGTGGTGTCCGAAGCGATTGTGGTCAAGATGGAAAAGGGCACCGACGCCCAAGGAGCTGCCATCGAATCGGCTCGGGAACTGGCCGTACCGCTCCTAGTCTCTTCGCTGACCACTTCAGCTGCCTTCTTGTCCTTCTTTCTAGCCGAGTCCATCATGGGCGAGATCGTGGGGCCGCTTTTCAGTGTGATTTCCATAGCCTTGCTCTCTTCTTGGTTGCTCTCCCTGACCATGGTCACTTTGTTGGCGGTGTTTTTCATCCGGGTGAAACGGCAGGCATCTCAGGCTGGGCAAAGCACCGTTATTGACCGCCTCAACGGCCAATACAAAGGGTTGCTCCTCAAGGCCCTTGAGCGTCCCTATTCATTCACGGCGATCATCGCTGGTTTGTTTGTTTTGTCGCTTTTTGGCTTTGGTTTTTTGCCGTTCATCTTTTTTCCCGACAGCGAACGCAACCTGTTGACAGTAGATCTGAACTTGCCCTTGGGCACCAAGATCGAGACTACTACCGCTCGGGTAGAACGGCTCGAATCGCACATTGCAGATAGCCTCTTGGCGAGCACGCAACGGCGGCGCGGAGTAACGGACTGGGCGACCTTTGTCGGCGAGGGACCGCCCTCCTACGACCTAGGTTATCAGCCGGGTGAAGCCAATTCGGGTTATGCCCATCTGCTGCTCAATACCAGTTCGGGCGACGATAACCAGTGGGTAATTGACCGCCTGGAGGCCTTTTGCTTCCGCTCCTTTCCAGACGCCGAGATACGGGTTTCAAAGTTGGCGGGCGGCGGCGGCGGCGGTGCGGATGTGGCCGTGCGGATAACAGGGCCGGATCTCAACGAACTGTTTGGCCTCGCCGAGCGCATCAAGCAAAAACTCAACCAACTCTCCAGTACGCAAAATATCGGCGACGATTGGGGGCCTAAAATCAAAAAAGTCGCCGTTGACATCGACCAGTCCAAGACCCAGAATGCCGGCCTAACCAACCAAGATATCGCCCTTTCGTTGCAGGTCGGGCTCGCGGGGTTCAATGCGGGTGCTTTCCGCGAGGGCGATCAGAGTATCCCCATTGTCCTGCGCAACGAAAGCAGTCAGAACGTCGATGTGCGCCAACTGGAGAGCATCAACATCTACGCCCAAGGATCGGGCAAAAACGTGCCCCTAGGACAAGTGGCGCAGATTGTGCCCCAGTGGCAATTCGCCAAGATCAAACGGCGCGATCTGTACCGTACTTTGACCGTGACCTGCGATGCCAAAAGTGGTTTTACGGCGCAGGATATCACCGACGCGGTCATCCCCTACCTCGAAGAAGACAGCAAATCTTGGAAGCAGGGCTATCGCTACGAGCTAGGCGGCGAGTCGGAGCAGAGCGGCGAGGCCATAGGCGCGGTCATCGCCAAGCTGCCTCTGTCCGGCTTTATCATTTTGGCGCTGTTGATTGTTCAGTTCAACTCCTTCCGCAAGACCTTTATCGTGCTGAGCACCATTCCTCTCGGCCTGATCGGGGTCATCGCCGGATTGCTTATCTTCCGCTCGTCTTTTGGTTTTTTCGCCTTTCTCGGATTGATCTCGCTGGCCGGTATCGTTATCAACAATGCTATCGTGCTCTTAGATCGCATACAAATCGAACTGAATCAACCCAGAAAGAAACCCATAGAAGCGATTGTCGCCGCCGCTCAGCAGCGTTTTCGCCCTATCTTGCTGACCACCTGCACGACGACGCTGGGGCTTATTCCCCTCTATTTGGGCGGCGGGCTGATGTGGGAGCCGATGGCGGTGGCCATCATGGTGGGTTTGCTTTTCGCCACCGTGATCACCTTGCTGTTCGTCCCAGTGCTCTACAAAATTCTCTTTGCGGTCAAAAACTGACCTAGGGTTTTTAACGCGCCTCCTTTGAGGTGCGTGGTGCCCTGCCGCTGCAAATGCAACTCTACTGCGATCGCGGATGCGCCACCGGCCGCAGACGACCAAACAATAAGGAGGCGTCGTGAAAATCACTGACATAGAAGTACACGAAATCAGCCTAGAGTACCAAGACTGGATCGCCTATCCGGTCAGCCACTACCAAGGCGTGAACCGGCGCACGGTGTACGTGGCCCACACCGATACCGGTCTGATCGGCCTAGGCGAGAGCGGCCGCACCGAGCCGCAGGAGGTAATTGACCAGTACCTAGGCAGCAACCCCTTCGAGTGGATGGGCGACGAAGTCTCCCTCGGGCTGGGCACGGCCATGTACGATTTAATGGGCCAAGCCGCGGGCGTGCCGGTGTACAAGCTCTTCGGCCAGAAATACCGCTCGTGGGTGCCGGTGGGCAGTTGGACCGTGTCGAGCGCCCCCAGCCAGATGGCCGAGGCCGTGGAGCGCTACGCCGCCCAAGGGTACACTTGGCTCAAGTTCCACCTGTCGCCCTTTGAAAATGTCTTCGACCAGACCGAGGCCATGCAGGCCGTGGCCCCGCCCGGGTTCAAGATCCACTACGATTTCACTGGCGGCGGCACCAATGACTACATGCCGGATCTGCTGGCGAGGTTGGCCCAATATCCCATTGCCGGCTGCTTTGAAGATTCGCTCGATGCCGGCGACACCTTGGCGTCGATTGACTTGCGCCGGCGCATTCCCCTGCCCATCGTGCGCCATCAAGCGCCGCTGAACGCCACGTACGAGGTGCTAATGGGGGCGGGGGATGTGTACATGCGCGGTCATCAGAAAATTGGCGAGGCCATCCGCGCCGCCGGGCTGTTCGCCGCTGGCAATATACCGTTCATGCTGCAAAACGTGGGCGGCACGATCACCCGGGCCATGGTTTGCCAGATGATGGCGGCCTTTCCCTCGGCCACCTTTCACTTTATCGACAGCAGCGAAATTCTCAAGGACGAGGTGGTGCGCGAGCGTCTAGAGCCGGTTAATGGACTTATTCGAGTGCCGGAAAAGCCGGGCTTGGGTCTGACTCTGGACCGCGACGAGTTGGAACGGCTAAAGAACCGGGAATTGCCACCGATCAAGCCGTGGATCGTCAAATCGCAACTCGCCAATGGAGCGCGGATGTACCATAGATACGATCCCCTGACGACGCGCCATTTCCTGGTCCGGCCCGACTGGACCCGAGGCGGGATGCCCCATAGCTACGCCGCGCCCATTGCGACCGAGTACTGGGACGACGACGGCTCGCCCGAATTCGCTCAAATGATGGCGCGGTTGTTGGACGAGGGGACCGTGTTGGAAGGCTGAAAGAACCTCTCTAGCCACTACGTTTTGGGGGCGCTGGCTGTGGAGGTGGTTTCGTGCGGAGACAAAGGGACGGGCTTTCTAACGGCCCTTCGCTGCAAGCCCGCCCCCATTCAGTACGCCTTGTACTAGCAGAGGACGACCAGCTATCGCTCCTACGCATCTAAAGAAAAAGGAGACTTCCGTCATGCGCTTCTTCAACACCGCCGGGCCGATCGTCGCCGCGGATCACTACTGCATCGCGCCGTTAGAACGGCTCGATCTCGCCGAGATTCGTTGGCTCATCCGCACCAAACGCTACTTCGTCCTGCACGCCCCCCGGCAGACGGGCAAGACCTCGGCCCTGTTAGCTCTGCGCGACCTGCTCAACGCCGAGGGCACTTACCGCTGCGTGTACGTCAATGTCGAGGGGGCCCAAGCCATGCGCGAAGAGGTGGAGCCGGCGATGCGGGTCATCTTGGGCGAATTTGCGTCCCGAGCGCGTTCCATGGGCGACGAGTTTTTGCCCAAGGTCTGGTCCGGCATTCTCGCCGAGTACGGGCCGGGGGCCTTGGGCGAGGCGTTGACCCGCTGGGCGGCGGCTGACCCCAAGCCGCTGGTCCTGCTCATCGACGAAATCGACGCGCTCATCGGCGACACGCTGCTAGCGGTGCTGCGGCAGTTGCGGGCCGGCTACGACCGCCGACCAGAGAGCTTTCCGCAGAGTGTGCTCCTGTGCGGAGTGCGCGACGTGCGCGACTATCGCATCCATTCCAAGTCGGCCAACGCCGTCATCGCCGGCGGCAGCGCGTTCAACATCAAGGCCCGCTCCCTGCGCTTGGGCGACTTCTCGCCGGACGAGGTGCACACTCTGCTCCAACAGCACACCGAGGCGACCGGGCAGGCGTTCACCGCCGAGGCCGTAGAAATGATCTGGACCCAAACCCAAGGCCAGCCGTGGCTGGTCAACGCCTTAGCCGACCAAACCTGCTTCCGCGATGGGGCCGCCGACCGGCGCGACCCGATCACCGCCGACGCCATCCGCGATGCCCGCGAGCAACTCATCCGCCGCCGGGAGACGCACCTCGACCAGTTGACCGACAAGCTCAAGGAAGACCGCGTCCGGCGCGTGGTCGAGCCGCTGTTGAGCGGCAGCGAGAAACGCCACTTCACCGACCGCGATGTGGAGTACGTGCGCGATCTCGGCCTCGTGGCGCAAGACCCGCCGTACCGCATCGCCAATCCCCTCTACGCCGAGGTCGTCCCCCGCCAATTAACGTGGGTCGCTCAAGAGGAGCTAGCGCAAGAAACAGCCTGGTACGTCGAAGCCGACGGTCGCCTCAACGTGGACAAGCTGATGGCCGCGTTCCAGACCTTCTTTCGCGAGCACTCGGAGCACTGGGTAACGCGGTTCCAATACCAAGAGGCCGGTCCGCAACTGCTGTTGCAGGCGTTCTTGCAGCGCCTCGTCAACAGCGGCGGGCGCATCGAGCGCGAGTACGGCTTGGGTCGGATGCGCACCGACCTGCTCATCGTCTGGCCGCAGGGCGAGCACACGCGCAAGGTCGTGGTCGAGTGCAAGGTGCTGCACAAGAGTTTGGAGCAGACCATCGCCGAGGGGGTGGAGCAGACGGCCCACTACATGGATCGGTGTGCGGCCGAGGCGGGGCACTTGGTGATATTCGACCGACGCGCGGGGCGGCGTTGGGACGACAAGGTGTTCCGCGCTCGGCGGGCGGCGGGCAGCGGGGTGGAGATCAACCTTTGGGGAATGTGAGGCCGCCCCGCGCCGCGCCTACTTCCATTTTGTAGGGTAATTCACACGCGCCGCAACCGCGGCCCAAGGTAGCCCCCTTGCCGCCCGACGAATGGTAGAAGCACTCCCCGCGCAGCGTCTCGCCGGGTTGGGGCAGGCGGGCGGCCCGGGTTATCAGCCGCCGAGAAGGATTTCGAGGGGTGCTCTGTGTGTTGTGTCGGTGGATTCACGCGACCCGGGTGCTCAATGGATGGCCACGCCCACCTTTTGCGCCAGTTCGTGAATGTAATTGTGCGCCCGAGTATTTTCCCGGTCCGCGTCGGGGTAATTGACGTACACCGGCGAGGCGACCGTGCCCGAAACGCCGACATCTCGGTAGTGCTCTATGGTCAGCAGCACGTCCTCGTCCAGTTCGCCCAAGCGTTTCAGATAGGTCTCGTAGTCGAGCTGGCCCATCCCTAGGGGCACTTCGTCGAGTTTGGTCACCCAGTGGGAAATATCCAAGGACACATCCTTGGCGTGGGCCGCGACAATGTCCGGGCCCAGCAAGTCGAAGGTATAGTTGAGGAAGGCCGTGGTATTGTAATAGGTCCGGTGAGTGGTCATATTGACCGGGTCGAGGATCACTTTGAGCCGCGGCGAGGCCACATCGTCGAGTAGGCGGCGCAGTTGTGCGGGCGCATTGAGCGGCCCTCGGTTGCCGGGGTGGATCCATTGTTCCGGGTGCCAGTTGTGCGCGGCGATATGGCCGATCCCTTTGACGCCTATCCGGGCTAGGCGCTGCAAGGTGTTGTCGATGTTGCCGGGGTTGACGCCGCTCCAGAATCCCACGCCCAAGCGCATAGTTGTACCCCCTGTTGGAATCGCGCCTAATTATTGTGCGATTGGCGGCCGGGGACAAGCCAGATGGAGTGGGCGGCCCACTCATTGTGGCCAGAGAGCCTAGGGCGTTTGACTTGCGGCTTGAAAATATCTTGAATACCGAGTTATTCTTAGCGCACTTGCGCGCTCTGCGGACAAACTGGGCGTTTTCGCTGAGTAGTCCGCGTGGATTGTCGAACCAAAAAAGCTAGCCAAAAGGAGGATTGAATTCCATGAACGAGTCGAGAAACGATGCGACATATACGATGGGACGCACCGAGGGAGAGGAGGAGCGCCTGATTCAGCAGTCGCAACTATACGACGCTGTGACGCGGCGCTTTCTCAAAGAAGCGGGCCTCAGCAGCGGGATGAAAGTGCTCGATATTGGCAGCGGTGCCGGGGATGTGGCCCTGACAGTCGCCGAGCTGGTCGGTCCAGCAGGGGCCGTCGTGGGCGTGGATGTAAATCCGGCGATTCTCGCAACGGCGCAGGCACGGGCGCAGGAAGCGGGGTTTACCAACGTCGAATTCATCGCCGGGGACGCCCGGACCCTAGACCTCGGAAACGACTTTGACGCCCTGAGCGGCCGCCTGGTTCTCATGTATATGGCCGATCCCGCAGACGCCCTGAAACAGCTAGCGACCCGCCTGCGCCCGGGGGGGATCGCGGCCTTTCAGGAGGCTGATTTCACTCCCTATCGACAGATGTATCATCCAGAGACGCCCCTCGCGAACAAGCTGATCGATTGGGCTCTCGGCGTGTTCGAGCGTTCCGGGGCGCACAGCGACATGGGCTTTGGCCTGTATCGCGCTTTTGTCGAGGCTGGTTTGCCCGAGCCTTACATGCACTTCGAGTCCCCGGTCGGCGGTCCAGAGTCGTGGGCCGGGTACCAATTCGTTGCCAACAGCTTTCGCAGCATGCTCCCGCTCATAGAAGAGTACGGGATTGCGACGGCGGAAGAGGTCGATGTGGAAACCCTCGCCGAGCGGGTTCGGCGAGAAGTGGTGACGGCGAAACGCCCGTTCGCCCTGCCGCCCCATGTAACCGCCTGGGCACAGCTTGCGAGCTAGACAATGAGCAAGTGGAAAATCGCCGGAATCAACTTCGACCATTTACATATAGGCGACAACTTGCGCATGGCCTTTGAGCACGCAGACGTCGAGATCGTCGGCATTTGCGACGAGCAGCCCGAGCGCATGGAGCAGGCGTGCGAGGATTTCGCCATTCCAGCCGACCGGGTTTTCAGGGACTATCGGGCGTGTTTGGAAAAGACCCGGCCGGACCTCGTCCTCCTCTGCCCGGCCACGGCCGAACACGGGGAGTGGACCGAAAAGGTCGCGCCTTTCGGCGTACACATCATCATGGAAAAACCCTTCGCCGCCACCCTCGCCGAGGCGGACCGGATGCAGCAGGCCATGGCGGGTACGGGCAAAGTGTTGGCGATCAACTGGCCGCTAACTTGGTATCCGCCGCACCGCACGGCGCAACGGCTCATCGCCGCAGGCGAAATAGGCGAGGTGATCGAGGTCCACTACTACGACGGCAACCGCGGGCCGCTGTGGCACCTCGCCGACAAAGTGGAGCGCACAGCCGATGTCGTCGAGCGCGAAAAGCCCACGAATTGGTTTTACAAAAAGGCGGCGGGCGGTGGCTCCCTGCTGGACTACCTCGGCTACGGCACCACATTGGGCACTTGGTACATGGACGGCCGGGCACCCATTGAGGTGACGGCCACCGTAGATCAGCCCCAAGGACTCGAAGTAGATGAGCACTGCATTGCGGTGGCGCGCTACGAGCAGGGTCTGTCGAAATTCGAGACGCGCTGGGGCACCTTTACCGACCCCTGGACCCTGCAACCCCAGCCCAAGTGCGGTTTCGTCATCGTCGGCAGCGAGGGCACGATTAGCTCCTACGACTACGAGGCGGTAATCCGCGTACAGACGCGAGCGCAGCCAGCGGCTGAGGAGCGGCCGGTAGATGTACTCGAACCGCCTTTCCAGAATCCCGTTCAGTACGTGATTCACTGCATCGAAGAGGGCCAACCCATCGAGGGACCGCTCTCGCCGGCCCTGTGTCGCATCGGCCAACAAATCGTCGATACCGCCCATCAGAGTGCCGTGCAAAAGCGCACGTTACCCCTGATTCAATAGCTCGTGGCAGAAAACCAAGACAGCGGCTATGGCCGGGGCAAGACCGGGTCGGAGGCCGCAGTGGAAGCACCGGATTTGCCCTACCAGCCGTGCGATCCGGGGACCTATCGTCCGCAGATCGGCCTGATTGGCTGCGGCGGCATCTCCGAGATGCACTTGCGCGCCTATAAAAACGCCGGCTATGAGATCGCAGCCCTGTGCAGCCGCGATCGGGGGCGCGTCGAGCAGCGGCGGCGGGAATTCTATCCGGCGGCCGACACATACCTCGACTATCGGGAGCTGCTCGCCCGCGACGACATCGAAGTGGTGGACATTACGCCCCACCCGAAGGAGCGGGTGCCAATCCTCAAAGCGGCCATTGACGCTGGTAAACACGTCCTGAGCCAGAAGCCTTTTGTACTCGACTTGGATGTAGGCGAGGCACTCATTGCACAGGCTGAGCGGCGCGGCGTACAACTGGCCGTCAACCAGAATGGCCGTTGGGCACCACATTTTAGCTACATGCGCCACGCTGTGGCCGCTGGCTTGGTCGGCCAAGTGCAGAGCGTCGAGTTCGCCGTGCATTGGGACCACAACTGGATCGCCGGCTCCGCTTTTGACGCAGTGGAAGATCTGGTGCTCTACGACTTTGGGATGCACTGGTTCGATATGGCGGTGGTGCTGTTAGGCAGCGAGACACCGCAAAGGGTCCACGCTTCAGCCCGACGCGCAGCCGGCCAAGAGGCCAAACCGCCGCTTTTGGCCCAAGCGGCGATTGAGTGCGCGGGGGCGCAGGCGGCGATCTTTCTCAACGGCAACACCCGCCAAGGCCAACAGGACCGCACCTATCTAGTCGGCACGGAGGGCACCATAGAGGCCAGCGGCGTAGATCTGACAGCGCAGGAAGTCGCGCTATATACCGCAGCGGGCGTGGCCCGGCCGCAGCTTGGGGGGACGTGGTTTGAGCAGGGGTTTCACGGGACCATGGGCGAACTGCTCTGCGCCGTCGAGGAGGGCCGCGAACCTAGCAACAGCGCCCGCGCCAATCTCGCGAGCTTGGCATTGTGCTTTGCGGCCGTGGCGAGCGCCCACAGGGGCGAGCCAGTGGTGCCGGGAGTGGTGCGGCGCTTACCCGGCCATTAAAAATAACTCGTGAGAAGGGACTGACATCGTGGATTCAACCTGCCTGCAACACACCTTGACCGCGGAGGAGCGCCGCCGATTTGCCGAGGACGGGTTCTTCGTCGTCCGCGATGTGCTGCCTCTCGATTTGGTAGATAAGCTCATCCCCGTCGTCGATCGCCTCGATGCCGAATACCGGCTGCAAAAGGGGCTAGAAAAGCACCAGATGCACAACTTGTTCGACTTTATCGGCAAAGATGAGCTCTTTCTGGAATTGCTCGACTGGCCAAAGACGTTCGCCAAAGTCTTCGGGATTTTGGGCTGGCACATTCAGCTCTACCACTCGCATTTGATCGTTACTCCGCCTTTAGACGGCGTCGCACCCAAACGCCAGCGGCTGGGCTGGCACCAAGACAGCGGGCGGCTCAACATCGACTTGGAGACTCAGCCCCGGCCTAGGGTCTCGCTCAAGGTGGCGTATTTTCTCACGGACTGCACCCAGACCAACCGCGGCAACTTCCACGCCGTACCCGGCTCGCACCTGAAAAACGAACTGGAAATGCCGGCGGACGAGGACTTGGACCCAGCGGGCGCAGTGCCGATCCGGGTGGCGGCAGGCGACGCGGTGTTTTTCGACCGGCGGATCTGGCATGCCGCCGGCCACAACTTCTCGCCCGACGCGCGCAAGGCACTGTTTTACGGCTATAGCTACCGCTGGTTGCGGCCGCGCGATGACATGACGGTGGAGCACCTGATGGACCGCTGCGATCCAATCCGGCGGCAGCTACTGGGTGCCGGCCCGAGCGGCGGGCACGGGTACACTTCGCCAAAAGAGGAAGACGTGCCGCTGAGAGCGTGGCTCCGCGAGCATCTGGGTGAAGAAGAAGTGGTGCAATAAGAATTAGTCCGCCGTCAGGCCCACAAAAAGCCGGCTGGATAGGCTGGTCAGCGGCTCAATTTCGCCGCGCTCGGCCGCCCTAGCAAAGACTACGCCCGGCTGCACAGCCCTAGCGGCCCGGCCCAAAACGTGATAATCGGCACGGCCGGGCTGTTGGGCCGCTTCCCGCACCTCGGTCCAGCGCTGGTTGGTCGCGGCCAGACCCCATAGGGCACGCGGTGCCCGCACCTTGGTCTCTTCTACCGACAGGCCGTCGCGCCGACAACCGCGCTGGGCGAATAGACCGCCATCTTCCCGATAGATCAGCCCGCCGCCCACGTATTGGATCAACTGCTGTTGGTTGCCCCGCGCCCCGGACAGCGTCAACAAGGCGAGGGGCCCCAAGTCGTTGTCGTCGAAATCGGCCTGCTGGTAAAAAGCCGCCACCAACTCGTCGCTGTACATTTGCCACTCGTCCCAATTGACCTCTTTGGGTTGCTCAGGCCACTCCTTGCCCGAACCGAGGAAGGGGTTGAAGGAGGCCCCCGACTGCTTGCAGACCTCAAAGCCGCGCCGCGTCATCCGGTCGAGTACCTCCAGTGCTCGCTCCAAACCCTCGCGCTGTAGCACCTGAGCTAGCAAGCGGTTGAGATCGCGCTTGGTGAACAGGCGGCTGCCATCCACGGCCACTCCGGTCAGCCCCTCCACTTCAGCGCGCCCCTCCTCCGTGCGGCACAGCCGCGCCAAGCCCCATATCATGCCGTGGTAGTTGTCGGCTACGTAGCGCCAGACATCCGCATCGCGCTGTATGTGTCCGGCCACCGACAGCGCGGTCCCGGCTTCGGCTTGGGCTTCCTCAGTGAGGGGCAAAAACACCTCGATGTGGTCGCCGTCAAAATCCAGCTCCATCAGTCGGCAGACGCGCGGATGGACGCGCACGGCGGCCCCGGCCAAACGCTGCGGACGAAAGGCCACCACCGCAGTGGGCGGCACGTGGAACATCGGGCCTTCGTCAACCAGCACCCGCTGGGCGCTGTACAGCAGCACCCACGAGCGGGCCATGATCGCGTCCAGAACCTCAGCCGCTTGGGCCGAACGCCGCACTACTTCCTCGGCGCGCCCCATCTCCCGCTCTACCTGAGGCGCGAACAGAGCCCAAGCCATTTCCTCGGGCAGGCCCACTTGGTCGAGATTTAACTCAAAACCCGAGACAAGCGCGGCCCGGCCGCTAAACAGCGGTCTGGCCCGGAAGTGGAGGTGGTCCGGGCGCAACAACGCGGTGAAAAAATCCTCCACCCGCTGGGCCACCTGGGCCATTGCCGGTCCGACCAAGGCCTCGGGGGCCTCGCTGTCAACGACGCGCTGCAAGCGCGTATTGGCTTCGACCAAATCCTCGAAGCAGCCTCGGATTGGGTCGAACTCAGTCCCCGCGGGCAAACCCACCGTCTCGACTTGGCGTCCCGGGGCCCACGGGTGCGGGACTGGCCGGGCTAGGGTCAACCCCTCGGGCTCGGCAAAGGAGAAGCGCAGCTCCGCACTCGCTAACTCGGTCCGTATCCCGGCTATACCCAATAGCTGCTGCAACAAGGCAAAGCGCGGGGACGGTGGGGAAGACGGGGATATTGGGCCGGCGGTCAAGCACTGGGCCAGCGCATGGGCGTCGGGCCGCTCGGCTGCGGCCGCGTTGAACAAAGCGTGGATATTGGCCATAGCTCCGGCCTCGCGCAAAGCACTGTAGGCCATCATGTCGATCTCCGGTCCGCCGGCCCCGGCCACTGCGGTTTCGAGGCGCTCAGCCGCGGTGTGGGCCAAGCGGCCCCAGTACACCCAACCCACGGTGCTGCGATAGGGCAGCTTTTCGCCTTTGAGGGTCAGTTGCTCCATGCCGTCTCGGGGCAGTCCCGCCGCAGCCAGACGCGCTTTCAACATCTCTTCGCTGGGTGCTTGGAAAGGCGGCACCACCGCCGGGTGCCCTGTGGCTTGGGCGAGGCGGCCCATGACCGCCTCGCGCTGCTGGCCGAAATTGAGCCGCGAGACCATACTGGTGGGACTGAAGATGAGTTCCACCGGCGCACCGTCGGGCAACTGCGGCATGTCGGCGTCGGGCAGGATGCGGGTCACCACCCCTTTGGCACCGTGGCGGTTGCAGATGCGGTCGCCCACTCCCACTGCGGCGGGAAAATCCATCCGCGCCGCAGCCGACTCACTGATGACCAAGCCATCCTCAAACGTGTCCCCGTCCCATAAGATGAAGGCGGTCAGCAGATTGTAGCCACCCCAAAAATCGGGGGCCTCGGGCTCGTACCCCGTCTGCACTAGGGCCGGCTCGGGTTTGTTGCCCTTGGAGGCCAAGCGCTGGTCGTACTGCTGGCGGAACCAGCCCGTGGAGTGAATCGGTGCCGCTGCATCGGCTGCGCTCGTCCACTGGCGCATCATATTGATGCCCATCAGGGCGCGATTGGTATCGTCGTGTTCGAGGAAGGGCACCATGGAGGCCGAAAAACCCAAGATGCTGTCGGGCGCTTTATCGATCCGTGCGAGCTTGCCGTCGCGGATGCGGGCACTGCGGGCCACTTCGAGCACGCGGCCTATATTGGGGCCCTCGGGGGTGCAGTAGGGGCACACTAGGCCGTATTGGCTGTAGGGAAAAACGTCTTGGTCGTCAAAAGGCTCGACGACGGGGATCAGGGTCAACCGCCGCAAATGGGTATAGCGGTCCAGCCAGTTCGTCGCCTGTAGATACTGGGAGGTTTCCTCCAAGTGGAAGTCGCGCATCCAAGCGTCCAGCGGCAGCCAGTTCCGCACCAAGTCGCCGTCCCAAGCCAACTGCTCGGGAGCCGGCTCCAACCTCTGGTCAATAAAGTCGTAGAGCTGCTCGCCCACACACAGAATCCGCGCTTGGTCGAGTTCGCGCCGGTCGGGATAGGGGACCACGACTCGGTAGTTGCCCTCAATGCGGAAAAGGCCGTCGCGGTCGGGCCGCGGCAAATCCCGGTACTCAACTTCGACCGAGGCATCGCCGAGTCCCAGGCTCAGTTTAATGGAAAAAGTATAAGGGTCCTGTTGTTCGACTTGATAGTCGGCCAGCGGCAAGCGCTCACCCAAAAGCCGGGGCAGTCGCTGGTGGACGAAAAGGTCAAAGGACTCCCTATGCCAAGGTACGTCGAGATTCAATGTCATTGATGTTCCTCCGGGTTATCAATGGCCTGCCAAGCCCGTGAGAGCTGGCGGCGGCCGTGGTGCAGACGCGACTTTACGGTGCCTTCGGGAATGCCCAAGCGGGCGGCGGCGTCCCGCACTTCGACTTGGGCGTCGTAGATCAGACGGAAAACTTCGCGTTTGTCCTCGGACAATTCTCGTACCTGTCGCCGCAGCCAGCGCTGCTGGTCGGCCCATTCCACTTGGGCGTCGGGACGCTCAGACGCAGCCTCAATCATCCATTCGGGCACTTGGTGCGTTTCCCGCTCCACGGTTTCAGACAGCATTTCCAGCCGCTGCTCCCGTCGCCTCCGCACGGTGCGCAGGTGAGTCAGGGAAAGATGGGTAGCAATGCGGAACAACCAGCCAGCCGCAGAGCCTCGACCGCTCCATTGGCCGGCCCGGTTCCACACCCGCAAGAAAACCTCCTGCACTACATCGTCGGTGCCCACCTCGTCGCGGACGATGCAGCGCACATGGTGGTGGATCTGCTCCCGATAGCGCTCAAAAAACTGCTGGAACGCGTGTGCATCGCGTTCTTTTATTTGCGCTAGGAGTTGTGGATCCGGTATCTGCATCGAGGCCCTCTGCAGATAAAGACGCCGCCCGGAGAGTACAGGTTCAAGGACGAAGGTGAAAAAGCCCGGAAACCTCATTGGAGGTTGGCTTCCTTCCCGAGTTGACCCACTAGTCAAGTGCGGTATCTTACCATCCACCGCCAGAAGACCAACCGCAACCTACAGGCGCTCCTGCGCCAGACCGAGATCCCATGAGCCTGACCCCAGCCCAACTCGACCAATTTCACCGCGACGGCTATATCATCGTCCCCGACCTGTTCTCTGCCGACGAGATGGATGCCGCCCTAGCGGCGATGGAACAGATTTTCTATGGCCAATCCTTCCAGCAATGGCTGGCCGCTTGCGACCGCGGCGAGGGCTCTGGGGTCTCGGACGGCTTCACCACCACGCACGACCACTCCGAGGGCCGCTCGCAATTTCCCGTGGGCGCACCGGCTCTAGATCGGCTGATAGAAAACGAGACCTACCTCGACATTTTTGAGCAATGCCTCGGCGCAAAAGCCAGCTTTTGCAATGCCCATCTCTTTATGCGCTCCGGGCCTACCGACAAGCGCCATCCCGACAACCCTTGGGAGGGGTACCACATTGACCACTACACCAATTGCCTGCTGCCGCCCCACGACCAAATAGGCCGTTTCGACTACGTCAATTCGGGGGTGTACCTGCACGATGTCCAAGACGACGGTGCCCCCATGCAGGTCATCCCCGGCTCGCACAAAGTAGCTGGTCCCGCTTTTGTGCGGGCACTTGCCCAAGGCAACGCCGCGGGTGGGTCCTTCAAAGACCTGCGCCAAGCCACCGAACTAGCCTCGCCGGTCCCCGCCACTGCCCGGCGCGGCGCGGCTGCCTTCTACTCGTCGTACTTGGTACATGCGGCCCAACCCTTTGCCAATAAACGCAAGCAGCGCGCCTTTTGGACTTTGTCCACATGCCGCCGCGACAACGATCGCTGGACCCGATTCGCCAATCCCTTCATCTACGGCGAACGGGAGCATATACTGCCTTTTTTCACGGCCACCACGCCCCGGGTGCGCGGCCTGTTCGGCTGGCCCGAACCCGGTCACCCCTACTTCACCAGCCAAACCCTAGACCTTTTGGAGCACACCCTACCCGGCATCGATACTGGCCCCTACCGCGATGAAGGTTGAAGGAGACAGCTTGGCCGCGGTTTTGGAACTCGATCCTTCGCTATGACCACCTTTTCTGCTCATTGATCGGGCGAGAAATCGTCAATCCATGGGAAGAGGAGTACCGGAGAATCTCCGCGGTCGCGCAAAAGCCCGCAGGATCCAGTACGTCAAAGCTCCTTGCAGACAACAATGAGATTTGCAAGAAAGTCGGCGAGGAATCTGCCGAGTTTGTGAGAGCGTTTACACGGGAAACGGGGATTCTATGAAGAATTTAACGGCGTCGTGTATGCGCTGATGGTCGCAGCCGCAAAACTACAAATCCCTTGGCGGGAAATCGAGGCGGACCTGAAATCGAGGTGGTCGTGATATACCATACCTATGGGTACGCCAGCACCGCAATTAAAACGGGTTGCCGCTGCGCTCCC
The DNA here is from genome assembly GCA_958295495.1 of uncultured Latescibacterota bacterium. Classification (GTDB taxonomy): domain Bacteria; phylum Latescibacterota; class UBA2968; order UBA8231; family UBA8231. The sequence continues at coordinate 2,181,967 of OY282352.1, forward strand.
CGGGCCGCCATAAAGTCGCTGCTTCGTTAGAAAACCCGAAATTTTGAAAAATTGGGCAACACTTGCTGCTGATTAGACATTGTCAGTCCTCAGGGCAAGACCCGGATGCGGCACTGACAGAGCTTGGGCGAAAACAGGCGGAAGCGCTCGCTAGTTTTTTGTCTGATTACCCGATCGACATGATCGTCTCCAGCTCATGTACGCGGGCACAGCAAAGCATTGAACCATTTGCCACCACAGTGGGATTGCCTGTTCACTTGGATCACCGCCTAATTGAACGGACGCTTTCGGGAAGTCCGATTGACAACTGGCGCGAGGTGATCCGCGACTCATTCGGAGACTTGGAGTTGCGGGTACCGGGAGGCGAGTCGGCACGCGAAGTGTTGGACCGCGGCTGGACTGCCATAACCGAGCTACTCGACGGTGGCCACCGATTCCCAATTGCGGTAACCCATGGCAACCTCTTGAGTCTGATCCTGAATTCACTGGACCCTAATTTCGGCTACGATGGATGGGAATCTCTATCGAACCCAGACGTATTCGCACTCAAAGAAGCCGACGATGGGCGATTGGTATTCGAGAGACTCTGGTCTGAATAGGCACTGCTAACAGCGCAGTTCGGGCACAAATGATTTTTGAGGTCGGACATCGGTTTTTATGCGACGGCCACCTTGCTGCAATCCAGCGAAAACATGAGCGGCAAACTGCGATCTGGAATCTCCCAATAACCAGCGGCGCGTTGAACCATGTACGCGAATTTGCGAAAACCGCCGTAGGGAAACTCCTCTAAGCTGTGGATCGCCAGACCAGCGGCGCGAAAGTAGGTTTCGTCAAAGGCTCTCAATCTCGAAAGCCTTTCGCGTAACTCCTGTATTCCCTCACCCCTTTTCGAGACAACTTTAGGCGCAGACGGCCGCGTCAGCACTCCAGCGGTTGAAGGGGGTATGCGCTTCTTGGGCCAGCCGGTCGCGGGTGTCGCGCCAGAGCTTTTCCCACGCCATTGGATCGCGCAGGACGCTTTCTGGATTGGCCCTGCTGCGGGCGACAAAGCCGGGGAAGAGGTCGCGGCCTGTGGGCTGGCCGACTGGATTGTAGCGCAAATCGAAGCTCCAGCGCACGTCGTCGCTGGCGTTGGTCAGGGAGCCGTGGATGGTGTGGCGAGTGAGGAAGAGCACATCGCCGGGCTGCATGGGCACCGGCAGCGCCGCGTCCATGTCCATAAACAACTCGGGGATCCACAACCCCCCCGGTCCCCCCGGACAGTGAGTGCTAGAACTTTCGGGAAGTGCGGATGACTTTATCGAGATCCACAACCCCCCCGGTCCCCCCGGACAGTGAGTGTGTAGCCCTTGGCGGTGGCTGCGGGGCATAATCTGCAGACAGCCGTTTTCGAGGGTCGCCGCATTGAGCGGAAACCACACCGTCAGGACCTCCGAGTCGTCGGCTTCGGGCAGGACCACGCCGTTGTCTTGGTGCCAGTTGGTGGCGCTGACCAGCGCTTGGCCGTTGTGGTCTTTGGGCACTAGGCACTCGGGCGGCTTGAGGCGCACGTGCTGAACGGGATTGGACCAAATCTCCGGGCCGACGATGGACTCAACCGCGTCGAGCAGGTCGGGGTTGGTAATGCAGCGAAAAACGGCTGGCCCGACCCAGAAGGGGGTATCGGCCTCAATGCCCGTCTGGGGCAGAGAGAAGTCGAAGTACTGGGCGTGAATTTGGCCGCTATCGACGACGATCTGGGTCAGGCGCTTGCCAAAGGGCAGGTCGTCGTACGTGGATGCGATCCGGCCAGCTTGATAGAGCTCACAAGCGAGATTGTCGAGGACGCCATGGTATTCGTCGATGATGGGCTGGATGACCTTCTCGACATCGAGCATCCCCCTCAATAGTAGGTAGCCTTCTTCGTCAAAGTGTGCGAGTTGTTCGTCCGTCAAGCATGGCATATTCTTTCCTCCGGGGGTTGAAGAATTCAATCTGCGCTTGAATATAGCGCGAGATTGTCAAGATGTGAATGGAAAGGAGGAGCGGCGCTCAGTTATCGCGTCGCACTGGCTATGGAATTTCCCAAACTCGACGAAGCACTGCGCCTAGAGCACTTGACGTCGCCGACCAGCAAGGTGCAGATGGTGCTCGACACCGATACCTACAACGAGATCGACGATCAGTTCGCAGTGGTCCAAGCCCTGCTCTCGCCCGACCAACTCGCGGTCGAAGCGATCTACGCGGCACCGTTCTACGCCGGGCGACGGGATGGAGAAAAGCTGCGAGGAGAGCTTGCGACTATTGGAGCGTTTGGATGTTGCGCCGGAGAGCTTGGTGTTCCGGGGGGCAACGGATGATACCGTTATAGCAAGTTGGCTGGAGGCCGGGTAGTGCTGTCAATCATTGCGCCGGAGCGAGTCGATTAGTAGCATACATCCATGGCCACCGTCGTCCTCACCGAAAAGCCCAGCGTGGCGCGCGATATTGCCCGGGTCCTAGGGGCCAACAAGCGTGGCCAAGGCTATCTCGAAGGCAACGGCTATATCGTCACCTATGCACTTGGGCACCTCGTGCAATTCGCCGAGCCAGATGATTACGGCCCGCCTTGGAACGACCGCTGGTCCTTTGCCCAGCTACCGATGATCCCCGAGCAGTGGAAGCTCAAGACGGCGCGCTCGACCTCCGACCAGTACCAAATCGTCAAAAAATTGCTCAACAGCCCGCAGACTGAGCGCGTCATCTGCGCCACGGACGCCGGGCGCGAGGGCGAACACATCTTTCGCCTGATCTACGAACACGCCCGCTGCAAAAAGCCGTTTCGCCGGCTGTGGGTTTCGAGCCTGACCGACGAGGCGATCCGGGGCGGCTTCCGCACCTTGCAGGAGGGGGCCGACTTCAATCATCTCGCTGCGGCCGCGAGGGCGCGGGGCCAAGCCGACTGGCTGATGGGCATGAACCTGACCCGCGCCTATACCGTCCACAACAAGGCGCTCTGCACCATCGGCCGGGTGCAAACGCCGACCCTATCCATGGTGATCAAGCGCGATGCGGCGATTGCCAGCTTTGTAAAGGCGTACTTTTACGAGTTGGTGGCGCAGCTAGCAGAGGGCTTTGCCGCCAAGTACTGCAAGGATGGCCAGACGCGCATCGACGAGAAGGAGGAGGCCGAGCGCCTGCATCGCCAGCTCAGCCCCAACAAGGTCGGCACCGTCCGCAAAATTGAGAAGAAAGTCAAAAAACACCGGCCACCCGCCCTCTACGACCTCAACAACCTCCAGCGCGACGCCAACCGCTACTTTGGCTTTACCGCGGCGCAAACCCTCGAACGCGCCCAAGCCCTGTACGAAACCCACAAGCTCATCACGTACCCGCGCACCGAGAGTCGCCACATCTCCGAGGACATGGTGCCCAAGCTGCCCGGCATCTTGGAAAAGCTAGAGCACCCGCAGGCATCGGCCGCGCTGGCGCGCCTGCGCGGCGGGCACCGGCTCGGCAGGGCCTATGTAGATCGCACCAAGCTCACCGATCACCACGCCATTATTCCCACCGGACAAAAGCCCGCCCCCAATCTCGCACCGGACCTACAGAAGGTGTACGACTTGGTGGTGGCGCGCTTTGTCGGCGTCTTCCTGCCCGACCAAGTGGTCGAGGAGACGACCGTCCTGCTCGACATCGGCGGTGCCGACTTTGTGGCCAAAGGGTCTGTCGTCTTAGAGGCGGGCTGGACGGTGGTAGCCATGCGGCCTCCAGACGCTGCAAAGGGCAAGGGGAAGGACGACGACCAGCCCCGGGCACTCCCGCCGTTGCAACGCGGTCAGCAAGTTCGCGTAACGCGCATGGATGTGGTCGAAAAGGAAACCCAGCCGCCGCGGCCCTATACAGACGCCACGCTTTTGGCGGCGATGAAAAACGCCGGCCGCGAAATCGAGGACGACGAATTGGCCGCGGCCATGAAGACATCCGGGCTGGGCACGCCGGCCACGAGGGCCGAGACCATCGAAAAGCTAATTCGCACCGGCTATGTCGTCCGCGACCGCAAGGCGATCACCTCAACCGAGAAGGGAAAGGCACTTGTAAGCTCAGTGGCCGAACCGCTGCGTAGCCCGGAGCTGACGGCCGAGTGGGAGCAGCAGCTCAAGGAGGTCGAGGAGGGGCAGCGTCCAGGAGCGAGGTTTTACGAAGAGATCGCCGACTTGGTGAAGACGCTGGTGCCCAAGGTCCAGCAAGGGCCGGCGCTCTCGCCCGAGCAGGTGGCGCAGGCACAAGGCAAGAAGAGAGGCCGCGGTAAGAGCCGCGGCAAGGTGTTAGGGCCTTGTCCCAAGTGCAAAGAGGGCCAAGTAGTAGAAAACGCCAAGGCGTACGGATGCAGTCGCTACCGGGAGGGCTGCAACTTGACTATCTGGAAGACGGTGGCGCGCAAGAAGCTGACCGAAAAGCAGGCGCAGTTGTTGATGGCCAATGGCCGCACCGAAAAGATGCAGGGCTTTATCTCCAAGACCGGCAAGAAGTTTGCGGCGCGGCTCAAATTCGACGACGAGTTCAAGGTCGTCTTCGAGTTTGATGAGCGGCCGCAGAATGGCTCCGCTAAGTCGGAGCGACGCGAGGCCCCGCCAGTGGAGTCTGCCCGATCCACCTCCGCCCTCACCTGCCCCAAGTGCCGGCAGGGCCAAATTATCGAGGGCCAGCGCGGCTTTGGCTGCAATCGCTATCGCGAGGGGTGCGACTTCGTGGTGTGGAAGGAAATGGCGGGTAAGAAGCTGACTGAAAAGCAAATCCACGCCTTGATCGCCAAAGGCAAAACCGGGGTGATCAAGGGCTTCAAGAGCAAAAAGGGCGGCAAATTCGACGCACGATTGAAGCTCGGGCCGGAGTGCAAGGCCGCGTTTGATTTTCCCGCTGACGTGCGCTGATATAGCAGTCCTACATGACTTGAAAGCATGGAATGTTCATCGGCCCGGCTTTTCTGCCTATGAGAAGTCATGCCCGCGCAAGCGGGCTTCACCGCGCCTTTAGGCGTGACATCCAGCCTTGAATGATCTAGGATTGCTATATGTCCCTTCAACGCTGCCCGTGGCTCGACCTCGACAAACCCGATTACGTCGCTTATCACGACCGCGAGTGGGGAGTCCCAGTCCACCATGACCGCAAGCACTTTGAGTTTCTCACCCTCGAATCCGCCCAAGCCGGCCTCAGTTGGTACACCGTCCTCCGCAAGCGCGCCAACTATCGCAAAGCCTTCGCCGAATTCGACCCTGCCAAGGTCGCTCGCTTCAGCGCGGCCACGGTCGAACAGATGCTCCAAGACCCCGGGCTGATTCGCAATCGCCGCAAGATCGGCGCGGCCGTAGAAAACGCTCGGCACTTCCTCGCCGTGCAGGACGAGTTCGGCAGCTTCGACGCCTATATCTGGCGCTTTGTCGATGGCAGGCCCATCGTCAACGAGTTCCGCACCCTCGCCGATTTACCAGCCACCAGCCGCGAATCCGACGCCCTGAGCAAAGACCTTAAGAGCCGCGGCTTCAAGTTCATCGGCTCAACCGTCATCTACGCCCACATGCAGGCCACTGGCATGGTCAACGACCACGTACTCGACTGCTTCCGCCGCGGCCAAATCCTCAACGCGGGATAGGTACGCGCACAGGAGAACTCCCATGCTTGGCAACGAACAATACCAGCACTTTCAGACCTTTGGCTTCATCGTCCTCCGCCAATTCTTCACCGCCGACGAGGTGGCCACCTTGAGCGCAGAGTTTGAAAAGGGCCTCGACCTCGCTTATGCACACCGCCCCTTCGACGGCTCTGAGCGCCATTGGGTGCCGCAAATGGGGCCGAGCACACCCTTGTACGCCAGCTTGCTAGAGGACGAGCGCTTCTGGTCAATTACCGCGCAGCTCTACGGCGCGGATGCCTTTGCCGTGGGCGTGGATGCCAACCGCTACGTCGGCGACACCCGCTGGCACCCCGATCACCGCGTCGATCCCACCGAAGATTGCTACGGGATCAAGTTTGCCTTCTATCTCGATCCGGTCGGCCCGGACACGGGGGCCCTGCGCCTCGTGCCCGGCTCGCACAAGAACCCGCTACACGACGACCTGCGGGCATACATTCAGGAGCAGGGCATGGAGCTGGCGGACATCCCCTCGTGCGCCAGCTCCTCCGAGCCGGGCGACGTCGTCGCCTTTGACGTGCGCTGCTGGCACGCTAGCTTCGGCGGGCAGCGGGGACGCCGCATGAGCACCTGCGTGTACTACAAAAACCCCGAGACCGCAGCGCAAGAACGAGCCGCCCGGCAACGCGCCCAAAAAAGCCATCAAGCACCCGCGCAATACCGCCGCCCCAGCGACCCACTCATCCACCCCCATTGGATCGCCAATCACGCGGGCAGCCCCTTGCGCCAACGCTGGATTGAGCGGTTGGACGCCTTCGGATTCCTGCATCCAGCGGCCTGAGTCTAGGGGCGCAAAGTTGTCAAACTAGCGCGGCCTGCGTACCGTTCCCGATCCACCCCTTTCCCCCCACCGAGGAGCCTCTCATCTAAAAGCCGCCATTCCCGATCCGTAAAATCCAGAATTTCCGAATGGCGAATCGGGTATGGGACCGACGTAGAGAGGCTGGCGGAGGCGTTTCCGGCGACGCAGATGCGGATGGCACTGGAGAGAGCGGCACTCAGGGCAATGGATGAACTGGTCGTTAGGCCTGCTATCCCATCCGCAACCCCCGATTCGCCAGCGGCAAATCCACCCGCCCATTGCCCTGCCGATGCGACTCGCGCAAGCCAATGGCGATCTCTAGGGCTTCGCGCCCAAATTCCCCTGGGCAAATCCGCTCTTTCCCCTCCTCAATCGCCCGACAGACGCCCTCAATCGCATCGACCATGGACGAGCGCGGGTGCCAGGGATTGGGGAAGGACCGCTGGATCGGCTCGCCGGTCTCCGGGTGCGCCCCCCACAACTCGAATTGCGCGTGGGCATTGCGCGAGACGATCATCCCGCGCTCGCCGATAAACTCCAAGGTCCACCCATGCCCCGAGCGGTCGGCGCGGGAGTTGAGAAAGCCGCGCACTCCATTGGCGTAGGCAATGTAGCCCGAGCCGGATAAATCTCGGTCGGACGCGGCCTGCTCGTCGTCGTCCATCTCGCCCATCACCCACTCGGCCGACGCCCCGGCAAAGAGCCGAAATAGGGCCAGCGTATGGCTTTGCAGATTAGACAGGCTGTGCGGGCTGTGGCAGACCATGGAGCGCAACCGGCCAATTGCCCCCTCAGCTATGGCCTGCCGCGCATTGGTGTACCAGTTATACCAGTTGAGATGGCAAGCGATGGAAAGAATCGTACCGCTCGCCTTGCACGCCGCGATCATGGCATCGGCTTCGGCCAAAGTGCGGCACATCGGCTTGGTGGCAAAAATCGCCCGCACCCCGGCCGCGGCTAGGCCGATGACCACTTCGGCCCGCTCGTCGGGTCGCGTTGTCACCGCCGCTACGTCGGGCCGCTCTTGGGCGACTAACTCGCGGTAGTCTTCATACAGGGCTTGTACTCCCCAGCGCTGGGCAAAGTCATCCAACTTGGCCCGGTCCACGTCGGCCGCGCCGATCAGCTCAATGCCCCGCGCTTCGATCATGGCCGGGGCGTGTGCCCACGGCCAAGGATAGTGCGGCATCCCGAGGTGCTCGTCGTCGATGGTGCTGCCCATCCGCCCGCAGCCGACCACTACCCCGCGATACGTTCCGCGCGGCTGCGTCGCCGCGATCTGTTTGTAGGCTGCGCCCAAAGGTTGTGCCATGTCGTACCTCCTCTGCGGTGAAATTGCAAAAAGGGGTCCAATCAAATAGACTAAGATATGTGCTGTTTCCCCCCCACCAAGGAGCCTCTCATGCACGTCGGCACTCAGCAGTTCAATACATCGGACGAAGACCTCGAATATCTGGCCCGCCACGGGGTCTTCAACAAGAACGAAAACTTCATCACCTTCCACCGCGAATACGGTTGGGACGTCGAAGAGTTGGCCGCCAAGAAGGAAAAGTGCGCCCGCTTTGGCATCGACATGGAGATGGTCGCCCTGCCCATGGCCCAGTTCAACATCAACGGCGAGGGCGTACCCAACTTCATGATGGGCAACTACGAAGAGGGCGACAAGGAAATCGAGCTGGTCATCAACATGGTGCGGCAAGCGGCTGAAGCCGGCATCCCAGCCATCAAATACTATCTCTGTGCGCTCGAAAACCAACGCACCGCAAGCACGCCCCCAGGCCGCGGCGGCTCCATTTACAGCACGTGGGACCTCGCAAAGGCCGACGCAGATACCCCTCGCTACGACAAACCGGTCACCGCCGAGGAAAACTGGCGGCGCATCACCTACTTCTTGGAGCGAGTCATCCCGGTGGCCACCGAGTGCAAAGTTCGCATGGCCTGCCACCCCTGCGACCCTTGGCTGCCGCCTGGGTTCAAGGGCGTTGACCGGGTGATGGGCGGCTTTGAGGGCTTCAAGCAATTCATCGAGATCTGCCCCAGCCCCTACCACGGCGTCAACCTCTGCTTGGGCTGCATGGCCGAGAGCGTCGAGGATCCGCTCAACGAGGTGCCCGAGATCATCCGCTACTTGGGCAAGCGCAACAAAATTTTCCTCTGCCACTTCCGCAACATCGTCGGCAAGCGCAACAAATTCCAAGAGGTCTGGCCGGATGAGGGGGTGATGAACATGCACCGCAACATGCAGGCCCTCAAAGAAGTGGGCTACCAGCACATGTGCGTCCCAGATCACGCGCCCGGGCACAAGGATCCCCACAGCTCGCGTCAGGCTTGGGCCTATGAATTTGGCTATATACAGGCCATGATTCAGGCAGTGATGGACGAGGATTGAGCGAGCGTGACCAGTCCCGCCCAGGCCGCGGCGATATTTTCGGCGTGGCGCTCGGCAAGGGGCCACTGGCGGCCTCTTGCCGAGCGCGCTAGGTAGCCATGAGCACCGCCCATCCACTGCGCGACATCGAGCGCATCAACGGGCCGCCGGGTCCGTATCTCGAAGCAATCGGCACCGTCTTCGCCCTCTTCGGCGCACCCACCCAAGACTCCGGCAATGTCTCCTATGGCGTACAGGTCGGCGGCGAGCGATTCTTCGTCAAAACCACCGATCCCGAGGCCGAGGTCTTTGGCGACCACGCGACCCGCGTGGCGTTTCTGTACAACGCAGCTCGGCTCAGGCAAAGCTGCGATCATCCGACTTTGCCGGCCCTGCATCGCATCGTCGAAACCGCGCACGGCCCGGCACTCGTGTACGACTGGGTTGACGGCGAGTGCCTATACGGTGGACGCGCCGATCCGCAATCGGCGCATCAGCGATTTTGCCGTCTGCCCGGCGACGCCATTCTCGCCGTGCTCGACGCGATCTACGATTTGCACGTCTGGCTCGTCCTAAGCGGGTGGATTGCCGTAGATTTCTACGATGGCTGCCTGATGTACGATTTCGAGCGCCAAGCAGCGCACGTCGTGGATCTCGATATGTATCACTTGGGGGCGTTCACCAACGAGATGGGGCGGATGTTTGGCTCGACGCGCTTTATGGCTCCAGAGGAGTTCGAGCGCGGCGCACTAATCGACGAGCGCACGACCGTCTTTACCATGGGCCGCGCCGCAATCGCATTCCTCGGCCACGACATCGGCGGTGCGATGGGAGAGGTGGTACACCGCGCCTGTCGCCAAGAGCGCGAAGCGCGCTACCGCTCTATGGAGGAGTTTTGCGCTGCTTGGCAGCAGGCGCGGCGGCTAGGGCGCGGCTGTATCCTTTAGGTGCCAACGCCGTATCGCCTAGCCCCCATTCTGCACTTCAACAGCCCTACTGCCTCAGAGCACATCCCCGCTGGCACGGTTCTTGTTTCCTTTTTCTTAATCTCAACGGAAAGGAACCGCATGCCCTCTACCATCCTCTCGGCCGCCACGCTCGGGATTGACGCGTACCCGGTCCACGTCGAAGTCGATACCGACCGCAGCTTGCCGACCTTCACGGTCGTCGGCCTGCCCGACTCCGCGGTACGCGAAAGCAAGGAGCGCGTCTTAGCGGCCATCAAAAACGCCGGCTATCAGTGGCCGCGCCGCAAGATCACCATCAATCTCGCGCCGGCCGACCGCAAGAAGGAAGGCTCGGCTTTTGACCTACCCATAGCCGTCGGCGTCTTGGCGGCCTCCCGGCAGATCAAGCCCGTGTGCCTCGCCGAGTTCGCGCTCTTGGGCGAACTGTCGCTCAACGGCAGCGTGCGCCCGGTACACGGCATGCTTCCCATGGCCACGTCCCTGCACCAGCAGGGCCTCTACGGCATGATCGTGCCAACGCAAAACGCCCGCGAGGCCGCCATTGCCAATGGACCGCTCGTCTATGGCGTTAGTTCGCTGAGCGAAGCTTTGGCCATCTTGACCGGCGACGTGCGCCAACGGCCCTACGAATTGAACGTGGAGGAGATGTTTCGCAGCAACGCCAACTACGGGGTTGACTTTGCCGAGGTGCGCGGCCAAGATCACGCCAAGCGCGCCCTTGAAGTCGCCGCCAGCGGGGGGCACAATTTGCTCATGGTCGGGCCGCCTGGGTCGGGCAAGACCATGCTCGCCCGCCGCCTGCCCACGATCCTCCCGGCACCGACCCTGCAAGAGGCGCTCGCCACCACCAAGATCCATTCGGTCGCCGGAATCCTTCCCATAGGCCAAGCCCTAGTCGCCACCCGGCCCTTCCGCGCCCCGCACCACACTATCTCGGACGCTGGCCTCATCGGCGGCGGTGCGTACCCCCGCCCGGGCGAGGTTTCGCTCTCCCATCACGGCGTGCTCTTCCTCGACGAGTTGCCCGAGTTTCGCCGCAACGTCGTCGAGGCCCTGCGCCAGCCGCTCGAAGACCACACCGTCACCATCACGCGGGCGCAAATCGCGCTCGCTTATCCAGCGGACTTTACCCTCGTCGCAGCGATGAATCCCTGCCCTTGCGGCTACCTTTCAGACGCCCGCCACACCTGCACCTGCTCCCCGGCTGCAATCCGCCGCTACCGCGCACGCGTTTCCGGGCCGCTCCTCGACCGCATCGACATCCACATCGAAGTGCCGGCCCTCGCCTACGACGACTTGGCCAACAAGCAAGGCGGCGAAAACTCAGCGCAAATCCTCCAGCGCGTCAACGCCGCCCGCCAGCGGCAACTCGACCGCTTTGCCGGCGAGCTATTCTGCAACGCCCAGATGGGCCCGCGGCACATCCGCCGCCACTGCTCGCTCGACGACGCCGGGCAGGCCCTGCTCGAAAAAGCTATGGCCCGCCTCGGCCTCTCGGCCCGGGCCTACGACCGCATCCTCAAAGTCGCCCGCACCATCGCGGACTTGGCCGACGCCCCGATCCAGCCGCAGCACTTAGCCGAGGCCATCCAATATCGCGCCCTCGATCGCAGCACCCTTCAGTAGCTGCCCGCTATGCGGTCAGCGGACCGCATACCCAAGATGCCGGTGACGTAGCGCATTAAGTTCTCGATCTTCATATTCTATGAGGTAACCGTCCCCATCACGAAAAGGAAGCGACCATGGCCCCTAGTCCCGACCCGCGAATTCCCTGGTACACCCCCGTCGGTGCAGTAACCGTAGAAAAGCACTCCCCGGACAAACCCCACCAAGGCAAGGTGCTGGCCGCCGTCCAAGCTCACGCCGACGATATTCCCCTTTTCTGCGCCGGCCTCGTCGCCAAGCTCGTCGCCGAAGGCTACACCGCCTACTTAATCCAGACCACTAACGACGAGAAGTGCGGCCCGGGGACGATGGGCGAGACCATCCTCCAAAACGAGCGCGAAGTCGAAGTGCTAGCCGGGGAGTTGGGCTTCAAACGGGTCATCCACCTCGGCTACCGCAATCACTTCCTCGACGAAGCCGCGCCTACTGAGATCCGCGCCCGACTAGTCTTTCTGATCCGCGCCCTCAAAATCGACACCATCACCACCTTCAGCCCTTGGGGCCACTGGGAGGAAAACCCGGATCACTACATCACCGGCCAAGCCGTCGAAGCCGCTCGCTGGATGGCCGGCATGGACAAGGACTACCCCGAACAGCTAGCCTGCGGCATGCAGCCCCACTCGGTGCAAGACCTCTACTACTGGACCTGCCGCCCGGGTCAGCCCTACAACACCGTCGTTGACATAGCACCTCATCTCGACGAAAAGGTCGCCGCAATGAGCGCCAATAAGGCCCAAGGACCGGCGGGTGCCCACGGCCGCCGCCTCAAGGAACGGCTGGCGAGCCAAGGCAAGCACCTGCCCGCCTTGGGCGGCGACGACGAGGAGGCCGACCGCCAGTACATCCGTCTCTTTGGCTTGCAAGAGTACCAGCGCCTCGGTACGCCCTACGGCTTGGACTACGCCGAGGCGTTCTACTACATGCCGCCCGGCGGAACCTTTACCGGCGCGATGAGCGGGGAGGACATCGAGTGCTACATCGAAGAACACGCCGAGGACTTGGGCTGAGAAGCGTCGGATCGCGCTGTTGCGGAGCGGAGACTGAAAGACGCCGAGAAATTTACAGTTCAATGGGGATTCCTTTAATTTGCCCGCACAAACGGATTGGGACGAAACCGCGATGAAACTCACGACGGAACAGATCGCACAATTCAACACCCACGGCGTCATCATCGCCCGCGAGGCACTCACCCACGACGACTTGCAGCCGGTAATCGACGAGCTGTCGGCGTGGATCGACGAGCGCGCTCGGGTGCTACGCGCAGAGGAGCAGCTAGCGGACCTGCACGAGGACGCCCCGTTTGCCACGCGCTACGGCTTGCTGTTCAAACAGTGCCCAGACATCGGGCGCGGAATGGACATTATGCACTATCGGGGCCGGGCCATGTTCGCATTCCTCCGCAATGAAAATTTGCTCGACCTCCTCGAATCCCTCTTGGGTCCTGAGCTGACTTGCAACCCCATCCAGCACCTGCGAGCCAAGCCGCCGCAAGCCTACGAAAACCGCGACGGCCCTTCCTTCCACAACGCGCCCTGGCACCAAGACGCCGGCGTGATGATGCCAGAAGCCGAAGGCTCTGACGTGGTCACCTGCTGGTTGCCTTTGGCTGAAGCCACGGTAGAGACCGGCTGCATGGAGGTCTTGCCCGGCCTCGTCGAAACCGGTTATCTCCGGCATTTGGCGGCCGGCGGCACCACCATCGCCCCCGAGGCCATGCCCCACGTTGAGCCAATCCCCTTGGAGTGCAAGCGCGGCGACGTGGTGCTCATGAGCCGCTTTACGCCCCATCGCTCCACCCCCAATTACTCAGGCCAATGCCGCTGGTCCCTCGACTTGCGCTACCAGCCCACGGGCGAACACACCGGTCGCACCGGCCACCCAGACTTTGTGGCGCGCTCCCGCCGCGACCCATCCAGCGAGCTGACCGACCACGAGGAATGGTGCCGCTTGTGGATCAACGCCTTTGAGAATCCTCGCGGCGTGGTCGCGCACCGCGGAGAATAGGTTCCCTCCTCGCTCAAAAATTGCCGAAATATGCAGAATTCTGTCGAACTTAGTGGATATCTGCATAATTATTGTTCATACTATTTATCAATCCATACCCAATCTATTCCCAAATACACGTTCCCCCGGTGTCGCACGTTGCGAGAGCATGCTGGATTGAGTATGAACCGACTCGCCGGATTCCATGACGGCTCGCTCCGCAAAGACGACGAACTTTCGCCATTTGGCCTCGACGACACGCCAGCGTAAACCAAGGAGCAAAGTTATGTTGCTACCCAGTGGCAAAGACCTCGAACAACGTTACCGGCCTTTCTTTGAGAACAAAGCGATCCAAGATGTGGGCGATGCCCGCACTCCAAATGACGCCAATCCAGTCGATGAAGAAGCCATCCTCAAGTTCGTTCAGGATTCTGATGCTGCCCATGCCCAGTATGTGCACTCGGCCTTTCATCGGGTTGAAGAGTTGGATCAGGCGGATTGAGCCGCGCATCCCAAACTCTGAACCCGCAAAGGCGAGGTAATGGCACTTACATGTTACCAAGAGAAAATTGCTAGGCGACAGAACTTGCTGGAATTGACCTTTTCTGGTCTTCGAGAGCATTTAGGTTCGGATTTCGAGCACATCGAACTCAACAGAGCCATTTTGCATAATGTTGTCCAAAGCTATTTCCATGACGTAAATCGCCATAAGAATTTTCACGGTACCGAACGCGTCGACGAGGTCAAGCAAGCGGCCTATACGATGAAATGGATCGCGAAACTTCGGCCGGTCCAGTTCAGTTGTCCAGAAGATGTTGTGAGTAAACCCATTCTATATGTCAATGAGGTATTCGCCATGCGAGGGGGGATGGCCTTCATGAAAATTTCCCCCGACATATTGCCTGAGCCACTTTACGCCGATATGCTCTATACGCTGCGCTATCGGTCCATAGATGAGCGTATCCTTTTCGTATGGTTGGCAACACTTCAATCTGCCCTTGGTGGCTATATTCCTCGTACCAATAAATAAAATCTAACGCATCGCCACAGCAGTAAACCATTGTCAGAACAAGTCCAACGCAAAGGGCCGAGAACACATAGCCCGCTCTCGGTTGTCAGCCTGTTTTTCGGCTCGGTCGAGTTTGGTCTTGCATATAGTTCCGGCGTTTCCTCCGGCACCGTTCAGGTCGCAGTATTGATCTTCATGGCATTGTTTGCCGTTGGCATCGCGGGGACTTTCTTTACGTTTCTGTGGAAACGCAACTGGGTTTTCTATCCACCCTCGGATTTTCCAAGCGCATCTGTTGAAAGCTATGTGGCGGCGATGCGTGGGGGGGCTGATCTGAATTTCAGCCGACTGACTGATAGCGTTGGGCTGGTCTTCGATGACGATTCCTTGCCTGAAAAGCTAAACCATGCAGTGATGCTTCCCGAGACAGAGCGTGGGGAGGCCATCAGGCAGATTGTTGAGGAGCTTCGCGGGAACGCCGTTAAAAAAATAAAGGCGTCCGCTCTTCGTTTCGATGCCAGACCGTTGATGGGTGATAATGCACCGATGTGGGAGGAAATCTACAACGAGGATACCCCCGTAGATGTCTGGCTAAACCGCGTGGCGTGGCGGCTAGAGCCTTTCCCTCCACATCCCTACGGCACAATCTGGCTCCTCAAAGACGCTTCGTCGGACAAAATTTACGACGATATAGGGTCTGCTTGGGCGAAACAACAAGGAGCAGCGAAGGATAATCGTCCCCTTAGTGAAGTGGGCATTAGAGGCGGTATGAATTTTGAAGTGATTGAGAAACGGGCGTGACGATCAGTGCCCTCAATGGAAGCATCTGATAGTTCAATTGCTAGGGGCCAGCATTCGGCAACCGTCCTGTGAACGAGGCTCAAGCACCTAAGGCGTGTTAGATTCGCCCAGCTCCTCGGTTGACCAAGCAGGCGGTAATCTTGTTAATTCCCTACCCTGCTGGCACTACAGCACAACGGCCGTCAAAACCAACCAAACGGGGGCAAAGTGGACCTAGACGCACTGCTGAGCGACGTGGATCTAGACGAAATGCTGCGCCTCTACGACGAGGCGGCTGAGGAGCTGATGCAAGTCGCCATCAGCGATGGCCACTTTGCCGACCGCGATCCAAGCGAAATCACCTGGCCGGTGGGCGGCGACCTCAACGCGCTCACGCGCCGCGCCGACCTGATCAGCACCATTCACGAGGGCATCCCCCCGCTCCGCGACAAGCGCCTGCAAGAGGCTTATGACCACTACGAGCGCGTCGGCCCGGCGTACCACCAAGCGAACCGCCTCTACCTAGCAACGCGCCAGCTCTTCGTCGAACGCGGGCGCGGCGACACGCTCGATTTCCACGCGCTCTACCAATCGGTCTATCTACGCGCCCTAGGCCGCGACAACCCCTACGCCCTTGACGAAGGAGAAGCCGCCCTCGTCAAGCTGCGGGTCGCCCGCGTACCGCTGTCGCACGCCCACGCTGTCGCCGAGAAGCTGCAAGCCGGTACTGCGCCAAAAGAGCCCGCGACCGACGCGACCGACGATCCGCGCTTGGCCGAGCACTACGCCTGCGAAATCGACGGGGTGCGCCACGCCGGGACGCTGCGCGACCTACTTAGCGAGGTTGCCGAGCGCGTCGTCGATTATCTCGCCGCTGGCGAGCACTTCGCCATCCGCTTTAACACCTATAGCAACTTCATCTATCTCGGTATATCGGTGTGGAAGGCCATCACGGACGCCGACTTGCTCTTGGCCCGCATTGAGGGACGGGTGCGCGCCCAATGGCACCAAAAGCTGGGCAAGTTGGTCCTGCTGGGTAAGGGCATGCTGCTCAAGTTTCTCCAAGCCCACTCCGAAGACCCCGCCCAAATCAAGCCGCGGGAATTTTGGTACGGCCAAGAGTACAGCTACCTGACCCGCGACATGATCGACCTGACGCGCCGCTTAGTCGGCTACGTCAACCGGCTAGCGGGCCGAGTGCGCGGGGGGGCCGATCCAGTGGTCCTGCCGCCACTGCTCGACGGCAAGGC
The DNA here is from genome assembly GCA_958295495.1 of uncultured Latescibacterota bacterium. Taxonomy (GTDB): domain Bacteria; phylum Latescibacterota; class UBA2968; order UBA8231; family UBA8231. Next base: position 2,198,442 of record OY282352.1, read on the forward strand.
CAAGGGCCGCTTTCTCGAATACCAGCACATCGGGCGACGCCAGACCCTCGGCCCATGGCACCGCCGGGTGCGCCTCTTGCAGTGGGCTTTCCTCTATTACCGCACTGGACGCAAAAAAATGAGTCTCCTAGCGGCTCGGCTTCCAGAAGCGGTACGCCTCAAAGCCGCCAGCGCCCAAAGCGGCGAGTGGGGGAAGAAATCGCTGGACATTTTCGGCATTGAAGTGGCCATAAGCGCCGACCCGCTCTTCGCCGCCACCGCCCGCGACCTCGACCTAGCCAATAAACAGGAGAAGGTCCTTTTTCTTCCCACGCACCGCAGCCTCTTCGACCATCCGGTGATGAGCAGCCTGCTCCACGATCCTCGCTTCCTCGAGCTGATGGGCTGGCGCGAACCCCCCACTCCCGTGATCCTCGCCCGCGCCCGACTCACCGAACCCGCAACCCTGCGCATTGGCGGCCGCTCTTTTTCGCTAATTGGCTTTACTACCGAAGAAGTTGACAACATGATGGAGGCCGTTGACGGGCACGTCATTATGACCCGCTCGGCCGACACGAGCAATCCCACGCGCCGCTTTGCCAAGCTCCTCGCAAAGCGGCCGGGCGTCGTCTATGGCGAGGGCACCACCGCTGCCTTTGAGCATCAGTGCCTGCCCATGCAGCACGCGCTTTTTGCTTACTTGCCGCCCGACGTGATCATCGTGCCGCTGGCGTTGCGCGGCATCCACTCGCTGTGGCCCAAGTGCCCCCGCGGCAATCTCGACATCGGCAGCGGACGGGTCGAAGTGGTGGTTTGCCCGCCGATGCTCGGCGAAACCACGCTCCTACCGCGCAAGCGCGCCCTGCGCACGCAACTAGAGCCAGCGACGCTCTTCCAAGCCGTACACATCGCGCGGCTTTTCAATCCGGAACCGGGCTAGGGGATCTGCCCCACAAAACAGCGGATTTGGTGATTATGAATCCGCCGTTTACGCGCCCGACCAGCCACGAGAATACCGAGGTGCCGGTGCCATTGCCGGGCTGAACAAGACCAAAGACGAACAGCAGGCCATGGCCAAGCGTCTGGCCGAGATCCGGTGGCGGTTGGCCAATCCGGTCGGGCACGGCAACGCGGGACTGGCTTCCAACTTCGTCGATCTCGCCCACGTCAAGCCCCGACCGGGTGGGATTCTCGCACTCGTGTTGCCGGCAGCGTGTGTGAGCGGCGGCTCTTGGGCGAGTTTCAGGTGCTTGTTGGAAAGCGAATACGAGGACTTGACCGTGCTGACCATTGCGGCACACGGTCAGACGGATCGGGCGTTTTCAGCGGATACGGGGATGGCCGAGGCCCTCGTAGTGGCGACCAAGCGGCGCGAGGGGAGAAACGAGGAAGACGGGGAAACGCTGTTCGTCAATCTCTATCATCGGCCGGGCAGCATCGCGGAAGCCTTTGAGATGGCGCGGGCCGTGCGGCAGGGGCGGCTGTGCGGCTGTGCGGCTGTGCGGCTGTGCGCGAAACGACGCTGGCGGATACCGCCCTCGGTCAGCGGAAAGGACGCTTCGACTGCCGCGAGGGAACGCCGCGCCGCTAGCGACGACTCGTCTTGGGGACCTTGGCGAGAAAGAGTTGCTCTACCGCGACATTTCCGGAAAAAACAGCAATGGCACACCGCGAGGGCCGTTTGACATCATCCCCATTCAAGGGGTGCCAGAGTATCCCGTGCTGTGGGAACACGAGGCCGAGCGCGAACGGCGTCTCGTCGTCCCGCCCGATAGCGAAGGCGAAAGACGCGGATTTCCACCTGAACACCTGCGCGGCAGATATTGTAATTTGCGGCGCGAATGGCTATCATATATAGACGCGGCTTGACTGTCGCAAATACCAAAAGCCGAAAGGAATCATGCGATGCAACCTGCCAAATTTATTTTCAAAAAAATCGGCCCTATAAAAGAGGCCGAACTGGAATTAGGCGACATCACGATCATTGCCGGACGCAACAACACCGGCAAGACGTATCTGGTATACACGCTTTACGGCTTTCTGAAACAGTGGTTTTTGCCAATGCAGGGGCCGCTGGACATAAAAAAAATAGTCGAAGAAGTGAAAGAGAAGGGTCACTTCAAGCTCACTGTAGATAGAGAAACGATCGATCAAGAGCGAAAAAAAACAATCCGCGACGTGACCCGTTTTTTTTCGCAAGAAAAATTGGCCGGTGTATTCAGTTCGCCAAGCGGTACTTTCGCGGGATCTTCTATTGAAGTCGAACTTCTCGATGAATTTCCTCTTGATAAACCTTATTTATCGATTGATGTTCCTTATGGAAAAGATGGCCTTGCTTCAATCCGGTATGATGGAACCGACATTATCGCAACCGACAAAAACGCAAGAAAACAAGAGCGCGATGACTTATTTCCCATTCTTATCTCGAATTTTTACCGTCTATTTCTGTTTCCAGAACTGTTTCTTAATCCTTTCATTCTCTCTACCGAACGCTTTGGTATTTCGCTCTTCTACAAAGAACTCGATTTTACCAAGAACCAATTGGTGGATCATTTGCAGAAAATGGGCGACGACAAAGATAGAGGTCGCATTTCTCCATATACCTTCATCGACAAAATGACCAGCCGCTACGCGCTTCCCATAAAAGACAACATTGACTACACCAGAGGCATACCCAATCTGAAAAAGGATAGAAGCAAAATTTACGATGACAAATTGTTTGATAAAATAAAGGATATGATGGAGGGATACTATAGGAGTTCCAATGACGATATAGAATTCATCTCCAAGCGCAAAGGACGCAGCTTTAATATACCACTGCACATCGCGTCCTCGTCGGCGCGTGGACTATCTGACTTGTATTTCTACCTGCGTCACGTAGCAGAAGGAGGTCAACTCGTCATCATCGACGAGCCAGAGAGCCATCTCGATACGGCCAACCAAATACTATTGGCGAGATTGTTGGCGCGGATGATACAGTCTAACCTGAAGGTCCTGATAACCACCCACAGCGACTACATCATCAAGGAAATCAACAATCTCATTATGCTCAGTAGGCCATTCAAGGAAAAAAAGAAGGTCGTTAAGGACTTGGGGTACAAAAAAGACGACTTTATCGAACCGGACGCAATTCGAGCGTATGTCGCAGAGGGAGACAGCTTGACCAAATGTGAAATTGATGAATTCGGCATCGACATGCCCGTCTTTGACGAAACCATTGATAAAATCAATCGGACTTCAATCGAGCTCGCATCGCGCCTTGAAGAAGATGGGGATGAGTGAAATGGCGATAAATTCGGTATTGGAAAGAGTTCTGAAAGAAGATGTTGTGGAGACGCCAAGTGAGGACGAGATCATTACCCTTCAAGAAAAGGATCAAAATGTCTATATGGAGGTAAAAGTTGTCGAATTGTCTGCGCCAGTCACCGCGATACGGATGAATAAAATTAGCCATTTGTCAGCTCTTAAAGAAACGGGGGGTTGGAAGAAGATGTGCGACTACTTGTTAATCGTTAAATCAGATGGCGGGATTCACGCCGTTTTCATTGAACTGAAGAAGAGTCTTGCACAAAAGAAGAGAGCAAGCGAACAGCTACGGCGATCCCCACCATTTTTGGAGTATCTTCTTTCCGTCTGCAAAATTGAGGATAATAGGATCGATATAACGCGGTTAAACACCAACTATTTCATTATAGGCAAGAAGTCGGACGAGAGGATCGCTAAGCAGCTAGTGAAAACTGATCCTAATAAAATGATTGAAAAGGAACAGTACAAGAAGATCGAAATTGCGACGTCTATCAAGTCGAGGTTCCTGCTTGATGAATTGACAAACCCCAGATAAAAAAATCTTTCCTGCCGAGCAGATGAAAAACCAAGTATTCTCGTTCCCGCCCATGCACAAACACTAACGAACCTCGAATTATACGAAGAGAAAAGAATGGTGCGCCAAGCCTAGCGTCTATGGTGGCAAGAAGATGCAGGTTCCCACCTGAACACAGGACGAGCAACCGCCCTACCATCAGGCGCGACCAATAGGGTGCCGTTTGTAGAGGTGAACCTATGTGTTCGCCCGTTAGGGGCGGGGCGCAGGGATTAAATATACGGGCTAAAAGAGCGATAGCTGCTCAGCCCCGCGCCGGCGCGGCATTGCCACATCCTCGCGCACGAGCAACCGAGCGGGAATCTCGCCCACAAACGGCGATAGCGCACACGGCACCCGCTCGCCATAGCGCTGGCGGCTGTGCGCCCGCAGCAACACCAGCTCCTCCTCGGCTCGCGTCATGCCCACGTAAAAGAGCCGCCGCTCCTCGGCGAGGTCGGCGTCCCGCTCGCGGAAGGGGACGACGCAGCATACGCGGGGATCGAGGTAGGCCAATACCTTCGTCAGGAGGCGCTTGCGCTCTGAGGTGTTGGAGTTGCCCGGCTTTTGCAACGACTGATATGCCAACGGTATCGAAACCCCTTGGTAAACCAAGCCGACACATAGCACATTCAGATCGGTGCGCCCCAACCGCCAATGGGTGCGATCCATAACTAAGAGTTGCGGTTGGTCGGGGCGAACGACCTTGGATACAATCAACTGCGTAAACACCGACGGCGAAACAGCACTACTGAAAAAACGCTGGAGATGGCGATAGTGCCTATCGATTTGGGCCCTGCCCGATAGGCTACACGCGAGTTTTTTCATATTGACCGAACGCACTTGAATCAGCGCACACACCAAGCGACTGATCAGGTCGATACGGTGGCGCGTGAGGGATACCGACCCTTGCGTGAGGGCTTTTTTAATCGTATGAATAAGCATGGTACAGCTCCTGTGTTTAGGATTTAGATGCAATCTGGCTGATTACAAATAAACCTATAAACCTAAATCGGGGCTGTACCACAACTTAGCTTACTGTCGTGTACTTAGGTACGTCATAATTAAACATAAACCAATGCAATTCACGGTGGACGAATTTGTCGCTGTCGAATTTCAGTCCGATTCTACGACAGAAACTGGAGAGTTGGTTCGCGGAATATGCGATTTTTATGAAGGACGCGATTTACAGAGCCAATCCTACAAGTGCCTCGTATGCTGTATGCGTTAATGCAAACCCGCCGGTCCATCTGCAACTAGGATGAGGGATGCCGCGCAACACGTTCCGTCAAGTCGGTCATGGCTGTCTCCTATCGTTGGTTCCTATTTCTGAATAACTATCGGCCATCAGATGGCTTGGGGCACTCAGGTATATAATTCCCTTTTTTACGCTGCTTGGCGCACCAAAACGTCGCGGGGGGCGCGGGCGATCCACTGTTCGGCGAGGAGGAGGCCGAGGGCCAAAATGAGGAATTCGCGCCACAACTCGCGGCCGTGGCGGTTGCCCAAGACCGCGAGACGCAGGTCGTCGCCCGGGCCGAGGAAATGGACCTCCGCACCCGCGAAAACGCGCCGTACGCGCTCGGGTGCTACGGGCGTAAGCGCGGATTCGCGGGCGTCGAGGTTGACCGCGAACGCATCAACGGCTGCGCCCGCAGCGCGGAGTCGCCAGATGCCGGCCTCGCCGACCTGGGGAATTTTCCACAAGTATTGGCCGCCGACGCGCTCTGGTTCCAAGCGCAGGCGCTCGCCCGACGGCGTCTCGGCCTCTACTGCGGCTTCCATTGGCACATCGGCCAAGCGGCGATAGACCGTTTCCCCAACCAAGTAGGCAGCGCGGCGGTCGGACGGCAAGCTCAGCTCGCGCACCAAGCGGTGCAGGAGGGGAGCGAACAGCCCGCGTTGGTGCAGGTCGTTCCACTGCGGGTCAATGGGGAAGGCCGCGAGCGCGACGCGCCCCTGCCCCTTCCAAGCTAGCGCCATGGCGAGTTGCCCGTCACCTAAGCGGGCCAAGGGCAAAAGGTCGGGCGCGGGGACCATGGCGAAATAGGCGTAGAAGCGCGGTTGATCGCCGTCGCTGGCGAGGAGGTCGTTGAAAAGCTGGTGGTGCGGCTCGGCCTCGTCTAAGACTTGATAAGTGGTCGCGTTGCCGGGTGTGCCGATCCGGTCTTTGAAACGCCCCGGAGTCAGGCCGGGTAAGAGGTCGCGGTTGTAGTAGCCGAGGTCGCTGTGCGGCGCGGGAAAGAGGACCAAGCCTCCGCCAGTGGCGACGAACTCGTCCAAAGCCGCCTTTTGCGCCGCGCTCAGCCGCGCGAGGTTGCAGAGTACGAGCACATCTACTCCGGCGATGGTGCTGGCATTGAGGTTGACAAAGAGATCGGTGCGGATTTTTACGACCGGGTCGGAAAGGGCGGCTGCCCCGAGCGCCCGGCGCGCATAGTACGCGTCCTTGGGCTGCTCGCCCACCAGCAGCACGGTAATGGCGGTGGGCAAGTCGAGCGTGAAGTAGCAGCGGTTGTCGAGCGCGAGCCCGTCGTCTGCGAGCGCGATGTGCCCACTCAGCCGCCCGGGTCGTCGCGGCGAAAAGCTGAGTGCTACTTGGGTCGTGCCCGGTGCTCCGGGATCCACGCGCTGGCGGCGGACGCGCTGGCCATCGACAAAAAGGTCGAGTGTTGTGCCTTCACCGCTGTGCGCGATCGCGGCCTGCATGGCGACCTTGGCGTCGGCCGCCAGCATCCAACTCGGGGCCGCGACCCGCTTGACGTAGGCATTCGGCCGAGTCTGGGCGCGAGGGCCAGCGATATAGACGCGCGCACCAGCAAAGGACGGGACCGAGTCGTCGAGTTGGTCCCAATTGTATTGGGCCAAATCAGTAAAAATGAAAAGTTCGCGCGCTAGTGCGGATTCTTGGTTTAAGCGTTGGGCCGCCGCGTGCAAGGCAGCGCGCAAGTCGGTCGCCTCTTGAGTCGGCGCGAGCTCGGCAATGCGCTCGGCCAAGTAGGCGCGGTCGCCGGCAAAAGGAGCGTGGGGCCGTTGGGCAAAAGGCTGTACTACCACTTGATCGCGCGGAGCCAAAACGGCTAGCAGGTCGCCGAGCTGGCGCTGGAGTTGGTCGAAAAGGGAGCTGTCGGAAGGCCGTTGGTAGCGGGTGCTGTACGACAGGTCCAAGAGCGCGTGAACGGCCACTGGGCGATCTCCGCTGCCCCACCCGCCGCCGGCCTGATACGTCGGGCGGGCAAAGGCGCAGACGATGAGCGCGACGATGAGAGTGCGCAGCAAAAGAACCAGCCACTGGCGCAGTTGGAGCCGCCGCATGCGGTTTTGCTGTAGCTGGCGCAGAAAGGCGAAGTCGCTAAAAGGATGGGGCTGGGTGCGCCCTCGATGCAGCAGGTGTATGGCTAGGGGAAGGGCTGCCGCGACTAGTCCGAGGAGGACCGCGGGATTGAGAAACTGCAAGACGGGGTAGGGGCCGCGCTAGTTCGCCGAAGGAATATCGCGCTCTGCAGCTTCGATGGTGGCGATGATTTCCTCGGCTGAATTTGCTTCAATGAGCTTCTTTTTGAACGCGTCGTTTTTGAGCAAACGCGAAATCCGCGCCAGGGCCTTGATGTGGGGGCCGGAGACATTGGCCGGGGAGACCAGCAGGAAAAACACGAAGGCTGGCTCGCCGTCGAGGGCGTCAAAATCAACTCCCCGCCGCTGAGTGCCCATAGCTGCGACCAACTCGGTCACTGCGGCCGACTTGCCGTGGGGGATGGCGATGCCGTCGCCGATGCCCGTGCTCATGATCTTTTCGCGGTCGAGTACAGCTTGCAATACTTGGGCGCGGTCGGTGATGGCGTCGCCGACTACGAGCGAGTTGACCAGTTCGGCGATGATATCCTCTTTGGATTCTCCTTTGAGGTCAACTATGGTAGATTCGGGCGACAGGATGTCCAACAGGTTCATGCGCGTTATCTCCGGGTGATTTGTTGAAAATAAGCCATCCTCGCGACATTCGTCAACCACTCTTGTCATTGCGCTATGGCTTTTACGAGCCGCGGCACCACGAAGTAGAGCAAGCGGCCGCGGCCGATTTTTTCCCAAGAGTGGAGGCCCAATGCGACCGCGGCTAGGCCCGCAGTCGGCAGGTGGATGTGTGCACCCGTTAGCTCGCCAATCCACGCTTCCAGCCCTGGGTTATGGGCAATGATGAGGCCGGTCTGCACGCTATCTGGCAAGCCAGCCGCCGCTTGGGTCAAGGTGCTGGGGGACGAAAGGTAGAGCGCGTCGTCCAAGTGCAAGACGCTCGCCGGCAGGCCGAGGGCTCCGGCAAGGCCGGTGGCCGTCTGGTGCGCCCGGCGCGCTGCCGAGGCTAGCACGAACTCGGGGCGCGGGCCGTACGCTGCGAGCAGGCGAGCGATGCGCGGCAAATCCGCGCGGCCGCGCTTGTTGAGCGGACGGTCGAAATCGTCGCTTATCCCGGGGGGATAATCCGACTTGGCGTGGCGCATGATTAGCAAGGTCTTCATGGTGGGGGAATTGGGAACGTCTTGGTTGCGTGGGCATTTACTAGAGGGTATTTTTGTCGGCAGCAAGATAGTGCGCGTCGGCACTTGAGACAAACGCGAATCAGGATTTATACCTATGGCTCCGCAGCCCGTAGAGCTCAATCTGACCATCCGCCCCCAGCGGCGCTTTGCAATCATCGACATCGCCGAGTTGATCCGCCAGCAAGTCGGCGACGAGTTGCGTCCCTTTCGCAAAGCCGCGTACTGTTCGTTTCACACCACGGCCGGCTATATAGAGCAGGGCATGTATAGGCGTTTGGGCCATAGCCGCAAGCAGATTGACCCATTCATCCGCGCCATCAAAAAGATATTTCCCTACAACGCCGGCTATTTTCACGACCGCATGCAGCTGCGCGACGAGCTCAGCGAGGGCGAAAAGGAAAAGGAGCCGGTCAACGCCGACTCGCACCTGACCTTTATCGCCGCGGGCCTCAAAAACTGCGTGACCTATATCCACCGTCCCGAGGAGCCAGTGTATTTCATTGAGCTAGATGGTATCTACAAGCACTATGTGCGCAGCCGGCGCACCGCAGTTATGGCCTACAACCACGCCGAAATCGTGCATCGCGGTCGGGTGGAGATTCCGGTGGTCGGCAGCCACGCGATCGACGCTTTCAACCTCAAGGATCTGCGTTACGGTCTCTTTGAAACGCTCGCTGATCGGCTGCGGCAATGCGGCATAGACAAAGGCTGTATCGACATCCGCCTCGCCCCGGAGGAAAAGCACGTCGGCATGACCGTCAACGAGTACGAGACCCTGTTGATGCGCAATGACTTGCCCCAGGCCCTCAGCGATCCGCTGCGCTACGTGTTCCAGCACGGCAAGCAGCTCCTGCGGCACCCGGCCTCCATCCCCGGCAAGATGCACGCCTACGCGGCCTATGATTCCCTCCACTTTTACAACGAATTGCTCAATCAAGTTCCGGTGGGGCGGTCGGTCATCGACCGCATCTTTTCGGTGCTGTCAACGCCAGCCCAGCGCATCTTGCGCCTGAAGCGCCACATCCGGCTGCTGGTTTCAGACAGCGCGGGAGCCGGGGCGGACCGCATCTTGCAGGGCACGTACCAAAGCCCGATTCTGGTGCAGCACCAACCGGCTGCGGGCGGTGTGCGCACGCTCGACGTCACCCTGCGCCGCTTCGTCTGAACATGCGGGTCGATCCTTCCATCTTCAAAGCCTACGATATCCGCGGCATCTATCCCGACCCCCTGAGCGAAGAAGTAGCCTATGCTATAGGCCGCGCCTTTGTGGCGCTGCTGAAGTGCGAGGAGGTCGTCGTGGGGCGCGACATGCGCCTTTCGAGTCCGGCCATAAAAGAGCACCTCTTGCGCGGTCTCGTCGATCAAGGCGCGGACGTCATCGACATCGGCATGGTCGGCACCGACCAGTACTACTATGCCTGCGCCACCTTGGACCGCCCGGGTGCGATGGTGACGGCTTCGCACAACCCGCCCGAATACTGCGGCTTCAAGATGGTGCGCCAAATGCCCTATCTGCTCAGCGGCGAATCCGGGATCCAAGACCTGCGCCGCCTCGTGGCAGAAGAAAGCTGGAGCGCGGGTCAAAGGCCGGGAGCGGTTCGGTCCGAGGCCGTGGCAGCAGGCTTTATCGACAAGGTGTTGAGCCTCGTGGAGCCGGCCCGCATCAAGCCGCTCAAGGTGGTGGCCGACACGGGCAACGGCATGGTCGGGCCGATCCTGCAAGACGTGTACGAGCGCTTGCCCATCGAGTTTATCGGCATGTACCTAGAGCCAGATGGCCGTCTGCCCAACCACGGCCTCGACCCCATGCAGCCGGAAAACCGCGCCGACTTGGAGCATCGCGTCCTAGCCGAAGGCGCAGACGTCGGCTTTGCCTTTGACGGCGACGGCGACCGCTTCTTCATCGTCGATGACCGGGGCCGCTTCGTGCCCGGCGACTTTGCGACCGCGCTGATGGCCTGCTACATGCTAGAGCACCATCCCAACGCCAAGATCGTGTACGACGTGCGCTGCTCGTGGGCCGTGCCCGATCTCGTAAAAGCAGCCGGCGGCATCCCACTGATCGAGCGCGTCGGCCACTCGTTCCTCAAGCCGCGGATGTTTGAGGAAGGAGCCGTTTTCGCGGGCGAGCTGAGCGGTCATTACTACTTCCGCGACTTCTTTGGCGCAGATTCCGGCATCGCGCCGTCGCTGGTGATGCTGGAATTGCTGTCGCAGCGCGGGGTCGCGCTCTCCGAGTTGCTCGCCCCGCTGGAGTGCCAGTACTTCACGTCCTCTGAGATCAACTCCGAGGTCGCGGACCCCGCCGCCAAAATCGCGGCCTTGGCCGACCGCTACAAAGACGGCCACATTCTGCGCCTCGACGGGATTTCGGTCCGCTACGACGACTGGCACTTCAACGTGCGACCCTCCAATACCGAGCCGCTGTTGCGACTCAACCTAGAGGCCCTCTCCGCCGAGCGCATGGCCGAGAAGCGGGACGAGGTACTCGCCTTTATTCGCGCGTGATGTGACATGACGCAATTGGTCCAACGGCATGCGTATTTGAACCAAATAGGCTACAAAGGGTTTGCTATTTTCCTGCTGGTCCAAGTAGCGGTTTTGCTCTGTGTTCTCTTTTTGCCACGCGAACAGGTATTATGGGGCTTGGGGGGAGCGGCGATTCTCGTCGCGTTATTCCTCCTGACCCTATATCCTTGGCTCGCGATCCCGGCAATCATTGCCACTACAGCCTTGGATTCGGCCGGGCGCGTCATCCAAACAACCGCCCTCGGGGAGCCGGTCACCGGCTTTCACCTGTCGTTTGTCCTGCTCTGCATCGCGTTAGTCAGCCACATTTTCCTGCAAAAGCGTCGAATTTTCCCACCGCTCGAAATACAAGCACCCCTAGTGCTGTTTTTAGGTTGTATGGCGGTTTCCCTCACCTATTCGCCCAACCAACCAGAAGCCACGATCAGTTTCTTCCGCATCGTCTTTCTATCCTTGTTTCTCTATATGACCCAAGTTCTCATCGACTCGCGTCGCGTTCTCAACCTGACGATCGCGTCGCTAGGGGTAGTATTGGCGGGCGCGTCCATTCTAGCCATGTTCCAGATCATCTCGGAACAATTCTACCTGCCGGCGAGCGTGGTTTCCAGTGTGGGAGCCAATATGCCGCGCGCTTCTGGAACCTATCAAAACCCCAACATCTTCGGCACCTTTCTCGCCGTGAGTATCCTCTTCATGGCCGGGATTTTCCTAGTGCCCAAGCTGCGCTGGTGGAAACGGCTCCTGTTGCTGCTGGCTATAGGGCTAGGGACTGGGGCGTTGGTCATCACCTTCAGCCGCGGCAATTGGGTCGCGCTATTGGTGGGTGTGGTCGTGCTGCTGTCTTTGGCAGGTAAGCTGCGCTACCTCTTTTACGTCACGATAGCGTTTTGCGTCGCTATCTTGGTGGTGAAGAACTACGTCTCTTTTGCCGCGTACATTTTTGAGCGGTTCTATTCTATCTTCTCGCTATTTGTGGAGTTTGGGGCCGACAGTCGAGCTTCGAGTACAGCGCGGGTTTACTTCGCCATTGCCGGGTTTAAGATGTTCTTGGAGCATCCTTTGCTCGGGGTCGGATGGCGTGCTTTTCCAGTCGTCTTCCAAGACTACAAGCCAGAAGGTTTCCCCCACTGGCTGCCGACGCGAGAGTCGCATACCCTGTTTGCGACCATTCTCGCGGAACTCGGGATCGTGGGGCTGCTAGCCGCCATCTGGATCGTCTGGCGCGTCTTGGCTTTTTCCCTCCACCATATAAAGCGCATGCAGGACGAGTACTTGTGCAGTGTGATGATCGCGCTCGTCGCGATTTTCGTCACCTTCCAAGTCAGCCTCACCTTCACTGGCGAGTTTGCCAACAATTTCTTGTGGATGTTCACGGGAATCACGTTTGCCGTACCAGCCTTAGAAGAACGCGAGGAGCAACTATGAAAGTTTTGGTGCTATCGCACCTCTACCCCAGCGTCATATCTAAAATTCACGGAGGTTTCGTCCACAATCAGGTACGCTTCCTCAAAGACCATTGTCAAATACAGGTAGTGGCACCCGTGCCTTGGTTTCCCCTGCCGGGGTTTGGGTTGTGGAGTGCCTACCGCCATGTCCCACGCCGCGAAGTACTAGACGGAATCGAGGTGCGGCATCCCCGCCGCTTCGCCGTACCACGGCGGATTCTCTTTACCCAGCAGTGGCGTTTTCATCTCAAGGCTTTGCTCAACGCTGTTGCGGGTATGCCGGACATCATACACGCGCACTGCTCCTATCCCGACGGTCGGGCCGCCATTGAGTACGGCTTACAAACCGGTCGGCCCGTAGTCATCACGGTCCACGGTTCCGACACCAAGATCCTGCCCAAGCTCAAGTCCCAATGGCGTCAACCGATCGTTGAGGCCCTAACGCAAGCCGCGGCTGTCATCGCCGTCAGCCAAGAGTTGCGCCGCGAGGTTATTCAATTGGGCGTCCCAGCCGACAAGGTTCGCTGCATTCCCAACGGCGTTGACTGCCAGCTCTTTTCGGCGACCGGGTCGCACCAGCCCGGTAAAGATGGGTGGCGCTTACTTTATGTGGGCCGATTTGTCGAGGCAAAGGGATTGCGCGTCTTGCTGGAGGCACTGGCTAAAGTGCGTAGTCAAGGCCGCGATGTCTCGCTGACCTTGATCGGCGGCCACCCTGCGACCGGGACCGCTCATCCTTTCTTACCTCAAGTCAAGGCATTGAACCTGTCCGAGCATCTGTCGTTTGAGGACGCGGTACCTTGGGAGGAACTACCCCCCTATATGGCTGCCGCCGATCTGTTCGTCCTGCCCAGTTTCAGCGAGGGCCTGACCACGTCGCTGATCGAGGCTATGGCTTGTGGACTGCCCGTGGTCGCCACGCGCTGCGGTGGGCCGGAGGAGGTCGTCAATGAGGAGGTCGGACGACTAGTGGCGGTCGGCGACGCCGAGGACTTGGCGGCGGGCATCCTCGCGGTCTTGGACGAATACGACTGCTACGACCGCGCGGCGATCCGCCGGCAGGCTGAGGAGTGCTACGACTATCGCCGGGTGGCAGCGCGGATACACGCACTGTACGAGGAAGTGCTAGCGCGATAATGTCCGCAGATTCCCAACCTTGGAGCAAAGAAATCCGCTCTCCCCGCCCTTTGGAGCGGATCAAAGCCCTGCTCTGCGCGACCCGGGATCGCACCTTGTACATCCTACAAAAACCCGCCTGACGCTAGACGCGGCTAATCCCGTGCACCGTGCGGCGCACGGTTGCATAAATAACTACAAATGACGAAAATATAACGAGATAAGATATGTCGTAACACTGTTTTCTACTGCTGGATTTCCATGCTCATTGCCGTTTTTTGGGCCGCATTATTCCTCGTCGTCTATATCTATCTAATCTATCCGGTTTTGCTCTGGCTCTTAGCGGCTGGCCGCAAGATGCCCGAGTATGCGCCGCTCGGCGAATGGCCCACAACATCGCTGATCATTGCCGCGCACAATGAAGAAGCCACCTTGTGCGCCAAGCTAGAAAACGCGCTGGCCATGGATTATCCGGCCGAGCGGCTCGACATCATCGTCGTCTCAGACGCCTCGACCGATGGCACCGACCGCATTGCCGCCGAATTCGCCGAGCGCGGGGTGCGGCTACACCGGCAGGCGGTGCGCGGTGGCAAGACCGAGGCGCAAAACGCGGGTGTGCGCTTGGCGCGGGGGCAGTTCCTCGCGTTTTCAGACGCCAACAGCATGTACGCGCCCAGTGCGCTCAAGCGGCTGTTGGCACCTTTTGCCGACGAGCAGATCGGCTGCGTCTGCGGCGAGCTGCAATACGCCAACCCAGACGATCAAGGCGCCAGCAAAGGCGAAGGCTTGTACTGGCGCTACGAGCAGTTTCTCAAGTGCCGGGAGAGTCTGCTCAGTTCCACGCTGGGTGCCAATGGGGCGATCTACGCGCTCCGGCGCGAGCTGTTCGTCGAGCTGCACGGCGACATTATCAGCGACTTTGTCGCGCCCCTGCACGCATGGCGGCGCGGCTTTCGCATCGCATACGAACCAATGGCCGTTGCCACCGAGTACAGCAGCGTCCGCTTTGGCGACGAGTTTCGCCGTCGCCGCCGCATTGTCTCGCGTGCGCTCTACGGGCTGTGGACCGAGGCCGGTGTGCTCAACCCGTTTGCACACTTTTTTTTTGCGTTTCAGATGTTTTCCCACAAGCTGCTCCGCTGGCTCGTGCCGGTGTGGCTGTTGGTGGTGCTCGCAGTCAATGTTCCGTTGGCCGCGATCGACTACTACGGCCTCTTGCTCGCGCTGCAAGTGGCTTTCTACGGCTTGGCCGCCTTGGGCCTCTTGCTGCCGGAGCGGCTCGGGCGCTGTTGGCTCTTCTATGTGCCGGCCTATTTCACCGCCACCAATTTGGGCACCTTGCTGGGGTGGCTGAGCTTCCTAACAGGTCGCCGCCACCGCGTCTGGCAACCCACGCGCTAGAGCGTTTATGTCGCGCCTAAAACGCATTGTCCTGCTGCTGTTGAGCGACACTGCCGCCGTCAGTTTGGCGTCGGTGTTCTTTTTGTGGATGAAGTTGGCCGGTGGTGCGCTGGAGACCGTCCGCCACAATTATGAGCGACTCTATCCAGACGCGGTGGATGGGCCGACCTTCTGGCATGCGCTGGGCTATTACGCGGACGTGTTGCCGCTGATAAGCGGCTGCTGGCTGCTGCTGTTCCTGTTCTTTGGCTTCTACCAATCCTCGCCCTCTAACTCGCGCTTCGACGAAATTTTCGAGGTCGTCAAGGTAGTAACCTTGGGCATCTTGCTGGCCATGGTCGCCACCTTTGACCGCGACATCCGCCTCACTCGGCTGCTGGTCTTGTTCTACTGGCTGGGTATGGTCGCGCTGGTGGCGGGTGGGCGGGTGCTGGTGCGCAACTTTGAGCGGCAGCTCTTGCTGCGCGGCATTGGCCTCCGGCGCACGGCTATCGTGGGCGTGGATGCGCGCGGCCTCCGGCTGTTGCGCGCGTTGCGCGCGGCACCGGCTCAAGGGTATGAGGTCATGGGCTTTGTGCGGGCGCGCGGCGAGAAAGCGCGCCGGGCCATTGACGGCCTGCCCATACTCGGCGAGATAGGTGACCTGCGGACTATCCTCGCAGCCGAGGGCATTGAGGCCGTGCTCATCGCCTTGCAATCCAATTCTCACGAAGAGATCATGCAGATCGTCGAGGAGGCCGAGGGGCTGCCGGTTTCCTTCGGCATCACGCCCGACCTGTACGACATTGTGACCGGCCACGTGCGCACGACGCAGATTTACGGCGTGCCGCTGATGGAGCTCAAGCCCGAGTTGATGCCGGCTTGGCAGCGGACGGTCAAGCGGCTCATTGACGTGGTGGTGGCCGTCGCCGTGCTCGCGGGCTTGGCCCCGTTGTGGCTATTGGTGGCCGCGGCGATCAAACTGACCTCCACCGGGCCGGTTTTCTTTCGCCAAGAGCGCGTCGGCGCGGGGGGCCGGACCTTTGCGATGCTCAAATTTCGCTCGATGTACGTGGATGCCGAGGAGAAGACCGGCCCGGTGTGGGCCAAGGGTGCAGACCCGCGAGTTACCCTGGTTGGTCGGGTGCTGCGCGCCCTGCACTTAGACGAAATTCCCCAGTGCATCAACTTCCTGCGCGGCGACATGAGCTTGGTCGGCCCGCGGCCCGAACGCCCGTTTTTCGTCGAACAGTTCAAGAAGCAGATTCCCTTGTACATGCGGCGTTTTAACGTCAAGCCCGGCCTGTTGGGCTGGGCCCAGTCCAAGCACGAGTTCGATCTCGATTCCAAGGACGTGGTGGGCATTGCCCGCGAGCGACTGGAGTACGATTTCTACTACATCGAGAACATGTCGCTCAAGCTGGACTTCAAGATCATGCTGCAAACGGTGTGGTTCGTGCTGACAGGCAAGAGTACGCGCTGATTGACGGCGCAATGGTGCAAGCGGTCTCCCTTCTCGCGCTTGCGAACCAAACAGCGAGATCACTTCGCGCAATGCCTGTCGCACAAAGGCATTGCCCGCTTCCAGCCGCTCAGCCAGTTCCTCTCGCGTGTACGCCACCACATTGACGCCCACTCCTATACCCGCCGGTTGGTAGCGTACCGTTCGTTGCAAAAACGGATCGACACTATGGCTGACGGCAATCGGCCCTACCTCACGCCTTGAGCGCCAGATGGACGAGTGCCCAGACGCGGCCTTGTTCAACCCTCCCAGCTAGGCGCAGCCAGCCGCCGTAGTGCGACACCCGCACAAAGGACAGCAGCAGCGGCATATTATCATGATGAAATATGAAGAAACGACCCCCCGATCTTTCTTCGTACCAGTGGATGCCGTCGGGCGATATTTGCACCGTTAGATCGACCTGAATCGGATTGTGTGAATTCGCCGCTTCAGCGCGGAGGATCCGCACGAAGAAAATTGCCTCGTGGCTCCAGCCCACCTCGTACGGCTCGGTGGCAAAGTCGCCCTCCCAGCGCTGATTGCGCTCCACGACGGCGGTGTGGCTCTGTCGCATATTCATTTCGCAAACTCCCCGGATAACAACACCGAGTCAATATAGAGGAAGGCCCGCTTATCCACGTCGGCTTCGACCCAGAAGGCCGCGTTGAGCATACACCACAGGTTGGCCATAGCCGGCAATTCAATGCAGTGCATACCCTCCGGCCCAAAGGTGCGGTCGTTGCACTGAAACCCGGTGAAGGCTCGCTTTGTTAGGTCTAAGCCGACGCGCAGATAGTGCCAGTTTACTTTGGTGGCGATCTCGTTGTAGCACAAAAGCTGCGGCTCGCCCGGCACGTCCTCCCAGCCCTCTGGCCCCAAGTGGAAATGCGACGCGGTCTTGCCGCTCTGGCCAATGGGCTGCACCGAGCGGGTGGCGGGCTTGGTCTGCCAGCGTCCCCAGCGCTGGCCGCCCTCGCCGTTGAGGTAGCGCAAGTGAGGCATCCAGCGCCGCCCTTGGGGGGTGCCGTCCTGCACGTCGAAGAGCAGGCCCCAAGCGCGTACATCCATTTCGCCCAGCTCGAGTTCAGAGGCTTCGGGCTTGAACGCGAAATAGCACTCTAACTGCACCTTGCCCAGTGCCCGGAAGGTGTGCCGCTTGATGCCTACGGCGAGGCCGCCGGCCTGTGGGCGGGTGGCCAGCTTGAGGGCATAGGTGCCCTCCATTGAGCCGGCCGTGCCGGTGTCCCACATCGTCAGGTTGCTCAACATGGGGGGCCGCAGGTCTTGGTAGTCGGGCAGCATGGTGTCGAGCGAGTCCTCGTAATTGCCGATTAGTCCAGTCCAGCCGTTCAGCCCTGAGTCGAAATCGTCGTAGCACAAAATGCGTACGAGGGGGTCAAAGCGGCTCAACCGAGGGTTGGTTAGCAATGGTTCCATAGGATGCTCCGGTGTCGGGGTGGATGAGGATTGCGAGAAGTTGGTTTAGACGCCTCGCGGATTGGCGCGCAGGGTTTGGAGGTAGCTATCGAGGACTTGTACGCCGTAGCGCAGGGCATTGCCGACGTTGAGGAAGCGATACCCCCAGCGAATTTTTTCTTGGATCTGGTCTAATTCCGACAGCGTAGTGCCCACGGCGATCCCGGTGTCGGCTAGCTGTTGCGGCACATCGCGCATGATTTCCTGCACTTGCCGCGACTCGGTATTGGTGATCGTCCCCACGGTTGCCGACAGGTCCAACGGCCCGACGAAAAGCACGTCAATGCCGGGCACGCGCTTGATTTCGTCCAAATTGTCGTAGGCCCGCTGGCTTTCGAGTTGGAGGACGACGAGCGTCTCCTCGTTGGCGGTTTTGATGACCTCGTTCCAGTCCGCGCCCGCGACTTGGGTCCACATGGGCGAGAGGCCGCGCCGTCCTTCGGGTGCGTAGCGGGCGGCCTCGACCGCGGCGGCCGCTTCTGCGGCCGTATCGACTTGGGGCACCATCACGGCCACGGCACCCGCGTCGTACGCCTTCTTGATCAGGGCGGGGTCGTTCCACGCCACGCGCACCATGGGCGCGACTCCGCGCATCCGCGCCAGCACCAAAATTGAGTCGAGTGCTTCGGTGGCGTGGGGCATGTGCTCGGTGTCGGCCCAGAGGAAATCGGGACCGGTGGCGATGATTGACCCGGCCACGTGTGGGGTGGGGGCCGACAGGCTGGTGCCGAGGATGATTTCGCCGCTGCACAAACGCGCTTTTAGGTCGTTGGGATACATGGATAGCTCCGTGAGAGTTAGCCGTACAGTGAGTAGAAGATGAGGCCGCCGAGCACGATGCGATAGGCGGCAAACGAGTAGGTGCCGTGGCGGAGGAGGAAGCGGAGGAGGAAGCCGATGGACAGGTAGCCGCTAATGGCCGCGGCGAGGATCCCCAGTACCAAACTCAGCAGTCCAGTACCGCCTAGACCTCCTTCGAGCAGGGCGAATAGTTGCAGGAGGCCGCTGGCACCAATGGCCGGCAGGCCGAGCAAAAAGGAGAAGCGCGCGGCGTTTTGGCGCTGGAGGCCCGCGAAAAGCCCGCCCATGATGGTTGAACCCGACCGCGAACACCCGGGAATCAGGGCGAGAGCTTGGCACAGGCCAATGAACTGGATGGACCAGAAGCCGAGCTCCTGCATGGTGCGCTCGCGCCGCCCCACGCGCTCGGCCAGCAACAAAAACAGCGCGAGGACGATCAAGCTCGCGGCGATGAGGGGGAGTTGGCGGGCCTCGGTCTCGATAAAGTCGCGTCCCCCGAGGCCGAGCACGGCAATGGGCACGGTACCCACGGCAATGGACCACGCCATGCGGCAGTCTGGGCTGTGGTTGAAGTTGCGGTGCATCACCCCTTGCAGCGCGGCCACGACCAGCCTTTTGACATCGGCCGTGAAATACGCGAATACGGCCGCGAGCGTTCCCAGTTGGATCACCGCGGAAAACGCCGCGCCTGGATCGTCCCAGCCGAGAAAATGGGGCACTACCCGCAGATGGGCCGTGCTGCTGATGGGCAAGAATTCGGTCAGACCTTGAACTAGGCCTAAGATGAGTGCTTGTAGCCACTGCATAGAAGGGTTTAAGCTAACCGCCGCCGCTCGCCCAGACAAGGACGGATCGTCCCGCTCGTCCCTTGACAAAAACGCGGGCCGATGTGCAGAATACCTAGCGTCGGCAGGCCGCAGGGGCCATGACTGATATAGGCGTCCTTTGTGGACGCCCCTACCTCATAGCCGATTTTTGGGAGACGCCATGCCCGTTCTGATTAAAGACGTCCAAACCATCCTCACCCAACCGGCTGGTTCCCGCTTAGTCATCGTCAAGATCGTCACTTCGGACGACGGCCTGTACGGACTCGGTTGCGCGACCTTCACTCAGCGCTTCCACGCCGTCCACGCCGCCATTGAACAGCATCTCAAGCCCTTCCTCATCGGCCGCGACGTGGATCGCATTGAGGAGACTTGGCAGATGTTGATGGTCAACGGCTATTGGCGCAACGGCCCGGTGCTCAACAATGCCATCTCTGGAGTCGATCAGGCACTGTGGGACATCAAGGGCAAGCGGGCGGGGATGCCGGTGTATCAGCTTTTGGGCGGCAAGTGCCGCGAGGGGGCTGCGGTGTACGGCCACGCGGGCGGCGACACGCCCGAGGCCGTCGTCGATAGCATCCGCCAGTTCGAGGAGCAAGGCTATCGCTACATCCGCTGCCAGATGGGCGGGTACGGCGGCAGGGCATCGACCTTGGTCAAGCCCGAGGGCGCGCCCGCAGGCGCGTATTACAACCGCAAGGAGTACATGATGAACCACCTGCGGATGTTCGAGCACATCCGCGCGGAATTGGGCTTTGAGGTGGAGCTGCTGCACGACATTCACGAGCGGTTGCACCCAATTGAGGCGGTGGGCTTTGCCAAGGACGTGGAGGAGTTCAAGCTGTTCTTCTTGGAGGACGCGCTCGCCCCCGAAGACATTGAGTGGTTTCGCCACATTCGCCAGCAGTGCGCGACGCCGCAGGCCATGGGCGAGCTGTTCAATCACCCGCACGAGTGGACGCCGCTCATTGAAGGGCGGCTCATTGACTTCATGCGCATGCACGTCAGCCAGATGGGCGGGATCACGCCGGCGCGCAATGTGGCGGCCTTCGGGCAGATGTACGGGGTGCGCACGGCTTGGCACGGCCCGGGCGACACCTCGCCGGTGGGGCACGCGGCCAATCTACATTTGGACCTGTGGGCACCCAATTTTGGGATCCAAGAGTGGTGCAGGTTCCCGGAGCACGTGTACGAGATGTTTCCGGGGCTGCCCGAGGTGCGCAACGGGTACATGTATCCGAGCGACGGGCCGGGGTTGGGGATCGACCTCGACGAGGGCTTGGCGGCCAAGTATCCCTGTGCGGACGAGGTCGTCGGATGGACGCAGACGCGCTTGCCCGACGGCAGCCCGGCGCGGCCCTGAGATGAAAATCCTAGTTTCCAATCTCGGCAGTACCTCGTTTAAGTACAAGGTCTTTGCCATGCCCGAGGAGGTGGTTTTGGCGCGGGGCGGCATGGATCGGATCGGCGGCCAAGGCTCGGTCCACACCTTCCAGATCGGCGGGGCCGACGAGGTTGGGCAGGCCGTGGATTTGCCCGACCACGCCAGCGCGATTGACGAGGCCCTCGCGCGCTTGGCCGAGGGCGGGGTGTTGGGGTCTGTGGAGGAGTTGGACGCGGTGGGGTTTAAGGCCGTCCACGCGCGCGCTATTTCCGGGGTGGTCGAACTCGACGAGGACGTGGTGGGGAGGATGGAGGACTTTTATCCGCTGGCTCCGGCCCACAATCCCGCGTATGTCGCGGCGATCCGGCAGTTTGCGCGGGTGGCCCCCAAGGCGCGGCGGATCGGGTGCTTTGAGACGGCCTTCCACGGCGCGATGCCGCAGCGGCGCAAGCTGTACGCAGTGCCCTACGCTTGGTATGAAAAGTACGGCATCCAGCGCTACGGCTTCCACGGAGCCAGCCACCGCTACGCTGCTGAGAAGGTCGCCGAACTAGCCGAACGCACCGACCTCAAACACGTCAACATGCACTTGGGCGGGTCTTCGTCGCTGTGCGCGATAAAGGATGGAGTCTCGCAGGGAGCGTCACACGGGCTTAGCCCGCAGGGCGGCCTGCCGCAAAACAACCGCATTGGCGACTTAGACCCGTACGCGCTGGATTTGGTGATGCGCAACGAGGATCGCCCATGGACTGAGGTGCTGGAGCAGTGCGCCAGCGAGGGCGGCCTGTTGGGGATATGCGGGCACAGCGACATGCGCGACATTGAAGCGGGCGCGGCAAGCGGCGACGAGCGCTGTGCCTTGGCCATAGCCGTGCTAGCGACGGCGGCGCGCGACTGGCTGGGGGCTTTTGTGGTGGAGATGGGCGGGTTGGACGCGATCAGCTTTACCGGCGGCATTGGCGAATACTCGGCCGTTGTGCGCGGCCAGATCTTGCGCGGCTTGGAATTTCTGGGGGTGGTGATGGACGCGGCTAAAAATGAGGCCGTGCAAGGCGAGGGCCGCCTACACGCGGCGGCGAGCCGCGTGCATATCCACGCGCTGTGCACCGACGAGGAGCTGGTGGTGGCGCGGCAGACGTGGGAGTTTTTGGGGGGGACAGAGGAAGCGTAGCGGAGGTTGCTGCAAGATAAAGGAGGTGCGCTGGTGAAGCTGAAATCTGTGGAGATTGAAAACTACCGCGCCATCGAAAAGCTCAAGCTGCCGCTCGATCCGTCGCTGACGGTGTTGCACGGCGACAATGGGTACGGCAAGACGAGCGTTCTAAGCGCGATTGCGGTGGGGTTGGGGGCTGAGAGTATGCTCGGACCATTTCTCGATACATTCATTGATTTTTGCAAGGAGGATTGGCGCGAGGACGCAGGGAATCCGCGGGTATCGCTCACTACAATAGACGGAAAGACTGGGGACCGACAAGGGACTAGATCGGTGGTTGAGCAGGAGAAGAGGGAGCAACGGAGTTTGATCGATCGGGAGAATCTGGAGAAGAGCCTGGTAGAGAATAGCCGTGCAGAGAAGAAAGATATGCCGATTGGTGTCCTTTATGGTACTGATCGGACGGTCTCAGATATGCCGGAATCGGTGCTACGTCATCCACCACCCCTACCCCTAGTTCCTCGGTTAGACGCGATGAAAGGGGCTCTCTCTGCTCACACGGACTTCAAAGGTCTCTTGGGCTGGTTCTATATCAAGGAGGACGAGGAGTTGAGGAGACAAAAGGAGCGGCGCGATTTCGATTATCAGTTAAAGGATGTATCTGCGGTGCGCCAAGCGATCTCGTCCATGCTCCCGGAGGTGTCCGACCCGCGGACCGAGTTGAATCCGCTCCGTTTCGTGGTGTCCCGGAAATCGGAACAAGGACAGGTAGAAAAGCTCTCGCTCGATCAGTTGAGCGGTGGCTATCGCATTGTGCTGGCGCTGGCGGCCGATCTGGCACGGCGGATGGTGCAGGGCAATCCGCACTTGGACGATCCGCTCAAATCCGCGGCGGTTGTCCTGATTGACGAGGTGGAACTGCACCTGCATCCAAAGTGGCAGCAACGCATCTTGGGCGATCTGCGGCGGACCTTCCCAAACGCGCAGTTTATCGTCTCTACTCACAGCCCGCAGGTGCTGACTACGGTCGCGCCGCAGCACATTGTGGAGCTATTTCGGGAGGGCGACCGCATTGTTGCCGGGGCACCGGCGGGGCCGACGTATGGGGCCGAGTCGGGGGATGTGCTTTCCGTGGTGATGGGCGTGAAAGAACGGCCGCCCGAGAACGAGTTCACAAAAGCCTTGGAACAATACCGGCGTCTGGTCAGCGAGGGTAAGGGGGAATCCGAAGAAGCCTTGGCACTCAGGCGCGAGCTGGAAAAGCTCTCGCCCCGCGATTACGCCCTTAACAGGGCCGACCTCGAAATCAGGCGGCGCAAGCTATTCAAGCAGATGGCCGAATCGCAATGAAGAAGATCCGCGAGTTGAACAAGCCCACTCTTGGCCTTGCCGAATACCTCGATGCTATAGGCGACGACGCGAATTGGGACGAATTCCGCGACCACAATGCCGGCGCATCCTACAACGAACTCATTGAAAAGTTGATCGATGTTCAGCACGGATTGTGCGGCTACTGCGAGATCAATCTTATAGAGCTAGATCGCCAGATTGAGCACGTCATTCCGCGAAGCGACCCGCCGCAAGGAGCATCAAGAGAGGTGGACATCACCAACATGATTGCTTGTTGCAAAGGCGGAACATCGCCCGTGTTTGCTTCCTCTGAAAGAAGCAGCAATGAAGATCGGTATCGCGAGCCAGTAAAGGATAACATGAGCTGTGGTCAGGTGAAGGGAGACCGCAATGAGGAGGATTTTTTAGAGCCTCGGAAGCTACCCACGTTGCCGTCGCTTACAAAGGTGCTTGTTGATGGTCGGATCGAAGTAGATGAGGAAGCGTGCGAATCGGAGGGTATTCCCGTCGCTCGCGTGACCCGCACCATTGAGATTCTGAACCTCAATGCGGAACGGATTAGGTCGGCGCGGGAGAAGCAGTGGAACGATCTTGAGGAAGAGGCGGGCCAAATTGGCGACCCGGACGATTCGGATATTATGGATGCTTGGATACGCGCCGTGCTGATGCCGGATGCTGCCAGCCGGTTGGTCTCTTTTTTCACGACGACTCGGTCGTATTTCGGCCCACTCGCCGAGCGCATCCTCAAACAACAACCTCAAGCGTGGATATAAGGGATGCTGCTAGGCAATCGCCTCATAGAACGCTGGCTGCCGATTGCCGCGTTGAGCATTACATAAAAACAACGATAGAGTACCTGTGGAGGATAACCCCATGTTCGGAACCATTCGCAACTCGTCCGGCGAAGCACTCGACTACACTTTCCACTCCGGCACGGAGGGGTCGCGGCACATCGCCGTCTTGGGCCACGGCGTGACCGGCAACAAGGATCGCCCGTTTGTGATCGCGCTCGCCGAGGGACTGGCGGCCGCCGGCATCCACGCGCTGCGCTTTTCCTTTGCCGGCAACGGCGCGTCCGAGGGCCGCTTTGCCGACGCGACCATCTCCAAAGAGGTCGGGGACCTAGGCGCGGTGCTCAGTGCCTTGGACGGCTACTCAATCTGCTATATCGGCCATAGCATGGGCGGGGCGGTCGGCGTCTTGAGTCGCGACGAGCGCATCCGCCTGCTCGTCTCCTTGGCGGGCATGGTGCATACCCGCGCCTTTGCCGAGCGCGAGTTTGGCGACGTGGTGCCCGACGAGGGCTGTATGTGGGACGAGCCAGACTGCCCGCTCTCGCGAGCCTACATGGACGACATGGCCCAGATCGACACCGTGGTCGAGCGCGGGACCGAGATTGCAATGCCTTGGCTGCTGGTCCACGGCAGCGAGGACGACGTGGTGCCGATTGCCGATTCGCACGAAATCCTCGCCCGGGCCAGCGACCACGCCGAACTCGTCGTCATCGACGGAGCCGACCACGTCTTTGGCGAACACGCGCAGGTCATGGTCGAAAAGGTCGTCGGCTGGGTACAAGGGCAGTGGGCATAAGCTGAGGCCGAGCCGCCCGGCTACCAGAGATCGCGCTCAACTCCTATTTTTTAGAACGCCCGGCAATCCCGCCGGCCATGTGCGCTTTGCCCAACTAAGCCATGCCAAAGAAAACCCCGAGTCGCCTGAGCACTCGCCAGCAACGGACCTTGCTGGTGGTGGTGGCCTTGGGCGTCTTCATGGTCGCCGATACGCTCTATTTGCTGACCAACCGGCTGGCCGACGCCCTCGATTTCGACTATTTCGCCGTCACCGACATTTCCCTGCCCAAGTTTTACCAAGGTATGGTGCTGTCGCATACGGGCGTCGGTCTGGTGCTGGTGGTACTGGCGATGGGCTTTGTGGCTTGGCACCTACCGGCCGTGTGGCGCAAAAGCCGCAAGCGGGCCATCTACACCGGCATCGCCACCCTCGCGCTGGGGATCTTACTGGCCATCAGCGGGCTGTTCATCCTCAGCGCAGCGAGCAACCGCGGCAACCCGGTGGCCTACTGGAGCCACGTGGCTGCGGCGGTTTTAGTTCCTCTCTTTTACTTGGCGCACCGCCGCCTCTCGCTGTGGAAGCCCTCCACGCGGAGCTATCGCATCGTGCCCGGAGCGGTGGTCGGGGTGCTGGCACTAGCCGTGGTGCTACACGGGTTGACCTATAGCGGCGAGCAGTACACGCAAGCGGCTGAGCAAGCATTTGCCGCTGGCAAGCACACCGGACCGGGTTCCAAGGAGCGGCAGGTTGCCGACTATGCGCCCGACAACTTCGTCCCCGCCAATTTTGTCCCCCCTGCAAGTCCCTTTTTCCCGGCGGCTACTACTACTACTACCGGCGACATCCTGCCCTCGCGGATCATCACGCGCGGCGATCTTTCGCAGCCGGAGAAACTCGCCGGCGACCTCGACGAGTACGGCTTCGTAGTCAACGAGCCGATTGGCTCGGAGACTTGCGCCCGCTGCCACGCGGCAATCGTCGAACAGTGGGCGACATCCGCGCACCGCTTTGCCTCGTTCAACAACCCCTTCTACGAGGCGACGATCAACCATCTGCGCCGCAACTCGACCGAGAGCAACGCGGAGGTCGCCGCCCATATCGCCTATTACAAGGGCTTGGAGGGCGAGGAGGGCAAAGTCAAGTCCAAGTGGTGTTCGGGTTGCCACGATCCGGCGGTGATGCTGGCGGGCAAAATGACCGAAGAGATCGACCGCGCCTCACCCCAAGCCCAAGCTGGACTGACCTGTCTCGGCTGCCACGCCATCGACGCAATTCACGACCAGACCGGCAACGGCAATTACAACATCGCCGACGAGCAAGAGGATCCCTATCTGTTCGCCGAGGCCAAAGAAGGCACTGGCCGCTTCTTGCACGACACGGCGCTGAAGGCGCGGCCCATCGTCCACAAGAAGCAGATGCTCAAACCCTTCTTCCGCACCTCTGAATTTTGCGCCACCTGCCACAAGGTCAGCCTCGACTCGCGCGTCAATGGCTACCGCTGGCTGCGCGGCCAAGACGAGTACGACAATTGGCACGACAGCGGCGTGGCGCTCAACGCCGCTAGAACCTTCTATCTGCCCGGTGTCAAGAGGGTCTGCCAGGACTGCCACATGCCGCTGGAGGAAGCGGTCGCCGGCGACGTGTCGGCGCGGGATGGGTACGTCAAGTCGCACCGCTTTTTGGCGGTCAATACGGCCCTGCCCTACATCCGCGGCGACGAAGAGACCATCGCGCGGATTGAGGAATTTCTGCAGGACGAAAAACTCAGCGTCGATGTGTTCGCGCTGCACCACCAAGAAGCAGCGCACTACGCGCTGGACAAGAGCCAGCCAGCGTTGGTGCCCGGCGGCGAGTACGCATTTGACGTGGTGGTGCGCAACAAGGGCGTTGGGCACACCTTCCCGGGCGGAACCAACGATTCCAACGAGGGCTGGCTAGAGGTCTCGGTGGTGGGCGACGACGGCGCAGTGCTGGCCTTGAACGGGGCGGTGCAAGACGACGGGCACGTCGATCGAGGGGCGCACTTTTACAAGGCGCTGATGGTCGATGCAAACGGACGAGCCATCCACCGGCGCAACGCCCAAGACATTGTCACAGCCGTGTACGTCCGCACCATTGGCCCGGGTATGGCGGACGTGGCCCACTACAGTTTTCGGGTGCCCGCAGACTACGCGGGACGCAAGCTGACGCTGCGGGCGCGGCTGTTGTGGCGCAAGTTCGATCGCGCCTATACGGAATTTGCCTTCAACAGCAACCGCGCGGGCTTCCGCCGCTTTGACCAAGTGCCGGATTTGCCGGTAACGGAGATCGCCCGCAGCGAAGTGGAGTTGGCGGTGGGAGGGCCGGGTGCGCCGGGTGCGCCGGATGCGGGCGACTGGATGCGCTTCAACGACTATGGCATCGGCTTGCTGCTCCAAGACGATACCCAAGGTGCCGCACGGGCCTTTGCGATGGTGGAACAGCTAGCGCCGGAGCGCCTCGACGGCTGCCGCAACTTGGCTAGGGTTGCGGTGCGCGACGGTCATTTGGAGCGGGCCTACGAGCATTTAGAGGATTGCGAGGCATTAGTTAGCGGCAACGAGCAAACGGCTTGGGTCTGGGGGGTGGTATTGCAAGAGGACGGTCGCTACGAGGCCGCGGCGCAGGCGTATCGACATCTGTTGCGCGACTTTCTCGAGGATCGGGCTTCGTGGCGCAATTTGGGCCGGGTGCTCTATCTCGACGGTCGCTTTGAGGAGGCCCTAAAAGCTCTCGACAGCGTGCTGGCCATTGACCCGGAAGACCGCGTCGCCCACTACCACCGAATGCTCTCGCTGCGCGCCCTTGGCCGCGAGGATGAGGCCCTCGTCGCAGAGCAAGCTTACCAGTACTACCAGATTGACGAGTCGGCTCAAGAGCTGACGCGCCGCTATCGGCTAGCGCATCCCCACGACAACCGCGAGGCACTCAAAATCCACGTTCATCCGCTGGGGGAAGGTGGTTAGGGGCTTCTGTCTTGCGACCAGCCCAACCCATACTCCCTACCCCTCGACCGGCTCCAGCCCAAGCAGCACCAAAAGCCACGTGTTGTGCCAGTAGGCGCTGTTGATATAGGGGTTTTTCGCCGACGGCCAGTTCTTCCAGTAGGTCTGGTTGTGCGGGATGCGGTGATACCACTGCACGATGGGAATGGAGGGCAACTCGGCCAGCCAGATTTCCATGGCTTCGCGAAAGAGCGTTTGCAGCGCCGGGTCGTCGGGCGCAGTCTGCCCCATCTGATCGACCAGCGCGTCAAACGCCGGGTTCGACCAGCGCCAAAACCGCTCGGCGTGCGTGCCGGTGGGCCGGACGAAGCGGCTGTGATAGAGCCGCAAGGTGAAGTACGGATCGCGCACGCTCGCGCCGTTGCCCATCAAAAAGGCCCGCGCCTTGCCCTGTGCCATCCGCGAAAACGCATCGGGCGTCATGCGGAAGTCGGCGTCGAAACCCGCCCGCTCCAACTGCGCCACCAAGACCGGCGTCAAGTCCGTAAAAATATCGAAAATGTCGATGACGATTTTGAGCCGCTCGCCCTCTTTGGCCCAGAAGCCCTCGGCGTCCTTGCTCCACCCCTTGCGCTCCATAATCGCCGCGGCCTTGGCCGGGTCGTGGACGCCGATCTCGTACTTTTCCACTAAGTCCTCAAGCAGGTCGGTGTATTGGCGCAGGGGCGGAAAATCCGGCAGCGGCAGATGCGATTTGGTCCCGGCCCCCTGCCAGCCAATGGCCACTAATTGATCGCGGTCGATGGCGTAGTTGATGGCGCGGCGGATCTCCGGGTCGTCAAACGGCGGCTCTAAGTTGTTGAACCCCAAACACACCGGCCACCAGTCGAGATACCCGTGCGGCAGTTCGCGCCCGGTCCAAGTAGAGACGTTGGGATTGGCGTCGAGGACCGACTGCATGTTCGGCGGCCGGATGTCGAGGCAGGTGTCCATGGCGTTGGAGATCAAGTTCTGCACCCGCTTGGTCTCCTCCATGTGCGTCAGGTAGATGATGCGCTCCACGGCCGGGGGCTGGCGAAAGCCCGTCTTCTGCGCCCACCAGCCCGGGCGCAAATCCCACACCCGCTGCTCGGGCACGGAGATGAAAATTTCGTACGGGCCGCTGGCCACGGGCCAGCCTTTTTCTCGGTCGAAGTTGTTGAACGTCTGCGGGTCTTGGCTCTCCCAAATGTGCTTGGGTACGATGGGAATGCCGTTGTCGAAGTTGTTGGTGAAGTAGCTAAAGACAAAGCGCGGATTGGGCTTGGTCAGCGCGATTTTGGCCGCGTGGGCGTCAGTGGCCACCGCGCTCTTTACCCAAGTCTGCATGTCGGTGGAAAAAGACAGATGCGGCGCGTTGTCTTTGAGCATGTTGATCGTAAAGACCAAGTCGTGCGCGGTCCACGGCTGCCCATCGCTCCACTCGACCCCCTCGCGGATGTGGATGGTGACCTCGGTGTAGTCTTCGTTGTACTCGTGCCCGGTGGCGATCCAAGGGATGATGTTGTCGGCTTGCGGATTATAGGCGTTGTAGAAGTACAGCGGCTCGTACTGGAAGTTCCAACCCGTCTTGGAGACGCCGGTCAGCAAAAACGGATTAAATGAGTTGTAGTCCTTGATCTGCCCGCTACAGTCCTGCAAGCTGGAACAATCCACGATCAAGGTCCGGCTCCGCGGCACGCTCTTGTGCCCCCCGTCGCCACAGCCGACCAACAGCCCACCCACCAAGCACAACAACAGGCCCTGCATGGCATTCCTTTGGAAAGTTATTTTTGCGCGTCGGCCGCAGCCGAGAACACTTCATTTAGATCGCCGCTTTTCAACACTGGCGACTCGGCGTGTAGGAAACAAGCCACCGCCCGCTCGGCCTCTGGCCGGTAAAACGGCGGCGCGACCGCACACTGGTCCATGGCTTGGGGGCAGCGCAGCACGTAGCGGCAGCCGGCCGCCGACTCCTCGGCCTCTATATCTTCGACTTCCTTTTCTTCCACTGCTTCGTCGATCCACTCGCGCCCCGGTTCGGGCACTGGAATCGAGTGAATTAGCTCGCGCGTATAGGGATGCTGCGGGTCCTTGATCACCTTCTCGGTGTGGCCGGCCTCGGCTACGGCCCCGTGGAACAGGATGACGATGTTCTCGCTGACTTGGTACGCGGTCGTCAGGTCGTGGGTGATGTAGATGAAGGAAATGCCGAAGTCTCGATACAGCGCGTGCAGGGTGGAGAGAATGGTCGCCCGCAGCGAGGCGTCCACCATGGACACCGGCTCGTCGGCGATGATCAGCTTTGGCTCTAGCAACAGTGCGCGCGCAATGGTGATGCGCTGGCGCTGCCCGCCCGAAAGCTGGTGCGGGTAGCGACCCAACGTTTCCTCGGGCCGCAGCCCAACCGCCCGCAGGGCCTCGCGTATCTTGTCGTAGGCATCGGCCTTGGAAGCGGCCAACCCGAACTTCCGCACCGGCGTCGTCAGGATGTGATCGATCTTGTAGAAGGGGTTGTACACCTCAAAGGGGTCTTGAAAAATCGCCTGTACGTCCTTG
The DNA here is from genome assembly GCA_958295495.1 of uncultured Latescibacterota bacterium. Lineage (GTDB taxonomy): Bacteria > Latescibacterota > UBA2968 > UBA8231 > UBA8231. The sequence continues at coordinate 2,228,883 of OY282352.1, forward strand.
CGGAATTGCCGCCGCTCTTCCTTCAGCAGGTGGTGTACATCGCGGCCTTGGTAGAGGACTTCGCCGGCGCTGGGCGCGAGGATTCCGAGCAACATGCGGGCGATTGTGGTCTTGCCGCTGCCCGACTCGCCGGCAATCGTAGTAAAGGAGGGCCGAGCGGCGTCAATCGACAGGGAAAAGTCGCCGACGGCTACGGTCTCGGTGCTCGCGCCTAAGCGCTGGCCGCCGCTGCGGAAGACCTTGCGCAGGTGGCGCGCCTCAAGAAGCGGGGGCATCTGCGACCTCCTCGTGCAACAAACACGACGCTAAGTGGTCGGGGGCGACCGTTTGCAGGATGGGTGCGCGCTGGCTGCATTGGGGCATGGACTCAGGGCAGCGCGGGTGGAAGAGGCAGCCCGACGGCGGATCCAACAACGACAGCGCGACTCCGGGAATGCCCTTGAACTCGCCCTTGGTCTCAAAAGAGGGAATGCTGGAAATCAAAAGCTGGGTATAGGGGTGTTGCGGGTTGTGAAAAATCTCCTCGACTCGGCCCACCTCGACTAGTTTGCCGCCGTACATGATGCCCACGCGCTCGGCAAACTGCGCCATCAGGCCCATGTCGTGGCCCACCAAGAGCACGGTGGCATTGAGCTGGTGCTGTAGCTGGCGCAAGGTCTGCATGATTTGCCGCTGCACGACCACGTCGAGGGCGGAAGTCGGCTCGTCGGCCAAGATGAGCTGCGGGTTGAGCGAGATGGCCTGGGCAATGCAGGCCCGCTGCTTCATGCCGCCGCTCAATTCGTGGGGGTACAGCCGGGCCACTTCCGGCTTCAGCCCGACCTTGGCCAACAGCTCAATCGCGCGCTCCAACTGCGCGGCCTTGGGCGGCGAGGGCCGATCGGTCGCGTGCTCGCGCATCGTCAGCATCAGTTGCTCCCCGATTCGCATCACCGGGTTGAGCGAGTTCATGGCACCCTGCGGCACCATCGCGACCCGCTTGAGCCGAGCTTGCCGCACTTGCTCGCGGTCGAGTTGGATCAGGTCGGTGCCGTCGTCTAAGGTCGCGCTGCCACCGGCGATGAGGCCCGGCGTCTTGATCATTCGCAACAACGCCAAAATCAACGTGGTCTTGCCGCTGCCCGACTCGCCGACGAGACCAAAGCGCTCGCCTTTGTACAGGGTCAAATCGACCTCGTTCACGGCTCGGGCAATGCCGCGCCGGGTCTCGAAGTGGACCTCCAAGTTGCGAATGGCCAGCAGGACCTCTTTGTCGGCCTTGCTCATACGGCCTTGCGCTGTTTGGGATTGGCCAGCTCGTCTAAGCCAGCCGCAGTCATCAACAAGCCGACGAAGATCACGCCGATAAAGAGAATTGGAATCGCCCACCACCACCACATGCCGCGGATGAGCGCACTGAACGTGATGGCCCAATAAATGGTCATGCCGACCGTTGGATCGTTCTGCGGCCCCAAGCCGAGGGCCTCTAGGCCGATTGACGAGAGAATGGCCCAGTTGACGGCATTGGTGAAATTGGCCGCGAGGTAGGGCAGCAGATTGGGAAAAAGCTCCTTCCAGATGATCTCGGCGTTGCTCATGCCGTTGAGTTTGGCCATCTGCACGTAGGCCCGCTCGCGCATGGTCAAGACCTGCGAGCGAATCGTGCGCGTGGGCCACATCCACGCCAGCGAAGCCACCACCAAGGCCATGATGTTGACGCTGATTTCCTCGCGGATCGTCGAGGCGATGGAGACCAGCACCACGAGGCCGGGCACGGTCAGCAGCGTATCCACGAGGCCGCGGATGATCGCGTCGATCTTGCCGCCCATATAGCCGCTCGTAAAGCCGAGGAAAATGCCCAGCCCCAGCCCCACCGTGCCGGCCAACAGGCCAATCCGCATGGTCAGCGGCACCCCCACCACCATCACCGCGAGGAGGTCGCGACCGGAGTCGTCGGTGCCAAAGGGGTGCTCCAGCGAGGGTGCTTGCCGCGGCGGCGCGGCAAGCGGCTGGGCCTGCGAGGTATCGACGAAAATTGACCCCAAGACCCCGAAGAGCACCACCAACAGGATCATGCACAGGCCGGCCACGAGCATTGGGCTTTCGCGCAAGTAGTAGAGAATTTGGTCGAAGCGGTGCATGGCTAGTGGTGGCGGCTATGGGAAATCCGCGGGTCGAGCAGCGGATAGAAGAAGTCCATCAGCAGGGTCACCAAGCCGATGGATAGGATGAGAATCAGCACCACGCCGTTGATGACCGTATAATCCGAGGCTTGGATGGCCTGAAAGAGCACCGTGCCGATCCCCGGATAGGCGAAAATCACCTCGACGATGACTTGGCCGGCGACCACGTTGGCCAGCGAAAGCCCCAGCGCCGTGAGCTGCGGCAGCAGGGCGTTGCGCAGGCCGAAGCGGAAGAAAATCGTGCGGTTGCGCAGGCCATTGGCCTCGGCGAGGGTGATGTAATCCTCGCCCGAGGTCGTGACCATCATCCCCCGCATCCCCAGTGCCCAGAAGCCGATCTGCTGCAAGACAATGGCCAGTGCCGGCAAAATCGAATGGTGCAACACGTCGAGGACAAAGGCGAGGTTGAAGATCGCCAACATGCCGGGCGAGTACCCGCCCGAAAGCGGAAAGAGGTTCAGCTTGAGGCCCAGTATGTAGAGCACGATCAGCCCCAGCAGATAGGGGGGAATCGCCGACATGGTCATCATCGGCACCGCCAAGTTGCGCATAAGGCGCGGTGCCGTCGGCCAAGCCGACAGCGCCCCCATGAGCGTGCCCAAGGCAAACCCGAGTAGCACCGAAATGATCATCAGGCCAATGGTCCAAGGGATGGCGTTGCCGATGATCTGCCCGACGCGGGCCGGATAGTTGGCCAGCGAGTAGCCCAAGTCGAGTGTAAAGGTGTCGCTGAGAAAGTTGAGGTATTGGACGTGGAGCGGCTTGTCGAGGCCGAACTTGGTCTGATAGGCCTTTACCATGGCCTCAATGCCGTCTTGGCGCAGACCCCCGCTGGCCGCTAGCTGGCCGAGCTTTTCGCGGATGGGGTCGCGGCCCGTACCCAGCCGCGGCACAAAGAAGTTCACGCTCGCCGCGGCCCACACTACGAGCAGGAAAAGGGCGACCCTTTTGACGACAAAATTCCAAGACATGAGTATGTGTTGGGGTGAATTTTGAAAAGAATTAAATCTTAGGGAATAAAAATCGCCGCGTCAATTGCCCGCGCCCTGCACCACCACCACCTCATCCACCGGCAAATCCTCCAACCGCGTCACCGCGCCATCGGGCCACCGCACCTCCACGCGCTCGACGCGCTCGGCCCGGCCCAAGCCAAAGTGGAGGCGCACGTCGCTGTGGCCCAAGTAGCTCGCCGCCCCGCCGACTGCCCGCACCTGCGTCCGCCCGCCCGCCACCAGCCGCACCCAAGTGCCGACGACTTCCGGGTCGATTTGCACCACGAGATAGTGGCCGGTGCGCGTCTGATTGCGCAAGAGCGTCGGGCTGTCGTCGATATTGGTCGTGAACAAATCGACATCGCCGTCTTGGTCGTAGTCGCCGCTGATGGTCGCACGGCTCGACTTTTGCACCAGTAGCCCGGGGCCGGCCCCCTCCACCGCAGAGAACACGCCCGATCCTTCGTTGGCGAAAAGCTGGTTGCGCTGGGCGTAGGTGCCCCCCGCACTGGCGCGATCGACTTGGGGATAGATGTGGCCGTTGGCCACAAACAGGTCGAGGTCGCCGTCGAGGTCAAAGTCAAAAAAGCGCGTGCCCCAGCCGAGATAGCTCACACTCGGGGCGGCCAAGCCGCGCTCGGTCGTGGCGTCGATAAAGGTCCCGTTGCCCGAGTTCAGATAGAGCGTATTGGTCTCGCCGTAGAAGTTGGTCACATAGAGGTCGAGGTCGCCGTCGCCGTCGCAATCGCCCGCATCCACCCCCATGCTCGCCTCGGGTTCGCCATCGCCGTTGTACGCCACGCCGGCCTGCAAGCCTATGTCGCCCAAGCGACCGCCATCGTTGCGGAACAGCACATTGGGGGTCTCGTCGTTGGCCACGAACAGGTCGAGGTCGCCGTCGAGGTCAAAGTCCGCGGGCATCACGCCCAATCCATAGTGGAAATTGGCTGCGGCCACGCCGGATGCGGCCGTGGCGTCGGCAAAAGTTCCGCCGTCGTTGCGGTAGAGCCGGTCCCGCCCGCCTTCCATGCCCTGCGGCCCGCAAAAGACCCGCAGCCCGCCCAAATAGACGCAGGGATCCTCCCATGCGGCCCCAATGTTGCGGCCGGACTGGAGCACCGGCTCGAGGTCGAAGATCACGTAGTTGGCGACGTAGAGGTCGAGGTCGCCGTCTTGATCGTAGTCGAAAAACGCCGCGCTCGTGCTGAAGTCATCGCCAGCAACCCCAGCCGGCGCTGGGACCGCGGCAAAGGCACCATCGCCGCGATTGCGATAGAGCGCGTTGGCGCCGTAGTTGGTCACATAGAGATCGCGCTGCCCGTCGCTGTCGTAATCCCCCACAGCCACCCCCGTGCCCCAACCGCGATCTTCGACGTCGGCTGCAACCGCCACAAAAGCTCCACCGTCGTTGCGGTAGAGCACATTGCCCGGCCCCGCACCATAGTTGGCATAAGTCGAGCCATCCACCACATAAAGATCGAGATCACCGTCGCCATCGCAGTCGAAAAACGCCGCGCCGCTGCCGGTGGATTCGAGGATGAAGCGCTTGTGCGGGCTGCCGCTGATGGTGGGATAGTCTAGGCCGGCTTCTCGCGTCGCATCCACAAAGAAGGGATCGGCATAGGCACTGGCAGCGACGAGCAGGAGGACAAAAATTAGCGCGGGCATTTAGCGGGCGCAGCGGAAGCCTATGGTGTTGCCCTTGATGTACGAATGCGAGTCCTTGGTGTTGGTCCGCTTGTTGCACTGGGTCAGGGTAGGGCCGTTGATCCACGAGCCCCCGCGCAGGAACTGCATTTTCTCGCCCCCTTGCGTCCACTCCCACACATTGCCGCCCATATCCAAGAGTCCAAAGGGACTAGCGCCACTCGGAAAGGAGCCCACCGGCGCGGTCCGCCCGTACCCGTCCTTGTCTCCGAAGATATTGGCGCGTCCCTGCTCAAAGTCTGCCCCCCACGGGTACTTTAGCCCTTCGGACCCCGCGCAGGCGAATTGCCATTCCTCCTGCGTCGGCAGGCGCTTGCCCGCCCACTGGCAATAGGCCAGCGCCCCGTACCACGACACCTCGATGACCGGATGCCGCGCAAACCCTTCTTTGACCTTGTACGCGCCTTCCTCCTCCACCAGTGCCGTATAGCGGCTCCCCAGCTCCACCCAGTACATGCCTTCCACTTTGGCGTTTCCCTTCTCGGTCAGAAACGCGGCGTACTCCTCGTTGGTCACCTCGTACTTATCTATGTAAAACCCGCGATTTTCTCCCTCGATTTTTACCATCTCCCCGCCCTTGAGGGCGTCGGTAGCGGCTTGCCCCTCCGCGGCCAAAGCCGAGGCCGCGACGGCAACACAAAGCACAATTCCGCAATACACCCGCATCATTTCGGCTCCCATCCTTCCAGCGCGTATTCCCGCACCACTTTGGCAAATCCATCCTCCGCAAAACTCGGTCCAATCCGCACCCCATCCCCGGCCACGGCTGCCTGTACCTCCGCCTTTGCATTCCCCAGCAACACCCCGATTCCCGCCGCTCGCAACATGGGCAAGTCGTTGTTTGCATCCCCTACCGCCAAGACGCACTCCGCGCACCCACCTACCCGCTCGGTTAGCGTCTGCAGGGCCACGCCCTTATTCACTCCCCGGCGCATAAATTCCACCATACCGGGATGCGCCCACGCCACATAGATCCGATCTCCGCATAGCGCCTCAATATCGGCGATGTGCTGTTCTCGTCGCTCCGGTTCTACTTCCAGCATGAGCTTGGGCGGTACGCCCAACTCGCCGCTGTGGCAGCGCGCGTACAAATCGACGTCGCACACCATGCCCGGCTCTCTGAACGATTCGAGGTATTCCATGGGCCGGACGTACCGGTACTCCTCGGCGACCCCGGTGGCCGTGCGTTCAAACAGACAGTAGATCAGGTTTAGCCCCTCTGCGCGCCCGTATTCGATTACCTGGGCAAAGGACGCCTCGTCCAACCGCTCCTCGCGCAGCACCTCGCGCTCCGCCCCTTCGCCTGGTCCGAGAACCACCGAGCCATTGTAGCCACCTATGTAGAGTGCTCGCGCCAGTGCTGGGTAGGCCGCAAAAGGGTATTGGCCACGGCGGATGCTGCGCCCGCTAATGCTAGCTGTGGGGATGCCGCGCCCAATCAGTTCCTCGATAGCCGCCACAGCCGAAGCCGCCAGCCGTCCTTCTGAGTTGAGCACTGTGCCGTCGAGATCAAAAGCCACTAAGTCAATCATCATTCCTCCTGTTGCAAAGTTTGCAGGCGCGCGTACGCGTGGGCCAGCCGCTGCGCCTCGCCCTCGTCGCCCGATGCCAAAGATGCGTACGTGCGCCACTCGGCCCGCGCTCGGTCGGGGTCTAGCCGCTCGTAGGTTGAGGCGAGGTGAAAGCGCCACAAGGCCCGCTCGGGTTCGAGCCGGACGGCCTCCTCGCCGGCCTGCACGGCCGCGGCGAGCAAGCCCAACTGCCGATAGGTGTCGCCTAGGGACGCGAAAAGCTCGGCGTGATGCGGATGCGCGGTCGTGGCTTCTTTGAACACCTGCACGGCCGCGCGCAGCCGCCGCTGATGGACGTACAAACCGCCCAACTTCAAGGCCGCGTCCCCTTCCGCGCCGCCCAAGGCGAGTGCCGCCTTGAAAGCCTCTTCTGCCGCGGCGAGGGTGCCCATGCGGCTGGAGACGATGCCGATACTTACTTGGGCCGCGGCATCGCCGGGCTGCCGGTTAGCCAACTCGGCAAACGCGGCGAGTGCCGAGTCCAGCCGCCCCTTTGCGCTGTGGATCAAACCTAAATAGCGATAGACCGGGTGCAGGTCGGGGTCGGCGGCTCGCGCCCATTCAAACTGCGCCAAGGCCCCCGCGCCATCGCCTTCCTCCCACAGCAACCGCCCCAGTTCATAGTGCAAGACGGCTTCCGCACCGCCCCTGTCGTGCAAGGCCAAACCCGCGACGAGCGCGTCGCGGGATAGGTGCCGTTGCCCCGCCTCTCTGTAGAGCGCGGCGAGATCGGCCCGGATCCCAGCGTCTTCGGGCGCGGCATCGAGTGCCTGCTGCATCAGGGTGTGCGCCTCCTCGTCGTGCCCCAACCGCACTTCTACCCGCGCTAGTTGGTAGCGCACCTCTGCCTGCTCGGGCGCAAGCTGTAGGGATGCGCCATAGGCCGCCTGCGCTGCGTGGAGATTTTCTTGCAAATGACCGAGCGCCTGATAGGCGTGGCCCAGCCGCGCGTAAATCAGTGCCGACTTCTCGCCCCGGCGCACGGCGTCCTGATAGGCGCGCAGTGCGCCGCTATAGCGTCCTTGGGCGGCTAGGCTAAGCCCCAGTTCGGCATAGACCCGCCCATCGTCCGGTCGCGCCTCCACTAGACTGCGGTAGAGCGCGGTCGCGTCTTCGTACGCACCGCACGCCACGTAGAGCGCAGCCAAGGTAAAGGTTGCCTCGTGCAGTGCAGGATCGAGTGCCCGCGCCTGCGCGGCTAGACGTTCTACCTGCGCCAATTCGGCTTGGCTCAAGCTCCGCAGCGGTCGGCCATCAATTAGTTCCTGCGCTTGGCGGTACGTGGTCAGAGCGTCTGGTTCAGCGGCGCACCCAGCCAACAACAGCGCGACGGCGGTCAGCCCCTTCACCGCGTCTCCCCCTCTCTGAGCATCAAGTGCTGGTCGGCCTCAAGGTCTCGATACACATCAACCTGCCCACTGGGCCACGCCACCTCGATGCGGTCGGCCCGCACCCGTTGTCCCAAACCAAATTCCAACTCCAAGCTATTGCTGTTGCCGAAGCTGTATCCAGAAGCCACTTCCTGGTACTGCACCAAATCGTCGGCCTGCACCCGCACTTTGGCACCAATCCCGTCGCGATTGCTCTCGACTCCTTCCAATTCCAGCACCAAATAGTGATTGCCAAAGCCCTCGCTGCGGTAGAGCGCGTTGGGCCACTGGTCGCCGGGCTGAGCACCACCCACCGGCGCGTACAGGTCGAGGTCGCCATCGCGGTCGAAATCGGCAAAGGTCACGCCGTGCGATTTGCCCAAGTGCCCCAGCCCGGCAGCTTCGGTCGCGTCGGCGAAGGTGCCATTGCCTTGATTGCGGAAAAGTACATCCGGCTCGCGCCGGCCCATCTGCGGCCCGCCGTTGCCGAGGTAGATGTCCACCCAGCCATCGTTATCCACATCGCCGGGAACGCCGCTCATCGTGCCCAGTGCTCTCCCCAGCCCGGCAGCTTCGGTCGCATCGGCGAAGGTGCCGTCGCCCCGATTGCGAAAAAGCACCGGCCGGTCGCGCGTGCTCGTCGATTTTCCAGCGACTCGATCGGCCAGCACCACCGCGTACTGGCTCCAGTTGCCCACGAAGATGTCCAGTGCGCCGTCGTTGTCGTAGTCGAGGACAAACGTTATAAAGCCGTCGATGTGCGCAGCACCTACGCCGGCCGCAGCCGTCTGATCGGCGAAGGTGCCGTCGCCCCGATTGCGAAAAAGCACATTCGGCTCAGTGAAATTGCACGCGTACAGATCGGGCCAGCCATCGCCGTCAAAGTCGCCCCATGCCGCGCTCAGGGTCTGCCCCTTGTGCGCCACCCCGGCCCTTGTCGCCACATCGGCAAAGGTGCCGTCGCCCCGATTGCGGTAGAGCACATTGGTCGAGTCCCCGGTCGCGCCCGTGCCGTTGGCCACGTAGATGTCGAGATAGCCGTCGCGGTCGAAATCGCTCCACGCGGCGCAAAAGCTCGACCCCGGATTGCCGGTGCCCGACGCTTCGGTCACATCGGCGAAAACACCTTGGCCGTCGTTTTGGAAGAGCAGATTTACGCCGCCGCCAAACCACCCGTCGCGCGTCGCGTACAAATCGGCGTCTCCGTCGTTGTCGTAGTCGGCCGTCTGCACCCCGATCCCGCCCTCGGGCAGCACCAGCCCGGCGGCCGATGTCCGCTCGGCAAAGCGCGCGCCATCGTTGCGAAAGTACGCCAGCGCTGGATGGCCGATGACGACCAAGTCGAGGTCTCCGTCCTCGTCGTAGTCGGCCCAAGCGCTGGCGCGGCCCCCGTCGAATTTATCGACCCCGGCCTCGGCCCCGATCTCGCTAAATCGCCCACTGATGGTCCCCTGCGGCACGGCGTCGGCAAACGCCCCGGTCGCCGGCCGGCCCAAGGCCTCCTGCAACCACTTCAGGTGCCAGCGCAACTCCAGCGGCTCGGGATGCGCGGCCACCGCTTGCTGCAAAATCGAATCGGCGCGGGCGTAGTCCTCCTGCCACAGCGCGGCAATCGCCGACCAGTAGAGCGACTCATAGCCCTCGGGATCGACGGCCAGTGCCCGCTGCAAATACTTTTCCGCCGGCGCGAACTGCCCCTCTTCGAGTGCCTCCTTCCCCCGCCCCAAAAACGTCTCCAACACCAAAGACCGCGCCGCCGTCAATCCTGGGTCTAGTGCTGCCGCCTGTTCCAGCAACCCCACGCCTTCTTCTATCCGCCCCTGCACGAGCCGCACCCTCCCTAGCTGCCAGTAGCCCTCGGCCGCCTCGGGTTCCAACCGGACGCAATGTGCAAAGGCGCGCTCGGCCGCCCTGAGCCGATAGCGCTCCAGCAAGTCCAAGCCTCGGTAGTACGATTGGAGGAACGCCTCTGAGCGGCCAGTCGGTTCTTGGCAACCGCTTAGGGCGAGGATAGAAAGGGTGGTGACTAGGAGAATTCTCATACCAGAAACAACATCCGCTGTCTTTTGCCCCCTGTCAATTTCTAGTACGTTGTTACGTCTCTTTTGACATCCCCTCACCCTATAGAAGGAGCACTCGCAATGAGATGGACCCTCTTCCTCGCCGCCCTCCTCTGGACGGCCTCGCATAGCACGGCCGAAGACCGCCCCCGCCTCGTGCTCGACGGCCAAGCAGCCGTGCTAGTCGTCGATTTAGGCGGTGGCTCCATTGCCGATTTCCACCTAAAAAGCAATCCGCTCAATCCCTTGCAATGGGACTCTTGGTCCTTCGGCGATACCCCGGACCAAGCCCCGCCGCTGGAGCCGCGCTCCATGGGGCACTTCCTCTGCCTCGACCGCTGGGGGCCGGCCACCAAAGCCGAGCAGGCCCACGGCATGGGCTGGCACGGCGAGGCCACGCGCGTGTGGTGGACTATTGATGAGGACTCACGCGCCGAGGACGGCTACCTCGTGGCCCAACTGTCGGCCGAGTTGCCCTTGGCCGGCCTCGAGGTCACCCGCTCGATTCGCATGGATCAGGATCAGGCCGTCTTGGCGGTTGCCGAGGCCGTCACCAATACCCGCCATTTGGGCCGCGTGTACAACATCGTCCAGCACCCGACCATTGGTCCGCCCTTTTTGGACGAGAGCACCCGCGTTGATGCCAACGGTACGCGCGGCTTTATGCAGGAAACGCCCATGCCGACGCCGGAAGACCCAGAGGTGCGCTGGCCCTCCGCACTCAAAAAGGACGGCACCGAGGTGGATATTCGCCATTTGACGGATGACGCCGCCCCAGCAGTCGTTTCGTACATAATTGAGGAAGAATACGGCTGGACTACGGCCATCAACGCCGGCAAGGGGCTGCTGATTGGCTATATTTGGCCGGAGGAGGAATACCCCTGGTTCGACGCTTGGCGGCACGTCCGCGACGGCAAGCCGTTTGCCCGCGGCTTGGAGTTTGGCACCACGGGCTTACACCAACCTAGCCCGGCGTTGCTGGAAAAGGGCCGGATATTCGGTCGCTACCTCTTTCACTATATCGATGCCGACGAGACCCAAATTTTCACCTACGCCAACTTTCTCATGGAGATTCCCTCCGACTTTTCCGGCGTCGCCGATGTCGGATACGCCGAGGGCCAGCTCGTGGTGCGCGAGGACGGCAGTCAGGGCCGCGAGTTGACGATGGAAGTGGGTGAACTTTTTGCGTGGTGACGTGGTAATTGAATGCCAGCCGCCAAGGACAGATACGGACCGACCCGCTGTTCAGTGAGCCGATGTTTCCCGGTCGCTGTACCAGCGGTGCCTCACCTCTAACACCTAGGCTACTCGAAAACCGCGCCCAAGAACCAGTGCGTTGACACGCTCAAGCAACCGAGGGAAGTTCGGGAAGGCCAGAAGACATCCGAAAGATGGAAAACACGCGATGAATGAGAGGGCTAAAATAGAAACCATGTCGAGTGTGAGCACCAAAGACCCCATCGCCAAGGCAAGCGGGTTGCCAGCGGGTGCTGTATTTCATCGGTGCGCCCTCCAAGTGAACCCACACGACTACGGTGGAACCTTCCGAGGGCAGCGAACCAGCGGCGATGCCCGCGAGCACGCTAAAGCCATTGTCGAGCAGGCGGTAGAAATCGACGTTTCTGTGCTCGCCATCACCAATCACAACGACGTGAGCGGAGTCGCCGCATTCCAAGAAGCCGCCAAACAGACCAGCGTCACGATATTCCCCGGTTTCGAGCTTTCTTCCTCTGAAGGCATTCACATCCTGTGCATCTATCCGCCGGATACCGACAAGAACCGTTTGGAGCGGTTTCTCGGCAGGTTCGGAATCCAAGAGACTGGAACTTCATCGGATTTGTCGAGCGAGCCGTTCGACAAGGTACTTGCAATGGTCGAGCAGCAGGGCGGAGTCGCCATCGCCGCGCACGTGACAAACGACAAAGGGCTTTTCAAAGTGCTCGAAGGCCAAGCGAGGATCAACGCATGGTGTGCTAAAGACCTGCTCGCGATCCAGATTCCCGGGCCTGTCGCCAACCTGCCCCCCCATGTACGCCTAATTGTCCAGAACCGGAATTCAGACTATCGGCGAAGCCACCCCGCAGATGAGAATCTAGCCGTAGCCGCGATCAACGCGAAGGACGTCGTTGATCCTAGCGATCTAAAAGCCCCTTCGGCTACATGCTGGATCAAGATGTCCGAGATCGCGGTTGAGGGGCTGCGGCAGGCTTTTCTCGATCCCGGATCGAGAATTCGACTGGACAGCGACTCTACGCCCGACAAACATGCCGAACTCGTTTCGCTGACTTGGGAAGGTGGCTTTCTGGACGGTGCCGCCATTCGCTTCAATCCGAACATGAATGTCTTAGTCGGCGGGCGCGGCACTGGCAAATCGACCGTCATCGAGAGCCTGCGCTACGCGCTCGGATTGGAGCCCATCGGCGAGGAGGCAGACAAGACCCATAAAGGGATTGTGCGCCAAGTGCTCCGCAGCGGGACGAAAATTTCGCTTCTCGTGCGCTGCTACCGCCCGGCGCAACGCGAGTACCGCATTGAGCGGACCGTTCCAAACCCGCCCGTGGTGCGCACGGAGGACGGCAGTATATCGAACCTGCCTCCAAAAGAGATGCTCCCTCGCGTCGAGGTGTACGGGCAGCACGAAATCTCCGAACTCACTAAGAGTCCCGAAAAACTCACGCGCCTTCTCGACCGCTTCGTCGAGCGAGACGATTCCTCGGCCCGGCTCAAGGCCGATCTCCGCCGAGAACTCGAGAAGACGCGGCGGTCCATAATAGAGGTAGGCACCGAGCTCCAGCAGATCGGGGAACGTCTAGCCGCCCTGCCAAGACTCGAGGAGACCCTGAAACGCTTTCAGGAAGCCGGTCTTGAAGATCGCCTGCGCGAACAGAGCTTGCTCGTGCGCGAGGAGCGGGTGCTTGATTCGATTCCCGAGCGCCTGCAGAATTTCCGCGAATGCCTCAATCTTCTCTGCCAAGAGCTCCCGATTGACCGGGTGTTTTTGTCTGAGCGGGCACTCCAAGATCTGCCGGGCAAGAAGATTCTTGCGGACGGCAATGACATACTGGAGTGCCTGAGTGCTGATCTCGATAAATTGGCGGGTCAATTTGCAGAAGCACTAAAGCAAGCAGATGAAAGGATCGCCGAAATCCGCTCTCGCTGGAATGAGCGCAAGGAAAAGGTCCAAGTCGCCTATGAGAAAATTCTGCGCGAGCTTCAGAAATCGGCAATAGACGGGCAAGAGTTCATTCGTCTTAGACGCGAAATCGAGAACCTTCGCCCGCTCGGGGAGCGCAAGTTCTTATTGAAACGGTTAGAAAAAGAACTCCTCGAACGACGGCGTACGCTGCTCGCCGAATGGGAAGATATCAAAGCGGAGGAGTTCCGGGGCTTGGACAGAGCCGCGCAAGCAGTCAGCCAGAAGCTGCACCCCCGCGTCCAAGTGGAGGTCACCGCCGCAGGCAACCGCGAGCCGCTGCTCCGGTTGCTCCGCGACGAGATCGGTGGTCGTCTCTCCGAGGCATTAGCCATCCTCGCCCAAGAAGAGGACCTTTCGCTGCCGCAATTCGTCGATAGCTGTCGGACGGGTGCGGATGCCGTTCACCAAACCTACGCGGTTCCACCAACTCAAGCGCAGCGGCTTGCCGAGGCGTCTGCCGAGACTTTGATGCACATTGAAGAATTGGAGCTTTCCTCCGTGACCGCAATCCATCTCAACACGGCTCCTTCCGGCAAACCGCCGTCATGGCAAGCACTCGAAGCACTCTCAACGGGCCAAAAAGCTACCGCTGTGTTACTGCTCCTACTGCTAGAGTCCGATGCTCCGCTCATCATTGATCAGCCGGAGGACGACCTCGACAACCGATTCATCACCGAAGGGGTGGTTCCCAAAATGCGCGAGGAGAAACGCCGTCGCCAATTCGTTTTCTCAACCCACAATGCCAATATCCCGGTGCTTGGGGATGCCGAACTGATCGTTGGCCTCGCCGCCACTGGAGGTGGGGACGGGGGGAATGCCTACATTGAGCCCAAACATATAGGATCCATTGATGCGCACCCGGTGCGGGAAATGGTTGAGGAGATTCTCGAAGGTGGCAAGGATGCTTTCGAGCGTCGCCGCCGGAAATACGGATTCTGAGGCGAACCATGAACAAAGCCGATTTGCTCGAACTAATCCGCAACGGTGAGGACTCAACTCTAGAGTTCAAGCGCGACGACGTCCAGAACTACGATCTGGCCAAGGCACTAGTGGCGTTCCTCAATCTCGAAGGCGGCACCGTCCTACTCGGTGTTGAGGACGATGGACGGATTTCGGGAACATCCCGCGAGCGTCTTGATGAGTGGGTTGCCGAACTCTGCCGCGTCAAAATTGAGCCACCGGTCGTGCCGCTGCTTTCATGGGCCAGAGACGCCGAGCCGGGTCGGGATGTCTTCGCCATTCGCGTCACGCGTGGTCCCGACAAGCCTTACGCACGCGTTCACGGAGGCCACAAAACTTACTACATCCGCGTCAGCAACACCTCCCGGGAGGCGAGCCGTGAGGAACTTGAGAGAATGTACCAAGCATCTGGTCGTTTGCGCTACGGCCTGAAGCCGGCCCCAGGTGCCAGCCTCGAGACTTTCGACCTCCGCCGTCTGCGCGATTACCTGACCCACGTTCTCAACGCGCCGGTCCCGGCTGAGGACGATCTTGGCGGTTGGGAGACGCTATTGCGAAATATCGAGCTGATGACGGTGTCCGCAGGCCAACTTGTCGCAACAATCGATGGCTTGCTTCTCTTCGGAATAACGCCGAATCGGTACGTGCCGCAATCAGGCATTCGCGCAATCTGTTTTCCGGGCACTGAACCTGACTACGCGACTCGGGCCGATGAGGGGTTGCGCGGCCCCATGGTTCCGCTGGGAGCCGCGGACAGATCTCTGGTCGAAGCGGGCCTCGTGGACCGGGCTTGGGACTTCGTCCGTCGCAACACGACGCCAACGGCCCGTCTCGAAGGGGCTCGGCGGATCGACCGCTGGGAATACCCGGAAAGCGTGATTCGGGAGGCCGTGGTGAACGCACTCCTCCACCGCGACTACAGCATTGCGGGAACCGACGTCATGCTGTCCATTTTTTCTGACCGACTTGAAATTCAGAGTCCAGGCAGGTTGCCCAATACCGTAACGGTGGATGGAATGAAATTGGGAGTGCGTTACTCCCGCAATCAGACCCTAGTCAACGTGATGCGCGACTACGGCTATGTGGATGCTCGTGGAATGGGAGTGCGGAACAAGATCATTCCCGGCATGATCGCCCACAACGGCACCGAGCCGGACCTGATCGCGGAGGATTACCGCTTCACGGTTCGCTTGTGGAAGGGGCGTAGCACAGTGTAATGAGGCGACAAACAACAGGGCTCGGCCTTTCGGAGGACGAGGCCTTCATGGGCTTGGTCAACTATGGCTTATTCAGTGAAAAGCTCCCGCCATGTTTTACCTCTGAGGGGCTTTCAGACCATATACCGAACATTCTTCTAACTCTAAGAACAGAAAATGACCCAAAAAAGATGACGCTTTCAAAGCAGCTAGATCAGGAAAGATACGCGATGTGTCCAAGTCGCTCCGATTACTCCAATACTTTTCGTGCGGTGCGCGTCGGATTCATTGAGAACTTCACAAATCAGGACTTGTAGGATGCTTGATCAGGAGATCTTAGACGACATCATCCGACGCATTGTAGAGGTGGCTCAGCCGGAGAAGATCATTCTCTTCGGGTCCGCCGCCCGAGGCGATATGAACCGCCATAGCGACGTCGATCTGCTAATCATAAAGGAGGGAGCGGACGCGCTTGAACTCATGGGCGATATTTATATGAATCTCGATGGCGTCGGCGTAGCTGTCGATGCTGTCGTCGTCACGCCCGACGATGTAGAGCGATATAAGGATAGCCACGCGCTGATCGTTAAGCCCGCATTGCAAGAAGGCAGGGTCTTATATGAAGGAACCTGTCATCCACCGTCGCCTTAGAGGCTGCGAACGCTGATCAACGCCGAGCAAGATCGCGGCCCCGACTTTCTCTGCCTTGCCAACGCCCTATCCGCCCTCTATCCTCAAGGCTGCAACGAAAAACGCCTACTCGACGCCATGCTGTTGGCGGTGCCGAGATGAAAGGAACGAGATGGAACCAACAAGGATCGAATCCGTCCGCGTCCAAGGCTTCCGATCTTTGGCCGATGTCGAGCTTGCGGGAATTCCTAGGGCGGCGGTCCTAATTGGTGCCAACGGCTCGGGCAAATCCAATTTCATTCGCTTCTTTGAAATGCTGAGTTGGATGCTTCAGTCCCGACAGCTCGGCGAGTTTATCGAGAGGCACGGAGGGGCCGACGACCAATTATATGGTGGCAACCGCAGTACTCCGCGCATGGAAGCCGAGATCGCACTACGCACCGATCAGGGCCGGAACGACTATCGTTTTGCGCTTTCCCACGCCCACCCGGACCGCTTCTTCTTTAGTGAGGAGCGTTTCCGCTTCAGCCGCCAAGGAACGGGAGCGCAGTGGCAAGGCTTTGAAGGTGGGCATCGTGAAGCTAAAATTGTCGAGGCGGCGCAATCTGACGAACATCCTCAAATCAACAGAAACACCGCTTCGGTGATTGTAAGACTGCTCCGCAATTGCTCCGTCTATCAATTTCACGATACCTCTGACGACTCCAATTTTAAGAAGAAATGGGACGCATACGACAACAACTATCTTCGCAGGCACGGAGGCAATTTGGCAGCCGTGCTGCGCCGATTGGAGCAGGAAGATATACGGCGGTACGAGATGATTTGCCATCATATCGGTCGGATATTGCCCGTTTTTGACCGCTTTGCAATTGAGGAAAATTATGGCAGGGTCTCATTGAGCTGGAAAGCTAAGGGAACGGATAAGACCCTTGGCGCACACCTCACGTCTGACGGCTCGCTACGGTTCTTTGCTCTCGTCACCCTGCTCAATCTGCCGTCAGAGATGTTGCCCGACGTACTCCTGTTGGACGAGCCGGAACTAGGCTTGCATCCGGCAGCCATCGCCTTGATTGGGGGTATGATAAAGTCCCTCGCCGAGGAAAGGCAGGTAATTGTGGCAACGCAATCGCCCTTGCTAGTTGATGCGTTCGGTCTCGACGAGATTTTCGTGTTAGAGCTACAGGACGGTCGTACTGAAGTTCGCAAACTGTCCCCTGATGACTATCAGGTATGGCTCGACGACAACTTCACATCGGGTGAGCTTTGGCAGAAGAACTTGCTCGGAGGACGCCCGTGATCCGACTGGCCATATCGGTGGAGGGCCCAACTGAAGAAGAATTCGTCAAACAATTTCTCGCGGATCACTTACGAGCAAGAGGAGTCGAGCCGACACCGATTCTGCTCGGCCGTGCCCGCGGCAGATCTGACGGCGGGAATGTTTCGGTGGAGCGACTCGTGTCGGAAATGACCCATTTACTCCGCTCCTTCGACGCCGTGACATCGCTCGTTGACTTCTATGGGTTTCGTCGCAAAGAAGGCAGAACAAGCGATGAATTGGAGGAAGACCTTCGTCAGAAACTCGGCGGTCTATGGTATCCAAAAAGAGTGTTCCCATATGTCCAACGACATGAGTTCGAGGGGCTGTTGTTTTCGGATGTAAGCGTTTTTGCGGGCTTGGTTAGCGCACCGGACGGATCGGTGGAGGCCCTGCAAAACATCCGTTCACAGTTCCAGACGCCTGAGGACATTAACGACAACAAGGACACGGCTCCGAGCAAACGGATCAAGAAGATTATACCCCGGTACGATAAGAAAGTTGACGCCCCCCTTTTAGCAGTGGAGATAGGCTTGGCCAAGATTCGCAATGAATGCCCTCGGTTCAACGGCTGGGTAACGATCTTGGAGTCGCTGGGGAGTTGAGATTGAACCGCTGCGTAGAGAACCAATTGAAGAGAGATACAGAATGGCGCTTGAGACTGGCCATCGGTGTTCAAAGACACTGGAGCGTGGCCGCTCACGAGTCTGCGCCAGAGCTTTCTGAACGGCGCATTGACGCGGCTGATCGATCCCGACGCGATCCTGCGTCAGCAGGTCGTTGAGTTTCGACGATCTCGAGTTGAAGGGTCGGTTCCGCGTCGAACGATCATAGCCCCCTCGACCTACCCTTCCTCCCGCGCCACCTTCCCCTTGACGACCCGCTCGGCCAGCGGCGGCCACAGGGCGTGGACCACCGCCAGCAGCCTGAGCCGCCTAGGCACGTAGAGCCGCTGCTGGCGTTTCTGCATCCCGCGCACAATCGCCTGCGCTGCCTCTTCTAAACTCACCGCTTCCGCCCGGTGTCTGCGCGATGCAGTCCCCAATGCCTTCCCGTCCCTCCCCAGGGCGCGTTGCCGCAGCTCCGTCTCCTTGAGCCAGTGCAAGAGCACGGTCATCACCCCCACCCCGCTCTCGGCGACCTCCATCCGCAGGGCGTCGCAAAACCCCTGTAGCGCGTGTTTGGACGCCGAGTACCCAGTGTGCAGCGGCACCCCCACCTGCCCCTGAATGGACGAAATGGCCACGAAATGGCCCTTGCTTTTTTTGAGATGCGGCAGCGCCGGATGCACGCAGTACACGGCCCCTAAGTAATTTACCTCCATCAGCGTGCGAAACAGAGCCACATCCTCAATCTCGGCAAACGCGGTCCATTGGCTGACGCCGGCGTTGGCGACCAAGTAATCTATGCGCCCAAAGCGCTCTATTGCGGCTTCCACCAGCCGCTTGCCATCCTCGGCTACGGCGACATCCCCGACGACGGTCATCACCTCGCCCCCCAACTGCTCGCACTCTCGGGCGACGGCCTCCAGCCGCTTGCCATTCCGCGCCAAGATAACCAGCCGCGCTCCCTGCTGGGCGCACTTCCGCGCCAGCGTCGCGCCCAAGCCCGTAGAAGCGCCGGTGATGACGACGGTCTTATTCTTCAGGCTTCCGGTACGCATTCCCAAAAATCCCATTCTGAATGCCAAAGATATTCTGGGGATCCAGCGCTTCTTTGGTCTTTCGCAGGACCTCGATGCTGTTGCCGCTCTGGATGTGCTGGACAAAGCTCTGCCGGATTTTGCCTACCCCGTGGTGATGGGACAGGGAGCCGCCGTGGTCCAAGATCGTCTGCCGCAGCGCGTGCTCGATGTCGTGATAGACCTCAATGGGGCGCGCCAATCCGCGCCCGGAAAACCCCATCGTAAAGTAGATGCACACCCCGGTGTGGTACGTCTGCGTCACCCGGTACGACAGGTAGGGCCGCCCGGCAACGCCGCGGGCACTACACTGGGCGGTCAGCTCCGCTTGCACGGCCTCGGTCACGTCGTGGATGCGGCTCCAAGGCACAGAAGTCTCAAAGGTCTCGCCCAAGAAATTGAACTGGTTCAAAAAGTCGCGGATATAGGCGATTCCAAAGGTCAGCATGTAGCCGCGCCGGCCATTGGTGGCGCCGGCGCTCTTGCCTCCGTGGGCCTTGGCCAGCTTGAAGATCGTCCGCTTCTGGTGGGCGACCTCGGTGCGAGTCCCCTCCATGGCGATCGTACACGCCGCCATTTTTAGCGGGTCAAATCCCAACAGCTTCAACAAGGCAAACTTTTGCACCTTTTCCTTGAGGTGCTGCAAAGGAGAGGGCGCGGCCTTGAGGGCCTGTCCGAAGCGGAATTCTTGGTTGTTGACCAAGCGGATACTCGCCGGCAAGGTCCCGGTCTGGCGCAGTGCCTGCAAGTACTCCACGCCTTGGGCGAAGGACTTGAACACCAGCGAACCGTATTCTCGCACTTCCGGTTGGGGATGGATTTTGAGCACGGCCTTGGTGATGATGCCGAGGTTGCCCTCCGAGCCAAAGAGCAACCCCCGCGGCTGGATGCCGGTCGAGTTGCGCGGCGTGGTGTGCAGGGTCTCCACCGCGCCGGTCGGCGTCACGAGGCTCGCTTCGAGGACGATGTCTTCGATATTGCCGTAGCGGTTTTTCTTCATGCCGCTGGCGTTGGTGGCAATCCAGCCGCCGAGGGTCGAAAGCTCGATGCTGTCCGGGTCGTGGCCGGCCGTGTAGCCCCGGGCGGCGAGTTCTCGCTCTAGTTCCTTGCCCGAAATCCCCGCTTCAATGCAGGCTTGGAGGTTTTCCTCGTCGAGAGAGACGATCCGGTTCATGCGCCGCATATCGACCGAGGCGAAGACGCGGCCGTCGTCGGTGGGCAGGGCTAGCGCGCCGCTGACGTTGGTGCCGCCGCCGTAGGGCACGAGGCAAACATTGCGCTCGGAGGCGAGGCGCACGATGGCGCGCACGTGGTCTTGGCTGTCTGGATAGAGCACCAGATCGACCACTCGCTCCAAGGCGTCGCCGTAGAGCAAGCGATAGACCTCATCGACGCTGAGCTGGCCGTGACTGTGGATTAGGCGCTCCTCGTCGTCGAGCGACACCCGCCCGGTGCCGAGCGCGTCTTGCCAAGCGGCGACGAGGCTTTCGTCTGCCCGCGAGGGCGGCACGACTTGGATTTGTTTTTCGACGGACCTCTCGTTGGGATCAATCGGGACTTGGAGCATCTCTTCGACAAAGGGGATGAAGTGCGGCATGGTGAAGCCGGCCAGTGGATAGCGGCTGCCAGTGACCCGCACGGTTTGCGGCCCGTCGAACTCAAAGCGGGTGTCCGTGTAGCCCCACTTGTGAGGATGGCGCTCTCCGTCGGAGAGGTCGTAGCACGCATCGGCCACGGCTTGGCGGACCATGGCGACGGCGAGCGCGGCAACGGCGAGGACGATGGCGAATTCGATCATGGCTCCATCTCTTGATTAAAGCCCCTCCTGCACATCCTTTTTCCGCACTTTCCATATAAATGCGTCGTAGTAGTAGTGGATCAGGGCAAAGGAACTGAGCAGCGAATAGCTGAAGAGGTCGAAATTGGTGTTGAAGCCGACTAGGCCAAAGCCAAAGTCGCGCACCAAGCCCTCACTCAGCGCGTGAAAGACGAGGGCGTAGGCCGCGCACAGCAGGAGAAAGAACTTGACGCCCCCCTTGCCTGCCACGTAGCGCAGGAGAGCCGAATCGCCGCCCGTGCGCTCGACCTTGTGGCGATTGTAGAAATACACCATGACGATGTATTGGATCCCGTGCATGATCCGGTGGGCCACCGCAAAGACGAGCAGATAGGCCGTGGTAAAACTGGTGAAGTACCACAGGAAATAGCTCGACAGCAAAAAGGCGTACTTGAGGGGGTTGAGCGCCAAGCCGCGCCGGACGCAATAGGCGATATGACCCAAGTAGATCAGGCCGTAGGCAATGGCAATGGCCCACGAGACGAGGTGTACCGTCTCTACCGCGTCCGCGCCGATGGGCAGGTGCCACTCGTGCAGCATACGCACCCAGACCGCGGAAAACAGCGGCGACACCACGAGCATGTTGCCAAAGAAGATCCAATTGAAGGCCAAGTCGAACTTGGCGGTGGCCGGTGCGCCGGCCTTGGCCTTGAAGTCGTACACGCGCGCAAAGCCGTATTGCTGCATCAAGCTGTGCTGGTGATCCCACAAAGTAACGATCAACACCAAGCTCAACGGTGCCCACTGGATCAGGCCGTAGGCAAAGGCGACCAAGAGCACCGGGCCGAGAATGAACCGCTCCTTGAAGCGGGCGAACTCCGCAGGCGAGCCATAGACGCGCAGCCAAGTGACGAAGTGGTGGGGAATGGTCACCCACAAGGCGATAGCCGCCAGTGCCGCCCCCGGCAGGTAGTGCCCCGACACCAGCGCAAAGCAGACCGCGGCAAAGGGCAGGCTCACAAACCAGATATAGTCCTGCCGGCGATCGACGATATAGGCAGGTTGCAGGACGATGGAATTATTCGCCATGGGCAGTGGCCAAAAGGGCTAACGCCACAGCATCTGGGCTGAAGCGAATTTCGTTGGCGCGGCGCTGGCGCAGAGACGCGGCCAGCTCTTTGACCGCAGCTTGGAGCTGGGCCACCGCCCAATCCGCCTCCACCTGCTCGCGGATTTCGTCCAGCGGCGGCAGCCGGGCCGGGCGGCGGCGCAACACCTGTAAGACAATATAACCATTATCCGTGGCAAAGGGGCCGTGCATGGTCCCTTCGTCGGCGTGGAGGGCGCGGCTGACCGGATTGTCGCCCTCCAGTGCGCCGCGGCCGTAAATCACGCTGACGAAGCGGTCAATTAGCGCGGTCGTATCGCGGCCGGCGCGCATCCGCTCGACGATGGCAGTGCCCTCGGCTTGGTCGCGGACGAGAAGCCGGCGCACCTCCACCTCGGCCGGCGCAGTGTAGCGGCGCTTGTGCTCTTCGTAAAACAGGCTCAGGCCGTTGGGATTGGGCGGCGGCACCTGCGCTTGCAGCGCGTCCTGCAAGTGCCGCGCAAGCTGCGTCTGCCGCAGTCGCTCCAGCTCGCGCTGCAGGTCCGGGTCGGCGGCGAGCGCGAGCCGCGCGGTTTCGAGTGGGACCAACACGCGCCGCCCGAGTTCGCGCCGCAGCACCTTTTCGCCAGTGCCTTGGCCCTTTAGGAGTTCGCGGGCCTGCGCGACTGTTAGCACCCCGCCGTCATACGCAGCCACGACGGCCTCTGGCGACCGGCCCGCCAGCCCGTCCGGCTCGTAGCGCACATTATAGCGCACGTGCAGGGTATCGTAATAAGCCAATAGCTGCCGCCCGAGCTTTTCCCGCAGGACCAAGCGCTCGATGGCCTCCCGCTCCTGCTCAAAGCTGACCGGATGCGCGTCCGTGAGCTTGATGAGAAAGTACCCATCGGCCACCTGCATTGGCTCGGAGATCTCCCCGACCTGCATGGAGAAGGCCCTTTCGGTCAGGGCGGCGTGCGAGGCCATGGTATCGCCCCAGCGGTGGTAGCCCATGTCGGCGCGGCGCTCCAGAATCCGCGAGTCCTGCGAGTGCTGCAGCGACAGCTCCTCAAAGTCCGCTCCCGCGGCGAGCGCGGCCAAAATCCCCGGTAGCTGCTCTTGGTCGCGCACCATCAGCAGGCTGAAGCGCACGCGGCGGTTGTACGGGCTGCGCTGGAAATAGGCCCGCAGCTCCTGCTCGGCGACCTCGGGTTGGGCGATCCCGGCGCGCTCGTACAAGGCTCGCTGCACCAGTCGCGCCTTCACTTGCGCCTGCCATTGCAAAAACTCCGCGCTCTCGCCCAACCCCCGCCGCTCGGCTTCCTGCACGAGCAGCGTTTGCTCGACGATAGCTTCCAATAGTTGCTCAGCCCCGTACTCCGCCCGCAATTCCGGCGACACCCGTGCGATGTACTGGCGGTAGTCCGCCACCCGAATCGCCGCTTGGCCCACCTCCACTAAGACGGCATCTGCAGCGGCCACGGCCGGGTCGTCCTCGGCGCAGCCGCTTAGGCCGACCAGCGCCGAGCAAAGCGCCGCTCCCACCCAAAGCTTATTCCTATTCATGCTGCACGACCTCCGCTAGCACCGCGTCCTCGCCGATCGCCGACCCTGCTTACCCACAGCAACAGCGCCCAGTACCTACTCGTTTGCTTCACGTTCTTCCTTCATCTTTTTAATCGTTGCCAGCTCCTGCTTGCTCTTTTCCACGTCCCCGGCTTTTAGATAGGCGATGGCCAATTTCTGCCGCGCATCTAAAAATTCCGGTCGCCCGGCCACTGCGGTCGCCAACACCTCTGCGGCCCGCGCAAAATCGCCCTCGCGGGCATAGAGCAAGCCCAAGAAGTAGTTGACCTCCACATCTGCCGGTGTCCGCTTGTGCGCCTCGCGCAGGCTCGCTAGTGCCTCGTCAAACCGCTGCAAGCGCAAGTACGCTTGGGCCAAATTGTAGTGGGCCTTGGCATATTCTCGGTCCACAGCCAGCGCGGCGCGATATTCGGCGACGGCCTCGGCGAATTGGCCGAGGCGCAGGTAGAGGTTGCCTAGGTTGTTGCGGTAGCGCAGGCTGTCCGGTGCGAGGCGCACGGCCAGCCGATACGCTTCGGCCGCTTCGGCCAAGCGGCCCTGCTCGGTGTACAGCAGGCCCAACTGCGCCCGCGCCTCGTGGTCGTCGGGCGCATTGCCCAGCATCCGCAACTGATCGTCGATTTTGTCGAGCTGCTGGTCGAGCGCGCGGAATTGCGCCAGCACTTGGGTGCTCTCCTCGCGGCGACCGAGCCGCTTGAGGGCATTGGCCAGCGCGAAGTACGCCTCCTTAGACAAGGAATCGAGCGCAATGGCGCGGCGGGCGGCGCGTTCAGCGGCCGAGTACTCGCGCCGCTTGAGTTCCACCTGCGCCAGATCGACGTACGCGGCCCCGTCCGTGCTGTCCAGCGCGACCGCGCAGGTCAGGGCGGCCGCGGCCCGCTCAAAGTCGAGTCCCTTGAGGCGCGTCCGACCCAAAAGCCGGTAGAAGGAGGCATTGGTCGAGTCGCGGTCCAGACCGGCTTGCAGCAGCGTTTCCACCTCGCCGTACTCGCCGCGCAAGAAGTAGATGTAGCCGAGGTCGTAGTAGGTCGTCAGATGGCCTGGGTCTAACGAGAGGACCCGGCGGTGTTCGTCAATGGCTTGGGCGTAGTTGAGTTGCTTGACGTACATGGCCGCGAGGTTGTGCCGCGCTGATACGTGCGTCGAGTCCAGTGCCAATACGCGCTGATAGGCCGCAATCGCACGGGGGTAATTGAGCTGGCGCACGTAGGCGTTGCCGAGATTGTAGTGGATCTTGGCGGACCCGGGCGCTAGCGCGGCGGCCTGTTGGTACGCGTCGATGGCCTCGGTGTGGCGGCCTTGGGAGGCGAGTGCCGTGCCGCGCGCAAAGTGCATTTCAGCGTCGATTGTCGCGCCGGGGCGCACCTTTTCTGGCGGGCTTTTCTCCGCGCAGGCGCACAGTGCAAGGCAGACCAGTAGCACCCTCATCGCACTCCTCCTTCGACGAGCTCATGCTCTTGGTTGATGCCTAAGTCCGCGTATTCCTCGACCCGGCCACTCGGCCAATAGACGACCACGCGCTCGATACTCGTAGCCGTTCCCAGCCCGAAGTGTAGCCGCAGGTCGCTCTGCGAGAGGAAGCTGGCCCCAGAGCGCACTTCGTCTGTCTGCACTCGCCCGCCGCTTGCGACTTCGACGCGGGTGCCAATGCCAGCGCGGTTGCTGTCGCGGCCCGCTAGCCGCAGGCGCACCCAGTGGCCGCCTGCGCCATCGTTGCGCATCAAGGTCGGCGAGGCGGCGACATTGGCCACTAGCACGTCGATATCGCCGTCGTCGTCGTAGTCGCCAAAGGCCGCGCCGCGGCTGACTCGTTTCAAGGCCAAGGCACCGCCGTCTGCTGAGTATTCCTCAAAGCGACCATCGCCGGTGTTGAGAAAGAGCTGATTGCGCTGGGGGAAGGTCGCGTTCTCGTATTGCTCGACATCGCTTTCCAAGTGGCCATTGGCAATAAAAAGATCGCGGTCGCCATCGTTGTCGGCGTCGAAAAAGCGCGTCCCCCACGCCAAGTAGGCAATAGTGCCCTTGCCCAACCCGGCCAAGAAGGTTTCATCGACAAAGGTGCCGTCGCCGAGGTTTTTGTACAGGGTATTGGTCTCCCACTGAAAGTTGGTGACGAAAAGGTCGGGGTCGCCGTCGTTGTCGTAGTCGCCCATGTCAACGCCCATGCCCGCTTCGACGTCGCCGTCCTCGTTGTACGCAACTCCGGCCAAAAGTGCTTCTTCCGCAAAGTGGCCGGTGCCGTCGTTGAGGTACAAGAAGTTCAAGGTTTTGTCGTTGGCCAAGTACAGGTCGGGGTCGCCGTCGAGATCCACGTCGCCGAAGACCACGCCCAGCTCCTTGCCCTCGGCGCTGCCCAGCCCGGCTGCGACTGTGATGTCGGCAAAGGTGCCGTCGCCCTCGTTCCGATACAGCACGTCGGGAACCCCGTCAAAGGCCTCTGGGCCGCAATAGAGTTGCAAGCCGCTGCCGCCCTCGGCGCAGACGCGGTGATTGGCTATGGAGAAGTTGTGGTAGTTGCCCACGTACAAATCCACGAAGCCGTCGCGGTCGATGTCGGCAAACGCAGCACTCGCTCCCCAGCCCTCGTCGCCGACTTGGGCCGCGCCCGTCACATCCGCAAACGTTCCATCGCCCTCGTTCCGATACAGCACATTGGCACCGAAATTGGTCACATACAGATCGAGGTCGCCGTCGTTGTCGTAGTCGCCGACCGCACAGCCCATGCCGTAGCCGGTGTCGCCGACGCCGGTGTGCTCGGTTACATCGGCGAAGGTGCCGTCGCCTCTGTTCCGGTAGAGCGCGTTTTGCGGCGCAGGATCGTATTCGGTCCCAGGCACAGCGGCTCCGTTGATTAGATAAATGTCGAGGCGACCGTCGCCGTCGTAGTCGAAGAAGCCGACGCCCGGGCCGACCGTTTCAATGACGAACTTCTGGCCGTTGGCACCGTTGACGTGGACAAAGCCGATGCCCGCTTCTTGGGTAGCGTCGTGGAAGTGCGGGTTGGCGTGGAGGGGGGCGGATAGGAGGAGTAGGAGCAGAAGGAACTTGAGCATTTGGTAGGTGAGGTGGCTAGGGAAAGTGTTGGTAAAAATCTCGGCGCGGCAAACATCGTATAAAAACTACGGTGCCCTCATTGAATTGAAATCCAAGTCTATAGTCGCCGATCCGCACTCGGTAATGGTTTCTGCCGCCGCGGAGTTTTCGGACGTTATTTGCCTTTGTAAGGTCATCTACTTGCTCAATTTGTTCTATCGTTGTTTTGACACGCTCTTTAATAGATTGTCTCGGATGTGTCTAAAATCAGTTCAGCTTCAACAGGATGCTTATAAGCAAGCCCACAATGCCGAACTGAATGCCGATTAACCAGCGAAACTGACTGTCTATGCGGCGCGTTAGTTCGGCGCGTAGCTCGCCAATGGCGCGTTCAACGCCATTAATCCGCTTTTCAATGCTGTCCAAGCGGCGGTCTAACTGCTCGGCAATCCCTTCAAGCCGTCCAATACGGCGGTCGTGGTCTTGCGCTTGGGTTGGGGGTTGCTCGGTCATGACTCATCCTTTCGTGACGCCCCGGGCGGGGTGGATTAGTGAAGGTGGCTAACGTCGGCTTGGACGCGTTTCTCCCAAGCGCGGGTGCGCCGCTCCCACTGGCGGGCCTGCTCGTGAAAGCATCTCTCGCAAAGCCGCTGCTGAATTCAACTTTCAAAATTTAAGACCCTCTTTAGAACTTCCCAAACCGGCTTCAAGTATTCTGCGATTCCTTGTGCAGTTTCTTTCGCATACTTTTGCCGGTTTGTATCATTCGACAGCAGCTCGAAATACTCTAGACTACTCAAAACCAGATCTTTATCGGCATACTGCCAATAAAGATAATTGTCAAATGGGCTTTGACCATCTAGTTCTCTATCGCTCACTTCTTGTAGTGCTTCGCTGAGTTGATCGTACATGGCTTCATTTTTTGGACAAACGACCCCGAACCAGATTTTGGGGGAGGGGCCTACAATCACCTTAAGCAAGATGGATCCACTCAAACTGTAGCATAGACCCCAATTATAATTATAATATCGCTTCTTATAAGGAAAGTCTTGAATATCCGATTTCAGCTCAAATTTAATTTCCTCCCGCAGTTTCTTCAGTAACAAATCCTCCGTTTCACTCATAGCCTCATGCAAATCATGAATGAGAACAGAATCCTCCGTTTCACTCATAGCCTCATGCAAATCATGAATGAGAACAAAGTTTCTGTCCTCCAAACAGAGTTTCTTTAAGGCTTCCATATATTTCCCCCTAGAGTCTGTGTTCGTTAGCTTTCGGACAAGCTGTAAGTATTGTGCGACCGATTCCCGCAATGCGGCTTCGTTTTCGTCGCGTTTTTGGCAACGCTCCAACCAAGGAATAATACCCTTATAAGAAATACATTTAATAAGTTTGCGATCAAGATTACCAACACCATCGTCGGAAGGAGCGCGGCCGTCAAGCGTCAGGTACAGCAAATGTATGGTGCTGTAACCCTTTTTCTTCAATGTATTGTAGTACCTCCACAGTTGCTTGTCTTGATCTCCGGTATTAGGGTTAGTTTTGTTCTCGATCGCGACCGCTTTTTTGTCAGCGTTGGTGATTAGGATGTCGATGTTGTAACGCTCCCGCTTGACATTTGCGCCGCACAGTTCAAAGTCCTCTATGCCAACATGCTGCAAGAAGTCCTTTAGGTTTTCTCTGGTCTCACTTCCCGGCTTCTTGTAGTCAAGCAGTGCGCGAAGAAATCGGGAGTGGAGGTTCACCTCGTCGGTTTCTTTGTGCAGAACGGAGAAGACGTTGAAGGGTTCCGGACGTCCAACCCCATGCTTCTCGTAAAGCTGAGCCGCTTTTGCCAATAGCAACTGATAGTTCTCGCTCATGTCTCATCCTCTTGGGAATTGCTATTGAACCTAACTAGGAGCTTCTTAGGCGTCAAAAGGCCCTAAACGGCCCAATGCCTCGGCGATAACGCGATACGCCCGCTCTCGAATGGCGTCGGGAAAGTCGTGGCCGCAGTCGGGATGGACCACTTGCAGGGCCTCGCCGGCACCGTATAGATCGTACACCGCTCGGGCGGTTTCGACCACTGAGGCGACGCTGCGCCAGCGGAAATTGGAGTCGCCCAAAGGCGCGGAGATGAAGCAAGGGCGCGGTGCTAAAGCGGCGATCATGTCGTGGAAGTCAAAGGGAAGGTCCGTTAGAGCGTAGTCCTTTAAGCGCGGCATATAGCGATCGCTGGTCCAGCCCGCGATATCGCCGTCCATGTAATCTTGGTAGGAATCGAGGCCGCAACTAGAGACGACAGCGGCGATGCGCGAGTCGAAGACCGCAGTATAGATCGAGTTGTGGCCGCCCAGCGAGTGGCCGATGGCGGCGCAAGACGGCCCTGCCACAAAGGGCAGTTCGGCCAGCAGATCGAGGCCGCGCATATTGTCCCATATCGCCTTCATGGTCCCCGAATGGTAGCCGAGGGCACGCCAGTCCGGGCAGTAGTCGGCCAGCAGGGGGTAGGCTGGCGATAGGGTGACAAAGCCAGCTTGGGCCAGTTCGCTGGCGTAAGCGCGATTGGCGCGGCCGCCCAAACCAACTACTACTTTGTGGCCGACGCGGTCGTCCGTGGGATGGGGGCAAAGCACGGCCGGGACCGGAGATTTTAGGGCGACGCCGGGAATCAGCAAATAGGCCGGCACCCGACAGCCCGGCTCGGAGACGTAGGTAATGAGGCGGCGAGTATAAGAGCCGCAGTCTAATTCCTCGTCGAGTTGGACGTCGAGCGGCGCGCGCTTTTCCGGCCCGGGCAGGGGCCCCATGACCTGCTGCATGGCCTCCAAGAGAGCGGGACGTTGAGCTTCCCAAGCATCCCGAGTGGAGGGCGAGGCGGCAAGGCGCAGGCTGGAAAAGGCGGGCATAAGCCGGTCTAGTCGGACAGCCGGAAGGGCGGATACTGGTCGGTTGCTAGGATAGCAGCGTAAGCGATAACGCGCAGCCACCAGCGACTGACGCCAACTACCAGATCGAACAAGTCTCGGGGGTAGCGCTCAGTAAAGAGGATGGCGAACCAAGCCCCGATGGTGCAGAGGAGGGCCACAAGGCTCAGCGGGATCAGGATGATGCAGTGAGGAATGACCAAAAACCACTTGACTAGAGGCAACCAGCGGTTGAGGTCTTGCTGGGCATCTGGGTAATCGATGTCGAGGTGAACAGCCTGTTCCTCGTCGGTGGAGGGATATTCGTCGCGCAGCAGCCCTAAGTAGGCTGAGACCCGGCAGGAGAAGCGCAGGAGTTCGAGGTTCCAGTCGAACCACCAGCGGGGGTACTTGCGGCGGAAGAGCAGCATGAGCACCGCCGGAATGAAAATCATGCCTGAGATGGTCGTGGAGAAGGAAGGGGTCTCGTCGTAATCCCAACGATCCCAATACCAGGTAGCCGAATCAACCCAGTTCCAACTCCAACTCTCACCATTGTCTATGCTGGCCAAGACGATAAAAATGGGAATGACGGTAAACAGCCGGAAGATGGTCGTGAGGCGATTGAGGGGCCGGTCGGGATAATCGACGGCAAAGCGGAGGGGATAGGAATCGGCGGGAGCATTCATGGAGACCTCCTGATGGGGTATGAAGGGGCTTTTAGGAATCTCAGAAAGCAAGCGTTATGGGCATTCGACCGAGATTGTAAAGATGGAATACCTAGGCCACAAGGGACAGCAAACCAAAACACTCCTCGTGGTTACGCGATGTTCAGTGAGAGAGCTATCGGCAAGTGATCCGAAAATCGGCTATCGTTTGGTCGGCCGTTGGCTCGAAGCAAGCCCCGAGAAACCTCATCTCGTCTGACGTGTACGTCGATTCAAACCCGTTTCGTCAAAAGGTGCTGAGTGCCTCGGGCCACACCTCGTCTGCAATCGGCGGGCGCGGATGAGCAGCCGAAGGGGATGCGCCCCAATGGCGCACGCCGATAAAGCTAAAAACCGCATACCACAGCAGCGCGACCAACAGCAGGGCACCCACCGCCCAGCGGCCCGTACCGGCCGGGCGAGCAACCTCCGCGCCCGAAGAAGTTCGGCGGCTGCCCAAGAAGAGCGCGGCACCCGCCGCTAGGTAAAAAGCCGCGCCGACCGCCAACGATGCGCTCGCTCCCCACTCCATGCCCAAAGCTACGGCTCCGACCGATCCGAGCACCGAGAAGAAACCGTTGACGGCCCACAGCCAGGGGACGAGTCCGGCGTGTTGCGAACCGCCGAGGCGCAGACAGGCCGGGAAGCAGGTCCCCAGTAACATTCCGAGCGGCGCGACGAGGGCCAATGTTAGCCCCACCCGCGCCGGTAGTGACCACGCCAACGCCCCAGCGAGTGCGCTGTCGA
Source organism: uncultured Latescibacterota bacterium (assembly GCA_958295495.1). GTDB lineage: Bacteria > Latescibacterota > UBA2968 > UBA8231 > UBA8231. The sequence goes on from OY282352.1 coordinate 2,259,549, forward strand.
GCAGGAACCCATAGAGATAACAGACGAGGCCGACAGCCGCGCCGACCAACCCCAGCCCCTGCGGGTGCGCGAGCGGGCGGCACCATCCGCCCGCGAGGCTCCCAGCCCCCGTGCCCAGCAACAGCCCGAAGAGCGCGACCGCCAGCGTCAGGGTCGGATAGCCGAGGAACAGGCCAAAGCGCTGCAAGAGATGGATCTCTACCATCATAAAGCCCGCGCCCAACCCGGCGGCAAACAACGCCCACAACACCGGCGGTCCAGACGCGCTCCGCTGGCGCATATTCGGAGCACCAAGCGGCACTAACATCACTAGCGCACACGTCAACAACGCACCGCCCAATAGCCAAGTTAGCTTGGAATCCAGCCCGCGAGTAGCGTCGTAAAAGAAGGGCCGGTCGTCGGTCGTCGGCGAGATGTCGAGCGCGGCCGCGGCGACAAAATCCGCCAATGTAGCCCCGCGCAACGCCGCCAGCGCCGGCCGCTCGCGCCTTCCGGGCGAAAAGTACGCGTCTAAACCCAACTCCTCCATGGCCGCGTGTAGGCGCGCCAATTGTCTGGCCGTATAGGGCTGCTGCTGCACCAGCAACAAGGGGCGGTAGGCCTCTTGCCGTCCCGGATCGCCACGGGTGCCATTGACCACGACGAGGTGGTCGAGTACCGCGCTCGGCTCGTGGCCGCGCTCCTCCCACAAGGCACCCAATGTGGCGACCACGCGCAACATCAGCGCGTGATTGTGGACGACGAGAGCCAGCCGACCACCCTCGGTGAGGTGATCGAGATAGGCGGCAAACGCCTCGCGGGTGAACAGGTAGTTCTCGGAGAGCGCGTACCCCACCAAATCGGCTGCCTCGGCATACACCAAGGGCAGGGCGATTAGATCGTAGCGCGTGCGGGAACGCTCCAGATAGTTGCGACCATCGCCGATGTGCAGGTCCACCCCCTCTAAGTCGTACAAACGACCGTTGTACTCTCCATAAGAGCGAACTAGCGCGGCGATCTCCGGGTTGATCTCTACGGCTTCGATCTGCCGCCAGCCAGTCATCAGCGCGTAGAGCACATCGGCACCACCGCCCGGTCCGATAATCAGGGCGCGCTCGCGGGGCGAGAAGTAATAGGGGAAAAACGCCGCCTCGCGCCGCAAGAAGAACAGCCGTCGGTAATCGCCGGGGAAGCGGAACATGTACGAGCCAGCCCCGCCATCTACATACAAGTTCAGGCCCGTGTCGCCCGTGCGATCTACCAAATCGGTGCGCGCGTACGCACTCCACTGCGTGTCCTTCACTTCCCCGCGGTGGCGCACCGCGCCCAAGGCGCGGAACATGGGCTTGTCGGCGGCCTCACCCAGGGCACTGAGATTGATGAGTTCGCGTTGTTGGGTGCTGTAAACGGCGAGCCCGGTCGCTAAAATAATTGGGCAGGTCCATATCCAGCGATGCCAAAAGAAAGCCGCCGCGGCCATAGCAAAAACGCCCGCACCCAATAGGGCACCGACGCCGCCCAGCCATTCGAGGGCCGGCACGACGTAGAGTATGCCCAGTGCCGCGCCGACTAGGTCCCAAAAGTAGAGAATTTGGCTCTGTTGGTGACGCGCCCGGAAGGCGAGAGCGAGGAATGCGCCGGCAGCGATGAAGGGGAGGCCGGCGATGCCGACCAGCAGCGGTAGCGGCATGCGGGGGAATTGGGCTATGGCATACGCACCGCAGATCATGCTGACGCCGCAACCGACCGCCCAATAGCCCAAGTGCACGTGCAGCCGCTCTTCCTGTACGTGCAGCACCGCACTCAGCGCGGCCCCCAGCCCCAAGCCGCAGACCGCCCCTGAGACCACGAGAAACGTGTAGTGATAGTGCTGCAAAAAGGAAAACAGGCGGACGAGGCCGATTTCATAGCCGATGACGGCCGCAGCCACCAACCCCACCCCGAGCTGCAGCCGCCGCTCAGCGCTCACCTTGGGCCTCGCGCTTGCGTAGCTCGGCGAGCATCTGCTGCGCCTTGCGATGTTCAGGGTCGGCTTCGACAGCTTTAACAAACGCCGCCATAGCGCGCGTTTCCTCGCCGGCCAACAGGTACGCGTTGCCCAAGTTGTAGTGGGCGCGGGCGTAGTGGGGGTCGCGGCGCAACACCTCTTGGTACGCGGTGATGGCCAGCCCCAAGGCGCGGCGACGGAGGTAGATGTTGCCCAAGTTGTTGCGGGCGTCGAGATGACTCGGTGCCACCGCCAAGGCCGCTTGGTACGCTTGGCTAGCGGCCTCGTAGCGGCCAATCCGCGCATAGACCGCACCTAATCTATAGTACGCGTCCGCGTCGTTGGGGTTGAGCACCACAGCCGTCTTGTGGGCCAGCAACTTTTGGTGCTCTTGCTGCAACGAGTGGAAATAGTTGAGGAGCTGGCGGCCGCGCACGGGCTCGCCGCGCCGCAACAATGCCTGACCCAAGTGATAGTACACTTCGGCGCGGTCCGGGTCGGCGGCTAAGGCCCGCTGCAAAAGGGGGATGGCCGCGGCGTCTGCGCCCTCCTGCAAGAGCAGAATGCCCAGCCGCCCCAAGAGCGCGGCGCTGTTCGGGGCGCGTTCCAGCCCCTGCTGCAAAGCGGCGCGGGCGGTCTTTGCTTCTTCTCGCGCCATCCAGATTTGGGCCGTCAGCTCGTGTGCTTCAGCGCGCGTAGGCTGCGCTTGCACCACCCTGGCGAGTTGGGCGAGCGCGTCTTTGTATTGCGCTTGGGCAAAATGGATCCGCGCCAATTGCAGCATCAGCTCCACTTCCTCGGGCAGGGCCGCGAGGCCCCGGCGCAATACGGCTATGGCCGGGCCGTAATCGGTCTGCCGGGCGTGCAAGCCAGCCAAGTTGAAATAGGCTTGGAGATAGCGCGGCGACAGGGCGATGGCGCGCTCGTAGAGCGGCATCGCTGCGGCCAAACGCTGTTGGCGCAGGTGGATGTTGCCCAGCACGTAGTGCGGCTCGGCCAAGGTGCTGTCGAGCGCGATCGCCTGTCTCAGTGCGGAGGCCGCCTGTCCTAGCGCACCGCGATCGGCGTAGAGCTTCCCCAAGCCCACGTAGGCTTGGGCCGCGCCTGCGTCGAGTTGTAAGGCGCGGCGATAAGCGGCTTCGGCCTCGTCGTACACGCGCTGGCGCGCCAACGCGGCACCCAGCTCGATGTGGACGTCGACCACCTCCGGCTGGGCGCGGGCAGCGGCCCGCAACTCGGACAGGGGGACTGCGGGCGGCAGAGGAGCCCGCGTCTTTTCCGGCAGGACTAAGGGCGCTTGCCGCCAAAATTGCTCCAGCTCCTCGGCATCGCCGCCTTGGGGCTCAGCCTGCGCGAGGGCTGCATGAGCCGCCTCTTGCGGTGCGCTCGCCTCCGGCTCGACGACCCGCAGCACCTGCCCGGCGCGCACACCCGTCACCACTTGGCGAATGCCCGATGGCCACGCGATCTCCACCTGCTCGGCCTCTTTGCTCGTTCCCAGCCCAAAGAACATCCGCGCGTCGTTTTGCGATAAATAACTCGCTGCACTGCGCTTTTCCGCCACCAGCGTCCGGCCGGCCACGCGCACCACCACGCGAGCACCATAGCCATCGCGGTTGCTCGCCCGCCCCTCTAGCACCAGTGCCAAGTAGTGGCCCGCTTGGGTGTCGTTGCGCCAAAGCAGGGCGCGTTGCCCGGTGTTGACCAAGAAAATATCGGGGTCGCCGTCGTTGTCGTAATCGGCCACGGCCGAACCGCGGCCGACCAAGTCCCGCGTCGGCGCGGCCACGCCGGCAGCCGCACTCGCGTCGGCAAAGCGGCCGCGGCCATCGTTGAGGTACAACTGATCGCTCTGGCCGTACGCGGCCTGCGGGTCAAACCGGTCGATGTCGGCGTCGATGTGGCCATTGGCCACGTAGAGATCGGGGTCGCCGTCGTTGTCGGCGTCGAGGAAGTTGATGCCAAAGGCCAGCTTGTCCAAGCTGTTGGCGGCTAGACCCGCGGCCAGCGATTCGTCGGCAAACATCCCGCCGCCCGCGTTGTGGTACAAGGTGTTGCTCTCCCACTGGAAATTGGTCACCGCCAAGTCGAGAAGGCCATCGCCATCGCCATCGGCCACATCCACGCCCATCGTCCCTTCGGGCTTGCCGCCGGCGTTGTACGCCACCCCGGCCACCAGCCCCACTTCGGCAAAGCGGCCGCCGTCGTTGCGCCAGAGAAAATTCGGCGTGGCATCATTGCCCTGAAACAAATCGGGATCGCCGTCGAGGTCGCAGTCGAAAAACACCGCGCCCAACTCGCGGCCTTCGCGCGTGAGCAGCCCGGCCGCGGCCGTCACATCTGCAAAGCGGCGGCCATCGTTGCGCCACAGCGCGTTCCGCTGCCCTGGATATTCGGTGGGGGCCAAGTGCCGTCGCGGCCAGCGCAGCGTTCCGCCCGCGCTCAACTCGCCGCGCTCAAATTCATAGTGCAAATAATTCGCCACGTACAGGTCTAAGTCGCCGTCGAGGTCGTAATCGACAAACGACGATCCGGTTGACCATTGCTCGTCCGCCCCGATCCCAGCCGCGGCCGTCACATCCGCAAAGACCCAAGCCAGTGCCGATCCTTCGTTGCGATAGAGCCGGTTGCGGCCAAAGTTGGCTGCGAAGAGGTCGGCGTCTCCGTCGTTGTCGTAGTCCCCGGCCGACGCGCCCATGCCATAGCCTGTGTCCGCCACCCCGAGGCTTTCGCCGACCTCGGCAAAGTATCCGCCATCGTTGCGATACAGCGCGTTTCGCGGTGGCACCGCCGAGACATAGCCGGGCAAATCCGCCCCATTGACCACGTACAAATCCATCCACCCGTCGCGATTGTAATCGAAAAACGCCGCTCCAGAACCAATCGTCTCCACCCCGTATTTGCGCCCAGACCGGCCGCTGGTATGCACAAAGTCGATCCCCGCTTCAGCGGTCGCATCAACAAAGCGCACGGCAGGCGCAGGCGGTGAATCGCTCGCAGTGCAACCGCATACTAAGACGACGATGCACGTTGAAAGTCTGCTTGGGATCATTTTGGTTGATACAGAATTGCTTGCTGTCTAAATAACATAACTGACGTTACGCCGCCTTATGCAGCATCTGCCGCTTGCGGCAGGTCGCCCCGTCGCCCGCCGTCATTCCCGCGAAAGCGGGCTTCACCGCGCCTTTAGGCGTGACATCCAGTCTAACGCACGGCCTCAAACGGGCGTCTCTGGATGCCTGCTTGCACAGGCAGGACCGCCGATAGACTAAACGATCTTAAGGCGCGTAACATCAGTAACATAATTAGACTTAGCAAAATTACACGGTCCTAATATATTTGTCGTAGATAGATAAACGTTTTACTAGGAGGCCTTTTTGCCGCGTCTTTTTTTCTCGTTGCTCATTGCCGTACTCCTCGCCTGCACCTCCCCCGAACCCCCGCCCAACCCAGATGTACTCGCCCGCGTCGGCGACGTCACCATCACGCGCGACCGCGTCGAGAGTGCTGCGTTGCGGCTCTTTCCCAAGAACGCCCCGAGCGACCTCCGGCGCCAAGCACTCGAGCGGCTCATCGACATTGAGATCTTGCTGTTAGGGGCTCGCCAAGAAGGCCTAGAAAACGACTTCCAAGTCAGAAGCAAAGTCGCGCAGCGGGAACAGGAACTCATCCTCGACGAAATGTACCGTCGCGGCGTAGTCGCGGTCGCCGATGATATAGGCCGAGACGAGGCCCGCCAGTACTTTGAGCAGCACCGCATCGGCCAGCAGTGCCGCGTGAGTCGCATTCTCGCCAGTGGGCCAGCCGCCATTGACCATGTGCTCACTCGCCTGCGCGGTCCCGACAGCTTTGCCGCGGTGGCGAGCGAACTCTCCGACGACGGCAATACCGCCCAGCAGGGCGGCGACCTCGGCTGGAAGAGCCGCCTCGATTTCAAAAACTACGTTCTGCGCCGCCAGATCTTCAGGGCCAAACTTGGCGAAATCATCGGTCCCGTGCAGGAGCCAGACGGCTTCTCGGTCTTCGTCGTCACCGACGAGCGCGAAGTGTCCTTTGAGGAGATGGCCCCCGCCGTCGTTGAGGCCATGCAGGAGCAGAAGCACACCATCGCCACCTTTGAATTCCTCGAAGGGCTGGCCAATCGCGCCGACATTGCGGAACGGCGCGAGACCTTCGAGTTGCTCTTGGCCCGACTCAGCGAAGCCGACGCAGAAATGCCCACGTTCAAAACGGGAGAGACCGAGCTGGTGCTGCTCGAACTCGACGGCCAACCGTGGACGCTGAGTAACTTCATGGCCGCCATGACCAGCGAGCGCAACCAGGCGGAAATCCGCGAATTGGACGACTTGCGCCGCTTTGCCCGTCGCCTCTATGCCCTCAAGGTCCTGTTGCCCCGCCACGCCCGCGAAATAGGCATCCACGAGGCCGAGCGCGTCGCCAAAGGCATTGAAGCCACGCGCCGCCAAGCCCTAATCGAGCGCATCCGCCAAGTCAAAGTGCTCGAAACGCTCAACCCATCCAAAGAGGAAATTCGCGCGTACTACGCGGCGCACAAGGACCTCTATGTGCGCGAGCAGCGGATCTCGATCCTCGAAATCCTCGTCGATACCCGCGCCCAAGCGGACTCGCTTTTGGCCGCCATCGAACGGGGCGGCGACTTAGGCGATCTAGCTCGCCGCTACTCGCGGCGCAGCACCCGCATCCGCCGCGCCGAAGGGCGCATCCAGCTTCTGCGTCCCGACAAGTACGGCAATTTAGGTTGGGAGGCCAAAGACGCTGAGGTCGGCCAGATCGTCGGCCCGGTCAAGACCGCGCAGGGCTTTACGGTTTTCAAGGTGCTCAAGAAAATTCCCGGTCGCCAGCAGAGCCTAGACGAGGTCTGGGGCCGAGTGCGATCCCACCTGCTCCAAGACCTGACCCATGAGCGCTTCGATGCGTTGCTGGCCAAACTTAACGATCAGTACGCCGACCAGATCTACATCTACGAGGACCGCCTGCACAAAGGGGCTTGAGCAGGTTCGGCCGGGATGCTGCTAATGATAAAGATCATCCCCGCCAAACCGCATCTTTCCCTTTGAAGCCTCCCCAAAGTACTGCTCCACCTTCTCCTGTGACCGCGGAAAGTACCGACTCAACTCTTCCACTACCGCTTGCACTTTCTCCACATCCTCTCCCATATCCAGCAAGAGCCGCGCGTACAAGAAGAGTAGTTGCAAGTTGCGCCGGTCCACTTCCATGGCCTGCTCTAGATGCGCCCGGGCCTCCTCCAATCGCCCCTCCTCGGCTAGGGCAGTACCCATCAGCAGATTGGCTTCGGCTCCCTCTGGATACAACTCCAGCAACACCTGCGCTAGCTCCCGCAAGGACGTGCCTTTGAGCTGTGGCTGCCCCCGGGTGTGCGTGCGTTCCAAAAGGTGTCCGTACTCGGCCGTACGCTGCCGTTCAAAAAAGGCGAGCACCGCGACGACGACCGCGACGACCAAAAGCAACTTGAGCGAGCGCAAGTATCGCATCTGGATTTCCTTTGCGTGCCCCTGCTAGAGCCTCAAAATACAAAAATCATATTGCCCTCTACCCCGAATGCTCCGTCTATAAAAACCCAGAGTGCAGAAGCGGAAAACTCGCCCAGCGCTAGGCCTAAAAAGAAGGGCCTCATCGTCCGGTAGAGCCGCACCCCACCATAGCGCAGAATCGCCGCCTTGCACAACCAAGCCAGCAGGATGGACAACCAGCCGAAGGTGACGATCGGGTGGGTGTTGGACACTGGGAAGCCGATGGGGTGCAGGGGCCAAGCCAAAAAACGCTGGCGTAGGTAGATCAGCACGCCCATGACGCTGGCCCCTAGGGCAATAAAGGTCAGCCGCGGCGCAAAGCTCTCCTCGGCCGCGTTGGCCAGCAAGGCCATGTGATTGAAGGGCCAGCGCACCACGCCGCGAAAGTACCAGCCGTGCAGATTGATGCCGCCGTGGGTATAGGCCAAGCTCATGGTGTACCAAATCGAACCGGCTAGAGCTACCACTAGGGCGAGGAGCAGCGCCCACGGCAGGTGGCGCAGGTGCCGCTCCTGACCGGAGCTTAGGCGCAAACTGTGCATCACTGAATTCATCATATTGGCCGCCGTATCTCCCAACCACGCCGTGCTCAACCCCAAGCCGGTCATGTTCTGCAGGCCCAGCACTTGGGGACCAAAGCCGCGGATCATAAAGGCTTGGGGCACCATCGGCGTCTGGATACTGGGCAGACCCGCCTCGCAGGTTATGCGCGCTAGGCCGATAAATACAACTAAGGCACCAACGACCAGTAGGATGGCTACATACACATCGAGACCGGTGCTTATGAGCCAAACCGACATGAAGAGTAGGCCCCCGATGAAACCACACACTGCCGCTCGCGGGCCGAGCAATTCTCGCCGGGTCGATTCCTCGCGGCCTAGGGCTTGACGCCAGAAACTGCCCAGATGCTGGCGCGCATTCCACAACGCGAATGCAACTAGCACCAGCATAGCGCCCGACATTTGCAGCGAAAGGGGCGGGCTCGCTCCGCCGGAGGTCCACATATCCCCGCCGCTGATCTGCAAGCCGATGCGGGCGAAGGTGCTTTGTTCGAGTAGGCCCACCAGACAGAAGAACCACAGACTGAAGGAGACGCCCAGCGGCATGAGGTAAGACAAGCCGAGCACGGGGAAATTGAGCAGGAAAGGTACGCTCATCCGGCCGTCGAGCAGGGGTATTGTACCGCGCACGGCGACTGGCTGAAACGCGTCGTGGTAGTTGTACAGCGAATTCCACGAGTGCAACAATAGAGGGAGCAAAAGCCCCAGCCACAGCAAGCGGCTTTTGAAGAAGCGACCGATTCGCCGCTCTGCGCTGTCGGCGTCCTCCATCATTGCTAGGGGTAACTGGGTCAGCGGAAAGACCAGTCGCTCCCGGTCTATCCACTGGCCGCGCAGCATAATGCCTAGGCAGAACGTAACCACCGAAAAGGCCACCATAAAAGAAGTCCACGCGGCCAGCGGTACGACCCAAGCGGACCAGGGAATCGCAGCGTCTGGAGGCAGCCCCTCGAAAAACAAGTGTACTGCCTCGGGGTCTTGGGGCGTGAGATAGGGGTTGAGGTGAGGAATAAAAAAATTAGCCCAATTGTTTTCGGGCGTGGCGTAGTAGTAGATCCCGGAAATGATGGACATAAAACCGCCGGTAAAGCCGGTAGTGACCACAGCTCCGGCTACTAGCATCATGGCGTAAATGAGGATTAGGTCGGCGCGGGTAAAAGCGAGATGGCGGCTCAGGGATTTGAGCAAGGGCGCGGCCAATGCCGTCAGCACAAAAAAGAATAGCACGGCGATGACGGGGATGGCATTGCCAGTCAGCAGCGAACCTTTGACGATGAGCACGGCCCACGGGCTTATCAGGCTTATCGCCGCGACCAGCACCGCACCGGTCAAGAGGGCGCGCATTCGGCTTGCTCCTCACATCCCAGCGCAACCAAAGAAGGGAGGGCAGGTACTCCCCGCCCTCCCTTCTCGGCAAAAAAGAAAAACAACCTAATGGCTTACAGACCTTCCCCTAGCAGGCTTTTCACTTGGCCCCAAGAAGTAGCTTCAACCGCGGAGGCCGTGGGTTCTGTCGGCGTCATAAAGACATCGGGGATGCCGCCGGTGTTGGCGAACTGATCGCCCATGCTCACATAGGCCTGCCAGTAGAAACCGTTCTCGCAGCACTCCTCGGCGGTTGGATCGTTGCCGTTGGCGTTGAGGCCCTCGTCGGCATCGTCGAGGGAAATGCCCATGCCGATGGTTGACTCAGGCGTCAGGAACCATTCCGTGCTAGCGTCGGGGCCACCACTGATCGACAGCGGATCGAAGAATCTGAGACTGAACTCGTAAAAATACTCATTGCCCACATTGGCATTGACGTTGTGGACGAAATCGCCCGAGTGCGTCCACCAGAAATTGAGCGCGTCCTGCTCAAAGTTGCCCAGTGCTCCATTGTACATCTGCACTCGGGGGAATTGCTCGGACATGCTCAAGCAAATCTGATAGGCCGGCTGTAGGTCTTGGTCGTTGGGTGCCGAGTAGGGGCCGCCGCCTTGGTTATCTGGATCGAAGTGAATCTCGCAGTTGTCGTCGCGGAAGGTGCAACCGGGGTTTTTGTCCACGATCAGAAAGTCGTCAACCACGTGGACCATGCCGTACACCCTATTCTGTCCTTCGTTCCAGCCGAGCAGAATGTCAACGAAGTGGTCGTCGGCGTCATCTACTCCGCCGGTCAGGATGAACATATCGGTGCTAGTTATTTCAAAGCTCGGATCCACCCACGCCCAATCATCGCGTTCTCCGTCGATGGTGGGCAGGATGTTGTCGGGGATGCCCACGGCGAAGTAGAGAGGCACTTCGACTGGGTCTTGGGCAAAAGAGGAAGTCGCAACGAGGGGCAACAAAAAGGCAACCAGTAACAGCGGGCGTAGCATATAAAAGGCTCCTTTTGAGAGATGGGGCAAGCCCCTGACTGGGACTCGCACAGCGGAAGAACTAGTGATAGCCGATACCTCCTTTCGGGTTCCTAGCGGGATTGAGAGACGGGGGCTAAAGAGAGCTATTTTTATAAGCAAAATCCAACCGCATAACAAGCGCAGAATGCGCTTGTCATGGGCAGATTATGGTGGATGCTGAGTCAGCTTCTCGTAGATAGTTAGTTGTTGCTGCGCTTCGGCAATTCTCCCCTGCTGCATGTAGAGCGCGCCTAGACTGGAGTACGCCTGAGCGTATTTGGGGTCCAGCGCAATCGCTTTCTTATAGGTTTGGATGGCTCGCTGAGGCTGGTTGATGGCCAGATAGGCATAGCCGAGGTTGTTGTAGGCGCGCACGTAGGTTGAATCGGCCTGTAGCAGGGCGCTGAAAATCTCAATGGCTTGGTGTGGGCGCTGCTGGCGCAGATACATATTGCCCAAGTTGTTTTGGGCGTCGATATGGCCGGGGTCGATCTGCAAAACGGCCAGATACGCTTGGCGGGCCGCTTCGTAGCGCCCGATGCGCCCATACACCTTTCCCAGTCCAAAGCACGCTGCGGCATCGCTGGGATTGAGCACGATGGCCGTTTTCAAGTCCAGTAATTGCTGGTAGTTATCCTGCAAAAGCTCGAAGTAGTGCAGCACGGCATGGCCCCTAGCTCCCAGACCGGTGCGCAAGTAGGCCTGCCCTAAGCCGTAATAGGCTTCTGCGTGGTCTGGAGCTTCGCGGATGGCCCGCTCGAGATATTCGCTAGCTTGGGCCGGGCTTCCCGCATCGAGGAGCAAAATCCCCAACCGCGCCAACAGGGCACTCGCGTTGGGATGGGCAGCGAGGGCCTGCTGCAAAAGTTGCTGAGCCTCTTCCCCCTTCTCCTCGGCCATGTACATCCGTGCGATAAAGTCATAGGATTGGAGACGTTGGGGATCCAAGCGGACAACCTGCTGGAACTGCTCCAGTGCCGCCGCATAGCGGCCTTGGACGAAGTAATTCCATCCCAAGCGAAATTTGAGTTCAGCGCTGCCGGGCAGCGCGGCAACGCCCCGCGTCAGGGCCTGAATGGCAGTGCTGTATTCTGTTTGGCGGGCATAGACGCCGGCTAGGTTGATATAGGACTGCTCGTGGGAAGGCTGGTGCTCGATGGCCTGCCGGTAGTGAAAGATAGCCTGTTGGTACGAGCCTCGGCTGGCGTAAAAATTGCCCAAGTAGTAATGAGTGCTGGCTTCATCTCCTATAGCCAGTGCCCGCTGAAGTGCCGCCAACGCCTTAGTTCGATTGCCTTGATCGCCGTAGAGTTTTCCCAGTCCGGTATAAGCCCGGGCATGGGAAGAGTCGAGGGCGACGGCCCTGTGGTAATGGACTTCTGCCGCCCCATAGTGCCGTAGCTGGCGCAGTGCCTCGGCCAAGCGGAAGTGGGCGTCTGGAGCTCGGGGGCTGTCGGCGACTGCGGCGGTCAGCGCATCGATTTCCCCGACGGATGGTGCTGCGCCATCGGGCGGGGCAAAGCGTCCCGCGTCGATCAGGGCGGCTGGGGATTCCCGCCAGAACCGCTCCAGCTCAAACGCGGGCACTGCCGAGTGCCCTCCTGCTTGGAGCATCTTTTTATTGATGCTATCCCCGCGAGAGGTGCGGTCTGCGACCGGCTCTGTCGGCTCTGAGATCTTCAGTAGCTGGTCGGCCTCCACGTCTTTTAGTTGCTGGCGGATGCCCGAGGGCCAAGCGATATCTATCTGGTCGGCCCTGCCATAAACGCCTAGCCCGAAGAAAAGACGGGGGTCGCTCTGCGATAGATAGCCGGAACTGCTGCGGGTTTGCAGCGTTTGTCGGCGGCCCCCCGCCCTTACGGTAACTCGGGATCCCAAGCCATCCCGGTTGCTGCGGGTGCCTACCAAGCGCAGGGCGAGATAGTGGTTTTTCGATGCCGTATCGTTGCGCAGCAGCACGGCGGGCTGGTTGCTGTTGACTACGAAGAGATCGGGGTCGCCGTCGTTGTCGTAATCGGCCGTGGCCGCACCGCGCCCCACCATGGCTCGCTGAAAAAAAGGACCGGCTTGCGCGGAGATTTCGGCGAAGCGCCCCTGGCCGTCGTTGAGGAAAAGCTGGTCGCGCTGGCCATAGGAGGTCTGGGGATCGAAATTGGCGATATTGTCGTCAATATGGCCGTTGGCCACGTAGAGGTCTGGGTCGCCGTCGCGGTCGAGATCGAAAAAGTTGGCCCCGAATGCTAGGCGAGCGAAACTGGGGCCCCCCAGCCCCGAAGCAGTGGACCGATCGCGCCATAAGCCGTCCCCCTTGCCTTGGTAGAGGGTATTGCTCTCCCACTGAAAATTGGTCACCAAAATTTCTAGGTGGCCGTCGCCGTCGGCATCGGCAATGTCGGTGCCCATGCCCCCTTCGGGCTTGCCTGCTTCGTTGTAGGCCGCGCCGGCCGCCAAGCCGATTTCGCTGAACGAGCCGTCCCCCTCGTTGCGGTAGAGGAAATTGGGCGTGGCGTCGTTGGCTTGGAACAGGTCGGGATCGCCATCGCCGTCCCAGTCGAAAAAGACGACGCCCAGCTCGCGCCCTTTGAGGCTGAAAAGCCCCGCTTCTTGGGTGACATCGACGAAGCGCCCGTCGGCCTCATTGCGATAGAGGAAGTCGCGCCGGCCCGGGTATTCAGTGGGGGCGTAGTGACGCCGATCTTTCTTCAGGCGGCCGTTTTCGTCGCGGGGATCGGTTTCGAACTGGTAATCGAGATAATTGGCGACATAGAGGTCCAAATCGCCGTCTAAGTCGCAATCGACGAAGGCCGAGCCTGTGGACCAGCTGCGGTCGCTGTCCGGGAGGGCTGCGGCTGTGACGGCGGTGAAGCGATCGCCTTCGTTGCGGTAGAGCGCGTTGGTGCCAAAGTTGGCCACGAAGAGATCGGCGTCCCCGTCGTTGTCGTAATCCCCTGCGCTACAGCCCATGCCGTAGCCGCTATCGGCGACCCCGGCCGCCGTTTCGACGAAGCGTCCGTCTGCTCGGTTGCGGTAGAGCGCATTGCGGGGCGGCTGAGGCGATATGTGCCCGGGCAGGTCGGCCCCGTTGACGACGTAGAGATCCATGTACCCGTCGCCATTGTAATCGAAAAAGGCGGCTCCCGAGCCGAGGGCTTCCACCCCGTACTTCCGACCTGCAAGGCCGCTGGTGTGCTTAAAGTGAATACCGGCGACCGCGGTGACATCGGCGAATCGGACCGTCGGCCCTGACCGCTCTTGCGGGCGCAGAGGCGGATCGGCGACTGGAGCATCAGGCTCTCGCCCGCATCCCCACAGCAGCAGGGCGGCGAGCGCCCCCGCGGACGCGGGGGTAAAAACCTGCCGGTCCACTTCAGCGCACGAGGGTCATCCGCGCTAGGTAGCGCGCGCCACCCTGCTGTGCCGAGACGAGATATACTCCGCTGGCGGCCGTTCGCCCGCCCTCGTCGCGTCCGTCCCACGCTAGCTGATAGACGCCGGCTGGCCGGTATCCCCTAAAGAGCCGCCGCACCGCCTGCCCCAAGATATTGTACACTTCGATATCGACTTCTCCCGCCTCCGGCAGTGTCACTGAGATCGAGGTTGAGGCGTTGAAGGGATTGGGAAAATTGAACACTCGCACGGCCACAGTTCGGGCCGCCGGCGCGGGAACCGAGACCACGAGGCCGGCCGCGGCGGCCAATTCGAGACCCGGCGGCAGCAGTCCGCTGGGTACTCGCGCTGGCACGTGAACCGCTATCGTCGAATCGGTCAGGGCGTGCATGAAGGCCAGCAGGTCTTGCTTCTCCTCGGCGCTCAGGCCCAGCGGGACCAGTTCGCGGTCGATGTTCTCGCGGTCGATAGTCGCCTCGTCGCCACCGCCGCGGTCGTAGAACTCGATAACATCTTCTAGTGTTGCAAGAGCACCGTCGTGCATGTAGGGGGCCGTCTGCACAACTTGGCGCAACCCGACGACGCGGAAAGCACCGATGTCGCTGCGGTTGCCCGAGTTGAGAAAGCGGCCCTCGTCCCGGCCTGTGGGACGCGGAGTGCCCGTATTGGTCGTGGCCGACGCCCGGCCCGGGCCAATTTGTTCGACCCCTTGGACGCGAAAGCTCGAATCGGTGAAGAGCGGCCCGGTGTGGCAGTTGACGCAGCGGCCCTTAGTGTGGAAGAGCTCGAGCCCGCGCTTTTGCGCTGGCGTCAGGGCCGCGTCGTCGCCAGCGATGTAGCGATCGTACGCGGTGTTGATGGTATTCTGCTCGCGTTCAAACGCGGCAATGGCTCGGCCGAAGGTCGAGCGGGTAATGACCGACTGCAAGGGCGTCGGGTCATGCGCGCAGCCAAGGCGCGGCAACTGCCGGGCCACGGAGTCGGCTTCGGCCGGGAAGGCTTGCTCGAAGAGGGCCACGTATTCGGGAATTCCTCGCAGCCGCGCCAGCACACTGTCAACGGCCATCTCGCGCTCATAGGCGTCGCCGCGCAGCTCGACGCGCACGATGAGCGGTCGCAGCGCTTGGGCCTCCAAGCCGCGATCCTTGCCGTCCCACAGCATGAAGCCCTTGGGCGAAGGCAGCCCGGACTCGTCGCCGTTGTAGCCGACGTTAAAGATGGTCATGGTGTGTCGCGGCTCGGTAATCACCTCGTTGCCGGTGATGGCCGAATGCCCGGTCACTCGATCCGGCCCTAAGCCCTTGCCCCCGACGCCCACCGCGAGCGGTAGGCCGTCGGCCATGCCAAAGGTCGGCAGGTGACAGGTGCCGCAGGCCGTGTCCTTCTCGCCGCTGAGGATGGGGTCGAAGAACAGCAGGCGACCCAGTTCGACGCGGTCGGGATTGTAGGGGTTGTTCTCGGGATAGGGCAGCGGCGGCAGCGGCTGTAGGCCGAAGCGCTGCCGCAGGTCGCTTTCCTGCCCCGGTGCGCTCGCCGCACTGGCGAGCAAGCCCAGCGCGGCGACGACAGCTAGATGCCCCTGTTTATTCATCGTTTCCCCCTTTGAGCCATAGTAGCGAGGTGCTCTTTATCGCGCCCCATGTCTCGCGGCGCAGCATCGTGTCCGTGCCTAGGTTGGCGCTGGCGGCGCAGCGAAACCCTACATCTGGGCCTTTGAAGTCGGGTGCGTCCCGCGCTCGGTACGTGGGCCGCACATGGCTGGCGTCAACCGCGTACGAGCCGCCGCGCACGGCTTTGACGACGCCCGCGTCCGGGCCTTGAGGATTGGCATCTGGGCTGAGAGCGTAGTAGGTCGGATGGTACCAGTCGTTGGTCCACTCAAAGACATTGCCCACCATGTCGTAGGCCCCAAAGGGACTGGCACCGTCTCGCGTTTGGTAGCCGTCTCTATTGGAACCATCGAAAAAGCCGACCGGGTTGGTGCTGAGGATGGCCCCAAAGCCGCGCTCAAACGGGTCGTCGCTTTGGAAGTAATTGGCGCGAAAGGCATCGAGGCCGTCGCCCCAAGGATACTTGCGGCCATCGTCGCAGCGGGCGGCGCGCTCCCACTCGGCTTCGGTGGGCAGTCGCTTGCCAGCCCACTGGCAGAAGGCCGCTGCGTCGTACCATGTCACCAGCGCAATGGGGTGGTTTTGCCGCGCAGCCGTGTTCTGCAAGGTCCACTCCGGGAGCAGCGCACCCGCGTCGCGTTGGTACTCTCCCCATTGCGCCACTGTTACTTCGTATTGGTCGATCAGGTACGCGTCGAGGTAGATCTCGCGCACGGGCTGTTCGTCAAAGGCTTCGCCTTCCATGCCCCGGGGGAAAGACCCGGCCGGCACTAGGACCATGGCGGTGGCCCAACCCGTGGGCAGGCTGACGATCTGCTCAACTTTCTCGTGCTGGGCGCAGACCGGCAGGGCGATCAGCGCACAGAGGGCAATTGGACCGAGCATGTTCATTCTCCAACGATGAGTAACGGGAAAAAAGTAAGATACAAACAGAGCGGGAGTTCCGCTCCAGCCCGCGGCCAGCCCATTTGCCTTGTTCTACGGCGCGGGTATTTTTAGCCTTAAAATTATTAAGTGATGTTGCGCGCCGTTCAGGCGTTGGTGCTCCTTGCGCGTCTAGCGAGGGAATAACGATCTTCATTCCCTGCTATTGGGACGTTCATCCTCTGCGATACATGCGCGAAAGAAGGCATTTATGAATGTTCGCATGGCCCTCGTCGCTGTCTTAGTCTTGGGCAGCAGCTATCCGCTAGCGGCCGATCAGATTCGCTACGACTCGGCGCGCGACTGGCGTCAATGGAATCTGCCCTTGGGCGCGGTGGAATTGACGCCGTCGGGCGCGATCCAGCTCACAAAGATCGAGAAGGGAACCGACGCCGTGCGCGATTTGGACGAATTCGGCGGCGGCATCCGCAACGCCGGCTCCAACCTCAGCACCGCTCGTTTGGCCATTGACGGCAACCCGGCAACCGGCTGGGCACCCGACCCGGAGGCCGACCCGGACGAGCGATTTATCGAGATCAACTTGGGCCGCGCCGTCTCGGCCAGAAGCGTCACCCTAGTGTTCGACGCGCAAGCCGCGCCCTTTGCGCTGTTCGACCTCTTGCTCTCGACCGGCGAGCCGGAGACCGACTTTATCGCCGCGCCTATTGAAGGCTCCTTGGTCTATCGCGTCAAAGAGCGCATTAAGGAAAACAGCCGCCATCGGGTGACGTACTATATAGAAGAAATCGACGAAGAGCCAATCCAATTCATCCGCTTTGAGCCGCTGCTCCTAGTGCCCGGTGCCCGCCTCGCCGAGGTCGAAGTCGAGACCATCGGCGACAATATCGCCCTCGGGCTGTTGGAACGCGGCGGGTCGGTCGATATCAACATCAATCTCGCCAGTAACGACCAGCAGCCCTTGGGCAAAGCGCGGGCCTTGTTCGACGGCGACTTGTACGAGCGCTGGAACGCCGGCACGGCCTCTAGGGGCCTCAACGACATCCTCGCCCATATCGTCCTCGACTTGGGCGCGGTCTATTGGGTCAATCAAGCGCGGATTATCGGCGGCGTGGTCGTGCGCTCCGGCTTTGGCGGCGGCATCACCACTAGACATTACGTTTCACTCCGGCGCTGGGGTTTCCGCTTCTACGAGTTTATGACCTCGGATGGCTCGCTTTCGCCCGACGGCACTCGCCTGTGGACCAAGCACTTTTCGGGGGCCTCGCTTGGGGAGCAGACCTCCAAGGGCCTAGTTGATCACCACTTCGACCTGCTGCCGACGCGCTTTGTCCGCATCTTCTGGAAATTCTGGGACACTAGTTGCTTCTCCTTGCAGCGGCTCGGAGAGGAGGGCGGTGTCAACAAAGTCCCCGGCTGCGGCGCGGGCGGCGCGACCGACGAGATCCAGATCTTCGGCGAGGGCTTCCCGCCGGAAGTCGGCTTCCGCTCGCCCCTGATCGACTTGGGCACCGGCAAGAACATCAATTCCGTGGAATGGAGCGGCGACGAGCCCCCGGGCACACACATCGAGATCCGCACCCGCACCGGCAATGAGATCATCGAGACGTACGCGTACCGCGACAAAAACGGCAGGATCGTCACCGAGCGGAAGTACAACAAGCTCATCCCCAGTTTCAAAGGCCCCATTGACACCACCCTCGCCGCGGGCGGCGATTGGAGCGCGTGGAGCCGCATCTACAGCTTCTCAGGCGAGGCTTTTCTCTCGCCCTCGCCGCGCCGCTACCTCGAATTCGACGTGCGCATGACATCGGATTCGCCGGCTGTGGGGGCTTCTGTCAACTACTTGGCCGTCAATTTTACCCAACCCCTCGCCGACCGCGTGCTGGGCGAAATTTCTCCTCAGCAGGCCCTGCCGGGCGTCCCGACGGAGTTTACCTACTACTTGCGGTCTGAAAATGCTATCGGCTTTGACCGCCTCGCCATGGAGTCGGCCGCGCCCGTGCATTTCGTGGGCGTCTCGCGCAACGGGGCCGCGCTCGACGCGCAGCTAGACACCACCGAAAGCGGTTTCCTAGTCCATCTGCCCAACCGCGTCCGCACCGACCAGCTCCTCGAGCTGAAGTTTGAGTCCTCGGTATTCCGACAATCGACGCGGTTCGACGTCTTTTTGCAGGATAGCCGCCAAGATGAGAGCGTGCGGCAGCGCGTGGACCCGGGCGACGCCTCCGATTTGGTCGAGAGCAGCACCAACATCGTCAGCCTGCCGATTTCCCGGGCGTTACTCGCCAATATGTCCCTTTCGTCCAAGGCGATTACCCCCAACGGCGACGGGGTCAACGACGAACTGACGCTGGCGGTCGCGCTGGTCAATGTGCTGGTGCCGCGCCCCCTGCGCCTGCGCCTGTACGACCTCGCCGGCCGGCCGGTGTACGACCGCAGCGAAGACAGCCGCGCCGGCCCACAAGAAATCATCTGGGATGGCCGCGACAGCCGCGGAGACCGCGTAGCCCCGGGCTTGTACGTGCTCGAAGTCCTCGTCGAGGGCGATGCTGGCGACGAGAAAGTGCAAGTGCTCATTTCCGTAGCTTACTAGGGGATTCGCGGGCAAAAAAATCTTGACAGGTAAGCACATATTTATTTGTTTACTCGACTATTATGAGCAAAATGTCCCGAAAAATCGCCGAGGAAAGGAGGTCTGAACGCACCAACCGCTACACTTTTGCGAAACCCCACAATTCCGCCCACTGAAGCCCTGTGGTGGGCCTTTTCTTTTATCTTTTCACGTACAGAATAACTATTGAGGAGGATTTAACAATGCGCAAAGTCCTAGCTTTGAATCTAGGCGCGTTGCTCGTTGCTGGTGCTGCCTTCGCGCAGGAGCCGGCCGAAGTACCGCTCTTTTTTGCCGTGGGTATCCCCGGCAACGCCCTTCCCACCATCGATGGCGACAATTCCGACTGGGCTTGGGTCGATCGCAGCTTTGAGGTCACCATTGAAGACATGAATCCGCTGACCGGCGGCGCCGACGACGCCGATGACCTGTTCATCGACCTGATCATCGGCTGGAGCGACGCCAACAACCGCATCCACGCCATGATTCACGTCCACGACGATTTCCTGATCGTCGACAAGAACCCGGCCTGCACCTTCCGCGATGACAACTGCGAAGTGCATTTCGATCCCGACAACCAAGGCGGCGGCCCGTACTCGGCACCTAACGACCAAGACTTGCAGCCGGCCTACCAGATGTGCCTGAGCTTCTCCGAGCAGTTCTCGCGCGTCCAGATGTACAACGGTGCGCTGGGCAATTTCGAGCAGGACGCTCTGAACTTCTGGTGGACCCACACGGACTTCGTCGATGCCGGTCACGTCAACCAAGGTCAAGAGTACTACTACGAGTTCAGTGCCGAGCTGATGGATCCGATCTCGATCAGCGGCGGCCCGGACGCCAGCACGGTGTGGACGCTTGCGGCCGAGCAGACCATTGGCATGTCGATCTCGGTTGACGACGCCGACGAAGGTCTCAACGCCAACGGCAACGATCCACTCTCCGAGGATTGCTGCGAGAATGGTTTCTTCTGGCAGGCCCAGTACAGCATGGCCGAGCAGTTTATGAATAGCGGCGGCATGCCCGACATCTTCCTGACGGGGATTGAAGAAGTGGACACAGCGGTCGAGGAAAGCTCTTGGGGCCAAATCAAGTCGCTGGTAGGCGAAGAGCTCTAAACCGACTTTAGCAGTCTTCGTCTTAAATAAGTTCACAAGGGGAGGGGAAATGGATTCCCCTCCCCTTGTTTTGTCTATGGGACGAGAGGCGATACGCGCTATGTTCAAATGGCGATTTAGGCTGTTGATCTGCATTCTGTTGGGCACTAGGGCGGCTGGTGCAGTAGAAGTGTGGACCGCGGGAGGCTCTGGGTTTGCATGGGGCGATGTTGGCGAGCTGACCGGACTTACCACCGACGAATCTGTCCTGCTCCCGGCCGTGGTGGACTCGACCACCAATGCCGTCGAAAACCTCACCTTGAAGCGGCGGGGTGGCAACATCGCCTCGCCGCAGTCGCGCGAGGATCTGACTGGCTTGCTCACCGACGGTAATACCGAGACCTTCTGGCGCGTCACCCGCGAGCGACGCCCCGACGGCACCTCCATGCTCATCGACTTAGGCGCGATTCTGCCGATCAATCGCATTCGCTTTCAGGGCAACCCGGACATCTTCCTCCGCGCCTATGAGCTTTTTGTTCACGACGGCA
Organism: uncultured Latescibacterota bacterium; assembly: GCA_958295495.1. Lineage (GTDB taxonomy): Bacteria > Latescibacterota > UBA2968 > UBA8231 > UBA8231. The sequence goes on from OY282352.1 coordinate 2,280,140, forward strand.
ACCCCGCGCAACTGCGCGAGGACCGTCCGATCGCCTTCATCAACCAAGTCAGCGCCAATCTCGAACAGAGCGAACCGGATATCGACGCGCACATCCCCCTTCAGTTTGTGCGCTTCATCCGCCTAATTAGCCGCTCGGGCCAAGAGTTCATCATTGAGGAAGCCGAGGTCTTTGGCGACGGCTTCGCGCCCACCGGCAGCTATCTCTCCCAAGTCATCGACCTCGGCGAGGCAGCCAATTTCGGCCAACTTCGCTTGCAGACCCGCTTCGATCCTTTGACCAACGTGGTATTGCAGACCCGCACGGGCACAGTGCCCGACCCCAAAATTTACTATCGCAAAACCGAGGTCTTTGAGGGCGAGGACCGGCAGGAAGAGGCCATCTTGCCGATAGGCTCGCCCGAGGCGGCCGCCGAGTACGACGACCTGACGTCGTCCAACAAGGGCGCAATCATCGACAACATCGACGAGTGGAGCCCTTGGTCGGCCCCTTATGAGGACTTCTTTGGCGATCTACTCTCCCCGGGCAACCGCCGCTACGTCCAGTTCCGCTTGTTGTTTTCGTCCGAGGACGCGCGCCAGTCGGCCTTTGTCGATTCGTTATCCTTTTTCTACTCGATCCCGACGCTGGCCGAAGAACTGACGGCCGAAGTCTCTCCCGCCACAGTTACCCTCGGCGAGAGCAATACCTTCTCCTACTACATCCGCTCGACTTTCGGCCCGGCCAACGACGGGTTCGACCGCGTAGAGATCAGGACGCCCTTTAAGGCGAAGGTCAACAGCGTCGAGCTAGACGGAGTGCCCGTATCCTTTGCAGAGGAGGATGCGCAAGACGAGAGCAGGCTGGCCATCCAACTGACCGACGATCGAGTGACCGAGTCGGACCAGGTTTTGCGCATCCGCTTCGAGGCCATGGTGACCGTCTATGGCACCACGTTTTTCGCCAAGGTTTTCGACAGCCAAACCAGCGAACTCGGCCAAGACGTGTTGGCCGGGGACGCCTCTCCTGAGGCCGAGGCCGACCGCCTGTCCATCCAAGGCGCGTTGCGCCAAGAACTCGTCCTCGAATTGAGGGCCGACCCGCCGGTCTTCAGCCCCAACGGCGATGGGATTAACGACCAGCTACAGATGTCCTATATCTTGCTGCGTGCCCTCTCGCAGGTGCCCGCCGACCTAATCGTGTACGACCTCGCCGGCCGCCCGGTGCGGCACTTGCAAAAAAGCGGCGCGCTCAATGGGCCGCAGCAAGTGACTTGGGATGGCTTGGACGAGAGCGGTGCCACCGCGCCGCCCGGGCTCTACATCCTGCGGCTTTCCATTGATACGGATACTGGCTCTGAGGACCGGTCGCTGCTGGTGGGGCTGGCGTACTGATAGCGAGGCCCGCGGCACGGGCTAAAGGAGCACGGCTATGAAGAGTACTCGCGCACTATGTCTCGTGGTCGCGTTGGGCAGTTTCGCCTTTGGCGAGCGCGTCTCGTTTGACTCCCGCTCCGCTTGGCAAGAGTGGACGTACCCGGTCGATGCGGTGGACCTCCAAGCGACCGGCCGCATCCAGCCCGTGCCCGTGCGCAAAAACATCAACGCGGTGCGCAATGCCGAGCACTTTGGCGGCGGCATCCGCCGCGTCGGCAGCAACGCCCGCGCCGCCGGCCTCATCATGGATGGCGACCCGACGACGAGCTGGTCGCCCGACCCGGCCGACGGCCTTGAAAACGCCTATATCGAACTCGACTTGGGCCGCTTGGTGACGGCTTCCGAGATCGTCATCACTTTCGACGAGGCCGCGCCGCCCTTTGAGTTTTTCAACATTCTGCTGTCGAGCGGCGAGAAGTTTTTTACCAACGCCCTGGTGCCCGTGGAAGGCACCTTGGGCTACGGCCTCGCCAAGGGAGTTGGATTCAACGACAGCCATGAACTCGTCCTCGACCCCCGTCAGCGCACCTTGGGCTTGAGCGCGGCCGGCTCGGACGACCTTGGCGGCGGCTTTGTCGATGGCACCGTCCGCGAGTTCAAGGAATCCTCGGGCCTAGTCCGCATCATTCGCATTGAGCTGTCCAAGTTCGTCGAAGGCGCCGGCCTGGCCGAGATTTCGGTCTCCACCATCGGCGACAACATCTCCCTCGGAATCATTGAGCGCGGCGGCAACATCGAACTCATCACCGACTTGCAGGCCGTGCTCTCCGGCGGCGAGAACATGGTCGACGGCGACATCGTCACCAACTGGGGCATGCAGACCTACCACCAGACTCAGACCGGCTTCGACATCTTCAATCGCATCATTTTCGATCTAGGGGCCCATTACTGGATTGACCAGATCCGCATCATTGGCGAACCGGCCGGTGCCCCGTCGCGGATTCGCAGCCGCTACGCCAACTTCTTCTGGTATCAGCTCCTCGCTTCCGACGGCTCAATCGCCCCGGACGGCACCCTAAATTTTCACGAGATCGCCTTTGTTGACGACAGCCCACTGAACGAGACGGATATCCGCAACTTCGACCACCAATTCGACTTGCAAAAAATCCGCTACATCAAGCACTATTTCCCTTCCTCCCGCCACGGCGGCCAGCGCACCGGCACCCACGGCCACTATCGCCTCTTCGCCCTGATTAGCGAGTTCCAGATTTACGGCGAGGGCTTTCCAGCCGAGTTGCAGCTAACCTCGCCGATCCTCGACCTCGGCGAAGCTAAGGCCCTGACCTCAGTCGAGTGGGACGCCGACGTGCCGCCCGGTACGCGCATTGAGCTACGCAGCCGCACCGGCGGGGAAGTCGTCGAGAATATCCACTACTTCGACAAGAAGGGGAAAGAGATTACCGAGCGGAAGTGGAACAAGACGCCCAAGAGCTTGCGCGGGCCAACCCAAGTCGCGATTTCCGTCGGCTCGGACTGGAGCGTCTGGAGCGATCCGTACGTGACGTCGGGCGCGCTCTTTAGCTCGCCCTCGCCGCGCCGCTATGTCCGGCTCGACCTGCGCTTGATCTCGGACGATCCCAACGCGGCACCGGCGATCAACGCCCTGCACTTGAACGCGGAAAATCCCATTGCCCTCAAAACCCGCGCCGAGGTCTTCCCCAGTCAAGTCGAACCGGGCGTCAAAAAGGACTTTACGTACTTTGTCCTGCCGACTTTTGGCGGGCGCTCGCAGGGCTTTGACCGCCTGACCATGACCGCGTCCGTGCCCGTTGATTTCACCAGCCTGAAGTTGGGCGACGAGCCGGTGGAGGTCGCAAGCACCCCGGTCGCCGAAGGGTTTGTCGTCAATTTACCGGCCATGGTCCGCCGCTCGGAGCTAATTGAGCTGTCGTTCAGCAGTACCATTTACCAAAACCAGACGCGCTTCGACCTTTTCCTCGGCAACAGCAACCTCGGCACAGATGTGCGCCAGCTCGTCGACCAAGGCGACGCCAAAGCCGATGTGCCGAGCGAATCCGTCTCGGTGCAACTGCCGGTCAACAACCTCCTGCTGGCCAACGTCGCCCTTTCGACGCGCGTGCTGACGCCCAATGGCGACGGGGTCGGCGACGAGCTGGCCATTGAATTCGATGCCCTCAAGCTGGTGACGCCGCGGCCAGTCCGGGTCCACATCTACGACTTGGCCGGCCGCCAAGTGCGCGTCCTCGACAGCGGCGATGGGCTCGCTCGGCGCTATCGCTTCACTTGGAACGGCCGCGACGGCGCCGGTGCGCTCGTGCGGCCGGGGACCTATCTAGTGCAGATCGAAATTGCCGGCGACTCCCAAACCGAGACGGTGCAGCGGATCGTGCCGGTGGCCTACTGAGGAGGTGTGCTTTGCCACCTTACAGCAAAAAAGGAACAGCGATGACCCGTGCCGCACTCGCATTAGCCTGCCTAGCGATGGGATATAGCACTCCGGCCGCGGCCGCAGAACGGCTTAAAATAGGCGGCGATGGGCTGGAGTGGGAGAGCAACTCACTCGTCTTCAACGCCCTCGAAGTCACCGACGAGGGGGCTCTCTCGCCGCTGGAGGCCAATCCCGAGGAAAACATTCTGCCGCGCATCAAGGAGCTCGGCGGCAGCGCGACCACCTCGGTGAGCACGGCGGCAGCGCGTTCCAACCAGATACTCAACGAACTCATCGACGACTCTCACACCACGGGCTGGCGCGTGTACACCCACTCCAACGGCGCCGAACTTGAAGTCGATATGGGTGCTATCTTCGTCCTCCATCGCCTCTATTTTCGGCGCGGCGTCCTCAACGACGACGAGCGCTCGCTGCGCGGGTACGAGTTCTACGTCAACGACGGCGATTCGCTCAACTTTGTCGGCGGCAATCCCGTGTACGCGCTCATAGCACAAGACCGCTCGCACGGCCTGCCCGAGCTAGACCTGAGCTTCCCGCCGACGCAGGTGCGCTTTTTTAGGCTGCGCAGCACGGGCGAACGCGGCTTCCAGATGGGCGATCTCGAGGTTTTTGGCGTCGGCGTCACGCCCCTCGCCCAGTACATATCGCAAGTGATTGACCTAGGCGAAGCGGCCAACTTCGGACCGGTTGACGTGTACGGCCGCATCGATGGCAATGCTCAAGCCCAGTTCAGCACCAAGACCGGCTTCGTCGCCACGGACTCGCTCTACTTCCGCCAGACGGGCATTCCCGGGGAATTGGAGGAAGTGTCCCTAGCGAATTTCGACCGCACGCTCGACCCCTCGTACGCGGGCGTCATCCGCGAAAACGACCGCGACTGGAGCGCGTGGTCTCCACCCTACGCCGAACCCCTCGGATCCCCGCTCAATTCGCCGGACAACCGGCGCTACCTCCAGTTCCAATTCAAGCTCCTGTCGAGCAGCTTGCTCGACAAAGCCGTCATTGACTCCGTCGTCTTCAACTACACGGTGCCGGCCCTCGCCGATTCGGTCATTGCCGAAATCAGCCCGGCCACGGCGACTCTCGGGCAGGAGAACGACTTTACCTATCACCTGCGCTCGGTCGTCGCGAGCGGCAACCGCGGCTTTGACACCGTGATCATTCACACGCCGTTTGCGGCCCGCGCCACGGGTGTGCGCGTCGATGGCGTGGAGCTTGACAACTTCACCTCGGCGTCCGATTTGGGCCGCTTACAGGTCAGCTTTCCCGACGAGCGCATCACCCGCAGCGGCCAAGAAGTCGCCGTGCGCTTCGCCAGCTTGGTGACCGTCTCGGGCACGGAATTTCGCGGCGAGGTCGCCGACAGCCAGTCCGACGCGTTTCCGCAGCGAGTCGCTTTTGGCGATGCGGCCGAAGAAGTCGCCGACAACACGCTCGTCGTCAGCGCCCGCATCGACGACGAGCTTTTTACCGGCGTCGCGTTCTCGTCCGCGGTAATCACGCCCAATGGCGACGGCATCAACGACCAGATCACCCTCGACTACATCCTGCTCAAGGCGACCCACGAGGTCGAGGTCGAGGTCGTCTTGTACGACTTGAGCGGCCGGCCGGTGCATCGCCTCTACAAAGCCCGCGACCGCTCTGGCCCCAACCAAGTTAGCTGGGATGGTCGCGCCGGCCGCGGCACCGTGCCGCCGGGTATGTACTTGCTTCGCCTCAAGGCCGCTACCGACGCCGGCATCGCCACGCAGATGCGGAGCATTGCCGTAGTGTACTGATGTATCACTGGTCAGTGGTTGGTGATTAGTAGCCAGTCCCCGCACCGCGCCCTAGGGGCGAGGGGCTGACCACACTAAAAACGTTTCTAAGGGAGGGTTGTTATGCACAAAGTTATGTTCTGGGGGGTTGCCTTGCTGGTCCTAGCCGTTGCAGCGTCCAGCGTCCAAGCGGCGACTCCAGGGCGCGAGCGCGGTGCCACCTCGCAGGTTAGGATCGAAGGCTTCGACCCGCTGATCCCGACCCTGCGCAAGTGGTACGTGCCCCAAGACCTCTACTACATCTATCACTGGGGTGGCTACAAGTACACCAACTACTCCAAGGAACCCTATCAGCGCTACGTCCGCACCTCGCTGGAGGGCACGGGCCAGTACGACATTTTCGGCAACTGGATCACCCGCGGCTGGCGCGTGTACGAGTGGCGTCAGCAGCAGCCACTGGCCTTCGGCAGCACGGTCTTCAAAGACGCCAAATTCAGCCAGTGGTTCCAAAACCTAATCGTGGCCGCGGACTCCAAGGGCCAGTACTACTCCGCTCTGACCGTCGGCGATCAAATCCGCACGACCCTGACCCCGCTGACCTTCAGCCGTTCGCGTTTCAACGGCGTCCAGTGGGACTTTGCGTCCGACAAGTACGAGGCCACAGTGCTGTTGTCGCGCGTCAATCAGCCCGTGGTGCTCGCACAGGGGGGCAACCGGGTACAAGACACGGACTTCACCAACTTCGTCGGCCTGCGCGGCACCGCCCAAGTTGGCGACTTCATGGGCTTAGGGCTCACCTATGTCAATACGAACTTTGGCTCGGCGAGCAGCGATTTCTCGGAAAACTCGCGCGCCGGTTTGCTGACCAGCAGCCAGAACTCGGGCAACGTCACCGAAATCACCATCCGCATCTCCGACGATTCGCCCGGCGATGGCTCCGGGGCCCTGTTTTTCTCGGCGCAGATGATCGTCGATGGCCAAGAGACCTCCGTTAATCCCACTATTGAGGGGGGGCGCCAGCGCGAGGGCTTCCTCGAGGCCCTCGAAGAGGCTCCGATCCTCCTCCGCTACCGAGTGCCCGACCCGCTGGTGGTGCAAAAGGTCAGCTTTGCCATGGTACTCTCCAACGACTACCGAGTGGAGATAACCTCCAATTTGCAGACGAATATCAACGGCCAGCCCATCTTCTTGCCGGTTGCGCGCTCCGAAGGCAATGTGCGCGACAACACCAACCAGCGCGTCGTCCGCTTTGACTACGGGCTGCCCTCGGCCAACCAAATCGCCAGCGTGGACTTGGTCATCGAGGATATCTGGGGCATGGAGGTGCGCGGCGAATTTGCGCGCAACACCCAGTTTCAGCGCTATCCCAACATTAACATCCAGAAACTGAGTAACCTCAAAAAGAGCGACAGCATGGCCGATGCTTGGTTCATCAACGCCACGCGCCGCACGGGCCGTTACTTTGGCTACGGCGAGGTGTTCAGCATGGACTACGGGTACACCACGCGTGGCTACATCACCGACCAAAACGATGTCGTGGATTACGAAAACCAGCGGCAGAACTGGTTCGAGTACATCGACGACAACGACGATCAAGACCAGCTCGTCGATTGGCCGCGCTTTGGCGATACAGGCGGCGGCGATAACGCCGTCTTCCCCGGCCTCGACGAAAACAACGACTTGCTCTCGGATTTCAACGAAAACTCCAACCTCACCCCGGACTACGAAGAGCCGTTCTTGCGCCACTACATTGACCCGCCCGACTTTCTCTTCGGCGTCGATATGAACCACAACACCGTGGTGGATCGCTTTGAAAACGACGACGAGGCCGACTATCCCTACCGCAAGGGCCATCGCGGCTGGAACGCGTACGGGGGGGCCGAGATTTATCCGGGGGTCAATATCACCGTAGGCCGCAACCGCGAGTGGCTGATTGCCGGCGAAGAGCGGTCAACAGCCGTGTACGGGTTGCTCAGCGCGGTGCGCGATGTCTCGCGGACGGGCAAGTTCGAGGTCTTCTACATGCTCAAGTTCGTCGAGGACAACATCGCCGACAATCTGCTGCAATGGGTGCAGCGCCCTGGCTCCATCGGCGGCTTGCAACCTTTTGACGACCCCCTAATCACCCAAAACACCGTCGTCAATCAGAGCTTCGTCGGCTACAAGTACACCCGTGGCAACCTGACCTTTGGCAACAAGTTCCGCTTCGATCACTTCAAACAGCGCGGCCAAGCGGCCGAGCGCCTCCGCGACAGCGCGTTCTTAGGCGTGATCAACAAGGCGGATTATCCGTTTTCCATTGGGCGCGACGTCACCTTGATCCCGCGCTGGAAAAACATGTGGCGCAAGCGCACCCAACCGCGCACCGTCCAGCTCGAGATCAACGAATTGAGCGAAATTTTCTCCCTGTCGGCCGTGTTCCCGGTGCTGACGCGAAGCCGCGTCGAGGTCGGGGTGGAGGCCATAATTTTTCGCAATGCCGAGACGATCCCAGACCCGCTGCCGCCCGAGTACATCGACGACTTCTTAGGCAAGGTTCTCACCGTGCAATACACCAATCGGGTGCAGTACCTAGGGTACAGCATTACATCCAACGTTGGCTTTCAGGTCAACGACATCAACTTCGTCAACCTCGCCGACCAAGACGTGAGCAATACCATTGCCTTCATCGAGATTTATGCCGGGCAAGAAGAAGAACGTCTGGGTGGCCGGCCAGCCGAAAGAAGGGGATGGAGCTTTTGAAATCGCCGGCGGCCCTCCTAGCCGTGGGCTTATGGGCTTGCGCCGACGCGCCGCCAGAAGAAAGCGCGTCGGCGGTCTTGGCTCGAGTGGGCGAGGCCGAGATTAGCGAGCGGGATTTTGCCGCTGCCCTAGAAAAGCTACCCGCCGGCAGCGAAGCCCAGACCCTCGCGGATTGGCGACGCCAATTTCAGGCCCTCATCGACAAGGAGCTCCTGCTGCTCGAAGCCCGCGCCCAAGGGCTAGACGAAGCGGTCGCCGGTGCGGTGGCGGCTTGGGAGCGCAAGGAGTTAGTCGAGCAATTGCTCGTGCGCGAGATGGGCGAGCAGTTGGCTTATGCGGAACCTGAGCTTGCGGAATTTTTCGCCGAATCGGGCGCGGCCCGCGAAATTCGCCTGCGTCGCTTGGCCGTGCACGATCGGGCCGCAGCCTTGGAGGCTCTCAAAAAGGTTCAAGATGGGGTGGATTTGCCCGGAGAGTGGAGCGAGAGCGGGTGGCTCAACGCGCTCAACGCGGGCGACGCGCGCGTGGCCGCCCTGTTCTTGCGCGAAGTGGGGGATGTTGAGTTGGTGGAAACCGACGGGCACTATTTGTTGATAACCATTGCGGCCGAGCGCGAGGTCTCATTGGCGGACCGTCGCCCACTCGTGGAAGCGGCCCTAACTCGGCACAAGAAGCAACAGGCGAACTTGGCCTATCTAGAACAGTTGACCAGCCAATACGCGGTGCAGTTAGACACGGCCAGGTTGCGACAGGTCGTCGCGGGCGCGGCGCGGCCAGAGGTGCGGTTGGTCCGCAGTAACGCGGGCGACTGGAGCGCGGCAGACTACCAGCAGGCTCTCGTCCGGCTCGGTGCAGACGCCGATCCACTGCCGGCCGATGTCAGCGCCCTCGGGTTCAAGGTGACGCGGGCCTTTGTCGTCGATCAGATTCTGCCGCAGGAGGCGCGCAAGCACAATTTTTACGCCGAGTTGGAGCCGCGCCGTGCAACGGTGCGCGAACAGAAGCTCATCCAAGCCTTGTGGGAGCGGGAAATTTTCGCGCACATTCAGATTGACCCCGCGCAAGTACGCGCCTTTTACGAGGCCAACGCGCAACGCTACGCCCGCTCGGGCGCAGTCGGGCGCCAACTGCAAGCCCAAGTCGCGCGCGATTTGCGCGACGCCCAAGCCGCGCCCCTATTCGACCGCTACATCGAGCAACTGCGCGAGAAATACGCCGCGGTGGTTGCGGTGGAGGAAGGGCCGTTTGGGGAATTTGTCTCCCGGCGGAGACAGGCTACAAATCCAGTCGAGCTATAAGTCCGTCAGAGAGGAGTGTTTTATGTACGCTTACCAAAAAATTTCCATCCTCGCCGTTGCGGCCCTCTTGTGGGGCTGCGGCCACTACCTAATCCCCGGGCGGTTTCAGCCCTTTGAGGCGGCCCAGCAGCAGACCGACATTCAAGGGGCGAGCATGAAAATCCTCGACGATGGCACGGTCACCTTCGTACAGAACCGCCTCGAAGTGTCCGTGCGGCCCATGATCGACGATGAGATCAATCGCCAGTTCCCAACTCAGTCCACCAACGCCGGAGGCCCGGCCGACGAGCTACCGTCCAACCCGTTCACCTATGGCAATTGGATCGATCCGCGCACGGGCAAATCGCCTCAGCGCTTGTCCATCTTTAAGATCACGGTCAAAAACTACGAATACCCCAAGGTCAAGTTCGACCCGCTGACAGTGACCGCGGAGTCGGCAAATGGGCGACGCTATTATCCTTGGGGGAGTTATGACGTGGAGGAGTACTTCCGGCGCTTCCCCATAGCTTTCAATGGCTTGGGCAAATTGCGCTTCGACGATCGTCTCGACCTCTACAACCTGACCAAGTACCCAGACGACGAGTTTTGCTTCTCGGGACAAGAGGTCGAAGGCTACGTGGTGTTCTCCAAGATCCACGACGACGTCGCCGAGATCGTCGTCGAGATTCCCGAGTTGGGGTTGCGCTACAACTTCCGCAACGAACCCGTGGAGACCATTGACCTTCGCTTCCGCTTTAAGCGCGACATTCAGAAGGTCAAAAACATCGACAAACTGGCGACCAACTAGCCAAGACCAGCCAAGCCGGACAACACTAGGGGCAGGCTTCGTGGCCTGCCTCTTTTGCTATCCGGCACCCGGCATTCGTTCAATGTTGACCAAATTCCTCCTATTCGTCACCGCGGCCTTCTTTCTCTTGTCGGTCGCGGTCTTTGACCCGGCTGTGATTTCGCGCTGGATTGAACGGGCCATTGGCTGGGTGCCCCTGCGCGAAGTTCCGCCCACCGACGAAGCGCCCTCGCTGCGCGAAGCTGTCGCGCAAATAAATGCCGCTGATCTAGAGCGCCACCTCCGCGTCCTCACTGCGGACTCGTCCCGCGTCACCGGCTATGCCGGGGCCGCTAGCGCAGCCCGCTATATCGAAGGAGAATTTCACCGCCTCGGCCTCCAAGTCACCAGCGAATTTTTTTCTCTTTCCGTCCCCCTAGATCGCGGGGGTCGGCTCCGCTTGGCTGGCTCAGACGCGGCTATTCCCATCTACGGATTGTGGCCCAACCACGTGCGCTCGCCGTCCCTGCCGCCGGGCGGCGTCTCCGGCCACCTCATAGACTTGGGGCGTGGCAGCTTAGCCGAAATGGATGGGAAGCGGCTAGCGGGCAGCATCGCGCTGATGGGATTTGGCTCGGGCAACGCCCACGTCCAAGCGCGGGCCTTGGGTGTGCAAGCCATCTTGCTGTACGACGATGGCCGGGTCACGCGCAGCGAAGCAGCCGAAAAATTTCTCCAAGTGCCCGTGGACATCCCGCGTTTTTGGGTGGAAGCAGCGGGCGCAGAAATCCTGCGACAGCAAGCGCGCAGCGGCGACGCCGAGGTGCATCTCGAAGCGCGCATGGACTGGGAGCAGGTCCAGGCGCGCAATGTATTCGCCGTCCTTCCGGGCTTGGCCGAGGACATGCCGCCGGGCCAGCGCCGCGAAATCCAACAGTGGCGCGACCAAATAATCGTCCTGCAAGCTCATTACGATGCGGTCTCGGTCGTCCCGGCGCTAGCCCCGGGGGCCGAGAACGCGACCGGCATGGCCGCGCTGCTCGAAATCGCGCGCTTGCTCGCCGCCGAAGGCACCCGCTACACCGTGCTCTTTTTGGCCACTCCCGGGCACTTTCAGGGCTTGGCCGGCGTCAATGATTTCCTCTACCGCCACGCGCGCAAAAGCGAGCATTTCCGCGACCAGATCCCGCCGGCCGAGCGCATTGACTTCCGCCTCTTCGTCGGGCTCGACTTGGCCAGCCACAGCCCCCGGGTCGGCAGCTTTACCATGGGCACGTTCTACAACTCGGCTTGGCGCAACGACGACTATCAGAAGAACTTGATGGCGCACTACGCCTCGCGCTTTGCTCGCTACAACCGCGAGATTTTCGCCGACTCGACCCGCTATCAAGACGCCGTGGCCCCGCAGAAGCGGGTGTGGAAAAACTTCATGCCCGTGCGGCTGGCCCTCGACAGCGAGGCCGCGGCCTTCGTGGGCAAGGAGGCGCTCTCTTTTGTCACGCCCAACCAACTGCGTCAGCGCGTCGATACGCCCCTCGACCGGCTCGAATTTGTCGCGCTCGACAACCTCGCCGAGCAGACCCGCACCATAGCCGGGCTGATGCTCAAGGCCGCTTCCGACCCAGACTTCTTCAACGACACCAAGCTGACCCTGCGCGATTGGGGGCACCGCCTAGCGGGCAACATCTACTGGTTTGACCGCGACGTGAATTTTGCCGTGCCCAAGGCCCCGGTGCCCAACGCCCTCGTCACCTATCTCCAGCCCGGGCCCAACTCCGTGGCCGGCGTGCGCACCCTCATGGCCACGCACGGGGATGAAAACGGCTACTTCAAGTTCGACATCGTGCGCAACCGCTTTGCCAACCGGATCCAAGCCTTTGAACTCGACGAATACGGGCGCATCGTCTCTGCGCCCGACCTCGGCGAGGAGGGCGACAAAACCTACCCGGGCACCCAGCCCTATGGCTGGTGGGAAAACCGCATGTTGCAGGTCCTTTTTCGCTGCCGCGCCCTGAGCTTCTTGGAGGTGGTCGATCCGCGCTATCTAGCGGCCATGGACCGCGTCAACGTCCTCGGCACCAACGACGCGCCGCCGCGCTCTTTTTCCCTCAGCTACATCGAGAATCAGAGCGTGGTGCAGGACCGGGTGGTGCAGGCCGGCGTGGTGTTTGCCGAACCAGATACCCGCGTCAAAATTCTCGCCGGCGAGGGTGCCTTTGGCGGCGAGAGTGCGCTCGCCGGCGTGCGCTACATGCTCACCAACGCGGACTCCACCCTGTTCGCCGAGCTCGACCCGGCCCGCGTCGATCTGGCGACCATTGAGCGGGCACAGGGCGCGGGCTTTCCGGTCGAACAGGGCCTCATCCCCTACCCGGCATTGCAGGCGGCCCGCGACATCTGGATCATCGACGAGGCGCGGATCAAACAGATGGTGCGCCACGGCATCGTCCTCGACCAGCTACAGGCCATGCACGATCAAGCGCGGGAGGCCCTGCTCGAGGCCGGCGACAAACTCGCGGCGTTCGATTACACCGGCTATCAGCGGGCGGTGCGCCGCGCCCTCGGACTGGAGGCCCGCATCTACCCGGAAGTCAAGGCTACCGCCAATGACGCGGTCCGTGCGGTGATTTTCTACTTCGCGCTCCTGTTGCCCTTTGCCTTCTTCTGCGAGCGATTCTTTTTTGGTTTCCCGGACGTGCGGCGGCAAATCGCCGGCTTTGTGGGCATCTTCGTCCTCGTGTTTTTAATCCTGCGCTTCGTCCATCCGGCCTTCAAGCTGAGCACCTCGCCGTACATCATCTTCCTCGCGTTTGTCATCCTCGCCTTGGGCGTCCTCGTCATCTTCATCGTCGTCGCTCGCTTCAAGGCGCTTCTGCAGCGGCGCAAGGGCGCGGCCGCCGGCCTGCACGAGACCGACGTGGGCCGCCTCGCCGCGGGTTTTGCAGCCGTGCTGTTGGGCATCTCCAACTTGAGCAAGCGCCGCCTGCGCACTGCGCTGACGGCCGCGACCCTGACCTTTTTGACCTTTACCGTCAATTCCTTTACCTCGGTCAAGTCCAGCCTCGACTTCTATCGCCTGCCGCGCGACACCCCGCCCCGATACGAGGGCGGCCTCATCCGCGACCGCGCTTGGCGCGGCATGCAGGATTCCATCTTGGACTACGTGCAGAGCGCGTTTGGCGACCGCGCCTTGGTCGTGCCGCGCGCTTGGTACTTGTCGCCGGTCGAATCCGAACGGGCCTATATCGACTTCGCCGCGACCGCGACCGGCGCGGCCAGTTTCGCGCACGGCTTGGTGGGCCTACAGCCGGCCGAAGCCGAGGTAACGGGCCTCGACGCGCACATCTCGGCCGGTCGCTTCTTCGCAGCGGGCGACGACAAGGCCGTCATTTTGCCCGACAGCCTAGCCGCGCTCGTCGGCATTGGAGCCGACGACGTGGGCGCGGCCACCATCGCGCTCTACGGCGAGGAGTACCAGGTCATCGGCCTGTTCGACAGCGCGGCCCTGAAGGAGGTCGTCGATCTCGATGGCGAGCGTCTGACGCCCGTGGATACGGTCAAAGACGCCGGTCTCATCACCCGCGAGAGCACCGAGGACCCACGCGCCTTGGCCGCGACCACAGTCGAGACCTTCAATCATCTCGAAGTGGTCAACACCCTCTTCTTGCCCTACCAGCGCGTCCGCGCCATGGACGGCCGCCTGCGCTCCATCGCCATTGCCGCGGACGCGGGCGACCCAGAATTTATCCGGCGCGTGGAGTCCTTTATGTCGCGGGTGGCCCTGACCTTGTTCGTCGGCCAAGGAGATCGCGTCGTGGCCTACAGCTCAATCGGCTCCACCGAAATAAGCGGGGCCGGCCAGCTTTTGGTGCCGGTGATCATCGCCGCCTTAATCGTACTCAATACCATGATGGGGGCCGTGTATGAGCGCGTGCGCGAGATCGGCATCTACAGCGTCGTCGGCTTGGCCCCCAGCCACATCGGCCTGCTGTTCTTGGCCGAATCCACGGTCTTTGCCACCTTTGGCGCGGTGGTCGGCTACGCCCTAGGCCAAATCGCCCATCTGTTCATGTTGCAATACGGGCTGCTCGCCGGCCTGACGCTCAACTACTCGTCGCTGTCGGCGGTGTGGGCTACAGTCGTGGTCATTGGCACGGTCTATTTATCGACCTTGTATCCAGCGCGCTTGGCGGCCAACATGGCCGTCCCGGACGTGACGCGGCAGTGGCAATTCCCCCCGCCCGTTGGCGACCACTGGCGCTTTGACTTTCCCTTCACGGTCGGCGGGGCCGAGGTGCCGAGCATGTACGCGTATCTCAAGTCGGTCTTTGCCGCCTATAGCGAAGGCTCGATCGGCGACTTCATCGCCCGCGACGTCGAGTTGTCCGTCGCCGCAGACGGGCCGGAGCCGTCCTACGCCATTGCCATGCGCACTTGGCTGGCACCCTACGACCTAGGGATCAGCCAGCAGGTGCGCCTACAGGCGACCCCCACCGGCGAGCACCACATCTACAAGATTGAGACCCACATCGAGCGCCTTAGCGGCGACGTGGCCTCTTGGCAGCGAATGAATCGCAAGTTCCTCAACGTGCTGCGCAAGCGATTCCTCGTGTGGCGCACCCTGTCGCCGGGGATCCGCCAAGGGTATCAGGACCAGGTAGAAAAGGCGTTTGCCCGGGCTGGGCAGCAGGGGGGGTAGTGGACGACCGTTGGGAAAGGCTGTATGAGCGAAAAGCCACCATATACCATCGCATCGGATATTCTTTTTCGCATTGAACAAATCGGCGAAGCGATTGATTCTGACCCGCTGGAAAACCCTGTTCGCCCACATCCCGGTAGAGAGTATGGTTCACATTCGCCAAGGCGACTACTACGAAGCGATCAGGCAGAGTTCGGCCGCGGGCGAGAGTACGCCGTTTATTGGGTTCATGCTGAACATTATTCTGGAGGCCCTCCAGTATTCCGCAGTAAGCGACCAAGTAAGCGACCAAGTAAGCGACCAAGTAGCGCGGCTACTCAAGGCCCTGCGGACTGGCCCGAAAACCGCCGCTGAACTCATGGCGGCTATGGGGCTGTCGCATCGTCCTACATTCCGCAAAAACTACATTCGCCCGGCCCTATCCGCCGGGCTGGTGGAAATGACCCGCCCGGAATCGCCCACCGCGAAAAACCAAAAGTATCGGCTCACTGCACGCGGGCGGGAGATGCGATGATACCCGGCTGCGCCCTTGACAAAGCCCCGCCACAAAAATAGACTTAGCTTAACTTAGCTATCGGAGGATTTACAATGACGAAGGTGAACATGCACGAGGCCAAATCGCAACTTTCGCGCCTAGGTAAGTTGGCTTGGGCCGGGGAAGAAGTTGTGATCGCCAAGGCCGGCGAGCCGTATTTGCGGCTGGAACCATATCGGGATCGCTTAGAGGAACGTCAGCTTGGTGGGCTAGAGGGAAAAATTTGGCTGTCTCCAGACTTCGATGAGCCCGATGAAGAACTCATGGACCTGCTTGAGAACGCGAAAATTTTCCCAGATAAGGGGTAGCCATGTCGCGGCTGCTGTTGGATACCCACACCTTCCTATGGTGCCTATCCGATGTAGAGCAATTAGCCGAAGATACCCGCGCTGCAATCGCCGACCCGCACAACGACGTCTTCGTCAGCGCCATCACCGGGTGGGAAATCGCGGTCAAGCGGGCCAAGGGTCGCTTGGTCGCTCCAGACAATCTGTCGATGCTAGTTGAGGAAAAAGGCTTCACTCACCTTCCGCTGACGTTTCATCACGCTGAGCAGGCGGGCAGCCTCCCAATGCACCACCGGGATCCATTCGATCGGTTCCTGATTGCCCAAGCTCAGACCGAAGGGCTGACCCTCGTGACCCGGGATGGCCTCATTCGGCGATACGACGTGGCCATCATGGAGGTTTGAAGCCGTGAAGAGCCGAGAGAAGATCAAGGGGATATGAGCCAAATCCTCAACGTGCTCTGCGAGCGATTCCTCGTGTGGCCACTCCTGTCGCCGGGAATTCGCCAAGGGGTGTCGTCTGAATGCGTCCCCAGTACTGAGGACAGACCGCCCACCCCCAGTAGCACCAAGCAGCCGATATAGCGGTCCTACATCATTCAAGACTGGATTCCCGCTTTCGCGGGAATGACTTCTTATAGGCAGAAAAGACCGTGCTGATGAACATTCCATGCTGTCAAGTCATTTAGGACTGCTATATGACGCCACGCGCCTTCCTCATCGGCTTGGGCCTCGTGATCCTGATCAACATCGGGGCTCCGTACAGCATGTTCATCCTCAAGTCCTCGCAGTGGGCGATCAGCTACCTGCCCTTGAGCGTGGTCTTTCTCTTTACCGGCTTGGTCTTTCTCAACGCCACGGCCAAGTCGCTCTTAAAGGTGCGCGGCCTGAGCACCAGCGAGTTGGGCCTCATCTTCACCATGTCCTTAGTGGGCGCCTCGATTCCCACTTGGGGCACCTCCACGTACATGATCGCGGTCGTCGCCGCCCCCCAGTACTTTGCCTCGCCCGAGAATCAGTGGCAGAGCAAAGTAGTGCAGTACATCGAGGAATGGCTGGTGCCCAACGACGCAATTGCCCTCAAGTGGTTCTACAACGGCCTACCCGCCGGCGAATCCATCCCGTGGGGCGCTTGGATCGGGCCGCTTTTTTGGTGGACCAGCTTGGTGATGGCCATCTTCTTTTTGTGTCACTGCATGGTCGCGGCCCTGCGCAAGCAGTGGGTCGAATACGAGCGCCTGCCCTTCGCCCTGATGGAATTGCCCCAACAGCTCATCGCCCCGCCGCAAGACTCTAACTGGCCCAGCTTCGTGCGCCAAAAGACGTTCTGGTTCGGGTTTGCCCTGCCCTTCTGCATGGTTATGTGGAACGTGGTCACGTACTTTACCCCGGCCTTTCCGCCCATCCCCCGCGACCTGTCCGACCCCATCCGCATTGGCCGCGAATTTCCCGCCATTCACACCAATGTCAACTGGGCCATCGTCGGCTTCACGTATTTCGTCAATCTCGACGTGTCGTTCAGCTTGTGGTTCTTCACCGCGCTCACCATGCTGCAACAGGGCCTGTTCAACCGCTTTGGCTACACCCTTGCCGGGCGCGACGTGTACACCCTCGGGCACCCTGGCATCGGCTGGCAGTCCTTCGGCGCCCTGATCGCCCTCGTCGTCGGGATGCTGTGGATGGCGCGCGGGCACCTCGGCGCGATCTGGCGCAAAGCCGTGCGCAACGATGCGGACATCGACGACACAGACGAGCTGATGTCCTACCGGATGATCGTCTTTGGCAGCGGGCTGGCCCTGCTCTACATCGCCTTTTGGCTGTGGCGTGCGGGCATGAACCCGCCCACGGTCGCGCTCTTCATCTTGGCCACCTTGGTCCTCTACGTCGGCATCACGCGCATCATCATGGAGGGCGGCTTGCTCTTCAGCCGCGCGCCGCTGGTCGGCCAGACCTTCGTCGGGTACGCGCTCGGGCCGCACGCCACCGCGCAGAGCAACATCGCCATGGGGCTATCCTACGGCTGGCACCACGAGCTCAAGGGCTTCTTCATGGTCGCCGCGGCCAATAGTGCCAAGGTGTCCGACCACATCTGCGGCAACCGCCGCTGGCTGAGCTTCTACATCCTCCTCTCGGCGCTGGTGGCCCTCGTCGTCTCCATGGCCTTCGCGCTCTACATGGGCTACTCCTTTGGCGCGTACAACTACGGCGGTTGGATTTTCGGCACGGGCTCGCAAGTGCCCTACGTGGAAAGCCTGCGCAAAATCGACCTCAAGACCCCGGATTGGACGCGGTTGGCCCACCTCGTCAGCGGCGCGGGCGCGATGGGGCTGCTGACCTTTATGCGCTACCGCTTCTCGTGGTGGCCTCTGCACCCGATTGGCATGCCGGTCGGCATTTGTTCCTACCCCATGACCATCATCGTCTTTTCGATCTTCGTCTCTTGGCTGGCCAAATGGGCCATTATGCGCTCGGGCGGCATCGGCCTGTACCACCGCGCCCAGCCCTTTTTCATCGGCCTCATCCTCGGGTACTTCACCGCGATTGGCCTGTCCTTTTGCATCGATATGATTTGGTTCCCCGGGCAAGGGCACCCCCTGTACGGAAACTAGCGCATGGCTCGAGACGACAAAAAAGCACCCGAGCTGATTCCCGCGGACCTCGAATTTGAACCGGGTTTCAACGTCAAGACCTTGTGGGCCGCGCTGTTCGTCGGCTTCATCATGTTGCCCGGGGCCATCTACTTGGGGTTGGTGACCGGCCAGAGCATGGCCGGCGGTGCCGAGTGGGTGACGCTCATCCTCTTCATCGAAATTGCCAAGCGCTCCTTTGTGCGCCTGCGCACCCAAGAGGTGATCATTCTCTACTGGGTGGCCGGCGGCTTGGTCGTGATGGGCGGCAAATTGGGCACGGGGGCCGAGCTATTTGGCGGGCCTTTTGGCGGGCTGATCTGGGACCAGTACTTGATTCAATCGCCCCAAGCCGACGGCTTGCACCAGTACATCCCCGATTGGGTGGTGCCGCCGCGCGGCTCGCCGGCGTTGGAGGGACGCTCCTTTTTGCACCCCGACTGGCTCAAGCCCATCGCCTTGCTGCTGACCGTCATCGCGATGCAGAAGGTCAACAGCCTGTCCTTGGGCTACGTGCTCTTCCGCGTCACCAACGACATCGAGCGCCTACCGTACCCGCTGGCCGCGGTGCAGGCCGGCGGCGCGACCGCCCTCGCCGAGAGCTCGGGGCCGAGCCAAGGCTGGCGGTGGGAGGTCTTTAGCGTTGGGGCCTTTATCGGCATTGTCTGGGGGCTGTTTTACGTGGTCATCCCCACGATTTCGGGCATTTTCTTCACCGAAACGGTGACCATCCTGCCGATTCCGTTTATCGACCTGACCGTCTCGCTCAAGGAAATGCTGCCGGCCAGCATCATGGGCATTGGCACCGACCTCGGGCACGTCATGGTCGGCTTTGTCCTGCCCTTTTGGATCGTGGTCGGCTCCTTTGCCGCGGCCTTCCTCGTCAACCTCCTCGTCAATCCGGTTCTCTACGCGTACGACGTGCTGCACACTTGGGAGCCGGGCATGTCGGCGATTCCAACGCAGATCGCCAATTCCTTCGACTTCTGGCTCAGCTTCTCCATTGGCGGCGCGGTCGTCGTGGCCGCGATGGGTTTTGCCATGGTGGGCAAGACCCTGTGGACTTTGCGCGGGGTTAAGCGCGAGGGCGGCGACGAGCCCCTAACCGAGGGCCGCGGCGACATCCCCATCCCCCTCGCCTTGGGCATCTGGGCGGTGAGTACGCTCGGCTTCGTGGTCTTGGTGTGGTATTTGGTGCCGGAATTTCCTTGGTGGATCAGCGCGTTCTTCGGCTTTGTGTGGACGCCGATTTACTCGTACATCGGGGCGCGGATGATCGGCCTGACCGGCTCGCCCCAAGGAGCGTCCTTCCCCTATCTGCGCGAAGGCTCCTTTTACCTGTCGGGCTATCAGGGCGCGGCCGTGTGGTTCGCGCCGATCCCGCTCTTCCAGTGGGGCTATGAAGCCGCGGCCTTCAAGCAACTAGAACTGACCCGCACCCACTTAGGCAGCATCGTCAAGCTGGCCGGCGTAACCTTGCTAATCATGTTCGTCTGCTCGTTTGTGTTCTGGTCTTTTATCTGGAAGCTCGGGCCGATTCCCTCAGCGGCCTATCCCTACGTGCAGAAGTTTTGGCCCTTCCACGCCACCATGCAGGCGTTCTGGGCCAAGTCAACGCTCGCCGAGGGCGGCAACGAGTTGATTAAGACCATCATTCGCTGGGAATACGTGCTCACGGGTGCGCTGGGCAGCGCGGGGATTTTGGGTGCGCTGGCGCTCGTGCGCTGGCCGGTCGCCCTGTTCTACGGATTCATCGGCGGCGTGGGCGCGTGGCCGCACTTTTTGCTGCCCAACTTCATCGGCGCATTGCTGGGCCGCTATCACTTGCAGAAGCGCTTTGGCGAAGCGCGCTGGCGGGCTTATGCGCCGATTCTGTTGGCGGGGTATTCGTGCGGGATGGGATTGGTGGGTATGTCGTCGATTGCGCTGGCCCTGATTTCCAAGGCCGTGTCGAGCATTGTATTTTAAGGGCGTCAATCGGCGAAGCATTGCCGACCGAGCGAATTTCTAAATCTGACCATATTGAGTAAGGGAGGTTAATTTATTTTAACCTCCCTAATTTATTATAAAATAATTAGATATGGGAAATCATAGCCTTATTTTTCATATTCGTAAATAAAAATTTTATGTCGATACTTGACCTATATGAAGCTATTTAGATACATTCTGTACTCTCGGGCGAGAATCCACATCTCGTACAGAAATCGTCTCCATCCATGAAAGGACTACTTATGAACACTGAGACAGCTTTAGCGCAATTGACCGAACCGGAGGATATCCTGCTAGCAGATGTAGCGATTCGCATCCAGCTCAGGCAGACGCATTACGATATGGCTACCGAGCGTTATCAAAAAATCAGTAAGCTGATTGAGCGTGGAGACAGCCCCCTCAAGGATCGTGTCGATCTGTTTTATCCACAGGGATCTATGGCGATCGGCGCAACCATCGCATCGAAACTCAAGACGGACGAGTTCGACATCGACGTGGTTGCACAGCTCGGTCTGCCGGAGTCAGTATTGCCTCGTGAGCCACTGGATCTGCTGTTTGAAGCAATCAGGGGAGAACCGGGTTCCCGATATTATCGAATGACCAAGCGGAGAACTCGTTGTGTCACCGTCAATTACAGCGACAAGATGCACATTGATATTACGCCGCTTATTCGACGACAATACACCCGAGAGCGTGAAAGCTGGATCTTTCACGACCGGCCGGAAGCCCCCCAAGAATCGAGTAAGAAGTTCATTGCCAACCCCTACGGTTTTGCCGAGTGGTTCAAGGCTAACACGCCGCCCGATCAGGACTTCGCCGGTATTTTTGAGAAACGTGCAGCCGAATACGACCAACAGATGTTGGTGGTGGCGGCGGACAGCGAACCCGTTCCTCCTCACGAACCACCATTCCGAAAATCGAAGGCAGTGATCGTGCTTCAACTCCTGAAGCGCTGGCGCAATGTACAATACGATACGCGACAGGGGCGAAGACCCCCATCAATTCTGATTGCGAAACTCATCGCCGATGCTGCGAACCATACGGACCGGCTGTCGGAAGATTTGTTGTATCAGGCGCAGCACATGCTGTCTGTATTCCAAAAATGCCATAGTGCAGGGAAGCACATTCATGCTGCAAATCCTGTGTGCAGCCGAGATATTCTAACTGATCGATGGCCAGAAACCCTGCAAGACCAAGAAGTGTTTATCCGCGATCTCGAAAAGCTCGTTACCAAGATCAAGCGACTGGTCTCTGGATGCGCTCTTGACGAAATGCAGGAAATCATGGTGGGGTTGTTTGGCGAAGTGCCTACAACGGAAGCCTTTCGAGTCTTCAATGAACGGATTGGGCAAGGGATTCGCGACGGGCATAGCCAACATCATCCCGGGAAAGGAGGATTGATCATTCCGGCATCTACGGCAAATACGACCTCTCTGTCTGGCACCCGGGCAACGCGCAAACACACCTTGCTGGAGCAGCGAGAACTGGGGCAGAAGTTAAAGCGGGCGCGGGAAGCGACCGGATTGACCCAACAGCAGGTTGCCGATAGCGTCGCGCTGACCCGCGTTGCCATCTCCCAAATCGAATCGGGACAACGGGCGGTCCGTTCATTTGAACTCCTGCATCTCTCGCGTCTTTATGGCCGAGATATGGTCAGTTTTTTTGACGAAAAGGCCCGCATGCGGAAGGCGGCAAACGCCCTGACGGTCCTCTTTCGCGCACATCCCGAACTGGTTCAAAACCCCGCGTGTAGAGAAGCATTGCAACAGGCCGATGAGATATTCCGAGAATACCTCAACTTGAAAGCCCTTTTGGATTTGGATACAGAACAAAACCTGCCGCCTGTATATGCTTGTCCCGAACCGAGAAATGTTTGGGAGGCCATTCAAATGGGCGAGCGGGCCGCCGAGGCCGAACGCAGTCGTCTGGCGTTGGGACATGATCCCATTCGCGACATGGCCGAGTTGGTGGAAGCTCAGGGAATACCTGTTATCGAAATCAATTTGGATGACCAGATCTCCGGCATTTTTATAGCCAATGCCGAGGCACAACTGTGTGTCTTCATCAACCAATCACAACTCGACCGGGCAAAAGCGCGCGTTTCCTTTACCATAGCTCACGAATACAGTCACATATTGCTCGACCGGGACAAGGTCGGTGCCATCAGCAAAATTTCAAACGAGCGCGACTTATTTGAAGTGCGGGCCAATGCTTTTGCCGCGGCGTTTCTCATGCCCCAAGAAGGGGTGAGTCAATTTCTCAAAAACACCGGCAAAGGCTCCGCCAGCCGCGAAAAACTGCTGGCCTATACCGAGCGGGCCGACCCGCTTGTTGGGCATCACCGCCGCTTGGCCTCCTCGCAAATCATCACGCTCTACGATGTCGTCAAGCTCTGTGCGTACTTCGGCACCAGCTTTGAAGCCGCCCTGTATAGGTTGAGAAACACGAAGTTCCTGTCTGAAGAGTCGTTTGCTCAACTCTGTCAGCAAAAAGAAGAGGCACGGCAAATAGCGCGATTTCTGAACTTTGAGAAAAATGAGCCTGCCGAGGGCGAGCGAGGAACCTGCTTTGCGCTCAACTTCACGGGTATGGCTATTGAAGCCTACCGCCGCGACAAAATTACGTACAACAAATTGCTCGCGCTCGCCGGGCAAGTGGCGTTTGGTCCCGACGCCATAGACCAAGTGCTGTCCTGTATGGGCCTTGAAAACCACGTCGAAGAAGAGGTCTATCTCCCGGAGTGACCTCGTGCGGCAAAAATGTGTGATTACAGACGCAAATATCCTGATCAACTTTATCAAAATCGGCCGCGTGGACATTCTCCGGCAACTGCGAATATATGCTTTCTATCTGCCCGAGGAAGTTTATGAGGAAATCACCTACCCGAAACAACGGCTTATTTTGGACCAAGCCCTGAAGGAAGGATGGCTTAGAAAGACTGCGATAACAGATCAAGACGAATTGCGTTCTTATGCACGATACAAACGGCAAATGGGAGATGGGGAGGCCGCATGTTTGGCTGTTGCGATTGGTCGACAATGGATAATGGCCTGTGATGAGCGAAAAAAGAAACTGGTTTCCAGAGAAGTGCAGGATAATTTGGGAAAGGGCTATTTGCTGAATACACCGGGTATTTTGCTCAAGGCCCTACGCGAGGGCATACTCACCGTGTCACAGGCCGATGCAATCAAAGGCACTTTGGCGCAGAACCGATTTGTAATGCCATTTGCCTCTTTCCGAGACGTCTTATGAGTGCCGATAACTCCGACCCCCAAACTCCAGCCGAAACCTGTCATTCTAGCGCGAGCCAGAACCCAGCGACCTTTTCTGAACTCCGGCTTGCGCCGAAGTGGCGACCATAGATTGTAAAATGCCCCCTTTTTTGTACATTGTACGTACGAAAAAGGGGGCATTTTTATTCATTATGTATAGATCGGCTGAACGCGCTCTGGCCTATTGGTTTGCCGCCCCACAGCGAAAACCACTGGTCATCCGCGGTGCGCGCCAAGTGGGCAAATCCACCCTAGTGCGGCAATTCGCCCAGTCCCATCGCCTGCACCTCAACGAAGTCAACCTCGAGCGCCACCCAGACTTGGAGTCCGTCTTCCAGACCTTGGACCTGACGCACATCCGCCGGGAACTCGAAGGACTGCTGGGCCAGCCGCTGTTGGCATCGGGCAGCATACTCTTCCTCGACGAAATCCAAGCGACCCCCCACGCCCTGCCCGCCCTGCGCTACTTCTTGGAAGACCATCCCGAACTGCCGGTTATCGCCGCTGGCTCCTTACTCGAATTCGTCCTCTCGCAACACGCCTTTACCATGCCGGTAGGGCGCATTCAATACTTCCATCTAGGCCCGATGAGCTTTGAAGAATTCCTCGCCGCACTGGACCCGCCCCTGTTGGCCTATCTGCAAGACTACGCCCTTGAGCATCCCCTGCCCCATACCGTCCACACCCGCCTGTTGGCCTATCAGCGGGAGTACCTGTTGGTGGGTGGTATGCCCGAAGCCGTAGCCGCGTATAGCTCCACCCGCCGCTTTGCCGACGTGAGGCCCGTGCATCAGTCCATAGTCGATACCTACCAAGACGATTTTGCCAAGTACGCTTCCGCCCGAGTCCGGCTGCGCTTGCAGCGAGTCTTCAACTACGTTCCCCGCGCCGTGGGTCGCAAAGTCAAATACACCCAGATCCACCGCGAGGAGACCGCCCGCGAACTGCGGGCCGCCATTGACTTGCTGGCCAAGGCCCGGGTCATTGCACCCGTCTTCCACAGTGCTTGTTCCGGGGTCCCCCTCCACGCCGAGGTCGATTGGAAGACCTACAAACTCCTCTTTTTGGACATCGGCCTGATGAACCGTCTGTGCGGCCTAGACTGGCTGGCTCTGAAGGACTTGGACGATCGCCGACTGGTCAATGAAGGAGCCTTGGCCGAACAGTTCGTCGGGCAACACCTACTCTACTTGGAAGAGGGTCGAGAAACGCCCCGTCTGAACTACTGGCTGCGGGAAGGGAAAAGTGCCAACGCCGAAGTTGACTACGCGATTGCCCGAGGGGCTTGGATCGTGCCGGTTGAAGTCAAAGCGGGCACCAGCGGCACCCTGCGCTCGCTGCATCAGTTCGCCTTGGCCAAAGGGACGCGCCTCGCGGTGCGCTTCGATCTCAATCCGCCCACCGTCCAGCCCATCCGGCACCAAGTAAGCGGAACGCGGCAGACCGTGGAAATGACCTTGCTCTCGCTGCCGCTTTACTTGGTGGGACAACTCGGCCGCCTGTTGGACCAATTCAGGCAGGAGTGCTAATCTCAACCCCCACCTTTGCCGCACTCGCCACAATCTGCGCCCACGTCTCGTCCTCTACGAAGATTCCCTCCACCTTCCGCTTGTCCGCCACCGCCCGCTCGATTTCCCCGGGCATCAAGATCGCCTCGACCCCCGGTGCAGTGGCCGCGGACTTGACAAACGCGATGTACGCGTCGGCTTCGGCGAAATAGGCGTCTAACCCCACTAGCTTTTCCACGTCGAGTACCAACAGCATGGCTCCGTTGCGGAAGGGCCGATCTTGGCCTATGCAGCCGGCCCCGGCCAACGCGCCGGCCAACAGCTCGACCGCCACGTTGAGGCCGTAGCCCTTGTGACCGAGGCTGCCGCCCAAGGGCAGGATGGTGCCGGGCGGGTCCGCGTACAGGGTGTGGGGGTCGTTGGTTGGCTGGCCCTCGGCGTCGAGCAGCCAGCCGTCGGGCACCTCAGCCCCGCGATTGCGCTGCACCCGCACCTTGCCTTCGGCCACAGCCGACGTGGTCATGTCGAGGACGACCGGCGGGCCGCTGCGCGACGGAAACGCCATGGCGATTGGATTGGTGCCGTGCCGTGCTTCTCGCCCGCCCCACGGAGCCATGCGACAGACCGGCGCGCCGTTGACGAACAACAAGGCGATAGCGGTTTCCTCGGCAATGCGCTCCACGTAGCTGCCGAGGCGGCCGATGTGATTGGCGCGGCGGACGGAGATAGCGGCCATGCCCGTTGCTCGCGCCTTCTCCAATCCCAGTTCCACGCCGCGACTCATCGCCACCTGCCCAAAGCCCCAATGCGCGTCGAGTACGGCGAGCGTCGGGGCCTCGCGAACGACTTCGACCGCGGCGTCTGGCACAATGTCGCCGGCTTCGACTTGGTCCAAGTACTGGGGGATGCGGATGACGCCGTGCGAGTCGTGGCCGACAAAATTGGCCTCGACGAGCAATTCAGCGACCACGCGCGCCTCGCTGGTGCTCATTCCAGCCGCGGCAAAAATAGAGGAGCTGGTTTCGATTAAGGACGATGGAGAAAAGACGGGCATGGTAAC
This sequence comes from uncultured Latescibacterota bacterium, assembly GCA_958295495.1. Taxonomy (GTDB): domain Bacteria; phylum Latescibacterota; class UBA2968; order UBA8231; family UBA8231. The sequence continues at coordinate 2,306,504 of OY282352.1, forward strand.
TCCTGTGGAAATGAAAAAGGCGACCCACAAAAGTGCGCCGCCTGAAGTGGTGCCGGTTGGGCGACCGGCCGGTCGCTCCTACAAAGACATTGTGCGACGATGGGTGGATTTAGTGCTACGGTACAGGTGCTCCGCTGGCGATCCACGCGCGGATTATCTCCACCTGCCCGGCGGGCAACGTCCTGCTCGGCGGCATTTGCTGGCTGACGATTTCGTCGTCGCCGCGCACCTTTATCAGCAGGTACGAGCCGTCGGGATTCCCCGGATCGACGAGCTTGAGATCGGGCCGCTGACCGCTGGCGACGCCGACGATGCGAGTGGCAAAGTCGCCCTCCAGCGACAACCCGGCCGCTGGCTCTCCGCCGCTGTGGCAGCCCGAAATGGCGCAACTAATCGCAAAAACCTCCCTGACCTGCGCTAGGGTGGCCGCGGTAAGCGTACCAGCACCGTCCGAGTTGTCCGGCCCCAATGTCGAGTCATCGCCCGCACAGCCAGCCCACGACAGGGCCGCGACTAACAGCATCCATTGCGTCCATTGCGCCATTTTCTGCTCCTAACTTTTTCAGACAATACGACCCCTCCCCGAACCGAGGAGGGGGTGGGTTGGCGGGGGTCGTTCCGATTTCCGCCGTTTAGCCGCTCTCGCGCACCTGCCGCAGCAACTCGTCGCGGCTGGCGCATTCGACGATCCAATCGCCCACCGACACTAAATCCTCGCTCGCCAAGCCTGCCAACAGTTCCCCCAAGCTCTCGGCCACCTCGTCGCCAAACCGCCGCACTGCTAAGCGGCACAATAACGCCCGTTCGCCTTCGACATGGCCTTGTGCTCGGCCTTCGACATGGCCTTGCGCTCGGCCTTCGACATGGCCTTGCGCTCGGCCTTCGGCGCGATGCCTCCACAGCCGCGGCGTACCCTCTGGACCAGCCGTGCCCAATTGCTTGGTCAGGGCCTTAGCAACTCGCACCAACGCCGCAGTCGTCGCCGCCGACCAGCCCATCCGCTCGTTCAGCGCGGTGTGAATCTCCGCCGCGGTCCAGCCCGCAAACGCCCGGCTCGCATCCACCTCCCGATAGCCACCCCCCTCCCACACGCGAATGGTCAACCCCGGCAAACCCGCCCGTCGATGCGGCGTGAACGCATCCGGCACCTCCACCCACAACTCCGGGAACCTCCACTTCTCATACATCTGCAACTTCCCCTGCCGAATGTCCGTGGTGTGATCCACTTCCAAAACTACGTCCGGCAGGGTGTGAAAGCCTAGTTTCAGCCCTTGGCGATCCGGCAACCAAGCCTCCTGCGGGCGCAGATAGATGCACTGATCGGGCCGCATGATCGCCTCGTAGCAGCCCTCGGCGTCCAGCCGCCAGATGCTGGTGGTGCCAAACGCCATAAAGTGTGCGCCGCACTCGTCGGCGAGCTGTTGGGTTAGCTGCGCCAAGTACTGCGCCGGTAGTTCGTGGTCGGCACTGACGATGCGGGCGTCGTCGTCGGTTACGATCAGGGTCTCGGTCGGTCCGTGCCAGTACTCAAAGCGACCTTCATAGGTTTCGATCGCGGTCGCCGACACGTGCTTGGCGTGGCAGCCGGGGAACACCAGCCGCTTGCCGTCGGGCAGGTACAGTACTGGCGCGGCCTCCTCTTTGGCGTTTCTCTCAGCCATAGAACCATTCTCCTTACGCAGGTGCGCGGGCGTCCCGCCCGCATCCGGGCCAGCGAATAGAGGGAAGGCCCGCGCACCCAAGGCACCGCAAGTGGCAAGCGCGCAACAGCAGTTATGCTATCCACACGCCCAATTAACACCCTGTGCGGCGGCTGTCAAAAATGCCGGGCAGGGTTTAACAAGCACTGCACAGAGATTATATTAGCGCGTTTGCTTATCCGCCAATTCACCGCCCACAGGAGTACGCATGCACCTGAGCTATATCGACTACGCCATCGTCTTCGTCTATGTCGGAGGTACCATCGTCGCCGGTACGTTGGCCCGAGGTGCCATCAAGGGCATCTCGGACTTCCTCGTCGCCGGCCGCGGCCTAAAAACCCACATGGCCGTCGCCACGATGGTCTCGACCGGCTTGGGGCTGGTAACGGTCATGTACATGGCCGAGGAGGGCTTTAAGTACGGCTTCGTGCCCTTCGTCTTTGGACTCATGGCGCTGATCACCACCCTGATCATCGGCCGCACCGGCTTTATCGTCAGCCGCCTGCGCCATTTGCAGGTGATGACCGTGCCCGAGTTCTACGAACTCAAGTACACGCGCGGCGTGCGCCTGCTCGGCGGCGGCATCCTCACCCTCGCCGGCACCCTCAACATGGGGCTGTTCCCCATCCTCGGCAGCAAGTTCGTCGTTGGCTTCACCGGCCTCGACAAGGAATACGTCAACTACGTCATGATCGGCATGTTGGTCATCGTCGTCTTCTACACCTTGATGGGCGGCATGGTCTCGGTGGTGCTGACGGACTTCGCCCAGTTCGTGCTGCTGGCACTGGGGTTTTTCTTTGGCACCTACATCATTCTCAATCACCCGCAACTCGGCTGGGACACCATGGTCCAAGCTGTCGAGACACACAAAGGTGCCATCGGCTTTGACCCCATAGCCAACCCCGCCTACGGCATCTCAATGATCTTGTTTTTGTTTTGCGTCGGCCTAGTCGGCGTGGTCTGGCAACCCGAAATGATGCGGCCGCTGAGTGCCGAAAGCCCCAAGGTGGCCCGCCGCGTGTTCTGGATCTCGGCGGGTACGGTCATGGGGCGGGCGATGGTGCCGATGTTTTGGGGCATCGCGGCGCTGGCCTATTTTGGCGACCCCGAGCTCGACCCCCACTACGCCATGCCCGAAATGCTCGGCAAAATCCTGCCCATCGGCATGGCCGGCCTGCTCATGGCCGGGATGTTCGCCGCCTTTATGTCCACCCACGACAGCTACCTGCTAGCTTGGAGCGGAGTCATCGTCCGCGACGTGGTCTCGCCGATCAAGGCCATGCTCGCCAAGTCGAGCGGTGAGCGCGAGGCGGATGGTACTTGGGGCGGGCTGTCGAGCGAACGCGAGATCTATTGGACCCGGGCCATCGTCGTCATCCTCGCCGCCTTCTTGGCCATTTTCGGTGCGCTCTACCAGCTTCCCGAGACGGCCTTCCGCTTTATGTACGTCACCGGCACCATCTACTTCTCCGGCTGCGTCGGCACCGTGGCTTTAGGGCTGTACTGGAAAAAGGCCAATACCCCGGGTGCGTACTGCGCTCTAATACTGGGCGCACTGGTGCCGCTCAACTTCCTAATTATGACCGAAAACCAGCACTTGGTGCCCGAGTTTTTGTTGCCGTTGGTCGAAAACTCCAACCTCGTCGGGCTTACCGGCCTAGCCTTGGGTGGCCTCGCCATGCTGGTCGTCGCCTCGCTCACGCAGCGTTCACACCCGCCGCGCCCTTTAGACTTTAGTGCAATGGAGTAGTGCAATGGATGTCGAAACTTGGAAAGTCCTGTGGCAACTCGTCTTTATCGCCGCCAGCGTCCTCTTTTACGGCATTGTCGTCGCCGTCGCCTACAAGGGCTTTGGCGACGTGGTCCAGATGATCCGCAACATGGCCGCTGGCCGCGGGGCCAGCGAAGCCGCCGCTGACTCCGAGCGCGCGTGACGCGGCGCGTCCTCTTAGGAGCAGCACTGGCGTACCTGTGGGCTGAGCTAGCACGCGCCGAGGTTCAGTTTGTGGAGGTGGCGGCTGAGGCCGGAATCGCTTTTCGCCATCAGAATGGAGCCAAGGGGCAAAAGTATCCAATGGAAACCATGGGCTCGGGCGCGGCCTTTTTCGACTACGATGGCGACGGATGGCTCGACCTGTACTTCGTCAATAGCGCCGGGCCGGGCGCGCTCTACCGCAACGCGAGCGCCGGTCAGTTCGCCAATGCAACCGGCCAAGCCGGCGTGGCCAATTCGGGCTACGGGCTAGGCTCGGCTGCGGCCGACTACGACGCAGACGGCGACTTGGACTTGTACATCACCGCGTACGGACCCAATATCCTCTACCGCAACGAGAGCACGGGCCAATTCACGGATGCAACTGACCAAGCCGGCGTGGCCGGGCCAGTCCTAGTCAACCCGGCGATGAGTACGGGCGCGGCCTTTGCCGACTACGATTTAGATGGCGACTTGGACTTCTTTGTGGCCAATTACGCCAAGTTCCGCCCGGAAATACACGAGCCTTGCATCCGCTCCGGCGGGATTGCGGTGTACTGCGGCCCAGAAGCCTTTGAGCCGCAGCGCGACGTCTTTTATCGCAACGAGGGCGACGCCACCTTTGCCGATGTCACGGAGGAAGCCGGACTGCTGCCGGATGCGGCCAAGGAATTAGGGGCCTTTTTCATCGACTACGACGCAGACGGCGACCTCGACCTGTACGCGGCTGGCGACCGCACCCCCAATTTGCTCTACCGCAACGATGGAGGCCGCTTTGCCGAGACCGGCGCCTTGGCCGGGGTGGCCTATAACGACGCCGGCAAGCCGCTGGCCGGGATGGGAGTTGACGTGGGCGACTACGATGGCGACGGCCGGTTTGACTTCTTCGTCACCAACTACCAGTGGGAGACCAACAGCCTGTACCGCAACCTCGGCAATGGGTTTTTCGCCGACGTGACCTTTCAGTCCGGGCTGGGCGTTCCCAGCTTGCAGTTCCTCGCGTGGGGCACCCTTTTCATCGACTACGACAACGACGGCGACCGCGACCTGTTTGTGGCCAACGGCCACCTCGACGACAACATTCACCTGTTCGACGCCGTGACGTACGCGCAGCAAAACCAACTCTTCCGCAATCAGGAAGGCCACTTTGCCGACGTGAGCAATCAGGTGGGGCCGGGCCTGCTGTTGCAGCAAGTGAGCCGCGGCGCGGCCATGGGCGATTACGACAACGACGGCGACCTCGACATCACAGTAACCAACAACAATCAAGCAGCCGCGCTCTTGCGCAACGACGGCGGCAATGCCCAGCACTATTTGAGCTTGCGGTTGGTCGGAGCCTTAGTCGGGGCCGAGGTCCGCGTCGCCGCCGGCGACTGGGTGCGGTGGGACGTGGTGCGCACCGGGTCGAGCTATATATGCCAAAGTGCGCTGCGCCCCTTTTTCGGGCTGGGAGACCGCACCCGCGTTGACGAGGTGGAAATCCGCTGGCCCAGCGGCATTGTGCAGCGCTTGCAAGACGTCGCGGCCGACCAGGTCCTGACTGTGTACGAGCCTTGACCGCGGCGGCGTTGCACGAGCGCGGCCAAAAGGTGTATTCTTATATTTTAGAACCGAGTGTCCAAGGCGTTGATAAGAGATAGCCCGCCGACCCGCCCCTTGAGTCGTCCACGCAATGTCGATAGCCGCTTGCGGCATTATCCATTGAGGAAAATAAAATGAATACCGATTTTGCGATCAGCATTTCCATAGTGCCGCTGGTGACAGCGGCACTATTAACGCCTGGTTATGTCATTCTATTCATCATCTCTCGCTTCACCACAGGGCGCCCGGCCTTCGCTGCGAGCTTGGCCGTGTCGAGCGCGTATTACGTGGTGGTATGGTCCTTGTATGGTTGGGGTTCGGCGATTGACGTAGCCCATCGCATTCGCGACATGGACGTCGGTTGGTTGGCGGCTGTAGTTGTCGTTTTGGTCCCCGTCGCCATCGGGATTTTCGTTGGACACGGGATTCAAAAAGAGTGGCTGTACTGGCTTTTGCGAAAAGTCAGGCTAGAACCTGTTCACGGCATTCCGTCGGCGTGGGATTGGAAGTTCATGCGTACCCAGTCTCAATGGATCACGGTTCACTTGAAGGATGGCAAGGAAATAGTGGCTTTATACGATTCCGATTGCTTTACCTCTACTGACCCGTCCGAGCGAGACCTATACCTCAGCAATGTATGCGAGTACGTAGAAGGGCAAGAGGAGCCTGTTCCAGATGAACGGATAAAAGGCTTGCTTCTAAAGGCTGACAGTATCGATAGAATTGATTTTCACTAGGGCAAGATTCGGACAAAACGCCACCTAGTATCCGGCGTCAGGATGATAGTCTTCGGCTTGTTGACACAGTTGCCGTACCACGAAAGGAGAAATCACGGCTATGGCTAAGAACGAAGGTCGAAATGTACCTCTGCAAGAAGGACGCCAACCCCAAGGCGGGAGGCAGCCGAAGCCGAAGCCGCCGCCACCGCCACCCCCGCCGCCGAAGCCGAAGCCGAAGCCGAAGCCGAAGCCGTCAAAAACAAAGAAGTAGTCGAAAAACGTAGCCCGTCCTCTGGAGCCAGATGGACGCGATGTCAATAGCGGCTTGCAGCACTATCGCACATAAACCCCTATTATACCCCGTCCCAAAAAAGGAGACCGCATTATGCAAGCCCTTTCCACTTTTGACGATGTACACCACGAGCAGTTTGTCGCCCAAGGCTACGTGCGGCTGGGCAACGTCCTGTCCACGGACGAATTGGCCGCCTTGCAGCAGCGCATCGACGACATCATGCTGGGCCGCGTCCGCTATGAGCACATGCGCTTGCAGGTAGTCGAAGAGGACGGCGAAGTGCGCCGCACCATGGGCAACGAGGTGCAGACGCTCGCGTACCGGCGCATCGACGACCTAGAGCAGGACCCGCTTTTCCTCGCCTATATCCAGCATCCCCTCTTCCGCCAAATTGCCCGCCGCTACATCGGCGAGGAGGTCTCGGTTTTTCGCTCGATGTTTATGAACAAACCGCCCGAACTCCGCCGCGAACTTCCTTGGCACCAAGACGTGGGGATTGGCTGGGGCATTGACACCAATCCCATCGTCACTGTGTGGACGGCGCTCGACGACGCGACCACAGCCACCGGCTGCATGCAGATCGTGCCGGGTAGCAACAAGCACGGCATCATCAACGAGCGGCACTTTCTCCCGGCCGAGCAAGAGGCCCAATACACGCCCCCGGAGGCGGTGATCAATTTGGCAGCCGAGGCCGGGGAGGCCATTCTGCTGCACAATTTTCTGCTGCATCGCTCGGGGACCAACTCCACCGCGTCGGCCCGCCGCGCTTTCAGCGCAACCTATATGGATGCCCAGACCCGCACCCTCGACACCGGCCAACCCTTTCCCGTGGTCTTCGGGGCCAAGGCCCTAGATCCGGCGACTGTAGATGGCAAGCCGGCCGAGTTGGTTGCCAAATTTTACGGCTGATTCTCTCGCACTAGCTAAATGCCTACGAAACCCGAGTTGACATCGCCCAAGCAAGCAGACGAGGGACCGGCTTTTACCGTCAAGTCCGTGCTGGTAGGATGCGCCGGGGCCTTCAGCGTGTCGGCCGGGGCCGCCTACGGTACCCTCTATTTACACGGCTCCTTTATGGCCCTCGGCACCAGTATGCCTGGGGCGGTGTTCATCCTTTTTCTGCTGACCCTTTTTATCAATCCTCTGCTCAAGCTCATGCACCCGCGCTTGGGATTAAATCGGCGCGAACTGCTGGTCGTCTATGTTATGATGGTAATGGCCTCGCCGATCCCGACCCTCTTCGTCGGCAAGTTCCTCAGCGCCATTAGCTATCCCTTCTACTACGCCACCGCCGAAAACGAGTGGCGGGGCCTGATCCACCCCTATATCCCCGACTGGCTGATGGTCCACGACTTGGAGACCGTCCGCAAGTTTTACGAGGGCAGCGGACGGGACGAACCGATTCCTTGGGAAGTGTGGCGCAGTGTCATCGGGATGTGGACGCCCTTTATCTGCGCCCTCTTCCTGATGATGATTTCCTTCATGGCGATCTTGCGCAAACAGTGGATCCAGCACGAGCGGCTGATCTATCCGCTGATGCAGGTGCCCCTAGCGATGACCGAGGAGGGCGCAGACGATCAAAAGCTAAGCCCCTTTTTCAAAAACCCCTTCATGTGGGCTGGTTTTGCCATCCCCGCGCTCTGGGGCACGCTGCATGGATTGTACAACTACTTTCCCGAGGTCATCCCCATCGCCCAGAACGTCGATCCAATACGCATGGACGTGCCGGTTTTCCGTCGCACGGCCGACCTGTACATCGCGCTGCGTTTCAACATCATCGGCTTCTTCTATTTTCTCAAGACCGATATCGCCTTCAGCCTGTGGTTTTTCAACCTGCTCTCTTTTGCGGTGCGCGGCATTTTTGGCATTCTGGGCGTGGTCAGTAGCGAGACGGGGGGGGCCGGCCACGCAGTACACGATCCCTTTTTGGCCTATCAATCAATGGGCGCGATCCTCGTGCTCTTTTTAGGCGGCATCTGGACGGCGCGCAAGCACCTAAAGGGCGTGTGGCGCAAGGCGTTCAAAGGCGACGAGAGCATTGACGACAGCGACGAGATTCTCTCCTACCGCGCGGCCCTGATTGTGCTGACGGTCTCTTGTTTGACGATAGTGGGTTGGTTGTCGCTGGCCGGGCTGCCGCTGGTCTTCGGGCTGGCGATTCTCTTTCTCGGGGTCGTCATCATTTTTGGCTATTCGCGGGTGGTGGCCGAGGGCGGGCTTTCCGATGGCTCGCCGCCGGTGGTCCCGGCGGGGATTTTGGTGTCTGCGGTGGGTTCGTCGGTCATCGGTGCCCAAGGTCTAGTCGTGCTGGCGACGACTTTCCTGTGGACCACCGGGCGCAATTTTGTCATGGTCTCCTGCGCCAACAGTCTGCGGCTGGGCGAGGAACTGGGGCGCAACCGCCGGCCCCTCTTTTGGATCATCGTGCTGGCACTCGTCGTGGCCATGGGCGCGGCCGTGTGGATGGTGATGCTGCTCAGCCACAAGTACGGGGCGATCAACTTGTGGATCTGGAGCGGCGGCAACTACAGCTACGTGGAGAAGGTCCTCCGTACGCCGAGCGACTTCTATAGCTGGGGCTGGGTCAATATGGGGATTGGCGCGGCGATTATGACTGGGTTGATGGGCGCGCGCTGGCTCTACGTCTGGTGGCCGCTGCACCCGCTGGGCTACGTGATCGGGCCGATCTGGATCATGGATCACTTGTGGTTCAATATGTTCATCGCTTGGGGAATCAAGGTCCTCGTGCTCAAATACGGGGGCGTGCGGCTCTATCTGAAGACGCGGCCCTTTTTCATGGGGATGATCCTCGGATATTTCACGCCCGGCGGTTTCTATCTGATCGTCGATCACTTCACTGGCATGACTTGGAACGTGATATTCTGGGGTTGAATTTAATGTTTGACAGGCACTTGCTATTTTGTGTTATATTCGCCGTGCCATGTTTTATGTTTTAGGAGGTGGCCGGTATGAAATCCAAGCTCTATTTGGCAGCGGTGTGCATGACCGTAGCGCAAGTCTGCACGGCTGGAGCGCAAGTGTCGCAGTTCCGCCTCGGCGGCACCGATGGCCTCGATTGGGAAGAGCAGACTCTGGTCAACCTGATGGTCGATAACACCACGACTCCTGGCGCGATCCAACCACTCGAACTCAAGCCCGACGTCAATGTGGTGACCCAGCTACGCCACTGGACGCGCTATCGGCAGCCGATCGACATCAACTACCAAGAGGGGATGCCCCGCATCTGGCGGGCAATCGGCGATGTTTCCCGGCCCGGCCACGTCTCCAACCCGATGGAATTTATCGACGGAGATCTCAACACTTTTTACGAGGGGCGCGACTTTCAGGGCAGCGGCGGACTAGGGGGCATCTGGGGCGAATTCTACACGCTCGATATGGGCATGCAGATTCCCGCCGACCGCTTCAAGTTGGTGCCGCCCGAGGGCAATGACCCCTTCTTCCAAGAGCCGTATCGACCCAACTACAAATTCGAAGCCTACGAACTGACAGCCAGCAACGACAAGGTCGCCGTCGAAACCCAACTACCCCCGCAATTTCGCTCGGGCGTCGCCGGCACTCAGGAGACGAACTACTATCTACCGCTGGATCAAACGTTGGCCAAGGTGGACCAGAACTTCAACGCCGTTATCGCGATCGACTTTCCGCTCCAGTATCTGCGCTTCTTCCGCATGCGAGTGCTTCCAGACGCCCCACCCAAGTTCACGCGCTACGCACTGGCCGAGCTGGAAGTTTACGGCCGCGGTTTCGTCCCCCGGGGGCGCTGGCTATCGCAGGTGATCGACATGGAACTCCTGCTTTTGGAGGCCTGGCCGCTCGCCGCCGACTCGAGCTTTGCCGAAAAATGGGCACAGGCGCACGAGAAGAAGCTCTTTGAAGAATTCATCAAGCTGGAAATCCAAGACAAAATCGACCTGTCGCAGGAGGAAATAAAGCGGCAGTGGAGCGAGAGTAAGTGGAGTCGGCTCCTGAAATTGGCGCGCATCCGCTCGGCCACGGCCGATGAAGCTATGCAGGTGTTGCGCCAGCTAGAAGGCGGCACCCCCTTTGCGGAGTTGTCCGGCCCGCACCTGACCCACCGCCAAGATGGGCGGCACCAAGGCGTGTTGGAATCCTACTTCGGGCGCGGTAATCTCGACTCCTTAGGGGTTTCCCTAGAGGTGGCCGAAGCCATCTTTGGCTTGGCCAAAGGCGAGGTCAGCGCACCGCTCGCAGTCGGTGCTCACTACGACCTGTACCAGGTTTTGGACGAACGCCCGGCACCAGCTAGCTATTACCTCGTCTTTTCCCAAGGCGCGCTGCTGGCCGCCCACGGCGAGCGCCGCCGGGCACTGGTCGCCGAATTGATGCGGGCATACGAGGTCGAGCTCGACCCCCGCGCCACGGCCGATCTCGCCGCAAAAGTCGCGGCCGGCACGGTGGCCGACATGGACCCTGCCGGCGTCCTCGGCCGCTACGACGGCGGCCAAATTACGCAGGCCGACTTCAACGCGCTCTATCCAAAGGTGAGCCGGGTTGCCCGCGTGCGCGCCGACAGCAGCGGCCTAGACGAATTCGTCCGGCTTTACCTCGTGCCCGAAGTGCTCTTCCCGTTGGAGATCGAGCGTCGCGGGCTGGCGCAGGAGCCGCAGATCGCCGATTGGCTAAAGCGCAAGAAGCGCGCCATGCTCGTCGATGAGCTGCGCGCCCGTCGCGTGGAGGCACACGTCGATCTAAGCGAAGATGCGCTCAGGCGCTACTACGAGGCCAATCTGCACCACTTTATGGAAGGCCAAACCCTAGAGGTGCGAGAAATCCTCCTAGCTACTCGCGCAGAAGCCGCGGCCCTCGCCGCACAGATCCGGGCCGGCGAAGACATGGACAAATTGGCCGCTCAGCACAGCATCCGCCAAGGCCATGCCGCAGGTTCCTTCCACATTCACTCCTTTGAGCGGGTGGCTTTCGGCGAGTTGCTGACCGCGGCCCTCGAGGCGGAAGTAGGGGTGCTGACCGGACCCATCGAAATTACGGCAACCGAGCACCGCCAAGGCGGCTTCTCCCTGTTCGAGGTGCTGCATAAAACGGCCGCCGCACCGAGGCCGTACCACGAGGTGGAAAAACAGGTGCGCTACTGGTGGACCAAAGAGGAAGAAAACCGCCTCTACGGCGAGCTGATCGGCCACTTGCGCGAAAAGCACGCCGCACACATCTCCATCTACCGGGATCACCTCGCGGTCATGTATGATTCTCAGGTCTAGGGTTTGGGCAGCCATACTGCTTGCGGCCTGCGGCAACCCGAGCGAACCAAGCGATCGCTTCGACGAAGCGCAGCGCCTGACAGCGGCCGGCGAGTACACCGCAGCAGTCGCTGTCTGCAAGCAGGTGCTCTCAGCAGACGGCCAGCACCTCTCGGCCCGCCTGCTGCTGGCCCGCCTCGACTTGATCCAAGGGCGTTTGGGGCTGGCGTCCCAGCTAGCCGAACAGGCCGTCGCGCTGGCCCCAGACTACACCGACGCCTACGTCCTCTTGGGCGACATTTACGTGCGGCAGCGGCGCAATGCCGATGCGGTAACTACCTACCAAGAGGGTCTCGACGCGGCTCCCGACCGCATTGATCTCTACCGCAAGCTGGCCATCGCCTACGCGGACGATGGTCGCTACGCCGCAGCAGTCGCAATCCTGCAGCAAGCGCAGGCGCGGGCAGCCGACAATGCAGCTATCCACTACAACCTCGGCGTAGTCCACGAGCGCCAAGCGCAATACGGCGAGGCCAGCCGTGCGTTTGCCCGCGCCACGGAAATCGACACTGCATACGGCGACGCCTATTTCCGGCTGGGGCAAATTCAGCACAAGCAGGGCCAGCTCTCAGCAGCGGCCACCAACTTCGCGCGGGCCATGGACCTGCGCCCGGACGACGCAGCATTTTACATCGGGCTTGGCCAAGTGCGCGCCCAGCAGGGCCGCGTCGCCGAGGCCGAGCGGCTCTTTGCTCGCGCCATTGCCCTCGACCCCTTTGATCCCGAGGCATACCACCGGCTCGGCAGCCTTTTGAAGCGCCAAGGAGACACAGAGCGGGGCGAGAAGCTATTAGCCACCTTCCAGCGCGTCCAACCCGTGTATGACAACATTGAGCGGTTCCGCTACATCCTCAGCCTCTATCCCGACGATGCCAACGCGCACTACAATCTCGGCGTGCTCTACGGCGGCTTGGGTCGCTACGCCGAGGCCGGCGTCGAGTACGCGGCAGCACTCCGCATCAACGACCAAGACCTAAGTGCGCGCAACAACCTCGCCAATGTATTGTTGCGGCAGGGCCGCGTCGCCGAGGCCATCGAACACTACGAGATCGCCTTGTCGTTCAACCCGCGCTACGCCAAGGGCTACACCAACCTCGGAGCGGCTTACATGCTAGGCGGCAACGTGCAACGGGCGCACCAAGCCCTCGCCAAGGCAATCCGACTAGAGCCAGACTACGCCGACGCCCATTTCCACCTAGCGCGTCTCTACAAGAGCCAAGGGCTGGACGCACGGGCCGCTGCCGCGATGCAGCGCTACGAACAACTCGCGCAGGCAGCCAAAGAAAACAGCGAGCATGACTGAAGAACGCACAACTCGCTCAGATCGGCTGCTGCTCTATGGCACCGTAACCATCTCCGGGGCCGCAGTGATGATGCTAGAGCTGTTGGGCACGCGCATCATCGGCCCCTTTTACGGGGTCAGTCTCTACGTGTGGTCTTCGCTCATATCCGTCGCTTTGATCGCATTGGCACTGGGCTATTACCTCGGGGGCTTGGTCGCCGACAAGCAGACGCGCTTCCGGCTTTCCTACGCCATAGCACTCGCCGGGCTAACGACGGCCACGATTCCGTTTATCTGCCGCCCAGTCTTGCTGTGGACCAACGATCTGGGGCTGCGCGCCGGCGCCTTTACCAGTGCCCTACTGCTTTTTGCCCTGCCGCTGACCTGCCTCGGGATGGTGGGGCCGCAGGTGATCGAACTGGCGGCGCGGCAACGGACCGGCGTGGGCATGGCGGCCGGCTCGGTCTTTGCGGTCAGCACGGTCGGCAGCGTGGTCGGTACTTTGCTGTTGGGCTTTTTCCTGCTGCCGGCCCTTGGGTCGCGGGTGATTCTCTGCGGAGTCAGCGCGGCCTTGATCCTGTTGGCACTCGTCGTGGCATGGTACGAGCGGCGGTGGGGGTACGCGGTGCTGGGACCGGTTGCGGCCGCCGGGATTGCGACCGGCGCGGGGCTATGGCTACAGACCGGCCCAGAGCCGACCGGATATGGGGATTATCGCCTAGTCTACCAAGGCGAAAGCCACTACGGCTGGATGCGGGTCGTCGATGACCGCGCCCGCCGGGTGCGGTGGATGTTGTCGGATGCTTCGGTCATCAGCGCGCTGCGGCTCGACACCCGCGGGCCGGTGCTCAGCTACCAAAAAATCATCGCCGCCCTGCCCCACTTGCACCCGGAGGGGCGCGACGCGCTGCTGATCGGTCTCGGCGGGGGCTACATTGCCATGGCATTTGCGGCCCAAAGCATTACCACCGACGCCCTAGAGCTGGACCCAGAGGTGGCCAGAGCCGCGCAGCAATACTTTCTCTACGAGCCATCGGGTGCGCTGCGGGTCGGCGACGCCCGCTACGAAATCCGCCGCCTCAACGAGCAATACGACTTCATCGTCCACGACTGCTTCACCGGCGGATCCGTGCCCAGCCACCTGCTGAGCGTCGAAATGCTCAACGACCTCGACCGGCTCCTCAAAGACGACGGGCTCTTGGCCCTAAACTTCGTCGGCTTTACCGAGGGGCCAGAAGCCGCCGCGGCTGCGGCCGTGTACCGGACGCTGGGCGAGGTCTTTCCGCACCGGCTGGCCCTCGTCTCGATACCGGGCGCGGCGTTTAACGACTTTGTGTTCTTGGCTGCGCGACAGCCGATTTCCCTTAACGCGGCAACCGACTGGCTCGCGGCACACGAATATCCCATGCCCGCTGAGGGCGAACTCATCACCGACGACTTCAACCCGCTCGAACGGCTGCAAGTAGCCAAGGCCGAGCGCTACCGGGCCCTCTTGCTGGAGAGGATGGGGCCGATGCTGCTGGCATTCTGACAAAAGGAGCGTTGCCGTGCTAAAAATTCTCAAGGTTCCCGTAGAGCCGCTAACCCCCTCGGGCTTTGCCCCTTTCGGGCAAGTCATCGCCACCTTTGACGAAGCCAAACCCGAGGTCGTGATCGGCGCGCTGGTCGAGCACGCGTACGCGGTGCGAGCCGCGGTCAAAGACCCGGCATCCGACCAGCTCGACCTGTCCGAGGGCCGGCTGCGGGCGCACTTTGCCTTTCACGATGATGCCGGGCAGTCCTTCTATCCGAGCCGGCACTGCCCGACCGTCTTTTTTGTAGCCCCGGTCCAGCCCATGATCGAGCCGGAGGATCTGCGCGCCTTTTACTCCGATGGTAGCACCGGCATCTGCATGAATGTAAAGGTGTGGCACACCATGCCCGTGTGCTTGCGCGGCGAGGAGGTGTACCTGACCGCACGCGGCAACCAGAACTATCACGACCACTCGGTCGATGTTCATTTCGACCAAGACCGCGGCTTGGCCCTGCTACCCGACATGAGCTGCTTCCCCAACTGGCAGGAGTAGCCAATGGACAAGGTGCGCCTAGCCCTCGTCGGCTGCGGCGGTATGGGCACCCGCCATCTGCACGGCCTCAAGCAGCTAGCCGACTCTCCCTTCGACTCAGTTGAGCTGAGCGCGGTGTGCGACGTCAGCGCGGAAAACGCCGAGATGGCCGCGGCCGAAGCCGCCAAGCTCCTCGGGGTCCGCCCCAAGGTCTGCACCAATATGGAGGCGATGGTCCAGCAGGTGCCGGACCTAGAGGCCGTAGATGTGGTGACCGACCCGTCCGTACATCACGCCGTCGTCTGCGAGGCCCTCGACTTGGGATTGCACGTACTGGTGGAAAAGCCGCTGGCCATCACGGTGCGAGCCTGCCAGCAGATCCTCGACGCAGCCGCGCGCAACCAGCGCATTGTCTCCGTGGCCGAAAATTTCCGCCGCGACCCTTCGGCCCGCATCGTGCGCCACCTAATCGACACCGGGGCCATCGGCACGCCCTATATGGGCTTGTACCACTCGCTGGGCCCGGGCAATTCCATTTTTATCACCCCTTGGCGGCATCGCCGGGAGTTGGGCGGCTTTATCCTCGATATGGCCGTACACTTCACCCACATGATCCGCTACCAATTGGGGGATTTTGCCGAAGTCTATGCCGATGCGCGGATGGTGGAGCCGGAGCGGCAAAAATCGGCATCCATGTCCATGGACTACGAATTTTACAAAAGGCGCTTCGCGGCCATGCCAGAGCGCATACCCGCTGCGGCCGAGGATATGACCCAAGCGATCTTCAAAATGGCCAGCGGCGCGACCCTGAACTGGCTCGTCGGGATCGCCGGCCACGCGGGGGCGCACCGCGAGCTAATCATGGGCACCGACGGCAGCATTGACGGCTTTGGCGTACGCGGAGGGCGCATAACGCTTGAGCGGCACGGAGCCGAGGCGCTAAGCCAAGAGCAAATCCTCGCGTCTGCCGAGGGCGCGGGACTGACATGCGACCCGCTAACTCGCTACCTGTTTCCGAGCGGGGTCTCGGCCGGCGACCCGCTCGTCGATCTGAAGCTGATCGCGTACGAGCTACACGAAATGGCCGAAGCCATTCGCGGCCAGCGCCCAGTCGAAGTGGATGGTCGCTGCGGCCTCAAGGACGTGGCCGCGCTCTACGCGGTGTTTGAGTCGTGGCGCGCCGGCGGCCCGGTGTCGCTTAGCGCGGTCGAATCCTGCCAATCGTACGCCTACCAAGCGGAGATAGACGCCGCCTTGGGCATTGAATAGTGGTCCCCGACCAGTTCTCTCCAACCTGGGGCCGGGTCTGGCCACTGACTACTGACTACTGACCACTTTGAGAGGATATTGCCATGTGGAACCTCATAAAAATCCCAGTCGAACTGCTCGTACCCGAGACATTTGCCCCCTTCGGCCACGTAATTCGCACGTTTGAGGAACGCAAGCCGGACAAGGTCAAAGGTGGTTATGCGACCAACGCCTACCCGGTCCTTGCCACGCCCGGCCCCGAGCCCAAAGATGGCCCCGGCTGGTACGCGCCCCACCCCCAGCGCGTGCCCATCTCCGAGGGGCTGGAGCGCGCCCATTTTGCCTTTCACACGGACGCTGGCCAGTCGTTTTACCCCAGCTTGCACTCGCCGAGCGCGTTTATCGTTGGGGCGATCCAAAGCGACATCCAAGCCGAGGAGCTGCGCGCTTTTTACTCGGCGGGCGACGTGGGCGTTTGCTTGCACCTCGGGGTGTGGCACACCATGCCCATCTGCGTCGAGGGCCACGACGTGTATCAGACCACGCGCGGCGACCAAAATTACCAAGCGCACTCCGTGGAGATTGACTTCGACTTGGAGCGCGGGCAGTCCATCGCGCCGGACATGGACAATTTTCGAGGAGCTTGAGCCGACGCGACGGATTGGCTTCAACATGCCCTCCTACCTTGGTGAAATCCCTATTCGGCGTACATTAACAATGCGCGATTGCGCCCCAACAAGGAGCGCGACGATGGAAATGGTCCTACGCATGGAAGCCGTGGTCGATATGAATGACGAGCACTTTTACACCCTCTGCCAGAACAATCCAGACATGCGACTAGAGCGCAATGCCGCGGGAGATGTAGTTATCATGCCGCCCACCGGAGGAGAGACCAGTCGGCGCAACGCCGAGATCATTGTGCAATTGGGGGTATGGGCTAGGCGAGATGGGACCGGGGTTTTATTTGATTCTTCCGGCGGCTTCCGCCTGCCCAACGGCACTGTGCGCTCGCCCGATGCGGCTTGGGTGGAGAAGGAGCACTTGGCAGGGTTGAGCACTGAGGAGCGCCGGCATTTTTTGCCGTTGTGTCCCGACTTTGTCGTCGAGTTGCGCTCGGAAAGCGACTCCCTCTATGCGGTGCAGGAGAAGATGCGCGAGTACTCAGTGTGTGGGGCGCGATTGGGCTGGTTGATCGATCCGTCGGAATACCGGGTGGAAGTGTATCGCCGCAGACAGCCTGTGGAGGTATTGGTCGGCATGACCGCGATTTCTGGCGAGCCGGTGCTGCCTAAGTTTGCGCTGGAGTTGGCCAATATATGGGCCGAGTGAGGAGCTTAATCAAATGCGACGAGTTGGTTTTCAGATGCAGGTCAAAAAGGACCGAATCGAAGAGTACAAGGAAGCGCACCGCAACGTGTGGCCCGAAGTCTGCGCGGCTCTCACGCGCCATGGCTGGCATCGCTACTCGCTCTTTATAAACGAAGACGGCCTCGTCTTCGGCTACTTTGAGACCGAGGCGGATTTTGCCGCGGCCCTCGCCGGCTTTCTCGCGGAAGAAGCCACGCAGCGTTGGGGCGAGGCTTGCGGCGACTTGGTCGATATACCGGCAGGAGGAAGTCCCGCTGACGTGTTGATCGAGCTCGAAGAAGTCTTCCACCTCGACTAGCAGGCGGCGCTTCATCGAGACGAAAATGGCGAAAAGGACGCAGAGATCCCCCTCCTTGATAGAGCCTCTATTCGGCGTAAATTATGTCCTTAATGCACGATTTTACGCCCAAAAAGGGGCCTAACGTGAAAAATAGGGCCTTACTTCCCGATCTAAAACAAAAATCAGCGTCCAAGTTCGGGCGGATCATAGTGCTGACCGGGGCGCGGCAAACGGGTAAAACCACGCTAGTGAGGGCGGGTTTTGCCGAGTATGCGTATCTCTCGCTGGAGGATCCCGTCGTGCGACCTGATTTTCTGGCCCTATCGGCCGCGCAGTGGCGGCAACAGTATCCGGTGGCGATTCTCGATGAGGTGCAAAAGGCCCCCCGCTTGGTGGAGTCAATCAAGGCGGTATATGATCTGTATGCTGATGCGCGCTACATCCTTACAGGTCGTCTCGGGCGATGCCCGTCATCTGCGACAGTTAGAAGATATTCTCGATAAACCTGTATTGCACGCGCTGATACTGTCCAACGATGGGCGAATTCAGGCGTTAGCTGAAGGGATTACGGCCGTGCCGATTGCGTGGTTTTTGAGCTAGCAGCCCGATTTTTTTACCGGGTCGAAGTGGATCACCTCGGACAGCCTGTGGAATTAGCGCCATGAGTCCCTTGCGCCGCGACCAAGGCACTTCGCCGCCATTGGCACGGGTTACTCTCGGCTTACCAATGGGGTCAACTCGCAATGGCCCTGCCCTCGCCCTTGCGGGTCGCCGCGATACGGCACCACCACAAACGCCGCGCCCGTAGGCGAGTGCCGGGGGTTTTCGTACGCGGTCAATAACGCCCCGGCCGCGACCTCTGCAAGCTGCTGCACTCGCCCCGAAGGCCAGCGCACGCGCACGGCGTCCGCGCGTGAGTGTGCGCCTAAGCCGACGAGCAGGGTCGCGCTGTTCTGGGCCGAGAAGCCCTCGCCAGCCCGGTGCTCGCGCAGCAGCGTCCTCCCGCCGACATCCACTTCCACTTGCACGCCATAGCCATCGCGCACGCTCCACTCGTGCGAGACCGCAGCGCGGTCATTGCCCCCCACAAACCGCAACGCGAGGATGTGGCCCGCCTTGCTGCGGTTGGCAAACAACTCGCAGAGCGGCTCGTTGGCATTGACGACGGCCAAATCAATGCGGCCATCGCGGTCGAAGTCCAAGGTGGCAAAGGCGCGGCCATCGGCCGGCGAATCCGCCGCCGACAGGCCCGACAGGTCGATAAAATCGCGGCCTACATTGAGGAAGAGGCGGTTGCGCTGGTATCCGCTGAGCGAGGCCCCAGCGTCGAGCCGCGCACCCACGTTGTACGCCCCATCCGTCCGCCCATGGCGCACGACCGTGCGCCAAAACAGGCTTCAGGTATCCTCGGGGAGAGCAACTGCGGATGGCGGGGTGTAGTAGCCGCTCAGAGCGTAGATGTCGAGATCGCCGTCGTTGTCAAAGTCCAAAAACTGGCCGCCCCAACCCCAGCCGCCGTCTTCCACCGGCGAATCCGCAACGCGGGTGAAGCCCGTGCGGCCGTTCCGCAGGAGGGAGTTGCCTTGGGCCAAAGGGGCAAAAGCCGCGCCCGCCCGCCCGGCGGCTGCCGTGATGCGGCGACCGGCGCTGCTGTGCATGTTGGTCACATACAGGTCTTGGCGGCCATCCCCGTCGTAATCGGCCCAGCTCGCGCCCATGCCAAAACCCGGGTCCGCAGCCCCGCTCTCCGCGGTGACATCGACGAGAGCACCGCCGTCATTGCGGAGCAAGCTGTTGGCGGCAAAGTCGTTGGCGAGGTAGAGATCCGGGTCGCCATCGCGGTCGTAGTCGGCCCAAGTCGCCTGTAAGGTGTTGCGCCACACGGCAGCGGTGGGTGCGAAGCGACCGTTGCCGAGGTTGCGCAGCAGGATGTTGGGCGGCCCGGGCGCGTCGTGGATGAGGTGGCCGATGCGGTCGCGGCTCAGGTCGTAGAGCGCGCGGGCGCGGTCCGCAGGCAAGAAGTCGGCCAACAGCGCACCGGCACCAGACGCGGTGGTGACCGCTTCGAGCAACATCCGCGCGGCATAGGTAGAAAAGTACGCATCGAGCAGGCCGTCGCGGTCGCAATCGACTGCCGAGATCGAGGCCACGAGGAACGGCAAGACACCATCGCCCAAGTCGCAGGGGGCAAAGTGCCCGTCCTCGTTGACCAAGTAGAGGCTGGGCGCAAGCGTGCGGCCGAGGAATACATCCGGGTCGCCGTCGTTGTCAAAGTCGGCGAAGAGAGCAGCCGCGGTGTGGTGCTCCACATCGAGGCCGTATTGGGCTGCATCCTCGGTGAACGCGCCGTCGCGGCCATTGTGCAACAGCATGTTCCTACCCCGGCGCACGGCGAGGTACAGATCGTCGTACCCATCGGCGTCGATATCCACGACGCTGATGCCGGGATGGCGGTCAAAGGCCTGGCGGGTGAAATAGGGGTGCGGCGCGACAAACGCGGAGTCGCGGAACGACTGATGCACTAGTTCGGCGTGATGCGAAAACCTGGCCCGGGCGCGGTCCTCGTCTTGGGGGAGCGCCTCGTCGAGGACTTCGGCAAAGAGCGCGTGCGCCCGCGTGAGCATCTCCAGCGATTCCGTCTCCCAGCGCTGGATCCGCCAAGTAGCGTCCTGTTGCTGCCACTCAAGCGTCAGCCAAGCCCGAATTTGTGCGCGCTGCCCGTCTTTTGTCTGCGCCGAAGCGTCGAAGCGCAAGCGGGCTTGGTAGATCGCCTCCGCCGCGTCGAGGAAATGCCCGGTCTCAATGTGGAAGGCCGCATAATCCGAGGAATGCACCGCAGCCAAGAGCGGTTCCCATAGCTGGATATCGGAGCCGCGCAACTGGGCGGCGGGTGCGATCCGCCAGCGCTGGCGCTTAATGCCCAACGCCGGGACGACTTCGGTCGCCTCTGCGGCCGGCGCCACATCCGCGACAGCGACCATAGAATCAAAAAGCGCACGCGCTGGCGCGGCCGGTAGTTGGCCTTGGTACATCCCCAAAGCGAGGAGCGGCAGGGCCGCGCCGCTCAGGTGCTGCTGCACCTCTTCGCTGCGGTCGATAGTCGCCAAAAGCCGGTTGCGTTCCCGCACCTTTTGCAGTGAGCGGACCGTGCCGTATCCCCCGAGCATGGCAAGCGCGCCAAAGGCGAGGGCGACGAGCGCAAGCGGAACCAGCGGCAGCCGGGGGCATCGCCAAACGAGCCAACCGCCGCCAAAAATTGAGGCGATCTGGAGAGCAATGATCCCCTCGGTGCCAAGCGGATGCCCCGGGGAAAAATGGGCGAGGGCCAGCGGATTGAAGGCCAAGCCGCCGAGCAGTAGGGCCGCACCGGCGAGGCGGCCGGCGGCGGGCGGGCGCTTGGTCTGTCGTTCAGTCATAAAAGCCATGAACTCCACCGCAAAGCCTCGCTTTTTAGATGGACATGCACACTGTCCGAGCATCTGTTCGCGGCTTTGCAGGGCGAGCAGGGAATGGAGGATGCCCGGACCGCGGATGTACACCTTGGGGGACTTAATAAGGCGTTTTCCCATGTTCCGCGTATATTACCCACCAGATGGTGATTTTACAAGGTAAACCATGGATGTCTGACCATCATCGGCCGGTAAGCGTGGGATGCCCGAAATTCACTTGCCCCACTGTCGTTAAACTTTTTATTCTCATTAACTGACGTTACGCACCGTTCAGGCGTTGGTGCTCCTTGTGGGTCTAGTAGGGAACAACCGGTTGGCCTCGGTCGTCGCTTGCTCTCAAGTCCCTGCAACGAGCGCGTCAGGCGGACCAGCTAGGCGTGTGGAGCGAAAAAGCACCGATGCCGCCCCTTGCTGTATAGGCCCTTTCCGGGGCCGGCGACCCGACGGTTCCCGCGGTTGCGTTCTATGACGTAGCCGGCGACACTGGGCGGCTGGGACCGTCCATTCCCACGCCGCGAGGGGATTGGCGACGAGATGGATGGCGTCTCCTCCGTCCGAATAGGGGCTGGGCCTAAGCGCCACCGCCTTCCGAGAAGCCGCCCGCCGCACCCGAACTTCCGCGACCGCAAGATGCGTCCGTATCGCACCGTCCCGAAGGTTTCTGCAACATGATCTTCAAGAAGGTCAAATCTTCGTTCCGCCCGTCGTTGCCGCTGCTGCTGCTCCTGCTGGCGCTGTCAACGGTATTTCTGTTCGGCAACGACCGGGGGCAATTCTACCGGCCCGGGCTCCACAATGCGGTATCGGCGAACTACTTGGCGGTGGCCGCGAATTTATCCCCCGAACACAACTTCCTGTTGTTCTATCATCAAACCCTGGATAAAGACAGCACCCCTTCTTACATCCCATACAATCGTTTCCCAATTGGCGGCTATGCGCTGATCAAACTGGCCATCCTGCCATTCGGGAACGACTTTTCGGCGCAAATCTATGCCGCCCGCATAGTGTTTCTGCTCTTTTTCGTCGGCAGCGCGGTGCTGGCCTACCTGTCCCTCTGCCGGCTGACCGCCGACCGCTGGATTGCCCTAACGGCCTCTCTGTTGGCGTTCTCGTCGTACTGTTTGCTGTATTACAACGATATGCCCGCTACCGAAAATGGGCTCTCCCTTTTCGGCGTGCTGCTGACCTTCCACGGCATGGTTCTTTTTGTCGAGGAGGGCCGCTTGCGGCAGTTGCTCATCAAGGCGTGCGCAGCGCTGCTGTTGGGCTGGCACGTCTATGCGTTCCTGCTACCGTTTATCGTTCTTGGTCTGCTGCGCGAACTGAACCGGGCGCGCCGGCTATCTGCCCCTCCGAGTTTGGCAAGTCAAATCAAGCGCTGCGCCGCCGCGCTGCTGTTCAGCCGCTACCTGAAGCTGGGCGTCGGCACCCTGCTTTTCGGCATGGCGGTGCTATCCTTCAACCTCGGCAACGAATACCGGGCGTTTGACGGTGAGATCTCGCTGACGGAACTGCCGACGGTGAAGTCCATGACGTATCGCTTTGGAGCGGATGATGCGTTCAATGAGCGCTACGCCGAGCATCTGGCATGGAAAAACTTCCTGGAGAAGCAATTCTACCGCATCGCCCGAGCGACGCTGCCGTTCTATGTCAGTCCGTTTGACATCTATGAGGACAGGGACTACCTCGGCGTGATTGTCGGCGCGTTGGCGTCAGGCGTCGCCGTCCTTGGGCTGCTGTTTGTCCGCCAGAAAATGCTGCTGGCGACCTTGGTGCTGTCCGGCTTCTGCTGGGCATTGCCGATGCGCCATAATACCGCTTTCCATGATCAGGAGAGCGTCTTTTATATCGGCGTTCCGTTGGTTCTCTTTGCAATGGGCTGTCGGGGGCTGCCCCGGTTATTCGGCGGCCGTCTTATTGTCGGTCTCTCCGTGGCCGCGCTGCTGGTCTTCGTTCTTTCCAGCTTCGAGATGGGACGAGTTGGGCACGACCCGCGGGCGTCCGAAATTCAAGAAGCGATCGCTGCCGATCTTGAGCGTATCAGGACAATAGTAGAGCCGGGACAGAGCGTTTTTGTCTCCCCCTCGATACGGAACTTCCTTTACCCTCAAGGGCTGGCTTATTCGCTGCATTACTACCTTGCAGGAAGAGTGCTTGGAACCCCGGAGTGGCTGCGCGATAGTGCTGCGCTTGATTTTCTTATCTCGCATCAGCGAGTCGCCGTCCCCGCTCTGCTGACGCCGGACAACCGGCAGATTTTTCTCTACCGCGAGCGCGACTATTCAGCGCAGATAGACGAGATGATCAGGCAATCCGAACTTGTAATCCGTCGCGATGGCTATGTTGATGTGTATCGTAGCGGGAACAGGCTGATTTACGTCAGGCACCAAGGCGAGGATGGAGCCGCCCGATTCAGACAGGACATTCCGATAGTGGGTAAGCCGTTCGCCGTCGCGTTGTCCCCCGCCGTTCGCCGCGCGGGCTTCACAGACCGGAGTCGCTGGCAGTGGCAGCGCAGTAGCGATGTTGAAGGCTGGACCAATGTCTCAGGCTCCCCTCCGAGTCCTACCTACGCATACACGCCCACCACTGCGGATGAGGGCTGGCAACTGCGGGCCTCTGTGTACTACACTGACAGCCGTGGCAATCGGGTCAAGGCGGTGACCTTGCCCTCCAGACCTGTGCAGCTTAGCAGCGTCACCGACATGCTCTTCTTCTTGCACGTCACCCCGGTTGACGTGGACGACCTTCCTGCCCGCCGCAAGCAGCATGGGTTCGACAACCTCGACTTCCGTTTCGACAACTGCCGGATTCCGCACCGCGATCGAGACGTAGCCGTGCGCGAACTTCCCGATTACGACTTCACTGTCATCCGCACCGGCCAGTACCTCGTCAACGAGGACGGCTCCTACAGACACTTCTGGAAAGGCGAGGTCCGCTTCGATGACTAGCCCGGCCGGCGTTTCCCGCCCCCACGTCGCGGTGATCGGCGGCGGTGTGGTTCTGGAACAAGCTCAAGCTGCGGGGTGGCCGCCGCGGGAAATTCGGCCTCGCGAGTCATCGCGGGCATTGCCAACTCATTAGAAGGAGACTGCAACCATGAACTCACGCCCCCAAATACTCATCGCCTGTAACAAGCACGTACGCGAGCAGTACCTCGCCGCGGCCGATTTCGCACGCCTCGAAGTCTTTGCCGACTGGGACTGGTTTGAATGCGAGGGCGGCGGCATTTACGACACCAACGCAGATCCCAAGACCGCTCGGGTGCTAGGCGAGCGCCTCGGTAGCTACGACGGCTTGGTCGTCTGCCACGGCTGCCCGACGGTGGGTGCCGCGGTCTTGGATCAAGCCCCCGATTTGAAAATCATCGGCGAGCTAGAGGGTGACCGCTTTGCCAGCCGCATCGATGTCGAGGCCGCTTGGGCGCGGGGCGTCTGCACGGTCGATACGACTAACGGCTCGTCGTATCCAGTGGCCGAGTGGGCCTTGGCGCTCATCATCATCGCCTTGCGCAACGCCGGGGCCCAATTCCGTCGCCTCATCGCCGGCGACGTGCGCCCTCGTCCGCACAGCGATTTTGGCTTTATCCACGGCGACCTGACCGGCAAGCGAGTCGGCCTGATCGGCTGCGGCCACATTGGCCGACGGCTCATCCAGTTTTTGCGCCCCTTCCAGACCGAGGTGTGGGTGTGTGATCCCTATCTGGCGCGGGAGATGGCCGACGCCGTCGGCTTCCTCAAAACCTCGTTGGACAACGTGATGTCTCAGTGCGACGCCATCGTCTGCCTAGCTCCGCACACCCCGCGCACCGAGCGCATGATTGGGCAACGAGAGCTAGATCTGATCCAGCCGGGCGCGGTGTTGGTCAATGTGTCGCGGGGGAAAGTGGTTGATTCGGATGCGCTGGTGCGGCGGCTCAAGCGCGGCGATATCGTCGCCGGCCTAGACGTGTTCGACCCGGATGTGGGCGAAGACGATGCCTATGGCAACAAAGAGATTCTCCACTTGGAAAACGTCTTTGTCACCCCTCACATCGCCGGTGTGACGGAGCAGAGCTACCCGCGCTTTTTCGCGCTCATGGTCGATGAGTTCGACCGCTTCTTCCACGGGCACGAGACCTTTTTCGACCTGACGCCGCGCTCCATCGCCAACCGCCGGGGCAGCGAATTAGCTGACTAGGGGTCGGCTCAATCAAGTGGCGGAAAAAAAGTCAGATCAGTACCGAAGTTATTCATCGCCACCACCTCGTCGCCGCGCAGCCGGGCGCGGATGGTGCTGTCGCGCCACGTCAGGGTCGTCTCGTAGATGGGCAAGTCAAACGCAAAGCCGATCCAGCGTCCTACGGGCGGCTGCTCAATCACTGCATAGCTGTCGTGCAAGGTCGGCTGCGCGGCACCCTCGGCTTTGAGACGATCCTTGCCGAGCCAAGGCGGCACGCGCACGTGCAGTACTCCCGGCTGCTTGACTTTGACCGCTAGGCGCGGATGCGTGTAGGACGACTGCACGGCGAGGGCCTTGGTCTCGCAGTCGAACAGCATATCGACCCAATGACCCGCTCCATCGCGGCGCAGCACAGCCTTGTACGCCGCAGCCAGCGAGCCTACGGCCCCGCCGACAATGTCGATATTGAAGCCAACGCGCGGCTTGTTTGATTGCCATAAGCCCAGCGGCTCGTGCCCGTAGGGAGCCGGAAAACCAAAGCCGCCGCGCAGCCTATGCGCCACCTCGCGCTTGCCATCTACCCCCTCGGGATTATCTGGCTCGACGATAAACGAGACATCGCGCAGTTGCGATGGCAGCAAATGGCTGCGCAACATGCGCTCGGCGTCGGCGTAGTACTCGGGGTGGCCCCAGTGCCCCAAGATGAGCGCGGTCTCGATAATATCGCCGGTATTGTTGGCCTCGCCCCGGCGACAGAGCGTGGGGCGGGTCGATGTCTCAATGGACCAGCCGATCTGGTCGCGCAAATCCCACAAGCCGCCATCGTAGAACCGCTTGACCCGCTCCATCAGTTTGTTATCCCCAGTGCATTCGGCGAGCTGCGCCAGCGACGACATCGCGCAGGTGGTCGAATGCACGTGTAGGCCGAAGTGCTCGGTGGAACTGTCGTCGAGAAAGAATTCGCGCACGGCCTTGTCCTTGAGCACGGTGGCCAAATCCAAGGCGGGCCGGTGCCCGGTGGCCTGGTACAATTTGACTAGCGGTCCAATAGCGCGCGCCGGCCCTTGGATAAAGGTCGCCTCGCCGAGATCGCGGAGGCGCACCGGCGTGTCGCGTTCGAGGCGCACGCGATCCCATTGCTCGTTGGGCACCCAATAATCGAACAACAACTCAATACTAGCGGCCGCCAATTCCATAGCTCGCTCGGACTTGCGGAAAGCAGCTAGGGCGTAGAGAGCGTGAAAGCCTTCGCGCAAGTTGTGCTCTTGCAATTCAATGGGATCTCCCTCGCCATCGGTGTGCTGGCCGATGCGCTGCAAGGGCAGAGGTGCCCGGCTGTACGAGAAAAAGGCCGCGCGGGCGTGCTTGTCGATCACCTCTTCGTCTAGGGCCAAACCTGTGGCGTCTTCAGCCGCCAGCATAGCGTTCAAAAGGCGACCCGGTATGTGGCCTTCCATGCTGCCGCCCAAAAAGGCTTCGGGCCGCACCTGCGCTCCGCCATAGGGCATATCGGCGTCATCGGCGTTGAAAGCCCGGCCCATAGCTTGGCAACCCAAGCGAATGGCGTCGCCGATATCAGTGGTATTCACGTCGCGCAGTTGCATTTGTCTCTCCCACTTCTTCAATTGCCTCTTCCACACCCTGTCCAGCTCGCGGCGCACCACCTGTACGTCCTTCCAGCGGTCGGGGAAAACCGACAGATGGTAGCCGCCGGCGATCTGCTCGGGGCAGGCGAACATTTCCCGGCCCGGCCGCCTCCAGTCAACAGGCCATGAGTTGCCCGCGCCGTCAACCCGCACCCTTTGCGGAAGTCCTCAATCAAACGGCGGAAAAAAAGTCAGATCAGCACCTAAGTTATCCATCGCCACCACCTCGTCGCCGCGCAGCCGGGCGCGGATGGAACGGGTCCGATGCCGCAGCATCAACTCTTCTTCGGCCAAGGCAAAACGGATCTCAACGGGGGTATGCAAAGGCGGCTGGGCAAAGAAAAGGAACCCGCTGTCTATGCGCGGCGGCGCGGCCCCTTTTACCACTAGGTCGGACGGCGCGACCCAGCCGGGTAGGCGCACCCACAACGGCCCCGGCTGCTTGGCCTTGACGCGCAGGACGTCGTGGGTATAGGGGGATTCTACGCGCACGGCCTCGGTCTCGTGGTCAAAGAGCAAATTGACCCGGTGACCGGCCGGGCCGCTGCTCACCATTTCCCGGTACACCTCGCACAAAGACGCCACAGCTCCGCCAACAATATCCATGTTGAAGCCAACGGTATCGGCTTCCACGGGTTGGTGACCGTACGGTGCTGGAAAGCCGAAGGCACCTTGGTGCCGGACGGCCACGTCGCGCAGTCCGTCTGCGCCCTCGGGGTTGGGCGGTTGGTCAATGAAGGAAATATCGCGCAGTTGCGAGGGCAGCAGATGGCCGCGCACAATGCGCTCGGCGTCTTGGAAGTATTCGCTCCAGCCCCAGCGTCCCAAAATCAGCGCGGTCTCGACGATGTCACCGGTATTGTTGACCTCGCCGCGGTCGGGCGGAGCATCGGGATGGGAGCTTTCGACGACCCAGCCCAACGGGTCGCGCATGGCCCACAGGCCATTATCGTAAAAAGCCTTGACGCGCAGCAAGAGAGCCGCGTCGCCTGTCAGATCGGCCAATTGTGCCAAGGACGACATGACGCAGGTGACCGAGTGCGTGTGATCGCCTAGCAGTTCCCGGTCGTGGGCACCTGTCGCAGTGAAGAATTCACCCGTACTCTTCGCAGCCAATTCCAAGGCCAACTCCAACGCCGGCCCATAGCCCGTAGCCCGATAGTACTTGACCAAAGGCCCCAAGGCCCGGGCTTCGCCTCGTATGAACTGACTCTCCCACGCCTCTAGTCCCAACTTTTGCAGTGCCGGTCGATCCCAGTCCGCGTCCGCGCTCCAGTAGTGGCGAAACGCCTCAATGCTGGCCTCGGCTAGCTGCCGTGCCCGATCCGAGTCGCGGTATTGCACCAGCGGATAGAGCGCGTGGAAGCCCTCGCGGATATTGTGCGGGATGAAATTGACCAGCGGACCACCCAACTCGGCCCGGTTGAGCGGCATGGCGATGGGGCCGCTGTACGAATAGAACGCCGCCGCGGCGTGTTTTTCAATGGCCGCTTCATCTACGGCAACGCCCGCCGCGTCTTCGGCGTTGAGCAGGGCGTTGAGGTGGCGACCGGGCACGTGCGCCTCTGAGTGCACGGCACTGAAGCGCAGCTCAGCTTGGGGACACACGCGCGAGCCGAAAAAGGGTATATCGTTGTCGTCGGCATTGAAGACGCTCGACATGGTGCGGCAACCCCATTCGATGGCGCTGCGCACATCCGTGGTATTGACGTCTTGTAAACGAGCCATGGTCATCTCCCGTTAAAGGTGCTGGTCAGTATAGGACGCATAGTGTCCGAATATCAAGCGGATAGTATTTTCTACCGGACCGAACCAACGGCCCTGTGGTCGCGTTCCGCGTAAAGGAGTTCGCTGAGGAAGGCCGTCGGCGGCCAGTATTGAAGAAGCGAGGGAACTTCCTTTTGACGTTTTATTTTTCATGCACACATTATGTACACTTTAAGGAGGAACTGTGAAAGCATCTATTCTCGACTTAAGACGACGCATGAAAGATATTTTGCTCGCTCTCGACCGCAATGAATCGGTCACCATCTTTTATTGCGGCAAGGAAAAAGCCATCCTGTCTCCCAGCCGACAGCGGACAAAAAAACCTGTAAAAGACCACGAAGCTTTTGGGATGTGGCGAGACAGAAAAGATATAACAGATGTAGATGCCTATGTCCGCAATTTGCGAAAAGGCCGCTTGAATGATTTTTCATGCTTTCAAGTCACGTAGGACTGCTATATCAATTGAAAATTAGAGACCACTATGACCGGCACACCTATACCCATCGGCTCCAACCGCCAACTATTGCTCGACCGCCGCCTCATCGACGAGCTGCAAGACGCCCGCCAAGTCCTCCACCCGCCCGTGCGCCGCAACGCCGCAGTGCGCATTGACCACCCCCATGAAGAAGGCGGCTTGGCCTACGCCGTGCTCTTCAAAGATGGCGACCGCTTCCGCGCTTGGTATCGCTGCATCCCCCACGCCGACAACAACAAGACCGACAGAGCCTGCACGGCCTACGCCGAAAGCAGCGACGGCATCACTTGGCACAAACCAGAGCTGGGCCTCATTGACTTCCAAGGCTCGACGGCCAACAACCTAGTTCTCGACGATCCCGCTCTAGTCAACTTCTCCCCATTCCTCGATCCAGAAGCCCCGGTTCAAGAGCGCTACAAAGGCATCGGCCGGCGCGGTGCCATTTACACGGCCACCTCGCCCGACGGCCTGCACTGGCGCAAAAATCCCGAACCCGTGCAAACCGAAGGTCCGTTCGACTCGCACAATATCGCCTTCCGCGACCCGTGGACCGGCCAGTACGTCATGTACGCGCGCGGCACTCGCCGCGATGGCGAACTAGGCCACGGTGCCACTCGCGCCTTTAAGGAGGGCGTGCGCTGGATCCGCCGCGCCACCTCCGACGACTTTGTCCACTGGAGTCCGCTCGAAGCCATCGACACCGGCGATGCGCCGCTGGAGCACTTGTACACCAATTCCTGCGTTCCCTACGAGCGTTCCCCCGGCCTCTACCTGATGTTCCCCTCGCGCTTTGTCAACAGCCGCAGCCCCACGCCCGGCTGGCCGTACCCCGGGGTCAACGACGCCGTGCTGATGAGCAGCCACGATGGCCTCCACTTCGACCGCCGCTTCCCCGAAGCCTTCGTGCGCCCGGGTCCCGATCCCGGCAATTGGCACGACCGCAGCGTGTACATTATGCGCGGCCTGCTGCGCACCGGACCGGCCGAACTGTCGCTCTACATGACCGAGCACTGGCGCTTGGCCACCTCCTGCATCCGCCGCCTGACGATGCGCTTGGACGGTTTCGCCTCGGTGCAAGCACCCTATCGCGGCGGCCAGTTCACCACCAGGCCCCTGATCTTCAGCGGCAATCAGTTGCGGCTCAATATGTCCACCTCCGCGGCCGGCAGCATTCGCGTCGAGGTCCAAGACGAAAACGGCAACCCCTTTCCCGGCCTATCGCTGGCTGACTCGCCCGAGCTTTTTCAGGATCAGACGGATTTAGCTGTGCAGTGGAAATCGGGTGCCGAGGTAGGCCCGTTGGCCGGTCGGCCAGTGCGTTTGCGCTTTGTGCTGTACGACGCCGACCTGTACGCGCTGCGCTTTTGCCGCAAAGAAGAATAGGAGACGAAACTCATGTACCAATCCGTAGCTGTCGCGGCCATTTCCTTCCGGCCTAAAAAATTCGACCTAGCCGGCAACGCCGACCGCCTAGAGGCCGCGTTCCGCGCCGCGGCCGCGGGCGGTACCCAACTGGCCTTGGCACCCGAAGGGGTGCTGGAAGGCTACGTGGTCATGGAATTGATCACCGGAGAGGAGCCGGAAGAACGGATGCGGGACGTGGCCGTCACCACGCGCGGCCCGGTCATTGGCCGCTTTCGCGAGTTGGCCCGCGAGTTGGGAATATGCCTCGCCTTTGGCTTGGCCGAACGCATCGGCGACGATGTGTACAACTGCGCTGTCTTCATCGACCAGCGGGGCCGCCTGCGCGGCAAGTACCACAAAATGCAGTTGGCCGAGGGCTACCATCCCTCCTGGTGGTACAATCGCCTCGGTGCCCATGCCCGCGCCTTTGATACCCCTTTTGGCCGCTGCGGCTTCCTCATCTGCAACGACCGCTGGAATCCCGACATCGCCCGCATCCTGGTGCTCGACGGGGCGCAGTACCTGCTCATCCCTTCTTTTGGCTCCCGCTCCAAAGACCAAGACCGCTCTGTGTTGGCCCGGGCGCGCGAAAACGGCGTCGCCATTGTCGAGGCCAACGTCGGGGTCACCCTAGTCATCAGCAAAGGAGAAATTGTCGCTGTGTCGCGTCGGGTGAGCGAAATCACCTACGCCACCATTGAAGTCCCGGCCCCGGCTTCGGCGCACAACCGCGACGCACAGGAACGCGACTTTTTGCGGTGGCGGCGGACGGAAATGCGCCACCGCTACGAACAGGGGGAGATCAAGCGCGCCCGCTCCGAACCGCACGACCCGGACGAGGTCAGCCACGACGAGAAGGGCCGCTTGCTCGATTGAAATAGATTACCAGGCCCTCTTCTCCACAATCCCCTCACCCTGCGCGATTTTGTAGCGCGCCCCGGCCGCGAGTTGTTCAAGGGCTTCCACCGCCCCATCCGGCCAGCGAATCTCCAAGCGGTCGATCTGCTCGGCTGTGCCCAAGCCAACGGTCAGCGTAGTAGGGCTGTGGCTCAAATAGGAAGATCCCGTGCGCACCATGAACACCTGCGCCTGCTCGCCCACCTGCGCGGTCACCTTCGCACCGATGGCGTCGCGGTTGGGTGCCTTGCCCGTCAAGTCGAGTGCCACCGCGCGGCCGGTCGGCCCCTCGTTGCGCAATAGATAGGCCGGGCCGCCACTGGTCGTCAGCAGCACGTCCAAGTCGCCATCGGCTTCTATATCGCCGACGGCCAATCCTCGCGCTACCAGCGGCTTGAGGAACGGCCCGCCGGTCTGCTCCGACACCTCGACCATCCGCCCGTCGCCGGCATTCCAAAATAACTGCGGTGCCTGCTGGTACTCGATCTCCTTCTGCACCACATTGATCTCTGGCTCGATGTGCCCATTGGCCAAGATCAGGTCTTGGTAGCCGTCGAGATCGTAGTCGAAAAAGCGCAGCCCAAAGGTCAGCGGCCGCAGCGTCGCCTGCATCAGCCTAGCCCTACCCGCGCCATCGACGAAAACCTCGCCGCCGGCTTGGCGATAGAGCGCGAGTGCCTCGCGGCTGAAGTTGCCGATGGCGATGGACAGGACGCCGTCGTTGGCGACCGAGGCAATATCTACGCCCATCCCCGCTCGCGCCCGCCCGGTCTCGTCGTAGCCAATGCCCGCGGCCAGACCCCGCTCCTCAAAGCGGCCCCCACCTAAGTTTTGCAACAGGAAATTGGGCTGGGTGTCGTTGGTGACGACCAAATCGATGCGGCCGTCGTCTTCAAAGTCGGTCATGGCCACGCCCATAGATTTGCCCTCGGGCAACAGCAGGCCAGCTTCTTTGGTTATCTCCCGGAAGCGGCCCTCGCCCAGATTGCGGTAGAGTCGCGGCGTTGAGCCGGGGTATTGCTGTGGCGTGGCGTAGGACTTTCCCTTGCCGTCGAGCGTGGTGTATATGTCGGTGCTGGCCGACCAGCGCACGTAGTTGGTGACCAACAAATCCAGCCAGCCGTCTCCGTCCACATCGACCCAAGCCGCGCCCGTGGACCACTCGGGATTCTCGTTGCCCGCGTCATCCCGCCAGACCTCGCCCGCCACGCCCGCTTCCCGTGCTACATCGACAAAGCGGCCCGCATCGTTGCGCAAGAGCAGATTCGGCCCCAAGGTCGTCAGGTAAATATCCGGGTCGCCATCGGCGTCGTAGTCGGCAATCGTCGCGCCCATGCCATAGACTGAAAAAGCTAGGCCAGCGCGTTCCGTTGCATCGGCAAAGGTGCCGTTGCCGAGGTTGCGGTAGAGCTTGCCGGGGGCCTGTTCACCTTGCCACCCCTCGCTATTGACTAAGAACACGTCCAGCCAGCCATCGCCATCGTAATCAAAAATCGCGCAGCCGCTGCCCATAGTTTCAGGCATCCACTTGTCGCCGCGCGCCCCGGTCTCGTGCCTGAATTCGAGACCAGCCTCTCGCGTCACATCGACAAAGCGCACCGCAGGAGCCTCTTGCCGCCCGCGCCCCACCGCGTAATCGGCGGTTGGTGCTTTGGTGTACTCGGGCGTCGGGGCCGGTTCCGAAGGCTCTTCCGGGCCGCAGGCGACCCACGGCAACGCGCCGATTAAAATTCGCCAGATCGTGCTATGAGATACTCTCTTTTTGTTCAAGGGTTTGTCTCGCCGGAGGGGCCTACTCGGCGGCTTTGCGGAGGGGCTGGAAGGCTTCCAGACGGTCCGCCCGATGCAGCTTGAGATGCTGTAAACCCTCAATGCCCCGCATGCGAGCGACCAACGGTTCCGCCGCGCCGAGCGCAAAGCGAATTTTCAGCACGTTGAGCAGCGCTTCAATGGCGCGTTCTCGCCTTCCTTGCTCACGGGCTTGTTGGGTGGGGAGTTGGGCAAAAGATGATTCGCGGATCAGGTCCATGATCCCCTCCTTAGAAAATTTGGAAACAATATCAAAGTCGGCCATACCTTAGGAATGTCAAGGCAGCGTTCTATAGCAAAAGGCCGCCGGGCGGTGAAACTTAGCGTCCTCTTAAAATTGGGAATTGACGTCGCGCCAACGCCCCGTGCGTACCATCAGATTATAATTGACAAAAGGTTAGCGATTCGCCAACAGTTCCTCTATCTCAGGCGGAAAGCCGCGCTGCCCGTCGCGGTTGAGGCTGGTGCCGATGAGGCGGCCGTGCAGCACGTGTGCGCCGTCGGCGTCTCTGAAGATGTCTT
Source organism: uncultured Latescibacterota bacterium (assembly GCA_958295495.1). Lineage (GTDB taxonomy): Bacteria > Latescibacterota > UBA2968 > UBA8231 > UBA8231. The sequence continues at coordinate 2,340,415 of OY282352.1, forward strand.
GGACAAAGCAAAAGCGCAGGCGGCTCTCCCGCTCCAAGCGCAACTCGACTGCGAAGCGGTCGCCGCTTTTGAGGGGGGCCTTGTAGTCGATTTCGGCGCGGGTGAGGACCAAGTCGTGGCCCTGGTGGTGGAAGCGGGCAAAGCTGAGGCCGAGGCTTTGCAAATACTGGTGGCGGGCGTGTTCGAGGTAGTTCTGGTACACGGCGTTGTTGACGACGCCTTGAAGGTCGCACTCGTAGTCGCGGACGGCTAGGGTGAGCGTGAAGTCGGGGGGCTGTGTTGACATGTTCTATCGTCCTATGGACAAGAGCGGTACCGCTGCTTGTTGGATTGGGGGGACTTGGCTATTTTGTGCCCGCAAAAGGAGGGCAAGCGATGCTAAAAATATCTGCTTGGCACGGCGATTTGTCGGAATCGTACCTGCGCTACGTCACCCAACTTGGGGTCGATTGTTTGGACTTTGGCGCGGGCAACTACTTCCCGGGGGTCAAAGAGCAGGGCTATCCCGACTTGGACGCCGTGATAAAAATAAGAAAAAAAATCCGTTCTTGGGGCTTGGACATCAACCGCGTGACCCTGCCGGACATAACCGAAAAGTTCATGTCCGGGCAGGATGGCTGCGAGGAGGAGCTGGAAAACGCGGCCGCGGCACTGGAGGTCTTTGCCGCGGCCGGGGTGCCCATTGCGCGGCAGCGATTTCACGGCGATGTGTTCCCGTGGATGCTCCGCCGCTGGAACTCGCCGCGGCGCGGCGGCTACCACTATCGGGCCGAAAGCCGCGGCTTGGCCGAGAGTGATGAGGGGCCGCCTTCGCTAGAACAGCTCAATGCTTGGTGGGCGCGCTTTTGCACGGTGTACGAGCGCTTGGTGCCCATTGCCGAAGACCGCGACATCAAGCTGGCGATCCACCCTTCGGATACGCCGCTGCCGGATACGCCGCTGGGCGGCTTGGGTTTTCCCAAGGTCATCGACGCCTTTCCCAGCCGCCAAGTCGGGTACCTCTACTGCTGCGGCACCCGCGCCGAGGCCGGGGGCTTGCCCTTAGTGCTCGACGAGGTCCACAACTACGGGCGCAAGGGCCGGATTTTCATGGTGCATCTGCGCAATGTACGAGGGAGCTTGGCCACGGCCGGAGGATTTGAGGAGACTCTGCTCGACGACGGCGACATGAACATGGCCAAAATCCTGCTGGAGTTGGAGCGAGTGGGTTTCGACGGGTGCATCAACCCCGACCACATACCAGCGCTAGAAGGGGATGAGGGGTCATTGACGCGGGGCTTGGCGTACTCGGTGGGGTACATCAAGGCGTTGTTTGCCGCGTTGGCGGCGATCAAGTAGGAAAATGGAAATGAGCAAAAAGAAAATCGCGGCGATCATCACCGAATACCGCCCCAGGTCACACGCCGACGTGATCGTCTCCAAATTTCTCAAGGGCTTTCCCACGGACGAGGGCTTGTTCGCGCCGAGGGTCGAGATCGCGTCTATGTACATTGACCAGTTCCCCGAAAACGATATGGGGCGGGCGATGGCCCAAGAGCACGGGGTGCCGATTTTTAACAGCATTCCGGCGGCCCTGTGTCTGGGGGGACGAAAGTTAGCGGTGGATGGGGTATTGTCCATCGGCGAGCACGGGGAGTACGCTTGGAACGAAAAGGAGCAGCAGCTCTATCCGCGCCGTTACTTTATGGAGCAAATCTGCGGGGTGATGGCGATGGCGGGGCGGGGGGTGCCGGTGTTCAACGACAAGCACTTGTCCTATAGCTGGACCGATGCGCTGTGGATGTACCAACGGGCGCAGGCAGTGGGAGCGGCGTTTATGGGCGGGTCTTCGCTGCCGGTGTGTTGGCGGCAGCCTTGGGTCGAGCACGAGTTGGAAACCCCGGTAGAGGAGGCGGTGGCGATCGGGTTTTCCGGGCTGGATATTTATGGGTTCCACACCCTCGAAGTGCTCCAGTGCATGGTCGAGCGGCGGCAGGGCGGAGAGACGGGGGTGGCGGCAGTGACCTGTCTGGAGGGGGAGGCCGTGTGGCGGGCCGCCGATGAGGGATTGTGGTCGCGGGACTTGGCCGCGGCGGCCTGTGCGACCATTGCCGACAAGCCCGAGGGGACGATGGAGGAGCACTGCCCAAACCCGGCGCTTTTTGTCGTGGAGTACCGCGATGGCTTGCCGGGGGCCGTGCTGATGCTCAACGGCTACGTTCACGACTTGGCGTACGCGGCGCGGGTCGGCGGACAGGTGCAAGCCTGCGAGTTCCACGCCCAAGGGCACGGCGGGCCGGAAGGAGCGTACGCGCATTTTAGCTACCTGTCGCTCAACGTCGAAGAGATGTTCCTGAGCGGCGCGGCCCAGTATCCGGTCGAGCGCACATTGCTGACCAGCGGCATCCTCGAAGCGGCGCTGACGTCGCGCTATGAGGGCCACAAGCGGCTGGAAACGCCGTGGCTGGACGTGGAGTACCAGTCCTATGATACGTTCCGCTGGCGACCAACTGGGCCGCAGCCGACCGGAGCCTGCTTGGCCCCGTGGCCGCCGAGCAGATGAGCATTAAAGGAGGCACTTGATGCATGCGTTCCAAGATACTCTGGGTCTAGCCCACCGGGTTTTTGAAGAAGCGAGCGGGCCGGCGTGCCATACCTTGGCCCAATTGGGTTTTGACCAGCCCTATCAAGCCCTGCGGCGGCTGGACTTGTTGGTCGATCTGGCGGGACCAGCTTATGCCTTAGAGCCCCCAGTGTCGCTGCTGGCGGCGGTGAGCCAGTCCGTCCAGCCCGACCAAGCCCTGCGGCGGTTGGAGCGATTCTTGCAGAAAACGGGCGGGATAACGGTGCTACATCAGCGGACCAACGACGCCCCCATCTTGGGGCAGCAGTTGGCCCAAATTTTGGGCTACAGTGGCTTTTTGACCGATGTACTGATGCGCGCCCCGGCGCACCTTTATTGGCTGCTGGTTGAGACGGCCCACCTAAGCCAGCCGCTGGCCCTTTCTGCCCTCCGCCACGCCCTAATCCAAGAGACGGCTGATGACGATCCTCTGACGGGCTTGTACCGATTCCAGCGGCGCGAGTTGCTGCGGCTGGGCGCGGCCCAAGTGCTGGGCGTGAAAGATGTGCGCCAAGTTGGCCGCGAACTGGCCGATTTGGCCGACGCGATAGTCGATCAGGCCCTAAAGTGGGCTTGGGAAGAGCTGCTGCCGCGCTGGGGCCGGCCGCTGGACCAGTGCGGCCGGCCGGCCAAATTTTGCGTGGTGGCCTTAGGCAAGTACGGCGGCCAAGAACTCAACTACAGCTCGGATATCGATTTGCTGTTCATCTACGACGAGGAAGGCCAAACTCGCGCCCCGCGCCGAGGCTATTCAGTAGATAACGGCCAGTTTTTCCGGCGCTTGGGCGAGCACCTCATCCAGTTGTTGACCGCGATGACGGGGGAGGGATTTTTTTATCGCGTTGACATGCGGCTGCGGCCCGATGGGGCCGATGGAGCCTTGGTGCGATCCCTCGCCAGCTACTTGAGCTACTACGAGGACCGGGGCGAATTGTGGGAGCGCCAGATGCTGACTAAGGCCCGCCGCGCCGCTGGATCGACGCAAATATGGCAGCGCTTTCGCCAGATGCTGGTCCCTTTTGTCTTTCCGGGCCATTTCCCAGTAAGCCCGCGCCAAGAGATTGCCCGCGTCAAGCAACGCATCGAAGCCGAAATAGCAAGTAGGGCTGGCGACAACAATATCAAGCTACAGCCTGGAGGCATCCGCGACATTGAGTTCATCGTCCAGTGCCTACAGCTACTCAACGGCCATACCCACCCCCAAATCCGCGCCCACAATACCCTGACGGCGATTGAGCACCTGCGCCGGGCCAAATTGCTCGCTTTCGAGGACGCCCATACCCTAAAGGCGGCCTACTGCTTTTTGCGGCAGCTAGAGAACTTGCTGCAAATTCAGGAGGCCCAGCCGGTGTACGCAGTGCCCGAAGAGGAGGAGGCCCGCCAAATCCTAACCGAACTGATGGAACTAGACGAGCCGCTAGAGGCGGTCTTGGCCGAGCATTGCCAAGGCGTCCGGCGGCTATACGACGCGGTGTTTTCCTGACCCATTCGGTCTTTAGCTTTCACATACTCCAAGGAGGGATACCATGGTGCAACGTCTCGCCACAATCGCGCTGGTCTTGGTAGCCAGCACGGCCTTCGCCCAAGGGCCAATGGGCGACCCGTCGATTATACCCGCAGGTGCCCAGCTCGAAGTGCTCTTCGACGGTGCCTTCTTTTCCGAGGGGCCGGCCGTAGCCCCCGACGGTTCGGTTTTCTTCAGCGACATTACCTTTTCCAAGCCCTCGGGGATGCAGGCCGGGCACATCTGGCGCTACGATCCCAAGACCGGCCAGACCGCGATCTTCCGCTCGCCCAGCGGTATGTCCAACGGCCTCAAGTTCGACGCGATGGGGCGGCTAATCGCCGCGGAGGGCGCGGATTTCGGGGGGCAGCGCGTGACGCGCACTGACCTTACAACCGGCAAGGCCGAGATCATCGCTGGGCTGTACGAGGGCCGGCCCTTTAACGCCCCCAATGACATTTCCATCGACGAAAAGGGCCGCATCTACTTCAGCGACCCGCGCTACCTCGGCCACGAGCCGCTCGACCAGCCGGTGATGGGGGTGTACCGGATTGACCCGGACGGCACTATCGAGCGGATCATCACCGACGCCGGCAAGCCCAACGGCGTTTGCGTGTCCCCGGACCAGCAGTCGCTGTATGTGGTGAGCAACGACAACGGCAACGCGGGTATCTTCCGCTTGGAGGGCACGCCGGCGCACAAGGGCCGCATGGCGCTGCTGGCGTACGACCTGCATCCCGACGGCACCGCTACGTTCCGCGCAGTGCTGGTCGATTACTACCCAGAAGACGGGCCGGATGGCTTGGTTGCTGACGTTGACGGCAACTTGTACGTGGCGGTGCGCGACGCGACGCGCCCGGGCATCGTCGTGTACTCGCCTAGCGGCGAGGAGCTGGCCTATATCCCCACGCCCGAAGTTCCCACCAACGCGGCGTTTGGCCGCGGCGAGGAGAGCAAGACGCTCTACGTCACCTACGGCGGGGGTGCGCCGCCGGAAAACCCTGGCATCTTGGCCGAGATAAAGGTCGGCAAGGACGGCTATCACCTGCCGGCTCCGTGATGCGATGACCTCTTTAGACTGGGCCGTCGTCTTGGTTCTCAACGGCGGCATCGTCGCCTACAGCCTGATCGCCTTCCGCAACAAAGGCGAAAGTTTCGACTGGTACCTCGCGGCCAAATCCATGCCTTGGTGGGTGATTGGGCTGTCGGCGTTTGGGACTGCCGTCGATAGCGGCGACTACGTCGGCATCGTCGGCGGGTCGTACAAGCTGGGGCTGTCGCAACTGGCGCAGTGGTGGCTGGGCATTGCCGTGGGCTGGACCGTGCTCAGCTTCTTCGTCATCGTGCCGATGTACCGCTCCGGGGTTTTTACCAACGCCGAGTGGCTGGAGTTCCGCTTCGGGCCAGCGACCCGCCTGCTAGCGGTCTTGATCAACGTCCAATCGCGCACCAACGTGCTGGGCAACATCTTCTTTTCCATGTTCTTGGTGCTCAATGTCATCGCCGGAATTGAGGAGACGACTTGCTGGTTGGTGGTGGTGGGCGTGGCACTCAGCTCGGTGCTCTACATCGTGCGCGGCGGCTTGCGGGCCGGGGTGCTGACCGACGCGCTACAAAGCGCGACGATGATCGTGGCCTCTTTTGTGCTCTGGGGATTTGTCTATTCGGGCTTGGGCGGTTGGGACGGGGTGGCGGCGCGGTTGGAGGCCGTGGAAGAAGGGCTGGCGGATACGCTGCTGCGGGTGGGGGGCTATTCGCCCCCCGGTGTGCCTCCCTTCATAGTGATATTCGGCTTTTTGGTGGTGTTGACCACGTACGCGGTCATCAATCAGTACGAGGCCATCCGCTTCCTCGGCGCACGCTCGGAGTGGGACTTCAAAATGGCCGCGCTGGTAGCCAGCATCGCCACGGCGATCTGCCTGTTCTTCAACGTCAGCTTGGGGCCGATGGCGCGGGCGCAGTTTCCCGGCTTGGAAATCGTCGATCAGGCCTATCCGCTGATGATTGAGGCGTACCTGCCCGCCGGCTTGGTCGGGCTGGTGGTCGCCGGGTTGGTGGCCGCCGGGTACTCGACCTTTGACTCCATCGGCATTGGCATTTCCTCGCTGTTTGTCCGCGACGTGTACGCGCGCTTTATCGTCAAGGACGCCACAGACGCGCACTACACCAAGGTGGGGCGGATCTCGGTGCCGATTATTCTGGCGCTGGGCTTTGTCTATGTGCCCTTTTTGGGCGAGAAGGGGATGCTGCTGTTCTATTTGCGGCTGGCCGGGGCCATTGCCGTGCCGCTGATGACGGTCATTTTGATGGGGGTCTTCACGCGAGTACACCGCGAGACCGGGATCGTCGGCTTGCTGGTGGGGCTTGGCTACGGACTGTCGGCGATCTTGGCCGATTTCAACGAGTGGTCGCTGCCGGTGTGGTACCAGAATACGTGGTGGACCTACCTCTGGAATTTGGTGCTGCCTGCGGTAAGCATGTGCGTCGCCTCGAAGCTGATTGACTGTCGGCGCGGTCCGGTGCGCGACGAAGAATTGCGCGGGCTGATTTACGTCCGCCACGAGGATCCGGCCGCGCAGCGCCCGCTAATGGCCCGGCGGCTCGCGGTGCTGGAAGGCACTTGGTTGCAGAAGACGCTAATGGAAGCACCGATTCGACCGGAGTACCCCTTTGCGGTTGGCGAGGATGGTCCTAAGTGGTATTTGCGGCCGGGGGTGTGGATTGGAGTTTATTTGGCGGTGGCGAGTTTGCTGCTCTTTGTGGTGTTGTGGTAGGGCCGCCCGGCATTTTTTACCGCATTCTCTCCGCGAGAGGAGCTAAGCGATGGTCGATACTGGAGAGCTGACCGCGGTCGAGAGCAGGGCCGTAAAAACCTCGCCCTTTGCAGCACAATATCCTCCGACTGAGCACATCAAGACCGTCGTGGTTGAGCACTTCCCGGCGCTGGGCAAGCTGGCGGCCATGCGCTTTGTCGAATGGGTCCAGGACCATCCCGGCGGCGTGATCTCGCTGCCGACGGGCAAGACTCCCGAGCACTTTATCCGCTGGGTCGAGCGGCTGCTGAGGCATTGGAACGAGGCGGATGTCCGCGCCCAACTCGAAGAGGCCGGCATCGACTTAGGACGCAAGCCGGACCTGCACAGCCTGCACTTTGTGCAAATCGACGAGTTCTATCCGATTGACCCTCGACAGGACAACAGTTTCTACAGCTATGTAAACCGCTTCTACATCAATGGTTTTGGATTGGACCCGGCCAAGGCCCTGCGGATCAATTGCGCCGAGATCGGCCTGAAGGCCGGCCAGACTCTGAACGAGGTGTGGCCAGACGGCACCGTGGATCTCTCGCTGCGCTATCGGGCCGCTCGCACCTCGCTTGAGCGAGTGCAGCAGGACGCATTGCGCAGGATTGACCAGTGGTGCCAAGAGTACGAGGAGCAAATCCGCGCCCTCGGGGGCATTGGCTTCTTTTTGGGCGGCATTGGGCCGGACGGACACATCGGCTTTAACGTGCGCGGCTCGGACCACTTTTCGACGACGAGACTGACGGGGATCAACTACGAAACTCAGGCCGCGGCCGCTGGCGACTTGGGCGGCATTGAGGTGGCGCGCAAGCGGCTGGTCATCACCATCGGCTTGGGCACGATCGTCGGCAATCCCGACTGCTGCGCCCTAATCATCGCCGCTGGCGAGACCAAGGCCAGCATTGTCGCCGCCGCGATCGAGCAAGCACCAGACGTGCGCTACCCAGCCACGGTCCTGCACCGCCTACCCATGGCGCGGTTCTACATCACCTGGGGAGCGGCCAAAGCGCTCAGGGCTAGGCGGCTCGTGCTCGTGCAGCAGCGGGTAGCCATGGACGACGAGATGGTGGAAAAGATCGTCATCGACTTAGCCTGCGGCTTGGGCAAAAAGGTCATTGACCTGACCGAGGGCGACTTTGCCGAGGATGCCTTTGGCACCGCGCTGTTGCACCAGCGCCCAGAGGGGGCCGCCGCACTGACGCAGATGGTGCGCGACCGATTGATAGGCAAAATTGAGCGAGGCTCCCAGACCCTTTCCGGCACGCGCTTCCTCCACACGGAGCCGCACCACGACGACCTAATGCTCGGCTATCTGTCCTATATCGTCCGCCATGTGCGCGACGCCACCAACGTGCATTATTTCGCTTGTTTTACTGGCGGCTTCACCGCGGTGACCAACCGCTTTATCGAGGCCCATATCGAGCGGCTGCGGCGCTTCTTGTCCAGTACTGAGTGCGCTGCGCTGTGGGCGGAGGGCTACTTTGACCCTAGCTACGAGAACGGCCGCAACCGCGATGTCTGGCAGTACCTCGACGGGGTCGCCGCGGCGGACCCACTCTTGTGCGACGAAGGGGCCGCGCGGCGCTTTTTGCGGAACCTCGTCGAGCTGTACGGTGCTGAGGACTGCGAGGGGATTGAGGCGCGGTTGGCGGAATTAGAGGCCTACTTCGCCAGCCACTACCCAGGCCAGAAGGACGCGCCCGAGGTACAGATGCTCAAAAGCAGATGCCGCGAGTGGGAGGCCGAGTGCCTCTGGGGGTATTTTGGCTGGGACTGCGCCAATGTCAAGCACCTGAGCCTTGGCTTTTACACCGGCGACATCTTCACCCAAGAGCCGACGCTCGAAGGCGATGTGCCGCCCGTACTCGACCTCCTCGAGCAAGTAGCGCCCGACGTGGTCGGCGTAGCCCTAGACCCGGAGGCCAGCGGGCCGGACACCCACTACAAGGTGCTACAGGTGATCACCGAGGCCCTCCACCGCTACGAGCGGCACAGCGGGCGATCCGATATCAAGGTCTGGGGCTACCGCAACGTGTGGTACCGCTTTGACCCCAGCGAGGCCGACATTTTCGTGCCGGTTTCGCTCAACATGTTCTCGGTCATGCACAGCGCTTTTATGAACACCTTTGTCTCCCAGCGCGACGCCTCGTTTCCCAGTTACGAACACGATGGCCCCTTCTCCGAGTTGGCTCAGCAGGTGCAGGTTGATCAGTACCAGAAGATCAAAACCTGCCTCGGCCACGAGTGGTTCCACGAACACCCTAGCCCCCTGATCCGCGCCACGCGGGGCCTCGTTTTCCTCAAGGAAATGGATCTGGCCGAATTCTACGAGCGCAGCCGCGCACTCAAACAGGCGGCCGAAAACCGCTGAGAAAGGAACAGACAATGCTTAGCGAAAAAATACAGCAAGCCCTCAACGATCAGCTCAACTCCGAGTTTTCCTCGGCCTATACGTATTTGTCGATGGCGGCCTATTTTGAGGACCTAGAGCTCAATGGTTTTGCCCACTGGATGAAGATCCAGTACCAAGAGGAGCTGATGCATGCGGAAAGGATCTACGCCTTCATCAACGACCGCGATGGCCGCGTGCGCTTGCAGGCCCTCGCCGCACCGCACAGCGAGTGGGACTCGCCGCTGGCCGCGTTCAAATACGCCTTGGAAGGCGAGCGGGCTTTGAGCAAGAAAATCTATGCGGTAGTAGATGAGGCCCTCGCCGAGCGCGACCACGCCACGCACACTTTTATGCAGTGGTTTGTCAACGAGCAGGTGGAGGAGGAAGCCATCGTCCGCACTATCGTCAGCGATATGGAGCTGATTATCGAAAGCCGCGACGGGCTTTTTCTGATGGATCGGGACCTAGCGGGAAGGAAGCCGACGGGCGAGGAGTAAATTTTAGGCGCGTTGGAGGGATTTCCAGCGGTCGTAATAGACGTGCAAGGCTGTCGGCAAGCCGGCGCGTACCGCCTCGTCGAGTAGAAACCGGAAACGCCCCACGTCCTGCGAAGGCTCGTCTGCGCGGTATGCCTTATAGGCCGCGATCAAGGTCAGCCGCTCGCGCTCTGGTCGGTGGCAGGCCCGGTGAATAATGTTGCCGTTCCAGAAAACGGTCTCCCCGGCCCGCAAGTGGATTGTCTTGGCCCCCGGCAAGTCCTCGGCCCGGCTGTTGCTCATGGCCTCAAATTCCCGCTGGGTGCGGTAGCGATTCTGACTGCCCGGAATTACGCCAAGGGCCGAGTCGTCTTCGAGGGCCAGCTCCCAGCGGCACTGGGTGCGCGGCTCCTGCAAATAGGCCAGCTCGGTGGCTTCGTCCTTGTCGAACACGAGGCCATCGTCCCGGTGCCAAGGCACATTGTACACTTGGTCGTGCGGGTTGGTAAACATGGAGAGGGAACCTAAGCACAACTCGCGGCCGATCTGCGCCCGGACGTAGGCGAGCAAAGGCTCTGAGACCAAGTACTGGGCGAAAATAGGCTCGCCGTATTGCGGCGCGATTAGGCCGGAGACGTGATACGGCTCGCCCTCGCCCCGATAGTCGGTGTACAAGTCCAGTTCTCCGGTGCGCACTCGGGCCTTTACGCGCCGGGCCGCTTGGCGCAGTTCCTCCACCATATCCGGGCTGACGGCGTCGCTGGCAATGAAGTACCCCCGCTCTGCAAATGCCTGTTTTTGCGCTTCTGTCCACATGCGTTTTGTCCTTGCTTGTTCTGCGCCGGTTTCGAACTCTTCGAGACCCCGTACTCCAATTCGCTGAGCGTGATCGTGGAGATACCAACTTGCGATATGTCTAGGGATTGCAGTCTGGCCAAGGCTTGCGCCGGTTGTCTCTTATTAGACGATCCGGCTCGTCACGGTCGCGGCACGACGAAAAATCCCACCGAATCCACCGACGCCGAACCAAACAGGCCGATGCCCCCTTCCACCTCAAAGAACGGTCGCTCGAAATTTTCGCCGACCAGCCCTCCCAAGCCCCCCTGTTCCTGCAGGTCGGGGCTGGAGCGGGCGTACTCGAACCAGTTGTGGTCGAGCGCAAACACCTTCACCAAGGTGCGCCCTTCAAAGAGCACGGCGAGCCACGGCATCCGCACGATGCCATCGCTCACGTTTAGGGGCGGCGACGGGTTGGCGCGCAGTGTCTCGGGGTCGTCCTCGTCGAAGAAGTCCAGTATATCGTCGTCAACGGATTTCAAATTGGGTTCCATGGCGAACATGCCCAATTGGTACGCGTCCACCGCCACGGTCTCTAGGCGGATTTCGAGCAAGTCCTCGAGATAAACAAGCTGATTCTCCGGCGCGGTGTACACCCCGTCCCCGGCCTCGGCAAAGGTCTTGAGGGAGCGCAGGACCTCCATCGTCTCCTCGTCCACCAGCACCGTCTCCCGCACCCGCACTCGGTCCGGCGTAGTCGTGCGGGCCTGCACCCTCTTTCCCGCCACCTCCACTTCCAGCCGGTACTCGGTCTGTGCCTCCACCCGCGCCGCCTCTGGCGGGGGCACATAGCGGCCGGGCCAATCCTCATCGGCCGCGTACTCAAAGACCCGGTCCCCTTGCGCGACCTGCACCCGGGCGTCGGCCACCCCGGCCGCAGTCTGTCGATAGGGCTGGTCAGCGGGTAGGACGCGCCGCACGAATATGGGCGGCAGGGGTTGGTCCACCAGCAGCACCCCGTCCACCACCCACTCGCTGTCCGCATCCACCGAGCCGAAGAATTCCCCCGGCTGGCGTTCGGCCGCGCAGGCCGCTAGGGACAGGGCGATAAAGAAATAGCGCATGATCTCCTCCTCAAAACGCGAAATTGAAGCCCAGCGTGGGTATGATGGGCAACTGCTTGACCACCTCCGGCTCGGTGCCGGGATTGTCCGCATCGTACTGCACGAACCACTCGTTGCGCCGGCTATACAGATTGAAAATTTGCAAGTAGAACTCGGCGTCGAGGCCCCACATCCCAAGATCGCGGCTGGCGCTGGCATCGAGGCGATGGTAGGGCAACAGGCGGGCACTGTTGCGCCGGGCCGGCAGCACGTAGTCTTTCACCATCCCGGTGGTCGGCTCGCGCAGCGAATAGCGGGCCGAGGCCGGGGTGAAGGCCTGCCCGGTGGCGTACACGAGGTTTGAGCCTAGACGCCATTTCCCCGCCTTGTACGAGACCACGAAAGACAGGTCGTGGCGGCGGTCGTACTTGGGGGGAAAGGCGAGCCCGCTGTTCAGCTCGGGAAAGGTGCGCCGCGTCCAGCCGAGGGTATAGCCCACCCAGCCGGTGAGCGCTCCGGTGCGCCGCTGCAAAAAGACCTCGACTCCGCTGGCCCAGCCGCTGCCTCCGCTTTTGAATATGTCATCCGAGCGCGTATCCTCGCTATCCGCGGCCACGGCGTTGTCGAGGACCACCAGATTGGCCAAGTCCGTGTAGTACCCCTCCACCGATAATTTGTAGTGCCGCGACAGGGTCCACTCGGTTCCCACCACGCCTTGGTACGAGCGGCCCGGCTCCACGGTTTTGTCGAGCGGCACCCAGAAATCGCCGCCGCTGAATACTTCGGTCGTAACGAGCTGCAGGTACTGGCGGTACATGCCGCCCGCGGCCTTGAGCCGGACTTTTTCGGTGAGCGCCCGGCTCAGGGACAACCGCGGCATGAAGTGCAAGCGGTCCCCTACACTAAAGTACGTGCCCCGTCCTCCGAGGCGCAGCCGCGTGAGCGGCCCGGCCTGCCATTCGTCCTGCATATAGGCCGAGATCAGCACCGGCTCTTGGCGCAAGTCGGACTGATCCTGCTGGTTGAAGGACTGGGTATAGCGGAACTCGAATAGGGTGGCCAAAAAGCCCAAGGAGAGGGTGTGGTCACTGTTGGCGAAGTAGTCGATGTCTCCCTTGAGCGACAGATCGCGGATACTGTTGGCGATGCGGAAGGGGGTGTCGAAGAAACTGAACGAGAGGACGCTTTCGTACGACGAGCCGGCTGCCATGAAGTGGCCGAACAGGGCCGGCGAGAAGACCCGCGTCCAGCGTGCGGTCAGGGCGCGGTTGCCCCAGTTCATATCAATGAAGGACTCTTCCTCCTCTTCTTCGAGGTCCACCCGCAGTTGGTCCCGGCCCCAGTACGTGCTCACCGTAAACGTATCGTCGCCCCGCCGCTGGTTGGCCTTGCCGTTGAAGTCGTAGAAGTAATAGTTCAACGGGATGTCCACCCCGCGAGCGCGAATGGCGCTGAGCACGGGTTCTAGGTACGTGCGGCGACCGGCGAGCATCCACGATCCTTGGCCCACCGGCCCTTCGGCGAGCAAACGGCCCGAAATCAGGCTCGCGCCCCCTCGACCGCTGACGCGTTGTCGGTTGCCCTCGCGATTGCTCACGTCGAGCACCGCGCCTAGGGTGCGGCCGTACGGGGCAGGGTAGGCTCCTTTGTATAGCTGGACGTCCTTGATCGCGTCTGGGTTGAAGGTCGAGAAGAACCCGAAGAGGTGGGAGGGATTGTACAGGGGAATCTGGTCGAGCAGAATGGCCGTCTGGTCGGGGCCACCGCCGCGCACGTACAAGCCGCTGCTAAGATCCGAAGCCGACTGGATGCCCGGTAGCAGTTGCAAGCTGCGGAGGAGATCGGCCTCGCCAATGGCCGGCATTTGCTGCAACGACTCGACCTGTAGGGCGATAAAACTGCTCTGGGTGGCCTGCTCCAGCTCTTCGCGGCGCTCGGCTTGGACCACAATTTCCTCTAGGTCAACCGACTCGACTTGCAAGGCCGCATCCAAGCGCACGTCTCGGTCGCTGAACGTTAGGGTGTCGCGCCGGATTTTGTAGCCCACATGCGAGATCACCACCTCGTATGTTCCCGCTGGTACCTCTTTGACGGCGTAGTAGCCGCTGCTATTGCCCATCGCGCCCAACTGTACCTGCGTCAGGACAATAGAGGCCAAGGGCAGGGCTTCGCCGTTATCGGCGTCGGTGATAAAGCCGCTCAGGGTCGCCGCCTGCGCTGCGCCCGCCGCTAGCAGCCACACCGCCGCCAGCACTCGTAAACCGCGCCGCCCATGCTGGGCGGTCTTGCGAATCTTCATCTTCATCATATTTGCTCAAATCTGTTTGAAATAGGGATTTAGAAAAATATATTGAGCGAGTTGCACCCTTGCAAAACGGCCCGCAAGATGCCGATTCCCATGCCTCTTGGGCTTTTGTAAAGGCTAGCGTCGGAGCCCCGCCCGCCGTTGGTGGCGACTCCCTTATATAGCAATCCTAAATGACTTGACAGCATGGAATGTTCATCGGCACGGTCTTTTCTGCCTATTAAGAAGTCATTCCCGCGAAAGCGGGCTTCACCGCGCCTTTAGGCGTGACATCCAGGCTTGAATGATGTCGGATTGCTATATAACACCTAAGAGTGGCAAAATCGCTACCAAGACTAATCTCGATTCTAAAAAGCAAAGTTGAAGCCCAGCGTGGGAATTATGGGCAATTGTTTGATCTTTCGTGGATCGACTTCGGGTTCGACCGAATCAAGCTGCACAAACCACTCGTTGCGGCGGCTGTACACGTTGAATATCTGCACGTAGAACTCGCTGTCGGCTCCCCACAGCTCGAACGACCGGCTGGTGCTGACGTCGAGGCGGTGATAGGGCCGCAGGCGGGCGCTGTTGCGCTGGGCAGGTGACGCGGAGGGTGGCGTAAATGCCTGCCCGGTGGCGTACGCCAAGCTCGCACCGAGCCGCCATGCACCCACCTTGTAGGAGGCGACAAAAGACAGGTCGTGGCGGCGGTCGTGCTTGGGGGGAAAAGACCGGCCGGCATTGAGTTCGGGAAACGTCCGCCGCGTCCAACTCAGCGCGTAGCCGACCCAGCCGGTGAGCGCGCCGCTGCGCCGCTGCCAAAATACCTCTAGCCCGCTCGCCCAGCCCGTGCCGCCGCTGTTGAACACCGCGTCCGAATGCGTGGCGTCCTCCGTTCGGGGGACGGACAGCACCTCGTTGTCATCAGGCATTTCGGTATCCACCGTCACTAGGTTGGCGAGGTCCGCGTAATAGGCCTCCACGGAAAGCTGGTAGCGCTGCGAAGGGGTCCACTCGATGCCGGTGACGGCCTGATAGGAGCGCCCCGGCTCGACAGTGCTGTCGAGCGGCACCCAGAAATCGCCGCCGCTGAAGGCTTCGGTGGCGATCAGTTGCAGGTGTTGGCGATACACCCCGCCGGCGGCTTTGACCCGGACTTTGTCGCTCAACGCTTGGCTCAGGGCTAGCCGCGGGGCGAAATGCCAGCGGTGCGTCCCCCGTTCGGAGGACGGACAGCACCCTGCACTGAAGTACGTCCCCCGCCCGCCTAGCTGCACTCGCGTGGTCGGCCCCGGCTGCCACTCGTCCTGCACGTAGCCTTCCAACATCATCGCCTCTTGGCGCAAGTCGAACTGATTCCCCTCGTTGAAAGAGCGAGCAAAATGAAACTCGAACAAGGTGGCCAAGAAGCCCAAAGAAAGCGCGTGATCGCGGTTGGCGAAGTAATCCAAGTCTCCTTTGAGCGACCAATCGCGGATGCTATTGGCGATGCGGACGGGCGCGTCGAGGAAACGGAGCGCGACGATGCTTTCGGACGACGAGCCAGCGGCCATGAAGTGACCGAACAGGGTCGGGGAGATCGCGCGCGTCCAGCGCGCTGTCAGGGCGCGGTTGCCCCAGTGTATGGCGACGAAAGACTCTTCGTCGTCTAGGTCAAACCGCAGGTCGTCTTGGCCCCAGTACGTGCTCACCGCAAAGGTGTCGTCGCCCCACCGCTGGTTGACTTTGCCGTTGAAGTCGTAGAAGTAATAGTTCAAGGGGATGTCCACCCCACGGGAGCGAATGGCGCTGAGCACGCCGTCCAAATAGGTGCGGCGGCCGGCCAGCATCCACGATCCCCGTCCGATTGGTCCCTCGGTGAGCAAGCGCCCCGAAATTAGACTCACGCCGCCGCGCCCGCTGGTTCGCTTGCGGTTGCCCTCGCGGTTGCTCACGTCGAGCACCGCCCCGAGCGTGCGGCCGTACGCAGCCGGGTAGGCTCCCTTGTACAGATTGACCTCCTCGATGGCATCTGGATTAAAGGTCGAGAAGAGGCCGAAGAGATGGGAAGGATTGTACAGCGGAATGTCGTCGAGGAGGATGGCCGTCTGATCGGGACCGCCGCCGCGCACGTACAAGCCGCTGCTGATATCCGAGACCGCTTGGATGCCCGGCAATAGCTGTAAGCCGCGCAAGAGATCGGCCTCGCCAAGGGCGGGCAACTGCTGCAACGGCTTGGCGCGGAGGCTGATGCGCTCGGCCTCCACCGAGACCTGTTCGCCCGTGTTCACCGGCTTGGGCACCAGCGCCAAGTTGAGCCGCTCGGCCTCGCCGGCGTCAAAGCGCAGCGTGTCCCGCCGGGTCTGGTAGCTTGGGTGCGACGCGCTCACCACGTGCGTACCAGCCGGCACTTGCTTGATTGCGTAGTAGCCGCTGCTGTTGCTGACCGCCCCGAGCCGAGGACCTTCCACCGCGACAGCGGCGAAGGTCAGGGCTTCGCCGTTGTCGGCATCGGTGACAAAGCCGCTCAGGGTCGCCGCCTGTGCGGTCCCTGCCAATAGCAGCCACGCCGCCAGCACTCGCCTGAATTTTTTTTTCAATCTCACCTGCTTGTTATCTCGCGTCGGGTGGCTGGTAGAGAAACATATCGAGATATGGAGCGAGTTGCACCCTTGCAACGCGCCCAAATCGGCCGCGCCCTATGCCTGCCTCTTGGGACTTTGTATCTTCAGGGCCTCGCCATTACTACAT
Organism: uncultured Latescibacterota bacterium; assembly: GCA_958295495.1. Classification (GTDB taxonomy): domain Bacteria; phylum Latescibacterota; class UBA2968; order UBA8231; family UBA8231. Next base: position 2,357,084 of record OY282352.1, read on the forward strand.
ACAAAGGACAGCTCCATGACCACCGACCGCATTTTTCACCGCGTCATTACCGACAACTGGCCGCAGATTTCCCACGGCAAAGACTGCTATCTCTACGCCGAAGACGGCCGCGCCTACCTCGATGCTTGCGCTGGCGTCCACGTGGTTTCCATCGGCCACGGCGTCCCGGAAATAGCTGCGGTCATGCAGGAGCAGGCGAACAAGGTTTGCTTTACCTACGCCCGCTTCCTCACCCAACCACAAATCGACCTCGCCGCCAAAATCGCCGCCATGGCCCCCGGCGACCTCAACCGCGTCTTCTTCGTCTCCGGCGGGTCCGAAGCCACCGAGGCCGCGCTCAAGATCGCCCGCAAGTACCACGTCGAGACCGGCAACTCGAAGAAGTACAAAGTCATCACCCGCTGGCAGAGCTGGCACGGCAACACCATCGGCGCGCTTTCCATGTCGGGCCGCTCCACTTGGCGCGAAGACTACGTGCCCTACCTGCTCGACTTCCCGCACATCACCTTCCCCCACCCAGATCACTGCCCATACTGTCGGGACCGACCCGCCTGTACGCTGGCCTGCGCCGAAGAGCTGGAGCGGGTCATCAAACAGGAGGGCAGCGAGTACATCGCCGCCTTCATCGCCGAGCCGATCTCGGGCACTTCTTGCTGCGGCCTGATGCCGCCGCCCGACTACTTCCCCGCCATCCGCGCGATCTGCGACCGCTACAACATCCTGATGATCATCGACGAAGTCGTCACCGCCTACGGACGCACGGGTCTCAACTTCGGCATTGAGCACTGGGACGCCATTCCAGACATCCTCGCCACCGGCAAGGGCCTCAGCAGCGGGTACACGCCCATTGCTGCCACTCTGGTCCGCGACGAGATCTACGACGGGATCTACAAAAGGCAAAACCACTATGTCCACGGCCACACCTATGGCGGCAATCCGCTCTCCTGCGCTGTCGCCCTCGCCGTGCAGGACTACATCGAGGACCGCGATCTAGTCGCTCGCTGCGCGCAGATGGGCGACCTGATGCTGGAGAAGATGCAGTTCTTAGCGGACTCGCCCATGGTCAGCGCGGTGCGCGGCAAGGGCCTGCTCATCGGCGTGGAGTTCGCAAAGGCAAAGGCGACCCACGCGCCCTTTGACCCCGCTCAGGGCGTGTCCGCCGCAGTCGTCAACCGCGCCTTTGCCAAAGGCGTGCTCATCATGCCTGGGTCGCCCGGGTTGATCGACGGCGTCAGTGGCGACCACATTGCCATCAGCCCCCCCTTTACCATTGGCGAAGAACAGGTCGAGGAAGTGGTGCAGGTGATCGCGGATGTGGTTGGAGAAATGGAGCGGGAGTTGGGATACTGAACCAGCGAGAACGCTGCACACTACATTCCCCGTAGAGGAGGATTACCATGAAACTCGGCACCTTTATGATGCCCTTGCATCCGCCGGAAAAGGACCGCACTGAATGTTTTGCCGAAGACGTCGAGTTCGTCGTCCGCGCCGATCGGCTCGGCTTCACCGAGGCTTGGATCGGCCAGCATCACACCGTCGCGTGGGAGCCGATTCCGTCCAACGACCTCTTCATCGCCCACGTTCTGCCCCTGACGCAAAACATCCGCTTGGGTACTGGCGTCTCCATCATGCCGCAGCACCACCCGGTCAATGTCGCGGTGCGGCTGGCCTTTCTCGACCACCTGTCCAAGGGCCGCTTCAACTGCGGCTTTGGCCAAGGTGGCGTCGCTACCGACTGGGGCCTTTTTGACCTGCCCGATCCCAAGACGCAAGGGCTGATGACCGTCGAGAGCATCGACATGGTCCTCAAGCTCTGGCAGGCGGAGGCCCCTTTTGACTTTGCCGGGGATTTTTACCGCATCAAAATTGAGGAGCCACAGCCCGAGCTCGGCATCGGCCAACTGCTCAAGCCCTACCAGCAGCCGCACCCGCCCATTGGCATGAGCGTGATAAGAGGCGACTCCATGGCCGCGACCATGGCCGGCCAGCGGGGCTATCTGCCCATCAGCACGAACCTCGTCGCTGCTTCGACTTTGACCCAGCACTGGCAGACCTATAGTGCCGGGGCCACCGAGGCCGGTCTGCCCGCGCCCGAGCGCACCCGCTGGCGCATCTCGCGCAGCATCCTCGTGGCCGATGAAGCAGCGCGCGCTTGGGACTACGCCCTCGACGAGAAGAGTGCTTTCAACCGCGCCTTTGAATACCTGATTGCCGTACTCAGCGGTGCCAAAATGCTCCACATTACAAAGCACGACCCGGAAGTCCCCGACGAGCAGGTCACGCCCGAGTATCTGATTGAGAACCTGTGCATAATAGGCGACGCGAAGTCGTGCGTAGATCAGCTAGCGGGTTTGTGGGAGACGACCGGGGGGTTTGACACGCTGCTGATGATCGCCCACGACTGGGACGACCGGCCGCTATGGGAGCGCTCAATGGACCTGCTCGCCAACCAAGTCGTGCCGAAGTTGCCTTCGGTATAGGGGAATGTGGTTTTGGGCTGCCTTGGGGACACAAATTCCCCGTAAGCTCATAACTGCATAGAAGGCTTGAGAGGCGACAATATGCCCGCAACGATTCTCGACAGATGGGATATCAGCCCAGAGGAGCTTACGGAGCTAGTAGAGGACAACCCTAGTCTCCGCGGCATGATTCTGGGGTACTTGGCAGAACTCAAGCTCGAAAAGCTCTGGCTCTCGGGCGACAACGTTTCAGAGGTTACCAAATACGATGACCACGATAGGAAGAAGAAGGGCGACCGAGTTATCCGGTACAAGGGACAGGAGTTCATCTTTGAATCGAAATCACTACAGAGCGCGATGATCGAGAAGACCCAAGAAGGATGGATAGGCAAGGCCCAAGTCGATGCAAGTGATCGCCGGGAGGTAGTGCTTCCAGACAACAGCCGCGTAACGACAACGTGTCTGCTAAAGGGGGAGTTCGATATTCTCGCGGTCAACGTATTTGCGTTTGAAGAAAAGTGGTGGTTTGTCTTCGCCAAGAACGCTGACCTTCCCACATCTAGTTATCGGAAGTACACTCCATATCAACGCCAGCACCTTTTGGCGACCCTTGTAACCGTCCACTGGCCCCCGAGACCACCATTCAGCGACGAGCCTTTCACGCTTATGAATGAGATCATTCAGAAGCGCATCTGATCCGCGGTCTTTCCTTTGGGGACTTTTACGAATACAAGAAAGTAGGAATGGTTCTTTCTCGCGTGGACCTGTTTGAGAACGCGACTCATTCCAGGTTTGTTTGGGCGAACGACAACGAATAGATCTTTACAAAAGAAGCCAAGTTCGGCATAGGTATTGATGATCTCAACGTGGGTCAGGTTCTGGCGGTTCGCGCTGACCTCATCTTGACACTTTACGATCAATACGCCTCGGTCGCGCAACACTCGGTGGGCCTCGCGACCGCTGTCCTCATAGAGTTCTACAACCGCAGCATGCCACCTCCCGCCGCCGCGCCTCGGTGCCTCGTGTCCGTTGGAATAGTGGTCTCTAAAGGCATTGTGTGTCCCCGCGCCTGCTTTGATCGCGTTTCCGCTGCGGAAGAACCCTTCCATGTAGGGCGGGTCGAGGACGAGTGCATCGAATGACTCACTTTTATATGGGAGATTGCGACAGTCTGTGCCATCGGCGATATCTGACGGATGCAAGTCGTACTTTGAGGTGTCGATGTGGCGCCAAAAGACGCCCTTGCCAAATGTCACATCGGCAATTTTGGCCCCCTCCTCAATGTGCAGCCCTAAAATAGCCGGGAACACATTTGCGTTATTCCCGACGTGAGCGGAAAAGACTAGGTTTGTCGTGGCATTTCCATCTGGGCTTTTCCGGCCAGATGGCGTCCTGCTCTCGCTCATGCCAAAGTCAAGCTCTGACTGACTCGCGTCCATGATGCTTTCTCTCACTTCACTTTGTTGGGAAGGCGAATTCCCCAGTCCCCTAATTGATACATTGGGTTGCGTTGGCAGTGAACGGACTTAAAGGACGAATCCGAAGCTAGCGGAACGGGAGAACTCTGTCAACGCCTTAGAAGCGGTCTGAAAATTCCGGGCGTCACCCCTTGCGTGCAGAAAAAGGCCCCGGATCACGAGCATCTCGCCCGATGAAAAACGCCGAGGCGCAGGTCGCTTGACGACGCTTGAGGCGGCTTGGTGGGGGGGTCAGACCGCTTCTAAGATGCCTCTATCGACCTGTTAAAGCCCTCGCCTGCTGCCCCAATGCGATCAGGTCCTCTGCAATGGGCCGCAGCCGGGGCCTTGCTAAGAGCACCGGATCGACGTCGAAGGCGTAGGCTGCGTAGTGCTGCATGGACCGCAGCTTGGCCTCGGTGTCGGGCCGGGTGACGAACTTGAAGGCAACGTAGCGCCGCTCGGGAAACTTGCCGTAGGCCGCGTGAAAGAGGCTGTGGTGAAAAAAGACCACGTCGCCGGGCATGGTCTCCACCGCGCAGGAAGGGATGTCCTCGCCCCTCGCCCCAAAGCTGTCGCCGATCGTGCCGTCCTTGAAGTGGTGGGCCTGTAAGGGCCACAACCACTCGTGGAAGGGCATGCGGTGCGAACCGGGGATCACCCGCAGCGCGCCCTGCTCTTTGGTGGTGGGCGTCAGGTAGAGCATCACCTTGAGCCGCCGATACTCGGTCTCTGCGGCCCCCGGCCGGTCCGCGTGCCAATTGTGCTCGCCCGTCTCAGTATGCCCCTCTTTGTTGCCTTCCGATCCCGACCACAGGAAATCGGGTCCTAAGAGGTCGGCTACTACTTGGAGAATGCGGTCGTCCTCGGCTAAGTCCAAAAGCCGGGGGTTTCGCTCGGCAAAAGGCGCAAGGCCCTGGTGTTGGCCGCCCCGAGCCTCGTGCCACACTTGGTCGGCGGCTTGGGTAATCTCGGCCATCTCGTCTGGGGAAAACGCTTGGCGCAGACAGAAAAAGCCAAAGACGTCAAAGTGCTCTTTTTGTTGGGGCGTCAGCATCGGCAGTCCTCCTCGCGTATAGCGCGTATAGATTATAGATCGGCAAAATAGAAAAGGGCCGCGCCGACGCCAACCGGTTCCGTTTGATATTGAGACGCTCGCCGCGGAAGATCAGTAGGTGGCGCGTGGACACAGCCCGACGCGGCACTTAAATTTGCCGCTATGACTTCCACGCCTTGGACCCCGGTCGAAGCCCCGATTGAGCAAATCCTCGCCCAGTATCCCGAGCCGCTGATGGCCCTAGCGCGCGGCGAGGTGCCGGCCTTTGTGCTGCGCCAGCACTACAACCCCGCCCATTGCCGGGCGCTGCTGCGGCGCTTCTACGAGCGCAGCCTGCTCTACGACCCCCACGAGATAGGCGACGGCCAAGCGCGTCGCGTCGATATTGGTACTAGTTTTGGCCACCACCACCGCGACCGCGACCAATTCCACGCCCACTCCGCAGCGACGCTGGCGTTGTTTGAGGCCCTCTTCGACGGCTATGACGATCCGGTCCGCACCCTGTACGACGCCCTCGCCCAGCTAGCGCCCGGCAAAGCGGTCAAGACCGCGCGTGAGCCGGACGGTCGCCTCTACGGCCCGGCCATCTTCCGCGTCTATCACCGGGAAACCGGGCACGGCCCGCACTACGATTCGGTCGCCAAGCGCACTCGGGCTTTCGAGTACCAAATTGCGCGCTTCAAATACCAGTTTGCTGGGATACTTTGCTTTCAGAACAGCACCAAAGAAGGCGGCACCGGTGAGCCGTATCTGTACAATTGTCCCTTCCGCCCCGCGCTTGCAGAGCATCTGGGACGCGAGCAATTTGCTGCCTACGTCGCCCGCGAGGGGATCGAGCGCGTCCAGGTCCAGCTCGAACCCGGGGACCTCTATTTTTTCTTTAGCGAAAACATCCACGAGGTGCCCGCCATCGTCGGCGACCAGCCCCGGGCGGTGCTGGCCATCTTCTTTGCCATGTCCCCGGACGACGACGAGATCTACGTTTGGTCTTGATGGGCCGCTCTCAATTTTTATTGATCAATACGTACCCGGCAAGCATTTTTAAGAAGGTCTTTTCACCCCCTTGTAATGCAGACGATACAGGATCAAGTAGAAATTTACGAGGACCAGCGCAGCCGGCAGTGAACGACGGCCCCTCCTATCCCATAGAGCATACGGCGGCACCCGCCTAAAACACCCGCACCACCGTCCCCCGCTCGGCCGCCAGCCGTGCGCGTACCGCCTCCTTGGTCACTGGATTCTCCGGCCACTCCTCGGGTGCTACGTGCGACAGTCGCAACAACAGCCGCGCTAGCTGCCCGACGTATTCTTTTAATTCCCGCACGTTGAGTTTGTCGGCGGTGTCGGCTGGCTCGTGGTGGTAATTGGAATCGGCATGGCGGCCGCTAAAGCGCCAGCGCCACAGATGCGCCGCGTCAATGCCCTCGCGCAAAAAGGGAAAATGGTCTGAAGTCGCGTCGAGTTGGGACATTACGTGACATTTTAAGCCATCGCCCATCGCATCGAGTTGCGTTTGCACCAAGCCGCGCAAATGCCCAAACGCCAGCACCACTCCCTTGATCGGCCCGGTAGATAACTCGTCGAGATTGATCGCCAGCCGCGGCTTTTCGACGCAGTGTTGCCGCACGTACTCGCTCGACCCTTGGAACGTCTGCTCCTCAGCACTGTACGTCGCAAAGCACAGGCTCATCCCCGGCTCGACTCCCAATGCTGATTTTAGCCCGGCCAGTACTCGCGCCGCCTCCAGCACCGCAATGGTCCCGGAAGCATTGTCGTTGCCCCCTGGCGCGCCGTACACCGTGTCGTGGTGCCCGCCCAACACCAGCCGCTCCTCGGGCCACCGCGCCCCGGGAATCGAGGCAACCACATTGTGCGCCGATGCTTGGTAAAACCGGCTCTCAACGACCAGTTTGAGCCGCTCGTCCTCGCTGGCCCACTTCTGCAACAGCACCCCGTGTTCCCGCGAGGTTGCCACCGCCGGAATGGGCAGCTCGGCGGTCTCCGGCTCGCGCCAATCTCCTCCATTGTGGTACTCCACCCGCCGCCCGTCCTTTGGATCAATTGCCACCACCGCCACTGCGCCGGCATCGCCTAGTGCTGCGAGCCGCACATTGGGCGGAGAGGGCGCGGTAAAAGGCTCCAGCGCTAGGTGCATCACGGCGATGCTCCCTTTGAGCTGGCCGCGCACCCTGTCGATGTCGTGTTCCGCACCATATCCGGCATTGACGATCGGGGCTTCGAGGTCGCACGGCGGACAGCGATTATAGGGCAAGAGGTCCATCGCCATCTCCCCCACCGTTGCCTCGGCCCGCTTGTACGCCCAGGTATTCAGCGCGAACTTCTCCAACGCCGCGTCGGCCAGTCCCACCTGTGCAAATTGCTCCCGCAGGTACTCCACCGCTTGGCACTCCCCCGCCGAAGAAGCCCAGCGCGGCCCGATCTGCTCGCACAATACCTCCGTGTGCTCGCCGATCTGCGAGCCGGTCCAAGCCTCGCCAAAAATCCAGCGGTCAATTGCCCGCCAATTCAGTTTCATCGCGTCCCTTCCTCTGATTTGTCAAGTCCTCTATGCGCCCTCATAGGATACTCATAATGTTGTTCCTCGACCAAAGGGGCGTTAGATTTTCCCAAAGATGGACCCTTAAAACTCGGATTCTCCACGGTTTTGAAAGGTGCCGCCGATGAATATCCACGCGAAACTCTTCGCGCGATTTGTAGTGGTCAGCGCAGTGCTTTGGTTGAATGGGGCCGAAAATTTGCAGGCTCAGGCAGGCCATCGGATCAACCGCAGTGCGAACCAAGTCGTCGTCGGACCCGACCACTGGGGCCGCTGGGAATTTGCGCCCGGTACGATCCAGATTTCCCCACTCGGAGAGGTGCGGCCCAAGCGCGTCCGCAAAAACACCAACGCCGCGCTGGATATCGTCGATTTTTTGCGCTTTAACCCTCCCGATTACCTCTCCAAGAAAGAGCCTGAAGACATCGTCCTCCGCGACGCCATTCAGGGGGGCTCCAACCGCGCAGGGGTCGTCGCCGCCCTAGATGGCGATTTGACCACGTACTGGGAGCCCGAGCCGGTCGATGAGAATGTAGATCTGTCGTCGCAGTGGTGGTTTACCGTGGATTTGGGTCGGGTTGTCTTTATCAACAAAATCGCGCTAAAATTTGTCGAGGAGGGAATGGGCGATCCCTTTCTTTTATTTGATGTTCTGGTGTCGGACGGGCAGAAGCCAGTACAGGCAATCGGCGGGTCGAGCCTCGAGTTCTTTCCGGTGCTACAGACGCTAAAGCCCAACAAAAGCCAGCGAACCTTTGTGGTCGAACTCGACCCAGTGGGGCTCGACCAGCGTCGGGCGGTAGGGCGCTTTGTCCAAGTGGTGGTGCAGGCCAGCGATTTTGGCCGCGGCCGAGAGGTATCCCCAGAGGAGTACGACCAGCTACCCTCCGAGGACCGGGGGATCGTCGAATATAGCAAGCGCCAAGTCAACGGGCGGGAGATCGTGGTCAAACAGGCCGTGTACGAGGCTCTCGATGCCCAGCGGCGGGGAGCGATACGCTACTTTCGGCGCGAGCGGCCCCGGTTGGCCGAACTCGAAGTCTGGACCCAAGGCGACGACTTGGCCAGTGGGGCCTTGCGGCGCAATGGCTCCATTTCTACTACGGTGCCCGGCAGCATCAATCCCCAATTGATGATCGACGGCAATGTGACCAGCGTAGAGGGGCTGTCCCTGTTCAACATCGAGAATCGGTTGGAGGACGAGTTGTTCATCGACTTGGGCTCGTTTTTCTGGATTCACAGCCACAGGATGAGTTTCACGGAGTACGCCCTTGGGAACTATCGCTTGGAATTTTCGGACGGTTCGCGGGAAGTAGATGGGGGCCTCAAGTGGAATACGGCCGTGCGGCGCGAGCAAGTAAAGCGGAGCGTCGCGGGGGCCCTCACCGTCGATGGCAATGACTTCGACCCGATAAAGGGGCGCTTTTTTCGCTTGGTGTACGAAGTAGAACATGTGCGCCTTCCCAATCGGAGTGCTAGCAGGTTGAGCGAGATACAGCTTTTTGGCGAGGGGTTTTTGCCAGAGGTGCAGCTCGAGTCGGACCTGATCCGGTTGGGCGGCAGCCGCAATTTGGTCTCCCTCGAGTGGGACGCCCACACGCCCCCCGGCACCGAGGTACAGCTTCAGACTCGCACCGGCGACACTTTGGGCGAGATTGTGCATTACTTCAAAAAGGATGGGACCGAAATCTCCGAAACGGCCTACAACAAACTATTGAGCATTTTTCGCGGCGAGACTGTGTCCGAGGAAGTCGCCGGCGCAGACTGGGAGCCGTGGAGTGTGCCCTACGTCGAGCCGGGAGGCAGTCCCATTACTTCGCCGTCTCCGCGGGAGTTTCTCAAGGTGCGGGCGACGTTGCGCTCGGTAGCACCGGAGGTGGCGGCGAGCTTGTCGGGGCTGCGGCTGCACTTTGCCGAGCCGGTGGCGCGGCGGCTCTTGGCGGAGGTAACGCCCAGTCGAGTGGATCGGCTAGGGGTTGAGGCCCCTTTTTCGGTGTATGTGCGACCCGAGTTTGACGCCGGGGATGGGGGGTTCAACGAGTTGTTGTTGGAAGCACCAGCGGGCATGGAGCTGACCTATAACGGGTTGTTGGGGAGCGCGGATGGGGAGGATTTTTCGCCCTTGGTGGCCGAGGTGCTGGCCGCTGCGGCAGACCAAGTGCATTTGTCCTTTGCGCCGATGGAGCCGGGAAGCGAAGTAGCGGTGTTGCGGATAGACTTTGCGGGGCGTCTGTTTTCGCGCGGTGGGCCGCTAAAAGTGCAGTTGCGTCAAGGAGAAGATGGGGAGGGGATCTGGCAGCGCGTCGATCCAGGGGAAGCTGTGGAGGCTGTCGGCAGCAATCGGCTATTGGTGGTGGGCCAGCCGCAGCGGCACTCGATTTTTGCGGATTTGGTGGTCGAGCCAGCGGTATTGACGCCAAATGGGGATGGGGTCAACGACGAGGTGGCGTTGCGCTTTTCAGTGGTGTTGGTGGAGGGCAGCCAGCGGGTTGAGGCGACGATCTACGATTTGGAGGGACGCTTGGTGCGCCAGCTAGCCGAGCAGCGGGATTTTGCCTCGGGGATGTACGAAATGGGGTGGGACGGAAGGAACGAACAGGGAACGCTCGTGCCGCCGGGTGTGTACGCAATGCACCTGCGGCTGGATGCCAACACGTCGGGTGCTGAGCTACGTCGGGAGGAATTGGTCCGCACCCTAGCTGTGGCCTACTAGCGCTCGTCGCGTTCTAAAAGCTGCTGACCACGCGCTCGATGCTTTTGACTCTCCTCGCGCAGACCGAGTGCTGCGCAGGCATCGCCCAAGTAGAGGTGCCCGCGCCCATCCTCGGGCTCCAACTCGACAAAGTGCTCGTAGGCAGTCCGGGCCGCAGCAAAGTCTCCGAGCTGGGCATGAGCTACCCCTAAGTTGAAGTAGGCTTTGGCGTATTGGGGGGCGAGGGCCGCAGCTTGGGCAAAAAATCGCGCGGCTTCTTTGAATTGGTGTTTCTGGGCGGCGACCAAGCCGAGCGCATAGGGAGGCTCGACGAGGGAGGTGTCGAGTTGGGCCGCCTTGGCAAAGGTTTGGGCCGCCCTTTCGAGTAATCCCGACTGATAGTGAGCATTGCCTAGATGCACGTACAGAACGGGATTTTCTGAATCTAGCTCAATGGCTCGCTGGAAATACCGGGCCGCCAGTTTGTGCCGGCCTTGCTCGGCGAGGAGGAGGCCGAGGCCAATATGGGCGTCTTTGTGGTCGGGTTTGATTTCTACCGCGCGGCGAAACTCCAACAAAGCTTGGTCGGTTTCGCCGACCATCTGGTGTTTCAAGCCCATATTGTAGTGATCCCGCGCCGAGCCGATGGGGAGCGATTTGTGCGTTGGCGGGGAGATTTCGGAGTGCAGCCCCCGATGCTGCTGGCGCAGGCTTTCGGAACGCGCCATTTCCCGCTTGCCCTCTTCGCCGCGGCCGAGGCGGAGATAGATATTGCCGAGGTTGAGGCGGAGCTTGGGCGAGTCGGGGTTGAGTTCGGTGGCCTTGAGTAGTGCCGGCAAAGCCGCCTCATTATCGCCCATATCGCGATGGGCCAGTCCCAAGAGAAAGTGCGCTTCGGCGTCCTGCGGGTCGAAGCGCACCGCTCTTTTGAAGGCCGCAATCGCCTCGGGCGGAAACCCCTTTTCCCGATGGATTTTGCCCAATTTCTTATAGGCCGGTGCCAAGGTGGAATCCGCCGCCAAGGCCGCAGTGTAAGCCACTTGGGACTGATCTACCTCTTGGCGATAGCCGTGCAGTAAACCCAAGTTGTAGTACGCCGTAGCTCGCTGGGGGTCGAGTGCGGTCGCTTGCTCAAAGGCGGCCCGCGCTGCTCCGACATCGCGGTGCTGGTTGGGGCTGTATGCTCTGGAGGTGTAGCGGGCCGTGTGGATGATGCCGAGGACTTCGTACAACTCGGCGCGCGTCTTGGCCCTTTGCGGAGCTAGGTCAATGGCGTGTTCGATTGCGCGCAGGGCTTGGGGGAACTTGCCCAGTGCGAGGTAGGAGCGGGCGAGATAGTGGTGGACCTCGTAATCGTCGGCGCGGGAGGCCAGCGCCTTGTGCAAGGCGACGATGGCTTCGCTGTAGCGCTCCTGAGCAAAGGCGTACATCCCGGCACGGACCAAGGGATCGCGCTCCTTGGGACTACAGGCGCAGGCGAGGAGACAAAGGGCCGCCCCAAACCAAGACGAGATCCTTTTGCACGGCAGGTGAAAGCCGGCCATTGACCGCCCGTTTTGTAGGTGCAATTGCACGAGTGTCCCGGTTTGTTGATGCGCTTAAATGCCCGGTCAAATTAACCGATCCGTTAGTATATGAGAAAATACGCAGGATTGTCCATCTTGTGCGTTTGTGTCATCGCGGCAGAGGCACAAGTGCGCTACCGGGAAGTCGCCCAAGAAGCCGGGATTGACTTCCAGCACTACAACGGCGCCGAAGGCGAATACTACTATGTCGAAACCTTTGGCGCGGGCGCGGCATTCTTGGACGCCGATGGAGATGGCTGGCAGGACCTCTATCTAGTCAATGGTGCCCATCTTGCGGGACCCGCTCCCCCAACCCCTCCCACCAACCGCCTCTATCGCAATGCCGGCGATGGAACCTTCGCCGACCTCAGCGTCGAGTCCGGGTCCGACGACCGGGGCTACGGCATGGGATGTGCCGCGGGCGACTACGACAACGACGGGGATCAAGATCTCTACGCGACCAACTTCGGCCCCAATGTGCTGTTGAGCAACGACGGCGGGGGGCGCTTTGCGGACGTCACCCAAGCAGCCGGTGTGGGCGACGGGCGCTGGGGCACCAGCACCGGATTTTTGGACTTCGACAACGACGGGGATTTGGACCTCTTTGTGGTCAACTATGTGCATTTCAGCTTGCAGGGCAATATCCAGTGCAAGCGGGGCGCGACGCGCTTTTACTGCGAGCCGAGTACCTACGCGCCCATTGGGGATGTGCTCTATCGCAACGATGAGAGGCGCTTTGTCGATGCGACCAAGAGAATGGGCATCCATGCGGTGGGACGGGGGCTGGGCGTGGCCTTTGCAGACAGCGACTTGGACGGCGATACGGATATTTACGTGGCCAATGACGGCACGCCGAATTTTCTCTACGAAAACCGAGGGGGGCACTTTGTCGAGAGCGGCCTGCGAGCCGGGGTGCAATACAATGAAGATGGGCACGTCGAAGCCGGTATGGGGGTGGATTTCGGCGATTTCGACAACGACGGGTACGCCGATTTGTTCGTAACCAATTACTCGCGCGAAACCAACACCCTCTACTGGAACGATGGCCGGGGGTGCTTTGCCGATTTTACCGCTCATCTCGGCTTGGGGGCCCCCAGTTATCTGCCCTTGGGGTTCGGAACCAAATTTATGGACTACGACAACGACGGCGACCTCGATTTATTTGTCGGCAACGGGCACGTGGTGGATAACATCGAGCAACTCGACGCCGACCTCCGCTACGCCCAGCCCGACCTCATGTTGCGCAACCAAGACGGTGCCCATTTTGAAGAGGTCTCCGACCAATTAGGCGCCGACTTTGTCGTTGCGAGCGCGGTTCGCGGCGCGGCCGCGGCCGATTGGGACAACGACGGCGACTTGGATCTACTGGCGACCACCGTGGCTGGCCGGCCGCGCCTGTTGCGCAACGACGGGGGCAATCGCCAGCACTGGATCGAACTCCTCTTGGTCGGTGCCCGCCAGCGGGATGCTCTCGGTGCCCGCGTCACCGTTATTGCTGGCGGTGCGCGTCAGGTCCGGGAGCGCCAGTCCGGGGGAAGTTATCTATCCGGCCACGACCCCCGCCTCCATTTTGGCCTCGGTCGGGCGACGAAGGCGGATGTGACGATTCGCTGGCCCGACGGCCAAGTCCAGACGTTGGCCGCTATTGACGCCGATCAGATTGTACGGGTAGTCCAACCTACTCGCTGACTTTGCGTTCCTAGCTTTTGGCCGCTAGCCCGGAGGGACCGCACGATGGGTTATAGTGCTCTGCTCGTACCGCTGATGGGGGTGTTGGGTTGGAGTGTTGGCCCGATAAAAGCGGCTGAGTCAGAAGGGTTTGTCATTGACTCAGCCGCCGACCTACGCGCCTTGACGGCCCGGTCTGTCGAAGGGCATTTGCTCGTGCAGAGCGACCAACTGAAAACGCTGCACGGGTTGGAGCAGCTAGAGTACATAGGAGGCGATCTGAGCATTGAGCAGAGTGATTCGTTGGAAAGTTTGGCGGGCCTGCACCACGTAAAGCGAATTGGGGGCAGTCTGAGGATCCGGCGCAACCCCAAACTCTTAGACTTGGAGGGGTTGCGGTCTCTGGAGGAATTGGGGGGTAGCTTAATAGTCGAGCGCAACGATGCCTTGGTCGGCGTGAGGGGGTTGCGCCGGGTTGGTCGTATTGGCGGGTCTCTCAGAATTCAATTCAATCGCCGCCTCGCTCGCATTGAGGGGCTGGAACAGTTGGAGACGATAGAGGGGCAGGTACTCGTCGTCGGCAATGGGGTGCTGAGAAGTCTGGTGGGCTTGGCGGGACTCAAACGCCTAAAGGGCGGGCTGGCCATAGAGCGCAATCGGGCGTTGCAAACGTTGGGGGGACTGCGGCGGTTAGAGGACGTGGGCGGTTTTTTGCGGATCAAGAGCAATAGAGCCTTGGTCGAGCTAGCGGGCCTAGCGCAACTCGAGCGCGTCGCTGGCAATGTATTGGTAGTCGGCAACGCCCGTCTGGAGCGCTTGGCCGGCTTGGCCGGCCTGAGTCAGATTGGGGGTAGTCTGAGAGTTGAGCAAAACGATGCGCTGGTATCTTTGGCGGGCTTGGCCGGGTGCCAGAGCATTGGGGGCGATTTGCTGCTGCAGGCCAACAGCGTCCTGCCCGATCTCAAGGGTTTGGCCCGCTTGGCCCGCATTGAGGGACTTCTCTTGATCATCGGCAATAGCGCCCTGCAAAGTTTGGCGGGTCTGCGCCGTCTAGAGTACGTCGGCGGGGACTTGCTGATCGTCGATAATGGGGTGCTGGTCAGTTTGGAAGGGCTGCACCGCCTAAGCCGGATACGGGGGGTCCTATCCATCTTCGGCAACGGCGCTCTGACCGATCTGGTTGGGTTGCGCCGTCTCAAGACCATTGAAGGCCATTTACTGGTCCAATCTAACGAGAAATTGCAGAGTTTGGCGGGCTTGGCAAGGCTAGAAAAAGTAGGCGGTCGGCTGGGCATTAGGGCCAATAAGAACCTGCCGAGCACCGCGGCCAAGGCCATAGCGGAGCGTTTGATCGCCGGTGGGTTTACGGGCGAGATCCAGATTGAAGCCAACCGACCTTAGCTGGGATGCGTTGCTGGATTTTGGTTGCTGTGTCCTTTCGTATTTTATACAGTTACTTGCCTTGCCCTAGAGAAGTCGAGTCAGAAGATAGGTCAGCCATGCTCCATTCCCAGACGGGTCGAAAGGACCGCACTAACGCGCTGAGGGTGCTTCTCCTGTTCTCAGTCCTCGGAGGATTGAGTGCCCAAGCACCAGTTGGTGCCCAACTGGAGGTCGTCCAACTGGGGGGCGAGGGTGGGTTATCTTGGGAGAGTGGCGGCGGAGAGATTCCGGCCACGGTGATCCTCGACCCGGCCACTGTCGATAAGTCCAACGCGCCCGGCGGCGTCATTGACTTTGCTCCTTTTGAGCGCGCCCATTGGATCTTTCCGCAGCAGGCCGATACGACCGACAACATATTGATCGGCGTCAATTCTAAGGAGCGCGGCGGCAGCGTCATCACGCCCATCCCCTCCTTCCGCTTTCTCGAAGCCGACTTCCCCCAGATGTTCGACGACGACGGAAATACCGCCTTGGCGGTAAAATCCTCGGGCACGGGGGGCACCGGGGCCTTTGGCTTGCTCATCGAATTCGATTTGGGGGCCATCTTTGGCGTCAATCGGTTCAAGTTTTTTCCGCGCAACGCCGACCCGGCCTTTCCGGCCCCCGATTTCCAGTCCCAAGACGACTTTTTGAAGGGCTACGAAATTTTCGTCAATGACGGCCAACCCGAATCGCGCCGCGAGGGCAGTCTGATTTGGGAGACCGTCGCCTTTGAGGGGCAGAACCAAGAAGCGGTGGTAGATGTGCGAATCCCCACCCGCTTCGTGCGCTTTTTGCGGCTCAAATCCCTGACGGCCGCGGACTTTGAGATCGCCGAGTTCCAAGTGTTCAGCGAGGGCTTTGTGCCGCAGGCCGTGTACATTTCCAACGTATTCGACTTTGGCGACCGGGCGCTTTTGGGCCGTTTGCGCTGGGTTGAGGAGCAGGTGGGCGATCCAACCCGCTCTAGGGTGCAGGTCCGCACCCGCACCGGGGACGATCCCCAGCCGGTCGAGTTCACGCGAGTCGGCAAGCAATCCTCTGGCCGCGTTGAACAGCGGGGCGATACCGTTTTCGACATCCCCATTGACGCGCCTTGGAAGAAAGCCGAAGACGTAGAGGACAGCGAACTCAACAGCCTGATCGCCAATGTCCTCGACAACGAAGAGATGGACGGGCGCGAGGCACTTTTGACGTTTGGCCAGTTGCCTTTTGTACAGCGGGCCCAGATCACCCTCGACGAGGCGGACTACAACAAGCTGGCGAGCGACCAAAAATCAGTAATTCGCCAAGACCTCACCAATTGGAGCCCTTGGTCCCCCCCCTATTCGCCCGAGGGCATTGTCGCCCCAGACCAACTTCAGGTGCAAGGATCGGGGACGCTGATCGTATCGCCTAGCCCGCGGCGTTATTTTCAAGTTATGGTCGAGTTCTTCAACGCCGAGGTCGATGCGGCTACTGGCATCGGCGGGGTGGCTTGGGATGTTTTCCGGCCCGTCTTCGCCGACTCCCTCATCGCCGAGATCCTGCCCCGCACCGCCGTTTTAGGCCAAGCCACCCGCTTCACTTACGGCGTTCTGGTCAAATCCACTTCCCAGAATGCGGGCTTTGACCGCTTTGAAATCAGCACACCGCTGCGCACCGCGTCGATTGGCCAAGTGGCAATACGCCGGGCCGATGGCACGGCAGAGACTGCGGATTTTTCCGGCGCGTCCCTCGCGGCTTTCCCCGAGCAAAATGGTTTTAAGGTGGTGGCAGTGCGCGACGATGGCTTTGTCATGGCCTTTCCGCGGATTGCGGAGGATGGGGCACTCCTGACCTTAGAATTTGAGAATGCGGTCCTGCGCTTGGGGACTCGCTTTGCCGGCCGGGCGCTCAACGCCGATAACGACGAGGTGCTGGGCCAAGTGGTGTTGGCCGGTAATGCCGCGGATTTGAGCCGAGAGGGCATGGATGATCCCGACCGCAGGGGCGTGGGCACCCTCGATCCAGAAAACCTCTTTGTCAACGTGCCGATCACCGACGAACTGCTAGTGAATGTGGCGGCCGTCCCGGATGTCTTTACCCCCAATGGCGACGGGGTCAACGAGCGGGCGGCCATTACCTACGATATCACCAATATAGCCCACCCGACCCAAGTGCGGCTCAGGATCTACGATTTGAGCGGCCGGCTGATCCGCAACCTCTACGAAGGCTTGGATATGAGCGGTCGATTCCCCCGTTTTTGGGACGGGCGCGACGATGGGGACGACGCAGTGCCGCCGGGCCACTATATCTTTTCTGTTGCTTTGGATGCGGGGACCGGACAGGAGAGGCGGGTGGGGGTTGTCGGGGTAGCGTATTGATATTGGGCGCGGGGATTCCCTCGCGCTGAACTTTACCATGCAGAATTGGGAGGGTGCGGCCTTGAACGTCCGCGGAGCGAATTTAACGATTGGGTTGGCACTGTTGGTCGCGTTCCAAGCCGTGCTCCACGCCCAAGACTACGGCACCCGCCTGGGGATTCAGCGCGGCGGCGAAGTCAGTTTTGAGCCCCGGGGCCCCGGCGTACTCTTAGGAGCGCTCGATCCCGCCGTCCAGAAGTGGTACGTTCCGCAAGAACTCTACTACGAGTTCAGGTGGCGCCAATGGGAGTACTCCAACTACGCCCGCGACCAGTACCAGCGCTATATCAACACCAACCTAGAGGGCGACTACTTCTACGACTTTTTTGGCAACTATATCAACCGCGGCTGGCTGGTGTACGACTGGCGCCAAGACCAGCCCCAAGAGTTGGGCAGCGGCATCTTCAAGGGCCGTCAATTCGAGCAGTTCTTCAGCTCGGTGACCGTAAGCGGCGACTCCAGGGGCCAGTACTCCTACGCCATTACCGTGGGCAATGCGATCCGCACCACCCTCACGCCAATGACCTTTTCCAAGCCGAATTTCAACGGAGTCCAGATCGACTTCGCCTCGGACAAATACGCCGCCACCGTGCTGGCCTCGCGGATCAACGATCCAGCCGTGGGCGTGACCATCAATCCCAGACGGCAATCCAATTCGACCTCCCTGTTCGGCGGCCGGGCCATCGCTCAGGTGGGCGACTTTATCACTTTGGGCGGGACCGTGGTCAACGCCCACAACGCCAATACCACCTTGGACATGTTTGAAGGCAATCTCCTAGCGGGCAACCTCACCTCGGGCCAGACTAGTACGCCGGTTACTGCCCTAGCTATCGTCCTCAGCGACGACAGCCCCGAGGACGAGGTGGGCGGCGCGGCCCTTTTCAGCCACGATATACGCATCAAGAGCCGCGATTTCGAGACCGGCCTAGAGACGGTCTCGACGTTGGACGAGGTGGTGCGCGAGGGGGCGGAGTGGCCGACCGCATTCGGCGGCTTTCCGCGCACTGGCTTTTTGGCCGCGGACGGCACTGAGCGGATCATTCTCAATTACGACTTTACGGACCCGGCGTATGTGGGGCCGGATTTGACCACCATAGTCGAGGTGGAGTTCGACTATGTGTTGGCCAACGACTTCAAGGTCGAGATGTGGTCCAATCTGCAGACTGGTACGCGCCCGGTGCCACCGCCGCCGCTGACCAACCAAGTCATTGAGGAAGCCGAGCCAGTGCTCATCGACATACGGCAGGCCTCCGGCAATATAAAGGATATCTCCAACGCCCAGCGGGTTCTATTCAACTACGGGTTGCCCTCGGCCAATATGGTCGCCGGCTTCACCATTGAAGGCAAAAACGTGTGGGGCTTTGATTTTTACGGCGAATGGAACAACAACCTGCGCTATTTCCAGTATCCTAATGCCGCCCTATTCAACGCCAACGAAGGGCACGAGGTCGCTGCGGAGAGCGGCCAAGCCGCCATCTTCAACCTGTCCAAAGAGGCCTACCCGTTTTTTACTTATGGTGAAGCCTACTCAGTGGATGCCGACTATTCGACCTCGGCTTTTGTCTCCTTGCCCGGAGGGGACGTTTACTACGACGATCCCATACGCTCGGTTTACGAATTTGTCGCCGACAACGACGACCAAGACCGCCAGCCCGACTGGGCCCGGGTAGGCTCGCAGTCAAATGACCGGGAGGTGTTTCCCGGCTGGGACGAGAACCTCGACTTCATTTCGGATTTCAACCAGAACGACAACCGCTCGGTGCCCAATTCCATTCCCGACTACGAAGAGCCGTTTTTGCGCTACCACGTCGATCGGCCCGAACTCCTCTTTGGCATCGATCTCAACAACAACGGCTGGATTGATCGCTTTGAGGACGACGAGTTGGCCGACTATCCCTACAAGCCCGACCGGCGCGGATACAACGTCTTTTTTGGCTTTCACCTCTTCCCCGAGGCGCGCTTGCTGCTAGGGCGGCTCGACGAGCGCATGCTCTCAGACGATCGGGACAACCAAACCGCGTATGCCATGTTCACCCTCGACAAGGACTACCCTGGTTTGGGGCGGGTGCGGGTCTTTGATATGCTCAAGCGGGTCGCGGATACCATCCCCGACGCCCGGCGGGCACCCCTGCCCTTCCTCGACGCGCCCACGCCGCCGCTGGTGTCGGATATGCTGGCCTTCCCCGACACTTGGATCAACACCGCGTGGCTGGGGGTGGACTACACGGCCATTCCCAATTTTGAGATTGTCAACAAGCTCAAATACGAGCGCTACAACCAAGCTCAAGACGAAGCCCGCGACATCGACGGCCGGATACTGGCTAGTGCGCCCTTTCTCTTGGGCCTGATCAACAAATTCGAGTACAAGCTGCACTTGGGTCATTTTATTCTACAGCCTAGGCTCAAAAGTGAGTACTTCCGCCAAGACGCCTTTGTGCTGGCCGAAGAAGACCTAAAACAATGGACTGGGATTGTCTCGCTTTTGGCCCAAGTGCCCCTACTCAACAGCAGCGTAATTGACTTAGGGGTGGAGTTGGCCCAGTTCAACGAGCTGGTACAGCAGGAGGAGGATATGGTCGAGCAGGGCATCGCCGAAGAGACCGGGGATTTGCGCTCTGCGGTTTTTGCGGTGCAGCTAACCAACAACTCGAACTATTTGGGTTACAAGCTGACGACGCAACTCGGCCTACGCCTCGGCCGCACCTTCACCGAGATGGTGCGCGAGGTAGAACCCCGCGTCTTCGACAAGCGCATCAAGGGCCGGACCGAGACCACCAGTTTTATCACCATCTACGCCGGATTGTAAGCGGGATGAGCGGGCGTTACATCGCATTGGCTGCTCTGGCCGGGTTGAGTCTGTGGGGGGTAGCCGCTGCTCAAATCGACTATGGGGGCCGTCTGGGGGATCGGGTGGGAGACCGCGTCATTTACCACGTGCCCGGCGTTTCTACCTATATAGAGGCGCTGGACCCGACCGTGCAGCGCTGGTACATGCCGGCCCCGCTCTTCGGCGAATTCGGTCGCAACCAGTGGGAGTACACCAACTACGCCCGCCAAGCCCACAAGCGCTATATCAGCCCCACGTCGGAGGGGAATCTCTTCTACGATCCCTTCGGTCGCCTCATTACGCGGGGCTGGCTGGTGTACGACTGGCGCCAGACAAAACCACTAATTGCCGAGAGTTCCTCGGTCAGAAAAGGTGCCCAGTACAACAATTGGTTTAGCCGCTTGGTTATATCCGGGGACACCAAGGGCCAGTACCGCTATTCGGTTATGGTCGGAGACGAGATATGGACTACCCTAACGCCGATGACCTTCCGCAAGGCCGGGTTCAACGGGGTAGTAGCTGACTTTGCCTCAGACCGCTTTCGCGCCACTGGGCTTTTTTCGCGGATTTCGTTCCCGCTCCTTTCGGGGGGCACCGCACGCTTCCAGTACTCTACTAACCTCACTGCGGGCCGGATCGAAGCCGACTTGACCGATTCTTTTACGTTGGGGATGAACTTTGTAAACAGCCACAACAACACCGGCAGCAACGAGAGCTTCCAAGGGAATGTGTTCAAGGGGGCCCTGACGGCGGGGCAACTAGCCCAGCGGGTTGACCTGCTCTTGGTGCGGCTCTCGGACGACTCGCCAGAAGACGGCGAAGGCGGTGCCGTCTTTGTCGGCGAGGAGATTGAGATTCGCACCACCCTGAGCCGTCAGGAGATGGTTCGGGACCAGCTAATCCACGTGGAGCGGGATACCGTCATCCTCAGCAGCAGTATCGGCTTTAGACCGGCCATTGCAGGGGGGCGGCGAGACCGGGGGTTTCTAGCGGCCGATGGTGCGGACCACATCGTTTTGCAATATCCCTTGGCCCCTAGGGAGACGACGGGGGAACGAGGAACCTTGCGTGCGCTTTTCCAGCAACACCTAGATCTCACCCTATCTGAGGCCGAGGCCGCGATTAGCGCCATTCGCGACGTGCGCTTCCGCCTCGTGCTAGCCAACGACTACCGAGTCGAGGTCAGTTCCAATAGGCAGACGGACGAATTTGGCGTGCCTCAATTTTTACCCGTGGCGCGGGCCGATGGCAATATCAAGAACCAGTTGAACCAGCGCGAGGTCGTCTTCGACTATGGGCTGCCTACGGCCAATCAGATCGTCGGTCTGACGGCCGAGGTGCGGGATTTTCACGGCTTCGATTTTTACGGGGAAATAAATCTCAATACCCAGTACCGAAAATACCCCAGCATAGGGCGCGATGCCCACCGTGCGATCAACGGCATCGCCGGGGACCGCCATGAAGTAGGCTGGTTGGTCAATTTGGCCTTCCAAGAGGGGCCTTGGAGCTTTATGGGCGAGGGGTTCGGCATGGAAGACGGGTACCGCACCAGCGTCCTGACGGTAAATCGAGACGGGGTGTCGGACTACGCCCCTGAAGCCGTCAACCTGCACTACGAGTTTGTAGATGACAACGACGACAACGACCGGCAGCCCGACTGGCTGCGGGTGGGCGAGGGCAGCTTTGTCCCCACCGAGCGCCGCAGCGAAATCGAGGTCCGCGGCGTGGCCGATCCGGCGGTTTTTCCCGGTTATGACGAGAATCGCGACTTTATCTCGGACTTCAACCAGAATAGCACCGTCGATCGGGTGAATTTTTTCCCCGACTACGACGAGCCTTTTTTGCGCTATGCCGCGGATCGCCCGGAATTTCTCTTCGGCATCGATCTCAACAACAATGGGTGGGTGGAGCGCTTTGAAAACGACCAAGAGCCGGACTATCCCTACAAGCGAGACCACTGGGGCTACAATTTTTTCGGCGGGGTCGAGGTGGCACCGGGTATCCAGCTACGGGTGGGGCAGTTGCGGCAAATCCGCTTGGCGAGCGAGCGCCGCAACCTGACCAGCTATGGAATGTTCACCTTGGAGCAGAGCGGGTCGCGGTGGGGCCGCCTGCGGGTTTTCGACATGTTTAAGAAGGCCGAGGACGCGATCGCCGATCACTTGGTCCAGTGGATCATTCCGAGGAGCGCATTCGGCGCGGCGGCCGAGTCGGCAGGCAGCAATGTGCCGGTATTAGACCCTTTAGCCGCAGAGGACACTTGGATCAACACTTTTTACGCCGACTGGGAGTACGCCAGCCCGCATTTGTGGCGGACCCTGCATCGCTTCAAATGGGAGGCTTGGCGGCAGCGCGACAGCGGGGTCGAATTTTTGCGCGACGCACCAGACGAGGTGGCCTTTGACCCGCTGGGGCCCGAGGGGCGCAACGGGCGACGGACCTCGGGCTTTGTCGGGCTGATCAATAAGATAGAATGCGTCTTTTACTGGCGGTCGCTGAGTTTCAGGCCCAAACTCAAGAGCGAATTCCTGCGCGAGGTGCCCTTTAGCCGAGCATTCGACGAGCGGCGCTCTTGGGACGGCCTCTTCTTCTTTGTCGGCAGCGTTCCAGTGCTCGAGGCCACCGAGTTCGAGTTCGGCTTGGAGCAACGCTCTTTCTTCGACCTCGAAGGAGGAGAAGATGAACTGGCAGCAGGGCTTTTCACCGGGGATTTTCGCGGCTCGGTTTTGGCGTTGCAACTCACCAATATCAGCCAATACCTAGGCTATCAGCTAACCACTCAGGTGGGCATCCGCCTCGATCGCCGCTCGTTGGAGGTAGTTGATCGGAGCCGAGAGATTGAGACGGCGGGCTTGAGTTTTCTGTCGATCATCGCCGGCTTAAAGTGATTTTTGCTTGACCTCATAATCTATTTTTATTAGCGTAGAAACGCCTTTGACAATTTCGGCCTTAACTTACGGCGATTGGACCGTAAAACACCTGTTAAATATCGCTTTACCGTACTCCTCATACCTCTAAGAAGGAGGTTTCGCTGTGAAGAAAGTTTTATCTGCCTTATTTGCCACTGCGCTTTTGCTCGGCCTGAGCACCAAGGTCCAAGCCCACGATCCGCCCGACTTCATCGGCGCGGTGTGGCAATGGCCCGAGACGCACCTGCCGGTCTTAGATGCCGACCTGAGCGAATGGGATATCATTCCCGAGGAATTTTGGATCACCGAGCAGAGCGTCGTACAGAGCACGGCCCGGCCGTGGATCTATACCGGCGATCTGGATGTGTCCTCTATTTCCTTCCGCTGGATTCCCACTTGGAACGAGGAAACCAACCGCATCTATTGGGCCTACGAGCGCTTCGACGACAAGTACCAGTTGGGCAACGAATCGGTCGAAACGACAGTAGATGCCGATCACTCGGGCGGCTCCTTCTGGGATCTAGAAGGCCAGACCGACGAGGAGAAGGCGCGTCAGCGCGGTCGCCATGCCCAAATCAGCCACTATTGGTTCGACAACGGCCAAGCCCGTGAGGGACAGTGGAACTGGTTTTGGATGACCCAAGCTGACTGGTACGACACGCCGCCGTACTCCGACCATGCGTATTGGTTTAGCGGCACGGCTCCCAACTCCTTTGAGGAGATGCGCCAACGGGCCGAATGGTGGAGCGTCTATTGGGACGATTTCAACTGGGAAGACCCCCAAGGGAGCGTCTCCCACGACTTCGAGCAGGACCAGATCATCGGCCTTGCAGGGCACGTCTTCGATACCGATGCCGAGCTATCCGACGATTGTAACTGCCATTCGCGCTGGGCCATCAGTCCCAACGTCGAATCCTTCGGCGACGCCGATTTCTTGGCCGACTGGGTGCTTTTGGGCGTTGACGAGTCCGCCTTTGAAGGGATCGCGCCCACAGCTGTCGAAGACAACACTTGGGGCCAGATCAAGGCTTCATTCGGCAAATAAGCGGTTCTTGCGCTTCATACAGCGCCTCATAAAAAAGGGGGAGGATTCGAATCCTCCCCCTTTTTTATTGTGATCATCTACCGTTGCAGGAGCTTTTTATGAGGGGGAATTTGCTGCGACTTTTGTCGGCTGCTCTAGTAGGGGGCTTTTGCTATGGGCTAGCTGAGGTTGAGGCGCTCACCATATATCGCATCGGCGGCGAGGACTTGCCGCGGCCGGAAGTGGAAGGGGCCTTTGAATTTGTCCAGCTATCTTGGGCGGATGTGGACGAAAAACGGCTCGGTAAGCTAGATCTCTTGGAGGTCGCGACCCATTCTATCGAGCCTCAGCGCCTAGATTCCGCCGTCAATCTGACGCCTCTGATTCGGGAGCGGGGCGGTGGCATACGCTCGAACAATTCCTACGGTTGGCAATCGGAAGCCCTCTTGGACAACTTGATGGACGGCGATTTGACCACCGCCTATTTGGGCAGCGGCCGCAGTCAGGCATCCGACTGCCCGCCGTGCAAGAAGGGCATCTGGTTTGAGTTGAACGGCCTGTTTCCCATAAGGCGCATCAAAATTTCTACCACCGAGCGCTTTGCCCACCAGCGCTTCATTGAGGTGTTCGAGATAGGCACCAACGATGGCGATTCGCGCAAAAAGGGCACCCGAGAGGGGCAATACGATTGGCGCGGGGCCTTTCTCGATTACGACATCGCGTTCAAGATCGCAAACAATTTGGAACCCTTCCTCGATTTGGAACTGCCCGACCGACCCATTGCCGAAATTCTTTTTAAGGCTCCAGTCGGCAATTGGGAGATCGCCGAATTTGAGATCTTCGGGGATGGCTTTGCCTCGCAGGCCAGCTATGTATCCAATGTCATTGATTTGGACATGGCCTCTAGTCTGGGCGAGTTGACTTGGGCGGGCAGTCGAGATCAGGGAGCAACGGTCAATCTGAGTATGCGCAGCGGCGACGACGCGGATCCCAATTTCTACTGGCGCTTCACGTTCAGAGGCGACGAGCGCTCCCGCTTTGCAGCTAGCGGCGAACCGCTCACCCTAGACCGCTACAAAAGACTGGAGGCCGGCGAGAAAGCCGGGACTAGCCCGGACAACGAAAGTTGGGAGTTCTGGACGCCGCCGCTCGACTTCGATAGGGGTCGTTCCGAATTAGTGGGTTCGCGGCCGCGGCGCTACTTGCAGTTCAAGGCGGACTTTTTCTCGGACCGGGCCTTTGCGGCCGGCCGCATGGAGTACTTGCAGTTCAGCGTTTCCCAGCCGCCGGTGGCCAGCCAAGTGCTGGCCGAGATCGTGCCGCACCAAGTCGAGGTGGGCGAGGTCGTCCAATTCACCTACAAAATCCTACCCAACTTAGAGCGGGATGATCTCGGCTTCGACAGCATTGAGATCGACACCCCCATAGAGGTCACGAGCATTGACGCCGTGTACATCGGCGGCGAAGAACAGAGTTTTACCATCGCGGCAAAGGACGCCAAGAGCTTTGTGGTACAGGTGCCGCGGATTGATCTCAACCGCACGGGCGAGTTGGTCGAGGTCGAATTTCAGGCCGAGGTCTTTCAGGTGGGCACGGTGTTTTCGGGCCGGGTCTTCGACAGCCAGCACCCCATAGAGGTGCGCCAGCGCATCACTGCGGGAAACGCCGACGATCTGGCCGAGAGCAATACCTTGAGCGTGGGGTTGGGTACGGTGGCCAATCCAGCGGTCAAGGCATTGTGGCTTGCGCCGCGGCTCTTCACCCCCAACGGCGATGGCGTCAACGATGTGCTACAGATTGAATACGATCTGGTAAACCTCAGCGGTGCTGTGCCCGTGGCGATTGACCTCTACGATCTGGCGGGAGTGAAGCGATGTGAGGTGGCCCATAGTACAGCGGCCAGTGGCCGGTTCTCGGCTACTTGGGAGGGCGTGGACGATGCCGGCAATCTGCTGCCCCCCGGACTCTATCTCTTGCGTCTCGAAGTGGACTCGGACAAGGCCAAGGATGTCGAGGTCGCTATCGTCCGGCTGATTTATTAACCCTTCAAACTATGGTTTTAGATTTATGAGGAATGGAATAGTGCGCTTAGGCGTTCTCATCCTAGGGCTCTCGCTTCCCGGTGCAGCCCAAGACAATCTGGTGCTAGCTCAGATAGGCAACCAACCCATCGCCGCCAGCGAGTTCAGAGCCTATGCTGCGAACATTCCCAAAGCCTACCAGATGGGCAAGACCGGCACCGAGGCCGACCGGATACTGCTCAATGGACTGATCGACAAAAAACTATTGCTCGCCGAAGCGGAACGAGTTGGCATTGGCGACGAACTAGAATTTAAGCGCAAGGTCGAGCAGTTTGCCGAGG
Source organism: uncultured Latescibacterota bacterium (assembly GCA_958295495.1). Taxonomy (GTDB): domain Bacteria; phylum Latescibacterota; class UBA2968; order UBA8231; family UBA8231. Next base: position 2,383,467 of record OY282352.1, read on the forward strand.
CCCAGGCTGTCCGGCTCTACAAAAGTATCGAGATTGACCAACGGATTTCCATTGCCGAAGAGGAGCTGATGCAGCACTACCGGGATTCGCACCGGGACAGAGCGCTGCGCTATGCGGGTATTTTGGTCGCGACCCGAGACGAGGCCCTCGAGCTGCTCGACGAGCTAGAGACTGGCGCTGATTTCCACCAACTGGCCAGAGAGCACTCGCTCTACGAGGCGACGCGGGACCAAGGCGGGGATGTGAGAAAGTATTATACAATTGACGACACGGTGCCACCGCTCCGGAGCATCTTTTCCATGCAGGTCGGCGAGGTTTCCGAGCCGCTGCCGTGGGGCGGCGACCCGCAGCGCTACGTGATCGTCAAGGTTTTAGACGACGCTCCGGTCGCCTTTCGGGAGGTAGCCCAGTTCGTCAGGGAGGAGGTGTTCGCCCAAAAGCGCCTACAGCGCGCCCAAGCCCTGCGCGATTCGCTCGGCGGCAAGTACGCGCCGCAAATTCACTACGACAAGATAGACCATCTGCTGAGGCGTCTAGCGCTGTCGCCCGCAGAGCGGGTGGCGTCGCCCGAGGAGGGCAAAGAGGTATTGTGCCGCTACAACGGCGGCGCGCTTACCATTGACGATTTCGTCCTGCTCGCACCGGAGAAAGAAGAGGGTTATTCGCGCGATTACGAGCGAAACTGGATCGTCGATTATCTACAGGATGCGGCCATCCCCAATCGGATGTTTTTGGCAGAGGCTCGCGGCAAGGGACTGGACAAACATCAGATGATCCTCACAGCGGTGGCCAACAAGCGCAGCGATATGCTGGTGAGCGCGTTGAGAGGGCGAGAGGTTGAGGAGCGGTTGCCGCCGGTCACCGATGCAGAGGCGCGGGCCTTTTACGATCAAAATCCCGAGAAGTTTCAGGGCTTTGAGAACATTGTCACAACCGAGATTCTGGTGGCCTTTAAGGAGCAAGCCCACAGTCTGCAAGCGGAGTTAGCCGGAGGTGCCGACGCAGTGCAGTTGGCTAGGGACTATACGATTCGCAAGGATCAGGCGCACCACGAGGGGCGATTGGTCTTGAGTCCGGTGGGGCTGTACCAAGATATCTACAAAGTGGCCAAGGAGCTGCAGGTCGGGGATGTGGGGGGGCCGGTAAAGGTGCGAGGGGGATATTCGGTGTTCAAGGTGGTAGAGAAGCAACCACCCCCTAAGAAGCCCTACCATGTTTTTTCGCAGCGGCGGGCGCGGGCTTATGTGCAAATTGTGCGGTCGCAAAGGGCGTACGTGGAGTATATGCGCGGGTTGCACGAGAAGTACTCGGTCGAGATTTTTGAAGATAATTTGTTGAAAATTCAGCAAGAGGAGGAAGCCGTGAGGGGGGGATGAGTATGACTAGTTGGAGATTGGATTTTGGAGCATCGGTCTTGGGGGCCGCCCTTTGGGTCGGCTGTCAGGGGGGGGCTGAAGAGCCGCTCGCCGTTGGTGGGACTGGGGCGATAGCTATTGGGTCTCAGGAGGAGTTAGCGGCGTGGGCGGGGGCGCAGCAGGGGCCCTTTGTGGTGCAGGGGGATTTTTTGTTAGAGGATGCGTACTTGAGTAGTATGGAGCCGCTGCACAATCTGGTCGGCGTAGAGGGAGACTTAGTCATTCGGCATAACGGGGCCCTGACGGATCTGCAGGGGCTGCACAATCTCGGCTATGTAGAGGGGAATTTCTACATTCTCGCCAATGGATTGATTGCACTAAAGGGGCTAGAGCGGCTGGAGCGCGTGGGGAGAAATTTTGAGATTAGTTGCAATTTTTCGCTGCGGGATTTGGATGGGCTTAAGGGTCTCAGGCGCGTCGGCGGCCATCTCTTTGTCGATGCCACGACCGAGCTGATTCACCTAGAGGGTCTGCGCAGGCTGACCCACGTGGGGGGCAGCATCAAGATCAGGGACAACAAGGCCCTGCGAGATCTAAAGGGGTTGGGCTCCCTCTCAGTGGTAGAGGGAGATTTGCTGCTCATATTCAATGGTGCGCTAAACGACCTGCGGGGTTTGGACGGGATTGCGACCATTAAGGGCGGGTTGACCGTTGATGGACATCCCGCTCTCAGGAGCTTGGAGGGATTGAATACGCTGGCGGAGGTCGGAGGTGCTTTGAGCATAAACAGCAACCAAGCCCTGCAAAACCTAAATGGACTGAACAATCTCAGGCAGGTGGGTAAAAGCCTCTACATTGGCGGCAACGCCCTCCTGAGCAACTTGGACGGGCTGGCCCAGTTGGGCCAGATGGGCACCGGGGAGCGGGACTTGATGATTGTGGAATTGAACCCCTCGCTGCCCATGAGCGCTGGTTACGAACTGGCCGCGCAACTCGGATTGGCCGCGCATCAGTTCATCGTCTTCGACAATTTGTCGGCCAGTGCGCCGTAAGCTGCACTCCATACATGGTCGTCCCCTTCGGCCGATTCCATCCCGGCAGATCGGTCCTGTGCTCTCTACTCGCCATTTCAGTCTGCTATGTAGCCGCCCTCTGCGTCCTCGAAAAACGCGGCTTTTGGATTACCGATAACGCCAACAAGTTTCTCCAAGTCCAAGCCTTAGCCGACAGCCGCTACACCAACTTTTCCATCCCTTGGCCGGGGCAGGTCGTCGATCCTGACTTTGTTTACAATCCCCTGCCCTACTATTTCACGCGGGTTGAGTCCGGCAAACTCTATTCCGTCTTCTCACCGGTCTTTGCCCTTATCTCGGCCCTTTTCTTTGTCTATTTAGGCCATTGGGGTCTTTATCTGTTGCCGGCGTTCTCCGCGCTGGCCATGCTGGCCGGCTTGGCCCAAGTGGCGCGTTTGGTAGCCCAGCGAATTGCGGTTGGGCATGTCGCTGTCCTCGCGGCTGGCCTCTGTACGCCGGTATTCTTCTACAGCCTCGTCTTCTGGGAACACACCCCGGCGATTTGCTTGGGGATTTGGAGTGTGCGCTATCTGTTGCAGTTTCTCGCAGACGCCGTCTCCAAGCACCTATGCTTGGGCATGGCTGCCGCCGGACTATCGGTCTATTTCAGAGACGAGTTCTATTTGCTTTGCCTAGTACTGGCCCTGTGTACCGCCTTTTACGCCAGCACCGGCAGATTAAAAATCCTCGTCTCGTCGGCCCTGATCCTCTTTGCTTCCCTCCTGCCGCTCTGGCTCTTCCAATGGCTGACCATCGGCCATCCCTTGGGCTACCATTTGAATACGCACCTATCCATTGCCGCCGACTGGGTTGACCATCTCGCGGCGCGGCCGCGGGTGTTTTACAACCTCTTCGTAGCGTCCAATCCGATCCCCACGCTATCCCTCGTCCTCGCCCTTCCGTTCATCCTCGCCTTTGTCTTCAGCCCGCGCCTTGCTCCCCCGGTCTGGCAAAAGGCCGTGCCTATATATAGTGCCTTGGCCCTGATAAGCGCCGGTTTATCCCTCGGGGGCTACTTTTTTTACGCCAGCCCCATTGACTACATGCTCAAATCGTCCAATGCCCTCTTTGCCGCGGCCCCTTTTGTAGCCTTGGCCTTTTTGCGTACAGCCGATTCTGACGCTTTCCCTTTTAGACGCTGGATTTGGCTGGTCGCCTCGAGCTTTGCCGCACTCTACGCTTTGGCCGCGCCCAAGGTGGGTTCCATGGGCATCCACTGGGGCAACCGCTACCTCCTGATCCTCTACCCGCTCTTCGCGGTTTTAGCGGCCGGAAACTTGATTGACTGGCTAGGACGCCAGCGGTCCTACTTCAGCGTAGGCGTCCTAGCTGTGGGTGCCGTTCTAGCGCTCAGCTTTGCCGCCCAAGTGTATGGAATTTCGATTCTCGCGGAGAAGAAAGCCTTCTCCCATCGCCTCAATAGCCAGATGCGCCAGCGCAGCGAAGAGGTCGTCATCACCAACCTGCGCTGGGTTCCCCACGCCCTCTGCGGCGAATTTTACCAGCGGCCCTTCTTCTACGTCGCCACCCCCAGACACTACGAGCACCTGTTGCAACGCCTTTCAGACCGGGGGTACAAGTCCTATATTTTTCTCACCCAGCACCGCGGCGGCCCTCTGCAACCCACCGTCGAGGTGGACGATGGGTCTTTGAACTTTTTCGCCCTCCAGTTCTTTGCTGGAAAAATTTCCGCTCCCTAGCTATGACAGTTACACGGCTCTCGTCTTTGATCCCTCAGCAAAAGCGATGCACGCGCTAGTAAACGGGAGCTCCATTCTCCTGTGTGCGGCCCTCCTAGCAGCCCAACCCCTGCCCACTCAATTCACCGACCAAGCCGCCGCACTCGGCATCACTGCGCTGAACGTCTCGGGCAGCACCCAAGAATACATCGTTGAAACCGCTGTGGGGGGCGCGGCCTTTTTCGACTACGACAGCGACGGCTACGTCGATCTATACGTCGCCAACGGCTCCCGCTTTGAAGGGTTTCCACCGGGCCAAGAGCCGACCAACCACCTCTATCGCAACCACGGAGATCACTTCGTCGATAGCACTGTCGCGGCCGGGGTGGGCGACACGAGTTGGTCCATGGGCTGCGCCGCTGCAGACTACGACAACGATGGCGACTTGGATCTGTATGTGACCAACTACGGCCGCAATACTTTCTACCAGAATCAGGGCGATGGCACGTTTGAGGATGGTGCGGAAAAAGCCGGCGTCGGGGACAACAGATGGGGCGTTGGCTGCGCTTTTGGCGATGCCGACCTAGACGGCTACGTCGATCTATACGTGGCCAATTATATCGACTTTTCGCGGGACTATCCTTCTACTGTCCCCTGTGTATGGAAGACTGTCGATATTTTTTGCGGTCCGCGCGGCTTGCTCCCGGCCGGCGATGTATTCTACCACAACAATGGTGACGGCACCTTGGCCGACCGCAGCGAGGAAGCCGGCATTGCCGGCGCAAAGTACTATGGGTACGGGGTCGTCTTTGGCGATTTTGACCGCGACGGCTGGCCCGATATTTTCGTCGCCAACGATTCGGCCCCCAACAATCTGTACCAGAACCAAGGCGACGGCACCTTTGTGGACGAGGGCCTCAGCGCGGGCGTGGCCTATAGCGGCGACGGCACCGAACAGGGCTGCATGGGCGCGGCGGTCGGCGATTACGACAACGATGGCTACTTCGATATCTTTGTCACCAATTTTGAAGGCGAGTACAATACGCTCTACAAAAATCAGCGCGGTGGATTTTTCCTCGACGTATCCTTTGTATCCCGCATTGCAGCGCGAGGCATTCCCGAGGTAGGGTGGGGCGCAGGGTTTTTCGACTTTGACAACGACGGCGACCAAGACCTCTTCGCAGCCAATGGCCACACCTATCCCCAGGCCGACTTGCCCCACACCAACAGCAGCTATGCCGAGCCTAACTTCCTCTACCAAAACTTGGGCGACGGCACCTTTGCCGAGGTTTCCGCACGCGCTGGCCCGGGCTTGGCCCTAGTTGAGGTGAGCCGAGGTGCCAGCTTTGCCGACTACGACCGCGACGGCGATATCGACCTCTTCGTCTTAAATCTCAACAGCACTCCCAACCTCCTGCGCAACGAGGGCGGCAACGAGGGCAACTACTTGCAAATCGCCACCGTAGGCACCCGCAGCAACCGCGACGGAATCGGCACCCGGATCGAAATAAGTGCCCAAGGTAAGCGCCAGACCGCCGAGGTGCGCAGCGGCACCGGCTTCCTCTCCCACAGCGACCTCAAAGTGCATTTCGGCTTGGGCACGGCCTCCATCGTTGAAAGCGTCGTCCTCCACTGGCCCAGTGGCGCAGTCCAGACTCTGCGCGATGTGGCGGCCAATCAGGTGCTGACCGTGCGCGAGCCCGCCGATTGGGAATTGGGAATTGGGAATTAGAAGCTCTGAGGAGCCGGCCGAATGAGCTACCACCGCGTCACCACCGCATCCCACCCTACAAGCAGATCTACCGCCATCCACAACCCCGCGCTGCTGACTTGGCCCAACACCATGCCGAGAAAAAAGGGCCGCAGCCGGCGAAAGAGTGTGACCCCTCCGTACTTCAAGGCGATCCATTTCGCCAGCCAGCCCAGCGCCATACTCGACCAAGCAAAGAACATCACATAGGTACCCCCCACTGGCAGGCCGATTGGGTGGATGGGCCACCACAAGAAGCGGTGGCGTAGGTACAACAACAGAAACATCAGCCCGGCCCCCAAGCCGGTGAACGCGCCCCGCGGCCCCCAAAAATTCCACTCAGCCACCGGATTGAGCTGATTCGCCGCTAGGTCGTTAAACGTCCAGCGGCCCATGATGCTGTAAAACCAGTAGTGTAGATTGACCCCGCCGTAGGTGTAGGCGATGGAAAGTACCGTCCAAGCCGAGGCGACCAAACTCACGGCGATGGCTAGGAGCAAAGCCCAAAAGAGCGGCGGTCGCCGCGTCCCGACGACCTCGGCCAGTCGGGTGCTGTTGGAGGCTGCCGCCATAACGGTCGTGCGGATGTCCCCGGCCCAGCCATTGGCAAATCCGAGCACCATCAATCCGCGCGGCCCAATGGGGGCCGTGCCCAGCGCATTGATCGCAAAGGCTGTTGGCGTCATCTGCGCCCGGCCATACCCCATGCCCCCCTCGGCGACGATCCGCGTCAAACCGACGAATACCACAAAGGCGATAACGAGCAACAGCAGCGCCGCCCCCACGGGCAATCCCGCGCTTTTCAACCATAGGACCGCGTAGAGGCAGGCCCCTAGCAGGAGCCACACCGCCTTGCGGTAGGAGAGCATCTGCCCCGCGTCCTCTCCCGACTCCTGCTTTGTCCAAGCCCCGACGACAACTTCTTTGAGGTGCCGACGGGCGGTCCACAAGCTGGTCGCGACGAGGGCAATCAACGCCCCCATGGCCTGCTGGGCGGTGGCGATGGACCCTTCGGTGTGCATCAGCCGGATCTCTGGAATGCTGAATCCAACGGTGTTGAAAAGGCCCAACTGGAAGAAGTTGAGCAAGTAGAAAAACCACAGACTAAAGGAGACCTCCAGACTCAGGAAGTACGTCAGACCGAGGACGATAAACCACAAGTTGAACAAGACGCCCCGCATGTCGTGGAAGACGGTCAATTGGGTTGACAACTCGATGGGGGGAACAAAGGGATAGTACTTGTGCAGGGCATTGATGCCCAATAGGACGAAGGGAATGGCAAACCCCAACCACATCAGGGGTTCCTTCAGAAAGGGATTGACCGCCGAGGGTCTGTCGTCTTCGTGGATCATGTACAGCGGCAACTGGACGAGCGGAAAGATCAAGCGCTCGTTGCGGGCCCATTGTTCGTGGAGCAGGGCCGACAGGGCGATCATCATCAAATAGAGCGCTGCCAAAAAAGAAGCCCACGCCAACAGGGGCACCAACCACGCGCCCCAGGGGATGGCCATCTCTTGGGGCAACCCTTCGTAGAAGTACTTGACCGCCATTGGGTCTTGAGGTGCCAGCCACGGCTGGATATAGGGGTGGAGCAGTTCGGCCCAGTTGTTTTCGGGCGTAGCATAGTAATAGACTCCGGCCAAAAAGGGGACCAATTGAGCCGTGACCCCAGTGGAGGGAATCGCCGAAGCCGCGACCATCATGGCGTAGATCACCACCAGTTCCCGGGCCGATAAGCTCCATTTGCGCCCGATCCATTTGAGCGGAATGTTGACCAACAGCAGGAGAAAGAGGAGGAAAATCGCGCTCAGGGCGATGAAATCCCCGGTCCAATCGAGGGTCCCCATCACCAGAAGGCCATAGGGAAAAACCGTGTTGATCACCACGGCCAGCAAAGCGCCGACGAGCAGGGCGCGATACGGCCCCCATCCTTTGTCGCTGGCACCCAAGGCGTTCATAATTAATTAGAAACTGATGTTGCTTAGCTTTAGGGGTTTGGAGTTCATCGAATGAACGGCTGTGTAACGTCAGGTATAGAATAGAATCGGCCAGTACATGAGAGAGGATGGAGATTATGTTTAAAGGTTTTGCCTTGACGCGTTGTTTTCATGGCGTATTGTAAAAGGCGCAGTGCCCGTGCGGCACGTTTTGTTTGGCCGGTTGGAGGACGAACCCGAACATGATTGAGCACTCCATATCAGCATCAGCATCAGCAAGGGGCCTTGCTGCGGTGGCCGGCCCCTATAGTGTCTTTGGAAATATCGTTGATTCAAAATTCCATAAGTCGTTAAAAAAAATAAGTTACCCCCATATTCCCTCAAAATCGCTCTTGGGTGCTAAGTGCTACCTTCTCTACTTCTCAGCACCGACCGCCGGATCACAAGCGGCTGTTTGGTGATCCGGCCGGTTTAGGCGTCGGTGTTTTCGCCGCATGGTATCAAGGCCCCGGCTGCGCCGTGCGGCCTTCGTCTGTACGCGGTGGCTGTTGTCTGCCTTGGCCGACGGTTCATGCGGCTAATTTTCTATCAAGCCCTTCTATTAAGGAGCAAAATAATGCCTTTATTGAAGCGCGCAAAAGCCATGCTGGTTCTCGTCGTTTTAGGCTTCGTGCTTACTTGGGTGGCCTGTTCCGGCTCGCCGCCGGTCGCGCCGGCGCCGGCGGGCAAAGCCACCTGTGCCTTGTGCGACTTTTTGGGCGACGACCGCTTCTCCAACGCCGACGGGCAGGGGGCCGGCACTGAGGCTGAGGACGATAGCACGCTGTCGGACGCTGAAACCGATAGCACGTCGTCGGACGCTGAAACCGATAGCACCTCGCCGGCTGTCGTCTCGTTTGCCGACGCCAATCTGGAGCGTGCGGTGCGGCGGACGCTGAAAAAACCAGAAGGCTCGCTTACAACCGAGGATCTGGCGTCCCTCACGCGGCTCGATGTAGAACGGCAAGACGTTCAGAACATTGAGAGCTTGGCCGGCCTCGAACACTGTACGGCACTGGACACGCTGAACCTGTTTGGCAGCGAGATTGCGGATTTGAGTCCGTTGTCGGGGTTGACCACTCTGATTTACCTGAACTTGGGGGGCAATCAGGTGGCGGATTTGAGTCCGTTGTCGGGGTTGACCACCCTGACTTATCTGAGCCTGTTTGGCAACGAGGTGGCGGATGTGCGTGCGTTGTCGGGGTTGACCAACTTGACCAAGCTGAACTTGGGGGACAATCAGGTGGAAGATGTGCGTGCGTTGTCGGGGTTGACGAACCTGACTTATCTGAACTTGGGGGGCAATCAGGTGGCGGATGTGCGTGCGTTAGACGGCCTGACCAACCTAGACTATCTGGGCTTGGTGGACAATCCCATCCGCCAACGTGAACTGGCCGAACAGGTTCCCACCTTAATAGAAATGGGCGTCGCAGTCGCAGTCGTCTATCCACCGGAGCCCCCACCCCAACCGGAAACAGGGCCAGAGAGCTTGTTCGCCGACGCCGCTCTGGAGCGTGCGGTGCGGCAGGCGCTGAATCGACTGGAAGGCCCGCTTACCCCCGAGGATCTGGCGTCCCTCACGCGGCTCACCGCAAACAACCTAAACATTAAGAGCTTGGCCGGCCTTGAACACTGTACGGGGCTGACCTCTCTGACCCTGTTTAACAACAAGATTGCGGATTTGGCTTCGTTGTCGAGCCTGACCAACCTGATAACGCTGGCCCTGGATAGAAACGCAATTACGGATGCAGGGGTGGCTTCGTTGTCGAGCCTGACCAACTTGGACTGGCTGGACTTGCAGGGCAACGCAATTACGGATGCAGGGGTGGCTTCGTTGTCGAGCCTGACCAACCTGGAAACGCTGGCCCTGGGGGAGAACCCCGCAATTACGGATGCAGGGGTGGCTTCGTTATCGTCGAGCCTGACCAACCTGATAACGCTGTACCTGTGGGAAACCGCAATTACGGATGTAGGGGTGGCTTCGTTGTCGAGCCTGACCAACCTGAGATGGCTGAACCTGCGTGACACCGCAATTACGGATGTGAGTCCGTTGCGCAGCCTGACCAACTTGGAATGGCTGAGCCTGTCCGGCGTCACTACCCTCAGTGCCGCCTCACTGAGCACACACATCCCCGCCCTCGAAGCCGCAGGCGTTACGGTCCAGCGGTAATGAAAACCCTACGTTGCGCCTTGAAAACAACGGCCTCTCGGATCTCTGGCCTTTGGCGGGGGCGTCCTGCTTGGGTGCCCCCGCCGGGGTCGTGTCATACGGGCCGCTCCATTCCACCGGGGGTTGCAGCCGACCGAGCGGCTGGCCCCGTTCAAGAGAGGACCCGCCTTATGAACACCGTACTTTCCGTTGTCGTCGGGCTGGCGGTGTCGGCCCCGGTCGTCGCTGGGTTGGTTGGTGGTCTGTTCTGTGGGGTTGGAGTTGAGTCCGGGGACGAGTTGCACCGTTGATCTTCCCAAGGTCAGCGGATGCAAGGCCCCAAATCGCAGTCCACGAGAGTAGAAATTAAAAATTAGGAATTGCGAATTTAAGAACTCGCAATTCTTAATTCTTAACTGATGTTACGCGGTGGCCCTACTCGTCGGCGTCTAACAGGTGCCTGAAGGCTTCGAGCGTGGGCATCTGTATGGCCGCCCGATGCAACTGCTTGAGGTGCGGCACATCGTCGATAGCGGCTATGCGGTCCGCTAGAGGATGCGCCGTGCTCAGCCCAAAGCGAATCTCCAAGACTTCGAGAATATCTGCGAGCGTACTTTTTCTTTCGCCTTGCTCTATGCCTTGCTCTATGCCCTGCTCCATGCCCTGCTCTATGATGTATTGGGCAAACGATGACTCGCGCATAATCGCGTCCATGAGACCCTCCTCGGATAGAATACTACGAATGGTGGCCGACCCATACTCCAGCCCACTCAAGATAGCCAAGCCCCCCAAAAGGTCAACTTTAACCGCATCGGCCAACACCACCGCCTCGGTCGCCTGAACGCACCGACGCAACCACGCTTCCGCATCTAATCCGGTCGGTCGCTGCATCAGCGGCGCAAACGGCAGCAAGCCCGCAGGCCCCTCGTCGAGCATGCGTTGGCCTTCGAGTTCACTCAGCCGAATCACTTGGTATTGCACCAACACGCGGAAGCCGTGCCGCTCTTGGAGGTAATGTCCCGGATCACGCCGGCCGGCCGCTGGGCGCAAATAGATGACGATGGAGCAGAACGGCAGGCCGTACTGCTCAATGCCGCGCCCGACATAGCCGACCATGCGGCGGGGCATGGGCGGGCTGCTATCGGTGGTTTGAAATTCGTGATGGACCAACGCCTCCTCGCCATCGCCGAGGCGCACGCGGATGAGGCTGTCGGTGCGGTGGGTTTCGACGGTGGGTTGCTCGGTGTCGATGATGTCGAGCACCTCGAGGTCGTCGCGTTGCAGGGCGAAGCGGACGAAGTCGTAGGGGTAGGTGTGGATGAGGTGCTTGGCGATGGTATCAAATTCGGCCATAAGCCATGCCTTGGATAGGGGAGCCCACAGGGCCGTTCCACGGGGAGCCGACCGCGTAACGTTTGTTCCTACGGTATTGCATTGCAATATCCATGCCAAGGCGGCAGCACAGGGGGCGGACGGGGCGGGGCGGGGCGGGGTTCGACTGTATCGGGCGCGACACATAGATGACACCTTTAGGGACTAGAGATGCGAGCAACGCAACCCCTGTTTTACGGCCCTGTATGCGCCTGTCGCGAGGTTTAAGACCGCCTCACCGCCTCTTAGGAGAATAACTGAGGTTACGCATAGGCCCCTAGGTATGGGATGCTGTCTCGCCTTCAGGCGTGAACAACATCCCATACCCGTGCGTAACGTCAGTTCTTAATTCTCAACAGTTGCTCGGCCAGTAATTCGAGAAAATAGGCCGACGATCTATCCGCGGGATTCGCCTGTAGCGCACGCTGATAGGCCCTTGCCGCGGCCCGGTCGCGGTTTTGCAGCCGCATGATATCCCCCTCCAGCGCGTACTCTCCAGCCCTGAAGTAGGCCTCCAGCTTTTCCCGCACTGCAGCAGAGGGGGCCGTCAGCAGCGACAGAGCCGAGGTGCGGTGCGGAGCCAAATCCTCCAACACCTCCCACGAGCCGCTGCTGTAGCCCCTCGGGCTGACAAAGCTGATGTAGGGATGATCGTCGGTGTTGAGCGGGCCTTCCCCCACGTAGCGTCGCAGGGCGAGCTCGTCCATCACTAGGCTGCTCAAGAGCGCAAATGCGTTTCCCATATCAATGGCCTCCAGACTGCGCTGCACCCGCAGTGGTGCCATCTTCTCTTTGAGCCTCTCCCAATCAATCGCCCACGGCTGCACGGCCCCCACCATGATTGAGTAGTTGTTTGAGCGCCACAAGGTGGCGTGGGGAAAGACGTGCTGAAAGGTCCGCACGATGGTCTTGTAGTCGTCTGGAGGCAGGCCGTGAAAGGGCAGCCACTGGGCCATGATCCCGTCGGTGCTCAGGTGTGCTCGGCACAATTCGTAAAATTCCTTTGTGTAGAGCACCCAGCTATCGGCGCTCGTCGGATGGGTGGCGTCCCCGGTGATGACTTGGTAGGTGTCGCGGCTGGAGAGGAGAAAATTGCGGCCATCGTCGATGATTAATTCGATATTCCACGCGGTCGGATTCTCGAGCACATGGTGATTAAATTCGCCAAAGTGCGCCCGGGCCGCGTCTATCACCTCCGGCACCAACTCGACGCAAGTGATGCGTTGCGGCTCGTACTGGGCCGCTCCGCCCAAGGCGATACCGCCGCCCAAGGAGACGACCAACACCTCTTGCGGATCGGGATGCAGGAGCAGGGGCAAATGGCCCAACAGACGGAAAATTTGCAGCGAGCTGTAGTCGGTGGGCACCTGCCCGCCCCCATTGAGCGCCATTTTGCGGAAACCATCGGTTTGTCGCTCGACGGTGATGACGCCCTCGGTCCCCTCTTGGTAAAATACCAACTCCCGGTTGACGGCCGCTGGCTCGGCAATGCGCCGCAGCACATCCGAGGGCACTAGGACCAGCAGCAGGACCAAACCCGCCGCCCCGCTCCAGACCAGCCGCTTGCGTTGCTGGCTAACTAAGGCGATGGTTAGGCCAACCAAGCCATTCAGCCCCGCCAGCACCTTGACGCTCCACTCGGTCCCCAGCAGCGGAATCAGCACAAACCCCGTCACAAAGGCTCCCCCAACCGCGCCCAAGCTGTTGACAGCGCCTATATCCCCGATGCCGCGCCCCAGCCGCGCCAGTTGTCGCGTGTAGATTTGGCCGACCAGCGGAAAGATGACCCCCATCGCCAAGGTCGGCAGCAACACAACGGCGACGGCCGTAAAAAACACGCCGGTCCTCGACACCCACCACGAATCCGCCCTCTGGATCGGCTCTACAAGACCGGACAAATGGGCAAAGGCCAACGCGGACAGGGCACCGCACGCGCCGATCAAAAACTGGACCCACACAAAAATCGCGAGCAAATCCGCCCGCCGCGTGAGCAGCCGACTGCCCAGCCATCCCCCCAAGGCCAGTCCACTCAAAAAGGCCACCAAGACAATGCTGAACTCGTAGTGTGAATTAAAGGAAAAACTCACCATCAAGAGCCGCATCCACGCCACTTCATAGCCGAGGGCCGCAAAACCGGAGAGCGCAAAGCCGGCCAGCACCCCCCACAGGAGGCGGTCAGAGCGCGCGGTCTGTTTTGCGGCCTCTTCGCCGCCGGCGACAGCTCGTTGGCCCCCCCACAGCCAAGCCGCGCCCGCCACCAAGAAATTCACCGCGGCGATGGCTTGCGTCGTTCCCTGCAGCCCCAGCCCTTCCATCAGCCCGAAGGTCGCTGCCAACACCCCGACGACCGCGCCCAGCGTGTTGACCGCATAAAGCCGCCCCACGCCACGGCCCAAGCCGCCCAGCCGCCGCACCGCAAACTTGGCCACCACCGGCAGGGTGCCCCCCATCAGGGCCGTGGGGATTAGGAGCAAGGCAAAGCAAAGGCCGAAGCGGATCAGGGAAAAGAGGTAGAAGTTCCCCTGTAACCCGGCCAAAGCCCCGTAGGCATTGCCCAAATTCGCACTAATACTGGGAAAGAAAAGGGCAAAAAGACCGATGCCGGCCTCCAGCGCGGCAAAAACCCGCAGCGGGTGCTTGCAGCGGTCGATGTGCCGCCCCAAAACCCAACTGCCCAGCGCCAAGCCAGCCATGAAGGCGCTGAGCACGGTGCTGGTGGCCAGCAAGGTGGTGCCAAAGACCACGGTCAGCATCCGCGCCCACACGACCTGATAGACTAAACTGCTGACCCCAGAAAAAAAGAACAGGACCAAGAGTGCCTTCTGTTCAGACTGCTCCAAGTCCCGACTGTGTTCTTCCACCTGAATGCTCTGTGTTAGGCGACCGCACCGTTCCCCACTCTCTCGTGGTTAGTCCCAACCCGTCCCCCTCGCAGGGATGGAGGGAACGGGCCAACCACTAAGGGGTGTTAAGACAGTCTCTAAGGTTCATCTAAGGTGAGTCGCTGGTTCGTCTGGATGGGGCCGTCCAAAGTCTGCACCTGACCCGAGGGCCAGCGCACAGTTAGGCGATCCACCGCCGCGGCCCCCAAGCCAAAGTAGAGTCCACAAGCGCTCTGCGACAGATACCCCGACTGCCCATCCTGCACTTGGGTGTACACCTGATCGCCGGCTTCCACCGCAACCACCGCGCCCAACCCATCCCGATTCGACGATTTCCCCACCAGTACCACTTCCACATAGCGCAACCCGGCCCGACGCTGACTCAGGTCGCTGAGCAAGACCTGCGGCACCCCATTAAACTCATTAGTCACAATGTCGAGATCGCCATCGCCCTCCACATCGAACAGGGCCGACGAGCGCGTCCCCAAGGCGGCATAGACCAGCAAGCCCCCCTCTTGGCCCTCGCAGTTTTTGTGCTTCATATCCGCTTCATCGCAGTCGAGGGCGAACCACGGCTGGGAGGTCCGACCGTCGCGTCGCGGCTCCACCCCCAATACAAATTCGCTGTCGAGGAAGCCGCGTCCCCGGTCGTTGAGCAAGACGGTGTTGACCCCATAGCGCAAGGGATAGTTCATGCTCGAAGCCACGAACACATCCTGCCAGCCATCGGCGTTGAGATCGCCGCTGCTCAACCCCCACGGCCAGTAGTTCTCGGCACCGATCAGGTCGGAGACTTCCTCGAACTGCCCATCGCCTAGGTGGTGGTAAAAGGCATTGCCGAAAATACTCAACCCCTCGCTCTGTAAAAAATCTTCTGGATACTGGATATTCGCCTTGAGTTTTTCGTCCCAAGGACCCACTGGCTGACTCATATCGGAGTGCATGTCAGAGACGAAGAGGTCCAGCCGGCCGTCGTTGTCGTAATCAAGGGCCTTGATCCCCATTGAACCCCACGGCGTTTTGGGGAACATCTCGCGGCTCTTTTTGACAAAGCGCTGCCCGGCCACATTCTCGTAGTAGGAGTCCTGCCCCTGCATATTGAGCACGTAGAGGTCCTGCCAGCCATCCCCGTTGAAATCCACTGGACTAGCGTCGCCCGACCAGCTCGAATCCAACAACCCCACCTCGTGCGAGACCTCGGCGAAAACCCGCTGCCCCAGATTCTTGAACAACGCGCTCTGCTCGGCGCGCTCGGGTTTCAAATGCCCGGAAAAGGCGTCCTTAAAACCCCGGTAGTACTGATAGGTCGGCCCTGCTTCCAGTCGCGTCGGATCGACCGCGGCGGTCCTTTTTTCATCTTGGGTATAGACCCCCACATTGGTCAAAAACAAATCCAGCAACCCATCGTTATCGTAGTCGAAGAACTCGCCGGCCGACGAGTGCGCCTGCCAGCCCGTGCCCGAATGCGCCGTTATATCCTCAAAGCGGCCGGCGCCGTCGTTGACCAAGAGCCGGTTGCCCAACCGCACGGCCGTGGCGTACAAATCGACATCGCCATCGTTATCAATGTCGCCAAACGACGCGCTCACCCCGATCCTATCGGCCAACTCCAGACTCGGCGTAGTGTAGTCCTCAAAGTGTGCTCCGCCGCGATTGCGCCATAGCTGATTGCTTCCCACTTGGGTCGTAAAGTAGAGGTCGTAGAGTCCATCGCCGTCCACATCCCCCACAGCCAGCCCATTGCCGTGGTCGTAGTGGACCGGGATATAGCTCTTGCCCGAATCCTCCACCACCCTATTGCGAAACGCAATGCCGCTGGCGGCGCGCTGGTCGGTAAAGGAGAAATCGCAAAAGACCGCGTAGGCTTGGGCCGCCTCCAATTGGGCTTGCTGGCGGCGCGCCAGCCACGGCGGCTCGGCGATTTCGGCCGGCTCGGGAAAGGGCTTGAGAATTTTCGGATGCCCCGGGTCGCCGGATTCAGCGTGGGCGATTTTTAGGGAAGTGAACGCAAGAATACACAGCGCAGCGAGGAAAGCCGCCTGACGATTCGGCATGGTCCATACTTTTCAACGTATTATTGGCGTTTATGAGAGCGAATTTGTGGTAAGGCGGGCGTTAAACAAGCAGCATGTACCCCTTGTGTCAAGAGAATGCACCTTGCCGCCCCGCCCTTGTGTTGGATATTATGAACTCCCTCAAAAGCCAAAATTCTGAGCCCTACAAACCATGGCCCATCTCCTCCACCCATCCGTCCAGCGATTTTTTTATTTATTGCTATTCCCGATATTTCCTCTGCCCTCGACAGCTCAATACGAAGTGACCATCGAAGGCAGAGCCTACCAACTCATCCTCGCCCGCGATCTCGTCGCAGCAATCCAGCGAGCCAATGCCGACGCCGCACTCGAATACAACCGCCTTGTGGTGCAGGGTCCACTTGAGTTGACCGGCGACACCCTGCGCGCGGAACTCGCCTTTAAGGATGTGCGCTTTACCGGACCCGTAGTCTTAGAACGCGCTGTTTTTCTGCGACCGATACACTTTGTTCGCGCCCACTTCCAACAGGGTATCTCCCTGCTCGAAACCCGCCTCGAAGGTGGATTTTCCTGCCGCGATTGCCGCATAGTGGGCAAGGCCAATTTCAAACGGGCTTTGCTTGCCGACAAAGTGGATTTTTCGGCCACCCGGTTTTCCGGCGCGGCCTTTTTTCAGCAGACCAACTTTAGCGGAGAAGCCACCTTTGAGCGCACCCAATTTGCGGACGCGGCCTATTTGGACCAAGCTGCATTCGCCCGCTCCACTCATTTTCAGGATGCTTCCTTTGCCGATGGGGCCTCCTTCAAAGGGGCGGTGTGGCAATCGACCGTTTCGTTTGCCGGCGCTCGCTTTGGCGCGGACGCCCTTTTCGAGCAAAGCCGCTTTCAGGGAGCCACCACGTTCACCGCGGCCTACTTTGGCGGCGCAGTCCATTTCGAGCGAGCCAATTTCTCCGCTGCGGCCTCCTTCCGCCGAGTCGTCTTTGGCGGCGCAGCCCGCTTTGGCGGTGCCCACTTTCGCGCCGCGGCTTTCTTTGCTGACAGCCGCTTCAAACAGGAGGCCACCTTTGCCAGCGCGACCTTTGCCCGGCCTTTCCGCCCCAGTGCCTACTTTAGTGCCGCCCCCGACGTAGCCGATGTGACCGCTCCTCTCGTAGATTTGGAGCCCAAGGCCGAAGCCCGCCCGGCTCCACCGCCGGACACCACCGACCCTAGCTGCGGACCCATTCAATTGGTCGATATAACCCAAGCGGCCGGCCTCGATTTTGAGCACTACAACGGTTTTTCGGGCGAGTACTACTACGTCGAAACCTTTGGTGCTGGGGCGGCCTTCCTCGACGTTGACGGCGATGGCTGGCTCGATCTCTATCTGGTCAACGGCGCTCCCCTAAGCGGCGAGCGCCCCGATCCAGTCCCGGCCAATCGCCTGTACCACAACGCGGGTGCGGGCGGCTTCACCGATGTGACGGCTGCTGCGGGGGCCGGGCACACCGGCTACGGCATGGGCTGTGCCGCGGCCGACTACGACGCCGATGGGGATGTGGATCTCTACGTGACCAACGTTGGCCCCAACCTCCTGTTGCACAACGAGGGCGATGGGCGCTTTGCCGATGTGACCGCAGCAATGGGCGGGGGCGATGCCCGGTGGGGCACCAGTTGCGGCTTCCTAGACTACGATCTCGATGGCGATTTGGATCTCTACGCGACGAACTATGTAGAATTTGACCCGCAAAAAAACATCGTCTGTGCCGAGGGCGGCATCCGCTCCTATTGCGAGCCTAAGTTCTACGAGCCGGTAGGTGATGTGCTCTACCGCAACGAGGACGGCCAACTCCGCGATGTGGCGTCTGCGGCGGGAATCATCCACAAGGGGCGCGGCTTGGGCGTGGCCTTCGCAGATTACGACCTCGATGGCGACACCGACATGTACGTGGCTAACGACGGCACCATGAACTTCCTCTATCAAAACGAGGGGAACCGCTTTGCCGAGGTCGGGCTCTACGCCGGGGGACGCTACAACGAGGACGGCTTGGCCGAAGCCGGCATGGGGGTGGAGTTCGGGGATTGGGACAACGACGGGTTCGAGGATATTTTTGTGACCAATTTCGCCCAACAGACCAATACCCTGTACGGCAACGATGGGCAGGGGCAATTCTACGACATCACCCACCGCGCCGGCCTAGCCGAGTGCAGCTACAAACCGCTGGGCTTTGGCACCAATTTCCTCGACTACGACAACGATGGCGACTTGGACCTGTTTGTCGCCAACGGCCACGTCATGGACAAAATCACTCAGGTACACCCCGACCATACCTATCCGCAGCCCAACCAGATGCTTTGCAATCAGCGAGGCACCCGCTTTGTCGATGTCTCTGCCAAGCTCGGTCCCGCGCTCGCGGCAGCGGCGGTAAGCCGGGGTTCGGCCACGGCCGACTACGACAACGACGGCGACCTAGACCTGCTGGTGACCAATGTTGCCGCTGCTCCCAACCTCCTGCGCAACGACGGGGGCAACCGTCAGCACTGGCTGACGATTCAGTTGGAAGCCCTCGGAACCCGCGTCGTCGTGACAGCCGGTGGGCAGCGTCAAGTCAGGGAATGCCAGTCGGGCGGTAGTTATCTTTCGAGCAGCGACCCTCGTCTCCACTTCGGCCTAGGAGAGGCCACCCAAGCTACTGTCGAAATCCGCTGGCCCGACGGCACGTTGCAAAAAATGGAAAAGGTGGCGGCCGATCAGCTCCTGCACCTAGTTCACCCTAAACCCTGATTCCAAAGAGTTGCAGATGATCACCAACTCCCCCGTACCTCGACAGCCGCTGTACGGCCTATTTGCCCTTCTGATTCTGGGCACGGCCTGCTCCCAAGACCCCGATGGCGACGCCTTGGAAAAGCACCTCCGCCTCACCCGCCAAAACCCCACCGCGCCACCTGCCTACTACAACTTGGCCGTAGCCTATGTGCAAGCCGGCCGCTACGACGAGGCCCAGCGCAACTACGCCAAAGCCCTCGATCTCGATCCCAACTACGCCCTTGCCCACGATGGCTTGGGGCTTTTGGCCCAGCGGCGCGGTGCCTTAGAAGCCGCCGCGGCCCACTTTCAAAAGGCCGTTGACCTCGACTCCACCTTGGCTGCGGCGAGCAATAATCTGGGCAATATCCACTATCAAAACGGAGCATTGGAAAAAGCCGCCGCGGCCTATCAAGCGGCCGTGCGCCAAGCCCCAGAGCACATCGCGTTCTACATCAATTTTGCCCGCGCCCTGCGCGATCTGCGCGAACTCGACCAAGCAGTGGCGGTCCTGTTGCGGGCCGTTGACCTCGACCCATTTTCCCGGGAAGTCCACGCGGCCTTGGGCCATCTCTACGCTGAAAATTTTCGCCTTGAAGCCGCAATAGCCGCCTACGGCGAGGCCCTCCGCATCGCGCCTAGTGCCGACCTCCACATCCGCTTGGGGGATGTCTATACCCGCGTTGAAAAATTGGACGAGGCGGTCCGCGAGTACGCAAGGGCCATGGAATTGGACCGGGACAACGCCGAAGCTCGCTACAAGTTGGGGGCCATCTACGCCAGCTATCAGCGCATCCCCGAAGCAGTGGCCTTGGCCGAAAAAGCCGTCGCCCTAGACTCGACCCAGACGGCGGCCCTGCAGCTCTCGTCGCGGCTGTACGCCAACCAAGGCTTCTACGACAAGGCCGAAAGAGCACTGCTGCAAGCCATTGAGGCCGATCCCAACCTGATGGAAGCCCGCAGCGAACTGGGGGCCCTCTACATCCGCCAAACCCAGTACCAAAAGGCCGAAGCGACCTTAAAAGAAGCCGTGGCAATGGATCCGCAGCACGGCGAATCTCGGCGCCAGTTGGGCCTGCTCTATGGCGATTTGAATCGCCCCGAGGAAGCGGCCAAGATGCTGCGCCACGTTCTCGAAATCAATCCTTTGCACCCGGAAGCCCACTACAACTTAGCCAATGTCCTCCTCGCTCTTGGCCGAGCGGCTGAGGCCGAGCACCTACAAAACCGCTTTGAACAACTCGCCCGCCTCCACAACCACATTGACCAGTTACAGCACGCCCTCGACGCCGCCCCTGCCGACGCCGACGCCCGCTTGCGTCTGGCACGGGCTTACCTCGTGCTCCGGCAGTGGGAAAAGGCCGAAGCCCAGTACCGCTTTCTGCTCTCCTTGGACCCCACCCATTTGGAGGCGCGCCTCCAGCTAAGCGGCCTCTACGCCCAGCGCGACAAACTCGCTAGCGCCTTGCGGGTATGCCAAGAGGCCCTAGCGCACAGCCCCCCGGACTCGGCCCTCTATAAAATTTACTTTACGCTCGGTCATCTCTACCACGCACAGGGCCGCATTGAGGAGGCCGAGGCCGCCTTGGAGCGCACATTGGCGCTAGAGCCTGCCCACGCCCAAGCCTATAACAATTTGGGCAATCTCCACTTGGAGAAGAACGATCTCCAACAGGCGGCAACAGCCTACCAACAGGCGCTTGCAGTCGCGCCCGACTTTGCCGAAGCCCACTACAATTTGGGCCGCCTCTACGCCCAACAGAAGGTCTGGGCTAAGGCCGTGCGCCAGTACCAAGCCGCCCTGCGTGCGGATTCTACCTACGCCAGAGCGCACTATGCCCTTGGCGCGCTCTACCAAGAGGTGGCGCAACCCGGCCAAGCCATCCGCGCGTACAAGCATTTCCTCGCGCAGTGGCGGGGCGATCCCCGCCTAACCCAATCCGCCCAAGAGGCATTAGCGCGGCTTGCCTCTGCCCAGTAGAGCAGGTCTGCGATCCCTCTTTTCCGCTTGCCCCGTCCCCTTTTATGTTTGAGCTTTCGCCCCATGCCCACTTCCGTTCTTCTCGCTTGCAAGCGATTTGGCACTGGCGCACGCACTTGCACCATGCACTGCGGGCAGGACGAACACTGCCACCCGAAATGGCGCGACCTAGACCTTGTTACAGTGCAGGTTGAAGACTCGCGTTAGAGCCTAAAAAAGAGATGAGGACAGCCATGAAAACAGCATGCGCCGGTATTTTCCTAGTCGCGCTGCTGGCCACCTATGCCGCAGCGTTTTCTCAAACCGAGTTTCACCTGCAGTACGGCAAACACAAGAATCCATTCTCGGCAGTCGCACGACAGACCTTCGTATTTACCGTGCAACAGGCTACGGGATGGAAATGGGGGGATAGCTTCTTCTTTATTGACTACCTCAATGACGACACCCGCGACGGCTTCAACGACCGAGATTTCTATGGCGAGTGGTATCCAACCCTGAGTTTCGGCAAGCTGGCCAACAAGGAATTGCGCGTCGGCCCCATTCGGGATTTTGCCCTGATTGCCGGGGTCAACGTCGGCGGCGACGCCAACGTCGTGAAGTACCTGCCCGGTTTGCGGGCCTCTTGGGACCTGCCGGGATTTTTATTCTTGAATACGGACCTGATGGCCTATATCGACGCCAACACCGGCGTCGCGGGTGGCGGTGCTCCCCAAACCGACGCTCCCCAAACCGACAACAGTTTCATTTTAGACGTCAGTTGGGCCTTGCCCTTCAATGTTGGCAATCAGTCTTTGGCCATCGTCGGCCATGCCGAGTACCTCGGCAGCCGCACCGACGAACTGGGTGAAAACGTCAAGGGTTCCATGCTCGCTCAGCCGCAGTTCACTTGGGATCTAGGCAAGGTGATCGGAGCACCCCATCAGCTTATGGTCGGCATCGAATACCAGTACTGGCTCAACAAGTTAGGAACGGACGAAGACGAGAGCACGGCTCAGTTGCTGCTGGTATGGCGTCTTTGAAATGGGGCTTTTGGCGTGAGCTGCATAAGATGGTGCAGCGGTCAAAGTCGCCGCATGTTTTCTCGGGCAATGATATAGAGCCTTGCGGGGAATCAGGTAATTTTCGCCGACTTGCTGGGCAAGACGTGGGGGATCTTGCTCGGCAACGGCATGATCGCTGGTTGTCTTACGGCGATTGTGTTGACCGCATTCATGGAGTTGACGGCTGCGCGCCGCCGACGCCTACAGGTTGAGTTAGCCGTCACCTCAATGCCCAAAATTGACGAGTTCCTCCGCGCCTTTGCCGCGAAAGTCGGCTGGGGCGATCCAGCGACCGAGCGGCTGCGCGCCACAGGAGAAGAGACCTTGGCGATTCTGATACAACAAGCGGGGGACGATGCGGCCGCTGACCGACGGCACTTGATCCTCACCGCACGGCCCGCCGAAGGGGCGATAGAGTTGGAGTTTTTGGCGGCTGCCGCGGGGGAAAATCTCGAAGACCGGCTGGCGTTCCTGAGCGAGCAGCCCGAGATAATAGACGAAAGCGAGATTTCGTTCCGTCTGTTGCGGCACTACGCCTCTTCGGTGCGGCACCAGAAATACCACGACCTAGACATCATTGCGGTGCAGGTCGAGTGTGCGCCTTAAGTTCGTATAATTCAACGCTAGTTGGCCTTCCCTTTATTTTTGTACTGACGTTACCCCCTAGCGGCAGGGGGACAAACCACTGACCACTCATCACGAATTCCTGTACTGCGCCCTGCATCTTCAGGACGGCTAGGGCCTAACGACGATGCGTAACGTCAGTTATGTTGATGGTGCTCGGCCCGTTTTGATTTTTCAACATTGAACTTAAAAGGGGGCAACGCTAAAATCTCCAGTTGGTCGCGTCCCTCGATGACCCGGATGATCGCGTTCAGCGGCACCTCATCGAACACTTGCTCCTCGCCACTTTGCGGCCAAAAAACCACTAGCTGCGCCACCCGTTTCGCTGAACCCAACCCCACATACTGACGCAGCGGATTGCCGCCAAAACTGCCGCCGCTGCCCACCCATCGGTACAGCGACCGCCTTTGGCCTCCCTCCACCACATCTACCCGTAGCCGCGTCCCGATCCCCGACCGATTCGACTCCACTCCCACCACCTCAATCGCCAGCCAGCCGCGACCAAACCCTCGGTTCTCGTATAGCACATCGGCGAACCCATCGCCGCGATAGGCCCCGCCCATCTGCTCAAACAGGTCTAAATCGCCATCGTGGTCCACATCGGCAAATGCGACCCCATGCCCCTTCTGCAGATGCCCCAAGCCGCTGGCAAAAGTCACATCGACAAAGTGCTGACCCGCTTGGTTCCAATACAGCACATTGGGCATTAGCTCGGCGTAATCGGTATCGCCGGTGCCCAAGTAAAAGTCCAAAAACCCATCGCTATCCACATCGCCGAAATTGGCCCCCATCGGCTTGGTCGGCTGCGCGAGGTGGCGGTCTTGGGACACATCTATAAAGCCGCCTTGACCATCGCCGCGGTACAGCCGCGCCTGCTCCACGGACACTGGGTGGCCCATATATGCGGCGGCGATGTCGGCGACGGTGGCCGCGTAGGCGGCCACGAACAGGTCGAGGTGACCGTCGTTGTCAAAGTCCCAAAACCAAGCCGGGAAGCTGGCCCGAGGGGCGACGACGCCGGCGGCGGGTGCCACATCGGCGAAGGTGCCGTCGCCTTGGTTGCGGTAGAGTCGGTTGGGCTGCCCGAGGTTGGACACGTATAGATCGGGCCAGCGGTCCTGGTCGTAGTCGCCCCAGACGACGGCCTTGGCGTGGGCGTATTGGTCAACGCCGGCGGCGGGTGCCACATCGGCGAAGGTGCCGTCGCCTTGGTTTTGCAAGAGTTGGCCGGGGGCTACAAAGGTGTCGGTGGTTTCGTTGCCGATGTAGAGGTCGAGATCGCCGTCGAGGTCGTAGTCGGCCCAAGCAGCGGTTTGGGTTGGGTAGTGATTGTGTCCCAGACCGGCGGCAAAGGTCGCGTCGAGGAAGGTGCCATCGCCCGCATTCCGCAGCAGCGAATTGGGGTGCTGGCCATATTCGCCAAACCAAGCCCCGCGCAGGACGAGCAGGTCGAGGTGGCCGTCGTTGTCGTAGTCGGCTTGTACCAAGTTGAGTCCACCCAACAGCCCGTTGAGGTTGGCCGCCTCGGTCCGGTCCGCAAAGGTGCCGTCCCCCCCATTGCGGAAAAAGCGCAGTTGTCCGGCCAAGTCCGATGTCGAGACGAAGAAATCGAGGTATCCGTCGCCGTCGAAGTCATCGGCCACGGCCCCGCCAGAGAGGCTGAAGGTGTCCAGTCCGAGGGCAGGAGCCACATTGACCCAGCGCGGAAACGCTGCTTTGGACTCAAAGGCTTTGGGGGGAATCCGGTGAGCGGGCGGCACCGCCTCGGGATACTGCCCCAAGGTCATATAGGCGATGTTGAGCAGCCAGCGGGCGCTCAGGTGCAAGTGCTCCTCTGCGGCGGTGTGATTGAGCACGGCTTGGAAATAGGGGATGGCTTGGCGCGACCCTTCGGGGAGGGTGTGGACGCCGCCGGGGCGAATGGGCAGGATGCAGTGGTCGGCGTTGGGGTTGAGGACGCAGTTTTGGGTTTCCCCCAAGCGCAGCCACGCCAGCCCGAGGCGAAAGCGGATTTCATTGACGACCTCAGAGGGGACTGAGTGTTGGGCCGCGAGCATCTCTTCGGCATTGGCGAGATGGTCTAGGGCGCGGCGTTCCCGTCCCAAGAAAAGTTCGGCGATCCCGAGGCGAAAATGGAGACGGATTCGGTCTTGGACGGGAGCTACATCGGGCAGTGCCTGCAACTGGTCTTCTAACTGTCGTAGCCGACCTTCGCCCTGATAGGGATTCTCGTCGAGATTTTGCGCGCGAACCGCCTCCAAGAGGGCCACCATTTTTCGATGGCTTTCCTCTTGCGAAAGCGAGGCGGCGTAGCCGTCCGAAATTGCAAAGAAGAATAAAAAGGGCAGTAAATAAGGCATGATACGAGGGGAGCGGTCTCAGCCGAAAGGAACATAGACGAAAGCAAAGCTAGCTCGCAAGTCCGCCCTACACTCCAGATTGCCCTCGGCTTACCGATCCCACGGAAATGCAAATGTCGGCCCGTTGGCATACCTGCTCATGCCGATCTCTAGGGTCTCCCCGGCCCCTGGTGCTAGCTCCACTGCAAAGGCCGAGTCATCTAGCGCGGTTTCCTTCCCGCCCACGCGCAGGCTCGTAAAGTGGTGCTCGGCATAGGCGCCGCCCTGCACGATTACTTCGCGCCCAGCTACCGGATCTGTGTTTACCAAGGTCAGCGTCAGCGAATCAGCCCCTAGCCGCTCCACCAGTGCCCCCACGCCCTCGGGCATCCCCGCCCGCCCGGCCTGCGGATCGAAGTAGCGCACCCGGCAGTGCAGCGGCGAGCCGTGGCGCGGCGTCAACCCACCCAACATGAGCTGGGCCAGCCCGCCTGGGATGGCCGGGTTGAATGGGTTGGGATTGTCCGAGAGCCGGGTGTCCGGAGTAGTCGGGTCGCGGCGCACTTTCTCCATCTGCTCGCGCAGGCGAGCAAAGTCGGCCCGTAGAGCGGCTTCCGGGTAGGTGAGGTCGCGTCCCTCTAGGAAGCCGAACCAGCCGCTGTCTGCGTTTAGCCTGCTCAGATCGGCCCGGTCCATCGACCAGTAGTACACCTCTTGCGCTCCCTGAGCGTAGCGGCCCGGCCGAAATTCGTACCAGCCCTCGTCCCCGTACATCTGCGGGTACATCATCTGCCCGTTGATTTCTTTCCCATTGGCGTTGATTTTGTCGATCATCTGCCGCCATACATCGACGAATTGCTGCTCGCCCGACAGCAACAGCGCGTTGCCAAAACCCGAAATCCCCAGCCCGTGCGTGTTGCGGCTGGCCAGCTCCCCAGTCTGGGGCACCTCGACCGTAAAGGCCCAGCCGTAACACCCCCCGTACCACTTGCCGTCGCACTCGCCGCCGATGGTCCCGTCGAGGCCGATGTTAGTGGGAATGATCCCATCGTTGGCGAGAGTGCGTTGCCGCCAGGCTTCCACGTATTCGAGCACCCAGTCCTTGTACTGACTTTCGCCCGTCAGCGCGTACGCGTTCAGCCCCAAGGCCGTCGCCACCATGTTCTGGGGATGGTCGCCGACGACGTCGGTGTAGTCTTTGAAGTGGGCCAGCATCTCCTCGAAGTTGCGCTCCCCGTGCAAGGGAATAAAGCGCTCCTGCACCTCGTCGAGCGGGTCGCCGGCCCAGTCGAGCGCCGTGGCCTTGCGCAGCAGCGGTCCGCGGCTGCCGTTGAACAGACTCTTGATGATTTTGCATTCGGGGTCGTAGTTGGGTGCCTGTGGGTCGCGGCCCATGTAAAATCCGGCGTAGCGCCGCACTCGCTGCTCAAAGGCTTGCTCGCGTGGGTTCATCAATCCGTGCAGGTTGAATGTCGTCAGCCCTTCCCCGTTGTGGACCCAGTCGAACATCACTGGGAACTCTCGGTAGTACATCCCGTCCCGCGCAAAGGGCACCTCGGTGGTCTTGGCCTCGGTGTATTGCTTGAGATGCCCCTCCCAAGCCAACTGGCAGATGTCGCGCAGGTGATCCCCGCCTCCCAGCACGTAGAGCACCGGCCAGTGGACTAGGTTCTCGATGGCGTCGTCCGGCCCGTCGTTGCCACCCCAGCGCGGAATGCACTCCAAGTATCCCCGCTCGTCGAAATACTTGGCGAAAAATTCTGTGCATCCTCTCGTTTGCGCCCGAATCAGCTCCCATTCGAGCAGCGCCCAAGCGGGCGGGGGCATTGGCCGGTCAATGGCGATGGCGCGGGGATTTAGATAGCTCATGGTGTGCTCCTTTTTGCACAGTAAGCGAAGTGATTGTCGAAAATCAAGTCCAGTTTTCAACTACGAGATCGCGAATTTTTGCACAGCGCTTCAAATTGTTCGTCACCAACGTAAAGTTGTTGGCGAATGCAGTGGAAACGATCGTGATGTTCGCGTCAGAAAGAATTTCGCCTCTCTCTTTTAGAGCGGAGCGGGTTTGACCAAAGTGGTTAGCAGCTTTGTCAGCGAAAGGCCGCATGGACAGCTTTTGGGACAATGTTTGAATGTTAGAAAGATTCTGTTGAACATAACTGGAGTTGTAAGCACCAAAGTAAAGTTCCGCCTTTGAGATAATTGCGTAGTATAGACTGTCTAGGCCGATAGACTGGGCTTTTCGTTCAATCTCCTGGTTTCCGTTAAGCCAGTAAATGAGCGTGTCTGTATCGAACAAATACATTAAAGCGTCGTATCCGTCCCGAGCGTTCTCGACGAAATAACTTCCTCGACAATTTCCTCAGCTCTCCGAGAATCCTTCCAAATACCGCACAACCCGGATTCCTGCGTCGTGGTTTCATCAGGGACTCGGATCTCGACCCTAACTCCATCAGGGAGTTGGATATTTTCGTCAATGAGAATTTGATTGTCTTTGATATAGCAATCCTAGATCATTCAAGCCTGGATGTCACGCCTAAAGGCGCGGTGAAGCCCGCTTTCGCGGGAATGACTTCTTATAGGCAGAAAAGACCGTGCCGATGAACATGCCATGCTTTCAAGTCATTTAGGACTGCTATATGACCCCAAACAATCATTATGTAATGCTCCTTTTCCTCTGGGGCACAGTGCTGCGATCTGTCCCGTGTAGCTTGGATGTGGTCTTCCTGAGAAGAGGTCGTTTCCAACTTGCAGCGGATGCTAAGAATCCTGTTTATATAAGAAACCGCCTCATCACCAGCAAGGCCAGTCGGACATACCTTACAGAATGATCCAAACCATGACGCAACCGCCGTACCCTCAGCACCTCAACCCCAAGCTGACGTCCGCAATCGCCGAAGAGGTGGCCTTCTTCCGCAAGTGGGGCTACCTCGTCGTCGAAGACGCCATCACCGAGGCGCAGGTCGCCACCCTGCGCACGGCCCTCGATGCGGTCTTTGAGCGCGGGAACGGCGAGCAGTTTATCCACCAGCTCCTCGAAGAAGACGAAGCCTTCGCCTTCCTGCTCGACAACCCGCCCGTGCTGGAGAGAATGCAGGCGATTTTGGGCACCTGCGTCCAGCTCCACAGTGCCACTGCCCGCGTCACCGCGCCGGGGCAGGAGGAGCAAAACTGGCACCGCGACGTGCCCTGGCCCATCGATCCCGACGGCACGCCCTACGGCGCGTTGCCCGGCCAGATCAACTGCGGCTACTACTTGGACGAATTAGACGAGGACAACGGGGCCATCGTCATCGTCCCCGGCAGCCACCGCGCCCTCTTCCGCCCGCCGGCCGGCCATCCGCGCTTCCCCGAAGAGAAGTGGGTCTTCGCCCGCCCGGGTCAGGCGGTGATGTTCGACGGCTGCCTCTACCACCGCGGCGCGGCCAACCATTCGTCGGTGCGGCGTCGCGTCTGCCTGATGTGCTACCAGACCGCTTGGATGAAATCCCGCGAGCCCTTCGACGGCCCTTTCGCGCAGCAAG
Source organism: uncultured Latescibacterota bacterium (assembly GCA_958295495.1). Classification (GTDB taxonomy): domain Bacteria; phylum Latescibacterota; class UBA2968; order UBA8231; family UBA8231. Next base: position 2,412,031 of record OY282352.1, read on the forward strand.
TTCGCGCCACGGGCACTGACCAGCAGAAAATGCTGATGGGTGCCATCGAAAAATGGTAAGGAGGAACCAACCCATGTTGACCACCGCACAAGTTGAACACTACCAAACCGAAGGCTACGTCGCTGTCCCCGGCTTCCTCAGTGCCGAGAAGATCGCGGCCTTCCTGCGCGAAATGGACGCTGTCAGCGCCGGCCATACGCTCGCCGACCACGACGCCACCCGCATGGAGATGGAGCCTAACCAGCCTCCCGACGGTACGCAGGTGCGCCGCCTGTACGAGCCTTGCAGCCACTACGAGGTTTTCCGGGCGTTCTCCGAATCAGAGCGCCTCCTTGACGCGGTCGAGGGCCTGCTCGGCCCGGATTTGGTCTTCCACTACAGCAAGATCAACATGAAACCGGCCGGCGTCGGCTCGCCCGTCGAGTGGCACCAAGACCTTTCCTACTACCCGCTGACCCATCGCGGCTCGGTGAGTATCCTCTTTTATCTCGACGACGCCACCATTGAAAATGGCTGCCTGCAAGTCATCCCCCGCCGCCATCAAAGTGACCTGCTGTCGCACAGCACCGACGGCTTTTTTCAGGGCCGAGTTACCGAAGCGGTTGATCAATCGCTGGCTGTGCCGATCCCCGGCGCAGCGGGCACGGTCATCTTCATGCATGCGATGACCCCTCATGCCTCCATCGCCAATGTCTCCGACAAGCCGCGGCGCACCCTGATCCTCAGCTACCGCGCCGCCGATGCCTTCCCTATCTACACCGGCGAGATGACGTACAAGACCGAGGCCAATGCGCGCTTAGTACGCGGCCGGGTCCCGCGCGCAGCGCGCTTTGATGGCCGCTCCTTTCCCATGCCGCTGTACAAGGACGCCATTTCCTCGCTCTACGACTTGCAGGAGCGCTCGCGCCAAGGGGAGGTGGCCGGTTAGAATCCGAACCCCGACGAAAATTAGCCGCAACCAAATAGGAGAAAACCATGCAGCGTTTTATTTTGCTCATGTGCCTGACGGCTTTTGTGATGATCTCGCCAGCGTTTGCTCAGCATAATGAAGATGTCGTTCACTTAAAAAATGGCGGACTCATTCGCGGAACGATCATTGAGCAGATTCTGGGCGAATCGCTGAAGATACAGACGCGAGACGGGAGTGTGTTCGTCTATGCGATGGATGAGGTTGCCAAGATATCCAAGGAACCTGTGATGAAGATGCAAGGGCATATTGGGGCTAAAAAGAAAAATCCTTGGCTCGCTTTTGGCCTATCGGCTCTAATCACTGGAGGCGGACAATTCTACAATGGGCAATACAGCAAGGGGGTGGCTCAATTAGGCGGAGTTATCCTAGGTTTCGGACTTATGCTCAGTGGCATAGAGGATGACTATGAGACCATAGGTGGTGATTGGATTGATCCTGATGATGATGATGAGAAAGCTGTCTTTGGGCTTTTGCTTGCGTTCGGCAGGTCTCTATGGTCAATGATTGATGCACCAATCTCTGCCAACAGCATCAATCGGCAAAATCAGCAACCTTCGTACGGACATCTGATTGAGCTTGGCGGCAGCCGAGCTACGCTTGGTGTCGATCCGGTCGTTTCTCACAAAAGTTTGGGGACTAGACTGACGCTCCATTTTTAATTCGTCAATGAGGAAACAACATCAATGTCCCAACGAGACCCCAAAGCAAACTTCTACCAACTCATCCGCGACGGCTACTGCTTGATAGGAGACGTCCTCAATCCCGACATGCTCCACCGCCTGCGCCAAGTCATCGCCGAGCTCCTCGACGCCCAAAGCCAAGAAAACCGCGCCCCGTTCCAGAAGCGATTTAGCCCGTAGGGTGCTAATGCGCTCCGAGCGTCGATCTGGATACCCATCTGAGTGAACGGCATATTTTGGCCAGAAAATGTCTGACCTGATTCTATGTCACCTGAAGATGTTGTCCTGTCAACGGTGCCTTCTATCACCCGGCATACGATACGGTTGACCCATAAGCAATGGGTTCACATCACAGAGTCGCATGATTACATGGCCGGAAATCAGGAGAAGGTGCTCGAAACAGTTGCAGACCCAGATAGCTTAGTCACTGGAGATTTGGGAGCAACAATTGCATTGCTACATTACGACGCAACCAACATTACTGAGAAGACCTGTATCGCCATATATCGAGATGAAGAAGATGGATTTATCATTACGGCATTTTTAACGTCGAGGCCAGATAAAATTACTCGCAGGAGAAATGCGATATGGACACGTCCACCATTGACCTGACATTTGTTCCCGAACTGTTGCGCCTGCCCTATTCACAAGTTTGGAGCGACTATGACGAAGGGGCTGATGTGTTATATCTCAGCTTTGAAAAACCTCAATGTGCCAATGACAGCGTGATGGAAGAGGACGGGAATATCTACCACTATCGCGACAGCCGTCTCGTTGGCATTACGCTCCCCAATGCTCGAATTCGCTTTCAACAGAGCCCCTCAAAATAGGAGCAGCCATAAGGCGCAATGTGCCAACAATTGGCACCGTTAGAAGAGACACAGCAACGCCTCCACCCTTTGCGCTACGGACGGCCAACAAACGCCAGCGCGTTTGCACCGCCTTCGACTAAACCCTGTCGCCAAGAGCGGTGCCGGCACAGCAAGATTCTGGACAATGCCGGACCGATCCCTTACGTTGCCTAACACCGACGCGACAGGAACGCCGCCGATGTCCCAACGAGACCCCAAAGCAAACTTCGACCAACTCATCCGCGACGGCTACTGCTTGATAGGAGACGTCCTCGATCCCGACATGCTCCACCGCCTGCGCCAAGTCACCGCCGAGCTCCTCGACGCTCAAAGCCAAGAAAACCGCGCCCAACAACGCTCCACCGGCAGCATGATAGATGTCGGTGCTCACCCCATCTTCGCCGAACTCGTCGCCTACCCGCCCGCCCGCGCCGCGCTCGAAACCTTGGGCTTTCTGCGCCCCCGGTGGATGTCCGGCTATGTCATCAGCAAACCGCCCAACAGCCCGGCGCTGTTCTGGCATCAGGACTGGTGGGGCTGGGACGATCCTTCGAGTTATACACCCCTGCCCCAGCAGCTTTTTCTAATGTACTACCTCGTCGATACCACGCCTCACAACGGCTGCCTGCGCTTGTTGCGCGGCTCGCATCTGAAACGCCACCGCATGCACGACGAGGTGCCCAACGCGCACACCGACGAACTCCGCCGCGTGGCCGACCCCGACCATCCAGCCTATCGGTCGATCCCCGAAGAGGTGGATGTACCCGTGGAGGCGGGCGACGTGGTCATCGGCGACTCGCGGCTGTTGCACTCGGCCCATGCCAACAAATCGGCCCAGCGCCGCACCGTCATTACCCTGTGGTATTTCCCGTATTTCGACCTGCTCTCCGACGGCCTCCGCGCCGCCATCGCCCGCCCCCGCGAATGGGTCGGCTGGGACGACGAAGCCAGAGCACGGGTTGCCGATCTTTTGCCCGCCTATGAGGGGACCGTCGCACCCGTGCCTTGGAACCGGATGCCGGGCGAGGCTTTCATCCACTAAACGAGGAGCTTTGCTATGTGTGCCGACTCGATCTTGTTGAACGATAGCCGCATGCGGTCTTTCATCGCCGATGGCTATACAGTGGTCAAAACGGATTTGCCCGCGGATTTTCACCAGTCCATCTATCGGCAAATAGAGGAGCTCTTGGCGGCCGAGGGCAATCCGGGCAATAACCTATTGCCCCGCATCCCCGACTTGCAGCAGGTGTTTGACCAACCCCAAGTGGCGGGTGCCCTGACCAGTATCTTGGGGCCGGGGTACTATTTGCATCCGCACCGGTTCTGCCATTTCAACAAGCCGGGTTCGGAAGGGCAAAGGCTGCACAAGGATAGCTGGAGCCGGCGGCACCACCGGCCGCGCTGGGCCATGGCCTTTTACTATCCGCAGGACACGCCGGCCGCGCGCGGCCCCACCGGCGTTGTCCCCGGCAGCCACTACCACAATCGCCTCGACCAAGGGGCCGAGGAGCGAGAAGTCGCGCTTACGGGGGAGGCCGGGACGGTCGCCATTGTCCACTACGACTTGTGGCACCGGGCCACCCCCAATAGCACCGAGCAAGATCGCTATATGGTCAAGTTCCTCTTTGTCCGCCTCGAAGAGCCGGACGGGCTTGGTTGGGACGCGACCGGGGAGCCTTGGGCCGGGAACGGACATGCCGAGGCCCCCATCTGGCACAGTATGTGGGAATGGTACGGCGGCCAGTCCGAGGCCCTTGCTGCCGATAGCGGCGAGTGGTCGGTGCTACTGCAAGCGCTAATGGGCGATTCCGAGGCGGCAAGTCAAGCGGCGGCCTATGCCCTTGGTCGCGCTGGGGAGCCAGCCGTGGGGTCGCTCATCGACTGTTTGCGCGAGGGGCCGGAACATGTGCGGCGCAATGCCGGCTACGGTTTGGCCGCGGCCGGACCGGCCGCCGTCGAGGCTTTGGTGCAAGCCTGCGCTGACGACGATCCGGCCGTGCGATTAGCCGCGGTCGATAGTTTGGGCGATATGGGTCGGGCGAGTGCCCCGGCGGTGCCGGCGTTGCAGCGGGCGCTGGGCGATGCGTCGGACCAAGTGCGGGGCCACGCGGCGGAAGCCTTGGGTGCTATGGGCGCATTGCCGCCAGCGGTGCTGGAGGAACTGGCTGGGGTTTTGGGCGACGACGACGAATGGGTGCGACGCAATGCTGCCTTGGGCTTGGCGCGGCTTGGCCCGGCTGCCGCGGCTGTGCAGCCAGCCGTGGTGGCAGCCCTAGACGACCCCAACCGCTACGTCAGTGCCAAAGCAGCCAAGACCTTGGAGCGCATTGGTACGCCAGAGGCGACGGAGATCTTGTTCGACTATTTGTTCGCCGCCCGCTGGTGCCCCATTACCACTAAACATAGGCCGTACTAACAGAAATAGATCGCCGCCAGCGGTCTAGACAGAGCCGATTTGCTCTCAATCAACCTTTCGCGAAGCGTATGCAGACTCCCATTCGCCTCGGACTAATCGGCTGCGGCGGCATCGTCCAGCAGCAGCACCTGCCGACGTTGTGCGAACTCGATACGGTACGCATTGCCGCGCTGGCCGACCCGGCCGACGACAGCCTAGCCAACGTCGGCGCAATGACCGGCGTCCCGCCCCCCCAGCGCTACGCCTCCTACCGCGACATGCTGGACCAAGCCGGGCTCGACGCCGTCCTCATTGCCACGCCGCACCACCTCCACGCCGAGCAAGTCATCGCTGCGGCTGAAGCAGGCTGTGCCGTCATCAGCGAAAAGCCCATGGCTACCTCGCTGGAGGAAGCCTCGGCCGTGCTCGACGCCATCGTGCGCCACGACGTCATTTATACCGTCGTCCACAACGCCGTTTTTACCCCCGGCACCCTCCGCGCCCTCGCGCTCTTGCGAGAGGGCGAGCTGCCTCGACCACAAGTTGGTCGCGCCAAATCGCTCTTTCCCATGACCGAGGCCCATCACCGCGCCAACCCGGCCAGAATCTGGCGGGCCTCCCAAGCGGCGGGCGGCGGCTGCATCGGAGATACGGCCTATCACGAGATTTATTCGCTCGAAACCTACGACGGCGACCTGTGCCTAGGCAGAAGTCTTGTCTAATAGGGCAAAAGATGAAAATGGCGAGATCGCATCCTCTACTCCTCCTGCTAGGGCTCTGCCCGGCTCTGCCCGTACAGAGCCTGACCATTTACCGCATTGGTGGGGCCGAGCAACCGCCGCCCACGCTGGACGTGCCCTATGAATTCATACATGTGCCTTGGAGTGAAATTGTCGCGACCGCAAGCGGCCAGACCCAATCCCTGCAATTGCAGGCGGAATATATCGAGCCCAAGCAGCTAGATTCCTCTGTCAATATCATCCCGTCCATAGCCGAAAACGGCGGCCTGATTCTCACTACCGGCGGCTACGATGGCTTGATTGCACCCGGCGGGAGCGAATTGGCCACTTGGGATGGCGACATTGAGACTGCTTACCAAGGGGATGAGTCGGTCGCGTGGGGGGGGATTTTCAATCGCCGAGAAAATAGGCTGGCCCGGCCCTTCAAGTACTGGGTTTTCGATCTGGGGGGGTGCTTCATCCTTCAGAAGATCCGGTTCTATCCTAGGGATCGCTTCCGCTTTGAGCGCTTTGCGGAAAGTTTCATCGTCGGCATCAGCGATGGCGATCACTCCAAGGACGGGACTCGGGATCTCAAGATCACCGAGGAATTGGACTTCGACCAGATTCACAACGCCCGCGAAAACACAAACGCCGTGGTCGAATTAGAATTCCCCCAACAATCAGTGCGTCAGCTCTTGTTTGCGGTCCGCCGCAATATTCGCAGTTTCTGGGAGATTGCCGAAATCGAAGTTTACGGGACCGGCTTCAGCGCCTTTGCCCGCTACGAATCCACTATCATCGATCTAGGCCAGCCCTTCATCCTAGGTCCCTTGGTCTGGGCTGGGGACCAGCCTATGGAAACGAGCATTGAAGTGCGGACCCGGCTGGGAGACGACCCCGATCCCAACCTGTACTGGCGCACCACGTTTCGCGGCGACGAGAAGACTCTTTTCGATCGCCAAGGCAAGCTCCTGACGCGAGAGACGTACGCGGCCCTGCAATTGGGGGAACGCGCCGGCACGAGCCACGATACCCGCAACTGGAGCGATTGGAGTGCCCCCATTGCCTTGGCTGCCCCAATCGGGGACCGGCCGCGGCGCTTTGCCCAGGTGCGGGCCGATTTCCACTCGCGGCCCGAGTCTGGGGCTGGTGGTCGCCTAAACTACCTGCAATTCGCTGCTTCCCAGCCCCGGGCGGCACATATTGCTGCGGAGATCGAACCGACACAGGTCAACCCCGGCCAAACCACGTCTTTTACCTACAAGCTGCTACCCCACTTCACCGGCGATGAATCGGGATTCGACCGAGTGGAAATTGACGTGCCTGGGCGCACCGTGAGCGTCGATGCCGTGCGCATTGACGGGCGCGACGAGGCCTTTGCCGTGGCTAGGCTGGATCAATCGGGCTTTGCCGTGCAGATTTCCCGCATTGACGTGCGGCGGACCTTAGATCTCATCGAAATCGACTTCAAGGCTCAGGTGTTCCAGTACGGCACCGTTTTCTCGGGGCGAGTTTCCGACAGTACCCAACTCCACGAGGTGGCCCAAGCAGTGGTCGCAGGGGACGCGGATGTGCAGAGCGATAGCGAGACCTTGCAGGTGGTCCTAACGGATGTCGGCCTCGAGTCCATCGGTCGGGTGGAGTTGGTCTCGCCGATTTGTACGCCCAACAGCGACGGGGTCAACGACAAGGTGCGCCTCGAATACGACTTGCTGAATCTGGCTGGCGAGGTGCTCGTATATATTGACTTGTGCGATCTGAGCGGCCGCAAACTGTGGACCATCGACCGGATTGTCCGCTCGAGTGGCCGCTTTGCTATGGCTTGGGACGGCCGCAACGACAGCGGCTTGCTGCTGCCGCCGGGAGTTTACCTGCTGCGCCTAGCGGTGGAGACAGATAAGGGAAGTGGCCGCGTCAGCCGGATCGTTTCGTTGGTTTACTAGAATTTTTCCAAAGGCATCCAGATGACGGGATTTGGACGCTTCCTGTCCGCAAGCCCCATCGGGTTGGTCCTAGTGCTGACCGATGTCCAAGAGGTCTGGACCCAGGACGCTGGCTACCAGGTCCGAGACAATCAGATCGTCATAAACAGCCGCAACCACTGGCAAAACTGGACCTTCCCCCGCGAAATCCTAGTCATTTCTCCCGAGGGAGCGGTGCAGCCCCAGCGCATTGAGAAAAATACCAATGCGGCTCTAGATATCGTCAACTACTTGCGCTTCAATCCTCCCGCTTCGCTAGGCGACAAGGATCCCGAGACCATCGCCTTGGCCGACGCTATTGCGGGCGGCTCCAATGTCGCCGACGTGGCCAAGGTATTCGATGGCGATATGACCACCTATTGGGAACCCGCCCCTCCCAGCGGTGAGATCGATCTGGCCTCGCAGTGGTGGTTTGTCGTCGATATGGGCCGCTTGGTTTTCGCCAAGAAACTCGTCGTGCGCTTTGTCGAGGAGGACCTAGGCGACCCCTTTCTCCTCTTTGAAGTCCTAATCTCTGACGGCCTTGAACCAAAGCGCTTGCAGGGGAGCGGAACGCGAGCCTTTGCGACGGCGCTGCGCACCTTGAGCAGAAACAAGAGCCAGCGGGTTTTTGAAGTGGACCTGACTAGGCAGACCCCCCCACTAGAAGCAGCTCCTGTGCGCTTTGTGCAGTTTCTGGTGACGGGCACCGATGGAGCGCTGGGCGCGGAAATCACCCAGGCGGAGTACGAAGCACTGGCCGCGGATCGGGGTGCTGTCCAGTACTTCAAGCGGCAGTTGGACGGCCGCGAGGTGCCCGTTGCACAAAAAGTGTACGAGCTGCTCGACGAGGAGCGCCGGGGTAGTATCCGCTACTTCCGCCGGGAGCGGCCCCGTCTAGCCGAGTTAGAGGTGTGGAACGAAGGGGACGAACTCGTCGCTGGCCTGTTGGACCGCGGCGGTATCATCGCCACTACGGCCGCGCAGACCTTGGCCTTTAAGAGTTTGATCGATGGCGACTTGACCAGTTTCAGCGGCATTTACTTCGGCGTCGAATCCGCGGTGGCCGACCCCGAAAAGGAGTTGGTCTTTGATCTAGGGGCCTTTTATTGGATCGATACCTATCGGCTGGCCTATAGCGGTCTGGGGGGGACTCGCTTCGGCTCTTTTCTCAACTATCGGATCGACTTTTCCGACGGCTCCCTAGCCGCCGATGGCGAACTCAAATGGACCACCCGGGCCACCAAGAGCCAGCGTCAAACCTCCCGAGGCGCGGCCCCGAAAACCCGCTTTGAAGGCACCCAATTCGAGCCGATCAAAGCGCGCTTCGCCCGCATTCAGTGGACCATGGAGCTCATCGGTGCCCAGATCGCCACTATGGCGGAGATGCAGCTATACGGGGAGGGTTTCCAGCCGGAAGTAAGCCTAGAATCCGACCTGATCCGGCTGGGCGGCAGCCGCAACCTGTACGCCGTTGAGTGGGACGCCGATGAGCCACCGGGTACGCGAGTCCTGATCCAGACCCGCACCGGCGACGAGTTGGGTCAAACGCTCCACTATTTCAAAGGCGACGGCACTGAAGTCACCGAGGAGCAGTACAACAAATTGCTGTCGATCTTTAAGGGCGATATCGTCGCCGAAGAAGTGCCCAAGGGGGACTGGAGCGACTGGAGCGAGCCTTATGACCGGGCCGAGGGTAGCCCTATGACCTCGCCGTCACCGCGGCGATTCCTCAAGGTTCGGGCGACTTTGCTGTCGGCCGATCCGGATCTCAGTCCGATGCTGCGCTCGATCCGGCTCCACTTCTCCGACCCCGTGGCGCAAAATTTGCGAGGCGAGGTCGCGCCCTTCCGGGTGGACCAGCTCGGCGTTGAGCGCTCTTTTTCGCTCTATGTGCAGCCCCACTTTGAGCGCTTAGACCCCGGCTTTGACGAGTTGCTCCTCACCACCCCGGCTAATATGGCGCTGAGCCTAGTCGGGGTCTTTGGCGGGCGGGCGGATGAGTTCACCGCAGGGGCGGACGGAGTGCCAGCGCTGGAAGAGGTGGAAGTGGTGCCGACGGCACCGGACTCGCTGCTAGTGCGCTTTCCTATAGTTGGACCCGATAGCACCGTAGAGATTCTGCGGCTCGATTTTACCTCCGCCCTCTTTGCTACGGGTGCCGTCTTGCAGGCGGCCCTGCGCAACAGCCATGCGGCCGATGGGGGTACTTGGCAGCGGGTTGACCCGGGCGATGTGCTGGCGCATATCCCCGGCAATACTACTACGGTGGTTAGTTCCTTTGAGTCCCAAGCTCTGCTCGCGGATGTGGCCGTGCGCCCCGCTGTGTTTTCGCCCAACGGGGATGGGATCAACGACCGGACTTTTTTTCTTTTTAAGGTAGTGAGGGTGGAAGACGATAGTCCGGTGGAGGCCGCGGTTTACCAGCTCGATGGTCAACAGGTGCGCGTCCTCGGCGCACGGCGGGCCCTGAGCGCCGGCCCGTATGAAATCGGCTGGGATGGACGGGACGAGCACGGCAACCTAGTGCCTCCGGGCCTGTACTGCGTGCGCCTGCACATCCATGCCAATACGGCAGGAGCCCAAGTCGAGAACAAGACCGTCCTGCGCACCGTGGCTGTCGCCTATTGACGGAGCCGTGTTCATCGCCTATAAAACCTCGCCGCGCTAATAGCCTTCAACTGAGCAGTGCTAATACGGGCTTTGGAGGACCATGGACAGAAGAGAAATTAGCATTGCTATGCCGAAAGGATGTCGCAAAGACTGCAAGCGATGGGAGCCAAAAAATACAAACACGGGTTTGCGGTCCACCCAGAAGCCTTGCGCGAGCCGATTAGCTGGAAGAAGCCTCGCCTAGTATTCGTCAATTCCATGTCCGATCTGTTCCATAAGTCCATTCCCTCGGTCTTTATAGAGTCGGTATTTGCAAACAATGGGGTGGCGTATTCAAGAAGAAGACGGGCCGGACACTGGACAACAAAACGTGGAATCAAATGCCAAAGTCTTTTGCCTAAAAGGAGACGCCATGTCCGATCCCAAAATCACCAAGATCGAAAACATCCATTTCGCCCATCAGATCGAAAACATGGGCACCGACTACAACGGTTTCAACCAAGTTTACCAAAAGGGCGCGACGCTCCCGATGACGAACTGCGTAGTACGCGTCCACACCAGCATGGGCATCACCGGCGAATGCCTCGGCCGACCGCTGCCCGAAAACGTCGCCCGCTACCTTCTGGGCCGCGACCCGTTTGCCCGCGAGCGGATTTACAACGATATCAAACGCGGTCTGCGCCACTCTGCCCGCACCGACATCTGCGCTGTTGACGTGGCACTCTGGGATTTCGCTGGTAAGGTGTACGACGCGCCTATTTGGCAGCTTTTGGGCGGCTGGAGAAAGACCATTCCCGCCTATGCTTCTACGTACCACGGCGACGAAAACGGCGGCCTGAGCACGCCGGAAGCCTTTGCCGACTTCGCCGAGCAGTGCGCGGAGATAGGCTATCCAGCGTTCAAAATCCACGGCTGGGGCAATGCTCCCATTGCCCGCGAGGTGGCTAATGTCCTCGCAGTCGGCAAGCGCGTCGGCCATCGCATGGACCTGATGATTGATCCGGCCTGCGAATACGAGACGTGGGCCGACGCCCTGCGCGTGGGCCGCGCTTGCGATGAGGCGGGCTACTTCTGGCTGGAGGATCCCTATCAGGACGGCGGCGTCTCGATCTTCGCCCACAAGAAGCTCCGCGAATTGCTCAAGACGCCGCTTCTGCAGACCGAGCATATCTTTGGTCTTGAGCAACACGTGGACTTCATCGCCCATGGCGGCACTGACTTCGTCCGCGTTGGCACTTTTGAGGACGGCGGCATCACCGGCGCGATGAAGGTAGCCCACGCCGCCGAGGGCTTTGGCCTCGACTGCGAGTTCCACGGCGGCGGCTTGGCGCACCGCCACTGCATTGCCGCCATTCGCAACACCAACTACTACGAATTGGGCCTGCTCCATCCCCTAGTCAAAAACACCAAGCCGCCCGTCTATCCGCCCGAATTCACCGACGAGCTGGAAAACGTCGATGCCCAAGGGCATGTGCCCGTGCCGCAAGGGCCGGGTTTGGGTGTGGAGATGGATTGGGATTACATTGAAGGACACAAGTGCGGCGAAACAGTGTTTGACTAAGAGACTCTAACAAAACCTGCTGGGAACGCGGGCTTTACCGCGCCTTTAGGCGTGACATCCAGTTTTGTTAGGGCTTCTAACCGGCCTGTCGAATTCAAAAAATAGGAGCATACCCATGCAGCGACGTCCCTACGGCACCACTGGTGAACACCTCTCCGCAATCGGCTTTGGCGGTATCGTCGTCAGCCAAGTGGAAGCGGTCGAGGCCGCCCGCTTGGTGGGACGGGCCGTTGAGCGCGGCGTCAATTACTTTGACGTGGCCCCGTCCTACGGCAACGCCGAGGAGCGTCTAGGGCCAGCTTTGGAACCGCATCGCAACGATGTGTTCTTGGCCTGCAAGACTACCCAGCGCACGCGGGCCGGGGCCGCCGCCGAGTTGCGCCAATCCCTCAAAACCATGCGCACCGACCACTTTGACCTGTACCAATTGCACGCCATGACTACAGCCGAGGATTTCGCCGCAGCCACTGGCCCCGACGGGGCCTTGGCCGCGTTTGTCGAGGCTCGCGACCAAGGCTTGGTGCGCTATGTGGGTTTTTCGGCTCACTCGGCTGAGATCGCCTTGAAGCTGCTGGACTATTTCCCCTTTGACTCGGTGCTTTTTCCCGTCAACTGGGTCAATTACTTCCAAGCCGACTTCGGCCCCCAAGTCGTGGCCAAGGCTCAAGAGCGAGGCACCGCCTGCCTAGCGCTCAAAGCCATGGCCCGCTCGCGCCTGCCCCAAGGGGCAACGAAACGCTACGCCAAATGCTGGTACGACCCCATTGACGAGCCGGAACTGGCCGAACTGGCCCTGCGCTTCGCCCTATCGCAGCCCATCACTGCCGCCCTGCCGCCCGGGGAGGCCCCCCTCTTTGAACTGGCCCTCGACATGGCCGACCGCCTCGCGCCGCTCACTGCCGCCGAAGTGGAGGACTTGCGAGCTCGTGCCGAGGGGAACGCGCCGCTGTTTGAACTGGCGGCCACCTGAAAGGAGCAACCCGTGATCCCATTGGTCAGCACCCTCTGTCAAGGCCCGCTAGGCGTGGCCCAGCTACCGCGTCTGTGGTGGAAAAACCGCCTCCACCAAGCCGGGCAGCTCGACGAGGACTATCCCTTTTGCAGCGGCGGTCTCGACAAATGCGTGCTGGAGGTGCTGTGTCTCGACGAGGAGTGCGCCTTGCGCTTTTTGTGGGACCAGCGGCCTACCTACCTACAATTCGAGGAGTGGGTAACTGCCGAAGGCACCTACGAGGCCGCCCGCATCGCGCGCTGGAACAAGTCGCTGGTGCAGCGCACCCACTATATCCCGGCCAAAATCGGAGAGACCTATGGGGATATAGGCTGGTCGCTGGAGAAGACTGAAGTATCGGCCGTGCTGCTCAACTGCCTACAGGACTGGCACCTTTTCCACCGCCGCGTCTTCGCGCCCGGTGCCTTGGGCTTGGCCGGACCTGTGGCCCCTACCCTCAGCAGCATTGACCGAGGCCCGTTGGGCATCTGCCAGCTTCCCCGTACTTGGCTCAAGACCTGCCTGCGCGCCAAGGGCCTGCTGCATCTCGACTACCCAGACTGCGCCGAGGGCAGCCTCGACCAGCGCTGCTTGCAGACCTTGCAGGTGGATCAGGACGCAGCCCTTGGGTTTCTCCGCGAGGAACTGCCGACGTATCTCGCATTCGAGGACTGGGTGCGGCAGGAGGGTACTATCGAGGAAGAAGCTGTGGCGGCTTTCAATCAGCGCCTGCTTGAACGCGAGCACATCGCCGCCAAACAGGCCGAGATACACGCTACCTTGCAGCGTCCGCCGACGTGGACCTCAGGGGTCTTGCTCAACCACTTGGAGGACTGGCACTACGCCCACGAGGGGTTAGATGGGAAGTGAATTAAAAAAGAACTTGAGTAACATATCGATCCCAACCGCACATCCAGTAACCTGACGGAAACAGGGGACACGCTCCCGGAGGACGAGCCATGATTGCCGAAATGGAAGCGATCGCCGGTATCAGGCTGGCGATTACGGCACAACGAACACCGGCAAGTCAGCGAGCTTTTCAATCATTCAACCCCTCATCAAGGTTGGCCATCAGCAGATGCTCAGCGGCAGTCTGATGGCTGCTAACCCATATCACTTCTGGCAGAGAGCAGAACACCGGCGGATTAGTCAGAAGGTTCGCGTCCTCTCTGACAAAGATGATTTTCTTGCCGAGTGCGATCGCCATGCCCAACTCGACCCACTTACCGCCGGTTGACGATACTCCGTCCAATAGTACCAAAGCATCTGCGTCCCTTAAGTCATTGTAGTCATCGCGGGCACATAAGTCTGGCTCTTTACCATCGTGAATCCCGAGAAGCCAACGTGCGTTGCAAGCCCAGCCGCTCAGTCTTTCAATCTCGCCTACCTTGTGCAGACTCCCCTCGCGGGTATTATAGGGGGCAGCTAGGTAGAATTTTCCGCTCATACTGCTCTTTTCTCTTGAGGAGCATTTTTAAGACTTCTCTTGGGGGTCGCAGCAAGGATTTGCCGAAAGCGTACTCACCGAAGCCCTTCAGGTTTCGACTAGAGCTGTCGAAGACTGCGATCACGCGGTCAGCGGCAAGGCCGCCGATGAGTACGCCCTGCCAATATGCGACCGATTTGACCTTCGTGCAATATGAGAGCGGTTGGGGGACGGTGACCTTAAAATGAGGAGGATACGTCATGCGACAACAGCGCACCATCTACTTTAACGATGCCCGGCACTACTACCTTTTTGCCTTTGAGCCGCCGCTGGTGCTCGAAGACGCTTGGGTGCCAATAGACGAGGTCTCAGGCACGGGGGTGGATACTTTTGCCTACGGAGTTGAGCGCGGCGACGGGCTTTTTTATCAATCGCGGGTGGGGATGATGTTCGGAACGGATATTCAGCCCTTTGAGCAGGCGGCCTATTGGCGCACTTGGCACAACATGCAGAGCCTGATCGAGCGCGGGCTCGACCCCTTGACGGTGCTCATTGACCGGGCACACGACCGAGGCATGGATTTCTGGGCCAGCTTGCGGATGGCCTCCTACGGGAATATGAATCCGGCCCACAGGCTGGCCGATGGCGGTGGCGGCCTAGCACACGCGGAGGTGCGGGCACACGTATTGCAAGTAGTTGAGGAGCTGGCGACCGAATACGAAACCGATGGCATCGAGCTAGACTTTGCCCTGCCGGGTGGGGCACCGCGCATTTTGCGGGCGGAGGATGTGGAGGCGATGACGCCCATTTTGACCGATTACGTAGAGCAACTCGCCGAGCGGGTGCGCGGGCAGCGCTCGGGCGCGATCGGAGCGCGGGTGTTGCCCACCGAGGAGATGAACAGGGCGCAGGGCTTGGACGTACGGGCTTGGCTAGAGCGTGGGTTGGTGGATTTCTTGGTGCCGATGCGCTACGGCTATATGATCCTCGACGGGGACATGCCGATAGATTGGCTGGTCGAGGCCGCGCACGCGGCCGACGCGGCCGTCTATGGGGTCTTGCAACCCTACATACACGACGAGTTGGTCGGGGCCGAGCAACGGGTTTGGGCCGCTCCTGCCCATCTTCGGGCGGCGGCGACGAGCCTGTTGGACCGGGGCTGCGACGGGCTGTACGCGTGGTTTATGCGCTGGCCCTTAGAAGACCGGGAGCGCAGCGCACTGAGCGAGTTGGGCAATCGGGATCTGATGCAGGAGAAGGACAAGCACTACGTGCTGGCGCGGCGGTCAGCAGATGAGGAAAATCAGTACCCGGTGGCGCTGCCGGTGGAGATCGCCGCCGCCGACCGAGCAACGCGCGTCATCCCCTTTTACTTGGCTGACGACGCGCAAGAAGGCCGCGTCAGTCAGGTGCTCTTGCGGATCAAGATCGTCGATCTGGTCTCGGACGACCGCTTGGAGATCGCGCTCAACGGCCAGTCGCTGCAAGAAGAAATATGCCGGCGCGAGTACGGCTATAAGGTCGCTCCGTACCAGAGCATCTGGCTGGTTTTCGACTTGCAGCGAGTGCGGCCGCAGCAGGGAGCGAACCGCTTGGAGATTGCGCTGTTGGGACGGCCGGACGATTTGGTGAGTCCGCTGAAAGTCACAGAGGTGGAAGTCGAGGTGAAGTACCATCCATTGCCGACTGGGTTGGGATGAGACTGTTTTGCTGCGTTGTAGGGACACTATTGCCGTGCTCAGGTGTTACAAGTCACAACTGAGCGCTGGCTGGACGATTTGGTCGTCCCTTTTCGCGCTTAAATCGCCAATCCAACAATAGGAGAATTAACCATGAGAAAATCCACGCTAGCGTGGATAGTGGGGCTTGCGCTGGCACTTGTCTTGCCGTCGTCTGTTGTAGCGCAGGGAACAGGCGATGTGCTGAACGAGGCACCGCTAATGCCCATACCGCAGGATATGACCTACGAGGAGTACCAAGACATGAACCGCCGCATCTCCACAGGATTGATGCGGAGCGTGATTCCGGTGCCGGGCATGATGCACTTTTACGCAGGCGAACCTACGACCGGCAAGTGGCTTTTGGCCACGGGCCTTGCGGGCGTCGCCTCGATTATTGCTGGGGCGGCACTTTGGGACGAGGGCGAATTCGCGGATGCGGATTTTGAGGTCTTAGTAATCAACGCTGGGGACCAAGACAAAGAAAGACGCTACGAGAAAATTCCCGTTTCTTTAGAAGGCGAGACGCCCAAGTACCGCCTGCGCGAGCTCCAGCGCGATGGCGGGGTGGGTGGACCACTGGTTGCGTTGGGAGTAATTGCCATCGCCGGCAGTATGATCTACGACTTCTTGCACGGCATTGAGGTGATTGAGACCAAGCGCGATCGGGTGCGGTTTAAGTACGGCAAGCGGCTCAAGTTGCAAGCGGGAGCGCGGAGCGGTACGCCAAGCGTGGCGCTGAGCTATGCCTTCTGACCCTAAGAAGGCAACAAAACTGGATGTCGCGCCTAAAGGCGCGGTGAAGCCCGCGTTGGCGAGAATGACTTGGGCGGACGGGACGCCGGCGTTCTGAGGATCGCCCAGCAGGTTTTGTTGGAGTCTCTAAGAATTGATCCCGGTTGACGCGCATAGCCTAGCCCCCATTTGACAAGGGGTTGGCGTTAGAGCCGGGCGACCAAATCCCGCAGTTGTGCGGCGGCCAAACGCATGACTTCCTTGTCGTCGCAATCGTTGATGTCTTGGCCCTCAAAGACGACGGAGAGCGGCCCGTTGTACCCAGCCTCGGCGAGGATGGGGACGATGCGCTCGTAGTCGATCCACTCCTCTTTGCCGCTGTCGATCTTGTAGAACTTGGCGCGGACGTGGGTGGCCAGATGGGCGGTCTGCTGCATGTAGGCGTAGATGTCGTGGTCTGGGTCGGGAATGCCGCGGTTGCGGGCCGGCGAGCCGCACCACTGGCCGGTGTCGAGCAGGAAGCTAAAGTTGGGCCGGTCGGTTCCCTCGATGATGCGCATGACATCGTCGCCGGTGGAGGGATGATTTTGCAAGCCGATGGCGATCCCCGTTTCGAGGCCGTAGTCGGCCACCTCTTGAAAACAGCGGATTTCGCGTACGCGCTCCTCCGGGTCGGTGAGGGGTTGGCCGCAGAACAGGCGGATCATGGGCGCGCCCAAAATCAGCGCGATGTCCATGTCGGCCTTGGCGGTGGCGACCTTGTCGCGCAGGTCCTCGTCGCTGCCGACAAAGTGCCCACCGGAAGCCAAGTAGCCGATGGCAAGCCCCTTTTCGATGCAGGCGAGTTTGGTCTTGATGAGGTAGGAGGTGTCTTCCGAGCTAAAGCCGCGGTCGCGGCGGAAATCGATCAAATCGAGGCGGAGGTCGTAGGCATGGTCGATGTAACTTTCGATGCTTTGCAGGGTGGGCGGATCGTCTTTGCCGAACATGGAGGCGTAGAGGCCGATTTTCACGATTGAGGCTCCTTGGGGGAAGGTAAAGTGGGCTAGTTGCGGGGGAGTGTACGGAATGGGGGAGGGTGCATCAAGCGGAGGGCGCGGCTGAGCGTATTGATTAACTGGCGTTAGGCCCTTTTCGGTCGCCGGGGGAACAACCCGATCCGTAGATGACGCCGATGGGATAGTCGCCAGGGGAACGACGCCTCTGCGTTCATCGGCGGATATCCCATCGTGCGTAACGTCAGTTATTGGTTAAAAAAGAAGTCCTCGGCCGTCTTACCGAGGATTTGATCCTTGTCGCGTTGGCTGAGGAAATCGGCGTGATCGCGGATCAGGGCGATAGCCGCGGCAAAATCGGTTGCGGGATTTTTCATGCGGACGGGCCCGCCGCTGTCGCTTTCCCACATGACGCGCTCGGGTCCAAAGGCATCGACGACGCGCTCGATGAGGGGCAGGAGGTCGAGGTAAGGGGCCTCGCCATCGCCGAGGGCTTGGAACGGACCGAGCTTGACCATGACGCGCGGGTAGCGGGCCATGGTGCAGAGGGTGCGGATATCGCCTTCGGGCCAGACGCCGTCGCGGATGCGCACTCCGCAGAGATGGTCGAGAATGACCGGGGTTTCGGGAAAGCGGCGGCAGAGGCGGATCAGGCCGGGCAGGTCTGCGAGTCCCATGAGAAAGCTAAGGGCCAGATCGTGCTCGGCCCCGGTGCGGAACATCGATTCGTAGCCCGGGTAGTCGAGCCAGCGGTCCAGACGGCCAAAGGCGGTTGGACGCCCCGTCTTGCCGCCGCGTACGCGAAAAGCGCGAATGCCCCCCGCGGCCAAGGCGAGCATAGTCTTGCCCGGGTCGGCCAGCGACACGTCGGATACCCCGGGGACGATGCCGGTGCCCGCGTAGGTCTTAGGATCCGAGGCGATCAGATCGAGGATGTAGCGGTGGTCGAGTCCGTACCAAGTCATCTGCACTAGGTTGAGGCGGACCTTGCCGACCTTGCGGCTATAGGCAAAGTGGTCGGCGGGCGTAAAAGAGGGCAGCCACAGGTCGGCGGGCACAAAGCCGGGAGCCAGTGGATACCGGTCGAAGTCGGAGGACCAGACGTGGATATGGGCATCGACGATGTTCACATGCGTTGCTCCTGTTGGCTGGCGCGGTAGGTCCGGCGCGCTTGGTCGAGGGCGGCGCGGGCGTCCGCGGGGAGTTGGAGGCAGGTGCCTTGGAGATTGGCGTTGACGTGCGCGGCGCTCTCGGCACCAGCGAGCACACAGGTAAGGCCCTGATGCAAGACCCACGCGACGCAGATGGCGGCGCGGGCGGTGCCCAAGTCGGCGGCGACTTGGTCGATGGCGGCAACTAAGGCGGCGAGGGCAGGGTCGTTAGGCCGGACCAGCAGGCCGGTGTCCATTGGGCTGAAAGCTAGGCAGCCTAGGCCGGTGCGCCGCAGCAGGGGCAACATTTCTTCTTCATAGATTTCCACTCGCGAGCGGCCGGCTTCGTCGCAGTGGCTGCCGGCGATATTGTAGTAATCCTCCACTCCAGCGATGGGGGCTAGGGCGAGAAAGGCTTCGACTTCGGCGGCGCGATGGTTGGAAACGCCCCAATAGCGGGTCTTGCCCGCCTGTACCAGCCCCTCCATGACCTCGGCAATAGCCTCCGGCGGTGTGCCCGCGTCGCGGTGGTGCAAGAGGTAGAGGTCAACGCGGTCGGTACGCAAACGGCGGAGACTTTCTTCGAGGCGGTCGGTGAGATGGGCGCGGGTGTAGCGGACGCGCTCTCCGGGGTCGCCGTCGCTTGTGGGAGCCAGCGAAGCAGGAACCTTGGTGCAGAGAACGACCTCGTCGCGCCGACCGGCGACCACCCGCCCCAGTACCTCCTCGGCTCCGCCCCAGCCGTAGGCCTGCGCCGTGTCGAAGAAATTGATGCCTTGGTCCAAGCAGTGGTGGAGTACCGCTAGGGCCTCGGGGCTATCGGCGCGGGGCAGGTGGCGGAAGGCGGTGCCTTGGCACAAGCGCGAGACTTGGAGATCGGTCTGGCCTAAGAAGACGCGGTCGCTAGTGGTCATGTTGGTCCAATGCTAGCGCCGCGTCAGCAGCGCGACCGCGGGGCCGCCTTGGGAAGTGGCTAGTTGCACTACGGTGCCGCCGTGGATGTCGGCGGCGGATGTCCAAGTGCTGGCAGCAATGTCGAGCCATTGGACCTCGAAGGTTCCTTCTGCCTCAGTCAGATCGAGGCCCACAGCGCCGCCCTCGGTAAAGTAGAGGGCGTATTGGCGGCCGGGGACGCGGCTGAGATAAGCTTCGTTGGTTGCGCGATCGCTCAGCAGGGCGCTGTCGGAATCAGGCTCGGCCTTGAAAAAGTCGAAGCCCTTGGACAGCATGCGACCGCTGAGAATGTGGGCTTGAGCTTGCGTACTCAGCCCTAGGCCGGAGGTCGGCCGATGAAAGCGGCTGGAGGCCAAGCCGCCGATGAGGTTGCGCCAAAAGCACTCGGTGGCGTGGCCGGCGTCTATGCCGCGGTTCTGGTCCCGGTGCGTCTGGGCACCGTAGATCTTGGTCGAATTGATCGGCCGGGGGTGTGCGGCGATGTACTGCCACACCCACTGCGCGTGGTCCCAATTGGTCTGCTCGCGCTGCCAGCTATTCTGCGAGATGTCGATAAAAGAATAGTGCTCCGGGTGATCGAAGGTAGCGCGATGCGTCTGCCCCCGCACATCCCACTCGTCCCACATTTCAGTGGTTTCAACGGTCTTGCCCGCCTGCTGCGCCCGCTCCTTGATATAGTCGTTCCAATAGGTACTCCATGCCGGATCGCCGCTGGTCTCGTTGTCCATGCAGTAGAGCACGTGGTCGTAGGCGAGGGAATGGGCGAGGACTTGATCGACGAAAGCCTGTTGGTAGGGCAGCAAGACTTGGTTGTTGCGCAAGGTGGGAACGGTGTAGAAAAAAGGCTGCTGATTGCCGCCGGGGTGGGCGGGATAGTCCGTTTCTAGGCCCGATTCCTCGACTGTGTAGTTGATGTTGTTCGCTGGATTGAAGGGGCCTTCTTGCCAATATCTTTGGCTGTGGTCAAAGCGATCCCACATTTCTATCTGGACGATGATGTCGCGCTCGGCGGTCCAGCGCAAAAAATCGGCAAAGTGCTGCCAATAAACCGGATTCCAGCGGTTGAGGTCGTACAGGCCGGCGGCACCTTGGTGAAAGGCTTTGAGCTCATAGCCGTAGAAGCGGCGGTCGCTCATGGTATTGCGCACGTAGTTGCCGCCGACCGATTGCAGGAGGTCGAGATGGGCTTCGAGATCGGGTATTTGGAAGAGGCAGTCTTTGACGGTGCCGCCCAGCAAGAGCACGGGCTGGCCTTTGTACTGCCAGTAGCGCGGATTGGCCGGGTAGGGTTGGATGCGGTCGGAATCGGCTTGAGCGTGGATCATGGAGGCTAGGCTGGTGATGAGGATGGCGAGGATGCAGCGCGAGAGGCGCGCAGCGCTGAGGAAGCGGATTCTCATGGAGGCAATTGGCCCTTGTTGGGGTGCACCTCAATACGCGATACCAAGGTTGAGTAGCCGTGCGGGTAGCTAAATATAAATATAAAAGAAGACCGCGACATGGAGCATCTGCAACGGCTCTACTTGAAATTTCGTCCCAATTCGGCTATTATCCATGTAAAATGATAAAGGATATTAGCAAATTGCATGGATATTTACCGAGAAATGCAGAATCTGAGTTAAAGCGAGCCTTGGGGCGTTCCCCGGCCGTTGCAATCCTTGGTCCCCGCCAATGCGGTAAATCAACACTGGCTCGTCAATATTTGAAAGGACAGCGAGTGATCCATCTCGATTTACAGAACCGCATTGATCTCAACAGACTCGCCGAACCCGAACTCTTTCTCGAACGACATCGCCAAGAACTGGTGTGTCTGGATGAGATTCAGCGCCTGCCGGAATTCTTTGCCGTATTGCGCTCCGAAATTGATCGCGACCGGCGTCCGGGGCGCTTTTTGATTCTCGGATCGGCATCGCAGGAGTTGATCCAGCAGTCGAGCGAATCGCTGGCCGGCCGTATTGCCTATCTGCGGTTGACGCCATTTTTGCGGTCGGAGACAAGGCAGGTCGCCGATTGGCAAACGCTTTGGGTACGCGGAGGGTTTCCCGACAGCCTGCTCGCCGGAGACTCAGAGGATAGCTTCGCTTGGCGTCAGGATTTTATTCAGACCTTTTTGGAACGGGATATTCCCGCGCTCGGCCTGAGCCTGCCGGTGCCCGTGATGCAGCGCCTATGGCAGATGCTGGCGCATTACCACGGCCAGACGGTCAATTATAGCAAGCTGGCCGGAGCGGTCGATGTGTCGGTGCCGACTCTAAAGAAGTACCTAGGCGTTCTCGAGCAAACGTATATGATTCGTCTATTGCCTCCTTGCGAGGCGAATCTGAAGAAACGCTTGATCAGCTCTGCCAAAGTGTATGTAAGAGACAGCGGCATTTTGCATGCGTTGCTCGAAATCGAAAGTTACGACCAGTTGCTCGGACATCCGCTAGTCGGCGCTTCATGGGAGGGCTTGGTGCTGGAGCATCTGATTGCTGCGCTGCCCCGCTGGCGGCCGTCGTTTATCCGCACTGGCAACGGGGCGGAGATCGATCTGGTAATGGAACGAGGGAATAGGACGGTGGTCTTTGAATGCAAGTTCTCAAAAGCGCCTAGGCCATCGCGGGGGTTCTTCGAGTTGGTCGGCGATTTGCAGCCGGAAAATGCTTGGGTCATTGCGCCGGTAGATGAGGCGTATGAATACCAGCGGGGGGTTAGGGTGGCTAACCTCGACTTTGACGGGGACGAGAGCGAGCGTTAATCCCTCGTCGATGCCGGTGGTGCCGTCTTCGCAGTGTATCTTCAGGAAGAGTCAGCGGTCCCAGAGGATAGGCTCCAAGCGTTCGATTTTGGTGGCTTTCACGGGGTACATGTCGGGAGAGCAGACCATAGCGCACCCGTGGGCGACTGTCAAGATAAGGGGCTTGTCGGCGCGGCGACTTTGAATTACCGTCGGGGCCGACCTTGCACCCCTATTGCGAAAGGAAAGTTATGGCCCTTCTCGATACCCACACCCAAGTTTCAGCGATTATTGGCGACTTTGGCAGCGGCCTCGACCACCCCGAGTGCATTGCTTGGGGCTGCGATGGCTATGCCTATGCCGGCGGCGAAGCCGGCCAGCTTTACCGCATCGACTTGGTCCGGCGCGAATTCGAGGAGTTCGCCCAAGTCGGCGGCTTTGTCGGCGGCATCTGTCAGGATGCCCAGCACCGCCTGTACGTCTGTAGCGGCGGCGTCAAGCGCGTCGAGCCGGATGGCGCGGTCAGCGCGTATTGCGACCATGCGGGCGAGGTGCCACTGACCGCGGCCAATTACCCGGTCTTTGACGCGGCCGGCAACCTCTATGTGTCCAACTCCGGGGGCTGGCACAAAAACGACGGTTGGATTTGCAAGATCGCCCCGGGGGGCGAGGGCGAGGTCTGGAGCCGCGCCCTGCCGGAATTTCCCAACGGCACGGCGCTGGATGTGACGGGCGAATACCTCTATGTGGCCATGAGCATCCGCCCCCGCGTGGCCCGCATCAAAATCGAGGCCGATGGCCGCGCCGGTGCTGCCGAAACCGTGGTTGATCTCCCGCAGACCGTCCCCGATGGCCTCGCCTTTGACGACGAGGGCACCCTGTACTGCTCCTGCTATCGCCCAGACCGCATCTATCGGTATGCCGACGGCCAACTCGACGTTTTGGCCAACGATTACGAGGGCACCGCCATGGCGGCCCCGACCAATATCGCCTTCTGCGGCGCGAAGCGGTCGCTCTTTCTCAGCGCGAACTTGGGGCGTTGGCACATCGCGCAATACGAGCTGGGCAAGACGGGGATGCCGTTGAATTATCCAGACATTCCCTAAGTGGCGATCACGACCTGCGCTGGATTGATGGCTTGATACTGGGCTTTGTGCGCCGTGATTTCAAATGCCTCCGGCACCTTATCGATCCCCTCTAGCACGTGCCGGATGGTGGGTTTCATGCTGATGCGCCCCGAGGCCACCAGCCGCACTGTGTACTCTAGATGGGCCTGCGAGCTGATGTCCGGGAAAAGGTAGCGCAAGCTGCGCTCCCTCATCAGGTCCACATTTAGTTCTAGGGGGGCTCCAAACCAAGAGATGCCCACCAACTTGCCGCCGGAGCGCACCGCGTGCATGGCCTGCTTGAGCGCCCGGTCCCCGGCTAGTCCCTGTTTGACGCTGCCGCCGGCGCACTCGAAGACCACGTCTGCGCCCTCGCCGCCAGTCAGGTCGCGGATGGCCTCGACCGGATCGTCCTGCTTGGCGTTGATTGCGCGATCGGCCCCCAATGCCAACGAAAGCTGGCAAGCTTCGGGCCGCACATCCACGGTGATGAGCTGGCCTGCGCCGCAGGCGCGTGCAGCCTGCATGCTCTCGATGCCCATGCTGCCTTGGCCAAAGACGGCGACGGAATCGCCCGGCCGGATCTGCGCGGTCTCGACTGCGGCGATGCTGTCGCTCAGCGATTGCAGAGTGGCGGCCTCGCTGTCCGAGATGCGGTCATCGACTTTGACCAGCGCGATGGCCGGGAGCAGGGCGCGCTCGGCAAAGCAGCCGGGCAGTTGGAAGCCGATGATCGGGCCGCGCCGACAGTCGTCGCTGCGTTGGGAGTGGCATAGAGAGCAGTCGCCGCAGGGTAGCTTGGCGCGGGCCGCCACGCGGTCGCCGGGTGCGTACCCCGCGACGGCCGACCCGACTTCTACAATCCGGGCACAAAACTCGTGGCCGAAGAGCTGGAGTGGCGCGTCTGTCTCCAGCCGGCTCTTGACGTGGTCGTACGCCAAGGTTGGAATCCCAAAGGCGAGCTGGGCTTCGGTCGCGCTGGGCTGAACGACCAGCGGCTCAACTAGCACGTGGTCGGGCGGGCAGGCCGGCAGCTCAATGTCGTCGAGCCGCATGTCGCCGAAGGCATAGAAACGCCAGGCTTTCATGAGTTTTTTCCCAGATTTAGTAGTGATAGCGACAAATTAAGATAAAGAGGGTGTCTGAATCTATGCGGTAAATGAGGCGATGTTCTCGATTTTTATGCTCTATTGTACTCTGCTACCTCATATTTGGCGAATAGTGAGAGAGACAGCCGCGAATATGAGTCGTACTGGACATCTGCACCCCTGTCAGGCGCGTTCCACGTCAAACGCCGCCAGGTTGCGGGTGTCTTTGCTGAACTCCACGCCAATCAGATAAATCGGCTGGCCCAAGCCGCGATACTTGTCTGCGTAGCACCGTTCCTTTAACTGCGCCATTGCCGCGCCACCAGACGTCAACTCAACCACCTTGAACTCGAACAAATAGACGTTGTCGTTGAACAAAACCGCCATGTCCAAGCGGCCGTGGCTGGTGCTGTCCTCCACCGCGATGTCCAATCCCAGCCCGGCGAAATAGGAATAGAACACGCTCGCATAATAGCCTTCGTAACGGGCGATGTCGTTGTTGTTATACCACTCGTAGGGAATGCTGGCGAAGAAGGCGTGGAACAGCGTTTCCAAGCCGGCGAAGTCGTTGGCCTCCAGCAGCCGGTAGAGCCGGACGCTGTTGGCCATCTGCCGCGTCGCATCGCGCACCAAGTAGCGCAGCAGGCTGCGGTTGAGGCTCTGGCGCACCTCCCGGTTGGGATAGCCCAAGCGATAGAGCCGCTCGCCGCCAAGCTCCTCGGCATCGGTGATGGTCAGATAGCCGGTCTGGAACAGCAGTGCCTCGGTCGCTATGTCATCGACATCAAAGGTCGATAGCAACTCGTCGCTGCCGACCATCTCACCCAGTGCTAGGGAACTGACGTAGCGTTTGAACAGCGTTTCGACCAAGAACGTGGGGGTGCCGGTCTCGAACCAGTAGGCGTCGAATCGGCGCCGGCGGAAGAGCAGCAGGATGTCGAAGGGGTTGTACACCTTCTCGTCGCCCAGCCAACTGTAGCCGTTGTACCAGTCGCGGATCGCCTCCCGGTCGAGGCCGGGGAGCTCCGGCGCGAACACTGCGTCCAAATCGGCGTCGGTGTAGCCGCAGAGGGCCGAGTACTCCGGTTCGAGGGTAATGTCGGTGAGGTTGTTGAGGCCAGAAAACAGGCTGACTTTGGAGAACTTGCTCACCCCGGTGATGAACGTGAAGCGGACGTGCGCGTCGCTGTCCTTGATCACTGCGTAGAGCCCGCGCAGAAAGTCGCGGTTGGCACGGGCGGTCTCCGGCACTTCCAGCGC
Organism: uncultured Latescibacterota bacterium; assembly: GCA_958295495.1. Taxonomy (GTDB): domain Bacteria; phylum Latescibacterota; class UBA2968; order UBA8231; family UBA8231. The sequence continues at coordinate 2,437,924 of OY282352.1, forward strand.
ATCGAGGATCGGCTTGTCGTATTCGTCGATCAGCACGGCGACGGGCTGCCCGGCTTGGTCGTGCAGTTCTTCGAGCAGGTGCGCGAATCGCTCCGGCCCGCTGGCGTAGTCCGACGCCACACCGGTTCGACGTTCGACCGCGTCCAATTGCGCCATCAGGTTGACCTCTACGTAGCCGGGCTCCTTGAAGTTGCCGCTGCCAAAGCTGAGCCGCAGGACCGGATGGCGCACCGACCAGTCCCAGCAGTCGTGGATATACAGCCCCTCGAACAGCGGCTCGTTGCCCTCGAACACCTCCTTGAGCGTGTCCAAGAACAGGCTCTTGCCGAAGCGCCGAGGGCGCGACAGGAAGTAGTGTTTTCCCTCGTTGAGTAGCCGGCGGATGTAGGCCGTCTTATCGACGTAGTAGCAGTTATCTTCGCGGACCTCGCGGAAGGTCTGAATGCCGATGGGCAGTCTGCGTTTGTTCATGGACGCATCCTCCACTTTTCGCCCCAGATAGTGTAGGTGTGGCCGCCGGGGCCGGTGATCATTCCCACGCGGAGCAGGTCGCCGGGCGCGGTGCGCTGAAAGCGTTGTTGGGCCATGATTCCTCCGAGGAGACGAAGGTTTGCGTGCGGCGAGCCTGAATGGTACTATATCCGCACTTCTTGTCAAAATCCACAGGATGCGGCCGTGAGAATCACCGCAACCAAAGCCTACAAATTCAGCGTCCCCACGGGCTACGACACCGATGAGCTGACTTCCTTGCGCGGTATCGCTTTTCCCCAACAGAAAGAGGTCGGGTAATGGCCGAATTGCTCTACTTCGCCTATGGGTCCAACTTGCTCAAGCACCAGATGCAGGCCCGCTGCCCGGGTGCCCGTCTCCACTCTGTGGTGCGCGTACAAGGCTACGAGCTGTGTTTTCCGATGATCTCCTTCACGCGCAGCGGCATGGGCGTGGCCAGCATCCGGCCCAACGAGGACGCTTATGTCGAAGGCGTCATATACGAAATGACGCCGGACGACTTCAGACGCCTCGACCACTACGAAAGCGAGGGCACCAAGTACCGGCGGGACACGATAACCATACCTAAGCTCGGCGAAGTTTGGACTTATTTTCCCCGCCTCGACGCCGGACACCACTATCCGCCCTCGGAGGAATACCTCAACGCCGTGATTGAGGGAGCTACCGAACACGGACTTTCCGCCGAGTACATCGCCACCTTACGCGCCTTTTGGGACAAAGAACTGGAGTGATCTAATGGCCCAGCAAACCATGCTCAACATTGAGTCTTTCGTCGATTCCACACCCCTGCTCGACGCGCCCGACGCCTTGCGCGAGCGCGCAGCCGAGCAGGGCTATTTGTTCTTTCGCTCGCTGCTGGACTCAGAGTCGGTGCTCGACCTGCGCCGCCAAATCCTCGAAGTCTGTCGGCAGCACGGCTGGCTCGACGACGACGCGCCCCTGATGGACGGAGTCGTGCGCGACGGACAGCTTTTCATCGAAGGTCACTCGCCCGAGTGGATCGCCTTTTACATTGATGTCCAGCGGTTGCGCGCCTTCAACGCCTTGGCTTTGCACCCGGCGATCTTGGCGATGTTTGCCACGCTCTTTGGCGAGGAGGCCCTGCCCCACAGCCGCAATATCTGCCGCGTAATTTTCCCCAACGCCCTCGCGCACACCACTCCCCCGCACCAAGACAATTTCTACATCGGCGGCACTGACGAGACGTGGACTGCTTGGATCCCGGCCGGCGACTGCCCGGCCGCGCTGGGCAGCTTGGCGGTGGCACCGGGCAGCCACAAGCTGGGCAAACTAGGCGTTACAAAGGCGACCGGTGCCGGCGGCCATGCCATCGCGCTGCCCGAGGACACGCTGTGGGCGGGCGGCGACTTTTGCGCCGGCGACGTGCTGATATGCCACAGTCTCACCGCGCATCAGGGCCAAGACAACCAAAGCGGCGATCGCCTGCGCATCTCGCTCGACTATCGCTATCAGCCCATGAGCCACCCGGTGCGCGAAGACTCGCTGGAGCCGCACATGCACTTTACGGATTGGGAGGACATTTACGCCAAGTGGGACGCGGACGACCCGCTCAAGTACTATTGGCGGGCGTGGGATTTGCAGATCAACGCCCGCATTCGGTAGGTATCGCTACGCCGGTGCTTTTGCTTGATTGTCGATTCCGACCGCGTCTTCCACCCGGGCAAACCCATCGCGCTCCAACAGGCACGCCAACCCCGCGTTGATTTGCCGCACGACCCCCGGCCCCCTGAAAACCAACGCTGAGTATAGCTGCACGAGCGAAGCCCCGAGGCGAATTTTGCGGTAGGCGTCGCGGGCCGAGGAAATCCCCCCCACGCCGATGATCGCGTGCCGCTGGCGGTCAATTCGCCCGTACCAGAAGCGCACGGTCTCGTCGATCAGGGCTTGAACGGGCCGGCCGCACAAGGTTCCGGGCAGGGAGGCTAGGAGGTGGGTTGGCGACTGGAGCGGATAGTTCGTTCCCGGCGGCAGGTTGAAAATGAAGCCCTTGACGAAAGCAAACGGATCGACCGTCTCCAGCATCCAGTTCAGCCGCGCCGGGTCGGTGTGCGCGGTGAGCTTGAGAAAGATCGGCGGCAGGTCGTCGATGGCAGCGCATTCGCGCAGCAAGTCGCGCAGGTGATCCCCGCCGGCGAATGGGCTGACGCCGCCGGTCGTGTTCGGACAATTGAGATTGAACGCGATGTAAGAGGCCCGCCCCACAAAGGGCACTAGGGCCGCGGCTAGCTCGGCCACGACCGCATCGGGCGCAACGGCCTGCCCGGTATTGGTTTCGACTAGGTTGATCCCCAAGGGCACGGCCGTTGGCCGCTGGGACACGCGATTTGCCACGACCGCGGCCCCGTCGTTGGGCACCCCATAGTTGACCACAATGGCCTCGTCCAACGGCAGGCGGAACAAGCGAGGCCGCGGATTCCCAGCCGAAGGATGCGCCGATACCGACCCCACCTCCACGAACCCAAAGCCCATGGCCGCAAGTGCTTGGATCACCCGGCCGTTCTTGTCGAACCCGGCGGCCATGCCCAGCGGATTGGCAAAGCGCAAACCGCCCACTTGGATCGTCAACCGCGCGTCCGCAAAGGCAAAGAGGCTGGAAAGCAGATGGCGGCCAAGCGCGAAAGAACCGACCCGCTCGCCAAGCGCGAGGGTTTGCTCGTGGATGCGCTCTGGATCGCAGCGGAACAAGAGAGGGCGGACGAAGCGTTGGTATGCGTTCATTATGTTATTTCCGAGGGCTGCCACCTTTTGTCGTTAGCTTATATGCGGGCGAGGACGCCCGCGCACCCAAGGCGACGCTCAAGCGGTTCGCTCTATAATTAACTGATGTTACCCATCGTCCTGCCAGTGCGATCGCACTGGCCGCTCTAGAGATGCTGTTCACGCCTAACCTCACGCCAGCCCCACAAATTGGCCGATTTGTGAGGCAAATACAACATACAAAGGACGACCTACCCACCGCCGGAAGCGACCGACGCTACATCAGGCGGCGTAACGTCAGTTAGTACGTTGTTTGACAAATACGCATTTGTAGGGTGGGTTGCAAACGCCCGTCCATGTCAACGCGACTTAACCTCTCTCATAGGAGTTTACCTCATGCCGCTCGAATTGATTGCCGACCGCCCCGGCCACGCTGTCTTGAGTTCGTACCAAGAACCGCCCTTAGCTCCAGACGAAGTTCGCGTCCAAAGCCTCTTCAGCTCGGTCAAGCACGGCACTGAGCTGCGCGGCTTCCGCGCTGACACGCCCGACGCCTCCGACCGCTGGGACGGCGAGCTGCGCCTGCACCGCCGCGGCGAATCCGTGGCCAGTGGCTTCCCCCGCCGCCTCGGGAATATGTGCTTGGGCGCGGTCGTCCAAGCGGGTGGTGAGGTTGCCACGCTGCGGGAAGGCGACCGAGTCTTCGCGCATTTGCCCATCCGCGAGACGCACACTGTAGCGGCGGTGCGCGTGCAAAAGGCCCCCGACGGAATTTCGCCGCAAGCCGTCATGTATTGGGATCCGGCCGATTTTGCCGTCGGCGCGGTGCGCGATGGCGCAGTGCGCTTGGGAGACCGCGTCGCCGTCTTTGGACTTGGTGCCATCGGGTTGATGGTCGCGCAGGCAGCGCGTCTGTGCGGGGCTCGTTGGGTAGCGGTCGTCGATCCCATTGAGCGCCGACGCGCCGCAGCCCTGCGCCACAACGCCGACTTGGCGCTGGACCCGGGGACAATGGACGCCGGCTTGGAAATCAAGCAGCACACCGACAAAATCGGCGCGGACATCGCCTTTGAAACGAGTGGTTCCTACCGCGCGTTTGAAGACGCCCTGCGCGCCACCTGCTACGCTGGCACCTTGGTCTCGACCGCGTACTACCACGGGGAGCAGGGCTTGCGCTTGGCCGGCGAGTGGCACCGCAACCGCATTCAGGCCGTCTCCAGCCGCGCTTGCAGCGAGCCTTTGCCGCAGGCGAGTTGGAATTTCGCCCGCATCCGCGCGGAGTCGCTGGCCCTGTTGGTCGCAGGCCGTTTGCAAGCCGACGACCTCATCGACCCGATTGTGCCCTTTGTGCAGGCGGCCGACGCTTATATGGAGATCAACCAGTATCCCGAGCGTTCGATCAAGCTGGGCATTGACCACGGGTTGGCGTAGCTAGCCGATGTTAATCAGCCGGTTGCCCGTCAGGCCGGTGAAGGAGTCGATGATGAGCCACAACCCGGCTGTGCCAAACGCGCCCAGCACCAGTCCCAAAAAGAACGGGCGCAGGCGCGTGTAGAGCCGGGGGCCGCCGTATTTGAGAATGAGTGCCTTGAGCAGCCAAGCCATAAAGACCGACGGCCAGATTAGCTGCACGGGATGCGGCAGCCCGATGGCCAAGCCGATGGGGTGAATGGGAAAGCCGACGAAGCGGTTTTTCACAAACGTCAATAGGCCCATCAAGAATGCGCCGAGGCCGGCAAAGGATAGGTGCCAAACGTGGGTGGGCTGCATGTTGTTGATGTTGTTGGTAATCCAGTTGCCGGTATAGGTCGTCATATAGCCGAATTGCCAACTGCTCAGGTTGATGCCGCCGTAGGTGTACGCGAGGTGGATGACCGCCGCGATTGAGCCGGCCATAGTGACGACAATGGCCGCGGCAATGGCCCAGAACACGCGCCGATACTCTAGGCGCGTCACTTCCGCCAGCTTGAGACCCGTAGCGGCCGAGGCCATGACAAAGGTGCGGATGTCGGCAGACCACGGGAAGTTGAGTGCCAGCGCCGTCAGGCCCGGGGCCCCCACCGACGACGACCCGAGCGTGTTGACGGTAAACACGGCCGGCGCCACCGGAGCGCGACAATAGGCCAGCCCGGCCTGCGAGATGATGCGAGCCAAGCCGACGAAGATGACGAGGGCCGAAAGCTGAAAGACAAAGGCGGTCGGCAGGTTCATGTTGGTGGCGTAGAGCGCGAACAGGCCGAGGAAAAAGCTGACGATAAATCCAAAAACCGCGACCCGGTACGAGAGCAATTCCCCGCTGTCGTCGATGGCGTCGTCGCCGCGCAGGGCCTTGCGCCAGACTTGTTGCAAGTGTTGACGCCCGCTCCACAAGCTGGACAGCACGAGAAAGAACAACGCACCGAGGGCGATGTGGGCGAGGCTGGGCGGGGAGGGTGAGGAATAGGGCTGCTCTGGGCCGATGTTCCACCCGGTCATGCGGCACAAGCCGATGGCCACCATGTTGAGGAAGGCGAAGAACCACACGCCCATGGAGATGTCGAGGTTGAGCAAGTAGGACAGGCCGACGACCTCGAAGTGCGGGCGAAAGTTGACCCATATAGATCGGCGCAAAAAGGGCACCCAGAGGTTGAGGTCGATTTGTGGGACGAAGTTGAAATAGCGGTGCAGGGCGTTGACCGAGCCGATGAGCGCGGGAATGGCAAAGCCGACCCAAGTCAGGTAATTGCGGTAAAAAGGCGCGACGACTTGGTCTTTGGCGCGGGCACTCATTTCTATGGGCAAGGTGGCCAGCGGGAAGTTGAGCCGCTCGCGCTCGACCCACTGCTTGCGCAGCACCACGAGCACGCACAGCGTGGTGAAGTACATGTTGACGACAAACAAACTCCACGCCATAAGCGGTGTCGCCCAAGCCCCCCAAGGGATGCGTTCGCCTTGGGCGTTGCCTTCAAACAGCTTTTGGATGGCTGCGCCGTCTTCCGGCACGAGGAACCGCGCTATATAGGGCTGGATGGTGTTGGCCCAGTCGTTTTCCGGGGTAGCGTAATAGAAGAATCCGCCGAGGAGCGGGATCAGGTTCATGGTCAGGCCCCAAGAGGGAATGGCGGCCCCCACGACCATCATTATGTACACGGTGGCCAGCTCGCCGGTGTGCAGGCTGGTGCCGGTGAGCAATCGGGCGAGCGGGTTGATGAGCAAGGTGATGAGAAAAAACAGGAAGAGGGCCGCGCCGGTCGAGTAGTCGGCGGCCATGGGCGAACTGCGCATCACCAAGACGCCAAAAGGTTCGCCCGCGGCGATGGCGAGGCAGCCGATGGCCCCGATGGCGATGGCGCGGAGGGAGACGCGGCGCGGGGGTGCTGACAAGACTTAGAACTCTATGTTGACGAGGGGACTATGCCCCGAAGCGGAATTTATCGGCAAGGTCACTCGTTAGGTGGGTCCGCAAGGCGGGCTTGGACGATATTGATCAATTCGCGCGGTTCGTAAACCGCCAATAGTGCCGTTCTGAAATCGCTTTCGTTGCGCGTCACTAAGGCATCGGCGTCGGCTTGGCGTGCCGCCTCGTGGAGAATAGCATCTTCGAAGTCGCGGAAGCCTTCCGCCTCCAGTGCTGCTTCTAGCACCGCCCGGTTGACGGGGGCTACTTCAAAGAGACGAAGTAATTTGCGAATTTCCCGCCGTGCTTTTGGCGCACCGACGGCTTTTGTGGCCAAGTAGTGTATTGTGGTTAAAGTGGTAGCACCGAGACAGCCAGCGAGGACATTGCGCTCTATCAAAGAGAAAATCTGCGCTGCGTTCATTGCGTATGGCGTCCGGTCTAGCAGCAAGTCGAGTACGACATTGGTATCGACCATCACTTTCACAGGTATTTTTCCTCGAGATGTTCGCGGTATGTATCCTCATCAACCGCAGTGCCCCCTAAGGTGCCGTATAAAGAACGAGTGAGCGGTGATAGGGTCTCTGGTCTATCGTCCCGGTCCAGCAGCGCGAAATAGTCAGCCACCATCTGCGATACGGACTTGCCCCGCTTTTTAGCATGAGCCTTAGCGCGTTCGATCAATTGCTCCTCTAGGCGTAGAGTGAGCTTGGTTTGCATCAGTCGCCTCCATAGATGACGTATAATTTGGTTATTACCATACGTCATCACAACGCGATTGTCAATGTGATCTATGCGTCTCAGTCGCGCAGCACCGCTATCGTGCGCTTGGCCGCGGTGCCGTCGGCTTCGAGGAGCAGGTGATAGATGCCGCTGGCTACGAGATGGCCGGCGGCGTTGCGGCCGTCCCACTGCTCCTCGTAGCCTTCGCGGGCGGCGCGGGCACCTAAGTCCATTCGCCGAACCAAGTCGCCGTTAGCTGAAAAGATCGACAGGCGGGTTTGGATGCTGGGGAAGGCAAGGTCGAAGGCCAGCCGGGTATGCGGGTGTTGGCCGGGGCGGAAGGGGTTGGGGTAGTTGGGCTTGAGCAGGGTGGCGAGGGCGGCTGGTGCGTCGGGGTCGGTCAGGTTGGGGTCGAATTGCGCGGTGAATAGGTGCTGGTAGGCCAAGCCGGTGCGCTCGGCAGCCGTGGCGACGAGGACGATCTCGTCGAACTGGTCCCAGCCGCTGATGCGGATCGTCGGCTCGGAAACGAGCTGCACGGAGACGCTGTCCGGGCCGATTAAGAGCAAGTGGCGACGCCACGTCCCGCGGCTTGCGTCAATGAACAAATTGACTCCGCCCGAGCGCAGTTGCGGCTGAAGGCGCAGATAGACGCTGCCGGTGGCGTTTATCAGGCTGGTGTCGCGGACGACCGCTTCGGCGGCGATGGCGATGTCGCGGGTGGGGACGGTCGGGTATTTGTCCCCTTCGGCATAGTAGGAGCCGCGGTGGCGGTTGTCGGTGAAATAGTTCCACACGGCAAATTCGCCCATGGCGACGCCTAGCCCTCCCGGCTCGACTTGGCGGATGATGCGGTCGAAATGGTCGAGATGGACGCTTTTGCGCTGACCCACTTCTTCCCAGAGCAGGCGGTTGAGCTCGCGGCTGTAGCGCTCATCGAGAAAGTGAGAAAAGATCGCACTGCCGTAGGTGTGGAGGCTTTGATAAACGCCGGAGTTGACGGCGCGTTGGGGTTCGCCGAGGAAGTGGATTAAGTACTGGAGATAATCGTCGATGTGCGGATAGGCCACTTCCTCCATCCACGTCGAGGTTGATTCCTGCCACCAACTGCCGTCGAATTTCGCGTAGTAGCCAAACTGAATGGCGTGGTGGAACTCGTGGGCGATGGTCACCCGCAGGGCGTCCAGTCCGCGAGTCTGCTTGTAGTTGAGGTCGGTGAAATTGTTGTCGATTTCGAGATAGCTAGAGGTAGTGGTCGCGCCGCCCGTCATAGGATAGGCGAACCCATAATAGCTACCGTTTATCTCGACGACGTACGCGTCGTATTCGTCGCCACCGCCCAAGCCGTTGTCCGAAGGCGGCGGATTGTAGCCGAGTTGCTCAATTTCGAGCACCCAAGTGCTGTCGAGGACGGCCATGGTGAGATCGATGTAGTCCGGGATGCCGTTGGCGTCGCTGTCCGTACGCGAAACCGCGTGGTGCCCCTCGGTATCGTAGTGGACGCGAAAGCGCCCCGATGGCGAGAGGAGATTGTGCTGGGCAGTCCGGCGCGTCATCAGCTTGCCCAAGCGGGCGCGGTACTCGGTGCTCAGCTGGGGGGCCGCGCTCATGGCTTGGACTAGGTGCGGGGTCCCGCAAACCGCCGGCCCGCCAGACTCTCGGTACATGGCCGGCAGTTGGTCGGGAGCGCGGACGCTGAGGACTTGGTAGATCAGGGCTGTCTCCAAGTCGAGTTCGCCGGCGGCGTATGCCGCTTCGATCCGAGTTTTGGCTTGAATGGGTAGGGCGAATAGGAGGAGGATGGCGAGGATTTTAGTGGGCATAAATAGCTCAAGGCTGCGGTGAATGGTGGCCTGAGAAAATAATGGCACAATGGGCCGAGGCCAAATTTCTTCGCCGAGCACAGAAAAGATGTGGCCTAGCCGAGAAAATGAAAACGTCTTGTGCAGCACACTACGGCAGCAAGGCTCGGCCATTGCTCGGCTGTGGGTCACCTAAATGGGGATTTAGTCGCTTTTATGACTGTGACCGGTACAACGCGCCATAAGCAGGCCGCGTCAAAACCGGCGTCCGTTAGCGCGGCGAGTTCGTCTTTGAGGGGAAAGTAGGTGTCTTCGTCGGACCATTCCTCGAAATGGCTCCAAGCGCGTTCCTCGGCGATGCCGCACGAGACGAGGTGAGCTGCCCAAGTCTCGTATTCGGCTTGGCGAGCGGACGGGTCGGTGGGCATGGTCGCATCCGCGTTGACGAATACGCCGCCCGGGCGCAACGCGACGTGAATCGCGCCGAAGATCGTCCGTTTTTCGGTCATTGTGGGAACGTGGTGCAGCGCGAGGGAGGCAACCACCGCGTCGCAGGCAGGTAGCGGATCTTGGAATGCTCGCACGGTGTACTGCACTCGTGCAGCAAAGGGCGCGAGCCGCTCGCGGGCCTGCTCGAGCATCTCGGCGTCGGCGTCAATCAGCTCGACTCTAGCTTCCTTGCATCGCTGCAATACAGCTTGTGCCAACGCGCCCGTGCCAGCACCGAGGTCAATTACTTTTTTCGGCTTGGTTTCGGCAACGGCGTCTGCGGCTCGCGCCAGCATTTCCTCGTAGGCGGGAACAAAAGCGCGGATGGTTTTATCGTACGCCTCGATTTCAACGCGCAGATGGCGTCGGACGGAATGGCTCATCGGCTTTCCCGTGGAGCTTTTTAGTGGCTTCCCAAGGTGGGGATCGTGTACTGGTCGGTCGGCGATGGGCTTTCCATCCGCTGGAATCGCTTGGGGTGCGTGGTCCGCTGAATCGGCGTTGCACCGAATGACGACCTAGGGCCCGTTTTCTTTGCCGGCTCGACTTGAACATATAGAACGACGCCGAGGGCGGTTTGTTACTTAGGCGATGGACGTTCCATCTGCTGATTCGTATTTTCGCCTTCCAACTAAAGAATATCTAGGAGCAAAGATCAAATATGCCGGAGCGTCGTCCCAATGTTCTCTTCATCATCACGGACCAGCAATACGCCGGGGCCATGTCCTGTGCCGGCAACCCCGACGTGTCCACCCCCAATATGGACAGCCTCGCCGCAACGGGGGTACGATTCACCCGCGCCTATTGTACGCATCCTTTATGCGGCCCCCAACGCGCCAGCTTTATGACCGGTCTTTTCCCCCATCAAAATGGCGCGGCCAGCAACAACACACCAATCAAGCCCGAATACAAAGGCCGAACGCTCGGCAACTTCCTCGCCAACGCGGGGTATGATTGCGCCCTTTCAGGAAAATGGCATGTCCCCGGCACTACGCCCGAAGAAAGCGGCCTCGAAGTCATCTGCGGCAGTCGCGACGACGAGGTGCCCCTCCGCGCCATCGAATTCATGCAGCGCGACCGCGACAATCCCTTCTTCCTCTTCGCGTCATTCCTCAATCCCCACGACATTTGCCAAATCGCCCGCAATCAGCCACTGCCGCAAGGCCCAGTGCCGGAACCGCCCACCATAGAAGAATGCCCGAATCTGCCCGCAAACTTCGCCATCCCGCCCTATTCCCCCGATATTCTACAAATGCTGCGGCAGGCTAACCGCCGCGTCTATTCCACCGTCGAATACACCGCAGACGATTGGCGACGGCTCCGATTTTACTACTATCGCCTGTGCGAAAAAGTCGATGCTGAAATCGGTGTGCTGCTCAATGGCCTGCGCGACCTCGGCCTCGAAGAAGAGACTTATATCATCTTCACTTCAGATCACGGCGATGGGCACGGTGCGCACAACTGGAATCAAAAAACCAGCCTCTATGAGGAGGTCATCAACATTCCTTTTATCATCAGTTACAAAGGGATCACGCGAGCCGGTGGCGTTGACAACACCCACCTCGTTTCCCTCGGCCTCGATCTGCTGCCCACGCTATGCGACGTCGGCGGTGCGAGCGTCCCCGATGGTCTCGAAGGGCTGAGCCTGCGACCGCTTGCCGAGGGCAACGCCCCCGACAAGTGGCGCACAGAGCTCGTCGTTGAAACCATCATGGACATTGGCCCAGGCCCAGGCGGTGGCGGTGCTTCGCGCGCCGTGCTCACCGACTGCTACAAATACAGCGCCTATCCCATGGGCCGCTACCGCGAACAGCTCGTCGATCTCCAGACAGACCCGGGCGAAATGGTCAACCTCGCCGTCAACGCGCGGTTCGAGGATGAACTCAACGACCATCGCCGTCGCCTGCGAGCATGGTGCGAAAAAACAGAGGACGAGTTTTTGAAATTTTGTCTGTGAGCGCGGTCGTCCCATTGCTCATAGAGATGGTCGGCGATGGATTTTCCATCTGCTAAATAGACGTTGTGTATAGTCTATGGAGCGGATGACCTGTTCTCTTTGAAGGATCCGCTTGAAACCCCACGTCTGAATTGCTTCCGCTAGGCGATTTTTTAACATTATGATCTGCCTCGCCTGATTGAAGAGGAATTTGACTAGGAGACTGCCGTGGAATTGACCAGGAGACCCCGACGACTCAGGCGCTCAGAAGCGGTGCGCAGCTTGGTGCGCGAGACCCACTTGCGCGTCGATGACTTGATCTGTCCGCTGTTTGTCACCGAAGGCGAAAAAACGCGCGCGCCCATCGACGACATGCCCGGCCAATATCGCTTCTCGGTTGACGCGCTAGTCGATGAGTGCCGCGAGCTGTGGGAGTTGGGCATCCCCGCGGTCAATCTCTTCGGCTACTCGACCCAAAAGGACGATCAGGCCACCCAGTCCTACGACCCGCAGGGCTTGATCCAACGAGCGATCCGCAGCCTCAAGGCCGCGGTGCCCGAGCTCTGCGTGCAGACCGATGTGGCCCTCGACCCCTATACCCACCACGGCCACGACGGCTTGGTCGTCGATGGCGAGGTCGTCAACGATGAGACCATAGAGGTGCTGTGCAAGATGGCGCTTTCGCATGCCGAAGCGGGCGTCGATTGGGTCGCGCCCTCAGACATGATGGATGGCCGGGTCGGCGGCATTCGCCGGGCACTCGACGCGGCTGGTTATAAAAACGTCGGCATCTTGGCGTATTCGGCTAAATATGCTTCGTGCTTTTACGGTCCGTTCCGCGACGCGCTCCAGTCGGCACCCAAGAAGGGTGACAAGAAGAGCTATCAGATGGATCCGGCCAATGGCCGCGAGGCACTCAAGGAGATTGCGCTCGATATTGAGGAAGGGGCCGATGTGGTGATGGTCAAGCCAGCGCTGGCCTATCTCGACATAATTGCCGCCGCCCGCCAAGCCTTTGACGTGCCGATTGCCGCGTACAATGTCTCCGGCGAGTTCGGGATGATTGTGGCGGCTGCGGAGCGGGGGTGGGTCGAGCGCGAGCAGGCCATTGTGGAGGTGTTGACCGGGATTAAGCGGGCCGGCGCGGATATGATCTTGACTTATTTCGCCAAAGAGGTCGCCGGGTACTTGCGCGAATAATTCAACCATGCAGCTCAAAGACAAAGTCGCCCTCATCACGGGCGGAGGTCGCGGCATTGGCCGCGCTATCGCCACGAGCTACGCTGCCGAGGGGGCGCAGGTCGCCATTGCGGCGCGCAGCACGGCGCAGCTCGACGAAGTTGCCGCAGCTATTGCCGCGCAGGACGGCCAAGTCCTCGCTGTGCCGACCGATTTGCGGGTGAGCGCAGAGGTGGAACGCCTCGTGCAGAAAACAGTAGAGCGGTTCGGTCGGATAGATATTCTCGTCAACAACGCCGGCATCAATCCGCACGGGCTGTTTTTAGACGCGACGGATGAACAGTGGGAGCAGGCGTGGCAAATTAACGTCATGGGCGTCGTCCGCTGTTGCCGCGCGGTATTGCCCATTATGCAGCGACAGGGCAGCGGGAACATCATCAACGTCGGCTCCGGCATGGGCCAAGTCGGCCACGCGGATCTCAGCGTCTATTGCGCGTCCAAAGCGGCCTTGCACGGGTTGACCCAAGCCATTGCAGAAGAAGTGTGGAGCGAGGGCATCATCGCCAACGTTCTCATCCCCGGCCCGGTCGAGACGGAGCTATCAAAACCAGCTTGGCAAGCGGCTAGCAGCTTTCGCGCCGCAAGCGACCCGTGGAAGAAGCCAGAACAGGTCGTTGCCGCGGCACTTTTCCTCGCCGCACAACCCCCAGCCAGCGGCATGACCGGCCAGATCCTCAGCATCATGCGCCGCACTAGTCCTTAAAGGCATCTAACGTGAAATGGATGCCGATTGTCATCGGTGTGACAACCGCACTGTATGGCTGTGGAGCAAAAGTTAAAACTGAAACATATTCCAATGGACGGGTCAAAGTTCAATACCAGTACTACAAAAACGAAGCAAACGAGTTAATCAAACACGGGCCCTATACAGCATATTATATAAGCGGCAATCCGCAATCACAGGGCATGTACAAGGACGACGAGAAAGATGGAAAAATTGTCTATTATTTTGAAGAGGGGACCAGAAAATCGGAAGAGACCTATAGAGTAGGTAGGCTCCACGGCCCCTTTACAGACTATTATGAGGATGGAACCAAACGTTCGGAAGGAACCTATAAAGCGGGACAGTTCCACGGAGCCTATACCGAGTACTATGCAAACGGGCAAATAGAATTATCCATAGTCCTAACTACACGACACCAGCCTTTCGAGGCACGAGGGCATCTTGCCCTCGTGCCCGGACAGCCCATCAACGATAAGTTATTGGTGTCGTGTAGTTAGGTCCCCAAGTACAGATCGCGCCCTTTGGCCAATGCCTCGATCTTGCGGTCGGCGATGGAGCGTTTGAGCATCCAAAAGCCGCAGTCTGGGTGGATGAAGCGGATGCGGTCGGGTCCGGCCGCGGCCGCGGCGGCTTCGATGCGGCGGGCGATCTCTTCGGCCGTTTCGATGTGGTTGACCTTGATGTCGATCACGCCGATGCCGATGCCGATGCGCGGGTCAATTTGCTGCAGGGCGCTCAGGTCGCTCGCCGGGCGATGGGCGAGTTCGAGCACCAAGTGATCGGTGCGTAGTTCGTTGAGAAAGCCGAGCAGGGCGCGCCACTCGCCTTGCTGGATGGTCTGGCCGCCGTAGTTGCCGAAGCAGAAGTGGACGGCCTTTTGGGTGCTTGGGTCGATGCCGTCGAGGACGGCGTTGATGGCGCGGGCCGCGAGGGGGCCATCGGCTGGGTTGCCGGGGATGTTGGCCTCGTCGATTTGGATGCAGGCGCAGGGCAGGCCGCGGACTTGGTCGGCGAGGACGTGGGCAACGGCCATCAAGAGGGCGGCAAAGTCGCCGTAGTGGTGATCGAGGAGGGTGCGGGCCAGCATGTAGGGGCTGGTCAGGGTGAACTTGAAGGGGCCACCGGCCACGGCCGCGGCGCGGGCGCAATCGGCGAGCAAGTTGAGGCTGCCCGCGCCGAGTTCGGCTTCCACCACGGCCGCGGGCTTGGCGCGGAAGCCCATGCTTTGTTTGGCGGCGAACTCCTCGGCCTCGCCGCGGCCACATTCCGCGCGGGTGCCGCCCATGGGCCGGACGAAGTACTCGATCATGCCGTTGGTGTCTGGGTGGTTGATGTCGAAGCGGTACAGCTCGCCGTCGGTGGGCAGGTCGATGCCGGCTTGGCGCTGGGTGTCGAACACCACGCGGGTGGCATCGACGAGGGCCTGCTCGGAGGGCAGGGCTTGGAGCCAGTCTGGGACGGGATAGGAGCCGACGGTTGTGGTTTGGATGGCAGGTGTGTTGGGCATGGTTGGCTACGATACGTTTTTGGCAGCGGCAGTGCAACGGGTACTATAGCGATCCTACCTCATTCATAAGATCATCCGCAGATGGCCGCAGAATAGTAGAAACAAGACGATCCGTTCAAGTCCTTCAGGGTTGCTATATCGCACCGGGCCGGAAGCCGAGGTATTGTCCGGCGACATTTACACGCGCTCGACCTCAAAAGCCGCCAAGGTGCGGGTCTGCCGACTAAACTCCACTCCGATCAGGTAAATCGGCTCGCCTCGTCCGCGATACTTGGCCGCGTAATCCCGCGCCTTCAACTGCCGCAGTGCCGCCCCCTCGGACACCTGTCTCACTACCTTGAACTCGAATACCTTGAACTCGAACAGGTACACGTTCCCATTGAACTCCACCGCCATGTCGAGGCGACCCGCTTGGCTGCTGTCCTCGACCGTGATGGTCAGCCCCAGCGACGCGAAGTACGAGTAAAACACGCTGGCATAGTACCCCTCGTAGTTGGCAATCTCGTTGTTGGTATGCCACTGGTAGGGGATACTGGCAAAGAACGCCTCGAACAGCGTTTTCAAGCTATCGAAGTCGTTGACTAGCAGCAGGTCGTACAGCCGGGCACTGTACTCGACTTGGCGCGACGGGTTGCCCGTCAGGTGGTTCAGCAGGCTCTCGTTCAGGCTTTGCTGTACCTCTCGGTTGGGGTAGCCCAGCCGGTAGTACATTCGCCCGCCGCGCAGTTCGGTTCGACGAATGGTCAGATAGCCGGTCTGGAACAGCAGGGCCTCGGTCGCAATGTGATCCACGTCAAACGCCGACAGCAATTCGTCGCTGCCGAGCAGGTCGTCCAAGGCCAAAGAACTGATCTCGCGCTCTACCAAGGTCTCGAGCAGAAACGTCGGCGTACCCGTCTCAAACCAGTAGGCACCGAACTGACGGCGGTCGAAGAACAGGAGGACATCAAAGGGGTTGTACACCTGTTCCTCGCCCAGCCAGTTGTAGCCGTTGTACCAGCGCCGGATTTCCTCTCGGTCCAAGCCGGGCAGTTCCGGGGCGAACACCGCGTCCAAGTCCGCCTCGGTATAGCCACAAATGGCAGAATAGCGTGGGTCTAGGGTGATGTCCTTAAGATTGTTGAGGCCGGAGAATAGGCTGACCTTAGAGAACTTGCTGACCCCGGTGAGGAAGGAGAACGCGATATGTGCGTCGCTGTCCTTGATCGTCGCGTACAATCCGCGCAAGTAGTCGCGGTTGGCGCGGGCGACTTCTGGCACCTCCAGCGCGTCGAGAATGGGCTTGTCGTACTCGTCAATTAGCACCGCCACCGGCTGGCCGGTCCGTTGATGCAGCGTCCGAAGCAAATGCCGGAAGTAAGCCGGTGCGGTGTCGCAGCCGTCAACTTGCTCTATGGTGACCAATTGGGCCATCGCCTCCTTGTGCAGATTGCCCGGCTCCTTGAAATTGCCGCTGCCAAAGCTCAGCCGCAGCACCGGATGGGGCACCGACCAGTCCCACTGGTCGTGAATGGCCAGCCCCTTAAAAAGTGGCTCGTTGCCCGCGAACAGTTCCTTGAGCGTATCGAGAAACAGGCTCTTGCCAAAGCGACGTGGGCGCGACAGAAAGTAGTGTTTGCCCTCGGCGACCAGCCGCCTTATGTAGGCGGTCTTATCGACGTAGTAGCAATTCTCTTCCCGAATCGTGCGAAAGGTCTGAATGCCGATGGGCAGTTTGCGCTTGGCCGTCCGTCCCGCTTCGGGTTCCATCTTTAGCATGGGGTCTTGCTCTAGAGTACCGGGGAAGTATGGGACCTACAGCCGACAAAATAGGATACAGGGCCAACTCGTGCAAAGGCGAAATAGCTTCTAGGTGGCTTCGCCTTCATCCTGTATAACGCGCATGTATAGCTGCTCGCTCACGTGGAACCCGGCTATGTCGCGCAAACTGTTTAGATATCCTTTTACCGAATCTATATAGCCCTTGCTCTTGGCCTCAATCAGTATTCCGATCAGCCCTGTATAGCGCAAACCCAGATGTAGGGCAGTTTGTCGGCCTCGATGTTCGTCGAGCAAAAGTAATTCCGCCTCTGTTTCCAAAGCTAGAGCAATGGCTTCGGCTTCTCCTGCGCCTAAGTTTTCCTGCAATACGCGAACCAACTGCTTGTTGGAAACGGTCTGAGTTTTAATCCAAGCCGCTTTTCCGACTTGGTCGGCAGCCGGCAATTCTGCGCCTTCTACGACAACTTCATGCTCTACAGCCTCCGGGATGACGAGTTCTCCGTAGAGTTGTTGTAGAAGTTCCAGTTCGCCTATCCGGGCCAAGCCGATGAGTGGAGAAGCATTGCTCACCACACTCACAGACGACCAAGCTCCTTTAAGGTCGCCCGATCTTCCTCGTAATCCTCCACGTCATAGTGGACAGGGATCTTTCTACTTCCTAGCACGAACTGGAAGTCCCACGCGCTCATGTCGGCCATTTCTCGCGCTTTGCCGAAAGACAACTTGCCTTGTTGGAACAGATAGACTGCTAGCTCTCGCTTCAATTCCTCTGGGGTCAGATGCGTTATATTGAGGATTTCACGCGGTATTTCTATAGACACGGTAGAAGACATTGTTATTAGGCTCCTAAGCACGACTGCTTAAAGGGAAACATCGCTTATTCATACATAAGACGCGCATCACGATACGCTTGGACACCGATGTGTTGAACTGGTTTAGGAACCAGGTACACGAGGCCGGCGGAGGCAGTTACCAGACCTTGATCAATGAGGCTTTGCGTCAATATATCCAAGTGCAGGATGCTGTCCTGGAAGAAACTTTGCGCAAAGTGATTCGCGAGGAACTACAGACGCTTTCCCAATAGTCTCTCCGTCATAAGTGCTCAGCGGCATCGCACCGAGTCGGGAGCCGATATTCACATACCCTCGACCTCGAAAGCCGCTACGTTGCGGGTCTCTCGACTGAACTCCACCCCAATCAGGTAAATCGGCTCGCCTCGCCCGCGATACTTGGCCGCGTAGTCCCTCTCCTTCAACTGCCCAAGCGCCGTCCCGGCCGACACCCGTTCCACCACCTTGAACTCGAACAGGTACACATTTCCGTTGAACAGGACCGCCATGTCGAGGCGACCCGCTTGGCTGCTGTCCTCGACCGTGATGGTCAGCCCCAGCGACGCGAAGTACGAGTAAAACACGCTGGCATAGTACCCCTCGTAGTTGGCAATCTCGTTGTTGGTATGCCACTGGTAGGGGATACTGGCAAAGAACGCCTCGAACAGCATTTTCAAGCTATCGAAGTCGTTGACTAGCAGCAGGTCGTACAACCGGGCGCTGTGCTCGGCTCGGCGTGCGAGGTTGCCCGTCAGGTGATTCAGCAAGCTCTTGTTCAGGCTCTGCTGCACCTCCCGATTGGGATAGCCCAGCCGATAGTATATCTCCCCGCCGCGCAGTTCGGTGCGGCGAATGGTCAGATAGCCGGTCTGGAACAGCAGGGCCTCGGTCGCAATGTGATCCACGTCAAACGCCGACAGCAATTCGTCGCTGCCGAGCAGGTCGTCCAAAGCGAGGGCACTGACCCCGCGCGTCAACAACATCTCAATCAGAAACGTCGGCGTACCCGTCTCAAACCAGTAGGCGGCAAAGGCACGGCGACGAAACAGCAGCAGGACGTCAAACGGATTGTATACGGCCTCTTCGCCCAGCCAGTTGTAGCCGTTGTACCACGTGCGTATTTCATTCCGGTCCAACCCAAGAAGTTCCGGGGCAAACACCGCGTCCAAGTCCGCCTCGGTATAGCCGCAAATGGCCGAGTAGTGCGGCTCCAAGGTGATGTCGATGAGATTGTTGAGTCCGGAGAACAGGCTGACTTTGGAGAACTTGCTCACCCCGGTGAGGAAGCTGAACGCGATGTGCGCGTCGCCAAACTTGATCGTCGAATACAGCCCCCGTAGATAGTCGCGGTTGGCTCGGGCGACCTCTGGCACCTCCAGGGCGTCGAGAATGGGCTTGTCGTACTCGTCAACCAGCACGGCCACCCGCTGGCCGGTACGCTGATGCAGCGCCTTCAGCAAATGTCGTAAGCGGGCCGGTGCGGTGTCGTAACTGGCAGTGACCGCCGACTCGCTTTCCATAGCGTCTAGCTGGGCCATTACATCCTTGTGCAGGTAGCTTGGCTCCCTGAAGTTGCCGCTGCTGAAGTCGAGCCGCAGCACCGGATGGCGCACCGACCAGTCCCACCGCTCGTGGATGGCCAGCCCCTTAAAAAGTGGCTCGTTGCCCTCGAACAGTTCCTTGAGCGTGTCGAGAAACAGGCTCTTGCCAAAGCGACGTGGGCGCGACAGAAAGTAGTGTTTGCCCTCGGCGACCAGCCGCGCCATGTAAGCGGTCTTATCGACGTAGTAGCAATTCTCTTCCCGAATCGTGCGAAAGGTCTGAATGCCGATGGGCAGTTTGCGCTTGGCCGTCCGTCCCGCTCCGGGTTCCATCTGTAGCATGGGGTCTTGCTCCACATCCCGGCCAACTGAATAGGGCCGTTAAGAGGCCGGGGACATAAGGGGATCTACAGCCGACAAGATAGGCTACCGGGCTAACCCGTGCAAAGAAATGCGATGCGCTCCGTTGAGGCGAAGTGAGCGGCTCAGCGACAACGGGGCAATAGGTGCTATCGCGCCGGGCCGGCCGAAGTCTTACGGTCCAAAGGTGAAAGGTAAGCACTTTGATTGTGCATATATTGAAGAAATAGGGTATCAGTGGGACGCCGCCAAAGCCCGATCCAATCTGCGAAAACACGGAATCTGAGTGGGCCTTTACCGGCAAAGAGGAGGAGATTGCGGAAGAACTCCGCTTTGCGACCTTGGGTATGGATTTTTTGGCCGCATCGTAGTGGTCGTGTCCACATATCGCGGCGACGATATCCGCTCGATCTCAGCCCGACCAGCCACGCCGCGTGAAAGGAAGCACTATGAACAAGGAAGAATTTGACTTTACTCAGGCCAAACAAGGAGCGCTCGTTCCGGCTGCTCCTAATAAGACGCGCATCACGATACGCTTGGACACCGATGTGTTGAACTGGTTTAGGAACCAGGTACACGAGGCCGGCGGAGGCAGTTACCAGACCTTGATCAATGAGGCTTTGCGTCAATATATCCAAGTGCAGGATGCTGTCCTGGAAGAAACTTTGCGCAAAGTGATTCGCGAGGAACTACAGACGCTTTCCCAATAGTCTCTCCGTCATAAGTGCTCGGCGGCATCGCACCGAGTCGGGAGCCGATATTCACATACCCTCGACCTCGAAAGCCGCTACGTTGCGGGTCTCTCGACTGAACTCCACCCCAATCAGGTAAATCGGCTCGCCTCGCCCGCGATACTTGGCCGCGTAGTCCCTCTCCTTCAACTGCCGGATCGCCGCTCCGGCCGACACCCGTTCCACCACCTTGAACTCGAACAGGTACACATTTCCGTTGAACAGGACCGCCATGTCGAGGCGACCCGCTTGGCTGCTGTCCTCCACCGTAATCGCCAGCCCCAGCGACGCGAAGTACGAGTAGAACACGCTGGCATAGTACCCCTCGTAGTTGGCAATCTCATTATTCGTATGCCACTGATAGGGAATGCTGGCAAAGAACGCCTCGAACAGCGTTTCCAAGCCCTCAATGTCGTTGACCAGCAGCAGGTCGTACAACCGGGCGCTGTGCTCGGCTCGGCGTGCGAGGTTGCCCGTCAGGTGATTCAGCAAGCTCTTGTTCAGGCTCTGCTGCACCTCCCGATTGGGATAGCCCAGCCGATAGTATATCTCCCCGCCGCGCCACTCAGGGCGGCGAATGGTCAGATAGCCGGTCTGGAACAGCAGGGCCTCGGTCGCAATGTGATCCACGTCAAACGCCGATAGCACCTCCTCGCTGCCGAGCAGGTCGTCTAAGGCGAGGGCACTGACCCCGCGCGTCAACAACATCTCAATCAGAAACGTCGGCGTACCCGTCTCAAACCAATAGGCCCCGAACTGACGGTTGAAGAACAGCAGCAACACGTCAAAGGGGTTGTACACGGCGTTGTCGCCCAACCAGTTGTAGCCGTTGTACCAATCGCGGATGGCGTCCCGGTCCAAGCCGGGTAACTCCGGGGCGAACACCGCGTCCAAGTCCGTCTCGGTGTAGCCGCAGATGGCGGAGTAGTGCGGGTTTAGGGTGATGTCGATGAGGTTGTTGAGACCGGAGAACAAGCTGACTTTGGAGAACTTGCTCACCCCGGTGAGGAAGGTGAACGCGATATGCGCGTCGCTATCCTTGATCGTCGCGTACAATCCGCGCAAGTAGTCGCGGTTGGCGCGGGCGACCTCCGGCACTTCCAGTGCGTCGAGAATGGGCTTGTCGTACTCGTCAATTAGCACGGCCACCGGTTGGCCGGTCTGTTGATGCAGTGCCTCCAGCAAGCGGGCGAACCGCCCCGGTGCCGTGGCGGACTCGGCAACTACTCCTGCCCGGTGTTCGATGGCGGTTAGCTGCTCCATCGAGTTTTCGTACAAGTAGCCCGGCTCCTTGAAATTGCCGCTGCCAAAGCTCAGCCGCAGCACCGGATGGCGCACCGACCAGTCCCACCGCTCGTGGATGGCCAGCCCCTTAAACAAAGGCTCGTTGCCCGCGAACAGTTCCTTGAGCGTATCGAGAAACAGGCTCTTGCCAAAGCGACGTGGGCGCGACAGAAAGTAGTGCTTGCCCTCGGCGACCAACCGCGCCATGTAAGCGGTCTTATCGACGTAGTAGCAATTCTCTTCCCGAATCGTGCGAAACGTCTGAATGCCGATGGGCAGTTTGCGCCTCGCTGTCCGTCCCGCTCCGGGTTCCATCTGTAGCATGGGGTCTTGCTCCACATCCCGGCCAACTGAATAGGGCCGTTAAGAGGCCGGGGACATAAGGGGATCTACAGCCGACAAGATAGGCTACCGGGCTAACCCGTGCAAAGAAATGCGATGCGCTTCGTTGAGGCGAAGTGAGCGGCTCGGCGGCGGCAGCGCACCTCCCCCTGTCGGGTTAAGACGGCCACCATTGCTCATGGGCTGGACGAAGTACTCGATCATGCCATTGGTGTGTGGGTGGTTGCTGTCGAAGCGGTATAGCTCGCCGTCGGTGGGCAGGTCAATGCCGGCTTGGTGCTGGGTGTCGAACACCACGCGGGTGGCATCGACGAGGCCCGGCCCCAGCTCGTGAAGAATCCGTTCAACGTGTGGGATCAATCGTCCACATAGACCGGCGCGGGCAGGCCCTCAAGCGAGCAGAAGGGCACCGCGTCGGCTACGGGTTTTGCGGCGGTTGGGGGAGGCAGGACGTAGGGATCAGCCGCGGAAAGATCAACCGAGTAGCCCAGATCGCTCAACGCTTGAAGCGTTATGGCTGAAAGGGCAAAACCACTACTTGGTCCCATAAGTTCATCGACTAGAACGCTAAGGCGCCAATGGAATCCATCTTGCTCTGTTGGTACTTTTGCACCTTGATAATCGGTGCCCCCGGCTTGATCAAATGCCGCAATCGCTTGCGGCCCGGCAAAGTGAGTATCTGCACCTAGATCACGAAGCATTCCTCTACGGGTACCCCTACCCCAGAGGGTACCGATTCCCAAAACGTGTCCTATTTCATGGCATCCTGTTTTCCATAGACTAAGTCCGGGGGCAATGGCATTGAAGCCCCTCCGTTTCGTGCTGATGACAGAAACCTCAAGCTCAATGCCGATACAACCAATAATCGGCATTGAGCTTAAGCGCACTAGTCTAGGTCCCCCATAGCCACCCGCTCGTCGTCCGAGATGGTCTATTTCGTCAAACTTCGTTATGTAAATTCGTAGGTCATCTATTTGTTCACCGGCAGGTATTCTAATCGAGTGATCGCCGCATTCGATGACCTGTGCGTTAGAAAACTCGAAATCGGGAAGTTCCGTCTGTATCGCCGATTCCCAACGATTCGCCACATGGCGCAACATCTTCCGTTCCTCTGCTGTGAAATCATCAAGGAAGGCTAAGTCAATATTGAAGGGACTTTCTCTATCCAATGGATAGAAAGACGAAAGAAATTCAAGAAATTCATCGAGACTAGGCGGAGAAAAAGATACACCGATACCATTGCTTCTAAGTGCTGGGATGTGTACTAGGAGAGAGGCTGCACTTAAAGGATTGTCATCAATATATAACCTTTGCAGCCTGTCTAAGTAGGCCAACGGCGTCAGACTCGAAATCTCATTGGAATTAAGCTCTAAATGGATCAGCTTGTCTAAGTAGGCCAACGGCGTCAGGTCCGAAATCTCATTGGAATTAAGCCGTAACCCTTGCAGGCTGTCTAAGAAGGCTAATGGTGCCAGACTCGAAATCTCATTGGAATTAAGAGATAGCACTTGCAGATTCGTCGTTGTTTCTCCATCGATAATTCTTAATATGCGGTAGGCCAACGGCGTCAGGTCCGAAATCTTATTGGAATTAAGGGATAACTCTTGCAGTTGGGTTAAGTAGGCCAACGGCGTCAGGTCCGAAATCTCATTGGAATTAAGAGATAGCACTTGCAGATTCGTCGTTGTTTCTAAGCCGTCGAGACTCTTAATCCCTAATCTGTCTCCACCCCTAAGGTTTACTAGGGTATTCATTTCCGCTTGTGTGATCGTCGCCCCGAGATTTTTCTTTAGTTTCTTCCCTAAGTACACGACAGTAAGCTAAGTTGTGGTACAGCCCCGATTTAGGTTTATTTGTAATCGCCGAAGATTGCATCTAAATCCTAAACACAGGAGCTGTACCGTGCTTATTCATACGCTAAAGAAAGCCCTCACGCAAGGGTCGGTATCCCTCACGCGCCATCGTATCGACCTGATCAGTCGGTTGGTGTGTGCGCTGATGTCAAGTGCGTTCGGTCAATATGAAAAAACTCGCGTGTAGCCTTTCGGGGATGGCCCAGATTGACAGTCACTATCGCCGTCTCCAGCGTTTTTTCAGTAGCACGGTCTCACCGTCGGTGTTTACGCAGTTGATTGTATCCAAGGTCGTTCGCCCCGGCCAACAACCGCTCTTAGCTATGGATCGCACCCATTGGCGATTGGGTCGCACCGATCTGAATGTGTTGTGTGTCGGCTTAGTCTATCAGGGGGTCTCGATTCCGTTGGTATATCAGTCGTTGCAAAAGCCAGGCAACTCCAACACCTCAGAGCGCAAGTGCCTCCTGACGAAGGTATTGGCCTACCTCGATCCCCGCGTATGCTGTTTAGTCGCCGACCGCGAGTTTATCGGTCGAGCGTGGTTTGCCTTTTTGCTGGAGCAGCAGGTCGATTTTGTCATCCGCCTGCGCGGCAATACGTCGCTTACGCTCGACGACGGTCGGCGACGGTATGGGTTTGGTGTGTCACCGCCCCATCCGCGGCGAGCGCATCCTACTCATCACCAACCGAACTGACCTCAAGCAGGTGCTGGCCGTCTATGGACAACGCTGGGCTATTGAAACGACGTTTGCCTGTTTGAAATCGAGAGGATTTAACCTCGAAGACACCCATTTGACCCACCCCCAACGCTTGCACCTACTGCTGGGACTGCTGGCATGGACGCTGCTATGGGCGCTGTTGGTAGGACGGCGGTTGCATCAGAGAAAACCCATCCCCATAAAAAAACATGGACGACCAGCCATAAGCCTCTTTCGAAAAGGCTTAGACCAACTCACACAGATCATACACCAAGCACGAGACCAACCTAAACGCAACCGACAACATCAACCCATTTTACTGTCGTGTACTTAGGTTTCTTCCTTATATATGTCCTCAGATTTGCATCCGGGATCACCACCTCATCGGACACCACCTCATCGGACGACGAGGTTGGCGGCGGCTCTTTTGAGCAGGAAAGAGTAGCGAATAGGACGAGGAATAGGATCAAGTACAGCATGGGAAGCTCTCTAGTGAAGGTTACTTCATCAGCAGCATTTTGCCAGCCGTTGAGAAGTTACCGGCAACGAACGTATAAAAATAAACACCACTGTCGTGTAGTAAGGTTATTCAAAAACCTTCATCTTACGCAGTTTTTGGGCTTGTTTAGCTATTATCTCCATCTCCCGCGGATCAAGATAAACCTCAATCTTGCCCATAATCTCGTTGTACTGCGATTGAAGGGCTTTACCGAGATCAGCATGAAGTTGGTTGTCTTCCTTCAGTTGACCTTCCAAATTGGCCTTAGAAGCGTACTTTTCATGCGATAGGAGGGGCACTACCAACGGAGTAATAGCAATCTGTTTCGTCCACAGAAGTTCCTTCGTTAGGCTCTCATAGAGTAGGAGATTGATGGCACAGTTGATTGTTATCAATCCACTAGCTTTATAATACTTCTCTTCCTCTTGGCTCTCAAACTTCACTTCCACTTCAGTCCACTTGAGTTGACTAAAATCGGGATTGAAATCAACATTTGCCATGAGAACTAAATCACTTCCTTCCTTATCAGAATAAGTCATTTCATCATGGTTCTTGAAGGGACCCTTAATACGATAGCCATTCGAGGTGAAAATCTCCTGAAAGTCCTTCGTCATGTTTTCGGCAAAATCCTTAAACATGGACACAGGAGTCTCAAAGTGCGTATTAACGATGGCGAACGTTATATCGGTAGATCCGACGGAAGTCTTCTTTGGAGTATAGTCAAAAATGAGATTCATACGCGGTGGTTCAATTTTTGGGACTAATTTGGCAAACTCATTAGAGTTGAAGTGATGATAAATCGTGCTCATAACTTCATCATATTGCGTTTTAAGAGTGCGCTCCAGATCTGAGTGGACTCTGTCATTACGCACAATATCTTTTACCCTCTCTACCATCTCTCGGTGACGGAAACCACCACTACTATCGTTGAGACGGATACGACCATCGTAAACCTGATCTGATGTAACGTCTACTAGAACTGGACCAATAGTCATGATCTTCTTTGAAAGAATTTCACTCACTGGACTTCCAACGAGTTCGAGTGAGATCTTACCATCAACTGTCACTGACCCTTCAGCTCTATATATGGTAGGATTACCCCAGAAGTCCGAAGCATTGATTACCTTTATATCAGCTAAGTTAATGTCAAATTCGATCATAGAGAGGAGGAGGCCAGTACTCCCCTGCACCTCATCAATGTATTTGAAGGAACCTTTGACACCATAGCCACATGCGATAAGAATCTCCTTTAAGTCCGTCACCATACTGCCGGCAAAACTCTTAAGCATGGGAACAGGACCGGGCTGTTGAGCGACGCGGACGCCGAAGCCATTATTAGAGCTAAAAGGACCGGGCTGTTGAGCGACGCGGACCACCGTGTCTCTAAGGCCGAAGCGCTTATCATTTATATATAGCGGCTCACGGAAGTCTTCATATCCGTCGTCCACCTGCTCAAGCTCGATTCGTCCCACACCTCGAATCGCTCGCGCATTCTAGCCCGTGCGGCAGCTTGACATCATATACTTATGTTCAGTATATTTTGTGCCGCTCACACGTTGATCTCCTCGTCAGGAACTGCCATGTCTCGGTCTCAGCAGGCCGTCCAAGAGCGCTATCGCCGGGCACTCGACGCCTTGACCCAAAAGCTCCAACAAGACCGCACGGTCTTGGCCGCCATCGTCTATGGCTCATACTCGTACGACCAAGTTTGGGAGAAGTCCGACATTGACTTGTGGATCGTCATGGCCGACGACCCCAAGGTGCGGCGCTACAAGGACCACTGCCTCACCGAGGAAGGCGTCATCATCCACGCCAACCTCATCCCGCGCAAGCGGTTCCAGTTGAACATAGAAGGCTCGCGCCAAGGCGGTTGGCTCGACTTTACCTTCGCCCACAGCACCCTCCTCTTCTCCAAGGACGAGTCCATTGCCGCGTGGTACAAAGACGCCGAGCGCATCGGCGCACGCGACCGCGACTACCAGTTGCTGCGGCGCGCCCTCCCGCTGTTGGCCACCTTGAACAAAGCCCAGAAGTGGTACCAGGTGAAGAAGGACTACAACTATAGCTTCCTGTGGCTCCTCAACGTGGCCGACCAACTCGCCAGCGTCGAGTGCATCCTCAACGGCCAAGCCCCGGGCCGCGAGGTCATTCACCAAGCCCTCGCCTTTAACCCCGAGTTTTTCAACGCCATCTACACGGATCTCATCGCCGCTCCCAAAAATGCTCGCACCCTCGCGGCAGCCCTCCAGCGCGTAGAGACCTACCTCGACGACCACCTCTGGGACCTGTTCCGGCCCTTGCTCGACTACTTGGAGGAGGCCGAGGCCATGCGCACGGTGTCGGAAATAGAAGAGCACTTCAAGATGGAAGGCGCGGACTTCGCCTGCGAGTGGTTGGTTGAAAAGGGCTTGTTGCAAAAGATGTCGGCACCGCTGCGCCTCACTGAAAAGAGCCGCATAGAGCTACAGGAAGCGGCCTATCACTACGATGGCGACGGGTCCGATTGGGGCCTGCACTGTTAGCGATCAGTTCCATCCCTACCGGGGACGGGGACTAACCACTGATAACTAATCACTGATAACTAATCACTAATCACGAACCACTGATCACCAATCACGAACCACTAACGAGGTTATTATGGCCGTGCGAGACGCGATCGCCATTAAGGGCGCACGCGAGAACAACCTGCAAAACATCGACGTCAGCATTCCGCGCGATAAACTGGTCGTCATCACCGGCATCAGCGGCTCGGGCAAGTCCTCGCTGGCCTTCGACACGGTGTACGCCGAGGGCCAGCGGCGCTTCATGGAGTCCATGTCAACCTATGCCAAGCGCTTCGTCGAGCAGATGAAGAAGCCGGATGTCGATTTTGTCACCGGGCTTTCGCCGGTCATTTCCATTGAGCAGAAGACCATCTTCAACAACCCGCGCTCGACCGTCGGCACCATGACCGACCTGTACGAATATCTGCGCATGCTCTACGCCACGGTGGGCCAAGCCCACTGCCCCTATTGCCGCCGCCCCATCGCCTACCGCACGCCCTACCAGATGGCCGAACACTTGCTGTCCCTGCCGGCCGGGGCCGAGGTAGAAATCCGCGCTCCGGTGTTTAAGATTTACGGCGAGGACTACGCTTTCCTCTTTGACGACATTCGCACCAAGGGCTACCGGCGGGTGCGCATCGACGGCGAGCTATGCGACCTGAGCGAGGAACTCGCGCTCGACGAGAACGAGGATTTCCACATCGAGGTGGTCATCGACCGCTTCGTCATCCGCGGCGACCTGCAAAAGCAGGTCCTCGCTTCCATTGAGCACGGCCTAGTGGTGGGCGAGAACTTTCTCAGCTTTCACCTGCTAAACCCCCAATTCGCTGCCGCCCAAGAGGTTGCGGCCTTCTACGAAGGCTTCGGCTGCCCGGAGCACCGCCTCAGCATGGCCGAGCTGACCCAGGGCTACTTCACCTTCAACGAGCCGCTCTCCGCCTGCGTCACCTGTTCGGGCTTGGGAACCTATCTACAGGTCCATCCCGATCTGCTGGTGCCCGACAAGAGCCGGAGTATTATCGACGGCGCCTTTGTGCGCGAGGCGTTCAACTACGACCGCAATGGGTGGGGCGGCCGCATCTTCTACAGCTTGGCCCAACACTACGGCTTCGACTTGGCCGCGCCCTTTGCCGAGCTGTCCGACCGCGTCGTTGACGTGCTCTTCTACGGAACCAAAGGCAAGCGCTTCGCCATTGTCCTGCCGCCGGGCGCGACCGAGGGCCGTCGCTACAAAGGGCGCAAGGTCTCTTTCGATGGGATCATCAACCAAATTGACCGCCGCTATCGCCGCTACCGCCGCCAAGGGGTGGCGCATTCGGGCATGGAGGACTACCTGCGTAAGGTCATGGTCGAGTACGACTGCCCGGACTGCGGCGGCACGCGCCTCAAAGCCACGCGCCGGCTCGTCACCGCGGCCGGCCGCACCATCCACGACCTGTGCGAGATGCACCTGCAAGAACTGCGCGATTTTCTCCGCGGCGTTCCCATGCCCGAGCAAAGGAAGCAGGCCGGCGAGCAGATCGTGCGCGAGCTCGCGCTGCGGCTCGACCTCATCATGGGCATTGGCTTGGATTATCTCAGCCTCACCCGCCGGGCGGGGACCCTCTCCGGCGGCGAGGCCCAGCGCATTCGCCTTTCCACCCAGATCGGCTCCGGCCTAATGGGCATGCTCTACGTGCTCGACGAGCCTTCCATTGGCCTCCATCCCAAAGACAACGTCAAGATGATTGAGACGCTCCGTCGCCTGCGCGATGTGGGCAACACGGTCATTGTGGTGGAGCACGACGAGGAGACCATTCGGGCGGCCGATCACATCATCGAGCTCGGCCCCGGGCCGGGCGTTCACGGCGGCCGCATCGCCGCCGAGGGCACCATTCGCCAGATATTGAAGGATCCCAACTCCTTGACCGGCCAGTTTCTCACGGGCCGCCAGCGCATCAGCCTGCCGCCCGAGCGGCGGCCGCTCAACGGCTGCAGCCTGCGCGTCTGCGGTGCCCGCGCCAATAACCTCGACGACCTCGACGTCAAAATCCCCTTAGGGGTCTTCGTCTGCGTCAGTGGGGCCTCGGGCTCGGGCAAGAGCACCCTCGTCCACGACATTCTCTACAAGAAGCTCTACTCCATCTTCCACGACAGCCGCGTGCTGTCGGGCGCGCACGACCACCTCGATGGGATAGAGCACATAAGCGATGTAATCAACATCGACCAATCGCCCATCGGCCGCTCGCCCCGCTCCAACCCGGCCACGTACATCGGCTTCTACGACAACATCCGCCGCCTCTTTGCCCAGACGCCCGAGGCCGAAAAGCGCGGCTATACGGCCTCGCGCTTTAGTTTCAACGTCAAGGGAGGTCGCTGCGAAGAGTGCGGCGGCGAGGGCACGGTCACCACCAAGCTGCACCTGATGGCCGACGTGGAGGTGCCCTGCCCCACCTGCAAGGGCGCGCGCTACAATCAGGACACGCTCGACGTTACCTACCAAGGCAAGAACATCGCCGAGGTCTTGGCGATGACCATAGAGGAAGGGGTTGACTTCTTCGCCGACCAGCGGCTCATCGCCCACAAGCTGGGCGTGCTCGACGATTTGGGGCTGGGCTATTTGCAAATTGGTCACCCGGCCCCCCTGCTGTCGGGCGGCGAGGCCCAGCGCGTCAAGCTGGCCGACGAGCTGGGCAAGCTCAAGCGCGGCAAGAGCAACCTCTACCTGCTCGACGAGCCTACCACCGGGCTGCACTTGGCCGATATTCAGCGCCTGCTCGACAGCCTCAACCGCCTAGTCGAGGTCGGTCATACGGTCTTGGTCATTGAGCATCACCTCGATGTCATCAAGACTGCGGACTACATCATCGACTTAGGTCCCGAGGGCGGCCACAACGGCGGCCAGATCGTCGGGCAGGGCACCCCAGAGGAGCTCGCCGAAGTGAGCGAGTCGCACACTGGGCAATTCCTAAAGCACTACTTGAACTGAGGTAGGCGCGCAGTTCCTCTCGTCAAATTTCGGACAATCTCGGCATCAGATCGACGAGGTTACAGGGCTGGTTGGTGGAATCTAGCTGCGGCCCGATGAGCTTGTCCCAGCCGGTGGCGCAAGCCCCGGAGGAGCCGGGCAGGCAGAAGATGTAGGTGCTATTGGCGACGCCGGCCACGCAGCGCGACTGCAAGGTCGCAGTGCCGATCTCCTCGTAGGACAGCACGCGAAAGACCTCGCCAAAGCCCTCGATTTCCTTGTCGAAGAGGACGCTGATGGCCTCGGGCGTGCCGTCGCGGCCCGTGAGGCCGGTGCCGCCGGTGGTGATGATGGCTTGGACGCGGGCCGCGGCGATCCACTGGGAGACTTGGGCGCGGAGCTGGTAGATGTCGTCGGGCAGGATTTGTTTTTCGTGCAGGATGTGGCCGGCCGCTTCGAGGCGCTCGGCTAGCAGCTTGCCGGACTTGTCGGTCGCTTCGTCGCGGGTGTCGGAGACCGTGAGCACGGCGATGCACACGGGGATGCGGTCTTGGGTCATGGAGTACCTCTCGGTGAAGGGGATACGAGTTCGATCTGATAGAGCTTGGGCCACCACTTGCCGGTGACGAAGAGCCGCTCGCCCTCGGGGTCGTAGGCGATGCCATTGAGCACCTCGGCCTTAGAGTTGCGGCGGTCCGCGTCGCTCAACAGCCCGGTTAGGTCTATCCACCCTGCGACTTGGCCGGTCGCCGGGTCAATGCGGGCAATGGTGTCGGTCCGCCAGATATTGGCAAAGACCTCGCCGGCGACCCATTCCAGTTCGTTGAGCTGAGACACGGGGCGGCCTTGGGCCGCAACGGCGACCCGGCCCACCTCGGCAAAGGTAAATGGATCGCGGAAGTACAGGGTCGCGCTGCCGTCGCTCATAACGAGTAGTTCGCCGTTGTACGTTAGCCCCCAGCCCTCGGTGGGATAGGCAAATTCCGCTAGCTGCTCAAAGGAATCGAGCCGATAGGCAAAGCCCTTGTTGGCCCGCCAAGTTAGCTGGAGGAGGCGATTGCCAAAGAGGGCGAGTCCCTCGGCAAAGAAGCGCTCGTCGAGCGGGTGGACCTGCACGACGGCCCCTGTTTCGAGCTCGACTTGGCGCAGGGACGACTGGCCGTAGTGGCCGGTGCTTTCGTAGAGAAAGCCGCTGTCGTAGAGCAGCCCTTGGGTATAAGCGTCCGGGTCGTGCGGAAAGGTGCGGGCGATTCGGTAGGAATACGTGGGGATTTCAGGGGGCGGTTGCGGCTGGAGGGCGGCGGGTTCAGGGCCGTCGTCAGACGGAGCCAGACAACTGGCATGGGTCGCCAAGAGCAAGGCGATGGCGATGGACTGTACCTTGCGGGTCATGTAGGGTAAAATACGGGGCACAGTAGAGAGAGCAAGGCGCGGGGCGGCTTGCTTGTCGGGGGGTGGGGCCTCTGTTAGAATTACGCAGAAACATCGAGGAGGAAAACCATGCAGCACGGCGAACTACATCTGGAGCATTGCCGACGATGTGCTGCGCGACCTATGCGTTGTAGGGCCATTGGCATTTTTGCCGGGACGTGTAGATTGTATAGGTGGAGGACAAACGGGTGATACAGCGGGCATACATACACCTCATCTGGATCGGCTTGCTGTTGGCGAGCGGTGCCGAGGCCGTGCGCATCCAAGACGCCGTGCCCGAAGAGGTGCCCAAGCGGCAGCGCGACGGCTACTATGCTGCGGTAGGCTTGGGTTTCATCAACTTGGATCATCGCGGCGCGGGCGTGCGCGTCCCCTTGGGGTTCAGGGCGGTCTTCAACCGCTTGCGCGTCATTTGCTCGGCCAATATGCTCGATGTGAGCTTTCACGAAGGCGACGATTACGACCCGCGTTACTTTCGGCCCCTTCCCACCCGCAGTTACTGCTACGATAGGCGGACTGGATACCGCGTGGCGGACTACCGCTGCTCGGGCGGCACGGATTGGCTCCGCTCGCTCAGTGCGGATCTGGCCTATATTGTCCTCGACGAGGTGTGGATTGCCAGCCGGCCGGGCAAGCTGTTCGCCGGGTTGGGCTACCGCCATCTAAACCCGGGGACGGCGTATGGGACCTTGGGGTTGTTTTTTGATGCTCCGGGCCGGACCGTCGGCGGTTTTAAGGTCCTAGTTGGCAAGGGCTACGTCACCTTGGGCATACTGTGGGGCTTTGATTTGCGCCGCGTCTTTTAGAGGATTTATGCTCGCCTTGGCCCTTTGCGCCGCTTTGGCTCTCGTGCCGGCGGGTGCTGCCGCGCAGACGCTGTCCGCCGAAGTGCATCCGGGCCTGCTTTTTTCCGCCGAGGACATTCCCCTGCTCAAAGAGCGCATCCAGCGCGAACCCTATGCCACGTGGTGGCAGATTGTGTTGCAGCGGGCGCAAAACACCCCGGCGACCTTTGCCGACGAGCGCGCCGAGGTCCGCTACGCCAAGTCCCTCGCCTTCGCTTGGCTGATGACCGACGATGCCGCGTTTGCCGAGCGCGCCTTGGCCGTGATGCAGGGGGTGGCGTTCCCGCCTCGGGGAGGCGATTTGGGCGAGCCGCACAACGAGGGCGAGGTAGTGGCCCAGTACGCCGTGGCCTACGACATCCTGCACGCCTATGCTGCGGCCAACGACCCACAAGCCCTGCTGGAGATGCGGTCGATTCTCGGCGAGGAAGCCGGCCGCCTGTGGAAGGGCATCGCGATTGGTGAGGTGGGGTTTGGGCTGTTCCCGGTCAAAATCCGCTTGCACGAGACTCCGCATCTCAACAACTGGCACATCCGCGCGTACGGCGGCCTCGGGCTGGCGGCCATGGCCTTGAGCGAGTACACCAGCGGCGACGGCCGGCCGCAGGAATGGGCTGACCGCGCCTTTGAGATGGTTTCCAGCAGCCTCGACTTCCAGATCGAAGGGAGGGATGGGGGGTACGCGGAGGGGCCGTTCTACAGCCGCTACGCCGCGGATGTCTATTTGCCCTACTTGTTCGCGCTCAAGAACCGCACCGGCTTGGACCTGTTTGCCGATCCCAAGATCGAAAAGATGCACGAGTGGTCCCTGAACCTGCGGCTGCCCAATGGCCGGCGGCCCAACATCGACGACAGCCACTTAGACGATTTCTACGGGCATTACCTAGCGGCCGTGCAAGCCAACGGCGGGGTCCATCGCTGGGATTGGGAAAACAACGAGCGCGGCCTGTACGTGCGCCAATTTGCCGAGATGGACGCCATCGCCCTGTACGACGACAGCGTGCCCGCGCAAGAGCCGACGCACGGCCCGTCGGTTTTTATGCCAGGGGCTGGAGACGCCGTCTTTCGCAGCGACTGGTCGGCCGCGGCTGCCTATATGCTCTTGCGCGGTGAAAACGGCACGGTACGCGAGCACGGGTTCGCGCACGAGCATCCCGACGGGACCAGCTTTGTGCTCTACGCCGGCGGCGAGATGCTGGCCTTGGACGCGGGTTATATCAATTTTGACAACCACGACAAGGTCAATAAAGGCCGCAATCACAACGTGGTGCTGGTCGATGGCAAGGGGCCGCCGCGCCGGATTTTGCCCGTGTTGGGGACCGTCGGCGACCGCAACGACGCTTTTATCGAGGCCTTCTTTACGAGTTCCGTTGGAGACTACGCGGAAGTTCGCGCCGCCTACCGAGGGATCGAACTGAGGCGGCGGGTCTTTTTTGCCGACCACAGCTACTTCCTCGTGGCCGACGAGATCGACGACCCGGGTCGTCGCCACGCCTACGAGTGGCGGCTGCACGGCAACGGCGGCGGCACCAGCGGGGGCGCGTATGCCCGCGCGGGGAACTTGGCGCGTTGGACGCGGGAAAAGGCCGAGCTGCTGGCGTTTTTGCCCGACCAGGCCGGCCGAGTTGCGCTCGAGAGCGAGGCGGTTCACTCCTTTGACTATCGCCAAGAGCAGACCCACGCAGTGTTGCGGGTGCAGCAAGAGGGCGTTGATGGGCGGTATCTGGCGGTGCTGTATCCGCGGGCGATTGGGGATGCCGAGCCAGCGTTTGAGACCGCATCCGCGCAAGGGGCCGAGGCAGCCGTAGTGGCGTTGGCCGGGGTGCGAGATTTGGCTTGGCTGCGCAACGGCAATGCGTCCGAGGTCGCTGTATCCGGGCCGGATGCGCGTTTGATCAGCGACGCCCGCTTAGGCTATGTCCGCTATGTCGATGGCCAGCTCACCCGCTTTGCAGTGCAAGACGCGACCTACCTTTTGGCCGACGGAGAGACGGTCTTTAGTGCCAGCGAAATG
Source organism: uncultured Latescibacterota bacterium (assembly GCA_958295495.1). GTDB lineage: Bacteria > Latescibacterota > UBA2968 > UBA8231 > UBA8231. Next base: position 2,472,630 of record OY282352.1, read on the forward strand.
ATAGACGTGAGCATGGAGCGCGCCGACTATGCGGGTTTCGTGCGCGGCCCTCGCACGGGCTACCAGTTAAAGATGCCCCATTCGGGAAGCGAATGGACCGCGGCCCGCTTGCTCGGCGGCAGATGGCTGGGCACAGCCGTAGAAGGCGAGATGATCGTGCTGGAGCTAGCGGGCGAGGGGACGCTAGAGTTGCGATCGGACCCGCAAGTCGAAGCGCAAAAGGGGGCGCAGCCGCGTCCCGCACGCTACGCCTTGCACCCCAATGCGCCCAACCCGTTCAATCCGACGACCAAAATTCGCTTCGATTTGCCTACTTATAGCTTGGTACAGCTAACGGTGTACAACGTCTTGGGACAAAAGGTCGCACGGCTGGTGGAGAGGCCGATGCCGCCGGGGCAGCACGAGGTGGAGTGGGACGCGGCCGGCTACCGGAGCGGCCTCTACTTCTGTGCGCTCAAAGCCGATTCCTACCGAGCGCAGCGCAAGATGATTTTGCTGCGCTGACTACTTTTCGATGACATAGCGCAGTACGGCCGCGACCTGCTCGGGCGCATTCGCCACGGCGAGCGCGGCCGCATCCACCTCCTTGAGCGCGTGTTGCAGCTCGGGGGGGTGGAGGACAATCAGCGGCTTGTTGCAGGCGGCGGCAAACCCCGCGTCAAAAGCCGCATTCCACTGGCGGTACTGGTCGCCGAAGCGCACCACCACCAAGTCGGCGTCGCGGATTAAGGTGCGGGTGCGGATGGCGTTGAGCTGAGCACCTTTGTGATCTTTCCAAAAGCTGCTTTCCTCTGGCCCGAGAATGTCGATGCCGCAGTTGTCGCTGGCCTCGTGATCGGCAACCGGAGCGGTGAACGCGACCGGTAGGTCGCTGGCTGCTTGGGCGATGTGCTCTCGCCAGTCGCTGTGAATCTCGCCGGATAGATAGACCTTCCATTGTTTGGACATGGGGTTCCTTTTGGCGTGGTGAGTTGGTGCCTGCTCAATTAGAGAGCGGCCATGGGGTGGACAACGCAATTTGTCCCGATTGCGGCCAGCCCCTATCTTTTTTGCGATGTTAAGGCCGTTGTCGGGCGATGTCAACACAGGAGAGTTTGCCATGAAATCGGCACTTGAACTGGCCATGGAAAAGGCCAACGAGGCGGTCGGGGGCGCAGAGGGGATCAAGCTGACAGACGAGCAGAAGGAGGCCATAGACCAAGTGCGCAAGCAGTACGAGGCCAAGTGGGCCGAGCAAGAAATCGCGCTCAAGGGGCAGCTAGAGCAAGCTAAGGGTGCCGACCCGCAGGCCCTCGTCGAAGCGCGCGCCCAAGTGCAGGAGCAAATGAGCAAAGTCCGCAACCAGCTCTTTGCCGAGCGCGACGCCAAAATCGCGGCGATTCGCAACCAGTAGGGCGCGGCTACTCTTCAACCCACCGGGGCCAACTATGCAGCCAAACTACGAAGTGGATATGAGATTGAACATCCCAACGCGCATGCGGGACGGCGTCGATCTTTCTTCCGACATCTATCTGCCGAGGGCATCGGGTAGGGTCCCGACCGTGTTAATGCGCACGCCTTATGATAACAACGCGCCGCCCATGATCGAGAAGGCCATGCGGCTCGCCAATAACGGCTATGCCTGCGTCCTCCAAGACGTGCGGGGGCGCTGGGACTCCGACGGCGTTCACTACGCGCTGTTCGACCACGGCCCGGACGGTTTTGATACACAAGAATGGATTGGCCAGCAGGAGTGGAGCGACGGCAAAATCGGCATGGCCGGAGGCTCGTACCTCGGATGGGTGCAGTGGCAGAGCGCACCGCACCGCAGCCAGTACCTGACGTGCATGGCACCGAGGGTCATGTGCGGCGATCTGTACTCGGGCCTAATTCACCCCGGCGGGGCGTTCCAGCTCAACGTCGCCCTCACGTGGGGGATGCGGACCAATGGCCGCACCGCTCAGAGCATTGAGTATCACAACTGGACGGAGGCCTTTCGCGCGATCCCACTCATCGACATGGACCAACAGGCGGGCCGCACCCTACAGTTTTGGCGGGATTGGGTGACGCACACCGAATACGATTCCTACTGGGACTCGGTCAACGTCGAAACCAAGTGGAGCGAAATTGCTGCCCCGGCCCTAATAATGGGAGGCTGGTACGACCTCTACTCCCACAACACCTTTATCAACTTCAAGGGGCTAAGGCTGCATGGGCGGACGCCCGCAGCCAGGCAAAGTCAGCTCATCGTCGGTCCTTGGCCGCACGCGCTCAGTGTTTCTACCAAGACAGGTGATATCGACTTCGGCGCGAATTCGCTGTACGACTTGGAGGCGTTGGAGTTGCGTTGGTTTGATTATTGGCTGAGGGACATCGACAACGGCATCGTCGGCGAGGCCCCGCTGCGGCTCTTCATAATGGGCGTCAATGAATGGCGAGACGAGTGCGAGTGGCCGCTGGCTAGGACCGACTGGCAAAAGTGGTATCTGCACTCCTCCGGCAACGCCAACACGCTGCTGGGTGACGGTGGCCTATCGCCGGTTGAGCCGGGCGACGAGCCTGCGGATCACTTTGTGTACGATCCCGATTTTCCCGTGCAGACCGTGGGCGGAAACAACTGTTGCTCGCCCCACATTGTGCCTTGGGGGCCGTACGACCAGCGCGATGTAGAGATGAGGGCCGACGTGCTCTGTTACACCAGCGAGCCTTTGGCAGCCGACCTCGAGGTGACCGGGCCGATCAAAGTTGTTCTATACGCGGCTACAGACGGGCTCGATACCGACTGGACCGCCAAGCTGGTGGACGTGTCAACTAGCGGGTACGCCAAGAATCTCTGCGATGGCATCGTCCGGGCGCGCTATCGCGAGGGCTTCACTTCCCCCACGTTGCTTCAGCCTGATCAAACGTACCAGTATGAGATTGATCTCGCCGTCACCGGCAATGTCTTCAAGAAGGGGCACAGGATCAGGGTCGAAGTGTCCTCATCCAATTTCCCGCGCTTCGACAGAAACCACAACACCGGCAACGACCTCGGCACGGACACCGAAATGCACAGGGCGCAACAGACGGTTCAACACTCCAGAACGCATCCGTCTCACGTACTTTTGCCGGTGATTCCGCACCAGTAGTCAGCCATATTAAGGAGAACGAGACATGGCGGAAATTGCCCGCTTACAGGTCGGGGGCCAGGTCGTCGAACTGCCCATCGTCGTCGGCAGCGAGGGCGAAAAGGCGTTCGACATTGCCAAATTGCGCGCCGACACCGGGTACATCGCCCTAGATCCCGGCTACGGCAATACGGGCTCCTGCCAAAGCGATGTCACCTTTATCGACGGCGATGCGGGCATCCTGCGCTACCGGGGCTACGCGATTGAGGACTTGGCCGAGCACAGCCACTTCATCGAGGTGGCCTATTTGCTGATCTGGGGCGAGTTGCCCAACGCCGCGCAGCTAGACGAGTTCAGCGCGCTGCTGACCAAGCACCAGATGCTGCGCGAGGGGCTAAAGCAACACTTCAGCCTCTTCCCGCCCAACTCGCCGCCGATGGCCGTATTGTCCTCGGTGCTCAACGCCTTGAGCTGCTACTACCCCGAGTTGTTGGAGATTCAGGACGAGGGGACCTTCATCGAAGCGGCCGCGCGCATCATGTCCAAGGTCCGCACCATTGCCGCCTATTCCTACCGCCAGCAGCAGGGCCACCACATCGAGTACCCACACCCCGAGAAAAGGTATGCAGAGAATTTCCTGCACATGATGTTCAGCCAGCCGTACAACGAATTTGAGCCGGACCCGGTGCTGGTTGACGCGCTGGATTTGATCTTCCTCCTCCACGCCGACCACGAGCAGAATTGCAGCACCTCCACGGTGCGGATGGTCGGCAGCAGCGAAGCCAACCTCTTCGCCTCGGTGGCGGCGGGCGTCTCCGCCTTGTGGGGGCCGCTGCACGGCGGGGCGAATGTGGCGGTGGTCGATATGCTAGAGAAAGTCCGCGCCGAAAACATCTCGGTTGGCGACTACGTCGCTCAGGTCAAGGACAAGAAGGCCGGGATCCGCTTGATGGGGTTCGGGCATCGGGTGTACAAGAATTTTGACCCGCGCGCCAAGATCATCAAAAAGAGCTGCGAGAAAGTGTTGGCCAAGCTCCACATCAACGACCCCCTGCTCGACATAGCTAAAGAGCTGGAAGCCGTGGCACTGGGGGACGATTATTTCATCCAGCGCAAGCTCTATCCCAACGTGGATTTCTACAGCGGCGTCATTCTCCGGGCCCTCGGGATTCCCAAGGAGATGTTCACCGTGATCTTCGCCATCGGCCGCATGCCGGGCTGGATCGCACATTGGTACGAGGAGAGCAAGGCCACCAAAATCAGCCGTCCGCGCCAAGTGTACACCGGCTCGGTGCAGCGGACCTATCAGCCGCTCGCTGAACGGCTCTGAGCGGGGATGCAAAAGGGCGAACTTGCTACAGGTGCTATGGGAAAAGATCAAGGATCTGAACTTGCCTAGGCCAGCATCGGAAGACTCGGAAGCAGTAGTACAGAAACTCAAAGACGCTGAATGAGCAGAACGCAATGCTCTAAAATTGCGGAAACAGGCAAAAAAAATGTTGGAGTCTCCGTTGGAATTGGACAGTGAAGAAGCTCAAGCGGTTCTCAGAGCGTTTAAGCCACCAAAATAATTTTAGACGACAGCGGCGTCAGAGCTATTCTCTTTATGCGAAAGGAGCAGGGATGCAGCCCAGAATCAGTATGCGCCACGGCAAGATCTCAGAAGAAACCAAAGCACACATTGCCAGTTCTTGTACTAAGCTCGAAAACTACTTCGACCGCATCTTGGATTGCGAAGTCGTCCTCGACAAGGAAAAGCACGGCGACAAAGTGGAAATTATCGTCAAGGTACCGCACCGCACGTTTGCGGCCACAGGAGCGGCGGACAATCTATACAAGGCTCTCGCCGAAGCCGAGTCCAAGATCGAAAGCCAGCTAAAAAAGCACCACGACAAGCTGGTGTCCCACCACTGAGCAATGATCGTTGGTATCGCACGAGAGACCTTCGCTGGCGAACATCGGGTTGCCTTGGTCCCGGAAGCTGTTTCCGGGTTGTCGGCCTGCAATGCGGATATCCTAATAGAGCCGGGCGCGGGAGACGCAGCCGGCTATGCCGATGAGGCCTATGCCGACCGCGGTGCTGAGATCGCCGCGGGCCGCAACGAGGTGTTCGCCCGCGCCGAGGTGGTGCTACAGGTGCGCACGCTCGGGGCGAACCCGGAGGCTGGCCGCGCCGACTTGGCCCGGATCCGCTCTGGTCAAGTCCTCATCGGGGCCTCGGACCCGCTGACCGCTGGCCCGCAGCTATCTGCGCTGGCCGATGCCGGAGCGACCCTCTTCGCCATGGAGCTGATTCCGCGCATTACTCGCGCCCAGAGCATGGATGTCCTCTCGTCTATGGCCACGATCGCCGGCTACAAAGCGGTGCTTTTGGCCGCTGCGGCCCTGCCGCGCATGTTTCCGCTCTTGATGACGGCCGCTGGTACGTTGACCCCGGCCCGGGTGCTGGTCATCGGCGCTGGGGTCGCTGGTCTCCAGGCCATTGCCACGGCCCGTCGCTTGGGAGCGGTCATCCGGGCGTACGACGTGCGGCCGGCGGTCAAAGAACAGGTCGAGAGCCTCGGGGCCGAGTTCGTGGAGTTGGACATCGACGCCGGGGACTCCGAGGACGCGGGCGGGTACGCGCGGGCGCAGGACGAGGTGTTCTACCGCCGCCAGCGCGAAGAGTTGGCCAAAGTCGCCGGCCAGAGCGACGTGGTCATCACCACGGCCGCCGTACCGGGACAACTAGCCCCTCTGTTGCTTACGGCCGCGGCCGTGCAGATCATGGGGCCGGGATCGGTCATCGTCGATTTGGCCGCCGAGCGCGGCGGCAACTGCGAGCTGACGCGCCCCGGGGAGACGGTCGTAGAGGACGGAGTGCAGATCATGGGGCCGCTCAATTTACCGGCGACCGTGCCGCACCACGCCAGCCAAATGTACTCGCACAATATAGCGACCTTCTTCCGGCATTTGGCGGGCGCGGGTGAGTTGCAATTCGACATGGAAGACGAAATCACGCGCGAGACTTTGGTATTGCGCGATGGTGCGATCGTCCATCCACGCATCCGCAAAGGATCCTCATAATGGATGTCCTCGTAGCCGCGCTGACGGTGTTTGCACTAGCTGTCTTCGTCGGCTTTGAAATCATCACCAAGATCCCGCCGACCCTGCACACGCCTTTGATGTCCGGCTCCAACGCGATTTCTGGTATCACCCTAATCGGTGCGCTGCTCTCGGCCGGTTCCGAGCACTCGGCCTTGGCGACCTATTTGGGGTTGGCGGCCGTCGTCTTCGCCACCATCAACGTGGTGGGTGGGTTCATGGTGACGCACCGCATGTTGGGGATGTTTAGGAGGCGGGACTAGCGCATGAGCGCGACCCTGATTAACTTCGCCTACTTGGTCGCCTCGGTGCTCTTCATTCTCGGCCTCAAGGGACTGACGCATCCGCGCACGGCCGTCCGCGGCAACTTGCTGGGGGCCTTGGGGATGTTGTTGGCCGTCGTCACCACCCTGTTGGACCAGCGGGTTCTCTCCGGCGAATACATTTTGCTCGGCGTAGTAGTAGGCGCGCTGGTTGGCATGGTCCTCGCGGTAAAAATCCCCCTAACCTCCATGCCCGAGTTGGTGGCGGTTTTTAACGGCTTGGGCGGCGGTGCCTCCGCGCTGGTGGCTGGCGCGGCCCTGATTGAAGCGCAGGCTCCTTCCTACCAATTCACGGCTGCGACGGCCGCCTCTGGGCTCATCGGCGCGGTGACCTTCTGGGGTAGTATCGTGGCCTTCCTCAAGCTAATGGAGGTGCTCAAGGGCTTAATCCGGTTTCCCGGCCAGCAGTTTTGCAACGGGGTGCTGGCCCTCGGCAGTGCCGGCTTGGGTGCTTGGCTGGTGCTGGGCGAGCCGGACGCCTTCTGGGCCATGGTCTGCGTGGCCTCGCTGTTGGGCGTGTTGCTCGTGGTGCCCATCGGCGGAGCCGATATGCCGGTGGTGATTGCCTTGCTCAATTCGTGCTCGGGCTTGGCCGCGGCCGCTACCGGCTTTGTGCTCGACAACAACGTGCTGATTATCGCGGGATCGCTGGTGGGGGCCTCGGGGCTGATTTTGACGCAAATCATGTGCCGGGCCATGAACCGCTCGCTGGGCAATGTGTTCTTAGGCGGCGTCGGTGCCGAGGTCGCCAGCGGCACCAGCGACGACGAGGTCTATGCCGGCAAGATCAAGTCAACCTCGGCCGAGGAAGTCGCGTTGCTGTTTGACACGGCCCGGCGCGTGGTGGTGGTCCCCGGCTACGGCATGGCCGTCGGCCAGGCGCAACACGCCGTGCGGGACTTGGCCAATTTGCTCGAAGCGCGCGGCGTCGAGGTCGAGTACGCGATTCATCCGGTGGCGGGTCGGATGCCGGGCCACATGAACGTGCTCTTGGCCGAGGCCGAAGTGCCCTACGATAAGCTGGTGGAGATGGACCGCATCAACCCGACCTTCCAGCAGACCGATGTGGCGCTGATCATCGGCGCCAACGATGTGGTCAACCCCCTCGCCCGCGACGCGGATTCCGGGCCGATTGCCGGGATGCCCATCCTCGACGTGGATAATGCGCGCACGGTGGTGGTGATTAAGCGGAGCTTGAGCCCGGGGTTTGCCGGGCTGCCCAACCCGCTTTTTGCCGCGGAAAATGCGCTGATGTTTTTCGGCAATGCCCGGGAGGCCGTGTTGGATTTGGTGGCCGCGGTAAAGGAGAGCGGATAGGGGCCGTTACTCGACGAAAATAGCGTCGTCGGGCCAGGATTCCACTATGAAACCCGCCTGCGTATTTACCATGGGCAAATAGTTGTGCAGCCGCCTGATGGGGTCCAACAGGCGGATGGTTTGCATCTCTTGGATAGAGTCCTCGCCGTGATTTTTTTGCAGCGAGGGGATGATCTTGCCTTGGACACTCTCGGCCACATCGCTGTCGGACTCGCCTTCGACGACCATTACCAACGCGATGTGGCCATCTACTTCGGCAATATAGCTGTCGCGGATTAGCTCGCTAAAGACGTTGGCGACATTGGGCTCGGAGCGGATTTCCTGCACGATCTGGCTGCGGGTAATCCCCAATTTGAACTTGATGGTGAGCATGTGTTGGGTCGAGAAGCGGCCCGTGCCCTCGGCCTGCATATCGACCGCCGCGCAGTAGAAGAGGATGTCCTCCTGTTCGAGGCGTGCGCGCTTGCGGCTGACGGTGCGCACAGGTACGCCGGTCAGGGTGCTGATGCGATTGTCCGAGCAGCGGGGGTTGCGGATGAGGGTGCGGATGATCTGTCGCTCTTGTTCGTCAAAACGTCTCATGGCCTGAATTGTCCGTTTTCAGGTGAAAGTTAGCGCAATTTAGGCCACATAAGGTAGTGCTGTCAAGGGATGTTTCAAGAAAGTTGTGGAAACTGGCGCAAGGGTGTTTGACAATGTAGTAGTAATTCATATATTAAGCCCTCTTACACAATTTGGAATAACAGACCGAGACGGCGGTCCTGTCCATTAGCTTGTGCGCGCATTTTCTACTACCGGCGCGTGCGGCGTTTCTTCAGTAAACGATGGCAACTTCCGAGCGCGAGCACGGGGTCGTCCCTTTGGTCGGTGCGACCTAGGTGTCTTTTATGCTCCGCTGTTACCTCGACAGGACTTTCGAGCAAGGAAAAATTAAAATGACCCGTATTCCCGGATACCCGCACAAGCAGGGTCTTTACGACCCAGCCCGCGAAAGCGACGCCTGCGGAATCGGCTTTGTCGTCAACATCAAGGGCCACAAATCGCACAAATTGGTGCGCCAATCCTTGGAGGTCTTGGAGCATCTCAAGCACCGAGGTGCCTGCGGTTGCGAAGCCAACACGGGCGACGGTGCCGGCATGTTGGTGCAGTTGCCCCACAAGTTTTTTAGCTCCATCTGCGACTTTGCGTTGCCCTCATTAGGCGAGTACGGAGTGGGCATGTTGTTTTTGCCGCCCAATCCCGTCCAGCGCCAAGTCTGCGAGGAACGCTTCGCCCGCATCGTCGAGGAAGAAGGCCAGCACATCCTCGGCTGGCGGGACGTGCCCATCCACAACGCGGCCTTGGGCCACACCGCTAGGCTGCGCGAGCCGTTTCAGCGCCAGGTCTTTATCGGCCGCGGCGAAGTGCAGGGCGACGACGCGCTGGCCTTTGAGCGCAAACTCTACGTCATCCGCAAGCGCGCCGAAAACGCGATCCGCTACAGCGGCGAGGTTGCCGATGGCGACTTTTTCTATCCGGCCAGCCTCTCTTCCCACACCATCGTCTATAAGGGCATGCTGATTTCCGACCAAGTCGTGGGCTATTTCCCCGACTTGAGCGACGAGCGCTTTGAGGCGGCCATCGCATTGGTGCATTCGCGCTTTAGCACCAACACCTTCCCGAGCTGGGAGCGGGCGCATCCCTATCGCTACATCATCCACAACGGCGAGATAAACACCGTGCGCGGCAATGGCAACTGGATGCGTGCGCGCGAGGGGATGCTGGCCTCCGAATACTTAGGCGATGACATCGACAAGCTCTTCCCCATCATCCACGAAGACGGCTCTGATTCGGCCAAGTTCGACAATGCGCTCGAACTGCTGACCTTGGGGGGACGCTCGTTGGCACACTCGGTGATGATGATGATTCCCGAGCCGTGGGAAAACCACGAGACCATGAGCGACGAGAAGCGGGCCTTTTACGAGTACCATAGCTGCCTGATGGAGCCGTGGGATGGGCCGGCCTCGGTGGCCTTTACCGACGGCACCGTCGTCGGCGGCATGCTCGACCGCAACGGCTTTAGGCCCTCGCGCTACTACATTGCCAAAGACGATACGCTGGTGCTCTCCTCGGAAACGGGCGTGTTGAGTATTCCACCGGAAGACGTCGTCTTCAAAGGCCGGCTGCAACCGGGCCGAATGCTCTTGATCGATACGGAGGAGGGGCGGATCATCAGCGACGAGGAGATCAAGCATCAGATCGCCACTGAGCATCCCTACCAAGCGTGGCTCGACGCCAACCTAGTCGCGCTCGAAGACCTGCCCGAGGCCGCGGGCGCACCCCTGTTAGAAAGCCACGAGGAAGTGCTCCAGTGGCAGCAGGCCTTCGGCTATACGTTTGAGGACCTGCGCGTCTTCCTCAAGCCGATGGTCCAGGTGCTCAAGGATCCAGTCGGCTCCATGGGCAACGACGCGGCGCTGGCGGCGCTCTCGGAGCGACCGCAGCTCCTCTACAACTACTTCAAGCAGCACTTCGCCCAAGTTACCAATCCCCCGCTCGACCCGCTGCGCGAGGAATTGATTACCTCAGCCGAGACCAAGATCGGCCCCGAGCGCAACTTGTTGGAACCCGAGCCGGCAAGCTGCCGCCAGATCACCTTGCAGCGGCCGATTCTCAAAAACGACGAGCTGGAAAAGCTCCGGCAGGTCGATCGCTTTGGCCACAAGGCGGAGACGATCCCGATCCTGTTCAAGCGCGAGGCTGGCGAGGCTGGCCTCGCCAAGGCCATGGACGCGCTCTGCGCCAAAGTCGATGCGGCCATCGCCCGGGGGTGCAACCTGATCATTCTCTCGGACCGGGGGGTAGGTGCCGACAATGTGCCGATCCCGGCGCTGTTGGCCGTGTCTGGGGTGCATCACCACTTAGTGCGCTTGGAGACCCGCACCCGCGTCGGCTTGGTGCTCGAATCGGGCGAGCCGCGCGAGGTGCATCACTTCTGCCTGCTTTTGGGCTACGGCGCGCAGGCTATCAACCCCTACATGGCCTTTGAGAGTCTCAACGACATGATCCGCGAAAACATGCTCGAAGGCCATACCTACGCCGAGGCCGAGGAGCGCTACATGTACGCGGCCATCAAGGGCACGGTCAAGGTGATGGCCAAGATGGGCATTTCGACGATAAAGTCGTATCGGGGGGCGCAGATTTTCGAGACCGTGGGGCTAAACCAAGAAGTGGTCGATCAGTACTTCACTTGGACCACGACCCAAGTACAGGGCATGGGCATTGAGGACATTGCCCGCGAGGCCCTAGCGCGCCACGAGGCGGCCTTCCCCCAGATCCCGACCAACGGCCGCACCCTCGACGTGGGCGGGCACTACCAATGGCGCAAGGGGGGCGAGCATCACCTCTTTACCCCCAAGACGATTCACTTGTTGCAGCGGGCGTCGCGCACCAACGACTACGCGGTGTACAAGCAGTACGCCGAGCTAATCAACGACCAGTCCGAGCGCTTGGCGACTTTGCGGAGCCTGTTGGAATTCAAGGGCGGTGCCGAGCCGGTGCCCATCGAGTCGGTCGAGTCGGTCGAGGCGATCACCCGGCGCTTCAAGAGCGGGGCGATGTCCTACGGCTCGATCAGCAAGGAGGCACACGAAGGCTTGGCCATTGCCATGAACCGCCTCGGCGGCAAGAGCAATACCGGCGAGGGCGGCGAAGACCCGGCCCGCTACGTGATTGAGCCCAATGGCGATTCCAAAAACAGTGCCATCAAGCAGGTGGCCTCCGGGCGCTTCGGCGTGACGAGCCACTACCTGACCGAGGCCAAAGAGCTGCAAATCAAGATGGCCCAAGGTGCCAAGCCGGGCGAGGGCGGCGAGTTGCCCGGCCCCAAGGTCTATCCCTGGATCGCCAAGGTGCGCCACTCGACCCCGGGCGTAGAGCTGATCTCGCCACCACCGCACCACGACATTTACTCGATTGAGGACTTGGCGCAGCTAATCCACGACCTCAAAAACTCAAACGTCGATGCGCGGATCAACGTCAAGCTGGTCTCCGAGTTCGGGGTCGGCACCGTCGCCGCGGGGGTGGCCAAGGGCCACGCCGATGTGGTGCTGATTTCGGGCCACGACGGCGGCACCGGGGCCTCGCCGCAGACCTCGATCAAGCACGCTGGCTTGCCCTGGGAACTGGGGCTGGCCGAGACGCACCAGACGCTGGTGCTCAACGACCTGCGCAGCCGCATCGTCGTCGAGACCGATGGCCAGCTCAAGACTGGGCGCGACGTGGTCATCGCTGCGTTGCTGGGCGCTGAGGAATTCGGTTTCGCCACCACGGCGCTGGTTGCGATGGGCTGCATTATGATGCGGGTTTGTCACCTCGACACCTGTCCGGTGGGCGTGGCGACCCAAAACCCGGAGCTGCGCGCCAAATTCATGGGCACCCCCGCTCACGTGGTCAATTTCTTGCGCTTTGTCGCCGAGGACATGCGCGAGATCATGGCCGCGCTCGGCTTCCGCACCGTCGATGAGATGATTGGCCGCACCGACCGGCTCGAGCCCAAGAAGGCCATTGCGTTGTGGAAGGCGGCCGGCATCGACCTGACGCCGATTTTGCACCAGCCCGAGGTCGGCCCCCACGTCGGGCGCTACTGCCAAATCCCGCAGGATCACGGGCTGGACGAGGTGCTCGACACCACCACCTTGCTGGAGCTGTGCAACCCGGCCCTTGAAAGCGGCAAGTCGGTCGAGGCGGTGTTGCCGATCGAGAATACCGACCGAGTCGTAGGCACGATCCTCGGCAGCGAGGTGACCCGGCGCTACGGCCCCGAGGGCCTGCCCGAGGACTCGATTCACCTCAAGTTCGAGGGCGTTGCCGGCCAGAGCTTTGCCGCCTTCACCCCTAAGGGCCTGACCATGGAAGTCGAAGGCGACGCCAACGACTACTTAGGCAAGGGGCTTTCGGGTGCCAAGCTGGTGCTCTATCCGCCCAAAGGCTCTACCTTCGTGCCGTGGGAGAACATCATTTGCGGCAATGTCGCCTTCTATGGTGCGACCTCGGGCGAAGCGTACATCCACGGCATTGCCGGCGAGCGCTTTTGCGTACGCAACAGCGGCGTCCGCGCCGTAGTAGAGGGAGTCGGCGATCACGGCTGCGAGTACATGACCGGCGGGCGAGTCGTGGTGCTGGGCCGCACTGGGCGCAATTTCGGGGCTGGGATGTCGGGCGGCATTGCCTACGTGCTCGACGAAGAGGGCGACTTTGCGATCCGCTTCAACGACGAGATGGCCGATATGGGACCGGTAGAAGACGCCGAGGACATCGCCGAGCTGCGGGCCATAATTGAGCGCCACGTACAGCACACCAACAGCGCACTTGGCCGGCGGGTCTTGGACCAGTGGGACGCAGTGCTACCCCGGTTCGTCAAGGTCATGCCGCGCGACTATCGCAAGATGCTCAACGCCTTCAAGCGCGTCGAGGAACGCGGGCTGACCGGCGACGAGGCCGCGCTAGTCGCCTTCCGCGAGGCCATGGCCGAAGCGTCCTGAACGGGAAAAATCAATGGGTAAATCCACCGGATTCATCGAATTTGCACGCGAGCTACCGCAAGACCGCGACCCGTTAGAGCGCGTCGCAGATTGGAACGAGTTCCACGAGCACTTCCCGGACGCGCGCCTGCGCGATCAGGGTGCGCGCTGTATGGACTGCGGCATCCCCTTCTGCCACTTGGGCGATGTCGTCAGTCAGGGCGACAAAGGGTCTGGCTGCCCGATCAACAACCTAATCCCCGAATGGAACGACTTGGTCTATCGCGGGTTGTGGCGGGAGGCACTGGAGCGGCTGCACAAGACCAACAACTTCCCGGAGTTTACCGGCCGGGTCTGCCCGGCGCCTTGCGAGGGAGCCTGTGTGGTGGGGATCAACGCCCCGCCGGTGACGATCAAGAGCGTCGAGTGCGCCATTGTCGATAAGGGCTTTGCGATGGGCTGGGTCGTGCCCGAGCCGCCCGACAAGCGCACCGGCAAGAAGGTCGCCATCGTCGGCTCAGGCCCTGCGGGCTTGGCCTGCGCCGCCCAGCTCAATCGCGCCGGCCACTGGGTGACCGTGTACGAGCGGGCCGATCGCATCGGCGGCCTGCTGATGTACGGGATACCCAACATGAAGCTCGACAAGCAAAAGGTGGTGCAACGCCGCGTCGATCTGATGGAGGCCGAGGGCGTTAAGTTCGTCACTCGGACCGAGATTGGCGCGGATCTCCCGGCGACCCAGCTAGTAAAAGAAAACGACTCGGTGGTGCTCTGCGGCGGGGCCACCAAGCCCAACGATCTGCCGATTGAGGGGCGGGACCTGAAGGGCATCTACTTTGCGATGGACTTTTTGCACACCAACACCAAGAGCCTGCTCGACTCCAATCACGCGGACGGCAACTACATCTCGGCCAAGGACAAGCACGTTATTGTCATCGGCGGCGGCGACACCGGCACCGACTGCGTCGGCACGTCGATGCGCCACGGATGCAAAACCCTCTCGCAGTTCGAGATTATGCCCCGGCCACCAGACGAGCGCGCGCCCAACAATCCTTGGCCGCAGTGGCCCAACGTCTATAAGCTCGACTACGGCCAAGAGGAGGCCAAAGCCCGCTTCGGCGACGACCCGCGCACGTATCTGATTATGACCCAGCGGTTCGTCGGCTACGACGAGGGCCACGTCAAGGCGCTACACACGGTCAATATCGAGTGGGACAAGGATGAAAACGGTCGCTTCACGCCCGTGCCGCTCGAGGGCACCGAGAAGGTCTGGCCGGCCGACTTGGTGCTGTTGGCAATGGGATTCCGCGGGCCAGAGGACGCGATGCTCGAACAGCTAGGCGTCGAGCGCGATGAGCGCTCCAACGCCCGTGCCGCGCACGAGGCGTACGCCACTAGCGTCGAGGGCGTTTTCGCCGCTGGCGACATGCGGCGCGGCCAGAGCTTGGTCGTGTGGGCGATCAACGAGGGCCGGGGGGCCGCCCGCGAGGTGGACCGCTATCTGATGGGCAGTACGCAGCTACCTTGAGCAGCGACAGGTTGCATTAAAATTCTCACTTCATTGAAAGTCCAAAATCGTAGGTATCGACATGCGCCCCTTCCATCCCCTTCTCATCAGTCTTGCCTTCCTCCTTCTCAGCTACGGCGTCGAACTCGCGGGTGCAAGGAGCGGCCCGGATTTCGCGGAGGCTTTTCCCGACCCGGCCATGCTCATTGCCACCGCTGACATCGAAGAAACGCGGGAACTGCTCAATACGGTGCAACTTCCCCAGACGGACGCACACCACGACGCGCTGCTGAAGGCTCTCGACGATGTAGAAGCCATAGATAGTGAGCACCTCGTGCTGCTGACCGAAGCGGTTGCCATTCCGCCGCGGCTAACGGAAGTCGAGACGACCATAAAGTCGATCATCAAGGCAGTGATCAACGGCCGGGATTTCGCATATAGCCGCGAGGAGGGCGAGTTTTCGCACGTCATTGACGAGCTCCTCCTCACCGGGGCCAAAAAACTGAGCGATGTCGGTCCCCAAAGCTTCGGTCGCCTCGTATCCGTTGCGCAGACGCCGGAGACCATCGTCGCGCTAAGCGATGTCCTTCTAGAGCGCTCTGACTCTGGATCCACGAGCGATTTAGAGGCGATCCTCCGAGAAATCCCTTGGGACGGCGTCCGCCAAGAACTCTGCATTGAGGTCCTGATTCCCCGCGGCCTCCTAAAGGACGAGCGCGCCGATATTGCGATTGAGTCAATGAGTTTCGATTCAGGCCGCACGGCACTGATCGGTGCTATCTACAAATCACTCGACGCGCTGGACGCGGCGACCCTTCTGCGGCACGTGCGCTTGCAGAGCTTCGACAGCGGCAGGACTGATGTCGTTGAGGAAGGCGTTGCCGTGATTGACCGGATTGAGGGTTCGGTCGCAGTGGCGCTTGTGGAGACAGCGGGTTTTGATTCGGGTCGGGAGGCGATTCTCAAGGCGTTGCTGCCGAAGCTGGACCGGATTGAGGGTTCGGTCGCAGTGGTGCTCGTGGAGACGGCGGGTTTCGATTCGGGTCGGGAGGCGATTCTCAAGGCGTTGCTGCCAAAGCTGGACCGGATTGAGGGTTCGGTCGCAGTGGCGCTTGTGGAGACGGCGGGTTTTGATTCGGGTCGGGAGGCGATTCTCAAGGCGTTGCTGCCGAAGCTGGACCGGATTGAGGGTTCGGTCGCAGTGGTGCTCGTGGAGACGGCAGGCTTTGATTCGGGTCGGGAGGCGATTCTCAAGGCGTTGCTGCCGAAGCTCAAACTGCGTAACGCCGATGAGATGCTCGCTTTGGTGCGGACGAACTCGAACGATTCAGGTCGGTTGGCAATCCTCGAGATTGGTACTAAACTCGGATCGAACTTCCCGGCGGTACGTGCCGACGATCTCGTATCCTATGCCCAAGTCGGCAGCTTTGATAGTGGCCGCAACGAGATGCTGAAGCTGGTCGCGCCGCACTTCAAAGGCGGGTTCACGAGGCAGAGCGCGACGCGGTTGCTCGGGTCATTCTCGTTTGATAGCGGTCGATTGGATGCGGTCGAGCTTTTCTTGGAGGAGCTACAGAAGTTGTCCGAGAAAGATCGCTACGATGTGCTGCGCCAATTCTCGAGGGCGTCGAGCCGCGAGGAAGCGGTGGAACTGCTGCTCCAGTAGCCCCGCCCGCGCCGTTTGCTAACCGACAATCCCCAGCGTCTTGAGTGTAATCCCCAAGCCGACGACGATGATGATCACCGAGCTGACTATGGGCAGCCGCTGAATCCAGCGACCGTCGCCCGAGAAGCGCTCCACGAGCGGTCGCGCCTTGACGATGAGCACGCCGATGGCGATGAGGATTGCGGCCAGCCCGACGCTGAAAGCCACCAAAAGCAGCAAACCAAAGGCAATGCGATGCAAGGCCACGGCCAGCAACAGGATCACCAAAGCTCCTGGACAAGGCACGATACCGCCGGAAATTCCCAGCGTTAGCAGACTGCCGAGGGTCACTTTGTTGGGTACCTCATGGCTGTGGCCGTGGCCGTGATGATGTTCCCCATGAGGGTGATCGTGGTGGCCGTGGTGGTGCTCCCCTTCGTGGCTATGGTCGCGTCCGTGGTGGTGCTCTTCATGGGAGTGGCTGTGGCCATGACCCCGCCCTCTGAGGTGACTGACCAAAAGCCATGTACCTAGACCTATGATTAGGAGACCGGACGCCGTGCCGAGATAGGGGAAAATTTGTTCGGGATGAACGTACTGAGAAGCAAAGAGCGCCACCAAGCCCAACAGAATAACGCTCATAGTATGCGTGAGGGTAACTACCCCTCCGAGGAAAAGGGCATTGCCTATCGTGCCGCGTGCGCCGACGAGGTAGGCGGCGACGATGGTCTTGCCGTGCCCTGGCTCCAAGCCGTGAGCCGCGCCGAGAAAAAGGGCTAGTGCCAACGCCCCCGCGATCAGACCGAGGCTCAGCTCTTTCGAGTGCATTATATCGCTGAGGGCGTCCGTTTCCCCGTCGTCAGCACCCGCCGTCCCGACGACACTGGCCTCCGGTAGCTGTCCCGATTCGCCGATCTCATCCCCCCAAGCCGAGACTGCAATTGCCATCGCTACTAGTGCTAGTAGTATTTTCTGCATCGCTCGTTCTATGATCATCGTTGTTCTCCATGGTAGCAGTTACAGCACTTCCTGCACAGGTCGTACCCGAGGTTCTGGCACTCGAAATGGTGAATAATGTCTGCCTCCCACCAGAAATTTCGTAAAATCCCGCTTTTCTCAAGTTCTGAATTAATTCTCTGATTTTCTTCGGCATGACCCGGCGGGTGATTGCGGCGCAGAGAATGTCTTGGGGTATGTAGAGCCATGGTTGAGCTAGGTGGGAGGCGACGGTGGATAGGACGAATAAACGGCGTTTGTGATAGAGGGTCAAGCCGAAAAGCTGTGGTTTGTCGCGAGAATCCAGACGGTCCCTTTCGTTGACACCATCCTCTAAGAAATATACTCTTTTTTGTGTCCGTATTCACAAGAGAAGCGTTTCATAGTTTTCCAAAAGCCGTGGTTTCCGCCTTCGATGTGTAGGGGAAAAGACTACATCGTGCTGACACCCATGCGCCTCACGCGAGCCAATGCCGCGCTCGCCCTCCTTGCTCGTCGATTGGACCTACGAATTTGCGCGAGAGCTCTCGTGACCTCCGGCCGCGACTGCCAAGGCACTGCCCATGATTATTGACTCCCACGCCTATTGCTTCCCCCCGGCTGACTCTCCTGCCGGGCATCCCACCGCCGCCGACCACCTGCGCTGGGTCCAGGGCGGTCAAGCCTCCCACCACCAGCCCGCTTGGCGGATCCGCGACCGCGCCCCAGCCTCTTCCGCTGTGCTGGCAGCCCCCGGTGGGGCCATGGACTTCGACAACCTGCCCGACGTCAACTTCCGAGTTGATCACGACAAGGGACGGGTGGTGTGGACCATTGACGGCGAGGATTTCACCAAGCAGTTCTATCCGCCCAACTTGCCCCACTTGGAGTACACGCCCCACAACTTGCTGGCCGAGATGGATTACGCCGGCGTCGATAAGGTTCTGTTGCACGTCGATGCCATGCTGGGCCGCGATCCCGCCTTCCAAGCGGAGTCGGTCGGGGCCGATCCAGAGCGCATCTATTCGATGGCCCCGGTCGATGAGTGGCGCTTGGCCGGCGAACTCGATACCGTCATCGCCGAGACGGTCGCCGCCGTCGAGAAGCACGGCCTGCACGCCATCAAGTTCAACCCGCCCCACGCCTACTACTACCGCTCCGATCCGTGGGACGGGGAGCACCTGCGTCCGTTCTGGGAGGCGGTGGCCGCGCTTGGTGTGCCCGTGTTCTTCACGCTCGGCACCGGGCCGGGCGAAGCGTCGGTGTTGCAGGCCGTGGAGAGCCGGCGTCGCGGCTACTTGGCCGAGCTCGACATCTTGGTGCGCTGGATGGAGCGCTACCCGGACGTGCTGTGCAGCCTCACGCACGGCTTTCCGTGGCGTCTCTTCCTCGACGACCCCTCCGGCTCCCCGAGCCGGATCGAGTTGCCCGACGAGATATGGGCCCCCTTCGACAATCCGAACCTGAGCTTAGAGGTCTGCTTCCCGGTGCGTCTCGGCGACTTGTTCGACTACCCGTACCGCGAATTGTGGCCGACGCTTGAGCAGATGGTCGAACGCATCGGTGCCGAGCGGCTGCTGTGGGGTACTGACATGCCCTTCCAGAACCGCTTCTGCACCTATCGCCAGTCGCGTCGCTGGATCGAGGACTACTGCGAGTTCCTCTCTGCCGAGGATTTAGCTGCGATCATGGGCGGGACCTGTGCGCGCGTACTCGGCCTGAGAATTGGGAATTAGGAATTCCCAAGCGGGACTTGCGCGCGTGCTCGAGGTCTGATGGTTTGGAGCAACGCCTAAGGAGAATACCATGGCAGGAGAAACGAGATACCGTGCAGCAATCGTGGGGTTGGGCTTTATCGGGGGTGCGGACCAGGTTTCTGGCGATGCCCTCGGTCAGCGCGTTGAGGAACTCGACGGCACTCACGTAGAAGCATTGTGCAATCACGATCGGGTTGATCTAGTCGCTGGCAGCAGCCGCGACGATGGCCGACGCGAGCGTTTCCACGCGTGCTACGGTGTGCCCGTGTTCGCCGACTGGCGCGAGATGTTTCGAGCAGCCGCCCCTCTCGATATCGTCTCGGTCGCCACGTACACCCCCGCCCACGCCGAGATCACCCAAGCGGCAGTAGAAGCGGGTGCCCGCGTCATCTACTGCGAAAAGCCCGTTGCGGCGACGATTGCCGAGGCCGAGGGCATGTTGTCTGTCTGCAACGAGGCCGGGGCCCTGCTCGTCATCAACCACAACCTGCGCTTCCACCCCGGCTATCGGGCACTGCGCGACCGCATCGCCGCCGGTGCGCTCGGCACTCTGACCTCGGCGTCGCTCCAGTGGACCTCTGGCCGCCTCGGTAACGTTGGTACGCACATGATTGACGCCGTGCAGATGGCTACTGGCCTGCCGGTGACCGCGGTCTCCGGCACCCTCGACCTGTCGGGGAAACCCGACTGCCGCGGCGGCGACTTTACCGATCCCGGGGGCTGGGGCCTGCTGCGACTCGGACGCGACTTGCCCGCGGCCACCGGCGCGCCGAGGGGCGATTTGATCTGCACCGTTGACGCTGCCGACTACGGCACCGCGCCACCGCGCCACCGATTCCACGGCACCGAAGGCTACGCTATCTGCCGCGGCCGCGACATCGAAATTGTGCGCGGCGATGACCGCGAGTTCCTGCCCGACGATTCCCCCGATAGCGGCATGGACCGGGCCGTTGCCGAGATCGTCAATTGGCTCGACGGGGCGGACACCTTCTCCTACGACGCGGGGGAAGCCGTGCGTACTCTCGAAGCGATTATCGCCTTTCACGCTTCTCATCGCGCCGGCGGTGCTTGGGCCGAGTTGCCTTTGAGCGGCGATGACCGCGCCCTCGTCCTGCACAGCGGCTGATGGCCGCTCACCCCTTCGGCACCACCAGAGCGCGGTCGCCGTAGGGGATTGAATCCATTTCAGTGTCGTAGATTCGCTCCAGAAAGTCGCGGTCCCACGGCCGCTCGGCCGCTGGTAGCCGCTCCACCGCGCCATCTTTGAGGAAAATGAAGTGATCCCCATACAAGAAGGCGCTGTTGGGGTCGTGCAGGACGGCGAGGACGGTGAGGTCGGCATCGACCAATTCGCGGATCAGGCGCAGCAGGTGCGCTTGGTTGAGAAAGTCGAGGTGCGAACTCGGTTCGTCGAGGAGGATGAGCCGGGGCTGCTGAGCCAGAACCCGAGCGATGCGGACGAGCTGTTGCTCCCCCCCCGATAGCTCGGTATAAGAGCGTTCCTTTAGATGGATAATGCCGACCCGCTCCAGCGCGGCGGTGCTGATTTCGACGTCCTCCTGCTTGGGGACATAGGTGACGTAGCTGGCGCGGCCGGTCAGGACCACGTCTTGGACGGAAAAGGGGAAAACGGGTCGGTGGTGCTGGGGTAGGTAGCCGAGGACGCGGGCCCGCCGCCGGGACGAGAAGGAGCGAAGTTCCTCCCCCATGATATGCACTTCGCCGCGCTCGAAGTCGAGGAAACCGCCGAGAATGCGCATGAGGGTTGATTTGCCGCTGCCGTTTTTGCCGAGCAGGACGGTGAACTGTCCCGCCGGGATCTCCAGCGAGATCTCGTTGAGGATCGGCCTTCCTTCGTAGGCAAAGAAGAGCTGCTCGACTTGGATCGCTGGCGTTAGGTCTCCCATCCGATCCGCGCCTTTTTGAGGAGGAAAATGAAGAACGGCCCGCCGAGCAGGGTGGTGAAGACCCCGACCGGGATTTCAAAGGAGGCCAACGTGCGCGAGCAGGTATCGACCAGCAGCAGGAAGGCCCCGCCAAAGGCAAAGGAGGCCGGCAGGGTGTGGCGGTTGTCCGGCCCCAGCATCATGCGCACCATGTGCGGCACGGCGAGGCCAATCATGCTGATGACGCCGGCCACGGCGATTGCTGCGGAGGCAGCGAGGGTCGCTGGAATGAGGATCAGCACCCGCTCTCGCTCTGGGTTTAGGCCGACTGCGCGGGCTTCTTCATCGCCTTGGGCTAGCACGTTCATGCGCCAGCGAAAGAGGAAGAGCCAGACCACGCCGATACCCACCCCCGGAGCTGCGGAGCGCAGCTTGGCCCAGCTCGAATTGTGCAGGTTGCCCATGGTCCAGTGGACGATGGTTTGTAGCTTGTAGGGGTCGGTGAGGAACTGGACGATGGTCAGCAGGGCAGTGAAGATCCCGGTGACGATCACCCCCGAGAGGATGAGGGAGACGACCGACACGGTCTTGCGGGTGCGGGCTAAGAAGTAGGCCAAGCCCACGGCGATCAGGCCAAAGCCGAAGGCCGTCGGCTGGATTGGCAGGAACGGCAGAACCAGCGCGAGGGCCGCGCCAAAGGCGGCACCGGAGGAAAGCCCGAGGATGTAGGGGGCCACGAGGGGGTTGCGAAACAGGGCCTGCAAGGCGTTGCCGGCCGCGGCCAAGGCACCCCCCACCAGAAAGGTGAGGAGGATGCGCGGCAGGCGCACCTCCCACACGATCGTGCCAATCAGCGACTCTTCGGTGCTGGTGCCCGCTTCGCGGAAAAGCAGGCCGTAGAGCCAGACGAGAATTTTCCCCGCCTCGGCGCTGGCCGAGGGGCCGAGCAGCAGGGAGCCTAAGAGGACCGGCAGCGGCAGGGCGTAAATGAGGCGGCGGCGGAACGCGCTGTTCACGGGCCGTCTCCCGTCCCGAGAGAGAGGGGCGGGAGCTCCCCGAGCCGCCCCCCGTACAGCTTATTCAGCAGGCCGGTTCGCAGATCTTCCACGTCTTTTGCGGAAAAGCGGCTTGGATGGCACCAGCGGGCGACGAGATCGACGGTGAAGATGTACTTGAGGGTCCAGAAGTCGCACGAGAAGGGATCGGGCAGCTCGTGTACCTGCCCGTTGCGCACCGCCGAAAGCGAGCGCCAGCCGGACAGCTTGCCTATGTCCTCGGCATTGAGCCGGTCGTTGCACCACATGACGATCCGCTCTGGGTTCCAGACGAGGACGTTTTCGAGGTTGACGATGAGGTGCTCTAGCTCGCTGTCGGCCGCCACGTTGATTCCCCCGGCTAGATCAATTAGCTCCTGCACGGTGCTGTTGCGGCCGGCCGTCTCTAGTGGCCCTTGATCCCACATGAAGTACACGCGCGGCTTGGCTTCTCCAAGGGCAATTTTGCGCTGCACCGCCTCCAACTCCTCTTGGGCAATGGCGAGGAGCTCGGCCGCTCGTTCCTCGGTGCCGGTCAGTGCGCCGAGGGCGACGATCTCGCGGTGAATATCCGCAAAGTGCTCGATGAAGACTCCGAAGACCGGAATGCCTTTCTCTTCGAGAGCGGCGATGGACTCTTCCTGACCGGCCCAGAGGACGACCAAGTCTGGCTGCAGTGCTACCATGCTCTCGATGTTGACGAAGTCCCAGTTTCCCGGCGTCGGCAGGGTGCGCTCGCGGATGCGTTGGTCCATAGCCGCGTAGTACGGGAAGACGCTTTCTTGATAGACATTGGTCGAAATGCCGACGAGACGCGCTTCGGCCCCGAGCATGTACAGGCCGCTGAGCGCGCTTTCGAGCAGGCAGACGATGCGCTCGGCCGGCTTGTCCAACTCGATGCGGCGACCGCGGAAGTCGGTGGCCGCCACGCCCTCCCCGGCCGCCGGCTCGCTGGCGAGCAGGAGGCCGAAGAAAAGCAGCAAGAGCGGACGCTGGTATTCCGCGACCGCCCCCGTGCGAGGGACGGCCGCGGAGTTGGAACCTCCAGCGGGCATCGGCTAGAAGGAGACCATTAGGCCGCCGTTGGCCGAGAAGCCGGTGTCTTGGAATTGCCACGGCATCTCAAAGGTGTTGTCGGCGATCTCGTCAGTGAAGTTGTACGGTTCGAGGTAGAGGTGCAAGTCGTACTTGTCTCCGAACTGGAAACGCTGATCAATGCGAGCGTTAACTACCATGTACCCGTCAAAGGGTTGGGCGTCCTTGTTGACATCCGAGTAGATGCCTGTGTAGGACTGTACGGAGATTGACGCATGCAAGCCCTGCGGCAAGGTGAGGTACACGCCGGTGCTAAGTGCGCTTTCTGGTACGAAATTGATCTTGGCACCGACCTTGCCCGGATCTTCGGGATTTTCTGTTACTTTAGCCTTGGTGAGCGTGTAGTTGGCGAACCACTCTACCCTCTGGTTGAGGCGGTGGATAACTTCTAATTCCACACCGTTAGTCATGGTGTTGCCGGCGTTGATATCCTGCGACTGCGAGGGATCATCCGGCTCCACAGGTACCTCTCGCTGGACGATCTGGTCCTCAATTCCAATGACGAATCCACGCAGGCCGAGCCGCAACCCCTCTAGCGGCGAGTAGCTCACCCCTAAGTCCCAACCACTTCCCGACTCCGATTTGATGTCCGGGTTTGGGAGATGGCCGCTATCCTTACTGTCTATGGGAATGGTGCCGCCCACCGACTTGAGCGAGGGTGCCTTGAAGGTGGTGCCCCAATTAGTGTAGATGGAAAAGTCGTCAGCAACATCGTTATAGCGTATTCCGGCACTCCACAAGAATTTGCTCCAAGAGTTGCTATCATCTCCCGGCTTATCACCCTGCAGCAGGTCAATACTGTGGGCGGTGCCGTTGTAGCGCCCCCCGGCGCGGAGGACGAATTGATTCAAATGCAGCTCTTCTTGGGCATAGACCCCGTAAGAGGTGGCCGTGGCATCATTGCCAATGGTCGTATTGCCGGACTCGGCGGGGTCGGACGAGGTCTCGTACGAGGCGAGCTGATAGTCAGCCCCCACAGTCAATACATCATCTTCTCGATGCACAACGGAGAGGGAGAGATCGGCCGGAATGACCCTCTGATCGACCCCGTCCTCCGAGCGCAGGGACAGGCTCGTGGGGATGACCATTCCATCGTCATCGCGTCTGAAGTTGTCCTCCTCCCAGCGGCGCACGTAGTCGCGGTAGCCGACTTTTGCCCGGACGACCATCCGGTCGGAGAACGGGTTCGTGACCCCGGCGTTCAGGGTAGTGTAAGCGTGGTCGAAGCCCCGGTTCGGCCGACCAGCATCGCCGGTGTGCAAAGTGCGGTGGGCATAGAGAGACGCCCGGAGGCCGTTGTCGTTCAGGAAGTAGGTCCCCCGCACGTACGCCTTGGCCTTCTTGTACTCCGGGTTATCTATCATGTTGAGCCACGAGCCCTCGGTGCCATAGTCAGTGTAGTCCGAGCCCTCATAGTGTGCCCCTGCGAACATGTGGAAGTCGCCGAACGCCTGCTGGCGGAAGGCACGTCCGCCGATAGTGTTAAAAGAACCGTAATAAGCCGAGGCACTGGTGCGGGTGCTCCCGACGCGCTCCTTGAGGATGAAGTTGGCCGTCCCTGCCAGCGGCGACTGGTTGCCGGCGAAGTCCATGGCCAGATAGTTCGGATAGAGCACCGAAGCTGGGCCGCGCTGGTCTTCGACCCGCTGGAAGGCCCACGGATCGAGGCTCTGGAGGTCGACAAAGGCGTCGATCGGCAAGCCGTCGAGCATGTACCCCTTGTACGTGTGCGCTAGGCCGCCGGAGGAGCCCCAGTTGGCGTCGTTGCGAGACAGCACATTGGCGAAGTTGCCCGGGATGTACGAGAGCATTTCGGCCAAGTTGCCGTTGCCGAGGACCAGCGAGCCCATCTCATCGGCGGTGATGATGGAGATCTTCTGGGTGACGTTACCCGGCGTCTGCGGGAGCTTGGAGCCGGTGATGATCATTTCTCCCATTTCATAGACATCGTCATCTGCTTCGTCATCGGCCAGCACAGGTGCGCCGACGAGGAAAATGGGCAATGCACTGAAAAGTAGGCGCTTCATAGAGCGACTCCTTTGGAAGAGGTGGGTGTGGGGAGATGAAAGATAGCATTAAACGAGGAAAAGCGATCTGACGCAAGCCTTAAAGCCCCAAGATGCCGAGGCTGTCGCGGTGGATTAAGGCGTGGATCTCGCGCTCGTCCAAGCGCGGCAAGGCCGTGCCATCGAGCATTTTGTTCAGTCCGTACAGGCCCTCAATGGAGGCGTCGATCGTGGTAAAGGGATAGTCGCTGCCAAACAGCAACTTGTGCCAGACTCCGTATTCCTGCACCAGCATCAGGCTGTGGTAGAGCTGGAAAGGCCGATAGTGGAGGGCGCTGACGTCCGCGTACACATTGGGATGTTTGCGGATGACGGCCACGCACTCGCCCTCGTAGGGATGCGACAGGTGGGCCATGATGATTTTGACCTCTGGGAAGCGAATGGCCACCGGGTCGAGATGGCGCGGCAAGGTGCAGTCGAGCGGGGCCTGGGCGACGAAGGTGGTGCCGGTGTGTAGCAGCACGGGCAGGCCGTGCTCGGCGGCGTAGTGCCACAGCGGGTCGAGGCTTTGGTCGTGCGGGTAGAAGCCGGCGTACATGGAGAGCAGCTTGATGCCCTGGAGGCCGAGTTCTTGATGGCCGTAGGCCATTTCTTGCTCCCAGCTGTCTTGGGTGGGGTCGAGCGAGAGGAAGCCGATGAGTGCCTCCGGGTGAGCGGCGACATAATCGGCGACATAGTGGTCATCAACCCACAGACCAGAGCGCCGGGCCTTGCCGCCGAAGACGATGGTTTTGTCGCAGTTTTGCGCGCCTGCGCGATAAGCTGCATAGGTCGCGGTTAGATTGAGGGACTCGTCAGCTTTGGCCACTTGGGCTGCTTGTTGGCGAAACTGGTCGGTGAAATGCTCGGGATACTGCCAAGCGTGGCTGTGGACGTCGACGATCATGCGATGGCCAGATTGCGAAAAAGTGCTTGTGCTTGTTATCTTTGTTAAAGAATTGTTAATTAATCAAACATCTTGGGGCAATCGTCAAGAGGCAGCCGCTTGCTGGTGATCTTCGTTGAGCAAGCGCCCGCTAACATTCACAAGGAGAAAATCATGCAGCGAACATTATTGACCATTGGCTTGCTAACCCTTTGGGGAGCAAGCGGTCTCTTTCTCGGCGCAGATACCGCCTCGGCCGAGGAACACGAGAATGGAATCAGGACCTATGAGGTTGGTACGGCGATAGAGCCGGTGACACTGCCGGAGGTTGCGGGCGGCACTCCGCCGCTTACCTACAGCCTCACGCCGGCTCTGCCTGCGGGCTTGACGTTTGACCCGGCCACGCGGATGATCTCGGGCACGCCGCTAGCGGCGGCCCCTGCCACGGAGTACACCTATACAGTAACAGACGCTGTCAATGCCAGTGCGTCGGTGCCGCTGTTCAGCATCGAGGTGAAGGCAACAGATCGTCCAGCGCTCGGTGGCTTGACCTATGAGGTTGGCACGGCGATAGAGCCGGTGACGCTGCCGTCGATTACGGGCGGCACTCCGCCGCTTACCTACAGCCTCACGCCGGCTCTGCCTGCGGGCTTGACGTTTGACCCGGCCACGCGGATAATCTCGGGTACGCCGACGGCGGTGACCTCTGCTGCGGATTACACCTATATAGTAACAGACGGCGCCAATACCAGTTTGTCGCTGCCGTCGTTCAGCATTGAGGTGGTGCTGCCGCCTTTGGACGCTCCTAACGTTCTGGTGGCCCAAGACTACAAGGGAGCCGACGGTGCTGGTGACCAAGGCGGCTTTTTGCTGCTGACTTGGCCCCTGTCGGACGACCACGACACGCTGGACAGCTATCGCATCTTCCGCGAAGTACCCTCGCTGAACAATGAAATGGTTCCTTGGGCCATGATAGATGCCGTGCCGGGCGTGCAGCTTGGCCGCGCCATCATTGCCACGCTCGACAATGTCGCCACCAACTGGGGCATTGCCGCTGAGCGCGACGGTCGGACCACGCACGTTGTTGCTGCTAAGGCCGCGTTCGTCCGCGCTGAAAACCTGAACCAGTCCTACGAGCTGATGGCCGAGACCTTGATGGCCAGCCGAGAAGCGGCTCGAGCCGGTGATGCGCCGGTATTCGCCTCGCTGCTGCCGGAAGCACTCGCTTTCGCTCAAGGCGTGGCCCCGAAGCTGAATAGCGTCGAGGGGGTGCTGGAGAGTTCGGCCATCACCATCACGGAAGAGCCGGTTCGCGCTATTGACGATATTGCGCCGGAAGCCGTGCCGTCGCTCAGCGTTTTGGATGCGCCCAACGACGCGGGCAGCCGCATCGTCCTGACGTGGACGCTCTCGCCGTCTGACCGGCTCTTGCAGGGCGTCGTGGCCGGGGCCGTTGGTCCGGTCGCGACGGAGTCCGTCGTCGGCGTCCATGGCTACGGCATCTATCGTCGCGCGGCGGGCGAAGACGAGTTCGTCTTGGTCGCGCAGGTAAAAGCAGGCGGTACGTCCTTTGTCGATGAGACGGCGCTCAACGGCGTGCGCTACACCTATCAGGTGCGGCCCTACGACTTGGACAACGAGCCCGTTTCCGAGATTGAGCAGACGGCGCTGGCCGTTCGCAACCGCGTGTTCGACAGCGAAGGTCGCGCGATTTTCGGTCTGTTCGGCGCTGACAACCGCATCGGTTTCGACGACTTCTTCATTCTAGCGGATCTCTTCGGTTTGACGGCTGAAGACGTTGGGTTTGATCCGGCGTTTGACTTGGCACCGAGTGCGATGATCGACTTCGACGATTTCTTCGTCTTTGCCGACAACTTCGGTCGCAGCACGGCTGCTGCGGGCAAGCGCGTGCCCCTGCTGGCGGGTCTGAATGCCGATGCGCGGCTGTATCTGGATGCGCGGACGGCCCTGCCCAGCGTGGGTGAAGACTTCGTCCTCGATGTACGCGTGGCCGACTTCGTCGCGGTCAAGGGCTACGGCTTGCAGGTGCAGTACGATGCTGGCAAGTTGGAGTTCGTCGAGGCGTTGACCGATCAGCCGCTGGGCGGGAGTGCGTTGGCCGCGCCGCAGGTGCTGTCCGACGAAGCGGGTGTGTTGGCGCTGGCCGCCCACGGGGACGTGGTCGCCGAAGGCGAGGTGGAGTTGAGCTTGGTGTTCCGCGCCAAGACGGAGATTGAGAACACGGTCATTGAGATCACCGACAGCCAGACCTACGACCGCGAGTTTGGCTTCAACGGCTTGGCGTTGCCGGCCCCGGTGGCGTTGCAGACGCGGCCGGAGGTGTTCGCGTTGGCGAATAACTATCCGAATCCGTTCAACCCGGCGACGACGATCCAGTATGCGTTGCCGCAGGCGGCGGACGTGGAACTGACCGTGTATAATGTAGTAGGTCAGGCGGTTCGGACGCTGGTGGCCGAGCATCAGAGCGCGGGTCGCTACGTCGTAGAGTGGGACGCGACCAATGACAGCGGGCATCGCTTGTCGTCAGGGATGTATTTCTACCGCTTGCAGGCGGGCGGCGAGTTCCGCGAAGTCAAGAAGATGCTGCTGCTCAAGTAGCACCCACCGCACAGTGAGTTAGTGAAAGGGGACCTCAAACCTCAAATTGGGGTCCCATTTCACTATCTATATGGCGGAGCCGAGACCATGACCGAACCTATCACGCAAGCCCAAGACCACGACCGGCGGCTTGGCCGGCTAGAGGGTCGCCGAGCAGTTAGACTACCGCTTGGACTCCATTGAGCGCAGCCAAGCGGCAGGCTGACACCCCCAATGGGCGCATTGACCGCTTGACGCGCTGGCTGGTCGGACATGCAGATCGCCACCCTCCGCGTGCTGATTGACCCGGCTCGACTGAGCTCGCCTAAGTGCTTGCCCTAACCCCGCCGCGCCCCGGCTGGCCTGCTGGCCGGAGGCGCACCAACAACGAAGGACCCCCATGCGCTGCTGCGATAGGGGATGCTTTCCGTAAGGAGGTTGAGTGATGACACATACAAAGTTGTTGATACGGCACTTGGCTTACGTGCCTTGGCTGCTGGCCATTGGTTTGGTATTGGGGTGGAGCGGGAAGGCTGTGGCTGATACAAGCGCTACGAGCGGCCATAGCACTGAGAATAACCATCCCCATGCCACCAATCCCAGTTTGGTTTTGACTTATGACCTGCTCGCGTCAGGTGCGAACCATTCGATCACTGTGCGCTGGAGTACGTCTCAGTCGAGGAATTTCAGCACTGGTAATGGGACCGCTGCCACCGGCTACGCGGTGAAGTTATACAGCGGTGAGATTGATTCTGATCTTTCTAGCCCTAGTGATACTGAGATAGGTAGTGAACAGTCGTATTCCGGTGCCACGCTCGGCACACGCACCTATACCTTTACTCACGCCGCTATTAAGCATGAGAATCAGGAGGAAGGTGCTACTGGTAAGTATTGGGTAAGGATAGCGGTGACGGTGGCTAGCACTGACGCCTCTCATACTTCGTACGTCGAGTATTTTGCCAAGCAGATAACGCTGCGGGCGGACTATATACTGTCGGTGAATCCCAATAGTGTACGCGAGGACGCCCGTAGGACCGAGGTCACCGTGAAAGTCAAAGTTGGCAACGATGAGGCGGTGGGTAAGAATACGAATGTGAACTTGGAGTTTGACTCTCCCGATGATAAGCTCGGGCTCAATGATCGCTTCTACATAACTCTGCCCACTCTCACGATTCCTAAGGGCAAGAAAGAGGCGACAGGGACGATCGTCTTTACCCCCATTAGCGAAGACACCGAAAACGAGGATCTCACGATCACAATCAAAGGTATCGCCACCGCTCAGGAGGCCGTTAAGAGTACATCGATTGAGCTGGTTGACACCGACAAGCAAACCAATGAGATCAATCTCTCGTTCTCTGATGCCGATCTAAGCAGGCGGGATAATAGGGCGACCGATATCGTCGTGACGGCTACCCTGAATGGAAAGAAGCAAAGAAAAGACCTGCGTTTTTCCTTGGTTATTGATGAAACAAGAGGCGGCTTGACACGCGATGAGGACTACACTGCGATAATGGCCTCGATAACCATTCCAGACCGCAAGGTGTCGGGGAGGGCGACGATTACCATCCGCCCCAAGAACGACGGAACCGGCGAGATCTGGGTGGAGGCGCCTGCTGACGCCGGCCTAACTAATGACGATGACAATCCCATAACGATTAATCCTAACTCAATCGAGATAACGGGCGATCCGGGTAAAGTGATTACCGGGCTGACAGCGGCTCCTTCCTCGATCCGCGAGGACGCTGGGGCGAAGGAGATCACGCTGAAAGTTTCCTTGCAGAACGCCTTATTGGCCGACGAGAGGGTGCGGTTCACTATTACCGACGAAAGCGACAATCTGGGTGAGGCTTTTGAAGGCGCAGTGGATGCGGAGCGCGATGTGGATTACTCTGCGGAAGTGCGGTCGCTCACCATTCGTAAGGGCAAGAAAGAAGGGACGACGACGATCGTCGTCACCCCTATCAACAACAAAGACGATGATCCGCCGCGGGCTTTTACAGTGAATGCGAGGGTTGGAAACAACGAATCCCTCTTCACGGGAATCCTAATTACCGACGACGACACGACGAGCGATTCGATCACGCTAGAGGTGAGTCCAGACGAGATAAATGAGGGAGCGGGTCCAACCGAGGTTACGGTGACCGGCACCTTGAACGGGAAGGTGTTCGCCGATAACGTGGTCGTGCCCTTGGTCATTGATAACGATGTCAATGGCGATGGCGAGGTGGATGACGATGATGAGGCGGCGACGCGCGATGCAGACTATACAGCCGACCTGCACCCTTTGGTGATTCCGGGTGGCTCGGTGTCGGGGACGACGACGATCACCGTCACCCCCACCGCCAACGACGGGGAGGAAGACGACGAGAAGTTTCGCTTGGCGACGCTGGCGTCTAAACTTCCCAGAGCCAACGATGAGGACGGGGACCCCCAAGAGCTGGAGGTCACCCCAGCGACGATAACGCTGAAAGACACCAAGGATGCAGGTCCGCAGACAAGGCCGCCGGATCCGAAGATCCCGGCCTTCACCGCCGCCGATGCGATCGCCGACCAAGAGTACGCGGTTGGGACGGCCATTGCCGCTCTCGTACTGCCGGAAGCTACGGGCGGCGATACCACCCTGACGTACAGCGTCTCGACCCTGCCGGCGGGCTTGGCGTTTAACGCGGCTACGCGGACGCTGTCGGGTACGCCAACAGTGGCCGGAACGTTCGCCATCGTTTACACGGTGATCGATAGCGACGGGGACGCGGACGCGTTGACCTTCTCCATCGCGGTCGAGGCGGCTGAGACGCCACCGCTCCCGGTTGCGGACGCTGAGTTGACGGCGTCTCCTTCGTCGGTCCGCGAGGACGCTGAGACGACGCAAATTTTGCTGACCGTGGTCATGGCGGCTCCCAAGGCCACGGCCGAGAGAGTGACGTTCGCGCTTGTAGGTCCGAGTGCGGGCACGCCGGCCGTGCGCGATTTGAACTACACTGCGGTACTGGGGGCGGTCGCTACCATTCCGGCCGGTACTACCGTTGGGACGACGACGCTCACCCTCACCCCCATTGACAACGCCGAGGCGAATGGCCCGCGAGTGTTAGGGGTGCAGGCTAAGTTCGCATCCGATGCGATCGCATTGACGGACATCGAAATTGCCGACGACGAAACGCGGAGTACGTCTATCTCGCTGTCGGCGAGTCCGCGCACGATAAGCGAGGAAGGCGGTGAGACCACTATTACGGTGACCGCCACGTTGGACGGGAAGGCGTTGGCGAGGGACGCCGCCGTGACCGTATCCATTGATGGCGCCTCGACAGCGGCGCGCGATGTGGACTACATCGCCCTGTTCAAGCCGCTGCTTGTGATCCCGGCCGGCTCGATAACGGGGTCAACGCGGTTTACGGTCCACCCAATTGACGACACTGTTGCGGAGGGCAACGAGACTATCAAACTGACCGGTGTGATTGTAGGTCTGGCGGGAAGCGAGGTAGAGATCACCCTGAGCGACCGAGCAACGGTAGAGCCGCCGCAGGAGCCGGTGCCCCCTCAGGAGCCGGCACCGGAGCCGGAGGATTCGTCCCTTGCCTTCGCCGCCGACGCTGCGATCGCCGACCAAGAGTACACTGCCGAGGGGGCGATTGCCGCTCTCGTACTGCCGGCCGCTTTGGGCGGCACGGGCAGCTTGACGTATAGCGTCTCGGCCCTGCCGGCGGGCTTATCGTTTGACGCGACCACGCGGACGATTGCAGGCACCCCTGCGAAAGCGACCGATGGCGCGGTCGTCATCACCTACACGGCCATCGACAGCGACGGAGCCGCGGCCGCGTTGACCTTCTCCATCACGGTCAATCCCCCGCTGAGTTTTGCATCGTTTTTCGATTTGTTCGGCAGTGTGTCCGGTAAGGTCATTCCGATGGCTTCGCACGACTTGGCTGAAATCCGCGAATTCGTCGTTGGCCAGCGCGTGGAGGGCCTCACGCTCCCGGAGGGGACCGGCGGCACCGCACCGCTGACGTACCACCTCTCGCCGGCCCTGCCGGCGGGCTTGTCGTTTGACGCGGCCACGCGGACCGTTGCGGGTACGCCGCTGGCCGAGAGCGCACCCGTATATACGTACGCGGTTACGGACGCCAACGGCGTGCGTGCGTCGCTATCGTTGCAGACGCTGCCGGCCGCGTTTGCGCTGGCGAACAACTTTCCGAACCCGTTCAACCCGGCGACGACGATCCAATACGCACTGCCGCAGGCGGCGGATGTGAAGTTGACCGTGTATAATGTCGTTGGTCAGCCGGTGCGGGTGCTGGTGGCCGAGCATCAGAGTGCCGGGCGGTATGTCGTGGAGTGGGACGCGACCGACGATAGCGGGCACAGCTTGTCGTCGGGGATGTATTTCTACCGCCTCCAAGCCGGTGGAGAGTTCGCCGCAGTCAAGAAGATGCTGTTGCTCAAGTAAGCACTCGCGGCACAGCGAGTTAGGTTAGTGAAATAGGGCCTCAAACTTTAATTTGAGGCCCTATTTCCTAATATTATAACTACTCTTAAATTAGGGAGTTGTCCCCGGGGAGGTTGAGTAATGATACATGCGAAGTTGTTGATGCAGCGTCTGGCCTATGTGCCTTGGCTGTTGGCCGCTGGTTGGGTGTTGGGGTGGGCCGGGGAGGCTGCGGCGCAGGCAGACTATATACTGTCGGTCAATCCCAATAGTGTACGCGAGGACGCCGGTGCGACCGAGATCGCGGTGACAGTCGAAGTTACTGATGATACAGCGTTGGAGGCGGATACGTACGTGCTCTTGAGTGTCTCAAATGAGGGGTTTAATAGTCGCTTCCGCCTGAGCTTGACCGTTCTCAGAATTCTGGCTGGCGAGAAAAAGGCAACGGGGACCCTCACCCTCATCCCCATTAACGATGATGTCGTTGACAAAGACCTTCCTATTGAGATCCGCGGCAATGCTGGCATTAAGAAGGTTGAGCCGACGACGATCACGCTAATTGACGACGACAAGGATAGCAACAACATCAATCTGTCGGCCGATATTGTCGAGCTAAATAGGTTTGATGGTGCGACCGAGATCGCGGTGACGGCAACCTTGGATGGCAAGGTGCTAAGACAGGCGACGAGTTTCGTCTTGACCATTGGCGATCATCCCGACTTGGAGGCCAATCCCAACGCCGATACCGATGGCAACGGCAATATCGACGATGCGGATGCGACCAAGGACAATCGCGAGGCGCAGCGCGATTTGGACTATACGGTGACGCTGGCGGCGCTCACGATTCCGAAAAATTCGGCGTCCGGGACGGCGACAATTACCCTCACCCCCCAAAATCGGTTACCTGGCACGATCCGGATAGGGTCTCCTGATAATGATACAGATGCGGACGCCCCGGGAATACAGATCAAAGACGATGGGCTAACGCTCAGGCCTGTGGATATAAAAATAAAGAAGGAGCTCGCTGCCACGGCCGATGCCATTACGCTTAGTCAAGAGAGGGTCCGCGAGGACGCCGGTGAGACGACGATCGAGTTGAAAGTCGTCTTGACGAATGCCTTGATTGAGGACGAGACGGTGAAGCTCGTGATTTTGCCCGACGGCGCGGTCTTGCCGTCTGGTGATATGGTGACGGGCACTCCGACGCGCGATGTGCATTACAAGCTGGTCTTTGGTCAGCCGCTCATCATTCCGGCCGGCTCGGTGTCGGGCACGACGACGTTCACTCTCACCCCTACTAATGACACCGCGGTGGTTCCGCGAGGGCCGATATATATACAGGTCACGATCGGCGACGTATCGGCGACTAAAACGATAGCCATCGCCGATGACGACGCGAATAGCATGAATATCTCGCTGACGGCAGAGCCGGCTACGATAAGCGAAGGGGCTGGTGCGACCCATGTTGCGGTGACCGGAACTTTGGACGGGAAGGTGTTTGATGATGACGTGGTCGTGCTCTTGACCATCGACCCCGATCCCAAGGATGCGGACGCTGCCGGCACGGTCGTTGACGTTGCTGAGGCGACGCGCGATATAGACTACTCGGCAACACTGGGTCCGCTGACGATTCCGGCCGGCTCGGTGTGGGGGACGACGACGATGACCGTCATCCCTATTGACGACGGGATCGTGGAGGGCGACGAGAAAATCAGGCTGACCGTGCCGTCCGCCGACAACCGAGTCATCGCCGTTGCTGGCGATGACGACATCAAGGTGACAGTCGGCATTGTAGATATAACGCTGAAAGACCCCGGCGCGGTCGGCGAGCCTTTCTTCTTAGCCGGTGCTTCCATCGCCGATCAGGCGTACACGGTGGGGACGGCTATTGCCGATTTGGTGCTGCCGGAGGCTTCGGGTGGCGACGGCACCCTGACGTACCGCATCTCAGCCCTGCCGGCGGGCTTGGCGTTTGACTCGGCCACGCGGACGCTTTCGGGTACGCCAGCGGAAGCAACTAACGGCGCGGTCGCCGTCACCTATACGGCGATTGACGATGACGACGACACGGCCGTGCTGACCTTCACCATTACAAGTGCTGAGAAAGGGGCGGTGCTGGCCTTCTTAGCTGGTGCTTCCATCGCCGACCAGACGTACACGGTGGGGACGGCTATTGCCGATTTGGTGCTGCCGGAAGCGATGGGCGGCGCTGGCGACCTGCGGTACCGCGTCTTGACCCTGCCGGCGGGCTTGGCGTTTGACTCGGCCACGCGGACGCTTTCGGGTACGCCAGCGGAAGCGACCAACTGTCCGGTCCCAGTTACCTACATGGTGACCGACAGCAACAGGGACGCCGCGGCGTTGACCTTTTCCATCGCGGTCCATACAACTGGGCTGCCCCCGGTTGTGGCCGCTGGGCTGGCGGTAGAGCCGGCGGTGGTCCGCGAGGACGCGGCGGCAACGGAAGTCTCGCTAACTTTTACCTTGACGGCCGCCTCAGTGGCTGACGAGAGCGTGCGGTTTGCCATTGTGGCTCCCAGCGACGGCCCGGCCGCGATGCGCGATGTGGACTACATGGCGGAGTTGGAGGCGCTTATCACCATTCCAGCCGGTGCTACCGAGGGGCTGGCGACCCTGACCCTCACGCCCATCAACGACGATACTGAAGATGGTCTGAAGGCTTTGGGCGTACAGGCCACGCTCGTGTCAACGGGCCAGATCCTATCGACGAACATTGAGATCCGAGACGACGAAACGCCCAGTACGTCCATTTCGCTGTCGGCGGATCCGAGCACGTTGAGTGAGAATGCCGCTTTGACCACTGTTACGGTGACCGCGACGTTGGACGGCAAGGCGTTGGCAGAGGACGCGACCGTGCGCTTGGTCATTGACGACGCTTCGACCGCGACGCGCGATTTGGACTATGCCGCGCTATTTACTCCTATGATTGAGATTCCGGCTGGCTCGATAATAGGGACGGTGAATTTTTACGTTGACCCAAGAGCCGACAACTTGGAGGAAGGCGACGAGATCATCAGGCTGATCGGTACGCTTGACGGGCTAGAGGGCGACGAGGTAGAGATCGCGCTGAGCGACCCGGGAGCGGAGCAGGCGGCGAAGGCAGTAGTGCAAACGCGGCCGGAAGCGTTCTCCTTGGCGAACAACTTCCCGAATCCGTTCAACCCAACGACGACGATCCAGTATGCGCTGCCGACCGCGGCGGATGTGGAGTTGACCGTCTATAACGCAGTCGGTCAGGCGGTTCGGACGCTGGTGGCCGAGCACCAGAGCGCGGGTCGCTACATGGTGGAGTGGGACGCGACCAACGACAGCGGCCATAGCTTGTCGTCGGGGATGTATTTCTACCGCTTGCAGGCGGGCGGCGAGTTCCGCGAAGCCAAGAAGATGCTGCTGCTCAAGTAGCAGCCGCTGTACTGCGAGTTGGCAAAATGGGACCTCAAGTCGAGGTCCCATTTTGCTGCTTATTGGTGAGGTCGCGCAACTGAAGACCATTGGGACGGGGTTTTGCACCCCGCCCTTTTTTTGTTGTCGCGCCCGTCTAACGCTCGGCTTGGTGGTAGGGCGAGGGTTGGGGGAGCGTGTCGCGGAGGGCGGAGCGAGTGGGGAAGAGGAGGGCGGCTCTTGCGGGTGTTATGGAGAAGACGTGGCCGGTGGTGTGGAGGCGGAGATAGCGGCCGCGGTCGTCGGCTGCGCCAATGGCGAGGGTGTCTATTGCGCCTTCTTCGTCTTCGAGATAGAGATAGCGAGCCGCGGCAAAGGCATCGGTGCGGCCCGGATCGTGCAAAGCCGACCACGTCAGGCGTTTGAGGAAGTCGGCGTAGGCTTCTGCACTCGCGGAGAGGCAGGTCTCCGCGCCAGCCGCAGAGAGGGCGACCCACTCGTAAGTCGGCATCATGGGGACCGGCTCCGTCATGGGTTTTAGCTGGCGGCTGAGGGATTGCACCGGGTAGGCCGGGTCGCCGGCGAAGGCGACGCGCCGTAGGCCCTTGCGCTGTAAGGCTTGAGGCAGGACGCGGCGGTCGAGCATCGGAGCGGGCGGCGCGGTGTCGAGGGCATGGACGGGGTAGGCGTGGAGGTGAAAGATGCTGTCGGCACCAACGCGCTGAATATATGATTCCCCCGCGCGCCGCCCGGGTGCCCCGCGCCCTTGGCGCACTTCGAGCAAGGGACGCCCCTGTTGGTCGAGCAGGTGGATGCGGACGCTGCCCGGGCCGAGGCCATAGCGGGCCAAGTCCCCAGGCTCGGCCGAGACGAAGGTCGCCGGAGTAGCGAGCAGGCTCTGAAGCAGGTGCTCGACTCGGCGGTTGAGGACAAAGGCGCGGTGATACGCTGGGAAATGCCAAGTGCCCTCGCGCCGGACGTAGTGCCAGCGGCGTCCGGCGGCGCGGACCTCAATCTGAGCGACGGCTGAGGCCAACTCGGGCGTCAAGAGGCGCAAGGCCCCGGCGGTGCGGCGCACAGCGCGTTGGTGCTCGCGCAGGGCGCTCTCCCCGAGGACGAGCAGGGCCAGCAGGGCCCCCAGCGTGCAGAGCAAGCGGATCACTTTCGCCTCGTGCGGCGATAGAGGGCATAGCCCAAAAACAGCAACGGCCCCGCGCCCACCACGAACACTCGCCACAAACGCTTCGCCTCGGTGCTCTGGAAGGGAAAGCCGCGCGAAGTCGGCCGCCGCGCCTGTAAGGCGGCTAGCTCCTCGCCATACGCGTTGTACGCCACGGCATTGAGCAGGAATTGATCGTGCTGAAAGCCCGGGGCCAACAGGTGCTTGTTTTTGAACATCTCCGAAGAGCCGATCAGGAGCAGGGCACCCGCTCGCTGCGGGTGCTCGTCCACGCGCTGGAGTGTGGCGCGGCCATCCTCGCCTTCGGCAAAGACGACCTCGGGAAAAGGCCCGGTGAGCAACGCGACGAGGGGTTGGGGGCCGGGCAGGTACGTCTGCGGGGCGAAGACCTCGGGCGGCAGCCAACCACCCTGCCATGGGTACGCCCAAGCTTGGGGCGAAGTGGAGATCAGGGTTTGGGCCGTTATGCCCGCACTACTGAGCTGGGCCGAGTGCAGGGCAAAGCGGTTCCCCCAGATAAAGAGCAGGTCGCCGAGGTGCTGGGTGATGGGCGAGGTGAGGTCGTAGTGCTGACCGACGGCGCGGATCAAGAAGGGTAAGGCGACCTTTTGCGGGTCGTACTCGCGCACGGCCGTGCGATTGACTTGGGTCTCCAAGTCGAGATGGGACTGGGTGCGGTCGAAGAGCACTTCGCGGAGCTGCTCGACGCCAAAGAGCTGGAGATAGCGGTCGAGGTCTTGGAATTGCGGTTGGGGCCAGTACACGGTCTGAAACCCCGAGCCGCGGTACTGGCGCTGCTGGATGTTGAAGTGCTGCATGGCGACAATGGCCTTGCCCCCCCTCGCTAGATGCTGGCTCAGCAGCAGCAGGATCGGACCCGAGTCGCGGCGCGGCTGCATCCACAACAAGACATCTACGTCTGAGGGCATGATCGGCGTGCGGGGATTGATGTAGTGGACGTCGTAGAGATAGTCGGCGAGCAGGGCTTTCAAGTCGCTGTACACGTCGGTGCCGCCCGGGGCGATGAGGCCCTTCTTCTGGTAGTCTTCGAGGGCTTCGGCCGGCGAGAGGCGGGGCAGGTCGGAGATGACGGCCACGCGCATTTTGCGCCCCTGTTGCAGGCTGTGGGCGGCCGCGGCCAAGAGGAATTCGAGGTGTGCGCGCTGGTTGATGCGCGGCACGGCGATGGTGTGCGCGTTGCCTTGCAGACGCAGGCCGCTCCAGACGTATTGGGTGGCGAGGGTGTCGTTGAGGACTCTTTCGGCTGGGAAGGGCACCAGCCCCTCGGCGGCGAGCGTCTGGAGCTGGTCGGGGGTCAGGGCGTCGGGGCGGGTCACGCGCAGGGGGATGGTACAATCGGCGAGCAAGGTGCGGATGCGGTCTTCAGCGCGTTTGAGCTGCCGGGGCATGGAGGCGCGGTGCGTGGCGATCAGTTCGGCGGATAGGGACGTGCCTTGCAACAAGCGGCCCAAAAGCGGCGAGGGCGTGTTGAGCTGGTCGGCTGTCAGGTCGAGATAGGGGCCGCGACCGCGCCAAGCGAGCGCACCAACGAAGAGCACCAAGCAGGCGAGGCCGAGCTGTCGGCCCCAACGGCCGGCCGGCCAGCTCAGGCGGCTGTGGCGCAGATAGTGCCTAACGCCGAGGCCCACGAACCCCAGCGGCACCAAAAAGACCGCAAAAAACCGCCAGAAGAAACGGGCGAGTGCCCCAGGCGGGACGAGCCGCTGCGCCCCGGCCTTTTCCACGCGCCCCCGCAATACGCGCTCGGGTTGGCCGTAGGTGCGGATGAGGTTTTGCAGAAAGACGCGGTGGGCGTAGCCGGGCTGGTTGATGATGCCGTCTTGAAAGGGCGACGCGCTGGCCAAGACGAATAGCTGCCCCTGCCAAGGATCGTCCGGCTTGAGCAGGACCAGCAAATTTTGCTTGGGCACGGGCAAGCCGCCGGTTAAGTCGGCGTCGGTGAAGGGGTCGGCGGGCAGGGGTAGGACGCGGGGGCTTTCGGTGGTGGTGCCGACGATTTCCGCGTGGAAACCCTTGGCTTGTACGCCCTGCGGATCGACTTCGAGCGCGCTGGCCGCGACGAAGTTAAGCCCGCCGCGGCTTGGCGCGGCAAAGCTCTTCATATTGTAAAAAGCGGGCAGCACCCGGAGGTGAAAGGGCGCGATGACCTCGACCGAGTCGAGGGCGACCGGCCCGGTGTTTTTATCGACGAGCAGGTCCGGGACCGGCCGGATGCCAAAAGGCTGGAGCAGTTGCGCCCAAGCAGGCGGCGAGTGGTGTACCCAATAGGAGATCGCGTCCTCCTGTGGAGAGTAGCCGATCTGGTAGGTGCTGCCGGCGAGTACTGCACTGCGGCCCGATTCTAGGAAGGCAAGCAACTGCCGTGTGTGCTCGGGCGTGGCGACCGCAGGCTGAATCCAGAACAGCACGTCGATCTCTGGGGGAATGGTAGGGTTGCTGTTGAGGTCTAGCTCGATGACCGGCCCGGCCTCGTTGAGAAAGGCCGCCAAAAGCTGGAAGGGCGGCGGGGCCGAGACGCCAAAGGTCGGTTGCGTCGTCGCTCGCCCGGCCTGCAGTTGGGCGATGACGTACTCCTCTAGATAAGGCAGGTGCTCGGGCTCAATGCTTTGGACGAGCACTTCGGGCGCGTCGGGGCGTGCGATGACCAGCGAGGACCAGATTTTCTGCTCGGAATGCTCGTCGTGCAACACCCGCCGGACGCTGAAGGAGGAGGCCTTTTTGCTCGCTGCATAGCCGATGCCAGCGCGCCCGCTTTGGTCCGGGTCAATGACCCGATAGTCGATGCGGTCGGGTGCGCGGGCGCGCAGAGCCGACAGGAGCCGGCGGACTTGGGGTTCGAGGTCTTTGAGGTGCGCCGGCATGTTTTCGCGGGCGGTGGCAAAGTAGGTGATGGCGAGCGAGGTGTCTAAGGAGCGGAGGTAGCTTTCGGTCGCCGGCGCAAGCGTGGCGATGTCGTCCCCGGCTAGGTCTAAGGTCCAAGTCCCGGTCAGGTGCAGGAGGCGGCCGGCGTAAGCGACGATGCCCAAGAGCAGCGCGAAAGCCAGCGCGGTTTGGAGCAAGAAGTGCCGCTTCAATACTTGGATCTCTGGAGGCTGAGATAGTTCATGGAGACGAAAAAGCCGCTCATCAACGCGAAGTACAGCAGGTCGGCGAGGGCGATTACGCCGCGGCCAAAAGCCTCGTAGTGGGGCAGGACCGATATGGTTTCGTACAGCCATGTGCCCGGCTGATAGGCCGGAGCTAGTCCGTCGAGAACCTCTACTACTTTCTCGTGCCCGCTGAGCACGAAGAAGAAGCCTAAGAGCGCGGCGAGCACAAAGGCCACGATCTGGTCGCGGGTCAGGCCGGAGGCAAACAAGCCGAAGGACAGGAAGAAAGCGCCCAACAGCAGTGCGCCGAGATAGCTAGCGGCGATGCGCCCGAGGTCGGGGTCGCCGAGGAAGAGGAGCATCAGCACGATGGGCAGGCTGCCAGCGAGGACGATGGCGTAGAAGCACAGGGCCGCCAGATACTTACCCAACGCGACCTGCAAGGAGTGCAGCGGCAGGGTCATCAGCAGCTCGAAGGTGTGCTGGGCGCGTTCTTCGGCCCAGGCCCGCATGGTAATGGCTGGGACGAAGGGGATCAGCAGAAAGGGGAGGGCGGTGAAGTACGGCCCCATATCGACGACCCCGTCGAGAAAAAAGGAGTTCATAAAGGTGGTGCAAGACAGCACCAAGAAGACCGCTGCGTACGCATAGGCAATGGGCGAGTCGAAGTAGGCCTCTAGCTCGCGGTCGAGGACAATGCGCGTACCGCGCAGGCACTCGGCAGCAGACAGGCGTTGTGCGTCAGACATGGGCAGGGGTTGTGGTGCGGACTAGGTGGGCGAAGACGGCTTCGAGGCCGGCCCCGGGGATGCCGGCGTCTGCGGCCAACTGTTCGACGCGGCCATCGCCGAGCAAGCGCCCTTGGTGGATGATCAACACGCGGTCGGCAATGGCTTCGACATCGCCGATGATGTGGGTGCTAAAGAGGATCGCCCGGCCCTGACTGAGCGTGCGCAAGGTGTCGCGGAAGGCCAGAACCTGCAAGGGGTCGAAGCCGTGGGTTGGCTCGTCGAGGAGCAAGACCGGCGGATCGTGGACCATGGCGGTAGCTAGGCCGATGCGCTGGCGGAACCCAGTGGAGCACTCCTTGACGCGCTGGGTGAGCACGTCTTCAAGCCCGCAGAGCGCGACCGTGCGCGCTAGGCCCTGCTGCAAGGCGTCGCCTTCGAGGCCGCGGGCCCGGGCGATGAAGCGGAGGAACTTATCGACGCGCATCTCTTGGTAGAGCGGGGTGTCGCCCGACAGGTAGCCAATGCGGCGGCGCACGGCGAGCGGGTGCTCCACCACGTCGAGCCCATCAATGGCGATTGTGCCGGCTGTGGGGTGGATAAAGGTGGAGAGCATCTTGAGCATGGTGCTCTTGCCAGCGCCATTGGGACCGACGAAGCCGACGATCTCGCCTCGGTCAACGGAGAAGCTGACCTCGTCAACAGCGGCCAAAATGCCGTAGCGGCGGGTGATGGATTCTACGCGGATCATGTCGGGTGCCACTACTCCTTGAATACCCCGCAGCGGAGCATGGCAGCGCCGAAGTAGGGATTGGCAATTTGGGGCTGGTCTTTCTGCACCCAGTGCGCCCCCTTCTCGCCGTCGGCCATCGGGCAGTACGCCACGACGTAGCCCTCGGGTATTTGGCTCTTCATCACTTCTTCGGACAGCGGCTTGAATGCAGTGCGCACCGCAGCGATATCGGCCACGTGCGCGGCTTTTTCCGCTAGCGGCTTGAGCGTTGGGCTGGCGCTTTGCACCAAGCCTTGCAGTGCTTGACGCGCCCGGTCTAGATCGTCGGCGGCCAAGGCTTCTTGGGCCGCGATGTAGTGGATCAGCGCCGGAGGGGCCGGGTCGGACGAGCCACAAGCGGTTAGGGCGAGGGCGATAAGAAATAGACGAGATAGGTAGCGCATAGGAGATTTCTCGCGGAATAAGGGAAGAATAAGTACTGAGATAGGAAATGACGGGCGATGCTGTGCCCACAGGCTGGTTTCAAAACACGGGCATTACGACCGTTTACATGCCGATCACTATACCCGCTACTGCAACGACAGCTCCGAACACAATCAGCAGGGTGCGAACAACGAATCGCCGGTTGTCTCGCACTTGTTCGGACACCTTGGCGTTGAGATCGTCGCGACTAGCTTCGAGCATTTCACTGTCGTCGCGCAATTGTCGAAACGTTTCCATGTAACAGGAAGCCCTCTCTGACGGCGACATTTGATCTGACCGCCCACGAGCGAGCAAACTTTGCGCCTTTCGGGCCTTCACGAGGATGCTGGAATAGTTGTCCACGACATCTTTGACTACGATGTCTTTGTAGTTTTCTCGGAATCGGTTTATTGACTCCAGCGTCGAGATTATTCCTGCCTCTGCGGCTTCGTACATCGCTCGTTCACAATGAGAAACCACTCTGCGTAATTGCTCGTTGCTGGAAATATATCCGCTGTCATCTAGTGCTTGGAGAAGATGGTGACCTGCATATCGCAG
Source organism: uncultured Latescibacterota bacterium (assembly GCA_958295495.1). GTDB lineage: Bacteria > Latescibacterota > UBA2968 > UBA8231 > UBA8231. The sequence goes on from OY282352.1 coordinate 2,515,962, forward strand.
TTCCGTTGTAGGCGGGAATCGGTATCTCGGCTCGAAACTCAGCGACCTCGCGTGCGAATTCGTCTGCAGTATCGTATAGGGCGCGAAGGTCGCTGATGCGATGAGGGGTATCATTCTCCGTCGAAGTTGAAGGACTTGACGCGCTCATATTGTTCCTCAATGTCTTCTCGCGTGACGTACTCGCCGCGCTGCAAGCGAATGTTGCCATGCGATAGGCGACTAACGATGCGCCTGTCGGCTAGGCGTCTGTCCTCCTCAGTGCGAGTTGTTACCTTGGGACTGTGCAATGTTAGCCGAATAAATCGCATAAGACTCATGGGAGCTCTCTTTCTGTGGAAAAAGATGTGCTTATAGGCCGGATGCTGATCGCCAAGGGCCATTTAGGAAGCTTTATCTTTATCATACAATATATGCAATATATGCAATTTGTTTGGGCGGCTCTATACCATTGACCTCGAACTCTCCATCGACTCCACATTCTTTGAGAAGCTCTTTTAAGGTTCCGTCATCGAAAGCATCCTCAACAAATAGCTGCACGGCCTCAGAAGTCATGCGATGGGCTTCGTCCTTTGTCGTTCCCTGACTACATACGTCAAAGGTGGGACAACGAGAGATATAGCCGAACTCGCCTTGCTCTATCTCTATAGGAAATACATACTTAGAATATAAAATCGCATCTGTCATCGGAGGTTTCTCCACAAGGGAAACTACTCGTAATCTCATTTCCTCAGCGAATGTAATAAGGTATGTTTTCCGTGTCAAAAGAGAAACGTTGCCTTGCTTCCGTACCCTTAGGCGTCAAACCCCAACAGGCTTCCGGCCAGTGAAAGGGAGCAAAAATCGTGTCTGAACCCGACCCCTATCCCGGCCCCAACGAAGAAGTGCTCGCCGCGCAGGTGCGCGTCTGTACCGGGCCGCACCAGAGCCGTCCGCTGGGCAAAAAAGAGGGCGACCCAGCCCCTCGGCGCATTCTGGAGTTGATTTTCGCCTCGCTCGAGGGGGCCTTGCCCCGCGCCGATCGGGTTTCTCCAGCCCAGATGGGCGCATTTTTCGCGGCCATGTCCATCCGCCGCACCTTCGGCGAGCGGACGGGATGGAGCGCGGCTGAGGTCGCGGCCTTTGACCGCTATGGGGACGCGCTCAGCAAGATGCCCGCTGACTTGCGCTTTCTGCTCGGTACGGCGCCGGATTTTGCCGCCCGCCCGGGCGAAGCGCGGGTGGTTGCGGCTCTACGCCCGGTTTTGCGGGGCGAGCACTTGCGCTACGAGGAAGTGCGCGGTGCGCTCGAGGCCATGCTCTCGGGCGCGGTGCGCCCCTCGCTGATGGCCGCGTTCTTGATTGGCCAGCGGATGAACATCGAAGATGCGGAAGAAATTCGCGCTCATCTCGACGCCGTGCTCCCCTCAGAGCAGGTGCCCGCGCTGCAAGTGGAGACGCTGACGCATTTTGGCCAGCCCTTTGACGGGGCGGCGCGCTTCTTTCGCCCGACGCTCTTCGTCGCTGCCGTGCGTGCGGCCTTGGGCCGGGCGACCGTGCTACACGGCGTCGCCGAAATGCCGCCCAAGCGCGGAGTCACCGAGGAAGGGGTGCTGGCGGCCTTGGGTGCGCGGGTCGATCTGTCGCTGGCGATGGCGGCCCGCTGCATTGAAGACCCGGCCGTTGGGTTTGCGTACGTGAGCCAGCGCGAGTACGCCCCCCGTGCGTACGCGTTGCGACACTTGCGTACCCACATCGCCAAACGCCCGCCTTGGGCCACTACCGAGAAGGTACAGCAGTTGTTTGCCGGCGCGGCTTGGAACGGCATGATCGCGGGTTTTTACCACGCCGGCTACGAGGACAAGCTGTTGGGATTGATGCAGGAGCGCGGGCTGGACGCGGGGCTGGTAATCAAGGGCGAGGAGGGGAGCAGCCACTACGGGTTGCGCTTGGGCAAGCCCTCGGACGCTCGGCGCAAGGCTGTCAACTACACGCAGGGATTCCGCCGCGTCGGGGGCCGGTTGGAGACGGTTGCCGGCGACGTGGACCCGACAGACTACGGCTTTTGCTACGAGCAAAGCCCGCGTCCTGCGGAGGTGAGTGCGCGGGCTTTTGCGGCCTTGGGCGTGGCAGCACTCAAGGGCGAACAGGGGCCTGTTTACGACCGCATCGCGTTCAACGCGGGCTTGACCGACTACTATCTGGGGCTAAGTATGAGTGCCGAAGAGGGGTTGGCCGAGGCACGGGAGGCTATGGATAGCGGCCGGGCGCTGGCGCATCTGGAGTGCTACATCAGCCGGTCGGGCGCGTCCAGATAGCTTCGTCGAGCTGCCCGGTATCGAGATAGGCGCGGATCGCGCCGAGTGAGCGGCGGATGGCGTCTATGATCGGCGCAGAATAGGCGGCGAAGGCCGCAGGAGTAACTTCCCGTGGCCTTGTTTCGTCTGGGGCGTCCTTGTAGCGGGCTTGGCCTTGGATCGACGCGGTCCGTCCGCAGACTAAGGAGTCGAAATCGTCTAGCCCGACTTCGACGAAGGCGCCCACCTCTTCGTTGAATGCGGTTTCCCCCAGCGAGACAGGCCGCGTGCAGAGGTAAAAAAACTGCATGGCAGTGCGCCCGGTGTATTGGAGCGGTTGCTGGCCGAGGAAGACCAACTCGGCGGGTGTCAGTGCGATGCCGACTTCTTCGGCGAATTCGCGGTGCGCCGCTGCTGCGGGCGTTTCCCCGGCTCGGATGTGGCCGCCGGCCGGAGCGTCGAGGCTGCCCAAGTACGGGTCGCCGGGGCGCGAGCGGGTCTGCAATAGGGTGCGGGCGACGCCGGAGGAGGTGCGCCAAGCCGCCCAGACAAAGACCAAGCCGACGCGGTCGCCATCGCCATAGGCCGCCGCACGACCTTTGCTGCCGATGGGTTGTCCTTGGCCATTGAAGAGCGCGATGAGTTCGTCGGACATGAGACGGGCTACAGAAACACGGCGATAAACTGCAAGGCGAACGCGCCGACCGTGGCTAGCAGGCACAAACCACCGATCAGATAAGCCCCCAAGCCCTCGCGCTCCGAGCTGCGGCTGAAGACATAGGCCGCCGCATACCCGCCGATGAAGCCGCCGCCGTGCGCCCAGTTATCGACGCCGGGCATCACAAAACCCATGACGAAAAGTAAGGCCGCCCACTGGAGAAACTGCCGAGTGAAAAGTTGTGCCCCGGCCCGCCGACCGTAGGCAATGGCCGCGGCCAAGAGGCCGAAAATCGAACCAGAGGCCCCCAGCGTGAGTTCGTGGCCCGCTAGGGTCGAAGCTAGGAAGCCGGTGATGCCGGCGACCGTGAAGATCGCAAAGAGGCGGAAGGGGCCGAAGAGCTCTTCTACAACCGGACCAAGCTGGCGCACCCACATCATGTTGAAGAAAATGTGCAGTAGGCCGCCGTGCAGGTAAATGGCGGTGATCGGAGTCCACCAGAAGTTATAGGAGAAGATGGGTACGGTGCCGGTGACGCCGAGTTTGAAGCTGGCTTGGATGCTGGGCGAGAGAATCTGCATCAGGCCCTGCGTCTGGAAAATCGCCGATGGATCGAGGGCCAACGCGAGCAGGTAGAGTACGCCGCAGAACACGGTGATTAAGTGCGGGAAATTTAGCTGTAGGCCGAGCCGGCGCATGGTGGCGGTTGCGCCCCACAGGCCGGGTTTGCGCTGGCCGCAATGGGGGCAGGTTTCGGCGTTGGCACTGACGATTTTGTGGCAGCGGGGGCAGAGGATGGCGGCCATTGTTTTAGATCCCCAGATGCTCGTTGATCTCGGCTTGGTAGGCGTTGATCTGGTCGTTGCAGACGGCATCGACCGAGAGCGCACGACCAGCGATTTGCGACTCCAGCAGGCTGTAGGACAGGCCCACGGAGCGAGCACCTTGATGAGCATCGACTTCGGGCTGCCGTCCTTTTTGGATACAGGTGCCGAGCTCGTGGTATTCGATGGCGATTAGCTTGCGGTCGATCTCGGGAAAGGGCAAGTGGTAATCGAAGAGCTGGTCGCCGCCGAAGAGCGCGGCCGTGGCCTCGTCGAGGCGGTGATCGGGCACGAGGTCGAGGAGGGCTTGGTGGTTGATGGAGTCTGCGCCGTCGCGGTGGAGCGTGAGGCGTTGGCCCGAGCGATCGCCGGGCAGTTCGAGTGAGCCGAGGCTGCCGTGGATGGAGCGTTGCCACAGGTTTTGGCCGTGCGCTGCGTGGTCTTCGATGTACTGGGCGACCGCGCCGCTTTTGAAGAGGATGGTGGCGTAGGCCGCGTCGTCCGCGGTAGCAGTAAACTCCGCGGGCATGTCTTTTTGCCAGCGTTCATAGACGCCTCCCGGCGAGCCGCTGCTGACGTCGCGGCCGGCTACGGGGTTTTTGCGGGTCGGCTCGTGCAGGCGCGTCTGCGCGTAGGCCGTGTCGGCCTCCCCGAGGAAGTACTCCATGATGTCGGCAAAGTGAACGCCCACGTCGAGAAGGACGCCGCTGGCGTTTTTTTGGTGCCGCCACACTGAAATGAGCATGCCGTCGCCGCCACCCATAGTAGTGTGCTGCATCAGGCGCGGACGCCCAATGATGCCGGCTGAGAGCAGGGCCTTGGCGAGGCGGTTTACCGGGTCGCGGCGGTAGTTTTCGGCCACGGAGAGGACGCATCCGGTCTCTTGGGCCTTGGCGATCATCTGCTTGCAGGCGCGGGTCGTAAGCCCCATGGGTTTTTCGCACAGCGCGTGCCAGCCGCGCTCCATGGCCTCGATGGCCACCGTATGGTGATGGGCCGGTAGGGTGGTGATGTCAACGGCTTGGACCGGGGCGACGGAAGCTAATTCGGCCAAGTCTTTGACGGGTTGGGGTCGCGTACCCAGCCGCTCTTCGGCTTGGTCGGCGAGCGAGTGGGCGTTGTCGAGGTTGGGGTCGCAGGCACCTACCAGTTCAAAGGGCGACAGGCCAGCGCGTTGCAACTCGGCAAGGCCGTATAGATGGCGGTGGCCCATGCCGCCGCAGCCGACGATGGCGAGGGGGAGTTTTTCGGACATGTCCAATCCTTTCCTTATGTAATAGCTCAATATAAGGTGCGGAGGCGATGCTCTCCACTTGAGGTTGTGGCGGTAAAAGTCGGCAGGTATATTCCGTATAAAATTTCGCATCTGAAGCCGAAGGGGGCGAGGACGATAGCCCATGACAATTGTCGAACATATTGCCACAGCGGCGGATTTGGAGCGGCTGCCAGACGACGGGTTTCGCTACGAATTAGTATGTGGGGAGGTGCGTAAGATGACGCCGGCGGGCAATGAACACGGCAAGATCGCGATGCGCGTTGCTTGGCGCTTGGCACAACACGTGGAGGCCCATGGCTTGGGGTCGGTCTATGCGGCGGAGACGGGGTTTCGGCTGGCGTCGGCTCCAGACACGGTGCGGGCGCCGGATGCGGCTTTCGTGTGCCAAAGGCGGCTGGATGCGGTCGGCGCGGTGGCCGGGTATTGGCCGGGTGCCCCCGATTTGGCGGTGGAGGTGGTCTCGCCGGGCGACCGCTACGGGGAGGTCGCGGAAAAGGTGGCCGCTTGGCTGGCGGCTGGGACGCGGATGGTGGTGGTCGTCGAGCCGCGGCAGCGCACGGTGGCGGTGCATCGCATTTCGGGGGCTGTGGATGTATTGCGCGAAGGCGATGTGTTGGAGGGCGGTGCAGTGGTGCCGGGGTGGAAGGTGCCCGTCGCGGCCTTGTTCGCTTAGTAGGGCGAGTATGCGGTTGGACCGCTATTGCCGTGCCGACCAATCAGATAAAGCGTCGTGTATAAAAGGACGGATAGACCCCCATGACAATTGTCGAACATATTGCCACGGCGGCGGATTTGGAACGACTACCGGACGACGGGTTTCGCTACGAATTAGTATGTGGGGAGGTGCGTAAGATGACGCCGGCGGGCAATGAGCACGGCAAGATCGCCGCGTTGGTGACGGCATCGCTAGTACAGCACGTGGAGGCCCATGGCTTGGGGTCGGTCTATGCGGCGGAGACGGGGTTTCGGCTGGCGTCGGCTCCGGACACGGTGCGGGCGCCGGATGCGGCTTTCGTGTGCCAAAGGCGGCTGGATGCGGTCGGGGCGGTGGCCGGGTATTGGCCGGGTGCCCCCGATTTGGCGGTGGAGGTAGTCTCGCCGGGAGACCGCTACGGGGAGGTCGCGGAAAAGGTGGCCGCTTGGCTGGCGGCTGGGACGCGGATGGTGGTGGTCGTCGAGCCGCGGCAGCGCACGGTGGCGGTGCATCGCATTTCGGGGGCTGTGGATGTATTGCGCGAAGGCGATGTGTTGGAGGGCGGTGCAGTGGTGCCGGGGTGGAAGGTGCCCGTCGCGGCCTTGTTCGCTTAGTAGGGCGAGTATGCGGTTGGACCGCTATTGCCGTGCCGACCAATCAGATAAAGCGTCGTGTATAAAAGGACGGATAGACCCCCATGACAATCGTCGAACATATTGCCACGGCGGCGGATTTGGAACGACTACCGGACGACGGGTTCCGCTACGAATTAGTATGTGGGGAGGTGCGTAAGATGACGCCGGCGGGCAATGAGCACGGCAAGATCGCCGCGTTGGTGACCGTATCGTTAGGCCAACACGTGCTGGCCAACCGCTTGGGGTCGGTCTATGCGGCGGAGACGGGGTTTCGGCTGGCGTCGGCTCCAGACACGGTGCGGGCGCCGGATGCGGCTTTCGTGTGCCAAAGGCGGCTGGATGCGGTCGGCGCGGTGGCCGGGTATTGGCCGGGCGCCCCCGATTTGGCGGTGGAGGTGGTCTCGCCGGGCGACCGCTACGGGGAGGTCGCGGAAAAGGTGGCCGCTTGGCTGGCGGCTGGGACGCGGATGGTGGTGGTCGTCGAGCCGCGGCAGCGCACGGTGGCGGTGCATTGCATTTCGGGGGCTGTGGATGTATTGCGCGAAGGCGATGTGTTGGAGGGCGGTGCAGTGGTGCCGGGGTGGAAGGTGCCCGTCGCGGCCTTGTTCGCCTAGTGTCGTAAGCAAGAATACGTCGCGGCCTGTTGGTTTCCCGCTGGAAATCAGCAGGCCGTTTTGCGCGTACCTGTCTTATACCGCTGGAGGCGATGGATAAACTTTTGCTCATTGCAACCGGCCTTTGCGCTGCGTTGTGTCCGTGTTTGGCCGCAGGCGACGAGTTGCGCTTCGACTCGGCCCGGGACTGGCGGCAGTGGGTCTTGCCTGGGGATGCGGTGGAAGTAAGCCCGGCAGGCATGGTGCGCCCGGTGGCGGTGCGGCGTCACGTCAACGCCTCGCTCAATGCCGCGACTTCGGCGGCGGAATTCGCGGCGTTGGGTCTAACAAGTGGCTGGTTGCACGGGTATTGGTCAACTTGCTCGAACGCCGGCCATTGAGACTGGGCGTTTACGATTTGGCGGGTCGATTGGTGCAGACGGTATCGAGCGAGGTGGTGGCTGGACCGCAGAAATTGGTTTGGGACAGCCGCGATGGGAGCGGGCGCTTGGTGCCGCCGGGCACCTATGCGGTGCGCTTGGAGGTCACCGGAGACGCGCTGGCGCAACGGGTGAGCCGGGTGGTGGGAGTCGTGTACTGATCGATAGCCCTCAGCGGCGCAGCGGCCCGCGATGGGGGTCGGCGAGCGGCACGGGTGCTGAGAGTGCGATGAGGTCGGGGATGTCGAATTCGGCCAGTAGGCCAAAGCAGTAGAGCGATGGGGCGGCGTCGTAGGACAAAGGCCAGTCGATGAGGCGACCGAGGGAGTCGATGAGGGCGTTGGTCGTCAGGGAGGCGAGGGATTGGGGTTTGAGGGCGGCGGCGATTAGCGCGACGACCGGGCAGACGCGGCCGTGGGCCGTCAGGTGCAGCACCCGGCTCTTTTGGCGTGCGGTCGCCAGTAGCGCGAGCACTTGGCCGACTTGGATGCCGAGCGGACGCTGGCCAGCGGTGGCGACCAGCATCTGGTGACGCGGGTCGGTGCGGAGTTCGCCGGTAGCGAAGATGTCGGCGACGAGCACCCGGCGGCCTTGCGCGAGGGCGGGGGCTAGCGGGCCAGCGAGCGCACTGCGCCCGCCATCGGCGATGAGCAGCTCAAGGCCTCGGGGGCGCGGCGGCGTGTATTGGGTCACTGGCAGGGTCCAAGTGTCGTCGAGGTGCAATAGGTAATGTTGAATGGTGCCGTCTTCGTGCTTTTGCGCGGCACCGACTTCTTGCAGGGACCTATTCTTCCACTGCGGCAGCTTGAGTAATGAGGCGAGTGCTTGGCGTGCCGCGGCCGGCGCGCGCGCTTTTCTTTTACGCTCCCGAATTTTGCAGAGAGCTGCCTGCGCGATGGAGTGCAGGGTGGCGTTGTAGGGGGGCAAGCCGACGGCGAGGGCTTCTTCGGTTTGCAATTCGTCGCGATAAGGCAGGTCGTCGTCTGGCGTTGCCAATCCCCAATGTCGGTTGAGAAATTTGTAGAGTTGGCAGCGGTTGTCGCGCTCGTAGTTGTGGGTGCCGGGGTCGGTGTTGTCGTGGAGGGCGATATGGTCGCGGGCATCTAGGAGCGCGAAGACGGGTCGAATGGGTTCGTAGATGGATTTGCGCGTCCGCCGCGTCTGGAAGCAGCAGTCGTCGTAGCGGTTGTAGATTAGCAAGGTTGGCCGCGGCGCAAAGAGCGCGGAGAGCGCATCGTAGTCGGCAACCGTGCAAAGGTCGGCCGGGCATTGCTCTTGGTCGCCAATGTCCTCGATGCAGCCCCGGCGCTGCCAGACGGCCGAATGACCGGCGACTGGCACGATGACCTTGACCCGCTCGTCGAGGGCCGCCAGCAGAGCCGTTTGCCAGCCGCCGCCCGACAGGCCGGTCATCCCTACGCGCTCGGGATCGGCCTTGGGGTGGGCGAGCAGTACGTCGAGGCCGCGCTTCATCAAGAGGTAGAACACGCCGATGCCGGCGATGCCGCACAGGTCGAGGTGGCCGATGCGGTTGTGTTCGACATCGGCGCGCAGTTCGCCCATCCCCAGAAATTCGGTGTTGAGCGCCAGCATCCCGCGCTTGGCGAGGTTGATGCAGCGGGCCTGTTTGTAGTCCATGGCCTTGCCACCGGCGTGGTGGCCGTTGGGGTTGAGGACGGCGGGCCCCTTTTCCCCAAGCTGGTCAGGCTCGTAGAGCAGGGCCGGGACCCAGAGGCCGGGGTAGCCTTCGTAGCGCAGTTTGCGGATGGTGTAGCCAGCACCCGGGTCGATGCGGTCGCCCCAGTGGACTTGCGGCTCTTCCGCGAGGAGGCCGGCGGGATGGCCGCGGAAGAACAGGTCGAGGACTTGGGCGCGTAGGGCCGGGGCTTGCTTGCGCCAAGCTGCCGCCGAAGTGGGGGGCGTGAAGTGGGGCAGATGCTCGCCGAGGAAGGCGAGTGCTTGGCGATGGGCCTTGGGGCCGACGAGCTTTCTGTGCAGTGCGCGTTGCATGAATTATGGTCTTTCACTAAGGATGTTCTCGACCAGTTTGTACACTGTTGTACTACCGAGTGTACGCGGCCAATCCGCGCATGGAGGATTATCGCGAACCTTGGCTCGACGGATAGCCGCTTCGACCATGTCGGGCGTGAACTTTCGGACCTCAAGGCCCTTGTCATAGCCGGGGATATGGTTATTCAGCCGAGCGGAACATTCGCGTGACGAACCGATGTTAGTGCCATCTTCAAAGTGGAGCAACAGCCAATACTCGAACTTGGGATTGCTAAGGGCAAATCCGTAATTATCCGCATCCTGCGACCATCTGTGGAGTTGCGCCAACTGTTCATCCGTCCATTGGTCCTTATCTACCACTAGCCACGCCTCATCTGAATTCTTCAGGGTTTCCTGCTTGAGGCGGTCTTTCATACGCTTCAGGACTTGGAGTGGTGAGCTACGATGGTTGCTTTTTATGCAATCCATGCGGATAACTGAATGATGCTCATTGAGCATGGCGAAATACTGCGGCTCGGTCTTAACCCCTTCTGTTGCAACAATAAAAAGTTTTCGGTAACGTCGCTCGCCAAGAGGTCTGCGGTACTTACGTCTGTTCGGCGGCATCCGTCATCTCCTCACTTTCCTCCATGAGATGAGGATTGGTGAGAGTGCCCCCCGACAGAATACGAGGGATTCCTCCCAGCCGTCCCTGTAGGTAGCTTTTCCGAAGATCTTTGTCGTAACGAACGTCTTTGTATTCGCTAAAGGAGAACAAGCTGGACCCGCCGGACTTATCCCTTTCCGCCACCCACATTTCGTCCTGGCGCAGCAACTGCTGATCCATCAGCATAACGTTATGGGTCGTCAGCAAAAGTTGTTTCCGGGTTTCCGTAGAGCAATTAGCTAGGTATGCTTCAAGCAGTTGCCAGATTAGCAAGGGATGCAGACTGCGGTCAATCTCGTCAACTACATAGACTTTGGGCGACGTTTGCGCAGAAAGTTCGAGAAAGGCAGGTAGGAGATCAATAATCCGTTGTGAGCCATCCGATTCTTGGTATATCTCAAACTTGGCTTCCGTGCCGTCCGATTTTGGGTGGAAGGAGACCATTTTTTTTGCGATTAACTCACCGTCCTCGCGGGTAATCACGAAGCGGGCGTTAATCGACTCCTCCATCAACCGAACAGTCATGCCTTCTTCCACTTCTTCCTGAAGCATGGTCTTTAATGGATCGGGAAGTGGGATGTTCTCGAATGGAATTTCTTCACTACCAAGATGGGCGATTCCCGTATCGAGCCGTTGTAACATCTCGTTCATAGCCGTGTACAGTGGATGTTTTTCATCGAGGAACTGCTCGAAGGGCTCAAACCGCGAGTCGGGTGCGACGAGATTGAGTGTATCCTTGAACCAGTCATAGACCGGCCTGAAATTGTCCACCTTTTGGGATACGGAATTGGTCAGAAAAAGCTGATTGTCCCGGGTCCCTTTGAAAGCGAACTTTAGGAACATGATGTCCTTGGCGAGCGATGCGTCAAAGTTGATTGCTCCATCCCGGCGGTCATAAAGCACTTTTTCACTGGTACTGGTGATTACCACTAGTCTTTCTTCTAGGACCGCCTTTCGGGTCACTACAAAGCTGAAGTCGTAGATGGTTTCGTCAATCAGCAACTCAAAGGCAAAGCGCGAGGGGCGGTTCGTCCCCTCATCATCCAAGCGGAACGGCTCGATAGGAATTAGGCTGTCGATCCCAGAGCCCTTGACGATTAAGGTCTTGGCAAAACTCAGTGCCTTGAAAAAGCTGGTCTTGCCCGAGGCGTTACCGCCGTAAATTGCTGCTATCGGGAGAACTCTCGTTTGGTACTTGCCGAGCTTGGGAACGCGTTCTCCATGCTGGCGCTCTCGGCTGGCAATCATCGAAAAGGTGGCTTGGCTGCGGAAGGACATCCAGTTTTCAACGGAGAAACTGATTATCATTTTATCCTCTCCTAATCTGATTTTTTCGTTTTATTACGTCTTAAAGTTGGAAATTTTGCTCAAAAATCAATATAAAAGAGAAAAAATCTCTTTATGTACCTTACTCATAAATATATGAATCCCGCTTGACAGGCCAAGTGGGGTTTGCTATCACTAGCGGCCATTGAGGGAGGCGGGATACATGGAACCTATTGCGGCAACGACGAATCCATTTGGCGGCATCCTTCCGAAACCAGAGACTCTCGACCCAGATCCGGCGGCGTTTGCCGAGCGGCTGCGCGTTTCGCTGGCGGCTTGGAAGGACGAAGGCTACCGGGTTGTCTGGCTGGAGGTTTCGATTGCCAAGGCGGCGTTGGTCCCTGTAGCGGTGGAAGCCGGGTTTACATTCCACCACAGCGGCGACGACTATCTAATGCTGACCTTGCAACTAGAAGAAGGTGCTTATGTGCCGGCCCATGCCTCGCACTATATCGGCGCGGGTGGGGTGGTGCTCAACGAGGCGCGGGAGCTGTTGGTGGTCAGCGAAAAATACCATCGGCGCGCGTCTGGCCCGCCGCGCTACAAGCTGCCCGGCGGCGCGCTGCACGCGGGCGAGCACTTGGCCGAGGCCGTGGTGCGCGAAGTCGCCGAAGAGACTGGAGTCGAGACCGAGTTCGACGCGCTGGTCTGCTTCCGCCACTGGCACGGCTACCGCTTCGGCAAGTCGGATATTTACTTCGTCTGCCGCCTGCGCCCCCTGAGTACCGAGATTAGCATCCAGGAGGACGAGATCGCCGAGTGTCGGTGGATGCCAGTAGCCGGATATCTGGCCGAGGAAAACGTCAGCGCCTTCAACAAGCGGATCGTCGAGGCAGCGCTCAACAGCACGGGGGTGCGGCTGACGGAGATGGAGGGATACGGTACGCCGGAGCAGTACGAGTTTTTCATGCCGCCGGGGGTGGGGCTGAAGGTGTAGAGATGCAGAAATTGGAGCGACAGAACCAAGAGCGTTTAGCTGCGGTATATCTGGACCCGACTGCTCAACAGTTAATTGACGCTTTGGACCGCAAGACGTCAATTAGGTGGGAAGATCTGCCAAATATGGTTGAAGGTAAGCCGCATGATATTCTCAGGTCCGTAGTGCTCTTGGCTGGAGCCAACTTGTGTGAGGCAAGCCCCACCCGGCTTAGGCTCAGCGAGTACGGAGACAAGTTGCTTGCAACCGAGGCCGAGCAGGTCAACTCCTAAGTTGAACGTCAATCAGTACGCTAACCTACTGCGACCCCTCCACTCGCGCCGTTACCCGCTATCGCGCCAAATCCAACCTTTCCAGCACTTCTTTGTTGACCACGTGATCCGGGACTCTGCCCTGCAACAGCGCGACGATGCTCTGCGCGGCGACGAGGGCCATGCGCTTGCGGGCGGTTAGGGTCTTGGAGCCGGTGTGGGGCAGGGCGAGCACCTCGTCGCGGCGGACCAGTTTGAGGGACTGGCCTTTAGGTGGTTCGGTGGCTTGGCAGTCGAGGCCGGCTCCGCCTAGGTGGCCGCTGTCGAGGGCCGCGATCAGGGCGGCTTCGTCAACCAAACCGCCGCGGGCGGTGTTAATCAGGTAGGCACCCTCTTTCATAAGGCTGAGGAACTCGGCATTGACGAGGTGGTGGTTTTCCTCGGTCAGCGGCAGATGCAGGGTAATGGCGTCGGCTTGGGACAGGAGGGTGGCGCGGTCGGCAGGCTCGGCACCGAGGGCGCGGATTTGCGCGTCGTCGATATAGGGGTCGTGGACGAGAACTCGCATCTTGAAGCCGCGGGCACGGCGCACGACCTCAGCGCCGATGCGGCCACAGCCGACTAGCCCCAAGGTCATGGCGCAGAGGTCTTCGCCGACCGGAACGTCGTAGGTGTCTGCCGCCTTGACCCGCCGGTCACCTAGCCCCAGCGAGCGCACCAGCCCGAGGAGTAGGGCAAAGGTCAGGTCGGCCACTGCGTCGGCCATGGCACCGGGGGTATTGGTGACGACGATGCCGCGTTGGGTGCAGTAATTGAGGTCAACCTTGTCGAAGCCGACGCCGTTGCGGGCGATGATTTTGAGTTGTGCTGCTTGGTCCATGGTGGCAGCGTTGAGGTTTTCGCCGCCGGCCAGCAGGGCGTCGAAGCCGGCCAGCTTCGCTCGCGTTTCCCCGTCGGGCCAGCCGGGTTGGGGGTGCCGGACCTCAATGGCGAAGCCGGCGCGCTCAATAATCTCGCGGGCTTGGCTTTGGCCTTGAAACTCGATCTCGACGCTGGACAGGATGCGGAATTGGGCCATCTCTTCCTCTTCTTATTGGGTAGTGAAGCGGGTGTGCTCGTAGGCGGCGAAGGGAGTGGCTACCCCCAACTCGTCAGCTAGGTCCTGAAGGTTTTGCTGGTGTTGGGGGCTGATGGGTACGCCGTCGCGGGCGTACTCGCACGCCCGTTGCCACTCCAGATTACCGGGCAGCTCGGCGCGATCGAGGCCGGGGAAGGGCTGCATGTTGCGGGCGGCGGCGACAAACGCGTCCATCTGTGCTTGGAATTCTTCTAAGGGCATAAAAGCACGCACGTCAAAGGCCGCTAGGAAGGATCCTTGGTTGGATTCCCAGGGCGATGTCGGCGGGATAAATTGCGGCAGGTAAATCCCGGCCAACACGCCGCCCAGCGCCCGGTTTACCGCGCCGATGCCCAGTTCCTTGAAAAAGGCGAAGGGGATCTGCGCGAAGAGTTCCTCGCCCCAAGGCAGCATGTGCGCGCCCATGTCGAGCACGAGGGGCGGTTGCTCCCGGTTGGGGAAGGCGATGCTGATCGGCGAAGTAGCGTTGACGCCTTTGACTAGCGATTCCGGCGGCAAGTCGTAGCGGTGCGAGGAGATGGCGATCCCCACGCAGCCAGCCGCGGCGGCTATCCGCGAATACTTACCGGCGCTACCGAAGTGGAAGTGGTTGCGGGTAGTCGCCGCAGCCGTGCCGTACTTCGCGGCTGTCTCGGCTACCCAAGTCATGGCTTGGTGGCAGGGAAGATGGCCTAGGCCGCCGTCGCCGTCATAGACGCGGGCAGTGGTGGTTGAACTGGTCGCCTTTATATTAGGGCGGGGATTGACGCGGCCTTCGAGCATCAGGCGCACGTACCCGGGGAGCTGCCAAGTACCGTGGCTGTGGATGCCGCGCAGGTCGGTAGTCGTTAAGAGGTCGGCGAGGTGCTGAGCGTCTGCGGGGTTGGTGTCGGCCTTTTGGAAGAAGTCGGCGGTGAGTTGGCGCAAGATAGCGACTGGGATGCGGATGCCTGCGGCAGGTGGAGTGTTTCCCATGACGGCTCTCTGAGTAGGGGTAAAAAAGCGAATTATATACGCGGTTGGGCCTAGGCGTGTCAAGAAGCCGCAGAGCCTGCAATGCGAATACGGAGTAAGGGAAATGTCCTACGATCTGTTGTTAAAAGGTGCGCGGGTGATGGACCCAGCGCAGGGCGTGGATGGGATCCGCGATGTGGGGATAGTCGGGGAGAAGATCGCCGCGGTGGCCGAGAAAATAACGGCCCCGGCCGCGGAGACGATAGACCTGTCCGGCAAAATTCTGACGCCGGGTTGGATCGACATCCACGCGCACCTCTACGCGGGATGCACGACTTGGGGCATTCGCGGGGATGTGCTGTGCTTGGCTACGGGCGTGACGACGATCGTCGATGCCGGAAGTGCGGGGTGGGCCAACTTTGAGGGGTTTGTCGATTATGTGATTGAACCGGCGCGGACCGAGGTTTTGGGGTACGTGCATATTTCGGCGATTGGCTTGACTTGTGGGCCGGTGGGGGAGATGATCGATTTGCAGTACGGCGATCCAGAGCGCACGGCTTTTGTGGCCCATCACTGGCAGGCGCACTGCGTCGGCGTCAAGGTGCGGCAGGGCGGTTTCCAAGTCGGGGAGAACGGAACCAAACCCTTGCAGTTGGCAGTGCAGGCGGCCGAATGGGCGGGGGTGCCGGTGATGGTACACATTGCCCGGGGGGTGCCGATTGTGGAGGTACTCGCCCTGCTGCGGCCCGGCGATGTGGTGACCCATTGTTATCAAGGCACGGGAGACTGCGTGGTCGATGGCTCGGGAACGGTGGTGCCGCAGGTGTGGGCGGCGCGGGAGCGAGGTGTGCTCTTCGATGTAGGGCACGGTGGCGGCAGTTTCGACTACCGGATCGCACGGCAGGCCCTAACCGACGGCTTTGTCGCCGACGTGATCAGCACGGATTTGCATGCCCATAGTTGGGATAGCCCGATCGAGAGTATGCCGGAGACCGCGTCAAAGCTGCTCAATCTGGGCGTGCCGCTGGAGCGCGTCGTGCAGCAGAGCACGGCCGCGGCTGCTGCCGCCATCGGGCGCGGTGGGGAGTTGGGTACCCTGCGGGAGGGTACGGTGGCGGATCTGGCGGCGTTTGAGGTGTTGGAGGGGATGTTCGAGTTCGAGGATGTGCGCGGCGAGTGCGCACCGGGCGATCGCAAAATTGAGCCGGTACTAACCGTGCGTCGAGGCCGGGCGCATCGGCCGGAGGAGCTGCGCGAGGAGCTACGAGAAGCGCGCGAGCGGGCGCGCTTTATGCGGAATCTCACCGGCAGGAACTTTGCGGCTTTGGGTTGGACGCCGGGTGGTTAGGGTGGCAAGTAGCGAGTGAATAGTGTTCTGCTGCCCCAGGGCGGGCGCGGCACTCCGGCGATGATAATCTATAACTGCTATATCCACTAGTGAGGAGTGGAAAACCTTGTTCGAGTCAACTGACGATCTGCGCATTGCCCAACTCAAACCCCTGATCCCACCGGCGATTCTGATGGAAGAGTTGCCCATTTCGGAAGCGGCCTCCCACACCGTGGCCGCGGCCCGCCGCACATTGGATGCCATACTAGCCGGCGAGAACGACCGGCTAGTGGTGGTGGTTGGCCCGTGTTCGATCCACGACCCCCAAGCCGCGCTCGAATACGCGGCCCGGCTCGAGAAAAAGGCCGCGGCCCTCAGCGACGAGTTGTACGTGGTGATGCGCGTGTATTTTGAGAAACCGCGCACGACCGTCGGCTGGAAGGGGTTGATCAACGACCCGCACTTGGACGACAGCTTTGCCATCAACAGCGGCTTGCGCGCCGCGCGCGGCCTGCTGGTGCAGTTGGGGGATATGGGCTTGCCGGCTGGTTCCGAATTCCTCGATACCATCACGCCGCAATTTATCGCCGACCTGATTGCTTGGGGTGCCATTGGTGCCCGCACGACCGAAAGTCAGGTTCACCGCGAATTGGCTTCGGGTCTGTCGATGCCGGTTGGCTTCAAGAACGGGACCGCAGGCAATGTGCAAATTGCCCTCGACGCCATCGGTGCCGCCCGGCACCCGCATCACTTTCTCTCGGTGACCAAGCAGGGCATTGCGGCGATTGTCGGGACTTCGGGCAATGCGAGTTGCCATCTGATTTTGCGCGGCGGCAGCGACGGGTCCAACTACGATCAAGTCAGCGTCTGCGCGGCCGCGGCCCAGCTCGAGGAGGCAGACTTGCCGCACCGCGTGATGATTGATTGCAGCCACGGCAACAGTGCCAAGGATCACAAGCGCCAGCCGGCTGTTGCACGCGCAGTCGCCACGCAGGTAGCGGAGGGCGCGCAGGATGTTTTCGGGGTAATGCTGGAGAGCCACCTAATCGAGGGCAATCAGCAACAGCAGGCAGATAGTGAGTTGGTTTACGGGCAGAGCATTACCGATGCCTGTATTGGGTGGGAGGATACGGTGGAGGTGTTGGAGGAATTGGCCGCGGCGGTGGCGACGCGGCGAAAAAAATAATCAACGACGGGGCCGACGGGCCTGGCTAGCGTGAAAAATCTTTCGCTGCTCTTTTTGTGCGAGGCCCTCTCGCGCACCGCCAGCATCGTCATGCTCTCGAGCATGGCGCTCGTCGGCCAACGGTTGACGCCGAGTGCTGCGCTGGCGACCCTGCCGCTGGCACTGGCGCCGGTGGCCACGATGCTGATGACGGTGCCTGCGGCCCAGCTAATGCAGCGGCGGGGCCGCAAGCTCGGTTTCGCGTTGGGTGCTGCGTTGGGCGTTGTCGGGGGCGCAGTGGGATGTCTGGCCGTGTACCAAGGCAATTTTGCACTGCTTTGTTTGGGGGGATTGGGCATTGGTGCGGTCAACGGCTTTGCCACCTATTACCGCTTTGCCGCCGGCGAGGTGGTCGCCGAGGATTTTCGCAGTCGCGCCATTTCGCTGGTGATGGCCGGGGGCGTCATTGCCGCGGTGTCAGGCTCCAATTTGGCGGCGTGGTCGCGGGAGTGGTTTCCCGATTATCTATTCGCTGGCTCTTTTTTGGGGATTGCCGCCGTTCATGCGCTGGTTTTGCCGGTGCTCTGTTTTGTCTCCTTTCCCGCGCCCAGTGCCGAGGAGCAACGGGCGGGTGGGCGTTCGCTCCGGGAGATCGCCCGGCAGGCGGATTTTGCAGTGGCGGTGATCGGGGCGGTGGCTGCTTGGGGGCTGATGTCGCTGTTGATGAATGCCACGCCGCTGGCGATGAAACGGCATTTGCACTCCTTCGCCGATACGGCTTGGGTGATCCAGTGGCATGTGTTGGGCATGTTCGTGCCGTCTTTTTTTACCGGACACCTGATCTCGCGTTGGGGCGAGCAGCGGATTATGTTCGCCGGCATTGCATTGCTTGGGTGCTCCATTGCGGTCAATTTGAGCGGTATCGGGCTCTATCACTACATGGCCGGGTTGGCGCTATTGGGCGTGGGGTGGAATTTTCTTTTCGTAGGGTCAACTTCGCTCTTGGCGACGACGCACCGGCCCGAGGAAAAGGCGCGGGTGCAATCCTGCAATGACTTTCTGGTCTTTGGCCTGATGGTGTTGACCAGTTTCGGGGCGGCACCTTTGGAGGGGATGCTGGGCTGGGACAGGCTCAATCACTTGGCTGCGCCCTTTTTGGTGGCGGTGACGCTAGGGTTGCTGTGGGCGCGGGCGGGCCGGAGCACTTAGGCATTGAGCAGCTCGGCTGTTCCTCAAGTGAAGGGTACTCCACTGTGAGTGCCTAAGAAATGGACCATATCTAAGGAGGGTTCCGACGATGGCTAAATATCGCGTGGGGTTGATCGGGGCTGGGCGCAAAGGCACGCAGCACGCGCGCGCCTATATGCTCGACGAGCGCACCGAGTTGGTGGCCGTGGCGGATGGAGACCCGGAGAACTTGGCGCTGTTCCAAAAACGCACGGGCGTGCCCGGTTATGCCGACTATCGCCAGATGCTAGAAAAAGAGGCGCTCGACATTGCCGCGCCGATTTTGCCGGTCAGTGCCAATCCAGAGGTCGTCATTGCCTGCGCTCAAGCCGGGGTCAAGGCCATCCTCTGCGAAAAGCCGATCGCGGCCTCGCTCGCAGAGGCCGACCGCATGGTCGCCGAGTGCAAGCGCCGGCGCGTCTCCTTTGGCGCGGGCGACTTGGACGTCAACCTGCCGGCCTACCAAAAGGCCCTAAAGTTCATCGGCGCGGGCGAGTTGGGGGCGGTCAAGCGCATCACCCTGCTCGGGGGGTCGGGCACGGAGATGTCGGGTGGGGGCTGCCAGCGCTTTACCCTGATGCGCCATTTCGCTGGCTGCGCCGAGGTGGCGTGGGCGTCGGGTTGGGTCAGCGACGATTCCCTGAGCGACCACGACCAAGGCGGAGCCGGATACGTGCGCTTCACCAATGAGATTGAGGCGTTTATCTACCGGGACAAGGATGCGCGGGGCCGCGGCTACGAGGTGGCCTGTGAAGACGGGATCTTCTACTCAGACGACAATCTGGTAGGCTTGTACCGGTACGTCGAAGGCGATGGGGCGAGTTGGGAGAAGTTGGAAAAAATCGAGGGCGTCTTGCCGGAAGGGCCGATCTACGGCGCAAAACGCGGGTACGACGCCGAGGGCTGGCGGTGGCCCGGGGACCGCAACGTGGCTAGCTGCAAGGCCATTGTTGACGCGCTGGAGCGGGGCGAAGACCCGCCGGGCAGCGGCGAGAACGGCGTCAAGGTCCTCGAAATGGCCATCGCGGTGCGCGAGTCGCATCGGCGGGGCTGCGCGCCCGTGGCGCTACCGCTGGCCGACCGCAGCCTGCGCCTTGTTCCCAACCCCTCGCGGATGTACGACAAAAAGCCGATCTTCGGCCGCGAAAAATACATGGATCAGGTTTTGTCCCATAAGAAGGACTAAGCTGAACGAAACCACTATGAGGCCGCTGCGCCGCGAAATAGGAGCCTAGCCATGGACCGCCCCCGTTTGATTCACTACAACGACGCGCACCACTTCCACGCCAAGCGACTCGAGCCACCAGCCAGCCGCCACCTCCTGCACTGGCCAGTAGATGAGGTGTTGGGCACGGGCGTGGATTTGCTAGTTTTGGGATTGGGTTATAGCGACGTCTTCTTTCACCAGAGCGAGGTCGGCCGCGTGGTGGGGCAGGGTAAGGAGGTGTGGGAAAACTACATCGACTGGCGGATCATGCGGATGGTCGAGGTGGCCAAGGAGCTGGGCACTGACCAACTGCGAGCCGTCGTTGAGCGCGGCCGGGAGACGGGGTTGAAGGTGTTTCCCAGCCTCAAGCTCCAGGACTCTGCCCGCCTGGGACACGAGCGCTCGGGGCGGCTCAAGGAGCAGCGCGGGGTCGCGGTGTGCATTGGCGACGCGGGCCGAGCCGAATGGTGTTACGACTACGCGCAAGAGGCGGTGCAGGAGGACAAGCTGGCCATCATTGGGGAGGTGTTAGAAGGCTACCGAGCCGATGGGCTGGAACTGGATTTTTGCTTTGACAACTTCTATTTCAAACGGGATGAAATCCAAAAAAACGCGCCGCTGATGACCGAGTTCGTGGCCAAAGTGCGGGCGTTGGCCGAGGAAATTGGCGTGCGGCAGGGCCGCAAAATTCCCCTGCTGGCGCGGGTGCATCTGCGCGAGAAAGACAACCTCGCGGTGGGACTGGATGTGGAGGCTTGGCTGCGGGCTGGCAGCCTCGACTGGGTCGTCGGTCAGGACGAGAACGTGCTGGTTGATCCGGGCATTCGGGCACCGTGGCTGGCCGAGGTGGCCGAGAATGCTGGCGGCGCGGCGTATTATCGGCCGCCGCGCCGGATCTACGACGAGCGGGTGGGGTTGCCGAGCATTGAGATGTATCGCGCCCTCAGCCAGACTCTCGCTTGGCAGGGCTACGCCGGGATGTATCTGGGCTATATGCCGTGGCCTTTTGCCGAGCGCGAGTACCAGATCCTGCGCGAGGTGGCCTATCCCGAGGTACACGCCCGGCGCGACAAGCGCTATTTGTTACAGCCACGCGAGGGGGTCATCGGGGAAGAGACTTCTACGCCGGAGCGCCAAGTGCCGGAACAACTCTTGGAGGGCGAGACGGTCGCGCTCGACGTTTGGGTGGCCGACGATGTGGAGAGCGCCCGGCGCGACGGCGAGATGCGCCCGGCCATTTTGACGCTGCGCTTGGCCTTTTTCTGCATTGAGGACGACATCGAAATGCGCTTTAACGGCCGGGTTTTGTCCCGCGCCGAAGCCGAAATCAGGGACGAGCGTGCCTTGACCATTCCCCTCCAGCTCGCCGGCAGTATGGCGGTGCAGGCCCCGTTGGGGTTTTCGGCGCACTGGTTCCGCTTTCGCCTAGTGCCGGAGGAGATAAGGCGCGGGGCCAATCGGGTCGAGCTTGAGGTGAAGAAACTGGAGGTGCGGGCGGGTTTCGCCCGCAGCATTAATGGGGCGGAAATTTTGCTCCGCTACAAGGACTTTGTGCGCCCCGAAGGCTTAGGGCGGGAGCGGATAGCCCCGCCGGGAGGTTGAACCCTGAAAATCCCAAAATCCCTACGCGAACAGTGAGGTGATTGTACCTCAGACCGAGTTCCTTGAAAAAGCACTCAGCGAGGTTTGTAAACTGCCGCCTGCAAGCAAGGCGGGATACTATTGCGAGTGTCATTTTCGCAGAAATCGCAGATAAACGATGATGGGATCGTGGGTTTGCTGCCCCGCAGGATAAACGCGCCCAACTTGCCCAAAAAGTTCGCATGGATATTGGAGAAGAGAAGGGAATCTGACAGCAATGGTGTGATTGACAACATTGCTGGAGGGTGGTAGTTTGAAAGGAAATTACCGTGGGAAAAAGAAACGCCGTGCAACATCGAAAAGACACCTAAACTCCGATACAAATAGATTGGAGGCTAATCATGGGAATTTCAACCGATCTCACATTTGAGGTCAACAACTTAGGTAGCGTCGGGCAGGGCAGTTTTACCCATAAGCCGCTCACTATTTTTTGTGGACCGAATAATAGCGGAAAGACTTGGACGTTGTATTCGCTGTATCATTTTTATCAGCATTTACAGTTCATAAAAAGAGTTGAAAAACGGCGAGCGAAGGATATGGGTTTAGACGAATTCAATAAACGAACCTCTTCTACTCTCGAAAGATCTTTTAACACTTCATCAGAACAGTTCAAGACAGCAAGGTTTCACCTTACCCTCAAAGAGGAGAAGGATTGGCATTGTGTGATTGATTCAGTGGATGATGTGGATATTTTTCTGATGCCCGCAGAACGGAACGGCCTACACTTGTTTTTTCGCGAACTGAGTACAAAGCGCACTGCCCTGTTACATCACGCGTCAAGGGATAATATCGATATCAACGAGTTGTTGCGCGACGTAGTGCGCTCACGTTATGCCATTCCCATTGCCAAGTACATCGACTGGCTCAACGAACTCACGGATAAAGTTGAGTTGAAGTCAGAGGGCTTCCGTCTTTATGCCGACTGTCTAAAAAAGAGTATAGCCGGCGGCGCGTACAAAGTTAATGCCCAAACTGGCAGAATCGCGTTCAAACCCTATCAGTATAAGAAGGGTGGCAGAAAAACCACGGCAATGGGGTTACACACGACCTCAAGCACAGTCAAAAGCCTGTTCGGCCTCTGGTTCTACTTGGAACATCAAGCGCGTACAGGGAGCATACTGATGATTGATGAGCCGGAACTGAACATTCATCCGGACAACCAACGCAAAATTGCTCGACTGCTGGCGAGGCTGGTTAATGCTGGACTTCGCGTCATAATTAGTACGCACAGCGACTATATCGTCCGCGAGATCAATTCTTTGATTATGCTTAATCGAGATAAGAGCGGGAAGTTACGCAGAAAGCATCGTTATAGTGAAGACGAGGTTTTAAGACCCGAGCAGGTCGGTGCCTATCTATTTGATAAACATGTCATTGAGCCGTTTGCAATTGCGCCGGAAGACGGTATTTATGCGACCACTTTTAACGAGGTCATCGACGATATGAATAAGACGAACAACGACATTTACTATAGCTTACAGGAACAGGAAGATGAGCGTTGAAATAGTTGGACTCATCAAAAAGACCATACATGCTGACTACCGTTTGAATAGAGATAAACGCGATTGGTTGCTTGATGACAATGTAAAATTGCGTCCTCCAGATCGCCACTCTTTTGGCTTTTCTCTGGACAACTCATGCCGGCCGCCTTTTGCGTTTTTCAGTGGTAAACCTCCCGAGCATATCGCTAAAATGTGTGATGCTTTCATCGCTCTATCTTATGACGATGCAACGTATATATTTATTATTGAGCAGAAGACAGCAAACTCAGGGGATTATAAAAGTCAGCTCTAAGTACACGACAGTAAAATGTGTTGATATTGTCGGTCGCGTTTAGGTTGGTCTCGTGCTTGGTGTATGATTTGTGTGAGTTGGTCTAATCCTTTTCGAAAGAGGCTTATGGCTGGTCGTCCATGTTTTTTTATGGGGATGGGTTTTCTCTGATGCAACCGCCGTCCTACCAACAGCGCCCATAGGAGCGTCCATGCCAGCAGCCCCAGCAGTAGGTGCAAGCGTTGGGGGTGGGTCAAATGGGTGTCTTCGAGGTTAAATCCTCTCGATTTCAAACAAGCAAACGTCGTTTCAATAGCCCAGCGTTGTCCATAGACGGCCAGCACCTGCTTGAGGTCAGTTCGGTTGGTGATGAGTAGGATGCGCTCGCCGCGGATGGGGCGGTGACACACCAAATTCAGGGTCAAGCCGTCATAGAGGGTGGTCTGTGGGTAGGATCGGGTCGTACCTCTCGGCATCCGTTCATTAAAAGTAGCCCCATAGCGCCGCCGACCGTCGTTGAGTATGAGCGATGTATTGCCGCGTAGGCGGATGACAAAATCGACCTGCTGCTCCAGCAAAAAGGCGAACCACGCTCGACCGATAAACTCGCGATCGGCGACTAAACAGCATACGCGGGGATCAAGGTAGGCCAATACCTTCGTCAGGAGACGCTTGCGCTCTGAGGTGTTGGAGGTACCCGGCTTTTGCAACGACTGATATACCAACGGAATCGAGACCCCCTGATAGACTAAGCCGACACACAACACATTCTGATCGGTGCGCCCCAATCGCCAATGGGTGCGATCCATAACTAAGAGTTGTTGTTGGCCGGGGCGAACGACCTTGGATACAATCAACTGGGTAAACACCGACGGCGAAACAGCACTACTGAAAAAACGCTGGAGACGGCGATAGTGACTGTCAATCTGGGCCATCCCCGAAAGGCTACACGCGAGTTTTTTCATATTGACCGAACGCACTTGAATCAGCGCACACACCAAGCGACTGATCAGGTCGATACGGTGGCGCGTGAGGGATACCGACCCTTGCGTGAGGGCTTTCTTTAGCGTATGAATAAGCACGGTACAGCTCCTGTGTTTAGGATTTAGATGCAATCTTCGGCGATTACAAATAAACCTAAATCGGGGCTGTACCACAACTTAGATTACTGTCGTGTACTTAGAAGTCAGCTAATGAACGGGAAACTGTTTTGTGATTGGTTGGGTGGTTTGTATCGGGCACACAAGCATGATCTTGGTAACTTGGTTTATATCGGATTGCTCATTTGGCAACCGCGTAGAGAATCTGATAGGGATACAACACAACTACCCGCCAAACCTAAAAAACATCTATTCTTCGATAATTTTTTTGACATTAAAAATAAAAAGGACATTTATCTGAAGGAACTTATTCGACAGCTTGAGTAAGAACCCAAAGGTGCGGGCGGGTTTTGCCCGCAGCATTAATGGGGCGGAAATTCTGCTCCGCTACAAGGACTTTGTGCGCCCCGAAGGCTTAGGGCGGGAGCGGATAGCCCCGCCGGGAGGTTGAGATGCGCGTATTGATTACGGGAACCAGCGGTTTTATCGGCCGGGCGTTGGCCGCGGATATGGCGGCGGACCACGAGGTGGTTTGTTTGTCGCGCCAGCCAACGGAGGTCGCGGGGGTGTCGGTGGTGGTGGGAGATTTTTCGCGGGTGGAGGCTCTGCACCAGTTGGACCGGTGGGACTTCGACGCGCTGGTCCATCTGGGGGCAGTGACGGGCGCGGGGGCCGAAGCGGAGCTCATACGGGTCAATGTCATGGGGACCTACGGCTTATTGCGCTATTTGATAGATCGGGGTTGCGGCAAATTCGCCTTGGCCTCGTCGATCGCGGCGGTCGGGATGCAGTCGGTGCATTTTCGGCCGCTCGAACTGCCGATGTCAGATGAGCATCCGTGTTTCGACCGCGATGGCTACGGTTTTTCCAAGTACATGATGGAGGAGACGACCCGCTATCTGGCGCGGCAGCGGGAGGACTTAGACATCATCAATGTTAGGCTGGCTTCGATTTGGCCCGAGGACAGGGTACCTGCGCCACGGCAGCCGGGGCCGGTGGGACAATGGGGGATGGGGGCGATTTCGTGTATGTATTTGAGCGATGCGGTGCGGTGCTTCCGGCTGGCGGCCGAGAGCGCACACAAGGCGGGGGTGCGGATTTTGAACGCGGTGGGGACGCAAGCCTGTGTGGCCGGTACGGTGCCGGAGTTGATGCGGATTTGGTATGGGACGGATGCGGAGGGGATCGACATGGCGCATTATGAGCGGGCGGGGCACGAGCGGGATCCGGTGTATGATATTGCGCGGATTGAAGCGGAGTTGGGATTTGTGCCAGCGCGGCGTGTGTTGCCGGAGTGAACGCGGGACGCGCCCGTCACCCATTGCTATTCCTGCGCGAAAGGTTGGTGCCCCTGAGCGGCTTTGCTGGTCGCAGGGTCTTCCCAATGTCCGCTCACCGGTCTGAGCTGCCCTTTGCCTGTTACCGCGTAGTTGCGACCGTCGCGCTCGGGCAGCGCGTAGCGTTCGTACCACGCTTCCAGCCGCTGCTTCAGGTCGCCGATCCGCTCGGCTTGGCTGGGATCACCCGCCAGATTGGCGCGCTCGTCCGGATCGTCGGCTAGGTCGTAGAGTTCGTGCGGCCCATCTGGATAGCGATGGACGTATTTCCACGCCGCGGTGCGCACCATCCGCGTCGCCCCGTACTCGTCGTAGATGACCACCTCCTGCCGACCGGTGTCGTCTGCTCCCAACAACAGCGGTAGTGCGCTTTGTCCGGGCAGGTCGAGGTCCTCGGGCAGCGGCAATCCTAGATAGTCGAGCAAGGTCGGCATAAAGTCGTAGGCGCTGACCATGGCCTCTTGGACGCTCTCCGCAGGTATGCGGCCGGGGTGGCTGACGACGAAGGGCACCTTGATCGAATTCTCGTACATGTTCGGCGGATAGGTGCCGTTGCCCTTGCCCCAGAAACCGTGGTGCCCGCAGCTAAAGCCATTGTCGCTGGCGAAGACCACTAGCGTGTTCTCGCGCAGCCCCCTTCCCTCCAGCTTGTCGATGATCCGCCCGATGTCGCGGTCCATGGCTGTCACCGCTGCGAAATAGCCCTTGAGCATCTCGCGGTTGCCCAAGCAGTTCTCGCTCAGCGGGTGCCTCACTGCCCAAGGGTGGAGCGCCTCCTGCGGACAGGAGTCGAAGGCGCAGTTGTCGTAGGAATTGACGAGCTCCTGCGGGTGGCCAGTCCACGGACTGTGCGGCGCGGTGTAGTGTACGCCTAGGTAAAAGGGCGCGTCGCCGCTGGCGTACCGATCGATAAACGCCAGTGCGTCGTCGGTGATCGCCGTGGTCACGTAGCCCGGCTCGGTGATCCGCTCGCCGTCGCGGATCATGGGCGCGTCGTTGTATGGCCCGCCGCCCTGCTGATGCACGTACCAATGCGAAAAGCCGTGCTGCGCGAGTTGGCTGTGCCCGAGGTGCCACTTGCCGCTCAGGCCGCAGACCCAGCCGTTTGCAGCGAGGATGTCGGTATAAGCCACCTCGCCTGCGAGATAAGCGGCTGCGGCCGCGCCGACGTTGCCGTCGCGGATCCAGTCGTGGACCCCGTGCTGCGAAGGGATCCGCCCGGTCAAAAAGGTCGCACGGCTTGGCGAGCAGACCGGCGTTGCGACGAAGAAATTGTCAAAGCGCATGCCGGTCTGGGCGATGCGGTCAATAGCCGGGGTGCGGATTTCCGCGTTGCCATAACAGCCAGCGGCCCAAGGGCCTTGGTCGTCGCTGAGGATGAAGACGATGTTGGGTTGATTCACAATGTATATGGCCTTCAGTGCGAGTCCTGTCGCCAGCGCCCGAGACGCTTGCGGGTCTCCGCCTTGGGCAGCCGGCAGCGCGGGTGAGTGCTGATTGCTTCAAGACCCGCGTATAGCTCATTTGCGCTGGTAGCGGAAACCTCAAACATCTGGTCTAGCAGCCACAAAACACCGTGACAATCGACATGCTCTTCGTTGGCCAATCTACGCAGCTCACCATCACCCGTGAGTAAGGTCCAAGTGTTTCTTGCCGCAAGGGCGAGAGCGAAGCTATCCGGTAGCGAAATCAACGGTTGCTTGCTCCGATAGCAAAGGGCACAAGCGACGCCGGTACTATCTAGTTCCTCGATCCGTAGGCCGAGCCTGAGCAGATTATCGCCTCCGTGGTTTTTTAGTTCTCGTTCGTACAAAAGGTCCGGGACGGCAAACTGGAACGGGAGGCGGAAGCAGGTCTCCAGCAATGCCCCGCGCTCGAGATCAATCAGGATGGACGTGTCGGAGACCTGCACCTTCATTGGCTTCATCATATTCCAAGTCGGGCGGCTCCTCCATGCGCTGGTTCAACTCGTGGACCGAGGTTTCCAGTAGCTCGGCGGCCTTGGCCTCGGAAATCGCGCCCTCGGCCAAGGCGCGGAAGCACAGGCGCTCAAAGCGTCGGGGGACCTCGCCCCGCATGGCGTAAGGCTCTTTATAGGGCGGTTTGCGCCAGCCTAAGCGGGAAAACTCGTTAAATAGCCGCCGGAACAGGGTTGGGCTGAAGATACCGAGGTCCTTGCAGCGATAGGTCAGCGCCTGAACGCTCACGCGGAATAGCTGCTTGAGGGCAAAAAGTTCACTCCAGCCGATGGACGTGCGGTGCTTGCCGATCGCAGCCCACAGCACCGCGGCGGGCATGAGAAACGCCCCGGCGAAACGGTAGGCAGCCGTCTCGTCATCTACTTTTGCGCCAACCTCCAAGACCAGATGCCCCAACTCATGCGCCATTGAGAGACGCTGCCGCTCTCCCCAGTGGCCGCTGTTGACGACGAGGACGGGCACGGTGCCCTTGTCGGTGCGGCGCACCCGCGCCATAAGGCCGTCGATATTTCCAAGAGCACAAGAGAGGACCTTGATGCCGCGTTCTTCCAGCAGTTCGACTAGATTGGGAATAGGATCGAGCCCTAAACCCCAGTGAAGGCGAAGACTATGGGCGGCGTGGTCGGCTTCTAAGGGATCGTTGACGACGGGATAGGGGGCTTCGCGAGGTTTGTCCCAGTTGAGGCTCGGCAAGCCGAGAAACTCCTCAACCATGAGGTAGCGTTCCAGCAAGTGCAGGACTTTAGCTTCGACCTGCATCTGATCGCGTTTGCTCGTGAGACTTTGCTTGCGAAACTCGACGCCCTCCAGCACCATTTCTTGGTCTCCGACCAAGTAGGACACGGGAACTGAGAGGGAGTCGGCCAGCGCAATGAGGACGCCCGAGCTTGGCACGGATTCGTTGCGCTCGTACTTGCCGATCGCCTGCGCCGTTACGCGATTTCCAATGCGTTCCTCCAAGCCGCGAAGGGACAGGCCGGCGGCAGAGCGAGCGAGCTTGAGTCTCTGTCCTAGCATGGACGGCATTCTCCACTTGACGAGTTTACAAATAGAAGATATATTTTTTTATTGTAAATAGGAGGGGGTTGAATTTTGTCATGCGACGCTACTGAATATGACGATTACCATCACAGCAGCACTCTCTAAACAGGGAGGAAGGGAGGAAATCATGGAATAGAATTTCTGTATGAGCTCTGGCGGCTCCTAGTAGCTGCCTTTGTTGCAATTTACAAAAATATCTATCGTCCCACAATATATAAATTACGATCGTCGGAGAGGGCGATGCCTTCTGCTCCGGCGGCACAAGCAAGGAGTCTTAAATGAATCCTAGGACTATTCCACCGCAACTGACCGAACCGACAGATATACTACTGGCTGACGTGGCGATTCGCGTCCAACTCAGCCGGACGGACTACGATAAGGCCGTTGCCAGATATCAGACGATCAACAATTGGATTGAGCGCCACGGCAGCCCGCTCAAGGATCGTGTCCAACTGTTCTATCCGCAAGGATCATTGGCCATTGGTGCGACCATCGCGTCAAAACTCAAGACGGACGAGTTTGACCTCGACTTGGTAGCGCAACTCAGTTTGCCAGAGTACGTATCGCCCCACGAGCCTTTGGATCTGATGTTCAAGGCGATCAGGGGGAAGCCGGGGTCTCGGTACTATCGGATTACAAAGCGGAGGACTCGCTGTGTCACTGTCGATTACGAAGACAAAATGCACATCGACGTCACGCCCGTCATTCGGCGGGGGGACACTCCAGAACGCGAGAGTTGGCTCTTTCATGACCGGCCAGAAGCACCCCAAGAGCCGAGCTACAGCCTTATTGCCAATCCCTACGGCTTCGCCGAGTGGTTTAAGGCCAATACGCCGCCCGATCAAGATTTTGCAGATATCTTTGAGAAACGTGCGGCCAAATACGAGCAACTGATGTTGATGGAGGCAGCGGAGAGTGAACCCGTTCCTCCGCAGGAACCGCCATTCCGAAAGTCGAAGGCGGTGGTCGTGCTCCAGCTTCTGAAGCGTTGGCGCAACGTGCAATACGATAAAAGGTCTGGGCGACGACCACCGTCGATCCTGATTGCGAAGTTGGTGGCCGATGCCGCCAATCATACGGACCGGCTGTCGGAGGAATTGCTGCTTCAGGCACGGCATATACTGCACGAGTTTCAGTGCTTCCACAACGCGGGGTGCTGCATTCATGTCACTAATCCTGTTTGCGAACAGGATGTGCTGACTGATCGCTGGCCGAAATCGCTGCAAAACCAAGCACTCTTTATCAGCGACCTTAAAAACCTTGTTACGAAGGTCGAGATGTTGGTCTCTGGATGCGATCTTGGCGAGATGCAGAAAATCATGGTGGAGTTGTTTGGCGAAGCACCGACAGCCGAGGTCTTTCGGACCTTCAGCAAGCGTTTGGGCAAAGAGATTCGCGATGGGCGAAGCCAGCATCGACCAGATATTGGCAGCAGGATCGTTCCGACAACAGCGGCGACAGGCGCGACCATCCCATCGGGGGCACTGGCAACGCCAAAACACACTTTCTTCGGCGGCGAGCGACACGGACAGTGAATCTGACGATTAGTAAGCAGGTCGAACTCATGCGGCAAAGGTGGCCAGATTTCCGGGTGAAAAACCAGATGGGTCGCTTGGTGCGCTGGGAGGGACGGCTTCGACCCCTGAGCCAGATGTACACGGTTCAGATCGCTTTCTACCGAGAACGCAAAAAAGGCAGTGCCGAACGTCCACAGTTTCCTTACGTAACAGTGATTGACCCGCCTTTGCGCCGACGAACTGAAAAGCCGGAAGAGCCCATCCCACATCACTACCCAAACCGGGATTGTCCTGAACGGCCCTTTCTGTGTCTCTATGACCCGGCCGCTCAGGAATGGCATCCCCGGAAATCAATCGCCCATACCATCATCCCTTGGACGATTGATTGGCTGACTTGCTATGAAGGCTGGCTTGCAACAGGTGAATGGATGGGCGGCGGCCGTCATCCAACAAGTGAATAGATCCGCAGTGTTTGATAGGAATGAGGGAGTACCCCCAAAACGATCATCAGGTGCGCTCAAGCATCGCCGCGTTCAACTCCCTTGGCCAGAAGATCGGGAATTTCGCATTCTTGCAATTGATGGGGGTGGCATTCGTGGAATCTTCCCGGCCACATTCTTGGCGGGACTGGAGGAACGCTATCTCGGCGGGGTTTCTGTAGCCCAATACTTTGACCTCATCGCGGGAACCTCAACCGGGGGTATCATTGCCCTTGGGCTCGCTTCGGGACTTACAGCCGCCGAACTGCGCGACCTCTACATTGAGCGTGGGTGTGACATATTTCCCCCCATTCGCAGCGATGTCATTGGGTCGGCAAAACGCTGCTTTTGGGGCGTCTGCCAGTATTTCAAGTTTCGCTATGACCGGAAGGCACTCATGTGCATTCTGCACGAGACCTTTGGCAACCGAAAATTTGGTGAGGCTCAGACGCGGCTGTGCATCCCTTCCTTCGATGGCCTGTACGGAGAGGTGTACATCTTCAAGACCCCGCATCATCCCGATTTTCGCAGGGACGCCAAGGAGCAAATGACAAAGGTAGCGGCGGCTACATCAGCCGCGCCGACGTTTTTTCGACCGCTTGAAGATAGCGGCTACACCTTCATTGATGGGGGAGTCTGGGCAAACAATCCTATCATGGTCGCTTTAGTTGATGCCTTGTCCTGCTTCTCTGTCCCACGTGAGCGCATTCGCATTCTGAGCCTCGGCTGTGGGGATGACCAGTATGCCGTTGGTAAAACGAAGACGCTTCTAGGTGGTATGTTGGCATGGAAGGACATTATATATGGTGCGATGCGGCTTCAGTCGCTCAACGCGCTTGGTCAGGCCGGACTGCTGATTGGCGCGGACAGGATTATCAGAGTCAACGCGCCTACGTGTGAAAAGAAAATCCGACTGGACGACTGGAGCCGTGCTGTGGCAGAGCTACCTAATGCCGCAAAAGCAGCCCTCGACGAGTTCGGCGAAAACGCGGCGGCCGTATTTCTAATGGAATCCTCTGCCCCTTACCGGCCAATTGTCGCCGAGTCCTCTTTATAGGGATGGCATCGGCGATGCCGGGCATTCCAAAGTCAAAATCAGGATAAGGGCTAGGTGACTTTAGGGAATTATATACAATAATTACCATTCCCATGAATTACGGATTACGCCAATAGCCGTTTTACCAACGTCTCTACTTGCTTGCCTTCGTTCGATTGGGCGAGCCACCCGCGCAATTCGCGACGAGCCACGGTCTTGCTGACCGTATCGCCGCGTTGCTTGTATAGGTTTTGCAATTGCTGGGCGGCCCCGCTGGCGGTCGCTTGACCGGCCATCGCTATCTTCTGATGCAAACAGTTCGCTGCATCGTATTCCGGTATCGACAATTTCCACAGGTGCTTTTGTAAATCACGCGCTCCAAACTGACCCTTGGACATCAACGGTTGTGTCGCTTCATACAGGGTGCGGCTGTTGATGATGGCAAGTAAGTAATGAGCCTCCTGCACATCCTTACAATTTATCCAGAATAGCTTGTAGTCAATAATGGCGTTCCTGTCAGCAATAATCGCAGCCGTAGGTTGCCCTGCTGAAGTGTACACCACGCGAATAGGAGTTTCCTTGTCTTTCTTTTGACATTCAAGTTGCGCCGAGAGTTTGCCATGATAGTCCAACCAATGCAGCAAGTTCTTGGGATTATTTGCCCCCTTATTCTGTTCCCATAGCATACTGACCTGCTGCCACCGTCCCCGCATCCGCTGTTCTAACCCACCGAGATGAATGCCTCCCGTTCCACCAGCATCTACGGGCAGCTCATCGTCGTTTCGTTTTAAGGGCAAAAGAGCTTTTAGCGGCGTCAACGTCGCGTAGGGAACAACCGTCTCCCCTAGGTGAACGTCAAATAAGTGCGCTTTCTCTATGGTCTGCCCGGTGATGGTGGTCAGCTCGAGAGTCTTCCACGGTTTTTTGTCATTGCTGCCGCGGCGTGGCTCCACCTTAACGGTTTGCGCGGCTCGAACAAGGGTGGTGCTCTCGACCTCATGTACAAAGAAGAGACAGCGCGGCACGATGGAAGCTCCCTGCCGAAAGCGGTCCGCGTACGGCGATGTTCCGCTGACCGACGTGTCGGTAATAGCCATCCGCTCCCGCCGCACGTCCTCCGCCCCGGCCGCCCCTTGCCATTGCTCGACCTCGTCGGTCAAGGGCGTCGCTGGGACATTTTCACCCATCCGCTCGGCAAACGCGACACAAGATGCAACCGGAAAGAACGTGTTGGGTTTGAGTTTTTCCAGATCCCACGCCGTTTTGTAGCCGAAGTTCACCGCCAAACCGCCCCATAGTCCAGTGCGCCACTTGGCGTATTGCCCGGTTTGCAATGCGCTGTGCGGCAATACCATGGCGATGATGCCGCCATCTCTCAGGTAGAGCGCGACGCTACGGGCAAAGAAAAGCCCGGCGACATCTTGATGCGTTGCATAGCGACCCCCCTGCCAGATGTGATATAGCTTCTTGCTCTGCTGTACTAGCTTGTCGCGCAACACGCTAGCGGTATTGCGATAGTTCAGCCACGGCGGATTGCCGACAATCACATCGACCTTGCGGCGGCTCAACGCCACCGGACGGACCAAGTTGCGCGTGTAATATGCCCAAATGTGGTTGCGCCCTTCGGCGTGTAAATCCTGCATGATCCCGATCGTCGTCGCCAGCGTCTGCCGCTGGGTCGGGTCCGCAATCCCGTGATCGTCCAGCGCCACTAGCGGATCATGGCCGCGCTCAATCGCATCGGCAATGTCGCTCATCAGCAAATCAAACGTGTCGGCTTGTTCCACCAAACCGATCGGAAAAATCAGCCTTTTGTCGAACTCGTCGCCCTCCACCTCAATGCCTATATCGCCGCTGATAAACAAGTCGCCGGTTTGGTAGTGCAACTGCAAGGCGTCCCCCAAATACACGGGTATCGCCACGTTTCCCTCATACCCGGCCTCGGCGGCAGCATCAATGAGGGGCCGTGCGGCCATGATCCAAGCCGTGCGGGCCAGCCGTACCGCCACCGGATGCACGTCAATGCCAATCACCGCCTCGCGCAACCGCTTCACCGCCTCTTTGGGATCCATCTGCGCGGCCGCGGTTGCTTCGACAAAGTGGCGCACCGCAACGGCGATAAAAGTGCCGGAGCCACAAGACGGGTCGAGAACTCGCTGGCCGAGCGGGTCTGTCACCACCTCCTGCACCATCGCCTGCGCTAGCCATTCCGGGGTATAATACTCGCCCAAGCGTCGCCGTTCATCCGGCGGAATGACCGCTTCGTACAAGGTTGAGGCGATGTCCGCCGGTGCTTCCTTCCAGTTAAAGCGGGCCACGCGCCGAGCCATCGTCTCAATGAGGGGCTGCCCACCCACTTCGGCCGGCCACGCAAAGAAATCTGACTCAATAATGTCTTGCAGGCCGGTGTCGTCGCGGAATTGCCGCCCGTAGAGCAGATCCGTCGGATCATTAGCGGCCTGTTCCCGAATATCCATGCCAAAGTATGCCTGCACCACCATGCCGACGACCATGCTCAGGTACGTGTGCCGGACAAACAGATCGTCTAGCTGTTTGGGCGTCTGGGCGATCTCGCCCAAAGCCGCTTGCAACAAGTTTTCCCATAGGCGGCACTTGACGCGGACGGTTTCGCGGTCCTTAGTCTCTTGGTACAGCGCGTTCAGGACAGCAATATCCCGCTGATAGGACGGACTATTGGGGCCAAAATGCCGCTCGACATCGGTGCGTTGGGCCGGAATGTCATTCAGCGCGACTAGGGCCTCGTCGCGCAGCCACTCGTACAAAGGCAGCCAGCCAGCCGCCGATTCCAGTGTAAAAGCATGGGGCCTCGTCGTCTTGACCTCGCCGGCATTCGGCCAGCGCAGGAGCCAGTACCGTCCGTCCGTGAGAATACCCATCCGCGCCCCCTGCCCGTGCGTCATGGATTCCGCCAAGTATTCATCCAACTGCCGCACATAGTTTTCATTGGGATTAAAGCCGTCGGTAGTGCCGATGCGCTTCTTGACCTCGATAAAGGTGTCTAATGCCGTCAAATCCACAGCACGCACCGAGTGGTCTGACGGCGGCACTTCCTCGGCGACTTCATTTGCGTCAACCAATCTCGTGGAGAGCAAAAAGTCGCGCACCGCACTAGTGATATTGGCCTCGGATTCATTGTTGTCGTGCCGTTGCAGAATTGCCGCGGCCGCAGTCTGGTACCTTGGATCGTTGTAATCTATTTGAGGCATAGTATATAATTCCCTGAATTTAAGTGCTCTCTGCGGGTGCGGCTAAGTCGCGCAGTTTGCGTTGCCAGCCGTATTTGGCCCCGCCGGTGAGCAAGGCGGCCCGCTCTGGGGGTAAGCTGGCGACGAATTCGGGATCGGGGTCGTAGCCGTTCCACGCTTGGAACATCGTCGGGGTGTAGCCGCCGAGAATCAAGACGCGGTCCCGTTGCGAGCGGATAATGCCCGAGGAGTGCATCAGGGATTCGTAAAAGAGCAGCGTCGATCCAGCCGGCGCTTCGACTTGGTGGACGAGAGCAGGGTCGGCCAAGGCCGCGTTGATAATCGCTTGGTTGTCAACTTCTTGGGGGATTTTGTGGGTTCCGGGAATGACGGTGGTGCCGCCGCCGTCGGGGCCGAGCGCGGTGAGATTGGTGAGCGCTTTGACGAAGGAGAAGTGATAGAGGCCATTGCCGGTGTGGGCATAGGCGGGGTTGATGCCCCGATGGAAGCCATATTTTTGCTCTCCACCTGGCCGCCGGATATGGGCGTCTGATTGCTCTAAGCGGACGGTGCCGCCGACGATCTCCTCGGCCATCCCCAAAATTCTAGGATGAGTCAAATACTCGTAGAAGCACGGAGCTAGATGGGGGAGGTTGTCGATGCGGAAAAATTCTCGGGTCGAACTGGACAAATGGCAGTTTGCTCTGGGCAGTCGGCCCGTGCGCTGAAAATTGGCTTCAATCTGGTAGATAACTGCTAGAAGCGCGGCGATTTCGGCCTCGGTCAGGAGTTTTTCGAGGACGACATAGCCATGGATTTCGAGGTGCAGGCGTTGGGATGGGGTCAACGCGGGGAAGGGCTTATGGTCTGTGGGCATGGTGGATTCCTCGTTTGAGACTGGCCGGACGAGCGGGTAAAAAGGTAGGAAAATTTGACACAGGGGAGAACATTGCCCATCTCTAGGGAAACGAAAGGGAGTAGCTAATGGAATACAGCGACAAACACCACGCCCACTTCGAGGAGCACGGGTACGTGCGGCTCGGCAAGGTACTCGACGACGCGGGATTGGCCGAACTACAGCAGCGCATCGACGCGATCATGCTCGGCGAGATCCCCTACCCGGAGATGGACTTTCAGCTCGACGGGGAGGACGCCGACTACGCGAAGATGCCCACCGTCTCCCCTGGCCACAAGGGGCCCACGCTCCAGTACCGCAAGATCATGGGCTTGGAGCAGGATCCCGTCTATCTCGCCTACATGCAGCACCCGCTCTTCCGCCAGATTACCCGGCGTTATATCGGCGAGGACGTGTCGATCTTCCGGGCGATGTTTATGAACAAGCCGGCGGAAAAGGGCACGATACTGCCTTGGCACCAAGATGTGGGCGTGGGTTGGGGCGTGGATTACAATCCGACGACCACGGTGTGGACCGCGCTCGATCCGGCGACGGTCGCAACCGGCTGTATGCAGATTGTGCCCGGCAGCCACAAGCGCGGGGTGATCACTGAAAGGCACTTTCCCTCGGCCGAGCAGCTAGCCGAATGCGCGCCGCCGGGAGCGGAAATCGACCTCGAAGCCGAAGCGGGCGAGGCGATTTTGCTCAACAACCTGCTGCTGCACCGCTCGGGAATCAACCCGACGGGTCAGTCGCGCCGCGCCTTTAGCATTGCCTATATGGACGGGGCCGCGCGTTCTGTGCGCACGGGTGCCGGCTATCCGCTGATCTTCGGCGTCCAGGCGCTGGTCCCGGCCTAGCCGGACCACTGCTGCGCGGAGATGGCGTAGCGGGCGACGGCCTCCTCGTCCAATTCCACGCCCAACCCCGGTCCGGTCGGCACGATTGCGTAGCCGTCTTGGATCAGCGGCTCTTTGAGCAGGCTGTGCTCGTGCGCGAAGTTGCCGCAGAGGTCGGAGCCAAAGGTGCAGTTGGGCGCGGCGGCCGAAGCGTGGAGACGGAAGACGTCGAAAATCCCTAAATCGACATTGGAGGCTTGCCACACGGGGATGTCTCCGCTTGCGGCGATGCGGGCCATGTCGAGGAAGTCCCAATCCGAGGGGGCGATGTTGAAGGCGTCAATTGCTTTGAGATGCACTGCGTCGATGATCTGACCGGGGTTCTGGAAGTGCGGGGCGACGAGGACGCTGGTCTCTTCCTTGAGGCGGCGATATTCGTTGAGATCGGTTTTGGGGAAGGGATCTTCAAAGACCACGTCGAGTCCGTCGAGACAACGGGCTAGGTCGAGCGCGTTTTTGAGATTGTAGAAGCGCTCGTTGGGGTCTAGCACCACCCGCAGGTGCGGCGCGATTTCGAGGGTGGCGCGGACCCGATCCTCCATATTGGCATCCTCCCACTTGCACTTCATCTTGATGCCGTGGAAACCCAGTTCGGCGGCGCGTTGGGCCGCGCGGGCGGTATCCGTGGTGCTCATCCGCCCGATCCAGTAGTCAACCAGCACCTTATCCTGCAGCTTGCCGCCGAACATGCGGCACAGTGGCCAGCCGATCGTTTTGCCGAGCAAGTCGAGGAGGGCGATGTTCCAGCCACCGCCGCGCAAAGTGCGTGGCTCAAAGGTGTTGGGGTCTTTGCCGATCAAATCGGGCGGTTGCTCTGCGCGGTCGCCGTAGTACGGTCCGCTCATGCCGAGGCCGGTTAGTCCTTGGTCGGTGTGAATCCTGAGGATGTCTTGACGCCGCGCCGAGAGGGGCTCGGGATAGCCGGGCGCAGGCTCGTCGTATTCGGGCGGGGGCAGGATCCCCGGGAGAAAGGGCACGCAACAGACGGTGCGTTCAAGGCGGGTAATCTGCATGGCGTTCTCAGTACAGGGCTTGGTAGAGCTTGCGCTGGTAGGAGGCCACCAGCGGATTGTCGCGGCCGAGTAGATGGAAAACGGCGACCATAGCGTCCTTGGCTTGGTCGGCGTGCGGTTTTTTCCCCACGACCTGTAGCCACTCCTGCAACGCGGTTTCGTAGTCGCCTTCGGAAGCCGCGCAACAGGCCAAAAGGTAGCGGGCCTCTTGGTCGTCTGGCTGGCCGAGCACTCGCTGGGCGCAGGCGGCGCGGCCGCCGGCCTGCTGGCAATGGTGGGCAAACTCGATTTGGGTGAGCAGTGCTTGGGCCTGTGGGTGTTCGGGGGTGTCTTCTTCGACGAGATTGACCAGTTCCTGCACGGTCTCAAAGCGGCCCTGCTGCAGGTGGATCTTCGCTAGGCCGAGGAGGGCGGGGCCGTCGGTGGGATTTTCTTCAAGTACGTCCTCGTACTGGCGTACGGCCCCGTCGAGGTCACCGATGGCCGCTAAGTCGTCGGCTTCGTCAAGTGCTTGGGCTTCGGGAATGGAAGCGTCGGGGACCAAGGGCCGGAGAATGGCCTCGATCTGCTCCCTCGGCAGAGCGCCGGTGAATTCTTGGGCTAGTTGGCCGCCCTTGACGATTTTGACCGCGGGGATGCCTTGGACCCGAAAGTCCATGGCGAGCTGCTGGTTTTCATCGACGTTGATCTTGGCCAGAGCCACGCCGGGGCCAAGTGCCGCGACGACGTCTTCGAGGATGGGGCCTAAGGTCTTGCAGGGGCCGCACCAAGGGGCCCAAAAATCGACGACGATGACGCGCTCCTGCGAGCCTTGGAGGACCAGCTCTTCAAAGTTTTGCTCATCGACATCGAATATCTGCGGTTGGGGTTGGATTTCCATGGCGTCCTTCCGGTGTGGAAAAGGGCTTCTAAGTTGGTGGAGGGCACCCACGAGGGCTGCCCCTACTGGGCGCGGCCTCGGCCGGCGACTTGCCATTCTTCGACGACCTCGCCGTTGCGGAGGGCGAAGAGGCGGTCGTGGAGGTTGGTGGTCATTCCGCCGTGCAGAGGGATGAAGGAGAAGATATCGCCTACCCCGACTGGACGATCTGCGGCGGTGGTATCGACGTGGCCGTGCTCGACGGACATGCCTTTGATAAAAAGTTCGGGATGCTCGATGCAGTAGCCATAGGGGGTCGGCGGGTAGCTGGTGAAGGCCTTCTGACCGGCATCGACGATGGCTTGCCCCGGGCGGGAGGTGCTGACCACGGTGACGACCAAGCGCAACGGGCAGCGGGCAGGGTCGAGGTCTGCGCGCTCGCCCACCCGGGTCATGCCCTCATAGGCGTACGAGCCGATGCGGGTCTCGGTGCAGCCGAGGGACTTGGAGATGGCTTCGCTGCCAGTGCCGCCGCCGCTGATGATGTGCAGCGGCAGGCCGCTTTTGTGCGCCCCTTCGCGCACCTCGTCGAGGAAGGGGCGGGCGCGTTCGCTGCTGGGATAGGTCATAACGCCGGTAAAGTCCAGCCCCGGAAGCTGGTCGATGTGCTGGGCCAGCGCGAGGGTGGCGGCGGGCGATTGGGTGCCGACGCGGCCACCGCCGGTGTCCATCTCGATGATTACGCGGATGCGGCAACCGGCGGCCGTGGCGGCCTCGGACAGCCCGTCAACGGTGGCCGCGGAGTCGGCAGCGAGCGTCAGGGTGCTCTGGCCGCTTTGGATCAGGCGCGTCAGGCGGGCTAGCTTGGGCTGGCCGACGATGTTGTAGGGAATCAGGATGTCTTGAATGCCTCCGTCGGCCATGGCCTCGGCCTCCCCGAGCTTCTGGCTGACGATGCCAATGGCCCCCGCGGCGACTTGCAGGCGCGCAATGGCCGGCGTC
The DNA here is from genome assembly GCA_958295495.1 of uncultured Latescibacterota bacterium. Taxonomy (GTDB): domain Bacteria; phylum Latescibacterota; class UBA2968; order UBA8231; family UBA8231. Next base: position 2,555,299 of record OY282352.1, read on the forward strand.
TTGTGGGTCTTGGTGTGGACGCGCAGGCCAATTTCGAGCCGGTTGCAGGTGCTTTGCAAGTCGCGGATGTTTTTCTCTAGCACGTCGAGATCGACGCAGAGGGCGGGGGTGTCGAGTTCGGTAAAGTGCATGTCGTTTAGATCCTTCCGATAAAAAGGCCCATGTATTGGGCGGCGATTCTTTCCCGAGAGTATTCGCGTCGCACGTAGGCGCGGCACTGGCGGGCTAGATCGGCGCGCTCCGCCGGGCCGAGAGCGAGAAAGCGATGAATCTGCGCGACGAAGGCCGGGTAGTCCTCTGGGTCAACGAGAAATCCACCTTCGCGTACGCTCTCGGTCAGGGCATCGACGGCAAAGGCCACGGCTGGGGTGCCGGCGTACATACATTCGAGTTGGGTCTGGCCGAAGCCTTCGACATCGCCGGGGATGTGGAGGTTGGGCATGAGGAAAAGATCGCAACTGGTGCGCAGCATGGCCAGCACATCGTCGGGGATTGGCCCGAGCAGGACGACGCGGGCCTCCAAGCCCAGTTCGCGGCGGAGCACCTCCAAGCGCGCGGTTTCGCTTGCAGGAGGACCGCAGATCAAGAGGCGAATACCCGCGTCGAGCAGGGGCATTCCCCTTGCCAAAAATTCGACCATGCCCTTGCGGGGGACTTGGCGACCGAAAAGCAGCAGGATGCGGTCTTGGCCAAAGCGCAGCCCGTGTTCCTGCTCAAAGCGCGCTCGGACTGCTGCTAACTCGTCTGGTGCCAACTCCAGCGGCTCAACCCCTAGATAGATGATTTCCAACTTGGCCTCGGGGACGCCGCTCGCCGCGGTAATGCGACGGCTGTGTTCGCTGATGACGACGACCTTGTCGCAGGCGCGGACTCCCCAGTGCATCAGCGCGCGTGCGAGGGGATTTTTGTAGGTCATTTCGAGGCCATAGACAGTGGTGACGAATCGCGCCGGGCCCAAAGGGCGCAAGAGCGGAGCCAGCGTTGCGGCGACTCCGTCGGCGAAGTACACGGCATTGACGCGGCGGCAGAGCACGGCCCAAAAGGCGACCACAAAGCAATAGGGGAGGAACCAAGTCAGGTGCCAAAGCGATTGGCGGCCTAGGGCGACGAGGCGGACGTGGGCTTGATCGGCCAGCCGGGTATAGAGCGCGTGACAATGGGTCTGGATGCCGCCGATGGTGGGCGGGTAGCGGCGGGCGAGGAAGAGGATGCGGGGACGATGGGCCATAGTGGGACTTGAAGAGCGCGACCTTGGGGCCGCCAAAGAATTCCGCGTTTTGGATGAGTTAGGCAATCGCCCGTGAATGAATATAATACCGCAACTCTTCGCGCTACCGAATAGCAGCGGAGCCGGCCGCACACCATAGTGAGTTCAGCTATCCCGAACCCGTTATGCGGCATGGGGGTTTTAGGGGCGATTGGCGGGGCCAGAAGGCACTAAAACCGCGGTGCCTACACAGAGGACCAATCATCGAGGGAGACTGAACTTACTGCCTAAGCGCTTGGAAGAAGAATTGTGGCGAGAGGAAGCGCGTTTCGACTTATCGAGAATGGAGGAAGTCGTCGCCGAGGACTTCTTCTGGGCGTATCTACCAGTGCGCCGACGCGAAACACCCTTGGGAGAATACCTGCTTTGCAAGCAGGGGGTCAGGGGTTCGAGTCCCCTCAGCTCCACCAACTCCCTCCAAACTTCGTGGGCCCGCGGGATGCTCGCTGGACTCGCTGGCACGCCCCCAACCGCGTTCTAGAGCGATGTTTGTCGCCTGATGCCCCTAAACCTCAACTCCTCAGACGCTCAGGCGACCACCGTTACGAGCACCCGCTGAGATTACGCTAGGTCGAAGCGATCGAGATTCATCACCTTGTCCCACGCGTCCACGAAGTCGCGCACGAACACTTGCTGCGCATCGTCACATCCGTAAACTTCCGCGATGGATCGGAGCTCGGAGTTTGAACCGAAGGCGAGGTCCACCCTGGTGCCGGTCCACTTGAGCTCACCGGTCTGACGATCGCGTCCCTCGAACGCGTCCTGCGATGTGGAGGTCGCGTTCCACTCGGTGTTCATGTCGAGCAGATTCACGAAGAAGTCATTGGTCAACGCCCCTGGCCGATCGGTGAACACTCCGCGTTCAGACTGCCCGGTGTTCGCATTCAAGACGCGCAGGCCGCCAACGAGCACGGTCATCTCGGGAGCGGTGAGCGTGAGCATGCAGGCTCGCTCCACCAGCAGGTCCTCCGGTGTACCTTCCTGCCCTGCTTGGAGGTAGTTGCGGAACCCGTCTGCGGTGGGTTCGAGCACGGCAAACGACTCCACGTCGGTCCACTCCTGCAACGCGTCCGTGCGCCCCGGGGTAAAGGGGACCTGCACGTTATGACCGGCGTTCTGGGCAGCCTGCTCAACGCCTGCGCCCCCAGCCAAGACGATCAGGTCTGCGAAGGAGACCCGCTTCCCGCCGGTCTGCGAGCTGTTGAACTCCGTTTGGATTTGCTCCAGCGCCTGCAGCACCTCGTTGAGCTCGGCTGGGTTGTTTACTTCCCAGTCCTTTTGCGGTGCGAGGCGGATGCGCGCTCCGTTCGCGCCACCGCGTTTGTCGGTGCCGCGGTACGATGCCGCCGCCGCCCAAGCGGTCGAGACCAGTTGGGAAACGGACAATTCGGAGGCGAGGACCTGCGCCTTGAGGTCGGCGATGTCCTGCTTTCCGAGCAACTCGTGATCCACGTCGGGGACAGGGTCTTGCCACAACAGCGGCTTTGTGGGAACTAGGGGGCCGAGATACCGGCTGCGGGGCCCCATGTCGCGGTGGATCAGCTTGAACCACGCCTTGGCGAAGGCGTCTTCAAGAGCCGCTGGGCTCTCGAGGAAACGCTTTGCAATCGGTGCATAGTCCGGGTCCATCCTCAGTGAAAGGTCCGTGGTGAGCATCATGGGGGCGTGCTTTTTAGACGGATCGCGCGCGTCCGGCACGGTGGCTACTTCAGCGGCATTCTTGGGAGCATATTGCGATTTATTAGCTGGACTTTTCGTCAGCTCCCAATCGTAGGCGTGCAAATTCTCCATGAAGTTGTTGTCCCACTTCACTGGGTTATTGGTCCAAGCGCCTTCCAAGCCGCTAGTGACCGTATCGCTGCCTTTGCCGCTGCCGAAGCTGTTCCTCCAGCCGAGGCCTTGCTCCTCTATGCTGGCCCCCTCCGGTTCGGGACCGACATTGTCCTCAGCGGCAGCACCATGTGCTTTGCCAAACGTGTGTCCGCCGGCAATAAGCGCGACCGTCTCCTCGTCATTCATCGCCATGCGTTTGAACGTATTGCGAATGTATTTTGCTGCAGCGAGCGGGTCTGGGTTGCCGTTGGGGCCCTCCGGGTTCACGTAAATCAGGCCCATGTGGTCGGCACCAAGGGGTCCCTGGAGTTCTCCGTCGTCGCTGTGGCGCTCGTCTCCAAGCCAGGTGCCCTCAGACCCCCAGTCAGTCTCGTCAGCCTCCCAGACGTCCGGGCGTCCGAAGGCGAAACCAAAGGTCTTGAACCCCATCGACTCCAGAGCGCAGTTGCCGGTGAAGATGAGCAGGTCGGCCCAGGACAGCTTCCGGCCGTACTTCTGCTTGATCGGCCAGAGCAAGCGGCGCGCCTTGTCCAGGCTCGCGTTGTCGGGCCAGCTATTGAGGGGCGCAAAGCGTTGGTGGCCGGAGCCTCCACCACCCCGACCGTCACTGATGCGGTACGTGCCTGCGGCGTGCCATGTCATGCGGATGAAGAGAGGCCCATAGTGGCCGTAGTCGGCTGGCCACCAGTCTTGCGAGGTGGTCATCACCTCTTCGATGTCCTTTTTAAGTGCATCGACGTCAAGGGTCTTAACCGCCTCAGCGTAGTCGAAATCCTTGCCCAGCGGATCGGACAGGGGAGAATTCTGGCGGAGAACCTTCAGGTTCAACTGATCCGGCCACCAGTACTGGTTGGAAGTCATTTTGTCCCTCCCGTGAAATGTTTTGAGTATGGCGCAACGTTTTGGAACCGTTGCAAGCCTGCGGATCAGGAAGAATAAACGGCATTCTCTCGTTCCTAAGCAAGGGAATCTGGCTCGGGTAGTGGCTCAGGTTCGGGCGTCCACCCTCCGCAGTAGTGCTGGCGGAGGGTGCCGGACCCTGCTCGGCGTTAGATTTGGGCCGCGACGAAGGGTTGGCGCGGGTGCGATCACGGCTCGACGCGAATGCAGCTAGGGTTTTTTTCAGTCACCTCGCCGACGAGCGCGGCGGCCTCCACTCCGCTTTGGTGGAGGGCCTCGAGGAGGGCTGCGGCCTCGGCTTCGGCCACGGCGATGAGCAGGCCGCCGGAGGTCTGGGCGTCGAAGAGGAGATTGGCGCGGGCTGGATCGACGCCCTCTGCGATCGCTACTTTCGGTGCGAGAAAGAGTTGGTTGTCGCGGGCGCCGCCTTTGAGGCCGTTGGCGGCTAGCGTTAGACTGAGAGCCAAGGCCGGGACTTGGGCCGCGTGAAAAACCAAACCCGTCTGGCTGGCTTGGGCCATTTCGGCGGCGTGTCCCAAAAGGCCGAAGCCGGTGACGTCGGTGACGGCGTGGACGGCAAAGGCGGGCAGGATTTCGGCGGCAGCCTTGTTGAGCGCGGTCATGGAGGCAACCGCCTCGGCGAGGTCGGCTTCGGCGAGGTGACTGGCCTTGAAGGCGTTGGCGATCAGCCCGGTGCCCAGTTTCTTGGTGAGGATGAGGCGGTCGCCGGGCTGGGCGCCGGCATTGGTGTAGATGCGGTCGGGGTGGACGAGGCCGGTGACGGCGAGGCCGTACTTGAGCTCCGGGTCTTGCACGGTGTGCCCGCCGACGAGGGTGCAGCCGGCCTCGGCAGCCTTGGACTGGCCGCCGAGGAGGATCTGGTTGAGTATCGCTGAATCGAGTTCGTTGGCGGGGAAACCGACGATATTGAGCGCGGTGAGCGGTTGCCCGCCCATGGCGTACACGTCGCTGAGCGCGTTGGCCGCGGCGATGGCTCCGAAGGTGTAGGGGTCGTCGATGATGGGAGTGAAGAAATCGACGGTCTGCACGAGGGCCTCGCTGTCGCTGAGGCGATAGACGCCGGCGTCGTCGGCGAGATTGAAGCCGACCAGCAGATTGGGATCACTGTTTGCTGGCAGACCTGCCAGGGCGCGCCGCAACTGGTCCGGGCGCAGCTTGGAAGCTCAGCCGCCGCAGGCGACCATTTGCGTCAGGCGCTTGGTCTTTTTATAGGTGAATATCTTTTGCCAACGGTTCATAAAGCGTTTGGGAAAGAATTGGCCATTATTTTTTGATTTTTTCTCGATGGCACGCCGAAAGGCGCGGTGAAGCGCGAAAATGACGTTGAGCGACCACTAAATTCTACTGTAAGCAAAGCAACGGAGCAATCTGTTCGCTAGAAAGGGGTGACTAATGCGCATTGCAATAGCAGGTTTTTCCCACGAGTCGAATTCGTTCTATTCGCAGCCGACGCAATTGAAGGATTTCGGAGTCTGCGAAGGCGCGGCCGCGATCGGCCAGTACGAGGGAACCTTCCACGAGATTGCCGGCTATATCGCCGGGGCCGAGCAGTTCGGCTATGAACTCTATCCGCTCCTAGCGGCTGTGGCGACCCCGGGCGGCCCGGTGACCGCGGCCGCGTACGAGCACTTTGTCGGGCGCATCCTCAGCGGACTTGAGGCGGCCCCCAAGCTCGACGGGGTGCTCTTGGCACTGCACGGAGCCATGGTCGCCGAGGGATTCCCCCAAGCCGACGGCGAGACCGTGCGCCGGGTGCGTGCGCTGATGGGCGACTTGCCCATCGCCGTGACCCACGACTACCACGCCAACGTGCCCCCAGAACTGGTGGCTGCGGCCGATTCCTTAATCATCTACAAGGCTAACCCCCACATTGACCAGCGGGAACGAGGCTTGCAGGCCGCCTCCATTCTGACGCGGCAAATTCGGGGCGAGGTGCAGCCCAAGATGGCGTTGGTCAAACCAGAGGTACTCTTCAACATCTACTTCCACAACACGAGCGTCGCGCCCATGCAGCCGCTGATGCAGGCGGCGATTGAGTTGGAGTCCCAAGCGGGGATCCTCGGGTGTAGCATCGCCGGGGGCTACCAGTACGCGGATGTGCCCTATATGGGGCCGTCGGTGGTGGTGATTGCCGACGGGGACGAAGAAAGGGCGCGGCGCGAGGCTGTGCGGTTGGGCGAGCAAATGTGGGCCAGCCGCGACCAGCTAAGGGCCTCAGTGCCCGGGCCGGCCGAGGCTGTGCGGTTGGCCGTGGCCAGCGAGGAGACACCCGTGTGCCTGCTCGACATGGGCGACAACATCGGCGGCGGCTCGTCAGGCGACTCGACGTTTGTGTTGGAGCAATTGCTCGCTCAGGAAGCGGACGGCTGGGTCGCGTCGGTCTGGGACGCCGAAAGCGCGCAGGGGTGCTTTGCGGCCGGCGTCGGCGGACAGGTCCAGCTCCGCGTGGGCGGCAAGACCGACGACATGCACGGGCCGACCTTGGAGATCGCCGGCCGGGTGCGGACGCTGCACGACGGTTCGTACGAAGAGCGCGAGCGCCGGCACGGTGGGGGCCGCTATTTCGACCAAGGGCCGACCGCGGTTGTACAAGTCGGCAAAGGACTGCTCTTGCTCAACAGCGAGCGCGCCTGTCCCAACAGCATCCACCAGATTACCTGCGCCGGGATCCAGCCCGAGCAGCAGCGGATCTTGGTGGCCAAGGGGGCGGTGGCGCCTAGGGCCGCGTACGAGCCGGTGTGCCCCCGCCTAATTGAGGTAGCCTCGGGCGGGGCGACGGCGATTGACCGACCCGCCGATGAATACCGGCTGGCGCGGAAGTCGCTCTACGAGTGGCGTTGACAGGGGCGAAGGGGGCGGCTAGCTTAGGCCATGCCAATTCGCGATATAGCCATCCTACATCTTTATCCGCAGATGGACGCAGAACAGCCCTTGTAGATTGTTGACGAGAGGATCAGCCGCTCGAACTTTTCAAGGCATTCAGGATTGCCATAGGACTACAAACCCTTAGGAGGAAAACTGCCATGACGCTTCGCATAGGACTAATCGGCGCGGGGGCCAATACCCGCCTACAGCACATCCCTGGTTTCCAAGGCATTGACGGAGTTGAAATAACCGCTGTCTGCAACCGCTCGCGCGCGTCGGGCCAAAGGATCGCCGACGAGTACGGGATCCCGCAGGTCTTTGAGGACTGGCGAGCACTGATCGCAAGCGATGATGTCGATGCGATCTGCATTGGTACTTGGCCCTATATGCACTGCCCGATGACGCTGGCCGGGCTCGACGCGGACAAGCACGTGCTGACCGAGGCGCGGATGTGCATGAATTTGGCCGAGGCACGGCAGATGTACGCGGCCTCGCAGCAGACCGACAAGGTGGCAATGATTGTGCCGGCCCCCTTCTATTTGTCGGCCGAGCCGATCTTGCTCGACAAGCTGCACAGCGGTTTTTTCGGCGACCTGTTGGAAATTCACTTCACCGGCCTCTCTGGCGGCTACGACCCGGACGCGCCGCTGCACTGGCGGCAGCGCCGCGATCTTTCGGGCAACAACATCATGGTAATGGGCATTGGCAACGAGACCGTGCGCCGCTATGCCGGGCACGAAAAGGCCGTGATAGCCTATGGCAAGACGTTTACGACCGAGCGGCTCGACGAGGAGACCGGGGAGCAAGCTTCGGCCGACGTGCCGGAGAGCTTGGGCATCGTCGCCGAGCTGGAAAGCGGCGCGACCGCGGTCTATCACTTGAGCAGCGTCGCACGCTTAGGCCCTTCCTTTGGCTTTGCCTTTTACGGAACCAAAGGCTCGTTTAAGATGGACGAGAGTGGGATATGGACGGCCGGCGAGGGCGACGACGAGTACCAGCCCTTCGCCATCCCCGAGCATCCGCGCAATGGCTGGCAGGTGGAAGAGGACTTTGTCGCCGCCATCCGCGACGGCCGGCCCGTTACTCACACGAGCTTTGCCGACGGCGTCAAATACATGGAATTTACCGAGGCCGTGCAGATCAGCATGGCCGAAGGGCGGCGGGTGGAACTGCCGCTCGCTTGAGGATGGAAACGATGAGTCTGAGCGAAAGATAGATGATTAAGAGAAGCGGCTGGGGCTTTTGCCTCGGCCGCTTTTTTATGTGAGTCGCCCGCCGCAATGCGGACAGCGGCGCTCCGGGTCTTCTGACCGATGAGCCGCTAGGGCCTCCACAAATCCCGCGCCGAGAATGCCGGCCGGCAGCGCGAACATGCCGATCCCCAAGATGGCGATGATGGCGGCGATGGTCTGGCCGAGGGCGGTGATCGGATAGGTGTCGCCGTAGCCGACCGTCGTCAAGGTGACGATGCTCCACCACATGGTGGCCGGGATGCTGGTAAAGACCTCGGGCTGGTCCTCGTGCTCGACGAAGTACATCAGCGACGAGGAGAGGGCCAATAGGATCAGCAGCACTAAGAAGATGCTAACAAGCTCTTCTTTGCGCTCGGAGATGACTTGGCCGAGCAAGCGCAGGGCGCGGAAGTAGCGCACCAGCTTGAGGACGCGGAAAATCCGCAGGACGCGTATCACGCGGATAAAGCGCGCATCCACGGTCGGGGGCGGTAGTAATAAAGGAAGAATGGCCACCAGATCGATGATGGCGAGGGGCGTGAAGGCAAAGCGGATGCGCCCGGTCACGGGCCGCGAAAACCGCGGATTGGCGGTAATGGCCCACAGGCGTACCACGTATTCAAGCGTGAACACGGCCAGCGAAAAATCCTCAAAAAGTTCAAACGCGGCGCGATTGAGGTTGTAGATCGGCTCGACGGTTTCGAGGAGCAGGGCGACGATGTTGAGCAGGATCAGGACGATGATGGCCACATCGACGATGCGCCCCTGCTCATAGTCTGGCTCGATAAAGCGATAGACGCGCTCTTTGAGGCTCATTTGCTTACTCCCACTCGGCGAAGACCTCCTCGGCCAGCCCGAAAGCGGTGGTCATGCCGTTGCCGCCAAGGCCGTTGACGATGGTTGCGCCGCAGGCAGGCTCGGCGATGAAAGCGGCTTGGTCGGGATGCATCAGGCTAGGACTCCATTGCACAGAAAGTCGAAAAGATCCCAGTTGCGCGCTTGGCCCGAGGCCAATAACTCGGCGTATTCGTCGGTTAGCGGCCTGTTGCAGATCATGGGCACCACGCCTTCGTGCAGACCGCCGTGCGAGCGCAGGCCCTCGGCGACAGCGGCGAGTTCGTGCCAGTCGGGGGTGCGGCCGAGGACGGTATCTTGGTCGGCGAGGACGACTAGTTCGCCGATGCGGTCAGAGGGGAGTTGGTAGGTAGCGGCCGCTTGCTCGCGGCTGAGCACCTTTTCGACTCCGGGGATAGCGCGGAGGACCGCAGTGGCTTGTGCGATGTGCTCGTCGTCGAGATAGACGGTGGCGTAGGAGCCTAACGCGCCGTGGTGGACGACATAGGGGTCGGTGATGGGCAGGATGACCCTAACTTCGGCGATGCCGGCTGCGACGAGTTGGGTCTCGATAAACTGCACCTTGGGCGAGCCATCGGCGTTGGTTTTGGCGTTCATGCCGTGATCGGCAGTAATGCCCAAGATAATGTCCTTGGCGTCGAGTGCGCCGATAAAGAGATCGAGGCGAGCGTAGAAAGCGTTGGCTTCCGGCTCGCCGGGTGCCCACTTGTGCTGGACGAAATCGGTGGTCGAAAGGTAGAGCAAGTCGAGGTCGTGGTGCTCGAGCAAACGCGCGCCGGCCTCGATGCAGTACACGCTGGCTTCGGGATCGTAAATGCCGGGATTTTCCCGCCCGACTAGGGCGAGGACATCGGCGATGCCGTGAGTGGCCGGCGCGGCTTCGTGCGCTTTTTCCACGGAGAAATTGATGCCTTGCCAGCCGTGGGCCAAGAGCAGGCGCAACTTGTCTTTGGTGGTGATAGCAGCGACTTGTTGGCCGGCTTGATGGAAGGCGGCGAGGATCGTCGGGGCGCGCAGGAAGCGGGGGTCGTTCATCATCACTTCCTCAGCAGCGTCTAGGTCGTAGTAGAAATTGCCGGGAATGCCGTTTATGGCCGGCGGCGCACCGGTGATGATGGCGACGTTGTTGGGATTGGTGAAAGAGGGGATCGCGGTGTGGACTTGGCCGTGGACGCCGCGCGCTATGATCGCACGGAGATTGGGCATCTGTGAGGCGGCTGCGTCGAGGTAGGCTTGGGCGCAGCCATCGAGGCAGATGCCGACGATGGCTTTCTCGTGCGGGCGATAGCCGCGGTCATTGACTTGGATCATGCGTTGGGGCCAATGGCGACGCGGATGTACTGACGGGTTTCGGCCGAGGCGATGGCAAAGGGGTTGCTGACCAGCGACGGATACGGATAGCGGTCGGCCGTTCGGGCGAGAAAGGCGAGCGCCTCGTGGAGATGGCACGGGCTGTAGTTGTGGACGCCGCGGATCGTCAGGCACTTGCGGATGATCTGCTCGCCGGTCAGCTCTGGCCGGAGTACTTCACCGGGGGCGAGGGAGTCGGGCAGAGGCAGGTTGTCGCCGCGGAGCGGATGGCCTAAGCCGTCGAATATCTGTGCGGAGGCCGTGGGCATGGAGACTGCGCGGCTAGCCTTGCGGCTTGCGCCAGTAGCCTTCGAGCAAATCCTGTGGCACCCAGCCCAGCAGGCGCCGGGCCTTGGCGTTGCTGTAGCGGTCGTGAGGCGTGTCCGTGGTGATGTGAAAAATCTCGCAGCGCGAAGGCAGGGACGCCAAGTCCACCTCCAAGCACTTTTGCAGGGCGCGGGCGGCATCGGCAAAGGTGACGGAAAAGGGATTGGTGCCGCTGCCGAGTTGCTCGGCTGGCGGCTCGGCCTCGCGGAAGCTCAAAAAGAGGGTGGTCAGTACGTGGATGGGGTGGTTGGCGACGAATACGCGGCAAATCTCTTGACCGAGCGATTTGGTGTGAGCGTAGAGGTTGACACCCGAATGCAGGGGGACTTCCTCGTTGATGTCGAAGTCGTAGTGCTCGTAGGAGGGGCCGACTTGGGTGAAGTGGGGACCGGTGTTGACGAAGCGGGTGTGGCCGTTCTCGACGGCGGCGAGGATGCCGTTGTACGTGCCGGTGGAGTTGACGTCGAAGGCGATCTTGCGGTCGGGGCGCAGTACCGAGCAGTTGATGGTTACATCGGTGCCCTCGGTGGCGCGGCGCACTTGGTCGAGGTCGGAGACGTCCACCTGCATGGTCTCGTGCGGACTATCGATGGGCACGATGTCGGTGATGCGCAGCTCGTAGGTATCTTGGAGCTGTTTGACCACATGCGGGCCGAGAAAGCCGTTGCCACCTAGGAGCAAAATTTTCATGGGTTGGCCTCAAAGTTGTATTGGGGGGTGAATGTTAGGTGGCTCTTGGCGTGCTCGGTGGAGAAGCGGGCGCGTGCCCCAGCGGACTGGAGGTGGATGGCGCGGTACTGGCTGGAGGACCCCTTTCGCACAATCTGGGCCACGGCTTGGGCGGCGTCGCGCTCATCGAGCCACATTGGATCGTAGGGCTGGTCGGCGACCTCGGCGGCGTGGACTAGGTGGCCAAGGCGGGCAATGGTGATGTGGAGCGCGTGGCTGTGGGCAAATTCGCGGGCAGTAAACTCGGCTAGGTGGGAGCCGAGAACGGCCGGCGCGCAGGAGGGCAGCGGCTTCCAAGTTTCGTCAACGGTGAGGTCTTCTTCATAGGGGGCGAAAAGGTCGAGGGTGCTCAAGAGGATGGTGTGTTTGACCTCCGCCGCGGCCGCGGCCCAGAGAAGGTTGTACGTGCAGCGCGTATTGCGGTCCAGCCAAGTGGTCTCGCCGTCGCCCGCCCGCGGCGCATAGGCGAGGTGGACGATGGCGTCGATGTCTTTGACGAGCGCATCAGTCGCTGGGCCGTGGTCCAGATCGCTCTGGATCCCGACCCCAAGCTCAGGGTCAGTCAGGCGCAGTTGGTGGGCGTCGCAGAGGCGGGCGGCTAGGGCTTGGCCGAGCGAGGTGGCGGCGTTGGTAATTAGTAGGTGCATGATTTAGAGGATCTGTTGGTCGGTTGGGGTGGGGACGATGTCGTGGATCTGGCTGTCCATCAGCGCGGTGGGCGACTGCATTTCGAGCACGGCCTTTTCGTGCAGCTCGTCGATGGTGCGGCAACCGGCCGTGGCGAGGGTGGCGCGCAGCATCTGGATGCGGATTGGCAGTTTGTCGTGAATCGAGCCGATGTGGGGCACGTAGCCGGAGATGCCCTCCTCGAAGAAGTGCTCTCGCGTCTGCACATAGCGCCGCATGTTGTGGGCGCGCAGCGAGCCTTCCATCCAGTACTCTTTGACGATGTCGCCGGCCGCCGTGCGCACGAGGTTGCCTTGGCTCTCGGTGTAGCCGGCGAAAAAGTGCCCCATCATCACGGCGTTGGCGCCCAAGGCTACGGCCACGGCGATCTCGGCCGGGCCTGAAATGCCGCCGTCGGCGACGATGGGCAAGTAGGCGTTGCAATCCTGCTGCCACTGGTTGCGCGCCGCGCTGATTTCCATCAAGGCCGAGCCTTGGCCGCGGCCCGTGGCCTTGACTTCCTGAGTAATGCAGCCCGAGCCGACCCCCATGCCGACTTTGATGGCGTCGGCGCCGGCCGCGGCCAAGAAGCGAAATCCCTCGGCCGTGACGACATTGCCGCCGATGACCGGGGCGTCGGTGCGCTCCTTGAGGAATTGGATCATCTGCCGCTGGTACTCGGTGTGGCCGTCGGAGGCGTCGATGATGAGCACGTCCGCTTCTTGCGCGATGAGGGCTTCGGCCCGCTCGCGGTCCTCTGGGTGGGTGGAGACGGCCGCGCCGACGAGCAGGCGCTTCTTTTCGTCGATGGATTCGTTGGGGTGCCGCAGGTGCTTGTCGAGGTCCTTTTTGAAGACCACCGCTTGCAGTACGCCTCCCTTGGATAGAATGGGCAAGAAGCCGCGGCCGTAGCGGATCATCAGTTCGTTGGCGGCCTTGAGGTCGCTTATTTCGCGACCGGCCTGCACGTCGGTTTTCATGCGGGAGGCAACTCGGCAGTCGAGGTCGCGGCGCTCGTCGAAGTCCTTGTCGGTGAGGATGCCGAGGAGCTGGTCGTGGAACTGGCCGCTGGCGGTGACCGGGAAGGTCGTATAGCCGGTGCGGCGGATGGTCTCGACGACCTCGGCGATGGGTTGGTCCGGGGCCAAGGTGAGAATATCGGTCTGAAAACCGGCCTTGAAGCGCTTGACTTGGCTGATCTTGGCGCACTGCTCGTCAATGGGCTGGCTGACGGGCAGGATGCCGATGCCGCCTAGCTGGGCCAAGGCAATGGCCATCTCGCCGCCGGTCACGGCCTGCATGGCGGCGCTGAGGAAGGGCACGTGCAGATAGAGAAAGTCGTCTCCCTTGCGGCAGAGCCGGGTTTTGAGCGACGCGTTGGGAGCGTTGCCGTCGGTTGGGGTGTACCCCGGCAGAATGCGAAACTCTTTGAGGCTGTGCGAAGAGGTGCTCAGGACTTGGGCCATAGAAGTCCTCTCTGCGTTGGCGGGGGAAGGAGGAGGGATTTAGCCTTAAAGTATAAAAATTGCGTTGGCTTTATTCAATACACTTGGTTTTCTTTTATTAAATGTACTCATAACTAAAGGAGCTTTGTATGTTCTACGAAAAAGTTTACCCCAAGCGCCATTCAACCAACGGTACGACGTGCCTCTTGGCCGGTTTTGTGGCCGGCGTCGCGGTCGGCGCGGCCATAGGCGTTTTGCTGGCCCCGCACAAGGGCGAGGACACTCGGCGTCTGATCGCGCGCCAGGCCAAGGAGACGCGCGACGAGGCGGTGAAGGCCGTGGAGGGGGTGACGGTGCGGCGCGAGAAAGCCTCACAGGACGAGGCGGCCTAAGACCGGCCGTAGTTGAGGCGGTGGAGCCGCGCATAGATGCCGCCTTGAAGCAACAGATCTTCGTGGCGGCCCCGCTCGCGCACCTCGCCGCGGTGCATCACCAAAATTTGGTCGGCGTTGCGGATGGTAGAGAGGCGATGGGCGATGACGATGGAAGTGCGCTCGTGCATCAGCTTGGCGATGGCGTCTTGGATGAGCTGTTCGGTTTCGGTGTCGATGCTGGAGGTGGCCTCGTCGAGGACGAGGATTTCCGGATCGAAGGCGAGTGCGCGGGCAAAGGCCAACAACTGGCGCTGTCCGGCCGACAGGGTCGAGCCGCCTTCGGCTACGGCGTGGGCATAGCCTTGGGAGAGGCGTTCGATAAAGGGCGCGGCGTTGACGTAGCGGGCGGCGCGCTCGACTTGGGCGTCGTCGATGGCGGCCTCGCCGAGCCGGATGTTGCCGCTGATATTCCCCGAAAACAAGAACACCTCCTGCTGGACGATGCTGATGCGGCGGCGCAATTCGGCCGCATGCCACTGGCGCACGTCGCGGCCATCGACGAGGACTTCTCCGCGCTGGATGTCGTAGAAGCGGCAGAGGAGGCTGACGATGGTGGTTTTGCCCGAGCCGGTGGCCCCGACCAATGCTAGGCTCTGCCCGGCCTTTAGTTCAAACGAGACATCCTTGAGAATCCAGTCTTCGGCCGTTGGATCGTACTTAAAGAACACGTTGCGGAATTCAATCGCGCCGCCGCGGCTCGTCGCCGGCAGGTTGCGCTGCGGTCCGCCTGCGGGTTCACCGGGGACGGCCAACAACTCGAAGACGCGCTCGGACGCGGCCATGGCGCTCTGCAACAGGGCATAGCGGTCGGAGATGTCCATGATCGGGCGGAAGAAGCGGCGGATGTACTGGAGAAAGGCCACCAGCACCCCCAGCTCGACGCGGCCGTCGATCACGTCTGAGGCCCCGTACCATAAGATAAGTGCCATGCCGACGGTGCCGAGGAACTCGGTGAAGGGGAAGAAGAGGGCATAGCAGTAGATCTCGCGGTCTTCGGCGCGGCGATAGGGCAGGTGCTCGACGTCGAAGTCGCGCAAATTGCGTCGCTGGCGGTTGAAGAGCTGGACCACCTCCACGCCGGTGATGTTCTCCTGCAAATAGGCATTGAGCCTCGCTAGGCGCGTGCGCAGCTCGCGATAGGCGCGCATGGCAAGGCCCTGGAGGTAGAAGGTCGAGACGGCGATGACCGGGACTACCGTGCAGCAGATCAGGGCCAGCTCAAAGTCGATATAGGCCATGAAGCCGGCGATGGCCAGCAGGGTGAAAAGGTCCATAAAGACCGAGACGATGCCCTCGCTGAAAAACTCGTTGAGGGCGTCGATGTCGTTGGTGGTGCGGGTCATAATCCGGCCCAGCGGCGTGCGGTCGAAGTAGCGCAGCGGCAGCTTTTGCAGATGGGCGAAGAGGTCGCGGCGCATGTCGTACATGACGCGCTGGCCGATCATGCCGGTGACCAAGGTCTGGGCGTATTGAGCACCGTACTGCACGGCGACGCTGCCAAAGAAGGCTGCGATCATCCACCGCAACCCCACCCAATCGCCGATGGCGATGTAGTCGTCAACAGCCACCTGCGTCAGATAGGGACCGATTTGTCCGGTACCGGCGGCGAGGGCGATGGTGCCGAAGGCGAGAACCATCTGCCCACGGTGGGGTTTGAGATACCCCAAAAGTTGCAGCGTCAGCCCCAAGTTGAAGGCGCGTTCTTGGATTTCTTCTTCTTTGTTGAGTTCGGTGCTCACAGCGTTTCTAGCTCGGCGCTAAGCTGCTGCTGCTGGTACAGCTCGGCGTAGAAGCCTCGGCTGCGGACCAGCTCGTCGTGGGTGCCCTGCTCGGCGATGTGGCCTTCCTCTAAGACGACGATGTAATCGGCGTGGCGCAGGGTCGAGATGCGGTGGGCGATGATGAGGGTGGTGCGGCCCTGCATGAGGGTGTGCAAGTGGTCGAGGATAGCTTCCTCAGTGTGGGTGTCCACCGCGGAGAGCGCGTCGTCGAGGATGAGAATCTGCGGGCGGCGAATGAGTGCCCGGGCCAAGGTCGTGCGCTGCTTCTGGCCGCCGGACAGGGTGACGCCGCGCTCGCCGATGAGGGTGTCGAAGCCCTCGTCGAATTGGTCGATGTCCTTTTTGAGTTGGGCCTTTTCGGCCGCGGCGCGGATCTGGGCCTCTGCCGCAGAGTCCGCGCCGTAGGCGATGTTGGCGTTGAGGGTATTGGAAAATAGAAAGGGATTTTGCGGGACGTAGCCGATGGCGTCGCGCAAGGTCGCTAGGGGCCATTCCTCGATCGGCACCCCGTCGATGAATAGCTGCCCCGGCCCCGCTTGGATCAAGCGCGGCACGAGGCGCGCTAGGGTGGTCTTGCCCGAGCCGACCCGGCCGATGATCCCAAGGGTCGTGCCTGGGGGAATATCGAGATCAATCTGGTGTAGGACTTGCTCCTTGCCGTAGGAGAAACTGAGCTTGCGGAAGGCGATGTGCCCGGCGATTGGGCGCGGGTTGGCCGGGGGCAGGGCGTGGTCTTGGATCTCAGGTTCGACCGCGAGGATCTCGTTGATGCGCTGCATGGACACGAGGGCGCGCTGGGCGCGGTCGATGACCCAGCCGGTGTACATGATCGGGCGGATGAGTTGGGTCAGGTAGGCGTTGAAGGCGACGAACGTCCCCAAGCTGAGTTCGCCGTCGATGACCGTGCGCCCGCCCAGCCACAAGTTCAGCCCCAAGCAGAGCGAGGCGATGACATAGGAGAGCGGCCGGTAGTTGGCGCGCGTGAGGATGTAGGCGCGGTTTTTTTCGAGGTACGTTAGGTTGAGCCGGTCGAACGCGGCGTTTTGCGCTGGCTCTTGGGTGTAGGCCCTGACCACGCGGATGCCGGAGAGATTTTCTTGGATGAAGGTGCTGATCCGACCGAAGTATTCTTGGATGGCCTTGTAGCGGGTGTTGATGACCGCGGCGATGCGGATCATCACGACGCTAAAAAGCGGCATGGGCAGCAGCACTAGCAGGGCCAACTTCCAGTCGAGCAGGCACATACAGGCGAGCGTGAAGGTCAGCCCCAAGGCGGTATCGACGATGCCGCGAATGCCATAGACGCAAAAAATGTGCACAGAGTGGAGATCGTTGGTCGCCCGCGCCATGAGGTCGCCGGTGCGGCGCTGCTGGTAGTACGAGAGCGGCAGCTTGAGCAGGTGGGCAAAATAGGCGGTGCGGATGTCGTATTCGATGCGGTTGGCAGCGCGGCCCAACAGCATCCGCATGGCATAGCCGCACAAAGCCACGCCTAGGGCGTAGGCG
The DNA here is from genome assembly GCA_958295495.1 of uncultured Latescibacterota bacterium. Lineage (GTDB taxonomy): Bacteria > Latescibacterota > UBA2968 > UBA8231 > UBA8231. The sequence goes on from OY282352.1 coordinate 2,572,510, forward strand.
ACGATGTAGAAGACGTAGGTCTCGATTTCCCCGGAGGCGGTATCCGTCGCCGCAACCGCATCGACGGCATCGCCCACCAGTAGCGGGATGCGCGCCGTCGCCGCTTGTCCCAGCCCAATGCAGAGCGCACCGAGTAGGATGCGGTCCCGATAGGGACGGACGTATTGGGAAAACGGACCAAACATCAAAAGGCGCGGGCGAGTTCGGGAAAGGTGCTGGCGAGGAGCGGGCGCATGGCCGCCAGTGCTTGGGCGCGGTGACTGAGGCGATTTTTTATTTGCAGGTCGAGCTGGGCCATGGTCTTGGCGTAGGCGGGCACAAAAAAGACTGGATCGTAGCCAAAGCCGTTGGTCCCGGCTGGGGCCGGGGCGATTAGCCCTTCACACGTGCCTTCGGCTTGGCACTGGCGGCCGTCGGGGCTTACTGCGCAGAGGACGCAGCGGAACCTAGCGCGGCGTTGCGCTGGCGCGGGATAGGGCGCAAGCTGAGCGAGCAAGAGCCGGCAGCGGCCGGCGTCGTCGAGGTCGGGGCCGCCGTAGCGGGCCGAGTAGAGCCCGGGTGCGCCGCCGAGGGCATTGACCTCAAGCCCGGAGTCGTCGGCAAGGGCAATCTGGCCGCTGGCCGCTGCATAGGCGCGGGCCTTGAGCTGGGCGTTGGCGGCAAAGGTCTGGCCGGTTTCCTCGACACAGAGCTGTAAGCCGAGTTCGGCCGGCGCAACGACCTCGACATCGGCAAACAGGGCGCGGACTTCGCGGAGCTTGCCGGCGTTGTTCGAGGCCAACAGCAGCGCCATTGCGGCCTATTGGGGCTGCTCGTCGATCTCTGCGAGTTTGCTCGCTGCGTAGTCCTTGTAGCGGCTGCTTTTCACCGCTAGGTTGTACCAGCGCCGCGCTTCCTCCCATTGGCCTAACTGAAAATGTGCGTCGCCCAGCAGCACTTCGGCGGCTCGGTAATCGGCTTGGCAACTGGTGGCGCGCCGGCTGTACTCAATGGCTTGGCGGAAGTTGCCCATGCCGTAGTGAGCCTCGCTCAGCCGGTAATACGTCTCGCAGTAGGCGTCGTCTAGAGCGGCTGCTTTGTTCAGTGGGGCAATAGCCTCTTGGAAACGGCCGAGTTGGTTGAGCGCAATGCCGAGCAAGCGGTGCCCTTCGGCATACTTGTCGTCGATCTTTAGGGCCTTTTGCAAAAGCGGTACGATGCTCTCTAGGTCTTGAGTATCGAACTTCACCCGCGCCAAGTCGCCGTATGATTCCATGTACGTGGGGTCGGCCTCTATGGAACGCTGGTAGGTGACGATGGATTTGCCGTAGTCGCCACTGAGGCGCTGGATGTCGCCGAGGGCATTGTAGGGTCTGGCGTCGGTGGGATCGGCTGCTATGGCCTCGGCAAAGGCCACTTTGGCCTTGTCTTTCTCGTGCAAGCCACTGTGGGCAAGGCCCGTCACGTAGAGGGCTTGGGCGCTTTGCGGGCTGAAGTCGCGCGCTTTAGTAAAATAGTTGATGGACTCGCGGTATTTCTTTTGGCGAAAGCTGTTGAGGGCGGCCTTTTGATAGAGCTGGCCCAGTGCCTTAGCGGCCTGCTCCGACTTGGTGCCGAGGGCATGGGCCGCGGTAAAGCTGCCGATGGCTTTGTCGTACTCGTTGAGGGCCTTGTAGGAAATGCCGAGGACGTAGTGGGCGTTTCCGTAGGAGGAATCGGCCGCCACGGCCTTTTCTAGCTCGATGGCGGCGTTGCGAAAGCTACCCTTCTTGACCAAGTCGTAGCCCGTGCGGAAAAAGTTGAGGGCTTCGGGCGACTGGGCGAGGGCCGGTGCGCTCAAAAGCGCGAGGGCGAGACTGAGCAAGCGGCAGTACTTCAAAGCGGGTCCTCCTATACAATGGTAAAAGACGTAGGCAAGCTCTTAGCGGCGGTCGTCGAGCCGGGACTCGACTTCGCCGCGGTCGGGAAAGCGGCCTTCTTGCAGCTTGGAAAAGATCAGCTCGCCATCGAGGCTGAGTTCAAACCGCCCCCGGTCTGAGGGCACTAGCGAGAAGGTGGCGATGTCTTTCTTGTAGGCGACTAGTAGCTGTTCCGCCAAACTGGCGGCTCTGTTTTCGTAGCCTCAAGCAGAGCAGTAAACGAGTTCCAAGTTCACGGGGAACCTCCTGTGGAATAGGGGTTGAAAAGTATAAAAGTCACTAGGAAGATTGTCAAAGACGAGGGCCTAGTGCGGTGGACGGCGTTATGGGTGGCCCTTATTTTAATACGTACCATATCATATATAATTGAATAAACGGTAGCCTCCGCAAACTCCTTAGACGCTTCCATACATATCTAAATCACTGAATAGAGAACGCGGTATGGCCGGCACTTTTTTTGAGAAACAAAAATTTGGCAGCAGTACGCGACTCGCCCTTTGGGCCTTGCTGCTGTGCGCGGGCTTGGGCATCGGGTGTGGAGGCCCTTCGCCGGAAGAGTACATTCACCAGCTCAAGAGCAAGCAAAAAGCCGAGCGCATCAAAGCCGCCAACCAGCTCATCCGCTTCGACGCCGACGAGGTCGTTCCCCTGCTGATTGAGGAAGCCGACTCCGGCTACATCCGCGTGCGGTTTGAGGTGATGCACCTGTTGGGTCGCTTTAAGGACGAACGCGCCGTGCCGACTTTGGTCGCGGCCCTGAAAGACCAGTCGCCGCGGGTAGCAGCGGCTGCTGCGTGGGCGCTGGGCCAGATCGGCTCGCCTGACGCGCTCGCCCCGCTGCTCAAGTACGTGCGCGATCCCACGGTAGAAGTGCGCCAATACGTACTCGGTGCGCTCGGCTCGTGCCATTCGTACGAAGCCGAGCCGGCCTTGAGCGACTCGGCCTTTCGCGTGGTGCGCCGCGCCTTGCGCGCCCCCGAGCCCAAGTGGCGGGTCGCCGCCTTGCAGAGCCTGCGCGCCTACGGGTACCGCGACACAGTGGAAGAAGTCATTCGCATGTCGCTGGATCCCTCCGACGAAGTGCGCTACGTGGCCGTGCAGGCCCTTGGCCAGATAGGCCGTACGCCGCTCCGCCGGCCCGCTCGCAACGCCATCTACGAGGCCCTGCTGGTTGCCCTCGACGCCGACGAACTCCAGAGCATCCGCAGCAAGGCCGTGCATGCTCTCGCCGTGGTGGGCGATGCGCGGGCCGTGCCGCACTTGCAGCGGCTGATGCGGGAGGGCACGGAAAAAGACCAAATCGCGGCGCGGCAAGCTCTGTACAAGCTAAGCCCCCAAGTAGCAGAGACGATGAACTGAGCAAGGAGCGAGATGAAGGAATTGAAGATCGGCTTCCCGTCCGGGAGCTTGAAGGAGTCCACGTTTGACCTGTTTGTCCGCGCCGGCTATCGAGTGCGGCTCGCGTCGCGCTCGTACGTGCCCGACATCGACGATCCTCAGCTTTCGGGCCTAATGTTCCGGGCGCAGGAAATTGCCCAGTACGTGGCGCGCGGCGTCGTCGATGTGGGCCTGACGGGCCGAGACTGGATTCTCGAAAGCGCGGCCGATGTAGTCGAGATCGGCGAGCTAACGTACAGCAAGAGTACGGCGCGGCCCTTGCGCTGGGTCATTGCCGTGCCCGAGGATTCCGCCATCCAATGCGTCGAAGACCTGCAGGGCCACCGCATCGCCAGCGAGTTGGTCGGGGTGACGCGCCGCTTCTTGCAGGGGCGCGGCGTGGAGGCCGAGGTGGAGTTTTCGTGGGGCACGACCGAGGTCAAGGCCGGCATTCCCGGGCTGGTGGACGCCGTCGTCGAGGCGACCGAGACGGGCGCATCGCTCAAGGCCAACCGGCTGCGCATCGTCGATACGGTCTGCGAATCGACTCCGCGCTTGATCGCCAACAAGGCCGCGTGGGCCGATGGCTGGAAGCGGGAGAAGGCCGAGAATTTGCTGATGCTGCTCAAGGGTGCGCTCGAAGCCGAGCACAAGGTCGGCCTCAAGATGAACGTGCCGCGCGCCCAGCTCGACCGCGTCATCGCCCGGCTGCCGGCTCTGCACACGCCCACGGTCTCCAGCCAGATGGACTCCGAGTGGGTCGCGCTAGAAATCGTCGCCGACGAGCGCGTGGTGCGCGAGCTCATTCCCCAGCTCAAGCGGCTCGGGGCCGAAGGCATCATCGAATACCCGCTCAACAAGGTCGTGTATTGATGGTGCCCATTGCGTCCTATCCCTCTGAGCCGCTGGCCGCCCCGCTGGCTGCCCTGTTGGCTCGCCGCCCCGAATCCAACCCCGAGCTCGAGGACGCCGTGAGGGACATTTTACGGCGGGTGCGGGAAGAAGGCGATGCCGCGCTGTGTGCGCTGACGCAGCGCTTCGATGGCGTGGAGGCGTGCCCCGGGCAGTTGCGGGTGCCGGCGTCCGTGCTCGCCGAGGCCGAGGCCGCGCTCGATCCGAGCTTGCGCGTCTCTATGGAGGCGGCGGTAGCCAATATCCGCGCCTTCCACGAGCGGCAAAAACTCAACTCTTGGTTTGTCGAAGACGGCGAAGGGGTAGTGCTGGGCAAGAAAATCGCGCCCATTGAGCGGGTGGGGCTGTGCGTACCGGCCGGCGAGGTGCCCCTGTTTTCGAGCCTGCTGATGACGGCCGTGCCCGCGCAGGTGGCTGGCGTGGACCAGCTCTGCGTGGTCACGCCGCCGGTCGCGGCCGGCCGGCCCGCCCCAGTAATTGCGGCTGCCGCGCGCCTGTTGGGTATTGACGAGGTGTACGCGGTGGGCGGGGCGCAGGCCGTGGCCGCCCTTGCCTATGGCACGGAGAGTATCCCGCCGGTCCACAAGATCGTCGGCCCAGGTTCTCCCTATACGGTGGCTGCACAGCGGCAGGTCTTCGGCGCGGTGGGCATCGCGCTGTTGCCCGGTCCATCGGAAATTGTGGTGCTTGCCGACGAAGGGGCCGACCCGCGTTGGGTAGCCGCGGATTTATTGGCGCAAGCCGAGCACGGCTGGGGGGTGGCGGCCGTGTGCATCACGGATTGCGCGGCCTTGGCGCACCGCGTACAAGCGGAACTCGAAGCGCAACGAGAAGCTCTGCCGCGCCATTCAATTATAGATAGTGCCCTAGAAGAATACGGCGCGATTGTCGTGGTGCCTAGCCTCGAAGTGGGGATCGAGTTGCTCAACCGCCTAGCGCCGGAACACGCCGAATTGCAGGTGGCCGACCCGTGGCGCTGGATTGACGCCATTCGCCACTGCGGCGCACTGTTCCTCGGCGCAGCTTCCACCGAGCCGGTCGGCGATTACTTTGCCGGCACCAATCACGTGCTGCCGACGCAAGGCGCGGCCCGCTACGCCTCGTCGTTGGGTTGGGTCGATTTCGTCAAGACGACGAGCATCATCGCCTATACTCCCGAGCGCTTGGCCCATACAGCCGAGCACATCGCCCGCATGGCGCAGGCCGAGGGCCTTGAGGCCCACGCGCAAGCCGTCCGCATCCGCCAACAGAGAACCGCACCGTGAGCGCAGATCAACGCACGGCACAGATTGTGCGTCGGACGACCGAGACCGAGATCGAGTTGCGGTTGTGCCTCGACGGCAGCGGCCAGTGTCGTGCCGACACCGGCCTCGGCTTTTTCGACCACATGCTCCACGCCTTTGCCCGGCACAGCCTGTGCGACCTAGCGATCCAATGCCGCGGCGACCTGCAGGTGGATGCCCACCACACCGTGGAAGACGTGGGCATCTGCCTCGGCCAAGCTATCATCCAAGCCTTGGGCGACAAGGCCGGTATCCAGCGCTACGGCCACAGCTACGTGCCCATGGACGAGGCACTGGCGCGGGCGGTTTTGGATTTGTCGGGCCGGGCCTATTTGTTCTTTGCCGCGGCCTTTAGCGAGGAGCGGGTCGGTGCGCTGGATGTGTCCTTAGTGCGCGAGTTTTTCTACGCAGTAGCCGACCAAGGCCGAATGAATCTTCACCTCGACCTCGTGCGCGGCCACAATGCCCACCACGGGATTGAGGCCCTCTTCAAGTCGTTCGCCCGCGCCCTGCTCATGGCCGCGCAGCGGAACGAGCGGGTCCAGGGCATTCCTTCGACCAAGGGCGTGCTCTGAGACGCGGGCACTCGCCCATGAAGATCTGCCACCTCATGTACGACGACATAGCCAACCCGTGGCTGGGGGGTGGCGGCGCGGTGCGGGCGATGGAACTCTATCGCCGCTTGTCCAGCCGCCACGAGATCACCGTCGTCAGCGGCCTTTTTCCCGGGGCCGAGCCAGAAACCGAACGGCACGGCCTGCGCCTGCTGCGCGTCGGCTCGGCCCGCAGCTATGCCCTGAGCCGCTTGGGCTATTGCCGCGAGGCCGTAGCCTGGTTGCAGCGGCTAGAGTGGGATCTGTGGATCAACGAGTTTTCGGCCTTTGCGCCCTTGCGCGTCCCGGCCGCACGGCGGCGACAGGGCCTACTCCTGTTTTATCACTTCATGGGGCGGCACGCCCTCGTCAAGCATCCGCTCGTGGGCGGTGTGGCGTGGCTGTGCGAGCAGCGCGCCCTGCGCGCATATAGCCGGATATTGACGATTGCCCCCAGTGTGCAAGCGCGCATCCAGCGGTGCGCTCGCGGCGCGGCTGTCGATCTCGTGTACAGCGGTGTCGAGCGCCGCTTTTTCGCGCTGGTGCCCGAGGAAGCTCCGTACCTGCTCTACTTTGGGCGCATGGATATACACACCAAGGGGATTGACCTATTGGTAGCCGCGTTTGCCGAGATTGCCACCGAGCACCCGGATATCCGCCTCAAGCTGGCCGGGCGCGGCACCCCTAAGCAATTCGCTAACGTGCGGAGCTTGGCGCGGCGGGCGGGATTGGAGGACCGCGTGGAGGTCATTGGGAGTGTGGAAGAGGAGCAAAAAGGCGAACTCTTGCGTCGCGCCCTCATGGTCTGCATCCCGTCCCGCTACGAGGGTTGGTGCATGGTGGCCGTAGAAGCCGCTGCCGCCGGCAAAGCTGTGTTGGGCACCAACATCGACGGTCTGCGCGACGCCGTGCGCCACGACGAGACCGGGGTGTTGGTCCCTCCCGACGACGTGGGTGCTTTGGCGGCCGGGATGCGGGCGCTGGTCGCTGACGATCCAAGGCGGCGGTCTTTGGGAGCGGCGGGCAGGGCGTGGGCAGGGCGGTTTAGTTGGGATCGGTTGGCGGAGGAGTTGGAGCAGGTGTATTTGCGGACGGTTGAGGAAATGAAACGGGATTAGGGCCACCACGGAGGGATTTCATGGTCAAAAAGAACAAACGCGCCAAAACCCAAGCCTCAGCAAAAACCGCCCCCCCCCTGTGGAACCATCGCCTGTTCCCGCCGATCTTCTTCCTCGCCCTGAGCCTGCTGTACTTCTACGAATTTCCCCTCTCGGACAAGGTCGTCTATGGCTTGGACGTGGGCGCGGACTACCACAAGGGCGCGGCCCTGAGCTTCTGGGACAAGGTGCAGACCGTGGTGCAGCCCTTGTGGGACCCCAAGATGGGCGGCTTCCCCCAGTCCGAGGGCATTCGTCCCCAGTACTTCCCGGCATACGTCCTGTATTTTTTCACGACCTTTCAGCGGTATATCGGGTGGCGCTACATCCTGACGATGTTCGTCGCTGGCTTGGGCATGTACGCGTATTTGCGCCAAATCCACGTGGGGGGCCGCGCCGCGCTGTGGGGTGGGGTGGCCTTCACGTCCGCGCCGACCTTCTTGGCCTTCCCCTTGGCCGGCCACTATGCCAAGATGGGCGTCATCGCTCTTTTCCCGTGGATCATCTGGGCGTTGGAACGGGCCTTGGCGCAGGGTCGGCTGATCTATTGGGCGGCCGTCGGTGCGCTGATTGGCGCGTGTATCTACTCCCATCCGCCGATGACGTACTTCGCGCTGCTGGGCCTCGGGGTCTATTTCCTATTTAAGCTGTACCAAATGCGCCGCGAGGGGGCTTTGGTCCGGCGCTTGGTGCATTTTATCGCCGCGGTGGTGCTGGGGTTGGCCTTGGGGGCCGAGGGGGCTTTTCCGGTGATGCTCTACACCCGCTCCGAGTCCAAGCGGGCCACGGGCGACGAGGTGGGGGGCAAGACTGCGGAGGAACAGCTCGCGTATGCGCAGAGCTGGTCGCTACATCCCGAGGAAGTGGCTTCGCTGGTGGTCCCGGAGTTCGGCGGGTACGATGACGTGCTGGTAGAGGGTGGTTCTCGTTATTGGGGCCGCAACGCGTTCAAGATCAACTCCGAGTACTTTGGCGCGTTGGCCGTGCTCTTGGCCCTGTTGATGGTGCCGGAGTGGCGGCGGCGTCCCCAAGTGGCGCTGCTGGCTGGCGCGTTTATACTGGCGTTGGCCTACGTCTTGGGCGAGCACACGCCCGTCCACTATCTGGCGTTTCACCTGCTGCCCGGGGCGGACGTGCAGCGCGCCATTGGCATGGGTTCGTTTGTGTTCGCGTTTGCCGGGTGTGCGCTGGCGGGGTTGGGCTTGCAGCGGGTATTAGACGCCGGCGCGGACGTTCAGGCCCTGCTGCGGGGCCGCTTGGCCTATGTCGGTGGTATCCTCGCCGCGCTGGCCCTGCTGGTCGCGCTCTTTCCCAAGGGGGCGACCGATGCGTGGGTGGCTGTGTTTTACGAGGACATTGCGCCGCAAAAGCGGGCCGTGTTGGCCGCTAGCTACGATTGGATCGCGCGCGGCGGCTGGTGCGTGGTGCTGGTGGTGGGTGCGGGTGTGGCGTTGCTCTATCTGCGGCTGTGGGGTCAGCTTTCGGCGACTGTGTTGGTGGCTGGTTTGTGCGCGGTGACGCTGTTCGACACGTGGCGGATCGCTCGGGTCTATTTGCACTATCGGGATCCGGGCCGCTACACCGATATTCGCCGGGAGAATCCGCGCGCCGTGCGGTTTTTGCAAAGCGATGAGTCGCTCTTTCGCGTTTTGCCCTTGCCTAGCTTCCGGGTGCTGGAGGAACCGGGCTATCACTTGTACGGGGTTTGGTCCATCACGGGCTTTCACGATTTGACGGTGGGCCGCTACGACCGGATGCTGAAGGAGTTCGAGCCGCTAGTGCAGCAGTTTCTGCGGGCGGGTGTGCCATCCGCTGGGTTTCAATCGTTGTTGAATTTGCTCAATGGCAAGTATTTGGCCGTGCCTAAGCCTCTAGAGTTGAATTTGGCGGCGTATCCGTTGCGCTTTGAGGCGGCGCGCTTTCGCCTGTACGAAAATCCGCAGGCGTTGCCGTGGTTTTACTTGGTGCCGGAAGCGGAGGTTTTGGATAGCGGCGAGGCGGTTTTGACGCGGCTGGTGAGCGGTCGAGCGGATCCACAGCGCGTGGCTTTGTTGGAGCGTGCGCCGGGGGTGCGGCTCGATGGCACGGGCGACCAGGCGAGCGACCGGGTCGAGCGGCTGGCGTACGATCCGGCGGACGGGCTGATTCGCCTGCGGACGCACAGCACCGGGCCGCGCTTGTTGGTGGTGTCGGAGAATTACCAGTCGAATTGGTCGGTGTGGGTGGATGGGCAGGAGGCGGAGATGCTGCGGGTGAACTATGTATGGAAAGGGGTGGCGTTGTCGGCCGGGGAACACGAGGTGGAGTTGCGCTATTTTTCGCGGGTGTTGGCTTGGTCGCGGGGGGCGGTTTTGGTGGGATTGGTGGTGGTTGTGGGCGTGGTTGTGGGGGCGTTGCGGCGGGGGCGGCGGGATGTTTGACAAATGGATGGGGGTAGGTGATATTGCCCAAAGAAGCTTTGGAGGAGGCGTTTTCTATGGAGAGTAGCGCGATGGACTGGACTGTTGTAGGCGTTGGCCTCGCGTTGGCGAGCCTCATACTGGCTACGATGCGGAGTATCCGCGCCGAGATGCGGGCACTTTCAGACCGGCTGGGTCGTTTGGAACAGTCCCAGGCGCATACGGCGGGTCTGATATCGGGGATTCGGGAATCACTTTTCGACCGGGCCGGGCGCGTCGGCCCCGGGGATTGAGGAGGCGTTTTCTATGGACAGTAGCATGATGAACTGGCTTCCCCTTGTAGGCGTCTTCATCGCGTTCGCGGGCCTCACGCTGGCTATGAGGAAGAGCAGCCGCGCCGATTGGGATCGGCTGGACAAGAAATTGGATGCGATCCGCGCCGAGATGAAGGGCGAGATAGAGGCGCAGTCGGCTCAGTTGAATGAGAAGATAGAGGCGCAGTCGGCTCAGTTGAATGAGAAGATAGAGGCGCAGTCGGCTCAGTTGAATGAGAAGATAGAGGCGCAGTCGGCTCAGTTGAATGAGAAGATAGAGGCGCAGTCGGCTCAGTTGAATGAGAAGATAGAGGCGCAGTCGGCTCAGTTGAATGAGAAGATAGAGGCGCAGTCGGCTCAGCTAAATGAGAAGATAGAGACGCACGCGGCGCAATTGAACAAGAGGCTAGACGAGCACGCGGTGCAGTTGAACGATATTTTGGAACGGTTGGGTCGCGTGGAGGCGGAGTTGGTGCGGATGAATGAAGTGCTTGAGACGCACTCGGCTGGGCTAGATCGTCTAGAGCAGGTGCGTATTGCGGAACGGCTGGGTCGTCTGGAGGAGGGACAGGTGCGGATAGACGCGAATTTGAGTTCGCTTTCGGCGCGGATGGAACGGCAGGACGAGAAGATGGATGGACTTTCGGCGCGGCAGGACGCGAATACGGCTTCGCTTTCGGCGCGGCTGGACAAGCTGATGGAACGGCAGGACGAAAAGATGGATGGATTTTCGGCGCGGGTGGGTGGTCTGGAGCAAGCGCAGGCACATACGGCTGGAGCGCTTGAGACGCTTCCAGAGCGACTGGGTGGTCTGGAGCAGGAGCAGGCGCGGATGAATGGGGTACTTGAGACGATTCGGGCCGGGCTTTCCTACCGGACTGAACGCGCCGATCCTAAAGGCCGGGCGGCCGAGCCTTCTGAATTTTATGAGCCGCAGGGATGAGAGTGGATGACGCGGCAGGGGGTGGTATATAGGTGCCAGCCTCGAACGCTTTTAGACACCTTTTAGAAGCCGACGAGTAGGGGCACTGCGTAACGGCAGTTCGCTAAGTATTCTAAAGGGAATTTGTGCTTGACACTTCTATTTTTTGTCGGTAAATTAACTCTATTGTATTAGATACATGCGTTATGGAAAAAGCAAAAACCGCAACCGCGAAAGGGGACGTATGAAAAACGCAAAAACGCAAAGTCTGATTGGATTTAAGGCAAATCCATCTTTTACTTTCACAATCAGGGACGCTTTCCCTGGGGAGGTTGAGTAATGATACACGCAAAATCGTTAATCCGGCGCTTGGCCTATGTGCCTTGGTTGCTGGCTGCTGGTTTGGTGTTGGGGTGGGCCGGTGAGGGTGAGGCGCAGCAGCAGATTAACCTAACGGTGAGTCCTACTAGTGTACGCGAGGACGCTGGTGAGACCATGATCACGGTGAAAGCCAAAGTGAGCGATGATACGGCGGTGACGGCGAATACTGTTGTGGCCTTGTCTTTAGCTATGGGTGACGGTAGGAACGCGCTCAATAGACGCTTCCGCATGAATCTGAGCTCTATCACGATTCCGAAGGACGCGAAAGAGGCGACGGCGACGTACACCTTCACCCCCGTAAATGACAACAAGCGCGGTACTGACGCTAAGAACGGCGGCGCAGCTGACGATCTTGAAATCACCATTGATGGCTCTGCCGGTGCTACTACAGTCACCTCGGCGGTGCTTACCCTGCTCGACGACGACAAGCTAAGCACTGCTTTGGATCTTTCATTCTCTCCGGGAGATCTAAGCAATGAGGCGGGTTTGACCAATGTCGAGGTGACCGCCACCTTGAATGGAAGTTTTTCAGCGAAGGACCATTCACTGACCTTGGCTTTTAGGAATTCCACTAGCTTTACTCATGGAGAGTTCCCCCATGCTACCACTGAAGCTGTTAAGGACTCTCTTATACTGACGCGCGACTCGGATTACTCGGCGACGGCGGCCACTCTAAAGCTTCGCAAGAAACATGCGTCGGGGAAGGCGACGATTACCATTGACCCCAAAGGGAACAAAAGTCACGATGGCTATGTCGCGCTGGAGGCTGCGGGGTTGCAAGACTCTGAACTTAAAGGCATTGACCTAAACCTTGATGGTGATACGGGCGATACCATTAAACTTTACCCCGCCGCCCTTAAAGACGGTGGTGGTGGTACCGGTGCCGACGGCTATACTGCCGGAGCGAATAAAGATACTATTCTTTGGAAGTTGAAGGAAGAAGCGCTAGGCTGCGCTACAAACTCCGACTTCGACCTAGATGGTACCGCTGGTTGCGCCGGCTTTGTTCCAAACGAAGACGCTCTCAACATTCCTAATATATTCAAGGCTGCAAGGGCGGCGAGTGGAGAGGCAGATGTCTTGGTAAAAACGGTAACCGACTCCGCTGCTACTCGTGCGACTCCTGTTACGAATGGCGATGTTACCTTTTTGAATGGTTTTCTCGAGAAGTCTAAGCCGGCGCCGACGGAGACGGCTTTGCTAGCGATTTGGGAGTCCGGGAAGAGCAATAAGGCTGATCTGGAGGAACTGAAGGAAGCAGAATTGAGCTTCACGATTGCTGTCAACCCCGGTTTCTTCTTGATAAAGAACGCTCCCCTTCTTACAACTAAAGAAGGCGAAGACGGGCTGGTAGCGAATCCTAAGACGGTACGCGAGGAGGCTGGGCGGACGGAAATTGAGCTGAAAGTTGTCTTGGTGAATGCCGTATCGGGTACCCCCGCGAATGTGAGGTTCACTATTGTCGATACCACCGGGAATCGCGATGTAAAGTACGTTGCGGCCGTGGGTGATCTCACCATTCCGGTCGGCGAGAAGGAGGGGACGACGACGCTCATCCTCACCCCGACGAACGACTCGGCGGTGGGTGGTAATTTGACTTTCACGGTGGAAGCTAGGGTCGGAACTGCAAATGCTAAGACGGGTACAGAGGAGATCACGATCGTTGATGACGAGTCGCTTACCTCTAATATAACGCTGGCGGTGAGTCCTAGTGAGCTCAAGGCGGGCACGGGTGCTACTGACGTTACGGTGACCGGCAGCTTAGACGGCAAGACCTTTGACGAGGACGTGAAAGTGACCTTGATCGTTACGGATGAGAAGAATGCCGAGGGCGATAAAATCGCCGATGATAAATTGGCGCAGCGCGACACCGACTACACGGCTCGCCTGCGTACGCTGACGATAGAGGCCGGGGACGTCAGTGGCGAGCAGACGATCGAGATCACCCCCATCAACGGCGGAGATAAGCAGTTTGGCTTGAAGGCGCTGAAAAGTCCGGTTAAAAATGACGATGACGAAGACGTCGTGGTCAAGCCGGTGCTGATCACGCTGAAAGATGCGGACCCGGCGGCGGAGACACCTGATCCGGGTGCCCTTGCCTTCAGCGTGGACGTGTCGTCCACCGTCTTTGAAGGCACGGTGGGCGCGGCGATTGATCCTATCGAACTGCCGGAAGCTGAGGGTGGCACCGCACCGAGGTCGTACAGCGTGTCGGCCAGCCTGCCGGCGGGTCTGTCGTTTGACGCGGCCACGCAGACGATTTCGGGTACGCCGGTGGCGGCTGGCACGGCCACGATCGTCTACACGGTGATCGACAGCGATGGCGACAGCGCGGCAATGAAAGTTACCATTGAGGTCAGTCCGGCACCCGCACCAACGGTTACGGTTAAGAGTGTGACCTCGACTCATTCGTCGGTGCGCGAGAACGGGGAGATGACGGCCATCGCCGTGACGGCGACTTTGGCCTCCGCCTCGGCGACGGACGAGACCGTCCGCTTCACGATTGTCGCGCCCAGCGCGGGTGCGACGGCCATACGCGATGTGGACTACACCGCCGCTCTTGGCGGAGTAGTCACCATTGCCGCCGGCGACCTCCAAGGGACGACGATGCTTAGCCTCACCCCCATCAACAACGCGGTGGTGGATGGCAATAAGTACTTGGGGGTGCAGGCGTCGGCCTCGGGTGGCGCGGCGCAGACGGACATCAAGATCGCCGACGACGAAACCCCGAGTACGTCCCTCTCGCTGTCGGTAACGCCGCACACCGTAAGCGAGGATGGTCAGGTGACTAATCTTACGGTCACGGCGACGTTGGACGGCAGGGTGTTGGATTCGGCCACAACCGTAACGATTTCCGTTGATCCTAATTCGGCCGCCACGCGCGACGTGGATTATTCGGCGCTGTTCAATCCGCTGCTTGTGATTCCGGCCGGCTCGACCTCGGGTTCGATTGCCTTGCTGATTGATCCGACCTCCGATAGCGAGGATGAGGGCAACGAGACGATCACGCTCAACGGGACGACTGCGGGCTTGACGGGCGGCTCGGCCGATATAACGCTGTCCGACTCGGCAGCCCCTCCGGCCCTGCCGGAGCCAGAGGCGATGCCCTTGGCCTTTGCCGAGGGTATGATGATCGCCGACATCGGGGTCACCGCTGGCTCGGAGATGGACTCTGTGGTACTGCCGGAAGCATCGGGCGGTTCGGGCGACATCAGCTACAGCGTCTCCGAGTTGCCTGATGGCGTGTCGTTTGATCCAGCCACGCGGACGATTTCGGGTACGCCGACGACGGCCGACACCACTGAGGTCACCTACACGGCGACCGACAGCGGAGGTGCCACCGCCTCGTTGACCTTCTCCATCACGGTCAACGCGATGTTAGAGTTTGGCGACTTTGGCTCATTGTTCGGCTCGTTCAATGGGGGCGCTGGCAAGGCCAATCCCGCGACTTCGCATGAGGAGAACGTCATCTCCTTCGTCGTTGGTCAGGCCGCTGACCTAGTGCTACCGGCAGTCTCGGGTGGAACCCCGCCGCTGACCTATAGCGTGTCCGGGCTCCCTGCTGGCTTGTCGTTTGATCCAGCCACGCGGAGGATTTCGGGTACGCCCACGGAGTTGAGTGAGAGTGTCATCGTTACCTACACGGTTACGGACGCCGGAGGCACTTCTAATTCGGTGCCGTTCCCCGTGGTGGTTATCGAGCCTCCGTTGGATGCTCCGGACGCTCTAGTGGCCGAAGACTACAGAGGTGCTGACGGCGCTGGTGACCAAGGTGGTTTTGTCCTGCTGACTTGGGACCTGTCGGAGCATCACGACGAGATTGACGGCTATCGCATCTTCCGCGAACTGCCCGTGCTGAACAATGAAATGGTTCCTTGGGCCATGGTAGATGCCGTGCCGGGTGTGCAGATCGGCCGCGCCATCGTCGCCACGCTCGACAATGTCGCCACCAACTGGGGCATTGCCGCTGAGCGCGGAGGCCAGACCACGCACGGTGCTGCTAAGGCCGCGTTCGTCCGCGCTGAAAACCTGAACCAGCCCTACGAGCTGATGGCCGAGACCCTGATGGCCAGCAGAGAAGCGGCTCAAGCTGGTGATGCGCCGGTATTCGCCTCGCTGCTGCCGGAAGCGCTCGCTTTCGCTCAAGGCGTGGCCCCGAAGCTGAATAGCGTTGAGGGGGTGCTGGAGAGTTCGGCCATCACCATCACGGAAGATCCGGTTCGCGCTATCGACAACATCGCGCCGTTAGCGGTGCCGTCGCTCAGCGTTTTGGATGCGCCCAACGACGCGGGCAGCCGCATCGTCCTGACGTGGACGCTCTCGCCGTCTGACCGGCTCTTGCAGGGCGTCGTGGCCGAGGCCATTGGTCCGACCGCGACGGAGTCCGTCGTCGGCGTCCATGGCTACGGCATCTATCGCCGCGCGGCGGGCGAAGACGAGTTCGTCTTGGTCGCGCAGGTAAAAGCAGGCGGTACGTCCTTTGTCGATGAGACGGTGCTCAACGGCGTGCGCTACACCTATCAGGTGCGGCCCTACGACTTGGACAACGAGCCCGTTTCCGAGATTGAGCAGACGGCACTGGCCGTTCGCAACCGCGTGATGGACAGCGAAGGTCGCACGATCTTCGGTCTGTTCGGTGCTGACAACCGCATCGGTTTCGACGATTTCTTCATCTTCGCCGACAACTTCGGTTTGACGGCTGAAGATGCCGCGTTTGATTCGGCGTTTGACTTGGCACCGAGTGCGATGATCGACTTCGACGATTTCTTCGTCTTTGCCGACAACTTCGGTCGCAGCACGGCTGCTGCGGGCAAGCGCGTGCCCCTGCTGGCGGGTCTGAATGCCGATGCGCGGCTGTATCTAGATGCGCGGACGGCCCTGCCCAGCGTGGGTGAAGACTTCGTCCTCGATGTGCGCGTGGCCGACTTCGTCGCGGTCAAGGGCTACGGCTTGCAGGTGCAGTACGACGCTGGCAAGCTGGAGTTCGTCGAGGCGTTGACCGATCAGCCGCTGGGCGGGAGTGCGTTGGCCGCGCCGCAGGTGCTGTCCGACGAAGCGGGTGTGTTGGCGCTGGCCGCCCACGGGGACGTGGTCGCCGAAGGCGAGGTGGAGTTGAGCTTGGTGTTCCGCACGATGACGGAGATCGAGAACACGGTCATTGAGATCACCGACAGCCAGACCTATGACCGCGAGTTTGGCTTCAACGGTCTGGCGTTGCCGGCCCCGGTGGCGTTGCAGACGCGGCCGGAGGTGTTCGCGTTGGCGAATAACTATCCGAATCCGTTCAACCCGGCGACGACGATCCAGTATGCGTTGCCGCAGGCGGCGGACGTGGAACTGACCGTGTATAATGTAGTAGGTCAGGCGGTTCGGACGCTGGTGGCCGAGCATCAGAGCGCGGGTCGCTACGTGGTGGAGTGGGACGCGACCAATGACAGCGGACATAGCTTGTCGTCGGGGATGTATTTCTACCGCTTGCAGGCGGGCGGCGAGTTCCGCGAAGTCAAGAAGATGCTGCTGCTCAAGTAGCACCCACCGCACAGTGAGTTAGTGAAATGGGACCTCAAACCTCAAATTGGGGTCCCATTTCACTATGTAAATCAACAGGTTATAACATAGTAAGGAGAAGCAACCATGCAGAACAGCGTGCGCAAGATGTTTTCTCTTGCCATCGCCCTGTTGCTCGCACTCTGTGGTGCTGCTGCCGCCGGGGATAACGCGAATGTCGTCATTTCGCTGGACAGTGGGGAACATGCATCCGCCGGTGCTGGTGAGCAAGTTCAGGTGGCACTGTCGGCTGCTGGAATGGTCGGGGTAAAGCAATTTGAAGTTACCCTGACAGTATCGCCCGCTGATGCCTTTGATTTAGCGGCGACGACGTTTACCCCTGCTTTTGGTTTTTCGCCTGGCGTGGAATTGTTAGAGGACAGGCAGATCAAAAGTGGGGTGGCCACCCTCGGAGAGACGGTAGATGGCGATGGTGCTTTGGGTGTTTTTACTCTCACGATGTCGAGTAGTTTTACCACAGATACTGCTGCCTCAATTACGGTAAGCAGCGCGTCTCTCGGGTCGTCGTCTGTGGATCGGGATGTCTTCGACGCCGAGGCGTTGGGGCTTCTCTTGATCGTCAACCTGCCAGTGTTCGAGCCGACCCTGTCGGCCATCTCGCTACTTGCTGCTAATCCGGCCTATTCCGCGATTGGCACGGGCGCGATCGTTGACGGTAGCCCCGGTGAGCTCGAGCTCTCGGTCAATTTCGCCGACCATAAGGGCAACCCCACCAAGGGCCAGGCCATTGCTTGGGACATCACCAATACCGGCTCTAGGTCAGTCTATCTGCTCGGGGTCGGCGAGATTCCCTCCGGAGTGTATGTATGCTTGCGGAATGTGACCGATGCGGCCGGCGATGCGGCGATTAAGTTTGATTCCGAAGGCAACCTAAAGGCGGCTGCGACTTTGCTCGAAGTTCGGGCGCGCACCACCGCCGGGAATTCGGCTGGTGAGTCCAGCGACTTGGCGGTTGACTTCAACGCCACTTGGGCGGTGCCAGATGCCGACAAGTTGATGTTCGTCTCGCAAGTTTCCCTGAATAGTGCCGACGAGATAGTCGCGGGTGCGGGTGCTGAAATCCCAGTTGCGCTGTCAGCGGCCGGGCTAGTCGGCGTAGAGCAGGTTGCGGTCTCCTTGACGGTGTCACCTGCCGAAGCATTCGATCTAGCGGCCACCACGTTTGCGGGTTCTGCTGCGTTTAGCCTGTCGGCCCCGGCCGTGGAAGTCTCCGAGGGTCAGGTGCAAGGCGGCGCAGTCGTTATTGAGGCAGCCGTAGATGGAGATACCGATCTGGGGACCTTCACCCTCGTCACGTCGGACAACTTTACCGAAGAGACGGAGGCGGAGATTGTGATCAACAGCGTGTCCCTCGGTCCGTCGTCCGACATGCGTGATGCCTTGGATGCCGAGTTGTTGGATCTTAGCGTGTACCTCAACCGGCCGGATCCGGTGCTGGTCGGCACTGCGCCGCTAGTTGGCAACGCGTTGATTTCTGGGGCCGACACGGGCGCGGTCAATGACAGTAGTCCCGGCGAGATCGAGTACTCGGTCAATTTCACCAATCTCTGGGGCAATCCGGGCGCGGGGCAGCTCATCTTGTGGGACGTCTACAACCGGAGCGCGCAGTCGGTGTCCGTGCTCGGTATCGGCACGATCCCCTCCGGCGGTAGCGCGTTCTTGCGGAATACGACCGATGCCGACGGCAATTCGTCGATTGAGGTTGACGCCGAGGTCGTGTCTTTCCTCAGCATTCAGGCGAGTACCACCACTGAGAATGCTGCCGGCAAGACCCTCGCCTTGGCGGTTGACTTCAGCGCAGCTTGGGCTGCCGCCAAGCAGCTAGCCGCCGTGCCTTTGGACAATTCGCTGAGTCAGAACTATCCCAACCCTTTCAATCCGGAAACGACGATCCGCTACGATCTGAGCAGCGATGCTATCGTCTCCCTGACGATTTACAACATCACGGGTCAGGTCGTGCGCAAGCTGGTTGACGGTGCGTCGCTGGCCGCAGGTCAGTACCAAGCGGTGTGGGATGGCCGGAACGAAAGCGGCGTTGGCGTCGCCAGTGGCATGTATTTTTACTTGCTCCATGCCGGCGACTACGTAGCCAAGCGCAAGATGGTGCTGCTCAGGTAGTTTCCTCAGTGGGACAACAGCAGTAATCAGTGAGTGAAATGGGACCCTTTTGGGGCCCATTTCCTTTTTCTTTCGCCGCGGCCCGTTGTGCAAGGCCGCGGCGTTATTGCGTTTGGCTATGAAAATCAAGGTTTTATTTTTTGCTTCCTGCCGCGATGCAGTCGGCCACAGAAGCTGCGACTGGGAGATTGAAGAAGGCTACCGGGTCGCGGACTTGCAGCGCGAGCTTGTGGCCGCGTATCCGCAACTGGCCGCTGTGCTGCAGGTGTTGTCGATTGCGGTCAATTCCGAATACGTAGGGAACCATACCGCGTTAAAAGCGGGCGACGAGGTGGCTCTTATTCCGCCTGTAAGTGGGGGTTGACGTGTTCAAAATTACCGAAGACCCAATTGAACCCAGCAGTTTGTTTGCCGGTGTGGTGCGCGATGAAAATGGCGCGGTAGCCACGTTTGCCGGCGTAGTGCGTAATCACTCTGGGGACAAGCAAACCGATTACTTGGTGTACGAAGCGTATCCGGCTATGGCCGAGAAAAAGATGGCGGAGATTGGCGACGAACTGAAGGCGCGGTGGGGCGTCGTGGATGTCGGGATGATTCACCGCGTGGGGAAGCTCGAAATCGGGGAGATCAGCGTGTTAATTGCCGTCGCTAGCCCCCATCGGGCCGCGGCACTGGCCGCGTGTCAGTACGCCATTGATCGGCTTAAGCAGATCGTGCCGATATGGAAGAAGGAAGTGGGGGTCGGGGGTGAGAGCTGGGTTGAAGGACCGCAGGCAGCCTATGAAGGCAGCTAGTATGGTGTTCAATTTTGGTTGGCTGTTAGAGGGTCGGTTGGCCGGTGCCGGACAGATTGGCGGTTGGGAGGGAATTGAGCGGCTGGAGGGCGATCTCGATTTGCTGTCGGCGCAGGGCGTAAAGGCGATTGTGTCGCTGACTGCGAATCCCCTGCAGGCGAGCGAGGTGGAGGTGCGCGATATGGCGTATTTGCACTTGCCCATACAGGATATGCAGCCGCCTTCGCTCGGGGATATACGGGCGTTTGTCCAATTCGTTGACGAGGCAGTCGTGCAAGGACAGCCTGTGATGGTCCATTGCAGCGCGGGGTTGGGGCGCACGGGCACGATGTTAGCGAGTTATTTGGTACGGATGGGCAGCAGCGCGACGGACGCCCTGACGCAGGTGCGGAACCTACGCCCCGGCTCGGTGGAAACGGCCGCCCAAGAACGGGCCGTATATGAATATGCCGCGCATCTTGGGCAAATGTGATCCCCCTGTTGTAATTGACATAGTAGGGCGGCACGAGTACATTGAATGAAAGCGTGGCCCAGAGTGGCCGTATGCTAAAACCGGAAGGGAGGGTAGGATGGAAAAGGTCGATTTTCCCGAGTGTTTGAAGTGCAAAGAAGGCGTTTTAATTCCGCTTTCCGACTATGGAAGAGACGGCGCAGCCATTCACTACAAAGCATGGGCCTGCACGAATCCAAGTTGCGGATACCATATGAGAATAGACAACGGCGAGCTGAGTATCGGCGAGGAACTCAAGAGGTCGTTTAAGTAAGCTGTCCCGTCTTCGCCTTTGGCACGCGGTAAAAGTAGTAGATCACGAGAAGAGGCCCCCTTTTGCGGAGCCTTTTCTTCTTATGGGGTCCATTGTTGGCCAACATCAGTATAAGCAGTTGGGGAATCAGGGCTGGTGCCCTGATCTTATCTTTTGCGCTGTGGCTTCACGCGGTTACAGAGAAGTACTACGATAAAGAAATTGCAGTGCGCCTCTGGGTCGAAGTCCCTCCGCCGGGCGAGGGCGTAGAAGAGGATGTGGTGCTGGCCAGTGAAGTGCCTTCCACGGTCCGCGTCTTGGTTACGGGGGGGGGCAAAGATCTGCTGTTTGACTTGGACGACGACTCCTTTGTTCTGAAGCTGCGGGCCGAAGGTAAGGATCGGATCCACCGCTTGACTCCTTCCCAAATCACCAAACGGGTGACCGACTTGGATGTCGAAGTCAAGGAAATCCTCGAACCAAAAGAAATTGCAATCGCCTTAGTGCCGAGGATGGAACGGGACGTGCCGGTGCGGGTGCAAGCGAGTATAGAAGTGGCTGATGCTCACGTACAGGTGACGCCGATACAAGCCGATCCCGTGCTCGTCCGGGTGATCGGTCCTCAACATCAGGTCGCAGCATTGCGTTATGTGGAGACGGATTCTCTGGTTTTACAGGATGTCAGGGAAGACGTGGATATGGAGTGGCCCTTGCAGCATCCTGAGCACACGCAATTCTCGTTCGTGCCCGAGGCTGTGCGCGTACGCGCCACCGTGCAGATGTTGGCCGAGGACGATTTAATCGGGGTGCCGATTACTGTGCGCCATGTCGGCGAGGTGCGCCTGCGGCCCGAGCCAGCCACCGCCCAAGTCAAGGTGCGCGGCGGAGTTGGCGTGATCGCCCAGCTCGACCCAGCCCACGACATAGAGCTATACGTGGATTACGCCGAATATCAGGGGAATGCGCTACCAGTGCACAGTGCGCAGACGTCGATTTTCGAGGTGCGCCAGATCGCGCCGGCACACGTCGATTTGGTGAGCTATTAGGATGTTGGTTCTGGGGCTGGAGACCTCCTGCGATGAGACGGCCGCGGCGGTCGTTGATGAGTCGTACACCGTGCATTCCAATATTATCTTCTCGCAACAAGATCACGCGCCATACGGGGGCGTGGTGCCCGAGTTGGCCTCGCGCGCCCATATACGCGCTTTGGTGCCGGTCGTTCGGCAGGCCCTAGTGGCCGCGGGCATAGGGTGGGAAGCAGTGGATGGGGTAGCGGCGACGAGGGGGCCGGGCTTGGTTGGGTCGTTGATCGTGGGGCTGTCGTTAGCCAAGGGGTTGGCGTTGGCGCGCAACAAGCCGCTGGTAGGCGTCCACCACTTGGAGGCCCATGTGTTTTCCAACTTGGTCGCCGCGCAGGTCGAGGTACCCTTCTTGACGCTGCTAGTGTCGGGTGGGCACACCGAGTTGATCTTGGTGCGCGCACTCGGCTCATACGAAGTGCTGGGTCGCACGCGCGACGACGCAGCCGGCGAGGCATTTGACAAGGTCGCCAAGCTGCTGGGCCTCCTGCCCGGGGAAGGGGCCGTGGCGGGCGGACGGCTCATCGCCGAGCTAGCCACCGACGGCGATCCCGAGGCTATTGACTTTCCTCGCGCCCTCGTGGGCGAGATGGACTTCAGCTTCAGCGGCCTAAAAACTGCGGTGTTGCACTATGTGCGCTCGCTTACCTCGCAAGCGCGCGCGCAGCAACGCGCCCATATTGCCGCCAGTTTCCAAGAAGCCGTGGTGGATGCCTTAGTCGCCAAGACCCTGTTGGCTTTGGAGCGAGCAGACGTTGCGACCGTTTGCCTTGCGGGCGGCGTTGCCGCCAACCAGCGCCTGCGCTTGCGCCTGCGCACCGAGGTTGAGGGCCGCGGCCTGTCGTTCCATTGCCCGGCGTCCGATTTGTGTACGGATAATGCCGCCATGGTGGGGGCCGTGGGGGCCTTCTACCTCAGCCGTGGCGTCTGCGACAGTCTCGATGTGGACGCCGCCCCCCGCCTGAGCTGGCGTGCCTGAGTGGTCGGATAGCCATCTCCAGCTAGCGGGACCCCGCGTATTCCTCGTCCTGCTCCCCTTCCTACTAGCATTCGTTTATTGGGTCTATCAGCGGACGTACCCGCAGGTTGCGCCCAAGCGCCGCATGGTGCTCGTGGTGTTGCGCGGCACGGCCGTGGCCTTGCTCGCTATGGTGTTGTGCGAGCCGATTTTGACGTGGTGGCACCAGCAGATCATTCGACCGCTGGTGCTGGTATTGGTCGATACGAGTCCAAGCATGAGGGTAGCCGAGGGGCCTAGCACGCGCCTGCAACAGGCTGTGGCCGTGCTGGGCGACGACGTTTGGTCGGCGGGTTTGCAGCAGGCCGAAGTCCACGCTTGGGGATTTGCCGAGTCCGCGTATCCGCTCGCTCTCGATACGGTCGCGGTCGCAAGCACTCGGGGTCAGGCGACCGATATAGGCCGCGCACTCGCCGCTAGCTTGGAAGCACTCGCCGAGCGGGAGCGCGTGCAAGGCGTGGTCCTATTTTCCGACGGGGGCCACAACTTGGGCCGCGACCCAGTACAACTGAGCGCGGAACTGGGTGTGCCCGTGTACGCGCTCGGCGTAGGGGGTGCAGAGGTGCCCGTCGATGTCCAGTTCGTGGATGTACGCACACCTAAGAGCGGCTACGTCGGTCAGAGCCAGCAAGTCGAAGCCAAGGTGCGGAGCTGGGGGTACGAAGGGCAGCGCGTAGAAGTCCAACTCTACGAGGGCGAGCGGTTGCTCCAGAAACAATCCCTGCTGTTGGACCGCGACGGGCAGGTGCAGAGCGTCTCGTTTGCGGTGACGCCCCAGCAGGCAGGCCCGCACATTTTTCGCGTGGTCGTCGCACCCGTGGCCGGGGAGTTCGCCATAGCTGATAACGAGGCCCTCGCGTTTACCCACATTCTCGCAGGGCGCACGCGGGTGCTGTTGCTAGCCGGAGGCCCCAGCGAAGATCTAGCTTTTTTACGCCGCAGTTTAAGCGCGGATTCGAGTTGGGTTGTCGAGACCATGATTCAGCGGGAGCCGGCCGCGTTCTACGGAGGCACGTGGAGTCCGGCCGTTTTGCAGGACCGGGACGTGGTGCTGCTCGTGAATCCAAGCACATGGCTGCTCAACGGCCCGCCCGCCGCTGCGTTGGTCCAACATGTGTACGCCGGTGCCGGTTTGCTCCTCGTCGGTGGTCCCAAGATGGCGCAGGCTTGGCGGCCCGACTCGCCGCTGGCCGCACTCATGCCGCTTCAGGTAGCTGGCCCAGTGCCCTTTATGCCGGGCGAGATCTTGTTGCGGCTCAGCGCAGCCGGCCGGCGCCATCCGGTCGTGCGCCAGCCGGCGGGCGCGGACGATCCGTGGCCCCGGTTGCCGCCGCTGCCGGGCTACTTTCGCACGGCACAGCAACGGCCGGGCGCCACCGTGCTGGTCGAGAGCGTAGGCGGCGAGTCGGTCATAGCTGCGGGCGCGTATGGCGAGGGCAAGGTCATCGTGGCCCTGTCCGCGTCTTTTTGGCGGCTCGACCTAATGAGCAGCGGCGTCGATGGCCGGCCGCAGACCATTCGGACGTTCTGGCGCGACGCCACCAAGTGGCTCGCGCTCGACGCCCCGGGCGGGCGCGTCCGCGCCTCAACCGAGCGACCCGTGTACCGGGCGGGCGAGGAAGTGGTTTTTGCGGTGCAGGTCTTTGACGAGCTGCTGAAGCCGCAGCCGGGGGCGACGGTGCGGGTCGCGCTGGCCGGGCGGGAAGCGTTCGACCTGCAATCACAAGGAGCCGGGCACTACCGAGGCGTCGCTAGTGGGCTGGCCCCCGGCACCTATGAATACGAGGTCCGCGCCGCAGTTGACCAAGCCGCAGTGGGCACGGTTACAGGCCGCTTTGTCGTTGAAGAGTACAGCATTGAGCTTGGGGATTTGCGCGCCGATCCGTTGCTCTTGGGCGAGTTGGCCCGCGCCAGTGGTGGCCGCGCCTATCCGCTCGCCGACTGGGAGGATATGCTGGAACAGCTCGCGCCGCGCAGGCGCTGGGTCGAGAAGGCCGAGGTTCTGCCGCTGCGGGGGCCGCTGTGGCCCGCGTTTTTGGCTATTGCCCTGTTGGCCATCGAGTGGTTTGGGCGCAAGCGCAGCGGCATGATCTGACGCGCCGCAAGGTGCAAAAAGCTGCGTTTTTGTTTATTTTTTGGGACCCCCTCTCCAATTTGATTGCTTCCCAATCCATGTACTAGCGGAGTCTGCGGCTCTATGTCCGAGTTTTTGCACTATATGCCAAAAGGCAAGAAGAGGCCCCAAGCGCTAGGGGTGCTCTTCCTCGGCCTCGGCGCGTTTTTGCTCGTCTGCTTGATGTCCCATTCGCCGCTCGACCCCCCCAATTCGAGCCGCTCGATGGCCGAGAGTTTGAATTGGGGGGGGTGGATCGGCGCGTACGCGTCGTATGGGGCTTTTGCGGGTATGGGGCTGGCCGCGTACGTCTGGCCCATGCTCTTGTTGCTCTGGGGTTGGAATAGGGTGCGTTGTCAGCCATTGGCCCTTGCTGTGTACCGCAGTGTGGCACTTTTGCTCATGGCCGTCCTCATCAGCGTCGCTACGGGCTTGCCCGACTATTCGCCGCACACGGCCTACGCGCTGGGTGGTGTGCTGGGAACCCAGCTCAGTTTGGACTTCCTCATACCGTACCTAGGGAGGATGGGATCGGCGGTTTTGCTGGGCGCGCTCTTTGTGGTTGCGGTGATTTTGACCCCCGACCTGAACTGGCGGCTATGGGCGCGAATGGGATCCGTTGTGGCAGTGGTTTGGCGGTGGCTCGGGCGCTTGCGGCTGCCCCGCCTTGCTGTGCCCAAGAGCAAATCTGCCAAGCGGGAAAAGGACATGGGGGCAACGTGGCCCGAGATCGGCGCGGAGCCTCGGGTTGAGGATGCAGCTAAGGCACCTTGGAAGCCAATGGTTGAAGATGCGGTCGCGGTGGAGCCTCGAGTACAGGAGCCAGCGCGCGTTGAGCGGCGAGAGCGCAAAAAGAAGGAGGAACCGGCGGTTGAAGAGAAGGCAGTGCCAGCGCGCAAAAAAGAGAAGGCAGTGCCAGCCCGCAAGCCTGCCGGGGGTCGCTACGAGATCCCGAACACCGCGTTGCTAGACGAAGTGCCGGCCAACCGCAGCGGCGTTTCTAGGGAGACCTTGCTGGAAAACGCCAAGCTGCTGGAGAGTGCTTTGGGCAATTTCGACGTAGCCAGCAAGGTTGTAGAGGTGAGTCCCGGGCCGGTAGTGACGCGCTATGAGGTAGAGCCAGCTTTAGGGGTCAAGGTCAATCGCATTGCCGCGCTCTCGGACGATCTCGCGCGTGTGATGAGCGCGAAGGGCATTCGCATTCAAGCACCGGTGCCGGGGAAATCCGTGGTGGGGGTGGAGATTGCCAATCAGGAGCGGGAGACCGTGTATTTGCGCGAGATCGTCGAAGACGAGGTGTTCAGTCGGTCGGATTCCAAGCTGGTCATGGCGCTGGGCAAGACTATTTCGGGCGAGCCGTGTGCAGCGGATTTGGCCAAAATGCCCCATCTATTGGTCGCCGGTGCCACCGGGGCTGGCAAGAGTGTGTGTCTGAACAGCCTGATTTGCAGCATCCTCTTCAAGGCCACGCCGGACGAAGTGCGCTTTATCATGGTCGATCCCAAGGTCGTCGAATTGATGATGTACAATGATATACCGCACTTGCTGGCGCCGGTTATCACCGAGCCTAAGAAGGCCGCGGAGGCATTGAAGTGGGCCGTGGCCCAAATGGAAGATCGCTATCAGAAGCTGGCCAAGCTGGGGGTGCGCAATCTGGCCGACTACAACGCCAAGCTGGCGCGTGCCCAAGCCGAGGCCGAGGAAGCTGGCGTCGAGCCTGAGAAACCGCTGGCGAACATCGTGATAGTAATCGACGAATTCGCCGATTTGATGCTGACGGCCCCCGCCGATGTGGAGACCTCGCTGATGGGTTTGGCTCAGAAGTCGCGCGCAGTGGGCATTCACATCATCTTGGCGACCCAGCGGCCTTCGGTGAACGTGATTACCGGGGTAATCAAAGCCAACTTCCCTTCGCGCATTGCCTTCCAAGTCGCGTCGAAGACGGATTCGCGCACAATCCTCGATCTCAACGGGGCCGAGCGGCTCTTGGGGATGGGCGATATGCTCTTTCTGCCGAGTGGCCAAGGCGAGCCAATCCGCGTCCATGGGGCCTTTATTTCTGGGGAGGAAACCGAGCGCTTGGTCGAAGCATTGAAGGAGAGCCAGTACGAGGCCGAGGAAGTTGCGGTGTTTTCCGAGCAGGTGGATATTAACGCGGTTTCCAATATGCGCGACGACCTCTTTGACGAGGCCGTGCGCTTAATCAGCGAACACCAGCAGGCCTCCACGTCGTTTTTGCAGCGGCGCTTGAAAGTGGGTTATTCCCGGGCCGCGCGCCTGATGGACGAGTTAGAGGCCGCCGGTATCGTCGGGCCGATCGAAGGGGCTAAGCCGCGCCAGATTCTGGTCGAAAGCGCGGAGGAGGAGTACGCGGAAGAATGAGACTGTCGTTGTGGGCCGTTTTTTGTTTGGGCTTGGCGGCCAGCGCGGCCCTCGGGCAGAGCGGCGAAGAAATCATCGCGAGGGTGCAGAAGCGTCTTTCTAGCTATAAGACGTTTTCTGCCCGCTTTGAAAAGCAATTCTACTGGGCGGTGCTGGACAAGTACCGCAGTCGCGAGGGGCGGCTCTATTTGCGCCGTCCGAATCGCTTTCGCATTGAGCTGGAAGGCGGCGATGTGGTGGTGGCCGATGGCAAGGCCATCTGGTCGTATGTCGTGCATAACGGCCAAGTGGTGGTCAGCCCATACGAGGAGCAAATAAAGACCCCTTGGGAAGTGTTTTTCGACTATACCGAGCGCTATGTGCCCATGGCGGTGGAGGAAAGCGAGTTGCGGGGGCGGCCCTGCTATTTGCTGGTCATGGCACCGGAAAACGAAGCTTCGGTGGTCGAACAGATGCGGGTCTGGGTGGATCCTAGGGGGTGGCTTCTCCTGCAAGTGGAGCAGCGCGAGGCCAATGGCAATCGCACCGCGTACGTGCTCAGGGATCACCGCACCAACAAGAGGATCGCCGACGAGGTCTTTTCTTTTGCGGTGCCCGAAGGGGTGGAGGTTGTGGATAGGAGGGAACCCCCCGTTGAATAAGAGAGCGTGGGGGTGGTGTGCGGCCCTGCTGATGCACGCGGGTGCCTTGGCGGTCGCGGCGGAGCAGAATATCTGGATTCTGCTGCGCGACAAAACAGATGCCGAAGGGCAGCGCGTCGCTTGGGTGGATTTGGGGGCCGGTCATGCGGACGCGGAGCTAGATCTGCCCGTCACCCAGCCCTATATCGAGCGCCTGCGGGAGATGGGGGTGGCCGTGCGCTTCTCCTCGCGTTGGCTCAACGCGGTCAGTGCGCGGGTCTCGCCCGAGGTGCAGCGCCGAGTGCAGGCCGCGGACTTTGTCGTCGCAATTCGGCCCGTACAGCGCTTGCAGCGGCCTAGCCCGCCACCGCCCGCGCTGCTTGCTAGCCCCAAGTTGCTGCAAAGCCATTATGGACTCGCCTTTGCACAGTTGGCCCAAATCGCCGTTCCCCGCCTACACGACCGGGGTTTTACAGGTGCTGGAGTGCGCGTGGCCTTGCTCGACAACGGCTTCCACTACGCCGAACACGCGGCCTTTGACTCAATCCGCGTGGTGGCCCAGCGCGACTTTGTCAATGGCGAC
Organism: uncultured Latescibacterota bacterium; assembly: GCA_958295495.1. Classification (GTDB taxonomy): domain Bacteria; phylum Latescibacterota; class UBA2968; order UBA8231; family UBA8231. The sequence continues at coordinate 2,600,764 of OY282352.1, forward strand.
GAAGTAGTAGGCGACGAGGCCGATCAACCCATCACGGGCGACGAAATGAGCAGCAGCCAAAACGTGCACGGTGCCCAAGTGCTTTCCCTACTGGCCGGCTACCAACCCGGCCACTTTGTCGGCGTGGTGCCCGACGCCGAGTACATCTTGGCCAAGACCGAACTAGACGACACCTTGCCCGAGTTGCCTTCGGAGGAGGATCGCTGGGTCGCCGGTTTGGAATGGGCCGACAGCTTGGGGGCGCAGGTGGTCAACAGCTCGCTGGGGTACAATAGGTGGGACGACGGCACCGGATACTCGCCGGCGGATCTGGACGGGGAAACCGCGCTGACGAGCGTGGCCGCGGCGTTGGCAGTGCGGCGCGGTATCGTGGTGGTGGTGGCCGCGGGCAATGAGGCCGATAAGGATTGGCACTACATAACGGTCCCGGCAGATGCCGACGGCGCGATTGCGGTGGGGGCGGTAGATGTGCCCGGCAGCGATGAGCGCGTGCCGCAGATTGCCGCCTTTAGCTCGCGGGGGCCGACGGCCGATGGCCGCGTCAAGCCGGATGTGGTCGCGCCCGGCAGCGGCGTGGTGGTCGCGGATTTGCAAGGCGGCGGCTATGTGCGCCACGGCGGCACGTCCTTTGCGACGCCCTTGGTGAGCGGGGTTTGCGCCCTGTTGTTGCAAGTCCATCCCGAATGGGGGCCGGCCCAAGTGCTGGAGGCTTTGCGCTCAACCGCTTTGGACTTGGGCGCAGTCGGTCCCGACCCGGTGTATGGCTGGGGGCAGATAAACGCGCTGGCGGCCAGTGGTCTCGCCGAGGTGCTGCCGCGGGAGGACCACCTGTTGCCGCCCTTTCCCAATCCAGCGCGGGACGGGGAAGTGCATTTTCCGGTGCAGCTAGCCGAGCGCGGCCACGTCGAGTTGAGCGTTTTTGACGTAGCAGGCCGGTTGGTGTTTGCCGAGCGTTGGGATCTGTGGCCGGGGAGCCACGACCGGCCGGGCCGCGCCCCGCGCTGGACGCCGAGCCGGGCCGTGGCCAACGGGATATACTTCTATCAACTGCGGTCGCCTAACCGCAGCCACCTAGGCAAAATTGCCCTTGTGCGCTAGGTGCTCTGAGGAAACGCCATGGTGATTCCAGCAAGCGAGCGCAAGAAGCAGTTCAACAAACGCCTGCGGCTACTCAACCGCATCGTCTTGGGCGGCGCGACTCTCTTGGTGCCGATCTACATTGGGGTGAGCCTGACGGGTGAATCGGCGGACAAGCTGGAAAACTTGACCAACCTGTTCGCCAACATCAACAATCAAGTTGCCCTGACGGTGCCTCCTGATGGAGTGCGCTACATGCACTTTTTTCACGGCCCGCCCGACGAGGGCCACAAGTTCGTGCTCATCGACGTGCATTTGCAGGTAAATTTGCAGCTTGCGTGGGCGATTGTGCCGCGCTGTTTTCAGCTCGTTGACGACCGCGGGCGGCGGTATTATCCGCTGTCGCGATCGCCGTTTTTCATTGCACACACCGACGAGTTCGAGGGGACGAAGGGCGCGGTTTACGAGGGGCAGCTACTCTTTGAAATACCCTCTGAACGCAAGCACGAAAGCCTCCTTTTTGATCGCTACAACGAAACCGAGGAAGACGACAATGGCCACGATTGAGGAACGGTTGGCAAGCGGGCGACAGCAGCTAGAGCGGCTGCGAGGGTATCTTTGACATAAGCGGCAAGAAGGAAGAGCTGGCCGCACTGGAGAAGCGCATGGCGGACGCGGACTTCTGGAGCGACCGGCGGCAGGCCGAATCCGTTGGCAAGGCGGTGCGCATCCTCAAGGACACTATCGCGGATTGGGAGGTTTTGGACGCGCAGTTGGAGGACTTGGACCAACTGCGGCAGATGGCGGCCGAAGAAGGCGATGCAGAGGCACTGGCCGAAGTCGAAGCTGAGGTCGAGCACGCGATGCAGGGCATTGGCCAATTGGAGTTTCGCACGATGCTCAACGACGAGGACGACCCCAAGAACGCGATTCTCGTCATTCACTCGGGGGCGGGCGGCACGGACGCAGCCGAATGGGCGTCGATGTTGATGCGTCTGTACACGCGCTGGACCGAGCGCCACGACATGGAATGCGCGGTCGTGGATTTGCAGCAGGCCGAGGAAGCCGGCATTAAGGGCGCAACCATTGAGGTTAGGGGGGATTATGCCTATGGCTATCTCAAGGCCGAGGCCGGCGTCCACCGCTTGGTGCGGCTCTCGCCTTTTGACACGAGTCGCCGCCGGCACACTTCGTTTGCTTCGGTCTTTGTCTATCCAGAAGTTGAAGACGATATCGAGGTGGACCTCAACGACGAGGACGTGAAGGTCGAAACCTACCGCTCCGGGGGCGCGGGCGGTCAACACGTGAACAAGACTGCCTCAGCCGTGCGGGTCACGCATCGGCCCACCGGCATTGTCGTCCAGTGCCAAAACGAGCGCTCGCAGTTCAAGAATAAGGCTACTGCGTTTAAGGTGCTGAAGGCGCGTCTGTACCAGCACCTCAAAGACGAACAGAAGCAGAAGCAACTTGCGGTGGAGAGCACCAAGAAGAGCATTGACTTCGGCTCGCAGATCCGCTCTTATGTGTTCCATCCATACACCATAGTCAAAGACCACCGCACCGCTTGCGAAACGGCCAATGTCCAAGCGGTAATGGACGGGGACATCGACCGATTCATCCGGGCCTATTTGACCGAGGGATAAACGTGAGCATCGCCTTGTTTGTCGCCTGCCGCTACCTGCGCTCCAAACAGCGCGAGGGCTTCTTCTCAGTCATCGCCTATATGGCCGTCGGTGGGGTAATTTTGGGAGTAGCGGCTTTGGTGATCATCCTCTCGGTGACCAATGGTTTTGCCGGCGAAGTCAAAAACCGGCTGATCGGCATGAACGCCCATGTCAACGTTCGCCGCTTCGATGGCGGTCCCATCGCGGGCTGGGAAGCACTGCAGCAGCAGGTGAAAGGCGCTGCCGGGGTCGTGGGCGCAGCACCGGTCGTGGATTCCAAGGTCATTATTGCCTCGCAACTCGACTTGGGTCGGGTCGATGGCATTCCCGTGTGGGGCATTGATCCGGCGACCTTTCCGGCGGTCTCCGACCTGACCGAGCACCTGCGCTACGCCAATCCAGAAGGGCAGCTACGCCTCGGCTTGCTCGCAGAGCTAAACAAGCGGGGGATTGTCCTCGGCGAGTACTTGGCGCGGCGCTTGCATGTGGGGCCGGGTTCTGAGGTGTTGTTGATGACGGTGCAAAATCTCGATGTGGAAGCAGCCGTAATGGACGGCTTCTCACCTCGCCCGTGGTCCTTTTTCGTGACCGATCACTTTGAAAGCGGCATGTACCAGTACGATGACAACTATGCTTTTGTTCATTTAGAAGACGCCCAGCGCATGCTTGAATTGGGCGATGGAATTACTGATATCCACATCCGCGTCGAAGACATCTACCAAGCGCCTGAGATCCGCGACCGCCTAGCCGAGGAGTTGGGATATCCCTATCAGGTGCGCGATTGGACCCAGCTTTTTCCCGAGTTCTTCCGCTGGATCGAGTTGGAAAAATGGGCGATTTTTCTCGCGTTGAGCCTCATCGTGCTGGTCGCTGCTTTTAACATCATGTCGATCTTGGTCATGTCGGTGCTGATCAAGACGCCCGAGATCGGCATCTTGCGGACGATCGGTTGCACCGTGGGCGAGATTTATCGCATTTTCATCTATCAGGGCTTGGTCATTGGCGGCATCGGCACCTTCTTGGGCTGCTTGATCGGCTTTGCGCTCTGCTGGGCCCAACAGCGCTTTGCCCTGATTTCCATTCCCGGGGACATGTACTTCATCAGCTCGTTGCCCGTGGATATGGATGTCGTGGATTTCGCACTGGTGGCGGCGATTAGCATGGTCATCTGCTTGGCGACGTCGATTTATCCAGCGCGCAAGGCTGCTGGGTTGATGCCCGTAGAGGCCATTAGATATATAATGTAACATGGTGAAACAAGCCGACATCATCCTCGAAGCGCGCGGGTTGTGCAAGGTATTCAACACCGGCGGCGAGGGCTTGGAGGTGCTCAAAGGAGTGGACTTAGCGGTGCGCGCGGGCGAGCTGGTCGCGGTCATGGGCGAGTCAGGAGTTGGCAAGAGCACCTTGCTGCACCTGTTGGGTACACTCGACCTGCCGACGGCTGGCCAATTGCGGATTGCCGACGTCGATGTGCTCAATCTCGAAGATCAGGCGCTATCGCGTTTTCGCAATCGGCACATTGGCTTCGTATTCCAATTTCACTACCTGTTGCCGGAATTTACCGCGCTGGAAAACGTCTTGTTGCCGGCGCGGGTTGCTGGCGTCGATCGCTGCAAGGAGGCCCTAGAGTTGATGGATTCCGTCGGGCTAGCCGACCGCTTGCACCACCGGCCCGGGGCACTGTCGGGCGGCGAGTGTCAGCGGGTGGCCATGGTGCGAGCGCTGGTCACTCAGCCCTTGGTCGTGCTGGCCGATGAGCCGTCGGGCAATCTCGACGAGGCGACGAGCGCGTCCCTACACGAACTGCTCGCTGGATTGGCCCGGGAGCGCGGGCAGGCTTTTGTGGTGATGACTCACAACCGCACATTGGCCCAGAGCATGGATCGCCGAGGGCGCATAGAAGCAGGTGTGTTGCAGATGGAAGACGGTGCGGCATGAAATGCGGAGTGTGCGCCAAGCGCGAGGCCGTAGTGGCCTTTACCCATATTGTTGACGACGTAAAACAGACGCTCTTGCTTTGCCATGAGTGCGCTAGCGAAAAAAACATCAAGGTGCGGATAGCCCCGTCTGCACAGGCCAAAGACGCGCCCGTGCTGGTGAAGGAAATCAAGATAGAGTTGGCCAAGTTGGCCGGAGCCGAAGGCGACGGGGGAGTGCGCTGTCCAACCTGCGAGATGAGCTACGAGGAGTTCAAAAAAATTGGCCGCCTCGGTTGCCAGCAATGTTACGAGGCCTTCGCCCCACAGCTAGAGCGCCTGCTCAAGCGCATCCACGGCGCTGACAGGCACCGGGGCAAGGGGCCGCTGGAAATGGCACAAAGCGCCCAGGCGGCTGACGAATTGGAGCGATTGCGCGCAGAGTTGGTCCAAGCGGTAGCCGAAGAGGCCTTTGAAGAGGCGGCTCAGCTCAGGGACCGCATCCGCGTCCTCGAAGGAAAATAGCCGTGCATATTGAGGATCTCATTTACAATGCGGCTAGCTGGCTCAGCGGGGAAGGGGATGCCGACGGCATGGTCGTTAGCTGTCGCGCCCGCTTAGCCCGCAATCTCGCAGCGTGGCCCTTTGCGTCGAAGACCACGCTCGAAGACCAAGAGAAAATCATTGAACAGGTCTTGAGTGCCGCCCAAAAGTGCCGCCAGATGCGCGATGCGGCCTTTTTCCAAATGAACGCCCTGCAGGCCAACCAGCGCCAGTTGCTGGTGGAGCGTCATCTGATTAGCCCGGCTCTCGCCAAAAGCAAGGGCCAACGCGGCGTGCTCTTCAATGCGGATGAGTCGCTCAGCGCGATGATCAACGAGGAGGATCACCTCCGCTTGCAGGCCATCCTCCCAGGTTTGCAAACGTACGCGGCGTGGCAGCGGGTTGATGCGCTCGACGACGCGCTCAGGAGCGAATTGGACTGGGCGCAATCGGAGCGCTGGGGCTTCTTGACGGCCTGCCCGACCAATACGGGTACGGGCTTGCGAATATCGGTGCTCATCCATCTGCCGGCCTTAGTCCTGACCGAGGATATGGAGCGGGTGATGCGCGGTTTGACCCGGATGACATTCGCGGTGCGCGGGTTCTACGGAGAAGGCACCAATGCGGTCGGCAACCTGTTTCAGGTATCCAACCAAGTCACCATGGGCGTAGCCGAGGGGGAGATCGTCGAAAAGCTCTCGGAGGTGACCCAACAGATTATGGGCCACGAAAAAGAGGCGCAGACCGCCCTGCTGGCAGACGCACCTGCACAAGTAGAGGACAAGGTTTGGCGGGCTTATGGGATTTTGCAACACGCGCGGGTATTGAGCGGTCAGGATTTTATGAACTTGCTATCGGCGGTGCGCTTAGGGTGTAGTTTGGGGCTGATTGACGGCTTGCCTCTCAGCTTTATCAACCAGCTAATGATCATTACTCAGCCCTCGCATTTGCAGGCCGAATCCCGAGCGGATCTCTCTTCGGCAGACCGCGATGTGCGCCGCGCCGAACTGGTGAGGCGGTGCTGGGCCGAACAGGGGGGTTCACCTTGACAACTATCTGCCCTTTTGGTAGGTTTCAAAATCGAGATTTTTAATGCTCGATATTCAATTCACGCTCTCCGAATTGTCGAGAATCAAGCTTCCTTCCTTACATAACTTACATAGGCGGATTGTGGAGGACGACTACGATGAATAACATGTTCACCGAAAACGTAAAACAGGTAATGAAGCTAGCGCGCGAGGAGTCGGCGCGCTTAGGCCATAACTACATCGGCACCGAACATCTGCTGTTGGGCATTATCAAGGACGGCAAGAGCAAGGCCGTGGCCGTGCTGACGAACTTGGGATTGAGCTTGGAGACGGTCAAGCAGTCGGTGGAGGACTACGTGACGACCTCGGGCGACACCATGACCATCGGCGAGGTGCCCTTTACCCCCCGCGCCAAACAGATCCTCGAAGTAGCGGACAACGAGGCCAAGGAGATGAAGACGCAGTTCGTCGACGTCGAACACCTGCTCTTGGCCCTGCTCAAGGACAGGGAGGGGGTTGCCGCGCAGATTTTGGCCGCCTTCGGCGTTGACTACAAAACGGCCATGGAAGAGACCTTGGCCGTGCTCGAAGGCAAGACCACCGGACGCAAGGAAAAGGGCAAGAAGAGCAAGACGCCCTTTCTCGACCACTTTGGCCGCGACCTGACCCAGTTGGCGCGCGAGGGCAAGCTAGACCCAGTGATCGGCCGCCAGAAGGAGATTGAGCGCGTCACGCAAGTACTCAGCCGCCGCAAGAAGAACAATCCCATCCTCATCGGCGACCCGGGCGTCGGCAAGACAGCCATTGTCGAAGGGTTGGCCCAGCGCATCATTGAAAAGCGCGTACCGCAGATCCTCCTCGACAAGCGCTTGGTCACCCTCGACATGGGCGGCGTGGTCGCCGGCACCAAATACCGGGGCCAGTTTGAAGAGCGCATCAAGGCGGTGATGAACGAGCTGCAGCAAAACTCCGATGTCATCATTTTCATCGACGAGCTACACACCATTGTCGGCGCTGGCAGTGCCGAGGGCACGTTGGACGCTTCCAATATGTTCAAGCCCGCGTTGGCGCGCGGCGAATTGCAGTGCATCGGGGCTACCACTCTCGACGAGTACCGCAAGCACATCGAAAAGGATGGGGCCCTCGAGCGGCGCTTTCAGAGCATCATGGTCGATCCACCCTCGGTCGAGGACTCCATTGAGATGGTCAAGGGGCTGCGCTCCAGCTTTGAGAGCCACCATCACGTGGAGTTTGCCGATGATGTCGTTGCCTATGCGGTGCGCCAGGCCGACCGCTACATAAGCGACCGCTACTTGCCCGATAAGGCCATTGATGTGATTGATGAGACGGGCTCGCGCGTACATCTGGCTCGGCTTAGTCCGCCGGAAGAGATCGGTCGAATCGAGGCCGAGATCCAAGAGATCAACCGCAAAAAAAATGAAGCGTCCGAGCGCCAAGATTTCGAGGACGCCGCCGTGCTGCGCGACAAGGCGCTCCATTTGAATGAACAGCTACAAAATAAACGCCAAGCGTGGGAGGAAGCGGTCCGCGACGAAGTGGTCGAGGTGACGACAGACGACATCGCCGAGGTCATCGCCAGTATGACCGGCATCCCGATCTCGCGGCTGGCCAAGACCGAGACCGAGCGCCTGCTGGCCATGGAAGCGGAGCTCACAAAGAACATCGTCGGTCAGCAACAGGCGGTCACTGCGATTGCGCGGGCTATCCGACGCAGTCGTGCGGGCTTGCAGGATCCCAAGCGGCCCATCGGCTCGTTTATCTTTCTCGGCCCGACGGGTGTGGGCAAGACCGAGTTGGCCAAGCGGCTAGCCGAATTCCTCTTCGACGACGCCGATGCGTTGATTTCGGTCGATATGTCTGAGTACATGGAGAAATTCGCGGTGTCGCGCCTGATTGGCGCACCTCCGGGGTACGTGGGTTTTGACGAGGGGGGGCAGCTAACCGAGCGAGTTCGCCGTCGTCCCTATTCAGTGGTTCTGCTAGACGAGGTCGAGAAAGCCCATCCCGATGTCTTCAACATCCTGTTGCAGATTCTCGACGAGGGACGCCTCACCGATAGCACGGGTCGCAAAGTAGATTTCTGTAACACCGTGCTAATTATGACCTCTAACGCAGGTAGTCGGGATGTGGGCACAGGCGGCGTATTGGGCTTCCAGAAGTCCGATTCTGACTCGCGGTACGCGCTGATGGAGGGCAAGATCAACGACGCCTTAAAAAAGACCTTCAATCCCGAATTCCTCAATCGCGTTGACGACACCATCATTTTCCACGCGCTCGACAAAGAGCATATTGCCGCCATCATAGATATTCGCTTGGAGGAATTCAAAGCGCGTTTGGCACTGCAGGACATCCAAGTGCGAGTTACGCCTGGAGCCAAAGCGTTGCTCGCCGACAAGGGTTTTGATCAGGCGTATGGCGCACGCTATTTGGAGCGGGCCATCCATAAGATGCTCGAAGATCCGCTGGCCGAGGAGATTCTCCAAGGCCGCTTTGGCGACGGCAGTCGCATTCGCGTCACCAAAAAGGGCGAGGAACTAGTTTTCGACGAGGAGCGTCGAGAGAGTACGGGCGGAGCGATGAAGAAGAAGCGAGCGACCACGAGCTGATATGAAGAATTTTTGCACGATACTTTTTGCCGTCGTCTCTGTGGGGTTGATGGGGAGCGCGGTCGAGGCCCAGAAGGTGGTCTCAATCGAGGTGCAGGGTGCGCTGCGCAAGGTGGCCAAGTCGTTGATCTTGACCACGGTGGGCTTGGAGCCTGGAATTGAGCTGTCGCAAGAGAACGTGCAGCAGGCGGTGCGCGATCTCCAAGGACTCAACGTCTTTGAGGATATCCAGATATGGGGCGATCCCGTCCCCGAGGGAATCAACCTGATCATCATGGTTGAAGAATACCCGTCCTTAGAGGGGTTGCAGTTCAAGGGGCATAAAAACCTCAAGGAGAAGGACTTCAAAGAAGCACTAAGCTTGGTCACCGGTCAGGTTATCGCGCCGAGGGATGTGGTGCGGGGCGAGCAGAAAATCCTCGACCTCTATCGCGAGAAGGGCTATCTGCGCGCCGAGGTCAAAGGCCAGACCTTTGCCGGCGCAGAAGAGGGCGAGGTCTTCCTCCAATACGACATCAACGAGGGCTCCAAGGTGCAGATCAAGCAGATCCGCTTGGTCCAGCACCGCGCCGACGACACGGTGATCGACAGTCGAGAGCTGCCGGTACGCAGTCCGCGGCGTCCGCAAAAGTGGGATAGCCAAGGGCCGGAGCCGCGTCGGTTGGTATCGTTGATGGAGACCAAGGCGAAGCGCTGGTGGCGCAAGGGTGAGTTCAACGGCGATACGTATGAGGAGGACAAGCAGAGACTGCTGGCGTACTATCGCAGCTTAGGTTTTCAGCAAGCAGCCATAGTGCGCGACAGCGTCTATTACGACTCGACGCGGCGGCACTTGTTCATTGACGTGGAAATCGACGAGGGGCTACGGTACCGGTTGGGTCAAGTCGCTTGGGAGGGCAACGCGCTCTTCGGCACCGACGAGTTAGTGGAGAAGCTGGACCTGCAGGAGGGGATGGTATATGGGCGCTCGGGGCCAGAGCTAGCCGATTTGGCGCGCTTCGTCTATTACGAGAAGGGCTACTTGGATACGCGCGTGGTGCCACAGGAGACGATTCGCAATGACTCGATTGACGTGTCGTTTCAGGTGTTTGAAGGCCAACCGTGGACGATTCGCAAGGTCGAGATTGCCGGCAATACCAAGACGCGGGAGAAGGTGATCCGGCGCGAGATCGAATTGCGTCCGGGCGATATTTATCAGCAGAATCTCGTCCAGGAGAGTCAGCGGCGCATATATCTATTGAACTTCTTTGAAAATGTGCAAATCCAGCCCCAGTACAGCTCGGGCGAGGGCGAGCGGCTGGTGGATATGGTGTTTAACGTCGATGAGCGGCAGACTGGATCCGCGTCTTTGGGGGCGGGGTATTCGGACCGCGACAAGATGGTGGGCCAGATCGGGTTGCAGATTCCCAACTTTCGCGGGATGGGCCAGAGCTTGGACTTTAACTGGGAGTTCGGCACCCGGCGCGAGCAGTTCCTAGTCGGTTTTACCGAGCCTTGGCTCTTCGACACCCCGACCAGTTTGTCGGCGCGCGCTTATACGCGAAATCTCCATTACTACGACTACCGGCAAGCCAGTCGCAATTCGATCCTCTGGAAATCCAATCGCAAGTCGATCAATGTGCGGGTGGGCCGGCGGTTGAAGAAGCCGGCCAACTCTAGCCTTTCATTTGGCTATCGCCTTGAAAGCCAAGGCTATTCTGACTTTACAGACGCCAACGCTCCATTGGCAAGCGATCCCAGATACCAAGATCGGCTTACGAGCCGCTTTGAGTTGATCTATACGCGCGATACGCGCGACCGGGCTGAGTTTCCGACCAAGGGGACGGTTTTTAGCTACACTCCATCGGTCGCGACTTCGATCGTGGCCGGCGATGTGGACTTCCACAACCACGAAGTGAATTTCAACTACTACCGGCCGAGTTGGTGGAAGTTCGTCTGGAGCTTGGAGACCAAAGTCGCAGTTATAGATGGTTTTTCCACTTGGGACGACAAACACATTTCGCACTATGACCTGTTTACGCCAGGCGGTATTGATTACTGGGACGGACAGGTCCGGGGCTATCCGGATTACTCCTTGGGCCCAAAGGACGAGGACCGCGGGATTCCCCTCGGCGGCCGCTCGATGATGGTGTTGAACCTAGAGTACCGCTTCCCGATAGCCGAGCAGCAAGTGTACGGCATCCTCTTCGCCGATGCGGGCAACGCTTGGGCGACGATTCCCGACCTCAATCCCTTGGACCTCAGGAGCTCGCTGGGCTTTGGTTTTCGCGTCCAGACGCCAATGCTGGGGATGATCGGCTTCGACTTCGGCTATGGTTTTGACCGCAAGAAGGTCGATGGCGCGCCGGCTGGCTGGAAGACTCACTTCCAGTTCGGCCCGCAGTTTTACTAGTGCCTTATCGCAGGGGCAAAAGACGAAGCCCAAGGTGTCATCCGGCATCTTGGGCCTTCTTATGTCCAATGTTTCACAAATTTATGCCAAGTCGTATCTTATATAATTTGGCTTGGGACAAAAGAAAACAGCGGATTATACAGAGGAACGGTCGAAGAAGGATTTTCTATGGCCAAACAGCTACTCTGCATACTTCTCTTAATCGTTCTGATTGCTCTTGCCGGGTGTATCCCTGGCGACGGGAAACACACTGAAGCGAATCCCGCCGGATTTTTCTGGGGAATCTGGCACGGTTGGATTGCTCCCATATCGCTCATCTGGGGCCTATTTGACTCGGCCATCCGCCTCTATGAACCGCACAACACAGGCTGGTGGTACGATGCTGGGTTTTACATTGCCGTTATCAGCGGTTTCGGTGGCCTCTCCTTGTCGCGGCGCAACCGCAAATAGTCGCAGGTGTTCCCGGCGCAGGGCTACAGCAGCGAAACGAAGGAAGGTACAATGTATTCTCTCGACATTGCCGATTGCATCAACGAGACCTGCCCTTGGTCCGGCAAGCTAGTGGAGGCCGATTCGCTCACCGAATACGACGGCCATGTCATTGGGTTCCGCAATACCGGTTGCCGCGATAAATTCGAGAGCGCGATCCGTCACTTCCGGGAAGCAAAGGCATTGAGAGCTGCTCGGGGACGCTTTGCTCGGCGGTCGCACGACACCGAAGGCGGAGCGGCAGGGCGGCAGCAAGGCGATTTTTCGAGACCGGCGGACCGTGAGTCTGACGCCTAATGCCTGCGCCACCGTTGCAGCGAGCGCGGCGCAGTTGAATGAAAAAATAAACGCAACTTCAATCCATTGATTTTCGTCCATAAAGAGGAGTACGCATGAAACGCGCCCTATTGTCCGCCCTCGTCGTGGCCTGTTGCGCCACGAGTGCCTCAGCTCAGCCAAAAGTAGGTTATATCGATTCAGAGGTGCTCAAAGAGCGCCTGCCCGAATTCAGGGATGCACAGCGCACATTGGACCAGCTGCGCCAGGACTATGAGAACCAAGCCAAGGACCGCGAGGCTAGGCTGCTTAAGCTGCAAGAGGATTTTCGTCGGCAGGAGTTGCTGTTGAGCGAGGCGAAAAAGGCGGAACTACAGGCCGACTTCGAGGCCAAAGTGCAGCAACTCCAACAATTTACCCAAGAGAAATTCGGCCCCGAAGGCGAGTTGATGCGCAAGAATGTCGAGTTGTCCGAGCCGATCTTCAAAAAGATCAACGATGCCATTCAGGGCATGGCCGAGGAAGAGGGCTACGATTTTATTTTCGACGCCGCCGCGCCCTCTAGCGGTTTGGTCTTTGCCAAAGAGCAGTACGATCTGACCGAGCAGCTACTGGAACTGATGGAGAAGGAAAAGGAAGAGGAGGCGGAGTGAATTTAACAGAGATTCTCGAGCTATTGCCGCACCGCTATCCGCTGCTGCTCATCGACCGCATCCTCGAATTGGTGCCTGGGGAACGCGTCGTGGCCTTGAAGAACGTGACGGCCAACGAATCGTTTTTTCAAGGGCATTTTCCCGGCTATCCGGTCATGCCCGGGGTGCTAATCGTCGAGGCACTGGCGCAAGCGGGTTGCGCGATGATGCTGCGCGGCGTGGAAAATCCCGAATCCAAGGTGCCCTTTTTCGCCGGAATTGATCGCTGCAAATTTCGCCGCCCGGTCGTGCCGGGGGACCAGTTGCGACTGGAGCTAAAGGTGCTCAGGCAGCGGGGCGGGTCCTGTAAGTTGCAGGGGCGAGCACTAGTGGGGGAGGAAGTGGCGGCAGAGGCGGAGATTATGGCGGTATTGGGGGAGCGGGAAGGCCGTTGAGGGGCATCTGATGGATCGCCTTTATCACGTCCTCGAAGCGCAGCAATTCGACATAGACTTGATAGACGCCATTTTCTTCACGGCCCAAGAGATGGAGCAAGTAGTGCAGCACTACGGATCCAATATCCTCAATCGCCGGGTCATGGCGACGCTGTTCTACGAGCCAAGTACGCGTACGCGGCTGTCCTTTGAATCGGCGATGACGCGGTTGGGCGGGGGAGTCATTACGACGGAGAGCGCACAGGAATTTTCTTCGGCGGCCAAGGGGGAGACCCTCGAGGATACCATTCGCGTCGTGGCCGGGTACTCGGACGTGATCGTGTTGCGCCACTACGAAAGCGGAGCTAGCAACCGAGCTGCTGCTGTCGCCGGCATCCCGGTGATCAACGCCGGCGACGGGGCCGGGCAGCACCCGACCCAGGCCCTGTTGGACCTCTTTACCATCCAGCGCGAGATCGGACGCCTCCAAAAAATTACAGTTGCTTTGGTGGGAGATCTAGCCAATGGACGGACGGTGCGTTCGCTGTGCTATCTGCTGGCCAAATACGAGGGCGTTAAGATGTACTTCGTTGCGCCTGAGATGGTGAGGATGAAGGACGACATAAAGGAGTATTTGCAGCGGCATCAGGTTCCTTTCGAGGAAGTAGAAGACCTGCATGAGGTGGCGAGGCAGGCCGATGTCGTCTATCAGACGCGCATCCAAAAGGAGCGCTTTGGCGAGCGCACTGGAGAATACGAGCAGGCGCGGGGCAGGTACATTGTCGATCGGTCGGTGATGGACTGTATGCAGGAGTACGCTGTTGTCATGCACCCGCTGCCGCGCGTTGACGAGATTGACCCAGAAGTGGATGCGGATCCGCGGGCGGCCTATTTTCGCCAAGCCCACAATGGGCTTTACGTGCGCATGGCCCTTTTGCGGATGATCCTCGCTTGACCTGACTGGTGCCGCCAGATATATTGCCGCCAACCGCTTCTTATTCTTAGGAGGATACACAGATGGGTTCGAGTAAAGGCAGAATGAGGGATAAGGAATTGAGGAGTCGGCGACAGCGGCGCAAAAAGCGTTTGAAGCAACGCGCTCAGGAGGCCAAGCTGGCACCGAGGAAGAAGTAAAAAGCTAAAGCTATAGGTCACTGGCCTTGCTTGGGAGAGCCGACAGATGGGCTGTCGGCTCTTTTTGTATTGGAGGAGAAATGGAAAGAACCCTGCGCGTCGCCATCGCCGGTGCTAGCGGCATTGGTAAGCATCACGCCAAGTGGTTCCACCACGTCGGTACACAAGTTGTTGGCTTTTTAGGCCGCAGTCGGGAAACTGTCGCTGCTACAGAGCGAGTTCTACGCGATATTTTTCCCTTTTCGGGCCAAGGCTATTGGGACTTGGACCAGCTACTGACCGAAGAAGTGCCCGATGTGGTCGATATCTGTCTGCCGAACGAGGCCCATTTCGACAGTGTCAAATGCGCTCTTGGACGGGGTTGTCACGTACTCTGCGAAAAACCCTTAGTCTGGCATTCGGATGGGGCGAAGCAGACGCTGATGCAGGCGCGAGCCTTGGTTGATTTGGCGAGACGAACCAATCTGCACCTAGGCGTTTGTACTCAATACGCTGCCGCGCTGCCTTACTACCGGCAGCTATACGAAAAGGCCCGTGGTTCGCTCGCTACCATAGAATCCTTTTACGCGGAGATGGAGACCTTGGCCCGGGGGCGTCGCCGCCGCGCCGAGGAGGTGTGGATCGACATGGCTCCCCATCCTTTGAGCATGCTCTTGGCTTGGATGCCCGACGGGATCATTGAGCCTGCGTCACTACAAGTGGTGTCCGGGAGCGGGGAAGTGCGGGCCTGTTTCAGCTTTGCCGACTCGGCGGGAAGCTGTCGTTGCGAAATCATCGTCCGCGACCTGCACGCGGGCCAACCCCTGCGGCGGTTCGGCGTCAATGGTTTTTTGGTCGATTGCACGGGGCGGTCTGCGCTCGACGGAACCTATTGCTCGGTGCTCAGCACCGGTGAATCAGAGTTGATCGGCGATGATTTTATGTCGCTGCTTATCGCCCAATTTGCTGAGGCGGCGATACAGCCCAAACTAGCTCCGCTCGTATCCGGTGAAGTCGGGTTGCGCAACCTCGAACTTCAGCTACAAGTTTTGCAGAACGCCTAAGTGCGAGTGCGGTAGCAGATCGCGGCGGCTGAGCTTAATTACCGTCCCGACCCACCGGATTTGACCTACTAGGCCCGATAATTAAAGGAGAGGCAGAATGGGAATTCCAGAGCACAATATAGAGGCCCAATTCGCAGCTTTAGCCGAGATGCTCTCAGGCCAAGGGATCGAAGTCGAAGCAGTCAAAGCCAAACTCAAAGCCCAGGAGATCGAGACGCCCTCTTGGGGATACGGCAATTCTGGGACGCGCTTTGGCGTTTTCAAACAGCCCGGTGCCGCCCGCGACATCCACGAGCGGCTTTCCGACGCGGCCGAGGTGCATAAGATGACGGGTGTCTGTCCCGGCGTGGCTTTGCACATCCCTTGGGATAAAGTGGATGACTACGACGCCCTGCGGCAAGAAGCGACGGAATTGGGTGTGTGCATTGGGGCAATCAATCCCAATATCTTCCAAGAGCCTGAATACAAATTGGGCAGTTTCGGCCATCGGGACCCGGCCGTGCGTCGCAAAGCGCTCGACCACATACACGAGTGCGCGGATATCATGCAGCAGACAGGGTCCACAGTACTGAGCCTTTGGTTTGCCGACGGTACGAACTACCCAGGCCAAGACGATATCATCGAGCGCAAGCGGCGATTTGAAGAATGTCTGAATGAGACTCACTCAGTGCTGCCCGAAGGGGCACGGATGCTCATTGAATACAAATTCTTCGAGCCGGCGTTTTACCATACTGATATTGCTGACTGGGGTATGGCACTAAATTTCGCCATTAAAGCCGGGCCGAAGGCCGAAGTGCTGGTCGATCTAGGACACCATCCCCTCTCCACCAATATTGAGCACCTTGTGGCCTTACTCCTTGATGAGGGTCGGATGGGTGGTTTTCACTTCAACAATCGCAAATACGCCGATGACGATGTGACGACCGGATCGGTCAACCTCTACGAGGTCTTTCTGATTTACCACGAGATCCTCAACGCTGAGCGGCGTGGTGCCGCAGCGGCTAATATCGCCTACATGATTGACCAAAGCCATATTATCAAGCCCAAAGTCGAGGCGATGATTCAATCAGTGCTTAATATACAGACAGCCTATGCCCGTGCATTGCTGGTTGACCGCACGGCACTAGCTGAGGCTCAGGCGGAGGACGATGTAGTGGCATGCGAAGAAACCTTGCGCAATGCCTATGACACTGATGTGCGGCCCTTGCTGGCGATTGTGCGCCAGGAACTGGGGGCCGAAGCCGATCCCCTAGGTGCCTATCGCCGCAGCGGCTACTTCGAGCGTATTGCCCTAGAAAGGCAGGGCGAATTGAAGGGTGCTGCTAGCTGGGGTTGATAGGGGAGCGTTGTGTCGGTTCTGTCTTCAGTGCCGATATTTTGTTTTCTCCTCTTGACAGAGGGGAAATTGGATACTATTCTATAATACTTGACTTGCGCTCGATACCTGAGCGATATTGATCTTTGAAAATCGAATAACGTACATGAGGGTCCAGCGTCGAAGAGCTTGGATTTGCAAAAAGTAGTACATCAAATTTTCTCACGGAGAGTTTGATCCTGGCTCAGAACTAACGCTTGTGGTGTGTCTTAGTCATGCAAGTCGAACGAGAAAGTCACCTCCGGGTGGCGAGTACAGTGGCGAACGGGTGAGTAACACGTGGGCAACCTGCCCCTAGGTTGGGGATAACACTTCCAACGAGGTGCTAATACCGAATGACAAGGCGAGTTGATGACTCGTTTTTAAAGGTGGCCTCTACTTGTAAGCTGCCGCCTAGGGATGGGCCCGCGTCGTATTAGCTTGTTGGTAGGGTAACGGCCTACCAAGGCGACGATGCGTAGCCGGCCTGAGAGGGTGAACGGCCACACTGGCACTGAGATAAGGGCCAGTCTCCTACGGGAGCCAGCAGTCTAGAAATTTGCACAATCGCCGAAAGGCGGATGCAGCGACACCACGTGGAGGATGAAGCCCCTCGGGGTGTAAACTCCTGTCAGAAGGGAAGAAGGCACGGGCGTTAATACCGCTCGTTGCTTGACGGTACCTTCAGAGGAAGCTCCGGCTAACTACGTGCCAGCAGCCGCGGTAATACGTAGGGAGCGAGCGTTGTTCGGATTTACTGGGCGTAAAGGGCACGTAGGCGGGTATGCAAGTCGGTTGTGAAATCCTCTGGCTCAACCAGAGAACTGCAGCCGAAACTGCACACCTTGAGTCCAGCAGAGGGAATCGGAATCCCAGGTGTAGCGGTGAAATGCGTAGATATCTGGGAGAACATCAGTGGCGAAGGCGGATTCCTGGGCTGGTACTGACGCTGAGGTGCGAAAGCTAAGGGAGCGAACAGGATTAGATACCCTGGTAGTCTTAGCCGTAAACGATGGGTACTAGGTGTTGGAGGACATTGACCCCTTCAGTGCCGTAGCTAACGCATTAAGTACCCCGCCTGGGGAGTACGGCCGCAAGGCTGAAACTCAAAGGAATTGACGGGGACCCGCACAAGCAGTGGAGCATGTTGCTTAATTCGATGCAACGCGAAGAACCTTACCAGGGCTTGACATCCGAGGAACTTCTTGGAAACAGGAGGGTGCCTTCGGGAACCTCGAGACAGGTGCTGCATGGCTGTCGTCAGCTCGTGTCGTGAGATGTTGGGTTAAGTCCCGCAACGAGCGCAACCCCTGTCCTTAGTTGCCATCAGGTAATGCTGGGAACTCTAAGGAGACAGCCTGTGATAAGCAGGAGGAAGGTGGGGATGACGTCAAGTCATCATGGCTCTTACGTCCTGGGCTGCAAACGTGCTACAATGGCTGGTACAAAGGGTCGCGATATCGCGAGGTGGAGCCAATCCCAAAAAACCAGTCTCAGTTCGGATTGGAGTCTGCAACTCGACTCCATGAAGGTGGAATTGCTAGTAATCGCGGATCAGCATGCCGCGGTGAATACGTTCCCGGGTCTTGTACACACCGCCCGTCAAGCTAGGAAAGACGGAAACACCTGAAGTCGCGATCCTAACCGTAAGGAGGGAAGTGCCGAAGGTGGAGCTGTCGATTCGAGCTAAGTCGTAACAAGGTAGCCGTACCGGAAGGTGCGGCTGGATCACCTCCTTTCTAAGGGGATTAGTGGGAGTTTAGACTCCTAACATTATCCGCCTAGGTCAATGTTTTACTTTTCGACATGCCTCATGTGCGTTATTCGATTTTCGGGGGTATAGCTCAGGTGGTTAGAGCGCACGCCTGATAAGCGTGAGGTCGGTGGTTCAATTCCACCTACCCCCACCATTCAGGCTTTTTGCTCTTTGACAATCGAATACAGGTTCACATCAGTTAATAATCTAAGGTTTACCGAGTGGAAGTGTGTTATGTGCTTACTACTCGAGACACCGTGATGCATTACCTCTAGTAGTGTTGTGGCAGTGATTTTTGGTCAAGCTACAAAGGGCGTACGGTGGATGCCTTGGCACGAGAAGGCGATGAAGGACGTGATAAGCTGCGATAAGCCTCGGGGAGGTGCAAATAACTTTTGATCCGGGGATTTCCGAATGGGGCAACCCAGTGCAGGTCATGCTGCACTACCCTCGGATGAACACATAGTCCGAGCGGGGCGAACGGGGGGAACTGAACCATCTAAGTACCCCTAGGAAGAGAAAGCAACCGCGATTCCCCTAGTAGTGGCGAACGAACGGGGAGCAGCCCAAACTGCCTGTATGTTAAAGCCGGCACGCGTTGTACAGGTGGAGTTGTGGGGCGTCATTCGTCAAGAGTGCTGACTTGTCGGGAAGTTACCAATCGACACCATAGTCGAAGTGTTCTGGAAAGTTCTACCACAGAAGGTGATAGTCCTGTAGGCGAAATGGTAGTCGACTTCTCTATGACGTTCCCGAGTACCACGGGACACGGGAAATCCTGTGGGAAGCTGGGGAGACCACTCTCCAAGGCTAAATACTCTCTCGTGACCGATAGCGCACTAGTACCGGTGAGGGAAAGGTGAAAAGTACTCCGAGAAGGAGAGTGAAATAGTACCTGAAACCGTACGCTTACAAGCAGTCGGAGGGGGCTTGTCCCCTGACGGCGTGCCTTTTGCATAATGAGCCGACGAGTTACTTGTATGCAGCGAGGTTAATTCACTCAGTGAAGAAGCCGTAGCGAAAGCGAGTCTGAATAGGGCGTTCAGTTGCATGCAGTAGACCCGAAGCCAGGTGATCTACCCATGGTCAGGATGAAACGGGAGTAAAATCTCGTGGAGGTCCGAACCGCCGAACGTTGAAAAGTTCTCGGATGAGCTGTGGGTAGGGGTGAAAGGCCAATCAAACCTGGAGATAGCTGGTTCTCCCCGAAATAGCTTTAGGGCTAGCCTCTTGTAAAAGAGTCGTGGAGGTAGAGCACTGGATCGGCTAGGGGGCTTACCCGCTTACCAAACCGAACCAAACTCCGAATGCCATTGACTTGTTTCAAGGGAGTCAGCGTGCGAGGGATAAACTCCGTACGCGAGAGGGAAACAACCCAGATCGCCAGCTAAGGTCCCTAAGTGTAAGCTAAGTGATCAAAAGGATGTGAGATTGCTGAGACAGCTAGGATGTTGGCTTAGAAACAGCCATCATTTAAAGAGTACGTAATAGTTCACTAGTCAAGTGATCTTGCGCCGACAATGTACCGGGGCTAAGCTTACCACCGAAGCTGCGGACTTCGGACTTCGTTCGCGAAGTGCGGATTGGTAGGGGAGCGTTCCATAGTAGGCCGAAGGTGAACCGCAAGGTTCGCTGGACGAGATGGAAGTGATTATGTCGGCATGAGTAGCGATAAAGCGGGTGAGAATCCCGCTCACCGAAAATCTAAGGTTTCCTGGGCTAGGCTCGTCCTCCTGGGGTTAGTCGGGGCCTAAGCTGAGGCCGAAAGGCGTAGGCGATGGGAAACAGGCTAAATATTCCTGTACCACTTATAGAGCGTTCGAGCTATGGGGTGACGCAGAAGTGAAAGGTCAGCCAGCGACTGGAAATGCTGGTCTAAGCTCGTAGGGGGGCCAACTAGGTAAATCCGGATGGCCGCTAACCCCGAGAAGCGATGGGGAGCTGTCTAACGGCATAAACTGACCCTAATCATGCTGCCTAGAAAAACCTCTATGTGAGTTCTGTAGGTGCCCGTACCGCAAACCAACACAGGTAGATGAGGAGAGTATCCAAAGGTGCGCGAGTGAACCCTCGTTAAGGAATTCGGCAAAATGATCCCGTAACTTCGGAAGATGGGATGCCCTCAGTAGGTGAAGCCCCTCGCGGGTGGAGTCCAAAGGGGCCGCAGAGAAACGGGCTGGGCGACTGTTTACCAAAAACACAGGTCTCTGCTAAGCCGCAAGGCAATGTATAGGGACTGACACGTGCCCGGTGCTGGTAAGTTAAGAGGATTAGTTAGCTCCTTCGGGAGCGAAGCTTTGAATCGAAGCTCCAGTAAACGGCGGTCGTAACTATAACGATCCTAAGGTAGCGAAATTCCTCGTCGGCTAAAAACCGACCTGCACGAATCGTGTAACGACTTGGCCGCTGTCTCAACGAGGGACTCGGTGAAATTGTAGTTCCGGTGAAGATGCCGGATACCCGCGGCAGGACAGAAAGACCCCGTGAACCTTTACTACAGCTTGGTATTGGATTTTGGCACTGCATGTGTAGGATAGGTGGGAGGCTATGAATCGGGAACGCCAGTTTTCGTGGAGCCGACCTTGAAATACCACCCTTGCCTTGTTAAAGTTCTAACCTTGGTCCTTTGATCAGGATCGGAGACAGTGCCAAGTGGGTAGTTTAACTGGGGCGGTTGCCTCCTAAAAGGTAACGGAGGCGCCCAATGGTTCCCTCAGCGCGGTCGGTAATCGCGCGTAGAGTGTAAAGGCATACAGGGAGCTTAACTGCGAGACCTACAAGTCGAGCAGGTGCGAAAGCAGGGCTTAGTGATCCGACGGTTGCGCGTGGAAGCGCCGAAGCTCAACGGATAAAAGGTACTCCGGGGATAACAGGCTCATTGCCCCCAAGCGCCCATAGCGACGGGGCAGTTTGGCACCTCGATGTCGGCTCAGCGTATCCTGGGGCTGGAGAAGGTCCCAAGGGTTTGGCTGTTCGCCAATTAAAACGCTACGCGAGCTGGGTTCAGAACGTCGTGAGACAGTTCGGTCCCTATCCGCCGTGGGTGTAGGATATTTGAGGAGATCTGACCCTAGTACGAGAGGACCGGGTTGGACGGACCTCTGGTCTACCAGTTGTTCCGCCAGGAGCACCGCTGGGTAGCTACGTTCGGCAGGGATAAACGCTGAAAGCATCTAAGCGTCAAGCCCACTCCAAAACTAGATATCCCGTAGGGTTAACCTACCTAAAGGCCCCTCGTAGACTACGAGGTTGATAGGTTGCAGGTGGAAGCGCAGCAATGTGTGAAGCCGAACAATACTAATTGGCCGTGCGGCTTGACCAATTTATTGTCGCAGCAATACTGGAGTTTTGCATCGCTTTTGGTGTGGGCCTGTATTCGGTTGTTGAAGAGAATTTGAGTTTTCCGGTGGTCATAGCGGAGGGGAAACACCTCTTCCCATTCCGAACAGAGCCGTTAAGCCCTCTTGCGCCGATGGTACTGCTGGGGTCGCCTAGTGGGAGAGTAGGACGCCGCCGGATTTTTTTGAAGCCCATCCCTTTAGGGGTGGGCTTTTTTGTGTCTTATGGAAATGCCTTGACAACGCCAATGTAGGCCAATTAATTAAGCACTTCTCTTAATTCAGGAGGGGTCAAATTGAGCGAACAAACGAGGAATTTTTCTCTGTGTGGCCATAGCAGCGCGGGTAAAACAGCACTATCGGAGGCCATGTTATTCAACATGGGCGTCGTAAACCGCTTGGGACGCATTGATGACGGGACGACGACATCGGATTACGATTCGGCCGAGATTGAGCGCCAGATTTCGCTCAAGGTCTCTTTGCTAAATGGCCAGTGGCAGGATCACCACCTCAACATAATTGATACGCCGGGCTATGCAGATTTTATCTCCGAGGCCAAGGCGGCACTGCGCGTGTCCGACGCGGCAGTCGCTGTCGTCGATTCGGTTGCCGGAGTAGAGATTGGCACTGAGCGGACTTGGAATTTCGCTGCCGATTACAATTTGCCCCGAGTACTATTCATCAACAAGATGGATCGCGCCGATGCCGACGCCGACCAGAGCCTAGAGATGGTTCAAGAGCGTTTCGGGCGCCAAGTCGTGCCTTTACAGATGACGGTAAACCCAGGTGAGGGATTCAACCATATTGTCGATTTGGTTACCATGAGAGCCTATGCGTACCAAGATGGTAAGGCCACTGAGGGAGACATCCCTGACGAGGTCCAGAGCCGCGCCGAAGAGTTACGCGAGCAACTGGTAGAATCCATCGCCGAGACCGACGAAGACCTGATGGAGAAGTATTTCAGCGAGGGCGAATTGACCACAGAGGATATGGTTGCTGGTCTGCGCCAGGCTGTGTTGCAGCTCGAAATTTTTCCGGTCTTTTTCGGAGATGCCTACAACAATATCGGCATCGACCGGCTGCTGGACGCCTTGGTGCAATACGGGCCGTCGCCGGTCGAAGCGGCAGGACTCAGATTCCAGGATGGCGAGGAACAGGAAGTTGAGCTTGAAGGGACCGCTACGGTGCCCTTGGCTGCTCTGGTGTTCAAGATCTTGGCCGAGCAGCACGTAGGTGAGCTTTCTCTCTTGCGCCTCTTCTCTGGAGCGATTAAGCCCGGCGACGAAGTGGCCAACTCAAGCAATCGTACTACCGAGCGCATTGGTCAGCTCTATCACCTCAACGGCAACAAACGGACCGAGGTCGAAAGTGCCGAGGCTGGCGATATCGTCGCCTTAGTCAAACTCAAGGACACCCATACGACCGATACGCTTTGCGCCAAGGGCCGATTGCTACAACTTCCGGGCATTGAATTCCCCGAGCCGCTAATTCGCGTGGCGATTCACGCTAAAGAGCAGGGTGGCGAGGACCGCGTCGCTACCGGGCTTTCCCAATTGCACGAGGAAGATCCGAGCTTCATCTTGAAATACGATGGCGAAGTCCGCCAAACAATCTTGCTCACCCAAGGTGAGTTGCATCTGGAAACTATCGTTAGCCGCCTTAAAGAGCGCTTTAGCGTGGAAATCGACATGGAGGTGCCGCGGATTCCTTATCGAGAAACGATCCGCGGCAACGCCGATGCGCAATACCGGCACAAAAAGCAATCGGGCGGACGGGGGCAGTTTGGCGAAGTGTTTCTGCGCATTGCTCCCAAGGGGCGCGGTGAAGGTTTTGAGTTTCTCAACGAGGTCGTCGGCGGCAATATCCCGAGCAACTTCATCCCTGCGGTGGAAAAGGGCATCGTCGAGGCACTGAGTCAGGGGCCAGTGGCCGGTTACCAAGTCATTGATGTGGCTGTTACTGTGTACGACGGTAAGCACCACCAGGTAGACTCGGACGAAGTTTCTTTTAAGTTGGCCAGCTCTCATGCCTTCAGGGACGCCTTCCTCAAAGCCAAACCGATCCTGCTAGAACCTATTTACCATCTGGAGATTACGGTGCCCGAGGAGTTTATGGGCGACGTAATGGGCGATCTCTCTTCGCGACGGGGTCGGATTAGCGGTATGGACACATCAGGCCATTTCCAGATCATCCACGCCGAGGCCCCCTTAGCCGAAATAGATCGTTACGCCACATTGCTACGCTCAATGACGCAGGGCAAGGGATTCCACGCGCAGAAGTTCGACCGCTACGAGGATGTACCCGGGGATATCATGGCTAAAATCATTGAGGATTCGCAGAAAGCCAAGGGCAAAGAAGCGGCTTAAGCGGCTTGCTTTTACCCGTTTTGAAGGGCGGTCGGCCAAACGGTCGGCGGCCCTTTGCTTTTTGGATTGCGTGGGTTTTTTTATCTTAATATTGTCATGTTGTCATAGAAAGCAGCCGATTGGGAATTGGCAAGGAGATAAAGCCGATGTCCGGCCACTCCAAATGGAGTACGATCAAGCGCAAAAAAGGTGCTAACGACGCCAAGCGCGGCAAGGTCTTTACGAAGTTGATCCGCGAGCTTTCAGTGGCTGCCCGCAGCGGAGGCGATGAAGAGACCAATCCGAGTCTGCGCACGGCAGTCCAGAACGCCAGAGCGGCCAACATGCCCGCGGCAACAATTGAGCGCGCCATACGCCGCGGCACCGGCGACGAGCCGGGGGCGATATACGAGGAGGGACTCTTTGAAGGCTATGGACCCGGTGGGGTAGCCATCATAGTCGAAACCCTATCGGACAACCGCAACCGCACGGTTTCCGAAATCCGTCACGTATTCACTAAGTACAACGGCAACCTCGCAGAAAGTGGGGCGGTAGCTTGGATGTTTGAACACAAGGGCGTTATCGAAGTAGAAAAGGCCAATGTTTCCGAAGACGACCTCCTGCTGGCGGTCGTAGATGCGGGGGGCGAGGATATCCAAGACGGCGATCAAGTCCACGAAGTAATGACCCCGGTCGCCGACTTGGAGCCGGTTAAAAAGGCCCTGGAGGACAACGGTATTGCCTTCGCCCAAGCGGCGTTAGCTTGGATGCCCAAAAGCGAAAACACGCTCGAAGTACAAGGCGAAGAGGCCGAGAAAATCATCCGCCTCCTCGAGGCATTGGAGGATCTAGATGACGTGCAGAAGGTCTTTTCCAATTTCGATCTCCAAGAAGACGAGCTTGAGCAGCTTATGGCTCAGGTCTAGTGAGTCCTCGCTTTGCTTGTTCTTGGAGTAGATCCTAGCAGCACGAGCACTGGCTACGGCTTCGTCGAATATAGCAAGCGCAAGGCTCGCTATATTACCTGCGGCTGCATCCGTCCTAAGCAGGGCGAGTTTGAGGATCGGCTGGTTTACATGTTCGACGAGATGACGCGGCTCATCGGCGAATACGCCCCAGACGAGGGCGCGATCGAAACCACATTCTTCGGCAAGGACGCCGCAGCGGTGGCCAAGCTGGGCCAAGCG
This sequence comes from uncultured Latescibacterota bacterium, assembly GCA_958295495.1. Lineage (GTDB taxonomy): Bacteria > Latescibacterota > UBA2968 > UBA8231 > UBA8231. The sequence continues at coordinate 2,626,002 of OY282352.1, forward strand.
AGAGGTGGCTTGATCATCGCCATGCGCAAAGCCGGTTTGCCCATTGCCCACTATGCGCCGACGATGGTTAAAAGGTCGGTGACCGGGAATGGCCAAGCGACCAAGCAACAGGTCCAGTTCATGCTAGCCCGCAACTTGGGTCTGAAGGAACGGCCCAAGCCCCTCGATGCATCAGACGCCTTGGCCATTGCGCTATGCCACACCCAGCAGGCCGGTCGGGTCGTATGCGAGGGCCGAGGACAGCGCAAGCCCGAGATAGAGGCCTTGCTCAGCCGCATGGCCCGGCGTTAGGTATATCCGTGATAACACACCTGCGTGGAACACTTCTTTTCAAATCACCTACTTATGCCGTCGTCGACGTCGGGGGCGTGGGTTATGGCTTGGCCATATCTCTGATAACTTTCGACCAACTGCCCCCAGCCGCCGAGGCGGTCCATTTGGCTACCTATCTCCACGTGCGCGAAGACCGCATGGAACTTTTCGGTTTTGCCGACGAGGAAGAGCGGGAGATATTCGAGTTGCTGATCGGCGTTTCGGGCATCGGCCCTCATTCGGCACTAACTGTGCTGTCGGGCATGACCCTGCGCGATTTGCAGGAGGCGATCTTGCAGGAGCGCGTAACCGAACTGACCGCGATCAAGGGCATTGGTCGCAAGACCGCGGAACGCTTGGTACTCGATCTAAAGGATAAGGTCCGCTTGAGTGCTTCGGTGGCCGGCGAAGCGGCTTTGGGGGGCAAAGCTGGCGCGAGCGAGGAGGCGGCAAAGGCACTGATGACGTTGGGATATGCTGCACCTGTCGCTCGCCAGGCGGTGCGCAAGGCCGTCGAAAAGCACGGCACCGACCTGAGCGTGCCACAGCTAATCAAACTGGCCCTCAAGGAGCGCTGAAGGCTTAGCTATGGACCATCGACCCATCGACCCTAATGGCGGAGACGGCGACCTTCAGTTCGACAATACGCTGCGTCCTCAGTCCCTTGCCGAAATGCTGGGCCAAGAGAAGACCAAGCAACAGCTCGGCATTGCCATTGAAGCCGCTCGGCAGCGCGGCGAAGCCATGGATCACGTGCTGCTATACGGTCCACCCGGTCTGGGTAAGACGACGCTTTCGCATGTGATCGCCAAAGAGCTAGGCGTTGAAATCTATCCCACTTCAGGGCCTTTGCTCGAGCGTCCGAGCGACTTGGCTGGCATGCTCACGACCATGGAGCCACGCGATGTGCTCTTCATCGACGAGATTCACCGCGTCAACCGCGTGGTCGAGGAATACCTGTACTCGGCGATGGAGGACTTCAAAATCGACATCATAATTGACCAAGGCCCGGCGGCCCGCTCGGTCAGTGTGCCCTTGGAGCCTTTTACCTTAGTCGGGGCCACGACGCGCCAGGGCCTATTGACTTCGCCGATGCGCGCGCGCTTTGGGCTTAATGCCCACCTCGACTACTACTCGGTCGCCGAACTCGCCGAGATCGTCAAGCGCGACGCTCGCCTGCTGAATTTATCGGTCTCAGAGTCGGGCGCGATGGAAATTGCCCGTCGCTCTCGTGGCACGGCGCGGATTGCCAAGCGCTGGCTGCGCCGTGCGCGCGATTTTGCTCAAGTAGAAGGCGAAGGCGAGATAGATGCTGAGGTGGTGCAAAAGGCACTCGTCATCCAAGATGTCGACGAGATGGGGCTCGATAAAATGGATATCACGTTGCTGCGAGCCATCATTGAAAAATTTAACGGCGGCCCGGTCGGCCTGAGCAATCTGGCGGCCACAATCGGCGAGGAAGCCGAGACAATCGAGGAAGTGGTCGAGCCTTATTTGATTAAGGAAGGGTTTATCAAGCGCACCCCTAAGGGCCGCGTGGCTATGCCGCGGGCTTGGGATCGTCTCGGCCTCGAGCCGCCGCTAGATCTTGGCGGGCAATTGGAGCTTTTATGAGCGCGGATGGCCACGACGTGATTCTGGCGTTGGACACGGCTACTCCGGTCGGCAGCGTGGCGCTGTGCACGGCAGAAGGGATCGTCGTCAGCCGCTATTTCGACGTGGGGTTGCAGCATTCACAGCGGCTCTTCGGCGAGGTGGAGGCCGCACTGGAGGCCGCAGACATGGATGTCGGGGGAGTGCGGGCCGTAGCCATCGCGATTGGACCAGGGTCGTTTACTGGTCTGCGGATCGGGCTGAGTGCGGCTAAGGGCTTGTGTTTGGCCGCACTCAAGGATCTGGTGACCGTTTCAACGCTGGAGGCACTAGCGGCCCGTCTGCCCTTTGCTCGCCTGCCCGTCTGTACTGTCCTCGACGCGCGCAAGCGCGAAGTCTATGCCGCTCTCTACGATACCGCCGCGGGCGTTCCGGTCGCATTGGCACCGCCTCGGGCCATCGCGCCAGCGCAGTTGGCCCGAGAGCGGGCTAATGCGGCGACCATTTACACCGGGGACGGAGCCACGACCTATCGCGAGCTGTTGGCAGGCAACTCGACCGCGCAATTTGCCCCCCTACCCTGCGCCCGTCCCGACGCCGGGACTATTGGTTGGCTGGCGCTTTCCAAGCTAGAGAAGGGCCAGACCGCGGACTTGGATTCAGTGGAACCCGAGTATTTGCGCCCGCCCGATGCCCGTCCCCTAGCGAGGGCATGAGCGGCGAGAGTTGCTTCGTTCTGCTGGGGCCGATCCACCTACATCGCCTGATGGAGATTGAGCGAAGTTCTTTCGCCAATCCGTGGAGCGAGGCCGATTTTTGCTACTTACTTGCAGATAGAGACGCCCTGTGTTTGGGGCTTTTGCACAGCGGCGAACTGATCGGCTACGCGCTGGGTTATTTCGCCGACCGCGATTTTCACCTCGCCAACCTCGCGGTGGATCCGGCATGTCGGAACCGGGGCTGGGGTGGAAAGTTATTGAGGCGGATATTGCGCTTGGCCGCAGAGAGGGGAGCTAGTCGTTGTGCGCTCGAAGTGCGCTCGGCAAATCGGGCCGCGCGGGTGCTCTACCGCAAGGCGGGGTTCCGGGCCGTAGGGCGGCGAGTGGCGTACTACACCGATCCCCCGGACGCCGCCGTTTTAATGGAACGCAACATAGAGATTTTGTAATTTATTTGTTATACTCTAGCTCCTTCTCGGCAAATAACCGCCAAAGGTCATAACAGTAGAAGAGGGACGCGATGGCTGAAGTAATTCTGAAGAATGTCCGCAAGGTATACGACAAAGAAGTGGTGGCGGTAGATGACGCCAACATCGAGATCAAAGACAAGGAATTCGTGGTGCTCGTCGGTCCTTCGGGCTGTGGCAAGTCCACGACATTGCGAATGATTGCTGGGCTTGAGGAAATCACTGCCGGCGAGATTTCGATAGATGGAGCGATCGTCAACGACGTGCCCCCCAAGGATCGCGACATCGCCATGGTCTTCCAGAATTACGCGCTCTATCCGCACATGAGCGTCTATCAAAACATGGCCTTTGGGCTCAAGCTGCGGAAATATCCCAAAGACGAGATTGAGGCGCGGGTCCAAGAAGCGGCCGATATACTCGGCATCCAAGAATTGCTAGAGCGCAAGCCCAAGGCGCTTTCGGGCGGTCAGCGCCAGCGCGTGGCGGTGGGGCGCGCCATCGTCCGCAAGCCCAAGGTATTCCTCTTTGACGAACCGCTCTCCAACCTCGACGCCAAGCTGAGGGTGCAGATGCGCACCGAGATCAGCAAGTTGCACACCCGCCTAGGGGCCACCATGGTGTACGTGACGCACGACCAAGTCGAGGCCATGACCATGGGAGACCGCATCGTGGTCATGCGCGATGGCCTAATCCAGCAGATCGACAAACCCCTCCATCTCTACAACAAACCCCTCAACCAGTTCGTCGCCGGCTTTATCGGCAGCCCCTCCATGAACTTCATCCGCGGCAAGCTATCCTCCAACGGCAGCGGTCTAGCCTTCGACGAAGGCCATGTGCAACTCGCCCTGCCCGCCGGCCACGGCGAGCAGCTAGGCAGCTACGTGGGGCGGGAGGTGACGTTGGGCATCCGCCCGGAAGATATCCACGACCCGGATACCATTGGTCGCAATGTCGAAACCGTCGAAATTGCGGCCAAAGTCGAAGTGGTCGAACCCATGGGCAACGAGGTCTTCCTCAACCTGACCACCGGCAAAACCGCTTTCGTCGCCCGCGTCGATCCGCTCCACATGCCGCAAGTTGACCAAACGGTAAGGTTGGCCGTCGAGATAGACAAAGCCCACTTTTTTGCTCTGGATAATCAAGAGAGCCTGTTGCAGAAATAGGGATTGGATTGTACAGCACGGGCGGCACCCCCCACTCCGGGGAGTTTAGCGATCTGGCTCGTCGAGATCGGGCTGGGGCCGTGGCCGCAGCTTGGCTCGAATCGGGCCGCATCCCCCATGCGGTTCTCATCTGCGGGGCCGAGGGAACCGGCAAACGGCGCTTTGCGCTCGCGTGGGCGAAAGCCCTGCTGTGCATTGGCAGCGGCCCTTCCGCCTGCAACCGCTGCCCGAGCTGCCGCAAGGTCGCCTCGCTCATGCACCCCGACCTCCACACCGCCTTGCCACTACCCCCTCGCCGGGGCAGGCAAAAGCCTTCGCCGGCAGACTTGCGCGAGTCTGTAGTAGAGTACGTCCACGGCGCGAGCGTGGCTCTGCCTAGCAACGCCAATATCGCGGTTGATCACCTTCGCCAGTTGCAAAGGGAGTTGGCGTTTGCGCCGACGGAATCTCCGCGCAAAGTCGGCCTGATCTTCGCCGCCGAGCGGATGCACCCGGCGGGTGCCAATTCGCTGCTCAAGCTCTTGGAAGAGCCACCGGCCCGGGCCGTGGTTGTACTGGTTGCGGCGGCACCGGAGCGCCTCTTGCCCACCGTGCTCTCGCGTTGCCAGCGCATGATTTTGAGTCCCTTGGATGCGGCGACCTTGCGGGCGCAGCTCGAACAAGAGGGCGTGGCCGGGGAGCGCTTAGAGCTTGCCGTGCGCATGGGGGCTGGCTCGTTGCAGCAGGCTAAAGAGGTGGCTTGTGGGGCGTTTGATGGAACGCGGCGGTTGGTCGAGTCGTTTCTCTCTGGTGGCTCGGAGCAGCGGGACGAGGTCTATTGGAGCGTTCTCGAGGAGTTGGGGGGCGATCGGGGCCAGCTAGAGCGTTTTTTGCAAGTCTGCGGCCTGTATCTACGGGATCTCTTCCTGTTAGCACACGGCCGCGACGCGTCCGTCGTCCAGGTAGATCGGCGTCCTTATTTAGAAAACCTGCTAGAGAAAATAGACGCTGCCCGAGTCGCCTTAGAGATCGACCGGGCGGCCGAGACCTTGGGGCACAATGCCAATCCGCAGTTGGTTCTGACCGACCTGTGGCGCGGCTTGCGCCGAGGGGGGCCAGTGCTGGCACCCCCACCCGACCCCAGCTTGGCGAGGGCGCGGCGTTGGTAAACGCCCACCGACCGCGGCCGCGCTTTGCCCAGCACTTCCTCGTCGCCCGGGGCGTTATAGAGGCCATTGCGGAGCTGGTGCGCCCGGCCGCTGGCGAGGTGGTCGTCGAGGTCGGCCCGGGCCGGGGCGCGTTGACTGAGATGCTGCTCACTTCTGTGGATCGCCTAGTGGCCGTGGAAATCGACCGCGACTTGGTGGCCTTGCTGCGCACGCGCCAAGATGCGCGTAGGTTGCGCTTGATCGAAGGCGATATTCTGCAAGTCAATCTCGGGGAAGTCTTGCGGGACGCGGGCGGGTGCCGGCTGCTGGTTGTCGGCAATCTTCCCTACAATATCACCGCTCCGCTGATTTTTCACCTCCTCGCTCACGCCGATTGCATCAGTCGTGCCATCGTCATGGTCCAACGCGAAGTAGCTCGGCGCTTGGTCGCCAGTCCCGGTTCAAAGGATTACAGCTTGCTATCAGTGCTGGTGGCTATGCGCACTGAGGTGGAGATGCGCTTGCAGGTGGAGCGCGATTGCTTCCGGCCCGTGCCGGCGGTGGATTCGTCCGTAGTTGAGTTGCGCTTTGCCCCTAAGCTCCGCTACGCAGTAAAGGACGTGGGCTGTTTCGACCGCTTGGTGCGCCGCGCCTTTGGCCAGCGGCGCAAGATGCTGCGCAATTCGCTCCTCGGCCTCAATCCCGAGGGCGGCCGGCCTTGGCTGGAAGCCTTGGGCCAGCAGGCGAGTATTGAACTAACGCGCCGCCCAGAAGAATTGTCGATAGAGGAATTCGTCCAGCTGAGTGACGCCTACTCGCACTTGAGAAAGGAGAGGCCGTGAAGTCGGTCTTGTGGCATGTGGGTTGGTTCGTCTTGGCCGCATGGACGGCGGCCGATGCGCAGCAGTACTCGCTCAACTTCAGCCGCCATAGCACCCGAACCTCTTGGAATCACTCGTTTCCTAGCTGGAGCTACTCGACGCCCGTGCGGTTTTCGGCGGTGGGGGACTCGACGTCCAAGCTGACGATTAACGCATCGGCGAATATGGGGTTTACCCTCAACGATCGCAGCAGCGGCAAGAGTTGGCAGGACAATGCCTCGGGCCGATCTTCGGTCAACTATCCCATTCTTGGTCCGAAGGCTACCATCAGCCTCGGTGCCAGTATGAGTACGCGCAACGTAACGCTACAGCAGCAGAAGACATTCAACCGGTCCTTTAACTTTGGATTTAGGTCCAAGCCGTTGAGCAGTGGCCCATTCAAGAGTCTGAGTGCCAACCTGACCCCGAGCCTAATCAGTGCTACCCGCGCTACCCGCGCCAACCTCGACAGTACCATTAGGGAAACCGGGATCCGCTACAATGCTTCGCTTAGAGTCTCGCCCGACATCGAGATTGCGGATAAGAAGCTGAACAACTCGATTTCCCTGAGCAAAACAGACGATACGCTCGAGCACAACAAAGATCGCAGCGAGCGGCTGAGCGGCAACGCGAGCTATACCTTCCCCGGCGCGGTGCGCGTTGGTCTGAGTATGTCTGAGAACCGCTCGCAGAAAGGCTTCACGCGCCGCGCCATCAGCGAGGCCGTGCTGAGAGACACGGTGGTCAGTGCCGAGCTATCGGAAACGCGCGGCACTAGCTTTTCCTCCAACGTGGAGTTCGATTTAGGGCACTTCAAAATAAAAAACCGCGCCTCGTACAGTCAGAACGAGCGCACCAACACTGCCAACGCGGTCCAGGACTTAGACAACCGCTTCTTCGGCTCTGACCGCCTCGGCGAGAACTTTCGCTGGGATGCGTCCCTTTCGGGCAAGCTGGTCGAGAAGCTGGTCTTAAACACCAGCGTCCGCTTCAATGGCAGCGACGTGCGCCGGCTGGCGGTGCGGGTACCCGACACCAGCCTTTGTGCCAGCCACTTCACGCGCTCGGCGGACGGGACGTGCCGCGATCCAAGCTCCGATCTGAGCGACCGCAACCTCTTTCTCAACGGCTCTCTCAACTGGCCCCTATCCGATGCGCACTCGCTGCGGTTGGCGACCTTTGGCGAGATCAAACGCTCGGAAAATCCAGGGGATCCCAAGCAGGACCGCGACACCTTCAACAACAGCATTACTCTTAGCTACAACGCTGCTCTGCGCTCGGGCACCAAGCTCAAAGTCGATCTCAAAAACAGCTTTTTGCACCGCGTGAACCTGCACGCCACCCGAGCCGGGAACAACTCGCGCAACCGCGACATCTCGCTCGGTATCGGCACCAATTACGAGCGTTTGGGCGCGTCCTTTTCGCATAGATTCAGCGTCTCTGCAAGGCGCACCCTGTACGATTTTGACCGCGAAGTTAATCGCCGCGAGTCGTCGCGCAAAAGCAATATCCGCCGCGGCTGGAGCATGGGGCACTCGCTCCGGCGCAAGGTCCTCAACGACCTTGCGCTCAACACGAGCTACAACTACTCGGCCGACGATGACGGCACTTTGATTTTGGAAAACAGTGCCCAGATTGTCGAAGAGGAAAACGCCACACACTCCATCCAATTCGGCATGACCTATTCTCCCAGCGCCGACTATTCGGCCGGTGCCAGCTACTCCTACAAGCTCGCCCGCCAGTGGGATTACAACTACTCCGCGCTCGCACAATCGCGTTCCCTCATCCGCCACAATAAACACCGGAACTTGGCGGCGAACTTCAACTACAACCCAGTCGGCAGCGACAACAAGCTCACCTTGCGGGGCAGCCGTAGTCACCAGCGTAGCGGTACTTTTAACAGCTTGAATGTGACCTATACGCGATCGTTGTAATCGCTTAATACTGGTAACAGTTTCGTCGTGGTGTTACCTTAATCAATCGCATACTTGCCCAAGGAGATTTTCTGCATGCCCCTGCCCAAATGCGATAAAATCTGGTTCAACGGCCAATTGGTCGATTGGGACGATGCCAAGATTCACGTGCTCTCCCATGTAGTACACTACGGCTCGAGCGTCTTTGAAGGCATTCGCTGTTACAAGACAGCGAAAGGCTCGGCCGTATTCCGCCTCGATGAGCACGTCAACAGGCTGTTCGATTCCGCCAAGATCTACCGCATGGAAATTCCCTATACACGGGAGGAGATCAGAGAGGCCATCCTCGAGACAATTCGCGTCAACCAACTCGCGGCCTGCTATATCCGCCCGGTCGTCTTCCGCGGCTATGATAATTTGGGCGTCGATCCGATGGGGTGCCCGGTTGACGTAGTGATCGCCGTTTGGGAGTGGGGAGAGTACCTCGGAGAGGCAGCGCTCAAAAACGGCGTTTCGGTCTGCACCTCATCGTGGAATCGCATGGCCCCGAATACGTTTCCCGCCTTGGCCAAGGCCGGCGGCAACTACCTCAACTCCCAGCTAGTGAGGATTGAAGCCAATGCGAATGGCTATGACGAGGGCATTGTCTTGGGAACGGATGGGTTGGTGAGCGAGGGCAGCGGCGAGAATATCTTTGTCATCAAGAACGGCTCGATCTACACGCCCGAGTCGTGTTTTGCCATCCTGCCGGGCATTACCCGCCACACCACCATTACCCTGATACGCGATCTGGGGATGCGGGTTGAGCAACGCGGTATTCCGCGCGAGTTCCTCTACATCGCCGACGAGGTCTTCTTCACCGGCACGGCCGCCGAAGTCACGCCGATCCGCGCTATAGACCAAGTGCAGATCGGCTGTGGGAAGTGCGGGCCGATCACCGCGCAGATACAAGACGCCTTTTTCTCAGTAGTGCGCGTCGAAGTCGAGGATCGGCACGGATGGTTGACCTTCGTGTGAGGGAAAACTCAGTTAGTACAAAGGAGAAAGTATGCCGAAAGTTAGAATGTCCGTAGTGGTCGCTTGGTTGGGTATTTGCGTCGTCGGCCATGCCGCTGCTGAGGAAGGGACGTGGGAGGTGGTGCAGAAAATCCTCATGAGTACCAAGGATATCGTCGTGCTCGACGGCACCGAGAAGGTGCCGCTGCGCTACGGGGGAGGCGAAGTGCCAACCCACGGCGACTGGATGGTGCGCCACATGCTGTCCGACCCCGAAAAACTCAACCCGTACACCTCCAGCGATGCCAGTGCTAGCCAGGTGCTGGGGCATATCTTTGAGAGCCTGCTCGAGGCCGACCATGATCCGCCGTACAACCTACGGGGTTGGGTGGCCGTCGGCTATCCAGAGATTGCTGCGGACAAACTCACATACACGTTTGAGTTGCGCGACGGGGTTTACTTCTCAGACGGCAAGCCGCTGACGGCCGCGGACATCGTATTCAGCATGAAGGTCGTCCACAACCCCCAAGTGTTAGCTCCGCATCTGCGCAACTACTATGCTACCGTCCAAGAGGTGCAGATCGTGGGGACCAACAAGATCCGCTTCCTTTGCCGCGAGCCGTACTTCCGCAACGACCTGATTTTGGGCCGCCTTTCCATCCTGCCCAAGCATTTCTACGACCCGGAGGGGCTGATGGACCCCGTCGAGTTCAAGAGCTTGGTGGATGGCTCTTGGGAGGCGGGTCCGCACCAGGAACGGGTTGAGCGCTTTGCCAAACAGTTCAACCAAAATTTCAATCGCAAGGTCCTCGGGTCGGGGCCATACGTGATTGAAGATCCAGAGCGCGATTTGGTCACTCAGCAGAAGGTGGTGCTGACGCGGCATGCAAACTACTGGGGTCGGGACGTGGAGGGAATGCTGCCTCCCGGCTTTGTCGATAAGATCGTCTTTAACATCATCAACAATACCGACGCGGCATTCATCGAGTTGACCAACGGCCACCTCGACTACCACGGTCTGCGCCCTTTGGAGTTCAAGGAAAAGAGTTGGTCCGACGACTTTAACCGCCACTTTCTCAAAGGCGTTAGCTACTCCAGCGGCTATATGTACATAGGGTGGAACAACAACCATCCGATCTTCGGCGACAAGCGAGTGCGCCAAGCCATGACCTATTTGACCGACCGCGAGGGCATGGTGGAGAACATCATGTTTGGCTTGGCCGAGACGGTGGAGGGGCCGATCAACAAGTTCCGCCCCGAATACAACCACGACCTCGCGCCGTACAATTATGATCCCGACCGCGCCCTCGACCTGCTCGCGGAGGCTGGCTGGGCGGACGCCGACGAGGACGGCATTCTCGACAAGACCATCGATGGGGAGTTGGTGCCATTTCGCTTTGAGATATTAGTCAACTCGGGCAACCAGATCCGCAAGGACATCGCCCTAACGGTCCAATACGAGTTGCAAGATATCGGCATTGACTGCCAAGTGCGCGAGCTAGACTGGTCGATCTTTCTGCAAAAGGTCAAGGGCAAGGATTTCGACGCCATGGTGTTGGGGTGGACCGGCAGCTTGCGCTTTGCTCCCGACGGCTACCAGATCTGGCATTCCTCGCAGACAGTAGAGAACGGCTCCAATGCGGTGAGCTTCATCAACGCCGAGGTTGATCAGATTTTGGAGGATTATCGCCGCGAGTTCGATATGGAAAGGCGCATCGAGCTCTACCGCCGCTTCCAAGAGATCCTACACGAGGAACAGCCGTACACCTTCATGTGGAAGCCGCGCACTGCCCAAGCCTACAGCCGGCGCTTCAGTGGCGTCACTTGGTATCCCCCCGGTGTCCGCTTGCAAGACTGGTGGGTCGCGCAGGAAGAGCAGATGTACTAATAGGGCGCGTCCGTGTCCTCCGCAGACGCCCTCCGCTGGGAGAGCCACCCCCTGCGCCGGGAGAAGCCGGCCAAGTCCATGCTGCTGATCGCGCTCATCGTCGCTTCCGCAGCGGCCGCAGCTTTTGGTTTTGAGCATTGGTTTTACGGGGTGTTTTCACTAGGAGCATTGACCGTCTCGCTGTCGCGCTATTTCTTTCCTACGCGCTACGCGCTCGACGGCGAGGGAATCGGCAGCGAACACCTCGGCCTTAAACAGCGCCGTTCTTGGGCGGAATTCCGTCGAGTAGAAGAGCATCGGGACGGCATTTTCTTATGTCCGTCCGTCCGTCCGGGTCGGCTGGATTCCTTTCGCGGCGTTTTTTTGCGCTTCAACCAAAACCGCACAGAGGTTGTGCGTTTCGTCCGGTGCCATGTTCCGAGTCAATAGCTTAAAAGCGCGGTGGCGGTACGCTTTTGCCTTTGAAGACCCAGCGGCGAGTTGGTCTGAGGACGAGTGCGCGCTGGCCGAGCGGCTGGCCGAGTTTATCGTGAGTCGCCGCATGGGAGCGGCCGCGTCCATGGCGTTGGAGGCTTGCCGCCCTCTCAACTTTTTGGGCAGCCAAGCCCTGACCTTTTTAGCCCCGTTTGCCACGCTGGTCTTTTCGCGCGACGAGTACCAGCGCTTTACGCGCATGTTGGAGCGACGCCAGAGCATAGACTTGCTCGCGGAGGCCATTGCCCAGCGCGAAAGCCAAAAGCATGGGTGACCTCAACGTAGTTATCGCCACCGACTGCGGCAGTACGACGACCAAGGCGATCCTGATCGAAAAGAAGGACGAAGGCTATCGCCAGACCTTTCGCGGCGAGGCCCCAACTACGGTCGAAGCCCCTTTTGAGGACGTCACCCGGGGAGTGCTCAACGCCATTCAAGAGGTAGAGGAGCTTTCCGGGCGGCAGATCCTCGATGGCGAGCGAATCATCACCCCGGCAGACGGCGATGTCGGGGTTGATATTTACATCTCGACGAGCAGTGCCGGCGGCGGGTTGCAGATGGTGGTGGCCGGTGTGGTGCTGGCGATGACTGGCGAGAGTGCCCAGCGCTGCGCCTTGGGTGCCGGGGCAATCGTCATGGACGCACTCGCTGCCAACGACGGGCGCTTGCCGCACGAAAAAATAGAGCGCATCCGCCAATTGCGCCCCGATATGGTGCTGCTGTCGGGCGGCACGGATGGCGGCACCGTCAGCCACGTGGTCGAGCTGGCCGAATTCATCAGCGCGGCCGATCCCAAGCCTCGCTTTGGCGCGGGTTTCAAACTGCCGGTTATTTTTGCGGGCAATGAGGACGCGCGCGAGGAGGTCGAAAAGGCACTGGGAGGCAAGATGGCCCTAACCGTTACCGAGAATATCCGCCCAGTGCTCGAAGAGGAAAATCTGGACCCGGCGCGGCACGTCATTCACGACCTCTTTCTCGAACACGTCATGGCGCAGGCGCCTGGCTACCGCAAGCTGATGGGCTGGACCGGCGCGCCGATTATGCCGACGCCTGGGGCGGTGGGCCAGATCGTGCAGACCATTGCCCGCCAGCAGGGAATTGACGTCGTTGGCGTGGATATCGGCGGGGCGACGACCGATGTGTTCAGCGTCTTCGACGGCGCGTTCAATCGCACGGTCAGTGCCAATCTCGGCATGTCCTATAGCGTCTCTAACGTGCTGGCCGAAGCCGGCCTCGACCAGATCATGCGCTGGGTTCCTTTTGACATTGAGGAGGCCGACCTCCGCGACCGGATCAAAAACAAGATGATCCGCCCGACGACTATCCCGCAGCTAATGCAGGAACTGCAAGTCGAGCAAGCCATTGCCCGCGAGGCCCTGCGCTTGGCCTTTGACCAGCACCGGGCGTTGGCGGTGGGGTTGAAGGGAGTGCAGAGCAAGCGCACGCTAGCCGATGTCTTTGAACAGGGTGCCACCGGCGAGAGTTTAGTCGAGATGATGGCGCTGGACATGCTAGTCGGCAGCGGTGGAGTGCTCTCGCACGCGCCCCGCCGCGAGCAGAGTTGCGCCATGCTCATAGATGCCTTCCAGCCCGAAGGCGTCACCTGCTTGGCGGTCGATAGCATCTTTATGATGCCTCACTTGGGGGTGCTCTCGACCGTTGACGAGCGGGCTGCGACCGAGGTTTTCGAGCGCGATTGCCTGATCTACTTGGGCACTTGCGTGGCCCCCGTCGGCGAGGGCAAGGGCGGCGAGGTCTGCCTCCGATACGAAATAGAACTGCCCAGCGGGCGTCAAACCGGCCAGTTAGAGGTCGGCCAGCTACAGTGGATGCCCTTGGCCGATGGCGAGGAGGTTGAAGTCGCGCTCCAGCCGGCGCGGCGTTGGGATGTGGGGGCCGGCCCGGGGCAAGCCCTAAACGCGCGGGTGCGCGGCGGGGTCGTAGGGCTAGTGCTAGACGGCCGCGGGCGGCCCATCCAGATGGCGACAGACCGCGATCGCCAGCGTCAGATAAGCGACTGGCAGCGGGCGTTAAACCTATACGAGTAGCTCATGGCCCACGCCTATACCCCTGGACTGCGCGTGACGCAACGCGCAGTCGTCCACAAAGAGCGGCGTTTGCCCCTCAAAGGCGAAGTTGTCGTCGAGCGCGGCCAAGCGGTGCGGCGAGACCAAGTTGTGGCCCGCACCGAACTGCCGGGCGAGGTGGCGATCCTCAACTTGGTAAATCGCTTGGGCATCTCGCCGCAAGAGCTATCCGGCTACATGCTCAAAAAAGAGGGCGACCGAGTCGAAGCCGGCGAGCCGCTCGCCGAGACCAGGCCGTTTATTCGGTGGTTCAAGACCACGGTCGAAGCCCCGGTCAGTGGCACGGTCGAGAGCATTTCGCCGGTGACTGGGCAGGTGATGTTGCGCCAAGTGCCTAAGCCTGTTGAAGTGCTGGCGTACGTCGATGGGGTCGTAGAGGAAGTTTTTGCCGAGGAAGGCGTGCGCGTCGCAGCGCGAGGTGCTTATATCCAGGGCATTTTCGGCGTGGGGGGCGAGTGCTGGGGTGCTCTGCACTTGGCGGTTGCGGCCCCGGACGCCATCGCCGGGCCGCTGGGCCCGGAAGTTGCGGGCAAAATTGCGGTGGTCGGCAGCCTGATTAGCGCGGATACCGTAGAACAGGCCCGGCAGGCGGGTGCCGTGGGGTTGATCGGCGGCGGCCTGCGCGACCGCGACTTGCGCGACCTGCTCGGCCGCGATTTGGGCGTGGCCATTACCGGCACCGAGCAAATCGGCCTGACGGTGGTAGCGACCGAGGGCTTTGGCCGCGTCGCCATAGCCCGCAAGACCTTTGATATTTTGCAAGTGTGCGCCGGCATGGATGCGTCTATGGCCGGCGCGACCCAGATCCGCGCCGGTGTATTGCGGCCGGAGATTATCGTCCCCACAGCCACTGGCAAAGAGGAAGAAGCGGTGCGACCGGGCGTGGGCGGATTGCAGGTGGGCGATTTGTTGCGGGTGATTCGGATGCCCTTTTTTGGGCGCATTGGGCGCGTCAGTGACTTGCCGACTGAATTGCGCGAGGTAGAATCTGGGGCGCGGGTGCGGGTATTGGCCGTGGAGTTTGAAGACGGAGCGCAGGCGATAGTGCCGCGGGCGAATGTGGAGCTAATTGAGGTATAAGGGTATGAGAGCAAAAAACTGGCTGTCTGCATTCGTCTTGGCTTGGCCGTTGGCGAGTGCGGCAGAAAATGCGGCCCAAGGACTCGGCGCGTTGCTGGCACCCCCTGTGCCGCCGATTGAGGTCCAAGCCTTCGACACGCCCAACGACGACGGAGGCAGCATTACACTGACTTGGCCGCGAGATCGTCAGGTCAGTGAAAATGCGATTTATCAGGTCGCCATCGCCGACGCTCCCAGTGGGCCTTTTCGCGTCGCGGTCGAGGTTGCGGCAACAGAGAATTTGATGTCCGAGGCACCGGCGCTGTTTGGGCACGGGGCCGATCTGGAGAATCGCCACTATGTCAATGTCGAGCAATTCGCCGGTGCGGGCGGTAAGACGCCGCTAGAAGACGGCAAGACGTATTACTTTCACGTCGATGTGCGATCGGCCGGGGGCGCGATTCGCGGCAAGGTGATCGTCAACGCCGAGTCCGCCGGCAATTTTTTTAATCGCGCCAAGACCAACAATCTGGTGTTGTGCCTCGTGTTCTCAGGGCTTATCATGGGCTACATTGGCATTGCGCGGCGGCGCGAACTCAAGATTCGCCGCATCGCCGGGTTAGAGGCACTCGACGAGGCGTTGGGACGGGCGACCGAGATGGGCAAGCCCGTGCTTTTCATTCACGGCCTGCGCGGCATGGACTCGATATCGACCATTGCCGCGGTCAATATCTTGGGCCGGGTCGCACGACGCACGGCCGAGTTCGAGACCGCGCTGCGGGTGGTGGCCCCGGATCCAGTGGTCATGTCCGTGAGCCAGGAGACGATGAAGGCATCTTATGTGGAGGCCGGCCGGCCCCACGACTTCAACCCGGAGCACGTGTTCGTCGCCAGCACCGAGCAGTTTAGCTATGCGGCGGCGGTTGAAGGCATCATGGTGCGCGATCGGCCGGCGGCCCATCTCATGATGGGGTATTTCTACGCGGAGTCGCTGCTGTTGGCCGAGACCGGATCGACGATCGGGGCAATCCAGATCGCCGGTACGGATGCCTTCACCCAACTGCCTTTTTTTATTACCACTTGCGATTATACCCTGCTCGGGGAAGAGCTGTACGCGGCCAGTGCCTATCTGTCCGGTGAGCCGCGGATGCTGGGGACGCTCAAGGGCCAAGACATGGGCAAGGCCATTATTTTGGCCGTCTTGGTGGTGGGCACGATCTTAGCGACATGGGGGATGCCGCAGCTCACGCACGTGTTCACCCCGTACTGAGGAGATGCCATGTTGTTTTTCAGCCGCACCCTACCACTGGCTGTCGCCTTTGTCTTTGGCATACTCGGCATTGCCATCTACTACATACCGCACGGCCAAGCCCAGAACTTCGAGCGGGAGATGTCGCTGTGGGTGCGGATCATTTTTGCTTTTTCCTACCTACTCGGGCTGTACAGCTTGCTCAACCTGCACTGGCAGCGCATCCGCCAACAGGTCGCCGGTTGGGGATATAGCTTCGTAGCTATTTTTAGCTTTGCGGTGATGATGTTTTTCGTGGCGTACAACGACGGCGAAGGGCCGTTTGCTCCGCAAGCCGGAGCCGGGGCCTACAAGTGGATATTCGACTACATTCACCTGCCCTGCGCCGGCACCATGTTCTCGATTTTGGCCTTCTTCATTGCGTCAGCGGCCTACCGGACCTTCCGCGCCCGGACGCCCGAAGCCGCGCTTTTGCTCGTCGCCGCCGTAATCGTCATGCTGGGCCGGGTGCCCATCGGCCAGGAGCTGTCGGAGTTTTTCCCACAGGCGACCGATTGGCTGTTGAACGTGCCCAATTTGGCGGCCAAGCGCGGCATCCTGCTCGGGGTGTCCCTAGGGGCGATTGCGACCTCGCTGCGGATCATCTTCGGTATTGAGCGCGCTTACTTGGGTGGGGGAGATGAGTGATGCAGATAGATCGCCGCATCATCTTCGCGTTGGTTTTTCTCGGGGTGGTCGTGCCGCTATTGGTCGGGATGCACCTGCCGATCACGCTGACCCGGGAAGTGAAGGCCGTGTACGAACAGCTCGAAAAGCACGCTGCCGGGCAGGTGGTGCTGGTCTCCTTTTCTTATGGTGCCAGCACGGCCCCGGAGATGCAGCCCATGGCGCAGGCCGTGTTGCGCCACGCCTTCCGCCGAGACCTCAAGGTGGTTGCCATTTGTCTGTGGCCGGAAGCGACCGGCTTGGCCCAAGAGGTACTCGACGAAATGGCGACTGAATTCGACTTGGAGTACGGGGTGGATTACGCCTTTATGGGCTATAAGCCCGGGGCCTCTAGCGTCATCCTCAACATGGGGCACGACGTACACGGGGCGTTCCCAGAGGACAATTGGGGTGCGGCGATCGGGGAGTTGGAGCTGACGCGGAGATTGCACTCGCTGAGCGACTTCGATCTCGTCTTTGACTTGGGGGCCGGGGATTCGATTGAGTATTGGTGGATACCCTACGGGCAAGAGAAGTACGGCTTCCCCTTTGCCGCCGGCTGCACGGCGGTGATGGCCCCGGATCTCTACCCGTTTTTCAATTCCGGCCAACTCGTCGGCCTGCTCGGGGGCTTGGCCGGTGCCGCCGAATACGAGATCCTGATCGGCCACCCGGACAAGGCCAACAAGGGCATGTTCGCCCAGTCGGTGACGCACTTGATCATCGTCGCTTTCGTGATTTTTGGCAATGCCGCGTACTTTGCTGCTCGGCGGGGCCGATCGCAGCAGGGGAGCTAAGCCGTGCGCGATACCTATATTTTGCTGGGTTTTGTCGCGCTCTTTGCGGCCGTCAACATCGGTTTAGTCGCCAGCGGGACCTTGGCGGCGGACTGGACGGGTTTGGGCATCATTGTCGCGGCGGGCATGACCTTGGCGCTCTACAGCTTCCTCTACAAGGACAATCCGCTCTTCAAGTTTGCCGAGCACGTCTTCGTCGGCGTGGCGGCCGCCTACGTATTCGGCCAGTACTGGTATCCGACGCTTTACGGCGAGCTCGTCGCCGAATGGACCGATCCAAGGGAGGGGGAGACGCCCGATTGGTGGCTTTTGATGCCGACGGTGATCGGGCTTTTGATGTTGACGCGCTTTTCGCTGCGCTTGGGTTGGCTTAGCCGCTACGCCTTTGCCTTTTTCGTGGGGTTGAGTGCCGGTCTGACGATTCCCCGCTATATTTCTTCCTTTATCTTGGCCCAAGTCGAACCTACATTACAACCGCTAACTTGGAGTTGGGAAGGGCTCAATTTGCTGATCGTCCTAGTGGGGATCGTCGGGGTATTGGTTTATTTCTTCTTTTCCGTTGAGCACACTGGCACGGCGGGCCATATCTCCAAGGTGGGGATATGGTTTTTGATGGTCTCGTTTGGGGCTTCGTTTGGTTACACCATTATGGCGAGGGTTTCGCTGTTGATCGGGCGCGCGACCTTTCTCTTGGAAGACTGGCTGCACCTGATGTAAAGCGATATTGAGAACTACCTTACAAGGGAGGGATAGGGATATATGACCAAGTTTGCAGGCGTTTTTCGCGCTCTGATTGCACTCGGCGTCCTGCTCGCGCTGAGCTTGGCTCCGGCCGAGGCCAGTACGGGCAAAATCGCCGGTGTCGTCAAGGATGCCACCACCGGGGACGGGCTGCCCCATGCCAATGTCGTGGTGGTGGATACCAAACTGGGAACCACGGCGGACGAAAAGGGCCGCTTTTTTATTCTCAACGTGCCGGCGGGCACCTACACCCTCAAGGCCACGTATATCGGCTACGCGGATTATACGGTCGAGGAGGTGCGGGTCTCCACCGACCTGACCACGAATCTCGACATCGACCTGACTTCTTCGGATATCCAAGTCGAGGAGGTGATAATTCGCGCCGAGCGACCGATTATCGACAAAACCGCCACCAATGCGGTGCGCATTGTAGGGGCCGAGGACATAGAGATCCTGCCGTTCAGAGGCGTCGTCCAAATTTTGTCCCTGCAGGCCGGTGTGGTCGAGGACGAGGGTGATTTGCACATCCGCGGCTCGCGCAGCGACGAGATCGGTTACTACGTCGAGGGTGCCAGCGTGCGCAACGTAATCACCGGCACCAGTGCTGTCAGCCTGATTGACGAGGCGCTGGAGGAAGTTCAGCTACAGGCCGGCGGCTTCAACGCCGAGTACGGCGGTGCCAACGCCGGCATCGTCTTGCAGGAACTACGCACCGGGGGCAGCGATTGGGACTTCAAGGTCGTCGCCGAGTCGGACAATTTCACTTCCGACTTTGAGGAGCGTTTCGGCACGTACTCTTATGGCTATTCCAACCAAGTGATCACGGCCGGCGGCCCGGTCGCGGGCAACCAAAATATCCGCGCCTTCCTCGCTGGTCAGCGGTGGAGCCGGGACTACCGACCCACCTTCTGGTCGGGGTTCGAGTTTGAGAATCTGGTCGATACGGGCAATCGCCAGGGCCGCGTGCATTGGGCGGAAGACGAGGAAGGCAATCCCATCCCAGATACGGTCGAGCGGCTGGAGGTCAAGCCGGGCAATATCCCGCACACTGGCAGCCAGCTCCTCGACTTCAACGGCACCCTGCACTTCAACTACAATCCCATCCAGTTCCGGGTCACGGGCCTGCACTCCACCGGAGACCGAGATCTCAACATCAACCCCATCAAAAACATCCTCAACCAAGAACGCCTCAACGAGCAGACGTACTCTTCGAGCTTGGTCAACCTAAAGGCCATCCACTTGCTCGACCCGAGCATGTTCTACGAGATGAATGTCAGTTTCTACGATCAGGGACGAGATAGTTTTGACGGGGTGTTCAAAGAGCGTTGGTGGGTTTACAACGACAGCGTGGCCGTACAGCGCGCCTTGGAAGGCGGCTTGGAGTACACCCCCTATACGGCCAACGGATCGATACCCGAGCCTTACGACCTGAGCGGGTTTCCATTCAACCGCCCAGGTTCGCCTACCAATTCTGCGTCGGGGAACAGCACGGGCGCTTGGTACGCCAAGGAACAGGATCGCTATTGGGGCTTGGCCGGCAGCATTACCAAGCAGACCGCGGTCCATCAACTCAAGGCTGGCTTTGACTACCAGATGTGGACGTCGCGCCGCTACGCCATCTTCAACGGATCCATTCGCTCAGGTATCGCAGCGACGTATCCCGAGCTAGACGAAGTGTATAAGCGGTACTACAGCGACGAGCTCGCCGAGGGCGAAATCCTCAACGAGCTGATCAAAACCGCCGAGGGCCTACCCAAAAACGAAGGTAGCCTCGAGGACCTCAAGCATTTCCTACGCCGCAGTGCTGGCGACTTCTATGGCTACGACGAGTTCGGCCGCTCCATCGACTCGTCGGACGACCCGCTACAAGAACCGCGCAAGCCCGTGGTCGGCTCGGCATACATCCAAGACAAGCTCGAATACAATGATCTGATCATCAACGCCGGGCTGCGCTTGGATTACTTCGATGCGGCGAGTTGGCGCTTTGTCGATCAATCGGCTCCGAAGATCGACAAAGATGCACGCACCATGGTGATCGCAGACTCGAGCGGCACGTACATGGAGAAGACGCCTGCATACGCGGAGGTCAGCCCGCGCTTGGGCTTTTCGTTCCCGGTGTCGGACCTCACGGTCTTCCACGTGCAGTACGGGCGCTTTTCGCAGATGCCGCGGATGCGCGATA
The DNA here is from genome assembly GCA_958295495.1 of uncultured Latescibacterota bacterium. Classification (GTDB taxonomy): domain Bacteria; phylum Latescibacterota; class UBA2968; order UBA8231; family UBA8231. The sequence goes on from OY282352.1 coordinate 2,646,334, forward strand.
TGTTCACCGGCGGGGCGCGGCTGGCCGTCGAGTTGGGTGGGCAAAACTTCATCCTCACGCCCACGGCCTTTGCCGTCGAGCCGGTGCGCACGACCCAATACGAGATCGGCTTTGAGCGTCAGTTCGCCGATTTTGCATCGTTTGACGTGACGAGTTTTTACCGCGACATCAAGGGCCAGCTCCAGATCAGGCGTCAAAATGTATCGGCCGGGAACGCCGGTTCGTTTACGTACTTGCAGAACGGCGATTTCGCCACGACCAAGGGCATTGAGTTCCAGTTCAAGGTGCGGCGGATCAACCGCTTGCAGGCCGAGCTAAACTACACGCTGTCCGACGCGCGCGGCACTGGTTCGACCCTGACATCGGCGCAGTCGGGCGTGGAGAACGACACCACCGTGCCGACGATCATCTCGCCGCTCGACTTCAACCAGACGCACCGCGGCTCTTTGTTCTTGGACTACCGCTTTGCCGACAACGAAGCAAACCCGCTCCTCCGCAGCTTGGGGGCCAACCTGCTGGCGCGCTTTGCCAGCGGCTACAACTTCACGCTCGTGGAGGGTTCGATCGGCCAGCGCGGGCCGGAAGAAGGCGGCATCCTCGCCAGCGACGACCCGCGCTCGCGCAAGCCAGTCGAGTCCATCAACCGCTCTTCGACGCCGTGGACTTTTCAGACGGACTTGCGGATTGACAAGGGCTTTTCGCTCATGGGGGTCAATGCCCGTATCTACGCGTACGTGCAGAACCTGTTCAACCGCCAGAACGTAATCAACGTGTACGGCCGGACCGGCAACGACAAGGACGACGGCTTTTTGACGAACCCGGACTTGAGCCAGCAGATCGTCGAAGCCAGCGGCGGCTTGCAGTACCAGCAGTTCTACGAGGCGATCAACTTGCTCAACCGCCAGCACTACTGGTCCACCGAAGGCGGCGACATCTACGACTCACCGCGGCAGATACGCTTCGGGCTACAATTCGACTTCTAGCTCCTTAAAAGCGAGGAAGTACACCATGCGAAAACTCATTTTTGCAATGATAGCTGCGGCTGGGTTGGTGATCGGCCCGGCCGAGGCGCGCGAGCCGTTCTACGGTCGTGCGGCCAAAGCCCTCCAAGAGGAGGCCGTCGAGGTCTCGACCAAGTGGACGATGCTCAACATCAACAACATGGCCATGTGGATTGAGAGCAGTGGTAAGTCGGCCCACAACCCGACCACTGGCAGCGCGGGCGTGACTTTTCCGCGCTCGACCGACCAAGTCATCTTTCAGGACGGACTGATTTGGGGCGGGCGGGTCATTGACGGCAACCCACAGGAGTTGCGAGTCGGCGGCCAGACCTATTCCATTGGCACGGTCCCAGGTGCCATTGAGTCGAGGGGGGTGGCCCAAGACCGCGATACAGCGCGCCTGTACCGAATTCGCCGCGACTATGCGACCGCTGATTTGCGGCTCGACGCCTCCGAGGTTCTCAACAAGGGCCTGAGCGAGGTCACCGACGCCGATGAGGAGGCCGTGCGCGCCCAATACGAGCGCGACTGGATGGAGTGGCCGGCCGAGTTGGGTGCTCCCTTTTATGACAACGACGCAGACGGGCGGTACGACCCCTCGGTTGACGAGCCGGGGCTGGCCAATGCCGACCAAGTGATCTGGCTTGCCATCAACGACTTAGACCAAGGGGCTGTCGCCGATCTCTACGGCTCCCTACCGATTGGCATGGAGACGCAGGTGACGCTGTGGGGTTACGCCCGCACGGACGCGCTGGGCGACGCGATTTTCAAGAAGTACAAGGTCATTTACAAGGGCACCGAGAGCACGCCGGACACGGCGCGCGTCGAGGACATGTACTTGGCCCAATGGTCGGACCCCGACTTGGGCGACTTTGGCGACGACTTTGCCGGAGCCGATGTCGATCTGAGCCTCGGGTACGTGTATAACTCAATCGACGACGACTCCCATTACGTGGATTTTGAATTGGCACCGCCGGCTGCGGGCTACGACTTTTTGCAAGGCCCGATCGTGCCGGTGTACCTACTCGACGAGGAGGGTAATGTCGCCGTGGATGAGGAAGGCAACTCCTTGCTCGACGAGAGCTCGGTGGCGATCTTCAACGACGGCCTGAGGCCCGGTTACAAGAACTTGCCGATGACCGCTTTCGTGTACTTCGCGGCTGGTTCGTCGATCGGCGACCCGGATTTGAGAGAGTACGACGGCACCTTGCAGTGGTACAATCTGTTGCAAGGCTTCCAGCCGCAGGCCGACGTCGAAAATCCCGTGCCCTACACCAATCCGCTGACCAACGAGGATACCAAGTTCACGCTCGACGGCGACCCAACGCGGGCCACTGGCTGGAACGACGGAGTCCCATTGCCGGCCGGCGACCGGCGCATCGTAATGGCGACCGGCCCGTTTGAGATGGCGTTGGGCGACACGCAAGAAGTGGTGGTCGCACTCTTGGGCGCGAGCAGCAGCGACCGCTTGCGCAGCGTCTCCAAGCTCAAGTTTACCGACCAGTTCGTGCAGGACGCGTACAACAGCTTCTTTCAGGTTCCCAAGCCGCCGGCCCGGCCCAATGTTCGCCTAGTCGAGCTGGATCAGACCATCATCTTGGACTGGGGTTGGGACGACGAGTCGATTCAGGCCACCGAAGGCGAGGGTTCGCCCGGCTTCGACTTTGAAGGCTACAACCTCTACCAGTTGCCCGCGGCCGAAGCCACGCTCTCCCAAGGAGTCAAGGTGGCGACCTTTGACATCGAAAACGGCGTGACTACGATCCTCGGCATTGCCCTCGACGAGGAGTCGGGCGTGGTGCTCGATGTGCCCCTGCAGGTCGGCATTGACTTCGGAATCAAGCGCAATATCAAGATCACTGAGGACTACATCCGCGGCGGTCCGCTGGTCAACGGCCAGCAGTACTACTTCGCGGTGACGGCCTACAACCGCGCCACAGCCGAAGGTGCTGCTACCACTGCGCTGGAGAGTGCGCCGCAGACCATGATTTGCGTACCGCAGCCGCCGCGGCCAGGTACTCGCTACCTGAGCAAGCCTGACGCCGTGATAACCGCCTGGCACGCAGCCGGTGCCAGCGACGGTGCGGTCGCGGTCACCGTGGTTGATCCGACGAGAACCACCGGGCATGACTACGCGATCGAATACGCTGCCGACGCCGACGGCAACACGGTCTGGAATCTGGTTGACAAGACCAGCGGTGAGACCCTGTTGGCCGACCAGACCGATCAGGCCGGCACGGCCTTCTACGTTGGTTCCGCCGGCATTGAGGTCGCCGTCTCCGGCCCGCCCGTCGGCATGAAGAGCTGGGCCGGCCCGGCCATGCCCTTTGAGGCGTGGAAGGCTTCGCCCGAAGCGGCCGACTTGACGGACGACGGCCAGATCAAGGCCGCGGACTTTGCCCAAGCCGTCGATCACGCCAGCGATACTCGCTGGTTCACTTGGGCTGGCGGCTCCAACGGCTGGGGTGCCGAAGGCTTCCAAGGCGCGATGACCGGCGATCCCAATCATCAGTGGTTCGCGCCGACGACGGTGACGCCGGACAGGCTGCGCACAGTGGAGTTGCGCTTCACCGACGTCATTGAAGAAGACGGCGAAGACCAGTACAAGCCGGTGGACCTCAACAGCGAGAACGTGTCGTGGGCCTATCGCTATCTACGCGGTGCCGGAGGGGAACCGCCGGCACCCGGGGACCTAACGACGACGCAGAATCCTTGGGACTTTGGCAAGTACATTATCAATACCGAAGGCCCAGGCGTCTATGTCTATCAGGAACGCAATCCGATCGCGCTTTCGGCTTGGGATATCGAGAGCGAGCCGCCGCGCCGATTGGAAGTGGCCTTCCTCGAGAACAACCAGCCCGGCGGCTTGGTCAACGGCGTCTATGGCCCGCCTTTTTACGAGGTGGCGAGCAATGTCGCCGGTTCAGGTCCTCGCGAGTGGCTGTTCATCTTCGACTTGGATTACACAGATCCCAACCAAGGCGAGAACAGCGACATCTTGCTGAACAACGGTCTGATCTACGATGGGACAGAAGGAGAAGAACACCTGCCCTTCATGTGGATCATCTTCTCCGAGCGTCGCCGCGAGGAGGATTTCCCGTCGAACGGCGATTCCTTTCTGCTGGTCGCCAACCACGTCAACACCCCAGCCGACCGCTTCTCATTTGCGGTTCAGGGGTCGGAAAGCAGCGACGCCTACCTAGCAGAAGACATCAAAAAGATCAACGTCTTTCCCAATCCCTACTTAGGCGTCAACGCGGCAGAGACCAGCCGCTACAGCCACTTCGTGACCTTCAGCCACCTGCCGCCCAAGGCGAATATCCGCATCTTCGACATGAGTGGCACGCTAGTGCGCACAATTGAGAAAGACGATCCGTCGCAATTCACGCACTGGGATCTGCAAAACCACAGCGAATTGCCGGTGGCCAGCGGCATGTATATCGCCCATATCGAGTTGCCGGGAACCGGCAAGAGTCGGATCCTCAAGCTGGCCGTCATCCGAGAGCAGCAGTTTTTGGAGAACTTCTAGGGGAGAAACAGGAGGCCATTCCATGCTTCGACACAGCTTTCGCATCTCGACGATCCTGCTGGCGCTGGTTTTCGCCTCGGCTGCGGCCTTTGCCGACGGCTATGATCGCGCTGGTACGGCCGCCGCTCCGGAGCTGCTGATTCCGGTTGGCGCGCGCGACATGGCCTTGGGCGGAGCCTCTATCGCCACCAGTTCCGGTCTGGAAGCCTTGCACTGGAACCCGGCGGGTCTGTCCAAGTCCGAATCCAACGCGGGCATCATGTTCTCGACGATGTCCTATCTGGCGGATACCCGCATCAACTATCTGGCTACTGGTGCCAACTTCAAGAGCCTCGGCTCGCTGGCCCTCAACATCAAGGCGCTGGATTTCGGCGAGATCCCAATCACGACCGAGGCCAATCCCGACGGCACCGGCGCGACCTTTTCGCCGACCTTCTTTACTCTGGGCCTGACCTTCGCCCGGGAACTGACCGATCGCATCGCCATCGGCATTACCAGCCATTATGTCGTCAACCGCATCCAGCGCGTCGAGGCCACTGCGACCTCGTTGAGCGCCGGTCTGCAATACGCCAATCTGGGCGGAATTGCCGGCTTGGACCTCGGGGTGGCACTCAAGCACATCGGTACGCAGATGCAGTTTGGAGGGTCCGGCCTGTTGCGTCGCGGCCAGGTTGACGGGTTGCGCCGCGGACCCTCTGATTACAATGTACAGGCTAGCTCGGCCGACCTGCCCTCAACTTTTGAACTCGGTTTGAGCTACCGCTACACGCCCGCTGGTCTGGGCGCGGTCAACTTGTCCTCGGTCTTCCGGCACAACAACTTCGCCTACGACCAATACCGATTGGGTGCCGAGTATCTGTTGAACAATTTCTTCGCCGTGCGCGCTGGCTTCGACTACGCGCCCAACTCGACCGACGACTACATCTACGGCACCAGCTTCGGCTTTGGTATGAATCTGGATGCCGGGACGATCAAAAATTTGCGCGTTGATTACGCCTACACCACGGTTGAGTATTTCGACGCGCTCAATACCTTTACCTTTCAGTTCGGTTTCTGAATTTGATCGCGCGGCACACGTCCTGTGCGCCGCGCAATTTTTCTCACGGGAGATTGCCAATGAAGTGCGTGCGCTCGCTGGTGGTGCTCGTCGCCGTCGCTGGATTGGGATGTCAGAGTTCGACCATGACGGCGGCCAAGCTCTATATCGAGCAGGAACAGCCCCAAAAGGCCAAAGAACAACTCGCCCTAGTCTTGCAGACCGAGCCAGAAAATTGCGAGGCTCACTTGCTCATGGGCAAGCTCTTAGGGGAGGAGGGCCGCTATGGCGAAATGGCCGATCACTTGGCACACGCCGAGCGCAACCCCAAGTTTCAAAGCGAGGCTGAACAAATGCGCCGCCACTATTGGACGCGCGAGTACAATACCGGCGTCAGCTATGCCCAAGGCGAGGTGCCGAATTACGTCATGGCGCGGCATTCGTTTCACAACGCTACCCTCATTGACGAGAGCGCACTCGACGCTTGGCGCAACCTCGCGTACGTCTATTACCAGATCGACAGCACGGATGCAGCCATTGCCACCTACCAGAAGATCGCGTCGGCAGATCCAGAAGACGAGCGCACCTTTTTCAGCTTAGGGTCGCTCTACTTGAAAAATGATCACCTCGATGAGGCCATCCGCGCCTTGTCGCAGGTGGTCAAGATCGATCCCGCAAACTTCAATGGCCTGACTTATCTCGCCATCGCCCAAGCCCAAGCCGAGGACTACGAGGGTGCCGAGGCCAATTATCGCAAGGTCATCGAGCTGAACCCCGATGATTTCAGGCCCTACTCCAACTTGGGCAACCTCTACTGGCAGCAAGAAAAATACACCGCGGCGAAGCGGGCCTATGGGCAGGCCCTACAACTCGAACCCGACGACGGGGACGTGCGCTACAACCTCGCCATGGTCCACTTGGCCACAGAGGACATGGATGGCGCGTTGCCGCTCTTGGAGCGGCTCGCCGAACAAATGCCAGACAATGCGTTGGTGTGGATGCACTTGGGAACGGTTTACGCCCACAAGGACTTGGTTGCGGAGAGCGAAGCGGCGTTTGCGCGGGCCGCGGAACTAGAGGAGTAAAGCGCCCGCGCTGTAATCCACCATGCTGCAGTACACCATCCAGCGCATTCTGCTGGCCATCCCGACCCTCCTCGGCATCACCCTACTGACCTTCCTGATTATGCGCTTGGCGCCCGGCGACCCGGTCGATCTGTTCTTGGGCGGGGCCGCTGGCGGCGAGGGGATCTCCACCGACCACCAAGCAGACATGGAGAAGACGCGCCGGGATTTGCGCCGCCAACTCGGGCTGGACCAACCTCTGTACATCCAGTATTTGCACTGGCTTTCCAACTTGGTCTTGCGCGTAGAAGACCTAGGCGCATTCGACCGCGGGGCTTTGCTGGCCGACGCCGTGCTCGACGAGCTACCAGACGCGGCGCGGGCCGAGCTGGCCGCGCTCGAGGGCGCGGCGCGCAAGGCGCGCTTCTTAGAACACTTTCGCCGCCGGCGTCCCGAGCGCGTCGCCGAGCTAATTGAGTCGCCTTTCTGGCAGAGCCGCCTTTTCTCGCCAGCCAAAAACTACGCTTATGCCGGGTCTGGCTTGGAACTGGTGCAGGCGGGTGGCTGGCGTTTGGTGACGCTGAATCTGGGGCGCTCCTTCAAAGACCAAGAGCCGGTCATTGACCACATCCTCGATCGGCTGCCCATCACGCTGGAAATCAACCTCATCAGCCTAGTCTTTGCCTATCTAGTCGGCGTGCCGCTGGGCATAGTGATCGCAGTCAAACAAAATACCGCGATCGAGCGTTTGGCTACCACCGGGACCTTCATGCTGTGGTCAATGCCTTCGTTCTGGGTCGGCATGCTGTTGATCTTGTTTTTCTGCAACAAGGAATTCTTCCACTGGTTTCCGGCCTCTGGGATCCAATCTATAGAAGCTGGGGAAGACTGGGGATTCTGGCGGCTGCTGACCGACCACGCCCACCACATGGTCTTGCCGGTATTGGCTTCGACCTACGCCAGCTTCGCTGGTATTTCGCGCTATATGCGCACTAGCATGTTGGAGAATTTGCGGCTGGACTACGTGCGCACCGCCCAAGCCAAAGGGTTGCGCTACCGAGTTGTGGTGCTGCGCCACGTGCTGCGCAATTCCCTGATTCCCATTGTAACCCTGCTGGCGGGGCTTTTGCCGGGGATGATCGCGGGTTCGGTGTTTATCGAGACGATCTTCACCATTCCGGGCATGGGCTTTTTGGCTTTCCAGTCGGTCATTGTGCGCGACTATCCCGTGGCCATGGCGCTCTTCACCGTTGGCGCGGCCCTGTCGCTGGCGGGGATCTTGGTGGCGGATATTCTGCTCAAGGTGGCGGATCCGCGCATTGACTTTGCGAGTATGTAGATGAGCGCGGAGGTCGTTGTGCAAGGGCAGTCCTACTGGCAGGTCGTCTGGAGGCAGTTCAAGAAAAACAGACCCGCTCTGCTCAGCCTCTTGGGCGTCGTCTTGCTGGGGATTGTGGCCTTAAGTGCCGACTTACTGGCCGGCGACAAGCCGTACTACATGAAATACAAGGGCGAGATATACTTTCCGGCCTTCCGCCAGTACGCAGTCTATCTGGGGGTAATGGACTGGCCGGCAGAATTGAAGCGCCGCCGCAACTTCAAAAAGCTCAAGACCGATGAGGCCATCTTCCCGCCGGTGCCTTATGCCCCGGGCGAAATTCGCTTGCGGGATAAGTACCAGTCCCCGAGAGCCGAGCACTGGCTGGGCACGGACCGCTTGGGCCGCGACGTGCTCTCGGGGCTGATTCACGGCACGCGCTACGCCTTGACTATCGGCCTAGTAGCCGTGGGCATATCGCTGGCCATTGGCTTGGTTTTAGGAGCGTTGGCCGGCTACTTTGGAGGCTGGATCGACTTGGTGCTCTCGCGCCTTTTCGAGTTGTGGGCCGCGATCCCCAGCTTCTTCCTGATCCTGACGGCGGCGGCGTTTTTCCCGCCGAACCTGTTCTTCGTCATGATCATTATTGGCCTTACGAGTTGGGTCGGTATCGCCCGCTTGACGCGCTCGCAGTTTTTGCAGGCGCGCAACTACGATTACGTGGCCGCCGCTCGCAGCCTCGGGTACTCAAACGGGCGGATCATGTTCCGCCACATTTTGCCCAACGCCATCGGCCCGATCCTGATCCCGGCGGCCTTCGGAGTCGCGGGTGCCATACTCGCCGAGTCGGGACTGAGCTTTTTGGGGGTGGGAGTGCCAGCAGAAGTGATCACTTGGGGGGCCTTGCTGGCTGGGGCGCGCAGCAATGCAGCGGCTTGGTGGCTGGTGGTCGTGCCGGGCGTGGCCATTTTTGCGACCGTGACCCTGTACAACCTGCTGGGCGATGGCCTGCGCGACGCGCTGGACCCAAAGCTGCGCGGCTCAGACGCTGAGGAAAGCGGGTAGGGACTCGTTGGCTACGATCTGGTCGAGGGTCTGTCGCTGGCGCAGCAGATGTAGCTCGCCGTCTGTGCCGAGCAGCACTTCGCATGCTTCTGGGAAGGAATTGTAGTTTTTGGCTGCCATGCCAGCGCAGTAGGCCCCGCTGCCGCCAATAAAAATCGCGTCGCCGATGCGCGGCTCGGTGAGTACGCGAGGTCTTAGCTCTTCGGGGTTGTCGGGTGCTGGCGTGAGAATATCCCCGCTTTCACAGCAATGGCCGGCGATTAGGTATTCGCCCCGGCCCCGTGCGTCTGGTGTGGCCGGGACCACGACGATGGGATGTTGCGCCCCGTACATGCTGGGCCGCAGCACTTCGGTCATTCCGCTATCGACCTTGATGAACGAATAGCCCTGCCGGCCGGTATCGACTACATCGACGACGCTGCAGACGATGGCACCGGCGTTGCCCACCAAGAAGGTCCCGGGTTCGATTTCGAGATGCAGCTTGCGGCCGCGCTCGCGAGCAAAGCGGTTGAATTCGTCGGCCACAGGTTGGCCAGCTTCGCGCAAGTTGGTCGATACTTCGTCGGCCATGCGCCCCACCTTGAAACCGCCGCCCATGCTCACGCGCCTGACCTCGGGCAGTTTGGCGGCCACGCCCAGCGTCAGCCGGGCGCAGTGCTGCCAGACCTCTGGGTCGCTGCCCGAGCCGATATGGCTGTGCAAGCCGGTGATGTGGAGGTCGTGTTCGGCGGCCGTTGCGAGCACTTGGTCGAGGTGCTCGTGCCAGATGCCAAAGCTCGCCGCAGGGCCGCCCGTATTGGTGCGGTTGCTGTGTCCCGAACCTAAGCCTGGGTTGACGCGCACCGAGACTTCACGGCCCGGAAAGAGTCGGCCGTAGGTTTCGAGCTGATGCAGAGAACAGGCGTTAAAGAGGACTCCTTGGCGCACTAGGTCTTCTAAATTGTCGGGTAGTTGTTGGGCCGTGATCTGAATCTGGGCCGGGGGGACGCCAACGCGCATGGCCCGTAGTGCTTCGTAGCCGCTGCTAGCGTCGATGTGCAGGCCGGCGCGGTTGAGAATGCGGATCACGCCGGCTGCCGGACAGGCTTTCACAGCGTAGCGAACCGTCAGGCCGTGTGCATTGGGGAAGGCGAGTGCCTTTTGGGCTTGGGCTTCCAACGTCTTTTGATCATAGACAAAGGAAGGTGTTCCAAACTGGCGCTGGACGGCGCGAACTTGGTCTTTAGACAGGAGTGAAAGCCGTTCCATTAAATGACCCTAACTTGATATTTTTCAATAGAATCCATAGGTTATGAAAACTTTTTAGTATCGCTGCTACATCTCATTTTGTCAAGCTCCTTATGGCCACTCACATCCTCGGCATTTCCGCGTTCTACCACGATAGCGCGGCCTGTTTGGTGCGCGACGGAGAGATCGTCGCCGCTGCTCAGGAGGAGCGATTCACGCGCGTTAAACACGATCCAGATTTTCCCGCTCACGCCGTCAACTACTGTCTGCGAGAAGGCGGTATTGAGGCCAAAGACCTGTACTGCGTGGGGTTTTACGACAAATCCCTGCTGACCTTTGAACGCCTGCTGGAGACCCATCTGGGCACTGCGCCATTGGGCCTCCGCCTCTACTGGAAGAGCATGAAGGTATGGCTGGAAAAAAAGCTGTGGATCCCGCAGTTAATCCAAGAGCAGCTAGACTGCGATGTACCCGTGCTGTTCGGCGACCACCACGAGTCACACGCAGCGTCGGCCTTCTATCCGTCGCCGTATCGAGAAGCGGCGATCGCGACCTTGGACGGAGTCGGCGAGTGGACCACTACCAGCTATGGCTACGGTCGAGATGCCGAAATTCACACGCTGGCCGACCTCAAGTTCCCCCACTCGCTGGGTTTGTTCTATTCGGCCTTTACCTATTTTGCGGGCTTCAAGGTCAATTCCGGCGAATATAAGCTGATGGGGCTGGCTCCTTACGGCGAGCCAAAATACGTCGATCTAATGCTCGACGAGATAATCGACCTGAAGGACGACGGCTCCTTCAAGCTCAACACTCGTTATTTCAACTACCTATCCGGCCTGACGATGACCAGTCGGGCAATGAACAAGCTCTTAGGGGGAGTGCCGCGGCGGCCAGAGACGCCGCTGACCCAGCGCGAGATGGATATTGCGCGCTCCTGCCAGGTCGTCACCGAGGAAGTCATGTTGCGCATCGCCCGCACGGTCCACAGAGAAACCAAGCTCAAAAACTTGTGCATGGCCGGTGGCGTGGCACTCAATTGCGTCGGCAATGGCCGGATCTTGCGCGAGGGCCCCTTTGAAAACATCTGGATCCAGCCGGCTGCGGGCGATGCCGGCGGGGCCTTGGGGGTCGCGCTCGCGCTGTGGTATCACCACTTGGGCCACGAGCGGGTGGCAGACGGTGAAAATGACTCGATGCGGGCATCGCTGTTAGGGCCTGAGTACGGAGACGAAGAAATCTACCAGTGCATTGAGCAGCAGGCGGGGGTGGCGCAAAAGCTTGCCGCAGACGAGTTGCCGGTGCGCGTGGCCGAGCTTTTGGCTGCGGGTAAGGTCGTGGGCTTTTTTCAGGGGCGGATGGAATTTGGGCCGCGTGCGCTCGGTGCCCGCTCGATTCTCGGCGACCCGCGCTCAGCCGAGACGCAGTCGGTGATGAACCGCAAGATCAAGTTCCGCGAGAGTTTCCGCCCCTTTGCCCCGACGGTCCTGTGCGAATGCGCACACGAGTTCTTTGAGCTGGATGCCGACTCGCCCTACATGCTGCAAGTGGCCCCGATTAAAGCGGAACGGCAAATCGCCACGAGCGAGGGCCAGCAGCGGTTGTTTGGCATCGACAAGCTAAACGTGCCGCGCTCGGATATTCCGGCCGTCACCCACGTGGATTACTCGGCGCGGGTGCAGACGCTGCGCCGGCAAGATCACCCTCGCTACTACGACGTGATTCAAGCCTTTCACAGCCTGACCGGATATCCAGTGGTGGTTAACACGTCCTTCAACGTGCGCGGCGAACCCATCGTCCAAAGCCCAGAAGATGCCTATCGCTGCTTCATGCGGACTGAGATGGATTTTTTGGTCCTAGGCTCTTATGTCTTGGACAAGAGGGACCAACCCCAGTGGCAGGAGGAACGGGATTGGCAAGAGGAGTTCGAGCTTGACTGAGGCCAAAAGCTACTGGGGGGTTGCGACTCCCACACGCGGCGATTTGCGCCGATTTGGACTCGTGCTGGCAGCCTTGCTGGCCTTGCTAGGTGGCTATCTGTGGTACGTGGAAGCTATCGGCATCGCCCAGCTTGCACACGCGGCTTCGCTGGTGTTTCTCGGGGCCGGCTTGGCGCTGCCCATTGCGCTGAAGCCGATCTACTTTCCCTACATGTGGCTGGCGAGAGTCGTGGCCTTTGTCAATATCCACCTGCTCTTAGGGCTGGTTTTCTACACGCTTTTTACGCTGATCGGGCTTGGCATGCGCCTCTTGGGGCGCGATCCGCTCGACCGCAAAATCGCCCCCGACGCGGATAGTTACTGGCAGCGCCGGGCCTCTTCTCTGTTTTCCCGCGACCATTATCGCAAGCGGTTCTGAGCCTTGCTCTTGTTTTGGGCAGCCGTTATATTTACACCGCTTGGGAGGCCCCTTAAAAACGGCCTCAAATGAATTCTACGGAAGAAGTTAGCTCATTTGCCGAAGATGGTCGTTGGATGCGCGAGGCCCTGCGCGAGGCCGAGTGCGCCGGCCGTCGCGGCGAGGTGCCCGTTGGTGCTGTCGTCGTCGGGGCCGGGCGGGTTTTGGGCCGAGCCGGCAACGCCATTGAAGCGGCGCAGGATCCCACGGCCCACGCGGAGATGCTGGCCTTGCGCCAAGCGGCGGCGGCACTGGGGACGCGGCGCTTGTTGGCGACGACGCTCTATGCCACCTTGGAGCCTTGCGCTATGTGCGCTGGGGCCGCGGTCTTGGCCCGGGTGCCGAGGCTGGTCTTCGGGTCCGCGGATCCCAAATCCGGTGCTTGCGGTTCGTTGCGCAATGTTGCGGAGGATCCTCGGCTCAATCACCGCTGTACGGTCCGCGGCGGGGTGTTAGAGCGAGAATGTGCCGAGTTGCTCAGGGCTTTTTTTGCGGCCCTGCGAGCGGCCAAGTAGATTGAGGAGAGGTGCCGGAGTGGTCGAACGGGCCGGTCTCGAAAACCGGTGTGGCTGTACGGTCACCGTGGGTTCGAATCCCACCCTCTCCGCCATTTTGTGGAGAGATGGCCGAGTGGTCGAAGGTGCACGACTGGAAATCGTGTGTAGGGCAACCCCCTACCGAGGGTTCGAATCCCTCTCTCTCCGCCATAATTGATCCGGATGGGGCAGTAGCTCAGCTGGGAGAGCGCCAGGTTCGCAATCTGGAGGTCGTGGGTTCGATCCCCATCTGCTCCACCATGTTTTCCGGATACCCGTTGGTGAAATACACTATTTTAGGTCGTGCTAGATGGGGAGATAGCGGTGCCCTGTACCCGCAATCCGCTATAGCGGGATTGAATTCCCATCCAGAGGCTTTCGCACCTCTTGTTCGACCGGAGCAAAGTGGCGCTGAAGACCGGATTCTGCGCAATCAAGAGCTTCTGAACCCCGTCAGGACCGGAAGGTAGCAGCGGTAGGAATGTCTCTTGGTGTGCCGTAGAGCTGTCCGGTTGGAGCTAACTGGCACTGGGCAGACCTGAGGGCGGGGTCGAAGATGGGTGCACGGCCTTCTAATTTTTTGTTTATTCCCTTCATCTTAGCTGTGTCGAGCAACGCAAATGGCCTATCAGGTAACAGCGCGCAAGTGGCGTCCTCGCCAGTTCGACGAAGTCGTCGGGCAGGAGCATATCACTGCCACTCTAAAGAATGCCGTCCACTCCGGGCGCATCGCGCAGTGCTACCTGTTTTGCGGCCCCCGCGGCGTGGGCAAGACCACGACCGCGCGGATTCTCGCCAAGGTCCTCAACTGCGCCGCCCGCTGCGACGGCAATCCCTGCGAGGCGTGCGATTCCTGCCAGAGCATCGCCGCCGCCACCAGCATGAACGTGCTGGAGATCGACGGGGCCTCCAACAACAGCGTCGATGACATCCGCGAGTTGCGCGAAGTCGTGCGCTACGCCGCGACCGAAGGCGTCTATAAGATCTACATCATCGACGAGGTTCACATGCTCTCGACAGCGGCATTCAATGCGCTGTTGAAGACGCTGGAGGAGCCGCCGGAGCACGTGGTTTTCATCTTCGCCACCACGGAGGTGCAGTCGGTCCCCGACACCATCCTCTCGCGCTGTCAGCGCTTCAATTTTCGCCGCATCTCAAGCGGACAGATCGCCGCCCATCTCGGCACCATTGCCCAAGCCGAGGGCATCGCGGTTGAGGAGGAGGCGCTCCACCTGCTGGCCAGCCGTGCGGACGGTGCCTTGCGCGACGCCGAGAGCCTACTTGATCAAGTGGTCTCATTGGGCGCGGAGGTGTCGCAGCAAGCCGTGGTGCAGGTGTTGGGTCTCGTCGATCGCGGCCTCTACTTTGAATTGCTCGACGCCATGCGCGAAGCGGCACCCGCACGGGTGCTGGCTATCGTCGCCCAAGCCGTTGACGAAGGGGCCGATATTGAGGAGTTCGTCTATGGCCTAGTCGAACTTTTGCGCCACCTGCTCTTCGCCAAGATACAGGGCGGGACCGACGAGCTGGATATGGCCGAAGACGCCCGCCTCCGCTGCGGCGAACTCGCGGCCGCTATGGAGGTCGAGGACCTGCTCCGCATGATGCAGTCGCTTTTGGATTTAGAAGCGGATATAAAGCGCTCAGTACAGCCGCGCTTTCGCGTGGAAATCGCCTTGGTACATCTGGCGCTGATGGGTCGGTCTGTCGATGTGGGCGAGCTGCTGCGCCGCCTGCAGTCGCTAGAAAGTGCCGCGCCGCGCCCGGTTGTGCCTCCATCTCCAAACAGTGGTCGCAGCGAACCGGCCGCGCCTCCGCCCCGGAAGGTCCCCCCCGGCACTGTCCGGCGTCGGCCAATTTCAACCCGTCTCAATGAACAGGCCGCTCCTCCGCCCCCGGCTGAGTCGAGCAATGAACAGGCCGCTCCTCCGCCCCCGGCCCGGCAGCAAGTCGTCGCCCCGGCTGAGTCGAGCAGTGCCGCTGCTGGCCTGAGCTTTGATCAGGTGCGCACTACTTGGGCCGAGCTAGTCAATGCCGTGCGCGCCGCCAAGCCGTCGCTGGCCTCTTTTCTCAATGGGGCGGCCTTAGTCGGCTTGGAGGGCCATGTGCTCAAGCTGAGCTTTGGCACCGCCGACCGCTTTGCCATGACCCAAGTGCTCAACAACCGAGAAAGCGTAGAGGCGATAGCCGAGGAGAAATACGGTCGGCGGCTGCGCTTGGAGGCCGTAGTAAAGAAGGGCGATCAGCCGGCTCCACAGGCGGCGAGTCAGCCCGAGTCCGACCCCACCCTCCGCTCGGTGCTCGACACTTTTGACGGCGAGTTAGTCTGAGAGAGCTCATGGAACCTCTGGTCCTCGAAGACTTGATCGTCGCATTTGCCAAGCTGCCCGGTATTGGCCGCAAGACAGCGCAGCGCTTGGCGCTTTATGTGGTCAAGAGGCCGCGCGAGGAAGCCGAGTTGCTCGCCAAGGCCCTTATTGCTGCCAAAGACCAGATCGAACACTGCGCCACCTGCTACAACTTCGCCCAAAAGGGAGAGTCCCTATGCAAAGTCTGCCGAGACGCTCGGCGCGATCAGCAGTTCCTCTGCGTGGTGGCCGAAGCTAGCGATGTGCTGGCCTTTGAGATGAGTCAGTTTTACTCCGGGGCTTATCACGTACTCGGCGGGGTGCTCTCCCCTCAGGACGGAGTGCTGCCCGAGGATTTGCACATCGACTCCTTGGTCGAGCGCGTGCGCCAGCAGGGCGTACAGGAGGTACTGCTCGCGCTCAACGCCAACGCCGAGGGCGATGCCACCGCTCACTTCATCGCTCAGCAACTCGTGCCGCTGACCAAGGTGTCGAGGTTGGCGCGCGGCCTGCCGGTAGGTGCGGATTTGGATTTGGCCGACAGCGTCACCCTCTCGCTCGCCTTTGCCGGCCGGTCTTCGCTGTAAGGTAGAAATGGACCGGCGCGATATCTTTAATTTGCCCAATGGGCTGACCGCACTCAGGATCGGTTTGACGCCGCTGTTTTTGCTGCTGCTGTTCACCGATACTTGGTATTTGAAAAGCCTTGCCTTCGTGGTCTTCAGCGCGGCCTCGCTGACCGATTTCTACGATGGCAAACTAGCGCGCGCCGGCAACCAAGTAACGCCGCTGGGGCGCTTCTTGGACCCGTTGGCCGACAAGATCTTGGTGACGTCGGCACTCATTGCCCTAGCGTTGGACAAAATGGTCAATTTTTGGCTGGTCTTGCCCATTGTCGGGCGCGACATCCTGATCACGGGCATGCGCCTTTACGGGCTGTACCGGGGCCGCCCCATGGTCACTTCGCGCTTGGCCAAGTGGAAGACCGCAGTCCAGCTTTTCACGGTTATCTTTATACTTTTCGTCATTGGCCTCGAGGAGGCGATGGGGCGTTTTGCCGCAGGTCATCTCTTCTTTCTCGACGACCAGCTAATCCAGCTTTTGGCCAATGCACTGTTGGCGGGGGTGCTGTTGCTGACGCTGCTGTCGGGTTTTCACTACCTGTTCCGCGCGACCTCTTCCTACAAGGAACCCTGAGCGCGGCGTAGAGGAACGCGTTTCTTCTGAACCGACTGATCGCCACGCTCTTTTTCGTCGGCTATGCCCCGTGGGCACCCGGTACGGCTGGGACCGCGTTGGTCGCCCTGTTATACTGGCTATTTTTCCCTCCTTTGGGGATGCTGGAGTGGCTCGGTGTGCTTTTGGTTGCCTCGGCCATTGGGGTGTACAGCGCGGGCCGGGCGGCCCCGGAATGGGGCAAGGATCCCGGGCAGGTCGTTGTTGACGAGGGAGTGGGCTTTCTCTTTGCAGTGGCATTTTTGCCTCCGGGCGCTGGGACGGCCATTGCCGGCTTCTTCGTCTTCCGCGTCCTC
Source organism: uncultured Latescibacterota bacterium (assembly GCA_958295495.1). GTDB lineage: Bacteria > Latescibacterota > UBA2968 > UBA8231 > UBA8231. The sequence continues at coordinate 2,663,384 of OY282352.1, forward strand.
GATATTGTCAAGCCGCCCCCGGCGCGGCAGCTAGAAGCCCTGCCTAGGGGATGGGGCATTGTGGCCGACGACGTGGTCGCTGGCCTGTACAGCAATGTAGTTATTCGCTCGTCGGCCTATCTTGGCGTGGGCGGGCTAGGACCGATACCACACTTTAATTGAGGGGATTTTCATGGCGAAAGCGAACGGACGCAGCGCAGACGGCAACAAGGCCAGAGCGCTGGAACTGGCGATGTCGCAGATTGAAAAGCAGTACGGCAAGGGGTCAATTATGCGCCTCGGTGCCGAGGGTGGGGTCCAAGAGGTGGAGGCGATCCCTACTGGATCGCTGGCTGTAGATGTAGCGCTGGGCATCGGTGGCTTGCCCAAGGGGCGGATCGTCGAAATATCCGGTCCAGAGGGGGCGGGCAAGACCATGCTCTCGCTGCACGCGATCCGCGAGTCGCAGAAGCAGACCGGCACGGCGGCCTTTATCGACGCCGAACACGCCCTTGACGTCAGCTTCGCCCGGCGCATCGGCGTTGATGTGGAAAATCTAATCATATCACAGCCGGATTCGGGCGAGCAGGCCCTCGAAATCGTCGATACCTTGGTGCGCAGCGGTGCCTTCGATATCATCGTGGTCGATTCGGTGGCCGCGCTGGTGCCGCAGGCCGAGCTGGAAGGCGACATGGGCGATTCGCACGTGGGCTTGCACGCGCGGCTGATGTCCCAAGCCCTGCGCAAACTCGCTGGCTCGATCAACCGCTCGCACACCTGTCTTATTTTTCTCAACCAGTTGCGCATGAAAATTGGCGTGATGTTCGGCAACCCGGAGACCACCACTGGCGGGCGCGCCCTGCCCTTCTACTCCTCGGTGCGCATCGACATCCGCCGCATCGCCCGCGTCAAAGACGGAGACCTCGATATCGGCAATCGCACCCGGGTCAAGGTCGTCAAAAACAAAGTGGCCCCCCCCTTTCGCGAAGCCGAGTTCGACCTGATTTTTCACGGCGACTCAATCGGCATCTCTTGGGAGGGAGACCTAATCGATATCGGCGTTGCCAAAGGGCTTGTTGACAAGAGCGGGGCGTGGTTTTCCTACAATGGTGCGCGCTTGGGACAGGGCCGAGACAACGCCCGGGTCTTTCTGCGCGAAAATCCAACGGTAGCCTCGGAGATAGAGCACAAGCTGCGCGTCGAGTTGGGCCTCGCAGTCGCGGCAGGTCAAGACGAGGCCAGTGAGGCCGAGGAATAGGTGGAAGACCAACTGCAAAAGGCCAAGGATGCGGCCTATCGCTATCTCAGTTATAGGGCGCGGTCCGTGGCGGAGGTGTGCAACAAGCTGCGGGAGAAGGAGTTTGCCGCCGCGGTCGTCGCCGCGGTCGTCGCCGACTTGCAGCGCCAGAAACTCCTCGACGACCGCGAGTTTGCCCGGCGCTGGGTTGAGGCGCGGTTGCCGCGGGCCCATGGCGCGCGTAAGCTAGCCCAAGATCTCAGGCACAAAGGCGTGGCCGCAGGCGTAGTTGACGAGGTCATGGCCGAGTACGCCCCGGCGCTCGATTCGGGCGAACTCGCGGTCGAGTTGCTGAGTAAGCAGGCTTGGCGCTACCGGGGATTGGCACCCGACAAGGCCAAGCGTCGGATGCTGGGCTTTTTGGCCCGGCGCGGTTGCGAGCGGGAAATGGCCAGAGCAGCGGTCGAACAGATATGGCAGGAGTTAGCCCATGAAGTCGAGGGAGATTAGGGAGACGTTTCTCCGTTTTTTCGAAGGTAAGGACCACGTGCGCGTACCGAGCGCGCCGGTCGTACCGCAGGACGATCCCACGCTCTATTTCACCAACGCCGGCATGAATCAGTTCAAGGACGTCTTCTTGGGCTTGGGCCGACGCGACTACACCCGAGCGGTTGATACTCAGAAGGTCGTGCGGGTGTCGGGCAAGCACAACGACCTCGACGAAGTCGGCTACAGCCCTTGGCACCACACCTTTTTTGAGATGCTGGGCAACTGGTCCTTTGGCGACTACTTCAAAAAAGAAGCTGTTGAGTGGGGCTGGGAGTTACTTACCGAGCACTTTGGCCTAGAAAAGGAGCGGCTCTGGGCCACCGTCTTTGCTGGCGACGACTCAGTAGAAGCCGACGCGGAAGCCGAGGCGTTCTGGTACGAATGCACCGACCTGCTGCCGGGCCGCGTCGTGCGCCTACCGGCCAAGGAAAACTTCTGGGAAATGGGCGCGACCGGCCCCTGCGGCCCTTGCTCTGAAATTCATTACTACCTAGGCGACGATCTAGCCGCGCAGGACCGCCGTATGCTCATTGACGACACCGGCGACTTGGTCGAGATCTGGAACTTGGTCTTTATCCAGTACAACCGCGACGATACGGGTGCGCTGCAATCACTGCCTGAGAAGCACGTGGATACCGGCATGGGCTTTGAGCGGGTGTGTAGCCTCTTACAGGGGGCCGAGAGCAGCTACGAGACCGATGTCTTCCAGCCGCTCATCGGCCGCATCGGGGAGCTGACGGGCAAAGAGTACGGCGGCGAACACCGCATCCCCATGCAGGTCGTCGCCGACCACGTCCGCGCCCTCAGCTTCGCCATGGCCGACGGCGCAATGCCTTCCAACGAGGGCCGTGGGTACGTCCTGCGCCGCATCCTGCGCCGCGCCGCGCGCTACGCCCGCCAGCTCGATCAGCACGATCCCTTTATTCATCAGTTAGTTGGCACAGTGGGCGAAACCATGGACCACGTCTTCCCGGAGGTCGCCGCCAGGGAGGATCACATCGTTCGAGTCATCCACTCCGAGGAGGAGAGTTTTGGCAAAACTCTCGATCGCGGCTTGGACATCTTCGCGCGGTTTGCCGCCAAGGGTCAGATCACCGGCGGCGATGCTTTCCAGCTCTACGATACCTATGGCTTTCCACTAGACTTGACGGAACTAATGGCCCGAGAGCAGGGCCTCGCGCTAATCGAGCGGGAGGCATTCGACCACGCGCTTGAAGCCCAGCGGCAGCGGGCACGTCAGGCCACCTGCGCACAGTTTAGTGCCACCGAAGGCATCGGCGATACCTTGGAGGAAGCGCATTCGCTCTTCGCCGGCTACGACGAGTTGGAACTAGAGGCCGAGGTGGTGCAGGCCGAAGGAGGCGAAGACAGTCGGGTGTGGCTAGTGCTGGACCGGACTCCTTTCTACGCCGAAGCGGGAGGCCAAGTCGGCGACCGCGGGCGAATTGAGGGCAAAAATTTTGTCGTCGAAGTCGAAGACGTCCAGAAAGCGCGCGGCGGCATCTTCCACAAAGGTCGCTTAGTGGAAGGGGAGACCGAAGCGTTGACCGGCCCAGCAGTTGCCCGCGTTGATCGCCAAGCCCGCCTAGACGCCGAGCGCAACCACACCGCAACTCATCTCCTGCACGAGTCGCTGCGGCGGACCCTCGGCGACCACGTAGGGCAGATGGGTTCGCTGGTCGCGCCGGATCGCTTGCGCTTTGACTTTTCGCATTTCGCCTCGGTTGAGCCTGAGCAGTTGCGCGAAATCGAGGAGCGGGTCAACGAGCAGATTCGCGCCGATCTAGCAGTGAGCACTTTTCAAGAGGAATTGGAAAAAGCCAAGGCGATGGGGGCGCAGGCGCTCTTCGGCGAAAAATACGACGACCGAGTTCGCTTGGTGCGGATCGGCGACTTCAGCTTAGAGCTGTGTGGCGGCACCCATGTGCGCTCGACCGGCGAGATCGGCGCGTTCGATTTAGTCGCCGAAAGCGGCATTGCCGCTGGCGTCCGGCGTAGCGAGGCGTTGACCGGCGCAGGGGCCGAGCGCGTCGCGCACCTGCGCCGACAGGTATTGGCGGACTTGGGCACTCGGCTCAACGCCGCGCCCGAAGAGTTAGCGGACAAAATCGAGGCACTCTTGGGGCGCAATCGCCAGTTGGAGCGGTCCCTCGACGGGTTGCGGCGTCGGGTTGCGGCGCTAGAGACGAGCGATTTGTCGAATGGAGCGCGCCAAGTGGCAGGGGTCACGGTCGTGGCGCGGCGCACTGAGGCAGAGGACGTGCCCAGCCTACGGGCCATGGCCGACGGACTGCGCGAGAGCTTGGGGTCGGGAGTTGGCGTCTTGGGGGCGGATATCAGCGGCAAGGTTGCCTTTATCGCCGTTGTTACCGACGACCTAATCAAGGGCCGCGGGCTGAAGGCCGGTAGCATTGTGCGCGGCGTGGCGCAGCTAGCCGGCGGCTCGGGTGGCGGCAAGGCGCACTTGGCCCAGGCGGGCGGTCGCGACCCGGGCAAACTCGACGAAGCGCTAGAGCAAGTGGCGCACATCGTCGAGCAGCAGCTAAAATAGGCGAACTGATTCGTGACTAGCAGTGTACTGCAATACCTACTGGACATCCGCCACCGCCGTGGTGCTGGCTACCTGCCCTTGCTAGATCCAGATCGGTTGACCCCAGACGAATTGGATGCTCGCGCCCAGCGCTGCGTTGCGGCCGGGGCCGACGCCATCCTCATTGGCACGAGCCTGATGTTCTCGTCCCGCATCGCAGTCTGTTTCGAGCGCGTGCGGGCCAAAGTCGATGTGCCGGTGATCAGCTTTCCCGGAAGCTCGGGTCAGGTGGTGCCGACGGCCGATGCTATTCTCTTCCTATCGTTGGTCAGCGGGCGCAACCCCGAGCTCTTGATCGGCGAACACGTCAAGGCCGCTCCCTTGATCCGCGAGTACGGCATTGAGACCATTCCCACCGGGTATATGCTAGTTGAGTCCGGGACCCTGACCTCCGTGGAATTTATGAGCGATACTCGACCCATTCCGAGCGACAAGATCGACATCGCCATGGCCCACGCCTTGGCGGCCGAGTACTTGGGCATGCGGCTCATTTACCTAGAGACCGGCAGCGGCGCGTGTGCTGCTGTGCCCGACGAAATGGTGAGCGCGGTAGCCGATTGCGTCTCGGTGCCGGTCGTCGTCGGCGGCGGCATCCGCGACCCAGGGGTAGCGCGGGCCAAGGTGGAGGCCGGTGCAGGCTTTGTCGTCACGGGCAGCGTCGTCGAAGACGATCAACAGCGCTTGTGCGCCCTGAGCCGGGCAGTACACGCAAAAGAATGACAGGAGTAGCAATGGGCCATGGTTGAAAAGACGGCCACGATCAACAATCCGCTGGGTATTCACGCTCGTCCGGCCGCGCTCTTGGTGCAGACGGCGGCTCAATTCAAGGCCGACATTTACCTTTCCAAAGGCGACGTCGATGGGGTCAACGGCAAGAGCATCATGGGCGTGATGATGCTGGCCGCCGAGCAAGGTGCCCAAGTCGCCGTCCGGGCCGAAGGCGCGGACGCGGACGCGGCCATCGAGGCCATGGTCTCACTGCTGGAGAGCACATTCGAGGGGCAAACTTGACCACGACCAGCGCACATAGGGTTTTCGATGGGATATGCGTCTCCCCCGGCATTGGCATTGGCCGGGCTTTCGCATACCACAAGCGGGCCCCGGTCATCACCCGCCGGCGCGTGGCGCATCACCTGTCTGGGGCGGAGGTCGAGCGCTTTCGCAACATCCTCCACCAGGCCGGGGACGAGATTCGGCGCACTCGCCGCTGGGTCGCCAGCGAGCAGGGAGAGGAGCTGGCGCAGATATTCGACGCCCAGCTAGCCATGCTAGAGGACCCATCCATCAAAGAGCGCACCGAGGCGTTGATCCTCGGCAAGCACTATTCGGCCGAGCGGGCGTACGCCGAGGAGCTGGAAAAAGTCAAAGAGGCCTTCGGCAACATTGAGAACGAATACTTACGTGCGCGCATAAGCGACGTAGCGGATATCGAAAATCAGGTGTTGATGCGATTGGCCGGGAGCGAGGTCAAAGAGCTTGATTCGCTCCGCGCCAACACGATTGTCTTAGCCCATGACTTGCTGCCTTCCGAGATGGTGCGCCTAGAGCGCCGCCGGATCAAAGGCGTGGTGCTCGACGTCGGCGGCGCGGCCTCGCACGCGGCCATCATCGCCCGCTCGTTGCAGCTACCCACGGTCGTCGGCACCGGCGACTGTTCGCGGCAAGTGGCAGACGGCGACTTGGTGGTCGTCGATGGCAACGAAGGCCAGGTCCACCTGCGACCCGATGCCCTCGGCGAGCGTCGCTATCGGGCGCGTCGCCGGCGTCAACTCCAGCGCGAGCGCGACCTAGAGAGGCGTCGCAACCTGCCTGCCGTTACTCAAGACGGGCGGGAAATCGCATTGATGGCCAATGTCGATGTGCATACCGAAGTGCAGATGGCGCTCGACCACGGCGCCTGCGGCGTGGGCATGTACCGCACCGAGTTCCTGTATCTCAACTACCGCTTGCCCTCCGAGGAGGAGCAGTTCAAGGTTTATTCCACCCTCGTCAAATCGCTGGCCCCACATCCCGTAGTGATCCGCACCATGGATTTGGGCGGCGACAAGCTGGCCCACGTCTTGGCGGTGCCGCCCGAGGCCAACCCCTTCTTGGGGTGGCGCGGCATCCGCATTTGCCTCGATACCCCAGACCTGTTCAAGACGCAGTTGCGCGCCCTGCTCAGGACCGGAGTACAGGGCGAAGTTCACATTTTGTTGCCGATGATCTCTAGCCTGAACGAGCTGCGGCGCGCCCGGGCGCTAGTGGAGGAAGCCAAAGACGAGCTGCGCGCGGCGGGTTTGCCCTTTGCCGAGCATTGCAAGCTGGGCATCATGGTCGAAGTGCCGTCCGTGGCCTTGATGGTCGATCACTTTGCCGGCGAAGTAGATTTTTTTAGCCTCGGCACCAACGACCTGACCCAGTACGCGTTGGCCGTAGATCGCGGCATGAGTAAAGTGGCTTGGCTCTACGACCCTTTTCACCCGGCGGTCTTGCGCTTGATCAAGATGGTCGCCGACAGCGGCCAGCGCACCAACACGCCCGTGAGCATCTGCGGCGAGATGGCCGGCGACCCCTTGGCCACGACGCTCTTGCTCGGGCTCGGGCTGGATTGTCTGAGCCTAAGCCCCGGTCTCATCCCAGAAGTCAAGGAGGTCATTCGCGCCATCCGCGCTGAAAAGGCGCGGCAGATCGCCGACGAGTGCTTGGCCATGGACACCGGGGCTGAAGTGCGCCAGCACTTGGAGGATACCGTCGGCGAGTATATGCCCTTCTGGCATCATAGGTATCACTGAAGGAGCTTGAGAATACACCATGTCCAAATCCATGTTTACTTCCGAGTCCGTGTCCGAAGGGCACCCCGACAAAGTCGCCGACCAGATTTCCGACGCCGTGCTCGACGCCATGCTCGCCGCGGACCCCAACGCCCGGGTCGCTTGCGAGACCCTCGTTACCACCGGCCAAGTAGTAGTAGCCGGCGAGGTTAAAAGCGAAGCTCGCCTAGACCTCGAAGCCTTGGTCAGGCAGGTCATCGCCGATATTGGCTACTGCGATCCCGAGCAGGGTTTTGACTTTCGCTCGTGCGCTATCCTCGCGGCCTTGGGCCAGCAATCGCCCGATATAGCCCAAGGCGTCAACGCGGGCGAGGGGCTGCACAAGGAAGAGGGCGCCGGCGACCAAGGCATGATGTTTGGCTATGCCTGCGGCGAGACTGCCCAGCTCATGCCGCTGCCCATCACCCTCGCGCACGCGCTGATGCAGCACCTGGCGCGGCTGCGCAAGGACGAGAAAATTCCCTATCTGCGCCCGGACGCCAAGTCTCAGGTCACTGTCGAGTACGACGACGGTCAGCCCGTGCGAGTAGGGGCGGTGGTCCTCTCGACTCAGCACGCTCCCGAGGCTAGTCACGAGCAGATCGAAAAAGACATGATTGAGCAGGTCATAAAAGAAGTAATCCCCGCCCGCCTGCTCGACGAGGAGACCCAATATCACGTCAACCCCACGGGCCGCTTCGTCATCGGGGGGCCGCACGGCGACTGCGGCTTGACTGGCCGCAAGATCATCGCCGATACCTATGGGGGCGCGTGTCCTCACGGCGGGGGTGCCTTTTCCGGCAAGGACCCCAGCAAGGTCGATCGCAGTGCCCACTACATGGCGCGCTACGTGGCCAAAAACGTGGTGGCTGCCCGCTTGGCCGCCCGCTGCCAAGTACAACTGGCTTATGCCATTGGCGTGGCCGCGCCCGTATCCGTGCGGGTCGATACCTTTGGCACGGGCGTCGCGCCCGACGAGGTGCTCGCCGCAGCCGTGGAAACGGTCTTTGAGCTAACCCCCAAGGGCATCATTGAGTCTCTACAGATGAGGCGGCCCATCTACCGGAAAACCACCAACTACGGCCACTTTGGACGCGAAGAGCCGGAGTTCGTCTGGGAACGGACCGACAAAGCCGAGCTGCTGCGCCGGGCCGTGGGGATCAAATAGATCCTCGAGCGGCTAGCAGATGAATGCTGTACAGTGTCGATGGCTAGGTGCGCTTCTAGGGGCCGGAGCGTTGACGGGCTGCCAAGTAAACTCCCCCCAAATTCCCAGCACCAATTTCCAGATCAGCATCCCGGTCGCCGCCGATCGGACGACGGTGCAGGACTTGGCCGACGAGCGCGCCGACTTCCTGAAGATCGACGACGAGGGCCTGCTCTCGGTCGATTTTACAACGGACTTCAACCACCGCGAGGAAGTCGGCGACCGCCTGCGCGTCGCGCCGGTCTCCACGGCCTTGGCGGTGCCGATTGGGCCGGCCGACGGTGCGATTGCCAAGACCGAGGCCCTCGCCTTTGCCGACGACCGCATCCAAATCGCGCACGCGGTCATCGCCGAGGGTGGCCTGACCCTCAAGGCGACCAACCAGACCGCGATCCCCTTGCAGGTCGAGCTGGTCTTGGACGACGTCAAAAGGCCGGACGGCACGCCCCACGCCTTCCGCATTGACGCGCTCGCCCCCAACGAGAACAAAGCGGTGCTCTTTGACTTGGCCGGCAGCGAATTTGCCCCGCAGACCCCCCTCGAATTGCGGTTCTCATACCGAGTGCAGGGCGAGTTCGCCGCGGCCGCGGCCACCGACGAGATCCTGTTAGAGGCCGCGACCGACAATTTGCTCCTCAGCCGCGTCGAGGGAGTGCTCGACGAGGTCATCCTGCCGGTCGCCCCGGTCTCCCGCACAGTCGATTTTCCCGCGGGCTTAGACCAGATCGCCTTCAGCTCGGTCTCCCTAGAAGTCGGCCTGACGTCGGGCGTTGGTTTCCGCAGCCGCATTGACCTCCACATCGAGGGCACCAACGGCCAAGGCGAGCGGGATTCCCTGACAATTTCCGCCATGTTCCAGCGCGGCGACCCAGACCACCCGGTGGCACTCGCCTTGTCGCTGGCCTCCGCAGAGCTGACCGAGTTTCTCAACCTGCTGCCGACCATGGTCGCGGTCGCGCCGACCGTGCGCATCGGCGACGGTGAGGCCGCGGAGGTCATTGACGCTAGCCATTGGGTGCAGATTGACCACGTGCGCTTTGCCACGCAGGGCCATTTTCAGCTAGAGGAGGACACCCGCATCGAGTTCGACCCGAGCTTCCGCCGCCTCCAGGACGACGATGCCCGCCGCCGCATCCGCGCCGGCCTCGACAGTGCGGCCGTACTTACCACGATTGAAAATCACCTGCCCACCGCGATCCGCGTCAGCCTGTGGGTCGCGCCAAGGGTTGAAGATGTGTACGGCAACCAAGACCTGTTCGCCGACAACGCGGCCAACGGCTATCTGCGGATTCCCAAGCAAGGTTCCTTTGCGGTGGGGGCCGGCGATGTCGGCCCCCAAGGGCAGGTTGTGGCCAGTGCGTTCAGCCACCAGCGGATCGCGCTCTCGGACGAAGACGTGGAGGTTTTCCTGCGGGAGGACGGCGTCTATACGGGCATGCTGATTGAGTTGGAAAAGACGCCGCGCGAGGTAGTGATGCGGGGGAGCGATTTCGTCGCCGTGGAGGCGGGTGCGGTGATTTTTATGGAATTCAACGAGGATTTGATTAAGTAGGGCGCGGATGCAAGGCAAGGAATGGATCGTTCTAGCGGTCCTGCTCGTGGCCGGGGCCTGCGGGCCGGTGGTCGCCGTCCCGGGCGACGCCAGCCCGCGGGCCATAGCGCTGGGCCAAGCCTATACGGCACTGGCCCGGGGGCCGGAAGCCGTCTTCTGGAACCCGGCGAATTTAGCCCTGGCCGGCAGCCGCAAGTTTTCCTATGACCTGCTCGGCGCTGGCCTTTGCGTGGCGGCCGAAAACAACAGTTTGTCGGTTGCCGCGTACAACGCCCACTTCACGGACGCCAACGCTAGCGTATCTCCCAACGGCAGCCCGTACTACATCAGCCCAGCGGCTAAAGAGAAACTATTCGCCGACATCCCGGACGCGGGCCTGCGCCTGAACGGGCATGTCGAGCCGACGGTCGTCGCCGGCCTCCCGCTCAACGGGGGCATAGCCTTTGCCATCGGGAAAGTGCGCTCGGCCATTGCGGTGGGGTTCACCAGCGGGGTCGAGAGCGAAATCCCCAAGGACGTATTAGAGCTTTTCTTTTTTGGCAACGAGTTTGCAGAGGACCGCTTGGCGGCCGGCAAGAGCGAGGGGTACGACATCAGCGACTGGAATGGATCGGGATGGGCCGTGGGCACGCTCAACGTCGCCGCTGCGCGGCCGGCACTGCCGGCTCGTCTCGCCCCCTATCTAAGCGAGTTCACAGTCGGCAGTACGCTCAAGCTCTCGCTGGGCACGTACGGAGAAATCATCGAATCCGGCGGCACCGGGCTCGTGGCCCGCGTCGGCGGGGCCGAGGCGGACGCTTGGCTGATTGCCCAGTACGCCCAAATGGGCCTCGGCGTGGGTCTCGACGTGGGCCTTGCCGGCCGGAGCAAAAGCCGCAAGACGACCTTCAGCCTAAGTGTGCTCAACTTGCTCGACACATTCTCGTGGAGCAGGGGAGTGCGCCAAGATTCCATTTTCCTCGCGGCCAACCAACTGCGCATCTCCCGCTTTTTGGACGCGGACTCGCGGTCCATTGAGGACGTGTTCGACAACCCGGATTTCGACGGCGACGGCGATCCAGACTTTACCAAGCAGGTCGGCCAAAAGCCTTTCTCGCGCTCGCTGCCGGCCGTGCTGCGGCTCGGGGTGGCCTATCAGGCCATGCCCCAGCTAACAGTGGTTGGCAATTGGGACCAGGCGTTCAGCTCTGCGTTTGGGATGCGGACTCGGCCGCGGCTGGCCGGCGGGGTCGAGTACTGGCTGGCGGACTGGTTGCCGGCCCGCATTGGCTTGTCGCTGGGCGGGCGGAGCAGCAGCTCGGCGATCGGCTTTGCTTTTGGCCCGTTTGTGCTGTCGTCCATGCAGATTCGCTTTTTGGAGACCAGCTTCGCCATGCGCGGCGGCCTCTTCCCGAGCATGGCGAAGGGCACCGCCATTTCCGTGATGTTCTTTCGCTTGAGTCTCGTCTGACGGATCCTCGGCCTTTTTTACTCATTTCCAACGCCTTGAGTGCCACAATGTCCCGTTCAATAGGCAAAATGTGTCAAAAATAGACGTGTCGGTGCTGGTACGGTATTTGCAACCATTCGGACAGGCAAAACCGACTTCCGCGAGGGAACCAACATGAATACCAGCAAATTCACCCACAAATTGCAGGAAGCCCTACAAGAAGCCCAGCACCAAGCCCTGCGTCGCCGGCACGGCGAAGTGGATGGCGAGCACCTGCTCTTAGCACTGCTCGAACAGGAAGAAGGAGTCTTGCCGCGCATTGTGCGGCGCATAGACCGAGCGGACGAGCGGTTGCGCCCGGCCTTGGTGCGTGCATTAGATCGCCGCCCCCGGGTCTCGGGCAACGGCGTCGAAATATATGTGACGCGCCGCCTGCAAGCTGTCTTGCGCCAAGCCGAGGAGGAAGCCGTTGGCCTAAAGGACGAATACGTGTCGGCCGAGCACTGCGCCTTGGCGTTTATAGCGGAAGGCGAAGGCGGGGCCGCCGGTCGCGCCTTGAGCGAGGTCGGCATTACGCGAGACCGCTTCTTACAGGCTTTGGCCGAGGTGCGCGGTGCCCAGCGCGTACAGAGCGCGACGCCCGAATCCACCTATGAGGCCCTCGAACGGTACGGACTCGACTTGGTGGCGCAGGCGCGCGCCGGCCGGCTCGACCCGGTGATCGGGCGCGACGAAGAGATCCGCCGCACCATCCGCATCCTCTCGCGCAAGACCAAGAACAATCCAGTGCTCATCGGCGAACCGGGCGTGGGCAAGACCGCGATCGTCGAGGGCTTGGCCCAGCGCATCGTGCGCGGCGATGTGCCCGAGTGGATGCAGGGTCAGACGATCTTTGCGCTGGACATGGGTGCGCTGATGGCCGGGGCCAAGTACCGGGGCGAATTTGAGGAGCGGCTCAAGGCCGTGCTCGACGAAATCCGCGCCAGCGAGGGGCGCATCTTGCTCTTTATCGACGAGTTGCACACCATTGTCGGCGCTGGCAAGACTGAGGGATCGACCGACGCGGGCAATATGCTCAAGCCCATGCTGGCCCGCGGCGAGTTGCACTGCATTGGCGCGACCACGCTCGACGAACACCGCCGGCACCTCGAGAAGGACGCCGCGCTGGAGCGTCGTTTCCAGCCGGTGCTGATAGACGCCTCCACAGTAGAGGATTCGATCTCGATTCTGCGGGGCTTGCGCGAGCGCTTTGAGGTCCACCACGGCGTGCGCATCCAAGACAATGCTTTGGTAGATGCCGCCGTGCTATCCAACCGCTACATCTCGGACCGCTTCCTGCCAGACAAGGCCATTGACCTGATTGACGAGGCGTGCGCCACCGTCCGCACGGAGATCGACTCGGTGCCAACCGAGCTGGACCAAGTGGAGCGTCGGGTCATGCAGCTAGAGATTGAGGAAGCCGCCCTGAAAAAGGAGCAGGACCAAACCAGCGGGAAACGCCTCGAAAGCCTGCGCAAGGAGCTAGCCGACCTCAAGGGACAGGCCGGTGCCCTGCGCGCCCAATGGGAGGAGGAGAGAGCGGCCCTCGTGGGCGAGCGTGCGTTGCGCGAGGAAATTGAGCAGGTGCGGCATCAAATTGAAGAATCCGAGCGCCAATACGACCTGAATCGGGCCGCCGAGCTAAAACACGGAAAATTGCCGGAACTGGAGCGTCGGCTGTCGGCGGCCGAGCAAGCGGCGGCGGCCGGCGGCCGGCGGCTGCTGCGCGAGGAAGTCACCCAAGAGGAGGTGGCCGCCATTGTCTCGCGCTGGACCGGCATCCCGCTACAGAGGCTGACCGAGGGCGAGCGCGAGAAGCTGGCGCGCCTCGATCAGATCTTGCACCAGCGGGTCGTGGGCCAGGACGAGGCCGTGAACTTGGTGGCCGACGCCGTGATGCGGGCGCGCTCCGGCATCAAAGACGAGCAAAAGCCCATCGGCTCCTTCGTCTTCTTGGGGCCGACGGGCGTGGGCAAGACCGAGCTGGCCAAGGCCCTCTCGCAAGCCCTCTTCGACGCCGAGGAGAACATGATTCGCTTAGACATGAGCGAGTACATGGAAAAGCACTCGGTGTCCAAGCTGTTGGGCGCACCTCCCGGGTACGTGGGCTACGAGGAAGGGGGCCAGCTGACCGAGGCCGTGCGTCGCAAGCCCTACGCGGTGGTGCTCTTCGACGAGATCGAGAAGGCCCACCCGGACGTTTTTAACGCGCTGTTGCAGCTTTTGGACGACGGGCGGCTCACCGACGCGCAGGGCCGGGTGGTGGATTTTAAGAACGTCGTGGTGATTATGACTTCCAACATTGGGTCGCCGCACTTGGTCGAGGGACTGACGCCGAAAGGGGAGATCGCCGAGTCCGTGCGCGAGCAGGTGATGCGCGAGTTGCGGGCGTGCTTGCGCCCGGAGTTTCTCAACCGGATTGACGACGTAGTGCTCTTCAAGCCGCTGACCTTGGCCGAGATCGAGGCTATCGTCGAGCTGCTGATCGCCGAGTTGCGCCAGCGGCTGGCCGCAAAGCGCATTGAGCTAGCGGTCGCTGGACCGGCGCGTCGGCACATTGCCCGCGCAGGTTTCGATCCGGTCTATGGTGCCCGGCCGCTCAAGCGATTTTTGCAGCGCGAGCTCGAAACGCGAATCGCCCGCTTGCTGGTGGCCGGCGACATGCCCGAGGGTTGGCGGGTTGAGGTGGTGCTCGACGAAGGCCAGTTGGCCGTGCGGCACCAGCCGCCGGCCCGAGCAGCGGGAACCGCGATTTAGTGCTCGTCGTCTTTTTTTGTAAACATTGAAAATTATCCGTACTTTCACACCCTTTTCAGAGAGGAAATACCCATGCGGAAGTTGTGCTTTTCCCCATTCATTTTAAGCCTCGCCGTGGCTGGCAATGTTCGAGCCAGCGAGAACATGCAGCTCTTGCGCCAGATGAGCGATGGCTTCGCCGAACTCGCCGCGCAGGTCAAACCCGGCGTCGTAAAAATCACTACGGAGGGCACCGAGGAAGGCCGCGTATTTGACCTCCCGTGGAGAAGGCCCTTCCGCGTCCCCGACCAGCCGCGCCAGGGCCAAGGCTCGGGCGTGATCGTCGAGTTTGACGGCCAGCAGTACATCATCACCAACAACCACGTAATTCGCCGCGCCGACGACATCCGCGTAGAAGGGACGGATTCGCGTTTCTTTGAGGCCGAGGTGGTTGGCCGCGATTCGTTGAGCGATGTCGCCGTGCTGCGGATCGACACCGCGGACCTACCCACCTTGACATTGGGCGACTCAGACCAGCTACGCGAGGGCGAGTGGGTGATGGCCATAGGCAATCCCTTGGGCTTTGCCCACTCCGTGACGATGGGCACGGTCAGCGCGCTGGGGCGGGATCGTTTCGGGCCTGAGTACGGCTCTTTCATCCAGACCGACGCCGCCCTCAATAAGGGCAATAGTGGCGGTGCCTTAGTCAACTTGCGCGGGGAACTCGTGGGCATCAACACCGCCATTACCAGCAACGACGGCGGCAATATAGGCATTGGCTTTGCCATTCCGATCAACTTGGTCAAGCACGTGACCGGGCAGCTTATTGAACACGGTGAGGTGCAACGCGGCCTACTCGGCGTGCGTATCGGCAACTTGGAGCCGCTGTTGGCCGAAGCCATGGGGCTGGACAATACCCAAGGCGTGTTGATCACTAGCGTCAGCCCCGGGCGAGCGGCGGATAAGGCGGGCGTCAAAAGAGACGACATCGTGCTGGAGGTCGATGGTCAGCCCGTGTATAATGCGGTCGATCTGCGGAGCCTAATCGGGCGCACGGCCCCCGGCGTGGAGGTCGAGTTGCTGGTGTTGCGCGGTGGCGAGAGGAAGCGCATCGAGGTCGAGTTGGAGGCCCTGACCGAGGAGGTACTCGCCTCGGCAGCCGGTTCTCGCGATTCCGACGAGGCGTGGGGGCCGTTGGGGATAAAGGTGGCGAACCTAAAGGACGAGTGGGCGGAACGCTTGGGGTACGAAGACGAATCTGGGGTGCTGATCATGCGGGTGGCTAGAGGTAGCGAGGCGGCGAAGCGGCATTTGCTCCCAAGGATGCTCATTCAGGAGATCAACGACGAACGGGTGGAAACCGTGGAAGATTATGAGGATGCGTTAAAAGAAATTGAGCCTGGGAGCGCGTTTATGATGCGGGTGCTGGGAGAGCAAGGGACGCGGCTGGTAGGGATGCGGATGCCCGTAAATTGAGTATGCGCTCGCAAGCTATATGGCATCCGGCCGCGCTGGCCGTGTACATCCGCCTCGAATTCCACCTGACCGGCGCAGCAGCCAACGGGCTGTTGCGCTGCGCTGCGAGTGGGCCTTACGAGGTGTACTTAAACGGTGAGCGAGTGGGTAGGGGATTGGGGCCAGCACTGGCCGAAGTGGCTGTGTGGGAGCAGTTCGCTTTAGATGATGCGCTGCGGGAGGGCGAAAATGTGCTGTTGGTCTTTGCCATAGGCTGCGGCTCAGCAGACTGGTTTTGCGCCGAGGGAAAAATCGAGCGCAGCGATGGGGCCGAGCAGGTGCTGTACACCGGTGCGCCTTGGCAGGTGCAGCCAGCCGATGCTTGGCAAGGCGCGGCCGGCTACGCAGCCGTATTGGCGCCGGATGAGTGGGCCAAAGGGCGGTTTGCCGGATGGCGGGAAGCCGTCGTGGTGGCTGGGGCCGAGCCGAGGGATTGGGCGCCATTGTCTGCGGTGGAAAGCATGGTGGGGGCGCGGGAGGTGGCGGCTTTTGGCGAGGTCGCTGGCGAGGGTGTGCTCGAATGGGTCGCCTACCCCGAGGCCATGCAGACGGCCAAATGCGTGCGGCGGGAAGCGTTGCTGAGGGCCGGTAAAACCCAATCCTTGGTACAGACAACCGACGCCGCTCGGGCCGCGTACCTAGTTTTGGACTTCGGGCGGTTGCTCCATGGATTCCCCCATCTGCGGCTGCGGGGCCGGGCCGGTGCGGTGATTGACCTAGGTTTTGCGCGGGCGGTGGGCGCGGTAGAATCGCGCTTGCGCTACGTGTGCCGCGACGGGTTGCAGGAGTGGACAGCGCCGCAATTGGCAACGTGCCGCTACCTAGTAGTGCGGGTCGGATCGTGCCCAGAGGAAGTGGAAATAGACAGTGTCTCGCTGGTGGAGCGGTGCGTGGCCGTTGCGGCGCGCGGGTGCTTTACAACCGTGGACCAAGACTGGGCGCGGCTGTGGCGCACCGGCGAGCAAACCTTAGCCGTTAGCCGCCAAGAGGGGTACGCCCTCGGCGCGGAACGGCTCAACTGGGACCAGCTCTACGTTTGGGCCATGAACGATTTGTACGCGACCGGCTGCGTGGATACGGCGCGCGCCGTGCTGGCTGGCAGCGAGGTACCGCTCGGCGGGGAACAGGCCTGTTTCCACGCGCTGTTCGTCGAACTGGTGCAGCGCTATGGCGGGGACCGATCGCCTGCCGTGCCGCTAGCGAGCCTAGTGAACGGCTTGCAAACAGCCGAGGCCGAGGGCGCGCCGGTGCCCGCTGCTGTCGCCCTACGGGCCGGGGCTTGGCAAGCGGTCGCGGCCTTGTGTCGGCGCGCCGGCGCCCGCCGACAAGCTATCCAATGCGAGCGCGCTCATCACCGGGCGCGCAAGGGATTGCAAGCCGCTTGGAGCGAAGAGCAAGGGCTTTTTGCCGCTGCCGCTGGGGCCGCTGATTGCAGCCGCTGGGCGAATGCCTTGGTGCTCTACTTTGCTTTGGCTGATTCTAGGCAGCAGGTGCGGGTGGCGCAGCACCTAGCCAGCGGCTCGACGTCAGAAGACGATTTGTGGCAGGCGTTTTTTGTCGCCGGGGCGCTGTGGCGGGCGGGCGCCGGCGAGTCGGCCTTGGCTTACGTCCAGAGAAAATGGGGCCGCTTGCTGGCGCGCCCGGGCCGGACGTGGGGCGAGAAGGCCGGATCGTTGGCCGCGCAACCCGGGCCGGAGAGCTTGCTGGCGGCGCATGTGCTAGGGGTTGTGCCTAAGGCCGAGGGGATCTTGGAGATTGGGCCGCAGTTGTCCGGGCTTGAACGCGCCGAGGGCGTCGTGCCCACGCCACGCGGCGATGTGGAGGTCGCTTGGGGGGCCTATAGCGGCGGCTTTTCCGCACGCCTTTCCGTGCCGCACGACGGCGAAACGCACCTGTCCGTCCCCCGCTGCGACAAGCGCTTCCCCCAAATCGAGATCAACGGCGAGACGGTGTGGCGCAACGAGAAGGCCCATCCCAACTCCCACGTGCAGGAGCTGATTAGCCAAGAGGAGCGGGTGGTGATGGTGTTGCGGCGGGCCGGACAGTACGAGGTCTTGGTGGAGTAGCGGCGACATGGCCACAGCGTCCCTCTACCACGTCTTCTACAAGTCGCCCGACGCACCTTTCGAGGGTGCGCCGCTGCTCCTGCTTTTGCACGGCTATGGTGCCAATGAGGAGGATCTACTGGACCTGGTGCCGCACTTGGATGCGCGGCTTTTTTGCGTCAGTGCCCGCGCACCTTACGCGCTCGATTTCGGCGGTTTTGCATGGTTTGATATCGAGATAGGCCCGGCGGGGGTGCGCTTTGCTTTTGCCGAGGCCGAAGAACCCCTGGTGCAGGTCTTGTCCTTGGTGGACGCGCTGCGGCGTGTGCACCGGCCAACTCGCGTCTTTATCGCGGGGTTCAGCCAAGGGGCGAGCATGGCCTTAGCGGCCGCGCTAAAGCGGCCTCGGGCCTTTGCCGGGGCCATTGCATTGAGCGGGGTGTGCGAGTCGGACATGTTGCCTGAAGATGCGGCGTCGGTGCGGGGCCTGAAGGTTTTTATGTCGCACGGGCGCTTTGATCCGGTCATCCCCATTGCCCAAGCCCGCGCCTCTAGAGACCGGCTTGCTCCCCTCGGGTTGGACTTGCTGTACAAAGAATACGATATGCCCCACGCGATTGCCCAGCCGTGCTTGGAGGACTTGGCCTCTTGGCTGCGGGCGCAGTTGGACGCCCCCTAGCAAAATTCAGGAGAGCAGGGACTCGACCCGGGCCGGCGTGAGCCGGTGGCCGAAAAGCGGCTGCGAGCGGGTGTGGGTCGAGCGCTGCCAAGTGGCGAAAAGCCCCCCGTCGGCTTCTGTCAGCACGGATGCGTAGCGCGAGCAGCCCGTGCCTTCTGGAGAGACGAAGAGCGGCTGGAGGCGGCTGAGGCGATGGAGGCGCGGGAATTGGCGATCGAAGCCATAGGCCAAGCCGCCCAATTCCTCGCAGGAGTAACCGCGCGGCCGGACGACCCCCTTTGCGTGCGCTTTGAGCGGCTGCATGGACTCGGCTCCATCGTAGAAATAGAGCGAGAGCGAGGGCAAACAATCGAACGCGCCCACCTTGGGCACAGGTAGGCGGCAGGTGACGCGCAAGGCAGCCACATCCCAGGTTGGGCCGCGGGGAAAGAGGTCGTGGCCGAGGCTCTCGCACGCATGAGCCGCGAGCACGGCGCGGCCCGAAGTGCTCGCAGACCAAGTGTACGGATGGGCGCAATAGAGCAGCAGGGGCTGCCGACCCATGCCGGACGAGAGGTTGGGGTCTTTGAGGTGTAGATAGGCCGGATCATCGCTGGTCAGCAGCGGGGCAATCGACTCCTGTGGGTCGAGTCGGCCGATGGAGGTAGCGGCGAAGGCGTCGATGCTCCAGACGCCGGTGCCCGGCTTCTGAAAAGCGGCGACGGGCCGTGGATAGAGGCGAACTTTTTCGGTGGAGACCAGCACTTGGACGCGGCGCTTGTTGAGGCGCAGAGCGCTGCCCTCGATGCTGAGTACGGCCGAGCCGCAGTAGAGGTCGGATTTGTCCCAAGCGCGCACCTCGGCAAAGCTCCGTCCATTGTCGGTTGAGCGAAAGATGGCCAGGGTGCGGCCTCGGGGGCCGGAAGTTAGCCCGGTGCGGCTGTCGCCGGCGTCGCGGTAGCGGCCAATGAGATAGAGGCTGCCGTCGCTGGGGTCGCGGACTGAGTTGCCGCCGCCAAACCAGAAGCCGTCGCGGTCCTCGGTCGGCTCGACGAGGCGTCGGCCGCGCTTTTGGTCAATGAGACGAGTGCCGAGCCGGATGAGTTTGCGTTCGAGCGCGAGGGGTAGCTTGTCCATAGCAGTCGCGCTAAGTATGACAAAAAAGACACAAAACTGTCAAGCAAATGACGCATTGCGGTAGTGGGTGAGCTTAAAAATAAAGCCCTCCTTGGCACGGTGATTGCCAAGGAGGGCTTTCGCCATTAAGTCTGTGCAGAATTACCCTCCTGCTAACACTACCCACATTGCCGTCAGGCATTCCAGCCGGCCAGTTCTTGGCCGGCGATGGCTGCCATGGCGTCGAGCCAAGCCGGATGGTCGTTGAGGCAAGGCACTAAGTGGAACTGTTGGCCGCCCCCGCGGGCAAACTGCTCGGCTCCTTCGCGGCCAATTTCGTCGAGCGTCTCGAGACAGTCGGCGGTGAAGCCGGGGCAGATGGCGACTAAGCGGCGCACGCCCTGCCCCCCGAGGCGCGCCAGCACGTCCTCGGTATAAGGCTCTAGCCAAGGCTCTTTGCCAAAGCGCGATTGGAAGCCGCTGACCCACTCGTCGTCTGCAAGGCCAAGCACTGTGGCTAACCGACGCGCGGTTTCTTCGCAGTGGCGGCGATAGGGATCGCCTTCATCGACGTAGCGCCGGGGAATGCCGTGGAAGGTGATTAGGTAGCGGTCGGGCGTCCAATTGAGGCGAGTGACCGCTTCGGCGACCGACTGCGCGAGCGCGTTGATGTACGCGGGGTGGTCGGCGTAGGGCGGGACGAAGCGCAGCGCCGGCATCTGGCGTTTGCGGTCGAAGAACCAAGGGCAGCGCCGGCCCAAGGCCGCGCGATTGACCGCGTCGTAGATCGAGCCGGTGGTGGCGCAGGAAAACTGCGGGTACATGGGAAAGACGAGGATGCGCTCGACCCCTTCCCGCTCCAGGGACTGTACGGCGTGCGCGATGCTCGGCTCGCCGTAGCGCATGCCGAGCACGACCCGATACGCCGCGCCCAACCGCTCTTGCAAGCCGCGAGTCTGGGCTTGGGAATGGACCATGAGGGGCGAGCCTTGGGCGGTCCAGATATTGGCGTACAGGGCGGCCGAGCGCGCGGGTCGGCGGGTGAGGACAAACAGATAGAGAATGGGATACCACCTGAGCGGGTGGAGGTCGATGACGCGCGGGTCGGAGAGAAATTGGCGCAGATAGGGCCGCAGGGCGCGGGCGGTGGGTGCTTGCGGCGTGCCGAGTTGGGCGACGAGGACGCCAATTTTGGCGGAGCTAGCGGACATAAGTGGGCGTTTGCTGGAGGGTGTGCGGCGACTTACTTTTGACAATATATCCGAGAATGCCATCTTGAAAAGCCCGAAGGGAGAGTAGAAATGCGCAGCATTTTCGCAGGTATTGAATACGCGGGGAAAAGTACGCTGGCCACCATGCTCGGGGAGTACTACCGGCACCGCCGAGTCCCCATCCACGGCGACGATCACTTCACCCTCCCCGACGCTTCGCTCAGCCCGGCGTCGCGCAAGATCTTGGTCGGCCTGCCCAACGACATAAAGGAGCGCGGGCAGCGGATGCAGATCCACTACCACGTTGACATTATTAAAAAGTACGCCTGTCCCCTGATCGTCGGCTGGCACTTAGAGGAGGCCGTGTACACTCGCTTTTACGGCGACGACCCAGACAGCTTTTACTACCCGAACTTCCACTACGGCTTCCAGCGGCTCTACGAATCGTTGGTGCTAGAGGCCCATCTGCCCGATGTGGTGCTATTCCACATAACGGCCTCGGACGAGGAGATCGCTCGGCGGATGCAGGACAGTCCGCACGAATATCCGGTCGTGCGCCGAGAACACATTGCCGAGGTCAAAGCGCACTTTGAAGAGGAGATCGCCGCGTCCCTATTTACCCACCAAAACCGCACAATCGTCTTAGACACCACTGGCAAGACGCCCGAGGAGTCGTTCGACGAACTGCTGTTAGCGTCTGAGCCGCTGGTGACGATGGGCGAATTGGCCGTGCGGGCCATGGAGGTGCCGGAGGGCGAGTACGAAGTGGTGTACGAGCGCGGTGTGCGCAAGACGGTGCCCAAGTAGCGGACCCGCCTCAGGAGGTTGACCCATGACCGAACAAGCCGAACTCGGCAAGGCCGCGTTGAAGGCATCCTCGAACAGGTTGTAGCCCGCCTTGACAGCATGAAGATGGCCCACCGGCAAGATATGCGACAGGACATCACCGCCATAAACCGCCGGTTAGACCGCCTAACGCGCTGGCTAGTCGGCATGGCAAGCGCACAAATCGCCATCCTGTTGAAGATATTGAGCTAACTTTGCTCGTGCGCTGTTGAAACTTTTTGTTTGGTCAGTCGTCGATCTACACACGTCTAGCGACCCATCGACAATGAAAAGCCTTCGCCCCTTAACCACGTCTTTAGTCCTGCTGCTGGCCCTCGCCTATAGCGGCTTACAGGTTCTCTGCACCCCGTGTGTTGCAGAGGCCGCCCCCATGCCCTGCCACGTCGCCAATGCCTGCGGCGACGTGGGCCTGCAAGCGGGTTGTTGCTGTCTGCGCGCAGAAAGTAGCGCGTCCCTCCAGTTCGTCCCCCCAGCCGAGCAGCCGTCCGTCTCAACGCCCGTGGTCGCAATGGAAGCGGCTGCCGCTCCGCCGCATCGCTCGTCCGTGCTGCGGTCGCGGCCCCACCGCGTCCCCCCACCGCGTCCCCCGCTCTTCCAGCTCTACTGTTCCTTCCTGATCTAATCCTCCTCGCCGCATCGCATTCCAGTGGTCAGTGGCCACTACCCACTGACCACTGACCACTACCCACTACCCACTGTTGCCGTCGCAGCGAGGAGGATTTGCATGTACAAAAATAGAACGGCCCTGCTGCTAGCTGGTCTGGTCGCAGGCCCGGTCTGGTCGCAGGAAGAAGTAGCGCTTGATCCCCGCGCCGAGCTCGCAGAGTATGTGCGCTACGCCGAATCGCACAACCCCAAGCTCAAGCAGGCTTTGGCGCGCTACAAGGCCGCCCTAGCAAAGGTGGCCCCGGCGCGCGCTTGGGCCGAACCCCGCCTGACCTACGGCTATTTCGCGCGTCCGGTGGAGACGCGCACCGGCCCGCAGGAAATGCGCGTTAGCGCGGCGCAAACCTTCCCTTGGAAAGGCAAGTTGGACCTCAAGGGACAGATCGCCCAGCAAGAGGCCGCAGTCGAGGGCCAACGCTATGAGGCCGCCCGGCGGTCGCTGATCTTCGCGATCAAGGCCGCATACTACGACTACTACTTTTTGCAGCGGGCCATCGCCGTCACCGAGGAAAACTCGCGCCTGTTGTCTTACCTAGAGGAAGTAGGCCGCGCCCGCTATCGCGGCGGCACCGGAGGGTACGCCCCCGTGCTCAAGGCACAGGTGGAATTGGGCCGCTTAGAGGATCAGTTGCGCAGCCTGCGCCAGCAGCGGCGGCCGGCCACGGCCCGGTTGAATGCCGCGCTCGGCCGCACGGCGACTGCGCCGGTCGCCGTGCCCGATTCGCTGCCCATGGCCGCGTCGAATCTAGGCGAGGAGGTGCTAAAAGCGCGCTTGCGGGCCGCGAACCCAACGCTACAAGTGCGGCAAGCGCAAGCGCGGGCGCAGTCCCTAGGCGTCGAATTGGCCGGCAAGCAGTTCTACCCGGACTTGACCGTGAGCCTCGATTACATCCACATCGGAGACCGCGGCGAGAATCCGCTGGTGGCCATGGCCACGATCAACCTGCCCTTGTGGCACTCGTCCTACGAGGCCGGAAAACGTGCGGCCAAGCTGAGCTATCAGGCCGCCTTGCAGGGTGTTGCGGACGAGGAAAATAGGCTCATTGCCGAGTTGGAACTAGCCTTGTACAAGCGGCGCGACGCCCAAAGCCGCAGCGCCCTCTACCAAGACAGCCTGCTGCCCAAGGCCGAACAGATGCTCAACGTGACCCAACGCTCCTTTGCCGCCGGCCGCAGCGATTTTCTCGCGGTCATCGACGCCCAACGCACCCTGCTGGAGTTCCAGCTAGCGTACGAACGCGCCCGCACCGACCAAGCTGTGCATGGGGCCGAGATTGAAAAGCTGGTCGGCAAACCCTCAACCACAGAGGAAATCCAACCATGAAAGCGACAAAGCAAATAGTAGCTACCGGGATCGCGGCCGGGATCGTCGGCTTGGCTTTGGGCTTGGCTTTGGGCGGCTCGGACAGCGGACGCGCCCCCGCTGCCGTTGCCGAGCAGGCCGAAACGTGGACTTGCTCGATGCACCCGCAGATCCGCCAGCCCGGGTCGGGTCAGTGCCCAATCTGCGGGATGGACCTAATCCCAGTGACCGCGCCCGAGGTTGGCGACTCCTTGGGCCCGCGCCAGTTGCGCCTCTCGCCCGCTGCCCAGCAGCTTGCCAGCATCCAGACCGCGCCGGTCGAGCGCCGCTTCGCGCCGGTCGCGACGCGGATGGTCGGCAAGATCGCGGTAGATGAGACGCAAGTCCGCTCCATCACCGCTTGGGTAGCGGGCCGAATTGACCGACTGTACGTGGACTACACGGGTGTGCGGGTCAAAGAGGGCGACCACATAGCCTATCTCTACAGCCCCGAGCTGTTGACCGCCCAAGAGGAGCTGATCCAAGCTCTGCGCGCCCGCGAGCGATTGGGTGCCAGCGGCACGTCGGTTGGGCAGACGGTGCTGGTTGCGGCCGCGCGCGAAAAGCTGCGCTTGCTCGGACTGAAGGAGGAGCAAATCGAGCGCGTCGAGCGCGAGCGCCGCGCCTCCGACCACCTGACGATCTACGCGCCAACAGGCGGCGTGGTGATAGAAAAGCACCTCAGCGAGGGCGCGTACGTGCAGACCGGTACGCCGATTTACACCATCGCGGACTTGTCGCGGCTGTGGCTGGAGCTCCGAGCCTACGAGTCGGACCTGTCTTGGATCCACTACGGTCAGGCCGTCGAATTCTCGACCGAGGCCCATCCGGGCGAGGTGTTCAGCGGCCAAATATCCTTCGTCGATCCAGTGCTTGACGAGCGCACGCGCACCGTGCGCGTGCGGGTCAACGTAGCGAACGAGCGAGGTCGGCTGAAGCCGGGGATGCTGGTGTGGGCCGTGGCCCAAGCCGAGGTCGGGGCCGCCGGGCGCGCCATGTCCTTTGCGCTCATGGGCAAATGGATCAGCCCGATGCACCCAGAGATCGTCCGCGACGCGCCCGGCACCTGCGACATCTGCGGCATGGCCCTAGTGCGCGCCGAAGAGCTGGGCTACGGCACGGGCGACGAGGCCGGACGCGAGACGCCGCTAGTGGTGCCAGCTTCGGCACCGCTGCTGACGGGCAAACGCGCCGTGGTGTACGTCGCGCTCGGCGAGGGCCTGTACGAGGGCCGCGAGGTCGTGCTCGGGCCGCGCGCTGGGGATTACTACTTGATTCGCGAGGGCCTGCGCGAGGGTGAGGAAGTCGTGGTCAATGGCGCGTTCAAAATCGACAGTGCCCTCCAAATCCGCGCCCAGCCCAGCGCAATGTATCCAGCAGGCGGTGCGCCGGCACATGGGCACGATCGCGGCGATACATCCGCGCCTGAGCACCGCCACGGAGGCCAATGATGGAAGGACAAAACTCGCTACTCGCCCGCTTGGTGCGCTTCTTTCTCACGCGCAAGCTGGTCGCCGCGCTCATGTTGGTCGGCCTCGTGGCTTGGGGCCTTGCGGTCGCCCCCTTTGCGTGGGAGCTGGCGTGGCTGCCGCGCGACCCCGTGCCCGTAGATGCGATCCCAGACATCGGCGAGAACCAACAGATCGTCTTCAGCGAGTGGCCGGGTCGCTCGCCGCAAGACGTGGAAGATCAGGTGACCTATCCGCTGACCACGGCGCTTTTGGGCGTGCCGGGCGTCGAGACGATCCGCAGCTTCTCGATGTTCGGCTTTTCGAGCATCTATGTGATTTTTGCCGAAGAAGTTGATTTCTATTGGTCGCGTTCCCGCATCCTCGAAAAGCTCAATAGCCGGCCGGCCGGCCTCCTGCCCGAGGGCGTACAGCCGGCCTTGGGGCCGGACGCAACGGCCTTGGGCCAAGTGTTCTGGTACACGTTGGAAGGCCGCGACGAACAGGGTGCGCCCACTGGCGGCTGGGACCTGCACGAGTTGCGCCGCATTCAGGACTGGCAGGTGCGCTACGCCCTGTTGGCGGCCCACGGCGTCAGCGAAGTGGCCTCGGTGGGCGGCTTCGTACAGGAATACCAAATCGACGTCAACCCGGACGCGATGCGCGCCTATGGGGTGCGGCTCGACGAGGTCTTCCACGCGGTGCGCATGTCCAACCGGGACGTGGGTGCGCGCACCGTAGAGCTGAATCGAGCCGAGTACGTCATCCGCGGCATCGGCTTTGTCAAAGGATTGGCCGACCTTGAAAACGCCGTCATTAAGGCGCGGGACAACGTCCCAATTTACGTCAAAAACGTCGCGCGGGTCGCGCTGGGGCCGGCGCTGCGGCGCGGCGCGTTGGACAAGGAAGGCGCAGAGGTAGTTGGCGGCGTGGTTGTGGCGCGCTTCGGTGCCAATCCCCTAGCAGCCATTGAAAGCGTCAAGGCCAAGATCGCAGAAATCGCCCCGAGCCTGCCCAAGAAAACCCTGCCCGACGGGCGGGTCAGCCAAGTGCAGGTAATCCCTTTTTACGACCGCTCTGGGCTGATCGAGGAGACGCTGGGTACGCTGGAGCGTGCCCTGAGCGAGGAGATACTGGTAACGGTGGTCGTGGTGCTGGCGCTGGTGATGAATCTGCGCGGCGCCGCGCTGGTCTCCGGGCTGTTGCCACTGGCCGTACTCGCCTGCTTCGCCGCCATGAAGGTCTTTGGCATTGACGCCAATATAGTCGCCCTCTCCGGCATTGCCATTGCCATCGGTACTATGGTCGATATGGGCATCGTCATCAGCGAGAACATCCTCAAGCACTTAGAGGATGCAGACGCAGAGGACGACCGCCTAGAAGTGGTCTTTCGCGCCACGCGCGAGGTCGGCGGTGCCGTGCTGACGGCCGTGCTCACCACGGTGGTGGGCTTTTTGCCCGTCTTCGCCATGGAAGGGGCCGAGGGCAAGCTCTTCGCGCCGCTGGCCTTTACCAAGACCTTCGCGCTGTTGGCCGCTGTTTGGCTGTCGCTGACGGCCTTGCCGGCCTTGGCGCACTGTGTGTTTGCAACGCGACTGGGGCGTTGGGCACCCGGCCTTTGGGCGGTCTGTGGCTTCGGGGTGGCTCTCGTCCTGTCGTGGTGGATCGGCCTGCTGCTAATAGCCATTGGGACGTATCACCTACTCGCCGCCCGCGCACCGGAGCGGGTGCGTTGGTGGGTGGCGCGGGGTGCTATAGCCGTCGCGGCCTGCGGGGTCGTCGCCGTGCTAGCGGAACACTGGTTGCCCCTTGGCCCGGAAAAAGGCGAATGGCGCAATGTTTTCTTCGTCGCCGGATTGATCGGCGGCCTGTTGGTGCTTTTTCGCGTCTTGCAACGCGCATTCCCCGGCGTGCTGCGGTGGTGTCTGGATCACAAGGGGTTGGCCCTGATCTTTCCCGCCCTGCTGCTGATTATCGGCGCGTCTGCGTGGCTGGGTTTTGCCCGCGTCTTCGGCTTTGTGCCGCCCGCCCTGCGCAATGCAGCGCCCTTTGCGGCCCTCGCTGAGGCCCTGCCTGGGTTGGGTGCGGAGTTTATGCCGCCCCTCGACGAAGGTTCCTTCCTATGGATGCCGACGACCATGCCCCACGCCTCCATCGGCGAGGTGCTCGACGTCTTGCAGAAGCAGAACGCGGCCATCGCCCAGATACCAGAAGTCGAGTCCGCGGTGGGGAAGCTCGGACGGGCCGAGACCCCGCTGGACCCCGCGCCGATTTCCATGATTGAGACCGCGATCAACTATCGCGCGGAATACCTCACCGACGAGGCTGGTCGCCGCCGATTATTCGCTTTTGACGAGCGCGCCACGGATCTGTTCCGCGCTCCCGATGGCACGCCCGCGTCCGCTCCCGATGGTGCGCCCTACAAGGTGCCGGGCCGCTATCTCCGCGACGCAGCCGGCCGCCTCGTGCCCAGCGCCAAGGGACGTCCTTTCCGCTTGTGGCGTCCGCCCTTGGATTCCGCGCTCAATCCGGGACGTGCGGCTTGGCCGGGGATACAGGGGGCCGACGATATATGGGCGGAGATCGCCCGGGCCGGTCAGATCCCCGGCTCTACTTCGGCACCTAAGTTACAGCCGATTGCCGCGCGGCTCGTCATGTTGCAGAGCGGGATGCGCGCCCCCCTCGGCATTGAGATCAAAGGCCCTAGCTTGGAGGCCATTGAGCGCGCCGGCTTGACCCTGGAGCGCTTGCTCAAGGAAGTGCCCGCAGTCGAGCCAGCGACCGTCAACGCCGACCGCATCATCGGCAAGCCCTACTTGGAGATCCACATCGACCGCGAGGCCATTGCCCGCCACGGCATTGCCCTGCAAGAGGTGCAGGACGTAATTGAGATCGCCATCGGGGGCAGGCTGGTCACCACCACTGTGGAAGGCCGCGAGCGCTATCCCGTGCGGGTGCGCTACATGCGCGAATTGCGCGACAGCGTCGAGGAACTGGTGAGAATTCTGGTGCCAGCACCGGACGGGGCGCAGATTCCCTTGGGCGAGTTGGCCGAGATCCGCTACGTGCGCGGCCCCCAAGTCATCAAGAGCGAGGATACGTTTTTGCTAGGCTATGTGCTCTTCGACAAGAAGCCGGGGTACGCGGAGGTCGATGTGGTGGAAGCGTGCCGAGATTATTTGGCCGGCAAAAGGGCCAGCGGCGACCTTGCGCTGGAGACCGGCGTCAGCTACGCCTTTGCCGGTACTTACGAAAACCAACTGCGGGCGCAGAAGAAGCTCAACGTGCTGCTGCCGCTCGCGCTGGCGACGATCTTCCTCATCCTCTATTTCCAGTTTGGCAACGCCGCTACGGCTCTGATGGTCTTTTCCGGGGTTGCAGTGGCTTGGGCCGGCGGCTTTGCCATGCTCTGGCTCTACGGGCAGGAATGGTTTTTGGATTTCTCGGTCTTTGGCACGGAGATGCGCGCCCTCTTCCACATCCGTCCTGTGAACTTGAGCGTGGCGGTGTGGGTGGGTTTTCTCGCGCTGTTTGGCATTGCCTCGGACAATGGCGTGATCGTGGCGACCTATTTGCGACAGGTCTTCCGCGAGCAAAAGCCGGCGACCGTTGAGGCGCTGCGCCGCGCTGCGCTCGCCGCCGGGGTGCGGCGCATCCGCCCCTGCCTGATGACGGCGGCCACCACGATCTTGGCGCTGATCCCCGTGCTGACGGCGAGTGGGCGCGGCGCGGATATCATGGTGCCGATGGCCATTCCCACTTTCGGCGGCATGATTGCGGTGGTGCTGACCGTGCCGGTTGTGCCGGTGCTCTACTGCGCGGTCGAGGAGTGGAAGCTGCGGGTGGCGACGCATCGCGCCGGTGCGAGGTGACGATTATGCAGCTAGTCTCGAAACCTCGTCTGCTGGTCAGACGAACTGTGTTCATTACCTTCATAACGCCCTTGATTCATCCAAGAGTATGAGCATACGGCACTCCTACTGAGGCGATGGACTCTCTCGCATCGCGCCTCTGCGGCCGCCTTTATCTCGATTAAAGCGAGGATACTTGCGTCATGCGCTTTTTTAACACAAGTGGCCCCATCAAGCCCGCAAGGCACTACTGCATCTCGCCGTTGGAACGCTTGGGTATGGCCGAGGTGCTCGGACTGGTCCGGGACGAGAAGTACTTCGTCCTGCACGCACCTCGGCAGACGGGCAAGACCTCGGTGCTGCTAGCGTTGCGCGACCTGCTCAACGCCGAGGGGGCCTACTGTTGCGTGTATGTCAACATTGAGGGTGCTCAAGCCCTACGCGAAGATGTGGAGCAGGCGATGCGCGTCATTCTGGGCGAGTTGGCGTCTCGGGCGCGTTTAATAGGTGACGACTTTTTGTCCAAGGCATGGTCCGACATTTTCGCCGAGTTTGGACCGGGTGCTCTGCGCGAGGCGTTGACGCGCTGGTCGGAGGCCGCTCCTAAGCCCTTGGTGTTGCTCATCGACGAAATCGACGCGCTGGTGGGTGATTCGCTGCTGTCGGTACTGCGTCAGTTGCGTACCGGCTACGACCTGCGTCCGGCGAGTTTTCCGCAGAGCGCGGTACTGTGCGGGGTGCGCGATGTGCGCGACTACCGCATCCACTCCCGTTCGGCCAATGCGGTCATTGCCGGCGGCAGTGCGTTCAACATCAAGGCGCGCTCGTTGCGCTTGGGCGACTTCTCGCGGGAGGAGGTGTACGCGCTACTGGCCCAGCACACCGAGGAGACGGGGCAGGTGTTCACCCCCGAGGCACTGGATGCAGTCTGGAAGCAGACGCAAGGGCAGCCGTGGCTGGTCAACGCGCTGGCCGACGAAACCTGCTTCCGAGGCGGTGCTGACGCGCCCCGGGACCGTCCGATCACTGCCGACGCGGTCCGCCAAGCGCAAGAGCAACTCATCCTGCGCCGAGAAACACACCTCGACCAGTTGGCCGACAAGCTACAGGAAAACCGCGTACGGCGCGTGGTGGAGCCGCTTTTGAGCGGGGTAGAGCAAAGCGCGTTTTCGGCTCGCGACCTTGAGTATGTCCGCGACTTGGGCTTAATCGCCCGAGACGACCCGCTCCGCATCGCGAATCCCATCTACGCCGAAGTTGTGCCGCGCGAACTGACCTACGCCGCCCAGTCCGGCCTCGTCCAAGACACGGCTTGGTACGTGGATGCTGATGGGCAGTTGAACGTGGTCGAACTGATGACGGCGTTCCAGAGCTTCTTCCGCGAGCACTCCGAGCATTGGGTCGAACGATTCCAGTACAAGGAAGCGGGTCCGCAACTGCTGTTGCAGGCGTTTTTGCAGCGCATCGTCAACAGCGGCGGGCGCATTGAGCGGGAATATGGATTAGGTCGGTGGCGCACAGACCTGCTGGTCGTGTGGCCGCAGGGCGAGCGTACGCGGAGGATCGTGATTGAGTGCAAAGTTCTCCACAAGAGTTTGGAGCAGACTGTGGCCGAAGGGGTGGAGCAGACGGCTAGCTACATGGATCGCTGCGCGGCTGAGGCGGGGCATCTGGTGATCTTTGACCGAGGGGTGGATCGGCGTTGGGAGGACAAGGTATTCCACTGCCGGCGGGTGGCGGCCAGCGGAGTCGAGATTGACATTTGGGGCATGTGATGGTCGCTGGCTACTAGAGGCGCTGTGCCGCTGGCGAGTAGAAACGGCGCAGACCTCATGCTGCCGATGGCC
Source organism: uncultured Latescibacterota bacterium (assembly GCA_958295495.1). GTDB lineage: Bacteria > Latescibacterota > UBA2968 > UBA8231 > UBA8231. The sequence goes on from OY282352.1 coordinate 2,694,039, forward strand.
ATTCCCACCTTCGGCGGCATGATGGCGGTGGTGCTCAGCTCTATAAAAAACAGTTAGGGGTTGACAAGGAAAACGGAACAGAGGATTCTTGGATTAGATGAGAACCTCGTTGCATTGATGCTTTCTGCATCTCTTCCGATCCCGACTCTTCTTCAGACGGGAATCCTACGGGTTCACAGTTTGACACGGGTTTTCCAACGCCTGCGTCAATCGTCTCACACAGGATGTAGTTTTCGCCTAGTAGGGAAACAGTCATGGGCAAAGCTAAAAAGGGCCGTTCTGGCTTTATTGATCTCCCAGAAGATTCAAAACAATTAGAAGTAGTCCATATCGAGGAGTGCCTGCGCGACGCCGGTTTCTCTCCTGATGACCAAACGTGTCTGCTGCGCGTCTTTGAGCGTCCAGACTGCTTTGGCAGTTCGGCCAGCGACGCCGTGTTCAAAGACCATTTCGTAGATTCCTTCGGGCGCGTCCTTCCCCGCATTGTAGAAAGCATAGACGCAAAAGATCGCCAAACCCGCTTGGCCCTTCTGTTTGGCTTTATGCTCAACTGCGGCCCGGTTTATTACAGTGAGAAGCTGCGGCCCCGTGTAGATGGCCCTTGGGTTCGCGAGTTTAGGCAGTACGCTGCGTTTTGTGCAAAGACCTTAGATTGGTACGCGCTCAACGAAATGAAGGATTCCTCCGCCTTCCTATTCGCCGACCTGATTCCATTTCTCTTTCCCAAAGACTTGCCTTTAGCTCAGGTCGTCAATCTCAATGCTCTGAATCCCGTTCAACGGAGAGAATGGTCCAGTAGTGATTTTAGAGACCCCAAGGAACTTGAATTTTGGCTCATCTGGCGCTTTCGCAACAATGCTGAACATCGCAACACGGTCAGCCTGCACACACTGTTGCCAGCTTTTGCCGATTTTCCAGTAGATGTTTTAGGCGAAAAAATTCTCGGCCTCTTAAATGCCATTGGCTATGCCCTAAATGTGGCGAATGCCTTGTATTCAGTCGGCTTGGATCACTTGAATCGTGGGTGGCGCGTCGTCGCCCATGAGTTAGTTCCGTTCTTGAAGCTCTTGGAGGAAAGACAGACCGATTCGCACCAAGAACTCTTAGCTCAGCTCAAGGCATGGTGGCAGCTAGCCACAAAAATCTATGGCCGCAGCATGGGCGGCTTAGAAGCAGAGCTTTTCGCTGAACTGAGAACCCGGCTCGTCGAAAACGCCGCCAAGCACATCGGATTTCTGCGTAAGGTATTGCGCGAAACTCCTGAACATTTCGCGGGCAAGGACTCAACCGGCGCGGTTGCCGATTTTTACCGCGAGGCATTCCTCGTGCTGTGCATTTTCGCCCCCCCGTGGAAGCGGCTAAAGCCCTTACTCCTAGTTTTCACCGAAATGACCGTACCCGCCGTTACCTCAGATCTGCGCCCTTGGCCCGAACCGGACAGAGCTCCCCCACCGCATCCATATAGTGAAATACCTCTGTGGATTGAAATTGCCATGTATCCCCAGAATCTCCAAGATGAAATCAGAAGAGACCACTACTTACAGGGCTTGCGGGAAGAATTCGCCACATTTTGTCTCGGGCGTCTCAAGACAAAAGCTAAAAAAGCAGCAGGCTATACTAACTCCGATTTCATAGAGCAGCGACCGACATGGCGTCAGGGCTACGTACAAGCCTTGGCGGCTTTGCGCGTCAATCCCGGTGGTCGAGCGCACCGAACCATGTTTTGGCTTCTCAACAACGATCCAGACGCGACGGTCCGCAGCTTTGCCAAGAAAGCGCACAAAAAAATTCGGCACTTAGACCGCAAAAAATCCAATCTAGACGAGGGGGCCTCGCCTCGCCGCCCCCTCTTTGAAGCCTTTTGGTGGCTCCGCCAAGCGCATCTTTTGACGCTTGGAAAAGAGATCGATGAATCCGGGGCCATGCGGACGCATCGTAAAGAACTACACCGTACGCGGGAGAAAGATGATCGCCTCCATTGGGAAAGCATAGGCTGAGACTAGGTATGCTGCGTCGAATGAGAGGAACACTTTTTCCGAGCTTAGGTGTTGTATATAGTGCTTAGGTCAATGAACGGAATCACTTATGATGGGAAGCAAGTCGCTCCTCAATTGGGAGGCATAGTGTCCCCGTGAGACGATAAATTTCTATGAGAAAGTAGGTGATTAAGATGGCTGAATCCCATAGCGGAGGCAGTAAAAATGATTCTGACAATCGCGCCAATCAGTTGAATCCCAATAACGATGCTTATTGGCAAGGGCGAGGACACGATCAGAGATCCGATGATTGGGAATTCCGGAGTGGTGTCGGCCCGATGTGGTGGTGATGGAATCGACGTATGGCAATCGCCGACATAAAGATCGCGCTCAACAAGAGGCTGCGCTTGTACGGGATGTGGTCAAAGTGATTGAAGAAGGCCGCAAAGTGTTAATTCCGGCGTTTGCCGTGGCACGTTCTCAGGAGGTCATTCTGATTTTGAAAGATGCCATGGAATGGAAGCAGATTCCGGTGTATGTTGACGGGATGGTGAATAAGGTCAATGATGTGTATTCGCGTTTTGTTGATGACCTATCGCCTTCCTTGCAATGCAGAGCGAAGGACGGTGAGGACATTTTTTATTCGGCTTTCGTAAAGAAAGTGGATCCAAAAGCTCATCGTGATCACATTTTGTCAGGGCCTCCCTGTTGTATTGTGTCATCTTCGGGGATGTTGAACGGTGGTATGTCGAATTATTACGCCAAGCGTTTGGCTGGTGATCCGAAGAACCTGATCGCAATTACGGGCTATCAGGCTAAAGAAACTCCTGGGCGCAAGTTGCAGGATGAGCGTGTCCCGAACCTTGATGAACAGGAGGTGAGTGTGAAGTGCAAAGTAGAGCAATACTCGCTTTCGGCACACGCGGACCAGAAAGAACTGACGGAATTAGTCGAGAAACTGAGTCCGCACACATGCTTTCTCGTACACGGTGATGACTCCGCGAGGGAGAGATTGGCTGAATCCGTGTGAGAAAGGTCTCCGGCCGTGGACGTGCAACTCCCCGAAAATGGTGGCGAATGTACCTACACGAAGCGAGCGGGCATCGCAGATGGAAGACAGTTTTGTCGCGACAGAGTTTCCGAAGTGTATGACTGTCTAGCAGAGGGGGGAGCGAAGGGACCATTTCGCGTACGGGAATTGGCCGAGATATGGTTCGGAACGGAGCGGACGACGCTAAAAGAAGAGAAGCTGTTTAGGTGGCTTTTATCGTTGGATTGGCAAACGCTTTTCGTACCGGACCGCCGATTTCCTGATCTGTTCCATTTGAGGCCAACTATTTAAGTATAATTTAGAGCCTGAAGAAGTGTCCCGACAAAAGCTGTTGGGGCACTTCTCATTTTATAGTGGTTGGCGGAGAGCAAAATCTAGTGCTCTACTGCGCGGTTGAGGAGTGGAAGCTGTGGGTGAGATTGCGGCCGGAAGAACCAGACCCCGTTACGTGACTTAGCACTTCACGCCGCCATGTCGAGCAGACGTTCGAGTTCGCCAATAATCGCGAGTGCCGACTGGGCCATTGGAGACGGAATGTCCTTTGTTTTTTTGACGCGCTTCCTTAGCCGTTCCAAGGTCGTCCGTGCTTGAGCATCGGTGGTGCTCTCTTGGAAAATTTTTAAGAAATCTCGCCAGTAAGACGTTTTGATGCCGCAAATCTGAATATCGTTGAGCTTTTCTATATACGAATTCATAAGGCCGGTACGCGCCAGCCGACCGAAGTTGCCACCGCTATCGGCGACCGGTTTATCGAGAATCCGATCCGACTTATTTGGGTATGGCGTTACGTTTTTCGGAACCACGATTTCCCTGTTCTGCTGCGTCTGTCGGATATGTTGCCAATGGTGATTGCGATGTTCAGTAGCAAACTTAGCGGACTCTACGAATGGCTCAAAGAGTACTGGGGAACCGCTGATGACATTTCCCAATACCCATGGTACAACGACGATCATATCCTGTACAGCACAAGCAGCCGATGTAGTTTGGAATCTCAAACTAGGCTCCGACTCTTTCGCCAATAAGTACCAGCCCTTGAGTTCGATGCCTAGTAGTACCTCCGCATCCGATGTCCGGCGCAACAGGATATCCGGGAATGTCTGCGCTTGTCTAACGAAACTATAAAGGGCGTATTTTTCGTCGGGATCCCAAGTGCTCCGGATTAGGTTCAACGTGCGAACGACCTGTTCTTCAATTGTTGCCCCAAGTACGGTATTTAGCGTGTGCAGATCCGTCGCCATTATGCCAGAAATATGAGTTTCCGTGCGAAAGTATATTGGTAAACTGGCAATGGCATCGCCGACATCCTTGTAGAGTTGGAAATGCTCCCACTCGGGGGTGGGAAGCTCCCTTATGGGGTGAATTGGCGAGTTTGCGTCCGTCATAGCGACGCCAATCTATCGACCGCTGCCTTGTAGAAGTCGGGATTTGTCTCCGCCGCAGCGTATATGCGATTTAGAAAGTGGGAAACGACTGCGCCTGGACACAAACCGCCGAATGGTTCCCAGACCACGTCGCCTTTGTCCGTAGAAGCTCTAACGAGCAGGTCGATGAACTTCACTGGTTTTTGGCTTCCGTGCAAGCTGCGGAATTTATACTTCATGTCGCGTCGCATTCCTTGAATGCGCTCGGAGCCGCTGACCTGCGGTTCGCGCCAAACGTTGGTAATGCCAATGTCGCATTTGAACTTTGCGCGTAGCTTGGCCCACTGGCGTCCCGATATTGGTGTGTTTCCATCTATGCTAAAATACGGGCGGCCAACCGGGGCACCGTGTTTATTCGCGTACTCGACCAGTTTTGCGAATGCTTCCACCGGGGGGTAGTACCAGAGATGGTCGGCGGTTAGGTATTTGCGCGTCGCTGCGTTCAGTACGCCGCACGCATCGTTGGCTAGGCGGAAGGGCAAACCCGTGCGCTTCCACTCGTGGCGCAGCCACTCCTGCATGGTGAGCGACCGACCATTGGTTTGAAAACGGGCCGCTTTAACGTAATGTACGCACACTTCCGTCACCACGGGGAATTTCCTGAGCGTGCGCGTATTGGCATTGCCGGCAATGTGCCCGAGTCCTTTGTCCCAGACATTGCAGCAGCGATATTCCCAACCATTCGCTATCAAGACCGGATGAACCGTGGCCCAGCCTACTTCCGTGTTCCAAAACCACAGCGTCGTCTCGGGTGTAGAACGCCTGCTCCAAGCCTCAATGTGAGGTTCATACCATTCGACGAGAGACTCCACTGTGTGGGCATCGCCTGGGAACCCATCCACCCCGTAGGGGCCATCGGAGATGATGCAAACCGGAGCCGGCCAATCCGCATAGTGGTCTTCCGCCCGGCCATGGTAAATAGATGCTTGTCCTCGGACGTATTGCTGGCTTACTACAGGGTCCCAATGGCGTGGCGGAGCGTCCGAGAAAAGTTGGGGCTGTGTCATGGCTGATTTGTCTCCAGCAGATCGTCTTGTAGCAATCCGGAATGAGTTTGAACGGTTCGAGATGCGGATCGTCTTGTGAATACTATTCTGCGTCCATCTGCGGATCATCTTGTGAGTGATTTAGGATTGATATAGCAATCCTAGATCATTCAAGCCTGGATGTCACGCCTAAAGGCGCGGTGAAGCCCGCTTTCGCGGGCATGACTTCTCATAGGCAGAAAAGACCGTGCCGATGAACATTCCATGCTGTCAAGTCATGTAGGATTGCTATATCAGCAAGCATCCCGACGTACCTAATCGTCGTCGTCGCGCTCGCTGAGCAGCTCGCCGCGCTGGAGTCGCTCGGCGTTTTGGGTGGACCAGAGGATATTTTTCATCACCTTTTGCGCGGTGATGTAGCGGGTCGCCGCCAAGAGGTGGACGCGCTTTTCCTGCGGGTCGCTGCTCAAGTCGTAGTGCCGGAACGCGGCTTCGAGCACTTGGAACATGTGCAGCTCGGCGTCTTCGCGGAGCATGATGTGGGCCAAGGCGTGGCGGAGCTTGGCGATGTCGCGTCCTTCTTCGAGATACTGGCTGACGAGGACTTCGGCCTCGAAGACCTTTTGGAAGTCAGCCAATTCCCCGAGGTGCTGGAGCATAGCCTCGCTGGAGGCGAAGTGCTCGTCGAGCTTCTGCCCGTGCCGCGGGACGCGGGCGGCCGGCATGTTGAGCCAGCGCAGGTACGTGAGGAAGACTGCGCCGTGGAAAATGGCGCGCAACAGCTCCTTGCTGGCGGCGTAGTCGAAGGCCGCGTACAGGGCGTGGGCGTAGGAATAAATGTTGGCCACGTCGTGCCAGTCGCCCTCGTTTTTGAGGTGGAAGCGCAGAGTGCGCAACGCGCTGGCGTAGGTCATGGCGCGGCAGAGCTGGGCTGGCGGCACACCAGCGCGCAGGGCCGCTTCGACGCGAGCGAGGATGGGTTCAAAGTCGTCGCCGAGCATGACTTGGGCGAAGTCGGCGACGTCGAGGGTGGCTTCGTTGGACTGGTTGTCCTCCCAGATCTCGTCTAAGCGCGAGAAGATGCTTTCTAAGACCGGCAGGCTGTCGGCCCAGCGCGAGGTCTCTTCGTGGCGAGTGCGGCTCACCAAATCGACGACGATCGGGCGGAGGATCTCGCGTGCGCCGACCCATTCCACGTAGTCGAGGGCCTCGAACATCTTGTTGGCAAAGTCGAGGGCGTGCCCGTCGCCGGTGAAGTAGAAGTCCGTGGCCGCCGTGAAGACGAAATCCGCGAGGGTTTCCTTGCCGCAGTCGCGGTCGTGCAGGGTGAGCAGGATGCGCTCGGCCGCGCCGTGGTGCCGCTGATCGATAAAGGTGCGAAACCAGCGCTTGAGGGTGGCCAGATTTTGGTCGGCATTGGCGCGGGGAAAGGGAAAGCGCTGGCGGCGCGATGAGCCCGAGGTGCGCCGCGAGATCTGGGTCAGGCCGTGGACGAGAAATAGATTGTGGTCGTCCTCGGCGATGTCGTCCCATAAATTCGCCGCGAGGGTTAGGATGGCGACGCCCGAGGACCAGCCGTCGCTGGTTTTGTGTGCGCCGTAGTAGAGGCCCTGCTGGATGATTTCCTGCGGGGTGGCACCCGTCTGGCGGAGTGCGGCGACCGCTTTGGCGATGAGGAAGGAACTGCGGTCTTTAAGCCCCTGTTCGAGTGCGCGCTTGCCGCGTGCCACGAGCCGCAAGCGGGCCTCTTCCTTCTCGCCGGGCGGGATGCCGACCCACGCGCAGCCGTCGTCGCGCACCTCCACGGGAAAGGCTTTCAGGTCGTCGCCCGAAGTCAGCAGGCAGCCGCCAGTCTTCAGGTCGAATTCCCAGTGGTGCCAGTGGCAGATCAGCACCCCGTCGCGGATGCTGCCTTTGGACATGGGGTAGCCCATGTGCGGACAGCGATTGTCAACGGCGTGGAAGGACCCCTCGTAGAGAAAGACGGCGAGGTGAATGCCCTCAATGGTAAAGGGCCGGCCCTCGCCAGCGGCAAATTCGCTGGCCGGTGCGAGCCGGTGATAGACGCAGGTTGCTGGATCGACATCAATCTGCGGCCGCACTTCGCTTAGGTCGAGACGTCGAGCGGTGGACATGAGCGTTGCCTCCTGTAGAATGTTACAAGAATATGCGCGATTTGGTGGTGTGAGGCGAGGGGCCTGTGTTGACTTGCAGTGGTGCGCGTGGGCATGTTCTAACGGGCCGCGACCTCTCGCGGCAAATAACGAGGAAAGGAGATTTTCTATGACTTTGCGAATTTTGCTGGTAGCCGTGCTCTTTTTGGGCAGCGTGGTCGTCGACGAGGCCGCTGCGCGCAGCAAGCGCGTAAGACAGGTTCCCAACGGCTCTGCGACGAGCTGTAACACCTGCCACACGGCCGGCGGCGGCTCGCCACTCAATCCGTTTGGCATAGAGATCGCAACCGGCTTTCTCACCGCGGCCAGTGCAGCCGGCGACGTGGTTTGGGGAGCGGAGCTAGCGGCGTTGGACTCCGATGGCGACGGAGCGTCCAATGGCGCAGAACTGGGCGACCCCGACGGCACTTGGGCGGCGGGCGATGCCAATCCAGCAAGCGAAGTGTTCCACCCCGGCGACCCAGCGAGCACTCCTCCACCCGAACCGGAAGATACGGCGATTGCGAAGACGACTTGGGCGCGGGTCAAGCAACTGATTGGCGCACTCGCTGCGGGGGAGGGCGGTTCGCAAACCGCCCCTACGGGCATTGATGACAGCAAACAGTAGAGAGCAGCATTTTGCCATTGAGGGCATGCACTGCGCTGGCTGCGTACGGCAGGTCGAGCAGCAGGTGTCTGGTTTGGTCGGCGTTGAAGTGGCTGACGTGAACTTGGCGACCGAGCAGATGGCCGTGCGCTTTGATCCGGCGGCTGTAGATGAGGAAAGCATTGCAGCGGCCGTGGCAAAAGCGGGATTCCGGGCGCGGCTGCAAGCTCCAGAAGCCGCAGGCGCGGCCAGGCGACAGGAGCGCAAGCGGGCCGCGCTCGCCGCGCAGGCGGGTGCGCTTCGCTGGGCAGTTGTGTTTTGGCTGCCGCTCTTCGCGGTGGAGATGGCCGAGCAGATGGGTGCGCCCGTTGCCGAGGCCCTGTCCTTGGCCCAGCATCCGCTGCGGGTGGGCGTTTTGCACCTGCTGTTCGCGCTGCCGGTGCTGTGGATTGGCCGCCAGATCTACGCCGAGGGCGGGCAGGCTCTGTGGAAGGGCCGACCCAACATGTTTTCGCTAATCGCCATTGGCACGGCTGCGGCGTGGCTCTACAGTGCTTGGGGTTTGGGGGCCGTTGCCGTGGGCGCGACCGCGGCGTTTGACTCCTATTTCCCGTCGGTTGCGACGATCGTCACCCTGATGCTGATGGGCCGCTATCTCGAAGCGCGCTCGCGGTTGCGGGCCGAGGCGGCCATAGGGGGCCTGCTGCAACTCAAACCCGACAAGGCCGCGCTGGTGACAAGCGCTGGGGAGCGAGAAATTGCGGCCGACGCCATCGCGGTGGGCGACTGCCTGCGCGTGCGCCCGGGCGAGCGCATTCCAGCCGACGGCGAAGTCATCGAAGGAAATTCTACGGTGGATGAATCGCTGCTGACCGGCGAGTCGCTGCCCGTGGCCAAGGCCCCGGGCGATGAGGTGACCGGGGGCAGCCTCAACGGCGCGGGTGCGCTCGTGGTGCGCGCAACGCGCGTGGCCGGGGACGCGCTGCTGATGCAGATGGTGCGCTTAGTCGAGGCCGCGCAGGCCGGCAAAGCGCCGATTGCCCGCTTGGCCGATGTCGTAGCCGGGTATTTCGTGCCGGCGGTACTGGCCTTGGGCGCGGTGGCCGCGGTGGGTTGGCTGTGGGCCGGGGAGGGCCTGAGCTTTGCATTGCAGGTCTTCGTGGCCGTGTTGATCATCGCCTGCCCGTGCAGCTTGGGCTTGGCCACGCCGGCCGCCATCATGGTCGGCACGGGCCGCGGTGCCCAGCTCGGCATCTTGTTCAAAAGCCCAGAAGTGCTGGAAACGGCGCACAAAGTGGATGGAGTGGTGCTGGACAAAACCGGCACGATCACCGAGGGGCGGCCGCAGGTCGTGGCGGTGGAGCCGTTCAACGGACGCCACGCCGACGAAGTGCTGAGCTTGGCCGCGGCCGTGGAGCGCGGCTCAGAGCATCCGCTGGCCGCGGCAATTGTGGCCGCGGCCGAGCGGGGCCTTGCCGTGCCGGAGGCTAGCGGAGTCGTGGCGACGCCGGGAAAAGGCGCGCAGGCCGCGGTGGAGGGCGAGGATGTGGCGGTGGGCAATAGCGCCATGATGGCCGCGGTGGGAGTTCGCATAGACGAAGACAGCGGTCCGGCGGACGGGGCCACCGTCGTGTGGGTCGCCGTGGCCGGAGCATTGGCCGGTCGCGTGTCTTTGGCCGACCGCCCTCGCCCGCAGAGCAAGGACGCCGTGGCTCGGCTGCGCCAATGCGGCTTGGAGGTGGTGATGCTCACCGGCGACAGCCGCCCGGCCGCGGAGGCCGTGGCGCGTCAAGTGGGGATTGAGACCGTGCATGCCGGTGTCTTGCCCGCAGACAAAGCGGCGGCCGTGCAGGCCTTGCAGGCCGAGGGCCGCTGCGTAGCCATGGTCGGCGACGGGATCAACGACGCACCAGCGCTGGCCGCCGCCGATGTGGGCATGGCCTTTGCCACCGGCACGGATGTGGCGGCCGCGTCTGCTCCCGTGGTGCTCATGCACAGTCGGTTGGCGGATGTGGCGCGGGCCATTGAATTGAGCAGAGCCGTTGTGCGGACTATAAAGCAGAATTTGTTCTGGGCGTTTTTTTACAACGCCGCGGGCATTCCGGTGGCTGCGGGAGCGCTCTACCTGTTCGGCGGTCCGCTGCTCAATCCGATGCTGGCGAGCCTGGCGATGGCCTTTTCGTCGGTGTCGGTGGTGATGAACGCGCTCCGGTTGCGGCGCTTTGGCTGAAGCCGCTGACCACTAACCACTATCTTAGGAGGGCGTTATGGGTACAATTATGATGGTTGGGACGTTTGACACCAAGGGCGTGGAATACGCCTTTTTGCGCGAGCAGATTTTGGCCCGCGGCCACGAAGTTCTGTCGATGAACGCGGGCGTTATGGGCGAATGCGAAGCCTTTGCCGTGGATGTGGATGCTAGCGAGGTGGCTGCGGCTGGTGGCGCGTCGCTGGAGTCGCTGCGCGCGGCCGGCGACCGCGGGGCCGCCATGAAGGCCATGGGCGCGGGCGCGGCCAAGGTGGCCGAGCAAGGGTACGCCGAGGGCCGGTTTGCCGGCATCGTCGGCATGGGCGGGTCCGGCGGCAGCAGCGTGGTGACCGCGGCCATGCGCGCCCTGCCGGTGGGCGTGCCCAAGGTGTGCGTTTCGACCGTGGCGTCCGGCGACACCGCGCCTTACGTCGGCAGCAAGGACGTGGTGCTCATGCCGTCGATTGTGGATGTGGCTGGAGTCAATCGGATTTCGCGGGTAATTTTCACGCGGGCCGCCGGCGCGATCTGCGGCATGGTTGAGGCCGAGCCGGCACCGGCTGGCGCCGACAAGCCGATTGTCGCGGCGTCGATGTTTGGCAACACCACCGAATGCGTCAGCGCGTGCAACAAGGCCCTGTCGGCGAGCGGGTACGAGGTCTTGGTCTTTCACGCCACCGGCACCGGCGGCCGCACCATGGAGTCGCTCATCGACGAGGGCTTAGTGGATGCGGTGCTGGACATCACCACCACGGAGTGGGCCGACGAAGTGTGCGGCGGCGTCTTCAGCGCGGGTCCAGACCGCTTGGGCGCGGCGGGCCGAGCGGGTTTGCCCCAGCTAGTGGTTCCCGGCTGCGTGGATATGGCCAATTTTGGCGGTATGGATGCGGTGCCGCAAAAATACAAGGACGGTACGCGGCTCTTTTACGAGTGGAACCCGGAGGTGACCTTGATGCGCACCAATGCCGAGGAGAATGCGCGGATGGGCCGGATATTCGCCGCCAAGGTCAACGCCGCCAAAGGCCCGGTCGCCGTTCTCATTCCGCTCAGAGGCGTGTCGATCCTCGACGGCGATGGCGAGCTGTTTTGCGACCGCGCAGCCGACCGCGCCTTTGGCGACGCCCTCAAAGCCAACTTGGACGGGGGCATCCTCGTCTGTGAAGTCGATCACAACATCAACGATCCAGCGTTTGCCGCCGCCGCAACCGCGCTGCTGCTGGAACTAATTGCCGAGAAAGCAGGGGAATGATGAGCGAGAAAAAGACATTCGTACAATGCACAGACGTGGAGACCCAAGTCTTTGACTGGGGCCGGCTAAACTGGCTTTCCGAGCCGCTGGTGACTGCGGCCGAGCACTTTAGCTGTGGCGTGGTGGAACTGGCGCCGGGCAAGGGTCACGTGCGCCACAACCATCCTTACAGCGAGGAGATTCTCTACGTGATAGAGGGCCGCGGGATCCAGACGGTGGAGTTGGCCTCGGGCACGCTGGAAAAGGAGATCGGCCCGGGGGAGCTGGTACACATTCCGACGGCTGTGTATCACTCGACGGTCAATAATGGGGACGGCCCAATGAAGTTGATTGCCATATACGCGCCGTTTGGGCCGGAGGCCGAGTTGCGGAAGATGGAGGGGGTGCGGATAGAAAAGGCGTTAAACGGATAGAGGGCGGCCATGGCTTTTACTAGAGAAGAAGTGCTCACGAGATTGCGGCAGAACATCGCCGCTGGGGTTCCCATCATCGGCGCGGGAGCCGGCACCGGGATCAGCGCGAAGTTCGAGGAGGCCGGCGGGGTTGACTTGATTGTGATTTACAATTCCGGGCGATTTCGCATGGCGGGCCGGGGGTCGCTGGCCGGGACCATGCCCTATGGGGACGCCAATGCGATTGTGATGGACATGGCCGGGGAGGTGTTGACGGTGGTGGAGGATACGCCGGTGCTGGCCGGCGTGTGCGGGACGGATCCGTTCCGGCAGATGGAAGTGTTCTTGCCAGAGGTTGCGGCAATCGGGTTTTCCGGCGTGCAGAATTTTCCGACCGTGGGCCTGATTGACGGGTTGTATCGGCAGAACTTGGAGGAGACCGGGATGGGCTATGGGGTGGAGGTGGAGATGATCCGCACGGCGCACGAGATGGGGTTGTTGACGACGCCTTATGCGTTTAGTCCCGCAGAGGGCGAGCTTATGGCCGCGGCCGGTGCCGACATTGTGGTGGCGCATACTGGGCTTACCACCAAGGGCGCGATTGGCGCGACGACCGCGCTGACTTTGGAGGAATCAGTGGGGGTTGTGCAGGCGATATGCGACGCGGCGCGGGGGGTGTCCGAGGAGGTGATTGTGCTGTGCCACGGGGGGCCGATTTCAGAGCCGGAGGACGCCGAGTACGTGTTGCAAAACACCCGGGGCGTCGATGGCTTTTACGGCGCGTCGAGCATGGAGCGGTTGCCGGTGGAGGTGGCCATTACCGAGCACGTAAAAAAGTACAAGGCCATCCGCTTTTGATCGACACGCGCCCCTTGCGCAAGGTTGAGGTGAAGCGGCTCTTTGCAGACGCGGCGCAGCGCCATCCGCCCAAGGCCGAGCTATCCTTTCTATTGCAGAGTGTCGAAGACCCGCTCAATGTCGGCGCGATGTTTCGCATTGCCGATGCGTGCGGGGCGCGGGAGTTGGTTTTTACCGGTGTGACGCCCGTGCCGCCGCACGAGGATATTGAGCGCACGGCGCGGGGCCATGAGCGGCGGGTGGCGTGGCGGCGGATCGGGCGCATGGACGAAGCGGCTAACGCACTGCGGGACGAGGGGTATCACTTGGTGGCGTTGGAAATGGTGCAAGGGGCCGTGTGCTATTTGGAATACGATTTCCCAGACAAAGTGTGTTTGGTCCTCGGCAACGAGACCAAAGGCGTCTATCGACAGACCTTGGCGTTGTGCGATGGGGCGGTCTATATCCCCATGTATGGGAAGGGGCCGTCGATGAATGTTCACGTGGCCGGGGCGTTGGTGGCGTATCGGGCGTTGGTGGGGAGAGAATGATGATCGACAAAACCCAACTCATCCATCCAAGCTGGCGAAGATACCAAGCTCACCCCTTCATCAAGCGTATATGCCATAACCGACCATGCCGCCGGACAGATAAATGTGTACTTTGTGGCGCGGAGGCGTCGTAACCCCCCACTCAAAGCTCTCGATGGTTTTGCGGAATTGGGGCACGAACCACTGGCCGTAAAAACAGATGGCCACGCGCCCGGTCTCGAACATCACGTTTACCGAACTCTGCGCCTGCTCGGCGTAGCCCGGTGCCATGTGCCAGCGGGTAGAAAGATCGGCGGCAAACTGCAGCGCTTTGATCACTTCTGGGCTTTCGAGCAACACGCGCGTCCGATCTTCGGAGAAGATGCGCCCGCCCGACTGCCAGATCCACTGCTCTGGATTGGCGTTATTGTACACGCCAAACTGTGCGATGCGCCCCTGCTCGTCGCGCTTGGTCAAGCGCTGGGCAATGTCCACGAACTCTTCGCGCGTCCAATTGCCGTCCGGATAGGGAATCCCCGCCTCGTCAAACAGGCTCTTGTTGTAGAAAATCAAAAAGTCTGGCGACCAGTCTTTGCACAGCCCGTAGATCGGCCCTTGGCCAAAGTGCTTGCCGTCCCAGCGGTACGGCTCGACCGTTTGCGGAAAAAAGTCCTCAACGCCAACGACCTCGCTCTTTGCCAGATAGGGCTCCAAGTTGAGGAGCACCCCTTTGGACAACATGCTGCCCAAATTGGTCGGTGCCACGTAAAAGATATCGGGCGAGCGCCCCCCTGCCATCATGGTCAGCAGCACGGTATTGAAATTCTGCTGGATGTGGATGAACTTGACCTTTATATCTGGATTGCCAGCTTCGAAGTCGGCCATGAGCTGATTGAGCATGGCCACTTCCTGCGTATTGCCCCAGCCGGCCAAGACGATCTCCGTGCGCCTACTTTCCTTTTGTGCGGACGTGTCGAGCCCCAGTAGAAGGGAGCGCGTTGTGGGCACGCTGAGCAGGCCCACAACGCCGAGGATACAAAGGCTATAGAACAGAATAGAGCGGTCCATAATTCATCTCTACGCATCTCCGATCGCGAGATGTTTGAAGGGATTTTGACCAACCAGACGACGCGCGCTAGTGCTCCGGTAATATCGGAAACGACTCGATATCCCCCGCGACCGTCTCCAGCAGGGTCGCGATCTCCCGCTTGTCGCCCTCGTCCAGTGCTAGCTTGCCTGCTGGTGCCCGTTCCACCAGCGTGCTGAACACCCCGCGGCGCTTGAGGATATAGCGCATAAAGGGGTGGTTCTCGAGAATGATCAGCGGCAACAGGCGACGGTGCATTGCGCGCGCATCCTCCTCCTGCCCGGCCCACCACAGCTCGGTGATCTTGGCCAGCACATCGGCCAGCTCGCAGGCTGGCATATTGCCATTGGCGCCGCGGCACATCTCGTCGGGCAAAAACTTGCCCCCTGCCCCGCCGAAGATGCACTTGACCCGGTCACCGACCATCTCGGCCACCTCGGCGATGTGCTTAGGACCGGGCTGCCGCTCCTCCTTGACGTATTCGACCTGCGGGATCTCGTCGACCAGTTGCGCCACCTGCTCGCCGCGCAACGGCGCGTACATATCGGCATTCTGCACCATGATCGGCCCGTCGAACACCCCGGCCAATCGCCGGTACAGGTCCATCGCCGTGGCGGCGTCGGTGCGCGCTGGCGTCATGGCGATAATCGAATCCGCCCCGGCTTTTTGCGCCGCCCGTGCATAGAGCAGCACCTGCGGCACCGAGATCCCGGAACAGCCAAAGACCACGGGCAGGCGGCCGTTGACCTCCTCCAGCACTGCGTCTAGCCCCCGGATCCGCTCCTCCTCGCCCAAAAACCAGAACTCCCCGACCATCACCGGCCAGACGATGCCGTGCTGGCCGCTCTCGCAGCAGAAGTTGGCCACCTTCTGCAGATCGTCGATGTGGATCTCGAGGTCGTCCCCGTACGGCGTCGGCAGCAGTCCGAAGACCCCCTTCATGTCGTCAAATCGCGCCATCGTTCATCCTTTCTTGTAATTTTGTCCCAGCGGAGGTCGGGCTGCCAGAAGCCAAGCTTGGTCTTCCAGCATCTTTTTAGAGGCCCTACGTGTGCGCTTGCTCTAGAGCGGCGTACTGGCCGACGAGGCCGTCGTACGCGGCTACGGCTCTTGGCTCCGGCTCGATGGTTGATCCGGCGACCGGCTGGGCGAATGGCTCGACAACTTCCGCCCACGAAGGCGCGTGGCTGGATTGGTGGGCGTGGGCGGCGCGCAAGGCCGCGCCTAGGGCCGCCGCATTGGTCGTCTCGAAGCGGTGGACCGGGCAGTTGTGGACATTGGCGAAGATGCGGAGGATTTCGGCGTTGGCCGCCGCGCCGCCGGTGACGTAGAGCGAGGAAATATCCTCGCCCATCCAGCGAGTGTGGATGCGCGAGGAAAGGGCTTGGGCCTCGATGACGGCGCGGACATTGGCCGGCGCGTCGATGGGGTCTAGGTTTTGGCGGACGACGTTGGGCCGAGGAACTTTGGGGACGATTTCCGGCGCGAAGTACGGGAGCATGAGCGCGCCGTTGTTGCCCGGCGGTGTGGCGTGCAAGGCTTGGGTAAACTGCTGCCAGTTCATGCCGTATTGGTCGCGCACGGCCTCGCGGGCCAAGCTGCCGTTGAGATAGCAAGTCAGGGCCATGTAGTGCGTGCCGTCGGGCGAGGCAAAGACCGCGCCTTCGCCAGCCGCGGAAGTGCGCGGCTGATCCATACAGGCGAACAGGGTGTCCGAAGTGCCCAAGCTCAGGGCGACTTGTCCCGGGGCGACGAGGCCGAGGCCGATGAGGCTGCACGGATTGTCGCCCGAAAAGGGCAGCACGAGGCAGTCGTCGGCAAAGCCGTAGCGACCCACGTAATAGGGGCTGATGGGGCCGACGGGCTGGCCGGAGGGAGCGATGGGCAGGAGTTTGGCGGCTAGGCCGGGGGCCGTAGCGTCGAGTGCGCGCGCACTCCACTGGCCGGCGGCAATGTCCATCATGTTGGTGCCGCTGCCGTCGCCGGGGTCAACGCCGACGAGCCGCCCAGCGAGCAGGCTGGCGATGTATGAGCTGACCAAGCCGATGTACGTGGTGTCCGCGTAAGCAGCGGGTTCGGTCTGGTAAAACTTGCGAATCTGCGGGCCGCTGAAGCGCTCAAAGGCCGCGTTGCCCGTGAGCGCGAGCAGGCTTTCGCGCCCGCCGACGGCCGCTTCGATCTCGGCGCATTGCAAGGCCGTGGAAGTGTCCATCCAGATGGGGGCCGTCGGGCGGGCGAAGATGGCGGCGAGTTGGTCTTTGAGCGACTGGCCGGGCGACAGGCGCGCTAAGGCCGGGCCGGCGCTGGCGTTGAGATAGACGGTGCCGTGCTGCTGGCCGCTGCCGGCGACGGCCCGCACTGCGCTGAGATCGTGGCCTTGGTCGGCGAGCGTTTGCAGGAGCAGGTCCAATGCTTCGGCCCACATCAAAGGTGCGCTGTGGACTGCGCCCGCGCCGAGGTCGAAGACGCCGTTGACGACCCCATAAGCGGTTTTGAAGTGCTCGTCGAAGTTGATGGACGCTTCGGCGACGATGGTGCGCTGGTCCGCGTCGATGAGCAGGCCGGTGATGGACTGAGTGCTAGAGTCGATGCCCAAATAGTTGCTCATGGAAATGTCCTGACGTAATTTTTGTGAGTTATTCACGCTAAATTAACAAACGCGCTGGGGAGAACAAAACCAATGGAGGCAGTGGCAGTGCAGCCCGAAATCGCGGGGACGCTGGCGGCAGTGGACCCGGAGGTCGAGGCCATCATTCGCGCTGAAAACAGGCGTCAGCACAACAAAATTCGCCTGATCCCATCTGAAAATTACGCCAGTCAAGCCGTACTCGAAGCCAGCGGTTCAATCCTGACGAATAAGTACTCCGAAGGCTATGCGGGTGTGCGCTACTACGAGGGCCAGCGAGAGATCGACAAAATTGAGCGGCTCTGCATTGAGCGCGCCAAGGAGGTTTTTGGTGCTGAGCACGTCAATGTGCAGCCCTATTCGGGATCGCCGGCCAATCAGGCCGTGTACGTCGGCCTCTGTGCGCCGGGCGATGCGGTCATGGGCTTGGCACTGGCGCACGGAGGCCATCTGACGCACGGCGACCGCGTCAGCATCTCGGGGATGTACTACAAGTCCGTGCAATACGGGGTGTGCCGGGATACCGGCCAGATCGACTTCGACCAAGTCGAATCGCTGGCCAAAGAGCACCGGCCCAAGCTGATCTTCTGCGGGGGCACGGCCTATCCGCGCATCATCGACTTTGCGCGCTTTGCCGAGATCGGGCATTCCGTGGGGGCCATCGTGGTCGCCGATATCGCGCATATTGCCGGGTTGGTGGCCGCTGGGGTGCATCCCAGCCCGGTGCCGCATGTCGATGTGGTAACGACCACAACTCACAAGTCGCTGCGGGGGCCGCGCGGCGGGATGATCTTGTGCCGGGCGCAGTACGCTGCGGCCATTGATAAGGCGGTGTTCCCAGGCTTGCAGGGCGGGCCGCACAACAGCACCACGGCGGCGATTGCCGTCGCGCTCAAGGCGGCGATGAGCGAGGAGTTTGCAGTGTATGCCCAGCAGATCGTCGCCAACGCTCAGACTTTGGCCTCCGCTCTGTCGGCGCGGGGCTTTGCCCTCAGTTCGGGCGGGACCGACAACCACCTGATCCTCATGGACATGACCGATAAAGGCATTACGGGATACGCCATGGCCAAGGCCCTCGACGCGGCAGGCATCGTCTGCAATTTCAATCGCGTGCCCTTTGATCCACGCCCGGCGCGCAAGCCCAGCGGCGTCCGCATTGGCACGCCAGCGATTACCAGCCGGGGCTTTGGCACTAAGGAGATGAGGCAGTTGGCCGAGTGGATGGAGCGGGTCGCCCAAGTCCGGGCCAATAAAGCACTGGAACTCGACGACCGGAAAGCGGAGTACGCCGAGGTGGCGGCTGAGGTGAGAGCACTCTGCGCTCGTTTCCCAGCACCCGGCTTACTCTACGACAGCGGGGGAAGGCCGCTTTAGGTCTCTAGAAAATGGATATATATCAAGAGCTAGGCGTTGATCCTATTATCAACGCCGTAGGGCCAGCGACGCGATTGAGCGGGTCGATTATGCGGCCCGAGGTGGCCGAGGCCATGCGGCAGGCTTCGGAGCGCTGTGTGGATATAGCGCAGATGCAGGCGCGGGCCGGGGAAGTGATCGCCGAGATCACCGGCGCGGAGGCCGGGTATGTGACCAGCGGGGCGGCAGCGGGCTTGTTGCTGGGGACGGCCGCTTGTGTGACCGGATTGGACCCGGGGAAGATGAATCGCTTGCCGGATACGTCTGGGATGAGGAACGAAGTGATCATGGCGCGCAGCCACCGGAATTTCTACGACCACGCGGTGCGCTCGGTGGGGATTGAGTTGGTGGAGGTGGGGATCGCCGATCGCTTTTCCGGGGCGGGTGTGCGCGATGCGGAAGGGTGGGAGATTGAGGCGGCGATTAGCGAGCGGACGGCCGCGATAGTGTACGTGGCGTACGCGCATACGCAGCCGTCGCTGGAGGTGGTGGTGGCCGCGGCGCGCAAGGGCGGGGTGCCGGTGATTGTGGATGCGGCCGGGCAGTTGCCGCCAGCGAGTAACTTGCAGCGCTTTATTGCCGCTGGGGCCGATTTGGTCGCCTTTAGCGGCGGCAAGGCCATAGGCGGGCCGCAGGCTTCGGGGGTTTTGTGCGGCCGGCGGGAGTTGATTGCTGCGGCCGCCCTGCAACACCAAGACCTCGACGTGATGCCCGAGCTGTGGGACCCGCCGGCGAGTTTGATCGACAAGTCGCAGCTACCCGGTGCCCCGCAGCATGGCATTGGGCGGCCCTGCAAGGTCGGCAAGGAGGAGATCGCGGGGTTGGTGAAGGCGTTGCGTCTTTTTGTGGCCGAGGACCCGGCCGCACGGCGGCGGTGCTGGCAGGCGCTGATGGAAGAGTTGGTCGCCGCGTGTGGTGCGCTGCGACACGCTGAGATCGCGGTGGTAGCCGACCGCAAGCGCGCTGAGGTGCCGACTGCGCGGCTGGTGCTCAACGAGGAGGCCGCGGGCATGACGGCGCTGGAACTGGTCAGGGCGCTACAGGAAGGCCAGCCGCAGATTGCCGCCAACCCCACAGATGTTTACGAGGGTGCGGTGATTTTTGGGCCGATGTGCCTCAAGGAGGGCGAGCCGGAGCAGATTGGGTGCCGGCTCAGGGAGTTGCTCGGCTGAAACGGTGCTCTGAGCGCGAGCTAAAAGGCGACAAGCCCCGCCGGGGATATGGTCTCGGCGGGGCTTGTCGGTGCAAGAGGACGGACGCGGGCTTTCCGCGGCGCAGCATCAGGGCAGGGGGCGATGGGCGCGAAATGTTGCAGCCGACGCAGCCGATTGCCAGCCAACCACCCATCCGCGCTGCCGCTTTACTCACAGCCTCCCAGAAGGTCCATCACGTAAATGTCCAAATCGTCCTCATCGCCGTCGCGATTAGATATAAAGGCGATCTGTGTTCCATCGGGTGACCAAGCGGGAACCCAGTCGGCTGCGCTGTTGTTGGTCAGCCGTCGCGGGTTAGATCCATCCGCATCCATCATGTAAATGTCCTCATCGCCGTCGCGATTAGATATAAAGGCGATCTGTGTTCCGTCGGGCGACCAAGCGGGAAATCCGTCCCTTGCGATGCTGTAAGTCAGCGAGCGCGGGTTGGATCCATTCGCACCCATCACGTAAATGTCCGAATCGCCGTCGCGATTAGACACAAAGGCGATCTGTGTTCCGTCGGGCGACCAAGCGGGAAAAGCGTCGATTGCGCTGTTGTCGGTCAGCCGGCGCAGGTATTCGTCTTCGCCATCTGCATCCATCACGTAAATGTCCCAATCGCCATCGCGCTCAGACATAAAGGCGATCTGTGTTCCGTCGGGCGACCAAGCGGGAAGAGCGTCGATTGCGCTGTTGTCGGTCAGCCGGCGCGTGTTAGCTCCATCCGCATCCATCACGTAAATGTCCCAATTGCCGTCGCGATTAGACATAAAGGCTATTTTTCGTCCGTCGGGCGACCAAACGGCCCCCTCGTCGTCATCACTGAAGCCGGACCACTGGCTTACTTCAGAGCCATCCGCTGTCGCGAAGTAAATACCAGAATCGCCGTTGAAATAGATATACCATCCGGAGGGCGACCAAACGAGATTTGAGCCGATCTCAACTCCAGCGTTGTTGGTCAGCCGGCGTATCGGCCCAGCCACCCAGTTCACTCTCGTTGCCGCTCGCCCGATCCCCGCTGGCAGGGACGCATCCGACGGATTAGTGACATAGGTCATAATCGCCAGTAAGTCGGTCAAATTGACCTGCCCATCGTCGGTGACGTCGCCCAAGCCCATATTGCCGTTGTTCGGAGCCGTAATAGACGGATCGAGGTTGAACACCACCACCAGTAGCGCGTCGGCCAAGTCAACCTGCCCGTCGTTGTTCACGTCGCCCAAAATACCGCAGGTCAACGCCTTGCCCCTCGGCAGTTCCTCCACCGATTTAACCACGAACCCCACCGGACCCATCCCCGCCCGCACCCCAAAGGTCGCATCCACGTAGGGCACCACGCCCGCGCCCGAAACGACGATACCATAGGTTTGCTCGGCCGGTTCGGAGGTCGCACCGCCCGCCGACTCGAGCGCCGCGCCGACCGATACCGGAGAAACAGTCGCTGTCCCGGCCTGCCCGTCAATGAGTACCATCCGCCGCGTCAACTCCACCCCGTCGCCGCGCAGCCGGTAGATATATACGCCTGCCGCCACGGCCTGTCCGGCTGCATCCGTCGCGTCCCACCGCGCCGCGTGAAAACCGGCCGGCCGCTCTTCGTTCACCAGCGTTGCCACGCGCTGGCCCAACACGTTGAATACCTCCAGCCGCACGGGCGCTGCCGTGGGCAACTGATACGGAATAATCGTCGAAGGATTGAACGGATTGGGATAATTCTGCCCCAACGCAAACCCCTGCGGCACCACTTGGCCGCCCAAAGACGCCAGCGGCAGCGCGAAATGCCCGTCCGCGTCGGTCGTCGCCTGCGCCACCGGGCCGTGCTGAATAGCCGTCAAATCGAAGACCATCACCTGCGCGGCGACCGCCGCTTCACCCGAAGAAAGGCGAACCCGCCCCTCCACTAGCGGCTCGGCGACCAGGTGGGCCGCCAACACCAGCCCGACGAACGCGACGATGGATGCTTTTTGCATCGTTAAGACTCCTTGAGATGTAGGGAAAAGCTGAACAGTTGACCGCGTTACGTTAAGGCGATTTTAGACAGCAAACAAGAAGTAGATTTTTCATTGACCCCGCTCTATCTCGTCCTGTATGTTCATAAGTACACCCCCAAACCCAAACCCAAACTGAAGGAGAGCAACGACTATGGCTACCATGCCCCCAACTATTGAAGAGCGTCTAGCAAGGCTCGAAGGCGTGTACGATCATCTCGCTTCCAAAGCAGACCTTGCTGAGTTAAGAGCGGTCTTAAAGGATGATATTGCGCGATTACAGGCCGATATTGCCGAACTCAAGGGTAGCGTCAAAATTCTGCTTGTAGCAGTTACTTCCGGTTTAGCTCTACTCAATATCGTTTTGCGGTTCTGGCCTTCGTAAGCCCATGCCTAAGCTGAAAGAGTAGTTCCACTACGTCGTCGCCGGCGATCTCCGCGACAAAACGCTAGTCCGACGACAGCTAAATCCGCGCTGCCGCTTTCTTCTTAATTTATATATGTAAATCTCACTATTGGATGGTTCTAAAACTGCGCTCCCCAATAGGCGGCACCCAGCAGCGCGGTCTTGTCGTTGAGCACGACGTGAACGGGAATGGCCGCGAGGGGCGCGCCCATGCGGCCTTTGTCCATAAAGCCCTCCATAAAGCGGCCGTCGCGCAGCTTGGCGATGATCTTGGGCGCAATGCCGCCGCCGACGAAAACCCCCCCCGAAGACATCAGCTTGAGTGCCAAGTTCCCCGCTTCACGGCCATAGAGGAGTGCAAAGAGGTCGAGGGCCGCGACGGCCAGCGCAGAGTGGCCTTCGAGGCCGGCGCGGGCGATGGCGTCGGCGCGGTCGGGCTGTGCGGCCTCTGGCTGTAGCGCGGCGTCGGCGCGATCGGGATGCCGCGCACACAGAAAGTCGTAGGTCGCGGCCAAGCCCTGGCCCGAGACCACCCGTTCCCAGCTAACGTGGCCGTAGTGCTCGTTGAGGAAACGCCAGAGCGCGATTTCGAGCGAGGAACTGGGGCCGAAGGTCGCGTGTCCCCCCTCAGAGGCGATTGCTGCGTAGCGGCCCGCGGCCCAGCACAAGCCCCCCTCGCCTAGCCCGGTGCCAGCGGCAATGACGGCGATGTTGCCCTTGGGGTCGCGTTGGCCGTGGTTGAGCGGACACAGGTCGTCCGGCCCCAACACCAAGGTGCCGTAGGAAGTCGCTTGCAGGTCGTTGAGCAGATGCACTTCGCTGCCGTTGAGCACGGCCGAAATTTCGCTGGGGTCGATGAGATAGGGCAAATTGACGGCGCGGACGGGAAGCTGATGGACCGGGCCAGGTACGCCTAAGACCGTGCGGCTGGGGTTGATCTGCGTTTCGCTGACAAAGGTTTTGAGCAGTTCACCGGCGCTGGCGTAGGACGCAGTTTGGTAGCGTCGCTCGACGAGGGGGTCAAAGCCTTGGGCGGCTGGGTCAAAAGCGGCGAGGTACGTTTTGGTGCCGCCGACATCACCGGCGATGATCACAGGGGTGCCCACTTTCTCCAAGCCTCCCCGAGCAGGTCGTTGGCTTCCTCCGGGCCGGCCGCCCCGACCGGATAGGAGGGGACCTCGCCCGATGAAGGGGCTTGCCAAGCATCGAGTATGGGCGTCAGGAGCGCCCACGACTTCTCGATCCAATCGCGGTCTGAGTAGAGCGTCGCGTCGCCGAGCAGACAGTCGAGGATCAGGGTCTCGTAGGCTTCGGGGGTGCGGCCGCCAAACGAATCGGCGTAGCTAAAGTCCATGTTGACGGTGCCCAAGTGGACATCGGGACCGGGGATCTTGCCGTTGAAGGAGAGCGAGATGCCCTCTTCGGGCTGGATGCGGATGGTGAGGGTGCTGGGGGGCAAGGCGTCGGCTTGGGCAAAAATTAGGTGTGGGGGCTGGTGGAATTGCAGGGTGACCGTGCTGGTGCGCTTGGCCATGCGCTTGCCCGTGCGCACGTAAAACGGCACCCCTTGCCAGCGCCAGTTGCCCAAGGTGAATTCGAGGGCGGCGAAGGTCTCGGTGCGCGAGTTTGGAGGCACGTCTTTTTCTTGTAAATAGCCCGGCGCGTTCTCGCCGGGTCCGTACTGGCCGCGGACCGCATAGCGGTCAACTTGGCCGATGCGGATGGGGCGGATCGCCTTGAGCACCTTGAGCTTTTCGAGGCGCACGCTCTCGGCGTCAAACGAGGAAGGCGGCTCCATGGCAATGACGCAGAGCACCTGCAAGAGGTGGTTTTGGATCATGTCGCGCAGGGCACCCGATTGGTCGTAGTAGCCGGCGCGGTGCTCCACGCCGACGCGCTCGGCCGCGGTGATCTGCACGTGATCGACGTAGCGCCTGTTCCACAGCGGCTCAAAAATTGAATTGCCGAGGCGAAAGACGAGAATGTTCTGCACGGTTTCCTTGCCGAGGTAGTGGTCGATGCGGTAGAGTTGCTCTTCGGCAAAGACCGAATGCAGGGCTTGGTTGAGTTTGCAGGCCGAGTCGTAGTCGTGCCCGAAGGGCTTTTCGACGATGATCCGGCACCAGCCTCGGTGGTCTCGGTGTTGGGAGCTGAGGCCGGCGCGCCCGATCTGCTCGACGATGTCGAGGTATATCTGCGGCGGCACCGAGCAGTAAAAGCAGCGATTGCCCGCGGTGCCGCATTCGCGGTCGAGGGTTTCGAGCCGTGCTTTGAGCGCGGCATAGGTCCCCGGGTCGCCCGGGTCGCCGCGCACGTAGTGGAACTTGGCGAGGAAGGCGTTGAGTGCGCTGTCGTCGAGCGGGCCGACGAATTCGGCCAAGGACTCCCGCATCTTTTGGCGAAAGAGGTCGTCGTCCCAAGCGCGGCGGGCTACGCCCACTAGGTGAAAGGCTTGGGGCAAGCGGCCTTGGTGCTGCAAGTGCCAGATGGCCGGCACCAGTTTGCGCCGGGTCAGGTCGCCCGAGGCACCAAAGATGACGAGGGCACAGGGGTCGGGGATGCGTTGTTGGATCATAGTATGGCGCATAAAAAAAAAGGCCACAGCGCACGCCATGGCCTCCCACACCGCCTCGTGTGAGCTTTGCAAATATACAAGAGCGGGCACAAATCAACAAGTCGATTGCGCCGTCCTTTTGCCTTGCTATGTTCGCCCTATTTATTTTATCACGAGATAACGGATCAATCACGCACAATGGAGGAGAAATATGGCGCGGTATTTGGTGACGGGCGGGGCGGGTTTTATTGGTTCGCACCTTTGTGAGCGGCTGTGTGCAGAAGGACACGCAGTGCGGGTCTTGGACGATTTGAGCACGGGCCAGCGCGCAAACTTAGCTGAAATTTTCGCTGAGATCGAATTCATCCAAGGCGATATACGCGACTCGGGCTTGCTCGCCGAGGCCGTGCAACAGGTTGATTGCGTCCTGCACCAAGCAGCCTTGGTGTCGGTGCCGGCTTCGGTTGAGCACCCTCTCGTCGATCAGGAAATCAATGCGGTGGGGACGTTGCGGCTTTTGGAAGCGGCGCGGCAGGCCGGGGTTGGCCGCGTGGTTTTTGCCGCTTCAGCCGCTGCCTATGGCGACGACCTGAACTCGCCCAAGCGCGAGGACATGCGGGTCGAACCCGAATCCCCGTACGGGATCTCCAAGGTCGTGGGCGAGTACTACGCCCGAGTGTACAGCCGCCTCTACGGCTTGGAGGTGGTTTGCCTGCGCTACTTCAATGTCTTTGGCCCCCGGCAGTCTCCATCGTCCCCGTACGCCGGCGTGATTTCCCTGTTCGCCGACTGCATGTTGGCGGGCCGGGCACCAACCGTGTTCGGCGACGGCCGCCAATCGCGCGATTTTGTCTATGTCGGCGATGTGGTAGCGGCCAATATGAGGGCCTGTACTGCGCCGGAAGTCGCCGGGCGGACCTACAATATCGGCAGCGGGCGCGGCACGTCGCTGTTGGAGCTGATCGCCGCGCTCAACGAGGTTTTGGGGACCGCGTTGGACCCGGTGTTTGCCCGGCCCCGGGCGGGCGATGTGCGCGTCTCGGTCGCCGATGTAGCGCGGGCCCGGGCCGAATTAGGGTACGAGCCAGTGGTCGGGTTGTACGAGGGGTTGGAGCGGACGATTGCGGCGTTGGAGTCTTCCGCCGCGGCGAAGCAATAAAAGGGATCGCTTATTGTGGCAACCATAGTTGATGGCAAAAAGCGCATCCCCTTTATGCGTGGGATGCTGGTACACTACCTAATTGAGCGCGGCTTCGGCTACGAAGATGCCCGCGCCGTGGCCAATGCGGTGCGCGCGTCTTTGGGGAAAGTAGAGTTCGTGCGCAAGAAGGACATGGTGCAACTCGTACATAGTGCCATTCGCAAGGGGTTCGGCAGGTACGAGGCCGGCGACCTAATTTTCTGGGAGCGCCAGCCCACCACCATCATCGTCGAGCGCAAGAGCGGATCGCGGCCTTTCTCCAAGGAGCTGTTGGCGGATTCCATTCAGGCGTCTGGGCTGCCGCCAGACCAAAGCTACGAGATTGGGCAGACGATTGAAGCCCGCTTGATAGACCAGCGCCGCCAGCACATCGCGCACTGGGAGCTGGAAGATCTGGCGGCCGAGCTGATCGAAAAGTCCTTTGACAAGTCCTTTGCCGAGCGCTATCGCTTGTGGCGAGCTTGGGGCGATGTAGATAAACCCCTGATCATCCTCATCGGCGGTGCCAGCGGGGTCGGCAAGACCACGTTGGCGATTTCGCTGGCCAATTTGCTCGATATTCCTCGGGTGGTAGCTACCGACGATTTGCGCCAAGTCATGCGCCTGACGCTGGCGCAGGAGCTCATGCCCGCCCTGCACGTCTCCTCGTACACCGCCTGGAAGGTCGTTCCTGCGGCTGGTCATCTCGACGCGGTCGTCGCCGGGTTTCGCGAGCAGGCGCGCAGCGTTTGCGTCGGGGTCAAGGCCATCATCAGTCGCTGCATCGAGGAAAACACCAGCGTCATCATCGACGGCGTACACCTAATCAGCGACATGCTGGACTTAGAGGGATACGCGGGCGACGCCTTTATCACGCCCGTCTGTTTGGAGCTTTCTGGCCGCGACGCCTTTGAGGAGCGCTTTGCCCAGCGCGCCAGCGAGGCCCCGTCGCGTCCGGTCCATCGCTATATGGAGCACTTGGAGGATATCCTCAAAATTCAGGACTATCTCATTGAAACGAGTGCCGCCCACGGCATTCCGGTGATTACCACAACCTCGGTTGAGAGCCTGACGAGCGAGGTCGCCATGGTGGTGAGCGAGCAGCTACAGGAGCAGGAGGAAATCCGCAAGGCCCTGAGTGCCTCCCGCAAGAAGTGTGCGGCCAATTGAAGCGGTGCGCCGCTCGTTGATTCGCCCAACGTTAGATTGTATTGTATATTCCAAAAATCACGGCTAAGGGGCCGCGAAAACGCGCAACCAAGTTGGGATAGAAATGCTGAGCAACAAAAAGAAGGGTGCTTCCACGGGTGGCAGCAGCCAAGCACTCAATACGATTATCGGTCGCGGTAGCTGCTTTGAAGGCAAGCTGACGGTGGATAACAGCGTCAGAATAGACGGCGTATTCAAGGGCGAACTGGCCTGTACAGGGGAACTGACGATTAGCCAGTCGGGCGAGGCCGATGCTACTTTGCAGTGCAAAGACGCGTACATCGACGGCGTCGTGAGTGGCACCGTGCGCGCCGATAAGGTGCGATTGGACACGCAGTCGCGCTTTACCGGCAAGGTGTACACCGACTCGTTCACGGTCTCCGAGGGCGCGATCTTCCACGGCTCTTGTTCGATGGAAAACCACAAGAAGAGCGAGTCGCCCCAAGGCGGCGAAGCTGCAAAGCCCCACCCGCCCAAGTCTGGACCCCAAGCCCAAAAGAAATAGCACTTTCCCACC
Organism: uncultured Latescibacterota bacterium; assembly: GCA_958295495.1. Lineage (GTDB taxonomy): Bacteria > Latescibacterota > UBA2968 > UBA8231 > UBA8231. The sequence continues at coordinate 2,721,659 of OY282352.1, forward strand.
TCATTTTTGCGCGAAAAATCCATCTGCACTGTGCGCTGCCGATGGATTTTTTCTCATTGCCGATGAGTCAACGCGACCATACCGCGTCCAAGCGCCGCCGCCACCGCCGCTCGGCTCCAACAGAGGAGATCGCGGGACCTCCGAGTGCCCGGCAACGGGCTGCAAAAGGCGCGTCGCCTATGGGCGGCTGGCGGCGCTGGCGACGCGATGCCCTAGCCAATTTGGGCGCGTCGCCGGTTTTCCGTGCGTACATCTTTCTCGGCAGCATTGCCGCTATTTTGGCCTTCCTGCTCTACAACGAGTCGATCATCGCCGAATTGCGCGAACACGAAAAGAACCGGGTCGATCTCTATGCACACCTAATCTCGTTCGCGCCGCAGGCATCGGAAGGCCAGATTCCCACCCTCTTCACCGAGGTGATCACCAAGGTCGATTTCCCGCGCATCATCACCAATCATCGCGGCGAGATCATCCAGGCCGAGGACATCGATACGTCGAGCTTCTTGGGGAACTGGGCCTTTTGGCGCAGCGAAGCGGTGGACGCGCACACCGTATCGAGGCTGATCGAGGAAATGGACGTCCAGAATCCGCCTATCTCCTTTTATTGGTCGCCAGAGACCTTGGGGCAGCTCTACTGCGAGGGCGGTCGCGTCGTCATCGCGGATACGCAAGGGGCCATTGCGGCTTGGCAGGGGGCGGGCCTGCCAGTGAGTAGCGACACCTCGGCGGCGGCCCTCGCCGAGGTGCAACGGGCATTGCAGGAGATGGAGGCCGGAGAACCGCTGCCCTTCAGCGTGCCGGCCGCTAGCTTCAGCTACCTGCATTGGGACGGAACTAACGCGATCATCGCAGACGCCGAGGGCCAATTTAGGGCTTGGGTGGGGGCTGGGCTGCCGCCGGCCAGCGACGACTCCAGCGAAGCGGTCCAAGATCAGGTCCAGGTCTTTGTCGATAGCTTGGCCAGCCAGCGCGCACCCCTAAAGTTCAGGATTCCGGCCGAGCACTATATCCACTACGGCGACACGAGCTTGGTCGGCCGCATTTCCCTCGCCCCTTTCGTGCAGATCGGCGTGTTGCTCCTCTTTCTGCTCGTCGGCTATATCGGCTACCGCAACATCAAGCGCAGCCAACAGCGCTCGCTCTGGGTGGGCATGGCCAAGGAGACGGCCCACCAGCTCGGGACCCCTCTCTCCTCGCTGTCCGGGTGGCTAGAGTTGCTGCACAGCGAGGTCGCCGCCGCCCCGAAGCTGGGCCGAGACGAGCGTTGGGAGCGCGTCAATCAGATGATCGGGGAGATACAGCAGGACATGCGCCGCCTCGACCAAATTGCCTCGCGCTTCAGCCAAATCGGCTCGGTGCCCGAACTAAAGGAAGAGAACGTAGCAGCCGTGCTGGAGGAGACGATTGAGTACTTCCGGCGGCGCGCCCCGCAGTTCGGGCGGCAGGAGATTGAACTGGAATGCCTAGGGGCGTTGCCTCTGGTGCCGATCAACGCCGAATTGATGAGCTGGGCTTTTGAGAATCTGTGCAAAAACGCCATCGACGCCATGGATAGCCAGACGGGCAGCTTGTGCATCCATATAGGGCTTTTGCCCGAAGGCCGCGCCGTGCAGGTCGCGTTTCAGGACGACGGGCGCGGCATTGAACCCGAGCACGTCAAGCGCATCTTCGAGCCGGGGTTCAGCACCAAGAAGCGCGGTTGGGGATTGGGGTTGGTGTTTGTCAAGCGCATTGTCGAAGAATACCACAAGGGCAAGATCAGCTTGGTGCAGAGCGCACCGGGCAAGGGCACGACCTTTGAGGTGGTTTTGCCCTTGGGTTGAGGAACGGGCGCAGGCTTGGATCGTCATCTTAAGAAGTGATGTTACGCAGCGTTGCGGCGTTGGGGCTTCCTGCGGCTGCGCTCAGGACGTGGCTTGAGCCTATCCTAAAGCTCAGTCAAGAACGAAATTTTACAGATAAGGCGGCGCATGGAAGACGACAAGCGAAAGATACTCTGGGCCGACGACGAGATCGACCTATTGCGCGCTCACCGGCGCTTTCTCGACGACAGGGGCTACGCGGTGACGCCGGTGAGCAACGGCAAGGACGCCATTGCCCTGATTGCCCAAGCCCCCTTTGACATCGTGCTGCTCGACGAGATGATGCCGGGGCTGGACGGGCTTTCGACCTTGGAGCAGATCAAGAGGGCCGATCCCAACGTGCCGGTGATTATGATCACCAAGAACGAAGAAGAACACCTGATGGACGAGGCCATTGGCCGCCGCATCGACGACTACCTGACGAAGCCGGTCAACCCCAGCCAAATTTTCATGGCTTGCAAACAGCTCCTCGACGCGCGGCATATTCGCCAAAGCCAAGCCGGGCAGCACTACGTCTCTCGGGCCGGCCAGATCCGCGCGCAGATTGCAGGCGCGACTTGGGAGACTTGGGTTGACGTACATCGGCAGCTCTGCGAGTGGGACATCGAAGTAGTGCGCTTGGGCGACGCTGGTCTCGGCCAGATGATTGGGGATCAGCGGCGCGAATGCAATCGCGAGTTCGGGCGCTTTGTCGAGCAGCATTACACGCGCTGGATAGCGGACGAAGATGATTCGCCGCCGCTATCGGTGGATGTGGTGCCTGAGTTCGTGGTGCCCTATCTCGAACAGGGCCGGCAGGTATTCTTTATTGTGGTTGATTGCCTGCGCTTAGATCACTGGATGGTGATGGAGCCCCAATTGGCCGAGTACTTCAACATCAAGCGCTCCTACCACTACTCGATTTTGCCTACGGCCACGCCCTTTGCGCGCAACGCGATCTTCAGCGGGCTGTTCCCCAAAGAAATCGCCGACAAGTACCGCACCATGTGGAGCGAGGCCCAAGACAACGAATACAGCCTCAACCGGCACGAGCACCAATTCATCGACGACTTGGTCCGCGATATGGGCGTCGCGCTCAAACCGGGTTCGCACTATGTCAAGGTGCTGGACACTGGCGAAGCCCGAAAATTGACCCGCAGGGTACCAGCGCTGGGCAAGTGGCCGCTCGTGTCGGTAGTGTACAATTTCCTCGACATGCTGGTACACAGTCAGGCGCAGTCTGATCTGCTCAAGGAAATGGCACCTAACGAGGCGGCCTTTCGCGCATTGGTGCAGACGTGGTTTGGCAATGCGTCGCTTTTTGAGACCCTCAAGGGCATTGCCCGCACCGATGCGGTGGTGGTGCTGACGACCGACCACGGCTCCATGCGCGGCACGCGCGCTTCGGTGGTGTACGGGGACCGCAGCACGTCTCCGAGCCTGCGCTACAAGTACGGCCAGAACCTTCGCTGCGAGGAAAAGGACGCGCTACTGATCGCCGACCCGGAGGCCTACGGGCTGCCTTCGACCGGCCTCGGGCACAGCTTTGTCGTCGCTCGCGAGGATTTCTACTTCGTCTATCCGACCCAGTTCAACAAGTACCAGCGTCGCTACAAGGGCAGCTTCCAGCACGGCGGCATCTCGCTGGAGGAAATGATTTTGCCCGTGGCGATTATGGAGCCCAAGTAGGAAAAGTGAAAAAGGTTTTCACCACCCACTCGGCGGCCCAGACCCACGCGCTGGGTACTGCGCTGGGCCGGCTTTTGGCACCGGGCGATGTGGTCGCCTTTCGCGGCGACTTGGGCAGCGGCAAGACCTGCATGATCCAAGGGGTGTGCGAGGCTTTGCAAGTGGCTGATTACGTCACGAGCCCGACCTTTATCCTGATCAACGAATACGCCGGGCAATGTAGGGGCCGCGATCTGCCCGTCTATCACTTTGATCTCTACAGGCTGGGGGGCGTTGACGAACTTGAGGATTTAGGGGCCGAAGAGTACTTTTACGGCCGCGGCGTCTGCTTGGTTGAGTGGGCCGAGCGCGCCGATGGCTCGTTGCCCGATAGGTGCTGCCATGTGTGGCTAGAGCACGGCGAGGCTTGCGAGCGGCGGATTACTTTGCAAGGGGATGGGGTCGGTGAAATAGAGTTCTGAGAAATTGGCCAAGGGAGGGGATTTTGCAGCGGCTGATACTGTGCCTTTGCGTTGTTGCTGGACCGGCAGCGGCCGACAGAGCCGAGTTGACGAGCTTGGTCGATAGCCCGACGGCCGGGCTGGTCAACAAGGGGCATTATGCGGTGAATGTTCGCCTGTTTGCCGACGGGGGGGCTGTTGGTCGCTTGCACGTCGGCGTGCTCAAGCGTCTGAGCGTGGGCGCGTCTTTTGGCGGCGAGCGGCTCATTGGCACGGGTGCGGTCAATTGGTACCCGCGAGTGGGAGGGGCCGCCCGGTGCCGGATCCTCGAAGAAGGCTACACGTGGCCGGCACTGGTCTTGGGCTTCGATAGTCAGGGCGTCGGGCCGTATAGAAGCCAACGCTACGTCAAATCCAAGGGAATTTACCTAGTACTGAGCAAGAATTACACCTCAATGTTAGGGGAACTCGGCGTCCACGCGGGAGTCAATCTGTCGCGCGAGGACGCCGACGATGGCGACTGGTCGGCGTGGTTGGGCATCGACAAGAGCTTGAGATTCATGGCCCTATTCGCCGAGTACGACTTGGGCCGCAACTACGGCCTACAAGATCAGGGCGTGGGAGGAGGCTATTTGAACCTTGGGGGGGTTTGGGTTGTATCGCCGCAGCTAAGAGTCGCATACTATCTTAAAAACGCGCTAGAAAGCAATCACTTTGGCTCCCAATCCATTCGGGAGTTGTCCGTCACGTACAGGGGGAAATTTCGATGAAGATACTGGCTATTGCTTTGCTTTGCGTTTGGGTCCGCGGCGCAGTGGCGCAGGAGGAGCGAGCCATCGACAACTTCGCCGGGGTCGGGGTGCGGGCCATGGGCATGGGTGGTGCCTTTGTGGGGGTGGCCGACGACTTCACGGCCATGTACTGGAACCCGGCGGGCTTGGCCCAGATGCAGCGGCGCGAGGTGCAGGTGTCTTTCCTGCGCAGCAGCCGCACCAACGACTCGGTTTTCAATGGCACTCCAGGGAGGAGCGAGCTGACCAATACGCGCTTTGGCTCACTCGGCTTTGTCTATCCCTATCCGGTCTATCGCGGCAGCTTGGTCTTGGCGGCTGGCCTGACTCGCATCAAGGACTTCGACTGGAGTCTCAATCACAAAGGCGACCAAGGGGGACTTGCTGCAGACCACGACTTTCAGCACGAGGGCGAGTTGGCTTTGGCAGGAGTGTCCGCTGCCATCGACGTGTCGCCGGCTGTTTCACTGGGTGCGACCTTGGGTTTGGTCAGCGGCGAAGACGAGGCCGTCAATGAATTTGACTGGGTGGATTCGCAGGAAGAATTCCCCGAGCAGCGCTTGTTCGCGCGCGACACCTTTACAGACGAATACCAGTGGACTCCGTATGCCGTCTTGGGCGCGATGCTGCGCACGCCGCACGACAAGCCTCGCTACAGGTTAGGCGCGACGTTTGGCACCGGGGGAGTGCATAAAATTCGCTATGCCTTCCGCGGTCCCTCCTCTGATGGCGAACCAAACCCTTGCCAGCACTTACTCTCGGAAGATACCCCAGACTTTCTTGAAGAAGATTACGGCTCCGTTGAGTGCGATGACGGGACCGTAGGGGAATTCGCGGACGTAGAGGTGAGCAACACGTACCAACTCGCGCTACCTTTTGAGTTCGGCGTGGGTGCTTCGGCCGAGGCCCTGCCGGGCCTGACGCTGGCGGGCAGCCTGCATTTGGCCGAGTGGTCGCAGAGCGAGTACAAGGAGGCCGATGACGATGGCTTGCGCGCTGATATCTCGTTTGAGACTCAATACAGAGACGTCTTGCGTTACCACTTAGGCGTCGAGTACCAGGTGCCGGTCGTCGCGCTGGATCTGAGGGCAGGCTACTTCGCGGACCCAATTCCCTTTATCGGTCCGCGCGACCCCGACTCCGACGATCCGCCCATCCGCATTGAGAAGGACCGGCGCTTTATCACCCTCGGGGCCGGAATACTGCTCGACGAGGCCGTCCAAGTAGAGCTGGCTTGGGTGCGAGGTGCGTTTAAGCAAGTAGAAGAATCCTCAGACAATGTCCTTAGCGAGGACTACGCGATCAATCGCCTCGTCGTCGGCTTAAGCTACAACTTTTAGGGTTCTTTTTTTGCTTAGGTTGCTGGTTTGTGTATATTCAGGTCGAGAGATGAGTCTAACGCTCCTCAAGGAGGTAGTTACGTTATGAAAATGAAGGCTTTTATTTTGTATTTGGCCCTGCCACTAACCGCGCTGATGGTCAGCGGCTGCTACACGGTGCTCAGCAGCCCGTACGAAGCGGCCGACCTGCACGACGAGGACTTGGCCCGCGCCAAGAGCCGCGATAAAGTCGCGCCTACGATTGGCCAGTTCGACGACCGCGACTACATGGACGATCTCTACCGCTATCCGGGTGTGCGCGGCGGCTATGGTGGCTATGGTGGCTATGGTGGTTATGGTGGCTATGGTGGCTATGGAAGTTATTCATATCCCCACTACAGCTACCCCTACTACTATGGCGGCTATGGCCCCTATAGTTATGGCTACGATCCGTACTATCGGAGTGGGGGCGGTTACTACGTGCCGCCAGGTTATGAACTGGTCAACACGCGCCAGCTCGACGATTTGCGCGCGGCGAGCCGGCGAAACACGACGCCGACGATTGCCGATCCGGCAGGGGCTGCCGAAGTACAGCGCCGCAAAGAAGCAGTGTGGCAGAGGCGGGAGCCTCGGATGCGCAATGCACCTACGCTTACGCCGCGCGTGGTGCCCGCTGCCAGCGCACCGCAAAGCTCCGTGCCGAAGGCGTCCCCTGCGCCATCCGCGCCGGCCTCCAAATCGTCCACGACAAAGGAGTCGGCCAAGCCCAAGAAGTCGGCCAAGCCCAAGAAGAGACGGCGCTAGCTATCACCCGAGTACGCGCAAAGAAGCGGAGGTCCTTTCGTGGCCCTCCGCTTTTTTGTGCCTGAGCGGCAGCGTCGGCATGATCCTGTCCTTTCGATCTCCTTTGCTTTTGCTATGCTTGACACTTGGGCCTAAAATCACGTAACTTTTCAAAAAAATAATACGTATAGGAGGCTAAGATGGCTGTTAAAAAGCTGACCCTAAGTGCCCCAGAGGAAGTTATCGCGGAGACCAAGCGGATCGCAGCTAAAAAGAAAACCAGCGTTTCGGCGCTTTTCGTGCGGCTTTTTCGAACTATTGACCAAGAATGCGATCCTAAAGACACCTTAGGCCCGATTGCGCTCAGTGCATCTGGAATCGTGAAGTTGCCAACGGATCGAGCGGAGAGCGAGTTGCTCGAAAGTGCGCTTGCTGAAAAATATGGAGTGCGGTAGTGATCGCGCTGGTAGATACCAATGTTCTGCTGGATGTACTCACGCGCCGCGAACCCCACTATCGAGCCTCTGCATACGTTTGGACGCTGGCCGAGCGCGGGGAAATTGCGGCGTTTATTTCGGCCATTAGCTTCAACAACATTTACTACATCGTGCGAAAAGCTGAAAGCAAAACAAAGGCCGAAAAAGTATTGAAACTGTTGCGGGATACCTTCGATTCCGTGGCTCCTGATGCCAAAATTATCAATCAGGCTATCGACTCAGCCTGCGATGATTTCGAGGATGCCATCCAGTTCCATTCTGCCATTCGAGTTGGAGCCCATGTTCTGATCACGCGCAATCCGCACGACTTCCCACAGCTAGGGGTGAGCATTGCGACGCCTGAGGAGTTTGTGAAAATATGGGTAGATCGGCTCAACCAATGCCCCTAAGCGCATCCAGCAGAGGCAGAAGGATCCTGCCTCTTGACTAGGGAAGTACCAGCGGAGGTCCTTTCGTGGCCCTCCGCTTTTTTGTGCCTAGTCGCCGCTTAGATCGAAGTGGCGGGCCTGCTGCTTGGGTGGCGGGGCGATGCGGAAGAGGAAGCGTTGCAGCGGGCGGGCGAGGGCCATGAGCAGTTGGCGCTCGCCTTGTTTATTGCCGCCGAAGATCTGTAATTGCACCGGCTGGTAATTGCGCTGCGTACCTCCCTGCTGCCAGACTTGGTTGGTGTTGAGGTTGATCAGGCTGACTTTGAGATCTATCGTCAGGTCTATGCCGGGGTTGGGCGACATGCCGTAGGGCGTGGGCGACATGGGCATCATCCGCGCCTGCAAGTGCCTCAGCTCGACTAAGACTAAGGCGTCGAGCTCGAGATCTTCCCTGAGAAGGGCCTGTACCGAGTCTTGGTGGACGCTGGTCGAGTCGAGGCGAATATCCTTGAGCTTGTAGGTGATTTCGTCTTGGTTCATCACCTCGGTCTTGGGCATGTTGCCGAGGCTTCGGACCACGGCGTTGGACAGACGAGCCATGACCTTCTCGATGTCCAGTTCTCGGAAAGGTTCGATGTTAGTCGCGCAAACGACGCCGATGTGTTCGACTTCCGCAAGGAAGGGGCGCAAAACCGGATCGGGTTGCGACGGGGCGCGGAATTCGACGCGAGTGAAAGCGCCGCGCCCGCCGCAGCCTGCTAGGCCAATAAGCAGTGCGAGGATAGTGAAGCGGATCAAAAGCTCCGTCCAAAGCTGAAGTGGAACTTGAAGTCCGAGAAGTTGCCTTGTAGGTCCATCTGCTTGGCGAATTCAAAGTTCATCGGCAGCAAGAAGTACATTAAGAGGCCGAAGCCGACGCTGGCGTGTACCTGCCGTAGGGAGGATGAGAGTTCGTCGTGTGGGTTGTGGAAGGGCCACAGGTCAATTTCGTCACCCTTGTTCCAAGCCATGCCCACATCCATAAACAGGCTGCCGTCAACTGCCGGAATCAGGAAGGTGCCGGGCCAGCCAAAGAGGATGCCGCGCACAAAGGGGACGCGCAGTTCGGCATTGGTCAGCAGGACCCGGCTGCCGGTGAAGGCCGAGAACGGATAGCCGCGCAGTGGGCCGGTGTTGAGGTTGAGGCCCGTGTAGAAGGGCAGGTACCAAGTCGGCCCCCCTAGGTTGTATTCGAGGGCGTCGCGGCCCAAAGACCCCACGCTATAGGCTCTCAAGCCCAGCACCGACCAACGCCCCAGCCGCAAGTAGTGGCGATAGTCGAATTCGAGGTGCGAGAAAGAGCGCGTGGCCGACCCGAGGTCGAGCGTACGCCCCACCGAGAGGAAGTAGCGCTTGCCAGCGGTGGCACCCAAAAGGCCGTAGGTAATGGAGTCGTGGACGTATGCGGTCTTGAACAGATGAGTACTGGTAACAGAAGTAGAGTCTGATTCGTAAAAGGGACTGACCTGTTCTTCTTGCTCGCCGACATACGTATAGCTCAGGTCGAGGCGGCGATAGAGATCGAGCGGATAGCTGGCGTTGGCCAAGGCGCCGCGCTGCTGGAGACGACTAATGCCCCGAGTCGGGGAGCGGCCTGGGACGATGAAGTTGCGGTCGTTGATGAAGTACTGGTTCCAATTGAAAATAGATACGCGGTAGGTGGGCCGCTTGCCGTAGTAGTTGTAGCTGGCGGCAAAGTTGAAGTCATTGCTGATGTCCTGCGCGGCCACGTAATCCGTGGCCAAGATCAGCGAGTGATTGCCCAAAAGGTCGCTCATGCTCAGTTGGGCAACCGACGATAAGAATCCATCGAAATAGCCCATCTGCACGGAGATGCCATCGAATTCGAGCTTGGGGGTGTAGCGGCGACGGCGCAGTTCCAATTCGCCGTCATCGCCGTCGTCGGCGAGCTGGACAGGGGCTTGCGGCTCTTGAAATTCTGTGGAAGGCAACGGGCCGCTGGTACCGGCTAGGAGCACGGCGTCGTCCGAGAGCCCCTGATCCTTCAGGGCCGCGACCTGCCCTAGGCTTGGGATGCCGCCTTGGTCGGAGAGCGCGGCATCGCCCTGTACCGCGGGCCGCGTCAGGGGCGGCTCTGGGGCTGGGCCCTCGGCGGCTGGCGGTGCTGCTTCGGCCCCGCGCGCTAGTAGCTGTGCGTCTTTGCGCTTGACCTCGGGCCATTCGGGCATGGCCATCCGGTAGAGAAAGCTGCGGCCCTTGAAGTAGGTGTTGAACACAATCTGCCGTCCGTCGGGCGAAAGGGCGGGATTCATAATGCCGCTGAGGCTGCGGGTCAGGCGGAATTCGCGACCCTCGTCGAGGTGATAGACGAAGAGATCGTTGATCTTGTCGCGGGTGGAGACGAAGAGCAGCTTGTTGCCTTCGGGCAGCCACTGAGGCCACAGGTCATCAGTGGGACTGGATATGGCCGTGTGCGCCACGTCCTTGGTTAGATCGTAAATTTTGATGTCGAACTGGTTGCGGTACTTGGTGCTAAAGGCGATGCGCTGGCCGTCGGGCGACCAGCTCGGATAGTCTTCGCGCTCGGGCGTACCCGTGAGTTGACGCCGCTCGCCGGTCTGCACGTCAATGACGTAGAGATCGCTCTGGCCCTGTCCGGTGCCGATAAAGGCGAGTTGGTGGCTGTTGGGGGACCAGGTTAGGCTCTCGACGAGATCCATGTCGGGCATGGTCAGGGTCTGCACGAGTTCCTTGTCGTAGAGATCCCACAGCAGAATGCGGTCGCGAGGACCTTCTTTGGCGACAAAGGCGATGGTTTGGCCGTCTTGTGCCCAAGCCACGGTGCCGCTGCCGATGCTGAGGTGATCGTAGTCGGCGGCGCGCATGCTCTCGGTGACGCGCTCGACGAGCGAGGCATCGCGCAGGCGGATGATGTCCACGTGCTGTTCGATCCCGTCTGAGGAGTGGACGGCGAGCATGTCGCCGCTGAGCGACCAGCAGGCACTGGAGAAGCTGTGAATATTCTCGTCGTCCCCTATTTTTTCGGCAAATTCGGAGGTGTAGTCGCGCGTCTGCAAGAGGGGCCAGTAGGCTTTGCGCATCTGGGCCGACCAGTGCTCGTCGAGGGTCTTCAAGTCCATGCCGATTAGGCGATCCATGAGCTTGTCGGTGTCGTGCTGGCTGTCCCACAAGCGGAGGATGCGGCTGATTTTTTCGGGGCCGTACTGCGAGGCAATGTACTCCATGAGCGCGTGGCTCTGCTTGTATGCGAGGAATACGTTGCCTTGGCCCCAAACCTGATTCATGGTTTCGAGGGGGATGAGGCCGTCGGTGAGCACGGCGTCGCGGAGGACCATTTCATCGACGGTGTTGCGGCCGGGAGTGGTGTATTCGGCCATGCCCTCCATGAGCCAAGTGGGCGGCTGGGCAATTGGGCTGGTGATGCGGCGAATGGGGCCTTTGTGAATGATGTCGTACTGGAAAATATGGGTCAGCTCGTGGACGAGAACATTGCGGAACTCGTCGAGATCGCCCGCAAAGGGGACGACCATGCGGAAGCGCAGCGGCTCGGCAAAGCCGGCGACGCCAGGCGGCAGAAAGTCGGGGAAGATATTGGTCTGCTGGAACTGGTAGTGAGACTGATAGATGACAACCGGCGGCCGGTGTGAAAGGTCGTGGTGCAAAATTTGGCTGATGTGATCGTAGCCCTCTTCGAGGTACTCGATCGCCTGCACGGCCAGATTTTGGAATTCAGGCTCGAAGTGAAGCTCTATGTGCTCACTTTCGAGGATCTCCCACTGGAAGTCTCGATAACGAACCTTGTTTTTCCCGAATCCCTGCTGTAGCTGCAAGGTGAGGATGTCTTGGGCACCGAGGTCTGCGGTGCCCCAAGCGAGTAGGGCGGCGCAGGCGAGGCTGCGGAATCTCGTTATAGCCTGCACGTTCACTCTCCCGTGGATGTAGGTGAATTGTCCGGGCGTCCGGTCCGTCGCGGCTGGCCATGGTCCAACTTGAATATGTCAAGTGAGCCTGTAGAGTCGCGCCCGGCCTGCTGGTATTGTTGCAAGTGGCGCAAATTGGCTGCATAGGCTTCTTGGGCGGGGTTGAGGGCCCGCGCCCGGCCGTAGAATTGAGCGGCTTTGTCGGTCATGCCGAGCCGCTCGTAGATGACCCCGAGGTTGTTGTGCAAGCTGGCCGACAAACTGTCTTGCGCTAGGGCGCGTTCCATGTGCGATTGGGCCTCGTTCCACATGGCGTTTTCAATGCACCAGAGCGCGTATTTGTTGACCTGCTCAATGTCTTGCAATTGCTGGCGCGAGCGCTCGGGGCGATCTACGACGACTAGTGCCGGCATGGGTTGGACGGCTGCTGCGCTGGTGGCCGTGGTGTCGGCGGCTGGGGTGTACTCGTAGCCGGTGGATGCGCCCGCCGCCGGCCGGCGCACCAGCTCCAGACAACCGTGCAGACACAAGGCACCCAAGCCAAAGGCCACGAGGCGCAAGATATTTTTTATGGAGCCATTCACGCGCAATTTTTCCTAGGCGCGAGGCCATTTTTGCCTTGCGCCATTGTTGTAATTAGGAATATAACGAATAGAAGCACTTTGAACTATTTTCCGCGCTCCTGCTTCCACGAGCCACCCGTTCCCATTCGGCACCGCATGGCGAGGAACCCTCGTTTGACGACGCCGGCACCTACGAGGTTCCCATCCGGTGTCGGGCCAGCTCGGCACCGCATAGGAGCAAGTAAAAAGGCGCGTATTGCGCCCACAGAACCCACGGCTTTTCGAGCCACACGCCTTCGCTGCCATAGCCGATCTGCACCTCGTAAGCGAGGAAGATCAAGCCGCTGAGGAGCACCCAAGCAGGGTTGGGGAAAAAGGCGAGGAACGGGACGACCCAAAGCAAGTACCAGGGATGCATGGTCGGCGAGAGCAAGATGTAAGCACCGAGGGTTGCAAAGGCGGCTCGGTAGGGGTCGCGGCAGCGGATTTGGACGCCGACAGCCACGAGAGCGAACAGGGCGGTGCAGAGCCAGCGAGCGTGTGCGTGGCCGTCCCACGGCTGTAAGGCAAAGCGAAAGAGCGAGTAGGCCGCCGCGTTGAAGTGCCAGTGTTGCACGTAGGTGATAAGGCCCGTCGCGAGCTTTTCCCCGGCGTCGGCAAAGGGCCAAAAGGCCAGTAGCCCCAGCGTTGGCAACAGAAGCAGGGCACTCCGCTTGCGGAAGCTGAGCCAAGGGGCGTGAGGGCGACGCCAAAAAGTGGGCACCAGCGCGAGGGGCACCAGTTTGACGAGAAAGGCTCCGGCGAGGGCGCAGACGGCTGCGGCCCAGCGCTGGCCGTGGAGCGCGTACAGGGCCGCGAAAAGGAGCAGGACGCCCAGCGCGTCGATGTGGCCGCTGCCGGCGACTTCGACTAGAGGCAGGGGATTCCAAGCGTAGAGCACGACGCGGCGCGGGTCTTGGCCGCGCCGGACGAGGCTGTGTGCGAGGAGCAGACAGAGGCCCCAATCGCAGAGCAGCAGGGCCAATTTGAACGCGGCCGGCGTCGCGCTTAGTATGCAGATCGCGCGAAAGAAAAGCTGCGCCAGTGGTGGGTAGATCGTGGGAATGGCGGCGTGGTTGACGCTGTGGTCAAGCGCGTCGCGCAGGTGCGCCACCTGCGGGGCCGAGGGCGCATAGAGGTACGGGTTGATGCCAGCTAGCTGGACGCGGCCATCCCAGACGTAGCGGAAAATGTCGTCCGAGAGCGTTGCCGGACTCCACCACAGCGTCAGGCGGAAGACGAGGGCAGCCCCGAGAATTAGGTGCGGCCGTTCGAGGGGTGTGCCTTGGCGCAGGACGAGATACGCTGCGAGTACGTAGCAGAGAAAAGCGGGAAAGACGCCGGCCCACAGCGCTCCGATCTGGTGCTGGAGATCGCCGAGGGAGACCAGATAGCAGCAACAGGCTTCAATGGCACTGGCGAGCAGCAGCAGGCGGATGGACACGTCAGCGCTCGACGCGCCGAGCACCGACATAGCGGCGGTGAAAATAAGGGTGGTCGAGCGCGGTAATGGTCGCGCCGGTGCTTATGCCCACATGGGCGAAGCGCCCCTTGCCGATATAAATCCCAACGTGGGAAACGCCCCGTCCTGAGAAGGTATTCCTGAAGAAAACCAGATCTCCTGGTTTGAGATCCTGTCGTCGGCTGACGGTGCGGCCGACGCGGTATATCTGCCTAGAGGTGCGGGGCAATTCAATGCCATAAGTCTGGCGGAAAACGGCGCGGGTAAAGGCCGAGCAGTCCATGCCAGCGCGGGTGGTGCCACCCCACTTGTAGGGTACGCCGAGATAGCCTTCGACGACGCGAGCGAGGCGGCTGGGGCTGGCGCGGCGGCGTTTTTTGAGTTCGCGCACCACGCTGTCCGAATCCGCGGAGTCGGCGGTATAACGCGGGGCCGAGCGGATTGAGCAGCTACAGGCGGCGAGGAGGCACAAGAAGATAAGGAGGCGCAACATCAGCAGCCCGTTCACGGGTAGGAGAAAAACCCCCGACCCGTCTTGCGGCCCAACGCGCCCTGCGCGACCATCTCGCGCAGCAGGGGACAGGGGCGGTATTTGGAAGTGCCTAGACGCTGGGCAAACGATTCGAGGATATCCAAGGTTACGTCGAGTCCGACGTAGTCGGCCAAGGCCAGCGGGCCTAGGGGATGGCTCGCTCCCAGCACCATTGCCCGGTCGATGTCTTCGGCGCTGGCCACGCCTTCGGCGAGGGCGTAGATGGCCTCATTGATCATGGGAAAGAGGATGCGATTGACCGCAAAACCGGGGCTATTGGCGACCGCGAGGGGAGTTTTGCCTAAGTCTTGGGCCAAGGCCATGATGGCGGCAAAGGTCCCGTCCGAAGTCTCAGTTGCGCGCACCACTTCGATTAGGGGCATGATCGGAGGCGGGTTGAAGAAGTGCATGCCAATTGCCTTGTCTGGCCGACCGGCCGCGGCGGCGAGAGCGTTGATGTCTAGGCCAGAAGTGTTGCTGGCGAGGATAGCCTCTGGCTTGGAACCTCGTCCGAGTTGGGCAAAGACAGCGAGCTTGAGGTCTAAGCGTTCGGGCACAGCTTCGATGACCATGTCGGCGGTGCCGATGTCGGCGAGTTGGTCAATTCCCCGCAGCGCGGCGACGGCCGCTTCGCTGGCGGCTTGTTGGCGCAGGCGTACGGCGATGCTGGCCAGCCCTTGTTTGCGGGCACAGGGATCTGCGTCGTAGAGCAGTACCTCCCTGTTGGCTTGGGCCAGAACTTGGGCAATGCCGCGCCCCATAGTGCCGGCCCCAATGACGGCAATGCGTTTGAGATTCATATCGTCGCCCAAAGGTGGGTTCGAGTCGAACTTACCATGTTACCCAATAATCGCATAATCGCAAGAGGTTAGAAACCAACTCCTTATACTAATGTATTGCGGGAGCGAGGAGATCGCCTAGATTGATTTTTTCGCCGCTGGGGTGCAACAATAAAAGCAGGGGAGAATCAATGGCAGCAGATCAAGGGAAACTGAGGAGCGCCGACTGGTTTGGGCGCGAGGACAAAGGCGGGTTCATTCACCGGAGCTGGATGAAGCGCGGCCTGCCCGAGCACGAATTCGATGGCCGCCCGGTCATCGGCATCTGCAACACGTGGTCCGAGCTGACGCCGTGCAATATCCACTTCCGCGACTTGGCCGAAGCCGTCAAGCGCGGCGTGTACGAAGCTGGGGGGTTGCCGGTGGAATTCCCAGTCACCTCGCTGGGCGAGCCGATCATGCGCCCAACGACTATGCTCTTCCGCAACTTGGCGAGCATGGATGTGGAGGAGTGCATTCGCGCCAACCCGGTTGACGGCGTGGTGCTCCTGACCGGGTGCGACAAAACCACGCCGGCGTGCTTGATGGGGGCGGCCAGCGTTGATTTGCCGACGATTGCCGTGCCCGGCGGCCCCATGCTCAACGGCAAGTACCGCGGCAGCGATATTGGTTCGGGAACGGACGTGTGGAAGTTCAGCGAGGACTTTCGCGCCGGGAAGATGACGCGCGAAGAATTCGGACTGGCCGAGGACGGCATGACGCGCTCGGATGGGCACTGCATGACGATGGGCACGGCATCGACGATGGCCTGTATGGTCGAAGCGCTCGGCATGACCCTGCCGGGTGGTGCGGCGATCCCGGCCCCGGACTCGCGGCGCAAGGTGCTGGCGCATCTGGCCGGGTCGCGCATCGTCGAGATGGTGGGCGAAGACCTCAAAATGTCCAATATCCTCGGGCGCGCGGCTTTTGAGAACGCCATCAAGGTCAACGCGGCTATCGGTGGTTCGACTAACTTCGTCGTTCATTTGCTGGCCCTCGCCGGGCGCGTCGGCATTGAGTTGTCCTTGGACGACTTCGACCGCCTCGGCAGCGAGCTGCCGCTATTGGTCAATTTGATGCCCGCGGGCGAGTATCTGATGGAGGATTTCTATTACGCCGGTGGCTTGCCGGTGGTGATCGAGGAGTTGAAGGATTCCCTGCATCTAGACGCTTTGACGGCGACGGGCAAGTCGCTCGGCGAGAATGTCGCCGGGGCAGTCTGCTACAATCGCGACGTGATCGCGCCGCTAAGCGAGCCGTTGATCGAGGCCGCGGGCTTGGCCGTGCTCCGGGGCAACCTCTGCGCGGACGGGGCGATCATCAAGCCGTCGGCCGCCTCGCCCGAACTGATGCAGCACCGCGGCCCAGCGGTGGTCTTTGAGACGATTGAGGACTATCACCAACGGATCGACAGCCCCGATTTGGACGTGGATGAGTCGAGTGTACTGGTGCTGCAAAACGTCGGGCCGGTTGGCTATCCAGGCATGGCCGAGGTCGGCAATATAGGATTGCCCAAGAAGCTGCTAAAAAAGGGCGTCCGAGACATGGTGCGCGTTTCCGATGGCCGCATGAGCGGCACGGCCTACGGCACCGTAATCCTGCACGTGGCCCCCGAAGCGGCCATTGGCGGCTCGCTGGCGCTGGTGCGCGATGGCGACGTGATCGAGCTCGACGTGGCGGGCCGGCGGCTGCACCTAGACGTGTCGGACGAGGAACTGGCGCGCCGCCGTGCGGCTTGGCAGCCCCCCGTGCCCCACGATACCCGGGGCTACGTCAGCCTCTATATCGACCACGTGATGCAGGCCGACAAAGGAGTTGACTTCGACTTCTTGGTCGGCAAGTCCAGTGCCGTTGTAACGCGCGAGGCCCACTAACGAAAGGACTAGACGGTGAAGATCGCCAAGGTCGAACAGTTTTTCCCGCGCCCGCGCCAACGCTTGGTCAAAATTACCACGGACAACGGCTTGGTCGGCTGGGGCGAAACGACCCTAGAGGGCAAGCCCAAGAGCACTTGGGCGGCCGTGGAAGAGTTGGCCGAGTACTTCGTCGGCAAGGATCCGCTCCGCATTGAGCACCACTGGCAGCACGTGTATCGCTCGGCCTTTTTCCGCGGTGGCAATGTGCTGATGAGCGCACTGTCGGGCATCGATCAGGCGCTGTGGGACATCGCCGGCAAGCACTACAATGTCCCCGCCTATATGCTCTTGGGCGGTGCGGTGCGCGACCGGATTCGCGTGTACGCGCACTGGGGCATCCACGGCCAGACCGACGAGGCACTCGCGGCGGCGCGGGCGCGCCTCGACATGCTGTTGGCGAAAGGCTACACGGCTTTTAAGACGGGGCCGGGGGGCCGGTGGCGTGCCCACGAGCCACCGGCGCGGATCGACGCATTCGTCAAAGACGCCTATACCATGCGCGAATGGGTCGGCGACGAGGTAGAGCTATGCTTCGACTTCCACGGCAAGATGACGCCGGGGCTGGCGATTGAAGTGTGTGGCCGGCTCGCGGGGATGCGGCCGATGTTCGTCGAAGAGCCAATCCCCCAAGAAAATGTCGATGCGCTAAAGGAGGTCTCCGACCACGTGCCGTTCCCCATTGCCACAGGGGAGCGCCTGCTCTCGCGCTGGGAATTCCGGGAGATTTTTGAAAAGCAGGCCGTCTCCTATATCCAGCCCGACGGATCGCACGCGGGAGGCATCACCGAACTAAAAAAGATCGCCAATATGGCCGAGGTCTATTACATCCACATCATGCCGCACTGCGCCATCGGCCCGGTGGCCTTTTCCGCCTGTATGCAGGTCGATGCGGTGGTGCCCAATTTCCTCGTCCAGGAACAGATTGACGAGGGGTTGGGCGAAGGGCTGCTCGTCGAGCCTTGGCAGGTGATTGACGGCCACATCGAGCTGCCGACCAAGCCGGGGTTGGGGTTTGACCTGATCGAGTCCGAGGCGGAAAAGGCGATCGAGTACACAGAGGAATTAGGCGGCGAATACTACTACGAAAACGACGGCAGCGTCGCAGACTGGTAGCATTGCCGTGCGCCGCCGTGCGTTTGAGAAGCTGGTGGAAAGGGCACTCCAGCGCCTGCCGGAGGAGTTCCGCCAAGCGCTGGACAACCTAGCCATCGTCGTCGAGGACTGGCCCGACCCCGAGCTGGTCGAGGAGATCACCGGCGATCCAGAGGAAGTGCTCTACGGACTTTTTACGGGTACGCCCCTGCCCGAGCGCCGCCTCGAAGACAGCGGAGACCTGCCGCCGGTAATCGCGCTCTATCAGGGGCCTTTGGAGGAGGACTTTCCCGAGCGGGCCGAGCTGGCGCAGGAGGTAGAAACGACCTTGGTACACGAGCTGGCGCACTTTATGGGCTTTGACGAAGACGCAGTTAGAGAGTACGGCTATGAATAGCACTGACTTGCAAAAGGCCCTTGACGAGGGCGAATTAGACGCCTTGGCGGCTTTGCTGCGCCAGCACCCGCACCTGATGCACCAGCGCATCGAATGCGCAAACGGGCAGAGCGATACCCCCTTGCAGTACGCCGACCGCATCGCCGCTAGCTTGGACGCCATGCGCTTGTTGGTCGAATTCGGTGCCGATTTGCGCGAATTGAACGGAGCGCTCTTTGGGTGCTGCGAGGCCCACAATTTAGACCATATACAGCGCCTGCTAAAGCTGGGCGTCCACCCCGACGACGCATACAACGAAGGCTGGGACTGCCGAGTCCTCTACGGGCTTTTGCAGACGTACCACCGCTCGCCCCCCGCCCATCTGCACGCCTGCGTCGAAGCGCTCATCGAAGTGGGGGCCACCTTTGAGGATGGGCCGACGATGGATATCCACCGAGGCCGGCTGGACCAATTGGAGCAGCGCCTCGAGCGCTGTCCCGACTTGGTCGCGGTGCGCTTCTGGCTCGACTATGGCGACCATCTCACGCTGCGAGGTGCTACCCTGCTGCACGTGGCGGTCGAATATCACGAGTTGGATGCCGTGCGCCTGCTGCTGAGGCGCGGTGCCGATTTGAATGCCCGCGTCGAGATCGGCCGCAACGGCGTGGGCGGCCAGACGCCCATCTTCCACGCCATTGGTGCCAACCAAGGAACGGGCTGGGAGACCTTCGAGTACCTGTTGGACAAGGGAGCGGACTTGACGGTTAGAGCACGCATCCAGCGCAACCCAGCGGCTGACGACAAAGTGATGGACTGCATTCACAAGGGGCAGGACCACTTTTTTCTTGAGGTCGAACAACTCACGCCGCTGGGCTATGCCCTGCGCTGCGAATCCGGCCCGGCGTGGCGCGCCACACCGCGCGAAGTGACCCGGTTGCGGGCACTGTATGCCCCGGCCTAATCTAGCTGCGCTAGGCAGTTGCTCCTCTCGGCGATATGGTTTAATTTTTTCCTTCGCAACACACCATTACCTAAGCAGATTTTCCCGTGAATGTACCCAAACACGACATACTAATCGTAGGCGGCGGTGGCGCGGGTCTGCGGGCGGCGATTGCCGCTGTCGAGCTCGATCCGAACCTCAGCGTCGGCTTGGTGTCCAAAGTGTACCCTATGCGCAGCCACACGGTGTCAGCCGAGGGCGGCTCCGCGGCGGTGCTGCGCGAAGACGACAGTTTCGACTCCCATGCCTTCGACACCATCAAGGGCAGCGACTTCCTCGCCGACCAAGACGTAGTCGAGGTCTTCGTCAAGGAAGCCCGCGACGAGCTGATTCAATTGGAGCATTGGGGCTGCCCTTGGAGCCGCGACGACGACGGGCGGATCAGTGTGCGCGCTTTCGGCGGCATGTCGGTCAAGCGCACCCTGTACGCGGCCGACAAGACCGGTTTCCACATGCTTCACGCCCTTTTCCAGACTTCGCTCAAGTACGACCGCATCCAGCGCTACGACGAGTGGTTCGGGACTCGGCTGCTGCTCAACGACAACGGCGCGGCTTGCGGTGTGGCAGCGATCAACGTGCGCTCAGGTGCTATGCAGGCGATTCCCGCCAAGGCCGTAATCATCTGCACGGGCGGCGGCGGGCGCATCTTTCCCTTTACGACCAACGCCGCCATCAAGACCGGCGACGGCATGTCCATGGCCTACCGAGCGGGCTGTCCACTCAAGGACATGGAATTTGTGCAGTACCATCCCACCGGGCTGCCGGGCACGGGCATCCTGATGACCGAGGCATCGCGCGGCGAGGGCGGCTACCTGATCAACAACAAGGGCGACCGCTACCTCAGCGAGTACCTGCCCGACAAGATGGAATTAGGCCCGCGCGACATGGTTTCGCGGGCGTTCGTCCACGAGGAGCGCGCCGGTCGGGTCTTTTCCGGCCCGTACGGGACCTATGTCCATCTTGATTTGCGGCACTTGGGCGAAAAGAAAATCGACGAACGCATCCCCTTCGTGCGCGAGTTGACCAAAAATTACGTGGGCATCGATCCCGTGTACGAGCCGGTGCCCGTGCGCCCGGTGGTCCACTACATGATGGGCGGTATTCACACCGACATTACTACGGCGACGCCGATTCCGGGCCTGTACGCAGCCGGGGAAACAGCCTGTGTCACCATCAACGGGGCCAATCGCCTCGGCTCCAACTCGCTGTCCGAGCTTTTGGTCTTCGGTGCTCGGGCCGGCCGGTATGCGGCCGAGTACGCCGCGGAGGCCAAGACACCGCCGTACAGCAGCTTGGAGCAGATGGCCGACGACGAGTGGCAGCAGATTGAAAATGCGTTCTTCAAAAGCAAAGGCAGCGAGCGAATTGCCGACATTCGCACGGATCTGCAGAAAACGATGGAGCAAGGAGCGGGCATCTATCGAGAACAGGAGAGCCTAGAAGCGACCTGCGCCGAGCTTCCCAAGCTCAAGGAACGCTATACTCGCATTAAGGTTGACGATAGCTCATCGGTCTTCAACACCGAACTGACCGCCGCTTTGGAACTGGGCTCGCTGCTCGACGTGGCCGAGGCCGTGGCCCACTCGGCACGTTTGCGCCGGGAGTCTCGCGGTTCGCATTCGCGCACGGACTACGAGGAGCGCGACGACGACAACTTCCTCAGCCACTCCTTGGCGCATCGCACCGATGGCGAGCCGCGCATTGAATACCAAGACGTTGTCATTACCCGCTGGCAGCCCCAAGAGCGTACCTACTGACTGAGAGGAGCTATGAGCGACAAGACCATTGGCATCCGGGTGGCCCGCTTCCGACCCGAACAGGAGGACGCACCCACCGAGCAGGTTTACGAGGTTCCCTATCAGGAGGACTGGGTCGTCCTCGACGCGCTCAACTACATCAAAGACCACATCGACGGCACCCTCTCGTACCGCTGGTCGTGTCGGATGGGCGTGTGTGGCTCGTGCGGCATGATGGTCAACGGCGAGCCTAAGTTGACCTGCGCGGCCTTCCTCAAGGACTACTACCCGAATGAGTTGGTGGTCCAACCCCTCGCCCACTTCCCAATCGTCCGCGACTTGGTCGTCGATATAGAAGATTTCATGGCCAAGCTCAAAGCGGTACAGCCGTGGATCATTCGCGAAGAAGACAAGCCGGTCGCCGAAGGCGAGTATTTGCAGTCGCCGGCGGAGCTAAAGGAGTTCAAGCAGTTTAGCCAGTGCATCAACTGCCTGCTGTGCTACGCGGCTTGTCCCGTCTATGGGCTGGAAGACGTCTTCGTCGGCCCAGCGGCCCTCGCGCTTTCCTACCGCTACAACCTCGACTCGCGCGACGAAGGCTACGCCCAGCGCACGGTCGTTGCCGCTAGCAGTGAGGGTATCTGGGAATGTACTTTTATCGGCGAATGCTCGGTGGTCTGTCCCAAGGACGTCGATCCGGCCGCCGCCATCCAGCGCACCAAGCTCGAGACTACCACCAATTGGTTCAAATCCTTTCTCATGCCTTGGGGGGACAAATGAGCCAGTCGTACGAAACCTACAAGCCAAAGCTATCTCCGGCTTGGTGGCTGAAGAGCCGTCGCTACTTCCTGTTTATGATGCGTGAATTGAGCAGCGTCTTCATCGCCGTTTTCGTCCTCCTCTTCCTCTACCAACTCTTTGCGCTGGCCAAGGGGCCGGAGGCGTATGCGGATTGTCGCTCCGCACTGAAGATGCCGGCGTTTGTGGCCTTTTACGCGGTTGCGTTTGTCTTTGCCCTCTACCACACGATCACTTGGCTGGGGGTAATGGGCCGAGTCCAAGTCGTGCGGATGGGTGCGTTTACCGTGCCGCCCAAATTGGTAACGGCTGGTGCCTTCGTCGGGTTTTTCCTCGTGTCGGCGGCCGTCGGCTGCATTTTCCTGTACGCGCTATAGCTATGAGCTACAAACGAGACAAAACCGAACCTTTCTGGTGGAGCCTGTTTTCCGCTGGCGGCGTAGTGGCCGCCATGCTGATCCCGGTGCTGATCTACTTCACCGGGCTGGCCGAGCCGCTGGGCTTGATCGGCGCGGAAGTGAGCCGATATGAGGCCATGCGCGAGTTGTTCGGCCAGCCGTTGGCCAAAGTGTTCTTTTTCGTCGTGGCCGTCCTACCTCTCTACCACGCGGCGCACCGCATCCGCTTCATGCTCCACGAGTTCGGGGTGCGAAAGCTGATCCTTCCCATTCACTACTTCTGCTACGGCGGTGCCGTAGCCGGCACTGGGCTGGCGGCCTATATCTTCTTCCATCTGCTTTAACTGGACGTGGTCGGGCAGGTCGCCACGGGAAACAAGGCCGTGTGCGGATTCGACTTGGAGGAGACGAGTTCGCGTTTCGCGCGCTTGGCGGCCTCTTAGGCAGTTTCACTAAAGCAAGGAAAGGAAGAACGTCGATGCCCGTGGGAGACAAAAACGCTATAATCGCCGGTTGTGGGATGCACCACGTAGCCGTGCAGACGCGCGATTGGGAAACTTCGCTGTGCTTTTACCGAGATGTGCTGGGCATGGAGGTCGTCGCCGAATTTGGTTCGCCCGAGCGCAAGATCGCGCTCTTGGATGCGGGCGACGGAAGCCACCTCGAACTCTTCGCCCCCACGGCCAAATCACCCACGCTCGGGGCCGAAAGCCCCAACGATCCGGTGACGCACTTTGCCTTGGCGGTTACAGACGCCCGCGCCGCCACTGCGCGGGTGCGAGCGGCTGGATGCGAGATTACGGTCGAACCCAAGGATGTGAAGCTGGACCGGCTGAACGTGACAGTCGCCTTTTTCAAAGGACCCAACGGCGAAGTCGTGGAGTTTTTCCAGACTCACTAGACTGAGTTGGCACAAAGTTGGCACAAAAAAAGCGCGGGTGCCCGAAGGCCCCGCGCTTTTCGCGTTTGTCTGAGGGATTATTGCGGAGTTTCGGTTTGAGGGGCCGCGCTGATGACGACCACGTCTCGGGCTTGGAGGCCCTTGGGGCTAGCGACCGTTTCAAATTCCACCCGCTGACCTTCCTCTAGGGAGCGGAAACCATCGCCGCGAATCGCGCTGTAATGGACGAAGACGTCGTCTTGTCCTTCGCGCTGAATAAAACCAAACCCCTTGGAACTATCGAACCACTTAACGGATCCACTTTGACGTTCGGACATGATGAAGGTTACCTCCCTTCGGTTGCTAATTGCGTTGAACTGAGCGTTCCAAGCTGGCCTTAAGGACGCCGACCAACAGGGTTGGCTTACAAAAAAGACCTAGCGCGGGCTGCGCCTATCGGCCCCGCGTGCGCTACGCCCACCGGTCCCGCGTACGCCGCGTACGAAGCCGACCTCGGCCATGCGAATGGCCTTCTGCTGCCGGCGGATGCTCTTTTGGCGATTGATCTTCTTCTGGACCGAGGGTTTGGTATAGAAACGCCGCTTTTTCAAGTCGCGCAATAAGCCGGCTTTGCGGGTTTTGGACGTAAAGCGCCGCAGCGCCTTTTCAAAGGGTTCGTCCGATCTGACCTCGACGCTGAAATTGTTCATCTACTGCTCCTAACACCTTGGCTGTAAGTCTCTACGTATAGAAAATGTATATTTTACGCTATGGGTTGCTCTTAGTCAAGAGCCGTCTTGGCGGCAGTGCTGGCCCAAGACGAGGGGCGATAAAAGTAGTTGCGATTTTGGGCAGATGGTCTTTTTTTGGAGAAAGACTCCCCTACTCAGAGAGAAGTCGTGCGTTGCCGTTCGACTTCTATGCTTCCTCTAGATTGCACGAGATTGCACGTAAGGAGATGCTATGGCTTTTTCGCATACGAATTCCAAGGGGGTCGCGTATATTCTGCACTCTCGGACCACAACCCTCAAAAACGGAAACTCGCAGACGATTTACTTCTTTTCTAAAACCGAGAAGGAAGGTGCTCTCGACGCGGTGCCGGCTGGCTATGAGGTGTCTGAGAGCAAAAACGGCCTACCAGTGCTAAAGCGCAGCAAGTAGGTCGCCTCGGCTGCGCCTCGTTCAGGCCGGTTCCTTTTCTCGGTATTCTCCGTCGAGAAAAGGAACCGGCCTTTTTATTTGGTGCCAAAAGGCGAGTGCTGTCGCTCTTTTGCCGAGCGTAGCGTTGTCCTATACTATGCGGCATGGTGCCAAAAAGGGCGGTGCGAGAACGGGCTGCGGCCAACTTGCAACAACGGCTGGCCGAAAACCCCTACGTAGGCCGCGGCATTGTAATCGGCCGGGCTGCGGAGGGGACTTGGATGCAGGTTTACTGGATCGCGGGGCGCAGTCCCAACAGCCGCAACCGCATCTTCGTGGCCGAGGGCGATATACTCCGAACCGAAGCGGCCGATCCCGCGAAGTTGAGCGACCCCACGCTCATCATTTACAACGCCATGCGAGTTTGCGCTCGGCGCAGCATTGTCTCCAATGGGGTCCATACCGACGCCATACACGAGGGTTTTGCCGCCGGCCGCAGTTTTGCCGAGAGCTTGGCTGGCTGGCTACACGAGCCGGATCCGCCCAACTACACGCCGCGCATAGCGGGCTATGTCGATTTGGAAGCCGATGAAGCTTGGCTCGCGATACTCAAAGCCAGCCCGTTTGACCCCAAGCGCAGCGAAAGCCACTTCTTCCGCTTTGACTGCGTCGAGCCGGGCTACGGTTACGCCATTACCACGTACGACTCAGATGGCGACCCGCTGCCCTCGTTTTCTGGAGTTCCCTACCTGTTGCCCCTCGCCGACGCACCCGCCCGCCTCTGGGAAGCCCTAAACCCCGAGCATCGGATCGCGCTTGCGGCGCGCCGAATCGCGGCCGACAGCGCGGTCGAAACCGAGATCATCAACCGCTATGAAGCGGTCTAACCTCTGTACGAGCGGTGGCAGAGGAAAAGCGCGGCAGCGAACAGGCCCACGGCCCCTACTTGATGCAGCGAGGCCAAGGCCAAGGGCACGTGTGCGACGACAGTGCCGATCCCCAAGCCGATCTGAATCACTACCAAGCAGAGGATTAGGCCGGCCCCAGTTTTTAGGGCCGTGCGGCGGGCGGCCACCCATAGTGCGAGTGCCAGCCCGAGGACCGCAAAGGCAAAGAAGCGGTGTTGGAAGTGGACAGTAGTGGCGTTGGCGAGCAGGTTTACGAGCGGCGGCTGCATAGACCACATCCCAACCGGGACCCAAACCCCGAACATTTTGGGGAAGGTATCCGACAGGTGGCCGGCTTTGTGCCCAGCCACTAGACCGCCAGCGGCTATCTGGAGGCAGACAGCCGCAAACAGCCAAGTGCAAAGGCGGCGGGTGGTGCGGGGCACCGGCCGGGCCTCGGCCGCAGACGACAGATAGCCGAGGGCCTGCCAGAGGCAAGCGGCCAAAAGGGCAAGGGCGCAACAAAGGTGCAAGGTCAAGCGCAGGGGACTTACTTGCGGCCGGTCGCCTAGGCCGCTTTTGACCATCAGCCAGCCCACCAAGCCTTGGAGGGCGAAAAGCAGGCCAATGCCTAGATAGGTCGGTATGTGGGCGCGGGGAATGGCTCGGCGGCAGAGGAAATAGAGCAGGGGCACCACAAAGAGCAACCCGGCCAGCCGGCCGAGCAAGCGGTGGCCGAACTCCATGTAGTAGATAAACTTGAATTCATCCAGCTTCATGCCATAGTTGACGAGTTGGTATTCGGGCGTCTGCCGGTACTTGGCGAATTCGCTTTCCCAAGCCGCAGCACTCAGCGGCGGAACGACGCCGGTGACGACGTTCCACTCGACGATGGATAGGCCCGAGCGGGTCAGGCGCACCCAGCCCCCGTACGCCACGAGGACGACGATGAGGGCCGAGACAGCAAGGAGCCAGGCGGCGAGTTGGCGATTGATGGTCATGTGGCGAGATTTGAACAGATCACTCGTAGAAAATACCCCATGGCGATATATCGGCAACTATTGCCGCGTCGCCGCACGCAATAGAGGGAGGTAAGCGTGAAACTAGCAAACAAAGATGCGTTGGTAACCGGCGGAGCTACCGGCATTGGCCGGGCCACGGCCGTGCTCTTCGCCCGCGAAGGGGCGCGCGTCCACATCGTGGATTACAACGCGGCGGAGGGCCAAGCCGCCGTGGCGCAAATTGAGGCCGCAGGAGGCCAAGCGCATTTCTACGCCACGGACGTGCGTTTGGAAGAGAGCGTAGCCGCGTCGGTCGCGCAGATCAGAGAGCACACCGCCCGCCTCGATGTGGCCGTTCTCGCGGCCGGGGTCTTGACGGGGGCGTACAAGACCATTGAGGAGCTGTCGGAGGAGGATTGGGACGCGACGCTCGACACCAACCTGAAGGGCACCTTCCTCTCGGCCAAATACGCGACGCCGCTCTTGGCGGCAGCCGGCAAGTCCGTGCTGCTGATCATCGCCTCGGGAGCGGGGGTGCGGGGCGGGTCCTCGTCCTATGCCTATGCAGCGAGCAAGGCTGGGCAGCACGGGTTGCACTACAAGCTCGAAAGCGAGTTGGGGCCTCAGGGGGTGCGCTTGCACGTGATTTGCCCCGGGGGGATTGCAACGCCGCTGAAGCTGGAGAATATAGCGCAGGCGGCAGAGGTCGCAGGCCGCGACCCAGAGGAAGCAAAGCGGAACGCCGTGCTGGGGGACCCAATGGGGGTGGCGCGGGTGCTGGCGTTTTTAGCTTCCGAGGAAGGGTCTTACGTGCGGGGGACAGTGTTCACTCGGTAGCGTTAGGTGCGCTCCCAGCGGCTGGGATCCATGCCCGGAGCCGCCGAGGCCATATTCGGGGGCTTGTTGCCGCCGTGGTAGTCCCAGTGGCGCGTGTTGCGGTCGGCGAAGAGTGGGCGAATTTCGTTGGGCAAGGTCTGGAGGTCTTCCTCGCTCCAAGGGCTGATTTCGTCAACCGGCCCAGCCCAAGCGGGTCGGTAGGCGATGGCCAGCATTTCGCGCGGATAGGTGCCGACGTTGGGGAAGTTGCCGTGGAAGACGCGGTGGTGGATGAGCACGGCAGAACCGGCCTTGCAGGGAACCATGACTTCTTCGGGGTGGGATTTGTAGCGCGTGTAGGGGTTGGCGTCGGTGTGCAGGCACAGGTGCGAGCGCGGCACCACGCGGAAGGGCGAGACTTCTGGTATGAGGTCGTCGAGATAGTAGAGCACCCGTATCAACACTGGGCACGAGCCTTCAAAGCCGAAAATTTTGGAGCCGTAGGG
The DNA here is from genome assembly GCA_958295495.1 of uncultured Latescibacterota bacterium. Taxonomy (GTDB): domain Bacteria; phylum Latescibacterota; class UBA2968; order UBA8231; family UBA8231. Next base: position 2,749,288 of record OY282352.1, read on the forward strand.
TTGGCCATCGGCGTGGAGGCTGATGCCGGGATGGCCGGGTTCGGAGCGAGCATAGCCGTAGTGCATGAAGATCACTTCGTCGCCCAAAAGCTCGCGCAGGAACGCGAGCGTCGGCGGGTGGCCGAGCAGGGCGGTGATTTCGCCGCCGTCGAATTGGATGTTGCTGCGGCCGCGCTGGCGTTTGCTGTAATCGACGGCCTTGGTCTCGAAAGTAGCGGTGATGGCTTTGAGGCGGGCGACGTGGTCGGCTTCGAGCAGGTCGGGCAAGACGAGGTAGCCCTCGACTTCGAGTTGGCGGATGCGCTGGCCGGTGGTGAGGGCCGACCAGTCGCGGTCGTCGATGCGGGGTGTGGCCATGGGTGTCCTCCTTGTGCGGGGGTGTTGCCGAAAGGATACGATATGGAGCCGCCGCAATCAACGGGGCTGGATTGCGGCAAGCAGTTTTGGCCAATAAGTTGCGATGAATTGTACAAGACGGACCGCCGCGGTGGTCTGAAGTGATTCCATTAAGACAGCGCGTATTCGGCTTAAACCGGAAGGGAGATTATTCAAAACATGGCTGTTCCAAGTCAGAGAGAACTGCATCGGCCAATTCTCGAAATAGCGGATGGCGCAAAAGAAGACGTAGTGCCCAAGCAGTATATCAGGGAGAAGGTGATTGAGCGGTTCTCGTTGACGGATGATGACGTATTGGAGAAGGTGCCGTCGGGAGGACAAACGAGGTTGGAAAATCGCGTGTCTTGGGCACTCTCCTATCTGAAAAAAGCCGGTTTTTTGCAGTCTCCTTCGCGTGGGCACATCCAAATTACCCCACAGGGGAAAGAACAACTCACAACAGGCGCGGACGATCTGCGTTCATTGCGATGGAAAAACTTAGATGCAGTGCGACAGGGCGGAGATGATGCTGACTCACCGGACATTGCTGCCAACGATGAAGTCGGCATTGCCTCTGAAGATAGTACCCCCGATGAGCAAATTGCGGTGCTTTATCGGGAGTTGAGTGATAGACTTGCCGAAGAGCTATTGGAGAGGGTGAAAAGGGTATCGCCCGCCGATTTTGAACGGTTGGTAGTCCGTTTGCTCGAGAAAATGGGCTATGGCCGAGGGGAGACGGTTGGACGAAGCGGCGATGGCGGCATAGACGGCATCATCAATCAGGATGCCTTGGGGCTTGAAAAGATGTACATCCAGGCGAAACGCTGGCAAAGCCAAGTTGGCGAACCTGAGATCCGCAACTTCTCCGGCAGCCTTGATGGGGAAGGGGCAAACAAGGGCGTGTTTATCACCTCGTCAACTTTCAGTAAAAGTGCTCGAGAAAGGGCGAAATCTATATCTCAGGGCAGCAAGTTTATCCGGTTAATAGACGGTGAGGAACTGGCCCGTCTGATGATAAATCACGGCGTCGGCGTGGTTTCCGAAATCATATATGACGTGAAAAAACTGGACGAAAACTACTTTACCGAGGAAAGCTAGCCTGCACTAGGCATATAGAGCGAGTTAAAAACCTTGAGGAGCGACGCAATGCCCAAATTCCAACTCAACAATGCAGAACTTGCAGCAGCCGTGTCGGGAAGGTCGCCTGAGTTTCCCAAGTACACCACTCAGATCATGAACCTCGCCAATCAGAATGCACAGGGTACAAGGCCCAAGGTCGTCGGACAGATGACCGAGCTATTCCGCGAATTCGCGGGGAAGTCCTTTCGCGAGTGGGACGTTTGGTACCGAGGGAAAAAGCCGGAGGCGTTGGATGACGCGACCGATAAGGTCTATGCAATGGTAGAAAAGCTTCAGTCAGCTATTCAGCAGATTGACAAAGCTATGGTACGCGAGTGGGTCGAGGACCTCGTCGTGGTGAAGACGTTTGTCGGCTTGTGCTTTGAAGAGGCCATTCTGTCCAAGATCGCAGAATACAAAGGAGCTACGTACCGTCTATCAACCCCGGCCGAGGAATCGCAAGGGATAGACGGCTTCATCGGCGATACAGCGATCTCGATCAAGCCATCGACTTACTCTACCAAGGACATGCTTGGCGAGGAGCTCCAAGGGAAATTGGTGATTTACGAAAAAAAGAAAAACGGGATTACCTTCTCGTTTGACTTCTAAGCGTCAGAACAGGGTGCGCTCAACACTTCTATAGAGAATAGAACCAATGCAGACCACCGCTAAATTGATATGCGGCCCCGCCCAGTCCATGGCCGGAATCGCGGATGAATCGGTCGATTTGATCGTCACCTCGCCGCCCTATCCGATGGTGGAAATGTGGGATGGGATTTTCGCGCTCCAAGACGGCCGCATCGGGAAGCAACTGTCGTGTGGCAATGGACGGGCCGCTTTCGCGCTCATGCACGAGTTGCTCGATGCAGTGTGGATGCAGTGCAGCCGCGTTATGAAGTCGGGGGCCATTGCTTGCGTCAACATTGGCGACGCCACCCGAACCATGGATGGCGACTTCCAGCTCTACTCCAATCACTCCCGCATACTGAGCAGCTTTCTCGACCAAGGTTTTGCCGCTTTGCCCGATATACTCTGGCGCAAACAGACCAACGCACCCAACAAATTTATGGGATCTGGGATGCTGCCCGTAGGAGCGTATGTGACCTACGAGCACGAGTACATCCTCGTGCTTAGAAAAGGGCGGCGGCGAACCTTCACAACGGCTGCCGAGAAAGCCAACCGTCGAGAGAGTGCCTTCTTTTGGGAGGAGCGCAACGTCTGGTTCTCGGACGTGTGGTTCGACGTAAAGGGAGCCTCACAAGGGCTTGTCGATGCACCAACCCGCGAGCGCAGCGCGGCCTTTCCTTTCGAGTTGGCCTACCGGCTCATCTGCATGTTTTCCGTCAAAGGGGATTTGGTGCTCGATCCGTTTGCGGGCACTGGAACGACACTCGCAGCCGCCCTAACAGCGGGAAGAAACTCGGTCGGCATGGAGATTGACAATACATTGGTGCGGGTCGCGCGAGACCTGCTGCGCTCCACACCTCCTGCCGCCAACGAGTACAATCGCGCCCGGCTAGCTCGGCACAGAGAGTGGGCGGCCGCACGCACGGCAGAAAACGGCCCGTTGAAGTACGCGAACCGCCATTACGGATTTCCAGTAATGACGGCTCAGGAACAAGACTTGTTGCTAAACGAAGTTACGGGAATTGCCGGCGAGGCCGACGGCATGGCGTTGGTGGCTCAGTACAGCGCGGAACCGAATGGCATGGTCGGTGAATTTCTATCCGCCGACCGCACGGTCGGCGAAGTCCCGCAAATGCTGCTGCCGATAGGCTGTTAGTATATTCCAGCTAGCCCCTTGACCCGCCTAAAAAAGGGCACCCACAAGGAGTGCCCCTACATCTACATACTAGCGACGTGGAGATACTTCTAATCGGCGTTGCGCTCTCCAGCCGCACGCAACGTACTCTGCAGCGCCTCATAGGCCGCCTCGCAATCGGCAAGCGCGGCACTCTGTTCTTTGATCTGTTGGTTCAGCGCTTGTACTTGATCGTCGGCCACTGGGTCGGCACCGGCTTCGAGGAGCTGGTGGACCCGCGCCCCTAGGTCGGCATGGGTGCGGTGGAGTTGGTTTTTGGCAGCGGCTATATCGAGCCGGGCACGCGCTAGACGGGTCAGGTCGCCGGCCTTGTCGGCGGCGGCGATTGCGCCTTCTTGTAGCCCTTTCACGAGATTGTTCCACAGGTTGTCCACTGAGACCTCGTATGGTTTAAGTGTCTGGAGTTGAGGCGCGGCGCAATTCGCGGAGGAGCGTCTCTTTGTTGGCCCGCGAAATTTGGCGGCCCTTGAGTTGAGCATGGGGTAGCTGGCGCACGAGTTGGCGCAGGCGGGCGACCGGCAAACCCTCTAGTTCGTCGGGGGGTGGTTGCGCTGGCGAGGTGGCTGCCTGAGGCTGGCGCAGGAGCAGGTTTTCTATGTCTAAATGGGGGGCGGGAATGATGCGGTGACTAATTACTTGGCTGACCTTGCGTGCGGCTTCGACGCCGGCTTGCACGGCCACTTGGACGGCGGCAACCTCCCCCCTAAAGTGCGTTGAAACCAGCCCGGCACCGACCCGCTTGATGCCGAGGAGCTCGACCGGAGCGGATTTTACGGCTGCGTCGGCTGCTTCGATGACGCCGACGAGACCGCGGGTCTCAATCAGCCCTATGGCAGCCATTGGGCGCGCTTGGCTCGGTCAACGAGTGTCGTCGATGGTGTGGGGGACGAGGGCTAAAAAGCGGGCGCGCTTGATGGCGCGGACGACGTGCGTCTGCTGCTTGCGCGTGGCCCCGGTGCGCCGGGCCGATTCGATCTTGCCAGTTGGCGTGATAAACTTGACTAGGACATCGAGGCGCTTGTAGTCGATGTCCTCGGACTTGAGCTTGGCTACGGCCTCTCGGCGCGTGCTGCGGAACTTGGCGATGACGACGCTCCTTTTTAAGGCACCCGCTTGGGCGGGCACGTAATTTAAGAGGGCAAAAAATACAAGGGGGATTGAGGAATGTCAATATGTGGCCCCGGTCCGGGCGTGGTCAACGCGGGTTCATTTCGTCGTGGAGTTGGCGCATGATTTGGTGGTGCCCCATGCCCTCGTCCCAGAGCTTTTTGTACCTCGTCTCGTCGATGCCGTCGCGTTTGAGAAAGCCGCGGATGTCGTAGCGGCCCTCGACTTCCACGGGCAGGCCGCCCTCTTCGACCATGAGTTGTAGGGGATAGCCCTTTTCTTGCAGCGGCAGGTGGATCACGCGGTTGCGGCGCGCCGATTCGTAGAGGGCCATCATAATTTCCACGGTGTCGCGGGCCGTGGTGCCCGCGTTGCGGTGCTCGGCCTTGTGGCCTTCGAGACAGGCGATGAGTTCGCGGACTTGGGCGGCGTTGGTGTTGCCCCCAATGGCCTTGGTGCCTTCGGCGAGCGCGAGATCGACTTCCTGCCAGCCGCCAGAGGAGGCGTTCATAAGCTGGAGCCGGGTCTCGCTCACCCATAAGAGCCCTTCGCTGCCGCGGATTTCAAAGTGGCCGGCACCAGCCCCCTCGCGCATGAGGTCGGACTGAATGAAAAGCTGGAGATCGCCGGCGAAGTGGACCAAACCCATGCAGGCGTCTTCGATCATGGTATCGCGCTCGTAGCGGTCGGTGCGGCGCTCGACTGCGCCCATGACCCATTGGGCGCGGGGGTCGCCGAGCACGAAGCGCGAGCCATCAATGGAGTGAGTGCCCCAGTTGGTCAGGCCGTCGGCGACCTTGTTGGCGACGAAGACCGGCGTGCCAATTGCGCCTTCTTCGACTAGTGCCTTGGCCTTTTCCCACCCCGGGGTAAAGCGGCGCTGATGGCTGATGACCAGTTTGGTGCCGTGCGCCTCGCAGGCTTCGACCATGGAGTCGGCCGCAGCCATGCCGATGGCCATGGGCTTTTCGCAGATGACAGCGCGGGCACCGCCCTCGGCCGCGGCCATGGTGGGTGCCGGATGCAAAAGGTGCCAAGTGCAGACGCTGACGATGTCGGGCCGGGCCTTTTCCATCATTTCTTCGACCGTCTCAAAATCCTGAGGAATGCCGTATTCGTTCACGTAGGTTTTGCGAGCCATGGCGACCGGGTCGGCGACGGCGATCACCTCGACCTCGTCCACGAGATTGTAGCCTTCCATGTGGGCGTTGCCTATGGAGCCACAACCGACAATTGCCGCGGTATAGCGTTTCATAGAGGATATCTCCTTGGCGAAAACGTGATAGCGGGTGTGCTATGGGACATAATAAAGAATAGGCATTAGGTTCTCTTCAAGTCTTTAAGGCCGTACAACCTAAGCCTGTAGGCTCGGGATTATCGCCAATTATGGAAACCCTATACGTTTCGCCCACGCTCTCCATTCCGCTTTCCGAGCTGCGCTTCAAGTTTCGCCGCAGTTCTGGACCTGGGGGACAAAACGTCAACAGGCTCAATACCGCCGTCGAGCTCCAGTTTGACTTTGTTCACAGTGCGGTGCTCAGCGACGAGCAGCGCCAGCAGATTGCCGAGAAGCTCGCCGCACGGCTGAACAGCACAGGTACGCTGTCGATCCAGTCGGAGCGCTTTCGTACGCAGGGGCGCAATCGCGCCGACTGCCTCAACAAGCTGGCTGCCCTGCTCGTCGAGGCACTTAAGAAGCCGCCTGAACGCGAAAAAACCAAGCCTAGCCGCGCTGCCCAAGCGCATCGTCTCGACAGCAAGCGGCGTCATTCCGAGAAAAAAAAGAGCCGCCGAACGCCTTTGGATTGAACGTTTGGCCTTCTTGGTGCGTCAAAAGATAGTATTTACGCATGTTCACTTGGTATTCTATCTTCAACTTTAACGTGAATGTAAAGGTTGTTATCTCTGAAAATGTTGAGGACTTAAATGAACGCATATAATAAAGAAACAATGTACTCGGCGACCGATCTCTACTGGCGCGACATAAAAAATGCCGAGCCGCTCAGTCGCGAGGAAGAAGTCGCCCTCTTCAAGCGCGCCAAAGCAGGCGACGAAGAGGCGCGTCAGGCGCTGGTACAGGCCAATTTGCGTTTCGTGGTTCGCGTCGCCCGCGAGTACCACGACTGTGGTCTCTCGCTGATTGAGCTGATTTCCGAGGGCAACCTCGGGCTGTTGGAAGCGGTCCAGCGCTTCGACGAAACGCGCGGCTTTAAGTTCATCACCTATGCGGTGTGGTGGATTCGCCAAGCCATGCTCCGGGCCCTAGCCGAACACGGCAAAATTGCTCGCCCGCCGCTGAGCCGGGTCAGCGACCGGCAGAAGGTCGAAAAGGAGGCCGATGTCCTCGCCCAGGAGCTGGGGCGTGCTCCGACTGTTGAGGAAATCGCCGCCTGCGTCGATTTCTCGGCGGAGCGCATTCGCAACGCCTTTGAGATGGGGCAGCCGGATCTGCCCTTAGACGCCCCTGCCTTTGCCGACGGCGAGATGACGTTTGCGCAGACCTTTGTCTCGGCCGAGCCCAGCTCGCACGAGCGCTTCGTCAACGGGGAAATGCGTGCGGTTGTGGCCGATTGTCTGAAGGTGCTCGACACCCGCGAGTCTCAGATCGTCCGCGCTTATTTTGGCCTCGACGACAGCGCGCCCAAGACCTTGGAGGAAATCGGCGAGTCCATGGGCGTCACCCGCGAGCGCGTGCGGCAGTTGCGGAACAGAGCTTTGGAAAAAATGAAAGACGAGTGCGGCGGGCAGTTGGTCGAGTTTTCGAGCAACTGAGCGGGCGAGAGGCCCATTGTCGGGGGCTGTGCCGCGTCCTATTATTGAATACCCTTAACGAGAGGACGCTATGGCCGAGCTGCGACAGAAATTATTGGTGCTCTACGCTCATTCTCCCGATTTGCACAGCCAAACCGTGGCTTGGTCGCTCTACGACGGCACGGGCGAGGAGCGGTCCAGCAGTGGCGATAGCGAGGTGCCGCCCTATGCTTCGGTAGTGGCGGCCATGCAGGATGGGTGGAGGGTGGTTCAGTTCCCTCAGCAGTACCCGGCCTATCCAGGCATGGAGTACAATACATCCTATTTGAAATACGAGTACATCCTCGAAAAGATGGAGGCAATCGATGGTCGATAAGCATCACTTGCTCAATACCAAGCAAATGGCTCAGTTCGTGGCCGATGGCTTTTTGCGTTTCGATGAACTGGTGCCCGATGAGATCAATCGCGCCGCGTGCGCGGAGATGGAAGCCGGGGTCCCACGAGGCCGCGCCGGCGCGCCGCTCTCCGAGCTATGGACCGATGCGGCGGTCGGCCAAGTCGTGCGCCTGCCCAGCGTACAGGGGATCATTCACAGCTTGGTCGGCCCCAATCCGCTCTACGACCACCACGCCGTGCATACGGTTGATGCTCACCACGAGCACGGGCAGATTTGGCACGCCGACGCGATCATCGACACCCGGCTGCACTTTGACATCCAGCTCTTTTACTTTGCCCACGACACGCCGCGGGAGATGGGCGGCACCATGTTCCTTCCCGGCAGTATCTATCGCCGCATCAGCGAGTCGGATATCGCTCGCTATCAAAACTTCCTTGGGCAGATGCCAATGGTCTGCAAGGCCGGCACAGTGGCCGTGGCCCACCACGGCATCTGGCACTGTGCCCAGCCCAACCTAACTGGCCGCAAGCGCTATATGTTCAAGCTGCGGCTCAACCCCACGGTGCGGCAAAAGAAGCTGTGGAATACCGACGATATTGACGATGCGGAGATCCCTGTATTGCTCAATGCCAATCACCGCTGGTACGGCAATGAGGTGCGCTTAGAGGTCGTCAACCGCATCAAGCTGTGGCGCTTCTTGACCGGCGATGAGAACTACGACGTGTCCTACTGGCTGTCGCGGTTGGAGAACGCGCCCGAAAATGAGCTGCGAGCGGCGTGAGCTAAACGCGTCCCCGTGCAAAAGCCGACCCAATCGCTGGGTCGGCTTTTTTTATGGCGTTGATCATAGCGGCGCGGTGCCGTACTACTCGGAAGGCAAGGGCAGCTTGGCGGGTGCGGGGCTTGTGAAGACCGAGCGCGGCAATTCGTCGAAGACAGCGACGTCAGTGTGCTGACGCTCGCCGCGGCCGTCGGAGAGCAAAATTGATCCGTGGCGTTGCCAGTTAGTCCAGGGGCCGGTAAAGCGCGGCTCGGCGTTGGCGGCGTCGCGGTAGAACGCCCATTGGGTAACCAGCCGCGATTCTTGGTCGATCCAGACCGCGTATTTGTTCTGCGGGGTGACGCCGACGTCGTTGAACGTGAGTTCCAGTACTTCGGCCGGCCGGCCGTCTTGGGTGGCTTCGAGTCCCCGGTAGCGCAGGGTGACGCCGGTGTCCTTGAGCTTGTAGGGCATGACCAGCCAGTACGAGTCGTTGATCCAGGCGCGGTAGCCGTGGTCGAGTTTGGCCGCGAGGGTGTCAGGGTCGCTAATTTCTGCACCAGCGGCGAAGGCGCGGCCCTCTTTGCTGTGGATGTTCATTAGCACCGTCAACTCGCCTTGCTCAAAGCGGATGTCCCCAGTCCACTTGTCCCACACGTGCATGCGGAAACCGAAAAAGTGCCAAGTGATGTAGCGAGTGGCGTCCCAGTTGGCGCGGCCGCCCATCGCGGCCATGACTTCGTCGGCTAGGGCGATGGCTTGGGGATCGGAATCGGCGGCGTTGAAGCCGGGGGCCGAGGGGTTGTCGCCGGCGTGGGCCGGGCCGATGAAAAAGGCGAGGAGCAGGAGTAGGCGGGGCATGAGGGTTTTTTCCGGCTAAATGCGTTTAGAGGGGTCCTTATTTCCATTAGGTGCGCCGCTAGCCAATATAGGGCAACACAAGAGTTGCCCCTACGATGGGCTGGCCAAGGCGGATAGGCCGATCCGGTGTTGTATGTCTAGAGAGGGCACTAGAACTTCTCGGGCATTACCGTTGGTAGCAATTTTTCCAACTCGGCCAACGGGGCCTCCAAAGTCTGGATGGCCTCGGTCCAGAACTGGGTGTCTTGGAGGTCGCGGCCCAAGGCCCGGCGGGCCACGCCCTCGGCGGTGTCGCTGCCGGTGAGGCGGAGGAATTCCTCGTAGCGGGGGAGAAAGTCGCCGCCCTCTTGTTTGAACATTGAATACAGGCCGCGGCTGAGTAGGAAGCCGAAGGTGTAAGGGAAGTTGTAGAAGGTCACGCCAGTGATGTAGAAGTGGAGTTTCGAGGCCCAGAAGTAGGGGTCTTCGCCCCCCTGTGCGAGCGCGTCGCCGAAGACTTCGCGCTGGGTTTCGACCATCAGCTCTTTGAGGCGGCTGACCGTGAGTTCGCCGTTGGCGCGCTCCTCGTAGAGCTTTTTTTCGAACTGGTAGCGCACTGGGATGTCGAGCAGGAAGATCGCGCCGTGGCCGATTTCTTGGTTGAGGGCGCTGGCCTTTTGGGCCGAGCTGAAGGAAGGGTCGGCGAGGATGCCCTCGGTGAGGATCATTTCGCCGAAGGTAGAGGCCGACTCGGCCAGAGTCATCGGGTAGCAGTGGGCGTAGGTGCGCACGTCGCGCATGATGTAGCCGTGGAAGGCGTGGCCGACCTCGTGGGCGAGCGTGAGCACATCGCCGAGGGTGTCGTTGTAGGTCATATAGACGCGGGACTCGCGGGTCAATAGCGAGCCGGTGCAAAAGGCCCCAGGCCGTTTGCCGGGGCGGGGCACGTGCTCAATCCATTGGCGTTCGCAGACTCGGCCTAAGAACTCCCCTAGGCGTGGGTAGGCTGCCGCAAAGGAGCGGGCGACGAGGTCTGTGCCCTCTTCCCAAGAGAGCTGCCCTTGATCGGGCAGCGGCAGCGGTGCGCCCAGATCGTACCAAGCGACGCCCTCAGTGCCCATCAGTTGCGCCTTGAGAGCGAGGATGCGTCGGGGCAGCTCGATCTGGTCGGCGATAGCCGCAAACATCGCGTCGAGGGTCTTGGGCGAAATCGACGCTTGGAAGAGGGCGACATCGAGAAAGTGGTCAACGCCGCGGTGCTGGTTGAGGGTCAGCCGCGTCCCCGAGATGGCGTTGAGCGCAGCACAGGCGACGTCCTCTAGGCTCTCCCAGGCCCGGTTGCCGCCGTCGAAGGCGGCTTGGCGGACCCGGCGGTCGGAGTCTTCCATCAGGGCGCGGCGCTGGGACATAGGGCGGCGCTCGGTGCGACCGTCGGGAAACGCGATGTCGAATTCGAGCTTGCCGGAAATTGAGTCGTAGAGGCGGCCCCAAGCGTGGAGACCGTCAACGCCAAGGTCGGCAGAGAGCATCTCCTTCTCCGGGCTCATGGTGCGCTGCGCGTCTTCGCGCTGGCGGCGGAGGAAGTGGATGCAGTCGGCCAAGGCAGGTCGTTGGGCGAACTTGGCAAAAATTTCGTCCGAGGTGTCTTTGAGCGCACGCAGGAGTTCGACATCGAGCTTTGCGCTCTCGGCCGCTAGCAGGGCAAAGGCGGCCTCCTCGCGGGCGTAGTCTTCATTGCGGGCGTCGGCCGCGGTGAGGCAGCCGAGGTAGGAGCCCAGATGGGAGAGGCGGTCAATCAGGCCCTCGGTCAGGAGGAATATGGCCTCCCAAGCATCGGCATTGTCCTCGGCGAGCGGTGCTAGGGAGGCGGCTTGCTGACGTGCCGCCGCAAGCTCTCTTTGCAGGTCATTCTTGAATTGCTGCATGGCCGGGCCGTCAAATTCGGCGAAGTAGCTAGTCAGGTCCCAGTCCATGGCTGTCGGGGTAGTGGTCATGGGGCGTTTTCCTTGCTGTGATGTAAGTGCCGGATAAAAATAACAGTGCCCTCCGGCACAAAGGCAAATTGGCCACTAGGCGATAGTCGCGGCCCTAAGTGTGCACTATATTGGGCACCTCCGTCCCGTCCGCTTATTTGCAGAGGTCCACGATGCTCAAGTGCGCAACTTCCCTGTGGTCGGCCGACTTGGCCAATCTCGCGGCTGATATCCGGCGCGTCGCACCCTATTCGGAGCGCTTCCACCTCGACGTGGCCGATGGCCATTATGCGCCGACTATGCTCTTTTTTCCCGACTTGGTCGCGGCACTGCGGCCGCATACGGACCGACCCTTTGAAATGCACCTGATGACGAGCGACCCAGCCGCGTGGATTGACCCTTTTGCCGCGGCGGGTGCCGACGCCATTATCATCTGCTTTGACTCGGCCACCGACCCGGGGGCCGTGCTGGAGGCGATCAAGGGAAGGGGGCTTCAGGCCGGGGTCTCGCTCTTGCTGGAAGAGGATCTCGACCTACTCAATCCCTATTGGACGCTATTAGATGTGTTGACGCTGATGAACACGGCTGCCGGGATCAAGGGTGCCGATATGGACCCGCAGGCACCCGATAGGATTCGCCGGGCTAGGGACGAGATCGACCGGCGCGGCTTGGCGACAGTAGTGGAGGCCGATGGCGGGATTCGCCGCCACACCGTGCCACAGATCGCACGAGCCGGTGCCGACTATATCGTCCCCGGCTCGCTGATGTTCGGGGAGGATCCAGCGGCGATGCGGGCGTGGCTGGCCGGGCTTGAATAGCCATCAGGTCGGACGCGGCCGCTCGTATTCCAGTGCTTGGATAAAGGCTTTGATATAGCCGAACTGGTAGGCCCAAGCTTGGTTGACGCGGCTTGAGACGCCGGCGGGAGCCTTGTCCTCGTGATGGCCCGGTGCGTGGTCGGGCATCAGCATGTAGGGATAGTCGGCTTCGTAGAGAACCTTGGCGATCTCGTACATATTGACATCGCCCTCGTCGGGCCAAGTTTCGCAGAAGTCGTGCAGACCGCCGCGGATGTTCCTAAAATGCACGTTGAAAATTTTCTTCCGCTCGGCGAAATACCGGACGATTGGCGGCAGCTCTGCGGCTGGATTCTCTAGGCCCTCGGCCGCTACCCCGCAGCAGAAATTGAAGCCGTGGTACGGGCTGTCCACCAGATCGCTAAAGCGCTTCAGCCCCTCGAAGACGGGCCAATTCCATTTTTCCACTCCGTTTAGCACCGGCGCGGGCGGGTCGTTGAGGTGACACGCCATCTGGACTTTGCACTCCTCGGCAACGGGCATGATGCGCTCCAGCATATAAGCCGCCCGCTCAAAGGCCTCTTCGCGGCTGACCTCACCGGCTGCGTAGCGTTTGTCGTTGTCGTATTCAGAGAGCTGGAACGAGCTATAAGTCGTTCCGCCGCGCCCTCGACGGGATGCCGTGCGCTGCACCAACCCGCCGGCTCCGTCGGCGCGCAGGATGCAGAAGTTGTAGTTGAGGCCGCGCAGCCCTGCCTTACCGGCGTTTTCAATGTATTGGCACAGCGCATCGAGGTCTTGGTCGCGCTCGGGATCTTTGGCTAGACCGATGTTGTCCAGCGGCTTGACGTGGACCATTTCTAGTTCCACGCCGTAGGCGGCCGCCGCCTCGCGGTGCCGGACGAGGGTATCGACCTCCATGTCCTCGACTGTAGCGTCGAAGTGGGTCACGCCGTGGCGGACTAGGAATTCCATCTCGGTCTTAGATGTGCCGAAGTACTGAGTCCCTACGTACATGGGGTCTGTCCTTTCTGACGCGCTCGCCCTCTGGCGGCAGGAGAACATCGCGCTGGCCAAATGGTGGGAGAAATCGTCTATGCAACTCTATCCAAAAGAGAGTTGCATTTGTTGATCATCTGGTCGAGTGTTAATAGGTTGAGAGAGATTTTCAGTCATTCCTTTGTCGCCAACGGCACTACACACCTCTCCCCAATCGATGAAGTATTCGTCAAAATAACGAACTGGGTATTTGCTGAGTCTAATAATATCTTCTCTATCGGGCCTGCGTCCCAGTTTGATAGCAATTTCTTTAACTTCGATCTGTAGTGTTTTTTTGGGCACTTCGTACTTCTGTTTTTGTAGTCTTGCGACTCTACTGTTCTTTGCTTTTGGAGTAGTGCCATTTTTTGCAAACGGATCCCTCCCTTTTTGCAGGTCTAAATGTCTCTGTTCGGCAATTGCATGATATTTAGCCGACAGTTCAATTCCAATGAATTTTCTTCCAAGCATCTCTGACGTTAAGGTCGTTGTACCTGCACCATTAAAAGGATCTAAAATAAGATCTCCTTCTTTGGTAAAGGTGTGGATAAGTCGCTTCATCAATGATGGGGGTAGCTGACATGGATGATCAACTCTTTTTGAATTATGCTTTAGTCTATGGATATCCCACCATAAATTTCCAATAGGCTGTCGATCTGTAATTTTGGCTGCATTTCTTTTTTTAATACAAGAAGCTCTAGCACAATACCATTGTTTGAGGTTCATAAAATCTTGGGAAGTTTCCCAACGAGCTTTCTTTTCGTGATTGGCAATTTCGATTGGCCGGCCTTTACTAAAGCAAATTATTCCGTAATGTGCCGGCATAATTTTTCTGACGGGTAAGCTCAGCCCCTCCCAAGCTATCCAATCTTGGTAATCTAAAATGCTTCTCGCGAACGAAAAATGCCTGACGATCCAGAGGGGAATATTTATAATTGCAAAAGTCCGACCAGGTTTCAAAACTCTCGCTGATTCAGCGATCCATTGATCACACCATGAAAAGTAATTACTAATATCTTGGGCGTCATTCCAGTTATCATATTTCTTTTTTATATTATATGGAGGATCAGCAAAAATAAAATCTACGGAATTTTCAGGAATAGTCTTGAGGACATCTAAACAATCTCCGTTGAGTAAACGACTCCCGCCGGGGTTATTAATCATTCCGTTTGAAGAGTGGAATTTTCTCTTATTGGAGTATGTAAGAAAGTTCCTGACATCGCAGTAAATAAGTTGGCTATAAGGTTCGTGCCCAAAGAGATCCTTTAGCCTTTCCAGAATAGCCCTTGGTGCTGTGTCATTATCATAAGAAATGTCGCGCCAAATATCAGACATAAGAGTCCCATAGGGGCTATAAATATGTTTCTTACCTCCGTAATCCTTTGTTGTTTTGTTGCAGGCAGGACAGTACGTATATTCTATTTGAGTCTTGTTGTGCTTCAAAGAACCCTTGTAACGGGTAAAAACTAAGAGAGCAATATGGCCATCTGGCAAAGCGCCCAATCGCAGTATCTCTTGTTTGCGTTTGACAGCAATCCAAAGTTTGAAATAGAAGCGGTTCTGAAGTTCTTCTATTACATAGCAAGCTATATGAGAGTTTGTCAAAAAAAAATTGTACTTTCTTCGGTCAATTTTTCAAGAAAATCATCGAAACCTTGCTTAAAAAACTCCACAGAAATTTTGTCGTCGAGACCAATTTCTGTAGTCAAATGGAAAAGCCATACATCCGGCCGTAGTGACTTTGGCGATAATTTTTGAAAATCTTCAAATGTCCTTATTGATATATCTAAGAATTTGCAGTTTTCACTTAGGTGGGCCATTTTAGTTACCTCCTTCCATGGTTTCTGCTAGACGTCTAATATCGCCGTCATAGCAAATATCTAACGGCGCGAAAATCTGAATTAGTGCAGCCGGCTAAGCGCAGCTCACAGCAGCTTGCACCCAGCTAGTTCCTTGGTCGTCAGGCGAATGCCGCCGGCGCGGAGCCCGCGCACGGGATATTGGCCAATGGGGAAGACCTCGTTGAGCTTGCGGAGGCGCGGCTTGGGCTTGTAGGCGAGGGCGATCTTTTTGTTGGAATCCGTGGTCAGCTTGAGCAGCTTGCACTCGGCGGGCACGAGATCGTAGCTGCGGCCTAAGATGAACTTGTCGATTGTGCAGCGCTTGATGTAGGAGGCACCGGCCTTGTCCTTATAGACGATGCTGAAAATGAGGTCCTTGTCGATCAAGCCGCAGTGGAGCAAGCCCTTGCCGACGAAGAGCTTGTCCGGCGCGTGGACGACCGAGTAGGTGCCGTCCTTGCGGATGGCGAGCACAGGGTCGTAGAGCGATACGTCGAAGAGGGAGGTGCCGTTGATTTGGTGGCCGAGATAGCCGGTCTTTTTGTCGTAGCGGAGCTTGAGGTTGCGGTTGGCAGCCGAGCGCGCATCGACTCTTTTGAGCTCCACGATTTTGGTGCGGCGCGGGAACTGGCTGCGATAGCGGCTAATGAGGTCTTGGAGAAAGGAAATGGCGTAGGGAATGATGCCGTCTAAGTGGCCCTTGATCTCGCGCAGCCGGCTGCGGATCTGGGTCATTTCCCTTTGGGCGCGGTTGGTGTCGTAGAGCGAGATGCGGCGGATTGGTATGGCGAGCAAGGCGTCGATGTCGTCGGCAGTGACGGCGCGTTTGATTTGGGCGGCAAAGGGCACAAGCCCCGCGCGCACGGCCGCGGCGATCTGCTTGGGGGAGGCTTCGCTCTCAATGGCCTCGTACACGCGGTTGGCAATGAAAATTTGCTCCAAGGTCCGGGCGTGGAGCCGGTCTTTGAGTTGGTCGGCTTCGAGGTGCAGCTCGGCCTTGAGGATATCGACGAGGCGATCGACGTTGTGCTGCAAGACTTCGGTCGCGCTCATAACTTGGGGCTGGTCCTGCTGGTTGATCAGCATCAGGTGAGTCGAAATCGACATCTCGCAGTCGGTGAAGGCGTAGAGCGCATCCACGACCTCCTCGGTGTACGTGCCGCGCGGCAGTTTGATCTCGATCTCAACCTCTTCGGCTGTGTAGTCGCTGATGGTGCCGATCTTGATTTTGTTTTTGCGCGCAGCGTCTTCTATGGAAGCGATGAGTTGTTCGGTGGTGGTGCCGAAGGGAACTTCGCGGATGAGGATGCGCTTGGGGTCGGAAGCGTCGAGCTGGGCGCGGACTAAGACCTTGCCGTTGCCGTCGTTGTATGCCGACAGATCGGCAAGCCCGCCGGTGGGAAAATCTGGGCGAATGGCAAAGGGCCGGTCCTGTAGGTAAGCGACTTGGGCCTGTAGGAGCTCGACGAGGTTGTGCGGCAGAATTTTGGTGGCCATGCCGACGGCAATGCCCTCGGCCCCTTGGGCGAGGAGCACCGGGAGCTTGGCGGGAAAAACCACGGGCTCCTCGTTGCGGCTGTCGTACGAGGGGACGTATGGGGTAAGCGATTTGTTGAAGAGGGTTTCCTTGGCCAAGGGCGTGAGGCGGCACTCGATGTAGCGAGCGGCCGCGGCTTCGTCGCCTGTGTAGATATTGCCGAAATTGCCCTGTTTCTCGATGAAAAGGTCCTTGTTGGCGAGGACGACTAAGGCGCCGTAAATCGACTGGTCGCCGTGCGGGTGGTACTGCATGGTCTGGCCGACTACATTGGCGACCTTGTGGAACTTGCCGTCGTCAATCTGCTGGAGAGCGTAGAGGATGCGCCGCTGGACGGGCTTGAGCCCGTCGTTGAGGTGCGGGATGGCGCGGTCTTTGATGTAGTAAGCGGCGTATTTGAGGAAGTAGCTCTCGTATAAGCGGTCTATATAGGCCATTAGACTAGGTGCTCCATGATGTAGTCGCGGCGTTCCGGGGTGTTTCTTCCCATGTAAAAGGAGAGGGTCTGCGGCACGGTATCCAGCGAGCGCACAGCAACCTTGACCAAGCGCATGTCGCCGTTGATAAACTGCCCGAATTCTTTGGGGGAGATTTCGCCCAAGCCCTTGAAGCGAGTGACCTCGACGCTACCCTTGAGCCGGTTCTCGGCGCGCTCGCGCTCGCGCTGGTCGTAGCAATAGAGGGTCTGTCGCTTGTTGCGGACCCGGAAGAGCGGGGTCTCCAAGATGTAGAGGTGGCCGCTGGTCACGAGCTCCTCGAAGTACGTGAGGAAGAAGGTCATGAGCAAGGTGCGGATGTGGAAGCCATCTTCGTCGGCGTCCGTGGCCAAGACGACGCTGTCGTAGCGCAGATTTTCCACGTCCTCTTCAATGCCCAGCGCCATCATCATGTTGTACAGCTCTTCGTTTTTGTAGATGGAGGCGCGGGTTTTGCCACAGAGGTTTTGCGGCTTGCCCTTGAGGGTAAAGATGGCTTGGGTCTCCGGGTCGCGCGAGGAGACAATGGAGCCGGCGGCCGACTGGCCTTCGGCGATGAAGATCATGGAATCCTCGCCGCGCTTCTCGTCGCCTTTGTGAAACTTGCAGTCCTTGAGCTGGGGGATTTTGATCTCGATGCGGCGCGCCGCTTCCTTGGCTTCCTTTTTAACCGCGTTCAGCTCCTTGCGTAGCTTCTCGTTGTGGATGATGCGCGCTTCGAGTTTTTGCGCGGTCTCCCGATTTTTGTGGAGGAAATCGACGATGGCTTCGCGGGTCTGGTTGACGATCCAGCCGCGGACGTCGGTATTGCCCAGTTTGTTTTTGGTCTGCGACTCGAAAACCGGCTCCTTTACCTTGACGGCGACGACGCCAAAGGCCCCGTCGCGGACATCGACGCCGTTGAAGGTTTTCTTGTAAAATTCGTTGACGCCCTTGAGCACGCCCTCGCGGAACGCGCTCTGGTGGGTGCCGCCATCGGCTGTGTACTGGCCGTTGACAAAGGAGCGGTAGGACTCGCCGTAGCTATGGACGTGGGTGAAGGCAAATTCGAGGTACTGGCCCTTGTAGTAAGCGGGCGGATAGAGAACCGAGTCGCCGGCCTCGCTTTTGAGGAGGTCGAGAAGGCCCTGTTTGGACTCGAATTTTTGGCGATTGAAGTACAGGCGCAGGCCCCGGTTGAGGCAGGCGTAGTTCCACATCCGGCGCTCGACGAACTCGTGGTTGAAGGCACATTCGCCAAAGATGGTAGGATCGGGCAAAAACTCGACGTACGTGCCGTCGGGCGCGTTGGGTGCTCGGCTCTTCTTTTGCTTTTTCAGCTCGCCGCGCTCAAAGAGCACTTCGGCGCACTGGCCGTCGCGGTAGGAGCGGACGACGAAGTGCGCCGAAAGCGCGTTGACGGCCTTGGTGCCGACGCCGTTGAGTCCCACGCTGAACTGGAACACGTCGTCGTTGTATTTGGCGCCGGTGTTGATGACCGAGACGCACTCTACTACCTTGCCGAGGGGAATGCCGCGGCCGTAGTCGCGGACCTTGACCCGCCCCTCGTCGATCTCGATGTCGACCTGCTTGCCACAGCCCATGATGAACTCATCGACTGCATTGTCGACGACCTCCTTGAGCAATATGTAGATGCCGTCATCGGGATCGTCCCCCGAGCCGAGGCGGCCGATGTACATGCCGGTCCGCAGGCGGATGTGCTCGAGCGAAGAGAGGGTCTTGATCTTGCTTTCGTCGTACGTGGCCTTGCCGTTGGCGCGGCCGTTGGTCGCAGTCTTAGCCATTGCTTCCATATATATAGAACGCGCCGCGATGCCTCAGTGGGGGAGGGACGCGACTGACGGACAATGGGAGTGCTTAAATGCAGGAGAAAAAGACAGAGGCATTGAGCAGAGCAGGAAGGGGGTCGCTCTCCTTGGTGCGGCTGCTATTTAAGAAATTCTCCGTCTTCTTAATATAGTGAACATAAATGCAGTTGTCAATCAAATGCGGGTGCGGGCAGCAGCGGTGATTTAGCGACTTTTCTGTATCTTTTGGGAACGGTAGTGTTTCAAAGGTGATACGTTTTGGTGTGCCGACTGGTTGGGCGGAAGCTGCGGTCACAATTAATCTGGATTAGCTAACTCGTCTAATTTCAGTAATTTAACAGATATTCGCGACGGCTCAGTTTATCTGGCGTGCTTCTTGGCACGTTTTTCGCTTTTAGTTGCCCTGACGCCTCAGCCGTGTTTCACCATCAGCAGTATCCAACATGGAAGCAAACAGATCGGCCGGCTGTTGCTCCATTTCTGCTGTGTCGCATTTCAACCGGCTACAAAACGAATGGCTAATCGAGCCAAGGAGGAACGCAAGATGAAACTCAAAATCGTATCCAAGCCCTTTGATGGCTATATGTCGCCAGCAAGGAAAAGCAGTGATGATAAGGAATCTTCTGACGAGCCTGTTACATCTAGCTGCTGCTGTTGCTGCTGCTGCTGTGCTGTAACTTCGTCCTTCTAGATGCTGTCGAGCAGTATTAAAACATGGAAGCAAATAGAGTAGTCGGCTGTTGATACCATTTCTGCTGTATCGCATTTCGGCCGGCTACAAAACGGATGGCTGACTTAATCCAAGGAGGAACGCAAGATGAAACTCAAAATCGTATCCAAGCCATTTAATGGCTATATATCGCCAGCAAGAGCCGATTCTTCTGACGGCGATTATTCTGGCACTGCTTTAGCTAGCTGTTGCTGCTGCTGCTGCTGCTGTGTAGATATCACGTTCAACTAAACGCCGTCGGGTCGGGTTAAAAAGTTAAGATTGACCCTAGTGGCACTCTTATTGCGGCTGAGGATATTTTGATCCCAAACGGTATTCGGTTGTTCGGTATTACCCTGTCCGTAGCAGTCTGTGTAGATTGCTGCGGGCAGGTACTTAATACTTGAGATAAATGACCTGACTTCTGCCGTGTATGTTGCATCAGCAGTTCGCGATCAGCTATTTTTGAATAAGCCACAATAACCAAAAAGGCAAATGTCCATGGAGACCCAAACCGAACTCATTAAGAAGTGTAGATTCGTGCTCAATCCCTCACTCAAGTTCATTTTTTGTGGTGAAGATGAGATCTTGGTGCTACACGGCATGAGATCCAAATTCAACCAGACGATCCGTGATGAGGGCAGAACCCACCTTCTGGGGCGAGTGCTTCGTCGTTTGGCCTCGCCGGCTTCTCTCCAAGATCTCCAAGATCAAAAAGTGATTGGGGAAGAAGAGCTTAAAGATGCAGAAGAACTCCTCGCGACTCTGGCTTCCCAAGGGTTTCTCTCCCCGGCCAATGAAAGCCCTATCGCAAGCTATTTGAATGCTGTTATAGGTAGGAACAAGGCATTCGATAACATCTGCATTGGCATCGTAGGAGCCGGTTATCTCGGCAGCCGGGTGGCGGAAGAACTCGCAAAGATCGAGGTGGGCCAGATGCAAGTTCTGGACGACCGATGCATCGAAAACGTCTCGGTCGATCAGGCTCAGTTTAACCTATCTCCGACCCATATCGAAAAGGGGAGACCTTATGTCGAGTGCTTAGAGGCGCACTTGTCAGATATTGGCTTCGAGGCTCTTGGAGTATTCAAAGAATCCTATAACAACCAAGATGCCTTGGAAACTCTCCTTGATGCTTCAAACTTCATCGTCGCCACCTCAGAAGTATTCTCTTCCCATTTATTTCATACTTTAGATCTCGCGGCACTTTCTGCCGAAAAGCCGTGGATGTCCGCATTTATGGACGGAAGTGAAGCCTGCATCGGCCCCATTTATGTGCCAGGAGAGACATGCTGTTACAACGAATTTGAAATCCAATCAGAAGCTACCTTATCTACCCAACCCAGCGAGTACCACACCTACAAAGAGGAAATGAGCAAGAACGGCTTTTACAGCCATCAATTTGCATTTCCGCCCTACTCCAGCATAGCCGCCGGCTTTGTAGCAGGCACCGCATCATCTTTTCTCCTATCTGGTAAATCTTCCCTGATAGGCCGATGCTTCCGCATCAATTTTGAAAAGCCCTATGTTGACTACGAAGAAATCCTAAAGCTACCTAGGTCTCCTACATCTGTTGATATGCGCAACGGTTATAGACAGATATTCCTCTAAACATCTTACGAATCTGAACGGAGTATAAAATGACCGTCGAACCTTCTCATCTCGCTCCAGAGCCACTTTTGAAGCGCATCCAGATGTTTCTGGAAACATCGATTATACCTTCTCCTCATAGCATTGATCTGAGCCACTCGGCGGCTTCGGATTACCTTTACCGACAAGTCAGACCAAAGCCGCATGTGGCCGAATTGTACCACGAGAACTCGAAACTGAACCCCCACTCAACCCTTCAAGTTCCCTCTGATACCTCAACACTTGAACAGGTGCGCCGGTGGTTCTTTGAAACTGCCTATCGCGTTGATGAAGAAACCTTAGTTGACAACGGCTCTGGGCTAAGAATTCCTTATGACCAACTACCTGGGTGGCTTCAAGGCCCACTAAAACTATTTTCCGAACCGGGTTCTCTAGCCGACCTGCTTTATGCCGCTGACCTGCTCGTGCTGCACGATGGAATGCTCGCCCGCATAGTTCCAGAGTCGGACTACCTCTGGATTGAGCGTGAAGTGAAAAATGAAGCCACCCTTTTGCCCGGCCTGTTCTGGAGATCGCCGCCTGTACGACTTGAGGAGTGTTTGACCATGTTGATTATCGTCGCCTGTCCTTGGCGATACATGCTTCTCTACGGCCCTCGGGGCTACCGACACACCTTGCTTGACGTCGGGCGACTGCTGGGATACTTTCAACATCGGTGCGAATTCTATGGACATTCGGCCACCGTATATCAGGACTTTCTCGATACAAAAGCAGACGAATTTGTGCAAGCCGACGGCGTAGAACGGTCCGTTTACGCTCTCCTTACCTTCTCACCCATCAACACGGATGAATAGACAATGGCAATCAGAGAGGGAAAATCCGCCGCGGTAGAAATACTGGACTCTTCACCTCATTCAGAGTCGCCGACTGCCCTAGAGCCAGTGCTGCTGCAAGAACTGGAAGAGTTGGAGCCTCAGGAGCAGCGAGTTTTGTGCGAATTCTTGAAGCGCACTAAACGGAATAGGTCAGTCAATGGACAGATAGACGAATTGGCTATCGTAGTAAACGGATTAAAGGAATATCCAATGGAGGACGAATGGCTGTCCTTCCTAAAGATGAATGAGAAAACTGCGCCAGATCTACATAAAGAATTCGTCGGTGCAGAAAAGATCCAACTGGATACAAAGTTTCCTTCCATCGCTGAGCCTATCTCGGAAGTGATAAAAAGTCGCACCTCGGTCCGAGATTTCAAGAGAACGGATCTATCACTCGAAAAATTGAGCGCACTGTTGAATCATTCCTGCGGTGTACGGGACACCATATCGGCTTATAATCGCCGCGACATTACGCTACGCAATTTCCCAACCCCTGGAGGACTGCAATGCACCGAATTTTATCTCGTGGCCAACGAAGTAGAAGATATTCCTCAAGGAGTATATCATTACAGTTCCACGCAAAACTGCCTAGAACTGCTTGAGAGAGGAAATTTTCGTTGGCGCGTGGCCAACTGTTGTCCCCAACACGAATGGTTGGCCGAAGCAAGTGTCGTCATTTTCATCGCCTCCGACGTATCTCGGTTTACATGGAAATACGGTGCCTATAGATCGTATCGATTGGCTCACCTCGAAACTGGCGTCGTAAGCCAGAACCTACATCTTGTCGCCACAGCCCTTGAATTAGGGTCATGTATGGTATTTGGCTTTGACGATGAACGTACTGACTCCTTGTTGGGGCTAGATGGGCTCCAAGAATTTACAACCCTATTAGTTGCCGTTGGAAATAAATTAGATAAAAGATCGCTTCTGCAAAAATTCACCGATAGAAATAGTTGAGGAGTCACATAAAATGCCCTTTTTAAACAAAACTATCTGGCTTCGTAGCTTTGTCACGCTCTGGGGCGTCGAGTGCAAATTATTCGTGCGTCAGCCTACTGCCGCCTTCTTTACATTTATATTCCCCGTCTTAGTCTTTCTTCTGTTTGGCTCTATCTTTGGAGAAGCTTCGATGTGGGACCGCCCCGACGTGCGCTACATAGATTTCTACGCCCCAGCACTCATGGCCGCATACATCGGCCAAGCCGGCCTGACCAGCCTCACTAACTTCTTGGCTGAATACCGTCTGCTCGGCATCCTCAAGCGCTATGTCGTCAGCCCGCTCTCGCTTGGATTCTACCTCTGTGTCCACATCGCAATGCAGGTTGTCATATTTGTTATTTCTGCCTCTATCTTAATCGTGATCGCAGAGGGTGTTTTTGATCTCCATTTTCGTGGACACTGGGCAATTGTCCTGTTTGTAGGAATGGTGTGCATTGCTTGCTTTTTTTCCTTGGGTTTCTTGGTAAGTGGCCTTTCCAAGTCTCCAAGAGGTACCCACGCTCTAGGTCAATTTTTGTTTCTCATCATGTTTTTTATATCGGGGGCTACCTTTCCTCGGCAAATGTTTCCAGAGTGGCTACAGATTTTAAGTTGGGGCTCCCCTTTGACTCATGTCGTCACAACTTTCTCTGGTGTATGGCTCGGGGATCCGATAGCTCAGTATGTAAATTCATTGCTGTTTCTTACAGGTATAACCGCGCTGTCGTACTTAATCTCCACTCGAACATTCAAGTGGGAGGTGTAAACATTCACTATGACTTATCTAAAACTGCGTTCCACCTATATCAACCCTCATCGGGAAATTTTGCCTAACGTGATGAGCGAGAGGGAAGGCAGGGCAATCAGAGAAATGCTATCGTGGTATTCTCCCAACGGCCCAATCCGACATTCGACGATTTACAACGGAGGAGCTGGGGTTTCCCAAACCGTCGTCGTTAATAGTAGTCACTGGGACACAGACCAAGTCATACGCCAAGTAACAGGACTGCCCTCCATGAACTTGGCATTAAACTCTTCTGTACTCGGAGGGGGCAAGGGATTTGACCCTTCATCTTCCTTTCTGTCCGACTTAGGAGAAAGTGTTGAAAGGATGTCTGGGGCATTCGCTTTCTTCAAAGAAGACTTAGAGATCTGTGCCGGATCCTATAGTTTCCTGCAACAAGCCGGTCAAAATGCTATTGCGCCGGAAGCACTTCCCCTGTTTTCAGATGAGCAATACGCCTCACCTAATTTCTTCTTTCAACCCTTTACTCACGATACTGAATTTAATTGGATCAAAGGACGTCGGCTCATTAGTCAAGAAGACATCTGGATTCCTCTACAGCTCGCGCTCTTCTTTTATATCCCATCCATTGAAGAAGCCCGAATCGGCTATTCGTCCTCTTCCGGAATGGCCTCTCATATAGATGAAGCCTTGGCCATCATTGCTGGAGTAATAGAGCTCGTCGAGCGCGATGCCTTGATACTGTCTTGGTATGCAGATATCCCGTTGCGCCGCGTGGAAGTTGACGAACCTCTCTGTTCCAAGAAGGCCAATAGAGCATTAGAACATATCAAGTCTCTCTCTGGTGATGTAAATTTTTGGTTACACGACGTTGGCTTTCCCGAGTTGCCTTCTATATCGGCGACCCAGCTAGTGCCTTACTACAAGAAATTCGCCTATCAGACTGGATCGGCAGCGGGGTTGGATGGAGAAGAAACCTTCTTCCAAGCCTTGCTGGAATACGGGCAATCCGAACTACAATTGAAGTGCGCTATGTTGGCACCCCAAAGGCAATTGCGGAGAAGTATTGAAGCGATATTTGGTGCCTCACCCGACAAGCCGCTAGCCGAGATGCTTACATTTTTGGAAACTATCGGCTATTACGGGCATTCTGAAAATGCCGGACGCCTGAAAATTTTTTTTCGCAGTGATGACACCATGTTCCTATCGGAATTGCCAAGGGTAAAATTCAAACATTCAGATGAGCAGTTGGAATATCTCAAGGAGGTTCTTCAACGGTATGATATAGATCCTATTGTCATTGATTGCACTCACGGACAGATGTCTCAAGTGAAGGTCGTCAAAGTGTTCATCCCGGAATTAATACAGCACCATATAAGTGCATATCCATATTTGGGACATCCGCGAATTTACGAACTGCCCATGAAAATGGGATTAAGGGATAAGCCACTCACATTCAAAGAGCTCAAACTAGGGCCTTTTCCCTTCCCCTAAACTCAGTCGCAAATTATGTTCTGTTTTGTTTTTATCCTAGTGTACCCTAGCGTCCTTTATATCGTACACGCAGGTTTATACCTGATGGGTAGCTGGGTGCTATCCAAAAAAACGCTGAATGCAAGTTTGGACCGCTACGACGTTTTCGTGCCTTTGGCTTCTCTGATCGGTGCTCTGATTCTAATTCTGAGCGTGTGCGACCTGACTATCCGCATTCTAGCGTCGGCTTTTGAATGGCCTGTGTGGTTAGGTCTCTCAATACCCTTATCGCTCGGCGTTACTATTTTTGTCAGTGTAGGTGTGGGCGCGGCCTTTTATTATGCAGAGCTTATTGCAGCACAGGCGTGGTTGAAACTGCGGATGGGAAATAAGCCGATAGCAAAACACTGGATGTTTGGAGATACCAAACGCATCGTCAGGCAGGGGCAAAAATTACCTGTAAGTCTATTATTGGGTTGCATCCTTGGCGAAGCTCTTCTGGAGGAGGTACTATGGAGAGGCTACTTGATCTCTTATGCAACTGGTGTCTTGAATATACCTGTACAATACGCGGTCGTTATCGCGTCTTTCACATTTGGAATGAATCATATAGCCTATGGTTTGGCGAATGTGATCTCTAAAACTCTTTTTGGTGTAATTTTGGGTCTTATGTATCTTGCATCAGATAGTCTTTTGCCATGCATATTGTGTCATCAGGTCTTCAACCTTATGGTTTTTAAAATTCGCATCGAATGGAAATCATGACTTCAGCTTCGAGTACCTCATCTCCAGCCAGTGGCTGTCGAGAACAAACCCCCATCCTGCAGATAAATGCCTTACGCAAAACCTATGGTGAGCTCGTCGCCGTGCAAAACGTCAGTTTTACCGTATATCCGCGACAAGTCTTTTGCCTAGTAGGACCCAACGGAGCGGGTAAAACGTCTATCATAGATTGCATTGTAGGCTTAAAGAAGCCCGACTCTGGAGACATTCACTTATTGGGCGAAAGCATCCCCGATCTGCGACGACGCAAGGACATACGCAGTCGAATCGGCATCCAATTCCAAGAAGATTCTCTCTACAATGATATTCAGGTTAAAGAGGCGTTACACCTCTATGCAAAGATGTACCAGAACTCTGTTGATATAGATGATTTAATCGACACTTTTGAGTTGCAACGTCAGCAGAAAACAGCCTACAAAAACCTGTCGGGAGGAGAAAAGCGCAGGCTGCTCATTGCTATCTCCTTAGTGGGTAATCCAGCGCTGCTGATCCTCGATGAGCCGTCGAGTAACTTGGATCCACATTTACGTCGGCAACTATGGGATGTCCTTAACCACTATCGCCGTCAGGGTCTCACCATTGTCATGACTACCCACAACATGCAAGAAGCCCAGCAGTACAGTGATGTGATCTGCGTGATGAACAAGGGTCAAGTCATTGCCTCTGGTTCGGTGCCGCAATTGCTCGAAAAGTTTCAGCTAAACCTCAAAGTAGAGGTAGAAACCGAAGTCGATCCTGAAGCTTTGGTAGACTGTCTTGGGATAACGCACATTGATGTCAATTCTCAAGGCGTGTGCATATATGGCAAGAATGAGGTGTTTAGGGACGCGGTTATAGACCGTCTTAACAGCTTGAGCATACATCAATTTTCCGTAAAAACCGCCGACCTTGAAGATGTGTACCTATTTGCCACCGGGAGACGATATATGCGCTACCTGAACAACGAATCAATAGAGAGTCAGGATGCCAAATTCGATATCCTTTTCGTCGAAGGCAAGGGACTGCTTCAGCAGGCGATTGATACCTCCGATCCCGATCAATTATATAAAGCACAGAAGCTGTTTGATCGCGTCCGCCAAAACGGTAATTATGAGATATTTGCACTGTATTATTTGGCCTTGTGCGAATACCGCTTCGCCACGCTTTTTGCGGCCGCTCCCGACGAACAGTCCCAGTGCATCAACCAAACCATAGAGCATCTTAAGGAGGCCATTGAACTGGAAGACAACTTCAGCGACGCCCACGCTCTCTTAGCTGGTGCCTATGGTCAAAAGCTCGGCCTGAATCCCCACTTGGGCATGGTGCTGGGCCCTGAGATCAAAAGAGTCCTTGAAAAGTCCAAACGACTCGAAGGCGACAATCCCCGAGTTGTCTTAATAGATGGAATTAGTGACTGTTATACTCCTGCTGTGTTCGGTGGCGACAAGCAGCGGGCCATCTCTAAAATGGAGCAGGCCCTTGAGCTGTTCGCCAAAGAGGAAACCCGCGACCCCTTTCAACCCTCTTGGGGCTACGACGAAGCTTGTGCTCAATTGGGCATCATGCGTCAGGAGGCCGGCGACATTGAGGGAGCGCGGGAAGCCTTTGCCAAAGCCCTTGAAGTGAATCCCAACAACGGCTGGGTAAAGAACCACTTATTGCCGGGATTGGACTGTTAGTACGCAATGAATAAAAGATGCACCGCCCGACAGGCCGCGATCGTCCTGTTTTGCGTTCTCCTGCTCGCCGGTCTGCACGGCGGCCAAGCCTTTGCCCAGAGCCAAGCCTTTGTCAGTGGACAGGTCGTCGATGAAACAGAACGACCGATGGCCTTTGTCAACGTACAAATCATCGACACCACCGACGGCGCAATAACCGGGCGCGATGGCCGCTTTGCCTTTTCCACTCGGCACCTCGGACAACGCGACCTGAGCGCCTCCTTCATCGGCTTTGAACCTGCCCGGAAGACCCTGCACTTGACCGCGGGCGATACCACAACGGTGCGTTTGGTGCTGCGGCGCATCCTCATTGAACTTGGTGAAACCGTCGTCACAGTTAGCACCTATACCACCGGGGAGGATGAGACCGTCACCCTTTCCCCGTTAGATGTGGTTACAACGCCTGGGGCTTCCGCCGATATTTTTCTCGCGGTCAAAACCTTTCCCGGCGTTGCTACCGTAGATGACGGTGCCGGTCTTTTTGTTCGCGGTGGCGACGTGAGCGAGACCGTCATTTTGCTCGATCAGGCCACGGTGGTGCATCCCTACAGATACGAATCGCCCACCGGTGGAGTAGTCGGCACGATTCCTCCCTTCATGGTGCAGGGCACGGTTTTTTCCACCGGTGGATTCTCCGCCCGCTACGGCAATGCGCTTTCCGCGGTGCTGTCCATGGAGAGCCTAGACATGCCCGCGCAACGGAGCTATAAGCTCGGTTTGGGCCTCGCGGCCGGCTCTGTGGGCCTCGACATGCCTCTTGTTGAAGATAAGCTCGGCCTGCGCTCCACGGGCAATCTCAGCTTTACCGATCTCATGTTCCTCGTCAATGGGCACCGCGACGAATTCACCACGACTCCACGCGGGCACGACGGTAACCTTAACCTGATCTACCAATACTCGCCCACCGGACGCCTCAAGCTCTTCAGCTTCGACGCCGGCGAGCGACTCGGCGTCCGGGTCGCAGAGCCTTCCTTTGACGGCCTTTATCGAAACCGCACTGATAGAGCCTTGCACAATGTTCAGTGGACAGATGGATGGGCCGATTGGTTCATCCAGACCAGTGCCTCGCTCAACCGGCACACGGCCCGGCGGCAATTGGGCAACTTGGACTTAACTTCCCGCGACTTGACCGGCAAAATTCGCACAGACCTAGAACGCGTCCTCGATGCTTTCGGGGTTTTGCGCCTCGGTGCTGAAGTGGAGCACGCTGACAACCAATTCGAGGGCAGCATTCCTCAAGGCGATATTCTCGACCCCGAGGCAGGCATATTTGAACTCGACACCTCTTATAGTGCCCGGCGTACTGGTGCCTACTTTGAGGTCGATTTCAAGCCCGTGCGCCGCATCGTCGCCAATGTCGGGATGCGCACCGATCACCACAGCTTGGGCGGTGATTTTGTCATAGACCCGCGCCTGTCTGCACGATACCAGTTCTCAGAAGACACAAACGCCCGGCTCGCTTGGGGCATCTATCACCAATTCCCCGCTCCATTTGAATACAACCCCACCAGCGGCAACCCCAAGCTGGGGCCTCAGCGTGCCCAACACTGGATAGGAGGCTTGCACCACGAACGCGACCAATTCCTAGTACGGCTGGAGGCTTACTACAAACCCTACCGCAATCTCGTCCTAGACGACCCCGACCTGAATTTTGCAAATACTGGTAATGGCCGGGCTTCTGGTATTGACCTCTTTTACAAGTACGGTGCTTTTCTCAATACGCGCTTCAGCGGGTGGATGGCCTACAGTCTGCTGCGATCGCGCCGATTGCAGACGCGCCACATAGGGTTTGAGATGCGCCATGAAGAAGCCCCTTCGCCGTTTGATATTACGCACAACCTGACCTTGGTCACAAAGGGGCTGATCGTCCGCACCCTCAGCGGCGGCCTGACTCTGAGATACGCCACCGGACGCCCCATTACCCCAATCGTCGATGCCGTTCCCGGAGCAGACGAAAGCTACTACCTGCCCGTAGAAGGACCCGTCGGCTCGGAACGGCTGCCGTCCTTTCAACAGATAGATGGGCAGTTGAGCTATGTGCATTTCTTTGGCTCTGGCCACCAAGCGGTCTTCTACTTGGCGGTCAACAACCTGCTCAATCGCGCAAATGTGCTCGACTATGATTACAGCATTGACTATACCCAGCGCCAGCCACGTACCTCCCTTTTTCGCCGGTCCATTTATTTTGGCACCAGTGTCTCCCTGAACTATTGACCTTAACCAAAGAGGCCACTTATGCTGCGCTTTCTGCTCTCACTCGCTTTCATTTTCTCGCTCGCCTATCCCGCCTTCGCCCAATCGGCCGATAGTCTTATCGTCAGTGGAAAACAGATGCTGCAAGCCGGTGAAAATGCGGGCGACCTCGACGCTATGTACGCGTCGCGGGCCACGTTCGAGCGCGCCTTAGCCGATACCAGCTTAGCCGCGTGGGGACACTACTACATGGCCTTGGCCGATTACCGGATCGTCGATTTCCTATTAGCCGCAGGCGAGCAAAACAAAGACGCATCTTCTGAGCACCTCAAAGCTGCGGTTGAGCATTTGCAAGAGGCCACCCGGCTCGATCCGCAAGCCGCCGAAGCATATTCTCTGCTGGCGAGCGCGTACGGACGACAGATTGGCCTCAGTCCGATCAAGGGCATGGTCTTAGGGGGCAGAGCAGATAAGGCCCTGAGAAAAGCCATGCAGCTCGCCCCCAACAATCCGCGCGTAGTGCTGAGTTCGGCCATCAGCGATTTTAATACCCCCAAAATGTTCGGTGGAAGCAAAGAAGAGGGCCTGCAAGGATTCCAGCGTGCCGCCGAACTATTCGCCCAAGAAGAGCCGACCGATCCCATCCATCCCGTATGGGGACACAGCCGAACCTACGCTTGGCTGGGCATCGCTTACCAGGACCAAGGTGACTTGGAGCAGGCGCGAGCGGCCTTTGAAAAGGCCCTTGAAATCGATCCAGATTTTGGTTGGGTCAAGTACGTGCTGCTGCCCGGATTGGAAAAAGCCAATTCACCGGATGCGCCGTGAGCAAACGACTCCTAGATAGCTAGGCGACGTTGTGGGAAGTGCTTAATCGGCTCTAGCGGCGGGTTTTTTGCCGCGCTGTCTTTGCCTGCCCCGATTGCGTCCGCGTTTGGCGCGGATGTCGTCCAAGTTGGGCGCAGTGCCTTCCCAATGCGCGTGGATGCGGTTGGCGTTGAGCAGGTGCTTGAGGTCGCGGAGGTCGCGGTCGCCGACCAAGGTCAGGGCCTTGCCCGCCCGGCCCATGCGCCCGGCCCGGCCCGTGCGGTGGGTGTAGATTTCGGCGTTAAAGGGAAAGTCGTAGTTGATGACGTGGGTGACGTGCGAAAAATCGAGACCGCGCCCGGCCACATCCGTGGCGACCATAAAGCGGATCTTCCGCTGGCGGAAGCGGCGGAAGATGGAGGTGCGCCGATCTTGGTCCAGCCCGCCGTGGATGATGTCAACCGAGCGGATGTGCCTTTGTAGGTCGCGGAACAAGTCGGATGCTTTGTCGCGCGAGTTGCAGAAGATGATGCCCTGCTGGATCTCGTGGTCCTCGATGTAGTTGACGAGCGCGTCACAGCGGCGGCGGGAGACGTGGAGGAAGTGATGGGCGAGCGATTGGGGTGCCCGCTGGTGGCGGTTGAGATGGATGCGCTCGGGCGACTTGAGGTATTTTTGGGTCAGCCGCTCTATCTCCGAGGGCATGGTAGCAGAAAAAAGCAGGGTTTGGTATTCCTGCATGATGCAGGACATGATAAAGTCCACATCTTCGATAAATCCCATCTTGAGCATCTCGTCAGCCTCGTCGAGGACCACGGTTTTAACCTCGGTTAAGTCGAGGCTGTGGTTCCATATAAAGTCGATGAGGCGGCCGGGCGTGGCCACGAGCACGTGGACGCCGTGGTTGATCTTGGCCTTTTGGATGTCCATGTCAAAGCCGCCGTAGATGGCAAACGGCACCACGTCTGAGTACTTGGCGATCTCGTCCACCTCTTGGACGTATTGGAGTGCCAACTCGCGGGTGGGGACCAAGATGAGGGCTTGAATGGCGTTGAGCGATTCGTCTGTGGCTTGGATTAGGGGAATGGCGCAGGCGCCGGTCTTGCCCGAACCGGTTTCAGCCAAGCCCATGACGTCTTTGCCGGCGATAATGTGGGGAATGGTTTGTTCTTGGATGGGCGTCATGTCCTCGTAGCCCATCTCGTTGAGTGCTCTGAGGATGTAGGGGGCTAGGTCGAGCTCGGTAAACTGCATAAATCCTGTCTATTGGGTTGAACGAGGGGTAATGCGTGCGGCGGGATGCCAGCGAATGTGCGTTACTTGTTATAAGTTATAAACTTAGGCAAAAAAGCTAAATGTGCAATAGCCCGCGTTGCGCGGGAGCGGCTGGGGCTTACTTTGTAACCCAAAAGACGAGGAGATAAAAGATGACAGACGTGCGAGTGCGCATCGCACCTTCGCCGACCGGCCCCGTGCACGTAGGGACCGCGTACCAAGCGCTGTTCGACTGGGTATGGGCGCGGCAAAACGAAGGGCAGTTTGTACTGCGCATTGAGGACACCGACCAAGCGCGGTCGCACGAGAAGTACGAAGAGCAGCTCGTGCAGTCGCTGCGGTGGCTGGGGTTGGCGTGGGACGAGGGTCCCGATGTGGGCGGCCCCTACGGCCCGTATCGGCAGAGCGAGCGCTTGTCCATCTACGCGGAGCACGCCGCGAAGTTGGTGGCCAGTGGGCACGCCTATCCCTGCTTTTGCACGAGCGAGCGGCTGGCCGCGCTGCGGGCGGAGCAGCAGGAGCGCAGGGAGCGTGTCGGCTACGATGGACATTGCCGGGGGCTGGCTGCCAGCGAGGTCGAAGCCAAGATGCAGGCGGGATGTGCGCACGTGATTCGGCTGGAGATGCCGAAGGAGGGAGCATGTATAGTCGAGGACATGCTCCGGGGGCCAATTTCCCTGCAGTGGGGGCATATAGACGACCAAGTGCTGGTCAAGTCCGACGGCTTTCCGACCTACCACTTGGCCGTGGTGGTGGACGATCACTTGATGCGGATCAGTCACGTGATTCGGGGGGAGGAATGGATTACCTCCACGCCCAAGCACCTCATGCTCTACGAGGCTTTTGGCTGGCCGCGGCCGACGTACATGCACCTGCCGTTGCTGCTCAATCCCGACGGCTCCAAGATGTCGAAGCGGCGGAATCCGACCTCGGTGGAGTACTATCGCCGCGCCGGCTATGTGCCGCAGGCCCTGCTCAACTACTTGGCGCTGATGGCCCATCCGCCGATTGGGGAAGAAAAGTTCACCTTGGAGCAATTAACAGAGCATTTCGACCCGGCGAAGATCAACTTGGGCGGATCCATCTTTGACATAGACAAGCTGGGCTGGCTCAACGGACGCTATTTGCGCGAGGATCGGACACCAGAAGCCCTGTTGGCGGAGCTAAAGGGCTGGCTGCTCAACGACGAATACGTGGGGCAGATGCTGCCGTTTATGCGGCAGCGGCTAGAGACGCTGGGGGATTTTGTGCCGCGCGTGGCGTTCTTCTTCGCCCGGCAGGTGGAGCCAAAGGCCGAGGATTTGGTCCCGAAAAAGCGGGAGGCCGCCGAGGTGGCGCGGATGTTGCAAACAGTGGTGTGGGCCTTGGACGAGGTGGTGGAGTGGGACAAAGACGGCGTGGCCGAGGCCGTGCGCCGGGTGGCCGCGCATTGGGCGTGGCCGGTCCGCGCCGTGACCGTACCGCTCATTGTCGCGCTGACTGGCGAGCGGGTGGGGCCGCCGCTGTTTGAATCCGCCGCGCTCTTGGGGCCAGAATTGACGCGGATGCGGCTGTTGGACGCCATGAAGGCGTTGGGTGGGCTGTCTAAGAAACAGGCGAGCCGGCTGGAGAAGGATTGGAGGCGGTGAAATTGAGGTCGTCTGGGCGATCCGGCGAATTCCGCCCGTGCCGCTTGCGCCCCCCGCTCAATGGTGTGGATTCTGCGGCCCATCGCGCAGCCGCTTGAAGTGCGCGAGGGCCTGCACAGCGCGCAGGGAGTCGCCGAGCGTCCGGTAGGCCAAGGCCAAGCCGTAATGGGCGCGGGCATAGCTCGAGTCCGCCGCTAGAACCGCGCGAAAGTGGCCAATCGCCTCCTCGGCCGCTCCGGTACGCAGCGCCACCCCCCCGAGGCCGTGGTAGGCGTCCGCGTACCCTGCCCGGTGATCGAGCGCCGCAGTGAATGCCTTGCGGGCTTGAGCTAGTTCCCCCTTTGCAAAATGAGCGTTGCCGAGATTGTACCAAGCGAGGGCGTACCCTTCGTCCAGTGCCAGCGCTTGGCGGAAGGCGGCGATGGCCTCGTCCAAGCGGTCGAGGCGAGCGTAGGCATTGCCCAGATTGTGCCAGGCCGGCGCATGGGCGGGGTTGATCGTCAGCGCGCGCTGGAAGGCCGCGGCCGCTTCGCTTGCTACGCCTAGTCTCGCATAGATCCGGCCCAGTTCAAAGAGCGCCATAGCATCGTGCGGATTGCCGTCCAGTACTGTTTTCCACCGGAGAATGTCCCCAGAGTACGCGTCAATGCGGTTGAAGGCGCGTAGGGCCTCCTCGCTCGCCGCGGCCTTACCCTGTTTCTGGTAGGTCTGGGATAGGTTGTAATAGGCTTGTGGGGAGAGCATATCGAGGCGAATGGCGCGGCGCAGGGCTTGGGCCGCCGGCTCGTATTGCCCCAGCTTGGTGCGGGCTACCCCGAGCCAGTTAAATGCCGCCGCGGCCATCGAATCCGCGGCAATGGCCGCCTCAAAGCTCGCCGCGGCCTCCTCGTACCTCCCTAGGCGGAGGTGTGCCCGCCCCAGGCCGATCCGGGGGACGACCGCCGTTGGTTGCAAATGTACGGCCTGCGCGAGGAGTGCGGCGGCCTTTTCGCACTGCCCCAGCTTGAGGCAGTACACATCGCCCAGCGCGGTGTACGCCAAGATGTATTTAGAATCGCTGGCAATGGCCTGTTCCAGTGCCAGCGCCGCCTCTTGATATGCACCTTCTTGGCCGAAGGCCGCGCCGATATTGTAGTGCGAGGGGGCGTGGTCCGGCTCGCTTAAAAGTGCCTGCTGGTAGGCTTGGCGGGCTTCCGCAAAGCGCCGCTGCCGCAGATAGACGGCCCCCAGCCCTCGGTGCGCGTCCGCACAATCGGCACATCCCTGCGCGGCCCTTTGGTATGTTTCTGCGGCTCGATCTAATTGGCCTCTCTTAAACAGGATGTTGCCGAGCCCCACCTGCGCTCCGGCGTGGGTGGAGTCCAGCGCCTGGGCTTGGCGAAAGGACTGGAGAGCCTCGGAGTAGCGCGACTGTTCGTGGTACACCCGGCCGAGCTCGTAATGCGCCCCGGCGTCCGTTGGCTTTTCCGCGATCTGGCGCTGATAGCGGACCTCGCGCTCGCCTAGGCTTTCCTCGGCGGGCGCACATCCGCAGAGCAGGGCTAGCAGGCCGGCAACGGCCCAGCGGCGCGCTCTGGTCCTTTTCCACTGGTTGCTCATGCTCAGCCGGAGGAGGGAGGTTCTTCCACTTGGTGAATCTGGTCAATGGGCACTTGTACGAGCGTCTGTACGACCCCGCTGGGCCAGCGGATCTGGACGCGCTCCACCCGTTCCCGCTGGCCCAAGCCGAAGTACACCCGCAGATCGTTTTGCGAAAGATAGCTGCTGCCGCTGCGCACCTCCTCGACCTGCACCAAATCGCCGCTTACCACCCGGATCACCGCCCCGATCCCGTCTCGGTTGCTGACCCGGCCTACGGTCTTGAACGCGATCCAGTGGTTGCGCTGGCCGCGGTCGTTGCGCAGCAAAAACGCCCGTTGGTTGTTGTTGGAGACAAAGGCGTCCAAGTCGCCGTCGTTGTCGTAGTCGGCAAAGGCCGCGCCCCGGCCGACTCCGCGCAGGGCCGTAGCCGGCACCAGCGCAAACCGCCCGGCCCCGTCGTTGGCAAAGAGTTGGTCCGACTGCGGATAGGACGCGGCTTGGTCGAACGCCTGTACTTCTGGATGTACGTGACCATTGGCCAGATAGAGGTCTAGGTCGCCGTCGTTGTCGTAGTCGAAAAAATCCGTGCCAAAAGTCAAGGTCGAAAGCGTAGGCGCACCCAGCCCCGACGGAAAGCTCAGGTCGGCAAAGGTGCCGTCGCCCTCGTTGCGATAGAGGCGGCAGCTTTCCCACTGGAAGTTGCAGACCACGATATCCAAGTCGCCGTCCCGGTCGCAGTCGCCAAAGTCCGTGCCCATGCCGGCTTCGGGGCGAGCGCTCTCGCTGAGGGCCACCCCCGCGCTCAATCCCACTTCGGCGAACCGCGCCGCGCCGTCGTTGCGGAAGAGGAAATTCGCCGTCATGTCGTTGGCCACATACAGGTCCGCGTCGCCGTCGCCGTCGTAGTCTCCGAATACTACGCCCAACTGGCGGCCGGCTTGGCTGTACACGCCGGCCGGCCGGGTAATATCGGCGAACGTCGCGTTCCCGTCGTTGCGGAAGAGGACGCCGGATTCTCCTTGGTACTGGGTGGGAGCGCAATAGACCGGGATGGCCCCTTGGCGGCACCCATGCGCTAGGTCAACGGAGACGTTGTTGGCAACATAGAGATCCAGATCGCCGTCGTTGTCGATGTCGGCAAACGCCGCGCTGGTGCTCAGGCGGGGGTCGCCAACCCCGGCGTCGGCGGTCTGATCGGCAAAGGTGCCATCGCCCTGATTGCGATACAGGACGTTGGGGCCAAAGTTGGTCACGTACAGATCTACGTGCCCGTCGTTGTCGATGTCCCCGACGCAGGTACCCATGCCATAGCCCGGATGGCCCGTCCTCGTGTGCGCCGTCTGATCGGCAAAGGTGCCGTCGCCCTCGTTGCGATAGAGCGCATTGGTGGGGACGCCCTCGGCGACAAAACCCGGCAGCGGCGCGCTGTTGACCGCATAGAGGTCTTGGTCGCCGTCGCCATCGTAGTCGAGGAAGGCCGCGCCCGACCCATAGGTTTCCACGTAGTAGTAGTGCCCGCTCGCCCCATTCTGATGGTGGAATTCAATGCCCACCTCCTGCGCCACCTCTACAAACGCCGGTCTGGTCTCCAGATCCGCTGGTCCGCATCCCGCGCTGCCCACGACGAGTAGTGCCCACAAAGACAAAACCGCGGCCATGAGCTAGTAGGAGGCCGCGGAGTTGAAATGAGCGTGGGTTGCCGTCATGGGCTAGTGAGGGCTGGCGTCTAAAGCGTCCAACTGCTCTTCAAACACCATAACCTTAGCGGCGTACTGATCCCTGAGCCGGGTGAACAAGGAGTCGAAGAGGACCTTTTCTTGCTGCTTCTGCACCCACCACCGCGCTCGCGAAGCCGCCTGTGCAAAGGGCGTGGGACGGGGGGGAATGCGCTCTTGCACCTCGAAGATCGAATAGCCCTCGTCGAGAGCCACCGGGCCGGTCAGCACCCCCACTGGCGCGGCGACCACCGAGTCGTAGAGGGCACCGAAAACCCGCCGCTCGGAGGGGTGATTGTGGATGTGGTATTGCCCGCCCTCGGCATCCGTGCGGAGCGTGTGGTGGGCGGCCAGCGCTTCTAGGCGTTTGCCAGCGCGGATCCGCTGTAAGAGCTGTTCCGCCTCGGCCCGGGTCGCCACCAGCACCTCCGCCACCCGAATCTCTTCCAGTTCCATGAACATTTGCGGATGGTCGTCGTAGTACTGGCGGACCATGGTGCTATCCACTTCGACCCGTTGCACGACGTCCTCTCTGCGGAGGGCTTCGAGCAGCAGCGATTTCTTCTTTTCCTGCAACCAAGCAGCTATGGTCGAATCTTGGTCCAAGCCTTCCTGCAACGCCGCTTGATAGACGAGGGTCCGCGGCAAGAGATCCCGGTGGACGAACTGGGCAATCCCGCTGCTGTCGAAGGAGACCGAGCGGATAAACCAATAGGCGTTATAGGTTTCGGCGAAATCTCGCAGCGTTACCTGCCCGCCCTTGAAGCGGCAGAGGATCACTTCCTGCTCTTCGGGACCCAGCAGCATACCTTGGCCATCGGATTCGGCCATCCTATTGACCAGCAAGCGGATCGCCTCCCCGTCCAGCCGTGCGTTTAGTCGGTCTTTGAGCTGGGCGGTCAGTTCCTCCCAGCGGGCGCGAAACTCCTTCCAGTAGTGTTCTCGCAAGAAGGCCGCTCGGTAGTGTTCAGGTGCCGGACCTTCGGACAGCACCTTGAAAATCTCGTAGTGTTCCCCCACGAGTAAGGGCTGGCTCAAGTCCCCAACCTGTAGGTCGAATACCTGCTCCCCCACTTCTAAGGGCAGGCCCATCTCCTCCAAGTTGCCGCGCCCGTACCAAGCATCGAGCACCCCGCCGTGGGTGGCTGTCGGCGCAATGGAACGCCCGCGAGCCACCTCGGCAAAATCTCGTCCCTGCTCTAGGTCGCGCATGGCCTTTTGGGCTTCTGCTGCGCTAGTGGTGCGGATATGGGCCAAGCGCAACATTCGATTCCACTTGCTCGTCGCAAAACCCTGCCGCATGCCTTCCACTGCGAGATCTACATCCGCGAGGATGGTCCGCACGGCGTACTCGTCAACCAGTTTCTTGCGCCGTTCCCGCTCCCATTGGCGCACGAACTCCACGGTCTGATCCAGCCGCCGCTCCCGCGCTTCGAGGAGCATCAGCTTCATGTCGATCATCGTCTGCAAGTAGAAGCGCCACGCCTTGGCCCCCTCTTCGGGGTCGCGGTAGTCGGCGGTGGACTCTTCCCGGAACTGGCGCAACGCTGCGAGCGCGATTTCTTCGTCGCCTACCTTGGCGACCGCGTCGCCGCTTGCCTTGGGTTCACAGCCGCCCCACCACAGGGCCGCGAGAGCGGCTCCCACAACGGCCCGAGCGAGCATTTAGAGTTCCTCGGCGCGGCGGTGCTTGGCCAAGTACACTTCGCGCGTAAATGGGTAGGCGATGTCTATGGTCTCCACCGGCTGATCTCGGTAGTCGAAGCGCAGCACCATCTCCGCGATCCGCACTTCAAACGCTTCGACATCGTTGGCCAGCGGGGCGAAGGCGATGAAACCTTCTCGCTCTTGGCCGCTGAAGATCATCTCGTCTTCTGGATACAAGGTGCGGAGCAGCAGGTCGCGCCGCTCGCGGAAGGGGAGGAAGGTATTGCCCGCATAGCCTATGGCATAAGGGGCGAAGTACTCGTCTAGTGCCAGCCGGGTAAAGGCTTGGTAGCGCCGGCCATTGGCGCTGGCGATCTCTATGGCGTAGGGATTGAGCCACACCTTGGGGTACGCGTAGTTTTTGACCTTGAGCAGAAAGACTGTAAAGCGGGTGGGATGCTCCTCTTCCCACCTTGGCTTCCAGTCGCCATAGGTGTAGGGATTGACCGGCGCGAGATAGGGGTTGGGGTTGTGAAAGCCCTCTGGCCGCTGCGAGTGGCTACTTAGCTGCCGGTTGAGCATGGCCACTGTCAGGGGCAACAAACTCACCTCCAAGCGGTTTTTGACGAAGGTGATGCTGTGGTCGTCGCGGACGACGAGATCCGCCGCTGCCAAATTAGTGGCCGGCAAGATGGGGCCGGCAAAGTGGCGGTAGCCGAGTTTGTGCCCGCATCCTCCGGCGAGCAGCGCGGCGCACAGCAGGGCGAATGAGCGATGAGACGATATAGGCATGGTTCGGCTTTCTTTGCAAGATGCTGTTTTTTGGCGGGAGGGCGAAGTCGCCGATGGCTCGCAATGACTACCACGGAGAATTCACTTCTATGGGCAGGGCTTCTGGATAGCGTTCGCCGACGAGGGGATCCCATTTATCGGCCAAGTACGCTTCGACATTGTCTCGATACCTATCGGACACTCTTGCCCAAGTTACATAAAGCCCTAGATAATTATACTTCTGTACCTCTGGGTTCTGCCGGTGGTACATTATACGTTCCTCGATATTCCCTTGACCGACGTATACCACCCTAGGCTTTGTACGACTTGTACCCCCGTGCCAAATTATATAGACACCAGAAACATCCTTGTCGAAGTACTCATGATCGAGGTTTACAGCGTTGAGCGTACACCAGACATCGCCGCGACACCTCTTCCAGTTCAGAGCCATTTGGTGGCTCCACAGTTCGCTTGTACGGGTACTTTGACTATTCATCATCTACTCCCGAGGGGTATTGTGGCTTGTCAGGGTCTTAGTGGGATTGGTTGGGTTCCGGTGCTTCTGGAAACGCGAAGTAACCTTCCAACTGTGTGAAAGTATTTTCAATGCTCTGGAATACATCGCGTGTATCCTCATCAGCATATTGAGCAACCAAGCGACACACCGTTTTTTGTGTTTCAATTGCTTCTGGAATGCTCCAATTGCGAATTGCAGTCATCTCTTGTGATGAATCCTCCTCCTTTACCTCCATTATGTATTTAAGTGCGGAGAAGGCGTTATCAATGGCATTGCCTACTTGCTTTATTGTACTGGCTGGGACGATTCGGAAATATTCTTCCTGATTGGCCTCATTTGAAAAGTAGTCGCTAAACTCGGTACATTGTTTTTGGAATGTACTGACAATTTCCCCAAAGCGCGAGACTTCAAAATTCGGCATGATTTCTTTAAAGTCGAGCTGCGATTTCTTGAACTCCTCAGCGAAATTTTCGAGTCGTTTTCGTGCCTCGGAACTAAAGAGACGCTCAACGCGGTACGACAGGCGTTGTGAAGTCACTTTAGCGATCATAATACCTATTATTACAAGTCCGAAAAGGACTTCTATACAGGCCAAAATTTTTGAGATCCCCATCGGGTGCATATCGCCGTATCCCAACGAGGAAATCGTGACAATGCTAAAGTATATGCCTGTGAAGACTGTGGAGTTATCAAGTGCTGTGTCATCTCGTCCAATACCGTGACCACATTGGGTAAGTAGGTAATAAAGAAAGCCAAAGCCAATAACCGCCGCAGCGAAGACCACAATGTAACGTAACGTGCTAACTTTTTCTACGAGGTCTATAAGACGGTCATCCACCCAGCGGCTGAAGCTGGCCGCGACCTGTTTGATTCTACACAAAATAACCTCTCTTCACTTCCGTTAAACCTTAGTGGCCGGCAATATGGGGCCGGCAAAGTGGCGGTAGCCCAATTTGTGCCCGCATCCTCCGGCGAGCAGCGCGGCGCACAGCAGGGCGAATGAGCGGCCCCGTGCAAAAGTAATCGTGAATTGCATGGCGTTATTCCTCACAAGTGCTGTCAGAACCGAAATTGCTCTGTACAACTAAAGTAGCAACTTACTCGGCCAGTCGAATCGCTTCCTTGGCTGCTTCTATATCGGGAGCTGCCGAACTCTCCATCGGATAGCGCACTGTTGTCCCATACTCGCCCAACATTTCAGCCGCTGACATCAATTTCCCCAAGGCCGGTTCCTGATCTGCACATAGCTGTGTGAGATAAATGAGATCATGGACAAAACGGAAAGGTACCGAGTGCGCGATCAGA
The DNA here is from genome assembly GCA_958295495.1 of uncultured Latescibacterota bacterium. GTDB lineage: Bacteria > Latescibacterota > UBA2968 > UBA8231 > UBA8231. The sequence goes on from OY282352.1 coordinate 2,790,218, forward strand.
TAGCCCTTCAGATATTTCTCGGCGCATTGTTGAGCGTGGTAGCAGGCCATCTCAGGCAAAGGTGTTTTCGGACCCAACGCCCGACGCGCCATCTCCAAATCTTGATTTGCCTTATCGAACCAGCCCCGTTCAGGCAACGCGCCGCTCATACAATACCTTTCCCTCTTCCAGCACTTGGTGCATCAAGGAATATGGGTCATTGCGCTGTTCGGCGAGAACTTCCGGCGAACGGATAAGTACATCAACGGGCAGGACGAAACGCTCGGCAATCGCTCGACGAATCGGATTGCCGGGCGGTAGTTTTTCTGTGCCGGCGCGAAGCACGACTAGCAGATCCACATCGCTATGCGATCCCCCCTCTCCGCGGGCATGACTGCCGAAGAGAATGACTTGTTCTGGCTCAAAGCGTTCGACGATCAGCTGCGCTATGGCCTTGATGGTCGCGTTGTCGATATGGGCTTCAATGGCATTCATAGGGGGGTCCAAGCCCTCGCCGCATATAATTCCCTCAATCTTTGACCTCGATCACGGCCAATACATCCGTCCCTTCTAAGACGCGATTTATAAAAGTAATGGTTGTAGTACCTTTACTCTTATCGACTATGTAATCGCGACCTTCCTTGAGCTTGCCGTGGCGGTCAACTAGTACTTTTAGTTCAAGCCTGCCAGAACGTACGTTAGGGATCAACCCGCCCCCATCCCAAAAAAGATCATTGTGATCTAGTACGCCACGGCCACCGACCGCAACCGCACCTCTCGCCCCTTATCCGTTTCCACTTCCACCCGCGCCAAGTACACGCCTGGATGGACCCGTTGCCCGGCCGCGTCCCGCCCGTCCCAGTGGACTAGGTGGCGTCCTGCGTCCTGCACACTTGGCGGTGCTTGCCATACCGGCCGCCCGTCGAGGGCATACACGCCGACCTGCACTTGGGACGACTGCCGCACCCGGAAGAGGGTGTATCCTATGGACAACAGGTCGTTTACGCCGTCGCCTTGGGGGGTAAACGCGCCGCTACCCGCCTCGACGTCTCCCAGTACCCCGCCGGTGGAAGCGGCAGACGCCACGACGAGCAACTGGTTGGAGCCTAGCTCCGCGCTGACGTCGCCCCCTTCGACGCGCTGCAACAAGCTCGGCTCGCGGCGGTTGAAAATCTCGCCGCCAAATTCGCCGGCTTCGCCGTACAGCACGGCTTCGAGGCCGATGCGCAGCCGCTGATCGTCGCTCGGGTGCAAGCGGCGCGGCAAGAACACCACAAAGCCGCTTGCTTCGCGTAACAGGCTATCCGGCTCTACGGCGCTAAGCGGGTCGCCCATCTCCAGATAGCGAAATGCAGCTTCCGCCGGTGCTAAGATGCGCACGGCGTCGCAGCCGATGCGGTCCGCGCTGGCAAACTCCACGCCTAGGTCGTACGTGAACGGGGTGTTCTCGCCCGCTGGGACGCGCACTTGCCCGCCTTGGGGATGGGGTTGGTCCGCGAGGACGATCTCGCCGACGACCCGGTCGGCCAGCAGGGGCGCGATCTCGATTTGCAGGGAATCGAGGCGGGCAAATTCCCACAGCGCGTCCGTTGCTAGCTGGACGCGCAATTGGAAATACCGGCCCCACGGCAGGCGCGGATGCTGGCCCGAGCCCTCCAACGGCAGCGACCAGAAGCTCCAGTTTTGCAGATCTTCAGCCACTGGACCGCGATAGCCGACCGCTATGGTCGCACCGCGCGCCTCTAGGGGTATCAGCCGGTCCCACTGCTTCTTGGTCACCTCTACATGGGCGCCCAGATCGTCAAAGCCAAAATAAGCCGTTGGGCTGTCGTCGCGCCCCGTGCGGATTTCCACTTGGGCGCGGGTTAGACCGTCGGACGGCAGCAGTTGCTCCCCGTCCTTGCGCCATTTGCTCACCCCCAAGCGCACCTGCCCGAAATTGACCTCTCGCCCCAAGTCTATGACCTGCGACTCATAGGTGGCCTGTGGAGCAAAACCCCGGCCGTAGATTTCCATTTCGGCAAAGCCCGAGCGCGTGACGATGGGGTCGCCGTACAGGGTAAACCCGTCGGGGATGGCGATTAGGCGGAAGAAGCGGAGGTATTGCACGGGAAACGCGACTTCGGTCACCGCGTCGGCATTGCGCTCCTCGTAGGCGAGGGGAACAGCTAGCGGACAGCACGGCCCGTCGCCCCGCCAGACGAACCCGCGCTCCAGTTCCTCTTGTAGAATGCCGGTCTCGGCTTTGGCGGCCGTCAGACTATAGGACTTGAGGATGTAATTGGGCCTGAAAGGCTCGTCGCTTTCGGGGCTGACGCCCTCGGGAGGAAAAAAGACAAAGCGCTCTACCGGCACTTGGATGCCCAAGTCTATGGTATAGAAAATCTGCTTCTCGTCTCGCCGCTCCACGTACGTGGTTGAGTCTCCATCGACGAAGAGAAAAATTTCCGTGGCCTTGTATAGGGTGTTGTGGTTGATGTCCGTCCAGAAGCGCGGATGGCCGGGGCGGAATTGCGGGTCGGTGGGAAAGCGCCAGCGCTGCCAAGGGCCGAGTTGCGGCAGGATGTTTTCGCTCGGGTTAAGCTCAAAAGGCTGGAGTGCTTGGGAAGCGGCTGCGTCGTCGATCATCAGGCTGAAATCCGCCACGTCCGCAGGCGAGACGCCGCCCTGCCCGCCGAGCTGCCACCACTCTTGCGCTGCCCCGGGGCTGCACATCAGCGCGGCGCAAGCCAACATCGCCCATCGCATCCAACCCCCTTTTCGACGCGAAAAGGGGGAGTAGAAGCGGTTCCCCCCTTCCTCGCCGACTAGGGTTTTATCGCGTTTTTTCATTATGGGGTGGCCGTTTTAAGATGCGATACATTTTGGCCGAGTCATAAAAAATGAAACGAGGGAGAAGGGCCTTTTGCCCCCCTCCCTCGTGGTTGCGCCGCGAACTGCTACTTGAGGCGTTGGGACATGCTGTTTTTGATGTGGCCCCAAGTGTCGTTTTCCACGCTGGTCTCGGACGTCTCGGGTGCCGCCAGTGCCCAGAAGTCGGGCATCTGCGAAGCGTCGACGTCCTGCGACTGGCTGCCGTCGTTGATGTACATGGAGTGCTTGCGGCCACCGCCGGGGCGGTCGGCGTCGAGCGGGCGATAGCCGAGGTGAATCACGTCGTCCTCGGCGAACACGTGCCGCACGCTTTCGGCTTCGCTCAGGCCCCATATATCCCACAGGGCACCCCGCCACTCATAGGTGTACGTAACCGGGCCGACCGTCAGGTTTTCGGCACCTGCTGGTAGGACGGTCCACGCAGCCTCGAAAAACTCCGGCTCCACGCCCCACAGCAGCTCTTCAGAGTCGATAAACTCTAGCTGGCTGTAGAAGAAGCAGGTCTGATTGGGCAGCAGGGACTCGCCGGCTGGCGGGAAGATGCGCACGTGCCAGCGCTGGCCATTGGCGATCTGCTCGAGGTCGGAACCGAGGATATTGCCGCCGAGGTGATCGGCGTCAACGGTTATCTGCAAGCAGTCGTCTTTCCACCACTCCTTGACGGGCGAATCGTACTTGAGGGTGTCATCGACAAAGCGCGCAAAGCCGTACCACTTGTTGTCTGGCTCGGCCGACCAAGCGTTGAGGATGGTGAAATCGTAGTCCGACAACTCGACGAAATCGCTGGCCCGGTCGAAGAAATCGGGCTGGTTGAGGGCGAGGGCCGGGTCGTACCAACCCCAGTCGTCGTCGTTGCCGTCGATGGTGATGGCCGCCGGATCGGGCACCTGCGGGTAGAATACGGTCACGCCTACGTGGGCCAAAGCGGCCGTGCTCAGTAGGCACACCAGCCCGCAAGACAAGGCGAAAAAGCCGAACTTTCTCATGTTGCGCTCCTTGATTGGATGGAATGAAAAAGAAAAAGGGATGTGGAAACGGTCGTTCAGCACGCTGTGCAACCTCCTTTCGGATAAAGTGATACTGCTAAGGTGGTTTTACATTATAACAAAAAAACCCAGACAGGCGAAACAAATTTGCCGCAAGGAAATGCCGTTTTTTGCCGGCGCGACCGCGGGCTGCTGACTTGGTAGGCAGGGGGAACGGGGCGTATATTGTCAGCCGATGACGCTCGCTGGCCTAGGCGGGCTTCCCCCTCATTAGGAGATGGATCATGAGGCTGACAACCCTTTGCAGCAGAGGGCCGATCTTGCTGTTGTGGTGTGCTTTTGTACTCTCAGAGTCTAAGGCTTTTGCCCAGCTATCTACCGGCTTTCGCCCAGTTGAGCAACCGGGGATTCGCGGGGTGCGCATCCATCCCGGAGCCTTGGCACCCAACCGGCGCAAGTGGTACTTGCCGCAGAACCTGTACTACGAATACCAGTGGCGCGGCTGGGAATACAGCAACTACGCACGCGACAACTACGACCGCTACGTGAACATCCTGCTCGAAGGCACTCGCAACTACAACCTCTTCGGCCAGTACATCAACCGCGGCTGGGTCATCTACGACTGGACCGAAACCAGCCCCCTGCGCCAGGGCAGTGCCCTCTTGAAGGGAACCCGCTTTGGCCGCTGGTTCGACAGCCTCGTCATCTCGTCGGCCAGCCACGGCCAATTCCACACCTCCCTGACGGTGGGCGACGCCATCCGCACGACCCTCACTCCCCTGACCTTTTCCAAGCCCACGTTCAACGGGTTGCAGTGGGATTTTCTCGCCGACAAGTACGCGCTGACCCTCCTCGGCTCGCGGCTCAACGCGCCGGGGTTTACCGCGCTCAACGAGGCGGGCGGGTCTTCGACGCTCGAAAACACGACCCGCCTCCTCGGGGCCCGCGGCGTGGCCCAAGTGGGCGACTTCGCCAAGCTGGGCCTGACGTGGGTCAATGTGTCCAATACCAGCAGCGAACTGAGCCTCGGAGACAACTCGCTCAAGGGCCTGCTGACCGGCCCCCAGAACACGGGCAATGTCGAGCGGGTCATCATCCGCATCGCGGACGACTCGCCCGAATCCGACCAAACCGGGGCCTCGTTTTTCGTCGATCAGGTGATCATCGACGGAGAGCTGCACCCGGAAATCGCGCCCTTGGTGCGCGGCGGCGTACGGCGCGAGGGCATCTTGGAGGTAAGCGGCTCGGACGTGATTGAGCTTATCTACGACATTCGCAACGATTTTAGCCCGACCGAAAAAGTGGGCACCTTCCGCGAGGCCCAGAAGCTCGAATTCGAGCTGGTAGTGTCCAACGACTACCGCATAGAGATCGCCTCCAACCTCCAGACCAATGCCCGGGGCGAGCAGGTCTTCTTGCCAGTGGCCGAGGCCCGCGACGAGATCACCGATGGCTCCAATCAGACTTTTGTGCGCTTTGCCTACGGCCTGCCGACCGGGCACGAGGTGATAGGTATGGACTTGGAGCTGATCAACCTCGCCCACTTCGACCTGCGGGCCGAATGGGCCGTCAACCGCCGCTTCCGCCGCTTCCCCAACCAGAACTTTCGCAAGCTGCCCGCTCACAAGGAAACGGCCGAAGCCGGGTACGTCACGGCCTCGTATCAGCGCTACCCCTTCTTTGCGTACGGCGAGGTGTTCACCATAGATCCCGATTACAGCACCACGGCCTTTATCGCCGACCCCGGCGGGGTCATCGACTACGCCAGCGAGACCCAAAACCTCTTTGAGTTCGTCGATGACAACGACGACCAAGACCGCTTCACCGACTGGCAGCGCTATCGCCAGAGTCAGGGGTTTGGCGGCTCGGGCGGCTCGCTGGGCCGCGACACTGAGATTTTTCCCGGGCTGGACGAGAACAACGATTTTATTTCCGACTTCAACCAAAACCAGAACAGCCGCCCGGATTACGTCGAGCCCTTTCTCCGCTATCAGGTCGATCCGCCCGAGTTTCTCTTTGGCATGGACATGAACAACAACACGATCATCGACCGCTTTGAGGACGACCGCCTACCCGACTACCCCTACGAGCGCGACCACCGCGGCTACAACGCATACGGGGGATTAAAAATCACCGAGAGCACCCGGCTGACCGTCGGCCGGCTCGCCGAGCACCAGCTAAGTAGCGACCGCGAGAGCCGCTCTTTATACGGGCTGCTGACCTTGGAAAAATCCTATCCCGGGCTGGATGTCGCCTTGTTTGAACACGCCAAACTAGTGGCCGACACCTTGCCCGAAGATCGCGTCGTCTGGCGCGACCCCATCGGCCTGACGGATTTTGCGGATCCGCTCGACAACCAAGACACCTTTGTCAACGCGCTGTACTTGCAGGCCCGCTACTTTCGCATCCGCAACCTGAACGTCGAGGGCAAGCTGAAGTACGAGCACTTCAACCAGCTCGGCGCGCAGGCCAGCCTAAAGCGCGACCGCTCGTTTTTGGGCCTGATCAACAAGGCCGATTACGCCATCCGCCCCAGCGACCGGCTCGCTCTCTATCCCAAGTGGAAGAGCATGTACCAGCGAGAGACGCCCACCGCGCTGGCCGGTTTGGAGGCCAACGAACTGACCGAGAGCTTTTTCTTTATAGGCCAGTACTCGATCCTGCCAAAGACGAACTTGGACTTAGGCGTTGAATTCAGCCTCTTCGAGAACTTGGCCGAGCGCCCAGCCGAGGCGTCGCCGAGCTATGTCGAGGACTTCCGCAGCCTGGTCTTTTCGGCCCTGCTAACTAATGTGTCGTCCTATCAAGGATACGAGCTGACCATGAACGCGGGCTTCCTCCTAGAGCGCCAATTCTTCGCCGAGCAGACCCAGAAGCAATCGATCGTCTTCGTCCGCATCTTCGCTGCCACGGGCGGGGTGTAGTCCTTGCAACTCCCAGCGGCCGGGGCCTTCACGCCCAAGGCCCTGATCCTCGGCTGCCTGTTTACGTTTTTCGTGGCTGCGGGCGACTCCTATGGGGTCTTCTATCTGCGCGGCTCGTACATGACGCTCGGGACCAGCACGGTAGGAGCCCTGTTCTTGCTCTTCTTCCTCGCTGGCTTGGTCAACCCGCTGCTCAAGCTGGTCCATCCGCGGGCCGGGCTAAACCGCGGCGAGCTTCTACTCATTTATATAATGATGGTCATGGCCTCGCCCCTGCCGGTGTTTTTTGCCGGCCGGTTCATCGGCACGATCCTCACTCCCTTTTACTTTGCCACGCCGGAAAACGACTGGCACACCCTCATCCAGCCCCACTTGGCGGACTGGTTGGAGCCGCGCGACCTAGCGGTCATGGAGCCTTTTTACGAGGGCTTGGAGCAGGGCCGGTCCATCCCGTGGGCTGGCTGGCTGCCGATTTTCTTGCGCTGGGCACCTTTTGTGTGGGCCCTGTTCTTGGCGATGATTGCCGCGATGGCGATTCTGCGCCAGCAGTGGAACGACCACGAGCGGCTGACCTATCCGCTGGTCCAGGTGCCGATGGCCCTCACCGAACAGGACGCCGGGGGGGAACGCATGGCCCCATTCTTCAAAAACCCGGTGATGTGGATAGGCTTTGCCGTGCCGGCCGTCTGGGGCACCCTGCACGGGCTACACAACTACTTCCCAGAGACCGTGCCCATCGCCACCAATGTAGATCCCATCCACTTCATCCTGCCCATCTTCGACAACCTGTCCGAACTGCAATTCAAATTCCGCTTCAACATCTTGGGCTTTTTCTACTTTCTCAAGACCGAAATCGCCTTCAGCCTGTGGTTTTTTAACCTCTTCGCCAATGCCTTGCGCACCACATTCGCCGTACTGGGCGTCACCAGTTCGGAGATGCTGGGGGGCGGGCACTCGATCATCGACCCGATCCTCGTCCACCAGTCGATGGGCGGGATGCTGGTCCTTTTTCTCTTTGGCCTGTTCGCGGCTCGCAGGCACCTGCGGGCGGTCTTGCGCAAGGCCCTTTGGGGAGACCCGACTATAAATGACTCCGGCGAAATCCTCTCCTACCGGACGGCCGTGCTCGTCCTGCTGGGCAGCAGCGCGGTGATGGTCGCGTGGCTCGCGCTGGCGGGCCTGCCCGTCTGGGTCACCCTCGTCTTTCTCTTTGTCGCGGCCGCGCTCTTTGTCGGATTTACTCGCCTAATCGCCGAAGGAGGGCTTTCAGACGGTTCGGTCCCGGTCGGCCCGGCCGCCATCGTCGTCTCAGCCGTCGGCTCTTCGGCCATCGGCACCGAGGGCTTGGTCGTGCTGGCGACGACCTATTTCTGGACGACCGGGCGCAGTTTCGCCATGACTTCGTGCGCCAACAGCCTCAAGTTGGGCGAAGGCTTTGGCGGGTCCAAACGCCCGCTGTTCTGGACGATGCTCTTGGCCATGGCCATCGGGCTGGTCTCGTCGATGTGGGTGGTTATGGAACTGGGCTATTCCTACGGGGCGCTCAACCTGAAAATACCCGGGGGTAAACACGGGTTTTACGACTACGCGGCCGGCTTGATTCGCACGCCGAGCGAGCCACACTTGTGGGGTTGGATCAACACCGGGATTGGGGCGGGCGCAATGCTGCTGTTGATGCTGGCGCGCTGGTACTATGTCTGGTGGCCCCTCCATCCCCTCGGCTACCCCATCGGCCCCACCGGGATCATGGATCACCTCTGGTTCGACATGTTCTTGGCTTGGCTTATTAAGGTGTCGGTGCTGCGCTACGGCGGCGTGGCACTCTACCGCAGGACGCGCCCCTTTTTCATGGGCATGATCGCCGGACACATCGTGCCGGGGGGCCTTTTTCTGTTCGTCGATCACTGTACCGGCATGGTCGGCAACGTGATTTTCTGGGGTTGAGGTCGGGTGTGAAAACGGGCTATATTTCGCCAATAAAGTGGGACGACAAGCCGCTTGCGCGGATCAGTAATAAAGCGAGGGAATTGCTTTTGTGCGCGTTCAAATCGCTAGTTTGTGCTTCTATGGTGCTGGTCATGGCCGCGGCCGCGGCGGGCGAGGTGCGGCAGTGGGAATTGGGGGGGGCGGGCCGCTCTTGGAAGGACGACGAGCTACATTCCACGGCCATCAGCTTCGACGTAGCCGGGGCCATTCAGTTGGTGGGTTTTAACCCCAACGATAACATCGTCCGGCAGCTAAGATGGACCGAGGGCTTCCCCTTGGATTTCGTCAGTGAGGTGGCCGAGGCGCGGGTGTGGGACAACGTGCCCTTCAAGCAGACGAATGCCCCGCTCGTCGATGGCGATGTGCAGACCTCCAGCGAAAATCGCTTCAAGGAATTCGGGGTGCTGCAAGCGGGCCGGGCCTTTTTCTTCGACTTGGGCACGCGCCTCCCCATCAATCGCATTGCGTTTTTCCCGCGCCCGGAAGGGGCCGACAGCCGCGGGCGGCCCTTTGCCGACGACTTCATCCGCGGCTATAAAATTCAGGTCAGCGACGGCGTGAGCTTCACGCCGGAAAATCTCCCGGTGTACAACCTGCTGACCCAAGTGGATTTCACCACGGAAAGCGTGGCGCAAGTTCCCTTCCCATTGCAATTTGTCCGCTATATCCAGCTCAATGTGACCTCGACCAACCCCTTTGAGATAGCTGAGTTCGAGGTGTACGGGGCGGGTTTTCCCCCGGGGGGGCGCTATCTGTCCAAGATCATCGACTTGGGCGAAGTGGCCAACTTCAGCCGCCTGCTGTGGGCGGCCGAAACCTTGCGCCAAGAAGAGGGCCGCATCGACGTCGAGCCCATGGCCGATGCGCGCGTCTCCATTCGCATGCGCACGGGCCGCGACGATACCCCGCAGGTGTTCTACGAAATCGTCAATGTTTTCACCGGCGACGTGCAGGAAGTCTCGGAGGGCGACTACGGCCGGCTGGGCCTGAACGTGCGCGGCCTGGTCGAAGACGACCAAGTCAACTGGAGCGAGTGGTCGCCGCCCTTTGCCGAGTCCGGCCAGCAGATTGAGCTGCCTAGCCCGCGTCGCTTCTTCCAGCTCGAAATCGCCCTCACCAGCCACTCCATCCTCGATGGCATAGGGGTTAACTCGCTGGTGGTTGAGCACTCCATCCCGCCATTGGCCCAGCAGCTGATAGGGGAAATCTCCGCGCTGGAAACTCCCCGCCCCTTGGGCAACAAGCCCCGAGTGCCGGCCGGTGCGCTCTCGACCTTTGCGTACGACATCCGCGCCGACATAAGCGAGACCGACGTGGGCTTTGACGCGTTGGAGATTTTCACGCCCTCTAGGCCGCAGTTCAAGGAGATGTTTGCGGGCGACCCGCCCGTGGCCACCGCGCCCGACAGCGCCGTCGCGGGCGAAGAAAGCCTGACGCTGTTTTTCCCCAGTCAAAGGCTGACGCACCAAGCCCCGAGTGCGTTGCGCGTCGTGTTCGACGCCGAAGTCTTTGTCCAATCCACGTTCTTTCGCGCCCGAGTCTTTGACACCCAAAGCGACGAGGCCCCGCAGCAGGTCCTGCCCGGGGACGCCAACCCCACGGTCCTGACCAATGACTTGCGCGTACTGACCACGGCTGCTTCAGCGCGCAACTTGCTCCCGTTTTTTGCGGTGCAGCCAGCCGTGATGACGCCCAATGGCGACGAGGTCAACGAGCGCGTGCGCATTTCCTGTACCTTGGTCCAGCTCCAGCAGCCCGTACAGTTGGCCGTGCGGATTTTCTCGCTTGGAGGCCAGCGGGTGCGCACCTTGTTTACGGGTGCGCGGGGGAGTGGCTCTTTTGCTTGGGAATGGGACGGGCGCGACGACAGCGGCAACCCGGTGCCCGTGGGGCTCTACCTCGCCCAAGTGACCGCCGACGCCGAGCGCGAGCGCTTCGCGCGCCTCGGTGCGGTGGGCGTTGCTTACTAAAAAGGAGCAGACCATGCAGCGCATTGGCTCGCACCAAACGTTCCTCTTATTCGCGGGTTTGGCCGCCCTCGTGTTGGCGGCTTATGCCCAGACTCGGCGCGCCGAGTTGGAGGTGTACCGGGTGGACCGCCAATCCCAGTGGAAGGAGTGGAACTTTCCGGCCGGCACGCTCGCATTTTCCCCAGACGGCTCGGTGACCCCGGTCGAATTCAAGGGCGTACACAACGCAGCGGTCAACGCCAGCGAATTCACCCACGAGTTGATAAGCGGCCAAGAGATGCGCGGCGGCGCGTGGAAGGCCGGCACCAACCCCGCAACGGCCGGCCGCGCCATAGACGGCCGCGCCCATACCTTCTGGCAACCCGACCCGGACGCTCCCTTAGAGGACTGGTGGATCGAGATCAACTTGGGCAGGGCCGCACTCGTGTCGGAGATTCGCCTCATTTTCCCCGATCGAGAAGGAGCGCGGCCCTTCCGCGAGTTTCGCGTCTTCGGCTCCGAGGGCCGCCGCGTGACGCGCCAAGACATATTTTCTTTTCACCTGATAGGCGGCACCACCAAGCCCATTGACGAGACTGAGGTGATTTACGACGTGAAGCCGCTGGTGCGGGCGGTGAAGCGGGTGCGGGAGGGGCGCGAGGAAAACGCTGCGGATACTACCTATGACCTGCTGCAATACATAAGGATTTTGGTAGATGCCAAGACGCCGGACGCAGCCCTTGCCGAGGTGGAAGTGTACACGCTGGGGGAAAATATCGCCTTGCAGACCCTAGCGCGCGGCGGCGCGATTCAGGAGCGCGTAGGCCGGGGGTTTGCCTTCAACATGGCCGACGGCAACGCCAATACCGATTGGGGAGCGCGGCGGGAGCGCGGCCAAGATCCCATCGCTTGGGATTGGGACTTGGGCGCGCTGTTTTGGGTGGATCGGATCGTGATGCGCACTTCGGACTTTCTCCTCCGCACCCTGACCTACGGCTCCAATCTGCCCCAGATCCGCACCCACAGCTTGAGCGTTTCCAACGGTCGCCGCACCCTGACGGGCGAGGTCGATTTCGACCAACTCTTCATCGGCGACGCCAATGCCTTGCTCGCGTCCTCGACCGAGTTCCCCGGCCAATTGACGTATCTTTTCGACCCGCGCCCGGTCCGCTTTATCGCGGCTGAATGGGTCGGCGGCGGCGGCGCGCAGTCCAGCTTCGAGTTCCAGAGCGGCTTTTTGATAGAGACGCTGGTGTTTGCAGTGGGCCACGTGGCCCAAGTGGAGATGAGTTCGGACTTTATTGACTTGGGGAAAATCGCCGGCGACAACCGGGCGAAGGTGATCAAATCCCTGCGCTGGGAAGCCGACCTGCCCCCGGGCGCTCGCATTCAGGCGCGCACCCGCTCGGGCAACGCGCTGCAAGAAAATTTTCGCTACTTCCGCAAGGATGGCACTGAGGTAACGGCTGAGCAGTTCGATCAGATGCCGAAGGCACTGCGGGGCGAAACCCAGAGCACCATTGGCATTGGCGAGGACTGGAGCGAGTGGAGCAACTTTTACCAGCGCTCCGGCGAGCAGTTCCTCTCCCCCAGCCCGCGCCGCTTCGTCCAAGCTCAGCTCATCCTCAGCTCAGACCGCCCGACCACTGCGCCGACTGTGCGCGCCTTGGAGATTGAATTTACCGACGCCTTCCTCGCTGGGGTCACCGGCGAGGTGCTGCCGCGCACGGCCGAGGTGGGCGTGCCCCAGCTATTCTCGTTCCACATCACGCCTAAGCTAGAGTCGCGCAATCCCGGGTTTGATCGCATCCTCCTGCAAACCCCCTCGCCCGCCGACCCCGACGCGCTCGTCCTCACCATAGATGGTGCCGAAGCCGCGCCGGCCGCGGTGCGCGTCGCCGGCGATTCGCTGCTCGTGGAGCTTGAGCGCACGGTGCGGCGAGAGGAAGTCGCGTTGACTTTTAGCGCGGTTGTAGAGCGCAACGCCACCCTCTTCCGGGCCTTCGTGGGGCACGAGCGGCAGCTAGCGGTCTGGCAGCCGGTCGATCCAGTGCGCCGCGCCGCCACGACCGTCTATTTGCCCAGCGTCCCGGGCACCGACCGGCTCATCGCCAATCTCGCGGTGCAGTCGTTCATTAGCCCCAACGGAGACGGGATTGGCGACGCCGCGGAAATCCGCTTCCACGTCCTGAAGACGGACGCGCCGGCCCAAGTGCAGATCTACACCTTCGACGGCCGGCTGGTCCGCGCCCTCGACGGCCAGCGCCAGCCAGACCAGTCTTACCTCTACATTTGGGCCGGTCAAGACCAAGACGAGCGCGTCGTCTCTCCCGGTTCGTACCTGTGCCGGGTGGAGGTGGAGGCCCAAGCCGGGGCCGCGAGCCAGCACCGCATCATCAGCGTGGCGTACTAGCAGCGACGTGCCCGTCTTGGCGGACTGCTGCCACAATTCTCATAGGCCAATCACCAGCTTGCACAAGGGGACATTTCTGATTGAATGGGTTGGGATAGTTGGCACCGAGGGCAACGGTTGAGGGCGTGGGCGCGGTCTCGGCGGCGACAGCGGTGGCCGGCGTACTCTGGTTGAGAAAGACGAAGGCCCCGCCCGGACCGCCTTCCACACTCCTTCCCAGCACGACCAGATCGGGCACCCCATCGCCGTTGACATCGCCGGCGAGCACTTGGCCGCCCCCGTGCCCGGCAGCCGATAGCGGCCTTCGACGAGGGGCACCCCGTCGTGCTGGCCGACCAAGACGACCAGTGCCGGCCCGGTGGCCAAGTTGCCATCAACCACGGCCAAGTCCAGCCGGCCATCGCCGGTCAGGTCGCTGGCAATGGCCCGATGCGGCACGAGCACCTGCGAGCCGAGCAGGGTGTGGCGGTCCAATACGCCCGAAGCGTCCAGACGCCACAGTGCCAAACCGTAGTAGGTGGTGCCGGCGTAAAAAGGATTGAATTGTAGATCCCGATCGGGAGGACCGATTAACTCCACCTCCCCATCGCCATCCAGATTGACGAGCAGGTGCAGGTCACAGGGGTTGATAGGTCCCTCGAAAAACAGCGACGGCTCCTCGCTGGCCGCCCACGGCCGGGTCAAGCGCCAAGGCTCTTGGGGCTCGTAGCAGGGGCGAACCCATAGCTCGGCCTCGCCAGCCCACAACTCCGCGTAGCACTTCTGGGAGTAAACCCCCACTATACGACCATCCACCTGAATGCCCTCCAAAAAATTGGGCGACAATTTGAAGCGCCCGGCAGTGTTCCAATATGCTGGACCACACCAATGGAGTCATTTACGGCCCACGAGGAGCCGCCCACTTGCTCGGGGTCCATCCCAACACCCTGTGCAGCCGCCTGCAGAAACTCGGCATTCCATTCCGCAGAAACGAGAGAAAAGACAACCTTGATTAACTAGTTGTAGTTGCAAGCAATAGGTAAATATAGAAAAGCACCTGAGTTGCTCTGTATTGCTTAGAGTCGTACCGATCAAAGCACCCTCTAAGCTGCGCGTCAGACGAACGCAGCTCGCCTGAGATTGGTGCGTTATCGCCAAGCCGTTGACAATTGGTCTGCAATCCACTGATTCAAACTCTTGCCTTCTTGCTTCGCCCGCACGTAGATTTCGCGGTGCAACGCCGGCGGCAAACGAAGCATCAGGCGGCCAGAAAAGGGTTTGTCCGGTGCTTCGCCGCGCTCTTGGCAAAAGGCCAAGTACTCTTCTACCGATTCTCGGAAGGCTCGCTCTAGTTCCTCAACCGTCCGTCCTTGAAACGTGACGACATCTTTGAGATCGAGCACCTCGCCGTGAAAGAGACCCGCCTCGTCATCGAACTCGACGTGGCCCGTATAGCCTTTGTGATTCAGCATGAACTCCTACCTCTGGCTTACGCCGGCTTGTCGCAAGAAGCGTCGCATGGACTTCAACGCTCCTTTGTCCATATTTGGGTGTGGATGCGGGCGATGGAAGACGGCCCGCACCCCTTGGAGGTAGATGCGAATGCGCGACCCGCGTCCTTCTGTCAATTCTGCTCCAAGTGCCCGTAATAAATGCTCAATGTCCGTCCACTTCACGTTGGCGCGAACAGGTTCTGCAAAGATCGCTTGGAGCGTTTTGCGGTGTTTGCCGCTGAGGTTCATAGTGTCAAGGTACGACACTGTCTTAGAAGGTCAAGGCACGACTTGGATGCCGTGCGGCACCCATACCCGGCCGACCCGGCCGATTGAGCTGACCCACCTTTCATCGCCCCAACAGAGCGTCGGGCCATCCTTTAGTTTTATCCTGGTCGGCGAACCAACGCGAGGAAAGATACGACGATGACTAGCGACATGTACGCGCATTGCGGTGCTCCGTTCAGGGCGTTCCTCACCAGCCTCGCCTTAGCCTTTCTCCTCACCAGCCTCGCGTCCGCCCATGTAGGCATCACGGTCCCCTTTGTCGAGGTGCCCGATCCCGCGGCGATAACCATAGATGGCGACGACCGGGACTGGGCCTTTTTCGACCCCGGTCTGGCGCTGGAGCGAGAAGGATTCTTCGACCGCGAATCGGACTACGTCGATGCGGCCGACTTCGACTTCACCATCTACACCGCTTGGAGTCCACCCCCCGACAATAGCTGGTACTGCTTCGCCCGGATCAGCGACGATACCCTCAAGATCGAAAACGAAGATCCCCTCAAGTGGTGGCGGGACGATACGCTGTCGATTACCGTGGATGCCGACCACTCCGGCGGCAGTATCTACGGGCACACCCGCGAGGAACTGGTCAACGGCCAACGCTACTACGCCCGGGTGTTGCCGTTGCGGCACTCGCGCCTCCCCCACGGCCAGGCTGGCTTTCTCGACCAGCACCACGACCCGTTCTTGGAGGAGTTCCTGTGGGCGATGCACAAACCCCACTTTGACATCGCCTGGACGATGCGCCCGCCCGACGCGGCCAACGGCGCTTTGCACGTCGAATATACCTTCGAGTGGAAAGCGGCCTTGTGGGACGTGTTGGGGCCGAGCCCCGAGGAGAGCAAACGGCACGTTTTCGCGCCGGGGAAGACGCTGCATCTCGGATTCCGGCTGCTCGACGCCGATCGCCCGGGGTCGGGGCGCAAGCACTCGATGTACATCCTAGGCGGCCATCAGCATCAAGACCGCAACGCCGACCGGATGCCCGATTTTCGCACTATTACTTTAGATGAGGCGCAAAACTGGCCTATGCCTGTGGAGCAGGACGCGGTGCCACGGCCCTCAGCAGACGGCAAGTGAGCTGCGCGGCCATAACCAAAAAAGGAGCGATTTGGCGATGATCATCGATACCCACACCCATTTCTACGATCCGTTCAGACCGCAGGGCGTGCCTTGGCCGGAAAAAGACGACGAAATTCTCTATCGGCGCGCGCTGCCCGAAGACTACAAGGCCCTAGCCGTGCCAGAGGGCGTAACGGGCACAGTCATGGTCGAGTGCAGCCCTTGGGTTGAGGACAACCAGTGGGTGCTCGATTTGGCCGCGGCCGACCCTTTTATCGTGGGATTGGTCGGCCACCTCGAGCCTGATGCCCCGGACTTCGCCGCTCACTTGGAGCGCTTTGCCGCTGACCCGATCTTCCTCGGCATCCGCGCCCGCGTACATGCAGCGGAAAGTCACGGCTTGGCCGCGGCTGAAATGCTAGTAGCCCACGATCTGGAACTTGATACGGGCTTACACGAGGGCGTGCCCGCGCTGGCCGAGCACTTCCCCGCGCTGCGCATCGTCATCAATCACATCGGCGGCATCCCCATCGACGGCCGCCCGCCCGATCCGGCGCGGCTGGAATTGATGCGCCAGGCCGCGGCCCATCCGCAGGTCTATTGCAAGGTGTCGGGGCTGATGGATTTGCGCAGTCAAGTCAAGCCGGCACCGACGGATGTGGACTTTTACGCCCCGGTGCTCGACGCGCTATGGGATTTGTTCGGGGAGGATCGGCTGATTTACGGCAGCGACTGGCCGGTATCCGACCGCAGTGGCCGCGAGTACGCAGACATACAGCGCCTGGTGATGACGTATTTTACCGCACGGGGCAAAGAGGCGACGGAGAAGTACTTCTGGCGCAACGCCAAAGCCGCCTATAAGTGGATTGACCGCGCCGGCAAATAGCAAGCGGCCGCTGAGCATCGGCAGATTCGGCACTAGATTTGACCTCCAAGTGCTGGGTCTCCACCGTCAAGGGTAGTCCTCGCTCGGCTTCCTCTTCTTTGGTTTGGCCTTGGCTTACGCAACCCGGTAGCATGTGTGGCAGCTAAAAGCCGAGGCCAAGTTGACACATCAGCGTGGCCTGCTAGGCCGCGATGTGCTCGTAATAGCGCGCAAAGATGTTTTCGAGGTTTTCCACGAGCTGGAGGGCCGATAGCTCGCGCGCCACCATGAACTGGTTCCACTCGTTCCAGTATTGGCGATACAAGAACGGGTGTGCCCCTTCTAGCCCAAAGGAAAATGAGTAGAACCGCTCGGTCTCGGCGAGGATCTGACCTAAGCCTTGTTGGATGCCGGGCAGCGGCATCCCAACGAGCGGGCTGATCATCTGGGCCTGTTGCACCATCTGCTCTTGGAACCAGCGGCTGTTGACCAAGCGCAGAAATTCCGCCGCTCGCTCGGGCTGGCGGGCCAGAGCGGGGATGCTCTGGGTGTTGACCGTGCCGATCAAGTCGCGCGGATTCCCGCGCCCGCCCTCGACTGCGGGAAAGCGAAAGGCGTACAAGGGAAAGTTTTTGCCGATTACTTCGGTCCGCCCGCTGGTAAACCAACTGCCGACAAAGACGGTCGCCGCTCGCCCCTGCCAGAACAAAAGCTCGGACTCGATGTGATTGAGGCCGGCAAATCCCTCCGCGAAATACCCCCGATCCAGCATCTGTTTGACCATGCGGGCGGCTTGGAGAAACCCCGGTTCGGTCCATGGGGTCCTCCGCTGGGGGTCGCGGAAGGCTTGGCGCACCTTGTCGGCGCCGAGGATGCGCTGGGCTAGGTGGTCGAACCACCAGCTCGTGTACCAGTGGATGCCGTCTTGGGTGATGGGAACTATACCGGCGCGTTTGAGGCGCTCGCAGTTGTCGATAAACTGGTCCCAAGTCTGCGGATTGAGGTCGGCACCGGCGCGTTGGTACAGCTCGGCGTTGCAATACACCTGGAGGGAAATCACGTTTTGGGGGATGGCGTAAAAGCGGCCTTTGTACGTCAGCGGCCCTCGGTAGAGCGGGTCAATGGTCTCCAGCCACGTCTTGCCCGGGGTATCCCAAGAGGGCCGCTGGAGGTACTCGGTCATATCGAGGACGTGCCCCTGTTCGACGTAGGCGTAGGTCAGGCCGGTCTCGGCCGTGGCAAAGGACATGATGTCCGGCGGGTGCCCCTCCATGACGCGAATCATCAATTCTTGGTAGCCGCCACCGCCGCCGCTGGCCGGCTCGACTTGGACCTCCGGGTGCGTCTCGCGGAAGCGATCCACGGCCCGCCATATAAGCTGGTTGATCGGCACTTGGGCGGCGGGCGGCTGGAGGTTGGCGATCTCCAGCACGTTTTCCCCGGGCAGGTACCGGCCGCATCCGCTGGCAAGGGCCGAAGCGGCCACGTATTTGAGAAAGTCCCTGCGCTCCACGATCAGCCCTTTAGCGCGCCGACGGTCAGGCCCTCTGTTATGCGGTTTTGCAACAGGATGAACACCACGATCAGGGGCAGCATGACGATCACCAGACCGGCAAATAATTCGGTCCAGCGCGATTCGGTTGACATGTTCCAAAACAGGGTTTGCAGGCCGCGAGCCAGCGTGTAGAGCTTGCCGGTGCGGAGGAGGATGAGCGACCAGAAAAACTCGTTCCAGTAGTTGATGCAGTTGAAGATGGAAACCGCGATGAGCCCGGGCTTGGCGAGGGGCAGGGCAATCGTCCAGAAGGTGCGCCACGGCGAGGCCCCGTCAATTAGCGCGGCCTCTTCCATTTCGGTCGGCAGGGTGCGGAAAAAACCCGTCAAGACAAAGATCGAAAAGGGCAGCCCGGTGGCGATGTAGAGCACGATCAAACCAAAGTGGCTGTTGGTTAGGTGCAAATGCCGCATCTGGACAAAGAGCGGGAAGAGGTACAGCATGGGCGGCACCATCATGGCCGATAGGAAGAGATAGAAGGTGAATCGACTGAACCGGAAGGGCACCCGCGATAGGACATACGCGGCCATGGCCGACGCCAATAAGGTGCCGCTCGTGGCGAGCGCGGTGATATAGGCCGTGTTGAAAAAGTAGCGGCCAATTTCGGCGTTGTCCCAAGCGTACGCGTAATTGCTCCAGCGCAATTCGGCTGGCAAGGCCCAAGTGCTGGCGAAAAACTCGGGATTGGCCTTAAAGGAGGTATAGGTCACCCAGCAGAGGGCGATTAGGGAACTCAGGCAATAGCCCCCCATAAACAGGATGGCCAGCAGCTTGGGCAAGCGGTGCATCTTTAGTACTCCACGCTCTCGCGGCGCATCAGGCGATTGACCGCGAGGCTAAACGCCAATACGAGGAAGAACATGACGACCCCCATGGCCGAGGCATAGCCGATGCTTTGCCCCTGAAAGCCGGCCCAATAGATGTAGGTTCCCAGCACCTCAATGACGTTGGGATAGCCGCGCGTGATGACGAAGATGAGGGCAAAAGCCTGAAAGGCGCCGATGATCCAGAAAATCACCAAAATCTGCACGACGTCCCACAAAAGCGGCAGGGTCACGTGCCAAAATTGCTGCCAAGCATTGGCCCCGTCCAGTTCGGCGGACTCGTAAAAACTGAGCGGGATTTTTTGCAAGCCCGCCAAAAATAGGATCACGTAGGTGCCCAGGCCCTGCCAGATCATGGCGACGGCAATGGCCGGCAGGGCGTTGTGGCGGCTGCCCAGCCAAGGCCGGGCGAGCGCGTCTAGTCCGACGCTGCGCAGGGTTTCGTTGAGCAGGCCGATGACCGGATTGTAGATGCTGCCCCACAGCACGGCCGTGACCACGACCGAGAGCAGGGTGGGGGCAAAGACGACGAATTTTAGAAAGCCGGCAAAGGGCGGCTTTTTGGACAGAATTACCGCGAACAGCAGGCTCAGCGGAAAGACGACCAAGAACCCGAGGACGCCGAACAAAAAGACGTTCTCTAGGGCCGTGAGAAAGGTGGGATCGGCAAAGGCGCGCCCAAAATTGGCGAGGCCGATGTACTCCTTTTCTGGCGATACGCCCGACCAAGAAGTCAGGGAATAGTAGAAGGCATTGCACACCGGCAGCACGAAGAACGCGATGTGCAGCACGAGCGCCGGCCCGAGCAGGGGCACGATCAGCTTGCGGAGTTCGCGTTGGATCACGGCGCGTCCTGTCCCAAGGCTTTGATGTTGTCGTTGAAGAAGATCACTTCGTCCGCGGCGTCGGTGCGCAACGCTTGCAGCCACTGCCCGAATAATTCGCTTTCGCTTTCGCGGCGCAAAGTGTGCTCGATGCGCTTCTTTACTGTTGCAAAGGGCTGCCGCCCGGCGTCGGCGCGCCCCAACAGGCCGCGGTGTTCTACCGGACCGATGAATGCGCCGACCTCGGCTTCCATAGCCGCTTTGACCAGCGGCCCAAAGCGCGGCGTCTCATGCCAATAGAGTTGGTAGAGGCCTGCGACCTCGCGGCTGCCGTGGCGCACGCTGTACAAGGCCGCGAGTTGGCGTGCGATGTAGGTTTCGGCGAGATATGTCGGCCCAGCCGCGCTTGCAATTTCCGCGGCGATTTGCGCTGCGCCCAGCGGGTCGCTTAGACGCTGCTTGAGCCAGTCATATACCGCGAGTTCATCGTTGAGATTTTGCAACGCGCTCACCACAAATTTTTGCATCTTTATTTGCAGGACAAGGTTTTTATTTTTTTGACAAGTGAGAAGCAGATTCCGTACACTATTAAATGAAACGCAAAACCCGTGTAGAGAAATTAGAGTTTTTCTAACCTCTTTCCAATGGAGTAAAGCAATGAAAAAGCTCGTCCTGATTTTTGCCATCGCGCTCGCGGCGGTCCCTGCTGGGGCACACCTGCCCGTAGATGAGGTGTTCATAGCCGTGCAATTCCCAGACGCCAACATTCCCACCATCGACGGCAATTTAGCCGAGTGGGACGTCATTCCCGATGGCTACTGGATCACCCATGAGCAATTGACCGAGACCGTGAGAGGCGTAGGCACTGCGTGGGACGCCACCGACTTAGCTTTGCGGGCCATCGTCGGCTGGAATCCCAACACCAACAAGCTCTACGTCATGGAGGATCGGTTCGACGATGCCATCTGGGTCATCACCGGCTGGGAGCCTATGGAGATGGTTTTTGATGCGGACCACAGCGGCGGCATGTTCAACGTGTGGGCCGACGTGGAAGACCAAGATCAGAAGGATCTGCTGCACGGTGCCCACGCCCAGAATTATGGTTTCAACCAAGGTGGCCCGGGCCTCAACCACTGGGGCAAAGCCCAGTGGATCACCGAGCTGCCTTACGGGCAGTTCGCCTCCACCCAGACGGCTGAGGAAGGTGGGGAGGGCTTCTTCCGGGCCGAGTACATGCTGACCCCGTTCGACAACCTGAACTGGAACGGGATTGACCAGAGCACGATCGGTACGCTGGTAGAGGGCAATATCATTGGTTTCCACTTCACGATCATCGACGACGACGATCTGGAAATTGGCGGCTATGAGGGCTACTGGACTCTGAGCGGCGCCACGGATAGCTACTTCCAAGGCGATTTGCTCTCCGACTTTCTGTTGGCCCCCATTGACTCGGATATCGATTGGGCTTCCCAAGCCACAGCCGAACCCACATCCGTAGAGGAAGTGGGCTGGGGCCGGATCAAATCCACGTTTGCCGAGTAGTTGCTTCAGGCGCGTAGCCTGAGTGCCGCCATGCCGGGCTTCCGACCTGGCATGGCGGTTTTTTATTTGATAGCCTCAAACTCGTAAAGAGCCATTCCGGCAGTACCAACTCCCCCTAACCGATAGGGCAACGACCCTGAGCGAACCGATTACCCAAGCTCAAGACCACGACCGGCGCATAGCCTGCCCCTGTGAAAACAGGGGGCTGGAAGGCATCGCCGAGCAGCTTGACCGCCGCTTGGACGGCATTGAGCGAGCCCTTGCCGAGCATCGCTCCGCTGGCTTATCGGCATTCAATTCGGGATGGTAGGCTTGCTGGTAACCATCCTGTTGAAGGTGCTGAACTGATTGACCCGCTTTGGCCGGACAAGACCGGCCGGGGCGCAACTCTTCCAAAGGCGATATGAACAGACAGCGCAATGCCTTGGCCCTAGTGGGATTGCTCGCCGCGGCGGCCCTCGCGACGGAAAACATCGTGGTCGGGGGCGACGGAAGCGGCGCGACTTGGCAGGAGGCGACCGCGTCCGCGCCGATCATCGACTTCAGTGCCCGCACGGGCTGGATCCAGCCGCGCAGCGTGGCGGAAAACACCAATATCGCCGCAGGGCTCCTCGAGCGCGGTGGCCGGGTGACTTCGCCCAACGCCCAGGCCGTTTTGCGCCTGACCTCAGCCGTGCTCAAAGAGCGTTTGCACAGCATGGTGGACGGCGATCCAAGCACGGCTTTTGAGGCCAAAGACGTGGTGGCCACCGGAATCCTCCTAGTCTTCGACTTAGGCGCTAGGTTTGGCGTCAATCACATTCGCTTCTTCCCCCGCCAAGCCTTCAAGAGCGACTTTATGAAAGGCTACGTGCTCTCCATCAACGACGGCGCATTCGGCGCAGACATCGTGGCCGCCTCGGTCGATAAGCTGCCGGACAAGACCTTGCTAACGGTCATGGCCCAAGACGGCAGCAATAGCCGCGACACCATTGACGTGCGATTCCCCCTGCAATACGTGCGCTATATCCGCTTGGAATCCACGCAGCGGTTCAACTGGGAAATCGACGAACTGGAAATGTTTGGCAGCGGGTTCGTGCCCGAGGCGGATTACCTGTCCGAGGTCTTCGACATGGAGCAGGAGGCACTGTGGGGCCGGCTGCAATGGGCCACCGAGCAACAGGGCTTGCCGCAGCGGTCGCGGCTCGTCGTCCGCACCCGCAGCGGCAGCAGCCCCTCGCCGGACGACGAGCCCGCTAGCTGGAGCCCGTGGTCCACGCCCTATCGGAACAGCGGCGATCCGATCCTCTCGCCGGCGCCGCGCCGCTACTTCCAGTTCAGCATGGGGTTTGAAAGCGATGGACTCGAAGATGGCATTGCCGTGGATTCACTCGCTTTCGAGGTCTTTCGCCCGGCCTTGGCCCAGTCGATCGTCGGCGAGATATGGCCACAGGAGGTCCCGGTAGGCGCGGATACGAGCTTCGTCTATGCCATCGAGGTGACGGACGCCCGGGGATTCGACCGCTTGGAAATCGACACGCCGGCCCCGGTCCGCGCCCTGCGCGAGTTGCGCGTAGATGGCGAAGAGATCGAGTTCAGGGAGGAACTAGGGGCCAACGGCCTGCGAGCCAGCTTTGTGCGTCAGACCGGCAATCGCGCCCTGCAAGTGGTGTTTGACACGGCCGTGCTGCGCTACGAGACCGTGTTTACCGGACGCCTGCTCGACACCACGCGGGAGGGTGCGCTGCCCCAAGCAATCGCAAGCGGCAACGCCGCCCCCCGCTTTGCGGGAGACGACCTGAGCGTGCGAGTGCCCTTGCAGGGCCAGCGCTTGGTGCATCGGGTGTCTGCAACGCCGGCGATGTTCACGCCCAATGGCGACGGCATCAACGATCACACGACGATTAGCTACGATCTGCTCTATCTGACGGGCCAAGCACCGGTTGCACTGCGGATCTACGATTTGGCGCGCAAGCAGGTCGCAGAGCTGCCGGTCGCTGGCAGCAAAAGCGGGCGGTTCCAGCGCCCTTGGGATGGCCGAGATGCACAGGGCGAGCTATTGCTGCCAGGGGTTTACATCCTGCAAGTCGAAGTGGAGACCGATAGCGGTGCCGAGCGCAGCAGCAGCGCGGTGGCCATCGCCTATTGACAAGGAGCATTTTGTGGCCAGACGGAATTTGCTTTTGCTCACAGTCCTGATTGCCGCGGCGACGGGCGGCGACCTTGGCGCGCAGGGACGGGAAGATTACGGCAGTAGGTTGGGGGTGCAGCGGGGCGGTGAGGTCTCCTATGAACCCGTGGGGCCGGGGGTGCTTTTCGACGCCTTAGATCCGGCCGTGCGGCGTTGGTACGCGCCCCAAGAGCTATATCGGCTCTACGGCTGGAAACAATGGGAACACACCAACTACGCCCGCGATCTGTACCAGCGCTACGTCTCCAGCGACATAGAGGGCGATTATTTTTACGACCTCTATGGGTCTTTTATCAACCGCGGCTGGCTCATCTACGACTGGAGCCAGAACCAGCCCCAGCAGTTTGGCAGCACGGTCTTCAAGACCTCTAGGTTCAGCGCGTGGTTCAACGAGCTGGTCATTGCTTCCGACCAAAAAGGGCAAAACAACCTGGCCCTGACGATCGGCAGCAAGATCCGCACTACCCTGACGCCGATGACGTTCTCCAAGCCGGCCTTCGACGGCATCCAAGCCGACTTCCAGTCCGACAAATACGGCCTGACCGTCTTGATGTCGCGGATTAGCTCCCCGGGGCTGGCGCGGAGCGTGTCGGTTGAAACCACCAATAGCACCAACCTGTTGGGCTTCTACGGCACGACCCAGATCGGCGACTTTGTCGAGGTGGGCGGCCTCTATGTCAACGCCCACAACTCGCAAACCCTGTTGGAGAGCTTTGAGGGCAACCCGTGGACCGGCTCCCTGACGGTGGGACAAAATCTAGAGCACATCGGGCAGGTCTTCATCCGCCTGAGCGATGATTCGCCCGAAGACCGCGAGGGCGGGGCCGCCCTGTTTTCGTGGGACATCATCATTGAATCCGAGACCGAGGTGGCGCGCGAAACAGAAGCCGGCGAGCGCGTCGTCGAGGTCGAGAAAGAGACGGTGCGGGGCAGCCAAATCGGCTTTGAGCCGATCATCGACGGCGGCTTACAACGCCTCGGATTCCTCGCGGCCGATGGCGACGAGCGGATCGAAATGACCTACGACTTCCGCTCCCCATTGTACACCGGCCCGGAGCTTTCCACCATTCGCCGCGCGCAGATCGAATTGGTGGTGGCCAACGATTACCACATTGAGATGAGCTCGGACCGCCAGCTCAACATACCCGAAGGCCAGCCCGTTTTTCTGACGGCCAAGCGGGCGGCTGGCAACGTACAGGACGGGTCCAACTTGGGGCTGTTGCGCCTCGACTACGGCCTACCGACGGGGAACGACATCTACGGGTTTACCTTGGAGGCACAGGGCGTGCTGGGTTTTGATCTGTACGCGGAATTCGACCGCAGTCGGCACTATCGCAAGTACCCGAACCGCGCTTTTGCAACCCACCACACGGCTGCGGATCAAGCCAATGCCTATATGGTCAATCTGTCGAAGAAGAGCTATCCTTATTTCCTCTTTGCCGAGACCTATAGCATGGATTACAACTACGGCACCACCAGCCTGATTTCCTCGCCCTCGGGCGACATCGACTACACAGACCCAACGACCAATTTCTACGAGTGGGTTGACGACAACGACGATCAAGACCGCATCCCGGATTGGCTGCGCCTCAACCAGTTCGGGCCGGATTTGCGGATTTTCCCCGGGTGGGACGAAAACCTCGACCTCATCTCTGATTTCAACCAGAACGACAACGAGTTCCGGCCGAACTTCGTCCCCGACTACGAGGAGCCTTTCCTGCGCTACCACGTAGATCGCCCGGAGTTTTTGTTCGGCATGGACATGAACAACAACTTCTGGATCGACCGCTTTGAAAACGACGAAGACCCGGATTACCCTTACGACCGCAACCGCCGCGGCTACAATGCTTATGTCGGGATGCACCTAACGCCCGAGATGCGGCTGACCGCCGGCTACAAACAGGAGCGCGTGCTCTCGGCCGAGAAGCGCGAGCAAACCGCGTACGGCATTGTTACTTGGGACAAGGACATCGCCGGCGTGGGTCGGCTCCGCGTCTTCGACATGTTCAAGCGGGTCGAGGACGCGATCGCCGACAACGTCGTCCAGTGGGTGCAGCCGACCGGCGCTCCAGGCGCGTTGCAGCGGATAGAAGACCCCTTAGCCGCGCTCGACGCCTATATCAATTCGGCATTTGTCCGTTTCGATTACACCGGCATGCCCGGCCTGACCTTCACCAACAAGCTGAAATACGACGTCTGGCACCAAAACGACGAGCAGCCGGACGTGCGCGAAAACTTCCAGTTCTTCGGCCTGATCAACAAGGCCGAGTACCGGCGCGCGATTGGCCGCGTGGTGCTGGCTCCCAAGATCAAGAACGAACACCGCCGCGAAGCGCCGCTGCTGAGCAACGATCCCGTGCGCAAGGAAAACGCCTTGCTCTTGTTCTTGATCGGGGAGGTCGCAATCCTGACCAGATCCGAGCTGAGGGCCGGGTTGGAGTACACCATATTCAGCCAGCTCGAAGACGCGCAAAAAGTGCGCGCCTTGGGCCTGTCGCCAGACTACCGAGAGACGGTTCTCGCCATCCAGTACTCCAATACAGGCGCGTATCTAGGATACAGTTTGACCACCCAGATGGGCCTGCGCGTCAGCCGCATCGACCGCAAGGGCGAAGACGCTTTTACCGGCGCATCCCAGTTTGTGACGGTCTATGCCGGGCTCGACTAAGGGGCGGACGCTATGAGAAAAAGGACGCTACTGGCCCTCGTGCTCGCGGCGCTCGCGTCGGGAAGGGGCGGGGCCGTGGAGATTTACCGCATCGGCGGCGAGGACGTGCCCCGCCCGAGCGAGGCCGGCGTGAATTTCCATCAATTGTCTTGGAGCGACCTTGAGGCAGAGCAAAGCCTCGACGCAGAGGCCCTCGCCGCCGGAACGCTGCGGCCGATCTTTTTGACGCCGGCGACCAATATCGCCCTCACCAGCACCGAGCGGCGCGGGGGGCCTTACGTGCGGGTGAGCGGGGTAGCGAGCTATTCCATCACCGATCTCTCCAAGAACATGATCGACGCCGATCTTGGGACATTCTGGGAATGGGTGGAGGGTATTCAGAGCCGGTTCACGGGCCAGCGCTACCTGGAGACGCGGCGCGTCACCATGGACCTCGGCGGCCTGTTCTTTGTAAACAGGGTGCGGGTCGTCGCCGCTGAGAGCGGCCTGTATCCCGACAAGCTGGACGTCACCGCCGACCTAGGGGTGCAGAAGAAGGACAACGTATCCGGGTATGGTGCCGCCCGCATCGGCGGCCAACTCGTCTTTGAGCTGGCCGAAAACGTGCAGGACACCATAGACGTGCGCTTTCCCCCGGCCCTCGCCCGCAGCGTGGGCCTGTTGCTCTACCGCGCGTCGCCCAAGGCCCTGCACATCGGCGAAGTGGAGGTCTATGGCGTAGGCTACGCACACCAAGCAGCGTACGTCGGCCCGTTTATCGACCTCGGCGAGCCGGCCGTGTGGGGCAACATCCGCTGGCGCGGCCGCAAGGATCCCCGCGCTCGCGTCTGGATCCAATCGCGGGCCGGGAAAGACCTCGATCCAAACGTGTACTGGCGATTGACCGGCCGGGGCGATGAAGTAACGTCGCTCGACGAAGCGGGCCAGCCCCTCGACGCTGCGGACTATCTCTTTCTCAAACCGGGCGAGGCCGGCGAAATCACCTACGACATTGACAACTGGAGCTTCTGGTCTTCGCCCTACGCTTTTGCCGACAGCAGCGGCACTCCCATAGCCTCGCCCGGCCCCAATTCGGTCTTTCAACTGCGGGTCGATTTTTTGCCCGTAGGCAGCGAGGGCGGCGCGCTAGAGTTCATCGAATTCTCGGCGACCAAGCCGCCCCTCGCCGAGGAGGTGCTGGGCGAAATCTATCCCCCGGAGGTCGCCTTGGGCGCAATCGCGTCGTTCAGGTATGCCATTCAGCCCATCATCCGCGCCCAGCACTCTGGTTTTGACGTGGTGGAAATCGCCGCGCCCTTTGGCGTGGTCGGCGTGGATTCGGTCCAGGCCACTGGCTTGGACAGCTTCGCCGTTCACATCGCGCCGGATTCGCTGCGCTTTTCGGTCGCCTTGTTTCCCCCGCGCACATCCGGGGACTCCGGCGGGGTGCTCGAAGTGTTCTTCCGCGCTCCGGTGCTGCGCTACGGCACGACGTTCCGCGGCTGGGTGCAGGACACGCAGCGCCCCCTAGAGCTGGCACAACCCATCAATCGCGGCAATGCGGCCAGTGAGATAGCGAGCGAGGTGCTCACGGTCCGCACCTCGCTTTCCCGTCGCCTGCTCGACGATTTGGCGGTGCAGCCGAGGATTGCCACCCCCAATGGCGACGGGATAAACGAGCAGATCCACTTCTCGTTTAAGCTGTTGCAGGTGACCCAAGAAGTGCCCTTGCGCCTCGCGGTTTTTGACCTGTCTGGCCGCTCGCTGCGGATAATCCACGACGGGCAGCAGCACAGCGGCGGCCTGCGCTTTTCTTGGGATGGCCGCGACGAAAGCGGCGAGCGGGTGCCCCCGGGCCTGTACGTCTATCGCATATCAGTGGAGTCGGAAAAAGGCGGCGATCAGCTAGCGGGGACCGTCGCCGTGGTCTATTAAGAAAGGAGGCCTCTATGGCCAACATGCAAATCCCCATTCGCTATTACAAGGATTATCCCGGCGGGTACGACTACGGGTACGAGACCCTGACCCTGAAGTTTGCCGAGTGCGCCTTTCTCTTGGTGGATGTCGATGGGCGCTCGCCCAATCCAACGACCGAGAACTTCATCGCGCCGGCTTTGCAAGCCGCCCGCAACAGCGGGATGCTGGTCAACTACGTCCACAACGACCTGCGCCTAGTGGCCGACCCCGGCAACATCGTGGGCGAGATCTGGGGCAAGACCAAGGGCGGCGGCGGCGGCAACGGCATTGCAAGCTGGGCGCGGCAAGAATACAAACCCGAATACCTCGACTGCGTGGCCCCGCGCGCGGGCGAGCGCAATTTCCCCAAGTGGATCTGGAGCGGCTTTCACGACACCTTCTTGGACCAGCACTTGCGCAGCTATGGCATCAAGACGCTGTGCGTCGTCGGCTACAGCCGGCGGGCCTGCTTGCACTACACTTGTGCCGAAGCCGTAGGGAGGAATTACCGCGTCATTCTCTTGCGCGATTGTTCAAACGCCCCGGGTACGATCGAGATGCCAGACACGCTAGACGACAGCCTGCCGGAAGGCGGTTGGATCAACCGAATCACGCTGCGCAATTTTGAACATCTGATCGGTTATACGACTACGGCTGAGGAATTCGTCGCGGCGTGCCAGCAGGTAGGGGAGGAAAGGCTCGCGTGACTTGGTTGCGGCTCGTTGCTTGCGCCCTGCTGATCGCCGCTGCGGCGCGGGCCCAAGGATACCGCCTCGAATCGGACCGGGTCGCCATTGACGAGGGCGACTGGGCGGAATGGGAGGTAGCCGCGGGCACGGTGCAATTCGGCTCGGAAGGGGTGCGGCCGCACCTCATCCGCGAGTCAATCAACGCCGCGCTAGACGCCCCGAACTTTGTGTACGGCGAAGGGGTGCAGGGCGGGATCCGGGCGGCGGGCGTTCGCTTAGCCGAAGCCGCGCAGGTCATAGACGGCCAAGGGGATACCTTCTGGGAGCCGGACTTGGACGCGCCCCTCCGCGATTGGTGGGTTGAGATCGACTTGGGCCGCTTGGTGTGGGCGCGCAAAATCGCGGTGAAATTCGCCCCGGAAGGCATGGGCGACCCTTTCTTGCAGTTCAAGGTGCTCACGTCCAACGGGCTCCCGGCTTTCTCCCAGAGCAAGGCGCTCCGCTTCGCCCCGGCCGGCCGCAGCGAAGGCTTGAACAAAACCCAGCGCGTCTTTGAGTTTGATCTGAAGCCCTCGCAGGAAGCGGACGCCGGGTTTGTCGGCGACATGTTCCAGTTCGTCCAGATCGTGGCTACGGCCAGCGCGCGAGGCCAAGGGCACGAAGTCAGCGAAGCCCGCTGGAACAGCTTGCCCGAGGAAGAGCGCGGCGATGTTATCTATTTCTTGCGCGAGTCCTCGGGCATTTTGCGGCAGATCGACCAAGCCCAGCACGCAAAACTGAGCGAGTCGCGCGCCGGCCCGATTGAGTACTATCGACGGGAGCGGCCGCGGTTGGCCGAGGTGGAAGTGTGGACCGAGGGCGACAACATCAGCTTAGGTGCGCTGAGCCGAGGTGGGTTGATCGGGGGCACGAGCAACACCGGGACGGAGCGCTTGGCCGTTGACGGCGACTACAAGACCGTGTGGACCGAGCAAGTGGGCGTCAGCGGCGGCGAGCACATTGACGTGGAGTTCGACCGCGAACTTCTCTTCGACTTGGGGACTTGGTTCTGGATCAGCCGCGTGGTCATCGGTTTTGACCGCGAAAACATCGCCCACGGCTTTACCGGCGCGTTTCCCAACTACGCCATCAACCTCTCGAATGGGCAGCGCAACCCGGACGGCAGCCTGTCGTACATTGCGCTGGCCGCGCGGGAAACCGCCGACCAAGAGCCGGGCCGCTTCAGTGGGCTGTTCCCCCACGTTTTTTATCAGGACAATGCCTTTGCGCTCACCAAGGCGCGCTACTTCAAGATGGATTACCGCGTGCTCATCGTCCCGAATTGGGCCAATTCCGGCATTCGCGAGCTCCAGCTCTACGGCCGCGGCTTCCTCCCGCAGGTGACGCTCCAATCGGCACCTATGGAGCTGGGCAGCGATCCGCGCATTTTGTCTTCCATTCACTGGGCAGCCGACGTCCCCCCGGGCACCCAAGTGCAATTTCGCACGCGCACCGGCAATCAGCTCAACGAGGAAATCCGCTACTTCACCACGGCCGGGAAAGAGGTGACCGAGGCCAAATATCGCAAGCTACTCAGCTTTCAGCGCGGCGATTCGACCATTACCATCATCCCCGGCCCGGATTGGAGTCCTTGGAGTCCGTTCTACGCGGCCACGGACGCGCCGATTGCCTCGCCAAGCCCGCGCCGCTACGCCATAGTGGAGGCTACTCTGCGCTCGGACGACCCCGGCCAAGGGGCGTTGTTGCGCCGGCTGCACATCGCGCTGGATAGGCCCTTGGCCAGTCAAGTTATAGGCGAAGTGCAGCCGCGACAGACGCAGCAACGCGGGGAGCGCACGACCTTTACGCTGTCTTTGCAGCCGCAGTTCCAAGCCGACAATCGCGGCTTCGACCAGGTACTAGTGGTGTTGCCGCCGGGGGCCGCGGTCAATTTGGAGGAAGTGGTTGTGGGTGCGGAGCGCGTACCAGTGACAAAGCTTTCGACCGGGACCGATTCGTTGTGGGTGCGGCTACCCGCGCCCGCGACGGAGGGAGAAGGGTTTGTCTCGCTGCAATTTTCGGGTGTGCTCTACCTTGCCAGCAATGCTTTTGCCGTGCAGGTGGGGTTGGGCGAAGGCGATGAGCGGGTGTGGCAGCGGGTAGATGCCGGCACGGGCCGCAGCTTGCAGGTGTTGACCCCATTGGGCGGCGGCCTGTTGGGCGAGGTGATCGCGTCGTCGAATCCGTTTACGCCCAATGGGGATGGGATCAACGACGTGGTGGAATTGGTGTTTCCGGTGTTCGCGGTGCAGGGTGCCAAGGCGTTGGTGCTAGAGGTGTATGGCTTAGACGGCCAGCGCGTGCGGCATAAGGCCCCGGTGGTGGGACACGCGGCCGGAGTGCAGCGTGTGACTTGGGACGGGCGGGACGATCAGGGCCGCCTGACGCCACCGGGTCTGTATCTGTGTCGGGTCGGCGTGGAGGTCGATGCCGCAGGCGAGCAGACGACTATTACCAAACTCGTCGCTAGCGCGTACTGATTCGTGCGGCCCCTGCGAAAGCACCATGGCGCGTCGGTCACAAATGCAGGGGTTATGCCATGATCGAATACAAGGGATATCTGGGAGTTGTTTCGTTTGATCTGGAAATTGACACATTTCACGGAACGGTGATCAACACAAATGACGTGATTGCGTTTTACGGATCATCGGTAACGGAACTTAAAAAAGAGATGCAGCGGTCAATTGAGGAGTACCTTGCGTTTTGCCAAGAACGAGGAAAGGAACCGGAAGAACCTTTCTCTGGCAGAATCGCGATTCAAGCAAGCCCTGAACTACATCGTCGCATGACTTTGAACGCCGCTCGTCGGCACCTCACCTTGAATGGCTACATTCAAGAAGTCTTGGAAAAGGCGGTTGCAGCCGAATAGCAAGAGGCGAGGCGACTGATGGCCGAGGCAAACGGAATTGAAAAAGCGGATTCCTCCAGACTACCTCAAATGGGTGAACTCGGCGGAGGAAGGGCAGCAGGATGGCGCCGGCATCCCCGTGCGCGGCATCCTGATCGGGGCGGTGCTCGCCTTGCTGCTCAATGGTTTAGACGCGTACGCGACGACCATCATTCGCGGCTCGTACCTAACCCTAAATTTTAGTACGCCGGCCGCTCTATTCTTCTTCTTTTTTTTGGTGCCGGCCAGCGGCCTCGTGTACTGTCTGCGCCGCTCCTTGGCCCTGACCCAATCCGAGCTGATTACCATTTACATCATGTTGGTGGTTGCCTGCTGCATTCCCGGAATGGGGTTTACCCAATTTATCATCCCCTGTCTGGTTGGCTCTACGTACTACGCGACGCCGGAGAATAACTGGGACTTTTTATACAACCAGTACATCCCCCCGTGGATGATCCCGCGCGGCGAAAACGTGGCGCGCTACTTCTTTGAAGGGCTGCCGGAAGGGGCCGCCATTCCCTGGGGAGCGTGGGTGCTGCCGCTGACCTATTGGTACGGTTTCTTCTTGGCACTCAGCGCGGCGATGATTTGCACGATGGTCATTCTGCGCAAGCAATGGGTTGAGCGAGAGAAGCTGGCGTATCCGTTGGTGCAGGTGCCGATGGAGATGATTCAGCGCGAGCAAGGGCGGGCGATTGGGCGGGCGTTTTTTGCCAATAAGCCGATGTGGCTGGGGTTTGCGTTCGCATTCGTCTTGCTCAGCGTCAATGGATTACACGCCTACTTCCCGGAGGTGCCCAGGATTGCGCGGACTACGTCGCTCCCCCTGTTCCGCGATACCGTGCGTCTGGACTTGTGGTTCAGCCCGCCGTGGATCGGCTTCTTTTACTTTGTCAACTTGGATATTTCCGCGTCTATATGGGTGTTCTACATCCTGACCACAATGCAGCGGGGCGTCTTCAACGTCCTCGGGATGCAAAGCACCGAGCGGATGGATCTGTACTCGCGGGAGCCGTACCTAGCCCATCAGGGCATGGGGGCGATGGTCGTCTTCGTGCTGATCGGGTTGTGGGTGTCGCGCGGGCACTTGCGGGCCGTGTGGCGCAAAGCGTGGCGCGGCGATCCAGACGTGGAGGATGCCGACGAAATCATGTCTTATCGGCAGGCTACCTTTGGGTTGTTGGGGTCGCTCGGGTTGGTGGGGTTGGGCCTGTGGATGGCCGGGCTGCCGCTGTTGGGCGTGGCGATGTTTATCTTTGGGGCCATGGTGCTGTTTTTGGGCCTGACGCGGGTGGTTGCCGAAGGAGGTATTCCGGCGATGCGCCCCCCCATTATGACCTCGACCTTTGTGATTTCCGGTGCTGGTGCTTCGAGTGTGGGGGCCTCGGGCTTGGTGGCCTTGGGGTTTTCCTATGGCTGGCATTCGGAGATCCGCTCGTTTGTAATGTCGTCGGTCGCCAATGGCCTGAAGATGAGCGAGGTGATCGAGGGCGGGAAGCGGCGGCTGTTTTGGGCGGTGATCATCGCGATTGTGGTCAGCTTGATCGGCTCTTCGTACGTTACTATGGAGTTGGCGTACAAATATGGCGGCATCAACCTCAACGGCCTGTTTTTTGGCTGGGGGGCCGCCACGTACGGCCCCAAGGACATGGCCCCGCGCATTGCGGCGGAATTGACCGGCCCGCGCCTCGACGCGTGGCTGTTCATGGCAATCGGCGGCGGGGTGATGGCTGCGCTGATGTGGATGCGGCACCACCTGTTGTGGTGGCCCCTCAACCCGCTCGGCTACGCCATTAGCGCGAACTGGAAGACCGGCCACATTTTTGCCAGTGCGCTCATAGCTTGGCTGCTCAAGCTGGTGATTCTCAAGTATGGGGGGCCGCGGCTATATCGGAGCTTGCGTCCGTTCTTTTTGGGGCTGATTCTCGGGGAAGTGGTCGCGGCTGGAGTCTGGTTGGTGGCCGATTACATCACTGGGCATGTGGGCAGCTTTCTGACGCAGATTTGACTGTCTGGATTCCCGCTTGCGCGGGAATGACAGAGGGCGAAGAAAGGACGGCGGCGCAGGAAGGATTTTTTGCTAAGGGGATATGTCATGGCTGATAACATATGGTGTCGCATTGCGGCTTGCGTCTTTTTCTGCATGGCAGCGAGTGCTTCCGCCGCTTCTGTGCAGGAGGCGGATTTTGTGTTCGTGGCCTTGGAACAGTTGCGCGATCGACTGGAACAAGACGACAAGGGAACGTTGGACGAGTTCGTCGCGGATGTCAGTACCGCGTCTGGATTGTCGGCTGCCGCGAGCCGGGATTCCTTGGTGTCGCTGTTGCGAGAGCTAAAGACCCATTGCAAGAAATCCACGGCCCTCGGCGAACAGCTTTTTGCGCTGCACGGAGTGCTGTTTTCTGAGCGCGAGGCTAAGGCGTACTTGGTGCGGGTCGTGGATATGGCTGGCGACCTGTTAAAAAAAGAAGAGAACGTTGGGCTGGAACCGCTCATTGCGAAAGCGGCGGGCAAAAGCAAGCTGCTCAAGTTTCAAGCCTTGGATTATACAGCGGCTCTGCTGGTTCCATTTGTCGGGTCGCCGGCGGCGGAAGAGCCGGCCGCCGAGGAGGGCGCGGTAAACGCCCCGACTGGAACCTTTAAGGTGTTGGTGAGGACGCGCAACAGTGAGAGATTGCAGGCCAGTGGAG
Organism: uncultured Latescibacterota bacterium; assembly: GCA_958295495.1. GTDB lineage: Bacteria > Latescibacterota > UBA2968 > UBA8231 > UBA8231. The sequence goes on from OY282352.1 coordinate 2,824,836, forward strand.
TTATCAAGCCAGGCCACAGGGGTAGTATGGTCCGCACTCGAATTTTTATAGACGATAGGACCTTTTCTAAGATATTTAAGACCGCTTCGCGTTAGGAGGATAGACAAAAGGAAACGCTCCTTGCACTGCATGAGTCCATTCGAGCGTCTCTTTTGGACGAGCTCAAACAGTTCAGCCGCGTCCATTGGACCACGGATCTCGCATCTGTCGAGGACGCCCACTATACCTTGGATTACGCGGCAGACTGGTACTCATGCGGCACGGATCTCGACCGGCGACACTTCAGATAAATACCTCCGCGCTGTTGGTAATGAAGGACGTGCCTGAGAACAAAGAGGTGTTGAAAAAGGGGCACGTCGTCAATATGGCCTTCGAGATGGACGACAATTCCATGCTCGAAGGGTTTCACCAAGAAGTAGCTCGCACTGTGGCGCAAGAAGTGTTTAGCTGTTTGATTGAAAACAGTACGAAAGGAGATTGATATGCACTGGTCCGCGACCGAAACCAAGAGAGTGGCTGCCTGCCTGTTCCTCTCGGCCCTCCTGCATTTGGCTGTGGTTTTGTTGGCTCCTTCCACGCCTGATCCGCAACCGGCCCTCCAAGTGGTTTTTCGTCAGCCGCCGCGCGCACTAGAAACGCGGGCATTTGATCCCACTAGACCCGCTTTGAGCGAGCGGCAAATGCAGCGCTTGGTTGTCGTCCCGGTGCTACCGCAGCTTGTGCAGGAACTCGCCGAATCCATTCGCCTTGGCGAGATTGCAGAGCAATTGCCGCCCGAAGTACGCGCCGCCATGGCTCACCTCGAAAAAAGGCTGCGGATAGAGCGGTCTGGCGATGTGAACATCGACTCCTTGCTCTTGGCGCAGATGGCCGCCGAGGAACACTTTCGCGAGGACTATGCGCGCTTTCCCCTAGCCAATATGGGCGCAGATCGCGACCGGGCTTTGGAGGTGGTAGAGCGTGCGATTGAGGCTATGGGTGGTAGGAAGCGTCTGCTTGCAATACGAGCAATGAGCGCGATGGTGTGGATAGAGGCCAGCTCAAAAGAGTTAGAAAGGCCTTCTTGCCAAGGTGGCGTTTGCCTAACAGCGGTTCCGGTGACCCCCTATCTGTATCCAGTGGCGACTTGGCACTACGAGGGATGGGGAGATCGCGCTGTCGCCACAAAAGAAAAATACAAGGTAGAGGTTTCGTTCGACCCTGCGGTCCCCAACCCGTCTTATGTGAGCAAAAATCCCGAGCGAGAGCGGGGGATATTCGAGGCCCTTTTTGACAATCGCTGGGGGCGGTATAGAGGTATCCTGCCCCCTGATTTGGCCGCCATGCGCCACCGGGGCGAAGCGGTCCGTTGGCACTTCATCGACCGCTTTATGGGCGAGGGCGTGGCCTTGGATTACTTGGGGCAAGAGCGCAGTCGGGACGGGGCCTGCTCTGAGGTCGTGCAGGTAGATGACCGGAAGTTCGGGCACTATTTCGAGGCGCTCTTTGACTGTCGCACGGCGCTGTTGGCCAAGACCCGAGAAAAGCTGACGCCTCAAGAAGAGCAATGGTTCAGGCAAGCTAGGTCCAACGCCAAGCCGCCGACTTGGATCACTGCTTACAATAGCTACCAAGAAGTGCAAGGCGTGTTGACGCCCCATTGCTGGGAACGGACGCTGGGGAGGCATACCAGAAATAGACACTCGACCAGCCACATACACTTGCAATGGGCGTATAATGGCGCGGACCTGTCAACAGCCGAACCCACCCTCTGATAGGAAGACCCCCTTCACAATGCAAAAGGAAGGTTAGTGCGATGAAAATACGCGATATCGACACCATTCTGATCGACTCGCCGGGCCGCAAATGGACGATTGTGCGGGTCTTTACAGACGAAGGCCTCGTGGGCTTGGGCGAGGCCACGTATTCCAACAAGGAGCCAGTGGTGGTCGCCGCGGTCGAGCACCTCAAACAGGAGCTGATCGGCGAAGACCCGGCGCGCATCGAGTACTTGTGGCACAAGCTCTATCTGCGCTCCTCCCTGAGCGGCATCTGGCGCATGGCGGGTCCCGTGTGGATGAGTGCTATGAGCGGCATTGACCAAGCCCTGTGGGACATCAAGGGCAAGGTGGCCAACCTGCCGGTGGTCGAGTTGTTGGGCGGCAAGTTCCGCGACCGAGTCGAGGTCTATACGCACTTTGGCGGGGCCACGCCCGAGGATTCGGCGAAAATGGCGCGGGAAAAGGTAGAAGAGGGGTACACCGCGCTCAAGGGCGGTGCGCGTTCGCGGAGTGGGTACAGTTTCGGTCAGTACGCGGACGACGGCCATCCGGCCGAGACGGCCGCCCACTTCGCCGCAGTGCGGGAAGCGGTGGGGCCGGATGTCAAGCTGTTGATCGATTGCCACGGCCGCTTTACGGTGGCCCAGTGCATCCGCTTGGCCCGCGCCATAGAGCCGTACGATCTCTACGTGTTTGAAGATCCCGTGCCGCCGGAAGACCTGCACGCCTATCCCAAGGTGCGGCGGGAAATCTCCATTCCGGTCATGGGCAGCGAGCGGCTAAACACCAAGAGCCACTACCGCCAATTGTTGGACCTAGACGGCATTGACGTGGCGCAGCCCGACCTGATGTACGCCGGCGGTATCACCGAGGTCCGCAAAATCGCGGCCATTGCCGACACCTTTCACGTCCCCATATCGCCGCACAACACCAAAGGCCCGGTCGGCATCATAGCGGCCGCACATTTGATGGCCTCCATACCGAATGTGGCCCCCATGGAGTTCGTAACCGGCATTGCGTGGCGGGACGAGATCATCACCGAGCCGCTGCGGGTGGAGGACAGTTGCATCGTGCTGCCGGAAGGGCCGGGTTTTGGGATTACACTGAATATGGAGGGGGTGGAAAAGCACCGCTGGCGAGTGGGCGAGCCGCACTGATGCTGCCATGAAAAGCGTTGCGATTGTGGGCACGACTCTGCTGATGGCGTCCCCAGCGTGGAGTCAGGCGTATCAACTCGACGACAATGGGTTGAACGTCGCCCCGGAGCACTGGCCAGCGTGGAGGTTCCCACAGGGCAGCTTGGACTTCAGTGCCGAGGGCATCCGGCCCGCCTTTGTCCGCGAGCAGGTCAACGCCGCCTTGGACGCGAGCGCATTCACCTATGCGGATGGGGTGCAGGGCGGCATCCGCAATGCCGGAACCGACTTAGCAGGAGCCGCGAACATCCTAGATGGCCGGGAGGATACCTTCTGGGAACCGGATTGGGCGGACCCCCTCGACAAGTGGTGGGTCGAAATCGATTTGGGCCGGTTGGTGTGGGCGCAGAAGGTGGTGGTGAAGTTCGCCGTTGAAGGCGAGGGCGATCCCCTCCTCCAGTTCAAGGTGCTCACCGCCAACGGCGATCCCGCCTTCCTGCAAAGCGAGTCCTTCAATTACCTGCCAGCCGGCCACAGCGAGGGGTTAAACAAATCGCAGCGCGTCTATGAGTTTGAGTTGCAGCCTACCCGAAAAGTGGATCCAGGGCTTACCGGTCGTCTGATTCAGTTTCTCCAGGTGGTGGCGATGGCCAGCGACTTGGGCCAAGCCGAGCAAATCAGTGCCACGCGCTGGAACAGCCTGCCGGAGGAAGAGCGCGGCGATGTGCTCTACTTCCGCCGCGAGTCTTCCGGCGTTTTGCGGCAGATAGATCAAGCGGCTTATGAGGCCATTGCGGCACAATGGCAAGGCCCGGTCGAATACTACCGCCGGGAAAGGCCGCGGCTGGCCGAAGTCGAGGTGTGGACCATGGGCGACAACGTTAGCCTCGGCGCACTGGACCGCGGCGGGGAGATTATCGGCTACGGCAACTTGGGCGCGGAAAAGCTAACTGTAGATGGCGAGTGGGGATCCTTTTGGAGCGTGGAAGTGGGCTTTAGCGGCAACGATCCGGCGGTTGTATTTCAGGATCCGCATCGCAATATCTATTTTGACTTGGGAACTTGGTACTGGGTCAACCGCGCCGCCATCGTCTTTGGCGATAGGTATAGCCAAGCGTTCCCCAATTACTCGATTGGGCTTTCCGACGGCAGTCGCGCACCGGACGGCAGCTTGAGCTACGTCGCATTGACGGCGCGCGGCCAAGAAGGTGGAGAAGGGACTGTGCATCGCAGCATTCTCTTTCAGGACAATGTGTTTCCGCTGACCAAGGCGCGTTACTTCAGGATGGGTTACACCTTGGTCAAGGGGTCGGCCCGCCCGGCCATCCGCGAGATACAGCTATACGGACGCGGCTTTCTCCCCGAGGTATCGCTCGCGTCTGAGCCGATCGAATTGGGGCGCACCGCCCGCATTCTGTCGGCCATGCACTGGACGGCCAACGCGCCGCCCGGCACCCAAGTGCGCGTCCGCACCCGCAGCGGGAACCAGCTCGACCAGCACATCCGCTACTTTTCGAGCACGGGCCAAGAAGTAAACGAAGCCAAGTACCGCAAACTGCTCAGCTTTCAGCGCGGCGATTCGACCATCACTATCATCCCCGGTGCGGATTGGAGTCCTTGGAGTCCGCCTTATTCGGTCTCGGGTGCGCCCATCACCTCGCCGAGTCCGCGCCGCTACGTGATGATCGAAGCTACTCTGCACTCGGACGATCCAGACGCGGCCGCGTTGCTGCGCTCCCTGCGCCTCGCGCTGAACGCGCCCCTCGCCAGCCAAATTCTCGGCGAGATTACCCCCAGTAAAACGCCCCAGCGCGGGCAGCCCCAGAGCTTGACCTTGCTCTTGCGGCCCGCGTTCCAAGACGGCAACAGCGGGTTCGACCAAGTGCTGGTGGAGCTGCCGCCGGGCGCGGAGATGGACCTGATTGACGGGGCCGTGGGTGCGGAGCAGTATGGACGCGATCAGCTAAAGAGGCTGCCGACCGGTGCGGATTCGCTGTGGGTGCGGCTGCCCGCGCCGGTCGTGCCGGGACAGGATCGCGTGTCGCTGCGCTTTTCCGGTGCGCTCTACTTGGTGAGCAATGCCTTTGAGGTGCAGGTTGGGCGCGGCCAAGGAGCTGATCAAGTGTGGCAGCGGGTGGATGGCGGAGTCAATGCGGCCCGCGGCCTGACCGTGTTTACGCCCTTTACCAAGGCCGTTTTGGGTGAGGTGGTCGCGTCGTCGAATCCTTTTACGCCCAATGGGGACGGGATCAACGACGTGGTGGAATTGATGTTTCCGGTGTTCCAAGTGCAAGGGGCCAAGGCGTTGATTCTGGAGGTCTATGGTCTAGACGGCCAGTCGGTGCAGCGCATCGAGCAAGCGGCTGCGACCGCTGCGGGGCTCCAGCGGCTGACTTGGGATGGCCGCGACCGCGCGGGTCGGCTGCTGCCGCCGGGACTGTATTTGTGCCGCGTCGGCGTGGAAGTTGACGCCGAAGGCGAGCAAACGACGAGCACCAAACTCGTCGCTAGCGTGTACTAAACAGATCGCGCAACAGGCTCAGATATGACCAAACGCAGACTGCCCATCGGCATTCAGAGATTCCTTGAATGAGGTGCGAGGGGCCAGCGCGTGGCTGGATCAGCTAAATCGAGTGGAAATGAAACAGTGCTTGTGCGAACGCCTCGGCGAGGCAAATGTAGAATCGATTTATGCCAATGGTGGCTCGGCGCAATTTGTAGTCCGTCAATGCGATGAGAATATCGTGAAGGCGGCTTGCACGAGCATGGTCCAGTATATCCGCGAGCGAACAGGTGGTGAAGTGCGAGTAGTTTATGGCATTGCGCCGCTCAAAGACGAAGCATCCTATCAGACGGCAGTGCAGATGGCACATTTCCAGTTGCGCTGCCAACGCGATTGCGGAACTCGGCCGGGCCGCGCTCTGAGCGGCGGCGGCGATGGCCTCGTCTGAGACGGCTTGACCGGCTAGACTGTCGCCGGCCTCGCGTACGAAATTCGGCGTGGGGCCGACCGCGCAGAGCGCAATGCACACGGCCGGCCTTAAACTCCTTGCCGCGATGGGCCAAGACAACGTGAGAGGACACGCCGACGACAGCAATGTCCATCTCATGCCTTTGATACCCATCGTGGGTTCAACTACGATGGTGCCATTGGTTTGACGCGGCGCGTACGTGACGTATATTGGAATAGACAGAGAGGAATTGTTCTGCTGGCCTACATCGCGGGGCGGCAGACGGGCCAACCTTCTGAAATGACAAGACACATAGAGAGGTGAGTAAATGGCAACAGGCAAAATTAAAAAATGGCATAACGATAGAGGCTTCGGATTTATTGCGGATGATGCTGGAGGGGGTGATGCTTTCTTACACATTAGTAAAGTTCAACAAAGCGACCAACAGTATCTACAGGAAGGGGTAGCAGTTACTTTTGAAAAATTGCCCTCAGAAAAACATTCCGGAAACTTTGATGCACACAATGTCCGTTTGCAAGGCTCCCCTTCTCCAAAGCCTGCCCCGCCATCCAGCAAGTCAGACGATTACTTTCACAATCCATACACCTTTGTTCCTTCTCCGCCACGCCAAGATGCGATAAAATCGGGTGGGTTTGCTGGCGAATTCGACCCCCTGAAATGCGGCCTCAATCATGCGTCTCTCCAGAAGGACTTGTGGGCAGGGCATCTTCCGATCAAGCTGACCACCGTTACCCCCTTGGTGCTGCCCAAAACTGAAGGCGAAGAACGCTCGCCAATCGAGCACCAAACTTATGACATGCTTGATCACCTACCAGAATCGTCCTTGCGTGGCATGTTACGCAGTGCCTACGAAGTGGTGACGAACTCGCGCTATGGGTGTTTTCGCAATGATGACCGATTGGCCTATCGCATGAGACCACAGGAAGCTCTTAAACTTATTCCGGCGATTATTGAAAATGGAAATGGGGCAGGGGAATTAGTGGCGCGTTTGTGTCCGGGAACTAGCAATCCCACTGTAGGTGGCCCCAAAAAACTAAAAAATGGAAGCGATCAAGACCGTGCGATGTACGCCGCGATGTTGACGCTCTATGGCAATCGGCAACAGCAATCAAAGTGTATGAGTGGATACACTCCGAAAACAGGTGACGAGGTTTGGTCCGAAATTGTCCTTTGTAACCACAGGCGAGGCTACCTGTACTGGAAGACGAGCAGAGTTTGGCTAAAAACCAAACAACCCACGCAGCCCAATCCTGGAACTATTCCGAATGAATGGGATCAGAAGTCGCTTTACAAGGATTCCCAATCGGGAAGACCGCTTGTGCAAGTTGTTGAAGGGCGCGTTTTGATTACCAACGAAAATATGGGCAACAAACACGATGAGAGAATTTTCTTTAACCCGTCAACCACACATGACGTAACCAATGATCTCAAAAAGGCTTGGTGCATGCGTATCAAAAGCTACCGGGAAGCACATTCTGAGGGCGATATTTTTCAGAGACATAAGGCACGTAACCAGCCTTGGAAGAAAATTGGCAACACGCCCGGTGAAACGGCATGGTCGCCGCATCTGTACGTACATGACGCAATTGATTTGAAACCGGGTGATATGGTGTATGCCCGTTGCAAATTTGATAAGAAGGGAAGTATTGAGGGGATTGAAGATCTCTTTCCCGTCATGATCTCCAGAGAGCTATATGATGACAGCCCGGCCGATCTTCTCGACATTTCGTTAAAACCGGCGGCTTCAAGGTGCAAATCGTCTCCTGCAGACCGTCTGTTCGGTTGGGTGCCGCCTCGGAAATCAGATCAAAATCAAGAAAGTGAAGGCGGCTACAAAGGACGCATACGGGTCGTCTGTGAAGATGGTACACGACAAAGTGAAGGCGGCTACAAAGGACGCATACGGGTCGTCTGTGAAGATGGTACACGACCAGAGATCATTCAAGACTTTGGCGGCAAGACCCTGCCTCTTGCAATCTTGGGACAACCGAAACCGGCGCAAGGCCGGTTCTATGTTGCCGAGGATGCTAAGGGTACTCCGCAAAACGACGGGATTAACAAGGAGCAAGCAGGCTACAACAAGGACAAGGGCTTACGAGGTCGCAAGCAGTACTGGCACCACAAAGGATTGGAAGCCGATAAAGCACAGAACTATTGGAACCCGTCGGCTGAGGACCGAACGCAGCAAAAAAGGAACGGTCGGTATCAAGAATACCGCCGTCCTGATAAAGGCGGCAATCCGCAAACCGATTCTCAAAACCGCTCCATCACAGGTTGGATCAAGCCCGGCACGGTTTTCAAGGTGTCCCTGTATGTGCAAAACTTGCAACCCGAAGAGGTCGGCGCGTTGCTTTGGTTGCTGTCGCTTCCCAAAGACCATTACTTCAAGTTGGGATACGGCAAGCCGTTGGGCTTTGGCAGTGTGCGGATGGAGATTGATGAGGATCGTTGCGTGTGCGGATGCCTGCCACTCGGCACTGGTGAAGATTGGAAAGACTACTATGCGGCTTTTGATGTGTCTCCGCCGGCAACGCTGGATAAGGCTCAACAAAAAGACTGTATCGAGAAGTTCAAGGCCGGTATGGTGGCCGCGTACAATCCGCCTCCGGCTAGAGATAAGACCGATGAGGGGCGTGAGGATCAGAAAACATCGCCACAGCGTTTGACATCCTTTGCCGATCTTAAACACATTCTGACCGGTCCCCAAAAAGACGCGCCTATTCACTATCCACGCCGAGATTGCAAGCCGAATCCAGAGGGTAAAAACTTTGAGTGGTTCGTAGATAATGAGAAAGGTGCGAAAGTCGTGCTTCCAGCGGTGACGGACGCGAAAGGGCTACCCCTAAGTACACGACAGTAATCTAAGTTGTGGTACAGCCCCAATTTAGGTTTATTTGTAATCAGCCAGATTGCATCTAAATCCTAAACACAGGAGCTGTACCATGCTTATTCATACGATTAAAAAAGCCCTCACGCAAGGGTCGGTATCCCTCACGCGCCACCGTATCGACCTGATCAGTCGGTTGGTGTGTGCGCTGATTCAAGTGCGTTCGGTCCATATGAAAAAACTCGCGTGTAGCCTATCGGGGATGGCCCAGATTGACAGTCACTATCGCCGTCTCCAGCGTTTTTTCAGTAGCACTGTCTCACCGTCGGTGTTTACGCAGTTGATTGTATCCAAGGTCGTTCGCCCCGGCCAACCGCAACTCTTAGTTATGGATCGCACCCATTGGCGATTGGGGCGCACCGATCAGAATGTGTTGTGTGTCGGCTTAGTCTATCAGGGGGTCTCGATTCCGTTGGTATATCAGTCGTTGCAAAAGCCGGGCAACTCCAACACCTCAGAGCGCAAGCGTCTCCTGACGAAGGTATTGGCCTACCTTGATCCCCGCGTATGCTGTTTAGTCGCCGACCGCGAGTTTATCGGTCGAGCGTGGTTCGCCTTTTTGCTGGAGCAGCAGGTCGATTTTGTCATCCGTCTGCGCGGCAATACGTCGCTTACGCTCGACGACGGTCGGCGACGTTATGGGGCTACTTTTAATGAACGGATGCCGAGAGGTACGACCCGATTCTACCCACAGACCACCCTCTATGACGGCTTGACCCTGAATTTGGTGTGTCACCGCCCCATCCGCGGCGAGCGCATCCTACTCATCACCAACCGAACTGACCTCAAGCAGGTGCTGGCCGTCTATGGACAACGCTGGGCTATTGAAACGACGTTTGCCTGTTTGAAATCGAGAGGATTTAACCTCGAAGACACCCATTTGACCCACCCCCAACGCTTGCACCTGCTGCTGGGACTGCTGGCATGGACGCTGCTATGGGCGCTGTTGGTAGGACGGCGGTTGCATCAGAGAAAACCCATCCCCATAAAAAAACATGGACGACCAGCCATAAGCCTCTTTCGAAAAGGATTAGACCAACTCACACAGATCATACACCAAACACGAGACCAACCTAAACGCAACCGACAACATCAACACATTTTACTGTCGTGTACTTAGGGGCTACCCTATAAGCCCTAGGCGTACTTAGTCATCATTCACTCGAGGAGAAAACTATCATGGGAACGCAACTCATTTTCACGGTGGGAACCAATCCGCTGCCAATCTGGGTGGCTTGGCATCATTTGAAAGACAAATTGCAACCTGTACAGGTGCGATTTGTGCATACGGCGGGTACGAAAAAGGAAAAAGAGCGACTGAAAAACTATTGTCACGGTGCAGATTTCCTTAACCCTATTGAAACGTCGGCAGGTAAGCCCGACACCGTGCGCCGTGACATCACTAATATTATGAATTCAGACGACTTACGCGCCACCTCTTGCCTTCACGTCCATTACACCGGCGGTACCAAGGTGATGGGCGTTGAAACCGTTGCCGCCATTGAAGCCTCTTTACCGAAAGACATTCAATTGGATACATCCTATTTGGACGCACGCGCCGACTCAGGCCCGACTATCGTGGATCAGGAAGGTATTATGGTCGGAGATACTCGCGAAGGTATTGCCCCTAATCTTAATCAAATCGCTCTCCTCAACGGTTTTACGATTGGGCCATTTACATCCGAATACTGGTCATGGGGAAGCTACTGCTTGGAGAAGGAAGAGTGCCCAGCTCCCAGACAACCCACTCCAGAGGAATTAAATTGGGGTATGGTTGCGCTTCACAGTGGTCGCTGTAAAGATCCCATTCATATCGAATACGGTGCGTATGCTGCCTTTCAGAACGCCTTGGGGCAAATCCCCAATCGAACCAACTATCAACTTTTTCACAGTGTATACGCTCGACGACCCGGAAATAGGAGAAACAGACACTTTGAACTTGACGTGGTTGCGGTGTTGGGGTATCAAATTGTCGTGGTTTCGTGTACTGTTGATCATGATCCTAAACTGATTAAACACAAGGGCATGGAGGCTATTACACGGGCACGGCAACTCGGTGGTGATGAAGCGCGTGCCATAGTGCTGTGTGGTGCTCAACAAAGGGATACAGGCTTCATCGAAGCGGAATTGCAGGATGAGACAGGGAGTTCAGATCTGCCTCTGCAAGTCTGGGGAAGAAATACGTGGAAGAATCTATCCCAACAGTTTTACCGATACTTACGCAACGACCTGCATTGGCGGTAAGCGATTGAGGATACACTCATGTCAACTTCTCTTTATACTGGTCAGTGCATCGCGGTCTTCGGCACTGCGAGCCTTCAGCGATATATCTTTCAGAGCAACCGCCTGAAAGAGAACATCGGTGCGTCCTATTTGGCCAAATACTGGCTTGACAAGGGTCTGATTAAGGCCACGAAAGCCGATACGACCTCATGGGATGAGTACAAAGCGAATCCCTTGATGTCTCCACCTGAAAATCCGGTGGACACAAGCAAGGATGTCAACCTCATCTATGTCGGCGGAGGAAATGCCGCGTTGCTATGCAAGAGCCTAGATATTGCACGTCGGGCCGTCAAGACATGGAGCCGCGAGTTGCTCGAGAAGGCCCCTGGGATTCGAGTGGCCGTTGGGTACGGCGAGGTCAACGACTCGCTGGCCGAGGCGTATCGCGCCGCGTTGTGTGATCTGGGCCATTGTGAGGAGGCACTGCCATTCGGATCCGCCTTGTACAGCTTACCCGTCGTTCGCACCTGCATCACTACGGGACTCCCGGCGAGCGAGCGTAGTAAAGAACAATACGAGGACAATCAGTATATATCACAATCCGCGGCGTGTAAGCGAAAGCAAGTTGATTCCGCTCAAGAGGATATTACAAAGGTATTCCAATCGGTTTTGAACGAAGGACAACACTTTGCCATCGATCTCAACAAATTAGGCGGTAGCGAAGGAGAGGCGCATATTGCCGTGGTACATGCCGACGGTAACGGGATGGGCGCACTGCTCAATGAGTTAATAAAAGACCAAGATGATGCAGATTTCCTTCATCACCTCCGGTCATTTTCGGCTTCTGTGTCGCATCTGTCAGAAAATGCGCTAAAGAAGACCTTGCAATATCTACAAAGAGCCTTGCCTTTGGATTCGCTACACAATCCCCAAAGCATATTTCCCCTCCGTCCCATCGTGTACGGCGGCGATGACTTGACGTTTGTGTGCGATGGTCGTTTGGGGCTCGATCTGGCGGCCTTCTATCTGAAGGAATTTGCCAAAGGGACAATAAAAGTCTGCGGCGAGGACAGACCCGTTGATGCCTGTGCTGGTGTAGCCATCGTACCAACGAAATTCCCATTTGCCCAGGCTTATGGCTTTGCTGACGAGTTATGCGGATTGGCCAAGAAACGTCGCCGCGATGAAGGCGATTCAACAGGCAGTTGGCTGGACTTTCAGATTATCCAAGAAGGTGCCACCCAATCAATTTCCGCGCTTAGAGACACACAATACCGCAGTCTCGAAGGGCAAAAACTACATCAGCGTCCGTATCAGGTGCCGGAAGAATGGGACGATTTCGTCAAAATTTTGCAGGAATTTCAGTCTCAGCAATGGCCTCGTAGCCGAGCCAAAGGGCTTTTGTACGCCCTCACGCAGGGACCAGGTGCAACAAACCGCTTCGTTGAGGGTGCACAATGGCGTGATATGAAGTTGCCAAGGGTAAATGGCATGGATGAGAATGAATTTAGGGAGGGTTGGACAGGTGGAGACGAGCGGAGTACGTCGTATTTCGATCCGCTTGAATCACTTGACTTCTATATAGAGGTAAAGGCTGAAAGGGGAGATGAGGAATGACTAGCTATGTGTTGCAAATCATGCTTCAATCGCCGCTGACGTCCGCCGCAGGCGAAGGACGTGTGGGCTTGGTCGACCGCGATGTAGCCTTTGATGAGCTTGGCCTCCCCATTCTCCCCGGCAGGCGTCTCAAAGGGCTGTGGCGCGAAGCCTATCGCGATGTGGCTGATGCGTGGACCTTCTGCGGTGAGTCGCCAATACCAGCGGATCAGATTTTCGGCAAGGCGGGACAAAAACCCGGGGACGGCGACGCCTGCCTACATATCGCCAATGCGGAATTGCAAGAAGCGTCATCCTTGAAGCCCTGGCTACGCTACTTGCACCATCCGAAGATTCAAAAACTTCACCCTGACGATGTCGTGCAACACTTTTCTACAGTGCGTGCCCAAACTGCGATTGATCGCCGCACTGGTGCGGCTCGTGAGAATACTTTGCGCCTTACCCGCACCCTGCAAACGGGCTTGGTATTTCGTGCTCCTTTGCACTTTGTCGAGCCGCCCGACGACGCGCTAAAAAATGCCTTGGCTCTAGGGACTGCGGCTTTGCAATACATGGGAACGGCTCGCACCCGCGGCCTCGGAAAGGTTTGTTGCCGCTTGCTTGAATGCAACGCCAGTGGTCAAGAATGCGACTTGACCGAACAGGCTCTGACCTCTGACGCACTCCCATTGATCACCGCCAGTTCCAAGCAGTCGTCGAAAACGTCAGAAGGGCAAGCAACTCCTGCGCCTTGCTCGAAGTGCCCGTTTCCAACTCATTTGCTACGCTATCGGCTAACCCTGACAGAACCAGTAGTTATCCCGGTGGCAGATGGCGATCCCAATACTATTGTGACCCGACAGGATGTACCCGGCAGTCATATCTTGGGTGCGGCCGCTTGGCACTACCTGCGTCAACCGGATCACGCACCGGAAGATGATGCGTTTCGCCACGCCTTTCTCGATGGAGGCCTGCGGTTTCTGACTGCTTATCCGGAAGCGTACGATCCCGATGAGTTCAATGAGCCACCGCAACGCATGATCCCCATTCCCCACTCCATACGGAAGTTCAAGGACAGCGACTATCTGGTGGATTTCGTGGAGCAGTCGCTAGGGGATAACGCCACAAAGCGTGTTGACCGTCGCTACGCCAAAATAGAGCAAGGAAGTTTGAAGACACAAGCCGTCAAGACGGAACGCAACTATCATCACGCCCGCGCCAGTGATCGACGCAAAGGTCGTGCTCTCGAAAATGACGGTGCGTTCTTTATGTATGAAGCCATCCAAGCCGATCAAAAATTTCAAGGTGCTGTCTTGGGTTCAAAGGATGATCTCAATGCTCTGCAAGCGTGGTTACACGGAGTACAATCAATCAGGATAGGACGCTCGCGCAGCACTCAGTACGGCGAGGCGAAATTTGAATGGATTGATGATACGCCGCAGGATTTGAACAGGGTTGTTGAGTGGGACGGATTTGTTGAACGGCAGGATGACGGCAAAAACGCGCCGCCGTGTCTTGATGATTGTCTGATTATTACCACGCTATCCCCTTTGTTGGCCATCAATGACAACGGTCTCCCGGATACGCGTTTTCCTAAACGCGAGTTGGCCGAGGTTTTGGGTTTGGATATGTCCAATCTGCCTCTTTCGCGCAGTTATACCCGCACAGAAGTGCTCGGTGGATACCACGCGCACTTGCGCCTGCCGCGACAGCAGTGGCCGGCTATCTCGGCAGGTAGCGTCTTTGTGTTTTGCATAAAGAAGGCCCTTGACGAGGATCGTCTCTTGCAACTGGAGCACGATGGCTTGGGGGGGCGTAAGGGGGAGGGGTATGGCCGCATCGCAGTCAACCGCCAGAAAGACCTTGGCTTGACGGATTGCGAAGAAAGCCGACTCGACGATCCCGAAAGACAAGACCACCCCAACGCGCCTGCGGAAGTACCCCAGAACATCCAAGAGCTTCTGCGAGGTGTCGTGCGAATGCGTTGCTTGGCAGAGATGCGGCGACGTGCCATGGATGTCACTCGTGCCGCAAAAAATATCCCAAGCAATGCCCTACTCGGACGATTGCGTTTGTTTCTCCAACAGGGTGCTCTCGTCGAAAATTTGGAAAATTTACGTGATCCGGCAAAGAAAGGACTGACGGACTGTCGGATAAACACCCGTGAAGCCGACATGAGGTGGTTACCCGGCCAGACAACGCTGACACTATATGACTTATTCAAAAAGGCTTGGACCGATCCAAAATCCTTAACCGAGGAATTGATTAAAGAACAGGTTGAAGAGATCACTCAAGATTTTGATGATGACAAGCGCACGACCATGGTTGACGAGTTGGTGAATGATCACAGTGACGCCCTGTGCAGGGAGTTCCTCGACCATCTGCTGACGGCACTGCGACGTAAGGATTGAAAACAGGAAAAGTCAATTTTGCTGAAATATGCAATCAGAAAAGGGACAACATCATGGAAAATAAGACAGAGCAAAATGACGCTGTTGTACGCCGTCTGTATGTTCGTGGCAAATGGAAACTGTACAGCGCGGCGCACTTTGGGGGAGACAAAACGGGTATCGCGGATATGAGTCTCCTGAAGGATGCTGATGAAAGGCCCTTTATTCCTGCCGCGTCTATCGCTGGCGCGGCGCGGAGTTTCTTGGCCCGGCAACATCTATCTTGGGCGCAATATCGAGATGGCCTCAGCAGTGAACCGTCAGTACTCAAACGGCTTTTTGGTGGTGCGGAGCAGGCAGATGCCATGAGTGCTTTGATCGTAGCCGATGCTCACGTATGTAAGCCAGTAAAGACGGCAATCCGCGACGGCGTACGCGTGGACATAAAATCTGGTTCAGCGGCT
This sequence comes from uncultured Latescibacterota bacterium, assembly GCA_958295495.1. Lineage (GTDB taxonomy): Bacteria > Latescibacterota > UBA2968 > UBA8231 > UBA8231. The sequence goes on from OY282352.1 coordinate 2,840,264, forward strand.
GAAAAAGCGAAATTCGATGTGGAAGTCGTCGAGCGCGATACCGAGTTTGAGTTACGTCTGGAATGCGTTATTCGTTCTGAAGACGATGACTTGGTGGAGTTGTTTTTGGCCCTCTTGCACGGATTTCAGCAAGGCGACATCCGCTTGGGTGCTCGTACTCGCCGCGGCTATGGGCGCGGCAAAGTCGCATCTTGGGAGATACGCGATTTGCAGATGAAGTGCCCGGCAGATGTTATGGCTTGGCTACGCGGAGAGGTTTGGTCTCGTCCAAAGAGTTGCTTGAAGCCAATCTCATTGCCATCCGACCAACGGCAATATTTCCGCATTGAAGCGGAATTTGAGCTACGCACCTCTCTGTTAATCCGCAGTTCTCCCGCCGATCCAGAAGCCCCAGACATGGTTCATCTGGAATCCGCTGAAAAACCCGTCGTTCCTGGGAGTTCCTTTGCTGGTGCGTTCCGACATCGCGCCGCCCTGATTGCGACCACTATTGGCTGGTCTGAGGACGAGGACGAGGACGCGGTGAGCGAAATGTTCGGTCCCGTCCATGAGCAAGAAAGCAATGAGACGCAACAAAGGGATTTGTGGGCGAGCCGGGTATGGATTGAGGAGGAACTGGTCAAAAATGTGAAACCGCGGTGGCAAAATCGCGTTGCCATTGATCGGTTTACCGGGGGTAGCTTGCAGAATGCCTTGTTTAACGAAAAACCGGTTTTTCCGATCTGCCTCAAGAACTCAAAAAAACCTGCGCCGAATCTCTGGTTGACGCTGATATTGGAAGAGCCTGAAGACGCGGAAATCGGCTTGTTGCTCTTGACCCTGCGCGACTTCTGGCATGGGTACGCCGCTTTGGGCGGAGAGACGAGCAATGGTCGCGGTACTCTTCAAGGGTTCAAAGCCGAGCTGAAGTTAAAACGCTGCACCTCGTCGGATGCTGAGGTTTGGGAGTTTTCGCAGGTTTGCAATCGCATGCGTCTCGTCCAAGGCGATAACTCATTCCTCGAATCGTGTGTCAAAAAAGCTCAGTGTTCTCCCAAACTTCCCAAAGGTTCACGGAGACCTGTCCAAGCAAAAGGGGCCACCGATGCCTAACAACCATACAGAACTCAACGAAGCATTGATTTGTTCAAATCTGCACAAAGTGACAGATCGTGAAACGGCTTGGGTCTTGTTACAGGAACCCGGCTTTATAGGCTTTGGCGTGGTGCTGTCGGACAAAATCTGCTGGCCCCCATCTGTGCAACCGGATTGGACACGAGTCAGCGATCTTCGTCTGTTCGGTGAAAAGGGCGAATGGCACGTCTGGTCTCATTGGGAAGGGTCTTGGCAGAGCCGTCTCCTGAAATTGGAGAATATTCTCGAGACCGATGCCCTGACTGAATATCATGTCCTGTGGGGTACCCAGATACAATCTCGTATTCCACCGTGGGTAGCATTAGTGGAAGAACGCGGAACGGAGATCTGGCTACCCTTAAAAGAAAAATTGCAGAATGCTGACCTGCCCCTACGCCTGAAGGTCAAACAAGTGATTGGTTATGACCAAGAATACGGGCTGGCTGGTATCACCGATGCCGCTTTGGTGGCCTTGGTCAGCAGGCCATCTTGCAAGGACCAAACCGTGCGGTTTCCACCTTCCTCGCCGTGACGCTGACCGCTTGTTCCAATCGCAGTCAACCCCATTTTACATAGAAGATAAACACGCATGGCGCGTTTGCTCATCACCACAGTCGGCACGTCTCTGCTCACCAACCGCGATGATCGTCCATGGGCCGGATGGAGGGCCGGATGGAACGGACGGGCCGGCGATCCACTGCCCGAGGCAGCGGCTGTAGATACTTGGTTGGCTGGTGCAGACGCGATTAAAGCCAGTGCCGAAACCAATATGCCAACGGCTCCATCGCGGTGCGATATGGCCCAACGGGCAACGAGTTACCCTTGCGCGTTGAGACATCTGCTCGCGGAGCGGCGCAAACAGAGTTGGTTAAGGAATATATTCAACGCATCATGTAGAGCAGGGCGACTGATGCGGGCGGCGGGTAAATTTTCCGATTTCCCGTACTGCCGCGGAAAACCATATCTTCGCTTCATCCAGCGGGGTATTCCAAAAACCCCAGATCAGCTACAGCCAGCGGCAAATCACTTGTACCAGCCATGCGTTTACTCCTCGCGACTTTCCCCAACAGGGTGTTCGGCGGCCTCTGCGCGGCCATGCTATGGACGTGCTGCGCCGCCGCCGAGCCGCTTGCGCCCTTCGTCGATGTTGCCGCCAAACTCGGCCTGACCCGCGTCCACGCGAGCGGCAGCCTAGAGAAGGGCTATATCCCCGAGGCCAAAGGCGGTGGCACAGCCGCGCTCGACTTTGATCGCGACGGGGACCAAGACCTCTATTGGGTCAATGGTCAAGGCGGCGGACACGCGCTTTTCCGCAACGATGGCCCGACCGGCTTTGTCGATGTGGGCGAGGCACTCGGGACCGCAGGCCGCGGCTGGGGCATGGGTGCGACGAGCGCGGACTTTGACAACGACGGGGACCAAGACCTGTACGCGACCCAATTGCGGGAGAATGTGCTCTACCGCAACGACGGCGCGTACTTTGCTGATGTGGGCGCAGTGGCTGGTGTCGCTACGCCTCATTGGAGCACGGGCGCGGCTTGGGCCGACTACGACCGCGATGGCGACCTCGACCTGTACGTGGCGAGCTATGCGATATTCGATTCCGCTGCGGTCGAGCGCTTGGGGGCGCAATGGAAGGGAGTGGACGTTTTCGTCGGCCCGAGGGGATTGATGGGGGCCGCGGATGTGTTTTATCGCAACGATGGCGAGGAGTTTGCCGACATCACCGCTTGGGCGCGCCTCAACCACCCCTCCCCAGGCTATGGCTTGGGCGTACTGTTTGCGGACGCCGACGCCGATGGCTGGCCCGATCTGTTCGTGGCCAACGACTCCAGCCCGAACTTTTTTTATCGCAATCGCGGCGATGGCCGCTTTACTGACCGCTCCCTCCCGGCCCGCTTGGCATATAGCCGCAGCGGACAAATCCAAGCGAGTATGGGCGTGGCTTGGGGCGACTACGACAACGACGGCCACCCCGACTTGCTCGCCACGCATTTTGAAGACGAGTACAATACCCTCTATCGCAACGAGGGCGACGGAACCTTTGCGGATGTCAGCGCGGAAGCTGCCATGACGCCTGCGGGGTGGGCGCACGTGGGATTTGGCGCGGGGTTTTTTGACTTTGACCACGATGGCGACCTCGATTTGTTGGTGGCCAATGGTCACGTGTATCCGCAGATTGACCGCGCCGGCAGCGGCAGTACATATACCCAGCCCAATCACCTTTTTGCCAATGTTGGCGACGGAACGTTTACTCCGGTCGCGCTCGGCCCCGAGGTACCCCGCGTCAGCCGAGGAGCCAACATGCTCGACTTTGACGACGACGGCGACTTGGATGTTTTCGTTGCCAATCTCGACGATCGGCCATCGCTGCTGCGAAACGATGTGGGCAACCGGAAAAATTGGCTGGGCCTGCGCTTGGTTGGTACGCGCGGCAACCGCGACGGCATTGGAACTCGCGTGCGACTCGTCGCTGGCAAGCGGACGCAGATCCGCGACCTCGTCTGCGGCAGCAGTTTCCTCTCCAGCGAGGACCGCCGCCTCCACTTTGGACTGGGGCGCGTCAAGCGGATCGACACGCTCGAAGTGCGCTGGCCCGACCAACACCGCGAGATTTTTACCGACCTGCCGGTCAATCGGTATTTAATTGTCGAAGAAGGGAATGGGGATCGGTAACTGACGTTACGCATCGTCCGGCCCGTGCGCTAGGCACTCACTGGCTTTGACTCGGTGGCCTTTAGGCAGGACCGTCGCGGTGAAGTACTTGGCTCAGTACAACCGGGGCGGGTGCTCTACGGCCTTGTCGTGCTGAGCATACCGTGCGTCACATCAGTCCTCCCACCGCACTGAGCCTAAGCCCGGAGGAAAAAGGAACATGCGCTTATTAAATGCTCGCACATTAATCGCGGCACTGTTGGCGGCTGGCCCAGCGACCGCCGAACTGTCGCTTTCCCAGCTCAGCGACGCGGTGTACGTGTTGCAAGGCGGTGGCGGCAATGTCGGGGTTTGCGTCGGCAGCGATGGCATTCTTTTGGTAGATGCCAAATTGGCGTCGCAGGCCGATGCAGTGCTCGCCGCGCTAGCCCGTTTTGCCGGCCGGCCCAAGTACATTTTCAACACCCATTTCCACGCCGACCACACCGGCGGCAACCGCGCCTTGGGCCAGCACGCGACGATTTTGGCGCACGCCAACGTCCGCAAACGCTTGGCGACGGGGGGTGAATTTGGCAAGCGGTTCATTGAGGCTGCGCCGGCGGTCGCCTTGCCAGTGATTGCGTTTGAGCAGTCGGCGTCCGCGTTCTTCAACGGCGAGGAAATTCGCGCCGTTCACTTCCCCCACGGCCATACCGACGGGGACATCGCCGTATTCTTCGTCAACGCCCAGATCGCCCACCTCGGCGACCTCTTCTTCAACGGCCTCTTCCCCTTTGTCGATCTAGAATACGGCGGCGATGTCGAAACTCTGACGCAACACATCGCCACGCTCATCGACCAGCTTCCCGCGGACGCCAAAATCATCCCCGGGCACGGTCCGGTCGCTACCCTCGACGACCTGAAGACCTACCACCGCATGTTGGTGGAAACCACGGCCAGCGTGCGTACGCGCCGGAGCGCGGGCATGTCCCTCGAGCAGATTAGCGCAGAGGGACTCGGCTCTCAATGGGCGTCGTGGGAGTGGTCTTTCGTGCCAGCGCAGCGCTGGATCGAAACGGTCTATTGGAGCTTGGAGGAGGGGGAGAAGGGGAGCGATTGATGAGAAGCATGGAGGTGCCGTCATGTTCAAGATCGCCGTTTTTACATTCCTGCGGGCGATTTTGATGGCGATGGGCAGTGGGAGTGGCTCGTGGAACTCCAACGCAACCCCTTTGAGGGGGACATGGGACTCGTCGTGCAAAGGCTTTCCGCAGGAGGGGTGCTGAGGAGCGCGCATCTCGTCGGCTCGGTCGCCCGCGGATTTCTCCAAAAAAATCCAGCTATCCGGCCATTGCGCTGCGCCTTTTACCGCTCTTGACAGCAGGGATGGAGCATTCCATAATTAGGCGCGAACGCAGCGATCACTACTTAAATAAGCGAGGAGGGTTTTCCTTGAAAAATTTTACATACTGCGCCCCCAGCACGTTGCGCGAGGCCGTGGCCCTCAAAGCCGCAAAGGGCGAAGCCGCCCGCGTCCTCGCTGGTGGCACCGACTTGATCGTCCAGTTGCGCGGCAAGCGTTTTGCGCCCGACTGCATCCTCGACATCAAGAACGTCCCGGAGGCCAACGAGCTTTCCTACGGCCCCCGCCGGGGTTTGGTCATTGGCGCGGCCGTGTCCTGCTGGCGCATCTACAACGACCCCGAAATCGTCGAGCACTACCCCGGGCTCGTCGATTCGGCCGCCATTATTGGCGGCATCCAGATACAGGGCCGCGCCACTTTTGGTGGCAATTTGTGCAACGCCTCGCCCAGCGCGGACACGATCCCCAGCCTGATTACCCACTCGGCCGCGTGCCACATCGCCGGGCCGGACGGCAAGCGCCAAGTCGGCGTAGAGGATTTTTGCACCGGGCCGGGCCGCAGTGTGCTCGCGCCCGGCGAGATCTTGGTTGCTCTCCAGATCCCGATTGCCAAGAAGAACACCGGCTCTCACTACCAGCGCTTCATTCCGCGCAATGAGATGGACATCGCCGTCGTCGGAGTGTCCTCCCACGTTGTCTTGGCCAATCGCGGCAAGGAGTTTAAGGCCGCGCGCATTGCACTCGCCGCGGTCGGCCCCACGCCGATTTTCGCCCGCGAGGCCGGCGATAGCCTAGCGGGCCAAGCCGTCTCAGACGAGGCCATCGCAGCCGCCGCGGCCGCCGCCCAGAGCGCAGCTAGTCCGATTTCCGATATGCGCGGCCCGGCCGAGTTCCGCACCCATCTCGTCGGGGTGCTGGTTAAGCGCACCCTCGCGGGTGCTGTCGCCCGGGCCCGCGGCCAGTTCGTCGCCAACGCCGTGCAGGAAGCGGCTGGCTAAAAGGTTAGACGTCCACTCGCCGCCACAGCCAACAGGCGGCCCAAATTCGGAGTTAAGGTACATGAGCAAAACACACATCCAGACCACGATCAACGCAGAGCCGACCGAATTTCTCTGCGAACCGCGCCAAAGCCTGCTCGAAGTATTGCGCGAGACGCTCGGCTTCACCGGCACCAAAGAGGGCTGCAACGACGGCAACTGCGGCGCGTGCTCCATTGCCGTTGACGGCGTCCTCGTCGATTCCTGTCTGATGCTGGCCGTCGAGGCCGAGGGCAAGGAGATAGACACGGTCGAGGGCCTTGCCAGCCCGGAGAGCCTGCACCCGGTGCAGCAGAAGTTCCTCGAACACGCCGCGCTCCAATGCGGCATTTGCACCCCGGGCTTTTTGGTGGCCTCCAAGGCCCTGCTCGACCACAACCCCAACCCTTCCGAGCACGAAGTGCGGCACTGGCTGGCCGGCAACTTGTGCCGCTGCACAGGCTACGACAAGATCGTCCGCGCCGTCCTCGACGCGGCTGAGGAAGTGCGCCAAAGCGCCTGAACCCAACGAGGAGGAACGCCATGTCTGCCACCAGCGACTACAAAGTCATCGGCACCCGCCCCATCCGCCACGATGGCGTCGACAAGGTCACCGGACGCGCCATTTACGGCGGCGACACCCGCTTGGCCGGCTTGCTCTACGGACAGGTCCTGCGCTCGCCCCACGCCCATGCGCGCATCAAGTCCATAGACACTGCTAAAGCCGCCGCCCTGCCTGGGGTCAAGGCCATCCTCACGGGCGTGGATCTGCCCGATGCCGGAGACCAAGTTGTCGATCTCGGCGAAGGCCCGGCCCGGCTCAAATACCTGCGCGACAATGTGCTGGCCACAGATAAGGCCCTGTACAGCGGGCATCCAGTCGCCGCTGTCGCGGCCACCAATGTCCACATTGCCGAAGAGGCACTCGACCTGATCGAAGTCGAGTACGAGGTCCTAGAGCCCGTGCTCGACGTGCGCGAGGCCATGCAGGAGGGTGCGCCCCAGCTTCACGACGACATGACCACCCAAGAGTTTGGGGAAGACACCGGCCGCAAGAGCAACCTCGCCACCCACTTCGAGCACCGGCTCGGCGACCCGGACAGGGCCTTTGCCGAGGCCGACGTGATCGTGGAGCGCGAGTTTCAGACCTCCACCGTGCATCAAGGGTACATCGAGCCGCACAACGCCACGGCGAGTTGGAACGCCGATGGCCAACTGACGATTTGGACCAGCACCCAGGGGTCGTTCACCGCACGCGCCCAAGTCGGCGCGGTCTTGGACATGCCCATTTCCAAGATCAAGGTCGTGCCCCAAGAAATCGGCGGCGGCTTTGGCGGCAAAATCCCGATTTACTTGGAGCCGGTCGCCGCCCTGCTGTCCAAGGCGAGCGGCCAACCCGTCAAGATGGTTATGACCCGGCCAGCCATCTTCGAGAGCACCGGCCCGACGCCCGGGTCGTACATCAAGATCAAGATGGGTGCCGACAAGACCGGCAAGATCGTGGCCGCCGACGCCTATATCGCCTTTGAGTCTGGGGCGTATCCCGGCGGCTTGGTCGGCGCGGCCGCGATGTGCGTGTTCTCGTGCTACGACATACCCGATGGCCGGATTGACTGCTATGACGTAGTGGTCAACAAGCCGCGCAGTTTCGCGTATCGCGCCCCGGGTTCGACGCAGGTGGCCTTCGCCACCGAGCACGTGGTTGATTTGCTGGCCGCCGAACTGGGGATGGAGCCGCTGGCGATCCGGCTCAAAAACAGCGCGACGACCGGCACCCGCCGCATTGACGGCGTGGTGTATCCTAAGATGGGCTGCAAGGAGGTGTTGGAGGCCATCGCCAACTCGGAGCACTACCAGAGTCCAGCACCTGTTGGCTCCAACACCGGGCGCGGCATTTCGGTCGGCTATTGGTTCAACGTCGGGCTCAAGTCCTCTTGCACGGCCAGCGTCAACGCAGACGGCACGGTCAGCTTAGTCGAGGGTTCGACCGACATCGGCGGCACGCGCACGTCGGTCGCCATGCAGTTTGCCGAGACCTTGGGCCTGCGGGCCGAAGACGTCAAACCGCAGGTGGCCGACACGGACTCGATTGGCCACACGGACGTAACCGGCGGCAGCCGCGTGACGTACGCCACTGGCTGGGCCGCGTACAAGGCCGCCCTCGACGTGCGGGACCAGCTCTGCGAGCGCGCGGCCCAGCTCTGGGAGGTTGAAGTAAGCCAAGTCGAGTTCGACGACGGCGTCTTCAGCACCGACGATCACTCTTTGACCTTTAAGGAACTAGCTGGCCGACTCGAAGAGACCGGCGGCCCGATCATTGGGCGCGCCACCGTGGATCCAGACTCGGGCGTTGGCGGCTCCTTTGCGGCCAATATCGCCGATGTTGAGGTGGATCCCGAGACCGGCAAGGTCGAGATTGTGCGCTTTACGGTCGTCCAAGACGCTGGCCGGGCCATTCACCCCGCCTACGTTGAGGGCCAGATGCAGGGCGGCTCGGCCCAAGGCATTGGTTGGGCGCTCAACGAGGAGTACTTCTACAATCGCGACGGCCACCTCGACAACTCCAGCTATCTCGACTACCGGATCCCGACCAGCCTCGACCTGCCGATGATTGAGACCATCATCGTCGAGGTTCCCAACCCGGGCCATCCCTATGGAGTGCGCGGCGTCGGCGAGGCCAACATCGCCCCGCCACCCGCTGCCATAGCCGCGGCCATTGAGGCGGCCATTGGCGTACGTCCGCAGGAATTGCCCATGAAGCCCGACCGCATTGTCGCCGCGCTCGCGTCATGCCCGTAGTTTGGATTCCCTCGCTGATGCAGAAGCTGACCGACGGTCAGCAGCAAGTAGAGGTGGAGGGCGCGACCGTGCGCGAGGTCGTTGCCGCGCTCGACGCCCGCTACCCTAAGTTCAAGGAGCGGATCCTCGATGGCGACCGCATCAAGACCGAGATTGCCGTTGCGGTGGATGGCGAAATCGTCGCGGCCGGGCTGCGGGCTAAGGTAGGGCCGCAAAGCGAGGTCCACTTCCTGCCCGCCATATCGGGGGGCGCGAGTTAAACCGCGTTATCCATACTCCAACTAAAAGGCCGGCCTCCGAAAGAGTGCCGGCCAATTATATACCCGAGTGCCTAAAGCAAAAAAGGATACTATCCAAGAGCAGAACTCTATTGATTTGCGCTTCCCAATGTAGCTAATCATTGATAGATATATGCAAAATAGATACATACGAAACGTATTGACGCGGTTAAAGAGTATTCGTTTGCTCAGTATATGATCCTTTGAATAGGAGAAAGGGACATGGAATACTCATACTCAGCAAAGGAGATCGCCAACTACTTCCTTGAACTTTCGGCCAAAAAAGATATTTCGCCGTTAAAGATTCAAAAGTTGGTCTATATTGCTCATGGTTGGCATTTGGCTCTTTATGGGGAACCCCTTGTTCGAGATGAGTTGGCTGAAGCTTGGGAATATGGGCCGGTCTTTCCCTCTATCTATCACGAATTCAAGCGGTTTGGTTCAGGGCCGATCCTTGAACCAGCGTTAGCGTGGACTTACTACGATTTTCTTGAAAAATGGGATAGCCACATACCCCGCATCAAGCCTGATGATGAGCGTACCGTTGCTTTTCTCAACCGGATATGGGAACTATATGGCCGCTTTAGTGCCGGTGAGCTATCTGCTATGACGCATGAAGAAGGTAGCCCTTGGAGTCAAATGCGCGAAAAGGTGGGGCTAATAAAAAATGCTAATATAGATAATGCTCTTATAGAAAAATACTATAAGGATCGCCTTGAATGACAGACGAGGAAAAAGATAAATTAAGGCGTATCCCTCCGGGAAAGAGCACAGGCGAGGATAACATCAAACAACAGACTGCCGAGGCTGAACTTGAACGTATAAAATTGAACAATCGAAGCGATGAGCAAAATATAGAAAATCGCAAGAAATACGGATATTTGATATACTCACTCGTTATCGGATGGCTCGTGATACTGTCCATAATTCTCTTTTTTCATGGATTTAAAGTACGTGATTTTGCCCTCCCGGATGGAGTGCTTATTACTTTAATTGCAGGTACGACGGTCAAGGTCATTGGATTGCTCGCCATCATAGTAAATTATCTGTTTCCCAAACCCAAACAAAATCGTAGGTAGTGGGTCCGTTTGAATCTTTAGCCGTAAGCCCGGCCGCCATCGTCGACGTCATCTTTAGCGACGAGTGTTTTATCCGTAAAAGTCGTAATTCCTTTCTAGTCCCACAGCTGGAGCCGTTTATTTCCGGTCATTTCAGCGTCCCCCCGTCGAACCAAAGCCGCCGCTGCCGCGCTCGGTTTCATCCAGCGTTTCGGCCTCGACCCACTCGCCGCGCGTCACCGGCGCGAAAATGAGCTGGGCGATGCGGTCGCCCGGGCCGATGCGCTGCTCCTCGGCCGAAAGGTTGACCACGATGACGCCCACTTCGCCTCGGTAGTCGGCGTCGATGGTGCCCGGGGCGTTGAGCAGCGTCAAACCGCGCTTGAGGGCCAAGCCACTGCGCGGCCTGACCTGCGCCTCGTAGCCCGGGGGGATTTCGAGGAACAGGCCCGTGGGAATGAGGGCGCGCTCGCCGGGCGCTAAGACCACTGCTGCTGATAGCGCGGCGCGCAAATCGAGGCCCGCGCTGTGCGCCGTCTCATAGGTGGGCAGCGGTTGGCCCCCCTTGTTGATTACCTTCACTTGAATAGTCATAGAACTTCAGGCTTCGTCTCGTGCTGCTCGCGCCAGCGCTGTTGAAGGTCCCGCATGTACACCGCCCCCAGCACATAGGAGACTGAGGCGATGAGGCTGAGTAGGCCGGCGATAAATACGATCAGTACGCGCTCGGGCTTGGCCTTGATTTCGGGCGGAGTAGCCGGGTCGAGCACCTGCACGGTCGTAGTGGCGTCCTTGGCCTCGATCAGGGCTTGGGCCTCCTGTTGCAGCAGGACCAGCAACAGGGACATCTGCACGAGCACATCCTTTTCGAGGGTCGCGTACTCTTGGGCCACGCCCGGGATCTGCTTCAGCGGCAGGAAGAGGTTTTCGTCTAGCTCTAGTTGCAGCGATTTGTCTTGCAGCACACTGTTGTCGGTGGGTTTGAGGCCATCGCGCAAGAAAGCCAGAGTCGCCTCCCGCAGTAGAATTTCGCGCTCGAGCTTTTTGACCTTGTCGTGGTCGGAACCTAGTCCAGATTGAATGAGCCGTTGGCGCTCAATTGCGAGCTCTAGCGCGGCGGTATTCATTGAGGTGGCAGTTAGAATCGCAGCGCGGGCTTGGTCCCCGATTGAGATGGCGTTGTGCTCGGACTGGAACTTCTCCAGCCGCTTCATCTTGTTCTCTAGCTTTTCATCCTCTTCTCGCAAAAGCCCGCGGATAAAATTCAAGCGCTCAGAGGCGATCTTATGCGAGAACCGCTTGTTGGTGCTATCGAGCAGGACGATGTAATAATTGGCCATATCCGCGGCCATCTGCGGCTCTGGGGCGAGCACTGAGACCGCAAGCATGCCCTCTTCGGTCATGTCGGCCGTGGTTTTGTCGGCGAGGGTCTCGAGCGCGTCGGTCAGGGTGCGCGCCTCGTAGTGCTGCATCAAGTCGAATTTCTCGACCATTCGCCGCCGCGTCGTCGCGCTTCGGATGGTCGCGAGAGAAATGTCAGACGGCGTACCCCTTTCCCCGAGGCGCAAAGTAGGTATGGGTAAGGACGAGAGCAGGCTGGAAAAACCGAAACTCTGCTTTTCTTCTTGGGGAGGCAGAATTTGCACGGTGGCCTCGTATTCCTTGGGCAAGAGGAAGCTGAGGCCACCGGCCAAGACGCATAAGGCCAAGGTGCCGCCGATGATTAGCCATCTGCCTGCGTGTAGTGCCGTTAGCAAATCGATGATGTCGATTTCTTTTTTTTGGGTATTCATAAAGTCGTGCTCCTTGGGATTCTTTGTCTAAAGAGACCGCACCGCGAGTACGAGGGCTAGGATACTAGCGGCGGTGCGGATAGTCTCTTGGGTGAGTGCCCAGTAGTTGATGCGTTCCTTCTGGGGCACCCATATTTCATCGCCAACCTCGACGAGCAGGTCGCCTTCGAGTTTCTCGCGGACGCCAGTGCGCGCCCGGACTAGGCGGGCATTGCGTTTGTCGGCGTCGTACAAGTACCCGCCGGCCTTGGTTATGTAGTAGCGCACGTCGCGGCCTATCTCGTAGTCGATCAGCCCGGCTCGTTGCACTTGGCCACTGACGCTGACGGTGTGCCGCTGCATGGGAAAAAAGATCACGTCGCCGCTGGCGAGTAGGATGTTCTGCCCCTCGTCGCCATCGACAAACAACCGCTCGAAATCGACCGCGACCCGCCCCTTTTCCTCGCGGGTTTTGGTCTTGAGATAAGCCCGATCCTCGATGTTCATGTAGGTGAGGCCCGCCACCTCGCTCTGTCTTTGTAGCTGCTCTAGCTGCGGGTCGCTCTCGGCCCGGACCCTAGTGCGAATCACTCGGGCGCCAATGAGAGACGCCTCGTCGGTTAGGCCACCGGCCGCTGCCACCACGTCCTTGACACGAGTGACTCCAGGTTCGATGCGGTAGCGGCCTTGGAACCGGACCTCGCCAGAAATCGCGACCGCGTGCGTGGAGCGCCACAGCGACCGCGCACGGATGAATACCGCGTCGTTAGGGCGTAGCTCAATGTGGCGAATTTTCTCGTAGTCCAGCTCCTCCAGCGTCTCTTTGTCGCCGCTCAACTCGATGAATTCGGCCTGCTCGGTCCCCTCCTGAAAGCGCCAGAGTTCGGCGCTGATCAGCGGCTTGGAGCGGCGCAAACCCTTGGCCAATGTCACTAGGTCGCCGAGGGTATCCCCGGGTAGGAACTCGTATTCGCCCTCTTCGTTGACTGCGCCGAAGATGTACACCGAATGGTTGCGGAACGAGACGTGGACCACGTCGCCCATGCGCACGTAGGGGTTGTGCGCGAGGTTGCCGGTGGCGAGGAACATGTCGAGGTCCACGCGCTCGACGGTGCCGTCGTGGTGGAACACCTTGATGGAGCGCCGGCCGGTGTCGCGGTTAGTACCCCGATTCGCGCGCAGGCGCTGCTCACCGACGCCTTGGCCCTGCAACCGGTCCCTAAAACCGCCGGCCTGCTTGATTATATCCGCAACCCGCGTGGTCGGATGGATAGTGAAGCTGCCCTCGTTGATCACCGCGCCAGTGACGTATGCCGTAAAGAAGCGCATACTCACGAGCGAGATGCTGATTTCCACGTTGGGATACTTGTTTTGGATTGCGGTCGAGAGGTGCTCTTTGGCCGCAGTCAGCGACAGGCCCGAAATGTGAAACGAACCGACGGTGGGGATGAGGACATTTCCCTCTGGATCGATCTGCAGCGTGTAGGGCTGGTCGAATTCTCCCCAGATGTAGAGTTGCAATACGTCGTTGGGACCGACGATGTACGCGTCTGGGTCTATGTCGCGATCTTGACCGATGCGCGTCTTGTCCACGTTTAAGCTGCCGGGCAGGCGAGCCTTACCGGAGGTCAAATCCTGATTTAGGTCTGGTAGGTCGGCCGCGGAAAGGGCCTGTAGTTTGGCTCCGCCGCCGCCCAGATTGATCAAATTTAGACCTTGTTGGGCACTCGCTGGCCCTGCCAGTCCGCAAAAGACGAGGGCGCAAGCAAGGACAAAAATGCTCGTTGGCATAGTTCCTCCTAGTTAGTGGTTAGTGGTTAGTGGTTAGTGGTTGGCGGGTAGTCCTCCACCGTCCCACTCCCAAGGGCGGATTGGGACCGGTCACTGGCCACTGGCCACTGTTTTCACGGCAGTTTGCCCAAATAACGCGCCCAATTGGCTGTGGCCTCCTCCGCGGTGAACCCGATGAGTTCGGCTAGTTTGGCGGCGACTGCTGCCACCCGCGCCGGATGGCCCACAGCCCCGTTGATGGGCACGGGCGCGTCCGTTTCCAACAGCAGCAACTTGCGGTCCAGCTCCGCGACCACGGCTTGGGTCTGCGGGTCGGACAGGACGGACGGACCAACGGAGACGTAAATGTGCTCCGCACGGCAGATCCGCACGAGTTTTTTGGACTGGGTGAACCAGTGTAGCTGGGCGTTGAGCTGGGTGCGGCGGCGAAATTCCACGGCCCGCTCCAAGGTCTGCCGCTGGGCGCGGCGCGAGTGCAGGTTGATCGGCTTGCCGCACTGTGCTGCGAGGTCGAGCTGCTGCGCGAGGACGTCCTGCTGCTGGGCCTGCTGCGCCGGGCTGGCCGCCCATTTGTAGTCGAGCCCGACCTCGCCGAGGACATCGGCCTCGGGCAGATGCGCGGCTAGGTAGGCGAGCGCGTCTGCGAGCTCTGCGTCTGTGGCTTGGGTGACCCATGCTGGATGCAGGCCCAGCCCGGCCAGCACTTGGCTTGGGTGCCGCCGCTTGAGTGCGAGCACTGCGCGCATAGAGCGGGCACTCTCGCTGACGGCCACGACCTGCCCCACCCCGGCTTGGGCGGCTGCGGCGAGGACGGCGTCGGCGTCGGCGAATTGGTCGAGATGGCAGTGGCTATCGACCAGCATCTAGCCCAGCCCTGCGGTTTCGTCGCAGCCGAGCATCAAGTTGAGGCATTGCACGGCATTGCCCGACGCCCCTTTGCCGAGGTTGTCGAGCCGCCCGACCAAAACCAATCCTCGCTCCGAGTCGCCCCAGACCGATAGCTCGACGAAGTTGGTATGGCTCAACCCGGTTAGGTCGAGGAACTTGCCGTCGCGCAGGACAGGGTCTTGCGGCGCGATCACCTCGACAAAGGGACAGTCTGCGTAGTACTCGCGCCAGACCTCGTACACTGCTGCGCGATTGACGTGGGGACGGGCGAAAAATTCCGTGGGCAGCGGCGTACTGACGACCATGCCGCAGAACGAATGATCGACGGCCGGCACAAAGAGCGGCTGCTTTTCGCACCCGCTGAATTTCCACATCTCGGGCAAGTGCTTGTGCGCGCCGTCGAGGCCGTACAGGCAGAAAGGCTTGTGGTCGCCCTCTCCTTCGTATTCGGCGATCATCTGACGCCCTCCGCCGGAATAGCCGGACACCGCATGGATGGCCAGCGGCGCGGTGGGCAGGAGCAGCCCCTGCGAGATGAGGGGCCGCACGGCGAGGATGAAGCCGACGGGATAACAACCGCAATTGGCGACTCGCTGTGCGCGGCGAATTTGTTCTTTGTGCGCGGGTGAAATCTCGGGCAGCCCATAGACCCATTCGGCGTGGACCCGCCGCGCCGTGCTCGTGTCGATGACCTTGGTCTGCGGGTTGTCGAGCAAGGCGAGGGCCTCGGTTGCCGCATCGTCGGGCAGGCAGAGCACGCACAAGTCCGCTCGGTTGAGAAACTCGGCCCGCACGCGCTGCTCCCGGCGCTGCGCCGGTGGAATGAGCAACACCTCCACATCCTCGCGCCCGGCTAGCATCTGGCGAATGCGCAGCCCGGTCGTGCCCTCTTGGCCGTCTAGGTAGATCGCAGGTTTTTTCATCTGGAATTATTGTTTGCTCGTATCGCGCAATTCCAATTTCTTGACCCGCTGCAACGCATCTTCGAGCAAATCCCTATTGGTGGCGATCAAATCGGCTATGACGCCGGTGAGAAACATCTGAAACCCGGCCAACAGCAGAATCGCCGCCAAAATCAGCGACTGCACGTGCAGCCCCCCTTCGTCGGTAAAAAAGAAGAAGTAGAGAAAGCGCACGCCGAGACAAAAGCCCGCGACAAAGGTCAAAATGCCGCACAGGGCGAATATCTTGAGCGCGGCATAGCGCGCATAGGTGCGCAAACTGATTTCCCCGGACTTGAAGACGAACTTGCCGATGTTGGAAAAGAGGCGCGACTCGCGCGTCTTGGGGTTGGTGCGGATCGCGACAGAAGCCACGGCCAAGTTCCTGTATCCGGCCTCGATCACGTGCTCGGCCGTGTGGTCGAAATTGGTAAAGGTCGAAAGCTGGAGCGCGCACTCGCGGCTAAAGGCGCGGAAGCCGCTGGCCACATCCGGCACCTGTAAGCCGGCGAGGCGGCTAATCACCCGGCTGCCCAAACCCTGTAGGCAGCGCTTGAGGAAGGAGAAATGGGCAATGGCCTGCGGCTGCCGGTCGCCGATGACCATGTCGGCCCGGCCGCCGAGGATGGGCGCGACTAACTTGCCGATATCGCCGCCGCAGTACTGGTTGTCGCCGTCGGTATTGACGATGATGTCGGCCCCCAGCCGCAGACAAGCGTCAAAACCGGCCTTAAAGGCTTGGCCTAGCCCCCGGTTGTGGGGGAAGCGAATTACGTGATCTGCGCCGCACTCGCGCGCCACCTCGCTGGTGAGGTCGTTGGAGCCGTCGTCGATGACCAAAATTTCGACTTGGTCGATGCCAGGTATTTGGCGCGGGATGTCGCGGATTACAGCGGGCAGGGTCTGTTCTTCGTCAAAGCAGGGAATCTGCACGATTAACTTCATTCACCCCCAGCTTTCCTGCCGAATCTGATTTTTGTCCAACCCGTGTGCGCGCAAGAGTGCGACCATGTTTTCGACGAAGCGCGGCTCCGGGGCTTCGCCCTTGGCCCGGGCCGCCCGGCGCTCGTAGGGCGTGATGCCCGGGCCGCAGCTATAGGCCAGCACCTTGGAGGGGTCGGGCGCGACTTCGCGCAAGAGCTCCTCGGAGATGCGCTCGTTGCGGGCGCCGCGGATGCCGGCTGGGTCCTCGCGGGTGATGCAGTGGATCACGTCGAGTTGGTCGGGATACTGCGTCCGCAGCACCTCGAATTCCTCGTAGTAAATGATGTCGTGGCGCGTCTTGTTGCTAAACAGCAAAGTGTGCCGGAGCGGGTCGTTGCGGTGCAGGCTCTCCTTGATCAGGCTCCGGTTGGGCACGATGCCGCTGCCAGCGCACACGTGGAGAATGTGAGCGGTGCGCTCGCAGACATCGGCGGGAAAGGTGTACGCCCCGGTAAAACCGCTGATGACCAGCCGCCGGCCCTCTTGGACGTAGTACGTCAAAAGCGGCGACAGCAGCGGTGGGTACGGGGTCTGGCCGCTCTCGTAGCGCTCCTCTTTGATCGTGATGGCGAGGTGCTGCTCGTGCGGTGCAGAGGCCATGGAATAGGCCCGCGGCTTTTCCCGCTGCCCCTTTTGATCTTCTAGATAGGCGGTGAAGTGCTCCAGTTCGCCGAACTGATGGGGATCAATGGTGCAGAAGTGGCCGGCCTCGTATTTGACCGGTTCGTCGCCGGCGGACATAAAGAGCGTGGTGGTGTCTGGGGTGTCGCGGCGCACGTGGACGACCTCCACCTCCACCTCCCGCACTCTCCGCCGTGGCCTGCGCGCTGTTTGCGCTGAGGTGCTCATGCTAGTGCTTTCCGGCCAAGTGTGCCTTCATCGCTGCAATCAGTGCATCGTCGTCGTCGGACGCGGCCACCATCTCCGCGAATGCTGCGGCTGTCAGCTCCACTTCCTCCAGGAAGTGCTCGTCGGCCGGTCAGGGAAATACGTAGTCGCCGATGCGTTGCTGCTGGTGCGCTCGCGCCTTGTCGGCTATGCGCGCCAGCCAGGGAATATCGCCGATGATCATACCCCGGGCCCGGGGCTTAAAGTCGAGCGCGTTCCACTCGCTCATAGAGTACCTCCGCGTGGTGATAAACAAAACTGCAATCGGCCCCTGAACTCGGCCGCGCTTGGATCGGTGCTCAGGCTCTCGGCCAACATGGCCGCGCATTGCCGCAGCCGTACATGGGGCCTCTTCCAGCGTTGGCGCAGGGCCAGCGCGTGCGGCTCGCCGCTGAGGGCGGCGCACAACAGGGCCGCGCTGTTGAGGAGAAAAAAAATTCGGTGATAATCGAGTGCCCGTGCGCCATCGCTGCGCCCGGATACCTCGGCGTACAAACGCGCTGCGGGCGCGTCCAGCAGCGAGCAGATGCGCCCGTCCTGCCGGCCGCTACCCATACTAGTAGTATACTGCGTCAAGCGCCGTTCCGTCCAGTCCCAACCAATTTTGGCAAATTCGAGGAAGTAAACGCGCGTTCCCCCCGGCTCGACGACTGCGTTGTGCGCGTTGTAATCCACGCTGCCCAACGCGGCCGGCCGCGCCGCTAGCCAATCGTGCATGGCCTCGAGCAGCGGCGACAGCCCAAGGTCCAAGGGCCGCTGGAGATGGCTGCATAGCTGCTTAATGCCAACGTGCGCCCGCGCTCCCGCCTCGTCCCAGGCGGCGGCAAGAGACGGGTGGTTGGCGCTCGGTACTACCCTCGGCTCTAGCTGGTCGGCGCGTTGGGCGCACGTACGCTCAATGGCGCACAGCCCGCGTATAGCCTGCATCGTCGGCACTTGGTCCCCGTCCTGAATGGCGTCGTCGAGGGTGCGTGCGCCGACCCATTGCAAGAAGATGTAGTGCGCCTCCTGATCGATACCCAGCACGACCGGCACCGGACAACCCGCTGTGTGCAAGAAGCCGAGTACGTCGCGCTCGACCTCCAACAGGTCGTAAGCCGTACCCTGCGTTAGCCGCCCGAAGAGCTGATGCTTAACCACGACCTTGCGGCCGTCTGCGTCCTCGACGCACCAGACTCCTGCGGCGAGCGGAGCGATCGCGCGGACGGGCGGCTGCCCAGCGCGCAAGTAGGCTGCGGTCGCCGCGTGGTCGGCGAGGCTCATGGTTGGCTAAAGACGATGATTTGGGCGACGATTTTGCCAGCTTGGTTGTTGAAGCTCGGGTTTTCGTTCATGGCCAAATGCAGGATGCCGGCGCGGTCGGCGATAAAGTCGCAGCGGCTGCCCACGGCCAATATCGGCCCGTTGTCGCCAATGCGGGCCACGAGTGCGCCGACATTGGCCCCCGGCAGTAAGTACCCCGAGTCTGCGGGCAGGTTGTACACGCCATCGGCGCCGCACCACGCGATTTGGTTGCGCAGGTCCGGCGACCAAGTTTCCTCGGCATCCACGACGACCCGCTGGCCGTTCTCTAGCCGGATCAAGCTGTCTTGCCATTGCGGACTAGGCCGCACCGTACGCATAATTGTTACAGCCACAGCACCTTCTCGCTAGTCAATTTAGTTAGAGTGCGTATTGCGATTTCAATGGCGCTAAAGAAATCCCTCGACCCCAAAGAGTCAAGCGCGACCCAATACCTGCATCAGCGGCGCATTGCTCTCCTCGGCCTCGGCGTGGAAAACCGCGCGTTGGCCCGCTTTCTCCACGCGCGCCAGATTCCCTTTTCCGCGTGCGACGCCCGCGCCCCGGCCACTCCAGTGGAGGGCGTACAACAGTGGCGCATCGGCGAAAGCTACCTCGCTGACCTGACCGACTTCGACCTGCTGTTCCGGACGCCGGGCCTGCCGACGCTGGACCCGCACCTGTGTGCTGCGCGCCGTTGCGGCGTCGAAGTATCGAGCCAGACGCGTCTGTTTCTACAGCTATGCCCCGCGCCAGTACTCGGCGTCACCGGCACTAAGGGCAAGGGGACCACGACCGCGCTGCTGCACGCGCTCTTGGACACTGATCCCGCGGCCCGGGCGTTCAGCGGCGGCAACATTGGCCGGCCGCCGCTCGAATTCGTCGATGAGCTACAGCCGACCGACCGGGTGGTTCTAGAGCTGTCTAGCTTCCAATTGCAAGACCTCGACCAAAGTCCGCATATCGCCGTGGTCCTCTCGGTTGCCGAGGATCACCTCGACTATCACGCCGACCGCGCCGAATACGTCGCCGCTAAAAAATCCATCTGCCGCGACCAGACCCCCGGCGACATCCTCATTGTCAATCGGGACTGTCCCACGGCCCGGACCTTTGCCGCAGAGAGTCCAGCCGCTCTTTGGGCTTTTAGCACAACCGCCCCGAGCGTTCCGGGTGCGTGGATTGCCGACGGCCAGTTGTGGGCCTGCCGCCCTGGGGCGCGCCCGACCGCCCTTTGTCCGGTGGCCGACCTGTCCCTCCGGGGCCGGCACAATTGGAGCAACGCCGCCGCCGCGGTCGCTGGTGCTTTGGCCTTTGGGGCCCCGGCGACCCATTTCGCCGAGGCCCTCCGCGCCTTTGCGGGCCTGCCCCACCGCCTCGAATACGTGGCCGAGCGCGACGGCATGGCCTATTACAACGATTCGCTGGCCACGACCGTCGATGCTACCTGTGCGGCCCTCCGCGCCTTCGACGCTCCCCTGCTGCTGATTGCTGGCGGTGCTTCAAAAGGGGCCGACTTCAGTGCCTTGGGCACCGCTATTGCCGCTGGCCATGTCCGCGCCGTGCTGCTGATCGGCCAAGAGGCTCCGCGCATTGCCGCCGCTGTACAGCGGGCGGGTGCAGGCGAGATTGCCCACTGCTGCCGCGACCTACCCCAAGCCCTAGACACCGCCCGCCAGTTCGGCCAAACTGGCGACGTGGTGCTGCTCTCGCCGGCCTGCGCCAGCTTCGATCAGTTCTCCAGCTACGCCGCCCGAGGCGACCTGTTCAAAAGGCTGGTCCGCACCCGTCCAAAACCATAGCCGTCCCATCGTTGTATAAACGGCCCGATCTCCTTTACTTTGTAGGTCGCACCTGCCCAACAGCGACGAAGCGACGAATCCACAACCAAGGCCCCCAATGAACAGGTAGGCCGCAGAGAAGAGAATGCAGCTATGAGTGATCGACCCAATTTGCTGTTCATCATGCCAGACCAACTGCGCCACGACTTTCTCGGCTGCTACGGTGCTCCCCACATCGCCACGCCCCACATCGACCGCATCGCTGCCGAGGGCATCCGCTACGACCGCGCGTACAGCTTGCACCCGGTCTGCGTACCGGCGCGTTGTTCGCTGCTTACTGGCCTCAACGCTTGGCGCACTCACGTGCTCACCAACGGCAACTACCTGCGCCCAGACCACGCTGCGTGCGGCATCCGCACTTGGGCGCAGATGCTGACCGACTATGGCTATTACACCTCGGCCATCGGCAAGATGCACTTCTATCCTTGGGATGCCTCTTTTGGCTTCCAACATCGCATCGCCTGCGAGGACAAGGTGTGGGTCAACATTCAAGATGACTACTGGCACTATTTGCAACGGCGCGGGCATCGCAAGTACATGGGCAAGGAGCACCCGGGCTACGACGAAAATCGCGGTGCTTGCGCGTCGCTTTTGCCTTGGGATTGTTACTGGGATTACTTCGTCGGCGAGGAGGCCGTGCGCTTCATCCGCCAGTACGACCGCGATCAGCCCTTTGCCTGCATGGTGGGTTTCCCCGGGCCGCACGATCCGTACGACCCCACGCCCGAGTTTTTGGCTAAAGTCGATGGCGACAAAATTCCCGCGCCGGCTCCGGGCGATCCCATCCACCGCGACATCCGCGCCGGCATTCATCCACCGCGTCGGCCGGGCGTGCCGATCTGGACGCCGGAAACCGAAGGCCCCTACACCGAAGAGCAGAAGCGCAAGGTGCGCGCCCACTATTCCGCGCTCATATTGCAGATAGACCACGAGGTAGGCCGCATCCTCGCCGCGCTGGAGGAAAGCGGCCGACTAGACAATACCCTCATTGTCTTTGCTTCGGACCACGGCGACCTAGTTGGCGATCACGGGGTAAACGCCAAGGGCAATTTCTACGAGGGTAGCTGTCACGTGCCCATGCTCGTGCGCCCGCCGGGCGGTATGTGCGGTGCAGTGCGCGACGATCTGGTCTGCCTCACGGACGTCACCGCCACCTTGCTGGCGGCGTCCGGTTGCGGCGCACCGGAGTACATGGACGCCAAGCCCCTGCCCGGCTTGGGCTTGGCCAGCGATCCCCCGCGCGACATGCTCGTCGGCGGCTTGCAATCCGGCTGGATGGCCTACGACGGGCGGCACAAGCTGGTGAAGTACGGCAACGGTGCGACCGGGCTTTTCGATTTGCAGGAAGATCCCCAAGAACAGCACAATCTCGCCGAATCCGCGTCACACGCGGCCGCATACCGGCACTTGGACGCTGCGCTCTGGCGCGAGGTCATGCGCTCCGTACAGGCCTCGCACGACTACAACTTGGTGTACTCGCCTAGGGACGACGCCTTGTGGGCTAGTAAGACATTCGGCGCGGCGGGGTGGGAGCGGGGCTATCCGCACAATTCAATTCAGAGGGAACAGGCGTAGTCGTAGATGGCCGTCATGCTATGCCGACCTCTTTTCAGGCTCGTCGGCGACTACTCCAACGCCATCGGCAGCAGCGCTTGGTTGTAGCCGACAATTAGGCGCGTCCCGCAGCGGAGCGCGGGTGCCCGGAGCTTGCCAGAACGCCCTAACAGAAGCTGGAGCAATTCCTCGTCCGCGGGCCGTTGCGACGTCAGGTCGAAGCGGAGGACGCGTTGCCCTTGGGCGACGAACAGGTCGGTCGCGCCCTCCAGCAGGGCGAGGGCCGCCGTGCCGGCGATCGGTTCTTTGGCTGCACTCTGCACGACGCCATCGGCAATGCCGTTCTGCACGAGAAACTCTCGTGTGCGCTTGCAACTCGTTCAGTTAGGGCGATGGTAGCGCCATTCTACGGTCATGGCGAGGGAATGGCCGACGACCTATGTCGCAAAAGTTGCTCGCGCAACATGAGGGATAGGCCCAGTAGGATGTGCATATCCGAGCTATCAGGGGCCGTTGCATTGGGCGTTGCGGGTAGGCGTTTGGTGATAAAGTTCAAGGGGAGCATCTTTTTATTCCTTCACGATGCGGTTTGGAAGGGCTTCCACGCTTTGCGGCCGCAGTGGCTTGGTGCTCCATTGCGATCTCGTATTCGTCCTACTTCATCCCTTCGATCAGGTCGGCCCGGGAGACGCTGCGATCGCGCTCGGCGGCTCGCACCCACCGTGCGACATCCTCCGGCAATGTAATGGTGATGTTTTTCATGGCACGAAAATAGTGGAATGCGGAAATCGCGTCAACGGACTCGGAGGTAAGCGGTTCTCGGCTTGCCAGCGCACGGGTGGCCGGGCGCGGCTTGCGCTTAGGCACGTTGGGATTGGAGTTTCGGCTAGCGTGAAATGCCCTTGCTGTGCGTCCACCGCCGTTGACCACCCGCTGCAAGAACGCCTGCAAAATTAGCGTCGGGCGCGTTCAGGCCGTCGGCTTGGCAAGCTGCCGGCTGCCGATGCCATAGCGTTTGACCTTGCCGGCCGCAGCGCTGATTAGGAGGTGAGGTTGACTACTCCACAAGGTGTATCTCTCTCTTCCAGACCTGGCCTTGGCCGGGGATGTACTGGCCGGTCCTCAGCCGACCAAGCCCCGGTTTCGCAGCGAGGGCAGGCGCGTTATCCACCACAGCATCGCGCCGACGGTTCCGGCGGTGCAGGCCACCGACAGCCACGGGGTCGCGTCCTCCGGGGCCACGCCCAGCACCCGCCAGATGGCGGCCAGTTCCAGCACCCACAGGAAGTTGGAGTAACCCTCCACCCGCTCGCCGGGGTTGAAGACCAAGCCGTGACCCTCCAGCAGGTTGCGCACGTAGCGGAAGCTAATGAAGGCGTCGTCGGTCAGGAACCACGACACCGAGGCCAGCCAGACCAACAGGGCCAACCAAGGCAGGCAAGTCAGGATGAGACCGAGGGATGTGCCTTTACCGGCCCGCTCGACATCGGTCCCTTCATCAGCGCGCCTTGGGTCGCTACTCATTGAGGCGAATTTGCCCCTCCCAGAGGTGGTTGTAGCCGCCGTCCACGGGGACGTACTGGCCGGTTCTGATTTCGGAGATAGCGTATTCCGGCAGAGGGAGTTCCGCCAGGCATTTGCCGTCTAATATCGCGCCGAGCGCGTCGAAATTGAAGTCGAGGTTGTCGAAGCCGTGCTGCTGGCGATGTTCGGGGAGGTCGTTCATGTCAACCGGGTCTAGGTGGAGGAAGAATGTTGCGTCAACGTCCGCCGGTGCGCACGGCTCCTTCACGTAGATGAGAGTGTTCTCGCTGAGATACACATCCCAGTCGGAGCGGATGACCGGCGGGCGGTCTCTGACAAATGCTTGGACCATCCGGCCGTCCACAATCACTCCGACATCGCCCGATTGATAGTCGAAGTGTGGCTCCATCCGCTGCCAGAAGCAGTCGGAATCCGCTAGGCCACTCCATGACCACACTGCCAGTTCGTCCGGCGCGCAATCTCTGGCAAATGCTTGGACCATCCGGCCGTCCACAATCACTCCGACATCGCCCGATTGATAGTCGAAGTGTGGCTCCATCCGCTGCCAGAAGCAGTCGGAATATGTGGAGTAAAGTTCGATTGGCTCCCCCGGAGTCAAGTCCAGCCCTTGCAGACCCGGGTAGTCCGGCGCGTACCGATAAGCGCGGTACACCCAATTAGCCGGAATTTCTGGACCATTTTTTCCCCATCGTTCCAACGGCACCGACTCGCCTTGACGCAAGGGGCCGTTGTTGGTCGTCGGGTTGACGTATTTCCAAACCGTTTTCCCGGTCGGCGTTACCTCGAAAAGCGTACCGTGTACCCCATCGCAAATCAGCGTGTTTCCGTTGGGAAGCCGTTGCGCTCCTGATACATATTTGGCGTAAAAGTCGCTGGGCGTTGCGGCGGTATAAGTCCATACCGGTTCTGCTGGAGCATAAGCCGAGTCGGAATTCAGCCGGTAGTTGGCCCCGTCCACCGGCGGAGCAATCTCATCTACCGACGAATAACCGCGCCGGAAATCCGTGAACTCCCAACCATTATTGAAAATGAGGATATTTCCGGCCCCCGGCAGGCCAGGGACAATCCATTGAGGATTATGCGGCCAGAAGAGTTGCTGGTCATCAGGAGTCCCGGCGCGATAGGCGCGCGGGTTACCCCAGCGGTACAGCAGGTCGCCCCCCTTGCCACTATTTCCGCCGCTGTGGCCGGCCGCCTCTGCCGTGGTGGTACTGTGGTCGATAATCCATACTTCGCTGAAATGACGGGGCGATAGCATAATCTGGTCCAATTCCGGGTTATAGTCGATTCCGTTGCTATGTATCCAGTCCCAAGGGTTCTCAAAGCCGGCTACCTCGGAAAGGCGGAAGTTGAGGTCAATCAACTCCGGATGCTCGGCCACCACCCCGAAATTCGCCTTGCTTGAGTCAAAGTCTTGAATCAGATGATCCCATATCGACCATTCCCAAACAATTTCGCAGCTTGCCGGCCCGGTGGGGCGGGCTTCTACAATATGCGGTGCCCTCAAGCGATCAGCGCTGATGAAGTCAGGGTTGGCGCCGGCGGCGATGACCTCCTCGGCCGTTTTACGTTGCCGGGACAGCAGCAGCACATTCCCGTTGGGCATTTTAAGGAAGTCATGATGCGGATTCCCCTGAGTACAGGCCGAAAGGATATTCCCGTTCCGGTCAATTTCCCGCACATAGCGGCGTTGGTCGGTAATGGCGAGAGTCAGCAGATTGCCATTCTCCAGCAACCTTGCGAACATGACCTCAGCATCCAATTCCCACTTGTGAACTACCCGCCCCTGATTATCAATCAGGTAAATCGTCTCGCTTACGGCTCTATTAAATAAAGTGTAGCCGGCGAATGCCTCCGACTCGTTCAGGAACAACCCGACCGTTTTGGCGGCAGGCGTCGAGGTAGCCGTGTGGTCAAGAGCCGGCACGGAGGTGGGTGCAAGGCCGATGAACAGGACGAATAGCGCGTTGCGTAACCGGGGCAGCCTCCCCCGGCGGCGGAGTCGACCGAGGGCAAGCGTCGCCGCTTCAAGCGCCTGCTGCACGAGCCATCCAGCGCCAAGGCGCGCACCGGCGGTAACGGTGCCGGTACAAAGGCGCGCTACCCGCTCGCCGTCAGTGCTCGTACTCATATATCCACCGATTTCTTCACGCCGCATAACAGGAGTCCCTTGTGAAAATTTGAAGATCGCCGGGGTTGAATAACCACTAGTGCTAGTGAGTTGACCGTGGTCTAGGTAATTCCTACGCTGAGGATGTCCGACCTTTCAGCGCAGGAGCGTCCCGATGACCCTGGCCGATTTTATTATAACCCTTTTCTATCGAGTTGACCATCAGATGCTTCAGGTGCCGAAACCTCCTCAAGCGGCCTTATATCCCAGTGCGGTGGTAACCTTGGGGGTGTTGTATGCGCTCAAAGGGGGCAGTAAACGGGCGTTTTACCGCTGGCTGGTCTGGGACTGGCGCGCCTTGTTCCCACCCCGGCCCTCGCGCACGCGCTTGTTTCGCTTATTCGCCGCTCATGCCGATTGGACAAATCGCTTCCGCGCTGCGCCGACGACGGTAGGGGTGGTGGATAGCTATGGCATTGAGTTGATCCATCGGGTGCGCCACGGCCGGGCGCGGCAACCTATCGGCAAGGAACTGGGGGCGAATTGAGGCGAATTTTCCCCTCCCAGAGGTGGTTGTAGCCGCTGTCCACGAGGACGTACTGGCCGGTTCTGATTTCGGAGATAGCGTATTCCGGCAGAGGGAATTCCGCCAGGCATTTGCCGTCTAATATCGCGCCGAGCGCGTCGAAATTGAAGTCGAGGTTGTCGAAGCCGTGCTGCTGGCGATGTTCGGGGAGGTCGTTCATGTCAACTGGGTCCAGGTGGAGGAAGAACGTTGCGTCAACGTCCGCCGGTGCGCACGGCTCCTTCACGTAGATGAGAGTGTTCTCGCTGAGATACACATCCCAGTCGGAGCGGATGACCGGCGGGCGGTCTCCGACCAGATCTGACAAGTAATCGTCAGCCGTCATCGCCTCGACCCGCACGGGAGGGAGTGCATTGTGGGGCAGTACAACGGCGTCCACGCATAACCCGGTTTCCGCGTTCGACCAGGCTTTGGCGACCCGTTCATCCGCTGGGCCACTCCATGACCACACTGCCAGTTCGCTTGGCGCGCAATCTCTGACAAATGCTTGGGCCATCCGGCCGTCCACGATCAGCCCTATGCCGTCCGACTGGTAGTTGAAGTGTGGCTCCATCCGCTGCCAGAACCAGTCGGAATGATTGATCCCGCCCGATGACATCTCCGGCAGCTCGGTGGTCAAGAGCCTGAATTGGCGTTTGCTCGGTCCATTCTTTCCGTGATGGAGATATAACGAACCTTTGAACAGGATCGCGCCCGCGCTAGATCGCTTCAGACTTTGGCGAACCAAGTAATCCCCTACTGCGGGCAGAATGTGGACCTCGGTTCCTTCCTTTTGGTGCCAGACGTTGGCGAAGTAGGTAATCCCGTATCGCTGGTAGAACGTGGCCTCGGTTCCTTCCCTTTGGGCGCGCAGGTAGCCGTATGAATTGACCAGGCCGTCCAGGTTCACCACTGGAAAGCGCGAGAAATACCCGATGACGCCGGCGTCCCACGACCCGACCACGCTGTCCTCGGGCAGCACGCGGTCCATAACCTGCACACCCATATAAGAAGTATCCATCCTGTCGCGGTGGGTTGACTCGCCAAGACGGTCAACAAACTGGAATGGCCCCGTGAAGTCCGCCTTTGTAAACAGGAAGGCTGCTCCGACAACGACGATGTCCACGCTCAGAATGTTGGCTGCCCAAGGCGACCTCGGGCCGATGAAACGGCGGATGAAGTGGATGGCGACATAGCACCTTACGGGAATAATAAGCGTCATCAGCAGGTACGCCGGGACGAAGTACCAGTCATCACTCCCCCAGTAGGGATGCACAGTGAGAACAGTCTGCGCGAACTTGGCCAGATGGCCGGCCGCCAAGCCGAACACGCCCACTAGGAAGGCCAACAGCAGCCGGTCTGTCCGGCCCCTCGAACGGCGGGCGAACCCCCAGACCAGAACGACGTAGGCGCAGACCTCCAGCGCGACCTGCAGCTCGCAGTCGAAGACGGGAATCTGCAAGACGTCCCGGAAGTTGTGCGCGAAGCTGTATCCGCCTTCGTGCTCCCATACCCGCTGCGACCACATCTGCTTGGTCGCGCCGCTCACCGGCACAATGCCGCCGAAAGCGAGCCAGTTGTAGGCGAAGTACACGAGGATGCCAGCGATCGCTCCGACCATCGGAGCGGCGGCGTTGAGTGCGAGCACGGAACGGGCCACCCCCCGCATCCTAGCCTTCTCCCCCAAGGGGAGAAGGAACCGACCCCCTTTCGCCTCCGGGGTGCCGAGGCCCTCCCCTTCTCCCGTCGAGGGAGAGGGTTGGGGTGAGGGGGATTCCCGCCTCGACCACTCGATCAGACACAGCGCGGCGGTGGCGGTCAGCGATATGGCGGCGTATTCCAATCGCACATAGGGCAGGCTGAAGGCGACGGCGGCGAGCAGCCATGGCCACCGTTGCAAGTCTCGCACGTAGAGAATCAGGGCCAAGAAAAACAGCGCCAGCATGAACAGCGCTGCCGCTGCTTCCATCCCCAGAAGCAGCCCGTGCTGCTGGTAGAGCATCGGCAGCGCGGCGAACAGCAGAATATAGGGCATGCGCGCCAGCCGGGCGGCGGCGGCGACGAGGGCCACGCCGCCAGCGATGAGCATGATCTCGAACGCCTTGATGGCGAACAGCGCGGCTTCCTTGTCGAATACCCAATAGAACGGCGTGATGAGCAGCATCCAGAGGGGATGGTAGCCGTTGGTCTGGGTGATGCCGCCGTCGAAGGTGGAGAACTTTCCCTCAGCGAGGTTGCGGGCGATCTGGAAGTAATAGAAGGCGTCGTCGCTGCTCACGTTGCCGATCAGGTTGATGAGATCGAAGCGGGCGAGCATGTACACGGCGAACCCGGTCCCGTAGGCCAAGATGCCGCCGATGAACAGGATGAACAGGGCGTTGCGCAGCCGGGAGGACAGAGTCCTCCCCCGCAAAATTTGCAGCACTTTCATAAGATCACTCCAGTCTCCACCCAAGCCGCCCCTTCCACCGGTCCAAGGCGGCGGGTGCCTGCCCGTTCAGAGGCCGCGAGAATCATCCAGTCTGAGAAATTTGAATACACGTTCGGGGATAGCGCGGAATCAGCATGAAGCGAGAGACATCCGCCGCAGGGCTACATGCCCCACACGATGACCGTTCGTCCGTCTTGGCGCACCGCACGGCGGAACCCCTTCTCCTGCCACCGCTTGCCGTCGGTGCGGTCGAAGACGATCAGGTGGCCGGCCTCGCTCCCGCACCGGTCCATGTAGCGCAGCGTCTGCTCAACGCCCGTGCCGATGGTGCCCTCCAAGCTTTGCCGTTTGCCTTCGTGAAACACCTTGCACTCGACGACGAACTTGCTCCACAGGTCGGACGGGTCTTCGCCCTCCGGCCACAGGATCAGCAGGTCGGTGCGTCCCCGGCCGAGGCCGTACTCCCGTTCGATGCGCCCGCCGCTGTTGACCACCCGCTGCAGGAACGCCTGCAGGATGAGCTGCGGTCCTGCCTCCCGGTACTCGAACCGCTCCAGCCAGTGCTCGGAGTGTGCGCGGAAGAACGACTGGAAGGCGGCGAGTAGCTTGTCCACGTCCAGGCCGCCGCTGGTGTTCACGTACCAAGCCGCGTCTTGGTTCAGGCTGTCTTGCAGGACATAGCCCAACTCTCGCGGCACCACCTCCGCGTAAATGGGATTGGCCATGCGCGGCGGGGATCCTTGGGCGACCAAGCCGAGGTCGCGGACGTAATTGAGGTCGCGAAGATGGTAGCCGGGCTCGTCGGTGCCGCTCAGTATGGGTTCGACCACGCGCCGCACCCGTTCCTCCTCCAGCTTGTGGGCGAGCTGATCGAGGTGGGTGCGTCGGCTCAGGATCAGCCGCTCGCGAGCGTCGCGGATGGCGGCGGCGGTAATGGCACGGGCGCGGTCTCGGCCGGCTGCGTGGTCGAAGCAGGCGTCGGCGCACAGGGCGTTGACCAGCCAAGGCTGCCCTTGCGTCTGCGTCCAGACCATCTTTAGGGCTTCCGCTGTGAACACCTGCCCGGTCTCGTCGGTGTGCTGCGCCAGCAGTGCCCGCGTCTCGGCCTCGGAGAAATCGCCGAGGCGCAGCGACTTGGCCGCCACGTTGAAGGGGCTGCCGCCAGCGATCATCTCGCCCGAGCTGGAGCGGATGCGGTAGTCTTGGATGTCGCGCACCCCGCACAGCACGATGCTTTGGGGAAACCCTTCGGGACGCTGCTCGTACCCGGCGCGCAACTGCCGGAGCACCGACAGCAGGGTGTCGCCGACGAGGGCGTCGATCTCGTCGATCAGCAGCACCAGCGGCTTCGGGTCGGCCATGCACCAGCGCGTCAACGCTTCGCTAAGGGCGTCGTCGGGGCCGGATTCCGCCAAGATGTCGGGCCAAGCGTTGTGGAGGAACTCATCGCCCAGCAAACGCGCCCGCGAAGCCAGTCGGCTCAGAATGGCGCGTATGGCGCGTCCCGTGTCCTCGCGCGCCGCTTGGCCGACCTCGACGTTTGTATGCACGCACCGGAAGTCGCTGCCGCGGTTCAGCAGGTCGCGCAGCGCGATGAGGGCGGAGGTCTTGCCCGTCTGCCGGGGCGCGTGCAGCACGAAGTACCGTTTGTGCTGGATCATGTCCAAGATCTGGTCGAGGTCCACCCGGTCCAACGGCGGAACGTGGTAGTGGTCCTCGGGGCGGATGGGGCCTTCCGTATTGAATCGGCGCATGGGTCAAGTATATGCCTCAGTAGCGCGCTTCGACAACCCGGCCCGGTCATGGACAGCCCAAGCGGCGGGCGCGTTCAGCTTGCCCAAGTTGAGTCTGGGGAGGAGGTCGTCATCGCCCGCAACGGCAAGCCGGTTGCACGGCTGGTGCGAAGCGAACGACAAACTGATCAGCGCGGCGTCGGCTTGGGAACTTGCCACCAAGCATCGGCTTGGCAAGCTGCCGGCTGCCGATGCCATAGCGTTTGACCTTGCCGGCCGCAGTGCTGATTAGGAGGTGAGGTTGACTACTCCACAAGGTGTATCTCTCCCTTCCAGACCGGGCCTTGGCCGGAGATGTACTGGCCGGTGTGGATCGTTGCGATGCCGTAATCAAGCAGTTCCCGCCTCGCTATGCAGACTTCTCCCTTGATGGGAATACGCTGATCCCTGAAAGCGAAGTCCTTGTTGAAGAAGCCGGCCTGCCTGCGGCGACTGGGGAGGTTGTTCACGTCAACCGGGTACAAGTGGAGGAAGAATGTTGGTTCAGCGTCCTCCGGGTTACACTGCTCCTTCTTGTAGATGAGGCTGTTCCCGACGAGATACACCTCCCAATCGGAGCGGATTGCCGGTTGGTGGTCTCCGAGCAGCTCTGTCCAGTAATCGAGATCAACCACCCACAAGTCTCGTCCGGCAAAACGGTCGAAGACCCACTGCTGGTCGGGAGAGTCAAAGGGCATCCACAGGTCCGGGCCGACCTTTACGGCGTATTCCGCACGGCCAAATGTTGGGAATTTGCCGATTGCCGGCGGGCGTATGGTGAAGTTGACGCCCCGCTCTTCGAGGTATCCGGGTGGTGGTTGACGGTCGTGGGCGATGACGCGCTGGTGGTTGGGGGTTTCGACCGGGTTGCGCGCCACCGTCGCGTCGGTCAAGCCAAAGGAGTCGATGACTTTCAGGTCGGGAAGATAATAGAAGCGGATTCCAACCGAACCGTCAACCATCAGCGCGTCATCGGGAATCACTCCGTTCTCTATGTTCTCGTAGGGTTTCCACCTTCGCAATTGCTGGTTGGCGAACTCGCGGTGTTCCGCGAAAGGAGAAGCGACGAACTGCCGGGACGTTTGGTGGCGCAGGTCATTTGAGGCGGCGACGAGCATCGGCATCCCCGGCGCGGCAAGTAACCACGCAGCATTGCCGTCATCGAGTTCTATGTGCAGCATCTTGATGCGTTCGCGTATTGCGGCCCCCTCGAATAACAGGGCGCCCTGAATTGCGCTGGTGTAGAACAACACCGGCACGAAGAGAGCGATTGCGCACGTTCGCGCACCCACTGCCAAACCGGGGGGGAATCGTCGCAACCACCGGCGGGTGGCAATCCGCGAGGCGAGGTACACGATTCCCATGGACGCGGGGACAGCCAGCAGCGGCCAGTAGAAATCCAGCGGACGGTACTCGAAATGGTCGCCCCCGATCCGCATCACATAGGCCATGTGGACGCCGACCAGGAGCAGCACCAGCGCCCATATCCCGTCTTGGGATGCTCGCCAGCGATTCCGCATGGCGACTGCGGCCAAGGGGATCAGCAGATACAGCCCGGTCTCCAGTGCCGCCGCCCCCAGGTAGCGAAAACCCGACTCATACCAGGGCCGCACATGCTTGGCGTAATAGGTGTTGGGCAGCCATTCGCCGTAATAGGAGTATCGCCACAGGAAATGGGCGCCGACCAGGACGACAAAGGGCGCTGCCAAATAGGTCAACCGCCGCCAGTCCGGATTGAGACGCCCGGTGTCCGCCATCCGCTGGATGACGAACCAGCCTAAGCACAACGCCGCCAACAGCGGGCCCTCGGGCCGCGTCAAGGCGGCAGCGGTTAGGCTCAACGACGCCGCCAGCAGGCCCCGGCGGCTGTCTCTGTAAAGGCTCAGGCACACCACGGCCAGGACGACGAAGAACGTGAACTGCCGCGTCTCCAGTCCGCCGCCGGACGTCCACACGGCAAAAGTCGCGCTGCTGCACACCAGCCCCAGCGCCATCCAGCCGACCAAGCCCCGGTTTCGCAGCGAGGGCAGGCGCGTTATCCACCACAGCATCGCGCCGACGGTTCCGGCGGTGCAGGCCACCGACAGCCACGGGGCCGCGTCCTCCGGGGCCACGCCCAGCACCCGCCAGAGGGCGGCCAGTTCCAGCACCCACAGGAAGTTGGAGTAACCCTCCACCCGCTCGCCGGGGTTGAAGACCAAGCCGTGACCCTCCAGCAGGTTGCGCACGTAGCGGAAGCTAATGAAGGCGTCGTCGGTCAGGAACCACGACACCGAGGCCAGCCAGACCAACAGGGCCAACCAAGGCAGGCAAGTCAGGAATAGCGCGGTCCGGGCGCGCCACAGATCATTCAGCGCAAAGCCTTGCAGGCCGTTTCCGTTACGGTTCAAGACGAATTTCCCCCTTCCAGAGGTGGTTGTAGCCGCCGTCCACGGGGACGTGCTGGCCGGTTCTGATTTCGGAGATAGCGTATTCCGGCAGAGGGACTTCCGCCCAGCATTTGCCGTCGAATATCGCGGCGCGCTCGTCGAAGTTAAAGTCGAGGTTGTCGAAGCCGTATTGCTTGCGATAGTCGGGCAGGTCGTTCACGTCGGCGGGGGTCAGGTGCAGCAAGAACCACGCCTCGGTGTCGGCCGGGGAGCACGGCTCCTTGACGTAGATCAGCGTGTTTTCGATGAGATATACGTCAAAGTCGGCGCGGACTGCCGGTTCGCGATTTCTGACCAGCGCCTCTTGGTAGTTGCGGTTGCTGATGTAGTTGGCTATGGCGCGAGCTTCCGCTTCGCCAATGCCAGGTGCCGACATGGACGTGCCTGGGCGAACTGTTCCGGGTCGGTGGTCGGTGAGAAACTGCGCGATGCTGTCCTGCGTCCAGACGATGTCCAGCGAATCGAACGCATCCGAAAATCGGTAGCCTTCGACCTCGCCCGCCCGCCGCCCGATGACGCCAACCAGGTGCGGCCCGGTGCCGTGCTGCTCGGCGTTCAGGTTGTGACAGGTGCTGCAGTGCAGGTCGAATAGATGAGCGCCGGCCTGTACGTATTGTTTCTTCCTGTCCGGCGAGTCCGGTGCTGGCGATGCGGCGATGGATTCGCAGTTGACTGAGTACACATTGCGATGCTTCTGCGCTGCTTCATTGCAGTACCTCAGAGAACGGCTCAGAAAATAGACCCACCCGCTATCGCGCAGCAGGGCTATGCGTCCGTCGGGCATGAACGTCAGGTCTCGGATGCGCCAGCCGATTTCGATCCTCTCGGCGTACTGCCCGTCCGTCCCGTGACGGCGGACTCGGAAGAGTGAGCCAGCGGTCAGCGAAGCAACCAGCAGGTCGTCTTTCCACAGGGGGAACCACCGCTCGTCGTTGACGGCGATGGCGGAAACGCCGGGCGACGGGACCCATGCGAACGCCGGCCGCAAGAAGCCGTCGTGCCGGCCCACCGCCTCATCCTCGATGGTTAGGGGAACCTTACTCTCATAGCCAACTCCGTAGGAGACCAGGGGCCAGCCATAGTTGCCTCCCCGCTCCAGCAGATTCAACTCGTCGCCGCCTTGCGGCCCGTGATCCGTCGCCCAGAGGTTGCCTTCCGCATCCCGCGCCAGCCCTTGTGAGTTGCGAAAACCGGTAGCCAGCGTCTCCGTCTCTCCTGTTTCGATGGCAATGCGAAGGAGTTTGCCCAAATGCGCGGCGGGACCGAACGTCAGCTGTGCCCACCATGAATCTATTCCGTGGGCCCCAATTATCACCAGCAGATGGTCCGCGCCGTCGGTCAACATTTTCCCGCCGGCAACGAGTCCTTCGAACCAGTTAAGGGGCAGGCAGGGTTCCACGTCGAATATCGTCCTCCAGTCCGGCATGACCGTGACGCTCTCTTCGGCTTGCAGAATCGTCGTGGACGACAACCTGAACCGGATGCACTCGCCGGTAAAGTAATGATGCGTTGCGAATAACTCGTAACGTCCTTTTCCAAGTTCCTTCAACAGAATATCGGCAACTCGAAAGAGCCCCGGATCGAAATGATTATCGTAATCCTCATGCTGCTCAAGGGACGCTGCATTCATCGGAACGTTGCCGTCGAGATATTCCACAGTCCCGTCCGGGAAGATTAGGGCAAATCTTCCCTTCGGCGTAACGACGAGCAGGTCGTCCCCCATGCTTTCAATGGCCCCGCCACTTCCGTCGAAACTTTCGAGTCTGACGGACTCGCTCTCGAGCGCGTACAAATGAGTGGTGAGAGCTGGCCCCTCTTCGGGAGTGGGTGTCGTTACCGGCGGGGCCGCCACCGCTGGATCCTCAGAACAGGCAGCTACAATAACTCCAAACAGGGCGAGCGCGACAGGCCACAATGCGCAGCGTTGAACTGGCGCATTTTCGCGCGGCCTCCTACGCCTGTATGTTCTGAATAGCGCGGTCCGGGCGCGCCACAGATCATTCAGCGCAAAGCCTTGCAGGCCGTTTCCGTTACGGTTCAAGATGAATTTTCTCCTTCCAGAGGTGGTTGTAGCCGCCGTCCACGGGGACGTACTGGCCGGTTCTGATTACAGGAAATTGGAATAGCCCTCGACATATTCGCCGCGGTTGAATAGCAGGCCGTGGCCTTCGAGCAGGTTACGGACGTAGCGGAAACTGATGAACGCGTCGTCGCACAGGAACTACGCAACCTCGGAGAACCATCCCAGCAGTGCCAACCACGGCAAATGCGGCAGAATTACCCGCGCGTTTCGGAGGGCACTAGCGCGCCTTGGGTCGCTACTCATTGAGGCGAATTTTCTCCTTCCAGAGGTGGTTGTAGCCGCCGTCCACGGGGACGTACTGGCCGGTTCTGATTTCGGAGATAGCGTATTCCGGCAGAGGGAGTTCCGCCAGGCATTTGCCGTCTAATATCGCGCCGAGCGCGTCGAAATTGAAGTCGAGGTTGTCGAAGCCGTGCTGCTGGCGATGTTCGGGGAGGTCGTTCATGTCAACCGGGTACAGGTGGAGGAAGAATGCCGGTTCCGTGTCCTTCGGGGTGCATTGCTCCTTCTTGTAGATGAGACTATTCCCGACGAGATACACATCCCAATCGCCCAGAGGGGCATCCGCTATTTCTACACTGACCGGTGGGCGCGCATTGCGGGGCAGCACTAACGCGTCCACGCACGGCCCAGTTTGCGTCCAGTCTTTAGCGACCGTTTCCTCGCCTAGGCCAACATAGGACAACACTACCAACTCGTTCGGCGCACAATCCCTGACGAACGCCAGCGCCAGCCGTCCGTCCACGATCAGCCCGATGCTATCCGACTGATGGTCGAAGTGGGGTTCAATCCTCTCCCAAGTCTTGGCGACGGCATTTTCATCTGCCGGCAGACCGATGGGCCATAGTCGGAGTTCCCATCTATTGAGGATATTTAGTAGTGAACCTTCAAAGCGCTTAGGTGCGGCAAAATGAGTTATCCCGAATTCTCGATAGAGAGGAGCATATCCGTCTCTAGCCGGGTATCTCGCGTGGAAATAGTCGTAGGAGTTGACTAGGCCGTCCAAGTTCACCACTGGAAAGCGCGAGAAGTACCCGATGACGCCGGCCTCCCACGCCCCGACCACGCTGTCCTCGGGAAGTACGCGATTCATAAGCTGCGTACCCCCATAAACAGCTTCAGTCCATTCGTTGTAAGAAACGGCTTTAATCCACTTGTCGTCAGTTCTGGTTGAGACGCTAATCGCTTCAAAACGCTGAAATGGCTCGGCAAAATCGGCCTTGATAAACAGGAAGGCCGCGCCCGTAAGGACGATGCCCAAACTCAGGATGTTGGTCACGTGCTGCGACTTCGACCCGATGAACCGGCGAATGAAGTAAATGGCGACGTAACATCGTACGGGAACAATCAGCACCATCATCAGGTACGCCGGGACAAAATACCAACTCCAAGGCCCCAAGGAAGGGTGAATCGTGAGAACAGTCTGTGCGAATTTGGCCAGATGGCCGGCCGCCAAACTGAACACGCCCACCAGAAAGGCCAACAGCAGTAAGTCCTGCCGACTGAGGGAGCGGCGGGCGAACCACCAGACCAGCAGCAAATAGGCGCAAACCTCCAGCGCAACCAGCAGCTCGTAGTCAAAGACAGGAATCTGCAATATGTCCCGAAAGTTCTGCGCCAAGCTGTATCCACCTTCCTGCTCCCACTTGACCTGCGACCGGGCCTGCTTGGTCGCGCCACTCACCGGCACGATGCCGCCGAACACGAGCCAGTTGTAGGCGAAATACACCAGGATGCCTGCACCGGCGGCGAGAAACGGGACGACCGCCTTCACGGAGCGCGCGGAACGAGCCCGCTCTCCGAGTGACGCGCTGGGCGCTCGTTCCTGCCACGACCACTCAATCAGGCACAGCGCGGCGGTGGCGGCCAACGATATAGCGATGTACTCCAGGCGCACCCAAGGCAGGGCAAAGGCTACCGCGGCCAACGGCCACTGCCACCGCACCGGGCTTCGGGCAAAGAGGCAGGCGGTCAGAATGAACAAGCCCAACATGAACAGCGCCGCTGCTGCTTCCATTCCTGCAATCAACATGGGGATGTCGTAGAGCATCGGCAGCGCGGCGAACAGCAGAATATAGGGCATGCGCGCCAGCCGGGCGGCGGCGGCGACGAGGGCCACGCCGCCAGCGATGAGCATGATCTCGAACGCCTTGATGGCGAACAGCGCGGCTTCCTTGTCGAATACCCAATAGAACGGCGTGATGAGCAGCATCCAGAGGGGATGGTAGCCGTTGGTCTGGGTGATGCCGCCGTCGAAGGTGGAGAACTTTCCCTCAGCGAAGTTATAAGCGATCTGGAAGTAGTAGAAGGCGTCATCGTGCGTGTTGGAGATAAGGTTGATGAGATCGAAGCGGGCGAGCATGTACACGGCGAACCCGGTCCCATAGGCCAAGATGCCGCCGATGAACAGGATGAACAGGGCGTTACGCCGCCGGGAGGCCAGAGTCACCCCTCCCCGCAAAATTTGCAGCACTTTCATAAGATCACTCCAGTCTCCACCCAAGCCGTCCCTTCCACCGGTCCAGGGTGCGTCGGGTGCCTGCCCGTTCAGACTCGGCCGAGGCGCCGAGGCGCAGCGACTTGGCCGCCACGTTGAAGGGGCTGCCGCCGGCGATCATCTCGCCCGAACTGGAGCGGATGCGGTAGTCTTGGATGTCGCGCACCCCGCACAGCACGATGCTTTGCGGAAACCCCTCGGGACGCCGCATGGTCTCGGTCTCGCCCTTTAGGGAGTGCCTGGCCAGCACACACGGCCGGGCGCGGTAGTGGGTTCCAGTCAAATGTTGTAGTGTAGCCCGCACTCTTTGTGGTCGCCCGCGCCGCTGTCGTGCCCGTTGAACCAGCGCCAGCGACCAGTGCGCTTGTGCTCGCCCGGGCGGGTCGGGGTAGAGCATATAATGCAGCCAAAGCTCGGGTAGCCCTGCCCGTAGAGCGGATGGACCGGCAACTCGTTTTTCTTGGTGAATTCCATTAGCTGTTCCTCGGTCCAATCCACTAAGGGGTTGAGCTTGAGTATTTTTCGCTGAGTGCCGTACTCATCGATCAAAGCCGCCTTCTTCGCCGTCTGCTGGCGGTGCTCGGACTGATCCCAACGCTGCCCGGAAATCCAACAATCCGCGGTCCGCAACAGCGCGTTGTTGGGCCATTCTTTGCGGACTTGGCAGCAGTGCTCCTGTTTTTCCTTAGAATCGAAGAACAAGTACTGGCCGTGGCGCGAAACCATCCGCTGGACATCGCCGCTCTTGGGCTGGAAGACCTCAATGTGGCAGCCGTAGCGCACCTCAACTTCTTTGAGAAATGCGTACGTCTCTGGGTGAAGCCGGAGGGTGTCAATGGTCGCCACGCGCAAGTCTAGCCTGAGGGACGAGGCTATATGGATCATGGCCACGCCGGTGTACTGGAAGCTGGTGTTGAGGACGGCCCGGCCGGGAAAGGTCTCGCTGGCCCAGCGCAACAGGGCTTGGGCAGGCATCTGGGCTAGGGGCAAGTCGTGGATATAGTGTTCTAACTGCTGATTGCGTTCTTTGTCCATTGCGTCGTCTGAAGCATGGGAAATAGCCTTACAATTTAGGCGGTGTCCCTACTCGGCTTCGTCTAACAGGTGCCTAAAGGCTTCGAGGCTGGGCACCTGTATGGCCGCCCGATGTAGCTGCTTGAGGCGCTGCACATCCTCGATGGCCCCAATGCGACCGGCCAAGCCGCGCACGTCCTCCGGCGGAAAGCGCAAAGCCAACACCTCGAGGAGGAATTCTCGCCCCCCCTGCTCGATGCCTTGCTCAATGCCTTGCTCAATGCCTTGCTCAATGCCTTGCTCGATGCCCTTTTCCGTGAAATACTGCACAATCGACGATTCGTACATGGTCTCCTCCGAAATGATGGTCATAATGGTTTCTGATTTATACACCAACCCGCTCAAAATCGCAAGATCGGCCAGATAATTCGCCTTGAGGGGCTCGGCCAGCGGCACCTGCTGCGCCCGGTTCACACACTGGCGCAGCCACGCCTCCGCATCTAACCCGGCCGGCCGCTGCATCAACGGCGCAAACGGCAGCAAGCCCGAAGCCCCCTCGTCAAGCATGCGTTGGCCGTCTAGTTCACTCAGCCGAATCACCTTGTATTGCACCAGCACGCGGAAGCCGTGCCGCTCTTGGATATAGTGCCCTGGATCACTCCGACCCGCCTCTGGGCGCAGATAGATGACGATGGAGCAGAACGGCAGGCCGTACTGCTCAATGCCGCGTCCGACATAGCCGGCCATGCGGCGCGGCATGGGCGGGGTGCTGTCGGTGGTTTGAAATTCGTGATGGACCAATGCCTCCTCGCCGCCGATGCGCACGCGGATGAGGCTGTCGGTGCGGTGGGCTTCGACGGTGGGTTGCTCGGTGTCGATGATGTCGAGCACCTCGAGG
Source organism: uncultured Latescibacterota bacterium (assembly GCA_958295495.1). Taxonomy (GTDB): domain Bacteria; phylum Latescibacterota; class UBA2968; order UBA8231; family UBA8231. The sequence goes on from OY282352.1 coordinate 2,879,806, forward strand.
TCGTCGTGCTGGAGGGCAAAGCGAGCAAAGTCGTGGGGGTAGGTGTGGATGAGGTGCTTGGCGATGGTATCAAATTCGGCCATAAGCCCTGCCTTGGATGGTTGAGAGGACGGATCGGTTTTATGGGTGAGCTGACCGCGCAATGTCAGTAATATAAGGTATAAGTTGCTCGTGGCTCGACAGCGCACCCTCTTTTTTGCGTCCTCTTGCCATTGTGCAAACGACGGGATTAGCTTTTTCAGGCTAGGTAGGAACCGGTACGCACGCGAACTAAAGCGAGCACGAGCCATGAGCACCCAAAAATTGCTGGAGCCGGTCGATGCGGCCACAGCAGCGCGGATTGCCACTGCCCTGCCCGCTGAGGAGGAGGTGCTCATCCGCGCCGGTACGGATTTGGACGCTGCGGGTCGCTTCAGCCGTCAGTGGCTGGTCGCTACTGGGCAACGGATCCTCGTCGTGCCGGCAGCAGGCGATGTCGTGGAAATCCCGATTGCCGCGCTCGCCGGGGTGCGGACGGACGCCCTCGTCGGCGGCGGCCAACTGGAGATTGAGCGGGTGGATGCGCCGCCTGTGCGCTTGGGGTACACCGGCTCGGAAGCGGTCAAGATGTCCGAGGTCGTGCGGGGCTTGGAGCAGCTGCGCAAGGGCGAGCCTTTTGCGGTCAACGGCCAGTTGGACCGGACGCGCTGCCCGCGCTGCGACCGGCTCTTGCCCGAGAAAAACGGCATCTGCCCGGCGTGCATTAAGAAGCTGGCGACCCTCAAGCGCATTGCCAGCTACATCGGCCCATATAAGCTCAAAGCGGGCATCTTGGCCTTCGCCTCCATTGCTACGACGGCCGCGGAGCTGGCCCCACCGCTGATTACCAAGCGCATCGTCGATGAGGTTTTAGTCCCGGTGGAGGGCAAGGCCACGGGGTTTGACGAGCGCATCCACCTCTTGGGCCTGCTCGTTTTGGGCTTGGTCGGCATCCGCTTCTTGGCGTGGGTCACCGAATGGGCCCACGGCTGGATCACGACTTGGCTCGGCGCGCAGCTAACCGCTGATATTCGCTCGCATCTCTACCGCCGGTTGGAAATGCTGTCTTTGCAGTTTTACGACAAGCGCAAGGTTGGCTCCCTCATCTCGCGGGCCACCCGCGACGCCGGCATGTTGCAGGACTTCCTCGTCGATGGCCTGCCCTATATCGTCATCAACGGCCTGATGGTTTTCGGCATTCTCGGGTTTTTGTTCTGGATGAGCTGGTCGTTGAGCCTGTACGTGTTGGTGCCCGTGCCGCTGATCATGTTGTGGGGGGTGACCTTTTGGAAGCGGCTGCGCGGGTACTTCGTCAAGTGGGGCCAAGTCTGGTCTGGCCTGACCGAGCGCACGGTGGAGACGCTTACCGGCATCCGCGTCGTCAAGGCGTTTGCCCAAGAGGGCCGGGAAATAGCGGCCTTTGCCAAGCCCAATGCGAGGCTGCGCGAAGTCGGCGAAAAGACCGCGGTAAATCGCGGCGTGTTCTTCGCTACTATCACGTTCTTGACGGGTTTAGGAGTCTTGGTCGTCTGGCTCCTCGGCGGGCTGCAGGTCCTCGGCGGCGAAATGACCTTGGGCACGCTGTTGGCCTTTTACTCTTATATGTGGCTGTTTTACGGCCCCTTGGAGTGGTTTGGCCAAGTCAACTCCTGGATGTCGCGGGCCTTTGCCGGGGCCGAGCGCATCTTCGAGGTTATCGACACCCGGCCCGAGGCTTATGAGGACCCGACCGCACAGCGGGTGCCGCAGATGAAGGGGGCCATTCGCTTCCGCGGCGTCACCTTTGGCTACGACAAGAGCAAGCCCGTGCTGAAGGATTTTGACTTGGACATCCAGCCGGGCGAGATGATCGGCCTCGTGGGCAAGTCCGGGGTCGGCAAGACGACGACCGTCAACCTCATCGCCCGCTTCTACGACGTTGACTACGGGTCCATTGAGATTGACGGGATCGATATCCGCCGCGTCGGCCTGCGCGACTTGCGCTCGCAGATCGGCATTGTGCTGCAGGAGCCGGTGCTCTTTTCTGGGACCATTGCCGAAAACATCGGCTACGGCCGGCCCGGCTCCTCCTTTGCGGACATCATGGCAGCCTCCCGTGCGGCCAATGCCCACAACTTCATCGTGGCCAAGCCCGATGGCTATGAAACCCAAGTCGGGGAGAAGGGGGCCGGGCTTTCGGGGGGAGAGCGCCAGCGCGTGTCCATCGCCCGCGCCATCCTCCACAACCCGCGCGTATTGATCCTCGACGAAGCCACCGCCTCGGTCGATGTGGAGACCGAGTTGCAGATCCAGGAGGCGATTCAGCGGCTCGTCGAGGGCCGCACGACCATAGCCATTGCCCACCGGCTTTCGACGCTGCGCAACGCCGACCGCCTGATGGTCCTCGACGACGGTCGCATCGTCGAGCAGGGGACGCACACAGAGCTTATGGAGAAGCAGGGGACCTTTTACGAGTTGGTCAATTTGCAAAAACAAGTGGCCGAGATCATCGCCATTAAGGAATAGATCATCCATGTCCACCTTTTTGGAAAATCTGCCGCACGCCGTTGAAGCCAAAGTCCACTCGCGCAAGGGCCGCGAGGAAAAAGTCCTGATCCAGGTTGCCACGGATATGGCCGGCGAGGACCGCTTCGATCAGCGCTGGTTGGTCGTAACGTCAAAGCGCCTGATGGTTCTCGCGCCCAACGGCGCAAGCGGCGATGTGGAGTTTGCGCTGCAAGCGGTCAAATCCGCCCGCATTGAGGCGCTAGTCGGCGGCGGGCGCTTGGAGTTAGAGCACGAGGCGGGGGCACCAGCTCATCTGTATTACTCCAATTCGCTGGCGGCCAAATTCGCCGAGGTCGCCGAGGGCATTGAGCAGCTCAAAGAGGGCCAAGACCTCAACCTGCCCCTCCAACTCGACCGCACGCACTGCGAGCAATGCCAGCGCCGCCTGCCCGAGCTGGGCGGGATATGCCCGGTCTGCATCGCCAAATTCGATACCTTTAGACGCCTCGTCGGCTATATGCTGCCCTATCGCTTCCGGCTAGTGTTGTTGTTGGGCCTGACCGTGTTCTCCTCGCTTCTGGAGTTGGCCCCGCCCTATATCGTCAAGCATCTCATCGACGACGTGCTCGTCCCCGGCACGGCCGCCAACCTGCTCTACTGGCTGGTCGGCGGTCTCTTCCTGATTGGGGTCGTCGAGTGGGGCGTCGGCGTGGTCCGCCGCTGGCTCAACGCCCGGGTTGGCTTTCGCGCCATCGAGCACTTGCGCACAGACTTGTTCAAGGCACTCCAGTACCTGCCCCTGCGCTTTTACGACAAGCGCAAGGTCGGCGCCTTGATCTCCCGCATGAACAACGATTCGGAGATGGTCGAAGATTTTCTGCTCTTTGACATGCCCTATATCGTCTCCAATGCCGCGATGATCGTCGGCATCTTGGGGCTGCTGTTCTACATGAACTGGGAGCTGACTCTCTACGTGCTGGCCCCGGTGCCGCCGATTGTCATTGGCTCAAGCCTGATATGGAATCGCCTACAGCGCTTCTGGGGCCGTTGGTCGGCGCGCTGGTCGCGGCTTACTACGCATCTCAACGAGTCGATCGCCGGCATCCGCGTGGTCAAGGCTTTCGCGCAAGAGCACCGCGAGTCCGAGCGCTTTGATCAGCGCAACCACGCCTTGCGCCAAATCAGCGTCAGCGCGGAGCGCTCGTGGTTGGTTTTCTTCATGGTGACCAACTTCTTTATGAGCTTTGGCGGGTTCTTCGTGTGGTATTTCGGCGGTCAGCAGATCGTTGGCGGCGACCTGTCGCTGGGGGAGTTGATGGCCTTTATCGCCTATCTGTGGATGCTCTACCACCCTCTCAAGTGGTTTGGGGACTTCTACAGCTTCATGGTGCGGGCCTTTGCCGGGGCCGAGCGGATCTTTGAAATCGTGGATGCGCGCTCCGAGCCTTTCGACAATCCGAGTGCCCAGCGCGCCCCCGCAATTGAGGGCCGAGTGGCCTTTGAGGACGCGGCCTTTGGCTACGACCCGGGCAAAGTCGTCCTGCGCGACCTCGACTTGGTGGTGCAGCCGGGCGAGATGATCGGCTTGGTGGGCAAGTCCGGGACGGGCAAGAGTACGCTGATCAACCTAATCACGCGCTTTTACGATGTCTCGCACGGCCGCCTCGCCATCGACGGGATCGATATCCGCAACATTCGCCTGCGCGACCTGCGCTCGCAGATCGGCATGGTGGCCCAGCAGTCGTTTTTGTTCAACGGCACGATTGCCGAAAACATCGCGTACGGCAAGCCCGGTGCCACATTCGACGAGATTTTGCGTGCGGCCCGCGCAGCCAACGCCCACGAATTCATCGTCAAACAGCCCGACGGGTACGACATGGTCGTCGGCGAGCAAGGCAACAAGCTGGCCGGCGGCGAGAAGCAGCGCATCTCCATTGCGCGGGCCATTCTCCACGACCCGAGGATCCTGATCTTAGACGAGGCCACCTCGTCGCTCGACACGCCGACCGAGAAAAAGATCCAAGAGGCGATTCAGCGGCTCGTCAAAGGCCGCACGACCTTTGCCATTGCCCACCGGCTCTCGACGCTGCGCAGCGCGGATCGCCTCGTGGTCCTCGACGCGGGCAAAATAGCCGAAATTGGAACGCACGAGGAACTCATGGCGCGCGAGGGCATTTTCTACAATCTGGTAACCACCCAACGCGAGACTTCGGCGGTCATGGCCACCAGCGGCTGAGGAGCGACGCAATGACAGATAACGAAAAACCATCGATCACCCCGATTTCCGTGACTCACCCCGAGCACGTAGAAATCGCCAATCTGCGTCTCTTCCGCGAGCCGGCTTGGATCTTGCGTTTGACCATTGACGGCGACCGCTCGTACCTGAAGGTGAAGGTCGTCCGCGCCGCGCCGCTGTCCCACCCGACCCGCTATATTTGCTTCCTCGACGCCAAAGACGAAGAGATCTGTATGATCGACGACCTCACACAGCTCGATATAGAGGCGCGCGCCTTGATTGAGGAAGAGCTGGACCGCCGCTATTTGACGGCGGCGATTCAGCGGGTCAACGCGGTGCGCAACGAATACGGCACCTCTTATTGGGACGTGCAGACCGACCGCGGCCCGCGCGAGTTCGTCGTCCAGAACGTCTCGGAAAACGCCCAGTGGCTCGGCGACCACCGGCTGCTGATCACCGATGTCGATGGCAACCGCTTTGAAATTCCGCACCTCGACGAACTAGACAAGAAGAGTTTGGCAGCAGTTGAGCAGGTCGTCTGACCAGCGCTCGCAGTTGCAACATGCCGACTAGCCCCGCAAAGGGGCTAGTTTTTTTTGACCATTACCCAACAAGGGTGTCGGAAAAAGATACAAACTGGCGGAATTGCTCCTCGTCCGGCCGGCCCCCGTTACCCGTTGCCTTGTCGCCAGCGACCATCTCCCCCTATTTTCAGGCTGTCCAGCATTCCTTGCAGATCCCGCCTTAGTCGGGTTATCTGCTGAATATAATAGCCGAGACCCGGCGAAGGGTCGCTCCCTCCGCCTTGGCAAATAGGTAGAGACATCGCTGCATATTCTGCAGGGAATGTTGGACACGGCCCGGCCCCTTAGGGGGCCTCCTGTCCCCTTCTCCTAAAGGAGATAGGCCACGTTCACGCCTAAAGGTGCGGTGAAAGCCCGCTTTGCCTCCTTGCAAAATGAATCACTACTCTCTAACCGATTGAGGACATCGTGAAAAAGGTACTGCGCCCTGTTGATCTATATCGAGTCGAAGGACACCCCACGTTGTTCGTTTGTGGGGAGACTATTATGGCCGCGCTCCAATACTACAGCCCCCAGCTTGTTGACGAGCGAGCGTACTACGGGGCCTTGATGAGCTGGTCGTTCTTTTTTGACGCCGAGGAGAGAATGCCGGTCGGCCTGCCCGCCGACGAGTTGATCCACCGCAACCTGTACTATCTCTACGGAATTGAGCGCCGCGAGGTGCGCTGCGACAATTTTGCCGACCTGTGGCAGGTGATTGAGGAGTCGATTGCCGCAGACCGGGTGCTGTTAGCTTGGGTGGATGCCCACGAAGTGAGCGATGCGGCCTTTCACTACAATCGCATACCCGGCGCGAGCGAAGCCATGCTCATCTACGGGTACGATCGAGCGGCGGATGGGTTGGCGATTTTGGTCAATCCGCAGGGCTTTGTGGGGCAGGTGCCGCTTTCTCGTCTGCCCAAGATGCTGCCCGAATTGGTGGTGTACGACTACGTAGTGCCAGAGGGTCTCGACGCCTATCCAGTTAAAAAAATGGAGCAGGTCCTATTGGAGGATGTGCGGGAGATGCTCGCGGGCAATAAGGTCGGCCGGGTAGAGACGGGCCTGCCGGCCGCGCAGCGGTTTGTCGAGGAGATGGAGCGTCAGATTGAGCAAGACGAAGACAGCCTGCGCGCTTGGATGCAGGAAGTGTTCAGCCAGATGGCCCTACTCGGCCCGCAGCGCCGGCGACTGGACGACAACCTGCGGCGGCTGGCCACGGCAACCGGCTTGGGTGCCCTGTCGGCTGCCGCCGATACCTTTGGGGACCTAGGCCGGCGTTGGGAGACGACGCACGATTTGTTCTTTAAGGGAGCGTACAACGACCCGGCCGCCATGCTGAAGCGCATCCGCGAGTGTGTACAGAGTTTGCTAAGCCTAGAGGAGGCCCAAGCTCGTTTCTTGTTGCAGTGGCTGTGAACAGGCGACCGCTTCTTGGCCCCCTACAGCGGTTGCCCTGTGGGAATTTATTTGGAAAGGTCTAAGGCAACCGTTAATTTGCTTCTATGGTCGGAGCATTCGCCGAGGTCGGCGAAAACCTTTACCCCCAACACAAAGGAACCGCCATGGAAGTTCCCCAAGCAGAAATGAGCGTCGTCGGCCGCATATTGCGCGTCTTCTACGCTCCATCCGAGACCTTTGAGGCCGTAGCCGAGCAGCGCAGTGCTGCCGACTGGCTGGTGCCGACCATTATGGTCGCGGTGGTGATCTTTATCTTCACATATATAACCTCTCCTATATACATGGCTGAGGTGATGGAGCAGATACCCGCAGAACAGCGCGGTGAAATGGAGGGCACTGGAGACGCCATGCGGATGGGTGGGCTGATTGCCGCGCCGGTTATGACGTTTGTCATGCTCTTTATTGGTGCTGCAATCTACCTTTTGGTAGGCAAATTACTCGGCGGTTTGCTCGGCTATGGCCAGTGCTTGGCCATCGTCGCGTACACGTCGCTGATTGCCATTCCCCAGCACATTGTCAAGACGCCGCTGGTCTTGGCCAATGAGACGATGAAGGTGCAAATAGGGCTGGGGATGTTTCTCGCCGAGGAGGCCCAGAAAAGTTTCGGGGGCGCTCTATTGAGCTCCATCGATCCCTTTGCCGTCTGGATAGTTGTCATCGCCGGCCTCGGGCTGTCCATCGTCGGGCAAGTAGAGCGCAGCCGCGCTTACGCGGGCGTTGCGGCCATCACTCTGCTCTTCCTCGCCATCGGCGCATTCTTCAGCACCCGCGGCCTTGGAGGTTGACGTGGCGACCAAGAAACGACCCCTTTTGAAGGCCCTCGTCTTCTTGCTGTTGGCCGGCTCGGTCGGGGCCGCGGTCTATTTCAACTTGCGGCAAGAAAAGGCCGAAGCCACCTATCCCACCGCGCTCGTCGGTCGGGGTGCGGTCGTCGATAAGCTGGCCGAAACCGGCCGCATTGAGTTGGTGCGCACCGTGGAGGTCAAATCCACCATTGCCGGCGAAATCCGCGACCTGCCCATTGAGGCCGGCGCGTGGGTGGAGACCGGCGAGTTGATGGCCGTCATCGAGCCAGACCCCAATCAATCGTTGCAGTTGTATCAGAAGCGCTCGGGCGTGGAGCAGGGCAAGATCGACCTAGCGGAGCAGGAGCGGAACTTCGAGCGTCAAAAGACCCTCTTCGACCGCAAGATGATACCGGCCAAGCAGTTTGAGGAAGCCGAGGGGCGCCTGGAGCGCGCCCGAACCAGCCTGCGCTTGGCCCAGCTCGAACTCGACATGCTCGAGGCCAAGGCCAACCTGCACCGCGCTCAGCTTCCACAAGGCCAAGTCGCGCTCGACGAGGTGCGGGTCCTCGCCCCGATCGACGGCATCGTCATTCGCCGCAACGTGGAAATCGGCGAGGTGGTGGCCTCCGGCCTGTCGTCGTATTCCGGCGGGACGGTACTTTTCCAGATCGGCGATCCCAGCCAGATGATCGTGCGCGGCGACATCGCGGAAATCGACATTGGCCGGGTGCAGGTCGGCCAAGACGTGAACATGGTCGTGGATGCGTATCCCGACACCACGTATCGCGGCCGGGTGCGCTGGATCGCGCCGGTGGGTCAGCAAAAGCAGGGCAGCACCATCGTCACCTTTGACGCCGAGATCGAGATTACCGACCACGCGCCGCGCCTGCGCCAGGGCATGTCCTGCGACATTGACATTCTGTTTGCGCGGCGCGACAGCGCGTTGTACCTGCCGGTTGAGCGGGTGCTGGAGGTTTTTGACGACGAGGCCGGAGAAGACGAGCGCGGCGAGGGCCAGCGCGGCCGCTTTGTCGCATATATCGCCCAGTCGCCGGATTCGTTAGCCGCTGCTGCGGACAGCACGCGCCCAGACAGCGCGCTGCACCTGCCCTTGAGTGCGTTCGCCGAGGTGGAATTGGCCATCGGCATTGAGACCTCGACCCGCTTTGAAATCCTCTCCGGCTTGGCCAGCGGCGACCGCGTCGCCGAAGACCCCAGCCTCATTCGCAGTCAGCTTGAGCAGGAGGACGAAGGTGAGGAGAAGGACGAGGACGAGGAAGGCTGATGACCGTTCTCGACGCTGAAGACTGGACGATTGGCAGGAGCTACAAACCTCAGCGAATTGGTGGTACGCGTTCTGAACGACGACTAGGGGCTCTACAGCGCATGCAATGAGTGGGGTACCCTTACTGGGACATAGACTGACTGCGACCGACGTAAGTTCGTCGCTCAGAACGTAACCGAAAACGTCTAGTAGCTCGGCGTAAACCGACTGCTGACTAGCGAGAGAATTTGGGATCGAGCACTTCTTTCTGGGTACGCCCCCTCGGTCCTAGGCTTTTTTTGGGTCAAGGGACAGCACGAGGAATTTAAAAACGTTTCTAAAGAACTGTACTGGGCCTCAAATTCTGGACACCCCCGATCCTAAGATTTATTTTTAGGATCGTATTACCTAACCGGAGTGCTTGGTCTGCCAACGGGCATTGGAGGATGGTAGTGTTAAAAGTTTTCTGTTGGCTGAATAATCGCTATAGCTGTATAAAATAACCAAGGAATGCTGAAGAATACAATGGCAGTTGATCAGGAGTTAATCGAAAGGTTGCTTAAAAGGGTCGAAAGTGAAACCATCGACTTTAAAGAAACCGAGTACGATTTTGGCACAAAAGAGAATAAAGATAGAGAGCGAAAACGAGCTAAGTTCGTGAAGGACATAGTCTCAATGTACAATACACCACGAACTGAACCAGCATACATTCTGCTCGGAGTACGTAAATCTTCTGACGGAAACTTTAAAGTTACAGGCGTTTCGTCCCATATCGATGATGCGGAACTGCGAAGCAAATTTGATGGTTGGATTCATCCCGTTCCTCAATTTCAATATGAGCCTACTGAGTATGACAGCAAGCAAATCGCACTCATTACTATTCCACCTGAAAAATCGTCTGGTCCCTGTCTTCCTTTTAAGGATTTTCCTAGCTCTAAGTTTCAAGTTCTCCGTCAACATCAGCTTTATGTGCGTCGTGGATCGATTAATAGTGTTGCCAACGGTGATGAACAAAAAAAGGTGTATGCGTGGTTTGCAGGACATGCAAATGATGGCCGGACACTGCCCGAAGGCATGTGGGGGTCATTACTCGATAATGTTCAAGAGTTCGGACCTGATTACTATTATGGACTTATTGTTCCTCGACTTGATGACGAGGATATAGCGAATTTGGGTTGTATTGATTGGGCGTTTGTAATCGATTTTGACAAAATGACTGACACGAATGGCCTCTTGGATCACTGTCGTAAAAGACTCGAAACGAGACGTTCTATACATTTAGTAAAACATGGAGACAAACCTACTTTAAATATTGGACGTGGCACATACTGGTATTGTGCTGCTGGTCTTTCGGGACACAGAGCAACGATTCCGAAGTCAGAAAATTGGATGGATTGGAATAGATTGTATGGTACTGATCTTCCCCGTGTTTTGAATTTGATATATTCCGCTTCAGCCGAACGTCCAATGATCCTAGTAGTACTCTGGTGCGGTGAGTTACCTATAGATTATCTGCGTACTGCAATGCAGCACGTAACTGCTAGCTTTGGCGAAGCCGTCCACATCGTCATCGTAGTAGAAAACGAGTCGCCGGAAATTAGGGAACTCGGTGAGCTATTTGAATCTCATGTGTTTGAGATTCCCTTGCACCAGTTTTGCCTTGGTATAGAACAATTGGCCCCACAAAGATCGTTTGAAGGCAAGACTGACGTTACGTTACCATCTACATCAGGTGCTCCAGTCTTAATTCCGGCCGACAAACTAGCATGGCTCTCGGAAGAGCTCCAGTTAGTGCATCTTGGAGAGGGCCTTCGAGCTTCAGATATCTATTCACCTGGAAGTGAATTCTTACGCGGAAATGAAATTACATGGTACGACCTTGGACTTAATTACGATGTGCCGCGGGAAAGTACCAGAAATATCAAGGATAGAATTCTCTCTGGCCTCGGAAAGAGGAGGGCACAACGCGAGAATTTGTATCATGCTCCAGGCTCGGGAGGCACTACGGTATTGAGGCGTGTGCTGTGGGATTTGAGATCTGAGTTTCCTTGTCTTTTGCTTCAAAGAACAAAGCCTGAAGAAACAACTGAGAGATTAGCATACATTGCTTCAAAGACTGGTAAGTCGATCCTACTTGCGATTGACGCCGGAGCCATTACCGACAGGGAGGCTGATGTGCTTTATGAACGGGTCGCAGCGGCACATATTCCGGTCCTCTTGTTCCAAGTTATACGCAGGCACGATCGTCCGACTAAACGTGGACGTCGTGTATTATATCTTGACTCTCAACTCAACCGTATTGAAGCGGAGCGGTTCGTGCATTTCCTAGAACGTGAAGTTCCATCAAAACGCGACAACTTGAGAACAGTGCTTGAACAAAACAGACCAAAGACGCATACGCCGTTCTATCTTGCGTTAGTAGCATTCGGTCGCGATTTCACTGGGATCCAAAACTACGTTCAAACACGGTTGCTAGACCTTACTAATATACAAAAAAAATGTATTGCGTTTTTGTCAATAGCTCATTATTTCGGCCAGCGAGCTGTACCAGCGCAGATGTTCGCACCTCATTTCAGCATCCCTTCAAATATCTCTGTTAAGTTTAAGGATATCCTACCACCGCCAATACTTGAGCTTTTGGTTGAATCACAACCAGGACTCTGGCGTACGGTCCATCCAGCAGTTGCAGAGGAGTGTATGAGACAGGTATTCATGTCAGCTGATGCCGATCAAGAACTATGGCCTCAGCTTTTATCCCACTGGGCACTTCAGTTTATTGAATTCTGTCGAGGTACTTCTTCCGTTGCATTGGAAGACGGCCTCGATCTTGTACGGCGTGTATTTGTTTATCGCGAGAATTCGGAATTTCTAGGGTCGGAACGTGCCGATTCATCTCAATTTTCTGAAGTTATCAAGTCCATTCCAGTAGGGGAAGGACGTCTTCAAGTACTAAAGCGGTTGACTGAGAAGTTCCCAGAAGAGGCTCACTTCTGGGCCCACTTAGGGAGATTTTACAGTATTTATTTTGAGCATGACAGTGCGTTGAAAGCCGTTAATTATGCGATTAAATTGCAGCCTGATGACCATGTTTTACACCATATAAAAGGAATGGTATTACGTTTCCATGTATATAAAATGGTTTCGAATAGGTGTAGCCAAGACGATGTTGTCTCCATGGCAGAGTCGGCAGGAAACGCTTTCTCACAAGCTCGAGCACTTGCCCCGGATGATGAGCATGGCTATATCAGCGAGGCACAAATGATAATTCGGGTTCTTGATTACTACGGAATGAATCAAAAGCTCTCTCCGATCGTTGCAGCGTCGAGTCCAACATCACCTAGGTGGATCCGCGAATCGATTCAAAATGTAGAAGAGCTACTAGCCCAAGTCCGACATAACCGTGAAGGTAAAAATCCAAACCGCTTTGAAGAGGCTTGCCGGGTAAAACTAAACGTACTGTACGGCGAATATAGTACTGCACTACAGCGATGGGATTCGATGCTTAGCCGCAGTGATGTATACCTACCGCCAATTCGACGACAACTTGTATGGACTTATTTAGCACGAAGAAACCGCAATTGGAATGATCTCGCCCCCAAGGAATTAAAACGCTCGGTGGAATTGCTTAGCAATAATCTTGATGAAGAACCTCACAATGAACGAAATCTACGTCTTTGGCTACAGGCTGTTCGTGCTGGCACTAATCCACCGACTGTTGACTCCGTGACTGAGAAAGTTGCTTATTGGCATGCGAATAGTGATTCGTTGGAATCGGCATATTACCTGTCTATTTTGTATGTGATAAAGGCGTTTGAAGGGTCGTCTTTGGCACGCGATAATGCAGATCGACTTCTCGAAGAGTGCCGTACACGATCCCAATATCGAAGCAACCGGACTAAAAGTCTAGAGTGGTTTGCACAAGGAGAGGGGCTCAAACAAATAGTGCATCAGGATGTCCTCGGTCAGTGGTACCGTGATGAACAGTTTTGGTCAAACCCGTCGCCTCTTGGTCGCCTAGAAGGTGTGGTGAGCCATATTCGTGGTCCAGAAGCAGGAGAGATAGAGACTCCCTCAGGATTAAAAGCATTTTATGTTCCTGGTATGGCTAATCACTATAAAGGCGAAGCAGAAAACAAGAGGGTAACCTTTTATCTCGGCTTTAGTTATGCGGGTTTGCGTGCTTGGAAAGTAACGCTCGTCGAATAGGCACGGGACTATCAAGACCAAAGACTTTGTCGGCAGGACGTCCTTGATGAAGACTGACGGGAGCGGCTTCCAAAAGGTGATAGACTTTCTCTGAGCGAAACAGCAGCGACGAGCTTGACCTAGTCGATAGGGCATGATGCAGAAGATGGCAAAGAATACATGGATAAACCGAGTATCATTAATCTCTAATAGCAACCTGACCATCTATGCCTAGAAAGGTACGAGAACTTATCGCGGACCTAGAAAGGGCGGGCTTCCGCCTCCGAAAGAACAAACGCGGCGGAAGCCATAGACGATACCAGCACCCTAAAGGCCCACAGGTAACGCTTTCGGGAAATTGAGGCGATGATGCCCACCAGTATCAAGAGAAGTCAGTAAAAGAAGCCATTGAGGAGGCTCTAGAATGACCTTGAATGCAACGAAGAGCCACGACAGCTCCGCGGACGACAAGGCCGCCCTAGCATGTCCCCTCCTCGTCGAGTGGTCGGAAGAAGATCAAGTCTTTATTGGTTCATGTCCGGGAATTACAGGGCCTTGTTGCCACGGATCAGACCGCAGAGATGTACTCCGCCAGCTAGTTCTGATCGCGAGTGATTGGCTGGAAGATGAGGAAGAGATCGCGGCCGCGGTTGGCTGAAAGTTGGGGCGCGTCTGGAACCAATCCTACCCTAGGTCTAGGCGCAGCAAGGTCTGGGGCAGGAACTCGACGGGAATATCTCCCATCTTGGCCGGCGCACTCCGGCGGGCGAGGATGCGGCTGTTGGCGTACTTGCCTATCTGTTTGAGCGTCTTGGGCCGCAACTGGCCCGTCCACTTGATTTCCACGGGCCAAAAACGACCCTCCTTTACATAGGCGATATCCACTTCGCCCTCGCCTTTGATATAGTAGGTGGGATAGTGCCGGCCATAATGGGCAACGGCGCAGGCTTCTACTAGGGGGCCAGTGCGCCCGGGGTCGGCGAGGAGGGGGCGCACTTGGGTGGTGAAAGGGTCTTGGGCTTCGTGCAGCCAGCTTTGCACGGCGTGGAAAATGAAGGGATCGCAAAAGCTAATTTTGCGGGCCTTTTTCGGCGCACCGGTCAGCTTGTCCTCGCGCAAGGCCGGCTGGACGCGGAGGACATCCATAGAGGTGAGCAGGGCAATATAGTCGCTCACGGTAGCGGGATGGTCTATGCTGAGTGTGCGGGCCAAGGCGTTATAGGTGGTCTGGGTACCGCAGCAGCGGACAATGGCGGCCAGCACTTCGCCCAAATAGTGCTCCTGCTTGCCGCGCTTGAGCATATCGCCGCGTATCCAGTCGCTGTACGTGGCGAATGTGGCCGGGAGGATGCGGTCGTGGCGGGCCATATCGTTAATGGCGGTGAGAAAGCCGCCGTGAACTAGGTACGCGAGAAATTCCTCGAGCAGGACTTGTTCGGCCTCTGGGGGTAGCGGCGATATAGGCTGTGCTAATTGTAGCAGTTCTTGGCTGCTCAGCGAGCGCTTTAGACCCACGGCCGCGGCAAAGCCCAAGGGATGGAGGTGAAAGTCAACCGCCGCGGCTTGCCCTCTGCGGCCGGGAAAACGCATGCGTGCCTCTTGGATGACCGCCATGTCCGAGCCGGTCGCAACGAGCACGACGCCTTCGAGCAAGCCGGCGTCGGCGAGGTACTTGATCCCCTTGTCCCAACCGGCGATATAGGTCACTTCGTCGAGCAGGATATAGCGCCGGCCCTCGGTAGGCATTGCTCGCTGTAGGGTCAATACCAAGCGCACTAGCGAGTGGTGGTCGTCGATGAGTTCGCCGGTGAAAAAGCGCAGACGGGCCGGATCAATGCCGGTTGCAAGCAGGTCGGCCATCCACTGTTTGAGCAGGGTCGTCTTGCCAATCTGGCGGCCCCCGCCCACAGTGTAAATGCCCGGCTGGCTGCGCGGCAGGCGGTCGAGGAGGGGAAAACGATAGATTAGGGGCTGCGTTCGCAGGCGTCTGAGGTGTGGGTCGAGGTCGGAAAAGGAGCCGTCGAGATGGGTATTGTGAATTTGGAATTCTTCTAAATTCATTAAATAACTTATGATTACGTTTATTGTGAAAATTTAGTCAATCGGCTCTGAATAAATTTAGTCAATGCAAATCGGTGGCGCAAAGCAGCAGAACGCACGGTGCGGTTTTGGGTTTGTGGTTCATCTAACGTATCTTTGACACTTTAATTGCTGCATCTTCGACTCGAAGGACGAGGAACGCTGATGACCTTGCTCGAACCCCTCTTCGCCGGTTTGGGTCAGCTCCGGGCGCACAAGCTGCGCTCGCTGCTGACGCTGTTGGGCATTGTCATTGGCGTGGCGGCCATCATTGCCGTGGTGTCGCTCGGGGAGGGGCTGCGTCGCCAAGTGATCTCGCAGTTTATCTTCAGCGGCGGCGCGGGCATGATCGAGGTGGAGCCGCCGCGCCAGTGGGTGCGCAAGGATGGTCGCTGGGTGCGCCGCCCTTGGCAGGAGCACCTGACCGCAGCCGACATGGCGGCCATGCAGCGAGAGATTGACGGGCTACACGCCCTCGTACCCGGGGTTCAAGGCAGTGCCTCGCTACAGCGCGGCAAGACCACCGTGCAGGCGAGCTATACGGGCACTTCCGATGCGTTTACCGAGGGCTTCAACTGGCCCTTGACCAGCGGCCGGTCCCTGAGCGCGTTAGACTTGCGCCTCGCCCGCAAGGTCTGCCTGATCGGCGGTGATGTGCATAAAGACCTCTTTCAGGGGGCCGACCCGCTGGGCGAGGAGATCCTGCTCAATGGCGACCGCTACGTGGTCGTTGGCGTGCTCGCCGAGCGCGTCCGCTTTGGCCAAAGCGAGGGCAATCGCGTGTTGGTCCCGTACACCACGGCCCAAAAGCGGCTGCAAGGCGTGGATCACTTCTCGGAACTCACGCTCTTCGTCGAGGATTTAGAGGCCGTTGAGCGGGTCGTCGCAGCGGTGCGCCGCGTTCTCCGGCGACACCACGAGCACGGCGACGCCTTTGAGGTCAAGGCCAGCCAAGGGCAGATAGACGACGCCAATGAAGTTTTCCGCGTCTTGCAGCAAGTGGGCGGGGGGATTGCGGGGATTTCGCTTTTGGTCGGGGGGATTGGCATTATGAACATCTTGCTGGTGTCGGTGGCCGAGCGCACCCGCGAGATTGGCATCCGCAAGGCCCTCGGCGCCAAGCCGCGCCACATTCTCGGTCAGTTCCTCGCCGAGGCCGTAGTCTTGAGCATGGTCGGCGGCCTGTTGGGCATCCTCAGTGGCTTGGGCTTGGGCTTGGGGGCGGCCTTCGTCATTCAGCAGCTCGCGCCTGGTGCGCCTTTTACCAGCATTGTCTCGGCTGAGTCCGTGCTCTGGGCCGTCGGCTTTTCATCGGGCGTCGGCATTTTCTTTGGCGTCTATCCCGCCTTTCGCGCTGCCCGGCTCAATCCGGTAGAAGCGCTGCGCCGCTCGTGATCTTCCTCGAATCCATCCGCATTGCCCTCGGGCAAATATGGGTCAACAAGCTGCGCACGGTTCTGACCCTGCTGGGCATGATGATTGGGGTTGGCGCGGTCGTCGGCATTGTGTCCATTGGCGAGGGGATGCGGCAGTTTGTCATTGAAGAGTTCGGCAAGCTGGGCGGGGCGCAGTTCGTGATGGTTACGCCGCAATACATGCAGCTCAAGGACGGTCGCTGGGTCCCCAATTCCCGCTATAAGCCCTTGACCATGGACGACCTGCGCGTAGTCGAGCAAGCCTCCGACCGCTTGGCCGCGGTCTTGCCCTCTATGACGAATGGGGCCGCTCTGCGCTACCGCAAGGCCAGTTACCAAAGCAGGGCGGCCGGTACTTTGCCCGAGTTCGCCGAGGTACACAACTGGAAGGTCGCCGCGGGTCGCTTCTTGATCAACGCCGACTTGGACAAGCTGCGCCGGGTCTGCGTGATTGGAGAAAAGGTGCGCGAGGAGGTGTTTGGCTCGGCCCCCTTCTTGGGCCGAGAGCTCAAGCTCAACGGCCAGCGCTTTACGGTCGTCGGCCTCATGGAGGAGCGCCGGATCTTCGGCGAGGACTGGGGAGACCAAGTGCTAGTGCCGGTGACCACCTCCCAGCGACGCCTCTCGGGCAACAAGTTTATTCAAGCCTTGGTAGCCCACGCCAAGGAGCGCGAAGATGTGCCCCACATTACCGCTGCCATTGAAAAGGCGCTCAAAAAGCGCCACGGCCCGGAGGCTAATTATCAGATCATCAGCGGCCGCAGCATCCTAGAGCAGGTTGAGCAGACCATTTTGCTGTTGAAGTTGGTCGTGGGTGGGATTGCGGGGATTTCGCTTTTGGTCGGGGGGATTGGCATTATGAACATCTTGCTGGTGTCGGTGGCCGAGCGCACCCGCGAGATTGGCATCCGCAAGGCCCTCGGCGCCAAGCCGGTGACTTTGCTGTGGCAGTTCGTGGTCGAGGCGATGGCTCTGAGCTTGACGGGGGGAGTGCTGGGGGTGGCGGCGGGCTACGGGTTGGGCGAGGGCATTGCGCGCGTCATTTCCCATTACAGCAAATTGGACTTTCCCAGCATTGTCTCGCCGGAGGCCACGCTGCTGGTGCTGGCCCTGTCCATCGCGATTGGCCTTTTCTTTGGCATCTATCCGGCGGCCCGCGCCTCGCGGCTCGACCCGGTGGATGCGTTGCGCTCGGAGTGATCTCGTGCTGATTGAACTGAATGGCATTAGCAAGGTTTATGTGCGCGGCACCGAAGAGGTTCATGCCCTGCGGTCGGTGGATTTGGCGATTGACGCCAACGAATACGTCGCGCTGATGGGGCCTTCTGGATCGGGCAAATCCACGCTGATGAACATCCTCGGCTGCTTGGATTCGCCGACGGATGGGACGTATCGCTTGGCCGGCGCGGATGTGTCGCGCATGAATGCCAACGAGTTGGCCGAAGTGCGGAACAGCCGCGTTGGCTTCATCTTTCAGACCTTCAACCTGCTGCCGCGCGCGTCCGCCCTGCAAAACGTCGAGTTGCCGCTAATTTACAACGGCCAACGCCGCAAGGTTCGCCGCGCCCGGGCGATTCAAGCGCTGGAGCGGGTTGGCTTGGCCGATCGCATGACGCACCGGCCGGCCGAACTATCCGGCGGGCAATGTCAGCGGGTGGCCATTGCCCGCGCCTTAGCCAACGGGCCTTCGCTGCTGTTGGCCGACGAGCCGACCGGTAACCTCGACTCTAGCACCGGCGAGGAGATCATGGTTCTCTTCGACGCCCTGCACGACGAGGGCAACACCGTACTGTTGGTGACCCACGATCCCGTTATTGCCCTGCAGGCCAAGCGGCTGATCCGCATCCACGACGGCCGCATCGCTTCTGACGAGAAGCTGGCGTAGGGACGCAAATTCCACTTTAAGTAAGAAAGGATACCACCATGTTCATCGTCCGTGCATTAGCATCAATCGCTCTCATCCTCCTCCCTCTCTCTGCTACAGCCCAAATTACCCTCTCCCTCGACGATTTACGCCCATCCTTGGGCATGACTTGGGAACAAGAAGTCGCCACAGTCCTTAGCAGCCTAGAGGACACCGGCTTCGACATTGGCTCTGCCGGTGCCGACCAGTTCTTCGACCTGACTAGTTTCCTCGCCAACAGTACGTCCATCCGCGCCCGCAGTTCGGTCATCCCGCTGGAGCAGGCCCCCGGTGCCGCTAGCTTCCCCGCGGCCGATTACGCCGTCCACAGCATTATCGGAACGGACGAGATTGAGACGTACGATTATTTCCAGCGCAGTGCCGCTAGCGATGTTCTTATTGGTACTGAAGGACCGGCCGGACAAGTACCCCCCGCTATGGTCGCTATGGTCGCTATGGTCGATATAATGGTTGATGTCTATATAGGAACACCTTGGCCGCTGGAATTCGGCAAACGCGGGACGGTCGAAAACTTCTCTTTGGACCAGACCCTAGCACCAGGTGTGACCGCCTCCGGCCGATACGACTATCAGTACGCGGTTGATGCTTGGGGCGAGATTCGGCTACCGGCGGGCATTTTCGATTGCCTGCGCCTCCATCTTACAGTCACCGGTGTATTCACCGTCACAGGCAACGATCAACTCGCGTCTTTGGGTGAAGTGACAGACGAGATAGACGCCTATATGTGGTACGCCCGTGGGATTGGGGGGATTGGGGGCGTCGCCATGGTCGTAGAGACGAGGCAGACTTTCGCCAGCGGCACCATCCCGCCGACTACGATCACCCTAGTCGCCCGCCTCACCGAAATATCCAGCCCGGCCAGCGCGATAGCCGCCACGAGTTGGGGAGCACTCAAGCAAAAGTTTGCCGAATAGATTGATTTACTATTGCCACTTTGTTTGCACGTGTGGATAGTCGCGCAGCCGTTGGTCGGCACTGATCAACACCAGACTATGCACCCGCGCTGTGGCGACGATCATTTGGTCGGCTGGGTCTTTGTGGAAGGGACTCGGCAAATGCGCCGATTCGAGGGCTATATCCACCGAAAGGGGCAGAAGCACTATAAACGGGGCTTGGGTGGCGTGCGCTACCCACTGGCGCACAGGCATAGATAAATGAAGGAGCCCTTTGGACTCTTTTTTCGCCACTTCCCAAGGACTGATCGCCGCTAGCCCAAAGGGCAGGTGATCCGGCTCCAGCAGCACCGCTCTTATAGGGTCGGGCAGTTTTTCCGGTGCCTCCAAGGCCCAGATCCACGCATTGGTGTCGAGCAAGTACTTCACTGGCAGGCTTCCCAATCATCCTCGCCGAGCGGTTCATCCCAACCGGGCTGGTACGCGACCGTACCTCGGAGCGAGCCGAAGAAGGATTGGGGGTCGGGTTTGGCCTCCGGCTCAGGGGGGACGATGCGCGCTACGACCTTGCCGCGGTTGGTCAGTTCCACAGTCTTGTATTTGGTGCCGACTTCGCGCACGACTTGGGTGCATTTGGCTTTGAACTCGCTGATAGGCATCTGCATGGTCGCAACTCCTGACTATATAGTCATTTTACATGACCATATTAAACGTTGTGCCCCTTCTTGTCAATGAGGCCGTATTCAGTCAGCGGAATTCTGCGTCCCTTCAGTCGATACGCTAACGAACCGTCCCCGGCCGCGGTCCGCCCGTTGCCCAATCCAATCACTTCCCCTAAAGGAGAATCGCGAGTCCTGTGTGCATTCTGCTCGACACACATGCCTTCTTGTAGTGATCCCTGTCAACAATCCTCGTTTCATTGACACAATTTTCGTGTTCCACCATTCTTGCGTTACAGAGCTCATCACGGACCGTCCCCGATCCTCGTTGGCACTTATATCCTGCAGTACTGGAGGCTTAGCATGAAGAACATCACCATCACCCTGCCGGAGGATGTCGCCCGGTGGCTGCGGGTCAAGGCCGCCGAGAACGAGCGCAGCGTCTCCAAATGGCTGGCCGAACTGCTGGAAAGTATGCAGCGCCAGGAAGACGAGTACGAGATTGCAATGGAACGCTTTTTGACGCGGGCGCGGGAACCCCGAAAGATCGAGTGGATCGACGGGCGCAAGCCGACGCGGGAGGAACTGTATGACCGGCCCGGTCTTCGTTGACACCAACGTATTCGTCTATCTGCACGACGACTCGGAGCTCAAAAAGAAAACTCGCGCGGACGAGTGGATCTCGCTGCTCGTACGTGGCCGCTCTGGTCGCGTGAGTTTTCAGGTTGCTTAGCAAACTCGTCTAGTGCTCGGCCGCTTCTGTCGGCACCCCCGCCGGCCGCGGCCCGCCCGTCGCCCAATCCAACAGTTCGACGGTGTGGACGACCGGCACCGCGGTGCTACCGGCGATTTGTTCCATGCAGCCGATGTTGCCCGCCGCTACTACCTGCGGCGCAACGCTGGCGATGTGCGCGGCTTTGCGCGCTTGCAGCTTTTGCGCCAAGTGGGGGCGCAGCATATTATAAGTGCCCGCGCTGCCGCAGCATATATGACCCTCGGGCACCTCGACGACCTCAAAGCCCGCTGCCCGCAGCAGTTGTCGCGGTGGCTCGGTGACGTGCTGGCCGTGTTGGAGCGAACACGCGTCGTGATAAGCCACCTTCAGGGCCGGCGCACGGTTGGCCGCGCCTAGCCCCAATTGCGCCACCACCTCGGAAACGTCCCGCACCCGCTCCACCACCGCCTTGGCCTTGTCGGCCCACTGGGGGTCGCGGCGAAAGATGTGATCGTATTCTTTGATGGCCGTGCCGCACCCCGACGTGTTGAGTACAATCGCGTCCAAGCCGCCCATTTTTAGCTCTCGATGCCAAACCGCAATGGTGCGCTGCATCAGCTTCAGGCTGCGCTGACGCTCGCCCATGTGAAAAGTCAGCGCGCCGCAACAGCCCATATCCGGCGGAATGACCACCTCGGCCCCCAACCGGGTCAGCAGCCGCACGGTCGCGTCGTTGATCTGCGGCCCCAACACCTGTTGGACGCACCCGGTGAGCAGGGCCACGCGCAGTCGCGTCTCGCCCGCGGCCGGTACGACCCCGGGCCGGGCCACAGCGGCTGGCCGCGGCAACCGCTTGGGAGCCATAGCCAACAGGGGCCGCATGGCGCGGGGCATCAGGCCGGAGAACGCGCGGCCCAACCCAGACATTCTGAGCGCCAAGCGCGTGCGGCCGGGATAGGGCAGCAGCCGCGTCAGCAGGGCGCGCAGCAAGCGGTCGGCCAAGGGCCGTTTGACGAGCTGGTCCAGCCGCGGCCGGGCCGTTTCCAAGAGGAGCGAATAATCCACGCCGCTCGGGCAGGTGGTCTCGCACGCGAGGCAGCCGAGGCAATTGTCGATGTGCTCGACCGTCTGCCGGCTCGGGGGCGTGTCCTCTTCGAGCATACTTTTGATGAGGTAAATGCGGCCACGCGGCCCTTCGAGTTCGTTGCCGGTGAGCAGGTAGGTGGGGCAGGTGGCATTGCAAAAGCCGCAATGGACGCAGGCGCGCAAGACCTTTTCGGATGCTTCAACCTCTGGGTCTTGCAGCAGATGAGGGGGAATGTTCGTGCGCATAGGTCAGCTCAGTTCGTCCCGCAGCCAGCGCGCGAGGGCCTTGTCGGGCGCGCTAATTTCCGCGAGCGATGTGAAGTAGTAGGTTTCCCAGCCGTCTTCCGGCAGGCCGGTGAACAGCATCAGGTTTAGGGGATAGTTCTCTGAATCCGTGCAGCGGCGGAAGTCGTCGCGAAAGAGAAAGGTCGGCTTGCCGAGGGCAATGGCCGCTCCCAACTCGACCATCACCCCCTCGTCCGGGGGCGTCCCATTGACAATGGCGAAGATCGCGTCGGCCTCGACCACGTCGCGCAAGTCAGCCTGGCCAACCGCGTAGGCCCAGCCCGACGCGGAAAAATCGATTTGGTTGTTGCGGGCAAAAGGCTCCCAGACCTCAGCCCCCAAGGACTCTAAGGCGGCCACAAACTGCGGCAGGAGCTGCTCCTTCCACTGGGGCGAGAATCCATAGGGGCTGGCGAGATAGAGGGTCTTTTTCATGGTAAGCTCCGGCGGTGTGCGGTGTGCGCCCTATATTCTGTAATATAGGCAGCACTACGCAAATGCTCAGTACACGCGAAACGAGGCGTTACTTCATGGCAAAGCCGTCCCACATCCTCCGCGAGCATACTCCACTCGCCCCTCTCACCACTATGGGCCTCGGCGGTCCGGCGCGTTACTTGGCCGAGTGTACTTCCTTAGACGCGATGCGTGCCTGCTTGACTTGGGCGGCGGCCGAGGGCCTGCCCGTGCAAGTGCTCGGCGGGGGCAGCAACGTGCTTTTTGCAGACGCAGGGTACAGCGGCTTGGTGCTCAAAGTGGGACTCTGCGGCATGGCGTTCAATGGCGCGACCGTCGAGGTCGCGGCTGGCGAGGATTGGGATGGCTTTGTCCGTTGCTGCGTGGAGCGCGGCTTGGCCGGCGTGGAGTGCCTTTCGGGCATCCCCGGGTCGGTGGGCGCGACGCCCATCCAAAACGTAGGCGCGTACGGCCAAGAAGTAAAAGAAACCATCGCACAAGTGCGCGCCCTCGACCGGCAGACCTTGGAGGAAATTGCGTTTGCCCCTGCCGAATGTGGCTTTGCTTACCGTCAGAGCCGCTTTAAGGGGGCCGACCGCGACCGCTTTATTGTGACCTCGGTGACGTATCGCTTGGATGCCAGCGGCCAGCCGCAAATCCGCTACCCGGAGCTAAGGCGGTACGTGAACGACGACCATCCGACCTTAGCCATTGTGCGGGACGCTGTGCTCGGGCTCCGCCGCGGCAAGTCCATGGTCATTGACCCGCAAGACCCCAACGCTCGGTCGGTCGGCTCCTTCTTCTTAAATCCAGTCATTGCCGCCGGAGCCTTTGCCGCATTGAAGGACCGCTATCCCAATGTCCCGCACTTTCCCGATCCGGCTGGCGTCAAGGTGCCGGCCGCTTGGCTCGTGGAGCAGGCCGGATTTCACAAGGGGCTGCAAAGGGGTGAGGTTGGCATCTCAGAGCGACACGCGCTGGCTTTGGTAAATCGCGGCGGCACGACCCGCGAAATCCTCGCCTTGGCCGGTGAGATTCGGGACGCGGTGGAGCAAACCTTTGGGATTCGTTTGGAGCGGGAGCCGGTGTTGGTGGCGGCGGGGGGATGAACGAGGCTACCGCGCGCCTTAAAATCAACCAGTGGCTCGAAAACGCTGGTTGGCGATTCTTCGACGACGATGATGGACGAGCCAATATCCGCTTGGAGGCGCGTGTCCCGCTCAAGCGCGACGATCTCGAGCGTTTGGGCGACGATTTTGAGCGTTCCGGCCGAGGGTTCGTCGATTTCCTGCTCCTCGACGACCGGGGCTTTCCCCTGATCGTGTTGGAGGCCAAATCCGCGGACAAAGACCCACTAGTCGGCAAGGAGCAGGCGCGCCGCTACGCCCGCTCGCTAAACTGCCGCTTCGTCATCCTTTCCAACGGCAATCTGCACTACTTCTGGGACCTAGAGCGCGGCAATCCG
This sequence comes from uncultured Latescibacterota bacterium, assembly GCA_958295495.1. Classification (GTDB taxonomy): domain Bacteria; phylum Latescibacterota; class UBA2968; order UBA8231; family UBA8231. Next base: position 2,903,782 of record OY282352.1, read on the forward strand.
CATATCATCACGGCGTTTCCGTCGCCGGACTCGGTGGAGGGGTACAAACAGGTCGCCCCCAATCCGCAGCGCCTGATCGATGAACGGGTCGGCACCGACTACATCGTCCTCGCGCAGCGACCCAACTATGCGGCCGAGGCCGGGTGGCGCAACGAGGCCGAGCGCCTCGGCTACATCCAGACGCACGGTCTGCGCTTTTTGCGCGACTATCAGGTGGGAGCGATCCACCGTTTGCAGCGGGCAGTCCGAGACGGGCGCGACCGATTCTTGTTTGAGATGGCCACCGGCACCGGCAAGACGCTAGTGGCCGCGGCCGTCATTAAGCTGTTTCTCCGCACTGGCAACGCCCGCCGCGTCCTCTTCTTGGTAGATCGCCTGGAGTTGGAAGACCAAGCGGCGAGCAAGTCCTTTGTCCCGTATTTGGCACGCGACTTCGACGCGGTCATCTACAAGGAAAAACGCGACGACTGGCGTCGGGCGCACATTGTGGTCTCCACCGTTCAAGCGCTGCTGTTCAACAATAAGTACCAGTCGCTGTTTTCGCCCACGGACTTCGATTTGGTGATTTCGGACGAGGCGCATCGGTCCATCAGCGGCAATGCCCGCGCGGTATTCGATTACTTCGTCGGGTACAAGCTGGGGCTGACTGCGACGCCCCGAGACTACCTCAGAGGCACTCATGCGACCGACCCGCGCGAGGTGGAGCGCCGGTTGCTGCTCGATACCTACCGCACCTTCGGCTGCGAGCGCGGCGAGCCGACGTTCCGCTACTCGCTGCTCGACGGGGTGCGCGATGGGCATTTGATCAACCCTCGGGTCGTTGACGTGCGAACCGAGGTGACCACCCAACTTCTCGCCGACAAAGGTTTTGTGGTGTCTTTCGCCGATGGCGAAGGAGAGCAGCAAGAGGAGGCGTTCAAAAGACGCGATTTCGAGCGAGCGTTCTTCTCGGAAGCCACCAACGCGGTCTTCTGCCGGACCTTCTTAAAGCACGCGCTCCGCGATCCGATCAGCGGGGAGATCGGGAAGTCCATCGTCTTCGCAGTGAGCCAGACCCACGCGGCCAAGCTAACGCAGCTATTCAACGAGATAGCCGACCGCATGTTTCCGGGCCGGTACCGGTCGGACTTTGCCGTCCAAGTCACGTCGCACGTTTCGGACGCCCAGCAATTCGCGGTCAACTTTGCCAACAACAACCTCTTGGGGTCCGGCAACTTCAGGGACAATTACCGGACGAGCAAGGCGCGGGTATGCGTAACCGTCGGCATGATGACCACTGGCTACGACTGCACCGACATTCTCAACTTGGGCCTGTTCAGGCCGATATTCTCGCCGACGGACTTCGTCCAGATCAAGGGGCGCGGCACGCGGAAACACAACTTCCTCGACCAGATGATAGGGCACCGCGCCGCAGGTGCCGCCGAGACGGAGAAGACCACATTCAAGCTGTTCGACTTATTCGGCAACTGCGCGTACTTCGAGACTGAGTTCAACTACGACGAGGTATTGGACTTGCCGCGGTTGCTAGGTAAGGGTAGCGGGGACGGGGATGACCCAAGGTCGGTTGTATATGCCGGTGCCTATGAGCACTTGGGAAGCGACTTCCTCTCGACGATTGAGCAAGAGCAGGTCGGGTCCGAGGGGATGCGAGTTGACCGGATGTTCTTCGACCGCTTTGCCGACGAAGTGCGCGAAGACGACTTCATTGCCCAAGCCGTTGAAGCGGGCCAATGGGATCGCGCTATCGACTATGTAAATCGGGAAGTCTTTGACAAGCCCGAGGAGTACTACACGCTCGCCAAGCTGCGCCAAGCCGCTGCGGTGGATCGTCGCGTGAGCTTGCGCGAGATACTGGAGAAGGTCTTTGACCTCATCCCGCGTTTTAAGTCCAGAGACGAGTTGCTCGAAGAGGAGTTCGCCAAATTCGTCGCGGATCACAAGCCCAACGAAGCTGAGTCCATAGCGGCGATCCGGGCGTACTTCAAGGCGTATCTGACCAGCGGCCGGACCCGAGACATCATCGAGAATCGGAGCTTCACTGAGCTAGCGACCAATTCGGCTTTTTCCTCCCGCGACTTCCGCACGGTGCCGGAGCCATACCGCGCTCTCGTTCCCGAGTATGTCAAGGATTACGTGTCTCTTAATCAGTTCATTGTTTAGGAAACTTTGGGCTGCGACCAATTTGGCTTTCTCATCCGCGATTAACTGATTTATCCAGAAAAATAGTGAACGGAACCCATTTTTCCCGGTTTATTCACGGATATTTGACAATATATAGTGAATGCGATACAATGACGACATGGCGACCACACATCCGATAAGAAACCGCATCCAGGTCCTGAAACGGGCGTACGATACCTTGCGCCAAGGCAAGGAATCGCTGCTGTTGATGATTGACGAAGTGGAGATACCCGAGAGCGTGTACAACTCGAACGCGATTGAGAATTCAACCCTTACACTTGAGGAGACAGAGCGAATCCTGTTGGAGCAGATGTTGTCCCGAAATGTGTCTGTGCGGGAAGTATTTGAGGCGAAAAATCTAGCCCGCGTCACGGAATACAAGCGCACCAAAGCTAAAGATAGCGAGCTGAACAAAGCCCTGATACTGCTCTTACATGAGATGCTCATCGGCGGCATTAATGATGCCATTGCCGGCCGCTTTCGCCAGCAGGGGGAATACGTGCGGGTGGGTACTCATATCGCGCCGGCACCCGAACATGTGGAGCGCATGATAGATGACATTCTCGTCGAGTATTCCAGCGATCTCGGCACCTATTTCCTCGATAAAATTGCCCGATTTCACTTGGATTTTGAGGCCATCCATCCCTTTTGCGACGGCAATGGCCGCTTGGGGCGGGTTCTCATCAATTTTCAACTCCTCCAGCACGGACTGCCGCGCCTTATTATCCGCAACTCGGAAAAGGAGCGGTACTATCGGGCGTTTAGGAACTATGAGGACCGCCAAACGACTAGGGCGATGGAAGATATTCTGGCGTTGGGGCTCGTGGAGTCGCTACACAAGAGATTGAGCTATTTACAGGGGGAGGCCATTATCCGGCTATCAGACTATATCAAGCAGCATGGGCTCTCAGCACCTGCGGTCACTAACGCCGCCCGTCGCCAGACTATTCCCGCTTTTCGCGAAAAGGGGGTGTGGAAAATTGGGGCGGAATTCGTTTACCGGACCTAGTATGCTCGACGCCGAAACCAAACGCCGCATTGACACGGCCCGCGACATCCTCGTGGGCAAGGTGCCCGACCCGAAAAGCCAGGTGGAGCAGATCACCATCGCGCTCATCTACAAGTTCATGGACGACATCGACGCCGAGAGCGAGGAGTTGGGCGGGCAGCGCACGTTTTTTGCCGGCGACTTTGCCGGCTATGGTTGGGCCAAGCTGATGCGCGCCGGCTTGGGCGGTCACGAAATGTTGAATCTGTATGCCGAAGCGATTACCCGGATGCCGGAAAACCCGGGCATTCCGCCGCTGTTTCGCGACATCTTCAACAACGCCTATTTGCCCTACCGCGACCCGGAGACTTTGCGCGCCTTCCTCAAGGTCATCGACGAGTTCGCGTACGATCACAGCGAGCGGTTGGGCGATGCCTTTGAATATCTGCTCTCGGTCCTCGGCTCGCAGGGCGACGCCGGGCAGTTTCGCACGCCGCGTCACATCATTGACTTCATTGTCGCCGTCATTGGCCCTAAGAAAGACGAAACCGTGCTCGACCCGGCCTGCGGCACGGCCGGGTTCTTGATTTCGTCGTACAAGCACATTCTCAAGGCCAATGCCGACGACGAGGGCAACAGTACGCTGACGCCGGACGAAAAAGGGGCACTCGCGGCCAACTTCAGAGGCTATGACATCTCGCCCGATATGGTGCGGCTGTCGCTGGTGAATCTGTATCTGCACGGCTTTGTCGAGCCGCATATTGCCGAATACGATACCCTGACCAGCGAGGAGCGTTGGAACGAGTATGACGACGTGATTTTGGCTAATCCGCCGTTTATGTCGCCGAAAGGGGGCATCCGTCCGCATCGTCGCTTTTCGGTGCAATCCAAGCGCAGCGAAGTGCTGTTTGTCGATTACATTGCCGAACATTTGACGCCTGCGGGGCGCGCCGGTGTCATTGTGCCGGAGGGCATTATCTTTCAGAGCCAGACTGCCCATAAGCAGTTGCGAAAGCTGTTGGTTGAAGACTATCTCGTCGCGGTGGTCTCGCTGCCGGCGGGCGTGTTTCAGCCTTATTCGGGGGTTAAGACTTCGGTGCTGATACTGGACAAAGCGCTGGCGAAAAAGGCGGACGGCATCGCCTTTTTTAAGGTGGCAAACGATGGGTTTGATTTGGGGGCGCAGCGGCGGGAGATTGACGAGAATGATTTGCCGAAGGTGAAGGAGGAGCTTGGCGAATATCTGGGACGGCTGCGGGCGGGGGAAGCGGTGGACGCCTCCCGAGTCGCAGAACAAGACGTGCAGTACACAACGGAGCGCGGGTTGGTCGTTGGGAAAGATCGGGTCGCGGAGGGTGGGGAGTATAATTTGAGCGGGGAGCGGTATCGGGAAACGGTTAATTACGCCAGTATGAAGTGGCCGATGGTGGAATTGAGGGATATTTGCGATGATATTTTGAGCGGCGGTACACCGTCAACAAAGAATGAAGCTTACTGGAACGGCGATATTCCATGGATTACAAGTGCAGACATAGTGAATATCAAGACAGCGAAACCGCGAAAATACATCACGGAAGAAGCCATCAGAGAATCGGCCACTAACTTAATCAAAAAAGGGAATGTCATAGTCGTAACAAGAGTTGGGCTAGGGAAATTATTCAGGAATGATTTCGACGTTTGCATAAGCCAAGATTCCCAAGGGCTAATTTTGAATGATGCGGCTAAGTACACGACAGTAAAATGTGTTGATGTTGTCGGTTGCGTTTAGGTTGGTCTCGTGCTTGGTGTATGATCTGTGTGAGTTGGTCTAATCCTTTTCGAAAGAGGCTTATGGCTGGTCGTCCATGTTTTTTTATGGGGATGGGTTTTCTCTGATGCAACCGCCGTCCTACCAACAGCGCCCATAGCAGCGTCCATGCCAGCAGTCCCAGCAGCAGGTGCAAGCGTTGGGGGTGGGTCAAATGGGTGTCTTCGAGGTTAAATCCTCTCGATTTCAAACAGGCAAACGTCGTTTCAATAGCCCAGCGTTGTCCATAGACGGCCAGCACCTGCTTGAGGTCAGTTCGGTTGGTGATGAGTAGGATGCGCTCGCCGCGGATGGGGCGGTGACACACCAAATTCAGGGTCAAGCCGTCATAGAGGGTGGTCTGTGGGTAGAATCGGGTCGTACCTCTCGGCATCCGTTCATTAAAAGTAGCCCCATAACGTCGCCGACCGTCGTCGAGCGTAAGCGACGTATTGCCGCGCAGACGGATGACAAAATCGACCTGCTGCTCCAGCAAAAAGGCGAACCACGCTCGACCGATAAACTCGCGGTCGGCGACTAAACAGCATACGCGGGGATCAAGGTAGGCCAATACCTTCGTCAGGAGACGCTTGCGCTCTGAGGTGTTGGAGTTGCCCGGCTTTTGCAACGACTGATATACCAACGGAATCGAGACCCCCTGATAGACTAAGCCGACACACAACACATTCTGATCGGTGCGCCCCAATCGCCAATGGGTGCGATCCATAACTAAGAGTTGCGGTTGGCCGGGGCGAACGACCTTGGATACAATCAACTGCGTAAACACCGACGGTGAGACAGTGCTACTGAAAAAACGCTGGAGACGGCGATAGTGACTGTCAATCTGGGCCATCCCCGATAGGCTACACGCGAGTTTTTTCATATGGACCGAACGCACTTGAATCAGCGCACACACCAACCGACTGATCAGGTCGATACGGTGGCGCGTGAGGGATACCGACCCTTGCGTGAGGGCTTTTTTAATCGTATGAATAAGCATGGTACAGCTCCTGTGTTTAGGATTTAGATGCAATCTGGCTGATTACAAATAAACCTAAAGCAGGGCTGTACCACAACTTAGATTACTGTCGTGTACTTAGATGATGCGGTTAATGCAGACTATCTTGTGTATGTCCTCAAGGACAGGGTCAAGAATTTTAAGAAAGTTAGCCAAGGTTCAACGATACAAGGTGTCACAAAAAGACAGTTGTCAGAAATCCAAATTCCCTTGCCGCCACTGAAGGTGCAGCAGGAAATTGTCGCGGAGATTGAGGGCTATCAGCGGGTGATAGAGGGGGCGCGGGCGGTGGTGGAGAACTATCGGCCGCATGTTGTGGTTGATCCTGAGTGGGCGACGGTGGAAGTTGGAAAGGCCTGTATTGTGAATCCGCGAAAATCGGAACTCGCCGGACTTGATGAGGCGACGACCGTTTCATTCGTACCTATGGCAGATATGGGCGAAAATACAATGTATTTTCGCCCCAAAGGATGCAAATACCTGAAAGAGATTGGTTCCAGCTATACCTATTTCAAAGACGACGATGTGCTGATTGCAAAAGTGACGCCGTGCTTTGAAAACGGTAAAGCCGGTATTGCCAAAGGGCTATACAATGGGATCGGCTTTGGATCGAGTGAGTTTTATGTTTTGAGGCCATCGGAGGCCGCGCTTTCCGAATGGATATTTCTGTGCGTAGCTACTCCCGCTTTCCGTGCGTGGGCGACGCCAAAAATGACCGGAACTGGCGGACTACAACGGGTGCCAAGGTCAGCCGTAGAGAATTACAAGATTCCACTCCCCTCCTTGGCAACTCAGCAAAAAATAGTTGCCGAAATCGAAGCCGAGCGGGCTCTCGTTGCCGCCAATCGGGAATTGGTGGAGCGGATGGAAGAAAGGGTACAAGCGACGATTGGGCAGGTGTGGAGCGGTCAATCTGCCGGGATAACATCAGATGAATAGGTATATTTCTCATATCTCAGAACGGCAAGTTCCGGTAATTCTTGAAATTCTTTTTAGTGAGGTTTCTACAATCAAATGAGACACATTCCCACATCCTTGTATATTGATACGGAGGTATTCAAGCGCCAAGGATTGCGTTTGGATACTGGCGATTTTAAATCACTGAAGGACACATTCGTCAAGGGAGGACTACGTTTATTGATTCCGGCCATGATGGAACGTGAGCTTCTTCGGCACTATCAGACGCAGGCTAAAGAATGTGCGGACGCAGTTCACAAGGCACAACAGAAGCACCCTATGCCATTCTTGGAAATGTGGACGCCACGGCCTGAAAAAGAGGTTATAGATGAATGTTTCAATGAGCTTAAATCACAGTGGGAGCAGTTCAAGTCACATTTCGTTGTTGAGGAGCTTCCACTTGTTGGGGACATCGACCGCGTCGTGGGTTGGTATTTTTCGGTTGAGCCACCATTTTCTGAGAAGAAGAATAAGGAATTTCCCGACGCCTTTATTCTGAGTGCGCTAGAATCATACCACAATGACCATAAGGCAAACATCGCTGTGGTGAGTGGGGATGGCGACTTTGGTACATCCTGCAAGGTTAGGAGTTACATAGATCACTTTGACAGTCTCAAAAAATATGCCAACGCGTTCAAACCCGAACTCACAAGGGAGCAGTATTTAATCGAGGAACCTGTCGATCCGACTCAATCGATTGTCACCGAGGATTTGCAGGAGCTAAAAGCCATATTAGGTAGAGGAGCTGATGCTACTCAGGTCGAAATTGATCGAGTGATAAAGCTATTACAATCTCGTGGCGAAAACTATCGCTATTTCTTTAATAATGCAGATGAGCCGATGTGGATTCCTTATCTGAAGGCCAGTGGACTATTGGACAATCTTCCGGAAGTTGAACGAACTGAAGGTGGAAGTTTAAAGATTCCTGACTGGCCACCGATTTACTATCTCGAGAGAGTCTGTGACTCAGCTCATGAGGAAGTCTTTACCATATTGGAAGGACTACCTGAAAACACTAATCCACTTGTGCTTGAAGAAATTTTGACCATAGTTCTAAAGTCGGACGATACGAATGACCTGATGCGTCTCTCTGAGAAAATTCTGGCCTTCGTAGATCATTCTCAATGGGGCCATGAGAAAATCATACAACTAGTTGATAGGCTTTCGCTTATGGACAGGCGTTTCGGCGGATTTTCAGAACCATTTTTACTCAAGGTAGTTGAGTTCCAACCCGACCAGCAAGCCGAAGATAAACAGGCCCGCCGCAAAGCGAATCCCGAAGATTGGACAACTCGTTTGGAGCCACGACCACGCTTTGACGAGTGGGAGTATTATCAAATACTGGAAAAAGGTGTCCGACCTTTGGCAGAGCGAGAACCTTACCCAACAGCTCGAATATTGCTTGATGCCACCGCGACCATGATACGCCTATTCTATCAGGACGAGCTTGAAGAAAACAGCAGTAGTGATCTTTCAATTTTTTGGTGTCAGCGCATAAACAGATCTAGCAGGGATTATCAGGACTTAAGAGAAAGTCTTGTTCATACTCTAACATTCGCCTGTGAAAAAGTCTATGAGAAGACACCGGAATCTGTATCGGCACTGGATCAGGCGTTGCGGAACCAGCGTTGGGGTATTTTCACACGCATACGCCAGCATCTTTACGCGCTACATATAAATGAACAGACTAAGCCTTGGATTCGCGAGATGATTCTCACTCATGAAGACTACGATAAACGGGAGCATCACTTTGAGTTTCAGCGTATGATTCGTCTCGCATGTGAGAACTTCGGTGCTGATCTGCTCTCCGAGACTGAAAAGGAGAGGATATTTGATGCTGTTCTTCGCGGACCATCGAGACAGGTTTTTCAGAACTGGGCAGGAGATAGTTTTACCGAAGAATTATTTGAAGAACGGAAACGCTATTTCCACAGAAAGCAACTAAATCCATTTGCTTCAGTACTATTTGGCAAATATGGCGGATACTTTGAAAAGCTAAAGACGGAAGAAGAAAAGTCGATTACGGGTGATGATTATGAGCCTTATGAGTCAGAAGGCGTGAAGATGGGAGAGAAGCGTAGTCCGAAGCCGATTGAAGAACTAAAAAAATCGTCAGACGAGGAAATCCTATCGTTCTTGAACGAATGGGAAAACGTTCATCGCGATCCTGACGAATGGTGGGTAGACATCAACTTTGAAGGACTTGCTGAGGCATTTCAATCGATTTTCAAAGAAATTATCATACTTGACGAATCGCGGCTACAGTTCTGGATCGAAAATCGGGACCGGTTGGAACGACCTATCTATGTCAAGGCGATAGTATCTGCTATTCACGAGCAAGTGAAACTCAAGCAATTTGACAAACTCGATCAATGGTTTGATCTATGCGAATGGATCTTGGCCCATCCCGACCAGCCAAATGAAGAAGGTATCAATCGCAGCGATGTATCCAGAGAGCATCCAAGTTGGCAAAGTTCGCGTCGAGCGGTAGGAGACTTCGTAGGGATGTGCCTAGAGAAGGATATCAATGTCCCAATCTCAGGGCGTCAGCGTCTCGCCTCTCTGTTGGATAAGCTTTGCACCCAATACGACAGGCGACTAGATGAGGATGAGCCAGTTCTTCTGAATCGAGACGACCAACTAACCGAAGCTATCAATAATACACGAAGTATGGCACTGGAGCACTTGGTCGATTTCGGTTATTGGATACGCCGCCAATCGGAGGACGATCAAGCAGATACACCTGAAGTTTTTACCATCCTCGAAAAACGACTCAGTTCAGAATGCAAGTACTCACTGACACTGCCTGAGTATGCCATCCTTGGACTGAATTATGGCCGTATCTGCTATTTGAATCGAGAGTGGGCGGTTCGGCATAAGAATGATCTTCTTCCGCAGGAGAAACTACTGGCATGGACGGAAGCCTTTGGAAATTTCCTCCGGTATAATCGGCCATACAAACAGGACTTTGATATTGTCCGGGACGACATTGAGTTCGCACTTGAGAACATTGACAAGTTCAAGACGAACAGTGCAAATACTCTCAGCGAACACTTATTTACCTACTATCTATGGAAAGTTTATCCACTTAGAGGAGACAGCAGCTTGCTGGAAAAATTTTACGAAAAGACCAAGGAAAACAAAAAGCGATGGTCTCACTTGTTTGATTATGTGGGCCGCCGTTTGAAAAACAGCGGCAAGCAACTGGAAGCAGACCTTAAGCAGAGAATTATCGACTTTTTCGACTGGCGTTTTGAGAAGAAGGAACCATCTGAACTTAAAAAATTTGCTTTTTGGCTGGAAGCAGAGTGCTTGGATGCAGAATGGCGTCTGAAGTCAAATTCATCGATTCTCGATGTATGCGGATCAGGAGATATAGAAATATACACCCAAGTGAACACCTTACAGGAGATGATTGAGGACCATACTGCGCTGGTCGTAGAGTGCTTTGCCAAGCTGACTGATTTCGCTGTTGAGAATGATCCGATTCCAACCAATAAAGCGAAACCGATCCTACAGGCTGGGCTGAACAGCGATGATGAAACTGTGAGAGCAAATGCCGAACGAGCTCGCGAGAACCTACTTCGATGCGGGCGCTTTGATTTTTTGGACATGGAAGGGTAAACCATCTGTTTTGGCTACTACGAGAACCACATCTTATGGAAGAAACAGCAGAAGAAGCGAACCGTGGGTGAGGTTTGGGGACTTCTAAACTACGACTACATCCGCTCGCCACTTATCGGCGACGCACGAAAAGGAGAGGCAAATGAATAACCGCAAAGAGACCATTATTAGGTACAAAATCGCCCTTCACCAATCTGACGAAGGCTACAGTGTGTCGATCCCCGGCTTTCCGGGTTGTTGGTCCGAGGGAAGAACAGAAGAAGAAGCCCTCGTTAATATCGAAGCCGCCATTCGAGAATATCTCAGCGTCGTAGAAGACCTTTTGGAGGATGCCGAAGTCCGAGAAATCGAACTGACTGTATAAACATGCCCAAAATTCCGGGTATCAATCATCGTAGATAAGCTCATCGCGATCACGCGATTCCAGCTTGACCTCTGGCCGAGGATATACTATACTTATGTTCAGCTATTTATTGCGAACCGGATGGATGCTACGCAGCTTGTGCGTAACATCCGTTAGTCAGTAAATGCAGAATGGACACGGGAGCCGACGGCATGTCTCGCAAAAGCACCATTGAATGGACCAACAGCACTTGGAACCCGGTCACCGGTTGCACAAAGGTGAGTGCGGGATGTGACCATTGCTATGCCGAACGCCTTTCCGAGCGTTTTCGCGGCGTCAAGGGCCATCCTTTTGAGACCGGCTTTGATCTCACCCTGCGGCCCGAGCGTCTCGAACAACCCCTGCGCTGGCGACGTCCACAACTCGTCTTCGTCAATTCGATGAGCGATCTTTTTCACAAGAACATTCCCACCGAGTACATCGCCCGCGTATTCGACGCGATGGAACGCGCTGATTGGCACATTTATCAGGTGCTTACCAAGCGCAGTTCGACGATGCGCGATTTCATCTATCGGCACTACTCGGGTCAACTGGCTCCCCCGCATATCTGGCTTGGCGTCTCGATTGAAAACGCCGCGGCCATGACGCGCCTGCGACACTTGAAACAGACCAATGCCTCTGTGCGCTTTGTCTCATTCGAGCCGCTGCTCGGCCCTCTCAGCACGGTGAATTTGGAGGGCATTCACTGGATCATCGCCGGAGGCGAGAGTGGGCCGGGGGCACGTCCGATGCAAATAGAGTGGGTGCGGGCCTTGCGCGATCAGTGCCAAGCCCAGCGCGTCGCCTTCTTCTTCAAGCAATGGGGCGGGCGCACCCCCAAAGTGGGCGGCAATACGCTCGACGGACGCCAATGGTTGGAATACCCACAAATGGAATCTGAACAGCAGCTTGGTATGTCGTTACAAGTGGCTGGCGTACCAACAGACGATGCAAACGATCTGCCCGACGTTGGCCCTTGGGCGCAGGAGAAGCTGATGTGTCTCCGCAAATATCTCCACGCCTATACCACCATTCTCAGTAAGAAACAATTCAAAGGGTACTTCTACATTGACGCCTTTGCAGGACCTGGAACGCTTAAAATTCGCCAGCAGCAAACGGACGACCCCGGTCAGAAGTTATTACTTGAAGTCTCCGATCATGGTATGCAAGATGCAGGTAAAGTCGAGTACATTAGCGGATCTCCGCGTGTTGCGCTCGAGTTGGAAAAGCCCTTTACGGACTACATATTCATTGAAATTGATAGACAGCGTCTAAATCGACTCAAAATTCTGGAGGAGAAATACAAGGGTTCAAATCGACGCATTCACCTGCGCGAGCAAGACTGCAATGATTATCTGCGGGAATTGTTGAAGCAGACTCAGTGGCATCAATGGCGCGGTGTGATCTTTCTCGATCCCTTTGGCATGCAGGTCCCATGGGAAACCATTGTCGCAATAGGCAAGACCAAGGCCATTGAGATTTTCATTAATTTTCCCGTGGGCATGGCTATCCAGCGTCTGCTCAAGAGAAGTGGGCAATTCACGCCTAAAGAACGCGCCAAGCTCGACCAATACTTCGGAACCAGTGAATGGTACAATCTGCTCTACGAAAACAAACAGGATTTGTTTGGAGAGAACATCAACAAGATACAAAATTCCGGTGATGTTCTCATGCGGTGGTATCGCAAACGGCTCAAGGATGTTTTTCCCCATGTTTCCACCGCAAGAGAAATTCAAAGCACCAATAATCGTCCGCTATACTACCTCATTTTTGCAGGACCAAATAAAACAGGTGCAAAGATAGCAAATGATGTGTTGCAACAGGGCGCGAGGCGTATTCAATAGAATCAAGCGCGACACCGAGTTGCTTTTATCGACAGTTCACGGCGCGGAGAACCCCCTTTGTGCTTTTTGTGGCTAATTCCACTGCAAAATAGCTATCAGCTTGCTTTGCTGACCGCTGAGGGCGAACACAGAGCTTTCCACCATGCCAGCCACCGGATAGGACATGCCGTGCGGCAAGTGGACGCCGGCGTTGCCAAAGCCAATGTCGGCGAGGGCGGCCGCCAAGCTCAGCATCGTAGAAGACTTTTTGGAGGATGCCGAAGTCCGAGAAACCGAACTGGCTGTATAAACATGTCCAAGATTCCCTTGATACGGTAACGGTCGTACGTTAGTATAAAAATAATCTGGAGAATCTGACATAAGCGAGGAGCCAAAGCCATGTTGAAACGTTTGCAGATACGGAATTTTCGCGGCTTCAATGCGCTCGAAATCAACCAATTGAGCGGCCTTAATCTCATTGCCGGCAAAAATAATTCCGGTAAGACCAGTTTACTGGAGGCAATTTTTCTGCTCGCTGGAGGTGGAAACGCACAAATGGCCGTAAATACTAATGTTACTCGCGGAACAGAACCAGATGGCGTTCCGGTGAGTGATCCTTTCTGGAAGCAGCTCTTCTTCAATCTCGATATGGGACGGCCCATTGAGATTGAGGTAGAGCATACATCTCATGGCCAACTGGCATTGGAAATCTCATTGGAGCAACAGCCCGCCACTTCCCTTGATAGTGTGGGCGAAATTTCGGCGACGAACCTTTTCGACGAACGTGCGCTCATATTTCAATATAGCGGTCCTTCAGGTGAACGGATTAAGAGCCATATACAAAAAAAAAGAGAGCAATTTGAGTTCAGTCCGCTTACCAAAAATCCTCCATTTCCTGCAGTAATTCTTTTGTCTCGAACCAAGAATATCCACGAAGATTCCATAAGATTGGGAATACTGAGGCGGTACAAACAAGGCCATCTACTCTTAAAAGCACTCCAAGTCGTCGAGCCGAGATTGCAAAGTATTGAGGACAATTCCTCCAGCGGCACACCCATGATCTGGGGAGATATCGGCTTGTCCGAACTAGTGCCACTGCCGGCAATGGGCGAAGGCATGACCCAAATCGCCCGGCTCGTTTTGGCCATAGTTACCGTACCGAATGGCGTCATGCTGATAGATGAGGTTGAAAACGGCATTCACCACTCCGTGCTGCCCGATGTCTGGCGGGCCATTGATGAAGCGGCCAAGCAGTTCCGCACACAGATATTTGCGACCACGCATAGTTTTGAATGTATAGAAGCAGCGCATCAAGCCCTTGGCCCTGACGGCTTTCTCCTACACCGACTCGAAGCCAGCGACGCGGAAAATCGCTGTGTTACCTTTAAGCCAAATGGAATCAGTGCCGCGCTTCGACACGGGCTTGAGGTGCGCTAGATATGCCGCAACCAACAGCAATCAAGTCGGCAATCCAGCTTATCGTCGAGGGCAATGATCAGCGCAATTTCTTCGAGGCATTCACCAGTCATCTTTCGATCGCCAATGTCCAGATTCAGAACTTTGGCGGGGTCACCCAACTGCGCGACTTCCTAGAGGGATTCGTAGGCGCGACTGGATTTCGCGAAACCGTCCAGAGTCTCGGCATCGTTCGGGATGCGGAAATATCTGCCGGAGGAGCATTCCAAAGCGTTCAGTCGGCATTGAGCAATGCCGCCCTGCCCGTGCCAGACAGCCCCGCAGAACGCACTGACACCAGTCCGGCGGTAACGGTGCTAATACTGCCCGGCGATAATCGCCAAGGGATGCTTGAGACGCTACTGTGCGAGAGCTTTGCGGATACCTCGGTAGAGCACTGCATTGACGACTTTTTCAAGTGTGTCGAGTCCTTGCCCGACATGTCCATCGAGAGATCTGACAAGGCCCGTGCCCATGCCTATCTGACCACAAAGCCCAACCCTCATTTTTCCGTAGGTGTGGCAGCAAAGAACGACTACTGGAATTTGGATCACAGCGTCTTCAGCACGGTCCGCGATTTTCTACAAATGATAGCTGCAACCGAGCCGTCGCCAACCGCGTAGCTGAACGGATAGCGCAAAAGCTCCAAGCCGCCATCGCTTCCCCAATCAGGCCGTCGGCCTCTGCGACAGGTCCAGTTCCGCGGAATCACGTGCGGACGCAAGCTCCGCTCCCGGCCTAGACGGTTCCATGAACGTAATGGCCTCGTAGAAGACGTCTACGCGACAAATATGCCGTTTTCTTGCGCCCATCTGCGCATCCGCTGGTTGCAAGAATGCGCCCACGACAGGATTTCCACCCGCCACCCGCGCTTGTGCATGCGCTCCAACGTACTGTGAAAACCCGCGCCTTCGAGATAGCCAGCACCGTCGCCGGTCAGCAACACCACGATGCCGGGATTGCCGTTGTAATCCAGTGCATCTTCCAGCATCCGCAACTGCAATACCCGGTCGGGCATTTCCCGTTTGCCGCGCCCGGAGCTGCCGCGGTCAAACAGTTGGACTTCCACTCCCTTGCCTTCCATTCGATTCCACAACTGGCGCATTTCTGGTGGCACCGAGCCGGTGGCAAGTGCCTTTTTTAGTGGGCGATCGGCGTGCGCCAGGCGCAGTATATTGTCAAAGTTGACCCGCACGCGGTAACGGGCATTGGCCCCTTCGCGTCGTTCTTCCGCCAGCCGTTGTGCCTCGTGGAAGATGTTGGAGTTGTCCCAATAAATGAAAACACGGTTCATGCCGGATTGCCTCCTAGCCTTAAATAGGGATTTTTCAAAATATACTAACATGCCGAGGAGACTCGACAATGAACAGAAGGTGGGGCGGCTTCCTACCAGTAGCGCAGCGCGTCCGCAAAAATCGCCGCTAGTGCCTCGGCGTCGGCTGTGCGCGGCGAGAGCTTGGTCACCCGGTGTTGCGGCAGCGTGCCCTCGACCAGTGCCGGGATGTGCTGGGGGCCGTAGCCGAGTGCGCTGAGGCCGTTGGGCGCGCCGAGTTGGCGCATCAGCGAGACGATGCGGTCGGCCAAGATCGCGCCCGCGTCCTCGTGTTTAGCCCCGCTGCAATCGGCCCCCAAGACCGCGGCCGCCCGCAGATGGCGCTGGGGGCAAGTCGGCGCGGTAAAGCGAAAGACCGCCGGCGCGTTGACAATCACGGCAAACCCGTGCGGCACCAGCGGGTAATCGACAGCGTATCCTGCCGGCACATAGCCTTCCACCATGCCAGCCACCGGATAGGACATGCCGTGCGGCAAGTGGACGCCGGCGTTGCCAAAGCCAATGCCGGCGAGGGCGGCCGCCAAGCTCATTGCGCTGCGGGCCTCGTCGTCGCTTGGGTCGGCCACGGCGCGGAGCAGAAATTGCGCCACCAACCGCAAAGCCTCCAACGCCCACAAGTCGCTGATGGGATTTGAGCCTTGGTAGGCCGGTCGCAGTTGGGGCCGGGCGGGTCGGGGCCGCTGGTCAAACGGCAGGGCCGTGTAGGACTCCAAGGCGTGCGAGAGCACGTCGAGGCCGGTTGAAGCGGCCACCTGCGGCGGCATGGAGCGCGTGTTGTGTGGATCGACGATTCCCAAGGTCGGGCGCATGTAGCGGTGGGCCATGCCGGTCTTGGCCTTCATTTCGAGGAAATCGAAAATCGCCACGCCCGTGGTCTCGCTGCCGGTGCCAGCGGTGGTGGGAACGGCAATGAGCGGCTTGAGCGGGCCGGGCACGGGCTCACCTCGGCCAATGGGTGCGTTGACGTACGCGAGGAAATCGGCCGGATAGGTGGTGTACACGTTGGCTGCTTTGGCCGTGTCCATCACCGACCCCCCGCCGACGGCGACGAACCCGTCAAACCCTTGTTGGGCGTACGCAATTGCCGCCTTGAACGAGGCGTCGGTCGGCTCGACGCGCACTTGGTCGAACAGCGCGTACTCGACGCCCGCATCCGCAAGGGCGGCCAAGGCCGTCTGCACCGGCGCTTGCGCGCGCAAGTTCGGGTCGGTCAACACCATGACCCGCTTCAGCCCCCGGTCCTTCAGATCCATGCCGATCTCTTTGGTGGTGCCTGGGCCGAAGCGGATGTTGGAGGTGGCGATTTCGTACGCGGTGTCGAAAAGCATGATATAGCAATCCTAAATGACTGGAAAAATGTGCATTGTGTACCGCTGGTTAATACGCTGCGATGGCTATCTGCGTCATCTGTGCTCGTCCTTGACCGACTAGAACGACGCTAGCCGCTAAACGCCTTGAACGCCAGCCCGGCGATTGCCAAGATCGTCGTTAGCTGGAGCGGTATCATCCAGCGGTATAGCCTGTCAATTTTGGTTTCGAGTGATTCGCGGTTGGCGTCAATTTTGGTTTCGAGTGATTCGCGGTTGGCGTCAATTTTGGTTTCCAGCAACTCGCGATTGGCGTCAATTTTGATTTCGATGCGGCCCAGTCGGGCGTCGATTTGCTCGACAATGCCCTCTAGGCGGGCGATGCGTCCCTCGTGGTCTAACGGATACGGCCGCTCCGGCGGCGGTAGTTGCTCGCTCATGCTCCTGCCTCCTGTTTGATGGTTAACAGCACGGGCCGTGTGCGGCCCAAACCTTAAAAAACGTCTCCGCGCCTTCCGAGCTCCCCGCCGATTCCGAAAATCCATACCAATCCATCTAAACCGTCTCCCCTAGCCTCGCAGGAAGGGGACTAGAAGGTAGGGCCTAAAATAGGGTTGACTTAGAGGGGGAGGCAAGGTCTAGTTAGAGGCTCTGACAATGGGAGATCGCGGTGGTTGAACGAGCGGATATGACGCACGAGGACGTGGAGGAAGGGCGGCGGTTGGCCTTGGATTTTGGCAAGTTGCAGCGGGCCGCGGCCTGTGGTGAGGGCTTGGTGCCGGTGGCGGCGCAGGACGCAGACAGCGGCGAGGTGCTGATCATAGCGTATGCCAATGAAGAGGCTCTGAACTATGCGCGGCGCGAGCGCGTGGCCGCGTTTTGGAGCACGTCGCGCAACGAGTTGTGGGTCAAAGGCGCGACCTCGGGCAATGTACTCGAACTGGTCGAAATCCGCGTCAACTGCGAGCAAAATTCCCTGTTGTATCGCGTCCGGCCCAAAAAAGGGGGGGCGTGCCACACTCGGGATGCGGCTGGTCGGACGCGGGCGGGGTGTTACTACCGGCGGCTCGTGGGGGAACGGCTCGAACCGGTTTGAATCGTATTTTTTACCCTTCAACCGGAGGACTAGGCCATGGCTAATGCCGTGATTGTCGTCGATATGCAGAACGGCTTTATGCGTCCAGACGGGACGCTCTACTGCGGGGACCAAGCGCGGGCGATCATCCCGCGGATCGCCGCGCGGGTCGAGCGCGAAAAGGCCGCTGGCGCCGCGCTGTTCTTTACCCAAGACAGCCACGCGGAAAACGACCGCGAGTTCGAGATGTTCCCTCCCCACTGCATCGAAGGCAGCGAGGAGGAGCACATCATCGCCGAGCTGGCCCGGTTGGCCCAAGACGCGCAGATTGTCAAGAAGCGGCGCTACAGTGCCTTTTTCGAGACCGATTTGGCCGCGACATTGGCTGCGCTAGCCCCGGACAAGGTCGTGGTGATGGGCGATTGCACGGATATTTGCGTCCTGCACACCGTGGCCGGGCTGCGCAACCGCGACTATCCGGTCGAGGTTCCGGCCGATTGCGTCGCCAGCTTTGATCCCCAACAACACGAATGGGCCTTGGGGCATATAGAAAAAATCCTCGGGGCCGAGGTCACCAACTGCTGATGGTAGAGCGCGACCTATACGCGCCCTCGGCTGCGACGCTGGCTGGCGACAACGCGGATATTTACTTCCGCCGCAGTTGCGACATCCTCGCGGCCGAGCAGCTCAATCCGGTCGTGGCAATGGAGGTGTTTGCCCGGCGGCGCGCCCGGGTTTGCGGCTTGCGCGAGGCCCAGGCCCTCCTGCGGCAGGTGCTCGGCCAAGAGGCGGAGGTGTGGAGCTTGGACGAAGGGGATTGGATCGAGCCGCGCGAGGTCGCATTGCGAATTCGCGCGCCTTACCGGCAGTTCGGCCTGTACGAGACGGCCCTGTTGGGAATGCTCAGCAGCGAGACGGGGTGGGCCACGGCCGCGGCCGAGTGCGTGGCTGCGGCCGACGGGGTGCCGATCATCAGCTTTGGTGCCCGGCACACCCACCCGGAGGTCAGCGCCCGGATGGAATACGCGGCCATCGTCGGGGGATGCGCCGGATGCGCCACCCCGCAAGGGGCCGCCCTCGCCGGCATCGAGGCAACCGGGACCATGCCCCACGCCCTGATTTTGTGCCTCGGCGACACGCTCGAGGCGGCCGAAGCCTTTGACCGCCACATTGACGCCAAGGTCGAGCGCATCGCGCTGGTTGACACCTTTAAGGACGAGGCCGAAGAAAGCCTGCGCGTGGCCGCAGCCTTGGGCGAGAAGCTGTGGGGGGTGCGGCTGGACACCCCCAGCGAGCGCGGTCGCGTCACCGCCGAGCTCGTCGCGGAGGTGCGCGTGCGGCTCGACCAAGCCGGGCATAGCCATGTAAAGATCGCAGTCTCCGGCGGCTTGGACGCCGAGCGGATCGGCTATTTCCGGGCGGCAGGAGCGCCGGTAGATGCCTTCGGGGTCGGCAGCGCGATCAGCGCGGCCGCGCCAATCGATTTTACCGCGGATATCAAGGAAGTAGCCGGCCGGCCCGTGGCCAAGCGGGGACGGATACCGGGACTTACTGAAAACCCCCGGCTTAAGCGAGTGGAACTCTAATAAGGAGAATGTTATGCCCGTATATGATTTTGGCAGTGGACGCACGGACCCCGGCTCGTTTCCCACAGAGGCGCTGGCCGAGGCCGCTAGCGCGGCCGTGCGCGAGCTGGGCGCGGAGTTGGTGCGCTATCCCGGCGACATGGGCCACCAAGGCTTGCGCGAAGTCATGGCCGTGCGCGAGTCGCGGCGCGAGGGAGTAGAAGTGCCCGCCGACCACATCGCGCTGATGAACGGCTCTATGCAGGCGGTTACGCTGATAGCCGAGGCGCTGATGGAAGGTCCGGGGGACGCGATCGTCACCGAGGAACTGACCTACTCCGGGACGATTGCCGCGTACAAGCGGTTGGGGGCCGAGTTGATCGGGGTGCCGCTCGATGAGCAGGGCATGCGCGTCGATGCGCTGGCCGACGTTTTGGCGGACTTGCACCGCAAGGGCACCCGGCCGCGGTTCATTTATACCTTGGCGACCTACCAGAACCCCACCGGCTCGGTCATGCCGCGGCAGCGCCGCTTAGAGTTGCTCGAAGTGGCGCGATACTACGAGGCCATCGTGGTGGAAGACAACTGCTATGGCGACGTGCATTTTGAGGGGCCGCAGGAACCGGCGCTCTACGCGCTCGACGACAGCCCCAATGTCCTGTACCTCGGCTCGCTGTCCAAAATTTTGGGTCCCGGGGTGCGGATGGGCTATTTGTTGGCGCGGCCACCCATGCTGGAGCGGATCCTCGACCGCCGCTACGACGGGGGCAACAGCTTGCTGACGGCCGCTAGCTGCGCGGCCTTGTTCCGCGACCGGCTGTGGCAGCACTTGGCCGCGACCAACGCCATCCTCAAGGAAAAGCGCGACGCGGTCTTTGCCGGCCTCGAAGAGAACGCCGGCGATCTATGTACGTGGTCGCGGCCCGTGGGCGGCATGTTTATATGGATCGAGTTCCCCGAAGAGGTAGATCGCGACCGCCTTATGGCCCTGTGCGCCGAGCGCGGCATTGTGGTGGCGCGGGGGCAGGGCTTCCACATCCGGCGCGAGGACGTGCCGGCCATCCGCCTCGCCTTTGGCTTTGCCTCGCTGGCGGCCATCCGCGAGGGCGTGCCGCTGTTGGCCGAGTGCATCCACAGGGCGCGGGTGCCCGTGATGGCCTGATGGGCCTGCCCGCAATCGCCTTGGTGCAGATGGAGGTCAAGCCCGGGCGACCCGACCTGAATGCGGAGCGGATGCTGGCCTTTATCGAGCAGGCGCGGGCGGCCGGTGCTGAGATCGTGGTCTTTTCCGAACTGTGCATCAGCGGCTATATCCTCGGCGACTTGTGGGAGCTGGACGCGTATGTCGAGGATTTTGCCGCGTACAGCGACGAGATTTGCCGGGCTAGCAGCGGGTTGACCGCGATCTTTGGCAACGTGGCGGTGGCCCCAGTCCACAAGGGCCAAGATGGACGGCGGCGCAAGTACAATGCCGTCTATGTGTGCTCCAACGGCGAATACGTGGTGCGCGAAGCCGTGCCCGCCGGGCTGCCCTGCGGCGTCCAGCCCAAGACCCTACATCCCAACTACCGATTCTTTGACGACGACCGGCACTTCTTCTCGCTGCGCCACCTATCCGAGGCTGAGGGTCGCCCGCTGGAGGACTGGCTGCATCCGTACAAAGTGCGGCTCGAGGATGGGCACTCCTTTGGCTTTGGCGTGCAACTGTGCGAGGATGTCTGGTGCGAGGATTACTGCCGCCGCGGCGAGCCTCTCGACACGCTCGCGCTGTATCGCCGCCGTGGTGCCGAGGCCGTATTCAACCTCTCGTCCTCGCCTTTTACTTGGCAAAAAAGCGACAAGCGCAACCGCGTGGTGCGCCAGATATTGGCGCGCTCGCCCCTGCCGTTTTTCTACGTCAATCAAGTCGGGGCGCAAAACAACGGCAAGAACATCATTGTGTTTGACGGCGACAGCACTGGGTACGCGGCCAGCGGGCACATTGCGTGTCGCGCGCGTCCGTGGCGGGAACAGCTCGTGCTCACGAGCCATGCTGAAGTCGCGCCGCTCCAAAGCGAAATCGAAGCCCAGTACGCGGGCATCCTCACCGGGCTGCGGCACTTAGACGACGTGCGCGGCGCAGAGAGCAAGTTCCTCATTGCGGCGAGCGGCGGCGTGGACTCCAGCGTGGTCTGCTGTCTGCTGGAGCGCGCCGTTGGCCCAGAGCGCGTGTTTGCGGTCAACATGCCGACGCGCTTCAATGCCGCCGTTACCCAAGAAAATGCCCGCTCGCTGTGCGCCGCGCTGGGCGTTGACTACCTCTGCTGCCCGATCGAATCCCTGTACGAGGCCGTAGCCGCCCTCGTGCAGGACGCGGAATTTTCCGGGGGCCGGGGCGAGTACACTCGGTTGGTGGATGAGAACGTGCAGGCGCGCATCCGCTTTGCCGACGTGCTCTCTGGCTTAGCGGCCAAATACGGACTCGTGTTCACGTCCAACGGCAACAAGACCGAGGTCGCTTTGGGCTACGCCACGCTCTACGGGGATGTCAGCGGCGCGGTGGCTCCGATTGCCGACCTGTACAAGGTGCAGGTCTTTGCGCTAGCCCGCTTTCTCAACGAGGCCGTCTATGGCCGCACCGTGGTGCCGGAGAATCTGCTCGACGGCTCGGTGGTGCCCAGTGCCGAGCTGTCTGAGGCCCAAGACGTGACCGAGGGCTTGGGCGATCCGATCAAGTACGGATATCACGACGCCGTGTTGCGGCAGTTCATCGAATACCGGCGGCACAGCAGCGATTTGTTGCAGTGGTTTATCGAGGGCGTACTGCTAGAGCGGTTGGGGTGGAACGACGCGGTGCGCTTTCGCGCGTACTTCCCGGACGCGCGCAGTTGGATCGAAGATCTCGAATGGGTGGAGCGCCAAGTGCGGATCAACTACTTCAAGCGGATTCAAGCGCCGCCGGTCATCGTCTTGAGCAAGCGCGCCTTTGGCTTTGATTTGCGCGAAACCCAACAGCCCCCATACGCGCCGCGCCGCTGCGAACAGCTAAAGGCCGAGGCCCTGAAGGTGCGGATTTGAATGGCCCTGACACTTCAACAATAAAGGAGCTTTGCATTATGACCGACCCAATCCTGCTCACCGATGGGCAGATGCGCGAGTTTATCGCCAATGGCTATCTCGTTTTTGAGCCAACCGTGCCCGAGGGGACGCACGAAGCGTGCTATGAACGGCTCAACCAAATCATCGACTCGGAGCCTAATCCGGGCAATAACATCCTGCCGCGCGTGCCCGCCATGCGCCACGTGCTCAACTCGCCCGAGGTGCGCGGTGCGCTCATCAGCGTCTTAGGCCCGAACTACTTGGAGCATCCCCACCGCTACTGTCATCCCCTCAAGCCGGTGGAGGAACCCGTGCCCGCGGCCGCGGCCAAAGAAAGGCTGCGCCGCAACTGCCATCAGGATGGGTACACGCCTATGGGCCATCCGCGCCAGCACTATCTGCGCTATGCGCGGATCATGTACTATCCACAGGATTCGCCGGTCGAATTGGGGCCGACGCACGTGATCCCGGGCACGCAGTTCAATCGCGGACTGACCGACGAAGACCGGGCGCGCGCCTTGCCATTGGCCGGCCGGGCCGGCACGGTGTCGCTGACGCACTTCGACGTGGGCCACGCGGCCGGCGTCAGTCTGCTACCGATACATCGGCAGATGATCAAGTTCATCTACATGAGGGCCTCCGAGCCGACGGCTCCGACTTGGGACTGCAAAAGCACGCACTGGCAAAAGCCCCAATGCGTCGAGTCTCCCTACGATCTGGAACTGGCTTGGGCACACACTTGGGACTGGCTCTGCGGCAAGCGAGACCGCTACGCTAGCTGGCCCAAGGCCGCCGGAGACGTGGCGGCGCTCATCGCCCAGCTCGGTCCAGAGGTGGATTTAGCACGGCGTCTTGTGGCAGCTCAGCAGTTGGCCGGATGCGGCGTTGATGCGGCCGAAGCGGTGCCAACGCTCGTTGAGTGCTTGGGCACCGATCACCAAGCCATGCGCACGGCAGCGACCTACGCGCTGGGCGCAATTGGTGCGCCCGCGGTTGGGCCGCTGGCCCAAGCCTTGCGGGCCGCAGGTCGCGAGGCCGACCAACACGAGGCCCCGCCCGCTTGGAACGAGGGAGCGACGAACATGGAAGACGCCGCCCAGGCACTGGCGGCCGTCGGCGAACCCGCAATCGAAACGCTCTGTGCGCTGTTGGCCGCCGAAAGCGAGTGGACCCAAGTCAATGCCGCCTTTGCCCTCGGCGAGATGGATTCGCACGCGGTGGCAGCGGTCCCGGCACTGACGCGGTGCCTCGAAGAGGGTTCGCATCGCTTGGTGCGTACGGCCCTCGTCGCGCTGGGCAATATCGCTCAGGGCGTACCAGTAGAAGCCCTAGGGCGAATGCTCTCGGCCGATCATCCAGACTGGCAGGCGGAAGCCAGCCGCCGCTGGGTGCCCCGCGATCAGGTGCGGACCAACGCCGCGGTGGCGTGCGCCCAGCTCGGCCAAGCCGCCGCTCCGCTAGAAGCCCAGCTCTTCAGAGCACTTGACGACCCCTGCGGTCACGTGGGCGCATTCGCGCTCAGTGCCCTACAGAGGATTGGCTCGCCCACAGCCACGCAGGCCGCGATGGACTACCTCTACTCGCAACGCTGGGACGCCGCCATCGATGGCGAGCGGCAGTTTTGAGGGGGAGACTATGGGGTAGTTCAATGGAGAATGGAATTGGCAAAATTGTAGATGCCGCTGAAGAACGGATATTAGCTCTCGAAGAGGATTGGGATGGGCAGGGATCACCGGCCTTTGAAAAACAAACACTTGATGCTATTCGTGACTTCCTCTTCGAGCTAGTCGACGAGTCTGGATTGAGCGTAGTAAAGCAGGTATGGATAGTTCCATTTAGCGGAGGCAGCATAGATCTACAGTGGCAGACAGAACACTTCGACCTTTTAATTAACTTCTGTGCTGACGGTAACGTAACTTACTATGGAAAGGACACTTACGGGCATTCCATCCGTGGAGATCGCCGTCCTAAACCGAAGTTTATCTCTTGCTGGATGAGCCATGCAGGTCAATAACTACGGTATAGAAGAAATCCCCGATACAGCTCGATTGTACTATCGCGTCCATAAAAATATATACATGGCCACGGTGAAGGCCGCAGAAATTCCCCTAGGCAAGTTGCCAAGCGGCGTGTTCAGATTCCAAGGAGGCGACCTATCTGTTGATTGGTCAAAGTATGCGAAGCCGGACGAAACTAGGAATCGAGCCAAGGTGCCCGAGGACAATGGTATAGTTGATTTTACTGCATCTCCTATACGGGCTGATGGTCACAAAGTAGAACATACTCCTGAGCCTGATAACCGCGCCCATAGTTCTGTATCCGGTGACGAAACCGCAATTCGGCTCATCTTGAGTAAGGAAGCTAAATGGGTCCCTGGGCTAGGGCCAGAGACCTTCGAGAGCTAGTATTTTGGAATGGGCTATTTGTAACCATAGCGTCGCTCAGGGCGTCTTGCGGACGCCTTGGAGAAAGATCCGCATA
Source organism: uncultured Latescibacterota bacterium (assembly GCA_958295495.1). Taxonomy (GTDB): domain Bacteria; phylum Latescibacterota; class UBA2968; order UBA8231; family UBA8231. The sequence goes on from OY282352.1 coordinate 2,928,835, forward strand.
ATGGTATCGACCATCGCCTCGACGCTCAGGCCCTTCGCGTGGATCATCACCGAGCGCACCATGCCGCGGAGGATAGCGGCTTCGACCTGCGGATGCTCGACCGAGAAGACGCCCTGTTCAACGCCGTTTTGCAGGACCGTCTCGATCGCGGCGTGCTGGATGCGCCGTTCCTCGTGCCAGCGCTTGCGGTTTTCGCCCTTGCCGCTCCCGCTCTTGCCGTCCTCGTGCCACATCAAGCGAAAGAAAAAGCGGTTCTGGCTGAAAAAGGAGACGATGGCGTGGACCATCCGGCGGAGTTCCTCCTCGGGGTCCTGCTGGCGGTTGGCCTTGCGCTGGAGTTGCTCGTTGAGCCGCCGGATGCCTTCAAAGACCACCGCAAAGTACAGCTCTTCCTTGTCGGCAAAGTACGTGTAAATCGTCCCCTTGCCGACACCGGCCTGATGGGCAATGTCGTCCATGAGCACTTCGTCGAAGCGCTTGGCCGAGAAGAGGCGGGCGGCCTCCTCGAGGATGTGCTTTCTGCGGTCGATCTTGGCCATGAGTTGTCCCAGCGGCTCCTAAAGTTCCCGTCGCAAGCGACCCTAGGGCTTATTCTTCAAGAAACACATACCGTTCCAGTCGCGCCAGTTCGTGGTCATCGACGTATTTGCCGATTTCTCGTCGCCATTGAGCCATGCTCTTGTAGGGCCGGTATTCCTCAAACTCGTGCGCCATGCGCTTGCCAACCCCTGGGATCGCGAGGAGAAAAGCCTCGCTGGCGCTGTTGAGTTCGAGCGGCACAAAGACGTACTGCTCCAGCCGCGCCAGTTCGTGGTCATCGACGTATTTGCCGATTTCTCGTCGCCATTGAGCCATGCTCTTGTAGGGCCGGTATTCCTCAAACTCGTGCGCCATGCGCTTGCCTACTCCCGGCACCAGCTTCATTTCGGCGTCGCTGGCGGCGTTGAGGTTGATCGGCAGGAAGAGTTTGACATACAGTTCGGCTTGGACCGAGTCCGCCAAAGTCGAATCCAAATAGGCGTCGAAGGCTTCCATCCCGATAAAAGGCCGCCGCGCCACAATCCCCTCGACCAACGCCGAATCGAGTTGCGCTAGGGCCAACAGTTGCTCGACGCCGGCTTGGTTGGGATTGAGGACCGTTTCGTTTTTTCCCACCTGTCCTTGGGCGTTGTTGCCATAGAGACAGACGGCTAAAACCACGGCTAAAGTCATTCGCTGCATCGCTTAATTTCCCTTTGTTTGCTCCCGACTCAGGGCCGGGTGTTGGTACGTGTAAAGGAACCCGAGCAAGCCTAGCTGGCTCAACGCCCCGGGTGCCAATGCTGGCATAGCGCCGCCCAACGCCTTAGACAGCAGTTCCAATCCAGTCAGCGTCGGGTACATCTCTAATTCAAACTCCATATTGGCACTAAGATGAAACCAGAGGCCGACCATGCCGCCTAAGACGAAAGCTAGCATCGTCAAGCGGAACAGGCGCAGGATGACCGTGCCCCGGTAGAGGATGCGCGCCGACAATAAGACCAACCCGAACGCCAACAAAGCCAACGGCACCTGTTGTCGCCATTCTTCAAAATGTCCCAGTAGCAGCAGTTCGGTGCCTAGTCCCACGGCCCCTAGGACAAAAATCAGCAGGACACCTCGCCGCAGGGCAGTACATGTTCCACTATCTCTAGCCACGAAAGTTTACACCTACGACTCCAATGATACATGATATGATAAAGGTAGATTGGCGCTCTGCCGGTCACACCATTTCCTCGACCAAGGCCCGACTGGCCGGCTCCAAGCGCCGATAGTCGGGGATCTCGTAGCGGTTGCCGTCGGCGTCTTGGACCAGCACCCGGCCGCCGCCCAAGTGGCGGATATCGCGGCGGCTGGAATAGATTTCAAAGGCGCGGGCCCCTCGGTCGGTCTCCACCTCCCAGCGCGGCACCCGGTAGGCCACGGTCACCTTGGTGATGCGCTGGATGCGCGGGGTGAAATAGGCCCGTTCCAACTCGTCTTCCACGGCTTGGCGGCTGGCCCGGGCTAGCGCGTCGAGCCGGGCCAGCGAGCCTATCTCCTTGCCTTCGCGGTCTTGGACGACGATAAAGCAGTCGTCGCAAGTCAGGGGAAAAGCTCGTTTGACTCGGACCCTCGAATAGGTCCGGTCCCCGGCCAACTCCAAGTTCAAGTCCTCGAAAGCATCGACGAAAAACCGCGCTTTGTCCGGGTCGAGATAGGCGACTTCATCGGTTAAATTGTAGCGCTGCTCCATGTTTACCAAGCCCTCAGTTTGGACATTTCAGTCTGCATGCGGCACAGTTTGGCGTAGATGCCGTCCTGTTCAATCAGCTCGTCGTGGGTGCCGATCTCGGCGAGTTTGCCCTCGTCGAGAATGAGCAGGCGGTGGGCGTTTTTAAGGGTGGATAAGCGATGGGCAATGGCAAAGGTGGTGCGCCCTTTGACGAGCCGCTCCAAAGCCTCCTGAATCTGCGCTTCGGTCTGGGTATCGACGTTGGAGGTAGCTTCGTCGAGGATGAGAATGCGCGGGTCGCGCAGAATGGCCCGGGCAATGGACAGCCGTTGCCGCTCGCCCCCGGACACGCGAGTGCCGCGCTCGCCGACCAAGGTATCGTACCCGTCGGGCATGTTCATGATGAAGTCGTGTGCATTGGCGGCCTTGGCTGCGGCCACGATCTGTTCGAGAGAGGCTGCGGGATGGCCATAGGCAATGTTGTCGGCCACCGTGCCGTTGAAGAGGAACGGATCCTGCAAGACCACGCCGATCTGCTCGCGCAGCGATTTGAGGTTTACTTGGCGGGTGTCGCGGCCGTCGATGAGAATGGCCCCCTCCTGCGGCTCGTAGAAGCGGCAGATGAGGTTGATCAAGGTGCTCTTGCCGGCGCCGCTGTGGCCGGCCAAGCCGATCATTTCCCCCGGCTCAACGGCGAAGTTCAAATCCTCAATGACCGGCTTGTCTTCCTCATAGCCAAAGTGTACGCCGCGGAATTCGACCCGACCCTCAATGGGCGGCATGGTCCTAGCACCGGGCTGGTCGATCACCTCCGGGTGGGTGTCGAGGACCTCAAAGACGCGCTCGGCCGAGGTGGCAGCGCGCTGGAAGCGGTGGTTGAGGCGGCACAAGCTCTCCACCGGCCCGTAGAAGCGATACATGTAACTGGTAAAGGCGACAAAGCTCCCCAACGTCAGCGTACCGGCCAAGATATCGCGACCGCCGACCCACCAGATGATGATGGTGCCGATGGAGGTTATAAAGGCCATGACCGGGCCGAACAGGCTGCGCATCCACGCCACCCGCAATTCCCCCCGCAGCAGCGCTAGACTGCGGCCCTTGAACTTGCCCACTTCCCGCTGTTCTTGGGCAAATGCCTTGACCACGCGCACCCCCGGGATGGTATCGGCCAGCAGGGCGCTAAGGCCGGCCCAGCGACGCCACAACGGCCGGTACATGGCGTGCAACCGCTTGCCAAAGCGCAGCGTCGCCCACACCAGTAAGGGCGTCGGCAGCAAAATTAGGGCTGCCAGCCCGGGATTGAGCGCAAAGAGGATGATGCAGATAATGACCAAGGTGAGCACATCGCGGATGGCTTCTTGCAGACCATCGCTGATAAAATCCTGCAAGCGGCCCACGTCTTGGGTGACGCTGGCCATAATGCGCCCGGTCTCGTTTTTGTTGTAATAACTAAGCGACAGCGCGTGGAGATGAGTGTACACCTCGTTGCGCAGACCGTAGGTGACGCGCTGGCCGATGCGGGCCATGATATAGCCGCGCAGACCCGACAAGACGCTGACGGAGAGGTATATGAGCATCAATAAGCCCACCAGCCAAGCCAGAGCGGCGGCTGGCTCGTCCTTGGACACCGGCAAAAGAGCTAGCAGATCAAAGCCCGCCCCAGCACCCCGCGACGAAATTGGGGCACCGGCATTCAAGACATCGTCGATGAGAACGCGCATCAGCAGCGGCTGGCTCAGGCCAATGGTTGTGGCCACCACCATGAGCAACAGGCTCAGGGCAATGAGCCGCCAATGCGGCTGGGCATAGCCCAACAGCCGGAACAGCAGCTTGCCTTTTTCCAGACAGGCCGGGCATACGCCGTAAAAGTGCGGAATGACTTGGCCGCAGCGGTCGCAGCGCTTGCGCCCGGCCCGCGCCCCGGCCAACCGCCCGTGCAGCACTTGGCCTGCGGCCTCTGTTGAGCGGGCTTGCTTGACCAAGTGCTCGACCTGATTGGGCAGTTCGGACAGTGCCGGCACTAGGCTCTTGGAGAATACGGCCATGGTCGCGCCCCGCTCTGCGGTGCGGACCTTGAGAGCCGCGGTCCCCCAATCCTCGCGCACCTCCACCCCGTTTATTTCGTTCAGGGGCAAGCAGACCATATCGGGCGGGCCACCGCTGTCGGGGCTGAAGGCCACTAGATGGTCGTCGGTGGCCATCAGCCACGCCTCGCCGTACTGGCCGTCGAGCTTGATATCAGTGGCCACCGCGAGGCGGAATTCTTCGTCGGGGCCTACTAACTCGGCCAGTTCGCGCCGCACCTGCGGCGGCACTATGGCGCGGAAAGGTGGCTCTGCGTTTTCTGCCGTGCTGTGCTCAATCTCTTTCATGGATTTGCCCCTTACAACGCAACACCAGATTTGCGTTGGTCCTATTTAGACATGGGCCATTTTGTGCGACGCGCGCACCACGCGCTTGCACCACAGTGCCAGATCGTCCAACAGCGAATAGAGGGTTGGGGCCAGCATCAGGGTCAGCACCGTTGAGGTGGCCAAGCCGCTGGCTACCACCAAGCCCACCGGCCCCCAGCGCCGGGCAAATCCCTCGGACGTGCCATAGACCATTGGCAGCACGATCGGCATTAAGTTGAGGATGGTGGTAAAGGCGGTCATCAGGATGGGCCTGAGCCGGTGCTGGCCGCCGAGGCAGATCGCCTCGCGCCGCGACAGCCCGCTCGCCCGCAGGTGGTTGATATGGGCGATGAGTACGATGCCGTTGTTGACGACGATGCCGAAGAGGATTAAAAGCCCCAAGACCCCGTTGTTGTCAAAAGGCACGTCGAGGACATACAGCCCCAAGGCCACGCCGATCAGGGAGAAGGGGATGGCGAAGATAATGGTTAAGGGATGGATCAGGGATTCAAAGAGCGAGGCCATGATGAGGTAGATCAACAGCACGGCAAAAATGGCGGTGAAGTTGTTGTCGCTGGCCTCCTCCCGCTCCCAGCGCGCCGCCCGGCCCAAATCCCAGCTATAGCCGGAGGGTAGCTGCATTCCTTCCATCATCTGACTGATCGGCTCGGTTAGGGCGCGCGCTGCTTGGCGGTTGGCGGTGTTGGCGAAGACGGTGACGTTGAGGACGCGATTTTCGCGTCTGAGGTCGCGGGGGCCGCGGCCCATCTCGAAGTCGGCCAACGACGCGAGCTGGACCGAGCTGCCGTCGCGGGTCTCGTAGCGGCTGTTTTTGAGCTGTTGGAGGGTGGCGCGGTCGCCCTCGTTGAGCTGCATGACGATGTCGATCTCGCGGTCATCGCTTTTGAAACCGCTGGTGCGCCGGGTGCCCAAGGCCGCGGAGATGCTCTGGGCCACCTCGCGCGGCGACAGCCCATAGCTGAGTGCTTGGGCGCGGTTGATCTCGACGCGGACTTCCTCCTCGCCGTCTTCGAGACTGCTATCGACGTCTTGGACCCCGGGTAGCTGTTCGAGGCCGGCTTTGACGTCCTCCATCAGCACCGTTAGGACTTCTGGATTGCGGCCGTGTAGCTGGACCTCGACCCCGAGTTGGTTGCCAGTCCAGCTGCGCGAGCGGCCCATTTTGTACGTGTAACCCACCTTCTCTGGCAGCAGGTCCTTGATGGCGTTGCCAGCCTCCATGGTCGAGAGCTTGCCGGCGTCGGCATCGACGAGATAGGCGCGGATGCTGCCTCGGCGCTGGCCGAAGCTCGTCGAGAGCGATTCAAGGTCGAGCGCGTCTTTTTGCGCGAGGAGGATGTCTTCGATCTGGTCGAAATGTGCGCGCACTTCTTCGAGGCTGTAGCTGCGGTCGATGACCACCGACATATCCACCCGGCGCTCCGGGGTCCAGGGGGTGCCGCGCTGTTCGATTTGGTCGTAGAGGTAATAGCCGGTGCCGGTCAGCGCCACCGTGGCCACTAGCGCGACCCAGCGGTGGTTGAGCGTCCAGTTGAGCAGGCGGCCGTACGAGGCGCGCAGGCCGTGGCGGGAGCAGTACCAGCCGAGCGCGGCACCGGCCAGCGCAGTGAGCGTGCAGCCGACGATGGTCTGCCACTGCATCCCGCCGATTGAGGTGGCGATCAGCCCGGACCAGCGATCCCACCAAGCCTGCAACCCGCTCCATCCAACGGTGCCGATCTTCCAGTAGGCAATGCCCATCACGACCGCGACCACCAGCAGCTTGAGCCAGCGGTCGAAGCGCTCGATCCCGGCGCGGAACAGCCGCGAGGAAGCCAGCGGGATCAGGGACAACGAGACGATCATCGACACCACCACGGCGAGGCATATCGCGATCCCGGCGTCCTTCATCCACGCTGCCGAGCGGCCCTCGGAGAGGAAGAAGAAGGGCACGAAGACGCAGATCGTCGTCAGCGCCGAGGCTAGGACCGCCATGCCGACTTCGCGGCTGCCGACATGAGCGGCTGCGGCGGCTTCGAGGCCGTCTTCTTGGCCGCGGCGGAAAATGCTCTCCAGCACCACCACCGCCGGATCGACCAGCATCCCCACCGCCAGCATCAGCCCCATCATCGAGACCATGTTGAGGGTGATGGTTGACCCAAAGACCTCGCGGGCGACGTACATACCGATAAAGACGCACAGCGCCGAGGTGGGGATGGCGAGGGCGATGACGATGGTCGAGCGGATATTGCGCAGGAAGACGAAGATGATAATCATCGCCAAAAACGCGCCCAGCAGCGCCGAGTTGACGAGGGTGCCGGCTTCGGAGAGCACTGACTCGGCGCGGTTGCGGACGATGGCAACCTCGAGTTTGCCGGCGTATTCGGCCTCAATCGCCTCCAACTCGGCGACGACGACCGCGCCGACATCAACGACATTGGCGGTGGAGGCTTTGAAAATTTCCAGTTGCAGCGCGTCGGTGCCGTTGAGCCGCTCGTACCGGCGCTTCTCTGGGAAGCCGTAGTTGATCTCGCCGATGTCGCCGAGGCGGAAACGCCCGCCCAAAAGCGGCATGCTGGCAATATCCTCGGCGCGGGAGAACTCGCCGATAGCGCGGACCATGTAGCGCTGGTCGCCGTCCATGATCCGGCCCAAAGAAATGTTGGTGTTGTTCTCGTTGAGCTGCCAGCCGAGCGAAGGCAGCGATATATTGTGGGTCTGCAAGCGCTCTTGGTCGAGCTCGACGATGAGTTGTTTCTCCTCGAGGTCGTCGATGACCACGTTGGCGACGCCGTTGAGCCGCAACAGCCGCGGCTCAATGACCTTCCCGATTACGTCGAGGAGGCGGTCGCCATCGCCGATCCAAGCCAGATTGGCGTACACGATGGGGCGCTGGTCGGACTGCCAGCGGCGCAGGCTGACGCGGTCCACATCCGCAGGCAGCAGGGCGCGGGCTTGGTCGAGCTTTTCGCGCATCTCCATGTTGGCCAAGTCCATGTCGGTGCCGGCCTTGAAATCGACGCGCACCTCGCCCTGATTGCGCCCCGAGCTCGAACTAATGCGGTCGATATTGTTGAGCGAGCCCAGCGTCTGCTCCAGCGGCAGGGTCACGAGGCGCTCGATTTCTTCGGGGGAGGAATTGTTGTACTGGACCCGGGCCGTGATCCCCGAGGAGGAAATGCTCGGAAGCTGCTCCATGGGCAAGCGGTCTAAGGCGACGAAACCCACCACGAGGGCGCAGAGGGTGACCATCAGGGTGGTCACGGGCCGTTTGAGCGAGAGTTCAGACAGGGTCAAAACCAACCTCCTAAGTGCTGCGATCCAGCAGGGTATAGACCACGGGGATGAGCACGAGGGTCAGCAGCGTGGATACCAAAAGCCCGCCGATGACGGTAATGGCCATGGGCGCGCGGATCTCGGCCCCCTCGCCCAGCCCTAGGGCCATGGGCAGCAGCCCGAGGATGGTGGTCGAGGTCGTCATTAGGATTGGCCGGAAGCGCACCGCGCCGGCGCGCAGCACAGCGGCGAATTTTTCCATCCCCTCGTCGCGGCGCAGGTGGTTGATATAATCGACGAGGACGATGGCGTTGTTGACGACAATGCCGGCGAGCATAATCAGGCCAATGAGCACCACCACGCTGATGGTGGTTCCGGTCGCGATCAGGCCCAAGGCGCTGCCGATCAGGCCCAAGGGAATGGTGAACATGATGACCAGCGGGTGCAAAAGCGATTCAAATTGCGAGGCCATCACTAGATAGACGAGGAATACGGCCAGCAGCAGGGCGAATTTCATGCTGTCGAAGGAGCGCACCATCTCCTCGTTCTGGCCGCCGATGGCCACGGCGAAGCCCTCGGGCAGGGGCAAGTCGGCCAGGGCGGCTTCTATTTCCCCTACTACGCCGCCCAGATCGCGCCCGTCGAGGTTGGCCGAGATGACGGCGACGCGCTCTTGGTCGAGGCGGCGGATCTCGGCGGGGCCGTCAATGGCCCGCACTTGGGCGACCGATTCGAGCGGGACCGGCACGGGGTAGGAGACCGGGCTGACGACCATCTGCTTGAGGTCGGCGACGGTCTGGCGCTCCTCGTCGAGCGCGCGGACCCGGATATCGACCTTGCGGTCGCGGCGCGCCAGCTCGGTGGCCACCTCGCCTTGCAGCTTGTTGCGCAACAGCTCGCCGATATTCTGCACAGTGGTGCCCACCTCGGCGACGCGCCGGCGGTCGAAGAAGATCTGGACTTCGGGCTGGCCGCCGGCCGTGCTCGAGCGAATGTCGGTCAGCCCGGGGATGGTGTGCAGACGCTCGACCGCTTGATCGGCCAACAGATCGAGGGTCCGCAGACTGTAGCCGCTGATTTCCACTTCTATCGGGGTGCGGAAGGAAAAATACGCCGGCCGCGAGAATTTGAACTTCAGGTCGGGGATGTACCCGAGGAGGCCGCGCACCGCTTCGATGGCCGCGTCTTCGCCGGTCCCCGGGGCGAGCCGCACGTGGAGGTGGGCGGTGTGCTCCTTTTTGTCCGCAGCCGTGCCGCCGGTCTGGCTGCTGCTGCCGACGAGGGCAAAGACCGAGGCGATTCCATCGAGGCCGCGGATCTGCCCGTCGAGGGCGGCGACTTGGGCGGCGGTCTGCTCCAGCGGGGTGCCGGCGCGCCATTCCAAATCCACGAGGAATTCGCCTTGGCTCATCTCTGGGATCAGTTCCAGCCCCAAGCCACGCGCCCGCTCGAGGACCAAAGCACCGAGCGCGATAAAGAGGGCGAGGACCAGCAGGCGGCGGCGCAGGGCCCAGCTCAAAAGGAGCGGATACACTTTGTTGAGCGCGTTGAAGACGAGGTCGAAGAGCCAATACAGGGGGAAGAGCAGGGCGGAGAAGGCGCGGCCGACGCCGCGGGCTGTGGCGCGGATTAGGCGGATGAGGAGCGCGGGCCCTTGGACGCCGCGTTTGGGGCCGATCTCTTCGGCCTCGGCAATCATGCGCTCGAGGCTCAGCGACGAGAGCATGGGGATCAGCATCAAGGCGACCACGAGGGAGGCTACCAGCGAATAGGTGACAGCCAAGGCCTGATCGCGGAAGAGCTGGCCGGCCACGCCTTCGACGAAGACGATGGGCAAAAAGACGCAGATGGTGGTGGTGGTCGCGGCGATGACGGCGCGGCCAACCTCGCTGGCCCCGCGCACGGCCGCGGCCAAGACATTGAGCCCTTGATCGCGGTAGCGCTGCACGCTTTCCAAGACCACAATGGAGTTGTCAACCAGCATCCCGACCCCCAAAGCTAGCCCGCCCAGCGACATGATATTGAGGCTTACGTCCGAGCCGAACATCAGGAAAAAGGTCGCTACCACCGAGAGGGGGATCGACAGGCCGATGATGGCCGTGCTTTTGAGGTCGCGGAGAAAGAGGAAGAGCACGACGACGGCGAGAATGCCGCCGATGATAGCGGTGTTGAGCACCTCGTCAACGGCCTGCTGGATAAAGGTCGCTTGGTTGAAGACCACTTCCATGCCGCTGTCTTGGAGCAGCGAGGCGTTTTCGGCGAGGAATTCGTCCAAGCGCTCCTGTATGGCCGCGCTGACTTGGACGGTGTTGGCGTCGCCTTCCTTGAAGACGGCGACCTCAACGCCTTCGCGGCCATTGATGCGGGTGACGAGGTCGCGCTCGCGGTGGCCGCGGAAGACGCGGCCGACGTCCTTGAGCTTGATCGGGGCGCGGTCGATCTGGCCGATGACGATCTGGCCGATCTCGTCGATGCCTTGGAATTGGTTGAGGGTCCTGACGAGGAACTCGGCCTCGCCGTCCTTGAGCACCCCGCCGGTCAGGTTCACGTTTTCCGCGGCGAGGCGGTTGGTGACTTGGTCAATGGAGATGCCGAGGTGGGCTAGGCGCTGGGCTTCGACTTCGACTTGGATCTCTTCCTCCAAGCCGCCGTTGATCCTGACCGCGGCCACGCCTTCGAGGCTTTCGAGGTCGGGGCGCAGCCGCTCTTCGGCCATGCGCCGCATCTCCATCAGGCTCAACGTACCGTAAAACGCCAAGCGCATTACCGGATCGAGCGAGGGGTCGAAGCGCAAGAGGATGGGCTTGCCGGCGTCGCGCGGCAGGTTGGCCAAATCGAGCTTTTCGCGGATGTCGAGCGAGGCAAAGTCCATGTTGGTGCCCCAACCGAACTCGACGACCACATCCGAAACCCCCGGCCGCGAAATCGACGAGACGCGGACCACGTTGCTGACCACGCCGACTAAGCCCTCGACCGGCTCGGAAATGAGGCGCTCGATCTCCAAGGGGGCCACGCCCTCGTATTCGGTGCGGACGGTGATGGTGGGATAGGTGATGTCCGGGAGGAGATTGACCGCTAGGCGCGAAAAGCCCACGCTGCCAAAGGCAATGATCGCCACCATCAGCATCGCCACTGTCACTCGGCGGCGAGTGGAAAATTCGACTAGTTTCACTCGCCCCTACCTTGACCTTGCCCGCGCCGTGGTGGCGGTCCGCCGCCCTGCTCGCGCAGTGTGCGCAAAATTTGGCGCAAGCTGTCGGGCAGGGGTTTGCCCTCGCGGCGGTACGCGGCTATGACTTGGCGCAGGCTGTCGGGCAGGCCCGGCCAGCCGCCCCTAGCCCCGGGCGAGCGGAAGCCTTCGCTTGGGGGGGCGGCCAATGCCGCCGGCGCCGTTAGGCCCTCGCCGGCCAGCCGCACGACCGCATCGTCCTTGAGCCCCTCGTGGCCAATGGTCACTACTTGGTCGCCTTCGGAGAGGCCGGAGACGATCTCGACTTGATCGCCCTCGACAAAGCCCAACTCGACGGCAACCCGGCGCACCTTGCGGTCCTCGATGAGGAAGACGTCGTCCTCGTCGGTTTCGAGAATCAGGGCCTTCTTGGGGACGATCAGGGTCTGGGGCCGCCGCTCGGTAATGATGCGCACCGTAGCGAACATCCCCGGTTTGAGAACGCCGCGGCTGGCGACTTCGAGGGTGACCTTGATGGTGCCGCTGGCGGGATCGACCTCTGGACTGATCATGCGGATGCGGCCGCGGAAGCTCGTGTCGGGCAGGGCCTCGACCGCGATGGTCGCCTCTTGGCCGGGGTGTAGCTGGTACATGCGCTGCTCAGGCGCGAAAATTTTCACCAGCAGCGGACTGAGGTCGGCGATGACGAAAACTTCTTGGTTGCCGCGAACTAGGTCGCCCACTTCGACCAACCGCTGGGTGACAACGCCGGCAATCGGCGCGGCAATGTCTGCGTACGCGAGGTTGAGCTGGGCTTCTTCGAGGGCCAACTTGGCGTTGTCCAAGCGGAGGCGGGCCGTCTCGTATTCGGATTGGCTGACCATGCTGTGCTCGTGCAGTGCCCTGATGCGGTCGTAGTTGGTGCTGGCGTCGGCAAAAGCCTCTTCGGCTTGGCGCGAGTTCAGGCTCAGTTCATCCTTATTGAGGCGGACCATCACTTGGCCTTGGCGCACTTGGTCGCCCTCTTCGGCCGCTAGCTCCTCGACCAGGCCGGTCGTGCGTGCCAAGACGCTGACTCGGCGCTCGGCTTCGAGGCGGGCGTAGGTCTCGATGTAGGCGTTCATGTCGCCGCGGGTGACTTTTTCGCCTTTGACCGGAATGGCCGCTGCTTCGCGCCCGCCCCAACCGCCGCGCCGGGTGCCCTGTGCGTCTTGCTCCTCGCCGCAGCCTAGCGCAAAGAGCAAGACGCTGCCGATGGACAGCGCATATTGGCGAGCCGTCATCTGGAGCAGGCCCTAGTTGTGTGTGTGTTGTCCACGGGGTTCCTTTCTTTGGCGGGTGTCGCCAAGAAGTATAGAAGAGGCTTCGATCTTTGTCAATAGAACTGACTGGTCAGTTTTATTTAGCTATACTCTCCATTAGACCAGCGATTGATTCTATTCATTCCCGTGCGTTTTTAATTTATGCCGCTACCGCGCGATGGCAGTGTACACGACCGCGCCGGGTGTGCAGTTCTACTGGGGATTCACTTAGACGGGGTGCAGAGAGACCGGGGCGACCTACGACAAGTTTGCCGGTTTTGCTTGGAGCCCCAACACTATCCAGCCTCGATCAACCAACCGAGCTTTCCGTCGGTGGTGTTGCGACTTGGGGTGCGCTATCGGTCGGTGATGGAGTATAGGTTTTCGTCACGTTAGGACTGTTTTTCCAAGGTCGCCAACCGCTCTGCCGCGTCCGTAGGGGCGACGAATATCATGGGCCGGCCCTTTTTGACCATTTCGAGGACGCCGCGTTTGGCGAGGTCCAACAAATCGGTTCGCGCTGTCTGATAGGCGACGGCATGGCTGTGTTGGTGGCTGGCGATGGTATAGCGTTGCCTTGGATTGCTCAGGGCGTGGCGGATGAGTGCGACCTGCCGGTGATTGAACAGCGCGAGTGCTTGGATGTCCTGCTCTGCTTGGCGCAGTTGGGCCGCTTTTCTCTCGATGTAGCGGTGTAGCTCGCCCATGGCCCGAGAGATCACCTCGGTCTGGGCAACTAAAAAGTAGGTCAAGTCGTTGTCGTCCGTCTCTGTGTACAAAAACGAACGGCCGTATTGCACCGGTGCCTTCCGCAGAATAGTTGAAATCGAAATAAACTCGAAGAGCCAATAGCCGCTCCGCAGCATGGACCAGTAGAAAAGTGCCCTTGCGGTCCGCCCGTTGCCATCGACAAATGGATGATCGTAAGCCAACCAGAAGTGCAAAATCATGGCCCGCACAGCCGGGTGAATGAAGTGGTCTGGCGTTTCGCCATTGGCAAAAGCACAGATGGCGTTCATTCGCTCCGCCAGCTCACTAGCGGGCGGCGGGTCGTGAAAGACTTGGCCGAAATCATCGCCGACGACGCGTCGCTCATCGGGTCTGCGGCAGCGACCTGCTGCGGTCGGCTCCTCTAGGGTATCGGCGGTGATTAGACGGTGGATCTCCAACACAAGCTCTGGCGAGAGGGCCGAGGATTTTAACTCCCGGATGCGCTGCATAGTCAGATAGTTGTTCAAGATCATCTGCTCGCTCGTATCGCGCGGGGGGCGGCCCGTGCGGATCATGTCTTTGGCTACCTCGCGCGTAGTCGCCGCGCCTTCAAGCTGACTCGAAGTGATGGCTTCCTCCATCAGCGAGCGCACCAGATAGCGGTCGCGGGTCTGGGGATTGACAATGGGTTCCGGTACGCTCGGTACGCTCACTAGCCCGCCCGCGCCCAAATCAATCTGGTGCAATTCCTGCAAGACCCTCTCTGGCACGGCAAACTGGAACGGCCTTCCTTCCTTGTCTTTGAGGTCAATCGGTTGTAGCGCGTTGATGCGAGCCCATTTCAATACTAGCCACCACTCGCGGTGGGAAAGGACCTTGGGCGGCCGGCGATGCCGGAGTTGGTCCCAATGCAGGTAGCGTCTGAGTCTGTAGTCAGCCGTGTCGGTCCCTGCGAAGTCAGCTAGTTGAATTAGCCGTTCTGGCGTAATTTCGGTTATTAGGTCGTTGAGGTTAGGGGGTGTCTGGGGGAAGCGCATGGAAAAGTCAATCGTTTGGGTAGATTGGGAACAGGTTAATAGTAATGAATTACTAATTAATACTAAATTAGTAATAGTAAAGGAGTAATGTCAATAAATTACTAATTAATACTAAATTAGTAATTCAATCCCCGCTGCCGAGGGGGCTGCCGTAAAGTGCCCCCATTCGATAGGCCGCAAACGATCCTGCTATTGAGTGTATGCGCCGACTTTGCAATCCGCGCCTCGTTCACTTTTGCAGGCCGTGGCCACAGCCCCTATAATTGGCCGTGTGCAAAAGACTCAAACCGAAACAGGAGCGATATGATGAAACAGCTCCTCGTGGCCTTGGCGGCCCTTGCGCTGGCAGCCTGTGGCCGAGAACCCCCTGCAGATCTCATCCCCGCCCGCATTGTCGATGTGCGCGACTTTGGTGCCGATGGGGTGGCTGTCGTGCTCAAAGGGGACGACGTGCCGCCGTTGCCCATCATCATCGGCCACTGCGAGGCGCGGGCGTTAGTCGGGGCCATGCGGGACGAGGATTTCCCGCGCCCGCTCGCGTACGACCTGTTGGAAGCGATGCTGGAGAAGCTGCAAGGCGAGGTGATGCACCTCGTCGTCCACAGCATCAAAGACAACACCTTTCACGCCAACTTGTACATTGAGACCGCGGCTGGCGAGTGGGTGCTTGACTGCCGGCCCAGCGATGGCATGGTGCTGGTGACGCGCCTCGGAGCGCCCATCTACTTGCGGCCGCGGCTCTTTGAACCCAAAGACCTAAGCCCACAAGTATAACCACCAACCGCGAGGAGAATGCCGTGGCCTATCGCGTCGGTCTCGTGGGCACGGGCGGCATCGCCCGCGCCCACGGCAAGGCCTGCCAGCAGCTCGCCGAAGCCGAACTCGTCGCCATCTGCGACGTGTCCGCAGAGCAGCTAGCGCGCTATGGCGAGGAGTTCGGCGTTGCAGCGCGCTATACCGAACTCGACGCCATGCTGCACGAGGCTGAGTTGGACATTGCCATTATCTGCACTTGGGGTGCTTTTCACGCGGAGACCGGGATCCGGATCTGCGATTCGGGGCGGGTAAAAGCCGTGCTCTGCGAAAAGCCCTTCACCCAAAACGCCGCGGAAGCAGCGGCCTTTGTCGCGGCCGGCAGGAAAAATCGCGTCCTCGTGGCCGAGGCGTTTAAGTTCCGCCATCACCCCATGCACTTGCGGGCCAAGGCCATGATTGACGCCGGCGCGATCGGCGACTTGGTCGGGGTGCGGAGTACGTTTTGCACCAGTTCAGGAGGCGCACTCAAAGAGCGCGCGCCCGAGTCGAATTGGCGCTTCAACAAGGCCAAAGGCGGCGGCAGTATCTACGACTTGGCCTGTTACAACATTCACCACGCGCGGTTTGTGTTTGGCGAGGAGCCTGAGCGGGTGTTTGCCGCACAGCAGCCGGGCTTGGAGACCGACGATGCCGCGTCGATTGTGCTCGTCTTTTCCGGGGGCCGCACCGCGCAGATCGCCGTGGGGTTTAATACGTTCAGCTCGCAGTACGCGGAAATTTCCGGGCATCGCGGGATGCTGAGGCTAGACCAAGTGTGGAATAACGAGGACCGAGCCGTGACCATAGAACATCGCACGCCGAGCGGGGCGGAGGTCGTCGAATTCCCGCCCTGCTTTCAGTTTGCATTGCAGTTGCAGCACCTGTGCGAGTGCTTGGCCGCGGGACGGGAGCATCGGATCGCGCCGGAGCACAGCGTTGCGCAGATGCGGGTGTTAGACGCGGTGAAGGAGTCTATGGAGACGGGGCGGGTAGTGGAATTGTAATACCATCTGCTCTAGACACACGGCCTTTGCTCGTCTCCCCTTTGTGGTTGCCCTTAATCTATGATCTGCCCTTTGACGAAAGAAAGGACGAATTATGCGCGTTGGCATTATTGGACACACTGGCCGCGGCCACTACGGCCACTACCTCGACATGGCCTTTGTCCGGGTAGAAGGCGCGGAGATTGTGGCGCTGGCCGATCCCGATGACGAGGGAAGAAAAGCCGCTGTCGCCAAGACCGGAGCACCCAAGGGATACGCCGATTACGTGCAGATGTTAGAGGAGGAGAAGCCGGATATTGCGGTGGTGGCCTCGCGGGAGATCGGCGATCATAAGGCGTTGGTGCTCAATTGTGTGGAGCGCGGGGCGCACGTGTACCTCGAAAAGCCAGTAGCGGCTTCGGTCGCCCAAGTTGATCAGATGATCGCAGCGCGCGATAAGGCCAAAGTGACGGTGGTGGTGGCGCATCCCTGGCGGGGGCATCCGCCAGTCCAGAGGGTGGCGATTCCGGCGATTAAAGCGGGGAAGATCGGCCAGCCGCGGCTGTGCCGGATCTATGGGATGGGCGGCGCACACGGCGGGGATCAACTGTTTTTGGACTTGTATCCGCACTTCTTTGATTTTCTCTGGCAGTTGTTTGGTGCGCCGCTGTGGTGTCATGCACATCTGACGCAGGATGGGCGCAGCGCGACGCCGGCCGATGTACGGGAAGGCGTTGAAGGGATGGGTTTGGTGGCCGGGGATGGCATCAAGGCGTACTACGAGTTCCCGGGCGGAGTGGCTGCCGATTTTGAGTCCTACCGAGGGGACGGGAAGGAAAACCCCTACCGGATCGATATCCACGGGACCGAGGGAACTCTGTCGCTGCCGGGGCCGATGGTCAACTTGCCGGATATTTACTACCACCCGCTGGTCAACCCCGGGCTGATTGGCGACCCGCGCTGGGAGGTCGTGCCCTCGTCGCCGCGGCCGGACGAGCACAAGTGGCTCAACGCGCACCGTCGCATGGCGCGGTCCATGATCGACATGCTCGAAGGCCGCGACCCGGAGTGGGAGTTGGTAGAGCTGGAGAATGCGCGACTCTATTTAGAAATGGCGATGATGGCCCATGCCTCGCACAAGGCCGGAGCGCGGGTAGGGCTGCCGCTGGCGAGCACGGCGAACCCGTTTGACGATTGGGCGTGATGGAGGTCCCGCTGTCGGGTAAGGGGTGCCAACTCCACGTACATGGGCAGCAGGCGAGCAAGGAAGTTCAAATTCCCGTTGAACACTTCTCGAATCTGCATCGAGTCTGACGCGGCGGGCAGCAGGACGAATGGAGATATAGCAATCCTAGATCATTCAAGACTGGATGTCACGCCTAAAGGCGCGGTGAAGCCCGCTTTCGCGGGAATGACTTATAGGTAGAAGAGACCGTGCTGATGAAGCATGCTTTCAAGTCATTTAGGACTGCTATATGACCACGCGCCGAGCTAAAATTAGCTAGGTAAAACTATGAGAAATCCGGGTCCGAACACATTGGCGGAGCGCACCGATAGACGCAAGCTGCCCATCGGCATTCAAACCTTCCGCGAGATTCGCGAGGTGAACTGCTACTACGTGGATAAGACCGCTTACATTCGTCGGATGGTGGACGAGGGCAAGCATTATTTTCTGTCGCGCCCGCGGCGCTTTGGCAAAAGCCTGTTTCTGGACACGTTAAAAGAACTGTTCGAGGGCAACGAACGGCTGTTCGAGGGGCTTCACATCCACGACCGCTGGAACTGGTCGGTTCGCCATCCGGTGGTGCGCTTGAGCTTTGGAAGCGGCAATTTCAAAGAGCTTGGCTACCTGCAAGCGAACCTTCTAGAGCAACTGGCCGCCATTGAACGCCGGGCCGGGGTGGTTGTCGAGTCCGCGACGGCACCGGGGCGGTTCGCCCATCTGCTGGAGGCACTGTACGACCAAGCCGGGCAGCCGGTGGCAGTGCTGATTGACGAATACGACAAGCCGATTCTGGACGCGCTCGAGACGCCAGAGGTCGCACGCGCCAACCGCGATTACCTGCGCGGCCTGTACGCGACGGTCAAGGATAGCGACGCGCACGTCAAGTTCACCTTTCTCACCGGGGTGAGCAAATTCTCCAAGGTCAGCCTCTTTTCCGGCCTCAATAACCTCAAGGATATCACGCTGGATCCGCGCTACTCAGCCATCTGCGGCTACACCGATGCGGATTTGGACGCGGTGTTCGCGCCAGAACTTCCCGGCTTGGACCGGGACGAGATCCGCCGCTGGTACAACGGCTATAGCTGGCTGGGCGAGGAGAAGGTGTACAACCCATTCGACATTCTCCTGCTCTTCGACAGCCGCCGATTCGGTGCCTACTGGTTTGAGACGGGTACGCCGACGTTCTTGATTGAGAAGCTGATCGCGCGCGGCGTCGGTGCGTTGAGCTTGGACAACATGCTCGGCAGCGACGATTTGCTGTCGGCCTTCGACGTTGACCACATCGCCACCGAAGCCCTGCTGTTCCAGACCGGCTACCTCACCATTCGCCGCATCGAACCGCGCGGCAGCAGGACCTACTACCGTCTGAGCTACCCAAACCAAGAAGTGCGCCAGAGCCTGAATGAAAGTTTACTGAACCACTTGACCGGGAGCCTGGGACAGCAGGCGGAGCACAGTGCCCGGCTGTACGACCTATTGCTGGTCAACGACTTCACCGGCATGGAGAATTTGTTCAAGGCGTTCTTTGCCGGCATTCCCTACCAGTGGCATACCAACAATGACATCGCGAACTACGAAGGCTATTACGCCAGCGTGTTCTACTCCTACTTCGCCTCGGTGGGATTGGACATCGTCGTGGAGGACAGCAGCCGTCACGGTCGTCTGGACATGGCGGTGTTATTCAATGGCAACGTGTACCTATTCGAGTTCAAAGTGGTGGAGTTGGTGTCCGAGGGTGCGGCGATGGCGCAGTTGAAGGAGCGGCGGTACGCCGACAAGTACCGCGCTCGGGCCGAGCCGATCTACCTGATTGCAGTGGAGTTCAGCCGGGAGAGCCGTAACGTTGTGGCGTTTGAGGTGGCGAGTACGGCGAATCCGTTTGACGACGGGGAGTGATCGAAGTACTCTGAAGGTCTCGTATTGAGAGATGTACATGGGCAGAAGGCGAGTAAGGAAGTTCAAAAGGCCCGATTCCAGATTCCGCGGAAATTGACGCCTACCACATTGCAATTGCAACAGTAAACGGTATGGACTACCTATTAACGTGGAATTGTACTCACATTGCCAACGCGGCGATGCGGTCCGACATCGAAACGGTGTGTCGGAACTACGGGTGTGAACCGCCGACAATCTGTACCCTACAAGAACTGATGGAGGCCTAAAGATGCGCGACCCAATCGTCGAGGAGATGAGGAAACTGCGCGAGGAGTACGCAGCGCAATTTAATCATGACTCGAATGCTATGTTCGACGATATCCTCAAGTGCCAGAGCCGAGAGGGTAAGAAATTAGTGACCTTCCCGGCCCGTAAGCCTAAGCACAAGCCAACCATTGGTGCAAGACACGCCTTCTCTTCGCGACGGATGTAGAAAATAAAAACGTCCGAATCGCGACCACGTACCGACCGAGTGAACTAGAATGGTTATCAGACTTAAAAACGCGGAGGAGATCATCGTGAAGTGCCATGTTTGTGGAGGACGCTTGGAGCCGACCATTTCAGACCTTCCCTTCTGCCTTGGGCCGACTAGTATTGTCGTGATCAAGAAATTACCTGTGTTGGAATGCACCAATTGCACGGAATTCTCTATCGAGGATCCGGTTATGGAAAAGGTTGAGAACTTACTTGAGCAGACAGGTGAAGCGGCTGAGCTTGAAGTCATCGCCTATGCAGCCTAGAAAGCTCTGTCCAATTAGCGACTGGAGGGGTTTCGATTTGCCCCCTTAAACTATGAACTGCCCCAATCCCCCTCCTGCTTATACCAGTGACGCTGCATTTCCAGATACGTAAAGGACGCCGACCACGCAATCAGCCCCAACCCAATCAGCGACTCAATACCCGCCAACAGCCGCGCCGGTCCCAACGGCGCGATGTCGCCGTACCCCAGCGAAGTGTACGTGATCAGCGAGAAATACAGGATGTCGGTTGGCCCGGACACCTCGCCGGAGAGGGTGGCCATGTCGATGGCGAGCAGGTAGTACCAGCCAACGGCAAAAAGCACGACCTCGACGAAGTGGGCGCAGAGAGTGAGCAGCACGACGAACAACACTCGGACGCGCGGGGTAATAGGCAGCTTTCCCAGCCAGTGCCGAGCCAAAGGCGAGCGCCTCGTAGTGGACGCCGATGGCGATCAGGATTAGTAACTGATGTTGCGCGGTAGCCCTACTCGTCGGCGTCTAACAGGTGTCTGAAGGCTTCGAGCGTGGGCATCTGTATGGCCGCCCGATGCAACTGCTTGAGGTGCGGCACATCGTCGATAGCGGCTATGCGGTCCGCTAGAGGATGCGCCGTGCTCAGCCCAAAGCGAATCTCCAAGACTTCGACAATATCTGCGAGCGTGCTTTTTCTTTCGCCTTGCTCTATGCCTTGCTCTATGCCTTGCTCCATGCCCTGCTCCATGCCCTGCTCTATGATGTATTGGGCAAACGATGACTCGCGCATAATCGCGTCCATGAGACCCTCCTCGGATAGAATACTACGAATGGTGGCCGACCCATACTCCAACCCACTCAAGATAGCCAAGCCCCCCAAAAGGTCAACTTTAACCGCATCGGCCAACACCACCGCCTCGGTCGCCTGAACGCACCGACGCAACCACGCTTTCGCATCTAACCCGGCCGGCCGCTGCATCAACGGCGCAAACGGCAGCAAGCCTGAAGGCCCCTCGTCGAGCATGCGTTGGCCGTCTAGTTCACTCAGCCGAATCACTTGATATTGCACCAGCACGCGGAAGCCGTGCCGCTCTTGGAGGTAATGTCCCGGATCACTCCGACCCGCCGCTGGGCGCAGATAGATGACGATGGAGCAGAACGGCAGGCCGTACTGCTCGATGCCGCGCCCGACATAGCCGGCCATGCGGCGGGGCATGGGTGGGCTACTATCGGTGGTTTGAAATTCGTGATGGACCAACGCCTCCTCGCCGCCGAGGCGTACGCGGATAAGGCTGTCGGTGCGGTGGGTTTCGACGGTGGGTTGCTCGGTGTCGATGATGTCGAGCACCTCGAGGTCGTCGCGTTGCAGGGCGAAGCGGACGAAGTCGGCCGGGTAGGTGTGGATGAGGTGCTTGGCGATGGTATCAAATTCGGCCATAAGCCATGCCTTGGATAGGGGAGACCACAGGGCCGTTCCACGGGGAGCCGACCGCGTAACGTTTGTTCCTACGGCCTTGCAATATCCATGCCAAGGCGGTAGCACAGGGGGGCGGATGGGGCGGGGCGGGGTTCGACTGTATCGGGCGCGACACATAGATGACACCTTTAGGGACTAGACCGACCCGGAAGTCCAAAAGATGCGAGCAACGCACCCCCTGTTTTGCGGCCCTGTATGCGGCCTGTCGCTATGGCGACACAAGCGATCGGCTGTCGGCTGCAATGCTGAACTTTCGTCCGTGCCCCTACTTCAATCGCAACAGCTCAATTTCGACTGTCGATTCTGCGCGGCCAACCAGCCAACTTGCCCTCCACCCCAAGGAGCCCTGCGGCCCGACGCGAGGTTTAAGACCGATCTGACTTTTTAGTGTCCTAATCATCCCCTTCTCTTGGGGGCGACTTATTAGGACAGACGATCAGCAAAACGGGTTAAGACCGCCTCTTAGGAGAATAACTGAGGTTACGCATAGGCCCCTTAGGTATGGGATGCTGTCTCGCCTTCAGGCGTGAACAACATCCCATACCCGTACGTAACGTCAGTTAGTAAAATTGAAACAGGTAGTATGGTAGCCATTGCAACGAGAATTTGTCCTCTAGCACCCCGACCAGCATGGATGCTTTTTCAGCCGCCTTGAAGGTCGTTTGCCGAGTCGGTATCTTGGGCGACCAAAAGCAGATAATCTCCTGCGGTTGTCCTTGCTTTCGACCGGCACAGGGGAAAAGCGAATCGCCGTCGTCCGATGGGCAACGACGGCGATCCAACTCAGGTTACAGCTTATAGAATCAATTGAGGACGGGCATGGGGTTGGCGTTACGGGAGCTTATACAGAATCACGCCGATGGTCGATAGCCAATTGGTGAACAACAGGCCGAGAAACCAATTCATGCGCCGGTCGAGGCTTTCGATTTTGCGTTCAACGGCATCAAAGCGGGCGGCGGTGTTTTTCTCTGAGTTGTCGATTTGCATGGCCGTGCTCCTCGCCAAGCTTTCGATTTTGCGTTCAACGGTGTCAAAGCGGTGGTCATTCTGCTCAATGAGCGTTTCCAAGCGGGCCAAGGTGATGTCGTGTTGGTGAACTTTGGTTGCAACTTCGTTCATAAGACTTCCCCTTTCGCATTCGCGGGCGGGCCGATCTCGTCCGTCGAGAAAAGATAGCGGCTGTGCTCCCAATTGCAAAATTCCAAGCGGCGATGATAGCAATGCGCTGGGTTTTTGTGCTGCTTTGTCTGTGGGGCGCGGCTGCGGCCGCCCAACCTCGGTACGTGGATGTGGCCGCGGCGGCTGGCATTGAATTCGCACACCGCAATGGGGCTAAGGGGCAGAAGCAATTGCCCGAGACGATGGGGTCGGGCGTGGCCTTTTTTGACTATGACGACGACGGCTGGCTCGACCTGTATTGGGTCAATGTCGCGGCCCCGGCCGCGCTCTACCGCAACGAGGGCAATGGCCGTTTTGCCGAGCGGACGCAAGCGGCCGGCGTGGGGAATTCTGGGTGCGGCATGGGCGCGGTGGCCGCTGACTACGACAACGACGGCGATGCAGACCTGTACATCACCTGCTACGGCGCGAACATCCTCTACCGCAACCGCGGCGACGGCCGCTTTGCCGACGCCACGGCTCCAGCCGGCGTGGGCGACGAGGGCTTTGGCACCGGCGCGGCCTTTGGCGATTGGGATCTCGACGGCGACTTGGACTTGTACGTGGCCAATTATCTGAACTTCCGCGCCGACCCGGACCGCGCCTGTTTTCGCGAGGATAGCGTCCGGGTCTATTGCGCGCCGTGGACCTATGCGCCCGAAGCGGACGCTTTTTACCGCAACGACGACGGCCGCTTCGCCGAGGTCGGCGCGGAAGTGGGGTTTGCTGGGGGTCGGGCGCGGGAGCTGGGCGCGGCCTTTGGCGATTGGGATCTCGACGGCGACTTGGACCTGTTCGCCGCGGGCGATGGCACACCCAATTTGCTCTATCAAAACGAGGGAGACCATTTCGCGGAAGTGGGTTTAATCGCCGGGGTTTCCCACAATAGACAGGGCCAATCCGAAGCCGGTATGGGCGTGGCCGCAGGCGACTACGACAACGACGGGGCCTTTGATTTTTTTGTGACCAATTTTTACTTGGAGACCAATACCTTGTACCACAATGAGGGCGAGGGGTTTTTCCGCGACCGGACGACGGACGCCAAACTGGGCAAGCCCTCGCTGGCGTACCTGTCTTGGGGCACGGCTTTCTTCGACTGGGATCTCGACGGCGACGAAGATCTCTTCGTGGCCAATGGCCACATCGACGACAACGTAGCACTTTTCGCCGAGACCACGTACGCGCAGCCCAACCAGTTGTTCAGAAACGACGGCGCGGCTGGGTTTGCCGAGGTCAGCGCAGCGGCCGGGCTTGGTGCTGTGCAGTCGAGCCGGGGGGTAGCCTTGGGCGATTGCGACAACGACGGCGACGGCGATATTGCGGTGGCCCACATCAATGCGCGTCCCTCGCTTCTGCGCAACGACATGGATGGCGAGCGCAACTACTTGGCCGTCCGCACGGTAGGCGTGGAGAGCAACCGCGATGGCGTCGGCGCTCGCATTCGCGTGCGCACCGGGCCTCGGGTGCAAGTGCGGGAGGTGCGCCGCGGCGGCAGCTATCTGTCGAGCCACGACCCGCGCGTCTTTTTTGGCCTTGGGGCCAGCGCGCAGGCCGACGAAGTGGAGATTCGCTGGCCCAGCGGCAAGGTGCAGCGGCTCAGCCGGGTGCTGGCCGGACAGGTGTTGACCGCAAAGGAGCCGCAATAGCCGGGCAGCCCTACCAATGCCCTAGGAAAATTGTCATTTATGAGATGGCTTCTAGTGATTTTGCTCATCGGCTGCAAGGAGCAGGAGCTGCCCCCGGCCACAGGGCGTGCGTATTTCGAGCAGGGGCTTGAACACGCCCAACGCGGGCGTTTCCACGCAGCCATTGCCGCGTACAGGCAAGCGGCCGCGCAGATGCCCGACGCGCCCCAAGTCCACTACAATCTGGCCAATGCCTATTTTTTGACCGATGCCCTCGACCAGGCCGAGGTCGCGTACCAAAAGGCCATAGCACTCAAGCCCGACTACGCGGATGCACACTACCAGCTCGGCGGCGTGTATATTCGGCAAAAAAAGTACGAGGCGGCCTACGCGCCGCTCCGCAAGGCATTGGCCGGCGACCCTCGGCACATTGCCGCGTACAATGCCTTGGGTCTGCTGCACATCCGGCAGGGCGCATACCAAGAGGCCGCCGCCCTGTACGAGCGCGCCTTGCAGGTGGATTCGACGCGCTCTGAACTCTGGTACCATCTCGGCCAAGTAGGAGTCAAGCGCGGCGAGCCCGAAGCGGCGAAAACGGCGTTTGCCCATGCGATTCGCACGGACGCGACCCAAGCAGGTGCGTACGCAGGCTTGGGGGCCCTGTATGTGGAGGAGCGGCGCTACGAGGAGGCCGAGGGTCTTTTGCTGCGGGCCGTCGCGCTGCGCCCGTTTTGGGCGCGCCCCCACTACGACTTGGGGCAGGTTTATATGCGCTTGGGCGAGCGGCAAAAGGGCCGCGAGGTGTTGGAGCGATTTGCGCGCCTCGAAGAAGAGGAAAAGATGATCAAGAGCTTGGAGTTTACGCTCTTGAGCGAGGCCGAGGACGCGCGCCGCCACTACGATTTGGGTGTGCTCTACGGCCAGCGTCGCCAATTCGCCAAGGCCGCGGCGCGCTACCGCCGCGCCCTCGCGCTCGACTCGACCTTTGCGGCGGCCTATGTGAATTTGGGCAACATCTACTTGCGCGAGGAGCGCTTTGCGGCGGCCCAGCAGCTTTTTGCCCAAGCGCTCGCCGCAGATTCGACCCACGCCAACGCGCACAACAGCCTCGGCAACCTGCACCTGATGCGCCGGGACTTTGCGGCCGCACAAATGGCGTTTGCCAATGCGGTGCGCTTGGCCCCGGACGACCCGGCCTTCCGCGAAAATTTGGACATCGCCCGGGGGTTGGAGGGGAAATGAGGGGCTTAGTGATATAGTACTGTTCACCGCGCATCTAGGGGCGTCGTCAGCACAAATTTTCGCCATGCGACCAAATATGCCGCCGGATGCCCCGCGACTTGGTGCGGCGCGCGGGCCATAGCGCGAGAGAGCCACAGGCACGTTGGACGGCAGAGCTAAATTAGGCGGCCAATTCTTTCATCGCTGTGACGAACAGTTCCAGCTCATAGGGTGTCGTGTAGATGTTCGGACATATCCGCACTGCCCCGGGATAACCCGGCGGCACGGTGAAAATTTTGTATTTATCGTACAGGGCGTCGGCAATGTCCCCGGGAGCTTGCCCCTCGATGCCAACGGTGGAAATGGCGCACGAGCGATGGGCCTCGCGGGGCGTGTACAAGACGATATTGGGCACGTCGATCAGGCGCTCGACCCAGTAGTCTTTGATGTAGCGCAAGCGCGCTTCTTTGCGCTCCAAGCCGATGGCTTGGTTAAAGCGGATGGCCTCGGCCAAGGCCAGTTGCAAGTAGGCCGGATACGTGCCGATGTGGGCGAATTTGTGGATCGAGTCCGAGGCGTACCCACCGTCGCCGAACAGCGGCCACACCTGCTCGATGTTCTCTTTTTTGATGTACAAGATGCCCGTACCCAGCGGTGCCAACATCCACTTGTGCAAACTCGCTCCGTAGTAATCGCAATGTAGGTCGGGAATTTTGTCGGCCAGATGGGCAAAGGAATGAGCGCCATCGACGATGACTTCCACCCCCCGCTCGTGGGCCATGTCGCAGATTTCTCGCACGGGCAGCACTTGGCCGGTTAAATAGGCGATGTGGGAGACGAG
The DNA here is from genome assembly GCA_958295495.1 of uncultured Latescibacterota bacterium. Classification (GTDB taxonomy): domain Bacteria; phylum Latescibacterota; class UBA2968; order UBA8231; family UBA8231. The sequence continues at coordinate 2,954,928 of OY282352.1, forward strand.
GATCACTTTGGTGCGCGGCGTAATGGCCCTTTTATAGGCTGCGACGATCTCGGCATTGTCCATGGAGGCGATGGGCAGGTCGAGCACCTTGTTGACTATGCCCTCGCGGGCGGCGCGCTGCTCAAACGCGACCTTCATGCTGCCGTATTCGTAGGTTCCCCACAAGGCCTCGTCCTCGGGTTGGAGCTTCAGCCCCATGATGACGATGTTGAGGGATTCGGTCGTGTTGCGCGTCAGGAGGATTTCTTCGGGCGAGCAGCCGGCAAAGCGCGCTAGCAATTGATGGATCGCGCGGGTGTCGTCCACCAGCTTGCGCCGCATGTAAAACGAGGGAATCTCATTGATGGCGCGGGCGTTTTTGCACACCTCATCGACCCCGGCTTCCGGCTGCGGACTGAAATATCCGTTCTCAAAGTTGATAAACTGGGGCGACAAATTGAACGCCCCGCGCACGCTGTACCAGAAGTATTCGTCTGACGCACTGGCCTCTGGAGAGGCTTGGCCGAGGCGTTCAGAGGCCGCGTGGACCTTTTGCCGGCTGTCGGAGGCCCATAAGGACGCCGTCGCCGCGCCGAGCGTGAGGTTGCCCGCCTTTCTGAAAAAGCCCCTTCTCGAATCTGCCATTTCCGTGCTCTGCGCGTTGTGATTGGTGGTTGAGGGGCTTTGGCTAGCGGGACAAAAGTCGCGTGGCGGCATCGCCGGGATTGAGGTGGGGGATGGAGCGGTTGAGGAAGGTTTCGAGGAGTTGAGTAGGCGTTAGGTCGGTGGTGTCAATGGCGAATTTGCGGCGAATCCAAGAGGCCCGCACCTCTTGCTGGAAACGATCTAGTATTTCCGCAACGTCTTCGGCGGGGACCAATGAGTGCGGGTGTGGGGCGGCGGCCATGCGGGCGCAGATTGTGGCGGGCGCAGCGCGTAGGTGGACGAGCATGGTGTCGTCGGGCATGTCTGGCTCGTATTCGCGGATGTCGGTGTCGATGCCCGGGTAGTAATACTTGGGGCCGTACACCTTTTCCTCGATGTGGAAGCCGCCCAACAGGATGTCTCGATAGCGGTGTAGCAAGCGCACGTGATAGACGAGCTGGAAGCGCTGGAAGCGTTCCTTGATGGCCGGCAGCATGGCCAGCATGGCTAGCTGCTCCTCGTCGCTGAGGTGATAGGCGTCAGGGATGGTAAAATGGTCGTCGAGATGGTGGCTAATCCCGCGACTCAGCCCCCATTGATGGACCTGATCGATGAGGGTGCTGACGCCTGAGTATTCGCAGCCGACGGCAATGACGCGCATGAGCATATCCTTTGCAATGTCGTGAACTGAGGTGAAATCCTGTTTAGAGGAATATATCGCGCACCGGCAGGGTCCAGTTTGGCACTACTTCGCCGCCGTCGAGTACGTCGTCGGTGGTCAGGATGCGGATGTGGCTGCGCGAGTGGTGCAGAGCGACCGTTTGGGTGCTTGGATTGACGACCACGACCAAGCGGGTGCCCGCGTCGAGCCAATCGGCGATTTTGTCCTGGACCTCGGCATAGGTATCGCCCGGTGAGACGATCTCGGCCGCTAGGTCGGGGGCACCGGGCCAGAAGCCTGCGGTCAAACCTACCGCCTCGACCCGCTCGCGCCGGATGAAGGCCGCGTCTGGTGCCCGCACCATATCGGGATCCTCAGCCAGTTTGAAGCCGGTTTCGGCCGCATAGACAGCACCTAGGTCATGCGTTTTTACGTGTTGGAAAAGCGGCCCTGTCAAATTGAGCGCGATTCTGCCGTGTTGGTGGCCGGCTGGGCTCATTTTTATCAATTCTCCTCGGATCAGTTCATAGCGGCAGCCATCATCCTGCATCTGCAACAACTCGTCGGCGGTGATCAAAGCGGTGGTCGTCATGGGAACCTCCACGAGGGCAGGTGGGAAAGGAGCGTTCTTCCCCGAACCTAGCAAAAGCGTCCTACGTGTCAAGCACTCGTTGCCCGGTCCTGCCGATTTTGTTTGGTGCCTCGTAAACACTCCATGTATTGGCGATTATTTTGCCTTTGCTACTCAATCCCTTAGAAGCGTTCTTAAAACCCCCTTCGGGTCGCTTGGCGGAGTTGCCGGGTGTCTTTCGCAGGCGAGACGCCCTCGTTCCGAGGTGCTTTGATCCGTATTTTAAGAACGCTTCTTGGAAAGGAAATCATAGTGTCAGATTTGAAAGTAGCGGTCATCGGCTGCGGCGGCCACGCCCAGTCGCACTTCCGCATGATTGCCGACGAGCCGCGCCTGCGCTTGGTGGGCATTGCCGAGCTGGACGAGGAGCGGCGGCGCAAAAATCGGGCCGAATGGGGGCCGGAACGCGCCTTTGCCGACTATCGGGAGATGCTCGAGGTCTGCCGGCCAGAGGTAGTACACGTGGTCACCATGCCCGGCCACCTGCTGCCCATCGTGCTCGATTGCTTGGAGCGCGGGTTGCACACCTCCGTGGAGAAAGCGCCGGGCATGACCGCGGCCGAGACCGCGCAAATGGCGCAGGCGGCCCAGCAAAGCCAAGGCAAGGCCCTCGTGTCTTTTAACCGGCGTTACTTCCCCCAAGTGCTAGCCGTGCGGCAGCGCATTGAGGCGGCTGGGGGCGCGGTGCATTGTGCGGCCACGTACAACAAGCCGGTGACCCTGTTGGGGCCGGCAACGCCCGATCCGGTGATATGCGACGCCATTCACCACGTCGATCTGCTGCGCTGGCTGGCCGGCCGCAGTGCCGGGGAAGCGGCCATTCCAGTGGAGGTACAAGGGATGGTGCAAGACGGCGAGCGGCCCGGGTGCCACCGCCACAACGCGGTGATTCGTTTCGATACGGGCACCTTTGGCGCGATGATGAGCCACTACGGAGTGGGCTACCGCATTCAGCGAGCCGAAGTACACGGCGAGGATGTGTCGATCTATTTGGATATGACCCGGGGGCCGCAGGTGGAGGGCTATGACGAGGGCCGGGCCTTTAGCGTAGAGGCCGCGGAGATCGAAGCAATGGGCGGGGCCGGCTTCGACGAGGTCGTCCACTTTGTCGATTGCATTCTAGAGGATCGCACGCCGTGGTCGAACTTGGACGATGCCGTGCATACTATGCGCTTGTGCGAGGCCATTCGCAGGGGGCATCGGGGGGCGTTGTAGGGGGAGGGCAATATGCTGCTACTCTGCTACCTGTCGATCCTAGCACTCGTCGCCTGTCGGGAACCCTCCAACGACCGCCAACCGCGCCCAACCGAGGCGGCGCTCGTAAGTCGCTTGCGCCAAGGTCCCTATGCCGCGGCCATAGCAGCCGCTAAACGCGCCATAGAACGCGATCCGAACTCTGCGGTAGCCCACCGCAACCTTGCCGCCGCATACACCCGCGACGGCAAGCTGACCGAGGCCCTAACAGCCTACCAACAGGCCATTGCGCTGCAACCCGATTATGCCAAGGCGCAGACCGAACTGGCCATTGTGCTGACCCGCCTCAATCGCCACGCCGAGGCCCTCGCCCTCTTAGAGGAGGTCGCGCGCTCGACCCCGGATTACCCTTGGGCGCAGATGGCACTCGGGCTGCTGTACTTTCGCCAAGCCCGGTACGAGCAGGCCGTTGCCGCGCATAGCCGCGCCGTCGCCCTGCAAGACGACTACAGCGAGGCTTGGTACAACCTCGGCGAGGCCCATCTCAAGCTCAACGACTACGCCGCGGCCGAAGCGGCGTATGCCCGCGCCCTCGCCGCCGATTCGACCGTGGCCAAGTACCGCCATGGCCTTGGCACGGCCTTGTACAAGGGCCGCGCCTACGCCGCGGCCATCGTTGAATTGCAGCGCGCCGTGGCCCTCGATTCGCTCTTCGCGCCGGCCCGCTTCAACCTCGGCAATGCCCTGTTGCGCAGTGGTCAGCAGGAAGAAGGCCGCCGCCAATTGGCCCTGTACAACGAACTGGAAAAGCAGGAAAAGCTCCTCGTCGGTCTGCGTACTAGCCTGATCAGGATGCCCGATAAGGCCGAGCTATACCACAAGATAGGCGCGCTATACGGCCAGCGCAGACAGTACGAAGAAGCGCATCTGTACTATGTACAGGCCATTGACCGCAACCCCAATTTCGCGCCCTCTTATCACAACTTGGGCAATCTGTATTTGCGCCGCGGCCAAGTGGCCGAGGCCATGTCCCTGTTCCGCGAGGCCCTGCGCGCCGACTCCACGTATGTGCTCGCGCATCTCGCGCTCGGCAATGCCCTGATGATGCAAAAAGCATTTGCCCAAGCGTTGGTAAGCTATCAGCGGGGCTTGCACTTTGAGCCGGACAACGCCCGCTTACAGCGCGGCGCGGCCCTAGCCCGCAAGTTTGGCACCACCGGCCAAACGCAGGACTAGCCGTGGTCTTGCTACTCCTCGCATTGGTGGCAGCCAGCGTCAGGGCCCAGTCCGCACCCCATTTTGTTGAAGTGACTCGCGCAGCCGACATTGACTTTTGCTATGTAAACGGCGCGAGCGGCCAGAAGTACCTGCCCGAGGCCATCGGCTCGGGCGCGGCGTTCTTCGACGCCGATGGCGATGGCTTCCTCGACCTGTACATCGTCAACGGCACGGCCCTGCTAGGCTATACCGGCCCGGCCGGCACCAATGCCCTTTACCGCAACGAGGGCGACGGCACCTTCGCAGATGTCACCGAGACGTCGCACACCGGCGACGAAGGGTACGGCATGGGGGCCGCGGTCGGCGATGTGGACAACGACGGCGACCCCGACCTGTACGTGACCAACTACGGCCCCAACGTCTTCTACCTCAACGAGGGCCATGGCCGCGCCTTTGCCGATGTGACGGCCCGAGCCGGCCTCGGCCACCCGGGTTGGGGTACGCATGCGGCCTTTGCCGACTACGACCGCGATGGGGACTTGGATCTCTATGTAGCCAATTACATGGAGTTCGATTTGGACGCGAACAAGGAGTGCTTTACGGGCGCGGCGCGGTCCATCTGCGGCCCCCTCGCATACCCGGGCCAGTCTGGAGTGCTCTATCGCAACGACGGCGACCTCGCGTTTGCCAATGCGACGCGTGCGGCGGGCTTGTCCAACGACGAGGGCCGGCAACTGGCCGCAGTATTTGGCGACTGCGACGACGATGGCGACGCCGACCTATTCATTGCCAACGATCGGCAGCCTAATTTTCTCTTCCTCAATAACGGCGACGGCACCTTCGCCGAGCATGGCACCATCGCCGGAGTGGCATACAACGAGGAGGGGTACGCTGAGTCCGCGATGGGCGCGGATTTTGGCGACTACGACAACGACGGCCGGCTCGACATCATCCTCGCCACCTTCCAGTGGCTGCCCAATACGCTCTACCACAACGATGGCGGGGGCTTTTTCAGCGACCTGACGTTTGCCGCCCATCTCGGCGCGGCGAGCGTGCCCTACTTGGGCATGGCCGCGGTCTTTTTCGACTGCGACAACGACGGCTTCCTCGATGTCTTTGTCACCAACGGTCATCTCGATGAAAACGTGCGCGAGTTCGACCCGGACACGACCTATCCCCAGCAAAACCAGCTATTTCACAATCAGGGCGACGGCACCTTTGCCGACGTGAGCAATGCCAGCGGCCCGGGGCTGCTCGTCGAGCGCGTTAGTCACGGCGCAGCTTTGGGCGATTACGACAACGATGGCGACGTCGACATCTTCGTCTCGGATTCGGCCGCGCCCCACTGCACCTTATTGCGCAACGACCACCGCGGCCATCACTATCTGACGGTCGAGGCCGTGGGCACTCACAGCAACCGCGATGCCCTCGGTGCCAAAATTCGCGCCGTGGCGGGCGATCTCGTGCAAAAACGCGAAATTCGCCGCAGCTATGGGTACATGGGCAGCAGCGACGTGCGCCTAACGCTGGGCTTGGGCCGCCATAGCCAAGTGGATTCACTGCAAGTTTTTTGGCCCAGCGGCGCGGTACAGACCCTCTTAAACGTGGCGGCCAATCAGCATATAGTCATTGAGGAAGCTATCGAAAAATAACGGAGAAATTTGTCGCATGGACCTGAGACCAATCGCCTGCATCGCCCTGCTTGCGCTAGTGGCTTGTGGAACGGAACCCGAGCCTACTTATGTCGCCCGCATCGGCGAAACGATCCTATCAAAGGAAGACTTTAGGGAGCGAGCACAAAAGTTGATGCAAACGGGCTATAAGCACATCGAGGAGATGAATGCGGACGCCAAGCTAGCGCTGCTCAACGGCGTGATCGCCCGCGAGCTATTGGTGCGCGAAGGGCTACGCCGCGGCCTCGACCGCGCGCCGAGCATTGCCCGCGAAGTCGAGCGCGCCGAGCAAAAGGGCGTGGTGTCCAAACTGTACGAGGAAGAGGCCCTGCGCGGCGATTATGCGTCAACCGAAGAGGAGCTGAGGGTTTTTGCCAAAGAGCGCGAATACGATGTCGAGGTCTTGAGCCAGCACATTGTCTGCGCCACCGAAGAAGAGGCGTGGGAGGTGCTAACGGCCCTGCAAGAGGGCACTCCGTTTGAGTCGCTGGTGCCCATCTATTCGACGGCGACCATCCAGCGGCGCTTTGGCCCGGCTGGCCGGTTGGGGTGGTTCAAGATGGGCAACATGTTGCCCGAGCTGAAGGAACCGCTGCGGAGCATGGCCGCGGGACAACTCTATCCGCAGCCCGTGAAGACCCAAATGGGCTGGCACGTATTCCGGCTCGACAAGCGGCGGCACTTGGATTTTGCGACCCAGCGAGAGTGGCTACGAGAAAAAGCGCGCGTGCAAAAGCGGGCCGACGACATGGAACAATACATCCATCGCCTGCGCCGCGAATACCAGCTAGAGGCCCACGCCGAGGGCCTAAAAGCCTTGGCCTCGCCAGATGGCGAGGCCCGGCTGCTCTTTAGCTGGCGCGGCGGCCAATTGACCACGGCCGCGTACTGGGCCAGCCGGCAAGCGAGCCACAGTCGGCTCGACAGTGCCGCCCGCTACAAGGCGGCCGAAAACTTGGCCGGGATACAGATTATGATGGCCGAGGGCCGCAAGCTGCAATACGACCGCGACCCACAGGTGCGCGAGCAGGTGGAGCGCAAGCGCGACGCCCTGATCGTCAATTGGCTCTATCGCACCGAGGGCAAGGAGGTGGTGCACCAGCAGCCCATCACCGACGAGGACATTCGCGCATACTACGATAGCAACGTCGAGATGTTTACCCGCGCTGACGGCAAAGTTGCGGATATATCCTTGGTGTATGACAGCATTGGAACTCTGCTGAGGCAGCAGGCGGAAACCAAGGCCATGGATGCCTTCATCGCGCGGCTCCGCGAACAATACAACGCGGACATTGAGATCGATACCGCAGTGCTCGCCGAAGTTAGCTTACCATTCGGCAGGCCGTAAAGCCCTTATACCGGGTTCACAGGTCTTTGCCCAGCCCGGCGAAGACGCTGATAAAGGTAAATAGCTTGGCCGACGCAGGGGCTGAGTCGAGGTCTTGGCGGGTCCAGCGCAGCCCGACGTTGGTCGTCAGCGCATACCCCTGATAGGCCGATTGATTGGCGAGCTGGCCGGCCAGCACCAGTGTGGTGCCGTCTTCTAGAAACCCTTCGGGCTGCTCGCCCAGATTGTTGGCCATCTCGTATTCGACGCCCGCCGTAAAGCTCATGTTGCGGTTGATCTCGCGGCCGGCTAGCAGCGAGAAAATCTCCGTCAGATCGGACGTTTGCAACGCGCCCTTGTCCGCCGGCACCCGATTGCTGTATAGCTGTTTCCAGTTCAGGGTCAAATCCCAAGAGCGCAGGTGGAGCGGGTACTGGGCCTTGTTGATTACGCCGAGGAAACGCTGGTTGTTCAGCTCTGCATCCGCCGCCCCCAATTGCGCGTATTGTTCGTGCTTGACCTTGGTGGTAAACGAGATGTAGCGGTCGTAGCGCACGTCTAAATACGTGGTGTTGACGAACGCATCGCGCGCCACGAGCGGGTCGCGGATAAAGCGCGCTTCCCCGAATGTACCGGGCGTATCGACCCACAAAAAGACGTTCTCGGGAATGTCGTCTGCAACCTTGCGCGGATTGACAATCAGCCGCAATTGCAAGTTGTAGCGGGGGAACTTTTCGCTCGCGGTCAAGAGCAGATACGTGGTCGCGTTTTCGCGGGCGGTCTTTAGCAGGCGCTCGTCGAGCCGGCCGACCATCGCGGTTATGTCCGGCGCGATTTCAACGCCTAGGTATGTGTTGTATCCCCGGTGCCCGCGTTTGTAGGGATAGTCCGCTTCGGAGTCGTCTTCAAAGCGATCGATGACCCCGTTGTTGTTCATGTCCATGCCAAAGAGAAAGTCGGGGGGATCGACCTCGAAGCGCAGAAAAGGCTCGGCGTAGTCGGGTAGGCGATTGAAGTTGCGGTTGAAATCTGAGAGATCGTCGTTGTTTTCGTCAATCCCGGGGAAAACCGCGCTGTCGGTCAACAGCCCCACCCCTTGGCGGGTATTGACGCGCGGGCCGTGATAGCGCCGGGTCCAGTCGGGCAATTCGTCTTGATCGTCGTTGTCATCGACGAACTCGTACGCGCTTTGCTGTTCGTTGCCGTAGTACACCTCGCCCTCGGAGTTTGGGATAAAGGCTTGGGTCGAGTAGAACGCGTCCATGCTAAAGGCCTCGGCGAAAACCGTCCATGGGTAATGCCGCTTCTGCGCGGTTACGTAGAAGGCTTCGGCGGTGTTGGTGGCTAGGGCTTGGTCGCGGGTGAAGTTTTCGTTGGGGAAGCGGCGGTACTGGAAGTTGCGCACGTATTCCCCCTTCAGGTCAAAACCGACGACGTCGTTGATCGACAGGTCAAAGCCGAGCAGCCGGTTGCCCGTGGGCAGGCCGTAGCGAAAGGTGTGAAAGGCTTGGTTGGCGCCGTCTTTGACGTTGCCCGGTGCGCGCAGCACGGTCAGGAACACTGGTGCGCCGAGTTGGTTGGTCTGTTTGTTAGAAGCGACCTCTACTTTGTAGTCGTTGGCCAGTACTAGACCGATCTCCACGTGCTCAATCTCGCGGAAGTCGTCGATTTCGTCGTCGATGGTGGGCGCGAAGTCTTCGATGTTGAACGTGAGGGTTATTACGTCGGTGCCGCTCGCTTCAATCACGCCGCGGCGGCGAAAGCCGCCTTCAACCACGGGTGCGATGTCGTCGGTGTGCTCCACGCCATTGGCGAAAACGCGCCAGCGCGACAGCAGGGCACCGCCTTGGCCGTCTTCGGGCGAGTCATCGGAAATGCGCACGATGATCGAGCGCACGAAGTCGTTGTTCATCGGCCCACTGAGCTGGCCTTTGAGCGAATTGTCGCCAAAGGGAATGTTGGAGTTCAGATGGGCCGCATTGACAAACGTTAGGCCGATGTTGGAAAAGTCGCCGATGCTGACTTGGCCTTTCGCAGCCCACAGGTTGGTGAAGGTGCTGAACTGTACGCCCGTTTCGCCTCCGACGCCCGAGACGACGCCGGTGTTGTTGACGCGCGAGGTGAGCAGGGTCAGGGCGTATTTGTCCGACATCACGTCCCACTGCACTCCATCGAAGCGCGGCTTGGAAAAGGTGAGGGGCGTCAGGGTCGTGCGGATGCCGTCGCCCACCAGCAGGGAGGAGTGGAACTGCCCGGAGTGGCTGGAGGAGATGAGGACGTTGCTGAACCACGAGCTAAAGCGCGGGCTTTTGAAGATGCTGCTGCCGCTGGCCGTGGGATAGTTTTCGGTCCAGTTGTACACCTGCCAACCTTGGCTGATATACGAGCCGTAGATGTCGTAAAAGGGCGACCCCTCCAAGAAGACGTCGTTGTAGCGCTGGTAGGGGTTGCGCGCGTAGTTGGAGTACTGGTCTTGCCGCCAGTCGTAGAGTTCGTACAGGCGCTGCGGCTGGTACCACTTGCGCACTGAAGGGACGAGGGTTGAGGGCGCAACTTCGGTGGCTGAAGTGTAATAGGGGTTGTCAAATCCGGTGGTGCGCCAAGCCGCGGCCGGCGGCGTTGCGAGGAGCAACCCACAATAAAGCAATCGTATCGTTAGACGTCTCACGTCCTCCCTCCCACAGGGTTGGTCAATGGTTAGTGGTCAGTGGTCAGTGGTCAGTTCCCTCCGCTCCCGGTGAAGGGTTGGGATTGGTCACTCTTATTACACGACACCAGCCACCCGCCCTCCATCCCGGACGCATCGGGAACAGCAGAAGATGCGTCTGCAAAGTAGGGGTCGCGTACTTAGCTGGTCACTAACCACTGACCATTGTCACTCGGTCGCTTTTGCTTGACGCTCGAAGGTGAACTCTAGAATGTTGGCGCTCTTCTCGGCGTGCTCAATTTTCATGGAGACGAGGTTTTCTTGCTCATCGAGATCTATGTAGATGTTCTCGCATAACTTTCGGGTCTTGGCGACGCGTTGAGAAGTGAACTCGATAAATGCGGTGTCCGTATCTTCAAAGTAGTTGATCTTCATAACTGACGTTGCGCAGCTTTCAGCCTTTGTAGTTCATCGAACTTGGCTAAGGCGAGTTGTTGGTCCATACGGGGGAAATATACTAGGATAAATCCATAGCTGCGTAACGTCAGTTCATAATTTGCGCTGCTCGGTTGCGATGTCGTAAGCATTTTGAACGACGAACTCGGTTTAGTACGCTACGCGCACACACCGCTGGACGACCTCGTCTTTCGGGTCGGTCTGCAATTCGACATGCACTATGTAGATCCCCGGCGGCACGACCTCGCCGTTGCTCTGGCCGTCCCAAGCGTACGTCGCACGGGCACCGTGCGGCGTGGCGTTTGCCAACTCGGCGATGAGGCGGCCAGCGAGGGAAAAGACGCCCACGCGCGGCTGCTTGTTGGTCTTGACGACGGTAAAGCTCAGCTCGTACAGGTCGTTGACCGAGTCGCCGTTGGGCGTGAAGAGCGCCGCGTGGCGCACGTTGCGGATTAGCGCGGTGCCCTGTACCACCTCGGGCACAAACACTTGATCGGCGCCCAATTCCGCCGGCACGACCCCCTGACCGTTGTCCTCTTGAATGGAGTTAAAGACAAAGGTCTCAAAGACCGTCGGGCTGGCAAAAACCCGCGTTGCAAACGCGATGTCAACCGAGTCGCGCCTTACCACCGGCGGCGGTAGCTGCACCCACAGGGAATCGTCGCGCAACGAGCCGCTCGCCTCCACCTGCCGTCCGCCCACGCGCACCGCAAGCAATTCGGCATCCGCGCTGCCCGGCGGCAAGGCGATCAACACTTGATCGAACCCGGGGTCGCGGCTGTTGAACGCCTGCGGCTTAATGGTATAGCGAAACTCGGTCGGGGAATCGAGGGCGGCTTCGCGCGGCCACACTGAGCCGCTCAGGCCAGCAAAAATGACCGGATCGTTGGCCACAATCCGCAGCGAGCGCAGCACCGGCGACGCGTTTAGGTCGTCGCTGTACAGGCGAATGCGCGTACGCAAGTAGTGCCGCGGCGAAGGGGACTGAAAGCCCTGCCCAGAGAAGCGGTGCGGCCGGCTCCAAGTGCTCCAAGTCGCATCGCGCACCTTTTCTTGCACAATGTCGCCGCGATAGCGCTTGCGCGCCGCTTCATAGGCTTCTTTGGTGACCTCGTCGCCATTTTTGAGAAAGTAGCGGGTGACGTCGGTAAAGCCGTTACCCGTTTGGGTCTGCACTTCTAATCGCGTCCCCGGCGGCAGGTCGGCGTCCCACTCAATGCGCCGAATGCTGCGCGCCGCACCCAAGTCGAGGTCGTCGGACTCTAACTCGACGCGCTTGGGATAGCCCTCGCGGTGAAAGGCAAAAAGCTGCAAGGCATTGGCGTCGCGCCCGTAGAAGCCGATCACGCGCCAGAGGATGAGGCGCGTGTCGCGTGCGGGAAATTGGAAGTCGTTGAAGGGGTAGCTGGTACGCACTTGGGACAACAACTCGTATTCAAACGGCCCTTCCGCCTCTGGGTCGGCCGTGTTGCTCGGGCTGCCGTCGGAGGTGAGGATGTCGAACATGGGCCAGCTGCCCACCGCGCCCTGCTGGTAGCCGTAAAGCCACGGGCTGCGGCCGCCGATGAGCGGCACGAAGATGATCCGGTCAATGCGGAACACGTTGCCAAAGTCGATCACCGACCAGACGCCATCGTCGCGCCAATCGCGATCCCCCGAAGAGGCTTGGATGCTCCACAGGCGCCGGCCCACGTCCGCATCCACGAGGAATTCCGCGCCGCCGGCCTTGCCGCAGCCATCGCAATCGCGGGCCCTTGAGGTCCACGTCCTGCCGCCCCAGCTTTCCTCGCCCTTTTCCGCGCGCGCCTCGGTAAACACCCGGGTCGAGAGGTTGAAGCCAATGCCCTCCACCTCGATTTCGGCGAGGGCTGCGCCAGCGGTTTGGCCGGCCGCTTCAAAGCGCACAAAGCGGATAATAGAAAAATCCAAGCTGTCGCTTTTTGCCAAGAACTGCCCACTGGGCGCTCCGCTGGGAGGGAGCTTATTGGCGGTTTTTAGCTCGAACTCTACCACCTGCTGGGTGTTGTTGTTGACCGGGCGACCAACGCGCTCAAACGCGATGTGTTTGCCCGGTGCGCCCACGACCTGAATGCCTGGGCTGACGTGTAGCGAAAAGAATTCAAAGGGACGGGCGTCCTCGGTTTGGGGAAAGATCAAGCGGACCTTGCGGGCGACGACCGCACGCTCCAAATCGACCTCTATCCACCACTTCTGGAGCGGATCGTCTAAATCGGGCTGCCAATAGGTGTTGTGATCTTGGTCCGCCACTAGTCCGGCTTGGGCCTGATTGGAGGGCGCGCGCACCGGCAAGCGGCCGTAGTCGCCAATGGTAACGGATGAAAATTCGCTGGCATTGGCGACCGCGTTGAACGCCGTGCCAAAACGCTTAACAGCGACCCCGGTAGAGCCGATCTGAACAAGCCCGGCCGGATGATTCCACGCTGCAAAGTCTGCTCCCTCAAAAACTATGTCCTGAGCGCATAGGGCAGAGTGAACGACGAGCAAGAGCAGTAAGGGCAGTTTTTTAGCTGCGGTTTTGGGCCCCCACCGCCGCCGGGGGCGGCGACTCCCCCTCAAGGGGGGAGTGATACTAGCCCTCAAGGGGCGGCGACTCCCCCTCAAGGGGGGAGTGATACTGGCTTCCCGCTGGAGGGGGGGGATTGGAATGGGGGGGGGTGTCCGCTCTACGGGGGTGGGGTTAATCATTGGCTTTTCTCCGCAGGGTGCGCCGTCAATAGGTGACCGCGACTGCGTGCGTCTGCGTCACCACACCCAAGTCGATCTCGACCTCTATCTGCACTAGGTAGAGGCCGGGAGGCACCAACTCCCCGTCCGCGCCCGTGCCGTCCCAAATGGGCGCGTAGGAGCCGGCTTGGGACGTGGCACTGAGCAGGGTAGCGACGCGGCGTCCGGCGAGGTCGCGCACTTTCATGGTGGTCGGTGCCCCGTTGACGCCAAATAAATCAAAGGCCGCGACGACGATGTCGTTGGCTCCGTCGCCATTGGGCGTTAAGACCGGCGAAGACAGCCGTAGCGCGCCCAAGACGCTCAGCTCGGCCTCGCTGGCCACCACTTGGATGCTGTTGCTGGCGACCTCTGGGCGCGCATCGCCCGCTTCAATCGACTGGGGTAGGAGCGCGGCTTGGGGGTCGCGGTTGATCAATTGCCCTTCTAAAAAGAGCGACGCTTGGTAGATCGCACTGCGATAGCGGACGCGAAACGACGCGTCTTCGACGAAGATTCGCGGAAAAGTGAAGCTGAATTTATTGGGCGTGGCGATAAAGGAAAAATCTACTCCTTCCTGCGCGGGCACTTCGTCAATTTCCAAGTCGAGAAAACGCGCGCCCGGAGGCACGTCTAATTCGATCGCGTCAAACCCCACGCGACCTTGGGTGGCGAAAACTGTGCGAATGTCATAGACAAACGTAGTATCCACGCCCAGCGGTACTTGGGGAGCGGCTAGCGGCCCGGCAAGCGAGACCTCGGCCAGTACGCTGTCGGCCAACAGAGGCGAGACCTCAAAGGCCACGCTGTCCAGCACGCCAAAGGCAAACGGCTGCTGTGTGGCGATCTCAAAGCGAAACTGGAAGAACGTCCCGCCATCAGCCGAGCGCACCTCGTCGCCCGACTCCACGTAGGCAATGGACCAAGGCGTCCAATTCTCGGTGTCCTCCCCGCGGCGCGCTTGGAACCCCGGTGAGCCCTCGTTGATGGCGAACGCGATCGAGGGCGCGTCTTCATAGGTCGGGCGGTCCACTTTGAGGAGGCGGCTGAGTTCGTCAAAAATAAAGTGGTCTGTTGGATCGTCGTCCGTGCCGGAGCGCGTCTGGATGATGAGCTGCACCGGGGCCGCTGGGTCTTCGACGATGCGGCCCGAACTCGTCTGCCGGTAGCGGGTGAAGTGCCAAGTAATCCGGCCGAGGCTCACCGGCTCGCCAAAGGACTTGACCTGCGACAAGTAACGCGCCACTTGGGGATAGCCGCGGCCAAAGGCCTGTAGCTCGGCGAGGATGCCCAGCGACGTGACGCCGCCGAACTTGAAGCGCAAAAAGCGCGTAAAGCGCAAGGGTGGCCGCAGCGACACAATGCTCTGGTTGTTGGAAAAGGTGCTGCCGACCAGTTCGTCGAGCGGGTGGTAGCCGGGCGACCCAAGTGCGACGTCCTCATCCTCGAAAATGAGCCAGTCTGTGGGCGTGTTGGTGCGCGTCACTTCGTAGCCTACGGGGAAGACGTTGCGCTGGCGCCTGTTGTCGTCGGTAAAGCCGCTTTGGGGTGGGAAGAAGACGAGACTGTCGAGGGCGATGGGCACCCCCAAGTCGAGCGTAAAGAAAATCGCGGCATTGGGCCGCCCGTTGATGCGCGGCGGATGGACAAAAGAGGCGGTCAGCTCGTCGCCATCTATGAGGCCGCGCATCACCGCTGCGTTGCCACCCCATATACGCGGATGCCAGCCCACGAGTTGGTCGTCGGTCTCCAGCCGATCCGGGTCTTTGGTAAAGGCCCAAGGGTAGTCAAAGATGTTGACCTGAGCGGCAACACCCGTTGCGCGTACCAACCCGCGCAGCACATTGCGCCCCGGATGCACGGCCCGAGGCTGGACGGCCCCAAGGCGCACGGAGTCGTCGAGGGCAATCCAGCGCTCGGCTACCGCGGCCCAAGGCTCGCCACTTGAGCCGACAACCCATGCCGATGCCTGCCCTTCGGCAAGCTCAGCCGAGTCGGCAAAGCCCCAAGCCGCCCCAGCGAGCAACAGCAGCGGCACTAGCGAGAAAGCGGTCAATACGCCACTCCTATGAGCTGCGTCGCGGTGGTCGGAGCACCGTCTGAGTGTACCCCGATCCGACATAGGTACAGACCGGGCGCGACCCTTGCGCCGGTCCCATCCCGTCCATCCCAGGTTTCGCGATAGACCCCCGCGGCCCGGGACGCGGCAATTAGCGCGCGCACCCGGCGACCAGCAAGGTCAAAAATTTCAATAGCCAGCAACACCTCGCCGGCAAACTGCGCCAGCACTGCGACGACTTCGACCCCGTCGTTGACCCCATCGCCGTTGGGCGTGAGCACGGAGGTCGAGAGGCGGGCCGCGATCGACGGGGCAGCGTTTAGGGCAAAGATATGGATGATCCCCGTACCCACTTGGGCACTGGCATTGCCGGCCACAAGCGGATGCGGCGGCACCTCGCCGTCGCCGAGCAAAAAGACGTTCAGCGGCGTATGGTACTCCAGCAGCCGCAGCCTAAAGGTCAGCCGCATGGGCTGGTTGTTTTGGTGCGTCACCGGTGGGAAAAAGACGTGGAAGCCCTCGGCAATAGGCTCGACTTCGATGTCCGCGACCTCGACGAGGGGGTCGCCCATTTGCAGCCGCTCAAAGACGGGCGGTGGAAAGGCGGTGAGCTTGAGGCCGCGAAAGCCCGCTAGATCGCCTTCGTCAAATTGGGTGAGGATGTCGCAGATAAAGGAAGTATCGACTCCACTCGGAACGGCCAAGACGCCGCCGGTGGGATTGGGATCAGCGGCCAGCGCGACTTCGCCGACGGCCGTGCTGACCAGCCTGGGAGAAAACTCCACCACCAAGCTATCAAGGCGCATGGTGGTCGCAGCGCGTCCGTTGAAAAAGATGCGGAACTGCAAGAATTCGCGCGGACTTGGCAGAGCCAACGGCATGACGACCGTAGCCGACGAATCGAGTTGTAGCGTCGGGGTCCAAGTACTCCAATTCTCCACGTCTTCGCGAATGCCAGCTTGCACAAAGTCGCGTGCGGGCCCGACCTCGGCCAACGGCAGTGAGAGATACTCGGTTCTCGTTACTTCCTCTAGCACGGCCCCCGTATCGGGATCGCGGCGGTACAGGACGCGTCTGGGCAGATTGTTGTATTCGGACAGGGGCACTTCTTCGCGGACGCCGGTGTCGCGGTCGCGGCGAAAATAGGCTACGGGAGTGTCGTCCATGCCACTGCGTAGCTGCAAGCGGACGACCGCGGTGTCGCCTGCTGCGCTGCGGCTCAGCCGCTCGGCCCGCACCACGAGCCGCCCGAAATTCACGGGCCGTCCAAAGGAATGTAGCTGCGAGACATAGCTGGACACGGGCACAAATCCCTCGCCGTACACCTCGAATTCCGCGAGGTTGAAGGGATTGCGCGAGAGCACCTTGAGCCGGAGAAAGCGTCCCTGCACCGCGTTGAAGGAAAGCTCGACCACTGAGTTCTCGTTGTCCTCGACGCGGGTCAGCAGGCGATAGACCGGCCGCTTGACCTCGTCGAACTGCTGGCCGTCGCTCACCCGCAGTTCAAATGCCTTGATAAACGAATCCGGGTCGTCGGGCACTGGCGCGAAGCGCACGCGGTCTATTGGAAAAGGAGCGCCGAGATCCCAAAAAAACGTAGCTCCCGCTTGGCTGCGCGTCGTTTTGAACGCGCCTTCTGACGAGCTGGAAGGGTCGCCGTCAACCAGCCGCAGGGGGCCGTTTATCTGGTTGAAGGGGCCGTCGTTAGACCAGGTTCGCGGCTGCCCGGGCTTGGTGAAGTCGCTGGGGCTGCCGTTGAGCCAGGTCTGACCTGCGGCCCGCAATAGCTCCATCAGGTTCTGGCCGCTGCTCAGCTCCAAAGGCTGTAGCGCGCCCTCTACCCCTACGGTTCCGTTCTGGATGTCCGCCTGAGAGGCCCACGACAAGCCGCCGCGGCCGATGTGGTATGTTTCTACCTCGGCCAGCCCCAGCCGCGCTCCCAGCCCGACCATCATGCAGACGGCGGCAAATCGACCAAGCGGAAGGGAGCAATGGGGCCGCATGATTATTAGTGCAGTGGAATCGCGCTATGGGGTGCGTTTCCCTTGAGCACCTCGCGCTCGAAAGAGACTTTGAGGTCCATGGTCTCCACGGGTTCATTCTCGAAATTGAAGCGGATGGCGATGTCCGCAATTTCCACTTGGATGCGCTTTATTTCGTCGTCCAAGCGGGGAAAGACGATGTATCCTTCTTCGTCGCGGCCGCTGAAGATGAAGTCATCGGTAAACATGGTTTGCTTGAGAATATCGGTGCGCGCCCTGAATTCGAGCCGCCCTTGGCCGGAGTTGGCCTGCCAATACGCTCGATAGTATTCGTACAGCTCGGCGTAGCTCAGGGCGCGATAGATTTGATTGTTGGCCGCTTTGATCGTGGCCTTGCGGGGGTTGATGACGACCTTGGGGAATTGGTAGTTGGCGACGCCGAGTTTCATCACCGTAAAGCGAGCAGGTGTCCAGTCGTCGCCGGGCGCGGCCCAATCGCCAAAGGTATAGGGGTTGACCGCAGCGGCGCCGCCGGTTGAGGCTTGGGGAAATTGCCGGTTGAGTTCGGCGTCGGTCATTGGCTTGAGGGTGATAGCCAGCCGCTCGAGCGCATAGGTGACCGAGCCGTCGTCATTGATGGTCATGCCCTCTGCCTGTTGGGGAGTAGGCCGCAAAGGCTGGGGGAAATAGCGCCCACAGCCGCTTGCGAGGAAGATGAGCACTGCGATCCATAAGCATCTGTGCATGGTACGTCTTCTCTAAGACGGCTTCGCTCTCTTGGCGACGCCGGTGAAGTCGAGGTTGATAATCTCCCAGCTATCTGTGCCGAGCTTGTTCAAGTACTGATCGACTGCTGAGCGGTCCTCGCCCTTGAAGGTGCTTCCACAGGCAATATCCATTGAAGCAACGATCGTGTATTCCCACGTACTCATTGTGCTTTTGTTGCTCCTCTGGTGGCACCGCCTAAAGCTGTTCGCAGTACGTAGAAAGATACGCCCTTCTTTTTGGGGAAGGGCGTATCGGGTAGGCAGAAATTCCGGTCCTGTCGCACGACCTAGAAAAGAGGCCCTACGGAACCGTTGGTGGACAGAATGCCCAGCTAATTCGCGCTGCTAAGGGAAATTGCGCTGGGTGTGAAGTTGGAGCGTCTTCGCGAGACGCTCCGAGGGCGTTAGCGGTGGAAGGAATCCTTGATCTGTGCCCAAGTTGACTGTTCCACGGACGTGGCCGTTGGGGTGGCGTACTCGCCGACGCGCAGCAGCAGGGCATGAGAGTAGTACTGCCGCGCCGAGGCTTCGGGGCCGCGCGTGGTCATGTCGTTGACCACCGAAGAGGCGCGGTCGCCGTCTTCTTCGGTTGGCTCGCTGTCCTCAGCCCACAGGGCGAAGGCTATGCCCGCGCCATCTTCCCCGGCGACGGAGTCCAACTGGAAGGTCTCGCTGACCGACGGCCCGCCGTCTTCCATGAACCTCTTGACCTCGTAGTTCCACTCGTAATACGTGGTTCCGCCGGCGGTCCACACTTCAGCGGCCCAGGCTTCGGGCGGATCGACGCGGATGGCGAACTCGATGACCTCGTTGTTTTCCTGCCACGCTGGGGGCTTATCTTCCTGAGTCCAGCGATAGCGTACGTTCTGCGGCGGCACCATGTCGCCCGGGCGGGCGATGTATTCCATGACCCAACCGGTGCCGAATTCGCGGCCGTGATCCGTTGGATCGAGGGCAAACTCGATCATGTCGGCGTTCCATTGCTCGACGTTGGTGCCCCAGTGGGTGAGGACATCGTCGACAATTTCCATGTGCACGTACCAGCGGTTGACATCGCCGCCCTTCCAGCCCATGAGGGTGGTGACGTTGTAGTCGTCGCGCTCGGGCAAGGGACGATCCGCTTCGTCGCGCCACTCATCCATGGTGAGGATGTATTCGGGATCGAACCAGCCCCAGTCGCTGTCGTCGGCATCGGCCGTCATGGCGCTGGGATCGGGGACTTCGAGCATGTAAAACTCAAAGCCGAGTCGGCCGTTGCGATTTTCGAGGGCCGGTGGATCGTTGAACTGGGCGTTTGCGGCTCCGATTAAGGCTAGGCCAAAACCGCACGCGATCAGTAGCCTCATTTTTGCTCTCCTTTTGATGGTTTGAGCGAACTTGCAACCGTTGCAAGCTAGTGGATGGCATTCAATATACAATCGCCCACTATACATTTCAACCGCAATTTTGGGGCCTAAGTGGACATGGAGACGGCCAAGAGACATACTTAAACGGCAGTTAAAAGCCGAAAACTTGGCGAGGAATTTGGCAAGTGGATGCCTCGAAAAAATCCGCGGACCGCGCCGGAATCAGCGGGCGCGCCATGCTCGTGGGGGCCGTGCTGTGCGGCGCGATTGCCGTGGGCCTGCCGTACGGGGAGTTCGTCCTCAACGGCACCCAGCTCGGGCTGAATTCCTCGACGCCGGCCGCCTTTTTTTTGCTCTTTTTGCTCGTGGCCCTCGTGCAGCCGCTGCTCGGCCTTGTGCGGCGGGACTGGCTCTTCAGCCGCGCTGAGTTGTTGAGCATCGCGGTGATGATGATGATTACCACCGCCATTGCCGCGCGGGGTTTCGTCAGCATTGCCGTGCCGATTCTGACCGGCATTTTCTACTTTGCCAGCCCGGAAAACAACTGGGAGGACCTGCTCCTCCCGCATGTCCCCACTTGGCTCATTCCCTACAACGCCCAGGCCATGCAAGGTTTTTACGAGGGGCTGCCAGCGGGCGCGGCGATCCCTTGGGGCGTTTGGCTGGAGCCGCTTTTGTGGTGGCTCCTGTTCATGGCTGCGTTCTACGTGGTCGTCTTATGTGCGATGGTCATCTTGCGGCGGCAGTGGATGGACCACGAGCGGCTGCTCTACCCGCTGACGCAGGTGCCGCTGGGCATGGTCGAGGACGAGGCGACGCCCTCGCGGGTCAAGCCCTTCCTGAAGAATCCCTCGATGTGGCTGGGGCTGGCCGTGCCGTTTGTCCTGCACGGAGTCAATGCCTTGAGCCACTACTACGAGTTCATCGGCCGCATCAACTTTGCTTACTCGCTGCCGCTGGCCCACGACGCCGTGCGGTTTTACCTGCGCTTCGACTGCATGTGGCTGGGACTGGCCTATTTGGTCAACGCCAACATCACCTTCAGCCTGTGGTTCTTCTATTTGTTGGTCAAAGCCGAGGAGGTGCTCTTCACCCGCATCGGCATCTTGAGCACCGAAAATCTCGACATCTTCAGCCACACCTTTGAGGGGCCGACCATGGGCCTGCTGAGCCATCAGACCATGGGCGCGATGATCGTCATGGTGCTTTTGGGGCTGTGGACGGCGCGCGTCCATATATGGCACGTGGTGCAGCACCTGTGGCGGCGGGAGGGGCGGTCCGATGGCGAGGAGTTGCTGTCGTACCGCACGGCGGTCCTCGGGGTCGCGCTGGGCTTGGCCGTCATGGCGCTGTGGCTGTGGCGCTCCGGCCTGCCGCTGTGGGCAGTATTCGTCTATCTGTTCGGGGCGTTTGTCATCTTTTTGGCCTTGACGCGGATGATCGTCGAAGCCGGTTTGGCCGCGGCCGTACAGGGTATGTCGGGTTGCGGCTTTCTCATCTCCAGCGTAGGCTCCTCGTCCCTTGGAGTGGCCGGGGTGCTGGGCACGGGCATGACCCTCGCTTGGGCCGGCGATCTGCTGGTCTTTATGATGGCCCCCTGCGCCAACGGCATTCGCATGTTGCACGGCCTGAGCCGGTACAAGCGCCGCATCCTCGCGATGATCGGGCTGGCCATGGCCATTGGCCTCGTGGGCGGGGTTTGCACAATCCTCGTGCTGAGCTACCACTACGGCGCGAACAACTACCACGGCTCGTGGGCGTGGTTTGCCAAGGAGCCGTTTCGCGTGGCGCAAAACTTCGCACTCAATCCGACCGGCCCCAATTGGGAGGGCTGGTTGTGGAACGGGGTCGGCGCGGCGATTATGGCCCTGTTGATCTGGGCGCGGCACCACCTTTTGTGGTGGCCCTTCCACCCGCTGGGCTATCTGGCCAGCGGCACTTGGATCCTCAACAGCGTCTGGTTCAGCATCTTCCTCGCGTGGCTGGTCAAGGCCCTCGTGCTGAAGTACACCGGCCCGAATGGGTACAAGGCCACGCGGTGGTTTTTCCTCGGCATGGTGCTGGGGCAGTTCGTGGCCGGGGGGTTCTGGATGGTCGTCGATGGGTTTACGGGCATGACCGGGAATAGGATTCGGATGTTTTGAAAACCGCTCGGGCGGGGCACTGGCCTTTGGCCCGGATGTATGATAAACCGGGCCAAAGACGCGCTGGATGGGGGCAACGGAAAGACCGCCGGGGGCGCGGAGGACGACGGATTACGGACTCGTATGAGCGACAGGCTCAACAGCCAACGGCGGTGCAGAGGCCGGTTCTTCGAGAACGGGGCGGCGATCTTCACGCGAGAGGAGTTCGTCGTACCGCCCGAGCCGACGGTCCATCAAGCGGTGATAAAACTCGGGCAGTTCATCCGACCGGCCTTCGTGAAAAGCCCGGAAGTTAGCGTCTGAGGCGAGCATCGCATGGATGCGACGGAGCACCGAGTAGCCTCGATGCCTGTGTCCCAGATGGCGCAGAACGTGAAGGAGGCGGTTGAGCTTGGGCTTGGGCGTCCGCAGGCGCCGCCATAGCATATTGTTCGATATGACCGCCTCATGGAGGTTGATGAGATAGCTATAATAACTCAAGGGGTCGTAGTTCTTGAGCCTGATGGTCAGGTACGGACTGAGGTAGCAGGCCAACGGCATGGCTCGCAGGATGCGACCCTCTCGGTAAAGCTGGTCATAGAGGGGCGTCCCCCCATACGGACAAGGTATAAAGAGAGACGGCCAGCCTTCGGGGACGCGATTGATTAACTCCTTGGTCATCATCACAGGCTCAGCCCCCGCGTCCGAGTCGATGCCAAAAATCAGGTTGAACTGCAATCCGGGCACGTAGGCCACCAGCGTTTTCAGATGCTCAGCGACTTGGTCGAGTTTGTCCTGTCCCTGTTTGCGACCGACCCCCGATTTGTTGGAGTAGTCCATCCAAGATTCAATACCGGGAGCTACATAGATGCAGTTGGTTTTCTTCAAGCGCACCAAGCGCTCTTTTTTTAGAATAGACAGCGAACTCTCCATGAGGTAGGGGTTGCGCCGCCCTTCCGGCAAGCCCTCAATGACGTCCATGGTCTCATCGAAACGCACGGCGAAATTGGGATCGTTATAGAGGATGTACAACTGCGGCCAGTTCTGCGATAAATAGTTGAGATCGCGCCACAGGCTGTCTTTGGAGCGCAGGGAATACTTGTTGTTCCAATCGACGCAGAAATTGCACGTGTACGGGCACCCGACGCTAGAGAGTATGGAAACGACACTGAAAAGCGAGGGGCGGCCCTTGCGAAACGACGCTGTTTTGATATAGGGCATCCGCTCCTCAACCGACGGGAAATCAGTGAGTTGCCCCCCGCTGGTAATCGCCATCGATGGATCGTAGTGACCGCGCAGAATATCCTCTATCAACCCTTTGTTGCAGTCGTGTACCACCAAGTCGAAAAAACGCAGGCAGTCCGTGGGGAAAGAGCGGGCATGTGCGCCGCCAATGACGGTCAGCGTTCCCCGTTGGCGGAACACCTTGGAGAGGGCGTAGGCAAGGGCACTGGCTTGGGTGTATGTGGCGACGAACAGCACATCGAGGTCGTCGGGCAAGAGATGGAGCGGGTCTTTCTGCCCGTAGGCGGTGCAATAGTGTACTTCGTGGCCGAGCTGACGGCACCAAACAGCGATGCTTTGGGGCATAATGCCCGCCGCCTGCTTTTGAATGGAGAAGAGATGCAGTTTATCTCCCCAAGTGCTTGGGGCCTGATCCGATAGGATATCAATGATGCCAACTTTCATAACATCTTCCTTTCCGAACTGAGTTTTTTGCGTAAGTCCTAATTTAATCTGTCAAATACCATAGGTCGCGTACGACCAACGACCAAAATAACTTAAGGTAGAGCCTGTGTCGGCACAAACTCAACACTTCCAGACAGCTTCTCAGGGCTAGGCCGGCTCCAATCCCAACAGCACGATCAAAAACGAGCGCACCCAATAGGCACTGTTCATATAAGGGTTTGCGGCCGAGGGCCAGTTTGTCCAGTAGGTTTGGTTGTGGGGAATGCGGTGGAACCACTGGAGCAGGGGAATGGCCGGCAATTCGGCCAGCCAGATCTCTAGGGCTTGGCGAAAGAGCGGCCCGAGCGCTGGGTCGTCGGGCGCGGTCTGGCCCATGAGATCGACCAAGCGGTCGAAGTCCGCGTTTTGCCAGCGCCAGAAATACGGAGTGGCCGTGCCGGTGGGCTGGACGTAGCGGCTGTGATAGAGCCGGAGGGTGAAGTACGGGTCGCGCACCGAGCCGCCGTTGCCCATGACAAAGGCGCGGGCCGTGCCTTGGGTCATGCGGGTATAGGCGTCGGAAAACATGCGGAAGGAGGCGTCGAAACCCGCGCGGCGCAGTTGCTCGACCAGCACGGGCGTGAAGTCTTGGAAGAGGGAGGGAAAGACGACGACGGGAATTTTCAGGCGCTCGCCGTCCTGGTTCCACATACCTTCCGCATCCTGGCTCCAGCCCTTGCGCTCCATGATGGCTGCGGTCTGGGCTAGGTCGTGTTTCCCCACTGGATACTTTGCTAGCAGATCCTGAACTTGGTTGATGTAGTGCATCAGCGGCGGGAAGTGGGGGAAGGGCAACAGGGTGTACTCGCCGGCACCCTGCCAGCCAATGGCCACGAGTTGTTCGCGGTCGATGGCGTGGTTTACGGCCCAGCGAATGTCCGGGTCGTCAAAGGGCGGCTCTAGGTTGTTAAAGCCGAGGGCCGGCGGCCACCAGTCCCGATAGCCGTAGGGCGGCTGGCGGCCCGACCACGTGGTGACGTTGGGGTTTTGGTCGAGGAGGGTCTTGATGTTGGAGGGCCGCAAGTCAATGCACTGGTCCATCTGGTTGGCGAGGATGAGCTGGACCCATTTGTTCTCGTCGCCTTGGGGCAGGTAGATGATGCGCTCCACCCTCGGCAGGTGCTGAAAGCCGATTTGGGCGGCCCACCAGTCCTCGCGCAGATCCCAAAGCCGCTGCTGAGGCGCGGAGAGGGCGAGGCGGTAGGGGCCGCTAACGACCGGCAGGCCGCGGGCCAAGTCGAGGTTTTTGAACGAGGCCGGATCCTCGCCCTCCCATATATGCTTGGGCACGATGTGGATGCCGTTGCCGAAGTTGTAGGTAAAATAGGAGAACACGAAGCGGGGGTTGGGCGCTTTGAGTACGAACCGCGCCGTCAGCGAATCCGGGACTTCGACCGCGGCGACCCAAGTGGCCATGTCGGTGGAAAAGGCCAGTTCCGGGGCGTGGGCTTTGAGCAGGTCAACGGTGAACTTGAGGTCGTGGGCGGTCCAAGGCCGCCCATCGCTCCACGCCACGCCCTGGCGAATGTGGATCGTCACTTCCGTGTAGTCTGCGTTGTACTCGTGGCCTTTGGCGATCCAAGGTATGACGTGGTCTTTTTTTACGTACGCGTTGTAGAAGTAAAGCGGCTCAAACAGGTAGTCGAAGCCCGGGGATTGGGTGCCGACGATAAAGGGGTTAAACGAGTCGTAATCCCGCATCTGCGGCAGGCCGAGGATGAGGGTGCGGTTGCGGGGGACGTGCTTTATGGCCCCCTCGTCGGAGTCACAGGCGGCGAGTGCTAGGCCGCCCAGTAAGCTCAAGGCGGCGAGTTTTGTCTTCTGAAGGAATTTGCTCATACTTGTCTTGCTCATGATGGGCGCTTGCAAAAGGTGTGCAACATCATAATAGAGGGACGACCTATATGGCGATGATGAGGATATTTTTGCTTATGGCAGCATTGTACAGCGCGAATGTAGCCCTAGCGCAGATTGAGGTCAAAGGCCGGCCGGCCTCGGTGCTCAACGGCGAGGCGGCCCCAGTAGTGGTCAATTTTTTGGGCGGCTCGAGCGCGGATTTCCACTTGCGGGACCAGGGTATCAATCCGCTGTCATGGGGCCGGGAAGGGCCGAGGTCACTGGGGCATTTCCTCTGTTTAGACCGCTGGGCGTCGGTCTCGGAGGTGGCACTGCTCGATGATCGGCTGGTCGTGCGCCCGCGCCCTGCGGCAGCAGGCGCTGTTGAACGCACGAATGCAGACCTAGTGATGGAAGTCGATGCGCTATTTATCGAATAGGTTTTGGGGTGCGCTGGCCCTGTTGTTGGCGGGGTGCGGCGCGGACGAGACCATCGTCGCCCGGGTCGGCGAGGTGGAGATTGAGCAGGCCGAATTCGCGGCTTTTGTCGAGCACCTGCCGCCGGGGTTGCGCAGCCTGAAGGAAGGACGTGCGGCCGACCGCGAGCACTTGCAGTCGATGATCGACGAGGAGCTGATGTTCACTGAGGCCCGGGCGCTCGGGATCGACACCAGCGCGGCGGTTGAGCACCAGCTCCGCGAAATGGTGCGGCAGCGCCTCGTGGACCGCTACCGCGCCCAAGTCATTGTGCCGCAGGTGGAGATCACAGCCGCGGATGTCGAGCGCGCCTTCGCCGAGATGGGGTTTGACCGCGAGCGGCTCTTCAGTCGCATCTTGGTGCGCACCCGCGTGGAGCTGGAGGCGGTCGGGCGCGACCTGCGCGCGGGCCAGCCCTTTGAGGAAGTGGCCGCGCGCTTTGCCGCCAACGACCTCTTCGCCTCGCAGGGCGACGGCGTGGTTGGCTGGATCGGGCGCACGCAAGCCGTGCGGCGTTTCTCGATCCCGCCCGCCGTCTTTGCGGGTTTACTCGCTGGGCAGGTGGCCGAGCCGGTCGCGCTGGCCGGCGGCTATCAGGTCTTCCGCTTTGTCGAGGATCGCCCGGCCGCGCTCGCCGATTACAGCGCGGAAGTGGCCGAGCAGCTCCGCAAGGAGCGGCTGCGGGCGCGGGAAGAGGAGGAGTTTGAACGCCTCCGCCGCCGCTACGACGTGCGCCTATATCCAGAGGGGGAGGCCCTCTTGCTCCGGCGCTCGGATCGACCCCTGACGGCGGACGAATTGAATCGCCCCTTCTACATATATGAGGGCGGCGCGATCAGCGTGGCCGAGGGGTTGGGCAGCCTGCAGGCGGTCGGGGCACAGGGCCTATTGCAGGACGAGGTCGCCGAGCGGATCGGGCGCTTGCTGCTGCCGGTGCGGCTTTTTGAAGCCGAGGCCCGCAAGCGCGGCTGGACCGAGGCGGCGGCCTTTGTCGAGTGGCGCGAGCACCAGCGCCGGGCCCTGATTCTCAATCAACTCTTCCAACAGGTCACGGCCGGAGCTGTACCCAGTGAGGACGAGGTCCGAGCGCATTACGAGGCCCACAAGGGCCGCTACCGCACCCAGGAAGCCGTGGTGGTCCACGAGTTGTGGACCGCCGGGGAAGAGGAGGCTGCGGCTTTGCGCGCCGAGTTGGAGGCCGGTGCGTCCATAGCCGACCTGCTCGACCGGCCCGGGGTGCGCTCGCACGTCGGTATTGAGGGACACGGGGTGCGCGAGCACGGCTGGGAGACGCGCTTGCTGCGCCTGTACGAGCCGCGCTATCCCGAGCTGGTACGAGCGGCCTTTGCCGCTGAGGTCGGTGAGTTGGTTGGCCCGCTAGAGAGCATGGACGGGTACGCGGTGTTCCGAGTGCTGCGGCGGGAGGACAGCCAGATCCACTCCTTTGCCGAGGCACGCCGCCGGGCGACCACCAGCTTGCGCCGCCAGCGGGAAAACGAGCGGATCGGCGCGTTTATCCGCCAGTTGCAGGACAAATACAAAGACCAAGTCGCCGTCTTCGTGGATTGGTAATGGCTAGAGGGCCGCGGCCACCCCCGCTTTTGCGGGGGCAGGTTCTTGACAGCCCTAAGTTTTGCCCCTACCTAGTAGTTTTTCAGCAAGCGCCGCGGCAAGGGCGGGCCGCTGGCGAGCGAGGGAGAACGCGGAACGATGAAGAGCTACTCCGCCGTGCAGATCCTCGTCGGCCTAACCCTGAGTTGGGCATGGGCCGAGGCCCAGTCGGGCTATCAGATCGCCGGCGACGAAGTCGTAGTTGAGGGGGCCAACCACTGGCAGCGGTGGTCCATTCCCACCCATCTGGCGCGCATCCACGAGGACGGCTCGGTGCGGGCGCACGCCCTGCGGACGGTCTTCAACGTCCTAGACGATCCCGGGTTCAGGCGTCCGATCGTCATCAGCAAGCCCGAGCCGCGCATCGGCACCATCGACAGCACCATGCAGTTCGACGTTTTCGGCGAGCCCATACGGAATACGCTCAACGAGTTGGTCTTTGACTATTGGGTTCGGCCCGGGATCAGCCGGGTGGGGTCCAATCCGCAGCTTGCGGCCAACATTCTCGATGGCGACCCCACCACGTTCTGGGAGCCGGACCCGCGCGACCCCATTGAGCAGTGGTGGATTGAGGTGGACTTGGGGAGGGTGGTGCCGGTGGAGCGGCTCAAGCTCCAGTTCGTTGATGAGTCGCTTGGGGATCCCTTCCTGCGCTTCATCATGCTGCTGTCGGACCGGCAGAGCGCGCTGCTGCACGAGCCGAACAGCCGCATCGGCTTCCAACTCTTCATCCCACAAGACGCGCCCAATACCACGCAGCGCGAATACATCTTTGAGAGCGAGCACACCAGCCCCGAACTGCCCCCGGCTACTGGCGTGGTCAGCGACAAGAAGCTCGCAGAGAGCTTGCGCCGCTCGCCCGAGTGGACCGGGCGGAAAATTGAGACGATCCGCATCGTCATCACGGATACGCGCGGTGGCCGGGCCGAACAGATTGATCAAGAGGCGTGGGAGGCTCTGCCGGAAGCGGAGCGCGGGGATATCGTCTATTTTGCGCGCGATGTAGCCGGCCGCGAAGAGCCGGTGGCCGAGGCTACCTATCAGGCTTTGGAGGAGCAGCGCCAAGGACGGCGGGATTTCTACCGCCGCGAGCTACCGCGCCTAGCTGAGGTCGAAGCGCACGGCTGGGGCGACAACTTGTCCATCAATCTGATTGAAAACGGCGGCTCGTACGTGCTGACGACCGATGGGACCAATACGCTGCTTGCGTTCGACGGCGACGCCAGCACTGGATTCTCACACCAGATCCGCAACCCGAAAAACCCCACTGCCAACGTACTGACCATAGATATGGGGGGCATTGTGCGCTTGGCTCAGACCCGCTTAGTGGGCAGCAGCCGGGGCTACATCATGCGCTCCTCCACGGGCGAGCGCGACGCTCAGGGCAATCTCAAGTGGCAGCGCATCAGCCCGGAGGAACGCGAGCGCAATATCTTCACCGGCCACTTCCTCGACATCGCCGACATTCAAAACCCGCCGGTCCTGACCCGCTTCCTCGACATGGTCACCATCGGCCACGTACCCCCGGGATTTAGGGCCACCGGCCCGGGCGGCACCGGCCACATGAACCAGTTCTGGTCGTATCATCATGAGCTCATGCTGCTCGCCGAGGGGTCGTCGGCCGAGGTGGTACTGGAGTCGGAGCTGATCGAGTTGCCGGGGTTGGTGGCCTTGGGCGCGGTTCGCTGGGAGGCGAGCACGCCCTCGGGCACGGACGTGGAGATCCGCACCCGCACCGGCGACCAGCTTTTGCAGCAGATCCGCTATTTTGACAAGACCGGCAACGAGAAGACCGCGGCCGAATACAAGACGCTGGCCGGCTTTCTGAAGGGGCCTTCGGACACGACCGTGGTGGTGGGGCCGGGCTGGAGCCCGTGGAGCCAGCGCTACTTGGCACCCGGGGACTTGGCCACTTCCCCGGGCCTGCGGCGCTTCATGCAGCTCCAAGCGCGCCTCAAAAGCAGCGGCCAAAACGCGCCGGCCCTGCACCGCATTGCGGTGGCCTTCCACCAGCCAGTGGCCCAGCACCTGCGGGCCGAGGTGTGGCCGACCGCGGCCGCGGCCGGGGTGCTCGACACTTTCGCGCTCTACGTGCAGCCCAACTTTTTGCAGCAGCCGGCCGACGTGCGCAGCCCGGGCTTCGACCAATTGCTCTTGCACGCGGAGCCGCCGTTCGCGCTAAAGTTCGTGGATGCAGCCATGGGGACCGAGGCCGAGTTGTTGGCCGCAACGCCCTTTGAGTGGGGCGACGCGCTCAGGGTGCATGCCGCGGGCGACTCCCTGTGGCTGGAATTCCCCCAGACCGTGCAGGGCGCGTCGGCCGAGTTGCTCGCGCCCGTGTACTATCGGTCGGTCGCCCCCGGCGACGAGGTGCCCACCGGATTGGACCGCAACCTGTTGACCTTTACCTCGCACAGCCTCTTGCCCGAAGCCGAGCGGGGCGCGGTGCGCTACTTTCGGCGGCTGGCAAACGGCAGCTTGGTCGAAGTTGACGTTGCGGCCTACGAAGCACTCAGCGCGGCCGAGCAGGGGCCGGTGCGCTACTTCCGCAAGGTGGTTGGGTTGGGCGATCAGGTGCCCTTTGACGCGGCCGGCGACAGCCTCGACGAGCGGGGCTACGGCCGGCTGGGCCGTCAGCGGGGCTGGGTGGTGGGTCGCGGCCGGCTCTTGCGCGTGCGCTTTGCTGGGCGGGTCTATCTGCAAGGGACGCGGATGCAGGTCGCCGTGCGGCAAAGCCAGCCGGCAACGCCTTGGCAGGTGGCCGACGGGGGCGACGCGACCGCCTTGAGTCCTTCCAAGAGCTTGTCGATTGGCGCGCAAGGGGCGCGGGCCACCATCGACGATATTACCATCGCGCCCAATCCGTTTACCCCCAATGGCGACGGGATCAACGAGGCTGCGGAGATCGGCTTTTCCCTGTTCCGCGTCCAAGCTGCGCGGCCGTTGACCATCCACCTGTACACGCTGGCCGGACAGCCGGTGCGACAGCTAGCCGGGCTGGCGACCGGCGGGCCGCAGCAGTTTAGGTGGGACGGGAGGGACGAGGCCGGGCAGGTGGTGCCGCCGGGGTTGTATTTGTGTCAGCTCGCAGTGGAGGCAGATGCAGAAGGGGTTGGGGGGACGACCCGCACCCGTCTCATCGCCGTGGTCCATTAATTTAGGAATAAGGGAGGTTGCTGTGAGACCAAAGACCGGAATTTGCGGTCTCGTACTGTTGTGGAGTGCGCTCGGCGCGCCGGCCGCGGCGCAGGGCCAGTATGGGACGCGCTTGGGCTTGCAACTCGGCGACCAGACCCGTCTCGCGCCCCAAGGCCCGGGGGTGTCCCTGAACGCGCTCGACCCGGCCGTGCGCCGCTGGTACGTGCCGCAGGAGTTGTACAGCGAGTACCAATGGCGGCAGTGGGAATACACCAACTATGCGCGCACCCCCTATGCGCGCTACGTGGAAACGACCTTGGAGGGCGACTACTTCTACGATCTGTACGGCAATTTCCTCACCCGCGGCTGGCTGATTTTCAATAACTCGCAGAGCAAGCCCCAGCAGTTCGGCAACGTGCTGTTCAAGTCCTCCCGCTTCCAGAGCTGGTTTTCCGAAGTCGTGGTGGCGCAAGACAACAAGGGCCAATACTTCTACACCTTGACGGCGAGCAGCCGCCTGCGCTCGGTCCTGTCGCCGATGGTGTTTGCCAAGGCCCGCATGGACGGCGTGCAGTTCGACCTCGCTACCGACCGCTACGAAGCCACTTTTCTGTTTTCGCGGCTGAGCAACCCCGGCGGCGGCTCGACCGGGGACCGCGAGGTCCTGCGGACGAACAACACCATCTTGGCGGGCGGGCGGTTGGGGGCCCAGCTCGGCGACTTTGCGGAAGTTGCACTGCACACGGCCAACGCCCACCAGTCGCACACCTTGCTCGACAAGCAGGCCGGCAACCCATTCGCCGGCTCGTTGACCATCGGGCAAAACAAAACCATCTCGCTCATTAAGCTCGTGCTGCGCGACGACTCGCCCGAAGATGGCGTGGGCGGCGCGGCGTTTTTTCCCGATGCGTCGGACGTGCAGATCACCTATCGCGACGGCTCGGTGGAATCGGGCAAGGCCATTGGCTTTGAGCCGGTTATCGAGGGCGGCTTCTTGCAGCAGGGCTTTGTCGCGGCCAACGGGCCGGAGGAGATGCGGCTCGTGTACGACTTTGACAGCCCGGACTTTGTCGATCGGGCCAGTTTTGCCAAGGACGAAATCGCCGAGGTCGAATTCCTACTGACGCTGGGCAACGACTACCAGGTCTGGATGACCTCGGACCGCCAGATCAATCTCGACGGCCAAGAGGTCTTGCTGCTCGTCGCGCAGGCCGAGGGCAATGTCCAAGACATCACCAATTTGCAGACCATCCGCTTTGAGTACGGCCTGCCCACGGCCACCCACATCTTTGGCGGCAGCGTCGAGGTGCAGGACCTGCGGGGCTTTGACGTGTATGGCGAGTACGACCTGAGTTGGACCTATCGAAAATACCCCAATGTGCTCGAGGAGACCCACGAGGCATTCTCTGGGATTGGCGGCCGGCGCTCGGCACCTGCTTGGATGGTCAACGCGTCCAAAAAGGCCGCCCCCTACTTTGCCTTCGGCGAGTTTTACAGCATGGATCCGCGCTACAACACCCAAACCTTCATCACCTCGGGCACCGGCGACTTCGACTACGACAACGAGCGCGGCTTGGTCGATTTGGTCGATGACAACGACGATCAGGACAAATTCCCGGACAACGTGCGCTTCGACTTTCTTAGCGGCGACTTGCAGGTCTTTCCGGGCTGGGATCAAAACAACGACTTCGTGCCCGACTTCAACCAAAACGACACGTTCGTGCGCTCGAATACCGAGCCGGACTACGAGGAGGCCTTTCTGCGATTTTACGTCGATCGGCCCGAGTTCCTCTTTGGCGTTGACATGAACAACAACTTTTGGGTCGATCAATACGAAAACGACGAGGAGCCAGATTATCCGTATCGCCGGGATCACCGCGGATTCAACATCCACCTCGGGGCCGACATCACGCCGCGGGCGCGCTTGGTGGTGGGCGCGCTGCGCGAGGGGCTGATTTCCTCGGCGCGCAAAAACGAGAGCAACTACCTGATGTTCACCTACGAGCGCGATGCGCCGCGGTTGGGTCGCTTGCGGGTATTCGAGATGAGCAAGTTGGTCGCGGACGACATTCCCAACCCGCTGTTGCAGTGGGCGCCGGACAATACCCTGCGCGGCGGCGAGCTGACCAAGGTTGAGGACCCCCTGTTGGCGCGCGACACTTGGGTCAACCAGCTCTTTGTCGGCCACAATCTACAGGTGGCGTCGCTCTTTTTGACCACCAAAATGCACTGGCTCTACTTCCACCAGCAGATGGAAAAGGCCCGGCGGCAGCAGTACGGCTTGACGCCTTCTGACTTCTTCTTCGGCCTGATCAACAAAGCGAGCTACCGCTTCCAGCTCGGGGCGTGGTCTTTGGAGCCGCGCTGGAAAAGCGAGCTGCGCAAGCAGAGCCGCAGCCTGCTCTCGCTCAACAGTCACACCAGCCTGATGGAGTTGTTTTCGGGCTTGGTGGAGACGCAGGTCTTGCAGGTGACCAAGCTCCAAGCCGGCGTGGAGTACGCGATCTTCAACGACTTCGACGCCGATGCCAACGACTTCGACGCGGTGACCGTGGCCGTCCAGTTCAGCAATGAGTCCAACTACCTCGGCTACAAGCTCCGCGCCCTGACCGGCATGAAAATAGAGCGCAAGCAGTTCACCGGGCAGAAGGCGCGGACGACCAACGAATCCTTTGTGACCATTTACGCGGGGCTGAACTAGATGCACCGGCGTCGCGTCTTGTCAAAGGCCGCGGTCCTAATCGCGCTCAGTATCGGTCTCAATGCGTGCGATGGGAGGTCGCAAGGAGAGCAGCACTACTGGTCGGGCCACGCATACGAGGAGCAGGGCATGCGGGCCAACGCCCTGCGCGAGTACAGGAGTGCGGTCGCGGCAGGAGTCGATTTTCCCGCCGCCTATTACGCGCTCGGAGCGCTCTATGGCGCAAAGCACGAGCACGGCAAGGCCATTGCTGCGTACCGCGAGCTGTTGGTGTGCTGGCCCGGAGAACGTCGAGCGCAGGAGTTGCTGGCGGCTTGCTATGTAGCTGCCGGGCAGCCAGCCGCAGCCGTCAGCCTCTACCAGACCCTGCTCGATCAAGGGGGTGATCCCGCCGCGTTGCTGGGCCGCTTAGGCGACGCCCATAGCCTGAGCGGCGACTTGCCGAGTGCGGCCCAGTCCTACGGCGACTTGCTGGTGTTGCGTCCCGATAGCAGCCGGGCCCGCTACCAGCTAGCGCGCATTTACGAGGCCGAAGGCCGGGCCGAACCCGCGATTGCGGCCTACGTCGAGTTGTTGGAGCAAAAGACCTATGCGCGGCAAGCGGCCTTGGGGCTGGCGGATCTCCTCATTGAGAGGGACCGCCGCCGCGGCGAGTTGGGTCGCGCAAGGGTGGAGGGCTGGTGGCGGCAGCGAGGGCTGGTCGGGGAGGAAGCCATGCAAAAGGCGGAAGAGCAGCTCGAAGCCGCCTTGGCGGAAAGGCCCGGTTCAAGCACCGACTTGTGGGGGCTGGGCAAGCTGCTCTTCTGGCAGGGGCGCTACCGCGAGGCCCTCGTCTGCGTGGCCGCGCTGGCTGAGACCACCCCGGATGACTACCGGGTGCATTTTTTCCTGAGTAAGCTCCACGGGCTGCTGGGCGCGGAAGAGGCCGCACGGGAAGCGTTTGCCCAGTACCAGCACCAAGAGCAGCGCGCCAAAATCGCCGCGCGCGTCCAAATGGAAAGGGACGTCTTGGTTGAGCACCTCTCACCCAAATAGGCCATGTCCTAAACGCGGCTGGTGCGGATCGTCGAGTCGGCCTACTGCGGTTTCGCGGTGATAAACTCTAGTTGCTACGAGATTATCCGCCGTTCCTGCTGAGCCTATACGCCCTAGAGAAGAAAATCCGCGGATAGTCGTCGAATCAGGCTAGGTGGCTGTTCGATGACAGCCTTCTTGCGCGTTTAGTCAGGTTCGATCTCAGCGCGAATCATCGCCATCACCTTTTCAGCGGTGGCTAGGGCTCCAACGGCTTCTCGGCGGGTGGGATCGGAAGTAATTTCGGGGTAGCGCGTGTCAACCGCATAGTTGGAAATGGCGGCTAAACCTTCTCTGAAGGATTCCAAAGCGGGCAATAGAGGGAGGGCTTGGTCCAGCAGTCGGCTCAGATCGTGGATGCGCTGAAAAGGGATTTGGGCGGCGGTCAGCAGCGCTTTCAAAGTCTTTTCAATGGCCTGCTGGGCGTGAAAGCAGGGCGTATCAGTCGGTCCGCCGGACAGCAAAAGCGTCTGCCGGGCGGTGACCAAATCGTTATCGGCCTTTCGCAGCCAGTGCTGGGCCAGTTCGAGGTGCTGGTTGTTCATATACTACTTTGCCCTGTTGAAATACTGCGGTGACAATGTGGTTTACCGTACCGTTCCAATAGGCCACTTCTGCGGGCGTATAGACCAACAGATCCAAGGCACAGGGCACGGGTTTGAACAACAGTCGGATCGACGTGGCCCGCTGGTGCTGGAGTAGATTGGTATCCATGACAATCAATAAATCGAGGTCGCTGTCGGGCGTGGGGTGACCAGAGGCGTATGAGCCGAACAGGATGATGAGCTTGGGCGAAAAGCGATCGGCAATAGCTTGGACAATGGCATCGATAGTCTCTCGAGCGATCAAATGCCTCGCTCGTTGTTCTTCGACTGCAATATCGGTCGCCATAGCTGTTCTCCGCGAGCCAAGAGATAGGTTGAAGTACAGCCCGATGTTGAGTTTATTGGTTGCTGCCCAACAATCTCAACCTAAATTTTTCGGTGCTGCACTGTGAAGCAAATCTATATGTCTAAAAGGGCACCTGCGTCAAGTGCTGTCCCTAAGTTTTATCACCAAGCCGGCTTCCCGTCCTGTCTGCTATGAACTTGATCCAAACGACGCCTAGGGGAGAGAGGCTATGAGCGGCACACTCTTAGTGGTGGGGTTCGTCGCGTGTCTGGTCCAAGCCCTCGAAGCCAAGGAAACCCTGCTCATCGGGCAGGATGGTCAGATCTCGTGGACCGGGCGGGTCCAAGGGGCCGAGGGCATCTCGACGATTCGGCCCGAGCACCGCTCCTTTCTCGACCCCAACATCACCGAAATAGGCCATGCGCCGGCCGACTTGATCGAGTTTGACAGCGCGGATTTTCCGGGCAGCATCCTGCCGTGGCGGGTGGGTGCCGAGCAGAATCTGGCCACCGAGGTGCTGGAGCGCGGCGGCTCGCTGCGCGCACCCACCGTCTTTGACCTGACCGCCTTGCAGTTACAGGTGATTTTCGAGGACATGCTCGCGGCCAAGCCGACCGGGCAGGCATTTGAGCGCAAAGGGGACGACATCTTGGGGACCCAGCTCATTCTCGACTTGGGCGCGCGCTTTGGGGTCAACCGGCTGCGCTTCTTCCCGCGCAACACGGTCTTTCCCTCGCCCGGCACCCCCTTTCAAAACGACTTTTTGAAAAACTTTGAAGTGGAGATCAACGACGGCTTGGTGCTGACCAGCTCGGGCAACCCCATCTGGGAAACATATATCGGGCGCAACGACAACAGCGACCGGATCACCCAAGTGTCCATTGACCCGCCGCGCTTCATCCGCTTCATCCGCCTGCGGGCCACGTCGGCCATTCCCTTTGAAATCGAGAAACTCCAAGTCTTTGGCGAAGGGTTCTTTCCGACCGCGCGCTACATCTCGCCGATCATCGACATGGGCCG
The DNA here is from genome assembly GCA_958295495.1 of uncultured Latescibacterota bacterium. Taxonomy (GTDB): domain Bacteria; phylum Latescibacterota; class UBA2968; order UBA8231; family UBA8231. The sequence continues at coordinate 2,990,836 of OY282352.1, forward strand.
CCCGGCCAATTGGGGCCTCGTCCGCACCTTGCAGGAGCAAGTAGGTGCTGCGGACATGGCCGACATGCAGTTGCGCACCCGCAGCGGCCACGACCCCAGTCCCTTGGCGTACACCCGCAAGCAGGTGGCCCTGCAAGACGCCCCCGAGATCCCCCTGTCCGCAGCCAATCCGGGCGAGCCGCTGCTGCGCCAAGAGTACTTAAAGCTGCCCGAGCGCGGGCGTCAGGGCGACGATTGGGAGCGCGGCTCGGTGCGCGACGATTTGGCAAACTGGAGCCCGTGGACCTCGCCCTATGCGCTGGAGGAGTTGGCCGCGGGCACGCAGATTCTCTCGCCCGGCCCCAGCCGCTACTTCCAATTTCGCGTGGAATTTCAGAGCCAGCACTTGGAAGCAAGCCACATTCTCCAGCAAATCGGCCTCGAATTTTCCTCGCCGCCACTGGCCGACGCCCTCATCGGCGAGATCTTCCCCCGCGAGGTCCCGGCCGCTGCGGACGTGCCCTTTGTGTACGCGGTGCGAGCGGTGATGGAGAGCGATTCCGTGCAGGGCTTCAACAGCTTTGAGGTGTTTACCCCGAGTCGCGTCAGCCGCGTCGAGCGGATCGAGATCATCGACGCTGGCGGCCAACAGGTGCTCGACCACACCTTTGCGGTCGCCGATGGGGTCGCAACCGAAGGCGAGGTCGCGATCACCGCCATGGACGACCAGCGCTTTGCGGTCGGTTTCCCGGCCATAGACCAGCACGACGCCGTGCTGAAAATCCACTTCGTCAGCCGGGTGCTGGCCTTTAGCACCCGCTTTGGCGGCCGCGCCCTGCTGCTAGCAGAGGATGCCTTTCAGGGCATTACCCCGGGCGACGCGGCCTTGTTGGCCGAAGGCGACGCGGCGACCGAATCCGGGACGACCGTGCTGAGCCGGGCGGTGAACGAGGGCAGCTTGATTGGCCACTTCGCCCTCGGCACCGAGGTTTTGACGCCCAATGGGGACGGAGTGAACGAGGTCCTCGACGTGAATTTCGAGGTGCTGGCGGTCATCGGCAAAGCGCGGATTGTGATTGACCTGTGGGATGTGGGGGGCCGGCGGGTGCGCCGCCTCTTTGATGCCGAGGGGCAAAACGGCGCGTACGCCGCCGTGCATTGGGACGGCACAGACGAGCGGGGCCGGCGCGTCGCCCCCGGCATCTACTTGGTGGGGATCGAGGTGCAAGGGGATGCGCGCAGCGGGCAGATGGTGCGGCCGGTATGCGTAGCGTTCTAACGAGGAGACAATCATGTTCCAGCGGCTAGGTTTACTAATAGCGGTCTTAACTACTGGGGCTTGGGGCCGCGGCGAGTTCCGCCTCGGCGGCGCGGACGGCAATTCTTGGCAGGCGCTGGTCGCCGAGCAGACGGCTTCGTACGTGCTGCTCGACGCCGAGGGCCGCATCGTCGAGGAGGTGACCATTGGCGCAGTCGCCGAAGAGGCCAGTGTGCGCTTCAACACCGCGGGCGTCGATACCTTGATCGACTTTGTCGAAGGCGGCCTGCGCCCGGTGTACATCGACCCGAGCGAAAACTTGGCGCGGTCAATCAAGGAGCGCCAAGGGCACTTTTACACGGCCAGCATTTACGGCGGCACGCACTTAGTAACCGACTCCCAGCCCTTGCAGTTTCTCATCGACGGCGAGCCGACGACCGCCATGCTGGTGCGGGTGCCCGAGCCGCCGCGCTTGGCCGGCCGCAACAACCCCGGCGTGGTCAAAAACAACGTCATTCACTTGGGGGCCGAGCTGCCTATCAACCGCATCCGCTTCTTCCCCCGGCCCGGGTTTGAGGACAACTACTTGGCTTGGTACGAAATCGGCGTGGCCGACCACACCGCGCCGTTTTGGGACAGCAACTTCGACCGCAGCCAGCGCGGCAAGCGGTGGTACATGGTTATCGACGCGGCCTTGGGCGCGCCCAACGACCCGGCCCTTGACATCTTGGCGCGCAACCGCGAGAGCCTCGACGTGGTGGTGGACTTGCGCTTTCCCACCCGCGACCTCAAGTGGATTGCCATTCGCCCGCTCGACCCCGAGCGCGACTGGGAAATCGCCGAACTCGAAGTCTATGGCGAGGGCTTTGTGACCCGTACTACTTACCGCACCCCGATCATGGATTTTGGCCGCGAGGTCGCTTGGAGCAAAATTCGCTGGCAAGGCGAGGTGCCTGAGGGGACCCAGCTTTTACTCCGCACTCGCACGGGCAACGCGCCGCAGCCCAACGTCTATCGCACTATCGGCCCGACCGGCACCCTCGAAGTATCGACCCTCGACGAATACCTGACTCAGCTCGGTCGCCGGCGGTGGGACGACGTGGAGTTGGGCTACGACCTAGAGCATTGGAGCCTCTGGTCGGCGCCCTATGAGTTCGCGGCTGGGCTGCGGCAGGCCGAGTTGGCGGCGGATTTGTGGCAGGACGGCACGCCCGTGCTCTCGCCGAGTCCGGCGCGCTACTTCCAGCTAGAGGCTGTCCTGTTCGCCAGCGGCGACGTGGCCCCGCGCATCGACCATATATCCCTGCTGTTTTCCGAGGATCCAGTGGCCCAAGAGGTGGTTGGGGAGATCTGGCCGATCGCCACGGAGAGCTTTGCGGCCGAAACCTTCACCTATGTGGTGCGCCCGGTCTTGCGCGCCAGCGACTTGGGCTTTGACCGGCTGGAGATTTTCACCCAGATCCCGGTGGAGCGGGTGCATTCGGTGCTCATCGATGGCGAGGAGATCCGCGACCGCTTTCCGCCCGAGATTGAGGACGACCGCCTGATCGTCGCGTTCGACCGCTTGGTGGGGCCGCGCGACAATGAGAAGCGGATTGAGGTGGTCTTTGACGCCAAGGTCTTGCGCTTTGGCGCGGACTTCAGAAGCTGGGTGTACGACAGCGCCGAGCCCGAGCTCAAGCAGCAGGTCGCCCCGGGCAACGCGACGTTCCGCTTTGGCGGCGACGTAGTATCGGTGCGTACGCCCATGGGCGGCGGCCTCATCAGCCGGGTGCAGGCCATGCCAGCGACCTTTACGCCCAATGGCGACGGCGTCAACGACCACGTCGCCATTGGGTATGAATTGCGCGACTTGGAGAGCCCGCGGCCGATCCGCTTGCGGCTCTACGACCTGTCCGGCCGACTAGTGCGGCAAATCGCGGCGAGCAGCGGCAGCGGTCGCTTTGCCCAAACTTGGAACGGGCGCGACGAACAGGGCGCACTCGTGCCGCCCGGCCTGTACCTCTATCAACTCGCTTGGGACACCGACAAGGGCCGCGAAGTGGCGAATGGGATGGTGGGCGTGGCGTACTAGGCTGGAGAACTTGACATTGACTAGCGGCCCTATCGCCCACAAAACTTGCCAAAGCACCATATATATGATACTATTTCACCCATGAAATCAATCCACACCTACCTGCACTGCATGGGTATTGCACTCAGTGTACTCATCATTTCAGTTCCCCTGATGCACGTGCAGGCATACGATCTCCCTGAGAGTACCGACACAGAACTACCAACTCTCTTCCCGGCACCGGGAGAGGAAGGACTCCCTCTACTCCCACAACAAACCATGGATCTTCCTGCAGTTACCGACATCGTGTGGGCATCAATACTGCAAACAGCACACAAAGACAACGAGATAGCAGAGCTGCTCAACGACGTACCGGTTCTTCTCTCAGGAATCTTGGAGATACACGGAAAGGATCACCTCTACCTCGGCATCGAACGATCCTACCACAACACACACGGCAGCACGAACATAGCAGAGCTGCTCAACAAAAAATTCCCAGGAGTACCTATATACATAGAAGCATCAGACGGTGTGCAAACACAGGCAGCGAAACAACAACAAGAAACAACAATCTTCTCAGAGAATTTCGAAAACGGTCTCACAGAATGGACATCTCTTGCATTCTTCTCAGAAGGATGGCTTGCATACGAAGAAGACAACAACACCACTGCACGTGCACAAAATTGTGCTTGGGGGTGTGCCTTTACCAAAAACCAGGAAATCAACCTTGCAAACTATGACGAGGTGACACTGTCCTTTGAACGATGGACAACAAACAGTAGCTTGGCGGTACAAATAAACAACGAAACGATCAAACAATATACAAACGACAGCACACAGAAGACAGAAACGATCACCATAGACAGCAGAAACAATGCACGTCTATCGTTCGTTGCAACCGGAGACACTGCAGCGGTTGACAACGTCACGATTACCGGAATACGGGAACAGGAAGAAGAGGCTATATCTATTACACGACCAACAGCAACAATAACAGGATCAACGGTCACCCTCACGACAACAATCACAAACACCGGAAACGTTGCATCAACAACCAAAACACTCAAATTCTACCGTCACCGGACATCAGCAAGCAATCCGACAGCAGGAGCGCACCTTTCTACGTCAACGATAGGCACACTCAACCAAAATGAATCAACCACAAAGACAATAACAACAACCACGCCAACCGTCACCGAAACGACGAGGTACTACTACTATGCCTGTATCGATGACACCTGTTCAGAACCTGCAACCATCCAGGTGCAACCGACAGCACGGGAGCCGGAGCAGGAACCGGAAACAGCAGAAGACATCACTATCACAGACATCACCGTAACAGCGACCAACCCGGAATCAGATCCATCAATTACCATATCAGGTGCATCAATTACCATACAGTTCACGGTGCAAAACAATGGTGCAACCTCTGCAAATTCAAAGAACGTTCATTTCTATCAACATACAAGTACAACCATCACGCCAACGAGAGGAGGAACCCGCCTCCCCACATCAGCGGCGACAGGAACAATCAACGCAAATGCGTCAGTTACAAAAACAATAACCGCCGCTGCACCAACCGTCACCAAAACGACGAAGTACAACTACTATGCATGTATTGATACTACCTGTTCAGAATTTGCAGCCGGAATATTTGTACGACCACCAGCACAACAGGATCCGGAAACCGTTGCTGTTCCCGAGCCGCCGTATGAAATCTGCCGGGATGCTCCCAATCGGCGTGTTCCTGTGGGTGGCGATAAGGTGATTCGTCAAGGTCAAGCTTCATTTGGATGTACAACCATCACGCTTGGCGGTCTTGAAACAATTGATGGGACAAGAGGGTTTGTGATGTCCGGTCATGGTGCCGATGGAGACGAAATGCCGTATCAAACTCCTGATAACACGTATTTCTCGCATGATTGGAATGTGATTGACTATAACGTTAGAGGTATCCTCGGAAAAGTGTTTAAGATGCCTCATATACGGACAGAGGGAATAGGAAAAGTTGTCGTTGCAGACGCTGCTTTCATTGCGTACCCACGCTCAAACACGCTGGGGTGTTCAGTGACATGGCGGTATGAGGATAAAACGTACTGTTTTGACACTGGTCAGGGTGAGTATACAGAAACGGTAGCCCCGCTCACTATTCGTGGAAGAGGTAACAATATGTACAAGGTGGTTGGTTCATGGCGACCAACAAAGGGACTTGAGGTTAACCTGACGGGGTCGGTGACAGGTGTTCATGAAGACCTTCGTGTTGTTAGTACAAAGTTTTTGATAGGAGATGGAGCAGCAGGACAAGGTTCCTATCTTTATGTAAGCATTGCTTCTAATGCGAACGGATCAGATGTAGGTATTATTGGCGGTGACAGTGGTTCTCCAATATATACTGTCCCAGATGAAAACGACACTGTTCAAATTGTGGGTATTCTTAGAGGATATTCCTCTTTTGGCGAGTATGGTGCGATGGTAGGTTCAATAGTGTTTTTTTCATGGGACGATGTAACTGAAGAACTTGATTTGAAACCGATATCGCCATAATTCAATCAATTGTCTTGGGTATTACCATGAGTCCGCCGAAACGCCGCAGTGGCTGGCCGGCTATATCGGGCTCGGGCGAGCCATTGAGTAGCACGGCCGGCCGGTGCTTTATAGCGTCCTCTATTTGCGGCCGGGGCCGGCCGGCGCGATCCGGGCTACATTAATCCCGAAAAGGAGAAATTCGCATGGATCGGGAGCTTGAGGTGACGCAGGATCGCATCACAGAAAAACGTAACAAGACGACCGACGAGCACCTAAAAGACCGCCAATATCTCGACGAAATGCCGTTTTGGTCGCGCAGATGATTTCATCGCCCGATGTTGCAGCCTATGCACAAGAGCGCGGCATAGCGCTGTATTACTCGTACCAATTTTAAGGTCGCAGCTCGACGGACTTAGCTACAATGAGCGGGGCAATAAGACAGCCGTTGGCCTTCCTCTGCGCCGCATTGCTTGGTCTCGCCCTTGCCGATGGGGCCTACGGTGGAGAAGTAGCGCAAAGCCCAGAGGTGTACCTCGACGCGCTCGACCCGGCCCTGCGGCGCTGGTACGTGCCGCAGGTGATGTTCGCCGAATACCCGTGGCGGCAGTGGGAGTACACCAACCGCGCTCGGCTGCCGTATCAGCGCTACGTGAACATCGACTTGGAGGGCGATTACTTCTACGACCTGTACGGGAACTATCTGACCCAGGGCTGGCTGATCTTCAACACGGCGCAGACGCGGCCCCAAGAGGCCGGTAGCTCCCTGTTCAAGACCGAGCGGTTCGCGCAGTGGTTCAACGAACTGGTCATCGCCGGCGATCACAAGGGCCAATATCACTACGCCCTGACGGTGAGCAACAACCTGCGGACGACCTTGACGCCGCTGTCGTTTTCCAAGCCGCGCCTGAACGGCTTGCAGATCGACCTCGCCACCGACAAATACCAACTGACCTTTCTCCACTCCCTGATCACCGGCCCGCGCGGCTTGCAAGTGGAAGAGAGCCGCTTTACGGACGCGACTTCCCTCGTGGGAGGGCGGTTTGCGGCCCAGCTAGGGGATTTCGTGGAGTTGGGCCTTCACGCGGCCAACGCCCACCAGACCAACAGCGAGTCGGACCAGCTCGTAGAAACCCTGTACAAAGGCGGGCTAAACGAGCAGCAAAACGCGACCATCTCCCAGATCGCGATCGCATTGCGGGACGACTCGCCGGAAGATGGCCGCGGCGGTGCCGCGTTTTTCCCCGATGCCTCGGACGTGATTATCACCTACCGCGACGGCACAGTGGAGTCGGGCCGCGACATTCGCTTTGGCCCGGTGATCAGCGGCGGCTTGGAGCGACAGGGGTTTCTCACCGCCGATGGCAACGGGCAAATCAGCCTGCTCTACGACTTTGACAGCGCGTCGTTTGTCAACCGCGCCTCGGCCGATAAGTCCGAGATCGCGGCGGTGGAATTTCGCCTCGTGCTGGCCAACGACTACCAGATCTGGATGAGTTCGGACCAGCAGTTGGGAGAGGGTGGCGGCTTTGTAACGGTTGGTCGGCCATCGAGCGCGTTTAGTTGGACGGGTGAGCGCTCCATCAGCTTGGGCGACGTATTCGGGGCGGATGTAGAGGACCCGGTCTTCTTGCTGGTGGCGCAGGCCGAGGGCAATGTGCAGGACATATCCAATCTGCGCACGGTCCGCTTTGCCTACGGGCTGCCGACGGCCACAGCGGTCGCCGGCGCCACGCTCAAGGTGGAAGACGTGCTTGGCTTCGACCTGTATGGCGAATACGATCTGAGTTGGGGCTTCCGCAAGTATCCCAATGTCGCCGAGGAAACGCACACCTCCTCGGCCGGCATTGGCGGTCGGCCCAGTGCGCCGGCGTGGATGGTGAACCTGAGCAAGAACTTGGGGCGGTTGTCGCTGTTTGGGGAAGTGTATTCGATTGACCCGCGCTACAACACCCAGTCCTTTGTCACCACCACCTCGGGCCTCGATTACGCCCGGCAGGGCAACCGCTTTGACTTAGTGGAAGACAACGACGATCAAGACCGCTTTCCCGATGGATTCCGTGCGGATTTTTTGGTGAATGACCGATTGGTCTTCCCCGGTTGGGACCTCAACAACGACTTAGTGCCCGACTTCAACCAAAACGACAACCGGGTCAAGGCCAACGCCGTGCCGGATTACGAGGAGCCTTTCCTCCGCTTCTTAGTCGATCGGCCGGAGTTCCTCTTCGGAGTGGATATGAACCACAACTTTTGGGTTGATCTATACGAAAACGACACCGAGCCGGACTACCCCTACCGCCGCGATCAACAAGGCTTCAACGTCTATGGGGGCATCTTTCTGAGCAGGCACTGGCAGCTCAAGGTAGGTGCCCTGCGCGAGGAGCAGATTTCGGCAGACCGCAAAAACCACAGCACGTATTTGCAGCTAAGCTACGAGCGGGCGTGGCCGCGGGTAGGTCGGGTGCGGCTCTTCGAGATGAGCCAGTTGGTGCAAGACGACATTCCCGATCCAATTTTGCAGTGGCAGCCGGACAACACGCTGCGCGGCGGCCAGCTCGTTCACCTCGACGACCCGCTGTTGGCGCGCGATGCTTGGGTGCATCAGCTATTCGTCGGCCACAGTCTGACGAGCGACGCGCTGTTGGTGATGAGCAAGCTGCACGGGGTTTTCTTCGCACAGCGGCAGCGCGATGCAGCGGATTTTTTCCTCGGCTTGGTCAACAAGGCCAGCTATCGCCGCACTTGGCGCGGCCTGACCCTAGTGCCGCGCTGGAAGAGCGAATGGCGTCAGCAGAGCCGGTCGCTGTTTGACCAAGAGGAGCGCACGACGCTGCTGGAGCTGGTCTCGCTGCTTTTGGAAACGCGACTATTGCAGGCCACGCGGGTACAGGCCGGCGTCGAGTACGCGCTGTTCAACGACTTCGACCGCGATATGGAAAATTTCGACTCCCTGAGCTGGGCCTTGCAGTTGGCGACCGAGTCGGCCTATTTGGGCTACCGGATCCAGGTGTTGGCCGGCTTTGTGGTAGAGCGCAAGGCGTTTGCCGAGGCCGAGGCCACAACGACGACCGAGACCTTTGTCACGCTATACGCAGGCTTGCAATAGTTGGTTGTATTTGGCAAGTCATTTGACTACATTTGCACTTTATCGTTCATCGTCCACCTACCCCGAAGGAGGTAGCTATGAAGCGTCTTTTCACCTGTGGCCTGACGGCAATTGCCCTGTTGGCCTTTGCCCTAGCCGCTGGGGCGCACGAGCCCCCGGGCGATTTCTTCCTCGCCGTGCAGTTCCCCGATACACATGTGCCGACCATCGACGGATTTGACGACGATTGGTCGGCGGTGCCGCTCGATGTGTACGCCATTCCCAGTTCAAAACTCTTTTCGGTGCATGGCTTTGCCGGCGACGATGTGCCGCGCGGCGGCATGAATTCGGCTTCGATGCAGATCCGCCACATCTTGGGCTGGAACGACTCGCGCAACGAGCTATACGTGACCACGAAGGTGTTCGACAACAAGCACACGATCACCCGCCAAGACTTAGGCTCCTACTGGTGGGACGACAGCATTGAGATCGAGTTCAACCCGCGGCACGACTACTTGCCCAAGCCCGAAGACGTGGTGACGCACCACAAGTACTCATTCGCGTTCCCGCCGCTCAACGGCAATTTCGGCCCGGCCCTGCAAACGGCGGCGGTCAGTAGCCAAGACATCGAAAACCCGACGCTGTTGTCCAACGGCAGCCGTTGGTACTACTGCACCTATAGCTTTGAGGGCGAGGAATACGGCGAGAGCACGTATATCTACGAGTTCCGCACGATTGCGATTGATTCGTATCCCAAGCCCACCGAGGAGAACATCACCGAAGATCAGGTGATTGAGCACGACTTGACGGCGGGCGAGGTGATCGGCTTTTCGATTTTCGTCAGCGATGTCGATGACAGCGCCGGCGACGCCGACAACCGCGTCGGCATGTGGGCTACGACCCCGACGAGCTGTTGCCACTCTTCGCAGGACCTGCTCATCTCCCCCATGGACGACTCCATTGATTGGGGCGAGGCGACTTCGGTTGAGGAGCAGAGTTGGGGCCGGATTAAGCACCAGTACCAGCAGTAATACTCGGTTCCACACCCTTTGCAAAGCCCGCTTGCCCTGGTGGCAGGCGGGCTTTTTGCGTCTTATAGCCCGAGCAGGCTCCGGGCATTCTCGCCGAGGATGAGGCGCTTGGCGTCGTCGTCAATGGCCGCAGTGATGATCTTGCCGAGCTGGGGGCGGGGGTCCATCAAGGGCGTGTCCGAACCGAAGAGAACGCGGTCGGCCCCGGCCTTGGCTACTAGCTCTTCGACCACGCCTGGGGTGCGGAAGGTCGAACAGGTTTCGAGGAAGTAGTTGGGCAAGCGCCGGGCCGCGGCAATGGCTTGGCCGCGATACGGCTCCATGTTGCCGGCGTGGCCGGCGACGAAGCGGGCGTTGGGGAAGCGCTCGGCCGCCCGGCCGAGCTGGGCGGGCGCGGCTGTTGGCTCGCCGCCGGTGTGCGCTAAGACCGCGAGGCCGCGCTCATCGGCAAACTCGTAGATTGGCTCCCAAGCCGGGTCGTCGAGCGGAAAGGGCGTATAGGGCGAGTAGATTTTGATTGCCCGGAACCCGAGTTCGTCGATGGCCCTTTCCAGCTCGGGCCGCACGGTGTCTGGGCAGGTGGGAGCCACGTACGCGAAGCCAATGAAGCGATCGGGGTGGCGGGCGACAAAAGCCGCCGTCTGGTTGTTGCCGGGTTTGCCGTCGGGGTGGAAGATGTTGAAGACGCAGCTCTTGTCGATCCCCACTGCATCCATGGCGCGCAGCATCTCGGCCGGGTCATCAACCATGGCGAGCCCGTCCCAGCGGCCTACGTGGCCGTGAAAGTCGATGATCACGCGGCCCCTCCGAGAATGCGCTCTAAATTGCCCGCGGTCAAAGCCGCGAGCGCGTCGTCGTCAATGGCCAAGTGGTGCAGGTAAAAGAGCATCGGCCCCATGGCGTAGCGCGGATAATAGGAGCCGTACAGGAAGCGCTCCACGCCAAATTCGCCGATCAGAGCCTCGATGCCGCCCAGATTCTCAAAGCGGCTTAGCTCCAGCGCCGCTTGGGGCAGTGCCCTGAGCAGGGGGCGCAAGGCGAGGGAATCCACGTAGTGAGCGCCGAGGAGCACTACCTGTACATCCGGGAAGCGGCGCAAGGTCCCCATGATTTCGGCGACCGGAGTGTCGGCCAGCGAGAGCCACAAGGGGATGCGCTCGGCTGCCAGCCAAGCGAGCAACTCGCCGTAGATCCAGTCGGCAAAGGGGACGCGGCCGGCTTGCGTGTTGTGCAGGCGGACGCTGCGGACCTCGCCAGTGGCGCGGAGCGCGCTAAGTTGCGCCAAAGAGTCCGCGCTCGGCCCGGCGACCCATTGGGGGACGAGTCCGTCGCCTTGCCAAGCCCGCAGGGCCTCGTTGCCCTCAATCGCGCTGATGGCTTCGCCTTGGAGGTGGTAGATCAAGCCGCGCTCCACGCCGTGGCGCTGCATTTCCGCCCGCAGGCCGGCCACATCGGCAAACGGCGAGGGCCGATCGTGGCAGTGGCCGACGCCGATATTGGCGTCGAAGACTGGGACGCGGGCGCGGAAGTCGAGAGCCGTCATGCTAGCGCCTGATACTTCTCGTCGAGGTCGGTCGCAATGCCTTGGTGGATGCCGTGGAATACCTGCTGGTAGTCGCCCCTTCTTTGTGCTGCTATGTCCATCCAGAAGCCCGGGAGGGCTGCGCTGCGAATGAAGCCATCTGCGCTTGGCGAGACCTCCTGATAGCGGCCATCGGCCAATCGGAACCAAGCCGTATGTCCCGCGCTGCCGCCGGAGGCGATGTACTCGATGACGCCGGCTTCTGCCAACAGCTCTTGCGATTTTTCCATCAGGTTGGAGGACGGCTCGGCGTGTGGGAAGATCTCTGCGACGAGGCTCGGCGGCCCGCGATAGATGTCGCGGTCGCGCCGGGTCTGTACAGTGAGGCCGCAGACAGCCATGATCTGGGGGTAGATGACGACCCCCGGCAAAATCTCGGCCCCGGTTTGCACGACCACGTCCAGCCGGAAGCCCCGGCAGTGGATGCGATAGTAGTTGATCGGCGTGAGCAGATCGGCCCACCCGCGCCCTACATCGACAGTGAATCGCCTATTCCACATGGCTGTCCTTTCGGTTTGATTTGCCTATACAAATGTTCAAGCAAAGAAGGGCACTGTCAACCCTTGTGACGCAGCGCAGGGCTAGGCGATGTTTTCGCGCTTCTTGACGATGTCTTTGTACTCGTAGTACGGGGCCAATTCGAGTAGGTCAATCGTCTCGGGGTCGAGCCGCTGGCGGATAGCCTCGGGAAAGGGGCGGCGCTGGCCGGTGAGCATGTGCTGGACGTTGTAGCGCAGAATCAAGAAGCGGCGGTCGCGGTCGCGGGGCTTCCAAGTAAGTGCGCCGTGCATGAGGTGCTCGGGCATGATGACCACGTCGCCGGCGCGGGCGCAGACATTGTGTACGCCCGGGGGCACGGTGTCGGCGACATAAGCCGCGTCGCCATCTGGGTAAAACATTCCTTGGGGCCGGTCGAAGTGGGCTTTGTGCGAGCCGGGCAAGACGATGAGGCCGCCATCGCCGGGCGAGACATCGCTCAAGTAAAAGAAGAAAATAAAGTCCGTGCAGCGGACCTGGCCGTCTTCGACGTAATAGCGCCGCACATCGGGCCGTTTAGAAGGCTGCCACCCGGCGTGCAGGCGGTGGAAGCGGTGGCCGTGGCGGTTGTAGCCGAGGGTGCCGCCGTTGAAGCGCGGCCGGCGGTCGGTGAGTTCCATGAGGATCGGCCAGGTCGCTGGATGCCGGGTGAGCACTTCGAGGCTCTTGTCAAAAGCAAAGCCGTGCTGATAGCCGGTGAGGTCGCGGCGCGCGAGGTCCGCGCCGAATTCGGGCGGCCACTCTGCGGGCGGCATCTGGATGTAGCGGTCGGCCGCGGCTTGGGCGGGCGCGAGCTCCTCTGGGCTGAGTACGGCGCGCAAGTGGAGGTAGCCGGTCAAATCGAAGAAGTAGCGTTGGTCGGGCGTCATCATGGGTTGGGCCTTTGTTTGGATGGCTAAGATAGCAGTTTCAAGGGCACCCTTCAAGCGCATCTCACTGGAATACAATCCCGCCCAGATGGTTGTTTTGCATGCCGGTTATATAGTCGATGAGCACCCAAGTCCCGGCCACTACGGCCTCGCCCAGAATCAGCCCCAAAAAGAAGGGTTTGAGGCGGTTCAACAGCGTCAGCCCACCGTATTTGAGCACCGTGCTCTTGAGGAGCCAAGCGACAAACACGCTGAACCACATCGAGCCAAAGACGCAGCTAATCGGAAATCCGAGCGAGTGGATAGGCCACCACAGGAACCGGTGTTGGGCCGCCATCAACCCGCCCATGATCGCCGCGCCAGTGCCTATGTGCAGCCAGGTACTCGGCCGCGGCGCGAATGGATTGAGGATGCTCTTTTCCATGAACCGATAGGGATATTGCGCGACGTTATCAAAATAAAATCGCGACAAATTAATGGCCCCGTACTGATAGCCTAAGTAGAGGGTTAAGGCGACGACGCAGCTCAGCGTCAGGACGATCACCGCAACGGTGGCCCCGAAGAGGCGGCGGCGATGAGGTAGGCTGATTTCGGTGACGAGTTTCAGGCCATTGGCGCAGGCGCTCATCAGCAAGATCAAGGTATCCACGCTCCAAGCATAGCTCAGGGCCATGCCGGCCATGCCCTTAGTGCCCAACGCGGTGCCCCCGACATTGGCGACGACGAAGTCCGGCCCGTTGGTCGGCGGAAACATCGACGCGACCCCACCCTGCGCGACGACGCGGGCAATGGTCATAAACCCGACAAATGCGCCGAACAGCAGCAGGGGAACAAAGGGCAGTGGAATGCCGGATTGCCACAGCCAGACGCCCATCACTAGGAAGCTGGCCACGGCCCCCCACACGGCCACGCCATAGGAGGTGATTTCATCGGCGTCTTCTACTTCTGGCGCACGGCCCAAGGCCTTGCGCAGCACGTTTCCTATATGGTGCCGACCCACCCACAGGGACCCCGCGACCAAGACGATCATGCCGCCCATGGCTTGGTGAATGATGATCGGGTCGGTGTACTGACTGTACGCGCCCATGGTCTCGTCCTTGCCCCCCCAAGCCAGCATCCCCAACAACCCGCGCTGCACCACGTTCACGATGTAAAAAAAGACCAAGCCCAAGGCGATGTTCTGCGGTACGAAATAGGAGAATCCCACCATCGACAGGTTTAGATGCAAACCCAGCGACACCGCGCCGCGGAATATCGACAAGCCACCGAGCGAGATGCTGACGTCGGGAACAACCACGAAGTAGTTGTGCAGAGCGTTGATCGAACCTAGGACAAACGGGACGGCAAACCCCAGCCACATCAACCCGCTGCGGAATAGGGGTTTGATGGCTCGCCCGCGCCCGTCGTCGGCGATCATAGCCAACGGGAGCTGGACCATGGGATAGGCCAAACGCTCGTGCTCTACCCACTGCCGGCGCACAATCACCATCAGGCACACCATCGCCAGAAAGAGGGCTAGGCCGAACGCGGCCCAGTACAACAGGGGGGCCGCCCAGATTGCCCACGGCACGACCCCGGTCGGGTCGCCTTCGTAAAAGCCCCATATAGCGTCGCGGCTTTGGGGCACCGGCCAATCAGGCATATAGGGCTGGACGATCTCGGCCCAACCGTTTTCCGGCGTGGCGTAGTAGTAGGCCCCAGTGATGACCGGCAGGAGTTGCGCGGGCAGGCCACGGCTCGACAAGGTGTTGGCCAGCAGGATCAGGAAGAAGGCCACGGCCAATTCGCCGCGCTGTAAGGGCAGGCGCGGATGCAGCAGCCTTAAAAGCGGATTTAAGAGGACGACTAGCACAAAAAAGAGAAAGATCGCCGCCGGGGTCAGGTTCCACACGGCCAGCCCAGAGCCTTTGACGATCATATCGTTGTAGGTCGAGCCGAGGCCGATGCAAAGGGCACCGAACAGCCCGACGATCAGTGCCTTGGGCGTGCATCCCTTGGTCGTCGGTGGCGAACGCTTTAGCAAAATGTTCCTTCCGCGTTTTGCCTTCCCCTTGACAATGCTCGTAGCCGCGTACGACTTTCCGCATACACAAGAGGAGACCCTATTATGGAAAAAGTACCGCTTTGCGTCGTCGGCTGCGGCGGCATGGGCCATCGTCACATCTTGGCCTACAAGGTGTTGGAAGAAAGCGGCATTGGCAATGTCGAATTGATGGCCGTCTGCGATGTGCGCCGGGAGAACGCCGAGTTTGCCGCCCGCGAAGTGCAGCGGCTGTTCGGGCGCGAGCCGCTGATCTTTACGGATATGGACTCGATGCTCAAGCGCGATGATATCTTGGCCATCGATGTGGTTACTGACGGCTCAACGCACCACCAAGTGGCCGTGCCGGCCCTCTTGGCTGGCAAGCACGCGCTAGTGGAAAAGCCCCTCGGCATTACCATGCGCGCCTGCCAGGCCATGATCGACGCGGCCCACACCGGCGGCGTGGTGCTGGCCACAGCCGAAAACTACCGCCGCGACCCGCCCAACCGCTTGGCGCGGGCCGTCGTCGAGTCCGGCTTGCTCGGAGACCCCTTTTTGATGATACAGGCATCGGCCGGTGGCAGCGACAGCATAACCATTACGCCTTGGCGTCATCTCAAGGAAAAGGGGGCCATTGGCTTGGACATGGGCGTCCACTACGGCGACATCATCCAATACTACATGGGGGACTACGCGCACGTCTTCGGCGGTGGCTTCATCGTCGAGCCGGTGCGGCGCAGGCCAAAAGGCTACGACGATCACCCCCTCGAATCCTACCGCGAGCGGGCCAAGACCTATCCCGATACGGTAGAGGCTACGGGCGAGGATTCAGTGGTCGCGCTATACAGGATGCGGTCTGGTGCGCTGGCCCAGCTCGTGCTGGTGGCGGGCCGCGGCGGTCGGGGATGGGAGCGCAGCGTTCATGGCCGCTGGGGGGCGCTTTATGCCCCCGGCGACCGCAATGGCCGGCCCGCGATGCTGCGCTTGGAAGGCAAGGAGCTAAGAGGCCGCGAAATCCTCTCGCTCTTGCCGGACTTTCACCTCGACGAGATCACCGGGCGCCTCTTCGGTGCCGACGGCGTAGAATACGATCCTTCCGCAGCATCTTTCTATGAAATCGACTCCCGGCACTTAGCCATTGAGTACTACGACTTTGCCCAAGCCATACTCTCCGGCGGCCAACCCGAAGTGGATGGTTTCGGCGGGATGCAGGCCGTGGCGGCGATTGTGGGGGCCTATGAGTCGGCCTGCGCCGGGCGTTCGCTGTCCATAGAAGAGATTATGAGCGGAGCCGTGCGGGCCTATCAGCAGGACATTGACGACGCGCTCGGATTGGGATAGGAAAGGAGTGAGCAAAGAGAGCGTTGTCCTGCAAACGCGCCCCGTCTCCGTCTCACTCCTCATTCCTCTCATACAGTCTGTACCATGACCCAAAACGGCTGCTTGCCCACTTCGCAATCGGCGATGGGCTGTAGTGCGCCGCTGTTGGCATCGACTTGGTAACAGGTCATGCGGTCGGCCGCTTCGCCGGCGCAGTACAGGTACGTGCCGGTCGGGTCGATGTTGAACGAGCGCGGGCTGGCCGGCACTGGGTAGTGCCCAAACGGGCTGAGTGCGCCCTCGGCGTCGATGTTATAGCCGACGATGCTGTCGTGGCCGCGATTGGATGCGTAGCACCACTGGCCGTTGGGATGGACTTCGACGTGGGCGGTGTGCCCGCCCTCGGCGTAGTCTGCGGGCAGGGTCGAAATGTCTTGGAAAATGGAGAGGGTGCCGCGCTCGGAATCGAAGCGGTGGGCAGTTACTGTGTTGCCCTGCTCGTTGACGATGTACGCGACGTCGCCGAGGGGGCGGAAGCATAAGTGCCGGGGGCCAGGCTCGCCGGCCGGCGGGGCCAACACGGGCGGATCGTTGGGTGAGAGCTGGCCGGTGCTGGCGTCAAAGCGAAACTGGCTGGTCTTGTTGTTGGGGCAGACGTGGGGCACAAAGACAAAGTGCTCGTCCGCGCTCAGCAGGATGGCGTGTGCCTTGGGGCCGGTGTCGATGCGCTGGACGAGGTCGCCGATGGCCCCGTCGTCGTCTAAGCGGTGTACTGTGACGCCGCCACTGGTGTAGTAAGCGGTGAGGAGAAAGCGGCCGGCGCGGTCGGTAATCAGGTGGGCTGGGGTGTCGAGGCCGGTATCCACCTTGTTGAGCAGGGTCAAGGCCCCGGATGCGGCGTCGAGGTGGAAGCTGGCGAGGGTCGTGGATTCGACGTGGGCGTCGTAGAGCACCGGGCGCGACGGGTGCAAAAAGAGCGCGCCCGACGGGCCGTGCGCCGGGCTGGTAGCACGCAGCTCCAATGCGCCCGATTGGGCGTCGAGGTCGTAGAGTTTGATGGCTTGGTCGCCGGTGAGCGAGACGAAGACGACGGGTCGTTTTTGCGCGGTCATTGCGGTTTGCTCCTTTGAGGTTTTGCGCGAATAAGATAGCGGATTACTGCGGTGGGGGCCATCAGACCGCTTGGATGGGGCCGGGATAGCAGGCCACCTTGTCGTCCGTGGTAAGCAGCGTAACGTTTTCGACTTGTGCTTGCGCGATGAGTATGCGGTCGAAAGGGTCCTTGTGAAGCGGTGGCAAACGACCGACAGCGAGTGCGTGTTCGGAGCGAACCGCAAGTTCGCTGTAGCCGCTTTGTAGCAGACCGTCCCGCAACGGCCGCGGTTCAACGCGAAAGTCGCTTCTGCCAAGCGCGTTCTTGATGACGACCTCCCAAATGCTTGCGGTGCTGAACATCAGCTCCATGGCGGGGTCGCCGAGAAGGTCTTGGGATTCTGCTGACAACCGTCCGGGATCGCCCGCCGCCCACAGTAATAAATGGGTATCCAACAATAAAGTCATGCGTTTCCCCCGAACATTTTTTCTATCTCCGGCCCGCCCATGCTGTCGAAGTCGTCGGGGACTTCGATCTGTCCGGCCATAAAACCCAACCGACGAGACGCCGCCGTTTTATCGGAAAGTTCAAAGCCAAACTCACGCCGCAGCCTGTCATACACCGCCTGCGCCTCGAAACCCCCCTTTGCAATGGCCTCCTGTAGCTGCTGCAAGTCCGCCCCACTGTAAAGAAGATCCACTGTATTGGCAATAAAATCCTCGACACAGGGGTCGTTGGCGTCCTGCTGCACAGCCCACCGCCAAAACTTTGCCATACGCTCATCGTCGGGATGGCCGTAATCTTCCGGCTGCAACCCCGCAACCGCCCAAGGCTTGCCCAAACGAAGATCGGGATTTATGGAATCCTGATAAGTCCATATTCGCAATCCCGCCATGAGGGCCGCACAAACAAACGCTCCATTGGACGTATATCGGTCCCCCCCTGCTGGCCTCCCACTTTGCTCGCGACGCCCATCCATTGTACGCAAATACGACTCGACAGCGTGCTTGAGGCCATAACTCGAACGTTTCGGGGGGGCCGGTCCATTGAAGCGACGCGTCCAGCCACACCCCTTCAACCGATAACTAAGAGATACCCGTCCCTCTACAAAGTACTCCAGCGTGTTGCGAATACCCCCCTCATACTGCCCGCCCGCGCGTAATTCATCCCGCGCCTTATCCAAATCATCGGGAATACACACCCTCTCCCTCTGCCCCGAGTATTGCCCATCCTCCGAGAGAATGCGACAGTGGCGATACACCGTTCCCAAGCCATGGGAATTGAGCAAGGGATAGTCTGCCAAAACGCGCTCGCGCTCCGAATTAAAAAATTTTGGGTCCGACAACAACCTAGTCGCCCTTGACCACAAATGCTGGCTCTTGGTCATACAAAATCCCTTATGCTTAATAATAAACCGCTAACGGTTTAGATGAAAATGTAATTTCTTCTTCAACGGTCAAGGGTTTTTACTTTTGCCCAGCCCTATTTCAAGTTGATCAGGGCGCGACAAGGAGCTATACTACCCTGCACCCATCAATCCCCCCAGCCTGTATCCCCCATGTCCTCTCCCCACCGCCAGACGACGATCATCGTGCTCTTGAGTGCGTTGACCGTCCTCGCCAGCATGGGGATCCGCCAGTCGTTTGGCCTCTTTCTACAGCCGATTAGCGACAGCTTAGGTTCGGGGCGCGAAGTGTTTAGCTTGGCCATGGCCCTGCAAAACTTGATCTTCGGCCTGCCCCTGTTCGGGATGATCGCCGACCGCTATGGGGCGCGGTGGGTCGTGTTAGGGGGTGCGCTGCTCTACGCGGCCGGGTGCCTGCTGGTGCCGGCTAGCAGGGGCCCGCTTGGCTTGTATCTGACGCTGGGCCTCATCATTGGGCTGGGGCTTGGCAGCACGACCTATGTGATCGTGCTGGGTGCTGTCGCCAGCGTCGTCCATCCGGCAAACCGCAGCACGGCGTTTGGCATTGTCACCGCGGCCGGTTCGTTTGGAACCTTCGCCTTAGTGCCCGGGGTGCAGTGGGTGATTGTCCACGCAGGTTGGCAGGCGTCCTTTGTGGTCAGCGCGGGCCTAATCGGCTGGGTGGTGCTGTTGGCCTTTGGCTTTCCGCGCCGACCCAGCGAACACGCGGCCCGGCCGCACGGCGAGGGCACGCTGCTGCAAGCACTGGTCAGGGCGCGGGGCCATTCGGGCTATTGGCTACTCAACGCGGGGTTTTTCGTCTGCGGTTTCCACGTCGCCTTTATCGCCACGCACCTGCCTTCGTTCCTCACCGACAACGGCCTGTCGCGCATGACCGGGGCCACGGCCTTGTCGCTGATTGGCCTGTGCAACATCTTCGGCTCGTCTTTGTTCGGTTGGCTGGGCGACCGCTACCGCAAGAAATACCTGTTGAGTGCGCTCTACTGCAGCCGCGCCGTGGTCATCGGCTTGTTTCTCTTCGTCCCCCTGACCAGCTTTTCCGCCTTGCTCTTCGGCGGCCTAATCGGCTTCTTGTGGCTGGCCACCGTGCCGTTGACCAGCGGGACCGTGGCGCAGATATTCGGGGCGCGCTACTTGTCAACGCTGTACGGCATTGTCTTTTTCAGCCATCAGGCCGGCAGCTTCCTAGGAGTCTGGCTGGCCGGCCGGCTCTACGACGCGACCGGGTCGTACGATCCCGTCTGGTGGTTGGCGATTGCCCTCGGCGTGGCGGCTGCGCTGCTCCACTTGCCGATTGCCGACCGGCCGGTTCAATCCTCAAACGCATAGGACGACGCTATGGCTGCTAGTTTTAAGGAACTCACTAACTTTTTCAGGGAAATTGGTGCTGCCGACGTGGGGCATACCAACAAGACCTACTTGGCCCACTGCATCGGCGTGCATGGCGACATGAAGAAGTGGGGAGGCGACGATGTGATGTGCCGCGCCGCGCTCTTTCACTCCATATACGGCACCGAGATTTTCCAAGATTTTGCCCTGCCTGTTGAGCGCCGCACTCAAGTGCGGGCACTCATCGGCGAGCGCGCCGAATACTTGGCATACGTCAATTGCGCCATGGTGCGCGACACCTTCGACGCCGCTGTGGAGCAGCACGGTGCTCCCTACGTGCTCCAAGACCGCCTGACCGACGAGCCCATCGAGATGACCGAGCGAGACTTTAACGATCTAGTGCGGATCCACCTGTGCGACTGGCTGGAGCAGGTGGCGCGGTGGGGCCAATGGGACTATCGCCGCGCCGCATTCGAGCGCATGGCGCAGCGCTTGGGCGGCATCGCCGAGGAGCGGTTCGCCGAGGTTTTCGCTGGCTTCCTCAAATAGACACCGAAAACAGCTTGGCTTTGTACAGGTGAAAGCGGAGGCCGACGTTTGCGCCCGCAAGGGCCGCTAGGTCGGCTTGGCCCCGCCAGCGCGCAGGCTCGGCGATGGCGTCGCCCGTGAGGGGATCGGCCTCGGCGAGCGAAAAGCCGGGGTGGGCTTTTACGGGCTGGGGAGGCGTGTGAATGGTCTGGACGATTTCGGCCTTGATCCAGCCGTCCGGGGCCGTGCGAAAGTTGAGCAGCAGTTCGCGGCCACAGCAGGGCCGCTCGATGAGCGTGACCCGTCCCTCGCCTTTGGCCTCTATCCCCGCCAGCCGATCCGGTTCCCAGCAGGCCCAGCGAAATTCTCCGTCCTCGGGGTACGCAGCGCCGCGGCGGAGGAAGTCGTGGCGGCGCTGGTAGCCCCTAAAGGGCAGCCGCCAAGTGCCGTTGGCGGCGATGAGATTCGGGCTGGCGTAGATCTGGCCATAGGCGCCGCGGTCGATGATGGGCCGGCGGAAGGGCCGGGTCCAGTGGTGACTATCGCGGCTGACCGCGAGTTGGACATCGACCGTAGAGGCGATCCGATGGTACACCGACGGAAACATCAGATAGCGCGGCTGGGTGCCGGGGTAGGGCGTGTAGCAGGGGTTGTAGATGTCGTCGTCAATCGGGTCCAAGGGGTCGGGCAGGAGGCAGGGGCGCGGCGCGGCCAAGGCTGCAAACTGTGCGCCCGAGACGCGGCGCACCAAGCGCCGGCGGTCGAGGTGGCCGCGCAAGTACGCCACGTATTGTCCTTGGTGGGGGTCATAGGTGCAGAGGTTGTGGGTGTCTAGCTGGGTCGCGCCGGCGTCGAAGACGGGTGCGCTGAGGTTGTGCCAGTGGATGCCGTCGGGAGAAGTTGCGCCGAGGAGCTGCTGCCGAATCTCAATGCCGCGGGCCTTTTCCCCGGCCGACACATCGCCCAAGTCGCGGGCCACGAGCAGGGCCTTGAAGCGCACGGCGTCCATTTCCGGGTCGGGCTGGCCGGCGCGGAAGTAGCGCGCCCCCGGGCCGACGGCCTTGTAGCGCTCGGCCGCCGGGGCACTGGGGTCGATGAACACGCAGCCGAGGGGATGGTCGCGGCCGGCGCTGATGATGTTGTTGCGGCTAGAGCCTTCGTACTCGCACAATCCCAAATCCGGTCGCTGCCAAGTAAAGCCGTCGTCGCTTTCGGCGTAGCAGACATACATGCGCGCGATGTCGTCTAAGCGTTGTACGCCGTACCAGAGGCGGTAGCGCCCTTCTTCATGGAGCATGGCGTTGAGGTGGAGATTGGCTCCTTGCTCCCAAGGGCACTCCTCGTGGAAGAAGACCTCGGACTTGCGCGCTGGTTCGGGCGCGAGTTCAATGCCTTGGGGCGGGTCTTGCGACCAAACGGTGCCGTCGTCTTCGAGCTTGCGGTGGGAGGGCCAGATGCCGTACCAGTCGAGAAAGGGCGTGGGTTGGGGCTGCATGGTAGGCTAACCTCGGGCGTTTGCGCCGATTAGGTCGCCGAGGAGGACCAACTCGCCGCCGCTTTCGGCCGAGGCATTGGCCCCCAAAACGGCGGCTAGGCTGTTGAGGGAAGGGACGTAGGGGCTGCGCGGCATGGAGGGATCGCCGGATTGGACGGCGGCGATAAAGGCGCCGGCCTGGGTGAAGAAAGCTCCTCGGGATTGCGGCTGTTCTTGGGCCTCCCACACCACCTCGCCGTTTTCCGTCACTTTTTGCGGATTCCACTCGATGATTGAGTCGTCGCTGACGACGAGGATTTGGCGTTTGGCGTACTCGACGTCGTTCATCACCCGCGAGACGCTGGCATTGGCGGTCAAGCGCCCTTTGAAGCGGTAGTTGACGTTGTACACGTGGGGCAGGTTCATCGGCTCAATGCGCTCTTCAGGCAGCGACTCGACGTAGAAGGCCGAGACTGCCTCAATGTCGCCGAGGAAATAGCGCAACAGATCGACGCTGTGGATGGTGTTTTCGACAAACGAGCCGCCGCAGAGTTCGTAGCGGCTGGTCCAGTAGCGGATGGGCTGGCCGCTGTAGAAGTTTTGGATTTGGGCGTGGCGCGGAGTGCGCTTCTGCAATAGCTCCAAGGTCGGCGCGGAGGCCGGCTCGTAGCGATATACGAAGCCGACTTGGGATACGATGCCGGCTTTTTCGACTGCGGCGTTGAATTCTGCTACTTGCGCTAGATTGAGGGTCTGCGGCTTTTCCACGAAGAGGGCGACTCCTTGGTCGGCGGCGATGAGCACTTCGTCGGTGTGTACAGTCGGCGGAATGCACAAGTAAACCGCGTCGAGTTCCTGCTCTTCAAACATCTGGTGGTGGTCTGTATAGGTCGAGCGAGGCTTATAGACGGCAGCTTGTTCCTCGAGGGTTTCCTCGCTTTTGTCGCAAAAGGCCTGGAAGACGACTTGGCCTTCCTCGGCGAGCGCAGCTAACGCCGGGAGGTGCGCCCTTTGGGTGATCCAGCCGAGGCCGATGCAGCCGACGCGGACGGGTTTCATCTGCAATTCCTTCTCAAGGGGTGAGTGATTCGATGCGGGCGATGAGAGCGGGAGACAAGGAGCGGCCGTCGGAAACGGCCGCGGAGACTTCGAGTTCGTCTATCGTTGCAGCGCCGGTGAGCAGCACCGAGACTTGGGGGTCCGACAGCAAGTAGCGCAGCCCGTGGTCGGGCATGTCGCCGGGTTCGTGGGCGAGCAGGGCTTCGATTTTTTCGAGTTTGGGATACAGCTCGGCAAAGCGGCCGGCCTCCTTCCAAGCGTCGCGCTTGGACCCGAGCAGGCCGGCGTGCAGCGGCGAGGCGAGGATGATGGCGACGTCGCGGGCGGCAGCGGTGGGTAGGAGGAGCTCCTTGGCCGTCTGCACTAACAGGTCGTATTTGAGAAAGGTGATCACCGAGACGAAAGCGTCGGCCTCGGCGAGCACATCGCGCATCAGCACTAGGTCCGAGCCGGTCAGGCCGATGTGTGCGGCCAAGCCTTGCTCGCGAATTTCGCGCATGGCCTCTAGGGCGCGCCCGCGGCCAAATATCCCCTCCCAGCCGGCCTGCTCGGCCTCGTGGAGTTGCAACAGATCCACCGAATCGCGCTGCAAGCGCAGGAGGCTGGCCTCAAACCCCCGCCACACTGCGTCGCGGGTGTAGTCAAAGGGCGCTGGATAATAGCCTACCTTGGTCGCCAGATAATAGGGCGCGTCAACTCCTTTGAGGGCGTGGCCGAGGACCTTTTCGCTGCGGCCTTGGCCGTAGAGCGGAGCAGTGTCAAAGTAGTTGATGCCGAGCTGGAGGGCGCGCTCGACCATGGCGACTCCGTGCGCCACCGGCAGGAGGCCGTATTCCGGGCGTCCGTAGAACCAAGACCCGCCCATGGCGATTTCGCTGACTTGCCAGTTCGTTTTGCCGAATCGTCGGTATCGCACGTGCGCTCCGCTGTTGGGGCTAAAAGGAATGGGGTAACTTAGACACAGCGGCGGCTGGCCGCCACTTGCTGGAGGTTATCTCACAACTGCCATTGGCTAGGCCCGGTGTCGGTAAACAAAGGACAACCCTTGGGGTTGTCCCTACTCTTGGAGACGGCAATGCACTACAGCTATATGGTAATCGACTTTGCGGATCTCGGGGGCGATTTCGCCGCCGGGTTGGACTTCATTCGGGCCTGTGGGTACGAGGGCGTCGAGTTGAACCTGACGCCTGCGGTGCTCGGTCAATTAGACGCGATCGAACACTCCTTGGAGGCGTGCGGCTTGGTAGTGCCGTCGCTTTTGACTGGGGCCGCCTATGCCGAGGGATTGTGTCTGAGCGTGGCCGACCCGCGCCGGCGCGCCGGGGCCGTCGCTAGGCTGCGGGAGTACCTGCCCATTGCCCAGCGTTTCAACGCCATCCTCGTCGTCGGGCTTTTGCAGGGCCTGCGCGAGGACGAGCCCGACGCCGAGGTGGCCAACGAGCGCATTGCGGCTGGCCTGCGCGAAGTGGGCTTGGCCGCCCAAGACGCCGGCGTGGACTTGGTCGTCGAGCCGATCAATCATTTGCAAGTGGGGTTTAACAATTCCGTCGGCGAGGTGCGCGCCCTGATTGAGCGCATTGGTGTGCCAGCTTTTAGGCCGATGGTCGATACGATCCACATGAACATTGAAGAAAAGTCGTTGACCCAGCCCATTTTCGACTGCGGCAATGCGCTGCGGCACGTCCACTTGTGCGAGAGCAACGGCGGTGTGCTGGGCAGCGGTCACCTCGACTTCAAGGCCGTGCTCGCGGCCTTGGACGCCATTGGCTACGCGGGTTTTGCCTCGGTCAAGGTCTATCGCCAGGCCAGTTTGCACACAGCCGCGCCCGCGTGCTTGGCGTACTTGCGCGGGCTAGCCGGCTAGCGGGCCGCCCAATACCCGACGAAGACGGCGGGAATACCCAGCAGCAGTTGCAGTCCAATGTGGACTAAGGCGGCTGGCACCTGACCCGCGCGCAGTATTTGAGAGGTCTCGTAGGCCACGGATGAAAAAGTGGTGAAGCCGCTGAGGACGCCGACGAAGAGGAATAGGCGGAGTTGGGGCCCTAGGTATTGACGCTCTTCGGCCAAGCCTCCCAAAAAGCCTATGAGCAGGCAGCCGATCACGTTGACCACGAGGGTGCCGTAGAGCGGGGTGCCCAACAGGCGCAGGGTTCCCATGGAGACCAAGTAGCGTAGCGCGGCCCCGATAAAGCCGCCGCAGCCCACCAGTAGAATGCGATCCATAAGTTGCTAAGAAGCTGTTGAGTTAAACGCGAATATCGGGAAAATCAGGCGAATTTTACGGTACTTGACAATATCTTTCAACCTTGCGACTCTCAACTATACGGGCTTGCGGACGCCCTCTTAACTGGCTTCGAGTATAAAGGAAAGGTGCAAGACGATGAAAACCTTTAGTGATGAAGAACTGATCGACCTGTTCAACCGGCAACTCCCCGACCTGTTGGACCGCCGTCCAGACCTTGAGCCGCTGATTTACCAAGGGTTCTTAGGCGCGTTTGCCCGCCGCGAAGAGGTGGCCGTGGTGCTGACGGAGTTGCGGGCGTTGCGTACTGAGATGGATCAACGCTTTGAGCAAGTGGATCAACGCTTTGAGCAAGCAGACCGCCGTTTTGAGCAATTTCGCGAGGAAGTGAACCAGCGCTTTGAGCAAGTGGATGCGCGTATAGATGCGTTTCGCGAGGAAGTGAACCAGCGCTTTGATGAAGTCTTTCAAGCCCTCGATCGGCTGGGGTCGCGCTGGGGCATCCGCAACGAAAGCGTGTTTCGGCGCACCATGGCGGCCCTGTTGGAGGAATCCTTTGGTGCCGCGGTCGAGGAGCGCGTCATTAAGGGCGAACAATTCGACGTGGTCATTGTCGCTCCCGATCAGCACATCCTCGTCGAAATCGCCGCCAGCGTGGGGGCCTCGATCCAAGAGCGGCTGGAGCGCAAGCGTCGCCTGTACACCGAGGCCACCGGGGTGGCCCCGACGCGGATCCTACTCGCCACGGCGGATATCTATAGCTATCGGGCGCAAGCTCTGCGCGAGGCGGGCATTGAGGTGATTGAACCCGCAGAAGCCGACTGAGTCGGGCGGATGAACGACGGGTTTGCGGGGGCAATTGGCTCTGGTTGACGACCCCTGCCTGTGGCTGGTGCCCGGCAGCTATCGGCGTCCGCGCACGCCCGAGGAACACCACGCCTTAGCCGGGGATAAGAAGGTCCATATCGCCGGTCAGAAGAACATCTTTTTGCGGCGGGGCAAGTGCTGTTCTGGAGCGGTTAGGCGATTCACCGCGGCCGCCAACCCGTACCAACTAATCCCCGTCCCCAACCTGTGAACCTCCAGACGAATAAACGCCCGGTTCGTCAGCACGCTGTGGTTGTCCTGCGCCCTCGCCACCCCGCAGCACTGCTTGGCCACCCCGCGCAGTACCTCGATGCCGGGGTTTTGGTAGCCGTCCGTAGCGAGGTGCCCGCGACTATGTGCCGGAAATCCGCCAAATCCACCTCAAAAGAGCGCACGCCGAGGGCCAGCAAGTTGATCAATTGCTCGCCGACCCAGCGCTCGCAAAGGTCGCGTCGGAGTTGACTATGAGGCGGTGGCGGGCGATGGCGGCATTGGAGGATGCTTTTTACAGGTCGTCTGGCGAGGCGTCGGGGATTTGGGATTTATGCGCTAGGGCGCGTTCGTATTGTTGGGTGCAGGAGATGCAGGGGAGGTTTTGCGTTTGTGCGCGGCGCAAGAGGAGGTCGAGCTGGTGTGCGCCGCGGTCGATGCGATAGACGGACCAAGGGTGGAAGATGGGCAGGTAGTAGGGCAGGTTTGCTTTTTGCACATAATCGATGCCCGGAGCGTAGGCTTCGTACACGCCTTGGGCTTCTACGGGCTTATGCGCCGGATAGGGCCAAGGGAATTTTGGCGGCCACAACACCTTGCCCGGCTGCCCGGTGAGGATGTTGTCGTGCCAAGCGTGTGAGGGCATTTCGAGGAGGCCGGGAAAGCCCTCGCGGGCGTACCAGAAGGGCCGGTTGAGCGGCGCGGGCATGGTTCCGTCCGGCCCGGCCCCCACCGTGCGCATATAGCGGTAGCCGGCCTCCCACATCACGTGGAGGATGCGCTCTTGGCCAATGAAGCCGCGGGTGTATCCGCCGGGCGCGGTCAGGCCGATCACCGGGCGGGAAAAGGTGTCTTCGATCAGTTTTTTGGAGTCGGCTAACTCCCGCTGCAAGGCGGCTTGGTCACCGGCTAAACCGATTAGGTCTTTGTGGGTGAACGAATGGCATTGGATGTCGAAAAGGGGCTCGTCGAGGATGGTGCGGAATTCGGGCGCGGCGCGTTGCAGCAGCTCGGCGACGATGAAAAAGGAGGCTGGGGCCTGCTGCTCCAGATGCACTTGGGCCACGGCCCGGACGCCGGCGAGGCACTCGGCTAGCCGCTCGCCCTCGTAGCTGATCCGGCCTTGGTAGCCCGGCCCGGTCGGCGCGTCCCACCAAGCGTACACGGCTTCGGTGTCGTAAGCGGATATGTAGGAAGGCATGGGTTAGATCGTCTTTGGCGATGGGGGTGGGATGGGGTAAGTTAAAACTGGAGGCGATGGATCGTCAATTTTGCTACCAACGCAATCCCGCTCACGCGCCGAGGAGAAAACCATGAAAATCACTGATGTTGACATCATTCCGGCGCACGTGCCGCTCGCCGCCCGCAACGCCGAGCATGCCGTGCGTTTCC
The DNA here is from genome assembly GCA_958295495.1 of uncultured Latescibacterota bacterium. Lineage (GTDB taxonomy): Bacteria > Latescibacterota > UBA2968 > UBA8231 > UBA8231. The sequence continues at coordinate 3,018,719 of OY282352.1, forward strand.
GCTTCATTGACCAGCGCACCTTCTTCAAGGTCCAAACCGACAACGGCTTGGTGGGCTGGGGCGAGTACCGCTGTACGCCGCCGCCCGCGCAGAGCGCGGAGGGCCTCATCGGGCGCAGCCCCTTCGACTTTTTGGGCAGCGATGTCCACCTCGGCTTGGCCGGAGCCTTGTACGACGTGATGGGCCAGTACCTCGAAGTGCCGGCCTACAAGCTGATGGGTCCCAAAGTGCGCGACCGCGTGCCGGTGGCGGCGTGGACTCGGCCCGCCGATCCTGAGGAGCTGAGCCGTGAAATCGTCCGCGCCGCCGACCAAGGCTACCGGCTGTTCAAGATGCACACTTGCCAGCACTACGACGTGTTTGAGCAGAACCGCGCAGTAGAGGATGTGGCCCCAGCAGGCTTCAAGATGCAGTACGACTTCAATTCCAACCGCACCTTGGCCACGGTGTTACCCATCGTCAAACAGCTCGAAAAATCGCCCGTAGTGGGCTATATCGAGGATCCCTTGGTGCTGAGCGATGTAGAAGGCTGGCGGCGGCTCCGCGCTCAATGCGGCGTGCCGCTGGTTATGCACGTGCCGCCGCTGGGCGGGTTGCAGGAGGTCGTACAGGGGATGGCCGATGCGTATATCGTGGCCGAGTACTGCGGCGGGTTTGGCGATGCGTTGGTGCGCGGCTTGGCCTACGGCAAGGCCAATGTGCAAGTGGTGGTGCAGCTAACCGGGGGCACCTTGGCCAAGGCGTTGGCGCTGCACTTGGCGGCCGTGCTGCCCACGACCGCCCACTCGATCAATCTCGACGACCAGTACGAGGAGGACGCGGCTCGTCAGCGCCTTGAGATCGTCGAAGGCTGTTCGCCCGTGCCCGAGGGGCCGGGCCTCGGCGTGGAGGTGGACGAAGCGGTCATTGCGCGCTTGGCGCAGCGCGGGCCGGCGGAAATTCCCCGGCACTTGGGCAAGCTGCGTCTGCCGGACGGGCATGTGCTCTACACGGCTAGCATTCCGCCCATAGATGCGTTGACCGGCTTTGCCGAGGGAACCATCCGGGGCTTGTCCTTTGAGGTGTGGCACGACGATGGGTCCAAGGAATTCGGGCGCATGTTCGGGCGGGTGGAAGAGGAAGGGTCGGTGTTGGCGTGAGGGACTGGAAGGAGAAACAGATTACGCGCCAGCGCAGCGCACTTGCGAGATTCATCGGCATTCCATTGCACTGGCAGATCGCCCTCGCCCTCGCCCTCGCTGCATTAGTAGGCTGGCTGGGCGACGAGCATGCGACGCTGTTGGGCGCGTCGCTCGTGGAGATTCTCGATTTCTTAGGCAGCTTGTTCCTCAACGCGCTGAAGATGATCGTGGTGCCGCTCATCCTGTCTTCGATTGTTGTTGGCGTCCGCAACATGGCGAGCCAGAACGCCTTTGGACGCATCGGCGGGAAGACGGTGGCCTTTTACGTGGCTACTGGATTCCTGTCGGTTTTCACCGGCCTCGTTTGCGTAAATCTCATCGCGCCCGGCGAGACTGAAGCGGCGCGGGCACTGGGCAGCGCGCTGCCGGACCCGTCGCAAGTCATGGACGAGGTAGAAGGGCGCGGCATACGCGATCTGGTTGAGGTCCTCAAGCGCACTATACCGTCCAACATCTTCGCGGCGGCGCTAGAGGTTCAATTGCTGGCGCTGGTATTCGTCGGGGTCGTGTTTGGGTATTTCATGTCGCGGCTGAACGGGCCGGCGGGCGATACCCTACAGCAGTTTTGGGTTGGCCTACGCGACCTCATGATCCTGATCACGACGTGGATCATGCGATTTGCTCCCATTGGCGCGTTTGCGCTGGTGGGCAAGACGTTGCTCGTCTCCGGCTTTGCCGCGCTTGAAGCGTTGGGCCTGTTCTTCCTGACCGTATTGCTGGCGCTGGCGGTGCATTTTGCCGTCTGGTTGCCGCTGCTGCTGCGCTTGGTTGCCGGCATCAGCCCATACGCCTACTACGCCAAAATCGCGCCCGCACAATTAACCGCGTTTTCGACCGCGTCGTCTTCGGCGACCTTGCCGGTGACCATCAACAGCGCCGAACAGGCCGGCATCTCCAATCGCGTGACCAGCTTTGTCCTGCCGTTGGGGGCGACGGTGAACATGGACGGCACGGCGCTTTACGAGTGTGTGGTGGTGGTGTTCATCGCCCAAGTGTACGCGTTCGCGTCTGGCGTGGATTTTGGCATCGCGGAGCAGATGATCGTCGTCTTGCTCGCCTTGCTTACGTCAATCGGCGTGGCGGGCATTCCCGCTGCCAGCTTAGTCGCGATTGCGCTGATCCTGCCAGCGGTCGGCCTGCCGGTGGAAGCCATCGCCATCGTCTTGGCCGTCGATCGCCTGCTCGATATGTGCCGCACGGTCGTCAATGTGACCGGCGATCTGGTGGTCGCGGCGCTGGTAGCGCGCACAGAAGGCGAAGACCTGACCTAGACTTGATGGGCTACAAGATGCCCACGCGCTCGCTCTCGGCGTCTTCCAACATGCCCTCGGCTGCCACTATATTGAGTTGGCCCACTTCCTCGGGCGTCAGCTCCGGCAACCGATCCACTAGCCCCAGAAAACGCTCGACTTCGGTTGGTGCTACGAGTCCCTCGGTCAATACCGCTAGCTTGTCGATGTAGTCTGGCCGGGCAAAGGGCCGGTCGCCGAGGTAGTGGGCGTTGGGGTTGTCGAGGCACTCGGCGATCTGGGTGCCGTCGGCGAGGCGAACCACGACTTGGGCGCCGAACTTCTTGTGGTCGGGGTCTGGATGGTGATAGGCTTGGGTCCACTCGGCGACTTCTTCGGTGCGGATCTTGTGCCACAGCGCAACGGTCGAAGGGCGGTGGGTGCGTTCTGAAGTGTACGAGCGCACGTGGTGCCAAGCGCCGTCCTCCGAGGCGACGGCGAGGATGTACATGGCGCTGTGGTCGAGGGTTTCGCGCGAAGCGTCCGGGTCCATTTTCTGCGGGTCGTTGGCCCCCGTGCCGATGACGTAGTGCGTGTGATGGCTGGTGCGGATTACTACGTCTTCCACTTGGTCTAGGTCTATATTGCGGGCGTGTAGCCGGAAGCCGAGGTCAATCAGGGCTTGAGCTTGGTATTCGGCCGAGTGCTCCTTGGTATAGGAGCGGAGGATGGCGCGCATCCTTGCGCCGGGATCGGGCAGGGGGACGCGGTATTCGGCGTCCGGGCCGGACAGCATGTACGCGATGACTGCGTCGCGGCCCTCGTAGATGGGCGACGGGGCCCGCTCGCCGAGGCGCGCCCGGCCCACGGCTTCGATGGCGATCTTGTTGGCTTGGGCTGGGGCGTAGGCCTTCCACGAAGTGATGTCCCCTTTGCGCGACTGGCGGGTGGCGCAGGCTAGGTGCAGGCTTTGGTTGATGGCTTGGTAGATTTGCGCGGCCGGCATCTGGAGCAGGGTCCCTAGCCCGGCGGCCACGGCCGGGGCGAGGTGGGCGACGTGGTCGATCTTGTGCTCGTGCAAGCAGATGCCCGTCACTAGCGCCATCTGCACCTCATAGGCCGTGAGTATGCCCAAGGTCAGGGCGCGGCCGTTGACACCCGTTTGCTGGGCGGCGGCTAGCAGGCCGGGGATGTTGTCGCCGGGATGCGAGTAGTCGGCCGCGAGGTAGGTGTCGTGCATGTCGAGCTCGCGCACGGCCACGCCGTTGGCCAAGGCGGCCCACTCGCAGTGGAAGCTGCGGTCGTTGGCCACCCCAAAGAGGCGGGCACCTCTGTTGCGGGGGTGGGGGTAGCCGAGGGCGAGGCGGCGGGCGTTGCGCACTGGCGGGCGGTTGATTGCGGCGAGGGCGACTGCGGCGTTGTCGATGACGCGGTTGCCGATCATTTCGGCGACGTCCGCATCGAACGCTTGGTTGTGGGCGGCGAGCTGGGCTAGTTTCCAGGCCAATTGCTCTTCGCGCGGGAGGACAGTACCGTCTGGATGGGTCTTGACGATGTGATTTTGCATGATCTGCTTCCGCAGTGGGTGAGATTGGGAAAATCAAATAATAGGGCCTATCGCTGAGGACGGACAAGCGCAAGAAAAGGAGAGGATATGAAAGTCTTGCTGATGATGGATTTAGCAGCGGAGCTGATAGAGGAGATTCGGCAGGTGGCCGAGGAAGTGGAAGTGGTGCGCGTGGACTCGGATGCGGCGGCCTTGGAAGTCATGCCGGAGATCGAGGTCGTCTGCGGGCATATAAGCCGGAAGATGTTCGCCCGGCGGCAAAAGCTCAAGTGGATGCAGAGTTGGGGGGCGGGGGTGGATGGAGTGCTGCACCCCGAGCTGGTCGAGAGCGATGTGGTGTTGTGCAGTGCCAAGGGGTGGGTGGGGGTCCATCTGGCCGAACATGCAGTGGCGTTGTTGCTCGGGTTGACGCGGGGGATCCACACGGCGGTGCGTCATCCGGGCTGGGATCGGCGCTGGCCGATTCGCGCTGCGTCGTGGGAGCTAATAGACCAGACAATGGGCATTGTGGGATTGGGGGGGACTGGGAGGGAGTTGGCAAAACGGGCGCACGCGTTCGGGATGCGAATTGTCGCGGTGGATCCAGAGGAGGTCGCCGTGCCAGAAGCCGTGGAAGTTTGCTGGGGGATGGATCAGTTCCACGCGCTGTTGGAACAATCCGACGTGGTGGCGATCTGTGCGCCGCTGACTGCGGAGACTGAGGGGCTGTTCGACCAAGAGGCGTTTGCGCGGATGCGGAGTCACGCGCTGTTGATCAACGTCACGCGGGGCCGGATCGTCGATGAGCAGGCCTTGCTGGCGGCACTTGCCGACGGGCAGATCGGCGGGGCCGGGTTGGACGTAGTGCCGCAGGAGCCCCTGCCCGAGGACCACCCGCTATGGCGGATGGACAACGTGCTGATCACGCCGCATACGGCCGGGGGGTCGCCCAACCGCGACAGTCGGTGCGTGGCGTTGTTTTGCGAGAATTTGCGGCGCTATCTGGCGGGAGAGGCGTTGCTGAGTGCGATCGACAAGCGCAAGGGGTATTGAAGCTATAATGCGCCGAAATGGCCACAGCGGTACGTTGTGAAAAAGGCGGGTCTTGGCCAATATTGTATCATGCCTGCTTGGAGTGACATGACCCGCTGGGGGTGCTGCGGTGCATGGGCCGTGATGCTGTGGGCCCCGCTCGCTGTGGTCGATGCCGACGATACCAGCGAGGCGCTGGGGGACCGCTATATGGCCGAGGGGCGCTATCGACTGGCGGTGCAGGCCTTTGAGCAGGCCGTGCAGCGTCAGCCCAAATCGGCGGAGCGCCGCCGCAAACTGGCCGCGGCCTACGTCGAGGACCAACAATTGGCCGCGGCGGTCGCCGCCTATCAAAAGGCGATTGCCCGGCGGGCCGATTACGCCAAGGCACGCACCGAATTGGCGATTTTGCTGACCCGTCTCGACCGCCACGACGAAGCACTAGCGACACTCGAAGAGGCGATTGAACTCAGTCCCGATTACGCGTGGGCGCATCTATCGCTGGGACAGCTCCACTTCAGCAAGGGGAACTACGACTCAGCGCAAGTCGCCTATCGCCGCGCCCTCGCCGCCAAAGGCGACTACGGCGAGGCTTGGTACCATCTCGGTGAAGTCCAGCGCAAACTGAACGACTACGCCGCTGCCGAGCGGGCGTATCGCCAAGCTCTCGCCGCCGATTCGACGGTGGCCAAATACCGCAATGGGCTAGCCACCAGCTATTATCGCCGCCGCGAGTACGCCGCCGCGGTCGGAGAATTGACGCGAGCGGTGCGGCTGGATTCGCTCTATGCACCCGCCCGCTTTAACTTGGGAAATGCCCTGCTGCGCATCGGTCGGCGCGAAGAGGGTCAGCGCCAGTTGGACCTGTACCGGCGTCTCGAAGAACAAGAGCGGGGTATCTCCTCGCTGAAGAATACGCTGCTGACAACGCCCGACCAAGCGACCGTCTATCACGATCTGGGCATGATCTATTCGCGTCGCGGCCAGTACGACCAAGCCCAAATTCACTACATGCAGGCGATTTCCCGGGATACCTCGTTTGCGCCCTCGTACCACAATCTGGGCAATATCCAGTTGCGGCAAGGGCGGTTTGAAGCGGCGCTCGACCTATTCCGCCGGGCCCTGCAGGCGGATTCCACCTATGTGTTGTCCTATTTGGCGCTGGGCAATGTGCAGATGCGGCTCCAGCAAGTGCCTCTGGCACTGGCAAGCTATCTCTATGGGTTGCGATTTGCCCCGGACGATCTGCGGCTCCAGCGCAACGTTGCGCTGGCTCGGCGAATCCTCGCCACTGCCCGACAGCAGGAGGCTCGGTGAGGGCGTCGGGGCTGTGCGGTCGGTGGCGGGTGCTCGCGGGCATTGCTTGGCTGTCGGCGGTCGGTGGCGGGGCGGTGGGTGCTGCCGCACCTCGTTTCGTCGAGGTTACTGTGGAGGCCGGCATCGACTTCCGCTATATCAATGGTGCCAGTGGGGCCAAATACATGCCGGAGGCGGTGGGATCTGGGGCGGCGTTCTTCGATGGCGACGGCGACGGTTTCCTCGACTTGTATATCGTCAATGGCGCGGCTCTGCCCGGCTATGCGGGACCAACCGGCTCCAATGCCTATTATCGCAACCGGGCTGACGGCGCGTTCGTCAATGCCACCTTAGAATCGAGGACGGGAGATGAGGCCTTTGGCATGGGGGCCGCCATCGGCGATATAGATGGCGATGGCGACCCCGACCTCTATGTCACCAATTATGGGCCCAACCGGCTCTACGAAAACGACGGGTGCGCGGTCTTTGCCGATGTCGCGCCCGAACTCGGTGCGGCAGACCCGGGTTGGGGCACTCACGCGGCTTTTGCCGACTACGATGGCGATGGCGATCTCGACCTCTACGTTGCCAACTATATGGATTTTGACCCAGCGCAGAATGTGGAGTGTTTTGCGGGCAAGGTGCGGTCGTATTGCGGGCCAACCACCTATCCGGGGCAAGCAGGCGTCCTCTATCGCAACGACGATGGGAGGTCGTTTGCCGATGTGACGGCCGCAGCCGGTCTGGGCGACGATTCCGGTCGCCAGTTGGCCGCGGTCTTCGGCGATATAGATGGCGATGGCGACCCCGACCTCTTCGTCGCCAACGACAAGAAGCCCAATTTCCTCTTTGTCAACAACGGCGACGGCACCTTCGCAGAAAACGGTGCAGTGGCAGGGGTCGCCTACAACGAAGAAGGCTTAGCCGAATCGGCGATGGGGGCCGATTTGGGCGACTACGACAACGACGGGCGGCTCGACATCATCGTCGCTACCTACCAATGGCTGGCCAATACCCTCTACCACAACGACGGCGACGGCTTCTTCACCGACTTGACGTTCGCCGCCGGAGTGGGCGTGGGGAGTGTGCCGTATCTTGGTATGACCGCTGCCTTCGTCGATTACGACAACGACGGTTTCTTGGATGTCTTCGTTGCTAACGGCCATCTCGATGAGAATGTCGCCGAATACGACCCCTCCACCACCTATCCGCAGCAAAACCAGTTGTTCCGCAACAGCGGCGATGGCTCCTTTGCCGAGGTCAGCGACCAGAGCGGGCCGGGGATGCGCGTCGAAAGGGTAAGTCACGGAGCGATTTTCGGCGATTACGACAACGATGGCGATGTTGATTTTTTTGTTTCCGACTCCCCCCACTCCACCCTGCTGCGCAACGACGGTGGCAACGCCAACCACTATCTCAGGGTCCGCACCGAGGGCCGCCAGAGCAACCGGGAGGGCATCGGTGCTAGGGTGCGGGCGGTGGCTGGCGATCTGGTCCAAGTGCGGGAGGTCCGCGCTGGGTATGGCTATATGGGCAGCAACGACGTGCGATTGACCATCGGGTTGGGCCAGTATGCGACAATCGATACGCTGCAGGTCTTTTGGCCCAGCGGCGCGGTGCAGACGCTAGTGGGACTGGCCGCTGACCGGGAAATCGCGGTGGTAGAGGTGGCCGACCCATGAGCGCGCGGTGATTTTGCCGGATCGCGTAGAGGGTAGTGGTGTCGGCTGCCGCGTAGGTCCTAGGTTCGCCGGTGCCGGCGACCTGTAATTGACAGATAATAGCTCCGCAATAGCTTCACTGCGGTTTCTGGCCATCAATCTCAAGCCGATGATCGACGCTGAACTCAACCGGCAATTTCCCGCCGCGTCCACCGGCGGGGCAGCTTCGACCAATCCCTACACCTTCGGCGACTGGCAGATACCTGGCGAGGACTGGACCCGCTCGCGCTTTACCGTGATCCAGCTCAAAGTAAGCAATTACCAGTTCCCCAAGGTCGTAATTGACCCGCAGAAGGCGACGATCACCTCGACCAACAACAGAGTCTATCGCTCGCTTTCCTACGCCCAGCTTTACGCCTATTTCCGTGCCTTCTGGCTGGGGCGTACCGGCCAAGGTCGAGTCGCCTTCAAAAGCCGCACCAGTATCCTCCGACAATCCATGTACACCGAGGCGACCACCGTCTTTAGCGGAAGCGAACAAGAGGGTTATTTGGTTTTCCCCCTGCTCAACAACGACGTGACGCACATCCGCCTCGATCTCAAAGATATTGCCGTCCGCTTCAACTACGCCGACGAAGCGGTTGAAACAATCGATCTCAGCTTCTCGTTTGAACGCGAGGTACTGCGGGGGTATCATCTTTTGGATGCACAGCAGGCGAGCGCGGCCGCAGATCGAGAATAACGGCGTGTACGTTCGTCCTCTATACCTATATTAAAGATGATCACTATCTGGATCAGAGCCGTGGCCCTCTGTCTATGGATCACTGCAGCCCATGGTCAGGTAAAGGTCTATCAGGTCGGTCGCGGCGGCCTGTCGTGGACCGATCAAGCCTCCGTGCAGACTGGGGCGGTGGAAAGCGATGGCGCGCTGCAATCGCTCGAACTGACCAGTGGGCAAAATTTGATCCAGCTACTGCGCGATTCCGGCCTGACTTGGTTAAAGGGACAGCCCCCTGATTTCACGGCAGTGGGTCAGCCGCGGGCGTGGTCCAACGACGGCCTGTTCAACCAGATCAACGGCCCCTTGCGCTTGGTTGACGGCGACCCCAGTAGCTCCTCCGAGGGCAGCTTCAAGAGCGTCCGCAACCAAGCAGGCGCGACCTTCGGTTTTCCGTCAAGGCCGATGCCGACGCTCTTGAAACCGCCAAGTTAATAGGGGTGGCGTATTGATCCGTTTAAGCAATAGAGTGTTTGCGGTGCTGCTGTCACGGTGGCGATCTCGCGCGGATTAGTCGATGGGGACGGGCTAAGCCCGGCTTTTCTGCACGCCGAACGCACCGACGGTTTGCCGACGGTTGACAAGTTTTTCACGCTCGACCTCGGCGTGCCGGTGCCGCTCGACAGCATCTCCTTTTACCCGCCGCAGAGCGGCCTATTTGAAGACGGCCGGCGGCAGCGGGCACTATTCCCGGTCGCCTATGAGGTCAGCCGCGCCAATACGCCGGTGGTTTCGAGGGGCCACCGCCGCGCAGCCAGTTCGAGATATCGTCGGTCAATTCGGGCGGGCTTGCCGGTTATCGGGCTTCGCGTTCCGACGATATTACCCATTGGAATAATTGGTCGGTGCCCTACCAGACGTCGGGCGACGAGATCCGCTCCTCCGACGGCAGAGAGTTTTTCCAGTTCCGCTTCGAAATCAAGACCGCCGACTTTGGTGTCGTTCAAGATCTTTTCCAGCAATATGTTTTTCGGCAATATCCGCCTGCCGGTATGGCCGGCCTTACCGCATCTGCTGAGGATATTTTCTTTGCGCAGACAGCCCAAACGGGTGGTGGTGGTGGTGGCGGTGGCCTTTGTGGTCGGCTTTGTGGTCGCGGCGTGGGCTACGATCTCTATGGCCTATGATGTGGGAGCGACCAACCACCTGATGGTCATTATCGGGCTATACGATCAGATTGCACATATCCAACTCAATCCTCGGGTTGCAGATCCGGGCAAGTGGGGCATCTATCTGCTAGGATTTTTTGAAGCGGCTGGACTGGCGTTTTTGCGCGGGCGATTCTATTGGTTTTCTCTGCATCCGCTCGGTTTGGCCTATCAGGCGACGGCGGGCACTTCGATCTATTGGTTCAGCCTGTTGCTAGTGTGGCTGGCCAAACTGGTCCTATTGCGCTACGGGGGGATTCGCGCCTACCGCACGGGCAAGCCCTTTTTCTTTGGTTTGGGGATCGGCTATGTCATTGGCGTGGTGTTTTCTGGGGTTGTCGATATGATCTGGTTCCGCGGGCAGATGCACGTGGTCCACGATTGGTAAACGACCGCGAATCTCTATGGACGGTCGTATTTGGGGTCCAGCGCATCGCGCAGACCGTCGCCTAAAAACGAAAAGCCCAGCATGGTCAGGGCGATGGCGATGGTCGGGAATAGCGCTAGGTGCCAGTAGATGCGGACATAGGCGTTGGAGACGCCGACCATCTTGCCCCAACTGGCCATCGGGTCGTTAATCCCCAGACCGATAAAACTCAAACCCGCTTCGGCAAAGATGGTGCTTGGGATGCCGAAGCTGACGGCGACCAAAATTGGGGTCAGCGCGTTGAGAAGTAGGTCGCGGAAGATGATTTTGCGCGTCGGCACCCCCAGCGCCCTTGCTGCTAAGGCGTATTCTTGTTCGCGCAGGGTCAAAAATTGTGCCCGCGTCAGCCGTGCGATGCCAATCCAGCCGGTGATGCCCAAGGCGACGATAATGGTCGCCAAGCCGCCTTCGAGGACCGAGATGATGAGGATGGCAAAGAGCAAGCTCGGAAAGGCGGTCATCACGTCGATGATGCGGGTGACGACAAAATCGAGCCGCCCACCAAAATAGCCGGCGAGGGCCCCGACCGGCACTCCGATCAACACGGCGAGGGCTTGGACCAGCAGACTGACGGTTAGCGAGGTGCGGGCACCGTAGATCAGGCGGCTGAGATAGTCGCGCCCAACCTCGTCGGTGCCCAGCAGGTGATCCGGGTGCTGCAAAGGCGCGAGCAAAACCTTGTCGAAATAAGCGTGGTCGTAGGGAAAGGGCGCGAGAACATCGGCGAAGAGCGCCAAAAAGGAGATCGCGCCGACAAGGGCCAGTCCGGCGACGGCGAGGCGGTTGCGGACAAAACGCCGTCGGGCGTCGGCCCAAAAGGAGCGGTGAACACCGTCGATTTCGCCGTCGAGGGATTGGGTCATTAGGGCTCTTTTTTGTCGCCGAGTTTGACGCGCGGGTCGATGAGAGTATAGGCGATATCGGTCAGCATATAGGTGATGCCCCACAATAGTGCCACCAGCAGGAAGGTCGCCATGATCATCGGGTAGTCGCGGTTGAGGGTGCTGGTGACGAAGAACTTACCGAGGCCATTGATGCGGAAGATGGTCTCGATGAAGATGCTGCCGGTGATGAGGTTGGGTATTTCGGTGCCCAGCGCAGTGACCATTGGGATCTGCGCGTTGCGCAGCACGTGGCGTCGCATGACCTTCGCTTCACTCAGGCCCTTGGCCCGGGCGGTGCGCACGTAGTCCTCGCCGATGACATCGACGATGCTGGCGCGGGTGTAGCGAGCAATGATCGCCATCGGGGCCAGCGCGTAGGCCAAAACCGGCAGAATCCAGTCCGAGCACAGCATAGCGCCGCAGAGGCAGGTGCCGGAATTGCTCCAGCCGCCGGTGGGCAGCCACTGCCGCGCCACCCCAAAAAACAGGATGAACCACATCGCCACCACGAAATTGGGCACGGTGACGCCGAGCATCGAGCCAAAGGTCACGATATTGTCAACCCAACCGTTCTGGTGGTAGGCAGCTAACATGCCGGCGGCTATCCCACAGCTAAAGGCCACGAGGATCGTCATCGCGCCGACTTGCACAGTGACGATCCAAGTCTTGCCAATCAGCGCGGCGACCGTGGTCTGCGGCTGCTGGTAGGGGATGCCGAAGTCGAAGCGAACCGCGTGGCTCATGTAGTTGAGGTATTGCTGCCAGACGGGTTTGTCGAGGCCGTATTTGCGCTCAATATTCTCGCGTGCGGCCTTGGGCAGCTTGGCTTGTTGGGTGTCGAAGGGGCCGCCTGGCACCGAGTGCATCAGGGCGAAAACGATCATCGACACGGCCAGTAGCACAAAGGCTAGGGCAATCAGGCGGCGGGCTAAATAGAAAAGCATCGCCTACGGCCCCGGGTGCGCTCTTTGGCAGTGGTGGCCGGTCATTATTGCGCCGCGCCGATGTATATATCGCCCCACATTGAGTCGTTGCCAGAGTGGTTGCCGTAGGTGCCCTCAGGCCCTGGCTCGCGGATGCTGGCACCGCGAACGGTGGGCCGAAACAGGTCGCCGGCCCAGCGGTGGGCGATAAAGGCGCCGCCGACATCATCGACGAGGAGCTGCTCGGCGTCGCGGAAGAGCTGGTCGCGGCGCTGGGGGTCGCCCATTAAGTTGCTGGCCTCGTCTAGGATGGCGTCGAAGCGTTGGTTGCGCCAGGAGTGGCGACCGCTGCTGACCCAGATGCCGAGCAGGTTGATGGGGTCGGCAAAGTCGATGCTATAGGCGACGGCACCCAGCGCAATGCCAGTGGGTCGCTCGTGTAGGGCGTCCATAAAGACTTTGTTGTCTTTGTTCGAGACCTGGATCGAGATACCCAAACACTGCGAGATCGAGGCCGCGGCCGCTTGATAGACTGAGGCAATGCCAGGGTTTTCGTTGCGCAACCACATCACCTGCGGTGGGAAGCCGGCCCCGTTAGGGTAGCCGGCTTGGGCTAGGTGTTCCTTGGCTAGGCCACAGTCGAAGCGCTGGTAGTGGGCAAGTTGACCCTGTACATCGGCGGCGGGAAAGCCAGGCATGAGCATAGAATGGGCGGGTGTGGCCTTGATCTCGCCGTAGATGCCCTTGACGATGGCCTCGCGATCGATGGCATGGGCGAAGGCCTTGCGCACCTCGAGGTCGTTGAAGGGCGGGCTGTGTGCGTCGAAGAAGACATAGTCGGTGCCGATCAGACCGGGGCGCAGGTAGTTGGCGCGCAGCTCGGGGTCGCGCTGGATGGTGGCGAAATCGGCTGGCGACAGGTCGTTGAAGTTTAAGGTGTCAATTTCGTTGTTGAGGTAAGCGATAAAATAGGTCGCTGGCGACAGGTATATTCCCTCGATCCGCGCCAACCTAGGCGGCCGATAGCCCGCGTAGTGCGGGTTGGCCTTGAAAACCACTTTGAAGCCGTGGTCGAAAGACTCCAGCACAAAGGGGCCGGACGACACCGAGGTGGCCGGGTCGTTGTTGTAGTAGGGGCCGTGCGTCTCCAGTGCCTTCTTCTGCAGCGCGAAGGCGTATTTCATGATCTTGGGCAGCGGCGGAAACACGCCCTTGGTGACGATCTCGAGGGTGCGGTCGTCCACGGCGCGGACCCCCAATGCTTCGACAGGTAGCTTGCCGGCAATGACCTCGTCCCAGTTTTTGATCCCGCCCTTGTCGATGAAAGTGTAGTACCAAGCGAAATCCCAAGCGTGATCGGGGCTGGCGCTGAAGCGGAAGGTGGCGACGTAATCGTGGGCGGTGACCGGGGTGCCGTCGCTCCACCTCAGGCTCTCTCGCAAAACAAAGGTCCAAGTCACTCCGTCGGCGGCGACCGACCAACTTTCGGCGGCCCCAGGTTGGGGGTTTTGTGCCTTGTCAAAGGTGACCAACGGATCGTTGAAGAGATTGGACCCGCAATAGGGCTGATAGACGCTGACCGAAAAGTCGAAGGTGATTGAGTTGGCGGTATTGTTGCAGGGGATGCGGTACACCTGCTGGTCATAGGGTAGTGCGTCGGGCGGCAAGTCGAGGCCGAGGATGGTCGTTTCTTGGGCGCTGCCGGGGCGGCTGAAAAGCGCGAGAATAGCGATCAACAGCGAGATGGAGGTTTTAATGTTGTTTTTCCTTTGTCTGGTAGATCGGCTATCAGCATTGGAGCACTAGGTTGTCGTAGCAAACAGGCGACTTGGCGTCCAGTGCCGATAGGGGTCAGTTGCGGGATGGTCGTTTTGCATTGTGCTTGGCGCTCGGCGCAGCGGGGGTGGAACGGACAGCCCGTGGGGACTGCGGTCGGGTTGGGTGCATCGCCGCTGAGGAGGATTCTCGTCCGGCGCTTTTTGGGGTCGGGGACGGGCACCGCCGCAAGCAGGGCTTGGGTATAGGGGTGCAAGGGAGCATCGTAGAGCACTTCTTTGGGGGCCAATTCGACGATCTTGCCCAGATACATTACGGCGACTCGGTCGGAGATGTGGCGCACGACGCTGAGATCGTGGGCGATAAACATATAGGTCAACCCCATGTCGGCTTGGATGTCCTGCAGCAGGTTGACGATCTGGGCTTGGACCGAAACGTCGAGCGCAGAAACTGGTTCGTCGGCGACGATAAAACGCGGCTCGACCGCTAGGGCGCGGGCGATGCCAATGCGCTGGCGCTGACCGCCGGAGAATTCGTGCGGGTATCGGCGGGCGGCTCTAGCTGGCAAGCCGACCATCTCCAGCAATTGCGCGACTCTGGCACCGACCTCTTTGCCGCGGGCGAGATGATGGGTGGTGATGCCTTGGGCGATGATCTTGTGTACTGTCAGCCGCGGGTTTAGCGAGCTGTAGGGATCTTGGAAAATTACCTGCATTTGGCGGCGAATAGCGCGCATGGGCGCACCAGACAGGTGGCTGATGTCGTCCCCGGCGAAATGCACTTGGCCGGCCGTGGGTTCGATCAGGCGCAGGATCAGGCGCCCGAGGGTGGTTTTACCACACCCGCTTTCGCCGACGACGCCGAGGGTTTCGCCCTCGTGGACGGCCAGCGACACGTCGTCGACCGCCCGCACTTGGCCGATGGTCCGGCCCCAGCGGCTTTTGCGGATGGAGAAGTGCTTGGTCAGGCCGACGGTGGCCAACAGCGGGGTAGTGTGGGTGGCTAAAGCTGGCGGCATCTGAAGTAGCGGTTGGCCGTGGAAATGGGTCCGAGGCGGCCCTTGTACGCAAAGCTCGACCGCCGGCCCACAGTGGCGCGACGGTTGCGGTGCGCGAGCGCGGTGAAATATAATAGGACCTGTAGCCGCGATGCAAGAATTCGCCATGAACGTTTAACATTAGGAGCAGCCCTTGTCTGATCTAAAAAAACCTTCTACCAACAAAGCAGAGGCCTACTGGCGGGATATTGCCGCTGGCTTTATGCATGCGCCCGACGAGTCCTATCTCAATACCGGCTCTTGGGGCGTGTTGCATCGTTCAGTTTTCGATGCCCTAGTCAAGGGGTTGGAAGAGTTGGAGGGCAATCCGACGCGCAACCGCGCCCGGCAGGTTGACCGCCTGAACGCGGCGCGGCGCGATCTGGGTGCCTTTCTCAACGCCGCTCCCGCCGACTTGGCTTTCACGACCAACGTCACCATCGCCATCAACCAAGTCGTCCACGGCCTCAATTGGCAGCCCGGCGACGAGATTTTGGCTTCCGACCAAGAATACGGTGCCATCGACAATTGTCTGTCCCACGCCGAGCGCCGTTATGGCGTGGTGGTGCGGCGAGCGGCGATCTCTATTCCGCCCGCCGAGCCCGAGCAAATCGTGGACTCTTTCCGCCGGGTGCTGACCACGCGGACGCGGTTGTTATTGGTCAGCCATCTGACGTCGCCTTCCGGGCTCATCACCCCGATCAAAGAGTTGGCCGAGTTGGCACACGCCCACGGCGCGCTGATCGCCGTTGACGGGGCGCATGCCCCTGGACAGATCCCTTTAGACCTGACCTACTACGGTTGTGATTTTTACGGCGGCAATTGTCACAAGTGGCTCTGCGCGCCCAAGGGCACGGGATTTTTGCACGCCCAGCCGCAAGTACAGGATAGGCTGCACCACATCGCCGTCAGTCATGGCTACGACAACGACGGGCCCAAGCGCAATGATGCGGGGGCGCTTTGTATCAAGGGGCAGCCTTTTATGTGGCAGCTAACGATGATCGGCACGCGCGAGTTGTCCTGTTTCGGCGCAGTAGCCGAGGCGGTGGCCCTACAAAACGAGATCGGCAAGGAGCAAATCGCCGCCCGCGGGCGGCAGTTAGCCGGCTATTTGCGCCAGCGCATGGCCGAAACCGGCTGGGTCGAACCGCTTTCCTCGCCGCACCCAGCACTCGCCAATTCGATTTCCACGTTTCGGCTCAAAGGCTTTGGTGCCGCCAATCCCGGACCGCTCCTCTATGATAAATACCGGATCACGACCCCGGTTTGGGGCGAGGCCGAGCCGGGCTATACCCAGCGGGTTTCCACCCATATCTACAACAACTTTTGCGAGATCGACCGCCTGGTCGCGGCGCTGGACGAGATCAGAACGGGCCGCAGTAGAGGTTCGACGAATAGGACAACTTGAGCAGCCCCACCCGATTGCCGCTTGGGCGTGCGCGGTTCAAACCGTGCGAAATAGCGAATTTGGCGTCTTATCCAGTGCCCGCGCTTGTAAATGAAATCCTCCACAAGGGTTTCATCTGTTCCTAGCGGGGGTTTTACAAAATAATGTCAAAAATTGAAGATCATGGGCAACAACTCTCCGGTGTCGAGGTGCTTGCCACCCAAAGGGAACCGACGAGAACAGATACGAACAGAATTTCTATGACGTAAAAAATGACCAGCGTCACCGAGAAAAATGTTGCGGGCCAGCTATGTTTCGGCTTGTCCTTATGCTGCATCGGATTCATGGCAAAGTCGGTCTCGTCCTGCTGGCGGACGCGGTCGTACTCGGCGCGAAACAACCGCTCTTGCCACAAGAAGTACGCGTCCAGCAGCCAGAAACCGACAACGGGTACGATAAGCGTCAATGCCAATAGAGGCTGGTCTGGCCTGAATCTCACCATCAACAAGGACCCAGCGACGAGGACGGTCATGCTCCAACCCTTGGGCAGAAAAGCGTTGCTACCCAAGCGGTTTACGACGCCCTGAATGAACTCCAAGTGTTTCAAGATACTTTCATTGTTGTTCATTGCTAATTACTTCCATGCCTGGAATTGGTTAGGATGGCGATTGCTTCCTCAACCATCGCCGAAAAGTTCCTACCTACTCGCCTGTTGTAATCCATGCTGGTAGTGTAGATGTCGGTGATCTTTTGGTAAAACCGCCGTTCGCTCAGACGAATCTCGCGGATTTCCTCCAGCAACTGCTCAAAATAGTCCTCGCCGAGAAACGCGCCATTCTCCAGCCGCTGCTTGTCCAGAACATAGCCCTTGATCGCAAACTCGCGCAAAACTTGGGTTGCCCATTGGCGGAATTGAGTGGCGCGCTTGGAGTTTACCCGATAGCCGACCGAGATGATGGCGTCGAGGTTGTAGAACCGGGTGTTGTAATTTTTACCATCGGCAGCAGTTGTTCGGAATTTCCGAATAACTGAATCTTGCTGTAATTCGCCGGAATCAAAGATGTTTTTCAGATGTTCGTTAATCGTTGGGATGCTGACATCAAATAGCCCAGCCATAAGTTTTTGCGTGAGCCAGATAGTTTCGTCTTGGTAACGCACTTCAACACTATCTTCACCGGTTTGGCTGGTAAAGATCAAAAATTCCGCTGTGCTGTTGCGAATAGTTAGGTTGCTCGAAGGTTTCTTGCTCATGTCTCTATCCTTTCAGCAGAGATTCAGCGATCTCCTTTTTCCGCGCTTGTCATCGAGGTGATAATCGCCCGCAGGACTTGGTTGACGGATTTAGCTGTCCATAATTTCTGGATGGTTGCTCTTATCTTTGCCGTCGGCGACAGTTGTAAAGAAATTCTCAGGAGCCGAGCAGAATGAGAAGGCTCAACGATAGGGTCGTGAGAATCATCAAGAAGATGGTCCACTTAAACATGCGGGACATCTTGCTTTCGATCTTGTCGAGTCCTTGTGATATATTTTCAAATCCTTCCGACATACTTTTTTCAAATTGGTCAAGGGATTGCTCCATGTTGCCGAGAGCCTGCTCTATATCCTCAAACTGCTCTAACAACGAATCCAGATCAGCTTGCTCCTGCCCCGTCAGCAAGCGATAGGCATGGGCACCCTTCTTAAATGCCTCTTCGGCATCCGGGTTGTCCGGGTTGCGGTCGGGATGGTGCTCGAGGGCATAGCGGCGAAACGCCGACTTTATCGTCTCGGTGGTGGCGTCCTCATCTACACCCAAAATGAGGCGGGCTTCTCGTCGTCTCATGCTTTTATTTTCCTTTTATTCGCAGATGGTGCCGATGTTCGCAGATTAAACACCAACCTTTTGTGCTCTAGTCTCGCAGCACCAATAACTGCATACATCTCCCCATCCCTTCTACCACCTGCGCTAATCTGCGTCATCTGCGGATCCCCTTCAACAACCGCCCCATCTCCCCCCGCACCACGCTCAATTCCTTTTCCAACCCCTCTATCTCAACCTCCACCGCGTCAATATCAATCTCTTCCTCCTCCTCAAAGGTATCCACGTAACGCGGAATGTTCAGGTTGAAGTCGTTTTCCGCGATTTCCTCAAAGGTGGCGAGGTGAGCGTATTTGTCCACATCGTCGCGCCTTTTATACGCGGCAGTGATCTTTTCGATGTGCTCGTCCAGCAAGGTGTTTTGATTCTTGCCGGCCCGATATTCGCGGCTCGCATCGACAAACAGAACGTCTTTGCGTTGCTCATTCGCGCCCCCTTGCTCCCGCGAGCTGGCAGGACAAAACGCTCGTTTTTCAACCGGCGCCGGATGCGCTCATCGTTGCCGCCGTATCTTGTTTGATATTCCTCGTAGTGGTCTTTCCAGACATCGGAGATGTACTGGCTCCGGCCCGAGTCGGCGACCAGCGCCGGTTGTCGCCCGGTAGTCTATTGCGCTTATTACCGACTCCAACCCGAATCAGGAGATGCCTTATGAAAAGCTGTATCCGCGCCGCGCTCGCGTTTGCGCTCGCCGTCTCACCGGCCTTTGCCCAAGAGGCCGTGCCGCTCAAGACCCTGCCCTTCAGCCCGGCCCGCCAAGCCGGCGGCTTCCTCTTCATCAGCGGCCAGATCGCCCGCACGGCCGACGGTGCTGACGTCAAGGAGTCGGTCGCGGCCGAGACCCACCAAGTCATGGAAAACATCGGACGGATACTCGAAGAGCACGGGTATGCGTACGACGACTTGGTCAGCGCCACCGTCTGGCTCTCGGACATCGAGGACTACCACGAGATGAACAAGGCATACGCTTCCTACTTTAAGGATCGGTTCCCAGCGCGGGCCTGCACTGGCGGGGCGCAGATCGTCTTCGACTTTCGCGTCGAGATCGCCGCTGTCGCCTATAAAGACGACGATGACGATGGCGATGACCACCATAATGGTGCCGACGAGGATTAGGCCATGCCGCTGAGCCGCCGCCGCTTCATGCGCGAGACCGCGCTAGCCGCCGGCGGCCTAGCCCTCGCCGGGACGGCGCGTGCGGAAAAGGACATCCCCATGAACACTGCTCGCCCCCTATTTATTTCTACTTGGCCCTTTGGCAAGGCCGTCAACGAACAATCGCTACGAACCGCCGAGCGGGGCGGCTCGGTCCTCGACGCGGTCGAGCGCGGCATCCACGTGGCCGAGGCCGACGCTTCCAACGCATCCGTAGGATTGGGGGGAATACCCAACGCTTGGGGCGTGGTGCAGCTCGACGCCTGCATCATGGATGGCGAGGGGCAACGCGCCGGCAGCGTCGCGGCCATCGAGGGCATCCTGCACCCGATCTCGGTGGCGCGCCGGGTGATGGACGAGACCAAGCACGTCATGCTCGTCGGCGAAGGTGCGCGGCAGTTTGCGCTGGAGCAGGGTTTTGCAAGTGTCGATTTGCTCACGGAAGAAAGGCGCAAGGCGTGGGAGGCATGGCGGGAAAAGCAGGGCGCGGCCGACAATCACGACACCATCGCCCTGCTCGGGCTCGACGCCGACGGGCGGCTCGCCGGCGGCTGTTCGACCAGCGGCTGGGGTTACAAGCTGCCGGGCCGCGTCGGGGACTCGCCGATCATTGGCAGCGGCCTGTACGTCGATGGGGGCGTGGGCGCGGCTGGGGCCACCGGCTTGGGCGAGAATGTCATGCGCTACTGCGCCACCTTCCTCGTCGTCGAATACATGCGCGAGGGGCTACACCCGGAGGAAGCCTGCGTGGAGACCATTGGCCGCATCGTCGCGCTGGACCCGCGTCCGGTCGAGGAATTGCACCTCAACTTTGTCGCGCTCGACAAGCAGGGCCGCTTTGGCGCGGCTGGCACCAACGAGGGATTCCAATACGCGGTCACCTATCCCGGCTACAGCGAGGTGCTCACGGGCGTTGGGGTGGGCGCGGGCGAGATCGGACCCGAGGGGGGCAACCGGCGCTGAGGGGATTCTCAAAAACCTTCGGCGGCAAGTATTCGCAGCTAGACGCAGCCGAGCGCAGATACGGGATGGGGATCGGGACCGAGGGCCGATACACAGGCTGGCCGCTTGCTTGGGGCTTTTGAGGCGCGTCCTATACATCTACTCGCTGGCGTCTTCAGGCGCAGAGTGTTCACTTTCGCGCACTAGCAAATAGACGACTAGGGCTATCATATTGCCCAAGAGGCCGAATAGGCCCCAAGCCGCGGCTCTTTCCCGTCTTTTTTGGGCGTCCAAGGCCATCCACGCAGAGATGGAGAGCCAGAAGAGGATCAGGCTGCCGAGCATAACCACGGCTACGGTTATGTTTCTTACCAGTCTGATCCTTTCGAGTCTACATATAGGATGATCCCCAAACTTGTGTAGTGTTCGTGAAGCCGATGTCGAGACCGCCACGGCGATCAAGCCATCCTTGACGCGGGTCATTTCCACGGGCCTAGAGGGTGCGAGATGAAGATAAGGTTCGGTTGAAATGATTAGGTGCTTTGGGATTATGTCCCAGTCTAGGCTGGAAAGGGAAGTCCTTCCTCGATAACCACCAATTACCGCAGGCAATAGGAAGGTAGTCCGCTGTATAGGCTGAAGCAGGTCTTCGGGCACGGTCTCCAATAGTTTAGTCAGAGTACCTTTTTGGCGGCGCAGCTCGTCCATACACAGGTTGTGGGCCACAGTATATAGCCAAGTCGAAAATTTGGACCGAGGCTTGAAGCGGTCGGCGTTTTCCAATACGCGCATGTAGGTCTCCTGAAACACGTCTTCTGCCAAGGCCGCGTCCTGCAAAAGTCGGCAAATAAAATTGAAAAGGGGCTGGCGATGGCGTTTGTAGAGTTCATCAAAGGCCTGCATATCTCCGCGTTGGAGATTTTCCATCAATGCTTCGTCGCTCCGTCCCATGAGAGGTCCAGACGAGTTTTAGCCTTCCGTCTCGGGATTTTTCACCTTCTTTACATTTATTTATACGGATTGGGTCGCAATTTCGTTCAAGGTGGCGATGAATTTGTGAGCTGGCGATTACCCCGCAGACGTCAGAAGCGTTCTTAAAACCCCTTCGCGTCACGCGTTTTTCGCGGGCGAGACGCCCTCGTTCCGAGGTGCTTTGATCCGTTTGAGAGACCGAAAACGCTTCTCAGGTGCCGATAAACGCCGGGTGCGGGCCGACATATAGGTTTGCCCCTACGCCGATGCCGTAGGGGCGAACCGGCGCGTCATCGGTTCCAACGAATTCGTTTCCTATTGCGTCCGTAGGGGATCGCGGGGGTCGCGCCCTAGCCGAGGACTAGCAGTAATGCCTCGACGGCGCGGTCGATGTCGGTCTCGTCGTTGAAGATGTGCGTCGAGATGCGTATGGCATTGTAGCTTTCCTTTGGCACACCCGCTTCCTCCACATAGGCGTACGTGCCCTGCGCTGGTTTGAGGAAGATATCGCGCTTTTGCAGCGCGGCGACGACTTCGCTGTGACTGCCGTTGGTGAGCGAGAAGCTGACGATGCCCGAGGAGAGCTCGGGTTGCAGCGGCGTGATCGGCGCGAGTTGGGGGATTTCCGCCAAGCACTGGCGCGCGTAGCCGCAGAGCTGGCGGCAGTGCGCTTCGACGCGCGGGCGGCCAATGGTGTTGTGAAATTCCATCGCCACTCCGTGCGCGACGATCTGCGGCACGTTGCGGGTGCCGGACGAGGCGGAATAGGCGCTGTAACCGGAATACGTGAACGCGGGCCGGACGCGGTCTTGCACTTCCTTGCGGATGTAGAGCAGGCCCGTGCCCTTAGGAGCGAGCATCCACTTGTGGCTGCTGGAGGCGTAGGTATCCACGCCGAGTGCTTTGACGTTGACGTCGATCATGCCCGGGGCTTGCGCTCCGTCGCAAACCAGCAGGATGTCGCGGGGCCGGGTGAGGGCGGCGATGGCCGCCAGCGGCATTTGCAGCCCGGTGATGGTGTCGATGTGGCTGAAGCTGCACACGCGGGTGCGCGGCGTCAGGTGATCCTCCACTAGTTGCAGGATCTGGGCGGCATCGCGCACGGGATTCGGCATTTTGATGCAGCGAACCACGACGCCGTGGGTGCGCGCCAAGTGCTGCCAGCAGACCATGCCGCCGCCGTGCTCGTGATTCGTCGTCAGCACCTCGTCGCCCGGCTGGAGGTCGAGGCCGCTGGCTACGTGGTTCATGCCTTCGGTCGTGTTGCGCGTCAGCACGGTCTCGTCCAGTTCGGCCCCAATGAACTCGGCCCCCTTGGCCCGCACCTTTTCCATCTCGCTGCCGAGGCCGCCCCAAGTATTGGCCAGTGGATTGCCCTCCAGCTCGGTGAGGTACGAGGCGAGCGCGTCGGTCACCACGCAGGGCGTTGCACCAATGCTGCCGCAGTTGAGATGCACTAGGCCCGGGTGCAGGCGAAATTCTCGCCGCACCCGCTGCCACAGCGTGCGCTCACTGCTAGCGGACGCGAGGTCTCGACCGAGGGTGCCGAGCCGCTCGGCAAGCCCTGCGGCTACGTCGGGCAGGAGTGGGGCTGTGGCTGCGGCTGCGGCGACCCCCTTGAAGAATGTTCTTCGATCCATGGATCGTCCTCTGTGTTTGTCGGTAGTATCGGCCCGATCTATAATTTCTCCATGATTTGCTACGTCTCTCTACTCCTGCTGGCGATTGCTAGCTGTGGACGAGCAACCGAATCCGCGCACGAAGTACAGGGCGACCGCTCGATGCGCGCCGGGCACTACGGAGAAGCTGCCGCCCATTACCAGCGCGCCGTTGACCAGAATGCAGCATCGGCGGTGCTCTACCGCAAGTTGGCCGAGGCCCACGCGAAAAACGAGGCCCTGCCCGCGGCTGTCCGCGCATACGAGCAAGCCATTGCTCTAGCGCCGAGCCACGCTAAGACGCGGACCGAGTTGGCCATTTTGTTCACGCGCCTCGACCGCTACGACGATGCCTTGGCCCTGCTCGAACAGACGGTGCGGGAGCAGCCCGACCGCGCCCGGGCGCAGATGGTGCTGGGGTTGCTGTACGCCCGCGAGGGACGCTATCCAGCCGCGATTGCCGCCTATCGGCGCGCCATTGCCGCCGTGCCCAGCTACGGGGAGGCGTGGTTCAACCTCGGCGAAGCCTATCTCAAGCAAAACGACTATGCGGCCGCCGAGCAAGCCTTTGGCCGCGCCGTAGCCGCGGACGCGACCTCGGCCCAATTTCGCAATGGCTTGGGGCGCAGCTACTACCTCCGGCGCGACTACGCGGCAGCCGCGGCCGAATTCCGCCGTGCCGTGCGGCTGGATTCGCTGTTTGCCCAGGCCCGCTTCAACCTCGGCAATGCCTTGCTGCGCTCCGGGCAGAAGGAGGCGGGGCGACGCCAACTCGCGCTGTACAAGCGGCTCGACGAAGAGGAAGACCGGATCGCCATGCTGAAAAACACCTTGGCAACGCACCCAGACGACGCTGGCGCATACCACGACTTGGCCGTTGCGTACGGGCAGCGCGGCCAGTACTACGAAGCGCGCATCCGCTACCTCCAGGCACTCGACCGGGACCCTGCTTTCGCGCCCGCTCACCACAACCTCGGCAACATCCACTTCCGCCGTGGAGAAATGGACGCGGCCGAGCAGCGGTTTCGCCAAGCATTGCAGGCCGATTCCACGTACGCCCTCGCGCACTTGGGCTTGGGCAATGTCCAGATGTTGCACGAGCAGTACGAGCGTGCCATCGCCTCCTTCCGCCGCGGCTTGCGCTACCAGCCCGACCACCCCAAGCTCGGCCGCAACCTCGCGGCCGCCGAGCAAATCGCCGCGCAGGTTGGCCGATGATGCCGCGCACCTGGTGGAGGCCGATCAGCGCATTGTGATTCGGGAGGAGCGTTGAGGGGGTTGGGGCGTTTTGACGCTAGAGGGCTATTGAGCGATAGTTTGAACTGCGATTTTAATGGTCGTTTTTGCCTTTGCAGATATTGGCGTTGATGGCACACTATCCGAGAAGTGGGATAGTCTCAAATGACAGGTGCGGAATTCGTCCGTCGCGTGCGAGCGTTTGGTCGAACTCGCGGAGTGAAGGTTTATTTTAACTCGCGACAGGGCAAAGGGAGTCATGGTCGCCTTTATTACGGCAAGCGATTCACGACGGTGAAGGATCGAAAGAAAGAGATCAGTCGGAGCTTACTCGCTACCATGCTCCGACAACTCGGATTGTCTGCAGAGGACATCTAGGTACTGGAAATCGTGGATGATGGAGGTGTTTTATGGCGCAATTGAGACGACTGGCCTATCCGGTGAGCCTACAGGCGATGCCCGACACCGTGCTCGTGTCGTTTCCCGACATTCCAGAAGCATTGACCGAGGGCGATACGGAACGCGAGGCACTGTCGGAAGCAGCGGACTGCCTTATCTCAGCACTCGGTGGTTACGTGAACGACGGGCGGCGCATTCCGAAACCTTCGGCAGGCAACGGACCCGTTGTTGAGCTGCCGGCGCTCATCGCCGCCAAGCTCGCGCTCTACGAGGCGATGCGCGAGCAGGATATCGACATTCTCGAATTAGCGGAGCGGCTTGGCGCAGTTGCAACGACGGTACGACGACTCCTTGATCTGGACCATCGCTCGCACATTGATCAGGTCGAGACCGCGCTAGAAGCACTGGGCAAACGCCTAGTGTTGGAAGTGTATGCCGCTTAGCGTGAAAGCGTGTCCACGCCAACGACCTGACTATTCTCCGCAAAGTGCCGCCCCGCATTGCACCCTGCTGCGCAACGATGGCGGCAATGCCAACCACTATCTGACGATTGAGGTCGTTGGCACTGCGAGCAATCGCGATGGCTTGGGTGCGCGCGTCCGCGCCGTGGCCGGCGACTTGGTGCAGACGCGGGAAATCCGCCGCAGCTACGGGTACATGGGTTCTAATGACGTGCGCCTGACGCTCGGCTTGGGCGATCACACGCAGGTAGATACATACGCTGCAAGTCCATTGGCCCAGCGGCGCGGAGCAGACGCTGGTGGGCGTGGAGGCCGATCAGCACCTCGTGGTGCGGGAGGCTCGTTGAGGAGGTTGGGGCGTTTTGACGCTAGAGGGCTGTTGGGCGATAATCTGGGCCTGAGAAAGGTCATACTACGGACCCAAAGAAAGGAAAAGGCCATGCACTTCATAGTATCGTGGGATATTAATGCCGGAGGCGAGGAGTGGGATGCGCTCAACGCTCAGCTAAAAGAGTGCATAGAAAACTATTCTTGGGCGCGCCCACTTAGCACTTTTTACGTCGTTAGGGTATCTGCTCCGCAAGAATGGCAAGAAATTACGAAAGACCTGATAAAAGTAGCCGAGGATTCTCCCATTAGGATACATCTCGTCATTGGCCCCTTAATGTATGGAGGTCGATACGATGGCTATCTTCCCAAAGATTTTTGGCCGGAATTAGAAAAGAGAATAGCCTAATGAGAAGTACGAGCGAAAATATGGAAACTACAAGACAGGCTGAGGTTGATTCCTACTGTTCTTCTGCAATGCACATGGCGTGGGTCGGGATTATCGGTGGACGGCTGGAAAGTCGCTTTCAATACAGTATTGGCGTCATCTACAACACCTTCCCCCTGCCGCCCGTGCCCAAGAATCGCCTGCAACGCCTCGCACCCTACGCCAACGCCGTCCTCGCCGCCCGCGCCGCCCATCCCGACGCCACACTGGCCGACCTCTACGATCCCGACCTCATGCCCGCCGATCTCCGCAAAGCACACCATGCCCTCGACCGCACAGTCGAGAGGCTCTATCGCCGCACCGCCTTCACCGCTGACCGCGAGCGCGTCGAACACCTCCTCGGCCTGTACGAAAAAATGCTGGTGCCCCTGACGGCCAAGCCCAAGCGGCGACGGCGGTGATCATAGGGCTAAGACTATATAGGATTATATCCGATGCCTGATGAATGTCATACAATACCTTCACTGAAAGGACTATATGATGGCTGAACAACGCGACAGCACTACCGAGGAGATCGAGGGTCTTGGCAATAAGGAAGACGCGGCGTGGACAGACTATCCAATAGACACGCTGCTGATCCGAAACGAGAGTCGTACCGTCTTCGATGTTTTGCGAAGAATTAAGCAGAACAACTACATCATGGACCCGGAGTTTCAACGAGATTTTATCTGGCCGGAAGACAAACAGAGCAAACTCATTGAGTCCGTGCTAATGCGCATCCCTCTGCCGGTTTTCTATTTGGCAGAGGACGACCAAGGGCGAATGGTGGTTGTAGATGGATTGCAGCGCCTTTCGACGTTCAAGCGTTTTGTCGATAACAAGTTGTGCTTGTCGCTTCCGGGCAAAGATGAACTACACAAAAAGCGATTCGCCGATCTATCGCCCAAGCTCCAAAATCGCATTGAAGATTGCAATCTGATCTTCTACATCATTGACGCCAAGGTACCGGATCGGGCTCGATTAGACATATTTGAGCGCGTGAATGGCGGGGTTCCTCTCACCCGACAGCAGATGCGCAATAGCTTATACATGGGTGAGGCGACCCGTTTTCTCAAGGATGAGTCGCGTACAGATATTTTTTTAGATGCGACGGGACGTAGCCTAAATAAAGATACGATGCGCGATCGCGAATTTGTCAACCGATTTTGTGCATTCCAACTTCTCTCTCTTGATGAATACAAGGGAAATATGGACGATTTTTTGGCACGAGTGCTGAGGAAGATGAATGGTCTAAAACCAGAAGACCTGTTGCGCCTGTCGGCAGAGTTTCGGAGAGGTCTTGCAAATAATCACAAAGTCTTCGGCATACATGCTTTCAGAAAGCACAGCAGGGGACAAGAAAAACGAGGCGTCCTCAATGCTTCGCTTTGGGATGTGATGTCAACCGGGTTGTCGCGCTATCCAGAAAGATTGGTTGATGCCCATGCAGAGGTCCTCAAGAACAAGTTTTATGCACAGATGAAGGACGACGAGTTTGTACTATCTATCACTCGGGGACCAAGTAATGTGGGAAAAGTTCGGTACCGGTTTCGCGTTGCCGACACGATGTTCAAGGAGGTGCTCGGTGCTCACACAACTTGATTTACGGCATTTCAAATGCTTTGAACTACTTCATCTTCCGTTGTGCCCGCTGACGTTATTGGCGGGGACCAATGCCTCGGGAAAATCCTCGGTGCTTCAGGCCCTTGGCCTGCTACATCAGACAATGCGCGAACACGAATGGTCGCTTCGCCTCATGCTCAACGGCGAGTCTGTTCAACTGGGTACTGTATCCGATGTCGTGGACAAAGTATATGGTCGGCGCGAGTGCGAGATAGGCTTGGTAGATGGGGATACCTCCTATCAATGGATTTTTACCGGCGGGCGTTCGGAGATGTCCATGGCAGTCAAGCGCGTTGCTGTCCGTGGCATCCCACTAGAAGAGCCAACTCAGCTTCATTACCTACTTTCACTGGATGAGCCGTCATCCCTATCTGAGCGTCTAAAGAATCTCACCTATCTCACGGCCGAGAGGATTGGTCCACGAGAGACGTACAAAATAGACGATCTGCAAGTTGCGCCGGTGGTGGGAGCATCTGGCGGACATGCCGCGAGCGTGTTGCACGTCAAGCGCGATGAACGCGTCTGTGAGAAACTCGCATTGCCGGATGTGTCGAGTAATTTGCTGCACCAAGTGGAGGCGCGGATGCAGACCTTCTTCCCCGAATGTCGCTTGGAGGTCGCTCCCGTCTCTCGTGCAAATGCCGTGACGCTAGGGATTCGCACCTCCGATGATACAGATTTTCATCGTCCCATTCATGCAGGATTTGGAATCACGCAAGTGCTGCCTATTGTCGTTGCGACTCTGGCGGCAAGCCACGACAGTCTAGTGCTGCTCGAAAATCCGGAGGTACACCTCCACCCTGCCGGACAGGCGCAGATGGGACAGTTCTTGGCAGAGGTCGCGCAAGCAGGCGTCCAAGTCATCCTAGAAACGCATAGCGATCACATACTGAACGGCATTCGGCGAGCCGTCAAAGCGGGCCGACTATCAGCCGAGCAGGTTGCGATTCATTTCTTTCAACCGCGGTTGGAAGGTAATACACAAGTGGTGAGTCCAGTCCTAGACAAAACGGGCAACATAGACGCTTGGCCGGATGGATTTTTCGATCAGTTCGACAAAGATATGAACCACTTCGCGGGATGGGACTAACGGTGGAACTCCTTACAAATGACTTGTCAATTCACGGACAGTTTTACGACCTTAGTACGTTTGACGCCGCGCTTAATCGGGTTATGGACATCCGCAAGACAGCGCAGCGATACGGGCGCAAACTCTATTGTCACAGAAATTTCGCGAATGTCCAAGTAGCTTCCCAAATGCGATTACAGCAGGCGATCCAGAAATTGGCCAAAGATAAACGACGGTCCGTAATGCAGTGGATAACTAGTCATGGGCCGTTTTGGGACGATGTGCGGCGGCATGGATGTGATGAATATTTTGAATGTAATGGAGAAATTGTTACCGATACCGCCGTCGGCGAAGCGGCATATCGCTGCTTGGATGGAATCGGCACCTGTCTCGTCAGCCTGGTTCCATCTTCGTGGGACTTCTCCCCGGTCGTAGTCGAGTGGCGAAAGAGTGATGAAGAAGCGCAGACAGTTGCGGTCGTCAACTATCGGGACGCCCGTGCGATGGAAGCCGCGTTACGTGCGGCACCCACTCAAATTACGTCGTGGGAAATGCTGGCAGACGTGTCGAAGGCTCGCTGTACGCAGTCGGCGTTTTCCGCAGATTGCTTTGATCCACTTCAAGGGTACCCTTTCGTCTCTAAGGCTGCCCAAGACATTCTCAGCCGCCTTGAGACGCTAGATCAACTCAAGACATGCTTTGACTCAGAAGGGAACCGTACCGCCGAGGGATCTAGGCTCTATCAAAAACACTTTACCGGGGACCGAGCGTGGTTTTCTCCTTCATCACCTACTGAGCAGAGCAAGTTCAAAACCGAGATGACGTTTCCGCATCCGGATATTCTGGGAAAAGACCTGTTCTGCCCTTGGCACGGAAAGGTTAATTATCACCTTCCACTCCGCATTCATTTTTCGTGGCCTGTAACGGCAGCCGACCCACTTTATGTCGTGTACGTTGGTCCGAAGCTTACACGACGTTAGCGGTGTATATATCGTGACAAACCGATCAATTCCGAATCCTATAAATGATCGTGCTGCTGGTGGTAGAGGCGTCGCCGCTGAGAGGTTTTTTATCAAAGTGAAATACTCGCTAATTAGCACCTTCGCGCTCCTCGTCCTGTGCGGCGCGGCCCGATGCACAGAAGAGACGGTCCTGCGCATCGGCGATAAGCGCATATCAGTAGAGGAGTTCGAGAAAACAGCGCAAAAGCTGCGAGAGACCGGCTACGGTCACGTCGAGGAGCTAAACAGCCAAGGCAAGCAGGAGCTGCTCGACGGCGTCATTGCGCGGGAATTGCTCATTGCCGAGGCCCTTCGGCGCGGGTACGACCGCGATTCGACTATTGCCGAGGCCGTGGCCAAGAGCGAGCGCAAGGCCCTGATGAACAGGCTCTACGAGCAGGAGGCTGTGCAGGCGTCGTATTCGTTTTCGGAGGAGGAACTGCGGGCGTTTTTTGCCCAGCAGCAATACGATGTGGAAGTACTCAGCCAGCACATCGTCTGCGCCACCGAAGAAGAGGCCCGTCTCGTCCTCGAGTTGCTTGAGGAAGGGACGCCTTTTGAGTCGCTGGTCCGGCCGTATTCTCTCCAGAACATCCAGCAGCGCTTTGGCCCCGGCGGTTGGGTCGGCTGGTTCAAGATCGGCGAGGTGTACGAGGGGCTAAAGGTTCCCCTCGGCACCATGCCCGTCGGCAGCGCGTATCCCGCCCCCGTGCAGACCGCCAGCGGCTACCACGTCTTTAGGCTCGAAAGCCGTCGCCCGGTTGACTTTGGCGCGGTGCGCGAGTGGGTTGAGGAAAAGGCCCGCGTGCAGAGCCGGGCCGACGATATGGAGCACTACGTCGGCACCCTGCGCCAGCGGTATCAGCTCGCGCTGGACGCGGAGGTTTTTGCCGAGTTGCTCGCCGTTGCGCCGCAATCGACGCAGTGGGATGGAGAGGACGCGCCGCTGCTCAGATGGCGCGGCGGCCAGCTCGTGGCGCAGGAGTACCTCGCCTTAGTTGAGCAGGGCCGCGCACCGCATCCGGCCGAACTCGACAGTGCGCGTCTGTACAAGGCCGTGGATAACCTCGCCGGCAAGCAGATCATGGTGGCGGAAGCCCGCAAACTGGGGATCGCCGACATCAAAAGGGAACGAGACGCCCTGTTGGTCAAGCGGCTCTACCAAGCCGAGGCCGAACGGGTCGGGGAAATCGGCGACGCGGCCGTGCGGGCCTTTTACGACCAGCACCTCGACCAGTTTACCCGCGCCGACGGCCGGGTGGCAGATTTTGCTTTGGTGCGCGAGAGCATTCGCACGGCCCTGCGAATGCGGGCCGAAACCGAAGCTATGGACGCGCTATTGGCCGAGTTGCGCAAGGCATATAAAAGCCAGATCCATGTGTTTCCAGAGGCGTTGGAGAAGGCGTTTGAGTAGGAGCTATCTATTCCGTACTTTGCTATCTCTTGTTTAGCTATAGAGGGTAATAAAGAGATGAACCGAAACGAGCATCTGAGCAGTCCTTGGCTGCGTCGCTGGGCGACGGTGCTGCTTATTGCTGCCCTGCATCTTGGGGGTGCTGATGCGGTAGTGGCAAAGGCCGGCCAGCTAATTCATCGCTCTATCCCGGAGAAGGGCGACACGATGCACGTGGTGGTACCGGGTGAGCGATTCAAAGCAGGTCGTTTGCAGCGGTGGATCTACGGTAGCAACTATCGCCAGATCTGGATGACGCCGATCGAGGTGCCGGTCCTCGATCTCGATGCTATGGGCGGTGGATTGTCGCCCATGCGCACAGGCGGCTTCGGCCAGTCCATTTCGCTGCATTTTGTGGGCAAGGACGGCCGCCGTTACACGGTGCGCTCCCTCGACAAGGATCCATCCAAGCGGATGATGGAGGAACTCAAGCAGACCGTCGTCGAGGATGTGATCCAAGACCTCATGAGTGCCCTGCTGCCGACGGGGGGGCTAGTGGTGGATGCGCTGATGGAGGCGACGGGAATCCTGCATGCGCCGCACCGGCTGGTGGTGATCCCCGACGATCCGCGGTTGGGAGAGTATCGCCAAGAGTTTGCCGGACTGATCGGCACCTTGCAGGAACATCCGTCCGAAGCGGCCAACGATGAGCCGGGATTTGCCGGATCCCGCAAGGTGAGCGGCACGGACAAGCTGTACAAGCGTCTTGGAAAGACGCCCTGCGAACGAGTTGATGCGCGCGCCTATCTCAAGGCTCGACTCGTCGATTTTCTCGTCGGCGATAAGGATCGGCACTCGGGCCAATGGCGCTGGGCGCGGTTTCCGGCCGGAGACTGCTACACGTGGTTGCCCATCCCCGAAGACCGGGACCAAGCCTTCATCGATTTCGACGGCCTGCTCATGAAGCTGGTGCGCCTAATCGAGCCCAGATTCGTCCGCTTTCAAGAGCAGTACCCGGACCACCGAGGACTCTCCCACAACGGCTGGGAGATTGACCGCGAGCTGCTGGCCGAGCTGGAGTGGAGCGCGTGGGACTCGGTGGCCACCACGGTGCAGGCCGAGCTACCGGACCCGGTGATTGAGGACGCCGTCCGGCGGTTGCCGGACCCGTACTACGAGCAGGTGGGGGATTTCCTCACCCGGGCGCTGAAGACGCGCCGCGACCATCTCGGCGAGTTTGCAGCACGGTACTACAAGTTTATTAGCAGAGAGGTCGAGATCAAGGCTACGGATGAGGACGAGTACCTCGAATTGGAACATCGAGAGAACGGCGAGTTAGAGGTTCGCATCCGCTTGGCGGGGACGCAGAACGCCCCGTATCTCCGCCGCACCCTGTATCCCCACGAGACAAAGGAAGTCAGGATCTATCTGCACGGCGGGGACGATGAGATCGTCCTCCTCGGAGAGCGGGCTAAGATCAGGGCCCGCGTCGATGGCGGCGGCGGCGGCGATACCTACGCAAACCGGTCGCGGGCTGGACGGTGGATGACGCGATTCTACGACGCTCGCGGTGAGAACCGCTTCGACGCGCACAAGGCCCTGATCGACGAGCGGCCGTACAAGCGGCCGGCTCCCTCGGGGGCGGTTACGGACAGGTACGTCATCGACTGGGGCTGGGAGACGGTTTCGCTGCCGATCGTCAGCTACAGCCCAGACCTCGGTGCCTACGCTGGGCTGTTGTACACCCGGATATACCATGGCTATCGGAAGCAGCCGTATGCGTCGCAACACTCGTTCGACCTCGGAGTCACCGCCAGCGCGAGAACCAAACCCCTTGTTGCCTATTCTGGGAAGTTCCGGCATCTACTGCGGGACCTAGACGGTCTGCTTCAGATGGAATACTCCAGCTTCAACGTGATTCGCTTCAACGGCTTCGGAAACGACGTTGAGATCCCGCACGCTGAGTCTTTCTACGAGGTGGAGCAGGCGCAGTTCCTCTTCGCGCCCACACTCCTTTGGGTTTCTGATCGGTCGCGGGGGATGTGGACTCTGACCGGCGGGCCGCTCGTCAAGTTTACCGACACCCCTTTGCACGACAACAAGGGGAAGTTCATCGCCACCTATGAGACGCCCCTGTACGGGACGGAGGCCTTCGGGCAGATCGGCGTCGGCGGGGAACTCGTTTACGATGCCCGCGACGATTTGGGTCATGCCCGGCGGGGCGTGCGGTTCAGGCTCAGCGGCGAATTCTACCCAAAGCTGTGGGACGTCGAATCGACCTTCGGCTACGTTGCCGGCGACGCATCTGCGTACCTGTCAGCCGATCTTCCCACCCTCCCGACCCTCGCCCTGCGAGTGGGCGGCAAAACCGTCCGCGGGGCGTTCCCGTTCCACGAAGCCGCCGCGGTCGGCGGCCCCGACAACCTGCGGGGCTTCCGCGAGGACCGCTTCGCTGGCGAGTCCGCCCTCTACGGGAACGGCGAGCTGCGGGTGCGGCTGACTCGACTTCGGTTCCCGTCTCCGGGTGAACTTGGCGCATTCGCTGCCGTGGATGCGGGACGGGTATTCTACGACGCCGACTCGGAGGAGGCCGATGGCTGGCACATTGGCAGCGGCGGCGGGCTTTGGATCTCGTTTCTCAAGCGTCGGGCGATGTTGAGCGCGGCGATGATGGAGGGCGAGGACCTGACCGGCATATACCTGCGCGTCGGATTCATGTTTTAGAAACCCGGTTCGGATTGTCCGGTCACGCGAAATCGCGCTACGGAATGCGCATCTGGAATACGGGTACTTCCTGCCCAGTTCTCACGATGCGTACGACTGGGGTGTCAACTCCGTCGTGGATTGCGAAATCGAGCACTGCGAATCCCGGGACGGCGTGGGCGAAGATCGTCCCGTTCACCGCGGTCACGGGCGACACTTTGCCGGCCGAACCCGCCCCGCTCACGATGTGCAGCCGAGCGACTTCGTCCGCCTCGAAGATCTGTAGGCTGTGATCGTGTCCCGCGGCATAGACGAGGGGCTGGTGTCTTGCTAACGCGTCCTTCACCTGCTTTGCGAGGACCATGTATTGCGGATTGTACAGATTGAGGGGCGGTCGCGGTCGCAGCAGGTGATAGAAGTCCATGAAGAGGTTGATGATGAACCCGCGGCTGAAGCCAGCGCGGATGCCGCCCGAGCGCAGCGGAAAGTGGCTCACCACGATCACGAAATGCCTCTTTAGGGCCGAGAAGGCCGCGTCAATCCGCGTCCCGAAATCCCCGTCCGGGCACCTGTTAGTGTCGGCGACCGCTGAGAACCAGGGCATCCAGTCAATGGCGACGACCGCGATCCCCTGCTCCAGCCCGTCCCCAGGCTTGAGCAACTCGCGCACGGCTGGGCCGGCGCATCCATCGCGGGGTAGAAAGTCCACGTCGCCCTCTGGCCACGCGAGCACGAACTCCTGCTGCGCGACGATGTGCGCTCCCGTCCAGTCTTGCGGTGAAGGGCCCCAATCGTGGTTGCCTGGCACGAAAATCCGCAGTGCCGAGGTCGCTGCGAGCTGCTGGCGCAAAATGGCTTCACCCCTAGGGCGATCATTGACTGCAAGCCCGGACGGGTAGAGGTTGTCCCCCAGTAGCACGACCGCGGCCCGCTCTTGGGGAGCCGCCCAGCGCCCGATTGCGGCAAGGGTGGGATCGTCCGGCACCGGCTCCCCAGTGTCTCCGACCAAGATGACTCGATACGCGACCCGACCGCCGGTCGCGATCGCATCCGACGGGACATCCCGCCGGATGTACGGCTCGTCGTCGGCACCGTAGTTCTCCCCTTGCAGGCGCCCCGCCCGGCAACCTGCTACGACCACTACCAAGAGCAAGACGAGCCCCAGCCCTAAACCGTGCCGGCGCATCGCCCTTTGGGGATAGTTCATTCCCAAGTAACGCCCGGGTGGTCGCAAAGATTCCGTCCGCCGAGACAAGCCTGCAATTACTGGCCCTTTGAAACGGAGTAAAAAGTCAGGGTCGCACGCTTGCTCACCCCTTCGTCGGATACGATCAGTGTATTGTCGGAAGCGAACGCAATGCCTTCGGTCTGTGGATGCCGATCAGCCGCAAGATCCGCGACGGCGAGAACCCGTCCCTGTGGGGTAATCTCGGCAATGGCACACTGGCGGGCCGCCACGACAAAGTAGTTTCCCGATACTGGGTGCCGCTCGATGCCCGAAGGTTGGAATTGTTTGCTGTCGATGCGGCTCGAGAGCGTGATGGCTGGTATGAGGATAGGGCCATCCTCGACGAGCTGCTTGGTATCGAGGGACCAGCGACATATCGCTACTAAGCCTGTCTGCCCGGGGTCCTTGGGGTTTTTGCTGATGAGCAATAGCACCCGTTGGTCGGGGTCGTAGGCGAGTCCCTCTATTTCGTGGTCTTGTCCA
Source organism: uncultured Latescibacterota bacterium (assembly GCA_958295495.1). Classification (GTDB taxonomy): domain Bacteria; phylum Latescibacterota; class UBA2968; order UBA8231; family UBA8231. The sequence continues at coordinate 3,053,958 of OY282352.1, forward strand.
ATTCCGGTTGTATATAGATTGTAGAGAACACTCTCTCCATCGGAGCCTTCGACAAACTCGTATAACCGTCCTGAACTCGAAACAAGGTACACGCGGCCTTCAGCCGCGGCGATGCCTTCGAAGTCGTCGGCGACCGGATCGAGCAGATCGCTGAGTGCAAACGCCTTTACAATCGAACCATCGCGATAGTCTATCTCGAATACTACGCCCCTTTCGTCATCGTGCGCGAGGAGTCGGTTCTCTCCAAGCATGGTCAAGCCGGAGATCTCCCGCCACCGCTTCGGCAGCTTGAAACGCCGCGCTGGTTTTTCGAGGTCGTAACTCGCGAGGGTAAGGTTGTCCTCATGCGGCGTGCCTAGAGAGGATGTAGATGTAGATGTCAGACTGTCCGCGGTGGATGTAGATACCAAACTGTCCGCGGTGTCCACGACAGGTTCGATTGCCGCGTCCTCCCGCACGAGCAATGACGCCATAAAAATCAAAACGCTGAAGACCAAAAACCCGCTCAGGAGGTTGTTACTCGGGGCACTCATAATTCCAGCTCCACTTTGATGGTATGGCCCTCTGTACTTTTTTCAAGCTCTCTGGTGAAGGCGGCCGGATCCGCGGTTTTCTTCAGCCGCACATCAAATTCGACGATCACAGTGCCGTCCTCCTGCTGCACAATCCGCACCTGTCGCCACTGCTTGGCATAGGTCGCCAAGAGCGCAAGAGCGGCCTGCTGTGCCGCCTCGACCTGCACCGTATGTACCCTGAGCTTGGCATTATACGGTTTGGGGATTTTACCAGCTTGGGTGCCATTCACACCGGGCAACGACTTGGCGGGACGCACTAGCCTGAACCCGGACAGGACGGCAGGCTTCGCCCCGTAGTTCATACGCCAGATGCCCAAAACAACGGCATTGAAAGCCACCGACGCCAAAATAGCCACTTGACCCACACCGATACCAGCTGACAATCCGATGCCAATGACGATAAACATGTAGGTGGCATCTAGGGGGTCCCTCAATGTCGTGCGGAACTGAACCGCGGCGACAATGCCCGCGAGACTGAAGGCGAGCGCGAGACTGTCCTTGACGAGAAAAACGACGAGGGAAATCGCAATGGGCACGACGAGGAGGGTATGGACAAGGACTGGGTTGTATCTCTTGCGGGGCCGGGTCCAGCGATACACCCAAGTCACAGGCAGGGCATAGAAAAACGAAAACAGCAGTGCCATCAAAATCGGCACGAACGTCGAGAAGTAGAAGCCACTGGACTTTTCCAGTAAGCGCTCGATATCTCCCGGTTCCAGTCCCGGACCGGCCCCGGAGCCACTGGACTTTTCCAGTAAGCGCCCGAGTTCTGCCCCGGATTGCGGGGATGACAAAATGTCTAATATGGAACTCATCTCTCCTTCAGTCATGTAAGTCGAGATGTTTGGCAACAACAACAAAATGCTTGCAAAGAAAAGGGATATGGCAATATAGTAAGCCACGAGACGGACGATTACGTTGTCGAGTCTATCTGTTATTTTGTCGAGCGCATCAGCTATTTTGTCGAGCATTATCAGCTCCTTTTATCACTGTTTCCGCAATGCAGGTCGCGTCGGGATCACGGATGCGAACAGAACGCTCCGCGTCCGGCAACGACAGAGATAAGATATATACTAAAAAAAATTGAAGCGCAATTACGCAATTAATGACGAATAGGTGGAATCGAACCTAGCGATCCGTACCCAAGCCCGCGTACACTGTGATGAAGGAGAGCAGCTCGGACGAAGCTGGCGACCCGTCGAGGTGCCTGCGAATCCAGCGCGCGCCGACATTGGTCGTCAGGGCGTAGCCCAAGTACGCGGAGTCGTTGGCGACTTGGCCAGCGAGCACCCACGTCGTGCCGTCGAAGTAGAAACGCTGCGTCGTGCCGGGCCTCGTGGTCGGACTGCCCGTCGCGGAGAGCATGTAGGAACGCTCCGGCTGGCGCAGGCCGGCTTGATCGTTGTAAGGCACATGCTCCCTGCGACCGTCCCCGTCGACGTCCGCTTCAACCCAGTCGAGGTGGAGCAGGCGATGGTAGGTGCGGTCGGCGATCATGCCGCGCAGCTCGGCGTTGAACCGCGAGATGATCGGCTCGGCGTCTGGAAGCGAGCGGCGGACGGCGAGGTGAAGCGCGTGTGAGCAGAGGAGTCGAGCCGAACGCCAGCCGCGTTCGAGCTTCTTCTCCGTAGTTGCTGATGATGTACTGGACGACCAAGTCGTCCATCAGCGTGTAGTCCACCTCACCGTTGAGGAGTTTTGCGACGCTGTCCTCTTCGCCGTTCGAGCCAACGACGATCAGCCCGTCCGTCGTCTCGCCTTCCTTGTCATACACGTACCCAGCGGTCAAGGCGATCCGCTTGCCGGCGAGGTCGGCCAGCGAGGTCGCGGACACGTCGCTGCCCTGCCGCCCGACGAGGATCAACCGGTTCCAGAGATACGGCTGCGAGTACATCAGCACGGGTTCGCGCTCCGTGTACTTCCACACGGCCGCGCTTCCGTCGAACTCGCCGCTCAGCAGTGAGGAAGTAAACTTGGCTTCGTCCACGATGACCGTTTCGGCGATGATCCCCACGCGTCGGAGAGCCTCGCCGACCAGATCAAGGGCGAACCGCGGCTGTCCTAGCTCGTCGGTGAACGGCGTCCACGCCGTCGACACGAGCCGCAACTGCCGACTCGCGAGGGGGAGAGGGTCCCCGCGTGCCGTGCTTGAAGCGGATGTAGATGCCAAACGGTCCGCGGCGTCCACATCGGAATTGACCGCGGTGCCATGCCGCACGAGCAATGCCACCGAAAAAAACAAAACGCTAAAAATAAAAAACCCTATCAGGAGGTTGTTACCCGAGTTGCCCATGATCCATACTTCTTTCTCTAAGAGCCTATACGAAGATTGCTTTGCAGTTGATAAGAAGCGGTCTGAAAACCCACCTTGGGTCGTGTTGAACAAGCAGTAGAGACGGTCTCCGTCATTCTCCTGTATTGTCTAGAACATGAGGCCGGCGCGCAAATACACTCCCGTCAAGTCATCGCCGTTTACGACTGCCATGCTCAAGGTCTGCCGGCGCCGGAGGAAAGACAGCCACAATCCACCTCCCCTACTGGTGTGCCATGTATCAGCATCGTCCGGATCCTCGGAATAAATCACCCGTCCGGTGTCAGCCGCACCGAACAAGCCCAACTCGCCCGGAACCAAAAGCTCGATTTTCGCCAGCACCAAGCGCAGTTCGGAATTTCCATACAGTGCGGCGTCTCCTGCAAATCGGTTTTTTCGGAAACCACGTAAACTGCCGTTGGATATATCGCCACTGGTTAAGCCGGACCCACCCAAAAAGGCACTCTCGTGGAAGGGAAAGGTCCCCCACACCTTCTTGCCACCCGCTCGCAAGGCAAGGGTCGGGTTGGTCGGAATACGCGCTGTCGCGTATGCGCGTGCTTCTCCATCTATGGTGCCAAAGGCCGACGCCACATCCCAAACTCCCGGATAGACGGCTCCAGCAACCCGGACCAGAACTCCCCGAGTGGCATACTCTGCATTGTCACGCGTGTCGTACGCGATTTCACCCTGTGCCCCTACTTGGCCGAAGGAATCCATGCCGTAGTCGTACGCTGGGTGGCGACCGATGAATTTGTCCTTATTGGCATCTAGCGGCGTATTTGAATACTTGATGATCGGCCCCAAGCCAATGGTTAATGCCGAGCGCAGCGAGCTTATCCCTTTTATATGCCCTGCATGCTCTCTTGCTCGAAACTCGAGGGCTAATGCAAAAGCGAAATAATTTTGCTCCACCCCATAGAAAGAAGCCGGCTCTGGAATCTCCGTTTCGTTGCCGAATCCGTTGAACCGGATCACTTGGAGCCCGGAATACTTGAGGTGGACGCGCGCGTCGAGATCGAGCAGCCGTTGGCGGAAGGTGCCGGTATAGGAAACAGATGGCTTGAGACGATTAAGCGCCAGCCCGGCCCTGAAGGAATGACTCGACGAGAACAGGTGTTTGCGGTAGCCGAAATACTGCCGGTTGACGAGACCTCCTACGAACACCCTCAGAGCTGGATTGACTTTGAGGATCGGGAACGAAATCGTCTGCTGGCCCCAGTCCCGTACATACCGCGCGCGGCGACGATGAGGAAGGAGGACGTGCTTGTAGGGGCGCTCGTCAATTTTCGCTCCCTTGCCGAACCGATTTTTCCCGCGGTCATCATAAAACCGGGTCTTGGCAGCCCCCGCTTGGGATGAGTTTGCGAACGTGTCGTTCCCACCTCCGCCGTCGATGCGCACGGCAATCCGTCCTTGGGCCCCTGATATCTCCGCACGGTCGGCTCCCCCCCAGAGGTATATGCGGACTTCCCGGGTCTCTTGGGGGCGGAACGTCCGCTGGAAATAGGGCGTCTTCCTTGCTCCCTCAGGACCTTCCATGAGACCGATGCGGACCACGAGATCGCCGCTCGGCAGGTGTTCACACTGGGCGTACTCGTCCTGATCGGTCGCTTGGATTGCGGCCTCGCGAGTAATCAACGCATAGTATTGACGGGCAAATTCAGGCAATGCGTCTCGCCGCGATTTGAGGGCGTTTGTAAGTGCTTCGCCAACGATCTTGTAATACGGCGGTGGGAGCTTCCGCACCGCATCCTCAATGACCGGGTCGGGGAGAGTGCCGTGGAACGCCGTTGCTACCGAGTCCCAGGCTGCCTTGTCGAGCTCGACGAGGAACTCGCGGTCCATCTGCCAACTAGTGGTCGATAGGCCCACTAGGCTCGGATAGGTGTCGCCGAACTTGAGCTGCCTAGGGAGTCCTCTACGCGCCACGGCCATGGCGAACCCGTCGAAGTCGATGAAAGCCTGGTCGCGATCTTCGGGTATGGGAATATAGGTATGGCAGTCCCCGTCCGGGAACCGCGCCCACCGCCACTGACCGAAGTGGCGGTCTTTGTCCCCGATGAGGAAGTCCATCAGCCTCGCCTTCAGGTAGGCACGGGCATCGACGCGGTTGCAAGGCCCTTGCTCCAAATGCTTCCACAGCTTCTCCGTGCCGCTGACCTTGCGGGAACCGGCAAAGCCGGGCGTATCGTCCACCCCTTCAGAAGGGTGTTCCTGCAGCAGGCCCATAAGACCGGCAAATTCCTCGCGGTACTCCTCCAGCCGAGGATCGTCTGGAATAACTACGAGCGTATGCTTGGCGTGGAGGATACCAGTGGCTTCCATCAGCGGATCGACCACGAGCGCCCCGGTGGGCAGCAGCGCACTGATTAGGTCCTGCAGGACATCGTCCACGATCGTATCCTTGAGCTCGTCCCAGATCCTTTTGGTAGGATCTTTATCTAGGGAGCGAACCGTATATCGGCGGCCATCTTGCCCCGTAAAGTGTAGAGAGATGGACTGTCCAGAACCGCCGGGGCGCAGCGGCGTCAAGCCACCGCCTACGCGGTCGAGATCGAGGACCGCCACCTCAATGGGGGTGGTCCAGAGATCCCGGTAATCGCGGCCGTAGAACCAACGCTTAAACCCGCCGGCGCGGAACCTTTCCCCTAGCACCACCACGTGGGTCTTGGCACCCGGCGGAGGAATGGATCGGTGAATCCTGTACCCTGGCGGCGGGTCCTCCTGAGGTGTCGATTCTGTCGAAACAGAAAAAGCGAGCACCAACGAGAGTAAAACAGCGTTCGGCTTGGGAAGTATCATTAGAGAAATCCGGTAAGGTTTGATGATCTGCCTGCTGTCGCGACCTCGGCGAGGCTGAGCACACGGCACACCATGACCTCGTAGGTGCCGATGCCGAGGTAGGAAATTCGCCCTATTGGGGGCAAAAGTTCGCTCATGTCCGCGGGCACCTCAAAGTCCAGGAGGACTTGGCTCAGCTCAAAGGTGCCATCTGCCCGAAAGGTCACGCGGAAGGTGACCTCGCCAATTTCATCATCGTCGATGATCGCCCCCCAAGTGCCGAGGAGGGCCTCTTCGGCGGCGAGCGGCGGGACGAGTAGGGCGAGGAACAGGATATGCGACAGAAGGTAACGCATGATAGCCTGCCTTTTAGGCGAAAGATGGGAAAAAGACTGCCGATAAGTACAAAAGAATGCTCTATTTACTGTCGTGTACTTAGCCTCCTTTCTTAAAATACTGACGTTATGTGGTTTATCGAAGACTGTTGACCCAAGATATTGGGGCGAAATCGAGATTTTTCTGGAAAAGCGGCGTAACGTCAGATCATAATCAGAACAACCCGTTCAGCGTTATCCCGACACTTTTGATTTTTTCGCCCTCAACGCGCCGAAGGGAGAAGTTGGCATTTAGAAGCAACCGCGTCCCACTCGTCACTGGAATTCCGTACCCTCCACCCACTAGGAACCCCGTCCCCCAGTCGCTTGTTGTATTTATCTCTATAAATATTGGCCACGTCCGCATTGATTCTAGAGTGGGCGAAGCCCACGTCAGCCCGCACGAAAGGCCCCTGCCCGATTTCGTGGGTCAGGAAGTACATGGTGCTTAAGGCATAGAGATAGTTGTAGAGGCTTAGTTCGACCTTGGCCCCCTTGAAAGTGCCTTCATAGGCATCAACGTTACCGTTTACAATAGCGCCAACAAGAGTCTTATCGCCCCGTGGCCAATAGAACCCAAACGTGTCTAAAGCCAATGCGATATGATCGACGTCAGGCGAATCGTTGAGTTCGTCGAGATACTCATCTGGGTAAGTATTGTTAACGTACCCTAGGCCCCAATAGGTGTACCAACTCTCCAGATCGTTGTCGCGGGCAGCCGAGGGATGGGAGAGGGCGATTACTACGGCGAGCGCGAATAACATGCGTGGCATCATGATGCCGACCTCCTTTATATAAGTGTAGATTTTCACCGAGGGCGATCCTCGGCTTTAAAACTCTCAGGGGGTATGGTTGAATATTGTTTGTACAGACCGCTGCCAACCCCGGCAGCGAATGGAGCATCAAGCGTCCGCTCGAGCGACCATCCGGCCCTTGATGGAACTCAAGAGACTGTAGCCTAATAGTCTGAAAATTGGGGGGGATAACTTATTGTCTTTCAACGACTTACAAAGAATTGTTGAATTTTGGAATTGGAAGCAGGATGTAATCATCGCGGCAACGTCCGCTCAAATGTTGAGTGATTTACCATCTTCCAGCTCGTCCTTCCGACGGGCGAAACAGCCAAGTCCGCGTCGAGGCTGTATTTGTATTACTAAAGCAATGAAACCATGAAAGTCAAGAAAATCTTAAACCACAGGTGGAATCGAACCTAGCGATCCGTACCCAAGCCCGCGTACACTGTGATGAAGGAGAGCAGCTCGGACGAAGCTGGCGACCCGTCGAGGTGCCTGCGAATCCAGCGCGCGCCGACATTGGTCGTCAGGGCGTAGCCCAAGTACGCGGAGTCGTTGGCGACTTGGCCAGCGAGCACCCACGTCGTGCCGTCGAGGAGGTAGCCCGAGGGCAGGGGGTCTGGCTTGGGGCGGAGATTGTTGAACAGCTCGCACTCGGCCCCGGCGATGAAGCGCATGTTGCGGTTGATGCGGCGCACGGCTTGCAGCGAGAAAATTTCCGTTAGCTCGCGGATTTTGAGCGCGCTGCGCTGGGCCGGCACCCGATTGTTGTAAAGCTGTTTCCACTTGGGCACCACGGCCCAGCCGCGAATGTGGGTGGAGTACTCGCCTTTGGCCACAATGCCGAAGAAGCTCTGATCGCGCAACTCGCCTTCCTGATCGCCCAATTGCCGATAGAATTCGTGTTTGACCTTGGCCGTCAAGGGCAAATAGCGGTCGTAGTGTACTTCGAGGTACGTGGTGTTGACGAAGGCGTCGCGCGCTGGCAGGATGTCGCGAGTGAAAACCGAGCGGCCGCGCGTGCCGGGCAAGTCGCGCCACAACAGCACGTCGTCGGGAATGTCGTCTTGGACCTTGCGCGGATTGGCAATCAGCCACGCGCTAAAGTCCTTTTCGGGAAACTCCTTTTTCGCGGTCAGCAACAGGTAGGCAGCTCGGTTTTCCCGGGCCGTCTCTAGCAGGCGCTGGTCGAGATAGCCAACCATGACGGTCGTGCGGGGCAAGAGCTCGACGGCCGCATAGGCATTGAATCCCCGGCGGCCCAGCTTGTAGGGGTAATCGGCTTCCCCGTCGTCCTCGAAGCGGTCGATGACGCCGTTGCTGTTCATGTCCATGCCGAACAAAAACTCCGGCGGGTCCACTGCAAAGCGCAGAAACGGCTCCTCGTAGTCGGGCTGGGTGTTGAAGTTCCGGTTGAAATCCGAAATGTCGTCGTTGTCCTCGTCAATGCCTGGGAAGACCGCGGCGTCGGTCAGCAACTGCTGCCCCTGCCGAGTGTTGACGCGGCTGCCAAACGTGCGCCGCGTCCAGTCCGGCAGCTCGTCCTGATCGTCGTTGTCATCGACGAATTCGTACAGGTGCCGCTGCTCGTTATCGTAAAACACTTGCCCCTCGGCATTGGGGATGAAGGCGCGGGTGGAGTAATCCGCGTCGATGCTGAAAACCTCGGCGAAAAACGTATAGGGATAGTTGCGTTTCTGCGCGGTCGCGTACAGGGCTTGGGCCTCGTTGGTCGCCAGGGTCTGGTCCTTGGCCATGTTCTCGTTGGGAAAGCGGCGGTACTGAAAGTTGCGGACGAACTCGCCCCGGAAGTCAAAGCCTTGCAGACCGGCAATGGCGAGGTCGAAGCCCAACATGCGGGTCCCGGTTGGCAGGCCGTAGCTGAACCGGTGAAAGCCTTGATTCGAGCCGTCCTTGACGTTGCCGGCCGCGCGCAACACCGGCAGGAATACGGGTGTGCCGAGGTTGTTGGTCTGCTTGTTGGAGGTCACTTCGACCTTGTAGTCGTTGGCCAGCACGAGGCCGATCTCAATGCGCTCGATCTCGCGGAAATCGTCGATGGCGTCGTCCGTGCTCGGGGAGAAGTCCTCGATGTTGTACGTCAGCGTGATGACGTCCGTGCCGCTGGCCACAATCGCGCCGCCGCGCCGAATGCCGCCCTCAACCACGGGGGCGATGTCTTGGGAGTGTTCGACGCCGTTGATGAAGATGCGCCAGCGCGACAGCAGCGCGCCGCCCTCGCCGTCTTCGGGCGAATCGTCGGAAATGCGCACGACGATGGAGCGCACAAAGTCCGCGTTCATGGGGCCGCTGAGCAGGCCGCTGAGCGAGTTGTCGCCAAACGGCAGGTTGGAGTTGCGATGCGCCGCATTGACAAAGGTCGCGCCGAGAGCGGCAAAATCCCCGACCTGCACCCGCCCCTTGGCGGCCATCAGGGCGGTGAAGGTATTGGCCTGTACGCCACCTCCGACTTCGCTAGCGGAAATTTCCCCGGTGTTGCTGACCCGCGACGACAGCATGGTCAGGGCGTACTTGTCGGTCATAAGATCCCACTGAATGCCGTCGAAGCGCGGCTTGGAAAACGTCAGGGGGGTCAAGGTCGTGCGGATGCCGTCGCCCACCATCAGGGCCGAGTGGAACTGCCCGGAATGGCTCGACGATACGAGCAGGTTGTTGAACCACGAGCTAAAGCGCGGATTTTTGGTGATGATGCTGCCGTTGTCTTCTGGGTAGTCTTCGGTCCAGTCGTACACCAGCCAGCCCTGGGTGATGTAATCGCCGTACACGTCGTAGAACGGCGAGCCTTCCAAAAAGACCTCGGTGTAGCGCTCGTAGTGGTGGCGGGCGTAGTTGGAGTATTGCTCTTGCCGCCAGTCGTACAGCGAGTACAGCCGCTGCGGCAGATACCACTTGCGCACCGAGGGCACGAGGGTCGCCGGAGAAACTTCAGTGCCCGTGGCGTAATAGGGGTTGTCGTGCCCGGTGGCGCGTTGGGCGCTCGCCTCTTGCGGCGGCGTCCAAGCGAAGAGACAAATTAGCAATGCGAAAATTCGACGTCTCACAGTGCGCTCCCTTTTAATAACTGACTTTACGCATCTATAATCCTCCTACTTCATCAGCGGCGGAACTCCGCTTCCCAGACGTTATCGAAACCGCTGTCCACGCGCACGTACTGGCCGGTTCGGATGCCGGAGATACCGTATTCCGAGAGAGGGACTTTCGCCAAGCATTTGCCGTCGAAGCTCTCGCCGTGCTGGTCGAAATAGAAGTCGAGGTTGTCAAAGCCGTACTGCTGGCGATGGTCGGGGAGGTCCTCTGGGTCGATGGGGATGCCGTGCAGAAAGAACATCGCTTCGGTGTCGGCTGGGGCGCACGGCTGCTTAGCGTAGGTCAGCGTGTTTTCGCTGATATATACGTCGAAGGTGGAACGGGCCGCCGGCTCGCCGGAAGTCGCCGCCGACCAATAGCCGTCAAACCACCGCCGTTTCTCCTCGAACCAGTGCTCCACTTCCCAAAGGAGGTTCCCATAGCGGTCAACCTGTCCGGTTTGGATGCCGAAGAGGTCCTCGTCGGGAAGCTGGCGCTCGGCGCCGCAGGTGCCGTTGTTCTTCCAGAAATTCGCGTGCCATTCAAAATCCAGCGTAGCGCGTTCCGGCGTTCCACTTTCGGCATCCAACGAATAGACAATCAACGGGAACCGCGTATCGTTTTCGTCTTCCCTTATGCAGCTCCGGTTCCTATAAATCAGCTTGTTTCCGCGGAGGTACACATCGTACTTGGAAGGAGTGCTGCGGTCCGCTTCGGAAGCGCCCGCCGCGCCCTTGCCGTCTTCGCTTCCAAGCGGTGCCAACCCTTTTAGGATGTCCGGCTGTACGGGTTCGGACGGCTTGGTCATCGCTTTCACTCGGTTGCCGAGCGAGTCTGCGTAGTACACCCAAGCGCGCAGGCGATGCCCGACATCGGCAACCGTGGGGGTGTACGCGTAGGTGGGCGGTTGAACCGGGAGGCTCGTCCAGCCATTGGCATCGCCGCCTTTCTCCCACCGCCACGGTTCCCCGGGCAGCCGCCGGCCGTGGGACTTGTTGAAAAAGGCGGCGAACGGCTCGTCCTCCACCGGAGCATTGGAACTGCGGAACATGGCGGGCCGGGACTCCAGGGATTCGCGTTGGCGCAGGCGATACAGCTTGCCGTTCGCCAGTTCCACCACCAACTCCAGCAAAGGCTCCCGAGACAAAGCACTTCCGATGTCGTCGTACTGTTGCGGAGAGCATGAGTTCCTCTGCCAGCCATCGAAGTAATAGAGGACATGCACCTCTCCACCCCAGCCAGCTACGTTCGCCAATGCGGAGCGCAGCCTATCCGGTTCACACGGTAGTTCGTGATGGCGTGCCGGACCGGCGGCGTAGAAACTCGTGAAGGCCTGGGCATTGTTCAGGATCGTGCCGGTTAGAGCCGCCTCCGAAATGTACTGCGCGCACTCCGAATTCCTCCACCGCGGTGCGGCATACTCTTGTCGCTCACCGGCATTCCAAGCCTGTAACTCGCGCCCATTCAGCGTAACCAGCCAAGCCACTTGCAGGGACAGCGCCAACATCAGGACGACTGCAAGAGTCCTCCCCGCGATAGCTCGAACTCCCCGCCGGCGCAGAACGATTCCTGCATACCGGAGGACGCCGTCCATCAGCAGCAGCGCCGCGAACAGGAGCGGAACGTACACCGGAGCGAGGAATCTCCACTGCAATCCACTCCAGGTGCCTCCCGACATCATCGCGACGACGAGCAGTGTCAGGTACGCCAGCGCAAAACCGACCAATACACCACGGACGCCATGCAACATCCGAAGGAGCGTCACTTTTCCGGTCTGAGCGGCGCGGAACGCATGGCAGGCGGCAATCACGAGTGCCAACAGAACCGGGGCGGTCAACCCCACGAGCCACCAGTCCTCAACCGCGAGTCGCAAAACCTCGTCCACGATGAAGGAAAATGAGTAGAAAGCCCGGTCTCTGCCGCCGGTCGTGGAGCCGGCAAGCAGAAAGTTCCGTAGCATCCACAGACACACCGGTGCTGCTGCAATCAGCGTATAGACGGCGATGCGCTTCATCTTCTCCGGCGGCGCAACCCGCGCTGCAAGTAGCATCGGGAGCGCCGCCAAGATCAAGGATGCGCCCATGTAGCGAGTCAAGCAGGCAAGTGCGCTGAACGCCGCCGCTAGGATCAGGGATGCGCGGCTGCCGCTCTTCAAGTGAGCGTCGATCTGCGTCAGCGAGAGCGTTGCGAACAGAATGAAAGCCGACTCGCTCAGGGCTTGGGACGCCATGTTGACGAGCGGAAGGGCAAGCGCGACAGAGAAGCAGCCCCACAGCCACAGAATCCGGGACCGCAGATAGCGCCGCAGCCACCAACCCGCGACCAGAACGGTCAGTCCTAAGATGACGGCGTTGAGCGGCCCGGCGACGGAGTACGGGTCGATCCCGAACAATCCCCCACCGGCGAGCATCGCCGGATATAGCGGCGGCCAGAGCACCATAGGTTCATGATACAGATCGACAAAGCCATCGCCCGCGAGGAGATTGCGCGCAATCGTGATGTAGTTGATCCCATCCCACCACAACCCCGGTCCGTAGCTGGCCTGCCGCAGGAGCACGAGACCCGCGCCCAGCGCGGCTGCCGCGACGAGGAGCAGGGTGAAGCGATCGGGCCGCCCAAGCAGGGAACCAGACTTTTTCTTGCGCGAGCTTCCCCTTTGCGCCCCCCGGCCGAGGTCAGCAGTATCGCTCATATTATCTTCCTGCCGTGGTTCGAGGGCGCACAGCATCCACCAGTGCCCGAGCGCACCGAGAGCCCGTCATCCCGCACCGTCCAACGTCGCCGCAGAGGCCCGGGCAACCTCCCGCCCCGGCCGATTTTGTGGTCGCGGCTGAAACGGACGATGCGCCGGGCTACGGTACGCATTTCCATGGCTTGCATGATTCCCTCAAGAGACGCTCGGATTGGTAGCGTGGCGGAAGTTCGGGTGGGCGGCTTCTCGGAAGGCGGTGGCGCTTAGGCCCGGCCCCTATTCGGACGGATGAGATGCTATCCATCTCGTCGCCCATCCGCGCCGCGCCGCCCCCCCGCGCGGCGTGGGAATGGACGGCCCCGGCCGCCCAGTGTCGCTGGCCATGTCGTAGCGCTCAACCGCGTGGACCGTCGGGTCGCCGGCCCCGGAAAGGGCCTAGCGCGCCTTCTACCGCAAGGGCCGGCAGCGGTGCTTTTTCGGGCCACCCTCCCATCGGGTCCGCCTGACGCGCTCGTTGCAGGTACTTGAATTTCTGGTAAAGGTAGGGCAAGCGACCACCGAGGCCAACAGCAGGGAATAACGATCGTTATTCCCTAGACCCACGAGGAGCACCAACGCCTAAACGGTGCGTAACGTCAGTTAATAACTGATGTTACGCACCGTTTCGTTGTTATAAGTCCTCGATGACGATGGCTAGGTTGTCCAGCGCTTGGCGGTACTCCTCCGGCAGGTACTGACGGGCCTTTTCCACCAACTCTCAAATGCACGGCGGCACACAGCAAGGCTACCAGGCTGCGACGCTGCCGGTGCTTTCGCAGTAGAGTTCGCCACCCAATTCCTCTGGGTACTAGATCGTCTTTTCCACCTCGGACTCGATCGGGTCAACCTCCAACCCCGGCTTGGTCGGCCGCTCGAGGTGGCCGGCGGAGGCCATAAGCCTCCCCGCGCTCCGCATGGTTGCGCGGAAGTAATCGATGGGACAGCCCTACTCGTCGGCGTCGAGGAGGGCTTGGAAGGCCTCCAGCCGGTCCACTTGGATGGCCGCCCGATGCAACTGCTTGAGACGCTGCAAATCCTCAATGCCCCGTATGCGAGCGGCCAACGGTTCCGCCGCGCCGAGCGCAAAGCGAATCTCCAGCACGTCGAGCAGTGCTTCAAGGGCGCGTTCTCGGCCCCCTTGCTCAATACCTTGCTCAATACCTTGCTCAATACCTTGCTCAATACCTTGCTCAATACCTTGCTCAATACCTTGCTCAATACCTTGCTCGATGCCTTGCTCAATGCCTTGCTCGATGCCTTGCTGGGTCAGGTATTGGGCAACGGGTGATTCGCGGATCATATCCATTAGACCCTCCTTGAAGAAAATGGCAGAAACGGTTTCTTGGGCATACACCAACCCGCTCAGCAGCGACATGCCAGCGAGACAATCGGCTTTCGTCGCCCGATCCAGCGGCTGCGCCTGCACCGCACGCACACACGTCTCCAGCCAAGCCGCTGGCCGACCCGTCGGCCGCATCAACGGTACAAACGGCAGCAGTCCCACAGGCCCCGACTTGAGGAGACGCTGGCCGTCCAACTCGCTCAGCCGGATCACCTGGTACTCTATCAAGATGCGATGGCCGGGACGATCCTGGAGATAATAGCCCGGATCGCCCCGGCCAGTCCCCGGCCGCAGGTAGATGACGCTGGAAACCACCGGCCAGCCGTAGTGCTCAACGGTGCGTCCGATATAGCCGACCATCCGCCGCACCATCGGCAGATGCGTACTATCGGTGGTTTGAAACTCGGTGTGGACGAGCACCTCTTCGCCGCCCAACCGCACCCGCAGCAAGCTGTCGGTCTGCCGCGCCTCGACGGTCAGTTGCTCCGGGTTCAGCACTTCGACGACTTCGACGTCGTCGCGCCCGAGGGCAAAGCGGGCGAAATCGTCGGGGTAGTGCTGCATCAAATACTTGGAAACAATATCAAAGTCGGCCATATCCAACGTTCCACGATACGCCCCGGGATGTCAAGGCCGCGTGCCACACCTAAAGGCCGCCGGGGTTGGAATCCAGCGGCCTTTGGAATTGGGAACGGATGTTACGCACTTTGGCTCGCCGCTGTTTCGCCTTGCCGCCCCGGGGTGCGGCGGCCCCCGAATCGTCCTTGCGGCGCACGCCGGCTTCACCGCGCCTTTAGGTGTGCCATCCACCGGGTGGGGCCGCAAGCGGCAGACGCTACATAAGGCTGCGTAACGTCAGTTAATAAGCAACATGCACGAGCCTGTAGGCGCGGTCGGCGCGGGCGTCTGCTTCTATTGCAATGTGCAGGACATATAGGCCGGGCGGCACCGTGCGGCCGGTGCTCCGTCCGTCCCAGACGTAGCGGACGCGCCGACCGGGCAAGCCTTGGCTTGCAAGCTGGACCACGGGCCGGCCATCTAGGGTAAAGACCTGTACTCGCGGCGCGCGCTCGGTCTTTACGACGGTGAATTGCAGTTCGCATTGGTCGTTGGTGCCATCGCCGTTGGGGGTTATCGAGCGGGTGTGCTCGATATTGCGGATCAACGAGCCGCCGGCGACCGCCTCGGGCACGAAGACCAAGTCGGCACCGAACTCAGCGGGGACGACGCCTTGGAGGTTGTCGCCAGCGGCCGAGTTGAAGACGAACGCGTTGAAGACCGTGGGGCTGTGGGACAGGCGCGTGGAAAAGGCGATGGCGACCGAATCCCGCCGGACGAGCGGCGGCGGCAGTTCCACCAAGAGCGAATCTCCTCGCACTAGGCCGGTGGCCGCGACCTCTGCTCCGCCCACGGATGCGCTGATGAATGCGGCGTCACGGCCGCCGGGTGGGAGGAGGATGAGCGTGCGGTCGAACCCGGGGTCGCGGCTGTTGAAGGCCACCGGCGCGATGGTGTAGCGAAACATCTGCAATGTGTCCATGGCGGCTTCGCGGGGGAAGACGCGGCCCGTCAGCCCAGCCGTGATGATCGGCGCATTGGCCACAAACTCGAGCGAGCGCAGGGTGGGGAAGACCGCTGGATCGTCGCTGATGAGCCGCACCCGCGCCCGCAGCCACTGCCGCGGCGATGGCGAGAGAAACGCCTGCCCGGAAAACCGCTGGGGCTGGCTATACGCACTCCAGGTGTCGTCGCGGACCTGTTCCTCGACGATGTCGCCGCGGTTGCGGGACTTGGCCGACTCGTAGGCCTGTTTGGTCACTTCCTTGCCGTTGGCGAGGAAGTAGCGCTTGATGGTTTGGAAGCCATTGCCAGTCTGGGTTTCTACTTCGATGCGGGTGCCGGGCGGCAGGTCGGCGTCCCATTCGACAAAGCGCAGGCTGCGGGCACCGCCGAGAAAAATGTCTGCGGACTCCAGCTCGATTTGCACGGGATAGCCCTCGGTGTGGAAGACGAAAAGCTGGACGGCGCGGTGGAACTGCTGAGGTCGCGTCACGCGCCACAACAGCAGCCGCAGTGCGCGCGGCTCGAACTGGAAGTCGAACAAATAGCGGCCGGCGTTGGCCACGGACGACAGCAATTCGTAGTGGAAGGGACCTTCGACGACTGGATCGGCCCTGTTGCTGGGGGTGCCGTCGGAGGCGAAGAATTCAAAGCTGGGCCAACTGCCCTGCTTGTCGCGCTGGAATCCGTAGAGGAACGGGCCGCTACCCGACACAATCGGCAGCCAAATGAGGCGATCGACGCGGAAGACATTGCCGAAATCGACGACGGACCAGACGCCTGAATCGCGCCAGTTGCCCTTGTCCGACGCTTCGATATTCCACCCGCGAAATCCCACGTCTTGGTCGATGAGGGCCTCGGCCCCGCTGCCCTTGCCGCAGCCCTCGCAGTCGCGGTGCTTGGACGTCCACGTCCGTCCCCCCCAATGCTCGGCGCGATCCTCGGTCTGCACCATAGAGGCGAGGTTGAAGCCAATGCCGTCCACCTCTATTTCGGCGAGCGCAGCATCGGGCGTTGCGCCGGCCGCTTCAAAGCGCACAAAGCGCACGATGTCGAAATCGAGGACCTCGCTCTCGCTCAGGTGCTCGCCCGTGGCCGAGGAGAGGCCGGTCGTTGTGAGGTCGAACTCGACGAGGGACGCAGTGTTGTTGTTGATTGGCCGGCCTAGCCGGCGATAGACGATGCGCTTGGCCCGGCCGCCGAAGACCGGAATGCCCGGGCTGACGTACAGCGAAAAAAAATTAAAGGGCTTAGCCCCCTCGCGGTTGGGAAAGCGGACGCGCACCTCGTCGGCCACTACGGTGCGCCCCAAGTCCAGTTCCAGCCACCACGACTGCACCGGGGTGTCCGGGTCGGGCTGCCACCAAGTGTTTGGGTCTTGGTCGCCGGCTAGGTCGGCTTGTTGCTGGTTGGACGGCGTGCGCGCAAAGCGCTGCCCGTATTCGCCGATGGCCTTGGAGGAAAACTCGCGGGCATTGGCCACCGCATTGAACCGCTGCCCAAAGCGCTTCACCTCAATGCCCTGCGGCAAGACTTTGACCAGCCCCGGCGGATGGTCCCAAGAAGCAAAGTCGGACCCGGCAAAACGCAGGTTCTGGCCGCTGGCCGCGACCGCGAGAAGGAGGGAAGAAACCGCTAGCAGTAGAGTTTTCATGGCATCTCCATCAGTACGCAACCCCGACCACTTCCATGCGGGCGACCGTGCCGCGATCGACCTCGACCTCGACGCGGATTAGGTACATTCCCATGGGCACGAGTTTTCCTCGCTCGTCCCGCGCATCCCATAGCAGTGCGTACGGCCCGGCCGCAGCCGGCGCGTCCAAGATCGCAGTGCAGCGACGACCGCTCAGGTCGCGCACCTCCACCCGCAACGCACCCCCAGCGACGCCGAACAAATCAAAGCCAATGGCGACCTGCTCGTTGACCCCATCGCCGTTGGGCGTGACCACGGGCGAAGACAGCCCAATCGCCCCGAGAATGCCCAAAGCCTCGTCGCTGGAGACGACTTGGATGCTGTTGCTGGCCACGTCGGCGTGGGCGTCTCCAGCCTCAATGGACTGGGGCAAGCTCGCCGCCGAGGTGTTAAAAAGGCGGCTGGCTAAAAAAACGGATGGCTGGAAGACCGCGCCTTGGAAGCGCACGCGAAACGCCTTGTCTTCTTGGAACGCCGTGGGAAAGGTGAAGCGCAACCGCCCATCGTGGGCGGCTAGAGAGAAATCCACGCCCTCGGTCGTTGGCTGGTCGTCGATGGTCAGGTCGAGGAAGTGGGTGGCTGGAGGAACCTCTAACTCGATGCCGTCGAACCCGGCGCGGTCGGGGGTGCCGGCCACTGTGAGAATGTGATAGGCAAAGCGCTGGACGACTCCGAGGGGCACCTCGACGACACCGTCCGCACCGGCGCGCCCGTCGAGGGCAATTTCCGCCAGCGCGCGGTCGGCCAACAGGGGCGAGACCTCAAAAGCCAAGCTGTCGAGCACGCCAAAGGCCAGCGGGTCTTCGGTGGTGATGACAAAGCGAAACTGGAGGAACTCGGCCCCGTCAGAGGAGCGGATTTCGTCGCCCGACGCTTGGTAGGTGACCGACCAGTTGTTCCAGTTTTCCACGTCGTCGTCGCGCTTGGCCCGGAAGCCGGCGATCCCCTCGGAAAACCGCTCTACCACTCGCGGCGAGTCGAAATAGGTCTTCTCATCTACTTGTACCAGCCGGCCGAGGTCGTCGAAGATGAAGTACGTCTTGGGGTCGGCGTCGAAGCCAGCGCGAGTCTGCAAGTTTAGCTGCACCGGTGCGGTGGGGTCGGCGATGATCGCGCCAGAAGGCAATTGGCGATGGCGGGTGAATTTCCACGCGACTCGCCCCAAGCTCACGGCTTGGCCAAAAGAATGGGGCGCGGAGATGTAGCGGGCCTCTTGGGGATACCCGCGGCCAAAGACCTCGATTTCGGCCAGCAAGGTCGTGGTGGAAACCTCCCCGAACTTGAAGCGGAGAAAGCGGGTAAAGCGCAGCTTGGGTGCGAGGGAGACGACGCTCGTGTTGTTGGCAAAGGTGCTGGCGAGAATCTCGTCGAGGGGGTGATACCCCGCCGACCCGGTCGACGCGGTCTCGTCCTCAAAAATTAGCCATTCGACCGGCACGTTGGTCCGGCTGACTTCATAGGCGCGGGCGAACAGCTCGCGCTGCCGCTGGTTGTCGCTGGTCAGCCCGGTCTGCGGCGGAAAGAACACAATGCTGTCGATGGGCACGGGTACGCCCAAGTCGAGTGTGATGAACTGCACGCTGTTGGGGCGGCCATCGGCCCGCGCCCTGTGGGTATAGCCCGCGGTTAGTTCGTCGCCATCGACTAGTCCGCGCATGACCTCTTGGGCGAGGGCGTTGGCCCCGCCCCCCAGCCACAGGCGCGGGTGCCACCCGACCTCTAAGGTGTCGGCCTCGATCTGACGCGGCCCCTTGTGCAAACTCCAGCGATAGCCAAAGAGGTTGCGCTGGGTCGTGGCAATGCCGGTGCGCACGAGTTGGCGCGTAACCGTGTGGCCTAGGGGAATCGCCCGCGGCTGAATCGCCCCAGAGCGCACTGTGTCGTCGAGAGCGATCCAGCGCTCTGCAGCCTCGGCCCAAGGCTCGCCGCTCGTGCCGCCTACGACCCAAGCCGCGGGCGTCTGCGCCGCCACCCGGCTGCCGATGGCGAGGACCAGCACCAGCCACCGCATGTTGCTCAGAGCAGTCAATAGGCCACCCCTATCGGCTCTACTGCGGCAAACACGTCGAAGTCGGCCTCCACGCCGACGCGGCAGAGGTATAGGCCCGGGGGCACCAAGCCGCCCTGTTGGTCGCGTCCGTCCCAGCTTTCGGAGTAAAAGCCGGCCGGCCGCGACTCGGAGACTAGCTGGCGCACCCGGCGGCCGCTGAGGTCGAAAATCTCAACCGCCACTGCTGTATCCGCGGCAAACTGAGACAACACGAGGTCCAGGGCGACGGCATCGTTGCGACCGTCGCCATTGGGCGAGATAATGGCCGTTGAAAGCGCTAGTTGTAACTCGGGCTGCGCTTGGGTTGCGAAAGCGTTGGTCGCGTCCGTGCCTGCTAATTCGCTGGCATTGCCGGGGGCGATGGGATGCGGCGGGACGCTCTCCGCGCCGAGGAGATAGGCGTTGATCGGGGTATTGTGCATCAGTGGCCGCAGGCGGAAGGTGATCCGCAGGGGCTGGTTGTTGTCGGCGGCGACGGGCGCAAAGAAAACGTCGAAGCCGCTCTCGGTCGCCGCCCATGCAAAGTCTTGTACGGTCGCGAGGGGGTCGCCCTTATGCAGGCTCTCGAATACCGGCGGTGGAAATGCCTCGAGGCGGACGCCGCGATACCCGGCCACGCCGGCGGCGAACTCGGTGCGGATGTCGTAGGTAAAGGTCGTGTCGATGCCCCCGGCGACTTCGAGCAGGCCGCTGGCGGGAAAGGGATCGGTGGCGAGGGCTACCTCCCCGACGGCCTCGCTGACCAATCGAGGCGAAAACTCCACCTGAAAGGTGTCGATGCGCACGGCGTTTTCAGCGTCGCCGTCGAAGAGGATGCGGAACTGCATGAATTCCCGCGGGCTGGGCAGCCCGATGGGCATCTCAACAAGGCCCGTGCCGACGATATGCGTACTCGGCGACCACGCGCTCCAGTTGTCCACGTCGTCGCGGATGTCGCCCTTGAAGAAATCGCGCACCGGTCCTTGCTCCTCGACCGGCAGATTGAGATAATCGGCCCGGTCCAACTCCTCTACTAGCTCGCCGGTGACCGGGTCTTGGCGGAACAGGGCGCGCCGCGGCAGGCTGGTGTTGTATTCGGCGGCCGGCACCTCCTCCTGACGACCGGTGTCGCGGTCGCGACGAAAGTACGCCAGCGGGCTGTCGTCGGCCCCGGTCCGCATCTGGATGCTCGCGGTTGCGGCCTTGGTCGTTCCGAGGTGCGTGGTGTGGAGGCGCAAGCGACCGTAGTTGACCGGGCCGCCAAAGGAGTGCAGAGCCGACTCGTAGCTGGCGACCGGCACAAAGCCCTGCCCATAGACTTCAAACTCCGCGATGTTGAACACCGTCTTCGACAGCACGAGTAGCTGGAGGAAGCGGCCTTGCAAGGGAGCAAATTCAATATCTACTGTGGATTCGCGGTTGACCTCGACCCGTCGCAAGAGTTCGTATTGCGGCCGGTTGATGTCGTTGAAGTTTTCGCCGTCGTTGACCCGCAGTTCAAAGGCTTTGACAAAGGCGTCGTCGTCGGGAGCGGGAAAGAAGCGAATGCGGTTGACCGGGAAGGGTGCGCCCAAATCCCAGAAGAACGTCGCCCCAGCTTGGCTTTGTGCGGTCTTGAACACGCCCGACGAGGAGGTCGCCGGATCGCCGTCGATCAGGTCGAGGGGGCCGGCGACTTGGTTGAAGAAGCCGTCGTTGGACCACGCCCGGGGCTGGCCGCCGAGGGTGAAGTCTCGGGGTTGGCCGTTGCGAAAGCGTTGACCCGAAGCGCGGAGTAGCTCAATGAGGTTTTCTTCGGCTTGGAGTTGTAAGGGCTGTAGGGCGCCGTTGACGTCGAGGGCGCCAACTTGGGTCTCGGCTTGTGAGACCCACGAAAGCCCTCCCTTGCCGATGTGCCACACCTCGACTTGGGCATCGCTTGGTGCTAGTCCCCCAAGCACTGCTAGGACAGTGCCGACGAGGGCTCTGGGCGCAGGCGCGGTCATCAGTTGATCCGCGCCGCGGCCGAGGGGTCATGCCCTTGCAGGGTGTCGCGCTGGAAGGAGAAGCTCAGGTCAATCGCCTCTACCGGGGCATCGGCATAGTCGAAGCGCAAGACGATGTTCTCGAGGTGGACTTGGATGGCCCGGACATCGTCGTGGAGGACGGGAAAGACCAAATACCCCTGTTCTTCGCTGCCGCTGAAGACTAAGGCCCCGCTGTACAGGGTCCGCTTGAGCGCGTCCGTGCGGGCTTGAAAGGTCTTGCGCCCTTGCCCGGTGCGGCCTAGCCAATACGAGCGAAAATACTGGTATAATTCGGCGTAGCTCAGCGCCGCGTACTGCCGGGTGTTGGCCGCAGTAACATGTGCGTTGAGCGGGTCGATTTTGACCTTGGGAAATTGATAGTTGTTGACCTTGAGCCGAAAGACGGTAAAGCGCGGCGGCGTCCACTCGTCGCCCGGAGCGGTCCACTCGCCAAAGGTATAGGGGTTGTCGGACAGGTCTGGCCCAGGGGCGAGGCGGTTTAATTCCTCGTCCGTCATGGGCTTGAGCTCAATCGACAGGCGGTCGAGGGCGTAGGTGATGGAGCCGTCGTCGTTGATGGTCATGCCCTCGGCTTGGTGGCTGGCAGGCTGGAGCGGCGTGTGAAAGTAGCGGCCGCAAGCCCCCGCCAGCAGGGTCAGCAGTACGAACCAAGCCCAGAGCCGTTTGTACACGGTGCAACCCCCTTACGACAGCGGCCAGTGGTTCGTGATTAGTGGTCAGCCCCCGCACCGAACCTTATGGGGAGGGGCTGACCAACCACTGACCACTGGCCACTGGCCACTGACTACTTCTTAGTGCGATGATTGTTGTTTAGAACGAGTCCTTGATCTTGCCCCAGGTCGATGACTCGACTGCTGTGGGGGTGGGGCTGGCGTACTCGCCGATGGGCAGCAGCTTGGCAATGGAGTAGTACTGCCGAGCCGAGGCTTCGGGGCCGCGGGTGGTCCAGTCGTTGCGGCCGCCCGGGGTACCGTCTTCACTGGGCGAGAAGCTCGAATCCGGTCCTTCGCCGTCTTCGTACCACATGGCGAAAGGCAGGCCCGCGCCGTCTTCGCCAGCCACTGTGTCTAGCTGCCATTCCTCGCTCGCCGACGGGCCGGCGTCGTCTTGGAAGGCGAGGACCTTGACGCTCCACTCGTAGTACGTGGTGCCGCCCTCGGTCCACAGGTCGGCGGCCCAGGCTTCGGGCGGATCGACGCGCACGGCCATTTCAATCCACGGCGATTCGCCGTACTCGGCCCACGCCTCTTGCTCGGTGTAGCGGAAAGCGACGTTGGTCGGCGGACTGAGGTCGCCGGGTGCCATCAGCCACTCCATGGTATAGCCCGAGGCTGGGCTGCGCTCGCGCCCGTGATCCTGCGGATCGAGGCCGACCTGTAGCATGTCGCCATCCCAGCGAGCGATGTTTGTGCCAGCGTGCGCCAACACGTCGTCAACCGCTTCCAAGAAGCAGTACCAGCGGTTGTCGTCGCCGCCCTTCCAACCCATGAAGGTGGTGATGAACAGGTCGTCGCGGTCTGGGGCCGGGCGGTCGCCTTCGTCGCGCCACTCGTCCATGGTCAAGGTGTATTCAGGGTCGAACCAACCCCAGTCGTCGCTATGTCCATCAATGGTGATGGCACCGGGATCGGGGACTTCGAGCATGTAAAACCAAAACCCCTGACTGCCATTGCGATCCTCTAGGGCGGGCGGATCGAAAAACTGGGCATTTGCCGCCCCTACGAGGGCGATGCTGAAAATGCCTGCGATTGTGAATCGCCGCATGTTTTTGCTCCTTCGTTTGAAGTGAGCGCCAAAAATCTTCGGCGCGTTGATTGAAGTGCCATGCCATATTAATAAATGAAGGTGAGAAAATCAACACGCCCTCTCTGGTGCGCTAGCGGGCCGCATAAACTGCGGATTGATTGTACGGGATAATCAGCGGCTCGACCCCGGCGAGCGCGGTCGCCCATTCTTGGGGATCGTAATTGCGAGCGACAAAGCAGGCGTAATGGGCCGGCACAGCGACCTTGAGGCCGACTGCCGAGGCCATCTTGGCCGAGCCGGCAAAGAAGGGAAACTCCCCTTCGCTGGGGTGATTGGTCAGCAGCCCGATGTCGGGCTGGAGGTCGCGGATGGGCGCGAGTAGTGCTTCGTGCTCGGCAAAGGTGTTGACCGGGTCGCCGGAGAGGTACACGCGCCCGCCGCCGGTCTCCACCACGTAGCCGAGGTGGGTCACATCGGGCGGGGCGATGTCGTCGCTGGGCAGGCCCTCGGGGGGCTTGGCGTACACTGCGTGGGCCGTCATGGTGCCCAGCGTGGCTGCGTCCCCAGCGGCAACCGTCGTTGCTGCGGCAGAAATGCCCGCGTCGCGGACGCGCTGGATGCTCTCGGCCGGGCCGACGATCTGCACGGCTGGATAGGCAGCGGCAATGCGCGCAATGGATTCTGGGCAAGTGTGGTCGCCGTGGTCGTGGGTCAAGAGGACAAAATCCGTGTGCAGTGACGCCTCGTGGAGCGGGGGCCGGGCGTGGATGAAGCGGTCGGCTGGCCGCTCTCGGGGGTAGTAGGGATCGACTTGGACGATGGTCCCCGGCGCGTCCTTGAGGCCAAACGTGCTCTGGCCAAACCAGTGGATGCCGACGGTGCCTTCGCGTACTACGAGTGATTCAAATGGGTGCATGGTTTCTCCCTGTGGGGTAAGTCGGGTTGCAACCCGGTGTGCGTTCCGTAAGTTTCGTTAAAGTTATGAGGAGGCAGAATGGGGAGCAAACGATGAACAATTCCACGCTTTTTGACACTTCGTATCAACGCCGCAAGTGGGCGTTGCTAGAGCGGCTGTTAGAGCGGCTGGTGCCGATCTACACTTCGGAGGAGGTCGCCGCGCTCCGCATCGACGCGGTCGATCGGGACATTCTCTCGCAGCGCTCCGGGCGCGGGTTTGTCAATCGCGATCTGCTGGAAACGGTTTTGGGCAACTTGCTCGAATGCGTCGCCCCTGGATCGCACAATGCCTTGGGGCCGGGGCATCAAAAGTCGTCGCTCGACGAGGCCATCGGCGAGATTGCCGACCAGCTCTACGCGATGATCGCGCAGTCGCTTTTGGCGGTCGGCGAGAGCGAAGGGGCTGAAGAGAAGGCCCGGATGAACACCTTCTGCTTGCTGTGGGAATTGCCCGCCTACAAGATTCGCGCCCGCTGGAATCGCTTTGCCGCGCTTAGGGATCCGGCCGTTTGGGACGCCTATTTGCTCGACAATTGCGGATTGAATCAGGAGCAGCTACTCAAGATCGACTTCCGGGCCGCCTTGGACGAGACCATTCGCCGCCGCGACTTTGACCACTATCGCCGCTTTCTCGACGCGTTGGAGTGCGACTTTATTTTCGACTACCAGATGCAGCTTGTGATGAGCACCTATCCGGGGTGGCGGGTGTTGTTCTACCACGACATTGCCCACGCCCTAACGCGCTCCGGCTCGGTGGAGGGCGAATCTGGGCTGACGCGGCGGCCGGTGCCGTTGCTGCCGCGGGCCATTGCCGAGTTGGGGGGGCGCTACTATCAGGCGGATATCCATCCCGAAACGCAAATTGGCGACGCCAACTTCCTCGACCATCCCCATCGCGGCATGACCACCGGACAGACGGGTATCATCGGCAGCGGATGCCACATTTATCCGTGTACTTTGGGCGGCCTCAGCAGCAAGGTGCAGCAGCGCCATCCCACCATCGGCGACTACGTGTTTATCGGCACAGATGTCGGGCTTTTCGGCCCCGTGCAGGTGGGCGACCGCACGGCGATTGGGGCCAACGCCGAAATCAACGGCATCGTCGCGATTGGCCCGGATTGCCGAATCGGCGTGTCAGTATCTATCGGCACGATCCTAGCGGGGACCGTGCGGCCCGGAGCGATTAAATTGGGGGCCGGGGTGCGCGTGGGGGCTGGCACGGTCATTGAGAATGATTCCCCGCTCGACTTAGTCATTCCCGACCAAGCGGCGATTCCAGCGCGCAGCTACGTGGTCAACGACGGCTGCGGCCGGCCGCAGTTGGTGCGGGAATAGACGCCCAGCCATAGCCAACAGCGAGAACGCTGCTGAATTTTAGAAGCCGTCTGAAAACGCTGGGTGCCTCCCGTCATTCCCGCGGCTCAACGCGGGTTTTCAGCCAGTTTCTTTCTTATAGTGTGTTATATTTATCGGTGAATTACGAGGAGGATTGAACCTGATGCAAAAGATACCTTCGGCATATCAGATAGGATACGAAAAAGCGCATCCACTCAATCCAAGTCTCGCCGCCAAGTACATTGAGTACACGGTCCTCAATGATCCGGTGGCTGACGCGGTCATTGAGTCATTGGCTCGGTTCGACCATGGACAGGTACATCGTTTCATCAAGGCCGGCATGGAACAAAACGCGCAGATCCTCGCGGAAGCGCCGCGGGTGTTGCGCGACTTTTTTGAAGAACTAGAAACTCCACCGGCGTGGTTTGATCGGGACGCGGTTTTTCCAGGCCGCCAAGCCTTCCACGAGTACTCGGACTTGTTCATCCCCGCATTCTTTGTCGCCACCCTACAAAACGCCTCCACTTTGATCAGCAAGGCGTTTTATACGACGGGCCGAGTGTTGAGCGGTTTCGGGGCCCGGCGAATCCGGCAAAACACCCGGCACTTCATCGAGATTATGCTCCCGGGCTCCTTAGAGCGGCAGTCAGATGGTTGGAAGCAGTCGGTCCGCATCCGGCTGGTCCACGCACAGGTCAGGCGGTTGATTCGTTCCTCGGGTAACTGGGACGAGTCTGTCTATGGGGTGCCCCTTAGTGTAGCGCATCTAGCGCTCGCGTCGGCCAACTTTTCCGCGACGATACTCAAGCATGCACAGACACTTGGAGCGCAAATGGACGATGCAGCTCGCAATGGTTTCATGCAGATCTGGCGCTATGCTTCGACGCTGATCGGTACTCCCGAGGCGCTCCTGTTCGATGGAGACGAGGCCAAAACCAGTGCGCTGTCCCAACTCGCGCACATCTGCGAACCGCCACCTGGCGATGAGTCGGTTGCTGTCGCGAATGCGCTGGTCAAAGCCCTGCCCGCTATCGCCGGAAAGACCGAGCCGGACGACCGACAATCCATGGTGGAGCATACGTACCGGGTCGCGCGCGCGCTCCTCGGCGACGAACTTGCCGATCAACTTTCGTTTCCCCGGCAATCGACGGCGGGGCTGCTGACGTGGATGCGGTTGCAGCGCCGTGCCCACAGGGTCTCCCACCGCATGGCGCCGGGCGTCGCCCAAAAGTGGCGCGGGAAGAACTTCGTCTTTCTGCTCGAAGCGTCGATGCTCGATGATCTCAGCTACCAGATCCCGGATCACTTGAAGGCAGACAAGGCGACTCCGTGGTGACCCCTCCGACCGCAACCATCCCCCCCGTCTTTGTGCTGAGCACCGGACGGTGCGGCTCGACGATGGTGTCGAACCTCCTGAACCATCACCCGCGCGTACTCAGTCTCTCCGAACTCATCAGCTATATCGGGATACGCTCGCTCAGCCGTCGTCGGGCCACTGGAGATTGGATGTGGAATCGCTATAGCCGGCAGCAGCCGCGAACCCGTCTCATGTTGCAGGGACGGTACGAGGAACTGCTCTACCCGCTTGACGATCCCAACGCCCGTTTCACGCAGGACGACGTGCCGCCTATTCTGTGTACCACGCTCCCACACCTCACTGAACGGTACGAGGAATTGTTCGACGAACTCGAGCCGGTGGTGCGGGGACAGCCAAGACAGTCGCCGGCTGACCACCTCCGGCATTTTGTCGAGTGGTTGTGCCAACGGTACGGCTGCTGCACTTGGGCCGAACGCTCGGGCGGGTCCCTACTTTTCGCTTCTAGGCTGCTGCACGAGTTTCCCGAGGCGCGGGTGATCCACGTGTACCGCGATGGACGGGAAACGGCTATCTCGATGAGTCGGCACTACCTCTTTCGCCTGATCGCGGCGACCATGCTGGCGCTTCGATCCTGCGGATTCGATGCCGTGAAATCGCTAGCTCGGGGAAGGTACTGGGAGCGCCTCAGCTCGCGGTTGGAGCCGTTGACGAGATTGTTGCTGAACCCCGCAAAGCTGCCCTACGACGAGCTAACGCTCCGCGATTTCGGGATTCTCTGGAGCGCGATGATTGAGAGGGGAGACCGCATGCTCAGCCGCTTGCCGTCAGATCACCTGCTAAATGTCAAGTTCGAGGACGTGCAGGCGGAGCCGGACCGCGAGATCCGGCGTCTCATTCGATTCATCGATCCATCGCTGGAAGATGAGGCATGGCTGGGCGCGGTGCGCTCAATCCCGCGACAAACGACGTCCAAGTTCGCGCAGCTTGCCGCTGGCGATCAGGCCGAGCTCTCCGCAGCGTGCCGCCTAGGACTCGAACGCCTCGGATATCCGCTCTGAACCTACCGTTGCGTCGGCGTACCTCGACCCAATGCGGAACGCAGAACGCGAAATAATCCACCGGTAAAATGCAGATTCATTATTGAGAATAAGGTACATAAATGCCGCGTAAAAACAGGATCCTCAGCATCGGTGCCCCAGCCCCCTTATTCGCGCTCCCCTCGCATCAGCAACGAGACGTGTCGCTGGCATCACATCGAGGGAAAGAACGCGTCATCCTGACGTTTTTTCGGGGAACTTGGTGAAGGAGAAGCCGTCGTCAGTTGGCGACCGTGCAAGAATACATTGACGCGTACACCCAACGCAACGCGACCTCTATTGCTATCGCCGCAGGGCAGCAGATCCGCGAACTGAGCGAATACGCCGAACGCAACGGCATCACCTATCCGCTTCTGTCGGACGCAGACCAGAGCATCAGCAAAAGCTATGGGGTATATCACTGGTTCGGCCTAGCGGGGCACAATTTCGCGTACAACATTTTCCGCCCGGCGACGTTCATCGCCGACAAACTCGGCTATCCGTTGTACAATTATATCGGCTTGGCGGATCGCAATCTCAGCAACAGCATTGCCCGTCCCGCGACGTTTATCATTGATAAACTCGGCATTGTCAGGTATATGTATATTGGTTCGAATCAGTTTGATTTAGCCGAACAGGAAGAAGTTCTCGCACACTTAAAATCACTGAAAAAGTGAGATCCATTGAGTGATTTCGTCGCCGCCTCGAATATCATGCAAAGGTATTGTGTTATCGCGCATCACCACCTTCCCGACCTGCGCTGGTGCCATCCACGCGCCTAGGCTCGCCGCTTGGGCATTGACGCTTGCAAACAAAGACCTGATGGTGTTCTGCGAGTTCTTCTTTGACGATGGTCGGGCCACCCGCTGACCGGACTGGCGCATCCCGACGGAATGAGCCGGTAGAGGCTAGGACAACTCGCCGATTAGCCGGCGGATGTTGGCGTAGTTCGTCTGCATGGCTTCGAGCCGCGCACCGCTTGCCGGCAGAAAGGGTGGCGATCGACAGGACGACGTCGCAGCGGTTGTCGCGCAGGTTGTGCAGAATCGTCGGGTAGTCGACGTCCCCATCGCCGCTTCTCCATGTCGCTCTCATCCGCTCAGATGGCGAAATTCAGCGCTCTCCCACAGGGCGCAGTCCGTCAATAATGGTAGCGTGCCTGCAAGAAATCTATACGTCCTTCGCTTACCATATACACTAGGCGATGTTCTTCCGTAAGGCGCCGCGACCAAGTCCCGGATGGGAGGTATTTGAGGGGTTCCGGTTTGCCGATACCTGAGAATGGGTCGCGGAGCACGGCCTGTATCAGATCAAAGGCGCGCAGAGTTGTTTTGCGGTTAGTATGTACCCAATAACGCAGATCTGCAACGGATTCAGGATGGAATACCCCGATCCACTCGCGAGCGGTGGGAGCGTCCTTTCTTTTACTTTTCTTTTTTGCCAAGACCAAGTTCCCGGCGAAGCTCTTCTACGGAAGAAGGAGACAAGGCCCGGCGCTGTGCGCGGTTGATCGCCGCGAGAAGGCGTTGGGCGTTTTTGGGCGATCTGAGGAGATGAGCGGTCTCGAGGAGACTGGCTAATTCGTCGGCTGAAACCAGTGCGACGTCTTCGGCATTGCGCCGCCGTATAATCACGGGCTCGCGGGTGGAGGCGACTTTGTCGCAGAGCGATGCGAGTTCGGTTCTGGCTTGGGTATAGGTCGTAATGGTGGTCATTTGATTCTCCTATTATATGTACAGGTTTATTGTACATGTCGTGAAAATTTTGTCAAGAAGTACGCTCATCCTATAACAACTAACCGAAATTGAAGATGCAGGCGTAATTTGTCCCGACGGCTCCTTTTTTCGGATACCTTTGCCGCCTTGAAGCAACTATAAGAGTGACTATGGAACGGAATGGAGAAAACTGCGTGCAGAGGGCGGCCGCTGGCGACTCCGCGGCGTTCGGTTTGCTAGTTGAGGAACATTCGCCGTGGCTCCTGATACGGCTCACCCGCAGGCTGGGCTCGCAAGAGGCGGCGGAGGACATTCTGCAGGAGGCGTTCATGGCCGCGTACCAGCAGCTAACAAAGCTGCGTTCTCCCGAGCGGTTCGGTGCTTGGCTGTGTTCAATTGCGGACAACAAAGCGCGCGTATGGCAGCGCCGCCGTTTCACCCAACTCAATCTTCTGGATCAGCTCGACCTTGCGGTACCGCCCGAGCAGGAGAAGGAGGAGATCGCCGGGCTGGTGCGGAAGGCGATCGGACGATTGAGTAACCCCCACCGAGACGTGATCGTCCACCACTACCTCAAGGGCTATTCATACCAGCAGACCGCAAACTTGCTGCACCTCCAAACCGGAGTGGTAAAGAGCCGTCTGCAAAAGGCCCGGAAACGCCTGCAAAAGGAGATCGTAGCGATGGCAGAATCCAGCACTTCCCAGACATTTGAACTCGGCCCGGACGATCTGGCCGGACTGCGGCACGTAGCTCGCTTCACAAGCGACGACCCCAAGCGGCCCATTATGCACTGCGTCTGTCTCGACGCCGGTGGCAGGATTGTCGCAACCGATGGCTCGCGGCTGCTCAACTGGTCGAGTAAGGGGCTGGCGTCGCTGCCGGCCCCGGTGATCCTCGATTCGCTGCACCCTGAAATGGTCCCGGAGACCGACTCGGCAACGCTGATTATCGAAGAGGAATCCGCCACCTTGCAGGCCTCGGATGGCCGCAGGGTGACGTTCCCATCAACTCCCGGACCGTACCTCAAGTACCAAAAGGCCGTTGGCACCCACGGTCCAATTTTGGCGGTCGTGTGCAGCGCGCACCTGATGGCTTGCGTGGAGGAGATTGAGCCGTTCCTCAGAGACCGCCACGAACTGGTGAAAAGCGGCTGGGAGTACGTGCCCAGCGTAGAGATGCGGGTGTCGAGCGCAGAGGGGAAACTGGCACTGCGAACGACGCGGGACCAAGGATTCAGTCAAATTGGAGAAAATGCGGACGATCTGCACGGGGACAGCCTCCCAGACTGGGAGTATTCCGTGAGTTGCTCTGCTGATGTGACAAATATCGAGGATGGCGGGTCATTCCGCGCCGGCCTCAATTACGACTTCCTCAAAACGATTGTGGAGGCTCTGAAAGACGTGGGGGAGGAGATGCAGATACATCTTGAGCATAGTGAGGCCCCCCTTCATTTCGAGGCGGGGGAGAACAAGCACGCTGCCGTGCTCATGCCGATGCGGATGACTTCCTGACTGGCGTCTCATTCGGGCGCAGGCCAAAGATGCCCCTTCTCAGTTGCGTTGATCATTTGCTGCAACTTGTCGGCGATGAATTGGGTGTGAATAGAGATGAGTGCTTCCCCTTTTTCTACACTGGCCAGCAACGCGTTTTCTTGGCGGGCGCGGTCGCGCGGGTTTTCCGGGTTCGGTCCGCCTTGCGGCCAACCCTCCTTGGAAAAGGGTTCGAGATACGCCTCGACTTCAGGCGATAGATTGTGGGCGTAGTCCAAGCCGGCGGCGTCATACTCTTCCATGGTGAAAGCGCGGACCCGTTGCGGAAAAGCCGCCAACATCACGGACGTCTCGTCCTCTGAAGCATGGTTCAACGCGGTTTGTCGCGCCACCGTGTCCAGCTTGCCCGCTTTCAGCTCTCGATAGCCTTGGAGGATGGTTTCCCGGTCCTCGTCCGTAAGCCCCATCCAGTACGAATCCTCATCCAGCGTGATACCCAAGTCTCGCCGCCACGCCGGCAGCACATCCCGCAGCAAGCCATGATTGCCGCCATGCCCGTTTACGACCAGCATCGTGCGAATGCCGTGGGTTTTCAGGCTCTCCGCTACGTCGAAGATATAGGCTTGCAACGTTTCCTTACGCAATGTCAGCGTGCCCTTACGCGCCATGTGGTACGGAGAGTAGCCCACCGGACAAGGCGGAGCGACCGTGACCTGTGGGTAGAGTTGCAAGGCGGCCTGCTGGGAGATAAACGTGGACAGGACAATATCCAGATCCAAGCTCAGGTGTTCGTTGTGCTGTTCGGTTGCGCCGATGGGGATGATGGCGGCTTTCAGGTTGCCGCTCTGCAGTGCTTCCCGAATTTCCCTGCGGGTACACTCTCCTAGCATGACTCTGTAGGGATTGACGTATCGGCTTTTCGCGTTGGCCATACTATTTCCTTAGGCGTAATAAAGACGTTGACATATATGCTACCGCGATGTTAAGCGATTTAAGCAAAAAATTCGTCTTCTTTGAACCGCGTCCACGATTTGAACGCCGGGAATGGTGAGATAGGCTGTCCTTCAAGAGCAAATATAGCTCGGCCAGCCCTTCTTGCGAGCCAGCCGCGCCAATCTGCCATCTGGATTGACAACGACGGGACGAGCGACCGCCGCTAGTAAGAAGCGATCGTCGAAAGCGTTTCCGTAGGCCGCGGATTCGCGTAGGTCGAATCCGTAGGTGCGTACCACTTCGTCCGACTGGCGTACCTTCTCAGGCCCAGATACGCGAAGGCCGTCCAAATCGCCCGTCAAGCGTCCCTGCTTGCAGGCTAGCTTGGTTCCAACGACGAAGTCTAGATCGAGGAGGTCCTGCAGGGGTGTGATCAGGAGCTGCGGTGCCCCCGACACAATGCCGAGACAATCCCCAGCAGCACGATGTGCGGCGATCAGACGCTTGGCCTGAGTTGGGATGCGGCGAGTTAGTCGCTGGCCACAGAAGGCCTCAGCCATCTCCGCGAGCAGATCCATCTCGACGCCGCCGAAATAGGTCTTGTTGGACTGGACGCCGCGAGTAGGGATGCGGACGACCCAAGACAGGAACGCGCGAATCGTCTCTGGGGTGGTCTGCTTGCCGGTCTGCAGCGCGAAGCGGATGAACTCTTTTTCGGCACTGGTACCCGGCAGCAGCGTCCCGTCTAGATCGAATATCGCGGCTATCACGGTACTGGCTAATCTCGCAGCAAGCCGGGAAACATTTTGCGAAACAGAACGTCCTGACTGTCCCATATTACCGGGACGCCCCTAACGAGGCACATCACCACCGTCAACCAGACGATTGCCTGCCCGACCAGCAGCAGCAACTCCGTGGACGCCCCGATTGACCAACCATACTCGGCTTGGCCGGACTGAATCAGCAGCACCGCGCCCAGATAGACAAACACGACCGCCTTGGTAAAGCCGTAGAGCGCCCGACTGAAGCGAGAGCTCACGAGTGCCTTGGCCCACCGGCTGCGCATCATCGTCTTACTGCCGAATGGGGTCTTGCCCGCGTCCACAAAGGCCAGCGTCCGCAGCCAGTCGATGAGGAAACTGCGGGCGACGACGATGGTCGCAGCCCAGAAGCTGACCATGCCGATCGACGCAAAATAGACCCAGAAGACGTTCTCCACGATGCGATCTCCGGCGATGTCGAACATCGCGCCCAGATCGGATTCGATGCCGAGGCGGCGGGCAATGATACCGTCGAGCGCGTCCATGTAGAGGGTGGCAATGGTCAGCAAAACCGCCACACCGCAGGCGATGGTGTTGACCTTGTACAGCCCAATTACGAGGAACACCAAGAATATTCGGATCAAGGTCACGAGATTTGCTTGCATGGTCACCTCCTGCTGGATGGTTTAATCTAAATTTTGGTACACGACAGTCGTCCAATGGACGTTACAGAGGGGCGTCTAGGGATGAGATGCTTAGGCTGCTCAGGACAGGCTCATACCGATCCTGCTGTCGCGTTACGTAGCTCTAAATCAAAGCGTTGGGATAAGGGGTGTCCAGAATTTGGGGAGGAACTCGTGCGGTTGACGTCCTCTCGGTGAACGAGCAAACCGCTGATCTATTCTGCCAAGGGATTTATATATTTATGTTATATATCGTATGTTTTTATGTATGAGAACGACAATACAGTTGGATGATCAGTTGCTGTCAGAGGCCAAGCAGCACGCTGCACGGACGGGCCGCACGGTCAAGGCGGTGATCGAGGATGCGCTGCGCGAAGCCCTAGCGCGCACGGAGACCCCTCGGCCACAGGCTCGCGTCTCTTTGCAGACCTTCAAAGGGCGAGGTGTACAACCCGGCGTTGACCTCGACGATATCTCTTCCCTCCTCGACCTGATAGAGCGGGATGATGGTCCTGCTTGACGTCAATGTCCTGCTCTATGCCCACCGCGAGGAAATTCCCGACCACCCGGCCTATCGGGCTTGGCTGGAAGAACTGATCCACAGTCCCCAAGCCTACGGCCTGACCGACCTCGTGCTGTCTAGCCATTGAGTTTACCGAACACCGTGGCTAGGCGATCCGCGAGTAAACATCCAAAACGCCAAGGGTATGGCTAAGCCATACCAAGTCCGCCAAGTCATCAAGGCAATCGAGAAATTGGAGGGTACGCGATGAGCGACCATTACACGTACCGCATCACATGGTCGGCTGAAGACAACGAACATGTGGGGCTATGCGCTGAATTTCCATCGCTGAGCTGGCTAGGACCTACGCCTGCTGAGGCGTTATCCGGCATCCAGCACCTTGTGCGCGAGTGTCTGGCAGACATGCACACCACCGGAGAAGCTGTGCCGGAACCAATAGCGGACCGCAGCTATAGTGGAAAATTCATGGTGCGCGTGCCGCCGGAATCGCACCGCGCCCTCGCCATACAAGCGGCCGAGCAAGGGGTGAGCTTGAATCGGCTCGTGAGTGCGCGGCTTGCAAGCACTACCTAATTGGTTGCAGTGCCCTCGCCCGCCCTTGGCGGCCAAGTGGCGAAGTACTCGGGTGCCCAGCGTCTGGCGAGGTGGAAGTTGCGTTGCTGATGGATTCTGGCGAGTGGTGTCGTCTCGGCTGCGATCCAAGTCTCGGCACCGGCCAGCCGGGGAAACTCTATGATCCAGAGGAATTCGCCTTCGGTGTTGGTCCCGAGCCGTCGGAAGACCTCCCCGTGGATGAGGTCGTGGCCTTGGGCCACCTCTTGCAGTCGCCGGTGGTCTTCGTCTTCGCGCGTCTCGGAGCCGCGACGCCAGCCGCCAAAGGCGAGCACGACAATTGAGGAGGGGTCGGTGGTCAGGGGTGGGATTACGTGCGGGTCAGCGTCGGGGGCCACGGGAGGCTCGGGCTTGCGGGGCAGCCAAGCTAGGCTCTCCGGTTGCCAGCGGCGGGCGAGTGAGTAGTCGTAGAAGCCGTATCGTCCGTACGGAGGTGCCACTTCAGCCGACATCCATGCTTCAGCGCTGGCTAGGTCTGGGAATTCGATGGTCCAGAACCGCTCCCAGCTATTGCGAGGTGCCAGCAGGCGGTACCCGTGTATGCCGACAAGGCTGTGGTGCTCGGCGACGGACAGCATTAGGTCCACGTGCTGACGCTCGTAGTCGTGCCGCTGAGTCTCGTCGAGTTGATGCCACTCAGGCAAGCGTCCACCCCGGAACAGAATGACGACGCTGTCGCCTTGTGCCGAATCAGTCATGCCTACCTTCCTGTTGGATTGCCTCGTCCGACCCTCTCGCGCACCTAACGCTCTATATCTCGACGGAATGAAGCAGATTACTTCTGTATCAACAGCTTCCGCGTTGCAGTGAAGTAAATATACATTCTTTATTGTGAGTCGGAGTAGGACTTCCGGCACGATTCCTCCAACCGAGTTGAACTCCGAGTATTCTGTGCATCCTCGATTCGGAGCGGCTTTCCTTCGCGCTTAAAACGCCGTGATCGGATGGGACGAGCCATCTTCTGATCTCGCATCAGCTTATTTCACTCTTGACTACCGTAACGGCGCAAGATATCGGCTGTCTCATAAGCATTGTTACGTGCCGCCCAGTAAAAGGCATGTGAGCAAAGTAAAACGTAGCATTACATCTCCTCCTGTGGTTGAGGGCAGCACCTCAAGCCCTCGAAAGTGAAAAAAGAACGGATCGGCCCGTAGGTAGGGCTTGGCTGCGATATCGATCCATGCGGTACGGATATTTGTGGATAGGATTCATAGCGAAAACGAGAACCCCAAGCCCGGCGCGAGACCAGAGTTGCTGCGAATCAGAAATCGCATCCGTTTCAAGGAGCGGTCGAGGTCGCGCTGGTTTCTGTAGGCTGCTGTGCGGCCAGCCCCGAGTATATTGGCATAGTGGAAAATCCCGGCCACCGCGGCACTGAGGCCAGTGACGAGGTGACTCTGTTCGTTTAATGCGCCGAGTCGAAAGCTGGCGTACGTCATATAGGCGAAGCCGCTGACCAGTACAAAAGCCTGTGCCGCATCGTAGTAGTGGCGGGCATATAGTTGACCGAGGCCTGGACACAACGCGGAGAGTACGGACGCCGTGCGGGCACTCCGACGCGAGGCTTGGTAGTTCGCGATCTCTTGCAAAACTTCCTGTGAACTGACCGCAATGTCTTCTCCTGCATGGTCTCTTACGATTGACCTGAGTAGGTCAGATGCCGCATCGAATTTCCCCTGCTGAACCGTGCCATAAGCCGCCCATATCAACCCCGCTCCATCATTCTTCATCTCCTCGGCCCGAGAAAAACTTGCGAACGCTTCATGGTAGCGGCTGAGTTGCAGATAGTTCGAGCCGAGATACATATAGGTCCTGTAGCGGAGTGTATCCTCCGCCGCACCATCAAGGTATCGCTCTAGATACTCCACCGAGGATTTGTACTTCCGACTCTTCTGGTATGCCTCGCCGATTTTGAACAGACACACGGCCTTCGTCTGCTGATCTTCGGCAAAATAGGCGACGTACTTGAGCACGGAAATGCCTCGATAATAGTCCCGCTGCGCTACGAGGCTATTGGCGTAACCGAGCAAGTCTTCGGAGGATGCTGTGTTGTATCCTAGCAGCGCATGGGGCACGAACAACAGCACCGCGCACGCGACGATCAGCTTACTCTGCAATTTCGCCTCGCTTGTCAGCTAAATAGAACGAATCGTCTAGCTTCAGCTTAATGCGGTTATTCACCAAAGTCTCGCGCAGCGAATAGTATTGTCGGGCACCCATGTGCTCGCGAAAGAAGTGTCGGTCAATGAACAGGGCGATTCCGCGGGCAAAGCCGAACCGCTGAACGGCCTTTTCGGCGAAGCGCGAACACGAAATGTGGAATGAGCAGCGGTCGGTCGATTCAATCGCTATGCGCCGTCGGTAGAAGTGAATGGCCGATTGAGCGAGGGGTTTAAGTAAAGCTGGTTCTTGGGGCGGTTCGGTCCAGCTAGCCGATTCAGCTACTGGCAGATCCTCGGGCTCCCACGGCGCATCGATCGTGGAGCTATGTTCACTGGATAAACAAGTGCGAGGCAAAAAGACTAGAAGCATAATGACGATGCCTAACACCTGCTCGCTAGGACGCATCTGAATAAAGACCTAATCCAAAATCTTAAGATTTCCGCCGACAGTCGCTATAATCCCCCCCAACTGTGGCTCATCAAACGTATGCTCGTATCGAACATCAAGCATAATTGTAATGTTTGAAGTAAAACGTAGCATGGTAGTATCTTTCCTTGTTTCGAGCGACTAAACATGAGTCATGCCTTTCTGTCTTCTGCATACCTGCCTGTAAGGGATTTAATTAGTTAGGGGCGTCATCTCAACAGCGGTTGTGGATTGCTTGCCGTCCTCGTCGACAATTGTCAAGAAGGCATAGATGACCTCATCACCTCCACTCATGGCGGTGACTTTCTGCAGCATTACGTTGATCGTATTCGGTTCGTGTTTGAATAGCGAACCGGTTGCGTAGTCGATGGCCCAAGCTGCCACATTTAACATATTACAGAATGCCACCGTTTCCACGCTACCCTTTGCAATTAGGCGAGTAACGGTCTGATAGCCTTCGAGGCTGATGGTAACCGTGTATTCCTTGCCTTTGGCCAATTTGACACTCATCGGGGTTAAGCCTGCCTGTACGACAGGCAGTTCAGCTACATTGCCACTAAGCACGCGGTCACTCGAGCGGAACTCGACCTTAGCTCCTCCCGGAACTGAGTTTACGCTTACTGGGGCAGAACTTCCTTTGAAGAGGGTAGCGCATCCGGCCATTCCCATAAGGGCAATCACCGTAAACGAAGTTAGGATAACACGAAGCATGATTCTTCCTCCTTAGATTGGTTCAGTTGTCTCCCATCGAAGGGGAGAAGGGAATGATTCCAGAACGCACTCTGGCGTACAGACGAATGCCTCCCGGCGAAAGGCTAGACCTACGCCGCGAGGCTAGGACAGAACCGCACGAATCGCGTCCAGCCCAACACCGGACAAATCGCGGAACATCATTCCAGCGATCATCCGGCTCTTGCTGAGCAGTACGGGATTTAGAGCTTAACGCCCGAGATAAATTTTTGAGGGGGGGGGGGGGTAAGTCATTGTTTTTTAACGACTTATGAACAAGTTGATCAACGGCGTCTCTACGCGGACAACAGAACCCAGCCACCGCCAAAAGCTGCGCTCCTAGCGGCAGCCTCTTTTCTGATAGTGAATTTTCCACCATGTCCAGTTCGTCCTTTACCGGCGGAGCCGAATGCTCCGCGCTTTACGGCGACGCACCAAGTACAATACCATATCAAAACAAGATGTCAAGAATTTTTTCCGCTACGGCAACTCGCCGATTAGCCGGCGGATGTTGGCGTAGTTCGTCTGCATGGCTTCGAGCCGCGAGCCGCTGGCCGGCAGAAAGTGGGTGGCGATCGACAGGACGACGTCGCAGCGGTTGTCGCGCAGGTTGCGCAGAATCGTCGGGTAGTCAACGTCCCCATCGCCGATTGGCGCGTACTCGAATTCGAGCTTTGAGCCGTTTATGGTGCGCAGGTCCTTGGCGTGGACGCCGTGTAGGTAAGGACGCAGGTTTTCGAATCCGGCGGTGGCGTTGTCAACTTCGCCGCAATTGTAGTTGTCCGCCGGACACCACAGCACCTTGAAACGCCGCGAGCCGACCGCTTCGACGATGCGGCGGAAGTTGCGGCTGGTGTTGCCGTAGTTCCACTGCATCATCAGGAAGGCGACGTCGACGTCGTATTTTTCGGCGAGGTCGGCGAACATTGAGAACGCCTCAACTAGCTTCTCCATGTCGCCGTCGGAGATGATGCCGCCACGAGTCGCCCAGCGCATCGGCCAAGTGGGCTTGCCGCCGCTGTACTCGGCTGGCCAAGCGAAGCTGCTGCAGCCGACCGCGCCGATCCCCAAGCGGGCCGAAACCTCCATCGACCGTTCTAGTTTGTCGAAGTGATCCTTGAATTGGGCGTGCTCCAACATTTTGCCCGGCTCGAGCTCGGCGAGGTGTACCGTCTTGAACAACCCCGCGCCGTCGAGCAGGAAAAACTCGAGACCGTGCGCGGCGACTTGCTCGGCGGCTTGGTCTATCTCGGCGTCGGAAAGCTCGTAGAAGCTGCGATTGTCGGAGTGAGTGCCGCACCAGATGTAGCGCGCGCCGAGGTCGCGCGCCGTCGCCAGCGATTGCTCGAATGGCTGCTGCAGCTCTCCGAGGTAGATCCCCATCTTGAATTCGTAGTGGTCGCTCATGATTGCCTATCCCCGCGACGGCTCGGCCATCTCCGACCGCGCCTTCGCCGCTAGTTCTTTGAGGTGGCCGTCGTTGGCCATTCGCTGTTCGAGATGCACCATGCGGCGGGCACTCGCCGTGGCGAGCATGGTTTCGCCGTACGCGCGCTCGGCCCAGAAGCGGGCAAGCCCGGCGATGTCTTGTTTGACGAGGTCGAGCTGATCGTCGGGCACGCGCACCATGCAGTTGATGGTGAACATGCGGCGCCGGCCACCGCCCCCGAAGGCCGCGTGTTTGAGGTTGTGTTGGAAGACGACGAGGTCTCCGCGGGCGATTTCGAGCGCGACGGCGGGCACTTGGTCGCCGGAGATGCCCCATTGCTCCGGCGACTGGCGCGCGTTTGCTTCGAGTGCCTCGGCGTACTGATCGCCGCGCCGATGGCTGCCCGGGATCACGCGCAGGCAGCCGGTGTTCCGCGTCAGGTGGTCGAGGTAGAAGGCGATTTTGACGTGGCGCACTTCCTTTTGGTAGCCATCGGAATGCCACTGGGTGTCGCCAGCATAGTAGTTGCCGTCGGAACTACTGTAGTTGAAGTCGTCGCCGAGCAGACTGGCGAGCAATCCTTCGATGCGCGGATCGTCGAGCAGGGCGCACAGGCGCTCGTGTTGATCGATGAAGGGCACTATGCAGGAACGTCGTTGGTCGTCGTGCGGTTGGCCGTCGTGGCCTCCGCCACGCTCGGCCCAGACCTGCTCGAAAGCGTCGGTGATCTCGTCGATGCAGTCGGCCATCAACCCCGGCAGCGCGAGGTAGCCGAAGGTGTCGAAAAAGTTGAGTTGCTGTTGGTTGAGACGGATCATGTTGGTTCTCCCGTAGCACTTGACGGAGGGTGGGGGAGGCGATACATTGGCGGCGTTTTGGACGCCATGTCCAATCTAATAAGGTGCCTGTCTTCATTCAATGGCTGCATATAAGGACGCACCAATGTCTCTCGCTGGTTGAGAATACCGACGGACGTGGAGGGTAGCGATGAAAATTGTCGATGTGGGTGCCGTGCTACTGCAACCCATTCCTTGGGTGCTGGTGAAGGTACGCACCGACGAGGGGATCACCGGCATTGGCGAGGCCTATCACGGGGCCGGCGTCCACCACATCGCGGTCGATGAACGCCTCACCCAACGCGCCCTCATCGGCCAAGACCCGCGCAACGTTGACAAACTCTTCCGCGACATGAAAAGTTCGATGTCGGCGTCGGGGTACTACCAAGGCGCGGTGATGAGCGCGATTAGCGGCATTGAGATGGCGCTGTGGGATATCACCGGACAGGCGATTGGCGTGCCGATTTGGCAATTGCTGGGCGGCGCGTACCGCGACTCGATTCGCGTGTACAGCGACTGCCACGCTGGCGACGAGGACGACAATCCCGAATCTTGGGTCGCCAAGGCCAAGGAAGTGGAAGCGCGCGGCTTTGACGCCATCAAGTTCGACATTGATCCGCGTCCCGACCGGCGCGACCACTACAACCGCACTATGAGCAATAGCGACATCGCCTTCCACATCGAAGTAGTAACGGCGCTCCGCGAAGCACTGCATCCCAACACGGATTTGCTCATCGACGCCCACTGGGCCTACGCTCCCCACGACATCCTCAAGGTTGCCTACGCCTTTGAAGCACTAAATTTGATGTGGTTGGAAGATCCAATTCCAGCCGAAAACGTCGCCGCGCTCAAGGAAGTGAAGGCCGCGACGCGGACCCCGATTTGCACAGGCGAAAACCTGTACACGCGACACGGGTTCCGCGAGTTGGTCGAGACGCAGGCGACGGATATCATCTCTCCCGACTTGGCCAAGGCCGGCGGCCTGTCCGAGGGCCGGCGCATCGCCGATCTGGCCGACATCTATTACATCCCAATTTCACCGCACAACATCTGTAGCCCAATCGGCACCGTGGCCATGTCCCACACGTGCGCTGCGTCTCCCAACTTTCAAGTGTTGGAGTTCCACCACCTCGACAACAAGCTGTGGAACAGCCTCACGGTGGAGCGCGACCTGATCGTCAATGGGCGGATTCCCTTGCCGCAGACTCCCGGGCTCGGGGTCGCGCTCGACGAGGAGGTGGCGCGCGGCGCGGCGCGCGAGGACCTCGGCTTCTTTGGCGCGGAGTAGAGCTGACTTGTCGCTCAACTACGTCTTCCGCCGCCTCGGGGTGTTCCTGCTGATCTTATGGGCCGGGGCCACCATCAACTTCTTGATGCCCCGGCTGGCCCCGGTG
This sequence comes from uncultured Latescibacterota bacterium, assembly GCA_958295495.1. Classification (GTDB taxonomy): domain Bacteria; phylum Latescibacterota; class UBA2968; order UBA8231; family UBA8231. Next base: position 3,095,394 of record OY282352.1, read on the forward strand.
AACCCCATCCGCGAGCGTCTGTTGCAGGCGGTTTCCTTTGGCGGCGCGGGCAAGACCGACATGGAGGCCGTGGTAGCCACGTACGAGGCCCGCTTCGGTCTCGACCAGCCCCTGTGGAAGCAGTATCTGCGCTACCTCGGCGATGTGGCGCGCCTCGACTTCGGGGTTTCCATTGCCAACTTTCCGAGCCGCGCTTCCGACATTATTCTGCGCGCCCTGCCGTGGACGCTCGGCCTGCTGACGACGGCGACGCTGATCGCCTTTGCCCTCGGCACGGTGCTCGGCGCACTGCTGGCTTGGCCGCGATCACCTGGTGCTTTGCACTACTTTGCCGCGCCCTTCTTGGCGCTGTCGGCGATTCCCTATTACTTGCTTGGCTTGGTCCTCGTGTTCTTGCTGGGCTTCACCCTGCGCGCCTTTCCCCTCGGCGGCGGCTTCACCTTGGGAACCCTGCCCGGGCCGACCTTGGCTTTTGCCCTCGACGTGATCTATCACTCCATCGTCCCCGCCCTGTCGATTGTGCTATCGTCGGTGGGGTTCTGGGCTTTGTCGATGCGCGGCATGATGGTCACCGTCCAAGGCGAGGACTACGTCAACTATGCCGAGGCCCGGGGCCTGAAAAGCCGCGACATTTTCTTAGGCTACGCCCTGCGCAACGCCCTGTTGCCGCAGACTACGGCCTTGGCGCTGGCCATGGGCTACGTCGTGTCTGGGGCCGTGCTGGTGGAGGTGGTGTTCGCGTACCCAGGTGTGGGCACAGTGCTGTACCGCGCCGTGCAGACTTTCGACTACTTCGTCATCTACGGCGTCGTGCTCATGGTCATCCTCGCGATCGCCTTGGTGACCCTGATCCTCGACTTGGTTTATCCGCTTCTCGATCCGCGCATTGCCTACCGCCGATGACGCTGTCGCACCCATATCGAGTACTATTTGCCAATATAGTTGAAATTGGTAATTTTAATGTCCAGTTTAACGTAAAATCGGGAATAAAATTGACTGCCATTGCGTATGACGGATGCGCTGAAGGAAATCATCTTGGACTTTCAGGAGGAAGTGCTGGTGACCGGCGTCCCGCGGCGGGTCGCAGTGAGTACGGCCCCGAGAAAGGCAATGGTCTGCATCGGCCCGCGGCGGAGCGGAAAATCCACCTTTCTGTTCCAGCTCATCCGCAAGCTACTCGACGCTGGTATCCCCCGCGATAACATCCTGTATCTGAACCTCTTTGACGACCGCCTGCATTACTTGCAACGCGATGGACTCGCCGCAGTGATGGAGACATACTATTCGCTTTACCCCGAGAAGAAGAACGCGCAAACGGTTTACTGCTTCTTCGACGAGATTCAGGTCGTACCCGGCTGGGAGTCTTTTGTGGATCGGATAATGTGCACCGAGAAGTGCGAGGTGTACATCACCGGCTCGTCCGTGGTGGACCTGCCGGCCCCGGCGAAGAGGAGCGCATTACCGTTGACACCGGCATGATCGAAGTCGCCGCCGCTTGGCGTTTTCTCCTCGATGTGGATTGCCCCATCGCCTACCGCCGATGACGCTGTCGCCGATATCCGCGGCCGTGCGCCGCCATCCTCAGCTTGCGGCCGGCTTAATTGTCGTCTTTGTCGTGCTGGCCTTTGGTCCTGTGGGGACCCTGTTCGTCGATACGGATCTGGCCCGCGTTGGTGCGGCCGTACCTAACCTATCGCCATCGTTGGAGCACCTCCTCGGCACTGATGCGGCCGGGCGGGACCTGCTCGCGGTGATGGTGGCGGGTACGCCGCTCACGCTCAGGGTCGGCTTCCTCGCCGGTGCTGTCGGTCTCGGCATCGGCATCCTCCTCGGCTTCCTCGCCGGGTACTTCGGCGGCTTGGTGGACACCCTGATCCGGGGTGCCGCCGACGTGCTGATGACCGTGCCCGGCCTGCTGTTCCTCGTGGTGCTGGCGACCTCGCTGCGCACGGCCGTCACCGTCGATATGATGGCCCTCGTGGTGGCCTCGCTGGCGTGGATGCTGCCGACGCGCACGATCCGCTCGCAGGTGCTGTCGATGCGCGAGCGTGCCTACGTGCAAGTGGCCCGGCTCTCTGGCATGAGGGACTTGGAGATCATCGCCCGCGAGCTGCTGCCGAATCTGTTGCCCTATCTGGCGGCCAGCTTCGTCAGCGCCGTAGCCGCCGCGGTGCTAGCTTCGATCGGTCTAGAAGCGTTGGGCTTGGGGCCGCAGAACGAGCCTACCCTCGGGATGACCATGTACTGGGCTTTGTACTACACTTCGCTGCTGCGGGGCATGTGGTGGTGGTGGGTGCCGCCGATAGTGATGATCGTGCTGATTTTTCTTGGATTGTTCCTCGTCTCCATGGGCTTGGACCGCATCGCCAATCCGCGTATATGGCGGGTCTCGTCGTGAACGCCGAGAGCAAGAGCCGCGTCGCGTTGCGGGTAGAGAACCTGCGCGTCGCCTACCACACTTCGCGGGGACCGGTGCGCGCCGTGGAGGGCGTCGGCTTTCAGTTGCGGGCGGGAGAGCGGCTGGGTTTGGTGGGCGAGTCGGGCTCGGGCAAATCCACGACGGCCATGGCCCTGATGCGGCTAATCCGGCCGCCTGGGCGGATCGAAGCGGGCCGGGTCGAGCTCGACGAACTGGACCTGCTGGCGCTGTCCGAGGAAAAGATGCGGGGCGTGCGCTTTTCGCGCATCTCCCTGATTCCCCAGGGCGTGATGAACTCGCTAAACCCGGTGATGAGGGTGGGTGCTCAGATCGCCGACACGATTGAGGCGCACGAGGAGCGGCCCGGCCGCGAGGCCCTGCAGGAGCGGGTAAAGAGCCTGCTGGCACTGGTTGAGCTGGACCCGGCGACCGCGCGCATGTACCCCCACGAACTCAGCGGCGGCATGAAACAGCGCATCGGCATGGCCATCGCCGTGGCCCTGCGTCCCGAGGTGATCATCGCCGACGAGCCGACTAGTGCTTTGGATGTGGTCGTGCAGAAGCGGGTGATGGACACCTTGTTTCGCGTGCAGGAGGAACTCGATGCCGCGGTGATTTTGGTGGGCCACGATATGGGCCTGATGGCCCAGTGCGTGGACCGCATCGGCGTGATGTACGCTGGCCGCTTGGCTGAACTTGGGCCGGTACACAGTCTGCTCGAAGAGCCGCTGCATCCGTACACGCGCATGCTGGTAGAAAGCTTGCCGTCTCTGGAGCGCAAAGGCGTGTTTCGCGGCATCCCCGGACTGCCGCCCTCGCTGCTCGAACCGCCGTTGGGGTGCCCCTTCCACCCGCGCTGTCCGCAGGTGATGGACCGCTGTGCGGATCGCGTGCCAGCGCTGGAAGTGGTAGCTGCCGAGCGCCGAGCGGCCTGTCACCTGCACCCCGAGGTCTCGTGAGTACGCCACTGCTCGAAGCGCGGGGTGCCAGCCGGACCTTTGGCCGCGGCGTGTTCGACCGGCAGCGGACGGTCGCGGTTGCCGACGCCTCGCTGGTGATCCCGGAGGACGAGCCAGTGGTAGTGGCCATTGCCGGCGAAAGCGGCAGCGGCAAGACCACCTTGGCGCGTTTGCTGCTGGGCATCCTACCGCCCACCGGCGGATCGGTGCGCTACCGGGGCGCGGAACTGCGCCATCTCGCCGCCAAGGCGCGCCAGACTTTCCGCCGGCAGGTGCAGGCCGTGTTTCAGGATCCCTTTGAGGTGTTCAACCCGTTCTACCGGGTGGACCACACCCTAACGGTGCCGGTCGCCAAGTTCTTCCCGGAGCTTGCGCGCCACGAGCGGCGGCAGCGGATTGAGGAGGGGCTGCAAGCGGTCGGCCTGCGCCCGGAGGAGACCCTCGGGCGTTATCCCCATCAGCTAAGCGGCGGTCAGCGCCAGCGCATCATGGTGGCGCGGGCGCTGCTGCTTGATCCGCGCGTGATCGTGGCCGACGAGCCGGTGTCGATGGTGGACGCCTCGTTGCGCGCCACCATTCTGGAGACCCTGTCCCGCATCCACCGAGAGAGGAGCATCAGTCTCGTGTACATCACCCACGATCTGACCACGGCGTACCAGTTGAGCCACACCATTCTCGTCATGTACCAAGGCGCGGTGGTTGAGGTGGGCGACGTGGAGCAGGTCATCAAGGCACCGAAACATCCCTACACGCAGCTACTCGTGAGTTCCATTCCCCTGCCGGACGCAAAGCGCCGCTGGGGCGCAGGCTCCATTGAGGGCACGCCTAGCGGTGCGGTGAAGCCGCCAACGGTGGAAGAGGGCACAGAGGTACCGATCGCGGCCAGCACCTGCGCCTTTGCCGACCGCTGTCCCCACGTCATGCCCCGCTGTCGCCGGCAGTGCCCGCCGCTGGTGCAGACTGATGCTGGTCGCGCTGCTGCCTGCTATCTCTACGAGGACGCCACTGTGCTGTCAGAAGAACAGGTCGCCGGCCTTTCCTACGGAGGTATGTGAATGATGCGACGAATGGGCTGGAAGCATCTGTGCCAACTGGTTTCGTTGGTAGGGGCGTCCCTTGTATCTTGGGGGCTGTCCCTACTGGTGCTGGCTGGCTGCGGGCCGGCTGTGGTGCTGGACGATGTGCCCCGGGACCGCACCATGATTTTGATGAACGGCGGTCCGAACCAGTATTCCCTGTTCGACAATCAGAACCCCTACATCCCCGGCTCCGACCAAGGATACCATCTGGGCACGCTACCGGCGGTGTTTGAGCCGCTGATTATGTACAATGTGCTCACCGGGGAACACGAGAATTGGCTGGCCGAAAGCTGGGAGTACGACCACAGCTCGACCGTGCTTACCGTGAAGCTCCGCGAGGGTATCGAATGGGCGGACGGCGTCCCCTTCACGGCGCGCGACGTGGCCTTCACCTTCGGCATGCTGCGGGATCACGCCGAGTCCATGGTGCATCTGGCCGACCTGCCCGAGTTCTTCGACTTCGCCGAGGTCGTTGACGACCACACCGTGCGGCTGGTGCTGAAAAAGGCGGGACCGGCGTTTTGGGCGACCACCCTGAGCAGCAACCACGGCATCTTCGTCTTGCCCGAGCATGTCTGGAAAGACCAAGACCCTCTAGAGTTCACCTTCCACGACATCGCCGGCGGCTTGCCCCTCGGCACGGGTCCCTACCGCCTCGTGTACGCTTCGCCGCACCAGAAAATTTACGATCTGCGCGAGGACTGGTGGGCGGCCAAGATGGGGTTCAAGCGGCTGCCGAGAATTCAGCGAATCATCTACGTGCCGCAGCAGGAGGAGAGCCAAGCCGCGCAACTGCTGCTGACCGATCAGCTCGACATGGCACCCATCATGCAGGTGCTCACCCTCGAAAGCGTGCTGGAACGCAATGCGCGGATCGTGACCTTCTCCGATCGGCAGCCGCCCTACGGCTACTTGGACTGGTGCCCCATTGACCTCAACGTGAACTGCTCGGAGCCACCCTTTGACGATCCGCAGATTCGCCGGGCGATCAGCATGGCCATCGACCGGGAGAAACTCGTCCAGCTAGCCGAGTCCGGGGCCGGCGTGGTCGCGCTGCATCCCTTCACCCCCTACGAATGGTTTGCGCCCTTTGACGAGGCCCTACAGGAGATCCTCGCGCGGCACGGGTACGACACCCAGCCGCACCTGCAAGAGGTCGAGCGGATCATGGAGGGGAAAGGCTATCGCAAGGACGACGAGGAATTGTGGGTCAGTCCAGAGGGCGAGCGTCTCGAGATCGCCATGTACGTGCCGCAGTGGCTGCGGGCCTACGGTCCGCCGCTGACCCAACAACTACGCGACGCCGGATTCGATGCGAACTTCGACACCTCGCCCGGGTTGACCTCTCTGGTGCAAACCGGGGAGCAGACGGTCGCCCTCGGCTGCAAAGGCCCCAGCGGGGTGCGCGGCATGGATCCCTATCTGATGCTGTCCTACTATACCTCGCAGTACTTCCGGCCTACGGGGCAGCCAGTACCACTGTGGTCGGCCACCTCGCGCTGGCGCGACGAGGAGTTCGACCGCGTCGTCGAGCGCATCGCACCCCTACAGGTCGGCGACGAGGAACTCCTAAAGCTGTTCGTCGAGGCCATGGAGATCTGGGTGCGAGAGTTGCCCGACATCTTCCTCGCGCAGCTAATCATCCGCTACCCCTGCAACACCACCCGCTGGACCGGCTGGCCGAGCCAGCAAGATCCCTACGGCTTCCCGCACTCTTGGCAGTGGGAGTTGCTAAAGACCTTCATTCGGCTGGAGCCGACGGGAGTGCCATCCGGGCCCGCGTCGATTAGCCCATAGGGGACCGACTTCATATAAGGAAGTGATGTTATGCAGCCTTATGCCGCGTCTGCTGCTTGCGGCCTCGCACCGGCACCAAGCGGCCCCGGCGAAGGCAGAGGGTGCGTAACGTCAGTAAGGAATATCCTGATTGTGTAGATTCGGCCTTCACTCAGGGGCTCCTCGAGCCTGCCGAAAGGGGCAAAAGGCCCCCGTCATTCAACTCCTTTTTTCTCACCCCTCAAGGGGGCGTCTCCAAAGGAGCTTTGCGATGAAGTACAAGGGATTCAACGACATTCTCGTCAACAACTGGCCCGGGGTCTCCCGGGTTGGCCCCGATACCCTTAGGATGGCCCATCACGCGGGGCAACAAGCGGGCCGGACGGTGCTGGACATTGGGAGCGGAACCGGTTTCATCGCGATATATCTTAGGGCTCAAGGCTGGCGGTGCATGGGTGTAGATGTCAACAGCGCCGCGCTCCAGTGTGCAAATCGCAACGCTCGTGCAAACAACATGAAACTGGAGTTCAAGTACAGCGATCTTTTCAGTGACGTCTCCGGTCTATTCGATCTGATTGTTTTCAATCCTCCTTTGGGGCACACATCGGCTCCTGCGGCACCGTTGGAGTTCATAAAGTCCCTGATGCCGCGCAACAACCGCGTCGTCATTGCCATCGTGTATTTCTTCGTCGGAAAACAAAGGCGGGAACTGCTTCGTCGCTTTCTCGAACAGGCTCCGCGCTATTTGGCGAAAGGAGGCGTGGTTATGATGTCTTTGTACAGGCCGGAAATGTCTTTGACGGGATCTTGGAAAACCGAGGTGCTGGAAGAAGTCAATGGGCTGCGAGTCGTCTCATTGAAGCGGCTCGACTGATTTGACCTACTCTCGACTCTTCAGAAAGGCAAGTGCCTGATCCCCGAGATGCTGGGCGAAATTCGACGCAATGCGCACCAAACCGGCTTCAAACGTGGCCTCTAGGGCATACAAGAGCCTGTCCAGTTCCTCGGTTGAGGCGGTCAGCGGAGGCATTATGTGAATCACGTCGGGGTCGCTGTCGAGGAAATGTAGGAGTATGCGGTGCTTGCGTAGCATGTAGTTTATGAAGGCCGCGGCGGTGGCGGATTTGACGGTTTTCGTATCGAGCGCGCCGAACGCAGCCGTGACGCGAGGCTGGAGTCTCAAGTGGATGCCTTGAAACATACCCCGGCCTCGTATCTCGCGGACGAATGCGGGGAATCTCTCTTGGATTCGTTGCAGCCCGGCGTACAGGTGCGCTCCCTTGCTCTCGGCTTGGACGGCCAGCTCTTGGTCCACCATGACATTGAGCGTCTCGATTGCCGCCGCGCACGACTCGCCTATGCCCCCGAAGGTCGTCGTCTGCAACGCACAGGACTGCCTCTTGCCATAAGCCTTGCGGAAGAGTTCACGGGAGGTCGCAACGACTGAAATTGCGCGTTTGCCTCCTCCTAGTGCCTTCCCGAACACGAGTGCGTCCGGTGCGGCGGCGTCCCACTCGTATGCGAACATCCGGCCAGTTCTGCACAGCCCGATCTTCGTTTCATCGAACACCAGCAGAATGCCGGCGTCTTTGCAGAGGTTTCTCATCTCGTTGAGATACCCGGCCGGCGGCACGACCACTGCCTGACCTTGAATCGGTTCGAGGATCGCGGCAACGATGCTGTCGGAATGAGCTGAGATCGCCTCTCTGGCCGCGTCCGCGTCGCCGAACGGCACCTCGAGGACGCTTTCGGGCGGCAGCCCGCAAAGAACGCCGCGGGCGTAGTCGCCGCTTTTGGTTATAGATAAAGTGGTGTGCGATTTTCCGTGGAAGGACCCGGTGGCCACGAGGAATTTGCGTCGTTTGGGACCTTGGACGATCTCGCATAGTTTCATCGCCGCCTCAACGGCTTCCGCACCGGTGACGCAGAATATCGTCGTGTCGAGCTCCGGTCCCAAGAGTTGGGCGATGTTGTAGGCGAGAACGCCTTGGATTCTGCTCGGCCCGACTTTCATCATGTCAACTAGCTCGCGGTCGTGGCAGGCTCTTTCGGCCGCCGCGATTCGCGGATGGTTGTGGCCTAACGAGAGGCTGCCCAACGCCGAAGTGAAATCCAGCACGGTCGTCCCGTCCGCCAGTTTGAGCTCGGTTCCTCGTGCGCTTGTGTACTCCAAATTGCCGGTGCCGAGGATCGAGTAGAGGCTGAGCAGCTTGTCGTTCACATGCCGACTGTAGTACTGATTGGCCTTGCCCAGCGGAATCTCGAAAGCCTGCTGCAGGGAGATTAACCTTTGCGGGGGGGACATTGGTTCATCTTTTGTCGTCGAGTTTGAAGGTCGCGCCGGCGTCGAACTCCGCTTGCTCGGCAATCCCTTCTAACCGTCCAATGCGGCGGTCGTGGTCTTGCTGCGGGGTAATGGGGTCGTTCATGGCGTACTTTTCCATGGGTTTAGGCCCCGGCGCGGGGTGGATTAGTTCAACTTTAACAGACCAGAGATTCCCCATACCTAAACATGCCTAACACCGAGCTACACGGCAAATTAAAATTGATGTCGTGTAGCTCGGGTATGCACCAACTCTTTGGGCGAAGAACCTGTGGGCAGAATCGCGAAGCAGCCCCGACTGATTCATAGGCTTACCGCAGTGCAGCGGCGGGGTCATAAGCTTCGTTGATTTTGAATATGACGCCATCGGCCAGTTCCGCCACCGGCTCCAGCCACGGCAATGCGCGAAGGTCGGCGACGCCGAAGTTCTTATAGGAGAATTTGTGCAGCCAAACGAAAAGCGTACCGTTCCTGCCGCTTTCACCCCGCGTAGGCAGTTCGGCTCTTTTGATCATGGGATATTTCCCGCGGACGCCCAGCCTTTGCTCTGGATACCTAAGAATCTGTCTAGCAGGACCGTCGCCGACAGCAGCAGCGGCACGTAGAGCGGCATGAGGAATCGGATCCGCATGATTGAAGCACCAAACCGGAAAGGCACCACTACCACGATGAACGCGAGGTACACGAAGGCAAACGCGGCGAATGCGAGGGCCGGCTGCGAGATAAGGGATGGCGTTTCGGCAAGTTCGTTCCTATGACGCATACAGACCACGGCCGCTCCGAGGACAACGAGGCCACCCGCCGCTAAGAGGAGATACGCGAACCAGTCGGGCGCGGTCGTGGGGACGATCTCCCGGTAGAGTAGAAATACCGTGCGGCGCAGCGAATGGGACAGGGAAGTGGCTTCTGATTTTGCATAGCTTGCCACCAGCGCCCCTAAGGCTACATAGTTGTACGCTAGCACAGCCGCCAGAGGAACCGACGCGACCGCTCCATAGACGGCCGCGGCGCGCGGCGACTCCCGGCGCAGCAGCAGCAGGAGGATTCCCGTGAATATCACCGTTACTCCCGCGTACTTGGTCACCGCGGCCAAGGCGCTGAACACCGCCGCCGCCGCGAGGGACGGCCAAGAGGCTCTCCGGTTTAGGAAGGACTCCATCTGTGTCAGGGCGAGGAGCGTGAACAGGATGAAGGACGACTCGGTCCAGATGCCGGAAACGAAATGGTTGAGGTTAAAGGAGGTCGCGATGACCAGCGTGGCACCGACTGCAAGGAGGGGCGAGGCAATAGTTCGGCGCAGATAGAGGCCGGACAGCAGGATGGTCAGCCCAAAGGCGGCGACGTTGACCAGCCGACCGGCATCGGCCGGCTCGATTCCGGCCAGACCGAGGGCGGACAGGAGGGCGGGAAAGAGCGGCGGCCATGACAGGAGCCTTGCGCCATTGAAGTCTTGCAAGCCCTCTCCTGCACTGAGGTTGGCGGCCATGGACAGGTAACATACGGAGTCCGGCGTGATAGTCGCACCGTAAGTGGAGGTGCGGACCAGAATGTGCACCGCGCCGAGAACGGCGACGAGGATTAAGAAGGTTGGAAGTGAGACGCTCTTCAGCCGCTGCATATCAGACTTGGGTTGCAACTTGGGCGGGGTTTTGCGTTGGGTTTGCAGATGCAAAAACAAACGGCCTCGATGGGCTACACAGTGGTGCCACCGTCCATTTTTTGATCCCTATATCGCGGACAGGGCCGGATGCGGTTACTTTGATCAGAAACAGAACCGTCATCCGTGCTGAATGGCTATGAATGTATGGGAATGTTACGAGAGGTCAAAAAATCAAACTTCCCAATACCCGTGCGCGGCTACCAGACCCCTTAAGCGGAGAATGATATGGCGACCCCAATACTGAGGCCGGGCTGCTCAGACGCTCGCCCCAATATCCTGCTCATTGTGACCGACCAGCAGCGCGGCGACTGCCTGAGTCTCGACCCCCACAGTCCCCCGTGCTTGCAAACGCCCAACTTAGACTGGCTGGCCCGCACCGGTACGCACTTTCACCACGGCTACTCCGAATGCCCCAGCTGCATTCCCGCGCGCCGCTGCCTGATGACCGGCACGGCACCCGCGGCCAATGGGGCCGTTGGCTACAGAGGCGCTCGGTGGCAGCCGCCGCATACCTTGGCCGGCGAACTATCCAAGGCAGGTTATCAAACGGAGATGATTGGCAAGCTCCACTTGACCCCCCATCGCAAGCGCTACGGCTTTGACCACCTACAACTAGCCGATGCCACCCGGGGTGCCGACAACGACTATGTCGAATGGCTGCGGCAATACCACCGCCGCCATGAGGTAGATCCCGGCATGGCCCACGGCATTTCCGCCAACGGCTGGATCGGTCGCCCGCACCATTTGCCCGAAGAACAGATGCACACCTTCTGGTGCGTTGACCGGGCCATGGACTTTCTGCGCAAACGCGATCCTGCGGCTCCGTTTTTTCTCAATCTTTCCTTTATTGACCCGCATCCTCCACTCGCGCCACCCGCCCCTTATTACGACCGCTATCTCCACCGCAGTCTGCCCGATCCACTCGTCGGCGACTGGGCCCCCGCGTTCGATGGCCCCGAAAAAGGTCTCAATCCCAATGCGTGGCAAATTCGGCTCAACGAACGCGACATGCGCTGTTGCCGCGCGGCTTATTACGGCATGATCAACTTTATAGACGATCAGATCGGCCGCCTCATCCAGTTTGCCGGGGGCCTCAACAACTGCTTAGTCCTCTTCACCTCCGACCACGGCGAAATGCTGGGCGACCACAACCTCTTTCGCAAAACTTGGCCCTATGAGGCGTCGGCGCGAGTCCCATTTTTCATGCGCGCTCCCCAAAATTGGGACTATCCCGCAGACGTCGTTTGCAAAGGTCCCGTCGGCCTCCAAGACATCATGCCCACCATCCTCGATGCGGCTGGTATCGACATCCCCGAAACCTGCACGGGCAAAAGCCTCCTGCCCGTCATGCAGGGCGGCACCGACGGCGTCAGGGAATTTCTGCACGGAGAACACGCTGGCTGCTACGCCCGCGACCACGGCAACCACTATGTCACCGATGGGCACTGCAAGTACATCTGGTATTCGCAAACGGGCCAAGAACACCTTTTCGACTTGGACGAAGACCCGCAGGAAATGCGCGACCTATCGCGCCAGCCCGACGCTGAAACTAGGATGCAGCCTTGGCGAAATCGCCTGAGCGAATTCCTCCGAGACCGACCGGAAGGTTTTGCGGATGGCACGCGCTTAATCCCCGGCCAACCCCATGACGCACTCCTGCCAGATTACGACCCAGAAGCGACCTATCCCTATCTATGAGCTGAGTACACGACAGTAAAATCCCACCCAAACGCCGGAGGAGACCATGACTACGTATCGCGCCGCCGTTATCGGCTTGGGCCGCATGGGCAGCACGTTCGACGATGAAATGAGCGAAGGAGGCTCCATTTTTCTGCCCTATTGCCACGCCCCCTCGTACCGCGCTTCGCCCCATACGGACTTGGTGGCCGGAGCCGATCTGCACGACGAACAACGCGCCATTTTCGGCGAGCGCTGGGGTCTGGAGCAAGACCATCTCTACAGCGACTACCGCCAAATGTTGGAACGAGAAAATCTCGACTTGGTCAGCGTCTGCACCACAGCCCGCATTCGCTCGCAGATCGTCGAAGACTGCGCCCGCGCCGGCGTCAAGGCCCTATGGGCCGAAAAGCCCATTGCCCTGACGTTGGCTGAAGCCGACGCCATGGTCGAAGTCTGCCGCCAACACGGCACGGCCTTGGCCATCAACTGCGCCCGCCGCTGGAACCCCTTCTTCAGCCAAGCCCGCCGCCTCATTGACCAAGGTGCGCTGGGGCCAATCCTCCAAGTTACCGGCTACGCCCAGTGCGGCTTGTCGCACAACGGCAGCCACCTCATCGACATTGTGCGCTACATGGCCGGGGGTCAGGTCGAGTGGGTTTTTGGCGAAATGGAATCGGACGCTGTGGCCGAGGGCGAAACCGACCCGCAAGGCAATGGCTACCTCAGCTTTGACAATGGCGTACGCGCTTTTATCCGCGCCACGCCCACCGGGGTTGCGGCTTGGGAAATCGACGTCATTGGTGCTGAGGGCCGCATCCGCTCTTTAGCCAATTGCACCCAAATGGAGTACATCCGCACAGCTCCGGGCGGCAACCGGGGCCGCGGCGTACCCGCGTCTGTGCCCTTTCCCTATCCGACTCGCATCCAAGGCATGGGCCTGACCATTATCGAGGATCTGATTGAGGCCATTGAGACGGGATCGGATCCGCGCTGCTCGGGCGACGATGGTCGGGCCGCCCTCGAAGTGGCCATTGCCCTGCGCCAATCGCACCGCGCCGGTTTGGTCCGCGTGGATTTGCCGCTGGCGGACCGCTCGTTGGGCATTCTCTCCTCGGAGATTGCCGAGGACCACACCCCGGCGCGGGTGCGGAGGTTGCAGGCTGCTCGAGTGTAAATCCGGACTAGTCGCTTTCAAAGTGAACCATGTCCCCTCCTCGCTCAGGGTACACCTTCAGGGCCTTCTTCTTGGGCGCGCTCTTCGCCGCTGTTCTCGCCGCGGGTGCTCCCTACGGCAACATGGTCCTGCGCGGCTCGTACATGACCCAAGACTTTTCCACTCCTGGGGCGCTCTTCCTGTTTTTCTTTTTAGTCGGAGTATTCAACGCCCTGTACAAATGCGCCTTCCCCGGCGGCGGCCTCGCCCGCGCCGAGCTGCTACTGATCTACAGCATGATGCTCATCGCCTCGGCGATTACTACCTGCGGCCTCTCTGAATACCTCTTGCCGATCATGGGGTCTTGGCTCTACTTCGCCACGCCAGAAAACCGCTGGGACGACCTGTTCCACCCCTACATCCGCGACTTCTTGGTTCCCAACGATGCGCGCGCCATCAAGCACTTTTACGAGGGCCTGCCCACGGGCGCGCCCATCCCCTATGACGCTTGGCTGCTGCCCTTGCTCGGGTGGAGCGTCCTGATTGTCGCCATCTACTTCGCCATGATCTGCGTCGCCGTCGTCCTCCGCCGCCAGTGGGTGGAGCGCGAAAAGCTCATCTATCCGCTCGCGCAATTGCCGCTCGACATGGTGCGCCAAAGTGACCAGAGCCGACTGCCGCCGTTTTTCAAAAGCGCGAGCTTGTGGATCGGCTTTGCCATTCCCTGCCTCATCTCCTCGACCAATGCCTTTCACAACTACTTCCACGTCTTTCCGCAAATCCAGCTTGCTTCGAGCATCAGCCTTTTCCGCGACACCGTGCATCTGCCTGTGGTCCTCAGTTTTCCGGTCCTCGGCTTTGCCTATCTGATCAACCTCGACATCGCCTTCAGCCTGTGGTTTTGCAATGTGCTGGTCAATGTGCAAAAGGGACTTTACGGCGTACTGGGCATCACCTCTGGCGAGGCATTAGACACCTTTAGCGTCAATCCACCGGCGATTGCCCACCAAGAAATGGGGGCGCTGATCGCGCTAGTCGTTCTTACGCTGTGGGTGGGGCGCGGGCACCTCAAGGACGTGTGCCGCAAGGCATTTTTCAACGCCGCGGATGTCGATGACTCCGACGAGATCCTCTCCTATCGCGTCGCAGTCGGCGGTGCGCTGGTGAGCTTGGGTTTGGCCGGGGTTTGGCTCTATCTGAGCGGCATGCCGCCGCTGGTTGCCCTGCTCTTCCTGCTCAGTGCCTTTGCCATCTTCGTGGCTTTGACCCGCATCGTCGCCGAAAGCGGGGTGCCCGAGGCGCGTACTCCGATGATGCCGCAGAGCTTCGTCGCCACCGGGATCGGCCCGGCCGCGGTCGGCGAAACCGGCATTACCGCTCTCGGCTTTTCCTTTACTTGGGCCACCGAATTGCGCGTCGTGGTAATGGCCTCGGCCGCCCACGCCCTCAAGCTGCTCGACGGTCAGCAGGGCCGCCACCGCCCCTTTTTTTGGGCGCTGATGCTCGCGGTGTTGGTCAGCATGGTTAGCTCGCTGTGGGCGATCCTCGATTTGTCCTACCGCTACGGCGGCATCAACCTCAACCGCTGGTTTTTTGGCGGCGGTGCCCGCGCCCCTTTCGAGAGTTTTGTCGCCCGCCTCTTGCTCAACCCCACCGGGCCTAGTTGGGAAGGCTGGTTTTCCACGGGGATCGGCGCTGCGATCATGGGCGGCCTGATGCTGGCCCGGCACTATCTGACGTGGTGGCCCTTACACCCCATTGGCTTCCCCATCGCCGGGCTCTGGCTGATGAGCCACTCTTGGTTTTCGATCTTTTTGGCGTGGCTCTGCAAGGCCATCGCCCTCAAGTACTGGGGGCCGCACGGCTTCCGCGCCGCCCGCCCTTTCTTCCTCGGGGCGATCCTCGGCCAGTTTGCCAGCGCTGGGGTCTGGCTGGTCATCGACGCCTGTACCGGCATGACCGACAACCGCATCTTTAGCTGGTGATTGTCAGGGGCAATGGCGATTGGGACGCTCCGTGAAACCCCTACATGTCTCGCAATAGCACTATGAACAACCCCACGTCCTCCTGTTCGTCGCCCTGCAAATCCACGCTGACCCCTGCGTTCAGCACCATGCCATCGCCGAGGCCGATGTCGAAATTCGGCTCTAAGCGGACGCTGAGGTTGTCCTCCAAGTCGGAGGTGTTGGACGTGATAACCAAGTCGAGGTACGCGCTTAGTCTTTCGCTGAATACCATCGCCGGCTCGAGCAAGAGATCGCCGACGAGGCCCTCGTCGGCATAGCCTTTGAGCGCGGCGACCTGCAACCGAGTGTTGAAGCGAAAGGCGGGACCAATTCGCGCGGTCTGCATGAGACCAACAGCTAGCCCCGGGTCGGGAATGTCGCCAGCGGGCAGCGCGATGCTGGCGGTCGCCGCGCGGTTGGGGCCGAGCTGGTACTTGCCGCCGACCACGATCGACGAAAGGTTGGAACTCCCGTCCTTGAAAAAGCCAAAGGTGAGATGCGCGCCCATTTCAAAGCGAGCGTGGGGATTGAACTTGGCCATGGCCACGATATCGCTCACGTCCTTGAGCTCCTTGAGCGTGGGGGGAGAAGCCTTCGTGCGCACTCCAATATCGACGCTAGTGTAGCCCGGGCCGCCCGGCAGGACGTAGTAGGGGTCGTAGCTGAGGGGTTGAGCATGGACGGCAGTGTCCACTAGCACGACCATGCCGATCAGTACGCAAAGCAGGTGCATGAGATCTCCTAAAATTGTGAGGAAGTGTTCAAAAGCCGCAGCGCTTGCAGGCGCGGAAGAAAGGCTCGGCCATGGCGTGGGCTCCGCGAAAGACCATGTCGCTGGTGAGGGGATGCACGCAGATCAGGCGCGCGCCGTTGTCGATGGCCTCGACCATGCCGTCTTCAATGTCTTGGGGGTTTTCCATTGCGCCGTGCCCAACGACGCGGCCGGTGTGGACGCCGCGCTCGGCCGCGGCGCGGAAGAGGGCGTTGACCGCGTCGTTGACTGCGGGGAGGTCGCCCTCGCGCAGGATGGCGTCAAACGGGCCGACAAAGCCACAGGCCTTGTTGCGCCCTTGGGCCGCCATCAGGTCGAGGACGCGGTCGCGGGTCTCGAGGTCAATGATGTATTCCTTGGTCTCAAACTGGATCCAGCCTTGGGTCTCGGTCTCGGTGCCGCGCAATTGGTCGGGCGTGAACATCATGGTCCGCTCGCCGTCGCGGACCGGATACCCGCCGCGGTCGTCTGGGGTGGCTTGGCCGGGGACGGGGAAGTTGATGGCGCGAAAGTAGCGCTCGGCCTCCGCGTAGGTGGTGCCATAGGGGCGCATCGTCGCCCGCGCCCCGAGCTGGAAGGCGTCGCCGTGTTCGGAGCGGGCTTCGCGGGCTAGGCGCTGGACCGGCAAGATGCCGTGGCGCGCGAGGACGGCGTTTTGCTCGCGGCCGTACCAGCCTTCCCACTGGCTGTGCTCGGCATCGTTGACTATCCACGACCAGCCGGCCTTGGCCCAAGCGTGGACCTCGGCGTCGCGCAGCTTGTGCCACGGCACGTCGTTGAAGCCGCCCAGCAGGGGCGGAGTCTCGGCCACGGACGCGCACTGATCGAGGGTTTCCTTGAGCGGGTTGCGGGCGGGATTGAGGGCATAATGGTAAGCGCGGCGGGCGAATTCCTCGGCTTTGAGGGGCCGGCTACCGCCGATGGCTGCAATGGCGTCCACTGTGTTCTCCTTGTTATGCGTCGGTCCTAAGTCGTGTACCTCACTGCCGTTACGCACGGCCCCCCTTAAGTTCAGTGGCTGGTAGCCAAGGATGAGGGACGAGTTCCCGCCCCCTAGCGGCGGGGGACAAACCACTGACCGCGATACTGCGCTCTGCATCTTCAGGACGGCTAGGGCCTAACGACGATGCGGAACGGCAGGTCCTAATTAAAGAATGGCGGGTCGGCGTTCTAACTGGCCGGTTGCTTAGCCGCCGCGAGCCTCCGGCGAACAGTGCCTTGGTCAGGACGCGGAAGAAGCTCTCTTGGCGGAACCAAGAACGGCCACTTAGGCTCCATGAGACCCTTCCTTTTTTTGCCGGACCACCATTGAGACGATGGCCAGCCAATAGAGGTTCTGCACGATGGCGAAATAATAGACGACCCCTATGAGGTGGTCAAACACCGCGCCCAACGCAAAAACCATCAGATAGACGTCGATGCCACTGCGCAGATAGTTGCGCAATTTTAGCGGCGAAACGCGCACGAGGCGGGCCAAGCGGCCCATCAGGCCGCGGCCGGCAGATTCCGCTAGTTGTCCCTTGCCAAAGGCCGCCGCGGTCATCAAGGTGGCGATGTGGGTCATGGCTAGCGAAGCGAAGGCGACAAAGGAGTAGAGATAGGCGTGTGGATCGCCGCTTTGGTGCTCCAACGCCCGTCCCAACGCGAGGCAGAGCACCAACTCGGCGATGCGGTCGAGCAAGCCGTCGAGCCAAGCGCCCAACGGCGAGCTGAGGCCGCGCAAACGAGCGAGTTCGCCGTCGCAGCAAACGAGCGTAAAGGATAGTTGGATGAGGAGGCCGGCCCCGATGAGGGCAAGGCGCTCGCCCGTGGAGAGCAGGTACGCACCGGGCAGGAGGACGAGAAAGGACAGGACCGTCACTTGGTTGGGGCTGAGTGGAGTGCGGACCAACAGGCGGGTGAGCAGGGTGGAGAGGCGTCGGTTGAACAGGACTTCAACTGGCCCCATGACCGCGGGTTTGCTGGCCTTGAAGTCCGCAGCCGTGTACGGGGATTTGTGCACAGGTGCTCCCATCTTACACCACAAAGGCACAGGGCTTGAAATGCCACGGGCGCAAGGCTCGGCAAAAGGTAGCGCAGTTGAGCATGGTTAGCCGTGGCAGGGAATCAGGCGCAGGATCTGCTCGATGGACGTGCAGTGCTCTTCCGCTTCATAGGCCCGTTGGTGCCGGAGAATGGACTCCGCGGTTTTGTGCATGGCAGGATAGGCACTGCGCAGCAGGTGGTTGGCGTAGAGGACCACCTGTACGCCGGCATCGACGAGCTGTTGCTCGGTCACTTGACTGAAGGTCGAAGGCATTACGACCAGAGGGACGCGGGAGGGCAGCTTGGCGTATTCGTCGCAGAAGGAGAGGATTTCGCACGGGGTCTTTGCCCGGCTGTGGATCAGGATGCCATCGGCCCCGCTGCCGATGTACGCGCTCGCGCGCTCGATGGCATCGCACACGTCTTTACCGGCGATAAGGGACTCAATGCGCGCCACAATCATAAAGTCGTCGGCTATTTGGGCCTTTTTGCCGCGCTCGATTTTGTAGGCAAAGGCATCGGCATCCTCTTGGTGCGGTGCGGCCGTCTCCTTGGGGCTCATTTTGTCTTCTACGACCTTTGAGCACCTCGATGACGCGCTGCCGCGCCTCGCGTTGGACGCCGGTGCGCCAGTCGTCGCCGTGGACGAAGTAGTGCGGCCGCAGGCGGCGCACGTTGGACACGTAGTCGAGCGTCGTCTGGGGGACTACCGCGCTCACGCCCTTGATGTTTTCGACGATAGCCTTGCGCTGCTCGTAGTTTAGATAGGGCAGGCGCTTGTAGCTGGCGATGGACTCGTCGGTCATCAGGCCAATGGTGATTTCTCCCAATTCTCGTGCGATGCGGATGATGTTTAGATGCCCTTGGTGGAGCAAATCCGCGCACATAGGTACATAAACTTTAGGCATTTAATGGCTACCGAGGTGATGGGTGGGGCCGTGCGGCTATAAAGAAAAATAACGGCAGGATTGGGGCGCGGCAATGGGGCGAGCCGCAGTTGCCGCCGCTAGGGCCAGCGGCTATTTTCCGGCCATGGACAAGGAGCGAACAGGCTTGGAGGTGACGCGGCGCGCCCTCGTACTGGGCGCGGGGGCGGCCCTCTTTTTGAATCTGGCTTGCCCCTATACAGTACTCGTCCTGCAAAACGCCGGCTTGACCTCGGATTACCTCGCGGCCGGCGCGATGATGGTCTTCCTGCTGCTGGTGGGCTTGGTCAACCCTTTGTTAAAGATCGCGTTCAGGGCTTGGGCGCTGCGCACGAGCGAACTGGTGGTCGTGTACGCGATGATGGTGGTGGCGTCGGCGATTCCCACGTGGGGATTGGTGACCAACCTGTGCCACATCCTCACCCGCCCCTTCTACTACGCCACGCCAGAAAACCGCTGGGCCGAGCTGATTCAACCGCTGATTCCCTCTTGGCTGGCGCCGCACGAAGCCGAGGTAGCGCGCTTTTTTTACGAAGGGCTGCCCGAGGGGATGGGCATTCCGTGGGGCGCTTGGCTGGTGCCGCTTATGGCCTGGGGCAGCGCGATGGTGGCGATCTACCTGCTGATGATCGCCACCATGGTCGTCTTCAGGCGGCCTTGGGTCGAACAGGAACGGCTGGTTTTTCCACTGGCGCAAGTGCCCTTGGAGATGCTGCGCGGCAACGACGAGGGCATTTTCCCGCCGTTGTTTCGCAACCCCCTGATGTGGGTCGGGTTTGCGTTGCCCTTTGCCATCCAAGTGCTGGACGGGCTGAACCACTACTTCTTTTACGTGCCCGAGGTGCGGCTGGTGTTCGACCCGCTGGTGCTTTTGCGCGATAGCGTGCGGCTGCACATCTTCGTCAACTTCGCCATCATTGGCGTGGCGTACTTCCTCAACCTCAACGTGGCCTTTTCGGTGTGGTTTTTCCACCTGTTGAGCCGCTGCCAGACCGGGGTGTTCAACGTCATCGGCTTTCAGGTCAAAGGGCACAACGAGGCACTCACGGGTTCTTCGGTGGCCCTGTCGCACCAAGGGATGGGGGCGATGCTGGTGCTGGTCGCGGCGATTTTGTGGACGGCGCGAGCCCACCTGCGCCAAGTGTTCAGGGCGGCGTTCAGGCGCGGGGCGCGGGCCGACGACAGCGACGAGATTCTCTCCTATCGGGCGGCCGTGTGGCTGTGGATTGTCTGCGCGGCCTACTTCCTCGGCTGGCTGCTGCTGAGCGGGGTGCCGGTGGTGGCGGCCGTGGTGTTTTTTTGCGGGGCGTTTGCCATTTTCTTAGCCATTGCGCGGGTCATTGCCCAAGGCGGCGTGGGCTTTACCTCTTCGACCATGCTGCCGCAGCCCTTTGCGGTCTATACCTTGGGTACGGACGCCATCGGCTGGAAGGGGCTGGCGTCAATTAGCTTGAGCTATTCTTGGGCCGCTGAAATGCGCACTACTGTCATGGCTTCCACGGCCAATGCGCTCAAGCTGGCGCACGGGCACGGAGCCAATCACCGCCGCCTGTTTTGGGGGTTGGTCATCGCGGTCGTCGTCGGCATGATGGGGGCCTTCTGGATCACCCTCTATTTGAACTACGCGCACGGCGGCATCAACCTGCGTCAATTCGGGGTGCCGACGCTGGCCTATCGCTTCTTGGAGGACAAGATCCACAATCCCGTCGGCTGGGATCACATCCGCCCGCGGCTGCTGTTTACGGGCGTGGGCGCGGCCTTGATGGGCGCGCTGATTTACATGCAGCACCACTTCCCGTGGTGGCCGCTGCACTACATCGGCCTGCCGGTGAGCGACAGTTGGGTCATGGGCGTGGCGTGGTTTTCCGTGTTCTTGGGCTGGTTGTGCAAGGCCGTGATATTCAAATTCACCGGCACCCGCGGCTACCGCACGTACAAGCCGCTCTTTGCCGGGCTGATCGCGGGGCAGCTCATGGGGGCGGCCGCGTGGATGGCGATCGACTTTTGCCTCGGGGAGGTGGGGAATGTGGTGTACGTGGGGGTGCGGTGAAGAGCGTGCGGCTCAGACGATTTGGATGCCCCATTCAGCACACCGCGCTTTCACGGTATCGGCCGGTTCCAAGCTGATGAGGGCCCCCTCAACCGCTTTGTCGGGATGCTGCCGCCGCACCAACTCCACCTTGTCGGCAAACCGATCCACCTCTTCGACCTTACAGGCGGCCGACTTGACCTCAAAGACCAACAGCGAGCTGTTGTCGATCAGAATATCGACCTCGTAGATTCGTCCCGCCGGGCCCACCACTCCCTCCACATCCGCTAGCTTCTGCCGCAGCCGCACGTTGTCTGCGGACACGTCTTGCCGCTTCAGGCCAAAGCGCAACACCTCGGCGACCATGTTTTCGAGCTTCCTTCCCGCCCGCCGCTGGAACCCCCCGACAGTCAAATCGACCTTAGCGTCTGTATAGGCTACCTGCTGGCTTATCTGTTCAAGGCGCTCGTCGATTTTTTCGAAGCGCTCGTCGACCTCCGAGCGGAACTGACCAAACTCGCCGCGGAAGGCATGCAATTCAGCAAGCACTGCCGCCACTTCCTTTTTGGTGGCAAACACTTCGATGAACGCTGTATAGACGCGAGGCTCTAGCTCTGGGTGCCGTTTGAGCAGTGCCGGCAATTGCGTTTCAAACGTCTCTAGTAATTCTTCATCGGTTAACAGGGCCATTACTTCCTCCTCGTTCGTTAATGATAGTATATACAATTCGAGTATAACCTTAGCAAGACGCCGATGGACCCAATCCCTCGTCGCGTGGCGACATCGCCCGCGCACGTCTGCTCCACCTAGGCAATTGACGCGCCTAGCTGAATGGTTCTATATCGTAGAAACTCAACTGAAAGGAGTGCAGCATGAGCGACAAGATGTACAGAGCAGCGGCCATCGGCCGGACCGGGGGGGGCAATTGGGGACACGGGTTGCACTTGGGCTTGAAAAACCACCCGCGCATCGAGGTGGTGGCCGTCGCCGACGAGGACGCCGAGGAGCGGCGGGTCAAGCAGGCGGAATTGGCTGCTCCCCGCGCGTACGCCGCTTGGCGCGAGATGCTAGCGGCCGAGCAGCCAGAGGTGGTGACGGTTGGGCCGCGCTGGACCGATTGCCACTTGGAGATGGTGCTGGCCTGTTTGGAGGTGGGGGCGCACGTGTACTGCGAAAAGCCCATGACTTGGAACTTGGCTGACGGGGACCAGATTGTGGCTAAGGCCGAGGCGACCGGGCGCAAAGTGGCGGTGGCGCATCAGGGAGCGTACCTGCCGAGAATCCGGCACGTAAAGGAGGTGTTGGCGCAGGGGCGGATCGGCGCGGTGCAGGCCATTCGCGCCCACGGCAAACAGGACCGGCGCGGCGGCGGCGAGGACATGATCGTGTTGGGGACGCACTTGTTCAATATGATGCGCCTGTTTGCCGGCGACGTGGCGTGGATGACGGCACACGTCGCGCACGAAGGTCGTGCGCTCAAGGTCGAAGACGTGCGCGAGGCGACCGAGCCGGTGGGGCCGGTCGCCGGCGATTGCATCAACAGCTACTTCGCCTTTGAGAGCGGGGTGACCGGCTCTTTTGATTCGCGGAAATGCGCCGGGGGCGGGGGCCAGCGGATGGGCATGGAGATCGAGGGCAGCGAGGGCGCGATCGCGCTGCGCGGCGGCGGCAGCGGCCCGGCCATGCTCTATCCGCATCCAGTGTTTGATCCAGCCGACGCGCGTCAGCAGTGGGTCCCCTTAGACGCGGTGGCGGACGAATCCCTGAGCACGGGCAATGACTTGGCAATCGCCGACTTGATCGACGCGGCCGAAGCCGACCGCGAGCCCCTGTCGAGCGCGGCCGACGCGGTGGCGGCCCTGGAGATGATCTTGGGGGCCTACGAGGCCGAGATTACCGGGGGACGGGTGGCGTTTCCCATGCAGCGGCGAGCGCATCCGTTGGTTGCGTGGCGGGAGGGGCAGTAGGCGGGCAGAGTTGCGTGGCGGAGAACCGGCCCGAGCGTCTGATTTTTGGTTTTTGATTGACTAGGTGGCCTAAAATCCTTCTATTGACTACTTCGCTGGCGCGCTTGTGCAAAGTTTTGCGGAAGTGCGCCAGATTTTGTTTTACCTCACCTCTAGCACGGAGGGCACTTATGTACATTGAGAGGAGGAAGTGGCCGGCGGCACTAGGTGTGGCGCTGTTTTGCACCCTGCTCGCGCTGCCGGCATTCGCTGGCAACGGCAAGATCGCCGGCGTGGTACGAGACGATTCCGGGCAGGCATTGCCCAGGGCCAATGTGGTCGTCGAAGTCGGCGGCGAGAGAGTCGGCACCGCAGCCGACGACAAGGGACGTTATTTTTTGCTCAATATCCCCCCCGGCACGTACTCGGTCGAAGCTAGTTATGTGGGGCATCAAAAGGTGCTCCAGACTCAGGTCGAGGTCCGCTTGGACCTGACGACGACGGTCGATTTCGCGCTTCAGCCCGAGGCGATTGAAGGCGAGGTGATAACGGTGGTGGCCGAGGCCCCGCTGGTCGAGCACTCCCTGACGACCAGCCGGGCGACGATCGGCCGCGCCGAGCTCAACAACACCATGCCGGTGGCCGATTTGCAGGACCTGATTAACACGACGCCGAGCGTGTTCCGCGGCTACATTCGCGGCGGGCGCAAGGCCGAGGCCAAGGTGCTCGTCGATGGGATCGATGTATCGGATACGTATTTCCGCGCCGGCGAAGGCCAAGGCACTTGGAACCCCTATACGGACGTCAAGCGCACCTCGGACGGCGAATTCACCGCGGTCGGCGTCAACGCCAGCAACGTGCAGTCGCTGGACATTATCGCCGGCACGTTCAACGCCGAGTACGACGCGGCTAGCGCTGGCATTGTCAACGTCGTCACCCGCGAAGGCGGCGACGAGCTGGAGGGGCGGCTGTTTGTCCGCCGCGGCGTCGGCGGCTACAAGAATGCCGGTCCCGATGTCTATGCGAGTCTGGTCAACCCCGAGCCGGGCGAAGACGGCACCGTCGATGAGACGACCTATTTGGACCGCTATACGCAGGAGCGCGACAAATTGCTGGCCTCCGAGGACGAAGCCGACAAGGCCAAGGCCGAGAATTACTACATTTTCGACCCCGAGCAAATTACCTACGGCGACAATCCCGCCACCGAGATGGAACTTTCGCTGGGAGGCAAGCTGCCGTTGCCGCGCACGAATTTCTACCTGACCACGCGCTATCTCAACGACGAGGGAGTCTTCCCCAACGCGCTCAACCGCTCGCAGCGCCATTCGCTCAAGCTGACGCATCGGCTCAGCCAGAATATCAAGCTGACCGGCAACGCGATGATCGACGACGGCGGTGAGTTGGGAGGTTGGGTCAACCGCAACTTCAGCGGCCGCTACTCCTACTTTCCCGCCGGGGCCTTGGGCAACAAGAAGCTGGGGACGATGGCCTATGTGGGGATGAGCCACTCGCTTTCTAACAATACCTTCTACGAGATCAAGCTCTCGCAGGTTTCGCGCATGAGCAAATTTGGCTACTCCGACGACAACGGCGACGGCATCGTCGAGGCCAGCGAGGATGGCGACTTCATCTTCATCGACAGTGCTGAAGAGTCGGAAAAGTACCTAGGTGTTGACGGCTCTGGGGCCGACGCCGACGGCAACTTTACCTTTTTTACCACCAACCCCGGCAATTCGCGCAACTTCGACCTGCCCTTTGGCAACAATCAATACCGCTTGGCGCAGGCGGGCTTCTACTTTGAGGAGCTCAACCGCGACGTAATGCAGCTCAAGGCCGACCTCACCCATCAGTACAACTACCATCACCAGCTCAAGGCCGGCCTGCTGTTCCGCAGCCACGCGGTCTCGCATCTCATGCAGCGGACGCAGATTACGGTGGGCTATTCCAACCTGCCTTATGAGATTGCCGAATACGAGCGCAGCCCGAGAGAGCTCGCCTTTTACGTGCAGGACAAAATTGAGTACGAGGGCATCATCCTCAACGCCGGCTTGCGGCTCGACAGCTTCAACGCAGACGCCGAGCAGCTCGCCGACTTTTTCCGCCCGTCCGAAGAGGCCGAATACACCTATGAAAGCGGCCAGACCCACACCTACCGCCGCCCGATTCGCGGGGAGGCGGTTGAAACGCGCTGGTACTTGCAGCCGCGGCTGGGGATCTCGCATCCGATCAGCGAGCAAGCCGCCATGCACTACTCGTGGGGCAAGTTCTACTCGACGCCGTCGTTTTCGTTCCTCTATGAAGACTACGGCAGCCTCACCAACCCGGCGTGGCCGAACCTGCCGGATGTCGAGGCGAATCCGACGACTGCCACCGCGTACGAGATGGGCCTACAGTACAGCTTCGCGCCCGAGTACTTGTTCGACGTTACGGCCTATTACCGCGACATCGAAAACTACGGGCGGCTCGGCTTTACCATCAGCCCGGCCGACGCCGGCTTTGCCAACTACACTCTCAATACCAGCGGAGGGTACGCCGACAGCCGCGGCATTGAGTTCGGAGTGGAGCGCCGGTCGCAGAGTAAGATCAATGGTCGCGTCAACTACGCGTATAGCTATATCAAGGCATCGCGCAATGGCAACAACTCGACGCCTTTCCCGGACAAGAATTCGTTTTCGGTCAACGCCGCAACCGATGTCCAAGCCTTGGAGACGGCACTGGCCAACAAGGAGCAGTTCAACACCTATGAGGCCAATGTCAACGGCGGTGGCAATCCGCTGGTCACCGGCTACGACCGAGCGCACCGCATCGCCGTCACCCTGCTGGCCGAGTTGCCAGCACAGGTTGGTTTGACCTTGATCTCAACGGCGGAGAGTGGCTTCAACTACAATGTAACGGCCACCACTGACGATCCGCGCGAGCGCGAGACCCGGCAGGCCCCGTGGAATACGCGCACGGATCTGCGGCTCCACCGCGGCCTTGCGTTGGGCGGCTTGGCGCTAGGGGCCTTCTTTGAGGTACGCAATGTTTTCGATCGCGAGAATATCCTTACGTGGGACAATCGCAACATCGCCTCCACCGCCAAGTGGGAGGAAGCTGGCGACCCGACTGGCGACCTCAACCGGGCCTTCACCGGCCAGAGTCAGGCGATTTACGACATCCCGCGCATGGCCAATTTCGGCGTCACCGTGGATTTCTAGGAGGAATAGTAAGATGGTTAAACGCATGAAAATTGCGCCTCGGCTGGCGACCGCGTTGGTGGTCGCGGCAGCCGGGGCGACCGCCGCGCAAGAGGGCGGCGTGTTCACTGCTGGCGATCTGTGGGATTCCTTTTTTCCCAGCAACGCCGGTTCTTGGTATCGCGAAACCGATGACGATCCGACCGCCCGCTTTACCCTCTTCCGCGTCGGCAACTGGGACCGCCAGTGGACCACGCCGACCCAAACCTATCCGGGCGGCGAGAATTTGCACCTGCCTTGGGG
This sequence comes from uncultured Latescibacterota bacterium, assembly GCA_958295495.1. Lineage (GTDB taxonomy): Bacteria > Latescibacterota > UBA2968 > UBA8231 > UBA8231. The sequence goes on from OY282352.1 coordinate 3,121,626, forward strand.
CCAAGATTTGCAGATGATGGAATACAGCCCCGACGAGATCAATATCACCACCGACAGCAACGCGCCCCGGGCCAAGCAGTACTTGCACGGCTTCTACACCAACAATTTAGCCGGTGCTGGCGCTGCGGCGCGCAACTTTACCAGTCCGGGTGCGTACTGGGTTGATGAAGGCCGCAATGAAATGCGCTATGAGGGCGCGATGCCGACCAACCTCGGCGTTGATGTGCGCTGGCGGATGCGGCAGTTTGCCGCCAATCACGCCAATCTCAACGACTTCATCGTCGTCGAGCTAGAGCTGACCAACACCGGCGTACTCGACGCCGATGGCGACGGCACGGCCGAAAAGACCGACAACCGCATCCACGCGCTCACCCTGCATCTGCAAAACGAGCCGATCAACTCCATGACCAACCGCAACAATGGCCGTCGCGGTGCCTCGGGGTGGTTTACCGGCCCGACCTCTGGGTACGACGCCACGCCCGACGCCGCTGGCGTGCCTTGGGATGTGCCGGTGATCTTTACCGGCCCGTCGCCGAGTACGCTCGGCGAGCCGCATCCGGTCTTTGGCACGCCGAGCGGCTGGTCGGCCGATGGCGCACGCCTGCTGGGCGTCACCATGCGCCGGCGGGGATACTACTACGACATCTACAATGGGATGCAGTGGATTGCTGCCAAACAGGGCGCGTTGCCAGAAAGCGGCAGCAGTGCTAGCGCGGCAGACAAGCGCACCATCTACGACAGCCATCCGGTCGGCGTGGATGCTGAGCGCGGTTGGTTCACCTCGGTGCTCAAGGACGACGGCGGCTACCGCAATCCGCGCGAGAACCACATCTATGCGATGGCCACGTTTTTCGATGGCGAACAGATCGGCAGCCGCGCTTGGGACAAGGGGGCCGCCATCCAGAACGAGAGCAGCTTGGTGCCCGATCCCAACTGGTTCGATCCCAATCATCCAGACATCGTTCCCGGCGACCCACTGTCGTTTGTCAATGCCGTGCTCCCCGAAGACGAGCGCGGTCAGCCCTTGGGCGACATGAAGTACAACAACACCTTCATCCAAAACTGGGAGGTCGATCCCAGCCGCTCGCTGGACGACCAGCCCGATTGGGCGTGGACCAAGGGCTACGCAATTGACCACAACTTCGACGGCATGTTGCAGGTGGGCATCGGCCCCTTCTCGCTGGAGGTGGGCGAGACCATCACGCTGGTGCTGGTCGAGTACGCGGGGTTCCGCTTGCAGGGGGCACGCGCCGCGCGCAGCACTGCCCAGTGGGCCTATGAAAACGACTTTGCCGTGCCCACGCCGCCGCCGACGCCCCACCTCGAAATAGCGCCTAACACGGATGTCAAAGCCGACATCAAGTGGGACGACCGCGCCGAAGCAGCGGATGATTTTGCGGGCTACAAGGTCTATCGCTCGACGTTGTTCCCCCGGGTCAATTCGCTCGACGTGGGTCTGCGCATCATCAACCGCTATCACCACCAGACCGAAGTCAATCCCACGGACGCGCAACTGGCCGCCTTTGGTGCCGACAACAACCCCAACATCAGCTCTGGAGCCTACAAACCTCAGGAGCCAGCGGCGTGGGGGCCTTATCGGCTGATCGCCCATGTCCCTAGCAGTGAGTTGGGCAACTACCTCAACGACGGGCCGGACAGCGACGTGTTCAAGTACAAGTTTGCCGATAACAGCGACTTGGTGACCTTTGGGTTCACGTACTACTACTATGTTGCTGCGTACGACGACGAGTCTGGCGAGATCAACGGCCAGCCCTTCAGCTCGCTGGAGACGCATCGGCACAACTTCAATGGCCGCGACGGGCTGTGGAAAAACACGTACCACTACGCGACCGCTAGTTCGTTTTTCCCAGCCAGCTTGGAGGGGCAAAAGGCCATTGGCGCGCCGTTTATTCTCAAAGCGCCGCTGGCTGCGGCCGGCGACCTTGCGAGCGGCGCGCTCGCCATCCGCGTGGTGCCCAACCCCTACAAGAAGGGCGCGCTGCACGATACGGGCACCGAGCACAAGATGCTCTTCATCAACCTGCCGACCGGCACCAAGATCACCATTTTCGACGTGGCCGGGCAGGTCATCGACGTGCTTCACTTCGACAGTACCAACCCGTTCGACGGCACCCTGTTTTGGGACATGTTTTCCAAGGACGGCATTGAGGTAGCCAGCGGGCTGTACATCTACGTGGCCGAGTACCCGGGCGGGACGCAGACCGGGCACTTTGCCATTCTGCGCTGAATCGAACAGGGGAGACTTGAAAATGAAAGCGTTGAAACTCATTGCAGTGCTGGGGTTGGCCTGCTTGCTGGCGCGACCTGGGGTCGCCGACGTGCGCAAGTCTGGCCTGACTGGTGCCGCCTTTCTCAAAATTGGCGTGGGCGCCAGGCCGGTCGCGCTCGGCTCGGCCTATACGACCGTGGCCGGCGACGTTCACCAGCTATTCTGGAACCCGGCCGGCACAGCCTTAAGCGGCGGCGAAAGCCAAGTGCTGCTGTCGCACAACTCGTGGATTGCGGATTTGTCGCACGACGCCATTGGGTTCGCACGCGATATGGGCGACATGGGCACCTTGGGCATTGGCGTGGTGACGCTCGGGTTGAGCGACATTGCCGCCGACCGCGACGTGGTGCCGCAGTTCGTGCTCGATGCGGGAACGTTCGTGCCCAACGACGCCGAGTCCTCGGGCGCGTACAACTACCGAGATTTGGCCGTGGGCGCGACTTGGGCGCGCAACATTACCGACCGACTCAACTTAGGGGTGACCGGCAAGATCGTGAACCAAACCATCGATGGCGTCAGTGCCACCGCGTACGCGGCTGATTTCGGCGCTCTCTACCGCGTCAATTCCACGTACACCATCGGCGCTCGGATCAACAATCTGGGCAGCGATCTGACGTTTTACGACATCGGTGCGCCGCTGCCGCTGATATTCAGCATTGGCGCGGCCGCGGCCATCCTCGACGACCCAGACAGCGGTATGAAGGTTACTTTGCTCGCCGATGCTACCAAGCCGCAAGATGCCGAGCAGCTAGTGTACGCGGCGGCCGAGGTGGAGCTTTTCCACATGCTCAAGCTCCGCTCCGGTTACAAGCTCAACTACTATGGCGTAGAGGACGACAAAGTCGATGAGGTCAGCGGCGCGGTCGTCGCGGCTGGCCGCAGCGAGGAGGGGCTGACGGCTGGGCTGGGCCTCGCATTGAGTATGGCCACGGTCGATTACGCCTTCACCTCGTTTGGCATCCTCGACAGCGTGCATCAGTTTTCCTTGCAGTTCCGCTTCTGAGGTTGCGTGGCGGGTTCGCTGAGAGAATAAGCCTCCGGGGCCGCTGGGCCTTGGGGGCTTTTTTCATGTAGCGGCAGCATTGGCTGATCATTATGGAGGAAAGGACGACATGGCAACTAAGCCCGTGCCGCATGAGGTGATACCTTGCGATCGGCTGCCGGCAGGGCAGTACCGCGACCTACCCGAGCCGCCCCACTGGCGCAAGCTGGTCGGGCCGAGCATCCTGCTGTTGGGGCTTTCGCTGGGCAGCGGGGAGTTCGTGCTCTGGCCCTATATAACCTATAAGTTCGGCTTTGTCGTGTTCTGGGCCTGCATGGTGGGGGTGCTGACCCAGTATTTCATCAACATGGAGATCGAGCGCTGGACCTTGGCTACCGGCGAGACAGCGGTGACCGGATTTTGCCGCCTATGGCCGGGGTGGGCTGGGGTTTTTCTGGTGTGCAACGTGGTCCCGTGGATGTGGCCGGGCTGGGCGTCTGGGGCGGCGACCATCCTGACTTGGGAGTTGGGCGGCGACGAAAGTACGCGAGTCGGCTATTCGATCGCAAGCCTGTTGTTGGTCGGGCTGGCCCTGAGTTTGGGGCCGGTGGTGTACCATACAGTGGAGCGCATCCAGACGGTGCTGATCGCGGCGGTGCTGGTCCTGCTGTTGGTCATCTTCTTTTTAGTAGTAGAGCCTAGCCATGTGTGGGACCTGTGCAAGGGCATCGTCAATATCGGCCACATTCCAGAGGAGATGGAGTTGCCGCTCTTTTTGGGAGCCTTGGCCTTTGCTGGTGCCGGCGGGACGATGAACTTGGCGCAGAGCGATTTCGTCCGCGACAAAGGCTATGCCATGGGTGCGTACGTGGGGCGGCTGACCAGCCCCCTGACCGGGCGGGAAGAGGCCGTGGGCGCTATCGGCTACCACTTTGAGCAGACGCCGGAGAACATGCGGCGCTGGCGCGGCTGGTGGCAGGCGGCCAATCGCGAACACTTGGTCACCTTCTACGCGCTGTCGGCTCTGTCGCTGATGCTGCTGTCGCTTATTGCCTACGCCACTACGAGACAGGCACTTGGGTTGGAACAGGGCTTGGGGTTTATCGGCACTGAGGGCGACTTTATCGCGCAGGAGCGCGGCGGCTTTTTCAAACACCTCTTCAACTGGATGGGCATCGCCATTTTGCTGACGACCGAGCTGGGGCTGTTGGACGCCTGCGCCCGCATCTCCACCGACATCGTCAAGACCAACTGGCTGCGCACCCACGCCAAGTGGACGCGGAACCGGCTCTACTTCCTCCTGCTGTGGGCGCAGATTTTCTTAGGCGTGCTGATTATGCTCTCGGACTACAACAAGCCGGTGCAGTTGCTGGTCTTGAGCGCCTCGCTCAATGCGGGGGTCATGCTGCTGTACTCAGTATTGCTCTTGTGGCAGAACAACCGCGTGCTCAAAGGGGCGCTGGCCATGCACCCGACGCGCTTTGTGGCCTTGCTGTGGGCCTGCGCGTTCTTTGGCTATTTCGCGTTTGTCACGCTGCGGGAGCAGGTGCCCAAGCTCTGGGGATGAAGGCGTTTGGGATGCAGGATGCAGTAGCAAGCTTCTGGGCCTTGGTGCTTGGGGGCTTTCCTTTTTGCTGCTTGCTCGCAAGTTTGGCGGTTACCGCTGGGTCCGATGCAGAGGCGCGGCTGCACCGGCCGAAACCTCTCCTTAGTGTGCCTCCGCCTGCCGCTTGACAAACAGGAATAAAGTAAATGTTGCGATTAGCTCCTGTCTCAAGTCGCGTCTCCATGTGTATGAGAAACCCGAAAGGTCTCTGTATTGAACCTGAACCAGATATTTGAGTCGGTCCTGCGCAATCGTACGGCGGACGGTACCGCGGAATTTTTTTTATGGATGGTGATAGTTTTTTTTGTAGCCGCACTCTTCATGGCATGGAAGGGCATGGCACCCCGTTTTACTACGTATGCTCCGACCTTGCTCACCTCGCTGGGCATCCTCGGCACCTTTACCGGCATCGTGATCGGGTTGTTGAACTTCGACCCGACTCAGTTAGATGCAAGCATCGGCAAACTGCTGGCCGGTCTGAAGACCGCGTTCATTACCAGCATCGCAGGAATGTTTGCTGGCATCTTCTTCAAGGCGCTGTCGACAACTCCTTGGTTGAAGCCAACGGAGGCTGAATCCGAATCCGAGGTTGGACCGGCGGACATTCTGGCCAAGTTGGACGAGCAGACGCGCTTGCTCGAATCGACTCGGGATGCGGTTGCCGGCGTCGAGGAGTCGAGTCTGGCCGGTCAGTTGAAACTGCTGCGCACAGATTTGACGGATCGGCACCGCGATGACCGGCAGGCATTTGAGGCGTTTGCCGGCCACCTACGGGAGCAGCTAACAGAGGTTGCCCAGATGCTGTCTCGAGCGGCGACCGAACAGATCGTCGATGCGCTGAGACAGGTTATCGCCGATTTCAACCAGAAGATCACGGAGCAGTTCGGCGATATGCTGGCCAAGTTGGACGAGCAGTCGCGCTTGCTCGAAGGGACTCGGGATGCGGTTGCCGGCGTCGAGGAGTCGAGTCTGGCCGGTCAGTTGAAACTGCTGCGCACGGATTTGACGGATCGGCACCGCGATGACCGGCAGGCATTCGAGGCGTTTGCCGGCCACCTACGGGAGCAGCTAACAGAGGTTGCCCAGATGCTGTCTCGAGCGGCGACCGAACAGATCGTCGATGCGCTGAGACAGGTTATCGCCGATTTCAACCAGAAGATCACGGAGCAGTTCGGCGATAATTTCAAGCGGCTCGATGCGTCCGTGCAGAAGCTGGTGGAGTGGCAAGAGCGCTATCGGCAGCAACTGGAACAGTTCCATGCACTCTACGACCAATCAGTTCAGAATATCACTAACATAGACTCGGCGGTAGCGCACATCGCCGAGTCTAGTTCGAGCATTCCCGATTCCATGGAGAAGCTCTCCGGCATCGTGGATACGGTCAGCCACCAACTTGCCGAGTTGGAGCAGCATCTTGCAGCCTTTGCACAATTGCGAGATCGAGCCGTGGAAGCGGTGCCACAGGTGCAAGCACACATAGAAGAGATAACTCGCGAAATCACCGCATCTGTCGATACCGCCAGCGAGCATTACAAGGAGTTACTGGCGAATTCGGATGGTTACATCCAAGCGCAAGATGTGAAGGCGCAAGAGTTGCTCAAAACCTTTGCCGATGTCGGCGAACGCGTCCAGCGCGATCTACAGGCGGAACATCAGCAATTACTGACGAGCTCAGACACGTACATCAAGGCTCAGGATGAAAAGGCGCAAGAAATGTTGGCAGTCTTTGTGGACGCCAGCGAGCGCGTACAACGCAACACTCAGTCCGTACAACAACAGGTCGCAGATAGTATCCAGCAGATGCAAAGTCAGGTGGAGGCGTCAGTGAACGAGGTGCTCGGCGCACAGAGCCAAGCGGTCAGTCAAGGCGTGGAGAGGCTACATGAACATATGCGTCAGTCCGCATCGCGCACCGGAGAGGCCGTCAACGCCCAACTCGAAGCTCTCGATCAGTTGATGAATCAGGAAATCGAACGGGTTATGAACGAAATGGGCCGTGCGCTTGCCCAAATCGCAGGTAAGTTCACCGAGGACTATAGTGAGCTCACGGAAGCCATGCGCCGGATTGTCGAGCGAGGAGGACGCCCCCGATGAAAGCGCAGATGAGGCACCTGTTCGGGGTGCGACGGACCGAACAGGAAGGTGAGCACTGGATGACGGTTTCGGATCTGATGGCAGGTTTGATGATGGTTTTCCTTTTCATCTCCATTGCGTTGATGCGCACGGCATTCATCGAGCGCGACAAGATCAAAGAGGTAGCAGTAGCCTATCGAGATGGGCAGATTGCGATCAATCGCGCGTTGCGGAAAGAATTTGAAAGTGATTTGCCAAAATGGGAGGCGGAGCTCGATGCAGAGACTCTGTCGATCGAATTCAAATCGCCGGAAGTTCTGTTTGAGACCGGGAAGATCGACCTACAGCCGCGGTTTGTGGAGATTTTGAATGACTTTTTCCCGCGGTACTTGGCGGTGATCAAGCAATTCGGGACCGCCATTGAAGAGGTGCGTATTGAGGGGCACACTTCGAGCGATTGGGATGCGGCGACCGAAGAAGCCGAAGCGTATTTCAAGAACATGTGGTTGTCCCAAGGGCGGACCCGGTCGGTGTTGGAATACGTTTATAACCTTCCGGCGGTCGCCGAAGATCAGGCGTGGGTGAAGGCTAACTTGGCCGCGGTCGGTTTTTCCTTTTCCCGGCTCGTCTTTGACGAGAAAGGGCGCGAAGATAGGGATGCGTCGCGCCGGGTCGTGTTCCGAGTCGTCACGAACGCGGAGTTCCAGATTCGCAAAATTTTGGCGGAGTGAGCTACATCGTGTACCTCAACGTGGATTTTGAAAGGTTGTACGACTCAGTTCGCCGCATGGGAGCGGATTCCGTAAATCCCGATTTGGTCGTCAGAAGGGGAATGGCCAAGATCGATCCCATCGACATCCAACTGGAGGAAGGCATAGAAGTCGATCTGTCCGAGGTCGGCGTGACGGATAACGGACTATTCATTTACAGAGGCCGTCAGGTCTTGCTCTATATCCAAGATCACGGGGCGGGCGTTCAGGATGCCTTGGACAATGGGGATTCAGGAAGAAAGTTCCATGTTGCTTTTTGTCGAACCTTGGAGGAAATGCACAGCAAGGGGCGATATGGACGCTACGTCGCAACGAATGACTTGAGCGGGGAATTTTATATTACGGGATATGACTTTGACAGTAGAGAGCATATAGACGGGAAGACACGTCTCAAAGTCTGCAAGAACTGTCTTGGTAGATTGAATTACCGGTGTGCCGGGCGCACTCGCGACCAAATAGTCGCAGCTTTCGATATAGAGGCATTCTTCGACACGTACAAGTCCTTCTTTCCGCACATGCCGCGTCGCCGCGCTGGCGAGTTCGACGGGCAGTACACCGCTGACTGGGGAGAGGTGTCAAGACGCTACAAGGCGACAAAGAACTTTACATGCGAGAACTGTCACTTGGACCTGAGAAAAGTCTCCAGCCTTCTCCACGTACACCATATCAACGGCGTTAAGACCAATAATAGCCCAGCGAATCTGAAGGCATTGTGCATCCAATGCCATAGCCAACAGCCTTATCATAAACATATTACCATTAGCGACGAGAATGCCCAGCGGATCGCCAAATTGCGCTGGGAACAAGGCTAGCTGGCTCTGCTCCCCCAGACCTCGGCACCCACCTCGATCACGCCGGTGCCACCTCCAAGGCCACCACGTTGCGGGTCTCTTTGCTGAACTCTACCGCGATCAGATGCACCGGCCGACCCGACCCGCGATGCTTGTCCGCGTAGCCCCGCGCCTGCAACTGCGCCAAGCCCGCACCCTCCGGGGCTGATTCCACCACCTTGAACTCGAACAGATACACGCTGGCGTTGAAAACTACCGCCATGTCAACGCGACCGCGACTGCTACTGTCCTCGACCGTGATGTCCAAGCCCAACGACGCAAAGCAGGAATAGAACACGCTGGCGTAGTAGCCCTCGTAGTCGGCGAGGTCGTTCTTGGTGTGCCACTGGTAGGGGATGCCGGCGAAGAAGGCCTTGAACAGCGTTTCCAAGCCAGCGAAGTCGTTGACCCGCAGCAGTTTGTATAGCCGGGCACCAAACGCCGTCCCATGCGAGGGGTTGTCTGCCAAGCGGTTGAGCAGACTCCTGTTCAGGCTTTGGCGCACCTCCCGGTTGGGGTAGCCCAACAGGTAGTACCGCTCCCCGCCGAGGTCCTCTGTGCTCTGGATGGTGAGGTAGCCGGTCTGGAACAGCAGGGCCTCAGTGGCGATGTGGTCCACGTCAAAGGCGGACAGCAGCGCGTCGCTGCCGAGCATGCTGTCGAGCGCCAAGGAGCCGACCCGACGCGCCACCAGCGTCTCAATGAGGAACGTCGGCGTACCGGTCTCGAACCAGTAGGCCCCGAATCGGCGCTCGGCAAAGAGCAGGAGAATGTCGAAGGGGTTATAGACCTTCTCCTCGCCCAGCCAGTTGTAGCCGTTGTACCAGTGCCGGATTTCCTCCCGATCCAAGCCGGGTAGTTCCGGCGAGAACACCACGTCCAAGTCCGCGTCGGTGTATCCGCACAGGGCCGAGTAGCGGGGAGACAGGGTGAGGTCTCTGAGATTATTCAGGCCGGAGAACAGGCTGACCTTGGAGAATTTGCTCACCCCAGTCAGCAGGGTGAACTTGACGTGCGCGTCGGCGAACTTGATGGTCGAATACAACCCGTGCAGGTAGGCGCGGTTAGCGCGGGCGACCTCCGGCGCGTCCAGCGCGTCGAGAATGGGCTTGTCGTATTCGTCGATCAGCACCGCGACACGCTGGCCGGTCTGTTCGTGGAGTGCCTCCAGCAGATGCCGGAAACGAGCCGGCGCAGTGTCGTGGCGGGCGGCGACCCCGGCCTTGCTGGCGAGATCGTCCAACTGGGTCAGCACGTCTTTGTGCAGATAGCCCGGCTTGGCGTAGTCTCCGCTGCTGAAGTCGAGGCGCACGACGGGATGGCGCACTGACCAGTCCCAGCCCGCGTGGATGGCCAGCCCCTCGAACAGGGGCTCGTTGCCCTCGAATAACTCCTTGAGGGTATCAATGAGGAGACTCTTGCCGAACCGGCGCGGACGGGACAGGAAGTAGTGGGTGCCTTCGTTCACCAACCGCCGGATGTAGGCGGTCTTATCCACATAGTAGCAGCGATCCTCGCGAATTTTGCGGAAGGTCTGAATGCCGATGGGCAGCTTGCGCTTGGCTTGCATGGCCAAACTCCGTTCTGTTATCGGTCTTGCCTTGGGGCGTTGACCCGATAAGGCGTCTTTCTTTTGCGGGTGAAGCGGGTGCCTCGTGTTCATGCTCGGCTGAGCGTTCCGTCGTCATGCCGGTCAAGACCGTTGGCTCGTCGCCCGAAGCGATACCGACCAAGGCATTTGCAGGGGCGAGCCGGCACTATCCGCACACCATTCACGCCGGTGCCACCTCCAAGGCCGCCACGTTGCGGGTCTCTTTGCTGAACTCTACCGCGATTAGATGCACCGGCCGATCCGACCCGCGATATTTGTCTGCGTAGCCCCGCGCCTGCAACTGCGCCATCGCCGCCCCCTCCTCCGCCGATTCGACCACCTTGAACTCGAACAGGTACACCTCGTCGTTGCAGACCACCGCCATGTCGAGACGGCCATGACTGCTACTGTCCTCCACGGTGATGTCCAGCCCCAGCGCCGCAAAGCAGGAATAGAACACGCTGGCGTAGTAGCCCTCGTAGTCGGCGAGGTCGTTTTTGGTGTGCCACTGGTAGGGAATGCCGGCGAAGAAGGCCTTGAACAGCGTTTCCAAGCCAGCGAAATCGTTGACCCGCAGCAGTTTGTATAGCCGGGCACCAAACGCTGTCCCATGCGACGGATTGTCTGCCAAGCGGTTGAGCAGACTCCTGTTCAGGCTTTGCCGCACCTCCCGGTTGGGGTAGCCCAACAGGTAGTACCGCTCCCCGCCGAGGTCCTCTGTGCTCTGGATGGTGAGGTAGCCGGTCTGGAACAGCAGCGCCTCGGTGGCGATGTGGTCCACGTCAAAGGCGGACAGCAGCGCGTCGCTGCCGAGCATGCCGTCGAGCGCCAAGGAGCCGACCCGACGCGCCACCAGCGTCTCAATGAGGAACGTCGGCGTGCCGGTCTCGAACCAGTAGGCCCCGAATCGGCGTTCGGCAAAGAGCAGGAGAATGTCGAAGGGATTATAGACCTTCTCCTCGCCCAGCCAGTTGTAGCCGTTGTACCAGTGCCGGATTTCCTGCCGATCCAAGCCGGGCAACTCCGGTGCGAACACCGCGTCCAAGTCCGCGTCGGTGTATCCGCACAGGGCCGAGTAGCGGGGGGACAGGGTGAGGTCTCTGAGATTGTTCAGGCCGGAGAACAGGCTGACCTTGGAGAACTTGCTCACCCCAGTCAGCAGGGTGAACTTGACGTGCGCGTCGCTGTCCTTGATGACCGCATAGACGCCGCGCAGAAAATCGCGGTTGGCGCGGGCGACCTTTGGCGCGTCCAGCGCGTCGAGAATGGGCTTGTCGTATTCGTCGATCAGCACCGCGACACGCTGACCGGCCTGTTCGTGGAGTGCCTCCAGCAGATGGGCGAAACGCCCCGGTGCCGTGGCGTATTCGGAGGTCACCTGCGCCCGGCGTTCGATGGCGTCCAGCTGCTCCATGAGGTTCGCCTGTAGGTAGCCCGGCTCCTTGAAGTTGCCGCTGCCGAAGCTCAGGCTCACGACGGGATGGCGCACTGACCAGTCCCAGTACGCGTGGATGGCCAGCCCCTCAAACAGGGGCTCGTTGCCCTCGAATAACTCCTTGAGGGTATCAATGAGGAGACTCTTGCCGAACCGGCGCGGACGGGACAGGAAGTAGTGCTTGCCCTCTTGCACCAGCCGCCGGATGTAGGCGGTCTTATCCACGTAGTAGCAATGGTCCTCGCGAAGCTCGCGAAAGGTCTGAATGCCGATGGGCAGCTTGCGCTTGGCTTGCATGGCCAAACTCCGTTCTGTTATCGGTCTTGCCTTGGGGCGGTTGACCCGATAAGGCGTCTTTCTTTTGCGGGTGAAGCGGGTGCCTCGTGTTCATGCTCGGCTGAGCGTTCCGTAATCAACGCTCCCTGCGTTAGAGCTTCTCTTGACCGTTGGCTCGTCGCCCGAAGCGATACCGACCAAGGCATTTGCAGGGGCGAGCCGGCGCTATCCGCACACCATTCACGCCGGTGCCACCTCCAAGGCCGCCACGTTGCGAGTGGCCTTGCTGAACTCTACCGCGATCAGATGCACCGGCCGACCCGACCCGCGATATTTGTCTGCGTAGCCCCGCGCCTGCAACTGCGCCAAGCCCGCACCCTCCGGGGCTGATTCGACCACCTTGAACTCGAACAGGTACACCTCGTCGTTGCAGACCACCGCCATGTCGAGGCGGCCATGACTGCTACTGTCCTCCACGGTGATGTCCAGCCCCAGCGCCGCAAAGCAGGAATAGAACACGCTGGCGTAGTAGCCCTCGTAGTCGGCGAGGTCGTTTTTGGTGTGCCACTGGTAGGGAATGCCGGCGAAGAAGGCCTTGAACAGCGTTTCCAAGCCAGCGAAATCGTTGACCCGCAGCAGTTTGTATAGCCGGGCACCAAACGCTGTCCCATGCGACGGATTGTCTGCCAAGCGGTTGAGCAGACTCCTGTTCAGGCTTTGCCGCACCTCCCGGTTGGGGTAGCCCAACAGGTAGTACCGCTCCCCGCCGAGGTCCTCTGTGCTCTGGATGGTGAGGTAGCCGGTCTGGAACAGCAGCGCCTCGGTGGCGATGTGGTCCACGTCAAAGGCGGACAGCAGCGCGTCGCTGCCGAGCATGCCGTCGAGCGCCAAGGAGCCGACCCGACGCGCCACCAGCGTCTCAATGAGGAACGTCGGCGTGCCGGTCTCGAACCAGTAGGCCCCGAATCGGCGTTCGGCAAAGAGCAGGAGAATGTCGAAGGGATTATAGACCTTCTCCTCGCCCAGCCAGTTGTAGCCGTTGTACCAGTGCCGGATTTCCTGCCGATCCAAGCCGGGCAACTCCGGTGCGAACACCGCGTCCAAGTCCGCGTCGGTGTATCCGCACAGGGCCGAGTAGCGGGGGGACAGGGTGAGGTCTCTGAGATTGTTCAGGCCGGAGAACAGGCTGACCTTGGAGAACTTGCTCACCCCAGTCAGCAGGGTGAACTTGACGTGCGCGTCGCTGTCCTTGATGACCGCATAGACGCCGCGCAGAAAATCGCGGTTAGCGCGGGCGACCTCCGGCGCGTCCAGCGCGTCCAAAATGGGCTTGTCGTATTCGTCGATCAGCACCGCGACACGCTGACCGGTCTGTTCGTGGAGTGCCTCCAGCAGATGGGCGAAACGCCCCGGTGCCGTGGCGTATTCGGAGGTCACCTGCGCCCGGCGTTCGATGGCGTCCAGTTGCTCCATGAGGTTCGCCTGTAGGTAGCCCGGCTCCTTGAAGTTGCCGCTGCCGAAGCTCAGGCTCACGACGGGATGGCGCACTGACCAGTCCCAGCCCGCGTGGATGGCCAGCCCCTCAAACAGGGGCTCGTTGCCCTCGAATAACTCCTTGAGGGTATCAATGAGGAGACTCTTGCCGAACCGGCGCGGGCGGGAGAGAAAGTAGTGGGTGCCTTCGTTCACCAACCGCCGGATGTAGGCGGTCTTATCCACGTAGTAGCAGTGATCCTCGCGAATTTTGCGGAAGGTCTGAATGCCGATGGGCAGTTTGCGCTTGGCCTGCATGGCCGAACTCCATTCTGTCTGCGTCATCGGTCTTGCGAGGCTGTTGGGGCGCTGAAGCAACCGGATGCCTTGCTGATACTGGATCTTTTTTTCATTTTCCCGTTTGTCCTCAAGTGGTGGAACCAAAGGCACCGCGTCACAGCAACACCGGCGACTAGGATAGGGCCTCAAAACGAGCGGTCAAGAGCTCCAATCCTGGAGTCGTCTCGACGGCTCATCGATCAGTTCGGCTCGACCCATTCCTTATATTCGCGCTTGAGCGACGACCCCACTTGCTCCACGTACACCCTATTAACGGCATTAAGACCAACAACAACCCAGCGAATCTAAAGGCGTTGTGCATCCAATGCCACCGCCAACAACCTGATCATTGACCTATTACCATGCTCGACGAGGACGCCCAGCGATAACCGGATGGTCAATCCGTTCAAAACAAAAAATGAGGAATCCCTCCGGGGCCGCGGGCCTTTGGGGGCTTTTCCTTTTATAGGCGCACTGCTCTCGGCGGCTTGGTTCCTAAGCCCGTCCTTGGCCGCCGGGTCCGAGGTGGAAGCGCGGCTGCGCCGCACTGTGGAGGTGCTCTCAACGCCGGCCTCGCGCGTGACTGGCTATCCTGGGGCGGCGGCGGCCCGTGCGTGGCTCGCCGACGCGCTCGCGGGCATGGGCGTGGAGGAAATCTATGGGCACGAGTTTCCGGTTTTGGTGCCCTTAGACGAGGGGTTCTGGCTCGAATGCGAAGGAGAGCGGCTCGAATTGTTCGGAGTCTGGCCCAATTTGGTGCGGACGCCAACCCTGCCGGCCGAGGGGATTGAGGGGGAGTTGGTGTACGGCGGGGATGGCAGCCGACTCGAAGGGCAGCCGGTGGCCGGGCGGATCGTCTTGCTCGACTACGCCTCGGGTACAGTTTGGGTGGATGCGTTTCACTTGGGGGCCGCGGCCGTGGTGTTCTTGGAATCGGCCGGGGCCCATCGCAAGGAGGCCGAGCAAAAGTTCCTCGATGTGCCGGCCGACTTGCCGCGGCTCTATGCGCGCAAAGACGTGGCGGAACGTTTGCGGGTGCTGGAAAAATCGCGGGCGCAAGTGCGCTTGCAGGGGCGGATGACGTGGCGGGAGGTGACTGCCGAGAACCTGATTGCCGTGATCCCCGGACGCGATGTAAAACTGGAGGAAGAGGTCGTCTTTCTCGCCGCGCATTACGACGCCATGTCCCCGGTCCCGGCGTTAGCACCGGGGGCCGAGCAAGCTGCGAGTGCGGCCGCGCTCTTGGAACTGGCCCGAGAGCTTGCCGAGCGGCCGCCCAAGCGCACGGTCGCGTTGTTGTGGACGGCCGGGCACTTCCAAAACATGGCCGGCATGCGCCATTTCGCGCCGTTGTTGCTGGCGGCCGCCGGGCAGCGGGAGGGCGGGGTGGAGGAGACCGCGCTTTTGCGGCGGCTCAGTGCGCTGGAGACGCGCTTTTTGGTGGGCTTGGATCTGTCGTCGCATAGCCCGCGGCTTGGGGCGTTCAGGCCGAAAGCTCCGTATCGCGTCTCATTGCTCGCGCCGCCTATCACCGAGCGATTGCTAAAGCTGGTAATGGCGTATGAGGATTCCGCGTTGGGGGGCAAACCGATGCTGGTCAATGGCCTGAGGCAGGACTTTGCCCGTCAGGGCTTGGGGGGGCTTGGGCTGACGGTGCCGTTGGATGCGGCGGTAGCAGCCCTCGCCGGATGTCCGGCATTGGCCTTTTGCACGGTCAACGACAGCCGCGCCCGCTTTGACGTGCCCGACGACGGCCCCGAGGAGGTGCGCTTTGAGTGGTTGGCCGGTCAAGTCGCGTTGCTGCGGGCCGTGCTGCCCGCGCTCATTGACGACCCGGCGCTGGAGCCGTGGGCTTGGGGCAACGATGCGTTTGGCACCATTCGCGGGGAGGTGGTCCACTACGGCCCGCGCAGCTATTTGCCGGATCAGCCCACGGCCGGGGCGTTGGTACGGGTGCGGCTGCGCCAGCCGACGTTGGCAGGGGTGCGGCCGGATTTCTGGGCCGCGGCCGACGACTCGGGGCGGTTTGCCATTCCCGGAGTTGAGTCGGGTATCATCTACACGCAGCCGGTGCGGTTGGAGGCCTATCGGCTCGATGGGGAAACCGGGGCGGTGACGGATGCGCCGGACTGGGGGATCAATGGGGAGCGCAAGTTGCCGGGACGCGCCCTGACAGTGCTGGTGGGTGCCGCCGAGGAAAAGGAGCAGATCGTCACCGCCCCGCTGCGGGGGACGACGCTGTTTGGGATTTTTGATCCGCGCAATTTGTTGACTTTGGAGCGCGTGCAAGCCATTGACGCGGCGCTGGAAGCCGAGCCGATGGTGTACGGGGCCTGCTTGCCGCTGACCGCCCCGGAAATGGAGCTATTCAGCTATGAGAATCGGGTGGGGTCGTGGACCGAGCCGGTCGGCGTGATTTTTACTCAACCTACTAAGCGGTTCAAGACCGTGATGGCGACGGGTCGCTATGGGTTGGGACGACGCCTGCTGTTGCTCAATGGGACGGAGGATGTTCCGAGTGGGGTGGGCTATATGGCCGATGAGAGGGGGCGCGTCGTGGAGACGGTGTATCGAGTGGCTGCCGACATGCATATCCTCAATGGCGAGCGGATTGACCGGCTGGAGCGACACGGCGTGCGCAATGAGCGGTTGGCAGCCTTTCACGAGCGGTCGGCTGGGTTGCTGGCAGCAGCAGCAGCAGCGCGCACCGAGCACCGGCACCGCGACTTTGTGGACCGGGCGCGGCGCGCTTGGGCGCTGGGCGCGGCGGCTTATCGGGATGTGGAGCGGACGCAAGCAGGGGTAGTGCAGGGTGCGCTCTTTTTATTGGCCGTGCTGATCCCCTTTGCCCACTTTGCCGAGCGGTTGGCGTTTGGGTTTGCCGATTTGCGGCGGCAGGTATTGGGGTATTTCGCGCTCTTTCTCGTTGGCTTTGTCGCCCTGCGCTATGTGCATCCGGCCTTTGAGTTATCGATCTCGCCGGCCATCATTCTGCTTGGCTTTGTCATATTGGCGTTGGGGATTTTGGTCACGGCCTTGGGGATGTCGCGCTTAAATCGGGAGTTGCAGGCGTTGGGCACTAGGCGCGGGCAAATCGCGGTGCAGCGGTCGGGCGCGGTGCTAACTTCGATCGCCGTGGGGTTGGCGCATTTGCGGCGGCGGCCGTGGCGCACCGGGCTGACCTGCGCGACGCTGGTGCTGTTGACCTTTGCCGTGCTGTCCTTCACGTCAATCCGCGCTGCGCTGCACACGAATTGGATTGCGATTGGCGCGGACGCGGCCTACGAGGGGGCGTTGGTGCGGATGCCGGGCTGGCAGGCCATGGAGATGGAAGGCTACGACCTGCTGCGCGACTGGTTTGGCGACGAGCAGGTCGCGCCCCGGGCGTGGCTGTCGGTAAAATCGCTGGTGTCGTCCTACCGAGTCGAGCGGGACGACGAGGAGGGGCAAGCGGTTGGGGTCTGGGGGTTTGTTGGGCTGGGGGCGCAAGAGGCGGATTTGCTCGGGCCACAGGTGGTAGCTGGGCGGTGGCTGCGGCCCGGGGAAGAGGACGCCTGTCTGTTGCCGGTGGGGTTGGCGGATTCTTTGGGGGTAAGTGCCGAGGGATTGGGGCAGGAGCGAGTGCGAGTTTTTGGGGAAGTGTTTCGGGTCGTTGGGTTGCTCGCAGAGGACGCGCTGGACCGGCTCGATCTGAATGGCGAACCCCTGACCCCGTTGGATCCAGAGGCGCAACAGCCCTCGGAAGCGGAAGTGGGACGCGGGCAGGGGGGGAAGTTGCGGCCGTTTGCCCATTTGCCCGCGTCGGCGACGCCGGTTTTGCCGTTTGCCGCGCTGATGCGCTGGGAAGGAGTGCGGCTGGCGTCGGTGGGGATCCGGTTGGATGGGACCGCGGAGGGGACGCGCAGTGCGCTGGTAGAGTTGGCGGAGACGTTGGATTTGAACCTGTTCGCCGGCCTTGCGGGGCAGCGCTTGCTCGTCAATTCGGTTGGGGTGGCGTCGGTGTCTGGGTGGGGATCGCTGATCGTGCCGCTGCTGATCGCCGCGTTGATCGTGTTCAACACCATGCTCGGGGCCGTGTACGAGCGGACGCGAGAAATCGGCACCTTTAACGCGGTCGGCTTAGCCCCCGGACACGTTAGCGGGCTGTTCGTGGCCGAAGCGGTGGCTTTGGGGGTGGTCGGCACGGTCGCGGGCTATTTGCTGGGGCAAGGCGCGGCCCAGCTTTTGAACCAAGGGGGATTTTTGCCCGGCTTGGAACTGAATTACTCATCGCTGGGGGCGGTGCTTACCGTCGGGGCGATTGCCCTGTTGGTGGTGGCGTCGGCGCTCTACCCGGCGCGCATGGCCGGACGGATCTGTACGCCGGGGATTGAACGGCGGTGGAAGCTGCCAGTCGTCGCGGGCGAGCACTTGCACGTACAACTGCCCTTTTCGCTGGCGCGGCGCGAAGCGCTCGGCATGGCGGCGTTCCAAGCAGAAGCGTGGGCGGCCAATCAGGAGCAGTCGATCGGGGCGGGATTTTACGTCGAAGCGCTGCAGGTGGAGCAGGTGGGGGAGAAGGTGCGCGTGGCGGCGCAGGTATGGTTGGCGCCGTTTGACCAAGGCGTGGTGCAAAAGACCGCGCTGGAAATCGGGCCGGGGGCGGACCCTCATTATTGCGATATTCACGTTGACTTGGCGTTGGTGGCTGGCGATCTGGCGACGTGGCAGCGAGTGGTGCGCACCTTTTTGGACGATGTGCGCAAGCAGTTCTTGACTTGGCGCACCTTAGAGGCGGATAGCCGCCGCTACTACGCCGAGCAGTTGCCGCAGTGGGAGGGGGCGTGAACATGGCCGCGCTGCGCTTGGCATTGCTCATCGTCGGCATCACAGCCGGGGCCGGATGGTTGCTCCAGCGCGTCGAGTTGCTGTACAACGGCCCGCATTTGGCCGGGGCTGGGAGTACGCCGGGGCCGCAGGTCTTTCTCGCCGTGCCCTTAGGGGCTTTGGCGGCTGTTACCTTAGTCCGTCGCTTGCTCGGCCCGGGAGATCGCGCGGTGCTTTACGCCGCGCTGGTAATCGGGGTGTCGGCGACCGCTTCCGGCCTGATGCACCGGTTTCTGCCGGGCTTGGTCACGGGTTTCTACGGGGGCTTTGCTCAGCCGACCGGCCCCTATTACCGCTTTCTGCAAGTCGTCCCGGACTGGCTGGTCCCGGGCGGGCCGAATGAGGCACCGGCCATTGGGGCGTTTGAGGGGGGCACGGCCGTGCCTTGGGGGGCGTGGCTGTGGCCGCTGGCGGCGTGGACCGCGTTTTTCGGCGCGTTCTTTGTGACCTGCTTCTGCTTGGTGTGGCTTTTGCGGCAACGCTGGCTGGAGACCGAGCGGCTGGGATTTCCGCTGCTCGAAGTACCTCGCGCCCTCATTGCAGGAGATCTGTTCGGCCAGCGGCTGTTTTGGTGGGGCGCGTTGGTACCGGGTGTACTGTTGGGGATCAATGGGTTGCACCACTACATGCCGCAAGTGCCCGAGATCATCACGAGTTTGGACATGGCGCACTTCCTCCTCGACGACCCGTGGAAAGCCATGGCACCCTTTGAATCGCCGTTTCACTTCGAGTTTGTCCCCCTGTTGGTGGGCGCAGCCTTTCTCGCGCCCGTGGAAGTGTCGTTCAGCACGTGGTTTTTCTATCTGCTCACCCGCGTACAATTGTTGGTGGCCCACTTTCTGGGGCGTCTCGAATATCGCGGCGATTTCATCCCTGGGCATGGGTCGCCGTGGTTAGATTGGCCCAGTCACTTTCCTTTTTTTATGACCCAGGCGCGCGGCGGCTTGTTGTTTTTGGGGCTGTTGAGCCTGTGGTCGGCGCGGCGGGCCTTGGCAGCGGCCATCTCTTGGCGCAGCCGGGCGACTTGGGGGCTGGTGGCCGGGCTTTTGGTGCTGTGGGCGTGGACTACGGCTTTGGGGGTGCCGCCGCTGATGGGCATCGCGGCGTTGTTGCTGGTGTTGCTGTTGGCGTTGACGTTTGCGCGGCTGCGGATTGACGGGGGGCTGCCCATTGTGGGGGTGCCGCAGATTGTGGGCTACCTGTTCTTCGTAGTGTTGGGGACCGGGGCCGGGCATTTTGATGATGCGACCTACATGGGCTTTGGCTTTTTGGCGGTGTTTGGCTTTACGATGATTGGGCTTTGGCCCGCCCTGCAATTTGAGGGGCTTAAACTGGCCGAGATGCACGGGGTGTCGCCGCGCCGCTTGATTTGGGGGATGGCTTTGGGATTGGGCGTTGGGCTGGGGGCCGGCTATGTGTTTTCGCTGGAAACGATCTACGAGCACGGGCTGTTCGCCTTGCAGGAGCAGGGCGGCGCGCGGTCTGAGGCACGCATTGGCCGCTACTACAATTACTTGTTCAAAGACGCGGGGACAGTGGATGGGGGCACGGACTGGGTGCGCTTGGGATTTCACGCGGCCGGGGCGGGTTTTACCTATTTCTTAGCGTTGATGCGCCAGCACTTTCTCCGCTGGCCCCTGCATCCCATGGGCTTTGTGTTTGGCACGGGTTTTGGCGGGCTGGTGTGGGGGTCGGTGTTGTGCGGTTGGCTGTGCAAGTGGCTGGTGGTGCGCTACGGCGGGGCGCAAACCTACCGGCGGGTCATGCCGTTTTTCTTGGGGATGATTTGCGGAGAGGTCGCGCTGCGGCTGTCGTGGGCGGCAGTCGCGGTGTTGCAGGGCGAGATGGGGGGAGGATACCGGCCGTGAGAACCGACGAACTGACCAGCTACCGCGACTTGATGCAGCCCCCAAAGCACTTTCGCGAGGGCTTTACTGCGCGCACCGTGGCCGGGGCGTTCTTCGTCGGCTTTATCATGATGCCCGGGGCCATTTACATGGGCCTGATTGCCGGCACATCGCTCGGCGCGGCAGCCGAATGGGTGACCATCATCCTGTTTTCCGAGCTGGCGCGGCGTTCCTTTTCTTCGCTGACGCGCCAGGAGATTTACCTGATCTACTACATTGCCGGCGGCTTAGCTGGCGTCATCGGCGGCACCATGCTGGCCGGCGGGCCGTTTGGGCAACTGGTGTGGAACCAATACCTCGCGCAGTCGCCGGCCGCGGCTGGCTTTGGCATTGCCGAGCACATCCCGGAATGGGTCGCGCCGCCGGTTGGTTCAGACGCCCTAGTCGAGCGCAGCTTTTTGCACCGAGCGTGGATTCCGCCGATGGTGGTGCTGGTCGCCTCGCAGGTTTTGTCGCGGGTCGAGTGGTTCACGCTCGGCTACATCCTCTTTCGGGTCACGTCCGATGTGGAGCGCTTGCCCTTCCCGTTGGCACCGGTCGCCGCGCAGGGGGCGACCGCCCTCGCCGAGGGCGACGAAGGACGGGATAGCTGGCGCTGGCGGGTTTTCTCGGTGGGCATGGGGATTGGTTTGCTATTCGGCGCAGTGTACGTGGGCTTGCCGGCACTGACCGGGTTGATCGCCAGCGATCCCATCTTCCTGCTGCCCATTCCTTGGATCGACCTGACGCGCACTACGCAGGACATTTTGCCGGCCGCGCCCTTGGGCATTGGTACGGACTTGGGCTTGGTGCTGTTGGGGATGGTGCTGCCTTTTTGGATCGTCGTCGGCACGTTTGCCGCGGCCATGGTCCACGCTTTGGGCAGCCCAATTCTCTATCACGTCGGCGCGCTGACGCACTGGCGGCCGGGCATGGACGCGATTCTGACGAATTTTGCCAACGACATCGACGTGTGGATGAGCGTGTACATTGGCGCGGGCGCGGCCGTCGGCGCGATTGGCTTGTTGCACGCGGTGCTGTCGGTGCGGGCCGCGCGCCGTCAGGGCCGGCACCGCCCGTTGCAGGATAAGCCTGCCGGGCGGGGCGACTTTCCGCTGTGGATAGCGGTTGTCGGATACGCGCTATCGACGTTGGCCATGGTCTGGCTCTGCGTGTTGCTGCTCGACGACGACGAGTTCCCGCTGGTCTTTTTGCTGATCTTCGGCTTCGTGCTGACGCCGGTGATTTCGTACGTCAATGCGCGCATGGCCGGGTTGACGGGCCAGTTGGTCAGCTTCCCGCTGCTGCGCGAAGGCGCTTTTATCTTGAGCGGCTACAAAGGCATCGATATATGGTTCGCGCCCATTCCTTATGCCGACCACGGCCGGCGCGCCCAGCTCTTCCGCGAGGTCGAGCTGACTGGGACGCGCTTCTCGTCAATTATCAAGGCCGAGTTATTGCTGTTGCCGCTGAGCTTGGTCTGCGGCTTTGTGTTTTGGTCGCTGGTCTGGCAGATGGAGCCTATCCCCTCGCCGACCTTCCAATATGCACAGACGTATTGGCATCTCATCGCGCTGCGCCAGTGCTTGTGGTACTCGGCGACTTTGGGCGGGGAAACGCTTTTTGATCAGGCGATTAAGGGGTGGTGGATCGCGGGGAGCTTTGTACTGGCCGGGGGGACGTTTGGGGTTATGTCGTGGTTGGGGTTGCCGATTTCGCTGGTGTACGGGTTTGTGCGCGGCCTTGGGGGCCTGCCGCATTTGCTGATCCCGGAAATGGCCGGTGCCCTGCTGGCTCGCTATTGGCTGGAGCCGCGCTTTGGGGCGCAGCAATGGCGGCAATACGCGCCGGTGTTGTTGGCCGGATACGCCTGCGGCATGGGCTTGGTGGGCATGTCGGCCGTGGCCATTGCCCTAATATCCAAGTCGGTGACCCAATTGCACTATTGAGGCTGGTCAGCCGCGCAACGCTCGGCGGAGGCTCAAAGCGCGTTTGACCCAGCGGCTCTTGTATCCGACAACCGCGTAGTATGGCACGAGGTCGCAGCCAAAGCCGCGCTTGAAAAAGGCGATGGATGAAATGTTGGCCCCGACGAAGTCGAAACGTTGGTGGGGGGACGCGGTTAGGTACTGCCAGTACAACGCGGAGACCGCGCCGGTGTGGTTGAAGGCGGGGTCGGCCCCCGCAGCCCAGAAATAAGCGGTGTCGATTTCGCGGTCGGTGACGCCGTTGCCGTATTGAGGGTTTACATAGATGGAGCGTGAATTGATGACAACCAACAGTCCTGTTCTCATTTCTTGGGTAGCCGTAAATAATGATCCCTACGAGCCAAATAAGGGTAGCCCACCCGTCCCTGGCCCTACGCTCACCCTCCTTTTCGACGAAAGTTCGCCGTACAAGGATCGGGTACGCGATGTGGTGCTCCTCCGCAGAGAAGAGGCCGGCCAAGGCGGCGATAGAGAGCGTTGCGCTACGGATGACCTAAAAAAAGCCATCTTCGAGCAACGTTCGGATACCAAGATACGAGTAGAGTCTTGGAAGGCAGAGGATCCTACCGATCACGAGACTATTCTCGAATTCTTGCGTAAGCTGATTCCAAAGATTCGGAAAAGCTACCCAGCGCGTGAACTCGTGATCCACGTAAGCCCAGGAACCCCTTCCATGCAGACCATCTGGGTACTAATGGGAACTACCGGCCTCATTGAGGCCCCATTCCAGTTGGTCAAATCGCATCGAAGACACGAGCGCCGAGGCCGGCCCGCTGTCGTGCCTGTTGAACTCGACATCGAGACCTTTTACAAAGCATACAAGGCTGCGGAACCTCGCCAAGTCGCCTCTGAGGAACAAGGCGTCTTTTGGGAGCCTCGCCACTTCCGCACCAATGTTATGCGGTATCTGTACGCTGAAGCACACCGATTTGCCCAGATCAAGGTGCCGGTGCTGCTTCTCGGCGAACGGGGGACTGGAAAAACCACAATCGCACGTTGGATACGCAGCAGCAGTCCTTTCAGACAACAGGCTCTTGATCAGGAGTGGCCCGCCATAGCCTGTGGACAATACACGTCCGAGACCCTTCGGTCTGAGCTTTTCGGGTACGTCAGGGGGGCCTTCACTGGGGCCTATGAGGATACGGAGGGCCTTCTCGCAAAAGCCAACGGAGATACGCTATTTCTCGATGAGATCGGGGACTTGAGCGCGGACAACCAACGTCGGCTCATCAAGGCACTTGAAGAGAAGACCTATTACCCAATTGGGGAGACCAAACCGCAAAAGAGCGACTTCCGATTACTGGCCGCTACCAACCTTGAGTCGGACGAGTTGCACAAGCGACTCGACCCCGACTTTTTCGACCGCATCAGTCATCTCACCTTGCGCCTACCGCCTCTGCGCGAAATCGCAGACGAGCTAGACTGGCTTTGGCTTTCTGTATATCAGACCGCAATACCACGTGCTGGCGTAAGCGAGCGACGAGCACAGTTCGCCCAACAACATCACGCCCACATCGTGGTCAAGCTCAAACAACATCCGTTGCCGGGAAACATGCGCGACCTCTTCCGCGTGGCCTATCGCATTCTGGCGGTGAGGAACGATACCTACGAGCCGTTTTCGCCACAGGACGCGGTTGCCTACGGCCTAGAGGCACTAAGTGGTTTCGCTACGCCATCTTCTGAGGGGAATATCTCTCGGTCAGTCGCCCGTGCCTTCGCAGATAACGCGCCTCTCAATGCCATAGTTGAAGAGGAGCGTCTCGAAACTAAAGCGGTTGAACGCACCTTTCGACAGTACATCGCGGAGGAGATCCGCCGCATCGCAAAGGATACGGGGAAGTCCGTTGAGCAATTGTGCGACCAGTCTGACCGAACACTGCGGAGTTGGCGAAGTCCAAAAGATAGGAAAATATCTTCCGATTGACGGAAGAATAAATCCGAAAAAACAGCAAACGACCAGTATCCAAAGAAGATTGATATTGCCTATAAAAAATAAAAAAGTCTTTTGTTTTCAATAAATTGCGCTTAATAGCAACTTCTGGCCGCGCCCTGTTGGCACGGAAATTGTATTGATGGCAAAGGCGAGCAGAATTAACCGCCGCCGAAAGGAGCCATCAGATGAGCCATAACGGTGCGAGCGAGCAGCAACGCCAGATCCTCACGACGCATGCCCGGATGCGGATGACGGGCCGGCGGATTTCCGAGACCGCTCTTTCGGCGGTGATAGACTACGGCCGTGTAGTCTATGTGCGCGGCGCTAAAATCTACGTGATCGGTCGCAAGGAAGTAACAACATTCCTCCGCAAAGGTGTTAAATTAGCTGACTTTGAGGGCATCCACGTCGTGTGCAATCCCGATGGAGTCGTCCTGACTACGTATCGGAATCACAATTTCCGAGGACTGCGCCCGCGAGATCGCCGCTTACGTCGGCGGCAGAACCTATAAACCTCAACGCAAAAGGAGAGGAAAATGAGCGAACTCAAAAATTTTACCGTAAACAAGCCCCGCCCCCTTCCGGTGATTCTCCTCGCGGATGTCAGCGGGAGCATGGCCTCCGAAGGGAAGATCGCCGCCCTGAATCAGTCGGTGAAGGAGATGGTTTCCACGTTTGCCGACGAGGATGATTTGCGCGCCGAGATTCACCTCTGCGTGATCACCTTCGGCGGCGAGGCGAAAGCCCTCATCCCGCTGCAACCGGCGGCTGCGGTGGAATGGGTCGATATGACGGCTGGCGGCCACACGCCGCTCGGAGGAGCGATGACGATCGCCGCGGATCTCATTGACGATCGCGAGCAGATTCCGAGCCGCTCCTATCGCCCCACGATCATCCTCGTGTCCGACGGGATTCCGAACGACGAGTGGGAACCGAGCTTGAAACGCCTGACGACCGAGGGTCGTGCGGCCAAGGCCGACCGGATCGCGCTGGCCATTGGCAGCGACGCGGACGAGGAGATGCTGAAACGCTTCCTCAACGATCCCGAAAAGCGCGTCTATTACGCCGAGGATGCGCGGCGCATCAAGGAGTTCTTCCAATTCGTTACGATGTCGGTGACCCAGCGTTCGAGGAGTGCGAATCCGAATCAAATCCCTCGGAGCAGGAGCCCCTTCGGCATGGAGGATTTTTAGACGGCGATGGGGGATTTTCCGCAAAACTGGCACTACTTTGGGGCCTCTGTGCGAGGCCCCGCGCATGTGCGTAGCGGCACTCTCAATCAAGACGCTTGGCGCGGAGGCCGTCTTCGCAACGGAGCGGCCATCGCGGTATGCGACGGTTTGGGGAGTAGGCCGTATGCCCGGCGGGGTGCTCGGGAAGCATGTCGAGCGGTTTTTTTCGCGGTGCGCCAGTGGTCGGCGGTTCCCACGGCCCCTATTGAAGCTCTCCTGCGATTGATCCACGTAATATGGTCTTTGCGCGTCTATCCCTACGCCGAGGCCGATTGCGCGACGACCTGTTTGTTCGCGGTCGCGGGTAGCGATGGCCGACTGCACATGGCCCAGTTGGGCGATGGTCTGTCGTTGGTGATGGACGGCAACACTCGACAGGCGACAGCACGGGCCGCGGACGGCTTCGTCAATGAGACTACCGGCTTGGGTGTTGCCAGACAACTCTCGGAATGGGAGACGTTTGAGTGCGACCAATCCGCTGACACCGCTGTACTGTTGGCAACGGACGGCGTCGCCGACGACCTCGATGGCACCCGCCTCGGCGAGTTCGTCCACTTCGTCCGTTCCACGTACTGCCCGCTCGCTCCAGCAGAGCGGTGGCGGCGTGTTGCAAACGACTTGAGAAACTGGCCCACGCCTTATCACAGCGACGATAAGACGTTGGCATTCTTGTGGCGCGACAACATGGAGGCACGAGAGGCATGACCGACTATCCAAAAGATGTCGTTGACGAGCGCGGTAATGTGCATGTGCTCAAGGAGATGCTCGGCGAAGGAGGGCAAGGTATTGTCTTTGCCACGACCAACCCCGACATCGCGGTAAAGCTGATTGCGGGCGGGAGCGAACCCGCAAGCGAAAGGAGGGGGACGCTGCTGGAGCGACTGACGCACGCCTCTGGGGCATCGCTGATAAAAGGGGACGCGGCGCGTAACGAATTGCGTACCCGGCTGGAAACGGTCCGAACCCTTCCTCACCCCGATGACCTGCACTTGGCCGAACCTTTGGCGATGCTGCGAGGGCATGTCGGCTACACCATGCGCCTATTGCGCGACATGGTCCCCATAAGGACGCTCATCCTGCCGCCTGAAAATATCGCGGAAGAATATCTCGCTACTGGTGGCTTGCGCCGGCGTCTGCGCCTGCTCGCCAAGGCCGCCGAGATCCTCGGTCGTCTGCACTCGATTCCGTTGGTCTATGCCGATGTTTCGCCGAATAATGTGTTTATTTCGTCCAGTGCTGAAGCCAGTGAGGTTTGGCTCATAGACGCCGACAATCTTCACTTCCAGTCCGCGCCGGGGCCACAGGTGTACACACCGGGCTTTGGTGCGCCCGAAATCGTGGCGGGTCGCGCCCCGGTATCTACGCTTTCAGATGGGTACGCCTTTGCAGTTTTGGCCTTCTATGTCCTCGCCCAAATTCATCCGTTCTTGGGAAAATTGGTTGAGGAAGGCGGATGGGAGGAAAGTGTTGACCTCGAAGAACAAGCCTATGCTGGCGAGTTGCCTTGGGTGGGAGACGACGAAGACGATAGCAATCGGTCGGATAAGGGCATACCGAGAGAACCGGTGCTCACCCCGCGTCTGACGAAGCTCTTTCAGCAGACCTTTGGGGTGGGGCGTCAAGACGCCGCAAGTCGCCCGAGTATGCTCGAATGGGCCGAGGTGCTACACCAGTGTGCAGATTGGACTGTCGCCTGCGAAGGTTGCGGCTCGACGTTCTACGCTCCCCGAGAAAAATGTCCATGGTGTGACAGTAGCCCGTCTGCCAAATTGCTCTATGGCAAATTCTATGTCTGGGATCCCGAATTCGACGCGGAGAGCTACGACGCGGTATTGGCTGGCCCGCCGGTGTGGCACCCCCTTGCTGTCTGTGTGCTTGTTTTGGGTGGAACTTACGACGCGGTATTGGCTGGCTCGCCGGTGTGGCACCTCTGCATGGACCGCAATAAAGCCACGGATATCGCCCGACACGCCGCCGAGCCAAGCCTTTTGAGAGATGGCGACCCTCCGGTTATGACGGTAGAAGTGAGACACAGGTCGATTCGATTAACGCCGCACGGCGATTGGGTGGTGTACGCATACCTGCCGCGAGAAGGGCGCACCGAGGTGATCGATACGGCCAAAGAACTGCCGTTGCCACTTCCCGATAGCGAGTGGCTCCTGCATTTCGGTTCACCCGACCAGATTCACCGGGTGGCATATTTTACCCTTATCGCGAGCGACTGAGCATGAAGCCGAATCAACTTAAATACGGCTCTGTGGAGCACATCCGCGTTCGGCCCTGTGGTACCCGTCCTGATTTGCAGAAGGGAGAAGAGATCGCTCTCAGGTGGAGCGAGGAAGCGCGGGCCTATCTGCTGTGCGGGGCCAAGGGGGTGGCCCGTGTCGAACCGGCGAGCCGCGCCGACGAGGATACCTTGCACGAAATCTGCGTTCGCAATCTGACCCGCGTGGTCTGGATCGTCGAGATACAGGGCGAAGAAATTCTCATTCAAGCCCACACTTTTCAGCATGGGTTGCGGCTGGGAATACGCATCGGCATTGACGAACAGGCCATCGAAAAGGCGCGACAAATCAATCGGCGGAATAGGACGCCCAAGGTTCTGGTGGCGTGGCTGGAGGAGCAATGCCTGTTTCCGGCCGGACCCGGTGGCGAGGTCCGGGCGTTCCTTTCGGCTGGCCGGGAACCGAGTCGAGATACCCCGGAGGCGTTCGCGCTTCATGGTCGCTCCGTCAGAGTACATGTAAAGCGAGTGCCCGCGCCCACGGGTGAGGGGGAAGTGTTCCTCGTAGATCGGATAGTGCGTTCAGGTGGTAAGTCCCCTCGCTACCCCATCGCGCATGTTGAGGGGGATGTCCAGTTCACCGAGGCAACAGTGGAGGCGTGGGCGCGTGGAGAGGGGTTAGGGGAACTCCAGCAACTCGTCGACGACGATACGAATTTTTTAGCCATCTGGAAAAAGTACGGCGATCTCGAAGAGAACAGCATCCTCAACGAAGCACGCGCCATTGGCGGCATTGCCTATCGAAGGGGGGAGCGAGGCAGTGACGGAAAGGTGGAGTTTGATGTGGGGGGCGACCCTGAAGTTGCCGAGAAGTTAGCCCGGTTGGATCCCGGCGATTCAATGGATGTTGCGAAAGAGGTGCCCGCAATCCTGTTGGATGAGAACCTCACTTGGGCTGATTTCGGGACGTCGCAACGCGGGCAACAACGCAACAGCGTAGCCTTTCAAGGCGAGATCGCCGAGAGACCCCATATACAAAGAAAAACGCTCGTGTTGCGCCCCACGTCAGACGACGAGGTCCCACCCCAAGAGGGGTTCCTGTTTCGTTCCATACAGGGAGATAGCAAACGCCTAGAGAGGCGCCAAAAGGCGGAGGAGAAAATTCGCACTTTGCAATGCCGTCTCCCCATTTCTCACTTGCTCGTCGGCGCACGGGTTCCCGTGCCGCGGCGCAAGGAACTTCCCGCCCTGACTCCAAAGGTACTCGAGAAGCTCTTTGGCGACCATCCGCCAACGCCCCAGCAAGAGGAGGCCATTCGGGTGGCTCTCAATACCCCAGATATAGCCGTTATTCAAGGGCCGCCCGGAACCGGGAAGACGAAGGTCATCGAGGCCATTGTCGAACGGCTCAATGAAGAGTTGGACACCTTGGGAGCGGGTGCCGGACAGATCTTGGTAACGGGCTTCCAACACGACGCCGTGGAAAACGCCCTCAACCGGATTGATGTCCACAGTTTGCCGACGATCAAGTTTGGGCACCGGTCAGGGCGAGACGAGTTCGGAGAGAGCGAAAAGCGGATCGACCAATGGGTTCGGGAACGCGCAGGGTACATTCGGGAGCGGATGCCAGAAGTAGAAGGAAATAGCCTCCATCGCTGGCTCGCGTCCCAACGCGACAGCTACGTACTGGCACCCGGTTTGCCCTCGACCACCGTGCGCCTTCTCCGGCAGGTCGTCGAGCGAACCTGTGGTGAGGTGTCGTCGCACCTATTGGATGGCATCAGCGATCTGGCCGATGAAATCGAGAGGAATGAGGCATCTCGCGGAGAAGCGAATCCTGAAAGAAAGGCCCTCGAACGGGCAGTCCGGGCACTGCGCGTTGAGCCGGTCGGCTTTGCCGATGATGGCCCGCTCAATGCCCAACGGTTGCTCGCGAGGCTTGGGCGTCGGCATATCATTGAGGTGGAGCCAAAAGTTTTCACCATGCTTGAACGCATGGCCGATTGGCTACAGCCTGAGCCGCCGGATTTCCTGTGCGATCTCGCACAAGAGAGAAAACGCCTTCTCCTCGCGCTCGTACCTGACCGATTCGCGCCCGTGTCGGCGGTAACGACGCGCAAAGATGTGGTCGAGTTGTTCGCGGCAACTTGTGCGGAGCTCGAGGAGCGGTATCGCATGTCCCAAAATGCCCCCGACGCTGCGATCGCCGACTACCTCGACCAGTTGGAGAACAATCCGCATTCGGTGCGCCGAGCCGTGATCAGCTACAGTCCTGTTTTTGGGGCAACGTGCCAGCAGTCGGCCAGCAAGGTCATCGCCGACGTCAAAGAGAATCTGGAATACGACACCG
The DNA here is from genome assembly GCA_958295495.1 of uncultured Latescibacterota bacterium. Taxonomy (GTDB): domain Bacteria; phylum Latescibacterota; class UBA2968; order UBA8231; family UBA8231. The sequence goes on from OY282352.1 coordinate 3,151,770, forward strand.
TACTCATCGACGAGGCCGCCCGCTCCAATCCCCTTGACTTGTTTATTCCCATGGTGCAAGCGCGGCGACGGGTGATCCTCGTCGGCGACCATAGGCAACTGCCGCACATCATTGATCGCCAACTACAGAAGGAAATTGAGCAAGCTGATGTACGCGACAAGTCGGTCGCAGAAGAGACAAAGGCATTCATCGAACAAAGCCTCTTTGAGCATGTATTCAAGCAACTGGGGCCAGAAGCGGGCAAAGAGACGCGCCGAGTCGTTACGCTCAACAAACAGTTCCGAATGCACCCCGTACTAGGCGATTTTGTAAGCAAGAAGTTTTATGAGGTTCACGACGAACCGCCTATTGAAGCGGGATTACCGGCGGCGGCCTTTGCCCACGAACTTTCCAACTACGAGGGGCGAGTTGCGGCTTGGTTCAATGTGCCGCCCAAACTCGGACGAGAATGGTCGGGACAGAGCAAGTCGCGGCCATCTGAGGCCAGTGCCTTGGCTCAAGAACTCAAGCGGTTGCTCGACGACCCTGCCGCCGAGAACCTCACCTTTGGCTGCATCACGTTCTACTCCGCTCAGGTCGAGTGCATCAAAGGCGAGCTAAAGGAACTCGGAGTTGTTGATGGAAACGGCGAGGTCGCGTCCGGTTACCGCGATCTTCGCCTACCCGATGGACAGGTGGTGGAGCGGCTCCGAATCGGAACGGTAGATGCCTTTCAGGGCAAGGAGTTCGATGTGGTATTGCTGTCGGTCGTGCGCTCAAACAAACACCCCGACCATGACGAACGCGCTCGGCGCAGTCGATATGGTCACTTGATGTCGCCAAACCGACTGTGCGTGAGCATGAGCCGCCAGAAACGCCTGCTGATCGTCTTTGGGGATCCAACGTTGCTCGAAGCACCCAATGCTGAACCGGCCATCGGCCCATTAGTGCGATTCCGACAGGAGCTTTGTGGAGGTGAGCATGGACGCATCGTTTGATAAAACCTGCGCCATTGTAGATCTGGCTCCTACGGCCAAGCCGCTGTCTTATGCAAGCGGACGTCAGTGGCTCCTATGGCCGATGTGGGCGTACCGCGTTCTTGTGCCGCAGCCGAGACCCGAGCGGCTCAACCTGTTTCAGCGAGCGGTGTTGTCCCTGTGTCGGGCCGGGGTCATCCACGCTGGCGAGATAGGTCAGAGGCTCGACTTCGACAAGGAACTCGCCGCATACATTCTCGACCAACTTGAGAGTATGGGTCTTTTGGATCGGCGCAAACGACTCACCGAACGCGCCAATCAACTTCTCGCCGAAGAACCGGACGACCAAGTCGATTCCGTGGTGGGCTATGTCTTTGCCGATCCTTTTGCAAAGGCAAAGGAACTTTGGCCGCGCTTTCAGCGAGGTGTGCTTCCGTATGCAGAAGGCGAAATCCGCGGTCGTTCCGCTAAAATTGAACAAGGAACCGTAGGGAAGCCACATCCCATAGAGCCGAGGGTCGTCTGGCCTCCGAGCGACGGATTTCCGCCGCCGAGTCCCCGCGACATACTTCGAACTTGTTCAATGGGCATTCGCGCCGAGGTTGCGTACAAACGCGCTATGGGAACGGATAACGGCGATTCAGATGGGTTAAACGTCGATACGCTCAAACGCCACCTAAACCGTGTTGTCCTCGTTGACGACAAACCTGAACCCATGTTTCTGACGACGTTTGTCTTTGTACCCAAAGATGTGCGCCGCACCTCACTGTGGCAGGTCTGTGATCCGTTCGGGTTGGGACCGAGTCAACCACTGAGAAAGCGAATCGAGGAACTCGCGTCGAAATCGTCCCAAGCGGGAGACACTCTCAAAGGCGCAATCAAGCGTGCGACGGGGATGGGGTTTAAAGTGGAGGATGTAGATGTCCTCGATCTTGTCAGAGCCCGGAATCAAGAGGCGGCAGAGGTGGTAGATGATAAAGCAGATTTCGACAAGACCATTTGCCCCGAAGTCTATGAGCGGCTCGTCCAGATGGAGAACGAATACCTTGAAGCGGGGAATGGGGACGTATCCGGGAAGGCTTGGGATAAGCAACAGAGAGGGCTGAAAGCAATGGTTCGCCGAGCGTATGTAGCACTTGAAGAATGCCTCGCATACGCGGTGAAAACTTTCCCGGCTTCCGATATTGGGCATCCTCTTGGAGGGACATTAGAGGGCAACGGGGTTTTACTCGCAAAGATCGCCCGCCAAATCGGCTTTGAAGATGATCCAGAATCCACACGATTCCTCCGCATAGGTAGCGGGCCTGTGAAAGGCGTTGTTTCTCATGAGTATCGCGAATTGGTCGCGTTGCTCGCCGCGGCCCTTCTTTCAGCTAAAAGCCGCTCCGAGCATCCCCTTCGACGGTGTGCAACGGCGTTTCCCGAGATGATTGTGTTCCTCAATCAACTAAAGCGAATGAGAGACCAATCTTCGCACCATACCCAAACCCAAGACGATTTGGATCGAGAAGAGGCTCTCGATTTTCGCAAAGACACCTATCGCGTCGCCCGGCTTCTATTGCCGGTAGCGGAAAGCGGGACGACGGGATCGCGGTCTCAGTCCTCGGCGGCGGAATGGAGTGCCGATATCGTCTATCGCCTGCGGGCACAGGCCGCTTACGATGTAGAGTCCAAGCTCGGGATTCGCGTCCGAGAGGTGCCCGCTCTGCGCGATGAGTTGGTGGAAGTGGAGTTTCTCGCGCTCGAACTGGAGAAACTCCGCAGTGCGGGAGCCACTCAAGAGGAAATGGACGGACGGACCAATGACCTGCGGATCGCCTGTGGCAATGCAGTTGAGGCGGCGGTTGCGCCACTGCTCACCCAAGCCGATGTCAGCGAATTTATTACCTCGGATCGGAACGCGAATGCCGAGCGGTATAGTGAGGCGGCGAAAGGCTTGGGTTTTGCGTCGGAGAATGGCCGCTACCACGAGGATCTCTTGATGGTGCACCCCGACCGTGCCCGCTCGGCAGCTAAAACGCAACGCGGTTCTCTGAACGCCTTGTTGATGGTCGCACTTTTGCAGGCCGAACAGGACATTGACCATCCGCTACGGGAAGTAAAAAAGAAGAATCCGCGATTCCTCTTGGACACTGGAGAGGTTTCCCGAGCACGGGGACATGGGGATGGACGGAACCGTGAAACGATAGGCTCGGAGACCCTGAAAAAACACGTAATCGCTATCGGCAAAGCCGTACTCGACGTTTTAACTTGAACCAATAGGGGGTTGTAGCATGAGTAAGAGACAGAAGGACAGGCAGCCGGTTCAACCGGCCCAAGAGTCGCCTGCCGAGTTGCAACGCTGCCAGCAAGAACTCAAAGCCGCCCGACAAGATCTCCAGAAATTCCAAGAGCGGGCGGAAGCCTTGGAGCACCGTGAGGTTGCGGTGAACAAGGCCGAACAAGACCTGAAAAAGCGGGAAGACGAGGTTTCCAAAAGGCAGTCCGCAGTGACCGCTCGCGAGGGCGAGGGCGCGGAGAGGGAGCGCGTCGTTAGCGAGCGAGAGGTGGAGGCCGATGCTGGGTTTGAACGCCGGAACCGCGAATCCTTGAAAAAACTCGAAGACGAACACGCGGCTCTGCACGGGCAGTTGGAAGAAATGCGGACGAATGCTTTAGAGAAGTTGAACGCGGAACACGAGGCGCGGAAGATGGCGCAGGATGAGGCATTGGACCGAATCCGAGAACAAGATCAAGCTCGCTTGGACGCTGAACTTGCGGCTAGCCGCGAGCGTTTTGACGCGGAGCTCGCTCGACAGCGGGCCGACATTGAGCAGCAAAGGGCCTCGGTTGAACAAATCGAAAAACAGCAGGCCGAGCGCGAAAACCAATTCATCGTTCGAGAGCGCAAGGTCGCGGCCGATGAAGCGATCCGCCGCGAAGATCAGGAGAACCTGAAAGCGACTATTGAGAGCCGCGTTGACGAGCACGTAGCCGATTTCAAACATCAACTCGAGCAAAAGGACGCACGTATTGAACACCTCGTGGAACAGCGAGACCGTTTTGAGAAGAAGGTCAATGCGTTTGAAGAATGGCGGCGGCGGTTCGAACACAAGGAACCGGAAGAATGGCTCGACGATTTCGACAAATTGGAGCAAGACCGCGACCGACTCCGCGACGAACTCGCCAAGCGTCCCTCGCTCGAGGATGGAGAACGGCTAGCGGGCCTTGAGGAAGAACGGCGCCAATGGGAACAGAAACGCACGGAGATGGCCCGCGAATTGGCTGAATTGTACGCCCGCGAGAGCGACTGGCTGATGGCGGTGGACGAACGCGAGCGGCTGAAAGACCAGAAAGAGGTGGCCGAACAAAGGCGAGAAACTTTGCAAGCAGAGATGGAGAAACTGCGCGAAGATACGAGTAGGCTACGCAGTTTGTACGAGCAGCCCAAGGAACGGGAAGCGCGGGTGGGCGTTATTGAGCAGCCTCGGTTTGAAAAGAAGGATCTGCCCGAAGGCGTCGTTGGCGATACTACCGAAGTTGGTTGGCTCGATATCATCCACCAAGGTTGCGAAGAATCTGGACTCAGCTTTCCGCGCAGATTGTTGGATGCGTTTCACACGTCCCTCAAGACAGCGGACTGGGCACCGCTGACCGTGTTGGGGGGCGTCAGCGGCACGGGAAAATCCGAATTGCCGAGGCTCTATGCGCGTTTTGGCGGCCTTGCCTTTGAACCCTTGTCCGTGCAGCCGAACTGGGATAGCCCGCAGTCGCTGTTTGGCTTCTTCAATTCGGTGGATAATCGTTTTAATGCCACCCCGCTCTTGCGGGCACTGGTGCAGAGTCAGCAGAAGCCGAATTCGGAGACCTATGGGGACGGCATGGAGGACCGGCTCCTGCTCGTGCTCCTCGACGAGATGAATCTGTCCCATGTCGAACTTTACTTCAGCGATCTCCTGAGCAAACTCGAACTCAGGCGCGGCCAGGAGAAGCCGGAGAACATTGAGGTGGATCTAGGAGCCGGCTTGGAAGATTACCAAGTTCCCCTCGGACGCAATGTTTTGTGGGTCGGCACCATGAACGAGGACGAGACCACCAAAACCCTTTCCGACAAGGTGCTCGACCGTGCAAACCTGATCGGTTTCCCGCGACCGCAAGAGCTTAGGCGGCGTCGGGAAGCCAAGCTCGCTGATCCCGGCCGCATGTTGAAACGGGAAATTTGGAACAAGTGGCTTTGCCAGAAGAGTGATCTGTCGGGAGAAGATGTCGAAAAATACAAAAAGACCGTTGAGGAGATCAGCGGATTCTTGGAGCAAGCCGGTCGTGCCCTCGGTCACCGAGTCTGGCAGGCCATTGAAAGTTATATGGCGAACTACCCCGGCGTCCGGGGTTCCCAAGAAGATGAAGAGCGGACCAAAGCAATGCAGTGCGCCTTTGAAGACGCGCTCGTCCACAAAGTGATGCCCAAGCTGAGAGGCATTGAGACGTCGGGTGCGTCGCAACGGGAGTGCCTCGATCCGATTAGAGAGTTGCTCTCGGGCAGGGACCTCGACTGTCATTTGACCGAGGATTTTGAGTTGGCCTGCTCAGTTGGTTACGCATTCGCGTGGCGCAGCGCGAAATACTTGGAGACCGATCAATGAGCGCGAAAAGCAAGAAGAAACGGGGCAAAACCAAAGCGGCTAGAACTGGGGACGACCAGCGGCGCGACAGAAACCAAGCAGCCGCGAGCAAACCGACCAAACTCGCAGCGCACGATCAGTGCAAACATACGGTCCCCATTCCGCCGTTTGACCAACTCGAGTCAATAGCAGCGCGAGAAAAGCCGGAAATTGCCGGGGCTTGGTGGATCGCACTTCAGGCCGCTCATCATGTGATTGAGTGCGCGGCAAAGCGAGACGTCCACACTGGCGAGAGCCTTCCGCATCCCCTCTGCGAGGTGCTCGAGAAGGTGGCCGACTCCATCGAGACTGGAACCCGCCCCATTCCCAATGACCGCCTCCACCGCGCCGCTGTGCTGGCGTTTGAACCGCTGCGGTCCATTTTGCACCAGCCGAGAACGCGACTCCTGCGGGAACACGCACAGCGACCGATCCACTCCATTCGAGAGATGGATACCCACTGTATGGCTTGGCTGGCCCGGTTGCCGGGCCGAACCATACGCGAGAAACTGGCCGGAAAGCAACACGCGCTGTCAGTCGTCCGCCGCTTCGCGCCAGACACGCCGGAAAACCGAGTTGTCAAGCGCGTTGCGGATCTCTTGGTGCGGCGGCTCGATGGACGCTTCGCCCATGTGGCCGCTTACGATGAGGACGGCCCTTGCGATGCCCAGCAACGCGAGACCCTCGACTTCTGCCGCCGCTTTCTCCGCGACGAGAACTTTGGGCCGATTCCCCCTAGTGATATGCCTCGACCGAACAACGCCTTGCTCAATGACCGACACTACGCTCGCGTTTGGCGTACGTGGATGCTGCTGCACGAGGAAGAGGAGGCGTTGAGAGCCGCTTGGCCCCATGCAGAAGAATGCTTTAGGACCGCGGCCTTTTGGGCCGTTGCGGGTGAGATCGCCGCGAGATACGGTGCCCGCGTAGCCGAAGCATTGGCCGTGCCCGATGTAGGGGTGGCCGACAATCACAAGTGCCACATTCGGAAGGACGAAGAAGCTCCTATCACCGCAATGGACCTGCTCGTAATGGCCGACGACGCCTCGCAGTCTGGCCCAGAAGCCGCAGTGATCTGCGTTCGGCAAGTACGCGAGGGGGTTAGAATTGTGGAGAAGCGGCTGAGGACCCAGAAAAATTCAAGAGGTCCCGCAGAAGGCTACGTGAAATTTATCAAAGATGATGATAAAAGCTTCGGCCTCATTCGCGGCGAAAGTGGAAAGGAGTACTACTTCGACCCCCAAACAGTCGGCGACAAGGACCTCTTCTCCAATCTTCGCAAAGGCGATAGCGTTACGTTCACGCCGAAACGGCAGGGTACGGGTAAGAGCGTATCAGCCTATAAGGTGCGGCCGTATGAGACGGGCTTGCGCGTAGCCCATGTTATCGAAAAGGGGGCAAAGACTTGGCGCGTTGCGTTTCACGACGATCCCAAGCAGTCAGACTTTCAATGTCGTCGCGGTTTCCCCGTTCACGCCACCCCAGACAATGGACAGCGAACGACCACCAAACGCTTCACTTCGTTTTCCGACCTTAAACATATTTCCGACTGGCGAGGATACGCCGACATTGAGGGGTTACGAGATTTCGCCAAAGCTGCAACTCCTTCCCTCGATCTCAAATTGTCCCCGCAGTCAGACACGGAGAGGCCATCTTCGGCAATCGGCATCGATCCATTCGGCAGATGTGTGTTTGTAGGGACCAAAGAGGAAGCGTGGTCAACGGCGACCTTGCCCTACGCAATGCGCCACAGATCACAGTGGCAGGTCGGAACGTCCCGTCGCCTTCCGAGTGTTGGCGAGGTATGGCCCTTGGACGCCGATCTAAGTGCTCGCAATGCGACTGACGAATCCACCGCTATTGCGAGTTGTCACCAGATTGTCAGAGCACTTGCCCAAGAAGTGCGCGGCCGGGAAGTGTCCTTTGTCGTCCCGGATGGGCCGGACGAGTTTTCGCAACAGACCTTGCGTACGGCGATGTTGGGCGCGTTTCCTCGGAGTAGGCCAATCGCCCGCAGTGTTGCCGCCGCCCTATCTTGGCAGCATCAAGGCAACATCAGGGGTGGAGACAAGGTGCTCGTACTTTGTGCCGAGGCCGATGCACTCGCGTTCAGCCTACTCGTGGCAAGAAAAGATCGGCGTTTGGAGAAGGAACGCCCCGAAAGCGAGGGCATATTTTGGGAGCGTCGGCCTGCCTTGCCCGCAGATGAGTACGGAGAAGGACTCGGCTTGCGCGATATTTGGCGCGACTATGCTCGTTGTTTGTTCAACCTAAAGGATCGGGATGAGAGCTACCGAGAAAAGCTCATCTCGTACCTCGTGGATAGCGGCCTTCTGCAAGAGGCTGTTGAAAGCGGCTCCCCGCGCTGGATTCGCGACCGAGATAGGTGGCTCGTCCTCGAACATTCACCACAGCTTTGGGCCGACGTCTTGGGGCGTTGGCGAAAACGATTCAACTCGGCACTGAAATCTGGTTTAAGGGAACTCATTGCAAAGGCCGTGGGAAAACGATGCCATCTCTTGCTCGTTGGGCCACCCTTCAACGAGCGGACCGTATTTGACGACCTCAAGAACGCTCTCTCTCAAAACGCTGAACCGAAGGGCCGCCATTCTAATTCGCGTAAAAAAACGCACATTTCTCTTAAACAGGTTGACTACATTGCATCCGAGAAGGGCGAACTTGCTAGCGGCGCAGCCGAGTTCACGGAGCGATCTAGTGCGGGTCTGCCGGCGTGGAAGGATTGGCTGCCAGATCTTTTCTTGGAGATTATCCGAGACGGGCTCTACGACGAAGTGGAGATCATGCGCGACAAGGCGGTGGACGCCACGCTTGGTGAACTCCATAGCGAAAAGGTCGCCGAGGAATTGGTCCTACCGGCCGGGCAGACTCACTACATTTTACCGCTCGTTGCCGGCCGCGCAAATCGCCGCCCCGTACCGGCTGACTTGCGCCTCGATTCCGATCATTTTCCGTTGCAACAGGATGTTCGAGTTCAGCTTGAACTCAGCTACCAATATGGCGTCGAGAATGGATACGAAATCACGCTTCTTCCCGTAGAGTCGGAGACCGCTCCATTCAGTATTCTCAAGGGGAAATGGGTGAAATCGGGCGGGGCTGACGATACGCCATCGAAGAAGCCCGTGCCGCCTTGGCCTCTCGTCTTACGCGGTGCCGACAAACCAACGACTATAGTGGATATCCAACGAGAAGTAGAGCGATTGCTTTCGGGCAGGGCGAATAATCCCGAGGGCACACTTTACTGGCTAAGAAAGAAACTGGAGCAAGCGGCACTCGGGGAGCGGAACGAAATGACCGTCCCGGAATACGACCATAGCGATCTTCTGGAGGAGGTAGGTAACTCAGGGCTTGTCAATCTTTTGTTAAAAATTGTCGACAATCACGACAGACTTGGCGTCTCCCAAGATTTGTCAAAGGACATAAAAAAAGAAGCTATCTTATTCCTATGTGCCCTTGGCGAACAAGCACCAGAAACTATTACCAAGAGCATCCGAACTAAACTCAAATCAGGTGAACCACATCTTATACCAGAGCATTACGCCAACGCAGCAGGTATTCTCCACCGAGCGAAGCCGGACGAACGCTGGCTTGATCTTCTCTGGAAAAAGGTCGTTACACGCATAGAACCTTATGAGAATCCACAGCTTCACGGAGCGTCCATACGCGAGATCGCGCATACAGCTTGGGTTCTTCCTGACTTCCTCGAAGATTTTGCCAAGCGCAACCCCAACCCCGACTTTATGCAAAAATCGCTCGGAATCATCGAGCGCGGCGTCCGAAACGTTGTCTCCAAAGCGGCGCAGGCCATGGAGAAGGATTCGGAGACAGAAATTTACGGGGGACATGTACGAGGGTTCGAGTCCTATTGCGAGTTGGTACTGGCACTGCTTCGGCTGCGCGATACGCCACTCGTCGCCAACCCGTCCAGAATGTCACAACTGGCAAAGAGCATCCGACGCGCTGACTGCCTGCTCACACACGCCGGGAAGAAAGTACGTACTTCCTTGGATTTTGAGTTGGACCAACCCGAAGAACTAGATAGCGTGTCGAGCCTTGCTTACGCCGCGAGCTACTATCTCGCGGGGCATAAGACAACAAACCTCGTCCGAATCGACTGACTCGCGAGCTTTCTTGCCTCGTCCGGTTTGCCAGCAAAAGATGAAGGCTTGGTGGGCATGTCGGCCGTGGCCATTGCCCTAATATCCAAGTCGGTGACCCAATTGCACTATTGAGGCTGGTCAGCCGCGCAACGCTCGGCGGAGGCTCAAAGCGCGTTTGACCCAGCGGCTCTTGTATCCGACAACCGCGTAGTATGGCACGAGGTCGCAGCCAAAGCCGCGCTTGAAAAAGGCGATGGATGAAATGTTGGCCCCGGCGAAGTCGAAACGTTGGTGGGGGGACGCGGTTAGGTACTGCCAGTACAACGCGGAGACCGCGCCGGTGTGGTTGAAGGCAGGGTCGGCCCCCGCAGCCCAGGCATAGGTCGCGTCGAAGCCCTCGACGAAGGCGACGACCGCGGCCGGTCCGTCCGAGGAGGCGATTTCGTACGCTTGGGCCAGACCGGCCTCCAAGGCCGCGGCGACAAAGTGCTCGGCCAAGGCCGCAGCAACCGGCGGGCCGCCGGCTTGGTTGGCGTAGATGGCCTCGTACTGCCGCCGAAAGCCCGCAACATCGCCGGTGGGCCGCAGTTGATAGCCGAGTTTTTCGGCCTTGCGAATGGTAGTGCGCGTGCGGCGCTCGGATCGCTCCCATAATGCGTTGCTATCGCCAAGAGGCAGCCGATAGGTATAGCGCAGGTGCGCGTCCCAGCCCTGCCAGGTGAAGGGGCGCACATCGGCGATGGCCGGTGCGTGGACTAGGAAGACGCGGTCGTAGTGCTTGGCGAGATGGTCAAGCAAGTGTGTGCAAAAGCGGTGTTGGGCCGCTTCGCCTTTGGCCGGCCCTTTGCCAACGACCGGGGCTAAGAGCAGGCCGGTATAGGGCGTCAGTTCTGGGGTTTCGAGGCGGTAGAGGCCCCAGCGCCGGCGGGCCAAGCCGCTGAGGCCGGCCACGAGGCGGCCATTGCGGTAGCAGCCGAGGCGGTGGACTTGGCCGCCAGTGGCCGCGGCGGCGCAACAAAGCCATGCGCTGGTGGAGAATACAGTGCCGCCGACGGCTTGGTGGACGAAGGCATCCCAAGCGGTGTCGTCGGCGACGAGGCGGATTTCAAAGGTGTCGGCCACAGGGGATTTCGCGGTTGGGATTCAATGTGTGCGGTAAATTAGGGTAGGATGGGCGATTCCGCTACATCGCTTGACATTCCCCTTTACGCGCCGTATATTGAAATTTCTCTGAATTGAAAGCTAACTACTTGGATTACTTAGGTTTAATGCCAATGAGCGCGCCGTTTCAGTTCCCGCGTATTTTCCGCCCGACGCCAGTGTGGGCGCACCTCCGACTGCTCCTCCTCGACCTACTTATTATTGGCCGGCCGGTCAAGTAGGCTTCGCCCCTCGTTCCACTCTAACAGCCCAATTAACGGACGAAGCCGCTGCACCGCGCAGGCTGTCAGCTAACTATGTCTATCAAACAATCTCAACGCCCTCAGTGAAGGAGAATTTTCATGCAGATGTACTACGACAACGACGCCAATCTCGATCTGCTCGCGGACAAGACCGTGGCCGTCATAGGCTACGGCAGCCAGGGCCACGCGCATTCACTCAACCTGTCGGAGAGCGGCGTCAAAGTGGTGGTGGGCCTGCGCGCGGGCAGCCAGCGGCGCGCTGAGGCCGAGGCCGCCGGGCTGGAGGTAGCCGATGTGGCCGAGGCCAGCAGGCGGGGCGATATCGCGGTGATCCTGATCAACGACGAGGTCCAGAAGGCCGTGTACGAAGCCGATATCCGCCCCAATCTCGAAGCGGGCAATGCCCTCGCCTTTGCTCACGGGTTTAACATCCACTTTGGGCAGGTGGTGCCGCCGGCCGATGTCGATGTGTTCATGGTCGCGCCCAAAGGACCGGGGCACTTGGTGCGTCGCGTGTACCAGCAGGGGGGGGGCGTACCGGGCTTGTTGGCCGTTTACCAAGATGCCACCGGCCGAGCGCACGAGGTCGGCTTGGCTTATGCCAAGGGGATTGGCTGCGGCCGGGCCGGGGTTATTGAGACGACCTTCCGCGAGGAGACCGAGACCGACTTGTTCGGCGAGCAAGTGGTGCTGTGCGGCGGTTTGACCGAGCTGATCCGCGCGGGGTTTGACACGCTCGTCGAGGCTGGCTACCAGCCCGAGGTCGCTTATTTCGAGTGCCTGCACGAGGTCAAGCTGATCGTCGATCTGATCTACGAGGGTGGCATCGCCAACATGCGCTCGTCGATTTCGGATACTGCGGAGTTTGGCGACTTGACGCGCGGGCGGCGGGTGATAACCGAGCAGACGCGGGCGGAAATGAAGCAAATTCTCGCCGATGTGCAGAACGGCCACTTTGCGCGGGAATGGCTGGCCGAAAACCAAGTGGGCCGCCCGGTGTACAATGCGATCAAGCGCCGCGATTCCGAGCACCTGATCGAGACCGTCGGCACCCGGCTGCGCGCGATGATGAGTTGGCTGGACGACAAATAGGACCACCCGAAAGGAGGTGAGCGCGATGGGCGAGTTGAGTTCCGACCTCGACCTTGGGTCGGTAGGCGGTCTCTGCACGGCTGGAGGGGACTGTCTGCCGCTTGTACCACCTCATCCGGCCAGCGAGGAAAGAACACGTCATGGCGAATGCAAATCGCGTATATATTTTCGACACCACCCTGCGGGACGCCGAGCAGACGCCCGGTGCCTCGCTGACGGTGCGGGAAAAGCTCGAAGTCGCCCACCAGTTGGCGCGGCTGAAGGTCGATATTATTGAGGCCGGCTTTCCAGTTTCCTCCAACGAGGACTTCGAGGCCGTGCGCCGCATTGGGCAGGAAGTTGCCGGGCCGGTAATCTGCGGGCTGGCCCGCGCCGTGCCCAAGGACATTGAGCGGGCCGGTGCGGCCCTCCAAGACGCGCCTCGGCCGCGGATCCACACCTTTATTGGCACGTCGGATATTCACCTCGCGGGCCAGTTGCGCAAGGGCCGGGAAGAAGTGCTGGAAATGGCGGTGGCAGCGGTGGAGCAGGCCAAGTCGTACTGCTGCGACGTCGAGTTTTCGCCCATGGACGCTGCCCGCACCGAGCCCAACTACCTCAACGAGATCATCGCGGCGACGATTGCGGCCGGAGCGACGACGATCAACATCCCCGACACGGTCGGTTACTCCGTGCCCGCAGAGTTTGGGGCCCTGATCGCGCAGATCATCGATCAAGTGCCTAATAGCGACGATGCCATCATCAGCGTCCACTGCCACGACGATCTGGGCATGGCGGTAATCAATACCCTCGCCGCGATCAAAAACGGCGCACGCCAAGCCGAATGCACGATCAATGGTTTGGGCGAGCGGGCCGGCAATGCCTCGCTGGAGGAGATCGTCATGGCGCTGAAGACGCGCCAAGACTACTTCGGCTTTGATACTGAAGTGGTCTCCGAGGAAATCATCCCCACCAGCCGACTGGTCAGTCGCTTAATGGGCATCGCAGTCCAGCCCAACAAGGCGATCGTCGGGGCCAATGCCTTTGCCCACAGCTCGGGCATCCACCAAGACGGAGTGCTCAAGCAGCGCGACACCTTTGAGATCATGGATCCGAAAGATGTGGGGCTGGAGGCCACCGAGATCGTGCTAACGGCGCGCTCGGGACGCGCTGCGCTGCGGCACCGGCTGGAGGTTTTGGGCTACGAGCTTAACAAAGAGGAACTGGACAAAGTGTACGAGGACTTCGTCGAGTTGGCCGACAAGAAGAAGGAGGTCTTTGACGAGGACTTGATCGAGATCGTCGGCGACTCGGATGAGGCGACTGCCTACTACGAGCTCCAGTACTTGCATTCGGTCAGCGGCACCGGTACGGTGCCCTCGGCTACGGTGCGCCTGCGCATCGGCGACGAGACCGTCCAGCAGTCGTCTTGGGGCGATGGCCCGGTGGATGCGGCCTATGCGGCCATTGGCTTGGCCTGCGGCACCGAGGTCCGGCTCGACAACTACGCCATCCGCGCCATCACCTCCGGCAGTCAGGCTCTCGGCGAGGTAACAGTGCATCTATCGGATAATGGAGAGAAGGCGCGGGGCCGGGGCGTTTCAACCGACGTCATCGAAGCCAGTGCGAGAGCTTATGTCGATGCGCTGAACCGCCTAAAGGCAAAGAGTGCCAAAGAAGAACATCCGACCGTGTAGAGTAGCCCTAAATTGAGATACAGATGGTCAGACCCCCGCCGTCCCGCCGGGGGCGTGCGGGGACTGGTCACCGGTCACTGCTCGAGATACGAGGAGATTTGAGATGGGTAAGCCCCTGTTGCACAAGGTCTGGGACGCGCACACCGTGCGCGAGTTGCCTTCTGGGCAGACGCAGTTGTTCGTTGGCCTGCATCTGGTCCACGAGGTGACCAGCCCCCAGGCCTTTGCCATGCTGCGGGAGCGCGGCCTTACGGTCCGCTTCCCGGAGCGCACCTTTGCCACCGTGGATCACATCGTCCCCACGGACTTGGTGCAGCGGCCTTTTGTCGATGACTTGGCCGAGGAGATGATGGACGCGATCGAGCAGAATGCCGCCGAGTTTGAGATCCCGCTGTTCAACATCGACGACCAGCGCCAAGGGGTGGTCCACGTCATCGGCCCGGAGCTGGGGCTGACCCAGCCGGGCATGACCATTGCCTGCGGCGATAGCCACACTTCGACGCACGGGGCCTTCGGCGCGGTGGCCTTTGGCATTGGCACCAGCCAAGTCCGCGACGTGCTCGCCACTCAGTGCTTGGCCATGGACCCGCTCAAGGTGCGGCGGGTCGAGATTAGCGGCGCGCTGAGCGAAGGGGTGTACGCCAAGGACGTCATCTTGCACATCATCGGCCAACTCGGGGTCAAGGGCGGCGTTGGCTACGGCTATGAGTACGGCGGCCCGGTCGTTGAGGCCATGTCCATTGAAGAGCGGATGACGGTGTGCAACATGTCGATTGAGGGCGGGGCCCGGGTCGGGTACGTCAATCCCGACCAGACGACGTACGACTATCTCAACGGGCGAGCACACGCGCCACGCAACTTTGAGCCTGCGGTCGAGTGGTGGGAATCCATGGCCTCGGACGCCGACGCCGAGTACGACGACCTAGTCCAAATCAACGGCCGCGAAATCGGCCCGACCGTGACGTGGGGCATCACTCCGGGCCAATCGGTCGGCATCGACCAAGCCCTGCCCGAACTAGACGCCTTTGCCGACGCCGACCGCCCCACTGTCGAGGAGGCCTTCGCGTACATGGACTTCGCGCCGGGGCAGAAGATCGCCGGCACCAAAGTCGATGTGGCCTTTATCGGCTCCTGTACCAACGGCCGGCTCTCGGACCTGCGCGAGGCGGCCCGGGTCGTCCACGGGCGCAAAGTGGCCCCCAGCGTCCGCGCCCTAGTGGTGCCTGGGTCGCAGCAGGTGCGGGCCGCAGCCGAGGTCGAGGGCCTGCACGAGATCTTTGCGGAGGCCGGGTTTGAGTGGCGGGGGGCTGGTTGCTCCATGTGTCTGGCGATGAATCCCGACAAACTCCAGGGCCGCGAGCTGTGCGCCTCGTCGTCCAACCGCAACTTCAAGGGCCGGCAGGGCAGTCCCACCGGCCGCACCCTGCTGATGAGTCCGGCTATGGTGGCCGCCGCGGCCGTGGCCGGCGAGGTGGCGGATGTGCGGGAATTGGTGGGGTAGGGAGCCGGTTGTGGAACTTCTCAGGGCCCTATTAGGAGAGCGAGTTGATCTGGTCGTTTCAGGAGCCGTGAAGAATCGCTATATCGCTCGCGACCTTGAGCAGACGAAGCAATTGTTGTATGCCGCGTGACGCCAGAGCCTACCTATCTGACGCGATCACTAGCGCAGTCCGAAACGTACACGCACCACGATCCCTCCGCCTGATTGAGGATTGAGTCGGAGCTGGCCCTGTCATGCCGTCATAAGAATTACAGTATGAATCGCAGAGAAGTCTTGCTTGACAAAGCTCGGCGAGATCCCAATGGATTGCAATTTAGAGAGTTTGAAGGACTCATGCGTCAATGCGGATGGACGCAACGTCGCCAGCGAGGAAGCCACCGTGCTTGGTACTCGCCCGACGGGTACCGACTCATCGTCCAACCCAATCGCTCCATGGCCAAGGGCTACCAAGTCCGACAATTTCTCAGGCAATACAATCAGGAGATAGGAGATGAAAAATAATACTCACGACGATTTTGATGGATTCACAGTCGAGATGTTCCTCGATGAAGACGGCGATTATCTCGCACATTTCGTCGAACTCCCCAATGTCTCGGCTTTCGGAAAGACACCCGATGAGGCGTTGGTCGAATTGAAAGTAGCATGGGAGTTAATGAAAGAATGCTACCGAGAGGATGGTGTTTCTGTCCCCCGTACACGCACCGCGACCCTTTCGCTTGATTGAGGACAGAGCCTACCCCTTGACGGGTTTTAACGCGCAAGCTCACCCCAATCCGTCTGAAATTCTTTGAGGAGACCCCATGGAAAATTCGAGTGTGATTAAGGCGATAACCGGCCGCGGCGTGGTGGTGCGCGGAGCTGATATCGATACCGATCGCATCATCCCGGCCCGCTTTTTGCGCACGGTGACCTTTGAGAATTTGGGGGGCCATGCCTTTGAGGACGATCGCGCCGCCGGAGACCATCCCTTTGACCAAGCGCACTTCCAAGGAGCGTCGATCCTGTTGGCCAATGCCAATTTCGGCTGCGGGTCCTCGCGCGAACACGCGCCGCAGGCCCTGATGCGCTGGGGGATCAAGGGCTTTGTCGCCGAGTCCTTTGCCGAGATTTTCTTTGGCAACTGCATCGCCATGGGGCTGCCCTGTGTGCGGCTGGCGGCCGAGGACCTGCAGACGCTGATGGCTAGGGTCGAGAGCGATCCGGCGCAGGAAGTGGCTATCGACCTCAAAGCGCGGCAGGTGCGCTGGGCTGGCGGCCAAGTCGCTGCCGATATTGCCGATGGCCCGCGCGAGCAGTTTCTCAAGGGAAGCTGGGACTCGCTGGGCCAGCTTTTGGCCGCCGGCGACCAGATTGAGAACACCACGCGGAAGCTGCCATATATGGCGGGGTTCTGCAGGAGGTGAAGATGGGACACATCAAAGTAAATGGACGGAAAGTTACCAACCCATTAGCCCGGGTGCTGATACCGACGACCGCTTTGCTGTTTTGGGCTTTTGTCGCGGCAATTGTTATCTGCGGGATTCTAATCGCGACCGGGTTGGTGTTCGTGGTGTCGATCCTCGTGTTGATCCTCACAGTCGGCGCGATGTTGCTATACGCCGCTGTTCGAATCGCGGTCACAGGATCGCGCTATTTTGCCAATTGGAACGAGAATAGACGGAGGTAAATAATTGCACAAAATCGCCGTACTACCCGGAGACGGAACAGGGCCTGAAGTGGTGGTTGAGGGGCTGAAAGCCCTCGACGCAGTGGCCGCCAAACAGGGATTCAAATACGAGGCCGTCGAGTTCGACTTTGGCGGCGACCGCTACTTGCGCACCGGCGAGGTCTTGCCCGACTCGGCGTCCGACGACTTTAGGCAGTTCGATGCCATTTACCTAGGGGCCATCGGCCACCCCGACGTAAAGCCGGGTATCCTCGAAAAGGGCATTCTACTGAGGCTGCGCTTTGAGTTGGACCAGTACATCAATCTCCGCCCGGTCAAGCTCTATCCCAATGTGCCGACGCCGATCAAGGACAAAGGGCCGGAGGATATCGACTTCGTGGTGGTGCGCGAAAACACCGAGGGGTTGTACGCAGGTGCCGGTGGTTTCCTCAAGAAGGGTACGCCCGACGAGATCGCGGTACAGGAGTCAATCAACACTCGCAAAGGCGTCGAGCGCTGTCTGCGCTACGCCTTTGAGTACGCCCAGCGGCGCAACAAGGACAACACCTTGACGCTGTGCGGCAAGACCAACGTGCTGACCTATGCCTTCGATCTGTGGGAGCGGGCGTTCCACGAAATCGGCGCGGCCGACTATCCCTCCATCAAGCGCGACTACGCCCACGTCGATGCGATCTGCATGTGGATGGTCAAAAACCCCGAGTGGTTCGACGTGGTGGTCACCGACAACATGTTCGGGGACATCATCACGGATTTGGGCGCGATGATCCAGGGCGGGATGGGCATTGCCGCCGGCGGCAATATCAATCCCGAAGGCGTGTCGATGTTCGAGCCGATCGGCGGTTCGGCTCCCAAGTACACCGGCCAGAATGTCATCAACCCGCTGGCCGCCATTGGCGCTTGCCAGCTCATGCTCGACACGCTCGGAGAGCGCGAGGGTGCCAGCATTTTGGAGGACGCTATCGTCTCGACGCTGACCAAACTCGACGATATGGGCGCGGGAAGAATGGGATATTCCACGGCGGAAGTCGGCGACCTAGTAGCCCAGGCCGTCGCCGACGCCTAGGGCGATGGAGGAGAGCGACACCATGCGCATCGAAGTGTATGACTCCACCCTGCGGGACGGCGCCCAAGCCGAGGGCATTTCCTATTCGCTAGAGGACAAGCTGCTGATTGCTCGGCGGCTGGATGCGCTTGGGGTCAATTACATCGAAGGGGGCTGGCCCAACCCGACCAACCCCAAGGATCTGGCCTTTTTTCAGGAGGTCGAGAAGCTGGGCCTAAAGGCAAAAGTGACCGCCTTTGGCAGCACGCGCCGGGCCGGCGTGGCCCCAGAGGAGGACGCGACCCTGAACACGCTCCTCAAGGCCGCGACCGACAGCGTTTGCATCTTTGGCAAGAGCTGGACTTTGCACGTCGTCGAGGTGCTCAAGACCACGCTAGAAGAAAATCTGAAGCTGATTGAGGACTCGGTCGCCTATCTGGTCGCGCACGGTCGCGAGGCGATCTACGACGCCGAGCACTTTTTCGACGGCTATAAGGCCGATGCCGGCTACGCGGTCGAGACGCTGTTGGCGGCCGAGCGCGGTGGGGCGCGGATTTTGGTGCTCTGCGACACCAATGGCGGCACTCTGACTAGCGAGATGGGCCAAATTGTCGAACAGGTCGCCGAGCGAGTTCGGGTTCCCTTTGGCATTCACGCGCACAACGATGCCGGCGTTGGCGTGGCCAATACCCTCGTGGCCGTGGAGCGGGGCGCGGTGCAAGTGCAAGGTACCTTCAACGGCTATGGCGAGCGTTGCGGCAACGCCAACCTGTGCGCCATCCTGCCCAACTTGGAGCTAAAGATGGGCTACCAGACCCTCGGCGAGGAGCGGCTCAAAGACCTGATGGACTTCTCCCGCTTCCTGAGCGAGATCGCCAATGTGTACCACGACCACCGCCAGCCTTATGTCGGCGAGAGCGCATTTGCCCACAAGGGGGGCGTACACATCGACGCCATGACCAAGAACCCGCGCTGCTACGAACACATCGATCCCGCAGCCACGGGCAACGAGCGGCGCTTCTTGGTCTCGGACCAAGCGGGCGGGGCCACGATCGTCAGCAAGCTCCAGCGATTTTTGCCCGATATAGAGAAGAGGGATCCGCTGGTGGGGCGGGTCTTGGAGCGGGTCAAGCGGTTGGAACACGAGGGCTATCAGTTCGAGGCGGCGGAGGGGTCGTTCGAGCTGCTGGCGCGCCGGGTCCAAGGCACGTACGAGGACTTATTCACGCTGATCAACTTCCGCACCATCAACCGCAGGACCGGGGTACGCGCCGAAGAAGCCGAGGCGATTGTCAAGGTCGCCATCGGTGCTGCCGAGTACCATACGGTCGCCGCCGGCGATGGCCCGGTCAACGCGCTCGACCAAGCGCTGCGCAAGGCGCTGGAGGAGGAGTTCCCCGCGCTGGAGCAGGTGCATTTGGAGGACTACAAGGTGCGGGTGTTGTCGAGCGGGGACGGGACCGCGGCCAAGGTGCGGGTGTTGATCGAGTCTTCAGACGGCAAGGATGTGTGGGGGACGGTGGGGGTTTCGGAGAATGTGATCGAGGCGAGCTGGATCGCGCTGGCCGATAGCTTTCACTACAAGTTGATGAAGGACGCGCTGGCGGGAGGCTCATAAGCAGCTCTTGTGGGTTGCAGGAACGGTACGCCGCATTGTGGATCGTGCTGGCGCTGGTGTTCATGGCTTGACGAGCACTACGTCTTTCTGATTCGGCCCCGTCGTGCTGGGCATCGGGGTTCACCGGCGGCCGGCCGCGCGGATACCGGGCGCACACCTACCGTCTAACGGAAGTGCTCTTTCAGGCGTTGGTGGCGGAAGGCTTCGCGTGGGATTCCGGCTTGTACTTTTTTTAACGGATCGAGACATTGTCCCGACCGCCGCTGAGGAGGATATTTGATTCGTGCGCCGATTCAATACAGAAGGCCCTGTCCGGCCCGACAAGCACTACGTCATCCCACCGCTGGACAGGTTGGATATCAATGAAATCCTCGACATGATTCGGGACGAACGGTACTTCGTGCTGCATGCGCCGCGGCAGACGGGGAAGACCTCTGCCCTGATACGTGAATGCCGACGGTGGCCTGAACCTCGATAAACTGCTCGCAGCCTTCCAAGCATTTTTTCGCGAGCACTCCGAGCACTGGCTGGAACGGTTCGAGTACCGAGAAGCCGGCCCACAGTTGATTCTACAGGCGTTTTTGCAGCGGGTGGTCAACGGCGGTGGTCGGCTCGAGCGGGAATACGGCTTGGGTCGGGGTCGCACCGATTTGCTGATTCGGTGGCCTGTGGGCGATGGTCCATCAGAGCTATGGAGTGCGTTCGTCATTGAGTGCAAGGTCTGGTACGAAGGGCAACGCCAGAGCTCGGCGGGCACCATCTGCCGGGGCCTTGATCAGACGGTCGGCTACATGGATCGTTGCGGGAGCGAGGCTGGTCACCTGATTATCTTTGATCGCACAGAAGGCAAGCGCTGGGAAGAGAAGGTGTTCCGCCGCGAGGTGCGCCGGGACCGTCGCACGATCATCGTGTGGGGCGTGTAGTTCTATACTGAAGTGGCGATCTCTATTCCTATGATTTTCTCGACGCGGACGTGCTTTTGACCCTGATTCGCAGTCGATTCAAGCTGTGCGAAGTGCCGGTTTGGTGCCAACTGCCCTGCTCACCCCGGGCGTTATACTTCCACCATCTATGTTGAGGACGACGCCATGACCCAAGCAACGACCCCAACGACCTCTCAGGACGCCTTGGACGCCCTCCTGTGCGACATTATGCCATCCCAAGGCTGCTGGAGCGACGAACAATACCTGTGGCTCACGGACCAAACCCGCCGCTTGGTCGAGTTCACCGATGGCCGTATCGAGGAACTACCTATGCCCACCGCCACGCACCAAATCATCCTTGCCTTTCTCTATGACCTGTTCAAGCCCTACCTTAAACCTCGAGGGGGCATTGTCTTGTTCTCGGGATTGCGGATGCGCGTTCGCGAGGGCAAGTTCCGCGAGCCGGACCTGCTGCTGCTGCTCGACCGCTCGGATCCTCGCAACCAAGACCGCTTCTGGCTGGGTGCGGACTTGGTGGTGGAAGTCGTCAGCCCGGGCGATCCAGCTCGGGATCTCGTCACCAAACGCACGGACTATGCAGAGGTGGGTATCCCCGAGTATTGGATCGCCGATCCCCGCTTTGAGACCGTCAGTGTGCTCACCCTCGCCGGGGACATCTATATCGAACACGGCGCGTTTTCCCGCGGCGATACGGCGACCTCGCCGCTGTTAGGTGACTTCGCCGTTGACGTGACGGCCCTGTTCGACGATGCCGAGGGATAGGAGCCTCCTTGTCGCACTGCCATGAACGGTTGAATGGAGTTCGGCCATGCAGGCCAAGCGCAAACTGCCCATCGGCATTCAGACCTTCCGCGAGCTTCGCGAGGACCACTGCTACTACGTGGATAAGACCGCCTACATCCGGCGGCTGGTGCAAGAGGGCAAGCACTACTTTCTCTCCCGCCCGCGCCGGTTCGGCAAGAGTCTCCTCATTGATACCCTCAAGGAGCTGTTCGAGGGCAACGAGCCCCTGTTCAAAGGGCTGGACATCTACGAGGGCTGGGACTGGTCGGTGCGCCATCCCGTCGTGCGGTTGAGCTTCGGCGGCGGCAACTTCAAGGAGCCGGGCTACCTACAGGCGAACCTCATGGCGCAACTGGACGCCATCGGACGCCGGGCGCAGGTGACCTCCGAATACGCCACGGCACCGGGGCGTTTCGCCCATCTGCTGGAGGCACTCCACGAACAGACCGGTCAGCGTGTCGCGGTGCTGATCGACGAATACGACAAGCCCATTTTGGACGCGCTGGACGCGCCAAAGGTCGCCCGCGCTAACCGCGATTTTCTGCGCGGCGTCTATGCGGTCATCAAGGACAGCGACGCGCACGTCAAGTTCACCCTGCTGACTGGGGTGAGCAAATTCTCCAAGGTCAGCCTGTTCTCCGGCCTGAATAATCTCAGAGACCTCACCCTGTCTCCCCGCTACTCGGCCCTGTGCGGATACACCGACGCGGACTTGGACGCGGTGTTCGCACCGGAGTTGCCCGGCTTGGATCGGCAGGAAATCCGGCACTGGTACAACGGCTACAACTGGCTGGGCGAGGAGAAGGTCTATAATCCCTTCGACATTCTCCTGCTCTTTGCCGAGCGCCGATTCGGGGCCTACTGGTTCGAGACCGGCACGCCGACGTTTCTGCTCGATACGCTGGTAGCACGCCGGGTCGGCTCCCTGGCGCTCGACGGCATGCTCGGCAGCGACGCGCTGCTGTCCGCCTTTGACGTGGACCACATCGCCACTGAGGCCCTGCTGTTCCAGACCGGCTACCTCACCATCCAGAACGAAGAGGACCGTGGCGGGCGGATGTACTACCGATTGGGCTACCCCAACCGGGAGGTGCGGCAAAGCCTGAACGAGAGCCTACTGAACCGCTTGGCGGACAATCCGTCGCACGGGACAGAGTTCGGGGCCCGGCTGTACGACCTGCTCTTGACCAACGACTTCGCTGGCTTGGAAACGCTGTTCAAGGCCTTCTTCGCCGGCATCCCCTACCAGTGGCACACCAAGAACAACATCGCCGACTACGAGGGCTATTACGCCAGCGTGTTCTATTCCTGCTTTGCGGCGCTGGGGCTGGACATCACGGTAGAGGACAGTAGTAGTCACGGTCGCGTTGACATGGCAGTAGTTTTCAACGCCAGCGTGTATCTGTTCGAGTTCAAGGTGGTGGAATCAGCCCCGGAGGGTGCGGGCTTGGCGCAGTTGCAGGCGCGGGGCTACGCAGACAAATATCGCGGGTCGGGTCGGCCGGTGCATCTGATCGCGGTAGAGTTCAGCAAAGAGACCCGCAACGTGGCGGCCTTGGAGGTGGAGCCAGCGTGAGCTTGGCGATGTGTAATGCGCGCCGGCCGGTTCGCGGTCGTGCCGTCGCTCTTGGGAGGCCCGCCCTTGGCCTATCTGCCGGGCCTCAACTACTCCGACCTGATCGCGGTTGAAGCGCGGGAAATGGCGGGCCATTCGTTCAACATCCGCGCGTTGACTGCGCCGCATTTAGCTCGTTTAGAGGCTTGGGTAGCGCAGCGCGTACTCAACAGACTGCGTTGGTTCGCCGAGAACTTTGAGGCGATTAGGCCCGAAGAACTTACAGGACAATTTCCGAGTGGGTTCAAACTGCGTGTCGGCAATTACCGCGTTTTCTATATTTGTGACCAGACGGAACGGAAGATAGTTGTTCAGTTTGTTAGGCATCGGCGCGAAGTGTACAAGACTAGATAAAAAGGAGCGGCGTTGACGTACTCGATTTCAAGCACCTTAGATTCGCCAGTTGGCGTCGATTCTATGGAGGTCTTGCGCCACCTAGAAAAAGGAGCATGGCGATGAACATACTAAACGACGGCAACATTATGTTCGGGATTCAGGTGGCCGAACTAGCTGTCGGCGCGACGGGAACGGAGTGAGCACTATGAGAATTATCGAGGGAGGAGGGGTCACTTCTCCGAGTGGATACCAAGCGGCCGGCATCCAGACCGGGATCAAGGAGTCGGGCGCTAAGGATTTGGCGCTGGTGTATTCGACGCGCCCGGCCAATGCCGCCGCGGTGTACACCACCAACAAGGTGCAGGGAGCGCCAATTGCCATTGACCGCGAGCACCTCGCCGACGGCAAGGCGCGGGCCGTCATCCTCAACAGCGGCAACGCCAATGTCTGCAACGGCGATGTCGGCTTGGACCACGCCCGACGGATGTGTTCCTCAGTAGCAGCCGAGCTGGGCCTGCAAACGGAAGAGGTGCTGGTTTGCTCCACCGGCTTGATCGGTGTGCCGCTGCCGATCGCCAAAATCGAAACGGGCATCCCGCGGGTCGTCGCGGCCTTGTCCGCAGAAGGCGGTGCTGCCGCCGAGGCGATCATGACCACGGACACCCTTCCCAAGAGCTGTGCCGTCGAGGTCGAGCTGGAGTCGGGCCGCGCCGTCGTCGGGGCGATGGCCAAAGGGGCCGCGATGATCGCCCCTAACATGGCGACGATGCTGTCGGTGGTAACCACGGACGCGGCCTTGTCCAGCGGACAACTGCAGGAACTTCTGTCGCAGGCCATACAGCGCACGTTCAACTGCATCACGGTTGACGGCGACATGAGCACGAGCGACACGGTGATCCTGATGGCCAATGGCGATGGCTCGGGAGAGAAGCTGGGCGAGCGCGACGCCGAGTGCCTATACGAGGGCATTGAATACGCGTGCCGGCAGATGGCCCAAGCCATCGCGCGCGACGCCGAGGGATCGTCCAAGCTGATCACCATAGCGGTGCGCGGGGCCGCCACTGAAGCTGATGCGAGACAGGTCGGCATCGCGGTGGCCAACTCAAGCCTTGTGAAGACCGCGGCGTTTGGCAACGACCCTAACTGGGGGCGCATTCTGTGCGCGATGGGGTACGCCGGCGTCGATTTCGACCCCGAGACCGCGTACGTGTCGCTGTGCGGCACCAACATCTACGGCAACGGTGCCGGTCTCGATTTCGACGAAGATAAACTGAGCGCAGCCATGCAGGCGGAGGAAATGGCCATTGACATCGACTTGGCGATGGGCAAGGCCGCGGCTGAAATTTTCACCTGCGATCTGACGTACGAGTACGTGCGCCTGAACGCCGAATACACCACCTGAGGAACTATGCCACTTTCGCACAATGTACAGCGCGTCCAGCCGTCGGTCACCATGCAGATTTCGGCCCGGGCCGCGGCCATGCAGCGCGCTGGTATTGACGTGATTTCCCTGTCGGCGGGCGAGCCGGATTTCGATACGCCACAAAACGTCAAAGACGCCGGCATCCGCGCCATTGCCGAGGGCTTTACTAAGTACACCACCCCGGGGTCGGGGATCATGGAGCTCAAGGAGGCGATCTGCCGCAAATTTGAGCGCGACAACGGCTTGGTTTATACAACCGACGAAGTGATCGTCAACAATGGGGCCAAGCACTCGCTCTTTTTGGCGGTCGCGGCATTGGTCAACCCCGGGGACGAGGTCATTATCCCCACGCCCTATTGGGTGACCTATCGGGAGCAGCCGCGGCTAGTGGGCGGCGAGCCGGTGATCGTCGAGACCCAAGCCGCCAACGGCCTCAAGCTCACCGCGGACGAGTTTTGCGCCGTCATCACGCCCCGCACCCGGATGCTCTTTTTGTGCTCGCCGTCCAATCCCAGCGGCGCGGTGTACACCCGCGAGGAGTTGGAGAGCTTGGCGGCGGTGGCCGTGGAGCACGGGGTCTATGTGCTCAGCGACGAAATTTACGAGAAGCTGATCTACGACGGGGCCGAGCACCACTCGATTGCAGCTTGTAGTCCGGAGGCCAAGGAACTTAGCATTGTGGTCAATGGGGTGTCTAAAGCCTATTCGATGACCGGTTGGCGCATCGGCTACACGGGTGCCAGCGAGGAGATCATCGCCGGAATGGACAAGGTGCAAAGCCAGGAAGTGTCGCACCCTTCGTCCATGGCGCAGAAAGCGGCCGTCGAGGCCCTCAATGGCCCGCAGGAGTCGGTTGAGGAAATGCGCCAAGCCTTTGATGCGCGGCGGTGCTACATGGTCGAGCGACTCAACGCCATAGAGGGAGTGGAATGCGCGTTGCCGCAGGGGGCTTTTTACGCCTATCCCGATGTCGCCGCGTACTACGGCGGCCAAGTCCGCGACTCAGTGGCATTGTGCGAGTATCTGCTCGCAGAGGGCAAGGTCGCCTGCGTACCGGGTGCGGGCTTTGGCACCCGGAAGCACATTCGTCTTTCTTACGCGACCTCTATGGAGCAAATCGAGCGAGCCATGGACCGGGTCGAAGAGATTTTAGGGCGTCTCTATTAAGAATGTAGGGGCGTTCCTGGAACGCCCAATTGCGCATCGCATCGTCATCCAACCTAAGGGGGCCTTGTCCCGTGAACAACAGTGGGTTTTACCTCGATTTTGAACGCGATCTCGTCGAGCTAGAAAAGAAAATCGACGACCTAAAAAGCCAAGCCAAGACCAATGGCTTGAATTTGGATGAGGACGTGCGGAAGCTCAAGGCACAGGCCGCGAAGAAGCGCAGAGAGCTCTACGCCGATCTCAGCCCTTGGCAGCGGGTGCAAATCGCCCGGCATCCGCACCGCCCGTACGCGCTCGATTACGTCGAGCGGATGCTGTCCGACTTCACCGAGCTACACGGCGACCGCCTCTTTGCCGACGACGCCTCCATCATCGGCGGCCCGGCGCGGTTGGACGACACATCGGTGATGGTCATCGGCATCCAGAGTGGACGCAACCTCGAAGAGCGGCAAAAGCGCAACTTTGGCATGCCGCATCCAGAAGGGTATCGCAAGGCCCGACGCCTGATGCAAATGGCGGCCAAGTTCAAATTGCCGATCTTGACCTTGGTCGATACCTCGGGTGCCTATCCCGGAATTGAAGCCGAGGAGCGGGGCCAAGCCGAGGCCATCGCCCGCAACCTCTACGAAATGTCGCATCTGCCCGTGCCCATCGTCGTGGCCATCATCGGCCAAGCCTTCAGCGGCGGTGCTATTGGCATCACGGTCGGCGACCGGATCCTGATGCTGGAGCACGCCTGTTATTCAGTGATTGTGCCGGAGAGCTGCTCGACGATCTTGTTCAAGGTGCGCGAGCGCAGAGAAGAGGCAGCCGAAGCCCTCAAGCTCACGGCTAAAGACCTGAAGCAGCAGGGGATCATCGACCGCATCGCGTCCGAGCCGTTGGGCGGCGCGCACCACGACTGGGATGCCGCTGCTGCCGTGCTCAAACGCCATGTGCAAGATGCCCTAGCCGAGCTCCAGCGACTCACTCCAGAGGAGCTAGTGGCCCAGCGGCAGGACAAGTTCGCGGCCATGGCGCGGTTTGAGGGATAGACGATGACGGGTCGGTTCCGCTTTGCGATCTTGGGCGGGGCCTACTTCAGAATGTCGGATTGGTCATCAGGGAGGCAAAGCTCATATCCTCGCTCGAACCCTTGACATGGGCCAAGCTCTCCCCGCCCGCTCGCGCCAGATATACTTCCACCCGCCATGACGCAAGCACCGACCATCTCCCAAGATGCGCTGGACGCCCTCCTGTGTGACTCGATGCCACCCCAAGGCTCTTGGGGCGACGAGCAATACCTGTGGCTCACGGACCGAACCCGCCGCTTGCTCGAATTCACCGATGGCTATGTCGAGGAACTGCCCAGGCCCACCGTTATGCACCAAGCCATCCTCCAATTCCTCAATCGCCTGTTCGACGCCTACCTCGAACTCCGCGGCGGGTTCGTCTTGTTCGCCGGGTTGCGGGTGCGCATTCGCGAGGGCAAGTTCCGCGAACCTGATCTGGCGGTGCTCCTCGACCGCTCGGACCCCCGCAATCAGGACCGCTTCTGGTTGGGCGCGGACCTGATGGTGGAGGTCGTCAGCCCGGATGACCCGACGCGGGATCTCATCACCAAACGCGCTGACTACGCCGCGGCGGGCATCTCCGAGTATTGGATCGTCAATCCCCGCTTTGAGACCATCACCGTGCTGACCCTCAGCCGGGGCACTTATGTTGAACACGGCGTGTTCTCCCGCGGCGACGCGGCGACCTCGCCGCCGCCGCGACGGCCCTATTCGACTTCGCCAAGGGATAGCATTGATGCCGACGGATCGGTTTAGGTGCGCCGCAGGCGGTCGAAGAGCCGCTCGAGGCGGTCGAAGACGAGGCGGATCATGTCTTCGTCCCAGTCGCCGTCAATGTTGATCTGGACCATGGACTGGAGGGTGTCCAGATAGGCTCGTTGCGTCTCGGTTAGGGAGCGTTCTTGTCGCTCTGGACGCTCCGGACGCTCTTGTCGCTCGGAGCTAGCGCGCTTGGCACGTCCGTCGCGCCCCGGACGCTCCTTGGGGACGGGCGCGGGTTCGGGTGCTGCGGGGCGTTCGTCTTGGGGCGCGGGTTCGGGTGCTGCGGGGCGTTCGTCTTGGGGCGCGGGTTCGGCGACGGCCGCTTCCCTTTGCGGGGCGCGGGGGTCGCCAAAGTCGGCTTCGGCGATGAGGTATTTGAAAAACATCTTCATCTTGTTGGCCGAATCGCGCCCCATGCCGGTGCGGGTGCGGAAGTAATCGACAATCGCGTCGTCGCTCATGTTGCCGTTGCTGTGTTCCCACTCCGGCAGCAAATCCTTGTAGAGGTCGCGGATCACTTCGGCGACCGCGAATCTGCGCGTCTCCTGTGGGACTAGCCGCAAGAGCAGGTCCGTGGGCTTTTGGTTGCGGTCGGTCAGGTTCATGGATTCGATGCCGCGCAAAAAGCGGTGAATCATCGACGGGGTGCGAATAATAGGCCGCACGTAGTCGCGGTCGATTTGGTCGGGGATCTTGCTCTCCAGCCGCGAGAGAAATCGCTCGAACTGCACCTTGGTGATGTAGGGAAACCAAGCCCGGTCCTGCCGGTTGCCGTTTTCCTCCGATGCTTCTTCCACTGTCGTCTCAGCGGCGTCTTGGCGTACTTCTTCCATTGTCGTCTCCATTCGATAAGTTGATATGTCTCCGGGGTTTAGGGCTGCGGAGCAAATTCGGCCGTCACAACGGCGGAGATGCCACCGCGCACATTGAAATCTCCCACTACAGTCATGCGCCGCGGGGCGCAGGCGGCCACCAAATCGTCGAGAATGGTGTTAGTGACCGCTTCGTAGTAAGCACCTTCTTGGCGAAAGGACCACAGATAGAGCTTGAGCGATTTGAGCTCAAGGCACTGCTGGTCGGGCACGTAGTGGATGTGGATGGTGCCGAAATCCGGTTGCCCGGTTACGGGACATATCGAAGTGAATTCCGGACACTCTAGCTCAATTGTGTAGTGGCGGTCCGGATGGGGATTGGCAAAAACCGCTAGGCTTTTGCTTGGCTCGGTAGCCATGAAAATTTAGTCTCCTAACAGCCTAAAGCACTTAAAGATAAGGCCAAACGGGTGCTTTGGCTATGCCGCGACAAAGTGCTCAATGACGTTCGCGGTAATGCGCGAGACGGTCTCGTCCACGAGAATCGAGGCTGGATACGTGATGGAGCCAACGGAAAAAACCGCGCCGCCGCTCGCCGTTTCGTAGTAGATGATTTCTGCGCCGCCGCGGTCCGGGTTGAGGCCGCGGGCGATGATTTCGACGCCGGGGGGCGAAAAGGGCGAGGTCTTGTCGGTCTCGTGGCCGGAGGCACCGCCGGGTATTCGCTCGTGCAGGCTGGCTGCGCCGAAGGCGTCGCCGTTTGTGACGCCCGTGCCGGCGAAAATCCAGTGGTCCGCGTCGAGGACTTGGTACGGCGCGGCCGTCATAATGCCCGGATGGGTAAAGACCACGCCGAGCAAGTTGGCCTCGGACTCGTTGTACTGGTGAAAGCGGCTTTCGCAGCCTTTGGCCTGCTGTACGCGCGCGTCGCCGTTTTTAACCTTCATGGTCTGCTCGTCGATCAATTCCACCTCGCAGTTGAGCCCGTTGCCTCCCAAGTACATGAGTTTGCCGCCGCGCTCGCGCACCCACTCCTTGACCTCGTAGTACATCTTGCGCGACCAGTACTCGGGATGGGTGGTGATGATGAGGACTTTGTACTGGTTGAGGTCGAGCTGGCCAAAGTGCAATTGGGTCTCGGCGTACAGGTCGTAGGCAAAGCCCTCGCGCTCTAGCCAGCCGAGGAATCGCCACTCGGCCGGGGCTACGTGACAGGCGGCGCGTCCCGCGATGGGGTCGGTGATCTCGACGTCCTCGGGGATGTGGTTGATCGGCTCGGGCCGGTCAAAAGAGAGCGGGGCGTAGTCCTCGGCGTCGTAGTTGATGTGCTCGGGGTCGGTGTAGCGCTTCAACTCTAGGCGGGCATTGATCGTCGGCGTGGGCGGAAAGCGGTCGGGGTGGATGTAGTTGGAGCGCCCGCCAAAATTGTTGTACGCGTTCCAGTTGATGTTGGCGGCGAGGACCGCGATGTCCGAGCTGGGGGCGGCCGGGGCGACGATCCAAGGAAAGGAGAAGAACGCGCCGGACTCAGCTTGGGCGTGGAAGTAGTAGAGGCCAGAGCGTTCCGGCGCGGCCACGAACTGTTTGTGGGAGGGGCTGGTATAACCAAACTTGTTCCACATCACCCCGGTCTGCGCGTAGTCGCCGTCCGGGGTAATCTGCATGGTAGCGCGCGGCCCGTGTTCGTCGAACCAGCCCAGCGGGCGGATGTGCTCTTTTTCCCAGCCGTAGCGCCACAGGTCGAGTCGGTAGGCTTCGAGTGAGTGGACGCGAAACTCGGCTTGCTCGCCCGCTTTGACCCACTTGGGCCAAGCGTAGCCGAGCAGGTGATGAGCGAGTAGGCGGAAGTGGTGCGGTCGGTCGGGGTGGATGGCGACCTGTACGCGCTTGGGGCCGAAGCCGTCTTTTTGCAAGGTCGCTGTGTAGGGGCCCGGGGGGATGTCGGCGAAGACCTCGCCGGTGGCCCGCGAGCGGGTTTCGACGTGCAGGTCCTCGTTGGCAAGTTCGAGTTGCACATCGTGCAGGGCAATGTAGCGTTCGTCGCTGACGTAGCCGATTAGCATGGGTTAGCTCCTTGGAATAGAGGCGTAGGGCACGGGGTCGTCGGCCCCGGCTCGGCGTAGGCGGCAGCTTGTGCAGCGGCCGCAGGCGAGGTCTTCGCGCTGATAGCAGGACCAGGTCGGGTGCAGGGGGGCGGTGAGTGCTAGGCCGTAAGCCGAACTCTGGCAAATCAGGAGGCATAGCAGGTCGGATACGCAGGGCACGTCAGCCGCTTCCTTGATCGAGCGCGGCGGGAAAACGGCAGTGCGCCTCGGCGTAGATCGCATCCAAAATAAGCGAGGTTTTGCCCGACCCGTCCAGGTCGCTGACGGAGACCAAAAATTGGTGCAGCAGCTCAATGTCAACAGTACGCAGGTTGTGCTCGCAGACTACGCGGACGACGAGAGCGGGCGGGGAAGTGGCATTGGGCATGGAGCGTTGGGCTTGGATTTTGTACACTGAATTAATTTTGACAAAGCTACCATAATATGATAGTCTATACTAAAATAAAAGAAGGAAAATGAAATCCATGAGTCAAAAATACAAGGCCGTTTACTTTCCCAATCTCCCAGCTCCCACTTCAAAGGAACGGTCGTTGACCTTGGCATTTGGCAAGAAGACGCAGGAATTATACGAATATGTCAAGGATCTTTCCAGTGCGGAACTGCGTCAGTTGTTGGGAGGCGATTATCGAGAACTCGTGGCGAATGCGGAAACAAGTGACTTGCCGTTAAACACGTATTGCCTGCGCCAGTTAAAACAATCGATACATCTAGTGCGAGAACGCGCCGTCCAGCTTTCGCTGCCGATCATGGATGCCGACGCCAAATTATTCGATCCAGTGACCGTGACTTTCAGGGGCGGACGCCGAGAACCGTTTGCTCGCTGGTATCCGTACTTAGAGGGATATTCGACGCAATTTGTGGCATCTATTTTGCAAAAATATGCTCCGAATGCCCAAGTAATTCTCGATCCCTTTGCTGGAACGGGAACCACGTTTTTCACCGCCGCCGAACTCGACAAAACAGCCTATTTTTGTGAGGTAAATCCGGTCTTGCAGTTTATCAGCACTACTAAAATACGGGTCCGGCGATTGAAATCGACGCGGCGGTTGGCTTTGGCATGTGCGCTCGTGCAGGCAAAAGACGCGCTGACACACTTGGAAAAATTCCCGCGAGATCACGCATTGCAGCAAGCATACCCACAGGTCTTTGGCGATAGTCTATTTTTTGCGGAGCCGATTTACGAGCAAGTTTTGTGCGCGAGGTCTTGGGTTGATGAAGTTGCCCTTGAGGACCAGATGTTAGCGGATTTAATTACGGTTGCGATTTTAGCGGCACTCGTCCCTGCATCTCTGATGAAACGAGCAGGTGATTTGCGTTATAAGACACCCGAGGAACTTGCGCGGCAAACGGTTCCACTCGTCGGAGGTATCTGCCAGAATATCGACCACATCGCGCACGATATTCGCGAGGATGTGCGCGGCCTACGAATGGAGCCGCTGCTAATCTGTGAAAATGCACGATCATTAGGTGAGGTGCCGCCGCTCGGTGTAGATGCTGTTATAACCAGCCCGCCTTATGTGAACGGAACAAATTACTTTCGCAACACAAAAATAGAGTTGTGGTTCTTGCGTTGCTTAAAGGGAAAGGAGGATCTGGCGAGGTTTCGTGCCGCTTCTTTGACGGCTGGAATCAACGATGTAACCGTTGCAAAAGCCCCAGTTTCGTCGCATCCAGATGTGGAGAAAATTGTCGCACTGCTCGCCGAGGAGGGTTACGACGCTCGCATTCCCCGCATGATCGCCTGTTATTTTAGCGAGATGACCGGTGTTTTTCAGGCAATTCGCTCGCATTTAGCTTCAGAAGCGACGGTGGCGATTGATATTGGCGACTCGTGTTACGCCGGCATCCACGTTCCCGTCGATCAGTTGTTGTCCGCGTGTTTGCAAAATTTGGGCTTTGTGCAAACGGATGACGTAACGCTGCGACGACGCAAATCGAGAGGCGGGATGTTGCTAAAACAATCCTTGCTCGTTTTCAAGTGTAGTTCGCGACTAAGGAACTACAATATAAGAGCAAGAGAACGGATTCCAGCTTGGCGCACCGAATGGGATCGCTGCAAGCAAAACCTGCCCCACCAGCAAGCACCCTTTACAAAACGCAACTGGGGGCACGCTTGGCACTCTCTGTGCTCGTATCCGGGGAAGCTGAAACCGGCTATCGCCCATCACTTGGTACGGACATTCGTTCCGGCCGGGGGGCGCGTATTGGATCCTTTTGCAGGTGTTGGTACCATCCCATTTGAAGCGGCATTGGCCGACAAGCTAGCCTATGGTTTTGAGATCAGCCCGGCTGCTTTTGCCATTGCCAGCGCGAAGGTGCAACGTCCCAGCGAACAGGGTTGTGCGACAGTTGTAGAAATAGTGCAAAATTTTATTGCCGGTAACATGGTTACCGAGCGGGAAATCGCCGAAGTCAAGCACCTCGGATTCAATGGCAAAATTGCCGACTATTACGAAGCGCAAACCTTGCGCGAAATCATTTTGGCCCGTCGCTATTTCCACGTCCAGCCGCCGCGCACACCTGATGAGCACTTTGTGTTTGCCGCGCTGCTGCACATTTTGCACGGCAATCGCCCCTATGCCCTCAGTCGCCGCTCGCATCCGCTGACGCCCTACAAACCGACCGGTCCCTATGAGTACCGAGGGCTAGTTGATCGTCTGAATGCAAAGGTGCAGCGGAGTTTAAACGAAGAGTTGCCCGCCTCCTTTCGGCCTGGCAAGATATTCTTCCAAGATGCGGCAGGTTGGTGGCCGCAGGAGGTTGATCAGCTAGATGCCGTGATTACGTCGCCGCCTTTCTTCGACAGCACCCGCTTTTATCTGGCCAACTGGTTGCGCTTGTGGTTTGCCGGTTGGTCGGCGCGTGACTTTGCCACCTGCCCAGCTATTTTTATCGACGAACAACAAAAGCGGAGTTTTGACGTATATATCCCGATTTTGCGTCAGGCAAGGGAACGACTCAAGGCAAATGGCGTCTTCGTTCTGCACTTGGGCAAAAGCATTAAATGTGATATGGCAGCTCACTTATGTAAGCTCAGTAAACGGTGGTTTCGCTCAGCGGATTTTTTCGACGAGAGCGTCGCCCACTGCGAGTCGCATGGCATCCGCGATAAGGGGACGGTTACGTCGCACCAGTATCTGGTTTTGTACTAGCTCCCACTTGCTGGCTGATCACTCGCTGGTATTCCTGATTGGCGCAGCGAATCCAAGCGGGCGAAATGTCTTTGGAATGAGCGAAAAAGTCAAAGCATTCGCGTTCCAAAATCCGATTGCGTAGCTTGATGATTTCCGGCATATAAGCTGAGTATTTGGTCAGCAGCGAATCGACTTGTTCAGTAGTCTTGAGACGTTCAATTGCTATAGGATTATAATGGGCTGGACCAGCGAGTGTATCGTACGGAATACCTGTCAGGATTGCGAGTTTTTTCAGTTCGTCGTCCGAGTAATAGTCCGAAGGCCATTGGTTCGATTTTTCGCTATTGTGTTCGCGACACAGCAGCGTCGCATTTTCAGTTGTTAGAGGCCATAAATAGACAACGGGCAATGTGTGATCGAGAGGCCGTTCTTTGGCACCGGCTTTTCGCAGGTTTTTTTGGCACTTGAAACAGCGATAGCCAAACCGCTTGTAGGTTTCCTCGCTATTGATCTTGGTACTCACAGAAATATCTAGGTACATTCGTCGTTTTTGCGCCGCTTCGCGGTGTTGATCCGTCAACCGGGTTTTGTTCTTGATAGAGTTGTAAATTTTTTTGCACAGCCTGCACTCACCCTGTCGTCCTGACTTGCGAGATCTGTGGTGGTCAAACAAAGCAAATGGTTTAATCGTATTGCAGATAATGCAGTACTTGTATTCTTGCGCTTCCGCGATGTATTCGTTGTGCAGAATGGAAAACGAGCCTTCTTCGGTAATAGGGTCGTCTCTCTGGTCTATCAGTTTGTACTCGTAAAACTGAGTCTCGTCGCCTGAACGCATAGCTAGCTTGCAGCTTGGGCAGACGAGTTCAAAGTCGTCGCCGAGTTCATCTTGGCGGACGAAGATAAATTCCCGACAGGCACTATTCAGACACTGGAAACCCTTGAAGACGATGTCGCCCATGCCGCGGACGTGCGCGGCGCGAATCTGATTCTCTTTTTTTACTATTGTATATGGCTTGCGTCTAGCCATTCCAATTCTTCTTCCGTTTGGAGTGTCCGCCGTTCCGTCCGCGTACCCTAATGTGGGTTGGCAAGTTCGAGTTGCACGTCGTGCAGGGCGATGTAGCGTTCGTCGCTGACGTAGCCGATTAGCATGGGTTAGCTCCTTGGAATAGAGGCGTAGGGCACGGGGTCGTCGGCCCCGGCCCGGTCAAAGCCGGCCCGGCGCACGCGGCAGCTTGTGCAGCGGCCGCAGGCGAGGTCTTCGCGCTGATAGCAGGACCAGGTCAGGTGCAGGGGGGCGGTGAGTGCTAGGCCGCAGCGGATGATGGCGGCTTTGTCGTAGCTGATGAGCGGGGTTTGGATACGCAGCCGGGTCTGCGGGCCAGTACCAGCCGCGACCATGCGTTCATAAGCGGCGAAAAATTCCCGCCGACAGTCCGGGTACTGGCTCTCGGCTTGGTGGGCGCCGATGTAGATGTCGGTTGCGCCAATGACCTCGGCCCAAGCCACGGCCACGCCGAGCAAGTTGGCGTTGCGGAAGGGGACATAGGTGGTGGGCAGGCCGGATGCGGCCTCGTTTTCGGGGATGGGCTGGGTCGCATCGACCAAGCTGGAGCCGCCGATCTGGCGCATGTACTCGACGTCCACCACGAGGCGGGGCTCCACCTGAAAGTGATCCGCGAGGGCGGTAAACGCTGCGAATTCGCGGCCTTCGGTGCGCTGGCGATAGCGCAAGTGGAGAAAGGCGAGGGGGCCGCGGCGGGCGGCAATGGCGGCGGCGACGCAGGAGTCGAGCCCACCGCTGACTAGGGCGATTGCGAGGCTCAAAGCAAGAGGACGACTTCGTTTTGGATGGGGGTCGTAACTTCCGGTCCGGTCTCTGGATTCACGTACACATTGACTTCGAGCCGCACGCCAAACTCCAGCAGGTACGCGCCCGGCTCCACGGAAAAGCCCGTGCTCGGTAGGATTGACCGGGCGTCGTGGGTCTCTAGGTCGTCGAGGTTCGCACCCAGCGCGTGGATGCTTGGTCCGGGGCCGAGGCTGTGCCCAGTGCGGTGGACGAACTGCTCGCCAAAGCCGCGCCTTGTCATGGCTTGGCGCGCCACTCGGTCGAGCTGCCAGCCTTGCAGCACTTCGCCAGCGCGCCAAGCGGCGGCGAGCCGCGCCAGCACCAAATCGCGTGCTTCGCGCACCGCGGCAAAGACCTCGGCGTGGGCCGCTGGTACGCGCGGGCCGGCAAAGGCGACCCAAGTGATGTCGCCAAATACGTGCTGTTCGCCGGGGTGGCGCGCCCATAGGTCGATGAGGATCCAAGCACCCGGCCCAATGGCCGCGGCCGCGTCGGCACGCGGCTCGTAGTGCGGATTGCCGCTGTTGCGATTGACGCCGACGATCGGCGGATGCCCCATGTCGAGGCCGCGCCGCTCCAGTTCGGCGGCGATGAACGCCTGGACGTCGAATTCGGTGAGGCCGGTGTGGAGCTGGCGGCGTATGTACTCAAAGGCCATGTCCTTGACTTGGGCCACTTGGCGGCAGGCGTCGCGGTGCGAGGCGAGCGCGTCCGCACTCCACGTGGCCAAGGCGACTTGGCACAGATTGGCCGAAGATACCACTTCGGGGCCGAGGGATCGCACCAGATCTAAGGTTCCGCCATCGACCCAAGACACTGTGGGCAGTGCGCCCCCGGGCCAGTACTCCATGGCCACCTGCGACAGCCCCTCCACCGCATCGTGCAACAGGGCATGGAGCTGTTCCCAGCTAGCGTAATGAGCGATCTCCACGTCCAGCCCGGCGAGGGCCTGCGGCTCAACCGCCGAACCGAGCAGGCGCGGCGCACCCGCGGCCGGCACGATGAGAAAGACGCGCCGGGTCGTCTGCCGCCGCTGGCCCAAAAGCTGCCACAAGACCGGATTGCCGCCGCGAAAATCGTACACCAACCAAGCGCCGATCCCCTCCTGCTGCATATAGGCTTGTATTTTTGGTACGTCCATAATGAAAGTCTCCTCGGTTAGATCAACCCTGCGCGGCAAACAACTGCTGCAAGTATGCGCCCGTGTGGGAGCCGGCCGCGCTGGCCACTTCCTCGGGGCGGCCGCAAGCCATGATCGCCCCGCCGGCTTGGCCGCCTTCTGGCCCCAAATCGATGACCCAGTCGGCAGCCGCGATGAATTCGAGGTGGTGTTCAACCACCACGACGGTATTGCCCTCGTCAACTAAGCGCTGCAACAGGGCGAGCAGCAAGCGCACATCCTCCAAGTGTAGGCCCACGGTCGGCTCGTCGAGTATGTAGAGCGCGTGCTCTTGGCGCGAGCGGCCCAGTTCGGCCGCCAGCTTAACCCGCTGGGCTTCGCCGCCGGAGAAACTGGTCGCCGGCTGGCCGAGGTGCAAATACCCCAAGCCCACTTCCGCGAGGGTCTCCAGCCGCTGCGCGACTTGGGGCACGGCCGCAAAAAACGCGCTCGCCGCGGCCACGCTCATCTCCAGCACTTCGGCGATGTGGTGCTGGCGGAAGCGCACGTCCAAGACCTCGGCTCGGTAGCGCCGTCCGCTGCAAGAGGGGCAGACGACTTCGAGATCGTCGAATGCACCCCGGCCCTTGCACTGGTCGCAGGCACCCTCTGGGGCGTTGAAGCTGAAGTGCCCTGGTCGGTAGCCCCGCAGGCGGGCTTCGGGCAGGTCGGCAAACAGGCGGCGAATCGGCGCTAGCAACCCGGTGTAGGTTGCCGCATTCGAGCGTGCGGTGCGGCCGATGGGCCGCTGATCAACCGCCACGACGCGCGCTATCTGCTCAACCCCAGTGCAAGAGCCATAGGGCAGGGGTCGCCGTTGGGTGCCGTGCAGTTTGGCCGCCAAGAGCGGATGCAGGGTGTGGCCGACCAGCGAGCTTTTGCCCGACCCGGAAACCCCGGTCACGCAGGTCAGGGTCCCCAACGGCCATTTTACCTCGAGTTGGCGCAAGTTGTGGCCGCGGGCACCGGCCAGCACCAACCACCCCTGCGGCTGGCGCGCTCGGGTGCGCGGCAATTGCAGGGCCCCGCGCAGATAGCGTCCAGTCAAAGACGCGGCCGCGGCCACTTCGCTCGGCGTACCCTCGGCCACGACCCGCCCTCCGGCCATTCCCGCGCCCGGCCCCATGTCGATCAGCCAGTCGGCCCCGCGCAAGAGCGCGGCGTCGTGTTCGATTAGGAACACGGAGTTCCCGGCGTCGCGCAGTGCCCTCAGCGCGTCTAGGAGCTGGGCGGCGTCGCGGGCGTGCAACCCGGCGCTGGGTTCGTCGAGCACGTAGAGCATCTGCGTGGTGCCCGACGACAGGGCGGACCCGAGGCGCAGCCGCTGGAACTCCCCACTCGACAGGGTGTCGGCGCGGCGGTTCAGTTGCAGGTACTCCAGCCCCAGCTCTTGCAATAGGCTTAGTCTGCGGCGGATCTGGGCGCGGATGGCCTCTCCTACGGGAGCCGTAGTCGCGGGGAACTCGAGGCTTTTGAGCCACTCGGCCGCGGCGGCAACCGCGCACTCGCCGACCGCGGCAATTGAGGCCCCGCCCAATTCCACCGCGAGGGATTCGGGCCGCAAGCGCGTCCCACCGCAGCTAGGGCACGGCGCGTCGTCGAGGCGTTCCTCCAGCCAAGCCAATTCCTCGCCTTGGGCTTTGGCGCCGACGCGCTCCAGCCAGCGCTCCAGCCCGATAAACCGGCCCCGCCGGCCCTCGCCGCGCCACAGCCGGGCGGCCGCTTGGCCTGGCCAGTCGCCCACGGGCTGTTCGGGATCGACTTGGTGCCGCCGGCAGAAGGCTTGCAAGCGGTCGCGCAAATCGCCGTGCCCAAAGTCGTGCCACAGGGGACCCAGTGCCCCTTCGAGCGTGGCCCGTCCATCGGCAAAGACCTGCTCGCTGCTCGAGCCGCTCTGCACCCCGAGGCCCCGACACGCCGCACAGGCCCCGGCCGCGCTATTAAAGGAAAACAGCGCGGGTTCTATGGTTGGGAAGGGCGCGCCACAGGCCGAGCACGCCGGTCGCACCGCAAAAATTAGATCGCTGCCTGCATCTGGGGTAGAAAGTACCACTTGGCCGTCGCCGGCCTCTAAGGCCGCTTGCAGCGACCCTTGCAAGCGGCGCGCGACATCCTTTTTGACGACGAGGCGATCGACGACCACAGAAAGGTGTTGGGCGCGGGCGATGCGTGCAGGCGCGATGTCCTCCAGCAACATATCTCGTCCATCGAGGCGCACGTGGCGGTAGCCGGCGCGATCGATCGCCGCGAGTACCTGCTCGGGCGTCTCGTCCTTTTGCCGGCGGCGCGGCGCGAGAATCATCAGGCGAGTGCCAGCCGGCATGCTCGCAGCCGTTTCGTTTGCTTCCTCAAAGCGATGCGTCTGCACCCGCCCACCGCAGTGGAGGCAGCCGGGCCGACCGACGCGGGCAAAGAGCAGGCGCAACAGATCGTACAAGCCGGATAGGGTCGCCACCGTAGCCCGCGGACTCTGGCGGCCGGCCCCCCCGGCCAGCGCGAGGGCCGGGGCCAAGCCGTCGATGCGACGGGCTTTGGGTACGCGCAAGGTGCGCCAGCCGCCGCCTTGGTCCAGTGCTGCGAGAAAGCGCCGGCGCGCCTCGGCGTAAATCGTGTCCAATACGAGGGAAGTCTTGCCCGACCCGGACGGGCCGCTGACGGCCACGAGAGATTCGTGGGGCAGGTCCAAGGAGACGGCGCGCAGGTTGTGTTCGCAGGCCTCGCGGACGACTAAAGTCGGCTGCATTGCGCTCGCCTATTCGCGCATTTCAAAGAAGACATAGGTGCATAAAACATAGGGATTGGGTGTTGTATAATCCAAGAAGCAGACCGGCGCGAGCATTGACGCTAAATTGCTTAGCCTGTATATTAACTTAACTATTTTTAACAAGTTATAAAAATGACGGACCCGCGCTATTACCGCGGATTTCGCCTCTTCCTCCGCTGAGATTTCCCACTGGCATGCAAATTTGTGCCCCCTTATGGCTAGGGATTTGGGGCCTCGCCATCTGCTTGCCCGCCCTCCCGGCCCGCGCCCAAATGCCCGACAAGTGCTGGACGCTGACCGAGCTTATCGACCGCGCCTTGGAGTACGATGGCGACGTTGCGAGCGGCCGCTGGAAGGTCGAGTCGGCTGCGGCCCGTCGCCGCCAAGCCGCAGCCGCCAAGCTCCTCCCCCGCCTGCGCATCGACGGCGAAAGCGGCCTAGTCCCAGACGCCATGGGCAATGTGTTCAACCCGCCCGCCGATACCACGGGCATCCCATCCTTGGGGCCTTTTGTGCGCACCGAACTGCAACTTGTGCAGCCGCTGTATCCCTTTAGCCTCGGCCGCCACTTAAACGAGGCCGCCAACCGAGGGGTTGATGTGGAGCAGTCCGACCTGTCGCAGACCCAGTTGGACGTGGCCTTTGCAGTCAAGGAGCTGTACTACGGGCTGCTGTTGGCCCAAGACCTAAGCGACTTGGCGCAGCGCGTGAGCGAGGAACTGGCCAGCAGAGCCGAGGAGTTAGACGACGATCCCGCGCTTTCGCCATCCGACCGCTACAAGCTGCGGCTGGCCCAGCTCGACTTGGCCAAGCAGCAGCGCGAGGTCGGCGACCAATTGGCCTTGGCGCGGGCTGCACTCGCTTGGCGCACGGGCTTGCCCAGCGAAGTGCCGCTCCTGCTTAGGGCCGAGGGCCTCGCGCCGGTGGCGGCCTCGGTGCCGCCCTTAGACGAGTTGGCCGCACAGGCCGTCGGCCGGCGACCAGAATGGCGCAAGCTGCAAGCGGGCCTCGCCGCCAAACAGGCCCTCGCGCAAGCCGCTCGCGCCGCGTACCAGCCCCAAGTGTTCATCGGCGGCGGCTTGCGCTACGCCGTGGCCCCTGGGCGCACCGACCAGCGGAACCCATTCGTCAAAGATGAGTTCAACTTTTTCAACGGCGGCGTCTTCATCGGGGTGCGGCAATCCTTGGAATGGCACTTGTTGGCAGCGGATGTAGATAGGGCCCGCGCCGAATACCGCGCGCTCGAAGCGCGCGTACCGGGCGCGCAGGAGGGGATCCGCTTAGATGTCCGCCGCGCCTATTTGGACTATCGCCGCGCCGACCGCGATTTGCAAGACGCGCGCAAGAGTCGGCAATTGGCCCGGCAGTGGCTGCGGGAAGCCCGAGACGATTTTGAGTTCGACCCGCAGACCATCGGCGAGTTGATCGCCGCCTTTGAGACTTGGGCCGGTCGCGAACAAGGCTACGGCGAAGCCCTGTACGACTTCAACCTCAGCGTCGCCCGCCTCGAAAAGACCACGGGCGGCCTCGAACTGATCCGGCGCGATGAAACCCCTTAGCGCGGCCCTGCTGTTGGCTTTGGGGTTGGTTAGCCCGGATGATGGGCGGGCGGACGCGAGCGGGCTGTTCGCAAGCGCGGACCAGCTAAACGCACTGCTCGACCCGGGGGAGCCGCGTACCGAAACGGCCGAGCGGCTAGTGAGCGAGTATCTGGCGTTGGATTCGTTGGCCGCGGCGACCTTTCGGGGCTATCTGGCAAAGTCGCTTTATGCGTACAAGGACCTGCTACCTCCCCCGCGCTTTAAGGACCTCGTCGAACACCACCGCAGCCGCTTACTGCGGGCGTACCAGCACCGCCTCAGCGCGGATCTGGTCGCCCAGACCGCCGGCTTGGACGAAGTGCAAATAAAGCGTTTCGAGGTGAACAAGCGGCAGGGACGAGCCGTGCTCCGCGCTCTGTTTGCAGATCGCACGGTCGCGATTGAGGCGGACTTGATCTCAGTGGCCGGAACGTGGAAAGCGGTCGAGTTGCGAATTGACGGTCAGCCCATCTCCGACCACTATCGACGGCGTTACAAGGCTATCCTCGACGGTCGCTATTCTCCGCAGGTGCTCGAAGCCCGGCTAGCCGAGCGCGAGTTTGTCGTCCTCGACGACTTCGCCGCTACTTGGAATGGGTCGCAGCCCATGGACTGGGGGCCGTGGAAGAAAAAGGACCGCCACAAACCCGTGCTCTACCGCATAGAGGGCCGCCCGCGGCGCTACATGGCGGCGCGCGATTCGAGCCATTCGGTCATCATGGGAAAATTCATCCACTGGAATCCTCGCCAGTACCCGATTATGACTTGGTGCTGGCGGGCCGCGGCTTTGCCGCTGGGCGGCAACGAGTTCCTCGACGACGCCAACGACAGCGCGGCCGGCGTGTACGTCATCTTCTCCAAGAATTGGCTGGGGGTCCCCAAACAGCTCAAATACGTGTGGAGCACGACCCTGCCCGAAGGCACGGTGGGGAGGCGCGACAAGATATTCCGGCCTTGGTTTTTCGTCGTCGAAAGCGGCGCGACCAACTTGGGCAAATGGACCTTTGAGGTCGTTGATTTGGAGAAACACCACCGAGCAAAGCTCGGCGGCCGGCCGGCCGGCCGCACCATCGGCTTGGGGCTGCTAACAGACGCCAACTCAACCCGTTCGTACGCCGAAGCGTACTACGCAGACCTGCGAGTCTGGACGCGCCAGGCCTTTGACGGCGGGCGCGTCGCCAACTACTGCGGTGGACTCCCCGTTCCCAACGGCGCGTACGCAGAGGAGAATTCGCAATGAAAATGCTATGGTGCGCCGCGTGGGCCACCCTCTGCGGCGCGGCGGCTGCTAGCGCGACCGCAGAGGACGACCCCATCGCCTTTCTCAAGGACCACGACGCCGAGGTGCAAGCCATCCTCGCCGCGGCACCGGCCGACTCGCTGCCTCCGGCCCTGCGGGAAAAACTCAAAAAGCACATCAATGCGGCCTTTGACTTTCGGGAATTGAGCCGCCTCGCCTTGGGCGATCACTGGGAAAAACGCTCCCCGGCCGAGCGCGACCACTTCGCCGCAACCTTCAGCAGCATCATCCGCGAGCAGAATTTTGCCAGCTTCTCCCGCTACTACCGAGAGGGCGAGATCCGCTACGAGTCGGCCGAGGTGCAAGCAGACGCAGCCGTCGTCCAAGCGATGGCACCCGTGCGGCGCGAGCAAATAGAGATCGAGTACAAGCTCCATCGGGTGGAGGGTTTGTGGCGGATATACGACTTGGTCATCGACGGCGTCAGCACGGCCGAGGGCAACAGGCGGCGCTATGCCCGCTACATTGAGAAGAATGGCTACGAGAAGCTAATCGCCCAGCTCGACAAGCAGTTGGCCCGCCTGCGCGAAACCGAGGATTAACCCTCCGCCATGCCCATAAGCCACCAGCGCTTGGTCCGCTACATCTACCACCACTACATCGGCATAATCGCGCTGGCCACGGTGCTGTCGGTATTTGCCGGGTTCTTCGCCGCCAAGCTGGCCAAAAACATCAAGACCGACTTCGCCGACCTCCTGTCCGACGAGTACGTCAGCGTTAGCGAACTCAACCGCATCAAGGCCCGCATCGGCGGCATCGGTCCGCTGATGGTCGTCATTACCAGCGACGACTTGGGCGCGGCCGTTTCCTTCATGTTAGTCTTGGCCGATTCGCTCGAACACAGCCCGCTGATCAGCTCAGTGAGCCGCCTCGACAGCAAAAAGGAACTCCTCGAAAAAAACCGGCTCCTCTACATGGACTTAGAGGACCTGCGAGAAATCAGCCGCCGCCTCGACGAGCACGTAGAGTTGCAAAAACTCAAGCAATCGCCGCTCTACTTTGCCTTTGACGACGAGGAAGAGCAGGTGCTCGACTTTGCGGATATCGAGGCCAAGTACCAGCAGGACGGTGCCGCGACCGCGGTGGCAGAACAATACCGCCAGTACGTCATCACGCGAGAGGGCAACGGCGTCATCCTCCGGCTCTATCCGGCCGGGCTTACCACGGATGTTGCCTTCTCACAGGCCCTGATCGACCATCTCGACGAGACCATTGCCGCCATCGGCCCGGAGCGCTTTCACCCCAGCATCGAATGCGTGTACAAGGGCAGTTTCCAAAACAGCGCCAACCAA
This sequence comes from uncultured Latescibacterota bacterium, assembly GCA_958295495.1. Classification (GTDB taxonomy): domain Bacteria; phylum Latescibacterota; class UBA2968; order UBA8231; family UBA8231. Next base: position 3,195,565 of record OY282352.1, read on the forward strand.
TTAACGATTATTATACAAGACCTCAAGTCAACGGCCTTGTACAGCATCGTCGGCGTGCTCCTGCTCATCACGTTGCTTTTCCGCCAAGTGATTGGCTCGCTCTTCATCACCTTGCCGTTGCTGATGAGCTTGACTTGGACTTTTGGCGTCACCTACTTGGTCATCGGCAGCCTCAACATGATCACCGTGGGGCTTTTCGCCATCCTCTTTGGGTTGGGCATCGACTTTGGCATTCACATCTTCGCCCGCTACCGAGAGGCCCGACGCCGAGGCATGGACATCGAACAGGCCCTGACCGTGACCGTCAAGCACACAGGCAAGGCCCTTACGACGACGGCGCTCACTACCTCGGTCGCCTTCTATTCGCTGCTGTTGACGGATTTTAAGGGCTTCTCGGAGTTCGGCTTTATCGTGGGCACCGGCATCCTGTTCTCGCTGGTGGCCATGGTCGCGATATGCCCGGCCTTTATCGTCCTCGCCGAGCGCCTGCGCTGGGTCATCCCGATCCGCAAGCGAAGCGTCCTCTGGCGCACCGGTCGCTACCCCAAGCCTTGGGCTACTTTGCTGATAGGTGCGGTGATCACCGGGTACTCGCTGTACCACCTCAGCGTTTTGGAATTTGAATACGACTTCAGCAAGCTCAAGCCCGCGCCGCCGCCCAGTATGAACAAGGGGAGCCTGCCCCAGAGCCTGAAGGAGGGCCGCTCGCCGGCCATCGTCTTGACCGAAAGCTACGACGAGGCCATGGAGGTGGTTCGCACGGTCGAGAACATCAAGGCCGCTCACGGCGACTCCTCCACGGTCCTCAGCGTCAAGAGCGTGTACTCCGCGCTGCCGCAAGACCAAGACGACAAGCTGGTACTTGTTGCCGACATTCGCGCCTTGCTCGACCGGGAAGAGGGCCTGTTCAGCGAGAGCGAGCAAACCAAATTGGACTCGCTGCGCCCGTACCTCGACGTGGAGAAGCTAACGCTCTACGACCTGCCCGCGGACTTGACCAACGAGTTCAAGGACAAGGCGGGCAACATCCTCAACTTCGTGGCGATCAACGCGGCGGTTGAGCTCAGGGACGGGAAAGACGCCATCCGCTTTGCCGAGGAAATCAGCCGCATTGAAACGCCGACGGGCACTACTTACATAGCCTCTAGCTCGCACATCATCGCCGCCGAGATGGTCAAGGTCATGCTCGAAGACAGCTCCCTCGCCGTGATCCTCACGCTCGCGGTCGTCGCGGTGATGCTGCTCATTGACCTGCGGAGTTTCGTCGATACCCTGCTGGTGCTCACGCCGCTTTTGAACGCCTTGGTGTGGGTCGTGGGCTTCATGTATGCGTTTGACATCAAGCTCAACCTCTTCAACATGGTGGCCTTTCCGACCATCATCGGCATGGGCGTTGACAACGGCGTCCACATCTTCCACCGCTACCAAGAAGTCGGTCGCGGCTCGCTGCGGCTGGTGTTGCGCACGACCGGGGTCGCGCTGTTGGCTACGTCGCTGACGACGATGGTCGGCTTCTCGGGATTGGTGCCGGCCATCCACCCGGCGCTCACGTCGATTGGCGTGCTCTCGCTGGTGGGCTTGGGGTCCTGTTTTATCACGTCCGTCACCCTGCTGCCGGCCCTGCTGCAAATCCGCGAGCGCCACGCTTCCTGAGAATATCTAGCCTTGGCCGCCCTGCGCGTCGGCATTGTAGGAGCGGGCATTTTCGGCTTGGCGGCCTTGGAACTCAACCGGCGGCACCCTCTTTGGAACGCGGCCCCATTCCCCGTCCGGGGCCGGCGACCCGACGGTTCACGCGGTTGAGTGCCACTGGGCGGCCGGCACCATCTTGCTCGAGCCCAACGCCACCGTGCTCTATCCACCGGAAAAGCGCGTCATCACCCACCCCGGATTTGTCGGCGGCCTGCTCGACGCCCTGCGCGACCGCGGCGTACCCGCCGAGCGCATGGTGGTTGCCGATGGCTAGTCCGGGGAAAACGCCGCGGCCGGGCACACTTGGGAACTATGCGGCTATCGCGCCATGGCCGAGGAGCGGGGGGTGCGGCTCGCAGAAATGAACGCCGACGAGGATTCCCGCGTCGTCGAGGTCGCCGCCGGCGTGGTGTACGAGCACTATCCCCTGTACGGGAAGTGACCGATTGCGCCTTCTTTTTCAACGTCTCCCTCGCCAAATGCCACAACTTGGGCTGCACGACCTTGTCGATTAAAAACCTGATGGGAGAGTAGAACAAAAGGCCCGCGACCAGCAGTAGGTCACGGGCCTAAAAAGGGCGAGAGGAAAAATCGGGACTACCCGCCTACAGACTCCAGGTAGGTCACAACCGCCGTATGGCCTTGATTGCTGGCCAAATCTTTGGGCGTCTGGCCGTAGTTGGTGGTTGCCGTGAGGCTGGCCCTTTTCTCGACCAGATACTTCACCACCAACAAACGACCACTTCTCGCTGCGTCGTGAAGGGGCGTGTAGCCGTGTCTGTCGGTTGCCGTGAGGCTGGCCCCTTTCTCGACCAGATACTTCACCACCGCCAAATGACCATGAGAAACCGCATCGTGAAGGGGCGTCTCGCCTCTGTTGTTGGTCAACGTGAAGCTGGCCCCTTTCTCGACCAGATACTTCACCACCGCCAAATAACCATTCTGAGCCGCATAGTGAAGGGGCGAATTGTCGTAGATGTTGGCCGTCGTGACGTTGGTCCCTTTCTCGACCAGATACTTCACCACCGCCAAATGACCATTTCTCACTGCGTTGTAAAGGGGCGTCTCGCCTCTGTTGTTTGTCGGGCCGCTGGCCCTGGCCCCTTTCTCGACCAGATACTTCACCACCGCCAAATGACCAGTAGCCGCATAGTGAAGGGGCGTATCGCCGGAGTTGCTGTTCAACGTGAGGCTGGCTCCTCGTCCGACCAGATACTTCACTACCTCCAAATGACCATAAAGTGCCGCATAGTGAAGGGCTGCAAATCCTGTGTCTGCCTGTCTTGAGTTGTTGACATCCATGCCCGCCTGTACAAAGAGCTTGACCACTTCAAGGTTGCCAGCCCTAGCCGAACCAACAAACGCATCGGCGGTATAGGATATGCCCTGCGCCGTCAGTGACGCCCTTGCTGCCGCTTGCGACTCCAGATAGGTCACAACCGCTGTATAACCACCATAAAGTGCCGCATAGGTGGTGGGCGTGTAGCCGTATTGGTTGGTTGCCGTGAGGCTGGCCCCTTGGCCGACCAGATACTGCACAATCGCCAAATGACCTCCATAGGCCGCATAGTGAAGGGGCGTGCCGTCGGCGCCGGTTGCCGTGAGGCTGGCCCCTTGTCCGACCAGATACTGCACAATCGCCAAATAATCATAAAGTGCCGCTAGGTGAAGGGGCGTATTGCCGTCCTCGTTGGTTGCCGTGAGGCTGGCCCCTTGTCCAACCAGATACTGCACAATCGCCAAATGGTCCTCCCCGGCCGCCCAGTGAAGGGGCGTGCCGTCGGCGCCGGTTGCCGTGAGGCTGGCCCCTTGTCCAACCAGATACTGCACAATCGCCAAATTACCCTCCCCGGCCGCCCAGTGAAGGGGCGTGCCGTCGGCGCCGGTTGCCGTGAGGCTGGCCCCTTGTCCAACCAGATACTGCACAATCGCCAAATTACCCTCCCCGGCCGCATAGTGAAGGGGCGTATTGCCGTATTGGTTGGTTGCCGTGAGGCTGGCCCCTTGTCCAACCAGATACTGCACAATCGCCAAATTACCACTCTGATGAACCGCCATGTGAAGGGCCGGCCATTTGCCGGAGTTGGCTGTATCAACCGACATGCCCGCCTGTACAAAGAGCTTGACCACTTCAAGGTTGCCAGCCCAAACCGAATCAACAAACGTATCGGCGGTATAGGATATGCCCCGCCGCGTTAGTTCCGCCCTTGCCGCGTCCGCCTTTGTGCTAACCGTCACCTGCACCCCGGTGGAGCAATTGTTGTCGGTGTTGGTCTCTCGGCTGCCGCTTTCGACACACGCGCCGTAGTAATACGTGCCTGCTGTCGAAGGCGCGGTTAGGCTCCTGGACTGAGCACTGGTACCAGAAGCGGCCAGCCCGCTGATCGCCGCCGCCGTGCCCACCTCCGTATCGCTGGGGGCAATCGTCGCGTCGGACGACTGATAATAGCGCAGGGTTGTCGCGGCAGCCGCCCCCGTGCCTTGGTTGCGCACGGTCGCGCTCAGGGTAAGGGATTGACCCGTGTTTGGCGTAGTATTATCCACCGAGGGCGGTTCCACCACCAAGTCCGGCGGTGCTTGCGACTCCAGATAGGTCACAACCGCCGTATGGCCACCACCGGCCGCAAACATTAGGCCCGTCTTGTTGTACTGTGTTTCTACAGCGTTGATATTGGCTCCTTGCTCAACCAGATACTGCACCACCTCTAAATGACCATGACCGGCCGCCTTCATGAAGGCTGTCGTGCCGTATATGTTTGCGGCGTTGACATTGGCCCCTTGGCCGACCAGATACTTCACTACCTCCAAGTGGCCACGCATCGCCGCTTGCATTAGGGCTGTATTGTCTCTGTTGGCTGTGTGTTTTGCGTTGACATCCATGCCCGCCTGTACAAAGAGCTTGACCACTTCAAGGTTGCCAGCCTTAGCCGAATCGACAAATGCCGCGGCAGTCATCACCGTTACCGTCACCTGCACCCCGGTGGAGCAATTGTTGTCGGTGTTGGTCTCGCCGCTGCCGCTTTCGACACACGCGCCGTAGTAATACGTGCCTGCTGTCGAAGGCGCGGTTAGGCTCCTGGACTGAGCACTGGTACCAGAAGCGGCCAGCCCGCTGATCGCCGCCGCCGTGCCCACCTCTGTATCGCTGGGGGCAATCGTCGCGTCGGACGACTGATAATAGCGCAGGGTTGTCGCGGCAGCCGCCCCCGTGCCTTGGTTGCGCACCGTCGCGCTCAGGGTAAGGGTCTGACCCGTGTTCGGCGTAGTATTATCCACCGAAGGCGATTCCACCACCAAGTCCGGCGGTGCTTGCGACTCCAGATAGGTCACAACCGCCGTATGGCCTTGATTGCTGGCCAAATCTTTGGGCGTGTAGCCTTTGTTGTCGGTCGCCGTGAGGCTGGCCCCTTGGCCGACCAGATACTGCACAATCGCCAAATGACCCTGAATGGCCGCCCAGTGAAGGGGCGTGTAGCTGTCGAGGTTGGTGGTTGCCGTGAGGCTGGCCCCTTGGCCGACCAGATACTTCACAACCGCCAAAGAACCATTATTAGAGATCGCCCAGTGAAGGGCCGTCTCGCCGTAGATGCTGGTCACGGTGACACTGGCCCCTTGTCCAACCAGATACTGCACAACCTCCAAATGACCAGAGGCCGCCCAGTACAGGGGCGTCCGGCCTTGGTTGTCGGTCGCCGTGGGGCTGGCTCCTTGGCCAACCAGATACTGCACAACCGCCAAATTACCATCACCGGCCGCATAGTGAAGGGGCGTGTAGCCGTTGTTGGAGGTCACCGTGGGGCTGGCCCCTTGTCCAACCAGATACTGCACAACCGCCAAATAACTACGAGCCGCCATGTAAAGGGCCGTCTCGCCGTTGGTGTCGGTCGCCGTGAGGCTGGCCCCTTGTCCAACCAGATACTTCACCACCTCTAAATGATCATGACCAACCGCCATGTGAAGGGCCGGCCATTTGCCGGACTTGGCTGTATCAACCGACATGCCCGCCTGTACAAAGAGCTTGACCACTTCAAGGTTGCCAGCCGCAGCCGAATCGACAAACGCATCGGCGGTATAGGATATGCCCTGCGCCGTTAGTTCCGCCCTTGCCGCGTCCGCCTTTGTGCTAACCGTCACCTGCACCCCGGTGGAGCAATTGTTGTCGGTGTTGGTCTCGCCGCTGTCGCTTTCGACACACGCGCCGTAGTAATACGTGCCTGCTGTCGAAGGCGCGGTTAGGCTCCTGGACTGAGCACTGGTACCAGAAGCGGCCAACCCGCTGATCGCCGCTGCCGTGCCCACCTCTGTATCGCTGGGGGCAATCGTCGCGTCGGACGACTGATAATAGCGCAGGGTCGTCGCGGCAGCCGCCCCCGTGCCTTGGTTGCGCACGGTCGCACTTAGAGTAAGGGTCTGACCCGTGTTCGGCGTAGTATTATCCACCGAAGGCGATTCCACCACCAAGTCCGGCGGTGCTTGCGACTCCAGATAGGTCACAACCGCCGTATGGCCGTTCTGGCTGGCCAAATCTTTGGGCGTCTTGCCTTTGTTGGTGGTTGCCGTGAGGCTGGCCCCTTGGCCGACCAGATACTGCACAACCTCCAAATTACGACCACTGGCCGCCGCCCAGTGAAGGGGCGTCCAGCCGTCGCTGTTGGTGGTTGCCGTGAGGCTGGCCCCTTGGCCGACCAGATACTGCACAAGTGCCAAAGAACCATTACGAGAGATCGCCCAGTGAAGGGCCGTCTCGCCGTAGATGCTGGTCACGGTGGCACTGGCCCCTTGTCCAACCAGATACTGCACAACCTCCAAATGACCAGAGGCCGCCCAGTACAGGGGCGTCCGGCCTTGGTTGTCGGTTGCCGTGGGGCTGGCCCCTTGGCCGACCAGATACTGAACCACCGCCAAATGACCATTCTGAGCCGCATTGTGAAGGGGCGTGTAGCCGAGGTGGGTGGTCGCCGTGGGGCTGGCCCCTTGGCCGACCAGATACTGAACCACCGCCAAATGACCATGATTAGCCGCCTTGTGAAGGGCCGTCTCGGTGTTGGTGTCGGTCGCCGTGAGGCTGGCCCCTTGGCCGACCAGATACTGAACCACCGCCAAATGACCATTCTGAGCCGCCGTGTGAAGGACCCGCCATTTGCCGGACTTGGCTGTATCAACCGACATGCCCGCCTGTACAAAGAGCTTGACCACTTCAAGGTTGCCAGCCTCAGCCGAATCAACAAACGCATCGGCGGTATAGGATATGCCCCGCCGCGTTAGTTCCGCCCTTGCCGCGTCTGCCTTTGTGCTAACCGTCACCTGCACCCCGGTGGAGCAATTGTTGTCGGTGTTGGTCTCTCGGCTGCCGCTTTCGACACACGCGCCGTAGTAATACGTGCCTGCTGTCGAAGGCGCGGTTAGGCTCCTGGACTGAGCACTGGTACCAGAAGCGGCCAGCCCGCTGATCGCCGCCGCCGTGCCCACCTCTGTATCACCGGTCGAGATCGTCGCGTCGGACGACTGGTAATAGCGCAAGGTTGTCGCGGCAGCCGCCCCCGTGCCTTGGTTGCGCACGGTCGCGCTCAGGGTAAGGGTCTGACCCGTGTTCGGCGTAGTATTATCCACCGAGGGCGATTCCACCACCAAGTCCGGCGGTGCTTGCACTGTCACCTGCACCCCGGTGGAGCAATTGTTGTCGGTGTTGGTCTCTCGGCTGCCGCTTTCGACACACGCGCCGTAGTAATACGTGCCTGCTGTCGAAGGCGCGGTTAGGCTACTGGACTGAGCACTGGTACCAGAAGCGGCCAACCCGCTGATCGCCGCTGCCGTGCCCACCTCCGTATCGCTGGGGGCAATCGTCGCGTCGGACGACTGATAATAGCGCAAGGTTGTCGCGGCAGCCGCCCCCGTGCCTTGGTTGCGCACGGTCGCGCTCAGGGTAAGGGTCTGACCCGTGTTCGGCGTAGTATTATCCACCGAGGGCGATTCCACCACCAAGTCCGGCGGTGCTTGCGACTCCAGATAGGTCACAACCGCCGTATGGCCGTACTGGCTGGCCAAATCTTTGGGCGTCTGGCCTTTGTTGTCGGTTGCCGTGAGGCTGGCCCCTTGGCCGACCAGATACTGCACAACCTCCAAATTACGACCACTGGCCGCCGCCCAGTGAAGGGCCGTCAGGCCGCTGTTGTTGGTCGCCGTGAGGCTGGCCCCTTGGCCGACCAGATACTTCACAAGTGCCAAATGACCACCAGAGGCCGCCCGGTGAAGGGCCGTCTCGCCGTAGATGCTGGTCACGGTGGCACTGGCCCCTTGGCCAACCAGATACTGCACAACCTCCAAATGACCATCATAGGCCGCCCAGTGAAGGGGCGTCCGGCCTTCGTTGTCGGTTGCCGTGGGGCTGGCCCCTTGGCCAACCAGATACTGCACAACCGCCAAAGAACCACGATTAGCCGCATAGTGAAGGGGCGTGTAGCCGGAGGGGCTGGTCGCCGTGGGGCTGGCCCCTTGGCCAACCAGATACTGCACAACCGCCAAATACTTCACAACCGCCAAATAACTACGATTAGCCGCCATGTGAAGGGCCGTCTCGCCGTTGGTGTCGGTCGCCGTGAGGCTGGCCCCTTGGCCAACCAGATACTGCACAACCTCCAAATGACCAACCGCCATGTGAAGGGCCGGCCATTTGCTGGACTTGGCTGTATCAACCGACATGCCCGCTTGTACAAAGAGCTTGACCACTTCAAGGTTGCCAGCCGCAGCCGAATCAACAAACGCATCGGCGGTATAGGATATGCCCCGCGCCGTTAGTTCCGCCCTTGCCGCGTCCGCCTTTGTGCTAACCGTCACTTGCACCCCTGCCGAGCAATTGTTGTCGGTGTTGGTCTCGCCGCTGCCGCTTTCGACACACGCGCCGTAGTAATACGTGCCTGCTGTCGAAGGCGCGGTTGCACTACTGGACTGAGCACTGGTACCAGAAGCGGCCAGTCCGCTGATCGCCGCCGCCGTGCCCACCTCTGTATCGCTGGGGGCAATCGTCGCGTCGGACGACTGGTAATAGCGCAAGGTTGTCGCGGCAGCCGCCCCCGTGCCTTGGTTGCGCACCGTCGCGCTCAGGGTAAGGGTCTGACCCGTGTTCGGCGTAGTATTATCCACCGAGGGCGATTCCACCACCAAGTCCGGCGGTGCTTGCACTGTCACTTGCACCCCTGCCGAGCAATTGTTGTCGGTGTTGGTCTCGCCGCTGCCGCTTTCGACACACGCGCCATAGTAATACGTGCCTGCTGTCGAAGGCGCGGTTAGGCTCCTGGACTGAGCACTGGTACCAGAAGCGGCCAGCCCGCTGATCGCCGCCGCCGTGCCCACCTCTGTATCACCGGTCGAGATCGTCGCGTCGGACGACTGATAATAGCGCAAGGTTGTCGCGGCAGCCGCCCCCGTGCCTTGGTTGCGCACCGTCGCGCTCAGGGTAAGGGTCTGACCCGTGTTTGGCGTAGTATTATCCACCGAGGGCGATTCCACCACCAAGTCCGGCGGTGCCTGCACTGTCACCTGCACCCCGGTGGAGCAATTGTTGTCGGTGTTGGTCTCGCCGCTGCCGCTTTCGACACACGCGCCGTAGTAATACGTGCCTGCTGTTGAAGGCGCGGTTAGGCTCCTGGACTGAGCACTGGTACCAGAAGCGGCCAGCCCGCTGATCGCCGCCGCCGTGCCCACCTCCGTATCACCGGTCGAGATCGTCGCGTCGGACGACTGGTAATAGCGCAGGGTCGTCGCGGCAGCCGCCCCCGTGCCTTGGTTGCGCACGGTCGCGCTCAGGGTAAGGGTCTGACCCGTGTTCGGCGTAGTATTATCCACCGAAGGCGATTCCACCACCAAGTCCGGCGGTGCTTGCACTGTCACCTGCACCCCTGCCGAGCAATTGTTGTCGGTGTTGGTCTCGCCGCTGCCGCTTTCGACACACGCGCCGTAGTAATACGTGCCTGCTGTTGAAGGCGCGGTTAGGCTACTGGACTGAGCACTGGTACCAGAAGCGGCCAGCCCGCTGATCGCCGCCGCCGTGCCCACCTCCGTATCACCGGTCGAGATCGTCGCGTCGGACGACTGGTAATAGCGCAAGGTTGTCGCGGCAGCCGCCCCCGTGCCTTGGTTGCGCACGGTCGCGCTCAGGGTAAGGGTCTGACCCGTGTTTGGCGTAGTATTATCCACCGAGGGCGATTCCACCACCAAGTCCGGCGGTGCTTGCACTGTCACTTGCACCCCTGCCGAGCAATTGTTGTCGGTTTTGGTCTCTCGGCTGCCGCTTTCGACACACGCGCCGTAGTAATACGTGCCTGCTGTCGAAGGCGCGGTTAGGCTACTGGACTGAGCACTGGTCGCTGCCGCCGCTAGCCCGCTGATCGCCGCTGCCGTGCCCACCTCCGTATCACCGGTCGATATCGTCGCGTCGGACGACTGGTAATAGCGCAAGGTTGTCGCGGCAGCCGCCCCCGCGCCTTGGTTGCGCACGGTCGCACTTAGAGTAAGGGATTGACCCGTGTTCGGCGTAGTATTATCCACCGAGGGCGATTCCACCACCAAGTCCGGCGGTGCTTGCACTGTCACTTGCACCCCGGTGGAGCAATTGTTGTCGGTGTTGGTCTCGCCACTGACGCTTTCGACACACGCGCCGTAGTAATACGTGCCTGCTGTCGAAGGCGCGGTTGCACTACTGGACTGAGCACTGGTCGCTGCCGCCGCTAGCCCGCTGATCGCCGCTGCCGTGCCCACCTCTGTATCACCGGTCGAGATCGTCGCGTCGGACGACTGGTAATAGCGCAAGGTCGTCGCGGCAGCCGCCCCCGTGCCTTGGTTGCGCACGGTCGCGCTCAGGGTAAGGGTCTGACCCGTGTTCGGCGTAGTATTATCCACCGAGGGCGATTCCACCACCAAGTCCGGCGGTGCTTGCGACTCCAGATAGGTCACAACCGCCGTATGGCCGTTTTCGCTGGCCAAATCTTTGGGCGTCTTGCCGTTATTGTTGGTCGCCGTGAGGCTGGCCCCTTGGCCGACCAGATACTGCACTACCTCCAAGTGGCCCCGCATCGCCGCTTGCATTAGGGCTGTATTGTCTCTGTTGGCTGTGTGTCTTGCGTTGACATCCATGCCCGCCTGTACAAAGAGCTTGACCACTTCAAGGTTGCCCGCCTTAGCCGAATCGACAAACGCCGCGGCAGTATAGATGTCCTGCGCCGTCAGTGACGCCCTTGCGGTTTGCGGCGACTCTAGGTAGGTCACAACCGCCGTATGGTCATCACCGCTGGCCAAATCTTTGGACGTCTGGCCTCTGGTGGTGGTCGCCGTGAGGCTGGCCCCTTGGCCGACCAGATACTCCACGATCTCCAAATGACCATTAAGCGCCGCCCACATGAGGGCCGTCTCTCCATTCGTGCCTTGGGCGTTGATACTCGCTCCTTGCTCAACCAGATACTGCACAACCGCCAAGTGCCCGTAGGTCGCCGCCGTGTGGAGGGCCGTAAAGCCGTCCGGTGTCTGCGGGTTGGTAGTAGCAAGAGACATGCCCGCCTGAACGAATAGCTTAACCGCGTTGAGCTCGCCCATCTGCGCGTATAGGATAAACGCCCATGCTTCGTAGGGTATCTCCAGCCGCGCCAGCTCCGCCTGGGCTTCCTCGGGCGTCAGGTCCGCCTCGGGAGTCGCCACCACCTTGGCCGCCTCCACCGTCTTGCCGGTGGGATCGACCGGACCCGCCGCAGGCTTGCCGGTGGGATCGGCCGGACCCGCCGCAGGCTTGCCGGTGGGATCGGCCGGACCCGCCGCAGGCTTGCCGGTGGGATCGGCCGGACCCGCCGCAGGCTTGCCGGGGGAATTGACCGACGAGATCGGAGGATCGGCCGGACCCGCCGCAGGCTTGCCGGGGGAATTGACCGACGAGATTGGAGGATCGGCCGGACCCGCCGCAGGCTTGCCGGGGGGATCGACCGACGTAACCGGCGACTTGTCTGACGAACAGCCCTTCGTAAAGCCAATGGCCAGCACCGCCATCATCAACGCAGTGAGACTGATTAGCCGCAACATAAAACGCCTCCTTTTGAAAAGGCATGAGGAAAGAAAATCAATAAAGACTCCACATTGGGTCCAGATATATAACGCCTAAGGGAGGAAAAATTGCACCTTTTCGCGCAACCCTGCCGCAAGCCACGTCCCCCATCGCTTTAGTTGGATAGACGTAGCTAGCGACACTTGGCGGCCGGGACCGTCCATTCCCACGCCGTGCGGGGGGTTCGGCACGGCGCGGATTGGCGACGAGAGGTACGCCAGCGGCGGCAAGCGGGTGCGCTCGGAGGAGCAAAAACTGCGTAACGTCAGTGAGTAAACAGCCCGGGCCGGAGTCGCCAGAAGTCCCGCAATCAAGACGAAGCCCAAGGCTAGGTTCGCCATATCTACCATCCTCTGAGTGGTGTTTGAATGAAACTACTGGCCCCCTCGGGGGCCGGGCAGTTGTCAACACCTACGCAGATTGATGCAGGAAGTTCCTACGTATTCGCCAAGGCCGGGTAGCTATTCCGTCCTTTGTAATGGCTTTTGTATTCGGCAGGCTACCCGACAAGCGGGTCTGCCTAAGTGTTGACGAGAGTCAATAATTAAGGACGGCCCTAAACCTGCACAAGCCCTTAGTATAGCCTTTCTGGAATGGACTGTATCGGATGCGACAGATGAGTGTGAACGGGTTCATTCCGTCCAGAGTTTCCAATTGCTCCGCCATCTAGCCGCAAAAAAGGCCGATCCGCGCCAACGGACCGGCCTTTTCTCCAGAGGGCCTTTCGCTATATTTTTGAGAAGGCAAAAAAATGGAGCGAGAGACGGGACTCGAACCCGCGACAACCACGTTGGCAACGTGGAGCTCTACCAGCTGAGCTACTCTCGCTCGAAAATTGACTGCTATGAAAGGAAAAAATATAACTATGCCCCGAATAAGCGTCAAGGTGCGCCAAGCCCTGTTGCCTCTCGTCGCGGCCCTCTTGGGAGCGGCCTGTCAGCAAGAGCCGCCCGAGGGGACGCCGGCTTGGCCTTCTAAGGTGCGCTGGCACAACAATCAGGGCGTGGTCTATATGGATCAACACAACTACACGCGCGGCCGGGAGGAGTTTGCCCGCGCCCTTGCCTTGGCCCCGGACTACGCTAGGGCGCACGCCAATCTCGGCATTGCGTACTATGCCCTCGGCAAGTACGACAGCGCCGCCACGGCCCTGCAAACCGCCCTCTCCGTCAATCCCGAGCTGCTCCACGCCAACTACGCGCTGGGCCTGATTTACAATGCTCAAGGCCGGGAGCACGGCAAAGCGCTCGCCGCCTTGCAAAAGGTCGCGGCCGCCGACCGCGACGACCCCCACGTGCGCTACTACATGGGGCAAATGCGGGCCAAGCTAAACGAGGGTGAGGCCGCCATCGCCGATTTCGAGGAGGCCATCCGCCTCGATCCCTACAACGTGTCGGCCTATTACGGGTTGGCCAATCTCTACCGGCGGCTCGGGCGCGAGGCGGAGTGGAAAAGCACCTTGGAGCAGTTCAACCAACTCAGCCAAGCCGGCCACCAAGGCGTTTCTTCGTCCTATCAGGGGCAGGGCAAATACGCCGAAGCCGTCGCCGACGCCGGTGGCGGCGATCCGAGTCGGGACGATGTGGCCGGGCCTTTTGCCTTCGCCGCGGCTGGCCCGGCGGCTGGCCCGGTGCGCTTTGCCGCCTTGGGCGACTTTGACGCGGATGGTCGGCCGGATGTCTTGGCCGGGGCCGAGGGCTTGCACTTGTACGCCAATGGTACAGAAGTGCTCACCGCTCCGACAGTACCCGACGGCTTTGGGCCGACCGGCGCGATCTCCGGCGACCTCGACAACGACGGGGCCGCCGACTTGGTCCTCAGCGGCGCGGGCGGAACGCTCCTCTACCGAGCGGCCAACGGCCAATGGGCTGCCGGCGAAGACCTGTCCGTGGCCTCGACCGGGGTCGCGCTGGGCGATGCCGACCACGACGGCGACCTCGATCTGCTGGTGCTCGGCCCGCGCGTCTCGCTGCTGGCCAACGACGGGGAGGCCCGCTTCGCCGCCACGGGACAACCAGCCGGTCCGGTCGCGGCCAATCGCGCTGCATTTTCCGACCTCGACAACGATCGCGACGTGGATATAGTCCTCCTCGCGGCCGAGGGCCTGCAAGTGCATACCAACAATCGCGACGGCACGTTCTCGGAAATCGCCGCTGCCTTGGGCTTAGGGGCCGTGCAGGGCGTGGGCTTGGCCGTCGAGGATTTCAACCAAGACGGCTATATGGATTTGGCTATCGCGGCCAGCGGTGCCGTAGAGACGCATATCAGCCAAGCCGGCCGCGCCTTCGTCCGGGCCTCGGCGTCGGTTGCGTCCGGCGGGCAGGCGTTGCTCCCCGCCGATCTCGACAACGACGGCGACTTGGACCTGCTCGCCTGCGCGGCCGAGCGGTTGCAACCGCTCGCGTATAGCGGCGGCCAGTTCCAGCCGCAAACCCCGCTCGACGAGCCGAGTGGAGTTGCGCTGATGGCCGATTTCAACGGCGACGGGCGGGTGGATATTTGGGCGAGTGGCCGGGTGCTGCACAACCAAAGCGCGGGCGGGCACTGGATTGAGATTGCCGCTCAAGGGCTTAACAGCAACCGCGACGGCGTGGGGGCCAAGGTGGAGGTGAAAACCACCCATCGCCTGCAGAAGCGCGAAATCCGCAGCGAGGGATACGCGGGCGTGCTCCACTTCGGCTTGGCCCAGAGCGATTCGGTCGAATTCATCCGCATCCTCTGGCCCGGGGGCGTGCGCCAGACCGAGTTGGCCACTGGGGCCGGACAGCGGCTGGAACTGACCGAACTCGACCGCAAGGGCACTTCGTGCCCCATTCTCTACGCTTGGGATGGCGAGCGCTATCGCTTTGTCACCGACATTCTCGGGGGGGCCATTATTGGCTATTTGACTGCCCCAGGCCAGTACTACCAGCCCGACACCGACGAGTACGTCCGCTTGGGGCCGCTGGCCCCCAAAGACGGCCACTATGTCTTGCAGCTAACCAACCAGCTAGAGGAAATCATTTACGTGGATGCCCTCGAACTCGTGGCCGTTGATCACCCCCCCGAGCTCGACGTATATCCCAACGAGCGCCTGCTCTCTGCGCCGCCCTATCCAGAATTCGAGTTGTATCCCCTGCGGGGGCTGCGCCCGCCTGTGGCCGCCCGCGATCACCGGGGCGCAGACGTGTTGGCCGCCCTGCAAGAGATCGACGACGAGTGGTGCGATGGATTCGCTCGGCTCGATATACACGGCTATGCCGAAGACCATGCGCTAGAGCTGAACTTGGGCGACCTGTCCGAATTCGCCCATCCGGTCTTGCTCGGCTACGGCTGGGTCGATTACGCGCATTCGACCTCCAATTGGAGCGCAGCACAGCGCGGCTTGTCCCTGTATCCACCCCGCCTATCGGTGGCCGATGGCAAGGGAGGGTGGGTCCAAGTCAGCGCGGATATGGGGTGCCCGGCGGGTCTGCCCAAACACGCGCTCTTCGACCTTGCGGGCCTGTTCCCGTCCGACGACTACCGGCTGCGGATCGAGACCAACACCGCGCTCTACTGGGACCAACTGCTCGTCGGCGACGCTGCAAATGTTCCCCTCGCGGTTCACCGCCTGCAACCGGCGCGGAGCGATCTCCACTGGCGAGGCTACCCGGCCCACACGGCTATCAAGGGGACCTTTGCTTTCCGCTATCACTACGAGCAGTTGGCGTTAGAAGCGCCTTGGGGCACCCACGCTGGGGCCTTCACCCGCTTAGGCCCGGTGGAGGAGTTGGTCGAGGACATCGACGACCGCTTTGTCATCATGTTCCACGGCGACGAGTTGACCGTTGAATTCGCCGCCCTGCCGCCGCCTGCGGCTGGTCTCGTGCGCTCGTTCTTGCTGTACGCCGACGGCTTTGGCAAGGACATGGATCTGCACTCGGCGCACTCGCTAACGGTCGGGCCGCTGCCCTTTCACGGCATGTCCGGCTACCCGTACCCGACGCACGAGCACTACCCGCAAACCAGCGCACATCTAAAGTACTTGCAGGAATACAACACGCGCTGGGTCAAGGGCTACTATGAATAGAGAGCTTCTGGGCAGGATAGTAGAAGGAGCGAAACGCGCGATTAGCCTTTTACTGCTCAATGTGAATAGAGAGCTTCTGGGCAAGGTAGCAGAAGGAGCGAAACGTGCGATTGGCCTCTCACTGCTCAAGAGGCTGCTGCTCTACACTGCTTGCTTCTTGGCCTTGTACGCGGTTGTCGGCTTGAGTGGCTATCTGGTCTTCAACGACAATTTGCCCGACATCGACGCTTGGAGCTTCCGGCCCAAGCGGGTCACCAACGTGTATTCGGCCGATGGCCGCCACTTGCAGGACTTCCTCGAGGAAAACCGCGAAATCGTCACCTATGAGGAAATCCCCGCGTCCATGCAGGCCGCTCTCCTCGCAAGTGAGGACCAGCGTTTCTTCTCGCATTGGGGCATCGATATCTACCGCATCCCCGGGGCACTGCTGGCCAACCTCAAGGACCGGCGCCTCGTCGGCCAAGGAGCCAGTACGCTCACCCAGCAGCTCGCCCGCAGTATCTTCGCTAAGGTCGGCACTCAGCGCAGCAGTGCCTCCTTTGCGGATGTGGCGGCCACGTACGCGCGCAAGATCCGCGAACAAATCACCGCCATCTTAATTGAGCGCCTGTACACCAAGCACGAGATAATGACTATGTACCTCAACACGGTCTATTTCGGCCACGGTGCCTACGGGATTAAGTCAGCGGCGCGCCTGTACTTTGACAGGGGGGTCGATCAGCTCGCGCTCGAAGAGAACGCCTTGCTCGTCGGGCTGCTCCCGGGGCCGAATAGCAATAGCCCCCTGCGCCACCCCGAACGCGCCCGCAAGCGCCGCAACGTGGTGCTGTACAGCATGGCCGACAACGGCGCGATTACGCCAGCCGAGCGCGATTCTCTGTGCAGCGAACCTATCGTCGCCCGCAGGGGTAGCCGCGAGGAGACCTATGGCTTAGCCCCGTATTTTGTCGAGTTTGTCCGCCAGCAGATGCAGCGCGAGTTTGGCATGGCAATCTATCGCGAGGGCTTCGTGGTCCACACCACCCTCGACTCGCGCTTGCAGCAGATTGCCGAAAAGCACTTTGCCACTGAAATAAGCAAGGTGCAGAAAAAGGTAGATCAGTACCTAACAAGAGTGGGCGCGTCCCGCAGCGTACGCGATTCGGCCGTAGTCCAAGCCGCCTTTGTGGCCATAGATCCGGTCACCGGCCACATCTTGGCCATGATTGGGGGCCGCGACTTCAGCCGCAGCAAATTCAACCGCGCCACCCAGGCCAAGCGGCAGCCTGGGTCCGCGTTCAAGCCCTTTGTGTACACCGCCGCCATCGACAACAACCGCTTTGCGGTGGATATGCTCGACGACAATGCCTTTACGCTGTGGGACCACAGACGCGAAAAGTTTTGGGATCCCGAAAACTACGACAAGAAGTTCAAGGGACCGATGACGCTGCGCGAAGGGCTGAAACAGTCGCGCAACCTCATCTCGATCAAGCTGGCCGACGAACTCGGCCCACCCCTGATTCGCAGCTATGCCCGCAACATGGGCATATCCACGCCCATCCAAGCCATCCCCTCGATCGGCGTCGGCACCAGCGAGGTGCTACTCCTCGACTTGGTGGCCGCGTACGCGGTCTTCCCCAACAAGGGTATCCACGTCGAGCCGATGGCCATCAGTCGCTTGGAGAGCAAGGATGGCGACGTCTTTTTTACGCGAGAAAGCGGCCGTAAGCAGGAGGTGCTGCGGCCGGCCGTGGCCGTAGTTGTCGCGGATATGCTGCGCTCGGTCGTCGACGAAGTCGGCGGCACCGGGCGCGGCATCCGCACGCGCTACGACTTCCGGTCCCAAGCAGCCGGCAAAACCGGCACGACCAACGACTACACGGATGCGTGGTTCATCGGCTTTACCCCCCATCTCGTAGCTGGGGTCTGGGTTGGGATAGACGACCCCAGCCTGCGTCTCTGGCCTAAGCAGACCGGCTCTTCTGCGGCCCTGCCTTTGTGGGCGCGGTTTATGAAGGAGGCCTATGATACCGTAGAACCCTATCGCAACCTGAGAAACCGCGGGTTCGAGTACCCAAAGGACCTCGTCGCGCGCCACGCAATCTGCAACGACACCCACAAAATCGCCACTCGCTTTTGTCCCGATCAGCGAGAGGAGCTCTTCATCGCGGGCGAGGTCCTGCCGAGCACATGCCCCCTGCACGGACGGCCCCCAGAGCAGGACCCTGGGCACATCGAGAGGTTTTGAAGATCACAAATAGAAGAAGATGTAGAACAACCCGCCGAGAATGCCGGCCGATAGGCCGCGTACGATGGCCTTGTTTTCTGGTTTGAGCACCGTTTGTTCGACCATGTCGCCCCCGCCTAAGACCTCGTGCAACCCCTTGGGCACCATGTCCGAGCTATAGGCTTGGACGCGGCGGTCCCAGCGCACGATGCGGTCGGCAGTCGTTTCTATCCTGAGAAAGAGATCGCCATAGGCCTCGCGCCGATGTTGGTTGCCCGAAAGGAGTAGCCGCCGGGGCGTCGGCGAGTACACCACTCGCGCCCTGACCAGACGATAGTAGAACACGTCGGCTGGCACGTCGGCTGGCTGGCGCACGAGCACCTGATATCCCCGCCTCTGCAACGTCCCGATCAGGGCGTCCTCGACGACCCAACTGGCCTCGTTCTCGTGGTCTTCAGCTTGGAGAAAAAGCCGCGTGCCGGGGGATAGGGGCAGGGCGTCCATTTGGTGGTCTAGGGCGCGGACAAAGGCTTGGTTGATCAACTGCAAGTCCGTGGGCGTTTGCTCTTCGTCGCCTTGGGCTTGGGCCGTTCCCTTCCACACCACGCGGATCGTGTTCGCGCCGCGCAGGGGAATGAAGTGCTCTCGCCCCACGGGCTCACAGGCACTCTGCCAAGTAAAAGGCCCCGGGCGCTGCGGCACGGCTTCGAGCGTCACCCGGATCGCCGCGCCCGCTCCCAAGCTGTCCAAGCCGCTCACCAGCAGGCTCGGTGCAGCTTCCTCTTCGCTTTGTACGAGTGCCGCGCCCAGCGGCCCTTCCACCAAGGAGACATCCGAGAACGTCGGCGGGACTTGCAGGCGCAGGGCCGCGAGGCCGATGGGGTGGGGGCTCTCGTTGCGCCACATACAGGTGATTGGCCCGCGCTTGCCCACCTCCATAAACTTAGGCTCCAACGCCATCATAAACTTAGGCTCCAACGCCACCACGGGCAGCGGCTCCACCTGCAAGTGCTGGGTCGCCAAGTCCACTGGGCTCTGGCCGGAGACCTGCGCTGTGCCCGCCAATGGCAGGGGGCCGAGATGGGTCGGTGCCACGCGCACTGCCCAAGAGAGCGTGTCGGCCTGCCCGGGGGCCAAGCTGCCCTCCCAGTGCTGCGGGGGGTCGCCCTCCGGCCAGCTCAGTTCCGGCGGCCAAGTCCAGCTCAGCTCTTCTAAGGGCGGTCCAGGGGCCGCGTCAAAGCGCACAATCGCGCGCAAGTCAAAGCGCTCGCCCTGATAGACTCGCTGTGGCTCAATGGACCACGAAACAGCCGGTGGCGGGCGCACCGCTAGGTCGAATGCGATTTGGTGGGCTGGCGTGCCCTGTGGGTCGAGCGAGGAGTAGATCGCCGCGGACCAGCCGATTTTTTCCACTTCGGCGGCGACTAGGGCGATGTAGAGGGTGTCGATGTGTTCTCCGGCCAAGGGCCGCGCTGCATAGTCTATGCCGACGGACGCGGCCTCTAGCTGGGCTTGGCCTAATGCCGAGCGAACGTTCTGCAACCGCGCGTTCCCGAGGCACTGTAGCTCTGCGCTGACTATGGCTTCGCCATCGCCGGGAAAGTAGTGCAGATAGAGGATGGACTGCTGATCCAACGCCGGCCCGGCAATTGCCGGTTGGTCCAAGCGCACACTGAGCGTCGAGCGGGCGCTCGCCGGCACCACGGCCGCCCACAGCGCGACGACCACCCCTAGCCCGCGCCAATAACTGCCATAGCTTTCTTTGCCCTGAAAGCCGCGTCTTCCTACTGTCCCTCGGGTTGCCATTCGGTTCGTTCCTCGTCGCTGTTGCCGCGTACTGGCCCCTTGGCCAAAAAAGCCTAACTTACTTTTTAACTGTAACTTACGTCCAATTCAAGCCTAACGTACGACGCGGGTGCTGTCAAGGCGCAAGCCCCTGTCCGCAGCCGTAGAAAGGCTTGACTGAACCAGCGCGCTCCGCTAGATTGTACAAACCAGTTTGGCCGTTGTGCCTTGGTCCACACAAGGAGACGCACTATGCCCGATCCCATCGCGCAAGCCCAAGATCACGACCTTGGCCGCTTGGAGGGTATCGCCGAGCAGTTAGACTGCCGACTGGACGCCATTGAGAAGCTGACCTCAACCCGCTCGCCCGGCTGAATCCAACCGCCCCGGCTGGCCATTGAGTTGTGCATTATCACCATGTTCGTCGTTATGCAGTTTAGCGGACGCACGGCTTGGAACGCGGCGTGGCCGAAGAAGCCGCGCCCCTTTTCATGCTAGATTGGCTATTCCCCGCGCTGGCCGCGCTCGGCCTCGGCGCGTTGTGCGCCCCCATGACCCTTGCCTTGCGCTGCCGGCGCGAGGAACTCCCGGAGTCTTGGGAATGGGGAGTGCGGCTGTCCTTTTTTTGGGGAGGGCTAGGGCTTGGACTGCGGTGGGCTCCCAAGGGCCTTTGCATCGCGCCCGTGCTCTTGGGTCAATTCCTGCCGTACCCCTTGCTGCCGCTACCGCTGCGGACCCAAGTCAAGCGCCGGCAAAGAGCGCGGCGCAAAGCCAAGAAAGAGGCCGCGCCCCAAGCGAGCGAGCCGAACCTACCCTCGCTCGTGCGCCTGCTGCTCGAGCCAGGCCTTAGGCTATTGGCGAGCCTGCCGCGCATCATCTGGCTCAAGAGGCTGCGGATCCAGGGCCGCTTGGGTTTTGCCGATCCGGCCCAAACCGGGCGGGTCTATGGCTATTTACGTGCGGTTGCAGCGCGCAAGGGCAAGGTCCAAATAAACGTCAGCCCGGATTTTGTGCGCACGGGGGCCTTTGGTCGCTTGGACTTGGTCGCTCATCTGCACTTGGGTTTGTTAATTTTGCTCTTGGGGCGCTTTGGTTCGCAGGCGGCCTACCGCTTGTTGGCCGCGCGCTTCCGCACCCCGATCTAAGCCGAGGAGTTTTTCATGGCATCGTCCGTAGAATCCCTAGTTGAGCGCGTCCTAGGCGAGCTGCATCGCATCGTGCAAACCGAAACCGTCGTCGGGCAGCCGTTTCAGGCCGGCAACTTGACCATTATTCCGGTATCGAAAATATCGTTTGGCTTTGGGGCCGGCGGGGGGCTGGAGGGCAAGGGGCAGAGCGGGACGGGTGGCGGCGCGAACATCGAACCCATCGCCTTCCTCATCGTCGATGCCGACGGCAAGGTGCAGGTGGCGTCCATCGGCGATCAGGAGGCCGGTTGGGGTCAGATCGTCGGGCTGGTGCCCGAGGCCATCGCCAAGATCAAGAAGTTCGTCAGCAAGAGTAAAGATAAAGACGCCAAGGCCGAGTGCGACTGAGCCGCTTCAGTGGTGATCTTGGCCAGTGGGGAACACCTTGAAGCGCCCGTCTAGCAATAGGTGGGTGTACCAACCGGCGATGCCGGCAATAAAGAAAACCCAGTGCCCTTCGAGCAGGGTGTGTACGTTGTCCCAGTTAAATTCCCCCAGAAAAGCCTGCCGCGCCCGCCAGTACTCGTAGGTCGTGCCCAGCAACCCTACGGTGATGAACGGACTGATCTTCGAGTGCGTCCAGCCGCGGTGGTGATCCAAAAGCGGTAGGACGCACAAGATACCCACCAGAGTCGCCAGTTCGTAGTCCTCAATCCAGCCCAGATAGAGCAAGGTGCAGAAGACGCCGCGGAAAAACCACCGCTGCGCCACCGAAGCCGTGTCCAAGTCGGGAAAGAGGGAAAAGAACAGGGCGGTGCCGGCGACGGCGGCTTGGGTCGTCAGGTCGTCGGGCGCGACATGGCCCAAGTAGGTCGCGCCCGCCGCCACCACACTACCGGCGACAATCCCTCCCAAAACATGGCCTTTGAAGTTCACGATCCCCAGCTCATTTTTCTCGGCGGTGGTAGAGCTGACCGCAGGCCGCGTCGATGTCCCGCCCGCGGCTGTGGCGCACGGTAAACTCGACGCGGCAGCCTCTGAGCACTTGGTAAAACTGCTCTAGGCGCCGGCAGCTTGGTCGGCGGAAGCGGCGGTCCGCATCCGTTTCGTTGTAGGGTATGAGATTGATCTTGCAGGGAATGTCGCGGGTCAACTCGGCCAGCCGCCGCGCGTCAGCGTCCGCATCGGTCAACCCGGCCATGAGTACGTATTCAAAGGTTACGCCATAGCCGCGACGGGCGAAAAATTCGCGCGCCACCGCCAAGAGGTCGGCGATCTTGTACTTGCGGTTGATCGGCATGAGTTGCTCGCGCATCTGGTCGGTCGTGGCGTTGAGCGAAATGGCCAACCCCACGTTGAGATCTTCGGCCATGAGCCGGCGGATGCCCGGAATGTAACCCGCGGTGGATACCGTGATTTTCCGCCCCCCCAACCCAATGCCCTCTTTTAGGCGCATCAGTTTTAGGGCGCGCGCGACCGCCGAGTAGTTGAGCAGCGGCTCGCCCATCCCCATCATCACCACATTGGTCACCTTCTCGCCCCGCCCGCGGGCGAAGTGGTTCACCTGCAAGAGCTGATCGACGATCTGCCCGGCTTCGAGGTTGGCGATCATCCCCATCCTTCCGGTGGCGCAGAACTTGCAGTCGAGCGGGCAGCCTACTTGCGACGACAGGCACGCAGTGCGCCGGGTGCCATCCGCGATCAACACGGACTCGATCCGCTGCCCGGTGGGCAGCTCAAAGAGGAATTTGACGGCCTCGCCCGTGGCCGACTCTTGACGCCTGACGAGGTGCAGCCAAGTAATACGCGTCCGCTCGGCCAGCTTTTCCCGCAAAATTTTGGAGACATTGGTCATCTCCCGGACATCGCGCACGCCCTTGGCGTAGAGCCAATTGAGGATCTGACGGGTGCGGTACGCGGGTTCTTCAAGCTCGCCGACGAGCTGATTGAGTTCGCCGGGCAGCATGGCCTTCAGGTCGTAGAGCCGACTAGTCACCTTAAAAGTCCTTGACGCTTAAATGGCACAAGATTATATATGTTAAGATTTTGCTGATATTGGTCAACGGTCCCCAGCCGTTGTCAGTTTCCTTGTTCTTTACCCATACATTTTGAATATGCGATTTGGATTTGCCATCTGGTTCTGGGGCATCTTCCTGAGCAGCCTTGCGCTTATGGCCCTGCGCTTGGGGATGTCCTCTCAGCATTCGACGGCTGCCGCGGCCCAGCTCGAAGAAGTGGCCTTTGCTCCGGCCGCCGTGCGGGAGCCGCCCTTTGTCGGCCCCCCAATTCCGCCCCCGCCCGACGACGTCACGCGGACGATTGCCGCCGTGCTGAGCCGCGGGGATTCCATCGACCGCTCGCTCAAACACCACCGCGTCCCGAGCCGCCAATTGGACCTGCTGTACCAAGCGTTGGACGCGGTCTTCGACCCCGCTCAAGTCAAGCCGGGCGACTACTACGAGGTCGCAATCGACAGCAGCGACGCCATTCGCCGCTTCCGCTACACGCCCCACCGCACCCCGGATCGCCCGATCGAGGTGGAGCTGCGCGACGGCCAGCTCGTTGCCGGCCAGTTACAACTGCCGTTGGAGCGACGGCTCGAGCGGCTCAAAGTGCGCATTGAGAACAACCTCTCCAACGCCATCAGCACAGCCGGGGAGGGCAGCGCGCTCAGCGATGTGCTCGCCGATGACATATTCGGCGCAGTCATCGACTTCCAGCGGGACCCGCGCCACGGCGATCGGCTGGGGGTCGTCTTTGAAAAGCTCTACTTGGACGGGCGTTTTATCCGCTACGGCCACGTCCTCTTGGCGCGGTACGAAGGTGAACGAGTGACCAAACTGGGGGTCCGCTATGCCTCGGCCGAGGGGGAGGACGCCTATTACAACGCCAGCGGCCGCTCCCTCGGCCGGATGTTCGTACTCAAGCCCCTCGGGGTCAATCGCATTACCTCGCGCTTCAATCGCCAACGCTTCCATCCCATTCACAAAAAGCAACGCCCCCATCTGGGCACGGACTACGGGGCGCGGACCGGCACCCTAGTGTGGACTACGGCCCGCGGGAAGGTTGCGTACGCCGGCTGGCAAGGCGGCTACGGCAAGTTGGTCGAAATCGTCCATGCCAATGGCTACCGCACCCGCTACGCGCACCTGAGCCGGATATTGGTTCGCAAGGGCCAGCTCGTACAGCAAAAAGATATCATCGGCCAAGTCGGTGCTACCGGATTTGTGACCGGCCCCCATCTGCACTACGAAATCATCAAAGACGGCCACCACATCAATCCCGAACACATCAACACCGGCCGCGTCGGCCAAACCCTAGCCGACGACCAGTTGCCCGACTTTGTCCGCAAGCGCGACGCGCTCTTGCACATCCTCGCGGTCGGCCCGCGCTTCGCTGCGGTCCCTTGACATCCGCGCAGCTCTGGTTTGTATTGGCCCTCTTGCTATGGAAATAAAATCGCTGCAAGAAATCGAAAATTTGGCCGAGCGCGATGGTCGCTATAAGAGCGCTGCGTACCTCTTTGTGTACGACGCACTGGAATACACCGTGCAAAAGCTCGGCAAGGACGCCTTGGCCGACGAGAAGCGGCACATTTCCGGTCGGGATCTGGTCTTTGGCATCAGCGAGTACAGTGCCGATCAGTTCGGGCCGCTCACCTGCTCGGTCTTTGCCCATTGGGGCATTGAGCAAACGCGCGACTTCGGCGAGATTGTCTTCAACTTGGTCGGCGCGAATTTGCTGCGCAAAACAGACGAGGACCGGATTGAAGACTTCGTCGATGTGTACGACTTTGCCGAGGAATTTAACTGGAAGAAGCGCAAGGCCGACCTCGAGCGCCTGCCCTGAACGCGGGACGCGAAGATGAAAATCGCCTATTTCGACTGCTTCTCAGGTATCAGCGGCGACATGATCTTGGGTGCCCTGCTCGACGCTGGTCTCGCGCTAGAGGATCTCAACCGAGAAATCGCCAAGCTGGGCGTACAGGACGTCGCGATTGAGTGCGAATCCACCGCCCGGCACGCTATTGCCGCCACCCGCGCCAAGGTCTGCGTGGCTGGCGCGCCTTTGGCCGACGCCGAGCACCATCTCGACCTGTCTGGCGAGCACCCGTACGCCCACGCCCACGCCCACGCCCACCTCAAAGATATAACCGGCCGCATTGCCGACAGCCGCTTGGACTGTGTCGTCAAGGAACGCTCCATCCGCGTATTTGAGCGCCTGTGTGCAGCCGAAGCCGAGGTGCATAATGCCGCGCCCGCCGAAGTGGCCCTGCACGAAGTGGGTGCCCTCGACGCCCTGATAGACGTAGTGGGTGCCGTGGCCGGCCTCCAGCTCTTGGGGGTTGCCGAGGTCTGCGCTTCGCCCCTGCGCTTTGGCACGGGTTTTGTGCGCTGTGCGCACGGGCGCTACCCAGTGCCGGTGCCCGGGGTCTTGGCCCTGTGCCGCGACGTGCCGACCGAACAGACCGATATTCGCGCCGAACTCGTCACCCCGACCGGGGCGGCGATCATCACCACGTTGGCCCGGTCCTTTGGGCCGCAGCCGCCCTTTTGCCAACAGGCTGTCGGCTATGGCGCGGGCCGCCGCGACTTAGAGGCCACCCCCAATCTATTGCGCCTGCGCTTGGGTGAGCGCGCGCCGGCCAGCGAGCGCGTCCTGCTGATCGAAGCCAATATCGACGACATGAACCCGGAAGTGTACGGCTACCTCTTTGACCGGCTGCTAGCGCAGGGTGCGTGCGACGTGTACGCCACGCCGGTCCTGATGAAGAAGGGCCGCCCAGGCAATGTCCTCAGCGTCCTCACTCCGGCGGACCGCTTGGACGAACTAGCCGAAATCGTCCTGCGAGAAACAACGACCATCGGCCTCCGCTACTACGGGGTGGAACGCCGCGTCTTGGAACGCCAAGTCCGCACCGTTGCCACGCCGTACGGGGAGGTCGGCGTCAAGTTTAGCTGCATAGGCGGACGCCGCCGCGCCGCCCCTGAATACGAGGACTGCACTCGGCTGGCCCAAGAGCACCAAGTGCCCTTGCTCTCCGTATATGAGGCCGCTTGCGCGGCCGCCACCAAGGAGTAATGCCCATCATGTTGCGGTTGATCTTATGTGCGTTCTGGCTGGTGCCGCTGTCGAGCCAAGCCGCCGAATGGCCGGCTTCTAGCGCCGACCTAGACGAATTCGACAATATCCAGCACCTGCCCGCCGGCGAAGGCCCAGCTCGCCTCGTGCTCGGCGACTTCGCCGGCCGGATCCACATCTATGAAGAGCGCGATCACACCTATACCGAGGTGTGGGAAAGCGAGTATCTCGAAGGGGCCGTAGCCGGCGTGTTCGTCCTCGACATCGACGACGACCAACTCGACGAAATCGTCGCCTATACCGACCTCGGCCGCGTGTATTACTTCGACTCCGAGAACTACGCGCTGCTGTGGAGCAACTCGCCCAATGACTACGCCCGCATTACCAGCCTGACTATCGGCGACATTGACGACGACCCCCAGCCCGAGCTCGTGTTTTGTGCCGATGGCCGCTTAATCGTGTACGACGGCCGCGACCAGTACGAGCAGTGGCGCAGCGTCCAGACCGACTTGACGGCCCGTCAGATCCTCATCGGCGACGTAGATGGAGACGACGAAGACGAGATCGTGCTCAACGACGGCTACGTGTTCGGCGCCCGCTTATTCGACTTGGAGTGGAAGTCGCCCGAGCCGTTTGGCGAGCGCATGGGTCTGCTCGACCTCGACGCGGACCTGATTCCCGAGGTCATCGGCGAGTTTCAGGGCCGCTATCTGCGCATCTTTGACATTGACCTGCGGCGGGAAAAGTCGCTCAGCCGCTAGCGGCCCGGCCTTGACACTTAGGCGGCGACCGGCGTATATACTCCCGCTGATACAACCACCAACAAGGAGCGACTGCAATGCGACCTGTCACCCTCTTCACTGGCCAGTGGGCCGACCTGCCTATCGAGACCCTCTGCCAACAGGCCGTCGAGTTCGGCTACGACGGCCTCGAACTAGCCTGCTGGGGCGACCACTTCGAGGTTGACCAAGCCGACGACGCTTACTGCAAGGCCAAGCGCGAGCTGCTCGCAAAATACGATCTAGCGCTGTTTTCCATTTCCAATCACCTCGTCGGCCAGGCCGTGTGCGACGCCATCGACAGCCGCCACCAAGCCATCCTGCCCCCGCACATCTTCGGCGATGGCAGCCCAGAGGGCGTGCGCCAGCGCGCGGCCGCAGAGATGATCGCCACCGGGCAAGCGGCCGCCCGGCTCGGGGTTGACGTGGTCAACGGCTTTACCGGCTCCTCAATCTGGCCCTTGCTCTATTCATTCCCGCCGGTATCCCCCGACATGATCGAGGCTGGGTACGCGGATTTTGCCGCGCGCTGGACGCCCATACTCGACCAATATCAAGCGCTCAGCGTCAAATTCGCGCTAGAGGTACACCCCACTGAAATCGCCTTTGACATTGCCTCGGCCGAGCGCGCCATCCAAGCACTCGACGGCCACCCGGCCTTTGGCTTCAACTACGATCCCAGTCACCTTGGCTACCAAGGCGTGGACTACGTCGAGTTTATCTACCGATTCAGCGACCGCATCTTCCACGTCCACCTGAAGGACGTAGGCTGGTCTGCTGCGCCGACCGACGCCGGGGTCTTCGGCGGGCACACCGAGTTCGGCGACCGCCGCCGCTATTGGGATTTCCGCTCGTTGGGCCGCGGTAATATCGACTTCGAGGAAATCATCCGCGCCCTCAACCGCATCAACTACCAAGGGCCGCTGTCGGTCGAATGGGAAGACAGCGGCATGGATCGCGTCCACGGCGCAACCGAAGCGGCCGCCTTCGTCAAACAGGTCGATTTCCCGCCCTCGGACATTGCCTTTGACGCGGCGTTTGAGGACTAGCGTTGCAACGTCTTGTCGCCTTCCTGCTCGTGGCCTTGCTCATCGCCTGCGGCGGGGAGGAACGCACTCAGCACACCTTGGTTTTTGGCCGCGGCTCGGATTCAATCGGGCTGGATCCAGGGCTTGAAAACGACGGCGAATCGTTCAAGGTCTGCGACAACATCTACGAGACCTTGGTGACCTACGACAGCGAGAGCACGGCCGTGGTGCCGCAGCTAGCGCATTCTTGGGACATTGCAGACGATCAGCTCACGTGGACCTTCCACTTGCGCGCCGGGGTTCGCTTTCACGATGGCACCCCCTTTAACGCCGAGGCCATGCTGTTTTCCCTCGGGCGGCAGCTATACAAAGACCACCCCTTCCACAAGGTTGCCGGCGCGTACAAGTACTGGCAGGCTATGGGCATGGACGACATAGTCGCTGCGCTAGAGGCCCCGGACGACTCGACCTTTGTCATCCGCCTCAAACAGCCTCATGCCCCCTTCTTGGCGAACTTGGCGATGAACTTCTGCGCGGCCGTCAGCCCCACCGCAGTGGCCCGTTACGGCCGCGATTACTTCAAAAACCCGGTCGGCACCGGCCCCTTCCGCTTGGTCGAATGGCGCAAGGACGAGCGCATCGTCTTGGAGCGCAACCGCGAGTACTGGGGGCCAGAACCGAAAATCGACCGCCTAATTTTCAAGCCCATTCAAGAAGCCTCGGTGCGTTTCTTGGAGCTTTCGCAGGGCACGATCCACGGCTTCGACAACCTCAGCCCTGAGTACATTGAGCCGATTCGCGCCGACCCCAATCTCCACATCTTGACGCAGGCGGGCATGAACATCGGCTACTTGGCCATGCAGATGGACAAGAAGCCCTTCGACGATGTGCGGGTGCGCCGCGCCGTAAACCACGCCGTGGATAAGCAGGCCCTCGTGGATAATTTCTACGAGGGCTTGGCCATGCCGGCCAAAAATCCCATCCCGCCGACCCTGTGGAGCTACAACGACACCATTGCGGGCTATGGCTATGATCCGGCGAAAGCGCGGGCCTTGCTGGCGGAGGCTGGTTATGCCGACGGCTTTGAGACCGAGCTGTGGGCCATGCCGGTGCCGCGGCCCTATATGCCGCAGCCCGGCAAGATCGCCGAGGCGATTCAGGCCGACCTCAAAAAGGTGGGCATCCGCGCCCGCATTGTGTCTTGGGAATGGGGAACGTACTTGGACAAGGTGTTCGACGGCCAGCACCAGATGGCCTTGTTGGGCTGGACCGGCGACAACGGCGACCCGGACAACTTCCTCTACGTGCTCCTCGACTCCACCGCAGCCGTCAAGCCCGCCCAGAATATCTCCTTCTACCGCAGTAGCGAGCTGCACGACGCCCTCGTCGCGGCCCGTCGTTCAACCGACCGCGACGAGCGCACGCGGCTCTACGCCCGGGCGCAGGAAATCGTCCACCGCGATGCGCCGTGGGTCCCCCTAGTACACGCGACGCAGACGGTGGCTTTCCAGCGCCGCGTCACTGGCTTCAAGCTGCATCCCACCGGCAGCAAGTGGTTTCACAGTACCGCGCTGGCCCCTTGAGCCATGCACCGCTTCGTCTTCCGGCGGCTCATCGCGCTCTTGCCGACGCTGGCGGGGATTTCGCTTTTGGTTTTTCTGATGCTCTACTTGGTGCCGGGCGACCCGGCCCAAGTCATGCTCGGGGAACGCGCCAATGCCGAGAGCTTGGCCGAGTTGCGCGCGACCATGGGCCTCGACCAGCCCTTCCACGTGCAGTTTTACCGCTTCTTCACCGGCTTGTTGCGCGGCGACCTCGGCCGCTCGACTCGCACCCACGAGAAGATCACCACCGAGCTCGTCCAGCGCTTCCCGGCCACCTGTGAGCTGACCGTGGCCAGTATGCTGCTGGCCATGACGGTCGGCATCGCGGCCGGACTATGGGCCGCGGTGCGGCGGGGCAAGCTCGCCGATCTCCTCAGCATGATCTTGGCCACGGCCGGCATTTCCATTCCCGTATTTTGGCTGGCCCTGATGCTGGTGTTGCTGTTGGCCTTTTACGTGCCGCTCTTTCCGGTGTCTGGCCGCTTGAGCACGCATATCTACTTTGAGCCGATCACCTATTTCTACGTAATCGACGCCCTCGCGCAGGGCGATTTCGCGGCCGGCGGCGACGTGCTGTGGCACCTTTTCCTTCCAGCCCTGACTTTGGGGACCATTCCCATGGCCGTCATTGCGCGCATGACCCGCGCCAGCTTGCTCGACGTCCTCGGCGAGGACTACATCCGCACGGCTTGGGCCAAGGGCCTGCGGCAGCGGGTGGTGATTGTGCGCCACGCCCTGAAAAACGCCTTTATACCCACGCTTACGGTCATTGCCCTCGAATTCGGCTACCTGCTCGGGGGCGCGGTCATCACCGAAACCATCTTCGCTTGGCCCGGGGTCGGGCGCTGGCTCTTTTTGGCGGTGCAAGCGCGCGACTTCCGCGCCGTGCAGGGCGGGGTTTTGCTACTGGCCACGGTCTTCGTGCTGGCCAACCTCATCGCCGATATACTCTACGCTTGGCTCGACCCCCGCATCCGCTACGACGAGGAATAAAGGGTATGGCTTTGAAATTGCCGCATAAAACGCGGATGCGGCGTTTTTAGAAACAATGCTTATGCTATTGGTCTGTTCAACTTGGGCCGAATGGAAAGGCGAGGGGTTAGCTATGAATGCAATGCGGCTGTTGTGCCTAGGGTTCGCGCTCGTGGCTTCTACCGCTTTAGATGCCGATGAAACCACCCGCCGAATCAGGAAGGCCGTGGGGCCAGAAGCCTCGACAATCGCAGTGGTGGCTGAAGGGGACTTTGAGCCGAGGAGTATTGGCAGCTATAGCCTCCGAACATACGCTGGAATCGATCCTCGCTTCCCTTATGACCGCTTTATTGCAGGTATTGTCAGGCCGCGCGACGGGGTCGTTGAAAGTGTAAAATTCGCCGATTTGGACAGCGACGGATCATCCGAAATTGTCGTGATTATTCGTTCGGTTGGGTCGGGAGGCTATCTTTCGGCGGACGCCTTCGAGCTTCGCAATAAGGCCCCGACGTTGTTGGGGACGGTGGCTGGGTTGGCGCATGACGCCGACCTCATTCGCGCTCTCGAAGTCGAGCTCAAAGAGTGCTCTGAATCGCCTGCGGTACCAGACTCGAGCAATAGGCCCCAGTACCGGCTCAAAAACCCGGGGCATTAACTACTCTCCAAAGCGCGAATCTCCCTCGTCAAAACGGTAGGCGTGGCTCAGGCCCATATCGCAAGCACCCTCCAGCCGGAGGCTGGATTGCGATGCCAAATAACTGACGTTACGCAGCCTTATGCCGCGTCTGCCGCTTGCGGCCCCGCCCGTCGTCCTTCCCGAGAAAGAACGCCGCCACGGGGCGGGAATCCAGCCCAGCGCCCTAGCCTCTAGATGCCTGCTTTCGCCGGCATGACACGAGGGCCGCACCCTGCACCAAGCGGGCGTAAGAAGCGGCCCCGGCGAAGGCAGAGGGTGCGGTGCGTAACGTCAGCAAATAATAAAAAGTGGAGGCAACGGCAAAGCCATTACCTCCACTTTTCGCGTTTAACAGTGCCTAGGTCGCTGGCACTGAGTTGTCTCAGCCATCAGATCCCTTTAGAGGCGATGGTGATGCGCACGATGTCGGCCACGGCCGGATAAGTGAACCCATCGTCCACCAAGCGCACCACGCCTCCTTCGTCCGCGCCGGTGTTGGCCCCGGCCTGCCGCGGCGCTTGGTTTTCGCCCACGCCCGGCTCCTCATTGACTTCGGTACCCGTATCCCACAGGCCGATCTGAGCGGTGATGTCGCCGCTTATGGGCTGGCCGTCGGTGAACAGGGCAATGCCGGTGTCGCCGGGGGCCAAGAACAGGTCGTTGGATTGCACGTACATGGTGGCGAAAGACAGCCGGTCGCCTGGCCGGGCAACGAAGGTGAACTCATAGGCGTTGTCCGGCGTCAGCGGTCCGGGGCTGTCGGCTCCCACCGGCGTGGTGAAAACCCCGCTGTTATTGGGGAGACCCGCGGCGAGTTGCGCTGGATTGCCGTCTTCGGCGAGTGCTTCGAGTCCCGCGCCGCGATCGGGCTGGCCGTCGGCGAAGAAGGGCGTCCCACCGCGTTGGGCGACCCACGCGCCTGGCGCGAGGACGGTGCCGATGTTTTCGATTCGCACCGTGAATTGCGCTGCCACGCGCGGTTCAGGCAAGCCAGCGACTGGATCGGAAGAGATGGTCCGCGCGGAAGAGATGGTCGTCTCAGAGCTATCGTCGCTGTCGTCACCTTCACCTTCACCTTCACCTTCACCTTCACCTTCGCCGTCCATATCACCTTCGCTGTCCATATCACCTTCGCTGTCCATATCACCTTCGCCGTCCATATCACCGTCTCCTTCGCCTTCTCCTTCCCCGTCCATATCACCTTCGCCAGCGAGTGCCGCCGCCGCCGCGATGATAGCACTGATGTCGTAAGGCACCCCAACGGTAATGGTGCCGGTCACAGAGGGCTCAGCTCCAGACAGATCGACCAGAAGGTCTAGCGATACCGCAATATCGAACGCACCGGAAGCGGTTACCTCGCCAGTTACCGGAATGCTCGGGAACTGATCTTCGCCCACGTTCACGGTGCCGTTGAGCACCAGCAGCCCGTCGTCCGAATAATCCGTTAGCACCCACTCGTTGCCGGCGATGGCCAACGTGCCACTGCTGGCTCCGTCAATGGTCGCCTCATCCGAGGTCAGCGCGACCAACAGGGCGTTCTGAAAATGGCTTATCAGCGTAGTGGTCAGGGATAGGATATCGGGTGTTATCACAGCCTCGGGCCCGGTTGGGCCTTCGCCTTCGCCTTCGCCTTCACCGTCGCCTTCACCGTCGCCTTCGCCCTCGCCTTCACCTTCGCCTTCGCCTTCGCCTTCACCGTCGCCGTCGCCCTCACCTTCCCCTTCCCCTTCGCCTTCGCCTTCACCGTCGCCTTCGCCTTCGCCTTCACCGTCGCCTTCGCCTTCGCCTTCACCGTCGCCTTCGCCCTCGCCCTCGCCCTCACCGTCGCCTTCGCCTTCCCCCTCCCCCTCACCTGCTTCTCCGCTCACGCCACCTTCAGAGGCGACGGTGATGCGCACGATGTCGGCCACGGCCGGATAGGTGAACCCATCGTCCACCAAGCGCACCACGCCTCCTTCGTCCGCGCCGGTGTTGGCCCCGGCCTGCCGCGGCGCTTGGTTTTCGCCCACGCCCGGCTCCTCGTTGACTTCGGTACCCGTATCCCACAGGCCGATCTGAGCGGTGATGTCGCCGCTTATGGGCTGGCCGTCGGTGAACAGGGCAATGCCGGTGTCGCCGGGGGCCAAGAACAGGTCGTTGGATTGCACGTACATGGTGGCGAAAGACAGCCGGTCGCCTGGCCGGGCAACGAAGGTGAACTCATAGGCGTTGTCCGGCGTCAGCGGTCCGGGGCTGTCGGCTCCCACCGGCGTGGTGAAAACCCCGCTGTTATTGGGGAGACCCGCGGCGAGTTGCGCTGGATTGCCGTCCTCGGCGAGTGCTTCGAGTCCCGCGCCGCGATCGGGCTGACCGTCGGCGAAGAAGGGCGTCCCACCGCGTTGGGCGACCCACGCACCCGGCGCGAGGACGGTGCCGATGTTTTCGATTCGCACCGTGAATTGCGCTGCCACGCGCAGTTCAGGCAAGCCAGCAGTCGGCCCGGAAGAAACCGTCGACTTACCTGCTGGGCTAGATGGGGCTGCGGTGGATGACAGGGGATCTCGGTCTGCACAGGCGGTGAGCAAGACGGCCGCAGCACAGACGACGTAGAACAGGTAGAACAGTTTCATGAAAAATTCTCCTCGAAAAGGGTTGGTGGATTCCTATCCACAAAGATCACATAGAGTTGACATAATTTCAAGCCGCAATGTGCAACTAAACCTGCGTCCACGCGCCGTTGTTCTTTGAGGATTCTACTGCGGCTGCGACGAATTTCATCCCGGCTACGCCCTCATCCACCCCCGGATGCGGAAAGGCCGCGGGCACATCCTGTTCGCCCCGGCGCGTGCGGATGCGCCGCTCGATGGTGGTGTGGAGGTTGGCGAGGGCCGGGAAGAAGTCCTCGTGGTGCCCCGAGGGCACGCGCAAGTACGAGGCGACCGACGCGGGCAGGTCGAATTCAGCACCAGTCCAGTAGGTAATGTCGCGGCCGTCGCCGTGGCGCACCAGCAGGCATTCGGCCCGCTCCTGATGCCATTCGATAGAGCCTTTGGTGCCGAAGACTTGGAAGCCGTTGTCGTTGCGGTAGCCAACCGCAATTTGCGTGGCCGTGATCAGGGCGGTGCCGCCGTTTTTTAGCTCGCCGATCGCGTTGAAGTCGTCGTCGAGCACGCGGCCTTCGACAAAGGTGTTGAGCCGCGCCGAGACCTGCTCGACGGCTAGCCCGGTCACCCAAGTTGCCGCGATAAAGGCGTGCGTACCGATGTCGCCGCCGCAATTGGAAATACCCGTGCGCTCGGGATCGGTGCGCCAAGACGCCTGCTGCTGGCCGGTCTGTTCCAGCGCCGTGGCCAGCCAGCCTTGGTTGTACCAGGAAACCACCTTGCGGACTTGGCCGATTTCGCCGCTTTGGATCATTTGCTTGGCCAGCATCATCATGGGATGGCCCGTATAGGTGTGGGCCAGCACAAAGGGCACCTGCTCGCGCTCGACGATCTGCGCCAAGTCTTCGGCTTCGGCGACCGTCATGGTAATGGGCTTTTCGCAGAGCACTGGGATGCCGGCCTGTAAAAAGGCTTTGGCTGGCTCGTAGTGGGCGAAGTTGGGGGTGACGATGGTGACGTAATCGAGGGCTTGCTCGCCGCTTTGCACCGCCTCTAACAGCGCTTGGTAGGTGGGATAACCTTGGATGCCGTAGTCGTCGGCAGCGCGCATCGCCGCCTCGGGGCTAGAGCGCAGCGCGCCGGCGACCAATTCGCGGCTGGCGTCGAGCGCGATGGCGCGATTGTGAACCATGCCGAAAAAAGAATCGGGGCCGCCGCCGCCGATCATGCCTACTTGGAGTTTGCTCATGGAATTTTCTCCCAAAAATGTATTGTTGAAGTGCTCTATTTTAAGTACGCGTGGGGGCCTCTAACTGTCAAACGATGCGGCTGTCTCACGGCACTCGCATCACTGCCGTAGGGAGTCCCTGTTGCAGTTGGCTGGCGTCTAGGCCGCTGTTGAAGGCATAGCGTTTGTAATCCAACGCTAGCGACACATCGGCTTGGCGTATTTCCACTCGGCGCGGCAAGTAAAGTGCGTCCTCTCGGCGGTATTCCCTTAGCTCGCGGAGCAGGACATCGCCCCCGGGCAGCGGGATGCTCTCGCGCAACACCAAGCCGCGACGCAGGTCCAGCCACGCCCGCCGCCCTCCCGGGAGCGCGACTACTGCTTGGTCGGCGTGCGGATACTCGACTGGCCCGGCTATGGAACCCGGCTCGACGAGGCCGAGCAAGGCGTAGCGAAGGTCGCATACCCCGAGGTCTAGCCCGGTCAGCGTGGTTAGCAGCCGGCCGCGCATCGGTCCTTTTAAGGGAGGATCCACGGCCCGGCCGTACACGGTCAAGCTGTCGCCTTCGAGTAGGGCCGTAAAAATGTGCGTGAAAAAGGGGCCGCGCACTTCGACGCGGAAGAGATCTGGATTGACTAGCTGCACGAGGGCCGTCCCCCGATCGCGCACCGCGCCGCGTCGCAGCTCAATGGCCGCTTCCGCCGTTAGATCTTCGAACTGGGCGAGGGACGCCGAGGCCGTGAGCAAGGCGGCCGGCCCTTGGTCTGCATCCCAACCCTCCCGCACCACCAGCGGCGGCGCGCAAGCTAGTGCTAGGGCGCAGAGCGCGAACCACTTCATGGCAGCAGCTTGCGCCGGACCTCTTCGTTGTCCGGCGCGAGTTCCAGCACCTTCTGCCAATGCGCGCGCGCCTCGTCCGTTTTGCCGAGGGCGCTGGCAATGTCGCCGGCGTGGTCGAAGATCACGGCCTGCTCCTCGGGGTCGCCCTCGTCCATCAGCTCCAAGGCTTGTTGCAGGTAGTGATCGGCCTGCGCTAGCTCGCCGAGGCGGAAATAGGCCCAGCCGATGCTATCGAGAAACGCGCTGTTGTCCGGCTCGAGCGCGATCGCCTTCTCCAAGAGCGCGACCGCTTCGGTCAGCAGCATGCCCTTGTCCGCGTACATGTAGCCGAGGTAGTTGAGCGCGTACGCATCGTTTGGCTCGATCTCCAACAGGCGTTGGAAGGTCTCTATCGCACGGTCGAAGTACTCGTCGCGGTCAAGTTTGCGCGAAGCCTGCTCATAGCAAGAGCCGAGGTAAAAGAGCACGCGGCTCTCGTCGCTGGAAAGCGCAACGGCCTGCGTCAGCTTTTCAAGTGCCGCTTCCCAGCGCTCCAATTCCTCTAAGGCGATGCCCCAGTGCAAAAAGGCCGGGCTGTACGCGGAGTCGAGCGAGGCCGCTGTTTCGTATTGGGCCAGCGCGTCTTCCCACTGCCCCTGCCGCCCCAAGCTGATGCCCCATCGCACGTGCAGCGCGGCGTGGCCCGGGGACGCTGCGAGTGCTTGGCTATAGACGCCAATTGCCTCTTGCCAAGCGTCTTGTTGCTCTAGTGCGAGTCCCCAGTATAGGTATATCTCAACCGCGTCGGGCAGGTGCTCAAGGCCGCGCTGGTACACGGCGATGGCCTCGTCGTAGCGCTCGGTGCTCTCTAGGGCCGTCCCCCAGTACAAGTAAATCTCGCTGCTATCGGGCATGGCCTCTGCCGCTTGGCTGAGGACGGCGGTGGCGGAGTCGTAATCCTCCAAGTAGATGTAGTAGCGCGCTAGGTCGGTCCACTGCTCGACCGTTTGGGGCTGCATCTCGACGATGCGCTTAAAGACCAACGTCGCTTGGTCGTACTTTCCGGTTTCGGACAGGGCCACTCCCAAGTGGTAGAGCACTTCGGCACCCTCTTCGACGAGGATTTCCTCTAGGTCGTGCTCGGTGACCATCAGCCGCGCCAAGTGGTAGGGGACGCTGCTGTCGGGCAGATGGCCTGCGGCCTCTCGGTAAATGGCGATGGCTTCGTGGCGGTACCCCTGCGCCAACTTGAGCTCGGCTAGACCCAGCCAGGCGTCCTCGACTGTGGGATCGGCCGCGAGGACTTGGTGGTAGATGCGCTCGGCCTCTTGTTGCAGGCCGATGCGAGAAAAAATGCTGGCTATGTCCACCTCGACCTCTGACGGCACTTGCTCTTGGGCGAGTACCTCCTTAAAAAGCGAGGCGATTCGCTTGGTTTGGCCCGATTCAAAGTAGAGATAGGCCAAGTGGCGGTAGAGCGGCCAATTGTCCGGCTCGTAGCGCAGCAGCTCTTCGATGTGGCCGATGGCGTCCTCGCGCTCGCCTTCGCGCTCCAAGAGCCGAATCAGCAGGCGGCGCAACCGCACTTGGCTGCCGTCCAATGCCAAGCCCTTGCGCGCAAAGTGGGCGGCCATCTGGGCGTCGTCGATGCGCTGGTAGTTGTAAGCGAGGCGGGCGTAGATGGTGGGCGAGGTCGGGTCGAGGTCGGCCGCGCTGCGCAGGGCGACTATCGCGCCGAGGTAGTTGTGCTGGGCTTCAAAGACCTTGGCCTTGACGAAGTATCGCATGGCTCGGTCGGGCCCCGTCGGCTCTGCAGGCGCGTTGTGGCTCCGCAGGCCCGCGCAGCCGCCCGCTGCCAGCGCGAGGGCGCAGAACAGGGGGAGAAGGTGCGAGACGTTGTTCATAATTCTAAGGGGTCCACCTGTATTAGCGGGGTCCAAGAAGCCACGCATTATGTCATTGCCTCGACGAGGGCGTCGCGGAATTTCACAAAGCTATGAGAGCGATTGCAGTCCGGGTTGATGCGAGCGGCAATGGTACGCGCTATTTCTACCTTGCTTCGCCCGTTTTTGAAGTAGCCTTTTTTCTTTAAGAGACGCTCAAACGCCTCCCAAGTGCCGCCTTGTATCGCATCGGGATCGCGATATTTTGCTTGATTCGGAACGGTTGGCGATACCTTCGGATAGGCACGCCTCACCGCCTCCCAATCGCCGAAGTACCACGCTTCAAGCTCCTCAATTGCGATGCGGTTTACCACTTGCCAAGGAGTTTCCCTGGCCCCTGAACGAGTGCTTAACCCCGCTGCGGTCGCGGCCTCTTCGAGTTGCTGCTTGAGTTTATGGCAATCGTCGTTGTCGCAATCAACCACTACGACGAGACGCATGTAGTTCGGCAGCCAAGAGGCATAGCCCTTTAGGCGATCCTGTAATTTATCCAACAGGTCTGATTTGCCCTGAAACGCATGAACTTGAAAGAAGGGGCAGTCTTTGGGAAACAGACGCGGGAGCAATTCATGCAAGAATGCCTCCATAGAAGGCTCTTCGACCAAAATCTCCAGATGTGGATTCACCATCATTCACTTCCCGCAAGTGGTCTAGTGGCCCCGCCTTGGTTGACTAGTGGATCACCTACATTGAAGTGGCCCTCCATCCACAGGTGACCGAGCAGTGCGCCTTGGTCCATAAACGCACGCACACGCTCCATATTCTCGACGCATTGCGTTTGTGCGTAGCCTTGCTCGTCGCGCCAGAGAACGCGCACCTCTTTGGATTGTAAGGCGTTAAGGAAAAACGGCGAATGCGTGGTGACCAGTAGCTGAGTGCGCTCGCTGGCCGTGCGGCATTCCTCGGCCAGTTCCCAAAGCAGTCGGGGGTGGAGGAAGTTTTCCGGTTCCTCAATGCCGATAAAGGGCGGTGGGGTCGGATCGTGGAGGAGCACGAGGTAGGCCAGCATTTTTAAGGTGCCGTCGGAGGCGAATCGCGCCAGCACCGGGTGGCTGAACGGGGCGTCCTTGATTTGCAGTAACAGGCGGCCATCGGGCATGGTATCGGCCAGCACCTTTTCGATGCGCGGTACGCGCCGGCGCAGCACCTCAAAGATGCGCTCGAGACGCTCTGGATGCTGCTCGGCCAAGTATTGGATGACGTTGGCGAG
Source organism: uncultured Latescibacterota bacterium (assembly GCA_958295495.1). GTDB lineage: Bacteria > Latescibacterota > UBA2968 > UBA8231 > UBA8231. The sequence goes on from OY282352.1 coordinate 3,234,434, forward strand.
GTTGTCGCCCGTTTTGCTTAGCTGCTCCTGCGGCCCGGTTTCGGGCTGGCCGCGTGCGCTGTCTGCCGAAAGATAGGACAGATGCCAGCCAGTAATGAACTGGCGCAGTGCCGCCACGCGTGGGTGATCGGCGAACTGTCCGAGGGCATTGACTGCCAACAGGTCGGGTGCGTTCAGGGGGATTTCTATCCGCTTGTCCCGTTCGTCTGGCTGATCGCCGCTGATTGCTTGACCTTGGCCGTACTCGTATTGGAGAAACCGAAACGGCTTTCCGCGTTGGCCCCGTCGCCATTGCAACCACTCTTCTGCGACCACTGGGGCGCGGTTGCGTTCAACAACAGCCAAGTGATAGGTAATGAGCGGCTGTCCCGGCTTTTCGCGGTACTTAATTTCAATTACTACCGGTCCCTTCTCTTCTCGGGACGCAAGCTCTTTGCCTCGCCCACGCTTATCCCAAGCGCGGCGCAGCCCCAACTCGAAACACTCTGCCAGAAAAGCAAATACGTCGAATACGGTGGACTTGCCGCTGCCGTTGGGGCCGAGCAACACCGTCAGCGGCGTCAGGTTTTTGAACTCGACACTCCGCAGGGCACGGAAATTCTGCACCTTCAGGTATTCGATGCGTGCCGGGGCAGTGGGTTGTGCAGGAATTGGGTTCATCTGTGGTCTCCTTGGTGAGAAGCTCAAATTTTTGGATCCAAGGCGTCTCTAAGCCCGTCGCCAAAGAGGTTGAGCGCCAAGACGACCGCGAAGATGGCCAGCCCGGGAAAGGCCATGACCCAGGGCGCTTGCAAGAGCAACTCGCGTCCCCCGGATAGCATGGCTCCCCACTCGGGGGTCGGCGGCTGGGCCCCCAAGCCCAAAAAGCTCAAGCCGGCCGCGTCGAGGATGGCCGTGCCCGAGCTGAGCGTGGCTTGCACGACGAGCGGGACTGTGCAATTAGGTAAGATGCTGTAGAACAGCAGCCGCGATTCGCTCGCCCCCAGCGCACGCGCAGCCTCGACGTACGTGGCTTCGCGCACGGTCAACACCGAGGAGCGCATGAGGCGGGCAAATTGCGGCACCAACACGATGCTGACGGCGAGAATGGCATTGTCGATGCCCGGCCCGATGACGGCGACGATGGCAATGGCCAAGAGGATGCTGGGGAACGCCAACATCAGGTCCATCAGCCGCATGATGAGCATGTCGGCGACCCCGCCGCGATACCCGGCCACGAGCCCGAGCAAGGTGCCGGTGGAAGCGGCCAGCGCGATGGCGACCAGCCCAATCCGCAACGAGATGCGGGCGCCGTACACGATGCGGCTGAAAATGTCGCGGCCAAAGTCGTCCGTCCCCAGCCAATGGCTCGGCGACGGCGGCTGCAAGCGCAGATAGAGGTTTTGCGCCAGTGGATCGTATGGTGCCAAAAGCGGTGCCAAAAGCGCAGCTACAAACGCGCCCGCCAAGACCCCGCCGCCGATCAGCGCGAGGCGCTGTTTGCCGAGCCGCCGCAGTTGACTGGTGACGTGTGCAATCATCTCAAGCATGGAAAATTAGCATCGCCCTACTTAGAGGCCCTAGCAAAAGGTTGGTCCACGCCTTTGGGCCTCAACGGCAAATACATCTCTGCGTTCATCTGCGGATAGGCTACTTTGTTAGGCACTCTTAGGCTCTAGGACCAACACACCCAGCGGCGGCAGGTGCAACCGCGCCGAATGCGGCCGGCCGTGGCAGGCGACGGCCTCGGTTGGCACCCAGCCGCCGTGGCCCACGCCGCTGCCGCCATAGACTTCGGCGTCGCTGTTGAGCACCTCGCGGTACGGCCCGGCGGCTGGCAGCCCGAGCCGGTAGTCCGCTCGGGGGACTGGGGTAAAATTGCAGACGAAGATCAGGGGGTTTTCGCCCGCGGCGCGGCGCGCAAAAGCCGAGATGCTCTGCGTAGAGTCCGAGCAGTCGATCCACTCAAAACCATCGGGGTATGCGTCGGTGCGGTGCAGGGCCGCGCACCGGCGATAGAGCCGGTTGAGATCGCCGAGCCAGCGATAGACGCCGCGGTGGGCCTCGTCGTCGAGCAGGTGCCAGGGCAGCGCGCCTTGGTGATCCCACTCTTCCCACTGGGCCAATTCGGCTCCCATAAACAGCAGCTTCTTGCCTGGGTGCCCGTACATAAAGCCGTAGAGCAAGCGCAAGTTGGCCAGTTGTTGCCAGGCGTCCCCGGGCATCTTGCTCAAGAGCGAGCGCTTGCCGTGTACTACCTCGTCGTGCGACAGGGGCAACACGAAGTTTTCGCAATAGGCGTAGAGCATGCCAAAGGTCAGGTCGGATTGGTGGTCGCGGCGGTGGATCGGATCGCGCTGCATGTAGCGCAGCACGTCGTTCATCCAGCCCATGTTCCACTTGAAGCCAAAGCCGAGTCCCCCGGCGTCGGCCGGTCGGGAAACCTCCGGCCAAGCAGTCGATTCCTCGGCGATCATCAAGGCCCCGGGGCAGTGCTCGCCGATAGCTGTGTTGAGCTGTTTGAGGAAGTCGATGGCTTCGAGGTTTTCGCGCCCGCCAAATTCGTTGGGCACCCATTCGCCTTCTAAGCGCGAGTAGTCGAGGTAGAGCATGGAAGCCACCGCATCGACCCGCAGGCCGTCGAGGTGAAAGCGCTCGAGCCAAAAAAGGGCGTTGGAAATGAGAAAGGAGCGGACTTCGGCGCGGCCGTAGTTGAATATACAAGTCTGCCAATCGGGATGCCGCCCTTGGCGCGGGTCGCGGTGCTCGTAGAGGCTGGTGCCGTCAAATTGAGCCAAGCCGTGGGCGTCGTTGGGGAAGTGCCCAGGCACCCAGTCGAGAATCACACCGATCGCGTGGCGGTGGCAATAGTCGATGAAATAAGCGAAGTCCTCAGGGGCACCAAAGCGCGCGCTCGGGGCAAAATATCCAGTCCCTTGATAGCCCCACGAGCCGTCGAAGGGATGCTCGGCCACTGGCATCAGCTCGATGTGGGTAAAGCCTAGCTCGGCCACGTGGGCGACCAATTGGTGAGCCAGCGTGCGGTAGTTGAGATAGGCATTGCCGTTGCGTCGCCAAGAGCCGAGATGCACCTCGTATATGGCGAGGGGGGCCTCTAGCCAGTTGCACGCCCGTCGCTCGGCCATCCACGCGCTGTCGCCCCAGGCGAACGCATCGCCTTGGCAGACTGCGGAAGCGGTGTGGGGCGGCCGTTCAGTTGCAAAGGCAAAGGGATCGCTTTTGAGCAGCACGGTGCCGGCGCGGCTGAGGATTTCGTACTTGTAGAGTGCGCCCGCGCCCACCTCCGGGACGAACAGTTCCCAGACTCCGGCCGCCCCCAGCGGGCGCAGGCAGTGCCGCCGACCGTCCCAGCCGTTGAAATCGCCAACTACGCTGACCCTGCGGGCACTCGGTGCCCACACCGCGAAATACGTGCCCTCGGCCCCGTCGATGCAGCGCGGATGCGCCCCCAGCACCTCGTGGGCGCGGTAGTGGGTTCCTTCGTTGAAGAGGTATTGGTCTTGGGGCGCAAGCTGCGGCCAGAACGAGTACGGGTCGCGGCAGTAGCGAACTGCGCCCTGCGCGTCTGTCACCGCTAGATGATAGGCAAAGGGCTTGCTGCAGCCGGCGATCCGCGCCTCGAACAGCCCTTCGGCATGGATCTTGACCGCCGGAAAGCTCCCACCTTGCCCCCCCCGCTCCACGACCCGTACGCTCGTCGCATCGGGCAAGAACGCGCGCACGACCCATCCGTCGTCTAAAGGGTGCATACCCAAGACTGAGAACACATCGGCGCATTCGCCGTGCAAAAGGGCCTCCATTGTCTGCGGCTCAAGCGTTGTCGGCATGGTCGCACTCGTTCAGAGTTGAACATCTTTGAGAAGATAGGTCAATTTGGAGGAAAGGTATAGGGCGTCCACAGAGGATGCCCCGGCGGAGGGTTGGCTGAAGGGACGGCCCCCACGCCCCCATTGCCGATCCTTGGCGATCAAAGCAAGAGTACGCCCCAGCAGCGAAATGCCGGGGCGTACTTGCGAAACAAGTAAATCCAATTCCCAATCAGAAATTTACCGAAAACCGCCGCTGCGGCCGGCCCCCCCAGAACGCCTCCTCGCCAAGTCCCCAGATCAGCGCCGGCCGAAAATTTCGTTCAGATCGGTGCTGAAGCCGGCGAGTGTGGGCGAGGTCATGGTCTGCCCCTCGCCGTAGATGGCTACCGCCGCGAAGGCACCCGCATGTAGCCGCAGCACTGCCACCGTCTAGGCGTCGGGATCGACCAGCCAGTACTCCTGCACGCCGTGCTTGGCGTACAGGGCGCGTTTGAGCGTCTGGTCCCGTCCGGCGGTGGCGGTGGACAGGATCTCGACGACCAAGTCCGGCGCCCCGAGCACATTCGCGCCGCCCAGCAGCAGGTGCGCTCGCTTGTGGGAGACGAACAGCAGGTCCGGCTGCACCACATCCGCGTTCGACAGCACCACATCGCAGGGCGCGTGGAAGACCTCGCCCAAGTCTTTCTCCTGTACATAAAGTATGGAGCAGCGCTCCCAGCCGGGTGTCAATTCTCTGGTGCCCTAAGTTGGGCGCGGGGGCCACAATCAACTCTCCGTCCAACAACTCGTAGCGCTGGTCTTCTGGGGTGTGCCGGTAGTCCTCATAGGTGAACTTGACGACCGGGTTGGGGCTGGACATGGCAACCCTCCTCTCGTCGCTCGATACGCGGGGTGCGAACTTTCTAGCAACCGAAAATAAAACAAAATAAACCTCGTCAATAGGGCGCGGGGAGGTACTGGGCGAGGAACGGCTCTTAAGAACCGCTGCGGTCAAAGAATAAATGGCCGTCAACAAAAAAGGAGATAGGTTATATTTTTAAGAGAAAAACCACCCGACCTAATTCGACTGTGGACAAAAAAATCGCCACCGCCGGCTGGGGGCTGTACCCGCTCGTCGCCGCTTCGGTTCAGCGCGCGCGCTACCTAAGCGACCTCGGTTCCGCCGCGCCCCCGATTTTGCCCCAAGGCAATTGCCGCTCCTACGGCGACGCCTGCCTATACGAGCGCGTCGTCTCCACCCTGCCCCTCAAGCACCTGCTCGACTTCGATGGGCAGCGCGGGCTTTTGCGGGCGCAAGCCGGCATTACCTTAGCGGAGATCATTCGCTTTGCCCTGCCCCGCGGCTTTTTCCCGCCGGTTACGCCGGGGACCAAGTTCCCCACGCTCGGCGGCTGCATTGCCGCGGATGTCCACGGCAAAAACCACCACGCCGCAGGTTCCATCGCCGCCTTTGTCGAATCGCTGGACATGGTGTTGGCCGATGGCTCGCCAGTGCGCTGCTCGCGCAGCCAGTGCGCCGACCTGTTTTGGGCCACGCTCGGCGGCATGGGCTTGACGGGATTTATCTATGCGGCGACGCTGCGGCTGAAAAAGGTGTCGTCGGCTTATGTGCGGCAGCGCACCATCAAGACGGCGAGCTGGGCCGAGACCTGCCGCGTCTGCACGGAGACCCAGCATCAGTACACCTATTCGGTCGCTTGGATTGACGGCCTGCAAACGGGCCGACACCTAGGCCGCGGCCACGTCCTGCTGGGGGAACACGCCAGCGCACGCGAGCTCGAGGGTAAGCCGCCCTTTCCCATCCACGGCGATGGCCGCTGGGCCGTGCCGTTCTTCTTGCCCGGCGGCGTGCTCAATTCCAAGTCGCTGAAGGCGTTTAACGCTCTCTATTATCATCGCCAAGTGCGCCGCTCGACCGAGGCCCTCGTCCACTACGACCCGTACTTCTATCCGCTCGACTCCGTCCGCGGCTGGAACCGCCTGTACGGCCGCCGGGGCTTTTTGCAGTACCAGGTCGCCGTGCCCTACACCGATGGCGCAGAGGTAGTCGCCGACCTGCTCGGGCGCATCGCCCGCCGGGGGGTAGCTTCGCCTTTGGCCGTGCTCAAGACGTTTGGGCCGCCGAGCGAGGGCCTGCTTTCTTTTCCCATAGCAGGTTATACCCTCGCGTTGGACATACCCTTGCGCGACTTTGGGACGATTCCCTTCTTGCGCGCACTGAACAAAACCGTCGTCGAGGCCAAGGGCCGCGTCTATCTGGCCAAGGACGCCATTTTGGAAAGGGAGGATTTTGCCGCCATGTATCCGCAACTGGAAAAATTCAAAGCGGTCAAGCGCAAATACGACCCCGAGCGCCGCTTCCGCTCCTGTCTGTCCGACCGCTTGGGGATCACGTGAGGGCACTGGTATTGGGGGCGAAGTCGGCGATTGCCCAAGCCATTGTCGAGCGCCTCGACGGCTATGACTTTGCGCTGGCCGCCCGCGAGTGTACCGAGTTGGAGCCTTTTGCCGCGGACTTGCGGCTCAAACGCTCGTGCCAAGTGGAGTTGTTTGAATTTGACGCCTTGGACTTCGCGGCTTTGGCGCACTTGCCGCAACAGGTTCACGAGCGCGGCGGCCCCTTTGACTTGGTCGTCCTCGCCTTTGGCTATCTCGGAGACGCGCACGCCGCCCAGCGCAATACAGACGAGATCGCCCACATCCTCAACGCCAACCTCACCGGCGCGGCCATCGCCCTCGCGCCTTTGGCCAACTATCTAGAGGAAAAGGGTACGCCGGCTGGCATCATCGCCATCTCGTCGGTGGCCGGCGATCGGGGCCGCCGGGGCAACTACGTCTATGGGGCGGCTAAGGGGGGGCTTTCGATCTTCTTGCAAGGGCTGCGCAACCGGCTGGCCGCGACGCCTGTACACGTCCTGACCGTCAAGCCCGGGTTCGTCGATACGCCTATGACCGAGGGGCTAGACGGGCTTTTTTGGGTCGCTGCGCCGGACAGAGTGGCCGCCGACATCGTGCGTGCCTATCGGCAAAAGAAAGACGTGCTCTACACGCCGTTTTTTTGGCGCTGGATCATGCTCGCGGTCAAGAGCATCCCCGAGCGCATTTTTAAGAGGCTGAAATTGTGATAGGTCCCAATCTGAAGACTTGGGCCTACGGTTCGCTATGGGCGTTTTTCAGGTTTGAGCCGGCGAGAGAGGAATAAATTGGTCCCTTGCAATATCGTCTGAAGCCGGGTGAAAGCACGCCCGCAGGGATGCGGCGGATGGCCGCCGAACAGCTCGATAAGGCCCTTGAGCACCTCGAGTGCCAAGACGGGAAACGAGACGAGCACATCCACGAGGCCCGCAAGGCCACCAAGCGCCTGCGGGCCTTGGTGCGCCTGGTCCGCCGCGAACTGGGAGACGAAGTGTACGCCTTGGAAAACCAGTACTATCGGGACGCCGGCCAGCGCCTTTCGGGGCTGCGCGATGCCGCGGTCTTGGTCGAGACCTTGGACCGCTTGGTGGAATACCTGGGCAGCGACGTGCCTAAGAGTCGATTCGCCCGGGTGCGGGGGTGGCTGGTGGAGCGCCGCGACCGGGCATATAGCCAAGCTGCCAGCAGCGATCGAGCCATTCAGGAGGTAATCGCCGACCTCGCGCCGGCCCGCGAGCGTTTGGAACATTGGAATCTGCAGTGCGAGAGTTGGAAAGGGCTCCGGGCGGGGTTACAGCGGATATACGCGCGGGGCCGGCGCGACTTTGCCGCAGCCTACGCGTTGCCCAGCGACGAAGCATTCCACGACTGGCGCAAGCAGGTGAAGTACCTGTGGTACCACACCCAAATAGTGCAAAATATCTGGCCGTCGGTTATGCAGGCTCTAGCCGAGGAATTGGACCAGCTAGGGGAGTTGCTCGGCCAAGATCACGACCTAGCGGTATTGCGCACCACGGTTCTGGCCGAGTTTCCCAAGGCTGGAGCCACGGCCACGCTACTGGCCTTGGAAAGGCGGATTGACGAGGTGCGTTCTCGGATGCAGGCCCGGGCGCGTCTGCTGGCAGAGCGCATCTACTTGGAACGGCCCCGGGAGTTTTCCCGGCGTCTGCGGGGCTACTGGCGGGTGTGGCAGGCGGAACAATTGACCGGGTACGAGTTGAAAATCGGCGCACCGACACGGACAGAGCGGGTGCTGAAAAGAATAGACACTACTCGCCATTCGGCGGAAAAGGAGATATAACATGATCCATACGACTATGTGGACCTATCCCTGGGACGTGATCGACGAGGGGGTGGACCGCGTCATCGGCTTCCTCAAGGAAGAAGTTGGGCTGGATGCGATCAGCCTATCCACGGTCTATCACACCTACGATGCACTACGCACCCATATACCCGGCAAAAAGCTCTTTTCCGGGTACGAGGACGCCATCTACTTCCAGCCCCAGAGCGAGCTGTACCAAGGCACCAAGATCAAGCCGCACATCCATCCCATGGCCAAGGACCAAGATCCGGTGCGGATCATCGCCGAGGCCTGCCGGGTGCGCGGTTTGGAACTGATTTCGTGGACCGTGCCCCTCCACAACCACTACATGGCCAGACAGCATCCAGACTGCGCCCTGCTCGGCGTGTTCGGGGATCGCTATCCGGGCTGTCTGTGCCCGGCCAATCCCGAGGTGCGGGAGTACGTCCGAGGCTTGAGTTTGGACTTGGCCACCAACTGCGATGTGCAGATGATTGAGTACGAATCCCTCCACTACATGGGCTTTGGCATGTTCCGCAACCACGCCAAGGTGGGGGTTGATCTGGGAGCGGTAGGCTCGCTGTTGATGTCGCTGTGCTTTTGCGCTGGTTGTGCGCAGCGGGCCGCGGACCGGGGCATGGACGTGGGGGAGTTAAAGGGCCGGGTGGAAAAATGGCTCCTCAACATTTTTGAGGCGGGGCCGCCGGAGCGCAGCGCGGAAGAATTCGTCGCCGACGAGCCTTTGGTATGCGAGTACCTAAAGATGCGGGCGGATACTGTGACGTCGCTGGCCACACAGGTGAAAGAGGCCGTAAAAAAGCCCATTTCTTTTTTGTACATGGGCAATTATTACAACAACGGCATCGACCGCGAACCCATTGAAAAGATCGTCGATCGGATCAATGTCCTGTGCTACAGCGGCTCGCCAAAGGAGGCCGGCCAAACGGCGCAGGAGACCCTAGCCGGCATGGCCGATCCCTCTATGTTGATCTGCGGTCTGAACGGCCACCGACCCATAGACAGCGCCCAACAGATGCGAGATATCATCTCCGCGGTCTATGAAACGGGTGTGCGCCGGTTCTCGTATTACAATTACGGTATGATTTCTCGGCGCAATCTCAGGTGGATTGCCGCGGCCATTGCCGCGGTGCGCGCCCTCGACGCCGGCCTTTTGCCCCCGACGGCTTAAACTGCTTGAATTTCTATCCATTCACGACGTTTCTGCAACGCTTCTTCCAACTGAGAGGAAAGACAGTATTTTCCAATAGATTTTAATTGATCTGGTAGTTCAGGACGGGATGCGGGATAAATGCCTGACCTGATTAAATATGCACGGGCCCTTTGTGTCAACATCGTAATGTATTGTTCTTGAGCAGCATCCTCGTCACCAATCACTTTAAGATCCTCAAAAAGCTGCTTCGCTCTTTCTGCACGTTTATCCGCTATTCTTGCAGAAGGCAAAGGAAGACGATCTTTCCATTTATCACATAAGTTAGTCCAATATTTATTTTTTTCGTAAAGAATTTTTCCAAAACGAATCGTCCAAGCTAGAAGTTCATGTTTCTCTAAAATAAGAGATTCTATGTCCTCTCGACGATATGAGCGAATATCGACATCAAGGGGTGGAAGTACAAAGTTCGGCCTGTCATTCTCATAGATAATCAGTAGGTCAACATCAATGCTATATTTGACCTGCTGACGAGTAATGGAACCGAAAATCACAATTGTCCAAATGTCGGGTTGCTTATGCAACGTTTGTACAAAATTCTCGACCCATTTTTTTGCATGGGGACTGGGCCATTTATTAATCGTTTCGAGAACGTCAAATAAGTTCATGTTCTCGGGGCTATTGTTCATCAGATAGTTGCTCATTTGACTCATCTCCCAATAACGCAGAAACTGCTTCCACATATTCTTCAAGTTTACCAGCCACGTCCTCTGGCTCCAAATCTGGAAAATCTACATCGCCATAGGCCGAAGCTTTGCGAGCAGTATTGAGAACCCAAAGAAAATCGGCAACATCGGGTAGCCCGTGAGAGTGAAAAAGTTTACGCGCTATTTCAGCTTTCTCGGTATGGGATCTTTTGAAATCCAGACTTATATGGGATCCTGCCGCGACAATAGCGGCTTCGAGACAGTAAAACCCATAAATTGTAAGGTCTGCCCAATCAGTAGGATCCTCCCATGCTGCGAGGACGCGTTCCAGATGTTGCTTTGCGTATGACAGGGATTTTGCAGCTTCGATATTCAACATAATTTTCTAACAAATCATCTAGGCTGTGTACAGCCATTGCTCGAAGCGAGTCCTCCATCATTCTGGTGAAAGCCAGAATCCGAAGGGAAGGAAAATCTATGGCATATGTTTTCCTTTCTCTGGTCCAAGATGACAATAATCGGACCTGTTGTCAATACGATGCCATAGTTGGGAAATGAACCACTTAGCCTACGCGATACTTCTGAAGTCCGGTCTTGTCGTCCGTAAGGCCCACGCTCCCGTTACTAACGCCTACCTCGCGCTCATGGCCCAGCGCGACCTGCCCGCCCAGCCAATGCTCATTCAGCGGCTCTTCCGCATGTTGGCCGCGCTGCACGGCCAGATGTGGAATGCTTCCCAAGGTTGAATTATCACACCTCGATTGGCTTATGGGCTGAGGCGGGCGCGAGCGCGGAGGTCTGCCTTACTCCGGTAGCGTCAGCGCCACAAGCTGCGGCACCCAGTTGTCGTTGTTGATGGGAAAGACGATGTACTGACGCCCGGCGGCCATGTAGCTAATGGGACTGCCGTTGGGGTTGCCGGGGAATTCCATCTCAGCCAGCACCGCGCCCGTATTTAGGTCGAAGGCGCGCAGATAGGGCCCCTCCTCGACAAAGGCGTCGCCGCTGAGGTCCCCCCACCATTCGGGCTTGTGCGAGACCACCACCAGCACCGTCTCGGTGGCGAGCACGTAGTTGTAGTGGAACCAGCCCATAGCGGGCAGGTCGCGGTCGCGCAGGGCCTTGTGGTTGACCGGGCCTTTGCCCACCGGGCTCATCCAGACGTGCTCGCCGGTGTCCAAGTCGATGGCGGTGATCCGGCCGTAGGGGGGCTTGGTCAGAGGTAGGCCATCGACGTATTCGGTGTCGTCTTGGAAGAAGGCGTAATCCGAAAAGGCGCGCAGGCCCTCCACCTTTTCCAGCCGCACGATGTCGGGACGGGTGCGCGAAGGCACGTAGAGCACGTTTTCTTTTGGCATTAGGGCCGCGCCGCTCCAATCCGAGCCTCCCAAGCCCCCGGGCAATACGAGTGTGCCCTTTTCGCTGGGCGGGGTAAAAAGCGGGCCGTGCTCGTATTTTTCGAGGATCGCCAGCGCCTTTTCCCGCAGCTCGGGCGTAAAGTCGATCAGGTCGTCCTCCTGCAGACCTTGGTGGTCGTAGGGCGCGGGCTTGGTAGGGAAGGGCTGGGTCGGCCAGCTTTGCTCGCCCGGGGTTTTCGACTTGGGCACCTCGCGCTCTTTGATCGGCCAGACCGGCTCGCCGGTCGTGCGGTCGAACACATAGCAAAAGGCCTGTTTGCTCACCAAGGCTAGGGCTTTGATGGCTTTGCCGTTCACCTCGATATCCGCCAGTACTGGCGGGGCCGGTGGGTCGTAGTTCCACAGGCCGTGGTGGATGAGCTGGTAGTGCCAGACGCGCTCGCCGGTTGCTGCCTTGAGGCAGACCAGTGTCTGGCTGAAGAGATTGGCACCGGGGCGCTCACCGCCGTAGTGATTGTGGGTGGTGCTGCTGACGGGCAGGTACACGTAGCCCAGCTCGTCGTCGGCGCTCATTGCAGCCCACACATTGGCTTGGCCATGGGTCTTCCACGCGTCGTTCTCCCAAGTGTCGTTGCCGTACTCGCCCTCCTGCGGCACGGTCTGGAAGACCCACACCTGTTCGCCAGTGTGGGCGTCAAAGCCGCGCACATCGCCGGGGGTGGAGTATTTAGCGGGAGGCCGGTCGTGCCAGTCGGTGACGCCGGAACCCACTACTACCACGTCGCGGCAGATGATCGGTGGTGAGGTGATGCAGTAGCGGCTGCGGTCGATGCGGCGGCGCAGCCCCTTGCCTAGATCGACGAAGCCGCCTGCGCCGAACTTCGGGTCGGGCTGGCCGGTCTCGACGTCAATTGAATAGAGGCGGTCGGAAGCAGTGCCGTAGAAGATGCGCTTCTTGTCGCCGCTTTGCCAGTAGGCTATGCCACGCGCAAAGCCCCAGAAATCGCCCCGATCCTTCCATGACTGCGGATCGAAGGTCCACAGCTCCTCGCCGCTTATCGGGTCGATAGCGCAGAGGACGTTGAAGGGCGACCCGTAGTACAGCACGCCGTCGATGACCAGCGGCGTGCCCTTGTTCGACCGAGTCCAGATGTCCTCGGCCGCGGCGATTGCGCTGTCCGGGGCCGCGTAGCGCCAAACCTCCTGTAGCTGGGCGAAGTTGCCGGCGTCAATCTGCGACAGGGGCGCGTACTTACTGCTCTTGGCATCGGCGGCGTAATAGGGCCATTCCTCGGCCCAAGCTGCGCCGGCGGCCAGGACCAGTAACGCGCCGACGAACAAGTGGGTCTTTCTCGCTGTAATGGTCATTCGGCCAAGCCTTGGTAGAGGGCGCTGATTTCCGCGGTTGTCAGTACGCGCCCGTAGAGCCGTGCGTCGTCTAACGCTCCGGTGAAGAAGAAGTCCGTCTCGTCGAGGTTTTTCGCGCCGATGTAAATGGGCTGGTCGGGCGAGGTTTTGACTGCGCTCTGCTTCTGCTCCTGCAACGCGCCATTGACGAAGAGCCGGTGATAATCGCCGTCGAAAATGGCTGCGAAATGGTACCAGTGCTCTTGGCGCAAAAAGAGCTTGGAGTGGAGGTCGTCGTCGCGCATCCGGTGCCAGGTGACTCGCCGCCCCCGGGTGCTGAGCTGGAAGACGCGCACGCCGCCGCCGTTGTCCTGCGCCCATAAGCAGTTGTTCCACCAGTAAGGGCGCGTTTCGATTTTGTCGTATTTGGCCCAGATCGAGACGCTGAAGGGACCCTCTAGCAAAAAACCGTCGATTTCGACGACGGCCTCGCCGTCGAAATAACCGGCACTGTCTTTGGCACCGGCGCGGTCCTCGGTGAGCACGACTTTGACGTTTTTGAGCGGGCGTTTGTGCGGGCTGGTGTCGCGGATCTCGCCGTCGAATAGGACTTCGACGAGCAGGTCCTCGCGGCCGGGCAAGCTCGGCTCGGGCAATTCTGCGCCCGGGTCGGCTGCCTCGTCGCCCCAGCGCACCTCCACGTCGTACCAGTCGGCGCCGCTGTCTTGGTCGGCGAAGACGATGCTGAGGGTGTCGCCGGGTGCTCGGGGCTCCTTTTCCAACTGGGCGACGTCGCGCGCCTCGTGTTTGACTAGGCGGTACTGCGCCCCGGAAGGCCATGCGACTTTGTCGGCAAAATACACCTTGCGGGTTTTGTCGCCCTGCCAGACGGGTTGCCAGCGTACGCCATTGACCTCGACCGGCGAAAGGCCGTCGCCGTCCTCGTGCCGCCCGGGCAGGACGCCGTGGCGGTGCTCAACCCACAAGCCCTCGCCATCTGCGAACACCTCGTCGCCGCCATCGACGAAGATGCGGACGCGGAGCCGCTCGTCGCGCGGCTCGACCTCGACCGTCTTGTATTCCTCGGCGGGGACTTGGTGGAGGACACCGGCGATCTCCCAGCCGCCGTCCTCCCGGTCGAGCAAATAGGCGCTGTATTGCTCCGCGCCCACCGGGCCGGACACGCCCACCAAGCGTTCCTGAGTGATGGCCATGGCCCGGTCGCCCCAAAGGAAGATGTCGAAAAACTCGGCCTCCTTGATGTACTTGTGGATTTCTTGGTCGTAGTCCCAACCGTCGCCGCCGGTCCACTCGCTGACGATCCCGTCGAGGAACTCCTCGCGGGACTGCACCTTGCGCAAAATCCAGGTCTGCGGCTCCCGGCGGCCGCGCATGTCGAGTTCGACGACGCTCTCGCCGATCAGGTCTTCGGCGGCGACGAAGTCCTGCTGGTTCCACGCCTCGTAAAAGCGCTGTACTACATCCTGTATCTGCTGGACGTCGGGTTGTTCGTCGCCGAAGGTCAGGGCAGGGTACAACAGACACAGAGCCAGTAAAACATTTGCTACAGAGTTCATATTCCCCCTCGAAGGCTGTGCGGCTGTGCGCTACAGAATCAAAGCACGAGGGGCAATTGAACAGTGTCAATGTTTAGTCGCTTGGGTGCGGGAACGTCGAATCCGAGAACTATTATAGGCCCGGCCACGCAGGCGGTCGCAAAACAGGCTAGGGTGCCGCCCAGCATGGCGCGAAAACCCAACGCGCCAAATCGCGCCGTCGCTCTGGGCCAACCGCAAGCCGTCTAAGCAGGGCGAGGAGAAATTGCAATCCCGCGCCGGCCGCTACCAAGCCGCGATCTACCGATACCCACTTCTGCTGCGAGGGCTAGCCGGAGAATGCAGGGGGAAGTACGTAAAAACGGCGGGGAGGTCCCGCCGAGAAAGTCAAAGCCCGAGTGCCGAGTGCCGAACTATCTATTTCTCACTTCAGCTCCTCGCCCGGTGTCCACTGTATTGCTATCGGCTCGGCCTCGCCATCGTACGCGATTTGGAGCGGTTCCATCAGAGCTTGGAGCTTTGCAGACGCTGAGGCCGCATCGCTGGTATTGGCTTCTGCCAGAGCAACTGTGGCCTGCGTGCGCTCGGGTAAGGCGACGAAGTCTGGATAGTACCACATTGTCAGCACTGTCCTCTGCCGATCGGTCTGGTTGGCATGTGAAGCGTGCAACAGGCTGCCGTACCCCATCACGAGATCGCCGGCTTGGACGGGAACATCGATCTCTTCCTCTACCCGTGAAAACCCCGGATCGTCGGGATTGGCAAATGTTCTGAGTTCGTCTGTATGGTTCGGTGCAATCCTGTCGTGTAGTACATGGCGCTTTAGATGCGACTTGGGAATCACGCGCAAACACCCATTTTGCGGCGTTGTATCGGTGAGGTAATACATCAAAAAGCATTGGATGGGCTGCGTCGTATAGCTGATCGGATCGTCCCAAAAACGACCGTCTTCATGCCAGAACAGGGGTGGGCTGTGTGGCGGTTTGCTGATGATGCGTCCGTGGCCAAACTTTGGGTCGTCGAACCCGAGCTGTTGCAGCGCTGTGAGCACGCCGGGGTGGGCGATGAGTTCGGCCATTACCGGATGCTGATAGGCCATGGCCCAATCAATCAGCACCATACTCCCGGTCGTGCGCTGTCTCTCAAAATGCGCTGGTTCCTGTCTGGCGAGCACATCATCGCTGAAGTGCCGTAAGCGATCCAACAGGAGGGAATCGAGAATGTTTTCAAATATATAAAACCCGTCGCGGGCAAACTGTTCTCGCTTTTTATTCGATCCATTTTCCACGATGATCTAGTCCTTTGTTTGGATTGGCCGGTGCTGTCGCAACTGAACCTGCAAGAAAGTTTGCGGACGCCAACCTGCTTTCAGGCTGCCCCAGGTAGTTTGGGCGACAGCACTGGAGTCATCAATGGGGTGGAGTTCCCAGACTACAACCCCGGTCTCCTGCGTGGTCGTGAGGAACAGGGTGTCCCCCTCAAGGGCATACGTGCTACCCCCCCCCTCATTGAGTATAGCGAGGAATTCGACCTTATCGAGTTCAGCGAAAAACGCGTCGATAAATTCCCGTTCAAAGGCCGGGTAGTTCTCGGGGGGAATTTCGTGCGAGTCCGCTACATAACGGGCGAAGTCGCGGGCCACTTGGGTGAAAAATTCGCCGAAGCCCTCACCATTGACGGACAGGTCTAATGCGTCTATATCAACCACGAGGCTGTCGCCCAAGACTCCATAGGTGCCGGTGCCGTGGGCGGAAATCGTCTCTATGGTGGGTGGTTGCGGGACTTGGACCTCGGCTAGGAAGTCGTCCTTCACCTGAATGACTTGGTCGATCGCAAAGGCTCCATCCGCGGCAAAGGTCAGGCGAATGGTAATCTCGCCTATTTGCTCATCGACTATAGTGCCCTCCCAAGTGCCGTGCAGGGCCTCTTGCTGGGCGGAGAGCGGCGCGATAAGTAGGCAGAGGCAGAGGATGGACGACAGGAGTTGGCGCATAAGGGTTCCTTTGCAGGGTCACTCGTACAAATGGGCGACGTACTCTGCATAGCCGTTGTAGGGGAGGGTTTCACGTCGTGCGGGCGCGTCCGGGTCGGTGGTGATGAAGCGCTCGGTAGCTTGCGACCAGCGGGGATGGGGGACTTCAGGCTCGACGTTGGAGAAAAAGCCGTACTCGTGTGGTGCTAGGGTATTCCAAAAGGTCGCCGGCTGTTGGCTGGTGAATTCGATTTTGGTAATCGACTTGAGGCCCTTATAGCCGTATTTCCAAGGCGTCACCAAGCGCAGGGGAGCACCGTGTTGCTTGGGCAATGCGTGGCCGTAGATGCCCGTTACCAGCAAAGTCAATTCATTGGTCGCTTCGTCTATGGTCAGGCCCTCGGTATAGGGCCAAGGCCAATCGGACCGATCCCATTGCCCTGGGGCCACCTCGGGATTGAAGAAGGAGAGCATGCGCACGTAGCGGGCCGATGACAGCGGTTGCACCAAGTCGATAAGTGCCCGCATGGGAAAGCCCGTCCACGGTATGGCCATGGACCAAGCCTCGACGCAGCGGTGGCGGTAGAGACGCTCTTCTAAATCCATTGTGCCGATTAGGGTGTCGATATCGTAGGTTTTGGGCTGCTGCACTAGGCCGCCTATTTCCACGGTCCAGGGGGCAGGCTCAAAATTGTCTATGAAGCGCCACACCTCCTTGGTGGTGGAGAATTCATAGAAGTTGTTGTACAGGGCTGCTACTACTTCGTCGGTGAGCGGCCGGTCGAGCGTGGAAAAAGCATCGTTTGTGGGAGCCGGATACCACTCTGAAGGCGGGGTTGGCTCGATGCGCGTGGGACTGAGATATTTTGTTGGATCGACGAGCGTTGCTGGATTGAGGAGCTTTTCTGGGATACATCCTGCAAGCAGGCCGATGGTGCCCAAGCCGGCCCGCCGGATGAACTTGCGGCGGTTGAAATAGACGTCTTCGTCGGTGGCTTGACGCTGGGGAATGTCCCATTTTTTGCGCGGCATCCTAGCCTCCTTGTAATGGTTGTACGAAAAAAATATAACGGATTGGCTCTGCTGCCGCGATTGTTCTAGCGCTTGAAAGCTAGCCCCACGGCATAGGTCGTGCCCGCTGCTGTATTGCAGCCAGCCGCGATGTGGAATAGATCAACGCCGATTTCTAGGTGCTTACTGAGCGACCAAATCAACCCCGGGGCCACCTTGAGGATGTCTTGGTCGCCGACGAGACCGCCTCGTCCCATGGCACCGCAGTCGCCCATGGTGTGCATCCCCTCGACCGCGCCTTTGACTAGCAGACGTTTATACGTGACACCGGCCTCGAAGCCATAGAAGAATTCATCGCTGAAGGCCCCACCTCGCTGGCGATAGCCGACTGTGCTCGTCAAGTAGCCCGGGAACGGATACAGGGATTTGCCTACCAATAGGCGCGTGTCGATGTCGTTCTCGCCCGTGCCCAAGGGAACCTTGCTGTCGGCTCCATCCACTGGACTTGGTCCCAAGCCAAGCCCGCCCGTGCCTAGGGCGCCGTTGCCGTCTCGATCCACGTTGTAGCCCAAGGGGAATTTGCCTCCCAGCGATAGGGAGACCACCGCCGGATTGAGCAGCAAACGCCAGCGCAGGCGCAGTTCCAAATCGGCCAGACCTGTGCGGATTTCGTCGGGGTGTAGGCGGGTTATGGTGGTATCGAGCACGTCGCTTTTGAATACTTTCACCTCCGTATTCTTGTACACCAAGTGCTTATAGGGCAGGCTGGCCACCAAGGTCAAGCGTTCCAGCAAGCCATATTCTAGGTAAGCCGATATGTTCTTATCGCTCAATTCCTCCATGCTGGGTTTTGCCGCTCGGACCTGCCGGTCGCCGGCCGCGTCCAGATATTTTTGGGAGCGGAAGGAAAGTCCGGCGATTTTGCAGTACAATCCGCCCGGGGACTGCGTCCAAGCGCCGGCATGTAGTTGGGTAGGGATAGCTGTCAGTAGGATGGCCGCCAGCGGGAGCCAGTGCCGCAGTGGGCGGAACGAATTCGGTCGAGTACAGGGCTTCACGAAAGTCTCTTTTGCACTTGGCGCGGGTCGCCCAAGCCCGACTGCACGGTGCTGTAGAAAAGGCAAAAGGCGAAGTCGATGCGTCGGCATAAGCTATGTGGTAAGGAGGTGAGAGCGGAAAGCGATTTGCTTCCCAGTCCAGACCGAGCCGACCTTGCGCGGCTCAAAGGTATTCATAATCTATATTTGTCTCGTTTGAAAATCCAAATACGGAGGATAATCTATTGGGCATCTTTCGCGTTCCCGCCAAAGTGAGAAACTGGCAGAATCGGTTCCTACCGCCGGGGAAACAGGGGCGAGAAGTCTCCTGTGACATGCTGGTGGATTCCGGTGCCGCTGAATTGGCACTTCCCGCTGAACTCATGGACCCTCTCAAGCTCGAAGAGCTGGGGACCATGCGCGTGGTTACCGCCGATGGCGGCCAGCGCGAATGCCGCGTCTTAGGCATGGTCGAGCTCGAGGTTCAGGGACGAGTATGTCAGGTCAGAGCCCTTGAATTGCCTCGTGGCACCCAACCGCTGCTGGGGGCCGTTCCGCTCGAAGAAATGGACTGGCATATCGATCCTTTAGGGCAAAAACTGGTCCCCAATCCCCTTTCCCCCGACCGGCCACTGCTGCATCTATGATGGGCGACCGCGCTACGCATCTGCAACGACCACTGCACAGGCTCAGCGCAACTGCGGAAGTCCTAACGCAAATCTAGCCGTCCGGCGACCTCTTGCCACTCGACAAATCCATGCCCACCCTGATTGCCTTTGACGCCGACGATACCCTGTGGGAAAACGAGATTTACTTTGAAGCGGCTAAAGACCGCTTTAAGAATATGTTGGCCCCTGCCTGCGATCCGGAGTGGACCGAGCGGGAGCTGTACGAGACTGAAATGTGCAACCTAGCCCACTTTGGCTACGGCATCAAAGGTTTCACCTTGTCCATGATAGAGACGGCCCTCGATCTGACGAAGGGCGCGGTAACGGGGCAGCAAATTCGCCAGATTTTGGACTATGGCAAAGAGCTGCTGCAAATGCCCATCGAACCGCTGCCCCACGTCGAGGAAGTGCTCGCCCATCTGTCCCGAACTTGTCCCTTGATGCTGCTGACCAAGGGCGACTTGTTCGACCAAGAGGCCAAGATCGCCCGCTCCGGTTTGGCCGACCACTTCACCTACATCGAAATCGTCAGCGACAAAAACGAGGCAACCTACGCGGCCCTGCTGCAGCACCACCGCATCCGGCCAGCCGACTTTTGCATGGTGGGCAATTCGCTCAAATCGGATGTCCTGCCCGTCGTCGCCTTGGGAGGATGCGCCGTCCACGTCCCCTATCACACTACTTGGACCCACGAACGCGTCGAGCCCTCCGAGGCCGAGCGCAGGCAATACGACCAAATAGCCAACCTAGGCGAATTGCCCGATCTGCTCGCAGAGCGGTTTGCCTCCACCAGCCAAAACTAAAACCGTGACTTCGTCCGGCCTTTCTGCGCGACGGATCTGCAATGCCGGCGACCGATTCTACCACACCTGAGCCGGGCAGGGTCGGCCGGGGTCTGCTGCCGGCGGCCTTTCGCTCGCGGCTGGACCTAAAGCCGCCCGACCCGGAGTCTGCCGTCGAAGAGGCCGGCTCGGCCTTTACGCTCCGGGCCTTTGCTCTGGGCACCTTTTTGGCTGCCTTCATCGGCGGCGGCATAGCCTATAGCACCCTGTACCTGCAAGGCTCCTACATGGCCTTGGGCTTCAGCACGGTGGGGGCGGTTTGCCTGCTGTCCCTGCTGACGGGCTTGGTCAATCCCCTGCTCAAGTTGGGAGGGACGCAGGGTTTGCGCCGGGGCGAATTGCTGCTGGTATATATAATGATGGTGATGGCCTCGCCCATCCCCATCGTTTTTACCTCGCGGATCATCAGCCAGCTCGCCTCCCCCTTTTACTTTGCCACGCCCGAAAACGATTGGCAGGGCCTCATCCATCCCCACATCCCCCACTGGATGATGCCGCGCCAGCTTGGCGACGCCCAGTTTTTCTTTGAGGGAATGGGGGCCGCCTACGCGGTGCCGTGGAAGGCTTGGCTGCTGGCGCTGGCGGCTTGGCAGCCCTTTATCTGGTCCCTCTTCCTAATGATGATCGCCAGCATGGTCGTGCTGCGGCGGCAGTGGATCGACAACGAGCGCCTCGTCTATCCGCTGGTGCAAGTGCCGCTGGCCATGACCGCAATGGGGGCGGCCAACGAGCGCTGGCCGCCCTTTTTTAAGAATCGGGGGATGTGGATCGGCTTTGCCCTCGCCGCTACTTGGAGCACGCTACACGGCCTGTACGCCTATTTCCCGGAAGGAGTGCAATTCGCCCACGGCGTTGATCTGTTCCACCAAGAACTGTCGATCATGCGCGGCACCTCTAAGCTGTATATCATCTTCCGCTTCCACATCCTCGGTTTTTTTTACTTCCTCAAGACCGAAGTCGCGCTTAGCCTGTGGGTTTTCAATCTGTTGGCCAATATCTTGCGCGGTGCTTTCGCCATCCTCGGCGTGGGCAATACGCCCAGCTTGGGCAGTGGGCACGGCATCGGGCATACGCTTCAGGTCTATCACGCTATGGGCGCGATGGTGGTCCTCTTCCTCGGTGGCTTGTGGGCCGCCCGCCGACATCTGGCCGCGGTCTGGCGCAAAGCGTGGTCCGGCGATCCGGCCATTGATGACGCCCAAGAAATACTGTCGTACCGGGCGGCGGTGGCCATCCTCGTCTTAGGCACGGCGATCCTGATCGGCTGGCTGTGGCTGGCTGGATTGCCGTTGTGGGCCGGCACAGCTGTGCTCTTGCTGGCCGCTGCCCTCTTTGTCGCCTTCACCCGGATAGTGGCTGAAGGCGGTTTGTCCGACGGTGCTCCGCCCGTGGTGCCGGCCGGCATCCTCATCTCCGCGGTAGGCTCGTCAGCACTGGGGGCCCCGGGCTTGGTCTTGCTGGCTGGCACCTATATCTGGACGGCCAATGTCCGCAGCTTTGTCATGGCCTCCTGCGCCAACAGCCTGAAACTGAGCGAGGGCTTGGGCCGGGGGCGACGGCCTTTGTTCTGGGCCATGGTCGTGGCCATAGCCGTGGCGCTAATGACTTCGACTTGGATGATCTTGGAACTGAGTTACGAGCACGGCAACCTCAATCTGCGGGGCACGGTTAGCCGCGAAGCCCCCTACCGCTATGTCGAGAGTTTGCTGCGCTACCCGAGCGAGCCGCATCTGTGGGGCTGGATCAACATGGGCTTGGGCGCGGCCATCATGCTGGGCTTGACCGTGGCCCGGTGGCACTACGCTTGGTGGCCTCTACACCCTCTGGGCTATCCCATTGGGCCGACTTGGATTATGGACCACCTGTGGTTCAATATGTTTTTGGCTTGGTCGATCAAAGTTCTAGTGCTCAAGTACGGCGGTGCCGACCGCTACCGCCAGACTAGGCCGTTTTTTATGGGGCTGATCTTGGGGCAACTGCTGCCGGGCGGCATCTTCCTCGTCATCGACCATTGTACCGGCACGGTCGGCAATGTGATTTTCTGGGGGTGAATCGTAGTGGTGTTTCAAACACGACGTATTTAGACGTTTATGAGATAACTTCTAACCACTATGAATAACTTGGGATGGCTATATCTGGCCTTCTGGTTGGGGCTGCTGCAAAGGCCCTGCTATGGGGAGGTGGCTGCTTTGCGCGCCACCATCGAAGCCCTAAGTGCCGTTGAATCGCGCTTGGCTGGCTATCCGGGTGCCGAAGCGGGTGCGGCGTTGGTGGAGCGGGAACTGGTCGCGGCTGGCGTCGAAGCGGTGCGGCGCGACTCGTTTGCCGTGGTGGTGCCCGTAGATCGCGGCGGGCACCTGCGCTTGGAGCACAGCGGGGAACAGTTCCCGCTGTGGGGCCTGTGGCCCAATCTAGCGCGGACGGTCACGCTGCCGCCAGAAGGCCTGCGAGCGTCGATGATCTATGGCGGCCGGGGCGAGTGGCGCGATTTCGATGGCCGCGCCATGGACGGGCGCATTGTCTTGCTGGAATTCGACAGTTGGAACCACTGGCTGCGAGCCGCTTCGCTGGGTGCCCGGGCCGTGGTGTTTATCGCGCCCGAGCGGGCCAACCGCCACCAAGCCGACGCCAAGTACGCCCAAGTGCCGCTCGATATTCCCCGCTTCTGGATCGAGCGCGAAGCGGGCCTAATGCTGCGCCAGCGCCTGCGGGCCGGCGAGCTAGCGGTGCATTTGCAGGGCCGCATGGATTGGCAACGGCGGCCGGCGTGGAATATCTGGGGCGTGATCTCCGGCACCGCTCCCGAGCTGGCCGACGAGCGCGTCGCGATTGAGGCGTACTACGACGGCATTTCCGTGGTGCCGGGCCGGGCCCCTAGCGCCGAGACCGCCTGCGGCATGGCCGCCCTACTGGACCTCGCCCGCCACCTCGCGGCCCATCCGCCGGCGCGCACCACCATTCTAGTGGCGACCTCGGCCCATTTCCAAAACCGCCAAGGCATGGCCGACTTTCTCGCCCGCCACGCTCGCCGCTTGGAGGAACCCCTCCACATAGACCTGTTCATCGGCCTCGATCTGTCGAGCCGCACCGATCAAGTCGGCATTTGGAACAATACCGCCAAGCCCGAATTGCGGCGCTTTTTCGCCCCATTCGGTCGCCGCTTCAGCCGCTACGCCAGCACCCTAGACTCGGCCGCAGTCGGCAGTCTGGTCAACGGCATCACGCCCATCAAGGGCCTCGAATGGTCGGCGTACATGCCCGGCGGCCTAGCTGCCAACAGCCAACTCGCTCTTGCAGGCGGTCTGATTTCCTTGGGCTTGATCACCGCAAACGACGCCCGCCTGCAAATCGATTCGCCGCTGGACCGACCAGCCGCTGTCAACTACGGCAATCTGGCGCGCCAAGTTGCCTTGATAAACGGCTTGGTGCAACAGGCCCTGAACGATCCGCAATTATTGGAGAAGCAAGAAGCCTTTGGGCCGGTGTTGCAGGATCGCTTGCGCGACTTGCGCCTCAAGGTGCGGACCTTTCCGCGCCGCTCGCAAACGCCGGACCGGCCGGTGGCCGACGCCGTGGCCGTGGTGCGCTCGCAACGGGCGACCGCTGGCAAAGCCGTCAAAGGGGTGCGCACGGCCCAAGTCCATCTGAGCGACGACGAGGGCGAGTTGCTCATAATTGGGCTGCCACAAGCCCAATACCGCACCAGCGTTTACGTCTTGGACCCGCACAGCGGAGCCATTACCTACGCCGCCGATCTGAGCAAAAGGGCGCAAGGCTTCCACGGGGCACCGCTGCTCGACGGTTCCATCCCAAGCACCGTCCAGTGGGCACTCACCGAACAATCGGTGGTGGTGTTCCCCTGCCTGAGCCGCCCTTTTTACGGCCTAATCAGTCCGCGCTCGCTCAATTTCTTGGGCGGCATCTCCCTGCTCAATCGCTACGACACCACCCCGCGCCAATTCGGCTATGCGCTGGGCAGCGGCCTCGACGAAGCGGCCGGGGTGGTATTCGGGCCGCCGGACGACGAGCCGCAAAACCGCATCAAAATACTGGCGGGCCGACAACTGCTGCTGCTCAACAACGGCATCCCCGGCAGCCGCCCCAACGGCGAGGGCTTTTCCCTCGCCGAGGATCGGCTGGTGCCGACGCTGTTGCAGGCCGCCTCGGATATGTGGCGTCTCGACGAGGAGCGGCTGCAGACCATGCGCGACCACGCCATTGAAAACCAGTATTTGCAGCGCCTGCACCAGCGCACCGCCCAAGTCCTCGAAGCCGCCGAAGAGGCCGCCCGCCAAAAAGAATGGAGCCGCTACGTGGCTCATCTGCGGGTGGCGCTGGGGCTGGAAAACGAGGTCTATCCCCAAGCTATGGCGACCTTAAACGATGTCATAAAGGGCATGGTATTCTTTTTGGCGCTGCTCATTCCCGCGGCCTTTTTGGGCGAGCGCTTGCTGTTGGGAGCAGCGCAGATCACGCGGCAATTAGCTGGTTTTGGCGCGTTATTGGCCTTGGTCTGGCTCGCGGTCTCTCAAGTGCATCCCGCCTTTGCCATCGCCCATCCGCTGGTCATTCTGCTGGCCTTTGCCATCATGGCGATGGCTGGTTTTGTCCTCGTTCTCATCGGCAGCCGCTTCAACAGTTTTATGAAGGAGCGAGGCGACCAGATCCACCATGTTGAGATGCGGCGTTTCAGCGTCGCCCATGCCGCGTTCATGCTGGGCATATCCAACATGCGGCGGCGCAAACTGCGCACCGGCCTGACCTTGACGACCTTGGTCCTGCTGACGTTTACAGTGCTCTCCTTTGCCTCGTACGAGAGCCGGGCGCACTTTATCTCGCTGCCCCTTGAGCACGAGGGTGGGTACGAGGGCATCTTGGTCCGCAACCGGGCTTGGAGTCCCTTGGGTCAGCCCATGCTGGATTACATTCACTCCCACTTTTCCGCAGTCGGCCCGCTGAGCCCGCGCAACTGGTTCATTTTGCAAGAGGACAAAAAGACCTACCTCGAAGCGGCGGCCGGCCGGCAATTGGTAAGGACCTACGGCTTGCTCGGACTGAGCACCGAGGAAACTGGCATCACCGGCGTTGATCAAGCCCTGACCGCCGGGCGTTTTTTCACTGCCGCGACCGAGGCCAGTTGTCTGCTACCCTTGCCGATGGCCGAAGCCTTGGGCTTGGATGCCGGCGACTTGGGACGCGCGCAAGTGCAGGTGATGGGCAAAGAACTGACCGCGATAGGCTTGTTCGATCCAGAGACCTTTAACGGCATCCGCGACCTAGACGGCGGCCCGCTGACGCCCGTTGACTTTGAGCT
Organism: uncultured Latescibacterota bacterium; assembly: GCA_958295495.1. Taxonomy (GTDB): domain Bacteria; phylum Latescibacterota; class UBA2968; order UBA8231; family UBA8231. The sequence continues at coordinate 3,259,439 of OY282352.1, forward strand.
GTCCCAAACCGCCGGCAGTACCTTTCAGATCAACCAGAGCACGGCCACCACCGCCACCGCCTCCCAGTACCGCCCCTACGTGCATGTACTGCCGGACAACGTGCTCATTGCGCCCTATGAGATCGTCCGCCAAATGGGGGGGCGGTTGCGCTCGGTGGCCGTAGCCTTTGACCGCGAGCGCTTGGACGCCGGGGCGGCTCAAACGTTGCTGGAGGATTTTCTGCTGCGGGTGGCCGTCAGCCTGTTCGTCGGGTTGCGGCAAGACGCCGCCGCGACCATCGACGTGTGGGCCTATTCGTCGATTGGGGCGACGGCGATAAAGGGCCTGGGGATGCTGATCGTTCCCATGCTCATCGCCGCCTTCATCGTCCTCAATACCATGCTGGGAACGGTGTACGAGCGCCTCAAGGACATTGGCATCTACGCGGCCGTAGGGCTGGCTCCGTCCCACATCGCCCTGCTGTTTATCGCCGAAGCTTGTGCCTATGCGGTCTTGGGCATTACGCTGGGGTACTTGGGGGGCCAAGGGACGGGCTTGGTGTTGAACCACTTGGATATGCTGGGTGGACTCAATTTGAACTATTCGTCCTTGGCGGCTGTATTTTCGGCGCTCATCGTCATGGGCGTGGTCTTGCTATCCACGGTGTACCCGGCCCGGGTGGCTGCCCGCACGGCTGTTCCCGATCTGGCGCGGCGCTGGCAGCCCGAGCCGCCGGTGGGTGCCGAGTGGGAATTCCGCTTCCCCTTCTTGGTGTCGGCGGCCGAGGCCAAGGGCCTGTGCGGCTTTTTGTTGGATTACCTAGGGTCCTACGGCGAGGCTTCGATTGGCTCGTTTTACACCGAGGGCACTCTGCTCCAGTCCTTTGCCACGCCCCAAGGCACGGCCTACGCCCTCGAAGCCCGGGTGTGGCTGGCACCGCTCGATTTGGGCGTGAGCCAGCACGCCGTACTGTGCGTCCGCCCCGAGGACCAAGCCGATATTTACGGCCTAGTGTTCTATCTGCGCTGCCTCAGCGGCGACAACGATTCGTGGCGCCGGGCCAATCGCAGCTTTTTGCAGGCGATCCGCAAAGAGCTGCTGATCTGGAATACGCTCAAGACAGCGGAGCGGAGCGCGTTTCGGCAGCGGGCGGAGGAACAACTTCAGCGGCCATAAACCGGCGTAGCCCTTTCTCGCGCAACGGAATTGCACAGACGGCGAAAAAGGTTTGTGGAGCGGTTCGCCCGCCACCGACCCTCAACGACGGGGTGGTCGCGCACTTGCAGGCGTATTCTTGGCCGGGGAATGTGCGCGATGGAGCACCTGATCCAGCAGAGGGTCTTGTTGTGCGAGGGGGGCGTGATGCGGGTAGCGGATGTGCCGTTCCTTTCTGAAGACGAGGAGGGGCCGAGATCAGGGATGAGAAACAGCAAATCGTCGAGGCACTCCAAGCCACCGAGGGACGGATTTATGGTGAGCGGGGTGCGCGTTGTTGGGCATGAACCCAGAGCGGCTGCGTTCCCGCATGCGCGTGTATGGGTTGCAGCGACCTAAGCAACCGTCTTAACGGGGAAAGGGAGCCCTGCGCCGTGGATGAAAAATCGTATTTAATACGAAAAAAATCGTATAAAATCGTATAAAATCGTATTTAATACGAAAAAAATGTTATGTTCCATTGAACCCATAGCAAATGCAACGTCTGTAAAAAGAAAATTACACTTTTATAACTCATATATTTTTCAATCCTTTAGGGCAATCCTAAAGGATTTTTTTGTGCGTGTCCTGCTTTTTGGTACGCAATTTGCATATATAACCCGTAGAGCCGAGGCCGATGCGAAAGAAAGGAGGGGATACCAACTCGTCTTGGTCGTTGCTCAACTCTCACTTCCAGTACCGTAGCGACACTAGGCCGTGGGAGTACTGGGTTACTCAGAAGAAAAGAACCATGGAAAGCTTGCGGGAATTCTTCACGTCGTCGAGCGGGTTGGTGCCGGCTCGGCAGGGTCTGGGTCTGGGGTGGGTCATCAGCGCCCTCACGGGGATCACCGTCCTGCTCGGGGCCAAGGAAGCCGAAGCCGACAATGATTGCGGCGTATCCCCTTGGATAAGGGATCTTGGGTACAGCGCAGCTTGCGACGAAGCCACGAACGGGGCCAGGTCTTACAGGTGTCAGAGGTGTCAGAGGTGTCAGGATTGTCATATATCCCCGGACTGCGAATCGGTAGTATGCGGTGCCCCCTACTGTTGCGCATGAATATCTGAGCCTACCTTAGCTACTGTCGGGCCGTTTTTCTTGCTAAGGTGTAAGGGGCCGGCTTAATCGTAGCGATTGAGTCGGCCCTTTTCCTCATTTCACGGAGAGTACGCTGTTGGTCAGCCTCTTACAGTTGGAAAGGAGTGGTGCTATTATGCTGAAAGTTGCTATTGTTGCCGGCGTTGTGCTATGGAGTAGCCTCGCCGAGGCGATCAAGTGGGATTTCGATGACGGGACGACGCAAGGGTGGACCCCCAAAGAAGCTCTTGTACGGGGGGGGACGCGTGAATTTAACCAGTTTCCAGCGATGGTTGACAACGGCGTGTGGCGGATCCGGGTCGATCCGGCCGTCACCAAGAGTTTGTACACCTCCCAGGCGGGCGTCGAAGTGGTTTCTCCGCCTATCGGGTACGATTCGAGCTTGTTCGACCACGTCCGCGTCCGGCTCCGCACCGTCCATGACCACCCCACAGAGGGTAGTTTTTGGATCACGTGGGACAACTCTTCAGGTTTAGGAGATTTCTTTACCCACTCAGTACGAGGACAAACAGTCTATACCACCGAGTGGCAGGAAGTGGAGTTCCCGTTGGCGGGTCGCGACGGCTGGGAGGGCCTGTTGAGAAATGTTCAGCTCGGTTTTGTACTGGCTTTTGATTTGGATACCGAGGTTATCCAGTCGTTTGAGATCGACTGGATTGAGTTGACCGGCGTGGGCGAGCTTTTAGAGGGGGAACTGCCGCCGCCGCCGGTAGAGTACTACTTCCGCTTTGTGGGGGCCGGTCTTTTCGCCCCGCCGGTTTTCTATCCGATTGCCCCGGGCATCGGGGAAGCCCCTTTTGGAGGGGGAGGGTATCTAGGGGAGGTCAAGGGCAACGTGTTGACGGACTTGGATGGCGATGGCGACTTAGACCTGTTCGCCCTGTGGGAAACGCAAACAGAGAATAAGTATGGGGCTCCTAAGACGAAAGCGGGCTGGCTGATGGCCGTCAATGACGGGCGCGGGGCCTTGGAACGGGGGCCTGTTATAGAAGAAGTAGAAGGAGCAGCTGAAGGTGGGGCAGTCTTAAAGGTGCTTGGTGCCGATTTGACGGGCGACGGTCAAGACGAAATCGCCCTATCGAGAAACAACCGGGAGCCCCAGACCGAAGTGTGGTCTATCGGGCCGGACCTCCAAGTTGAGGTGCTCGTGCAGATCGATAGACGGATCCATAGTGTGGCCGATTGGGATGGCGACGGCCGAGTCGAATTATTTGTCGGGGGGGGTATGTTTAGAGGCACTTTCGAGGAAATGATCGCCGGTACGGCGGAGGTTTATAGCACATTAGCGGTCTGGGAGGTAGCACAAGGGATGTGGACCTCCGAGGAGGTGGCGTATTCCGAAGACTATGTGTCCACTCAGATCGGCGACTTTACCGGCGATGGAACCCTAGACGTGCTCTGGACACCGACGAGAAAGCTGGTGAACAGGTGGATTGTGGGGGCCTTGGGCGAGGAGCTTCCGAGCGGCGAGATATTTGAAGTCGATGAAGAGATGAAGCGACCGTTAGGGGTGGGCGACTTTGATGGCGATGGGCAGGTGGACTTCCTCACCGAGTTCACATCCGATCTAATCGAAGAGAGCAAGGGACTCGTCTTGCAGAGAAAGGGAGCCGGAGACCGCCTAGAAGCGGAGGTGCTATATGATGATCGGCTGTTGCGGCGCTCGCCGGTGGTGGTGCGCGACCTCAACGCCGATGGGATTGAGGACTGGGTGTTTATCGGCGGGGATCGCGTCTCGGGCTTTGGGGTGTTCGTCGAATGGGGTGGGGGAGTCAACCCTACTCAAGCAGGGGAGCGGCATCGGCTGGAGGGCAGTGGGCGATCCGTGCTCTGCGGGGATATGGATAGCGACGGCGATCTCGATTTGGTGGTGTTGGATCCGATCTTGGGCGGCGTGCATCTGCTCAAGAGTTCGCTGAGCGAGCAGCCGACCGCGGTGCAGACGCCAGCGGCAGCGCGACCAGTGCAACATCGGCTGGGCGACAGCTATCCCAATCCGTTCAATCCGGCGGTGGTGATCCCTCTTGAGTTGGCGACGGACGCGGCCGGGGTGTCGCTGACGGTGTACGATGTGTTGGGTCGTCGGGTGCGGCAGGTGTGGGACGGGTCGCTGGAGGCGGGCAGGCATCGGTTTGTGTGGGATGGCCGCGACGACGCGAGCAAAGACGTGGCCGCTGGGGTGTATATCTATCAGGTCGAAATTGACGGACGGGTGGAAGCGAAAAAGACGACGAAGCTGCCGTGAGAAAGGGACGTGAGCCGATGAGACGGCCATGGAAAGTCCCGCTACAGAAAAATAGAAAACTCCAAGGATGCTGGGCGTTATCGCTGGCCTTGCATCACTGCCGCACCGCGAGCAGGTTACTCAACCGGCGTCGCCTCCTGTCCTACTGAGCCGAGTACCACCGCCATAACCAGCGCGAGAAGCTATCCGGGTCTGAGGCCGCTGCGGCCCAGAGATTCCCAACACCGCACGGACGACTCTCTTAGTAGTGCCGAGACCTCCGCCTGTAGGTCGTTCGCAGTTTCGCCCTCGGGACACAAATGGGCCAAGCGGCTCAGCGCATCCATGGCAAAGCCAACGCAGATGACGTTCTCGTCGCCGCGAATAACCTCTTGCAAGGCCCGTGCGGTCGGCCCCAGCGCCGGGCCGGTAATACATGAAGCGCGGGTTATCTTCCCAGGTGCGCCAATCGTCGCGGCGGTGATTGCCCCGGTGGAAGGTATTGTGCGAGTACAACACGACACTGCCGGTGTGCAGCGGGGCCACTTCAAACGACTGCACGAGCGGCCACTTTAAGTTGGTGACCGCCTCTCGCAGGCGCACGTCGTGCGCGGTGCGGCGATGGACAATATCGCCGCGGTCGTATTGGGAATCGGGGCCGCTGACTGGCTGGCCCTCCATGCCGCTGAGCTGGTAGGCGAAGTCGAGGTGATCGGCCCTGGCGAAATTGTCGTGGTTTTCTTCGTGGTTGAAGGTCCAGTAGTGCGAGTAGGGCACGGTCGCGGTCGGGCCCATGTCCTCGCGCACGGCCTGCGGATAGTACAGCATTTCGATTTGCACGGCTTGGTGGTGGCGCTGTTTGCGGCCATTGAACGGGCCGTTGTCGTCCTTGTGCCAGTGCTGGTCGCGGCCGCCGCTGGAGAAGGTCGCGTTGTGAGTGAACGGCACAATGGCCCAGTTCTCGCCGACTAGTTGATTGCAGGCGGCAACGACGCCGGGGGCGTTGATCACTTCGAGCACGTCTGGGATGAGTTCGGGCGTGACGCGCTCGCCGGTGCCGACCGCCTGCTTTTCGCGCTGATAGATTCGCTCGTGGATTTCGAGTGAAATGCCGAGGCTTTCCGGGGATAGGACGACCAGCCCGCGGCTGGCAAAATCCCGTACTAGATGTTCTGGCTTGCTGTAGGCCAGTGGGGCCGGGCAGAAGAAAGCTCTTTCGCGTTCATGTCGATTTATTCACCTTCCCGTTTAGTTTCATCCAATCTAACCACGGGGTTCTTCCCATTCAATTTAGACTACCAATACAGGAGTCATTATGTCGCAAAAGAAGACGCTCAGACAACGCATGCAAGATGGCGAAGTGCTAACTGCCCTGCGTGGCTGGCTGACCACGACCAAGGAGGAATTAGCCGATATATGGTCAACCGGCGAGTTCGACTATATCTGGATCGACAGCCAGCACACCCCTTTCAGCGAAGAGCAATTGGTCGCCTACTGTCGGGCGGCCGAAGAGTTGGATATCGACGTGCAATTGCGTATCCCGCACACCCGACATGCCTATATGGTCGGGCGCTATCTCGACTTGGGTCCTAGTGCGGTCTTAGTCCCCGAAGTCATGGAGCCGGAGACCGTGGACGACGCCATTGCCTATGCCTATTACGGCCCCATCGGACGGCGCAGTTGGGGTGGCGCGAATCGCCGCGGCCTGCGCGGCTCGACCCAAGGGATCGACCGACGCGCCTATGCGGCGTGGTGGAATGACTACGCGATTTTGGCGATCCAAATAGAATCCGTCGAAGCGGTGACCAATATTCGCAAATTGGCCAAGCCGGGAGTGAGTGTGGTCACTTTTGGCCCCAACGACCTCTCCTTCAGCTTGGAGGATCACCCGGACTATCCGCTGCGCACGGTCGATGACTGTATGCACAATGTCGCTGCCCAATTGGCTGGTACTGGCATCTGTCTGGCCATGGGAACGGGTACTAGCCCCGCAGAACGCGACAAGTATCTGAAGATGGGGGTTACGCTTTTCCAGGCGGATGCGCCGAGCTAGGCTTTGGCCGCACTCCCGCGACGGCCTTATGTTAATTACCCGACCCGTTCTAAATTGACCACTCGGAGGATACGCTATGTATATCGGATCGCAATTCGGGGAACAGACCGACGAAGAAATGAGGGTCTTGTCGCAACTCGGCATCAAAAACGTCGATCAGACGCCTTCCGCGCCGTGGCGGGAATGGAGCACGGATATGCTACTGCAGATGAAGGAGCGGTGGGCCAAACACGGCATCAGCATGGAGATGATCCACATCCCCCTGGGCTCGCGCAGCGCCTACCAAAACGAGGCCGGGGCGATTTTTCTCAAACCGAGCGACGAGCGCGCCCGCCAGATCGACTGGATGAAAGAGACCGTGCGGATGGCGGGCGAGGCTGGCCTCCGCGGCCTCAACTACAACATCACCATCTTGGGGCACCTGCGGACGCCCTCGAAGACCGGGCGCGGAGGAGCCACGGTATCGACCTTTGAGTTGGACAAATTGGATCAGTCGCTGGGCGAGTTCGAGGATGGGCCGGCCGATGAAGACGAAATGTGGGCGCGCATTGACCACTGGCTGCAGGAGATCATGCCCGTGGCCGAAGAGTACAAGGTCCAGATGGCCTGCCATCCGTCCGACCCGGGCATTGGCGTGGGCAATACGTACCGGGGCGTGGCGCGTCCCTTGGGGATGGTCGAGGGCTTCAAAAAGCTCATCGCGCTCTACAACAGTCCGTACAACGGGCTGAATTTTTGCCAGGGCTGCATGTCCGAGGCGCTGGTCAATCCGGCGGAGGAGATCTTCGATGTCATTCGCTACTTTGGCGAGCGCAAGAAAATTTTCAACGTCCACTTCCGCAATATCAAAGGCGGCCTAGGTACCTTCGTCGAGGTTTTTCCCGACGAAGGCGATGTCAATATGATCCGGGCGCTGAAGGTGTACAAGGAAGTCGGCTACGAGTACATGATCATGCCGGATCACGTCCCCGGGATCAACGGCCCCGAGCCGGGCAAAGTCGGCTTTGCCTATGCCTTCGGCTATATCCACGCGGCCTTGCAAGCGGTGGAGGAGTTGTAAATCAGGCCTTCTTTTTTTTTAACGGCATCTCAATCCCATATTGCTCCACAACAAACATGAGTTAAAATAAAAAATGCAAAAAAAAGGCGTTTCCTTTTCCGTTTTCACCAAAATGTGGAAGGACAAATCTCCAACCGAACTCGGAGAGTTTGTACTCGATCTGGGCTTCGACGGCATTGAACTGCCCGTGCGTGCGGATTATCCAGTGCCCCCCGAAAGTGTTGGACGCGACTTGCCCAAAGCGGCAAAGGAACTCGGCACTTTGGGTGTCGCCATTACCAGTGTGGCCGGACCGACGGACGAAGCAACCATTGCGGCTTGTGGTGCTGCCGGAGTTCCGGTCATTCGCACCTGTCCAGCCATTGCTACCGGAGGGTATTTGGCCAGCGTAGAAGGTCACCAGCGAGCCTTTGACGCCCTAATTCCTTTGCTCGACAAACACGGGGTCGCTTTGGGCATCCAAAATCACGAAGACCAATGGGTGTGCAATGCCATGGGCATTAAACACCTAATCGACCGCTACGATCCCAGCCATATCTGTGCCATACCCTGTGCTGGGCACACTGCTCTCAACGGAGAATCCCCCGAGATGGCGATCGATATCGTCTGGTCGCATCTGTCCCAGTTCAAGCTCAAAAATGCGTACTGGCGGCGGCAGACCGGACCGGAAGCGGAAAACGTGGAATGGCGTCCTTATTGGACCACGGGACGGCAGGGCTTGGCTTCGTGGCCGCGGTCGGTCGCAGAACTGAAACGAAGGGGCTTCAGCGGTGTCGTCTGCATGGATGCCGAATACCACGATACAGCCTCCACAGAGCGACTCCTCGCCGAAGACCTCGCCTTCGCCAAGTCTCTGTTTTGAGCGGGCCCCGACAAACCGCTCCATCGCGAAAGGAATTGCCCGCCTATGCACATAACCGATGTATCCTTGGCCCTCAACTTATCCGGCACGAAATCCCACTTCGACCCCATCCCCTACATCGACAGTGGCTCGCAGCACCCGGGGCCGCACTAACTCCGCTGTCTGCGCTACGCCGTCGACCCATATACGGGGAAAGTTGCACCAGGCCGCCGGCACTTCCGCTTCAAGGGTCAGCTCCTTGCAAGCCACGCCTGCGGGCAGATCGGTGAAAGAAATTTGATACCGTCGCTCATCGACACTGTCGCCAACAACGTCAATGGCGGCATGACGCCGACTCAGATGATAGAACACGACTTCTTCGGGCACGGCGCACCAGACTTCGTCGCCGCCCTCTGCAAGCACCGTCTCCAAGCGCTTGCGTAGCTGGGCTGCGGAGCAATCCTTATTGATGTGGATGGGCTCTTCGAGCGGGCAGTGGCAGTAGTCGATGACCCAACCGCGGGACTGGCGGGCGGGGAGAATATTGCGGAAGGGATCGTGTTTGCTGAAGAAAGGAGGGGGGTATTCATGGATCAGAGGACTGCGGTCGAGCCAATAGCACTCGTCCGCGGGTCGATTTATTCCCTCCCTGATGCTCATCGCGCCCAAATAGCCGAGTTGGCGGCAGGCCGCGAGAATGTGTGGGGCCATATTGCGGTTGTTGCCGGGGGCACAATACAGCGGCACCGGCGCGTCAATGGCTTGCTCTAAAACCTCCTTGGCCACGCGCAGCTCCTGATCGACCATCTCGGGTTCGATAAAGCCGTGAGTCCACGAGTGATTGCCGACGCCCCAGCCGCGAGCGATCAGGTCTTTGATTTCATCGGTATTCATATGCCGGTAGCCATTGAAGCTCGACCCGGCGACCCGGCGCACTTCCCCCATCTGCCCGACGACCACTTCCAAGTGCCCGGGAATACCGCATTCTTCGTGATAGGGCACAGCAAAACGGTGCAAATCGACCAAGGCCTCGTCGTAGGTAATGGAGTAGGCCCAGCGTTTGCCGTATTTCCAATCGCAAATGTGCAACGACATAATCAATCCTTCGCATCGAACGGTTTTTAGCCAGTTGTTGTACTGCGACCAACAAACAGTTCGCGTCCGCGACGAAAATCTACTCGCCCTACTGACTACAGACATAGCCAGTTCCCACCGGACAATCCGTACGCCGTTCCCCCGTCCCGCAACATTCCAATTCACACGTCAGCAGTGCTTCTACCCGCCGCTTCCAGTCGGCTGGGTAGCGCAGCGTTCCTTTCAAGCGGAAGCCGCTGACCCAATACAAATAAACCTAAGTCGGGGCTGTACCACAACTTAGCTTACTGTCGTGTACTTAGCTCAGAAAGTTAAAGGACGAAACTGCAACTCCGTCCCATCCTCCGCCTCCACCGTCGTCCGCAGCCGGCGAGGGCGCACCACAGAGGCCGACCGGGGCACCCCGTTTACCCACACTCGGGGAGAATTGCACCAGGCCGTCGGCACCTCCACTTCAAAGGTCAACTCCCGGCGCTCAACCCGGACAGGCAACGCCTCATAGCGGATTCGGTATCGTTGTTCGCGAGCCGTTTCGGCCACGGTTTCGACCACGGCGTGCCGTCGGCACAAGTGATAGGAGACGACCTCTTCGGGCACTGCGCACCAGACTTGGTCACCGCCCTCTTCGATGATCGTCTGCAAACGCAGGCGCAATTGCGCTTCCGAGCAGTCTTTGCTGGGGTGAACGGCCTGTTCCAACGGGCAGTGGCAGTAGTCGATAATCCAACCCTTGGCCTCTTGGGCTAGCAGAATATGGCGGAACGGGTCGTAAGCACTGTAAAAGGGTGCCTCATAGCGCTCGTGCAACGGCGTGCGATTGAGGTAGTACAATTCATCGCCCGCCGCGTTCACCCCATCCGTTATGCTCATGGCGCCCAAGTAACCGAGTTGGCGACAGGCGTCCAGCACATAGTCGGACATATTTTCATTGCCGTTGGGGGCGCAGTACAGCAGCACAGGAGCGCCAATAGCCTGTTCTATAACATCGCGAGACAGGCGGATTTCTTGGTCGACCATATCGGGCCTGATAAAGTGGTGACTCCAGCCGTGGCTGCCCACGCCCCAGCCGCGGGCGAGCAAATCCTTGAGCTCATCGCCATTCATGTGCCGGTAGCCGTTGAAGCTGGAAGTGCCGATATTGCGGATTTCGCCGATCTGCTGGGCCACGGCCTCTACGTGTCCGGGAATGCCGAATTCCTCATGATGGGGAATGGCAAAGCGGTGTAGATCGGCCAGCGCCTCGTCGTAGGTAATCGAATAGACCCAGTTCTTGCCGTATTTCCAGTCGCAGATGCACAGGGCCCTAGTTTCGTTGTCTTTGTTCATCTACGCTTTATTTATTTAGCGTTGCAACGGCGGTCTGGAAATCCGCCCATGTGGTGGAATAACCTACGGCTATTTCAAAGCGGTGAATGCCATAACGCGTGGCCAGACGCTCGGGAAAGGTATCGGGCGTTTCCACGCCCACCGTGCCGTCCCGCATGAGAATACAGCGGTAGCCCGCCCGCAGCATGGGGCGGCCCCCTCCCTCTGAGTTGAGAATGCACATATCTGCGGCAAAGCCCGTATAGATGAGGGTCTCGACGCCGCGCTCTTGCAAGTATGCGTCGAGCTGGTCGGTGTAAAAGACGAGGGGCTCGTCCCCCATCGCCTCGACGATTTTGGCCCTTTTCATGCGCGCAGCGGGCGATTTGGCCAGATCGATGCCGGTCGATCTTTTTTCGATGGTTTGGAATTCGCCGGTGCGGGCGATGGCCCAGCGGTCCGACTGGTGCCGTAGAGAGGCCGCGTAGCGCTGGTTTTCCGGGGTGCGGCGAGAAGGCACTTGGGGGTAGTGCTCGTCAAAATCCTCGGGCTCGACGTGGCACACCGGCATACCGAGTCGCCGGGCGATATCCATGGCCGGCCGGATCACTTTTTTCATAACGCGCCAAGATTCTTCGATGGCCTGAGGCCAGCCCATGCCCGTGACGTAGTTGACGTCGATTTCAGGGCCATCCGGCAGCCCCACATTCCAGCAGTGCAAACCAATGAGCGCCGTGCGTTCTACTGGCAACTCGAAGACGTCCTCTGCGTAGCCGGCTTTGTCTATGGGCAGGGCGCGGTAATGGCGAGTCTTGAGTTTGAGCGTCTTACTCATCGGACCTACCCCTCCCGATTTCGGTCCGCCACTTCTTCGACGATGGCCGCGATCATCTCTACGTGTTCATCTTCCCATTTTTCGGTAATCGAGCAGGTGCGGACCCAGTTTTCGAGAAAAGCCGAGGCCGTAGGGCAAGTAGCAGAACTGTAGTGATGCACACGCGAGGCCGGCGGCCGCGAAAACGGGTACTTGTTGGCGTCCACATATTCCTGGAGAAAGGTGAGGGCAGCGGGCATCAGGTAATACTTGCCTTGGCCGGCTCCATTTATTCCGGCTTCTAGTACTTGGGTGGCAAACTCCTCGCCCGTGCATTTGAAGGCCTCTGAGTCGATGCTGAAGCTGGACATCCAAGCGGAGTATTTGGTGACGTAGTCGGGAATGGGCAATGGCGTAATGCCGGGAATAGAGGAGAGCTTCTCCGTGATCAGACGCACGGTGCGGTCGATCTTGTTTACCTGAGCGCGGATGGTCTCCAGTTGACCTAGGCACAGCGCCGCGGTCATGCGGCTCATATCGTAGGCATGACCAAAGGCCGTGTGGGTGCGGCCGAAGTGGGGCACATCCACCCCGGCGCGGCCCGAACTGAGGAAGCGCACTTTTTCCGCTAGTTCGTCATCGTCAGTAGCGATGCAGCCCCCTTTATCCGAGCTGAAGGTTTTCTCCGAATCCAGAGAGAAGGCCGAGGCCGTCCCCAGGGTGCCGACGACGCGCCCCTTGTATTCGCTGAATATGGCCTGACAGATGTCCTCGTAGACGATCAGTCCGTGTTTGGCGGCCAATTCGTTGATCGGATCCATATCGTTGGGCAGGCCACATTTGTGTACCGCCAGAATTGCCCGCGTGCGCTCGGTGATGCAGGGCTCTATGGTCGCGGCACTGAAATTGACCGTGCCCGGTGCCGTATCGGGAAAAACGGGAATATAGTTGTGCATGAGCACGCCGTAGACGGTGCCGTAATCGGTGAGCGGGCTGATGATGACCTCGTCGCCGGGATCGAAGTCAAAGGCCAGCGCCAGGGCGGCCATGGCCGTGGTGCAGGTGGGGGTGGCGATGCAGTGCTTGACGCCCAGTTCTGCGGCGAACGCCTGCTCGAACTTGCCCACTGAATCGCAGCTTAGCCCCGAATCCAATACCTCCTGTACGTACTTTAGACTGTTGGGCGAAATGGTGCGGGGAAAGAGAGGAGGCACGATGCCTTCGTTGCTGTGGGCGTCGGCCCCGCGCTTGGTGGGCTTGTGAGCCGGTGCTGGTTGCTGGGACATTAGACTCTCCTATGGGGGCCAAACATATATCGCTTTGAATCGCCGCATTCTTTTCGGTCGTTGCGACCCAACTTATCCCTTTTGTCTCTCGGGTGTCAAGTCTTGCCGATCTCAAGTGCGGCTGCCCTATGGCCGTTCGCGCTCAGCTTGCTTTAGATGTTGAAAATCCCGCAATAACCGCTGACCTTCTTCCCGGCGCCCCTGTTTGAGATAAAGCTGAGCTAGACGGTAGTGGGTGGAAATGTGGCGGGGATCTCTTTTGAGCGCTTGCTGGTAGAAATAAGCGGCCTCTGTTTGCTCTCCCTGCTTCTCCAGGACGGCGCCTAGACGGCAATAGGGATCGGCAAATTCGGAATTCACCTGAATAGCCTGCTGGAAATAGCTTCTGGCAGCTTCCAATTCGTTTTCTCGCTCACTGACCAGCCCTAGATCATAGTAAATTTTTGCCCGTTTTACTCCCAACTCAAGAGCGCGTCGATAGGCCTTCTTGGCTTCGGCATAATCGCGAAGATCCATGTAGGTTTTTCCGAGATGCATGAGGAAAATCCCATTCTCGGGCGCTTGGGCGATGGCCCTTTTGTAGTACGGAATGGCTTTCCCCGATCTTCGCTGCAGCGCATAGGCCAAACCGATCTGGTCCAGGGCCCGGGCAAAATCTGGCTTCAGATGCACTGCCTGGCTGAATTCTCCAACCGCTTCTTCATACTGACCATTCTGCAGGTAGGTCCGACCGCGACGATAGTAAACCTCGGCAGCAATCTGCTCCTCTTGTGCGACCTTTAACGGTTGGGGTTTGCCTTCCTTTTGCACGGTTTTTCGTTCTTTTTGACCGCAGCCGATCCATCCCCAACTGCCCATAAAAAGAGCTAGGAGCAGCCCCAGCAGACGGTCGCGTCCGGTGCGGTTCCGCGATACTCTTAGAAGCCGTTGCTGATGCGCCAAGGTTTACGCGCCCTTTTTTTAGAAGCCTCCCGAATTATCCTTAGGGAGGTTCTCTATTATGGCTTATAGCGCAAAAATCTAAAGATTCCGTCGGTCGGCTCAAAAAGTTGACGCGCTGCGCGGTTAGAGAGCCGACAGCTTGCACCAGATACCTCTACAGAGTATCTATATTTCTCATGTGGACATTGAACTGGGTTAAATCGAAGCGGGCCATCCCCGCCCTGATAATCGCTCTGACCACGACCGTTGGTGCCCAACCGAGCGCGCCGACCGATACCACTATCGCGGGCCGCAGCTACACCCTGCTTGAGGCCGGGGAATTAATGGACCTCTTGGGCACGGCCCATGACCATAGCCGCCTTGCTTTGCGGCAAACAGCCGTAAAGGGTCGCCTCTCCAGCTTAGCGGCCAATCTCGACACTGTGCGGGCGGCGCTGGAATTGGCCGATGTGCTTTTCCTCGACGAAGTTTTGCTGGCCGAGGTTGTTTTTCTCGGTCCGGTGATCTTTTCTCGTACTACCTTTGCCGCTGACCTTTCCCTAGCTGAAGCGCAATTCTTGCAATCCTTTGCCCTGCGAGAATGCGAGCTAAGGCAAAAAACCAACCTTAGAGATGCTCGCTTCGCCGCCATGGCCGACTTCACCCAAAGTCACCTCGGTGCCATATTTTCCTGCGCCGGAGCCCACTTCAGCGACGCCACTTTCGCGCGCCTTCGCTGCGAGGGCGGTGCCTATTTTGAGGACGTTCTTTTTGCCGGTCCGGTCGACTTCAGCGACGCCCGCTTTGCCGGTGTCGCCTCGTTCAAAACAGCGCGCTGGCGCGCTCCCGTCTCCTTTGCTGGGGCGCGCTTTCTGGATCGGTCTTTTTTTTGGCAAGCCCAATTCGCCGCCGCCGATTTTTCCAGCGCCCGCTTTGCCGGGAAAACCTCGTTTAAGCAAGCCGCTTTCGCGCATCGGGCGGCTTTCGCAAATATCGCTTTCGCCCACTCTGCCCACTTTGAACAAGCCCGTTTTGACGACGGAGCTGTCTTCGACGGCAGCATCTTCGCAAAAGAAGCGGTCTTTACCGGCGTCCACAGCGACAACGATCTCCAGCTCAATGCCCTTTTTCGCATCAGCCTCGACTTGCGCCACCTAGTCACCCCCAGCTTGGATCTGCGGCCTTCCGCTACCATGCCCGACTCGCTGCTGGCCCCTAGAGCCCAGCTCTTGCTGCAAAACGCGCGTTTCCAGCGCCTGTTCTCCACTTGGGATCATTTGCGCGGCCACTTAGCCCAGCCCCCGGAGCAGGCCAACTACGATCTGGATCGCGTCTATGCCGGCCTGCGCCATCAGTTCCTCATCTCCGGCATGGTCGCCGATGCCCGCGGCTGTTATATAGAGTCGCTGGATCGCCGTCGCCACCACCTGCCCTGGACCTCTACCGAGCGCTACGCCCTCATCGCCTTTGACCTGAGCTCGCGCTACGGCACCGACTTGGAGCGCCTAGCCCTAGTCGCTTTGGCTTGGGTGGCGCTCTTTGCCCTGCTATACCGTTGGTTGCTGATAGATGATCGTCGGCTGCCCTTGGTGGAGTGCCTGCTTTTCAGCCTGCATACTTTTTTTATTGCGGGCGCAGCATCAGTGCGTCCCCATGGCAAATTGCGCTTCTTGGTCCTGTTTCAGGCCCTTTCCGGCTGGCTCTTCTGGGGCCTTTGCACTGCCGTCCTCCTCTCCTTTTTACTGCGCTGATTCATGTTCCGCTGCGTCTGTGTCCTTTTCCTCCTATGGCTGGTGGCCTGTATCCGGGAAGAACCGACGCAGTCCCTGCGCTTTGTCGACGTCGCCCAGACGGCCGGTCTTGACTTTGTACACTACAACGGTGCCGAGGGCGACTATTTCTACGTAGAGACTTTTGGCTCGGGAGCTGCTTTCTTGGACTACGATGGCGACGGCTGGCAGGATATCTATCTGGTCAACTCCACTTATCTCACCGGCCTGGCCCCCGAGCCCCTGCCGACCGATAAACTCTACCGCAACCGGGGCGACGGTCGCTTTGACGCCGCTCCCGGCAGCGGCGATAGCGGCTACGGCACGGGTGTGGCCGCGGCCGATTGGGACAACGACGGCGACCAGGACTTATACGTGACCTGCTTTGGTCCCAACGCTTTGTACCGCAACGATGCGGGAAAATTCACCGACAGCGCCAAACGGGCGGGCGTCGCCGATGGCCGATGGGGTGCCAGTTGCGGTTTTCTAGACTACGACTTGGACGGTGACCTCGATCTCTTCGTCGCTAACTACGTGGACTTCACTACAGCCAACAACATCGTCTGCAAGCGCGGCGATATCCACACCTACTGCGACCCGGACGAATACGGCCCAACGAGCGATCTGCTCTACCGCAACGACGGCCAAAGCCAATTCACCGACATCACCTATGAGGCGGGCATCACATTAGAGGGCCCTGGTTTGGGCGTGGCCTTTTCTGACTACGACTGGGATGGGGATACCGATATCTACGTGGCCAACGACGGTACGCTAAACTTCCTTTATGAGAACCACCAGACCCACTTCGTCGAAACAGGTCTGACGACTGGGGGCCGCTACAACGAGGCCGGCCGCGCCGAGGCCGGCATGGGCGTGGACTTTGGCGACTGGGACAACGACGGCAACCAGGACCTGTTCGTCACCAATTTCGCCCACGAGACCAATACGCTCTACCACAACGACGGCCAGGGCCAATTCGCCGATATCAGCGCTGGCGTCGGCCTCTTCGAGCCCAGCTACAATCCCCTCGGTTTCGGCACTAAATTCCTCGACGTCGATCTGGACGGCGACCTCGATCTCTTCGTCGCCAACGGCCACGTCCTCGACATCGTGGAACAGATTGACTCTACGCTTAGTTATGCCCAGACCAACCAGATTTTGCGCAACGAGGCCAACGCCTGGGATGCAGTCTCCACCGAGCCGAATCCCAGAAAATTTGTCGATATTTCCCCCACTTTGGGTCCCAGTTTTGCCACCCCCAACGTCGGGCGCGGCGCGGCCTTGGCCGACTACGACAACGATGGCGATCTCGATCTGCTGGTTTGCTCTGTGGCCAGCCCCGTGCGCCTCTTGCGCAATGACATTGGCAGGCAAAACCACTGGCTCCTAGTCGAATTAGTCGGCCGCCAGCAGCGCGACGCAATCGGCACCCTAGTCGCCGTCACGGCTGGGGTCCACCGCCAAGTGCGGGAACGCCAGTCCGGCGGCAGCTACCTTTCCAGCCATGACCACCGCCTGCACTTTGGTTTGGGCGCCGTTGCTAGGGTGGATATGGAGGTGCGCTGGCCCGATGGCACTGTGCAGACGCTTGCCGATGTCGCAGCCGATCAGATCTTGCGCCTGGTGCAGCCGTAGGAAGGTACAATACCGTGCTGCTGCGACTGCACCACGGCAATCGAAAATAGCCAAACCGTCGCCGCTGTGGGCATGACCCGATTTGCCATCATGGACATTGAGCGCAGCAGTGCCAGCGCCCCATCCGCTGATTTTATCAAAGCCTGTGAAACCCGTCTCGAAGTATAAGGAGCGAAATATGCCAGCACTAGAAACGAGAGCTTTTGCCAAAACCGGGATGCAGCCCAAATCTCTGGGACTGGGCGGGGCTTGGTGGGGTGCGGGAACTGAGGCCGAAGGCATTGCCGGCATCCACCGAGCCCTCGAACTGGGCTTTAATTACTTGGATACATACCCCGAACTGGAAACGTGGTGGGGTAAAGCCCTAGCAGGCGGCAGAAGGCACAATATATACCTGCAAGCCAAGGTAACTACTAATGGCCCCCAAGAGACGATTTCAGATCACTCGGGGCCGCAGACGCGCCGCAGCGTGGAAGCCAGCTTAAAGCGCTTGCGAACGGACTATCTCGACAATGTCCTCATCCACGGCTACGACGAGCCCGAGGATGTTGGCAGCAAGGAGGGCATGGTGGATCCGCTGGCTCCGGGCCATGCCTTGGATGAACTGGTAAAGATGAAAGAAGAGGGCTCAATCCGCCACATCGGCATTGGAGCGCGCAATTCGGCCGTGCATCGCCGGGCGCTCGAGACCGGCCAAATAGAAATTTGCCTCACTTATCTAGAATACAACTTGTTCAATACGGCCGCAGCTACAGATCTATTTCCCCGCGCCCGCCAGTGCCAAGTAGGTCTCATTCTCGCCAGTCCTCTCGGCATGGGGCTGTTGACGGGCGATGAAAAAGTATTCGAGCGCTCGGCGGCCTACTTCGACAACCGCGAATACCCCGAACGCAAACTCCATCCGGCGGTCCGCGCCCGGGCTATGTGGGACTGGTGTCGGAAACGAGACGCGAACATCCGCCATCTGGCCATCCAGTTTTGCTTGGCGGCGCCCATCAGCAGCATTGTCCTGCCCGGTGCGGCTTCAAAGACGCAGGTCGAAGAAGCCTACGAGGCGGCTACGGCGGATATTTCTCCCGAGATATGGCGCGATTTCGAGCTGGAGTTCGGGGTGGGGATTTAGGTACTAGGGTCCATCGGGGTCTATCTCTCCGCCAATACCCGGACTGAGAATTTCTGTCGCAGCGCATCCAAGTGCCGACGCTCTTTTTCCTCTCTGGCCAGCCGCTCGGCCCGCCGTTGCGAAGCCCGATCCCACTGGCCCCCTTCTCGCACTTTGTTTACTACGACAAATACGGAGAATTTGTCGGCCCACTCCATCGGCCCCCCGACGGCGTTGAGCTCCATACCTTTGGCGCGCTCGTAGCGCATGGATGGCATGGTATATGGGCTGAGCTTTACGCGCCCCCCGCTTGCCCCGACGCCTTGGGAGAATATTGGGACTAGTAGCTCTGGGTCGGCACCCCGCGCTATTTCTAGGCGCAAATCTTGGGCCAATTTGCGATTGTGGACCACAATCTCGGTGATGGTGATGGCCTCATAGGCGGGAAATTGATCGGGATGACGCGCAAAATAACTTCGCACCTCTGCTGGGGATATGTCGATTTGTTCCAGATAATAGCTCAGGAGTACATCCTCGGCGATGGTTCTGAGTTTTGCCTGTAGCTCGGTTTCCTCGTCGATACCATTTTGCCGTCCTGCGGCAAAATAGAGCTCGGAGATACATGCACTGTCGGGCCCAACGGACGAGGAATCGAACTTGCGAAGGCCAGATGGATTGTTCTTAGCAGTGCCGATGGCGTATTTATGGCTCAGAGAGAGCCCGAGATCCCGCTCCATCTTTGCCCTGATACGGGAGTGCAGGCCGCGTTCAATAAGCTGCCGCACGGCGATGAGAGGGACGCGCTTTTCATCGAGAACCTTAAAAGCCACAAAGACTGTATCCGCTTTGATCGGCAGCGGGAGCGCTGGGGAAATGGATCCCACGGGCAGAGCGAACAATTCGTCGGCCACTTGCTCATTGACCTGTCCTTTGAGCACATAACCGGGGAGGCCCAAAATGGATTTTTCCGCGGCCAAGTCCTCTACCGCGACGGCTTTTGTCGCTCTTGCAGAATAGATAAACTTGAGACCGCGATTCCCGTTTGCATCATAGTATTCCTGCAAAATATCTTCTGCTGTCACGACGATTTTCGCGTGGACTTGGCGCTCGAGATAAAATTTAATCACCGCATCTCGCCGCCGGCGCTCCAATCGGCGCACAAAAACCGAGTCAGCGGCCATACCGACATTGCGGGCCTCTAGCAGTAACAGCCTTCTGGCGATGAGCTGTTGCAGCGGATCGCTCGTATCGGAGATTGCAGAGCCGACTCTTATAGCTCTTTTTTCTCTCCGCTCCGCAAAGTCGCGAAGGTCTGCCGCAGTGATCTTTTCATCCCCGACCAAGGCGATGACCTCCGTCTCGGGCTGGCCGCAGCTAAAAAAGAGCGGGCAAAGGCAGGCGATTAAGCGTTTTAATTTTATCATTACAATAAGATCGGCAGAGCGACTCGTCCGGTGAATAAACGGTACACACCCTACCGGGCCCATAGCCCAATTAAACCGCATAGGTTGCCATTTTGAGCCGCGGTGCCCACATCTTCCTTCTCGTCCTGTTCTTCCTTTCCGGTGCCTGTACCTTGGTATATCAGGTGATATGGGTGAGAATGCTCGTCCTCGTATTCGGCACCGGGGCTTTTGCGGTCAGCACGGTCTTGGCAGCTTTTATGGCGGGGTTGGCGCTGGGCAGCTTCTACTTAGGGCACTTGGCCGACAAGAGCGAAAACAACCTGCGCCTCTACGCCCTCCTCGAGCTGGGCATCGCCGCCTTTGCTCTGGCTTTCCCCTTAATCCTTAGCGGACTGGACGCAATCCACACTTGGCTCTACCAGCAACTGGAGGCGACGCCCTATGTCTTTGCACTCATGCGCTTCCCGCTTTGTTTCCTCGTCCTGCTCATTCCCACTACGCTAATGGGGGGCACCCTGCCTATTCTGGTCCGCTTTGCAACTCGGCAGATGTCGCAGGTGGGTTGGAGTGTGGGGACCTTGTATTCCGCCAATACGTTCGGAGCCGCCTGCGGGGTCGGGACCGCGGCTTATCTGACCATCGAGTATTTGGGCATCAGCGGAACGACTACAGTCGCCGTTGTTGGCAATGTCCTCATTGCGGTCTTTTCCCTGACGTGGTATCGCCGTTTCTCGGACTCAGCCGAGCCATACCGGGTGAGTCTAGGCAAAAGAAACAACGCGCAGCAAAAGAATCCTCCAGCACTACCCAACTGGCTGGTGCAATTGACGCTTTTGGTCTTCTGCGCATCGGGTTTCACTGCTCTGGGATACGAAGTGCTGTGGACGCGGGTGCTGACCATGATACTGGGGCTGAGCACGGCCCAAAGTCTCAGCATCATCCTGATCGCCTTCTTGCTCGGTCTGGCGCTCGGAGGGGCCATTGCCTCTCGTTTTGTCGGCCGCTGGCCGGATCTGCTCATTGCATTCGGCGTCGTTGAGATACTCCTGGGCCTGTTTGGTCATATCTCCATCGGCGCATTCGGCGCTAGCACCCATTTCATTCCATATCTCAGTGCGCTTACCTCGTGGACGGGCTATCTTTTCGGAACAGCTATCTTGGTTTTCTGGATCGCGCTCATTCCCACCTGTCTGATGGGAGTGCTCTTTCCGCTCGTAGGACAACTCAACGTCACGCATTTAAAGACCTTGGGCACAAAAATCGGCAAGGTCTATGCCGTCAATTCACTGGGATCTATCGGTGGTGCTTTTGGCAGCGGTTTTTTATTGATTCCGCTACTGGGCACAGAGCGTGCGGTGCAAGTTTTGGCTTGGACCAACATCGCCTTGGGGGTGGTGCTGCTGCTGGTCCATCCAAACGCCAGTAGCCGTTTTAAGCTGCAAGCCATAGGCCTACCTGTCGGCGCGGTACTGCTGCTGACTTGGGCCATGCCGAGTAATTTTTTTATCGCGCTGTTCACAAATACAGAAAAAGACAGCGAGCTTGTCTATTATCGCGAGGGTACTGCCGGGACGGTAACGGTCCATCAAATGAACCACGGCAACCGCATCCTCAAAGTAAATGGCATGGGAGAAGTGCCGACAGATCATGCCTCAATCAAAATTTTTCGACTCCTCGGCAGTCTGCCGATGATCCTGCACAGCGATCCCCGGCAAGTCCTAGTGATTGCCTTCGGGGGCGGCGTTACCCTCGGTTCGGTCTTGCTCCACCAACCCGAGCGGGTGGATTGCGTCGAAGTCGTACCCGGTGTGGTCGAGGCCGCCGATTTTTTTGCCCGCTACAACAACTACGTCTTCAACAGAGTGGGCACGGGTGGCCTCCGACTAATCCACGGCGACGGCAGAAACCACGTGATGCGGACATCAGAGCGCTACGATATCATTATCGCCGACGCGACCCATCCCGGCACGGCGGATAGCTGGGTGCTATATACGGAAGAATTCTACCAGCTCTGTCGCCGGCGACTCAAAACAGAAGGCTTCATAGCTCAGTGGATCCCCCTACACGGACTGGCCGTAGCCGACTACGAGATGATCTTGCGAACACTTCGCGCGGTTTTCCCCCATGCGACCCTGTGGCTGACCGACAAATACTCCATTGTGCTGGGTGCCAACCAGCCTCAACACATCGACTTTGAATTATTGGCACAACGACTGTCAGCAGCGGCTTTGCAAGAATCTCTGCAAGAGGTAGATCTGGCCGATCCGGTTTCTTTCGCAGGGACCTTGGCTCTGGACGAGCGCGCTTTTGCAGACTACGCCGGCCATGGCCCTTTGAACACCGACGACCGACCCTATATAAGCTTTACCGACCGCCGGCGGGGGGATACGGGCGCGGGCCTGCCCGCTCTGTCAAGCCTGTTGCCCCACCTAGTGGTGGAGGCAAACGAGTCTCTTTTTGGCATGGACGAAGAGGAGAAACAAAACATCGAGCGCCGCCTCCGATCTCGTAAGTACTCGATCCAAGGCGCGGTGTCCCTGCTAAACGACAAAACAGGCGACGCGATTTGGCACTACAGACAGGCCCGCAAAACCGATCCGGACGAAAGAACGGCTCTGCGGGCCCTGAGAAGGTTAGAAGGAGCCGGCCAGCGGCCAAAAAAATAAAGAAACCGCTGCTAAAAATCGGGTGGCCGTTCACAGATTTTCTGCTCGACATTTAACCTCTTATAAAGGTGGGGTACGAGTGCCGCAACGGCCGCAGCACCGCTCTATATGGAATGCGTTTTCTTCACTAGCGAATAACCAGCTAATTGTCGGCCTGAAATTTCCCGTCTTTGATCATGTTGGGAATATTGGCGAGGAAAGTTTCCACGTCGTATTTCTCCCGCAAAGTGCTTGCGAACTCCACATAGCCGTGCTTGGCCTTATTGATCCTGACATAGGCGGTGGCGCGTTTTTTTGAAGCGGCATTAAAAGGTTTGGGCTTGGCCGCTTCCCGGGCGACTATTTTAAATACGGAATACCCTTCCGCAACCTTGATGGGTCCGCCGACTTGGCCTATTTCCATATCTTGGGAGAGATCGTATATATGGGGGTAGTGAAGTCGCTTGTAGGCGTCGAGGCGCACAAATCCCCTTTTTTTTCCATGGACCCCGCGAGTGTCGTATTTTGCGATCAATTGCTCTGCATCGGCTCCCTCTTGCAATTGCTCTTTTACTCGCTGAGCTTGCTCTTCGTTGGACAAAAGAACCTCTGCGGCTATAATGGCTTCGAGATAGCGAAATTTTTCGGGGTTTTTGTCGTAGAAGGCGCGGGCTTCTTCTGCTTCAACCCTGATATAGGCATCGACATTGATCTTGCGCAGCAGGCTCACGAGTAGATTTTCGCGCTCGTTTTCCACGCTGGCTACCAAGGTAGAATCCCGATCTAAGCCCAAGGCGTAGGATTCTTTGAGTAGCATCTGGGCAGTGAGCAGGCTGCGGACCTTGGCCGCTACCAACGTAGTATCGGCGAGTTGGTGCCGGGTCCCCGGACCGGCTTTGTGTAGCACGACGGAAAGAAATGCGCCAATGGTCAGATCGCCGTCTCGGTAGGAACCCAATCGCATAGTGGCCTCCGCCCCGGACACATTGATTTGGCCGCTGGCCGACCACTCGGCCAAAAATGCCACCCCATCGGCATCTACTAGAGGCTCGTAAACGCCCGCCAGCGAATCGGTCAACGCCGCTCTGCGGGCAATTCGTTTGGAGCCGAAAATTTTCTCCTCGAGGACATTTTTCACCTCGTTTAAGGCAATGGGCATCTCGTCCAGTACTTTGAATACGGCGTAGTGCTTTTTTCCTTTATAGGCGAAGGGCCGCGGCTCCGATAGGTCACCCACCTGCAGGGTCAATAATTCCCGCAGGGACTCATCGGCTGTGTCTCTGGACAAATAGCGTCCCGTGTCTCCACCCCAAGCTTTGGTTGTCGCATCGACAGAATAGGCGTCGACGAGTTGGCGGAATGCCTTGCCGCTGTTGAGCTCGGCTACTAGTTCGTCGGCTTTCTCCCGCGTCTCGACCACTATGGCTGCAAGGCGTAGCGCTCTGTCCCAAGCCTCGTCCCGGTAAAGTTCGATTAGTTCCCCTTGTGAAATCGAAATCTGCTGATCCACTTTGAGACGGTTGTACAACTTCATCATTTCCTGATCTCTGAAGGCGGATAAATCGAGGACCAAGCCCGGATCGCTCTGCAATTGCTGTGCCTCTGCTTCGGCTAGCAGCACTTTTTTGTCGATCAGCGCATTCAAGACCATGACATTGGCCTCACTGTCGCTCTTACCTTCGTGGATGCCGTCCGGCAGGCGAGCGGCAAACGCTTGCAGTTCGACAGTGGTGATTTCTTGCCCAGCTATCCTTGCGACCACATGGCTCTGGGGCTGTGAGCCGCACCCGACCTGCAAAGCCAGAACAAAGCAGACGGACAAAATGGTCCATGCAGTATCGCACTTGGCCGTTCGAGCAAAAACGGGGAAATACATTAATAGCCCCTTTTTTTAGTGCTTCATCCGCTGCTCACGGCACGGCTAGGTCGCAGTCTTTGAGATCGGTGACAAAGCCGTGTCCCGTCGAATGGGTTATCATGAATGGAATGGCGGAAGCCTGCGCCACCGTCTGAGGCGTAACACTACAAGCCCAAAATAGTGCTACATCGCCGGCGGGAATGCCGTTGGGGGGCGCGGGACCAATGGTTTGCGAAAGGTCGGTAATGCCTATGGCTGCTGGATCGCCAATGTGTATCGGGGGCCCGTGCGTGGCCTGGAATCGCGAAGTCACCTGCACGGCGCGCGCCACCTTTGCCGCCGGCAAGGTTTGCATGGTCACTACCATCGGCCCGGCAAAACGCCCCGCCGGTTTGCAGATGATATTGGTTTTGTATAACACGACGCCAACCGAACTGACGCATCCGGCGTCGGCCAGAGCTTGCAAAAAAGTCAGGCTTGACCCCAAAAAAAAGGCTACGAAATCATCCTGCCACAACGGCGCAATATCGGTCACTTCTTCCACCAACTCACCGCCGCGCCAGACCGAGTATAGCCCGACCTCATGGCGAATATCCGAGCCCGGTGCCAGTGTTTTCGGCGTCGGACAACCCGGGTCCGTCACTTCGAGCAGTGGACACGGCTGCGGGTTGCGCTGGCAGAAGACGAGAAAATCATAAGACTCGGCTTTGCGGAGAATGACCAAGCCGGTCTGTACATAACGCCCCGCCCTGCCAACGGTCGTACCTCGCCACTCGCCGCTACTAATCTGGCGACGAATTGTCTTAGCATCCGGCATTGTTGAACTTGGTGATCATCTGCTGTCCATCCGGGTGGCAGTACTAGTGCCTATGGGCATAAGTAATTTCTTGGTTTTCGGGGAAGGATTTCTGTCCAGAGGCGCTAGTAGGCGACCGCCACCGTGCGGGCGAGATTACTCGCGTCTAGGCCAGCCCCCTCAGTATTGGCATCGATCTTGAGCAGGACGACGTACACTCCGGGCGCCACGAGATTTCCAGCATGGTCTCTGCCGTCCCATTCGAGCGCGTGGGTACCAGTGACCACCGGACGCCGCTCGGAAATGCTTCTCACCCGGCGACCGCCCAGATCGTGGATATGGATTTCGACGGCACTGTTCTGACGGATCAACACGACGTCGAATATAAACCTCACCGCATCGTTTATATCGTCTCCATTGGGCGTGCATACCTGCGGCTCGATCGATAAGTTGCGGAAAATTTCCTTGCGCCTCGGTACCGCGACCAGCGTTAGATCGTTGTCGGTGACTTGCGCGGCGGCGTCTCCCGCGTCCACGCGCTGCCACCAACCGTCGTCTCCCCGCCGCAGGGCTGCTCTCAGCGGGGCACTTACAGTAAAAAGAGACGTGTCGAAATCGAGGCGGAACAGTTCAATATCCGACTCCGACAGTACGGCCGGAAAAGTCAGATGCAGGCTATCCGAGCGATCGCTTAGGACATCGACATCTTCGATGGCCAGAGAGGCCAGATCGGCGGCCGGCGAAAAATCGCTGCCTTTGCCCCCGTATAGCCCTCGATAGGTCAGACGCATCTGGGGGGGGGCCGCGAGCAAGAGCTGATCGAATCCTCCGGCACTGACGGTATCCGGCCGGATGTATATCGAAAAAGGACGCTGGACGCCGAGGCTGTCGATCTGTGTAGGGGTAACTTCGCCCAACAGGTGCCGAGCCACCGGCTCGGCAAAATTGAGCCGGATCTCTTTGAGGGTGGCGTGGACTTCTGGATCGTTGGAGAACAACGTGGCTCGAATGCGTACAAATTGGCGCGGTGAGGGCGAGGTGATGGGGCTGCCGGTGGCATTTTCGTACGGCGCACTAAAGGACTTTTCCCACTCCGGCCCATCGACCCATATACCTATTTTGTCGCCTCTGTCGCGCCGGTTTTTGCGAGTGTAGTATTCTACAGCACCTCCTTCGTAGAGTCTTATATTGTCTCCGTGATAGTAGAGCGTATCTGGACTGAAGGTGTCCCCCGTCCGCGTCTGTAGCTCTACCTTGGTGCCGGGAGGCGTATCGGCATCCCATTCGATAGACAGCAAATTTTTGCTGTTCCCCAGAGGGATACGCTCCGACGTCAGCTCGACTTGGGGCTGAAAGCCAGTGCCGAAAAGCTGGAACTCACTCAGTGCGGTCAGGATCCTCGCGGCGATGGGTTGGACATTCCACTGGATCTTAAAAAAACGGCCAACGACGGGATCGAAGTCATTGCCCTCCGTGATCTTGCCGATCAAACCGCCCAGGGTTTCGGTCTGTCTGCGATCTACTGTGATGGACCACTTGAGGCTGCCATCGGACTCTCTGCTGCCATCCGAAATTTCTAGGGTATAGTTGCCAAAAGTGTGGGCGTCGTTATCGGTGAATGTATAGGTCATCCTTTGCGCATCTATCCAGAAAAACGATCCCAGATCGAAAGTCACCGTGCCGATGGGACCCAAATTGAATTTGGGATCTCTATAGAGGTCGAGAAAATGAGCGGAGTCCACATCGCCATCGAGGAGGATCGCTCCATTGCGGGGATCGGGCGAGCTTATGATCCCGCCCCGTCGCAATGTCCCGTGGAAGATATCATCCCCTTCGACCCAGACATTGAGCTCGGCTAAGCGCGGGCGCTCGCGGATATAATAGCGGATGTCGCCGCGCTTTTCCTCTTCGAGGCGGTCGAAATAGACTTGCCTCGACACTTGTAACTGGCCGCCGTCTGGCAGTTTTTTATAATACTCAACCGTGCCCGTATCGGCCGGGGCGAGTTGCTCGAATTCCGCTTTCGCGATCTGGCGGCCTCGGTTCAGGTCACTGCCTCTTATGACGACCTGGACAAAACGTCCGGCCAGCGTCGCCATGTCTGTTGTCGGACCAGACTCCTCCGCCAAATCCTCAAATTGGATCTGTTCCGCCAGAAACTCATCCTGCTCGCCGCCCAATTCTCTTCGACCCGTGATGCCGCGCAGATCCACCTCGACGTTGCGTTGGGTCTTATTGGGCTTGAGAGAGAGCAGGACGGGAAAAAATTCGGGTGGGGCGGTTCCCGATTGGGCGGCAATGGGTTTGCGCCCGTCCGATACAAGGACATCGTACAACAAAAAGGGGTCGCCCAGATCTTCATCGACGAATTTCAGCTCGATTTTCTTGAGGAAAACCAGACGTCCCAGATCCACCGTAAACCACCAAAGGGCGCCGACATCCACACTCGCCGGATCCACACCTGTCGGCAGCGGTGCTGGTTCCCAAAAGGTAGTGGGGTCGCCGTCGAGGACATTGGCTACTCCTGCGGGGTTCGAGCCTGCTTCCACGACGGCATCTCGCAGAGAGATTTCAGCCACCTCCTTGCCCTGGAGACGCTCGGGAATTTTGAACAGCGTGGGATCGCGCCGTGACGCTTCGATCTGGAAGCGCAGAAAATCGACAATGTCCTCAGTGGCGTCTGTATTGCGATTCCAGCGGCGCGGCCGTACTTCCCCCTGGGAGGAAATCTCGAGAGTGCCTGCGGAAAAGCTCCAATCCTCCCAATGGCTCTGGGCGTTCACAACGATCTGGTTTGGTCGGGTGCGAAACTCGCGAGTGGTCTGGGCTCGGACCGAGGTCCATCCGCTGAGGAGCCAAAGAGCACCCGCGCCGATTATAAAAATTCTAGGCGAGATTTTAGGCATAGCAAGCACTCCCGGCGCCAACCCGCATAGCTAATACGCCACTGCTACGGAGCGAAACGCCGCGTCCGTATCGCGGTCCGCATCGACAGCCAGACGGAGGATATAGAGGCCCGGCGGCAGCACCCGACCATTGCCATCGGTGCCGGGCCACGAGAAATGAATCCGGCCGCTGGTTATCTCGGTTTGCTGCAACACCCCGATGCGCGCTCCCGCCAGCCCGTAGAGTTCGACCCGGGCGATACCAGCGCCGGCATTATCGACATTGATGAGGTCGTACTCGATCAGCAACTCGTCATTGGCCAGATCTCCATTTGGCGTTACCACCTGAGAAGACAGATCGAAGCGCCCTATGGACTGCTTTCCCGTTTGTTGCAGAGCCACACTGAGCCTGTTGTTACCCACCAGATCGTCGGCATTGCCCGGCGTCACTGGTTGGCGCACTTCGTAGGGCCGTTCGCTGTCCCAGACCGCGCCGGAAAATACCGTGCCAAAACGGAACACCTCTGCCTCGAAAACGACTTCGATCAACTCCCCCGAACGGTCGTCGCCGATGCGGGGAATCCGCACTTCCAGACCGGTGGCGTCCACCCGCAGGAGTGCCCACTCCACTTCGGCACCGCTGATGTACACGGATTCGATCCGCGGCTCGATGGGCGTGCGGATCTCAATAGTGTCGAAACCCGACTCCCCCAGTTGGACCTCGGGCAATACCTTGTAAATAAACCGCGTCGGCTCGCCAGCGCCGACGACAGCGGGTGCTATTTCGGCCACGACTCCTGCTGCCATCGGCGGTTGCGTAACGGCGAATTGGAGATAGTCGAGCCGGCTGTTTTTCTCGCTTGGCAGCGAGTGGAAATCGGCCTTGAACTGGAGGAACTGACGGGATTTGAGACGGCTCATCTCGGCACGGCCCTCCTCAAAAGAAAAGAAAGGTGGCCACAGTTCCCAATTCTGTTCGTCGGGGGTTATGCCCGCCTTCTCTCCCCCTTCCAATTTGGCGTAGGCGGTGCGACTGAGGGGTTGGCCATTGGCATCGAAACGAGACCTTTCATCCCCTCTGAAGGTGAAACGCCAGTACGTATTGGGATCGGACGTGTCGCCACCGCGGGCCGTCAGGTCGATGCGCCCTGTCGGTGCTTGGTTGCCGGCCCAGGTCAATTCTCCCAGCACGGCCGGGCCGCCCAAATCGATAATACTCGAAATGTAGCTGGCAAAGGGCGCCGACCCCGTGCCAAAAATCTGGAACTCGGCGATTTCCCATTTGCCCTGAGGAGCCTCGAATATGAGGATTTGCACGGGCTCAAGAGGCAATTGAAAGTCCAAGACCGCGTCCGCGTTCTCCAGGTGCTCGACAACGACATCCCAGTCGACGAAGGCTTTGCCGCGCCAGGTCAACTTGATCTCCCGCTCTCCGTCTTTGAGCGCATCCCCGTCGTTTGTGCCCAACCGGAAGGACCGCGGAAAAAAGGTATCGCCCCGTCTCGGAGTGCCAAAAAATCGAACCCGGTCAATGATAAACGCCCCGCCCAAATCGAATTTGAAATACCTGCATTGTGCAATGGGATCGCCCCCGAGGGCATCCATGATGCCTCCTCTTCCCGGGGTGCCATTAGCACAGCGCAGACTGCCCCCTGTATCCCCTGAAAAGGCCGTGGTCTCGTCGTCGTCAAAGAGAAAATCTAGCTGCGCCTCGTCTTTCCAGCCGTAGCCGTCGTTGATCTTGATGGACCCCCCCCGCTCGCGGATCAACGGCGTGAGATTGATTTCTTTATCCAGAGTTTGGGGCCGAATATGACCCGGTTCTAGGTCGAGCAGGTTGGCACTGCCAAAGTCGTCATCTTGAAAAGACATCCAAGACCGCTGCTCGAATCGGAAAAATTCGGGTGGAACGCCGAAATCGGCCGCCTCGGGCGCGGGCAGCTCTTCGCCGCCGATCCGGTAAACCGTCAATGCCCCGCTGTCTTGGTGCCCGCAAAGGGCGAGACAGAATCCAAAACACAGCAGAGACGCCAGGCGGCCTATTGGGACCAATGGCATTATTCGCTCCTCTTTTTCAGGGGTGCTACACCATAATATACAAACAAAGTACTGGTCCTCAGCGCAGACCCGCTAGGATGGAGGCGAAGAACAGACCCGAGGCCTTCTGCTGACGTTTGCCGCCGACCCTTTCTAGGGATCTCCGATCGTAGCGCATGCCCACCTCTGTAATCAATTTGTAGCCCAAATAGGTACTTGGATTCGTGAGTTGGAGTGCCAGCACCGTGCCGCGAAAATCGCCGCTGAGCTGTCCGACTTGCAGATTTTCTTCCGAGTCTAGGACATTGTAGAAGAACCGCTGTTCCAAACCGCCTTCGATCCTAGTCGTGTGCAGTACGAGAAAGTGAATTTGCAAAAAGAAAAGCGCGTCCCAGGTGCGGCGTTTGTCCAGTGTCCGGTCGAAGGGGATCTGGCTGAGGAACTCGCTTTTCGCTTTGGGAGAGATGGTCAAACCCCGCCACGAATACTGGTATTCCACCTTGTCGATTAAGCCCGAAAATCCCGAGGACCGGCGACCATTGCGGCCTTGTGGACCGAGGGGGTCGTAGATAGCGACGGGTCCCTCGTCATCGACGAGCAAACGATTGCCCTGTTCGTCCAAGAGGAAATCCACGCCCGCATTGCGCTGACGCCAGATTTCCCATTTGAACCGGTGAAAGGTACTCCACTGGTTCGGACTGGCGTATTCCCAGTCTGCATAGAAGGTGTTGATCCACGTATCTGCAGCCCCTAGGCGATCCAGAACTTGCACATGGCGCCCACTGTCGACGCCCGGATCGCCAAATTCGGGCGTCGATACGATCCACTGCGACAAGGGGTCGGGAATATCGTCCTTAGCCAATCTCAACATATCGAAGAGGCGCAGGCGGCCCTTGCCCGGCAGATCCTCGACCACGGCTAGGAGGCCATAGGTCGTTAGATTCTCCTCGCTCGTCTCGCGTTTTTCCTGCCGTAGCTGTCCGAGAGTCAGCTTGGCTTGCGGACCGAGTTGGAGGCTACTGTAGCCATTGTAGCCCCAGTGATCTTTTTTGTACGGGTAATCGGGCAAATCGTCGTTCTCGAAGCGATCGACCCAGTTGTTGTTGTTCAGATCCATACCAAAGAGAAACTCGGGCCGGTCGGAGTGGTAGCGCAAAAACGGTTCGTCATAATCGGGCAGCAGGTTGCGGCGGATGGGATTGTGGTTCTGGTTGAAATCAGAAATGAAATCTCCGTTTTCGTCATAACCTGGGAAGACTTCTGGGTCGGCGACTCCGGTCTGGTCAATGTCAAAATCGCCTACTTGTGGCGGCACCAGACTACCCTGATTGGCGCGCTTTTGATCGGGTTGGCGATCTTGGTCGTCGTTGTCTTCGACAAAATCGTAGAAAACCTCGGTGGCTTCAGGTGCGTAGTTGGCAACTCCAGATGGGGGCACGGGACGAACGCTGGTGGAATAGGAGTCGTCCATGCCAAAGCCTTCCAAGAATGCCGACCAAGGGTAGCCTTTCCAAGAAACATTAGCCAGCCAGCCTAGCGACCTTTTGTCCCCTGCAATGCCCGCAATTGCGCGGTGATGCTTTTTGTGCCGAGTCGGATATTTCCGATAGTTGGAATTGATATTTACTTCCCCGTAGAAATCGAAACCGCGCATATTGCGCCATTCGGCGCTGAGGCCGTACAGCAGATTGGCCGTGGGCAGGCCATAGTCGAAAACCACTTGGCGGCTGTTGGTTTCATTCTTGATATTGCCTTCGGCTCTGGTGACCGGCAGGAATTGGGGTACGCCAAAGCGGTTGGTCTGCCGATCCGAGCTCATTTCCACGCGGTAGTCGTTGGCCAATACTAGGCGAAAGCGCACATTTTCGATCGCTTGGATTACATCTTGGGCCTCTGCTAGGCTCAGATTCAGTCGCTGCTGCAGCAACAGCCGCAAGGAGCCTTCTTCGCTGTCTCCCTCCGCAGGAGCCAAGACGTAATTCAATACAATGCTCTCGGCCCCGTCGGCCACGAGTAAACCGTTCCTCACCGAACCACCCTGAATTTGGGTGGCGTCGAAGCCAAAAGAACTGCCGACAATGAGGGTATCCCGCTCCACTAATACCGCTGGATCAGCAGGGGAAGGACGTTTGAGCTTGGTTTTTATCTCGATGTCCCTATCGATGAGGATGGCCCCTGCCTCGCCGTCTTCTGGCGAGTCATCGCTGAGCCGCACTAGGACCGAGCGCAGTGCGTCCTCGAGCTGGCCCGTCGATAGCTCGCCCTTGAAGGGGTTGCCCGCGAAACTTTCCCGACTGCCATTAGAAGTGTGGGAATTGACCAGATTCAGTCCTATGGTCAAGCCCGTGACCAGATCCACTTCGGCGCGGCCCGCTACCAGATTGGTAGAGTTGACTCTGGGATCAACCAGACCCACAGTCTCTAGCAGCACCGGTCCCGAGATGCGGGAAAAGAGTCCTGTGAGGCGCAGGCGATTAGTCGCCAAGTTGGCCATGATCCCATTGAAGCCGGCCTTTCTGAACGTCATCGGCGTCAGTGTAGTATTGAGTTCGTCGCCGACGAGGATGGAGAAACTGTAATCTCCCTTGCTGTCGACGGCCAGCAATTGCCTGTTGAACCATCGCACGTACTGGCTCGCCTTGAAGATCTGAGAGCTTTCGGCGATGCGCGGCTGCACCTGACGCCAGTCGTAAATGAGCCAGCCGCGCGTGATCAGGCTGCCAAAGCCATCGTAGAACAGATTTCCTTCCAAGCTGGGACTGACGTAGCGCAGAAAGGGATCCCGGGCGTAGTTGGTGTATTCCCATTGGTGGTGGTTTTCGGAGAATAAACTGGCCGGTACATACCAGCGCTGTACTATGGGCTCTAGGGCTTCGGTATAAATCGGTACGCCACGGGTGGAATAGACGACCTGGTCGCCGACTCGTTCGCCTAGCCGATAGCCGTACTCCGGCTGGGCAGAGGCGGCACCGGCCAGTCCTAGGACCGTCACTGCCCAGAGGCTATAGGCGTGCGAATTCATCTTTACTCGACCCCTGCAAAAACCGTGATAAAACTGGTCGTTTCCGAGCGCCCTTTACTCCCTTTCTCAAAGACGCTCGGCGCAGCTTCGCGAATGCGCTCTGTGCCGATGTGCCCGACCCGCAACCCGACCTGAGTGGTGAGGATATACCCGAGGTGTCCCGAGGTGACCGATAGTTGGACGGCGACCTGAGTCGAAGTCAGATCGCCGGTCTCTACCGCGACTCCTCTGGCGAGCATGTCGTCTTCGTCGGCGACTAGATCGCGAAAGCGCAACAACTCGAGTCCCGCTTCGATTCTGGTATTGGGTGTCAGCCGCGTCTGAGCTAACACTTGGGCAATCCCGGCCCAGTGTTGGCGGGGCTGCTCTTCCTGCAAGAATTCGCTTCGCCGGAAGTACTCGCTCTTTAGACCGGGTCGCAGCAAAAAGGGACCCCATTCCGCGGTATAAGACGCTTTGTTGATCATACCGAAAAAACTGGTAAAATCGCGGAGGGGACGTTCATTGAGGTCCCTTGGATCGTCTAGCACTTGATGGTAGAAGTCGTATTTCAGCTTAGAGGTTAATTCGAGGCCCGGCACTCCCAGATGATCGACGGCGATGAACGACGAGTTGACCCAAGTATCCGCGGCCGGCAAAATATCCGGCACCAGCGGTCGGGCCGGGGCCGTTAAGAACGGCGATGGTGCCCGGCGATCGTCCGGGATGGTGTCTCTTATCCGCTTGAGCATTTCAAAAACCCGCACGCGTCCAAAACCCGCCCAATTGCGGTCAAAGGTGAATAATCCATAGGTGGATTCGTTTTCTCGCTTCTGGGAAAACATGCGCTCGTCCACCCGTCCCAGCAAAAGACGCACATCCGGAGCGATGTCGAGCCCCACAAAAGCATTGTACCCGCTGCGATCGGCCTTGTAGAGATAGTCCGGCAGCACATCGTCTTCAAAGCGGTCGATCCAGTCGTTGTTGTTGAGATCGATGCCGAAGAGAAACTCTGGACGGTCCACCGCGAATCTCAGAAAAGGTTCTTCGTAATCGGGCAAGCTATTGGGTATGGTGGCATTGTCGTTCTGATTGAAGTCGGAGATGAAGTCGTTATTTTCATCCCAGCCGGGAAAAACGATATTATCGCCGACTGATTGCCCCCGGCGCACCCAATCGGGTGAACGGTCTTGATCGTCGTTGTCGTCGACGAATTCGTAGAAGGCGGTCGTGGGCGAATCGTAGAGAATGTCACCGGAGTTGTCGACGACGAATGCCGCCGTCGAATAGTCTTCGGCGATGGAATAGCCCTCGAAAAGACCGAACCACGGGTATTGCTGTCTGGATAGGTTGAAAAACCAGGCATCGGCGTGAAGCGAAGAGATTTCGTGATTGCCGCTAGCCGAAAAAATGGCGGGATTGGGATACTGAAAAAAGCGCAGATTGCGGTCCCACTCCCCGTTGAAATCAAAGCCAAATACATCTTTGCCCTCAATGGTGAAACCCCCAACCACATTGGCGGTGGGCAAACCGTATTCATACCGCACCCGTTGCAAGTTTGATATATCTCGCACATTGCCCTCCGCCCGCTGCAGCGCAATCAGGGCGGGTTCACTTTCCTCGATGACTTGGCTGGTGATGGGCGGTGCCGGGGTGGAGCGCCGGCCGGTCTGCTTGTTCGACCACATTTCCACTTTGAAGTCGTTGGCTAATACGTAGTCGAATTCGACCCTGACAATCGAGTGCGGATCGGGACCGACGTAAGCCGGGCTCTTGAAATCGTAGTTCAAGACAATGCGCTCGTCGCCGTCGGCGGCCGCGAAGCCCTCTCTGGGAAACCCGCCAAAAATGACCGGCCACTCCAGCCCTTCGCGCACCACTTGCTGGAGCGTGAAGACCGTCTCTAGCTCCGTATCGAAATTGCGGGCGGTGATGCGAATGTCGTGGCTGAAAAGGGCGGCTCCTCCGACCCCGTCTTCTGGTGAATCGTCGCTCAGCACTATGGCGATGGCGGTGACCGGTGTTGAAGACTGGCCGGCCGTCAGGCTGCCGGCGATCAGATCGCCGCTGAATACGTCCAATCCGGTATTGGCGTTGCGGGCGTCCACCAAGGTGCCGCCGAGGGTGATAAAGTCGCCCACTTGCACGGTCGCCCGTCCGCCAATGAGACTGGTGGAATTGGAGACTCTAGCCGGCTGTGGGGTCACGCCCGTAGCCGGATCACTTATGCGCGAGGCAATGATGGTGGCCTGGTATTTATCTGCCGCGAAGTCCATCTGTAGCCCATTAAAACGAGGCTTGGAAAATGTCATGGGGGTGAGGGTGGTGCGGATCTCGTTGCCGACTGTGATCGCATAGGAAAACTGGCCCTTGGAATCTCTACTCACCGTGAGATTGTTGAACCAGTCGTTGAAGCGACCATCCTTAAAGACGCTGCTGCCCAAGGCTTGGGGCTGGTCTTGGTGCCAGTCGTAGATCAGCCATCCGCGCGTGACGTAATGGCCGTAGATATCGTAGAAGTAATTGCCTTCGAGGGCGGTATCAACATAGCGCTGGTAGGGCTGACGTGCGTAGTTGGAATATTCCCACTGACGCCACTGGTATTCGTTGTACAGTTCCTGCGGCACGTACCATTTGCGCACCGACGGGTCGAGTGCCCCGAATAGGACCCCCGGGCCGCGGGGTTCAAAGCTCACCTCGCCGCCGCGCTGGGTCCCGAGGCGAGATCCGTAGTCTTGGGCCTCCGAGCGGCCAACACCGAGCAAAAGCGACAACAGCAGGAAGAATCCCCCCAGCTCATTTCGGTTTGCCCATAGGCCCAATGCAGATGACATGCTCACCTCGTAGGCTTTAATAGACAACGCCGACGGCACCGAGCCTTCTGTCAGCGCCGGTATCGGCGTTCAGCGCAACGGCGTATATGTAATGCCCCGGAGGCACGAGCCGACCCTCATCATCGGTGCCTTCCCAGGCAATGGCAAAACGCCCGCTGGTCTGTTTTTCCATTTGCAGAGACCTGATCGATCGGCCGGCCAAATCAAATAGTTCGATCTCCACGAGAACGGGACTAGCTATGTTGGTGATATCGTAATGAATAGAAGTGTGATCGTTGATTTGATCCCCATTGGGTGTAAATACGACTGGCTCAGTGCGCACATTGGTCAATAGATCGTTGCTTATGGCCACCTCTACGGTCAGATTGGTGGGAACAGGAGCGCCAATGCGGACTAGATCGGGATCTACTAGTGTCCCTCGTCCTAAATCCGCCGCATTGCCCGCGAGTATATTTTGTCCCACTGCGCCGACTTCGGTCTTGAACACTCGAGCCGAGAATACCGTGCCAAAACGCAAAACTGCTGTTGCGAATTCCAACTTGACGAGCGCATTATTTTCGTTCACTGGCGGCAAGTTCAAAAGTAGGCCATGGTCTGAGACGGCCAACACTGCAAAGCCGCTGCCTGCTTCGACGGGGAGATCGTCCAATGAGCGCGCTGAAAAATCGGCCGATTCGATCTCGCCATCGGGCCCGTGGACCTCTACCATGCCAATGGACTCCACCTTAAGCGGCGTCTCGATCTCCAATTGGTCAAAACCGGCCGTCGTCTGGCCAATCTTCGCCAGGACAGCGTAGGTGAAAACGGTCGCTGCACCGACGTCGGCGTGCCGGGGAAACACTTCCCCGATGAGGGTATCGGCCAGAGCCGGTGTGGATAGATCAAAGGCTAAGGCCCCCAAGCCGGAGGCCGCGTCAAAGCCCCGGCTGGTAAACTCGACCATAAATTGAAAGTAGCGGCGGGGACTGGGAGAGAGCATCGGCGTTCCCGACCCGGGTATTTCCAAGACTTGGGCCTCGACCATACCGGCGGCCGAGTACGGGGGAGACCAAGGACTCCAGTTCGTCAGATCATCGCGAATCGGCCCCTGCTCTTGGATCTTGCCGTACTCGGCTTGCGAAATCTCGAGCTGTGCTCGCAGTTCCAGAGGCAGCCGGGTCCAGGCCAAAAGCGCCTCTTCTCCGCTCAGCAAATCGTCCTCTAGCTCGGTTTCGACCAAAGTTCTAAGCCCATCGTCCTCCACGTCTCGAGGGCGCTTCCAGGGCACTTTGACCCGAATTTCTTCCAGATTCGACACGCCCCCCACCGTGCGGCTCACCTCGGCTAGTCCGATACTCTGGATGCCGACTCGGGTAAACTCAACCGGCTCGGGATCCACACCCGTGCGCGTGCGAATTTGCATATCCGAGAGCACGGAGTCACCGATGGTTTCTTGGGTCCAGCGCAAGGGACCCAGCAAGGCCGGCTCGCCAAAATCGAATACATTGGACAGATAGGTCGCCTGCGGCACAAACCCCTCGGCAAAAACTTGGAACTCGGCAATCTCGAAGTCGGCTGTCGTAAGCGATTTGAAGCGTATCTGGCGCACGAATTGGGTGGGGATGATCAGATCGACGACCGCTTCCTCGTTCTGGCCTTCGAGGGCGATTGTCGTCCATATCGGGCGACCGTTGAGATGGGATTCGGGCCGGCCGTCATTGATAAAAATCTCGTACCCCTTGATAAAATCGTTCTGAAAGGGAAAGTCAGGTGCCGACAGTTCGGGAGCGGCATTGCGGGGAAAAAATCGGATGCGATTGACGGCGAATAGTGCGTTGAGATCGAATTCTAAGATCAGACCGAGCGCACCGGCACTGGAGGCGCTAGAAGTAGCTCTTACTTCCAACGCTGTTTGACCGTCGGCGTCGATCAATTTTTTATAATCGTCTTTGAAGCTGACTTGGGCACTGGGGATGGGGCTGCTGATTGAGCCGCCGCGCGCTTTGCTGGTGAGGCCGATGAGAATGTTGTCGGTCGTGTCAACCCTTCGCGGAAAAATCCACCCGGGGAAATCAATGGACTCGAAGTCGATCACTCCACCGGGGGTATTGGTCTGATTGACGGTGGACTCATCCAAGATCGCAGTCGGCGCAATGGTCCCACCCCCTTCTCGCCACGGCAATGATCCACTGCTGCCAACCAAGACGATTTCTTCGACAGCGCTTCCGATATTTGCCGCGCTCAGCCAAGAAATCATGAGCAGGGGGATTCTCTTTTTCACGTCAGTCCCTTTTCAGTGAAACTAACTGAGAACGCAGCCACAAATTCACTGACGGCCGGGAATGTACAGAAACGGCAACTGCCGCTCAACCGCCTTGTTTCGCGGTAATGCCCCCTTTCCATAAAGGCCTCTGAGGCGCTGGGCCTCCGCGGGATGATATTTAGACGCGATTTCCAGCACTTGCTCCGCCTTGGGGGCTTGGTCTTGTTGCAAGTACAGATCGATCAATTCGCTATAAGAGCCGTAAAAATTAAATGCCGAGGGATTGCGGCGGAGGGCGATTTCGTAGGCTTTTAGGGCTTGGTCGTTTTCCCCGAGCTGGCGGTGGGCCCGAGCCAGGCTGATCCACACCATTACTCTTTGCGGATAGACCCTCAACACCCGTTGAAAAGTGGGGATCGCAGCACCGGCTTGGTCTTGGGCGGCCTGTACAGATGCCAAATTGTACCACGCCTGCCAGTAGGCCGAATCAAAGTACACGGCCCGCTCGAATGCCGCTTGCGCCCTTGCTAGTTCGCCCTTTTTGGCGTAGGCATTGCCCAGATTGTAATGCACGGCGGCGTCGCCCTCCATATTCATTGGCGTCAGACCCACATTGGCGAACACCATGCAAAAGATCACCCCTGCGGCCATGGCGGCAGCAGCCGAGAAACAGCGCTGCCGCAGGGCATTCACAGCGCAGTACCCACCATAAGTGGCGTACACCAGCAGCAGGGGAATAACCGGCAGGCGATAACGCGCCGTTACGAAAAAGGCGATGACGGAAAGGGCGTACAGCACGACAAACAAAAGGGGCAAGGAGAAAGCGCGATGGCGAATGGCCAGTGAGAGGCCCAACAGCGCCAGAGGACCGACCAAACCGAAGGGAAAGGCAATGCCCCATTTCCACATAGTCGCGCTCAGGATGGCTGTATAGCGGCGCCAAAAATACAGGTCCTGATTGCGGCCAATTTCATCACCCTGCCAGAAAAGGTGGGTTTTTCGGGCCAGCAGGACCAAATAATCAACGGGTCGGGCGACTATGTACTCTCGGGCTTTGTCCATGTAAAAATCGGATTGCTGCACCAGCCGTTCGGCTTGGGCCTCGACCTTGGCCCGGTTCAACAGTTCGTACCATTCCCACCCCGGACGGATATTCACCGTGCGCTGGTAATCCGGATTATTGCCAAGGTAGAAATTGATGCCGGCATTGGAAGAGATGAGCACGACATCGCTACCGATGGCGTAGTTGCGCAGGGTCACTGGGGCGATGGCTACGAGCAAACCCAACAGCAAGGCGCTGGGCAGGAGCAGATGTTCCAGCAAAGACCGGTTCTGCTTGCGGATCTCGTAGCAGACGTAGATAGCGGCCCCGAGCGCGAAGCTGAGCACGGTGGCCACCGTCAGAACGGCCAGACCAAACACTAGGCCCGCCCCGGCAAAGCGCAAAAAAGAGGGGCGACGAAGGGCCCTAAGCAGCAGTGCCAATCCCGCCATATTGAGAAAATTACCCATCGTGGCCGGAAGTATTTCGCCGTCAAAAAAGATCAGCGGGCCATAGAGGGCGGCAGCGCAGGCCGCTGCTGCACCGACCGCGGTATTGAAAAGCTGCCGTCCTATCGACCAAGTCAGGACGCAGAGCAAAGCGCCGCAGAACGCCTGAAAAAAGCGCACCGCGTAAAAAAATAGATCGGGAGAGAGAGCATATAACAGGCCCAGCATATAGGGATATAGAGGCGGTTGCCAGAAGGCTTCCCGACCCTGTCCCAGCCAGTTTCCCGATGCTAAGTCTTGGGCGTGCTCTACGTAGGTGAGGCCATCGACGGGGGGGTGGGCAAACAAAGGACTAGTCTCGATCTGGAAAATGTAGGCCACCCGCATGGCCAAAGCTAGGACGAATACGCCCCACGGAATGGAGAAAATGCCAGAAAATTCGGCTTGTGTGCGCTTTTTAAACAATTTAACGCCGCGCTAAATGAGCGATATATGATGTTTTATCAACATAAATTATACATTTGCTGCGTCCCGATTGGCCATAAGAAAACATTGACTTGCAGTCTATAGATGGTTATTTATACTAAATAGTAGCTACAAAAAGACAGTGCAGCCTCTCCAATCCATAAAGCTCTCTTGCCCTTCCACAAGGAGGAATCTATGAGCAAGCTCTTAAAGAGTGTTGTGGCCTTTGCCATAGCGATCGGCTTTACCTCATCCGCTGGTGCCCACGACCCGCCGGGCGTAATTTTCGAGATGTGGCAATGGCCCACTTCGCAATTACCGGTTCTGGATGCCGATTTGTCTGAGTGGGATGTCGTGCCAGAGGAGTTGTGGATCACCGAACAGGATCTAAACAACCTCTTGATCACCCAAATTGATGTCACTGATACCGAGCCGGATGCGTCTGACTTAGCCGTGCGCTTTACCTTTGGCTGGAACGACGAAACCGAGCGCATCTACTTGGCTTATGATCGCTTTGATGACTATTGGAGCCACCAGCGCGACGATATCGAACTGGCCGTCGATGCCGATCATTCGGGCGGGCTCTACTGGAGTTCGGAAGGGCAGAGCGATGAGGAAGCGAACCGTCAGCGAAACCGCCACGCCCAGATTTCCCACTTCTTCTTCCACAGCAAAACGGAAGAGGTTGGAGTACCTTGGAACTGGCACTGGATGACCCAAGCCGATTGGTATCGGGGGGAACCTTATTCCGATGGTGCCTATCAGTGGACAGAGCCCGAACTGGGCCAAGAATACAACTGGCAAATCGAACTGTGGCATGTGTGGTGGGACGATTTCAACTGGCAAGATCCCGAAGGCAGTATCATCCACGATCTGCAAGAAGGGGAGATCATCGGCTTGGCAGCCCGCCACAAGGACGGGGACGTGGGCCTGTGCTGCAGCAATGAAGATACCGGCGAAGTCTTCTCCGACTGGGCCCTCAACTTCAATGAATCTTCCGAAAACGCCGACTTCCTACCGGACTGGATTCTCTTGCCGGTCAACACGGAACTGCTAGCGACGGCCGTCGAAAACGATACTTGGGGCCATATCAAGGCATCTTTCAATCGGTAAAAGCTCCAACCGTTTAATTTTTTGCTACAAACTCTCCCGCAGGCTCTGGCCACAGCGGGAGAGTTTGTAGTATTGGTCCTATTGGTCCCAATTCGATGCCGGCCCAACTCATAATCTGTGAACGAAACGAAAGGTGAATGGGTTGACCGGGTGGCAGCAGGCCGAATACGAAAGCGAGGGTTATCTCCTCGTCGAAGATGCCCTGAGTGCAGATGAGCTCGACCGCGTCCGACGCGCTTTTGCTGAGGCCGCGCAGGTAGGTGCTCTGGACGATCTGCCCAATCAAGACGACTGTTTCATCCACCTAGCAGAACATCCGAATCTGTTCCCAATAATCCATCGGATCTTATCCGACGATGTGTCTCTGCGCTCCCTTGCCGCTACCTCAGTCGAGCCCGGAGCAGCCGGCAGGGGTTGGCACCGGAAGGTCGCCGGCATGCTCGGGGTCCATCATGCCGCCTCCAACCTGTACCTCCAGCTATTCGTGTACATAGACGATACCCCACCCGACGGTGGCTGTCTGACCGTGGTTCCGGCGAGCCACCGTTTCAAAGCTGAAGTCCCGTTTCCCGATATCACCTACATAGAAGAGATGCCCCACCACCTGCCGCTGCGCCCAAAGTCGGGGTCGGCCGTAGTACTGCACGGCAATCTCTGGCAGGCGCGCACGGGCAACCGCGCTGATGTAGCTCTGCGACTGCTCGAATACTCCTACGTCCATAGCTGGATGCGACAGGCCTTGCCAGAGCTATCGCCGCAGGCACTGGAGACGATCTCTGCCAGAGATAACCTTGCTCACCTTTTCGGCGTCGCCGCCGCGCCCAGTTATTGGACGGGCAAGGTAAAGGGCTATCCGAGCTCGGATGGCCTTCCTCAGAGACGCTACTCGCCGTTGAGCAGCGTCGGCAAGGGCACCGAGCCAAATTATTAAATTGCCAAACTTTATGAAAAACTGGGCCCCAATATGACACCTGAACAAGCCAGGCAACAGTATAACTCACAGGGATTTGTCTTTATCCGCGGGGCGCTGTCCAGTGCCGAGGTGGAGCGGGTACTCAATGCCTTTGACCAGGCGGCGAAAAATGACTCGCTTTACGACCTTCTCCGCCAGGACGAGGTGTTCGTCGATATGGTGGACCACCCCGCCATCTTCCCCGTCGTGCGAGCGGTTCTAGGGGAGGATGTGCAACTGCGCTATGCCCATGGAGGCGTCAGGGAAGCCAACACCGAATCGGGCGGCGGCTGGCACTGCGATCTTTGCGACATAATGGGCGTATATTTGCCGGACTCGCTGATCATGACCAAAGTCTTCACCTATCTGGTGGACGTCCCCGAAAACGGTGCCACCTTCGCCATCGTTCCCGGCAGTCATCGCTTTGAGATGGGACATCCCTTGCCCGACATTGAGAATCACGAGGATATGCCACATCACGCCAAGCTAACGGCCAAAGCCGGCGACGCGGTGCTCTTCAACGGCTACTGCTGGCACGCCCGCTTTCACAACCGCAGTAACAGCGACCGCAAAGTGCTCGAGTACTCGTACGTCCACTCGTGGATGAAGACGCAGTACGACTACCGAGACCTGCCCGCGTCCATTCAGCAGCGGATTACCCAATCCCACAATCGGCGCCAGCTCTTCGGCGTCCCAGAGCCCGGAATGAGTGATTGGGAGCGGCGACTTGAAGGCGGTGAACCCTATCGCCCAATCGAAGTCGGCATTTGACCCATGCTCTTTTACATCGCCCGCCGGTTCAGGTAAAATAATTTCTCACATGTAGGTTATGACATTGCCGCTCCCGCCCATCAACGTATCAATGACGGCCCAGAAAGCGGCGACGGAGACTTCGCCTAAGATCAAGCCCAAGAAAAAGGGCTTTAAAATGCGGTAGATCTTGGGACCGCCAAAGTGCAGAATCGTCAATTTGCACAGCCAAGCGAGCAGGGCGGCAAACCATATCTCGCTGGTGAGCCAGCCAATGGCCAAAGGAAAACCCAAAGGGT
Organism: uncultured Latescibacterota bacterium; assembly: GCA_958295495.1. GTDB lineage: Bacteria > Latescibacterota > UBA2968 > UBA8231 > UBA8231. Next base: position 3,302,591 of record OY282352.1, read on the forward strand.
GGAACGGCCACCAGTACCAGCGCTTCTGGGCGACCATCAGAAAAGCCTCGAAGGCACCACCGCCGCCGGTGAAGACCCAACCGCGCACATCCACCTCCCGGGGATTGTGCATCAGCGACAACCACAGGTCCCAGTTGCCGCCAAAGCCGGCATAGGACCCTAGGTTGATGCCGCCATAGGTGTACCCCAGATGCAAATTCATCGCCGTCCCGCCGACCATGCTACACACCAGAGCTAGTAGCAGGCCCAGCAAAAGGCGTCTCTTCGAGCCGCGGACCGATTCGGCCAGCTTGAGCGCGTTGGCGCAGGCGAGCATGGGAAAGAGGCGCACTTCCGCCTGCCACACCATAGTGAAGCACAGGGCTACCATGCCTTTGGTGCCCAGAATCGAAGTGCCTAGTCCCGAGATGATGAAATAAGGTGCCACTAGCGGAGGCCGAGCCGTGGGTACACCACCGGCCGCGACGACCCGGGTGATGAGAATGTAGTAGATCAGGCAAATAAAGAGAAAAACGGGAATGACGACGGGGGGAAGCCCCGAGCGCCACAGCCAGAAACAGACAAAGAGCAAACTGGCGATCAAGCCAAAAAAAGCCAAGCGGTAGGACATCAGCTCCTCGCTGTCGTCGACGCCACCGGCCGGCCGCCAAGCCGTGGCTACCACATCCCGCAAGTGGTGCCTGGCCGTCCACAATCCAAAGAGTACAAAGACTATGGTAGCACCCACGGCCTGATGGGTCAGATCTGCCAACTGGGAGTACTCGTACTGACTTAGCTGCTCGGTGCTGTGAACGCCCAAGGTGCGGAAGAGTCCGTCTTGGAGCTTGCCTAATAAAAAAAAGAACCAAATGCTGAGGGAAATATTCAAATCGACCAGATAGAAAAACCCGAGCCAGGCGTAACTGAGCGCCAAGCCTTCTCCCCAAGTGTTGATATCGCGAAACCAGTGAATCCAAGCGATGTAAAAGGGAAATTCGGGCACGATCGGCAGGTAGTGGTTTAACCCCGAAAAACTGAATAGAATGAAAGGCACGCCAAAGCCGAGCCACATCAGTTTTTTTAAAAAAAAGGGTGCTATCTGCCCCGGACTCGTGCCTTCAATCATCTGCAGGGGTAGCTGCGTCATAGGATAACTGAGACGCTCGTGGACCGACCACTGACGATGTAAAATAGTGGCCATGCATATCATCATAAAGCTCAAGCATAAAAAGAAAGCAAACCAGTGCGACAGGGGTTCGATCCACGCGGCCCAAGGTATGGATTGGCCGCTTGGCAATCCCTCGTAGAGTGCAAAAATGGCCTTTTCATCTTGGGGTACCATCCAATCAGGGATATAAGGTAGATAAACTTCGGCAAAATTGTTCTCTGGCGAGGCCATGTAGTAGGGGGAGGAAATCATGCAAATCAGATAGCTAAGGAAATTGTAGGTCGGCAGGGTTACCGCCATCAGCAGCATGGAGTAAACGAGGATGAGGTCGGCCCGGCCTAGGGCAAACTGACGCTTAATCAGCCCGAGGACGAGGTTGACTAAGAGGGTGAGCAAAAAAAAGAAAAAGATGGCACCGGGCGACGAACTGTTGATACCCACGGAGGAGGCTTGGAGCATAAAGACAACATAAGGTGCGCAGAGGCTGACCATCAGTGAGAAGAAGGCCCCGACAACGATGCCTTTGAAGGTGAACGGGGATTTAACGGGTTCAGGTGGCATGGGTGAGGTGGACCGGCTCTAATGTCCCTTTAGACTCGAAATAAGTGCCGACAATGGCCTGCGCGGTGGCGTGGTCGCTCGATATTTCACACACCGGCCAGTTGGAGCCGTATGGATGTTTAGGCACACACGCCATCTGATTGTCGATTCGATAGAACAGAGCTATTATAAACTCAGCCGTGGTCATGGGAGTGCTCCTACGCTGAAAGTGTGGGCAAACCTCAGCGTAGCAACTACCTAGACCACGGCCAATAGACTAGCACTATTAGTTATATATTCGCTCTGGAGCGATGGCCCATTTCCCGACGCTGGCTATTTTTCGATTTAGCAAGGAGGAGTTGAACTCATGGAGGAAGATAAATATCGCCTAGACCCCTATCCGAGTAGAAAAATAAAAAGCCGAGCCAGCTACAAAGATGGAAAACTGCACGGAAAGAGGATCGAGTATTACGAAAGCGGGAAGATACGCAAAGAAGGCACATACGACAACGGCCATGAGGACGGACAATGGGTCGCCTACTACGCCGATGGTGGGGTAGAATACAAAGGGGAATACAAAAACGGGCAAAAACATGGTAAATGGGTCGGATATTTCGATAGCGGTGAGCTGCGCTACGAGGGCCGCTTTAAGGATGATAAAAGCGAGGGAAGATGGGTCGAGTATTACAGAAATGGAAAACTAAAAGAAGAGATAAACTATAAAGATGGGCGATTTGACGGGAAGTGGATTTATGTGGACGAGAACGAACAACTAAGAGGGGAAGGCACTTTTGCCATGGGAAGCGGGAAGTGGATCGAATTTGACCCAACCGGAAAAAAGGCCCAGGAGAGACTCTATAGAAACGGAGCGTATATCAAGGTCGTATCTGCGTAGGTGAGCCTTGGCCGATTGGGCGCTTTTCCCGCAGCGCTTGGCCGAACATCCCGGCCCCGAGCAACGCGCCTTTTACAGCCAGTACAGCTAGTGGTCCGCGGCCACTCAGGCCTACGCCGAGACTGGTTTTTCCGCTGAGTACTACCATGAGCACGTGCTGGAGAAACTCACCTAGACAGCTACCTGATTGCCTACAGGATCGAACCGTGCAAATACAAGACCTATTCATCTCCGGCCAAGAAGGCTACCACACCTACCGCATCCCCGCCTTGGCCGTAGCGCCAGACGGCGCGGTGCTGGCTTTTTGCGAAGCGCGCCGCCACACTGGCCGCGACGACGATCAAATCGACATTCTCCTGCGCCGCAGCACCGACGGCGGACACACTTGGGAACCTCGCCAACGGATCGTCGCCGATGGCGAGCGCACCTGCGGCAACCCCTGCCCTGTGATCGACCGCGACCGCGACATCGCGTTGCTGCCCTTTTGCAAGGACAACCAGCAGGTCTTTGTCAGCCGCAGCACCGACAGCGGGCGCACTTGGGCTGACCCTGTGGAGATCACCTCCGAGGTGAAGGCTGCTTCGTGGACCTACCTCGGCACCGGACCCGGCCACGGCATTCAACTGCAAAGCGGTCGCTTGCTCGTGCCCGCTTGGGTCGATGAAAGCCCCGGCCCGGCCACTTGGCGTCAGCCGCCGCCGACTTGGGGCCAAGTGCAGTCCTCCATCGCTTTTTACAGCGACGACGGCGGCCACACTTGGCAGGCGGGAGCCAAGTTGACCCACGACGCCTCGGACGAATGCGAAGCCGTGGAAATGGCCGATGGCTCCCTGTACATGACGCTGCGCAGTCGCGGCGAACGCCGCTGCCGGGGCTGGTCGCGCAGCCGCGATGGCGGCGCAACTTGGTCTGCGGTCGCCTACGAGCCGACCCTGCCCGAACCCTCCTGCCAAGGCAGCATTGTGCGCCTCGACGATGGACGCATCTTAATGGCGCATCCCAGCCAGCTCGACGAGCGCGCCGAGTTGACCTTGCGGCTGAGTGAGGACCAAGGTCGCAACTGGCCCATAGCGCGAGTGCTTGAGCCGGGTGCGGCTGCGTACTCCGACTTGGCCGTGGCCCCCGACGGGCAGGTTTTGTGTCTATACGAGGCCGAGCACTACGGCTGCCTGCGCTTGGCCCGCTTTGAGCCGACGTGGATTGAGGGAGGGCCGTAATGGAATCGGAAGTTTCTTCCCACTTCTTTCACAGGGAACCTATCCATGAATCGACTGCTTTTCAGCACTCTACTCCTCTCTCGCTTAGGCATCCACTTAGCCACCGCCGAGGTGGGTGTCTCTGAAGCTGATCCTTCGGCCAAGGCATGTAATTACTCGGAAAAGGCTCCAGGAATTCTGGCGGGATCATCCATGTCCTCACGCACCCAGAATACGCTCGTCGATCGGCCCCCCGCGTCGGTCCTCTTATCAGTCTAAAAGAAAGGAGCGGCTATGCCCCGGCAAAAACCCAATATCATCTACATCCTCGCCGACGACATGGGATACGGCGATATGGGATGCAGCAACTCCGGCTGCAAAATTCCCACGCCCCACCTCGACCGCCTCGCTGCCGAGGGGATGCGCTTTACCGACGCCCACGCCTCCTCCAGCGTCTGCTCGCCCAGCCGCTACGCCCTGCTCACCGGTCGCTATTGCTGGCGTACGCCGCTCAAAAGCAGCGTTCTGTGGCCTTGGGACCCGCCCTTGATTGAGCCCGACCGTCTCACCGCGGCCAAGCTGCTGCGCCGGCAGGGCTACCGCACCGCCTGCATCGGCAAGTGGCACCTCGGCTGGGCATGGGCGACCAAGGACGGCAAACCAGCCTGCGGAGACGCTCCCATCGGCGGCCTCGACCGCGAGCAGCGCCAAGCCCTAGAGCGCAATATCGACTACAGCCAACCCATCGGCGGAGGTCCCCTAGCCTGCGGTTTCGACTACTACTTTGGCGTCGATGTGCCGAATTTTCCACCCTACACTTGGTTTGAACAGGACCGGCTGGCCGCGGCTCCGACCGAGCAAAAGCCCGAGGAGATGTTCGGCCTGCCCGGGGCCATGAAGCCGGGCTGGAAACTGGAGGACATGGTCCCCGAATTCGTCCGCCGCGCCCGCGCCTACATCGCCGAAGCTGGCTCCGCCCCCTTTTTTCTCTACCTGCCGCTGACCTCGCCGCACACGCCGATTGTCCCCAACCAACCGTTTATCGGTCGCAGTGGGGCGGGCCTGTATGGCGATTTCGTCTGTGAAGTCGATTGGGTGGTCGGGGAAATTATGGCTGCGCTCGACGAGCAGGGGCTGACCGACGACGCGCTGTTCATCTTTACCAGCGACAACGGTCCCGAGTGCATTCCGGCTGCGGCCGGCGGCTGCTACGAGCACGCGCGCCAATTCGGCCACTACAGCATGGCCCATTTGCGCGGTGCTAAGCGCGACACTTGGGAGGGTGGCCACCGCGTGCCTTTTGTCGCTCGCTGGCCCGGGGTCACGCCGGCCGGCGCGGTGTGCGACCAGCTTGCTCTGTTGGGCGATTTTATGGCCACCTGCGCCCAGTTGACCGGGGTTCAGTTGCCCACGGGAGCGGCCGAGGACAGCATTGGCATATTGCCCCTGTTGCAGGGGCAGATTGACGCGCCGGTGCGCCGCTCTGCCGTGCATCACAGTTGTTCGGGCCGCTTTGCCCTGCGCCAAGACGACTGGGTCTTTATCGACGCTCCCTCCGGCGACGACAACCGCGAGCCGGACTGGTTCAAGGCGGAGCGGGGCTATCGCGACCACGATTTTCCCGGGGAACTGTTCAATCTCAAAGACGACATTGCTGAGCGGCAGAATCTGTACGACCAGCACCCGGATATCGTGCATAGCCTGTCGCGCCGCTTGCGGGAAATCAGAGCTAAAGGCGAGGCACTGGCCGGTTCCGGTTCTTATGACGGGACGCTGTCAACCGAACTTCTCCCGTTGTACCAGTATAATGCGATCAGCCAATTCTCAGGTTAAGTACAAGCATCGCGTACCGACCAATGGTGTGATGGTTATTTAACCAATATCGTCCTGCGAAGCCTCATCTCTGGGTCGGTTTGCAACCTATAGAAGTACACACCACTGCTGAGCTTACGGCCGGCATCGTCCCGCTCGTCCCAGACCATGCGATATTTGCCGGGACTCTGATGGTCCAAAACAAAGGTTCGGACGCGCTGTCCTTCTACATCAAAAATAGACAATTCAGCCGATGCGGCGGTGGCTATTTCATAGGGGAGGATGGTCGTGCTGCTATTGAAGGTGGTGCTATCGGGTTTGAGCGCCAGAAGCTGGGTTTTCAGTTCGTCGGACCACTCGTCTGGATCGGTCACCACTGCCTTTTGAAAAAGCCTTTTCTTGCGGACTGCCTCGGCTATCTCTTCGATGGTACTACCGGGTTTGAGAGCGAGCAGCTTGGCTTTCAACTTGTCGGACCATTCGTCTGGATCGGTCAACTCCGCCTGCTGCCAGATTCTCCGGCTTCTGCTATCCAGACTCGGCTCAGCCGCGACTTTGGACACTTTTGAAGTAATGCCGCAAGAGGGCAGCGTCACGGCGGCGAGGGGACATAGCAGTACCGCCGTCAACACGCGCGCCCGCGTGCCCATCCGGCGCGCACTGCTGCCAAGTGCCCTGCGGATTCTCAGTGCCAAATCCGATTCGGTTGCTGCAAAGGCGTTCATCGTGGGGATTCTACTTATCAAAGGATTTAAGTGAGCCGCCCGTTCGGCGACCTGAGCTAGGCCGCACGCATAGGCTTCCGAGCGGCCGGTGGCGCATACCACGAGATCGTCGCAGGCCTGTTCGGCTTCCCGCCGCAACATGCGGCCGCACAGCCACACGGCGGGATGGAAGAACAACACAGCGGAGACTAGTCGGTGCAGCAGCATCGTGAGGTTGTCCCAGCGGCGCACGTGTCCCAGCTCGTGCATGAGAATCAAGGCGAGTTTATCGGCGCTCAGTTTCTCCACGAGATCGGCGGGAAAGACAATGATCGGTCTCAGGATGCCCAACGCCATCGGCGAGCTGATAGAAGGGGAGGTTGCCACTTCGACCTTGGGATAGCAGTTGAGGGTCAGACGCGCTTGCTGCAGGGCGTCGCAAAGCGGGCCGTCGCGCTGCACTTGCGCCTGCTGCCGCAAGCACCAGACGATGCCGTAGCCGATCAGAATCCGCCCGATGAGCAACGCTGCGCCTACCATCCACAGTATCACTCCCCAGCCGACTATAGTAAGTTGCACACTATTTGAGTCGATTGCCGGAGAAGTTGCTACGTGCATCGTTGGATGCTCAACGCGCAAGGACGCGAGGGCATCCCGACTGGGTTCCACCAGTGACACCAACGGCGTGAATAGCGTATAGGGCGAGCTGACCGCGATGGCGACGAGCGGCTTGAGCAGCACGACCGCCCACAACAGGTGGCGCAAGGCCGGCGACTTTATCGGCAACAGGCGACCGGCCACTAGGACTAAGACTGCCAGCGCCGCTAGTTCGATACTCAACTGACCAAACCAGCCGAATAGCTGGCTGCCTAGTCCGTTCAAAGCCGCATTCATCGCTGACCTCCTTTTCTGCTCTCGAGGGCTCGGTCCAACTCCGCCCGGATCGCCGTCAACTCCTCGTCGCTGAGCGACTGGCCATCTAGCAGTTGGCTGACCAGCGCTTCGGCCGAGCCGGAAAAGAACGCGTCGATGACTTCGCCCAGCGAGCGCCGCCCCATGTCCTCGCGCGTGACCACCGGGCGATAGAGATCGGACCGGCCTGCGCGCTCCGAGACCACAAAGCCCTTCTCGCGTAGGATGCGCATTATGGTCAGCACGGTATTGTAGGCCATCGGCTTGACGGTCGTTAGCCGCTCCTGCACCTGCTTGACGGCTGCGGGCGACTCATCCCACAGGACGTTCATAATGAGCGTTTCGAGGGGGGTTAGCTTCTTGTCGGGTTTGTCTCTAATTGCCATGATAGGCCCTTTCAATTTTCTGCCAATACCCACTGCAACTGATGCGCCATTGCCGTGCTAAAATCAGTACCTAATCCCTTGCGTTCATAGCGAATCTGTCCGTCCTGATCAATAATACACGTATAGGGGATCTCATTAGAACCAAACGCCTTTCGCATTTCCAAATCACCCAATACAAATGTTAGATTTGGTGCGCTCTGGTAGCGAAAGTTCGCCACCATATCTCTGCGCTCTGAAGAATCTTGGTCGATATTCACTGCTAAAAATTCAACGTTTTGCTCGTGAAATTGCTCCTTGAGTTTTTGCAGATAGGGCAACTCTTCAATGCACGGGCTACACCATCCCGCCCAAAACGTCACTACCACAGCCCTGCCCTGCAAATCTGCTGAAGTGATCTTCTCGCCGTCCAGCTTTTGCACCGCAAGGGTCGGTGCAGGTCGTGAGATCCGCTCATTTTCAACGCGTTGGATAATTTTTTTATCCCACTCGGCCTTTGAGGAAGCATAGGCTTTGCTCATCCCTATGCCTGAGCCAAATTTCCCTACATAAGCTTGGCTCCACAATTCCGCAACATCTCGACGCACGACCGAAGTTAGCAATAATTCTGCTGCCAGTTCATAAGCCTCGCTATAGGCTTTTTGATCAATGTAAATCCGCAGCAAATTGGCCTTTGCGCGATCTACGGCGGCCTGCCGAGATGCCAGTTCGAGGTCGCCCAAGTCCTCGCGAGTTTGCCATCCGCGAATCGCGGTTTTTATTTCTGCAACAGCTCGATCGCGTTGCCCAACGAGTTGGTAAGCATGTGCCAATAGCTCGCGACAGCGTAGTTCTTCTTTGCCGTTAATTCTCCATTTTTCTTGCTTTTGCAATGCTTCTTTTAATGCATTCTGTGCATATAAAAGCGTTTTATCAGACCGAACCTGCTCGTCCACAAGTACCCGAGCAGCAGCTTCATAAGCATCGTGGGAATACATTCGCAATGCGAGCATTTTTTCAGACAGCTCAATCAACAGGCGTGGATCATCGGTGACCTGTTGGTAATAATCCAACAGTGTAATGGAGATGTCGCCTTTCAGAAAGGTATTGGGATAATCTGCAAGTAATTGCTCAAGTCCCAAAATGCCTTCCCAATACTGCTCTGTGGTATCGAAAGAGTAGTATCCATTCTTAAGTTGGTGAAACCGCTTCATCTCTTCTTCTGAATGGGTTGGCTGTTGTGCAAGACACAGAGAATATGCAGTTAGACACATGGCCAAGCTCGCTAATATTCTGTACTTGTTGAAATACATCCTAAACCTCACTTTCTATTGGTCCAAATCAGATTCAATGTGTGCATCACATCTTGCTCTGAGCGATCTGTTCTCAATAACACATAGTATATCCCATCAGGTAATCCCCGTTTAGATAAGAACACAGTATGAGAACCCGGCGCGTGTGTTTTATTTACAGGCTGGGCCACCCGTGTCCCCTGCATATTGAAGCAATCGAGTTCTATAAAGACGGAGTCTCGATTAACCGTTTCTGGAATCTAATACGCAATTTTTACCAGTGAATCTCGTGGCGCACTTTCCACTCTGAGGTCCAGTTTTTCTGTTTGTGGGGCTGCATCGCCACTTGTATTGGAAAAGAGATTCTCATCCCGACTTGGCTCAGCCGAGACTTTGGACGCTTTCGAGGTAGTGCTACAAGAGGACAAAGGCGCGGCAGCGAGGGGGCATAGCAGTACCGCCGCCAACACGCCCGCCCGCGTGCCCATCCGGCGCGCACTGCCGCCAAGCGTCCTGCGGATTCTCAGTGCCAAATCCGATTCTGCTGCAAAGGCTTTCATCGTGGGGATTCTACTTATCAAAGGGTTTAAGTGAGCCGCCCGTTCGGCGACGTGGGCTAGGCCGTGCGCGTAGGCTTCTGAGCGGCCAGTGGTACATTCGTCCCACAGGACATTCATAATGAGCGTTTCGAGCCGAGCGAGGTTTGTCTCTAATTGCCATGATAAGCCCTTTCAACTAAGAATTTAGTTGAATATACTCAACGGCACTCGGCTTGTCAACTAAAATTTTAGTTGATATGAAAAAGATCGCGGATAGATCGCATTGACTGTTATTCTGTGATGGAATTAGTTAGAATGATACGGCCAGATACGAGTTCATTTCGCAGAGCGACCGAAAATTGAGAGCCTGCCCTGAGCAAAGTCTAAGGGAGCGCCACCATGCCCGACTACATCTCCTATAAAGCCGCTTATGACCGCGACGGCTTCGTCCTCGTGCGCAACTTCCTGCCCCCCGACGAACTCGCAAACCTAACGACTCAAGTCGCCCGCTACATCCGCGAAGTGGTGCCGACTCTGCCCGATCAGGCCGCCTTCTACCAAGACAAGGACCGCCCCGAAACCCTGAAACAACTACAGAAGATGGGCGATTACGACGCCTTCTTCGCCGCGTACCGCGACCAGCCGCGCTGGAAGGCCCTCGCCCAGACCCTCATCGGCGAAGCCGCGCAGGTAAGCCAGCCCGAGTGGTTCAACAAGCCGCCGCAGACCGAACACCCCACGCCGCCGCATCAGGACAATTTCTACTTCAACCTCACGCCGCCCAACGTCGCCTCCATTTGGCTGGCCCTCGACCCGGTTGACGAAGAAAACGGCTGTCTGCGCTACAGCCCCGGCTCGCACCGCAAGGGCATCCGGCCGCACAACCGCACCGCGGTCCTCGGTTTTTCACAGGGCATTGCCGATTACGGCCCCCAAGACCAAGCCAACGAAGTCGCGGTGCATTTGCAGCCCGGCGACGCGGTAGTCCACCACGGCGAAGTCATCCATCGGGCCGACCCCAATCGCTCACCGCAGCGCCACCGCCAAGCGTTTGCCATGGTCTTTGAAGGCGTCAGTTGCAAAGTGGATGAGGAAGGTCGGCGCAGATACCAAGAGTCCCTGCAAAGCCAGCATCAGAGCATGAGGCTGGAGACCTCTTAGAACTAAGCGACTCGAAAGAACGCCGAGAGGTTAGGGGTCCCACAGGCGGACCCCTAACACGTTGCCAAAGTGGTTGTCAAAAGTGATCAGAACCGAGCCGGTCTCAATGGCCTGAGCCGATAGCCAGATAGCATTAATAGGTATAGGCGTACCGGCCCTCTTCAGTGCATCCTTGATCTGACCGTAAACCTCGGCCGTCTCGGTGGACAATTCGAGCGTGCGCACGGTGGGTTTGGCTAAAAACCCAGCCAAACGGGCGCGATTCTCTTTCATCCGCGTCCCCCCGCGAAAACCGGCGAACAATTCGCCGAGCACGATGATGGACATAAACACGCACTCTGCCTGCCCCAAGGCTTCGAGTACGCGCTCGTCGCCGTTCCACAGGGCACTTAACGCATTGGTATCCAACAGGACCTTCACTGCCAGTCCTCAGGATCTATTTGGCGGCGAGTCGAGGCGTCGAATGCCGTGCGTTCCTCGGTGCTCCACGCGCCGCACTGATCCAAAAAGTCAGCTCGGTGATTCGTCGGCTGCAGCCCCAAGGCCTCCTTCAGCACACCGTTTATAGTCTTGTTTAGACTTTTTCCCTCAGCGGCGGCTTTCTTGCGTATGAGTTGGGCCAAGGCATCGTCCATGTGGATAGTCAGAGATTCCATATTTTTGCCTCATATTTATGGTTCATAATAAATTATAAATGTAGTTCAAAACGCACTGATCTTCCAGCTTTTCTGCGCCGAGCTGGCTTCCAGATTGGACACTCGCTAAGGCCGGCGTCCCCGGGTCGAGGTTGAAAGTTCATTAAAACGGCAATACATTTCTATGCTGTTTAACTTAGGAGTAAAGCGAGCGGCAAATTGCCGGACCACCAGCAGAGAAAGGAGCCTACATAATGCGCGTGCTGATCACCGGCGGCGCGGGTTTCTTGGGGTCGCATCTCAGCGACCTTCTGCTGGAAAAAGGTTGCGAAATCATCTGCATGGACAACTTCCTCACGGGCCGGCCCGCAAACATCGCCCATCTGCTCAGCCATCCGCGATTCCAGTGTATTCAACACGATGTCACCAACTACATCCACGTAGATGGGCCGCTCGACTTCATCCTACATCTCGCCAGCCCAGCTAGCCCGGCCGACTTCGAGAGATTGGGCATCAACATCCTCAAGGTCGGCGCGTTGGGTACGCACAAGACCTTGGGGTTGGCCGTGGCCAAGCAGGCCAAGTTCCTGCTGGCCTCCACTTCGGAAGTCTATGGCGACCCCTTGGTACATCCCCAGTCCGAGGAGTACCTCGGCAACGTCAACCCCATTGGCATCCGCGGCGTGTACGACGAGGCCAAACGCTTTGCCGAGGCCATGACCATGGCGTACCACCGCCTGCACGGCACGGACGTGCGCATTGCGCGCATATTCAATACCTATGGCGAGCGCATGCGCCAAGACGACGGCCGGGCCGTGCCCAACTTCATCATCCAAGCCCTCAAGGGCCGCGATCTGACTGTGTATGGCGATGGCCAGCAAACGCGCAGCATCTGCCATTACAGCGATTTGATCGCTGGTCTCTATAAGCTCATGTTGTCCGACGTGGCGACCCCGGTCAATCTCGGCAACCCCGGTGAAATCACCATGCTGGACTTGGCCCGCAAGGTCATCGCCATGACCGGTGCCAAGAGCCGCATCACCTTCTGCGACCTACCGCAGGACGACCCCCGGGTCCGCCTGCCCGACATTGCCAAGGCCCGCTCCCTACTCGGCTGGACGCCCTGCGTGGGGTCGGACGAAGGGTTGGGCCGGACGATTGCATGGTTCAAACGAGAATTGGAGAAATAACTATGGGCACCTTTGAACTGCGAGAAAACGCCCTCGGCGTTGAAATCCACGCGGCCAACCGGCTGCTGGCCCTGTACCGCGCCACCGAGGAGCTGCCCCGCAGCGAATCCCCCAAGCCCTGTTTCGCGCCTTTGTACGCGCTTTCCGGCCAGCTCGTAACCGAGTACCGCCCGCCCGACCACGCTTGGCACACCGGGCTGTACTTTGGCTGGGTCCACGTCAACGACGCGAACTTGTGGGGCGGGCCTTGGTATCTGCCGGAAACAAAGAAATACGAACGCGTCGCCAACAGCCACGGCGTGCAGCGACACGATCGCTTCACGGCCTTAGAAGCGGCCTCTGTGGCCGAGTCGCTTTCTTGGCTCGATGGCCGCGATCAGCTCATGGCGCTGGAGTCGCGCTCTTTTGGCTTTTACAGCACCGCGGGCGGCTACTGCTTGCGGGTCTCCACGCGCATTGAGCCAGCCGGCGATCGGCTGGTGCTGGGGGCCTCGCGGGCGGCTCGTTATTCGGGGTTGGAATTGCGCATGGGGCCTTCCTTTGCCGAGGCCGACCACTATTGCAGCGAGGGACGCCGCGGCCACGCAAACATCATGGGGCAGCACGCCCGGTGGGTCGGGGCGCGCGGGAAGAGCGGCGGCTTTGTCGCGCTCATGGATCACCCGGCCAACCCGCGCCACCCGGTCACTTGGTTTACCCGCGCAAACTTGCTGGGCGCGGGCTTGCTAATGGAAGGCGACTTAGAGCTGACAGCCGGCGAGTGCTTGGAACTGCACTACGCCTTCTTCGTCTTAGACCAAGACCCCGGTCCCACGCAAGTAGAAGCCCTATACGCGGACTTCGCTGCTTCCCCTGGAGAGTTGCCATGAGGCCGTTGTGCCTCCCGGTGCTGTTTCTGCTCGCCTGTGCTTCCGCTCCCAAAGTCGAATATCCGGCCCTCGACTTGGCCCAGCCAGACCAATGGACGGCTGGGGCTTCAGAGAATGCAGTCGCCGACTACTGGTGGCGCAATATGGGGGCCGCGCGCCTCGACAGTCTCGTGGCGTTGGCCTTGGCGCACAACTACGATCTCAAGGTCGCCGGTGCGCGTCTGGCCCAAGCCCAAGCCCAAGCTCAGGTGGCTGGCGCGCCGCTCCGGCCCCAACTCGGCGTCGATGCCAATGGCTCGCGGCGCAAACAAAATTTCGTCGGCCTGCCCATCCCTGGGCGAGACCCGGACCAGGTCTTGAGTTCCAAGAGCACGTCCTTGGGCGTCAATCTGACTGGGAGTTGGGAAGCCGATCTGTGGGGTCGCCTGCGCGCTGGTGCCCAAGCCGCGCTCGCCGACGCCGAGGCCGCAGCCGCTGATTTTCGCGCGGCCCGCCTCTCGCTGGCAGCGCAGACGGCGCGGGCCTATTTCGCCGCGGTCGAAGCGGGGCACCAAGTTGAGCTAGCGCGCGCGACGGTTGCAAACTACCAGCTCTCCACCGAACAGATAGAGGATCGCTATCGCCGCGGTTTGCGCTCGTCGCTCGACGTGCGCTTGGGCCGGTCGAGCTTGGCCGCGGCCGCGGCGACCCTTGCCCAACGCCGCCAGCAAAGGGATGCCACCCTGCGCCAGCTCGAATTGCTCTTGGGCCGCTACCCCAGCGCCCGGATTGAGGTCGGGGGCGAGTTGCCCGCCGTTGGCGGTCCGGTTCCAGCCGGCCTGCCCGCCCAGCTCGTGGGTCGGCGGCCCGACCTCATAGCCGCTGAGCGTCGCCTCGCCGCGGCCGACCGCCGGCTGGCCCAAGCCCGGCGCACCCTATTGCCCCGCATCAGCCTCACGGCCTCTACGGGCCGCTCGTCGAGCGCGTTGAGCGACTTGCTCGACGGCGATTTTTCGGTCTGGAACCTCGTGGGCAATATCGCGCAGCCCCTGCTGCAAGGTGGGCGTCTGCGCGCTGGCGTTGATCAGGCCGCTTCGGCTGCCGAACAAGCGCTCTTTGCCTACGCCCACAGCGCACTTAAGGCCTACGGCGAGGTGGAGGCCGCGCTGAATGCCGAAGGCTTTCTCGCCGACCAAGAACGCGCACTAGCCACGGCCGCCGAAGAAGCCGTAGCGGCCCGCGCCTTAGCCGAAGATCGCTATGCCAGAGGGCTTGCCGATCTCATCGCCCTGCTAGAGTCTCAGCGCCGGGCCTTTGACGCCGAGAGTCGCCTGCTCGCCGTCCGTCGCCAGCGTCTCGATACACGCATCAACTTGCACCTAGCCCTTGGCGGCGGCTTTACCCTTGCCTCTCAGTACGCGGAGATTCAGCAATGATGCGCGTCCTCAAAATAGTCTTGCCCATCCTCATCCTCGCCCTCGGCTTTGGGGCCTTCCAATTGCTGGCCTCGATGCGCGAGCCGCCCCAGCGCGTCGCGCACGCCTATGCCGGGCCGCTCGTCGAAGCCATCGCCGTCCCGCTCCAACAGGTCCAAGTCGTAGTCAAGGGACAGGGCACGGTGCGTCCCGACGCTCAGATTGACCTCGTGCCACAGGTCTCGGGTATTGTGGTGTGGAAGGACGCCGACTTCAAACCCGGCGGCACCTTTGCCAAGGGCGCGTTGCTCTTTCGGATTGATCCACGCGACTATGAGCTCGCCGTCCAACAGGCTGCCGCCCAAGTGGCACAGGCGCGCTACTTACTCGACTTAGCCCGGGAGGAAGCCGCCATCGCCGAGGAGGAGTGGGAAAGGCTCCACGCCGCCGACCAAGCGCCCACCGACTTAGTGCTGCGCAAACCCCAGCTACGCGCCGCCGCGGCCAGCCTCGAGGGCGCTGAAGCGCGCCTCGCCGAAGCGCGGCTGCGCCTCGACCGCACCAAAGTGTACGCTCCCTTTGCCGGCCGGGTGCGCACCGCCCGCGTCGATGTCGGCCAGCACCTCAACGCCGGCCAAGCCATCGCCCAGATATATAGTATTGAAAAGGCCGAGATCGTCGTCCCCGTTCCCGACGAAGATCTCGGGTGGTTCACCCTGCCGCTGCCCATTGCCGTCACCTCAGCTAGCACACCGAGCGTTGCGGCCTCCGTCCGGGGGCCGCACACCGGGTCCGTTGCCGATCTCAACGCCGAGGGCCGCTCCCGCGCCTTTGCCTTTAGCCGCGAGGGGGCCCGTGCCGAGGTCAGCGGGAGCTTTGCCGGTCGCCAGCACCAGTGGGACGGGCGCGTAGTTCGCACTGAGGGCGAGCTCGACCCGCAAAGCCGCATGGTCCGCTTAGTAGTAGAGGTCGAAGCACCTTACGGCGGCATTGCCGACGGGATCCCGCCGCTGACGGTGGGAATGTTCGTCGAGGTGGCCATTGCTGGGCGCACCGTCGATGGCGTCCGCGTCCTGCCCCGCGTTGCTTTGCGCCAAGGCGACCGCGTGTGGACAGTGGGCCGCGACGGCGTCCTCAGCATCCACCAAGTGGAAGTGGTGCGCGCACTCGAGGATGAAGTACTCGCTTATATCGACATGGCTCCCGCAGAGCGGATCATCGTATCTCAGCTCAGCGGCGTTACCGACGGTATGCAGGTGCGCCTCGCAGATGGGAACGTAGGAGGTCAACCGTGAAAGCACCCGTATCTTGGATGGCGAAAAACCACGTCGCGGCCAATTTGCTGATGGGTTTCATCATGTTGAGCGGCCTGTTTTCCATGATGCAGACCAAGAAAGAGACCTTCCCCGAGATGTCGCTCGACCAGGTGCAAATCGAGGTGCCCTATCTGGGCGCGACTCCGGCCGAGGTCGAAGACTCCGTCTGCAAGCGCGTCGAGGAGCGGGTCCGCGGTCTAGAGGGGGTGCGCCGCGTGCGCTCCACAGCCGCTGAGGGCATGGGCTTAGTCAGCGTCGAGCTAGAGCGCGGTGCGGATATGGACAAACTCCTCGACAACATCAAAAACGAGATCGACCGCATCGACACCTTCCCGGCCGAAATCGAAGAGCCGGTTATCAAGGAACTGACCCGCCGCAATCAAGCCATTGACGTGGTGCTCTACGGCGACGTTGATGAGAAGGCCCTCAAAGTCGCCGCCGAACTAGTGCGCGACGACCTGCGCAGCAGCGGCGTCATTTCGCAGGTCGAGCTCAAGGGGGTGCGCGTCGATGAGATTTCCATCGAGGTCTCGGAAGAGGCCCTGCGCCGCTACGGCCTGACCTTCGCACAGGTCGCCGATGCTGTCCGCCGCACGAGCATCGACTTGCCCGCCGGCAGCGTCGAGAGCGAGGACGGCGCGATATTGCTCCGCACGCAGGGGCTGATGCGCACCGGGCGCGAATACGAAGAGGTCGTCGTCCTCACCCGCCCCGACGGCACGGCCCTCAAGCTCAAAGACGTTGCCACGGTCGTCGATGGCTTTGAGGATACCGATCTCATCTCGCGCTTCAACGGCCAGCCGGCGGCCGTGGTTCAGGTCTTTCGCATTGGCGACCAGAACGCGCTCGACATCTCCGCCTATGTCCACCAGTACATCGAGGACAAACGCCCGACCCTGCCGGCGGGGATCCACATCGGCTACGCGCGCGACGACGCGCGCATCCTGCGCAGCCGCATAGATTTGCTGATCCGCAACGCCCGCCTCGGGCTGGTGCTGGTCTTCATCTGTCTGAGCTTCTTCCTCGACCTGCGCTTGGCCTTCTGGGTGATGATGGGCATTCCCATCAGCTTTTTGGGTGCCTTCGTGCTGATGGAGCCTTTCGACGCCTCGATCAACATGCTTTCGCTGTTCGCCTTTATCGTGGCCTTGGGCATTGTGGTTGACGACGCGATCATCGTCGGCGAAAACATCTTTTCCCACCGCGTACAAGGGAAACCCTTGGGTCGCGCCGCCATCGACGGGGCACTCGAAGTGGGTACGCCGGTCGCGTTCTCGATTATGACCTCGATTGCGGCCTTTATGCCGCTGTTTTTCGTCGAGGGCATGATGGGTAAGTTCATGTCGGTCATCCCCGTGATCGTCATCTCCGTGCTCCTGCTGTCCTTGGTCGAGAGCCTGTTCATTCTGCCAGCGCACCTGTCTTCTGAAGGGCACGGGCCACTCAGCCGCCTCTTTCGCTGGCTCTTCAAGCGCCCGCTCGCTTGGCACGCCCGGGTCGTCGTCCTCTTTGACCGCGGCCTCAAGTACGTCATCCGCAACGCCTATCAACCCACGCTGCGCTTGGCACTGGCTCATCCGATCTCCAGTACCGCCCTAGCCTTAGCGCTGATGCTGTGTACCGCCGGGCTGGTCGCCGGAGGCTATATCAAGTTCGTGTTTATGCCCGATATCGGCTCCGATTGGGTGACGATATCGGTCAACATGCCCCAAGGCACCACGGCGACCCAAACCGCCAAGGTCGTGCAACACATCGAAGAAAAGGCCATCGTCCTGCGCGATCAGATCGATGCCGAGCGCGCGGGCGGGGATTCAATCTACCGCAATGTTTTTACCTACATCGGCGATCAACCCACGGCCCGGCGTTCCTCCTTTTCGGCGGCCCCGGGTGCCAGTGGCCAAGGACATCTCGCCGAAGTTACCATCGAGCTACAACCTTCCGAGGAGCGCGATCTCGACAGCGCTGAGATCGAGTCGCGGCTGCGCCAACGGGTCGGCGAGGTGCCCGGCCCCGAATCCATTGTTTTTTCTTCGTCGCTGTTTTCCGTCGGCAATCCCATTGAGGTCGAGCTAGCCGCGGACAACTTCGACCAGCTCTTGTTGGCCGTCGAGCGTCTCAAGGGCAAAATCGCCGAGTACTCAGGCACCGGCGATATCCAAGACAGCTTCGAGGAGGGCAAGCTGGAGATGAAACTCCAGCTCAAGCCCCAAGCCCGCACCCTCGGCCTCACGCTTGCCGATCTAGCCCGCCAAGTGCGCCAGGGCTTCTACGGCGACCAAGCCCTGCGCTTCCAGCGCGGCTCGGACGATGTGCGGGTGATGGTGCGCTACCCCAAAGACGAGCGCCGGAACGTAGGCGACGTGCGCTCGATGCGCGTCCGTACGCCTTCAGGTGCCGAGGTGCCCTTTGCCGAGGTGGCCACCGTCACCATCGGCCACGCCTATGCCTCCATCCAGCGCACCGATGGCCAGCGCGTCGTGCGGGTGAGTGCCTCAGTAGATGACCAAGTCGCCAATGCCGACGCAATCAATCGCGATCTCGAATCGTTTTTCTTGCCCGCGCTGGTCCAAGACTACCCCGGTCTGCGCTATCGCTTCGGCGGCGAGCAGCAGGAGCAGCAGGACTCGCTACAGAGCCTGTTCTTCAACTTCATCATCGCTCTTGCCGCCATCTACGTGTTGCTGGCCGTGCCATTCAGATCGTACACTCAGCCCCTCGTCGTTATGAGCGCGATTCCCTTCGGCATCATTGGCGCGGTTTGGGGGCATCTGCTCATGGGCTTGGACTTGGCGCTTTTGAGCCTCTTCGGGCTCGTCGCGCTCTCGGGCGTGGTGGTCAACGATTCGCTGGTGCTTTTGACTTTCTACAATCAGATGCTGCGCGCGGGCTCGTCGCACGAGGAAGCTCTAGTCTCAGCCGGGGCTGCACGCTTCCGCCCCATCCTGCTGACCTCCCTGACGACCTTCTTTGGCCTACTGCCGATGATCCTCGAAAAAAGCCTCCAGGCGCAATTTTTGATCCCAATGGCCGTCAGCTTGGGCTTTGGCATCCTCTTTGCCACCTTCATCATTTTGCTGGGCGTCCCGGTGGGAATGTGCCTGCTGGTGGGAGTACAGGGGTTTTGGGGGCGGTTGGTCGAGGAAGAACCCGCCAAGGTCGAGCCGGTTACCGGGTCTTGAAGGATTGTGGCGCGATTGAAGTGGGGGATCTGTTGCCTGCCACTGTGCATGGTGGCCTGCGCGCCTGCGGATGGCCCCCCTTTCATCGACAAGGCTAGCGATTGGGGCCTAGAGCGTTCCCACGTTGGCGGCGGCGCGGAAAAGCGCTATATCGTCGAAGCCAAAGGCGGCGGGGCCGCACTCCTCGACGCGGATGGCGACGGCGATTTGGACATCTATTGGGTCAATGGGGAAGGCGGTGGCAATGCCCTCTACCGCAACGACCGCGCCCGGGGTTTTGTCGATAGAGCGGCCGCGGCCGGTGTAGTGGGCCATGGCTGGGGCATGGGTGCGCTGAGCGCGGACTACGATGCCGACGGCGATGCCGACCTGTACATCACCTGCCTACGAGAAAACGTCCTCTATCGCAACGACGGATTAGAGCAATTCGCCGATGCCACGGCCCGCGCCGGGCTGGCGCTGCCGGTGTGGAGTACCGGCGCGGCCATGGGCGACGCGGACTTGGACGGCGACTTGGATTTGTACGTGGCCAATTACGCGGAGTTTGATTCGGCCGCGGTGCGGCCCTTGGGGACGCAGTGGAAGGGCCGGGACGTATTCGTCGGCCCGCTGGGCTTGCCCGCGCTGCCGGACGCGCTCTATCGCAACGATGGGGCTGGCACCTTTGCCGAGGTGACGGCGCTCAGCGGCCTCGGTCGGCACGACCCGGGCTATGGGTTTGCCGTGCTCTTCATCGACAGCGACGACGACGGGGATTTGGATCTGTATGTCGCCAACGACTCAACGCCCAATTTCCTCTATCGCAACGATGGGGCTGGCACCTTTGCCGAAGTGGGGCTACAGGCCAATGCCGCGCTGGGGGAAACGGGCTTGGCGCAAGCTGGCATGGGCGCGGCTTGGGGCGATTACGACAACGACGGCGACGGGGATTTGCTGGTCACCAACTTTGAGGACGACTACAACACGCTCTATCGCAACACCGGTGCTGGCACTTTTGCGGACGTGAGCTTTGCCGCGGGTCTGGGTCGCATCAGCCTCCCCTACGTGGGGTTTGGCGCGGTCTTTCTCGACTTTGACAACGACGCCGACCAAGACTTGTTCGTGGCCAACGGGCACGTGTATCCCCAAATCGAACGCCTGGGCAGTGGCGCGACCTACGCGCAAGCCAATCACTTATTCGCCAATGACGCTGGCCATTTCCGCCTCGTCGAGTTGGGCGAGGGTCGGGCGGTCAGTCGCGGTGCAGTGGCCGGGGATTTTGACGACGATGGTCGCGTGGACCTGTTCGTCACCAACCTCAACGGTCGGCCTTCCCTGCTACACAACGAGACGGCCTTTGACCACCACTGGCTCGGCCTGCGCCTTGTGGGCGCGGGAAAAAACCGCGAGGCTGTCGGCGCGAAGGTCGTATTGTGGAGCGGCGGTCAAAAACAGCGGCGGGATGTGCTCTGCGGCGAGAGTTTCTTGGGCAGCGGCGACCGGCGCGTACATTTTGGCTTGGGCGCGGCGGGCCGGGCGGATTCGCTGCACATCTATTGGCCGAGTGGAGTGCTGCAACGGCTGGCCGACTTGCCGATTGATACGTATATGAGGGTTGAGGAGGGGGGCTAGAGTTGGGTCAAAATTCGCTTGATGCGCGAGTTATACAAACATAGAAGGCTGACTTGGTATATCTGGAGTAGAAATCCGCAGAGGAGGTTCTCCCAATTGGCCGTTCAACCGCAAAAGGTCCTCATCAAAAGTATGCAATACGTCAACGCCTTCGGTCATCAAGGCTGTTGCTACATGGATAGAGTCCTTGGGATTAAGGTGAGGGTAGCGCCATATAAGATCGCGAGCAAATTCGGCCGTTTGTCGATCTACGTTGACGATACCGATGAACTCTTGTTCAAAAAAGTCCTTGATGGTCTCTTCCTTGCTCTGAGGCAATGATTGCTGGCCTTTGATCTTAATAACCTCCGTCAATGTCAATGCCGAAGTAATTATTTGCACTTCCCCTTGCTCTGAAGCATCAACTAATCCACGACAGGCTTCTACCTTATCCTGTTCTCTGTTGAACCATCCGATAAATACGTCGGCATCGCAATATACTTTCCGCATATAGATTCACTCAGCGAGAATACCCAATACATCTCTCCAAGATGGCAATTCGTTTTTTGGGCGCAGTACTCTAAATTTTTCAACAGTGATATTGACCGGCGCACCATCGTACCGATACAGAATAGGCCCTGAAACCGACACGCGCCGATCCATCTTAGGATCGAAGGACCGCAGCACATCGTCCCACAATTCACTAGGAAAATAGCAGTTGATATTGCGGCCCGATATATCGTCATCAATGGAAAAGCGCATCTTGCCTCGCCTGCTGAGTACTTGAATCCGTCCTTCGACCGTACCTTGATCAACGTATTTTCCTTGCAATAACTGGTCGACAGACGCAATAGATCGAGACGACATTTTAGTCGCCTGTCCATTGTATCGGACCTGTACTGTACTCAACTCCCCCTCGGACTTGGACAGCACTTCGCCCATCGTCTTGGCCGCCGCCAACGCCTTTTCCGAGAAATGCTCAGGCCAGACATCATTCCCCACTTCGAGGGACCCAAGCCCTGCTTGAATTGCATCAATGGCCATAGGGATTTTTTCAGGGTGCATATTGATCGCTTCTGGAGCGATCTGTACGCGTACGCTACCTGGTTCAACAGAAAGAATCCACTCTACAGCGTGTGGCTTCCCGGCTACGCTATTGGCGACCTCATTGGCTATCTCCAAGAACGCATTAAAGCCTTTACTAAAACGCCGGGCCGTAATTCGCGGGCCGGCGATCTCAAACGTAAGTGGCTGAAGTGGCGAGAATTTGGCCATGGCTATAGGGTCCAAGTTCCGTTTCACAAAGGGGGTTGGCAAAGTAATATCCCTGTATTACAGAATCAAGCTAAATTTTGGATCGCCTTGGATCGTCGCGCATTCGCTGTTTATGTCTTGCTTTGGCTCAGACCGGGGTGCTAGCGGCTCAGCGCCCAGACCGCGATATTGGCACCCATTTTGAGGGCCTCGAGTCGCTTGCCCTCTGGGTCGCTGTGGACGTCGGGGTCCTCCCAGCCATCGCCTAGATCTGCCTCATAAGTGTACAGCACGGCTAGGCGCTCGCCCGCAAAAAGCGCGAGGGCTTGCGGCCTTTTGCCGTCGTGCTCGTGGACCTTGGGCAGGCCCGCTGGTAACTCGAAGTGGCAGTGGAACAGGGGATGTTCGGGCGGCAGCTCCACCCACTCGGCATTGGGGAAGACTTGGCGCATGGCGCGGCGGAAGCTCTCGTCCATGCCGTAGTTGTCGTCGGCGTGGAGAAAGCCGCCGCTTTCCAAGTAGTGCCTAAGCCGCGCCGCCTCCTCAGCGGAAAAAACCACATTGCCGTGCCCGGTCATGTAGATGTACGGATGGGAAAACAACTCCTCGTCCATGATTTGCACCCGCGCCTCGGCTTCGGCCGCGTCGATTTGGGTGTGTTCCCTCAAGAAGCGGAGCAGGTTGGGCAGGGAAGAGGGATTGCTGTACCAGTCGCCGCCGCCGCCGTATTGCAGCCGCGCAATAGTAAATAGGGGCTGGGCCGGGCTAGGTACAGCGAGGAGCGCGATGGCGAGCGCGGTGTAGAGGCTGTGCATGTCAGCGGTTGTTGATCACGGCGAATTTGCCGCGCACTGCGTCGCCAGTTTCTGCCGGCGCGACAAAGTAGTAAATACCCGACCCCACGAGAAAGCCGGCGGCGCTCTGGCCATTCCAAGTGACCGCACCTTCGCCAGCTACGCCGTCGAGCTGGCGGACGAGTTCGCCGGCCGCGGTAAAAATGCGTACACCCGTCCCCAGCGGCAGGTCGGCAAAGGTCACAGCTGCACCGCGCACGCCGACATGGAAGGGGTTGGGATACGCGTATGCCTGAGGACCAGCGGCTATCCCCGGACCGCCAAGTTGCAAGCGGCTCATCCCGGCGAGCGTGCCAATCCACAGCGCACCGTTTTCCCGATCGAAGTACAGTGAATTGACGCGGTTGTTGACGAGGCCGTCGCTGGTGTCGAGCGCGAACTCGACTTGGCCCTCGGTGTCGATGCGGGCCAAGCCACCTTCAGTGCCGACCCAAATGCGCCCCCAGTCATCTTCGGCAAGCGACGTGGTCGCGGTGGCCGGCAGGCCACTGTCGGCCTTGTACACCTTCCAGCTTGTGACCTCAAAATGTGCGCTGGTGCGCGAATAGTCGCCGCGCACTGCATTGAGACCGTTGTTCGTGGCGACCCACACCTGCCCCGAGCGATCGACGTGAATGTCGCTGACGGTATCGCTAGTCAGGTTTGGATAGGCGACCGTGTCGAAGACAAGGCCGATCTCGTCGCCAAGCTCAAAAGGGGTACCGCCATCGTCTAAGAGGAGGAAGCCGTCGAGTGCCGTCCCGACCCACTTCAGGCCGTTGGGACCGATGGCGATTTTGCTCATGTCCCGGTCCGGGGACATGCCGAAGTCCAACTGGTTGTTGAGTGCGGCCTGTTGGGGTGGCCATCCATCCATGACGACTAGCCCATTGCGGACGTTGGCGATCCACAGCAAGCCGTTGGCGTCGCGGTCGATGTCGCTAATGGCGACAAAAGTATCGCTGCCGATGCCTTCGAGAGCCGAGTTGTTGGCGGTGAGGTTCTGCCACTGGCCGTTGGCATCGCGCACGTCAATGCCCCGACCCCAAGTGCCGACCCACAGCAGGCCCTCGGCGTCGGTCTCCACGGCCGAGACGATCTCGGACGACAGGTCGGTCCTTGTGTTGTGAGTGGTCCAGCCCTCGCCATCGAACTCGTACAGGCCAAAAGCAGGCAGATTGTCCTTGGGCACGGAGGCGACCCATAAATGACCGTCGGCGGTTTGAGTTATGTCGAAGAAGAAATTGCCTATAGGCTCGCGGGGCGGCGGCGGTGGGTCGGTGCCGAGGACGCGCAGGCCGCTCGCGCTGGCCACCCACAGGGGGCCGTCGGCATCGGACAGGTCGGCGGCGTTGCTGATGCCTTTTGCGCTGAGCGGCTGCCAACGGTTGCCTTGGCGCTGGAACAAGCTGCCGTCGGCCGTCGCGCTGACGATGCGCCCCTCAAACAGGCCGAGGGCAACACTGCTGGTCGTGGAGTAATCGAGCGCGGGGCGGTCGAGCGCGGGATGTACTCGCCAGACCCCGTCCGTGGCCGAGACGAAGAGCGTGTCTTGAAAGACTAGCACATCGCGCACCTCGCCCCTTATTGGCTCAGCCTCCCAACTGCTGGGGTCTTGGAGGTTGGGCTGGCGCAAATCCGCCCACACTAGGCCATTGACAGTCCCGGCCCATAGGCGACCGGCAAACACCTCAAGGCTGGTCACCTCGGTGTCTTTGGTCAGATTCCCCAAGCGGCGATAGGTTTCCTTGACCTCCTCCTTGCTGATGATAAATGCACTGACGCCGCGCTCGCTGCCGACGTAGAGGATGTCCCCATGAGGCTTGAGGGCGTTGATGCGGAGGTTTTGGAAGTCGAGAAAGGGCGGGTCGAAGCGGTCTTGCTCGGGCCGATAGCGGCTCAAGCCTTGGGAGTGCGTACCAAACCACAGGTGGCCGCTGGCATCTACGGATAGGCTCAAGATGAGGTTGCCCGGTAGGCCGTTGCGGCGGGTGAAGCGCGTATAGGCTTGGGTCTGCTGGTCGTAGCGCAGGACGCCGCCGCTGGTGCCGGCCCAGACCGCGTCTTGGTGGACGAGGACCCGATTGATTTGGCGCATACTGGTATAGGCTTCCCATTGGGTGCCGGATAACTGGGCGCGGACGGGCAGGGCCAAAAGCAGCAATGGAGCGAGGCGGAGCAAGAGCATGGGGACGGCCTACATCATCGTTAGAGGGTCGATGTTGATGGAAAAGTGAAGGGCGTGGCTTTTGGCGGCCTCGCGCATGGCCGGCAGTGCGCTGAGGGCGGTTGTGCGCAAGTGGCGCGCCGAGGAGCCGCGCAAGAGTGCTTGCCAGCGGTAGTGACCGCGCAGCCGCGCCAGCGGTGCCGGCGCCGGCCCGAGTACGAGCGCGGCTGCGTCGAGGCCCTGCCGCAGGGCTTCTACTCCCTGTTGCGCCCCGGTTTCAACGGCTTGCTCGCAGGGGCCGCGCCAGCGAAAGACGATTAGGCGGCCAAAAGGGGGGAACCCAGCCTGCTGCCGCTGGGCCAACTCGCTGTGGACAAAGGCCGCGTAATTTTGGCGTGCGGCCGCACACAGCACTGCGTCGTCGGGCAGGAGCGTCTGGATGACGACCTCACCGGCAGTATGGCCGCGCCCCGAGCGGCCGGCGACTTGGGTTAGGAGTTGGAAGCTGCGCTCGGCCGCGCGGAAGTCGGGCAGGTGCAGGCCGGTGTCCGCGGAAATCACGCCGACTAGCGTGACCTCGGGCAGGTCGAGGCCCTTGGCGATCATTTGGGTGCCGAGCAGCACGTCGGCCTCGCCGCTGCGGAAGCGCTCGACGAGCACGTCGTGTGCGCCTTTCCAAGCGGTGGTATCTACATCCATGCGGATGACGCGGATGCCGGGGAATTGGGCCAACAGCGCACTTTCGACTCGTTGGGTGCCCACCCCGTCGAAGCGCAACTCCGGGCTGCCGCAGGAAGGACAGATCGACGGGGGTGGGGCCGCGAAGTCGCAGTAATGACAGCGGGTCTCGGAGGCAGTGGGTCGCCGGTGATAGGTCAGGGAGACTCGGCAACTGCGGCACTGGATTGGCTCTCCACAGGCGGTGCAGCCGATGAAGGGCGCGAAGCCGCGGCGATTTTGCAACAGGATGATTTTTTCGCCGCGGTTGAGGCGGTCCTGCATCTTGCGCCGCAAGTCGTGCGAGAAAATGGCGCGCTGCTGCCGTTGGAAAGGCTCCTGTTTCATATCGACGACCGTCACTTGCGGCAAGGGGCGGTCGTCGATGCGGCGGGGCAAGGTGTGGAGGTGGTACTTGCCCGTGGTGGCATTCCAGTGCGACTCTAGGCTGGGCGTGGCCGAGCCGAGGACGACGACGGCATTGCAGCGCTGCCCGCGGACTAAGGCGAGGTCTCGGGCGTTGTAGGTGAGGGGGTGGCTGTTGTCTAGGTCTTCTTGTTTGTACGAGGTGTCGTGCTCTTCGTCCACGACAATCAGCCCCAAATCATCTACTGGTGCGAGGATGGCCGAGCGAGCGCCGATGAGCACGCGCTGCTCGCGGCGGCGCAAGCAACGCCAAGTGTCGTAGCGCTCTCCGGCCGAGAGCTGGCTGTGGAGGACGGCGACGGCCTCGCCAAAGTGCTCCTTGAAGCGCCGCACCATCTGCCAAGCAAGGGCGATTTCTGGAACCAAGATGATCGCGCCCCGGCCCGCGGCCAACGCCTGCGCCACGAGCTGGATGTACACGAGGGTTTTGCCCGAGCCGGTGACGCCGTGCAACAGGGCCGGATAGAATTCCCGGGCATCGAGCGCGGCCGACAGGGCGTTGAGGGCCTGCTGCTGGTCGGTGGTAGGGACGAGATCGGGGGGAGCACCGCTGGCGATGTGGGCGAGGGGATCGCGGACGACTTCCTCGGCCGTTGATTCAATCAAGCCACGACCTTCGAGGGCCTTGAGTACGGCCGAGGAGAAACCGGCCTCGCTCAGTTCGCTGCGTGCGGCCGTGGGGTGGTCGAGCAAGTAGCGCAGACAGGCCGCTTGGCGCGGGGCGCGCTTTTCGATGTCGGCGATGGCTGCGGGCGCGGCCGGTTCGTCGCTCAGGAGGAAGCGGCGTTGGCTCAGGGCGCGGGGTCGTCGGTCTTCGAGTACGGGCGCGATTTCAATGCGCCCGCTGCGGCTCAGAGCGCGTACTCCCTTTTCCAAACCTTGGCTGCCGAGGCGGCGCTTGAGGGTGCTGACCTTGAGGGCGCCGCTGCGCTGCAACTCGCCGATGATCCGTGCTTCTATACCCGTGTGGTGCCCAGCGGGCATCTCGCGCAGTTGCACGAGGCGGTTGGAGCTGAGTTTGACGCCTGGGGGCAGGGCGGCCATCAGGGCACTGCCGAGGGGAGCCATGTAGTAGGAAGCCATCCAGCGACAGAGCGCAACGACCTCGGGCGTGAGAAGCGAGGTGTCGAGAATTTGTTCAATAGGGCGGATTTTGCTCGGGGAGAGGTCGCCGATTGTAGCCGGCCCCAAGACGACGCCAGTGAGCCGGCGCTGAACTACCGGCACCAACACCAAGGCCCCCGGCCGCGCTTCAGCGGCGAGTTCCGCAGGTACGCCATAGGTCAACTCGCGCGCTACGGGTGGCGGTAGGGCCACCTCTACGTAGCCTTGGATCATGGTTGGGCGTCGAGGGCCTCTTCTGCGGAAGGCTGTGAGTCCAGTTTTAGAAACGCGATGCCATCGGCCGCGGCGCGGAAGTGCAGCACTTGGTTGGGATCGCCAAGCTGGCCATCGCCGAGTAGTTGGCCGTCCAACCAATAGCGCAGGCCGTGGGGACGGGTCGAGAGCACGACGAAGTGGTCGCGGGCCTCAAAGCGGTGGCGCTGGCCGGGTGGAACGACGCCCTCAAAATTTTCTGCGGCATCATCCCAGCTAATCTGCACCCAAGTAGAGTCGCGGGCCTCTAGTTCGAGGACGACGGTGGTGGTGGTTTGTGCGGCCACCGCGGCCGCCACAGTGTCTGCGGACGCGGGTGCGTCAGAAGTACCTATCTCGGTGGATGATTGGGCGACAAGCGCGTCGTTTAGGGTGGTTGTCGGCTGGGATTGGGCCGGAGTGGCGGTCACTTGCGTTGGAACGACGGTCGCTTGCGGCGGGGCAGCGGATTGGGCTGGGATCTGTGGCGGTGGCGCAGCAGCCCTACCGCTGAAAAAGTAGAACGCCACCGCGAGGGCGCAGCAGGCACCTATTACGAGGCTGATGACGATCAGCGGCTTCCGCGAGCGGCGCGGAACAGGCTGCGATATTAAGACCGTAGGTCGGTGGCGAGGTTGGAAGGCCCGGCCGTGCTGTTGGTCGAAGCGGGTCAGGAACGGTTCGGGATCGAGGTCGAGGTATTCGACATAGGCTTTCAGGGCTAAGCGGCCAAATACCGGCTCGACCACATCGAACTGGCCAGTTTCTATGCTCTGTAAAACGGCCAAACTAATGCCGCTCTGTCGCTGGACTTCTTCGAGGCCGAGGCCGCGCGCTTGGCGGGCGGCTGACAATTCTTCTGCGATGGTTTGTTGTTGTTCTTCGTTCATTTTGTGGCCCGATCGTTTAGGTCGCACCCCACCGCGCTCAAGAGGACGCAAAGACGAGCTAGGGGCAGACCAACTACATTATAATAACAACCTGCGATGCGTTCAATAAAGCGCGCCCCTAGCCCCTGTATGCCATAGCCACCGGCTTTGTCGAGGGGTTCGCCGCTGGCGACGTAAGCGGCGATGTCAGCGGCGGTCAAGGGCCGCATTTCCACTTGGGTACAAACAGCTTCTTGCAGGAGCTGTGCGCCGCTTTGGATGGCTAGCCCAGTATAGACCTGATGGACCTCGCCCGAGAGGCGACTGAGCATGGAGGCCGCATCGGCCGCGTCGGCGGGCTTGCCCAATATCGCGCCGTTGCTACAGACGATGGTGTCGGCCGCGATGATGATGGCGTCGGCGGCGACTGAACTGGCCACAGCGCGGGCTTTGGCCACGGCCGATTCGAGTGCGTAGTCGGCCGGGATGGACGTTGCGGGCACCGGCTCTGCCAGCGGACTGGGGACGACTGTGAAGGGCAGGGCGAGCTGGCGCAACAGCGCGGCGCGTCGGGGCGAGGCCGAGCCGAGGATGAGCGGCTTCACGCTGGAGACTCCACCATCAAGGTGACCGGGCCGTCGTTGTGGATTTCGACCTGCATGTACGCGCCGAAGACGCCGCGTTGGGGCGGCAAGCCTTGTGCGGCGAGGAGGTCGAGAAAACGCTCGTACAGGCGCTGGGCAACCGGGGGTGGGGCGGCTTGGACGAAGCTGGGGCGGCGGCCTTTGCGGCAGTCGCCGTACAGGGTAAACTGGGAGATGGCGAGTACGCCGCCGCCGACGTCGAGCACCGAGCGGTTCATCTTGCCGTCGTCGTCGTCGAAGATGCGCAGGTGAGCGCACTTTTCAGCGCAGAAGCGCAGGGATTGGTCGTCGTCGCCGGGGCCGAAGCCGACGAGTAGGAGCAGGCCCTGGCCGATTTGGCCGCAAAGCTGGCCATCGACGTGGACGCTAGCGTGGCTGACGCGCTGGACGAGGACTTTCACGGGAGGGGGTGCAAGATCAGGGGGGACGCCGTTGGCATCTGGGAACATTTGCGGAAATCGGTCATAGAAGTTTTTTAATGTACCCCCCGTTGTACTACTGTCAACAGGGGGGATGCCTCGACGCTGACGCCCTCAGCCGCGGTGTCGCAAGACTCAGCGTGAAATGGAACAATGCGAACGAAACAGCCGAATTGTTGCTAACGCAAGGAGCTGAGATAAACGCCAAGACCGACAAGGGGCGGACGCCGCTGTCCTATGAGGCCGAGATGGATGCTGCTGCGACAGCCGAACTGTTACTAGCGAGAGGGGCCGAGGTCAATGCCAAGGCCGACAAGGGGCCGACGCCGCTACACTATGCGGCGTGGAAAGATGCTTACAAGACGACCCAACTGTTACTAACACAGGGGGCCGAGATAAACGCCAAGGCCGACAAGGGGCTGACGCCGCTGCACTATGCGGTGAGGGAAAATGCCTACAAGACGGCCAAGCTGTTACTGACGCAGGGAGCCGAGACAAACACCGAGACCGACAAGGGGCTGATGCCGCTGCACTATGCGGCCGAGATGGATGCTGCTGCGACGGCCGAACTGCTGCTCAAGCAGGGGGCCGAGGTCAACGCTGAGAGCGACGATGGCCTAACACCGCTGTACATTGCGACGAAGCACAATGCTACTGAGACAGTCGAGTTGCTATACCGTTATGGTGGCCGAACCAGCCCGCATGGAGGGGACCTGCCAAGGCTTACTCCCTGAACCAGCCCCCACCAACCACTACTTCTTAGAAGCGCCGCTGGCCGCGCTCGAGTTTGAGCTGCGGAATGTCCTTCAACTGCACCTTCAAAAAGAACGCCCGGTTTTTGTGGAAGCTGCTCGGTTGCACATTGAGGGTCGCGGTCCAGTCGTGGAATTCCTTTTGCAAGGACAACAGCTCGGAAGTGATGCGCTCGGTAGCCAACAGCCGCGTTCCCGGGGCGCGCAGATTGTAGTTGAGCGAATAATTGCAATGCCAGCTCGGCCCCAAGCTAAAGCCGGCTGAGGCCCGTACCCAAGAGCGGATGAAGCTAGAGGTCGTAGTCGTGGCGCGGCGGTGCGAGATGTAGTGGCTGAGCTGGAAGCGGCTGCCGCGCCGGCGGTTGTCGATGTCGCGCATGAGGCCGTTTTCAAAGCCGAAGGATTCCCGGCCACTAGCGGTGCCAAAGCCACTCTGTCCGTAGCCGCTGGCGGCGTCAAAGCTGCTCTGTCCGTAGCCGCTGGCGGTGCCGAAACCATCGGTCCGGTCGGCGTCCGAGCGCGCCTTCCTCGACTGCCGCGACCAGCTAGCCGAAGTCCGCACTTCAAGCTGCTTGCGGCGCGGTGCCAACAGGTGCAGTTGGTTTTGCTCGTCGTAGAACTGGTGGCGCAAGGTCAGCCGCGAATTTAGGTAGCGACCTGCCTCGACGCTTAGGGTAGTTCGCAGGTCGTCTAGCTGGTTTTCCTTTTTCTCAAAGTTATATGCCGTCGAGAAATTGAGCTGGACTAGGCGCACTTTGTGCTCCTCCTCGTCGCGCAGAATTTTGGCCCAGAACGTGTTGTCGAAGCGCAAGTTCAATGTCCGTCGGTGTTGGAGCTGGCTGCCGTCGCCGCCAAAGCCCAAGACTCCGCCGGTATCGGCGCGAGAGGCTTGATAGTTGAACGAGACGCTGGGTTTGAGCACGTGGCGCAGGGCTTGCAGCGGGCCGAGGGACGGGTTGAAGAGGCCGTAGAAGGTCTGGCTCAGGGCCGCACGGGTCGAGAAGCGGTCGCTGCGCCAGCTGCGGGTTGCGCTCTCGCGCAGATCTTGGTCGCGCCAGTCTTGGTCGAGTGCCGGGCTGAGATTGAGCCAAGAGAAGGGGCGGTACTGTGCGCTGACGCGCCAGCGCACTTGGCCCCTCGTTTTACTGGTCGTATCCGTGCGGGTGCCGCGCCGAGTGTTGCGCAGGCTGGCGTTGCCGTCGTAGTAGATGCGACTGTACCAGGGGAGGTTTTGGCGGCTTTGACGGCCTTGGCCTGATTGGCCCCAAATCGGCTTGCGGCTCTTGCGCAGGCTGAGTTCGGGCAGAATGGTGGAGAACGTCTCGGTGTCGAGGTTTTTGGTTTGGCTGGCTTTCAGGCTCAAGCTATTGCCCGAGCCGCGCCAGCGCCGGGTGTAGCTGAGGTTGGAGCGCAGAGTGCGGTTGAGGCGGTCTTGGAGGCTCGTGCTGTTGTCTTGGGCGAAGCTGTTGTTGCTCTGGAAGGTGCCGTTGGCCCGCAGGCTCGCCTCGCGCCCTAGTTCTTGGCTGTGCCTGAATTCCAGTCGCCAGTTGCGCGAGGCCGTGCGGCCCTCTTGGCGGTTTTCGAACTGGGTGCTGACGTGCCCTCTGAATCGATAGCGCGCCGCGTAGTTGAGGCGGGCGCGCCCTAGCCAGCCCGAGCGCTGCCGCAGGTCGGCGGCGAGGGACAGGTCCCAATAGTCGTTGGGCGCCAGATAGTAGCCCAAGTTGCGCAGCTCCCACTCGCTTTGACGCGCCCCAAATCTAAGGGTGCGCTGCCCAAAACTCGGCGTCAAAAGCCCGGACTGGCGGTCTTCGCGCAGCGAGAATACGTAGAAGGGAATCCACAACAGCCGCCGCTCCTTGATGCGGAAATACACCGGGCGCGCCACGGCCATGTCGCCGGCTAAGACCTTGATCCGCGGGCTATAGAAGTCAAAGTGCGGGTGGTCGGCTTTGCAGGTGGTGTACGAGCCTTGGTGGACGTGGAACTCGGTGCCGCTGCGGGTCTGTATCAAGCGTCCAGCATAAAATCCCTTGTCGCGGTGGATTTTGCCTTCGAGAATGGTTCCTTGTTCGGTGGAGAGGTCGTAGAGGATGCGCTCGCCGCGCAGAGTTTGGTCGCCTTGGCGCAACACCGGGCGGCCGATGACCTGCCCACTCGAATCGAGGGCCGCTCGCGCTTCGACTTGGTCGAGGGCGCGGCGGAAGACGATCTCGGCGGCCTCCAACTCAGCGCCCTTGTGTACGACGCGGGCCTGTCCCTGCAACAAAAGCGAGTCGCCGACCTCGTAGTAGTGCATATAGGTGGCTCGGTATGCAAAGCCTTGGTCTTTGTCTTGGCTCTTGGCTTGGGTCAACAGGGAGCGGGCTTGTTGTAGTTGGGTCTCGGACGCCTCGCTGCTGAGCGGATGGGCGAGGGCTAGGCAGAGGACCAGCAGGCCGATCATGGCTGGCGCTGGCGCAGCACTTCGTACAGGGCGATGCCGGCGGCCACAGAGGCATTGAGCGAGCCGATGGCCGCGCGCTGCATGGGGATGTGCAAGAGTGCGTCGCAGCGCTTTTGCACCATGCGCCGCAGCCCTTTGCCCTCGCTGCCGATGACTAGGGCGCAGGGCTGGGCAAGATCGGCGGCCGTCAAGGGCTGTTCGCCTTGGGCGTCGAGTCCGGCGATGAAAAGCCCACCGGCCGCGGCTTTTTGCAGGGCCTTTTGCAAGTTGTCAACTCGGCAGACGGGCAGGTGCTGGGCCGCACCGGCCGCGGCTTTGAGCGCGGCTGGGGAGAGGCCGGCAGCTTCGCGGGCTGGCACGACTACGCCTTGGGCGCCGAGCGCGTGGGCGCTGCGGATGATGGCGCCGAGGTTGTGGGGATCTTGGACTTGGTCGAGAAAGAGCAGCAGGGCCGGGGTCGGCAGGTGGGCAAGGAGGTGGTCGAAGTCTGCGTACGATGCGGCCGCGGCATAGGCGACGACGCTTTGGTGGCGGGGGCCGGCAAGGCGGTCGAGCTGTGCCTTATCGCGCAGATCATAGGGAATGTGGGCCTGTCGCGCGCGGGCGAAAATTTCGTTGATGACCGGGCCGCGTGCGCCCTTGGCGACGAGCAGGCGGCGCAGGGGCCGCTCGGCGCGCAGGGCTTCGAGTACGGGGTGGCGGCCCCAAATCAGGTCGTCGGGTGTTTGTTTATCGGGCATGAGCCAACGGCGCGCAGCTCGATCTGCGCCAACGCCGAGAGGATAAACGGTAGTGAATTTCGACGGCGGCTTTGGTAAGAGCGGTCACGTTTCCCAAAGCAGGCGCAGCGGCACGGCGTAGAGTCCGTCGCCAAAGCGGGTACAGGTCTCTCCGTCGTACAGCACCACGCCGCCGGCGAACTGGCGGCCCGTTGCTTCCCTGAGCTTGTACAAGCCGCGGAAGTCCGCTTTTGTTACAGTGGCACCCGCCTTCACCTCTACTCCCGCAACCGCCAGCGATCCGCGCTCAATGACGATGTCCACCTCCACTTTGTCCTTGTCGCGGTAGTGGAAAAACGCCAACCGGGCCTCGTGCCAGCTCGCCTGCCGCCGCAACTCCTCAAACGCGAAAGTCTCGAGAAGCTGACCCAGCAGTGTCCGATCGGTTGTCAGCCCTGCTGCATCTATCCCCAGTAGCGTACAAGCGAGGCCGGTATCGCCGATGTGCAACTTGGGCGTCTTGACGAGGCGGCTTAGACGATTGTGGTGCCAAGGTGGAAGCCTCTCCAGCAGAAACACCTGTTCGAGTAGCTTGACATAGTGAAAGATCGTCGGTCGGCTGAGTTGGAAGGGAGCCGCCAGATCAGAAACATTCAGGAGCCGAGCTGTCTGCGCCGCCGCCAATTCGAGTAGGCGAGGCAGGGCCTCAAGGCTGCCGATCCGCGCCAGATCGCGCACATCGCGCTGCACTTGGGCGTCGAGATAGTCGCGGTACCAGTTGGCCCGCCGCCGACCGGCCGACCGGGCCAGTGCTGGCGGGTATCCACCGGTAACGATGCGCTCGCCGAGCTGGCTACCCAGCCGCCCTACTCGTTGCGTCTTGAATCCATCCCCGAATAGAGCGTCGAGGAAGCCGGGGAATTGAGCCGTGGTTACTCTAAGCTCGCACTGCGCGAGCGGATGCAGCCTAACCGTCTCCATGCGGCCCGCTAGGGAGTCCGAGAGGTTGGGGACGAGCAGCACATTGGTTGAGCCTGTCAGTACGAAACGCCCCGGCACGCGGTTGCGATCCACTTCGAGCTTCAGGGCACTGAAGAGCGTGGGGACGCGCTGCACTTCGTCGAGGATGACGCGCTCAGGCAGATCGGCAACAAAACCCATGGGGTCGGCCTCGGCCCCGGCGCGCACGACATCATCGTCGAAGCTGAGGTACGCGTACCCTCGGGGCTTGGCCGTCGCCAAGCTAAGCGGTTGGCCGCGCCATCTCAGGTATTCCGGTACGCACACCATCTGCGCGAGTGTGGTCTTGCCACATTGCCGGGGACCGTGGATTAGGACAATCGGTGAGTCCTCTAGTGCCTCCGCAAGAGTCCGCTCGGCAAAGCGCGGGTAGAGGTGAGTCTTTGGCATCGGCTAATTGTAAATGTTGATGCGTCTGATTGCAAGTTTAGTGTGCGGCCAATTGAAAATTGCGGGATTCCCTAAAGAAGCCTCGCTAGGTGCCTTATGCGGCGCAGGACTTCGTCGTCTGGTAGAAATACCAGAGGGTCATTGTGCAACAGCCGTAGCGCGTCGTACAGTTTGCGCGGGGGGGATGCGATCCCGTGCGATTTTCGTTCATCCGTTATCCATAAAACGCCGTGGACCTCGATTCCGTTTCGTGCGGCCACCATCCTTAACGCGCTGTCGCCAGTGAGATGTAAACATAATCAACCGAACCTTGCAGGGATGGTCTAGAAAAGTTGCTGTAAGATGGCGAAACGAAGGATGCCCAATGGGACAAAATTGAGCCGCTTTCAGCCTCATTCCCCATTTTTAATTTTTTCTTTCCATTCATTCAGCTTGAGCAATGCTTGGAGCGGCGTAATCTGGCTGAGGTCCATGTCCCGCAATTCCGCCGCCCACGGCGCGTCCGCAGGTGCAGGAAAGAGATTGAGCTGGGGTTGAGGGGCCGGCGGGGGCACGTCCGGGGGGTGGATGTCCTTGGTGTCGATCTGGTCCTTTTCGAGACGGGCGAGAATTTCTTGGGCGCGTGCTACTACTTGGCCCGGCATCCCGGCCATCTGCGCGACGTTGATGCCGTAGCTTTGGTCGGCAGACCCCGGGGCTAGGCGGTGGAGGAACACCACGCGGTCGCCTTCCTCGCGCACTTGCACGTTGAAGTTGACGACGCGCTCTAGATGGCTTTCGAGTTCGGTCATTTCGTGGTAGTGCGTGGCAAAGAGGGTGCGCGGGTGGGCCGTGCGGTGCTGGTGCAAGTATTCGACAATGGCCCAGGCAATGCTCAGGCCGTCGAAGGTGCTAGTGCCGCGGCCGAGTTCGTCTATGAGGAGCAAGCTGCGGCTGGTGGCGTTGTTGAGGATATTGGCCGCCTCGTGCATCTCCACCATAAAGGTGCTCTCGCCGCGGGCGAGGTTGTCGGACGCGCCCACGCGAGTGAAGATGCGATCGACGACGCCGATGGTGGCTTGGCGCGCGGGAACGAAGCTGCCCATCTGCGCCATCAGCGCGATCAGCCCCACTTGGCGGATGATGGTGCTCTTGCCGGCCATATTAGGGCCGGTGATGAGCATGATTTGCGCCCCGTTGGCGTCGAGGCACACATCGTTGGGCACGAAGCGGCCCGTGCGGAGCTGGCGCTCGACGACCGGGTGGCGGCCCTCGCGGATTTCGATCCGCTGGCCGTCATTGACTTGGGGCCGGGTATAGGATTCGCTCGCGGCGACTTCGGCGAGGGAATACAGCGCGTCAATGCGCGCGATGGCGCGGGCAATCTGCTGGACTTGGGGCGTCCAGCGGGCGGCGCGGTCGCGCAGGGCTAAGAATAGCTCGTTCTCCAGTTCTTTGAGGCGGTCCTCGGCCCCTAGGACCTTTTCCTCATATTCCTTTAGCTCGGGCGTGATGAAGCGCTCGGCGTTGGTCAAGGTCTGTTTGCGATGGTACTCGGCGGGGGCTTTGTCGAGGTTGGCCTTGCTGATTTCGATGTAGTAACCAAAGACTTGGTTGTAGCCGATTTTGAGCGAGGCAATGCCGGTGCGCTCGCGTTCGGTGGCCTGCAAGCGGGCGATGTAGTCCTTGCCGCCGCGGGCGATTCGCCGCAGTTGATCGACGTCCGGGTGATGGCCGTCGCGGATTAGGCCGCCGTCGGTCAGGGATACCGGCGGCTCGGCGACCAACGCGCCGCTGATTTCGGCGACTAATGCGCCCACGTCTGGAAGCCCCTTGACGCGCAGCTCCTGCAAGAGTGTGCTCTGGGCCGTGGAGAGGGTCTGGCCGATGGCCGGGGCGACGGCCAGCGAGCGGGCTAGCCCCACGAGGTCGCGGGCGTTGGCCCGCTGGCAACAGATGCGCGCCATCAGCCGCTCGAGGTCGCCGACCTGCTCTAGGGACGGGCCCAAGGCGCGGCGTTGGTCGCGCTGGTGCAGCAACTCGTCAACCGCTGCTAGGCGGTCCTCGATGGAGGCCGGTCTCTTGAGGGGTTGAGTAATCCACTGGCGCATCAGGCGGGCCCCCATGGGGGTGCGGGTGCGGTCGAGGATTTCGATTAGGGTGTTGGTGCGGCCCCCGTCTTGGAGGTTGGCTAAAAGCTCTAGGTTGCGCTGGGCGGCAGCGTCGATGAGCGCAAAGTCCTCGCGGCGCTTGCGCTGGAGGCGGTTGACGTGTTCGACTGCGCCGCGCTGGTTGTCGCGCAAATAGGCGACCGCGGCCCCGCCGGCGCAGATGGCGGCCTCCATGTCCTCGCAACCAAAGCCCTTCAAAGTCTGGACTCGGAGCTGGTCGGTGAGGGTGTCGTAAGCGGTGTCGGCGGCAAAGTGATAGTCTTCGACGCGGCTGATGGCCACCCGCGGCAAGGCGGTCTGGAGCGTCTGCACCCACTTGGCGTCCGCGCCTTCGGCGATGAGTAGCTCGGCCGGGGCGAGGCTCTCCAACTCGTCGGCTAGGTCGTTGGCCGCGACCTCGTCGAGGGCGAAGTCGCCGGTTGACAAATCGACGCTGGCTAGGCCGATGCAGTCGGCGCGGGGGCAGAGGCCGACGAGGAAGTTGTTGCGTTGCTGGTCGAGCAGGGCGTCGGAAAGGGCCGTGCCCGGGGAGACGACCTGCACCACGTCGCGCTTGACGACGCCCTTGGCCTGTTTGGGGTCTTCGATTTGTTCGCAGATGGCGACTTTGCGGCCGAGTTGGATGAGTTTGGCTAGGTAGCCTTCCATGGCGTGATGAGGTACGCCGGCTAAAGGCACATCGCCGGAAGTCTTGCCGTGGTTGCGCGCCGTCAAGGTGAGACCCAAAAGCCGGGCGGCCTCTTTGGCGTCGTCGAAGAACATCTCGTAGAAGTCGCCCATGCGGAAGAAGAGAATCGCGTCTGGGTGCTGACGCTTAAAGTGCATGTACTGCTCCATCGCCGGGGTGAGTTTGGTTCTCGGGGACATGGTTCGGGCCGGTTAGGGGATTGGGGGTTGGCAAAAATAAAAACGCGGTGGAACGATCGTTCGTCCCACCGCGCCTGGTTGTTGCTGTGGGGCTTATGACTCGTCTTGCTCGGCGTGGACGTCTCCCCAGCTCTCCATCTCGTCGTCCTTGTCGGCCGCGACCTCCTCGTCGGCGACCTCTTGGACGGGATGCTCGGCTAAGTAGGTTTCGTACTCGGCTTGGTCTTTGTCCTTGAAGTACTCGCGCACGCTGAGCACGATCTTTTTGTGGTTCTTGTCGAACTCGATGACCTCTAGCGGAAGCTTTTGCCCTTCGGCAAAGCTCTGGCGCGGGTTTTGCAACTCGTCGATGGCCAAATGCGACAGCGGCACGAACCCATCGACTTCGTCGACGAGCGAGACGACGACGCCGCGCTCGAGGATCCGCCAGATCGCGCCTTGGACCTCGACGCCCACCGCGTACTGATCGGCAAAGCGAGGCCAAGGGTTTTCAAAGGCCTCCTTGTGGCTGAGCGAGATGCGGCGGCGCTTGATGTCGATTTCGGTGACGACCACGGGGATCACGTCGCCCTTTTTGAACATTTCGCTGGCTTGGCGGATGCGCTTCGTCCAAGACATATCCGAAATGTGGACTAGCCCGTCGATGTTGTCCTCGAGCGCGACGAAGGCTCCGAAGTTGGTCAAGCTGCATACCGTGCCGTCGATCTTGGTGCCGGGGGGATACTTGGCATCGAGGGTATCCCACGGATCGTCCTCGGTTTGCTTCATGCCGAGTGAGATCTTCTGGTTCTCGCTGTCGATCTTGAGCACCTTCACTTCGACGATGTCGCCGATGTTGACCAGCTTGGAAGGATGGCGCACGTGCTGGGTCCAAGACATCTCGGAGATGTGGACTAGGCCCTCGATGCCCTCCTCCAGCTCGACGAAGGCCCCGTAATCGGTGATGGAGACCACCTTGCCGCGAACTTGGTTCTCAATCGGGTACTTCTTCTCGATGTTCTCCCACGGATGGGCAGTTAGTTGCTTCAGCCCCAAGGAGATGCGCTCGCGCTTGCGATCGTAACTGAGCACTTTGACCTTGATGCGGTCGCCGATGGAGACCAACTCCGAGGGGTGGTTGACGCGCCCCCAAGACATGTCGGTGATGTGGAGGAGACCATCGACGCCGCCCAAGTCGATGAAGGCCCCGAAGTCGGTGATGTTCTTGACGACGCCCTCGCGGGTCTGGCCTTCCTCCAACACCTTGACGATCTCCTCGCGCATCCGCGCACGCTCTTCCTCTAGCACGGCGCGGCGCGAGACGACGATGTTGCGCCGCGCCTTGTTGAGCTTGATGATTTTGAAGGGGAACTCGTGGCCGATGAACTGGTCGAAGTTCTTGACTTGGCGGATGTCGATCTGCGAGCCGGGCAAAAAGGCCTCGACGCCGAAGAGATTGACGACGATGCCGCCCTTGATGCGCCGCGTCAGCCGGCCCTCGACGGTATTGCCGGTGTCGTGAGCATCCCTGATCAAATCCCAGACCCGCATGAAGTCGGCCTTCTGCTTAGAGAGCACGACTTGGCCCTCTTGGTCTTCGACGTCCTCCAAGAAGACCTCGATTTCTTGGCCTTGCTCAATGGACTCGGGGTCGGAAAACTCCTTGACCGACACCGCGCCTTCGGACTTGAAGCCGATATCGACCATCACCTCGCTGGGGCCGATTGAGACGACCGTGCCCTTGACGATCTGGCCCTCCTTGATGCCGGAGATGCTCTCCTCGTAGAGGGCCATGAGTTCGTCGAATTCGTCCTGATTGTACTCGGGCTTTTCCAGCTCTTCGACGCTGACGTTGCCGTACACAGGGGCTTCCTGCTGCTCTTCTGTTGCTGTGATTTCCTCGGTCATGTTGTGCAAATCCTCAAAAAGGTTAAGGCGAAGCACGCACTTCGCGTGGTGTGATACCAGCGCGGCCTCTCCGCGCCAGCGTTAAGCGCCGCGCTGGCAAGCCAATGCGACGACATAGTCAACTTGGTCTTCCAAAGTCATGCGCGTCGTGTCGATCTCGACGATCTCGGCCGCTGCGCTCGTACCTCCGTAGTCGCGCTCGGCGTCTTCCCGATCTCGAGTTTGGATGTCGGACCGGACTTGCTCCAATGTGATGCCTACTCCTTTGGCGGTCAATTCCCGATGCCGGCGGTCGGCGCGCTCATCGAGGTCGGCCACTAGGGCGATTTTTAGCTCGGCGTCGGGAAAGACCACCGCGGCTGTGTCGCGCCCTTCGGCTACTACGCCGCCCCACTGGCCCCACTGCTGCTGCTGGGCGACCAAGAAGTGCCGCACCAAAGGCACATCTGCGTATGCACCCGCCCGGCGGGTAATCTCGGGCTGGCGAATCGCTTCGCTTATGTCCTGTCCGTCGAGTAGGACGCGCCCCCGGCCAGAGTCCAAATCTATGGTCGAGGTCGCCAATAGGGCCTCCAGCGCGGCCGCGTCCTCGGGTGCCACCCCGCGGCGGGTCGCCGCTAAGGTCACGGCTCGGTACATGGCCCCGGTGTCGAGGTGGCGATAGCCCAGCCGCTCGGCCACCCGCCGAGCCGTGGTCGTCTTGCCGGTCCCGACGGTGCCGTCAATGGCGATGACCAGCCCGCGCCGCTTCACAAGCCAACCTCGGCTTTGAGGCGGCGGACTTCTCTTGGGCTGAGGCGGCGGTGCTGACCTGCGGCGAGCGGGCCGAGAGTCAGCCCGGCAAATTCGACCCGCGTCAATTGCCGCACCGGGTAGCCAACGGCGCGGAGCATGCGGCGGACTTGGCGCTTGCGCCCCTCGTGAATGCAAAGGCTCAGCCGCGCCTGTTTGACCCAACCGCTGCTCCAGCGCTCCTCGACTTGGACCTGAGCCGGTGCTGTGGGACCGTCGCCGAGTGCGATGCCTTCGCGCAGCCGGTTGAGCCGGTCCTCGTGCGGGTCGCCGCTGACGACGGCCTCGTAGCGCTTGGCGACGACAAAGCGCGGGTGCAGCAGCCGATGGCCGAGGGCGCCGTCGTCGGTCAGTAGCAAAAGCCCGGTGGTGTCGAGGTCGAGCCGACCCACGGGCACGGTGCCGGGGTGGAGGTCGGGCAAAAGGTCGAAGACCGTGGGCCGGTCGCGTGGGTCGCTGCGGGTGACCAGATACCCGGCCGGCTTGTGCAAAAGCACGTATTCGTACTGGCTGGGCAGAGCGACGACGCGGCCGCGGCACTCGACTCGGTCGGTACTCACTGCGATTGCGCGGCCCGGCTCGGCGACGACCTCGTCGTTGACGCGCACTGCGCCGCTTTGTATCAGCGCATCGCTGTGGCGGCGCGAGGCCACGCCGCAGCGGGCCAAGAAGCGATTGAGGCGCATTTGCGGCTCAGGAGCGTTCACCTTCGCCCCCTTCCTCCTCCTGCTTTTGCAGTTCGTCCAACTCGGAGGCGAGCTGTCGCGCTGCGGCTGGCTGCTGGCCCTCGGCGATTAGCTCTTCTAATTCCTTGGGCTTGGGCAACTCGGCCAGCCCCCGCAGGCCAAAATGGAGCAAAAATTCTCGGGTCGTGCCAAAGAGCATGGGCTTGCCAATGCCGTCGGAGCGGCCAGCGAGGCGGACCATGTTGAGTTCCATCAGCGTTTGCAACACGCTGGCCGAGCTGACGCCGCGGATGTTGTCGATCTCGACGCGGGTGACCGGCTGCTTGAAAGCGACGATGGCGAGGACTTCGAGGCCCGCCGGCGAGAGGCGCACTTGGCGCGTGGTTTTGTGGTACTTGCGCAGCCAAGGGCCGCATTCTTGGCGCGAGGCGAGCTGATAGCCGCCCGCTAGTTCGACGACTGCGATCCCGTGCCCGGCCGCTTCGTACTGGGCGTTGAGCGCGTCAATGGCCTCGCGGATATCGCGGCCGTTGTACCCGGCGAGCAGGTGGACGAGGCGGCCGGGGGTCACCGGCTCAGTTGCCGTCAGCAGGATGGCCTCAATGATCGCCCGAGCCTGCGGAGGGTCAATGTCGCGTGCGGCTTGGCTCACGGCACTGCGGTCGGTTGGAGTGGCGATGGCTCGATCCAGATCTCGTCGAAGGGCCGCGCCTGCTGCACGCGGACGCGCTGCGACTTGAGCAGCTCTAGGACCCCGACAAAGGTGGCGATTAGGGCTTGGCGGTCGCGGCCTTGGAG
Source organism: uncultured Latescibacterota bacterium (assembly GCA_958295495.1). Lineage (GTDB taxonomy): Bacteria > Latescibacterota > UBA2968 > UBA8231 > UBA8231. The sequence continues at coordinate 3,344,516 of OY282352.1, forward strand.
CAGGTCCATGAAGCTGATGCGCGAGTTGCGCGCGAGCACGGCCAACAGATAGTTGATGCACTCGGCGACCGAGACCTCTTCTTCGACGATTTGGTGTACCAAGTTTTCAGGCACGGTGTCGAGCACGTGCTTGTACACGGCCAAGAGGTCGAAGAGCGATACGGGCCGTAGCTGGGCCGACTCCTCGACGCCGTCGTTAGGCCCTTGGCGGCGCAGGTACACGTCGCGCCGCTCGTTTTTGCGTATGCCCAGCCAGTCGGCGATGTCCTTGAACTGCTGGTACTCTAGCAGGCGACGAACCAACTCGGCCTTTGGGTCTTCCTCGCCCTCGTCGTCGAGGCCGAGTTCCTCGCGGGGCAGCATCATCTGCGACTTGATCCGCAGCAGGGTGGCCGCCATGAGGATAAAGTCGCTGGCCTGTTCGATGTTGAGGTGGTGGATGTGTTGCAAGAAGCCCAAGTACTGGGTGGTGATGTGGGCGATGGGAATATCGTAGATGTCTAACTCGTCTTTGCGTATCAGATAGAGCAACAAATCCATCGGACCTTCAAAGACATCGAGCTTGACTTCGTAGAGAGCCGATTCTTCTTGTTCGATCGCGTCGCGTTCCATGACAGTGCCTGCCTCAGTCAATAAAAAGATACGGTTTCCAGCGTTGATCGTCGATGCCGACGAAGTTGCGGATGAAGCTTACGTTGTTGGGGCGCTTGGGTTTGGTGCGCAGCGCGAGGCCGACCTGCTCGGGCCGGTGTTCGCCTTTCTTGTTGTTGCACAAGGTGCAGGCACAGACGAGATTTTCCCAAGTCCCTTGGCCCCCTTTGGTGCGCGGCACGATGTGATCGACCGTCAGCTTGCCGTCTTTGCTGCCGCAGTACTGGCACTGATGGTTGTCGCGCTTGAGGATATTGCGCTTGGAAAGCACGACCCGCCGGCGCGGGGCGCGGATGTAGCGCCCGAGGCGGACGACGCTGGGCACCGGATAGTTTTGGGAGACCGAATGGATCACCCCGCCCATCTTCTCAACGGCTTCGGCCTTGCCGCGCAAAATCAGCAGCAAGGCCCGGCGCACGCTGCACACGCTCAGGGGCTCGTAGTTTTGGTTGAGGACGAGTACGGTTCTTTCCAGCAAGGGTCTATCCGCGGTGTAGAGCTAATTAAATTTGAGCTACTTTTGGCATGTTCCAACCTTTGGGATTGGATTTATTATACAGCTTCACCCTCCCACGACACAATTTGACTTCCTTATAAAAAGCGCGCTTACAATGAACAAGTGCAAGGTCAGTGGTCGGCGAGCAGGTCGGCGTACTCTTGGGCGCTGAGCAAGTGCTCCAGGTCCGCCGGGTCGTCGATGCGGATCTTGAGCAGCCAACCGCCGCCATAAGGGTCTTCGTTGATCTGTTCGGCCTCTTCCACGAGGCTGTCGTTGACTTCTAGGACCTCGCCGGAGACCGGGGCGATCAGGTCTGCGACGGTCTTAACCGCCTCGAGCGTGCCAAAGGTTTCGCCCCTTTGGACCTGTTCGCCCACTTCGGGCAACTCGGCGAATACGATGTCTCCCAATTCGGTTTGCGCGAAATCCGTAACGCCGATGGTGGCGATGTCGCTTTCTAGCAAAAGCCATTCGTGGCTTTCCGAGTAGGTCAAGTGCTCGAGGATCTGAGTCTGGCTCATAATCGCCTCTCGTGTTTCGCTTAAAACAACCGCTTCGCGTTGGCTACGTAGCTGGTATCGAACTGCCCGGCGATAAAGTCGGGTTCGTTGAGTAGGGTTTGGTGAAAGGGCAGGGTGGTGGCCACGCCTTCTATGGTGCATTCGCCTAAGACTCGACGCATCCGCGCCATCGCACCTTGGCGGTCGGGGCCGTAGGCGATGATTTTGGCCAGCAAGGAGTCGTAGTACGGAGGAATCTCGTAGCCTTGGTAGATGTGGCTGTCGATGCGGACTCCGGGGCCGCCCGGCAGGTGGAGGGCCGCGATGAGGCCCGAAGAGGGGATGAAGTTGCGCGCGGGATCTTCGGCGTTGATCCGGCATTCAATGGCGTGTCCTGTGAGTTGGATGCCCTCTTGGCTAAAACGGAGGGGTTCGCCGGCCGCGATGCGGATTTGTTCCCCGACTAAGTCGATGCCGGTGACCATTTCGGTGACTGGGTGTTCGACTTGGATGCGGGTATTCATCTCCATGAAGTAGAAGTTTTGGTCTGAATCGACGAGGAACTCGATGGTGCCGGCGCTGTAGTAGCCGACGGCCGCTGCTCCGGCGAGGGCGGACTCGCCGAGCCGCTGGCGCAAGTCGGCGTCAACTACTGGCGAGGGGCTTTCTTCCAAGAGCTTCTGGTGCCGACGCTGGATGGAACACTCGCGCTCGCCGAGATGGACGAGGTGCCCGTGCTGGTCGCCGAGGACTTGGATTTCGATGTGGCGCGCCTCTTCGATGGAGTGCTCCATGTACACGGCGTCGCTGGTAAAGGCGGTGCGTGCTTCGCGGCGCGCCATCTGATAGGCTTCCTCTAATTCATCCATGCTGCGGACGACCCGCATACCGCGCCCGCCGCCGCCCGCGGTGGCCTTGAGGCGCAGTGGGAAGCCGATCTTTTCCGCCCATTGACGGGTGTCGTCCAGCGACTGGAGTGCTCCCTCGCTGCCCGGCACTACCGATACGCCGGCCTCCTGCATAGTGTGGCGGGCGACGGCCTTGTCGCCCATCTTGCGGATGGCCGCGGTCGGCGGGCCGATGAACTGGATGCCGCAGTCGGCGCAGATATCGGAGAAATCGGCGTTTTCGGCCAAGGGGCCGTAGCCGGGGTGGATCGCGTCGGCGTTGGTCAGTTCGGCGGCGCTGATGATATTGGCAATGTTGCGGTAGCTGTCCTTGCTGGCGGCCGGCCCGATGCAGACGTCCTCGTCGGCAAAAGACACATGCAGGGAGTGGGTGTCGGCCTGGGAGTGGACGGCCACCGTCGCGATGCCCATCTCTTGGCAGGCGCGGATGACGCGCAGCGCGATTTCGCCGCGGTCGGCAATGAGGACTTTCTCGAACACAACCGTCTTAGCTGGGGCGAATTTTGAACAGGGCTTGATTGTACTCAACGGGCTGGGCGTCGCCGACGAGGATCTCGACTACTTCGCCTTGAACATCCGCTGGAATCTCGTTCATGATCTTCATGGCCTCGATGATGCAGACGGTCTGACCGCTTTCGATGCGATCGCCCTTGCCCACAAAGGGATCGGCTTCGGGCGAGGCGGCCCGGTAAAACGTGCCGACCATAGGCGAGAGCACCTCGTACAGGCCATCGTCGGTCTTTTCGGTAGGCGCTGGCTCAGTGGGTGCGGCGGGCGCGATGGGCATGGGCGCGGCGGGTGCCACTGGTGAAGGCGCACGGCTGCGGGTCAGGCGGATGCGCGTACCATGCCAGAAGCTGGTTTGGATATCTAACTCTTCTAGGTCGCTATCGTGGAAAAGCTCTAGCAGTTTGCGCAGCTTGCCTTCGTTCACAGGGGGTGTCGTCCTTTCTCAAACGCGCTCTACGTATTCGCCAGTGCGGGTATCGACCTTGAGCCGATCGCCCTTATTGACAAAGAGGGGCACTTGCACCACATAGCCGGTCTCTAGGGTAGCTGGCTTGACCGCGCCGGTGGCGGTGTCGCCCTTGATGCCCGGTTCGGTGTGGGTGACGGCAAGGGCGACGAAATTGGGGAGGTCAACGGCGATGACCTCCCCGCCTGCTATGAGGAGGAAGGCGTTCTCGCTTTCTTTTAGGAGGTTGCTTGCCGCGCCGACGGTCTTTGAGGACACTGGGATCTGATCGTAGGTGTCCAAGTCCATGAAGTAGTACAGCCCTTGGTCGGAATACAGGTATTGCATCTGGTGCTTTTCGAGCCGGACTGCCTCGACTTTGTCGCCCGAGCGGAAAGTGCGGTCGAGCACGGCGCCCGTTTTGGTGTTTTTGAGCTTGGTGCGCACGAAGGCGCTGCCCTTGCCCGGTTTGACGTGCTGAAACTCGACGATGGAGAAAATTTCTCCGTCGAGAGACATGGTAAAACCGTTTCTAAAATCCGTGGTGTCTGCCATATCGCTCCCGTTAGTGTGCGCTGCTGCTTTGTTCTAGCGAAGCTAGCTTGCTGCGGATGATGGTGTTGGTTGGCTCCTGTTTGAGGAGCTCGCGATACGTTTCAATCGCCTTCTGGGTCAAGCCCTGAGTGGTGTAGATCTCGGCCAGCGTCATGGTGGCGATGCGCTTGCTTTTCGGTGCGTTCGGCTCGCTGGCAGCCGGGATGGGTGGTTCTTTGGGTGCAGGTGCAGGTACCGGCTCGGCGGCTTTCTCCTCTTCGATCTCCTGCAAGAGGCGGAGCAATTCGCGGTCGTTGCTGTCGCCATCTAGATCGTCTCTTTCTTCTGGCGGCTGGGGCGGCAGAGCTTGGGGCTGAGTGGCTTCGGCTTCGAGGGCCTGCGGGGCCGCGCTGGCGACGGACTCTTCGGGTTCGGTCGCGGGTTCGGTCGCGGGTTCGGTCGCGGGTTCGGTCGCGGGTTCGGTCGCGGGTTCGGTCGCGGGTTCGGTCGCGGGTTCGGTCGCGGGTTCGGTCGCGGGTTCGGTCGCGGGTTCGGTCGCGGGTTCGGTCGCGGGTTCGGTCGCGGCTTGGTGGATTCGGCTGCTGAAGTGGTCAATCCGCTCTGCTAGAGAGGCGTCGAAAGGGTCGAGGTACGCGGCTTGGCGCAGGCTTTGCAAGACCAGCGGTGCGACACCGAGCTGTTCAAAGAGGTGGGCGAGGCGTTTGTATCCGCTGGGGTTTTCTGGATCGAGCCGCAGGGCTTGCCCCATGGCCTCGCGCGCTTCTTCTAAGGCCCCCCGTTTCTCATAGCACTTGCTGAGGACGATAAAGCCGGTGGCGTAATCGGGAAAACTCGCACACCCCTTTTGGCAAAGCTCAAGGGCGCGCTCGATGCCCCCGCGTTTGAGATAGAGATCGGCGAGGCGGGCGAAGAGCGGGGAATCCGGCTCGCGTCGGAATGCTTTTTCCAGTTTGGCGATGGAGTCGGCCATGGCGATAGGGATGGGAGGTGCTCAGGCGGCTGAGACGCTGAAACGAGAGGCTATTTTATGCTCTGAACTGGGAAATGTCAAGGATGGGGAGGGGCGATGAGAGGGTGCGAATTCGCAGCCAAAGGGGGTGCGGAAACCGCGTCCGCAACCCCTCGGCAAAGATGGTGCGCCCGCAGGGGCTCGAACCCTGGACCCGCTGATTAAGAGTCAGCTGCTCTGCCAACTGAGCTACGGGCGCGTAGAAAATATCTGCACGAGTGGGCTGGCCGTCAATGCCGCGCCAGTTCTGGGAAGAGCTCGTCGTGGACTTCGGCGCACTGGCGCAGGTGAACCATGCGCTCTGGGCTGGCGGTATCGAGCATGGTGGGATAGAACATGCCGCCGCCGGTTACTACTTGGTAGCCGCCGGGAGAGTGCCGGCGAAGATAGTCCTTGAGGGTGGCTCGGTCGGCATCGTTGGTGCAGGGGCGGGTGAGGTTCATGGTAAACATGCGCCGCCGTTGGTAGCCGCCGAAGGAGGCGTGATAGAGGTCGTGGTTGAAGATGACGAGGTCGCCGGGGGTCGTCTCGAGCGCGAGGTTGCCGGGGAAATCGCGCGGCTCGACGCCGAACAGTTCCATGGATTTGTTGAGGTCAACCATGGATTTGTTGAGGTCAATGCCCTCGGCGCGGACGAAGTGGTTGGGGTGGTGGCTGCCGGGGAGTACGCGCAGGCAGCCCGTGTCGCGGGTCAGCTCGTCTAAGTAGAAGGCGATTTTGACCGAGAAAAGCTGGCCCCAATTGCCATCGGGGTGCCAGCCGGTATCGCCGCTGTAGTAGTTGCCGTCGCCGCTGGCGTAGTTGAAGTTCGCGCCGAGGACGCCGTTGCAGATCCCGATGATGCGCTCGTCGTCTATAAGGGTGCAAAGCCGCGCGCGGTGCTCGATGGGGCCGCCGAACATGGTGCGCTTGGTGCTGTCGTGTTGAGCACCGTTGCCACAGGCTTGGATGGAGCGTTCAAACTCCTCGGTGATCGAGGCGATCTCGTCGGGGGCAAAAAGCCGCGGGAAGTAGAGATAGCCGAAGGTCTTGAAGAAGCGAATCTGCGCGGGCGAAAGTTCCATGAGGGATCGTCTTAGGGTTAGATGCGCCACGGGAAGGTCAACCGAGGGGTTCGGTGGAAGCGACCTCCATGGTGCGTAGGTACTCGCAGAGCGTGCGGCCGTCTAAAGGCAGGTCGAGCACATCGGAAAAGGGCCACATATCCCCTGAGAGGAAGTCGATAGCCATCTGCCGTTCCTGATTGCAATCCGCGGTCTGCACGTCTTTGACGGCTTGGATGATGACTGCGGCGGCGAGCCGCCGGTGGCCGTCAAACCGGGCTCGATATGTCGTCTTTTTTTTAGTCATCTGCTTTCTGCTTCAATAGTATATAACGCCCGAAGTACCATTGAGTTTCACAGGTATAGCCCAATCACGCAGCCGGTCGCCATGGTCGCGAGCGTACCGCCCACGAGCGCGCGCAGCCCCAAGCGCGCCAAGTCTCCGCGCCGCTCGGGCGCGATGCCGCCGATGCCGCCGATCATAATGGCCACGGAACCTACGTTGGCAAAGCCGCAGAGGGCGTACGTGGCAATGATGAACGAGCGCGTGCTCAAGGCGGCGTTGCCTTCCATCTGCTGAGCGAGTGCTAGGTAAGCGACAAATTCGTTGAGAATGGTCTTTAGGCCCATGAGTTCGCCGACGAGCCGGGCTTCTCCCCAAGGAATACCCATCAACCACGTCAGGGGGTGGAAGAGGATCCCCGCTATGGTTTGTAAGCTCCAGCCGCTTGGGGTGCTATTGAACAGGGCGTCGAGATAGCTCAGACCATAGTTGACTAAGGCGACTAGACCGAGAAAGGCGATGAGCATGGCGAGGACGTTGAGCACCAAGCGCATGCCCTCGGCCGCGCCGCGGGCGGCCGCGTCGAGGCCATTGAGGGTGTCCTTGGGGGGCAGCTCTACCTTCTCTTGTGCCGTTTCCGCCGTTTCCGTTTCCGGAATCATGAGCTTGGATACGGCGATGGCGGCCGGTGCGCTGATCAGCGAAGCGACGAAGAGGTGACCGGCAATATCCGGGTGGATCGCCCCGAGCATGGTCGCATAGATGGTCATCACGGTGCCGGCGATGGTGGCCATGCCGCCGACCATCAGGCACAACAGTTCGCTTTCGGTGAGGCGGGCCACGTAGGGGCGGATCAGGAGCGGGGCTTCGGTCATGCCGAGAAAAATATTGGCGGTCATGCCGACGCTCTCGGCAGAGCTGATGCCCATTGACTTCTGCATGAAGCGGCTGAGCCGGGCGATGATCCAAGGCAGGAGCCGGTAGTGGTAGAGCACCCTCGAAAGCGAGGCCACAAAGATGAGGATCGCTGCGATTTCGAGGGCGACGACCGGCCCGTGATCGCGGGCAAACGACTCCGCGCTCACGCCGCTAAACAGCAGCGACTCATTGGCGGTGAGCGCGGTTTTTTTGAGCAGGGTCGTCAAATCGCTGGCGAGGCCAAACACCAGCGGACGGATGGCTGGTTGCAGCAGAATGGCAGCCAGTAGGAGCTGGAGCACCGTGGCCACGCCGAGGGTTTTCCAAGGAACGGAGCGGGTGCGGCGGCCGCTGAGATAGGCAATGGCAAGGAGAGCGCAGTAGCCTAAGGCACTGTGGATAATTGACATAACATCCTAAAAAATAAAGGGTAAAACCGAGAAAAGTCAACCGTGGCGCACGCGGTCCTACGCCTTCAGCCGAGGGCGTTGAGGGCGCGTTGGACGACCGAGTGCAGGGGGCCGTTGGTCGAGATGCAAACGGCACCGGCCCAGACGGGGAGGTTGCCGAGGGCTCGGGCGAGACGGGCAAAGTAGGGAGCGTCGGCGCGGGAGCCGCGGCTGACCATGCGGGCGCGCCAAATTTCTAGGGGCGGCGGATTGAGGTGGAGGACGCGAAGGGCGGCTGGGGCGATGTTGGCGGCTAGGCCCTCCCAGAGGTCGTCCGCGCCCAACTCGGGGCCAAAGCCGCCGACGAGGAGGACTTGGCGGGTGCCGACGAGGTTGGCGCAAGCTGCGGAGAGGGCACTGGCATATTCGAGGGGACGGAGCTTTTGCCAGTAGTGCGGAGTGCCGTAGGCCGCGGCGGGTGCGTCGCCCCGCAGCGCGGCCGCGTCGAGGATAAAACCAGAGGCCGTTTGGTCTTTGTCGAGGAGAAAGGTGTTTGGGCAAAGCGCGAGGATGGCTCGGGCGACGGCGGTTTTGCCGACCCCAGGCGGCCCGCCCACAACCACGAGGCGGGAAGATGGGCTGCCGGGGCGGGCGGCTTGGAGGAGAGCGGCTATGGTGGGGCCGGGATCGGGTGTGGACTCTGCGTAGCCGCCGCCCAAATGGGCCGCGTTGGTCACGGCGAGGGCGCGCCGCGGTCTTGGGGCTCCCAGCCGACGAGTTCTTTGGCGTTGGCGAGATCCCACTTTTTGTCCGCGCCCTGCGAGACTCCGTAGAAGATGCCGAATTGGGGCCGGGGGGCCTCGATGCAGCAGGCGGTCAGTGCGGAGACATCGCGGGCGCTGAGCCAGCGGTTTTCGCCGGGGGGATAGGTGCCGTTGACTTCCTCGGTGTCGGGATAGTTGGCGATGCGGAGGCAGTAGGTGGAGATGCCGTACTCGTCGTAGTAGAAGCGGCCGAGCGCTTCGCCAAATGCCTTGCTGACGCCGTACATGCTGTCGGGGCGGATCGGCATGTCGGGGGTGGTGTAGATGCCTTCTTTCTCGTAGAAGCCGGTTACGTGATTGGTGCTGGCAAAGACGACGACCGGGACCTTGTTGATGCGGGCGGCCTCAAAGATGTTGTAGGTGCCTTGGATATTGGTCTCCATGATCATCTGGTTGTAGCGCGTGCGCGGATAGCCCTGCTGAACGATGGCGATGCCGAGGTGGACGATGGTGTCAATGCCTTCGCAGGCTTCGACCATGTTCTCGAAATTGGCGAGGTCGGAGACCACGATTTCGTCGTTTGATTCGACCGGGGGGATGTTGCGGTGGAAGAGCAGGCGGAAGTCGTAGCGGTTTTTGAGGTGACGGCGCAGGCCGGACCCGACTTTGCCGGCCGCGCCGGTGATAAAAAGTTTCTTTTTCATGTCTCTTTCCTATGTTTTGCTGCGTCTGCTGGGTCGCGGTTTATACTATAGTCAAAAGCAAGATCGCTAGAAAGCTCCGGTCTCTCATTCCCGCTGGTTGGATGCCGAGTGCCGGGCCGTCAGGGACGCGAGGCTGCCCAAGTTTCTCAGCGAGGGAAAAAAGCCCGTCCAAGCGGCGACGACCAGCAACGTGCCGATGCCTCCGCTGACGACCGAGAAGACCGGGTTGAAAAGCTGGGCCACCAGCCCGGACTCAAAGCCGCCGATCTCGTTGGAAGCACCGACGAAGATGGCGGAGACGGCTTGGACCCGGCCCCTCATTTCGTTGGGCGTGCCCATCTGCGAGACGACGCGGCGGATGACCATGCTGACGTTGTCGAAGGCGCCGGTCAGTGCTAGCATCAGCAGTGAGAACCAGAAGTTTTGCGAGAGGCCAAAGAGAATGGTCGCCGCGCCAAAGCCGGCCACGCACCACAGCAAGGTCTTGCCGGCGCGGCGAATCGGCGGCAAATGGGCTATGGCCAAGGCGGTGATACTGGCACCGATGGCAGGAGCCGCACGCAGCCAGCCGAGCGCGGCTTCGGGTGCGAGGCCGACGGGGCCGAGGTCGATGATCTCGCGGGCGAAAATGGGCAAGAGGTACACCGCGCCACCTAGGAGTACGGCGAAGAGATCGAGCGAGATCGCGCCGAGTAGGAGCGGCTGGTCGCGGACAAAGCGCAGCCCGACGGCGATCTGAGCGAACATATTGCCCCCTCGAATGCGCGAGGCGGGCGGCAAGACCATGGTGCTGATGAAGAGGATGAAGGCCGCAGAGGAAACGGCGCTGAGGAGATAGGCGGCTTGGAGGTTGAAGGCAATGACAAAACCGGCGATGGCCGGTCCGGCGATGCCGGTGATCTGCATCAGGCTGGTTGACCACTTGGCGGCGTTTTCAAAGAGCGCGTCCGGGACCAACAAGGGCGCAATGGCCCGTTGCGCGGGCCAGCCTAGACGGAGGAAGGACGAGTCCAAAAAGAGCAGCAAGTACATCCAATGAACCGGCATCTGGTACCAGCTAAAGACGGCCAAGGCCAGCGAAGCCAAGGTCGCGCCGGCCAAGCTGAGCATCATCAGTTTGCGGCGGTCGAAGACGTCGGCTAGATACCCGGCGGGCAGGGTCAACAGCAGCATGGGGATGGCTTGGACGAGGCCGACCATGCCGAGGGAGAGTGCTTGCCCGGTGCGGTCGTACACCTCCCAACCGATGGCCAAGCCTTGGGCGGCCGTACCCATTCGCACCAGCGCGGAGGCGATGAGATAACGACGGAAGAGGGGGACGCGCAGGCTGGAGTAGGGGTCGTGTCTTTTGTGCAAATCAGTAGCGGTGTTAGTTATAGGCGGAGTGCGATTTTGCTAAATTACCGGTGTGTCTCTGACTAGCGCCAGTGGCCCATCGTCGAGAAAGGAGGTTTATAATGTTGGCAATAGACGGGGGACCCAAGGTCCGCGAGACGCCATTTCCCAAGCGGCATCTTTTTGGGGCTGAGGAGTGCCAAGCCGCGCTTGGGCTGTTCTCTGCGGCGATGGAGAGCGGCGATGCAATCGGCTACAGTGGGCCAGAGGAATTGGCCTATGAGCGGGAGTTTGCCGCGTTCATGGGGGGCGGGTACGCCGATCTGGTCAACTCGGGTACCGCGGCGCTCTACGCGGCATTGGGAGCATTAAAGCTAGAAGCGGCTGGCGAAGTCGTGATCCCGCCGATTACGGATCCGGGTGGGGCAATGCCCGCGCCGCTGTTGTGCCAGGTGCCGGTGGTCGCCGATGCTGCGCCGGGGTCGTTCAACGCTGGTGCCGAGCAGATCGAGGCGGTGCTGACGCCCCACACCCGCGCCATTGTCGTGGCCCATATTGCCGGCGAACCCGCGGATATGACGCCGATTCTGGCGCTAGCCGAGGAGTGCGGCATCCCGGTCATTGAGGATTGCGCTCAGGCCCACGGGGCGCGCCACAAGGGGCAGCTAGCAGGATCGCTGGGCACGGTGGCGGCCTTTTCGACCATGAGCGGCAAGCACCACGCGACCGGTCCGCAGGGCGGGGTGGTCTTTACCCGCGACGAAGAACTCTGCTGGGAGGCCAAGCGCTTTGCCGACCGGGGCAAGCCCTTTAATACGGATGCGGCCTCCAACCTGCGCGCCGGGCTCAATCTCAACGGCAACGACCTGTCGGCCGCCATTGGGCGGGTGCAGCTAAAAAAGCTCGATGCGATGGTCGCTAGGCGACGTCAGGTAGCGGCGCAGATCGCCGAGGCCATTGCCGAGTGCCAAGCGGTGCGGTTGGGATGGCAAGTGGCCGAGTCGGAGGGGGTGTACTGGTTTATGCGCTTCCACGTAGATGCTGACAAGCTCCGGGTAGAAAAAGACGGCTTTGCCCGGGCTGTGGCCGCCGAGGGCATTCCGGTGACGGCCACGTACCGCTATATCCCCTCCGAGGCGATCTGGTTTAGGGAGCGGCAGGTCTTTCCCGGCAGCGACTATCCGTGGGGGTTGCCGGCATACAGAGGAGACCGCAATGCACAGTTCGCCTGTCCCAACGCTGTCGCTGCGGTTGAAAGCCATTTCATCATGTCGATTCACGAGAATTTTGCCGAACAGGAGGTGGCGGATATTGCCGAGGCGTTTGCGAAGGTGGAGCAGGCGTATTGGCGGTAACTCATCCGCAAAAATGAAAGGGGCTTGTTGTGCTGAATCGTTGGAACTTCCTCAGATGAGGGTTTCTACGAGGGAGTCAAGGTTAGGTTACGCCGACTTTCTAAGCTTGCTATGTAGCATGGTTGCTCGCCTTTCGAGTACGCCCGGGCGGTGAAGGTCATAGAGGTCGAGAATGTCCGACCCCAGCTCATCCTGGATCCATAAGAGGTCGCGGAATTCGTCGGCTCTTAAGACTCGCGGTTTGAACCGGATGTCGCGTGTAATGGGGTCGTAGGCCCAACGATTCTGCATGGGCATCAAGGCAAGTTTCCCCATACGAACCGCCTCCTGAAGCAACGTTTCGCCTAGATACAGATCGGCGCTCGGCCGGCACGCAATCCTGACTACTACCGGCAATGGCAATCGGACCGGATCACAAAGGATTAGTCCGAGTTGGATGCAAAATGCCCGCAACGCGTCGGACACCGGTGAAGACGAAACTATAAGCCTCCACCATCGCTCACGTCCAACGGCATAGGGTCGCTCGCAATAGAAGTCCAGTGTCTTTTGATGGAACAGGGTGACGTCCGCTTTGGTGACACCACAGCTTTGTGATTTGCATTCTAGGATGATGGAGCCGCTCCAGCCGGCCGCGCCCCCATCTATCTCATGTCCTATGCCGGAGGCTGGGCGGAAGCCGAACAAAGAGGTCATTCCCGGACCTTGGCGAAAACTGAGTCCGGGACGCCGGAGAAGATCACCAACGGCGCGTTCCCAGATCCTCCCGTCAACTAAGGTCCCAGACGGGTCTTGCCCTACTCGGGCAAGCAGCCAAGCATCAAGGGTGAGTTCGGCCAGAACATTAGGGACGCATGGCACGAACTACCTCCTACCGCGTTCCAAGGAGCAGATCGTCGATATCTTCTGATTCATCGCTCCCATCAGTTGCGGGTTCCAGTTCGTCGCCAGCATCGAACCCTCCTTTGAGGAACCGTTGGGCCTGTTCGCCAGTTATACGCGGATCACCACGCTCAGCTGCGAAGTTGAGCAATTCGTGCGCACGGTTCAGCAAGATACCTACGCGACCCCCGGATACTCCCCTCAGAACGCTGATGGCATCCGGTTCGAAAGGCATAAGGTCATCATTGATCCCAGGATTACGGTGTTTTTCTAAGTACACACGAAGCAGATCGCGTACTTGGCTGTCATCCCTGAGTCCACGCAGCACGACAACGGAGGCGGTGTTGCTAGGGGAAATCTCGAAGGATGGTAGTCGGTTTTCTTCCCAGTAGCGTTCAAGCACCTGAGCTGCCCGGTTATGAAAGGTGAAGATGAAATGCACTCTATTCACATAAGGGGCACCTTCAAGCATGTCTCTAATGCGCCCGATTTCGCGGGACCGCTTTGCCGACGTGATACTGCGCGTCGTGGCTAGATCCTCGAGTTGATCAATCATCAGATAGAGGTGGTCGATACCGGCCGCAGCTAGAGCACCAAGGGCGAAGTCGAGGTAGTACAGGCCGTTTCGCAGGCGTGCCGTGATCGATACTTCACTCAGCACCTCCAGAACCTGCCTTGCATCGCCGGAGGCAAAGGCTTTTACCAATTCAGGCCGAAGTGGAGCACCTGTTCCGCAGATGCGGAGCCACGTGTCGCGAAGGTGACTAGTGATTTTGGAGGGATCATCCGTGCCCAAGTCTTCGACAATGCGTGCCTTCGCTTGATCGAATACGGCGTCAATACCCTCCTCCGATGGTCGTGCCAGAGCGATTACGGCGTTAAACAGAACGGGGTAAAGACCCGAGGCATTGAGGTTGTTCAGATTTGAGTAAGCAGCAGCGACCGGCTTCTGTTTCTCCTGCCGTACTCCAGCCTCTGTGAGAGTTTCGACGCCCAAGTTTCTATTGATCTCTTTGGTGATCTCCTGCATCAGGGTCGTCTTACCGAATCCGGTGTCGGCTTGAGCTCCTTGGGACCATAAGAAACCAATATTGACATTCCCGAGTACTGAACCCCGGATGAGCTTGCGGCGAAACTCACGAGATTCCTCGTCGAAGACATCAGGGCTGTAGGGTTGATCCTGAGTGTGGATAGCTTCGGCCGGAAAAGGATTGCCATCCAGACTCCATGCTTCCTCCATGTGGTCAATCGAATCGACGGTCATATCAACCTCCTTCAGGTCTAGGGTGCAGAGTCATTTCGTATCGGCGGTTGCCGCCTCGCCGGTAGACCGGTTCAGAGGCGGGCTGCCTTGTATTGCCGAGGTGAAGCCAAAGTTGGATGCCAAGGTTCGGCATCTCCCCAGCGGTTATACACTCGATCACCAAGTCGACAAGCGTGCGTGTCACCTTGCAGCGGAATGCCGCGTCGGCGCGCACACGATAAATGGGAAGATAGGGTGCGCTGAGACTACTACAGGCCTCGTGCGCCTGAGCTCGGTAGGCGTCGACAATTGCAGCCGACACTTTCTGGTCGTATCTGTTGAGGGTGCGGCGTTGAATCGAGAGATCACCATCCCCGCATAGGTCAGCGGCAAGCCAGATGACGTTCTGACCCTCGAATCCAGGCACATATCGAGATTGATCGAACAGCTTTAGCTGCGATCCCCAACTCTTTAGCATCTTTAGATCGGTCGCACCGATGGAAAGTCCCCGGAGTCTCATTGCCGCTTCGGCGAAAGCGTCGTTGATAGCCTCGGCCATCTCTTTGCTCGTAGGCTGCTTCTCACGGGCCCGCCCAAATCGGCGCCGGACGAATGAAATAATTATCTTGCGAATATCAGCCTTCTGACTCGTCAACGATTCGTCCTGCGTCAATCGTTCGGTAGCGTAGTTAATCCAGTGTTCAGTGCCTTTATCTAAACGACGCGACTCCTCGATGTCTCCTTCGGTGGTTTCGGGGCAAGCGAGTGGTCCCTCGTCCAAAACGCAAATGAATCGCTGGAAATAGGGATGGGCGCGATAAACTGCATAGGCGAGTTCATCGCAAAATGCCGCCATGTCATTCTCTGCTTGGTTTGCGGCCTGTACGCCAAGATCGGTGAGCTTATAGTCGCGGTCGCGATGTGCATCGAGGTACTTCCGAGCTGAAGGAAGCTGCTGACGCTCAACGAACCCAAGGCGTATCGCCTCGTCAAGCACCTCGCGTGTCGGTGCCCAATATCTGTCTCTATCTCCTACTCGGCTTGCGGCTCGTCGCCCGAGTCCTTGGTCGGCCAACCTGTCGACGGTGGTGCTGTATCGCAGACGCGCCTCCTCGAAGGTAGTGCCTTTGCGTAGGCCGATAAGCTGATCGCGCATGTGAGGGACCAACTGCTTCAGCCGCGGAACGGTATCGCGGGGTTCGGGTGCTTTGTTCATGATCAATAATATATCAATAGTTCAGGTCTCTTGCAAGAGACCTGAATAAATTTTATATCTTTTTCTTTTGAGATTTATATACTTGACTTGAGTGCCCATGAGTAATGATTATTCGTCTTGGCAGGAGCTAGGCATGGCACTGTTTGCGTTCTCGTCTCAGGTCTTTACGTTCTTTCCTTTACCATTACACAGAGAGAAGAGGCCATGCAACAGTATGATCGAGTAGAAGAGGCTCGTAAAAATAAGGAACAAGCCGAAAAGGCAATGGATACCTTGATATGCCAATTATCTGAGTACGCCAAGAATCTGAGAGCCATAGCCGATATGCTTGAAGTTCCTTTGCGAATCTCAAATACGGAAACCCGAATGGAAATTAAAATTTTCCCACATCAAAAAGATGGCAAAGACGCCATTGTACAGACCAAAGGTGGCGTAATATCGGACCCTAACCCTGCCGAATATCCATCTTATGAGGATCTATCGGCTTTCTTGAAGAGATATAGGGCCGCCCAAGACAGTCTGGAGAAAGCCTATAAGGATTTTGACACTGAGGTCAGGTCGCATCCATTTAATGGTGCTAGTGTTTTATAATCCGAACTCAGCGATAGACAACGGGACGAATCCGTTTTCATCGGGTTGCACTCCGTGCCACTGCGCCAGCAGATTGAACGCCGCCATGGCAAAGCTGAGATGAGCCGCAAAATAGGGCCATGCCCGATGGGTCTGCTGCTTAAATCGACCCATTCGGGTTAGCATGGAAAAGACCGTCTCGATGACCATCCGCTCGCCCCACGTTCTACGGGGACACCCTTTCAGATTCGCCGGATTGCCGGCTTTGGCATGAAAGCCTAGGTCGCTGAGGAGGATCATCCGCTGTTGGAAGCGTCGGATTAGCGGATGAAAGACCGAGTCGTGGACATTCGCCGTGTTCCAATCCCAATCAACGATCCCGCCCCACTGATTGACGATCATGCACAGCTTGCCCCCGACGATCCAACGGTGATTGGACAGCCCCTTCTTGCCGATAGGTTGCCGCGCCCGGCCGTGGCGCACCGGATGGATCAACTCAATGCCATAGCTATCCACCACCCCTACCGTCGTCGTCGCAGCGCGGAAGCGATTCGTCCAATCGGCATGAGCGGCGAATAAGCGAAACAAGCGTGTGCGCGAGGGCCGGCGTGGGAACAAGGTACGCCAGTCCCGTACCAGCCAGCGATAAAACGCCCGTTTACTGCCCTCTTTGAGCGCATACAACACCCCGTGGTCATCGGGACGCTCCTTCGCTGAAAGGTCGGACATCCTCAGCGTAGGAACTACCTAGACCACGGTTAACATACTAGCACCATTAGTTATAGACGCGCTCTTCAACTTCCTTCAGGGCTTCCTTAGCTCGTTCCACTGTTTCGGCTAAAATCTCTTCACAGTCAAATATATCGGCCCACTTCCTTAGCTCTTTGGCCACTTGTCTATTATCGTATCTTGCCCAAGCTGCTTCGGCTATGGTGTCTGCGTCAGGGTTTTATCGACTCCAAGAGTGGCAATTATTCGCCTTTATTAATATCATTCATTTTTCAATAATCTCCTAAGCTGAGCAAAGACAATATCTTGTGAGGATTTAGGCATTCGGGTATATAATTCCCTTTTAATTTACCGGGCCAAGATGCTAAGAAAAAACGCCGTCGCCGCGGTTGAAAGCCACTTTATCATGTCGATTCACGAGAATTTTGCCGTACGGGAGGTGGCGGATATTGCCGAGGCGTTTGCAAAGGTGGAGCAGGCGTATTTGCGGTAGTATAATATTGAAAGAGGGCTTATCGTTCTGGAGGCCGCTTGCAGCACTATGGCGCAACGCAACTCTCCATCAAAGCGGGGAATATGAGAAAGAGCAAAGTCTTAAAAAAAATGCGTGCGGGGCGGTGTGCCCGCATTTGTGGCCTCGGGCATTATCTGCCGTTCTTCGTGCGCTATGCCGCCCACAACGGCTATGACGGCATCTGGCTCGACTTGGAACACCGGGCGATGGATCAGCGCGAGGTCCAGGGCCTGTTGGCCTTGTGTCGCGCCTGCGATATCGATTGCATGTTGCGGGCTCCAACGCTTGAGCGCACCCGCCTCTATCGCTATCTCGAGGACGGGGCGACCGGTCTGATGATGCCACTGGTTTCCGATGCGGCCCTAGCGCGCCAAATCGTCGCGGCGGTGAAGTACCCACCCTTGGGCAATCGCGGTTTGGACGGGGCGGGTTTGGACGGCGATTTTGGTCTCGACGTATGGCATGAGGGCAGTACCTATATCGACGACGCCAATCGCGAGACCTTCGTGGTCTTGCAGATTGAAACCCCACAAGCACTGGCCAATGTCGATGAGATCGCGGCGGTCGAGGGGGTGGATGGGCTCTTCGTCGGCCCGGCGGACTTGGGGTTGCGGCTCGGTTTGGCCGGGGGGGATGTCGATCTCGAGGGGGCCGTCGCCAAAGTCGCGGGGGCGGCGAAAAAACACGGCAAAGCTTGGGGGATACCCGCTGGTACGCCCGAGTTGCTGGCCAAATACCGCGCACAAGGGGCGCAGATGCTGGCCTATGGCGGCGATTTTGCCCTGGCGCAGATTTTGGCCGCTTGCCGCCGGGATTTCGACCAAGCTCTCGGTGAATAAGATGACCATGAGATTGCCCTCTGGACGTATTTGGCCGCATCGAGTATGCGATATGCTGGGGTTAAACCTGACCCATCCCCGTTTCGTGATTGACGATATTGACCTAGGTAAAAAAGACGCGAGTGGTTGTCGCGGTGACTTTCCCAAGTTTGCCGAATGGGGGGTAGGGGTGGTGATGTGCAAGGGGGGAGCGGCCTATTACGACGACAACTACAAACCGCTGTGGCGCCGGGAGTCGGAATGGCGTCCGGGCCGCGGCGGCGAGGATATGTTCCTGAGTCTGGCGATCAAGAATTCGACCCAACTGGTGCTGGGGGTGCTCGACCGCTTTTTGCTAAACGTCGAAGCCCATCCCGAGCAGGTGCTGCTGGTGCGGACAGCCCGGGACTTGGATGCTGCGCAGGCGGCGGGCAAGGTCGCGGTATTGATGGGGGCCAATCGCAGCGACTGGTTCGGCGACAGCCCCGGCATCTTGCGGATGTTTGCCCGCCTCGGGCTGCGGATGATCACTTTGGGCCAAGCGACCCGCGAGTTGGGTTGGGACGCCTCCAATGAGACCCGTTCGGGTGGGCGGATGACCGAGTTGGGGGTGCGGATGATTGCGGAGATGAACGCGACCGGGATCCTCATCGACTTGGCCCATAGCAATGACCCCTGCGCTCTCGATATCATCGAAGTATCGGCAAAGCCGGTGGTTGACTCGCACTCGAGTCCGCGGGCATTGGTCGGCGATCTCAGGGCGGCACCCGACGGGGTTATGCGGGCGTTGGCCGCGCGCGGAGGCGTGTTGGGGATCCCACCGCCGATCCCCCGGCCGCCGGGGGACGCGCCCTATCGGGCGGTCGCGCCAGAACAGTTGGAGCAGACCTTGGTGCAGGTTCGCTACGCCGCCGATGTGATGGGTGTAGAAGGCGTGGGGATCGGCACTCACTTCAATAGTGCGGTATTGCCTTGGGTGGTAGAGGGCTTGCTGGATGCGGGATTCACCGCGGAGGACACGAGCAAAATTTGCGGTGGGAATTACCTGCGGGTCTTGCGCGAGGTGCTGCCCGCGTAACTGCTTGGACTATTGGCCCCGTGAGGCTGACGGATGGACCTTAAGGCGCAAGGAGAAACAGGACGACAATGGACGAAGTGGAAAAGTATCTCTTTGAAGTACACGGCTATCTGGTGATCAAGGGCGCTCTCTCGCCGGAGGAAGTGGCCGCGGCCAATGCGGCGATTGACCACCACGCCGATCAAATTGGCATCCGCGCCAATGACTTGGCCCACGAATCAGAGACGCTCAAGGGCGCGCAGGGACGCGGCGATTTGGGCGGGATGCTGACGTGGGACAAACCGCATTGCGATCCGTTCCGGGCGATGATCGCCCATGCGCGGTTCAAGCCTTACCTAGAAGAATTGCTGGGACCGGGTTTTCGCTTGGAGGGTTTGGGGATCATCACCATGGACGAGGGGGCCGAAGGCTTCTGGTTCCACGAGGGCGGCGAGCCGCTCGACCGCTCGCGGGGTTTCCTCTACCGCAATGGCCGGATGTTTTGCGGGATGACCAACGTCGCCGTGCAGTTGGCGGATGTAGGGCCGGAGGATGGGGGTTTCGCCTGTCTGCCCGGCAGCCATAAAGCCAACTATCCCTGCCCGGACGAGATCCGGCTTTACGAGGCGCACCAAGATCGCATCGTGCAGCTCCTGGCCGAAGCTGGCGACGCCATACTTTTCGTCGAGACGCTGATGCACGGGGCCTTGCCGTGGACGGCCAAACACCAGCGGCGCTCGGTGATTTTGCGCTATAACCACGGCGTCCAGGCCGAATCCCTGATGGGGACCTATACACCGCCGGATTTCTACGCCGAGTTGACAAAGGCGCAGCAGGCGGTGATTGCACCGCCGCAGTACCGGGGAGAAGACAAGGGGTCGCGGCTATACAAGCCGAGATAAGAAGGTCGAGTTGCAAAGCCATAAACCTAAGGAGATGAGACGATGCAATGCTGGATTTTCGTTTTCAATCCGCTCGAACGCTACATGGCCAACTACAAGCATATCTTCGACGCTTGGGAAGAAGGCGGAGTGCGCGGCATTGTGGTAGGGCGCATGTTTTTTGTGGAGGACGACGGCAGCCGTATTCCCGCCTTTCCACAAGATCCTAAAGCCTACGCCGACTTGGGGCTGGAAGCGCCCGAGCAGCAGCCCCGCAATTTGGAAAAGGAGCGGGGACTAAGTGCTATGCTCGATGACGCCGCCGGGCGCGGCTGGCATATCATGGTATTCGACAGCGGCACCACCGCCCACGTGCAGAGCTTGATAAACCGCTATCCCGAGGTCAACGGAGTGATCATTGACGGGCCTGGCGAAAACCACTACGAACTGGCTTGGCACCACGGCGGCGAACTCTTTGAATTGCGCGACGGCGAGCGTCGCGAGTTCGCCAATTTGGGCTTTGCCATCGATCGGCTGGAGCGCGGCATTGCCCATCTGCACCAGCGTTTCCACAACCTCACCCCGGATCTCGTGCGCTATTGGGCCCCGGGCGGGACCTTGGCCGGTCTGAATCTCTTTGATATCAACGAAGACGCCCTCTACTGGCTGCGGGCCCGGCGGGAAAGGTCGCGGCGTTCTTGGGAGCAAGCCCGCGCCGACTTGGACGGGGTGAACCGCTACGTCGAACTGGGCGGCATTCCGCGCATCACCACTTTTTCTTC
Source organism: uncultured Latescibacterota bacterium (assembly GCA_958295495.1). GTDB lineage: Bacteria > Latescibacterota > UBA2968 > UBA8231 > UBA8231. The sequence continues at coordinate 3,365,073 of OY282352.1, forward strand.
TCTAACCGGCCAGGATTACCAGCAGATGCCGCCGTACTTCGACTATATCTTTCCCAAGCACTACTACTGGCATCGCGGCTTCGACGGCATGTACGGCACGATTGCCCGCTGGGTGCAAAAGTTCGCCGAGTGGAACCCCTCCCTGACTGAGGCCGACTGCTTCCTGCTGGTCGAATCGCTGTTCGGCCTGCGCCTGCCCAATGTCGAGTCACTGTTGGATATGGAGATGGGTTTTCCCGACGAGTTCTTCGCCGAAGTCGTGTACAGCGAAACGCGGCGGGCACTAGAGGCCATCAAAGATGCCGACAAAACCATCTTCTGGGTGTCCACCGGCCGCGCCCCGCACGCCGGAGACGCCATGCCGGCCCGCGACTTGGCCGGTATTCTCAAAACCTCGGAGGCCGCCGGTGCCCAGCGCTTTCTCTTCCACCCAGACCCGGATCCCAGTCCGTCCGAGTGGAGCGTGATCAGCGGCCTGTGCGGCGCGCAATGGCGTCAATCACGGGACGGGTACTGGCCGCCCAATGCGGCCAAACCAGACGAATACCTGCGCGATTAATAGGCCCAAAGGGCTTTGAGGGGCTGGCGCCATGCCGGGCAGGGGAGGGTTTTCTTAGATCTGCGTGAGAAAGCTCCCCATGTGTCCGGTTATATAATCCAGCACCAGCCATCCGCCCGCCGCCACGATCTCGCCCAAGATCAGGCCGAGAAAAAATGGCCGCAAATTCCGGTACAGCTTGGGACCGCCGTAGCGCAGAATTAACAGTTTGAGGAACCAAGCGAGAAAGGCGCTGCCAAAGATATGTCCCGTCTTCCAGTTGGCGCTGATGGTGTAGCCGAGAGGATTGAGCGGCCACCAGACGAACTGATGCCGCGCCCACATCAGTAGGGCCATCACCCCCCCGCCAATGCCCATGAACAGCCAAGCGTCCAGTCTGGGGCCGGGTAGCTCTGCGGCGATGCGCGGAGCCATATCCCGAGGACCGAAGGTGGGGGCCTGCCCCACGAAAAAGAGCGGATTGAGATTGATGCCCCCGTATTTGTAGGCCAGCACTAAGGTCATATACGACGAGCCGACCAGACTGACCACAATGGCAATGACCACGGCCCAGAATAGTCGGCGCTTGGAACCGGTGATAATCTCACCCATCTTCAGCCCGTTGGCTACAGACGCCATGACAAAGGAGCGCACTTCGGAGTGCCAGCCGTAGGAAAAGCCCAAGGCCACCAGACCCGAAGCACCCAAGGCCGAGGCACCGGCTCCCGAAATGACAAAGCTCGAAGTCATGATAGGGGGTCGCATGGCCGGGATGCCCCCTTCAGCCACTACCCGGGTTAGCCCTATAAACAGCATCATGGCACCGAAGAGGAATAACAGGGCCGTAGGAAGAGTTAATCCCATCATACATAGGGCGACCACCACTAGGGCGAGCGCGACTAGCAGGCCGAAAAGGGCCTGCCGGTAGGATAGCATCTCGCCGCTGTCGTCAACCTCTTCGTCGCCATGAAAGGCTTTGCGATATACGTTTTGTAAATGGCCGCGTCCCACCCACAATCCCACTAGCACAAAGACTATCATCGAGCCCATACCCTGATGGGCTAGGAAAGGTTCGATAGAGTAGAAATCGATCCGCTGCGTGCTCTGCAAGCCGACGATATTGAAGATGCCCCGCTGGATGGTGGTGAGGATGTAGAATATCCAGATTGAAGCCGTGATATCGAGGTTGACGAAGTAGAAAAAGCCTGTCCAGGGCGGACTAAACCAGAAACTCAGGCTGACCGTATCGCGGAACAAGGGCAATGCAAAGGTCTTGGTGAGCTGCGGAAAGTTCGGAAAGTAGGAGTGCAGGCCGTTGACACTGAGCAGAATGAATGATACGGCAAAACCGACCCACATGACTTTGTTGGTGAAAAACGACCGGCCGATCATTCCCTCCTTTTCGCGGCCGATCATCTCCATGGGCACTTGGACCAGTGGATAAACTAGCTTTTCCCGGTCCATCCACTGGCGACGTAGAATGACCATGATGCAGATCATGGCGAAGCTGAGCACTAGAAAAAACCCGTACCAGAAACTCAGTGGTACGACCCAGATGCTCCAGGGGATAGCCTCGCCTTCGGGCAGACCTTCAAAGAAAAAACGCGCCGCGTTTTCGCCCTGGGGAATCATCCAACTGGGGATGTACTGGTTGTAGAGAAAATCCCAGTTGTTCTCGGGCGTGGCATAGTAGGTGGAGCCGAGTAAGCAGGGTATGATGAATTGGGTGAAACCCATACCGGGAACACAGCAGGCCACCGCTAGCATGATATAGATGGTTACCAACTCGGCTTGGTCCAAAGCTAGGGGACGGCGGAGACAGGCGACCAAGGCACTGGCAAGCACGACAAAAAAGAAGAAGAATAGGGCCGCCGGGGTGCTGAAGTTCAGGGTTAGATACGAACCTCGGATGAGGGTCGTAGCATAGGCGTCGAGGAGATTTAGCAGAAAGGCCAGTACCGCCCCCAGCAGGATGGCCCGGGCCGAGATACCTTTGAAGTCCCCGTAGGTCGGCTGGCGTCTTTTTAGCATGTGCAGTATTGGAGCGGAATTCTCTTTTTCAACACGCGCCTCTATGGGCTATTATATGGCGTATTTTAACTAATGGAGAAGTAGTTTGAATCATAAAAAGAGGCCGTTTATTTTTTCATCACTAGACGTGCTCCAATAGCACAATAGCGGAGCGACGGATCAAAGCTGAAGCGTTTGGCTGACCGCACGTTGCGGGCGTGATTGACAAAGCCGCCTCCGCGCATGACGCGGGCAGAGCCCGAAGCAGCTCCGGTAGGATCTATCTGTTTGGCGCTTGCATAGGCGTTGCTGTACCAGTCTTGCACCCACTCCCAGACATTGCCGTGCATATCGTACAGACCCCACGGGTTCGGCTGCTTTGAACCCACTGGCTGGGCAAATTTTCCCCTCGCGTCACCCACGTTTCCTAGGTACCACGCATAGTCGCCCAACTGGCTTTCGTCGTCCCCAAAGGAACGGCTCGTCGTGGCCCCGGCCCGGCAGGCGTATTCCCACTCGGCTTCGGTAGGTAGGCGGTACAAATCCCCGTCGGCGGCTTCGTTCAAGCGGCGGCAAAATTCCTGCATATCGACCCACGAGATATAGACTGCCGGATGATTTGGTTCGGCTTGGACATACTTGCGCCGGGTCCACGGCGCTGTCCCCATCACCGCGACCCATTGGGCTTGGGTAATCTCAAATTTACCCAAGTAGAATCCCTTGCTTATCGAGACCTCGTGCTGTGGGCCTTCGTCTTCGCCCCGTATAGGGGATGAGGCTGGCGATCCCATCAGAAAAGTACCTGGCTCAATCCACACAAATTCCATCGCGACTCCGTCGCGAAGTTCCACGACAATACTCTCGGCTCGCCCCGCAGTCGCGCATGTGATGCCCATCATTAGGGCGGCGAAAATTTGCCTCATTCCGCTACCTCTGGCTCCATGAATGGCGAGAGTATATGACTTTTTAGCAAAAAAGCCGCAAAACCACCGCCCGCGTCCTATGATCCCCGTCCTTGCCGCAGCAAAGGGTAATTTCTATAATTGCGACCATTATCTGCTCAATTCACCTCTACAGCGATGAGTGTATGGACTTTTTTTGTCAGCGCCGGACCCTTGCCTGTGCCTTGGTGCTGGCCGTGCTGCTGCCGAAATCTGTCCTACCCCAATTCACCGACCAAACGGAGGAGGCGCGCATCGCCTTCCAATACGTGGCTGGCGGACCTGAGAAAAAGCACATTGTCGAAACCTCCGGCGGCGGCGCTGCTTTTTTTGACTACGATAACGATGGCGATCTCGACCTATACGCGGTCAACGGCGCTACGGTCAATACCTACCGGCAAAAATCCGGCCCGGGCAATGTCCTCTATCGCAACCGAGGTAATGGAACCTTTGCCGATGTGGCTTTACCAGCCGGCGTCGGGGACCGCAGTTGGGGCATGGGCTGTACGGTGGGCGACATCGACGGCGACGGGTACCGCGACCTTTACGTGACCAATTATGGTCCCAATGTCCTCTACCGCAACCGCGGCAATGGCACCTTCGTGGACATTTCCACTGGGGTAGCAGGGAACGATTATAGCTCCAGTGCCGCTTTTTTTGATTACGATGGCGACGGCGATCTCGACCTATACGTCGCCAATTATCTGGTCTATGATTTTGACTCCCCGCCGGATAAGGTCTGCACCTACGAGGGAATCGAGATCTTCTGCGGTCCCCAAGGCCTACCTGGAGCTGCCGACCTGTTCTACCGCAACAACGGAGACAATACCTTCACCGACGTCACTCGTCCCTCGGGTATCTCCTGGGCCAACCGCTATTATGGGTTGGGTGTACTGCCCGAAGACTTCGACAACGATGGCGACACCGATCTCTTCGTGGCCAATGACGCAACTCCCAATGTGCTCTTCGACAACAACCGCGATGGCACCTTTAGCGAAATTGGCCTAAAAGCAGGCATTGCGTACAACGAATACGGCGAAGAAGAGGCGGGGATGGGGGTCAGCGGTGGAGACTATGACGCCGACGGTGACCTCGATCTCTATATAACCCATTTTTTTCGCGAGAGTAATACCTTCTACCGCAACGACGGACAGGGCCATTTCAAAGATATAACGGCCCAGATCGGTCTAGAAGAACCCACGCTTGGAATGCTGGGGTGGGGCACCCAATTCTTCGACTATGACAGGGACGGCGACTTGGATCTATTCGTTGCTAACGGCCATGTCTATCCGCAGGTGGCTAGCACTATTGCGAGCACTTTCTATCCCCAGCGCAATCAGTTGATCCGCAACGAAGGCTGCGATCGTCTGAGCGACATAGGGGCTGCGGCTGGCCCGGGAATGGACCTTAAAAGAGTCAGCCGTGGTGCTAGTTTCGGCGACTACGACAACGACGGCGATATAGACATTTTCGTCGTTAATTTGGATGAGCTGGCCACCCTGTTGCGCAACGATTTTGCCCCCGCCAACAACTGGCTCGTAGTCCAACTTCTGGGTCGTGGCCCCAATCGCGATGCCGTCGGAGCCAAGATCCGTTTGCTGGTCGGCGGCCGATCCCAGTGGCGCACGGCTAACGGTGCTTCTAGCTATCTCTCCTATAACGATATGCGTATTTTCTTTGGCCTAGGTGGGGCGGCAGGGGCAGATGAAGTGGAGATCACTTGGCCCGACGGAACCCGTCAGACCGTGCCATCGGCACCGGCCAATAAGCTGCTGGTAGTCCGCCAAAACGGCTCCTACGCCTTTGTGGAGTTGGGGGCCAATCTCTACGCAGAGTAGGACCTATGGGCTCTTCTTTTCCCCGAAAGCGGCGTTGAGGTTATTCTCCCGAATAACCACTTTCGATGCGTATTTATTCCGCACTTCTTCGGTAAACTGATTGAAGGCCTTTCTGTTCTTTTCTCTTTTAAGTTGGGACCGGACTCTCCACTCGGCCTCTGCAAAAGTCTCCCGCTTGCGTTCCCTGGAAAGCACCTTAAATATGGAATAACCTTCATTGACCTTGGCCGGACCGGTGAGTGCGCCTATCTCGGCTTTTTCGGCGAGTTCTACAAAGCCGCCGAAAAAATTCTTTTCGAAAAGGTGGAAGTGGAATCGGCCTTCTTCATCCCGCTCCTCTAGCGACCGGATAGAATACTTCTTGGCCAAATCGCCTAATGGGACGCCCTTTTGGAGCTGCTCTATCAACCTCAGGGCCTCGGCCTCCGTCTCTACCAGAATCTCCTGTACTTCGATTTGCTCGGGGTGCAGGTACCTTGCCGCATGGGCCTCGTAAAACTGGCGCAACTCGTTTTCAGCGATGGTCACTTTAGCTCTTAGGACTCGCGCCCTGAGGGCGCGTAGCAAAAATTGCTTGCCCTGATCTTCCAACCACTCGACCGTCTCTGCTTCCTCGTCTATGCCAGCACGCAGGGCCGCTTCCACGAGCATCGCATTGGGCACGACATGGCGCTCGGCAAAAGCGATCACTTGGCTGGAGTCGCTGAGTTGGGCTAGGGCATTGCCTTGCAGGGCGTGGCCAGCTTCTGCCAAGTCTCGAGCGGTTATTTCTCCGCCATCGTACCGATAGAGAACTATATTGCGTTCAGTCTCCGGGACAAAAGATGTACCGCCACGCACTTTTTCGACAATGAGCGCGAGACCTTCCCGATCCAATTCGAGGTGGTATTTTTCCTTGAGTTCAGCGACTAAAATCGCTTGAGCCCGCTGCTTTTTCTCCTTTTTCAGTCCCATTTCGAGCGCCAGTTTCCTCTGGGGAGTGAGTTCGATGGCAGAATCGGCGATGACCGTGAAAATCGAATAGTGCCCACCGATTCTTATGGGCTCGGAGATTTCGCCTACAGCGAGGGAAAACAGCTTGTCCTGAAGGGGCGTGATCATGTTTTCTCGGGTGGTATAACGGCCCAAATCCCCACCTTGGGCCGAGGTTTTTTTGTTTATGGACCATTTCTTGGCGACTTGCCCGAAAGGCACCCCATTTTTGAGTTCTCGGAGGACGGCCAAGGCATTTTCTCGGCTGGGGACCATTATATCGGCCAATCTGATCGCTCTTAGTAAGCCCATCTGTTCAGCGTATTCCCGCACTTTGCTCGCCTCCACTTCCTCTTCTACTTCCAGTGCTCTATCTTGGAAAGTGCTGACCAACTTTTCCCGCCGGACCCCTTCCAGCCGGGCGCGAAATTCAGGGCTTTCGTCGAGATCGGCCGCCTTCGCCTCCATGATCAGCAATTCGATATTGATCATGGTGTTCAAATGATTCCTCGCTTCTTCTACCCCAGTGTGCTCCGCTTTGGCATATTCGGGGAGGTCATTCATAAATTTCCGCAACTGGTCAACCGTTATCTCCTCATCACCTATCTGAGCAACGACCCGGTCTCCTATTTCCACTGTGCAACCCATGAGCACGGTAAAAAGCACGAGTGGTAAAAGACGAAATACAGTCATTTTTCTTGACATTTAGCTCAGCTCTCCTCTGCATTCCTGCGCCCGGGTAGATTAGTCCAAACCGGCAAATACCGTGGCAAAAGCCATTCTGCCTGTTTCGGTTTCGTTGTCGATGGATCTTCTGGTCAACCTGAGTCCCATCAGGGTCGTCAAACTGTAGCCCAAGTAATTTGAATTATTGGAGAACTGGGCCGCGCCGACAATCTCACTGAAGTCGTCCAACAGTCCTTCCTTGACCGCTGTATCCGCATCCCTGAGTTGCTGGAAAACGGTATATTCCACGCCTGCCTGCATAGTGGAGTTATTAAACAATGGCCACCGAGTCAGTAAAGAAAAAATCAGGGTGTCTTCCCGGCGTTTGGGATTTGCTTTAAGCGCTGGAGACTCTATCCTCAATTCGTTTTTAATTTTTGGCTGGATATCGAGATTAGCGAATTTGAGAACATAGTCCACCTTATTGATCAGGCCCACAAAAACGAAGTCCCGTCGCAAATCGGGCTGTCTTTCCCTTTGATGCCAGCGGTCGTATTTCAGCTTGTTGATGAGATTTAGATTCTTCAGCTTGGTATAGCTGAAGCTTATATAGGACGAATTTATCCACGTATTCCGGGCCGCCAGAGGATCAATGGTAGGGACGTTGCGCCTCTCGAATTCGTCCCACTGGCGAAGGTCGTTCTCTATATTGTCCTTAGCCAGCCTAAAATTCTCAAAAATCCTCACCCTTCCTAAGCCGGGATAGTCCTTTTCTAGGGTAAAAAGCAAATAATGGGTGGTATTTTCTCCATCACCGGCAATGAGACTTTCATCGGTGCGGCCGATCGTCAACCTCATCGCTGGAGTAATGTTGACGCCCGCATAAAAATTGTACCCGCTTAAATCCCGACCATAGGGAAAATCTGCTTCATCATCGTTTTCGAACCGGTCCACCCATATATTGTTGTTCATATCTATGCCGAACAGATACTCGGGGCGGTCCGTAGAGTAGCGCAGAAAGGGCTCGTCGTAGTCGGGCACTAAGTTGGGCAGATCTTCACTGTCGTTTTGATTGAAATCGGAGATAAAATCGACGTTTTCATCCAAGCCGGGAAATACATTCAAGTCGATGCGTTCGTTTATCCTTTGCCAATCGGGGTACCGATCCTGATCGTCGTTGTCGTCGACGAGTTCGTAGTAGAATCTCGTCCGGTCCTCGTAATCTATGTTGACCTCGCCCCGGGCCAAGATAGCACTTGTATTATAATTGTGGTCCATACTGTAAGCCTCGCCAAAAAAGAACCACGGCTGAACGGTTCTCGACAGATTCAACATCCAGCCATCGCCTTGGTCAAAAGCCGACAGGTGTTTTGTATGCTGCCTATTGGGGTATTTTCGATAACTCCTACTGCGGTCGAATTCGCCGTAGAAATCAAGTCCCCCAATGTTGTTCGCCTCCAGCGTGAAACCGAAAATTTCGGTGGCGGTCGGCAAACCGTACGGGATTTTGAGGACTCTGAGATTAGAGCCATCTTTGACGTTTTCTTGGGCTCTGGCCGCCAGCAGAAACACGTTGCTGTTTTGCCGGTTAGTCTGGCGGTTTGAAGACACCTCGATTCTGTAGTCGTTGGCAACCACCAGTTCAAAAGTCACCTTTCTTATTTCCGAAGGGTCGGGGCCGGTGTAGGTTCCCTCGGAAAAATCGTATACTAATTCGATCTGCTCAGAGCCGCTGGCTTCCCAGAAACCCAAGCGTTGAAAGCCGCCCTGAGGCGAGGGCTTGAGACCCGCCTCGCTGGCCCGGACAACCTCTCGCCTAAACGCCCGTTCCCCCTCTTCATCAATGATTTCGACTTCGGCTTCTATGATCATATCCCAAGCAAAGAGGGTAGCACCGCCTTCGTTATCTTCGGGCGAATCGTCGGTCAGACGGACGAAAAGCTGGGTGATATTTTCAGCGTTTTGACTAGAAGTGATCGAACCACTCCTAGGGGTTCCTTCAAAGGCATCTAAGAGTTGGAAGGAATTGTGGGCACTTACATAGTTGGCCCCGATGCTGATGAAATCGCCCACTTGGGCAACGGCCCGCCCGCCCATCAGCGTTGTCAGGCTGGTCGTTTGGTTGACTGAAGGGTTGCGAGGACCGGCTCCGCCGGGAGAAGAGATCCGAGAGAGGATCGTCGTGACTTGGTATTTGTCGGCTTGGTAGTCCACCTGGATCCCGTCCAAGGCCGGCTTTGAGAAGGTCATTGGGGTAAGGGTTGAGCGGATCTCATTGCCTATGGTGACGGCTAAGTTATGTTGCCCCTTCTGATCAGAGGCAATGACCAAATTGCTGAAAAAGTTTTGGAATCTCTCGGTCTTAAATAAATTGCTGCCCCCTTGTTGGGGCTGCGTCTGGGACCAGTCGTAGATCAACCATCCCCTAGTGATGTAGGAGCCGTAAATATCGTAGAAGTAATCCCCGGCTAAATTGATATCCACATAGCGATTGTAGTGATCCCTGGCGTAGTTGGTGTATTCCCACTGTTTCCAGCGGTATTCCAAGAAAAGTTCTTGCGGTACGTACCACTTTTTGACCGCCGGGTCCAAGGCACCAAACAGCACACCGGACCCGGTTGGTTCAAAGGTGAGTTCCGCCCCTCGGCGCACACCTTTTATACGCATCGGATCGACATCTTGGGCTTGTGCGTCGGTGTCGAAAGCTAACATGGAAGAGAGAAGACAAATTATGGTAGCTAGACTAATACCGCGCATTAAAGTGATGCAAATATGGCAGGTCAGCATGAGAGCTCCACCCTATTTTTCAGGTAAAATGGGAATGATCAATAGACTATTGGGACAAGTTTTGTCTTACTCTCGGATCCTGAATCTGCATCAATTTCCACTCGCACCAAATAGATTCCGGGCAGCACTTTGGCACCGCTCCCGTCTGTTCCATCCCAAGCCCTTTGGTATCTCTTACTGGGATCTAACCCTGAATAGATCGCCTTTACACGCCTTCCAGAAAGATCGTATATATCCACCGAAACTAAAGCACCCCCTGTCAGATTGACGATGTCGTAGGTCACCAAGACTTCATCATTGAGGCCATCGCCGTTGGGAGTAAAAGGGACGGGAGTCACTTTCATGGAATGAATGAGGTCTTTGCCCACCGAGATCTCGACCGAAAGGTCATCCCCCTGCGCCTCAAAATCAGAGGCTGCATCTCCCTCGGTGACTACTTGGGGCAGATTGTCCGGTTTTTGGCTATCGGAGACTTTGCCGGCAAAAAAAGTGTTGTACTGCAAAGCCACGTTCTCAAAGACCACTCGCAAGGTGCGGTTCCCCACAATCCGGGGGAAGCTAATTTGGACCCCGTCTTCTGTATCCATCTTTTCCCATTCGACATCGGTCCCGTCTATTTGCACGGAGCTCACTACGGCTACCGGTGCCATAGTCTTTAGTTCGAGACGGTTAAATCCTCGGCTGTTGACGGTTCTCACGGCATAGGTAAAGGGGGTATTCTGCCCGATCAGAGCGTTTTGGGGCCATATCTCGCCCACCACCGAGTCAGCTAGGGCAGGAGACACCTCAAAGGCGATGGAATCAACTGTCGCCGCCGCTAGGATATCGCTGGTCTTGAGGAGTAAACGGAACTGAAAAAAGCGACGCGGGCCTGGTGATTCAATCGCCGTGTGGACGCCGGCAGGATAGGGGGAGGACCAAGCACTCCAAGACAGCGAGTCGCTGGGGTCCGGTGTGTTGCCGCTCCGAGTCGATAGGATAGCATCTGTTTTCGTTGGTTCGCCGATGCTACTCCTAGCCCATGTTATGTCGCCAAAGATAGCGGGCTGTTCTCGATCAAATACTCTTGAGGTATATGATGCCGTAGAGGCGAAACCTGCACCAAAGACTTGAAATTCGTCAATCTCCCATTCCCCGCGTACCAGTTGTTTCACCTCTATGAAACGAACAAACTGTAGGGGGACGTCTAGGTCAACGGTCGGCTTGAGGTTGCGTTCCTCGGCCTTAAAAACCTTGAAATCCGGCGTCCCGGCTAGGGTTTTCTGCTCCTCGCTGCCGTCGTTCAGCAGCAGTTCATAGCCTTTTAGAAAAAACTCTTCAAATCCCTTGCGCGGGAAAAATTTGATCCGATTGACCCCGAAGCGCTCGCCCAAATCTATCCTGAAGATAACGCCTGTCGGGGAACCGCCCTTTACTTCAAAGGCCTTGGTCGTATCGCCGCTGACCATGTGTGCCAATTGTTCACTCAAAAGGCTCTGGGATATTTCGAGCACTATTCTCGCGTTGGGCGATGTTACGGCCCCTCCTCTTTCAAATATTTTTAGGACGATGTTGTCTTCGGGGCCTGTTTGAGCCGGCTGAATTTGGCCGGGATTGGCGTCAAAATCGATAACCGATATCTCGGAATAATGGCCATCCCACGCTAGGGAACCTGAACCGCCTCCAATGACGATCGTCTCCCCATAGCCTTGGGTCGGTACAAGTCCCTGCAATAGACAAGACAACGCTAATAGCGCGGTCCTGACTAACGGTGGTTTGTTAAACCTGTTCCTCGCGGATCGTAGAAGATCAATAGGAGACATGTACTAAGAGGTAGTCCGAGGTATTTCTACTCGATTTTGAATCGACCTTAATGTCGATCCTCAGCACATATATGCCAGGGGCCACCAAAGCCCCGGATTTATCGACTCCGGTCCAGACCACGGAATGCCGTCCCGTGGTTATGTGCTCATCGCGCAGTTGGTGAACGAGACGCCCACCTAGATCGTATATTTTCACTTGTAACGGCGTTGATGCCTTCACCCGCATGAGTGAAAAACTCACAGTTATATCATCGTTGATGCCGTCGCCGTTGGGGGTGAAGATTTTATTTTTAATTTCGATATCCCCCAGTACAGCACCTCTGTTAAGGGCCAGAATCACGGTTTTTTCGCTATCCGTGGTCTCGTTCGCATCGCCCGGATCCACTCTTTGCCACGAATTGGGAATGGCCGAATGGCCGATAGAGCCATTGAAGAATGTGGTAAAATCGAACGTGGTCGCCGCAAACTGAAGCTCGATCAACGCGGCCCCGCCGGTCGTCTTTATGGGAGTGGGCAGACGCACCCAAAGCGAATCGGAATCACCGACTACGACCTCAAAACCCTCGCTTTGGGCGGTATAAGTTTGAGTCGGCTGCCCTGTGAGGCTCAGATGGGCTTGCTTGAATTTCATCTCGACGCCGGAGGGAGCTGCAATGAGAATCTCGTCAAATCCCTCGTTAGCCGCCTCGAAGGTCGTGCGGATGAAATAGGAAAACGATTGCTCAGCGCCAATCGCTTCGAGTTGGGCGGGCAGGACCTCGCCAACAATCGTTTTGGCGACTGGCGTTACAAAATTGAGTTTCACCCAACGCAGTGTAGCCGCCACGAGAGGATTTTCCGTGAGAAAGGTCGCTCGGATGGCGACGAATTTACGCGGACTAGGCGAGGTGATTTTGTCTCCCGAATTGAAATAGCGTTGACTCCAACTGCTCCAATCGCTGCCCGGGTTGGTCTGGGTAACGACGGGTCCAACAGAGGCATCCCCAAAGAATTTTTTATCTGTAGCGTGCGCTTCCGCTGCTTCTTCTTCGGTGCCCGGAAACAACTCACCGTTCTTTTTATAGTAGAGCGTAGTCGTTTTGACCGTATTGCCGGTTCGGGTCTGAAGAATAATATCCGTACCCGGCGGTACATCCGCATCCCATTCTATAGACGCCAAATTTTGGGGAGTGGCCCCCAATTCTATGAACGCCGAAGGCCCGTCAAAGACCGATTCGATCCGGGCCTCGGGCATGTACCCCTCACCAAAAAACTGAATCTCTGACAAGCCGTGGCGTCCGGCCCTTACATGGAGCTTATAGGTGAAAGAAAAATGCTCGACTTTGGTGAGTGGGAACTTAAAATCGTGGTACGACTCGTTCCCATTGATATTGTCGAGCGATCCCACGGTTTTCCAGGCCAGACTCCCACCGGCATTGGTGGAGCCATCTGATACTTCAATGCGGTAGGCACGGAAAGGCCCGGGGGGTCTACTGCTGGCATGGAGTACGCGGATATTGTCCAAGAAGAAGGCCCCTCCCAGATCCACCACTAAGGCGCGCTCGACATCGGGCGGCTCCGAAGGCAGCATCCTGTCGGGATTGTACCCTCCTTGAGCGGGCCAGTACAACGCCTTTTCTACACTATATATTACTCCATCTACCACCACACCCTCAGCTCCGTTGTTTTCCCAACTCGTCACCTTGCCACCCCGCTCCAGTACGCCAATGCCGATATTGTCGCCGATGGACCAGACTTCCACTTCCGCCAATCGAGGCAACTCGCGGCGGTGGTAAACGACAGGGCCTTGACTGTCCTCGCCGGCCAAAGCCTCCCAATCCTCGCGTCCCTCTAACAATCGCAGCCGGCCCGAGGTTTCTCGGCGGAAGTATTCTATGTCGCCCTGCTGGTCGGGGTCGAGACCTTCATAAACGGACTGGGAAACTTGTCTTGCCTTGCCAAAATCGCTGTCCGTGACGCCGACCGAGACGAATCTGATCACATCGCCGGTAAAATCCCCGCGCACCTGTGTCCATTTGGTGGGCAACTGGCTGGTCAAATCGACTTCAAAGACCCGTTCATTCTTGATGGGCTTGTTCGTTGAGAAGCGTTTCCTGTACACCAGCGGGCCGATGATCGTCTCCCCCTGAGAGGTGAGAACCTTGAATTGGAGAAAGGGGTCTCCCAAATCCTCCCCGACAAACTTGAGGACGATCTTATTGGCCGATACGGCCCGCCCTAAATCGATTTGCACCCACCAATCCCTAATAGGGGCGGAAGTGTCCGGCTCCCAGTAGGTGTCCATCCTGCCGTCCATGAGGTTTTCTGCGCTCAAGCGATTGGAGCCAGCATCCCATATCCCGCCGCCGAACTCGGAGGCATTCAGAACCGCGTTAATGCCGGGGACTACCTGTTCAGCACCCTCTATTTCGAGCTTGGTGCTCTTGCGTATAAAGGCCGGTTTCACGCCTTCCTCAGTGATCTGGATGGTCTCTGCCACCGACTGCCAGCGAGCCCAGTGATCGTTGGACTCGATGATAGCTGCGCCGTCTTGGATAGAAAAGCCCTCTTGCCCCCAAGCCACTTCGCCTAGGATCATCCTACCTAAGAGACAGGCCAAGCTAGTGCTAACCAGCTTGAGTGTTCTCTGCCATGCCATTGGATCTCCCACGTATTTACTCACCTAGGGGGCGACTAACAATCAATAGGCCACGGCGATAACACCGCTCTTGATACCCTCTTCCGATTGGATATCTACCGCTATTCGATACACGTATAGTCCCGGGGGGACCAGCCGGTTGGAGCGGTCTGTCCCATCCCAAGGGTGGGAATACTCTCCGATGGAAATGTCCCCGGCGTATATTTGCTTAACTAGCCGGCCGGACAAGGCGAAAATTTCCACGGAGACTGGAACCTGAGATGTCACCCGCAAGAGCTTATAGGAAATATGCGCCACGTCATTGATGGCATCGCCGTTGGGCGTAAAGGGATTGGGCTCAATTTGCGGTGCAGAGACCAGTGAACTAATCAGCGGTGCTTTCACCGAAATTCCGTCGCTCTCAATCTCGTCGGCAGCGTTGCCCGGGTTGATGCGCTGGCGTACCTCGTTTGGCTCGGCTCTGTTGAACACCTTACCAGTAAACAGCGTACCTACTTCCCGCAGTACCGGTGCGTTGAACACCACCTCGATCAGAGCCCCGCTGTCGGCCGGTTCCAGCTTGCGCGGAAAGTCGATCTCAAAGCCCAAGCCATCCGCCGTTTTCGTCCAGAAAAAATTGTCGTAATTGATCGCGTCTATGCGCAGCGAATCGACCGAAACCACCCCCGAGGGCGTGGAAATTTCCACGCCGTCAAAACCCCTGTCGCTGGCCCGGATGGTTGGTCGAATAAAATAGGTGAAGTGCGTCACCTCCCCTACTTGGGTCTCCACTGGGAAAATTTCCCCTACCAAGCCGCGCACAGCCGGCGGCACGGAGGCCTTGAACTCGACATAATCGATCTTGCCTCCATCCTCGACAGTAGAAGAAAAGTCCACTTTGAGTTGTAAAAATTGGCGAGGACTAGGAGAAACGATGCTGGTCCCCGAGCTTTCAAACAGATAGGGACTGGACCAGAAACTCCAGTTTTCCGTATCGGGGCTCACTCTATCCCGGGGTTCTACCGGCTTGAGAACGTCGAGCAGCTTGCTGTACCGGCGCTTGTATTCGCTCAGGGTCAAATCGCCACCGCCATCGCGAAATTGCACGCTGTCTCGCTGCTCGGGTCGCAGTTGCCAAAAAACATCGGGATGTGGGTCTGTTCCCGTCCGAGTGCGGATCTCGACCCGGGCGTCGGGATCCTGTCGGCCCGACCAGCGGATCTCGCCCCAACTGGCCAGATCGTCCAATGCGATTATTTCGGATTCATAGGAGGCTTGGCCCAAGAAACCACCTCCGTAGAGTTCAAAAGCGGCAAGCCCTATCTCCTTGGGTGTTTCGCGAAAAATCAGCAATTGGACCGTTTGGGTCGATATGGGAGGATCTAGAATCACGCTGACTTCGGGTTCGGTGTTTTCCTTTACTTCTGCTATGGGGGGGAAATAGGGAACGTTTTGAGCGATGTTGACTAGTCTATTGTCGAAGGCACCAATGGATAGCCGCTCCAAAAAGTGCTCTGGTTTTTCCGCCAGAGGGCGAAATCTCACCTCTCGGATGAGAAATCGACCGCCTAAATCAAAAGTCACTTGTTCAGTGCCAATATGGCTCACCTGGAAACTCTCCGGAGCTATAGCTGGCCAGGTAAGGGCCGTAGTCGGATCTGCATCGATCATCGCCTGTCCGATCAGTTTATTTTGATTGGCAAACAGCTTTACTCGCACCCAGCCGTCTCGGCTCAAGAGGGTTGCGGCGATGTCCTCGTCCTCATCAAAGTAGTTGGGTTGTAGTGAACCCGCCTGCAAAGAGTCCAACTCGAGGGCATCCTGCAGTTGGGAGGCTGTCCAGTCAATTTCCCTGAAATCGATGCCGAGGCTTTCAAGGCTGTCCTTTTCTGCTGTTGAAAAGGGCATGCCAATCCTATAGATAATCACGCTAGAGGCATTGGGGGGCCAGAAGCCGATACCCAGCAAAGCGAGTAGGAGCAAGCCTATTGACTTAGGTGGGACCATGCCAATCCTTTGGCAAAATTATTAAAAAAGGGGGCGAAGATGACCTCGCCCCCTGAACTGCTCATTTTTCTCTTACTTGTTCTACTTAGCGGGAGAAACTCGCCTTGATAGCTCCCCAGCTATCCGACTCGACAGCGCTACTCACGTCTTCGCCCGCTACCCAGATGCTCTCATCATAGGGAAGCAGGACGTAGTCAACCATAGCGGTAGCTTTGAAGTAGAGCTCCGTATCGCCGCTGTTGGTCCAATAGCCGTTATAGTTGCCTTCAGCACCGTCGTCGTCGTCCTGAACGGCAAAGCCGATCCCCATGATTTCGCCCGCTGCCATAGTGTGGACGATCACGTCTTCGTCATCTATGCCCGAAGAGCTGGTAGGCAAATCGTCGAAGGGAGTGAACCACATCTCCATGAACAGGGTTCCGGCCCCGCCGTTGATATCGCCTTCAAAACTCCATTTGGCGCCAGAATAAGGCTCGACTCCAGCCCACGGGGCTCCACCCCAGAGCCACATGTGATTTTCTTGATGTAGCTGGTAGCGGTAATTCTGGGACAAAGCCCCTTCCCACCTCTCCGGGTCCAAATCCGCCGATTGTACATTTTGGAAAATGGCGTCGCCGCTGTGGTCAAAGTCCAAGGTAACTTCGACGGTATCGAAATTGTTCTCGATGGTCCCGTAAAAGAGGTCGTCGAACCGTTCCTCCATGAAATACAAAATGTTGGTCACTGGACTCCAGCCGAAAATGATGCGCTCAGCTAGGTTGGAAGGGTCGGGGTCCCCTTGGGTGCCGGTGACGGTCTCGATCAGATCCTCATGGGTCACCCAGAAGATTGAGGGTACGTTGTCCCATTCGCTTATGTCGCCGTCCATCTGGACATCTCTTACGCCATCGACGCCAATAGGCACCTGAACAGCGGCCCAGTTTCTGTCTGCCCGTAGGTGAGCCGAACTGGAAGCGACGGTAAAAAGGACAAGACTCAATGCCAAGAAGCTACAACTCATTACTCTGCTCATCACCGAAATCCTTTCTTGGTGAGAAAACTGCTTTTTGAGTGGTTGGTACTTAAGGGGTTTTCCATCTCCTCCTTTCAAATAATTTTTCAGTGGCATGGCGAGCGAAGCTACGGAATAAACAGTGAACACACAATTTTTGCAGGAAAATCGCAGTTATGATAAAGAGAAAGTACCAGAAGAGCAAGCTAATTGCTGACTTTTGGCCCCCGGCGTTGATCGTTTATGGTTTTATTTAGGCGTAGCGTCCCCCGAGTTGCCCTTTCCGTCTAGGTTGACAATGCCCTCGCCCTCTTGAAGCACCACGAGCCTATTGGCAGCGAGATTTTCAAACCGTTCTTCTAGGCCACTTGGCCAGCGCACTACCAACGAGTCGATGGACTCTGTCTGCCCCAAGCCGAAATGGGCCCTCAAGTCATTGTGCGAAAGATAGCTAGCGCCACTCCGGATTTCGGCACTTTGCGCGACCTCTCCACAGCGGACCTCAATCCTAGCCCCTATACCGTCCCTGTTGCTTTCAGTTCCTATAGTTTTGACCATCAACCAGTTGTTCTCATTGCCACCGTCGTTGTGCAACAAAGTGGGGCGATCGTTTATATTTAGCACAAATATGTCCAAATCCCCATCATCGTCGTAATCCCCAAAGGAAGCCCCTCTGCTCACTTTTTTAATCCCCAAGCCCTCCCCCGATAGCTGCGATACCTCGACGAAGGTGCCATCGCCCAAATTTTCAAAGAGTTGATTGGTCTGGGCATAGCTAGTGCCTAGATTGGCCCTGTCCAGTTGTGGAAAGAGGTGGCCATTGGCCACGAAAATATCTCTATCGCCGTCGTTGTCATAGTCGAAAAACTCAGTGCCCCAAGCCAAAAACTGGAAACTTTCTTTGCCCACGCCAGCGTCAAAGCTGAGATCGGAAAAGAATGCGCCGTGGTCGTTGTGGTAAAGCGTATTGGTCTGCTCCCAGAAGTTGGTGACTAATATGTCTTGGTACAGGTCATTGTCGTAATCCCCATAGGCAATGCCCATACAGCCTTGAGCCTCGCCGCTTTCGCCATAGGCAGCGCCGATCATCCAGCCGACATCGGCAAAGGTGCCATCGCCTTGGTTTTGATAGAGGAAGTTGGGCCCAGTGTCGTTGGCCACATAGATGTCCACATCGCCGTCCCGGTCGTAATCGCCGCCAATCACGCCCATACCGTAGAGCTTATCTTGGTCCACCACCCGCGCCTCCACGGTCACATCGGCAAAAGTCCCGTCGCCTTGGTTGCGATACAGGCTATCCCCACTCCCCTTCATGCCGCGGGGTCCGAAGTGAACCCTTAAGCCTTTCCACATATAGGACTTATTGGGAGTGGTCTGCAGAAAGTGCTTGAAATCGACGTAGTTGGCTACGTACAAATCTAGATAGCCGTCGCCGTCGTAATCGAGGAAGGCGCATCCTGTGCTGAACCGCTCGTCTCCTACTTGGGCGTACTCGGTTACATCGGCAAAAGTCCCGTCGCCTCGATTATCGTACAGTACGTTCCTGCCGTAGTTGGTTATATAAATGTCCAAGTCGCCATCGTTGTCGTAATCGCCGACGGCGCATCCCATCCCCCAGCCAGCGTCGCCCAAGTTCGCTTCGTCGGTAGCATCGACGAATTTACCGCGCTCGTTTCTATAAAAGGTATTGCGCGGATGCTCTTGGTCTGGAAAGCCAACCACTTTCGACCCGTTCAAGATGTACAAATCCAAATCACCGTCCTGGTCGTAGTCGAAAAAAGCCGATCCTCCCATCATGCTATCGACCAAGTACGTCTGCTCGCTATCCCCAGAGACGTTCTGCGCCACAATCCCTACTTCCTCCGCTACATCCACGAACTGGACTCGCCTCTCTACTTCCCGTCCTTCGACAGCTAAAAGCCGGGAGGAAATAAGGATTAGAAAAAAGAAGTGCATATAAACCAGCGGCCCCTATGGGTTGTGCGCCTGCTTTTGTTTGGCGTCCAAGCTCTGGATAATCTCCTGTTGCTCTTCCGCTTCCCGATAGCGCCCTGCTTTGATGTAGGCATCTTTGAGCAATTGGCGGTACTCGAGATTATGCGGCTCGAGACCGATGGCTAGCTTGTACTCATTGATCGCCTTTATATATCTGCCCTGTTGAGTATAATGAGCGGCCAATTCGCCGTGGAATTTTGGATTGTCGGGCACTAAGACGACCCGTTGTTCCATATCTGCTATATTGCCTTCGCGCAGTTTTTTGAAGATCTCCATCGCCTTGGCACCCTCCTCGCCTCTGCCCTGTTTCAGATAGGTATTGGCCAGACCGAAATGTGCTTCGGCATTATAGTAGTCGAGTTCGATGGCTTTTTTGAATTTGCCAATCGCCTCTTCCCCTCTGCCGATCTTGGCGCATACAGCCCCCAAGGCGCAATGGAAAATCGACCGGTCGGGCTCGAGCCGGATGGCCTGCTGGTATTCCCCAATAGCTTCTTGGTATTTTTTGTCTCTTGAGTAGATCATGCCGAGCCGGTAACGAGTGTAGGCCATATCGGGATTGACGGCGAGTGCCTTGACGAACTGCTCCGCTGCTTGGTCGTACTGTCGCTGGCGTTCATAGGCCATGCCCAGATTGTGCTGGAACCAACCGTTTTCAGGGGCCAATTCCACGGCCTTGCGATGTTCCTCGACGGCGGCGGCTAGCTTGTCTTGGTCCGCCATGACAGCCCCCAGCAGGGCCAAGGACTGATCGGTGTAAACCAAGCCCAGTTTATCGTGTACATCGGCCCAACTCGGCTCGAGTTGCAATGTCCGATGAAATGCTTCTGCGGCCTCTGAAAGCTTGCCTATTGCCATATAGGCGTTCCCCAGGACAAAGTGGATTGATGGTTCGTTGGCAACTACCTTGGCCGCCTGCCGCAATTCCCCTATGGCTTGAGAATAGTCCCCTTCTTCTAGATATATCGTCCCGAGCCGGTAGCGAGAGGGGCCGTAGTCGGGGTTGATTTCGATAGCTGCTTTGAAATGCTCTGCTGCTCGAGCCCGCTCTTGGGTCTGCACGTAGATGACACCTAGGCCGTGGTGGGCGGGAAAGTACTTGGGGTCAGCCTCAATGGCCTTTTGGTAAGAATCGAAAGCCTCGTCGTACTCTTGGCGAATAAAAAAAATTTTACCCAGCTTGTAGTGTGCTGGTGCGTAGCCCGGATCAATCTGGAGTACCTTGGCAAATTCCTCTTCCGCCTCGCCCAATCGGCTTTGTAGGGCGTAGATGAAACCGAGGCCGTCGTGCGGATAGATATTATTGGCATCTAACTCTATCGCTTTCCGGTACTCGCTCTCCGCGCTTTCATAGTCGCCCTTTTGGGCATGGCTTATACCGAGTCTATAATGCTCTTGGCTCCTTGAGGAAGCCCCCACATCCTGTCCATGCACGGCTCCAATGTGGTACAGGGTACCTATCAATGAAACTGCATGGCCGATTCGACGAATGGTACTCGACGTCTTGTGCAGACTTGGAAAGTACATGGAGCAATTATCCTCTCTTAAAGAGCACCGCGAGTCTTGCCGCACGGGCCGGGGAGGCTAGTGGGTGTGTGCCATCCCGTCCGACCCGTTGCCCGGGGCCATGGCGAAAGATTTGAACTGCCAGCGAGTCGGACGCGCATCACCTTCGCGGATGTATATGCTTTGGTCCATTTCGATATCGTTGAAAACCTGCACTTCCCCGCTGGCGGGCCAGACGATTTCAATGGCCCGGATAGACTCAGCCTGTCCCAAGCCTATTTCGCATTGTAGGCTGGAGGCGCCAAAACTGCCCCCGCTGGTCACCGTGGAATAAATGTCGCGGCTGCTATATGCGGTGTTTACGCTCACCTTTATGCGTGCTCCAATGGCGGCCCGATTGGTACGCCGGCCCTCGAGCCGAACCTTGATCCAATGATTGCCGTGGCCCGGATTGGCAAAGAGGACGTTCTGATAGGTATCGCCGGTAAAAGCCCCGCCAATGACCGAAAAAATATCTTGATCGCCATCGTGGTCAATATCGCCAAAAGCCACACCGTGGCCCTTTTGCAAATGCCCAAAGCCGCCCGAGGTGGTGACGTCTTGGAAGAAATTGCCGTCGGCATTGCGGAACATGCGATTGGGGACCAGCGTAGCCATATACGGGTCGCCGGTGCCGATATAACAATCTTGGTACCCGTCGTTGTCTAGGTCGCCAAAATTGCTGCCCATGGCTAGGAGGGGCTCGGCGAGCCCTACTTGGCGCGTGACATCGCTAAAAGTACCGTCGCCGTTGTTGCGGTATAGACGGGGCTCTT
This sequence comes from uncultured Latescibacterota bacterium, assembly GCA_958295495.1. GTDB lineage: Bacteria > Latescibacterota > UBA2968 > UBA8231 > UBA8231. Next base: position 3,386,558 of record OY282352.1, read on the forward strand.
CGGCGCGGTGCGGCAAGCTCAAATAAGCGGCTGCCACATCTGCTACCTCGCCCTTGAAACCGGCGACGAATAGATCCTGCCACCCGTCGTTGTCGTAGTCCCAGAACCAAGTCGGAAAACTGTAGGGCGGCCCGGCTACACCGGCCGCGGCCGTCACATCGGCGAAACGCCCACTCCCCTGATTGCGAAAGAGCAGATTGGACTCTTGGGGGGCCAGACGCGAGATGTACAGATCCAGTTGTCCATCGTTGTTGTAGTCGCCCCAGACTACTCCTTTGGTCCATCCGACCACATCGAGTCCCACTGCCGCGGCCACGTCAACGAATTGTACCGCCGACACTCCGCGCCCAGAGTCTTCGCCTTTGTTGCGGAACAACTCGCACGGATGAGTAGCTCGCCCCTGTGATTCGTTGCCGACAAATAGGTCGATCCAACCGTCGTTGTCAAAATCGCCCCAAGCGGCTGTCTGCGTTGGGTGGAAAGTGAGCAAGCCGGCGGCCTCGGTCGCATCGAAAAATCGCCCATTTCCCCGATTGGCCAACAGCGAGTTGGGGTAACGTCCCTCGTCGAGCCAAGCGCCGCGCAGCACCAGCACATCCGCATAGCCGTTGTTATCGTAGTCGGCTTGGCAGATATTCAAACCACCCACAATACCCTCCAAGCCTGCCGCTTGTGTGCGATCGGCGAAGGTGCCGTCGCCTTGGTTGCGGAAGTAGCGGAGTGGGTCGCGCAGTCCCCAAGATGAAGCCACGATGTCGAGATAGCCATCGCCGTCAAAGTCTTCCATGATGGCCCCCCCCGAAAGTCCCACCACATCCAGCCCCAACTGGGGAGCGACATCGCGAAACCCCCCAATATCGTAGTCAGAGGTGAAGACTTCGGGTGGTATCAGCAAGTTCTGCGGCACCTCTTCTGGATACTGTCCCAGCGTCATATAGGCGATATTGAGCAGCCAACGAGCCGACAAATCGCTTGGATTTCTGCTCAGAACTCGCAAAAATTCCTCGACAGCGGCGCTCGATCCGCGCTTGATTTGATGCACTCCAGTGCCGCGGATCGGCATTAGACAAGAGTCTATATTGTGTTGCACAATGCAGTTTTCTTGTTCGCCCAAACGGAGATAAGCCAAGCCCACTAGTAGCTGGAGAGAATGCCTAAGCCGCGGATGGTGGACCACAGTCTGTAGTTGCCGGTACTCCTGCACTGCTCGGTCGGATTGGCCGGCTTGCAGCAGTTCGTTGGCAAGGGAAAAGCGAGCTTGCAGGATTTGCTCTCGTCTCTGAGGATTGATAGCCGCACCGGACTGGCGTAGGTGGTCCAACCGAGCGCGGAAATAGGCAGCTCGGTCCAAATTCACATAAGGATGCGTGGCGGGATCGACATTGACGGCTATGTCTTCTAGGAGTTCAGCCATGCGCTGGGTGCTGGCCGCCTGCTCTTGCTCAGCACAGGCTACCAAAACAAAAAACCATCCTGCGACAACTTGGACCCCGTATAGAGTGCTCTGTCTTATCATTGTCATTATGGCCCACTGCCGCGCCGTTTATGTTTGCACCGGCAACCGCCGAAAATTACAGCCATAAAGCGCTGTGCGGCAACTCCTTTAATTTTCGCTATAAATAATCGCAAAATTTAAGGAGTACCATGTATGAATGGCCCGGCCAAACGCGCCATTGTTAAGAGGCCCTCTGATTCTCTAACACTTTTGAAAAGCCGGCCCCGGTCGCCGCCGTTGCAAAATTGGTGAATCAGTGCGTTATTGCGTACATAAATTCGTCCGCAATTTGCGAGGGGGCTTATCGTGCTGAATACCGATGCCGGGTGCTTTGCCGCCGAAGGCTATTGCTTTTTTCCCGATATTTTCGGGCCAGACGCAGTCGAAGCCATGCAGCATTCGCTGGAGGTGGGTGTGCGGGCGGGTTTTCTCGACCGCGATCAATACTACGGCGAGCCGCACACCAAGGAGGTGTTCTGGCTGGAGGTCTGCCGCTATCCGCTCCTGCTCGACGCGGTGGAAGCCGTCTTGGGTCCCAACCTGATTCTCGTCTATTCGAGCATGTTCATCAAGCTGCCGGGCGATGGGACCAGCGTGGGCTGGCACCAAGACAATAACTACTGGCCCAGCGTCCACGGCACCGATGTGGCGACAGTGTGGTTGGCGCTCGATGACGCGGATGCTGAAAACGCCGCCATGCGCATCATACCCGGCTCACACCGGGGCTATCAGGAGCTGGAAACCGTGCCGGCGGAAGAGACCGAGATGCTGAGAAAGAAGGTCTTGGGTACTCCCGCAATGGAAGCCGAGGCCGTGATGATGGAGATGAAGGCCGGTAGTCTGTCCATCCACGATTCCTACATTCTGCACGGCAGTCAGGCCAATGAGAGTAGGCGCCGGCGCGCCGGCTATACGATTCGCTACTGCAGCACAGACACTGCTTGGGTTGACATGGACCAACATCCGATTCCGGTGTTTCTAGTGCGCGGGGAAGGAGGGCCACGAGGAGAGCGGTACACGGATTTGCGACCTGAATAATTCACTTCTCGTACAAGGTGCTGACCATTAGGAGGAACCCAAAATGACCCGCGTATCGATTGCCGCTAAGACCCGCAAGAATCCGCCCCATTGGGCCGTGCGCCAACGCGACTTGATCGCCCTGATGGACCGCGCTGCCCGCCCCTTTGTCGAGCACAGTACCCGTCCAGACGGCACCCTGATCCAGCGCACGGAGTGGACCAGCATGGACGGCACGGACAATGGCTATGAGGCCTTCCTATCGTTCCCCCTGTTTTACCTGCTCGGCGGCGGCGAGCACATCTACCAGATCGCCTGCAAGGAGTGGGACGCCATCACTTGGCAGTACGCCAACTACGGCACGGTTGAGCGCGAGTTTGTCACTGGCTTTGACTGGTTCCACCACTCCGAGAGCTATACCTACATTTACTATCTGGCGCTGTCCGATCCCAAGCACCACATCAACCGCACCCGCGCCCTGCGCTACGCCGCCATGTACACCGGTGCCGACCTGCTGGCACCCAATTGGGACGCCCAGCGCAAAATGATCCGCTCGCCGCTCAACGGCAGCAAGGGGCCGCGCTTTGTCACCACTCAGGTTGATTGGGATTATCACCGGCCCATCTTGGCCCATTATCTAGCGCCCTTTGAGGATATTTTAGGTGCCGACAGCTCCGACCCGCTCTTCAAGGTCGATTGGACGGACGACGAAGTATTCGCCCGGGTCCTCGACTTGATTAACCAGCGCATGACCCGCGGCGATGTGCCCCTCAACTTGAGCGTCGCCAGCTTGATCACCAACGCCTATCTCTACACCGGTGCCGACCAATACAAAGCTTGGGTGCTCGATTATTTGCAGGCGTGGGAGGAGCGATGCAAGGCCAACGGCGGCATTCTGCCCGATAACATTGGGCCTGGGGGAACCATTGGCGAGTTGATGGACGGCAAGTGGTGGGGCGGGTACTACGGCTGGCGCTGGCCGCACGGAGCGCGCAATATCGTCGAGCCGGCCTTGGTGGCCGGCAGTTGCGCCCTACTTATGACCGGCGATGATTCCCATTTGGACTTGGCCCGCTCGCAGCTCGACATGCTCTGGGAACATCGGCGCGAGGAGGACGGCCTCGTCAAGGTACCGGCCCGCCACGGCGACCAGGGCTGGTTTGATTTTCGGCCGCCCGACCCCTATCTGTACATTCATTTATATTACTTGAGCCAAAGCGAGCGGGATTTGGCCCGCCTCGACGAAGTCTTTCTCGACCGCACCGCTTTTGCCGGTCTGCCCCCCGACTGGGGTGCTGCCAAAGCCGGCATCTGTCCGCCGACGGCTTGGTTCGCCTTTATCGAGGGCAAAAACCCCGGCTACGCCAATCAGGTGCTCGACTCGACCTACTCCAGCATCTGCCACAGTCTAAATCGCCTAGAAAACGACGACAGCGATCCCGAGACGCGCGAGTGCTACCACTTCCAGAGGCTCAATCCCGTGCTGCCCGAAGCCCTGATCCAGATGGCCTTAGGCACGCCAGCGGCGATCTACAACGGCGGGATGCTCCAGGCCCATGTGCGCTATTTCGATCCGTCGCGCCACCGCCCCGGTCTGCCCGAATACGTCGCGGCCCTAGTTGATCGGGTCAGTGCCGATGGGGTCAGCTTGACGCTGGTGAATACGGACCCAGTGGAAGGCCGCCCCGTCCTGTTGCAAGCCGGTTCCTTTGGCGAGCATCAATTCACTTGCGCCCAGCTCGAAAATGAAGACGGCGAGGAGCAGTCTATTGAGGTAGAGGACCCGTATCTCGAAGTGCATTTGGGACCAGCGGCTCAGGCTCGCTTGCACCTTGGGCTGAAGCGCTTTGCCCGCTCGCCGTCCTACAGTACGCCTCTTTTTGACTGAGCACCTAGATACACGACGCCTGAGCGGCCTATCTGTGCGCGGCGAGTCCCATCGTAGGGCAAGCCCTCGTACTGGCAACAGCCACGGGGTTGGGCTAGGCAAATACGAGCGGCTGGTAAAAATCTGGCTGGTGAAAGTTGGGGTTGGGTGTATTCACGGGTGCCCAAGTACCCCAGTGGGGGTGGGAGGTGTGGTCGCCGCACTTGTAGAAGTTGCCCTTCCAGTGCGTGCCGGGTACTGGCGTCTGGGTACCGAAGTACTGGGCGAAGAGGGCGAAGGGAACGCGGTATTCGACTGCCCAAGTCGTGGGGGCAGTGCGCTCTGGCTCGACGATCCGGGGAAGCGTTGTGGCGATGCGGATGGTCGCACCGTCGGCATCACTGACGTTTTCGGTCGCTCGGCCCTGAGAGCGTTCTGCGGCTGAAGGGCAGCGGTGCAGGAGCATGGTGCCGCCGCAGTTGACCTCGAAATTGAAGTAGGCTTGCGAGTCGGGCAGGGGCGCGACGAAGAACTCGACGCAGGAGTCGGTGCAGACCGAATCTTGGAAGCGCTCGGCCACAGCGCGGACGTAGCGATCCTCAACGCGGAAGATGATGGATAGTCCCCGCTCGTTGTAGAGCACGCGCGCCTGAGTGCGGGGACGGTGGCCGGAATCCTGCCAAGAAAAGTGGGCAATCTCCAGCGTCTCGGCCGCCTGCCATTGGGGACGCTCCCAATCGGCGTCGGGAGGATTGAGGTCTTGGGTGTGATGGATGGTGTAATACATGGTTAGGTATAATAACTAACGGCGCAGCCGCGTGAAAGCGGCCTCTGTGCTGTTTGACGGGGCGTATAGTCTCCAGTATTTTCCTAGCAACTTGTAGAGCGACTGGCAATTGGCTGCTGGTCGCCTTTTTGCGAAAGGGATACCCGTTGCGCCGAGCGATTTTTTCCGCCATTGCCGCGCTGTTCCTCGCCGGACCAGCCCAGGCCCAGATAAAAACCATCGTCACAGATCACTTCCGGGTTCATTTCTCGCTTGGGGCCGAGGGTACTGCGCGCCGAGTAGCCGAGACCTGCGAGGAGGTCTTTCCTACCTTGGCGGCGGCCTATAACTACTACGATGATTTTCGCACCATCCACGTCATCGTCCTCGACAACTCCGATGTGCTAGGTAATGGTTGGGCCAACTACTACAGCAATACCATGGCCATTTGGGCCACTAGCCTCGACTTCGAGTTGCGCGGCAGTCACGATTGGATCAAAAACGTGGTCACGCACGAGTTGACGCACATCATTACGCTCAACAAAGCGCGCAAGAAATGGCCTTTCCAGTTCGCGTTGCTCTCGGTCTCGCGCTTCGACGCCAATCCGGACATTACGTTTCAGTTCCCACTGTACCATCTCAACACCCCGCGCGGTTGGACCGAGGGCATCGCCCAGTACGGGGCGCACAAATTCGGCTATGACTCTTGGGATTCGCACCGCGACATGTTGCTGCGGATGGCGGTGCTCGAAGACGATCTGCTCTCGTGGGAGGAGATGGGGACGGTCTGGGACCGCACGGGCAAGTTCTACGGAGAGTTCGTGTACAATCAAGGCTACGCAATGATGGTGTACATCCATCAGCAGTACGGTGCCGAGAAGGTCGATGAGCTGACGCATCAGGTCGGCTCGATGAGCTTCGACCCGGCCATTCGCCGGGTATTGGGCATTTCCGCCGACCAGTTTTACGCGGATTGGGTCGCCTTCTTGGCCGAGAACTACGGCCGCCTCGAATCCGAGCTCCGCGGGCAGGGCTTCTTTGAAGGTGCGCCGTTGGACGAGGTCAACGAGGGAGTGCTCGAATACCATCCCGCGCTGTCGCCGGACGGCAAAAAACTGGCGTACCTCACCAGCGAGAAGCAGGACTACGCGATCGCGGTCCTCAAGATCTACGATTTCGAGACGCAAAAAGAGACCAAGCTCAAAGGCTGGATAGATACGCGGATTGGCTGGTCTCCCGACGGGGAGGAGATCGTCTTTGTCCGCAACAAGGGCGGCTTTAACGACCTCTATATCTACAATTTGGCCGAAGACGAGGAGCGCCGCATCAGCGCCAAGCTGCGCGCCAAAGATCCTTCGTTTTCCCCCGATGGCCAGCGCATCGCCTTTGTACACAATGAGGACGGGACCAACAACCTCGGCCTCATAGATCGCGACGGCACGGACTTGGTTTATCTGACGAACAACAACGACGCCACCCAATACAGCGCACCGCGCTTCTCGCCCGACGGCGAGTGGTTGCTCTTCAGCGTGTTCCGCGGCGAAGACCGCGACATTGCGATGATCCGCGCCGCTAGCCCGCCGCGGCCAAAGACCTTTGAGAAGGCCAAGAAGGGCGAGGACGAAGAAGGCGAAGAAGAAACCATCGACGTCTTTCCCGATACTGTTGCGTTTGCCCATCCCGATTCGTCGGGGTTCCGCGCGGTCGTTGCCTCGTCGGCCGACGAGCGCGATCCGTGCTGGCTGCCCGATGGGTCTGGTTTTGTGTTTTCGTCGGACCAGAGCGGCATTTTCAACATCTACCGCTATCGCTTGGAAAACGACGAAGTCGAGCAGCTAACCAACGTCATTGGCGGGGCCTTTGTGCCGACCGTAGCCGCCGACGAGAGCGTAGTGTACAGTGGTTACCACTCCAACGACTATAGTCTCTATCGCTTCAAAATGGGCGAATTCGAGCGCGATACCCACTTTGAGCCGGTGGCGATGCGCGACTACCGCTCCATCTTCGACGGCCCCAAGCTCGACGACCAGTACCAAGTCGCGTCGTACCGGGGGCGCAACGTCTTGCGCTACATCCCGATTCTACAGATCGGCCCCACGTTTGTCGGCAACACCTTTGGTCTCAATCAAGCCAGCGGCGGCTTGCAGTTTAGCACCGGGGACATGTTCGGCGGCCAGGAGCTGACGGCTTGGGGTATTGTCGGTAAGAACATACGCGACGCCACAGATCTCAATACGGATGTTGGCTTCTACTACGAGCGCCGGCTCCGGCCACAGGTGGGCAACAACCGGACCTTCAACCCCTCGTTTTACATAGCGGGCCGGCGGCGCGAGATCGACAACCTGCTCGAGGCCGGCCAGATCGAGGTCGATACGCTCGCGGCGTCCACTCTCTACCCGGTCCCGGTCGATTCGGTCTCCAATGTGCTCATCCCGGCCGTCGAGCAATACGTCTATCAGGCCACGAGTCGCCAAGATTTGTTCAAGACCGCCTTGGGGCAACTCGCCGTGGGCGTCGATGTGCCGCTGACCCGGCGCACCGAGTTGAATGCCCTCTACCTATGGCGCAACTACGCCGAGAGCTGGACCTTGCGCCGCTTCCGCAGCAAAAATCAGATCTATTTGGTGCAAGACGGCGTCAATGTGTCGGACTCCCTAGGCTTAGCCCCGGCTCTTTTGGGCCAAGACACCCTGTTGGTTGACAGCGAGGATCCGCTGAAATACTACGGCGACCTCAGCTTTTTTCGCACCCATCTTTTGAGCGCGTCTTGGCGCTACCAGAAGATCAACCCCACGGCCGACCGCTTGATTAGCCCATCGGGCCGCTCCTTGGCCTTGGTCTATCGCTACCTGCTGCCGACTGTGGCCGATTCTTTGGCCGAGCAAACGCCCACCGATGGAGTCCCCCGCGATCGGTTCGTCGGCGTCGAGCGCCGCCTGCGGGTCAACGAATACGTGGCCGCGTACAACGAGCGGATCGGGCTGCCGTTCAATAATTCGCTCAACATCGAGCTAATTGGCGCGTACAAAAACATTCGGCTCAAGCCTCGCTATACCGAGGAGGGCGGCCTGTTTGAGGGCCGCTTCTACTGGCCCCTGCGCTACTATATCGGCGGGCGCAACTTCCTCAGCGGTTATCCCTATTTCACCGCCTCTGGCACCAAGCTGCTCTACGCGCGCATCGGCTACGGGTTTCCGATTCTCGAACGCATCAGCAGCCGCTTTATCAACTTCAGCTTTTCCAAGCTCTACGCCGAGCTATTCGCCGAAGCCGGAGTGGTGGGCAACTTCTCGCGCTTTGAGGACATTGATTTCTGGTCGGGAAAGCGATGGCGGTCTCGGCCCAACACCGACAAATTCCTGACCGACGTGGGCGGCGAGTTGCGGCTACAGCTTTTTACCTTTTACCGCATCCCCATGTTCGCCTATTTACAAGTGGCGCATCCGCTCAATCGCGACCGGGTTCCTAGGGACCCCGGGGACGCCCCAATCGACAAGTGGCGCTACTACTTTGGGTTTGGGCTGTAGAGTGCGGCAGCAAAAAATAGGGGAAAGATGATGCACTTTATCTTGTCGTGGGATATTCGAGATGCAGACGGGGAGTGGGGGCCTGAAAGCGAGGGATGGGGCGAGATCAACGCTCAGCTAAAAGAGTGTATAGACGACTATTCTTGGGTTCGTCCCCTCAGTACTTTTTACATAGTTAGGGTATCCGGGCCGCAAGAGTGGAAACGGATTAAGGAAGCTCTTATCGAAGTAGCCGAGCGTTATACTGCCAAAGCCAAGATACATTTCGTCATTAGTCCCTTAATGGTTGGAGGCCAATACGATGGCTGGCTTCCCAATGATATTTGGCCCAAAATACAAAAGAGAACGGCTTAATGGAGGACGCAAGCAAAGACACAGAATCTCATGTAACGCACGATGAGGCCGATTCCGACTCGCCTCCTAGTAGTTCAAAATTTGCGGAAAGGCTCAACATACTGGTTTCCGTGCCCGAGACCATTGAAGTCGAGCTGGTAAATTCAGCTACCCTTGATGAATATGAGTTTCGGGCTTTCCTATCTTCTGTTTTTTTCGCTGTCGTAATAGGCTTCTTCTTCGCAATTGTACAATCTGGCCCGTCATTTCCAATGATATTCTGTGGGGTTGTATCCGCAGTTTTGTTTGCTTTCTGTACAAAATCCGCACTTGATAAACGACGGCAATTGAAGTAAAAAGCAAAAAAGATATGGCTGAGCGGATAACTGTTTTGGCCTCATCGTTTTCCGCATAATTCGCTCACCATTCACCTCCTTATCCCCTATTACTTAGGCTATGACGCGCAGAGAATCAGACGGGAAAATCGACCTGCACAAGCTGGCTTTGCGGCTCAAGGTGCTGGAGATGATCAATTGCTACGCCCGGCGTCGCGCCTTGGACGAGCGTGCCCATTTGCGCTGGCGTCGCTTGATCCAGCCCAACTGACTTCAAGTTCGCTCTCGTTGCAAGAGCCTGAGCGCGAACTGCGCGTAGCTCAAGCTGGAGACGACGACCAAGGCGGCCGCGGCCATGCCTAATCCCGTGCGCAAGCTGGTCGGGGCTTCGAGGACGTAGCTGAGGGCCGTAAGTCCCATGCAGAGGGTCGTGTATTTGCCCCAGCGGTTGGCGGCAATGACCAGCCCCTGTGAACGCAAGAGCAACCCCCCCACCAGCACGATTCCCAAGTCGCGGACCAAGAGCATCCCCAAAAGCCATAGCGGCAAATCGCGCCAGAGGACTAGGCCGCCGAGTAGGCCGCCGAGGAAAATTTTATCGGCCAGTGGGTCGAGTATCTTGCCGAGGCGGGAGACTTGGTCGTAGCGCCGCGCAACCCAACCATCGCCGATGTCCGTGGCACCGGCAATGAGCAGCAGGAACGCGGTTTGGAACTGAGCTGCCGGCCCTTGGGCGATGAAGTGGAGTAGGAAGGGGATGAGCAGAACCCGTAGGATGCTGAGGAAATTGGCCAACATTGCCGGACTATTGCAGCATTTCGCGGGCGTGTTGGCGCGCTGTATCCGAAATGGTCTCGCCGGCCAACAGATAGGCAATTTCTTCGGCGCGGGCCTTTGCGTTGAGTAGCACGACCTCGGTGGTGGTCCGCTGCTGCACCTGCTGCTTGCGCACTGAAAAGTGCTGGTCGGCGAGGCTGGCAATCTGCGGCAGGTGGGTGATGACAATGGCTTGGTGCGCCGCAGAGAGGGCTTGTAGCTTGCGGCCGACGGCCGCGGCGATGCGCCCCGAGATACCGGCGTCGATTTCGTCGAAAACCAAGGTCGAAACGAGGTCGCGCCCGGCGACAGCTTCCTTGAGGGCCAGCATCACGCGCGAAATTTCCCCGCCCGAGGCAATGCGCGCTAGGGGGCGCGGTGGTTGGCCGGCATTGGCGGAAATGTGGAAGGCGATGTGCTCCATGCCGTGCTCGCCAGCCGCGTAGCGACGCCCGTCGCGCTCAACTACTCCCTCCGGGTCCGCGGTGGTTGCCAGTTCGATGTAGAACTGGGCCTTGGCCATGCCCAACTCCCCGAGGGCGGCGACTAGCGACCGCGACAAGGTAGCGCTGGCCTGTTGGCGAGCCGCAGAAAGGGCGAGGCAACAGGTGGCAAATTCGGCAAGTGCTTGATCGCGGCGTTCAGCCGCTTTGGCCAGCTCGTCGCGGAGGCGGTCAGCGCGGTCTTCGCGCGCCGCAAGCTCGCGGGCGCGTTCTAAGACGGCGTCGAGAGTGCCGCCGTATTTCTTTTTGAGGGTGCGCAGCCCGTTGCGCCGCTCGCGCAGTTCGTCGGCTCGCCTGGGGCGCACCTCGATTCTGCGAGCGTAGTCGCGGAGTTGACCGGCTAGGTCTTCGACCTCGTAGATCAGCTCCTCTAAGGCCGCGGCTTGGGGGCCGAGCGAAAGGTCGATTTCGCGGAGTTGGTCGAGCTGGCGACGAACTTGGCCGAGCACCTCGCAAACCGCGCCTTCGCGCTGATAGAGTAGGTCGTAGAGTTGGAGGCTGCCTTGGGATAGGGTCTCGGCGTTTTCGAGGACTTGCAACTCGCGCTCCAGCTCGGGCTCTTCGCTTGGTCGGGGCGCGAGGAGGCGGATCTCTTCTATTTGGAAGGCCCGCAGCGCGTCTTCGGCCGCGAGCGCGTCGCGCTCTGTGTGCAGCCGGTCGAGGCGGGCCGCGCTATCGCGGTACGCTCGCCAGTGCTGTCCCACGAGGCGACGCTGGTCGTCGAGGCCGGCAAACGCGTCGAGAAAGTGGGCGTGGAGCTTGGGGTCGAGCAGCGATTGGTGTTCGTGTTGGCCGTGTAGGTCAACCAAGATCGAGCCGATTTGCTTTAGCTGCTTGATTGGCTGGCCCTGGCCGTTGACAAAGGCCCGCGAGCGGCCGCGGCCGCGGATCTCGCGGCGGAGGATGAGTTGGCCATCCTCCAAGAGAACGCCCAGATCGGCCAAGCGCGCGACTTGGCCTTGGTCGTTGAGTTCAAAAAAACCTTCCACCGCACACCCGCTAGCCCCTTTGCGCACCAACTCGGCATTGACCGGGCCGCCGAGGATGGAGTTGAGGGCGCCGATGAGAATGGATTTACCGGCCCCGGTCTCGCCGGTGACGACGTTGAGACCGGGGCCGAATTCGATCGCCGCCTCTTCGATGAGGGCAAAGTCCTTGATGTAGAGGCGAGTCAACATCGGGCCGAGGCCGAGGGGCGGCTAGTGGTCGTCGCCGTCGTCCAGAAAGGAGAGGCGGAACTGGCCTTCTGCGCTGGCGGTGAGGACTTGGACGCGCTCGCGGGTCTGGTCGAGCCACTGGCCGCAGGTGCGCGAGGCGGCGACGCCTTTTTCAAATAGTTCGAGGGCCTCTTCGAGCTTGAGGTCGCCTGCTTCAAGCCGCTGGACGCTCTCTTCGAGCACGGCTAGGGATTCTTCAAAAGACTCACTCATCGAGTTTCTCCTCCACATAGCAGATGGCGCCTCCGCGGCGAAAGCGCAGTTGCAGTTTGTCGCCCGGCTGAAGCTCGTTGCTGTCGCGGACGAGGTGTTTGTTGGCGGCGTGTTCCACTAGAGCAAAACCGCGTGCTAAGCTCGTGAGCGGGCTGAGGTCGTCGAGGCGGGTGGCGGCGTTGGCCAAGCCCTCGACCCGAGTGCGCAAAAACCAATCGAAAGCAGTAGAGAGGGCTTGGCGTCGCTCGTCGAGATATAGGCTTTGCTGCTGCAAGCGGTCGTCGAGGCGGGCGCGCAGGCGGCTTGGGTCGCAGTGGCGCAACCGCTCCTCTAAGGAGCTGAGGTAGCGCTCCATTTCCGCTAGCAAGCGACCTTGTTGCTCGGCGACCCGCTCGCGCAGAGCACTGCGTTCACGGGCGACCATTTCGGCCGCGGCCGAGGGGGTTGGAGCGCGACAGTCGGCTACGTAGTCGGCGATGGTGTAATCGATCTCGTGCCCGACAGCGGAGATGACGGGCTGGGGCGACTGGTAGATGGCCCGGGCGACGGATTCGTCGTTGAAAGGCCAGAGGTCTTCTGGAGCGCCACCGCCGCGGCCGACGATCAACACGTCGATATCGCCTAGCTGATTCAAATTGGCGATGGCTTCGGCGATCTCAGCGGCGGCCCCCTCGCCTTGAACCCGAGCAGGGCAGAGGACGATCTCGATATCCGGGGCGCGGCGGTTGAGGACTTGGACGATGTCGCGGATAGCCGCGCCAGTTGGCGAGGTCACCACGCCGATTTTGCGGGGATACGGGGGCAGAGGTCGCTTGCGGTTTTCAGCGAAAAGCCCCTCAGCTTCTAGGCGGTTTTTGAGCTGCTCAAAGGCGATGGCCCCCTCGCCGACGCCAGCGGGTTTGATCTGCTCGGCGTAGAGCTGGTACTTCCCCCCTCGCTCGAAGACGGAGATAGATCCATATACCTGCACCTGCATGCCCTGTTGGGGGCTGAAGGAGAGCGAGCCGGCCTTCCATTTGAACATCACCGCGCTTAGCTGGCTCGCGTTGTCTTTGAGCGTGAAATAGCGGTGGCCGGAGCTGTGGTGGTTGTACTGGGAAATCTCGCCCTCAACCCAGCACTTGGGCAGGTTCTCCTCGAGCAGGCCCTTGACTTGGCTGGTGATTTCGGAGACCGAGTAGGGCCGGTGGGCTGCGTGTTCGAGATCGGTCCAGAAGATCGGCTCGCGAAAGGACATAGGTACTCCGGTTGGGGAAGCGAGGGATCAATTAGGAATGGAATTAGGCGCGGCGAGCACACTAATTCCCAATTTTCAATTCACCAGAATAGGCCGCTGAAGAGGCGAGGTCAAGGCTCGGCTAGCTGCAACCGCTCAATCCGGGTGGCCCGGCCGCTTGCTTCGTCGGCCTCGACGAGCGCGCCGCAGAGGATCGCCTTGCCGGTGGCGGGCTTGAAGCGGGTGGGTACTTGGGTGAGGAAGCGTTGGATGGCCATTTCGGGACGCACGCCAATCACGGATTCGCGGGTGCCGGTCATGCCGGCGTCGGTCAGGTACGCCGTGCCTTGGGGCAGGATGCGCTCATCAGCGGTTTGCACGTGGGTGTGGGTGCCGATGACCGCGGTGGCTAGCCCATCGAGGTGGAAGCCCATGGCCATTTTCTCGGCCGTGGCTTCGGCGTGGAAATCCACAAAGATCAGGGGTGTTTCTGCGCGCAGGCGTTCGACCTCGGCGCGGCCCGTGCGGAAGGGGCAGTCGATGGTGGGCATACCGGTGCGCCCTTGGAGGCAGAGCACGGCTACGGGGGGGCCGCCGCGTGCGGCGATGACGGTCGCACCTATGCCGGGGGCCTCTGTTGGGTAGTTGAAGGGGCGCAGGACGCGGTCTGACTGCTCTAGGTACGGGATGAACTCGCGGCGGTCCCAGACGTGGTTGCCGCTGGTGATGATGTCGGTGCCATAGCTGTGCAGCTTGTGTGCGATGCGGTCGGTGAGGCCAAACCCTCCGGCGGCATTTTCGCCGTTGGCGATCACTAGAGAGACTTCGCGCTGTTGCACTAACTTGGGGATTAGAGCCGCGGCGACTCGGCGACCCGGCTGGGCAAAGATATCGGCGACGAAGAGAATGTTCACCGCGCGTAGGACTCGGCGCGCATCTCGCGAATGATGCAGACGCGCAGCTGCCCGGGGTATTCGAGTTGTTGCTCGAGCTTGCTGGTGATTTCGTCGGCGAGTTGTTCGGCATACGTGTCATCCACCACCCCGCTATTGACTAGGACCCGAACCTCCTTGCCGTTTTGCAGGGCAAAAGCTTGGTTCACGCCCACGTAGTCGGCCGCAAGCTCCTCAATGTGGTGCAAGCGGCGGATGTACTCCTCGACTTTTTCTTTGCGGGCACCCGGGCGGTGGGTGGAGATTTCGTTGGCGGCTTCGACTAGTACGGCGATGGCCGAGCGCGAGGGCATGGGCTTGCTGTGGGTTTCGATGATCTGCACGATTTCAGGGCTTTCGCCGCACTTGCGGGCCAGCACGGTGCTGCTTTGCGCCAGGTCGTTGCCCAACTCGAAGTCCTGTGCCTTGCCTATGTCGTGCAAGAGACCGGCGCGACGAGCCAGTGCTACATCGAGGTCGAGCATCTCGGCCATCATGCCGGCCAAAAACCCGACTTCCTTGCTGTGGACCAACAAGTTTTGGCCGTAGCTGGTGCGGAAGCGGAGCTTGCCCAGAATTTCCAATAGCGGCTCAGTCAAGTCGTGAATGCCGAGGTCGAAGGCGGCTTTGGAGCCGGACTCGCGAATCATCTCCTCGACGGTACTGCGGGTCTTGTCGTACACTTCCTCGATGCGGCCGGGATGGATGCGCCCGTCGCGGATGAGCGTTTTGAGGGTATGTCTGGCCACTTCGCGGCGCAGTGGATCAAAGCCCGAGAGCATGACCATGTTAGGGGTATCATCGACGATGACTTCGACGCCAGTGATCATTTCAAAGGAGCGGATATTGCGCCCGTCGCGACCGATGATGCGCCCCTTCATGTCGTCGAAGGGGATGGGCAACACCGAAAGCGTACTCTCGACGGTCAGTTCCCCGGCGAAGCGCTGGATGGCGCGGGTGATAATTTCTTTGGCCTCTAGATTGGCCGTGGCAATCGCGGTGTCCTTGATTTCGCGGACCTTGCGAGCGGCGACTTGGCGTGCGCCTTTTTCTAGCTGATTGACGAGTATGCGCCGGGCCTCTTGCTGGCTGAGGCCCGCTAGCTCTTCCAGCCGCCGACTCTGCTCGCGGACAAGGTCCTGTGTTTGTGTCTCGGCTGTAGTTATGGCCGCCTCACGGCGGTCGAGGTCCTGTTCGTTCTTGAGTTGTTCTCGCTCCTTGCTCGTGAGCAGGTCTATTTTGCGCTCTAGTTGCTGTTCGCGCTCTAGCAGCTTGGCCGCGAGGTCGCGCAGCGCGCGCCTCTGCGTCTCTTGCTCCTTTTCCAGCGGAGCGCGCTCGCTGTGCCATTCGTCTCTCGCTTCGAGCAGGGCATTTTTTTTTAGGACCTCGGCTTCTTGGCGGGCGCGGGCGACGATCTGATCGGCAGTAGCTTGGGTGCTGCGCAGTCTGCTGTTGCGCGTCCGCCCACTCCCTAGCCAGCCGAGGAGACAGCCGCCGGCGAAAAGGGCGAAGGCAGAACAGATTAAGACTATATAGTCAAACCCATTAAACATGGGTATCTCTTTCTCATTGGTCTCGACGCCTTCGGCATCGGGCCAAAGCACGGGGCGAACCCGGCTCAGCATACTGCTTCAGCTATCGGAACGGGGAACTTCCACTTCGGCGAAAAGGTGCCCAAGCGAGGCGGTGAGCTGAGAAGTCCGCAGGGCGATATCGGCTTCGGCGGAAGCGTAGTCCTCTCGCAGGGATAGGAGTTCTTCCACCAAGCTCAGACTGGCCAAGATGGCCACTTGGAGTGGGGAGCCGCCTTTGACCTCGCGCTTGATCTCGTGCATGCGTTCGTCCACTATCTCGGCGAGCTTTTGCACGTGTTCGGCAGAGTGATCTTGGTCAACTCCTAGGGTGTAGTGCTTGTCGAATATTTTGACCACTACTTGGGACGACATGCTAGACCCCTTTCTCAGAGTCTTTGTCCTGTTCGACCGTTATGTGGGCCGCTTCGAGTTGTTCGTTCTCACTACTGACGGCGCTGTCCAAGCGGCTGAGGAGCTGTTCGATGCGTTCCTTTACCGCTTCTTTGTCCTCTTTGAGCTGTTCGTTCTCACTGCGGGCGGCGCTGGTTTTTTCTTCGAGGCTTTGGACGTCTGCCTGCAGGCTATCGTTTTTTTCTTTTAGGCTCTGGATCTGCCCATGCAGCTCGCCATTTTCCTTGCGGAGCGTTTCGAGTACTCCCGTCAGGCGGTTGATGTGGTGCTCGAGGCGTTCAAAAGTTTTGTTTACATCCATTGGGGCGGCTGTACTCCTGATTGGGGTTGGGATTAGCGCAAACGAGTGCCGAACCGCGCTTCGAGGCCCTTGAGCATCGAGGAGATCGCCGCGTCGGCCTGAGCGTCCTGCAAAGTATGCTCGCGGTCGCGCAGACGAATGGCGAAAGCCACGCTCTTGTGGCCTTCTTCTATTTGATCCCCTTGGTAGAGGTCAAAAACCTCGATGGATTCGACGAGGCGGGGTGCGCTATCTCGCATGGTGGCGATGAGTTCGGCGGTTGCAGTGTCTGTGCGTACGACTACGGCTAAGTCGCGCTCGATGGGCGGAAACTTGGGGAGCGCGGAAAACGAGCGCTCCCGACCGCGCCAATGGCGCGCTAGCGCGGCGAACGATATTTCAAAAATATGTACTTGACGCTCTAAATCAAATGCCGCGCACAAGTCGGCCGAAACTTGGCCCAACCAGCCGAGGGGCTGACCGCCGAGGGAGACGCAAGCCGCGTGCCCCGAGCGGCATTCGGGGCGGTCGGCGCGGGCAAAGCCTAGGTTCCCCTCGCCCACTAGCGCTTCGAGCAAGCCCTTGAGGTCGAAAAAGTCGGCCTCGCGGGCGTCGGCCTGATAGGGAGACGCTGAGACGCGGCCCGACCACAGGGCGGCGAGGTGCCAGCTTTCCTCGGGCCTTGCGTCCCTTTCCACGCCGGCGACAAAGCACTTGCCCAGTTCAAAAATGGCCACCCCGGCGGCCCGCTGGTTGAAGTTGCGACACGCGACATCCAAGAGGCTCGGCACCAAGGTGGTGCGCAAGGCATCTTGGGTTTCGGTCGGCGGATTGGCCAAGCGGGCGGCTTGGCCTGCGGCACCGGCCCGCTCGAGCCAGCGGGATTCGACGATTGTGTTGCTGACGACTTCGTCCAAACCCAAGCCCAAGAGCCGCTGCCGAGCGACCTGCCTAAAGGTGAGTTCGGGGTCGCGCTGGGTAATCCAAGGGCCAGACGCCTCTTGGCGGCCCTCTATGCGGTCGAAGCCGTAGATGCGGCCGACCTCCTCAATCAGGTCGGCCGGGCGCGTCAGGTCGGGGCGGAAGCTCGGGACCGTTACCACGAGAGAACGGCCCGATGTAGCTTGACAGCCAAGGCGTTCGAGAATCTGGATTATCGCAACGGAATCTAACTCCGTAGCCAAGAGCTGGTTGGTGCGATCGACGCAGAGCGAGATTTGGCGGCGTTGGCCGGGGCGGGGGTACACGTCTAAGGGGGCCGGGGCGACGGTGCCGCCGGCTAGTTCGGCGATTAGGCGAGCGGCGCGGTCAATCGCCTGTACCGGGGCGTCCCAATCGGCACCGCGTTCAAAGCGCGTGGCCGCCTCGGTGAAAAGCCCTAGACGAGACCGGGCCAGCCGCACCCGCGACGGTGCGAAATACGCGCTTTCGAGCAGAATGTCCGCAGTGGTCGCCGAGACTTGGGAATGGGCCCCGCCCATGACCCCGGCTAGTGCTTGAGGCCGCGTCCCATCGGCGATGACCAGCATCTCTTCGTCGAGCGTACACTCGGTGCCGTCGAGGGTTTCCAAGGTCTCGCCGGAGCGCGCTCGTCGGACGATGATGCGCCGCTGGTCTAGGGCGTGCAGGTCGAAAGCGTGCAGGGGATGCCCCAACTCCAGCAGCACGTAGTTGGTGATATCGACGATGTTGTTGATCGGGCGTTGACCCACGGCTTGGAGTCGGTGCTGGAGCCACTGGGGCGAGGGGCCAACCTCGACGCCGCGCACGATGCGGCCGACGTAGCGCGGGCAATCGTCCGGGGCCTCGATGTCAATTCGCACGTCTTCCGCGGTGGCTGGTCCGCTTTCGGGCACCTGTGAGTTCGGGGGGCGCAAGGGGTTGCCGGTGAGCGCGTGGACCTCGCGGGCAATGCCCAAGAGGCTCAGGCAGTCCGGGCGGTTGGGCGTAACCTCGAAGTCGATGACCACATCGCCGAGCCCAGTGGCCACGGCAAAGGGAGTGCCGACCGAGAAGCCCTCGTCAAGCACCACAATGCCGTCGTGGCTATCGCCCAGCCCGAGCTCGTCTTCAGCACAGAGCATGCCCTCGGATGCGACGCCGCGGATTTTGGCTTTTTTGATTAGCATGCCCCTCGGCAACTCGGTGCCGGGTAGGGCAACGGCGACGGTTTGCCCGGCCGCGACATTGGGTGCTCCGCAGACGATGGTGTTGACCCCGGTCCCCACATCGACTTGGCAGACGGTCAAACGATCGGCGTTTTCGTGTGGGCGACAGGAATTGACGCGGCCGATGACGACGCCCTCGTAGCGCGCGCCGAGATCCTCGACGCCTTCGAATGCCAAGCCCGCCATGGTCAGGTGCTCGGCTAGCTCGGGCCAATCCCAGGCGAAGTCCACGTATTCCCTAAGCCAATTGTACGTGATTTTCATAAGGCATTGCCGAGATCTCAGAACTGGCGGATGAACCGCAAGTCGTTTTCGAGAAAGCGCCGCACGTCGTCGATGCCGTGTCGGATCATGGCGATCCGCTCCAATCCCATGCCGAAGGCGAAGCCAGTATATTCGTCTGGGTCGTAGCCCACCGCTGTAAAGACGGCCGGATCGACCATGCCGGCTCCGGCGATTTCGATCCAACCCGTCCCTTTGCAGATGGAGCAGTTCGTGCGTTGCCCCTTGCAGATGCAGGTGAAATCGTATTCCACGCTTGGCTCGGTAAAGGGAAAGAAGTGAGGCCGAAAGCGCACTTGCGTCTCCTCGCCCATAAGCTGGCGTCCCATGGCCTCAATAGTGCCCTTCAAGTCGGCGAAAGAGACCCCGTGATCGACGTATAGGCCCTCAATCTGGTGGAAGGCGAAGTGGTGGGTTGCATCGACCGTTTCCCTGCGATAGCAGCGTCCCAACGAGATGATCCGCACCGGCGGCGGCGTTTGCTCCATGACGCGGACTTGCACCGTGGAGGTGTGGGTGCGCAGGAGTCCACCGCCCTCTAGATAGAAGGTGTCGTGCAGGTCGCGTGCGGGGTGGTCGGCCGGGGTGTTGAGGGCGTCGAAGTTGTGGTACTCGTCCTCGACTTCCGGTCCGTCGGCCACGTCGAACCCCATGCCTTGGAAGATGCCGATCAACTCATCGGTTAGCTGGGACAGGGGGTGGGCACAGCCCAAGAGAGGCCGTCGGCCCGGGAGCGTTACGTCGAGGGCCGCCGCTTCGGCCACCTGCCGGAGGGCTAGAGCCTTGTCGTCTAGAGCCTGCTGAATGGCCTTTTGGGCACAAGCGGTGGCCTGCCCTAGCGCTGGCCGTTGGGCGGCGGGCCGCTGGCCGATTTGCCGCGCGATCTGGCGCAGCCGGCTCTTGCGCCCGAGGTGGTGAACTCGCAGGGCCTCCAGTGCCTTATCGTCTCGGGCGGCCTCGATTTCCTCTACGGCTACCGACGCCAATTGTCGCACTTCTTCTAACATGACATAGACCTAATAGAACAAAAAGGGCCCAGCGCGTATCGCCGGCCCCTTTTTGTCAGATGAGTATGAGTTTAGACGTGGGGCCGAGCTTGTTCGACTACCGCGGCAAAGGCGGCCGGATCGCGCACGGCTAGATCGGCCAAGACCTTGCGGTTGATGGCAACGCCGGCTTGGTCCAGCCCGTGGACGAGCTGGCTATAAGACATGCCGTTGCGGCGGGCGGCGGCGTTGATGCGGACAATCCAGAGGCGGCGGAAGTCCCGCTTGCGCTGGCGCCGGTCGCGGTAGGCATAGGCTTGCGCGCGGTCAACGGCTTCTCGAGCGGTGCGGAAGAGGCGGCTGCGCCCCCCCCAATAACCCTTGGATTGTTTGAGTACCTTTTTCTTTCGCTTTTTGGTGGCTACGGCGTGACTTACCCGTGGCATGGATTATTCTCCGTTAAACTCGCTTACTTGAGGTTCAGGGCGCGGCGAACATTGGATAGGTCTGCGGACGAGACGGGGTTGTTTTTGCGAAAAGCCCGTTTGCGCTTGGCCGAGCGGCCGCCCAAAAGGTGAGTGGCATAGGCGTTGCGTCGCTTCAGGCGGCCCGACCCGCGCTGCTTAAAGCGCTTGGCCGAGGATTTGTGCGTCTTGATTTTGGGCATGGTGGTCCTTCTGTATTGATTTTGGGCAGGAAAGCAAAAAATAGGCCATGAAATAGGGGCTGTCAAGGAAGGGCAGTCCGCCCTTCGGGCGGTGAAATTTTGTCGGGAAAGTTTGCGGCCCCGTCTCGGAGCTGGGCGCGATCAGTCGCTGAATTGTAGGCGATTAGGCGGCTGCGTGCGATACATTTTCGATCCGCTCCCGCACTTGGGGACGGATAAAGACCGCGTCGAGAGGCAGCCGCGAAAGGACGCGGCAAAACAAATGCACGCGGGCCTTGGTATCGAGCTCGTGGTTGACGATCAAGTAGGACCTGCCGCCGTAGCGGCAAAGCCCACCGCGGCCCTCAAAATCGTCGTAGCGCACCTCGATATCCAGCCCTTCGGCGAGAGTTTCAAGTTCCTGTAGGAGAATGGAGTCATCCATAGCAAAATAATAGGACCGCAGACCGCAGCTAAGCAAGGAAATTGTTGGAAGCCGAATGGCGGATTGTTATTATAATGACGCCACCTCAGAGCGCGTCTATATCGAAGGGAAAACTGACTGTGCCCACTGCAAAACCCCAAGTATTGGTGACAAACGACGACGGTGCCGATTCGCCCATTTTGGTGCCTTTGCTGCGAGAGCTATCCAAGTTGGCCGAGCTGTGCGTGGTCGCGCCGGCTGCGGAATGCAGTTGGACCAGCAAGAGTATGAGCCGCTTTGAGCCGTTGGTGCTGGCCGAGATCGAATGCGGCGGCTTTCCCGTCCAGACGCTGACCGGCAAGCCAGCCGACTGCGCCAATATCGGCATTCACAACCTCTGTTCCGCAAAGCCGAGTATAGTCGTTTCCGGCATCAATATGGGCGTCAACTCTGGCCTCGCTTTTACGCTGAGTTCCGGCACGATAGGGGCGGCTGTAGAGGGTTTTCTCGCCGGGGTGCCGTCCGCAGCTTTTTCGCTGGAGTTGCCCGAACCGGCTTTTGCCCTCTGGCGGCGGTCGCGGCGGCTCGACCCCGCACTTGATGCGCTGGTCGCGGCGGCGGCGGCCAGCGCCGCTGACATCACAGCCGAGATCTTGCGCGGGGGGTTGCCTGTTGGTGCCGACATGATCGCGGTGAACATGCCCGCCAATACTAGGCGCGAATCCCCGAGGTGCCTGACCGGCTTGGCGAAGACGAGCTATGGTCCGCTATTCACCCAGCGCACGGCCGAGCCGCACTTCGAATACCATAGCTGCCAGTTGCAGCTGGTCGGCGATGGACCTAACAGCGATGTGGAAGCCTTAGCGCGCGGCGCGATCGCGATTACGCCGCTTCGCTATTCACTTGGCGCCCCAATAAGCTCGGTTGATCGCCAGCGCTTTGAGCGCGGAGTGTTCACGCCTGAAGTCGCGGTGAAGCGAGGTGGTTGTGGTTAAGCGATTTCTCACAAACGGTAGCTGCATAGTCGTCCTAGTGTTTGCAGAGGGCGCGTGGGGTGAGGCTGAGGTTCACGTCGATTCCACCCACAGCCGGCCCTCGTCCCCGCTGCTGGCCAAAGTATCGCAGTCGGCGACCGAGCAGACCGTGGAAGCCGTGCGCTGGATGGCAAAGCGACGCCAGTTTACCCTGCGGGGCATTCCCTACGGCGTCACCGGTCTTCCTTTCGTTTTTCTCAGCCCCAACACGGGCTGGAATTGGGGGGCGCGCGTACATTGGGCCGACTACCGCTCCCAGCCCTATCTCTACAAGCTAACCCTGCACGTACAGCAGTCCTCCGAGGGCAAATTAAAAAACCGCGTGCGGCTGAAAGTACCCCAGATTTCGGGGACGGGTTTCGGCTTGGGGCTGGAGTTGGTCCGCGAGCGCAATCTGCGTACGCGCTACTATGGGTTGGGCAACGACAGCTCATTTAATAGAGACTTCGTCGAGCCGAATAGCGCTGATTTCAGAGATGAGAACTACTACTACTACATTCTAGAAAGAAACCCGCGGATCTTGGTGAGTCTTTTTCGCCAGTTGTACGGTCCGGTATCCATGTCGGTAGGTTTTGGGTTGGAGCGCGTCGATGTGGATCAGAGGGGGACCCAGGCATTCTATTTAGAGCGTGGCACCCCAGACGGAGTGATAGATGGATTTTCGGGGTTTATCAGTGCGACTCTTCAGTGGGATACCCGCGACGATGAAGTAGTGCCGCGGCGCGGCTTCTTGCAGGAGTGGTCATACGAGTCGGCGCGCAACTCACTTCTGGCACTGTTCTTTGAGCCTATTGATTTTAGCCGCGTAACCCTGACTAACGCCTACTACATCCCGCTATTGCCTCGGGTGAACTTCTCCCATCGCCTCGTGCTGGAGGTACTCAGTGGCGAAGTACCTCTCTACGCCTATGGCGAGATCGGGGGCAGTCGGCGGGTTAAGGGGTTGGGCGGTAGCGATTCGTTGCGAGGTTTCGACACCCAGCGGTTCACAGACGACGTGCGCTTTTTCTCCAATATCGAATTGCGCTACCAACTGTACGATATCTGGTTTTACGGGCAGTACATAGAGTGGCAGGGAATGGTTTTTTTCGATTCGGGCCGGGTCTGGCCCGACTTGGATCAGATCGGGTGGTCGGGTATGCACATCAGCGGCGGTGCCGGGGTGCGAATGGTCTGGGACGCCGATCTCATCATCCGCATGGGCACGGGCGTCGCCGACGAGCAAATGGATGTCTGGCTAAGCCTAGGCCAGAACTTCTAGGCGTGGCTGGCAGTCTGCGAGGCCAAAAGTGCGATCAAGCGCGCTAGTTCCTCTGCCATGCGGTCGCGCGGGACGATGCGGTCGATAAAGCCGTGTTCGAGGACGGTTTCAGCTTTCTGAAAGCCCGCAGGGAAGGGGGCATCCGTGCCGAGGAACTGCTGGATGACGGCTGGCCCGGCAAACCCAATGCGCGCTCCAGGTTCGGCCAAGGCAATATCGCCGAGCATGGCGAAGCTGGCGGTGACTCCCCCGTAGGTTGGGTCGGTGAGAATGGCGATGTAGAGCAAGCCGTTTTGGGAGAGCTGGTTGAGCTTGGCACTGATCCGGGCCATCTGCATCAGGGAATAGGCACTCTCCTGCATTCTGGCCCCAGCCGACTGGCAGATGACGATTAGGGTGCGGTGCTCGGCAATGGCGCGGTCGATGAGGCGGCAGATCTTTTCGCCGGTCGCGCCGCCCAAAGTGCCCATGAGATAGCGCGTGTCCATGATCGCGAGAGCAATGGGCTGCCCGTCGATTTGGCCGACGCCGGTGCGCACTGATTCCTTGGTGCCGCTTTCGCGCCGCCCCTTCTTGATTTTGTCCTTATAGCCTTTGAACTTGAGCGGGTCAACGGGCATCACGTCCGGGTCGATTTCGGCAAAGGTCCCTTTGTCGATGAGAATGTCAATGTATTGCTGGGGGCCGATGGGGTAGTGGAAGGCGCACTCCGGGCAGATCCAGTGACTGCGGCGCAGGGCCATCTCGTAGTTGGAGCGGCTACACTTTTTGCACTTGATCCAGATGCCTTGGGGAATTTCGCGCTTTATTAGGGACTTGATCCCGGTTTTCATTTTTTCAAACCAGTTCAAGGCTTTCCTCTCAGATTAGCTCCGCCGTTTGAGTTCGGCGAAATGAACGTAGCGGTAGCGCGGATAAACGCGCTCGTCGCCATATTGCTATTAAAGTGGATAAAGTGCATTAAAAATAAATACTCGTCAATCTGCGTATGCGAGGCCAGCCGCGAACGAAAATGTAATGCAGTTGCCATACAGATGTAATCGCAGGGGTTATGATTTGGGTGACCTTTGAAGTTGCATCTCAAACAGTAAATCCATATTTTGATAGCTCTGCGAAAGGCTGCATTGAGCAACTAACCCGCGAATTGTCGCGGCTCGGAGACCGCAGCCATTGAGGATTGCTCACCGTGAAATGTAATCTGATGCGTACCCTAGGACTAGTGATCTGCGTCTTAATTTTGGGTGCCGAGGCCGAGGCCGAGGCCGAGGAAGTTGCAACAGCCGATTCAATCCGCAAGTACAAATACTACGCCAAGACGGCCCGCCAAAACAAAGAGTACGATAGGGCCATAGGCTATTACACGACTCTTCTGCAATATAGTCCCCAAGATTTGAAGGCCGCCTACTTCTTGGGGCAGATCTATTACGAAAAAAGGGATTCCACCGGCGTGCACATCGCACTGCCCCAAGCACGCATCGCACTGCGTCAGGCAGTCAGCATCGACTCGCTGCATCTGAATTCCAACCTGCTTCTCTATTCGGTATATCAAGCCATGGACTTGCCCGATTCGGCTGCTTGGAGTTTGGAGCGCGTACTGTTCAAAAAGCCGGACGCGGCCGAGCACCGGCGCAAGCTGGCCGACCTCTATCGCCGCGAGGGCCACAACCAGCGGGCTGTTGCCCACTACGAACAGTTGGTCGCGGATGGGGGCGAGGATGCCGAGCTATTTGAAATACTTGCGGTGTTGCACCAGGAGCTAGGGCAGGTGGAGCAAGCTCTTGCGTGGAGTAAACGTCAGGTCGAAGGCGGGACGGGCGATGCCGACCAACTGGAGAGCATCGTCGAACTACAGTTAGAGGTTGGCGATGTCAAAGAGGCTTACAAATCGCTGGTAAAGCTGGCGCGAGTGGATTCGCAGAACGCCTATTCCTATTATAATCGCATCGCATCAATCGCCTCTGAAACGGGCGACAACACTATGCGCGTCGAAGGCCTCAAGGGCATGATCGAGGCCGATCCCAAGGATCTGGAGAGCGTAGCTGAGCTAGTGGAGTGGCACCAAGGTCGCGGCGAGTTTGCCGCGGCAAAAGCGTGGTTGAAGCGGGGGCTGAAGGGAAATTCCGAGGATGCACACCTGCTGTTGCTCAAGGGCGATAATCTGGTGAGGGAGGGCGACGAGGAAAGGGCTATCGCCGCCTTTGAGAAAGCCAAAGCCGATCCGGCTTGGGAGAAGATCGCCCAGCAGCGCATCTGGCAGCTCCGGCCGCCCGAGACCGAGGAAGAAAAGCTCAAGCGGCAGTTCTTCGGTGGCGAAGAAGCACAAGAGGAGCAAAACTAAGCATCGCTCCGGTCTTTAGACCGGGACTAACGTTATAACCGCGAGGAAAAAAAATGGTAGATCTTTTTCAAGATGGTGGGTGGGCCATGTACCCCCTGCTTCTTCTGCTCATCCTCGGCGTTGGCGTAGCCGCTGAACGCCTGTACAATCTGTCGCGGTCGTCGATTGACGCGGCGAGTTTCTTCACGAACCTCGAAGAGGCACTCGACAGCGGGGGCCCCGACGCCGCGGCTGAGCTTTGCTCAAATACGCGCGGTCCGGTTGCCTCAGTCATCCACGCTGGGCTCCTGCGCTTGGAGCGCGGGATCAACCACGTCGAGAAAGCCATTGACAATAGTGGCGCGGTGGAGATGGCCTTTCTCGAGCGCGGCATGGTCTGGCTTTCGACCGTGGCCAACTTGGCGCCGATGATAGGCTTTTTGGGCACGGTCAGCGGTATGATCAATGCCTTTCAGGCGATCAAGGAAGCCGGCGACGTAGAGCCTTCTATGGTCGCGGGCGGTATTTCTGAGGCCCTAATCACCACGGCTGCGGGTCTGATCGTAGGCATCCTGATCCAGTTTTGCTACAACTTCTGCGCCAATCGCATCGATAAGATCATCGCCGACATGACCGAGCAGACGGCCAACTTCATCGACCTATTGGCCGCGCGCCAGCACCAAGGGGCCTAGACGTGATCGGGAGGCGCCAAAGCCGAGTTCCCCCGGAAATTCCCACGGCTTCAATGGCGGATATCGCCTTTTTGTTGATCGTGTTCTTCCTCGTCACGACCACCATGAACCAGGACAAGGGCCTTTCGTTGCACTTGCCGCCGGTGGGCGAGACCAAGGAAGTGCGAGAAAAGAATATTCTCAACGTGTGGATCAACGCCCGCGACCAAGTCGCCTTTTTTGAAAATGAACAGCTAACGCCGGTGCCTTTTGCCGAACTCAAGGAGCGAATTGAGGGACGTCTGCGGGAAAACGAGAATCTGATCGTCTCGCTCAAGACCGAGCGCGGGGCTACCTATCGGACCTTCGTCGATGTGCTAGACGAGCTCAAACTGGCCGGGGCTACCAAAATCTCGATTGCCAACCCGGAAGAATAGCCGATGAAATTCGCACGCAAAGCCAAGGTAGTTAGTGTTATTCCCACGGCTTCTATGGCCGATATATCCTTCTTACTCCTCGTGTTTTTTATGGTCTCGACGGTTTTCGTGCGCTATAGGGGCGTGCCGGTGGAGTTGCCGCAGGCCGAAAAAATTGAGAAGCTCGAAAGCCGCCGCAACGTATTGCAGGTTTGGGTCAATAGTGAGGGAGTCGTCAATATCGAAGACCGGAACATACCGCTTTCCGACGTGGGCAAGCTGGTACATAAGTACCTGACGGCCAATCCTCGGTTGATCATCTCGTTGCGGGGCGATAAGGATTCCGAGTTCGGGGTGATTTCCGAGGTCATGGAGGAGTTGCGCAAGGTCGAGGCTCTGCGGGTCAATTTCTCCACCAAACGGGAGTTGGAATGATGATTCGCGGCAAACAGCCTGAAGCCAATCTACGGTTGACGTACCGGAAGACGTTATGGGCTTGCACGGGGCTTGCTACCCTCTTGCACGCGGCCATCTTTGGACTCTTCCCCAGCTTCGAGCCCGAAGCCTACGCCAAATCCGAAGAGCCGATTATCATTCAACTCGAAGAAATCCCCGAGACTAAGCAAGAGCGTCGGCCCCCACCGCCGGCCCGGCCAGTAGTGCCCGTGCCTACCGACAACCCGGATGTCCCTGATGACGTGACCATTGAGGACACCGAGCTCGACTTAGGTCTCGACGATTTGGCACCGCCGCCGCCGTTGGAGGAAGAGGTGGTTGAGGAAGTCGAATTGGAAGAGGAAGAGGAGATCGTCGAGTTGTGGCGGGTCGAGAAGAAGCCCGTGCTCGTCAAAAAAGTAAGGCCTAAGTATCCGGCTACCGCCCAGAAAGCCAACATCACCGGCAAGGTGTTTGTCACGGCGCTAGTCGGCAAAGACGGCAAGGTCGAGCAGATTGACAAGATCACTGGCCCCAAGGTTTTCCACGAGGTCGCCAAAGCCGCCGCTCTCCAGTCAGAGTTTACGCCGGCCATGCAAAACGACAGGCCAGTCAAGGTCTGGGTTAGCCTGCCCTTCACCTTTAGGCTCAACTGACGGTTGCCATATCTCCCTATTTTTCTTATATTTAGTAGTACTTCCCCTCTCGTTCCTCCCCGCACAAACGCCGGCCGGCCGGCCGCCGTACTCTGAACAGATTGATGGGAGGATTCGTCTATGCGGTGTCCCTATTGCAATTGTGAAGAAGATCGGGTGGTGGATTCGCGGTCGTGCCGCGAAGGTATAGCGATCCGTCGTCGCCGCGAGTGCATACGCTGTGCCAAGCGCTTCACAACCTATGAATACATCGAAAACGTGCCCCTATCCGTCATCAAGGCCGACGGCCGGCGCGAGCCTTTTGATCGCAGCAAATTGCTCGACAAGATACAGATAGCCTGTTACAAGACGACCATATCGGCCGAGGCGATTGAGCAGCTCGTCGATCAGGTCGAGGCCGAAGTGGGCAGCCTCAACGTGAAGGAAATTCCCTCCAAGCAGCTCGGCGAGCGCGTCATGGAACATCTGCGCGAGCTCAACGATGTGGCGTATGTGCGTTTTGCCTCGGTCTATCGCCAGTTCAAAGACAAGAGCGATTTCATGCGCGAATTGGAGCAATTGGCCAATAATTGAGGTCGGTGCTGTTTTTTAGCGCATCGCAACCGGATTGAAAAGAAATTGCTCTGGACCAAATAATTTACCTTGACAAAAACGTGCGCTGTTTCTACTTTAAGCCTCGATACTACTACATATAGTGTCAAACGAATGTGCAGCCCTGAGATAGTGTATTTCAGGGCTACACTTTTTTGTTCTCTCCCCTAACTCTAAACCCTAACAGTAGTTAACCCGAGTTCCGATTTTTGGCGATGTTTTTCTACTTCGCCCATGGACTTTTTTGCTTCGATGGGAGGGCATGATGGAGTCCGAACGCGCAGTCGCACACCGCTTTGAAGATATGTTGGCGCAACTCGAAGGCCACGGCCTCAAGCGCAACGGCCACGACGCTCTCTTGGCCCGCGCCGCCGATGCCGGGACCTATTACGGGGACAACGACCTCGCCATCGACGTTTTGCGCAACAAGTACTTGGCACCCGGCGAGACCGGGCCGCTGCACATCTGGGACCGCATCGCCCGGGCCATGGCCTCGGTGGAGGAGGATCCCCAATACTGGTACGACCGCTTCTTCTCGCTGTTAATGGACTTCAAGTTCATCCCCGGTGGGCGCGTCATGCACGGGGCTGGTCGCGACGAGGCGCGGCGCAAACCGACGCTGTCCAACTGCTATGTCATTCCCATTGAAGAGGATAGCTTGGAGGGCATCTATCGCTGCCTGAGCGAGTCGGCGATGGTGTACCGCACGGGCGGCGGCGTCGGCACGGATTTGTCGATTCTCAGGCCGCAAGGGGCTCCGGTCAATGCCACGGTGGATGCCTCGCCGGGTTGCACCGCCTTTATGAACTTGCTCTCCGAGAGCACCAACGCCGTCTCCCAGGCCGGCCGTCGCGGTGCCTTGATGCTGACCTTGCGGGTCGATCATCCCGATATCGAAGCCTTCATCACCATCAAGAACGACGCCAACCGCACCAAAGTGCAGTACGCCAACATCAGCGTGCTGATTACCCACGAGTTCATGCAGGCCGTGTTGGCCGACTCGGACTTTGACTTGCGCTGGGATGGCAAGGTGTTCCGCACGGTCAAGGCGCGTCTATTGTGGGACAAGATCATCGCCAATGCCCACGCCAGCGCCGAGCCGGGGATTATTTTTTGGGACACGATGCGCGAGTATCACAACGTCGAATACGCCAATCCGCTCACCAGCACCAATCCCTGCGGCGAGCAGCCGCTGGCCTCGTACACGGCCTGCAACCTAGGCAATCTCAATTTGGCGAGCTTCGTCCGTACCGGTGGCGAGCTCGACTACGAGGAGTTGGGGCAGGCCGCTCGCGTGGCGACCCGCTTTTTGGACAACGTCATTGATTACAACGTGGACAGCCATGCCTTGCCCAAAATTCGGGAAGCCGTAGCCTCCGATCGCCGGGTGGGTTTGGGCATCACCGGCATGGCCGACGCGCTGGTCCTGATGCAGAGCAAATACGATTCGGACGAGGCCTTGGCGATCGTCGATAAGGTCATGGCCACCATCTGCCGCAATGCTTATGAAATGTCCGTCGAATTGGCCCGTGAAAAGGGGGCCTTTCCGCTTTTCGACTGGGCGGGCGTCGAGCAGAGCAAATTCATTCAGAACCTGCCCCAAGCACTGCAAGATAAAATCGCCGAGCACGGCCTGCGCAATTGCACCTTGATTACCATGCCGCCGGTGGGCACGGGTTCGATTGTGGCACAGACCAGTTCGGGGATTGAGCCGATTTTCTGCACTAGCTACACCCGCCGGGTAAAGCAGGACGACGGCGAGAGTTTCCGCGAATACAAGGTCTATCACCCGCTCATCCAGCGCGTCTTCGGCGACGACGAGGACCTGCCCGATTACGTCGTGACGGCCCACGAAATTGACCCCTACTTCCGAGTCAAGATGCAGGGCGTGATCCAGAAATACACCGATAGCAGCATTTCTTCGACGATCAACCTACCCGAAGACATCGCTCTAGAGACGGTCGCCGATATTTACATCACCGCGTACAAGGAGGGCCTCAAGGGCGTGACAGTGTACCGCGAGGGCAGCCGCGAGGGCATCTTGCAGACTGAGGGCCAAGCCGACAAGAAGGAGGCTCCGGTTGCAGAGGTTCCCAACTACATGGGGCCGGACGGCTTCCTCCACCGCCGCCGCCGCCCGGCGGTCACTGCGGGTATCACCGAGCGGATCAACACCGGCGAGGGCAAAATCTACGTCACAATCAACGAGGACGCGTACGGGATATGCGAAGTTTTCAGTACCATCGGCAAGTCTGGTGGCAACGCCGCCGCTCAGTCTGAGGCCATCAGCCGGCTAATTTCGCTGGTGCTGAGTTCGGGGGTTGATCCGCAGGAGGTTATCAGCGAGTTGAAGGGCATTTCAGGTCCAAATCCGGTGTGGGAGAACGGCGAGTTGATCTTGTCCACGCCCGATGCCATCGGCAAGGCAATGGAGCGCTATTTGCAGCGGAAGGCAGGCAAGCAGCCCGAGGCTGTCGCCCATGAGGACGTGCCGCCCAGTTCGGTCGAGAGCCGCGAGCCAAAGACGCTGACGACCTGTCCAGAGTGCGGGTCAATGGTATCCTATGAGAGTAGCTGTCTGATGTGCAAGCACTGCGGGTGGTCTAAGTGTTGAACTAAAGCCGGACCGTGCTTTTGATTGAGGCGAGGATGTCGGCGGGAGACCGGCGGCGTCCTCGTTTTTATTTTATCTCCAGCACCAATCCGTCGTAGGCGAGTTGGACGCTTGGGGGGAGTTCGGCATTGGTCTGATGGTGGTCGAGATCGTGGGCTATATGCGTGAAGTAGGTGCGAGCGGGCTGGAGTTCGGCGACAATGGCCAACGCCTGCTCGACGTTGAAATGGGTAGGATGTTCTTTGTGGCGCAGTGCGTCGAGGACCAAGACCTCTAGGCCGTGCAGCCGCGCCATGACCGCTTCTGGGATGTAGTTGGTGTCCGTGGCGTAGGCGAAGTTGCCGATGCGGAAGGCGAGGACCGGGGCGCAGCCGTGATAGATGGTGAGCGGCTCGATGGCAAGCCCACAGGCTGTGAACGGCCCGGCAATCGGACGCAGGGCAATCTGCGGCGTCGCGCTGGGGGCGTCTGTGTCAAAGGCGTAGTCGAAGACTCGTTCGATGCGTGTAATGGTGTGCGGGTCCGCATAGCAGGGCAGCGGCTGGTCGCGGTCAAAGCAATAGGGGCGCACGTCGTCGAGGCCGTACAGGTGATCGGCGTGGCCGTGGGTCAACAGGACGCAATCGACTCGGTTGATCCGATAGCGCAGGGCTTGGGTTCTGAGATCAGGACCGGCATCTACGAGGATTGACCGGCCTTGGTGTGCTAGGTGTAGGGCGCAGCGCAAGCGCTTGTTTTTCGGGTCGTCCGAGGTGCAAACCGGGCAGTGGCAGCCGATGCGCGGCACCCCGATAGAGGTGCCGGTGCCGAGGAAGGTGACCTTCATGCCGGCACAGCGGGCAGGGTCAGAATCCGCGGCCCGTCCTCAGTAATGGCAACGGTGTGTTCGGCGTGGGCGGCGAGCGAGCGGTCGGAGGTAAGGGTGGTCCAGTCGTCGAGATGGTCGATTTGGGGGTTGCCTAGGCAGAGAATCGGCTCGATGCAGAATACGTGTCCAGGCTTGAGCCGAGGGCCTTTGCCGGGCAGGCCGTAGTTGTCGATATGGGGCGACTCGTGCAGTTCTCGGCCAATGCCGTGGCCTCCGTACTCGCGCACTACGGCCAATCCTTGGCTCTCGGCGTGGCACTGGATGGCATGCGAGATATCGGAGAGCCGCCCGCCGGGTCGCGCTCGGTCAATGCCCCGTGCGAGGCAGTTGAGGGTGCCATTGATGAGGTGCTGCGCCGGCGCGCTGATCGCGCCGACCGCGACGGTAAAGGCCCCGTCGCCATAGTAGCCGTCGAGGCAGGCACCTACGTCAATGCTGACGATCTCGCCCTCTTGCAGCGGGGTTTTATCGGGGAACCCATGCGCGATTGCGGCATTTACTGAAGTGCAAATCGAGTAGGGAAAGCCGTGGTATCCCTTGAAGGCGGGCACAGCCCCTAAGGCGCGGATTTCGGCCTCGGCGACTTGGTTCAGTTCGAGGGTGCTGACGCCAGGCGCGATGAGCGTTTCGAGCTTCTGCTGGACGGCGAAGACGATCTCGCAGCTAGCGGCAATGTGCTCTATTTCGCTTGACTTTTTGCGATGGATCAAGGTGCAAACCTCAGAGAATGCAGCGCGCAATACCAACATGCGGTACAAAAAGGCGGCGGCTCTGGTTTGTCAAGAGCGCGTCTTGCGATTGTCTGAGGGCGTCTATATATTCAGAAAATTACACAACTTACGGCTTAATACTATCAACCGAGGAAGCAGATGAGCAAGTCATTGGTGGTTGTCGAGTCGCCAGCCAAGGCCAAGACAATCAACAAAATTTTGGGCAAAAATTTTGTGGTTAAACCCTGTATGGGGCACGTGCGGGATCTGCCGCCAAAAGAGCTGGGCATCGACATTGGAGATGGCTTCAAGCCGCGCTACGTAACGATTCGGGGCAAGGGCAAGATCCTCAGCGGCCTCCGCAAAGCAGCCCAAGCCGCCGATACCACCTACTTGGCCACCGACCCCGACCGCGAGGGCGAGGCCATTGCTTGGCACGTGGCCCAAGCCATCTCCTGCAAGGACGACGACGTCAAGCGAATTCTCTTCAACGAGATCACGCCCAAAGCGGTGCGCGAGTCGCTGGAGCACTCGGGCGTACTGGACCTCCACAAGGTTGATGCCCAGCAGGCGCGGCGCGTGCTGGACCGCTTAGTCGGCTACGAAATCAGCCCGCTCTTGTGGAAGGTCATACACTCCGGGCTTTCAGCCGGCCGGGTGCAGTCCGTAGCCGTGCGATTAATCTGCGAGCGCGACCGCGAGATCAAGGCGTTTGCTCCTCAGGAGTACTGGTCCATCGCGGCCCTTTTGGGCCGAGAGAGCCGCGGTTCGTTCTGGGCGCGCCTTTTGGCCAAAGACGGCAAGAAGCTCGACATCGTCAATCAGGAGCAGGCCGATCGCATCGCCGCCGAGCTAGCCACGCAGGATATAGCAGTCAAAGAGGTCAAGAAGCGAGACCAAGTGCGCCGCCCGGCCCCGCCCTTCACGACCAGCACCTTACAGCAGGAATGTGCTCGGCGGATGCGCTTTTCGGTCAAGCGCACCATGGCTGTGGCTCAGCAGCTATACGAAGGCATTGAGGTCGAGGGCGAAACCCGTGGTCTAATTACCTATATGCGCACGGATTCGGTACGCGTTGCAGCCGACGCCATCGCCGAGGTCCGCGAGCAGATCGACGCCCTCTACGGTCGCGAATACGTGCCCGAAACGCCCAATCACTATCGGACCAAAAACAGCGCCCAAGACGCCCACGAGGCCATACGCCCCACCTCTGTGGCTCTGCATCCAGACAAGATCGAGTACTTGCTCAAGCCAGATCAGGCGCGGGTGTACTCCCTGATCTGGAAGCGATTCGTGACCTCGCAGATGAAGCCACAAGTGCTCAACATCACGACGGCGAATGTCGAGGCCGGAGCCTATTCGCTTCGAGCAACAGGTAGCATCGTCAAGTTTCCGGGTTTTACCCTGCTCTACAGCGAGAGCAAGGAAGAAGAGGATAAGTCGGAGGCCGCGTCTAACGGCATCGCCCAAAGGAAAGAAGAGGACGAGTCGATGCCCGCTGATATTGCCGAGGGCGAGGTGATGAAGTTAGAGAAGATCACCCCTGAGCAGCACTTTACTAAGCCGCCGCCGCGCTTTACCGAGGCGTCTCTCGTCAAGCAACTGGAGTCCGAGGGCATTGGTCGTCCCTCGACCTACGCGCAAATCATCACTACGATCCTCGAGCGCGAGTACGTCGAAAAGGTCAATAACCGCTACTTCGTGGCTACTGAGCGCGGTCAAACCGTCAACAAACTACTCGTCGATACCTTTCCGCACCTCTTCAACGTGGCTTTCACGGCCAACATGGAGGACAAACTCGATCAGGTCGAAGGTGGGGGCACCAACTGGGTGGAGATTGTGCAGCAGTTCTACGACTCGTGGAAGGGCGATTTAGACGCGGCCAACAACCGCCGCAAAGAGCTAAAGCTGGCGCTGCAAGAGCTATCGGACGAGGACTGCGAGGACTGCGGGGCCGACATGATCGTCAAGTGGGGTCGCAACGGCCGTTTCCTCGCTTGCTCCGGTTATCCCAAGTGCAAAAACACCAAACCCCTCGAAGAGCAAAGCGAGGTGGAGACCGACGAGGTCTGCGATCAGTGCAGCGCGCCTATGGTCGTTAAGACGGGTCGCTATGGACGCTTTTTGGCTTGTAGCGGCTATCCTACTTGCAAAAACGTCAAGCCCTATATCCTCGGGATCCAGTGTCCAGAGGACGGCTGCGAGGGTCAGATCGTGGAGAAACGGTCGCGCAAGGGCAAGGTCTTCTTTGGTTGCAGCACTTATCCCCAGTGCAAGTTCGCCAGCTGGGACCGCCCCATAGACCGCAAGTGCGCGCATTGCGACGCCGCCTTGCTCTACGAAAAGAGTAGCCGCTCGGGTGCCCCTGCCCTATACTGCCGGGTTTGCGGCACCGAGCACGAAAGCGAAGAGGGCGAAGAAGACAAAAGCGCCCAAGCTGCCTGAGTATTCATTCCTCCTTGGCTCGCTACGCCATGGCCGATGCACCGCAGAGCGCTCTACACGCCGGATCTAGCCTTGAAGAAGGCATTGCCCGCTTCTTGGAATACCTGCACAAAGAGCGCAACTGC
The DNA here is from genome assembly GCA_958295495.1 of uncultured Latescibacterota bacterium. GTDB lineage: Bacteria > Latescibacterota > UBA2968 > UBA8231 > UBA8231. Next base: position 3,421,709 of record OY282352.1, read on the forward strand.
GCCGAGTACACCCTCAGTTCATATCGCTGCGATTTGCAGCAATTCGCCCGCTTTCTCTACCCGCGAGTCGATAATTTGCAACTGCCGCTCCGAGTGGTGCAGCGCGAGCAGGTGCAGTCCTTTGTCGCCGACCTAGAAGAAAAGGGCCGCAAGGCCAGCACTGTCGCCCGCAAATTGGCGGCCCTGCGCTCGCTCTTTCGCTATCTCTGTCGCGAGGGTGCGCTCGTGGCCAACCCGGCCGGTGCGGTGGCATCGCCCTTGGTCGAGCGTGCATTGCCGCGGCACCTGCCCGTAGAGCAGGTCGCCGAAGCCATGGAAGCCCCTTCGACCGAGCGGTTCAGCGGCGTGCGGGCTCGGGCCATTCTAGAGGTGTTCTACGGAGGGGGCATTCGCCTCGGCGAGTTGGTGGCGCTCAACCTCTCGTCGCTGGACTTGGCCGAAGGCACCATCAAGGTGATGGGCAAGGGCCGCAAGGAGCGCATCGCCCCCATCGGTGCAAAGGCACAAGAGGCACTCAAAGCGTACTTACAACGCCGCGCCGAGGTCCTGCTCGAATGCGATATGTCGCAAGTAGAAGCCGGTGCCCTCTTCCTCAACGGGCGCGGCAGGCGCTTGAGCCGCCGCACCGTACAGCGCATCGTCGAACGCCATTTGCGCACAGTCTCGGAAGACGACTCGCTCAGCCCGCACCGCCTGCGCCACTCCTTTGCCGCCCATCTCCTCGACGCTGGTGCCGATTTAGTGGCCGTCAAGGAGCTCCTCGGCCACGCGACTTTGGCCGCGACTCAAAGCTATACCGAAGTGAGCTTGGAGCACCTGCAAGCCATCTACGCCGAGGCCCATCCGCACGGTGCTGATTAGCGTCTTGGTCGCACTGTTGTTGGGTTGCGCCAAAGTCGGCCCCCCCACCGGAGGGCCGGTGGACAAAGAACCGCCCCGCATTCTGTCTCACTACCCGAAGAGCGACGCCTTGGAAGTGGCGCGGGATACCGAAATAGAGATCGTCTTCAGCGAACCCATGAATCGCGAGCAGACCAAAGCCGCTCTTTTCACCTCGCCGGCCGGGCCACTGCAACTGTCGTGGCGCGGCCGGCGGCTGCGCCTTGCCATGCCCTTGGCCGAGGAGCGGACCTATGTGTTGACGGTGGGGACCGGGGCGCGGGATCTGCGGGGCAATGCCTTGACGAAATCCTTTACCTTGGCTTTTGCCACCGGCTCACAGCTCGATCAGGGTCTGGTGCGGGGCCGGGTGTATCAAGACCATCAACCCGTGGCTGGTGCCCATGTTTGGGCCTATGACTTGGGGACCTTTAGCGGCGAGGTTGGATTGGACGAACCGTCCTATCAGACGCAGAGCGGGGCCGATGGGGGGTACGAGTTTGCCCGCCTTGCTCCGGGCCGCTATCGGGTGCTGGCCTTTAGGGACAAAAATCGCAACGCCCTGCCAGATGCCGACGAGTGGCTGGCCCTGCCGGCGTCCCCTGTGGAAGTGGGGGAGGAAGAGGTGCCGGCTGGCGATTTGGCCCTCGTGCGCCGACAGATGCCCGCGCCCGTGCTCAAGCGGGTCCAAGCCATACACGCCGAGCGACTGATGTTGCTGTTTGCCGAAGCTGTGGATCCACAAAATTTAGAGCTGGAAGTCGCCGAACTGGCGGTGGAGTCGCTGTACGTGGCCCTGGATGCAGAGGAGAAAATTTACGTCGAGACGGCAGCACAAGAGCCGGGTCGGCGCTATGCCGTACAGCTTGCGTTCGCCGGTGCGCCCGTACAGTGGGACGCACCCGTCCGCGGGAGTGCGCGCCCCGACCGCAAGCCGCCCTCTTTTGTCGCGCTGGCTAGGGATCGATTGGCCCCAAGAGATGCTATAGACTTGCTTTTTTCTGAAGCCATGCAGCCGGCCGCGTTGGCAGAGTTTTGGACGGAGAGCGATTCGACGCAATCACTAGCCGGGGATTGGCTGTGGCCAGCGCCTAACTGCGCTCGCTTCGCGCCCGCTGAACCGCTGGCACCGGGTATTTATCGGCTCGCGGGGCCGGCCGCTCGGCTCGTGGACCGGGCCGGCAATGGCCTCGCCGACAGCCTGCTCGCGCTCTCGTTTACAGTCGGCGCGGCGACCGCGGCGATTCGGGGGCAGGTGCAGGTCGGAGAAATGGGTCGCGGCCGGGTCGCGGCCGTCCACGAGGACGGGCGGGCGTACGCCGAGTGGGCCGACGAAGAGGGGCGGTTTACGCTGGATGGCCTGCTGGCTGGAACCTACTCCCTGTGGGCGTTTGTAGATCGCGATGGCGACGGCGAGTACGGCAAGGGCTCGCTCAGCCCCTTTCGCTATTCCGAGCCTTATGGACGCTATGGCGAACCGATTGACTTAGACGCGGGCCAAATCGTCGAAGAGGTAGATATCTCATGCCGCTGAGACTGATCGAGGTAGGGCTTTTGCTGTTGGTGCTCATAGGGCTAGGGGTTGTGCATTTTTCTCACTTGACCCCAGATGAGCGGCGCTTGATCCAATTGGAGGCGCGGTTAGAGCAACTCTACTTGGTCCAAAAGGCCCATTTTGCCAAGCACGGCCGCTACTTCGACCCGAATGACGAGCGAGTGCGGCGCGCTTGGTGGCGGGTAGAGGGCCATGATTGGGAGTTGCGGCTTATTGGCGAGGGATTCTGGTTGGTGGTGCGGGCCGACTTGGACGGGGACGGGCAGATAGGGGCTTGGATCATAGATGCTGCACATCCGCAGGTGAAGGTCCTGAACAAAGACTGAGCAAAGCTGTGTCTGCCGACCACTGCACCGTGCCCAATGGGCCCGTCAGTTGTGGCCTGTGGTCTGGGGCGGGGGGCGGGGACAGGCCACTGCTTTAGACGGCGATTTCCATGGGGATGGAGGGATGAGGATGGTAGTTGAGCAGTTTGAAGTCGTCGTAGCGGAAGTCGGAAATCGACTGGCCGCGATTTTTAATGGTCATCACCGGCTGCGGCCGGGGGGTGCGGGCGAGTTGTTGCCGCAGCGCGGCGACGTGATTCTGATAGATGTGGACGTCGCCGCCGGTCCAGATAAATTCCCCGGGCTGCAAGCCGCAGACTTGGGCCATCATCATGGTCAGCAGGCTGTAGCTGGCGATATTGAACGGCACGCCAAGCCCCACGTCGCAAGAGCGTTGATAGAGCTGGCAGGAAAGCCGACCGCGGGCGACGAAAAACTGGAACAGGCAGTGGCAAGGCATGAGGACCATTTGCTCCAACTCGCCGACGTTCCACGCGCTGACGAGGATGCGGCGCGAATCTGGATCGGTCTTGATCAGGTCAATGGCGCGTTGAATTTGGTCGATGGGGCCGTCTGAGGTTGACCAGCCGCGCCACTGCTTGCCGTAGATGGGGCCGAGATCGCCGTTTTCGTCGGCCCATTCGTCCCAGATGCTGACGTTTTCTTTTTGCAAATAGGCCGTGTTGGTGTCGCCCTTGAGGAACCACAAGAGTTCGTGGATGATGGAGCGCAAATGCAGCTTCTTGGTGGTCAGGCAGGGGAACCCGGCCGCGAGATCAAAGCGCATCTGATAGCCTAAGACGGCGAGGGTGCCGACGCCCGTGCGGTCGGCTTTGGCCGCGCCGTGGTCGAGGCAATGGCTTACTAGGTCGAGGTATTGTCGCATGGTGGAAGCTGGCCGGCGCGGCCGACTGCTAAGACGGGAAACGCAGGCTGGCCGCTGTCGCGCCGGTGCTGGCTATCAGCAGCCCGGGCGCAGCAAGAGGCGCGTCTCCATGGCCCTGATTTCGCCTCTGAGTTCCTGCACGTCGGCTCTGACGTCGGCTCCGATGACATCTGCTTTGGTGGCAAAGTGTTTATATGCGCCCTCAAGCCTGCTGACGCGCTTTTCGGTAGTAGTCATTCTTACCTCCTTGGTACTTTCACGACATTATGTAGCGATGCTCTTTTTAATTGTATAGGTTTTGCCAACCATGTCAAAGGCGTTTGTGCGGTCGTCTTTGGCTGGGTCGTGGGTGAGGTATTATCGCATCTTTAGCCTATTCTTGGCTCGGAACACCTAGCGCAAGTGGGCGGCAAGCAGGTTGACAGGAGCCTACCCGCCGCGTACTTTCAAATTTTTGTTTTGAGGCGACGTGGCCAAGTGGTAAGGCAGGGGCCTGCAAAGCCCTTATCCCCGGTTCGAGTCCGGGCGTCGCCTCCATTTTTTTGTCTGTGCGCCGGGGTGGCGGAATTGGTAGACGCGGTGGACTTAAAATCCACTGTCCGCTCAGGACGTGCCGGTTCGAGTCCGGCCCTCGGCACCACACTAATCCAGCAATTCCGTTCCCTTGACGCGCCTTGTTTTGGCCGCTCCTATCCGCTTCATGCAAGCCTTTTACCTACACGGTGCTCGCGACCTGAGAGCCGTGGAAATTGACCAGCCGCAGATCGCTGCAGACGAGGTCTTGGTGCAGATTCGCGCCACTGGGATATGTGGGTCGGATCTGCACTACTACCTGCACGGCAGAAACGGCGATTTCGTCCCACAGCGTCCCTTTGTCCTCGGACACGAGTCGGCCGGGGAAGTCGTCAATGCAGGTGCATTCGCCGATGTGCTGCCGGCGGGCAGCCGAGTGGCCATTGACCCGTCCCACCCCTGCCGCAGGTGCGCCCACTGCCGCCAAGGCCGCTACAACCTCTGCCCGCAGATGCGCTACTTTGGCTCCGCTGCCTGTAGCCCCCCCCAAGACGGCTCGTTCCGCGAATACGTGCAAGTCCATGCCCACAACTGCCATCCGCTGCCCGCCGCGATGGACTATCGCCAAGCGGCCCTACTCGAACCGCTATCCATCGCCGTCCACGGCGTTGGCCAAGCCGGGGGCATCGCTGGCAGGCGCGTACTGGTGAGCGGTGCTGGTCCCATCGGCCAGCTCATCGGCCTAGTCGCCCGGCACTACGGAGCAGCCCATCTCGCCGTCAGCGATATTCGCCAAAGTGCGCTCGACTTGGCGTCGTCGCTGTGGGCCGATCAGCCCGTGTGCGCCGCCGACCCGGCGGCTATGGCGCGGGCAGCGGGTGCGGGATTCGATGTCGTCGTGGAAGCCTCCGGGGCCCCAGCCGCCCTGCAAGGTGCGTACGCGCACTGCAAGGCCGGTGGCACCATTGTGCAGTTGGGCGTCCAGGGCGGCCCAATTGAACTGCCGGTCAACTTGGTCATGCAAAAGGAATTGACCGTCCGCGGCTCCTTCCGCTTCGCCCACGTATTTCCCCAGGCCCTCGACCTGTTGGCGCGGCGACAATTAGACCTCGACCCCCTCATCTCGCAGTGCGTCGCTTTTCCCGACTTGGTCGCCGGTTTTGACGCAGCGCTCCAGCCCCAAACCATCAAAGTGGTGGTTGATTACTAAAGGAAGGAACTCCATGACCGCCAACAGACCCTACGCCCTGCGCGCTGTCCCCGGCTTGTACGCCAGCGAGCCGGGAATCCAAGTCGCCGTCCAGACCTCGCACAAGGCCAGCGACGAGGATTTGCAATTCTTCCAACAGCTTGGCGTCGAGTGGGTTATGCTTGGGGTTGACGACCCGGGGTTGCACGGCGTTGAGTACTACAAACAATTCGCCGCACGCTTTGCCCAATACGGCCTGCAGATCTATCGCATTGCCAATCACGCGGTCCACAACGTCCCGGAGATTACGCTTAACTTGCCCGGCCGCGACGAAAAAGTCGCAGAACTAGTCCAATTCATCCGCGACCTCGGCGCTGCTGGTATCCGCTACCACACCTATGCCCACATGGGCAACGGCATCTGGAGCACCGGTCGCACCACCCGTCGCGGCGGCATGAGCGCGCGAACCCTCGACATCAAAAACGCCAAAGGTCGCTGGGGCAGCGAGACCTTTACAGGCGACTTGACCCACGGCCGCGCCTACGCGGAAGACGAACTGTGGGAAAACTACGAGTACATGATCCGCAAGGTGGCTCCAGTCGCCGAGGAAGCTGGCGTCTATATCGGCATCCATCCCGACGATCCGCCGGTCTATGCCCTAGGCGGAATACCGCGCTGCATCTTCGGCAACTTCGCTGGGTACAAGCGGGCCATGGACATCGCCGGCAGCCCCAACATCGGCGTCTGCCTGTGCGTCGGCTGCTGGCTGGAGGGGGGCAAGCAGGGCATGGGGGCGTCGGTCGAAGAGGCGATACATTACTTTGGGGCGCGCAACAAGCTCTTCAAAATTCACTTCCGCAATGTCTCCAACCCCATGCCCGACCCGTGGACCGAAACCCTGATGGACGACGGCTATCAGGACATGCACCGCGCGATGCAGGCCCTGCGCGCCGTCGAGTTCGACGGCGCCATCATCCCCGACCATATCCCCGAGATAATCGGAGGAAGTCGCGTGGGCGTTGCGTACTCCATCGCCTATATGCGGGCGCTGGTGCAAGCCGTCAACAACGAAAGCGGCGGCCCGGCCTAGCCGCGAGTCGCGTTGACTTTAATCGCAATAGCCCCTAATATTTTTGAACTCATGCCCCGGCCATGCGGTCGGCGAGTATTGTAGCGATGTGCCCATAGCTCAGTTGGATAGAGCATCTGCCTTCTAAGCAGACGGTCGTAGGTTCGAGTCCTACTGGGCACGCCATGCAGCCCTCAAGACCTAGTGGTGGATGTAGCTCAGTTGGTTAGAGCGCCAGGTTGTGGCCCTGGAGGGCGCGGGTTCAATTCCCGTCATCCACCCCATCTTGTTAGTTTTGCCCATGCAGTCGCCCGACGCACAGCCGGCTCTGGCCGGTCCCGCCAAAATCATTACGTGCGACCAGTTGCTTGTTGTCCGCAGCCAATTGAAAAAAGCGCGGCAGACTTTTGTTTTCACCAATGGATGCTTTGACCTGCTGCACCGCGGCCACGTCGAGTACCTACGCACGGCACGCGCCTTGGGCGATTGTCTCGCGGTGGGGTTAAACGACGACGACGGGGTCCGTGCTCTCAAGGGACGGGGTCGGCCCCTGTGCCCACAGGGCGACCGCGCCGCCGTGCTCGCGGCCTTAGAATGCGTTTCGCATGTGTGCATCTTCGCGGGTGAGAGCGTCGAGAGCCTCGTGGCCGCACTTGCGCCCGATGTCTTGGTCAAGGGTGGAGATTACGCCCCGGCCGCCATCGTCGGCCGCGAACACGTCGAAGCGCGCGGCGGCCAAGTTCGCGCCCTGCCGCTATGGCCGGGCGTTTCCACCACCCAATTAATCGAGCGCATCAAGGCACTGCCCAGCGCGTGATCCCCTGACGGACATTTGGTTTGGGAGGGGGATTATGCTATATTCGTCGAAGATGGTTCATTGGTGCTTCCGATTAAAAATGCGATGAAAAGCGCGAAAAGCGCGTTGGTGTTGGCCTTGGGCCTTGGGGCTTGTGCTGCGCCGCCGCAAACCGGACAACCTCCCTTCCAGTGGGAAGAGGCCCAACAGGAGGAAAAAAGCGGGCCCCTCCAGGCCCTCGAACGCGCCGTTGCGGCCGCGTACGAGCGCGAGCAGGCCATGGCCGAGCGCGTACGCCAGCTAGAGACATCCAACGCCCAGTTGCGGCAGGCCCTCCAAGCCCTCCAGGCCCAGAGCCGCGTCCTAAGTGCGCGGCTAGATTCTTTGCCCCGCCGTGCGATGCCGCCGCGCGTCGTCGCTAAAACCAGCGACCGCGATACACAGGCCAATACGACGGCTGCCGTCGGCACCAGCGATGCGTTCAACATGTACCAAGGTGCGCTCTACTACTATCGCCACGAACAATACGACCGTGCCTTGGTCGAGTTTGACCGCTTGCTGCAGGAAGCCCCCATGAGCGAATGGTCCGATAACGCCCAGTACTGGAAGGGCGAGTGCTATTACGGGCTGCGCAAATACCAGCAGGCACTCATCGAATTCACCAAGGTGTTCGCCTTCAGCAACACGGATAAGGCCGACGACGCCCAGCTAAAAATCGCCCGCTGCCACATCGCTTTGGACGAGCGGGACCGGGCGCTTGCAGCCTTGCACAAGCTGCTCGACGAATATCCAGACAGCGAATACGCGCCCGCTGCCCGCGAAAAAATAAAACACCTCGGTGGTTGATGGGAACGATCTTGCTCCGAGTCTGTCATTGCCTTTTGGCCGCGCTGACGGTCTGTGCCACCGCGTTGGTCGCCGTTCCTTTTCCCACCAATATGGACTTGTTGGTCGAAACCGTGGCGAGTGCGGTCGATGAGAGTTTGGCGCGCATTGAGATGCCGGCTGAAGCGGCGATGGCCCCCTTGTTGGTCGTGGCGCAGAGCAAGCACGACGCCAATTGGATGGTTGAGCACCTGCTGGCCAATCGGCTGCTAACACGCGGCTTTAGCGTGACCTTGGATTCGACTGCGGCCCAATTGACGAGTATGCGCCTGTCCTACCGGGTGCTCGACCTCGGCGTCTCCGCGCATTCGGGATTGCGCGGCAGCGAGGTCAGCCGCCAGGGCCGGGTAACGCTCGCCTTGCGCTTGAGCGACGAGCGCGACGACGTGGTCCACTGGCAGGACGAAATCACCCGCATGCAGCGCGATCGGATCCCGAAAAAGCAGCTAGAATTGCTCCAGCACGACCAGTTCAAATTCGCCAAGACCGAGCTAGAGGAACAAACGTGGAACAAGTTCGTCGAACCTGTGATCGTATCCACCGTGCTCGGTGGGCTTATCTATTTGTTCTTTTCTAACCGCTAGCTATGAAATACCTCGCTTTTCCGCTCGTCCTGTGCGTCGCCGCCTGCGCCAGTACGCCGCCCGAGAAACTACAAGGCGCGGATTACTACTTTGCAGAAGGCCAAAAGGCCATGGAGAAGAACCGCTGCCTAGAGGCCTCCGAGCACTTCAAGCGCTTAGTCAGCAACTTTCCCGGGTCGCGTCGGGTCGCCGAGGCCCAGTTCCTCCTCGCCGAAGCGTACTTTTGCAGTCGCGATTGGGTCAACGCAGCCTTTGAGTATCAGCGCATCGTCGATATTTATCCTTCTAGCGAGTGGGCGGTCGAGGCCCAGTTCAAGATAGGCGAGTCGTACTTCAAGCAATTGCGCCGCCCGGAGCTGGACCAGAAGGAGACCTTTGAGGCCCTGACGGCCTTCCGCAACTTCATCGAGGATCATCCCGACTCGCCCCTCGCCGCCGAGGCCCGCCAGCGCATCGTCGAGTGCCGGGGCCGCTTGGCCCAAAAGCAGTACTTAAGTGGCCGCCTGTACCACAAACAGGGCCATCTCGACGCGGCCAAAATGATCTACGGGGAAGTTCTGCGCGAGTACCCAGACGTTGGCAAGTGGTATTACACGACCCTCTTCCGCATGGGCGAAATCGCCCGCGCCCAAGGCGATGTGGATCTAGCGGTGCGCTACTGGAAGGAAGTGCTGCAAGACAGCGGCGATCTGGAGCTGGTGGAGGATGTGCAAAAACACCTGTCTGGGCTGAGCCAATCGCCGGGCTGAAGATGCGGCGCATCGGCGTCATCGGCGGCACCTTTGACCCCATCCACCACGGCCACCTGCTTTTGGGCCGCTTCGCCTTAGAGAAAATTTTCCTCGACAAAGTGCTCTTCATTCCAGCAGCCGATCCGCCGCTCAAGCAGGGCACGTGTGCGCCGGCCGAGGAGCGCTGGGCCATGGTTGAGCTAGCTGTGGCTGGCTGCGCCGACTTTGCGGCCTCGCGCTTGGAGCTAGACCGCCCGGGCAAGTCCTATACCGTCGAAACCCTGCGCCTGCTGCACCAGCTTTATCCCCATGCCGCGCTGTTTTTCATCATCGGCGCGGACAACATTGCTCAGCTCGACGCTTGGCACGCTCTCGAGGGCATTTTTGCCCAGTGTACGGTGGTGGTGGGCGCGCGCTTAGGCGAAGTGGCGGGTAGCGACCCCGAGCTGCTGGCGCGCCTGCACTGCATAGAGACCCCGCTCATTGAGCTATCCTCGACCGAGATTAGGACGCGCCGGGCCGCTGGCCTGCCCATCCGCTACATGGTGCCCGAAGCGGTCGAGGCCCACATACTGGCAAAAGGATTGTACGCCGCTCCGTGTTCATGACCCATCTAGAGTGCGCCCGCACAGGAGCGCGCTACGACGCCGACGTGCTGCACAACCTCTCGGAGGTTGGTGCGCCCCTCCTTGCGCGCTACGATCTCGACCGGGCTGGCCACGCGCTGGCTCGCGCTGTGCTCGGCACCCGCCCGCCGACGATGTGGCGCTATAGGGAAGTCATGCCCATCCGCTCGCCCGCGGAAATCGTCTCCCTCGGCGAGGGCTTTACCCCGTTGCAGCGCCCGGAGCGCTTGGGTCGCTGGACGGGTTTTTCCCGGCTCTACATCAAGGACGAATCGCCCAATCCCACTGGCTCCTTCAAGGCCCGCGGTCTCTCGGCTGCCGTCACCTGCGCCCGTGCGCGGGGCGCGAAAAAGCTGGCTATTCCCACGGCGGGCAATGCCGGTGGTGCGCTGGCGGCCTACGCGGCCGCCTGTGGCCTGCCAGCAATTGTCTTTATGCCCCGCGATACGCCGCTGGCCTTTATCGCCGAGTGCCGGTCCTGCGGTGCCGCGGTCGAGCTGGTCGACGGGCTAATCAGCGATTGCGGCCGCATCGTCGGCGAGCGCAAGGAAGCCGAGGGATGGTTCGAGGTATCGACCCTGAAGGAGCCGTACCGCATTGAAGGCAAGAAGACCTTGGGCTACGAGCTGGCCGAGCAGATGGGTTGGTCCTTGCCCGACGTGGTGATTTATCCCACCGGCGGGGGCACGGGGCTGATCGGGATGTGGAAGGCATTCGCCGAGCTGGAGCGACTCGGCTGGATTGGCCGGCACAGGCCGCGGATGATCTCGGTGCAGGCCGAAGGCTGTGCGCCGATTGTCCGGGCCTTTGCTCGCGGCCATGAAGCCGCCCAAGCGTGGGAAGACGCCCACACCGTGGCCTCAGGCCTGCGCGTCCCCAGCGCGGTCGGCGACTTTCTGATGTTGCAGGTGTTGCGGGAAAGCGGCGGCCAAGCCCTTGCCGTCAGCGACGAGGAATTGCTCGCGCATTCGCACCGCATGGCGGCGCACGCGGGCATTTTCCCCGCGCCCGAAGGTGGGGCGACGCTGGCGGCCCTAATCAAGCTCAAGGAGCAGGGACTAGTGGCCGCGGATGAGCGGGTGGTGCTCTTCAATACGGGGTCGGGCTACAAGTACTTGGAGGCTCTGTCCGAGGGGCTTGTGCCTTGACGAGAGTGGGGGCTGCATCTATTTTATGCCACTGCATTGCGGCCCCAATACTCCAATAAATACTCCAATACTTGGGACTGGGGCCGGACAGCTTGCTAGGCACCCATAGCTCAATTGGATAGAGCACCTGACTACGGATCAGAAGGTTCGGGGTTCGAGTCCCTGTGGGTGCGCCATTAAAAACAACGGGTTACGTCAAAAGGCGTAGCCCGTTTTGCTTTGGCGAGAAAGAGGAACGGGTCATGGCGAATATACCTGTTGGATTAATTGGTTGCGGTGGCCGCGGTCGAGGCCACGTACGCGCCCTGCACGCGCTGGCGGGCGTCGAGTTGGTCGCCATCTGCGACCCGGTTGCGGCAAACCGCGAACAAGTGGGCGATGAGTGGGGCATCGAGCGCCGCTACGCGGATGCAGAGGCCATGCTCGACGCCGAAGAGTTGGCCGCTGCGATTGTGGCTACCCCGGCCCATCTCAACGCCGAGGCAGCCTTGCCGTGCTTGGCAAGAGGCATCGACACCCTGTTGGAAAAGCCACCGGGTATGAGCTTGGACCAAACTCGCGCGCTCAAAGTGGCCGCCGAGGCCAGCGGTGCTCGTGGCATGGTCGGCTGGAATCGCCGCTTTGATCCGCTGGTCCGGCAAGCGCACGAGGAGATCGCGGCCCGCGGCCCGATCTACCAGCTAGTCGGCGAGTTCCACAAGAGCATGAGCCGTTTTGTCGCTGCTGGCCGCTTTCCCGCAATCGTCATGGACAACATGCTGCTCGAAAGCCCGATCCACGCGATTGACTTGGTGCGCCATTTGGGGGGAGCGCCGGTCGCCAAAGTCGAAAGCTTCGTCCGGCGCGCATCCGCCTACAAGGATGTCCACGCCGCTTTGGTCGTCTTTGAGAACGACTGCGTCGCCCAGATCTGCGCGAACTACACCACCGACGCTCGCTTAGAGCGCTACGAAATCCACGGCCGCGACATCTCGGCCTATTTAGAGGGGATTTCTACCTGCGAGTTGGTCTGCGACGGAGAGCGCAAGCACTTGCAAAAGGCCGGCCCGGACAGCACCCTAGCCCAAGCCGCCCACTTCTTCGACTGCATCAAGGCCAGCCGCCCCATCGGCCCACCGGCTGCGGACTTGGACGAGGCCATAGCTACTATGGAGCTTGCGACGGCTATTTTGGCGGGCCTGCGAAACGGCGCTTGATCGCCCCCCAAGACTCCTCCGCCACGGCCGTCGCCAACCGCATGGCCTCAACGGTGAAATTACAGGCGATATCGTAGAAGAGCTGGTCGCCCTCGACGCGCACCTTGGTCCACACGGCTGGCAACCCGACGACCCCGGCGGCGTCGGCCGCGGTCGGCCAGTGAACCACGCCCGACCCCGCCCGCGACCACACCCCGCTGTGCCCGACGCCGCTCAATGCTAGCTCGTAGGTCCCATCCGCCCGCAAGACCACGTGCCCGACCAGCGTCCCATCGGCAAAATTGACGATGCCCCACCGCCCCAACAGTTCGTCGCCTAAGTCCTGCGCTCGCGCCAAGGCGATTGCCGGCTCGACCCCCCAATACAGAATGTCGTCCTCTAGCTGGAAGGGCACGGTTGCGCTTTGCTTGGTTAGCACCCCGCCGACGGCCGCGGTATAATGCAGGGTCACAACGCCGTCAGCGGTCTCGTACTGGCCTTGGTCTTCTGCCACGGGCTGCTCGGGATCGTCCCGGAGTGCCACGCGGCGGAAACGCCCAGCGCCATTGAACTCGATATAGAAATGCTCTACGAAGGTGCCAAACTCGCTCCGGCAGCCCTCCCAAGCCCCTACCAGATTCGCCTGCGCCCCAGCGCTGCTGTTGGCCAATAGCAGCGCAACCGAGAAGATGCTTGCGCGGACCATAATCATCAGGCAACCTCCACGCCCCAGAAGCCCAACATGGGCAAAAATCGCTCCATATCCGCTGGCACGGTCGCCGGGGCCTTGCCGTAGCCGCCGTGGGCTTTGGCCGCCCCTTGCAAGGGCCGCTGCAAGACCAACTCGACGCGGGCCTGTCGCCGCCTGCCCTGCAACTCAATCCTTCCCTCCCCAAGCTCGTCCTGCTGCACGATCTGCCAGTCCTCCGGCCCCTGTTCAATGATTGCACCGATTTGCTCTTCCATGCGATCTCTTTCTGCTAGATAGCGTTTACTCGTCAGCACCTAATCTGCCAAACGCTCCTCTCCCCGTGCAAGCTTTTCCCAATTCCCCTGTCCCCTTGTTGGTTGCCGACGACCGGCCTCATGTCCTAATTTTTGGTCTAAAAGGAGATTTTCGATGTCGCTCGAAGGCAAGGTAGCTCTCATCACAGGTGGGGCACGCGGCTTGGGCCGCGCCTATGTCCTCCATCTCGCTCGCTTGGGCGCGGACATTGTCATCGCCGACATAGACCTGCAGGCCGCCCGCGAATACAGCGAAGAACTCACGGCCGAGATCGTGGAAGCCGAAGTAGTAAATTTTGGTCGCCGCGCCGTGGGCATTGCCGCAGATGTCACCGACCGCCAAGCAGTAGATGCCTTGGTCGCCGAGGCGCTTGCTAACTTTGGCCGCATCGACATACTCGTCAACAACGCCGGCGGCAACTTGCGCTCGCACGAGGAACAAGCCGCGTCCTTGGCTGGGGAAGCCCACTATCGCTACATAATGGACATCAACCTCACGGCCACCATCCACTGCTGTCAAGCGGTCAGCGCACCGATGAAGCAGGCCCAGTCTGGCAAAATCATCAACGTGGCCTCGCAAGCGGGCTTGTGGAGCGGGCGCGACGGCGGCGGTATGCCCTACAAGGTGGCCAAGGCCGGCATCATCCACTACACGCGGGTGCTCGCTGCCGAGCTAGGGCCTTATGGCATCCATGTCAACTGCATCGCCCCGGGCCTAATTTTGTCTTCCCGCGCCGTGGCCCAAGGCCGCAACAGCGAGGAATCGCGCCAGCACCTAGAGCCGCAGATTCCCCTCCGCCGCTTGGGCACGCCTGAGGACTGCGCTCGGGTAGTGGAGTTTTTGGCGTCCGACCTCTCGGATTACGTCACCGGCCAGTGCATTCCCGTGTGCGGGGGGTTTGTGGCGTTTTGATGGTCTTGGCGACGGCCCTACTCGGGGTGCCTGATGCGAGCCACCAGCCTCATCAGGGCGAGCCGCTCAAAATCGCGCGGATCGTCGGTGCGAATTAGAAAATCTCCCTCCACGCGGCGCGCTTCTCCGGCGCTGAGGACGACCGGCTGCCCAATGGGTATAAACGCGTCGATTAGAAATTCCTCTTGGTCAAAAAACCGCAAGTCGTAGCGCACCCACACGGTGGCTTCGCCGACATTGCGAAACACGGCCACAAAGACTCCCTCGACTTCTGCTGTTTCCCCGAATCCCGGCTGCGGCAAAAGCGGCCACCAAGTCAAGCTGTCAATTGACGCGCTGCCCTCCAACCCCGCGTCCTCGACAAACTCTACCTCGCTGCGTAGCACGTCCACCGCGTCGCTTGGCCCGTCCTCTGCGGCAAAGCATCCGCCCAGCACCAGCACCAGTGCGATCCATAGGCTCATGGCTTGGTTCCAACCTCGGTTTGCGTCTGTATTTCTTCGTGGTGTTCTTTAATGCTATGAAAAAAAACGAGTTAATCCAGTGCCTAGCGCTAATTTTGGTCGCCGCCGCGGCCCGCGCCGACGATCCTACACCCCGCTACCAACTGCCCCCGACCGAAGTCACGGCGACGCGCGCCCCCCGCGAGGGATTTGACCTGCCGCTCGCCACGGCCGTGGTCGCGGATGTCGGGCGCGCCCGGCCCGGACTCTCGCTCGCCGAGTCGCTGCGGCCGGTGCCCGGGCTGTTCATCGCCAACCGCCACAATTTTTCCCAAGGCGACCGGCTCAGCGTGCGCGGCCTAGGGGCGCGGGCGGCCTTTGGCGTCCGCGGGATCAAGGTCTTGCTCGACGGCATCCCCCTGACCATGCCCGACGGCCAGAGCCAGCTCAACAACCTCGACTTGGGGTCAACGGGCCGCATCGAGATCTTGCGCGGCCCCAGCTCTTCGCTGTACGGCAATGCGGGCGGCGGTGTGCTCGCAGCCCACACCCAAGCTCCGGCAGAGGCTGCTTGGCGCGTGGCGCCGCGCCTAGTTGCCGGCAGCAACGGCTTGTTCCGCGCACAGGCGAGCCTTGCGGGCCGCGCCGCTAAAACCCACGCGTTCGCCAGCTTGTACGAGTTGCACAGCGAGGGCTACCGCGCCCACGCCGACGCTCGCGCCCGCGCCCTCAACGCCCGCGTGGGCCACGCCCTAACCCCCCATACTGAGTTGACGCTCCTGCTGCATTTATACGATGCGCCCTACTTGTTCAATCCGAGTTCGCTCGACGCGCCCGCCGCCCGCGCCCGCCCGCGCAGCGTGCGCGGATTCGTGGTGGGGCAGGGGGCGTCCAAGCAGGTTCGCCAAGCCCAAGGCGGCATCCGCCTCGAATATCGCCCGCCGCCCGCGCTGCACCACCGCACGTCGAGCCTCGTCCTGTACGGCGTTGACCGCGCCCTCAAAAACCCCATCCCGGGGCGGATTGTCGAGCTCGACCGCCGCGCCGGCGGCCTGCGCACCGAGCACCAATTTGCTTGGGCCGGTACGCGCCTCGTGACCGGCCTCGACTTGGACTTCCAGCGCGACGACCGCCGCGAGTTTTCCAACGAGGGTTTGCCCGAGGGCGAGCGGGTAGCCGACGAGCGCGTCTTTGAGCTCGTGCAATACGGCGCCAGCCAAGTGGATCAAGAGGAACAGGTGCGGAGCTTTGGGCCGTTTGTGTCCTTGGAAAAGGATGTGGGGGCCGCGCTGACTGCGACTGTCGGCGGCCGCTACGACCGCTATCGATTTGCCGTGGACGACCTCGTGCGCGCCATGGGCCAGTTCAGTCCGATGGTGGGTGTGGTGTATCGCCTCGATCCCTTCTCCCGCTGGTATGCCCATGTTGCCACGGCTTTTCAGACGCCCACTACCTCTGAATTGGGCAACCGGCCCAGCGGCGAGGGCGGCTTTAACCCGGATTTAGGTCCTGAGCGCGTCCTCGGGTTAGAGACGGGCTTGCGCCGCCACGTGCGCCGGGCGCGCTTGGATCTGGAGGTGGCCCTGTACCAGCTCCAGATCACTGACGCGCTGATTCCCTTTCAGGTCGAGCGTGAAGACAGCGAGGAGATTTACTTCCGCAACGCCGGCCAAGCGCGCAATCGGGGGTTGGAACTCTCGCTGTCGGCGGTGCCGCTCTCTGGGCTGCGGGCCGACCTCGCGTACACTTTTGGCGACTATGTTTTTGAGGACTACGAGGTTGAGACCGCGGGCGAACTTGTTCAGCTCGCTGGCAACGAGGTTCCCGGCGTGCCGCGTCACCGGCTCTTCGCCGCCCTGAGTTACGACACTCCGCAGGGCCTGTTTACCGAAGTCGCATTAGAGCGGGTCGGCCGCTACTGGGCCAACGATTTCAACGGCCCTCCGCCCCGAAGCGACGCCCCGCCCGACGAGTTTTTCAACCGCGCGTACCTGCGGGTGGATCTGCGCTTGGGAATCGACTATCGCGCAGCGAGGGCCTTTGTCGCGGTCGAGAACCTGTTTGCCGCCCAGTACAACGGCTCAGTGGTTCCCAACGCCTTTGGGGGCCGCTTCTTTGAACCCGCCCCGGGTCGCACTTGGCGCTTGGGAGTTGGGGGGTGGATTGGGGGTTGAAGCGCGGCCTGTGGATTGACGCCCACAGGGTAACTAGCTTGATTCGGATATATCCAAGAACAAAGCCCGGCCGTATGTGGCAGTTCAATCCGTTGACCTAAGCAGGTGGCATCGTGCTCGAGGTTTACCTCGACTACAACGGCTCTTCCCCGCTTGATCCCCGCGTGGGCAAGGCCATCTGGCCTGCTCTCGCCGAGTGGTACGGTAATGCCTCCTCTACGCATCGGTTCGGTCGGCGGCAAGCTGCTGCGGTCGAAGATGCTCGCGCTCGCGTCGCTCGTTGACTGCCGCCTCCCCAACACGGCGAAGCTGAGATGAGTCGTAAAGTAAGCCCATGCCCGATAACTATGGTGCTTGAACTCTCAGCATAGGAACTACCTAGACCACGATCAATCCACTAGTGCCCTTGATTCGTAACCTAAAAATGGACCGAAAATTAATCATTCAGAAATTTGCGACCTTGGGTGGTCTGGAGAAGGGCGGGAGAAAGGGCACCGCACAAACCTCTGCTGGTTCTATATGCAATTGGAAAGTTGCTGCGCGGCGAAAGTCGGCTCACTCCATACTGCGAAGTAGATGAGGGATTTGGGAAATTGCTACAGGAGTTTGGCCCTAGACGATTAAAGCACGGATCCCAGTATCCATTTTGGCGGTTGCGTAATGATAGTGTTTGGGAAGTAACCGATGCTGACCAAATTGTACTAAACTCTTCTGGGGATGCCAGCAAAACTGATCTTCTTGCTCGTAGTGTTTCTGGCGGTTTCCGCGAAGCTATTGCCACGCGGCTTCAGAACGATTCCAAGCTGACTTTTGAAATTATTCACAATCTATTAGACGCTCACTTTCCTCCTTCAATTCACGGCGATATCTTACAAGCTGTTAACATTGAACCTACTCTACGGGCTATTGATAAGAGAAGGCGCGATTCCCATTTTAGAGAAAACGTCCTCAGAGCCTACGAACACAAATGTGCCATCTGCGGCTTCGATGTGAGATTGGGGCATTCTCCTATTGGATTAGAAGCATCTCACATCAAATGGCGTGCAGCAGGTGGACCTAATCAGGTGGTGAATGGACTAACTCTGTGCGTACTGCACCACAAACTATTTGACCGCGGAGCTTTTACACTGTCTAAACAGTGGGAGATACTGGTATCAGATGACGCACATGGGTCAGTTGGCTTTCAGGAATGGCTGATGCGGTTTCACGGCAAAAAAATTAACTTTCCGCAAAGTCAATCCTATTATCCGAAGGTAGATTTCATAGGCTGGCACGTTAGAGAGGTGTTTCAAGGAGCCTATCGCGAGTTGTGAGCCGGTGGAGATTGGACTGATCTTTGGGAGCGCATGCACACGAGCTACTGTTCGCTCTCCCTACCCAAAGGAAGGTTTATATGGTGCATTGGAATTCTATCCCTCATCCCATCTCCGATATTCGGGACTGGAGCGAAGCCCAGCGTCTTGAACTTCAGCCAGATTTTCAAAGACGCATAGTGTGGTCCGCGACTGCGCGTATAATGTTGATGGATACCATTTTGCGCGAAATCCCGATGCCAAAAATCTTTCTCGCAAATACTATTCGGGACGGCAGTACCTATCGCATCGTCATAGATGGCCAGCAGAGGATTTCTGCAATTCTTGACTTTCTACGAGATGCGTTTTCTCTAGATGAACCTTATACAGGAAACAAAAAGGGGAAGCGGTTCTCTGAGTTAGATAAAGAGCTAAGTACACGACAGTAAAATGTGTTGATGTTGTCGGTTGCGTTTAGGTTGGTCTCGTGCTTGGTGTATGATCTGTGTGAGTTGGTCTAATCCTTTTCGAAAGAGGCTTATGGCTCGTCGTCCATGTTTTTTTATGGGGATGGGTTTTCTCTGATGCAACCGCCGTCCTACCAACAGCGCCCATAGCAGCGTCCATGCCAGCAGTCCCAGCAGTAGGTGCAAGCGTTGGGGGTGGGTCAAATGGGTGTCTTCGAGGTTAAATCCTCTCGATTTCAAACAGGCAAACGTCGTTTCAATAGCCCAGCGTTGTCCATAGACGGCCAGCCCCTGCTTGAGGTCGGTTCGGTTGGTGATGAGCAGGATGCGCTCGCCGCGGATGGGGCGGTGACACACCAAATTCAGGGTCAAGCCGTCATAGAGGGTGGTCTGTGGGTAGGATCGGGTCGTACCTCTCGGCATCCGTGCATTAAAAGTAGCCCCATACCGTCGCCGACCGTCGTCGAGCGTAAGCGACGTATTGCCGCGCAGGCGGATGACAAAATCGACCTGCTGCTCCAGCAAAAAGGCGAACCACGCTCGACCGATAAACTCGCGGTCGGCGACTAAACAGCATACGCGGGGATCAAGGTAGGCCAATACCTTCGTCAGGAGACGCTTGCGCTCTGAGGTGTTGGAGTGGCCTGGCTTTTGCAACGACTGATATACCAACGGAATCGAGACCCCCTGATAGACTAAGCCGACACACAACACATTCTGATCGGTGCGACCCAACCGCCAATGGGTGCGATCCATAACTAAGAGTTGTTGTTGGCCGGGGCGAACTAACTTGGATACAATCAACTGGGTAAACACCGACGGCGAAACAGCACTACTGAAAAAACGCTGGAGACGGCGATAGTGACTGTCAATCTGGGCCATCCCCGATAGGCTACACGCGAGTTTTTTCATATGGACCGAACGCACTTGAATCAGCGCACACACCAAGCGACTGATCAGGTCGATACGGTGGCGCGTGAGGGATACCGACCCTTGCGTGAGGGCTTTCTTTAGCGTATGAATAAGCACGGTACAGCTCCTGTGTTTAGGATTTAGATGCAATCTTCGGCGATTACAAATAAACCTAAATCGGGGCTGTACCACAACTTAGATTACTGTCGTGTACTTAGGAAAAAACATAAGAGGGGCATAATCCGTGGTCAACAAGTATGTCCATTATTTTCTGTAGTAAGCCATTCTGTATGACGGACACTGAATGACGGACACTGATTCCCCGACACTTTGGTATAATTAGGTTGTCACGCCCGCGAAAGCGGGCGTCCAAGCCCACTCGCCCCTCGACCCGGGCGAACTAGACCACTGGGAAGAACTGTTCCACAGGGGAGCCGACCAAGCACCAAGCACGCCTGCCCGCGACGGCACCGAACCCCACCCACCGCTTGCCCCGGGCGAACTCGATCGCTGGGAAGCCTTGTTCCGCAAAGGTGCCGACCGCTAGGGCAGCGGCAGTGCGAGACCGCGCAGCACGGCCAAGCTGTGCCGCCCTTGGGTACTGCCCGCCCGCGCCAAGGCTTCGAGATGCACCTTTAAGAACCCGGCCTCAGCCGGCGTGTCCACATCGTACCAAGGCGGCAACAGGCCAAGCGTCTGCGTTCCCAAGCGCGCTAGGGTTTGCTCGAGTACCATCCCGGTGCTCCAAGCCACGTCTTGGAATATCCGGCTTGCCCCTTTTCGCCGGCCCACCAAGTAGTAGCCACCATCCGTGCTCGGGCCTAAGACCACTTCCTTCTCGCGCAAAATTGCCAGCCCCTCGTCGATGTACGCAGCCGGCAGAGAAGGGCTGTCCGAGCCGACGATGACTACCCGTTCGGCCCCCTGTGCAAAGGCCCACTGCATTAGGCCCTCCAGCCGCTGTCCTAGATCGGCTTCTATCTGCGGCACGTACTCGAAAACGCCGATCGGAGCCAGCAGGGTGCGCAAGGCGTCTTCGGCATGGGCCGGGGCAAAGGCCACGACCTTGGCAGTGGCCGCTGTCGCGTGCAGCGCAGTGGCGCAATCCAGCAGCAGGGCCTCGTACAGGCGCGCGGCCTCAGCGGCACTCAACTGGCTCTGGAGCCGGGTTTTGACCGCTCCGGGAGTTGGTTTCTTGGCAAACAGTACGGCGCAGGTGGACATCCGCCCCTCCCTATTGTCTATCGTCGGCAGACCGCCTATTTTTTGCAATATAATTCGCGGCAACCTTTCACAAAATCAACCGAGGAGCTCATGGCCCAAGTCAATATCGTCCGCCACAACCCCATCGCCATCTTTTCCAACCCCACTGAAGTAATCATCACCGACGACAATGGCCACGTCGTGCGCCTAGTCGAGCCTTCGGGCAACGTCGGCACCCAATACGCCAACGACGTCGGTTCGGAGTGGTTCGGCACCATTGAAAACCTCAACGGGGGTCTCGAAATTTGCGGCGTCCATTGGTCGGACGTGTACAAGACCGACGTCCTGTGGACCACCCCTTCTGCCGACCGCGACGAGTGCGACCAGCGCAAAAACGACTTCAACGCCTGCTACGGGGCCATGATCGCCGCCGTCACCGGCGGCCCCTTGCGCTCCAATCGCATGGCCCGCTTCACCCACCCAGAGGGCTTCCCAGACCCAGCGGCCCTCTTCGAAGTCCAAATCAAGGCCTGTGCCGGCGAGACCGTCTCCATCAGCAGCGGCAAAATCGACTACGGCACTTGGGTGGATCACCAGCCCTCGGGCGCTTCGGTTATGCACCAGCGGGACGGCGAAACGATCACCTCCCTCGGCTCCGACTTGGCCGAGGAAATGCGCTTCGTTCTCGACGAGCAATACGCCAAGCCCTTTGCCGAGCAAGGCATTGACTTCAAAAAGCAGACCGCATTCATGGAGATCCTCGTGGCCGTGGACGACGCTCCAGACAAGACTTGGGAGCGTATTGAGATTACCCGCCAAGTCTTTGCGGATTACTACGGCGACGACCGCCCCGCCGGCCTGATCTACCCGGTGTCGCGGATACCCAATCTCGACGGTATCATCGAGCCGCAGCCGCGCGTGGTCTCCGGCGAAGTCGAAATCGTGCGCTCGGGGCACATTGAGGACGGCTTTTCGACTTGGGCGGGCTTGCGCCACCACGGCGTACGCGAAATCCACGTCTCGGCCGTCGGCGGCAGCGACGCCGGCCAGCAACTCGACGCGCTCGACGCCCGAATAAAGGAAGCCGGAGGCGCGGGCCTCAAAGAGGACGGCGTCTTCAACAATGCCTACATCGTCGCCGGTGCCGACTCCGCGCAAAATCGCGCTTCATTGGCCACCTTCAACGAGTCCTTCAGCGCGTACTACGCCGGCACTGCCCCGGCTGGCCGCACCGCCCAGTTTATCGGCGGCATCCAGCAGGAAGGCCATAAAAGCGGCATCTCCACCCGTGCAATCTTCGCCGAGTAAGCCCGTGATCAGCGCCGCCAAGATCATCGCCGCCCTCGAACGACACGGCGTCACGCACGTGCTAGGAGTACCAGACAACGGCTCGTGCGTCCTGTACGAGCGTTTGTGGGACCACGACACCATCGAAGTGATCCTCACCAGCCGCGAGGGCGAGGCGTACGGCTTGGCCTCAGGCCTGTATTTGGGCGGTGCCCATCCGCTGGTGCTGATCCAGAATACGGGCTTTTTGGAGGCCGGCGACGCCTTCCGCGGCACGGCCTACAACATGGGTATTCCCCTAGTAATGCTCGTTGGCTACCGAGGCTACGCGACCATGGCTCGAGGGGCTCCCCGGGTCGATACGGCTGCCACCTTCTTCGAGCCGACTCTCAAAGCTTGGAACATCCCCTACACCGCCATGCACACGGACGACGACAGCGGCCAGATCGACGCCGCTTTCGCCAAGGCCCAAGAGACCTCGCTGCCGACCGCCGTGCTGCTCATCGCGGAGACCGTCTGATGCTCGACAAATACACCTGCCTCGAGAAACTAGCTGCCAGACGCACGGACGAAGTCGTGGTCACCACCATGAGCGTGGCCATGCCCTGGGCCGCGCACTCCGACGGCCCGCTAGACTTTGCCCACGTCGAAAGCGCCATGGGCCACGCCGCCGACTTTGCGCTGGGTTTGGCCATCGCCCGGCCCGAGCGGCGGGTCTTGTGCCTCAACGGCGACGGCAGCACCCTCATGTCGTTGGGCGTCCTCGTCACCTTGGCCCAGCGCCCGGCCCCGAATCTAACCCTCGTCATCACTGAAAACGGCACCTATGAAGTAACCGGCAGTCAGCCCGTGCCCGGTGCCGCCTTTATCGACTACGAGCAAATCTGCCGCGGGGCCGGCCTCCAGCGCGTCTATACCATCGACACCGACACCGACTTCGACGCCAAGCTCGACCAGCACTTTGCGGAAGAAGGCCCGGTCGTCTTTATCTGGAAAATCGCCCCGGCCACTGAGCCGGTGCCCAAACCGGCCCTGCCGATTGGCGAGCGCGCCCAGCGCCTGCGCGCCGCCTTGGTCGGCGAGGCATAGAGGTATCCGCCGTGCAGCTACCGCAAATGGCCCCGGTCGAGCAGCACTTTGCCAGCGACTCGCTCGCCGACGTGGCCGGTGAGGTCCGCCGCCAGCTAGCCCACGCCGGCTTAGCCGACGCCATCGCCCCGGGCGCGCGAATCGCCGTTACGGGCGGCAGCCGCGGCATCGCCAACATTCAGCTCATCACCCGCACCGTCATCGACTGCGTCAAAGAGGCCGGCGGCACGCCCTTCCTGCTGCCGGCCATGGGCAGTCACGGCGGCGCCACGGCCGCAGGCCAAAAGCAGGTGCTGGCCAGCTACGGTCTCGACGCCGAGAGCATGGGTTGCCCGGTCGAGGCGACCATGGACGTCGTCGAGGTCGCCCAGCTCAGCGACGGCACCCCAGTGCTGCTCAACCGGCTCGCCACCGAAGCCGATGGCGTGGTGCTCATCAATCGCGTCAAGCCGCACACCTCCTTTCGCGGCCCGTTTGAAAGCGGCTTGATGAAGATGATGACCATTGGCTTGGGCAGCCACAAAGGCGCGACCATCGCCCATGCCGGTGGTGCCAAAAGCCTCGCTCGCCTGATCCCGGCTTGGGGCCGCTGCATCCTCGACCAAGCACCGATCCTCATGGGGTTGGCCATCGTCGAAAACGCCTACGAAGAGACCCTCCGCGTCGCGGCTCTGCAACCCGGGCAGTTCCCAAGCCGCGAGCCCCAGCTTTTGGCGGAAGCGCGGCGCACCATGCCCCGCATCTTAGTCCAAGGCATCGACCTGCTGATCATCGAGCAAATCGGCAAGAATATCTCGGGCACGGGCATGGACACCAACGTCGTCGGCCGCATGCTCCTGCCCGGCGTCAAAGAGCCGGAGGCCCCGGGCGCAGCCCGCATCGTGGTACTCGACCTGACCGACGAAACCCACGGCAATGCCAACGGCGTCGGCCTCGCCGACATCATCACCCGCCGCCTGTACGAACGCATCGACTTCAAGGCCACGTACGCCAACGTCTTCACCACCACTTTCCTCAACCGCGCGTACGTACCCGTCGTCATGGCAACCGACCGCGCCGCCATTGAGGCCGCGCTCTCAGTGCAAAACCTCGCCCACCCCGCACAGGCGCGCGTCGTCCGCATCAAAAACACCCTCGACATCGGCCACATCCAACTATCCGCAAGCCTGCTGCGAGAGTTCGGCGACCATCCCGACCTAGCGCAAACCGGCGCACTGGCCGAGATGGCGTTTGACGAGCACGGCCGCCTCGGGCCGTAAAAGGTGAAACCCCGACCGTTGTAGGGCGTTGTAGGGGCGTCCTATATCCATTAGGCAGGCTCTGTAGGTTTCTGCGTTGGGTTGTCCCTACATCGTGGGTATCGGCTATCGCTCCTCGGTTCCACTCGTGAACAACCCCCAAAGGTGAGACAGACATCCTCGTCTGCCATTGGCGCCTCCCGTCCCTGTCCAAAACAATGGACAACCCATGAAAAATCCCACTTTTCCGCTCGCCCTTTTCGCGCTCGGTCTTTTCCTCTCGTCGGCGACCGTCAACTATGCTTCCCCCTCGTCGGCGGATGAGGTGCCTTTCTGTTTGCCCTTCGCTTACGAGCGGGAGCGCGGCGCTACCTATGCCGCTGGCAAGCCGGTTGGTCTGAACGTTGGCGAACCCTACGCGGTGAGGATGATTTACTTTTTGCCTAACGACCGTCCGTTTCGCACGTCCGTGATCGATTCGATGAAAACGACGATTCGCCAAGTTCAGACCTTTTATGCCGAGCAGATGCAGGCGCATGGCCTTGGGAACAAAACCTTCCGCTTTGAAACCGATGCCGAGGGCGAACCGCTAGTTCACCGAGTGGATGGTCAATATCCGCAAACCCACTATTTTGACGACACACCCGGTACTGTACTTGACGAGATTGAACAGGCGTTTGATGCCTGGGAGAACATTTACCTCATCGTTGCTGACATTAGTCGGATAGCAGGTATCGGCGTAGGGGGTCTTAGGGCGGGTGGCGTGGGAGGAAATCGGAGAAATGGAGGATTTGCCTTGGTTCCGAGCGAATCCATCTTAGTTCCGAGCGAACGTGGTTGGGTTGTGACTGCACATGAGCTTGGCCATGCCTTAGGATTGCTGCACGACTTCCGCGACGATGCGTACATCATGTCGTACGGCCGTCAACCGCACGCTCTATCTATGTGCAATGCCGAATTTTTGACCGTGAATCCTTACTTCAATCCCAATATCAATGCAGCAAAGAGACGGCGGAGACAGCCGCCAACCATCGAACTCATTTCGCCGCTGACCTATCCGACAGATGCCAAGAGCGTCGAGGTCCAACTCAAAGTCAGGGGTTTATGGGGGCTTCATCGGGCGATTCTGTTCGCTCGATCTGAAGTAAAGGAGTGGCGTGGACTCGCGGGTAAAAAAGAAGCTGTCGTTACATTCGATTATGACGGCGGCATTCCCTCTGCCCTAAGCACGAGTCTTTCCGAGCCTATCGTACATCCGATTTCCGTATATATAGTTGATACTAACGGAAATTTTACTTGGAGGTCTTTTGCGCTATGGGATGTCGCGACGGTAAGCAGCGATATCGCCACGCTTGAGCATACGGCTGGGGTCAGTTCGGTGTCGTTTTCTCCCGACGGCACCCTACTGGCTTCCGGGGCAAGTAACGGCACAATCTCCGTGTGGGATGTCGAAACCGGCGAAAAGGTCGAGACGCTAGCCGGGCATGGCGGCATTATTTCGCTTTCGTTTTCCCCGGACGGCACCCTACTGGCTTGGAGTTCATTCGGCAGTAGCAGTAGAGTCTTCCTATGGGACGTTGAAACCAGAGAAAGGGTTGAGGTGCTAGCCGGGCATACGGCTACGGTCCATTCGCTTTCGTTTTCCCCGGACGGCACCCTGCTGGCTGCTGGGACAGGGGACGGCCGAGTTTTCTTATGGGACGTTGCTGCCGGCGAAAGGGTCAAATCGCTGGTTGGGCATACGGATGGGGTCGAATCGCTGTCCTTTGCTCCCGACGGGTCGCGGCTCGCTTCGGCCTCATCCGACGGCACAGTCAAGGTATGGGACATCGCTGCCGGCGGAAGGGTCAAAACGCTGGTTGAGCATACGGGCTGGTGGATCCACGCGGTGTCCTTTGCTCCCGACGGCACCCTGCTGATTTTTGACCCTGAAGGCACGGTTCGCGTATGGGATGTCGAAACCGGCGAAAAGGTCGAGACGCGGGGTAGGTTTACAGAGTGGAGCTCTTCAATGACCTTTGCTCCCGATGGGTCGCTGATCGCTTCGGCCTCATCCGACGGCACAGTCAAGGTATGGGACGTCGCTACCGGCGGAAGGGTCAAAACGCTGGTTGGGCATACGGAGTGGGTTTCTTCGGTGGCCTTTGCTCCCGATGGGGCACTGATCGCTTCAGCTTCATCCGACGGCACAGTCAAGGTATGGGATATACCTGAGCGGACACAGCCCCGTCCGCAGACACTCGTGAAAATCTCAGGCGATAATCAGCAAGGGCCGCCCAACGAGCCGTTGGCGAATCCATTGGTCGTCGAAGTCAGAGATCAGCATGGTGCTCCTCTACAAGGCGTTCAGGTCACGTTTACGGTTATCCGAGGCACCGGAACGCTAACGGTTGACCATACAACAACTGCTGCCAACGGCCGGGCACATAGTACGCTCACACTGGGTCCAGATCCGGGAAACAACATAATTCTGGTATCTGTCGTTGGGCTTATTGCAGAAACCTTTAATGCGTTAGGGAGGCCGCCTATCGCCACGCTTATCAACGATGCACTCACGGACTTTTCCCCGTTCGCCGATGCCTTCGGCAAAAGCGACCTCCGCTTTGATCTCGACGCCAACGGCACGGTGGATTTCGCCGACTTTTTCCTCTTCGTCGAGGCGGCTGACGAGTCGGCGCAGGACCAACTTTTCGCGCTGGCGCAGGAGCTGATCGGCCTACCGGAAGGCGCGCAATTGTATCAGAACGCGCCCAATCCATTCAACAGCCAGACGGTGTTATCCTACTTTCTGCTCAACCCCGGCCCGACGCGCTTAGAGATCTTCACGCTGGCCGGGCAACGAGTCGCAATTTTGAGCACGGGGCCGCAGCAAGCGGGTCGCCACCGGCTAGCTTGGGATGGGCGGGACAGCGAAGGCCGCCCGTTGGCCAGCGGCGTCTATCTGTATCGGCTGGTGTCGGCCGAGGGCGTTTTGACGCGCAAGCTCATCCTGCTGAGGTAACGCGATGGGAGAATTTTGGTTGTGGTTTATGCGGAGCGCAATGAAACCATTCGTTTAATCAGTACAGATTGACAACGAGAAGGGAGCGATTGGATTGTGAAAAGCGATAAACAAAAAGGAATGGACGAAATGAGAACAGAGTACGACTTTTCCGATGGTATGCGTGGGAAG
The DNA here is from genome assembly GCA_958295495.1 of uncultured Latescibacterota bacterium. Taxonomy (GTDB): domain Bacteria; phylum Latescibacterota; class UBA2968; order UBA8231; family UBA8231. The sequence goes on from OY282352.1 coordinate 3,449,266, forward strand.
CACTACAAAGCGTAACGTCAGGAACATTTAGTAACTAACGTTACGCAGTTTTTCAGAAAACCCTCGATTTCGCCCCAATATCTTGGGTCAATAGGCTTCGATAAACCACAAGATAGAGAGCTACTGCGTAACGTCAGCTCTTAACTGATGTTACGCAGCCTTTCGTCGTTATAAGTCCTCGATGACGATGGCTAGGTTGTCCAGCGCTTGGCGGCACTCCTCCGGCAGGTACTGACGGGCCTTTTCCACCAACTCTCAAACGCACGGCGGCGCACAGCAAGGCTACCAAGCTGCGACGCTGCCGGCACTTTCGCAGTAGAGTTCGCCACCCAATTCCTCTGGGTACTGGATCGTCTTTTCCACCTCGGACTCGATCGGGTCAACCTCCAACCTCGGCTTGGTCGGCCGCTCGAGGTGGCCGGCGGAGGCCATAAGCCTCCCCGCGCTCCGCATGGTTGCGCGGAAGTAATTGATGTGCCGGCCCTACTCGTCGGCGTTGAGGAGGGCCTGGAAGGCCTCCAGCCGGTCCACTTGGATGGCCGCCCGATGCAACTGCTTGAGACGCTGCAAATCCTCAATGCTCCGCATGCGAGCGGCCAACGGATCCGCCGCGCCGAGTGCAAAGCGGATCTCCAGCACGTCGAGCAGCGCTTCAAGGGCGCGTTCTCGGCCCCCTTGCTCAATGCCTTGCTCAATGCCTTGCTGGGTCAGGTATTGGGCAACGGGTGATTCGCGGATCATATCCATTAGACCCTCCTTGAAGAAAATGGCAGAAACGGTTTCTTGGGCATACACCAACCCGCTCAGCAGCGACATGCCAGCGAGACAATCGGCTTTCGTCGCCCGATCCAGCGGCTGCGCCTGCACCGCACGCACACACGTCTCCAGCCAAGCCGCTGGCTGACCCGTCGGCCGCATCAACGGTACAAACGGCAGCAGTCCCACAGGCCCCGACTTGAGGAGACGCTGGCCGTCCAACTCGCTCAGCCGGATCACTTGGTACTCTATCAAGATGCGATGGCCGGGACGATCCTGGAGATAATAGCCCGGATCGCCCCGGCCAGCCCCCGGCCGCAGGTAGATGACGCTGGAAACCACCGGCCAGCCGTAGTGCTCAACGGTGCGTCCGATATAGCCGACCATCCGCCGCACCATCGGCAGATGCGTACTATCGGTGGTTTGAAACTCGGTGTGGACGAGCACCTCTTCGCCGCCCAACCGCACCCGCAGCAAGCTGTCGGTCTGCCGCGCCTCAACGGTCAGTTGCTCCGGGTTCAGCACTTCGACGACTTCGACGTCGTCGCGTCCGAGGGCAAAGCGGGCGAAATCGTCGGGGTAGTGCTGCATCAAATACTTGGAAACAATATCAAAGTCGGCCATATCCAACGTTCTACGATACGCCCCGGGATGTCAAGGCCGCGTGCCACGCCCAAAGGCCGCCGGGGTTGGAATCCAGCGGCCTTTGGAATTGGGAACGGACGAAACGCCGCTTTTCCTCCTCCGAGCGCACCCGCTTGCCGCCGGCGTACCTCTCGTCGCCAATCCGCGCTGCCCGCGCGGCGTGGGAATGGACGGTCCCGGCCGCCCAGTGGCACGGGCTACGTCGTAGCGCTCAACCGCGTGGACCGTCGGATCACATCATCAGGCGCGTGGCAGTCGAGTTACTCCAATAACGCTTTGAGCAACGCATCTGGCACGTCGGAATAAAACAGAACGTTGATTCGCGTTGCCATGTCATCCGACAGTTCAAATAGCTGCTTTCGCGCTAACACCGGCATCAGCAGGGTATCTACCCCCCTCTCAATTGCGATACCAACGACACTGACCGCATTGGCCAACGGTTCTACCGACCCTCCAAGATTGAGAGCACCGACAACAACCAGACCACCTTTCGTACTCTTCTCAAGCAACCCGCTACAAAGCGCCATTAGTGCCGGTAGCCCCAGTGCGGTGCCCCTATGATCATTATCCATTGCACGAAGCTGCACGGAAAATTCGTGTAAATGCGGGTCCCTGTCTCCAACCAGTTCTGCTGCCCGAGTATACAAATTCTGTTCCGCGTACCTGATGCTTTCACGGAAGGCAGGCGGGGCTGGAGTATTCAGTATCCTGACGCCACCACCTCTCCCGACCGTTACTTCAATACGATAGAGGCTTGGGCCTGTTTCAGGCTCGCCAGGGCTAATGCCCCAAATTTGGCCGGGCGGCAAGGGATCCAAGTCAATGGCTTCGTCGCTGTGGAGTTCCGGTGTCGAGACGAACTGTTCAATGCCGTCCTCACCCATCGAGTAACTGAAATGCGTGTTCCGGAACTCGCTTTTGAACACCCGTTTCTGTTGTTCCTTAACCCGGCGACGGACTTCCAAGGCCATGCGAACCAGATCTTCCAGCTCATCGTCTGGCACCTCCATTTCTGGATCTGGGTAGAGCAGTTTCAAGAGTCCGCTTACAGTCTTGTTGACGGCGGTAATGTCTCGTCCGCTCAGGGCACCACCATAATTTACGCGCCCTTGCAGCACTGAAATGCGGCTGCCAACGCGGAGCCGGCTCCAGCATTCGGACAGAAAGTCGGAGACCAAGCCGAAGTGATCCGTGAAATGTTTGTTCGGGTTAAGTTTCGGGAAATCCCATCCCGGCACATAGGCATGGATGCGATCCATGAACGCCGTATCTTCCCTCATCTCGGACGACAGCGGGCTCAGGAGATGGCCGATGCGCTGTTGATGTTCGACATCGACATTCAGATTGCCGACCATCACGATGCCGCCGTCTGCGCGTATGCTCTCCTTGCCGCGAGAAAATTCACCGGACTCCATGTAGCCTTTCAGAATGTTCACGCCATCCTTCTGATCGAAGGACACGCCAGAGATTTCATCGAAGCAAACCACGTCGTACTGACACACCAGACCGCGTTGGCCGGAGGCATTGTTGACGAACATCTTAGCGACGGTCGCCTTGCCGCCGGAAACTAGGTGTGCGTATGGGGAAATTTGCTGGAACAGATGGCTCTTGCCGGTGCCGCGCGGTCCTAGCTCAACGAGGTTGTAGTTGCGCTCCACGAACGGAACCATCCGTATCAGAGCGACCAATTGGGAGCGGTCCGACAGGGCGTCCGGCTCTAAGCCTATACTGCGAAGCAAAAGATCCGTCCATTCTTCCTTGGTAAACTCGCGTCGGCCACGTTGAAGTGCATCGAGCACATCGGCTTTCGATAACTGAATTGCCCGGAGGCTGTCGATGGCAAATGGACGGCCTCCCTGTTCCAGCGCGATTACCGCGTCGTAGCCCAACGTCACTTCCGCATAGAAACCATCGGTCAACATGCGTTCATGCTGCTTGACCAAGTCGTCGTCTATCCTTACTCCCCTGATAGCGAGGCTTGGTAGTTCTGCAATAAACGAATCCGTTTTCGCGTCTAGCTTCGCCTTGACGATATCGATTAGCTTGATGGAGCCCTGTTCCCGAGATCTAGCTTTGAACAATTCCTCTTCACCCGTTCTGACGGTGCGATCCGCCAACTGACGCTCGACGATCTCCAACCCTTCGGCGATTTCCTGCTCGTCCGTACTCGCACAGTAGCGCCCTAGAAGAAACTCGACCACATAGGTCGGCACCGGATATTGGCGACTGTACTTGCGCACCAAGTCCTTGCGCACCAAGTAGCCGTCAAACGCCGATGCTGCCAAACGATCCAACTTATCGAGTTCTACACTCATGAATTACCCCCTACGATTACGGCCTGTTTTGCCAGCACATTACCGCCAGCATCCAGTACGACAACCACAGCCGGTTCGCCCTCCAAATCGTCGTCTCTCACTAGCAGGCTTGTCGAGCCTTTGGCATCTACTGTACGGACACCAGTGACGCTAGAATCGGCATTGTTGACCTCGGTACGCACATCAACGGACCACTCTAGCTGAGCCGGCTCGATCCGCACGCGACAGCGGAACCCGACCCAAGATACCTCTGCAATTTGTGGAGCCATTGCTTCTGGCACCGTTCCGCCGGTCACGCTGATGACCGGAATCAGGCACTCTTGTACACTCAAACCGCCGTGTGCGTACTTGTGGCCTTCCGAGAAGCAGGCAATGCCAGGCGCAACTGCAACCCGTCCCTCGGCATTCCAGCTCCAAGGGACGGTGGGAACTTCGACATTGGATCCCCCCTTTATCACGGCGCACCGAGCCCAGCGACTCGCGGTCAGGTACTTCGGCAAAGCGACCTTCGGCAATCCGCCGGGCAGCCAGAGCCAACCATGATCCGTTACCACCCGAACCTCATCCCAACCCGCGTTGAGCAGGGACTCGATACGTTCAAGAAGCAACTCAATCTGATCGTGAACTTGCCCCGCGAGTTTGTCTTGCAATGAGTGTCCCTGCTTGTCCAGATTGCCGCTCTCGGTCCAACCACGGCTTGATGGATCGCCTGTTTCATCCGCGCTCAGGTATTGGTAGTCAGCGGCGCTCAGTAGCTTGCGGAACTGATGTGTAGTCAATGGCTGCCCTGCATCCGCAGTCGTGGGGGAGAAATCCTCGCCGATCGCAAGACCCTTGACACTCTGCGAGATGGGCGAGACCGCTGGCTTGGCTGTCGCGGTTACGCTCGGTAACCCCGCCCATCTAGTTCGCATAGTCACTGACCAGCCCTTGGTGCGCATCCGTTCTGCAAGTTGTCGGGAGACATCGAATCGAAGGCCATCCGCGAAAAGAATTACTCCACCTAACTCTACCGCGACATCTTTTAGTCCCTGCGCTTCCTGCCCCGGCAGAGGGTCTCTTTCGGCCAGTTCCTGTAGATGCTCAGCGGCAAACTCCAGCCAAGGCTTATAGATGACATCCAGGACCTTGCTCACGGCCTTCATGTCAGCAGCGGTTTTCACCGTGGCCATCGCAGACAGCGCGGCAGCATCGACCTTCCAAGCTGAATCTACGTACCGCTTCGCTAGCTCCGCCGTGGACTCGCCGCCAAGCCTCGTAGCCGCGTGTTCGGCAAGTGCCGCCAAGTGCGCGAGTGCATAGGCGAGCGGTGCTTGCTCCAACTCGGCCCATACCCAGCCTCGCCTAGGTCCATGCTGTATCTCAAGTCGCCGTACTAACTCACGTGCTTCGGCGGGCGTCGAATGTTCCAAGGCGAGCAACGCTTGCCGCAACTCCTGCTCGTCCTTCTCATTCATCTGAGGCCAAGAAGAACGCTCTACGAACAATTCGCTCGGCATAGCCTTCCGCAAGAGTTCGGGAATTCCCGGATAGAGCGCAGGGGACTCCGCGAACCTTTCCCACACCGCTGCCCACGGATCTTCTCGCTTGCCCAACAGTTCCGCACCGATCAACTCGCCGTCTTGGTCCGGGTCGAACTTGTAATCATCTTGGCAGCGCGACTTGAAGGCACTCCAGCGGCCATCATTCCATTGGGCCTTAACCGTTTTCGGCTCGCTCAGCCAACTCAGCAGATCCCTGACCATATCGTCAGAAAAGAGCCGGTTGAAGTCCTCCGCCTCAAGATGCTTGCCGGTTAGATGCTCTACCGACGTCGTGGCCAGTTCCTCCAACGCGCCGAGCATTGCCTGTCGAGTGGTGCCATCGCGTGTGAGGTCCAGACCAAGTCCTCCGTCCTCGGATACGAGAAAAGCCTCGACCGTCCAGTCCTTACCGTTGGTCTGGGTCCAACAGACCCCGCGATACTGAAGCTCAACCAGTGGCTTTAGGTTGTCTGGGCACTCTTGGACCGCCCGGAGTTTCTGCCGGCTGACGTGGGGGAGGTATAAAATCGGAGGTTTCTCTTTGCGCCATTCAACATCCGGCAATGCCCGGTCCACGGCACTTCGCAGCCAGATCGCCGGGCCGGTGCGTTGATCGGGCTGGTATTCCCCGAGTGTCAGGAGGTGCGGCAGCAAGTGCCGGAGTTGAGGAATAATAGGCTGCCACTGAGCATCCTGATCCGTCCACAGGATGGCGCACGGACGCACGGCGTCATTTGGATTGTACCTGACCGCATCCTCAAGGGAACGAATCAATGCCTCAGTTACCGTTAATCTCGAATGGTCGGCCTGAATTCCCATGGTATCACGATATATCCGCGGCCCAAATCGTCAGCATGAGCTCCGACTCGCCGATCAGGCGGTACTCTGGAAGCTTACCGGACAGTCTCTCGCTGTTGTCCATGATGATGGGTACGCCTTCTCCACGTCTGTCCATCATGGTTCGACGATCCGTCGTCAGCCATTCCTCGTCAGTCGGAACTAGACATTTGGCGAGCAGACTAGTGATGATTTCATTCCGAGCCGATTGCAGGTAGGCAAGATCCTCGACCGTCATCGTATTCGGGATCGAGCCTGGGGAATAAAGCTCTAAACGGTCGCTGAATAGCCGTAACCTGATCTTCGAGCCGTGAATGGAATAGTCCCGGTGTGCGACCGCGTTGACCATAGCTTCAAAGACAGCCGTCATGTCAAACTGCGGTCGGTCCAGACGCCCCTGATCCTTAAAGGCGGCTGTCTTCATGTTCTTCACCACGAACCGACAGGCTTCCACGATCTGAAAATCGAGTGGGCCAGAGATATCCGCGGCGTCGAGTTGATAGGGATCGGTGGATTCGTCGATTCGAATATCGACTCCTCGATAGGAAACGGCCTGTACATAGGCATTGGGTAGCCATTCCCGGGGGTCTTTGGAGGCCATCAATACGCCAGCGACCGTCGGCCTCAGCGTCCCCTCGTCATCGGTGCGTACCATGTGGAGCTTGAACAGGACGTTCTCGCGCTCGTCTCGGGATCGAGGAGTCAGGAATCGCTCCCAAAGGTCTAGCTGCAAGTCGCTCAATCCGGCGGGGGGAATGATTTGCTCGTCGAACCGGATGATACGGGTCTGACTGCGCTGCTGGAACAATTGAGCAAGGTATTCGGATGACATGACGCGCTTGGTGCTGACGACGCGGTGCAGAAAACCACCGGGGCTTCGATGTACAAAAAGACTGCGAGGCACATCAATCTTGATAACGGCTACATCCTCGCCGGTGGCCGCAGGCAGCCGCAGGGGGTCAATGATGGGGGCTATGGGCGGATCGATAGAGTCCTGGCAAAGCTCGTGGACGAAACGCGCTACCATGTCGAGATGCTTCTGTGGAATCCCCAGAATCTCACGTGTCTTGTCATGTACACCGAGCACCAGCACCCCGCCATGGCTATTGGCGAAGGACGCCAGCTCATCGGCGAGATCGTCTCGCCCCGGACCACGAATCTTGCTGCCGGCAAAGCGCACCTCTTTCAGTTCGAGGAAGCTGCCTTCGCCTAGGTGAATCTTCTCCAGTAGTTCTCCATGTGTTGCAAACATCTCAGATCTCTCGTCCCAAGCGTTCCCAGCGCCGAGCGAACGCCTCCCGTCCGCCCTCCATGACCCGGCAGACTTCTTCGCGGACTGCTTTTTCCTGTAGAGCACCGTGCTCAATGATTCTGCATTGGCCGCCACTAAAGTCGAAAGCATGTACCATTTCCGCGTCTCCGTTGATCATCACATTGGGGTTGTGGGTGACTATGATCAGTTGTCGCCGCAATTTGTTCTCGCGAATCTGTCGTACGACCAAGTCGTAAATCAGGTGGTTGTCCAAATCGTCCTCGGGCTGATCCAATACGAGGGGCTCATCGCCGAATGCAAGCAGGAACGCCAGCAGTGCCGCTGAACGCTGTCCTTGCGAGCCTTGGGTGATGGACGTCCAATCGCTGCCGTCCCCCTCGCGGCTGTACTCAATCCGCAGGTCATCCTCTGGGAACCAGCACTGGATGTGATCGGCGAACTCCGGCTTCTCGTGCTTGCGTTCGAGGTAGTTGCGAAATTGGCCGCGGAAGTTAGTGCTGTTTTCTATTAGTCGTTGTTTCGCAGCATCTAGCGCTGCTTCGCGATTTTCGTCCTGCTCGATGTCAAAGGCCAAGCCACCAACTGGGTTGCCATCTTCCTCGCGCAGAATGTCGTGTTCAAAACGCTCATCTGGCACCTCAATCATTTCACGTAGGCTATGCTCGATATGACGAGGCTCAAAGCCGAATCCGACGACCTCAATTTTCACAAAGGTGTTAGTCTCCAGCGTTTTCTCAACAAACTTGGCGCGTGCCCGTGTGATGGCCTTGCGCGCTTCAAGCACTTGTTGCCGCTGTTTTTTGTTGTCTTTGTCAAAGCGATCCCAATCCTGACGCAACTGATCGAGTTGCTTCAGTTGCGCTTCGAGATTCTGACGCTCCTGTTCCAACCGCCCAAAGTCTTGCGGATCAGTCACTCCCTGAGCGTCGAGCGTCGTTTGAAGAGCCTCGTAGTCCGATTTGGCCTTCTCGGCACGCTGCTGCCACTGGCTAAGTCTTTCGTCCTTTCGCAGCTTCTGCACCTTGTCCGTAAAGGTGTCGGCACTACGAGTGAGTGCCTCCTGCATTTCTGCCACGAGCTGCTCGGTTTCGCTCCGCCAAGCGAGGGCGTCGCCATCCTGTGCGACATTGAAGACGCCATCTGGCCAATCGTCGAGCAGCAGATCCTCCGTCAACGCCTTGATACGTCTAGGAATTTTTCGCAATAATTCCGAAGTCGTATCGATCTCCCGGCGTTGACGCAGTGCCTGTTGATGAGCTTTCAGTACTTCAGCGTGATGTGATTGTGTGAACGCTGCGAGCTTGCGGGTCAGGTCCGCGAGCCTGCGTTCCAATTCTGGTCGCCTAGCTAACTTTTCCTCTAGTTCGCGCAGCCTAGCTCGCTGTGCTAAATAGGAGGTCTTCGTCTCGTCGAAGGCGTGATGTAACCCGGCCACGTCAGCCGCGTCGTCAATAACATCGAGCAAAGCCTGCCGACTCTCTCCCGCCATGGCCGCAATCTGGCCCTGCGAAAGTAGCCGTATCGGGAAACGCTCGGAGTTCACCTCTTGGCTCGCAGCGGGCTGCCATTGGCCGTCTGCGTCTCGTTCTTCAACAACGGCCTCTTGACCATCTTGTCGCCAACGCAAGATGTGCTCTACACCATCGCGCATCAGCTCCACGCGAATCTCCGTAGCATCGCGCAACCCACCATGCCCATTGCGTCCCCTGACAGGTTGGGAAAAACTTTTGAACTGGCGATAGGGCTCTGTTTCTTCGCCCAAATGCTGTAACTCTCTATCGCGCCGATACGCGAGGCGCAACGCATGGACAATCGTGGACTTGCCGGTACCGCGCCCACCAATCAGCGCGTTGTAGTACGGTGTGGGTTCAAGCCGTGTCGTGGTGTCTATACCCATAAATCGAGCAGACTCAACCTCAATGCCGGTGATGAAGTGCGTGGGCTTCCGAAACGGATCGAACTCCCCCCCGTCATCGCTCCGCCGGATCGAAATTCCGTTGCCATCTAGGAGCGCGAGACGTAGCCCTTCTAGTGTGGGCTTTGCCATTTTGACCCAAGAGTAACGGGACCCAGGGATACGCTTGCCTTGGAAGCTGTGGCAGTCACTACCGAGTACCCGCGCCAACTTTTTGACCTGTTTCTCGACATGCTTAGGGAGAGGATGCCCCATGTCTTCCCACTCCATTGCCAGCAAGTATTCGGTATCAAGCACTTGGCGAACCGTCTTGGCGTCGAGTTGGCACTTACGGGTACCTGCACGTACGGCGAGAAGACCCTTGCCGTTGCCATTATTGCCTTGCCGGTCAGCGTGAGCTGGAATCGGAATGCCTCCGGCGTCCCTAATTTCACAAACCACCTCGGCTGCGCCCTTGCGCGTCACCCCGTCGCTGTCCCCCTTGGTTCCGTCGTAATCCACCCGCCCTAGCAGGGTGTCGATGTCGCCGGTGGTGGCATTGGGGGCTAGGATGGCGAGCAGGTGGAATCCCCCGTGTACCGAAATCTCGACCCCTGGAAACAGCGTCATTTCTCGAAATCCTTCCGGTGGAGATCCCTCATCGGCTTGCCTTTTCATCTCCTCGTAAGCGGCTTTAAGGCAATCAATCCAAGCACCGCTATTGTGGTCAGTGATCGCCACACAATCGATTTCAGCGGCCATATATTGGAGCAGCCATTCTTGCGGCGCTAGGTTGATACCCGGTTGAGTCCAGTAGGTGTCGGCGGAAGCCGGCGTATGCGTGTGGAAGTCGAACTTCCACCAGCGCGATCCAGGGTAGGGCCAATTTTGCTGTGTGCTTGTCATCGTCGCTCGTCCTCCGCCCGGTCCCGGGCCGCGTGTTTCTCTGCTCTGGTGCAATGCACGTTGTTGACTCGGTCGCCGGTGAAGTTGCCGTTGTTCCAGAACCAAGGAAACTGCTCCTTGTCGCGCATTGGTTCCTTGCCGCGATCCTTTTTCCAATGGATGTTCGGCGCGGCGCGGAGAACGCCGGCACCTTTCTTGCCTTGGGGGAGGTCTTCGGCCATGAAGGGACGGATATTGAGGCGCACGCCATCGTTGATGTCCGGCTCCCAGCCGATGGGCTGTTCCTTAAACGGCTTCCAGCGGATAAAAAGATCGCAGGGCGGCTCGCCTGCGAGGATGGCGACGAGCCGCTTATGTAATTCGCGTGCTGCGGCCAAGCGGTCTTCGGCACCGCCCTCGCCGCGCCTTACGCCTTCCTGCTGGCGGGTGATCCAGTCGCCGAGGTAGCTATAGGTCAGCGACTCCAGCAGGCGACGGCCCTTTCCGCCGCCCTCGGCCAGTTTGTGATAGTTGACCAAGGCATGGAAGCCGTCGCGTTTGCGGCCATCCCAGATATGCCAGACGAAGGGACGCTGGTGGAACAGCTTGCAGTGCTCCTCAAAGAAACGGTTGCGCAGCCAATCGTCTAGGCTGGAACTCCCTGCTTCAGTGAGCAACTTCGCAAGGATGCCATCGCTCCAGTCATCGCCCCAAGCGGCCTGCAACAGTTGCAACAGGCGTTCGTGGGCGGGCCGCTCGCCGCGCACGGAGGGGATGCAGACGATGCCGTCCGCGTCCGCGAATGGGTGCAGTGCCGTTGTCTTCTCAATCCAAGCACGGGCCTCGTCGGCGAGTTCCATGTCCGGATCGTTCTCCGCCGGCCAGCGGTAGCCGAGCAGGCGGGCGACAGCGACTTGCAGGACGGTCGGGTCTGTGCGGGGTGGGCCGTGAGTGGTCCACTTTGTGCCTTCGTCCCATATCACTGAGCCGCAGGGGTGGCCGTGGAAGATCCATTGGGTTGGATCGTCGGAATAAGGCTTGGGCAACCCCTTGGGATAGCGTTCTGCGGCAACCTGGGTCCAGCGTTTGAGGTCGAAGGGGACCTTGACCAGCGTAGCATTGGTGACCTTCAGACTCTGATCGATTTGCCGCACCGCCTCGTTGTATTCGGGCGAGGAGCAGAAAGTCCAAAGTGCTGGCATGTCAATTGGATCAAATGGACTAATAATACTAGTGTTGTTGTCAAACAAGTTACCAGAGGCAAGCGTAACCGGTAGTGATCGCATTTGAGCAGTCGCAATTCCAGGTTTATTCCATGCACTCATTCCTCTAAATGCCGCTCCCTTTTGACACACTTCCGTCATCAATCCGTGCCCATCTTGCCAATAAATAATCTGCTCACGTCCGCCAAAAAAAACTATTTCATTTACTGTGCCTTGTTGGAAAAACCATCCTCTATGTAGAAGCGGATGTTCCCAAAACACTTTGCAAAATCGAGGATTGTCGCTTGAGGTAATCCCTTGCCATGAATTCGCACGACTATCTAGCAGTGCAGTCATATCAACTCTTCCGACAACAACACGAACATCCGGATTCCTTAGCTGCCCCTGCTGGCTGACAAAAACGACTTCACCACTCCGCAACACTTCCGCCTTTTTCGCCGCCGTGCGTGGAGTGCTCGCGTCAATACCGGACAGTTGATCTTCAGTCTGTGGGCAGGTACGGGTCAGGGTGAGAAGAACGACATTCACGACCTCGCCGCTGATAGTATCGAAGGCACTAGGCCCCAACCGAGCCAGCAGTTCCCAGCGCACTTCTTTCAAAAGATGCTCGCGCTGTGTCTTGTAGCTGGTCAGAAACAGCCAGTTTTGCGGCATTACGATCTGGGTGACACCAGTGCCATCTTCCAGACAGAACTCCAGACACCGTTCCAAGAAGACATTCGCCAAATCGTTCTTTGCCCTCGGATATTGCCTCTCGGCGAAACTTCGCAGGCGTTCGCTCTGCTTGCCGCGAGCGAGATATGGCACGTTGGTGATGACGAGGTGATATTGCTGGCTCATCAGCCGGGTCGCCTCGGTCAGCCCCAAAGCCGCGATGGCCGTCTCTTCCCACTCCTCCTCGTCGGCGTGTTCCCGTAGCGCTTGTTCAAGAAATGGCTGTAGCTCGCTGAATCCAGCCGTCAGCATATCCTCAGAAACAGAAGTGGGATCAATCAGGCTGCCGAGCAGAGGCGCATCCCGAAAGGTGTCGTAGAGCACCCCCATCCCGTTTTCAATCCGACTGTCGCCCCCGACCAGCGCGGTCCATTGTTCCCTCTTACCGCCGACCGGCTGGCCGCACCAAGCAAGGTTGAATCGAGGCAGCGGCCGGTGGCCGCCCGCACCGGGATAACGCCATGCTTCCATCGCCAGCGCGAAGGCGGCAATAGCCACGCAGCGCGGGTCCAGCTCCAGCCCGTGTAGGTTGTCTCGCAATACGGCATCAGCGGCCTCTGCCGCACCCAAGTCTTCCAACGCCATCCGCATCGGCACCAGCATCAGGAACGCCGCCACCAGAAAGTGCCCGGAACCGCAGCACGGGTCGAGCAGCCGGAACGCCGAGAGATCGTCGGGCCAGCCCTCGAAATCGCCCGCGACGGGTGCGCCGTCCTCTGTCTGGCGCAGATAGGTGAGATCAACCGGACACCGCTCGTTGGGATGACGAGTCTGCCACCAAGCACCGAGCGAGTTATGCAGCAGAAACTGCACCATGTAGGGCTCGGTGAAGAGCTGCGTCACCGCCGGCAGTTCGTCCGCCCCGATCTTAACTTCGGATTGGTTGACCCCATTCTTCCTCTCCGTCTGCCAGAACTGATACACCCAGCCGAGCGAATCGGTCGCCGTGAATGCTGCTGTCGGCAGACCTTCAACCAAGTCCTCCAGCTTTAATTGGTACTCTCGCGCCAACGGGACTTCCAACCCCGGATGCTCCGGCCTAAACACCTGCGGCAACATGCAGTGCATACTGCGCCGCCAACGCCCACTTGTCGCTGCCTTGGCCCCTAGCCAAGTCCTCGCATTCATCGAGCGTTATGGCGACATCGTTCTCCGGTTCAATCAGCAGATCGTTCTCCGCGAGGAAGCGGGCAAACAACATGCTGTGCCAGTGTTTATACGCAGTCTCCTGTACCAGATGCTCAATGGTATGCTCTCTCGTACGTGCGTTGAGGAGACGGTCCCCAAGCTGGCGAGCGTGCGCCCGCAGCCGCCGGCGCAATATGCGCTGCCCCGCGTCCATGTGCCCGTAGGGGCGGTGATGTACGGCAAACTCCTTCAATGCCGCACAGGCACCGGCCTCCGCCACGTTGCGAGCCTCAATGACGGTGCGTTCGAGTTGTTGCCGAAGGTCTGTCGGGAGTGTCTGCATGGGATACTCTCCTTAGCTCACCACAACGGGGCCTTGCTCGACCTGTTTGAGCAAGGCCCGTTCAGTCTCGCTGAGCCAATCCTTGACGTCTTCCGGCGTGCGCAGCGTGGTGCTACGGAGCTTGAAATGGTGGGTTTTCGGCTCGACCTGTTTGTCGGCTCTGATGCGGGCGTCCGCAAAAAGCTGCGGCAAGGCCGCCGTGCGGGTTCGCCAATCATCGAGTGAGATCCGCCCGAGGGATGCCAGCACTTCCTGTTCGGTGCCAGTTGCGCCCTTGGTGACCTTCTCGATATGCAAATCCTCAAGAATTCGGTCGCGGTCGGGCTGCTCAATCTCCCGCCAACTCTCGGCGGATTCTAGTTGTTTCAGTTCCTCGTCATAGGTTGTGGAGAAGCCTGTCTCAGCTTCTACTAGGGCAGTACGTAGCGCGTCCGCCAGCATCCTAGTGAGATCAGGTACGGGGTCCGAATCGGCGAGCAGACTGCGGTTGGCCAAAATGGCTTCGATCTGCGGCTGCGTCACCGATGCCACATCTAGTTCTTTTGTATGGCTGGCTAAGGACCGCAAGCGTTTGTACGCGGGGAAGCGCTTTTCGGCCAGATCGCCTGCCCTAGTCCAATCTTTAACGTTCTTTTGGAGTTCGTCGTACCGATTCAGGATGCCGACCAGTTGCTCGTTGCCGGCAAGGGATTGAAGGGCTCGCAGATGGCTGGTGTCAGGGCGTTCGGGCAAGGGCGCATCACCGCCGGCCCTCTGGGCGAGTGTGTCGAACTTGGCCAAGAATTCCCCAGCAGCCATAGCCTCTTCGTTGGGCTTGCAGGTGACCCCAGCGCTCTGGAACAATTTGCGTACCTTGATGCGCTGGCGGGTATCGATCGTGGCGCTCTCGATCCGAAAATCGGTGACCGACACTTTCGCTTGGTCGAGCTCCCCCGGCCTGAGCGGCGTACCGTTGGCGGTCACCCGCAAATGACCGGCTCCAAACAAGCTGATGAGAGCCGCGTCGATCGCATCGCGGGGCCAGCCGTAAGGCGGAGCCGAGAAATGGTCGCGTACCTCTTTGCCCTTCTTGCCGGAACCTACGAAAGACAGGACCTCGGAGCAGACCCGGTGATCTTCGGTCTTGCCGTTGTAATCCAGTACTTCTAGAGGGTGCTCAGCACCTCTTCGGGCGCGTTCGATCACCTTAGACCAACGGTCATCATCGGCATCCCTGAAGTCGTAGAAGAGGCGGTCCAAGGAGGCGTTAGCTGCCTCCCTGATCTTGTCCTGCAAGGTGGCACCCAACCGTTCGGAGCCGCCACCCTGATAGACTTTCGCCTCGCCGACGATTGCAGCCACCAAGCTCCGCTGGCTGTTGGCGGCCTCGGTCCGCCGGGTCTCCATGCCTTGGCGGGCCTCAATACCTTCCGGAGTCGAAGGCGCACCTTTGTATTCGAGCGTCTCATTCGCCGCAGCTTGGGCGGCGACCACGCGGGCCAAGTCATCGGCGCGAGACTTGGGCAGGAATACATGGATGACTGGGCTGTCGGAACCATCGGCACGCGCATCAGCAACGACGCTTCTCTCGTCTGCTCCCCAACCATCGCGAACCCAGACGGGTATCTCATGCGGTTCCGCCCCGAAGTGCAAGGCGAGCTTTCTGGGCTCCTTGCACCTGCCCTGCAGTAGCCTCACGGAGTTGATCCCCTCCTGAACCGCCGCCCCCAGCAACTGGACGCGCTTACTGCTCATTTGCGTGAGGTCGTTGACGAGCCTTGCCTGCCGGTTGCGAAACTCGTTCTCCCACTCGCTGCTCTCGCGCGTCTGCAAACTGTATTCGTCATCGAGCTTCATCAGTGTACCAGCGGTGGTCAGTTCATTCAGCAACTCCGGAAGCTGACCCCGCAGCATCGCGCCATCCTGGGCCAAATCCCTGACCAGCAGATCCGCCAAGGTTTCCTCGGTTGCGCGAACACCGATGTCGATACCGGCTTCCCGGGGCAGCTTGCGGATGAGGAAGACCAAGGAGCACAGACGCAATTTGAGACGCCCATCGGGGGTGCCGTCGTCCTGCTTGAAGATGGTCTCGTTTACCTCGCGTAGCAGTACGCCGCTTCGCAGCAGGTTGGGAGAGATTTCCTCGAATAGGAAGTCGGCCGGAACGACCGTGCCGACTGGATCGGCGGCGGTGTATCGGATCGCGTCATATACGATGCGCAGTTGCGTACGAAGCTGTCCGGCGGTGCCCGCCCGATCGACCGCACGCAGCGTATGCTCCCAGAAACGTCGTCGCACTGGGAGCAGCGGGTAATCCTCCACGAGTACCGCCTCGTCCTCGCTACGAGGGCCGATCCGAGTGCTAACCAAGTGGCGATTGATCTCGCCGGTGTTGTCGTCCAGCGTCGATTTGACAGCGTTGGTGTGGTCCGGGCGTTTTGCCAGCACGACTCGCCGGGTGACCGCTTCGACATCGGTGTCGGAGAGCTCGACGTTGATCGTGAATCGGCCTTGGAGACGTTGCAGGGCCGGCGTACTGGAGAGCGCCGTCTGTCCGGTGCCAAGCAGCAGCAGGCGGTCGCCGAAGCGTTTGCTACAAGCCTCCACCACCTCCTGCACCGCATAGGAACGGCTACTGTCCTCACCGATGTACTGCTGCACCTCGTCGAGGATTATGACGGTGCAGGGTAACTCACCCTCGGGTGCCAAGGTGTCCTGTAAAGTGGTGACGAATTCGTCGGTGGTGATATCCTTCGGTTTTGGAAATTGGGCACGCAGTGCAGCCCTAGCGTCCCTCTCGCTGCCCGCAAAATCGGGATCAGCCGCGAGCAGGGCTCTGGCGATGCGCGGACTCACGTAGAGATCGTTCAACTCGCGCCGAAAGTCACGGCCTTCCACCTCAACCGCGATGCGGACCGGATCGTAAATGTCGTTTTTCCTGAGCCAGAGGCAGAATTGCGCCTGCGGGAAGCTCTCGGGGAGATCCGCGGATTTGAATACGATGCCAAGTAGCGCGAGCCTCACGCTGTCACCAGTGCCAGCACCGGGCGTACCTGCGGCAGCGTGAAGCCCACAGGAGCGCCGACCGAGAGTCGCTAGCTCTGTGAACAGTTCAGTCACGTCGTCCGGCAACCGTGCAAGCCCTCGGGCACTGGCACCATCTTCCGGAAAATGGTAGTCAATCCACAGAAAGCGCAGCATCTTCGCCAAGTGCGATTTGCCGCTGCCAAAGAATCCGCTCACCCAAGCCGCCGGCTGCTCGGGCTGGCCTTGGTTGCTGAGGTAGGAATCGAGGATGCGGACGAGCCCCCTCTGGTACTCACCTTCGCAGACGAAGTGCTCAAGCTCAAAACGCAAGGTGCGGCGTTCGTCCTCGTCTAAGGCGTCTGTCATCGTGGCAACGCCGTTGTTCAGCAGCGTGATCTCGCTGGGGTCTCGTTGGTAGATTTCCCGATTTTTCATACCGCGTATACCCCTTGATCCTCGTGCAGCGTGATCGGAACTGCGAGATAGTTCCACCCGTCCCGCGCATCCATCAGTCGATAGTTGCTGTTCTCGTACTCCCCGGGAAAGAACACCACCACGCGCCCCCGGATATCCAGTTCGATCGCCTCCATGAGTTCCGACACGCGAACAAATCCGAACAGCGAAGCCACGCCGTAGATGCTGACCACCGCGTTTTTATCGGCCTCTGGAGCTGTCAGGACATCCCGGACGCGCTCGGCCACATGCTCCAGAAAATCGGGTTCCAGCTTGAGCTCCAGATCCTCCGGTGATTCAAAATAGCTGTCGCGATACTCGGTGTCGGCCATCCACTGAGCGAAGACTTTGGTCAGGTCGCATTCAATCCAGCCGTGGCCTGCTTCCTTGGTCACCATCTCGAACAATTCCTTGCGCACCCGCAGGCGTTTTTCATCTGTCTTGTCATAGACGACGAAGATAACCCGTTGGGCACCGGACAAGTGCTTTTGCCAAGGCAACGCGATATAGCGCTTGTACCGCTCCACCAGTGTATCAATGCGACCCATGAATCACCTTCTGTTCTTGTTGGGTGACGTTGGCAAAAAATGCCGGAAATGAGACTTCGACGATTGACCCCGCTTGCTTGAGTTCGAGTAGCCCCCGGGTCCGGGCAGCGGAGGCGGACTCCAGAAGTTCGTCCAGCGCGGTATCCAGAATAGCGACCCAAGAGGACTCAAATAGCCGCTGGCCCCGCCGGCCTACGGCAAACCCTAACAACAGGGCGTAGGCAGTTGCTGCCGGCGTTGTTTCCACCGGCTGCCTTACCTTGCGGCTTCGTCCGCGAAAGTGGCCGGACTGTGTCCACGAGGAAGAAGCGTTGCGCACCACCTTGTCCAGCGTGGCAGCACCGAAGCGATCACCAACTACTGCAGAAACGGCATCCAACATGGACTGCCGAGCGAACTCGTGGCTGTGGAGGGTATGAGTGACGGCCAATGCGGTCGCACGAAGCAGCGGATCTCGAGCGAGGGCCAGCAACATGGCCATTAGTGGGCGGCTGTTCTCGTGACTGCTCCAGAGGTCTTTCAGTATCCGAAACAGAATCACTCGGGGATCAAGGGCGTAGAGCTCGAGCAGATGTTGTAGAGAATGCTTGCGGTTTGCCGTTGTTCGCTTGCCCAAACAGTTTTCTTCCATTACGGCAGCCGTGTAGTCCGCACGGCTAGCATTACTTGGAACTGCATCTAGCAGCAGAGACAGCTCTTCGAGCATGATAGTGCGACTGCTGTGGGTGCCTCTCGCTCCCCGACGGAACCCCCAAGCCGTAGCCTGAGTATCTGTCAGCCGATCAATTTCGGCTTCAAAATTCAAGTAGGATATGCCCATAGTGGCATATAATAGCGAAAACCAAAATCTATGTCAATACCCCGTTATTTCACCGGCAAACCAGCCGGTGCAAGAATATCAAATAATCAAGTGGGGCTTCTATAAGCAACCCTACCGACACCGCTCCAGCAGCAGGACCTAGCCTAGTCCGGTCCCTTCCTAAGTGAACGACATCCCCGCGAAGGGCGGAATCTGTTAGATGTTTACGAGGGAACTCACGGCGAGCGACAGTAACTAGGGGCAGAAACATACCTGCGATGACTGTTCGGCGCTCCGCGTGTTGTACTTAAAGGAGGGTATCTAACGGGTAACGCGAATTTCTAGTTCGCCTCGCTACAGCTCCTTGCGGTAGCGCTGCGAGGGGATTTTTAGCTGGTCGCGGTATTTGGCCACGGTCCGCCGCGCAATTTTTAAGCCGTCCTTGCTCAACTCCTCGGCAATCTGTTGGTCCGACAGCGGCTGGGCCTTGTCCTCGTCGGCGACGAACTGGGAAATTTTCTCCTTCACCGAACGCACGGACACGTCTTCGCCCTCGGCCGTGCTGAGCTTGTTGTCGAAAAAGTACTTCAGCTCAAAAACCCCGTGCGGCGTCTGCATGTACTTGCCGTTGCTGACGCGGCTAATCGTCGATACGTGCATTCCCACCGCGTCGGCCACGTCCTGCAAGACCAAGGGCCGCAACCGCGCTGGCCCCTCCTCAAAGAAGGGTAGCTGCGCCCGCAAAAGGTAGTTGGCTACCTTGAGCATGGTCGTGCGGCGCTGGTGGATGGCGTTGATGAACCAGTGGGCGTCGTTGAGATTCTTGGACACGTAGTCCTCAACCGCGGCCTTGCTGTTGCCACGGAAGTCGCTGAGCAGACGCTGGTACTCAGCATTGATCTTTAAGGACGGCATGGATCCATCGGCCAGCGACGCGACCCACTCCTCGCCAACCTGCTCGACGACCAAATCCGGCGTGATGTACGCGACCTCGGTATCCAGCGTCAAGAGCTTGTTGTAGTCGCTGCTCGCCGACAGGCCCGGATGCGACTGTAAGCGCTCGATCACCTGCAAAACCTTTTTGAGCTTCTCGTTGGAGATGTCCAAGGCGCGGGTGATTTGCCGCAGACGCCGCCGCGCCAGGTCCTCTAGGTGGTCGCGCACCACCTGCAAGGCCAGCTTGCTGAGCGGGTCGTCGCGCTGGCTCAACTGGATCATCAGACACTCGCGCAAGTCGCGCGCGCCGACCCCAGGCGGGTCAAAGGCCTGAATGACGCGCAACACCTTTTCCACGGCTGCGACTTTGATCGCTAGGTCATTGGCGATCTCGG
This sequence comes from uncultured Latescibacterota bacterium, assembly GCA_958295495.1. Lineage (GTDB taxonomy): Bacteria > Latescibacterota > UBA2968 > UBA8231 > UBA8231. The sequence continues at coordinate 3,468,939 of OY282352.1, forward strand.
CGAGCGAACAGCCGACGTAACCGCGCTCATCGATATTGCCGATGATGTACTCGGCGATGGTGCGCTCTTCCGGCCCCAAATCGCCAATCTCACCTAGCTGATTGTACAGGTGCTCTAGGAGGGGCGGCATGGCGGTGATGCGATTTTCTTGGGGCTCGCGGTTGGTCTCCCAATTGGGATCGTATTCCGTGCGCTCGCTGTTGTACGCACCCGCGTCGAACTGGTCGCCCAACAGCGCGTCCCAATTGACCTCCTCCATGTCCTCGGGCAGTTCTTCCTCCTCCTTGATCCCCTCCTCCCGCTCGAGCAACTCCTCTTCCCCTTCTTCGCTCAACTCAACGACCTCTTCAAGTAAGGGGTTGAGTTCGAGCTGATGCTTGACCTCCTGCGCCAAATCCGGGCCCGACATCTGCAACAGCCGCAGCGATTGGATGAGCTGGGGTGCCATCTTTTGCTGGAGGCGTACGCTGGTATTTTGCTCGGGACTAAACATTGAATAAATTGTTGTAAATTAGTTACTTAATAAAAGTTATCCCGCCTGATAGTAGCTGTACAAACAAGCCCGTGCAACGAGAAAAGTCAAGATGCAAACGCACCTACCTAGGGACCCGCCAACTAAAGCGCTCACCGAGATAGATCCGCCGCACCTGCTCGTTGGCAATTAGCTCCTCTGCCGTGCCCGCCGTTAAAATTTTGCCATCCACTAGGATATAGGCGCGCTCGGCGATCTCCAAGGTCTCGCGCACGTTGTGATCGGTCATTAGCACGCCGAGGCCCCGGCCTCTTAGTTCGGCGATGATGTTCTGGATGTCTTCTACTGTGCGCGGATCAATGCCGGCAAAAGGCTCGTCGAGAAGCATGTAGTGAGGCTCGCAGGCCAAGGCCCGCGCGATCTCGACCCGGCGCGTCTCACCACCCGAAAGCGTGTCGGCGCGCTGGTCGGCGCGCGCTAGCAAGTCCAGCTCGGTCAATAGCTGCCGTTGGCGCTCGACGATATGCACTTTGTTGACCCCTTGCGCCTCCAAGACTGCGCGGATGTTGTCGGCCACGCTCAGCTTGCGAAAAATGGAGGTCTCCTGCGGCAGGTAGCCAATGCCCATCTGCGCGCGGCGATACATGGGCAGCCCGGTGATGTCCGCACCGTTGAGCAAGATGCAGCCCCCGTCCGGCGCGGCAAAGCCGACGATGCTGTGAAAGGTCGTGGTCTTGCCCGCGCCATTGGGACCCAACAGACCGACGACCTCCCCTTTCTCGACGCGGATGCTGACCTCGTCGACGACCGCCCGGCCCCCGTAGCGCTTGCTCAATGCGCGCGTTTCCAATGCCATCTTACGGCTCTTCTGCGGGCGGATAGTACCGGCCTTCGATCTCCGGCCCGACTTGCACCTCGGCCAGCGACCCAGCGTCAAAGCGAATATCCAGCTCTTCGCCGCCGACCTCATTGACGGCGATCTCTTCGTCCTCTTGGAGCCGCGAGACCAACTCAGCCGCGCCCTTCACCAAGGCCCGGCGCAATCCCGTCGCGTCAAAGTACAGGGTCATCTGCTGCCCGCGAAAGCGATTTATTTCTTCGTTCCCAGCCCGGCGGTGCGTCACGTCGGCTTCGGCACTCACTTCGACCCGCTCTAGGTCTCCGTCGGCCATAAAGACTTGCCCGCCTCGTCCCTCAATCCAGCTATGGCGATCGCCTACCTCAATTTGGCCGCTCACTTGGCCGGGTATGGCGATCCACTCGACTCGGTTGTCCGCCAATGCGACGACCATGGAATCGGCCATCAGCCGACTGCGGTAGTCGCGCTCGCCGTCTTGCTCTTCCAACACCACGCGCTCGGCCACCAGCACCCGGGTTGAATCCGCTTCGTATGTACCGCGCTCGGCCGCGACCTCCAGCCCTTCGGTGCGCAGCGCAAAACCGCCGGTTCCGGCCAGCTGGCCCCGCACGAGATCGAAGCGCAACACAGGGGCGGCCAGCACGAGATCGCGCCGGCGCAGCGAGGGCGCACCTCGCATCCACCCGGCCTCCTGCTCCAAGTCGAGAAAGAGCGAATCGCCGACGAGTGAGCCATCCAACTCGGGGGCGGTTAGGGCAATCGCGCCCTCGGCATGGACTTGGCCGGCGCGCAGATAGCGGAGGGTTTGGGCCGTCAGTTTTCGCTCCCCGGCGCGCAAGATCGCCCCGCCCTGCGCCGCCAGCTCGCGTTTGGAGCGCGAATACGCCAACTGGCGCGCCTCAATCTGCCGCTCGCCCTGCACAAAGGTCGCTGGCTCTCCGCGGGCCTGCAACAGCGCGGCGCGGCGGTCGTCCTCTATCTCTGCGGCCCGCAGCTCGGCCCCCTCTTCTCGGTAGCGGACCGCGCCCCGCGCCACTAGCCGCTGCTTTTCCGCATCCACCACGACCTCGCCGGCCGCAAACTGCGCCAGCGAATCGGCCCCTTTAACTCCTCCGCTGATGGCGAAGCGGCGGGCCTGTGGGAGGAACGTGGCGCGCGGCCCGGTCAATTGCACTCCGTCGTAGCGCACCTCCACGCTGTCGTAGGCTATTTCTTGCACGCCCTCGACGCGGCGACTTTCCTCGCGCTGGGCGCGCACCTCCACGACCGCGCCGTCCCGGCCGCGCCAGAGGCCCTCGACAGCTTCCAAGGACCACGCATCCACGGCGAAATTGCTCGTGAGATTGCGCCCCCACTCCCGTCCCTCGCCGACCTCCACCCGCAACGCGCCCGGAATGCGCAACTGCTCGTGCGCGTTTTCCCACAACAGGGTATCGGCCTGCACCTCTAAACTGTCCCCGGCGCGCAAGACCACGCCGCCGGCCAAGCCAAAGCGATCTCGCTTGTGCTCTAGGACCAAGCGCTCGGCCCGGAGCGTCGAAACGGCCGCGGCACTGCGGAACGCGACCTCTACGCCGCCGGTAGCGACGACCTGCTCTGACTTGGAAAATTCGCGCAAAGAATCGGCGCGGATCTGGATGCGGTGGCCGGGGCGTCCTATCTCGATGTGCGCGTCCCATGCTTCCCCATCGACCGCGGGGATTTGCAGCGGCTCTTCGGGCACTTCTCCCGCGCCGCAGGCCCAGAGCACAGCCCCGCAGCAACCAGCGCGAAAAAGCCGCGCTCCCCTTGGGAAAGCGCGGCCCTCTGCTCCGACTGTGCCGCCCACCGAACTAGGAGGCCGCGGCCTGCCTCTCCTCATGGCTTGTGACCTCCTGCTGGTAGGCCAGCGCGGCCTCGACAAACCCAGCAAACAAGGGCGAGGGATTGTCCATCCGCGACTTGAACTCGGGATGAGCTTGGGTGGCGATGAAGAAGGGGTGATCCGGCAACTCGATAAATTCCATCAAGCGGGTGCCATCAACCCGGCGGTGATAACCCGAAAAGACCAGCCCTTCCTCTTCGAGTAGCTCGACGAAGCGGGGCGAGACCTCGTAGCGATGGCGGTGGCGCTCTAGGGCGACTTTATCGCGCTCCAGCATGACCAAGCCAACGCGGAACGCTTGGTCGGGATTGGCCAGCAGTTGCTCGATGCGCCGGGCGTCTTCGCCGAGGCGGCCCGACGCATCGTAGAGCTGGAGGACGCGGCTGTCGTTTTTGAACACCGCGGCGTACGCGCCCAAGCGCATGCTGCCACCGTAACGGTTTTGCTCTAGTGCGCTCTTCTGGGAGGCTTGGACGCAGATGACCTTCCACTCGGAATCCGCGTCGAGCTCCTCGGAGGTGGCCTCGGCGATCCCGGCAACATTGCGGGCGTATTCGACCACGGCGAGCTGCAAGCCGTAACACAAGCCCAAATAGGGGATGTCGTGCTCGCGGGCGTAGCGAATGGCCGCAATCACGCCTTCGGCCCCGCCCGCGCCAAAGGCTCCGGGGACGATAACGCCATCGAACGCGTCGAGCTCTGACAGCTCCATTTCGCCGCGCTCAAACTGATGGCCGTCAATCCAAGTGATCTCGACCCGCGCATCCGACGCCACGCCGGCGTGCATCAGCGATTGGTTGACCGAAATGTACGAGTCCGTGAACTGAAAATCGCCCGTAACCGCGTATTTGCCGACCATGGCCATGCGGACGCACCGGCTCGGATTCTGGCTGCGCTTGACTAAGGCCTGCCAAGGCCGCCAGTCCGGGGCCTTCTTAGGGGCGCAGCCGAGCCGGCTGAGGATCTTCTCGCCGAGCCCCTCTTCTTCCAAAACCAGCGGAATGTTGTAGATCGTCTCCGAGTCCGGGGCCGAAATGATGTGGTCGTTGGGCACGTTGGCGCCGATTTGGATCTTTTTCTTGCGCACCTCGTCGGTGGCCGTCTCGGCGCGACAGACGATGAAGTCGGGAAAAATGCCGTGCTCGCTGAGCATGCGAATGGCCTGCTGCGTGGGCTTGGTCTTCATCTCGCCGACGTGCGGTGGTATGGGGAGATAGGTAATCAGCGCGTGTGCAAAGTGCTCCTTGCCCAAGTCGCGCTCCAAGGTCTTCACGGCAAAGAGGAACGGCTCGTTTTCGTAGTCGCCGACAATGCCGCCGATCTCGACCAGCACGATGTCGTAGCCCGCGCCCGCCTCCTGTAAGCGGCGCGTGATCTCATCCGTAATGTGGGGGATCGGCTGCACAGTCTCGCCGAGGTACTCGCCGCGGCGCTCGCGCTCGATGACTGTGTGGTAAATCTGCCCGGTGGTCAGGTTGTTGGAGCGCGGCAGATCCAACCCCAAGAAGCGCTCGTAATTGCCCAAATCCTGATCTATTTCGCCGCCGTCGTCGGTCACCCACACCTCGCCGTGCTCGGTGGGCCGCATGGTGCCGGCGTCGTAGTTGATATACGGATCGATCTTGACGGCCGTGGTGCTGTATCCGTATTGCTGCAGGATCTTGCCCATGGAAGCTGTGGTCAAGCCCTTGCCCACGCCGCTTATCACGCCGCCGGTCACGACGACGTATTTGGGGCCGTTGTATTCTCTGGCCACGTTGTGCGCTCCTCTGAGCTGCCCAAAAAAGAAGCGGCGACAGTGCCCTGCCTCCGCTTCTCTATTCAATCGATAATTCTCGGAACTTTGAAGTAATCTTCTTGGCGCTGCGGGGCCGCCGCTGCAATCTCGGCCGTCGCGGGAAAGGGCCTTGCCTCGTCGCGACGAAACGCGGTGGCGAGGGGCAGCACGTGGGACGTCGGCTCTACGCCAGTAGTGTCTAGCTCGTTGAGCTCGTCCATGTAGCGCAGGATGCGGTTGAGTTCCTCGGCCAGCTTTTCTTCCTCTGCGGGCGAAAAGCGCAACCGCGCCAACTCGGCGACCCCGCGTACCTCTTCTATAGTAACCGCCATATTGAACTTTGAATTTACGTCAAAAAAAGACGGGGCTGGCTGCGCCGACCCCTTCCGCTTTGCAAAACAGGGTGTAAATATCACGTATCGCCAAAGGGAGCGCAAGGGCTTGTAGCGCAGCACCCCAATGCCTATACTTTGCCGCAGAAAGCAAAGCCCCATGACGCGCAAGGCATTTACCATTGAAGAGGCCAACGCCAAACTGCCTCAGCTAGAGGACGCTCTCCAGCGCATAGAGGTCAAGAAGGGAGCGGTCCGCTACCACCACCAACAGTTGCAAATTCTCGACGCGCTATGGGGCCAAGCAGTCGCCCGCAGCACCAACCCCGACCGCGCCGCCTTCGACCAGCACCGCCAGCGCATCAACGAGCTCATCAGCGACATCAAGCGCATCGTGGCCGAGGAAATTATCGCCGCGGGCATCCGCTTCCCGGTCGGCGGCCTCGAACGCGGCCTCCTCGACTTCCCCACCACCTACCAAGGCCGCTGGGTGCTATTGTGCTGGCAGCGCGGCGAACCCCAAGTCGCCTATTGGCACGAGCTGGACGCCGGGTACGCGGGCCGCCAAGAGATCGCAGCCGAGCACATCATTGCCATGGGCAAGGAAGACGATCCAGCCGAGGTTGATGACTCGGCCCTCGACTTCTGAAGCGGCAAGTGCCTTGACAGTGCTTCTCGTTTTTGAGTACTTAAAGAATGGCCTTTCCCAGGCCGTTGCCCGCTCCCCCAGCAGTGCCCGTCTCTCACCCTCTCCCCCAGCGGAGCGCCCCTCCCCAGCGCCCGGCAGGAGCTAGACCGTGCGCCTCAATCAACTCGAAATTTTCGGTTTTAAGTCCTTTGCCCAAAAGATCGTCATTCCCTTCGAGCCGGGCATTACGGCCATCGTCGGCCCCAACGGCTGCGGCAAGTCCAACGTGGTGGAGGCCATCCGCTGGGTCTTGGGCGAACAACGCGCTGGCTCCTTCCGCAGCTACCGCATGGAGGACGTGATATTCGCCGGCACCCGCCAGCGCAAGGCCCTCGGGATGGCCGAAGTCGCACTGGCGATTGAAAACCGCGAAAATGTGCTGCCCATCGAATTCGACGAAGTCGTGCTGACCCGGCGTCTCTTCCGCTCCGGCGAAAGCGATTATCTCCTCAACAAGATCCCCTGCCGCCTCTTGGACATTACCAACCTGCTCATGGACACCGGCCTCGGCCAAGGTGCCTATGCAGTGATGGAGCAGGGCATGGTCGATGAAATCATCAGCGATAAGACCGAGAACCGCCGCCGCATCCTCGAAGAGGCCGCCGGCATCACCAAGTACAAAGTGAATCGTCGCTCCACGAAAAACCGCCTAGAGGCCGCCCAAGCCGATCTACAGAGGATTGAGGACATCATCGCCGAGGTCAAACGCCAAGTTGACAGCCTCGGCCGCCAAGTTGGCCGGGCGCGCCGCTACCGCGAACTCAAAGGGGAACTGGACCAGCTCGACGTGCGCTTGGGGCGCCAGCGCTTCTTCGCCCTCAGTGCCCAAATCTCCCCGCTGCAAGGCGAATTCGCCGCACTCAGCAAGGCGACCGAAGAAGGCTATACTCGCTTCACCAGCCGCGAGGCCGAGCTCGAAAAGGCGCGCCTCGCCCTGACCGAGGCCGAGAAGGCCATGCAGGAAGCGGGCCTCGAACTCAATCGCCGCATTGAGGCCATCCACGAGCGAGAACAGCGCCTCGTGGCCGTGCGCGAGCGGCGCGAGGCGGCCGAACAAATCTGCGAACGCACGGCCCGCGAGCGCGCCGATTACAGCAGCCAGCGCCAATCCGTTCAGCAGCAGCGCCGCGACAACGCCACGCACCTCGACCAAGCGCGCACGGCCTTTATGCACATAGAGCGGGAATTGCAGGCTCATAAGCAGCGCGCCGCTCAGGCCGAAGAAGAATATGCCAGCTACCGAGCCGAGCTAGACCAACGCCAGCGCGGGCGCATGGAGCACCTGCGCCAAGGAGGCGAAATAAGCCGGGCGCTCGAGCGCCAACAGGCCGAGCGCGACGCCCTTGACGAACGCGCGGTTGCCATGCGCGGCGAAGAGACCACCACCGCGGCCGAGCGCGACCAAGCCCTGCAAGCGGCCGCAGCCACCGAAGCCGCCCGCGCGGAAACTCGGCAGCAGCTAGCCGCCTGCCAACAACAGCACGCCGCAGCCCGCACAGCCCGCGACCAAACCGAGCAGGCCCTCCGCGACCTCGGCGAACAACGCGATGCAGCCCGGCGCCTCGCCGAGGCCAATCAAGCGCGGCTCCAAGTCCTCGAAAAAGTCCGCGCCGGCTACCAAGGCTATCAGAGCGGGGTCCGCACCTTGATGCTCGAATCGCCCCACGCCGCCCTCTTCCGCGGCGTACTCGGCGACCTAGTCGAAGTCGAAGCAGAACGCGCCCGCGCGGTCGAGGTCGCCCTCGGCGAGTCGCTCCAAGCATTGATCGCCCACTCGGATAGCGGCCTGCTCAAAGGCATTGCCCATCTCCGGGCGCGGTCCGGGCGCGTCGGCATTCTCTCGCTAGAGGCACCCCCTCGCACCCTCGGCCCGACCTTGACCCCAGCACCCATGCCCGGGCTACGCGGCCCGCTACTGGATTACGTGCGGGCCGAAGCCTCCATCGCCCCCCTGATCGCCGGCCTCTTGCACAACACCTTTCTGGTTGACGACCTACAAACCGCGTTGGCCCTGACGCGCCGCTACCCGAGCGCCTACGTGCGCTGTGTCACGCCCAACGGCGACGCCATTGATCTGTTTGGCCTCGCATCGGGCGGTCAGAGCCAAGCCGAGGACTCAGGCGTCCTCAGCCGCGGGCGGGAAATCCGCACTCTGCGCTCGCTCGTCGCCCACCAAAACGCTCGCTACGCAGCCTTGGTCCCCCGACTCGACGCACTCGCAGAGCAACTCGGCGCGCTCACTCAACGCCTAGAAAACTTAGCTATCGAGAACGAAACTTGGCGCGCCAAAGAGCGCGAGCAGGTCCATCAGCACCAGCGCGCCCGCACTGATGCCGAGCGGCTCGCCGCGCGCCTAAAGCAACTCCACGGCGAAAGCACCCGCTTGGCCAAGCGACGCCAAGCCCTCGACCAAAGCATCGCCGAACAAGCCGAGCACCTGCGCCACAACGAGGCCGCAAGCACTCGCCTCAGCGAGGAAAGCAGCGCCTTGGAAGAGGATCTCAAACAGAGCGAAACCCGCCGGCGCGAGCGGCGCGAAGCACTGGGCGCGCTACAGGTGGAACACGCCCGCACCGCCGAAATGGTCCAAGGGCTAGAACGAGACGCCAGCCGCCTAAAAAACATCGACGCCAACCTGCACAATAACATTGAGCGCCTAGTGGCTGAAGGAGCCGAGGCCGAGCGCCAACAGGCTGAGTGCAGTGCGCGCAGCACCGCCTTGGCAGACGAGCTCAAGGGGCTACACCAAGGCCGCGAGATCTTGGTCACAGAGCAAGATCAGCGCCGTCAGCACTGGGCCGCAGCCAATACCCAAAACCGCGAGTTGCAGGAAAACATTAGCCACTTGCAGCGGCAACTCAACGACCAGCGCGAGCGCCGCACGAACCTCGAAGTGCGCATCTCCGAGTTGAAGCTCCAGACCCAGCACATTCGCGAACGTTTGCAGGAGGAGTATCACTGCGATGTCGCGGCCATGGGGGCCCTCGACGAAGCCATCGACGAGGAGACCACTCAACAGCGGATCGACCAACTGCGGCAGTCCCTACACCGCTTGGGCTCGGTACACCTAGGCGTATTGGAAGAACACCAAGAACAAAAGGAGCGCTACGACTTTCTCCGCCAACAGCGCGACGATCTAGTGATCGCCGCCGAGGACCTGAAGAAGACCCTCGGCCTGATTGACCGGACGGCGCGGCGGATGTTCCTCAAGTCTTTCGAGCAGATCCGCGAGAAGTTCAAAGGGACCTTTGTCGGCTTCTTCCCCGGAGGAGAAGCCGACCTCCGCCTCGAAGAAAACATCGACGCCCTGGAAGCCCACATCGACATCATCGCCCGCCCCCGCGGCAAGCGCCTGCAAAACATTGCCCTGCTGTCGGGCGGCGAGCGGGCACTGACGGCCATTGCGCTGCTCTTTGCCATCTACCAAGTCAAGCCCAGCCCGTTCTGCATCCTCGACGAGGTCGATGCCCCGCTCGACGACGCCAACATCAACCGCTTCGTGCGCGTACTCAAGGAATTTGCCAGAGAGACGCAATTCGTCGTTGTGACGCACAACAAGATCACCATGGCCGCGGCCGATGCTCTGCACGGCGTCACCATGCCCGAGGAAGGGGTTTCTCAGCTCGTTTCGGTGCGGGTTGAGGGCGAGGAATTGGAAGTCGCGGCTGGCTAGATCAATCCCGCCAGAGCGACTCGTCGAGCGCGTAGGGATTTTCGGCGATCAATAAGCGCACTCCGACCCGTCATAGAGATATTCGGTATTGATTGATGTAATAGGGACCTACCGCGCCCGGTGGGGCAAGGCGCAGTGTGTGCGCGTCTAAGAGGGCTGCTAGCAGGTCAAAGGTCATTTTTAGTTGGGTAGGCCCTCGGCGGGAATGTCGCGCAGTCGCGGGTTATTTTGGTCTCGCGGCGAGAGAATCGGCCCCCCCTCAATGCCCCAGCCCAACCCCGCATCGGGATCGTCCCAAGCCACGCCAAACTCATCTGTGCCGTCGTAGTAGGCATTGACCAAGTAGAAAAGCATCGCGTCAGTGACTGCGTAAAAGCCATGCGCTACCCCCGCCGGAATAAAGACGCCTCGCAATACCTCTTGATCTAATTCGATGACCTGCCCCTGCCCGCGAGTCGGCGAACTGCGGCGCAGATCGAGCAGCCCGACGCGCAAGGTGCCCATGCCGCAGTGCCAGTAGTCAACTTGGTGGTGGTGATAGTGCAAGCCGCGCAGCACCCCTTGCTGCGACTCCGAGCGGCTCCACTGCAAGGCGTCCCAGCGGCACTGGGGAAACCACTCCTTGCGATAGACCTCGGTAAAGCGGCCCCGCTCGTCGCCGTGCGACTGTAGCTCGGCGATATAGACGCCTTCAATGGCCGCAGAGGGGCGAACTTGGGCCATCTCAAGCCACCTTGCCGCAGCATTTTTTGAACTTCTTGCCGCTGCCGCAGGGGCACGGGTCGTTGCGTCCGACCTTGGGGGCTGCGCGGCGGAAGGTCTCTACCTTGCCGGGCAAGAGCCGACCGCCCTCTAGCACGGCGGCCGGTTTTTCGCCTTCTAGCGCCGGCCGTGGCGTCTGCAACCACTCCTCGTGCAATTCCCTCAGGGCCTCGCTCATCTCCGCTTCACCCAGCTCGCCCTCAAACCCGCGCTCGCGGCAATAGGCACTAAAATCGGCCAGCAACGCGCCCTGCGGCGAGCGCAACATTTCCTCGACCTGCTGCACGTCAACCCCGGGCGGCAGAGCCTGCTGGAGTTGGGCCAAATCCAGCTCCTCCACAGCGGCGGGAGCAGGTGCCACCACACCGGCGATTTCGGCCAGTACTTGGCCCATTTCGCTGCGATCGGCCTCAGCCGCGGCCGGCAGCACTTGATCGACGATCCAATCGACTTCTTCGCCGTCTGCCAACAACTCGACTATTTCTTCAGCCGAGAATTTTTCTGCCCCTTTGGCTTGGCACAATGACTCCAAGCGCGTGACCAACTCTTGCACGAGCGCACTCCATTTTCGTTTAGAAACTACGCGAATTTACCGGTGCGAAATCTACCGCTTGCCCCTGTACCTGTCAAAAGATGCGCCTCAAAAATCTGAGGATCCTCAGATTTCTGAGTGGTCCATTCGGCTTTTTATTGCCAAAAACCCCTAAAAACGGCGATAAGAGCCACATTTTTACCTTAGTGAGGAATGGCACGATTATTGCTATACATCGCGGAAATAATCGCTTGAGTTGCGTCGCCTTGCCCTCCGCAAGCGGCGCACTGTATCAGAAAGGATCGCAACCATGGAAGCGATGAATGCACTCACGGATAGAGAAATTTTGCTGCGGGCCGCCGAAGACCAAGGACACCTCGGCGTACTAGTCAAACGCTACCGCACCCCACTATACAACTTCGTCTATCGCTTTGTCGGCGATCGAGAAATGGCCGAGGACATCGTGCAAGAGACGTTTCTCCGCTGCTTGCGCCACAGCCACCAGTATCCGGCCATCGAACAAGTTTCCACTTGGCTCTACACCATTGCCGGCAACTTGGCCAAAACCGAGTTGCGCCGCCGCAAGCGCTGGCAATGGATCCCGATCAGCCCCAGCGACGACGAACAGCCCGCCGCCTTTTACGAACCCATGGCCAAAGACCCACTCCCCGGCGAACAGGCCGACGGCAACCGCGTCAAGTCCCTCGTCGTCGATGCCATCGAAGACCTGCCCTCAGAATTTCGCGCCGCCGTGCTCCTCCGCGATTTGAAAGGACTCTCGTACGAGGAAATCGCCAAGATCATCAACTGCCCCGTAGGCACGGTCAAGTCGCGCGTCAACCGGGGCCGCCTGCGGCTGCAAAAGACCTTGCGCGGGCTAGCTGAAGAAGTGATTGGGCCGCTCGCCGCGCCGGCCTGACCCCTTTGTCGGCGGACCGCAGCGACGTTTTCATTGCCCAGCGGCTTGCTCCTAATTATTTTCGCTCACCTTCCATTAGGAGCACTCCATGACCATTGATGCCCAACGCCTCTACGGCTTTGTCGAACAACTAATTGCCGCGCACGCGCCCTCGGGCGCAGAATCCGCTATGGACGCCCTCGTCACTGAACTCGCCGCCCCCATCGGCGACGCCGTCTGGCAGGACGCAGCCGACAACATCATCATCCACATCAAGGGCCAGAGCCACGATCAGCCCGTAGCAGCCCTCGCCCACAAGGACGAGATCGCCCTCATCGTCAAGCGCATTGAATCCGACGGCAAAATCAGGGTGCAGCCCTTGGGCGGTTTGCACCCTTGGGCACTAGGGGAAAGCCCGGTAGAGATCATGGCGCGGGACCGCCTCTGCCCGGGTGTACTCTCCATCGGCGCCAAGCACGTCTCCACAGAGAGCCCGGCGGGACGGCTCAAAGACGACCAACCCCTCAAGTGGGAACAGATGTGGATTGAAACGAGGCTCGCGGCCGAGGAGCTGGCCCAGCGCGGGATCCGCGCCGGCACGCGCGTCGTCATTGCCGGCAAACACAAAACGCTCTGGCGTCTAGGCGATTGCGTCTGCGGCTACAACCTCGATTGCCGCGCCGGCTTGGCGGCCATGCTCGAAGTAGGCCTGCACTTGCGGGAAAACCGGCCGGCCCAAGACGTATATCTCGTGGCCAGCTCCAGCGAGGAAATCGGCGGGCACGGCGCGATCTACGCGCTCGGGCGGCTGCCGGTTGACGCGGCCGTTGCCGTTGACATCGCGCCCGCGGCCGGCGAATACGGCACGGTCAACAGCGGCGACCCCATCATCGGCGTCCGCGACAGTCGCGGCCTGTACGACGCGCGCATCATCGACCGCTTTGGCTCCCTAGCCACCGCCTGCGGGTTCGGCATCCAAACGACCGTCCTCACTTCGTACTCCAGCGACTCGTCGATTGCCAAAACGTCCGGCGCCATTGCGCGTGCCGCGTTGATTGGCTATCCGGGCGACAACACGCACGGGTACGAAATCTGCGCGTGGGACGGCATCGTCAACACGGCGCGGTTGCTTTTGGCTTATCTGGAAAATCCAGCGGTGGGCTAAAAGGCGCGCCGGACCAGAAAGTCCAGCATTTCTCCCAGCATATCGCGAGTGGAGTTGGCCGGAAGCTGCTCTAGATACGCCAAGCTCTCTGCGACCTTCTGATGGCACACGCCCTCGACGTAGCGGTCGCACTCGTAGTGCTCAACCAAGGCGATGACCCGCTCGATCTCGGCGGCCGTGTTGCGATGCCGCTCTTGGTGCAAAATCGCCAGCACTTCCTCGCGCTCCGCCGCCGTACATTTGCCCAGTAGGTCGATGATAATCAAAGTCCGCTTCCCTTCCGCAATATCCCCACCCCGCTCCTTGCCGTAGGCCCCGGAAATAACCCCAGGCGCAGAGCCGGCGTCTTGTTGGGAAGAGCTCAAGTTCAGCAGGTCGTCGCGGAGCTGGAACGCAATGGCCATGGACTCGCCGAAGTCGCCGATACAGGTGCGCAACTCCATCTTGGCACCCGCGATAATCGCCCCAGCCGTACACGGTCCCCGGCCCGTGTACCACCCGGTCTTTTTGCGCAACATGGTCATAAACTCGTCCTCGCTGGGAATATAGCGCTGGCGAATCCAGCCCACGTCGTATGCCTGTCCCTCAAACGTCTCGCACGAGCCGCGGATCATCTCGTCCATCAAATCGAGCGCGACGTCCGCCCCCAACACCTCGCGGTTCGCGCTGAGGATCTCAAAGACCTTGGCGTACAGGGCATCGCCGATGTTGATGCTCAACGGGATCCCGTGCAGCTTGTGCAAACAGGGCTTGCCGCGCCGCATCTCCGAATCGTCTTCAATATCGTCGTGGACCACGGCAAACGACTGGAACATCTCAAAGGCCACCGCAGTCCGCATGGCTTTCTTCACATCGCCGCCGCAGGCTTGGCAAGCCAAGAGCACTAGCACCGGGCGGAATCGCTTGCCGCCGCGCTCCGGGTAGTCGCACATTAGCCGATATAGAAACTCCTCGGGTTCGCGCACCTCGAGGAACGAGAACATCTCCTCTTCTAGGGCTGGAATGTAGCGGTGCAAAAACTGGCGCAATCCTCGGGGGACCGCAGACATGTTCAACCTTTCGTTGTAAATGGCGCGACCGCATCTACCATTTGGTGCGCTCCACTTGTACCTCGGGATGCGAGACAATTAAGTGCCAGATAACGGCTTGGAAGGATTCCGTCAGCGGCGTGACCGCGTCCGGGGCGACCGTCGGCACAACCGCACAGGCATCGGCGACTTGGGCTGTAAAGCCGCCATCCCGCCCCACGATGCCGCAGATTTTGGCTCCGATCTCTTTGGCGTACTCCAGGGCTGCAACCAAGTTGACGCTTGTATTCAGCGGGCGATTGCCCCCGCCGACGGACAAGATCAAGATCAAATCCTTTTCGTTTAAGCGGCTACCCTTCAGCCAGTTGGCAAAGGCCGTATCCCAGCCCTCGTCGTTGATGCGCGCCGTCAGCTCCGAGACGTTGTCGGTAGGTGCGTAGGACTCAATACCCGCGATTTTGCGAAAGTCGTTGACCGCGTGGCTCGCATTGGCCGCGCTGCCCCCCACGCCGAGGATAAAGAGCCGCCCCCCGCGCTCGCGGGTCTCGACGAAGAGCCGCACCATCGCTTCGATCGCATTGCGATCTAGCTGCTCAATGACCTGAGCCGCTGCCGCTAAGTACTGTTGGGTGTAACTCATCCGCCGCGCTTACAGGCTGTAGCCGGCCGCCGCGGCATCCGCGTAAAAGATCTGTACGGTCTCTAGCGAGAACTGCCCCAGTTCCTTGCCCAAGGTCGGCAGCTTTTTGATGATGTCGCTGGTGCAGGTGATGATGTGGCAGCCGATGCTGTCGGCCTGAACGACATTGTACACCTCGCGGGGGCTGGCCCAGATGAGTTCGGCTTGGGGATTGGGCGCGAGCAACTCGACCGACTCGGCCATCACCGGCATGTAGTCTAGCCCGGCGTCGGCGATGCGGCCGGCAAAGACCGACACGCAGCACGGTGCCCCGCCCTCGACTGCGGCCGCCACTTCTCGCACTTGGTCGAGCAGAAAGAGCGCCGTGACGTTTACCTTGATCCCGTCTTGAGACAGCCGGTTGACCAAGTCGTAGCTGACCTCGCCCTTGGTGTTGCTGACGGGAATTTTGGCGTACACGTTTTCGCCCCACGTGGCGATCTCGCGGGCTTGGCGCTCCATGGCGCCGAACTCGTCTGAAAAGACCTCAAAAGAAATGTGGCGATCGGGAATGGTCGCGACGATGTCGTGGGCAAAGGTTCGGTAGTCGGTGACGCCCGCTTGGCGCATCAAGGTGGGATTGGTCGTAAACCCGGAGACTAGCGGGTTGGCATAGCTCGCCAGCATACTTTCGCGGTCGGCCCCGTCGGCAAAGACCTTGACCGCGAGGTCGGCGGCGGACTTTTCGTACGCGAGCACTTGCGAAGTGAGAGTGGTCATAGCATCGCTCCTTTAGATTCGTGATAGGCTTAAGTCTATAAATATTAAATGTTAAACATAAAACCCGCCGCCGAAAAATGGCCGCGGGTCCGGCGCGGTGCGGTTGGCTTTGCAAAACGCGTATTGTATAATTACAGGTAACTGCTGCATCTTACTTGCCATCCAATAAGAAGGGACTCTGTGATGAAATACCAATGGGCATTGGTCGGTTTGCTGATTGCCACCACCTGCTCCACGGCCGATGTCCTCTCGCTGCAAGAGTGCATCGACTTGGCCATGCAAAACAACTTGCAACACCAAATAAACCAACAAACCCTAGCCAGCAACCGCACCCAACTGACGGCGGCGCGCGCGCCCTTTGGCTTCAACATGAACGCCGATGTCACCGCCCCTAGCTTCACTGGGCTGAGCGATACTCAAGAAAATATCGCCCTCGAAACCCGAGTTCGCGAAGAGAGTAGCGATGTCTCTTACATAGGTAACCTGCGCATGACCCAGCGCCTGCGTTACCTCGGCCAATTCACGCTGACCACTGTGGCCCTGCGCCGCGACTTCTCGTCCAGTCGCCGTGCCAACTTCCTCGACTATTCGGGTTCGACGCGCCTTCTTTACGAGCGCGATCTACTCGGCCAGCCCAGCGAGGAAATCGCGCTCAAGCGCGCCGAGCACAGCCTGCAAAGCGCACGCCTCAACTTCGACCGCCAGCAGCTCCAGCTAGAGGGCCAAGTCATCGACGATTACTACGGTTTAGTGCAAAGCGTCCGCGAGCTCGAAATAGAGGAACAGCGCTTAGCTCAGTCGCGCGCCAATTTGGAGCTGGCCCAGCGAAAGTTTGAGGTCGGCCTCATCGCCGAAGTGGAAGCCCTGCGCCTACAGGTGGAGATGCTGCAGGCCGAGGCCACCTATGACCAAGCCCAAACCAATATCGAATCGCGCCGCGACATTCTCCGCGAAACCCTCGGACTCGATGTGTGGGCACCACTCGAAATTGACACCGAGGTCCAGTACGAGATTTATCCCATCGATGCCCAACGCGCCCTTGAAATCGGCTTGGCGCGCCGCACCGACATGAAACGAGCCGAGATTTCCGCGGAAATCCGCGCGTTGGAATTAGAAGATACCCGCCGCCGCAACGGCATTAACGCGACTTTCGGTGCCAATGTCAGCATGCGGGGGCACGGCAGCGAACTCGGCGATATCAGCGACAATTTCGAGCGCAATCGCTGGGGAGTTGACCTGCAGATAACCCTGCCACTGATCGACGGCGGCCAGAGGCGCGCCAACGTCAGCCAAGCGCACATCGCCTTGGAGCAAAGTCGCCTCACCCGCGAGCAGCAGCGCCGCCAAATCATCCAGCAGATCCGCGACGCCACGCGCCGCGTCCACGAGGCCGAGCGCCAGATCGACCTGCGCCAAGCCGCCCTTCAATTTGCCCAACGCACCTACGATGTCGAGCAGAGCCGCTTTGAACTCGGCTTGGCCGACAGCCAGCAATTGCTCCAAGCCCAAGGCAATTTGACGCAGGCCCAGATCAACGCCCTAGGCGCGGTCATAGGCTACCAGCGCCAGCTCAAAAACGCGCGGCTCGCCACCATGGCCGAACTCAAAGAACTAGCGCCTTAGCTTCCCAATCCCGATCCAAATACAAAGGCGGCCCAAGTTTCTCAAAACAAACTTACTTAGGCCGCCTTTGGTTCGGCTCGAATAACGCGCGGATTAAGCGCCTATCTGTCGTCTTCTGAATCCATCAGAGGATGCGAGAACTCTTCTATGTCCCCGCCAAACATCCGCCGCGAGCGCAGCCGGGTATAGGACGGAATCTGGTTTTGCTCCTCGGCCTCTTGACAGGATACGCACAGCCGCGCCGTAGGTAGGGCCTCCAAGCGCGGCTTGGGAATAAACGGGCAGGTTGGACACATGTTTAAGGGCTTTTCGAGGCAGGCTTCGCACTTGCCATAGGTCGTGGTATCCAGCTTCTCGAGCGCCAGCACGACCTCCTCCAGCTCGCGGCGCTCGGTATCCCCCAAAGCCACCAAAAGCTCCATGGCCCCGGCCTCAACTGCTCGGTCGAGATCGTCGGCCTTGGGATCTTGCAGTTCGTCAATCTCGTGCTCGGTGCCGTCCAGATCGCTGAGCAACTCCGCGCGACGCACCAAGAGCTTCTTCTTTATTTGCTCTCGCTCTCGCTTGTTGAGAGCCACCTTTTTGCCCATAGTTCCCTTCTCCTTTAACCGGCTCCAAAGCCAGTGAATCACCTGTTCAAATGCCCGCCATCTGCAAGCGAAAAACCGCCGTGCCCAGCGGCCCCAACTCCGCGGCGAGCCGCCCGTTGGCCAGCGTTGGGACCGCCTCCGCCTGCCCGTAGAGCACTTCGGCCCGCCCCATAGGCGGCAAGCCTGCTAGGCGCAAATCGAGCCGCCGCGGCTCTTCGGCGACATTGACGGCAAATACGTAAAAATCGCGCTTGTATTCTTTGACTGCCACTTCGACGCCGCCACCAGCCGATTGGGCCCCCAAGCTGTGCGCCTCCTGCAAGAGCACCGGCTCTAACTCGGCAAGCTCGGCCGCGAGGCGCTGCACTTCTCGCCACAGGGCCAAGGGCTGGATGTGGCGTTCGTGCTCCTCGCAATAGCGATAAAAAAACACTCCTTTGGCCCCCCCGACTAGCCCTTGGTAGATCATGTTCCGCAACTCGCTCGCCGTTGGCGAGCGCGCCCAATGCTCCACGCCGCCAAAGGCCTGGGCGATCAACCAGACTGGCTTTCGCTCCAGCAAGGTCCAGCGCGCCTGCTGCATATAGTCGCCCACCTGAGTGATGGGATAATTCGGAATCGGATAGACATCTATGGCCAGAATATCGCTGGCGTCCGAGTATGCGGCGTAGGTGTGCGACCGGTTGTTGACTAAATAGACCGGATGATATGGATCGAGTTCCCGGATCAGTTCGTATATCGCCAAGGCCGACGCAGGGGCCATCTTGGTCTCGGCTGGCTCGTCAACCAGATACCATGCCAAGAGCGCCGGATGCTGGCGATAGCGTTTGACGAGGGCGGCAATGGCCCGATAATCCGGCTCGGGCTTCCGCCGGGCGTACTCGGTCAACTCTAGGAGTATCTGCATCCCCTCTACGGCTGCCACGTCCATGAGCGAGGCGACCTCTTCCCCGCGCAGCTTGTAGAAGTAATCCCCGGAGTTAAAGTGCAGACGCCGCATCGAGCCGAGGTCCTTAGCCCGCAGCCAGTACAGTCCAATGGGAAAGAACGGCTCGCCATCGACGAGCAAGGACTGGCTGAACAGGTCGATTTTCACCTCTCGTGCGGCCGGTGCGAACTTCTCGCAGACCACCGCCAGCGAATCCGCACCCCCGACCGGCGCCAGCCACCGCGCCGCCAGCCAATAACGCCCCTCGGGCAAGGCGTATGCGGCAAAGGCCCCTGAGACCTCCTGCCCGACCATGTTTACATCCACGCGGTCCAAGACCTCGACGCCGCGCCGCAACTCGACCGTCACGGGGATGGTCGTATCACCGCGGCGATTGCGCCGCAGCCGGAAGCGAATCTCATTCTCTACGGTGTAATACGAGCGATCACCCAAAAGCTCCCAAGCGGGCCGGGCAAAGAGGCGCAAATCTTCGACAGTATGGATGGGTGTGCCGAGCTCTGGATCGTACAGCCGCAGGGCCGCGCGGTGTATGCCGACTTCTTCCAACCGATACGGCAGCGCATAGCGCACAAGACGCCCCTGTGGCACCTGCAACCGGTGCTCGACCGTGCGCTGCTCGCCCGCAGGGGTTTCCCATTCCAGCCGAGCTGTCAGCAGGCGCGAACCAGTACCCGGCCTGAACAACTGCAAGTCGAGCAGGTTGTCGCCTACTACGGGTAGCTGTTCTTGGATGATCTGGACCGTCGGCGCATCGGGCGTCGTCTTGGGGGCCATCTGCCCGCAAGCACTTACTAGGGCGAACAGGACAAAGTAAAAGGGCCGAGAGACAGCTTCCCTCGGCCCACCCCTCGGTAGCAATCGCTCTTTCAAGGCGACCTGCCGACTTGCTCGGTCTCGAGCGAACGCAAGCGGTCCCGGAGCGAAGCGGCCAACTCGAATCGATCCGCCTCAACCGCGGCCTGTAAATCGGCCGTCAGCCGCTCGCGCAACGTGCGCGGTCGAGTGCTCTCCACCTCGCCTTCCCACCCGCGCAAAAAGAGCAACTCAGGGCACTCATCGAGCTGGTCCAATTGACCAATCTTGGCGAGGAATGCCTCGATTTCGGCGATGCCCCGGCGGATCTCGGTTAGGGCCTCGGTGTGGGCCTCGGCCTCTAGACAGGCCAGTGCTCGTGCCTGCACCCGATGCGCCGTGACAAAGACGCGGTATTGTTCGGCTAACTGGCGGTCTTCGGCGTATTCGGCGTATTCGTAGCACAAGTCGAGGATGGCGAGGTTGTGCTTGGCGTCCTCTTCGGCCCGCTCGTATTCCTTCAGTTCAAAAAAACCGATCCGCCGCCAGTAGTATTTCATGGCCTCTTGGGCCAGCTCGGAACAATCCTCGTGCGAGAGGCTAAAGGTGCCTGGGCCGTGCGCTTCCTCCCACTCGCGTCGCTTTTGGCAATAGTAATCCAACAGCGACCCATAGCCGTGCGGGCGGAGCGCGTCGGGACGGCCCCGCCACTCTAGCTGCATCAAGCCCAGATCCATGCGAATTTGGAGCTTTGCGCTGCCATTGCCGCCTCGTATCTTGCGCACACTTAACTCGCCTGGGGCGTATTTCCACTCGCCGAGGATCGGGCCGATATCGCTTTCCATAATGGGTGAAAACCTCGAACTATACTTGGCCTTTAGGCCGGGGGGTAAACAGGCGAACCAAGCGCCGCGTACCCGCCCTCAACCGGGCGGGCGGGCCTATCGCGCATCTCGTGATTTTTCGGCTATTTTCGGCTAGAATCGTCTTATTATATGCGCTGGGCGTACCCTTGTCAACTCACGGGCGGGAGGCCGTGGAATCGGCTTTTATGGCCGGCGGAACCCCGGTGATTTCGCCTATTATGACCAGTAGCTCCCGGCGCAAGGTCGGGCTTACGCGCAGGCTGTCTAGGTAGTTTTCAATCACCGGAATGGCGTCCGTCCCCACCGCTGTAATAGCCTGATGGGTTAGGGTGCGCTCCTCGGGCGTGGGGTCGTATTCCATCTGCGTAGGCTCGATGGGCGTGCCGAACATGCTCACCCGGGGCTGGCCCCCCTCCCCAAAGGGATCCAATCCCACGTTTGGATAGCGCCGCGGGCCGCCTGTGGAGTCGGCGTCCAGCCGTCCGTAGGGCCCGTAGGGGAAGGGTCGCTCTTCGCCGGTGAACACCCCCCGGCGGGTTCGCTGCTCAGAGCGCAGGGTGAGGATGTCGTAGTAGCCGAGGGCTTTGACCAAAATTTCAGCCGCCTTGGTCCCCCCCAGCTGCCCAAGCGCTTCAACGGCGGCCATCCGCAGCTCGGCGTCGGCCGTATTGAGCGAGCGATCGAGCAGCCTCCCTATATCGAGGGCCGCGCTCTGGTCGCCGATGGTGCCCAAGGCGCGGAGCGCGTCCTGCTTGAGCGTGGTGCGCTGGTCGTAGTCTTGAAGCGCCATTTTCAGCACCGGCACGGCACGCGGATCGCCGATCTCGCCGAGAATGCGCGCGGCCTTGCGCCGCGTGGCATAGGGATAGTCATGGCGGGAGACGATCTCCATAATCCGATCTAACTGCGCGTGGTCGCCCTCCTGATAAAGCTTGTGCATCTGGTTGACATTCGTGCAACCCAAGGGGGCCAAAACGACCGCCACAAGCGCGATTCTATACATGGCTATCTCCTTTGTCTCTCCCCTTGCCGCGAGGAGTGCTTTCCTCTATACTTCAAATTTTCCACTACGCAGCAGGAACACCGATGCTCCCCCCCCAAACCCACAACCGCCAACCCATTCCCGGCATTAAAGATACGCTGGCCATAGCCAGCGGCAAGGGCGGCGTCGGCAAGTCAACGCTCTGCGCCAACTTGGCCGTGAGCTTGGCCCGTCAAGGGCTACAGGTCGGCTTACTCGACGCCGACATCTACGGCCCCAACATCCCGGGCCTGCTCGGCCTAGCGGGCCGGCCGGCCGCGGCTGACGGCCGCATCCAGCCCTTGTCCGCACACGGCCTCAAAGCCATTTCCATGGGGCTGCTAATCGACCCGGGCACCCCGGTCGTGTGGCGCGGCCCCATGCTGGCCAAGATGATGCACCAATTCCTCTTCAACGTCACTTGGGGTGCGCTCGATCTCCTGCTCATAGACCTGCCTCCCGGGACTGGGGACGTACAAATCACGCTGACCCAAGTGGCGCCCTTGACTGCGGCCTTGATCGTCACCACGCCCTCGGCCATTGCCCTCGAAGACGTGCGCCGCGGCGTCGAGATGTTCCGCCAGACCGAGGTGCCCATCGTCGGCTTGGTCGAGAACATGAGCCATTTCCGCTGCGACAACTGCGGTCATGCCGATCCCATCTTTGGAACGGGAGGGGGCCGCGCCACGGCCAGCCGCTTGGGCATTTCCTATCTGGGCGAAATTCCGCTCGACCCGCTCGTCCGCAGCCAAGCCGACGCGGGCGAGCCGGTCGTTAGAGCGCACCCCCATGCCGAGGGCAGCCAAGCCCTCGCGCATCTAGCCGCCGCCATCGGCGCTTATTTTCAGCGCGCATGAGCCGCGTCCAAATCGCCTGCGTCGGCGCTGGGTATTGGGGCAAAAACCTAGTGCGCGTCTTTCGCGACTTGCCCGACGTACATTTGCGCCAAGTCTGCGATGCCAGCCCGGAAATCCGCCGCGCCATCCAGCACCAGTACCCGGAAGTCCCAATCACCGCCAGCTACGACGAGGTACTCGGCGACGACGCGCTCGACGCCGTAGTATTGGCCGTCCCGGCCACCGACCACTACGAATTGGCCCGCCGCGCCCTAGAGCGGGGCAAGCACGTGTACGTCGAAAAGCCCATGACCCTCAACGCCGCCACGGCCGCCCACTTGGTCGAATTAGCCGCAGAGCGGGACCGGGTGCTGATGGTCGGGCACCTGCTGAAGTACCACCCGGCCGTGCAAATGCTGCATGATTTGGTTCGGGAAGGCGCGCTGGGCGACTTGTATTATTTGTACTCCCAGCGCGTCAACCTGGGCATTGTCCGCCGCGACGAAAACGCCCTGTGGAGCTTGGCACCACACGACATAGCGGTCATCCTGTACCTGATCGGCCAAGAGCCGGACGCCGTCAGTGCCCGCGGCGAGTGCTATCTGCAACCCGGCATCGAAGACGTGGTCTTTGCCAATTTGCACTTTGCCGACGGCAAGATGGCGCAGATGCAGCTCTCTTGGCTCGACCCGCACCGCATCCGCCGCCTGACCGTGGTCGGCAGCCGCAAGATGGCGGTCTTTGACGATGTGGAAAGCGCGGAAAAGGTGCGCATCTACGACAAATCGGCCGAGCGACCGCAATACGACTCCTATGGCGACTCCATCGCGCTGCGCTTTGGCGATGTCGTCATTCCGCGGCTACAAATGTCCGAGCCGCTCAAGCTGGAGTGCCAGCACTTCGCCGAGTGCGTGCGCACCGGCCAAGCACCCCGCAGCGATGGTCGCGACGGGCTGCGCGTCGTGCGGGTCTTGGAGGCCGCGCAGGCGTCGCTGCGCCAAGCCGGTGCCCCGGTGTCGCTGCGCTAGCGCACGGTAAATTCCGAGTGGATCTCGGCTTGGTTGCCGCTCATATCCCGCACCCTCAGCACTAGGCGGTGTGCGCCCGGCGACAAATTTTCCGCCCCATGCCCGTACACGCGCCCAGCTTCTGGATCGTATTCGGCGATCAGCGGGCGTCCGTCGAGCTCGAACTCAATGTCTTCTTCCCGCCCAATGCCCGCGCCTTGGTCGCGCACTGCGCCGCGAATTTCCGGGCGTGGGCCAACCACCGCCCCCTCAGCGGGTTGTAAACTGCCGATCTCAGGGGCTTCAAGGTCGGCCAACAGCCCATAGCGGCCAAAGCGGCGCACCCGCGCCACGACCTGCCGGCCCACAGCGTCCCATTCGTTGCCCACGAGCGTCCACTTTTCAGCGGCGACCTCTCGGTAGATGCCCAGCTTCTCCGGCGGCATCGTTCCCCGGTCGTAGCGGAAGCGCAACTCGACCTTGTGGTCGAAGCTAACATCAGGCCCCAAGGCAAAAGCCGATCCGGTCGCAACTAGCGAAGCGGGCACACTCGGCTCAAAGGCCGCGACTTGCGGGAAGAACGGCGCGTATGCGCTCGCCGTGGCAAAGCCCAATTCGACCGCGCCGCTGGCATAGGTCAACTCGGCCGCAGCACCCGGCTGCACGAGTTGCCTATCGAGGACGACCTTTTGCACGGCGGCCTTCGGCGTCCGCAGCAAAACCGTCCCTGCTGCCGGATCGCTCGGATCGAGCGGCACGGCGACCCGGAACTCGCGCAAGCCGGTCTGGCGGGGGCTGATATTAGCGGTATCAGCGCGGACTAAGGGAGCCGCGCTAGGCACTTGTGCATAGCGCATCACCAGTTCCACGAAGTCCGGGTGGGGGCGGCGCTCCAAGGAAAAGTTCGGCACCCCGGCCCCATCGTCGGGCAGGCGACAAATGGCAAAAGCTGCAACGCCCGCCGCAGCCCGCGCCCGGATCCGCCAGTAGGGGACGCCCCGGTGGATCCGCCACTTGAGCGGACCGGGGCGGCTCTGCCGCCGATCTACGCGCCGCCAAGTTTTGCCATCGCGCGAACTGGCCAATTCTACTTCCACGAGCGGATCGTCCGCATCGGTCAGCCGCGCCTCGATAAAGGTTCCGTCCGCTTTTGCCACGATCCGCGCCCCGGCAATGGCCGGCGGGGCATCAACCATCAGCCCAAAGCGCGCCCGGCTCTCATTGCCGTTGACATCGGCGACCGCGACGACGGCCTCGTGCAGCCCCTTGGCCAAGTTTAGAATTCCATCGTCAGGCCCCTCGTAGAATTCGAGCCGATTGCCCGGCAGGCGGCACAAGTTGTAAAAGCGGCCCACCCCACCCTTAAAAGCAGCCAGCGGCCGATCCAAAAACATCTGGTGCATATCGCCGTATCCGACCCTCTTGTAGTGCGCCGCAAAAACCGGATCGCCGTCGATGTGCAAGGCCGCGCGATAGGGGGCTAGCTTGTTGGGGGCCGCGTCGGCGCGATCGTACATCAACGCGCTGATGCTCACCGGGCCGAGCACCTGCACGGCCCGCTCCCCGGCGAACTCCCCCCGGCCCGGCTGCCAGCGCAAATTCAGCACATAGGGATCGTGCCCTCCCTCGACTTGGGCATTGCGACCATGCGGCGTGATAGCCACTCGTTGCAAGGTCGGCGCGACCGTATCGGCGATGGCGAACCCGTTCAAGAGGGGATTGATCGCCACGTTGTCTGCGTCGCGCAGTTCTAGGTGCAAATGGGGAGGGCCGGCTCCGCTCTCGCCGCTCCAAGCGATGACCGCGCCGCCGAGCACTGGAATTTCCCCGGCCTCGAAATACAAATCCACGCTGTAGCGTCCAAGCTGCTGTTGGGCTTGTGCCACGCGCTCGGCCACGGGCGCGGCAAAATCCTCTAAATGGGCATATACTACAATGCGGCCATCGGCCAATTTCTGGTACAAGGCCCGGCCATAGCCCCAAGGCGAGGTCCGCACTCGCCAGATATAGCCATCGGCTAGGGCCTGTACCGGGTGGCCGGTCTCGCCCCAAGTCTTGAGGTCTATGCCGGCGTGGAAGGCCCGGGAACGCGATTCGCCGAAGGTAGAAGACAGGGCCGGCGCAAGGCGCAGCGGCCAGACGAAGGGCACCTCTTGTGCGCTAGCCGGCAGCGACGCGGCCACCATTAACAAGAGCATCCATAAAAAACGTCCTTGGGGACTACCGCCTTTAAGCGGCATGGGGAAAAGGGAATGGGTTGAGCGGTCGCCCCTTGTGGGCAGGCTGCAAAAGCCAAACCTTACGCGAAGTATCTGATCGCGATCGCAATACATTTTATCTTTCCCAACGAATTAAGCGTTCCGCGTATTAGATGTATGGCAGACAAAGGAATCAACGCCTTGCTCGCCCTGTCCAACGGCGAACGGATTAACAAGCCGCGTTGGTTGCGCCCCACCGCTCGCTGGCCCGCAAGCGTGCTCTGGCTGCGGTCGGATTGTCGAGAAGTCTTTGTCGGCACGCTGGCCTTCGCGTCCTTGCGGAACCGAGACGCAGTTAGGTCGAGCGTAGCCCGTCCAAGCCGCCTGCCTTAGCTGGTGGTAGCTTACTTAATCACAGGCGTCCTCGTATGTATGCAGGGCCATGCGGTCCGGGGCCACTTCGAGAAAGTGGAGGGGTTTTTCGGTCCAAGCACCGGTGTTGAAGTAGCATCGGCCCTGCCGTTCAATCGCCATGGCCGCGTGCGTGTGCCCGCAGACGATGGCTTCAACCCCCTCCTGCCGCGCCACGCGCAGGGCGTTGCACGCCACGTGCTCGTTGAGCACCCGGTAGAGCAAAGGCCATTTCTTGGCGTACTCGGCCACGTGGGCATTGCGCCCGCCGAGCCGGATGCGGCAATAGTGCAAGCGGTGGAAGACCCACTTGAACGCCGCGTGCCGGGGCATCAGCCGGTCGAGCCGATGGCCGTGGACTACGAGCAGCCGCCGATCGAGCCGCCAGCTATCGACAAAGCGGATCTGCCCCGGCTCGGCCAGCTTAAATTGAGCATCGTGATTGCCATGTACCCAGATTACGGGCCGGGATTGCGACTCGCGCACGAGGCGCTCCAACACGGCCCGATGGGCGTCGGGCAGGGTTTGGCCCGGCTCATCTATGACGTCGCCGTTGAGCACGAGCGGCACCCCTTGGGGCAAGGCATCCAGCCAAGACGAGAAGTTGCGATGGTAAAAGTAAGCCGATCCGAGGTGCAGATCGCTGACGATAAAGCAGCGTGCGACGTCCATGCCTCTTGCTGTATGGATTATATTTTGAATAATTGCCCGATGAATAAACAGACAACCCCACCTGTACGCAAAGCGTACGACCCGGATAAATTACAGGCCCTGCTCCAGTACATCGGCCGCCTGCTGCCCACCGACCAAGAGCGAGCGGCCTTTTATCGGTGCTCGCGCACGCCCCCCCCTGCTTCGCTGCGCCTGAACGCGCTCCAAGCCCAAGCCCAACACGTCCGGCCCCACCTGCGCCAACGCGGCCAACGCGTGCCTTGGTGCAGCGAGGGCTTCGCCTTGCCGGCCAGCGACGCCGGCCTCGGCCAGACCATTGAACACGCCTTGGGCGCGTATTACGTCCAAGCCAAAGCCCCCATGCTGGCCGTCGAGGTCTTGGCCCCCCAGCCCGGCGAGCGCGTCCTCGACCTGTGCGCCGCCCCAGGCGGCAAGGCCACCCAGATTGCCGCGCACATGCAAAACAGCGGCCTGCTGCTGGCCAACGAAATGCAGCGCAAGCGCATGCCCGCCCTCGTGGGCAATTTGGAGCGCTGTGGAGTGGCCAATCACGTCTTGACCCAAGCCCGAGGAACCATGCTGGCGCGTTACTTTCCCAACTTTTTCGACCGCGTCCTCGTCGATGCACCGTGCTCGGGCGATGGCATCGTGCGCAAAGACCAGAACATGCTCACCTACTGGTCGCCGCAAGACGCCCAGCACCTCGCCCAGCAGCAGAAGGGCCTCTTGCGCGCTGCCTATCAGATGCTGCGCCCCGGCGGCACCTTGGTGTACTCGACCTGCTCGCTCTCGCTGGAAGAAAACGAAGAAGTGCTCCTCGGGCTGTTGCGCCGCTATGGAGAAGAGGTCGCTATCCTCCCCATCGCAGAATTCGCGGGACCACCGCTGCCAGATGCGCTAGCCGCCCAATTCCCGGCCGAGTTCGCCCGCTGCGTCCGCGTCTGGCCCCACCACCACGACACCGAAGGGG
This sequence comes from uncultured Latescibacterota bacterium, assembly GCA_958295495.1. Lineage (GTDB taxonomy): Bacteria > Latescibacterota > UBA2968 > UBA8231 > UBA8231. The sequence goes on from OY282352.1 coordinate 3,496,323, forward strand.
CTTTCGTCGCTTGCCTCTCCAAACGCGCACCAACGCCAATCCCTGAAGACGCCCCTGCTTGGGCGGCCTCGGCGACCGCTCCCACTCCCGCCGAGGCCCGGCGCGCCGTCGAAGGCCGCTGGAGCGGTGCTCTACCCTGCCCCCCGGACCAGATATTCACCCTCAGCAACCGCCACTTATGCCGGCAACCAGCCCTCGGTCCGGCCATCCAAGAGCATCTGCCTTACTTCGTCCGCGGCGGCATGAAGGTGGCCCGCCTTCACAAAGAGTACCACTACCTGAGCCAACAAACCGTCGCCCTGTGGGGGCATCTCATGCAGGGACCCACCGTCGAGTTGAACTGGCCCCAACTACAGGACCTGTTCGCGGGGCGTCCAATCTACTGCGACCCGCCCACGGGCCTCAAAGGCGAAGTTTTCTGCCGCTTTGGGCCGTGGACCGTCTGTCGCGCCATCGCCAGAGAGGAAGGCAGCCTGCTCGAAGGCATGCTGCCGCGCGCATTGTTCCGCGCCAATTTAGATAGGTTGGTGTAGGATTATCGCGCCGGGCCCGGCCAAGGTGGGAAAAGCTGGTGTTCGATCCGCAGCATGTTGCAGACGCGACCAGCGATGAAATCGCCCAAATCGTCAAAGGTCTGCGGCTTTTGGTAGAAGGCTGGCATGGCCGGCAGAATGACGGCTCCGGCCTCGGCCGCGCCCGTCATGTTGCGCAACTGAATCAGGTTGAGCGGGGTCTCGCGCACCACCAGCACCAGCGGCCGCTGCTCCTTGAGGCTGACATCGGCCGCTCGCTCAATCAGACTCGCAGACGCTCCGCGGGCAATGCTCGACAGCGTCTTGGCCGAACAAGGCACCACCACCATGCCGTCGATGGGCACTGAACCGCTGGCGATGGGGGCGGATAGATCGCCGGCGTTGTATTCGCACAGGTCGCCAGCTTGGGTTTCTTGCCCATAGCACCGCGTTATAAATGCTCGTAGGCTCTCCTTGTCCGGGCGGAAACCCAACTCTTCGACGAGCAGATAGCGCCCGTATTTGGACAAGACCAGATGCACTTGGTGCCCGCCAATCAGCAGGGCGCGCAGCAGGCGACCGGCGTAGAGCGCACCACTGGCCCCGGTGATGCCGACGACGATCTGCTTGCCGCTCACGACGCCCCCTTTAGCGCCTCGCGGCCCGCTTCGAGCGTGGCGACAATCGCTTCTACGTCATAGACGCAACCGCCCCAAGTGCCGCCGCCGACGTTTTGCAACGCCGCCCACAGCCTAGTGTCGTCGGGCAACTCCGCTTCGGGCGCAAGGTCTAGGCGCAAGGTGCGCTCGGCCAGCACCCGTTGGCCTTCCACAGCGCCGAACTCCTCGCCCGCGCAGCCGACCAACTCGATGCGCCCGCGCAGGTTGCGGCAGTCGATTTCAATGGCGATCAAGTCGCCGTCCCGCAGCTTGCCGATCGGCCCGCCAGCCAAGGCCTCCGGGCCGATGTGCCCGATGCAAGGGCCGGAGGAAAACCCCGAAAATCGCGCGTCCGTAAGCAGTGCCACGCGCTTGCCGATATCCGTGTACTTGAGCGCGATCGTAACCTGCGCGACCTCCTCCATCCCCGTGCCCATCGGCCCGCAGCTAATCATCACCAGCACGTCGCCCGGTTCGATCTCGCCGGCCTTGATCGCGGCAATGGTGTCGCGTTCGGTGGTAAAAACCTTCGCCGGCCCGGTGTGTCGATAGACCCCCTGTGCGTCGAGCAGCGAAGAGTCAATGGCCGTGCTTTTGACGACCGCGCCCTCGGGCGAGATGTTGCCGACCGGAAAGCAAGTGGTGCTGGTCAGGCCCTTGGCGCGGGCGCGATCGGCGTCCATAATCACGTCGTCCGGGTCCACCCCGTCTAGCTGGCGCAACTCGTCGCGGAAGCGGTGGCGGCGCGACGCAGTCTCCCACCAGTCGAGGTTTTCGCCCAGCGTGCGGCCCGTAACCGTCATCACTCCCTCCTCCAACAGCCCCAAGCGGCGCAAATGCAGCATGACCTCCGGCACCCCACCAGCCAAAAAGGCGCGCACGGTAACGTGGAACTCCGGCCCGTTGGGCAGCACATCCACCAAGCGCGGCACTTCGCGGTTGATCCGGTCCCAATCCCCCACCTCTGGCCGCTTCCGCCCGGCCGCATGGGCAATAGCCGGCACGTGCAGGATCAAGTTCGTCGAACCGCCAAAAGCCGCGTGAACGACCATGGCGTTGTGCAGTGCCTCATCGGTGACCAACTCCTGCGAGCGGATGCCTGCGGCCTCCAGTGCCAGCAGCGCCCGCGCCGAGCGCACGGCCATATCGCGCCAGACTGGTTCTCCCGAAGGAGCCAGTGCCGAATGCGGCAGCGACAGCCCCATTGCCTCGCCCACAACTTGGGTCGTGGCCGCAGTCCCCAAAAACTGGCACCCGCCCCCCGGCGTGGCGCAGGCCCGGCAGCCAAGCACCTGAAAGTCGTCGATGTCCATCTCGCCCCGCGCCAGCCGCGAACCCGCCGACTGGATCTTGCCCGCGTCCTCGCCTTCTTCCGGCGGCAGGGTCACCCCGCCGGGCACGACAATGACCGACAGGTCCGGCGTACCAGCTAAGGCGATGAGGACCGCTGGCAATCCCTTGTCGCAGGTGCCCACTCCCATCACGCCGCGTCGCGTCGGCAACGAGCGGATCAAGCGGCGCAGGATCATAGCCGCATCGTTGCGGTACGGCAGGCTATCGAACATGCCCGTCGTGCCCTGCGAGCGGCCATCGCATGGGTCCGAGCAATAGGCGGCAAAGGGAATGCCGCCCCGGCGGTGGATTTCCTCGGCAGCGGCTTCCATCAGCAGGCCGATCTCCCAGTGGCCGGTGTGGTAGCCCAGCGCGATCGGCCGGCCATCCGGGGCGCGGATGCCGCCCTGCGTGCTGACGATGAGGAACTCGCCCCGGCCCAGTTCGTCAGGGTTCCAGCCCATCCCCGCGTTCTGGCTGTAGCCAAAAATGTGGCCGCTCGGCGCTTCTACTACCTGCTCTATGGTCAGCGGCAGCTTGCCGCCAGGGCCGGGAGCGCGGGTGCGGACTTGGTAGATCTCATCATCGGTCTCGCCGACGATTTCTGCAAAGGAATCAGTACTCATGCGGCCTCGTTATACCTTTTAGTGTCAGTCCTACCAGCCTTCTTCGCGGACTTGGATTTTTTTTAGCAGGGGACGCCACCAAGCTTCGTTGTCGCGGTACCAATGGACTGTCTCGCGGAAGCTGTGGGCAAAATCGACTTGCGGTTCCCAACCTAGTTGGGTGCGGATTTTGCTCGAATCAAGTAGGTAGCGGCGGTCGTGGCCGGGCCGATCATCGACGTAGGTTTTGTGTGCGGCGTCCAGCCCCAAGGCGTCGAGAATCAGGTCGGCGATGGTTTCGACATCCTTTTCAATGCCGCTGCCAACGTTGTACGTCTGTCCGATCTCGCCTTTTTTGAGCACTAGGTCAATGGCCCGGCAGTGGTCATCGACGTGGAGCCACTCGCGGCGGTTCTGGCTCGATTTGTATAGCGGCATCTTCTGGCTGGTGAGCAGGCGGACGACGAAGAAGGGGATGACTTTTTCAGGAAATTGATAGGGGCCGAAGTTGTTGGCGCAGTTCGACAGGGTGACGGGCAGGCCAAAGGTGTGGCCATAAGCGCGCACGGCCAGATCCGCGGCGGCCTTGGCTGCGTTGTACGGGGTGCGCGGCCGATAGGGCGATTCCTCGGTAAAGGACTCATCTGCGTCGAGGGCCAGATCGCCGTACACTTCGCAGGTGGAAATGTGGTGGAAGCGCGGCACTTGGGCGTCGGCCGCGGCCTGCAACAGCTTTTGCGTACCCACGACATTGGTCTGGAAAAAGGCCACGGGGTTGACAATGGCCAAGCTGTTGTGCGATTCCGCGGCAAAGTTGACCACACAGTCGGGACGGTGGACCTCGAAGAGATGTCGGGTCAGATCGGCATTCTGAATATCGCCGCGGACAAAGGTATAGCGGTCGCCATAGCTTGCTCCCACGTCCTTTAGGCTGGCCAAGTTGCCGGCGTAGGTGAGCAGGTCGTAGTTGACAATGCAGTCGTCGGGATAGGTCGATAGCCAGTAGCGAATGAAATTGGAGCCGATGAAACCGGCACCGCCGGTGACGAACAGGGTGGTCATAGGGCTTTTCTCTGCTCTAAAGCCTTCCGACCAGTTCGTTAAATCGCAAGCCACCAACCACAAAATCAGCCCGTTTACATTCTCCTTTATCGTTCTTAAAAATTTCCTCTGGAGCAGGAAAAGCATCTGCTTTGAACGCAATAAAGTCATCCGGTACGTTGCGAATCTTCAGGGAATATGCTGATTGTTGATGATCGCCGGGTTCCTCTAGGACAATAGTCTCTTTGCCATATTCATCCTCAACCGAGGCCAACACCTCATCCCGGATCAAATCTCGTAATATATCAAAATTGGACATTATCCATCTCCACCCCACACAATGGCTTCCTGAATCTCATTCATTTTATTGATAGTCTCGTCGAAACTACGTGCTTCAATCCCCAGTTCTGGGTCTATATTGGCCGACACAAGTGTTTGATATCGCCTTGCTTCCTCTGCTATATAGACCCGGATCTTTTCAGCGGCTATAAGCTCTTCGCTTTGGTAGCCTTCTTCTTCTGCGATTTGCTTCAGGTAGGGCTTGTCCTGATTCAACATAATCAAGGTATTTAGTTCCTTGACAATATAATCGCTGTGCGTGGTCACGAAGACCCGGATACCTAGGTTGACCAACCGCGCAAAGAGCCGAGCTATACGACGCTGGTTTTCCGGGTGCAGGTTTAATTCAGGCTCATCTACCATCAGCAGATCGCCAGGTTCTGCGACGTGACGCAAATAAAAGCCAATGTCCAACAAGGAACGCACCGCGCTGGAACTTTCGTCCATTGTCAGCTCTAGTTGTCTGCGTGCGGGCTTGAAGTAAATCGCGTCATTACTTCCTGCGATGTACTCACCGCCGATTATGTCAGCAAAATTATTCAGAACTTGAGGATATTTTTCGACAAGAAAGCTGTCTTCTTTGGTAATGGTCTCAAGTCGCCGGATAAAATCTACGTTGTTTTCGACAGGCACGGGATAGTCTTGGTAGGACTTAAACAACAATTCCATCGGCTCAAAGTCGCTGCTGTTCGCTCGACTCATTTCTTCCAGCAAGCGGTTTCGAGCAAAATTCAGTTCTTTGCGAAAAATTGCCGCGCCAGTGCGCTCTGCGCTGGCAATAAAAGATCGGGGGAAAAATTGGTCGAAGAGTAATTCAATAATCCCGTCTGAGATTACTTCCTTAATCATTCTAGTGGGCAATAATCTTGTCTTATCCATCAGCAAGGAGATCACCAAGTCCTTTTCTCCTTCATCCTTAGACAGCGAAAGAAGGTCGACCTCGGCGGATCGTTTTCTGCGCTCAAAAGTACGGCTCTTTATCGATGATATTGCTTCCGGTTCAAGAGACACTTGAAATGTCGTGCCTTTGAAGTGGCCCCGTTTCGAGGCAAAGATTCTCGGTAGATGCTGGGTGTATTCTAGACAACTATCTCTAAGGATATTGTCTGTTTTCACGGCATAGGGCTCAATATCAACCCGCGTTACACCGTCCCTCAGTAAAACCTTGATAGTTTGATTGGGAATTTCGACTTTCAGTAAGCTTTTCGCGTACTGTAAAAAGCCAAATAGGGCGTACGTAGCATAGGTTTTGCCCGTATTATTACCGCCGCAAATAAGGGTCAACTCGCCTAGCTCAAATTCCGCCTCCTCCAAGACACCTAGGTTTTTCACGCTTATTTTCATATCGGCACCTCTATTGTTGCTATGATAATCTGCGATCGCAACGCAGACAACTCGGCGCGGATATTGCTGCTCATCATTCGTCCATCCTATCTGCGGCCTTCGCGCCCTTTGCCCGCCATTTCAGTAAATACCCTCACTACTACCCTTACTCAAGCATTACTACCCTTATTCTTGAGCAAACGCCAGCGGGCACCCGGACCGCGGCCCCTGCAAGCTACATCGCCGGATCTCTTTAGCTCCGCCAAGAGGGTGCGAATCCATTCGCGTCCGACGCCGGGGCAGTCGCGTTCTAGGTCGCTCAGGCGAAATTCGCCCGGTTGGGCACCAATGGCGGCGAGCACCCGCTCGGACTTGGCACCTCGTGGGGCCTTGATCTGGCCGGCGCGTTCCTCCAACTCAATGTAAGCGCGACGGATAATCGCGAAGATGAAGTTGAACCAAGGCGTCAGTTCGTGTTTGCCGTCGTGCCAGCGCTGTGAACTGAGCCGGAGGCATTCGTAGTAGGACTCCTGGGATTCCTCAATGAGGCGTTCCAAGCTGATGTAGCGACCGACCTCGTAGCCGTGCTGGTAGAGCACCAACAGGGTGAGCAGCCGGGACACGCGGCCGTTGCCGTCCCGAAAAGGGTGAATGCAAAGGAAATCTAGGACGAGGGCAGCGATGGCGATGAGCGGCGGGATATTCTCCTCGTCGAGGGTGTGCTGGTAACGCCGGCAAAGTTCTTCTACTGCCGCCGGAGTCTCCGCAGCCTTCACGCAGCGGCACCGAACAACCGGGGCCTGTCCGGGCGGGAATTCCACGATGTCGTTATCGACTCGTTTGAACTGTCCGGCGTCGCCGCTGGCGGATTGGCAAAGGGCATGTAGGCGTTGCAGGGTGTCCGGCGTGATGGAAAGAGCGGCGTAGTCGGAGTGAATCTCGTTCAAGGCGCGGCGATAGTCTTGAACCTCCTGCTCGGAGCGGGCACGAGGTTTCGCTCGGCCGAGCACCAGCGGGTAAAGACGGGCCGGGGCGACCGTCACTCCCTCAATGCGGTTGGAGGATTCAGTGCTCTGAATGACGGCCGTGTCGCGGAGCGCTTTGAGGGCTTGTGGCGACTGGCGTATGAATAGCTCCTGTTTTCCCCTCGACTCGGCAATATCGTTGAGCAGCCACACCGTGCTCAGGGGTATTTCGCGGTCGCGTAGGCGGTTGTTGCGGAAAGAATTCATGGTTTGAGAAGACTTTAGGTCTGGAGGCGATTCAGCAATCTGCACATAGCTACAGTTGAACTTTTCTCCCTAAGCAAATTGGCATTCAAGTGCCGTCCGGCATTGACTACTTCATCCGTTCCTTTAGCCTCTCGAAGTGGGCGAGTAATCCCCACCGTTCGTCCTTGTCTCTATCTCTGACCGTTTGAACTGCCAGCGTTTGATATCGTCAAAACAGTCAAAGTCCTTATCAAATGTCGCCAGATGGTCGCCGGATGCCGCAGCTAGGGCAGCCAGATAGCAGTCCAAGAAGTCGCATTTGGTCGAAGCAAAGCGATGCAAAGCATCGAGCATTTCATCTTGCTTCATACAGCGGATGCCGGCACTAATGATGACCTTGTGCAGCCATTCTGCAATCTGTTCGCGCTCGGTCTGGTAGAAGGAATCAAGCACCCACACCGCTTCGGCAAGGGCCACTTCGGTTAATATCAGCACACATTTTCCATCGCAAGCGTCCGAAAATAGGGCCCGAGCGGCCGGGGAGTGCTGAGCATCGTCGCCGCGCAGAAAACGGAGGAGGACATTGGTGTCTAAAAGATACTTGAGCATTCGTATCTTGCCGATCTTGCTTGGCGTACTGCCTCTCGTTCCTTGGATTTGGACGCAGATGGCTTGTCGTTTGCAAGACAGCCATACAGATCCTTGAGCGTTTCGGGCTGGGGTTTCACCAAAACGGCACCGTCAACCAACTCATAGAGGAGTAGCTGCCGAGGCTTGAGGTGGAGTGCTTTGCGGACTTCGGCCGGGATGGTGGTTTGCCATTTATCGGTTAAAGTTGACTTGATCACTGGTCCATTTCCTTTTCATTGTTTTTCCGAATTCATTGTGTTGAGTATAACAATGCAAATCCAGTCCCGCAAGCATCGCGTCCCAACGGCGTCGAGCAAGATGGGCAACTTTCAACCCTTTCCAGCCATTACTCCCTCGATGCGGGCAGCCGGTCTTGGTCAAATACAGAATCCCATCCAGCATCTGCCGTGGCTCCCGCCGCGGACGCCCCTAGGCACCGGCAGCAACGGTTGGATCAGACGACATTGTGCATCGGTCAAATCGGTCGCATATTCTGCTCGGGACGTACTCATCAATAAGCCTTTCTGTCAGGGGGAGTGGGGACTCCTGAAGGGGGCTCTTACCGAGTTTTATTATGCAGTCGGAAATAAAACGGCTTCTGAGAGGGAGTTCGTCAATGAGTAGAGCCTTGTGGCTGCTTTTTTATGTGCTGCTGATCTTAGGCATCCTGCACTGCAACAAAGATCATAGCTTGCCGTCCAAGTTTCACGAGAGTCGGATTGGCATCCCCCAAGACTTGGCGGCATCCTTTGAAGGTGACGATGTAATTCTGGGATGGAGCATGAGCGACACTGCGGCCGTCTTTTACTATATAGTCACGGTAACTGAAGGCACGTCGGGGGTGGAGCGCCAATACACTACTCCGCGGGACAGGCAGTCCTATACGGTTGAATTTGCTTGGGTCGATTCTTTCTATACCTTCCAAGTCCAAGCCGTGGATAAAACCAACTTCGTCGGGCAAAAGTCGAATGTGGACACCGTATTTATTTCCCAGTAATAGCGCGATGACGGAAATGGATATATAGGCTTTAACAGCTAACGTACTCCTATGTCGGAATTCACTTCGGACCGAATACAGGCGCGAAAATCCACTCCAGATCGTTTTAGGGCTCCATCGGATGCGATAGCTCTAAGGAGACTCTATCGAGATAATCGCAGGATATCCTACGCTGCGTATGCTCTAGCGTTGCTCATAATGGCTTCCGCCTTCGCCTCGCTAATGGGAATCAAAGAAGAAAAGCCCGTGCCCAAGCCCCTAGCAATGGAGTTCATGATTCGCAAGCCGATGGCCAAGAAACCCTTCCGCATGAGGAAAACCTTGGTCCAAAAGAGGGTGATGACCCGCAAGCTAGCGGCCTCGAAGCCGAAACTGACCCGTACGCCCCCGCGTCCGCTGCGGCGGATAGATGTATTGGGCAATGTAGCTGTCTTCGATCGCGGAATCGATGCGGGGACCAGCGTGGGTACCGGCATTATCACGCCGCAAATGCCCTCAATGCAGATCAAGAGTTCAAAGGATCCGGAGAAGCGGATCAGTATGCAGGAGGAGTTTCTCGATCTGAACGCGCTCGATACAGGTAAGTATCGGGGCATGGTAATCCAAGATCCAAATGATCGGAGAAATATCAAGGGCTTCGTCTATCTAGCGCTGGCTTGGGCCAACGACCTCCAACCTGACGCTCCCCGCTCGGTTTCCAGGCTGGCAGATGGCATCAACTCTTATACCGGTATCCAAGCCAAGGTGGCGGACCACATGTTCTTGGACTCCCCCGAACTGTTCAAGACGCCTTTTGTATATATCACGGACGAGGATGGTTTTGAACTGACGGATAAAGAAATCGAAAATCTGGGATGGTACATGCGAAACGGAGGATTTGTTTTTGCCGACAATGACCGGCCGGATCTCAATTTTGGACCGGCGGAAGCTTCGTTAAGAAAGATGTTCAGCTTGGCTTTGGGCAAAGATGGCAAGCTGCAGCGCATTCCCAACAGTCATCCGATTTACCACAGTTATTTCGACCTAGATGGGCCTCCGGTCGGGGGAGAATACCTGAGTGTCAGGGGTAACCCCGACGTTTTCTACTACAACTCGGCCGAGCAGACAGATGTTTACTATCAGCCCGACCAAGCACAGTTCCTCGAAGGAGTTTTCTTGAATGGGCGCTTGGTGGCGGTTTACTCAGATATGGGCTATGGGAGTATATGGCAGGATGAATTCGAGAATGAGCCTCAACTAAGGATGGGGGTCAATCTGGTGGTTTTCGCCCTCACCCAAGAGGGCTCTATCGCGCAGCAGCAGATTGATTTCTACACTGAACTTACCGAGTAAATTTCTATATTTGATCGGCGGTCTGCTGACCTACGTTCTCTTCAATCATTGATCGTCAGCTTCCTGAGTGAGCAAGCTGAAGGGCTGATTCATTTATTGACCTACGCTTGTAGCCAATCAAGTGTTCATCACTACCGTCGCTTGGCTCTCCGGGCCGCAAACCCCCGCGCTGTTGCGCACCTTGAGCCGCAGTTGGTTCAGGCCTTCGTGCAGTCTCCACTCCAGCGCGGGGTCTGTTTGTTCGCTCCATTCGGCTCTGTCGATCTGTACCAGAAATGCGTCAAAGCAGGGCGTCTCGGTATCCACATCCACGCGCAGGACATCCGGCTCGGCGGTTTCGCTTAAGAAGAGTTCGGTCTGGTTGAGCGGAGGACTGAAATCCTGCCAGCGCTTGGTGTGTTGGTGGTACTCGCGTTTGCGGGGGAACATATCGCTGTAGAAACAATAGAAGAGATCGCTTCCCCAGTTGCTGGAGAGGCGCCACGGTAGCGGCCAAGGCCGGCTGGCAAAATCGTTGCGCCGCACTAGTTGCAAGTGTCCTTTGAGCATCAAGTGCTCCGGCCCTCCACTTAGGTCGTCAATCGGAAAAGCACTGTCGCCTTGGCGGTAGGCAACGCGAGCGGCACGGAGCATTTCGAGGTCCGGCAGGTGCCACTGGATGGGATATTCCCAAGTCGCCGGTCCCGGCATGATTTCGGCCAAGCGCTCGCTGATTTCCACTAGACTTAGGGGAATGCCCGTGTCGGGGTCGTAAATGTAGTAATCGCGCGTCGCATCCAAGAATATCCACTTGTCGAACTCGTTGGACCATACTTCGGCCACCTCGTGCCCGTAGGTGTGCTTAGTGGAGATATTGACCCAGCGGGCCGGAAAGCCCATGGCCAGACAGGCGGCAATTAGGGTCAGGTTGCAGTAGAGGCAGTGGCCATCGCGCCGGCGATTCTGGTAGGCGCCTAGCAGGCGAGGGCGTCCACTCGCATCCCTATCGAGTCGAGGCAGATCAAAGTAATTCCATTGGTAGGCGTCTAGGCGACCGAGCGGTACTTTGTAGGCCCACTGCATGAGTTGCAGTTGGGCTTCAAACTCAGTCGCTGCGTCTGAGACCACCGCGTCTAGTTCAAAGCGGTGGCGCAGTTCGTTCAAGCAGGCGAAATTTTCGTGGACGTAGGGTAGGGATGGGCGAATGACGCGACCGTTGCGGAATTGGAGAAGGCGATAAGAGCTATTGGAGCGGCGCTTGTACTCGCGGTACTTCGCTTCCACGGAAATGCCTTTGAACATCGGCGTCACCAGCGGATTGTGGGCGTGCATGACAATCTTGAACTGCAGGTAGCCTCCAGCGGGAGAGTACCATGTCTTGGAGAAATTTGCTACGGGCTCGAAGGGGGACCATGAAGCGGCTGTAGGCACTGGATTATCGCCCAGACGTGCCTCTATTTCTACCTCGCTTCCCTCGGGCATGTCCACCTCCCATCCTACCCGGCACTCTTCCACGCTGAGCGATCTCTTGATTCTTTTTGTATCCCCTCCGGCAGCCAAGTCGATCACCGACGAGACAAAGGTGCCCTGCGGTACGCTGCGATCTAGACTGAGACGGATGGTGTACTCCCCGTCGATTTCATCTTTCCAGCCGAGGTGCTCAAAATCCCAAGTATGGCCTCCGTCTCGGCTCTTGGCACTGCGGTTGGGGTGGCAGAGCTGCGTTTCAGAGCCACGCTTATATTCTTCATCGGCGGCCACCATGATTTCCCAACTGGTCTCCTCCGATTCGGCCCACAGGACGAACTTGTTGGCCCCCTGCCGCAGGGCCCCCACCGGCACGGCTACCACGAACCAGTTGTCGAAGTGCGAGCCTCCCCAGTCGTTGGTGTAGTAGTGGCGAGCACAGGGGTGGGCTATCTTGCTCGGAGGTCGGATCAAGTAGTGACCATTGACGGAAATGTGGAGTGGATGGTCATTGTCGTCCATTTCCCGTCCGTTGAAGATCAGGTAGGCGGCTAGGGCGCGAGGATCATCCAAGACCAGATCTTTGCGGACCATCACCCCTGATCGCAATTTCTCGAACCACGACCGGTCCTCAGCGCCTTGGGGGCAGCCGATGGCCGGCGCATCGTCTTCGACGAGGAGCATATCATCGAGGACAATAGCCTTTTTCAACTCGCAGTACTGGAGTTGGTCAAACTGGCCTCGCGCCTCGAGCGCGGCGGCTTCGAGCGCAAAATGGAGATTTCTGTCTAGCGGCATATTTGCACACTCCTCGGACTCGACTTTGGCCATCTAGGCGGCTTTAGGACACCCCAATTCTAATCTGAATTATGCACAAAAAATAGTTTGCTGAGCCAAGTTGTTGCATTATAATAAGAACGCCTCAGATCAGCCACTAGTGTTTCCCCAAGCACCTCTGCTCCAATCAGTAGTTCGGATACTCTAAACACTGACAGGGCAGTGTGAACAGCGACAACAAGACAAAGATAAACTCGTAACGCAAGAGCGGTAATGAAGCTGAAAACAGTCGTTCTGATAAGCCTATTTTTTGCTACCCTTCTTATCGCAGTGCTCTACGTCGATAGAAAGGAAGGCGAAAAAGAGGGAGAAGAGTATCACTCTAGGGAATTACTGACCTTTGACAAGGATGCGGTGGACAAACTCAGCATCGAGAATGCGAGCGGTAGAGTGGTGTGCCGAAAGGTCGGGGAAGATTGGCAGATCATCGAACCCGTAACGGTTGATGCACATCGAGGGGCCATCCAAGCTGTCTTGGCTAATCTCGAGCGGGCACGACTGACGCGGTTTCTCGCCTTGGACGGTGAATCGACAGAAGAAGCATTCAAAAAGTACGGCCTAAATTCTCCGCACGTGAAAGTGAGTCTTCACGTTGGGGGACGCCTTCTAGACACGGTCCTGTTCGGGAATGAGAATCCATCTAGACAGTACGTCTATGTCAAGAAGGATTCTGAGGACCGCATCGGCATGGTCGAATTGTACCGTCGCACCGGAGTAGATAAGCAATGGAGCGACCTGAGAAATAAGACTACGCTCAAATTCAAGAGGGCACTGGCGACGAAATTGAGAATTGAAAGTCAGGGGGACACCGTCGAAGTAACAAAGAGCGGTGAAGAGTGGCAGATGAAGCTCCCGACAGAGGCGAGAGGAGATGGAGAAGCGATAGAATCCATTCTCCAGGGCTTGGCTTCACCCGTCGAAGAGTTTGTCAACGATGCACCCAATAGCTTGGGGTTATATGGCTTGGATCCGCCTGCGCTGCGCGTCGAAGTTTCGGTGGCAGAGAATGAGGTCCATAGTTTGTGGGTCGGATCTGAGCAGGAGGGAAGCTACTACGCCACAGATCTGTCAAGGGCTCCTGTGTTCACACTCGATTCGTCCTTTGTAAATCAGCTAAATCGGGCGAGTTTCGAGTTGCAATCTAGGAAATTGTTCGATTTTACCCGGAAAGAGGTCAACCGCATCGAGTTCGCCTATAGGGATAGCTCCATACTTTGCGTGCGGGACAGTACCGTTTGGTTGGCAGTTCCCCAAGGCCGGCCGATCAACAAGCTGGAACTAGAAGCAATCCTGTTCAATATAGAAAAGCTCAAAGTCGAAAAATTCCCGCCCCTCGCTCAAGATCCCCACCGAGGTTACGGCCTCAATCCACCGCGCATGAGAATCAGGCTCTGGGCCGGGGAGGAGACTGTCGGAGATCTTTCCCTCGGTGAGGAAGAAGGAGATATGGTCTATGCCAAGAGGGGCGAAAACGAGTTGATCTGTCTAGTAAATAGGAAAATGGCCGAATCCCTTACGGCGGAGCGGCTATTTGCGCCAGAGTAAAAATAAACGCAAGGGAGCAGCTCCGGTGTCGGGAAAGAGTACAGCGCGGATCAAATGGCTCGGTATCGGAATGGCGTGTGCCGGCCTCATCGGAGCAATCTGTTTGTACTTTTTCGCCTCTGTACCCCCAAAAGATCGGTCCGCAGCCAAGGCGTTATTCGAGCGGGGGAACGCCCACTTGAACGTCGGCCAGGTGGGCCGTGCAATTTACTACTATGAGAAGGCGATCGACCGCGATCCAGATTTTGTCTATGCCTACAACGGTATGGGCATGGCCTACAGAGCCACGGGAAATTTGGCCCGGGCAGAGTATTACCTCCTGCAGGCTCTTTCCCTAGATCGGACCGTGGTGGATACCTACAACAATCTGGGGATCATCTACTCAGAGAGCGATAGGACAAAGAAGGCAGAAGCCATCTATAGACAGGCCCTCTCCTTGGACCCGAACTCCGCCGTGATGCACTACAATCTGGGTGCCTTCTACGCGCAGATTGGCCTGTACAACAAGGCAGTGGAAGAATATAGGAAGGCCGTCCAACTCAGACGGGATCTGTTCCAGGCTCACAACAACCTAGCACTCACCTACATCGCCTTGGGCAAGCCTAAGGAGGCTATAGCGGCGTACGAGATTTCGCTCCAATTGAATCCTCATCAGAGCAGAGCCTACTACAATCTCGGACTTGTCTATGCTGAAGAAGGCCAGTATGAAGTGGCACTCAGCTATTACAACAAGGCACTCCAAGGCAAGCAGGATAATCCCGATGTTCACTATTACCTCGGCTTGACCTACGAGGGCATGCAGCAGGAGGAGCAGGCGATGGCGCAGTACGAGAAGGTTCTCGCCCTCGCCCCATCCCACCGGCAGTCCCATTACCGCATCGGGTTGCTTCTGGCGAGGGAAAATCGCTACAGAGAGGCTGTCGCCTATTACGAGCAGGCGATTTCCCTAGATCCCCAGTACGCCGATGCCCACTACAATTTGGGCCGGGCCTATATGAAATTGGGAATGAGAGCAGAAGCTCAGCGCGAGATGGACTTGTTCAAGAAGGTGAGCCAATACAACAAAGAGAAAGAGCACCTCGGCAAAATTCTGCTCTACATGCCCGGCGATGCGGCGGCGCACTGTAAATTGGGACGCATACACGAAAAATACGGTCAGTACGAGCAGGCGATCACCGCATACAGGAAGGCCCTGACACTGCGACCGGGCTTTGGGGAAGCCCGGCGGGGACTCAAAGAAGCGCTGCAGAGCGCACAGAACCTTTGAGTTGAAAGAGGAGAGAGCTGATGAATTTGCTGGGCTTGACGATTGTGGGTATGACCTTGGGCATTGCCCTCCTGGCGAAAGACGTGCCCACCACAGAGTACATGCTCTCTACCTTCCAAGCGGGTCAGAGTTTCTATTCCGAGGGTGCCTACGATCAGGCCATCGAGAAGTTCGAGGATATCAGCGGTGTCCGCAGTATGTTGCTAGACGACAGCGACATCGTCGTCGTGGTTGGAAAAGTGGAAACTGCGGTGAAAGACGCGGCGATTTACCAGATGGGCAATGCGTATTTCAAGATGTTCGAGGAAGAATTTCGCGCCTCAAAGGACGAGTCGAACAAAGGGGAACAGGAGCAGCGGAAGGGACGGGCGGAGGAATACTTGAAAAAGGCGGTGAGCTATTTCTCCAGAGTCGAAGAAAATGCTAGCTCCGAGAATTTGCGGGTGCTGGCGCAGAACAGGATTACGGCCTGTTGGTACAGCGCACGGCACTACCGGGAGGTCATCCGCGAGGGGCAGAAATTTATTGAGAAATATCCCGACAACGCGTATGTAGTGGAGGCTCTTTACAACATAGGATGGTCCTACTACGAACTGAAGGAATACGCCAATAGCATCGAAGCCTTTACCGAACTGACGGAGCGCTTCAAATCCGGTTTCCAAGTCAGTCGGGCCTTTTTCCAGATCGGTGAATGCTATTACGACCAGGGACAGTACCACAAGGCGATCCCCTACTATCAACAATTGGTGGACCAGTTAAACATCAGTGCGTTAAGCGAACAAGAAATTCAGAAGATGCAGTTTGAGAAAGTAGCTGGACTGGTGGACGAAACCGAGTATGAGTTGACTGCAAAGGCCCAGATCCGGATCGGGGACTGCCACAGCCAGTTGGAGGATTTTGCAAAGGCCGAGCTATCCTATCGCTCTGTCATCGCGGTGTTTGCCCAAGAGCGGAGACTGGTCGAGAAGGCTTATCAAAGTCTGGCGGATATGTACTTCAAAAACCGGCTTTTCGTCCAATGTGTGGATACGTACCGCGAGGCCATCGTCCAAATACCCAACAACACATTTAAGGCGCGAATGCAGTTCCAACTCGCTCAGCGCTACACCGAAGCGAGCGAAAAATGGGGAGAAGACTATTTTGACGATGCGATTCGCGAATACAATCTATACGTGAAAGCCTACGGCGACATCGCTTCCCGAGCCGGCTACTCCCTAGGGAATTCCTATTTTGAAATGGGTCGAGCCTACTACTCTAAGGCCGAAAAATTGACACAGCAGGGAGAGGCCGCAGGGGCCCGCGAAGCCTATGCGGCCGCCGTGCAGGCCTATGACGCGGTCTTGGAGCAGTATCCCGATCCGAACTTTGTCACCGCGACCCGATTCAATGTCGCTCTCGCCAAACAGAGGATTGGCGAGCAAGCGGCGCAACGCGAGGCGGAGGAGATCTACCGAAAGATCATCGCGGATCATCGCGATGGCACTTATGCGAGGAGTTCACAATTCCAACTGGCGCGAATGCTCTACAACCAGGAGCTATACGATAGGGCGGTGACCTTCTACGATGAGATTATCGCGGTGACGGATGATTCCACTCAGTTGGATATCGCCCATTTTGAACTGGGATTGGCTCTCAGCAAAAAAGGAGAGGGCGCAAGGGCGACGGAGGTCTTTTTGCAGGTGCGAGAGACGGCACCGCAATTCTCACTGGCGTGCGTCGAAGCAGGACGCCTATACCTAGGTATAGAGCAATTCGACCGAGCTCTGGGGGTTCTCGAGCGGGGCACGGCTTTGGCTGGCAGCGAAGAGGAGCGGGCTCAATACCACTACCTGATGGGCAAGGCATGGGTGGGAAAAGAGGAATACGAGCGTGCGGTGGAGCAATTTACGCAGGCCATCAATAGTACGGGCAACCCCAAGTTGAAAGAGATCGCACAGTACGACCGGGGGACGAGCTACTCGCGTCTGGAGCGATACGCAGCAGCGGCGGAAGATCTGAAAGTGCTGGTGGATTCTGCCGATGAGAGGATCAAAAGTCCGGCCCAGAAGATGTTAGGACTAGCTTATCTCCGCTTAAACAGGCAGGAAGAGGCGCTCAAAAGCTACAGGCGATTAGCCACTGCGGCCGAAGCTCCAGTTGAACAAGCAGAGTACCTAGTGCTTATGCTGACACTCTATCTCGAGTTGGAGCAGTATGATACAGCCATCGCCACGGGACGGAAAATTCTGGCACTGGACCTAGAGGAGAGCAAAGGAGATAGAGATTACTGGTTGGAGGAGCAGGTCTATTACCTCATTGGTGAGAGCCAGCAGCACAAGGGACAATACGAGGAAGCGATATCGACGTATAGTGAAGGGCTCAAACGCTATCCGAACTCTTACTATTCCGTCGATATGGGCTATGCTCTGGGCACGCTTTACTTCCAGAGCGAAAAGTTCGACGAATCAGCGGAAGTATTGAGCGCCTTTGTAGCGCGTTTCCCCGACTCAACTAACATTGGGTACGCGTACTACTATCTTGGGTACGCGTATTTCAACCTGAGAGAATTTGAGCGGTCTGCAGAGGTCTTCAAGAAGCTGGTGGAAAAATATCCGCACGCCGACATGGCGGCAGAGGCGCTGATGCGTGCATCTGAGAGTGCATTCAACTTGGAAAAATTTAACGAGGCGATCGCGCTGTACCAGCGTCTATTAGAGGATTATCCAGAGTCGTCGTTTAGCGATGATGCACTCTATAACACGGCTTGGGCGTTCTACGAACTGAAGGACAATGAAAAATTCATTCGGACTTTTGAACGTCTGCTCAAAACCTTTCCCAATAGCGAGTTTGCGGTAGATGCCCGCTTTACGCTGGGCGATTACTACTTCAACAAGGAAGACTACAAAAGGGCGCTGGTCGAGTACCAACATGTGCTGGCCGACTATCCCGAGACCGATATCGCCAGAGAAGTTCCCGAGGTTTTAGAAAACGTGCGGGAACTCATAGCCTATGAGGAATACGAACGGACTATGGCCATATTTAGCGAGGCTGTGGTCTTGGATAAAGAGGACGAGGGAGAGAAGGCGCGGCAGAAATTTGACGCAGTGGTGCCGCTGTTCATCGCTCTCACGGAGAAGTACCCCGGCACCGAGGTGGAGATCGGGGCACTAAGCAATTTGGGCACGTGTTATGAGTTTTTGCGCCAGTGGGAGAAAGCAGTGCAAACCTACGATAAAGTGATCGCTCTATTTGAGGACGATAAAGCCAGCGAGGATGCCTATCGATTTGCCAAGGGGCATCGGGACTGGATCGTGAACTCTAGGCTGTGATGCTCGGAGTGAATGGATTGACTGAACTGGCGCAAGTTGAGGGGAAAAGTAAGTCATAGTAAAAAGGGAATGAACATGAAACTCACCGGCAAGGCAATAAGGTGGATGTTGGTGGCTTGTACAGCCCAAATCGCGATGGGGTGCATTATTTTTCCGCCGAAGATCCACTACAACTCGTACCTAGTGCCCGTGGAAAAGAGCGGCAATGAAGCTCCGTATAGAGTGGAGAACGATGGCTCTGTATATGTGTCAGAAGGATTGCGGATCGACGTCAAATTTATGACGGATGCAGAGCTGAATGCCCTGCTCCCCGAAGATTCAAATAGAGGAGAGTATTCGACTAATCCCTATACCTACGGCAATTACATTGATCGGGATGTGGGTTATACCCCCAACCGCTTCACGGTCTTCAAGGTGCGCGTTTTCAACCAGACTTTTGCCAAAGTTCAACTCTATCCCCTCAAAGCCATTCTCTTGACAGATCAGGGCCGGACACTCCATTCCTATGGGATGCCATCGACGTCGCCCTACAATAGCTTCGAGCGATATTACAGAGGCTTGCGCGGGCAGAGCGGCAATGAATTCTATCGCTTTGAAGTCAGAATGGGGCACGTGCGCAGTCTGAACTATGCGGAGGAGCAGCCGATATTCAAGGGAGAGAGCTACGGCGGTCTAATCGCCTTTGATTCGCTCGACCCAGCGGTGGAGAAAGTGCGGTTGATACTGAAAGAATTCGCGCTCAAATTCGACGAGTTCGACACGCCGCTAAAAACGGTCTCTATCCGTTTCGATTTCAACCGCAGGGTAGAGAAGTGGGAGGTGAACAAAGACCATGAGGCGGTGAGCTTTGACCGTCAATAGTGGCTTTGGACCACCATATCCGCTCTGGTGCCAGCTCTTCCCATGCTAAGAACAATAGCTATTCTGGGCTGGTTTCGTCTCCGTAGAGTCGGTCTGTTTGGACTCGCACTACTCCTGTATCCGCTTCGGGCTGCGGCGTTTCAGCCCGAAGCGGTGATTCTGATCATGCCCTTTGAGGACCACAGCTATTTTCGCGGCAGTTGGGATATCAGCCGGGGTATTCCCCAAGTCCTAGGCGAATTGCTCCAGCAGAGCCGGAACATAGTTGTTTTGCCGTTGCTCGATTCTTTACTGACAGCAGGCGCGGACGGGGCCGCCCTGAGTGAGGCCCAAGTGCTCAGGATAGGAGATGCCGCCGGTGCCGATCTGGTTGTGAACGGCACTATCCGCAACTTCTCCATCAAACGGTTCAATGCCGGCAATCCCTTCTTCGGGGGGTACACCTCCTATACAGCTCTGGTCGAAGTCGAGATCCAATTGCTGCAGCCGCTCTCTGGCAGTCAAGTTGGAGCGGCAGCGGGTAAGGCCGAAATAACAGATCGGGAGCTGGGCTTGACCCTTTTGGGAAAACCTACTCGCAAAGAGACCGCCCTTCTCGAACTCAACGAGATTCCCTTTGGCGTGGAGCGCTTTCGGCAGACAATCATAGGCAAGGTTACGCTAGATGCACTCCAGCAACTAGCTAAAGAGATCGAGGCTAAGGCCTCCCCACCTCGCGCTCTGCAACAGGAGGAACCGAAGATCCTCAGCCTGGAGGGAAAGGAGGGCTTCGTCAATTTGGGGCTGGCGGACAAGGTCGAGGCGGGGCACAAGTTTGTGGTGTATTCCCGGCGGGAGGTGAAGCAAATCGGAGTCGTACAAATCGTCGAAGTATTGGCTCAGCATTTCTCCCGGATTCTGGTGCTCGAAGGGCAGGAGAATATCGAGGTAGAGGATGTTCTGGCCCCCCCCTAGTGCCACTGGGGCGCGAACTCCTGCCGTGAGGTGCTATCTCGACATGGGCCGTCTTTTTCCATACTCAATGTGGTCGGTCTGCCTCATGCTCTGGGGTTGGGCCATCCACGCCGCAAGTGGGCAGGTTCATTTTGTGGAGGTGAGCGCAGAGGTGGGTATCGATTTTCACTACACCCACGGCGGCACTGGGCAGAAGTACTTTATCGAAACCATGGGACCGGGGTGCGCCTTTCTGGATTATGACAGCGACGGATTTCTCGATTTATACGCAGTCAATGGCCATGATCTGACTCCTAACACCAATCCTGAAGAGCGCAATGCGCTCTATCGCAACAGGGGCAATGGAACCTTCGCTGAAGTTGGGCGCGAGGCCGGGGTGAGAGACGACGGATACGGCATGGGCGTGACCGCGGCCGATTATGACAACGACGGCGACGTGGATATCTACCTCACCAATTACGGTCCGAATGCGCTGTATCGCAACGAGGGGGATGGAACCTTTGCGAATGTCACCGACCAAGCGGGATTGGGGAACGAATCGTGGGGGACGGGCTGTGCCTTTTTTGACTATGACAACGACGGATTCCTCGATTTGTATGTGGCCAACTATGTCGAGTATATCCTCGACGCCCCGCGAAAAGATCTGAGTCCCTATGCCGTTGGCTCCCTTGCGGGCGAAGAAGTAGCACCAGATATCAGGGCCTATCCCAGTCCCGATAATTTTAAGGGCTCTCCCGATGTACTGTATCACAACGAGAGGGACGGAACCTTTGTGGACGTCACGGTCCAAGCCGGGGTGTTCAATCCAGATGGAAAAGGAATGGGCTTGGTGTGCGGCGATTACGATAACGACGGAGACATAGATCTCTTCGTGGCCAATGACCAGACAGCCAATTTCCTCTACCACAACAACGGCGATGGAACTTTTGCGGATGTAGCTCTTATCGCGGGAGTCGGCTACAGTGGCGATGGGCGGATGGAAGCCAGCATGGGGGCCGACTTCGGGGACTATGACAACGATGGCTTCCTAGATCTCGTTGTCCCCAACTTTCAGCGCGAGCCTACCAGTCTCTATCGGAACGAAGGCGATGGGCTGTTCGCATACGAATCGACGCCTTCGGGTATTGGGCGCTATTCGCTCCTCTATGTCGGCTGGAGTACCGCCTTTTTCGACTATGACAACGATGGTTTGTTAGATATCTTCGTCGCCAACGGTCACACCCTGGACAACGTGATTCTTTTTGACGCCTCCACTTCGTATCCCCAGCGCAACCAGTTGTTCAGGAACGAGGGGCACAGACGCTTCGCCGAGGTCTCCGACGCCTCGGGGGAAGGGCTGTCCATCATCAAGGTGAGCCGGGGGGCGGCATTCGGGGATTACGACAACGATGGCGATGTGGATATCTTCGTGGTCAATTCGGTCGGTCGCGCCGACCTGCTGCGGAACGATGGGGGCAACGAGCACAACTGGTTCCAAGTCAAAGTGATCGGTGTAGAGAGCAACAGGGATGGTGTGGGGGCGCGGGTCGAACTCAACGCGGGCGGTTTGCGCCAGATCAGGGAGATCAAGAGCGGCTCTGGACTGTACAGCCAAAATGACCGGCACGCTTCTTTTGGGTTGGGTAAGAGCCAGCGCATAGAGCAACTCGTCGTGCGCTGGCCCAGCGGCAGGGTGGATAGCCTGAGCCAGCTAGCCGTCAATCAGCGCGTTGTGATCGAGGAAGGCCGGGGATGGGTCGGAGCAGGTGGATGGAATGATAGCAGCCGGGCACCCTGATGTCAGCGGCTCGACTATTTCGCGAAAGGAGTTTTTCAATGAGATCATGGGCTTTATCCTTGGCTGTCTTGTGGGCCCTCCCCGGAATGGGCCAAGTATCTCTCTATACCAGCGAACGCGATGGGCAGCCGATATATGTGTTCGAAAATAAATATATCAGGAGTGAGATAGCCCATACCCGAGGCCGGTCGCCTCTGAGTTATTTCGACAAAATCGCGGGCGTGGAACAGCTAAGACAGCTCGAACCCCTCGACAAAAACCACGGAAAACACTATCCGCACGGCGGCGTCGCCGAATGCGTGCCGTGGACCGGGGGATCGCCCTACATGGGTTATCTATGGACGCAACCGTGGGAGATGACAGCCCGGCTCTACGAACGCCGTGCTGTCTTGGTAGGTGAAATAACCTTTCCCTACGCCGACCCAGTCACCGGCAAATTGTGCGAACTGAGATTTGAAAAGACCACGACCACTTACGAAGGCTCCACGCGGCTGAAGATGGATTACAAGATAGAAAATGTCGGCGAACGACGCGCCCGCTTTCAACACTGCGTCCATGGCAGTCCCTGCGTCGGCGGCGAGTGCGACGACAGCGATTATTTTTATGCCCCCGGCAGCCAGTGCTGGGTGGCGTGGAGCGGACTCATCCCCCAATACCAGATCCCGGACCAGTCGTGGCACTCGTGGCCAATACCCGAAGCAGTGGATTTCCGCAGGGGGGGATCGGGTGGTCTCCAGTTGTTTGTGCCGGCGCGGTGGGGTGTCATTGGGGACGACGCGAACCGGCAAGTGATGGCTATGGTTAGCTCTCCGGTGTCTGTCGGGGATAGGGAGATCCCCGCCTACATAGGGTACACGCGGGGTACAGACACATACTACTTAGAGCCTTCGCTGACCCGTCACATCTCCAATCACGCCGACCGCTGGGAGCGGGAGGGGTACTCTATCGACCTCGACCGGGGCGAGGTGTGCGAGTACACCGTGGATATGGCGATGTTTCACGGTGTCACCAAGGAACAGATTGTCTCTGTGTACAGGCTCACAGGAGATTATTTGCTGCTCGATGAGCCGAGCCTGACCTTCAAAAGCGGCAATGGCGGCAAGGCCGTCCTGAAAATGGATATTGGGGTATCGGCAGAAACCGAACTCATAGCACGGGATGCGGCGAGCGATGATTCTCTTTTCACCAAGAGCTTGCTGCCGGGAAAGGTAGCGCGGATTTCGCAGGAAATCCGGCTGCCCAGAGACGCGGAAGCCGTCACTGTGATGCTCAGGAACGCAGCGGGGGACCAAGTTCTACTAACCAAGCAAAAAGTAGAGAGCCAGTAAGGGAATCGCAATTGTCCGCGGCGTTGCCGTATTAACTACTTTATCGCTACGGCCTTTTTGATCTAAATGCGGAGAGATGCACCACCGGAATGGAGGGAGCCAGAGGCGGATGAAGGAACAGAAGCGAAGAGCAACAAGCGGGGGAAACTCCTCTGGGGTGACGGCAAGAGCTTTTTTTACCGGTCTGGTGTGTTCGGCACTGGTAGGCGGGGGAACGCAGTATGGGGAAATTTTTCTCAGAAGTTCGCGCATGTCCGATGACTTCAGCACCGGCGGGGCTCTATTCATTTTCTTTTTCTTAGTAGCCGGCGTCAATGTGTTGTTGAAGCTCATGGGACCCAGAGTGGCATTCACGCCGACGGAATTGATCCTCATCTATGTGATGATGATGACCGCGTGTGCGATCACGGGAATGGGGCTGACCCACTACCAGATCCCCCTGATGGCAACGCTGCCCTACTTTGCGACGCCCGAGAACGACTGGGCGAATCTGGTGGCCCCCTATGTCAGAGGATGGATGGTCATCGAGGATCCCTTGGCGTGCAAGTACTTCTTTGAGGGCCTGCCGCAAGGCGAGTCGATTCCGTGGGCTGTGTGGTTGAAGCCGCTGGCCTACTGGAGCGTCTTCTTCGCCGCCTTCTACTTTGTGATGATCGCGCTGATGGTCATTCTGAGAAAGCAGTGGATCGAGCACGAAAGGCTGATATATCCCATCATCAGGGTCCCCCTCGACATGATCGGTGAGGATAACAGGGGCAGTTTGCTGGCAGAGTTCTTCAAAAATCCCCTGATGTGGCTAGGTTTCGCCTTTGCTTCCTTCATCACTTCCTCCATTGGTCTCAGTGCTTACTACGATTATTTGCCCTCATTAAACCCCCTCTATCCCGGCGTCACTATCTCGTTGCTGCGGGAGTCGATCCAGTTGCGCTTTATGATCAGTTTCCCCGTGATGGGATTTGCCTATTTGATCAATCAGGATGTGGCCTTCGGGCTCTGGTTTCTCGATGTTGTGGTCAAATGCCTAGACGGAGTGTTCAATACCCTAGGGTTGTACCTACAATTGCGGGTCAATCACTACGGCGGCAGTTCAGGGATATTCTCCTCGACCGCGGTCGGAGCGATGTCGATACTGGTGCTCTATGGCGGATGGGTCGCTAGGGACCACCTGCAAGATGTGTTTAGAAAGGCATTTACCTCGGCTCCTGATGTGGATGATTCCGGCGAGATTCTCTCCTACCGGAGCGCGGTGATCGGCACACTGGTGTCGGTGGTCGTCATGCTCCTCTGGCTCGGGGCCGCCGGCTTACCGCTCTGGGCGGGGGGGCTGTTCCTGTTTATCGCCTTTGTGATCTTTATCGCCATTACTCGCATCGTGGTCGAGGGCGGTATGGCCGCGTGCCGGGCCCCCCTGATCGCGCCCAACTTTATGCTCTATGCCGTCGGCACTCCGGCCTTGGGCACGCAGGGAGTGACGACGCTGGGATATACTTACGGGTGGTCTTCGGATATTCGGACCTTTTTGATGGCGTCGATTGCCAACGGGTTGAAGCTGCTGGACGACGAGCGTTTCGAGGGACGCAAGCGGCCGGTATTTGGCTGTATTATCGCGGCACTGATCGTGTCGCTGATCGTGTCGTTCGGGCTGATGCTCAAGCTAGTTTATGGAGTCGGGGGCGTAAACATCCACTCGTGGTTCTGCTTGGGAGCAAATTTGCTACCCTTCGACCTAGTATCGACGGTGGTCAGTCGGCCGATTGACGTGACTTGGGGGATGTGGATGAATATGGGCATTGGTGCCTCGCTCATGGGTATGCTGACGCTATTGCGGCACAAATTTCTGGGGTGGCCCCTCCATCCGCTGGGGTTGACCGTTGCCGGCAGCCGGGTGATGGACTGGACCTGGTTCAGCATCTTTCTGGCTTGGTTGATCAAGATCATTGCGTTGCGCTATGGCGGGCCCAAGATGTTTAGGGCTTTGCGCCCCTTCTTTTTGGGAATGGTACTGGGCCAGTTCGTTTCGGCGGGTATGTGGACAGTAATTGATGGGCTTACTGGCATGACCGACAACATGATATTTGTAATTTGAGTCCGGGATATTTCGAGTTCGACGAATGTAGATTCAATACGACTCCCGAAAGGAGGGAAACAGATGACCAATAATTGGCTCACGGGAATTTATCTAACCACGGATGAGGTGCTCAAATACCCCGATTACGTCGAGCGACTGCGCGATGAGATCGGTCTGAATACGGTGGTTCTCTCCTTTACGGGCCAGCTATCGGCGGAGGTGCTCGCCCTCAGTCCCTATGGGGGACGCACGCCGACAGCAGAGGAACTGAACAAGCTCGTCATGCGGCATTTCGACGGTCGGCCCGTAGATCCGCGAGAATACCAGCAAGCCCAAGCCCTATGCGGTCCCGGCGTTGCGGCCCAAGGCAACGACGAAGCATTCAGAAAGGCTGTGGGACAACTCAAGGCGGCAGGCTTGAATGTGTGGACGTACGGAGGAGCTTGGACGATCCGCCGGCTGATGTTCTGTCCATCGCGGGAGGATGTGCAAGACTGGATTGAGGCCGTGTGCGTGCATTGGGTGACCCAGTACGATCTCGACGCGCTCGACATCACCCACTTTCGCTATCCGATGGGCAGCTTTCCCCTAGGGCTTTTTGGCTGCACCTGTTCTTCTTGCACCGCCGCCGCTCAAGAGCTCGGTTACGACATGGCAGCGATGGTGGAGGACTTGCAGCGTGCCCGGGAGGGCCTGCGCCAGCTCGACGGTGCTCGCCTCGGCGAGGTGGTCCGTCTCGGGGTTGGTTTCTTCGATGTGGTCCACGCGCTCGGTCTGAGGTCGGGGGTACTCGACTGGGTCCGCTTCCGCTGTGACCTGATCGTGCGCAATCTGGCGCGCTTTCGGGCGGCGGTGCATGCGGCGGCCCCTAGCAAGACCTTTGGCACCGACACCTACCCGGCCTCCATGGCCCTGATGGCGGGCCACGATTACCAGCGCTGGGGTGAGATGGCCGATTTTGCCAGCCCGCTGGTGTCCCACATTTCCGCCTTTGTCTGCAATACGTTCATTGAGTGGGCCCGCTTTCTACAGGAGGAAATTCCCAACCTGCAGGAAGAGGATGCCCTGCAGCTTGTCTATCGCTTTACAGGGTACGACGGCATGGGGTTGCCAAAGACCATCGCCGCATACGGCGCTGACGAGCCGGCGACGCTGGCTTATCGGATCCCCACAGCCGACTTGGTTTTGCGGGATCTAGTGAAGGCAAAACTGTACCTACCAGCGGACATGCCATCTTACCCGATTATCCACGGAGAGGGTTGGCCACCAGAAGCAATCGACCGCATCGTTGACCAAGCACGTCGGCTGGGGCACAACGGTATTGTATGGCAGGGCACTGCCGAATTAATGGAGTACGACTTCAAGCGCTGAGAAGGTACGCCCAATCATCGGCCCGCATTTGTGCAAGGCCCCAATCGTCGAAACATGTACAATGCGGCCTTGACAGGGTTGAACCCGCTTAGTTTCATGGCTTAACAGGCTGCCCTAAGTACACGACAGTAATCTAAGTTGTGGTACAGCCCCGATTTAGGTTTATTTGTAATCGCCGAAGATTGCATCTAAATCCTAAACACAGGAGCTGTACCGTGCTTATTCATACGCTAAAGAAAGCCCTCACGCAAGGGTCGGTATCCCTCACGCGCCACCGTATCGACCTGATCAGTCGCTTGGTGTGTGCGCTGATTCAAGTGCGTTCGGTCCATATGAAAAAACTCGCGTGTAGCCTATCGGGGATGGCCCAGATTGACAGTCACTATCGCCGTCTCCAGCGTTTTTTCAGTAGTGCTGTTTCGCCGTCGGTGTTTACCCAGTTGATTGTATCCAAGTTAGTTCGCCCCGGCCAACAACAACTCTTAGTTATGGATCGCACCCATTGGCGGTTGGGTCGCACCGATCAGAATGTGTTGTGTGTCGGCTTAGTCTATCAGGGGGTCTCGATTCCGTTGGTATATCAGTCGTTGCAAAAGCCAGGCCACTCCAACACCTCAGAGCGCAAGCGTCTCCTGACGAAGGTATTGGCCTACCTTGATCCCCGCGTATGCTGTTTAGTCGCCGACCGCGAGTTTATCGGTCGAGCGTGGTTCGCCTTTTTGCTGGAGCAGCAGGTCGATTTTGTCATCCGCCTGCGCGGCAATACGTCGCTTACGCTCGACGACGGTCGGCGACGGTATGGGGCTACTTTTAATGCACGGATGCCGAGAGGTACGACCCGATCCTACCCACAGACCACCCTCTATGACGGCTTGACCCTGAATTTGGTGTGTCACCGCCCCATCCGCGGCGAGCGCATCCTGCTCATCACCAACCGAACCGACCTCAAGCAGGGGCTGGCCGTCTATGGACAACGCTGGGCTATTGAAACGACGTTTGCCTGTTTGAAATCGAGAGGATTTAACCTCGAAGACACCCATTTGACCCACCCCCAACGCTTGCACCTACTGCTGGGACTGCTGGCATGGACGCTGCTATGGGCGCTGTTGGTAGGACGGCGGTTGCATCAGAGAAAACCCATCCCCATAAAAAAACATGGACGACGAGCCATAAGCCTCTTTCGAAAAGGCTTAGACCAACTCACACAGATCATACACCAAGCACGAGACCAACCTAAACGCAACCGACAACATCAACACATTTTACTGTCGTGTACTTAGGTTTTTTCTTTATACTATGGATGGCGTGATGGCGGCGTGGCGACGTACATTTTAACAACGACTTCTTACGTACACGACACTAAGGTTTCCGCCGGGTGCGCGGGCAGCCTGCCCGCCAACAGGGGCGATTGGTTATCAAGTTTATCCATTTTTACGGCTATATTAAAATTAATAACTCATTAGCATTCAATGGCATCCTACCATTGAGCACTAACGTACCCACAGGAGATGTCGTGTACTTAGCAGGCTGCCACAAAAACCCGCCGGCACCATGAGCCGGCGGGTTTGGCTTTTGTAAGACCAACTAAGGAGGACGATCATGCTCATAGCCACCAGCAATCAGGTCTTCACCTTGGAGGGAGAAACTCCCACGCAACGCGTGGCCATCGACGGCATCCGCTGCCTAGACGAGGGCACCCGTTGTTCCGCCATTGGTTTGGCCGACGGCCAAGTGGTCGTTTTGGCCAATAGCCAAGCCCAACCGCAGGCCACCGGCATCGGCGATTCAGTGGAGTGCATCGCCCTGCTGTGCGAAGAGCCGCTGCAAGTGCTGCTGGGCACTGAGCCGCCCCACGTGTACTGTCTCAACGGCGACGGAAAACCGGCGAGCCGGATAGAATCTTTTGACGCTTTGGAATGCCGCCAGAGCTGGTACACGCCTTGGGGCGGTCCGCCGGCCGTGCGCAGTTTGGCGCGCAGTGGCGATTGGGTTTTTGCCGATATCCACGTCGGCAGCATCATGCGCTCGCCCGATCGCGGCGCTACTTGGGAGCCGGTGACGCCGGACTTGCACGGCGATGTGCATCAGGTGGCCTGCGCCCCTAGCCGCGCAGGACGCTTGTACGCCAATACTGCGGACGCGGTCTTTGCCAGCAACGACTACGGCCATTCTTGGGAGCATCGGAAGGATGGCTTGGCAAACCGCTATGGCCGCGCCTTGGCCGTCCACCCGCGCGATCCCGACTGCCTGCTGGCCAGCGTCAGTAAAGGGCCTGGTCATCGCGGCGATGTGCAGGGCAAGCTCTACTTTTCGCACGACGCGGGTCGCACTTGGACCCGGGCACTTGCCGGCTTCCCCGAAGCCAAGGGCAATATCGACACTTTCCACATCGCCTTTGACGCCGAAGGGATTGCTTGGGTCGCTGTCGAGGATCAGCTCTATCGCAGTGAGGATAGAGGCGAGAATTGGTCTGCGTTTTGGCGAGCACCCGCTGCCCTAGTCGCCTTGGCCTGCGCCCACTCGAACGGGGTCTGAGCATTCCATAGCATTGCAACTTCTTCTGACGCTGTTCATGCTAGCCAGTTGTTCTACTACTTAGGAACCAAGGTCAGAGGTCAGGTAACGATGTCGATTCTGCCGGGAAAAGTGAGTGATTTTCTCAAGATCGCGGTGGCTGCCGCCGGGCGCGGCGACCTCCAAACGGTCCAAGCCGTATTGGCACAGAAACCAGCGTGGATCAGCCGCGTTGGTTCGCACGGCCGCACCATGTTGTGGGAAGCTGCGTACCGGGGACGGCTCGCCATGGTCGATTACTTGCTCGATCAAGGTGCTGACATCCACGCCTGCGGCTGTCACTTCACGCCGCTGCTGGTCGAAATCTCTCCCTATTGCGCCGCGCGTTACAAACGCCACCACGCGGTCGCCGACCGGCTGCTAACACGCGGTGCCGCGACCGACATTTACACCGCTGCCTTTCTCGGCGCAAGCGATGCGGTCGCCTTCTACCTCGACCGCGAACCAGAGCTGGCAATGGCCGAGAAAGCGCAGCACGATTCCAGCCAGAGCATGACAGTCTTGCACTACGCCGTCAGCGCCGGGCACCTCGCCATCGTCTCTATGCTCTTAGCGCGGGGGGCCGATCCGCGGCCGTACAGCGGCTGGCTGATTCGCTTTGCCGTGTGGCGCACGCGCGCCGACATCCTCAGAGCTTTGCTCGACGCCGGGGCCGATCCCACCCACACCGAGGTTCCCCGTTCCGGCATCGTCAATGCCGAGATCATCGAATTGTTGACCGCTCGCGGCGTCGCAATAGATGTGGACCACGCCGAGGGCGGCTGGCCGCCCCTTGTCTTTCAGTCGCGCGGCGACCGCGGCGGCAATATCCAGCGCGTGCGCGAGCTCCTCGAGCGCGGCGCTGACATCAACGTCAGGAACTACAAGGGTCAAACGGCGTTGCACTGTGCCGCCAAAGCGGGATTCGACCAAATCGTTGACTTGCTGCTCGACCGAGGGGCCGAGGTGAACGCCAAAGACGACAAGGGCAAGACGCCGTTGGCGACTGCGTTGCGCTCAAAGGTCAAAGACAAGGA
This sequence comes from uncultured Latescibacterota bacterium, assembly GCA_958295495.1. GTDB lineage: Bacteria > Latescibacterota > UBA2968 > UBA8231 > UBA8231. Next base: position 3,526,656 of record OY282352.1, read on the forward strand.
GCGGCTCGCAACTGTCATCGGCCGGCTCACCGACGCTGGTGGCGTTTGAGCCTCAGCTAAGGGAGCATGGATAGCCTGCACCATTGCCGACGCTCATTCCTCGCATTCGACCGTCCTTATTAATACTTTAGCATTAAATTTTAATAGCAATGCGGCTTATTACGTTGTGCTTAATAAGGAAACCTCTCCGTGAGACGCGGCGAAACCGGCCGATACGAAACCACGATCGTTGGCGATGAGACAGTGCGGGCTTTCGTACCTGCGCCGCTTCCGCCCACGCCTGTGCTTCTGCAAGGACCGCTGGAGAAAGCATTGCTGGCGCTGGGCCGGTTAGACAGTTTCTCCGTGTTGCTGCCCGACGCTCACCTGTTCCTTCTGTTTCAGGAAGATCAGGCAAAGATACAACAGACAGGTCGTGCGGCGGGGTCGGCACTGCGCGTCCACCAAGCTTTGCAGGAGCACCCGATTGCATCGATCCAAGAACTTGCCAACCGCACGGAACTCTCGGTCCCGGCGGTTACCGCCGGAATACAGATACTCGAACGGGTCGGAGTGGTGCGCGAATTGACGGGCAAGAAGCGGAACCGGCTTTTCGGTTATGAGCAATATCTTGCCATTCTCGGCGAGGGGACCGAATTACCATAAGCCGACGCTGGTGGCGATTGAACGTGCGGACATGAGCGTTTGCGGCTTCATGGCTGAGTTCTGTTATTAGCGCATTCCAGCATAAACGCTAATCTGCAAACAAGGGAACATGAGGCATCCTGATATGCAGCTAACGCCAACCACCCCAACCGCGAAGCAAGTCCCGCTCCTGACCGCGGGTCAGATCGCCCAGTTCAAGCGCGACGGCTTCCTCGTGCTCCCCGCCGTGCTCGACCCCGAACTCTGCCGCCGTGCTAGGGACGAAATGTGGGCCGCGATTGCAACATACCTGCCCCGCATAAAGCGAGACGACCCCTCCACCTGGGAGCCGCTCACCAACGAAGAAAGCGCCGAGCTAAACGCGCAGCGGCCCGAGATCGGCGGCGACCCCTACTTCGCCGGCAACGGCCACCGCTTCTATGTCCGCAACGGCGCCGAACAATTCATGCTTGACCTAGCCCCCCGAGCCTTGTGGCAAGTCGCCGAGCAATTGCTTGGCGCGGGCACGGTGGTGTGGCCCGCTGGAGAGGACGATTCCGGCATCACCACGGGTCCGTGCTTTATGTGCGACGACGCAGTGGGAGGGCTGGCGACCCACTTGGGCAAACAGATCGAGAAGTGGCCAGAGAAGGGGTCCTTCACCACCGAGGAATCACTGCGCCTGCCCAAGACCGGCCCGGTGTGGCTCAACGGACAAGGGACGCGTGGCTTGTATTGCACCCTACCCAACAGCCCGTCTCCTGGCCCCGAGTACCGCGGCTCCCACTCCGACGGTGCCTGCTACGGCCGCTGGCGGCTGCAAATAGCGGCCTACATCGACGATCTGCTGCCCAACTCCGGCGGCTTCACGGTCTGGCCGGGCAGCCACAGCCGGATCTGGCGCGAGCAGTGGCAGGCCTTCCTCGCCGGCGAAAAGCACACCGACAAACATCTGGCAGAACGCAAGGCCGGCGGCTACAGCGACCCCGTCATTCAGCGCATCAAGGTCGATACTCAGCCCTTCGATTGCCACGGCCCCGCCGGCACAGTGGTTTTGTGGCACACCAAAATTTTGCACATGGCTGGGCAGAATGTGTCTAACGACGTCATCCGCCAAGCGACCATCTACGGTTTCCTCAAAACGCCGGCATCCCTCCCCGATCCCCTAGTAGTGGACAACACCAACGGCGACATCTGGCGAGATTGGTCCGACGAAGTGCGCGCCATCGATGAGCACCAACAATAGCACCTTGTTTCCGCCTTGCCCATGAAGAAACCGTCGGACTCTGGTGGTTCGACGAGTTGCGTTTCAACATCGCCTTGGGCGAGGACCGACGCGGGAGCGGATCGCTGGATGCGCTGCGGATTTCGCGCATGGTGCGCTTACCGCAGCTTTCCCGGTGCAGGGCAGTTTCTCGCGCAATTGCGGCGTCCGGACGCGACGATCGCAAGTCGGGGGTGTGCCGCTGCTCTTCTTCTGGGACGACCAACGCGGCCGCTACGTGTCCATTCTAAAGCGCGATTCCATGTGGTCATATACCCCCTGCTGTAGCAAAAGCCGAATACAATGAATGCCGCTCCCTTGGGGTTCCAATGGCATCGTCGAGTTTACTCACCGTCTCCCCGAGTGGGAAAATCCGCACGGTCCCCAAGCGACGCCCATCCCGGTCCAACGCATCCTGCTCGCCTTGAAGAAGAGCGACGAAGAAATCCAAGCCATCTTGGAGCTGGAACAGACCGACGCTTGGCTGGATAGGAGCTTGGCGTGATTCGTCCAGTCAAACGTCGCTCCCATCACCAGTCCCAACGCGGCCGGCGAAGTCCTCTTTGTCCCCTGTTCAGATGCACCTCATTTTCCGTTGCCTCCATCGAAGCCAAAGCGTCGGGCCGTCTGCCGCCTGTTTGGATAGATGATCTGCCATAGACGGTGTCGATTCGCTGACTTTGAAATTTTTCCGATATTTCTTAGGGCTTGTTTAAGCGGGAACCTTGACTTGATGGTTTGAGCATGGTACGCTGCAAGTACCACTTGAGAAGGAGGCATACTATGCTTGGGCTAAAAAAGGAAATCGCCGCGTACGAACGCATGCGTGACGACCTCGAATTGGAGCACTTAGGCAAATGGGTCGTTGTGCATGACGAGAAACTCGCCGGGATCTATGACTCGTTTGAAGTGGCAGCCGACAACGCCGTACAGCGTTTCGGGCGCGGGCCGTACCTAATCAAACGAGTCGGACAACCACCGCTGACCCTGCCGGCTTCCGTGCTGTATAGTCCCTATGCCGACAACTAAGTGCGGATTCGACGACCAAACGGGGCATTCCGGTCGGGACGCATTGGCACTCTACGGACCGACGCTGTTTGTCCAGATCGGCTTCGATCCGGCTTCCCGACCTATCGATGGCTCTAGCCTTAATTTACCACCTGCTAGGTATCCTGCTCTGGTGGATACGGGAGCGACGGAAAGCTGCATCGACTCCGCTCTCGCTCTTGTACTAAACCTACCTATTGTCGATAGGCAGCAAGTGGCCGGGGTCCACGGGGCCAATACAGTCAACGTTCATCTCGCTCAGCTTCATGTCCCGACCTTGAATTTTGCAGTATATGGTCGGTTTGCCGGGGTTCATCTACGCGCTGGAGGCCAGCCCCATTTCGCTCTTATCGGCAGAACTTTCTTGCAGAACTTTACCATGACGTATGAGGGTAGAACGGGGAACGTCATCCTCAGCAACGACTAGATTTCAAAGGAACCCACTACCATTCGCTGAACGGCTTGACAGGTGCTAGCGGTTCCTTTTACTTTTGCTCGTTATGAATTTTTCGCCCTATACTCGTCGCTGGTGGCGCACTTGGCATTGCCCGAACCGGGAGAGAGGTGCGTCCATCCGCTAGACTGCGACGAGATGTTTTCAATCCAACGCGGACGCCCTCGGGTGTCCGCGTTTTTTTGTACTTGGAGAACGCCATGACCATGCACACGGAAACCTTTCGCACGGCCGGCCGCGTCGAAGTCAGGCGCGAGACCCGGCCGTTGCCCCTAGAGCAGCCGCTCGAGTCCCTGCTGGAGAGGCTCAACACCCACCGCGGCGCAGTCTTTGCCAGCGGGTACGAATATCCGGGGCGATACAGCCGCTGGGACATTGGCTTTGTCGATCCGCCGCTGGAGCTGGTGGCGCGCCAGCGCGACTTTGCCTTCCGGGCGCTCAACGCCCGCGGCCAAGTCCTGCTGGAGATCGTGCGCCGAGGGCTTACCGGGCACGAGCACTTGGCCGCGCTGGAGCTAGCCGATGGCCAGCTCAGAGGCGCGGTGGCGCAGATGCCCGAGTACTTCCCCGAAGAGGAGCGCTCCAAGCAGCCGACGATCTTCAGCGTCCTGCGCGCACTGGTGGCGCAGATGCGGGGCGCGGACGACGAGCACTTGGGATTGTACGGCGCGCTGGGCTACGACTTGGTGTTCCAGTTCGAGCCTATTGAGCTGCGCCACCCCCGCCGGGCGGACCAAGCCGATCTGCATCTGTTTTTGCCGGACGAGCTCGTAGTCGTCGATCACCGCAAGGAACAGGCCCAGCAGCATCGGTATGAGTTTGCCCTAGGCGGCCTGTCAACTGTGGGCATGGCGCGGGGCACGGAGCCAGTGCCCCGCGCCCCGGGTACGCCAACCGCGGTCCAATGCGACCACGCCCGCGGCGAGTACGCGGACAAGGTGCGCGAGGTCATTGCTGGCACCGAGCGCGGCGACTTCTTCGAGGTGGTGCCGAGCCAGGTACTCAGTGCCGGCTATGCCGGCAGCCCGCGCGCCCTCTTTGAGAACATTCGCCGCACCAACCCCAGCCCCTACGAGTTCCTCATCAACCTCGGCGGCGACTTTTTGATCGGCGCTTCGCCCGAGATGTTCGTGCGGGTCCATGGCTCGCAGGTGGAGACCTGCCCGATTGCCGGGACCATCCGCCGCGGTAAAACCACCATGGAGGACGCCGAGCAGATCCGCGACTTGCTCAACTCGAAAAAGGACGAGGCCGAGCTGAACATGTGTACGGACGTCGATCGCAACGACAAGGCGCGGATTTGCAAGGCCGGGTCGGTGCGCGTCGTCGGGCGGCGGATGATCGAACAGTACTCGCGGGTCTTTCACACCGTCGACCACGTCGTCGGCGAGCTGAAGGACCACTGCGATGGCTTTGACGCCCTGCTTTCGCACCTGTGGGCGGTGACGCTCACCGGCGCGCCGAAACCAGCGGCCATGCAGAAAATCGAGGAGTTGGAAAACTCGGGGCGGCGCTGGTATGGGGGCTGCGTCGGCATGTTGCTCTTCAGCGGCGCGGTCAACACCGGAATCACCATTCGCACGGTACACTTAGAGGGCGGCATGGCCAACGTGCGGGTCGGCGCGACCCTGCTGTGCGACTCCGACCCAGACGAAGAGGAGCGCGAGACTCGGGTCAAGGCCGAGGCTTTCATCAACGCGGTGATGGGCACCAACGCGCTTGGGGCCGCGGCGAGCGCACCGATTGCGGCCACGGGCCGCGGCAAGCGGGTGCTCTTTGTGGATAACCGCGACTCTTTCGTCCACACGCTCGGCGACTACGTGCGGCAAACCGGGGCCGAAGTGGTTACTGTGCGCGCCGAGCGGGCGCGCGACGGTAGCCGAGCGCGGGGCCTGCGCCGCCCGGAGCGCGTCTTTGCCGCGGTGAATCCGGACTTGGTCTTCATCTCGCCCGGCCCGGGGACGCCCGCGGAGTTCGGCGTGCCAACGCTGGTGAAGGAATGCGTCCGGCGCGCGTTGCCGGTCTTTGGCGTGTGCCTCGGGCTACAGGGCATTGTCCAAGCCTTTGGCGGCGAGCTGGGCGTCTTGTCCTACCCTATGCACGGCAAGGAATCGACGATCCGCTGCACACCCGCGGGCATCCTCGACGGCTTCCCCGCAGAATTCGTCGCCGGCCGCTACCACTCGCTCTACGCACGGCCGGAGAAGCTGCCGGCGTGCCTGCGAGTCTTGGCGCAGACCGACGACGGGGTCATCATGGCCGTGGAGCACCGCGAATTGCCGATAGCGGCCGTGCAGTTCCACCCCGAGTCGATCTTGACGCTCAAGGACGATCTCGGCTTGCGGCTGATCTCCGAGGTAGTAGGGAAGCTGGCGCGATGATACGCATCTATGGAATCCGCGAGAAACTGAACCCGATCAAAGCCGAATTGTCGGACGTGATCAACGCCTGCATGGTCGAGGCCCTAGCCTTTCCCGCCAATAAGCGTGCCCATCGGTTCTTCCCGCTGGCAAAGGAGGATTTCTACTATCCAGCAGGGCGGACGGATGCCTATATCGCCATAGAGATCACTATGATGCAGGGCCGTTCGCAGCAAGCGCGCAAAAAGCTGATTCGCTTGCTGTTTGCGCGCATCAAAGAGCGGCTAGGCCTTGATCCAAGCGACGTAGAGGTCGTGATATTTGAGAGTCCGACCTGCAATTTCGGTTTTCGCGGCACGACCGGAGACGAGGCCGCGCTAGACTACAAAATCGACGTGTAAGGCCCATTTTTTAGCGGTTGGTGGTTTTCTCATTTCGCATTGTACAACCATGTTGCTGATACTTGATAACTACGACTCCTTTACCTACAATTTGGTGCATTATTTAGAGGAATTAGGGGCTGCAACCAAGGTCTTGCGCAGCGACGAATTGACGGTCGCCGCAGCGGTTGCGCTCGCGCCCGAGCGCGTCGTTATCTCGCCCGGTCCTGGCGGTCCAGACCAAGCTGGAATTTCGGGCGCACTCGTCGAGCGGTTGGCCGGTGTGATTCCCATTTTAGGCGTGTGCTTGGGGCACCAAGCGATCGCCCAAGTTTGCGGCGGGCGCATCGTGCGGGCCGGCGAGATCGTCCACGGTCGCGCGACGCTGGTGCAACACGACGGCCGCACGCTCTTTGCCGGGTTGTCCAACCCGCTCGTCGCCACCCGCTATCACTCGCTGGCCGTCGAGCGAGCGAGTTTGCCCGAGTGCCTCGAAGTATCGGCCACGAGTGAGGATGGGACGATTATGGGGATTCGGCACCGGCGATGGCCCCTCGAAGGGGTGCAGTTCCACCCCGAATCGATCCTGACCATAGAAGGCAAACAACTACTGGCTAATTTTCTTTGCTTATGAGGAGCGCGAGCATGATACAAGAAGCCATAAGAGACCTGATCGCCGGAGCGGACCTAGGCCGCGCTAGGACGCGGGCGGTGATGGCCCAAATTATGAGCGGCCAAGCCACCGACGCCCAGATTGGCGCGTTTCTCGTCGCCCTGCGGATCAAGGGCGAGACCATCGACGAGATCGCCGGCTGCGCCGAAGTCATGCGCGAGAAAGCCACGCCAATAACGACGGTGCGCCCCAATCTCCTCGACACCTGCGGCACCGGCGGCGATGACTCAGGCACCTTCAATATCTCTACTACGGTAGCCTTTGTCGCCAGCGGCGCCGGCCTAGCGGTGGCCAAGCACGGCAACCGCTCCATATCGAGCCAGTGCGGCTCGGCGGACGTGCTGGCCGCGCTAGGGGTCAACGTCGAAGCCACGCCGGAAAAGGTCGGCGAGTGCATCGACGAAGTCGGCATCGGCTTCCTCTTCGCGGTGGCCTTGCACGGGGCGATGAAACACGCCATTGGTCCGCGCCGGGAGTTAGCCACTCGCACGGTTTTTAACATCTTGGGGCCGCTGACCAATCCGGCCGGGGCCAAAAGGCAATTGCTCGGCGCGTTCGACGGCGCACTGACCGAGTCGCTCGCCGGGGTGCTCGGTCAGTTGGGATCGGAGCGGGCCTTGGTGGTACATGGCTCGGACGGGCTGGACGAGATCACCCTGACCGGGCCGACTCAGGCCACTGAGCTTAGAGACGGGCAGGTGAGTACGCGCCAGATTCATCCGGGGGATTTTGGTTTGCAGACCGTCTCAGCCGAGTCGCTCAAAGGCGGCGATGCGTCCTACAATGCGCGCATTCTGCGCGGGGTACTCGACGGCAAGGAGGGGCCGCAGCGCGATGTGGTGCTGCTCAACGCGGCCGCGGCGATGGTCGTTGGAGGGCTGGCCGCGGATATAACCGCTGGTCTCGAAGTGGCCCGGGCGTCCATCGACTCAGGCAAGGCCCGCCAAGCCTTGGATCGGCTGGTCGAGGTAAGCAACTCCTGACAATGGCAGATATTCTAAGCGAAATAGCCGCGTACAAGCGCGAGTTCGTCGCCGACCGCCAGCGCCAGCGCAGTTTGGCCGATGTGCGCGCGCACGCCCGCGACGCGCCCGCGCCAGCCGATTTCGCGGGTGCGCTAACTGCGGACGGGATCGCGCTGATCGCCGAGGTCAAAAAAGCCTCGCCGTCCAAGGGCGTCATCCGCGCCGACTTCGACCCGGAGCGGATCGCCGATGCCTATGCCGCCAACGGCGCGCGCTGTCTTTCGGTATTGACGGACGAGGCGTATTTTCAGGGGTGCGACGCTTATGTGCAGATGGCTAAAGAGGTTGCGGGCTTGCCGGTGTTGCGCAAGGACTTCACCATTGACGAGTACCAGCTCTACGAGGCCCGCGTCATCGGTGCCGACGCCATTTTGCTGATCGTGGCGCTGATGGACTCCAGCCAACTCGACGACTCCTTGGGCCTAGCCGACGAATTGCAATTAGACGCGCTAGTCGAAGTCCACGATGGTGCGGAATTAGCGCGCGCTAAAGCGGCCGGTGCCCGGCTCGTCGGCGTCAATAACCGCGATCTGCGGACCTTCGAGACGAGCTTGGAGACGACCTTCGCGCTTTTGGATCAGATGCCGGAGGGGGCTGTCGTCGTCAGCGAGAGCGGGATTGGGGATCGCGGCGATGTCGAGCGGCTCGCAGACGCGGGCGTCAATGCGATTTTAGTCGGCGAATCCCTGATGCGCGAAGCCGATATCGGAGCTAAAGTGAGGGAGTTACTAGGCGCGTGAAAAGACGAGTATTTTCGGGCATTCAGCCTTCGGGCCACCTCCACCTCGGCAACTATATCGGAGCCATCCGCAACTGGCTGGCAAACCTCGATAGCCGCGACAACATCTTCTGCGTGGTCGATCAGCACGCCATCACCGTTGACTATGACCCCGACGCACTGCGCGAGGGGACGCGCCAAGCGGTGGCCTTGTACATGGCCTGTGGTCTCGATCCGGCCCAGTGCCGCCTTTTCGTGCAGTCGCACATCCCCGAACACACGGAGTTGGCTTGGCTTTTGACTTGTATCACGCCGATGGGCTGGTTGGAGCGGATGACCCAGTTCAAAGAGCGGGTCGGCCCCCGGCGCGAGCGGGTCGGCACCGGCCTCTTCGCGTACCCCACGTTGATGGCCGCCGACATTTTGCTCTACCAGACCCACGAGGTGCCCGTGGGCGACGATCAGAAGCAGCACGTGGAACTGACGCGCGATATCGCCGAGCGCTTCAACCACAAATTCGGCGAAGTTCTCACGGTGCCCGAACCGGTCATTCCCCAAGTTGGGGCGCGGATTATGGGACTGGACGACCCGATGGCGAAGATGTCCAAGTCGGCCACAGGGCACCACCACAGCGTCGCCCTGCTCGACAGCCCGGATAAGGTGCGCAAGACGATTATGCGGGCCGTGACCGATTCGCAGCAGGGCATTGTCTGCGATCCGCAGCGCCCCGGGCTGTACAACCTCCTGACCATCTACCAAGCATTGACCGGCCTAGGGCACGCCGAGATAGAGACGCATTTTGCCGGCAAGGGATACGGCGACTTAAAAAAGGAATTGGCCGAAGTGGTCATCGCCGAGATCGAGCCGATCCAGGCCCGCTATCGGGAGTTGACGGCGGATCCCGCGTACATCGACGAGGTACTCGCCACAGGCGTCGAGAGACTGCGCCCGGTCGTCGACGCGACTATGGACGCGGTCCGCCGGGCCATGGGACATCGATAAGGGAGCAATTATGGACCTAAGTGACTGGCGCACACGCATAGATAATATCGACCATCAACTGATCGATCTGCTCAACGAGCGCATGCACTGCGCGCAAGAGATCGGGCGGATTAAAAAGGCGGCGGGAAAACCAATACGCGATTTCGAGCGCGAACGCGACGTGATCGCCAAGACCAAAGCCTACAACCAAGGGCTGATTAAGGACGAGAATCTAGAGACGCTCTACTGGCTGCTCATCGAAGTGACCACCAACTTCGAGAGCGAGGAGGGTTAGTCTTCTTCCGGCGGGCAGTCATCGTCGGCGTGGGCCTGATTGGCGGCTCCATAGGCTTGGCGCTCAAGCGCACCGGCTTTGGCGGGCGGCTCGTCGGCGTCAGCCGCCCCGCAACCATCGCCCGCGCACTGGAACTGGGCGTGGTTGACCAAGGATGGGGCTACGACGAGTTGGAGCGTGCGCTCAAAGGAGCCGACCTAGTCTTTATCTGCACCCCGATCAAGCGGATTCTCGCGCTGATTGCGGAAGTGGGTCGGCTCGCCGAGCCGGGGACGCTAGTTACCGATGTGGGAAGCACCAAGCGGCACATCGTCGCGGCGGCCCAAGCCCATTTCAGCGACGAGGTGTACTTTGTCGGCGGCCACCCGATGGCCGGCTCCGAAAAGGCCGGCGTGGCCGCGGCCGATCCGTTTCTCTTCCAGAATGCGATCTATATTTTGGTCCCCGATCAGCAGGTGCCAGCCGACCGCTACCAAGCATTGACCGCGCTCTTGCGGCAGGTTGGGGCGCGGGTGATGGAACTAGACGCTGAGGCACACGATCGGGCGGTCGCCGCTATCAGCCACCTGCCGCAGATGCTGGCGACCTCACTGGTGGGCATGGTCGGGCGGCTGAATGCCGAGCGGGACCACTTTCTGCCGCTGGCCGCTGGTGGTTTCCGCGACTTGACGCGGATTGCCTCTAGCCCGTTTGCGCCGGTGTGGGAGGATATATGCGCGACCAATGCCGACGAGCTCCGCGCGATGATTGACCGCTACATGGCCGCGCTCGCGGATGTGAGAGAGCGGCTGGAGGCCGAGGAGCTAAAGGCGGATTTCGATTTTGCCAACGAGATTCGGGGGTCCATCCCGAGGGATTCCAAGGGGTTTATCCACGTGCTGCACGAGATCTTGGTGCTGGCCGAAGATCGGCCGGGTGTCATCGCCGAGATCGGGCAGGCACTGGGGGCGCAAGGGGTGAACATCAACGATATTGAGGTAATGAAGGTGCGCGAGGGCGAGGGAGGGACGTTGCGGCTGGGATTTGATAGCGCGGAAAACGCGGAAAACGCGCTGGGAATTTTGGCTCGGCTCGGGTATGTGGCGCGGAGACCCTAGGCTATGGAAGCAAAAGTAAGCCCAGTCAGGAAAATTGCGGGGCAGGTCTCGGTGCCCGGCGAGCAGGAGCCAGCCGCGCGCGCGCTCGTGTTGGCCGCATTGAGCGAAGGGGATAGCACCGTCTGCAACGCGCCCGTTGCCGCCATCCGCGTGGTCGCTCTGTTGCGCGAGCTGGGCGTTGACATCGCCGAGCGCGCCGGCATCTATGCGGTACGTGGCGTTGGGCTGCGGAAGTTTCAGAGCGCAGCGGCCCCACTCGACTTAGAGGGGTTGGGCGACACCGCGCTGTTGTTGCTTCCCCTGCTCGCCGGACAAACGTTTCGCTCGCGGGTGAAGTTGGGAATGGAAGCCGATCGGTGTCGGCCCTTGCTCAACCTGCTGGCCCAGCTCGGGTTCGCCGTAGAACAGGAACACGCCGGCACCTTCGTAACCGGGGGGCAGCAGGCCAAAGGGTGCGTTCTCTCCGCGGCCCCCACGAGCGACGCCCTAGCGCTGGGCGCGATGGTAGGCGCGCTCTTTGCCGAGGGGACGACCGCGCTGAAAACCGGCAGCCGCGTGGAGCGATTGTTGCGCGGGCGCGGGGTCGCTGTTGAGCGGCGCAAACTGCTGTCGGTAGAGGGCGGGCAGGCACTGCAAGGGGTTGACGTAGAGGTGCCTGGGCAACTCGCGTTGGCTTATCCGCTCATGGGGGCCGCCCTGTGCCGCAAGGGGTCGCAGCTAACCATCAAGCGCGTGGCCATTCGCCCAAGGCAGCGGGCTTTCTTGGATTTGCTGCGGCAGATTGGGGCGCAGATCGCCACAGAAGACCTCGGGGAAAAGCGCGAGGAAGCGACGCGCTTCGAGTGCGATTTGCATGTGCGCGCCAGCCAGTTAAAAGCCACGCGCGTGGCTGGGTCGCGGGCTGCCAAAGTCGCCGACCAGATCGCGCTGCTAGCGGTCTTGACGACCCAGGCCAAGGGGACGACGGTCATCCGCGACATCGAAGACGTGCCGCACGTGGAGGACATGTGCGCCGCGCTGCGCTCGCTCGATGCGCGGGTCGGCCAGTTTCCAGACGGGCTCGTCATCAAAGGCGGCTTCCCCCTCCAAGGCGGCCAACTCGACGGCAAGGACGACCCCGGTTTAACCATGGCCTTTGCCGTAGCTGGGCTGTTGGCCGAAGGGGAGCTGACCATCCAAGGCAGCGAGTGCTTGACGCCCATCTGGCCCGATTTTTTTAAGACCTTACACCTTATTCGAGGAGATTGAACATGCTGGGACTTTTGCGGCTCTTTATGTGCGTGACCGTGCTGTTGAGCGGCGGCCTGCTCGCCATCCGCTTGCTCTACGGAGTATCGTGGCGCGAATCCATCGAGATTGCCAACAGCTTCATAGAGGATTTGCTCGGGTGATTTCCGGGACGACGCGGGTGCTCGGCGTCATCGGCGACCCGGTCGCGCACACGGCGTCGCCGGCCATGCACAACGCCGCGCTTAGGGCCCTGAATCTCAACTACGCGTACGCGGCGTTCCGCGTCGCTCCCGCAGCCTTGCCGCAAGCGCTCGCCGGAATGCGCGCCTTCAGCATGGTTGGGCTGAATGTAACTGTGCCGCACAAGCAGGCCGTTATGGCGCATCTCGACGAGATTTCCGCAGAGGCCCAAAGCATTGGCGCGGTCAATACCATTGCCAACCGCGATGGCCGGCTCGTGGGGTACAATACCGACGCCTTTGGGATCGTCCAAAGTCTCAAGGCCGATGGCGGTTTGGACCCGCTGCCGCCCAAGGTCGCGCTCCTCGGCGCGGGCGGCGCGGCGCGGGCCGTGCTCTACGCGCTGCTGACGCGGGAGGAGGTGGAGGAGGTGCTGCTGCTCAACCGCACGGTGGAAAAGGCCGCAGCCCTCGCCGGCGACCTCGACAGCACTGGCAAGGTGCGGGTCGGGTCACTGGCAGAGACCGGGCCGATCCGAGACGCTGGTTTGCTCATCAACGCCACGGCGCTGGGGATGCACCCCCGCGCAGCCGCTTCGCCGCTGGCGGACCCGTCGTGCCTGCACGAGCGCATGCTGGTCGCCGACATTGTGTACAACCCCTTGGAGACCGCGCTCATGCGGCAGGCGGCCGCCGCTGGTGCATCGGCGATCAACGGCTTGGGTATGCTCGCTTGGCAGGGCGCACGCTCGTTTGAGATATGGACGGGTGTTGAGCCGCCGGTCGAGGCGATGATGGCGGCCGCACTGGAGCATTTTCCCAATTAGACCGCATAAGATAGGGCATGATAACCGAATCATTAGAAACGCGCATCAGCGCAGCACTAGTCCGAGCGGGTGCGCCGGCCGGTTCCCCGGCCCTCGTCGGCCCGGCCACCCGCCCGGAGTTTGGCGATTATCAAGCCAACGGCGTAATGGCCGCGGCCAAGAAGCTCAAGACCAACCCCCGCGTACTCGCCGCTCGGGTCGTGGAGGACCTGGACCTAAAGGACATGGCTGCGTCCGTAGATATCGCCGGCCCGGGCTTTATCAATATCCAACTCAAGGGCGAGTGGCTGGCCGAGCAGCTAGGGAGCGTGCTGGCTGATCCGCGACTCGGCGTACCCAAGGCCGCGCCGCAAAAGGTCGTAATTGACTACTCGCATCCCAACTTGGCCAAGGAAATGCACATCGGCCATCTGCGCAGCACGGTCATCGGCGACGCCATAGCCCGCGTCCTCGAATTCTCGGGCCACGAAGTTGTGCGCCACAATCACGTGGGCGACTGGGGGACGCAGTTTGGGATGCTCATCGCCCACTTGGACCAGCTCGCGGACCCGGCCACGGAATTGGCCGATCTAGAAGTATTCTACCAATCGGCGCGTCAGCGCTTTGACCAAGACGCGGCCTTCGCCGCCCTGTCGCGGGAATACGTGGTCAAGTTGCAACGCGGCGACCCATATATGCTGCGGATGTGGCAGCAGTTCATCGACGAGTCGCTGGCCCACGGCCAGCGCATATACGCCGCGCTAGGGGTCGGTCTCAAACCCGAAGACGTGCGCGGCGAAAGCGCATACAACGACGACTTGCCCCGCGTAGTCGAAAATTTGCAGGACGAGGGCTTGCTGGTGGAGTCCAACGGCGCACAGTGCGTTTTCTTGGAGGAATTCAAAAACAAGGACGGTCAGATCACACCGGTGATCGTGCAGAAGTCGGACGGCGGCTATTTGTATGCGACGAGCGACCTCGCGGCTGTGCGCTATCGGGCCGGTGTGCTCGCGGCCGACCGCATCCTCTACATCGTCGATGCGCGCCAGTCGTTTCACTTGCAGCAGGTCTTCGCAGTGGCGCGGGCGGCCGGGTACGCGCCCGAGACGACCGCTTTGGAGCACCACGCGTTTGGCGCGATTTTAGGCGCGGACAACCGGCCGTTTAGGACGCGGGCCGGCGGCACGGTCAGGCTGATGGACGTGCTGGACGAGGGCGTGGCGCGGGCCTTTGCCCAAGTGAGCGCGAAAAACCCCGCGCTGGACGAGGCCGAGCGGCGGCAGATCGCTCGCGTAATTGGCATTGGCAGCGTCAAGTACATGGAGCTGTCGTTCAACCGCACCTCGGACTACGTGTTCGACTGGGACAAGATGCTGGCCCTCGACGGCAACACTGCTCCGTACATGCTCTACTCTTATGCCCGCATCCAGAGCCTGTTCCGCCGCGCCGACGTGGATGAAAGCGCACTCGGCGGCGCGATAATGGTCGGCGAAAGAGCCGAGAATGCGCTCGCCATCAAGCTGTTGCAATTTCCCGAAGTGGTCGCGGCCGTGGCCCACCAGTGCTATCCGCACTTGCTCTGCAACTATCTCTACGAACTGTCCGACGCCTTTATGAAATTCTACGAGCAGTGCCCGGTCCTCCGCGCGGACGAGCCTAAGCGCACGAGTCGGCTGCTGCTGGCGCTGTTGACCGCGCGCATCCTGCGCCAGGGCCTCGACCTACTCGGCATCGAGACCCTCGAGAGAATGTGAGGTGCGGGCCATGACGAAAGGGCCGGTATTTCTGACTGGTTTTATGGGCGTGGGCAAGACCCAAGTCGGGCACATTCTGGCGCGGCAGCTAGGGCGTTGCTTCTTGGACACCGACCGGATGATCGAACAGCGCGCCGGCAAGTCCATCGCGGCGATCTTTGCCGACGAAGGCGAGCCGCACTTCCGCCAGCTAGAGCGCGCCTGCGTCCTCAAAACTTGCCAGCACCCAGATGCCGTAGTGGCCTTGGGCGGTGGGGCAATCACCCGCGCCGACAACGTTGCGGCCGTGCGCTGCGCCGGGGTCTTGGTGTGCCTCAAGGCCGACGTGGAGACGATTTTCGCCCGCGTCAGTCGGCGCACCAACCGGCCCCTGCTCGCCGGGTTGGACCCACAGGCGCAGCGCGCCAAGATAGCGTCCCTGCTCCGCGAGCGCGCTCCTTTCTACGAGCAAGCCCACATCGAGCTGTACACCACGCAGGCGCAGACGCCTGAGGACACGGCCGGGCAACTCCGCAACTTGTTGGAGAGCTATGCAAAGAATTGACTTAGACATCCCGGGGGCAGGATACCCCATTTTCGTTGGCCACGACATCCTCGGGGAACTGGGGCCGCGCTGCCGCGACTTGGCCTTGGGCCGGCAGGTCGCGCTGGTGTCCGACGAGGTCGTGGCGGCGCGCTACCTGCAACCTGCGGCCGCCAGCTTGCGCGCCGCTGGGTTTGAGGTGTTGGAGATTGTCTATGCCGGCGGCGAAAGCACCAAGACCTTGCGCGGGGCCGAGGGCATTTTCGCGCAGATGATCGAGGCCGAGTTGGACCGCGGTGCTTGGGTGGTGGCCCTCGGTGGGGGCGTGGTCGGCGACATGGCGGGCTTTGTGGCCTCTACCTATTTGCGCGGCGTACCCTACGTGCAGGTGCCTACGACCATCGTCGCGCAGGTGGATTCGAGCATCGGCGGCAAGACGGGGGTCAACCACGCGCTGGGCAAAAACCTGATCGGCACCTTTCACCAGCCGCGCTTGGTCTTGGCCGACACCAACGCGCTGCGCTCGCTGCCGAGGCGGGAGCGGGTCGCGGGCATGGCCGAGGTGGTCAAACACGGGCTGATCCGCGACGCTGCGCTCTTCGCCTTTTTGGAGGAGCACTTGGAAAAAGTCGTGGATATGGTGCTGGCGCCGGAGACCTTGGACTGGCTCATTGGCCGCAACGTCGAGATCAAGGCCGAAGTGGTGGCCGCCGACGAGAAGGAGCAGGGCTTGCGGGCCATCCTCAATTACGGGCACACCATTGGGCACGCGATTGAGGCCGCCACCGACTACGGCCGCTACCGGCACGGGGAGGCGGTGATTTTGGGCTTGATCGCCGCGGGCGAAATCGCCTGCCGCGAGGGATTTTGGTCCGCCGCAGAAAGGCAGCGGCAGGACGCGCTGCTGGAGCGGTTGGGGGTGCCCGGGGGTTTGGCCGCGGTGGAGGCGGAGCGGATTTTGGCCTGTGCTTATGCCGACAAGAAGCGGGTAGATGGACGGCTGCGGTTCGTGCTGGGTCGGCGGATTGGAAAGGTGGAGGTCGCGGAGGGGATAACCGATGCGACGGTGCGCGCAGCCATTGAATATGTGCAGCGCTTTTGCGAGGAATGAGATGAACAAAAACCAGCCCCACAAAGTTCACCTAGTCAGCCTAGGCTGCCCTAAAAACACGGTCGATTCCGAGCGGATGCAGGGGCTTTTGCAGGGCCACGCCTATCAGATGACGGACGTGCCGGAAGAGGCGGACGTGGTGGTGGTCAATACTTGCGGCTTTATCGAACCGGCCAAAGAGGAGTCCCTCGCCGCGATTATGGACGCGCATCGGCTCAAGGAAGAAGGTCAGTGCGAGGGGGTGATTGTCACTGGGTGTCTATCGACGCGCTACTACGAAGAGCTAGCGCAGGAATTGGTGGAGGCCGACAAGCTGTTGACGATCGCCGACGAGGCCGACATCGTCCGCCACGTTGACGACGCGCTGGGCGCGACGCGGTCCGGCTACCAAACGGATCTGCCGCGGGCTTTGCTGACGCCCAAGCACTGGGCGTATCTGCGCATATCGGACGGCTGCGATCACCAATGCGCCTTTTGCGCCATTCCCTCCATTCGCGGGCGGCACGTGAGCGAGCCGGTCGAGCAGCTCGTGGCCGAGGCCGAGCGGCTGGCCGCGAATGGGGTGCGGGAGTTGGTCTTGGTCTCGCAGGACTCAGTGCGCTACGGAGCCGACCTCTACGGCCGGCCGCAACTCGTGCGCCTCTTAAAAGCACTCGCCGCGGTGGAGGGCATTGAGTGGATGCGCTTGCTGTACACCTATCCGGCGTTCTGGACCGAGGAACTGATCGACTTCTACGCCGGGTGCGACAAGATGTGCCTGTACATCGACATGCCGCTACAACACATCTCCGACCCGGTACTCAAGCGCATGAAGCGGGCCACGACCCGCCAAAAGACGCTCGATTTGTTGGCGCGGCTGCGGGAGCGGCTGCCGGGGGCCGGGCTGCGCTCGACGTTCATCGTCGGCTTCCCGGGCGAGACCGAGGCCGATTTTGCCGCCTTGCTGGAGTTCGTGGCCGAGACGCGCTTCGACTACGCGACCGGCTTTCTCTACTCGCCGGAAGAGGGGACCTCAGCGCACGCGCTCGGCGATCCGGTCGCCGAGGAAGTCAAGCAGGAACGCTACAGCCGCCTGACGCAACTGCAGGAGCGCGTGGGCACGGAAAAAAACGACGAGTTCGTCGGTACGCGGCAAGTGGTCTTGGTTGATGCACACGAGGGAGAGGTGTGCTATGGGCGCATGGAGCGCGACGCCCCGGAAATCGACGGCCAAGTCATCATCGCCGCGGGAAAGCCTCCGGTGGGTTCTTTCGTCGAAGTGGAGATTACCGCCGCCGCGCCCTACGAGCTGGGTGCGAGGGTAGTGGGAAAACCGCGTTGAACAAGGTGACGCCACGCGACATCGCCGTGGATGGCCGGGCCGGCGAATTGGTCATCGCGTGGAGCGATGGCCGCGAGAGCCGCTACGAATTGGAGGGCTTGCGGCGTGCGTGTCCTTGCGCCCACTGTCGGGAATTGCGCGGCACGAGCGAGGGGGGATTGACGCTGTTGCAGCCCGAGGCGGTGTCGGCCACGGCTGAGGTTCGGGGGGTCAGCTACGTCGGGCGCTACGGCATTCGCATCGAATGGGCCGACGGGCACGATCACGGCATTTATACGTTTGAGTTTTTTCGCACGCTAGACGCGGGCGGATGACTTGGGAAGCGAGCGACCACCCTTTAACGGGGTGGTTTTTAAGAGTTAAACGCACGTAGCTCCTTATTGGAGAAAACGGGCGAGGCATTTCAAAAGATGCGAGTGGTCGGCAAGGGCAAATGGCCTATTGCCTGAGGAAACGCAGTACGTAAGTCGGCACGGATTGGTCCCGCCATAGCACTTTGAAGCGGTCGCGGTACTCCTCGATGGTTGGGACCAAATACCGCCCAGTCTGCGGAAAACCGAGGCTCTCCAGCACGACGTACTCTACCTTTTCGCGCTCGATATGGGCCAGCACTTTTGCCGGCTCGCCAAATGGGAAGCCGACGCAGCGCCGGCCCGAGACGATGTACATCCAGTACCCCTTGCGGCACAGCACGATGGCGTCTTCCGGCGCGTTGGCTTTGAGCCATTGACCGGCTTGGTAGTAGCGATGCCAAGGCGGGGGGTAGTCGGCAGCAGCGTAATCGGCTAGGCGTTTGACGCCGCTGATTTGGCCGATGACGCAGGCGAGAAAGCAACCCCACACCACAAACCTACCCACGTGGCCCCCAGCCAGTCCGGCGCGAATTTGCAAAACGGCCCAAACCCCCAACAAGATGAACACCGGCACAATAGGCACCAGAAAGCGGTCTCCTGGCCAAGGCCAGAGCAATACGATACACATAGAGAAGGCCGCGTAGAGCAGAAGCAACAGATGTTCGCCGCGCTTGATGCAAAGCACTGTCGCGGCAACGGCAAGCGCGATCAGCAACAAGGGCGCGGGATGCAGGATCGTCCCGGTATCGTCAAAAAAAGGCACCAAGGTATTGGGCAATTCCCGCGTCAGATAGCGATGCGTATGGCCGATAAAACGCTCGACAAAGCCGCCCAAGTCGAGCAAGCCCCGCTCTGGGTGGTAGGGATTGACCATGAAGAGCTGTTTGATATAAACGCCGCCGCCACCCACTGCTTGGTTGCGCAAGGTCCACGGCAGCCAGCAGACAAACGCCGCGCCGCCAAAGAACAAACCCCGCCGGAAATCGCGTCGGAGCAACAGATAGACCACCATAGCTGCGATCAACGCGATCCCAGCCGTGCGGATGTAGTATGCCCAAATGGTGCAGGCAAACCCGCCGACGAGCCACCAGTTTCCCCTGAGGCCCTCGCGCCCGACACCCCGTTCGACGAGCCACAGTGCCAAAAGCGAAAAAGTCAGATAGGGCACTTCGGACATGACTTGGTGTGCGTAGTGCAAAAGCAGCGGGCCGTAGGCCACTCCGGTCGGGCCGTGCGTCAGATAGCTCTTGCCGGCCATAAGGCTCAGCGCCACCACCGCTAGGCCGGGCAAGACGCCCACCCGCTCTTTGGCCAATTGGTAGAGCACCCCCATGCCCAGCGCAAAGAGCACCAGCACCCAAGCCTTCATCGGCACCCAGTCGCCGGGAAAAGCCCACGCCAAAGGGGCCAGCAAAAGGGGAAAGCCAAACGGGTACTTGGTCGCTGGCTGCGGATCGGGCGAGTTGATGTGCAAAAGCCCCTCGCCTTGGGCCAGACTGCGCGCCAGCGTGATGAATTCGGCGTTGTCGCCGCTTAGGGAAAGTTTGGCGTCGAAGGTCCAGACGCCTAGGAGGAATGTCGCCGCAACGATAAAGAGGGGCAGGCCGCACTGCGCCCAAGGCACTTCCAATACTAGTTTGCAGACATGGCGTCTCATCGCTCGCACTCAGGGCACACCAAGAGTTCAAAGCAGCTTTTCAGTACTGCTCGTCAATAAGGCGCAACTTGCTGTGGGGTGGGCGCTGGTATTCGCCGTGGGACGGGCGCGGCGGCAGCTTGATCTTTTTCGGCATCACGTCCTCGTGGGGCAGTTGGCTGAGGATGTGCGCGATGCAGTTGAGACGCGCCCGGCGCTTGTCGTCGGCTTCGACCGTGTACCAAGGTGCTTCGGGAATGTCCGTGTAGAAAAACGCCTCGTCTTTGGCCTTGGAGTACTCGACCCACATGTTCCGCGACTTGAGATCTATATCGCTGAGCTTCCAGTGCTTGAGCGGATTCCGGGCGCGCTCCTGAAAGCGGCTTTCTTGCTCTTCCTCGCTCACTGAGAGCCAGTACTTGAGCAGGATAATTCCCGAGCGCACTAGCATGCGCTCAAACTCTGGGCACGAGTGGAGAAACTCCCAATACTCCTCCTCGGTGCAAAAGCCGAAGACCCGCTCAACGCCGCCGCGGTTGTACCAGCTACGGTCGAAG
The DNA here is from genome assembly GCA_958295495.1 of uncultured Latescibacterota bacterium. Classification (GTDB taxonomy): domain Bacteria; phylum Latescibacterota; class UBA2968; order UBA8231; family UBA8231. The sequence continues at coordinate 3,547,044 of OY282352.1, forward strand.
ATCACGATCTCGCCCGCGGCCGGCAGGTGAGCCACGTAGCGCTGGAAGTACCACTGGGTGCGCTCGCGGTCCGATGGCGTGTCCAAGGCCACTACGCGTGCGCCGCGTGGATTGAGCGGCTCGGTGATGCGCTTGACGATCCCGCCCTTGCCGGCCGTGTCGCGCCCCTCAAAGACGATTGCGACCCGCAAGCCCTGGTCCTTAATCCAGTGCTGCAATCTGACTAGCCTGTAGTGCAACTTGGCCAATTCGCGCTTGTAGTCCTTCCGCTTCATCTTCGCCGGCTTGGCGGCTTTTTTATTTTGCATATCCAATCTCCATCGATTGCGGTTCGCCGTTCAAATAAACTCATACGAGGCAACAGCGCGAGCAAACCCGCTCAGCCCCACCTTGCCCAGCCCCGACCGGCCGCGTACCTTGTCGCGCACACTGCCTAACCGACAAGGTCCATTATGAGCCGAGACCCCCGCCCCAACCTGCTCTACATCCACTCCGACCAACACAGCCCCTACGTCGCCGGCTGCTATGGCGATCCCTTAGTCGAGACCCCTCATCTCGATGCCCTCGCCGCCCGTGGCGTAGTGTTCGACAACACCTATTGCCCCTCGCCGATTTGCGTACCTTCGCGGATGTCCATGCTCTCGGGCCGCTACCCCTGCGACAACCAAGTCTGGACCAATACCCACATCCTCGACTCCGGCATCCCCACCCTCGCCCACGCCATGGGCGCGGGCGGCTACCGCCCCGCGCTCATCGGCCGCATGCACTCGGTTGGGCCAGACCAACTACGCGGGTACGCAGAGCGGCTCGTCGGCGACCACGGCCCCAACCAGCCTGGGGGCCAGGGCGTTGACCACGGCCAACTCGCGGGCACGGCCGGTCCGAGCCGCGTCAGCCTGCGCCTGTCCGGCCACGGCCAGAGTGCCTACCAAGTCCACGACGAAGACGTGGCCGCGGCGGCCGTTGACTACCTCAACCGCCTCGGCGTGGCCAAGCGCGCCGGCCAACCAGCCGAGCCGTTCTCGCTCTCGGTCGGTTTCATGCTGCCGCACCAGCCCTTTGTCGCCCGCTTGCAAGACTATCGCTACTATTATGAAAACATCACCCCGCCGCAAACCCCCGAACCCTTCGGCAACCACCTGCACCCCCACCTCAAGCGCTGGCGTCAAGCCTGCGATATCGAGGAAGTCAGCGAGGAAGAGACCCGCCGCGCCCGCGCCGCCTATTGGGCGTTAGTCCACCGCATGGACGCGCTCATCGGCCAGATCGCGGCCGCACTGCGGGAAAACGACTTGGAGCAAAATACCCTCGTCCTCTATACATCTGACCACGGCGAGCAGGTCGGCGAGCACGGGCTGTGGTGGAAGCAGACCTTTTACGAGGACTCGGTTAAGGTGCCGGCCATACTCGCTTGGCCCGGGCGCTTGCCCGCAGGCACCCGTTGCAGCCGGGTGATTTCTTCGCTCGACCTCAACGCGACCATGCTCGACGCCTTGGGCTGCCCAGCCCTGCCCAACTCGCGGGGCCGCAGCGTACTGCCCTTGCTCGCGGCAAAAAACGCCGCGTGGGACGACGTCGCTTTCTCCGAGTTCTGCCAAGACGCGGCCGGGGCCGGCGGCCCCTTCCCAGCAGAGGGCATTTTCCAGCGCATGATTCGGCGCGGGCCGTGGAAGCTCAATTACTACCACGGCCAGCCCTGCCAGCTTTTTGACCTCCAAGCCGACCCGCGCGAGTGCTGCGACCTAGCGGCTGACCCGGCGCACCAAGAGACGCTAGCCGCGCTCAAAGCCGAAGTCTTGGACGGATGGGACCCGGAGTGGATCGCTGCCCGCATGGCCGCGCTGCGCGCCGACCGGCCCATCCTAGCCGCGTGGGGCCGCACCGTGCAACCCCCCGACCAGTGCCGCTGGAAACTCGATCCGGCCATGGATTACCTCGACTCGGACCAGCTTGCCAGCAGCCAGCGCAATACCAACAAATGACCCAATAGGGCGGCTGGTGCCAAGACCGTCGGCAGCCAGACGTAAGGCGCGTAGGCCGCGAAAGTGCTGGCCGGCTCGTTGGTGAAGACGCGGAACTCCGTCGGCATGGAGAGGGCCGCGATGGCGATCGCCTCGGCCAGTAGCACCAGCCCAAACGCGTTCCAAGCCCATATCGCGTAGGATCCTACCTTGCCGCGCCAGACCAGCCAAGCCATGGCCGGCGCGGTAAGGCCGACGAAGACGTCGAAGTTGAGCCCCTCGTAGGTCATCTGCACCGGCGCCTGCCCGGCTTGGTACATCCCTTGGAGGAACATGGCCATCGGCACGCGGAAAAACTGGAAGCCAATCAGCGCGACGGGACCAACCGCAGCCATCAGCGCGGCCCCCACCCGCGAAAGGGCCGCGCCGCCGGTTAGGATCATCAAGGCTGTGAAGAGGGGTAGCGAAAAGCTCCGCAGCGTGCCCGAGAGCGCGGCTAGCCCGGTCACCACCAGCCAGAGCACCGCTCCAGCCGCCGCCCGCACCATCCACAGGTCGGCGGCTTGGCTGGTGCGCTGTGCAGCAGCGCGCACGGCCAACGCGAAAAGTGCCACAACGCCCAAAACCGTGGCGAAAAAGAGCACGTCAATGCGGAGGGGAACCCTGTCGAGCACCAGTTCCATGTCGCCTCCTCATTTTTCGGCCCTTTCGCGCGCTTTCACCTCGTCCCATATCTCGTCTAGGGCCGCCAACGAGAGCGCGGCTACTTCTTCGCCCCGCGTATGCACGGTCTCCTCCAGTGCGCGGAAGCGACGCTCGAACTTAGCGACGGCACGTCTGAGGGCCTGCTCGGGCTCTACTTTGAGGAAGCGGCTGGCGTTGACCAACGAGAAGAGCAGGTCGCCAAACTCCTCCTCGACCACTGCGGTCCCACCCAGCTCCCAAGCCTTGCGCACTTCGGCGAATTCCTCTTCGACCTTGTCGAGTACACCATCAATGTCGTCCCAATCAAACCCCTGCTGTGCGACTCGCGCTTGGATCCGATGGGCGCGCATTAGGGCGGGGAGATGCTTGGGAATGCCCTCCAATAACGAGGGCGCGACTTCCCCTTGCTCCTCGCGCTCCTGCTTTTTGATCTGCTCCCAGCGGCGCAAAACCTCGTCGGCCCCGTCCACACTCGCATCGTCAAAAACATGGGGGTGGCGACGAATCAGCTTCTCGACGATGGCTTGGCCGACCGCCTCGATGTCGAAGCGGCCCTCCTCGGCCGCGATCTGGGCGTGGAACACCACTTGCAGCAACACATCGCCCAGCTCCTTGCATAGCTCGGCATCGTCTTCCGCGTCAATGGCTTCGAGAGCCTCGTGCGCCTCCTCCAACAGATAGGGCCTGAGCGTGGTGTGCGTCTGCTGGCGGTCCCAAGGGCAGCCGCCGGGGCCGCGCAGACGCGCCATGATAGCAACTAATTCTGAGAACGTGGAATCGCTTTTCATCGTTTTTTGCTTTTGGATTTTATATGGGAAAAAAATAATAAGGAACTACGCCCGCCGCAGGCCAAAAACTTTGTGGTGCAGAGGTTGCAATTCATTTATTGAAAATTTATAACCTATTATTTTATATAGCCTTATGAATTTTTTCTATTCGCCTGTAACCAAATTGGTACAAACCCTTGACGAGCCGTTACACCACCTTATATTGAAGGGGAGGCGGTGATTAGGGCCTTCTGTACAACTCCCCTGAGTACAGTTTTGGCGGCTCCTTTTTGTTGTGGGAGCGGTCAGTTGGCCCGCTTGATTTGTTGCTCATTAAATAGCACGGAATTGCGCTTGGGTGCGCTCCGCTCTAGCTGATTGAGCCTTTTTGCAGACTTTCACGGGGCAAAATATCGACATGGGCAAAATTATCGCTATCGCCAATCAAAAAGGCGGGGTGGGCAAGACCACTACGGCCGTCAATCTCGCCGCCTGTCTAGCCCTTTCCGGGCACCGAACCCTACTCATCGACTTAGACCCGCAGGCCAATGCCACTAGTAGTTGCGACGCCGCGCTCGGCAGCGACTACGCCTCTACCTACGAGGTTTTGATAGGCCAGCTCAGCACCTGCTCAGCGACCTTTCCCACCTATATAAAGGACCTCTTCGTAGTGCCCGGGCACATCCGCCTCGCGGGTGCTGAAGTGGAGATGGCCGCCATGGTCGGGCGCGACAAGCGGCTGGCCGAAGCCCTGCATCCGGTAAAGGGGCAGTACGAATTTATGCTCATTGATTGCCCGCCATCTTTGGGCTTGCTCACGATCAACGCGCTGAGCGCGGCCGATTCCGTGCTCATCCCGGTGCAGTGCGAGTACTATGCCTTAGAGGGCGTGAGCAAGATCGGCGATTCCATCCGCTTGGTGCGGCGCTATCTCAACCCCACCCTCGAAATCGAGGGCGTTTTACTCACCCTGTACGACAATCGCTTGCAGCTTTGTCGCCGCGTGGCTCGAGAAGTACGCAACCACTTCGGCGACAAGGTCTATCAGACGATCATCAGCCGCAACATCAGTTTGGCCGAGGCTCCAGGTTTTAGCCAGCCCGTCGTGCTCTACGACGCAGAATCGAGAGGCTCCAGCAACTACAACAGCTTGGTTTCTGAGATCTGCGCCGATAGGCCCTCTGTCTTGGCCTGATCCCCCATCTGCATTGGTTTTCCTTGACAATCGTTGTCATTCGCATATTATTCATTTCTGTATTAAATATCCAAATGAGGAAGGGAGGCTGTCTGTGTATTCTTGTACGTCTGCTAACTCGGGCGCGGCTACGCGAATGGGCGCGTCCTCCCCCCGCTGTGCTGACTATCCCGAATTTATCACCCAAAACGCCCAAGTCCGCCGCCTGCTAGCCCAAGCCGACCGGGTCGCCGGATTCCCAGCGACTGTGCTCCTCACCGGAGAAAGTGGCACGGGCAAAGAAGTACTGGCGAGGCGCTTGCACGGGCGCAGCCCAAGGCGCAGGGCCTCGTTTGTGCGGCTCAACTGCGCCTCGCTGCCCGAAGGCGTGTTGGAGAGCGAGCTGTTCGGGCACGAGAAAGGAGCCTTTACCGGCGCAGTCCGCCAGCGCTTAGGCCGCTTTGAGCTAGCTGATCGCGGCACCTTGTTTCTCGACGAGATTGGCGCGGCGGATATGCGCGTACAACTGCGCCTGTTGCGCGTCCTGCAAGAGCGCGAGTTCGAGCGAGTCGGGGGCGTGGAGACCTTGCGGGTTGATGTGCGGATCATCGCCGCCACTAACGTCGATTTGCGGGATGAGATCCGCAAAGGAACCTTCCGCGAAGACCTCTTCTACCGACTCAACGTCGTGCCGCTCAAGCTGCCGCCGCTGCGCCAGCGCAAGGGAGATATTCCTCTATTGATCGAATATTTTATCCGCCGGTTGGCGGCGCAAAACGGGTGCAAAATTCGCGGCCTCGACGCCGCGGCCTTAAACCACTTCTTGGCCTATCCATGGCCGGGCAATGTACGGCAGTTGGAAAACGCGCTCGAGCGCATGGTCCTCCTCGCAAGCGACAGCTTGTTGCGGGAGGAAGACGTGCCCGAAGAGATCGTCCATTGGAAGGACGAAGAAGAGCCCGACCTGAGCCAGCGCGATTTTAGGGAAGCGCGAAACTCGTTTGAGCGGCATTTCCTCTGCGAGGCTCTGCACCGGCACCGAGGGGTGATTTCGCAAGTGGCCGAAGACGTGGGTCTGTCGCGCAAAAGTCTGTACGCAAAGCTAGAACACCTCGATATCGACTACCAATACTACCGAACCTAACTCACAGACGCACGGCGAGCGCACGGCGGAATTTCGCCATCTGGCCTTCGAGATAGGCCCGGTGTTCGCCATCGGTTGGCTCGCTCGCGAGAGCTTGGCGCATAATGGCCACCGCGTGGGCAGGCCGCCCCAACAGGTGCAGCAATTCCGCATAGGTGTCCAAATAGACCGAGCTTTCTGCGTCGAGCTTGACCGCGCGCATCGACAGATTCAGGGCATAGCTAAGGCGCAGGCCCTCTTCTGCGTAGGTCCAAGCCAAGTTGTTGAGGATCAGGGGGTCGTCTGGAGCACCGGCCAAGGCACGCTCGTAGTATTCAATGGCGCGGTCGGGCCGCTCGCGCTCGTAGTAAATGAGGGCGATGTCAACTGCACTGACGACCCCGGCCGTTAGTGCGCGGTCAAAAGTGCGGGCGGCCCGTTCAGCAAGCCCTTGGCGGAGCTGGCAAGCCCCCAAAGTGAGGGCGAGCTGCGGATCATCAGGTTGGATGCGCACGGCTGTGGCGAGCGCGGTCTCGGCCTCAGCGAGTCGCCCCTCGGCCATCAAGAGGCGGCTGAGTTCAAGGTGGGCGAAGAGGTGGTGCTCGTCGAGTTGGATGGCTTGGCGCAGCGCTTCTACAGCGGCGTCGGGCCGCCCCTGACGGGCGTGGAGCCAGCCTTCGGTCGCCCACAGCGACGCGCTTTGCCCGTGGTCTCCCCGCAGCTGCCCGAGGAGTTCTTCGGTTTGGGCGAAGCGCTCTTCTCTTTCACAAATGTCGCGCAGAGCTCTGTACAGGTCGTCGTTGTCCGGTGCCAAGGCAACGGCTTGGCCGATCAACTTCAGGGCGGCATCCGCTTCGTCTAGACCCAGCCGGGCGAGAGCGGCGATGAGGAGCAAGCGGTCATCCGGCCCGTCTTGGCGGATGGCTCGGTGGGTTTCGGCTAAGGCTTGGCCGTAGAGGCCGTCGCGCAAATAGGCGTGCGCTAGCTGGTCATGCCCGGCTCGATAGGTGCCGCATTGCGGGTTGCTGATGACAAACGCGCCGAGCAGGGCGCAGCAAACGGCCTGTCTAGCGACGCGCATTCAGAACTCGTGGCGGTACGTGTCGATGTGGAGGAGCAGGCCGATGGCGAGGAGGTTGGACAGCAGGGAGGAGCCTCCCGAGCTGAGAAAGGGCAGCGGCAGGCCGGTGATGGGCATGACGCCGATGGTCATGCCGATATTGATGAACACGTGAAAAGTCAGCATCGCGGCCAAGCCGACGGCCGTCAGGCTGTAAAAGGCATTGTTGGCCGCGGAGGCGATGTGCAGTGCCCGATAGATGAGAAAAAAGAACAGGCTCAGCACTATCAGGGCCATGACAAACCCCCCCTCCTCCCCGATGACCGAGAAGATGAAATCGGTATGAGCCGCCGGCAGGAACTGGTGCTTGGTCTGCGTGCCTTCTAGCAGGCCCTTGCCCGTCAGTCCTCCGGAGCCAATGGCGATCTTGGACTGGATGATGTTCCACCCAGATTCAAGCGGATCGCTCTCCGGATTGAAGAAGGTCATAATGCGGGCCTTCTGGTATGAATGCAGGAAGTGATCCAAAAAATACACCGTGAGCAAACCCGCCGAGGTGTTGATGAAGGCCATGGAGATGGTCAGCCAGAGCCGGCGCAGAAAATGGTGGATTAAGAAGGTGCTGCCGACGACGAAGATGGCAAAGACGTAAGGAGTGCTCCCTTGCCACAGTAGATCTAGGGAGCAGATGACGCTGATGAGCGGCGAGATGACGAGGAAGACGAAGAACTTGCGCATGCCCGCCCAATAAAGCATGGGGAAAAGCGGCGCAGCAAAGGAAGCCGCGGTCCCCAAATCGGGCTGACGCACAATTAAGGCAGCCGGCACCAATATGAGGAACGAGGCCCCGAAAAAGCCGCCGAAGGAATTGATGCGTTCGACGCTGCGGTCGCTCAGATAGCGCGCTAAGGCGATGATGGTCGCGATCTTGGCCAGCTCTGAAGGCTGCAACATCAACGGCCCCAAGCGCAACCAGCGGGTAGCGTCGCCCGTGCCCCAAGCCAACACCGCAACTAGGCTCACAACGCCAAGCAGGTACAGCAGATAAGCAACGCTGTAAATGACCTTTTCTGGGATATAGACCACGGCTAAGGCCACGACGAAGGCTAAGATCGCGAATTGGATCTGCTTAATCCAAGAGTTCTGCACCGCGGTGGAGTCGTTGTGATACGTAGCACTATAGATCGCGATGATACCGATCAGTACGGTCGCCAAAGTCGCGCTCAGGAGCGGGAAGTCAAGTTGGCGGAGCAGGCGCATGAGCTAAGGCATTCCGTGGTTAGCTAAGAGCGTGTCGGCCTCGGCTACTGCTGGCTCGATGATGCCCTCTTGAATGCAGAAGGCTTCGACGACCTCGCGCACGACCGGGCCAACTCGCATCCCACCGCTGCCACCCCCTTCCACCACGGCCGCCACGACAATGGCGGGATCTTCGTACGGAGCAAAGGCCACCATCCAAGCGTCGTCGTCTCGGTTGGGCACTTGAGAGGTCCCGGTCTTGGCTGCAATTGCGACGCCGGCAACCCGCGCTCGGCGGCCGGTGCCGGTGTCACTGGCCACCACCCTAAGCATGGCCTTCCCCACGATGTCGAGGGTCTTAGGCGAAATGCCGTCAATGCGCTGGCGGGGGGGGGGATCGCCGCTGATGTATGGAGTGACCAAATAGCCGCCGTTGGCAATGGCGGCCACGTAGCGAGCCATCTGAATGGGAGTGACCAATACGGCACCTTGACCAATGGAGAGATTGAGCAGGTGGCCGAAAGACCAGCCCCCGCGCTCCTCGTAGTACTGGCGCGAGGGCAGGAGGCCGGCGGCTTCCCCAGGGTGGAGGATCCCGGTCGGCTGGCCGAAGCCTAATTTGGCCGCGTACTTGTGCCACGTTTCAATGCTTATCAAGCGGGCCAAATGGTAGAAGTAAACGTTGCAGGAGGTCTCGATCGCCTCTGGGAGGGTCAAGCCGCCGTGGCCCTCGCGCTTGTGGCAGCGGAACTTGCTCCTGCCCACGGTCAGCCAACCATAGCAAGGTTCAAACAGGCTCAGCGTATCGGTGACGCCCATTTCGAGCGCGGCTATCGCACTGACCATCTTGAGCGTCGAGCCAGGTGGATAACGCCCGTGCAAGGCGCGATTGAGCAGCACGGTCTCGCCCTGCAATACCCGCCGGCGCTCCTTTTGGGCCTGGAACGACACGAAAATGTTGGGGTCAAAGGTCGGCTTGTTGGCCAGAGCCAGCACGGCCCCGGTGCGCGGGTCGAGCGCGACCAACGCACCGGCCAAGCTATCGGGCAGGGCGCGCTCGACCGCGAGTTGCACTTCCAAGTCAATGGTTAGGTGCAACGGCTTGCCGGGCACGGGGAGCCGGTCGCGTTCGGGAAACTCCCGACTCGTGCGCCCGACCGCGTCAATCTCGACGTACAACATGCCGTCGCGGCCACGCAAGCTGTTTTCGTACACCTTTTCGATCCCAGTCTTGCCGATAAAGTCGCCAAGCACATAGGCGTTATCGTTTTTTCTTTCTAGATCTTGGTCGCGGATAATGCCGATATAGCCGAGCAGATGGGCGGCTGCCGTACCGTAGGGATAGTGGCGCTGGGTTTCGATTTCTATGTCGAGCAGAGGCCAGTCGGCCTTGAGCCGCTCCTCTACGATCGATACCGTGCGGAAGTTGACATCGCGTTTGAGGCGGATAGTGCGGTATTTGCGGCTGTACTCGCCGTCTAGTTCTACATCCCCAATGGCCTCTGTAAACGCCGCAGTGGCCGCAGCAAAGTCCTTGCGCGTAGTGCGCTCTAACGAGACGGTGTAAAACGGCCGGGTGCGGGCCAATATGCGCCCATCGCGGTCGTAGATAAGTCCGCGGGGGGCCTTGACGCGCCGCTGGGCAATGCGGTTTTCCTCGGATTCGCGGGCGTAATCGGCCGAGGTGATAACCTGCAAATAGAGCAGACGCAGGACCAAAATCGCGAACAGCAAGACGACGGGCGCGAGGAGGCTGTTGAGGGGCGGGCGCTGATCTTGTTGTAGCTGGTGCTGCATAATCAGGCGGGAAAAAGATGGCGTTTGAGGGTCGAGCCGGCTAAGAAGATCGCACTGATCAGCCCCGTGTACACGGCGCGGCCGAAGAAGCTGCTCCACTCAAAGGGCACAGCGGCCCCGGTACCCAGATAGTAGATAAGATCATGGCAGAGCACGGCAAAAAAAATCAGCCCGGCCTGAACTTGGATGCTGTCGGCGACCGCGTGGGTGTGGATGTAGCCGGAGCCCGCGCTGGTGAGCGACTTGGCGAGCGCATTGACTCCGAGGTTGGCGGGCAGGTAGATGTCCTGGAGGATGCCGACCCCCAGCCCCATATAAGCCCCAACAACCGGCCCGCTACGCAGCGTGATGAAGTTCAAAGTCATGATCAATAGATCGGGTTTGATCGACCATACCTTTAGGGAATCGACCCAAGTGGTTTGCAGGGTGAAGGCCAGTACCAGCAAGAGAATATGGCGGACCGCACTCATGTCACCTCGGGATTTGCAAGGTCATACCCGCCAGCAGCGTCTCCGAGAGGCCGATGTTGTTCTGGCGGGCAATGTCGCTGGGGGCAAGGCCGAATTTGCGGGCGATGCTGTGCAGCGTATCGCCCGTGACCACGGTGTACGCTTGCTCGTTGGCCACGATTAGCTGTTGACCGGGTTTGATCAGCACCTTTTTAAGACCGTTCCACGCCTGCAAATCGGCGACACTAACCGAGAAGCGTCGGCCCAACTCCCACAGCGTATCGCCCGGCTGCACCGTGTAGGTCTCGCCGCTCGGCATCTCTTGGGGGATAGGCTGTTGTCGCACCACCAATTCCTGACCGGGTTTGATCAGCGTGGTTTTGAGGCCGTTCCATTTCATCAGGTCGCGCAGGCGCACCCCGTGCTGGGAAGCAATGCGGCTGAGTACGTCGTTCGGCAGGACGGTATAGGTCCCCCGGCTGCCACGCGCTTGCTTGGCCTTAGGGGCGACCGGGATCGGGATATAGAGCATCTGCCGCGGCCGGATGAGGTTGGGGTTTCTCAGGCTATTGGCCGCGGCAATGACCCGCGTGGAGACGCCAAAGGCTTGGGCGATACCAGAGATCGTATCGCCGCGTTGCACCTGATACCGATGGACCGCTGCCTTCTGTGAGGTCGGCAGGCTAGCGTACTGGTCAAGCAAAATTTGGCCCTTGCCCTGCGGCACCCTCAAAACATAAGACGGACGGGATCCCGGCGGCGTGATGCCTTGGCGCAGCTCGGGGTTGAGGTCGTGCAATACCTGACGTTTGATGCCCAAGAGCTGAGCTGCCGCTTGCAGATCTACATACTGCCAGTCTTCGGGCAGGACGACTTCCTCGTATGCAAAGGCTGGGTCTTCGGCTTGGGGCTTAAAACCAAAAAGTTGTGGATCCTTGGCCATGACGGCCGCGGCCATGAAGAGCGGCACGTAATTTTTCGTTTCGCGGGGCAGATCGAGTTGCCAGTAGTCGTTGGTGTCGGCGCGGGCGATGGCCCGACGGACTCGTCCAGGCCCGGCGTTGTACGCAGCCAAGGCCAAGCGCCAGTCGCCGAACTCTGCGAAAAGTTTTTTTAGGTACCGGGCAGCAGCCTCGGTCGCCTTGATCGGGTCGCGCCGCTGGTCAACCCAGTGGGTGCGTTTGAGGCCCATCATGCGGCCGGTATTCGCCATAAACTGCCACAACCCCACGGCCCGCGACCGAGAATAGGCCCTTGGGTTGAGGCCACTCTCGATAACCGCTAAGTAGAAAAGATCGCTGGGCATCCCTTCGCGCCGGAGGATATCAACGATCAGCGTACGGTAGCGCCCGGCGCGCTGTAACCAAGTGGCAAAGGTCTTGCGACCCCGCGGCGTCTGGAAGAAGCGGAGGCTGGCGACGACGCGATCGTTGGCGTCAATTGGCATGTCGCAGCGGCGGCCGAGCTGGTGGATGCGAACCAAAGGCTCTGCATCTGCCGGCAGGTGCTCGATTTTTTCCTCGAATAGCCCTTCGAGCAGAAGGTTCAAGTGGCTGTCGGCGGGCAAGCGCTCCAAGTGCGGCAATAGGTCGAAGTATGCCCGTTCAATAGCCAAGCCGAGCGTTGCGGCCTGCACGGTATCTACGAGTGCGTCGTGCTCGTCGAGATCGGCGAGAATGCCGAAGGCCGCGTCGAGGGCCTCTTGCGCCTGTTGAGTCTGCCCGAGCGCGTGGCTCTCGATAGCGCGGAGCAAGTGCCAACGAACGGCGCGTAGGTCAGCCGCATCCGGCGGCGGGTCTGCAGACATGTCCGCAGAGGTGCTCGGGGCCGCCTCGTCAAAAACCAAAGGTCCGGTGCTTTTGCCATGGGCACAGGCCATGAGCAGCAAGGCGATGACACAGCAATACAAGCGCATGGCGCGTCAGTCCTCCTGCGGGACGAGGATCTGGGAGCGAACCTTGAGGGCGTTGGGATAGTACTTCCCGATTCGTTCGGCCGCGGCCTGGGCTTGCGCCTCGGTGCGGTAGTTGCCGACTTCGATCTTGTAATAAGGTGCCTTCAGGGTCACGTTGATGTCTTCGCGCTTCAGGCGCTTTTTGGCTTGTTCCGCGAGGCGGATGGCCTCGTCGTGGGATAGGAATTGGTCGATCAGCACCTTCCAGCCAAAGGTGCTCACCTGCTCGGGCGCGGCCTCCGTAGGCTCCGCACTCGCCGGGACCTCGACGACATAGGCGTCGGCATAGTCTGGACCGAGTGCGGCGACCTGCTCTTTGAGAGCCGCAGCCTCAGCGCGGGTAGCGTATTGGCCAGCTTGCAGCACCGAGTGCTCGTTGCGGGCCACTAGATAGACCCTCACGCCGAGGGCGCGTTCTAGTTCGGCGCGGAGCTTGCGGGCCGTGGCTTCATTGCTCAGAGCCAGTAGCTGGAGGCGATAGACCGGAGCGCGGTCTTGCACGGAGACCGCCGGCTCCGCTGGAGTTTGAGCTTGGTCGCGGCCCTCGCGTTGAACCGGCTCAATGAGCAAAGGGTCTTCGCCGAGGGTGCGCGGGTCGAATTCTTCGCGGCTGACGGGCGCGTCGTCGCCCGAGTCAGAGCGCCAGCGCGGCGCGCTCGCGCAGTGGGCTGTGCCGAGCAGGGCCAGCAAGAGGAGGATCGAGTAGGTTCTCATGGCTCGGCCCAAGCGCGCAAGGCGGGTTCGTACGGAGCGCGGGCGACGCCCTTTTCCGAGATGATCGCCGACACTAAGTCACAGGGCGTGACGTCAAAGGCCGGATTGTAAACCGGCACCGCGTCCGGGGCCGTGGGCTTGCCCATGCCTTGGCGAACCTCGGCTGCGTCGCGCTTTTCAATGGGGATTTCCGCGCCCGAAGCCAAGGCCATGTCGAGGGTCGAGACCGGGGCGGCCACGTAGAAGGGCACGCCGTGCTCGCGGGCGAGGATGGCCAGCCCGTAGGTACCTATTTTGTTGGCCACATCGCCGTTTTTGGCGATGCGGTCAGCCCCCACTATGCAGCAGTCAATCGCCTCGCTCCGCAGTACGGACGCGGCCGCATTGTCGCAGATGACCTTAACGTCAATGCCGCTCTGCATTAGCTCCCACGCCGTTAGCCGCGAACCTTGGAGCAAGGGGCGGGTTTCGTCGGCAAACACGGCGACTTTCTTACCCGCCTCTTGGGCTGCATAGACGACCCCCAAAGCCGTGCCGTAATCAGCCGTGGCCAAACCGCCGGCATTGCAGTGGGTGATGACTTGGCTGCCATCGCGCAGGAGTGCCGCGCCGTGGGCACCTATCTGGCGGCAGATTTGGCGGTCTTCCTCAAAGAGGCGGTGAGCAGCCTCTAGCAGGGCATCGCAGATGGCGTGGTTGTCGCGGCCCTGGCTCGCCGCCAACACCTCCTGCATTTGATCCAAGGCCCAGAACAGATTGACCGCGGTGGGCCGGGTGCGGGCGAGGCGGGCTATGGCAGCTTCCACGCGGCGGCAAAAGGCCTCGTGGGCGCAATCAACTGCTGCGCGCGCACCTACCACGACGCCGTACGCAGCCGCCAAGCCAATAGCCGGTGCGCCGCGCACCACCAGCCCTTCAATGGCCCCGGCAATGTCCTCGACGTGGCTATAGGTCGCGTACACAAGCTCCTCGGGTAAGCGAGTCTGGTCGAGCAGGATTAAGGTATCGTCCTGCCATTTGAGCGTTTGCATCGGCATTAGAAGGTCGAAAATTCAAAGGGCTTTTCTGCGGCTTCCTCGAGTGCTCCCCCATCTGCAAAGTCCGTGCGCTCGGCGTCGCCCCACAACCTCTCTAGAGCGTAGAAGTCGCGCGCCTCCGCGCGAAAGATATGCACGACGAAATCGACGTAATCTATCAGCACCCAGCGCCGCGCATCTGCGCCCTCAATGTGCCAGGGCTTTTCCCCCATCTCGGCGAGTTGGTCCCGCACTTCGTCGGCGAGACTGCGGATGTGCTGTTCAGAGGTGCCTGTACAGAGCAGGAAATAGTCGCAGGTGTCGGTGACGTCGCGCAGATCCAGCAAGGTTATTGCGAGTGCCTTCTTATCTTGTAAAATTTCTACGACGCGGGCGATGTGCGGCTCTTGGCACAGTCTCATAGACGTTTTCTCGTGGTGTTACTTAGCCGGGTCGAGCAGGCCGATGCGGCGGTAGTCGCGCCCGATGACAATCGAGACGCTCGCCAAGCTGAACTGGTCTTCCTTCTTCTGCTGGATAAAATGGGATATCCCCAAGACATCTGCCACTTGTCTGGCTTGCTCGATATCGCCGTCCAAGTCAACGACGAGGGTGTGTAGGTAATTGAAACTGGGCGCATTGCCTTCGTGAATCACGTCTAGCCCGAGGGCGCGGGCCTTTTTGCGAAGGCGAGCAGCGATCTGCGGTTCGCCTCCGCCGTTGAGAATTTCGACCCGAATAGGGCTAAACTGGGGAATGGTTTCCGGCTTGGGGACTTCCCGCTGAGGCGTTGGCTCGGGTGCAGCAGAGTGCGGCCAGAAGGCCACCTTCAGGAGAAGGACTATGGCCACAACGGCCAGCCCCCACAAAATCAGCTCCTGCACGTCGGGGTTTTCTCGTTCCATCGCTTCAACGTTATTAAATGAATAGAAAACGGCAAGTTACGTCAAGCAAACAAAGGATGAGACGTGGATTTATTGCGCGAAGAAACCTTTGCCCATCGCTTCTCCACGGCTGATTTTCTCGCCGCCTGTCACCAAGCATTCGAGCAGTACGGAGCGGGGATCATCGACAATCCGCCGCGCACCGAGTCCATTCAAAAGCGCGGGGCACTCGACTACTTTCGCTTGGACATGCCGGCCGAATGGCCGGGGAAGTTTCGCGCGCGGAAGGTCATCGAAGAATTTTCGGACGTGGCGACCGGACGGTTGGCCAAGCGGGAGGCGTATATCGCATTTGAAGACCTGCAACAGGGCCGGTCGTGGCGGCTAGAGGCCGGGTACCTCACCGACCGGCGAACCGGCGCGGCCGGCGCGCTGGGTCTCCAATACCTAGCGGGCGCGGCCATCGAGCGAGTCGCCATTCTGGGAACCGGCCGGGTTGCGCGGAGCTTGGCCCTATCCTGTGACGCGCTTTTTAAGTTAGAGGAGATTGCCTGCACGAGTCGCCGGGCGGCCAACCGGGCGGCGTTTGCTGAGGCGGTCGGGCCGGCTCTGTGCACGCGCCTGCGGGTAGCAGCGTCCATAGAGGCGTGTATAGCCGGCACCGACGCCGTGCTGACGGCCGTGCCGACGCCGCAGCCCATTTTAACGGCCGCGGCACTGGCCGAGGTCCCCTACCTCGCCGTCATCGCCGGGGATAGTCGCACGCGCCAGCTCGCGCCAGAAGTGCTCTACGAGCGCACGGTGATCGTCGATGTGCTCGCCCAAGCCCAGCAGTCCGGGGAGTTCCGCTTTGCGGCCGAGCAGATCGCCTTGGCGCGGAACGCCGAGGGCACAGTACTAGATATCGGCGCCGCCGCCTGCGGACGGCTTGGCGCGGCAGTGCCGAGTGTGGTCTATCTGACGGGAATGGGGGCGCAGGATTTGTGTGCCGCGGCCATGGTGTACCGCCGCCTGCTTACTTGAACAACCCCGAGTACTTAAAGGTCATAATGTAGTCCTGCGAGCCTTTCTCTTTGCCTCGGGGGCGGCTGTCGTAAATGTCCCAGCCGAAGCCAAAGAGGAACTGATCCTTGTAAAAAGAAACGGCCACGCCCAGAGAAATGGCCAGCGAATTCCCGGTCGAAAGGGCTTCGAGGACATTGCCGATGGCGGTGAAATGGATGCCGGAAATCGACGGGTTATCCACGTTGTGCCAGCCGGCAAAAGCCAATCCGGGCAGGCCAATCAGGCGCTCCGTGCTGCCTTGGACCGCGTTGCCGTCGGCATCGGTATAATCGCGCCCGGGGCGGATCGTCAAGAAGGAAACCAGCGGCTTGGCCTCAAACTCCCACTTCCAGCCCCCGGCTTCCAAAAGCTGCGACACGCTCTGCGGCGGGGCACCTGGGTAGCTATGGGTAGTGATTTTGAGCCGCACTCGGCGATTGTCTTCTTCTGACAGCCGCAAGTTGAGATCCTCGGTTAGGACGCGCTCGCCGCTCGACTCGTAAATCGCGACCTTTTGGGTGCTGCTTTTGCCCTTGGGGGCGTAGTTTTCGTCGAGCTGGATCCACTCGACGACCAACTCGCGGCCAATTAGCGCCCCCCGCAGCGAGTCGGGAATCGCAAAGGCTACATCAACTTTGGTGCCATCTTTTTGCACGACCGGGGCATTGTTCCAGCCGACGGCCAAGGGCTGGGGCTGCTCACCGCGCGAAACCAAGACCTCGACAATCTGCGCCAAGTCGATGTCTGCCAGCACTCCGTGCCCCTTGTATTCGAGCGGACGGGCGCGGTCCTTGACGTCGTTGCTGACCAACAAAACGCGCCCTCGGCGCTCGCCCAAGGCATCGGGCGCAAAAGAGAGCTTGAGGCGCACGGCCTCGCTTGGGGCCAGCGCGAATTGCGCCGGCTCGATGTGGATCTCCTTGCTTTGGGGATGGGCCTCGACTTGCAGCACGGTATCGCCGACGTTGGTGCCCACGAAGGTCCTTTCCACCTGCTTCCCCAAGACCACGTAGCCAAAATCGACGACGCCCGCCGGATGCAGCTCGATTTCGGCGGCCACGCCATTGCCCTTGAGCAAGATGTCGAGCGTCATCATCTCATCCGCGCCCAAGCCGTCCAAGCGCAAGGTCCCCGAAATCGCTCCGCGGGCCGAGGGGCTAAAAGCTATGTGCAGCGGCAAGGTGCGCTGACTGTGGGCCGGTAGCAGGAACTTGTTGTCGGCGTCAATTGGGGCGTGGGCGGTGAATTCGGCGCTCGTCGAGCGAAGTTGGTGAATCTCAAAGTCGGCGTTGCCCACATTGGCTATTTCGACGACTCGGCTACTGTTTTCGCCAACGGCGACTCGACCTAAGTCCACGGTCGCTGGGCTGAGGGCGAAAAACTGGCCTACGCCCTGTAAGCGCACAGTCTGGCCCTCGGCTTCGGCCTCGACGTGAAGGGTAGCTTGGCGGGCACCGGCTTCCTTGGGCGAGAAACTCATCACTATTTGGGCGCTGGCCTTGGGCTGAACGAGGACCGAGTGCTGTTCGAGGCCGAATTCACCGCCCTCGTCCGCGGCCACGGCGACCTCCACCACGCCCGGCTGGCCGCCCCTATTCCACAACAGCAAATGGCCACGCGCGGTCTGGCCGATGGGTACGCTGCCGAAGTCAATGTCGCCATGGAGAATCTCGATGTGCGGCGGACTGATTTGGCCGCGACCCGCGAGGAAAATGGCGACTGTGGCGGCTTGCGGATCGCTGGTGTGCAGACGCAGGACGCCGCTTTGGTCGCCTTCGCTCTGCGGCACAAACGCCGCGCTCAGGTCGAGCCGCCCCTCGGGAGCGATGGTAGCCGACGAGTCCACGGCTCCGAGGACAAAGGCCGCGCCTTCGATGACGACATTTTCAATGTGCAGTTCGGCTTGGCCCTGATTGAGGACGGTCACGCGGCGCGCTAGGCGCTGGCCCACCTCGACGGTGCCAAAGTCGAGGCCCACTTGCGGAAGAGGCGAAAAGGCCGCTTGCGGCACCAGACCGCTCCCCCGCAGGGGAATGGACCAATCCCCAAAGTCGGGCGAGGTGACCGCGAATTCAGTAGCAACCGGCCCCCCGCGCAGCGGCGCGAAAGTAACGTCGATCCGCGTTTCACCGCCGGGGGCGGGCCAAGGGCCAGCGTCGTCTTCAACGCTAAAGGGGCCTCGTAGATCGGCAACATTCATCCGCCCGGCCGCCACGGGCACAGGGCCGGTGTTTTTGACGATAACGGCTGCCGTCGCCACTTGCCCGACGGGCACCGCGCCAAAATCCAGCCCTTCGCTCGGCAACAGTACCAGGGCCGGAACGACGGCTACCGCTTGGAGCGGCACGACCAAGCGCTGGTCTTTGAACAACGCGGCTACCTGCAAGATCAGTTCGCCCGCATACTCCCCGGCCGCGGCGGTGCTGAAGCGCACTTCGACGCTGCTGACGCCCTTGCCGTCCAAGCGCAGGATATCCGCAGCTACGCCAAAACCAGCACCGCTAATGCCGACGATCACTTCGAGCGCGTCGTCTTGCAGATTTTCGACGGAAACGGACGCTCGCGCTTCCACGCCGACGCCGACTACACCCAAGTCGAGCGCATTCGGGGCAATGGCGAGGGGTTGGGCGAAAAGGACCGCTGGCAGGAGCAGGAGGGCGAGCAGAAGAAAAAAAGAAGAGCGACCAACCCGCCAGAATACCGAATACAATGTTTGTCGAAGTTCCACGTCGCAGAGAAGTGGAAAACTTCCCTTGGGGTATTCTTTATGCAGATTCAGGTCGCTCTCTGTTAGTTGAAACATACGCTTAAATAACCCACCATGTCAAGCGGAGAAAATCTGCTCCAATCCCCCGACGAGCCGATCCATGCCCTCGGCCACATCCTCTTGGCGCAGGGCACCGTAGGCAACGCGCAAATAGCAGTCTGCGCTCAATCCAAAGGCATTGCCGGGGATGACGGCGACCTTGTGATCCCGCACCAAGCGAGCGACCACGTCCATCGCGTCGAGATCGGTTTGCAGACGCGCTAATAAATAAAAAGCGCCTTCGGCCGCAGGCACTTGCACTCGCTCGCCAAATACGCCTAGCCGCTCTAGGCAGAGCCGGCGCACCGCATCCATACCCGCTAGATGCTCCTTACAGTACGCGGCTCCGGCTGCGAGTGCGCCGAGTGCGGCGCGTTGCGAAATGACCGGCGGGCAGATGAGCACAGTGTCTTGGATCTTTTCCAGCGCGCCCAGCAGGTGCCGTGGGGCCACGAGGTAGCCGACTCGCCAACTAGCGAAGCCGTATGCCTTGGAAAAGGAAAAGAGCGAGATGGTGTGCTCGGCGTTTTCGGACAGTGAGCCGGGCGAAAAGTGCCGGGCCGCACCATAGGTGAAGTACTCGTACGCCTCGTCGGCAAAGTGGTAGAGGCCCCGCTCGCGGCAGAGCCGATTGACCGCGGCCAAGTCCGCGGGCCGATAGACCGCGCCCGCTGGGTTGTTGGGCGAGATTGTGACAATGGCGCGGGTGCGCACCGTGATCGCGGCCTCAATCGCGTCGAGGTCGAGCTGATAGGCATCGTCCGTGGCCACGATCACGGCCCGGCAATTGGCCATGGCTACGGCCATTTCGTGGTTGAAGTAAAAAGGCGACATCACGACGATCTCATCGCCCGGGTCGGCAACGGCGAGCAAGGCGTGGTAAAAGCCCATGTTGGAGCCGGCCGTGACCATTAGGATTTGGTCGTCGGCCACCTCAATTTGATTCTCGTACGCGAGTTTTTGGCGCAGTCCTTCTCTGAGTTCGGGCAGGCCGCGGGCGGCCTGATAGTGGTGTTCGGCAATCGCGCCGCCGAAGTGGGCAATCGCCTGTATGGCTTGGGGCGGCGGCGGGTAGTGAACCACGCCTTGGCCGAGGGAAATGGTGCCCGGGTTGTCGCGGATGAGGGCGGCCACATGCGGGATCACCGGGCTTTGTACTGCCTGCATGCGCTTTGAGTCGATCATGGGCTGTTGGATTCTCGATTTATGGCAGAGGCTCAATGGCGACATCGCCTATTCGATAGGCAGTTGGAATAGACCCACTCACACCGATCATACACCAAACACGGGAGCAACCTAAAATCGCCCGACGATATGAACCCATTTTACTGTCGTGTACTTAGATCAAAGTCAACTGATCGGATTTTCTCTCTTTCTGGTCCCAAGGCGACACGGCTAATTTATTCTTTTTTACCGCAGGATCGTATTTAGGTTTATTCATTGGTCTTGTTCTCAACGTTCCATTTATTGCACTTTGCACCCTATCGCGGGCGATCTCGACGTACTTATCTTCCGTCTCTGCTCCAACACCTCGGCGGCCATTTTTTATAGCTGCAATAACGGAGGTGCCTGTCCCGAGAAATGGATCTAGTACCCAGTCTCCTTCATTAGTCATTGATAAAACAAGCCGCTCAATCAATTCGACTGGATACTGGCAAGGATGTTGGGTTTTTTCTATGTGATTACTTTTAACATTTGGCACATCCCAAATGTCGCCCGGATTCTTTCCCAATGGATTACAAGAA
The DNA here is from genome assembly GCA_958295495.1 of uncultured Latescibacterota bacterium. Taxonomy (GTDB): domain Bacteria; phylum Latescibacterota; class UBA2968; order UBA8231; family UBA8231. Next base: position 3,567,482 of record OY282352.1, read on the forward strand.
TACTGTCCAGCTTTTGGTCCCCTGAAATACTTCTTCGCCGGGTATTTCTGTGGAACCCGTACAGGGTCGAGATTAAAAATGTAATCTTTTGTTTTTTTCGTGAACCAATTTATTGTTTCATAGCGGCCCGAAAATCTTCTCGAACAGTGAAGGTCGTGTTCAAAATGCCAAACAATCCTATTTCTCATAACGAGATTTTGCTCTTGAAATATCGGAAAAAGAATAGTATCGAGAGGAATAATTGAGCCATTGTTTACGTAGTTGCCCACTTGCCAACAGATACTGCCAGAGTTGGAAAGGATGCGGACGCATTCCTTTATTACTTCCCTTTGTTGTTTTACGTAGGTCTCAATATCAAGTCTTTTTTCGTATTACTTACCTATGTTGTACGGGGGCGATGTGACAACCAATTGGATTGAATTATCTGGGATGGACTTGAGCAAATCCATGCAGTTGCCGTGAAAAATTACGGCGCATTCCTCGCCGTCAAATTCTTCCGCTACTTTGATATCTAAGCCAAACATCGCAGTCGGCACTCCTTTTGCTATCGCGGTCTGCGTCGAGCGGCTGCCGAGGGCGAGACGCTCCGCTCCCAAGTTTTCTGCTGATTGCTTCTCAGGTACAAAATCGTTCCTCGCCTAGGCTTCCGCAACGTCGTTTCTCTCCGCACCCTATTGCAACGCCTCCTGCAACCGCTCAAACAGACGGTCTATTTCGGCGCAGGTTTCCTGGTCCAAAAAATAGCTCAACGGACCGCGATGGACCCGATTGGGGAACAGGCCGCGCTTGTGCATTAGGTAGCGCTCGACCACGATGAAGCCGTCTAAGCCCCCTTGGATCTGCAAAGTACACAGGGCGCAGATGGGGAAGTAAATCTGGTACGCACGCTCTTCGTTGCCGGCTGCGAGGGCGCGCCACAAGGCCACCGTGCCGTCGAGCAGCTCGACGCCGGGAATGGTTCCGCGAATGCCGCGGCGGAAGGAGTCAATCAACAGCAAGCCGCCGCTGCCTTCAAATATGCCGGCCCGGCCCGCGGTGTGCTCGCGCAGGGCCGAGATGCAAGGCCCCAAAGGAGAGGCCTCGGGTTTGAAGAGGATGCGGTCGCCGTAGTCGCAAAAGAGCGACGCTTGAAATTCAATGCTCATGGGGTTGCCGATATATGAGCTGGCGTCTTGGATCATGACCGGAATGGAGACCTCGGCGAGCAGGGCGGCAAAATAAGCGTGCAACTCGCTCTCGCCCAAGGCGCGGGAAATCGGCGGAATGGCCATGACGGCCGCCGCACCGCCGTCTTCGGCAGCGCGAGCGTAGAGCCGGGCTTGGGCCGTGCCCTCGGCCCCAACGCCGATGATGACCGGTCCGCGCCCGCGGGCGAACTCCACTAGCCGGGCCGGAAGCGCCAGCCGCTCGGCAGCCGTCAGGCGCAACAGGTCGGATACCAAGGCGAGGCAAAACCCGTGCGCCCCCGTCGCAAAAAGGTAGTCAACCTCGTTTTCCAATACGGCGTAATCAATGGCTTGGTCGTCGGTGTACGGCATGTGGACGACCGGCAGGACGTCTTTGATTTCGTAGCTCATAGTTGTTGGCCTCGGCGCGCACGGCGCAGGATGGCAAAGAGGTGTTCGGCGATCTCGTCGTTGGCAGCCGCCAAGAAGTGCCCGAATTTGCGGCGCTGGGTATAGGCCGGGCGGCGGCGCACCCCAATGTAGCAGCGCGCCCCGGCTTCTTCGGCAATCAGCGACGGCGGGCCGACGTCATAGACTTCTACTTGGCGCGTCAGGTACGCGCACAGCGCACCCTCGGCAATCTCAGTGAGGACCAATGCCGCACCAATGGGGCTTTCGCGCGGGTCCAGTGCGGGGCGGGCGAGGGCCTGATAGGGGCGGGCCTTGGAGGAAATAAAGGCTTTGTTCGTGCGCGGCGCGCCGAGTAGCTGCAAGCCACGAGGGCGGCCATTGCCGATGCACGCGAAAGCACCTTCGCCCTTGATGGCGGTGAACACTTTGTCCTCTGAGGGCCGTGCGACAATTGCGGCCAGCATCTGGCCGTCGCAGGCCAACCCTATAGAGATGTGATAAGGAGCGTCGCCCCGCTTGAAGTGCAGGGTTCCGTCAATGGGGTCGAGGATAACCGCATAGGGCGAGGCATTGCCAGCAAAGTGCTTTTTGAGCGGCGTGCGCTCTTCGGCGATGCAGCGCACAAACGGGAAGTACTGCAGCACGACCGCGAGGAGAATGTCCTGCACGGCCGCGTCGAGTACCGTGAAGGCCGTGGAGGCGTCCTGCGCCTTGCTGCCGGTGAGGCTTGTGTCGGCGGCCTTGCCAATGTCGGCGACTTGGCCGTAGAAAATCAGGGAGGCGCGGGCGCACTGGCCGACGACCGGGAGCAGCGCGTCGATAAAGTCGCCGGGGGCGATGTTTTCGGCCATAATCCTAACTCTGATTCCCTGACACGCGAAGCCCGCTCGTCCTGCCTAAAGACAGGGTGAAGCGCGGGAAGGACCCCGGCCGGCACAGGGGCCGGCTTTTCAAAAGTGTTAGGGAATCGAATCAGACCCTAACTAATAAAAGTAAAAGCGCCCGGTTCCCCTCGCGAGGAAGCCGGGCGCGAGCGGGCGGCCCTGCAACGGCTTTTCAGCCAGCCGCCGCCACGAGTTGATGTTCCTGCAAGGCGGCGACGACCCGGTCTGGACTCATGGGCAACTCGCCCAAGCGGCAATCCAAGGCGTCGTAGATGGCGTTGGCAATGGCGGCCATCGGCGGCACCAAGGGCACTTCGCCGACGCCGCGGATCCCGTGCGGGCTGGCCGGATTGGGCACTTCGACCAAAATCGTCTCGATCAAGGGAATGTCAAAGGTGGTCGGCATCCGATAGTCGAGGAAGGTGGGGTTGGCCATCTGGCCATCGTCCGTGTAGAAGTAGCCCTCCGTGAGTGCCCAGCCAATGCCCTGCACGGCCCCGCCCTGGATCTGGCCCTCGACATAGGAGGGATGAATGGCCTTGCCCACGTCTTGCACCGCTGTGTAGCGCAAAATATCGACCTTGCCGGTGTCTGGATCCACCTCCACATCGACGATGTGAACGGCGAAGGCGTTGCCCGGGCCGCCAGCGTTAATCGTGCCCTTGCCGGTGATTGGGCCGCCGGTGCTGCCCTGGCTGGCGGCGACCTCCGCAAAGGTGAGCCGCTGAGCGGGAGCGGATTTGCAGACAAAGCTGCTGTCCTGAAACTCGACGTCGCCCTCGGCCACCTCTAGCTGCTGCGCGGCGCGCCGACACATCTCGGCCTTGACGTCCTCGGCCGCGTTGTAGCAGGCGTGGCCAGTGGCATAGCACACGCGGCTGCCACCGGTGCCGCCGGTGAAGCCAATTGAGTTGGTGTCCGGGATGGAAGGGTTGATGTCCTCGGCCCGCAGCCCCAAGGTCTCGGCGACGATCATGGCCATGGCGGCGCGGCTGCCGCCGATGTCAACCGAGCCTTCGGTGAGATTGATCGTGCCGTTGTCGTTGACGGCAATGGCAGCCGAAGACATGCCGCCGCCGTTGAACCAAAAGCCACCGGCCACGCCGCGCCCCCGATAGGGGCCGTCGAGCTTGCTGTGATAGTGGTCCGAGTCCTTGGCGGCTTGCACGGTTTCCTCGCAGCCGATCTGCCCGTACACCGTGCCGTCGGCGCGGCGCGTCCCCTCTTTGGAAGCGTTCTTTAAGCGCATCTCCAGCGGATCTATGCCGATCTTCTCAGCCAATTCGTCAATGACGCTCTCAGAGGCAAAGGCCGCGTTGGGTGCCCCGGGGGCGCGGTAGGCCGAGGACTTGGGCTTGTTGACGACCACGTCGTACGCGTCAATGGTGACGTTGGCGATGTTGTACGGCGCGAGGATGCACGACGCCCCCGCCCCCACGGCCGAGCCGGGATAGGCCCCGGCCTCATAGGCCATGTAGCAGTGGGCCGCGGTGATGGTGCCGTCGTTTTTGGCCCCCATCTTAACCTTGATATAGGAGCCGGGAGCCGGGCCAGTCCCTTGAAAGACCTCGGTGCGGCTCATGATCATTTTGACTGGCTGGCCGGTTTTGTGCGACATAATGGCCGCGGCTGGCTCCATATAGGTAGGGAACTTGCCGCCAAAGCCGCCGCCGATCTCGCAGGGAATCACCTTGACCTTGGAGACGGGAACGTTGAGCACTTCCGAGACCTGCGAGCGGATCTCAAAAGGCCCTTGTGTGCTCACCCACACGGTGACGCTGCCGTCCTTCTTCCACCAAACGGTCGTGTTGTGGGGCTCAATGTAGCCTTGGTGAATGGTGGCCGTGTGAAATTCGCGCTCGACGACCACGTCGGCGTCGGCAAAGCCCGCGGCGAGGTCGCCCATGGCGTGCTGATTGTGGGTGGCGATATTGCTCTTCTTGCCGGTGTCCTCGCCGAGGGCGCGGGTGGTGCGCTCCTCGTCGAGCAACGGGGCGTCGTCGCGCATGGCCTCGCGGACATCGACGACCGGCTCCAAAACCTTGTATTCGACGTCAATTAGGTCGAGGGCCTCTTCGGCGATGTGGGGGCTGACCGCGCAGACGGCCGCGACCGCGTGGCCCGTATAGAGCACCTTGTCCGAGGCCAGCGAGTTTTTGGCAATCTCGCGCACATTGACCGTCGTTTCGCCAATGTGCGACAGCTTATCTACGGTCTCGACCAAGTCGTCGGCCGTGGCCACGGCGCGCACCCCGTCGAGCGCGAGGGCCTTGGAGGTGTCGATCGAGAGAATCTCGGCGTGGGGGTGCGGGCTGCGGAGGACCTTGCCGTAGAGCAGGCCCGGCAGGCGCACATCGGCCCCGTACACGGCTGCGCCGGTGACCTTATCGACGCCGTCGTGGCGGATGGGGCGGGTGCCGATGACCTTGTACTTGCCGTCGGCTGTGTAGTTGGGATAGTCTTTGCTGGAAAAGGCAGCCATGGGGCACTCCTTTTTAGGAATTGCGAATTGGAAATTGCGAATTGGAAATTTGAATGCGATAAACCATGGCGTCAAGTGAACCTTTAATGACTATCGCTTGGGAAACTCCGTCGAGCTGGCCTCGGCTCAGCGACGATGAAATCCACGTCTGGTGCGTCGATTTGGACGCGGCCGGCGAGGTGACCGCGCTCGCGGCTTGTCTGAGCGCGGACGAGCGCGAGCGGGCGGGCGGCTTGCTTTCCGGCACCCATCAGCGGCGCTTTGTGGTGGCGCGGGCCATGTTGCGCCGGCTCTTGGGGTGCTACCTCGGCCAAGCTCCTGGGGCGGTGGCTTTTTCTCGCGGCGCACACGGCAAGCCCTTTCTGCAAGAGGGGACGCTACATTTCAACGTGTCTCATACCCATGAGCTGGCTCTGTATGCGATAGCGCGCACCCGCGAGGTCGGCGTCGATGTGGAGTGGATGCGGCCCCAAGTCGCGCACGAGCAAATCGCCGCGCGCTTTTTTTCGCAAGAGGAACAGGAGGCGCTGGCGCAGGTGCCGGCCGAGGAGCGGCGGGCAGCTTTTTACCACATCTGGACGCGCAAGGAAGCCTATGTCAAGGCGCGGGGCGACGGCATAGCCGCTGGCCTCGGGACCTTTGCGGTGTCGCTGGGGGCGGAGGCCGCGCTTTTGCGGTCGGATGAGGTGGGGCGGTGGAAGTTGGCGGCTTTGGAACCGGCGGACGGATACGTGGCGGCTTTGTGCGGGGCTGGCATGGATTGGCGAATGCGATGCTTTCGCTGGCGGCCTTAGAAGCGGCTCGCCTTCGTGTGGGTGGGCAACGAAGGCGAGCCGGGGGTCGTGCGAGGCCGCGTTTAGAGTTTTATCACGGCGATGAGGATGCCCGTCATCGCCACCATAGTGGTGATGAGCCATTTGAACTGGAAGTCGATGCGCTTATTGGTTTCGTCGATGCGCTTATTGGTTTCGTCGATGCGGCTGTGGATCAAGCCGATCTGTTGGTGCATGTCTTGGCGCAAGTTCTGAATTTGATGGTGCATATCTTGGCGCACGTCTTGAATTTGTTGGCGCATATCTTGGCGCATGTCCTGAATGTCCTCCCTAAGATAGGACACGCCCCAGTGAATCTCGTCGGACGCAGGGGAAGGGGTCGGGTTGGGATTGGCGGCGTCAGTCATAAAAGACCTCCTCAGGGGTGTGAGATAGGGGTAGTTTAACCCCAATATACGAAAAATGGCGTCGCCCCAACAAAATCCCTAAAGATAGGCTACGCCCTAGTGAATCTCGTCGGACGCAGGGTACGATGGGAAAAGTAGGCTCTGAGTCAACTATACACAGGACGAATGACGAATATATGCCGACGACAAAATCAGACGATCCGCTGCGAGACCACGCCGTGCAGATCCATCTCAAAGTCGATGTCCACAACCGGCGGCCGGGCGTAGTGCCAACACACGCCGCCGCGCCGCGCTGCGCTCATCGTCGGCAGGAGAATCTCTGCGAGTATTTCCGCTAGGGGGTAGATGGTGTACACGTCAACCGCGTCGATCAGATCCCAAGTCCCGCCGAGGCCCGCGAGCCGCTCGCCCATAACCTGCGCCACATAAGCGGCCTTCTCGCGCATGGCAGCGCGCGAAGTATCGCCCGAGCGGATAATCCCCTCGGCCACGAGGCGGCCATCCCGCAACTCGCCGGCCCCGGCCACGATCAGGGTTTTGCGGTTGATCCGTTCATTGGGGATCGCGTAGGAAAAGGCATACAACGAAGGCACAGCCGGCGGATCGCACGCCGGCGCGACGTTGGTGCGAGCTACTGGATTGAGCTCGTCTAGGTACAAACCCCACGCCCGCAAAATGGCGCAGTAATCGCGGTTGAAGTCGATGAATCCCTGCATGGTAAAGGGCGCGGGCGAGCGCAGCTCCATCGCGCAGAGCGCGTCGCGGTCGCAGCCTTCCGCCACGAGATAGGCATCCACGCGCTCAAAGCCCTCGCGCCAAGGCAGCGGTTCGGCGAGCGCGACGCGGACGATCTCCCAGCCCGGCTCGGAGACGACGCCACAGGAATAGGGGTCAATGCCTTGGAGAAAGCGATAGTGTCCTTTGGGATGTGCAATCAGCATGGGACCTCGTCTTGAAAGGGACGGCAAAATTCCAACGTCGGCCACCTACGCCCTTGCGTCAAGACTTCTTTCGCGCTTGCCCCGACTCGTTTGGTCTATCCCCGGCCCTCGGTAGGCTTGCTTAGAAGTTCCTGAAAATTTATATGTATTAGGATGTCTGACTAGGCCAAACCGGCAAAAGGGTAGCCATATACGGCTAGTTACCAACATAAAAAGGGCCGGAACATCACGTATCAATCTCGCGTCATAGCTAGCTAAAAGTTGGCACGTTGCACGTGATTTTATCGAGGGTTGCCGCGTATCTGGAAATCAGCCAATCTGAGTTGCGTCAACAGCTATTTGGAGTTTAGAAGCTGATGTGGATAGTTGTTTTTCACTTCATTCGAGAGCAAAAATGCCCTACAAAGTCCTAATCCGCTCGGAAATCGAACCGTATCACACCATCATCCCCATGATCGAGGCACACGCCGAGATCGCGCGCTGGAATCCGCTGCACCCGCAACCCCCGGCCGAACTCCTCCGCACCATTGAAGGCGTGTACAACTACGGCCACTACGCCTTCACAGCCGAATACATGGATCTCATGCCCGAGCTCCGCGTCATCAGCAACTTCGGCGTAGGCATTGACCACATCGACCTCCAAGCCGCCCAAGAGCGCGGCATCCCCGTAGGTAACACGCCCAACGTCCTCGACGGCGCAACGGCCGATATGACCTTCGCCCTCCTCTTGGCCAGCGCGCGCAACCTCATCCAAGGCGACCGCTTTGCCCGCAGCTCGGATTTTGTGGCCTACGATCCGAGCTTCATGCTGGGGCAGGAAGTCCACCGCCAAGTCCTCGGGATCATCGGGCTGGGCAGCATCGGCTACCAAGTAGCGCGCCGCGCACTGGCCTTTGACATGACCATCTTGTACCACAACCGCCATCGCAACCCCAAGGCCGAAGCCGACCTCGGAGCGCGCTACGTCGGGCTGGACGAGCTGCTCCAGCAAGCGGATTTCGCAACCTTGAACATGCCGCTGACCGATCAAACGCGGGGCATGATTGGCCGGCGCGAACTAGGCCTGATGAAGAAGTCGGCCGTGTTGGTCAACGCCGCACGGGGGGGCGTCGTCGATCACGATGCCCTGTTGGAAACCCTGCAAAGCAACGGCCTCCACGCCGCCGCCCTCGACGTGACCGAACCCGAACCCCTCCCCCGCGACCATCCCCTCCTAGCGCTGGACAACGTCATCATCATACCCCACCTAGGCAGCGCGACTCATCAGACGCGCCAAGCCATGGCCGAGCGATCGGTGGGCAACCTGCTGGCCGGGTTGGAGGGCAGAGAACTTTTGAGCCGTGTCGGCAAAATAAAAGGAGAACAATGAGCGCGAATCACCACTACGAGGTCGTCGTCGTCGGCTCGGGGCCGGCCGGGCTGACCGCTGCCCTGTACGCGGCGCGAGCCGACCTTTCCCCGCTCGTCTTGGAGGGCTTGCAGCCGGGCGGCCAGCTAACCATTACCACGGACGTAGAAAACTACCCAGGCTTCCCCGACGGCATCATGGGACCCGAGCTCGTCGATCTGATGCGCCAGCAGGCACAGCGCTTTGGGGCCGAGTGCAAGTTTGAGACGGTCGCCGCGGTCAATTTGTCCAAGCGGCCCTTTGCCGTCGAAAGCGACGGCACCCAGTACACTTGCGACTCATTGATCATTGCCACCGGCGCGTCGGCGCGCCTGCTCGGCTTGGAATCCGAGCGGCTGTTGATGGGGCACGGGGTCTCGGCCTGCGCCACCTGCGACGGCTTTTTCTTTCGCGACAAGGAGCTAGTCGTCGTCGGCGGCGGCGACTCGGCTATGGAGGAAGGGACCTACCTGACGAAATTCGCTTCCAAGGTCACCATCGTCCACCGCCGCGACGAGTTTCGCGCCTCCAAAATCATGCTCAAACGCGCGCAGGACAACGACAAGATCGACTTCGCAACCAACGCCACAATCGCCGAAATTTTGCAAGCCGACAGCGAGCTGGCCGTGCGCGGCGTGCTGCTGCGCGACACCCACACCGGCCAGACGCGAGAATTCTCCTGCGACGGCGTCTTCGTCGCCATCGGCCACGTGCCCAACTCCCAGCTTTTCAAGGGCGCGTTGGCCATGAGCGAACAGGGCTACATCCTCACCAACCCGGACTCGACCGCGACCGCGATCCCCGGGGTTTTTGCCTGCGGCGACGTGCAGGACGCCGTGTACCGACAAGCCGTCACCGCGGCCGGCACCGGGTGTATGGCGGCGATCGAGGCCGAGCGGTTTTTAGCGCACTAGGCTGTGATGGTTCCTCCGGCGCAAGCCGAAGTCCACTCCTCCGCCCTGCTGGATGTCACGCCTAAAGGCGCGGCGAAGCCCGCTTTCGCGGGAATGACCAATTACGCACGACGAGCAATTATCGCACACACCCTAATCTGGACTGTGATTTGTATGATTTGGGGATTATTGTGAGTAAAAAAGGGCATCGGTATTCGGAGATAACGGGTGCGGTCCACTACCCTATCCGCCCCAAGAAAAATCGCGGCCAAAACTTCCTCACCGACTCCGCCGTCCTGCGCCGAGAAGTGGCTTGCGCCGACATTGCGACCGGGGATACGGTGCTGGAGATTGGGGCCGGAATCGGCAATCTGACGCAGTTGCTGCTGGAAAGAGCCGGGCGGGTCGTGGCGGTAGAACAAGACCGCCAGTTTGCTCCGTGTCTCAAGGAATTGCAGCGCCGACACGGGCATCTCAAGGTACTATGGGGCGATGCGTTGGCCGTGGATTTTCCGCGCTTTGACAAGGTGGTGGCCAACCTGCCGTATCAAGCGGCCCTGCCGCTTGTCTTCAAACTGCTAAATCAGCGATTCGAGCGGGCCGTGCTCATGTTGCCCAAGCGGCTAGCCCAGCGGCTGTGCGCCACCGTCGGCCAACAGGGCTATTGTCGGATCGGAGTCGCGGTTGGGCGGCTGGCCCAAGTAGAGTGGATCGAGCAGGTGGGCAAAGACGCCTTTGTCCCCCGCCCCAAGGTCGAGAGCGCACTCGTACGCATCAAGCGCACCAAGCCCAAGTTTGCCGTGCCGTCCGAGGATTTCTTTCGGCAGGTCTTGGAAAGCCTCTTTGCCCGCCGCCAAGAGCGCGTCCAGCAGATCGTCCCCCCAGCCGCCCTCGCCAGCCTAAGCAAGAAGATCAAGCACAAACCCGTGTACACTGTCACGCCGCGCGAGTTCGGCGAAATCACCCGCGTCTGGTGGCCGCTCACCCAGCCAACCCCGCGTACACCTCGCGCCCCCTCCTAAACAGTTCCCGCACCTCCTCGCGCTGCTGGTCGTTGTTGTAGCGGCCATAGGTGCCGATCCACTTGAGCGACTCGTCGAGCGAGCGGAGGAAGAAGTTAGCATCCGCCGCGCGCTCGGCCGGCGGTGCGCCGCAGCGGAAATAGCTCGGGCTCGAATGCGCGTAAATGGACTGGCCAAAGCTGTCGCGCGAATCGCCCCACAGGCGGGCGGCAACCCAACCGTCGCGCGCGGCCCTGAAGCCGTGGCGCAATGCGCCCTCGCGCCGGCCAGCCGGCCATTCCCAGCGCTGCACGACCGCGCCGTTGACCACCAACTCGGCGCGCTCCAGCGGATAAAACGAGCTAAAGGTCACTTCGGCCTCTAATTCCGTGCCGCTCCCGCATTCCACGGTCTCGCCCATGGGATGCTCGTCAAGTGTGAGTTGGAGAGCCGGGCCGTTGGTTATGAAGGTCCGCCCCTGTTTCATGCCCTCAATCCAGCGCGCATAGGAAAATTCCCTATCTACTTGGACGTACACGCGGTTGTTGGAGCACACAAACCAATCCGTGCCGGTCGAGGCTGGCAGCCGTAGGCCGCAGTTGAGGAGCTTGTACCAGAGGTCGTATTCCGGATCCATCCAAAAGGGGTCGAACAGGTTGAAGGCGTCGAGCTTGCCGAGGGCCGCGGCCACCGGCGCCTCCATGCCGCGGCCGTTGTGACACCAGATGACCAAGCCGCCCTGCTCGCGGGCGTCGTCGCAGCAAAAGCACAAAGGCGGGTAGTCCGGGTCGAATTGCCCGGCGAGGGTGTGGCCACGGCTGACGGGCTGCACGAGGTTGCGAATGTTGAGCAACATCACGTGGCCGTAGCCAAATCCCCACGGCGAGTTGTCTCCGTAGTGGCGATTTTCCTCGCCGATGTCGAGGACGTGATGGGCGGTCGTAAATTCGTTCATCACGCCAATGGGATACTTGTTGGATGCGTAGGGCAGTTGGCGGCGGTCGAGGACGCTGACGCAGGTGACGTTGTACCCCTCGACGCTGCAATCAATCCCGAGCCGCTCGTCGGGCCGGGTCTCCTTTTCGTCGTAGTGAATGTGCGTGTTGCCCGGATACCAAGCCTCCTCTTGGGGACGGTACCAGCGGCGCAGCGGAATCTCCACCTCGACGCGGCCCTTGGCGGGCAGCTCAACGGTCGTGCGATAGGGTTCGTACTCGGTGCCGCGCTCGACCAGCACATCCGTGCGCCCCCGGCTGACCTCGACGGCAAACGCGCCATCGCAAAAGAAAAACGGCGTACCCGGGCCGCGCTTCAGCACGGAGTCCGGCGGATGGGAAAAGGTGCCCGAGGCGTTGAGGACGTGGACTTTGGCGTCTAGCGATTTACCGGAGACTTCGTCGATAATCGTGCCGTGCAGGGTACCCATAGTGCCTCCTGTCAGTTGAGCGAATACGTTTCGTACGGGGCCGCGCAGGGGTTGCCGCGGCTAAGGTGCATCCGGCCTTGATCGGCTTCGATCACCACCGAAAACACGCTCGCCCAAAAGCCGGTCTGTGGATGGTCGTTGACGTGGCGGCAGATGGAGTGCGGGTGTCGGTCGTGGTCGCGCAGAGCCTCTTGCACCTGCGCCATGCTCACGAGCCGCTCGGGACCGAGCAACTGTTCGATGCGGCGTTGGCGCGGACCAGACTCAATCAGTTCGGGAAATTCGCGATTGATCGGCACCAGCTCCGGGTGCAGGCAGTGGTTGGTGTGGACGACGAGCTCGTCGTCGCGCAAGACGTAGATGTGGCCCAAGGTGAGTTCGAGATCGGCCGGCCCCTGCGGGGTGGCGAGGAGGATGTTGCCGGGAATGGCGCGATCGGCCCGGCGCACCGCTGCGACCGCGCCGCTGAGCGAGGTCTGTTCGTAGATGGCGCGCACGGCAAAGTAGTGCGGAACGCCGACCGGGCGGCTGGGGGCCGGTAGGGTGTTCATGCAGACGCCCATGCCGGCGTCGTTGCAGCCGATGTACGCGATCAGGCCCGCTTGGGTGACGTTCATCAGTGCCGGCTTGCCTTCTGGGCGGCGCGTCAGCACGATTGTGAAGGGGTCGAGCGCGGGGTCGTTGTCCCAGTTCTGGGCTGCAATCGCCCGGCCCTCAACGCTGCGCTTGGGGGCGACGGCAAAGGCCGTGCAGGCCGCGTCCTCCTCCGGGCAAAGCTGGTTGCGCACCTGCAAGAGCATCAGTTCGTCGAGGGCGACGCCCGCGCCCGCGCTCATGCCGCGCAGCTCGTCGAGCATGTCGGGCGCGTACGCAGCCGCGCAATCCATACTCCGGCGGCTTATATCCATGGCGCGGGCAGGCGAGACGCGCACGGTCTTGTTGACGCGCTCTAGGGCAATGGCGGCAAAGCCGCGAATTTCGTCGCGGGCAGCCTCTCCGATCTGGCGGCCCATCTCGCGCGGCGGACCGCTCACTTCGATGTGGCGGTAACGAGTACTCATATTCGCTCCTTTGGCTCAGGGCCGCACTTGCAAAACGACCTTGCCGATGTTGCGGTTTTGCCGCAGGATGTCTTGGGCTTCAGCCGCGCGCTCAATGGGCAGCACGTCCTCGATCACGGCTCGCATGCGCCCGTTGATTAGCAGCGGCCAGAAGCGCTCTTTGAAGGCCGCGATGATCGCGGTTTTTTCCGCGTCTGAGCGGCTGCGCAAGACCGAGCCGATCAGACGCAGCCGCTTTCTCTGGAGTTCCAAGAGGTCGATCTGGGCCTCGGCCCCGGTCAGGACGGCGATGACTACGAGGCGGCCCCCGGACTTGAGCAGCCGCACATTGCGCGCCAAGTAGGAGGCCCCGGCGATGTCGAGGATCACATCGACCCCGTCGGTGTGGGCGAGAATGGCCTCGGCAAAGTCCCGCTCCTTGTAGTTGACCCCAAACTCCGCGCCCAGCGCTAGGCAACACGCCACCTTGGCGTCCGTGCCGGCCGTGACGATCGCCTTGGCGCCGGCTTGGCCGCACAACTGCACCGCGGCCGTGCCGACGCCGCTGGCCCCGCCGTGGATGAGGGCGGTCTCGCCCGCTCGCAGGCCGGCTTCGCCGAACAGGTTGACAAAAGCGGTGAGAAAGACCTCGCAGATAGCAGCTCCCCAAGTGAAGTCGCGCTCGCCGGGCAGGGGCAGCAAATGGGTGGCGGGAACGGCCACGCGCTCGGCGTACCCGCCGCCGGAGAGCAGGCCGAGGACGCGGTCGCCGGGTTGCCACTGCGTTGCGGCCGCGCCCGTGGCCGCGACCACGCCCGCCATTTCCAAGCCCATGTAGGGGGCTGCGCCCGGGGGCGGCGGGTACTTGCCGGCGCGTTGGAGGAGATCGGCGCGATTGACGGCTGTGGCATGTATATCGACGAGGACTTCGCCCGGGCCGCAGGTGGGGTCTGGGACTTCTTGCCAGCAGAGCGAGTGGGCCGCGTCGTTAGCTACAATTATGGCTTTCATGGGCTATACTTTGACGTATTGGGAAGTGGAGCGCAAGTTTGCACCGGCTGCGGGACGGGCGTAAATTTCAAGCCGCTTTCAACGAAACCGAAACCCGAAACAACATGACCAATATCGAGATCAAGGCTCACTATCACGACGTCGAGCGCGCCGAAGAAAACCTCAACGCCCTCGGCGCAGGGCTGGCGGGAACTTTCCACCAGAAGGACACCTATTTCAACATTGACCACGGGCGGCTCAAGCTGCGCGAGTTGGGGACCGACGAAGGCCATCTGATTTTCTACCAGCGCGAGGATCTGGCCGGCCCCAAGCGCAGCGACTACGAGATTGCCAAGACCGAAGACCCCGAGGGCCTGCGCAACATCCTCAGCAACATCCACGGTATATGGGTTGAGGTGGAGAAGACGCGCCAAGTCTGGCTGTGGGAAAACGTGCGCATCCACCTCGACGACGTAAAGGGCCTCGGCCAGTTCGTCGAGCTAGAGGCGGTGACCGAAGAAAAGGGCATCGAGGAGTCGCACCAGCGCGTCAAAGCCCTGATGCGGGCATTGGAAATCGCCAGCGACCAGCTAGTCAAAGGCTCCTACGGGGATATTGTCGCCGCTAGTTGATCCTGAGACGAGGGCCCGGCTGTCCCCCGGCTTTCGGTGCCGGCTTGCTTGCTCCGTTGACCTCCAGCGTGGCCAATCGCGGCCTTTGCGATCTCGAAAAACGCGGGATCGCTCTCAATACTAACTGACGTTACGCACGGCCCCTTAGATATGAGCCTGTCCTGAGCAAAGTCGAAGGGATGCTGTCTCGCCTCAGTTATTCTTCCAACAGTTCCTCTGGAGTTTAGAGCTGTCGAGCTACCGCAGCAGAATGAGCTTGCGCGTCAAGACCGCCTCGTCGGTCGCCAGTCGATACAGGTACGCGCCGCTGGCTACGGGGTGCCCGGCGGCGTCGCGACCGTCCCAATGGAGCCGGTGGTAGCCGGCCTGCTGCGACCCTTGGTGGAGAACCGCTACTCGTTGCCCGCTCAGGGCGAACACTTCCAGACGCACCGGAGACGGTTTCAGCAGGAAGTACGAAAGGACGGTCTGGCTGTTGAACGGATTGGGCGCGTTTGGCAGCAAGTGGGTGCGGTCGGGCAGGGCTACCCGCTTGCCACTCTGGTTAAAAAGATCGAAAAGACTAGCGAGGGGATCCGCTTGCCCAATGGCGGTAAAGGTCACCGTCCTCAGCCCTTCCACGGTGGCCGCAACCGTGTTGGTCCCCGCATCGCTGCCCAGCGTCAGCCAAGCTGAGGCCAGGCCATTGGCATTGGTAGGGGCCATCGCCGCCGACAGGGTTCCCCCGCCAGCGGTGACCGAAAACGACACGACCACCCCGGCCATCGCCGCACTATTCTCATCCAACACTGAAACCACAAACGGCTCGTCCAGTAGTATGCCGGCCGTGCCTTCTTGGCTATCGCCGCAGACCTTCGTCAGGCGGTGGGGCATTGCTTGCTCGGCGGCGGTAGCGGTAAAGGTCACCGACGCCAGCCCCTCCACGGTGGCCGCAACCGTGTTGGTCTCCGCATCGCTGCCCAGCGTCAGCCGGGTAGCGGCTTGGCCGTTGGCATCGGTGGTAGCGGTAGCCGATGACGTAGAGGACTCAACAGTACAAGGGTGGGCATTAGTGGTGGACGACAGCAGCCCGCCGCCAGCGGTCACGGAAAAGGTGACGCCCACGCCGGCAAGGGGGGAGCCGTCTTGGTCCAGCACCGAAACCACAAACGGTGCCGCCAGTTGTGTGCTGGCCGGGCCGCCTTGTCCCTCGCCGGAAACCTTGGTCAGGCTATGGGGAGTTTGCTCAGTCGCGGTAGCGGTAAAGGTCACGGGTTCAAGCCCGGCGACAGTAGCCGCAACCGTGTTCGTCCCCGGGTCGCTGCCTAGCGTCAGTGTGCTTCTGGCTCGGCCATTGGCATCGGTGGTAACGGTGGTGGACGACAGCGCCCCCCCGCCGGCGGTAACCGAAAAGGTGACGACCGCCCCGGCAAAGGCTGACCCGTTTTGATCCAACACGAAAACGACGAATGGCGCGGTCAACGCCGTGCCGACTAGGCCTCTTTGTCCCTCGCCGGAAACCTTCGTCAGACTATGGGGAGTTTGCCCGCTGGCGGTAGCGGTAGCGGTAGCGGTAGCGGTAAAGGTCACCGTCTCCAGCCCCGCGACGGTGGCCGCAACGGTATTCGCCCCCGGCTCGCTGCCTAGCGTTAGCGTCGTGGCGGCTCGACCATTGGCATCGGTGGTAACGGTGGTGGACGATAGCGTCCCTCCACCGGCGGTAACGGAAAAGGTGACGACCGCCCCGGCAAAGGCCGACCCGTTTTGATCCAGCACGGAAACGACAAACGGCGCGGTCAACGCCGTGCCGACTAGGCCTCTTTGTCCCTCGCCGGAAACCTTCGTCAAGGTCTGGGGCCGGGCCGGCTCGACGGGGGTTGTCGCCTGCTCGCCGATCCACTCAGAAACATCCCACTGCCGGACCGTCCAATGGACTTTTTCTCCCGACTGCTCTGCCAACAGCAATCCGTCGGAGGAAAAGACCACCGTCCCAACCCTAGCCCACGGAGAAAGGGCGGCGAAGGGTTCGCCCGTCGACACGTCCCACAGCTTAACCACTCCACCCCCATCCCCATACAGCCTCGCTGAACGTCCCCCACCCTCCAGACCATCTGTATCAAGCCATATCCTTTTTCTCGGCGAAGCCGAAGCCAGCAGCCTGCCGTCGGAAGAAAAGGACACAGGAGCACTCCCGTAAAGGGTGGCGACAGGCTGTCTGCTCGCTACGTTCCACAGCGTAACCTCCGCTTCTTCCTCCTCCGGCTCCCAAATCGTCCCCTTTGTCACCCTTGTCCCTCCCGTAGCCAATAGCTTGCCGTCAGGGGAAAAGGCCAAGTCATTACTTTGACCCCAAGAATGACCCCAAGAACCGCCTTCATGCGCGTCAATCTCGGCGACACGATTCCTGTTCGCCATGTTCCACAGCGTAACCGTCCCCCACGCATCATACGCAGCTAGTAGCTCGCCGTCAGGGGAAAAGGCCAAGGAACTTATCGAGCCACTAAAATCTCCCGTGGAAAACGAGGCGACCGTGGCGACATGCTTCCCGCTCGCTACGTCCCACAGCTTGAAATCGCGAATCCCTCCGGAAGCCAGCAGCCTGCCGTCGGGGGAAAAGGCCAAAGAAGAAACCACAGGATTATCAGGAAAATCCTCGTCTTGCTGATGCGCGGGAGCCGTGGCGACATGCTGCGTACTGCTCGCTATATCCCACAGCACAATCGTGTGATTCGGTACCTCTAAAGCCAGCAGCCTGCCGTCGGGGGATAAAGCCCAAACCTCAACAGGAGCCCACGGAGGAAGGGTGGCGATGGCTGTGCCCGCTGTGCCCGTCGTCGCGTCCAGCAGCGTAACCTTGTCATCTTCAAAAGATGATTCTAAAGCCAACAGCCGTCCGTCGGAGGAAAAAACCACCGGAGAAAGCCACCGGTCAAAGGAAACCGTGGAGATCGGCCTTCTGAACTCATTGTTGACGAGTTCAAAAACTTCAGAATAACCATCGTCACCTAAAGCATCCACAACCCCTATTACCAACTCCTGGGTCTCAAAAGAGTTAAAATCCGATTCTGGCTGGGATGGAGCCCTGCCGTCATAAACAAATTCAACGACGGGATTTCTTCGACCCTCCAACCCACGACATGCCTTCACCTCAAAAGATCCCTCGGCAAAATGGGGAGCTTGTGTCACAGTGAACAGGATTGCTTGATGCAACTCATCTGGATCTCGGACTTTGGTTCGGACAGGATGCTGGTTGTGCCCTGCGGTCTGTATAGGAGACGAAGTTCTTTCTCCAAAAGTAGGCCACGATCCCGCTTCAACCGGGATATTGGCATTGAAGTAGGGATGTACAGCCAAGAATTCGGCATTGCAGGCAGACAACCAGTGATCGGCCCACGCCCAATCCGCT
The DNA here is from genome assembly GCA_958295495.1 of uncultured Latescibacterota bacterium. GTDB lineage: Bacteria > Latescibacterota > UBA2968 > UBA8231 > UBA8231. The sequence goes on from OY282352.1 coordinate 3,585,300, forward strand.
ATATAGCCATACGACATCACGTAGTTATCGTCGCGGAAGTCGTGCGACAGGCCGAAGGCATGGCCCAGTTCGTGGGCGACCGTTCCGAAATCCGCCCTGATAGGAACCATCCCCCATCCCCCATCTTTCTCCCACCGACTCCCGACTCCTCCGACCAGTTCGTCGCCGTTATAAATTACGTAGTTACCGTTGTCAATGGCGATATAATAGACATTCGCCTCCATATCGAAAGATGGGTCGATCTCGTCGAGTACTTTATCAACCGTGCGATCAGTGTTGTAGTACCGAGTGGGGTGTTGTCCATCAACGCGCAGCACCAGCGGCTCGCCTGAGGCATCCGCTTCAAAGCGGATGGTTGTGTTACCTTGTCCGTTCACTCTCATCTGTTCGGCAAAAAAGTCCTGCACTTGGCGCATCCTCAGTTTCATCGTATCGACCGCTGCGGCGCGATACGGCCGATTGTTGGGCAAGAAGTAGATCATCCGCACGGTGCGCGGTTCGCCCCTGTTCAGAGCCGCCAGTGCCTTGCCCGCCGGGCGGGGATTATCGCGCCGCCACTGCTCGTAATCGAACGGCGCGCATTTCTGCACGTTGTCGGCGGACGAGGACGACGCATGGGCCACCAGCGGCGAAAGCATGAGGCCGATTAACGCGAAAAAGACGGAATGAACAACGAGGGTTTTCATGGAATCAGGCTCCTGTAATTTCGGTTTGCGCCCATGTCGAGATGACCGGGCATATTATTCGCACACTTGTTCAATTACGCAAACAACCCTTCCACCTCGTCGCAGAGCAGGGCGGCTTCTACGGCACTCCCGCTCTCGGCGATGACGCGGACAATGGGTTCGGTATTGGAGGCGCGGAGGTGGATCCAAGGACATTCGAGCTGCCCGCTCAAGTAGAGCTTGGAACCATCGCGCACCGGGTGGATATATGCTTGGGGGTAGCGTCCGCGCAGCGCGGCAAGGGCGGCGGCTAGCTGCTCTGGGGTGCAAGTAATTTTGCGCTTGTCAATGGCGTAGCTGGGCAGGGCGGCGACCCGTTCTGCAAGGGATTGGCCGCTGCGGGCCATGGCCTCCAGCACTAGGGCCAAGCCAACGGCCGCGTCGCGGCTGGGGCCGATTTGGGCGACGATGACGCCGCCATTGCCCTCGCCGCCGATGACGGCTCGCTCGACCATCATCTTCTCCACCACGTTGACCTCGCCGACCGCCGTGAGAAAGACCGGGCAGTTGTGGGCTGCGGCCGCGTCTGTAACCGCCTGCGAGGTGGAGAGCGTGGTGACGACCGGACCAGGCCGCCGGGCCGCAGCCGCTTGCACTGCGATCGCGAGCGTGTAGTCTTCGCCCACGGGTGCGCCGCTCGAATCGACCAACGCGACGCGGTCGGCGTCCGGGTCAATGGCAAAGCCGATGGCGCAGCCGTTGTCGCGCACGGCTTGGCCGAGTTGGACGAGGTTGGCGGGCACCGGCTCCGGGTCGTGGGCAAAATCGCCGTCGGGCCGGGCGTTGATGAGGGTGGCTTCGACGCCCAAGGCGTCCAACAGATTTGGAACCAACAAGGCCCCCGTGCCATTGCAGGGATCGACGGCCACCTTGAACCCGGCCCGGCGAATGGCGTCGGCATCGACATAGTCCGCAATCCGCTGGACGTGGCGCGCCACCACGGCGTCTGGGTCGTGCGTTTCCAGCGCACCGGACGCGGCCCGGCGAAACTGGCCCGCGTGGAATAGGGCCTCGACGCGCGCGCCCTCTTCCGCATTGAGGAAGACGCCGTCGGCGCGCACTAACTTGAGGCCGTTCCAAGGGGCCGGGTTGTGACTGGCGGTGATGATGATCGCGCCCTTGGCAGCGAGCGCGACGACCATCAGCTTGGCCCCGGGCGTAGAGCACGTGCCCAAGTCGATGACGCGGCAGCCCGTCTGGCGCAGAGCCGCGGCCGCTGCTTGGGCAAAAGCCGCTCCAGACGGGCGCGTGTCGCGGGCGATGACGACGGTGTCCCCCGGCGTCAAGGTGGTGCCAAAGGCCGCGGCAAAGCGGGCGACGACTTCATGGGTGAGCGACTGGCCGACGAGGCCGCGAATCCCAGAAATGCTGACGATGAGGGGGGCACTAGACATAACTTTTTCTTTCTCAGAGCTTTTCGACGACAAGGGCGGCGCAACGTTGCACGCCCAGTTGACGGGCGGCATGGCCGCGGTTGACCGCAATTTCCAACAGACCGGCACTGCCGATCAAGGCGAGGGGCGCGCCCGGCTCGACGTCCGCGTACGTGCGGCAAAGCTGCGTGAGTACGTGCGCACCGAGGCGGATGCACAGCGCTGGACCCCACGGCGCAATGTCGGCGGCCGCAATGTTGCTCACCAAGTTGCCAAAGCCATCGATGTGGATGACGTGCCCGGCGATGCGGCCAGCCGATTTACAAGGTGCGGATGCGGCCAAGCGCACCGGATCGGCCACCGGCGGGCCGACCGCAGCGAGGTCCAAGCCGCGGCAGAGGTGGGCGGCCAGCGGAGCGAAGAGGTCGCGGCCGTGGAAGGTGCTGCTCGGGTCGGGCCGGCCGAGGTCGCGCCGGGCGATCTCGTGGATCCGGGTGTCGGCGCGGTCGAGGACGAAGCTGAAGAGGCCGTTGTCCGGTCCCACCCACAAGTGGCCGTTGCTGTGGAGGGCGAGGGGGCGTCGGCGGGTACCTACGCCGGGATCGACGACGGCTAGATGCACGGTGCCGGGCGGGAATTCGCCCGCGGCGTGGCGCAAAACAAAGGCCGCGGCGAGTACGTCTTGGGACGGAATCTGGTGGGAGATATCCACGAGATGGGCCTCCGGTGCGATGCGCAGGATGGCGCCCTTCATCGCGCCGACATAGTAATCGCCCCAGCCGAAATCCGTCGTCAGCGTGACGATTGGGGCCGGACGCCGCATGAATTTATTCTGCATTCTGCACGCATCCCTTCCGCTTGCAAAGTATAGCGACATATTCAATTTATCGCTTGCGTTCCTCTGTTGATAGCACGCGGCTCGGGCCTTAGATTTGCCGCGCAATCCCACCCTTGTCCTTTGGAGCGAAAGGAAGATCATCATGGCCGTCAAAAGCCACATTGAAATAGTGCCCGGCCTCAAGGTCGCGGCCCAGATGTCCCCGGAGCCGGGCGAGGAGGAAATGGCCTTGGTGCGGCAGATGGGCGTCGAATACGCCGTGACTTGGATCGACCCAGCCAAGGCCAGCCCCGAGTACTACCGCAGCCGCCGGGAGCACTTTGCCCGCGGCGGCATCCAGCTCTACGGCTTGGGCAATGGCAGCGTCCACAACGTGGATGCGATCACCCTCAACCTGCCCAACCGCGACGAGAAAGTCGCCGAGTACAAGGCGCACATCCGCAACTTGGGCCAAGCCGACATCCCCTACACGACATACGCGCACATGGCCAACAGCGTGTGGAGTACGCCGCCGGAGCAGACCCGGGGCGGCTCTAGGGCGCGGGCCTTTGACCTAGCGCGGCTCGCCGAGGCTTCCGGCGGCGGCTTTACCGGCGCGGGCCTGACGCACGACCGAGAATACACCGAGGACGAGTTGTGGGACAACTTCGCCTCCTTTGCCAAGGAAATAGCACCGGTCGCCGAGGAGGCTGGCGTCCGCATTGGCATTCACCCGGACGACCCGCCCGGGGTGCTGTTGGGCGGGGTGCCGCGGCCCATTTTCAGCAGCTTTGCCGGGTACCAACGCGCCCTCGAAATCGCCGACAGCCCCAACGTGGGGATGTGCTTGTGCATCGGCTGCTGGCTAGAGGGGGGCGCGGCCATGGGCCGCGACGTGGTGGAGACGATCCGCTATTTCGGCGGGCAGGGCAAGATATTCAAGGTCCACTATCGCAATGTTGACAAGCCCCTGCCGCACTTTGTCGAGACCTTTGTCGATGACGGCTATTTCGACATGTATCAGGCCATGCGCACGCTGGCCGAAGTCGGGTACGACGGCACCTTGATCCCAGATCACATCCCGCAGATGGGCGACGACGGGCGGTTGGGCACGGCCTATACATTGGCTTATATGCGCGCCTTGCAAAAAAGGGCCGAAGAAGAAGTCGATTAAAGTCTCCATGCCTGCATCCTACCCCCGCATTCCCTACGGCTGGGCCGATTTCCGCGCTATCCGCTTGGAAAACCGCCTCTACGTCGATAAGACGCGCTTCGTCTCCTCGCTCGAAGAGGAACGCTATGCCTTTATGATTCGCCCCCGTCGCATGGGCAAGTCCTGCTGGGTCTCCCTGCTGGAAAATTACTACGACCGCAGAGGAGCCGACGAATTCGAGGCTGTCTTAGGCGGCACCCACTTGGGGCGGCAGCCGACGGAAAACCGCCATCGCTACGTCGTGCTGCGCTTTGACTTTTCGACTTTTGACGACACCTTGGAAACCTTGCAGGAGCGCTTTGAGACGTACTGCCACTTGGAACTCAACCACGCACTAAGACGAAATCGAGACCTGTTTCCCCAAGAGGCGAGACAGCACATCCTCTCGCCGCCCTCCATTGACGCCAAACTCGCCGCGCTATTTTTGTATTCCGCTTTATGTGCTCATCGACGAGTACGACAACTTTGCCAACGCGGTGCTGGCCTATCGCGGCGAAGCGGCTTATCAGTCGTTCACCCACGGCGGCTTCTACCGCAATTTCTTCGCCACCTTGAAGGCCGGAGCAGGGCGAAGCCGCGGCGGCCTAGAGCGGCTGTTCATCACCGGGGTATCGCCGCTCACCATGGACGACGTCACCAGCGGCTTCAACATCGGCAAGAACATTACGTGGTTGACCAGCAGGGGCGCATCATTCGCACCCTGCAAAGGTGAAACAGGAAGTTGACCATGCCAACGCCGCCCACTCGTCGGCCTCCCGACCCAAAAGCCTGCGCGGTCGCACGCGCCGTCGGCGAGGCGGTTCACCCAGACCGGGTCATCCTGTTCGGCTCCCGCGCCCGGGGCGACTTCAACCCGGATTCGGACATCGACCTGCTCATCATCACCGGCCCCGGTTCGGTGAACCAGCAGACGTACCAACGCAGCCGCGCGGCAGCCCACCGCAAAGTCGAGGAACTATACGGCGACTCGATCGGCGTCGATTTGCTCCGCATGAGCGCAGGGGCCTTTCACGACGGTCGTCGGGCGCGCAACCACGTGGCTGGTCAAGCCGTCCGCGATGGCTTGGACGCCAATGGAGACAAAGTGACCTACGACAACCCACAACCGACCAACTGGCCCGACATACAGCAGCGCATGACCAATGCCGAGCGCTACCTCAGCGATTTGGACGTTCTCACAGAAAACCCCCGGTCTTCGCAAGAACTGATTGGGTTTACCGCACAGCAGGCCCTTGAAAATGCGCTGAAGGGCTGGATTTCCGCGCTCGACGCCGACTACCGCAATACCCACGACTTGGCGGATTTGATGGCGATTGTGCGCCAGCATCCGGCCGAAAACGCCACCTCGGCTGGCGAGCGACTGGCGTGGCTGACCGAGTATGCGGTGCGATACCGCTATGCCGGTGCGGAGGTGGTCCTCGACGACCGCTTTGCGCTGCTCGCCGCGGCAACCGAGACCGTCGCGACGATCCTTGCCCGCATCCGCGTACTGACCGCAATGGAAGCGGAAGAGCTTGGCGCCGAAATGGGTCAACAGAAGGCGTCCGCGAGACCGGATGAATCAACGACAGAATAGCGCGATACTTGCGAAATCGGCCAACAGCGGGAGCCGATTTACGTGGTTGACCAGCAGGGGCGCATCATTCGCACCCTGCAAAGGTGAAACAGGAAGTTGACCATGCCAACGCCGCCCACTCGTCGGCCTCCCGACCCAAAAGCCTGCGCGGTCGCACGCGCCGTCGGCGAGGCGGTTCACCCAGACCGGGTCATCCTGTTCGGCTCCCGCGCCCGGGGCGACTTCAACCCGGATTCGGACATCGACCTGCTCATCATCACCGGCCCCGGTCCGGTGAACCAGCAGACGTACCAACGCAGCCGTGCGGCAGCCCACCGCAAAGTCGAGGAACTATACGACCACTCAATCGGCGTCGATTTGCTCCGCATGAGCGCAGGGGCCTTTCACGACGGTCGTCGGGCGCGCAACCACGTGGCTGGCCAAGCCGTCCGCGATGGCTTGGACGCCAATGGAGACAAAGTGACCTACGACAACCCGCAACCGACCAACTGGCCCGACATACGGCAGCGCATGACCAATGCCGAGCGGGAACTCGGCGTTCTGAAAGTTCTGGTAGAGGCAAATTCTGCTCAGGAAGCCATTGGCTTTCACGCGCAGCAGGCCCTTGAAAATGCGCTGAAGGGCTGGATTTCCGCGCTCGATGCCGACTACCGCAATACCCACGACTTGGCGGATTTGATGGCGATTGTGCGCCAGCATCCGGCCGAAAACGCCACCTCGGCTGGCGAGCGGCTGACGTGGCTGACCGAGTATGCGGTGCGATACCGCTATGCCGGCGCGGAGGTGGTCCTCGACGACCGCTTTGCGCTGCTCGCCGCGGCAACCGAGACCGTCGCGACGATCCTTGCCCGCATCCGCGTACTGACCGCAACGGAAGACGCGGAAGAGCTTGGCGCCGAAATGGGTCAACAGAAGGCGTCTGCGAGACCGGATATGAGCAGGGGCGCATCATCCTGAAGCGAACTGGTGAGGCGCGTCATGCGCGTCATAGAAGAATGATTAGTGGTTTGTCAACAAAGTTAGCGACCCTTTTTTATCGTTTCTGTGCTCGGCTGGATGTCGCGCCTAAAGGCGCGGTGAAGCCCGCTTGCGCGGGAACGACCCCCATCATTTCCGCGCAAGTGGGAATCCAGTGCAGTAAGGCAATAAATTTACTTGACAGACCAATTAGTGGCGCTTGCCACTGAACTTTCCCAAAGGAGCTAGACATGCTGAGCAAGGAGCAGGTGGCGCAATATCGCGAACAGGGCTATCTCAAGGTGGCCCAGCTCTTCGCGCCCGAGGAAACCGCAGAGCTGGCCTCGGAGATGGTGCGGGTGATCGAGCAGTGGGGGCAGGAATCCATCGGCTGGGTCGGCCCTTGGCGCGATCGCTACCTCGACGAAGAAGACCGGCTCAACACGCGGGCGGTCTTCATGCACAACCCGCACTTTTACTCGGCCGCTTGGGGCCGAGTCCTCTTCCACGAGCCGATGATCGCCTGCGTGCGGCAGCTCATCGACGGGCCGGTGCAGTGGCACCACACGGTCCTGCACGCCAAGCCGCCGGAGAAAGGCACGCCCTTTCCCATGCACCAAGACTATCCGTTCTACCCGCACGACGGGCCGGATTTTGTGGACTGCTTGCTGCACTTAGACGACACGCCGCTGGAAAGCGGGGCGCTGATGGTCGTGCCGGGCAGCCACGAGCAGGGGCCGCTGGAGCACGTGCTGGGGCCGGATACGGCCCCGCATCTGCCGCCCGAGCAGTACCATCCCGAGCACCTCGACAGCGTCGCCGTGCCGGCGCAGCGCGGCGACGTGATCTTCTTCAGCTACCAGACGATCCACTGGTCGGATTGCAACCGCACGGACGCTTGGCGCAAGTCCGTGCGCTTTGGCTATCACAGCACGGCCCTGCGGCCGGTGGGGCGGGCTGCGGACAACCCGCAGCGGATCGACCAAGACAATGTGCTGGAGCGCAGCAACAACATCGTCGTGGCTGGGTTTCGGGAAAACGACGTCGAGCCAGCGGCGAGTTAGGACAACCTGATGACAGAAAAAGACGCGAGAGAAATCGGCCCGCTGCAAGAGGCCAACGATGCCCTCGGGGACAGTGCCGAGCTGCGGCGGCGCTTGGACGAACAAGGGTACATCTTTTTGCGACAGATCATGGCCAAAGACAAGCTGCTGGCCCTGCGGCAGGAGATGGCCGAGGTGTTGCTGGAGGCCGGGTGGTTGGTCGCCGGCACGGATCCCATGGACGGCATTGCGCGGATTGGGGCGCAGTGTACTGAAGGCGACCCCGAATACGCCGAGGTGTATCACCGAGTGTACCGCTTGGAGGCCTTCCACCAAGCCGGCCATTGGCCGGAGGTCTTAGCCGTGATGGAGCAAGTAGTTGCCGGCCCGGTCCTGCCGCATCCCCAGAAGATCGCCCGCCTGTGGTTTCCCCAATACACCGAGCACACCACGCCCAAGCACCAAGACTTCGTCCACTTCCAAGGCAGTTTCAATACCTATACTTTCTGGGCCCCCGTGGGGGATTGTCCGCTGGAGTTAGGGGGGTTGGCGGTGCTGCCTAAGTCGCACGAGATCGGCAAGGTGCGGGAACACCACTTCTCGTTGGGGGCCGGTGGCTTGGCCGTAGATGAAGCCGAGTTGACCGGGCGCTGGCTCAGCGCAGATTACGAAGCGGGAGACGCCCTGATCTTTCCGAGCCTGACCGTCCACCAAGCCCTGCCCAACTACGCGGAAGATCGCCTGCGCCTTTCGCTCGACAACCGCTATCAGGCGCGGGACGAGCCGATTGCGCGGCACATGCTGGAGCCGCATCTGAGCGGCGTCACTGGCTTTAACTGGGAAGCCTGCTATGCGGGCTGGCAAAGCAAAGCCTTGCAATACTATTGGCAGGACCTAGACCTGCAAGTGGTGCCGCAGTTGTCCCGGTGGGGGGATCAAGGGTTTGCCGAGGCCCTGTCCTTAGCGCGGGCTGGCGACGAGCGGGCCTTGTACCAACTGCGGCGCATTGCGCGGCGCGATCCTGAATCCGAGCGCGGGCAGCAAGCCGTCCAACTCCTACACGAGGTAAACGCATGAAAGCAATCATGGTCATGTTCGACTCGCTCAACCGGCATCAGTTGCCGCCCTACGGCTGCGATTGGACGCACGCGCCCAATTTCCAGCGGCTCGCCGAGCGGTCTCTCACCTTCGACACAAGCTACGTCTGTTCCATGCCGTGTATGCCGGCGCGCCGCGATTTGCACACCGGGCGGCCCAACTTTCTCCACCGCTCTTGGGGACCACTCGAGCCTTTCGACGACTCCACGCCGCGGATGCTGCGCGACGCCGGCGTCTCGTCGCACCTGATCAGCGACCACTACCACTACTGGGAGGCCGGCGGGGCCACGTACCACACCCAGTACAGCACTTGGCAGTTCTTCCGCGGCCAAGAGGGCGATCCGTGGATCGGGCAGGTGGCCGACCCGCCGCCCGTAGAAGCGCACGCGAGCAATGCCGGCCGCAGCATCTGGCACCGCCAAGACCGCGTCAACCGGCAATACATGCGCCGCGAGGAGGATCAGCCCCAAACGCAAACCTTCAAGGCCGGAGTCGAGTTCATCCGCCGCAACCACGCAGAAGACAACTGGTTTTTGCAGATTGAGACCTTTGACCCGCACGAGCCGTTTTTCACCCAGCGCCAATACCAAGACCTCTACCCGGAGCTTTTTAAGAACCGCTCGTCCCTGCTGTTCGACTGGCCGACCTACGGCCCAGTGACCGAAGAGCAAGCACTCGTCGATCAATGCCGGGGCCACTACGCATCGCTGCTGAGCATGTGCGACGCCCGCCTCGGCGACATACTCGACCAGATGGATCGGCTGGCGCTGTGGGACGACACCATGCTCATCGCGTGGACCGACCACGGCTTCCTGCTCGGGGAGCACGACCTGTGGGCCAAGGTGCAGATGCCTTGGTACCGCGAGCTGTCCAACACGCCGTTCTTTGTCTGGGACCCCCGCTGCGGCCAAGCGGGCCAGCGGCGGCAGAGCTTGGTGCAGCCGTCAATTGACTTGGGGCCGACCTTGCTGGACCTCTTCGGGGTGGAGCCGACCGCGGACATGCTGGGCCAGAGCCTGCGCGAGGTCTGCGCGAGCGACTCACCCGTCCGCGAGGCCGCGATTTTCGGCAACCACGGCGGGCAGGTGAACGTCACCGATGGCCGCTACGTGTACATGCGCGCCCCCACCCGGCCCGACAACCAGCCCCTGTACAACTACACGCTCATGCCCACGCACATGCGCGATTTATTCTCAGTCGATGAATTCGCCGACGTGGAGCTAGCCGAGCCGTTTGGTTTTAGCAAGGGCTGTCGGCTGCTGCGGACGCAAGGACACCCGCGGACCAAGCAGCACGAGTACGGGACCCTGCTCTTCGACTTGGAGCAAGACCCGCGACAGGAGGCCCCGCTCGACGACGCAGTGCTGGAGCAGCGGATGCAGGGGCTGTTGCGCGAGCAGCTAGAAGCGTGCGAAGCACCGCCGGAGCAGTACGAGCGCTTGGGTTTGTAGCCCACCCCGAGGATGCGTACCGTCAGGTACACCTCCAGAAAGGCCATCACAAAGTGATCTACGAGGCGCTACAAGGCTTTGCCGATGCGAGCGTTTTGTTCCCAAAGGACAGACCGGTGGTCGCATTCCGCCCGGTGCGACCAAATGCACTAAAGCCGTTCCCGGCGACGCCGAGGGCTACCCCGAAAAATTCGCTTACAACGAAGAGACCCAAACGCTCCACATCGGCCCAGGTACGTTCGCGCCCGTTGTACCCGCGGTGTACGAATTTGAGGTTTCGGGCCTCAAGGTCGTGCCGTCTTGGCTCAAGTACCGCATGAAGCAAGGGGCCGGCAAGAAGTCGTCTCCCCTCGACGCGCTCCGCCCTGTACACTGGACCAGCCAGTTTACCACGGAATTACTCGAATTGCTCTGGGTTTTGGAAGAAACGGTGAAGTACTATCCCGAACAGAAGCGGCTACTCAAAGCCGTCGTCGCCACCGACTGCTTCCAAGCCGCCGAACTGCCGACCGTCCCAGACGAAATGCACAAGCCGCCTAAGAAGTCAACGAACCACGAGCTGTTTGACTCGAATGGCAGTCGCTAATTGCAGAAAATGGCAAGGACCGAGAAACCTGACGCAATCCAACCATCCGCAACGAGGAGCTTATCAATGAACAACCCAGCCAAACGCGCCATCGTCATTGGCATGGACGGTGCCGCCATGGAGTTGGTGCAACACATGGTGGACCAAGGTCAGATGCCCCACTTGAGTCAGCTCATGGCGCGGGGCGTCAAGCGGCCCATGATCGGCGTCTTTCCAACCCTGACGCCACCCGGCTGGACGGCCACTTCGACCGGGGCTTGGCCGGGAACCCATCAGGTAATGGACTTCAACATCCGCAAGTTAGGCGGACGCCTCGACGAGACAGTGTGGGGGATCAACACCCAGCTCTCGCAGGCCGAGTACCTGTGGAACACGGTCGAACGGGCCGGCAAAAAGCCGCTCTTGGTCAAGTGGGAGATGTCCTGGCCGCCGACCGTACAGACCGGCATCCAAGTCGAAGGCACCGGCCCGGGCGTGTCCAATGTGCATCAAATCGCCGGCTACCATCTCTTTGTCGGCGGCGTCTGGACGCCCCGGCCGATCGGCGGACCGCGCGACCCCGAGACCTTGGACCCGAGCGCCCTGCAAAAGGTGCGCAGCGTCGATCCGGTGGCACTCGTCCCGGCGGAAGGGTGGCAAGAGGCACCCACCTCCGCGCTGCCGCCAAAAGAAGTGGTGCTGGTCATCGAGCCGCTCAAGCGCGGGCGACCGGATATGCACTTAGGCCGGGAGGGGACGCCTAAGCATTTCTACGGCCTACTATACGCCGCTGCCGACGAGGGCTACGACCGGCTGCTCGTCTGCCGCAGCCGCGATGCGCGCGACGCCGTGGCCGAGTTGGCGGTGGGCCAGTGGACCGAGTGGTGGAAGGACGGCTTTGAGATTGACGGGCAGATGCTAGAGGGCTACCTGTGCATGAAGCTCGTCAGCTTGAGCGCAGCAGGCGATGTCTTTGAGCTTTTTGTGCCGCAGGTCTGGCCGGCGACCGGCTACACCCAGCCGGCGGAAGTGGCGCAGCAGATCGACGAACACGTCGGCAATTTCCTACAGAATCCAGGGCGCGATGCTTTGGGCGTAGTTGATGACGCGACCTATTTCGAGCTATTGGACTTCCACCACCAGCGGTTGGCCGATGTAGCTCACTACCTGACGGCGAGCAACGACTGGGACGTACTGTTCATCGAAACCCACGCCTCGGACTACACCAGCCACTTCTTCCTGTCGCAGGCCGACGAATGCAGCGGGACCGACGCGCACACCCTAGCGCGCTGCCAAACGGGCGTGGCCCAGACCTACGCCTCCATAGATCGCATGATCGGCCGCGTCGTCGCGCTGGCCGACGACGACACAGTCGTTGCGGTCGTCTCCGATCACGGCGGCACCCCCAACCAACACCGGCCGGTCGATATCGCCGCGGTGCTGGAACGGGCGGGCTTTTTGGTGTATGCGGACGCAGAAAAAAAACAGATCGATTGGCAGCGGACGCGTGCGGCCAACGTGGGGCTGGTCCACATCTTCATCAATCTCAAGGGACGCGAGCCTACTGGGATCGTCGAGCCAAGCGCCTATGAGCAAACGCGGCTCGACCTCATCGAAGCCCTCCACGCCTATCGCCATCCCCAGACCGGACGCTGTCCTTTTGCCCTCGCACTGACGAGGGAAGACGCGGAGATGGTCAATCTGTCGGGCGAGCTCGTCGGCGACGTGGTCTATGCGCTGCGGCCCGAATACGACGGAGCGCACGGCAAGCAGCTGCCCTCGGCCACACTCGGGATTGGCGGGCAGCACTGCACGTTCGTGCTAGCCGGTGCCGGCGTAAAGCAAGGGCTGGCGCTCGGGCGGCAGGTGCGAGCGGTGGACGTCGCGCCGACCCTGTGCTACTTGCTGGGCATCCCCATGCCCGAGCAGGTGGAGGGCGGCGTGATCTACGAGGCGCTCGCAGACGCGGATTGGCATCTGCGATGAAAGCGGCCTATTACTGCGGCGACCGCACGGTCGAAATCGGCGAGTGCCGAGTACAATCCCCCAGTGCTGGTCAGGTGCGAATTGAGGTGGCCTATTGCGGCGTGTGCGGCACGGATATCCACATTTACCTCGGCCATCAGGACGGTCGGATTGACGTGCCCCAAGTCATTGGGCACGAGATGTCCGGGCGGATAGCGGAAGTCGGGGCCGACGTCCAAGGCTGGGTCGTGGGCGATCCGGTCGTAGTGCGTCCCTTAGAGGCTTGTGGCGCGTGCGCCGCCTGCAACGCTGGCAATGGCCATATCTGCCAGAACTTGAACTTCATCGGCATCGACAGCCCTGGGGCCTTTCAGGGGTCGTGGACGGTTCCGGCCTATATGCTGCACCGCTTGCCGGACGACATGCCCCTCGCACTGGGTGCCTTAGTCGAGCCGCTGGCGGTCGCCTGTCACGATGTGCGCTTGGGCGAGGTGGGGCCGGGCGAGAAGGTGGTGGTGATCGGCGGCGGCCCAATCGGCCTACTCAATGCGCTGGTGGCGCAGAACGCGGGAGCCGAGGTGCGGATCGCCGAGGTCAATGCCTATCGGCTCAAGGCGGCCCGTGCGCTGGGGCTGGAAACCGTCCATCCGCTCAAGGAGGATTTGGTCGCCCACGTCGCAGCTTGGACCGAGGGCGCGGGAGCCGACGCGGTCTTTGAGGTCTCCGGCTCACAGGCTGGGGCCGAGGTGATGACTCAGCTCGCCAAGGTCCGGGGGCGGATCGTGGTGGTGGCGATTTTCGCTGACGCGCCCAAAATCGATCTCTTTCAGTTCTTCTGGCGAGAGCTGAAGATGTGCGGGGTGCGCGTGTACGAACCCGAGGATTACGACCACGCCATTGAGCTGGCCGCCAGCGGCGCACTGCCGCTAAACGAGCTGATTACCGAGCACCTTCCCTTAGACGCGCTGCCCGACGCCTTGGCCCGGCTGGCGGCGGGCACTGACGCGGTCAAAATTCTAATTGATACGCAAGGGGAATAGCATGGGGATTTTGGATATGTCGGTCCGGTTGACATCCTCATCAATAATCCAATAATAGAGGTATGCGTGGAGACATCGGGTTTGCAGGTCAGTCGCAAGGCGGTCTTGGTAGTACTTTTTATACCGAGCGTCGAACGGGACGGGATTACATTGGTAAACCAAGATTACTGGGTAACGGAGGCGCTCAGAACCTTTGGACGCTTATATGGAGGAGCTACTGCATTTCCAAGGGCTAGAGGGGTATGGCGCGATGACGAAATGGGGGCAGTACTAGTCGAGGATGAGCCGGTCATCATTCACTGTTATACGACGCCCGATGATCTCAATGATCCTGAGCGTCTTGCCCAACTTGGGGGTTTCTGTCGAAGAATGGGACGTGAGGCACGTCAAGGAGAAGTGGGGCTCGTGATTGGAGACGAGTATCTAGCGTTCCGAAATTTTTCAGAGGAGTAAGCCATGAGTACGACGCTGGACATGGAACGCATAGCAAAGGAATTGGGTGCAGAGCGGTGTGAAAAAGTTTCTGCACATGGGGGGTACTTTGGAGCGCTTCAGCTAGCGGCCGAAGTTGCATCGCGCTCCCGCGTGTCAGAAGGCCCACCATCCCCGAATAAATTATTAAAAAGAGACAATCTCATGTACGACGATGGAGCGCGGCAAAAGCTATTGGGCAAGTTGGACTATGAGCTTTGGCTGCTCAATCAACTGGCAGAATTCCAGGTGTTTAACGGAGGCACCGACATCGCGACGTTCAAGATTAGGAGCGGTGAGCTAGAAACAGTCATTCTGGATTCTGGGGCAGAACTCGTTACTTCGTCCCAAGTAACCACCGCCATAACCCCTCTTGTGTTTACGGCCTCCTACAAGATGTTAGATATGATCTTCGAATGGATACTTGAAGAGAATTACAACGCGGGGAAAATCAAGAAGGTTCCTTGGGGTTTTCAGGACAAGTTAAACCTGCTCAAAAGCAACTCCACGCTCCAATATCCTCCTCTATTCACTACCCAAAAATACCTACACTCTTACTCGGAGGCTCTCTTTTGTCGGCTGCTCCCATATCGCAATGAGGTAGTGCATAACAAGGCCTTCTCCGTCAGCGGAGGCCAATTGATCCTTTCGAGTTCAAAAAATAAGAACACCAGATTGACCTTGAGCCGCGCACAGATCGGCTGCCTAGTGCGTTTCGTGGTCGCTCTCGCTCTCGCTTTGGCAGGAGTCATTGAAATCGATGCTCATAGGGACAGGCTGCTTAAATACCACCTCGATTCCCTCACGACAGCGCACGGGCTAACGGCTTTCAAACAGAAAGAGCCACTTCTCGTAAATGTCGAACTCGAGGTGCCTAAGCGATGTGGTTCCTTTCCAGTAAACCTGAAGCAAATACGGGATAAAGTCAGGACCCAATTTCCAACTCAAGACATAGGCTTCAATCTTACGGTGCGGGCCGTGGATGGCGAGAATCTAATTGCAAAGTGGTACTTTAAGGAAGAAAAAGTCCCAACTTTGGACGAGGTGATCTTTGACGAGGCGTCTTACAAGGCGCATCGCGTAGATTGAACCACTTTAATCGACACTCAAGGGAAATAGAATGAGTATCCTAGATCTTTTTAAGCTCGACGGCCAGACGGCGCTGGTCACCGGATGTCGCCGAGGCATCGGGCGCGGGTTCGCGCAAGCATTGGCCGAGGCTGGAGCGGATATCGTCGGCGTCAGCGCCTCACTCGAAGCAGATTCCGAGGTCGGCAAAGACATTGCCGAGCGCGGCAAGCGCTTCAAGGGCTATGCCTGCGATTTCAGCGACCGAGCGGCAGTCCGCGCCTTCGTCGAGCAGGTCAACGCCGAGGTCGGCCCGATCGACATCCTCATCAACAACGCCGGTACAATCCGGCGCGCCCCGGCCGACGAACACGCAGACGAAGACTGGGACCACGTCATCGAGGTCAACTTAAACGCGCAATTCGTGCTGGCGCGGGAATTCGGCAAGCAGATGCTATCCCGCGGCCGAGGCAAGATCGTCTTTACCGCTTCGGTGCTGACCTTCCAAGGCGGGATCACCGTGCCGGGCTATGCCGCGGCCAAGGGCGGGATCGGGCAGTTGACGATGGCGCTGGCCAACGAATGGGCCGGTCGCGGGGTCAACGTCAATGCCATTGCCCCCGGATATATCGCCACCGACAACAACCAAGCTCTGCGCGACGATCCGGTGCGCAACGGGCAGCTACTGGTGAGGATTCCGGCGGGGCGGTGGGGTACGCCGGACGACTTAAAAGGCGCGGTGGTGTGGCTGTCTTCGCCAGCGGCCGACTACGTGCATGGCGCGCTTGTAATCGTCGATGGGGGGTGGATGGGCCGCTGATATGGAAGCCGCCCACCTTCTGGCGTTTTGGGGCAAGACGCCGCGTGGTTGGTTGCGGGGGCAGTGTTCTCCACATTTTATAACGGCTTGGTCGCGGTGTGGTCCGAGTTGCCGCGCCAAGCCGCAGTCATCCACAAAATGCCTAGTGACTGGCAGGGTGATTTGGACTTTTGGCGCAAACTTTATTTTATTGCAACGTGCATCCCGTCGCTCAACGAAGGCGAATGTCCTTAAAAAACAATGATTTGTTTATTTAAAAGTAAGTGCGTGTTACAAAGGTCTTGATTTTTGCGGGCGGCTTGGGCACGCGCCTGTCTGAAGAAAACCGCTGGTCGAAATCGGCGGGCGGCCCCTAAAAACATACCAGCAGCACGGGGTGTCCGACTTTATTATGTGCGTCGTCGCGCTATAACCGGCACGCGCTTTGAACCGAATGCAGTACCTTATCAAAGCGGCCGATCCCGAGCATCCCCAATCGGGCTACGTGCCGTTTTGGGCGCGATAGGCCCAAGGCTGCTCGGGTTTTAATTCCACCTTTCCCGCGAGGAGGCCCCATGATCCGCATGGCCCAGTACGGCACCAAGCACGGCCACGCCGCCGGCAAACTCAAGGCAATGCTCGACAACCCCGAAGTCGAAGTCGTCGGCCTGTACGAACCCGACGCCGAGCGCCGCCGGCAAGTTGCCGGTGACGAACCCTATCGGCAGGTCCGCTTCTTGGACAGCGAGGAGGACCTGCTCGGCGATAGCTCCATTGTGGCTGTCGCCTCTGAGGGCCGCAACGACGAGAGCTTGAACCAAACCGAGCGCATCGTCCAAGCTGGCAAGCACGTATGGTACGACAAGCCGGCCGGGGACGATTGGGCGCAGTGGCAGCGGGTCGTCGCAAAGGCGCGGGCCGCCGACCTGCAAGTGCAGATGGGCTTTATGCTGCGCTACCATCCCGGCTTCAGCCAGATCGCAGAGTGGGCGCGGTCGGGGTTTTTGGGCCATGTCTATTCGGTGCGCGCCCACATGTCCACCCACATCACCACGGCCGGGCGCGAAGTAATCGCCGCCGGGCACCACGGCGGCATCTTCTACGATTTGGCCGGGCACATGCTCGATCAAGTGGTGTGGATTCTGGGGCGGCCGGAGAAGGTGACGACCTTTCTGCGGAACGACACCGGAGTTGTGCCCGCGTTTCAGGACAACACGCTCGGCGTTTTTGAATACGAGCGAGCCATGGCTTGGGTCGATATTGCGGCGATGGAGCCACAGCCGATGGCGCGGCGCTTTGAGGTCTATGGCGAGCGAGGCAGTGCGATTTTGCTCGAGCCTTTTGAGCCAGGCCACGCCATCCGGCTCTGCCTGACCGAGGCCGCCGACGGTTATGCAGAGGGCGCGCAGATGGTGCCTTTTACAGGGGTTTCGCGGCAGGGACTTTACGAACTCGAATTGGCGTCTTTCCTAAGAGTGCTAAAGGACGAACACGGGCCAGACCGCGCACTCGACCACGAGCTTTTGGTGCAGGAGACCTTGCTGCGCGGGACCGGGCTTATTGCGGGTTGAGCCATGCCTCGACAAGCACGCGCTTGATCGGTGGAGTCGCTAGCTGGAAGTTGCGGCCGACCGGGCGCGGATGCGGGAACCACTTCCACAGCAAGGCTCCAACGATGCGCGGCTCGGCGGCGATGGCGGCAAGTGCGGCGCGCATACAGGCCACTTGGACGGGAAGCGCGTCCTCGCCATCCACCGGGTACTTCCACGGCGCGAGCGGAGCCTGATGCGACTGGTTGTAGCCCAGTTCGGTGAAGAGGATGTTGCGGTTGTGTCGCTCGCCAAAGGCCCGCAGCTCCCATATCCGCTCCGCCCAGCCGGCGCGGATATCCTCCTCGTCGAACGCGGGATCGTCGGTGAGGGGGAAATAAGCTTGGATGCCAATGACGTCGAGGGCGTCCCAAAAGGGCACTTGGCGGTAGTCGGTCCAATTGGCCGCGTAGGTCAGGGGGGCGTCGGTGCGCTGGCGCACCTCGGCGATGAGCGCGCGCCATTCCTCCTCAAAGGCCAACATGCGGTCGAGCTCGGTGCCGACGACGAAGCCATCGGCCTCCCGGCAGACGGTAGCCAACAGCGCGATCCACTCCCGATAGCCCCGCCAAAACCGCTGCCAATCCTCGGCGCGCGTAAAGGCGATTTCGCCCCGCCAAGAGAAGGGCGAGCGCCAATAGGCGATATGGGGCTTGATGCAGATGCGCAATCCCAAGCGATGGGCCTCGCGGATGGGGCGCACGATATGGGCCGGCGGATCGGCCGGATCGAGGTCCGACCACCGGAGGGTGCCGTCGGCGCGGATGCTGGCGTAGGGATGGATCGCCACCCAGTTGGCACCGACGGCGCGAATATCCTCTAGCGTCGGCACGATGGCGTCGGTGCCCCAGTCGCGGCCGATGCCGTGCGTGGAGATGGTGATGCCGCGGACTTGGGTGTCGCTAGCCAAAGTCGATCCGGCGAGAGCGAGAGCGAGGACGAGGGCGTTGATCGCGTTGGACATCTGGTAAATATACAGAAACCACGCACAGACAGGATGGGAGCTAGAACCATGCGTCCGAACATTCTTTGGATCTGCACCGACCAGCAGCGCTACGATACGATTGGCGCGCTGGGCAACGAGCACATCCGCACGCCGAACATCGACCGCCTAGTCGGCGAGGGCACCGCGTTTACCCACGCCTTCTGCCAAAGCCCGATCTGCACCCCCAGCCGCGCCAGTTTCCTCACTGGCATGTATCCGAGCAGCGTCCACGGCTGCACCAATGGCAATGCCTACTGGGCGGGCGCGGCCCCGCTGGTCACCAAGCTGCTAACCGATGCCGCGTCCTACGACTGCGGACTGGCCGGCAAGCTGCACCTAGCCGGCGCACACGGCCGGATCGAGCCGCGCGGCGACGACGGCTATCGCGTCTTCCACTGGAGCCACGACTCGCGTGACCAGTGGCCCGCAGGCCACGCGTACGCCGATTGGGTGCGCGCCCAAGGCCGCACCTTAGCCGAACTGCGCGAGGATCCAGCCCAGATGCCGCCGGCCCTGCACCAGACGACTTGGTGTGCGGACCAAGCCATTGAGTTCATGCGCGAGGAGCGCACCACGCCTTGGCTGATGAGCGTCAACATGTTCGACCCACACGCGCCCTTCGACCCGCCGCACGCGTACTTGGACCGCTACGACCCGGCGGCACTGCCCGAGCCGCTGTGGAGCGCGAAGGATCCCCAAGCCCATGCGAAACTGGGGCCGGTGGACGGAGCCGCGTCCATTGGCTTGGCTCAGGCCAAGGAGGTCATGGCGGCGTACTACGCGATGATCGAGCTGATCGACGACAATGTGGGGCGCATGATCCAAGCCCTAAAAGAGAGCGGTCAGCGCGAGAATACCCTAGTGATTTTCACTTCGGATCACGGCGAGCTGTTGGGCGATCACCAACTCGTGGGCAAGGGGTGCCGGTTTTACGAGTGCTTGGTGCGGGTGCCATTGATCTGCTCTTGGCCGGGGCATGTGCGCGAAGGAAGCGTCTGCGATGCGCTGGTCGAACTGATGGACATTGCCCCGACCTTGCTGGAACTGGCCGGGGTCCCCGCGCCCGATAGGATGCAGGGGCGCTCGCTGTGGCCGCTGCTGACCGGCCAAACCCAGACGCACCGCGCCTACGTCCGCAGCGAGTACTACCGCGCCCTAAATCCCGACGCACCAGGTCGGGAGCATCTTCAGGGCACCTACGGCACGATGATCCGCAACCGACGCTACAAGCTGGTCTGCTACCACGACCGCGCCCAAGGCGAGCTGTTCGACTTAGAGACAGACCCAAGCGAGTTCGACAACCGCTGGGACGACCCAGCCTACGCAGACGTGCGCTTCGCGCTACTGAAACAGAACTTCGACGCGCTGGCCCAAGCTGTGGATATTGGCCCCAAGCAGGTCGTGCAGTTTTAGCGGAGCACACAGTGGCGGTTGCCGACCAGAAAAGGGCTTATCTGTGCGGGTTGGCCGCAGTGTTGCTGTGGTCCACCGTGGCGTCGGCGTTCAAGATCACCCTCCGCTACATGGACTACGCCGAGCTGCTGTTCTGGGCTAGCTGCACTTCGACATGGATGCTGGGGGTGCTGGTCGTCGCGCAGGGGAAAGTGGGGCAGGTGCTCAGGAGCCGGCCGACCGCCTTAGCGCAGTCGCTGGTGCTGGGGGCGTTAAATCCCCTGCTCTATTATCTAATCCTCTTCAAAGCCTACCAGCTTCTGCCAGCCCAAGAGGCGCAGGCCCTCAACTATACTTGGGCGCTCACCTTGACTTGGCTCTCCATCCCGCTCTTGGGACAGCGAATCGGCCGGCGCGACCTGACCGCGGGCTTGGTCTGTTATGCCGGCGTGCTAGTCATCGCCACGCGCGGCGAAATCTGGACCTTGCGCTTTTCCGATCCGCTCGGAGTGGCCCTAGCGCTGGGCAGCACGGTGGTATGGGCCTTCTATTGGCTCTACAATATCCGCGACCGGCGCGATCCCGTGGTGCGACTCTTCCTCAATTTTGCTCTGTCGCTGCCGCTAGCGCTCGGCTGTGTCCTGCTGATGGGACAGTGGCGGGCACCTGCTTGGCCGGGTTTGTTGGGGGCGGCGTACATCGGCCTCTTTGAAATGGGGATCACTTATGTCCTGTGGCAGTGGGCACTGCGCTATGCGGAAAACACCTCCAGAGTAGGCAACCTAATTTTTATTTCCCCGTTCTGCTCCCTAGTGCTGATTCACTTCGCGCTAGGAGAGGCAATTCGCTGGGCGACCCTAGCGGGACTTGTGCTCATCGTCGTCGGTTTGCTCTACCAACAAAAGGGCGCAAAGGCTCGCCCTACCAGCCCGTAGTGGAAGGTTTTCTGAAAATCGGCTAAGGGATATGCCTAGGGCTTTGAATATTATTTGGTTGGACGACCCTGCAAGCAGTACGAGGGAACTAGTCGCGGCCCAAGGGATTCGCCGGGCGCGTCAGCGGCTGGCAGGGCAACGCTAGGCGAAGGAGCACCGTGCATTTAGATGGTGAGCTTGTGTGGGTGTTTGCAGAGGAACTGTTTGCCGTGGCGGTCCGATTCCAAACTATTCTTTTCGCAGCTCTTCCGTTGCCAGCGGTATTTTTTCAATCCCCACGCGCTTGGCCACCTCGAAGAGGTCCAGTAGGTACTTGTGCGGGGTCTCCTGATCGGTCCGCACTACCAGCGTTAGACTCCGGGTACCTTCTTTTTCCCGCAAAAGGACCTGCTCCAAATTGTCCAAGGTCACGAGCTGGCGGTTGATCTCCATGCGGCCATCCTCGGTGATCGTCGCCACTAGTTTCTTCTCTTCGACAATCTGCGCTTGTTGCGCTTCGGGTAATAGGACCTGGAGGCTGTAGGGCTGCTTAAACACTGTAGTTACCATAAAGAAGATCAACAGCAAAAAGACGCAGTCAATAAGCGGCGTCATGTTCAATTCTTGTTCTTCGTACAGGGATTTGCGCCTAGGCATCGGATTCATTCCTCTTGTTCCCGCACAAAAGCGATGCCCTCAACCCCGACCTCTTTGGCTTTATCCACCACAAACACTACGTGTTTCTGGGCGCACTCGCCGTCCGCCTGAATAATGATATTCTCGTTGTTGGCCTCTTCCATGGCCGCGACTAGCTGGGCTGCCAACGCCGCTGGCACCACGTCCTCTCCCTTGATTTGAATTTTGCCATCGCGGTCCAGCAAGACGTTGATATCTTTTTTCTTTTCTTCTGTAGCTTCGCTTTTGGCCGGCATGTCCACTTCCAGCCCTTTGGTGTGTATAAACACCGTGGTTACCATAAAAAAGATCAGCAGCAAAAAGACGCAGTCAATCAGCGGCGTCATATCCGGGCCGCCTTCTGCGAGAAAGCTCTCCGACCGCTGTTTTCGGTGTCTGGCCATTGGGTGAACTCCTCCGAGCAGGAGCTACTCTGTCGTTCCGTATTGTTGGCGCTGTCCCATAGTGATCAGAGCATTTGCAAAGGCATGTCCGTACATCTCGGCGTCTTCTAGCAGATTGTCCGCTTTGCGCGCTAGATAGCGGTACAATACAATCGTCGGGATGGCGACGATCAGCCCCGATGCCGTAGTGACCAAGGCTTGGGAAATCCCGCCGGCAACGACTTTCGGGTCTCCTGCACCAGCTATGGCGATGGACTCAAAGGCGATGATCATCCCCATAATGGTGCCGAGCAATCCCAACAAAGGGGTTATATTGCCGATGGTATTCAGGATTGCCAAGTTTTTGCCCAGATAGGTCCGGGCGGATTCCTCGGTCTGAATGACCAGCTCTTCTTTGAGATCGGCGAGTTCCCGTTGCATCACCATAAACCTGCCCACCTCGCCACCGCCGGCGGCATCAGCGAGGCGGATGATCTCCTCGTTCGTCTCTTTGAATTCTCGCTGTTCGATCATCAGCGTATGGTATCGTTTCAGCAGCGAAGCAAATACATAATTGAGTAGGCCCTTGCCGCGGTTGCACTCTTCCACGACCGCCTGTTCCCCGCCGTTGCGCAGCGCGGTTTCGAGCTTGTCCAACTCATTTTGGGCCTCTTCAGGCGTGGGCAATTGCTTGAAGATCCACAGGCGTTCAATAGAGTAGGCAATGGCTAGAATAGCACAGGCGATTAGGGGGACCATCATCGGACCGCCACTTTGAATTATATCCCACATTGCTATTGCTCCTTTTTGGCAAGAGAAGAGTTCTAGTCGTCTTCTTTGGCGTTTCTAGATAAGCGCTGCCCTATGCGCAAACCGGCATCGATGACACCGAATTTCTCAACGACCTCGGCCTTGCACAAGTGCGGCCCGATAATCTGATGCACCCGGACCAGAGCGATTCGGATCTCTTTATCATACAACGGTAGGACATCGCCGTACTCGACGCGATCCAAAATACCGATGCCTAGATACACCTCGTCGGCTTCGACCGCCAAGACCTGGGCCTGCGCGCCGGAAAGGTCGATGGGGGGGCGCTCCGTCAGACTCGTAATCATTTGGCTGCTGAGGTCTCTGAAGGCGACATCGACGAGCTTGCCAAAAGCCAATTCAAAAAAACGCTCGGAACCGAAGTCAACCTTGAAGAGTTCGCGGAATACCCGATCCTGTTTGCGCGGTCGGCCGAACAGGTCTAGGCCGTACGACTTTTCCGTGGAGTCCCTGAGCGTTTCAAAGGTCTCGACTATTTCTCCGGTCGCTACTCTGATTAGCTGCACTTGGCTGAGGTGGATCACTGAATTGTAAGATTTATAGCCGGCCAGATTGGGGTTTCCCACTGTCACGCGACGCATCCCCAACTGCTCCACCACACCGGTAATGACCAAGTCGGCACCCAAGCGTTGCCCCAGCCGCACAGCCTGGTCAATGCCGTAGTATTTTTTTACTTGTTTGTTTAATTGAACGGCCTCGACTTCCCGTGGCGGAATAACAAAGACCGCATCGTCTGCATCCAGATATCGACCTAGCAAATCGGGTACATCCCTAGATAAGTGCCATTCCGCCTGAAAACCGGCTCGGTCCTCAAAATCGAGCAGGGCAAGGCGCAGGGTCGGCAGCGGTCCCTCGGCCGCGACCGCCATGTCGAGTGTTAGGGGGTCGGCCCCTGCCCAGATATAAAGGAATGAAATGGTTAGAAGCGGTTTCATAACGGTCTTCGTATCTAAAGGCGCGGTGAACCCCCCGCACCCCACTACACAGCACCCACAAAATATCTTCAAACACGGGCGATTGGCAAGGGGCTTGCTGCACTTCTTAGGTTGCGATCTTTTGGTCGAATTCGAGGGCGATATCCACCATTTCCAGCGGCTGCCCGGAAGCGTCAAATTTCAGGACAAAGTCTTTGAAGAGTATAGGAGGGCACTTGGGTGGGCGGTTCTAAGATCCGGTCGGGCCACTCGGAGGCCGCCGACCAAGTGGCTATGAACAAAAAACAGAAGCTTGTTCGCGTCGCGGCCTTCACACCTCGACGTTCAACGCGCTGACCACGCCCGACACGCCCATGTTATTCAAGGCGCGCATCTCTAGCACGTTTAGTCCTTTGTGTAGGGACCAGTCAATTTGGGCCGGCCGCTCCTGCCATGGCTGCCCATCGATCCGCACCTCGAAGGTCAGAAAACCGGGCGTTTCCGTGTCCAGATAAATGCGTAGCTGGCGTTCGTCAATGGCCTCGGCGACATACCGCGTTTGATTGAGCGTCGGATAGAAATCCGCCCGCCGGTTAGTGTGCTGGGTAAAGTGGGGTAGCGGCGGGACCTGATCGTCGGCCCAGTTGAGATAGCCGTTCCACGACCACACTTCAGTACCTTGGCTCACCGGCAGGGGACGGGGCCGGCTGAACACGTCAAAACGCGGCACGATGCGGAAGTGGCAAAACGAGCGGAACAAAAAGAGCGCGCCCTCCGCGGTGGAATGTTCGTAGTCCCCATCGTAGAAGGCGATGGGCAGGTCTTTTACCACCGCCTCCAAGTCTTGGTGAAAAAGATAAGGGCGATCCCAGCGTTCGGGACGCTCTAGCCGTGCGGCCAGCACTTGGTGGATTTCTTGGGTGTCCAGCGGCACCAAGGTTTTGGGGTCGTACCAGTAATAATCGCGGGTGGCGTCTTGGTGCATCCACTTGCCGTAGTCATTGGACCAGACCTCGGCGATTTCGTGGCCGGTCATGCCCTCGCTGTGGAAATTGAGGTGGCGGGCGGGGATGCCCATGCTCAGACAGGCGGCCACCAGAACCACATTGGGATAAAGGCACATCTGGTCGCGCCGCCGCTGCTTGTACTGGTTCATCCGAATGGCGCCGTTCTCGTCCCGTTCAAGACAAACCCAGGCGAGTGGATCCCACGGAAAATGGCTGCACTCGCTCAGGGGGATGTGATACGCCCAACGGTGCAGCCGCGCGATTTTATCGAATTCAGTCTGTGCCCCAGCCACTACCGCGTCCAATTCGCATTGCTGGCGCAAATCCCGCAGTATCTGGGCGCGATAGTCTTCATAAGGCATGGGGATAGACGGCCTTAGAATTTGGGCGTTCTTGGTGCTGACTAAACGACCTGTAAACCGCTCCCCTTGCTGGAAGTCGGCGTTGATCTGGACACTTTTGAGCACCGGGGATTGCAACCCGTCCGCGACTGAAAAATCGACTTTCCACTGGAGATAACGGCCTCTGACTGTTGCCGGTTGTCCGTCATAGACCTGCCAGCCGCTCCAGTGGTCTGTATCCCAGACAGGACGAGAGCCGGTTCGCAAGGCCCAAGCAAGCTGGGTGCCCTCGGGGATATCCGCGTCCCAGTCTAGGGTTATGCGCTGCAGACTACGCTCGCTTTTAACAGCGTCTTCCGCTTCGCCAGCCGCGTCGATTACCTTAGAGACCAGCTCGCCATTGCTGCGAAAGCGGTCGAGGACCAAGCGCAGTACGTATTCCCCGCGCTCTGCTTTCGAGGTTTGGCCGCTGTCGATACTATGGCGGCTGGCGTAGGGAAGCGTTACTGGATCGTCCATGCCCTTGTAAAAGTCGCGGTAGTCCGCCACCATTAGCTGCCAGCCAGCCAAGCCTTCTACTGCGGCCACTTCAATCACATTTTCGCCTAGCCGTAGCGTCTCCGGCGGAATATCCACATAGTACCAGCGGCTCCAACTCCACTGCCCCACCATCAACCCCCAGTATTGGTTGGCTTGGGGCGCGGCTTGGCGCGAGGGGGGGCGCAGGACTGGTTGTCCGTTTATTGTAAACCGGAGGGTGGACTGGTTGTCTTGGCGTTCCTTGGCTATAAACGCTAGCTGGGCCCCAAGTGCAGCCGGATCATCCAAATGCAGGGTTTTGCGGCACGCCGTCTGGCCGCTCACCTCGACAAAAGGCTCGATGTGTTCTTGGTCTGAACGGCCCGAGCCGGGCGCGTCGTTTTCGACCACTTGGCCGTCAAACAGGCGGATGCCCTCGTCCTGCCGACCCATCCACAAATCCGTCGTCTTGGCGGCACTAGTATAGACCTCTTCGGCTTGCATAAAAATGGTAACGCGTTGCTCTTTGAGGGCAGTAGAGACAGTCATTGCACTTCCTTCCGTCAATGGGGCTTACTGGCAAATGCAGAGAACGATCTATAGTATATATGGCCTGACAGCACAAGAGGCTTTTCATCCCTTGCGGAGGTTGCGCATCCGATCCATCCCTTGCAAGCATTGGAGTTAGCGGATGCAAGTTCCAAAAAAGAAGAATCAGGACGCGGCTTCTGCAGCGGGCGTTACGGTGCGCTCTCTGCTGGTCGGGTCTCTGATGACTCTGGGTATCAGCACCATAGCACCCTACAGCAACATGATCCTGCGCGGCTCGAATTTTGCCCTCGATTTCAGTACGGCCGGTGCTATTTTTTTATTTTTTCTCTTTGTGTTCTTTATTCAAACCGGGCTCAAGGCCCTGCATCCCCGCTTGAGCCTGCGGCGTCAGGAACTGGTGGTCATCTATATCATGGCCATCGTGGGCTGCGCCATCCCCAGTATGGGGCTCACCGAATACCTCTTGCCCATCACTAGCGGCGTGCTCTACTACGCCACTCCAGAAAACGAGTGGGCGGAGCTGATTCATCCTTTTGTTCGCCCTTGGCTCGTACCGCAAGACTACGATGCAGCCCGGTATTTCTACGAAGGTCTGCCCGAGGGGATGCCCATACCGTGGTCCGCTTGGTTGGTGCCTCTGTTGGCTTGGATCCCCCTCATTCTGTGCGTGTATGTGGCCATGATTTGCATTGCGGTCATCTTGCGGCGTCCTTGGATCCAGGACGAACGCCTGAATTTTCCGCTCATTCAGGTGCCCATCGCCATGATTGCCGAGGGCGGGCCAACGGACCGACTCAGTCCCTTTTTTAAGAATCCGATCATGTGGGCCGGCTTTGCCATTCCCTTCTTCATCGGCTCCATCCGCGCCCTGCACAACTACTACGATTTTGTCCCTGACATCGTTCTGGTCACCAGCATCCCGCTTTTCCGCAATACCACCAACCTACAGATCGCCCTGAGCTTCCCCATGGTGGGTTTCGCCTTTCTGGTCAATCTCGATATCGCTTTTAGTATCTGGTTTTTTAACTTAGTCGGCCGCGTCCAAGAAGGGACCCTTGGCATTCTGGGTGTGGCGAGTACGGAAAAGCTCAATTTCGCCACCATCCCGATCTTCGCCCACCAAGGCATGGGTGCCATGATCGTGCTGGTATTCTTCAGCCTGTGGATGGCCCGCCGGCATCTGGTGCGGGTTTTTCGCAAGGCGTTTACAGGGCTCCCGGATGTCGATGATTCGGACGAGATGCTCTCCTACCGGACCGCTGTTTTCGGCCTTATAGGCACGAGTCTTTTTATCGGGGTTTGGCTGGCACTGGCGGGTTTGGCGTGGTGGGTGGTGCCCATCTATTTGTTCGCCATGTTCACGCTGTTCGTCGGCATTACCCGGGTTGTGGCCGAAGGCGGTATTGCCGCCACCCGGGCGCCGCTGATCGCCGCGGATTTTGTCACCTCGGGTCTGGGCTCTGCAGTGCTCGGAGGCCAGACCCTCACAACGCTAAGTTTCACCTATGTTTGGGCCGCTGACATCCGCACCTTTGTCCTAGCCTCCTGCGCCAATGGCCTCAAATTGGCCGAAGAGTATTTGCGCGGGAGCAAACGGGCACTTTTTGCCGCTATCATGCTGGCCATCTGCATTAGTCTGGGGGCTTCGATCTGGATCGTACTCTATCTGAGCTATACCTACGGAGGTGTTAATCTAGAGCCTTGGTTTTTCATCAGCGGCCCCCAAGTGCCCTTCAAATTTGTGGCGCACGAGCTCCATAGGCTAGACGGTCCCGATCTGGTAGGCTGGATCTCAACCCTAGTCGGCGGCGGGGTCATGGCCCTGTTGATGATTGCGCGTCAGCACCTGTTCTGGTGGCCCCTGCACCCTCTTGGGTATGCCGTCAGCGCCAGCACCTACCTGACCAACTACATTTCTTTCAGTGTCTTTTTGGCTTGGCTAATCAAAGCCATCATTCTCAAGTACGGAGGCCCGGCCTATTTTCGGCAGGCCTGTCCTTTTTTTTTGGGATTGATTCTGGGCCAATTTTCCGTGGCCGGGGCGTGGCTGGTTATCGACTACTTTACGGGCATGACCGGCAATTCCATTTACTGGGTCTAGACTCCCTCAGCCTTCGTCGTATCCCTTTACGGGCCGCGCCCAGATATTGCGATAGCGCACGAGGTCGCCGTGGTCTTGCAAGCGGAGCGGGCCGGTGGGGGGATGCGCTTCGTAGCGATAGACGCCGCGATGGCCTGTGGGGCCTAAGACCTCGACGTGGTGGTGGACTAAGACGCCGTTGTGGGCCAAAGTGAGATAGGCCGGGCTGACTAGTTCAGTGCCATTGAAGCGCGGGGCCTTCCAGAATATGTCGTAGGTCTGCCATTCGCCGGGCGGGCGGCAGGCGTTGACTAGCGGCGGGTACTCGCCATAGACGGCGGCCGTGGTGCCGTCGGCATACGTGGGGTTGTCGTATCCGTCGAGGACTTGGATCTCGTATAGGCTCATGAGAAAGACGCCGCTGTTGCCGCGCCCTTGGCTCTCGCCTTTGATCTCGCTGGGGCAGGCGAATTCGAGGTGGTACTGGACATCGCCAAAGCGCGCCGTGCTCACGATGTCGCCGGAACGGGGCGCGACCTCCATGTATCCGTCGGCCACCTGCCAAGGGGCGTCGCCGCCGTTTGCGCTCTGCCAGCTGTCGAGGCTAGTCCCGTCGAAAAGGACGACCGCGTCTGAGGGGGGGCTGTTGTGGCTGCCGGGGGTCACAACCGCCGGAGCGGGCCGCTGGTGATCGTGGACGCAATAGGAAGAATTGGGTAGTAGAGGGGTATCGTCGTAGCCTGATTTGCCCATTTGGAAAAGCTCCTTGTTGGGGTGAGATAGGTTGGGATATAAAGGGAGTAGGACGCGCTCGCGTCAATGGCCCGCTCTTGAGCACCACATTATATTGAATGCCATTCAACGGGAAGGCGCGATGGTACGCACACCGATGTACAGAGTTGCTCTGATCGCGCTGGCGCTATGCTCCTCGGCGGAAGCGCAAATATCGCTGTGGCAAATCGGCGGGGCCGGGCTGGCGTGGGACGGAAGCGACACCACGCGGATCATCATGGACATCAACGCCGATCGCATCCGGCCCGTGTACTTTGCCGATGGCGACAACATGTTCCTGTCGGTAGCGGGTTGGTCCGAGCTGATCGCCCCGCGCGAGTTGGGGTACCTCGACGGGCATCAGCCGCGGCTGTGGTATGGCGACGGCACGAATGTCAACCAGACCTCGTACTACGACAGCCCGCTCTACGTGGATGGAAAGCGGAGCACGTACAACACGGCCCGCGACGGCTGGTGGACCATCGACATCGGCGTACCTGTGCCGGCCACGCGCTTTGGGTTTGCCACGCCGACTGAGGGAATCCGCTCCGACGGCGTGCCGCTCAACCAAGACCCGGTGCCGGCTTTTGAGGTGAGCATTGCCGCCGAGGCGAGCGACATCCTCGCGCAAAAGGGCTATCGCCGCTTGAACACCCTCATCGCCGATGTGCCAGTCAACTTCGCCCCAGAGGTCGAGATCGAGTTCCCCCAGCAATACGTGCGCTTTGTGCGCTACCAGCGCAAAGCATCCGCGCTCGACGAGCAGCGCACCACCGACAGCAACACAGTGCGCGGCACTATCGCCGAGTTTGTGCTCACCGGTCGCGGCGTACCCAAGCGGGCCATCTATCGCAGCAAAATCCTCGACTTGGGGGCCGAGGTGAACTTTGGCCGCTTGGCGTGGGCAGCGCGCACCATGCGGATGGTCGGCGCAGAGGCCGTAGCCGCACCAGATGCCGAGGCGTGGGTGGAGGTGGAGGTGCGAACCGGCCGCGACGGCGATCCCAACATCTACCGAGAATACACGGACTCGGGCCGGGAATTTGCGGTGACGCGCCAGCGCTACGAAGGCCAATTGCGCCTGCCCGAGACCGAGGGAATCCTGCAAATCGACCGCCAGCCCGGCATCCGCGCCTCCATTGGCTACGACAGCGAGAATTGGTCTTTTTGGTCCAGCCCCATCGCGGCCTCCGGCGCGCAGCTCGACCTGCGCAACGGCTCGCATTTGCAGGTCCAAATCACCCTGCAAAGCCGGGCTTTCAGCACTTGGGTCGCGCTCGACTCGCTATGGATTGAGACCTCGCCGCCGCTGGCCAATCAGGTCGTGGGCGAGGTCGCACGCGCAGCCGACATGCAGCCTGCCCCGGGTTTTGTCCAAGTTGATTTGGGGGCGCGGGAAACGTTTGTGTACGACGTGCGCGCCTCGTTTGCCAACGCCGCCGAGGGGGGCTTTGACCGGGTGCGGATCCACACGGGTATTGCGCCCGAGTTTGCGCGCTTGGAAATGGGCCAGCCGCTCGCGGCTGTCGAGCCGCTGGCCGTGGTCGAAGGCCGCGAGAGCTTGGAGGTGCTCCTGCCGCGCAAGGTGACCGCCGAGTCCAACGAGCCGCTGCGGGTGGTCTTTGCTGCGGAGGTCTTTGCGCGCGCGACGACCTTTACCGGCGAGGTGTTGACCGAGGACGAGAGCCTGCTGCCGCAGCCGATTGAGCCGGGCGACGCCAGCGCAACCGTCTCCACCAATAGCCTGCGAGTGCTCGGGGCCGCGGACCCGGCCGCGGAGATCGTCCAGCGCGTGCGCTTGTCGAGCGGGGCCGTCACGCCCAATGGCGACGGAGTGAACGACCGCTTAGCTATAGAGTATGCGCTCTTCCTCCTGCCCGCGCCCGTGCCGGTGGTGCTCGATGTGTACGACTTAGCGGGTCGCCGCCGCGCCCGCGTGGAGGTCGGCGCACAGGGCACCGGCCCGCAGCGGGCCTTTTGGGATGGCCGCGACGCCCAAGGTGCGCTCCTGCCCCCGGGCTTGTACGTATTGGACTTGGCGCTGGTGACCGAGGCCAAGCGCGGGCGGGCACTGCGGCACGTCGGTTTGGTCTATTGAGAGAGCAACGCATGGCGATCTTGTTCTTGTGCGCTGGTCTCGGCCTGTGGGCCGGCCCCCTCGCCGCCGAGGTCTTTACCTTTGACAGCGCCGAAAAGTGGCAGACTTGGCAACTGGGGCTAGTGCAGTTTGGCGCGTCCGGGCACCTAGAACTGGTCAAGTTCCGCAAGGACATCGACCCAGTGCGCGATGCGGGCGACTTTTTCCACGATACGATGGAGCGAGAAGCCGTGCAGGGCGGCATCTTTCGGGCCGGGTCCAATCCGGGCGACGCCTTCAAGATCATCGACGGCAACGCCAATACCTTCTGGCAGCCCGACCCGGCCGATCCGCTGGCCAAATGGGAAGTCGAGATTGACCTCGGCCGGGCGGTGTTGGCCCAAGAGTTGCGCTTGCACTTCCCCGACCAAGAGGGCGCACGC
This sequence comes from uncultured Latescibacterota bacterium, assembly GCA_958295495.1. Classification (GTDB taxonomy): domain Bacteria; phylum Latescibacterota; class UBA2968; order UBA8231; family UBA8231. Next base: position 3,616,931 of record OY282352.1, read on the forward strand.
CCCTTGCGGCAGTTTACGGTCTATGTGGCCACCGGGGCGACGATCGACCCCCGCAAGGACCTCTTCCGCTTCGAGTCGGTGTATCAGACGACCTTGCCCAACCAAGAGACCCAGCTCCGCATCGGGCTGAGCGGGCGCAACGACACCACGCGGGTCTTAGACCCCGGCCTCGATGTGGTGCTGGAGGACGCGGCGCGTTTCCGGGTCATCCAGTACATTCGCATCGGCGTCGATGAGCAGAACGCGGACGCAGCCCTCGCCGAGGTCGAGGTGCGCGCTGTTGGCGACAACCTCAGCCTCGGTGTCCTAGAGCGCGGCGGGGCCTTCGCCACCGGCTTGGTAGTCCGCGACGTGGTGGGCTTGGTTGACGGCGACATGAATACCTATGCCAACAAGTTCACTACCTATCGAGCCACCTCTGGCTGGCGCAACGAAGGGCTGTGGTGGGAGCTAGATCTAGGGGCCCAGTTCTGGATCGACGAGATCTTCCTCTACTTCAACGACCGGGGCGAGGGGGCTTCCGGCTCTTCGGTGCGCAACGGGGGCACGGGATTCGCCTTTTTGGTCTCGGACGGTCGGCGCACGACCTCGGGCGAGGTGGACTACGATCGACTGGTCGGCCACGGCAACGAGCAGGACCCCGCTGCCACTCCAGAGCGGCACTATCGCTACCTGTTTGAGCCGCGCAAAGTGCGCTACCTATTCTGGCACGGCTTTCTCACCGCGCAAGAGTGGCACGCGCGCACGGCCGAGTTGATGCTTTTTTCGCCCGGCTACCCCGCCCAAGTAGTGCTGCGTTCGGGCTTTATCGACTTGGGCCAGATCGTCGGCGACGGCCGCCCCAAGGCCATCAAGCACCTGTCGTGGGATGCGGATTTGCCGGTGGGAACGCGGATGCAGCTGCGTTCTCGCTCGGGCGTGGTGCTCAGCGAGGAGTACGCGTTTTACAACAAGATCGGCGAAGAGGTCACCGAAGAGAAGTGGCTCAGCTCGCCGAAGGTGCTGCGCGGTCGGGTGGATACCGCGCTGGTCGTAGGCGAAGATTGGGGCGAGTGGAGCAATGTTTATCAGCTTTCGGGCGAAGCCTTCCAGTCGGATAACCCGCGCCGCTTCGTCCAGCTAGAGGTCCTGCTTTCGACCGAGGATCCGCGGGTCGCGCCCGCGTTGCGCTCGCTGTCGATTGAGTTTGAGGACGCCTTGGTGACCGAGGCCAAAGGGCAGATCTGGCCGCGCCAAGCCCAGCCTAACGAGGACACGCGCTTTACCTATACGCTGTGGCCGGCAGTTGCCGGAGACGACCGGGGCTTCGACCGGCTGCGGCTCATCGCCCCCGGCGGCTGGCTGGAAGCCGGAGAGGTGGAGGTGAACCTCGCCGGCGAGGCCATTTCCCCAGAGGAGGTCGCGCTGCGGGGCGACTCCCTATTCGTGACCTTGGGCCAGCGCGTTGGCGGCGACTCGCTGGAAGTCCACTTTACTGCGCGTTTGTGGCGCAATGCCACGGTCTTCAGCGCGGAGCTTGGCCACGGAGACCGGCCGGGCCTTTGGCAGTCCGTGGAGGCCGCTTTCCGGCGCGCCAACGTGGTGCTTCTGCCGGCCCTGACCGGTAGCGACCAACTCATCGGCGACTTGGAGGTGTCTCCCGTCGCCTTCACGCCCAACGGCGACGGCATCAACGATCAACTGCATATCCGGTTCGTGGTTTTTAAGGTCGAGGAAGCCATGCCGCAAGTGCGTATCCTCGACTTGGCGGGGCGGGTGGTGGCCGAGTTGGCCGGAATGAGCGGGGACTTTGCCTCCTACACGTGGTCCGGGCGCGATGCCCAAGGAGTGCCGGTGCCCCCGGGGCTGTATTTGTGTCACGTCGATCTCGGTGCCGCAGCCGGCGAGGACGTGGCTGTGCGCTCCGTCGCGGTCATCTACTAATTCTTGCCCAAGAAGTTCCATGCCCCGTCCCAATATCCTCTTCATTATGACGACTCCTACCAGAATCGGGCGGCAGGAGCTAAGGCCGCCAAAACGCGGATTGACCGCGCTGTACTACCGCTACTAGATGCACTTGGCGCATCATCCGCGCCCGCTACCGAAATAGTTGGGATGCTCCAGAACCCATCGCATGTGGTTTTGCCCATTCTTGAGCACTAAGCGAGCTCACAAACGCACAAGTGAAAAGTCCGCTGCTCACAAACGCATTCCCTGCTCTTTGAACCAATCGAAGGCGTCGCGGATCGACTCTTCAAGTGGCCGAGATTCGTAGCCCAATAGTTCCCTTGCTGAGGATTCATCAACGGACACCGGGCAGTCGCGCAAGAGTTTGAGCCAGTTGCGGGAGTAAAGAGGCGATGGGTTGCGCCGCGCGGCATATTTAATCAGGGGCAAACCTGCCCGAGCCAGAGAATAGGGTATGACAGGGCACGTCGCCTTATGCCCTAAGATCCGGGAACACATACGCGCCAGTGCAGCGGTCTTTGCGTATCGCCCCGCAGTAAAATGGACCTCGCCTCCGTATTCGTTGGTCCCCACCGCATTCGCTACGGCATGCGCCACGTCGCACACGTCGCTCCACCAAAATCCCCCGTTGACCAGACACGGAAGCCGCTTGTGCGCTATGGCGAGCAACATGCTGCCGACGAGGGTCGCCTCGCTGTCGCCGGGACCTATGAGGGCCGAAGGACAGACGATAGATGCATTGAGCCAACCACCTCTCGTCGCGTCAAGCACACTTGTATGCGCTTCGGCTTTTGTGGCCTTGTAGGGAATTTTGGAATGCTGATCCAGTTTTGAACTGACACTTAGAGTCGTTCCACGCAGCGGGCTAAATGCGTGGATGGAACTGATATATACCAGTTTGCGGACGCCGTTGCCGATACATGCTTGAATCACATTGCGGGTGCCCGTCAGGTTGACTGCATCCGCCAAACCTGTGGGATCAGCGTCGATTGTCACAACCTCGGCACTGTGGACGACGGCGTGAGCATTTTGGAGTGCTTGATTCAACGACTCAGGATTGCGGACATCGGCAGTCCGCAATTCAATCTGTTCGCTCAGGTCCTCGGGAAGTTTGCGATTGCGGCCCTCGCACGTAACAGCGCACACCGCATACCCGCAGCGCAACAAGGCGCGGCATATATGGCTGCCGAGAAAGTCCGCAGCACCGGTCACCGCCACTGTGCTATCTGTGTCTCCCATGATCGCTATTCGGCCTTTCCCTACGACCAATTCTTTGGCCAGGAAAAATGTGCGTTGATATCTTCCACGTACTTCATCGGTGCATTGGGCTCGATATTAAACAGCGCGTCCAGCGTCTCCAATCCATGCTGATAAGATTTTGTCTCTTTGCTTTCGAGTACGCCAAATAGCATCATCGATTTATCGCCGGACAAGACCGCTTCGAGGGTGCGCTCCATGTCGAGCCAATCGGGATAGATGCATTCCAGCATAATTTTCTTAGGCAATGGCGGTACGCGCAAAGGCTGAATGCCCTTCTTATTGACAATCGCGGGAACTTCCACTGCCACGTCGTCGGGAATGCCCGGCAGGGCACCGCAATTGGGCACATTCACCTGAAACTGGCCTTCCACGTTGTTGACCAGTCCGTTCATAATGGGAATATGCTGCTCGGGCGTCATCTGATCGCCAAACAGATCAATCGGGCGGATTTTCTCGTCATAGGCCGCCGCCTTCATCTGCTCGTATTTTTTTGCCTTGCCCGCTAGTACCGCATCGCGGCCGGCTGGCGTGTCTTTGCCGCCATTGGGGTCATACCAGTATTGCCGCGCCTCCAAATCCGTGTGATACCACCAGCCGCCGCGCCGAGGCGTATCGCCAATGGGCATCAGGCCATACATCTTGTATTGATGAATCGCCGCACGCGACATCTGCGTGGGGATTGCCTTGCCGGCGCGGATCATCCTCTCCCAATACGCCTCGCTCTCCTCGGCAATCCACTGATCTAGCCTTGGATACATGTCTTCGTTTTCATAGATGAAATCCGTCAGCCAGATATTGTGATTCAACCCCGGCGCCTGCCAAGTCACCGCAGCGGGATTTAATTTTAGTGTGTGCGCCACACCTGCGTAGCCGTAATGCCCGTGACACAACCCACACACCTTAATCCCCGTCTCCCGCGTCATCAATGTCGTTCCGGCAAAGACCGGATTGCCCGCCAGCAAAATCCACGCAGCGGGACACAGCTTCTCCATGTCCTTTGCCACATTTAGCATCAGTTGCAGATTGTGATATTCGGGCATCCCGGTTCTGTCGTAAAAATAGCCGAGTTGGGCCGTCATTTTGCGCCGGTGCTGCATGAAGTACTCATTGTGCGTCACCGTTGCCGTATTGATCACAAAATCGGCGTCTTTTAGCGCAGCTTCCCGATCCGTGGTTTTCGCAAACGTCATATCTGCACCCAAGTCCTCGGCATAGTGCCGCCCGAGTGCGTAAATGACATCGAGCACTTCCTCGTTGATGTCCATAAAACAAACGTGGCTGCCGTTCAACTCCTTTGTCAGACACAAATCCTTCACTAGGCCGAGCGAAAACACCACGCTGCCCGCGCCAAAAATCGTCACCTTATTGTTCATTGCACCCTCCTCGATGAAAAATTCCAATAGTGATCTAAAAGGAAAGGAATCATTCTCATTATACGCAAATCCATCCTAGGCCTTCACTGGCCTTTCACACAAAATTCGGTAGTAATTCGGTAGTATCAAAAAATTCATCTTGACATCTACACTACAGGATGTCGCTGCATATAGATCAACGAGGCCACCGACGAAATGGTCGCGCAGACCTTGACCCCCAATAGCCAAGATGACTCAGGGCAGGTGGAACCGCTGCTGGGACACGTCGAAGTGCCCGTGGACCGGTTGGGCGGCGATGGGGCTAGGACCAACGCAAGGTCTTCGACGCCTTGGCCGCGCCCGAGCGGGGCCGCCCATTTGGCCGATTATTGGTACTTAAACCATCGGCGGCAGGGGCCAAAAAGCTCGGCCGGTTTTCATGCAACATAGTCCCCCCACAACCTTGGTAATCCGGGAGCTTTCAGATATCGCGGATTATGCGTTTGACGGCTCGGATCTGGAGATTCCCTTCACGCTTGAGGGCACTGGAGCCACGGTGTTTCTGGTTATCTACACCGTTGATCAGCACCCCCCGCTGACCGTAGAGGGCGAAGGACCCGGACCGTATAACGATCCCGAGCACGCGGCGGCTGGCATGTGTTTGAGGATGTGGATTGGCTGGTCTTCAAGTCCGACGGTGTGCGCTTAGAAGAGGGTGCCAATACCATCGTGTGGAACGGCCGCGACCTGAACGGCGAGATCGTACCTGCGGGCAGCTACGATCTCTTCCTAGCCGCCTTTGACGACGAGGCGACCCCGCATATAGTCGGAACGATTCGTCCCAACTTTGGAGGGGTTCACCAGCTAATCGTCGATACGGATCGGGGGCTCATGTTTGGCCCTTCCGAATACGTGCATACTATGGAGAACGACTGGATTGAGAACCTGACGGGCAGAGACGAAGTCAACCGGCAGGAGGTGGAAGCCGCGTGCGGTGATAATTGTTCCAGCAACATCCACAATGGAACCCCGTTGAACGACGATTACACCGAGTGGATCGGCAATATAAACGGCGGCGGTGGTTGGCTCGTGCGCTACAATTTTGATTGGGATGCACTCCAGGTTATTCCCCAGAGCGATTGGGCTCTGGACGCGGGTGCCGTAGATGGAATCCTCAGTTGCGGCGACGCGCTTCCGGGTCGCCAGTACGCCAGCATCACCAATCCGGAAAAAACGATCGTCTGGGCTGGCGGTGGGGTATCCGGCACCGTGGCCAAACTCACCGGCTGGGATGTGGAGACCGGCGAATTGGTCCCCGACCAAGTGGGGCTGGACCGTGTATCCCGCAGGGGGAGCAGATGTCGTCAATTACGGATACGTGCTGGGGGAAGATGGCTCGGGCCTATTCAAATTCCAGCCCAAGGCCATCCCGGCGACCTTTCCGGACCATCTAATGATAGTTGACGAGGGTGAGAGCGATTGGGACGGCGTCTACCTCAACATAGGTGCGGGCGAAGGGGGAGCAGCGACCAATGACTGGATTAGTCAATTGGGAGATGATCCAAATCCGTTGGTACCTCTCCTCTTTCCCATCGTGCACATGCCGTACGACCAGAAGCGGGTGAGCTTGGGTGGGACGGCTACCGCAGTGAGCCAAATGGAGACGGAGGCCCTGCCTACCTCTTACGAGTTGGGCAATGCCTATCCCAACCCGTTCAATCCGGAGACCACCATCCGCTTCTCCCTGCCGTGGGAGGCCGACATAACGGTCAAGATCTTCAACGAGCAGGGGCAATTCGTGCGCGACTTGGTCAACGACCGCATGGGGCCCGGAGAGTTCAGGGTGACTTGGGATGGCACGGATGCCAACGGTGCTCAAGTGGCCAGCGGCGTGTACATCTACAAGATTCAAGGTCCCGACTTGCGGATGAGTAAGAAGGTTACGTTGCTCAAATAGACAATGTGGTAGGGATCACAAGACAAAGAAGTTAGGTCGCGTACTGGAGTGCGTGGAGAAACAGAGGATTTAATCGTCCTCTGTTTTTCTTTTTAGGCTAACGGTGCAACCGGATTGGTAGTATGTCCAATATTCAACATGCCGCCGCTCTTGCGCTCGGCCTTATTCTGGTTTGGAGCGGGCATTCCCTTCACCATTGGCAGTATCACGGCTTTGCACGCCTATTATCCTGTCTTTCCGAAGATCGAACTCTATACGCTCCTGCCAATTTTCCGCCGCAGCACTCTACTTCGACCCGGCCTCTACTTTACAACCATCAGTTTTACTTATTTTCTGAGTCGGGACATCTCCCTGGGGATCTGGTTTTTTAACCTGCTGGCCAAGCTTCAGGAAGGGTCGTTCAATCTTCTGGGGGTTTCCAGCACCGAATATATGGAGTGGGTTACGGTGCCTATCCTGGCGCATCAGAATATCGGGGCCATGATTGTCTTCGTGCTCTTCGGTCTATGGATGGGCCGCTCCCATCTGAGGGCGGTGGTGTGCAAGGCGTTCAGGGGTGACGCGTCGGTGCAAGATGCGGACGAGGTGATGTCGTACCGGACCGCGGTCGCGCGTCTTCGTCATGGCCGCCTGTGCCAATGCGCTCATGATGGCGGAGAAGATCCGCGGCAGACGGAGGATATTGCTGTGGGCTATGCTGGTCGCGATTCTGGTCAGTGCGCTAGGTTCTATCTGGGTTGAGATGGCACTGAGGTATCGCTATGGGGGCATTAACCTGAGCGGGTTTTTCACGGGACTGGTGCACTATCCATTCAGATTCATCGCGCGCAATTTGTCAAATCCCACGGGCCCTCAGTGGGGCGGGTGGTTGTGGACAGCGTACGGCGGCGTCTTGATGGGGGGCTGATGTTGGCCCGGCAACGCTTGTCGTGGTGGCCCATCCACCCCATGAGTCTGCCGATCAGTTCAATGTGGATGACGGACTCCATTATGCTGAGCGTCTTTCTATCCTGGTTGATCAAAGGGGTTATCTTGAAGTACGGGGGACGACGACTCTACGACCGAGGCAAGCCATTTTTCATCGGCTTGGTCATCGGCCAGTTTGCCTGCATGGGGTGCTGGCTGATTATAGATTATTTTACCGGTATGACAGGTAATGTGGTGTACCGGTTGAGTGGAGATTGACTCATGACAAATATGTCCTTACTCGGGTAGTGCTCCCGTCGATCAACTAGGCCAATACGGTGGCACCTAGCACGGAATGATCACCACCGCCTGCGCCAAGGGCCTGCCGGAAATACGCCGTGCGCGTGTCCATCAACCTCACCGCGTTGTACTGCCACCCACCTGAACCGCACGAGATCGGCGACAATCACCTCTTTGAGCAAAAAAAGCGCCGCCGGCAAAACCGGCGACGCTTGGTGTAGGCCCATCTAGGCGATTGGCCGCGAGAACCTCATTTGAGGAAAGTCACCTTCTTGCTCAAACTCAGGTTCGGCGCATTGATCTTATAGATGTACACTCCGCTGGCGACCTGATGGCCCGCGTTGTCCGTGCCGTCCCAAGTCACCTCGAACTGCCCCGCGTTCAACGTCTCGTCAACCAGTGTGCGGACGAGCTGACCTTGGTCGTTGAAGACGTCGATCTTGACGTCAACGCTCCAAGGCAGGGAGAAGCGAATGGTCGTCTCGGGGTTGAACGGGTTGGGATAGGCATTGCCCAACTCGTAGGCGTCCGGCGTGTTCCCTTCCTGCTCGGTAACCGCCGTCATCATCGTACCTAGGTTGACCCTCTTCTGATCATAGGGCCAGTGCGCGATGGGATAGGTATTGGGAAAAGGCGTATCAGCGGGTATCCAGTCGTTGGTGGCGGCTTCGTCCTGAATGCCGCCCACGGCTAAGTACACGCCGTCCCAGTTGGTGTCGTCGTTGACGATGATGGTAAACTGCGGCCAAGTCAGGGGGGCTTGCTTGGGTTGGAAATTGAACAGACCCGAGCCGTCCTGGCCCAGGACGTATCCGAAGTTGACATTGTCGAGACCGTTGGCCGGCAGCGAGACCCAGCCCCAGTCGGTGACATAGACCGAGTACTTGAAGTTGGGTGCCTCGGTGTGGCCGTAGATCAAGTCGGCAAAGCCGGCCTCCGCGCTCCAGGGCTTCTGGTCGCCAAAGCCGTCGCCGTTGCGGTTGATCCACTTCAAGTTGCCGTCCCAGTCGTGGCGCGTTATCAACGAGGTGTGGTGGCTAGTGGCGGCAATGCCAAAGGGATCGGGCTCGCCGTTGTACTGCTTGGCCACCCAACCGGGGCCGCTGCTGCGGTCGCTGCCCTTGTTGTCGTAGAGCCACAGATCTGACTGATCCCACTCGAAGAGCTTTTCGCCGGTCTCGACCGACCAGCCGACCATGGAACTCTGGGTGCCGGAGACCCCGCCAGTAGTCAGCAGGATGGTCTTGTCCGGATTGAGGTATGAGCCGTAGGAACGGCCGGGCATGCCGTTCTCGATGACGCCGTTTTCGGCACCGGCGTCCAAGCCCCAGTCCTCGTCGGCGATGAGTTGGTTGGAATCCCAGTCGATGGAACCGCGCAGCATAAAACCCGTCCCAGACTGGATATTACCGATCCAGTCATTGCCACTGAGCAGGTTGATGGTCCTGAGGGCCTCGCCGTTGCAGCGCTCGCCGCAGGCATCGCTCAGGGAGGTAGCATCAAAGGCGTCGAGTGACTCCGTCTGGGCGGCCCAGTCGTGCTCAATCCAGTCGTCGGTCATAGTCGCCTTGTACAGGGCACCGTACAGCAGGTCGCGGCTCGGGTCGATGGCGACAAAGCGATACGAACCCGTGGTCCGCTTCACCGGACCGACGAGATGGGGCGTGGCCTCGTCGTCATAGGCGGCCAGGTACAGGTGGTACGCGCCGGCCTCCACGACATTGCCTTCCATGTCGCGGCCGTTCCACACGATGGTGTTGGAGCCCTCTTCAAAGCGCTGGCCCTCGGACTTGAAGACCAAGAAATCGACGCCGTCGTACACGTGCCAACCCGGAGCGCCGTGCTCGGCGTCTTGGTACGGGGGCGGCCCTTCGCCCTCAATGGTCAGGGGTGGATTCTGGCCCACGGTGTAGATAATGAGCCACACGGTGGCACCGGCACCATCGAGGGTGAAATTGATCTCCAGATCCGAACCATCAAAGGCGTAGTCTTCGATGTCGCTTAGCCCTTCGATGGTGAGGATGGTGGGAGCTATGCCGCCGCTGGTCATATCGGCCAAGCCGACGTCGGCGCTACCGGCGTGCAGAAAAGCGCTGGCAGACCCCACAGAGAGGAATAGAGCCATGACGGCCATTCCCAAAATTTGCAATACTTTCATCACACTTCCTCGCTTTTTAAGTTTTAAGTTTTAAGTTGTGCATGGATTTTTCGGTTGCCATGTTGCTCAATCTTGGCATCCTTGCGGGGCGGAATGATCGGCCGAATGGGTGGCCCCCGCGCCGACTCCTCGGTCTGAATCACCAGTTCCTGTTGCAGCATCATGCCTCCTCTACGCTGTCCCTAGACACTGCGGCAATGGCCTCGTCCGCCGCGAGGTATTTTCCCAGAAGCGCGGGAACGTCCCCGGCCAATTTCCACTTTCCCTAAAAGCCTGCCTTGTCTTCAAAGTCGAGAACGGCGACGCACACGATAAAATCCGCACTCTCTTGCCGCCCCCGGGTCGCTCCAGCGGCGAAGATGCAGAGGAGCGCCCCTCGGCGTGCCCCTCGGACCTATCCCTAGGGCGCGGCGGTCGCCTGTTGCACTGCCTTCCTTTCGATTTGTTGATCGAATTCGACAATGATGTCCACTGTTTCTATGGGCTGTTCGGAAGCGTCGAATTTCAGGACGAAATCCTTGAGTACCAAGCGCACCTGCCGCACTTCCTCGTCGAGCCGTTCAAAGGCTAGCAGACCAGTGTAGTTTTCTCCCTTGAACACTTTCTGGTCCTCTATATAAGCGGTGCTGCGTACATTGCCCATGCGCAGGTCGAAACGGTAGAACTCGTTGCCGCTCTGGCCCCGGATGGCCCGGTAGTAGCGCTCGAAACTATTGTGCGGCGAGAAAGACGGCAGGCCAAAGGAATGTAGCACCTCGCCCCGATCAGTGTAGAGCAGGGCCTTGATGGGGTCCAGCATGACCTTGGCGTACACATCGTTGGTGACGCTGATGCGGAATACAGTGAAGCGCTTGGGCGTATGGCCCACGAGCGGGTCGATCCAGTCCCCGTATGTATAGGGGTTGGTGGAGAAGAAACCCCGGTGCGAGTCCTCGGGGAATATAGCGTTTAATTCCGCGTCGGTCATGGACTCGACTTTGACGCGCAAGCCTTCGACGGCGTAGGTGATGGCTCCAGCCTCCTCCACATAGTCCTTCGGGCTGGCCTGCTGGGCACTGGGGATCAGGTCGTTATTGTACAGAATACTAGGCGGCGTGAAGAAACTGCACCCGCTGAAAACCAGCAGTAAGGCGGCAAAAAAACGCATGATCGCGTACCTCATTGACTACTGACCTGACTGTAAAAGTCGATTTGCTGCTGGGCGATGGAGCCCTCTTGGGTGAGGGCGAAAATAACGGCATTGATGCCAAAGCGCAATTGCGGCTCGTTGCCGTACAACTGAGCCCAGTTGTGCACATATCCCTTGTCCGAATAAATTCCCACCAAGCGGTTGTCCAAGAAAATCCCCTCGAGGTTGTACACCGACTCGGCAATAGTCTGGAAATTCTGGCCTCGCTGATCGGCAAAGGAGCCGACCTGCAATTCCGAACCGACGGGCGGACCGTCGAAATCGTAGAACGTGTGGTAAATGGGATGCGTATTGTGGATGGGCCGCAGGGTCCCTTGGGCACCCAAGGCATCGCGGAAAATCTGCCGCAGCGAGGCCTCGGCTTGGCTGAATTCGAGCGTGGGGGTGGCGTTGTCGACAAAGATAAAACCCCCGTTGTGCAGGTAAGCGCCCAAGTTGTGCATTTCGCGCTCGGTCAGCTCAAAAGCTTCGTTCGCGGTGATGTACACAAAAGGCGTGCGGAAGAGTTCCTGCGAATCGAGGAAGAGGTGCTCGTCGACTTTGGCGGTGATGCCCGTCTGCTCATTGAGCGCATCGACCAGATTGGGCACGGCCTTGGCGGCACTGTCAAAGATCGGCTCTAGGTCCGTGGCCCAGGCCGTGCCCAGATAGACGAAGCCCTTGACGTTCTTCTTGTCCGTCGGGTCTTGGATGATTAGGCCCTTGTACTTGCCCGTGTCCAGCGCATCGAGGTCGAGCAATTCTTCGCGCATGGCAATGCGCTTCTCCGGCTCCTTGGTACCCTTGACCCGGGCGGCCGACAGCTCGATGGAAGTGGTCTGCAAATCAATCTGCACGTCGGCTTCCGCGGCGTATTCAAAAGTCTCAATGCGGCCGAACACCGAGGCACCGGGCAGGCGACGGGCCGTGGGCGCAGCCTGCCGGGGTTTCATGGTGGTCACCTGCTTGGTCATGGCCCGGGGGCGCAGGCGATGGCGTTTGAGGGCAAACGGCTTAGTCGATTTGGGCTTGCGGATGATGAGCCGGGTGACCGCCGGCGGAGGCGCGGCCCGCTCCTTGGCCACCACGATGAAATAGGCTATCCCCCCCGACGATAACACTAAGGCGATGGCCAATCCCCAGATGGTGGCGCGATAGGTCTTGAGCAGGCGACTCAAGCGCAGCTCGTCGCTCGGCACCCTGAAACGAGTTCGGTCTAGCGGCATGGGATCCTATCCCTCTTCTAGGGCACTTCTAAGATAAAGGGCTCGGATTGCGGCCCGAAAAAATCGCGGGCGTTGACCGCCCACACGCGAATCTGCCAAACGGTCCCCGATTCGGTACTCAACGATCCATCGTCGGCAAAGGCGCGGGCTTCCGGGTCTGGTACTGCCTTGGTCTCCATGCCGCCGCTGGCGTCCGTGAAGCTGACGACGAAACCGGCGACATTCTCCGCGGTGGCCATCTGCCAAGACACGCTCACGACCCCTCCCTCTACCCCCGCCTGCACATCGGTGGGTTGGGCGAGGAGACCTCGATGGTACTGGGAAGGCATCTCCGTGTCGTTGCTGCAGGCGACTAGGGCCACTAGCGCCGTTCCTGCAAAAAGGCATATCGCTCTATACATGCCCGAACTCCCTACGAGGATGCTGTTAAAAACGGGCCACTAAGCCCATGCCCAAGGCGTTGGCAGCGGCCATGGGCACCAAATTGACGGCTTTGCCCACCACGGGTGCGCCGCCGTAGAACAGCACATCCAGCACATTGTAGCTGTACGTCGCCAAGCTCAGGACGCCAAAGATGCGGCGCAACAGATGGGACCGGTCGAGATCGTCTTTCTTGTCCGCCAGTCGTTGCCAACTCTCCTCGGCTTGGGCAAAAGTGCCGGCATCCCGCAACGCTTGGTAGCGCTCCTTTTCCAGTTTGAATTGCACTTCCTGGGTATTGAAGTCCTCGTGCGACGTCAACCAGATCACCAGACAGCCCATCTCGGCTACCATCAGGGTCGTGCCCTTGGGCTTGTGGCCGGTGGCCAACTGGCCCAATCCGGGAAAGATCAGGGATAGACCAATAGCCTGCAGGCGCGAGACACCGCTCTGACGCACCTCAAAGCGCTTTGCCGGTGCCTCTTGGGCCCAAAGCCCTTGGCTGGCGAGGAGCAACACGGCGCTGCCCAAAATGATCGTCAAGGGTCGTATCAACATAGCCAAATCCTCATTTGTTGTCTCTACCTCCGGCGGTGCAAAGCAAATTCACAAGCGCGTACTGACGATCCAATCCCGGTGCGACTTGGCAAATTGGAAGGCTTCTCGCGAAGCCCGTTTGTCCTCGTACAGGCCGATGACTTGGTCGTATACTTCGACGGCGTCTTTCCACTTGTTCAGTCCCTCCAGACACACGCCCAAGTTGCTGAGAGCTCCCAAGGCACTCTCAGTCTCGGGGTAGCGCTCCATCACCTCCTCGAAAACCTCTATCGCCTCCTCGAAATAGCGCTGATCTTTGGTCACATCGGCCGAATCCATCAAGGCCACGCCCCGCTCGTAGAATTCGTAGGCCACCGACTCCTCCAACTCGGCGATCAAGCGGGGGACCTGCTCGGCCACCGGCGCGTCGGCGTAGCGCTCCCGCACCTTATTGTACGCGTCTATGGCCTCCTGATATGCCCGGCGGTTGTACGCGTAATCGCCCAGCGTAAACTGTGCCGAGGCGGCAAATTCGCTCTCGGGATAGCGGCGCAGCAATTCGGCCATGGCCTCCATGGCCTCTTCATCGCGCTTTAACTCGATGAGGCACCAGGCTTTGTTGTACTGGGAGTTGTCCGCCGCTGTCTCGGCGGGGAACTCGGCGAGGATGCGGTCGTACAGATCGAGCGCTGGGGCGAACTCCCCGAGCTGATAATAACTTTCGGCCGCGCCAAAGAGCATATCCGGCAATTCGCTCGCCCGCGGGTAATCGCTCAACAGCCCGAGAAACTCGCGCTGGGCGTCCTCGAATTCGCGCATGCTGTAGTGCGTGTTGGCCAAGTAGAAGCGCACCAGTAGGTCCTGACTCAGCTCGAGGCCAGCTTGGCGCAGGGCACCAAAGACCTCCTTGGCCCGGTTGAGCTGGTCCCGGTCGAAGTAGTGGATGCCCAGCGCCAAGCGCATATCCGTGGCGAATTCCGATTCGGGATACTGGTCTAAGGCTCGGCCAAATACCTCGACCGCTTCATCCCCCCGCCCCAAACGCGACAGGGCATCCCCCAAAACAAAGTACGTACGCTCCCTGAGTAGGATGGTCTGACCGGGGGCCAATTCGTCGGCAAAGGACAAACGGAGTACTCGCCGGGCAAAGCGGACGGTCTGCCCGTAGTCATCGCGCTCGTAGTGCAGATCCATCATGCGGCCCAAAATTTCGGCCTGCTCCTCCAAGCTCTTGGCATTAGTCACCATATCTTCAAGGACCTGTATGGCCTCGCCGCCCCGGTCCTGCTTCAGGTAGGACAGGGACAGAGCGTTTTCCGCCGAGCGCACTTTCTCTGGGTCTTCGACATGGTCAATGATCCATCTGAAGTCCTCCTCGGCTAGGGCGTAGTTTTCCATGACAAAGGCCGCATTCCCCCGGCTGAAGCGCAACGCTTCTTCCAGCCTGCTGCCGCCCTCGACATGCTCGAGGGCCTGCGAAAAGTGGTCGATGGACCGCTGGTACGCCCCCTCTCCGTTATGCGCCTGTCCTATCAAATAGTGGAAACTAGCGCACTGGTCAGCGTCGGCCCGCTCCAGACCCGCTATTAGGACTGGAATGGCCTCGGTTAACTGGCCTTGGGTCACTAGGGTGTGGCCGCTGCCCAGCCGCGCTCGGGCAAAATGGGGCGACTCTGGGGCGACGGCCAAAAAAGCCTGGATAGCTCCATCTGGATCGCCCAAAGTTTGGCGAGCCAAGGCCAAGCGCATATAGGCGTCGTCGGCGTAATTGCTTTCCGGGAAGCGGTCCAACAATTGTCGCGCCCGCTGTGCCGACGCCTCGTATTCGCCGCGCCCGTAGTGCAGTTCGCCCAATTGCACCAAGGCGCGCTGCACATAGCCCCAGTTGCGCCCTTCCCCGACAATGACTTCAAAAGTGCTCTGGGCCCGGTCGAGAGCCTCTTGTCCGCCCTGCGACTGGTGCGCCAGGGCGCGGTTGAAACGAGCGTCCAAGCCATAGGGCGAGCCTTCATCGCTCAGCACGGTATCGTATTGGGCGATGGCCCGCTCGAGCAAGTCGTTGGCACCGGCCCGGTCGTCCTCGCCCAGCCGCGCCTGGGCCATCTGCTGGTACGCGCTGCCGATGCGATAGCGCACCCGTTCGAGCGAAAAACCCGCGGCGGCGGCAATATCGCCATAGCCCCGGAGATAGATGCGGTATTCTCGGATCGCCTGCTCATATTGGCCGTGGGCGAAGAGGCGCTCGGCCAAGGCATATTGAATGCGAGCCCTCAGAGTGCGATCGGCCGATTGGTCAATGGCCTCGCGGTACGTCTGCAGGGACGTCGCCAAATCGCCCTGCTCTTGGTAGAGATCGGCCATGCGCAAATAGGCCTCTTCGACTAGCCGGCGCTCCGTGCTAAAGAGGACGATCACCCGCCGATAGGCTGCCACCCCCTCGTCGTACCGCCCCAGCTTGGTGAAACAATTACCCACGCGAATCTCGGCCTTGGCCGCCAGCTCCAGCGCGGTTTCGTCGACCAGACCGGCCAGTTTCTCCCGCCGCATCTGATTGAGTTGCTCTTCGGTGAGTTTCTCGATGCGCTGGCGTTTGACTAGGCGGCGGTAGTGTTCAATGGCCTGTAAGTACTCGCCTTGTTCCTGATAGGATTCACCTATTTGAAAGAGGCTGCGGTCGGCTTGGTAACCCGTGGGATAGAGTTCGAGCAACTCTTTGAAGGCGGCAATCGCCCGGGTGTAATTCTGCACTTCGTAAAAGGCCCAGCCTCGGTTATAATAGCCGCCCACGGCTCGCGGATCGCCCGGATAGGCCGCGATCATGGCGTCGGCGGCCTCAATCACCTCGAAGTAGCGCCCGGCTTCAAAGTACAGATCGACCAGCCGACCAAAGGCCTGGACGCGCAACACCTCGTTGGCGGCCATTTCGCTGATCTGGCGAAAGGCCCTCACCGAGCGGGCAAAAGCGCTGTCGGCCTGCGCCTGAAAGCCCTCTCGGCGCTCCCGATCGCGCGCCTCCCCGGCAAAGCGGGAAAAATCGGTGAAGAGCTTGCTGTACGCATTGCCAATCTGGTAATTGGCGGCTTCCAGCACGGGAAAACTCTCCGATCCCACGCTCACCGAGATCTTCTGTGTATCGAGCAAGCGGCTGCGCACCTGCAGGATTTCCTCATAGCGGACAATGGCCTGATCATACGCGCCTTCGGCGTAAAATGCCTGGGCGTCGCGGAAGGAAGCCACCAAATCGTCCCGGTTCGGGGTGCGCCCGGCAAACTGCGTCCCGAGGACCGTGACCAGAGCCAAGACAAGGACGAGATTCATGTGCCGACGCCTCCTGTGGAAAAGTAAAAGCTCATCACTCGTATTCAAATCCCAGAATCACATTTATATAGGCGGCGATAAATTCCACATTGGCCTCGCCAGCCACATCCAGATCGTCGAACTCCTTGACGCGGCGGCGGAGACCCATATTGGTCGAGATCAGATAGCCGAAGTACTTTGAATCGTTGGTCAGCATAAACACAATATCGCTCTGTTCGAAGTCCCGGCGCACGTCGGCCAGATCGTTCACGCTGTAGGGGAGCAGCGACCCCAGTCCTTGGACGCCGAGTTGGAAGCGGGTTCGGCTGGTCAGGCGGTACTCCAGCTTGGTCAGCGGGATCAGATTGCGCTCGTGCAGGGTGGGCAACTTTAGGCTGCGTCGCCACTCCTTGAGGTAGCGGAATTTGAAACCGGCGAAAAGGGTCAACTGATCGGCCAGCGGCCAAGTGTAGTCGATCTTATGCACCATGGCCCAGCGGCTCAGACGGTCGCTCTCCTGAAAGGTGCCGTCGAAGAGTTCGCCCTCGCGCTGGGCATTGATCTCGTACTTGACTTTATTGCGCATATTGAGCCGGGGGATCGCATTCCAACGGGCATCGGTGAAAAAGCGCAAATATCTGCTGTCCTTGAAAAGCAGTGGATCATCGCGCTCCTCTTCGATAAAGGGGGCGAGTTGGATATTGCGCTGGAAGCCCGGGAAATCGAGTTCGAATAGTTCGGCCGTGGTCAGCACCCGGTCGCTGTACACACTCAGCGGATCCTCCACCCCGTCCTCCACTTCCTCCAGCGAGGCAACGGCAAAAAACTGGCCCACCGCCGGTACTTTGCGCCAGTAGGTCAAGCGGGTGTAGAGTACGTTGCTGGGGGCCCCGCCGGCATTCTGTTCGGCATCCATCAAGCCTACTGACCAAGTCAGACCAAGCGCTGGGTTGAACTGGCCGTACACGTGCAGCCCGCGCAAGTCGGGATCGTACGGATAATCCGGGTCGGTGTCGTTCTCGCGCGCGTCGAGGAAGTCGTTGTGGTTCATGTCGAGGTCGTAGTCGTAGACTTGGGCGTCGACATCGTACATGAGGAAGGGCTCGACGTCGTCCGGCGTGCCGTTGATGTTCTTGTTCTGGTCTGGATAGCCGTCGTTGTCCTCGTCCAGGCCCGGGAAAATGCCGTCGATGTCAGACTGGCCCAAGAAGAACATGCCCGGACTAGCGTGGTTGGTGTACCAGCTATCGGGGAAGCGATCGTTGTCGTCGTTGTCCTCGACCAACCGGTGGATGAGGGCGTCGTTCTGGGTGATCAGACTCCCCGTACAGCAACCTTCGTCGCGGCCGATAAAAGAGCGCAGCTCAGTATTGTAGTGCGGCCCCATGGAAAAGTATTCGCCGCCGAAGCCCCATAGCGGAAAGTCGCGCTTCACCGTGACGTAGAAGGCGTTGTCGCTGATGGTGCCGCGCTTGCCGGGACGCGCCTCGCGGTCGAGGGCGTTGATGCTGAGCGCGTCCCCGGGCACCCGCACCCCGGGAGGACCGCTCACGTAGTGGGAATAGCTGTTGCTGCGGGCGAATTCAGCGTTGATCTCAAAATCCTTGAGCACACCGTACACATTGGCGCTGTACAGGCGCACCCCTGTGGGCGTGCCGGCCCTGACCCGCACCCGCTCGACCGGCCCCTGCGGCGATGGCGTACCGTCGGCCCGCGCCACCGTGCGGAAGAAGGAGGCATAACGGTACTTATCGCGGTAATTCGACTCGGGCTCGTTGGGCTGTATGCCCCCGATATCGATCTCCGACAGTTCGATGTGGTAATCGCCCGAGATGAACAGGTCGACGTCGACCGACTCGATCCACTCGCCAAAGGGCTCCAAATCGACGTAGAGAATGCCGTACTCCCGGCCGTCAAAGGCCTGCGGCAGATCGGCCCGGGTGTGCAGACCGAGAAACTGTCCGTCGGGGTTTTCCGCGCTGCGCTCGGCCGCTTCGTGGGCGAACTCCTCGTGTACGGTGATGGGATCTTCGTCCTCGCGGTCGGCGTTGATCGCGTAATCCGGGCCGAACAACTTGAAGTCGCGGTAGTAGAGATGGCCGATCCAGAAGGGGAACTCATAGCCCCGGTAATAGACATTCGCGTCAAAGGCCGCGTAATTAATGTACGGGTCGTACGTGCTGGCGATGGCACCCCGGTTGATCGACTGGTAGTCGTTGCCGGTGCGGGGAAGGGGCTTGCGCTCGCCCGAACGGAGCAGATCTTGGGCGTAGGGCTGGCGTGCGGCCCCGCGCGTATCCAAGCGGACGATAAAGGGCTCGAGTTCCGGCTGTAACTCGCCGTTGACATATACGTCCACTCGGTGCAGCACCGCCCCGGTTACCCCTAGGCCGGGGGCGTCGTCGGCAATGCGGATGGCCAGCAGGGCCGGGGCGTTCTGGGCCGCCCCAGCTACCCCTTTGAAGGACAGGTCGTTGCTCGACATCAGCGGCTCGAATTGGTGGGCGTTGACAAAAGTACCGCCAAAGTGGAGAAAACCCACTTGGCGCTCGTAGTGCGCCCCGCCGATGAGAGCACCGGGGATGACTCCGCCGCCCGTGTGGCGGTTTCTCGAAATCAGGGCCGAGAAACTGTCCCGCTCGGTGCCCATGTCGAACCGCAAACCGTCGAGATTGGCCATCTTGAAGGTCAGGGGCGTAAACTTGGTGCGAATCTCATTGGCCCAGATGACCTTGGCCTGCCAAGCGTCGGTGCCGTCCGTGCCCACGATGACATTGTTGAACAGCCGTTCAAAGGCGACCCCGGCCTGACCGTGGCCCCCCCGTTCGCCTATGGAGGAGAAGCCGCGCTGGGCGCCCAGTCCCCGGCGCTCCCGCCAGTTGACCGAGTTCGAGCCGTAGATGAGGAAATCTCCTAAATCGCTGTAATAGGGCCGCAGCGTATTAGTAAAGGGCGGCAGCCGGGGGTATTCGGCAAAGCCGTAATTCTGGTAGAGCGTCTCGCCGTAGCGCCCCACAAAGCTCTGGTAGGGCATGAGCCGCTGCGGGCCCAAGGTGGGCTGCTCTGGAGTGTCTTCTGCCGACTGGGCCTTCAAACTCCCGGCCAGCAGCAGGGCCGCCCCCAGCCACACCCAAGCGAGCCTGGCCAATTGGTCAATGCCGATGATCACTTGCCGTATCATATCAAAACAGGGGACTCAGGCCGGCGATCATGCGCAGGAAAACGCGCGAAAAGTCGATATCTTGGTCGTAGCGCGACCGGTCCTTGAACTTGCGTGTGCTCCTCTGATAACCCGCTTCGACATTGATCTGGTAGCCTGTGTACGAGGATTTGTTGGTCACCAAGGCCACATAGTCCTCCCCGTCGAAATCCGCTCCCGGAGCCGCATTGTTGCGGTACAGGCTCTTGAGGAAGGGCAAACCCTGGGCGCCCACCTTCACGGCGGTGCGGTTCGAAATCGGGTACTCCATCCGCAAGATGGGATAGACGAAGTCCTCTTCAATCGGCAGTACTTGGCCCTCGTCGTTGAGGCGCTGGCGCAACCACTTGAACTGCAGCATCACCCGCGACTGCTTCCACGGCATCCACAGATAATCGGCCTTGAAGACCGTGGCCAGATCGGCGATGCGGTTGTCCGGCTGGAGGGGCGTGCGGCGCTGGAAGTTATTTTCCGACTTCAGGCTCACCTCGACATTGAGATTGGGCACGCGGATAAAGCGGGTGCGCATATAGAAGGTATTGACCCAACTATTGCGCATCAGCAGTGGATCGACCAGCAGCCGCGATGTGCCCAGCGGATGGCGCAATTCCTCCTCGGTGGGTAGGCGCAAGGGGATTATATCCGGGGTGAAGTATATGGGATCGCGCCCCAAGCCAAAGACTTCGTCCCCAATCTCGTCCTGCACTCTCTTGAGCCGCTCGACGGCGTAGAGCTCAACCAAGAAGGGCAGGCGGCGTTCGTACTCGTAGCGGCCGTAGTACACTTCGGCTTGGTCGCCTCCAAAGGGTGCCCAGGTCCGGTGGTAGCCCAGGGTCACTTTCATGTCCGAACGCGGCCGGTAGCTGCCAAAGCCGTGCAGCCCTCGTCGGTCCTGGTCGTACGGGTAATCGGGCTTCAAATCGTCTTCGCGATCGTCGATGACGCCGTTGTTATTGGTATCTTCGCCGTAGTCGTACGCGTCGGGATTGACCTCGTAGAGCAGGAAGGCTTCGTAGTAGTCTGGGATGCGGTTGTTGTTCTCGTTGATATCGGGCCGGCCATTCAAATCGGCGTCGAGTCCAGGGAAGATGCCGTCGGGATCCTCGATGAAACGCCCGCCCTCCAGACTGGTGGTTTTACGCAGGAAAAAGGTGTCGGGGAAGGGGTCTTTGTCGTCGTTGTCGTCCACTGTATCAAATTCGAGGGTGCGGGTGGCGTCGGCCCGGTTGGGGCCGAGGAAATCCGGCAGTCTGGGCTCTTGGAAATTGGTGGGGAACTGGAAGGGGCTGTTAATCAACTGGAAATAGGTCTGGTACGAGTCATCCTGCACGGACAGGCGGGTGGTGTACTCTGCGTCTATGTTAAAGGCTTCGCCGCCCCAACTGAAGTGCCCGAGATCTCGCCGCAGTACGGCGAACCAAGCCTGGCTCTGATCGAGCTGGTGCTGGCCCAAGGTGCCCAGCAGGGCCGGATAGGCGCGATACGAGAAATTGCGCACGTACTCAGTCCGCAGCGAGTACCCCTTGACGTCTATATTGGCATGCACACTGGCTAGGGTGCGCCCGGTCTCCCGGCCGTAGCGCACTCGCACTCGGCGGAAATTGTCGAGGTTGTCGGGCTTGCCCCGCGCCTGCCCGGCGGTATAGAAATATGTCGCTGGGTTAAAAGAGGCCCCATCGAATATCTCCGACAATTCGAGCAGATAATCCCCGGCCACGTCGATCTCTATATCGGCTTTGTTGACGATGAGGGTATCGAGCCCATGGACAAAGGAGGAAGGCACCTGGAACCAGAACAGTAGCGACCCCTCGCCCCGAGTTTCATAAACTCCCTGCGGGGTCGGTTCAATGTGTGGGAAGTTGATGGCTAGGTCGTTGCTCGAATCGCGAAAAATAGGCGGAATGATGGTGCGGTCCGGGTGTTCGGTGACCGTGAGCCGCAAGGCGACCGCGTCGAGTTTGTTGTAGGGCCCGGGCATGTGCACCAAGCGGCGGCCGTTGAGCACGACAGCGGCCCTGCGGACCCGCACACCGATGGCGTCGTTGGGGTCCTGGTCGGCCACGCGCAACACTAGCCACAGAGGGGGAGCCCCGGTGGTGGGCAGGGTCCCTTTGAAGCTGTTCTCGCCGAGAGTCTTAAAACTGTCGGTGCGGTACTGGTTGACCCAGCTCACGCCCAAGTCTAGGCCCGGCCGCTTGGTGCGCAGGTCGGTGCCCAGCAAATAGGTACTCCACGACGGCCTGAACTGCGACCCCTCGCGGCCGTGGACCACGAAGTCGGCATTTCTGATGGCCTCGAAAATGGGTCGATCGACGCGTGATACAGCCAGCACCAGCGAGGCGTCCCTGAAGTTGCTGTCCACCCGGAGCCCGTTCATAGCCGCCAAGTCGAGGGTCAGCGGAGTGAATTTGGTGCGGATGCGATCGCCGACAATCAGGCGGGTATCCACGCCTTTGTACGAGTCGTTGGCAATGACCAAGCGATTGAGAAAATCACCGTACTGCCGCTCCTTGCCGATGATGCTTCCGGGCGTGGTCTGCAAGGAGCGGAATTCCTGCAGTTCAAAGACATTGACCCCGTTCATCACGAACTGCCCCATATTGTCGAACTGCGGTGTGCGATCGCGGCCGAATACCAGACTCTCATACGGCCGGTATCCCTCGTACGCATAGTTGCGGTACGGCTCGGTGTTGCGAATGATCAACTGGGCATCCACTGCCGCGCCGCATGCGAGGGCCAAGGCCAGGAAGGATAGATGTCGGTTCGCGCCGCGCATATCAACCAATATACACCTTGAAAAAGTACTCTATATAGCCCGTCGGCGGACGCAACGAGCCGGAGAATTCGGTAAAAGTCCGAAAAAATCCAATGAGAATGGTGAGGTCATAGCCGCTGTAATTACTCCTGTTCTGTAGAAAACCAGTATAGGTATTTCTGTGGAAATCGCGTTCGGGGTTGGCCGGATCAATAGAGCGCTCGGGCAGCAAGGGGAAGCCCTGGACGCCCGTCTTGAGGACGGTATTGGGCGTTATATTGTAGTCGACTTGCAAAATCGGGATCAACTGGCGCGTCTGTCTGTCGGGGATCTGGCGATCGGGAAATTTGCTGCGTCGGTACGTGTGCTTAAAGCGCGGCACAATTTCAAAGCGCTGCCAGTTATAGGTGTAGTCTATCTTGTTGGCCATGGCAAAGTGTGTAATGGTCCCCGGCGCTGCCAGCAGGGGATCGGCCGCAGCTCTGTCGCTCAGATCGACATGCTTGAAGGTGGCGATAGTGCGGATGTTCATCCCGGGCACGGTCCACAGGCCCCACTCGACATAGGTCAGATTGTCGATTGCGTCGCGGTTCTCGAGCAGATCCTGCTGCAGCGAACTCTGGCTGCCAAAGTTGAAAACCGTATTGGGGATGCCGTCTTTCACCCACTTGATCCGGTGGTTGGCGCGCACATAACCCAGATCCTGCCAGTCGCGCTGGTACTGGCCCTCGATGTATTCGGCGTCGCTGTCCAATCCGAGGATGGGCTGTTCCATCCGGTACGCGCCCAAGCGCAATTGGGCGCGTGAGATGGGATTGTACCTGAGAAAAGCGTGGAAACCGCGGTGGTCAAGCGGGTACATATAGTCTGCGAGATTGTCGTTCTCCCTGAGGTCGGGCATGCCGTTGTTGTTGAAGTCGTCGCCAAAGGATAGATCGGGTGAGTCCACGTGGTACTGCAGGAAAGGCGAGTTTGAACCCGTGGCCGCAAAATCGAGAATGCCGTCGCCGTCGAGATCCAGGCCCGGAAAAACGCCGTGGCCCACGCCTTGGGAATCGAAGTAGGGATCAAAGGGATCGTCGTGCTCCAACTCGTCGGGCCAATCGTCGAGATCGTCGTTGTCTTCGACTAGGTTAAAAGGCTGGTACAGCCTGCCGCCCACAGTCGGCCCCACGCCCGAACTCTGGAAGATGGGGAATTCCGTATTGTAGTCGTCCGGAATGTCGAACCACTCACCGCCGACGTCGACCCGGTCGTGCAGGGACTTGAGCACATTGAAGTAAAAGACCGCAGAGTCGTGCGCTCGGCGCTTGCCCCGATCGGTGGGCATTTTGAGGTAGTTCGTGCTGCGGGCAAATTCGCCCTTGATCTCAAAGCCGAGGATCTGAGCATCGAAATCTAGACCCATGATGCTCAAACCCGTAGGAAAACCGTAGCCGAAGCGCACCTGGTGCAGATTTGACCTGTTGCGCGGATGACCCTCCGCCCGCAGAGCGTGGTGCCAATCGTAGTAGAAGTCCTCCTCACCCGAGGCCAAGAAGGGCACCTGCACAGCACCGACCACATCGACGCTGTAGTCGTCGGCTAGGAGGGCCTCAAATTCGATGTCAGAGACCGTATCCGGCACAGCGAATTGGTAAAAGACCACATCGGTACCGCTGGCCCGCAGCGGTGCATTTCGGGCGGGCGGGAGCACCTCTCGGGCTATGTTTTCAAACACAGCGGAGAAAAAGGGCCGATTGCTGGCCTCAACCACGGGTTGCAGCCAAGACTGGTTGCGCCGCAGATAGTGGATTTCGTTGGGCTTGATCTGGATCGTGCTGGTCAGGTCCGGCGTTATGGTGAGCTTGTCAGTGAGCTTGTCGATACGCCCCACCCTCAGCGGCTCGACCAAGACGCCGTCGGCCCGCATGACCACTTGGTGGATCTCCGCCCCTTCAAAAGAATCGTTGGGCGCGTCGTCGGTAAAGAAGACGAATACGGTTTTCAAGCCGCCTTGGACCAGCCTAGGGACCGCGCCTTTCAAGCCGTTGATCTTGTCCGAAGCTTCCGAATCAAAGCGGTGCGTATTGACAAAGGTCGTGCCCAAGCGCAGAAAATCGCCTATGCGGCTCTGCCAATGTCCGCCAAAGAGCGAAGTGCCGAAAACGCGGAAATTCTGCACGGCGGCGTCGGGGGCCAAGGCACCGGTGCGAAATTCGAGGGGATTGGTCAGGTGGGCGGCGACCATGCTAAAGCTGCTCTTGCGCGACGAGCCATCCCAGCGAATGCCGTTAAAGCGAGGCAGGTTCAGAGTCATGGGCGTGAAATATGTCCGCACGTGGTCGCCGATGATCAGGCGCGTCGACCAGCGGCCAAAGCCCTCTTCGGCTATGACGAGCTTGTTGAAAAAGCCGTCGTACCGACCGTGGCGCGATTCAAAGCTGCCCCTGACCCCAGGTGCGTCGCGTCGCACTTCGCTGAATTCGAGGATATCGACGCCGTCGATGAGCAAATCGCCAAAGAGATCAAAGCGGCGGTTCTCCTCTTCGAGGTCGTAATCTCGGTACCCGGCTCCGCCGTAGTTTTCAAATACCTCGTTGGCCCATAGCGCGCGAAAATCCCGCGACAGAAACTGGCCGCGGGCCTCCTCAACGCTCAGGGTCAGGCAGACCAGAAAGACAGAGAAAGTACGCATAGGCTCGACGAATCTCTCAGTTGCGGCACTAATAGCTGTTGTACCAAACGCATCCGCTAATAGGCCAATCCCACCACTCCGGTGACAATTTCATCGTCGGGGTCCAGATCGACGATGACGCGGTAGAGGTACAGCCCTGGCGGCAACAATTCCCCGCTGTCCGAGCGCCCATCCCAGCGGCCCGGCAACGACCTCCTCCCACCCTCAATCGGGGCGTACAGGCCGGCGTCCAATGACTGGCCGGGTAGGGTGCGCACCAACCTGCCGCCCAAATCGTACAATTCGATGTCAACTCGGCCCCCCTTGACGCGCGCCAAGGTGAAGCCCAGCACCACCGCGTCATTGATTCCATCGCTGTTGGGGGTGAATACCTTGGGATGGGCCTCGACATCGGCGAGAATGGGCAATTTGAAGTCAGTAGTCACCGCGGTCAGCGAATATTCGCGTTCAGTGTCGGGATCAACGCCCTCGAGTGGCTGCACCAAAAAGGGCGAAGTGGACTCCGGGGCGAAAACCAGTCCCTGGAAATTGTGGGTAGCAGCCAACATGCGGGTGGTGAAGGGAATGAGTAGATCAGCATCGGCACCGATGGGCGGGTCAAAGGCTATGATCAGGGAATCGTTAGTCGCGTACGTATTGGCCGCGTCAATGGCGGCTCTGTCCACCCCCTCTATGCCGTCCACATCCAAGCGCGCCGGCCACGGCGTCAGGATGGCCAGACGCGACACTCCCGCATCGCCATTGCCAAAGCGGAGCACGAGCGAATAGGTGAAGGTCGTATCTACGCCAATGGGCACTTCCAGCGGCACCACTGCGGCCAAGGCCTCGGCTGCAGCCAAATTGCCCGTATTGAAAGACACCCCTAGGCTGTCGAGGCGCGGACCGCTAGCCAGTTCGCCGGTCGCCATGCGCACCTGGTACTGGAAGAAGCGCCGCGGTTCGGGGACATTGGGCAGAATTTCCCGCTCCCGGCTCCAAGGCGACCAATCGCTCCAAGCCTCCCCGTCGCTGCCGCTGCGGAAGCGCAGATCCATCTCGGCTCTGGGCGGGACATCCCCGTACCAGCGCACTCGCCCGAAGTCCTTGTTGTCCTCTAGGCCAAAATCCAGCGGCGGCGATAGGTACGTCCCCTGCTCAACCACGCCTTCGCCGAAGACTTCGATCTCGCCTACCCGGGGGTTTGAGTTGCGGTTGGCAAACTCGGTCACCACTAGGCGTACAAAGCGCGTCGGCGTGGTGGGAAAGAGGACCGCGGTCTCTTGGAATTCGGCGATCTGGTTGCGCGCCGCCACATCGAGGAAGCTGACCCCATCCTTGCTCACCAAGATGCTGTACCCGCGCAACGAGTGTTCCTCCCAAGTCAGCCGCGACGGCGGCTGGGTGAGCACTCGCACCCGGTTGACCGGGAAGAGGCGACCCATATCGATCTCGACTCTCTGCAGCAGGGCGCTGACCCCTTTGCGGAAAGTCACCGGGGTGTTGACATTTCCGTCGACGAGCTTGGGTTCGTCCGAGAAGGTGTTGAAGGCGAGATTCTCGCCCTCCAGCGAGCGCAGTTGCAAACCGCCTCTGCTGGGATCTATATCGCCGGGAAAGCCGGCTAGACTCTGGGCCCGCGTCTGATCGAGGTCGGCAAATTCGGCGAAATCGCTCGGGTCGAGACTGCCGGCTTGGGAGGGCAACCACCTCACCTCCAGACCGTCCTCCTCGTGTTGGGCCAGTTTGTTCTGCTTGATCTCGGTCCAATCGGCTCCTTCTTCGTTGGGCAGCGGGAAACCCGTCCAGAACCAAGGCGTTATGCGATCCGTGGGCGAACTGACGAACTGCACGTCCTCTGCATCGATCACTAGAAAAAAACCGTATTCGGGCCGTGTGCCGCTGTACTCCACCGCCACCGCAATGATATTGGCCCGCCGCTTAAAAGAAGCCTCCCACGTCTCCACGGTCGTCGGATCGTCGTCGGTGCCCACCAGGTCGCCATTGAGATACAGGGCGTACTTACCGCCGGCAGCAATGCGAATCTCGCCATCTGTCTTGGCGGCGAATTCAGCGTAGCCCAGATAATAAGAAGTAGCGGGAAAAGTACTGATGGTAGTGCGTTCTTGCGCGGCGAGATGTCCTGGCAGCATCAACAAGGCCACTCTGGCTACGAGCCACTTTAAGCTCTTCGCTTGTGTTATGCCCACGTTGGACCACCTCGTTTTTTCGGGTGAATACAGGCGGACGCCGACTTTAATCGCGACAATACCGCCCGCAATAATGCACCCTCTCGATGAGGGCCTCAAGTTACGCTCTCAAGAAGTAGATGTCAAACAAATTTGAGGGAAATGACCTAAGTACACGACAGTAATCTAAGTCGTGGTACAGCCCCGATTTAGGCTTAGTTGTAATTCTCACCTACCACCGTATCGACCCAATCAGTCGCTTGGTGTGTGCGCTGATCCAAGTTCGCTCCGTCAATATGAAGAAACTGGCGTGTAGCCTGTCGGGCAGGACCCAAATTGAAAGTCAGTATCGACGCCTACAGCGTTTTCCCGTTTACACGGGAACAAGACTTGATCCTCGCCGAAAAGAATCTCGCCGTGCCCCGGAACCAAAATGTCGATTTCAAGCGTCGCGAGTTTGTAGAGGGAGCGTTCTAGCACCTCGCTGTTACGCCGCCCGCTTCCCGATCACAATGCCTTTCTTGCCATCGACGAAGCGGCTGTCAACGCTGAAAACGCCCGGGGCGAGTTCGCAGATAGCGTCTCCCGTTTTTCCTAAAGCCACTTGTATTCGTCCCCGTCGATACCGAGCCGCTGTGCCGTCTTTCGCATGTCTGCTAGCGTCACGCGATTGAGCGGGATTCCCTTCACGCGGTATTCGGCGGGGACCAAGCGAATCGGCCAGCAGGGCGGCGTCCGCTTGCGACATGCCGCACCGCTCGAAAACGGCGATCACCAACTCTAGTAGCTCTTCTGCGTCCACGCGGATTTCGCCGTCGAATTCGCTCATCCTATCCGTCTCGCGCCGCCCGCGTGATCGCCGCGATTTTGTCGGCAAAGCGCACTTGGCTGTCGTCTTGGGGCGCGTAGCCAATTACTCGCCGGGCATTGGCCAAGCTCCAGAAGTTGTGCGCGTTGCCGCTGATGCCGTAAAAAATCTGGAAGGGTACGCCGTTGGCGTCGCGGATATCCTCGGCCTCAATGCTCTTGACCATTAGCTGCACTTGGTCGCGCACGCTCAGATAGGCCCCCAAGCCGCGGTGCATTTGCTGTAGATCGTTGCCGCAGCCGTCGATGTCGGTCTCGCGGGGACCGCCGATGCGCAATTGCACGTTTTCGAGGGCCGGCCCCTCCTCACCGCAGGCGAACATGAAGCCCAGCAGTTCGTACGATGCCTTGGCCCAGCCGTAGAAATTGTCCGATAGCGGTAGCATGTCGGGCGCGACAAAGTCCATGCGTCCCGACCAGATCAAATTTTCGTAGTAATCGGCTGCGTGATTGGAACTGACGATCACGGCCCGCCGGACGCCCTCGTCTTGGCAGACCCGGTACACATTGTGGGCCATGGCGATGTTGTTGGCCTCGTTCCAGAAGCGCTGTTCGCCCTGCCCGGTTGAGATAAAGCCGCAGTGGACCACCGCGGCGGCACCCTCGAAGTGTTCCCGGTAGGCGTCGCGGTCCTTCTCCAGCAGATCGGCAATGCGGATTCCTGCGACCTCTTCGCCTTGGCGATTGGTCGTTTTCACATCCAGCAGAACGGTTTCGTAGCGTTCCTTTAGTGCTGGCAACATGCGACCGGCGACGTACCCGGCGGCACCGGTGACGACGATTTTGCGTTTGGTCATTGGAGTCTGCCTAAGCTTTGGGTTTTGGTGAAGGTTCTGGTCAATTGAGGCCGGGGCGGCGGGTGTTCAAGCGGACGCGGCTACACTTCCAACGCGGGGCGGTCCAGCCGTGAGTGATAGGGCGGTTCGAGGACTTTGCGCTGCTCGTCGGTCATTAGGGCGAGCATGTCTTCGGACCAGTTGTGGGCCACATAGGCGAGGTTGCCCGGTGAGAAGCGGAAGAGTGCGGTGCGGCGGTCGTGGGCGGCGGTCCAAGGCAGGGTGCCGTGGGTGGTGGCCTCGGTGAATATGATGCAGTCGCCGGCGTTACAAGTAATCTGCTTGATGAACTCGCAGTGCGCCTCGCCGCGCCGGAGTGCCATCGGGCAGGGATAGTTGCCCTTGTGGCTGCCTGGGATCAAACACAAGCCCCCGTCGCCCTCGCGGACATCCGCGAGCTGATAGGCGGCCACCGTTAGGCCATTGTGCATTTTGCCGTCTTTGAAAATGTAGTACTGGTGGCGGTCAAAGCCGGGGCCAGACGACCCGTGCAGGAGGTGGCCCTCGGCCCCTTTGCGCATGGTGATGATGCCGAGATTGTGGTCGAGGCGGAAGCCTGGGCCCAAAATCTCGTGCAGATAGGGCACCACCTTGGGGTTGACCAGCATGTCGCGGAAAGGGCGGCCGGCCGGGTCGGGCCATGAGAGCGCGCCGCCGAGGTCCCCACGCCCGGTGCTCCCTTCAAGTGCTTTGGAGCCAGCCGACAGCGACAGTTCGCCGATGCGCTCGCGGATCTGATCGGCATGGCGGTCAATGGCCTCGTTGGCCAGCGCGATGTCCTCGGCCGACAAGACGTTGCGCACGACGATGTAGCCGTTGAGATCGAAGAAATACTTTTCGTCTTCGTTCATCTACAATTCCTCTTTCCACAAAGGGCCGTCGGCCGTAGCCTGCCACAGTTCCTCAAAGTGCTCGGGGTCTTTGTCCGCATCCCAGAATTCGGTGGTGAGCGGGTTGGCGTACGAAGGTGGCCGCCCGGGGATGCCTTGGCGGTGCAGGCGGTCGTGGAAGCGCAGATTGTCGGTAGAGCCGGCCGGCTCGGGATCGTGGCGCATATACGCGGTGAGGCCACCTGCGGAGCGGATGCGGACCAAGAAGCGGCCTTTATCGACCGGGGCCGCGCTGGCCAATTTTTCCAATTGTGCATAGTCGAGTTCGATCCCCAAGCCCGGCCCTTGGGGCACGGCGACGCTGCCGTCGATTACCGGCATCGGCTCTGTGACGACATCCTCCTGCCATAGGTGGCAGACATTGACGTGGTCGATGGTGGCCATTTTGAACACCGCGACTTCGTGGGCCAAGAAGGCTTGGTTGATGGTGCCGCCGCTTTGTTGGTACATGAGGGGCATGTTGAGCCGCTCGGCAATGGCGGCTGCTTTGACCGCACTGCCGATGGGAGCGTGCCCAGCCATGATCCCGTCAACGTAGCGCTTAGTCATGGCTTCGGCCGGGACGTGGTGGCCGATGATGGGCAGCGGGCACTGCTCGCGCAACATGCGGTAGGCATCTTCGTCCGTGCCTTGGACTACGTCTTCAAAGCGACCGGCAACCCGGAATTTGACCAGCTCGGCGAGAATGGCCCGCATGGTGTAGTAGTTGCTGTTGGCGTTGAAGTCGTAGTGGACCTTGAAATAGGGCGGGGCTGCCTCCTGCATGGCCTCGGTTTGGGCGATGACGTCCTGCATTTCATCGACGTGGTACTTGATCCAGTGATAGCCTCGGGCGGCGGCTTGGCGCACTTCTTCGGCCATGGCATCCGCCGCCTGTGCCACAGTCCAGGCGGCGACCGGGATCCACGAGCGGACCTTGGGGCCGATCAGCTTCCACGCCGGGATGCCGAGGTGCTTGCCCATTAGGTCGTAGCAGGCCATGTTCATGCCGAGGTCCTGCTCGGCATTGATCCAGTCAAAGGGCGAGGTGCCGATGTATCTTGCGCGCAAGGCGTCGCCATCGGGTGCGTCGCCGATGTTCTCGCCGAGGCCCTCTAAGCCGTTGTCCGTGTGGACGACGACGATGGCGCGGCGTTGGATGTGCGCGCCGTGGTAGCGGGCCAGCGACAGGGCATTGAAGTCGCAATACGGCGGGCAGATGGTGTGGATTTCGATGTCTGTGATGTGCATGAGAAGGGCCGGAGAAAGGGTGGGTGGGGTCCATTCGCAAGTGGGTCTAGTATAGCACTACGCAATTGCTTAGGCAACTGAGAAATGGGAGGTCTTATGGACGCTGGTATAGACGAGAAAGTGGATCAATTGCGCCGCGAGGGTTGGTGCGTCTTGGAGCGGATTATTCCGGCGGACGCCATAGATCGGGTGCGGGCGCACGTGCAAGAAGCGCACGAACAGGCGCGGCAGGACTACGAGGCCATGGGCGGGCATATTGGGCGGCAGACCGGCCCTAACGGCGAGCCGGGCGTTTGCCTGATCGCGTATTTGCCGGAGTTTGCTCCGTATCTAGGGGACGAGCGTTTGTTGGGGGTGGCGCGGGCGGTTTTTGGGGGGCATGTGCGGATCGCGCAGACCGAGTTTAAGACGCAAGTGCCCAACCGCGAGGACTTGGACTGGCGCGGCTTTCACTCGGATTGGCCGCACGACCTGACCGACAGGGACTTTGCCGGCCGGGTGGCGCAGCCCTTCCCGGACGCGACCATGCAGCTATCGGTATTGTGGATGCTGTCGCCGTTTGGTCCAGAGACGGGCGGGACGTGGGTGGTGCCGCGCAGCCACCGCGACCCGCTCAACCCGCGGATGCACCAGACGCCCGAAGGACTAAAAGAGCGGATCGACCAATTCGAGCCGATTCGCGGGGAGATTCAGGTCGCTGGCCCGGCGGGCAGTGCGCTGGTGATGGACAGCCGGATCTGGCATTCGACCGCGGCAAACCCCAGCCCAGAGCCGCGCGTGGCAATCATCACGCGCTATTGTCCGTGGTGGTTGAGCGTGGAATTTGGCGGGCGCAACAATGCGATTGTGCCGCGGGCGACTTACGAGGCCCTGCCGGAGGCGGTCAAGCCGCTGTATCGGCATCGGGCCACAGGGGAGGGGGATGCGTTTCGGGGGTGAGGGGTATTTCCCAATCCGGCGTTAGAATAAAGTACCTGTTCCTAATTATATAGCAGTATATAGCAGTCCTAAATGACTTGAAAGCATGGCATGTTCATCGGCACGGTCTTTTCTGCCTATAAGAAGTCATTCCCGCGAAAGCGGGCTTCACCGCGCCTTTAGGCGTGACATCCAGTCTTGAATGATCTAGGATTGCTATATGTCATCGTCCGCTCAAGGGAGCACGCATCTTTTGGGCGACCAACCGAACCGATTTCGACTCCGTGGTTTCGTCGTATAAACAGCGGTGGGCAGTGGAAACCGCAGACCGCGCCCTCACGGCAGTCTCGTCGTCTTCTTGGCTTGTATCTGCCCATCCATCTCAACCTTATAGACATACACGCCCGCGGCCACTTCCTTGCCCTCCTCGTCGCGGCCATCCCAAGTAAAACGATGCGGCCCCGCCTCCAGCGGCCCGTCCCACACCTGCCGCACCCGACGACCCAACACATCGTACACCGTCAGCGACACCCCCGCCGCGTCTGTCGCCAAATCGAGGGGAATTACCACTTGGGGATTGAATGGATTGGGATAGCTGTCGCCCAGCCGATGTTGCACCGGCCGCGCATCCGCTGGCGTCAGCACAGCCGTCATCTGCTCGCCCAGCGAACTCTTGAGCAGATGCACCCCACCCAAGATCGGATCCAACACGACCAAGTCCACATCGCCGTCCCCATCCATATCCCCCGACAGCACGGTGGTCGCCCGGCCCTCCAGCCGATACCGCTCCCCGGCTTGGGTAGGACGGACACTGCCGCCCCATTCGACGAACACCCCAAAGCCCGAAGCGCGATCCCCGCCGATAAACACCCAGTCTTCTACCCCATCGGCGTTGAGGTCGCGCATCGCCACGGGCGAGAGCCGAAACAGCCGCTCATCGTACAGCACCGCCGCTTCTACCCGATCCCCGGTGCTCTTTTGCTGCAAGGCCAGCCCCTTGCTGCCTACCAGCGCTTCAAAGATGAGCTCCGTGAGAAAATCCACCTGCCCATCGCCATCAAAATCGCCCACCCCCAATCGCTGCTTCCGCTCATCGAATTCAAAGACCTCGCCTTTTTGCGGATCCTCGCCCAAGGTTCCCAGAATCCACGTGTTCGCCTGACCAGCGATTGGGAGCCACAACATGTCGAGTGCGCCATCGCCGGTAAAGTCGCCGATGGTGCCGGGCGAATGCCTTTCGGCCCTCCCTACCTCCTCGGCGGTCCACACGCCCTGTGCTACATCCCAGACCTCTAACAGGCTGCCCTCCAACGTCGTCCTCCCGACAAATAATTCGACCCGGCCATCCCCATCCCAATCCGCCACATCCCCGAGCCATCTATCTTTAATCTGCACAAGCACCTCGACTTGGAGTTCCGCATCGATAGACCAAACCTCTGTTACATTCTTCCCATTATTGCTTATAGATAGCACGATTTCGTCTTGCCCATCACCCGTCAAATCAGCACCCAGCATCTCTGCGCCCACCCATGAGAGGGTTGTGCGGCCAGATGCCGCATCGGTACCAACGAGCTCCTCTAGGCGCCTCAGTTCCAAGGCCCCTTGCCCGTCATTGAGACCCATGAGCCAGCCCGACGTAAAAACCCTCCCCTGATGGGACCTCCAGAGAGCGAACAGGTCTAAGTCGCCATCGCCATCCAAGTCCGTCAACACGCCCACGCCGGGCGTCCCCCTTACTTGAGGCTCTCCTATGCCCGACGCCATCGGATAGAACACCGGCGGGGCAAAAACGCCAGCCTCAGTCCAGCGCAAATAGTCCACGTCAGGAGGGGCTAATTCCCCCTGTAATTGCTCTTCCACGCCGGTCAACTCGATCCAGTCGATCTCAAACCACTTGACTAGCTCGCCCGCCCGAGAGGCTTCCGCTCCCTCCAAGACAAAACTGAGCTGAATATCTTTTAACAGACCGTCCCATATCGTCTCGTCTTGAGGCCCCAAGTCAATCACCACTTCCTGCCACTCGGTGGTATAGACCATGGGTTGGTAGGGAAGGACAAACTGGGCTTCAGAAAAATCTTCTATATTCAACCCAGTGTTGTGCTCGTTGGTCCAAGCGAGCGAAAAACTACCTTCCGTAGGGTGGTCATGGACGGTGCGGAACCGGATGCGGACGTGGTCGAACAGACCCGAATCGTACCCGATAGTAGGAGAAACCAATTCGGCAGAAGAAGTCACGGAGATACTCGCCGAGCTATAATAGCTTTTGGTGACATAGGGATCGACCGTGATTCTCCACACCCCGTCTTCGACCACACTTGGAAACAGGTACAATTCACGCGTACCTCCCCATATAGCAGCTTCTTTGGCGGACCACCCTTGTGTCGTCCCGTCGTCAAAATCCCACTGGATCGCCGCGGCGGAACTGCCCAATAGCACGACGCCTGCAACAACGGCCAATAGCAACATCATAGTCCATCTCCTTTCCGAAATTCCGACTGATAACCTCTCTAGGCAGTTGAGAAGAGGGCTAGCTCGATCGCTACAATTAAGCTAGCCCTCTTAGCACCTTAGCCGGAGAAATAGCCTCATAGCTATGTCAGTAGCTAATGGCTCTTAGGGGGTGTAAAAACAATATTCTGGCGAAGAACTGCGCTTGCACTCACGGTCCAGCTCATACACGCAGCACCGGGTCGGATAATATTTCGTGCAGTGTGTGGGATACATGTAGGCGCACTCAGTCACAGTACCCGGACAATTAGGGGGTGCAGCTTCCGCTTCCTCTGCCCCGATCAGAATGGCGACCCCCGTGAGGGCGCTGATGACCCACCCCAGCCCCAACCCCTGCCGAGCCGGCACCAACCCGCTCGACGACGTGAAGAATTCCCGCAAGCTCTGCATGATTCTCTTCTCCTAAGTAAGTCCAGTACGTCCGCGACCCACTGCCGCTACGCGACTGGAAGTGAGGGTTGAAAAACGACCGAGACGAGTTCGTATCCCCTCCTTTCTTTCTCATTGGCCTCGGTTCTACGGATTATATATGTAGGCAAGTTGCGTGCCAAAAAGCAGGACACGCACAAAAAAATCCTTTAGGATTACCCTAAAGGATTGAGAAATATAGGAGTTATAAAAGTGTAATTTCTCTTTTATAGGCCTTGCATTTGCTCTGGGTTCAATGGGGGAACATGTTTTTTCGTATTAAATACGACTTTTTTCGTATTAAATACGATTAAATACGACTTTATACGACTTTTCATCCACGGCGCGGGCGTCGGTGGGCCGCGTCAGCACTTGGTCCGACCGCCCCAACTCCGCGATGAGCGTCATCACATGGACGTCGTTGGTGAACCAGTAGTGGTAGAACTTCTCGAGCCGCGTGCCGCCGGCGGGAAAGCTGCCGGCGAGGCCGCCGATTTCGGCGTCGCACTCCAGCACCGTGGCGCGGACGCCGCGCCGGCCCAGTTCGTAGGCTGCGACCAAGCCGCAGAAGCCGCCGCCGATCACCACGACGTGGGGCCGGGAGACGCCGGCCATCGTCCGGCTACTCATCGAAGCGAATTCCCCCTTCCCAGAGGTTTGTGTAGGAGCCGTCCTCGTTGCCGAGGTACTGGCCGGTGCGGATGCTGGCGATGGCGTAGTCGGGAAGTTTTCGCCGAGCGCCGCACCCCTCGTTCGACGAAAAGCTGTAGTTACGGAAGCGGAAGTCGAGGTTGTCGAAGCCGTTCCGCTTGCGATGGTCGGGGAGGTCGTTCACGTCAACAGGGATGATGTACAGGAAGAAGGTTTTCTGCACGTCCTCTGCGCCGCACGGCTCCTTGACATAGATCAGCATGTTCTCGCTGAGATAGACGTCGAAGGTGGAGCGGATTGACGGCTTACGAGGTAAGATTGCCTTGGTAGCGTAGCGATCTATCAAGGGTTCCGTATCTTCAATCAGATAAACGTCGTGGGATCCGCCAGACACGACCTGCTCAACCGAAAGCCCGGACATATCCGGTGCCCAAGAAGTAACAAACCAGATTCTTCCGTTTACGATACCGAGCAGGTAGGCCAAGTCAGCCATCTCACGGAGACACGAATTGGAGGAGGAGCGCCCGCACCAACCAGAGGTCCCATAGTGGTAATTGGCCGGTCTTTCTTCATTTCCTTGATAGAACTGCATGGCCGGGACTGACCCCCAGCCTGCGTAAACCATGTCCTCTTCCTGCACCCGTTCTTCCAGTACGGCAAGAACGGATTTGATGTTTTCAAGTGTCTGGTACGGACTGTCCTGCCGCATCGCGCTCACCCCGGCAAGCACCGTCGTGCCGGCTATCGCAACGAGCAAGGCTGGCATCGTCCCCCCCCCCCGCGTGAGCGAGGACAGACAACTGGCGGTCCAATGAAACGCGACGCCGACCGCTAGGAAAACAATCGGACCTATATAGATACTTTGGCGAATGCCCCCAAGCGGATATATGCCCAGCACGGCCGCACCGATGGAAACTGCAATGCAAAAGGAAAATAAAACTGCGATGGCACTGGCTTGAAACTTTCTGAGGAATGCTACGACCAAGAAGATCGCGAATGCGGGAAGCGCCGCTATCGCCACAACCTCCGGCAAATGATACGTCAATAAACTCCAAATCCCATCAATCGAAAACTCAAAGATTGAGGGCGCATCCCAATTTCCCTGATAGTAATACGCCGATAAATAGCCATCCGAGGCGAAGTCCGGGTGAGACCATTGAGGGCGTGCAGTCACCAGCCAACTAACGGTACTCCCCGCCAGGAAGAACCC
This sequence comes from uncultured Latescibacterota bacterium, assembly GCA_958295495.1. Taxonomy (GTDB): domain Bacteria; phylum Latescibacterota; class UBA2968; order UBA8231; family UBA8231. The sequence continues at coordinate 3,653,773 of OY282352.1, forward strand.
ACAAGGCGCGGCCAAGTTTAGGCGTCGTTTCAGCCAATCCCCAATCCGGCCAGGGTAGGCACTCCGCCTTTCCTGTGCAGAGACGCGTGGGGCGACGGCGGCGGCACCAATGACAGCAACGCCGAACAGCACTAGGCCGTACTGCACCAACGGGGCGACGAACAGGGCCGCGCAGAGCAAGGCTTTCTTGCTATCCCGCAGATACCACAGCAGTCCCGCGATCATCAGCACGGCCACCAGCGCGTCGATGGAGTATTCCCGCGCATCCTGCGCGTGCCGGATTGCTTCGACGGAAAGCGTGGCGAGCAACCCCGCCAGAAACGCGGCTTCCCGAGCAACCTCGAGGCGCGGCAGCAGAAAGAGCAGAGCCGCCACGGTCAGAACGCTGGCCGTCGCCGGAAGAACGCGGACGCTGAAGGGTGTGCTCTCGACTTGCTGGACTGCCCACAGTGCCAAGGGGTACAGGATCGGAGAGGAGTTACCGTAACGAGTACCGGTGATGACCTTCCGGAGCGCCTCTCTCGTCGAAATATTGGCCGCTGCCGCTTCGTCATGCCGTAGAGACTTCTCCGACAGGTCATGGAAGCGCAGCCCCGCCGCGACGACGAGCAAGACGACGCAGGCCGCGTAGTACAGACGCGCCTTGCGGTCGCGGCTGAAACGGACGATGCGCCGGGCTACGGTGCGCATTTCCATGGCTTGCATGGGGATTCCCTCAAGAGTCGCTCGGATTGGTCGCGTCGCGGAAGTGCGGGTGCGGCGGGCGGCTCGTAGAGAGAGCCGGTCTCTCGCCGCGCCCGTCGAAATCGAAGTCCAAGTTGTCAAAGCCGTATTGCTTGCGATGGCCGGGGAGGTACACAGCGTACCTGGAACGAATGCTGCGGTCCGCTTCGGAAGCGCCCGCCGCGCCCCTTCCGTTGCCCGGCGTCGCGAGCGTGGGGTACTTGGCCCGGCAGAGGCGGGCCACCATCACTCCCGATTCACCCTGATCATGCGACCGGCCTCGTCGAACAGTATCTCCACCATCCAGCCCTCCTCGCCTTGCCGCCGCTGGCCGGTCCTGATTGCGGCGACGGCACCTCCCGGCAGCCCGCGAAGCGCACCGCAGGCGTCTCCCATGCTGCGCATTTCAACCACGCTCTCCTCGGCAGGAGCATCGGACCGGATCACTTCCAGAACTACCGATTCAAGATCGTCCCGACGACAGTGTTCCTTGACATAGACGAGCTGCCTCTCCTTCCCGTTCAGATACACATCGAAGCCGGCGCGGACGACGGGTTCGGCCTTCTCGCGGCGCGGGCCGGCATCGGCCTTCCGCAGCAGCCATCGGAGCAGATCGGGGATCTCGGGCGCGAGGATCTCGGGCTGTATACGGATCGGCAATGCGAACGTCGTGTACCCGGAGCGTTCGTACCGGAACGCAATATCGTCCCTGATGGCCCGCGCCAATTCAATGTATGGGGTGAGTGCGCCGACGCACAACACTATGATCACGCCCGCGAGGGCGAAACGGCGGAAATTCGGCCCGGCGCGCGCAATCTCCCGTCCATCCCGTGCGATGATGTCCGCGCAGTAGTAGCAGAGCACCAGGAGGGCGGGCATCCCTCCCCGCATCAGGAGGTCGTTATACTGCGAGAAAAACACATAGGGAAGCAACAACAGCGTCGCCACACCGGCCACGAAGAAGGGCTCCCGGCGCAGCTCGGGCCGCAGCACCCGCAGCAGCAAGGCCAGCGCCCCGAACTCGGTCAGGCAGAACACCAGGATCTTCAGCGCCAGCAGGACTGCGTTGTGCCGCTGCCACATCCAACCCCGAGGGAAGTCCAGCGAGCCGGACATCAGATAGAGCGCGACCAGAGCGGCCAGCGGCCCCGCCAGACACAGATTGGGCCAACACAGAAAGGGGCGCGGGCCGTTTTCCCACAGCAGGATCGCGACCAGAGGCAGTAGGCCGATGGCGACGAACGCGGACCAGAAGGGCGCCGCCGCCAGTACGCCGCCGCTCACGGCCAGAAACCGGGGCCGACGGCGCAGATGCAGCAACAGCAAGGTGTACAGGCCAGCGGGAATGAAGTGCTGCGGCACCCACATCAGGCCGGTCATGTGCGACGACAACTGGATCGCGATCGACGAGTGGCGATCCCATTCGATGTGGCTGCACCTTATGGTCTCATCAAAGAAGCACACCCAATTGCCACGCAGGAAGTCCATGCCGCTGAAAAAGACGAAGATCGTCGCACCAGTCAACAACGCGCTCGGGCCGCGGAATCGCCGAACGAACAGGAGCAGGACAAGCGCCACCCCGAGCCACGTCCAGAGCGGCACCGCCCAGTTCAACGCCGCCGGCCCTCCCACACGGGCGGCCAACCCCGGCACCATGTACCAGCCGAGGTAGTAGCGCAGCAGAGGGCGCGCGACCGGATTGAACTCCGAAGGTAGATAATCCGAGAGCACGTCGGGGAGGAACACGGGCCATGGTTGACGGCCCAGATCGAGCAACGTCGTGCGATGCTTGAGCCAACCGGCGTTCCACCCGTCGAACACCCCGCCGTTAGCCGTCAGCATCACCCAGCCCAACGCCAGCAGCGCGCAAGCGAAAACGGCTGGCCAGCGGGCCGCACCACGCCAGGAACCCGCCAGCGCCGGCCACAAGCCCGCCCCCAGCAAAGCGACCGCCGGCAGGCCGAGCCACCATTCGAACCACCCTGCCAGCCAGATGCAAACCGGCAGCATCAGGTAGAGGATGGCGAGCCGATGCGGCAGCGGAAGCCTGTCGCTCACCGGCGTTTCGGTTTGGAATGATGGATCACCGCCTCGGGCCAGCGGCCATATCCTCGCGCCTACTGAACTTTTTACCATTTTCCCGTCCGTTCTCAAAAAGGCAAAACCCACTGCTCCGCGGCATGGCGACACCGAGCCCCTCTGCACGTCTTGACAAGGATACACTGCTACGTTTTTGTACCCAACGCCATGTTAGCCGCCCGCACCCTCAAGACGGTGCTCGCGCCCGTCCTCGTCTTGCTTCCCTCCCCCAACCCAAGTGTTGTGCGCGATGTGGCCCGCGACATCGACGGCTTGCAACGCGCCGAGTGCGAATACCGGGGCATTGTGGCCCGCTTCGACGAACTCACCCGCGCCTATATCCTGCAAGTGTACGAAGGCGGCCAATTGCTCCGCTGGCAGGCCCAACCCAGCCCCTACAACCCCGAGACCGAGACCTTGGTCACCGCAGTCTTTACCGCAGCCGGCCCCAAGGCATCCGCTCCGGTGCCCGAGTTGGCCCACCTCCGCGCCCAGAGCGGGGCCGGCACTGGGGTCACTTGGCGTTACAGCAAGCTAGCCGTTGTGCGGGTCGCGCCCCACGGCGACTTGGCCCGCGACGCCATGGCCGTGTTTAGAGCCACGGTTGACGGCTTTGTCGAGCGCATGGTGTACGCGCCCGCCGGCGGCGTGCTGTACGCCGCTCCCGCTCCCAGCGCCCCGGTGCTGGCTCGCGTCGAGGCCGGCGCGGTCCTGCTCGTCGAGGAAGAGCGAGCAGGCTACGTGCGCGTGCGCCAGCCGCCCGCGGCTGCGGCCGGGTGGCTGGCGCGGGAGGAAGTGCGAGCGGTTGAGAAGGCCGATGGACGCAATCATTGAAATACGCAACCTGACCAAGACCTACGACATGGGAGCCACTGCGGTCCACGCTCTAAGCGGGGTGGACCTCTGCGTGGCCGCGGGCGAATACGTGGCCATCATGGGGCCATCCGGGTCGGGCAAGAGCACCCTACTCAACATCCTCGGCTGCCTCGACGTGCCCACCTCGGGCCACTACGCGCTCGGCAACGTCCTCGTCAGCGAGATGGCAGACGACGACTTAGCGCGGATCCGCAATCGGGAAATCGGCTTTGTCTTCCAAACCTTTAATCTCCTGCCTCGCGCCAATGCCTTGGGCAATGTCGAGTTGCCGCTGATTTACAGCGGCCTGCCGGCGCACCAACGCCGCGAGCTAGCCGCCCGAGCCCTCGCGTCCGTGGGCTTGGCCGAGCGCATTGAGCACCGGCCCAATGAGCTGTCCGGCGGCCAGCGGCAGCGCGTGGCCATTGCTCGCGCCCTCGTCAACGAGCCCTCCATCATCCTCGCCGACGAGCCGACCGGTGCTCTCGACTCCCGCACCGGCGACGAAATCATGGACCTCTTCGACCAAATGCACACTGCGGGCAACACCATCCTCCTCGTGACGCACGAAGAGCACCTCGCCCGCCGCAGCCGCCGCATCGTCCGCTTCCGCGATGGCCGCATCGAAAGCGATGGCCCAACCGAGGAGGTCGTCCGGTGAAAGCCGTCTTTTGCACCCTAGTCCTGTGCGCCTGTCAGGGTGCGCCGCCCGACCTGCCCACCGCCGAGGTCGGGCGCGGCGATTTTGCGGTGACGCATTTTGAGGGGGGCGAGGTGCGTGCGGCCAGCGGCGAAGTCGTAATGTCGCCGCGGATCGGCGGCCGGCTCAAGATCGTCCACCTCTGGCCCGAAGGAGAGCAAGTAGATGTCGGCGATTTGATCCTCCAGTTCGACCCGGCCGAGTTTGAACGGGAGATGCTCGACCGCGAGGGCCAGCTCGAACAGGCCCACTCGGACTTCGCCAAGGCCAAGGCTTGGCACGGGCAACGCCTCGCCGACATCAAGCGCAAGATCCAGCAGCAGCAGGCCGAGCTCGAACTCGCCGCGCTCAATCGAGAACGCCAGCAGTTCTCCTCGATCATTGACCAAGAGCAAGGGCGCATCAATTTGGCGAAGGCCCGACGCGCCGTGGCGGAAGCGCGGCAGGAGTCCGTGGCCCAAGAGGTGGTCAATCGCGTGGATTTTCGCAAGCACGAGCTGAGCATTGCCCGCCGGCAGGAACGCTACGAAAGGGCGCGGCGCGACTACGAACGCACCAGCATCCGCGCCGAAAAGCCGGGTATCGTAGTCTATCGCAAAATCTGGAAACCAGGCACCGACGAGGAGGGCAAAGTCGCGGTCGGCGACCAAGTTTGGGGAGGCCGCGCCCTGCTCGACATCCCGGACATGAGCGAAATGCAGGTGCTGTGCCTCATCGGCGAAATGGACATTGAGCGCCTGCGCGTTGGCCAGCGGGCCTTCATCCGCCTCGAAGCCTTCCCCGGGCCGGTTTTCAACGGCACCGTGGCCGACATCGCGCCCATGGCCTCCCCCCAGCCCGGCGCACCGGACATCCACGTCTTTGAGCTCGTCATCGACATTGACGAGCAGGACGAGCGGCTCAAGCCGGGCATGTCTGCCGCAGTCGAAATCGTCCTCCACGCCATCCCCAACGTCCTATCCGTGCCCCTGAACGCCGTCTTCGCCCGCGCCGACCGCTGGGTTGCCTATCGGCTCGAAGGCGGCGATTTCGCGGAAGTTGAGGTAGAATTGTCCGCAAAGAACGCCACCGCGGTCGTGGTCGCCGCCGGCCTAACCGAAGGCGATGTCGTCGCCCTCAAAGACCCCACTGCCCTCCGATGAGGTTGTCTTGACCCACGTTCCGAGTGCCAACAGCCGCCGCAAGTGGTGGATCGCCGGGCTTTGCGCGGTCGCGGTTTTGGCCGCGGCGTTTATCGCCTCACAGCAGATGCTCGACGAAGCCGCGTCCTCCATCCCCTCCTACCCAGTCCAGCAGGGCGAATTCGTCATTTCCTTGCAGCTCAAAGGCGGCGAACTCGAAGCCGTGGAGGCGGAAAACATCGTCGCACCCCGCGTCCGCGGCCAGCTCAAGATCGTCGAGCTGTTTCCCGAGGGCGAGCAAGTCGCCGTTGGGGATCTGCTCGTCCAGTTTGAGCAAACGGACTTTCAGAAGCGGGTCATGGATGCCGAGCAACAAGTCGAGTCGGCGCGGGCCGACATGGAGAAAACGCGGGCCACCCAGCAAGCCGAGATCGTCAAGCTCGAAGCCGACGTCCAAAACCAAGAGGCCAACTTGCGCCTTGCCGAACTCCAAGTCGAACGCATGGTCTTTGAAGCCACCGTGCAAAAAGAGGAGGCCCAAATCGAGGCCCACAAAGCGAAACTGAACTACCAGCAAGCCGTCGAGAAACTAGCGTCGCAACAGGTGGTCAACAACGCCGAGGTCAGGAAGCGCCAGCTCGAAATCGAGCGCAACGAGCGCGAGCTAGACAAGGCCCGCAAGGAATTGGCAAGTACGACCATTAAGGCCGAAAAGCCCGGCTTGGTGGTGTACGGCAAGGTGTGGAAGGGCGAGCGGCCGGAAAAAGTGCGCGTTGGCGACGAAATTTGGGGCGGGGTCAACGTCATCTCCCTGCCCGACCTCTCCCAGATGCAGGTCAAGACCTACGTCAACGAGGTCGAGGTCGATAAGCTAGACACCGGCCAAGTGGCCCTCATCAAGCTCGACGCCCTGCCCGAACCCACCTTCCACGGCCGCATCAAGAGCATTGCCTCGCTCGGCCGCGAGAAGGAGGGCGAGAAAAACGTCAAGGTCTTTGACTTGGTGCTGGCAATAGAGGAAGAAGACGCCCGGCTCAAGCCCGGCATGACCGCGACCGCAGAAATCATGGTCGAGACCATCCCACCCAAGCCAGCGGCCAAGCCGGACTCCGTGCAAGCCGAGGCCAGCGCCGAGGTCGCCGCCGCCGCGCCCCTGCCCTTGTACATCCCCTTAGACGCGGTTTTTGAAAAGGATGGGCGCGCGCTCGTCTATTGCCTCGTCGATGGCCAGCCCGAAGAGCGGGCCGTGACGCTGGGCAAGAAAAACGAGGACTTCGTCATCGTCGAGCACGGGCTGGCACCCGACGACCGCGTCGCCCTGCGCGACCCGACCCAAGCGGCTGATCCCATCGGCGGCATGGACGCGACCTCCGAGGCACCCGCGCCCGCAATGCGGTAATCCATGCAACTGCGCGAAACCGCCGCCTTGAGCTGGGTCGGGCTGCTCTCGCACAGGCTGCGGACCCTGCTGACCATGCTCGGCATCGTCTTTGGCGTGGCCGCGGTCATCGCCATGCTGTCCATCGGCGAGGGCGCCAAACAGGAATCCCTCGAACAGATCCGCCAGATGGGCATTAGCAACATCATCGTCCAGCACTGGGAAAAAGACGAGGGCGAAGCGGGCGACGCCACCGACGCCGACCACAACCGCTCGGCCGGCCTGACGTGGGACGACGCTCGCTCGATCGCCGCGATATGCCTTTTGGCCGATTACGCAACCCCGCAGCGCGAGATCAAGGTCAAGGCCCAAGCCCAAGGCAACACCTTTCACACCATGGCGGTGGGCACGACGCCCTCCTATCTGACCGTGCTCGACGCCCGCATGAAAAGCGGCGCGTTTTTCTCGGCCGCAGACGTGCGCGACGCCAAGCGCGTTTGCGTGTTGGGCGCGGATGCCAAGCGCGCGCTGTTCTTTTTGGACGATCCCCTCGGTGGCCGGGTCAAAATCCGCAACCAGTGGTTTACGGTCATCGGCGTACTCGAAGACAAGGGCGCGGCCGGCGGCAAAATTGGCGGCGTGCTCGAAGTGCGCAACACCGACGAGGACATCTACGTCCCGCTGACGGCCCTGCTCAACCGCTTCCACTCGGAGCCGGGCGAGCCCGAACTGACCCAAATCACCGTCAAGATCCCCAACTCCGACCAATTGCCAGAGGCCGCGGCCATCGTCCGCACCATCCTCAACCGGCGGCATCGCGGCGTTGAGGACTTCAAGATCGCCATTCCCGAAGAGCTGTTGCGCCAGAGCCAGAAAACCCAGCAGATCTTCAACATCGTCATGGGCTGCATCGCCGGCATCTCCCTGTTAGTCGGCGGCATCGGCATCATGAATATCATGTTGGCCTCAGTGCTCGAGCGCACGCGCGAAATCGGCATCCGCCGCGCCTTGGGCGCGCGGCGGCGCGACATCCTCTCGCAGTTTTTGGTCGAATCGCTGCTGGTCAGCCTAATCGGCGGCCTGATTGGGGTGGTGCTGGGCTACGCCATCCCGGAAGTGATCACCCTGTACGCGGGCTGGCGCACCATCGTCCAGCCTTGGACGATTGCCCTCGCCTTTGGGGTCTCGGCCGCGGTCGGCATTGGCTTTGGCATCTACCCGGCCCGCCAAGCCGCCCTCCTCAACCCCATAGACGCCCTGCGCTACGAATAGCCTTTTGACGAGGGCCGTCGCGTGGCCTTACTTACTCATTCCACCCGCAAGCGAGGAGGTCGCATGATCCGCTTTAAGAGAGAAGCGATCGAACAGATGCTCGAAGAGCGCAAACCCGAAATCAACCTGACCACCTATCAGCACATCAAAAAGGCCATCGACCAAGGCACGGAGGACATGGACCCGTACACCCTGTCCAATATATGCCGCGACCTCAAGTGCCTGCCCACCGACATCGTCGAATATGTCTAAGGGCCTCGTTGCTCTGCACAACCGCTCGGGCGCGCCCCAATGCAGGCCCTAGGTCGTCATCTGCTCGTCGATCTCTACGGCTGCGACCGCGAGCGGCTCGACGACCCAGACTATATCGCAGCCGAGCTACAGGCCGCCGCTACAGCGGCCGGCACCTGCGTCTTGGGCACGGCGTTTCATCGCTTTAGTCCGGGTGGCGTCACCGGCGTACTCATCGTCCAAGAGAGCCACTTGGCCGTCCACACGTGGCCCGAGCGCGGTTATGCCGCCCTCGACCTCTTTACCTGCGGCCACCAGACCGACCCGTGGGCAGCCTATCAACGGCTCAAGCGCACCTTAGGCGCAACGCGGGACAATGTAGTGGAAGTCAGCCGAGGGTTGCACGCTGTTCCAGCGGTTAGTCATTAAATCTCGTATTCGGGAAACTCACCGCCGGAATGTCCAAATCGGCGTCGTTGTAATTGGGTCGCAATACGCGCACCATCTCCGCAAACCAAGTATGTCCCGAAATTGGCCGCCTCTGCCTCGGTGAACTCAAAGGAGTGCTTGCACCGCTAAAGGCCCCTTGCTCGTGGCCGAACAATTCGCTCTCGAATACAAACGTCAATCCGCATCGACTAATTGCCGTGCCAATGACCCCTCCCGTGTCAACGCGTACACCACGAGATTCACCCCCAAATTATAGACCGACATCTCATCGACGCTGGAAATAAGAAATGGATTATTGCTTATATTATTTCTCAACCCCTCATCCCTCATCCGCTCGGCGGTTCCCGCCCAGAAATCGGCGTAGCCGCGCATCGAATACACCCCCACCAAGTGCTCCCCTACTACGATGCCTTCCAAATAGTCCGGGGTGCGTGGCGGGTAGTTTTGTTCGCCAACTATAAAGTGCATATCGCGCATCCCGCGCGGCAGGCTATTTACATCGTAGAAGCAATGATAGATCGAATGGGTTGGCTCTAGACGGATAAACTGCCAGTCCTTCCATTCTTGAGAGCCCACCGCTTGCAAGCTGGCGCGAATCAGGGAACGCACCGCCGGAATGTCCAATTCGGTGTCGCTGTAATTGGATCGCAATACGCGCACAATCTCCGCAAACAGGAACCCGCCCGAAGTCAAATAGGCCCCGAGATTGGCCGCCTCCGCCTCGGTAAACTCAAAGGGCGCATTCGCCGTCAGCAGCACGAAGGGCACCTGCAAAAGCTGCGGATCGTCGAGCCGAACCGCGTCGCGTACTTCGACGTGAACCTGCGTACTGGCGACCATCTTGTCGGCCAATCCGTGCAGCATCCGTTTTTCTGCCATCTGGCGCGTCTGAAGAAACAGGCGTGCCTCTGAAGCGATGTTTTCCCGTTCAGCCCGTTCGATGGACGGGCTATAAACATTGGACATATAGAGGAAGCCCTTGAGCTGACGCCGATCTTGGGGATCGACGACCACCATCGCCCGGTGCCGACCCGTGTCCAGCGCCTGCACATCCATCAGTTCCAAGGCCAAGTCAATCTCGTCGGCCCCCTGCCGCGTCCCTTCTAATGCCCCAACGCGCAGGTTCGGCCCAATGTGCCGAGCGGGGAAGTCCGGCACGGGCAGCACCAGTCGCGCCGGCAGCGACGCGGTAGGCAACCTAAGAGCCGCTGACTTGAACACCGGCAGTGGGCGCGACGCCGACGGAGCCGGCCGCATGGCCACGACCGGGGCGGCTTGGAGGGCCGGCCGGCGCACCAACGGACGCTGCCGGGGCCGTTGGCGGCGAGTGAGGATGCGCTGCGGCGGGCGTTTTTTGGTAAACTTCACCATAATCGGCGGTAGCACGGGAAATTGGGTGACCCGCTCGCGGGGCGTGATGCCGAAAATCACCAGCAGATGCAAGGCCAGCGACAACGCCAAGCAACGTTGCAGTGTTCTGTTTTTATGGAACGGTATCTTCCATGGATGTCTCATCGGCCCACGTCCCTTTCTCACGGCAGCTTCGTCGCCTTTTTCGCTTCCACCCGCCCGTCGATTTCCACCTGATAGACATACACCCCAGCGGCCACCCCCTTGCCCGCCGCGTCGCGGCCATCCCAAGTAAAACGATGCGTACCCGCCTCCAGCGTCCCTTGCCACACCTGCCGCACCCGACGACCCAACACGTCGTAGAGTGTCAAGGAGACCTGCCTTTGGTCCGTCGCCAAATCAAGGGGAATCACCATTTGGGGGTTAAACGGATTGGGATAGCTGTCGCCGAGCCGATGTTGCACTGGCCGCGCTGCCGCTGGCGTCTGCACCGCGGTCATCTGCTCGGCCATCAGATTCTCGAGCACATACATCCCGTCCATAGTATGCCCCCCCTCAGAAAGGCGACTCAACACGACCAAGTCCAAATCGCCGTCGCCGTCCACATCCCCCGGCAGCACCTCACTGCCATTGCCGACCAAGCGATGCCGCTCCATTTCCTTGGCAGGATTAAGGCCCCCACCCCATTCGACAAACACCCCAAAGCCCGACGCCCGATCCCCGCCGACAAACACCCAGTCATCCACGCCATCGGCATTCAAGTCGCGCACCACCACCGGCGAGTGCAGAAACAGCCGCTCGTCATACAGCACCTCCGCTTCTACCCCACCCCCGGCTCCCCTTCGCTGCACGACCAAGCCCTTGACGCCTTCGGCCAAGACATTTATGAACGCCGTGAGCAAATCAACCTGCCCATCGCCATCAAAATCGCCCGCTCGTAGAACAGGTCCTGCCAGAGCAAATTCATTAGGGTCGGAGTATGATGTATCCACCTCGAATTCCATATCGCCCACCTGTAAAACAGGCCTATATGCCTCGAACTCAACAAAATCGCCCCCCTGAAGATCGGTGCCCAAACCAGCCACTAGCCGCGGGACTACCCGTCCGGCTATTGGTTCCCACAGCACCTCCAGCACCCCATCGCCCGTAAAGTCGCCGATCTGAGAGGGCGAATGGTTTTCGGCGACCGCCACCTCGGAGGACGTCCACACCCCCTGCTCTACATCCCAGACTTCTAACGTGCTGCCCTCAAGCGTCGTCTCGCCTACAAATAACTCAACATCGCCATCGCCATCCCAATCCGCCATGTCCCGGAACCAGCGATCAGGGATTTCCGTGAGCACCTCGATTTGGAGTTCCGGCCCCACAGCCCAAACCACTGTCGCGGTTTCACTGCTTCTAGAGAGCACGATCTCGTCTTGGCCATCGCCGGTCAAATCGCCGGCCAGCACCTCCAATATCACCCCTCTGGGAAGCTCATCGGGGCCGACCGCCGCCGTGCTAACAACCTTCTCTACGCGTCCGGTCTTAAAGGCTCCCCTACCATCATTGAGGGCCATCACCCAGCCCTTTTTGGGGGTTGACTCCCTTAGCTGATAGTCCCAGACAGCGAAAAGGTCTAAGTCGCCATCCCCCTCCAAGTCCGTCAAGACGCCGGCCCTAGAGGTGGCAGTGAGGGGTCCCCCTAAACCCGGGGTAATCGGATAGAACACCGGCGGCGCAAAGCGCTCAGCCCCCTCAAAGCGGAAATACTCTACATAAGGAGGGGCTAATTCTCCCTGTAATAGCTCTTCAACCCCGGTCAACTCGATCCAGTCGATCTCAAACTCCCCGACCACGTCGCTCACGGATCGGGGAGGCTGAGTTATATCAAGCGGCTGCAAGACAAAACTCAGCCGAATATCCCGCAATAGCCCCTCCCATATTTTCTCGTCTTGGTCGGCAAGGGAGATATCCACTTCCTGCCACTCGGTGGTGTAAACGAAGTCCCGTCCTAGGAGTGCAAACCGGTTTACGTCTTCTGTATCCCAACCTGGACTTGTAAGGTTGTACTGGTTCGTCCAAGCGAGCCAAAAAGAACCTAACGTAGGCTTGTTATGGACCGTGCGGACCCGGGCTCGGACCCGATCAAAAAGACGCGAATCGTAGCCTATGGTAGAAGAAACCACTTCGACATCCGACGCAGGATAGGCACTCCTGGCCACGGAGGGCAAGACATTGATCCGCCACACGCCGTCTTCGACCACCCCCGGGAATAGGTTAAATTCATTCACTCCACCCCATGCGAGAGCTTTTTTGGCGGACCACCCTTGCGTCGTCCCATCGTCGAAATCCCACCGGATCGCCGCGGCGGAACCGCTCCATAGCGCAATGCCTGCAACAATGGCCAATAGCAACGTCATAGCCTATCTCCTTATGGCAGCTTCGTCGTCTTTTTCGCTTCCACCTGCCCGTCGATTTCGACCTTATAGATATACACCCCGGCAGCCACCCCCTTACCCGCCTCGTCGAGGCTATCCCACACAAACCGATGACTCCCCGCCCGCAGCGGACCGTCCCACAACTGCCGCACTCGACGACCCAATACGTCGTAGAGTGCCAAGTGGACCTGCTTTTGGTCGGTCGCCAAATCAAGGGGAATCACCATCGCGGGATTGAACGGATTGGGATAGGCATTGCCCAGCCGATGCTGTACTGGCCGGCCCGCTGCCGCTGGCGTCAGCACCGCGGTCGGCTGCTCGCTCAGCGAACTCTTGAGCAGATGCACTCCACCCAAGATCGGATCCAACACCACCAAATCGAGATCGCCGTCGCTATCCATATCCCCGCAGAGCACGGATCGCCCACTGCCCTCCAGCCGATGCCGCTCCCCTTCTTGAGTAGGGTTGACGCGCCCACCCCATTCGACGAACACCCCAAAGCCCGAGACGCGATCCCCGCCGATAAACACCCAGTCCTCAATCCCATCGGCGTTGAGGTCGCGCACCACCACCGGCGAGCGCCGCAACAGCCGATCATCATATAGCACCTCCGCTTCTAGGCGGTCTCCGGCTCCCTTTCTCTGCAAGACGAGTCCCTTGCTCTCTTCGATTAGATCGGATGTGAACTCCGTGAGCAAATCCACCTGCCCATCGCCGTCAAAATCGCCCACCCCTAACAGCACCATCCTCTCAGCCAATTCAAAGACCTCGCTCTCCTGAAACTCCTCATCCAAGGCCCTCACCCCCACAATCCACCTATTCTCCCGCCCGGTGCCCTGCGTCCACAACACGTCGAGTCGTCCATCGCCGGTAAAGTCGCCGGTCTGAGCAAACGAATGGGTTTGGGAAATCGCCACCTCCGTGGCGGTCCACACGCCTTGGGCGACATCCCAGACCGCTAACGTGCTTTCATACTCCGCTCTACCTGTGAGCGCCTCCTCTAAAGTGCCTTCATACGTCGTCTCCCCGACAAATAATTCGACCCGGCCGTCGCCATCCCAATCGCCCACACCCCGAAGCCCTCTATCGACCTGCACGAGCACCTCGACTTGGAGTTCCGAGTCGATAGACCAAACCTCGATTGAGGGGTCATGGTTGCTTCTTGATATCGCGATTTCGTCTTGACCATCGCCGGTCAAATCGGCACCAAGCACCCTTAAGACTGCCCCCCCTTCAGCTACTTCTTCTATAACAGGCCCCCGTTCCAAGGCCCCGCGCCCGTCATTGACGGCCATCAGCCAGCCCGCTTTCGTCTTAGGAACCCCATACTTATTCTCTGTTTGCGTTTCCCAGAGGGCGAAAAGGTCTAAGTCGCCATCGCCATCCAAGTCCGTCAACACGCCGCCCTTATAATCACCCATATACTCCCCTCCCAAAGGTGCTTCCCCAATGCCCGGGGCAATCGGATAGAAAACCGGCGGGGCGAAAAGACCGGCCCCCGCAAAGCGGAAGTAGTACTCTACCGGCGGCGGCGGCAGTTCCCCCTCTAAAAGCTCGCCCACGCCGGTCAACTCAATCCAGTCGATCTCAAACGACTGGATAACCTCGGTATCCAAATCAAAAGCCAGTACAAAACCGAGCTGAACATTTCTCAACAGGCCCTCCCAGCCGTCGCGACCCGCCAACGGGAACTCCACTTCCTGCCACTCGGTGGTATAGACTGTTTGTCCTCCTACTGAGTGGGTAAAGAAAAAGAAATCTCCTAAACCTGAAGAGTTGTCCCACGTGATCCAAAAAGTACCCTCTGTCGGGTGGTCATGGACGGTGCGGAACCGGACGCGGACGTAGTCGAACAGGCTCGAATCGTACCCGATAGGCGGAGAAACCACTTCGACGCCCGCCCGGGAGGTGTACAAACTCTTGGTGACGGCCGGATCGACCCGGATCCGCCACACGCCGTTGTCAACCATCGCTGGAAACTGGTTAAATTCACGCGTCCCCCATACAAAAGCTTCTTTGGCGGACCACCCTTGCGTCGTCCCATCGTCGAAATCCCACTTGATCGCCGCGGTGGGGCTGCTCCACAGCACAAGGCCGGCAACAACAGCAACTTTCAGCATGATAGCATCACTTCTTTCCAACTGTAAGAGGCTGACCAACAGCGTACTCTCCGTGAAATGAGGAAAAGGGGCCGACCTAAGTACACGACAGTAATCTAAGTTGTGGTACAGCCCCGATTTAGGTTTATTTGTAATCGCCGAAGATTGCATCTAAATCCTAAACACAGGAGCTGTACCGTGCTTATTCATACGCTAAAGAAAGCCCTCACGCAAGGGTCGGTATCCCTCACGCGTCACCGTATCGACCTGATCAGTCGCTTGGTGTGTGCGCTGATTCAAGTGCGTTCGGTCCATATGAAAAAACTCGCGTGTAGCCTATCGGGGATGGCCCAGATTGACAGTCACTATCGCCGTCTCCAGCGTTTTTTCAGTAGTGCTGTTTCGCCGTCGGTGTTTACCCAGTTGATTGTATCCAAGTTAGTTCGCCCCGGCCAACAACAACTCTTAGTTATGGATCGCACCCATTGGCGATTGGGGCGCACCGATCTGAATGTGTTGTGTGTCGGCTTAGTCTATCAGGGGGTCTCGATTCCGTTGGTATATCAGTCGTTGCAAAAGCCGGGTACCTCCAACACCTCAGAGCGCAAGCGTCTCCTGACGAAGGTATTGGCCTACCTTGATCCCCGCGTATGCTGTTTAGTCGCCGATCGCGAGTTTATCGGTCGAGCGTGGTTCGCCTTTTTGCTGGAGCAGCAGGTCGATTTTGTCATCCGCCTGCGCGGCAATACGTCGCTTACGCTCGACGACGGTCGGCGACGGTATGGGGCTACTTTTAATGAACGGATGCCGAGAGGTACGACCCGATTCTACCCACAGACCACCCTCTATGACGGCTTGACCCTGAATTTGGTGTGTCACCGCCCCATCCGCGGCGAGCGCATCCTACTCATCACCAACCGAACTGACCTCCAACAGGTGCTGGCCGTCTATGGACAACGCTGGGCTATTGAAACGACGTTTGCCTGTTTGAAATCGAGAGGATTTAACCTCGAAGACACCCATTTGACCCACCCCCAACGCTTGCACCTACTGCTGGGGCTGCTGGCATGGACGCTCCTATGGGCGCTGTTGGTAGGACGGCGGTTGCATCAGAGAAAACCCATCCCCATAAAAAAACATGGACGACCAGCCATAAGCCTCTTTCGAAAAGGATTAGACCAACTCACACAGATCATACACCAAGCACGAGACCAACCTAAACGCAACCGACAACATCAACACATTTTACTGTCGTGTACTTAGGGGGCCGACTTAATCGCTACGATTAAGCCGGCCCCTTACACCTTAGCAAGAAAGTGAGGCTTACTCTTGTCGGAAGTTTATTTCTTCTTGGTCCCGTTTCGCTTAGGTTTAGTTTTAGGGGCTGAAGGTTTAGTTTTAGGGGTCGCTGTCTTTCTCTCCTCAGTTTTCTGATCAGGAGGAAAGGGCTGAGGTGGTTTATCCTCTGTAATACGTCGAGGTGTTCTTCGATTCATTTATCTCTCCTTGACACTCGGAATCCACAAATGTCCCGCGGGGATTTCTTTTAGTACTTGTTCGTAAGAGTCCGTCCGATCCTTGTCTCTGAGTACCGGATCGTCAAGCTCAGCCAATCTAGTCATTTGCTTCATTTGCAGATCAAACCTCAAATCCAATTCGTCCGTGAAATACTTGTCAACACGAACCTTGCCTACTAAAGACTCCAACTCACTTGAAATCCCGTTGTAAGTCGTGTGGAGCCTTGTGTAACGCTCAATCTTCTCTCCCAGCGAAAATCCAGGTTTGAGCATGGCCGTGACCGAAGCGATAACAGCCAACGTAGCTGCGATCCATTGTTGTTCATTGACCAGAAAAAAAGTTCCTAAGGTTCCCGGAGCCAAAACTGCAAGTATAATTTCTACTGCAAAATTGTACTTCTTCGCTCTGTTCAACAATTTACCATACAGAACGGCATTGTACCTGGCGATCCTATACTGATCGTTAAGCCAAGATACCTTAGCGTGGAGGGATTCCTCGTTGACAGTACTCATTTGCATTAACCTCCTAAAAGGAATGTAATCTTACATTAGAAAAAAGGAAAATGCAACCATCCTTGGGCACTCACGTATATAAGTCCCGAATAAAAACCTCTGTTTAGGACGGGTCATCTAAACTCCTTACTCTTTAGGCGGACTTTTTTCTTTAAGTAATACGTCTGATTCGTCCGATTCAACTGGATCGGCAGATTGAACCTGTTGCATTGGCCCACCCTTCTTATTTTGTTCCAACGGCTTATACGGCAGCCGCATCAAGGTACGAGCAACCGCAGACGCCCTTTCGTGATCCTCTGGCGAGATAGCTTCTTGGTCAGCCATGATACGCTCCTTTTCAGTTTTTAGGAATATAAACAGTTTCTTGACAGCGTCCTTTGTCAAAGAGCGTAAATACGATTTTCCGTATCCAGAGCGCAGCCCTGCCGTTGGCCGCAATCCTCTTTAAGACGACTTCTTAGGGTGCTGCAACCCGTACACGCGCATGCGGGAACGCAATCGCTCCGGGTTCATGCCCAATAAGCGCACCTTCGGCGCAACCCGTATTTCCGCATGCGGTACCGCAGCTTCTCCGGGTGCATATCCAACACTTTGGCCGCACCCCGCTCGCCATAGATCATCCAGTTGGTCGCTTGCAGGGCCGCCACTAGCTCCATCCCATGTTCGCTCCACAGCATCCACTATTCACTATTCTTCGCCTTCTAACATGCTGTGCAAGTAGAGCCGAAACGCCTCGGCGCGGTCTTCAACCACGGCCCGTAGCTGGAGGATTTCCTGCTGGCGGGCCTTCAGCTTGTGAATTTTCAATGCGACTTCGGCGAGCGACGATTCGAGATCAAATTCGGCCAAGGACTCGTCTCGCTCGAGAAACCGCACTTGCTCCCGCGGCGGTTCCCCACTCACCAAAACCCGCTCCTCGGGCCGCTGCGCTTTGGCCCGCGCTTGCTCCGCCTGGGAGCACAGCCGGTACTCGGCCTCCAAGCGGCGTAGCAGGTCGGCGTTGGTGCTCCATTCGGCCTTGAGGCGGTCGGCAATATCCTCCAATAGCTCTTGTTTTTGCTGAATCTCGTCCGGCCCGTCGTCCCCCTCAATTTTCATCTGCTCGCTGTAGTGCAGGTTCGCGCTGTAGTGCCCGACCCCAAGCTGTTCCCGCGCCTCCTGATAGAGCGTGAGTTGGGCCGACAAGCCCCGATCTGGCTGCTCGGCCAACTTCTGGATGAGTACGCCGATTTCCCAGTCGTAGGCGAGGCACAAGCGCTCGGCCAAACTATCCTGCCGCGCCTCTAAATCCACCAACTTCCAGTCGAGCTCGACCATGCGCTGCACCAACCCGAGCGAGGAGCGCAACGCTTCCCGCAGCGCCGCGGAATTCGCGGCACTCAGCTTCAGGCTGTCGAGGCGGGCCGCCAGTGCTTGGGCTTCGGCCGCAACTTGCAAGCGCTGGCCAGCGAGGGAATCGCCCTCGCTCTCCAAGGCGCGGTATTGGGCCTTTAGGTTGCCCAGCCTGCCCAAATCCCCACGTGCGGATCCGGGCAGCACCAACCCCAAGACCAATAAAAGCATGAATGGGCTTCTCATCGCTAATCTAGACCGTATTTGTCGAGCTTGTAGTACAGAGCACTAGTCTTAATCCCCAAGAGCGAAGCTGCCTTGGTCTTGACGTGCTGCGCTTCCTCCATCGCCCGAGCGATTAGGTCGCGCTCCACCTCGTCGAGGTGCTCGTTGAGCAGCAAGCTCCCGTCGTCCGTGGGCCCCGCCCCCCCTTCAGCAGCCTCTTCCTCAATAGTCCCCTCGTCAAAGGTCAGCGGCAGATCGTGGTAGCCGATTTCCTCGTCGTCAACCAACACCATCGTGCGCTCGATGACGTTTTCTAGCTCGCGCACATTGCCCGGCCACGGGTAGCTTCTCAAGCCGGTCAGGGCCTCTTGAGTTAGACGCTTGGGCGGGATGTTCATTTCCCCACATTTTTTTTCCGTAAAGTGTTTCACCAACAACTCGATGTCCTCTCGCCGCTCCCGCAGCGGCGGCAAGGTGAGGGGAATGACCTCCAGCCGGTAGAACAAATCCTCGCGGAAGGTGCCCTCTTTGACCATGCGCTTGAGCGGCCGGTTGGTGGCCACCACCACCCGCGCATCTACGTCGAGCGGCTGCTCGCCTCCCACGCGGTCAAACTGCTTTTCCTGCAACACCCGCAACAGCCGCACTTGGGTCTCCAAAGGTACATCGCCGATTTCGTCTAAAAAAATCGTCCCCCCCTCGGCCAGCTCGAACTTGCCCTTCTTGCGCCGCACCGCGCTGGTAAAAGCCCCTCGCTCGTGCCCAAACAACTCGCTTTCGACCAATCCGGTCGGCAGAGCACCGCAGTTGACCTTGACAAACGGACCTTTGCTGCGACTGCTCTGGTAGTGGATGGCGCGGGCGACCAACTCCTTGCCGGTGCCGCTTTCCCCGTAGATGAGCACCGACGACGACGACGACGCCACCTTGTGTACGCGCGCGCGCACGGCCTTGATCTGCGGGGACTGGCCGACGATCTCACCGAAGTTGTAGCGGCTATCGATCTCTTCGCGCAGGTAGCGGTTTTGCTCGAATAAGTGCTCCCAGTCCCGCAGCTTGGCCTCGGCTTCCCGGTGGAGTGTTTGGGCTTCCCGCAGTCTAGCTTGGGCTTCCCGCAGCTTGGCCCGATAGTCGAGCCGCTTATTGACCTTCAGCCACAATTCGTCGGGCGGGAAGGGTTTGACGATGAAGTCTATCGCCCCTCGTTCCATTGCCTCTACGGCCAACTCCCGGGTGTCGTAGGCCGTCATCATCATCACGTCGGTGTCTGGCACCTGGCGTTGTACCGCCTCCATCACCGCCAACCCATCCATCTCCTCCATGCGGTAATCGGTAATGACCAAATCAAAGGGCTCGTGCTTCATCCGCTCCAAACCTTCGCGACCGCTCCCTGCGGCGACGGCTTGATGCCCCATCTTGTTCAAGCTCAGCACCAGCCCGTCGCCGAGGCTTTGGTTGTCGTCGATAATCAGAATCCTGCCCATGGTACTCTATCCTTGGACTGCGGCAGGCGCAGGCGGCACACCGTGCCTTCGCCTTGCCGACTATCTATTTCGATCCGACCGCGGTTTTCCTCAACCGCCCGCGCCACCAACGCCATCCCCAAACCCGATCCCTGCTCTTTGGTCGTAAAGAAAGGCTCGAAAAGGCGCGCCTGCACTGCCTCCGACATACCCGAGCCATCGTCGGCCACCTCCACGACGACCTCTGCGCCATCGTCGGCGGCCCGCACCGTCAAGTGCCCGCCATCGCGCATGGCTTGGACGGCGTTCTTCATCAGGTTGACCAGTGCCCGCTCCATCTGCTCGGCGTCGATGTAGCACACCAAGTCGGGCGCGATGTGCTCCTCGTAGCTGATGCCCGCGGCCTGCATTTCCGGGGCCAGCAAAAAGGCCGCGTCGGCCACCAGCCGGGCCAGCACTGTCGGCTGCGGCTGTGCCGGCGCTGGCCGGGCAAATTCGAGAAACTCGGAAGTTACGCCATTGAGCCGGCGCACTTCCTCGATGACCTTCTCGATGTGTTGCTTGCGCTCGTCGCTGGCGGGCAAGTCGCCGGCGATCAGCCCGGCGTACAGCTCAATGCTGCCCAGCGGATTGCGGATCTCGTGGGCCACGCCGCCCAGCATGAGGCGCAGTTGGGCATCGCGGGCGGCCAGCTTGCGCCGCATCTCCTCCATCGCTTCGCCCAAATAGCCGATTTCATCGTCGGACGCAGTGGCCACCTCTTGGTCCATGTTGCCCCGGCCGATTTCGCGGGCGGCCTCGACCAGCTTTTGGATGGGCCGCGTCAGCGTCCGCGCCAACCCCCACGCCACCCCGACGGTGAGCAGCGCACTCAGCCCGGCAAAAATTAGCACCGACCGCCCGAAGACGCGGATGGAATCCACAAACCCGGCCCCGATTTCGACCCCAACGGCCGCTACTACTTCGTCGCCGTCAAAGATCGGGGCGTAGCCGGTCATGTACGGGACATCGCCGTCGTAAAAAAGCACCGAATGCGCGGTATAGCCCTTCCAAACTCTCTCCAACTCTCGGCGGTGAAAGATCCGTTTGGGGTACTCGCGGCCAATGGGCATTAGCCCATCCGTGTCGAGCAGCGAGCGGTACTGGCGGTCGAAGACGAAGATGTGACGGGCACCGACCCCTTGTTCGGCGCGCTGCAATTTACCCATTAGTCTCCGGTAGAGATCGGAGTGCTCGCGGCCGGGGCGCATGTAGCGCAGCACATTGCCGGACAGGCTCGTGCTCACCAGCGTGGCGACCGATACGAGGTGGTCGCGCATCTGCCGCTCCAAGCTGCGATCCGTCAGCTCGAAGAGCACCCAGCCCGATAGCCCCACAACGACCATGACCAGCAGCACGAAACTCAAGATCAGCTTGTGGCCGATCCGCGCCCGTGGCCCCTCGCTGGAGGCGGACTTGCCCTTGGTCATTTGGACAGACTCGACAAATTGGTGCATCCTATTTGGTAATGTACCGCCTTAAAAACGGACGGACAAGCGAAGTAGTGGTTCCTCTCTACGAAAACCTAAACGCAGTTCAGCTCACAGCCGAGCACCTCGTGATGTTGGGCCTGGACTACAACTCAACCTCTTCTAAAAAAGGCCTGCTCCGTGAAATACCTCATATTGGCCGCTTGTTGCTTTTTGGTAGCCTGCGGCGACTCCGATGAGGACCAAGGCGAGGTGACCGTCCACTTTAGCCACACCGTCGCCGGTGCCGCTCTCGAGCACGAGGATATCCTCTACACCAACGCCGCCGGTAACGAATACGGCGTCACCCGCCTAGAATACATCGTCTCGGATATCGCCTTAGAGACGGCCGAGGGCAAACGCGTCGAACTGGCTGAGTTCCACTACCGCAACGCCTTTGTGGGTGCGACCCGCAGCGTTTCGGCCGAGGTGCCCGGTGGCGAATACACTGCCCTGCACTTTACCTTTGGCATCGACGGAGCCAAAAACGAGACCGGCGCACTGCCGAGCGTCGATCACTTTAACAACATGGCTTGGCCTGCTCCTATGGGCGGCGGCTACCACTACATGCGCATGGAGGGCCTCTTGCGCACCGACGACGGCGAAGGGGCCTTTCTCACGCACACCGGGCCAGCGGGTGGGGAAGACTTTTCGCTTGCCGTCTCCCTGCCGCTTTCCTTAACGGTTGATGGGGACGAGTGGGCAATCGCCGTGGTGATGGACCTCAACGAGTGGTACGACGCGCCATCCCCATACGACTTTAACGGCCGCGGCGGGATTATGGGCAACGCCGACGCGCAGTTGACCTTGCAGGAAAACGGCGCTACGGTCTTTTCCCTAGGGCACATCGGGACCCCCGACCACGGGGAAGGGGAAGTCGAACGAGACCACGACGAACACTTAGGGGGATAACCCATGGGGCTTTGGGCATTGATCCTGCTGGGGCTAGTCGCTTGC
This sequence comes from uncultured Latescibacterota bacterium, assembly GCA_958295495.1. Lineage (GTDB taxonomy): Bacteria > Latescibacterota > UBA2968 > UBA8231 > UBA8231. The sequence continues at coordinate 3,675,966 of OY282352.1, forward strand.
GGCAAAGACGCGGGCGTACCCCCGACCCCTCCGCCCGACCCAACCCCCTACGAATTAGCCGTGCCGGCGGGATTTCCCGCGCCGACAATCCCGCCGGACAATCCCCTGACCATCGAGGGCATCGCCCTTGGCAAGCGGCTCTTTGCCGACCCCATTCTCTCCGTCGATAGCACCATAGCCTGCGCCTCGTGCCACCTGCCCGCCCATGCCTTCTCCGATCCGCGGCCCTTTAGCCAAGGCGTCGGCGGCGTCACCAGCCGCAACTCCATGCCGCTTTTTAACGTGCTCTGGAGCCCGTCCTTTTTCTGGGACGGGCGCGCAGCCAGCCTCGAAGACCAAGCCCTTGAACCCGTGCAGATGCCCGTGGAAATGGGCGAGGATTGGGGCCGCGTGGTGGCCAAACTGGAGCGGCACGCCGAATATCCCACGCTCTTTGCCCGCGCCTTTGGCGACGCGCCCATCGACCGGCGACTCGTCGTCCAAGCCCTCGCCCAATTTGAGCGCACCCTCATTTCGGCGGACAGCAAATACGACCGCTGGTTGGCTGGCCAAGCGGCGTTTACCCCACGAGAAGAACGGGGCTTCCTCCTCTTCCACACCGAAAAGGCCGACTGCTTTCACTGCCACGTCGCGCCGCTTTTCACCGACAACGAGTTTCACAACAATGGGCTGGATCTAGACCCTCCAGACGAGGGGTTGGCCGCACTCACCGGAAAACGCCTCGACCGCGGCAAATTCAAGACGCCAACCCTGCGCAACGTAGAGTACACCGCGCCCTATATGCACGACGGCCGCTTTGAGAGCCTAGAGGAGGTCGTCGAGCACTATGACTCCGGCTTTCACCGCACGATCCTCACCGACCCGTTGTTGCTCGTCCGGCTCAACCTCGACCTCGACCCGGCCGACAAACGCGCCTTGGTCGCCTTTTTGAAAACCCTTTCCGACCCTCAATTACAGGCCCCGTGACGCGCTTATGTCCCTAGTTTTTTTCTAGGTTACTTTTTTCTTGATTAAGCGTCAGAATTTCGTATAATACAAGCACTTATGAACAAAATCAGAGCCGGTTTAGCTCCTCATCTAGAGAGGTTTTAGTGGCCACGATAACCAAGAAGGACCTAGCGCGGTTGGTTGCCGACACGATCGACTGCAAAAACAACCTGACTTTGCAAATGGTCAATAGCCTTTTCGAGGCCATGCGCGAAACGCTTATCGAGGGAAACCGCATTGAGATCAGAGGTTTCGGCGTCCTCGAAGTCAAAGACACCAAGCCCAAGCCCGCTGCGCGCAACCCCCGCACCGGCGAGGTCGTGTACGTGCCCGCCCGCCGCAAGACGCACTTCAAGCCGGGTAAACAACTCAAAGAAGCCCTACACGACACCTGCTCCGCCGACCAAGCCGGGTCAGACCCCGACGGCTCTTGGTCCTCCTGATAGCATTGAAAATTCGTCCCGAAAAATTAAAAGCCGGCTCGTTGCGAGTCGGCTTTTACTGTATATGCGTTGGCCTTGCGCTGCTGGCTTCCGGCGTCCGCGCCGAGCAACGCCTGCACATCGGCACTGATCCGCGCCTCGAACTGCTCATCGCGGTCCAACTCCTCGGCCAGTATCGCTATCTGACGCCCTATCGAGTGGAGTACGCACGCGACCTCATCACCCATTTCTCGCGCTATCCCCCCCAGCAGGCCGTCGCCCTTTTTCGCAGCCTGAGCTTGGACACCGGGTGGTCCGATGCCTACCCAACCGCCATGCTCTACCTGTCCGATCCGCCCGCATTAGAACCAACCCAACCCATTCCCCCCCGCATCTATCGCGCCTTCCGCGGCGAGGAAAACTTCGCGCGCTTCGTCCACGCCTTGCGCAACTTTGCTCGCCAGACCCAATTCAACCACTTCTTCACCCGCAGCCAAAAGCTCTATCAACTCCTCGAGGCACGTCTCCGCGAGGAACTAGCCGGTGCCGATCCCACCGGCGAAGTCGAGGCCTATTTCGGCACCCGCCAAATCAGTTACCACCTCGTCCTCAGCCCGCTCTTGCACCATGGAGGATTTGGCCCGCACATTGGCCGCTTTGGGGGGCCGTACGATGTCTATACGCTGCTCGGCCCCACGGATGCCACGCACGGCCTACCCGAATACGGCCCCCGCGATCAACTTTTGCAGATTATATGGCACGAGTTCAGCCACGCCTTCGTCAACCCCCTCAGCGAGGAGTACTATCCAATGCTGAGGCCCCATGCCGATTTATTCGCCCCGCTGGCCGAACAGATGGACGGCATCGGCTACACAAACTGGTTCGACTGTGCCAATGAACACCTCATCCGCGCCGTCACCGCACGCCTTGCCCACCATCACCTCGGCGCGGAAGCAGGTCGCCGCGCACTGCGCGAAGAATCCGGGCGCGGCTTCCGCTATATCCACGCCTTGGCACACCGCCTCGAAGAATACGAATCCCAGCGCGACCGCTACCCGACCTTCGCCGCCTTCTTCCCCCGCTTAATCACCGTCTTTGCCGAGCTTACTCCCAAGACTTTAGCGCACTAGCCGCCGGAAAAGATCCTCCTGAGGTGGTACTGCGAGCAGTTCGTCCAAGGTCCCGCGCTCCAAGCCCTCGGCAATAACGGCAAAACTCTCCCGCACCACACCCGCGGTCTGCTCGACCTCGGCCTCGCCGTGGGCGCAATTGAACATAAACCCAGCCGCCAAGATCACGCCGCGGCGGGCGTTCTCCTGGATGAATAGCGTGTGGACCTTGGCGGCCGTCGCGGCATCCTCTGCGCCCAAGCGGATGCGGGGATGCGCGGCCACTCCCTCGCAGCTAGCGTCGAGCCCGACGGCAGCGGCCGCCGCGTTGACTCGCTCCTTAAAGAAGGTGCCGATGCGCTGGAAGTGGCCGACAGCGTCGCGGCGCTCTAGCTCGCGCAAGGTCGCCAGCGAAGCCGCCACGCCGATGTTGTCGTCCCAATAGGCACTGGAGATAAACATCTGCGCCGCCGGGGCCATAAACTCCCGCTTGCCGACCACCGCGCCCATTGGATAGCCGTTGGACATAGCCTTGGCAAAAACGGATATATCCGGCGTCACGCCCGCGTATTCCTGGGCGCTGCCCAAGGCGAGGCGAAACCCAGACGACACCTCGTCGAAAATGAGCACCACCCCATGGCGCGACGCCAGCTCCCGCACCCTTTCGAGATAGCCCGGCGGCGGCTCGTCGGAGCGCATCGGCTCCATGATGATACAGGCCAGCTCGCCGGCGTGCGCTTCGAGTAGGGCGGTTAGTTCATCGAGATCGCCATAGGTAAAGGGCCGTGCCGTGCCCTCCAAGCAGCGGGGTACGCCAATCGGCTCAATGCCATTGAAGAGATGAGCGGCCAGCCGCTCGGCCCCGATGTTGGCGGCTTGGTACCAGTCGTGCCAGCCGTGGTAGCCGCAAAACAGCACCTTGTCGCGGCCGGTGACCCCGCGCGCGATCCGCACCGCAATGGCGCAAGCCTCGCCCCCGCCCTTGCAATAGCGCACCATTTCCGCCGAGGGGACAATTCTCACCAGCTCTTCGGCCAGCTCCACGGCTGACTCCTGCACAATGCTGTAGATCGCGCCCCGGTCGATCTGAGCGCGGACTGCGGCATCGACGACCTCGTCAGCATAGCCCAAGATCACCGGCCCCACAGCGCTGGTCCAATCGATGTATTCGTTGCCATCCACATCCCAGATGCGGCAGCCTTTGGCGCGCTCGGCGTAGATGGGGCTGACGCCGAGCGCGGCCCGAGTCGGCCGCCGGCTGATGAGCTGGGTGGTGCCGGGGATGAGCGCGTTGGCGCGCTCGTAGATTTGCAATGAGCGGCGCACCGAGTGTTCTCGCATGACACAGGCTCCTTCTACCGCCCGCTGCGGAGCGGATTCTCGCGTGAAAAAGGCATTGGGGGGGCGTTGGTCACGCGCAGCCAAGAGCGATACGGCGAGCCGCCTTCCCCGGCACTGGCAAAGTCGCACAAGCGCAGCTTGCTGCCGTCTGCGGCGGCAACATCCAGCGCCACCATAGCCGCAGCCTCCACCAAACTCCCCCGCAGATCCACCGCGTCGAGTGCCGGCACCTCGTCTGGGTCAACGGCGTTGAGCCGGCGGTCATAGGTCAAGAGCACCGGCCCCCTAAAAATCGAGACCTTATCGCGACACTCCTTTTCACCGTGCCAGTAGTGCATTGACATGTCCAGCTCGATGTCAATGGTATCGCCGGGTTGCCAGTGCCTAGCCAGCGTCAGGTACGCCCCAGCGCACACCTTTTTTATGGCCGCGCCGTTTACCCGCACTTTAGTCCGCTGTGACCAGTAGGGCACCCGCAATTTGAACGCAAACTCCGCGGCCTCGGAGGGATCGACGCGGATGCCCACGCGCCCGCTGCGGGGGTACTCCGTCTCTTGGGTTAGCACCACGGTCAAGCCGCGCCGCAGCCCCACCTGCATCCGGCCCGGGCCGTACCAATTGAGTACCAACCCCTCTTCGTCGCCCATTAGCGCCCAGTCCGAGACCATCCCCAACCCACGCGGCCCATTGACGCTGCAGCAATTCAGTTCGGGGCTGCCTTCGCGCGCCTGAAAGACGATATCGTGGGCACTCGCCTTGCGCACCCCATCCATCGGCGTGTTGTACGTAACCCAACGACCGCTCGCCGAATGCAGGCCGAGGATGGAGTTGAGGGTGGATAGCTCGATCTCGTCGGCCACAATCGAACTGCCGGTCAGCTTGAGCATCTCCACGCTCGCGGCCACCCAAGCGATGGTACAGCAGGTCTCGATCGCGCCTTGGTGGTAGGGGTTGCCTTGAGCGGCTTCGCCCGAAGAAAAGCCGCCGTTGTTGTGCCGGTCGAGTTCGACAATGCTCCACCAGATCTGCGCGAAAGCCCGGCGGTAGCGTTCCTCGCCGGTGATCCAGAACAACTCGGCCAAGGCCATGATCGGATGTAGGCTTTCCCAGCGCGGCTTGGGCGTTTTGAAGAAGGGCTGGCCGGCCAAGGCTTGATTGAGATAGTCGCCCGCGAGCGGCTGCCCGTCCGCGTCTAGCGCGGCGAACTCATCGACCCACTGCAAGGCCAAGTCCAGATAGTGATCTTTGCCGGTCTGGCGATGGAGGATGCACAAAACGTGGACCGGGGCCATGTTCATCTCAGTGCTGCCGGTATCGACCAGCCGCTGGTGCTTTTTACCCATAAACTTCCGGCACAACAACTCGGCCATGGACTCGACGCAGCGCAATACGTGTGCGTCGCGGCTTTCCTCGTACCAGAGCAACAAGCCCAGCATGGCGTGATAATGCCCCCAAGTATCCCACGTAGAACCGCGCTTGTTCATGACGTTGGGCGCGTACCCAGTCAGGCGGTGGCGATGCGGCCAAGGGCCGAGATAGCCGTCTGCGTCTTGGTGGGCGATGAGCCGAGCGACGAAGGCTTTGAGGTGTCTTTTTAGCTTTGGGTCGCCGGTCAGCCGCAGGATTTGCACGGCACTCGTCAAGTATTTGCCGGCAAATTCTCCGGCCCAAGGCACTTGGTCGCGGTAGGGCTTGCGGTCGCGGTCGGCAAACATGTCCAAAATTGCCGGATTGGCCGCGGGCGCGATGAGCAGCCACTGCTCGGTGACGCCGCGCAAGTAGGCTGCAAAGGGGCCGTCAAGGGCGTAGTGGGTGTGGGACAGGCGGGTCAGTGCTGGTTGCACCGCCTGACGGCGGCGGGAAAAAGGCTGCATAGCGTCTCCTTTCGGTATGCGGCTGTGTCGCGCTTTGGACTACCTCGCCGCGGCGAGGGCCGGCAGCGGTGTTAGATAATTTGACAGCCCGCTGTAAGCCCCTCTTTTTTGGCAGCCAACCTCATTTCTAAACGGAGCTCCATCATGCAACGCGCCGTACCGCTTCTCGCCCTCTTGCTAGCACTGCCGCTGACCACCTACGCCTTTGATGGAAGACGCGAGGGCTTTCTGTTCGGTTTTAGCCTCGGGCCGGGCTACCAGTTTGTCGAGCAGGAGTGGCTCATCGATGGTGAGCACTCCCAGCGCGAAGACCGCGACCCGACCTTTGGGACCGCCCTCCGGTTCGGCTACGGCCTCACCGACTACCTCGTCCTCGGCTGGGTCTTGGACTTGGGCAGCGACACTGATGACGACGAGACCAAGCTCCTCGGCACAGCGGTCGAAAGGGGCAATACCCGCTTTGAGATCGACGGCTTTAGCGCGACCTATTTCTTCAAAAAACGCGCCCCAGCGCCCTTTGTCGAGGCCGTCATCGGCACGGCGCGCTGGGACGACGGGGGCGACAACCTCCTCGACGGCCTCGGGCTGGCCGGCAGCATAGGCTACGAGGTGCGCAAGCACTGGATGGTCAAAGGCACCGTCGGCTGGGGTACGCCAAGCGCAGAGGCTACAATTGACGACCAAGCGATTAAAGCCGACGTCACGGGCTTGGCCATCGCCTTCAACGCCAGCTATCTCTGGTACTAAAGAGAGTGCGGCGAGCTGTGCCTTTTCAGCGCGGTCGCCGGTAAGTCGCAGGATTTGCACCGCGCAGGTCGAGTGCTTGCCGGCAAAGTCCCCCGCGCAAGGTATCTAACATCGCCGAGATAGCCAAATTTAGGCACTCGAAAATTTTACTCGCTAGAGCCTTTGCGAGAGGTGGCAAAACTGAATTTGCAACCTGCCGATGCTGATCTAAGTTTTTCACAGTACCCGTTCTACTGCGTATAGGTCCTTTTAGAAGATACGAATCGGGATAGCCGTGAATTCTCATATATTCCCGTGGAGTGAGAGACCTATCTTCGATGGGATGATAGAAAATCTCTCCACACCTCAACGTATTAGCGGGCCTATCCCTATGCAGCCTTAAATACTTTGTGATATCTGATTCAACAATTTTGCTATCCCTTTTTTCGCGTTCTCCTGCCGCACGTAGTGTGTTGCAGCAGTGTTCGTCTATTTCTATCTGAGCGAGAATGTCGAATCCCGCATCTTGCACGCCTATATCCATTCCTCCGGCCCCAGAGAAAAGACTTAGTGCGTTATATTTTGGGGGACTATTCATCCTGAATTCACTCCTCTATCCTCAATAGGTCAAGGTGAACTCCGTGTCGGCTAGCTGCCGTTGAAGATGACGCAACACTTCACCGCGGCCTTGCAAGGCCAGCAAGCCGTCGCCGAGCGGCCGTCCCGGCGCGAGCGTTTGCCAGCGCACGAGCAGGCCGCGCAACTGGTGCTGTTGCGTGGCGGTAAATTGCCAGCGGGCGGTCAGCTCGGCCAACCCGGGCGGGTCGGCGTGCAGCACTTGGAGTTGCTGGCTGAGTGCTCGCAGGTGTTCGCCAACGTGGGCGACCGTATCGAGCTGAGCTGCTACTAGCGCTTCCACTTTCTCCGCATTGAGTGTTTGATAGGAAGATTGCGGGTTGTCGGAGACGACCTTGAGGCAGTGAACCCGCTCGCTGGTGGCAAAGCGCTGCGCGGCCTCGCAAAAGCCGCTGGCCTCCATGTCGTACGCGGCGTCGCCGGCCGCCGGCTGTACGCGATCTACGGTGTGTAGCAGGGTGGTGCGGCAGGGCGGGGGCGCGGTGAAGGTGGGGTAAAAGGGCTTGCCGCTGGCCGCGTCCACGACCTTGTGCGCCAACAGGGCCGTGCCCACCGCTTGGCGGCCGTGGCCGGCGATGCCGATGTTGAGCCAAGCCGCCGGCGCATCTCCGATCAGCGCGCGCAGGTACGCGGTGGCCGCGGCCGCGGCCACTTTGCCGACGCCGGAGACTATGAGGCGCGTCTGCTCGCCCGCGCAGATGCGATAGGGATGACTGCCCACGCCTCGGAGGCGGTAGGAAGCCAACAGCGGGCGCGCCTCGGCTGCTAAGGCTACTACTAAGCACAACATGATGGCTAATATACCGGCTGGCGGCCCCTCGGCAACTCGGATTGACCCTGCCTGAGCAGGGGCCTAAGTTCTGGAAGACAAACGAGAAAGGGCAGGTATGGACAACGAATTTTTCAAGGGGCACGGCCTCGGCAATGACTACATTGCCGTCGATCCGGCTGCGCTCAGCTTCGAGCTGACGCCGGACACTATCTGCACGATTTGCGACCGCCACTGGGGCGTGGGCAGCGACGGCATTCTCGCGCTGGCGTCGTCGCAAAAGGCCGACTTTGGCCTGCGAATCTACAACCCCGACGGCAGCGAGGCGGAAAAGTCGGGCAATGGCCTGCGAATCTTCGCCCGCTATCTGCACGCCACCGGCGAGGTGCAAAAGCAGCAGTTCACCGTCGAAACAGAGGGCGGCCTAGTAAGCGTCGAATTGCACCTCGACCAGCATGGCGACGCCAGCGCAGCCACGGTGCAGATGGGGCGGGCCACGTTTGCGCCGCAAGCCTTGCCCTGCACACTCGAAGCCGAAGAGCTGGTCGCGCAGCCGATCGATGTCGGCGGGCAGACCTTGACCTTTACCGGTGTCAGCGTTGGCAATCCTCACTGCATCGTCTTCCGCGAACAGGGTGCTCGGTGGACCGAAGACGAACTGTGCTCTTTGGGGCCGGAGCTGGAAAATCATCCGCTCTTCCCCCGGCGCACCAACGTGCAGCTCGCCGTGCCCGTTGGGGCCCATGCGATCTATATCCTGATATGGGAGCGCGGCGCGGGCCAAACCCAAGCGTCGGGGTCGTCCGCGTGTGCGGCCGCGAGTGCGGCGGTGCGGCTGGGCTTGGTCAAAAGTCCGGTTGCGGTCGCGGCCCCGGGCGGGACCTTGCACATCGACGTGGGCGCAGACTACGATCTGACGATGAAGGGGCCGGTCTCCGAAGTGGCGCGCGGCGTGCTCAGCCCGTCGTTTGTGCGCCAATTGCGCTGAGCGGCGCGTGGTAGCGGGAATTGCCATGCGCGGCTTGGCCTGGGTCGCGTGCGGTTGGATGCTCGTGGCCTCGGCCGCCTTGGGCCAGGGCTTTGGCCGCAACAAGGTGCAGTACGCGGAATTCGCGTGGCGGAAGATGGAGACCGCGCACTTTGACGTGTACTTCTTTGCCGAAGAGGCCGAGTTGGCTGCGTATGCCGCGCAGATGGCCGAGCGCCAGTTCGTCGATTTAGAAAAGAAGTTCGCCCACACGGTGCAGCGGCGGGTGCCGCTGGTCGTCTATTCCTCGCACATCTACTTTGAACAGACGAATATCATCCCCAATCTCCTGCCCGAGGGGGTAGCGGGTTTCACCGAATACCTCAAGGGGCGGGTCGCGCTGCCGCTGAGCGGCTCCCTGCCCGAATTCGAGCGGGTGCTGCACCACGAGTTAGTCCACGTCTTCGCATTTGACCGGATCGCGCGGGTGCTGGCACAGCACGGGGTGTTGGACTTCCGCCCGGCACCCCTGTGGTTTTCCGAAGGGCTGGCCGAGTACTGGTCGAGCGAGCGCAACAGCTTTGGCGACATGGTGGTGCGCGACGCGCTTTTTGCGCGGCGGCTGGTGCCCATCGCCGAGATGTACCGCATCTACGGTACCTATCAGATGTACAAGGAAGGCGAATCGATCTGCCACTTTATGGCGGCGCGGCACGGCGCCGACGTATTTGAACAGCTCTTTGCCAACTGGTGGCGCGGCGAGACCTTTGCCGAGATTTTTGCGATCGCGACCGGCGAGAGCTTGGAGAAGTTCGACCAAGCTTGGCAATATCACCTGCACAAGCGCCACCTGCCGGCGGTTGCCGACCGCGATCCCCCGTCCGAATTGGCCACCGCCCGCACGCATCGCGGCTTTAACATCAAGCCCGAAATCGTCCCCGGAGACAGCAGCGCGTTCTACCACTTCCGCAACGATCAAGGCTATACGCAGATCGTGCGCACGCACCGCGACGGTGGTGAGTCTGAGGTCGTGGTCGCGGGCGAGCGCCTGCCGGTCTTTGAGTCCCTGCACCCGCTCTCGACGCGGCTGGCCGCCTCCCCAGACGGCAAGTGGCTGGCGTTTGCGGCCAAGAGCCGGGGCCGCGATCACCTGTATATATGGGACGTGGAACAAAAGCGCGCGGTGGCGGATCTGTCGTTTGCCGAGATCGTGGCGATTGCATCGCCATCGTTTGCGCCCGACGGGCAGCGGCTGGCCTTTGCCGGCAGCGACGAAGGAGGCTGGACCGACATTTATCTGGTCGATGTAACGGGCGATAGCCTCCGCGCCTTGAGCCGCGACCTCTATCACGACCGCGAGCCCGACTGGTCGCCGGACGGTCGGCACATCGTCTTTAGCTCCGATCGCTGGCCCGGGGGGCGGCGCGGCCGCTACAACCTGTTCCTGTGCGATTTGGCGACCGAGCAGATCTCGACCCTCAGCCGCGGCGAGCACAACGACGGGCAGCCGCGCTGGTCGCCGGACGGCGAGCGCATCGTCTTTAGCTCCGATCGCGAGGGCGCGTACAACATCTATGCCCTACAGCTAGCGGGCGAGCGCACTGCGACTCGGCGGTTGACCCATGTATTGACGGGTGCGTTTGATCCGGTGCTGCTCGCCGATGGCCAGCATTTGCTCTTTTCCGGGTATGAGAGCGGAGGCTTCCAGATCTACGAATTCGCCGTGGATTGGGCCGACAGCGCGCAGGTCAGCTATCAGCGCGTGGAGGAGGCACCGGCCGAGCCGTGGTCGCTGGCGGGCCTGCACGGCCAGAGCGAGGTCGCCAGCCGGCCCTATGAGCGCAAGATGGGCTTCGACATAGCCCAGGGCCAGATCTCGCAGGATCCAGAATTTGGCACCTCGGGCGGCATCCAAGTGGCCCTGAGCGACGTGTTGGGCAACGACCAGTACCACTTCGTGCTTTCGCACATTGCCGCCAGCCGATCTGGCTTCTTCGACGGCCTGAACGTGGCCTTGACGCGCCTCCACCTCGGCCAGCGGCTCAACGTGTATTGGGGCGCGTTTCGGCTCAACGACCGCTTTTCGAGCCGCTTTGGCCGGTTTGTGCGCGAAGAGCGTTTGGGGGCCCACATTGGGTTGAGCTATCCCTTTTCCCAGCACGACCGCATCGACACCCGGCTCTCGCTGCGCCACGCCGAAATCGACCGGCAATTCGAGGGGCGGAAACTGTCGGGCTGGCTGGCCAACAACTACGTCAGCTATACCCACGACAGCAGCCTGTGGATTCCGACCGGGCCGCTGGAAGGCCGACGCTACAGCTTTGGGCTGGCGCAGACGATTGACTTTAAGACCTCGCGGCGGTTCAATATCGCGCTCTTTGGCGACTATCGGCACTACTTCCGCCTGTCGCAGCGCAGCGCGTTGGCCGTGCGCCTGATGGGCCGGCGCTCCAGCGGCGCAGTGCCCGAGTTTTTCTCCTTGGGGGGCAGTTGGACGCTGCGGGGCTATCGCTGGCGCTCATTGTGGGGCAGCAAGATGGTGCTGTACAACCAAGAATTGCGCTTTCCCTTGGTCGATCGGTTCTTGCTCCACTTTCCGTTTGGGGCCATGGAGTTCAGTGCCTTCCGCGGCGCGCTCTTTTTTGACGTGGGCAATGCGTGGAACGACGACTTTGAGCAATGGCGCGCGGCGTTTGGCGCGGGGGTGCGCTTGGCCTTGGGCGGGGTTTTCGTCTTTCGCGTGGATGCGGCGCGGCGCACTGACTTCAAGTCCATAGACGGCGACACGCGCTGGGACTTCTTCTTTGGCTGGGATTATTAGATGCGCTACGCCCTGCTCGGATTTTGCCTCTTGACGGCTTGTGGCGAAAAGGTGCTCTACCTCGGCGAGCCGGGGCGCGGCGCGGTGGGGGTTGAGCCGCCGCTGCAACTTTTGTGGACGCACAAAATGGACGGCTCGCCGCTGGGGAGTGCGCTCTTTGCCGGGGACCTGATCCTACAACTGACCACCGCGCCGACTCTCTATGCGCTGGACCGGCGCAATGGGGTCCTGTTGGGCAAGCATGGATACGGCAAGATGGCGTGTGCCCCCGGGCAGTTGGCCGGGGCACTATACGCGCTGGGGGTGCTGGGCCGCAAGCCTAGCTTGCGGGTCTTGGACCGGCGGACTGCCACTGAGCGTTGGCGGCACGAAGGGACGTTCTGTCAGGTGCCGGTCGTGCGCAGCGATACCCTGATCGCGATTGACGATGAAGGTGCGGTGCAAGCGCTGCGCCTTGCCGACGGGCTTATGCTGTGGCGCGCCGAATTGGGCGGGCTGGCGCGAACCGGGCTGGCGCTGAGCGGCGATCTCGCGTTTGCCGGCACTGGGTCCGGGGACTTGGTGGCCCTGAGCGCGGCAACCGGCCGCGAGCGCTGGCGCACGAGTTTGGGGGAGGCCGTGCGCTCGCGGCCCGTGCCTGCTGGTGAGCGCGTGTTTGCGGCGACGGCCTCCGGCCGGGTACTAGCTGCGCGCCGCGACTCTGGTCACGTGGTGTGGGAGCGAGCTTTGGACGCACTGCCGACCGCGGAGTTGGCGCTAGCGGCAGGCGTGTTGGTAGTAGGCTGCGCTGACCGCCACTTCTATGGACTAGACGCGGCCACTGGAGCCGTGCGGTGGACGTTTGCCACCGAGGGCGTGGTGCGCAGCAGCCCGGTCGCCACGGATCACACCGCGTATGGTGCCTCCAGCGACGGCCATCTCTACGCCTTGGATCTGCAAGACGGGCACCTGTTGTGGAAATACCGGCTGGACGGCCCGGTTTTGGCGCCGGTGGCGTTGGGAGCCGCGGTCGTGGTGGCTACTGAGAAACGGACGTTGTACGTGTTTGGCCGCTGAGCTGCCGATTGCGCCCTTTGGGTCGAGACAGCATACTTTTGGCAGGGATCGCTCGCGCCCTGAAAAAGACTTATGGAGCAAAAGAACAGGCGAATCCTAGCCCTTGACATCATTTTCGGGGGATGCTTGACCGTCGGTGCTTTATTACTCGGAATGGCCCTTGGACTGTGGTCGCATCAACCATTCGGGTGGATTGTAGTGGTAGCCGGGGGAGTCTTGCTTCTCATCGGCATCGCCGCAAAGGTAAAGGCGTCATGATGAGACTTGCCATCCGATCAGTCGTAGATCGGGGCCATGTCGCCAAAGAGCGTTTGATCTTGAGAGTGCACGCCGATACAGATGTCGGGGATTACGCATTGATTCAGTCGGACTTCCAAGGCGATAGCGTAACTACCGCTACGCATCACACGTACTGGTTCCCGTACAAGGCCGTTAAATCAGGCGATCTGGTCGTGCTCCAAAGAGCGGCCGGATCAATGAGAAGGTACTGCCCGATGGCAAGCGCGTGCATTTCTTTTATTGGGGACTCGACGAACCCATTTGGTCGGGCCAAGACCGGGCACCCGTCCTGCTCCATGCCCCCGAGTGGATAAGCAAAAGTCCAGTTGAGCTTTACAGCGAAGCTCGTCGCTAGCCTAGACATCTGGAATAGCCCTGCAAATTGACCCATTCCCGCGAGAACCTCCTACCGCTCACCGCTAGCAACACGGCGGCAATGTACTGAAAGTCCGTTTGAAAAATTTTGTCGTGAACAAGACTAGGGCGACTTTCTACGGCCTAGTGCTAATGCTGGCTGCTGGTGCATCGACATGGGCCGAGCCGTTAGAGCTACCTCGGCGTCTGCCCCAATTGGAAGCGGCCTTAGCGGCGCAATGGGCCGAACTGCCAATGCTTAGGCAGCAGGCGATGCCAGCCACCGCTGCGGCTCAGAGCAAGGAGAAACGCTCGCGCAAGAAGCTCTACTTGAGCGCGGCCGTGGCCGTGGGGGCCGGCGCGGTGGCCTACTGGAGCAAGGAGCGAGCCGATGCCGCGTACGACCGCTATTTGCGCTCGGCCAGCACAGCGCGCCAGCAGCGAGAATTGGCCGCGGCCAAGCGCTTTGACCGCGTGGCCGGCCGAGCGTTTGTCGGCATGGAAATAGGCATAGTGCTCAGCTCGTACCTGCTCTTTTTTGGTTCTAAATCGTGAGACGCGGCCTCTGGATAGGGTGCTGCATCGGCGCGCTGGTCTTAGCTTGCAGCGATCGCCCGCGGCGCAATCCCCTCGACCCGCAAGCCACCGACCCACAGAGCGAGTCGTTCAGTGCTCTGACGGTCTTGGCGCTCGACGGCCAAGTCGAGTTGCAGTGGAATTTTTCCCATTTTTTCGACATCGAAGGCTATCGACTCTACCGGCGTCAGTTCGAGGGCGAGTGGGTGCCGATTACCCCGGTGCTGGTGCCGACTGAGACCGAGTACACCGATACCGAGGTGCAAAACGGGATGAACTACGAGTACCAGCTCAGCTTGCTCGTCGCCGGGGAAGGCGAGCGTCCTAGCGGTCGTCCGGTGTCCGCTACGCCCGGCCCAGAAGTCGCTTGGGTGGCCGACCGCCACACCGGGCTGGTGTGGAAAATCAGCGCGGATGCGCGTAGCGCACATTTTGCACAGGGGCGTTTTTTCGACTTGGCGACGATTGCGCTCAATGTGGCCGATGGTTCGTGTTGGGTCAGCGACCGGGGGTTTGCCGGGCTGTACCGGATTGCTGGAGACGGCGCGTTGGCCGCGCTGGCCGCGGCCGTGGAGACGCCCGGGGACTTGGCCATTGACGCGGGGGCGCGGATTGGCTGGCTGGCCGACTCGGGCCGGCAGCGGGTCTTTTGGTTTTCCTTGGCCGCGGCCGATGCGCTCGCCCTCGTCCCGGTCGATGCCACCTTTGTCCAGCCCGTGGCGTTGGCCGCGCAGGCCGGGGGCTGCTGGATCGCCGACCAAGCCCAAGGCCGCGTACTGTTCTACCAAGCCGACGGCACCCGCGCCGCTGAAATCCGCGGGCTAGCAGCCCCCCAAGCACTGGCGGCAGGTGCGGAGGGAGAGGTGTGGCTGTTGGGCCGTGCGGGCCATAGCTTGACGCGGTTGGACCGCACGGGCATTGTCCTCGACGTGGAGTTGCCTTTTGCCGCGGCCGTGCGGCTGGCCGTGGATGGCACGAGCGGCGATTGCTGGGTGCTGGGGGAACGGGATCTGGCGGTGTTTTCAGAGGACGGAACTTTGCAGCAGCATTGGAGCGATGTGCCCGGGGGCAGTGCCCTGTCCTTCGACGCGGTGCAGCAGCGGGCTTGGATTGCGACTGGTAACGAGTTGTTGAAATTCGCGCCCAAGGGCCAAACCCTAGCGCGGCTCGACGGCTTTTCGTCCATCGTGCGCATTGCCGTGGATTCGGGCCGCTGAGGCTGCCAGCCCTCTCTTGCATGGGATGTACTCCTTAGCGACCTTCCTTAATTGTAACTGCAACCCCACGAGAAACCATTATGGCCGAGCAAGCCCCCATTCACAGCATGACCGGTTTTGGCCGCGCCGAGGCCGAGCAGCAGGGTTTGCGGCTCGCCGTTGAACTGCGGTCGGTCAACAGCCGCTACCTCGACATACAGGTGCGCTGCCCGGCCGACCTCCATCCCTTTGAGCTAGCCATTCGCGAGCGGATTCAGGCGCGGGTTGGTCGCGGCAAGATAAGCGCGCACCTCGCTTGGGAGGAGGATAGTCCGCCCGCGGCCCTGCCCCAGTTAGACGAGGAAGTGGCCAAACACTATCTAGCCCAGTTGCGGCGGCTGGCTGAATTGGCCCACATCGAAGCGGCGGAGAGCCGGGCAGTGCTGCCGCGGCGGAAGGCGTTTTTTGCCCGTGTTAAAAGGCTAGAGCAGCTCGACGTGGGGATCGAGCGGGTGCTGCTGGCGAAGCTGCCCAACCTCTTTCGCGTCCAAGCCATAGCGCTGGATAGCGCGGTCGCGCAAGAGGTACTGTGGGCGGGGCTGGACGACGCGCTGGCCGATCTAGTGGCCATGCGCACGGCTGAAGGACGCGCCCTCGCCGCGGACTTGCGCGGTCGCGTCGAGGCGGTGGGGGTTCTGCTGGAGCGCGTGGCCGAGCGGGTGCAGGTGACCCGGGGGCAGGTTGCCGAGCGGTTGCGGGAAAAGATCGCCGCTCTGCTCGCGCCCGGGGCGGTTGCCGAAGAGCGCCTCGCCACGGAGATCGCCCTGCTCGCCGAGCGCAGCGACATCGTCGAGGAGATCGTCCGCTTCCGCAGCCACAATGCCCAGTTCCTCGCCACCTTGGCGCACGGCGGCGAAGTAGGGAAGCGCTTGAACTTTCTCTTGCAGGAAATGCACCGCGAAGCCAACACCATCAGTGCCAAGGCCGCAGACGCCGAGATCGCCCATTGGGTGGTCGAGATCAAAGAGGAAGTCGAGCGGCTGCGCGAGCAGGTGCAAAATTTGGCGTGAGGGCGTCCATGGCATCCGTGCAAATCATCACCATCAGCGGCTTGGCTGGCAGCGGCACCACTACAGTGTGCGACCAGCTATGTGCGCGGCTGGGCTGGGCTTATGTCAACGCCGGGGCCGTCTTTCGGGGGCTGGCCCAAGAGGCGAGCCTAAGCCTAGCCGAGCTTGGCCAACGGGCCGAAGCCGATGGCCGCATCGACCGCCAGCTCGACGCGCGCTTGATCGCGCAAGCGCAGGCGCGTGCGCCGGTCGTCGTCGAAGGGAGGCTCACCGGCTGGATGGCCCAGCGACACCAGCTTCCGGCCCTCAAGGTCTGGCTCCAAGCTGCGCTCGCGGTGCGGGCCGAGCGCGTGGGGCAGCGGGAGGGCAAGCCGCTGGCGCAAGCACTCGCGGAAACGCGCCAGCGCGAGGAGTCCGAAGCCCAGCGCTACGCCGCGCATCACCAAATCGCCATCGGCGACTTGTCGGTGTACGACTTGATCGTCGATACCGAGTGCTGCGATCCCCAAGCCGCCGGCGCGCACATCTTGGCACACCTCAATGGGCCATGAGCGTGCAGGGTCGCAATATCCTACTCGGGGTCACCGGCGGCATTGCCGCGTACAAGACGCCGGAGCTCGTGCGGCTGCTGACGGCCGGTGGGGCCGCGGTGCGGGTGGTGCTGACCCGTGCGGCTGGCGAGTTCGTCGCGCCCAAGACGTTGGAGGTGCTTTCTCGCCATTGGGTGTACACCGACTTGTTCAGCCGCGAGGCGGAATTTCCCGTCCTGCACGTGGGGTTAGCCGAGTGGGCCGACTTGATTTTGGTGGCTCCGGCCACGGCGCACTGCTTGGGGCGCGCAGCCGGCGGCTTGGCCGACGACTTGCTCTCCGCGGTGTTGTTGTGCGCGGATGTGCCCGTCCTGCTGGCACCGTCAATGGAGGAGAACATGTTCGCCAATGCCGCGGTCGCGGCCAATGTGCAGACCTTGGTGCAGCGGGGGTTCCACCTGCTCGACCCGGGGGTAGGGCCTTTGGCGTCGGGTGCGGTTGGTCGCGGGCGGATGCCCGAGCCAGCGGAATTGGTCGTGGCGGTGGCGGCGCATTGCAGCGGTGACTTGGATGGACTGAAGCTGCTGATAACGGCCGGGCCCACGGTCGAGGATCTCGATCCGGTGCGCTTTATTTCCAACCGCTCGTCCGGCAAGATGGGCTATGCGCTAGCCGAGCGAGCCGCGGCCCGCGGGGCGGGCGTGTGGCTGGTGTCCGGGCCGACCGCGCTGCCCGCGCCTGCTGGCGTAGAGCGGCAGTTGGTGCGCTCGACGCTCGACATGCAGTGCGCCGTCGAAGCCTTGTTCGAGCAAGTAGATGGGGCGATTTTGGCCGCGGCCCCGGCCGATTACCGCGCCAAGGAGGTGGCCGCGCAAAAAATCAAGCGCGGCGCAGCGTCCCGCTCGGTCGAGTTGGTCAAAAACCCGGACATTGCCGCCGGGCTGGGTCGGCGCAAGGGCCGGCGGTTACTGGTCGTCTTTGCGATGGAGACGGAAAAGGGGCCGGAGCGGGCGCGGGAGAAGCTGGCGCGCAAAGGGGGCGACTTAATCGTGCTCAACATGCTCGGCGATGAGGGGGCTGGTTTCGCCGGCGACACCAATCGCGTGACCTTCATAGACGCCGAGGGCAGCCAGCAAGCACTGCCCCTGTTGAGCAAGTCGGCGGTCGCCGACCGCATCCTCGACTGGGTGCGGGCGCGGCGCGGTTGATAATACCCTACGAGCACCGCTACCGATTCAGTGCCAATATCGGGCCGCCGGTGCTGATGAGGCTTTTGACCGTCTGCTGGCGACGGCGGGCGATGACCCATTGCCGGAGGAAGCATGAACGAGCAACGCCCAGATGCCCTAGCCGAGGCTAGACGCTACTTGGCCGACTTGATGGCTTTTGAAGGAGCGCGGTTTGTCCTGCCGGAAGAGGAGACAGCTCCTGCGTCGGAGGAACCAGCGGTCGGTGCTTTAGAGGCCTTTCGCCGCCAAATCTGCGATTGCACCCGCTGTCGGCTGGGTGCGACGCGGCAGCAGTTCGTGTTTGGCAGCGGCGATCCTGCGGCCGGCATCATGTTCATCGGCGAGGCTCCGGGGGCCGAGGAAGACCGCGCGGGCCAGCCCTTTGTGGGGAAAGCCGGTCAGCTGCTGACCAAGATCATCGAGGCCATGGGCCTGTCCCGCGACGCAGTCTATATCTGCAACATACTCAAGTGCCGCCCGCCGAATAACCGCGACCCCCTGCCCGACGAGATCGAGCAGTGCGAGCCGTATCTCAAGCGCCAGATCGAAATTGTCCAGCCCCGCGTCATCTGCACCTTGGGCCGCTTTGCCGCGCAGACCCTACTCCGCAGCCGCCAGCCCATGGGCCGCTTGCGCGACCAGTCGCACCACTACGAGGGCATTCCCTTAGTGGCCACGTACCACCCGGCGGCCCTCTTGCGCAACCCCCAGTGGAAACGCCCGACTTGGGAGGACATCAAGCGGGTGCGGAAGCTCTACGACGGGGTCGATCTCTAAAATTTCTTGGAGCTGAACCATGACCCAGAGTCCAATGGAGGCGCAACCGCTCGGGCGGATGCCGCCGCAGGCCGTAGAGGTTGAGCAGGCTGTGATCGGGGCGATGATGCTAGAGCAGCGGGCCATTGTCCGCGCCGTTGAAATCCTCGACGAAAGCTGTTTCTACCACGCCCCGCACAACCGGATATTCGCGGCCATGAGTACCCTCTTTGAGCAGGGCACGCCGGTCGATCAGCTAACCTTGACCGAGGAACTCAAGCGCCGCGGCCAACTCGACGACATCGGCGGGGTCGTCTATTTGGCCAAACTAGGGTCTGAAGTGGCCACGACGGCCAATATCGACTTTCACGCGCGGATCGTTTTGGAGAAGGCGCTGAGCCGCAAGTTGATCGAGACCGCCAGCGGGGTCATTGAACAGGCGTACGCGGCCGACGAGGACGTCCAGGCCCTGATCGACAAGGCCGAGCAGCAGCTTTTCAGCCTGAGCGAAAACCAAATCGGCGATGGCTTTGAGCCGCTGGACAAGGTGCTGGGCGATGCGTTCGAGCACATTGAGCGCATCCACGCGAAGACGGACACGGTCTTGGGGGTGGATACGGGGTTTGTCGGTCTCAACGACCAGATGTCGGGCTTGCAAAAGGGCGATCTGGTTATCCTCGCGGCGCGGCCCAGCGTCGGCAAGACAGCCCTCGCCCTGACGCTGGCGCGCAACGCGGCCGTGGAGGCTGGAGTTGGGGTGGCGATTTTCAGCTTGGAAATGTCTAAGATGCAGCTCGCGCAGCGCCTGCTCAGCATCGAGACCAAGGTCGATTTGCAAAAGCTCCGCACCGGCCGGCTGCGCGACGAAGACTGGATACACCTAACGCGCAATATCGACCGCTTGGCCCAAGCACCGATCTTCATTGACGACACCCCCGGCATCTCAGTGCTCGAAGCGCGGGCCAAGGCGCGGCGGCAGCAGCGCGAGCAGGGGATAGGCCTGGTCGTGATTGACTATCTTCAGCTTATGAGCGGGCACATTAGGGCGCAGAGCCGCGAGCAGGAGATTTCGCATATCTCGCGCGGCCTCAAGGCCATGGCCAAAGAGTTGGACCTGCCGGTCTTGGCCTTGTCGCAGTTGTCGCGCGCCGTAGAAAGCCGCACGGACCGGCGGCCGCAGCTATCGGACTTGCGGGAGTCGGGCAGCTTGGAGCAGGACGCCGATGTGGTGATGTTCATCTATCGCCCGGAGATGTACGACCTCAAGTCCCCGGACGGCGAGAGCCTGGAGGGCATGGCCGAGATCATCATTGGCAAGCAGCGCAACGGCCCGATTGGCTCAGTGAATTTGACGTGGCACAAGGAAAGTGCCACCTATGAGGAGAGGGCACCCGAGTGGCGGACAGAGCCGGAAGGATATTAGTCGGCCCCCATGTTCATCGATGAAGTAACCATCGCGGTGGAGGCGGGCCATGGCGGCAGTGGCTGCTGTTCGTTTCGGCGCGAGAAGTACGTGCCGCGAGGCGGGCCGGATGGGGGCGACGGGGGCGATGGGGGCAACGTAATTTTCCGCGTCGATGCCCAGCTCAACACGCTGCACGACTTTCGCTACCAACGCCACATCCGCGCCGGCCGCGGTGCCCACGGCGAGGGCCAGCGCAGGACGGGCCAGCGCGGCGAGCACGCGGTCATCTGCGTGCCGCCGGGCACCATCTTGCGCGACGAAAGGGGCGCGCTGATCCGCGACATGGTCGAGGATGGGCAGGAGCTGGTGCTGCTGGCGGGTGGGCGCGGGGGCCGGGGCAATGCCCGCTTTGCTACGCCGCGAGTGCAGGCGCCGCGCCGCGCCGACCCCGGGCAGGAGGGCGCGCAACAGGTGGTGCGGCTCGAGCTGAAGTTGCTGGCGGATGTGGGGCTGGTGGGCTTCCCCAACGCGGGCAAATCCACGCTGCTGGCGCGGCTTTCTGCGGCCCGTCCCAAAATTGCCGACTATCCCTTTACGACTTTGGAGCCGAACTTGGGGATCGTGCAGTGGGCCGAGGGCGAGAGTTTCGCGTTGGCCGACTTGCCCGGGCTGATCGAGGGGGCGCACGCCGGCAAGGGCTTGGGCATGCGGTTTCTGCGCCACATTGAGCGCACGCGCATCCTGCTGTTTGCCATTGAATGCACCAGCCCGGACCCGCGCCGCGAGTTGGAGGCCCTCCGCCGCGAGTTGGAATTTTTCGACGACGGAATGCGGCACAAGCCTGCTGGCATCGCGCTGACCAAGGCTGACTTGCTGGGGCCGGATGCGGAGTTCAAAGACCCGTTTGCCGACCTGCGCGTGCCGCGCTTTTTGATTTCGGCTGTCAGCGGCCGCGGGGTGCCACAGATGCTGCGCGACGTGGGGCAGGCAGTGAAGAAATTGCGCGCTGCGGGGCAAAACGACCCATGAAGAACTTCGCGGAACCGCTGCCCCAAGCGGCTCGCAAGCCCTACGAACTCGCCGCAACGCAACGGGAAGCAACCTTGGAGCTCCAAGCCTATATGCTCACCCTCTTCGCCGAGGAGCGCGAATTGGGAGACCTTCCCAAGTGGTCGGTCGATTTCGCGATCGCGTCTTCTTTGGCCGAGCGTCGTCGCCGTTCTTGGGACGGGTAAAGAGGGGCCACGGCAATGGTAAAGACCTGTATCCGACTTGTGCTCGCGCTCGCTTGGCTGGCCGGCGGCGCAGACGCGCTGACGATTTATCGGATCGGCGGTTCGTCGCTGCCGAAGCCGGCGTTGGCCGAGGGGGTGGAATTTGTGCAGCTCGATTGGGAGGAGGTGGAATCCGCCCAGCACGGCCAAGTCGAATCCCTGAAGATCGAGGCGGACTTCATCGAGCCAGAGCAACTCGACCCGTCGATAAACCTGACGCCGCGCCTCAAGGAGCGCGGTGGCCGAGTGCAGACGCTGGTCTGGCGGGGCTGGGAGCAAAGCGGCGACACCGAGGCCGTGCTGTGGGACGAAGACGTAGAGACCGTCTTCTTGGGCGACGGGCATTGGACCACCTCGGGGATCGGCGTGCGCAACAAGAGCCTGATCTTCGAGTTCGGGGGCAACTTCACGGTCGAGCGCGTCAAGTTTTATCCGCGCGAGCGCTTTGAGGAAGAGCGCTTCCTACAGCGCTTTATCATCGGCGTCAGCGACGGCAACCCGCTCGAGGAGGGGACGCGCGAGTATGCTGCGGGGACGCGCGGCTCCTTCTTCGACTTCGACATCGTGCATCAGGCCACCGAGAACACGACCTCAGTGGTCGAACTGGATCTGCCGCCGGTGCCGATCCGCCGCATGCTCTTTGAAGCGCCCGAAAACACCCAAGGCATCTGGGAAATCGCCGAATTCGAGATCTACGGCAAGGGCTTCACGCCGACGGCTCGCTACGTGTCCAACGTCCTCGATTTGGGCGGGTGCGCGGCGCTGGGCGAACTAAGCTGGGGCAGCCAAGTTGATCCGGGGGCGCAAATCGAGCTAAGTACGCGCGCCGGCGCCGACAGCGATCCCAACACCTATTGGCGCAGCACGTTCCGCGGCGATGAGCGGACCCGGCTGGATGCTCGGGGGCGGCCTTTGACGCTGCGGTCGTACAATCGGCTGGAGAGGGCGCAGCAGGCCGGAATCACGCCCGATACGGAAAACTGGGAGGGCTGGAGCGCGGCCTACGACTTGGCGCTGGGCAGCGCACCCATGCAGGGGACGCAGCCTCGGCAGTTCGTGCAAATCAGGGCCAACTTCCATTCTACAGTAGAAGCGGGTGGGCGCCTGAACTTCGTGCAATTCGCCGCGTCTAGGCCGCCGATGGCCGCCTTGGTTTTGGCCGAGATTGCGCCCGTTTTGGCGACCACGGGCGCGGCGACCGAGTTCACCTACATGCTGCTGCCGCGACTAGAAGCCGAGGACTTGGGTTTTGATACGATTGAGATTGACACGCCGACTCAGGCGCAGGGCATTGACGCGGTGCGCTACAGCGGCGCAGAGGTCGCCTTTGAGGTGCAGCGGCTCGATGAGCGCGGCTTTGCGATCGGCGTCCCGCGGATAGACCAAGCGCGCGATGGCGAGTTGATTGAGGTGGTCTTTCGCTGCGAGGTTTTCAAGTTCGGGACTCTGTTTTCGGGCCGCGTGCATGACAGTACCCGGCCGCAGGAGGTGCGCCAAGTGGTGACGCCGGGCGAAGTGGTCGAGCTGGTCGAGGGCAATACCCTGAGCGTGGGGCTGACCAACATCGCCGGGCAGGTGGTCGGCGCGTTCAAGCTCGTGCCAGCCGCGTTCACGCCCAACGGGGACCAGATCAACGACGCAGTGCGGATTGAATACGACCTGTTGAATGTGATCGGGAATGCCGAAGTAGCGGTGGTGCTCTACGATTTGCAGGGGACGCGGATCGGCGAAGTTTTTCGCGGACCAGCGCAGAGCGGACAGTTTTCCGCGCTGTGGGACGGCCGAGACGCAACGGGTGCTCTGCTCGCGCCTGGGCTGTACGTCCTGCGCCTCGAAGTAGAGACCGACGGCGGCATCAAGGCCCGCTCGCGCATCGTCTCGCTGGCGTACTAAGAGGAGAGGGGTATGCGCTACATCGCCGTCGTTTTGCTGTGGGCAGCCGCGCTCCACGCCCAAGGAGGCGGCTACCGGCTCACCGCGGACCAGCTCGTCATCGACCGCGCCGCGCACTGGCGCGCTTGGGAGTTTCCGGTGGGCACCCTGACGATTGACGCAAGCGGTGTGGTGCGGCCGTTTGAACTGCGCCGCAACACCGACGCCACCAAGGACATCGTCCACTTCTTGCGCCTGCATCCGCCCGAAGACCTCGCGCGGGAGAAGGCGACCGAGGAAATCGCGCTCGTCGATGCCATAGAAGCGGGTTCCAATGCGATAGGCGTACTCAATGTGCTCGACGGGGACTTGACCACCTACTGGGAGCCTGATCCGGTCGCAGATGCTGCCGAGTTGGGGTCGCAGTGGTGGTTTACCATTGATCTGGGCCGGCTGGTCATTGCCAAGCGCATCGTGCTCAAGTTCGTCGAGGAAGGTTTAGGCGATCCCTTCCTCCAGTACGACGTGCTGATCTCCGATGGCGAGGTGCCGGAGAAGTTCATCTCTTCGGAGGAGCCGGAGTTCGATGTGGTGTGGCGCACCTTGAAGCCGAACAAGACCGAGCGGCGGCTAAAAATTTCCCTCGGCGAGCGCGCAGAGGCCGAGGCGCAGGAGCTGTCGGCCCAGCCGATCAACGCCCCGCCGACTTCGGCGATCTCGGTGCCGCAGCAAGAATTCGCTGGCACCGGAGTGCGCTTGGTGCAGGTGGTGGTGCGCGGATCGGACTTCGATCGCGGATTTGAGGTTAGCCGGGAGGAATACGAGGCGTTGCCGGCTGCCGAGCAGGGCGCGGTCGTCTATCGCAAGTTGCAGCGCGACGGGCGTCGGACCGAGGTTGACGAGGCGGACTACGCGCAGCTACCCGCCAATCAGCAGGGCGGGGTCTTCTACCACCGCTGGGAGCGGCCCCGGCTGGCCGAACTCGAAGTCTGGCACGAGGGCGACGACGCCCTGATTGCCGCCTTGGCCCGGGGCGGCGACGTTTTTGCCTCTCAAGGATTGCCGGTGGGGCGGACCATCGACGGCAACGTACAGACCTACGTGGATCTGATCTTCTCCTTCGACCGCCAGACCATTCCCGGCCCCGAAGGCCATCTGAGCTTTGACTTGGGTTCGACGTACTGGATCGACACCTTCCGCATTGCCTACGGCGGCCAAGCGATCCGCGACCGCTTTAGCTTTCCCTCCTACCGCCTCGATGCCTCGGACGGCGCGCTCAATGCCGACGGCAGCCTCAAGTGGACGACCGTGGCCAGCCGCCAGCAGTCGAGTACGCGCAAGGAGTACGAGGGCCACGACTTCGCCCTGAGCAAGACGCGCTTTTTCCGCATGGTGTGGGAGCAAATCATCGTGCCCGTCGGCGGGCACCGAGGATTTCCCGCCTCGGTCCAGCTCTACGGCCGGGGGTTCCAGCCCGAGGTCTGGCTCGAGTCGGGTTTGGTGCGGCTGGGCGGGCGGCGGAACTTGCTGTCGCTAGAGTGGGACGCGGATGCGCCGCCGGGCACCAGCGTGCTGGTGCAGACGCGCACGGGCAACGAGTTGAGCGAGGTGCTGCACTATTTCAAAAAGGACGGCACGGAGATTTCCGAGAGGGAATACAACAATCCAACGCTGTTGGACATCTTCAAGGGGCCGATCGTCGCCGAGGAGGTGGAAGGGGCCGACTGGAGCGGCTGGAGCCAAGCCTATGAGAATCCAGCGGGCAGCGCGATTACCTCGCCTAGCCCGCGCGAGTTCCTCAAGGTGCGGGCGACCATGCTTGCTGAGGATCCAGCTATCAGTGCCGCGCTGCGCTCGATCCGCCTCAATTTTACCAGCCCAGTGGCCCAAGGGCTGACCGGCGAGATCGCGCCGTTCAGGGTTGACTCGCTGGGCGTGGAGCGTCCCTTTTCCCTGTACGTGCGACCGCAATTCGACCGCCGCGACCCCGGCTTCGATCAGTTGCTGCTGGTCGCGCCGGCGGATATGGCGCTCGGTTTTGCGGGGCTGTACGCGGGTCGGGCCGGGGACGAGCGCGCGGTGGAGGGCGTCGAGGTCATTCCCACGGGCGCGGACAGCTTGCGCCTGTCTTTTGCCGAGATCCGACCCAATACGGACATTGAGGTCGTGCGCCTCGACTTCCGCACCGCGCTCTTTGGCATGGGCGCGGTGCTGCGCGCCTCATTGCAGCACAGCGCCGGGGGCGAGGGCACTTGGCAGCGGGTGGACCCGGGCGACGCGCTCGACGCGGTGGCGGGCAATACGACGACGCTGGTGGGCGACCCAACGCGGGGGGCGCTGCTGCTCGAGGTGGCGGTGCGCCCGCCGGCCTTTACCCCCAATGGCGATGGCGTCAACGACCGCGTGGTCTTCGCCTGCAAGGTCGTGCGTTTGGACGACGATGGCCCGTTGGAAGTTGCCCTCTACGATCTGAGCGGCCGGCTGATGCGCCAGCTCGCCGAGCAGCGACCGACGACCACCGGCCAGTACGAGATTGCTTGGGACGGCACGGACCAGCAGGGGATGCGCGTCCCCCCGGGCGTCTATTGTGCCTTGCTCAGGGTGGCTGTTGACACTGGAGGATTGAGCGCGGCACGGACCAAGGTGTTGCGCACGGTGGCAGTGGCCTATTGAAGGCTGCGGTCCATTGGCGCTGCCGCAGATGGCCATGGCCGAAAGCAAATAGCGATGAGCAATAGACCCAATATTCTTTTTTTGATGGCCGACCAGATGCAGGCCCGCGTGCTCGACCCAGATCACGTCTGTCAAACTCCGCACTTGGATCGGCTGGCCGGGGAGGGGGTGCGTTTTACGCGCGCCTATACGCCCAATAATATCTGCTCGCCGACCCGGGCGAGTCTGATGACCGGGCTGATGCCGCACAACCACGGGGTGCTGGAGGTGCTCTATCCCAAGGTGCCAGATGTACATGCGCTGCGCCCCGATAAGGTGCATTGGGCCGAGCGCATGGTAGAAGCTGGCTATCGCACGGGGTATTTCGGCAAGTGGCATATTGAGCGCGATAATGCCGCTTGCCGCTTTGGCTGGCAGGTCAACGGGATCAGTGGTGGTGCGCTCTATAATGAGTTGGTCGCCGAGGTGCTAGGCGGTAAGCCGCAGCGGCCGGCGTGCGATTTGGCGCATTATCTCGAAGAGCCGCCCGGCTATGGGCCCCATCTGCTCTACGGGGTGACCGACCGGCCAGCCGAAGAGCGCGGCATGGGGCTGACGACGACGCTGGCACTGCGCTATCTGGAGGAGGCAGTACAAGGCGACGATCCATGGTGTGCTTTCGTCAGTTTTCAGGAGCCGCACGATCCCTTTATCGCCGGGCGCGCATTCTACGACCGCTATGCCGCTCAAGAGTTGCCGCCGCCGCCCAATGCCGATGATGATTTGGCGGACCGGCCGGGGCTTTATCGCCGGGCGCAGGGCATTTGGCGCCAGCTCAACGAGGAGCACAAGCGCGCGGCGCGGGCGTGTTATTTCGCGTCGATTAGCGAAATAGACGCCCAGTTCGGGCGGGTGATCAACTTTCTCGCAGAGACGGGCAAACTCGACGACGCGATCGTTGTATTGTGCGCCGACCACGGGGATTTGTTGGGAGCGCACGGTCTGTTCTTCAAGGATATTTCCGCTTTTGAAGAAGTGTATCAGGTGCCGCTTATTGTGCGTGGCCCTACCCTTGCAAGGGACGCTATTTGCGAGGGCCGAGTTGGCTTGCACGATTTGTGCCCGACGTTGTTGGAACTCGCCGACTGCGAGCCTATTGATGGGGCCGACTCCCGCTCTTTTGTCGGGCTGTTGCGCGAACCGGGACATGTCGCCGACGAATGGACCCGAGGGTATGCCGAATACTTTGGCAACCGCCACCGGCTGACGCAGCGGGTGGTGTGGGACGGGGCGTGGAAGTTTGTGTTTAACGGCTTTGATTTCGACGAGTTGTACCAGCTAGACGAAGACCCTTATGAGATGAAGAATCTGGCGCGGGATCCCGCCTATGACGAGCAGGTAAAAAAAATGATGCGGCTCTATTGGCGTTATGCCCGCGATACTGGTGACACGCCGCTTTTTGAAACGCTCTATCCCGCTCTGCGTTTGGGTGTTGTGGGACCGCTGGCGGCGGATGAACATTGAGTTGCACCGGCGGCTCGAAATCCCGCTCTGCGTGGCCGAGACTAGCTGGGACGGCCTCTGCGACGCGGCCAACATTGCACAAGGGGATTAGCTCAACTCACAAATCGCCCTGCCGCTCAAAATGCAGCGGGTCACGGCTACTTGGACCCGGGCCATTGCCTTGGAAGAGAGCGCTTGAGTGCTCAGCTCCGCGCGACGATTTCCTTGGTGTGGCCAAAGGAGGCTGGTGCGGCCAGTTCCAAGGTTTCCGGCGCAAGTCGGGCCTTGACCTCCGGGGAGAAACAGTCCAGACTGCCGCGCACACTTTCGTGCTGCTGCATGTAGCGCAGGGTGAGAAAGCGGCGGTCCCGGTCTTTGGGCACCCAAGAGAGCGCACCGTGGGTGACCAATTCGGAGATGATGACCACATCGCCGGCCTTGGGCGTTACATTGAGTACGCCCTCGGGCACTTTGGTGCTGAAGTATTCGGCGTTGTATCCACCCTCTGACGTATAGCTCTCGGAATAGAAAAGCGACCGCGGATAGTCGAAGTGGCTCTTGTGGCTACCGGGGAGAATAATAAGCCCACCGTCGCCGGGATAGACGTCGGTCAGGTAAAAGAAGAAGACTAGGTCATTGCACTGGACTTTGCCGCCGACCGTGCTGTAGCGTCCTTGCTCTGGATTGCGGGCTGGTGCCCCGGGTACGCCGGCGTGCAGGGGATGGAAGGGCTTGCCGTGGACATCGACCATCAGATTGCCGCTAGTCAGGCGCGGCCGATCGTCGGTCAACTCCTTGAGAATGGGCCAAGTTTTGGGGTGTAGGGTCAGCGCTTCGAGGGCCTTGTCAAAGGCAAAGGCATTGATATACCAGTTGAAATGCTCGCGCTCGAGATTGATTTCGAGGCCGGCGGGCACCTCCTCTAGGGGCGTGTCAATGTAGCGCTGAGCCGCGTCTTGAGCCGCTTTTAATTCCGCTCCTTGCAGTACGCCTTTGAGGTGGAGGTAGCCGGTCAGGTCAAAGAAGTAGCGCTGCTCGGGGGTCATGCTGCACCTCTTTGTGCAACGATTTGGAAGGAATAGAGCCGGCGCACCGGCACTGTGAGTTCTGCCAGCTTGCGGCCGCTGTGCCACTGGACTCGGTGGGTCGGGTAATCTCCGTCCAGCGGCCGGCATCCAACCCGGGGTTCGTTCTCGTTCATCTGGTCAACTCTATTGTATTGCGCGTGGTGATTTCCTTGCGGTCCTTAAAACCGCGCACGGCGATCAGTTCCAAGGTTTCTGGCGACAATTTGGCCTTGACGCCGTCGGGAAAAGGGTCGGAGGGGCCGATGTGCTGCACGCTGTAGCGCAGGGTGAGAAAGCGGCGGTCCCGGTCTTTGGGCACCCAGGATAGGGCGCCGTGGATGAGGTGTTCGGACATGACGACCACGTCGCCAGCACTGGGCGTAAAATTGGTCACCCCTTCGGGCACTGCGGTGCTGAAATAATCGTCGTTGTACCCCCCGTCTGCGGTGTAGCTTTGCGGATAGAAGTAGTGATTTTCGCACGGGAAATTGGACTTGTGCGAGCCGGGTACGACAATGAGCCCGCCATCGCCGGGGAAAACATCGGACAGATAAAAGAAAAACACCAAGTCATTGTTGTATATTTTGCCGTCCTTGACAAAACTGCGGCGCCAGCCCGGCTGGCCTTTCCGCCGGGCTGCTTCACGTCCCGAATGCAGGGGATGAAAGGGTTTGCCGTGGACATCGACCATCATATTGCCGCCGCCTAACCGGGGTTTGCCGCCGGTCAGTTCGAGCAGGATGGGCCAGATTTGAGGATGCACCGCCAGCCGTTCGAGGGCTTTGTCAAAGGCAAAGGCGTGGAGATACCAGTTGAAGTGCTCGCGGTTGAGATCAATGCGAAAGCCCTCCGGCATCTGGTCGGGCGGCGCGTCGATGTAGCGCTGGGCCGCGTCTTGGGCGGGCCGGAGTTCGCTCTCGCGCAGAACGCCGCGCAAGTGGAGGTACCCGGTCAGATCAAAAAAATAGCGCTGTTCGGGAGTCATCATCTCGTTTTCCTGTGATCTCACTGGTTGGCGACTTATATTGATTGCGAACCTGCCGGACGTAGGAATTACAAGTAACCAAATACGGCTCTGGATTTCAAGGTCCCAACTCAAACGGTCCTTGGCAGCCAGAGGTCAGCAGCAGGAGTCCGTTCATGGCCCGTGTGCGCATTGGTGTTTTGGGCTGTGGTGCCATAGCTCAGGTCCAGCACCTACCCAACCTGTTGGAACTCAACGAGGAATTTGCCGTTCCCGTTGTCTGCGATCTGTCTCCCGACCAAGCGGCCTATGTCGCCAAACGCTTTGCTATCCCTCGGCACGTCAGCACTCTCGACGACCTGCTGAGCGCTGATATCGACGCGGTCCTCCTCTGCCATACCGACCCCAAAAGCGAGGCGGCCATCGCTGCTTTTGCCGCCGGCAAACACGTCCTCCTCGAAAAGCCCATCTGCGCTTCCCTACAGGAAGCCGACGCCATGA
The DNA here is from genome assembly GCA_958295495.1 of uncultured Latescibacterota bacterium. GTDB lineage: Bacteria > Latescibacterota > UBA2968 > UBA8231 > UBA8231. The sequence continues at coordinate 3,705,902 of OY282352.1, forward strand.
TCGCAGCCATGCACCAAGCTGGCACCGTGGGCCAAGCCGCCTACATGAAGGCGTACGACCCGGCCTTTGCGCTGGCCAAAAGAGAGGTGGAGGGTTTGGATTACAGCTTTATCCAGATCAACCACCTACACCCGAGCAATTATCTCCACCTCGGCCACTTCAACGTACAATACGCAGATGCCCAACGCCCCGCAATCGCCGCCCAACGCCAGCGCGCCTATAGAGAAACACTGGGCCAAGCTTTTGGCGACCTTTTCGCGCGCGCTGAGCCGGTCTGCGGCATCGCCTACGGCCTGATCCACGATCTCTACAGCTTGCGCGCGATGGTGGGCTTGCCCCGCGCCGTGATTAGCACTGAAATCTGGAAAAACAACCGCGCGATTACCTCGGTGCTCGAATACGCCAATGGCGCACGCTGTGTCATCAGTCGGGTTGACTTGGAAAAGCTGTGGGATTTTCGCGAGACGCTGGAAATCTACGGCGACGATAAGCGCGTGCTGCTCACCTATCCGACCGGTTTTTCGCGCCGCGTACTCTCCACCCTGACTATCCAGGGCATTGACGAGCACGGCACTAGCTACCGCAAAGAGCCGGCCATTCCCTGGGAGAGTGCCTTCACCGCGGAGTTGCGCCACTTCCACGCCTGTATCACCGAGGGGGTGGAGTGCCGCACGCCGATCGCGGAAGCGCGCCACGACGTGGAACTCATCCTCGATATCACCAAGTCCTATATCACCGGCCAATCCGTGGAGAGAAACCATGAACGGCAATAATCTCTACGACCTTGGTTTGCACCTGTTTCTCGACGATGTGGAAGTACAAGATCATCCCGGCTTTGTGCGCAAGGTGCAGCGGCCCGAGCGCGTGCAGGCGGAGCCGGTATTAAAACCCGACCGGCCTTGGGAGGAGAAAGCCGTGCAACTGTGGGGCTCGGTGCTCTACGACGACGACGAAAACTGCTTCAAGATGTGGTATTATTCGATCAACAACGACCTCTACGAGCGCACTAGTGACCCTGCGCAAGGATCGTTTTGTGGCGCTGCGCTGCGGCATCCGGGGCGGCGAATTGATGACCGAACCCATTGCCGTCATCGGCCCTAGGCTCGGGGTCAATGCCACCTGTTTATTCGGGCACCTACAGGTGCGCGTCATCGCGGAGGCCTCCGTGCCGGAGGGCTTTGACTTTGACTCGTGCAATGGGTTGGCACAGGGAGACGAGACGGATTGCGAGATTACTTGGGGAAAGGAGCGGCGCGACCTGACGCCTTTTGTCGGCCGGAATATCCGCTTGCACTTTCGCGCCGACAATGCTACGAGCCTGTACGCCTATCGAATCGGAGAGCGGTCCTAACTCCCGGTGCCCAGGGATTTGATACATGGGGGCCGCTACTGTGGCCGGCCATCCACTTGCACTTAGCGCGGCAAAAGCATTTCCGCGGCGACTGCGCACCGCACCGCTCAATTCGACCGGGACATTGCAGCAGACAGCTTTCGCGTTTTACGAGGATGAGGAGAAAAGACAAATGGACGAGTTACAGGCCAAAACCGTACCCGCGCTCGATTGGCACGGTATCTGGCCCGGCTACGTCAGCCACGACAAAGAAGGCCTGTATTTCCCCCAGGATTTGCCCACCGGCATCCGCTTGGCCGTGCGTTCGTCTTTAGCTGTACTGGCCTCCAAGCCCGCCTCCAGCGCCTCCAACGCCCCCGAGAAGTCGCCCTTTCCAGCCAGCAGGTTGCTCGTTTCGAGCATGGCCTTGGAAAACAAATTTGCAGTGCGGTCGAGCTGTCGGAATAGCTCCACTGCCCTGTCGGGCTGGCCCAAATCCCGGTAGCACAGAGCCAATTCAAAACGGGCTCCGTGGCGCTGCGGGGACTCGGAGTATTTTTGCAGGATGGACTCATAAGCGGCGATGGCCCGCTTGAAGTTTTCTTGCTGGTAGTGGATGCGACCCAGTTGAAAAAGAGCGCTGCGCACGTAGTCCGGGTCTTGGTCGGCGCCGACGATCTCCTGATAGAGCTCCAGCGCTTGGGCAGTGTGCTCAGCACTACCTAGGACGCCGAGCATCTGATTGCACAGGGCGATATTAAACGAGGTAGCAGCTAGGACTAGTTCACTGCTGGGGTAGTCGGCGGCAATGCGTTCGTAAGCGGCGATCGCCTGTGCGTAGGCCAATCGGGCATCGGCGTCGGCCGCGGCTTGGCGCTGGACCTCGGCCCGCTCGTAATGGGCTCGTCCGATCTTGTAAAGGGCCCAAGGCGGTGCTAGACCAGCGGCTTTGGCCACATCCCCGTATGCCTCTAGGTAGAGTTGGTATTCGGCGATGGCGCGCTGATAGTTGCCAAGGCCGTAGTAGTGTTCGGCTAGGAGGGACTGCATACTAGCCTGAAAAATGCGATTGCGGCTACCGTCGATGGCCTCGCGGTAAGTGCGGACGGCCGCTTGGTCGTCGCCGCCTTGGGTGTACATATCGGCTAGGCGGATATAGGCCTCGGCCACCAGTTTCTGTTCCTGGGCAAAGGCGGTTATAACCTTGCTATAGGCGGTAGCGGCACCGGCAAAATCCCCGCTTTGGGCGCGGCAATCGCCTATTTTTATCTGGGCTTTGGCCGCCAGTTCTAGCGCGGTCTCGTCCACTAGGCCGGCTATTTTTTCGCGCCGCATCTTCAGCAGGTCTCGCTCGCTGAGGCGGTCAATGTCTTGGCGGTTTACCACTTCTTGGTACCAGGAAGTGGCCTGATCGTAGTGCTGCTGCAGAAAGTAGGCTTCGCCGATTTGGAAAAGTGCCCGGTCTGCGCGGTACCCTTTGGGAGAGTGCTGCACCAATTCCTCAAAGACGGTGATGCTTTCCCGGTACTGGCCCAATTCAAAAAGGGCCCAGCCGATATTGTAAAGCGCGTTGTCGAGGTATTGGCTGTTGGGATATTTCTGCAGAAAAGCTCGGCCCTCTTCTATGGTGCGCTGGTAATCGCCGCTTTCATAGAGGCAGTTGACCAGTCGGTTGCGAGCCAGTTCCCGCATCTGTGGGGAGGTAGTCTGGGCTTCGGTCTCGAGGAAGTAAGCGGTCGCTTCCTCGAAGTCAGTCGCGGTCCGTGCGGCGAGTTGGCGTTGGCGTTCGGGGTCGCGCTCCCGAGCGGCGCGGCGCTTGGACTCCGCGGCGCGCTTGAAGTAGCTATTACCCGTCTGGTAGAGGGCGATTTCTTTGATCGGAGCCGCAACTTCGCCGACTACGGCCTTGATCTCGGCCGCGTAGAGCAGCGGATTTTCAATGGCATTGATGCGCTCGTAGGTTGCGATGGCTTGCTCGTAGTCCTCGGCGGCGTAGAATTTCTGCGCCTGCTTAAAAGCAGCTTGTATTTCGTCCGGGGTCGGTACGAAGTACGAGCCTACTACTAGACCCAGCAAAGTGCCTACAATGAGCAGCGGTGTCATAGGACCTCTCAACAAGAAAGAGCACGCTAGCACACCAAATTTTGCAGCTTAGCCAAAACTGTAAGAAAAGGCCAATGCGGTTGCAAGTATTTCTCTATGTGGTTTGAGAACGGTTTTTTTACGCTAGAAGTAGAGAAAACGGGGCAGATGTTTCTTTGGCATGTTGCCAGAGGTGAAGTATATTATCGGCCGGGTGCTAGAGCGGCTAAATCGGCGGCGAGGACGCGGTGCCAAAGGCCCTAGTTGAGCGAATCAAGCGGGCAACGATACTATCATCATACAGGGCACGTCGATGTTGACGTCGATGTTGCCGAGGAGCACGGGGTCTTGGTGGTGGATGCGGCCAAAGCGGCTGATGTCGCGGGTATAGCTTTCGCTAAAGAGGAGGCCCCTAAGTGATGACGCTGGTCATTCGCACGGACGAGAAGGCCCGGCCCGGTCTCGTGCGCGAGGTCATAGATCGACAAGGTCGTTTTGGCCACCGAGGATGAGAAAATCTGAGCAGCTTCTGAAGTGATCGACAGGAATCCCATGCGCTATCTCATCGCCATCCTTTGCCTAGCCTCCACCTCTGCCACGCTCTCCGAGGATGCCCTGCCGCACCACACCATCCGCCGCGCGGCCGGGCCTATCGCCGTGGACGGCCACCTCGACGAGCCTTCTTGGGGGGCCGCTCAAGTCATCGACCAGTTCGCTTTCCCCTGGTGGACCGCAGGGGCCAAGGATCGCACCGAAGCCCGCTTGCTGTGGGACGACGTCCATCTATACGTCGCCTTCACCGCGCACGACCCGCACATTTCGGCTACTCTGACCGAGCGCGACAGCCCGGTGTCGCGCGACGATTGCGTCGAGGTATTCATCGCCCCAGACACCAGCCAAGTCACCAGCTATTTCAATTTTGAATTCAACGCCTTGGGCACGATTCTGGACCGCTCTCCGCACGCCGACCGTTCGTCCGCATGGAACGGCGAGGGCGTGCAGGTGGCCATCGACATCGAGGGCACACTCAACCAAGAGACGGATCAGGACGCGCTCTGGACCGCTGAAATCGCCCTGCCCTTTGCCGTCTTCGACCCATACGCCCCCCGCCTGCCCCCGACCACTGGTGACGTGTGGCGACTCAACCTGTACCGCACGGGCGGCGCGGTCAATCTGCAGTATATCACTTGGTCCAATACTCTGACGCCCAAGCCGCAATTCCACGTGCCCGAGCGCTTTGGGGTGGTGCATTTCGACCGCCGACCGGTATTGAGCCAAGACGAAGCTGAGTAGGAAAACGCGGCTAGCCGCGTCTCCAGCAAATGGTCGCTCTGTTAGACGAACTACTGTCAAAGTGATCTATCGCGTTCTGCTGCTCGCGCTGTTTGCGTCCTGCGAATCCACAGATGCGCCGCTGGTCCTCTACGAGAGCCCGCATGGGCTGGTGGTACTGAAATCAGCGCGGGTCGATTTCGCGGAAGAAGGCGAAGCGGGCGCTGCGGCGCGGGCGCATTTTGCCGACGGCGAAGATCATCTCGGTGCGGGTCGCTGTGGTGCGGCGGCGGCGAGCTATTTGCAGGCCGCTGCGAGACGACCGTCGCCAGCGGTCTGGCTCAACGCGGGGGTCGCGCTGCTGTGCGATGGCGAGTACGGCAAGGCTGGGGAGGTGCTGGCAAAGGGGCTGGCACTTTCTAAGGCGGCTGCGCGAGAAGACGTTCAAGCCGCTTTGCTGGGCAATCTGGGCCAAGCCCATCAGCACTTGGGGCGTCTCGACTCGGCGCTAGCGTTCTATCGAGGTGCGGTCGCGCTGCACCGGAAGAACGGCTTTGCCGCCGGCGCGGCCCAAGCGTTGGGCGATCTGGGCGCGGCCTATTTCATGCAGGGCGATCCAGAGCGGGCACTCGGTTTCCTAAAGCAGGCCCGGGAGGGGCATCGGCGGAGCGGCGATCGCCTCGGGATGGCGCGAGACCTCGACCGCATCGGCACGGTTTACTTCGTCCGGGGCGCGGCGGATTCGGCGCTGGTGGCCTTCGCAGAGGCACTCGCGCGCTATCGAGACGAGGGGTATCTGCGCGGCCAAGCCGGCGGTCTGACGAATATCGGCAATATCCACCTAGACGAGGGCAGACTCGATTCGGCGCACTTTTATTTTTCTGCAGGCTTGGCCGTCCTCGAACGCCTAGCCGACGACGCGGCCCGCGCAACCCAGCTAGTGCGGATTGGACAACTTTACCAGCAACAGGACGATCTAGAGGCGGCGTTGGCCGCTTACCGAGCGGCGTTCTCGATACATCAAGCGCAAGAGAAGGTGGATAACCAAGCCGAGACGCTCAACCGCATGGCGCGCATTTTTTTTCAGCAGGGCCGTTTAGACTCGGCGCTGGTAGCCTACCAAGCAGCGCTCGCTCGCTACCGGCGCTACGATAGCCACCCAAGCAAGCGGGCGCAGGCACTGGACCACCTTGGCAATGTGCATTTGTACCAGGGCCGTTTAGATGCGGCGCTGTCCGCCTTTGAGGCCGCGCTGGAGCTCTACGTCGTCCACGGCCATCCGCGCGGCCGGGCCGTTCAGTCGAGCAAGATCGGTCAAGTGCTGCAAAAACAGGGTCGTCTAGACGAGGCGATAAGAGCCTATGGCGCGGCCTTGGCCCTGTACCGCGAATTCGATCTTTACGCCGAGGGGGCGACCCAGCTCGACTACATCGGCCATATCCACTTCCGCCAGGGCCGGATTGACGAGGCACTCGCCTCCTTTGAGGATGCTCTACGCGTCTTCACGCAGGCGGGCAACCGCCAAGGCGAGGCCGCGCAGTTGAGCAATATCGGCCATATCTACTTTGAGCAGGGCCGCTTGGACCGGGCGCTCAAGGCATTTAGCGACGCCCTGCACGTTTTTCAGTTGATTGGGCAGCAGCAGGGGGCAGCGCAGAGCTTGGGCAATATCGGGTTGGTGTACCGCAAGAAGGGCGAGCAGGCGCGGGCACTGGAGGCGCTGCAACAGGCGCGCGCTGCGTATGCCGAGATTGGGGTGCGGAGCGAGGGGCGGCGGACGGTGGAAGAGGCGATTTTGGCGATTGAGGGGCGTTAATTAAACCAACCAAGCCCGCACTCAGGGACGCCACGACGCTTGGTGCGTTGCGCCGCCCGTCGCGGCGGGCCATGCTCCATATTTCGAGGCCGCGACACGGTGCTAAAAATACATTGACAACATAAGAGCCATTTGTTATGACTAACAACTTAATTTAATGCTAATGCGATGCAAAGTGCGCTCCGAGTACATCGGTCGGCGCGAGAATTTTATCGAAGCAACCCCCATTTAGGAGAGGGAGACCAGTTATGAGGAAACTATTGACGCTGAGTGCGGTCGTATCGCTTTTGGGGCTGAGCACACCTTCTTTCGGGCACGTGCCCGAGGGGCTAATCTTGGGCGTCTGGCAGTGGCCCACGTCGCATCTGCCGGTGATGGACGGCGATATTTCCGAGTGGGACGTAGTGCCCGACAATTTGTGGCTCACGCCATTCAGCGAGTTCAACGGCGAGCTGCTGCACGTGGTGGTGGCCGGCGAGGTTGGGGCCGAGGTCAATACCGCCGATCTGAACTTCCGCTGGACCTCAGGTTGGAACGACGAGCTGGACCGCCTCTACTTCGTCTTTGACCGCTTCGACGATCTGTGGGATCGCGACGGCGGTGGAGTGGGTGGAGCTGGCGGCGACGACAGCTTTGAGATCAATCTCGACGCCAACCACGGCGGCGATGTCTCGTGGTTTGGCACCGACGATTTCGACACCGAGGAGGAAGCACTGCGCAACCGGGGCCGCCTCAACCAGATGAGCCACTACCGCTGGCCGCCGCTGGAGCCGATTGGCTGGAACTGGCTTTGGGCCTCCAGCGCCACTTGGCACGACGTCGAACCCTATTCGTGCTGCGGCGAATCCTTCAATCTCAACGGTGCGCACGCCACCGAGGCGACCTTCCAAGCTGAGTGGTGGACCGTGGGCTGGGACGACTTCGACCACGAGTCGCCCGAAAACAGCATCCTACACGCCTTCAGCGAAAACGACATCGTCGGGCTGGGCATCTCGATCATCGACAACGATGTGGGCACTGACAACGACACCGACCGCCGCTTCGCCGCTTGGCGCATGGGCGGTCAGCGCTGCGGCAATGGCGACGGCAAGTGCATCACCGACTTCATCCTGCTGCCAGCGCAGATGGATCTTTTGCCGACCGCGGTCGAAAACGATAGCTGGGGCCACATCAAGGCTTCGTACATGCAGCAGTAGCTGGCCCGGTAGTTTTGGGTTGAATTGGGGAGGTAGATCAATTTCGATCTGCCTCCCTTGTTTTTTAGGGTGCCATGACGCGGAGAAAAATTCTCGCCCTGTTGGCGTTTTTCGCCTGCATCAGCGCTGTGTATGCCCTCGCCGAGCGGCAGGCGCGGAGGATACAGGCGGCCGAGGCCGAGGTACGCATTGACTGGGATGCGGTTGTCGATGACCCGCAGGAGCGGCTCGAGATCTCTTGGATGAGCATCCCGCGCCATCCCACCGCCCGCGAGGGCACCTATATCGAACAGCGGCTCGAAGCGCGGTTCAACGTCGAATTCAAGCCCCTGTTCACCAGTCATTTTGCCTATATGCGGCGGCGGCCGCTGGTCTTTGCCGGCGGCAATGTGCCCGATTTGTTCTACGCCGGCGACCCGGTGGTAGTGCAAAAGGACGCTCACCACGGCTATGCGTTGCCCATTCCCTACGAGGTCATCCAAAAATACGCGCCCAACTACGTGCGCTATCTCAACCAGTACGCCCCCTCGGCTTGGCTCTACGCCTACTGGAAGGGGGCCAACTACGGCATCCCCACTTGGGGCAGCAGCCTCGGCTATCCAGTGCCAGGGATCTGGAGAATGGACTGGCTGCGCAGAGTAGGTATCGACAAAGTGCCGGAGACCCTCGACGAGATGTACGCGGCCTTGTGGAAGTTTCGCCACGAGGACCCGGATGGCAATGGGATACAAGACACCTACGGCATGTGTCCCAACGCTCAGGCTTGGTTCAAGGTCTTCGGCGAGGTCTTCGGGGCCTACGGCATCGTGCCGCACGGTTGGATGCTGCGCGATGGCGAGGTCGTGTGGGGCGGGACCCGACCCGAGGTCAAAGAGATACTGGAGCTTTTGCACAAGTGGTACGACGACGGGCTGATTGACCCGGACTTTGCGATCGGCCAAATCAAGAGCAGCCCGATGCCCTACCAGAAATTCGTCAGCGGCAAGACGGGTTATCTCTTCGGCGAGGGCAGCTACGGCAGCTTCGATGCGTACAATAAAGCGTCGTTGGTATCGGTCATTGCCGAGTTGCAGCCAGGTGCCGAGGTGGTGGTCGGGCCGTTCCCGGCCGGCCCGAAAGGCATCCGCGGGGGGCGGGTGTGGAGCACGGCTGCCCACGTCTTTGTCTTTGGCAAGCAGGTGGCCGCCGCGCCTGAGAAGGTCGTGCGGCTGCTCAAAATTTTCGAGGCCCTAGCTGTTGAGGAAACGCTCTTTGTGGAGGTGCGGATGGGCCAGCGGGGCGTGCATTGGGATTTCGACGCCGAGCGCGGCCTGTACCATCTGCCGCCTTACGACGACCGCAATGTCGCCAGCAAGCATCTGACCACGTTGAACGTCGATGGCCCAGGCGGCTTTTTCTCGCCCTGTGGGATCCGGCCCGCCATTGCCGACAAGTACCTGCCGACACCGATGCTGCAACACCGCGAGCGCTATCAGCGCCCGGAGTGGGCGCAGGCTGGCCTCTTCGGCAAGCCGGACGTGGTGCCTTCGTCAATCAAGCATCTGCGCGATCTGCGCAATTTGCAGATGACGGCCTACGCCGAGATCGTGCGCGGCGAGCGCGACCTCGACTATTTCGACGCTTTTGTGGCCGAGTGGACGGAGAGAGGCGGGGCGGAAATGACCCAAGAGGCGCGGGAAATCTACGAGGTGCGCGAGGAGATTTACAGGAAGGTGGGGGTCGTGCAGTAGGGGCGCGCTAGACCATCTGGCCGTGCTGTCCTCGCATGTAGCAGGTGCCGGGGAATTTCCACGCGCCGGGGCTGATGGGCCAAGATAGGACATCGGCGCGATCTGCCTAGGAATTAATGATTCGCAATTCCCAAAGGAGCACTTCTCTATGAATGTACTGCACATCCTCTCCGACCAGCACCAAGCGGCCTGCATGGGCTGCGAAGGGCACGCGCAGGCGCTGACACCCAACATGGATCGGCTGGCCGGCGAGGGTATGCGCTTTTCAGCGGCGTACACCCAGAATCCGATCTGCACGCCCAGCCGCATGAGTATCTATACGGGACAATACTGCCACAACCACGGCTTCTTAGGTTTGGGCGGGCCGCGTCCAGAGGGGATGCAGAGTTTTCTCGGGCATTTTAAGCAGCACGGCTACAAGACGGCGGTGATCGGCAAGACGCACGTGCCCAACCAGCCGCGCGATTGGCTTTTGGACCACGTTGACTACTGGATGTCTGGCACCTCGACCCCGGTGCCGGACGCGGGTGGTCTGTCGCCGTATCAAACGTTTCTGGCGGGTGCCGGTCTGTTGGAGCAAAACGATAACTTCCGCATCACCGGCTACCCAGCCCGCCACCCTGTTGGTCTGCCCCAAAACCAGTTCCGCGCCCGGCCATCGGAGCTGCCGCTAGAGTACAATGTCGAGACTTGGTGCGTGGATCGGGCGATTGAATTTATGGAGGAGTGCGAGGGAGACCCTTTCTGTATGCAGGTCTCGTTGCCGCGCCCACACGCGCCCTATACGCCGGATCAGAAGTTCTGGGATAGGTATGCAGACGACCTCGCGTTGCCAGAGACCTACTATCAGGATCCGTCGGGACGCCCGCCGCATTTCCGCGATATGCACGCGCGATTTCAGCGGGCTTGGGAGGGGGAGGCATGGTCGCCGGAGGAAGGAGCGCGCAACATCTGGCGCGGCTATCTGGGCTGCGTGACGCAGGTTGACTACTGCATTGGCCGCCTTTTGTCCTACCTCGACAAACGCGGCTTGGCCGAAGATACAATTGTCGTCTATAACTCCGACCACGGCGCGTACAGCACTGCTTTTGGCATTCAGGAAAAAGCCCCTGGGATATGCTCGGAGGCGGTGTGTCGGGTGCCGATGCTCTGGCGGGTGCCGGGTGTTGCGGTCGCGGGCAGGGTTTGCGATGCCTTGGTGGAGAATGTCGATTTGGCCCCGACGTTTATGAACCTCTGCGGTCTGCCGGCGATGGAGGGCATGGACGGGGCGGACCTCAGCGGGCTTTTGCAGGGCGGCACTGATCCCGTACATGCGGTCGCGGTCACCGAGCATCGGCACAGCAAGGCACTGCGCTGGGGTACGTGGCGCTATGTTCATTATCAGCCGGAGGATTTCGGGACCGACTGCGGCGAGCTCTACGACTTGGAGGCCGATCCGCACGAGGCCCGCAATTTGTACGGCGAGCCGGCGTTCCAAGAGATTGTTGAGCAGGGCGAGAAGCTCCTGTGCCACTGGCTGATCTCGACGCGGCAGTATCGCACGGCGTTTTTGGTGGGGGCGTGGAACGAGGCTAATTACGTCTGAGAGGGTCTCGTTCTCTTTGACTCAGGAAACAACAAATGCACTCGAATCCGCCAAAAAACTTGAGCGGATGAGAACGTCGAGATTATGAAGAATACCAAATCCAGTGCCGCGGATGAGATGCGAGATGAATACCTATTCAACTACAGTAACGCTTTGCGAAAAAAAGGGGACCAGATATGTACGAGCAATTAGAAATACACTACGAGGGGCCGACGAAGTTCGTCGCCACGGACCAGCAGCGCAAGCCTTTGCGGCTGTTCGTCACTTGTCCGGCGGGCCTAGAAGCTGGGGCCGACGTGCGCGTTTCGATCAGCGCGTTCCACTCCTTTTCCCGCCAGTGGGTGCTTGCAGACCCTTTTGTCGAAGGGGGTGAGGGCGTGGTGGTGGTCGGGCACGGACTGCCCCGCGACTGGACCGATATGACGCGGGGCGGCGATGGTCCGGCCGGCGGCGGGTTGGTGGGAAGGCCGATCAACGAACTCTACTTGTGTACCATTCAGGTCACCAAGTCGCTAAGCGCGGGAGCGCGGCTGGTTTTTCCCTTTGGCGTGGTGCCGTCGCCCCATGCGGATATAAGCGGTGCCCTGCAAGTGCGGGTGAGGCGACCCGAAGCTGAAGTTTTCGAGCAGGTGGGCGACCCGATTCCGCTGCGGAATGCCCCCGGCCCCCTAACGCGGCTGGAAGGGCGCGTCTCTGCGGCAGCGGATGCGGAGGGAAAGCGCCGGGTCGTAGTTTTCGCGACGGACGAGCATCGCAATCCCATACCCTCCTACCGGGGGACGGTGGCTGTACAGGCCGATGGCGCGGTCGCCGGATTGCCTGCCGACGTGGAAGTTGGTGCCGACGGCCGGGGCGTAGTCGAGGGCATTGAGGTACAGGCCGACGGTCCGGTCCGCATCACAGTGCGCGATGTCGAGCGCGGTCTAGAAGCGCAGAGCGGTCCGGCGCAGGCAGTCGGCGAGCGCGGCCACTACTTCGGCGGCATCCACTTCCACACGCGGCTTTCGGTAGATGGCGACCGGGAGCCGCGCGCGGCTTATGCCTATGCCCGCGACTTTCTCAACCTCGACGTGATAGCGATGACCGACCACGCGCCAATTGGCCCCGGGTGGGCCGAGTGCTTGGCGGTCAACGAGGAATTTTACGAGCCGGGACGCTTTGTGACGATCCCCGCTTGGGAAAGCTCCAATGCCTACGGGCACGCCAACCTCTATCTGCGCACGCCGGAAGCCGATGGCGGCACTTGGCACTGGAAACCCGAGCTTTGCCCCTCGGAAGTGGCTTGGGACGAGGATGTGGTCATGGTGCCGCACCACCCCAACTGCGGACAGCCCATTGAATACGGCAAGCACCGCGAGGTCATGGGCAAGACGTTTTACTGGTCGCAATACCATTGGGAATTTCCCAATAGGCGGGCCAGACTGGTGGAAATCGTCCAGGGCCGGGGCAATTTTGAGGCTGACGCGCTCGACGAGTACTGGGGTATTCGCATAGGCGGGTTGGGGGCCTCGGTACAGGATGCCTTTGCCCAAGGCTGGCGCTTGGGGTTTGTCGCCGGGACCGACAACCACCAAGGGCACCCAACGCAAAACCCGGGAGGATACGTGGGAATGACCTGTTTCCGGGCGACGGAATTGACCCGCGAGGCCGTGTGGCAGGCCATGGACGAGCGCTGGACCTACGCGACTTCGGGCGTGCCAATCGTCTGCGACTATGCGGTCAACGGCGTGCGCTCGGGCGCGTGGGGCGCGTGGGCCGCGGGTGAGAAGCTGCATTTTTCCGCCAGCCTGCACGGGACCGCGCCGATTGAGCGGGTGGAGATCATGGCCAACGGGCAGTGCGTCTGGCAGGACGCACCCGACGCTTGGGACGTGGAGATCGACGGGGCCGAATTGCCGGCGCCGACGGGCGCGTGGGCCTATTACTATCTGCGGCTGCGGCAGCAGGACGGGCACCGGGCGTGGTTGAGTCCAGTGTGGTTGGATCGGGTATGAACGGAACGAGACGGGCCGATATAGAGCGTGGGGTACGCGTTGCAATCGCGCAGAAGCAGGACCAGCGCACGGGTCGGCTGACCGAAGGGGTCGTGCGGGATATTTTGACCAAGTCGGCGACTCATCCGCACGGGATTAAGGTGCGCTTGGAGACGGGCGAAGTCGGCCGGGTCAAGCAGGTGCGCCGTCAGAAGTAGTAGAACGAATAGACCAACGACGCTCCACCCACGCCGACGCAGGCCCCCATGATAAACCCCAAAAAGAGCGGCCGTACTTTCCTGTATAGAATGACCCCTCCGTAGCTAATCAGAATCGACTTAACAAGCCAAGCTAGGAACATCCCAAACCAGTCGCCGCGCACGGTATTGGTCAGGGCCACGGCTAGCCCCACCGGGTGCAAGGGCCAGCCGGCTAGGCGGTGCTGGGCCAAGGAGAGCAGCCCGGCGAGTCCAGCGCCGATGCCGGTGAACAGGGTGGTCAGGTGCTGGGGCGGGTGCGGATTGTTGACCGTTTTGGCGACCCAGCCCCACTTGCTCAGCGGCGAGGCGATGTAGTACCAGCGGAAGCCGTGCATCATGCCGTGCTGATAGCCCAGCCATATATAGACTGCGATGGTGGTGACCGCGCTGACGACGAGGGCGGAGGTGAGGAAGAACAGCAGCTTGCGGGCGCTGATCTTTTCCTTGGCCTCCTCGCAGACCTTAAAGGCGTGGGCCATCGTGCCCATGAAGAACAATTGCACGTCCGCGGCCCAGACCATGTTGAGCCCCATAGCAGTGAGGCCCTTATCGCCGAAATAGGCCGTGCCGAAGATGTTGGTAAAGAGCGGCGGGATGGAATGGGGGGCGCGCAGCGTCCCCAAGCCGGTCTGCACCAGCAAGCGCGCAGTGCCCAAGAACACCAACAGCGCGACCAACAGAAAGGCCAAACTCCAGCCGAGGGAAAGGCCGGTGGCATGGAGGAAGTACGCCATATAGCTCAGCCCGGCGACCCCCATCAGCGCCGAGGTGCGCGGCGCGGGCAGGTGCGCGTCTGGGCCTCTTGCGCCGCTGGCGATAGTGCGCCACTGGTCTTTGAGGAAGTCGCGCGACATCCACAGCGACGAGACGATCAGGAAGATGAGTGCCCCCATCTGCTGATGCGACATCAGCACCGAGACCTGCTGGTGTGGCTGGGCAGGGAGGTTGACGGCAACCCCCAAAAAGCCCAACAGGCCGTGTTCGAGATAGACGAGGATGTGCAAGAGCCAGACGCTCAAGAGCACATTGAGGTTGAGCAGATAGCCCAAGCCGACGACGAGGAAGTTGACGTTGAGCGAATATGAGATGCCGATGCGGCGCAAAAAGATGCGCGTAGAGGGGATGCCGAAGTTGTGAATGGTCTCAAAGTCGAACACTTGGTCGAGCATGTTGACGGTTGGAATGATCGCGGCGATGAAGAACCCGGCCCAGAAGAGCGGGTTCTTAAAGAGGCTTTTGCCCGGGTCTTTTAGGCTTTCGACCATCGCCGTTGGCACTACGGCCAAGGGATAGACCAAGCGCTCGCCGCGCGCCCACTGGTGGTGGAGTAGGGCGATGAGCGAGAAGCTGACCAAAAAGAAGGCGACCATGAAGAGGCCCCAGAAAACACAAGGGCCGAGCCAAGCATCCCACGGCAGCGGCGTCCCTGCTGGGGCCCCCTCGAAGAGGTTGCGGATCATCTTCAGGTCGCGCGGGGCGGCCCACTCGGGGATGTGGTCCCAGAGGAGGGCGCGCCAGTTGTTTTCCGGGGTGGCGTAGTAGAAGACGCCGGCGAGCAGGGGAATAAAATAGCCGCCAAAGCCCATGGTCGGCATGATTGTAGCCACCATCAGCGCGGCGTACAGGAGGGCAAAAGTCGAAGTCGGCAACCGCAGGAAGGGCCGCATCAGCGCGAGCAGCAAGGCGGTAAGCGCGACCCAGAACAGGGCGAAGATGACGCCGACCGCGTTGAAATGGTCGGCGTAGCCCGAGTAGTGGTCGAGCAGTATGTAGCTGCGCACCCCAATGAAGTTGTGGCCGACGCACAGGGCCATGGCCAGCGTCCATTCGAGGGCGGGGCGCATCACTTGTTGCCCTTGCGCCCGGCCTCCCAGTCGTCGAGCATTTTGAGCAGTGCTTCTACGTCGCGGTTGCCGGCCTGGATCTCCTGCATGATGCGGGCTAAGGTGAGGACGAAGCCAGTGGGGGGGGGCCAGCCGGGATTCTGGTGCTCAAAGGTAGCCTTCCAGAGGTCCCAGTGGACTTGGAAGCCGGGCCGGCCGCCGATATTGCGGGTGACGCGCACGACGCGGGCGTCTTCTTCGCTGGCGCAGGCCCCGAAAGCGAGGAGGGCGGCAAGGGCAAAAGTTGCGAATTTGGCAAGGGGCATGGGGCGGAGTCCTCAGCGAATGGAACCAGCGGTCAGTCCTTTGACAAAGCGGCGCTGCATGGCAAGATAGAGTATAGTAACGGGCAGCGACAAGACCACGACGTGTAGCCGATGCCGAGGTAGTTGAACTGGCGCGAAAGCGGCAGCATGAGGATCTGGAAAGGCACGGTGAGCCCGGCGAGGAAGAAGATGCGGCCCGTGTGCATGCGGCGGCGCGTGAGCGAGTACGCGGCCATGGAGGCCACGACGATGAGCGCGGCGATGACGGCGGCGCACATCAGCAGGCTGTTGAACATCGGCGCGACTAGCTTGATGCCGGTGAAGGTGTAGTGGTAGTTTTCGAGGGCTGAGGCGGTGGAGTTCTGCATGGCGCAGGTGTTACTAAAAAAAGGGGACTAGGATGTCAAGCACGGCTCGATCCACGAGGATACCATGAGCGAAGTACTGACGCAGTACCGCAGGCATAAAGGGCTATTGCTGCTGGTGGCACCGGGGCTGGCCTTTTTCCTCGTCTTCAATTACCTGCCCATGTTCGGGCTGGTGCTCGCCTTTAAGGAATTCCGCCTGAGCGCCGGCATCCTCGGCAGCGAGTGGAGCGGGTTGGCGAATTTTTCCCGCCTCTTCGGCGGGGCCGACTTTCCCAATGCCCTGCGCAACACGGTAGCCATCAGCTTCTTGCGCTTGCTGTTCGGCTTTTTCGCGCCGATCGCCCTGGCACTGATGCTCAACGAGATCCGCGTTTCTTGGTACAAGCGCACCGTGCAGACAGTGACCTATATCCCCTATTTCCTCTCGTGGGTCATCTTGGGCGGCATCTTCCTGATGATCTTCTCGCAGAGCGGGCCGGCCAACCAGATCGCCCAGCTCTTTGGCGTCTCTGCCATTGAGTTCCTCACCGACGATTTTTGGTTTATCGCGGTGGTCATCGCCACCGGGATATGGCAGGCGGCCGGCTACGGGGCGGTGATCTACCTAGCGGCGCTGGCCGGGATTTCCCCGGACTTGTACGAGGCGGCCGTCGTCGATGGGGCCGGGCGCTGGAAGCAGACCTTGCACGTCACGCTCCCGGGGCTGGTGCCGACGATTATCACGCTTTTCATCCTCAATCTCGGCCACGTACTCAACGCTGGCTTCGATCAGATTTACAACATGTACAATCCCATGGTGTACGACGCGGCCGACATTATCGATACATACGTCCTGCGGCGGATCGTGCTGATGGACTTTGGGCTGGCGACCGGGGCCGGGCTTTTTAAGTCCGTGGTAGGCTTGTTGATGGTGGTGTTGGCCAACTCGCTGGCTCGGCGGCTCAGCCGAGGGGAGCAGGGAATATGGTAAGCCGCACGCGAGGCGAGAAGGCGTTCAACGTCTTTAACCTGACGGTGTTGGGCTTGGTCGGGCTGATGGCGCTCTATCCTTTCGCGTACACGATTTCGATGTCGTTGAGCAGCGCTGCCGAGGCCATGCGCGCCAGCCTGCACCTCTACCCGCGGGACGTTTCGCTGACCTCGTACCGCATGGTGCTGTCCAACCCCGAGATCGTCACGGGGTTCACCAACTCGATCCTGCGCACGGTCTTGGGCACGGCCCTGACCCTCTTTTTTACTTGCCTGACGGCCTATCCGCTGGCGCGACGCGAAATGCCCCACCGCAGCCTGCTGCTGTTCTTGGTGCTTTTCACCATGCTCTTTAGCGGCGGCATTGTCCCCAACTATCTGCTGGTCAAAAATCTAGGCCTGATCGACTCAATATGGGCGCTGGTACTGCCGCAGATGCTGACGGCCTTCAACATCATCGTGGTCAAGAATTTCTTTCAAGCCATTCCCGAAAGCCTGGCCGAGTCGGCCAAGATCGACGGGGCCAGCGAGGTCAATATCCTCTTTAGGATATACGTGCCCCTTTCCAAGCCAGTGCTGGCGACGATTGGGCTGTGGATGGCGGTGGCGCACTGGAACCACTGGTTCGACGCCATGCTCTACATCGCGTCGGACGAGAACCAGGTCTTGCAGACCTTTTTACAGCGGATCGTCATCGAAAACAGCGTCGAGCTGATCGAGCAGGGATTGGTCGATCCGAACATCACCGAGTTTACGCCCGAGACGATCAAGGCGGCGACCGTGGTCGTCACCATCCTGCCGATGCTGTTGATCTATCCGTTCGTGCAGAAGTACTTCGTGCGCGGGATCATGCTGGGGAGCGTCAAGGAGTAAACGCGCTCGCGCTCACATCTGAAAGCCGCCGGCCACCAACAGCGACACGCCAGTGAGGTACTCGGCTTCGTCCGAAGCGAGAAAGGCCACGGTGCGGGCCACGTCCTCGGGCGTGCCCACGCGGCCCAAGGGGGTTTGCGCTTCGAGGTCGTGGACCAAGGCGGCTGTGGTGTCGGCGTCTGGCTCGTCGCGCTCGGCGAGGCCCGCGGCGATGTAGTGGGTGCGCTCGGTGAGGGTATTGCCCGGGCAGACGGCGTTGACGTTGATCCGGTGGGCGGCGAGCTCGCCGGCGAGGGATTGGGTAAAGCCAATGATGGCGAATTTGGACGCGCAGTACGCGGCGTAGCGCGGCAATCCTTGGCGGCCGGCCGTAGAGGACATGTTGATGATCTTGCCGCCGTCGCCGCGGTCAATCAGGTGCCGGGCCACGGCGCGCGCGCAGAGAAAGGTGCCCTTGAGGTTGACGCTTTGCACTTGGTCCCAAGCGGCTTCGCTCAGCTCGACGACTGGGACGCGATCTGGCCCGGGGCGCGAGCCGGCGTTGTTGACCAGCAAGTCGATGCGGCCAAAGCGGGCGAGCGCGTCTTGCACCATGCCCTCGACTTGGGCGGCGTCGGACACGTCGGCTGCCACCGCGAGGGCCTGCCGCCCGGCGGCTTCGACTTCGGCGACGAGGGCGGGCAGGCCGCCCCAGCCAGACGCGCTATAGGGCTGGGCGCGCAAGTCGTTGACCACGAGGTCGCAGCCTTCGCGTGCAAGTCGCTGGCAGATGGCGCGGCCAATGCCGTGTTCGCCGCCTGCGCCGGTGACGAGGGCGACTTTGCCGTTGAGATTGTACATGAGTTTCTCCGCGTTTGAAAATCGACCTCTAAGCCGATATATCGAGCAGGGCCTCTTCGTCGGCGAGGGCATAGCCTTGTTCGAGCAGGTCGGCGAGGGTTGTGCGCGATAAAATTTGATCGACGGCCTGCTGCACTTGCCCCCACAGCGCGCGCACCGAACACGCGGTGAGCGAGTGCGTACAGCAATCCGCGCTACCGGCGAAGTGATCGCAGAAGTCGTCGTCGAAGAGGCGACCGCCCAGCGTGGCGAGCGCGTCGGCCACGGCGATTTGGTGGGGGGGCTTGGCGAGGGCGTACCCGCCTTGCTGGCCGCGGGCACTTGCCACAAAGCCGCCTTGCCGCAGAATGCGCAAGAGCTTGGCGACGTTGTGATGGGTGATCCCCTCGGCTTGGCTGATTTCCGGGATGGTCAGGCTGCGGCCGGAAGTCTGGCGGGCTAGTTGCAACAGGCAGCGCAAACCGTATTCTTCGCGCGAGCTGAGTTTCATGTCACATCAT
This sequence comes from uncultured Latescibacterota bacterium, assembly GCA_958295495.1. Taxonomy (GTDB): domain Bacteria; phylum Latescibacterota; class UBA2968; order UBA8231; family UBA8231. Next base: position 3,724,848 of record OY282352.1, read on the forward strand.
GCCTAGTTCGAGTTTGGCTCCTTCGGTCATCATGTCTATCGTCCACGGCGGATCCCACACGACCTCGACCGAGGCCGCGGCAATGTCCGAGACATGGGCCTTGATTTTGTGCTCGATTTCCGGCGGCAGCGTACCGGCCACCGGACAGGCGGGCGAGGTCAAGGTCATGGTCACGTGGACGTGGAGCGAGTCGCTGACCTCAATGTCGTAAATCAGGCCGAGGGCAAAGATATCGACCGGGATCTCGGGGTCGTAACAGGTCTTGAGCACGGCCACCACTTTGGCCTCGGTCGAGTTGGGGGGAAAGGTCTTTTCGTGCAACAGTTCCATAAGAATCTCCTTTGGGGAGGGACGGGCCACTATTCAGTGGATGCGGGAGACGGGTCTTGTTCGATGGCCGCTTTGGCGGCGTGCCAAGCGAGGGTCGCGCACTTGACGCGCATGGGAAACTCGCGCACCCCAGCAAAGATGGCCATCTTGCCCAGAGCTTGGTGATCGACGGGCGCGTCCGGCTCTGCGGTCACCATCTGCTGGAACTGCTCGAACAGCTCGACCGCCTCGTCGGGACGCTTGCCCTTGAGGGCAGTGGTCATCAGCGAAGCCGAGGCTTTGGAAATGGCGCAACCCGACCCCTCAAAGCTAATGTCGGCAATCCGCTCGTCGGCCAAGTGGAGATAGAGGTGCAGATGATCGCCGCACAGGGGATTGTACCCCTCTTGCGTGCGATTGGCCGCCGGCAGCTTGCCGAAGTTGCGCGGATTTTTGTTGTGATCGAGGATGATCTGCTGGTACAGCTCGCGAAGCTCAGTCATGGTCGAAGTACCTCGTTGATAGTGTATAAACCGCTATAAGTCAAACAACGGGCGACCACAAGGGTCGCCCCTACTCTCCAAATACCCTTTTGACTTTGTGCAATGCCGCGACGAGGGCGTCAATTTCCTCGCGCGTGTTGTAAAAAGCCAACGAGGCGCGCACCGTAGCTGGCACTTGGTAAAACTGCATGGTCGGCTGGGCGCAGTGGTGCCCGGCGCGCACGGCAATGCCCTCGGCGTCGAGGACGGTGCCGATGTCGTGCGGATGGATGTCGCCGAGGATGAAGGAGAGGACGGCCACGCGCTCGCGGGCCGTGCCAATCAGGCGCAGGCCCGGAATGGCGGCGAGAGCCGCGTCTGCGTACGCGAGCAAGTCGGCCTCGTAGGCGGCGATCTGCTCCCGGCCCACGGAGTTGACGTAATCAATGGCGGCCTCCAAGCCCATGCCGCCGGCAATGTGCGGCGTGCCAGCCTCAAAGCGAGCTGGCGGGGCGGCATAGGTGGTGCCGGCAAAGCTCACCTTTTCGATCATGGAGCCGCCGCCTTCGTAGGGCGGCATGGCGTTTAGGAGGGCCTGTTTGCCGTAGAGCACGCCAATGCCGGTGGGGCCAAAGAGCTTGTGCCCGGAAAAGGCGTAGAAGTCGCAGTCGAGGTCCTGCACGTCCACCGGCAGGTGGGGCACTCCTTGCGCCCCATCGACGACGACGACTGCGCCGTGCTGATGGGCCAAGGCGGCGATTTCCTTTACCGGCAGGATGGTGCCGAGGGCGTTGGAAGCGTGGGCGACGGCCACGATGCGGGTGCGCTCGGACAGCAGGTGCTCGTATGCGTCGAAGCAGAACTCGCCCGCGTCGCTGATGGGCACGACCCGCAGGCGCGCGCCCTTTTCCTCGCACAGCATTTGCCACGGCACGATGTTGGAGTGGTGCTCTAGCTGGGAGACGATGATCTCGTCGTTAGGGCCTAGCTGCGGCCGGCCGTAGCTGTGGGCGACGAGATTGAGCGCCTCGGTGGTGCCGCGCACGAAGACGACCTCGCTGCTCTCGCGGGCGTTGATAAACTGGCCGACCCGGCCGCGCGTGCGCTCGTAGGCAAAGGTCGCCTGCTGGCTGAGGAAGTGAACGCCGCGATGGATGTTGGAGTTTTCGCGGGCGTAGTAGCGCTGGAGCGCGTAGATGACCGTCAGCGGCTTTTGGGTGGTTGCGCCGTTGTCGAAATAGACCAGATCCTTGCCGCGAATTTTTTCGCCGAGTACGGGGAAGTCGCGGCGGATCTTGGCTAGGTCAAAGGAAGCGGTCACCGGGCAACTCCGGCGGCGGCTTGGTCCAGCCGACGATCTACTAGCCGGTTGAGCTGGTCTTTGAGGGCGGGGACGCGCACCCGGTCGAGGACTTCGCCGGCAAAAGCCCGCGTCAGCACCCGGATGGCCTCGCGGTGGCCGATGCCGCGAGAGCGCAAATAGAACAGGGCGTCTTCGTCGAGCTGGCCGATGGTGGCTCCGTGCGAACACTTGACGTCGTCGGCGTAGATTTCGAGCTGGGGCTTGGTGTTGATTTGCGCCGTCGCCGAGAGCAGGAGATTCTGATTGGCTTGGTAGGCGTCGGTTTTTTGCGCGGCTTGGTGAACGTGGATCTTGCCGCGGAAGACGCCGGTGGCCCGCCCGCCGAGGATGCCCTTGTAGAACTCGTGGCTCTGGCAGTGGGGCTGGGCGTGTTCGATGAGGGTGTGGTTATCGACGTGTTGCGCCCCGTCCGCGATGTAGAGGCCGTTGAGAGTGGAGTCAACGCCTTCGCCCTCTAAGAGGGTGTGGACGTGGTGGCGGGTCAGGCGTCCTCCCAAGGTGATGGAGGTCGAGCGGAATTGGGCGGCGCGTTCCTCGCGCACGTGGGTCGCCGCGATGTGGAAGGCGGCGGCGGACTCGCGCTGGACTCGGTAGTGATCGAGCACCGCGTTGGGGCTGAGGAAGAATTCGCTGACGCTGTTGGTCAGATACGGTTCCGACCCTAAGCCCACGTAGCTTTCGACTACGGTTGCTTGGGAGTTGGGACCGGCGATCACGAGGACGCGCGGATGGGAAACGACGTTGGCGCGTTGCCCGGTAGAAACAAACAGCAAGTGGATGGGCTGCTCGATGACGGCTTCTGGGAACAGATAGACGACCGCACCGTCTTGCAAAAAGGCGGTGTTGAGCGCGGTAAAGGCCGCGCCCTCGGTGGTGGCGGCTTGGCCTAGGACAGCGGCGACGATGATGGCGTCTGAGGCGATGCTCAAACGCTCGATGTACACTTTGTTGGGCGGGACGTTGGGTTGGGAATGCGCGCGGGCGAAGTGGCCATCGACAAAGACCAGCCCATCAAAGCCGTAGCGGTAGTCGTCGGCAACGGCAGGTGTCGGCGCCGACTCGGCCAGCTCAAAGTTGGTCCGAGTCAGCGGAGCGATGTTGGTAAAAGCCCACTCCTCGTCTTTGGTCGTGGGAAAGCCAGCCGCGGCAAAGTGCTCAATGGCCTTTTGCCGCAGCGACCGCAGCGCGTCGGTGCCGCCGAGGTCGTTAAAGCAGGACTGATAATAGGCCACGCCGCTCATTGGACTGACTCCTCGACCCAGTCGTAGCCCTTTTCCTCCAGCGTCAGCGCCAGCTCTTTGCCACCCGACTGGACGATGCGTCCCTCGTAGAGGACGTGGACGAAGTCGGGGACTATATGGTTGAGCAGGCGCTGATAGTGGGTGACGACGACGATGGCTTTGTCTGGGGCGTGGAGTTGATTGACGCCTTGGGCGACGATCCGCAGTGCGTCGATGTCGAGGCCGGAGTCGGTCTCGTCGAGGATCGACAGCTTGGGTTCCAACACGGCCATCTGCAAAATTTCGTGGCGCTTTTTCTCACCGCCGGAAAAGCTTTCGTTGACCGACCGCTTGAGGAAACTCTCGTCCATTTCCACCAAGGCGAGCTTTTCGCGGATTAGGCCGAGGAAGTCGATGGCGTCGAGCTCCTCCTCGCCGCGTTGCTTGCGGATTTCGTTGTAGCTTTGGCGGAGGAAGTACGTGGAGTTGACGCCGGGGATTTCCACCGGGTATTGGAAGGCGAGGAACAGCCCGGCACACGCCCTTTCTTCCGGCGCGAGTTCGAGCAGGTCTTGGCCGCAGTACGCGACTGACCCTTCGGTGATGTCGTAGCCCTCGCGCCCGGCCAAGACTTGCGCGAGGGTGCTTTTGCCCGAGCCGTTGGGACCCATAATGGCGTGAATTTCGCCGGGTTTTACTGCTAGATTGACGCCGCGCAGGATGGGGGTGTCTTCAACGGCGACGTGGAGGTTTTCGATGTGGATCATAGTGCGCTTTCGGTTAGGGTTGTATGCTATGGGTTTGTTTAGCCCTTCAATGCTTTTAGCGATAAGGAGCAGCCGCTGTCGCGGCATGTTGTGGCGTGACATTGTGCGTTGGTTTTTGTCCGAACCGTTTCCACCACCGTCACTGGCATTATCCTTCCTCAATCCGGGCGGAAATTTCCGACCATCGGTTATAGAGCGATTCGGTCACCAACCCGAAGCCAGCCGGGAAGGTCGCCGACTCGGTATCGAGTGCAATTTCCCGCACTGTTGAGCCATTTCCTTTTGAGCGCGGCTCGAAAAACCACGCGCCTACTTGGTCGGGACTGAGCACTACGTCCGCGTCCTCGATTCCCGTGCGCCGCTCCTTGGGCAGCTCGGATAAGCGAACCAGATTGGCCAATTCTTCCAGTACCCATTCGCTGTGGGTGGTAATGAGGATGCGGACGCCGGACTGCACGGCTGCCGCGAGTTGGCGGGTAAACTCCACCTGCATGGCTGGGTGCAGGTGCGACTCGGGTTCTTCAATGATGAGCAGATCGCCCGGCTGAACGACGTGCCGCAGGTACAGCACTACAGGTGCCAACTCCGACACCATGGACGACGCATTCATCAAGGGCAGATCCTGCTTCCAACCGTCTGGCCTATAGACAAACGAGGGATAGTTGATCGGGGACTGTTCGACGTGGACGGCCCCCCGCAGGAGTGTCTGTTCCAAGTTCTGGGCAAGGTGATCGTAATCTTCATCCTGTGCCTGTTGCGATGAACCAGCCAATGCGACAAGCTGTTCCATAAAGTCGCCGAGAACTCCAGAAAGTACCGGCATAGGCGAATCCGGTCGTAGCGCAGCCCGCGATGCACTTGCTATCAAGCCTCGCACTGCCACTTGATGTGCGTGCATGACGCCGGCGCGGTCGGCGGGAAGGTAATATGCGGGACGGGCCAATGGGCCGAGGATATCTGAAAAAATGTTGCTAGCAAACTCCCCAAGTAATGCAATTGCTAGATTCTTGTCTCCCATGTTGATTAGTGACGCTATCTGGCGCATAGGCAAATATCTGGTTGGGATGATATTAGACCCAATTTGCAAGGGCATCGTACTCGGAATCGAAGCATCTATTTTAGATCCTTGCTCCGTTACTGTAACGCTGTACCTGAAAGGAGAACTGAGTCCAGTTTCCGTTGAGATATTACCACATAAGGAAAAGCTGGTTCCGCCACCAGTTGGATAGTGAACTAAACTTTTGGTTTTATCTATCCCAAAACACCTTACAATTTCACTATCCAAATCTCCGCTCAAAGATGCGACATTGTTGAGAACGGGACGTACCAGTACCGCAATAGGTTCCGGCAATTCGTAATGGTCGGCGCTTTCTGTATCTGGAAGCTTTTCGTTCATCCAGTTATAAATATATGCAATGTCACTTTCTGACAAATTAAGGCCCTGTGGTGGAATTATGGTGTGTACGCGGCTATGCTCGGCACTTACAGAATACCCGTTGCAAAACCTGTGCAGCGCGTAGATCAAAGCCGCCATATAGGATTTGCCGGTGTTGCTCGGCCCCACGAGTACGGACATTGGACGCAGTTCGATACGCGCCTCGGCGATGGGGCCGAAGTTGGAGACCGTTAGCTCAAGGAGCTTTGCGTTGGATATCGAGGTCATAGCTGAGTTCAGTTGCATACTCAAACACCTTTCGGTAAACAGTGTTTTTCGTTCGGCTGTGAATAAAGGTTTCGAGTGTACCTGCCTTCTTTTGATGGCGCACTTGCCTCGCCTCAAAGTTGAATGCGTATAGATTGTGGCAGGCCCGGCGATGAACATCGTTTATCCCATCGCGGTCTTCAAGATAGTCTAAGAAGCTGTATGAAAACCCCGCTTTGAGCTGCATAAATGGTCGTCCAGTGGCCTTAGCATCGTCCGTTTTTCATAGGGCGAGAAGTCCTTGAGAGTAGCGGCGTTTCGTCGCGCAAAGGACGGAAATAGGAGTTTTCATACAGCTTCTTAGATTGCAGAAGATGATCCTGAAGAGCGTAGCGTATTTTCAAATCACTCATTGGCGAGTCGAAGAATCTGTTTGCCGAGATGCTTTGCAAGCCTGACAGGTACAGCGTTACCTATCTGCATGGCGATATTCGTGTTGTATCCAAAAAACTCGTAAGCGTCGGGGAAAGACTGTATCGCCGCAGCTTCTCGCAGGGATATAGCTCTATCCTGTTCAGGGTGCCCGTACTTACCGTTAGATATGCTGTGACAGCGTCCCGTGAGGGCAGGTGCCGGACGATCCCATGACATCCGACCATAAACGTCAATATGACCTTTATAGTTTCCCTTATGGCATTCTAGTCTCAGATGATCAGGCCATGATGTTCTATCTCCACCGTCGTGAGGCGTCGCTCTCAGTCGATCCAAATTTAATCTGGAAACGGATGCAGCTATGTGGTTCGGAATATCAGGATGGTGCTCGCCAGCGGCAATCTCGGGAAAACGAGAGATGGCCTGCCGCACTGTCCTGATCGGGCGATATCGAGCACCATGAGTCGGCTCAGGAAGCGAAGGTTGTTGGTGCCTGAGTGCCAGTAATACCAAGCGGCGCCGGTTCTGCGGAACCCCGTAATGCTTGGCATCAAGAATACTGGGAACGTACTTGTAGCCATTTTTATCTAGCATTTTGAGGAATCGATGGAAAGTACTGAAACCTCGTACTCTGACAATACCGGGAACATTCTCGATCAATACATATCTCGGCAACACAGCTTCAACGAAACGTCCGAACTGACCTAACAAGGTCGCGTCTTGCCGATCTCTATTTCCCTTGCGTTGTAAACTGAATGGCTGACATGGAGCACATCCTGCGAAGAGTACGTCATCGTATCCCTTTGTTCGTTCTTTTAGCCCTAGAGACTTCGGGCCGATTTTCCTGACATCCGCAGGCAGGAAACGAACTCCTGGATTATTGTATTCATACGTGGTTTGGCAGCGTTCGTCGCTGTCAATTCCGGTGACGACGTCAATTCCTGCATCGAGTAACCCCCGAGTCAGGCCTCCGGCTCCACAGAAGAAGTCATAGGCTTTCATTTTTTTTCTCGATACGTTCACGTTCACTTTCCAAAGTAGTAATGATCTCGTTAGCCCAAGATTCAAAATCTCGATCCGGCAGACCCGGCCGACCAGCAATCTCCATTGAGCAGCATTTCGCGACCAGAACGCTGGACACTTTTGGTTCGCGGTTTCCCGAAGCTACTAGATCACATGACGGCGTAAGAACTACCCGAAACAAAGCCGGCACAGGCTCCCCGTTCTCATCTGTCTCATCGGCTCTTATCAGAATGTCACCCAGTTGGATATTCTTACAGACTGGAGGATACAGATATTGTTCCCAACTGGCAAGCGTCGTTTTATCTGGTGATAGTGAAAGCTCATCCATCGAAGCGGCAAGACGTCGCCTGCCCGAACGTTTGATCGTTTCCATACGTTCGTCGCTATCTGAGAAAGACTCAAAGGCATAGGGCGCAACATCTCGCATAGCACAAGAAAAAGAGTATCTGATATCGCTTTCGGCTTCTTTCAACGCGGCGACATGAGGACGTAATTCGCAAATTGCGTCCAATACTTTTTGTGGGCTACCAGATCCCTTTTGGATGCTTTTAACGAATGGATGACATTTATATCCATCATAGTAAATTTCTGGCCGCGCAGAGTATATTACTATCGGACAGAAATGTTGATCCCAAATAAAATCATGGGTTTCTAAACCCTTGGGCTCCTGTTCGTCTGGAGAAGCACCACTATCAAGGAGATCAAGAATCACTATGTCGGGACGCAACGAGGCGACCTTGTCATTAGCATCCTCGAACTTCGACACCTCGTGACATACATCCTCTTCGTGACATACATCCTCTCTTTCTCGTTCTATAAGATTTAGAACGGGTTCTATAGAGCTTTTATCATCCTCAATAAATAGCAGTTTTAGCATAATTTCTTTACTCCATTCAGTTTTGTTTCCGCAGAGGTAAGTCAAAGGCGAATGAAGCCCCACCTTTTGCTCCTTGATATTTCGTCGACATCCTGCCTCCGTATGCAGCAACCAATTCCGAAGCCACGGTGAGTCCCATTCCTATTCCATTTGGTTTTCTTGTTACACCGGGTAAGAAAACCTTCTGAAGGTCATCTTTATCAATACCCGGCCCCGTATCTTGGACTTCCACCAGTACACGATACTCACCCTTGATAGGCATGAGGCCGAACCTGAGTTCTCTATGCTCTTTTGGGACTTCTCGCATCCAATAAACCGCATTAGTTACCAGATTAAGAATGATTGCATCGAGTTCTCCAGGATCTACCGCCACTTCGGTTTTAGAGTCTGGCAGGTAGTATCGCACATGGTTTATTTTTATCTCGCCTTGATGAAGAATTAGGCAATCTCTGATCTGATCTTCCAAGATCGACTGCCGTTTTCGACGTCGAAAATTACGGCTTGCAAGAGGAGCAAAGGTATCGGCAAGACGCTCCAGTGTATCTACTGCATTTTCAGCAGAATGAAATTCCTTTTTTAAGCCTTTTTCATTAAATGGACCGAATCTGTCTTGGATATATTCTAAGAAACTTCCGAAAGCTGTCGTGCGATTACGAATTTCATGTACCAGCATATGAGCGATTGTTCCAACGGTTGCTAGACGACTGTAGTATATGAACCGCTCCTGAATCGACTTGCGTGTCGAGTTCAGCGAATTGCTGAAGGTACGAATTAGAGGGATCGCTTCCGATGCCTCTCCTCCCCCTTCCAAAAGGGGAAGCACTTCCGCATATAACTCTTCCGCAGACAGTTTCTCGAACAGATCATCCATTGGTTTTTCACGATCAGGCTTAACCCGATCTTCATCCCGTTCGTTCTCAAGGAGAGCAACAACAGTCTTCAGAATCTCCTCAAACTCTGCCACTTGGATACATGAAGCAAGACGTTCACGATCACTGGTATCTTTAATGTTTGGATTATTTTCTGCTGATATCGAAACGTATCCGACAAGCTGGTTCGTGCTCAGTCTCGTCCCAACCTTGCTAACACGCCGAAGATCGAGTCCTAGCCAGTCACGAGTATTATCAGATTTCGGGAGTACTAGGATCCCATCTCGATATACAGAAATGCCTTTATGTGCGCGAATGGATTTTCTGACTTGGCTTTTTCGGAAGTTGAAATTTTCGGCGATTTCCTGTGTGTCATCGGCGGCGATATCCCATGCCCGAATATCGAAAGAGAAGGGGCCGCAATCTGCCGTCTTAGGAGAATACTGAAATCGTGTGGGGTCCTGAATAACATCATGAACCTGTCTCCAATTAAGCGTCAGCTTTTTTTCTCTGGAAACACCTTCTACGATGGGAGTAAATCGATATGTTCCATTCACGTTACCGTTTTCGTCAATATCTCCTTGGATACTGTATTTTGGCTTCGACAGAAATTCTGGAGATTCAATTTCGACCTCCTCAGTTTGAGTATTGTCGAATCCTGACAGGAAGATATTGAAATCGCCGACTGCTGAAAATGGCGAAATCAAACGAGCAAGATTCTCTTCAAGGTCCAATACTTGACTTTCGTCCCATTGTCCCTTCAGGTTGTAAATACGGAGGCGGGTCCCGTATTGGAATGGTGGTTGTCCGGGATATCTTCTACATTTGGCAAAGCTCTTGGAAAAGTCGTCCCCTTTTGAAATGTCAGTCCAATCAATATCCACTTCCCAGCAGGGGGCACTTGGTGCCTTCGTTAGCATTTGCAGACGACTCCCGAGCCTCGCAACGGAAAGGCGTCCGAGACCTTTTTCTCCAGCAACACGACGTTTTTTTTCGCCGTTGTTCACAATAGGATTCCGTTCTTTGTAAGGGGTCGCAACAATACACCAGACATTTTCGATAATCTCCTTAGTCATACCCTTGCCATCGTCTTCGATCTCCAGAAATGGTCCTAGAGGCCCATCATTACCAAATCGCAGCCGGACGTTCTGCGCGAGTGCGTCGTATGAGTTTTTGACGAGTTCGATAACGGCCACAACATCATTGGTCACTAGATCCGCTCCCAAAGCAGCGAGTACCCTAGGATGCATACGGAATGGTACCGTTTCAAAACCGTCGTGCTCTTCATGTGTTTTTGTTGGCATGTGCCTCGTCTTTCCCTAAGAAGCGTTCTTAAATGGCTCGTGCAAAGCGCGTTTGCGTTGTGAACACGATAGAATAAGTAATCGTCGTTTTCTATTCATGGCCATTCTGTAACGAGATTCCTGCTACAGTAGGTTGCGGTTGGTTTCGGGTTGCCAAGCGCGGATGATAGCGGCCTCCAGCTCGCGGGTTTCTTCTTCGCTTTCGGTGAATGTTACCGAAAACGCTACTAGGTCGGGGAACATGTGGCACTGGCGTCGAAGTTCGGGATTAGCCTCGTTTGCCAAGTGCTCCAGCAGGCGGCGGCGAACGCAAGTTATGGACATGCCAATATAGAGCCGCTCGTGGGCACTTTCCATTTTATCGGGCAGCCACACGGCATATAGGCCGCAACGGTCCTTTGGTAGCTTTTGTACCTCCTCCCGGTTGAATGGGCGCAGGTTGTTCTCTAGCTGATACTTCTTGGCGAACAAATTATTGGAATAGCTGACCTTGTGCATCTTCTTTCATCCTTGAGAGAGCAGAAAGGATGTTTTGCCACGCGGTGACGAGATTGTTGAAGATGACCGCGTTTTGTGAGTCGCCTTTGCGGTCGTAGTGGTTGTAGAGAATGCGCGCCAATCGCTCGACGGATTCGACGGTGCCATCCATTTCCCGCGCAACCATACCCGCACCCTCGATACCTCTGCCTTCCTCGCGGTTTAGGTGGTACGCCATGCGGAAGCACCCTTCCCACGCCGTCCCATTGCCTAGGGTCAATGGACGGCTGTCGCCAAATTCATTGAGTGGCAGCAGCTTTACCCGGCCCCCTTCAGCAGTGAGTAGGCCGTCCAAATTTTGCAGTTTGCCGATGGCCACGTTTTTGGCGCGGGCTAGCGTCTCGGCCTCGCCGTACTGGCCTTCTCCATAGTCGTGCTGTTTTAGCCAGTCGAGGCAAAAGCGGCTTTCGGCATCCAAATCGCCTTCCTGTCGCTCGTCGTGATCGGCGATGGCTCGGTTAATGGCCGCTAGGGCCTCGCGCACCGGCACCGGCTCGCCGCTGATGGTCTCGACCCGTGCGTAGCGCGAGTAGATTTGCATGCCTGGGCCGATGGCGGCTTGCGCGAGATCGGTCGGGGCGATGTGGCCTTCGCGGGTGAGTTGATCGAGAGCCTCGGGCAGTTCTTTCGCCAGCGCATCGAGGAATTGGCGGCGCGTGGCAACGGGCGCATCCTTAGATCGCGGACGGCAGACGAGGACGACGGACGAGGCGAGGGCGTTTGTATTCATCGCATTTGATCGGTTCCCCATCTCAGTTCGCATCGGCCAAGTGCCGATTATATGAAAACCAGCCGAGACAACGGCGGATAGCATGGTTTCCCAGCCGGTGGAGGCTCTACCTGCGCGTTCCTCTTCCTGCTGTTTGTAGGCGTAAAAAATGGACGATGGGAACTCAGCCGAGCAGCGTTCCCGTATCAACCGCAGTGTCTTGCTTAACTGTTGCTCAAAGTGTTGGCTGTAATCTTCAAAACGAAATCGGTTGGCAACCATTTCCTCACTTTTGGGGGTCAGTATGCCAGCAAACAAGTCGGGGTAGGCGTCGCGGAGCAGCGGGCGCAGCCAGACATAGAAAAAGTCTGATGAATCGGCATAGTGTATGTTATCGTAATAGGGAGGATCGGTGACGATAACGGGATCGTTTTGCGCGTGAATAGTGGTAGATGCGTCGGCTTGATATACTTCACCGCTGTCCGCATCGTCAGGCAGATGATCGACAACCTCGGCGACTCTTTCAACATAAATCATCTGGTTCTGAGTTGAAGTCGAGAACGGATTTGCTTCGGCAAAATCCCAAACCATCGGTATTCCTTGGCGTGAAAACAATCCAGGGACTTTTTGTGTGGACATATCCCACCTACTGAAACTGCAACTACCATTGGCAAATTTGCTAATAGTGAAGGCAAGATACGTGCAAACCGCATTAGTATATTCCGCAGACGCTCCGCATTCGAGAATCAAGGAGCGAACTTCCGGCAGCAGGTCGCTGAATGTGGTCAGCGCGGTTAGCTGGCGTTCAGTGAAAAGTTTGTGCCACTCCGTGAATCCGTAAATCTGCGGCCTGATGCTCAATGCTCGCTTAGGTAAACTTCCACTAGGACGCCAAGAAGAGTTGGCATTCAACGCCGCTTGAACATGCTCGTCCGTCGGCGACAGAAACAGTCGCTTGCGGTCTCCCTCGGCGACAATGGCCGTCATAACCTCGCCCATGTTGCCCGCCCGCGCCTGCTCGCGCACGTAGGGCAGTTTCACCGCGCCACTACACGCGAGACAGGTCGCGCCGTTGCGATTCACCGTGCCGCCTTCGGGGACGTCATTGGGATGATTTTGCACCACAAAGGCGATGCGTTTTTTCTCGCGATCAACAACCGGCCGCGTCCAATGTTCGTTGTTGTTCTTCTTCGACAGTTGGAACGTGGCCATCAGCGGCATGGCAATGCGACACGCCGGATTCGGACAGGGCACGGTCCGCGCCCACAGCCACGCAATTACAGTAGCGTCCCTCCCACCGGACAATTTCACCTGCGGATACAGATGCCCTATCCGCTTGAACGCCTCCTCGCGCATCCAGCGGCCGTAGTAGCGGATGTCGTCGGCTAGGCCCGCTGCACCTCGCCAAGGGAGACGCCGCGCCTTTTTGCCCTTGCCTACGGTCATTGCCATGCGGTCGGCATCGGGGTTGACGGGCGGATGGCCTTTGAATTTGGGCGGCAACTCGATCAATGCCTTGTTGATGAGCACCGCCACCGGGTTGAGGTCGGACGCAACGGCCTTCAGCCCCAAGCGTTGCGCTTCGAGCGGTATGGAGCCGCCGCCAGCGAAGGGGTCGTAAACCGGACGGACATTGTCGTTGAGATAGCGCAGCACTTCCGCCGGATCGGTGGGCGCGGTTTCGCCGCGTGTACGCGCCACGGAGCGAGCAATTTCGCATCGCGCTTCCGCCAACAGTTCCCGGCCGGCGGTTTTACTTTCGTCGGTGCTCTCCCACTTGACGAGCTGGCGGATGATGTCGTGCAGCCGCTCGCGCTCGGCACGTTGGGCCTTCTCCGTGGGAAACTCGTCGGAACAGTCGGCCGGGTCGTCCACCATGCTGGCGAAAATGACGGCGCGGCAAGCCGCCAGCGGACGACGCGCCCACCACAGATGCAGGGTCGAAGGGTGGCCGTGCCGGATGGACTTCTCGCGGGCGGACTCGCGGTTGATGTCGTTGAGGGGCAGGTCAACCTCGATGAGTTTGCGGCGGTATGGGATTGGGGCGGTCACAGTTGCGCCTTTGACTCACTGATTGCCGTTTTGCCAGATCATCTTGTGTCTGCCGCCCATTGCGGCGTCGAGCTCCTCCCAACTGATCTTACCCGCTCTCAGGTCGTCCAATTGTGCCCAAGTGATCTTGCCTTCTCTTAGTGCGTCGAGTTGTGCCCAAGTGACGCCACCGCCCTTCAGAGTGTGCAATTCCTCCCAAGTGATTTGTTCCTTTTTCAGGGCCTCAAATTCCTCTGCGGTGATGGTGCCGTCCATCAAAGCGTCCTGCATCGCCCAAGTGGTGTAGGACAGCTTGGCACCGGTAGCCTTGTACTGGCGACATGCCTCGACATCTTCCGCGGTCAGACGCGGCGAGTAGTCGCAGAGGAGGTCGGCTTCGGTGCGGCCCCGTTCGAGTTCGCTGGTGATGAATTCAACAGAGAGCCGGGTCCCTTTCACCGTGGGCTTGCCACCGAGTATCAGCGGGTCTTTGACGATCCGGTCTTGCCAAAGAGGAGCTTGGGCTTGTTCGGCGGTTGTCATGGCGCGTTCCCTAGTCAAGTTTCTTGAAATTCAGTCCAAGCTGGACACTATTCTCACGCACGGCCCGCGCCGTGCTCTCGGAGAAGCCATCGGCCTTGTCCGCCGCAATGGTAATAGTGACGGTTACGGTGCCGCCGCCATCGCGTAGGGTGCGGATAATCTCCTCCCGCAACTGATTGATGTCGTCCAGAGATACGTCGTTTGCGGTCGTCTTGCTTGCGATGATGCGCGTGGGGCCACGAGGCGTTGAGGGAGGCTCTGGCCGGGGCGGTTGAGGCGTACCAGCAGGTGGCGACTCTTGCTCTGGCCGCTCCTCCGGCGTCGCCTTTTCCTCCACTACCAACTCCGCCATCTCGGGATTGACCAGCAACGTTGTGCTGCGATCGCCCGCGTTAGACGACGAGCCACTGATCGGCTCGCGGAAGCGCAGCCCCTGGTACTGGTCCGCATCGTAGGACTCGGCGTAGCCGAAAGCTCCGCCGGGCACACCTTGTTCGATACAATGTTGCAGGACCGCTCTACTTCGCAGGCGGTGCATGTACACATAGCTGGTCATCATATCCCACAAGACATCTATGCTAATGTGGTCTTGGTGGTTGGGATTATTCCATACGCACTGCTTCAACATGGTAGCCAACGCCGAAGGGCTTATGTGCTCTACGAGGGCCTCGTCTCCAATAAACTTGGCGAAAGCATTGTTGATAATCTCGCCATCTGTAGCGTCAATCTGAGAGACGGCCAAGCGATATTCAGCCTTCTGCGGGTCGTCTTGGACCGGGGCGATGGCCCAGCGGTAGGCTCCGACTAAGGCAGTTCGCACCTCTGCTTCTGCCGCCCTGAGACTGCTCTGAGCCTGTTTAAGACGGTCGCCCGCGAGGTTTTCGATGCGGCGCTCGCCGTTGACGATGGAATGCCAAGCGAGGAACGTCTTGACCCTGTTGTTCAGATCGCGGATCTCGTCTTTTTTCGCCGCCAGAAAGAGCAGGGTATTCCTGCGGACTCGGGGGGAGTCGCCGCAGTACTGTAGTATCCGCTGCACTTCTGGCTCGGCGGCGTCGTTCTCGCTGGCGCGGCTCGGCAGCGACATATCAGGGAGCAGAAGGACGAGGCGCACCGCATCCGCGTCGGGCACGGCTTTGGAATCGGATGGGCAGACGATGACGTCGGATCGGCGTCCAACCGCCTCTTGCAACTGCGCGACGATGTGGTCGTTAAGGTCTCTGCCGCTCAGGGCCGCAGCGCGATCTGTGGCGACCTTGTTGAGGTTTTCCTCGGCGTGGAAGTAGTACCGTCCCTCACTACTATAAAGGTAGTAGAGATCGCCGCTAATTTGGCCGAGGGCATCGTTGTACACCGAGACTCCGTGTTTAGGCTGGACTACTCCGAGGCGGATCTGACGGGCGTCAATGCCTTTGACGGCACCGCTACCGGAACTGCCGAGGAAAATTGTGCGGGCTATGCGCCGAGCGGCACCGCCGACCTCGCCGAATCGCTGGGATGCCCGGTCCATGTTGTCGGTTCTGGAGTTGTTGCTATCTACCTCTGACAGGACTGGCCCCCATTGGCTACCAAGTAGCCTGACAAACTCGTTGGCCAATGCCGTATCGCTCAAGGTCAGATTAGCCGGCATAATTAGCGGGGAGGCATCGTTGTCCAAATACAGACGGCTGACGCAGTTGGCCATCATCCGCAGGACGCCGCGCGTGCGCTGGAACTGGGTAATAGAAGACCAATCCAAATAGAGGCGATCGAAAATCTCCGGGTGAATGGGGTAGCAGGCTCGCAGCCGCTCGAGGTAGTGCTGCTCACCGACCTCGCGGGGGTACTCGTTTCGCGCCCTACTGTACATAGCTGCGAAGGCTTGGCAGGTGCGATCCCTTGCGGCCTCGTCTATGTCATTTCCGAACAGTCTGCGGCGCACCACTTCAAACGCTTCGTTAGTCTCAAGGGGTTCCCACACAGCCTCAATGCGCCCTAGGAGGTGCTCGAGCCGGCTGAGGGCCTCCAGGCCGGCCTCGCTTCCCGCCTCAACGCTGCTTTCGGGCAGGGTTACGACGAGGGCCGTGTTGTTGTTCCTACGGACTGCTTGGGTGAGAGCTTGGACGAAGGTTAAGATGCTGCCTTGGGCGTTTCCGGCATTGCGCGCATACGCCACAAGCTCGTCGATGAGGATGACGCACGGCCCGAGGTGGGCGAACAGTTGGTCGAGCTGAGCACCGCCAGGCGCGGTTTTCTGCCGCGCCGCTTGGCCGACTAGGTCGTAGGCGTCCTGTCTGCCGAGTTGGTAAGCCATCATGCCCCACAGGGTGTTGAGCGGATCGCCGTTGGGGGTTTTGGCGGCATCGGTGGGCGAAAGATACGTGCCGTCGAGCACGGCGACGCGGGCCTGAACGCCAGCAGTTGGGTCCAGCCCGGCCTCTTCTATAATGCCGTGTATCTCGTTGTAGGGCTGCTCGGATGGGCCATTGCCGCTCGGATTGGTCAAGGCGTCGGTGCTATTTACTAGATGATAGAGCGCGATGAGGCTGTGAGTCTTGCCGCCACCAAAACCCGTTTTGGTCTGGATAACCGGATCGCCCCCGTTGCCAGTGAGCCGCTTCAAGGTGTTCACTAGCAGAGTGCGGATGCCCGGGGTGATGTAGGTATGGTTGAAGAAACTGACTGGATTGCCGTACTGAGTTGCGTCGGCGCGACCGTCGTGGACCTGTTGGAGATCGGCGGCAAACTCGGCCTCTTGGAAGGTGCCTCGGGCCACGTCGGGGTTGGGACGGATGACCGTCCGCCAAGGGGCGAGATCGCTGGTTAGACGAGATGGTGGCGTTGCGGGTTGGCTCTTGGCCGGTGCCGGTGCGGCAGTACCACTTTGGCTAGAAGGGCTAGCGAGTTGGTCCCTGATCGTTTCTACGGCCTGCTTCTGCTGCGGCGCATTGATTTTGCCGATCACATCGGCAATGTGAAACAGGTGAGTTCTGGCCAACTCAAGGTCTATGTCCCGTGGGCCGGGATGAGCCGCTTTATCTCGTGCGTCCTTTATCAGCCATAGCGCATGCTGGACCCCCCGCTCGTCTCTGAATGTCTGTTGGAAGAGCCCGCTCCATTTCCTGCTGACGATATGGGGAAAATCGCCAATATCTATTGAGGCTTCTACATCGTGCCCGTTCTTACTCAGATTCTGGCTGAACTGCTCGGCTTGGCGGTCATTTAGCGCGTTGCGGATCAGCTCTTCGACCTGCTGGCCCCGAACTCTCCTTAGAGAGCGGACAATAAACGGGCGCATGGCGTCGCGGTAGATGTCCAGTGCCTTGTTGAGGGCGTCTCTGTTGGGTCGGTCTATCGTCGTATGCACGGGTTGTTGATCGGCTCCACGAGTACGGACATTGGACGCAGTTCGATACGCGCCTCGGCGATGGGGCCGAAGTTGGAGACCGTTAGCTCAAGGGGCTTTGCGTTGGATGTCGTGGTCATAGCAGTATTCTCACGGACGAAACGGGCGATCTCTAAGCATCAAACCGCCAATTTACCGAGTTTGTACAGAATTGAGCAACATTCGTCAGCCAAGATGTGAACAAAAAGCCCGAAAGCCAGCGTTGCCCCGATCACAGCTCTCGAAATCCATTATGTACATGGTTTGCCTGATCGCGTTGGCCCTATTCAATGTTGGCCTCAATGCGACCCCAAGCGAGTTTTAAGACTTCTTAGATCGGTTTGGCGACGAGTTCGTCCGCTGGCTGTTCTTGGGGGGCTTGGCTCCTTTGGGCATGGGAATATCTACCTTGATCGTGGGTATATTCCGATCTTCATCGAGCTTTCTATTCTCGGATGGATTTCGTTTAGCCATTTATCTCTCTCCTGTGGCAGAGGCCCTAAGATAGGTCGCAAGGTAGTCCTTTGTGCGTTCTGCTGCTTCGTATTCGTATTTTGGTTTTATCGGTAAAGATTGGTCCCTAAAATGTTTATTGGATATCTCCCATTTTCGCCGCTTTAGATCAGCGACGAAGTCGAAAATCTCTTTGTCGGTAAGTTCGCCTTCAAATACCGAAAACCACTTGTTTTCTGTATCGAGGGCAAGTTTTTCCATTTCTGTATTAAGGCTTCCGATCTCCTTAGCACGTTTTTGAAACGGCAAAAATCCCTTGACGGCATTAACCACTTGTGAGGCGGCAATTAGGCATCCCCAAATCATGCCATATTCGTCCCAAATAGCCCATCCCCCAATGCTTGAACAGGAAGTGACCGCCAAAAATATCTGTATGCCAGTATCCCATTTTTCTAAGTGTATCTGATAAGCACTTAAGTAATACACACTGGCCCTGAGTTGCACCAAGGTATCCCAATACAGGCTCTGACAGTTCAAACCGAATTGCCCTTCCCGTTCGCACCCACCTACCCAACACTACCCTCCAAGCTAATCCCCAGCAGCTTCTGCGCCTCGACGGCGAACTCCATCGGCAGCTCGGCGAGGACTTCCTTGCAGAAGCCGTTGACGATCATGGAGATGGCGTCTTCGGTGGAAAGCCCGCGTTGGTTGCAGTAGAAAATTTGGTCCTCGCCGATCTTGGAGGTAGAAGCCTCGTGCTCGACGTGGGCGGTGGGATTGCGGACCTCGATGTAGGGAAAGGTGTGCGCGCCGCATTGGTCGCCGATGAGCATGGAATCGCACTGGGTGAAGTTGCGGGCGCCGGCCGCGTTTTTGAGCACTTGCACCTTGCCGCGATAGGTGTTTTGGCCGCGCTGGGCGGAAATGCCCTTGGAGATAATGGTGCTGCGGGTGTTTTTGCCGAGGTGGTGCATCTTGGTGCCGGTGTCGGCCTGCTGCCGCTTGGAGGTGACGGCCACCGAGTAAAATTCGCCGACCGAGTGATCGCCCTGTAGGATGCAGCTGGGGTACTTCCAGGTGATGGCCGAGCCGGTCTCGACTTGGGTCCACGAGATTTTGGAGCGGTCGCCGCGACACGCACCGCGCTTGGTGACGAAGTTGTAGATCCCGCCTTTGCCGTCGGCGTCGCCCGGGTACCAGTTCTGCACGGTGGAGTACTTGATCTGGGCGTCGCCGAGGGCTACGAGCTCGACGACGGCCGCGTGGAGCTGGTTTTCGTCGCGCATGGGTGCCGTACAACCTTCGAGGTATGACACGTACGCGCCCTCGTCGGCGATGACCAAGGTGCGCTCGAATTGGCCCGTGTTCGCCGCGTTGATGCGGAAGTACGTCGATAGCTCCATGGGGCAGCGCACGCCCGGCGGCACGTACACGAAGGAGCCGTCGGTAAAGACCGCGGAGTTGAGGGTGGCGAAGAAATTGTCGGTATAGGGCACGACCGAGCCGAGGTATTTTTGTACGAGCGCGGGGTGATTTTGGATGGCTTCGGACATGGAGCAAAAGATAATGCCCAACTCGGCCAGCTTGTCTTTGAACGTGGTGGCCACAGAGACGCTGTCGAAGACGGCGTCCACGGCCACGCCGGCGAGCATCTTCTGCTCGGCGAGGGGGATGCCCAGCTTTTGATAGGTGGCCAAAATTTCGGGATCGACCTCGTCGAGGCTGTCGAGCTGTTTCTTCTTAGGAGCCGAGTAGTAAACGATGTCTTGGTAGTTGATGTCGGGATAGCGAACCATGGCCCAGCGCTGGCTTTCTTTGCAGCGCGTTGGATCCTCCATAGTGAGCCAGCGACGATAGGCTTTGAGCCGCCACTCGAGCATGAACTCAGGCTCGTCCTTTTTGGCGGAGATGAAGCGAATGATCTCTTCATTGAGGCCGGGTGGGGCCGAGTCGGCCTCCACGTCGGTGACGAATCCCCACTCGTAGTCGCGGTTGGCAAACTGCTCTAGGGTTTGGGTACTTTCGCTCATGTTGGCTCCTTGTATCTAGGCGCGGTATCGAGAACTTAGGAATCTGTACAAAAAAGTCAAGTTTCAAAGCCGGCCGCGACTAGCCCATTTTCTTGCGCTGCGCCAAGTAGCGCGACAGGGCCACGTCAAAGGGGGTGGCCGTGTCGAGCAGGGCGTAGTCGATGCCGGCTTCGGCGCACCCGAGCCGATAGGTCTGGATCAGCTCGTCCATCAGCGCGCGGTATTCGTGCTGGATGTGCCAGGGCTGGGTGGTGAGGGTTTGGTCTGGGTCTTCGAGGTCGTAGAAGCGGGTCTGGTCGCGGAAGGCGAGGTCGCGCTCGCGGGGGTCGAGCAGGTGGAAGACGATCACTTCGTGCTGCAGGTGGCGGAAGTGGCGCAACCCTTCGAGGACTTGGTCGGGCGCGTCGAGCAGGTCGGAGAGCACTATGACGAGGCCGCGGCGGCGGATGCGCTCGGCGAGGTCGTGGAAGGCCGGGGCCATAATCGTCTCGCTGTGCGGCCGCGCTTGGTCGATGGTCTTGAGGAGGACTTGGAGATGGCTTTGCACCGAGCGCGGCGGCACGTACGCCTCGGTCTGGTGGTGGTAGAGCAACAAGCCGACCGCGTCGCGCTGCTTGAGCATCAAGTACGCTAGCGCGGCTGCCAAAGAGGCCGCGTAGCGAAATTTGCTCAGCGGCGCGCCGGCCGCAAAGTCCATGGAGCCAGACACGTCGAGCAGCAGGTAGGCTTTGAGGTTGGTCTCCTCCTCGTACTGTTTGACGTACAGGCGGCCGGACTTGGCATAAGCCTTCCAATCGAGGTCGCGCAGGGGGTCGCCCGGCAGGTAGGGACGGTGCTCGGAGAATTCGACCGAGAAGCCGTGGTACGGGCTGCGGTGCAGGCCGGTGATAAAGCCCTCCACCACGAGCCGCGCAATCAGGTCGAGGCGCGAAAGGCGCGAGATGGTTTCCGGGTGGAGATAGGAAACGGCTTCGCTCACGTCAGGATTCCGGCTCCACGTCGGCGAGCAGGCGTTGGATCAGGCCGACCGCGCTGATGTTTTGCGCTTCGGCGTGGAAGTTGACGACCATGCGGTGGCGCATCACCGGCAGGGCCACCGCGCGGATGTCCTCGATGGCGACCGAGTGCCGGCCGGCGAGGATGGCCCGCGCCTTGGCCGCTAAGACCAAGTACTGGGAGGCGCGCGGGCCGGCGCCCCAGCTGACCATTTCGCGGATGTAGTCTGGTGCTTGGGCGTCCCCGGGCCGGGACGAGCGCACCAGCGAGACGGCGTAGCGGACGCAGTGATCGGCCACGGGCACCCGGCGCACGAGCTGTTGTAGCTCGACGATCTGCTGGGCATTGACGACTTGGCGGACGGTGGCGCGGGCGACGCTGGTGGTGGCGCGGACGATGTCTTCTTCCTCGCGGTCGCTGGGATAGTCGATCCACAGCTCGAAGATAAAGCGGTCGAGCTGGGCTTCGGGCAGGGGGTAGGTCCCCTCCTGCTCGATGGGGTTTTGGGTGGCGAGCACGAAGAACGGCTCGCTGAGCCGCATGGTCTCGCCGGCCGCGGTGACTGCGTGTTCCTGCATGGCTTGGAGCAGGGCCGCTTGGGTCTTGGGAGGCGTGCGGTTGATTTCGTCGGCGAGGATGACGTTGGCAAACAGGGGCCCGCGAATGAAGCGAAATGCCTTGCGGCCGGTGTCGATGTCCTCTTCGAGCACTTCGGTGCCGGTGATGTCCGAGGGCATCAGATCCGGGGTGAATTGGATGCGGCCAAAGGAGAGCTCGAGCGTGCGGGCGAGGGTTTGGATGAGCGTAGTTTTGGCCAAGCCGGGCACACCTACCAGCAGGCAGTGGCCGCCGGCGAGCAGGGCTATGAGCAGCTCCTCGACGATCTGCTTTTGGCCGATAACTACTTGGCCGACCTCGCCGTAGATGCGGTCCCTGATTTGGCCGAGCTGGGCTACGGCCTCGGTGTCTGACATGTACTTCCTTTCAGGACAATGGATTGGTGCATCGGCAGAAGATATGGGCGGAGGTGTCGCTTGGCCAGTTTGCAAGTTGGTAATCTTCGTAGAGGACGCACCTGTTTGACATGGGGATTCACAATCCTAAATAATATAGACGAAAAGACTTAGGGTGTACAGCCCATAGGCCATTTGCTAAAGAACGTCTCTCACTTTCACCTCGGTTAGGCAAATAATGGCGATGAACATTGCTGATCTTCTCAGGCGCGAGGAAGGTAAGACGCTGGAATTTAAGCGGGACGTGTCTTCACCTAAAAACCTGCTGAAAACCCTAGTGGCTTTTGCCAACACCGCGGGTGGGCGGGTGATCGTTGGCGTGGACGACAGATCTCGCTTGCCGGTAGGGGTAGAGGATCCACTCGATGAAGAGGAGCGGCTTTGCAGTCTGATCGCCGACTCAATCCGACCGCGCTTGGTTCCGAACGTCGAGATGACGACGGTTGACGGCCAAACCCTGCTCGTGATAGAAGTGTTTCTGAGTGGGTCCCGGCCGCACTGGTTGCAGGACGAAGGCCCTGAGCGCGGGGCCTATGTCCGCTTAGGCTCCACCAATCGGCTGGCCGATCGGGAATTGTTCGCCGAGTTGGGGCGCTCAGTGGAAGGCGTTGCTTTTGACGAACTCCCGATGCCCGAGCTGTCGGTTGCCGACTTGGACTTAGCGGTCTTGGAGGAGCTATTCCACGACCGGCGCGACCTCGGCGAAAGGGAGCTGCTCACCCTGAGACTGCTGACCAACGAGCAGGGGCGACGGGTGCCGACTAAGGGGGCGGTTTTGCTCGTCGGAAAAGAGCGGGAAAGGCATTTTCCCGACGCTTGGGTGCAATGCGGACGCTTTATAGGGCGGGACAAAGCGGATATTTTCGATCACATCGAACTGCACGACCCGCTGCCACAGGCGGTCGAAAGCATCCTGTTGTTTCTCAAAAAACACGCCATGCGCGGGGCCGACTTTTCCGCAATCCGGCGTCGAGACCGATGGAGCATTCCCCTTGGGATTTTGCGCGAGGTGGTCATTAACGCGCTGGTTCACGCCGACTATTCGCAGAAGGGGGCTCCCATTCGGGTGGCTTTTTTTGACGACCGCATTGAGGTCGAAAATCCCGGCATCCTCCTGCCGGGTTTGACCCTCGACGATATCCGTCAGGGCCTCTCAAAAATTCGCAACCACGTCATTGCGCGGGTCTTCCGCGAGTTGAACCTGATTGAGCAGTGGGGCAGCGGCATCCCCCGCATGTTCCGCGAGGCCGAAGAATTGGGGTTACCGGAGCTACAGATTGCGGAGATTGGTATGCGGATGCGCGTTACCGTGCCGTTGCCTGAGAACATCGCGGCTCTAAAGGCGACCGAACAAGCGACCGAACAAGCGACCGAACAAGTAAGACGCATCCTTAACTGCCTCAAAAGTAAACCTTTGAGTGTCCGCGAGGCCATGGACATCCTTGGATTGCACCATCGCCCAACGTTCCTCTACAACTACCTGCATCCGGTCTTAGATACCGGCCTCGTTGAAAGGACGCAGCCCGAGTCGCCGAGGAGTCCCAAGCAGAAGTACCGCCTAACCGCAAGGGGGAAGAAGCTGCTTTTCGAGGGCGATCCAGCGGGAGCCGGATGAGTTTCACAGCAGCCCTCCTCCCTTCAAAATACCGTCTTTGCAACGGCCATTCAAATTCGCCAGAGCGCAGTGTATGTCGTCGGGCGATTGGACATATACCGTCTGCAACCCGGCCGCAGCGGCACCAGCGATATTTTCCTGAGTGTCGTCGAAGAACAAGATGTTTGCGTGCGCCACGTCGATGTCGGCAGCGATGGCGTCGAAGGCCCGCCGCTCGGGTTTGCGCCGGCCGAGATCGGAGGAGATGAAGACCTTGTCGAAGCTCTGGAAAATCGCGGGATAGCCGGTCTTCCAAGCGGCGAGGTGAGTGGGATTGGTGTTGGTAAAGGCGTAGCAGGGAAATTGTTTGCGTGCCTTGCTTATAGCCGC
The DNA here is from genome assembly GCA_958295495.1 of uncultured Latescibacterota bacterium. Classification (GTDB taxonomy): domain Bacteria; phylum Latescibacterota; class UBA2968; order UBA8231; family UBA8231. The sequence goes on from OY282352.1 coordinate 3,748,796, forward strand.
CAACACCTCGGGGATTTCCGCGACAAAGACGGAGTTCCACCCGGCGGCTATTTCGTCGTCGCTGGCGTCGAGTTTGAGGAAGTGGCGCAGATGGGCGAAATACTCGGCACCGTCGATCTCGCCGCGCTCGTGCCGCTCGTAGGCTGTGTCGAAGTGGAAGGTAGATTTCAGTTCGGCGAAGGAGAGGGCTGAAATGGTCTCCCAACGACGCAAGACGCGGGCGAAGTCAATCTCGATCACCACGCCGCCGAGGTCGAATAACAGGGCCTCGACCATCTCAGGTCTTGCGCTCCTTTTTTTTGGCTGCCGAAAAGCACACATTGTTCCTATCGCCTGTTCCAGATTACTTCTGCGATATTCTGGTTGATGCCCGCCTGACGCCAGATCGAGCTCAATGTGCCTCGGGGAATACTGCGCTTGTTTCGCGGCACGACAACTACGCGATTGTGGCCTCCGTACTCTCCCGCGAAAATGTCTTCCTTGCCGCGCCTAGCGAGTTGTATGCCGATCTGGTTTAATATCCAAGCTACATTTCTGCTGGATAGGTTCTTAGGCATGTTCGAGTGCCAGCGGGATCGCCTTAAAAGATTGCTCGGAAACCTCGTCTCCAGAAAATAGGAATTCTTTAAGCTCGTTTATGGGCACAGGCCGATAGATTTCGTCTCGGCGATTCTCAGCAATCATGTACTCAAGATAGGCTTCCGCCGCGTCTCTCAAGCCTTCCAGCGCTTCTCTTTTATTTTTTCCGCAAGAGGCAATATCCAGCTCGACGCACAGCGAGGCGTACTGATTGCCTTCTTTTTTTATTAAACAGGTAAGCGGTTTCACGGCAGACTCCTTTCCCTTGCAAAACACCATCTTTGCACTCAGGTCTTGCGCTCCTTTTTCTTGGCCGCCGGGAAGAGCACGTTGTTTAAGATCAGCCGGTAGCCGGGCGAATTGGGATGCAGGGTGAGGTTGGTCGGCGGGTCATAGACGTGGTGTCTGTGGTCTTCTGGGTCGTGGCCGGCATAGAAGGTAAAGGTGCCCTTGCCGACGCGGCCGTGGATGTACTTGACGCTATCGGTCCCCTCTTCTCGGCCGAGGAGGATGACCGAGTCCTTGATCAGCGACTGGCGGAAGGCCGTGGTCTGGCCGAGAAAGCCATCGACGATGTTGGTGTGGCACTGGGTGAGCATCGTCGGCACCGGGTCGTATTTGGCGGAAAACTCAAACAGCGTGAAATACTCGGCCTCGGCCGTGCGGATGCGGCGCATGTCGTGCGGCGTGGTGTCGATGTTTGAGAATTCGTACACGAGCGGGTTGGTTTCGAGGACAAAGTTCTCAAAGGCCATGGTGCGGCTGAAGTCGAGCTTGGCTTGGGCGTTGGGATCGGCCCCGTCGCCGTCAAAGACCGCGTGGCATATATCCACGTCGAGCGCGGCGAGGGCGATGTCAAAGGTGTCGGTGGCCGAGCACATGGCGAAGAGGAAGCCGCCCGCGGCCATGTACTCGTAGATTTTGACGACCACGGCCTTCTTTTGCTCGGACACCTTGGCGTAGCCGAGGCGGCGCGCCATCTGCTCGTACGCGGCCTGCTGTTGGCGGTACCAAGGCTGATTGCTGTAGGAGCCATAGAACTTGCCGTACTGGCCGGTGAAGTCCTCGTGGTGCAGGTGTAGCCAATCGTAGTTGTCGAGCGCGCCTTGGAGCACTTCGTCGTCCCAGATTTTTTCGTAGTCGATTTGGGCGTATTCTAGGGCGAGGGTCACTGCGTCGTCCCAGGGCTGTTTGTTGGGCGGCGTGTACACGGCGATCTTCGGCACCTTTTCCAAGCGCACGACCTCCATGTTGGACGCGTCGATCTCCGCGTAGATCTGGGCGGCTTGGGCCTCGGAGAGGTGCGCGGTGCTGACGCCGCGCAGGATGGCTTCGCTGGCGATGAGGGCGTGTGCTTCGACGAGGAATGCGCCGCCTCGGTAGTTGAGCAGCCACTCGACCGGAATGCCGCGCTCCAAGATCCAGAAAGCGAGGCCGTAGGCCCGCAGATGGTCGCGCTGGGAGGTGTCCATGGGCACGAGGAGTTGCTCGGCGCGGGCCGGGAAGAGGGTGAGGATGCAAAGGGCTAGGGCCAAGAGAATGGGCATGGTCAATCGCTTTCGCGCAGGCGGCGGAGCCGCTCGACGTGCAGGCGCGCCTCTGGGGCGCGAGCGTCGTGCGGGTGCTGGAGGAGCGCGGTCTCGCAGGTCTTGAGGGCCTGCTCCATCGCGCCTTGGCGCTCGTAGAGCGCGGCTAGGCCGAGGTGGGCAGCGACGATGTGCTCGCCTTGGGGGAAGCCGGCGATCTGGCGCTGATATAGGGCCATGGCCTCGTCGAGACGATTTTGTTGTACGCACAATTCGGCGTGGATGAACAAGCTCCACTCGGCAAGGCCCGGGTCGGCGCGATCTTCGAGGGTAGCCCAGTGCGCCGCGGCCGCTGCGCTTTGTCCTTGTCGCTCTAGAAGCTGGGCGCGGCTGAGCGCGACGAGCCCGCTGGACGCTGCGTACTCTTCGCAGACGGCGAGCAGGGCGAGGGCATCGTTGGCAAGGGCATGGCCCGGGTCGGCAACACCTAGTGCGGCCAAGGCGGCGGTAGCGGCGGCAAAGTCGCCGCGGAAGTAGAGCAACTCGGCGCGGTGATAGCGGGCCGCGTACGCAGCCGGGCCGCCGCGCTTTGCCAAGTCCGCCCAAAAGCGATCGGCGCGGTCCAGCTCACCAAGGCGCAAGCTGCACTCGGCGATCAGCATCAGGGCCGCCTCGGTCCACGGCCCGCGCTGCCGCGCTTCGACCACCGCTTGCAGAGCGGTACAAGCGCCTTGGGCGTCGCGTTCCAGCAACAGGCGTGCTTGCTCTACTTGCGCTTGCAGGTCGGCGGCGGCGGGGGCCGCGCTGCACAGGCCGAGAGCGCAGATGAGGGCGGGTATTTTCATTGGGCTTCGCGCGTTTGCAGGTCTTGGTAGATTTGGTCGTAGTAGCGCCGGAGCAAGGCGCGGTATTCCTCGGGATAGGGGCCGGCGAGGGCGCGACGCAGGGCTTCGCGCCACAGGTCGGGCGTCTGTCCGCGATCTGCGGGCAAGGCGGCTGGGCCGGCATAGGGCTGGTCGGTGGCCGCGATGCTGCGCCGCTTTTCATCAAAGCCGCGGCTGTGGATGGAGCGGCTGGCGTCGAGCATGCGCTGGTAAACTCGCTCCTGATTTTGCCGCGTGCGCTGGGTGAGCCGCCCCCGCTGCAAATCGGCGAGCACGTCCCGCATTTCTTTTTGTATGGCTTGTACGCGCTGTTGTGCTCCTCGGTGCCCGCGCAGGGAGCGGGCGATCTCGTCGAGTGCCTGCATGAGGCCCTGCTGTTGGGCGCTCAGGCGCGCGATTTGCCGCTGGATCCGAGGGCCTGGCATCTGGCCGAGGGCCTGCTCGGAAGCTTGGTTGAGCTGGCTTTGCTGCTCGGAGAGGCCGAGTAGCTGCTGCATGGCCTCGGCAAAGGCCGAGGGGGTCTGGGCCTTGGCGAGGTTGTCGAGACTCTCGCGCAGGAGCAGGACAGTCTCGTTGAGATAGCGCATGGCCTCCCCCTGGGGATGGCGCGCCCCCTGCGCGTCGCGCTGGCCGAGGCGCTGCGCTGCAGCGCGCATCTGGCGCAGGGCGTAGCCAATGGTTGCGCTCAAGTCGGGGGCGAGGGCCAAGGTGCGCTGGCCCACGGCGGCGATGCGCTCCACGACTTGGCTAGTACCTTGCAGGAGCGCGAATTGGTCTTGGGCGCGGGCGTCGGCAAACAGGCTCTCTTGGCGTTGGGATAGCTGGACGAGGTCGCGCATGGCGCGGCGCAGCGCGCGGCTGAGTTGGTCCTTTTCTTGGGCGAGGTATTCGTCCTGAAGCTGCTGCAAGTCCTCGGCTAGCGCGTCGAGGTCTGCGGCTAGTGCCTGCCCGGTCTGCTGGGCCGCGCCTTGGGATTTGGTCCGCATCTGGCGCACCATCTGGCGCATTCGCTCTGCGAGTGCTTTGCTCTCTATGTCCTCGGCGCGGCGTGCTAGCTGGTCGGAGAACGCGGGGTTTTGCTCGGCCGTGGAGGCGCTTAGGTCTTGGAGCTGCTCGGCGAGCCGCTCAGTGTCGCGCTGCAAATTGCCTTCCTGTAGCTGTTGGCGCAGGCCGCTCTGGCCGGCCGCGAGTTCGCGATTGATTTGGCTCTGGCGGCGGGCTTGCTCCGAGGCTTGCTCCACGATGGCGCGAAGCTGTTGCTCGGTCCGCACCTGCTCGAGCAGGGCAATGGTGCGGTCGATCCGTTGCTGGAAGGCTTGCTGGTCTTCGTTAAAGCGCTTGAGGGCGTCGGCGAGGGCTTGGGGGGTTGGGTTGTTGGCGGCTTTTTGGAGGTCGGCGAGGGCCTGCTGCATTTCGGGGGTGGCGATGTCGCCCATGAGTTCGCGGATGTGGTCGAGCTTGTCGAGCAGCTCTTCGGTGCCCGTACCCTCGGTTTTCATGGACTCAATGGTCTTTTCCAATTCAGCGGCGAGCTCCTCTACGGCGCGGGCGCGCTCGGCTTCAGCCGCAAACGTCGCTTCGAGTTCCTTCTTTTGCTCCCAGCTCAACTCCTCGCTTTTGAGCAGCTCGCGGCGCACTCGTTCGATGTACTCCTGATGAGCCTGTCCTTTGGCCGCGAGCTCTTCCAAGGAGGACAGTTGTTCGCGCTGGGCTTGCTCGGCCTCTGAGTAGAGTTCGTACAGGGAGGGAAAGCGCAGCACGTACTGACGGCTGTGACCCTTTTGCGGGCCGGATACTTGATTGTTGTCGAGAGCCTCTAGGTGATAGTAGATGCGGTCTTCGGGCAAGAGGCTGGTGGCGGATAGGTCCCAGAGGTGGGTGACGAGTACCTCGCGCTGGGGGTTAATGGGCAAAAATTGATGCTGTTCGGGGCCGTTGTTGACTCGATAGACCAAGGCGATTGCATCGACGGCAAAGTCGTCGCTGGCCTCGGCTTTGAGCAGCACCTTGAGGGACTCGGGCAGGTCGCTGTCGCGGCCGGGATCGACGAGGGCGACTTCCGGCTTCTGGTCTTCGCGCACTTGGATGGCGTAGCGGATGGGGTCGCGGTTTGTCGCGCCCTTGCGATCGACGAGGGCGATGTGGTACGCACCCGTGCGCTCGATTTGGAAGGCGACGCGGGCGGTCGCGCCGTCGAGTTGGGCGGCTAGGGTGTCGTCGAGGACCAAGGTGGCCTTGGACAGGGGCTTGTTGGCCGCGATTTCGAGGGCGACGCGGGTGCCGGGCAGGCCCTCGATGTCGCCGCCTTCTTCTTCGATGCGGTCGGGCAGCCGGCTGTACGCAGGGTACTGGTAGTGCAAGCGCAAGCGCGTGACGGCCGGAGGTTCGATGACGCGCACCTCGTATTCGGGGGAGCGGTCTTCGCCGGCCGCGATGGCGTAGCGGAAGGATTGCTGGACTTGGGGGAAGGTGTAAGCGACTGAGTCGGCGCGATCTACTACGAGTTCCTCGCTCTGGTAGGGTGCTTCTGCGCTCGGGCGGCGCACGATGCGGGCGCGGCGCGGCTTGTGGCCAGCAAAATGCACTTGCAGGGTGGCGTCTTCGCCCTTGACGACTTCGAGGTCGCCGGGCCGGACCGCGATCAGGGTGCGCACGGGCCGCTCGTATGCGGTAAGCGGATGGGCGCAGCGCTGAGCGGCTTGGGCTAGGTCTTTGCCAAACAGGACACCGCAGAGGAGCGCGACGGCCGCTACGCCAGTGAGTAGGCGCAGATAGGTGTACAGTGGACCGCGGTCGAGGATTTGGGACGGATCGGCGGCCCGCAAAAGCGCGGCGGCCCGTTCACTCACCGCCGCAAGCAGCGCCGGCGAGTGAAGGGTGGGGTCTGCATCGGATAGCTCTAGCGCGCTAATCAGCCGCTGCTGGAGCGGGGGGCAGCGCCTTTCGACGAAGAGGGCGAAGCGGTGCTGCGACAGGAGAATGGGCAAGTGCCGCCGCAGGGCAAACGCCAGCACGCCCCCGGTACCCAAAAGCGCCAAGATGCCCAAGCCCGTGCGCCAGGGCGGCGAGAGGAAGAACAGGGCTTCGAGCAACACCCATAGCAGGGCAAACAGCAAGCCTACAGCTAGGCCCAAGGCCAACGTAGAGCATAGGGTCAGGCCCAAGGCGCGGCGGCGCAGCGCGGCTAGGTGTGCGAGAAGGGATGAGAATGGGGTGGAGTTCATTAGAATTACCGACTTTTTAGGTCCCCGCGCCCAATTGTTTGAGGCGGACGGCGGGTAGCCTTTTCAGTCGCTGGTTGCTCGGATCTACTTCAATGCCCACCGATTCTAAGGCCGTGAGGCCGAGCAGCGGCTCGGCACCCGCGTCGCCTAAGATAATCGTGCCGCCGACAAATTCTCCCATGAATTCGATTTGTCCGACCGCGATGTCGAGTTTGAGTTCAGTGCCATTGGCCAATTCATAGGTCCTCTGGCCTTGCGGCTCGATACCGATGGCTTCGAGGTGCGGCCTCGGGACGAGACAATCGGTCGCGCCGGTATCCACCAGAAAAAGCCCTTCCCAAGTGCGGTCGGGCGCAGCCGGGTTGCGAATGGTTGCGGTGACGTGCGTTGCTCCCATGTTCGTTCCTTTCTTTGGGGTTGTTCCTGGGGCCTTTTTTTGCGGCTTGTTAGAATCTCCAAGACTACCCTATACAAGTCAACAGTGCCCGATACCGCTACCAAGTCATCACGGCGTTGCCGCTCTCGCCGGCCAAGTAGTCGATGGCGTACCAGAGGCCGGCGGTGACGAACTGGCCGAGGATTAGACCCATGAAGAAGGGTCGGGTTTTCAAGTAGAGCAGCGGGCCGCCGTAGCGAAGGACGAGGGTCTTGAAAAGCCAAGCGAGGAAGACGCTGAAAAACATGGTGCCGAAAACCGCGCTGATGGGAAAGCCCAAAGGATGGAAGGGCCACCAGAACAGGTGTTGGCGCGCCGCGAGCAAAAGCCCCATGACTCCGGCGCCGAGGGCGGTGTAGGCCCAGTTTTCCCAGTGCGGTCCGTCGAGGGCTTGCAGGCGGGCCGCTGCGTTGTCAAAGGGGTAGCGGGCCGCGCTGCCGAAGAAAAACGAGTCGGTATTGATGCCACCGTAGCGATAGCCCAAGTCGAGGATGGCCCAGATCGAACTGCCGAGGGTGACGAAAATGGCGAGGAGGATGCCCCAGAAGATGAGGCGGCGTCCCTTTTTTATGGTTTCCTCGGCCAGCTTGAGGCCGTTGGCGCAGGAGGCCATGACAAAGGTGAGGATGTCGCTGGCCCACACGTAGGTAAAGGCGAGGGCGGTGACGCCAGACGCGCCAATGGTGCGGGTGCCAAGGCCAGCCGCGACAAAGTCCGAGGCGATCATGGGCGCGAAGATAAAGGCCAGCCCCCCTTCGGCGACCACGCGGGTGATGCCGACAAAGAGGACAAAGGCAAAGAAGAGATAGATGGGGGTTACCCACGCCGGCAGGCCCGACTGCCACAGCCACGCGCCCATAAAGGCGAGGCTGCCGGCCAGTACTAGCAGGGCTGCGCGATAGGAGAGAATTTCTCCCGAGTCGTCGATGTCCGGCGCGCCAAAAATGGCCTTGCGCGCCACGTCGCGCAGGTGGCGGCGGGCCGTCCACAGGCCGAAGAGCACCAAGGCGATGACCGCGCCAAACCCTTGGTGGACGATGATGGAGCCGGTGTACGTGCTATACGCGCCGAGCACCGGGTCGATTTTCTGGACCCCGAAGATGTTGAAAATGCCCTGTTGGACGGTGTTGAGCAGGTAAAAAAAGCACAATCCAAAGGCGATGTCGCGGTTGACGAAATAGGAAAAGCCCAGCATCTGAAAGCTCAGGCGGATCGGGATGTGGATGCTGTCGCGGAAGAGCGGGATCGAGTGATCGAGACTGATGCGGGGGAAGTACGGGAAGTAGTGGTTCAGCCCGTTGGCACTTTGGACGATGGCGGGTATGGCGAAGCCGATCCACAGCAGCGGATTTTTGAAAAAGGCATTGAGCACACCCGGGCGGGCGTCGTCGTCTTGGAGCATGGCAATGGGCAGTTGGACCAGCGGAAAAATCAAGCGCTCGTTTTCGATCCACTGCTTGCGCAACGCGACCATGAGGGAAATCATCGCCAAGTAGAGTGCCAGCACGAAGGGCAGCCAAAAAGCTAGCGGGGGTAGCCACAATCCCCAGGGGATGCCCCCGCCTTGGGGCGCGCCCTCGTAGAAGTTCTTGATTTGGTCGAAGTCGTGGTGCGGAATGAGCCAATCTGGGACGAGCGGATGGAGCAGTTCGGCCCAGTTGTTTTCGGGCGTGGCATAGTAGATGACGCTGGTAATATCGGGCAGGAGGAAGGCGGTAAGCCCCCACTCGGGGATGGAGGTGGCGACGATCCACATGATGTAGATCAAGGCCAACTCGGCCCGGCCCAGCATCCAACAGCGGCGCACTAGGCCCAGCAGGGAGTTGACGACAAAGACGAGCAGGAAGAAGAGGATAATGGCAGCGGGCGTGTTGAAGTACGAGGCGATCCGGGAGCCGTGGAGCACCATGTTGCAATACGGGACGCCGGTGCCAATGGCCCAAGCACCGGCCGCGCCGACGAGGAGGGCGCGGAGGCCGAGCCGCTGTGCGGAGGGATGGGGGGATGGCTGCATAAAGACGGCTAGAGGACGGGATGGCGACGTCAGTACGCCACCCCGATCAGGCGCGTCTCGCTGGTGTGGGACGCCGAGGCCGCATCCACGTCGGCGTCTATCTTGCAGAGATAGGCTCCCGGCGGCATGAGCTGTCCGTCGTCGTCGCGTCCGTCCCAAGTGAATACCTGTTCCCCCAAGCCCTGCCGCTGTCCGCTCCACACGAGGTGTCCGGCCAAGTCGAAGATGCGCACCCGGATGGTGCGCTCGGCATTGAGGTTGCCCAGCGCGAAGCCTATGTGGGCCTGATCGTTGGTGCCGTCGCCATTCGGGGTAAAAGGGTTCGGCGCGATGGCAAAGCCCTGCACGACGCGGTCAGACAAGGGCACGGAGATGCTCAGGGCCGTGCTGGGCGTCAGGGCCGTGGCGTCGCCTGGATCGACTTGCTGATAGGTGTCGGGGAAAGCCGAATCGCGGATTGCAGCATCTACGGTGGTGCCGTTGAGCAGCACGGAGGCGCGAAAGCGCACCCGCACCAGTTCGCCGGCCGCGGCGATGGACCCTTGCTGGCTCTGGGGCAGGGCATTGTACGCGGCTTGGGTCAATGGGTTTCCCTGTTGGTCAAAAGGAAATTCGCCGCCCTTGCCCACTAATCGGCGGAAGTGGCGAATTTCGCCTTGGAGCGAATCTGCCAAGCTCCGGTATGCGAACTCCTCTACGGCCTCTACGCCGCCGCCCCGCCGAGCGAAGTAGAGGATGTCGCCCTGCTCCTCGAGCGGCAGGCCGAGATAGGTCAGCTCGTTGAGTATGCGGCCGTCGCCATCTACGGGCACCTGCTCGCCCTCTTCGGTGACGACCCGATAATAGGTGCGGGTGTCGTCGCTGGCGGCCTGCAAGGCCACCTTTTCAGGGAGGAGCAACCGCCGGCCGGTGCCGGTGGCCGCTGGGAAGATTTTCAGGGAATCGCCCGTGGCCGCGTCGATCAGCACGTCCGCGCTGGCGGCGGAGAAGAGGCGACGGGGTTGGTCGCGGTCCAAATCCTCCTCCCGACCGAGGGCCACGTCGGCGATAGAGAGCGTTTCTATGGGTGCGGCGTCCAGCAAAATCTCGTCGAAGCGCCGGCTGGGCGGCCCCCCGGGCTGGTGCTCCACAAAGGTGGGTTTGAGGTAGAGCGCGAACTCGCGCATTTCCCGCGGCTCGACCGTATTGGGCCAGATCTCGGCGATGGTCCGGTGCGCCACTGGGGGCAGAAATTCCACGGCAATGGAGCGCAGGCTGGCCGCCACGTCGGGCGAGGTGGACAGTAGCCGCGCTTGGAGCTGCAAGAAGCGGCGCGGGCTGGGGGAGGTCACAAACTGGCCCGAGCGGGTATAGCGCTGGCTCCAGCTACTCCAGCCGCCGCCGGGTTGCAGCTTGTCGACGACCGGTCCCTTAAAGCTGGTCGGCAGGTTGTTGTAGTCGGTTTCGGTTTTGAGGTCGCCGCCGTTGCCGTAGTACTCGACGATTTCCACGAGACGGTCGCCGGTGCGCGTGCGGACTTGGACGTCGACCCGGTCTGAGTCCGGCAGGTCGGCCTCCCATTCGATGCGGCCGAGAATGACCGAGCCGGGCAACCTGATCATCGGCGAGGTGAGCGTGACCTCAGAGGGGTAGCCCTCCCCGAATAGCTGCACCTCGCGGATGCGGTCGCCGGTGTTGTACCCGCCGGCGCGGCCCGCTTGGCTGGTGAATATCTGGCTGGTGAGATAGCGCACTTGCTCGAGCTTTTCAAACTCGCTCTCCACGGTGCCGCCGTTTTGGCGGTGCATCTCGCGCCACTTCAGACTGCCATTGGAGTCTCGGGTGCCGTCGGAGATGCGGACGACCATTTCATCTACTCCGCTGATGCCGCCCACCATGCGGAAGTAGTTGAGCCAGAAGCGCGCCCCGAGGTCGAGGGTCATAATGCCGCGGTTTTCAAAGCGGGGGTCGGACGACCAGACGAATTGGAGAAAGTTGCTCTCGTAGCGGCCATCGAATCCGGGCAAGCCACCAAAGGTGCCGGTTAGCTCGACGCTGCCGCCGCCGCCGATGACGTCGAGGGCGATATTGTCGCCCTGCGTCCACACCTCTACGGCCGCTAGGCGGGGCCGCTCGCGCCGGTAGTAGATGAGGCGACCGCGGCGCTGGGGAGCAACGGCCTCGTAGATGCTGCGGGCGACCTTGGTCTCAGTGCCGGCCGCGTTGGCGATGTGGTAGTCGATGCCACCCTGTTCGTCGAGCGGCAGGGCGGCGAACTCAGCTTCCGCAACGACTGCGAACTTGTCTAGCTTGCTGTCGGTGACCGCGATGCGGAGAATGTGGAGCTGCTGGTATAGGCCTTCGTCGTCCGGGTCGAGGTTGAACTCCACCGAGGTTTGGTTTTCGACCGGGGCAATGGTGCGGTCTATGAGCGACAAAGCCGCACCCCGCGCGTCCGAAGGCGTGCCGAGCAGACGCACTTGGCGGAAAGGCTCGCCCTCGCTGGGATCTAGGAAGCGCAGCACCACCTTGGCGATGGGCACCAGCCGGCCTAAGTCGATATCGACCGTCCAATTTTCGAGCGAGTGATTGTGGTATTCCACGCGGCGATCACTCGGGGCGGCTGCTTTGTATGTGGCTTCATCTACTCGCCGCTCTAGGCCATTGTCGCCTTTGACAAAAAAGTAGATGGGCCCAGCCGACGCGAGGTCGTCGTATTCGGTGCGGGAGACTAGGGTGCTGGGTTCCCAGTAGGTCGTAGGGTCGCCGTCGAGCATGGCCGCGGCGGTTTCGACGCTGGTGCCGGCTTGGCGGATGCCGCCGTGATAGTAGTACCATATAATCGGATCGCCGACCTCGATGTTCTTCTTTTTATTGGCCTTTAGATAGACGATCGGCACCCCGGCCACCGCAGCCGGAGCCGTGCGGATGTTGAGCGGTATGGGCCGGTCGGCGCGGTTTAATTCTTTGACCAGCTTGTCGTATGCACTCTGGTTGCCGATCAGGGTCTGGAAGCGATCGACGTCTAGGATGGCGTCGGTCGCTTGGCCGATGCGGCGCGGCGTGAGGGCATGGGTCTGGGGGTCGATGCGCACGGCGTGTTTGGGCCGCGTCCAGTGTTCCCATTGCGCGGCTCGATTTATGGCCACGCCGTCGGCGGTTAGCTCAAACCCCTCTTGTGCTCCTGCTTGGCTCAAAAAAAGGAGCAACGGCAGGCTCCAGCGTAAGGGTAGGCGTTGGATGGTCATGGAATTTGCTCCAAGGTTTTACTCGCGCGGTACTAGGCGGGCCAGTAGCGAATCGGGCAGAGCGGCGGCGAGTTGCTCGGCGGATATGTCGATTTCGCGGCGGTATTTTTCTCGCAGCGACCCGATCCATTGGTCAAAACGCGCTTGTTCGGCCTGCTGTACAAGCGCTGCCCGCGCCCGTTGCCGTGCCTGCTGGGGCAACTCTGGGCGGGCCGGCTCGGTGCGGACCACCACGAACAAGGCAAATCCCTCACGGGTTCGCACGGGGCCGTTTAGGACGCCGACCTCGACCTGTTGCAGGGCGCGCCAGAGCTGGGGGTACGGGATGCTGTTGTAGCGGTGCATGCAGACGAGGCCGTCGGCGCGGCGCGGCCGCAGTGGGAAACCTCGGGCCTTGGCCAAAGCGGCCAAATCCTCTTGGCCGGTCAAGGTCTCTTTGAGCTGCTGCGCCTCTTGTAAGCTGGGCGCGATCAGCTCGTCAAAGCAGATGGACTCCGGGATGGTGAATCGCTCGGGATGCGCGGCGATATAGCGCTCGACATCGGCTGCGACTACGGCAACCGAATCGCTTACTTGGCGTTGATACGCGGCCTTGAGCAGCAATTCTTCGTCGGCCTTGGCCAAATGCGCGGCGGCCTCTCGCTCTTGGTGGTAGCCCGCCTTTTCAGCCGCGGCGGCCAAAACGAGCTCCGGCAGGATGGTGCGGCGCGCAAAAGTCGCAATAGTCGCACTGTCTTGCAGTGCCTCGGGGCTCGTTCCCCGATGCTTCTTCAGCATCTCTAGATATTCTTCGGTGGAGACCTGACCGCCCTCGTATATGAACAAAGGCGCGTTCGCTTGCGATGGCAGGGCGGCTAGGCCTGGTGCAGTCAAATGCCAGCCCAATTTGTATGCGAGGAGCTCGACCTGCTGGCGCTCGACTTCTCGCCTCTTGAATTTGGCTAGCTCTCCAGCGAGCAAGTCCCGTTGGCTATCGACCTCTACTTGGCGATCCTCTATAAAGCGCACCAAGTGAAAGCGCCGGCCCAAGGGCAGCGGCTCGGATGCGATGCCGGTCGGCTGGTGATCGAATACGACCTCTGGAACTCCAAGGCGGCTGGCCATGGAGCGATTGACAAAGCCGATCCGGCCGCGCTGGGCGGCCGCGCGTGGGTCGAGCGTGTATTGGGCGGAGAGTTCGGCAAAGGAAGCGCCGGCTGCGAGTTGGCGTTGGATCGCTTGTGCTTCGGCTTTGGTCTGGACCAAAATGGCCGTCATGAGGCGCTCGCGCCCGAGGTCTTGTTCGGCAAAAAAGCGGGCGAGGTCTGCGTCCGTAACTTGCGCTTGGGGATGCAGGTCGCGCTTCCGGTACAGATTCGCCAGATAGGTGCGCCGCTGGAGTAGCTGCGCGACCCACACGGCCGGCTCGCGGTCTATCCCCTTTTCGCGCGCTTGGCGCAGCATGAGCTGGCGGTCGATCAAGGTCTGCAAGTAATCCTGCCGCGCCGCCTGTCCCTGCTGGGCCGAACGCAGCCCCGGCAGCACGTCTGACGCAAATTGGCGCAGCTGTGCGCCCGTGATGGGCACGTCGCCGACCAGGGCTACCGGCGGTGCGTCTTGCTGGCTGCACGCGAGCGATAAGACTAACGCCGTCCATGCGGTGGCAAAGTTTCTGCTTAGAGTGTCCATAATTACGTTGCATTATAAAAGAAACATCTGTTTAAGGAAATGCCCTCATGCGCTTTAGCATCCGGTTGCCGATCTCGCATCTCAGCTACATAGCCGCGTTAGCGCTGGCGTGTTACGCCAACACCTTGGGCAATGGCTTTGTTTTCGACGACTCGGCGTACCTTGCCAGCGACGCGGTGCGTGCGCTGGCCCTCGGCGAGCTTTTTGGCGCTAGCTGGATGGGGCTGGCGCTGTACCGACCGCTCACCTTGCTCTCGCTTGGCCTCGATTTTCAGCTCTTCGGGGAAGCCCCTTGGGGCTATCATCTGACCAACGTCCTGTTGCACTCGGTCAATAGCTTGCTCCTGTACGCATTGGCCAGAGCGCTGCTCGGCGAGGGTCGCGCCGCGCTGTGGGCCGCCTTGCTATACGCGAGCCATCCCCTCCAGACCGAAGTGGTGGCTTGGGTCTCGGCACGGGGTGACTTGCTGGCCAGCCTATTGTCGCTGAGTGCTTTGCTAGCGCATCGGCAGCGGCGCGTACTAGCCTATTTGCTGTACGCGGGGGCCTGCCTGTCGAAGGAGACGGCGATGGTTTTGCCGGTCGCGCTTTTCTTGGCCGACTCAAGGGCGGGAGTAGCGGCTTGGAGCAAGCGACACTGGGGATATGGGGTGGCCCTGCTGGGCGTGGTGGGGTTGCGTTGGCTGGCGTTGGCCGAGGCACCTGCCGGGCCGGTCTCTACCAATTTTTTGGCCGACCTCGGCCCGTGGCAGCGGCTCGGCACGGCCGTGGCCATTCTACCGCGCTATTTGCTGCTGGTCGCCGCGCCGCTGCACCTGTCGGCGGATTACTCGCATGCATCGATTCCCCCGGTGACGTCGCCTTGGGACCTGTGGTTTGTCGCGGGCTTGGCTATGGGTGCCGCGTTGATCGCGCTGCCTTGGGTGGCGCGTTCGCGCTTTCTCGCCTTTGCCAGCGCATTCTTTGGCGCGTGTCTGCTGCCAGTGGCCAATTTGTTTTTTCTCGCACCCAGCGGCATGGCCGAGCGCTATCTGCACTTGGCCATGATCCCGCTGGCCCTGACTTGGGGGTGGGCCGGGCAGTACTGGCTGCGAAAAAGTCCGGGCCAGCGACGCCTGATTTGGGCGGTGGTGCTGGGCGTGGTGGTGCTGGGCGGTGCGCGCACCATCGTCCGCAACCGCGACTGGCACAGCGACGCCCGCTTGTTTGCCGCAGTCTTGGCGCATTATCCAGACAACGCCCGCGCCCACGACAATCTCGCGTTTACTTACTATCAGCAGGGGCAATACGCCCGCGCTTTTCACCACTACCAGCGGGCCGTGGCCATTCAACCGACCCGCCTGCGAGCGCATTTTAACCTCGGAATACTGCACAGTGCGGCGCGGCGCTACGAGGAGGCCATCGCTTCTTTCAAGACCGCGCTGGCCCTGCATCCCACCCACGTTGAAGCGCATTTTAACCTCGGCCTGACCTACCAGAAAGCCGGTCGCTACGAGGAAGCCATAGAGCACTATGGTACGGTGCTGCGTTTGGCACCACACCATCTGAAGGCCCACTACAATTTAGGCCGCGCCTACGAGCGCGTCGGCCGCCCAGAGGACGCCATCCGGCAATACACCGCACTCGTGGCACTAGACGCTAAGGCCACTAAGGCGCATTACCGCTTGGGCGAACTGTACCGCGGCCAGCAGCGCGTGGCGGAAATGGCCGCTGCTTGGACTACTTTGCTGCGCCTCGACCCGGCGCACCGCGAGGCCGAGCGCATTCGTCAGGCATTGGATCAGAAGTAGGTAACTCCTTTGCTAACAATGAATTATAAGCTTAGGTAACGGCGGCTGTGAGCGCGCGGTACGGGGGAAAAGATGCTTGACTTTCAATGTTGTTGGGAGTATCTTGAGACGTAATATGCCCCAAGTTCGCTTCTTTTACGCCAAATTTTCAAGGAGATGGAGATGCGCAAAACGCTAGTAAGTGCCTTGCTCGCCGCGGTGGTTTCGCTACCGGCTCTGGCTCACTTTCCGCCTGGCGAACTCCTGTTCGCCGTGCAGTTCCCGGATGAAAACATACCGGTCATCGACGGCAATCACGCCGATTGGGCCGCCGTGCCCCAAATCCCGTATGAAGTCGGCAACGACAAGTACTCGGATTCGGTGTACAGCAAGTTGCGCGGCGAGATCGACGTGAGCGACCTGAGCGTGCGGCAGATTGTCGGCTGGAACGACAATACCGACCTGCTCTATTTCATGGCCGAGGTCTTCGACAACGTCCACACCCGCGACGCCGAAGAGCCGAATGCTTGGTGGGCCGACGACGCTTGGGAAATTTACGTGTCGCCGACCCACCCCGAAGTCGAGGGCGGCGGCGGCTATGCCCCCGGGCAGGAAGGCGGCATCCTCAAGGTGGGGTACAATTGGTCCATGCCGCCGACGGCTGGCGCGTGGGGCGGGTACAATCCCCCGTTTGACTGGGTCCTCGATCCCGACAACAACGACGCTTGGAAGTTCGCGTACACGTTTGAAGGAGAAGAGTTCGGCGAGAGCACGTATTTTTACGAGGCTTGGATCCGGCCCTTTGACTTCATTCCCGACGATGGCGACCGGGAGGCGGCTGAAGAGACCGACCTCGAAGAAGGCCAGATCATCGCCATTAGCTGGACCTTCGGCGACTTCGACACTCCCGGCGGGGCCGCTCTCGAAGACTATCAGGGCTTCTGGTCGGTGTCGCCCAATGGCTGCTGCCGCGCCGACAACGACATGGTCCTGAGCGAGCTCGACGACGCCATCGACTGGGGTGCCGCTTCCGCTTCCACCTCCGTTGAATCCAGCTCTTGGGGCCGCATCAAAACCGAGTTCAACCACTAGATCCTGCTGGCTCGACCCGGCATTCGGTTTAGATTTACAGGCGATGGGCTAGCCAAGCCCATCGCCTTATTTTTTAAGGAGTCCAGTATGAGATCGCCTTTTTTTATTGCGTCTTTGTTTTGCCTCCTAGCCGGCGCGGCCAGTGCCCAAGAATACGGCAGTCGGCTGGGCGTCCAGCGCGGGGGCCGGACCACGTTTGAACCACAGGGTTCGGGCGTTCTTTTTGATGCGATAGACCCGGCCGTAAAAAAGTGGTACATCCCGCAGGAGCTCTTCAACGAGTACCGCTGGCGGCAGTGGGAGTATTCCAACTACGCCCGCACGCCATACCAGCGCTACGTTGACGTGGCGTTGGAGGGCAGCTACTTCTACGACTTCTTTGGCAATTTCGTCAATCGCGGCTGGCTCATCTACAACAATAGCCAGAGCCAGCCCTTGCAGCGCGGCAACGAGCTGTTCAAGGACAACCGCTTCGGCACTTGGTTCAACAGCCTGCTGATCGCCTCGGACTCCATTGGCGAGTATCACTACGCCCTCACCATTGGCAATGGCATCCGCACGACCCTGACGCCCATGACCTTTTCCAAGCCCGATTTCGACGGGGTCCAGTTCGACTTAGCCACGGACAAATACTTGCTCACCTTCCTGTATTCGCGGCTGAGTGAATCGGGCGGCTCGGGCACGAATGTCGAGGGCATCAACCGCACCAACAACACCTCGCTGATGGGGGGACGCACCACCGTTCAGGTGGGGGATTTCACCACGCTGGGGTTCAATTTCGTCAACGCCCACCAGTCGAACACCCTCACCGACGGCTTCGGCGGCAATCCCCTTGCGGGCGAACTGACCGTAGATCAGAAGAACGAAGCCATCTCTTGGATCGAAATTTTGCTCAGCGACGACTCGCCGGCCGATGGCGAGGGCGGCGCAGCGTTTTTCAGCGCTGGCTCGGATATCATCATCACCTATTTGGACGGCAGCGTGGACCGCGGCAAGGAGATTGGGTTTGAGCCGGTCGTCGAAGGCGGCTTTCCGCAGGAGGGCTTTATCTCGGCCGATGGCAACGAGCAAATCCGCCTGCGCTACGATTTCAACAGCGCGGATTTTTTATTAGTCGCATCGCAGGACAAATCGCAGATTCGCAAGGTCCAGTTCGACTTGGTGCTGGGCAACGACTACAAAGTACAAGCTACGTCCAACCGCCAGACTGGCCGCAGCAACGACCCCATCTTCCTGCTGGTCGCGCGGGCTACGGGCAACGTCAGGGACAACACCAATCTGCGGGTCGTCTCGTTTGAGTACGGCCTGCCTACTGCGACGCAGATATTTGGGTTCACGCTCGCGTTGGAAGATGTCCAGGGCTTCCACTTGTACGGCGAGTGGGACAACAGCCGCACGTATCGCAAGTATCCCTATCCGAGTGCCAACCAGGGCAATACCGATCACAGCACCTCGTCGGGTACGTCCGCGAAGCCCTCGGCGGACGCCTTCATGCTCAACCTGTGGAAGCGCGCTGCGCCGTATTTCTTTTTTGCCGAGGCGTTTCGCATGGACCCGGATTACGCCACTTCGACGTACATCAGCGAGCAGGATGGTTTCATCGATTACAACTCTGGTTATTTTGCCGACCACAACCCGGGCGGCAACGAGCGGTTCTTGGTGGAATTTGTCGAGGACAACGACGATCAAGACCGCATCCCAGATTGGGGTCGCAACGACGCCCTGTCGGTAGATCGCGCGGTCTTTCCGGGTTGGGACGAAAACAACGATTTCATTCCCGACTTCAACCAAAACGACAACGGCCGCGTCATCAATCTGATCCCGGACTACGATGAGCCTTTCCTCCGCCAACATGTCGATCGTCCCGAATTTCTCTACGGTATTGACGCCAACAACAATGGCTGGGTTGATCGCTTTGAAAACGACAACGAGCCGGACTTTCCCTACAAGCGCGACCGCCGCGGTTTCAACGGGTACGCCGGCGTCCATATCACCCCGGAAATCCGCGCGACCATTGGGCATTTGCGCGAGGAGCGGATCACCTCAGACCAGCGCAACCGCGCCACCTACGGCGTGCTGACCGTCGATGTGGATCATCCGAATTGGGGGCGGCTCAAGGTCATGGAAGTGCTCAAAAGCGTGGAGGACGACATTCCAGACAACCTAATCCAGTGGGACAACCGCAACACCCTGCGCGACTCCCGCAACGTGGAAGTTCTGGATCCACTGTTGGCGCGCGACGCGCTCAATAATTCCCTGTACATCGGCCACACCTACGAACCGCTAGAGGATTTGACGATTAAAAATTCGCTCAAATACGACCTGTGGCACCAGCGCCTTGGCCAAACGGCGCGCACCCAGTTTGGCTTGGACGACGAGGAGTTTTTCTTAGGCGTCATCAACAAGGCCGACTATCTCGTCGAGCTGTCGCGCCTGCGGGTGCTGCCGAGATGGAAAAGCGAATACCGCCGCCAGACCTACGACCTGTTTACCAAGGACGACCGCGAAGAGCTGACCGAGATATTCGGCGTGGTCGTAGAACTGCCCGTGATGCGTCGCACGACCATCGCGACCGGAGTCGAATACGTGTTGCTTAGGGATTTGGAGGCCGCGATCAACAACTTCCAGTCCTTCATTACGGCCGGCCAAATCACCAATGTGGCCGAATATCAGGGCTACGTGCTGACCACGCAGGTCGGCCTGAAGTTCGACGCGCGCGACTTTGAAGATCCAGACATCAAAACCCGGACGGTGACCGAGGGCTTTATCACGGTGTACGCCGGCTTGGGCATCTAGCGCGGTGGGAAAACTCGCGCTCATCTGGGGCGCGGCCTTTGCGCTACGGCTGCTGTACATCTTCCAGAGCCAGCGCAGCCCGTTCTACGATTTTCCCCTCGTCGACGCCAAAACCTATACCCAAGCGGCCGCGGCTATGGCCCTCGGCCACTTCGGCGATCAGCCCTTTTGGCAGCCCCCGCTCTATCCGCATTTCCTCGGCGCGCTCTACGCGCTTTTTGAGCCGAGTTTTACCCTGCCACGGCTGGTCCAAGCCGCGCTGGGGGCCACCCTGTGCCTGCTGATTTTCCGCTTGGGGCGCGTCTTTTCTCCTGCCGTAGGCTATCTGGCGGCCGGGCTAGCCGCTTGCTACGGGCCTTTCATCTTCTTTGAGGCCGAGTTGCTGCCGCCAGCCCTCGCGCTGGTGTTAAACCTGCTCGCACTATGGGCGCTGTTGTGGGCGGCCGAGGGGCCGCCGCCGCGGCTGCTGCTGGCTGGGTTCTGCTTCGGCCTTTCCGCGCTGTGCGTGGCGAATGTGCTGGCGTTTGTGCCGGTGGCTGCGCTGTGGTTGGTATGGGTGCGTCGGTCGGTTAGGGAGGGGGCCGTGCTGTTGTTGGGAACCGCTTTGGCCATCGCGCCGGTCACCTTGCGCAACTACTGGGTGGGCGGCGATTGGGTGCTTATTTCTTCCAACGCGGGGCTCAATTTTTACATTGGCAACAACGCCCAGTACGACGAGACCGTGGCGATCCAGCCGGGGCCGGCGTGGCTGGAATTAACCGTGCGGCCGCGCGTGGAGGCCGGCGCGACCCAGCCTTCGGCCCAATCCCGCTTTTTCTTGGCCGAGTCTTGGGATTTCATGCGCCAGCAGCCTGTTGCCTACCTGAAGCTGCTGCTGTACAAGTTGTATCTGTTTTGGCATGGCGACGAGATTGGCCGCAATCAGGACCTGTACTTTGCCCGCCAGTACGCGCCGTTGCTGCAAGTCTTACTTTGGAAGTACGGCGTGGCATTCCCCTTTGGCCTGCTGGCACCGCTCGCGTTGGTGGGGTTGGGTCTGAGCTATCGAAACGGCTTGCTGCGCCGCCCCGCCCCCTTGTTGCTCGCCTTGTTCGCTGGTGCGTACATGCTGACGGTGGTGGCTTTTTTCATTAGCGCGCGCTATCGCCTGCCTGTGGTCCCCATCCTACTGATGTTTGCCGCCTATGGTGGGAGAGAGCTCTACCTGCTGTGGCAACGGGGGGCGTACCGCGACCTGCTCGTCGGCTGCGGTGCCGCATTCCTGTTGGCGGTCGCATGCAATTTCCGGGTGGGGGCGATGAATGTGGAGGGCGACGCTCACGCGCACTATCGCTTGGGCTACGTGTACGAGAAAAAGGGTCTGCCGATCAATGCTAGGGCCGCTTATGAGAAAGCGCTGACGCTCAACCCGGACCTCAAGTGGGCGCGTTTCAATTTGGCCTCTTTGTATGCCCGGAGCGGCGAATACAACCGGGCCATTGCTGCATACGGCGAATTCATCGGCCGCTTCCCCGAAGTTGCGCGGGCGCGTCTAGCACTGGGGAATGTCCATTTGCGGACCGGCCGCTACGCCGAAGCGATCGCGGCCTACGAGAGCTTGTTAAACGCCGAGGACGCGGACGCGGCAGACCTCTACGGGCGGCTCGGCTATGCCCACGCCCAGTTGGGACAATGGGAGCAAGCCGCGGTCGCCTATGAGGAGCTCGCAGCCGCCAAGCCGGATTCGCTACAGGCGCGCTTTCAGTTGGGCGAGCTATACGAGCGGCTAGATCGCTTGGACGCAGCCCGCGCCGAATACCGGCAGATCATAGCGGTGGATTCGCTGCATGCTGCGGCGCGCTACCGCTTGGCCCGCTTGCTGTTCTTCGCCGATCAGGCCGATCAAGCCAAGGCCCATTTGCGGCAAGTGATTGCTCACAACCTGGACGCGGTCGATGCCCGATTTCTATTGGCCACCCAGTATATCGTCGAGCACCGCGCGGCGGCCGCCATGGAACAGGTGCAGGCCATTTTAGCCGTTCAGCCAGCGCATTATCAGGGCAATCGCTTGGCCGGCCATTTGTACATGGTCTTGGGGGATACGCTCAAAGGGGTGCAGCACTTAGAGCAGTTTACCGAGTACTACCGAGAGGGGCGCTCGGCGGAGATTTTTGAGCAGCTTAAAAAGCAGTGGGAAGGGCAGTTGCGGGGGGCTGGTCGCTAGCATTTGTAGAGCGCGACGCCCCGTCCCGCGCGCTTGGCTTCGAGCCAGCGTTTGAACGACGCCCCGCCAACAGCCCTTCCACGCCAATGTCCTCGTCCAAATTCCCTCAGTACGCCACGCCTACCGGGCGCACCCTACTCGTCTGACGCGCATCGCCCTCTACCGAGAGCGACACCAAGTACAGCCCCGGTGGCACCCGATTGCCGTCGGCGTCGCGCCCATCCCAAGACAGGTGGTCGTAGTGACCGCTCAGATCCGCTCCTGAGTAGAGCGGCTTTACGAGGCGGCCAGACAGGTCGAAAACATGCACTGCGACGGAGGTTGGTCGGGTCACCGCGAGAATGTCGTAGCCGATGGTCGCGGCGTCGTTGATGTCGTCGCCATTGGGGGTGAACACGCTCGGCTCGACGGCAAAGGAGCCGAACAGGTCGCCCTTGTTGATGTCTGGACTTAACACGGTGATGCCAGAGGCCGTGGGCAGGTCGCCTTCCCCTAAGAAGTCGGCGTTGCCCGCAGAGATGCGCTGGATGCTGCCGGCCTGCGACGACAGCACGGCCTGTCCGCGGAACAAGGTGCTATACAGCAGCACGCGCCCGCGGAACTTGATTTTTAGCAGTATCTGGCCGCCATCGGCGGGCCGGGTGATTTGGGGAAAGCGCACGATCGCGTTGCGCTCAGTTACCGCTTGAATGACAAAGGAGCCGCCGTCTGCGGACTCTACGGTATAGGGCAGGGCGTGGAGGGTGCCGTCGGGCGTCTGGACCGCGGACAGGCCATTGGGAGCGGTCGCGATGTCGGCGTTCAGGGCCTGCTCGGCGACTAGGCGGTCGGGCAGTTCCCATATCTCGATCTTGTCGATGCCCAGCACTCGGCTGGAGGTCAGCAACTCAAAGGTGTCGAACCCCTTGACGCCGGCGAACTCCATTTTGGCGCGCACTGCATAGGTAAAATCCACCGATTCAAAGACCTCCACCTCCCGCGGGAAGATCTCGGCGACGAGTTCCTCGGCTATCGGCGGCAGCAAGTATTCAATGGATAGCTGTTCCAACGCCTTAGTCGCGTTGATTTCGCTGTTGAGGAAATCGACGGAAAACTGGATGTAGCGACGCGGGCCCGGCGACAAAACCGGCGTGCCGCCCTCCCGTTCCCCGCCTTGGTGGGGCGACGACCAAGGGCTCCAGTTTTGCAGGTCCTCTTCGATTTCCCCCTTGCCCCAAACCTGCGGGGGCACGGCTTCGAGATCGGGCACGAGATCGAGGTATTCGTCGCGGGCGAGCTGTTCGCCCGGGAAGTCAATGGAGGTGGCGAGTTGGTCGTCTGACACGCGCTGCACGTTGCCGCGCTTGTACAGCACCGGGGTAGGGTCGGTGCCCGTGCGGGTGCGGACGATGATCTCGGAGATGCCGCTGGCACGTCCTAGCTGGCGCGAGGGTTCGCTGGCCGGCTCCGTGCTTTGCTGGCGGCCCGGCAGCACACTCGCGCCGCAGTGGGTCTGGAAGCACTCGTACACGTTGGTGTAGCCTTGGTCCGCGGTAAAACGCGCCGTTGGGGCGCAGTCGCCGTAGTCGCTTGGGATGGCGTCGGGCGTGGTGAACACCGCGGATTCGACGCGGCAAGCGCTGGCTTGGGGAGTGGGGTCGGTCGGCTCGCTGCGGGCGCGCAAATCCACGATTTTTTCGCCCCAACTTATGTGGCCCCAAGTGGCTGGCGCGCCCAAGTCGTACACGTGGGAGAGGTAGCGGCTAGTGCCGATAAAGCCCTCGCCGAAAACCTCGAACTCGTCGATTTCATAGGGAAAGGAGGACGTGGATTTGAGCCGCACAAAGCGCGCGGTTTGGGCGGGGTCAATCACCACTTCCACTACCGACTCTTCGTTGCTGGTCGTCCTCAGCAGTAGCTCGAAGTCGTCGAGTTGGGGTACGAGGCGTCCGGTGCCGTCTAAGACGAGGTTTTGCCCGTCGTGAGCGAGCAACTCGAACTGGCGGATAAAATCCGTCTGAAAGGGGTATTGGGGCGCACTTTGCACGGTGTTGCGCGGATAGAAGCGGATGCGGTTGATGCCAATGGGGCTGCCGAGGTCGAGGACGATAAAGGTGCCCAAGGCCCCGAAGGCCCCCTTGCGGGCGAACGCGTCTTCGGCCCCGCCCGGCTCGATCAGTTCCAGCAGAGTCGCCTCCAGCGTAGATGCGGGCACATCCTTGATGGCCGGTGCCGTAATGCCGCCGCCCCACCCGAGGGCGCGCAGGGCCACGTTCTCGCCGCGGACGACGTGGTCTGGACTTAACAAGACCGGCAGGATGCGTGGATCAACGCCTGCCGAGCGCACTGGTGCTAGGGCCGCGGCGACCTGTGCCACGGCCTCGTCGAGGGGAATGTCGGCGGCAAAATCAATGCGAATCAGGGAGAGTCCCTCGCGCTGGGAAGGCGTAATCGCCGTCGTCCCTGACAGGGACGACAGCGCGTCTAGCAGTTTTTCCTCGGCTAGGGCCCGTTCTCCGGCGAGCAGTTCGGGCGGTGCTTGGATGAGGGTCTTGACCAGTACTTGGGGGCTTACCACCGCTAGGTTGGACAGGTCGATGATGTTGCCCGGTACATTGCCGACCTCGGTCGAGAACCGGCTGACCTTGTATTCGGCGGGGAGCGGCTGGACGGCTGAGCCGAAGGTCTGCCCGGCCCAAGAGACGTTGCCGTTGTTGCCCACCCGCAGGGTATCGAGAGCCAGCAGATCGGCGTCGAACGCCAGCGCACCCCAGAGAATGCCCAACATGAGCCGATAAGGCATAAAAACCTGCCTGTTAGGAATGGACCTGCTAATATAGAACCTAGCCCAAAGAGTGCATAGCGGGGGTTTTTTTAGTATGTTGCATTCACGCCCTCCACCCCTCAAAAGTCGAGGTCGGGATATGCTCTTTGTTGGTCTTTTGCTCGGCGTGCTGATCGTTTCGCCGGCCCTCGCTTTCAACGCGTACAAGCTCGGCGGCAAAGACGGCAATGCTTGGATGGCGGCCCTGTCCTTTGAGCCGGGCCACTACGCAGTGCTCGACAGTGCGGGTACGCCGATAGAGATGCGGCCGGTGGCTTCCAACATCGCGTATGCCACTTGGGAAGATACGCTCAACGAGATCGTCGATGCGGCCGACGGGCAGTGGATGCGCCCGTTTTTCGTGCCGCCGGATTTGAACTTGGCGCACCCCGATGTCCGCACCCGCATTGCCCGCGGCATTTCCAACAACATCACCACCAGCGGGAGCTGCAGCGACATCTCTACCCAATTGGTGCAGGTTGCCCCCATGTTCGATGGCGACCCCAACACGGCTGCGTTTTTTAACGTCAGCACCAGCGAAAGCAGCGGGATCCAGAGTCGGTTGTACGTCCAGAATTCGATTGTCGAGTTGGGCGTCAACTACCCTATCAACCGGATCCGCTTCTACCCGCGGCTGGGCACTGCCAACCCCAAAATCGACGAGCTGCTCGCGCTGATGGGAGAGCCGCGACTGGCCCAAGAAGACTTGGCCGAGGAGGATTTCACTGAAAACTTTCTGCCGTGGTACGAGGTCTCGGCGGCCAACAGCTTCAACAACTTTGCGCCCCATTGCTATTTGAGCACTCCTGCGAATCGCTGGTTCGCCAGGATAAGCAGCCGCCGCGTGGATCCGCCCAACGACGCGCGACTGATTACTCTGAGCAAGGAAACCGAAAACTTGGACCCGATCGTCGATATTCGCTTCCCAACCCAGCAGGTCCAATGGGTGGCCGTGCGTCCGCTCAACCCGATTGAAAACTGGGAGATCGCCGAATTTGAAATTTTTGGCGAGGGCTTTGTCGAACGCGCCGTGTACACCACGGCTGTGCTCGACTTTGGTACGCCCGTGGCGTGGGGCAAGATCCGCTGGGACGGCGCGTTTGAAGAGGGGTCTAGCGTGATTATTCGCACTCGCTCGGGCCGCGACCCAGACCCCAATTTGTACTGGGTGCCCAGCAACATAGAAGGCGAGCCGACGCAGCTAATCCGCAAGGAGTTTGAACGCGCCGATTTGTCCGTGCGCTTTACGACTCTCGACGAAGAAAACTGGAGCTTCTGGTCGGCCCCCTACGCGCTGACGGCCGGTCAGCGCGATTCTACCTTAGAGGCTGCAGCGTGGGCAGACGGCACCCCAATCCTCTCGCCCGGCCCCGAGCGCTATTTGCAGATTCAGGTCATCTTCCTGTCGAGCCTGCATCAGGCCGGCGCACTGCGCGAGCTAGAGATTCAGTTCGCGCCGCCGGCCGCCTTAGAGGTCGTCGGGGAGATTTGGCCGCAGGACGTCTCGCGCAGCGAGAGCACGAACTTCACCTACAGCGTGCGCCCGACTTTTGCTTTAGGGGACACCGGCTTTGATCGGCTGGAAATTTTCACGCTGACCCGCGCCGAGGCCGTACATGCCGTGCGCGTGGATGGAGTCGCCTTGGGCAGCGATTTTCCGGTCGAAATCCTCGACGATCGCATCGTCGTGGCCCTGCCCAAGCTAGCGGGCACGGACGACACGTTCAAGCTCATCGAGGTGGAGTTCGCCGCCCACGTGGTGCGCTATGGAACCCAGTTCCAAGGCTGGGTCTCCGACAGCGAGAGCTATGGCGTCAAACAGCTCATCGACCCCGGGGACGCCAATATCGACTTTCCGGGCAATTCCCTCGGGGTGCGCACCGACGAGTTGGGCGCGAATCCGCTGGCACAAGTTCGCATCGCCCCCAATCCATTCACGCCCAATGGCGACGGCCTCAACGACGCGGCTGAGTTTCGCTTCCAGCTACACGACGTGTCGGTGCAGCGCGCGCTCACCGTTGGTATCTATGATCTGGCGGGCCGACCGGTGCGCCAGCTAAAGCAGCTAAGCGCGATTCGCGGCTTGTTCGACCGCGGCGCTGCCGTGCCAGTGTGGGATGGCCGCGACGACGCGGGCCAGCCGGTGCCGGCGGGCCACTACATCTACCGCATCTCACTGGACACGGACGCAGAGACCGCGAGTCGGGTCGGCACTATCTCGCTCGTCTATTGATTCAGATGCAGTGGGGAAAGAGTGCGTTGTGGTGGATCATTTGGGCCGGTCTGCTGCCGGCGTGTAAGCCGGCCGACGCGCCCGTTGTCGCCGAGGTTGGGCCGCACCGGATTGGGGCCGACGCGCTGCGCACTTACGTCGAGCAGCTTCCAGCCGAAGACCTCGGCCTGTTGGACGCGGGGCAGCCCCAAGATGCCCCGGCAGTTAGACGCCAATATCTCCAGCTAATCATAGATCGCCATTTGTTGCTGGCGGAGGCCCGCGCCCAAGGCGCAGACAGCACGCAGCGAGCCACAGACGAGATCCGGGCCTATTACCAAAACCAGTACCCAGCCGCCCTGATGGAGGGCGAGCGCGGAGCCTTGTTGGCGGCCTTGCGAGAACAGCGCGGCCACGAGGTGCGCGTCTATCCCGAGCCGCTAGCACGGGCCTTGCCGGATTCATTGCTGGCGCGCAAGGCTCAGCAGTGGGGCGCGCTGTTGAGCCAGCGCGGGGGGGCGTTGCTCAAGCAGTGCCGGCACCACAAGGCCCGCGCCGTGCTAGAGCGAGCCGTCGCGTCTGCGCCAGACCTCGCGCAGGCGCATTTCTACAAGGGTTTGGCCCATGCCCGCTTGAGAGAAAACGAGCGGGCTGTACCCGCGTTTGAACGCGCCGTAGCCCTAGCACCGGAAGCGGCCGACTTTCACTACGCGCTGGGCACCGCCTTGCAGATGCAGCACCAGTACGAGGGCGCGACAGCCTGTTTTCAGCGGGCCATTGAACGGAGCGCGGACCAACCCCACTATCACTTTCGCCTCGGGGAGGCACGTCGATCTCTGGCGGACTTTGAGGGGGCGTTGGCCGCGTACGACGCGGTGCTCGAATTGCAACCCGACCACGCCAAAGCCTTGTACCGGCGCAGCGACTTGCTGGCCCGCAGCGGCGATTTGGCCGCGGCCGCGGTCGGGTTCAAAAGGGTCTTGGCCTTGGCCCCAGAAAACGCAGCGGCCCTCGTCGATTTGGCCGGTGTCTATACCAAGCAGCAGCGTCAGCTCGCAGCAGTCGCGGCCTTGGAACGCGCTTGCCAGTTAAATCCGACAGATCACAGCATTTACTACCTGTTGAGCTTGGCATACGCGCAGGTGGGGCAACCGGATCGGGCCGCGGCCGCCGCGGCCGACTTCCAGCGGCTGAGTGTGGCAGACCGGCACTACAAGGAGGGGCTACGCAATGCCAATCGCGGGTCTTGGGAGCGCGCCGCCGTGCTGCTGGCCCGCGCCGTGGCGGCTGATTCCTCTCACGTGCGGGCGCACATTCGCTTGGGCATGGTCTATCTGCATCGAGACCAGCCCACGCGAGGCATCGCAGCCCTCAAACGGGCGCTCGCGCTGGCGCCGAACCATCTGGAGGTTCACTGCCTCTTAGGCGAGGC
Source organism: uncultured Latescibacterota bacterium (assembly GCA_958295495.1). GTDB lineage: Bacteria > Latescibacterota > UBA2968 > UBA8231 > UBA8231. Next base: position 3,776,661 of record OY282352.1, read on the forward strand.
GTACGCAGCCAGCGGTCAGCCGGACTCTGCCCACCATTTCTTTAGGCAAGCACTTGGCGTGGATGCTACTTCGGTGCGGGCGCATCACGGCTCGGCCAAACTGGCGTACCAAGCTGGCGACCCGCAGGCCGCGGTGCTCGCCAGCCAGCGCGCCTTGGCCAGCGACCCCGATCACCGCGACAGCCATTATTTGCTCGGATTGGCGCACGTGCAATTGGCGCAGCCGCGCAAGGCTTGGCGCAGCTTTCAGGCGTGTGTTGAGATCGATCCCGGCGACGTGGAAGCCCTTTACAGCCAAGGCTTGCTGTTGGTGCGCCACGGTTCAGCGGACGCGGCCCGGCGCGCCTTGGCCAGCGTCTTGCAACGCGACCCCAAGCACGCGCAGGCGCGACAACAGTTGGCGCGATTGGCGCGGGAGCAATGAAGGGACGCTCTAGCGGCTTGGCTCTTCCACCACCAAAAACTGATTCGCGGCCACATCCTCTAGGCGCTGGACGCGGCCCGCAGGCCAGTGGATTTCGATGCGCTCGGCTAGGGTGTTCGCGCCCAAACCAAAGTGGACGCGCCCGTCGCTGTGCGAGAGAAAGCTGCCCCCGCTGACCCGCTCGGCGATCTGTTCGACTCCGCCGCTGACCACTGAGATCTGCGTCCCAATGCCATCGCGGTTGGACGCAGTACCGACCAATAGCAGGCTCAGCCAATTGAGTTGGTTGCCGCTGTCGTTGCGCAGCAGAGACGGCGGGCCGTCGAGATTGAACACCAGCAGATCCACGTCTCCGTCGTTGTCGCAATCTCCTTTAGCCGCGCCACGGCTGACGGTAGGGAGGCTCAAATCCCCGGCCGCGACCGCGGCGAATCGGTAGCCCGTGGTCGGTCCCTCGTTGGCGAAAAGCTGGTTGGGTTCGGCGTACCCGTCCGGGTTCAGGTGGCGTATTTGGGGATAGACGTGGCCGTTGGCGACGAAGAGGTCTTGGTCTTGGTCGTTGTCGTAATCGAGGAAGCAGGTGCCAAAGGCCAAGTGGGGTAGGCTCGGCTCGGCGAGGCCGGCTGCAGCACTAGCCACGGCAAAGGTGCCGTCGCGGCGATTGCGATAGAGGGTGTTGTAATCGTCCTCAAAATGGGTCACCAGAAAATCCCCAAACCCGTCGCGGTCGTAATCCCCATAGGCAATGCCCATGCCGGCCTGCGCCGTCCCCGCGGCACTGAGGGCCACACCGGCCGCAACGCCAATGTCGTGGAAGGTGCCGCCCTCGTTGCGGTAGAGGAAGTTGGGCGCGGAATCGTTGACCACGTAGAGGTCTGGGTCGCCGTCGCGGTCGTAGTCGCAAAAGAGTGCGGCAAGTCCGTAGGTCGGCTCTGCTTGTTCGACATGGGCTTGGCCGGTGACATTGCGAAAGGTGCCGTCGCCCTCGTTGCGGTAGAGGGCGTCTTGTGCGCCGGCGAGGCCGAGCGGGCCGGCGAACACGAGAACCCCCTTCCACATCCCGCCCCGAGGCGGTACGCGCTCGGGCGCAAAGTGCAAGTACTGGGCCACGTAGAGGTCGAGGTCGCCATCGCGGTCGTAGTCGCCGAAGGTTGCGCTGGTGCTCCAATCGGCTAGGTCAATGCCGGCCGCTTGGCCGACCTCGCGAAAGGTGCCACGGCCCTCGTTGTGATAGAGGGCATTGGGGCCGTAGTTGGTCACGTAGAGGTCGCTCGCACCGTCGTTGTCGTAGTCGCCCACAGCGCAGCCCATGCCCCAACCCGCATCGCCGACGCCGGCCATGCGGGTATGGTCTTCAAAGGTGCCGTCGGCCATGTTGCGGTAGAGGGCGTTGGTCGGGGCCGTGGCCGGGTCGGGATAGCCTCCGAGGCGCGAGCCGTTGATCAAGTAAATGTCGAGCCAGCCATCCCCGTCGTAGTCGAGGAAGGCACCACCGCCGCCCTTGGACTCGATGATATGGTTTTTGACCCGGCTACCCGAGTGCATAAGGAAATCGAGGCCGCACTGTGCGGCAACGTCGGTAAAGCGCACCGGGGTGGGGTCTGGTACGGGGGCGCAAGCGGCCAAGGCCAGCAGGGCGCAACAGGCGCGGGTACTAAGGAGCATGGGAACGGGCGCAGCGAAAGCCGATATAGGAGCTGCGCTCTACGGGCAGGACCTCGAAGCGGTTGATGCTGCGCAGCGTCGGTCCGGGGTTGATCCACGAACCGCCGCGCAGGACCTTGAAGCGGCCGGCGGCCGGCCCTTGCGGGTCCTTGGTCGGGCCGGTGGCGTAGTACTGGGCGTCGTACCAATCGGCGCACCACTCCCAGACATTGCCGGCCATGTCGAGCGCGCCATACGCGCTGGCCCCTGAGGGGAAAGAACCGACCGGGGCCAGCCCGGCATAGCCGTCTTCTACACCCCAGAGATTGGCGCGGCCAGCGGCAAAAGCCACGCCCCAAGGCCAAAGGCGGCCATCGCTGCCGCGCGCACTTTTTTCCCACTCGGCTTCAGTGGGGAGTCGCTGGCCGCGCCAAGCGCAATACGCTTGGGCATCTTGCCAGTTTACATAGACGACCGGATGGCTTGGAGCGGCCGCTGAGTCCGGGCCGTGGGGCTGACGCCAGCTAATGCCGTCGGCCTTTTCGGCCCCGCGTTCTTCTGCAGCCGTGCGGTAGCCCGTGGCGGCGACAAAGGCGGCGAAGCCGGCGTTGGTAACTTCGTAGCGGTCGATGGAGAAGGTGCTCAGATAGACTCGGCGGCTGGGCTTTTCGTCGGTGGCTCGCGGGTGATCAATGCCCATGGTGAAGGGGCCGGCCGGCACGACGACCTCTTCGGCGGCAACCAGGGCCGCCAGTAGCAGGGCCGGTAGGAGGCGCGAAATCCGCATGCGCGGCTGTGGCCTAGCGCTGCTGCATCCGCGCCCAAGTGTCGCGCAAGGTGACGGTGCGGTTGAAGACGGGCGCGTCCGGCGCGTGGTCCTCGCCGTCGGCGCAGAAGTAGCCGAGCCGCTCAAACTGGCAGGAGGCCCCCGGGGCCATGTCGGCGAGGGACGGCTCTAGATAGCAAGGGTTGAGGACTTTGAGCGAGTTTGGGTTGAGGTTGTCCAGCCAGGTGCCCCCAGCCGGGGCTTCGAGCGGTTTTTCGACCTTGAAGAGCCGGTCGTAGAGCCGCACCTTAGCCGGGACCGCGTGGGGCACCGAGACCCAATGCAGGGTGGCCTTGACCTTGCGCCCATCGGGTGCGTTGCCGCCGCGGGTGGCCGGGTCGTACGTGCAGCGCAGCTCCACGACCGCGCCGCTGTCGTCTTTGACGACCTCGGTACAGGTAATGAAATAGGCGTAGCGCAGGCGGATTTCGCGGCCCGGGGCGAGGCGAAAGAACTTGCGCGGCGGGTCTTCCATAAAGTCCTCGCGCTCGATGTAGAGCTGCCGCGAAAAGGGGATGGAGCGGGTGCCGGCGCTTTCGTCTTCCGGGTTGTTGATGGCCGTTAGCATCTCGCTTTGGCCCTCTGGGTAGTTTTCAATGACGACCTTGAGCGGATTGAGCACGGCCATGCGCCGGGGCGCGGTCTTGTTGAGCTGGTCGCGGATGCAGTATTCGAGGAGGGCGATGTCGATGTTGTTGCCGCGGCGGGCGATGCCCGCTTCGGTCCAGAAGCGGCGGATGGCTTCGGGCGGGCAGCCCAAGCGGCGCAGGCCGCGCAAGGTGTAGAGCCGGGGGTCGTCCCAGCCAGCCACTAGCTTTTGCTCGATGAGCTGCCGGATGTATCGCTTGGACAAGACGGTGTAGGTGATGTTGCCGCGGGCGAACTCGATTTGGCGCGAGGGGAAGATGCCGAGCTGTTGGATAAACCAATCGTATAGGGGACGATTGTTGATGAATTCGTCCGAGCACAGCGAGTGCGTGACGCCCTCGATGGAGTCGCTCTGGCCGTGGGCCCAGTCGTATAGCGGATAGATGCACCAAGCGTCGCCGGTGCGGTGGTGGGTGGTGTGCATGATGCGGTACATGACCGGGTCGCGCAGGTTGATGTTGGGCGCGGCCATGTCGATTTTGGCGCGCAACACGCGGCTGCCATCGGGGAATGCGCCGTTTTTCATCTGGTCCAAAAGGTGGAGATTTTCCTCGATGGGGCGGTCGCGGTACGGGCTGTTTTTGCCTCGCTGGGTGAGCGTGCCGCGATTTTCCCGGATCTCGTCCGCAGTCTGGTCATCCACGTAAGCCAAGCCCTTTTTGATGAGCGCGACGGCCCATTCGTAGAGCTGGCCGAAGTAATCGGAAGCGTAGTACGGCTGCGGCCCCCAGTCGAAGCCGAGCCAGCGAATGTCCTCCTGCATAGAGTCCACGTATTCTTGCTCTTCCCGCGTGGGGTTGGTGTCGTCGTAGCGGAGGTTGCACTGGCCTTTGTAGTCTGCGGCAATGCCAAAGTTGATCGAGATGGCCTTGACGCTGCCGATGTGCAGGTACGCGTTAGGCTCTGGTGGGAAGCGGGTAATGACCCTGTCGTAGCGTCCGCTTTTGAGGTCGGCGTCAATGGCTTCGCGGATGAAGTCGCGGTTTTTGTCCGTGCTCATGGCTCCTCTATGGCTGTTTGCAGCGTGGCAAATAAAATAATAGAAGGGCAAATGGTCCTAACGGCAAGCTACTCCTTACTTGCGCTGCCACCCGCTCGTCTGCCAAGGCCCTCCTTGCCGCTTAAAGCCAGACCCCTTGGGCGGCAGCAAGCCGCGCAGGTGTTGGCCGCCAAAGGCAAAGCCCTCTAAGCCGGGGAAGCCGCGGTCCTCGTTTTCGACGCACAGCACGTAGTCGTAGCCCGACTCCCACAGCGCGCCGATGATGGTGCTCCAGTTGAGCTGGCCGCGGCCGGGGACGCGGTATTGCCACCACCAGTTGCCGATGATGCCCTGGCGGTAGAGCATCCGCTGGCTAATCTCGCAGTCCTTGACATCGGCGTAGTACCAATGGCCGGCAAAGTCGCGGATGACGTCTTCGACCGGCAGGATGTGCATCCACAGCCAGTGCGAAGGGTCGCAGGACAGGCCGAGGTGATTTGAGGGCACGGCGTCGAGAATTTTTTCCCACATCTCCGGATTGCAGCCGATCTGACCCATGCGCACGGCCACGTCGAGCGCGAGCCGGACGCCGCTGTCTTCGGCCGCTTGGACCACGGGTTCAAACATGGCTTGGAAGCGGTCAACTAATTCGTCGCAACGGTCGCTGGGGTTGCCGGGTTCCGCGGAGAACATGCCGTAGAACTGGCCGTTGCGGACGGGTGCACCGCTGCTGGTGACGACGACTGGGCAGGCGAGGGCGCGGGCCGACGCAATGGCCTTGAGCAGCTTGGCTTGGGCGGCGCGGGCCTGTTCGCGGTCGTCGTCGAGCAGGTTGTAGTGCGCGGTGAGGGCGGCGAGGTACAGGCCGTGCTGGCGCAAGGTCTCTAGCACCGCGTCCGGCCCGACCGCTAGAATGTGGTCGGAGTCGAGCGCCCCGGAGTCGTTCAAGCGCACGCAGTCGAAATCGTGCTCCTTGGCCCAACGGGCGCATTCGTCGAGGCTCCAATTGTTGGTGCCGCCGGCGCTGGTCATAAAACTTAGGTCCACGGGTCAATCTCCTCCGCTTGAAATCGCGGGTCTTATGGTTAAATTTTTATGCTCACTCCTAAAAAAGAAAGCAATGTCATGGTGCATATCAACGACCACTACCTCAAGCTCAAAGCCGGTTACCTCTTTCCAGAAATCGCCCGCCGGGTCGATGCGTTTGCCGCCGCGCACCCGCAGGCCGATGTGATTCGCCTCGGGATCGGCGACGTGGTTAAGGGCATCCCGCGGCCGATCGTCGATGCGATGAAAGAGGCCGTCGAGGAAATGGCCCACGACGATACCTTACAGGGCTATCCGCCCGACCAGGGCCAAGATTTTTTGCGCGCAGCCATTGCCGAGCACGACTTTGGCGCGCGCGGCGTGCAGGTTCACAGCGACGAGATTTTTATCTCCGACGGGTCCAAGTGCGACTCGGGCAATGTGCAGGAAATTTTCGCCAGCGATTGCGTGGTTGCGCTGACCGATCCGGTCTATCCGGTGTACTGCGATTCCAATGTCATGGCCGGCCGCACCGGCCCAGCCGACGCGAGCGGTTCGTACGCCGGCTTGATCTACATGCCGTGTACGGCCGACAATGACTTCGTGCCAGACCTGCCGGCAGGCCACGTTGATCTGATCTACTTGTGCTCGCCCAACAACCCCACGGGCGCGGTGATGACCCGCGACGCCTTGGCCCGCTGGGTCGAATACGCCCGTCGCGAGCAGGCGGTCATTCTATTTGACGCGGCCTACGAGAGCTACATTAACGATCCTTTGATCCCGCACTCCATCTACGAGATCGAAGGCGGCCGAGAAGTGGCCATTGAGTTTCGCAGTTTTTCCAAGAACGCCGGCTTTACCGGCCTGCGCTGTGGGTACATTGTGCTGCCTAAGGAGCTCAAGGGCCGCGCGGCCTCGGGCGAGGAAGTGGACCTGCATCGGCTGTGGGCGCGCCGGCACTCGACCAAGTTCAACGGCGTGGCGTACCCGGTGCAGCGCGGTGCCGCCGCCGCGTACTCGCCGGCCGGCCGGCAGGGCATTGCCGAGCGGGTTGCGTTCTACATGGAAAATGCCGCGATCATGCGCCAGCAGTTGGGGGCGGCCGGGCTTACCGTGTATGGGGGCGAGCACGCTCCCTATTTGTGGGTGGTCACGCCCGACGGGCAGGACAGTTGGGCCTACTTCGACTACTTGCTCGACAAGGCCCACATCGTCGGCACGCCGGGTGCGGGTTTTGGCGCGGCTGGCGAGGGATACCTGCGTCTGTCGGCCTTCAATCACCGCGACCGGATCGAAGAGGCCATGGAGCGAATTAGTCAGCTCTAAGGTCGCGTCTCATCGTTCCTCATTGTCGCGGTTCGTTTGCGAAAATTCCGTTAAAAAATGGTTACATCTATATTGACGGATCGCCAGCGATTCATTAAATTTCATACATATTAATTAAATTTTATATAAAAAGTAAATAATTTCATGTCAACCAAAGATCAGAGTCGCCGGGCCAAGGTGCGAACCTTTTCGGCACCCGACAGGGATCACGAGATGCTCGACGCGATTGCCCGCTATCACGGCAGCAGCAAAAGTGCCATGATCGCCGGTCTCATTCGCAAGGAATTTTGGCGCGTTTTTCCCAACGGCACCGAGACCATCCCCCCCGACGAAGGAGCGCAAGTCAAGCCATGACCTACTCAGAGACGCTCGCCCCAGCCGCTGGGCAGTACTACCACACAGACCTGCCCGCCGAGGAGCTCATCGCCCAGATCGCCCACTTGCGCCGCGAGAAAAACGCGGTCATCCTCGCGCACAACTACCAGATTTCGCCGATCCAAGACTTGGCCGATTTCACGGGTGATTCGCTCGGGCTGTCGGTGGAAGCTGCCAAGGCGGATGCCGAGCGCATCGTCTTTTGCGGCGTGCATTTCATGGCCGAGTCGGCCAAAATCCTCAGCCCCGACAAGCAGGTGTTCCTGCCTCATTTAGGCGCGGGCTGTTCGCTGGCCGACTCCATCACCCCCGAAAGCCTCGACGATTGGAAAGCGGACTATCCCGATCACGCGGTGGTGACGTACGTCAACTCCACGGCCGAGGTGAAGGCCGAGTCCGACATCTGCTGCACCTCGGCCAACGCCGTCTCGGTGGTGCGCAGCCTCGACAGCGACAAGATCCTCTTTACGCCCGACCGCAACTTGGGCCGCTGGGTGGCCGAGCAGGTGCCGGAAAAAGAAATCGTCGTGTACGACGGTGCTTGCCCAACGCACGACGTGCTGCGCGCCGCCAGCGTCGAGCGCACCCGCACTGAGTTCCCAGAGGCCGTCATCATCGCGCACCCGGAATGCCGCGAGGACGTGGTCGAGATCGCGCACGAAGTGTGCTCGACCACGGGGATGCTCAAGGCCGTAGAAAAGTACCCCGAGGCCAAGAGCTTCATCATTGCCACGGAAAACGGCATGTTGCACCAGCTTCGGCAGCGCTTCCCGCACCAAGAATTTGTAGCGGCTGACGGCTGCATTGGCTGTCGGCTACACTGCCCCTACATGAAGGTCACCGACCTGCAAGACGTGTACTTTTCGCTGCTCTACGAGCGCTACGAAATCAGGATGGACGACGAGGTGATTGTGGGGGCGCGGCGGGCGTTGGAGCGGATGATGGCCGTGCCACGGGACAATTGAGCTTTTTAGATACTGACGTTACGCCCCTGTTCCTCGTCACTCCCGCTAAAGCGGGAATCCAAGGAGTGATTAATATGCAACAAGACCGAAACATCCCTAATCTGTTCAGATTCGCAACAAAGGAACTCGCACAGGATGCTACCATTGCATATCTCTTGGCGTGGGCCGACCCGGCATACCGCGAATCACATCCGCGCCTCCACACCCTTGGTACCGAATTATTGCGTTCACTCCTTCAGACGCAAGAAGTGGATCTTCCACCGATCGAAACACTTTGTATTAAGACCCAAGCCGACTGGATTGACATTGTCGTGCAGATCAACGCCGGCGAGAATGGAGTCCTTCTGATCATCGAAGACAAGGTGAGTACCCGAGAGCACTCGAACCAGATTGAACGCCATATAGAGACCGCCGAGGAGAAGTACCGCGGCTGCTATGACCGTTTGGTTGCGGTATATCTCAAGACGGGAAACGAATCGAAGGCCAGCCTTCCAAATGAGAGTATATGCGGCCGCTTTATGCGCCGCGACCTGCTAGATGTCCTGAACAAATTTCAGGACACGGGAAATACCATCGAGGACGACTTTCGCATCCATCTTCAAAATTGGGAGGACGATACGAACAGGTGGGAATCCGCGAGCTACGACGAGTGGGGGTGGAGACAATACGAGGGCTTCTATGCCGGGCTAGAACACAGGTGGGACGATTGTTGTGGGTGGGATTATATTTCAAATCCGGCTAGAGGATTCCTTGGCTGGTGGTCGGACCCTTGGGACATCGGAACCGAGGATCGGCACGCTAGCCTATATATACAGATTCACGATGCAAAGCGTTTGACCGTCCGGCTTGGATCCGGTAATGCCATGGAAAGAGTTCGTGCCCCGTTCATGCGCCAAGTTCTTGGTGCCTTAGAAGAAGAGGCTTTTGACGACATCCACATCGAAAGGGCGGGGAAGTTCAACGGCGGCGGTGCTGCAGCGGTTGCAAACGTCAAGTTTGATGAACAAGGACCTTGGTTTGCCGTTGACCCCAACGGCGTCGTGAATATGGACGCCACTATCGAACGGCTGCGTCGCTTGGAGGAATTGCTGGAAAAAGTTGCGACGCGATTAACCGACGAGGGGCTCCCTTAGATCGCCTCCGCAAACCGGCCGTATCTACGAGGAAAAAGCTGCGACGCGCTTAACAGAAAAGGGGATCGTCAGTTAGTTGCGCGAGCATTCGACGAAATTGCCGTCCGCCGCAATAATGCAAAAGGAGGAGACATTGCAATCTGTCTCCTCTTTTTTTTCCGACAAACTCTCTCGGTATTCCCGAATCCCGATGTCCAGCAGTTCCGTCAGATAGCTCCCGCGCTCGGGACACTCGGATAGGCTGCTGAACGCCTTCTCAATCTGCTCCAGCACATAAACGGCTTTGTTTTCGGTCCATTCCTGGGGAGTGGCACCACGGCTGTGGTAGCGCGCAAGCTCGGGCGTTTATTCTGCGGGATTGAATTGAATAGGGAATACTGCTGTTGGAGCCAAAAGCGATTGAAGCGGGCACTTGCCGATCCGTCGATTCAGGGATATGCCGATGGCGTGTTTTGGGAGCGGAATAGCCTAAACGAGCAGCCGCGGCAGGCGGCAGATGCCACTGAACAAACGGCGCAGTACAGCGGTTGCAGTTAGCCCTTGTATTTACTTCGCGCTTTTTCAAAGAGCATTTGCTGGATCGCTTGGGCGTCTTGCGCAGCTCCCGTCCCGCATTCTGAATCCAACCTCTCAAGTGCGGCGCGATGAAATTCGGGCGCGATCTCAAAGCCTATGAAGTGCCTGTTGAGTCGCCGTGCGGCAATAGCCGTAGTGCCGCTGCCCATGAACGGATCCAATACCACTTGGCCCTCTTGCGTTGTGAGCTTGATCAGGAATTCGATGAGCTTTAGCGGCTTCTGGGCCTCGTGAATTTTTTGTTCGCCCTTTTGGAAACCAAACGCCAAGAGATTGGTTGGGGTCGCGCCATGGCTCTGACACGCTTCTATGTTCATGGCCCCTACGCCTTGCTCGAGGATGTTGTCGGCAATGGTGCCGCCGATCTTGTAGGGTTTTACGAACCAAGCAATCGGCTCATATACGGGTGCGAGGTTCCCCAAACGCCAGCCGCGCCACGCCTTGGCTTCGGCTGCTAATCCGCGCCGTTCAAAGACAACGCTCACCCTTTGCGCTCGATGGTGCGCCGATTCTTTCTGCCAAGCGAGCATGTCCTTGAGGAGGAAACCGTTGTCTTCAAATGCGTTGACGACGCGGTGTATGGTGCGGCGTGCGCCGAAAACGAAGAGCGATGCGCCGCGCTTCATTTTTGGCAAAAGCCGTTCAGTCCAGCTTTGACACCACTGCTGATACTCCCGTCCCATGTTCCTATCGGCCTGCGACCAGCCATTGATGGGCTTGCCCCGTCTCTTAAAGGCCGATTTCCCAGCCTGCGCGGGCGACTGTCCCAACAGGGCCGAGTTTGTATTGTCGTGTAAGACATCCCAGCCGTCTAGGCTGATTCCATAGGGAATATCCGACAGGAAAAGTTCAATGCTGTTGTCGGCCAAGCGCGAAATGTGATCCCGGCAGTCACCGCGTGTGATTTTGTCCAAGTACGCCTCGTTCATGCCACCTCCAAGTCGCCGCTACAGATAGCTATTGACGATATTTTCCAGCATTTCCTCGCGGCCGCTGCGCCTTTCCGGCTCGCCGTGCTGGTGGATGTATGCTTCTAGCTCGGCAAAGTTGGTTGTGCCGCGCATGATCTTCTCGCCAATGCCGCTGCGGTACGAGGCGTAGCGCGTCTCCACAAAGGCGTCGAGCGCGCCGTCGTCAATGATGCGCTGGGTCAGCGTTAGCCCGCGGGCAAACGAGTCCATGCCGCCGATGTGGGCGTGGAAGAGATCCTCCAAGTCGCAGGAGCCGCGCCGCACTTTGGCGTCGAAGTTGATGCCGCCGGGCGCGATGCCGCCCTGTTTGAGAATCACCAGCATGGCGTAGGTGGTGGAGTAGAGGTCGGTGGGGAATTGGTCGGTGTCCCAGCCGAGCAGGTAATCGCCGCGGTTGGCGTCAATGCTGCCCAGTTTGCCATCGGCCGAGGCGAGTTGGAGGTCGTGTTCAAAGGTGTGGCCGGCCAGAGTGGCGTGGTTGGCTTCGATGTTGAGCTTGAACTCGTCCAACAGGTCGTATTTGCGGAGAAAGCTCAAGACGGTAGCAGCGTCGTAGTCGTATTGGTGCTTGGTCGGCTCTTTGGGCTTGGGCTCCACGAGCAGGGTGCCGGTAAAGCCAATGGCCTTTTTGTGTTCGACGGCCATCTGCAAAAAGCGCGCGAGTTGGTCCTGCTCGTGGGCCATATTGGTGTTGAGCAAGCTGGAGTACCCCTCGCGCCCACCCCAAAACACGTAGTTGGCCCCCCCGAGCCGATGCGTACATTCCATGGCCTTTTTGATCTGAGCCGCGGCCCAGGCGAAGACGTGAGCGTCGGGATTGGTGGCGGCCCCGTGGGTAAAGCGCGCGTGCGAGAAGCAGTTGGACGTGCCCCACAGCAAGCGGACGCCCGTGTCGGCTTGCAATTGCTCGGCCAGCCCCACGATGTGGTCGAGGCGGTCGTTGCTCTCTTTGAGGGTCTCGCCTTCGGGCGCGATGTCGCGGTCGTGCCAGCAGTAGAACGGTGCGCCGAGCTTGGTAATGAACTCAAAGGCCGCGCGCAGGGTGTCCTCGGCGCGCTGCATGGGGTCGGTGGCGCGGTCCCAAGGCCGGTCGTACACCGGCGTCGGGCCGAAGGGATCGATTCCCCCGCCCTTAAAGCTGTGCCAAAAGGCCACGGAGAAGCGCAGGTGCTCAGCCATGGTCTTGCCGCCGACCGTGGCCTCGGCGTCGTAGTGCTTGAAGGCCAAGGGGTTTTTAGAATCTGGGCCTTCGTAGGCAATTTTTTCGATGCCCTTAAAAAATTCGCTCATGGTTTGCCCTTTCTGAACTCTGAGGTGGTTTAGTGGAATCCGCGAGGTCTGCGAGCGCGTCGAGGTCGAAAATTGCGGTCGCCAAGCGCATGGGCGGCCTCACTCTGGGGTGACGTAGGCGGCGGTGATACCGCCATCGACGACAAAGGTCGCGCCGGTGATGAAAGAGGCGTCGTCCGAGGCCAAGAAGACGACCGTGCGGGCGATTTCCTCAGCTTCGCCGAAGCGGCCCATGGGAATGTGGACTAAGCGGCGCTGGCGCTTCTCCTCGCTGTCGAGATATTGCATCAGCAGTTCGGTGCGCAATGGGCCGGGACAGAGCGCATTGACGCGGATGTTTTCGCGGGCGTGGACAACGGCTAGCTCGCGCGTCAGGGCGAGGACGCCGCCCTTGCTGGCAGTATAGGCCAATTGGGGCGTGGCCGCTCCGAGTAAGGCGACAAAAGAGGCGGTGTTGACGATTGCGCCGCGGCCGGCGCGGCGCAGGGCCGGAATGCCGTATTTGCAGCCCAAAAAGACGCCTTTGAGATTGACGGCCATGGTCAGGTCCCAGACTTCTTCTTCGGTGTCGATGGCGTCGGCGTCGGCGTGGTGGGAGATGCCGGCGTTGTTGAACAGCACGTCGAGGCGGCCATAAGCGGCTTCGGCTTGCTGCACCATGCGCTCGCAGTCGGCGGCGCGGGACACGTCGGCCGCGATGGCGATAGCCTGCCCGTTGTCAGCGGCGACGGCCGCGGCCGTTTGCTCAGCCGTGGCCGCGTCGATGTCAACGGCTGCAATGTGCGCGCCTTCGCGGGCGCAGTGCAGCGCGGTTTGGCGACCGATGCCCGAGCCAGCGCCGGTGATGAGGACGACTTTGGCGGCGAGTCTCATGGCACTGCGGCTCGCGCCGCCTCGCCTACGACCTCTGACAGCGCCGGATGCGCGTGGACGGTGCGGCCCACATCCTCGGCACTGGCACCGAACTCTAGGGCCAAGACGCCCTCGGCAATCAAGTGCGAAGCCTGCGGCCCTAGAATGTGCATCCCCAGAAGCTGGTCGGTGTGCGCCTCGGCGACGACCTTGACTAGGCCGTCGATGTCGTCCATGCAGTGGGCGCGGGCATTTCCACGAAATGGGTACTTGCCGATGGCGACCTCGTGGCCGGCCGCGGTAGCTTCTTCCTCACTCGCACCCACGGAGGCTAGTTCTGGGTGGGTGTACACGACCGAGGGTATGGCCTCGTAGTTGACCTGTCCGGCGCGTCCGGCCATCCGCTCGGCGACCGCAACTCCTTCGGCCTCGGCCTTGTGGGCCAGCATTGCCCCGGGCACGAGGTCGCCGATGGCCCAGATCCCCTCGACATTGGTGCGCCCCTGCGCGTCAACCAAGACCTGTCCCCGCTCGTTGATTGCCACGCCCATCTCTTCCAGCCCCAACCCCGCGCTGCATGGTTTGCGCCCCACGGCCACCAACACCTGATCGCACGTCTCGGCGCGCTCCTGATCGCCGGCCGCAATGGTCAAGGTCACTCGGCCTTCTGCGATCGCGACCGCTTGGGCTTTGGCCCCGAGCAGGAACTTTAGCCCCTGCCGCTTGAGCAGCCGCTCTAGCTGTTGGGCCATCTCTTGGTCCATCCCCGGCAAAATCTGCTCCATGGCCTCCACGACGAGCACTTGGGCACCCAGCCGAGACCACACGGACCCCAACTCCAGCCCAATGGCACCGCCGCCAATGACGACGAGCCGCTCAGGCACCTTTTTTAGCGTTAGAGCCTCGGTCGAACTGATTACGTGCTCGCCGTCAAAAGGCAGGTTCGGCAGCTCCACGGGTGTGCTGCCGGTGGCCAACAGGATGTGCTTGGCGGTCAGCATCTGCTCGCCGCCCGCACCTTGTACCGACACGCTGCCCGGGGCGACTTGGCCCTTGCCGAAGAAATGCGTCACCCCTCGGCCCTTAAACAGCCCCTCAATGCCCTTGGTCATGGTCTGCACGATTTTCTCTTTCCGCGCCATCATGGCCCGCAGGTCCAAGCCCACTTCGCTCTGCCCGATCCCATGGTGCCCCAACCCCTTCTTGGCCCTGTAGAACAAAGCACTCGACTCCAGCAGGGCCTTGCTGGGGATGCAGCCGACATTGAGGCAGGTGCCGCCGAGGTAGCTTTTGTCGATACAGGCCACTTTCAGGCCGAGTTGCGCCGCCTTGCTCGCGGCCACGTAGCCGCCGGGGCCGGCACCGATAACTACTAAGTCGAATGCAGTGTCGCGCACGGTGTTTCCTTTTTGCGGGATTAGCAGTTGGCTTCTTGTCAGACGGTTACCTGACGAACTTCCAAATGTCGCCAAATAAGAAATGGTCAAAAGTTTTTATGTGATCTTGCAAAATATCCTTTATCCGCATGTCGGGGCGGATGTCAAAATAATATACTCCGTCTAACGGGTTTAGTTTAACTGTATAACCCTTAAAGTGGCCCGAAAGAAAAGTTGTATTAATACCATATTTGCCCTCTCTACCTTTTCTTTGCACATCATTTAAAAAGATAGCGAAGTGGGGGGTGTCCCTATCTGTCAGGTGATTGTATAGAAATTTATCGACAAATATCTTCGCCAGGCGGTCCTTGCTCGATGTCTTTACAGAACCTATCGCACGCACTTCTTCGAGTACTTTAACAATAAGATCGTGCTGATAATTCATAGTAAATTCGACTTTTCCATTTATTTTTACAGGAACTTGTACCGTCCCTTGCGTAACATGAACTCCAACTCTACCTATAATGAGACGTATAAACCTTTCAAAAAGGTCGCCATTTATCTTTCTTGCCGTGTTTGACCTATTGGCAGGTAAGGCATCAAGAGTAGCTCCAATACATTGTTGCGCGGTATAAATGCTTCTATCTAAGTACACGACAGTAATCTAAGTTGTGGTACAGCCCCAATTTAGGTTTATTTGTAATCAGCCAGATTGCATCTAAATCCTAAACACAGGAGCTGTACCATGCTTATTCATACGATTAAAAAAGCCCTCACGCAAGGGTCGGTATCCCTCACGCGCCACCGTATCGACCTGATCAGTCGGTTGGTGTGTGCGCTGATTCAAGTGCGTTCGGTCAATATGAAAAAACTCGCGTGTAGCCTATCGGGTCGCGCCCAAATCGATAGTCACTATCGCCGTCTCCAGCGTTTTTTCAGTAGTGCTGTCTCACCGTCGGTGTTTACTCAGTTGATTGTATCCAAGGTCGTTCGCCCCGGCCAACCGCAACTCTTAGTTATGGATCGCACCCATTGGCGATTGGGGCGCACCGATCAGAATGTGTTGTGTGTCGGCTTAGTCTATCAGGGGGTCTCGATTCCGTTGGTATATCAGTCGTTGCAAAAGCCGGGCAACTCCAACACCTCAGAGCGCAAGCGTCTCCTGACGAAGGTATTGGCCTACCTTGATCCCCGCGTATGCTGTTTAGTCGCCGACCGCGAGTTTATCGGTCGAGCGTGGTTCGCCTTTTTGCTGGAGCAGCAGGTCGATTTTGTCATCCGTCTGCGCGGCAATACGTCGCTTACGCTCGACGACGGTCGGCGACGGTATGGGGCTACTTTTAATGAACGGATGCCGAGAGGTACGACCCGATTCTACCCACAGACCACCCTCTATGACGGCTTGACCCTGAATTTGGTGTGTCACCGCCCCATCCGCGGCGAGCGCATCCTACTCATCACCAACCGAACCGACCTCCAACAGGTGCTAGCCGTCTATGGCCAACGCTGGGCTATTGAGACGACGTTTGCTTGTTTGAAATCGAGGGGGTTTAATCTCGAAGAGACCCATTTGACCCACCCGTCCCGCTTGCACCTACTGCTGGGACTGCTGGCGTGGACGCTGCTATGGGCACTGTTGGTAGGACGGCGGTTGCATCAGAGAAAACCCATCCCCATAAAAAAACATGGACGACCAGCCATAAGCCTCTTTCGAAAAGGGTTGGACCAACTCACACAAATCATACACCAAACACGGGAGCAACCTAAACACAAACGACAATATCAACACATTTTACTGTCGTGTACTTAGTGCTTCTATTAATGATCGCTCGGTTGACCGAATTATCAGTACTATCATCCTCGCTCTGAATATCCATAAGGATTTCGTTAAAAAGATCAATGACAGCCTCCATCTCTTCTAATGAGTACATCAGTTTGGAGTTGATAGGTCTTGTTACGTTGTATGCTCCATCATCTTTGTATTGAAAGAATTGATAATTATTTTCGTTTCTCGATACAATTACAGCTTGTAGATTGTCTTTGATGAATGCAAGATACGCCTTTGCGAAATCGCAGTACCTATCAATATCGCGAAAATAGTCTTTATCGCAGGCGATATTTATCAATCTTTCTAAATTCAACGGATTGAGATCCTTCTCTTTTCATTTTCTTTATCAAGTGCGATCCATCCGTCTTTCGATCTGCGAACCACATTCTCTATCCTGTTTATCGCCCATTTATTGTATTCAGGATCAATATCACAACCAGCCCAGCGTCGCGCAAGTTGTTCAGCAACGACTAAGGTTGTCCCCGAGCCTGAGAACGGATCAATAACAAGATCGCCTTCTTCAGACGAAGCTAGGACAAATTTTCTAACGAGTTCTTCTGGTTTTTGTGTAGGATGAGGAGTCTTTTCATTCATTCCGTTACACGTAGTTGGCACTTCTATGACATCTCGTGGCTTTGCTCCTCTCGAATGAGGAGTCCAGACATTTTTTTGTTTTGCTCCATTTCCATACTGACTTGACTCTGCCTGCGGGTGCGATGGGTATTTTAGCGTATGCTTACCATAGGGAATTCTAATATCATCGATGTTAAATGTCTGTCTAGGGGATTTGCGTAAGTGAAGAATGCTTTCATGTGATCTTCCCCAGTCATTTCCCATATTGGCTTTGTTTTTATAGTACCACACCAGCCACTTACACGATCTAAAATATCTCATAGATGGCTGCTTGATATCTGCAAGTATTTCAGAAAATCCACAGAGATACATCGTCCCTGTTTTCTTTAGAATGCGATGTGATTCCCTAATCCATTGTATTGACCATTCAATGTACTTCTCTTGGTTTGCAAATCTATCCCATTCAGCCTTATTGATGTTATACGGAGGATCGGCAAAAATAAGATCCACGCTTCCCGCGGCCAAGCTCTTGAGCCACTCGATAGAATCTCCCTGAAAAAGAGAACCGTGAGGGTGTCTGTATATCTCACAAAATTCCGACTCATTTTTTGTCGCTAACCGCTTGCCAACCATAGAGAACCCGAGGTCAAACGAGTTTTCTTGATTAGGTCTTTTTATCTTTTTTGGCATTGACGTTTCTCCGCTATGACCCAGCGACAGTCTCTCACTACACCTCCAGCATCAACCGCGCCGGATCCTCCACCAGTTCCTTTATACGCACCAAAAACGAGACCGATTGCTGCCCATCGACGAGCCGATGATCGTAGGACAAGGCTACGTACATCATCGGCCTAATCACCACTTGGCCCTCCACGGCCACGGGCCGCTCTTGGATTGCGTGCATTCCCAGAATCCCACTTTGCGGCGCGTTTAGAATCGGCGTGGAAAGCAGCGAGCCAAAAACTCCGCCGTTGGTGATGGTAAAGGTGCCGCCGCTCAGTTCGTCCATGGCCAGCTTGTTGTCGCGGGCACTCAGCGCGAGCCGCTTGATGTGGCTTTCGAGTTGGGCGATGGACATCTGATCGGCGCGGTGCAAAACCGGCACGACTAGACCGCGCTCGGTGCTCACCGCGATTCCCAAATTGACGAAGTCGTGATACACAATGTGGGTGCCGTCGATTTGCGCGTTGATCGCCGGAAACTCGCCGAGCGCGAGGACGGCAGCCCGCGAGAAAAAGGACATCAGCCCCAGCGACGCGCCGTGGACTTGGGCAAAACGCTCCTTGTACTTGGCCCGGAGCTGCATCACCCCGCTCATGTCGATCTCGTTGAAGGTCGTCAGCATGGCCGCGTTGTGCTGGGCAGCAACCAAGTGCTCGGCAATGCGCTGGCGAAGCCGACTCATGGGCTCGCGGCGGCTGAGATCGGAATCGGCGGTGGTGCGGGGCTGAGCGGGTTCGGGTGCAGATGGCGGTTGAGTGGGTTCGGGTGCAGATGGCGGCTGAGCGGGTTCGGGTGCAGATGGCGGTTGAGCGGGTTCGGGCGCAGGTGGTGGTTGAGCGGGTTCGGGCGCAGATGGCGGCTTTAGGTAAGCGAGCACATCCTTCTTCGTCAGCCGCCCGTCCTTGCCCGTGCCCTCAATTGCGGCCGGGTCCAGTTCGTGCTCTTCAACTAAGCGACGCACGGCTGGGCTTAGGCCGGGTGCAGGTGGCGCGGGTTTGGGCTGGGCCGGTGGGGCCGGCGCGGCGGATTGTTCTATTTCCGCGACTACCGCCCCTATGGATAGGGTAGTGTCGATAGGTTGTAGGTGTTTGAGGGCACCGCTGGCTGGAGACGGCAGCTCGACGTTGGCCTTGTCGGTCTCCAGCACGCAGAGCGGCTCGTCCTGCTCGACGCGCTCGCCATCGCCTTTGAGCCACTCGAGAAGAATTACCTCGCTGACCGATTCGCCCATACTCGGTATTTCGACTTGTACTGACATGCAAATGCTCCTAACCAGATTGCTGCCGCTGATGCAGCACCATTTTGCGGCCATGGCCTAGTGCCTGCTCGACAATTTCCCGTTGCTCGGTTTCGTGAAGGAGACCCGAACCAGTGGCCGGGCTGGCCGCTTCGTCGCGGCCCACGTAGTTCAACTCGCAGTGCGCGGGCCGCAGTTGGTCCAAGTAGGGCTGAACAAAGGACCAAGCACCCATGTTCTGCGATTCTTCCTGCACCCAGTAGAACTGCTTGGCTGCGGGATAGCGGTTGAACGCAGCTTGGAGTTCGGCGGTTGGGAACGGATAGAGTTCCTCGACGCGCAGCAGTGCCACCCCATTGCTGCCATTCCGCTGGTCGCGGGCAGCCACCAAGTCGTAGTAGAGCTTGCCGGTGCATAGAACGACTCGGCAGACGGTGGCTGGATCGGCAACGTCCGCGTCGTCGATGACCCGCTGGAACGTCCCCGCGGAAAACTCTGCTAGCGCGGAGACGCATTGCTTGTGCCGCAGGAGACTCTTGGGAGTCATCACCACCAGGGGCTTGCGGAAGTTGCGGTGGATCTGACGCCGCAAGAGGTGAAAAAACTGCGCTGGCGTGGTGGGGTATGCCACCTGCATGTTGTTTTTGGCGCACAGTTGCAAAAAGCGCTCCAGCCGCGCACTCGAATGTTCGGCCCCCATGCCCTCGTAGCCGTGGGGCAGCAGCAGCACCAATCCGCTCATCCGCTGCCACTTGGCTTCGGCGCTGGAGAGGAATTGGTCGATGATCATCTGCGCGCCGTTGGCGAAGTCGCCGAACTGGGCTTCCCACAAAACCAAGCGCCTCGGGTCCGCCGCGCTGATCCCGTATTCAAAACCGAGCACCGCCAGTTCCGACAGCATGGTGTTGAGCACCACAAAGTCGGCTTGGTCCCGCTCCAAGCACTGCAAGGGGATGTGCTCCGCACCCGTTTCGGTGTCGTGCCAAACGGCGTGGCGGTGGGCAAAGGTGCCGCGCTGGGTATCTTGGCCGGTCAGGCGCACCGGCACCCCCTCCCGCAGCAACGAGCCGAAAGCCATCACTTCGCTGCAGCCCCAGTCGATGGGTGCTTGGCCGGCGGCCATGGCGCGGCGCGCTTTGACCATCCTCTCGATTGTGCGGTGCAGGGAAAACCCTGCGGGGACTTGGGTCGCCCGCTCGACGATCCGCTTCAGGATCTTGGCATCGACGGCCGTTTGCGCGCTCCAGTCATCGGGGGCCCAAGTCAGACCCTGCCAGACGCCCCCGAAAGACGAAGTGTGAGGCTGGACTTGTAGGCGGCGGGCGATTTGCTGGGCTTCTTCGAGTCGGGTGCGGATCCGTGCGCGGATATCGTCGGCTTCCTCTTGGGAGATTTTGTTTTGTGCAATGAGCTGGAAGGAATAGAGGTGGAGGATCGTTGGATGCTCGGCGATCTTCTTGTACATCAGCGGTTGGGTCAGGGTCGGGTCGTCGGCTTCGTTGTGGCCGTGGCGGCGATAACACCACAAATCGATGATGACATCCACCTTGAAGCGGTGTCTGAACTCCATCGCCACTTGCGCTGCTTGCACCACAGCCTCGGGGTCGTCGGCGTTGACGTGGAAGACCGGTGCTTGAATCTCCTTGGCGACGTCGGTCGGATAGGGGGTAAAGCGCGTCTCGTCGGCTAGGGCCGTATAGCCGAGTTGGTTGTTGATGATGATGTGGATGGTGCCGCCGGTGCGGTAGCCGGGCAATTCAGAGAGATTGAGGGTCTCCGAGACGATCCCCTGGCCGGTAAAGGCGGCCTCGCCGTGGATGAGCACCGGGACCACCCGCGCCCCTGCCGCGTCGTGCAAATAGGTCTGCTTGGCATAGACGATCCCCTCGATGACCGGGTCGACTAACTCTAGGTGGCTGGGGTTGAAACTGAGCGAGAGATGGACCTTGCGCCCCGCTTTGGTGACGTGGTCGTAGGAATAGCCCTTGTGGTATTTGACGTCGCCCTCGTCGTCGGCGCGATCGGCGCGATCGGCGCCTTCGAACTCGGCGAGGATATCCTCATAGGGCTTGTGCAAAAGGTGCGCTAGTACGTTGAGCCGGCCGCGGTGGGCCATGCCGATGACCATCTCTTCGACCCCCAGCTCGGAGCCGGTGTTGACCAGTTCGTCCAAGAGCGGCACCATGGACTCGGCCCCTTCGAGCGAGAAGCGCTTTTGTCCGACGTAGCGCGTGTGCAAAAACTGCTCAAACTCCTCGGCGGCAATCAGCCGCGCGAGTACCCGCCGCGTTGCTTCTTCGGACAAATTGGGGTTGTTGAGGCAAGGTTCGAGCCGCTCTTGCAGCCAGTCGCGCTGAGCCTTGTCCGGGATGTCCATGTATTCGACGCCGATGGATCGGCAATACGTGGTTTTCAGCTTGCTCAACAGCCCCTTTAACGTCCCGTCGGTGTGCCCGAGGAATCCGCCGTTGCCCACGGTCTTTTCGAGATCTTCTTCGGCGAGGCCAAATTCCATCAACTCCAACAGCGGCAGGCTTTGGCGGTTGTTCCCCAGTGGGTCGAGCCGGGCGACGAAGTGGCCCAGTTGCCGATAGGCCTGCACGAGGGCTTGGACGCCTTCGAGGACCAACAGGCCCTCGTTGGCTTCTATGGACTGCTGCAAGGCGTCTTTGTCTGGCGCGCCGGCGGTCGCGGAGCGCGCGAAACCAAATTCAAAGCCGCGGAAGAAGTGCTGCCACTCTTCTGGGAGCGTGCTGGGATCGCGCTGGTACTGGGCGTAGAGGCCCTCAATGTACTCGATGTTTTCACTGTGCGTAGCAAATGACATAGAACCTCCAACTGCGTGGGCTAGATTCTGAAAATAGACATTATGTCCATAGGTGCAAAAATGCGCTCGTCGAGCCGCCCTAATCCTTGAGGGTTTTCACGGCAGCACCTACGTTTATCGCCCCGTTTGGAGCGGGCTGGCGGGGTATCTATCGAAGGGCCCGACTTCTTGGCGGAAGCGGTCGGACGAGAGCGTATTGACCCTAACGATTTCAAAAAGCGCGTCCGTGAGGATCTTGGGCTGTGAACGGAGCGTAAGCCCATGCACCGGACGACGGATTCGGCGCAGTGTCGCCACGAGGAGAACAACCATGCGCTATCGGAGATTTGGGCGCACACAATTGCAGGTGAGCGCAGTCAGTTTGGGCGGGGCCTACTTGGGCGGCAAGGATCCAGAGTGCGCCGAGAAAAACGCTCGGGCGATTGTGCGGTGCGCGTTGGATTTGGGCTGCAATTACATCGACACAGCACCACTCTACGGGGCGAGCGAGGAACTGCTGGGCAAGGCCCTAGCCGGGGAGCGCCGCCCCTTTTACTTGGCGACCAAAGTAGGATTTAAGCCGGAAGGCTTTGACTATCGGCGCGATTCAGTTTTGCAGAGCTTGGAGCGCAGTCTGGCATTGCTGGGCCAAACCAAGCTGACGGTGGCGCAGATCCACGAGGTGAACCTAGCGGGCTGGGAACGGATCGTGGAAAAGGGCGGGACTTTGGAGGGCTTGCGCGCCGCGCAAAAACAGGGGCTGTGCGATTTTATCGGCGCGACGGGCCGGGCCATCCCCCTGTTGGCGCAGCTAGCGGCGACCGGCGAATTCGACGCGATGCTGTGCTACCACGACTACCATCCCTGTGTGCAATCAGCGGCACAGGCTGTCTTGCCGGCCGCCGCGCAAAGCGATATGGGCGTGGTGCTGGCGACGGTGCTGGCTGGAGGTATGTACGTCCCGGGCGCGGGACAACAAGCGGCGGTGGAGCGGCGGTTTGAGCGCGAGGAAGAGCGGCAGCGAGCTTGGGCGACGATCGCCCGGCTCGCGCAGGAGGAGTCAACGCTGCCGCAGAGCGCGTTCCGCTGGGTCTTGGCCGACGAGCGGGTCTCGACTGTGGCCAGCGGCGCGGCGAGCGTGGCCGAGCTAGCGGAAGTGGCGCAGGCTGGAGATATGACGCCGCTGGTGTGCGGGTAGGAGCGGCATTAGCAAGACTACGGGCACAGTCGAGACTTGCGTTGTCTGTTCGGATTGTCAGAAGTCTTGGCGGCTCGCGTTTTTCGAGGGCGCGATCGCCATTGCAGAAGAACTCCGCGCCGATTTTACCTCACTGTCCGGCTTCCCTCTACATCAGATCCAGCCGTGCTGGCCGGTCACGGGTGCGCCGGAAGCTTGGGTTTGCCAACGCGGGCTGCGGCCTATTTTGACCTCGCGGCGGGTGAGGGACGAGGATTCGGCGGCGAAGAGGATTTCCATGATGTGCCGCCCGTATTGGCCGTGGGTCGGTGGTTCGATGTTGAGCGCGATGGCCTCGGCAAAGCTCTTCCACTCGTGGTACATCTCGGTCGGCGCGTCCTCAAAAGGGATGTCTTCCCACGTATCGCCGCGGCCTATTTTGACGTATTTCTCGCCGTGCTGGCTGAAGCGCACTGAGCCGTTGGCGCAAATTACTTGGCATTCAAAATTTGGTGCTCCGTCCGCGTACCCCACGGCCACGGCGGTGCCGGCGAGGCCGTTCTTGTAGCGGATAAAGGCCGTGGCCGAATCGTCGCCGGCTTGGTAGTGAGCGCGGGTGCCAATGGCGGCCGAGACCGACGCGGCTTGCGAAGCCATCACCCACGTGAGCCGATCGACGACGTGGACCCCGTTGGTCAACCACATGCCGCCGCCGTGGAAGCGACTGCGGTATTGGGGCCGCCGCCCGGCGAAATTCCAGTTTTTGGACATGTAGCTGACAGCCGTAATCACCGGGCCGAGTTGGCCGGAGTCGAGGATTTCCTTGGCCTTGAGGCTGGTGCTGTAAAAGTGCTGCGACAGCCCGACCATCAGCTTGACATTGTTTTCGGCCGCGGCCGCGACCATGGCGTCGCATTGCTCTAGGCTGATAGCCATGGGCTTTTCGACGAGTACGTGCTTGCCGGCGCGGCAGGCGTCGAGGGTGAGTTGGTGGTGCAACTGGTGCCCCAGCACGACGGCGACCGCGTCGACGTCTGCATCCTCTAAGAGTTCGCGGTGTGTTGGATAGCCCTTGGGGATGTGGTACTTGTCCATGTACTCGCGCCGCTTCTCCTCAAACAAATCGGCGACCGCGACAACTTCTACTTGGTCGAGCTGGGCGATTGAATCGCAGTGGGAGCGGGCGATGCCGCCGAGGCCAATGATGCCGACTTTGAGAGCTGCCATTATGGTATCCTTTGGTGTGAATGAGGGGGCGCTAAGTATAGACTGCGGCTTGCCCGGCGACAAATGGCCGTGTATTTGCGCCGAGATACACAATGTCCTAAGATGCTCTGATGCCCGGTAATTTCACCTATCGCTCGCTCGCTTTTGGGGCCTTGCTGTCCCTTGCAATCAACGTGTTTTTCGCGTATGCGCGGCTGGCGATGGCCACTGCGGGCATGTCCTCCGATTACATCACGGCCGGGGCGGTTTTCCTGTTCTTCGTGGTGGTGGCTTTTGTCAATCCCGCGCTCAAGCTGATTGGCCGTTCTTGGGGCTTTAACCGCTCCGAATTGATCGTCGTCTATGCGATGATGATCATTGGCTCGGCCATCCCCACTTGGGGTTTTACGGGCAATTTGATCGCCATGTTGCCCAATATCTACTACTATGCCACTCCAGAGAACAACTGGTCCGAGCTGCTGCACCCCTATGTCCGCGAGTGGCTGGTGCCGCAAGACCCAGACGCGATCAAGTACTTCTTCGAGGGCCTGCCCAAGGGGCAGCCCATCCCCTATAAACACTGGCTGGTGCCGCTTGCGGCTTGGGTCTCGTTTATTCTGTCGATCTACGTGATGATGATCGCGATCGCGTCGATCGTCCGCCGTCAGTGGGTTGACTACGACCGCTTGACCTTTCCGCTATTGCAGCTACCCATCGACCTGACCGAAGAAGGCAAGGGCGGCTCCATCGTCGGGCCGCTACTCAAAAGGCCGCTTTTGTGGATCGGGTTTGCCCTGCCCTTTGTGCTGCACAGCACTAACGCCTTAAACCACTATTTCCCCTTCATCCCGGCCGTGCAGTTGCGCCATAGCATCTCGCTGTTTAACAACGCGCTGGGGCTGACGACCAACGTGAACTTCGCAGCGCTGGGGTTGGCGTACTTTTTGAGCTTAGACGTGGGATTGAGCATCTGGCTCTTCCACTTGCTGACCAAAGCGCAGATTACCACCGAGAACATCCTCGGCTATTCGCTGCCCGGCCGCCGCGACCTGTTTATGGAAGGCTCGATGTCGGTGTCGTACGAGGGGATGGGGGCCATGCTGGTGCTGGTGATCTACGGGCTGTGGAACAGCCGCAGCTATTTGCGGCGGGTCTGGCGCAAGGCCCTGTACGACGAAGGGGACTTGGACGATTCGCAGGAGATCCTCTCGTATCGGGCGGCGCTCGTCGTCTTGGTCTTGGCCAGTGCCTATGCCACCGGCTGGCTGACCCTATCGGGCGTGCCGTGGTGGATCTCGCTGTTTTTTCTCTTTGTTGCCTTTTGCATCTTCTACGGACTGACGCGGATCGTGGCCGAGGGCGGGTTGGGTTTTGCGCGGGCGCAGATGACGGCGCAGCCGTTTGTGATTGACGCGGTGGGCACGGAGGCGATTGGCCCGTCGGGGTTGGTGAGCTTGGGGATGACCTTTAGCTGGGCGGGCGATTTGCGGACCATGGTGATGGCCTCGGCGATCAATGGTCTCAAGCTAGCCGATATTGGCCAAGTGCGGGGACGGCCCCTGTTCTGGGCGCTGATGCTCTCGATTGTGGTTGGCTTGACCGGGTCAATCTGGATGGTGGTGTGGATGGGGTATCAGTACGGGGGCATCAATTTGGACTGGTGGTTCTACAACCGCTTCGGCGAAATAGTCCACGGCGACTCGGCCTACAAGATCGCCAACCCGAGGCATCCCCTAGCCGACTTCGACGAAATTGGGCCGCGCTTCCTGTTTGCGGGGATTGGCGCGGGGATCATGGGGATGTTGATGTACGCCCGGCACCACTTTCTCTGGTGGCCGGTGCATTACCTCGGCTTCCCCATCGGCGCGACCCTGACGATCATCTGGACGTGGTTCAGCATTTTCATCGGCTGGATCCTCAAGGCCCTGGTGCTCAAATACGGCGGCGCGACGCTCTATCGGCAGCTAAGGCCGCTGTTTTTGGGGTTGATTTTGGGGCACATTTTCGTCTCGGGATTCTGGGTGCTTTTCGACTATATCACCGGGGAGACCGGCAACCGGATTCCGATTTTTTGAGGAGGAAAACCAATGCGAGCAGGTGATAGAGAAAAAATTGGACCGCACGGCCTCAAGGTGACGCGCTTGGGGCTGGGCGGCACGACCTTTGGCAACATGTACTCGGTGCTGAGCCAGCAGGAAGGGCTGGACGTGATAGACGCGGCTTTTGCGGCCGGGGTGCGCTACTTTGACACTGCGCCGCTGTACGGCTACGGCCTGAGCGAGACGCGCTTGGGGCCGGGGCTGGCGCGCTACGACCGCGACGAGATCGTCCTTTCCTCGAAGGTGGGCTATACGCTGGTGGAGCGAAAGCCCGGCGACGCCTATGTCGATCTGTTCGTGGATGCGCCCGAGATGACCAGCCATTTCGACTTCTCGCGCGACGCAGTGCTGCGCTCGATTGAGGGGAGTTTGGAGCGGCTCAAAATGGATCGCCTCGACATGGTGCTGATCCACGACCCGGACGAAGCAAAAAGCATCGAACCGGATTGGACGCCGGGCGAGCCGGGGTACTTCGACCAAGTGATGGCCGCAACTTATCCGGCTCTCGACGAGCTGCGCCAGCAAAAGGTGATCAAGGCCCTCGGTCTAGGCATGAACCAGTGGCAGATGCTGGCCGACTTCGCCCGCGCCGGGGACTTCGACGCCTTTTTGCTGGCCGGCCGCTATACGCTGCTGGAACAGGAATCGCTGCGCGAGTTGTTGCCGCTGTGCTTGGAGAAGGGAGTGCGAATCGTCGGCGGCGGGCCGTACAACTCGGGGATTTTGGCTACCGGGGCAGTCGAAGGTGCGTATTACAACTACGCGCCGGCAGCGGAAGACGTGCTGGCAAAGGTGCGCCGCATTGAGGCGGTCTGCGCTCGGCACGAGGTGCCCTTGCCGGCCGCAGCCCTGCAATTCCCCTTTGGGCATCCAGCGGTGGCAACCGTCATCCCCGGGGCGCGGACGGTCGCGGAAGTTGCCGCCAATGTGGCCTGCCTAGAGCACGCGATTCCAGCCGACTGCTGGGCCGAGCTCAAACGAGAAGGGCTGATCGCGGCCGAGGCACCGACGCCGACGTGATGGTCAGCGGAAGGGCAACTGGGCTGATTTTCGCGCTGCCCGTAGAGGTACTGAGGGGAAGCGCCCCTCCCCAAGGCTTTAGCTTGGGGCAGAACTGGCGGCATATCCTGAAGGAGCTGGGTCCTCTCGCCGCTGAGCCCCCCACTTCTTGAGTAAAAGCCTTCTTGGGCCTATTTTGGATAGGTCGGCGGCCAGCCCCTTGGTCGCAATATCGTCTCCAATTTGCTAGGCCACCTTCTGGCAAAACGCGGAGGCTTATCAGAAAGGAATAGAAATGAGCCTTTCCACGCGCACTGCAAACTCGTGCCTAAAGTTTCTGCACCAGCAAGGTACCCCGCCCGCAATTTTCTTGCTCCTCGTTGCCCTCAGTCTCCTGCTGCCCCAGACGGCGTCGGCAGGTGCTTGGATCCTTGAAAAGGGCCGAATATGGAGCAAAGTCACCTTCATGTCGCAATTGACCGATGAACATTATGATGCGGATGGAAACGCGGTTGAAATTCCCGCAGACGCCCGCTACCAATCGCAGCAGGTCTATTTCGACTTTTACTACGGCTTGACGGACCGGATCGACCTCGGCCTACATATCCCCTATATCAGCCATAAGTTTGTAGATAAAGATGCGAGCAATGATATAGCGACTCCACCGCCTGCTCTTGAAACGGAATCGGGCTTGGGCGATGTGCGCGGCGTTGCCAAAATCAACCTCGTGCAAAGCGCTGGTCTCGTGGGTACGCTAAAGTTGGGATTCAAGGCCCCCATAGGCGAATATCGGGCCGTGCCCGAGGCTCTTTCCGTAACCGGAGGCCAGTGGGATTTTGACGTTGTCGCGCAAATAGGCCGGTCCTTTTGGCCCGTCCCGCTGTACTCCAACTTCGATCTGGGGTATCGCCTGCGCAGAGAATACAAAGACTCCGACGACGTTGCCCCCGACCGCACCTACACCCCTGGTGCAGAGTTCGTTTTTAACGCCGAGATAGGTTATAGCCCCACGGACAAACTCCTCGTCGCCCTCAAGTACGAAGGCATCGTGGGAGCGGAGTACGATGCCATAAGCAACCAAGGGGCCCCAGAAACGCTTAGCCAAAGTGTCACCTACTTGGCGCCGACGATCTTGCTTGGCCTCCATCCCAACCTGAGCCTTGAAGCCTCGGCGCGCATGACGGCCGGCGGCAGCAGGTATTTCGCTGGCCCGACCTATGCGGTGGGGCTTTCTTTTGCGGGTGCCTGATCGAGAAGTTTATTCATCAGGGGGCTCCTCCATCCTCTTCTATGTAGAAAAGTCCCCTAAATCACCGGGGAAAGGGCCTTTGGGTCCCTTCCCCTATTTTTATGCCGGCCACGCGATAGGGTGGGCGCCATCTTTCATCTGTGCAAGGAGCAATCGACATGAACACACCGGACATTATTTTGGCCTCGGGCCACGCCATTCCGCAATTGGGCTTGGGCACTTGGATGTTGCGCGGCCAACAATGCCAAGCCGTGGTCAAAGAGGCCCTCGAGCTGGGCTATACGCATCTGGATTCGGCTTGGATGTACCAGAATCAGGACGCCATTGGCCAAGCCCTCAAGGAGGTCGGGGCCGACCGCGACCGCCTCTTCATCACCTCCAAGGTCTGGCATTCGCACTTGGAGTACGAGGCGACCCTAGAGCAGATGGAGGAGATTCTGCGCGATCTGCAGACCGAATACGTCGATCTCCTGCTCATTCACCACCCCGGTCAGGGTGTGCCGGTGGAGCGCACCTTAGCCGCGTTTGAAAAAATCCACGCGGCCGGTCAGGCCAAGAGCATTGGCATCAGCAATTTCAGCATTGAGCAGACCGATCGGGCCCGGACCGCCACCGGCTTGCCGATATGCACCAATCAGGTGGAATACCACCTGCGCCACAACCGCGAGAAGCTGCGGCACCATTGCCACGCTCACAACGTGGTGCTGACCGCGCACCGCCCGCTGGCGCAGGGTGCATTGGCGCAGGCCGCGGTCCTAAAACAGGTGGCCGCCGAACACGGCAAGAGCGAGGCCCAAGTGGCTTTGAAATGGCTTTTGCAAAAGGGTATGATCGTCATCCCCAAAGCCAGCTCAACGGCCCATTTGCGCGCCAATCTCGATTTGTTCGACTGGCAGTTGGGGGCCGAGGAGATGGCGCACCTCAACGGGGTGGGGGCCGATCCCGATTAGGGCTTACAGCGGTCGTTTCAATAATAGTAAAACGCATAGACCAGCGCGGCACCACCGACGCCGACGCAGGTGCCCAAGATCAGGCCGATAAAAAAGGGCAGCAGGGTGCGGTAGAGCCGGATGCCGCCGTAGCGCAGTGCGAGGAGCTTGATCAGCCAAGCCAAGAAAATCCCGAACCAGTCGATGGAGACGGTGTTGGTCAGGGCGATGCCCAGCCCCACGGGATGCAGGGGCCAGCCGGCGAAGCGGTACTGGGCCAGCGAGAGCAGCCCGGCGAGGCCGGCACCGATGGCGAGGAACACGGCCACCAGCGGCTCGGCCGGGTTGGGGTTGTTGATCGAATTGGCGACCCAAGACCAGTGGTATTGCGGCGACATGACGAAGTACCAGCGATAGCCGTGGATCAGTCCGTGGCGATAACCCAGCCATATATAGCAGACCATGGTGGTTATGAGGCCGACGATCATGGCGGCGGACAAAAAGAACACCAGCTTGCGCCCGCTGATGTTGAGCCGGGCTGGCTCGCAGACCTTGAAGGCGTGGGCGAGGGTGCCCATCAAAAAGAGCTGTAAGTCGGCCGTCCAGACCATACTCAGCCCCATCGCACTCAGCCCTTGGGCACCAAAAGGGGCGGTGCCCACGAGATTGGTCAAAATCGGCGGCACCGAGACTGGGGCGCGCAGGCGGCCGATCCCGGTCTGGGCCAACAGGCGGGCAATGCCAAAGAAAATCACCAGCGCGACCAGCAGGAAGGCGAGGCTCCAGACCAAACTCAGGCCGCTGGCCCAGAGAAAGCCGCTCATGTACGCCAGCCCGACCAGCCCGAGCAAAGCGGCGACACGCGGCGAAATCGGGCTGGCGCGGTCTGGGGCGCCGCTGATGATCAGCCGCCACTGGCGACGCAGGAAGTGGCGCGACATCCACAGCGAAATCCCGACGATGCACGCCAGTGAGCCAATTTGCTGATGGGCCAGCAGCACGTTGGGGGGTGCGTGAGGTTGGGCCGGCAGCGACAGGGAAATGCCCAGCCAGTTGAGCAGGGCACCTTCGGCGGCGATGAGTAGGTGGAAAAACCAGACGCTGAACAGCACATTGAGGCCAACCAGATAGCTCAAACCCACGACCAGCAAGTCGGCGTTAAGCCCGTAACTAAGCCCGAATTGGCGGATCTCGATGCGGCCGCCGGGGATGCCGAAGCCGTGGATGATCTCGATGTCCAATACTTGGTCGAGCATATTGACGGTTGGCAGCACCCAAGCGATGAAAAACCCCAGCCACAACAGCTTGCTCTTGAGAATGGACGCGGTGGGGTTTTCCAAGCTCTCGAGGAGCATGTTGGGGACGGCGGCGAGGGGATACACCAAGCGCTCTTGGCGCGACCACTGGTGATGGACGAGGCTAATCAGGGCGATGCTGACCAAGAAGAAGGCCAGCATGAAGAGGCCCCACCACCACAGCGGCCCAACCCACAAGTCCCAAGGCACGGGCGCGGCAGCATCAGCTCCTTCAAAAAGCTGGCGGATCGCTTCGAGGTCGCGGGGGACGGCCCAGTGGGGGATGTGCGGCCAGAGCAGGTCGGACCAGTTGTTTTCTGCGGTGGCGTAGTAGAAGACGCCGGCGATTAAAGGGATGAAGTAGCCGCCAAAGCCCATTGAGGGCAGCACTACGGCGACCATGAGCGCGGCATAGACCAAGGCGAAATTGGCTGGCGAGAGGCGCAAGAGCGGGTGGAGCAGGCGCAGCGCGAGGGCGACGACCACCAGCCAGAAGATCAGGAAGATGACGCCGACGGTGTTGAAGTGATCGGTCAGCCCTGTGTAGCTTCCATAGAGAACGTAGGTCCGCACACTGATAAAGGTCATGCAGACGGTAAAGACTAGGACTAGGCCGAAGGAGAAACAGGTGCCGAGGAAAGAGATTACGGGGGGGCGGGGCATAGTAGAATTAGGAGTTAGGGGCGTGAGAGGGTGAGTCGGGTTCTTTATAATAGAATAGATGAGGGGAGTGCAGGCAATGATGCACGGACGCGGCATCTTGTCCCACACTGGCAAGCCCTAACACGAGAACAAAAAACGCTTGGCGCGGAGGAGAATCCTGTATGCACTGGTCTGAGATATGCAGAAGCCACCCCGATAAATGGCTGATTGTTGAGGCGTTAGAAGCTCATACAACCCCTGATTCGCGGCGGCACCTCGATCGCTTAACAGTTGTTGAGGAATGTCCCGATGGCAAAGCCGCCATGAAGCGGTATCGGCTCCTTCACCAGCAGTATCCCAAACGGGAGTTTTACTTTATCCATACCAGTCGTGACTCACTTGATATTCAAGTGCAGCAATGGTTCCCTAACGTGCGGCAGCGGTGGGGACTCTGCCTTTTGCGATTCCGGCAACGAGAGGCAAAAGCCATGAGGGGAAGATTCTTTGCCAAATATGTTACCTAGACCAGTCGGGCGGCAACGAGAGGTCTTGTACCTTCCAGCCAGTGGCCATACAGTGGTGCTTGGCACCGCTGGGAGCGGCAAGACGACGCTCTCTATTCTCCGTGCGCTCTACTTGTCCGATCCTTCCACCGACCACTTCGGACGGACGCTACTGGTGACCTTCAATCGATGTCTGATCACCTATATGAAACATCTGGCTGGAACAATTCAGCAACCTGTGGACGTTCGAAACTATCATCACTTTGCACGGGGTTACCTCTACGACAGAGACAAATTGCCTTGGAAGAGTATCTGTAGTCCCGAAGAACGGTTGTGCTACATAAGGCTTGCAGTGATCGAAGCGCAAGACGACGGTATACAGAGCCCGATGCTGCAACGTTCAGAGGCATTTCTCAATGAAGAGTTCCAATGGATTCAGCAGCATGGTATTAAGAGCAAGGAGAATTATGTCGCGGTGGAGCGCATAGGTCGGACGACAGCCCGAGTTGCAAAGGACGAGCGCCCTGTACTGTTTGATCTTTACAAGCGATACTTGAATCAGCGGCAGCAAGGCGGCAAGTTGTACGACTGGGACGACCTCGCCAGCGCCGTGCTGTACGAGCTTCAGTCCGACCAGAAGAAACGCCGCTACCGCCACGTCATCATTGACGAAGGCCAAGACTTTTCGCCCGAGATGCTGCGCTCGCTCGCAGCCGCCATCCCGAAAGACGGGAGCCTCACGTTTTTTGGCGACATTGCCCAGCAGATATACGGTCACCGGATGTCTTGGCGAAGTGCCGGACTTACTACGACGAGTATCTGGCGATTTAAGGAGAACTACCGCAACACCAAGCAGATTTCCCAACTCGCGCTCGCGCTCGCGGCCCTGCCCAATTTCCCGCACGACCCGGACTTGGTCGAGCCAACGGCCCCGGTTGCCGACGGGCCGTCGCCGGCACTCGTGCGGCTTGAAAGCGAATCGGAAGAACGAGAATTTGTCGTTTCGCGAGCGACCGAACTGGCCCAGACAGGAACAGTTGCCATTTTGCTTAGGACGCGAGATCAAGAGGGAACTTTTCGACAGTACCTCCCAAGCGAGGCGACGCGCCTCCATCGTGAACTGGAACAATGGCCAAGCGGGCTAGGGCTTTTCTATGGCACGTATCACGCAGCCAAGGGACTGGAGTTTGATACGGTGTTCCTGCCACTCCTGTCGGATAAATGTTGGCCCCATCCATCCGATGTTGAACTCTCGGGGGAACAAGAAGCGGAGGTCCGAAATTCGCGCCTTCTTTACGTTGGGATCACGCGAGCCAGATCAACGCTCGTACTGACGTACTCGGGACGCGTGACGTCGCTCTTGCCGGAAACAGAAGGGCTATATCAAGGATGACCGAGACGATAGATTCGATACAGGCCAGTGCGGAGCGCCGAGGGATCACGCGACTTTGCCATTTCACGCCCTCTCGCAATCTTGGGCACATCGCAGAGGATTGCGCGGGGATCCTCGCCTCGAAGCATCTTCGGGAAGACGAGAAAGCTGTCTTCAATCCGACGGACTCAGAGCGTCTGGATGGTTATCCAGACCATGTGTGCTGCTCAATCCAGTACCCGAACGCTTGGTACTTCAAAAGATCTCGGGATCGGGAACCGCTATTTCGAGATTGGGTCATACTTCTGATCAAGCCTCACTATCTATGGTATGCTGGCGCGAAGTTCTGTCCCCGCAATGCGGCGACCGAGCACGGGAGACTGGTCGATGAAGGTGCCGAAGCGTTTGAAGCGTTGTTTGTTGAGACTGTCGAAGGGCGTCACACTTTCATGCGAAGCTCACGTCAGCCCGCTTTCCTGCCCACCGACGAACAAGCCGAAGTGCTGATTCCAGATCGCATCCAACGACGGGATGTGCTTCGCATCGCCGTTTGCGATGACGCACAGGCCAAACGGGAAGTTGCTCGGCTGAAACTGCTTGGCCGGAGTTTCCCACCGATCGTGATTGTTCCCGAGTTTTTCGATCCGAATGCGCTCAGTCAATTGCTACGCGCCGGTCGGGTTCCGGCCGAGCGCGAGCATCAACAAGGAGATCCTCATGCCCGATAACAGCGGGAGCCAAGCGCACGAACCGATCTTGCCGTTGCGAGCCAAGGCCGAGGGTGCCTTTCTTGCGCTCGCGGCTGGCGACGCGCTGGGCTGGCCCCAGGAAATAGCGCGAAACGTCCAAGACAAGGGGGCGCATGTAGAGTTCAAGGAGTGGACGCGGCGCAGTGGTGGACGCTTCCAACCCTATGAGGAAGTCATCCACGCCGGAGACTATAGCGACGATACGCAACTCACCCTCGCGGTCGCACGAAGCAGAACGAACCACGGCTCTGAATGGTGGAAAGCATTTACGAAGGTGGAACTTCCGCTTTGGATGCTATACGAACGGGGTGGAGGTGGAGCCACCAAGCGTGCAGTCAAGGCGTGGAGCAATGGCAAGCCGCCGTGGAAGTCGGACAAGAGTGATGGCGTTCGCCGATACTTTGAAGCGGGCGGTAACGGGGTCGCCATGCGGGTTCTGCCCCATGCCTTGTTTCTCGTCGGGCAGGAAGATCCCGCCGCCCTTATGTACGATGTCATTCTCGACGGATCGACTACGCATGGCCATCCGCGCGCACTCGTTGGGGCGACGGTGTATGCCTATGCCGCGTGGTCGCTGGCGCGCAAGAGTGGCACACTCCGGTTTGGTGAGTTGCTGGACGCGCTGCTCGATGAATCGCCCAAATGGAGCAAGTTCCCCGAGTCGGATCGAAATGATCGAACTTGGTTCGCCATCGCCGATAGAGCGACAAGCGGGCGGTACGAGTTGATTTGGAATCAAACGATTGGGGAGATGCGAACCTTGCTCGAAAAAGCGCGAAAAGGGATTCAGGCCGGTGCGCTCGCGGACGACCATGCGGTCTTGAAAGAGCTTGGATGTTTCGGTCGTGCCAAGGGAGCGGGAACCGTCAGTGCGGCTGCCGCCGCGTACCTCGTTGCACGTCATGCCGCACAGCCGGTGCAGGGGATACTCAGAGCCGCCTTTGAGAAGGGCGCGGACACGGACACCCTCGCGGCCATGGCCGGGGGACTAATGGGATGCTTGGCGGGTGTCGAATGGCTCCCGGCATCGTGGCTGGAAGTCCAAGATGCCGAATATCTCCGGAACATCGCCGGCCGAATTGCCTCGGGGCCGAACGGCGCGGACCAGAGTCCCGTAGAACTTCCTCCAAGCCCTCAATCCATCTTCTCCGACCTTACTCGGAACGGAGACTGCGAAGTGGTCCTTGGCGGCTTAAAACGAGTCCGGGCGACGGCCCTGCCGAACCCGAAGCCAATTGCCCAATCAATCACGGTCCAAGCATGGCGACTCAGGACTTCCGATGGTCAGACCATGTACGTCACCAAGGTGGACCATTTGCGGGACGGCAGGGCGAGCCATACACCGGAGCCTACCCGTCCTACAGATCCCAAGCAAGTCAATGCGAACGAGGCGGTGGAATCCGCTCGGGTCTCGAAGGGTTCGCTCTATGCTGAGTTTTGCCGACAACTGCAAAGTCATCTAGGATCTAGGGCAATGAAACCCAAAGAAATAGGGAGTGCTTTGGACCTCGTCCCAAGCCAAGTCGAAAAATGGCTAAGCCAAGCCGAACAGGATGGGCGGATTCGGCGGATATCCAAAAAGCCTGCAAAGTTCGCGTTGTGCGGCCAGAAGTCCCTACGGTAAAGATGCCCTTCCGAGTAGCAGCCAACTGTCGGTTGGGGTAGTAATATGCCCTTCCAAGTAGTCAGCCTTCACACTCCACACCTTGGCTGGCTCGTCTTCGCCTTCGCCCTCGCGCTGCGGGTGGCCTACCTCTTCGAGTTGGATGCAAGTCCGCTCTTTGCACATCCGGCGGTGGATGCCAAGACCTACACCCACCACGCCCAGCGCTTGGCTGCGGGCAACTGGTTGGGCCTCGGCGAGGGGCCGTTTTGGCAGCCGCCGCTCTACCCGTACTTCCTCGGGGCGGTAAAGGTTCTTTTTTTAGAGTCATTTTTTTATGCCGTGCGCTTTGTGCAGGCCCTGCTAGGGGCGCTGGTCTGCGCTATGAGCTGGTGGATTGGGCGCACTTTGTTCAATCCGGCGGTGGGGTTGCTGGCTGGGATTGGTGCGGCCCTGTGCGGCCCGCTGATCTTTTTTGACGGCGAGCTGTTGCCGGCCTCGCTAGCCGCCTTCATCGATCTGCTGGCCTTGGTGGTGCTTTTGCGCGTCTGGCGTCGTCCGAGCCGTTGGGGCTTTTTGGCTGCCGGGGCGGCCTTTGGCGTCGGTGCGCTGGCCGTGCCGACGGTGCTGGCCTTTGCGGTCGCCGTGCCCATCGCCCTCTTATGGCGCGCGCCTCGCCGGCAGGGCTTGCTGTGGGCCGGTGCGTTTTCGCTAGGGGTGCTCTTGGCCATCGCGCCGGTGGCTTGGCGCAATTGGGCCATCGGCGGCGACGGAGTGGGGATTTCCTACAACGCGGGGATCAACCTGTACATCGGCAACAACCCCGACTATGCAGCAGCCGTGGCCATTCGCCCGGGGTGGGAGTGGGACGATTTAGTCACCCAACCGGCGCGGGAGGGGATTGAGCGGCCCTCGGCCAAGTCGGCTTATTTTGCCGAGCGGGCTTGGGGCTACATCAGGGGCGATCCGACCGCGTGGCTGGGGCTGATGGGGCGCAAGTTAGGGGCGTTTTGGCACGGCGACGAGCGGGGGCGCAATCAGCCGATCTACTTCTGGCGCACGTACTCAAAAGTGCTGTCGGCGACCCTGTGGAAAGCGGGCATCGCCTTCCCCTTTGGCTTGGTGGCCCCCTTGGCGCTGTGGGGGATGCTGCTGAGTCTGCGGCGAATCGGCCCGACGTGGCCGCTGCTCTATGTGCTGAGCTACTGTCTGGGGGTGGTCGCGTTTTTTGTGGCGGCGCGCTACCGGGTGCCGGTGCTGCCGGTGCTCATGGTCTTTGCCGCCTACGGGCTGTGGGTGCTGTGGGACTGGGGGCGGGCGGGCCGTTGGCGCAGCTTGGGGCTGGGGTTGGCCGTCTGCTTGGCCTTTGCGTTGGCGGCCAACAGCCGCATAGCACCAATGGACATGGAGGGGGATGCGGCCATCCACTACAATCTGGGCAACGCGTATGCCAAAGCCGGCGACAAAGAACGGGCCCTAACGGCGTTTGAGCGGGCGGTGACTGAAGACCCGGAGTACTGGCAGGCGTGGTTAAATCTGGGTGGGGTCAAGGCGGCGCTGGGCGATCTCGAAGGGGGTAGAGCGATTTTTGCGCGAGTGGCGCAAAAGGCCCCCCGGCAAGTCGAGCCGTGGATGAACTTGGCGCATGTGCGCGTTCAGCAGGGCGATGCGAAAGGGGCGATAACGGCCTACGAGGCCGCGCTCGCGGCCAATCCGCGCCTCTTGCCGGCCTACGTGGAGATGATGGTTCTCTACGGGCGGCTAGGTGCGCTGGCCGAGACCGCCCGAGTGCTCGACCGCGCCGTAGAGCACCTGCCCGCCGAGCGCTCGCGGTTGGAGCGGCTGTACGGTCGGCTGCTCAACGCGGCTGCACGACCTTGAGCACTTGGTTGGCGGCGACCTCTTCTAGGGTCTGGTGCGTCCCGTCCGGCCAGTGGATTTCCACTTGGGCGCTCGTGGCCGCGCCCAGCCCGAAGTGCAGGCGCGGGTCGTGGCTGGCCAGATAGCTGCCGCCCGATTGCCGCTCCCGCACTTGGCGCGTGCCGCCCGCCACAACCTCCACCCGCGCGCCGAGGGCGTCGGGGTGGCTCTTGCCCACCAGTAGAATTTGCAAATAGTGGCGGGCATTGCCGCCGTCGTTGCGCAACAGCCGCGGCCGGGCCGCTACCGTGGTCACCAGAAGGTCGAGGTCGCCGTCGTCGTCGTAGTCGGCCACAGCCACAGCTCGGCCGGCGTTGGCCCTTTGGAAGTCTGGTCCCAACGCGGCTGAGACGTCGGCAAAGCGGCGACCGGCGTCGTTGCGGAACATCTGGTTGGGTTGCCGATAGGTCTGGCTCGAATCCACTTCTGCAATGCGGTCAATGACGTGGCCGTTGGCGGCGAAGAGGTCGAGGTCGCCGTCGAGGTCGTAGTCGAAAAACTTGGTGCCAAAGCCGAGGGGCCGGTACGAGGGATCGGCCAGCCCGAGACGCTGGGTGGCAACGGCGAATTGGCCTTGACCGTCGTTGCGGTAGAGAGCATTGGTCTCGAAGGCGAAGTTGGTGACGAAAAGGTCGGGGTCGCCATCGCGGTCGTAGTCGCCAAAATCGACACCCATGCCCGCGTCGGCATGCCCGTGCTCGTTGTAGCGAGTACCGGCAACCAAGCCCACCTCGGCGAAGGTGCTGTGCTGGTTGGCGTAGAGGAAGTTCATGGTGCCGTCGTTGGCCACGTAGATGTCGGGGTCGCCGTCGAGGTCGTAGTCGGCCAGCGCGACGCCCAGCCCCTTGCCCTTGAGCGCGATGCCAGCCTCTTGGGTAACATCGGCGAAGGTATCCCCGTCGTTGCGGTAGAGGAGGTCGCCGGTGGGGTCGTACGCGCTAGGCTCGCAGTACGCGCGCACTTGGCCCTGCTGGCAGACAGTGGCGTCGTCGAGCCCATAGCGCACGTAGTTGGCGACGAAGAGGTCGAGATCGCCGTCGAGGTCGTAGTCGAGGAAACCGGCACTGGTACCCCAGCGCGGGTCCGCTAGGCCGGCCGACGTTTTGGCAAAGGTACCTTGGTCGTTGCGGTAGAGGGCGTTGGGGCCGTAGTTGGCGACGAAGAGGTCGGGGTCGCCGTCGGCGTCGTAGTCCGCGGCCGCCACGCCAAAGCCGTAGCCGGGGTCGGCGCTGCCGCTGTGGGCGGTGACGTCGGCGAAGGTACCCGCGCCGGCGTTGCGGTAGAGCCGGTTCACCGGCGGTGGGTCCGGGGGATACCCGGTCAGATAGGTGCCGTTGGCGAGATAGAGATCGAGGCGACCGTCGGCGTCGTAGTCGAGGAAACCGGCCCCGGCCCCGAAGGTTTCGACATAGTAGTATTCGCCGGAAAAGCCGTTGTAGTGGACGAAGTCAATACCGGCGGCGTCTCCGGCGTCGGCGAAATGGATCGGCGGTGCCGGGGGGTCTTGGGGGGCGCAGGCGTAAAGAATGCTGGCGAGGGCGAGACCCCAGAGCTTGTCGTTCACCAAACAGCCTTTAGGAGGGTCGTCGGCCGCCACGAGCTAGACGAATTCCAATACAGCCAGCCCTGCGAGGGATTGACCATCACCGCGATATAAAGCGTACTAGCATCAGGCGAACTCAATGACGTCGAGGGTTTGGGGCAGTTCTTTGCGCTGCTGGCGGAGTCGATCCAGTGTCTTGGTGGAGGATGTGGGCCTTTGAACGATACCAATATAGACCGCCGCGTTTGCAGCCGGACGAGTTCTTCTGCAATCCTCCCTCTTGCGGGATGTGGTCGCGGCGTATTTAATGGTGGCATTACTAACCACTAAACAGGAGAATGGACGATGCCGTTTATCAACGTAAAGATGCTCGCGGGTCGTTCCGCCGAGCAGAAGCGAGCCTTAGTCGAGGCCCTGACCCAAGCCATGGTGGACACTTGCAACGCGCCCCGAGAGGGGACGACGGTAGTGCTCGAAGAATGCGAGCGCGAGCACTGGGCCGTCGGCGGGGTGCTGGTGGCGGACCGCCCGCAATGAGGTGGAAGAGGCCAGATCACGGCAGATGGGCCAAAGCTACGGCAATGAGCAGGCCGAAGGAAACCCAGCCCAGCAGGGCCTCGACGACAACGAGGAGTTTGAGCTTGCCGGTCGCGTCCCAAGCTCGGGGGTTGATGTGGATGAAGGTATAGATGCTGAAGGCGATGCAGGCGGCGAGAGTGGGCCGGCCTTCTCCGCTAGCCGGGCGCATGGAACTAGACGCTATGCGGTACGCCAAGCCTAAGAGGAGGATAACGGCGAGCATGAAGGCGATCAGTTGCTGGGGGGCTGTGCCGTAATCCGAGCTCAAGCGCCACAGTTCCAGTCCCCAGCGCGCTGGCTCGTAATAGGCGCGTGCGAGGCGCCGGCGGTCCATGCGCTCGGCGCGGCAGGCCGCGGCGTCGCCGTCCAAGCCTTGGCCTAGGAATTGGTGGTACAGGGCGGCGTAGGTTGGGTCGAGGGCGGTCGCGTGGGTTGAGTCGGCCGCGGCGAGATGGCCTGCTAGCTGGTTCCAGCGCACTTGGATGCGGCCTAAGCGCGGCTGGTGTACGTAGAGGCGGCCGCCAGCCGCAAAGGTCGAATCCGCCCCGGTTGGTCGCAGGTCGATCAGGGCGAAGGCGGCGCGGCTTAGGTCGAGGGAACGGTTGAAGAAAGCACCGAGGCGGATGACGCGGCCCTCGCTCTCGCTGAAGTCGGCTTCGCGGCGGAAGTAAGCTCCATCAAAGCGGGCCTTGCCAAAAATCGCACTGCGAAAGCTCGCCGCCCGCGCGAATGTGAAGTCGGCAAAGGACGCCTGGCCGCTGAAACGCGCTCGGTCGAAGGCGACCTCCCCGTCGGCCCGCCCGCTGTCGAAGGACACTTCCGCGGCGAAGCGCGCATCCCAAAACAGCGCTCGGTCGGCGAAGCGGACCCCAGCAAAGGATAGGGGCTGCGCCCAAGCGGTCTCCTTGAAGGAGGCAACCCCGGCGAAGGCGGCGTCGGTGAAGGTGGCTGGCGCGGCAAAGGCCGCCTGCTCGAAATAAGCGGCGTTGTCGAATTGGGTCTGGGCGAAGTGGGCGCGCTGGCCGGCAAAGTGCGCTCCCACGAAAGAAGCGACCCCGGCGAAGCGGCTTGCCCCTAGGTCGGCATCGCCGCGGAAGCGGGTCTTTTGGAAGGTCGCGTGCTTGGCTATATGGCTAGCGCGCAGGGAGAAGGCAGCGGTAAAGTGCGCTGCGGCAAAGGAGAGGCCACCGGCGAAGTGGGTGCGGGCAAAGCGCACCGGGGCGAGGAACGCGACTTGGCTGAAGGACACCTCGTCGAGAAAGTACACTTCTTCAAAGTCGAGGGGGACGCGCAGAGTGTCGATCCCCGAAGTTGGCGCAAACAAGCGTCCGCGAAAGGCGACTTGCCGGTGTACGACGGGCGGGCTGTCGGCCGGGCCTCGTAGCTGGGCGATCAGCGTCTCAATGGGGAGCAGGGGCAGGGATTGGCCGGCAATGGTGGTATCGGCCGCGGGCGTCTGGGCACTCAAGGCGGAGCTCAAGCAGAGTGCGGCAACAAACGAGGGTTTTGGTCGCATACGGGCTTTGAGTCGTAAAAGTGCATGCGCGGCGTTAGGCGTCTGGTGCCGAGCCGACGGAGAAACCGCCGCCTTGTCCCTTGTGGGCGTGTCAATCTGTGTTTCCGCTTCCTTCAATGATGCCACCCCGGAAATCCCGACCGCCCCTAAGCCTTTCTCAATCCCGCGCACAAGTGCCCGCCGAACACGCCGCACACTCAATCAACCGGCGTGTCAATACTGCTTGTGTTTCTACTGATTGACGTTGTAGCATTATTACTGTAACGTCAAAAGACTATGAAAGGTAAAAAGAAAAGCACCAACCGACGCGCCATCGGCCTCGACATTCGCGCCGACACCTACGAAGATGCCCGCTAGTGCAAGCCTACGAAACCTCAATTGCCCTCGTGCTCCGCACTGCGCTCCGCGAAGGAATGCCCCGAACCTAAGAAGCGTTGCGCCGCTGGCAAAACGAGCGACTCTAAAACGACCTTAACACGAAAGCAAAGTCCCATGACCGAGTCACCCCTAACCCAAGCACAAGACCACGACCGCCGCATTGGCCGGCTCGAAGGCATGGCCGAGCAATTCGTTGAGCAAGGCCGCCAGACCAACGCCCGCTTGGACCGCATTGAGCAAGCCATCGCCGAGCAAGGGCGCGAACTGCGGCAAGAAATCGACGCGCAAGGGCGCGAACTGCGGCAAAAGATCGACAAGCAATTCTGTTGGCTCATCGGCATCCAGATCACCAGCCTGATCGCGCTGGGGACGCTTATTCTGTTGCGCTTGCCCTAACCGACGCGCCGACGCGCATCTGCACAATCGCCACAGACGCCCCAAAATTGACCCTAATGCGTTTGAGACTTAGGGCTAGCCAAACACCTCAGCCACCGTAGGCGAATCCTTCAACGCCGCCCCGTGCAGCGTCGTTACGCCCTTGTTGCTTTTGGCGTTGACGTCCGCCCCGTGCTCCAGCAACACCACCGCCGCCGCCGCCGCAAAGTGCAGCGGCGTAAGGCCATACTCGTCTTTGGCGTTGCCGTCCGCGCCCTGTCGGATCAGGGATCGCGTCAGCACGGGCAGGTCCAGTTCCGCCGCAAAGTGCAGATGGGATTTTCCGTTGTGAATCCCTTTCGGAAGGGGCTTGCGCCCCACCTCGGCAACAAACGCCTGCTCCTCACGCTGCCTATCTAATTCATCGTCCTTGCCCGACGAGCGGCTCGCCACCGCCAACAGCAACGCAGTTGCCAAAATCGCCCAATTCACACAATCCTCCTCGTGATTGATTGTTGCCGGGAACCATCTCAGCTTCCCCGCCGAAGAAAGCACCTAAGCACCTAGTCGAGCAAGCCCCCCGATACGGATGTTGCCGCCTCGCCACGCACGAAACGCTGTCGTGAACCCGATTTTTCGCACAATCGGCACAATCGGCACATTTGCGCGGTGATCCGCACCATCAACCCCCCAAAAATACCCGATGACGACCCGTTGGCATACTACCGATAATTGCCGTTATTCCCCCCGATCGCCCGCTCGATGTTTCCCACGAGCGGGCCCCGCCGCATCCCCATAAGCCACTCCTAACCAACCCGCAAACCGCCGCCGCGTCATAACGCGAAAGGAGGCCATAAGGGTACCTGTCTGCAACTTTTTGGCAATTCCCCATAGGGGGTCGGCGCGGTGAATTCTTGACAAGTCCTGCGGAAAAGCGTAACAAACAGCCATGCGATATCCCCGCCTTTGCGCCTTCCTCATCGCCGTCTTTAGCGGCCTGCCAGCCGCTGCCGACACCATCGTCGTCGGCGCGAGCGGACTGGGCTGGCGCAGCGGTGGCGGGGCGATCCAAGCCAAGGTCATCCGCGGTGCCCAAAGC
This sequence comes from uncultured Latescibacterota bacterium, assembly GCA_958295495.1. Classification (GTDB taxonomy): domain Bacteria; phylum Latescibacterota; class UBA2968; order UBA8231; family UBA8231. The sequence continues at coordinate 3,819,472 of OY282352.1, forward strand.
GTCGAGAACACCAATGCGCCCGGCGGCGTTATCGACTTTGCACCCGCTAATTTTGCAGACTGGATTTTTCCCCAGCGCGCCGATACCACGCTAAACATCGCCCTCGGTGCCAACACCGAGTCCCGCGGCGGTTCCATCACGTCGCCCAACAATCTCAACGTCCGCGGCGAACTGGCCAAGCTCATCGACGACGACGGCCAAAGCGGACTCGATCTGCGCTTGAGCGCCGGCGCCAACAGCGCCCAGGTTTTGGGGCTGATCATCGACTTGGACTTGGGCGCTCGCTTTGGCGTCAATCGCTTCCGCTTTTTTCCGCGCAACGCCGCACCCGAATTCCCCGCGCCGAATTTCCCCTTCCAAAACGACTTCATGCGCAGCTTTGAGATTTTCATCAACGACGGTACGCCGGACACCCAGCGCGAGGGGGTGCCCATCCGCACGAGCGTGGCGCTGGAAGGGCAGAACGAAGAAGCGGTCGTCGATATCCGCATCCCGCCGCAATACGTGCGCTTTGTGCGGCTCAAGTCCCTGACGGCCCTCGGTTTTGACGTGGCCGAATTCCAGGTTTTCGGCACGGGCTTCGTGCCCGAGGCCGTCTATATCTCCAACATCTTCGACTTTGGCGATCTGGCGCTGTTGGGCCATCTGCGCTGGGTGCAAGAGCAGGTCGGCGACGCCCAGCTTTCGCGGACTGCGGTGCGCACGCGCACCGGCATTGATCCCGAGCCGGTGGAATTCAACAAGGTACGGCCCGGCGAGCAGATCTTCCGCGTTGGCGGGGGCAATGTCGGGCTACGGTCGGATGGGGCTGGGGTCAGCAGCGGCACCGGGATCAGCAGCGGCCTGCGCACGAGTGGGGTTGGGGTGCCGTGGAAATTTGCCCAAGACATAGAAGACGAGGCCCTGCAAGCGCTGGTCGAGGAGGTCCTAGACAACGAGGAAGTGGATTTGCGCGACGCGATGCAGGCGTTTAATGCGCTCTCGCAGGAGGAACGCGAGCAGGTGGCTTTGCGCGAGGCTGACTACAAGAAACTCCCCCGAGGGGACCGGGCGACGATTCGCAATGACGTGAGCAATTGGAGCGCGTGGTCGCCGCCCTATCCCCCAAGCAGCATCGTCCCCCCGGCGGACTTGGGTACCGCCGGTGCGGGCGGACCAATCGTCTCGCCCGGCCCGAGACGCTACTTCCAATTTATGATCGAGTTTGCCAGCGACGACTTTGAGGCGGCCACGGGCATCGGGGGCCTTTCCTTTGACGTGCTGGCATCGCCCTTTGCCGAGGAGCTAATCGCCGAGATCGGCCCTCGCAGCGCGGCCTTGGGCGAGAACACGGACTTCACCTATGCGGTGCGGAGCAAGTTCCGCCCCGGCCAGGATCGCGGTTTTAACCGCTTGCGGATCGCTACCCCGCTTAGGGTGGAACGGGTAGGTGCGGTGCGGATAAGACCGCCCAAGGGCGACGTGTTGGAAGCCGACTTCAGCGGCGCGGTGCTCCACGAGTTGCCGGTGGTGCGCGGCGACTTTGCGGTCGTAGAGGTGGCCGACGACGCCTTTGCCCTTGAGTTCCCGACCGTGGCCGACGACGGCACCGAGTTGCGGGTGAGTTTTGCCAACGCGGTCCTGCGCTTCGGCACCACGTTTAGCGGCCAAGTGTTTAATAGTGCATCCGAGGGCCAGTTGGGGCAGAGCGTGGTGGCTGGCAATGCGGCCGATTTGGGGGCCGACGACCCCGACACGCAGGTGCTGGGTACTCCTTTTGAGGGCAATCTGTCGGTGCAAGTTCCCATCTCGGGCGAACTGCTGATCAACGTGCGCGCCCAGCCGCAGGTTTTTACTCCCAACGGGGACGGCGTCAACGACCGGGCCGCGCTGCAATACGACCTGACCAATGTGGGCCGCCCGACGCCGCTGCGAGTTGCGATTTTCGATCTGGCCGGTCGGCCGGTGCGGCACCTGTACGACGCGCTGGACCAGAGTGGGCGCTTTGTCCGGTTTTGGGATGGGCGCGACGACGCGGGCCGGCTGGTGCCCCCGGGCAGCTACGTGTTTAGCGTTGCGCTGGACGCCAAGACGGGCCAGACGAGAGCCGTCGCGGCGGTTGGGGTGGTGTATTGAACGGATGCGACCCGATAAAGTAATAAGACGGAGGGCTAGGGCTTGCAGATAAACGTAGTGCTCTCTTGCTTTGTCGGTCCATTTTCTCCCATTTCTCATCTTTCCTCAAGGAGGTTAGGTATGAAGTCTTTCGCGATATGTTTGCTGGGTCTGCTGGGGTTGGTCTCAGTGGGCTCGGCTGCGGAGCCGATGGTTTTGGGTCAGGTTCGGCAGAGCAACGGGTTGCCGGTGGTCGCGGCGGATGTGCTGCTGTTTGATCTGGCGGATTTGCGTCGTGGGGTGGTGGCGCGGGCGACGACCGATGCGTCTGGGCACTTTGCGCTGCGGCTCGCGTCGTGGGGCGGTCGTGCGCGGCCTCCCGGCTTTACCCTAGGGCCGAATTATCCCAATCCGTTCAATCCTTCGACCGTCATTCCGTATCACCTGCCGGCTTCTGGCTTCGTGCGGCTGGAGGTGTTCAATCTGTTGGGTCAGCGGATTGCGACGTTGGTGGATGGGGCGCGGTCGGCGGGTTCCCACGCGGCGGTTTGGGACGCGACGGATGCTTCGGGTCGGTCAGTGGGCGCGGGGGTGTATATCTATCGGCTGACGGCGGGAGCGGCGACGGCGACGGGTCGGATGGTGTTGGTGGATGGGCAGGCGGGGGTTGCGGCAGTGGGCACGGCGGCGGGACCGCCGGCAGTGGAGTTGGCAGCGGATAGCCCGGTATATGGGTTGGCGGTTTCGGGCGCGGGGTTGGTTGCCTATGTAGATGCAGATTTTCGGGTGGGGGAGGACGCGGTGGACATTGTGCTGGCCGCGCCTAGGGGGATGCCGCTTATGAAGGTTTCGACTGACGGCGGGGTTTTGGGGGATGTGGACAACAACGGTCAGGTTGATTTTTTCGATATGCTGCTGGTCGCCCTGTACAGCTATAATGTTTCCCTCGTCCTGCCGAACAACGGCAACATATTGCTGGGGGACGTCAACGCCGATGGTCAGGTTGATCTGGCTGACGCTTATGTGCTTGCGACGTATCTGAACAATCCGTCGGATTCGTCGCTGCCTTCGGGTATTGGGCAGGCGGTGAGCCCATCGGGCGATGATCACGGCGACTTTAGCGGTGGGGTGGCGGGTTCGCCGCAGACGTTTTCGCTTCCGGGGGGTTCGTCGATGGATTTTGTGTGGATCGCTCCGGGGGTGTTTCAGATGGGTTCGCCTTCCTCGGAGGTGGGTCGTGAGTCGGATGAAGGGCCGGTTCATGAGGTGGAGATTAGTAAGGGGTTTTATATGGGTACGTATGAGGTTACTCAGGGTCAGTGGGAGTCGGTGATGGGGACGACGCCTTGGTCTGGTGCAGACTATGTTCGGGAGGGTTCGTCTTATCCGGCGGTGGGTATTTCTTGGGATGATGTACATGCGTTTATTGGTCGCTTGAACGACGCGGCGGGCGATTCGTTGTATCGCTTGCCGACGGAGGCGGAGTGGGAGTATGCGTGTCGAGCGGGGACCTCGACTCGTTGGTCGTTTGGGGATGATGCGAGTCAATTGACGGATTATGCGTGGTATGGTGATAATGCGTGGTCTGTGGGTGAGCAGTATAGTCATGCGGTGGGTCTGAAGCGTCCCAACCCTTGGGGATTGTATGATATGCACGGGAATGTATGGGAGTTGGTGCAGGACTGGTATAACGAGGACTATTATAATAGCTCCCCTCGGGAGGACCCCCCGGGGCCTCGCGGCGGCTCTTATCGCGTCCTCCGGGGCGGCGGCTTCAACATTAACGCCCAGGCCGTGCGGTCGGCGTTTCGCTTCGGCGCCTCGCCCGGCAACCGCAACGCCAGCCTTGGCGTGCGCCTTTTGGGTATTGGGCCGGCGGTGCGCTCTTCGGGCGATGATCACGGCGACACTCGGTCGGATGCGACGCGTCTTTCTGTGGGCAGTTCGGTTGCGGGGCAGATAGAAACTGGCGGTGATGTCGATTATTTCCAAGTGCAAATCAGCGAATCGGGCGAGTTGGCGGTCTATACGACGGGTCGTTTGAATACAGAAGGTAGGCTAGAAAGCAGTTCGGGCTCTTCTTTGGCTACCAATGACGATGGGGGCCGTGGGAATAATTTCCTCATCAACCACTCGGTGGGTTCGGGCACGTATTACCTGCAAGTACGGGGGCATAGTTCTTCGAGGACTGGTAGCTATACCGTCCACGCCCGTTTTGGCGGCGGCGGGGTGGCGGGTTCGTCGCAGACGTTTTCGCTTCCGGGGGGGTCGTTGATGGATTTTGTGTGGCTTGCGCCGGGGGTGTTTCAGATGGGTTCGCCTGATACGGAGGCGGGTCGTGAGTCGGATGAAGGGCCGGTTCATGAGGTGGAGATTAGTAAGGGGTTTTATATGGGTACGTATGAGGTTACTCAGGGTGAGTGGGAGTCGGTGATGGGGACGACGCCTTGGTCTGGTTTAGACTATGTTCGGGAGGATTCGTCTCATCCGGCGGTGTATATTTCTTGGGATGATGTACATGCGTTTATTGGTCGCTTGAACGACGCGGCGGGCGATTCATTGTATCGCTTGCCGAGTGAAGCGGAGTGGGAGTATGCGTGTCGAGCGGGGACCTCGACTCGTTGGTCGTTTGGGGATGATGCGAGTCAATTGACGGATTATGCGTGGTATCTTGGTAATGCGTGGGATGTGGGTGAGGCGTATGGTCATAGGGTGGGTCTGAAGCGAGCCAATCCTTGGGGATTGTATGATATGCACGGGAATGTGGGGGAGTGGGTGCAGGACTGGTATGATGAGGACTATTATGATAGCTCCCCTCGGGTGGACCCCCGGGGGCCTCGCGGCGGCTCTATTCGCGTCTTCCGGGGCGGCGGCTTCAGCGCTAGCGCCCGGCTCGAGCGGTCGGCGTATCGCAGCCGCCGCTCGCCCGACTTCCGCCGCGACTACATTGGCGTGCGCCTTTTAAGGATTCGTTAGCCCTTTAGCCCTTTAGCCCTTTAACCCTTGGCGGGGGTCAAGGGGGTATGGGGATTCTTTTAGGGGGTAGCCTGGAAGGTTCCACGCCCCCGTTTAGGGGTGTGCGTAGCCACCCTTCGGGGGCGTGGAACCTAAAAGGCGTGGGGGAGGGGGTGTTTTTTGGGGCTCCGGCCGGCGTACGGGCCGGAGCGAAATTTTTTACTAGGAGGCCCTGTTGCTCCGCATTTTCCCCCTCAAGTTCCAAAGCACCCTAGGGGCCTTTGACGACGCTGAACTCCAAGCGTTCATCAAGGACAAAGAGGTACTGTCCATTCGGGATCACTTCTTCACGAAGGACGAGATGCCCTATCTCGCCGGCCCCTCTACCGACGTGCCGGCGGTCGAATCGGCCTCGGCGGCCTCTCCCCGCAACGAGAAGTGGCGCGAAGTCCTTGAAGAAGGCGACTGGCCGCTGTTCAATACCTTGCGAGAATGGCGCAATCGGCTCGCCAACGAAGAGGGGATGCCGCCCTAGGTGATCGCCACCAACCGACAACTATCCCACATTGCCCTTCGACGTCCCCCAGCCTCGAACAACTGGGGCACATCGAAGGGGTGGGCCGCGCCAAACTGAAACGCTACGGCGCGGCCCTCGTCGGTTGACCACCCCATACCCGACGGCGTCCCAGGACGCGGGCTGCCCATCGGCAACCTGACGCGCCAGTACTTTGCCGCCTTTTACTTGGGGTCGCGAGCCCGTCTAGGCCTAGCTGGTAGGCTCGCAAGAGTTCGACGGTGGTCGCCCGTTGTTTTGACTTAGGCGGTGCTTGGGGGTGTGTTCAGAGCTTGATGACGGCGATGAGGATGCCGGTGATGGCGACCAAGGTGCTCATGATCCATATAAAATGGGCGTCCATGCGCTTATTGGTCTCGTTAATGCGCTGATGCACCGCTTGGATTTGCTCGCCCAACGAGCGGTTGGTCTCGTCGATGCGCTTATTGGTCTCGTCAATGCGGTGATGCACCGCTTGGATTTGCTCGCCCAACAAGCGGTTGGTCTCGTCAATGCGGTGATGCACCGCTTGGATTTGCTCGCCCAACAAGCGGTTGGTTTCGTCGATGCGCTTATTGGTCTCGTCAATGCGCTGATGCACCACTTGGATTTGTTTGCCTAACGAGCGGTTGGTTTCGTCAATGCGCTGATGCACCACTTGGATTTGTTTGCCTAACGAGCGATTGGTCTCGTCGATGCGGTGATGCACCGCTTGGATTTGCTCGCCTAACAAGCGGTTGGTCTCGTCGATGCGCTTATTAGTCTCGTCGATGCGCTGATGCACAACCCCTATCTGGTTGGACAGGGCTTGGGTATCTTCGCGCATCTGGTTGCGCAGGTCTTGGATGTCTTCGCGCAGACAGCTGATGCCCCAGTGCAGGTCGTCGGGAACGGGGCGGGATGGAGGGGTGGGATTTTCGGTCATGGCAGGCTCCTTGGGGGGCTATGAGTAATATGTCGGCTCAAGGGCAGAGAAGCAACCTACATGCCAGTGCCAATTGTTGAGTAGGCGCGGCGGTCTGTTGGCCCAAGCTGTGTGCGCGAGCACACGCGGATGGATTCTTTGCGATACACTGAGGTGAACGATGGGCAACGCGGTGGCGCGGGTGGAAATGGAAAGGGTTGCCCCTACGGTTGAACGGGAAATACGCACTATGAGAAAATGCTTCGTCACCTTGGGACTGGTGCTAGTAGTCGGCATTTCGGCTTGGGGCCAGACCTACGTCCAGCGCGGCGGGGTCGTCAGCTTTGAGCCGACCGGCCCGGGTGTGCTCTTAGGCGCGCTGGACCCGGCGGTTAAAAAATGGTACGTGCCGCAGGAACTCTACGTGGACTACGGTTGGCGCCAGTGGGAGTACTCCAACTACGCCCGCACCCCCTATGAGCGCTACGTCAACACCACCCGCGAGGGCGACTACTTCTACGATGTGTACGGCAACTTCACCACCCGTGGTTGGCTAATCTACGACTGGCGTCAGTTCCAGCCGCAGCCCTTGGGCAGTGGCATCTTCCAAAGTACGCGCTTCAATCGCTGGTTCAACGGGGTGACCATCAGCGGCGACTCGCAAGGGCAGTACCACTACGCGATCACGGTCGGCGACCGGATCCGCACGACCCTGACGCCGATGACCTTTTCCAAGCCGGACTTCAACGGGGTGCAGATCGACTTTGCCGCGGACAAGTACCAGGCGACGATCCTCGCCTCGCGCATCAGCGAGCCAATTCGCGGCTCCACCCAGCTTTCGGGCGGGATTACCGAGCCGGTGACCCAGACCAACATCACCTCGTTATTCGGCGGGCGGGCGACCTTTCAGGTGGGTGATTTCATCGCGCTGGGGGCCCAAGTGATGGACGCCAGCAACGGCAATACCCTGCTCGACATGTTCAACGGCGACCTAGTAGCCGGTAGTCTCACGGCTGGTCAGAGCACGGCACCGCTGACGGCGATTGCGGTGATCCTGAGCGACGATTCGCCCGAAGACAACGAAGGCGGCGCAGCCCTGTTCAGCCACGACGTGCGGATCACCAGCCGCGACTTCGACACCGGCAAGGAGACGGTGTCCACCTTGCAGGAGGTCGTCCGCCCCGGCGCGCAGTGGCCGGTCCTCTTCGGCGGGTTCCGGGGGCCGGGCTTTCTGGCGGCGGACGGCCCGGAGCGGATCATCGTCAACTACGACTTCAACGACCCGGCTTACGTCGGCCCGGACCCGACGACGATCGTCGGGGTGGACTTCAACTACGTGTTGGCCAACGACTTCAAGGTCCAGATGTGGTCCGATCGCCAGACGGGCTTGCGCGCCGCGCCGCCCCCGCCGTTGACCGCCGAGGTGATTGACGCGGCGCAACCTGCGTTGATTGCGGTGCGGCGGGCCGCGGGCAATGTCGCGGACATCACGAACTTGCAGCGGATTGAGTTTTCCTACGGTCTGCCGACGGCCAACCTAATCGGCGGTTTCACCGTGGAGGGCACTGGGGTCCTCGGCTTTGACTTCTACGGCGAGTGGGATCGCAACAAGCGCTATTTCCAGTTTCCCAATGCCGCGCTGTTCAACGAGGGCGAAGAGCACGCGATCTCGTCCGAGGGGTCCGACGCTTGGTACTTCAATGTCTCGCGCAATGTGTTCCCCTACTTCCTCTACGGCGAGGCCTACGCCATTGACGAAGCCTATTCGACGACCGCCTTCTTGGTCAGTGCCACGGGCAATGTGCAATACGACAACACCCAGCGGCACTTGTACGAGTTCGTCGATGACAACGACGACCAAGACCGCTTCCCCGACTGGATTCGCTTTGGCTCGACCAACGACCGGGCGATTTTTCCCGGCTGGGACCAAAACAACGACTTCATCTCCGACTTCAACCAAAACGACAACGCCACCGCAGCCAATATCATCCCCGACTACGACGAGCCGTTCCTGCGCTACAACGTCGATCGGCCGGAGTTCCTTTTCGGCATTGATTTGAATAACAACAATTGGATCGACCGCTTTGAGGACGACGATCTGCCCGATTACCCGTACAAGCCGGATCGGCGAGGCTACAATTTTTTCGGCGGCCTTCATCTCGCGCCGGATATGCGGCTGACCGTCGGGCGCACGGACGAAGCGTCCGCGGCGACCGACGCCTTCAACGAGACCAATTACGCGATGTTCGCGCTGGATCGGGACTACGCGGGCTTGGGGCGCTTGCGGGTCTTCAACATGCTCAAGCAGGCCAAGGACACCATCCCCGACGCCCGGCGCGAGCTGACCCCCTTTGTCGGCGCGCCAATCCAGCCGGTGGTGCGCGACATCTTGGCGGCGCAGGACACTTGGGTCAACACCGCGTACGCGCAATTCGACTATCAGGGCATTGAGGGGCTGAACGTGGTCAACAAGCTCAAGTGGGAGCACTTCCGTCAAAACGCCGAGGACCCGCGCGACAGCATTGGTCGCCCGCTGGAAAGTAGCGCGAGTTTCCTAGGGCTGATCAACAAAATCGACTACCTATACGGGCTCGGTCGCTTTGACTTGCAGCCGAGGTGCAAGAGCGAGTTTTTGCGGCAGACTCCTTTCGTGGCCGACGATGCGCGGCGCGAGGAGTGGGCCCTGACCGTGCAGTTGATCGCCCGCTTGCCGGTCATGCGGCACACCGTCATAGAATCCGGCGTGGAGCAGTTGTGGTTCAGCGACCGGGTGCAGGACGAGGACGCGCTGCGGGCGGCTGGGCTTTTGCAGGAGACCGGGGATTTGCGCTCGACCAACATCGCAGTGCAGCTCTCTACCACTTCCGATTACCAGGGGTACCGGCTGACCACGCAAGCGGGCTTGCGCTTAGGCCGCACCCTGAGCGAACGGGTGATTGAGGACAGCGACCGGCCGGGCGTCTTCACAACCGACGACAAGGGCAAGAATGAAACTACGACCTTTATCACGGTATTTGCCGGACTGTAGGGGGCCACGATCGCGGCCCCCTAGAAAATGCGATAAAACCCTAGCCGCAACGGAAGGGGAGAACCTAGATCCGCGTCGAGGGGGGGGTGGGAGAAGAAGTAAGGTGGCTTTGCTCGTCGGCTGGCTTTTGGGTGCTGGTTGCGCTCAGGAGTCTAAGGAACTGGTGCTGGCCCAAGTGGATGGCGAGCCGATTACCGCGTCGGAGTTCAGGGATTTTGACGCGCGGATTCCCGCTGGGATGAAACAGGGGGGCCGGCGCGAAGTGCTCGAAAGCCTGATCGACAAAAAGCTGCTCCTGCGCGAAGCGGCCGCCGCCAATATGGCTGAAGACCGTTGGTTCAAAGGCGAACTGGCCCGCTTCAAACGCGCTCGGCTGCTGGCCCTGTACATGGAGCGCGAGGTCGTCGCCAAGACCGAAATCACCCCCGAGGAAATAGAGCATCACTACCGAGAGAGCGGCCGGCACCGCGCCCTGCGCTTGGGCGGCATCATGGTCGAGAGCTTGGCGGAAGCACGCGCAATCACCGACCAACTCGCCGCGGGGGCCGATTTCCACGCGCTGGCCAGCGCGCACTCGGTTCACTCGGAGACGGCCGCGCGGGGCGGCGACACCGGCCTATACCAGACGCGCGACCAGATGTCGGCGGCGACCGTTGAGCAGGTGTTTGATCTGGCGCTAGGGGACGTTTCCGCGCCGGTGCGCGAAGTTTTCGGCCACGAGGACTTTTACGTGATCTACAAAGTCCTCGACGAGATCCCAGCACCGCTGAGCGCGTCGGAGCGGATCATCGTCGAGGAGCTGACGGTGCAAAAGCGCGAGGAGCGGTTGCAGGCACTCCGCGATTCGCTCGGCAAAGCCTACGCGCCCATGCCGCGCCCGGCTGCGATCCAGCGGCTCGTCGCGAACGGGGTCATGGCAGATCAAGCCGAAGTTCTCTGCGCGTATCGGGGCGGCGAACTCACCGTCAGCGGTTTTTTGGCGGCCTACGAGCTTCTCACCAGCAGGAGCTTACAGTCGGCAGACAGCGCATACGTGGCTGCGTTTTTGCACGGCCGGGTCCTGCCCGACCTGTTTGTGAGCACCGAGATCGAGGCGGCTGGCTTGTCAGAGGATGCGCGTTTCAAAGAGACTGTGGCGTTTAAGCGCGAGGAGTTGCTACTCAGCGCATTGCGTCGGCGGGAGGTTGACCAGTACGTGCGCGTCAGCCAAGAAGAAGCGCGCGACTTTTACGACGCGCATCCCGAAAAATTCGCTCGGCCCGAGAACGCGACCATCGTCGAAATTTTGGTGGCGTCGGATTCGCTGGCCCAGCGTTTGGGGGACGAGTTGCGCGCCGGGGGCGATGCCGCAGCACTGGCCGAGCACCATACCCGGCGCGAGGGCAGCTTGCACCACGGCGGCCAGATCCAGCTCAATGCCTATACCCAAGGGCTGTTTCCCGTGCTGTCTGCTGCCGTGCAGGATGTCGCCGTCGGCGAGGTAGGTGGGCCGTTGAAGACCGAGCGCGGCTATTCGGTCTTCAAGGTGCTGGAGCGCACGCGCGAGCAGATTCCGTACAACGCCGAGTCCCAGCGCCGCGCCCGGGCCTACGTGCGGATCGACAAGTCGAAACGGGCTTACGTGCGGTTCGTGCGCAATTTGCGGAATAAGTACCCGGTGGAAATCATCGAAGGCAGCTTGGAAAAGCTGTGAGAGACTGTTTGAAAACCCGCTTGGGTTGCGTTGAGCGGCGGTAGGTTATTCCCGCGCTTCACCGCGCCTTCAGGCGGGACATCCAGTGGGGTCTCCTGCAAACAAGGGACAGCCCCAGAGTTTTCAGACCGCTTCTGAAAATTGTCGGGTGAGAGTTTGTCGATCGTCGGCTGCGAATATCCGCAACTTTCACCCTCGCAGAAATGGAGATTGCGATGAGATTGCTAATGCTCTTGCTGGTTTTTCAGGCTGGCTATACTGCCGCTGGGGCCGATCGGGAAATCGAGGACGCCGCTCCCATAGAGATAGAGCTCAACCCGCTTGATTACGTCCCTTTGGCGGTGGGCAATCGCTGGACGTACGAACATTATTACGAGAATTACTTGCATGGGGCCGGGGATCCTTTTGATATCCCGGGGTATCCGCCTGGGAGCCCACCCGATTCCCTAAGACTCGTAGAGAAAATAGTGACCATCGAGATCACTCATACGGAAGTGATCGATGGCTTCGAGTACTTTGTTTTTAGCGATGCCGATTATGCTTGGCCGCCCTTACCCGATTTCTTTTGGGGCGGTAAAAAAGTGCGCTTGTCGGACGAGGGGTTTTTGGTTTTTCGCTGGAATGGGCAGGATATCCCAGTATATGACTTTGGTCATCCTAGTGAGTATGGATATACAAGTACCCTTCCAATTGGCTCTGGCACGACAGAGGCCCATCTCGATCGCTTTTATGGCCAATACAGGCGTTCTAGGATCCATTTTAGCCTTAGTAGATATTCTCTATATCAGGGAGCAGAAATTATTTTTCTACAGGAATATGGGGTAGGGCAAACTTATATCGAATACTACTCAAGCCTAAGTGCATGTGCGCCGTTCGCCTTTCTAAATGAACTTATGCCGATCTCGGCGACGATTGCTGGGGAAGAGATCGTCTATGAGCAGGTGTATTTATCCTATCAGTCGCTCGCATCTACCGGGTTGGGCCAAGTCGGTCAGGTGCAAATGGAGGAGGGATTTGACTTTAGTGAAGAAAAGCATTCGGAGTCTTCTAATGACTTTGAACTGGTGTCGCAGTATTGGGGCTGGAGCGGGAAGGCCGCTTGCGCCCCAACAAGCGGTTCTTACCCTGTCCTTTCCTCCGAGACTGGCATAGCCGATCTCGGAAAGATGGACTTTGGTCTGCTGATTGCCCAAGGCGTCCCTCCCGATGTCCGACTCGACTTTGGTACTGAAGTGACTCTTTGGGAAGGCCACACCTATGCGGTTCGGAGCCGCGAAGGAGGGGTTGCGCTCCTATACATCTTCGATGTGGAATTCCCTAAAAAAGATTATAGGGCAGAGCTCATCTTATATAGATCAGCAGAGAATATAAAGTTTGACTGGGTTTATTATCCCGACGGATTGCTTGATGGAGACACCTCTGTCCAGCCTACTTCGTGGGGACACTTGAAGCAACTTTTTCTGCAACATTCACCCAATAGACCAGAAGAGTAAGACGAATTCGCGGGCCGTTTGGGAAAGCTCTGAACGATGCGTTGGACAGCCAACATAAAAAAAGCTGCGCTGTTGGCCTTGGTGCTCGCCTTGCCGGCTGGAGCGCAGACCGGGCGGCAGGAACGGGGCGAAGTCCGCTTCAACGCCCAAGGGCCAAGCGTACTGATGGGGGCTTTGGATCCCACGGTCATGCGCTGGTACATGCCGCAGGAGCTGTTCGACGAGTACGGCCGCCGCCAGTGGCGCTACACCAACTACGCCACCGAGCCGTATCGGCGCTACATCAACCGCAACCAAGAGGGTTCGCATTTCTACGACACCTACGGCAAGCTGATCTCGCGCGGCTGGCTGGTGTACGACTGGCGACAGACCCAAGCGCGCACCGTCGAGAGCAGCCAGTTGACCAAAGAGCGGCGCTACGCCACTTGGTTCAACCGGCTGATCATCTCCTCGGATGCAAGTGGCGACTACAACTACTCCCTAATGATCGGCGACGAGATTTTCGCCACCTTGACGCCGATGACCTTCCGCAAGGTCGGCTTCAATGGGGTCGTAACCAGCTTTGCCGCACGGCATTTGCGCTTCACCGGCTTGTTTTCGCGCCCGAGCCTGCCCATCGTCGAGATCGACCCGGATATTCCGACGGCCTCGCAGGACAACTTCACCAGTTTGATCGCCGGGCGTCTGGAAGCCGATTTAGGTGCCAACGCGACCTTGGGCCTGACGTTGGTCAATGCCCACAACGGGGCCGGCAACCGCGAGAGCTTCGAGGGCAATCCCCTCAAAGGAGTGCTGACGACCGGGCAGCTAGGCCGGCGGCTCAACAAGCTGATCGTGCGGCTGTCCGACGATTCGCCGGCCGATGGCGAGGGCGGACCCGTGTTGTTCGGCAGTGAGGTGGAGATCACCACGACACTCCGGCGCGAGGTGCTGGTCGAAGGCGGCGTGCGGATGGTCTTTAAGGACACCACCTTCACCGGCAGCAGCATTGGCTTTGGGCCGGTGATCGAGGGCGGGGAGGAGCGCGGTGGGTTCTTGCGGGCCGCCGGGACCGAAAACATCGTGCTGCAGTACGCGTTGGCTGCCGAAGAAGGCGAAAGCGAGGAAAGCACCTTGCGCTTGGCCTTGCAGCGTCGGTTCGGGTTGGGGCTGGACGAGGCCGACGACGCCATCACCCGCGTCAAAAACGTGCGCTTCCGCCTAGTACTGGCCAACGACTACCGGGTTGAGGTGGCCTCCGACCGGCAGAACAGCCGCATCGGCATCCCGCAGTTTTTGGTGGTGACGCGGGCGGGCGGCAATGTCAAAAATCAGCTCAATCCGCGCGAAGTCGTCTTTGACTACGGCTTGCCGACCGCCTCGCAGATCATCGGTATTACTACCCAAGTGCGCGACTGGGGGGGCTTCGACTTGTACGGCGAATTCAACGTCAGTACCCAGTACCGCCAATTCCCCACGACGACGCGCGAATCGCACCGCTCGCTTTCGGGAATTCAAGGCGACGAGCACGCCGTCGGCTGGCTGTTCAATCTCGTGCGGTACGCAGACCCTTGGCACTTTTCCCTCGAAGGCTTTGGCATGGACGATTCCTACGCCACCAGCTTCAAGCCGGTGGATGGTCGCGGCTTGGTTGACTACTCGCCCGAAGCCACGGACAGGCTCTACGACTTTGTCGAGGACAACGACGATCAGGACCGCCACCCCGACCAGAAGCGGTTTTTCCAAGGCGGGTTGGTGCCGCCGCAATCGACCGCGCTGGGCGGCTTTCAGGTGCGCTCGGACGGCGTGCCCGACCCGGCGGTTTTTCCCGGGTACGACGAAAACGGCGACTTCATCTCGGACTTCAACCAGAACAGCAACGGCGACCGGGAGAATTTCTTCCCCGACTACGAAGAGCCTTTCCTGCGCCACCACTCGGACCGGCCGGAGTTCCTCTTTGGCATTGACTTGAACAACAACGGCCTTGCCGAGCGCTTTGAAAACGACGATTTGCCCGACTATCCCTACAAGAAGGACCACTGGGGCTACAATGCCTACGCCAGCGTGGAGGTCGCCCCCGAAATCCGCCTCGCCGCCGGCTACCTGCGCCAGAACATGCGCCAGACCGACCGCAAAAACCACACTGCCTACGGGCTTGTTACCTTTGAACGAGATTGGCCCGGGCGCGGCCGGGTGCGGGTCTTTGACATGCTGAAGAAGGCCGCAGACACCATCCCCGACCCGCTCTCGCAGTGGATCGTGCCGACGCTCGAATTTGGGGCCGCCGGGCAGACGAGCGGGCACCATATTGCCGTGCCCGATTTGCTGGCGGCCGAGGACACTTGGATCAATGCGTTCTACGCCGAGTGGCAGTACGCTAGTCCGCGACGCTGGACGACTAGGCACCGTTTCAAATGGGACTGGTGGCATCAGCGCGACGCGCTGGGGCGCGCTGGCCGCGAGACTTCCGGTTTTGTGGGATTGATCGACAAGATCGACGGCGTTTTCGCGTGGGGTGCGGTGGCGCTTGTGCCCCGCTGCAAAAGCGAGTTCCTCAGCCAATCTCCCTTTTCCTTGGCCGAGCGTCGCCGCCGGTCTTGGGATGGGATCGGATCGCTGTTGGTCCGCTTTCCCGTGATGCGGGATTCAGAGCTTGAACTGGGGTTTGAGCAGCGGCTGTTCTTTGAGTTGCTGCGGGACGAAGAGGCCCTAACGGAAAACGTGCTGACCGGCGATTTCCGCGGCGTGGTGTGGGCGGCGCAATTGAGCAATCAGCGGGAATATCTAGGCTACGAATTGACGACCCAGCTCGGGTTGCGCTTTGATCGGCGTTCTTTGGAAGTGGTCGGGCGAGAGCGCGAGACGCGGGTCGCGGGATTGGCGTTTCTTTCGATATTCGCCAGTCTTTGAAAGCTACCCAAGTCTTGGGCCTGTGCGATATGCACGGAAACTTAGGGACCCACCAGAGGCACAAATCGAAAGAGAGGATAGATGCCCATTCAACGTTACTCCAGTACACAAAATGAGCTGCTGATCTTCGCGCTGTCGGCCCCGAAAACGCATGACGGGCTTGGTCGAGGGTATTTTTGCTTGCTTGGAAATAGCCCGCGCACGGAGCGCGTCCGTCATCTAAAGCCGAGGAAGTACCGCGCGGTCTCGCCCATGATGCGCTGGCGCTGATCCCTGCTCAGATCGGGCAGCAGGTGGTCGAGGACCTCGACGCATTCGCCGTAGCCAGGGTCGGCTACAATCCAGGGAAAATCCGAAGCCCATAGCAGGCGTTCGGCACTAAAAGCGGACAGCAGGCTGCGGTGCCAAGCGGCTAAGTCGAGATAGGGATAGGCCGCCTTGCTCATGGCGTATTGACCCGACAGGTGGACGCAAACGTTGGGCCAATCGGGCGCGGCCCCGAGGAACCCGGTCGGCGGCGGCATCGCTACGTCGATCTGCGGACGGCCCTTGGCATCCCAAGTAAACCGGTCCTCGCTTGGGCAGACCATGAGGTGATTGATCACGACGCGCACTCGGGGAAAGGCCGTGAGGAACTGGGGCAGCAGCGGGGCGGAGGGGGCGCGCAAGTAGAGCCAGAGCACATAGTCTTGGCGGGCGGCGTGTTCCCATATAGGACGGGAAAAGTCGCCGAGCGAGCGGAGCCGGAAGCCGATGATCGAGCCGTCTTCGGCGAGGCGATCCATCTGGTCGGCGGGCGCGTCCGCGTCGGGCGGGATCAAGCCGATGCCCAAGAAGCGGTCGGGATAGGTGCGCAGGCAGTGTTGTAAATAGGCGTGATGCGCGAGGCTGGTGCCGCCGGTTTGCACGAGCACGGCCTTGTCGATGGCGTGGTCGGCCATCTGTGCCAAGAGCTCCTCGACGGGTGCTTGACGCTCGGCGGGCATGCTCGGGGTGATCTCGCGCGGAAACTCAGCGCTGGGGCGAGCAAAGACGTGTAGGTGAGAGTCGATACGCATAGTTTTACGCACTTAGTAGATTAAGACTTGGGAGTTGGATGGGCTAGCTTCCAAGCCTTTTTTACCTATGCAGGTAGGTCCTCTTCATCGGAGGAATCGCCGGTTCCATTTTTCATTCTATCTCTAATCGTGGAAATCAATCTATTTTCAGAGGACCTATTGCGATACCAGAAGATAAAAAGAAGAACGGCGAGGACCAAGCTGGAAAATCCAACGCCTGAAAACACGGATTCTACCACAGGCCACTTATATTCCTTAGTGGTGAGCATTGCGATTAAACATGCCACTGCTACTGAAGCTGAGAAGGTGGCAAAGGCTAGCATCGTGGGCGTACTTTTTAGTCCTGCTTCTATTAAATCTAGTTCTTCTTTCTTGACTTCAAATAAATCAATGAATTCAACCCTAGCACGTCTTGTAGGAAGGCTTTCGCTATCCTGCGGAGGTAAAATCGTAGCCATTACAGCTTCCCTTTCAACCACTTACTATGTTCCTCACCATAAGCGTTTCTCCATGCAGATTCTGTCCCTGACCGGATTATAAAGACGCGATCTTGCCCAGACAGAGAGTCTGATAGAAAGTCTATTATCTCCGTTGGTTTCTTGTTAGATACAACAGCCCAACAGTTGCCGTGAATCGGACAATAAGTCTTGAACTTCTTTAATCGCTCTTTGAGAGAATGCTTTCGAGAATCATCTACTTCAAAAGTGATTACATACGTAGCCATAGCCATATATCCTCGGTTAGATCAATTATATAAACAGATATTATGGTTAAGGAATCAACGCACTGGCTAAGAAATTTCTTCCAAGCCTTAATCTACTAAAGTGCGTAGTTTTATTAGATTGGGATGAGGTTTTAGTTAAAAATAGATAAGAGAGCCTCTATGGACAAGGCGGCCGCGCCGTGCGTGAAACAGGTGAGAGTGCGCGCACCGGCCACGTCGGCGAATCTCGGAGCGTCGGAGCGGGCTTTGACTGCTTGGGATTGGCGGTGGAATTGTACATTGAGCGGCGGGACGCCATATTTAACGCCGGGCGCGTCGGCTTGTTGGTGACCGTGGCCATGCAGCAGGCGTGGCCGAAGAGGGAATTGCCGTGCGAACCTTGGTCCTCGGCCTCGCCGCCGAGGGCGTGCAATGCGCGAAAGAGAGGTAATATGGTCAGCCAAGCCGCGCTTATAGACGACATGACGACCCCGACGCCCGAAGTCGTGGAGGCCGTGCGCCAGTTGGAGGGGCCGGTCCTGCTGCTGGGGGTCAGCGGCAAGATGGGGCCGACTCTGGCCGAACTGTTGGTGCGGGCCGGGGCTGAGCAGGTGGTGGGAGTGGCGCGCTTTGCGGATGCGGAAAAGCGGCGCTACTTGGAGAGCGTCGGCGTGCAAACCATCGCCTGCGACCTGCTCGCCAGCGAGGCGCTGAAGGAACTGCCCGACGCGCCCAACGTCCTCTTCCTCGCTGGGTTTAAGTTTGGGGCTACGGGCAATGAAGACGCGACTTGGGCGGTGAATGCCGCGTTGCCCGGCGCGGTGATCGCCCGCTACGCACAGTCGCGGATCGTCTATGTTAGCTCGGGCAACGTGTATGAGTATGCCAAGGCCCCGGGGCCGGGGGCAACCGAAGACGGGGCTCTGGCCCCGGTGGGCGAATACGCCCAATCGCGCTTGGGTGGGGAGCGGGTCGCTCAGTACGCGTCGCGGGTGCGCGGGACGCCCTTGCTGATTGTGCGGCTGTTTTACGCCACCGAGCCGCGCTACGGCATCCTCCGCGATCTCGCCGATAAGGTGTGGCAGCAAGAGCCGATTGATCTGACTATGGGGTACGTCAACCAAATTTGGCAGGGCGATGCCAACGCCTATCTGTGCCGCTTCTTCCCCTTGTGCCATAGCCCGGCCGACATCATCAATCTGACCGGCCCAGAGATCTTATCCGTGCGCGCCCTAGCCGAACAGCTAGGGAAGATCATGGGCAAGACGCCCCGCTTCACGGGCACGGAGGCCCCGGATGCCCTCTTGGGGGATAGCCGGCGCTTGTGCGCGGAATTTGGCCGCCCGCGCATCGGCCCGGAGCAAATGCTGCACACCGTGGCCGAGTGGGTCATGGCCGATGGCTCGAGCTTGGGCAAGCCGACTCGATACGAATCCCGCAGTGGGCAGTTTTAGCAATGGCCGAGCAAATCGCCGAGGTGGCCGCCAAGTCCGTCGAGGCACTGTTGGCAGACGGTGCGGGTGTAAGTGCGCTGCGGGACGGCCAATTGTTGTGGTCCTTGGCCCATTTGTGGGATCGGCCGCGCTACCGGATGCTGGCCGAGCAGGTGGCCGAGGGCAGTGGCGGCGGCGAGGCTGCGGTCTGCGGCTCCCTCGCGTTGGCCGAGGGGCTGGCGGCCTGTGGATATTGGACACGGGCGCGGATGCTCGTGCTGCAAAGCCTAGCGCGTTGCGACGCGGCGGATTACGTCGGCGAGTCCACGCCCAAGGGGGCGCGCTGTCTCGGGGACTGGGCGCAGGTGCTGAGCGCGTGTACGCGCCTTTTGCACGCCCGCGCCGACCGCGAACTGCAAATCGCGGCCGCCCGCGCCGTAGCCGCCATCTTGAACTACCACTACCACCCGGACTTGGGGCTATTGCTCTTTGCGGTCCGCCGCGATTTCTTCCGCTTTGACGATCACTGGGGAACCTGCGTCCACAGCGAGGCGGCCCTCGCCGCACTGACCGCGCTGTTGGACGAGGCCGTTCGCCGAGGTGAGGCGCACCTCAGTGCCTTGGCGGGTCGCTACCTGCGCCAACACGTAGAGGCGGCTTGGGATCCGGTCGCGGGCGGCATCCGTAGCACGTGCAGCGCCGGCATCTGGAGCGCGGAAAAGCCCGGGGCCATCCAAGCCGCAGCCGTAGGTGCCTTGGCGACGTTGCACCGCTGTCAGGGCGGCGACTGGGAGGTTGAGTGGCTGGATCGGGTGCGTGCTTATCAGAGGAACTGTGCAACCGATCCGCTCGCCGAGTTGCGCTGTTTGGTTCGCTGCACGCGAGAACCGAATGAAAAACTTGACATTGTGAAGTGAAAACGCCATTCTGGCAGCAGGCGTCCGGGTAGGGCGCGATTGCTAGGAGGTCCATTATGATCGTCTATCACGGCACGACGCGCCGCGTCGCGCGCCGGATCGCCCGCGACGGCTTTCAGCCGCGGTCGCCCTCGCGGCGGGTGTGGCTTTCGCGGAGCAAGAGTTACGCCAAGCAGCGGGCACACGCCAAATCGCGGCACACGCGGGATCGCCCCATCGTGCTGGCCGTTGACATTGACTTGAAAACCTTGCGACAGCGCTACGGCAGTCGGCAGGTGCGCGAAAGCGGCGGGGTCATCTCGATCAACGGAGCCATTCCCGCGTCCTCGCTGCGCAGCCACTACGGGCTGGGAATCCCGGAAAGTGCCGAGGAAATAGCCCGTTGGATCAATGCCGTGTTGGGTGTCAAGGCGCACAAAGGCGTCAGCGCCCGCCACGAAGGCGTCTTGCGCTTGGCCCGCTGGATCGATAACAGACTGGCGACCCATCCCACTGTGCGGGTCGGCGAGAAGGAACTGCTCGCCCGCGCCGCGCAGTGGCTCCCCGACCGCTTTGCCGGGGTGGAGATCGACTTTGAGCACTTGCGGGTCTGGCCCAAGGTGGCGCGGGAAGCTGAGGCGCGGCAGGCCGCTTTCGCAGGTGCAGCACCCGTTGATCACCGCGAGGAAGAGGCCATCGCCTGCTTGGAGTCGGACAAGCCGCAGCGGCAGGTGCGCGGCCTACAGCTTTTGGCCGACCTAGCCGACCCGGATCTGTTCGAGTGGTGCCTATTGCTGCTCGGCGAGGACCATCCGCCAAGCGCGGTCGGCATCCTCAAGGTGATGCGGCGTTGCGAGGACATTCAGCCGGAGATGCTGATTCCGTACGCGGAGAGCGAGCACAAGGCAGTGCGCGGCGCGGCCATTGAGGTGCTTATCCTGCGCAGTGGGGAAGAGGCTCCGCGGTGGTTTTGGCGCGGCCTGACCGACCCGGTGCCGCACGTGCGGTTGAGCGCGGCCAAATTCCTCGACCGCCTCGACCCGCGCACGCATCGCGACAGCTTTGAAGCCGCGCTCTACGACCCGCACCCGCAGGTGGCGCAAGCCGCGCGCAAGCTGACGCAGCACATGGGATTTGAGCCGTTGGCTTGGTGAGCGGCGGGCCGATTCCTATCTTAATCGACGATTCTTTAGGGGCAGCTTTTTTAGCTGCCCTCTTTTTTGCTAAAAAGCTAGCGGATGGAGTGCGTGCAGATGGTTGCTAAACAGCGCGTGGCCTTGGGCGCGATTTTTACCGAGTGCAATCAATTCGGCGGCGAGCCGATTGATCTGTCGTGGTTTGAGCGCTATGAGCTGCGGCGCGGGCGCGATGTGCTCGCAGCCGAAGACGGGGTGGTCGGCGGTATGCTCAGCGTACTGGCAGTGCGCGGCGTGGAAGTTGCGCCCCTGTTGTTTGCCAGCACCTGCCCCGGCGGGCCGCTGACGCGGGCTTGTTACGACCAGCTCAAGGAAGAGCTTTTGGCGCGGCTCAACGAGGCGCTCCCGGTAGATGGCGTCCTCATGCCGCTGCACGGGGCGGCGGCTGTAGAGGGCGTCGTCGATTTGGAGGGGGATTTGCTGGCTGCGGTGCGGGCGGTGGTCGGCGACGCCGTGCCCATCGTCGCCACGCTCGATTTACACGCCCATATTTCCGCGCAAATGATGCGCCATGCCGACGGCTTGGTGGCTTGGGAAACCTATCCGCATCGCGACGCCTTTTCCACGGGCGAGCGCGGGGCGCGCCTGCTGTGCGACGTGCTCGCCGGCGCGTGCAAACCCGCCATGGCCATGGCCAAGGTGCCGGTGCTGACCGGGGCCATTCACGGCTCGACCGAGGACGACGACCCCTTCGCGCAAGTGATGGCCTTGGCCAAGGCCGGTGAGCAGCGCGACGGCATCCTCTCGACGAGTGCGATCTTGGTGCATCCCTATCTCGATTTTGCCGGCATGGGCAGCGGCGGGCTGGCCATTGCCGACGGCGACTTTGCCAAAGCCGAAGTGCTCGCCCGCGAGTTGGCTGCGGCGTACTGGGAGCGGCGCTTTGCCTTAGAGCCAGAACTGCACTCGCCCGCAGATGCCGTGCGCGCCGGCTTGGCCATCGAGGGCGGCCCGGTGGTGCTGGTGGAGGCTGCCGACTGCTGCGGCGGGGGAGCGGCTGGCGATAGCGTGGCGACGCTAATGGCACTGTTGCAGGCCGAGTTGGACGGCCCGGCGCTGGTGCCCTTGGTCGATGCCCGCGCGGCTGCGGCCTGCCATCAAGCTGGCGTTGGGACCGAGGTGGAGTTGGCGTTGGGGCACGGGCACGACCCGCGTTGGGGACAGCCGATCGCGGTGCGCGGTCGGGTGCTGCGGTTGAGCGATGGCCGCTTCCGCTATCGGGGTGGTATTTGGGAGGGCGTTGAAGGGCAGATGGGACCGGCGGCCGTGCTCGCGTTGGGACGGATACAGGTGCTGTTGGCGTCGCATCCTACGTACGAATGGGATGGCGAGCAGTTTGCGGCCTTGGGGATGGACGCGGCGCACGCGCGCTTTATCGTCGCCAAAAACCCCATGAACTACCGACTCGCTTACGGTGCCATGGCCCAGGCCGTTTTTGTGCTCGACACGCCGGGACCGACGCCGGCGACGGTGCGGCACCTGCCCTTTGTCCAGCGGACGCGGCCCTTTTTTCCGCTGGATTCGGACATGGAGATGGAGATGGAGGTTTTGCGCTCGGAGGCGCGGTGAGAAGATGACTGAGCATTTGTATAGGTGACAAATTTTTCAATGGAGAAAATTGAAGAGCAAGAAATACGGCGCGTCGCCGAACACATTGGTCGCCAAGCAGATGCCGAACGGGTCGTCCTATTCGGTTCCTATGCCCGTGGCGAGGCTACTGAGCACAGCGATGTCGATTTACTCGTGATCGCCCCAAGCGACCTGCCGCGCTTCAAACGCAGCCGCGCCCTCTATCAGTCGCTACGCCCCTATCCATTCGCTATGGACTTGCTGGTCTATACTCCGGAGGAGATGAAAAAAGCCCAACAGTCTCCCCTTTCCTTTATTTCTACCGCGCTGCGCGAGGGCAAAACTGTCTATGTCCGCCGAGACTGGTCTGAAGATTAACCAGAAAGGGTACTCCATGCAGACTATTACGGTTTCACAACTCAAAATGTCGTTGAGCGCCTACTTGCGCCAAGTCAAAGCCGGTGAAGAAGTGATAATCACCGAGCATGGTCGTCCCATTGCGCGCTTGCTGCCCCTTGCGAGTCCGGTTCCTCTCCCTGAGCACTTGCAAGACCTCGAAGAAAAGGGCCTCCTCAAGCGCGGGGAGAAGCCCTTACCCGAGGATTTTTGGGATCTGCCGCGTCCTGCCGATCCCCAGGCCGCCGTGCGTTCAGCGGTCTTGCGGGAGCGGGAGGAAGGCTGGTGAAATTCTGGGATACGTCGGCTGTGGTGCCGCTGTGTGTGCAGGAGCCTAATTCGGCCACGGTACAAGAGATCCTCGTCGGGGATCCTGCCATGGTCGTTTGGTGGGGCACGCGCACTGAGTATATTTCAGCCCTGATGCGCCAAGTACGGGAGGGCAGCGGTGTAACTCGTTCAAGAAAAAGATCAAGGTGAGAACTGTATGAAAGAACGCCGTCTTGTCTTCATTAGCCACGCCAATCCCGAAGACAACGAGTTTGCTTCTTGGTTAGGCACGCGGTTGACTGCCGCTGGCTATGAAGTATGGGCAGATGTACTCAATCTGCTCGGCGGCGAGACATTCTGGAGAGACATTGGTGATGCGATCAGGGAAGAAGCTGCCACCGTCATCGTTGCCTTATCCCGTGCTTCTTATCAGAAAGATGGCGTTCTTGACGAAATTGCTCTTGCTGTAAACACAGGCCGGCAACTCAACAAACAACAATTCGTCATACCTATCCGCCTTGATGATCTTTCGTTTCCGGACTTTCCCGAACAGTTGATTCGTCTAAACGCCATTGACTTCTCTCCTAACTGGGCCGACGGATTCAGCATACTTCTAAAGACCCTCAAAGACACCCAAGTTCCGCAATCGACTAGCGATTTCGGAGAAGCCTTGGCCTCTTGGCAAAAGTTTAAGTTGCGGCAAAGCGCCTCCATCTCTGATACACCGGAGTCAGTATTCTCTAACTGGTTTCAAATTTGTTCTCTACCGTCTCACATCAATTTTTCTCGTTTCGATGCGTCACAATCACAAGAGGCAGTGCAACATGCGTTTGACAAATTTCAAAGTCCCACGGCCCGGCATATGCGGCTGGCCGTCAGCTTTGCTAATGCGGATACGCTTCAAATGGAGACTTCCGGTATTCCACTTGAACACGCTGATCGTGTTCCGCTGGCACAATTTCTCGATGGTCGGCGACAAGTATCGCGGCGGGATGCTCAAAACATGGTAATTGGACTTCTCCGCAAGGCATGGGAGCAATTCGCACGGAGTCAGGGCCTATTGCTTTATAAATTTGCACACGGAAGCGCGTGGTTCGTCCCCCTCAATCTGATCGAAAGAAACATTGCCACTTTTCAAGATGAGAACGGCAAGAAACGGCGACGGTGGCTGGTTGGCCGAAGCGAAACAAGAGGCGTCTATTGGCACTTTGCGGTGTCAGACAAGATCAGCATTGCTGACCCACGTCACCTTGCCTTGCGCACTCACGTCGTCTTTACCCAAGATGGCAAGACGCCGCTCGATAGCCAATCTCGTGCTGCTCGCCTACGAAAGAGTTTCTGCAAGAATTGGTGGAATGATCGCTGGCGCGACCTGCTTCGCGCTTTTGTAGCGGACCTAGCAAACGGCAAAGAGGAACTCTCCCTAGCTCTGGGAGGTGACGCCGTGGCGACAATAGCCGCTTCTCCGATGTGCTTCGAGGCTCCTCTGTCTATTACTGAGAATGGCTCAGGGTCCATAGCCGAAGAAGACCATGCAGAAGACGAAGCAGAGGCTGACGATCTTCTCGACCCTGAAGACGATGGATACGAAGAGGAGGTATGACAGACTCGTTACTCCAACACATCGAAGAGCCACGATTAGGCTTTCGTTACGGCCAAGAGTTGGAACATCCGAAGGACGGGCTTTTCCTGTTCGGACCTTGGGATGATAGAGCTAACCCTGCCGAAATGCGTATCGGTGTCATTGGGACGCCGAACGGTTTGGAATGCTTTTGCGAATGGGTAGAAAGTATTCGACGCTACATTCCGCCCAAGGACCCGAATGAACCTCATCACGCTGGTTGGCCTGGATTCCAAGCCGTTTTTGGCACTCAGTGGCCAGAAAATCCTCTAGTCAAACTAACTGTCTTAGAAAATGATGTCCGTACTACGATCCGGATCACTGATCGGCACGAAGCAATATACAAGACTGTCGATCTTTTTGAGAAGCCGATACGCAGGCATTTACATCAAGACGAAGCGCCGCCTACCATGTGGTTCATTATCATACCGGAAGAGGTTTACCGCTATGGGCGACCTAAGTCGGTTGTACCGAAGGAAGAGCGCATTACGGGAAACCAGCCTTTCCCCTCTAGGACCGGACGACGGATTCTCCGCGAAGGTTCGCTTTTTTTCGAAGACCAGAAAGCCGCAGAAATTTACCGCTACGAGCTTAATTTTCACCACCAGATGAAAGCGCGCCTCTTGGATCTGAGGGCTGTCCTTCAGATTGTACGCGACACAACACTTACGCCTCACCGATTCACTCAAGATGGCCACCTCATCCGCGAACCAGAAGACCCCGCCACAATCGCTTGGAACCTCTGCACGACAGCGTTCTTCAAGGCCAGTGGAAAACCGTGGAAACTAGCGTCGGTCCGACCAGGGGTCTGCTACGTAGGATTAGTTTACAAGATAGATAGTACCGACCTAGCCGCCGGCAATGCCTGTTGCGGTGCCCAAATGTTTTTGGACTCAGGTGATGGTGTTGTTTTCAGGGGTGCAGTCGGTCCTTGGTACTCGAAGGATACGCACGAATTTCATCTTAGCAAAGAGAAAGCCTCTGAGTTGATGAGTCTAGTGGTGAACTCATATCGAGACCTCCACGGAGAGCCGCCTATTGAGCTTTTTATCCACGGCAAAACGAGATTTAACGACGATGAGTGGGAAGGTTTCAGAGGTGTTGTCCCAAACGAGACCAACCTAGTCGGGGTACGTATTCGCCCGACTAGTGAGCTGAAGCTCTATAGATCGAGTAAAATGCCCGTATTGCGTGGTACTGCATACCTTTCAACAAAACGAAGAGGATACCTTTGGACCAAGGGTTTTATTCCTCGACTCGATACCTATCCTGGTTGGGAGGTGCCCAATCCTCTGCTAATCGAAATCCACAGAGGCGATGCCGATCTGCTCATGGTTATGACGGATGTGATGGGCCTAACCAAGATCAACTTCAATACCTGTCAGTTCGCAGACGGACAGCCTGTTACACTCAAGTTTGCTGATGCAGTAGGTGAGATTCTTACTGCTGCACCTGTTCCCGATCTGCCACCTTTACCGTTTAGACATTACATATAGGTCATCAGCAACATCCCCCCAATCCGCCTCGTCACCTCCGCAAAGTACAGCACTTCCTCCGGCGTCAGCGTCCGCCCCAAGACACCCCGCTCCCGATACGACAGCCATTTTTTGAGCACCTGATAGCCGCCGAGTTTGTAGTCCCAAATCGCGGCGGGGACGTTGCGCCAGAAGGCGCGGTCGTTCAGATACACGTCCAGCGTCTTTTCGCCCAGCGCGGGTATCGCCTTAGCCAGCACGGCGCGTTCGTCCGCGGTGTATGCGCGCTCGACGATGCGGCCCTGTCCCGGCATCACCGCGTCGCCCGTTCCGAAATGGCCCCACCCGGCGGTGAGCGCGAAATCGTCGCCGGTCATGTTGCGGCCGGCGGGGGTGGCAGGCACGGCGAGGGCGGCGATCTCGGGGCGCAACGTGCCTTGAGTAACGCCCGGCACGGGGGCGGCGGGGTCGAGCAGGCGGGCTAGTTGGCGGCCCCGTGCCGCGGAGGCCGAGAGCGTCTCTGCTGCGCCGTCGGCTTCGCCATGGGGCCAGTCTGGCAGCGGGATGCGCGGCCATTCCATCTTGAGTGCCCCGGCATTGGCCGTGCGGTACGCGGGATCGTGGAGGGTGGCGAGGACGTGGTAGAAGAGGTCTTCGACGGTCGCGCCGAGGTGCTTGAGATAGCGTTGGGCGGCGGGCGATAGGTTAGGGCGGTCGCCGGCTTGGCCGCCATTGCCGAGGTCGCCCTCCTCGCGGAGATAGGCGGGGAACATGTTGGCACCGCGCTCAATCAGATGCCCCGAGCCCATAATGCTCGTGAAACAGGCTTGCGGCTCGTTGGCATCTCGGCGCAGGTGCTGCGCCGCGGAAAGCCACAGATTCCCCTCGAATACATGCGGCTTATACTGGGGCCGCGGTCGGTCGAGCAGCTTTGAATCCGCTTCCCAATACAGCCAGCGATTGTCAAATGGTCGGTAGGTATGGCGGATGAACCCGGCTCGGTCTGGCCCGCCGCGTACCAGCAGCTCATCGCGCACAGCATCGGCGTCGAACTGCGCTGATTTTTTCATTATGGCCGGATAGCGGCGGGCGATGTCCTCGTGGCGCAAATCCGCGTTGAAGTAATCGTCGATCCGCGCCTTGAGCGGGTCGAGATCGATGTCGATAAGAAATCCGTTGCGGCTAGTTTTCACGCCCGGAAACGACGCCGGAAACAGGTCGGGCAGCGCCGGCCAGTCGAACCAATCCTCGCTCACCGCCGCTCGCACGAACGGCAGGCCAAGCGGCAACACTGGCTCAACATGGTCGTAGAGCTTTCCCGGTTCCACCTCCTTCGTCTCAAGCAGTTCCTCGCGCTTGGCCTGCCCCCACAGATGGCGGAAGCCAATCTTCTCTGTTGGCGCGTGGTCGCATTTTCGCACCAGCGTCGCAATGGCAGTGCCTACCTGAATGCCGACCGGGTCGCCCTCCGTCGAAAAAATGCTCGGGTCCGGCGAGCCGTCCGGCGCGACCTTGCCGGTCTTGTACTTGTCCCCGTTCAAGCAGTCAATACGAACCGCGTCAAATGTCTCCAGATAGTGCTCCCGCATCCCCGTATGCGACAGCCCATCGAGCCACGAGTAGTTGGAAATGAAGCACATCACGCCTTGGCCCGTCCTTGCAATGCGCCGCTCGGCCATGCGGAAAAAGCGGACGTAGAGATCGTTTAGCCCTTGACCTTCGGGGCAGCGCACCCGCTTGGTCGTGCGGTAGGCTTCCGATAGTTCCCGCTCTTCGTCCATAGACATACCCGCAAAACCGTTGTAGGGCGGATTGCCCAAGATCACCAGAATCGGCGTGTCCTGCTTCACTCGCTCGGCCCGGTCGCGTTCTTCCTCCAGTTCGGGAAAAGGCAGTGGCTTGCTCGGGCGCGGCTCCCAACCGGTCAGCGCATTGGTGAGGAACACTTGGGCTCGTTCCTCCCCGTCCTCGGCCAGCGCCGCGTCGAGCGCCTGCATGGTCAACCCGACTTGCAGATGGGCGACGACAAAAGGCGCGGGCATGATCTCAAAGCCGAACACGCGCTCGGTCGCCGCCTGTTTGATCCGTGCGCCCGTGAGCGCACCCAAGCCTTGATTTTCCAAATTGGCGGCCATGCGGCGCAGCACTTCCGCCAAATAGGCCCCGGTGCCGCAGCACGGATCGAGCACATAGACGTTTTCCGCCGCCAGGCCGTCGGCCAGGCCGAGATCGTCCCGGAGTGCCTTGTCAACGCGGGCGACCATGTAGCGCACCACTTCGGGCGGCGTGTACCAGACGCCCAACTGTTTGCGCAAATCGGGATCAAAGGCTTCGAGAAACGGCTCGTAAAAGTAGGTGACGGCCTCGCCCTCGTTGAAACGGGCAAAAAAAGCGTCGCAATCCACCCGGTCGAGCGCAGCAGACGTCCAGTCCAGCACTTCGACCAGCCCGAGCGGTTGCAGCCGACCAGGCTGCGATAGTTGTTGGAACAGCGCCTGCATGACGGGTGCCCGCAAATGCCAAACCGCTTCGCGCCAATTAAACGCTTGCGCTGGCCGCGGCGTTTGCCTCGCCCACAGCACCCAAGCGGAAAACACGCCGTAGAACAGCGTCTGCACCAACGTCGAACGAAAAAACCGCGCCCCCGGTTCGCCCTCAAAGCGAACGCCCAGCGCCTCTTCCAGCGCCGTCCGCACCGCCGCCAACGACGGCGCATCGCCCGCGGCCTCGACCCGCGCCAGCGCATCGCGGGCATGAGACGCCAACAGCCACGCCAAGTCCTTCGGCTCGGCCAGTCGCGCCCGATGAGACAAGGCCCGGCAAAGATATTCCCCTAGACTCGCGCCGACCTCGCTGGCAAAAGCCCGCGGCGTCTCCAACCGTTGCGCGAACTCCGCCGCGCTGGCCGCTAGCCGGAACGTTTCGAGCGTGGCCGGTTGCCCGGCCGCATCCTCGCCCACCAGCACAAAGTCGCGCGTATTGGTCACCAGTACCAGCCGATAGCGCCCCCAATAGCGGCTGACCTGATCGCTCGCCGCCGTCAGCCAAGCGTCATCGTCCGCCGCCTTCACCTCGACTACGCCGCCTTCGGGCACCTGCCCCTGTTTCGGTTGCCTCCTCTGCACCTGCTTTGCTGCATAAAGCCCAAAATCGGGATGTCCTGCTCCCTGATCGGCCAACTCGCCGACGCAAAACACCTTGGGCTTGAGCGTCGCGCCGATAGCATTCAGCAAGTTGGCCAGCGGCCCATAGCTCGCCCGCTCGCCAGTCGCGCCGCCGGAAGCGCGAATCCGTTGCAGATCGGCGAGATAGGTTTCAACCGCTGTCGTCAGCCGCGTCGTCGTTTTGGTCATCATCTGTTATGGCCTCTCCGGTACTTCGAGTTTCTCAAGTCGCTCAACCCACGCCTTAAAGTGAGGACATTTGGAACGGATGTTCTCCAAGCCAATCCGTTCGGCCATCTGTGGTCCTACTGTTGTTTTCGAGTATTCGGGAAATTGGGCGATGATCCGCTTCGATGGAGCCGTATGTTGCCCGTCGTCGATCCGTTCTGGGGACTGGAAATCATGCAAAACATCATGCAAAGCAGAAATTTGGGAATCGGCATTGTCAAAGAAGAAAGCGAACTGGGATACATCAGAAAACAAATACGCTTCAAATTCATGTAGCTGAATGAACGGGATAAAGCGATGATCGCTGGTCTCATCGAACCACGATCTTTCGAGAGCAGCCACCCGCTTATACGGGTCGTGGCGCAGTTTCTCAGCTTCTTCAACGCCGGGAAATTTCGTCGGCAAGGCGTAAAGGTCAATCATCGTGGTGAAAAATACATCATTCCCCGACTCCTGCTTGCGACGGCGGTTGATGTCGTTCTGCATTGCTGTGAAATTTCTTCCTCCTCCGCGATGAACTCTTCCCTTTCTTCGGGCGTGTGCAATCAAGGTCGGTTTCTGCATATAGACGCCAAAATTCGCCAGATGCGGCTTCAAGACCGTATCGGCAAACGTCTGCTCTGTTAAACCTTCGGCGAAGAGATAAAGTCGCGCCATCAGTGCGGCCCTCCGCCGATGACGTTTTTCTCCCAAATCTCCCCAAGCGAGTAGTCCTTCAACCATGCGTTGAGCTTTTCGGCATCTGGCCTGTCGAATTCCGTAGCTGCATTCTTTAGCTCGACGACCACGATGTCCTCCGGCTCGAAGCTGTCGAGAAACGCGCTGGACTGCGTGCTGACGAGAACCTGCGTATGGTGGCTTGCGGCGCGAACCAGCGAGGCAATCACATTGAGCGCATAGGGGTGTAATCCGAGTTCTGGTTCATCCACCACAATCAGATAGGGGAGATTTTCCTTGGGCTGTAATAACAGCGAAATCAGGCAGATGGCCCGCAGTGTACCGTCCGAGAGTTGATGGGGACCAAAAACGCGATCGGACTCGCAATGCCGCCAATTGAGAATGATGTCTTTAGAGTCGCTCGGCTCCAGATCAAAGTCTTCAAAGAACGGTGCCACCTGCCGAATGGTCCGCACGATCCGGCGATACACCGTTTCTTTGCGGGACTTCAGTTCATGTAGTATCGCTGCCAAATTTGCCGCATCGGGCATCAGCCAGCGATTGTCGCCGACGTAACAATACTGCCGGACTCTCGAAGCCGGCGATGTATCGTGGAAGTGATAGACGCGACAGCGGTTCAGCAAATGCCTGAGTGCTTTTGCCGTAGGTTCGTCCTTTTGTGCCTCGTCTCCAATCCGCGTTTCCTGATGACCCATCCCCAGCGATACGACCTTTGGGCGCGAAAAATTTGTTTGCCGGAAGGAAAGCGTCTCTTCGGCAAAAATCATCGAATCACCGGCAGCGTGGAACAGCCGCATCTTATAGGAGTCTGTTCCATTCTCTACCTCGAACGCCATCTCCGCTTCCAATTGAGGAGTTATCCTCGGGCCAAAATGCAAGTTGGCCGTGGCCCGCCCGGTCGCCCCAATATGTTGCTGAAGCCGTCCGCCCATTAGTTCATTTACCAACTTGAAGAAGGCAATCAGATTGCTCTTACCAGCCCCATTGGCACCGATCAAAACATTGAGCGGCCGGAGTTCCAGCGTCATTTCTTTGATGGACCGAAAGCCCCTGAGCTTGATATTCTTCAATTTTGGCATGTTACTTCCTCACTGTTCTGAAGATCGTGCAACGATGCACCGAGCATCTGCACATGGATGGCGACCCTTTTGCACCTGCTTTGCCGAGTAATGCTCCAAGTCGGGAGGCCCCGCTCCCTGATCGGCCAGTTCGCCGACGCAAATGAGCACTCCGCCGATGGCATTCAGCAGGTTGGCCAGCGGCCGGAGGCGCGGACTCGTTGCAGATTGGCGCGTTAGTTAGTCGTGTCCTCGTTTCGTCATCATTATATTATGATATTATGGCCTAAAGAAGGCCCCTCCTACCGGCGATGCAAGCGAGGAGGCTTGGCTAGACGAGTGGACGCGAGAGAGAATGGATCAACACCTAATGGAAAAATTAATCGCAGCTATTGACCGAGAATGGGTGGCCGAGCGGACCCGGGAATTGGTCGATATTTACAGCGTAACCATGGCCGAAGCCGAAGTATGCCGCGCCTATGAGGACATGATGCGCGAGATCGGCTTGGCGGTCGATGTGCGGGAAGTGAGTCCGGGGCGCAACAACCTCTACGCCCGTATCGCGGGCCGGGGGGATGGCCCCTCCCTGATGCTCAACGGCCATCTCGACACCATTCCCGTGGGTGCCTGCCCGCCTGCTCGCCGCGAGGGCAACCGCGTGTACGGACGGGGAGCGACCGACATGAAGGGGGGAATGGCCGCGGCCTTGGGCGCGGTCAAGGCGCTCTTGGAAAGCGGGGTGGAACTGCAGGGCGATTTGTGGCTGACGGCCATTGTGGGGCACGAGGAGATTGAGGCGCGAAAGGACGGGCCGCTGGCCCTGATCGCCGATCGCAACAGCGGGCGGATTGGCGGCGACCGGATCTTGATCGTCGAGGGCCGCGACGCGCTGTGGGTGATGAGCATGGGGTCCATGGTCTTTACCATCGCGCTCGAATCGGCCGCCGGTGGCCAGCACACCCAGTACGTGCCCTTTGCGGAGAATCCGCTCCGCTTTGTGGGTGCGCTCATCGAGCAGATCCACCAGTGTCAACGCGCGCTCGACGCCGGGCCAGCACACGCGCTAGCCGGTGCCGAGCGAATCGACTTAGGCATGGTCGCCGGGGGCGACTATTTCAATCGCACGCCGCTCTGCTGTACGCTGACGGGAACTCGGCGCTGGCTGCCGGGGCGCACCGCGCCGGAGGTATTGGCGGAGCTGGAAGAGCTGGCGCGACCGTTGGCCGCGGCTGGAAGGTTGAGCCTGCGGGTCGAGATGGAGCACGAGCGCGAGCCTTTTGAGACGCCGGCCGACGATGCGGCCGTGCAAGCGGTGGGACGAGCGCACGAGCAGGTGACCGGCCAAGAGGCGGAGTTGGTGGGGATGCGGATTGTGGGGGACGCCAATTTATACGTGCATGGGACGGGGGTGCCGTCCTTTTACTACGGCCCCTCAAACGAGACGGCGCATGCGGATGTGGAGTGGGTGGAGGTGGATCGGCTAGAAAGGGCGGCGCAAGTGTACGCGCTGGCCGCAGCCGATTATTGCGGCGCTGCATCCCCGGATTAAATGCCATGGATGTCCAAGCGATTCGCCGCGACTTCCCCGCGCTGGAGCAATACACTTGGTTCCAGAATGGGGGGGTGAGTATCACGCCGGTGCCGGTGGCCGCTGAGTACACGCGGTGGACGGAAGAAATGGTGCGGCGGGGGCCTTTGCACATCGTCTATCCAGAGGAGGAGTATCCGCGGCGCAAGGCGGCAATGGAGCGGCTGGCGCAGTTTTTCGGGGTGGCGGCTGGGGAGTTGGCATTGATGCGGGGGGTCAGCGAGGCGTTTCAGACGGTGGTGCGGGGGATGGAGTGGGCGGCTGGGGACGAGATTGTGATCAGCGCGGACGAGGAGGCAGCCCTGCTTTTGCCAGCCCTGCACTTGCGGGATGTGCATGGGGTTGAGGTGGTCAAGGTGCCGCTGATTGACGCCGCCGCTGGGCAGGTGCAGGCTGTGGAGGAGCGGCTGGGGGAGCGGACCAAGCTGGTGGCCCTGAGCCACGTGACGACCGATTTGGGCTTCCGCCTGCCAGTGGAGCAAATTTGCGCGGCAGCGCGGGCGCGGGGGGTGTGCAGCTTTTTGGATCTGGCGCATTCGGCGGGGCTGTACCCTTTGGACTTGCACGCGCTGGGGTGCGACTTTGCCGGTGTGCTCTCCTATAAGTGGATGTACGCGCCTTATGCCGCGGGGTTGCTCTACGTGCGGCCGGAGGCGCTCGACGCGGTGCAGGTGCGCTATGCCGGCGGGCGGGCCGAACAGTGGTTGGACCCGGTGGCAGGCACCTTCGCGCTGCACGAGACGGCCGAGCGCTTTCAGTACGGCCCTTGGTGCTGGCCGCTGGTGCTGGCTTGGGCCTTTGCCGTCGAGTACTTGGCGGCCATCGGGCTGGAGGCGATCTGGGCGCGGACAGTGGCGTTGGCCGGGCGGCTGAAGGAGGGGCTGGCGCAGATTCCGGGCGCGGTGCTCTACACTCCGCACTCCCCGCAGCGGTCTGCGGCGCTGGTCAGCTTTGGGCTGGCGGGCTGGAAGGGAGAGGAATTGAGCCGAGCACTCAGAGCCGAGTGGAACATGGTGATCAAGCCGCTGCCGCACGGACGCGAAGGCTTGCGTGCCAGCCTGGCCTTTTTCTTACTTGAGGCCGAAATCGACGAGCTGCTCGCGGCACTGAGCAGCTTGGCCAAGCAGAGGAGCTAGGCGTGAAGGTCGCGCTCATTCCGAATCGCCAAAGACCGTACGCCTCAGCGCGTCGTTCAACCGCGTCTGCCAGCCTGGCCCACTGCTGCGGAAATGTTCCGCAAGGTCGGCGTCGAGACGAATCGATATGTGCTTTTTAGTCGGGGCTTTCTGTTTGCCACGGGTGTGCCGAGAGCGTTCGACGATATGAGGGACGACCTCACTGGCCGGGCGCATACGAGCAAGCTCTTCGGGGGTACGTTCGGGTGCGTCTGGATCGGCGGCGATGCCAGCGCGAATAGCAGCGTCTTCCTCTGGGGTCGGGAAGATGATGTCATGCTTGACTTTCGACATAGTTGCGGGCCTCTCTTCTAGTGGCTTTGCGTAGGCTGATGATGCGGATGTTGTCGCCGCGTTCTGTAAAGGCAACAAAGTAGAGAACCGCGCCGATAAAACCTATGGCGATCCAGCGCGGTTCGGCGTGGTACTCGTCCAAGCCGATCAGGGCCGTGTCCCATTCAAAAGCGTCCATGTCGGCAAAGTCCACGCCGTGCTTGGCCAAATTGGCTTGTCGCTTGCCTTCGTCCCATTCGTACATTGATTGTCGCCGATTAATACGGTCTGAATGTATATACAATCTGAATAATTCTCAAGTTCACACAAACTAATCACAGGAGCGAGCAAATGACCGACTATCCGCACCTTTCCATCCGCGTCCCTTGGCATGATGCCCGTTGGGCCGGAACGATCTGTACCACGCCGATCCTAAACGGCGCGTGTGCAAAACTCAAACGAGAGCCGAGTGGAACGTGGTGATCAAGCCGCTGCCGCACGGGCGCGAAGGCTTGCGCGCCAGCCTAGCCTTTTTCTTACTTGAGGCCGAAATCGCCAAGCAGAGGAATTCCAATACGCGAATCGCGGAGAAAGCGGACACGGCATGACTGATACGCACAATGGCAAGAGCTCGCGCCGCTCTTGGCTGGCTTCGGTGCTCATGGGCGTCGGCTTGCTGGCCAGTTACGGCACCTTGGCAGGTCAGACCCTGAGTTTTCTTTTGCCGACCGGGCTGGCCAAACGCAAACGCCGGATTTTCGTCGGGCCGGTAGAGGCCTTCCCCACGGACGCCGTGCGCCCCATCCGCGACCTCGAAGGCAACGAGGTGCTGGTCAAGCGCACCAAGGACGGCTTTCAGGCCTTTAGCTCGACCTGTCCTCACTTGGGATGCAAGGTGCGCTGGGAAGCCGACGAGACGCGCTTCTTCTGTCCCTGTCACAACGGCGTTTTCAACGCCGATGGCGTCGCAATCTCGGGACCGCCTGCCGATGCCGGGCAGAGCCTCTATCCGGCTCCGCTGTTTGTCGATGACAAAAATCAGGTGGTCTATCTGGAAGTGGACGTGCCCCGATGAGCACGCCGAGCGATAGCACCTCCGGCGAGAGGCGCTGGAGCGATCTGTTTCCGCTCGACTGGGAGTTGGTGCGTCATGCCGGTGCCGAGCCGGTGCCCTATCACCTCAAGAAATGGTGGTTCTGTCTCGGGGGCACGGTGGCGTACCTGTTTATCGTGCAGGTTCTCACCGGCATCGCCCTGACTTTCTACTACGTGCCCTCGCCCGAGGAAGCGTACGCCAGCGTCGAGATGATCACGCGCGACGTGCGCTTTGGCTGGTACATCCGCTCGCTGCACAAGTGGGCTGCCAATCTCATGGTCGTCGCCGTGTTCCTACATTTGCTGCGCGTTTACTTCACCGCTGCGTACCGCCACCCGCGCCAGCTAAACTGGATGGTGGGCATCGGCCTGCTGGTGACGACGCTCGCTTTCGGGTTCACCGGGTACTCGCTCATCTACGAGCAGCTCAGCTTCTGGGGGGCGACGGTAGCGGCCAACTTGGTTGAAGCACTGCCCCTAGTGGGGACGGTGGCGGCGCAGATGTTGCGCGGCGGTGAGGCGATCGGGGCGAATACCCTGACGCGGTTTTTCATCCTCCACATCGGCGTACTGCCCACCGTCGCCTTCGCACTCGTGGGGCTGCACATCACGCTGGTCAGAATGCAGGGGGTCACCGAGCAGGTTTTCGACGACGAGAAAGTCCAAGACGAGGCGCGCTTCTTCCGCTTCTGGCCCGACCACGCCACGACCGAGTTGCTAATCGGCGTACTGCTGATGTACGTGCTGACCCTGCTGGCGCTGATTTTTCCGGCCGGCCTCGGCGAGCCGGCCAATCCGGCGCAAACCCCAGCGCACATCAAACCGGAGTGGTATTTCTACTTTAGCTTTCGCCTACTCAAGCTGACCTCGCTGCGGCTCAGCGTATTGCTGATGACTGCGGGGCTAGCGGTGCTTTTGTTCTGGCCATTCATCGAAAGCTGGCTGCAAAGGCACTTGCGTTTTTCGGACACGGCATCCGCGTGTCTGGGCGCAATCGCTTTTCTCGGCTTCCTCGCCCTGACCGTGTGGGAGAGCCTCGACACCGGACACATACCCTGAATGTTTTGCAAGAACGGATAAAAACCGGGAGGATTGCTCTGATGACACTAACGGCCAAGCGCTACGTCGTGGCGGCTCTTTCGTTTCTGTTCCTGCTGTCGCTGCTCGTCGTCGCCTACCACGAGTCGAGAATGGCCCGCGAGGAGGAGGACCCCGGGCCGGTGGTGAAGCAGTCGAGCGAGGCCTGCGTGTCCTGTCATCGCAAGGATAGCCCGGCGTTGGTGATGGAATGGGAGGAGTCGCGCCACGCCGAACTCGGGGTGGGATGTTTCGACTGCCACGCGGCCAACAGCAACGACGAAGACGCGTGGAAACACGAAGGGGTTTGGGTGTCGGCGCTGGTGACGCCTAAGGACTGCGCCACCTGTCACGTCCGCGAGTTTGAGCAGTTCTCGGTGAGCCACCACGCCCGCGCCGGTGAAATTTTGGCCAGTCTCGACAATGTGCTCGCCGAGAAAGCGGCCGGCCTGCCGGACAACATCGCCGACGCGGTCAACGGGTGTTGGCAGTGCCACGGCAGCATCGTGCGCTTTGAGCGCGACGAGTCCGGCGCTATCGTGCGCACCGGCAAGGAGAACAAGCCGGTAATCGCTGCCGACACCTGGCCCAACAGCGGCATGGGGCGGCTCAATCCCGACGGCTCAAAAGGCTCGTGCCACGCCTGCCACTCGCGCCACGCCTTCCAGGCCAAGCTGTCGCGCTCGCCCGAAAACTGCGGCAAGTGCCACATGGGACCCGACCACCCGCAGATTGAGATCTACAACGAGTCAAAGCACGGCATCGCCTTCTACGCCAACCGCGACCGCATGGCGCTGGACAAGGACGGCGACTGGGTCCTCGGCCGCGACTACTCGGCCGCGCCGACGTGCGCCACCTGTCACATCAGCAGCTACATGACGCCGCAGGGCGTGTACGAAGCCAACAGCCATGACGTGGGAGAGCGCATTAGCTGGACCCTGAGACCGGTGATCAGTACAAAACAGAATTTGGTAATTTTCGCGGACGGCTTCCGGGAAGACTATCCCGATACGAGGGCCCTGCCCGACTCGGGGGAGGTCGTCGATACGATCGAGAAAGTCGTGGAGAATGAACAACTCGTCAGCAAGACGGTCCCGCGGGTGGTCGAGGAGATCGTCACTTGGCAAGAGCGGCGCGAGAAGATGAAAGGGGCTTGTCTCAACTGCCACAATGACACCTACGTCGATAACTTCTACAAGCAGTTCGACGACTTGGTCGTCCTCTACAACGAGAAGTTCGCCCGCCCGGCCAAGCAGATGATGGACGAGCTCAAGGCCGACGGGGTGTTAAAACCGGACGCTCCGTTTGAACACAAGGTCCAGTGGGTGTTCTGGGAGCTGTGGCATCACGAAGGCCGGCGCGCGCGCCACGGCGCCAGCATGATGGGCCCCGACTACACGCATTGGCATGGCATGTACGAAGTGGCTAAGCACTACTACACGGAGTTCCTGCCGGCCGCGATCGAAGCGGCGGCGAACAAGAGCGAAGCCATGGAGCACAAGTACCGCACCAAAGTGGCGGCGTTGCTGGCCAAGGAAGAGCACGCGTGGATGAAGGGGCTCGATCCCAAAGAGGCCGAAGCGCTCAGGGCGATGTACCGGGGGCGCTACAACCAGTAGCGGTCTGTTCACTCTGAACCAAATCGACGAGCTACTCGCGGTGCTGGGCAGCTTGCAGAAGGGCTAAGCGCGAAGGTCGCTGCCCGAATATAGAGGAACCTGTGCCCCGGCGGGGCTACTCTATAGTGCGAGTATGTAGGTGGATAGAGGGTAGCCCCGCCGGTATTGTGTTCGGGGGATAGGCCGATAGAGTTTTTGAGGTAGCATCTTAGCATTCATCGGAGGGAGACATTTTTGTAAGATGACCATCGAAGAGCTTCTCGACGCCGCGCAACAATTCTGGAGGACAGTCAATGTTGCGACATTGATCCCGGGACTCGGTGTACAGGCTGCCGCGGTCCTCGTCGCGCTTCTGATCGGCCTAGCGATCCGAAGTCGGGTCCGCGCGTTCGAGGCTGAACCGAATGCAGGAGTGCTGATCTACCTGCGTACAATGCTTTACCGGACGCGCAATCTAGTCTCTCCCGCGCTAAATGTGCTGCTGTTAGGCGTCGCGGTTGAGGGCTGCGTCGCTTTAGTGGGCCAGAGTTGGCTAGTACGGATTGCCCAAAACGTTGCGATCGTCGTGCTCCTCTATCGCATCATCTCAAATTTCGTCGGGAATCCACTCGTTGCCTCTCTGTTCACATGGCTCGCGATCGCCTTGGCGACGCTTCGCGTGTTAGGTTGGCTCGATGAAGTAAGTGCGTGGCTCGATGCCGTTTCCCTCGATATTGGTAGCATCCGAGTTTCTCTGCTTGCGCTCGGGCGTACCTTTGTTGCGGGCGGTGTGCTGTTTTGGCTAGGCAGCATCTTAAACGCACTGGGCAGGGAAACCATTCGCAACCGCCACGCGCTGGATGTCGGTACGCGCGAGTTGGCCATCAAGCTGTTCCAGATCGGACTGTATGTCGGCACCTTCCTGTTACTGCTTGGGGCGATGGGTATCAATCTCACCGCGCTGGCGATGTTTGGCGGAGCACTTGGCGTAGGGCTCGGGTTCGGCCTGCAAAAGATCGCCGCGAATTTCATCTCTGGACTCATCATTCTCTTTGACCGCTCGATCACACCCGGCGACTACATTGAGTTTGACGACGGACGTGCCGGGACGCTCCGCGAACTGAATATGCGGTCGGCAACGTTGGAGACCTTTGATGGCAAGGACATCATAGTTCCGCACGAACAGTTCATCACATTGTCTTTTGTCAACTGGACGCACAACCATAAGAAACAGCGCTACTCACTTGAATTCTCAGTGGCCTATAAGACGGATCTTCATGCCATGCTACAGCTCGTGAAGGAGGTTGTCACCAGGCACCCGGAAGTGCTGTCTGGACCTGAGTTGCCCATTGAGGAGCAGCCGGACGCGGAAATCAGCAGCTTTGGTGATTCGGGTGTCAACATCCTAGTCGAGTTTTGGATGCTCGGGATTGATGATGGGAAAAACCGGGTCCGCGCCGAGCTGCTTCTTATGATTTGGGACGTACTAAAAGAGAACGCTATCGAAATTCCGTTCCCGCAACGCGATGTAAGGATTGTACGCGCCGAGCCGTAAAGACAACGCTACGCCACTCATCCACGGCGTACATGGGGGCGTTTCCTTGCGCAAACGCCTACGCGATCTACCTGCCACACGGGCGCGGAGGCTTGCGCCAGCATTGCCTTTTTCTTACTTGAAACCCAAATCGACGAGTTGCTCGCGGTGCTGAGCAGCTTGGCAAAACAAAGGAGCAAGGCGTGAAAATCACCAAAGTAGAAACCATGCAGATAGAGACTCCGCGCTACTACGGCCACATCTCGGGGCACGTGCTGGTCAAGGTCTTTGTCGATGACGGCCCGGTCGGCTGGGGCGAGGCGTCCGACAGTCGCGCCGAGGATTTGGCGGCCATTGCCCGGCAGTACAACGAGCTGCTGGTGGGGCGGGACGCCGGAGCCATTACCGAGATCAACGAGCTGTTGCGCGGCCATGCCTTCCACAGCTCAGTGACCGACCTCCACCTCGCCTCGGCGATTGATCTGGCGCTCTACGATCTCCATGGCAAGGCCCAAGGGGTACCGGCCTATCGGCTTTTGGGCGGCAAGATGCGGGACAGGCTCTATTGCTGCTATCCGATCTTTGGCTGGCAGGTAAAAGACGACTTCGAGCGCACGCTGGGCTATCTCCGGCGGCTGCTCGACTTGGGCCATCACCTGTTTCGCTACTACGCGTCGGGCGATAGCGCGCTCGACGACCGCTTCTTAGGCGAGGCCAAACGCCGTTTTGACGACCGGCTCAAGCTCAAGTCCATCGACTTTTCCGGGCGCTTCGCCGATTGGGAGACGGCCGTCCGCTACGCCGATGTTCTGCGCCACCACGCGCCCTATCACTTTGAGCAGCCCTCGTCCAATCTGCGGGTCTCGGCCGAATTTGTGCGGCGCGTTGACCTGCCGGTGAGTTGGCACATCAACAGCCTAGAGTTGGGCATGGAAGCCATCGAAAAAAGGGCCTGCACGGCCTTTAACCTGGCCTGCGTCTGCGGCGGCCCGACCCATATCCGCCGGCTTTTTGCCCTCGCAGAAGCGGCTGGGTTCGGCTGTCTGATCGGCACCGACCAAGAATCGACGCTGGGGGTTTCGGCACAGGTCAGCGTCGGCATTGCCATGCCCAACACCAACTTGCCCTGCGACCCAATGGGGCCGGTGCTGTACACGGCATCCCCGGCCGTGGAAAGGGTGCGGGCCGCGGGCAGTTATTTGTATCCGTTTGAAGGGCCGGGCTTGGGCGTGGAAATCGACGCGGACAAACTAAGATCACTAACCGTAGGGGAAGCCTAAAGCGATGCACATTGCCACCGGGCTCTCCACGTCAGCGGCGCGAGGGGTGGCCGGTTTGACCTTGGGCCGGTTGTGCCGCAGTATATATCCTTTCGACAATACTTGAGTTACAACATAAACAGGAGCGAAAAATGAGCGGGGAAAGCCGAGCGACTTGGGCCGACAATTGGCTCGGGTACCGGGAGGAAATCAAGGTCGTCGATGTCACGATTCGCGATGGCGGCCTGATGAACGACCACGAGTTTGCCGACGACGTAGTCCGAGACGTGTACGAAGCCTGCGTCGAGGCTGGGATCGACTACATGGAGATCGGCTACATCAACTCGCAGGAGCAGTTTCCGCCCGGCGAGTTTGGGCCGTGGAAGCACTGCCGCGAGGAGGACCTCCGTCGCATCGTCGGCAACAACGACACCTCGCTGAAGTTGGCGGCCATGGCCGACGCAGAAAAAAGCGATTACAAGACGGACATTCTTCCCGCGTCTGAAAGCGTGTTGGACATGATCCGCGTGGCCACCTATATCCACCAGATGCCGCTGGCGTTGGACATGGTCAAGGACGCCTCCGACAAGGGCTATGAGACGACCTTGAATTTAATGGCCGTTTCCACCGTG
This sequence comes from uncultured Latescibacterota bacterium, assembly GCA_958295495.1. GTDB lineage: Bacteria > Latescibacterota > UBA2968 > UBA8231 > UBA8231. The sequence continues at coordinate 3,861,057 of OY282352.1, forward strand.
CCGGAGTCCGAGGTCAAGAGCGCGCTGGAGATGCTGGTGCGCTCGGACGTGGGGGCTGTGTACGTGGTCGATAGCTTTGGCTCGCTCTACAGCGAGCAGATCCGCGCACTGTGCAACATGTTTTTCAAATACTGCGAGGGGACCCCGATCGAGGTCGGGATCCATGCCCACAACAATCGGCAACTAGCCTTTGCCAATACCATTGAAGCCGTGGTGTTGGGGGCCAATTGCGCGGACGCGAGTTTTGCCGGCTTGGGCCGCGGCGCGGGCAATTGCCAGATGGAGCTTTTGTTGGGCTTTTTGCACAACCCGAAATTTCGCTTGCGCCCAGTGCTCAAGTGCATTGAGCAATACGTTGAGCCGCTGCGCTCCAAGCTGCTGTGGGGCTACGACTATCCCTACATGATCACCGGCCTGCTCAACCAGCACCCCCGGGCCGGCATGGCTTTCAACGCCTCTGAGGACCGGGGCAAGATCGTCCAGTTCTACGACCAGATGGAAGAGCAGGAGTGAGCTGACGGCCTAGTGCAAGCGGCGGCAAGACGTCCCGGCGGAAGCCCTTCCGCCGGGACGTCTTGGTTGTAAACATTGCAAAATTGCTACCGTTTTAAAAATATTGAGGACAGAAAAACTCGAAGACGCAGCCTATTTTGCAAGCCGATACGTCATCGTCCCGGTGAAACCGGAGTTCATGGCTACAATCGGTCTGCCCTTGCTCGCACGGTCCATTCGGGAATTCCAGCTCGAGAACGAAGACCACCAAATTGAAATCGCCGGCCTCGTTTTCAATCACTCTTCCAGCTATTCAGAGGGACCTGAAGGGTCGCAGTCAACTGAGGAAGTCCGGGAACAAGCGCAGGAACATGGCTGGCACATTTTCAATACGCAACTGAGGTATTCGGCGTCCTATGCGAAGGCGGCGCGTGAAGGGACCTCTCTTCGCTGGACATCCTACGCCCGTTATGAGGTCACTCGCGAATTCAATACATTTAAGGAAGAAGTCTTCGAGAGACTGAACATCAGGGGGTAGTCCTATGAACCGAAACCAGTCACTTCTCGATCTCGAACTCCGGCTGTTGATTGCACGGTACGGAAAAACGGAGGTTGCTAAAGCTCTCTCGGGAATCGGAAGTACCGATCTCACCGCAATCAAGGCCGGGGTCGAGGATTACGAGGATGGTGCCAAACGGAGCAAAGCACAACGCCGCACCGAGAAGAGCATTGAGGAGATGGTCCGGGAGGTCAACCCGCTCAATCCCGATGTCGCACATCTTTTGGAGAAACTCGCCCGTGCTTACGAGAACAAGGAATTTCTGCCCGAGCTTCGGGAAGTAAAACGCTTCTTAGAAGCCAGGGACATTCCGACTTTGAAGATTCGATCCCGCAGAAATGCCTTCCCTATCGTCCTCCAGGTGCTTGCACCCTGTTCGATTGACGAACTGCGAAAACTCGACGAAGAGAAGCGAGGCAGCAGAAGCGACCTTGGAATAATTACCGACCAGATACTCGGCCGTAGCAATAACTCAGGCAGACGCACTTGATTGACTATTTCCCCGGCGACCGCGCTGAAAAGGCATAGCTCGCCGCACTCTCTTTAGTACCAGAGATAGCTGGCGTTGAAGGCGATGGCCAAGCCCGTGATGTCGGCTTTAATCGCTTGGTCGTCGATTGTAGCCTCTGCGCTTGGCGTGCCCCAGCCGACGGTGCCTTTGACCATCCAGTGCTTGCGCACCTCGTAGCCTATGCTGCTGGCCAGCCCGAGGCCGTCGAGGAGGTTGTCGCCCCCGTCGTCCCAGCGTGCCGTGCCGAGGACGGCCTCGACAAAGGGCGCTGTGGCGCGTTTTTTGAAGAAATAGGTCGCGCTAAAGCCGTTGATCTCAAAGCGGGTATTGCCCCTTTCGACCGCTGTGCCGAGGAGCTTGGTCTCGTCGTCATCAGTGTCGCTGCCCGCTATCGGCGTCCACGGCCCCCACATAGCCGGACACCCGACGCACCTGATACTCTCACCGCTGGAGCGCCGCATCCCCCGGATCGTCCCACCGCAGCCGCACCGCGCCGTTACCCGCTTCCGCGATTAGTCCGTGCCGGTCTCTTCCGTTAGGATCAAGATGGGCGAAAATTTCTTGGCCAATTCCAAATCACTAGCCAGATCGGCCGCCGCACTCTCTACTATGAGCATAGCGAACAGGGTAATTGCAGCAGTCATAAGCGACATGAAGTATATCCTTCCTTTATTGAGAGATTAAAAGCGCAGCTTTGCTATAGCTGACAAGCCCCCTTTGACATCCGGCACCAAACCGAAAGAAAGGCGCATGAGTGGATTGGGGTTGCGAAATCGCTTGGGTACTAGCCGTGATAGCTCCGATGCAAGTACTGCTGACCCAAGGAGAGCCCCCCAACTAGCCCATTCTGATAATTCGCTAGGATTATGCGAATCTAATTGATCAGCTCCCCAATTATCCCACACCGTTACCCACGAATGTCATCCAGAATGAACTCTCCTCCATATCAGCCAAGTACACGCCAATCGGGTATCCGAAAAATAGTGATACATACACGGCACCCGCTACAGCAAGACCATCGCTTCCCTCTAGTTCTCCCCCAGCCAAAGATACAAATACCAAAGCGGTCGTCGTTAGCGCACCCATGCCCACCTTTTTGGGAATCCGCGTCACAACTCTATCGTTTCCCACATATCGCAGAAATTCACCAAAAGTAGGAAGCGGCTCAACGTCTTCTTTGTCGGCCTTCACGGACAACGAGTCCACCGGCTCAGCTTGGACTGGCTGAACCAGTAGGCCGCACACTGCCGCGACAAGTAGCACAAAAAAAGCATGGAGCATGACGCGCCTCCGTCTTATTCGCTAGCTTCCCACGAACCCATAGCACCGACCTCGTCCATCAAGGAGACGGCTAACGATAGGACGATAGTCAACCTATGATTTATCAAGCTGGTACCTCCTCCTTTTACTGAGAGGTTAAAAGCGCAACTTTGCTACCGCCGACAAGCCCCTTAGGGGAGTTGGCACCAAACCGAAAGATACGCGAGGGCTAGGCCGACGAAACTTTCCGAATAGCCATTTGAATGGGTTGGGGTTGCGATACCGCTTGGGCAGTAGTCGGGATAGCTCCGATGCCATTACTGATGCCCCCAAAAAAATCCCCCATTCTAGTGATCCCAAGTCTCGTTCCGATACTAGCAACACTCCCAGGCCATGCCCCACGCATGCCATCCAGAAGGAACTCTCCACCGGATCGGCCAAGTACACGCCAACCGGGTATCCGACAAGTAGCCCCCACCACAAGGATACGGCTCCCTCCAGACCCGGAGGGTCACCAAAATCATTTTCATTTTCATTTGGTTTAAGGGTCCCGTATGCTATAAGTGCTGTCCCGACTGTCGTCAGCGCACCTACGCCTACTTTTTGGGGAATCCGCGTAATAGCCCTAGTGTTTAGGGAATTACCGAGGGTAGGAGTCGGCGGGACCAGCTTCTGGGCTCTCGCTTCGGATAGTGGATCCGGCTCGACCGATTGTATATAGGATGCGTTCCCATAGGCTCCGGCCATGGCGTCCACATCCGCACCCGGCGGAAACGTCAGCCGAAACCGATACCCATAATAAAAAGGGGATATTCTACCCGTACGATATATTCCAATCAGGCCATAGGTGGCCGCCAGAGAATCTAACTCGGCGATCCCGGTAACCGGCGTCCCCTCGTCAACCGCCTCCAACAGAGCCGCAACCACCCCCTTGTGCTCGCCGCGGAGATAGATCGTGATTTCTGCGGGCTCCGCTTCCGCATACGCCTCGCCCATCCGCAGTAGGGCGAACAACGCAATAGGGACCATTCCATACGTCCGCATTTTATGTCCTCCATCGGTGCAGGCCGCCACTGTGTCTGCTAGTCGCATCGCTGCCCGCGATCGGCGTCCACGGCCCCCACGGAGCCGGCATCCGACGCACCTGATACTCCCACCGCTGGATCGCCGCATCCCCCGGATCGTCCCACCGCAGCCGCACCGCGCCGTTACCGCTTCCGCGATTAGTCCGTGCCGGTCTCTTCCGTTAGGATCAAGATGGGCGAAAACTTCTTAGCCAATGCCTTTAGTTCGGCATCCGTAGCCGCACCGGCATCCGATACTATGAAAGCGGCGAACAGGGTGAGTACAGCGATCATAAAGGACATGAGACAGGGCCTTTCTCTTGTTACAAGGTCAAAAGCGCAGAGTGGCAACGGCAGAGAGGCCGCCGTTGGGGGTGGGAGCTAAAGCGAAGGAGACGCGGCGGGTTTGAGGCGGCTGGCGCCATAGCTCAGACGCAATGAGTGAACTAATAAAAGGGCCGACCAACATAGTCGTCACCCCTAGTTTCTTAATACTTTCGCTCCCGTACTTTACCAAGGGAATGCCGGCCAATAGCGGTATGGCACTACCGAGTAGGGTCATGGGTAAAGAATCATGAGGATCGGCTAAGCTCACGCCAAGCGGGAATCCTACCAGAGGGCCGAAATACAAGCTTAAAAGAACAGCCGCAGAGATTGGGCTGTCTCCTTCCTCTTGCGGCAGAAGCAGAAGCAGGAGTGCGCCCGATGAAGCGATACTCGACACACTGCCGACGCATATCTTTGCGAAAATCCGACTGGTTGCCCGTTCCCCTCCACCTATAGAGCGGATGCGGGGCCACAAAGGAACCGGGGGCTTCTCGGCCTCTCCGGCGACCGATTGTACATAGAATAAGTTCCCATAAGCTCCGGCCATGGCGTCCACATCCGCACCCGGCGGAAACGTCAGCCGAAACCGATACCCATAAAAACCTGACGATCTGCTATCCCTACGATATATTCCAATCAGGCCATAGGTGGCAGCAAGGGAATCCAACGCGGCTATTCCGGTAATCGGCGTCCCTCCGTCAACCGCCTCCAACAGAGCCGAAATCACCGCTTTGTGCCCGCCGAGGATATGAATCGTGATTTCTTCTGGCTCTGTTTCCGCATACGCCTCGCCCATCCGCAGTAGGATGAACAACGCGATGGGGACCATTCCATACGTCCGCATTTTATATCCTCCATCGGTGCAGGCCGCCAAGGCGTTTGTCGGCCGACCCGGCACGACCAGCGGCGTTTTCGGCAACCGTCGGCGTCGCCGGCCCCGTCAGCGTACACGTCGCCGCCCGCGATGTCGCCTGTGGCGTCGCCGACGCCTCCGCTCGCTCCCCGCGCCCCACGCGGTTTTCGGCCACCACCTCAAACGCATACGCCGTGTCGTTGGTCAACCCCCCAAACGTCGTGTCCCGCGCCGACCAACCCCCCGGCACCGCCGACCAACCCTCCCCCGCCGAAGGCGGCTGCGCCCCTGGATAAGACCGCACCTGATAGCCCGTAATCGGCGAATCCCCATCCGACAACGGCACCTGCCAACGCAGTGCCACCTGCCCCGCGCTCGGCTCAGCGTCCAACGCCTGCGGCGCACTCGGCGGTCCGACCACCGACGCACTGGCCTCGCCCTCCACACGCCGAGCCGTGTCCGGGGCTTGCCCATCTCGATAGCCCACCGTCGCCCGCACCTGCCAACCCACATCCGCCGCCACCGGCGTATAGCGCGACAGCTCGGGATACGCCGGCGACGCCGCACCCGAGACGTCCGCCGTGCCCGACACCCCCGCCCCAATCGCTTCCCAAGAACCCGTCGCACCCAACCGACCAAGATGCTTGGTTCCTTTTTATATCGCTTTTATCAAGAACCCCTGATCCTATCAAGCTACTGAGCCGCCCCGAAGCAACAGGTCTGCCATCTTGTGTGGAGGATAATTCAAACCATATATTCCCCGCCGACGTAGCCCCCATGATTTCCACGGGTTCCGGCTTGATTACTTTAATGTCTCCCCATTTGCCGCCGGTCTCTTCTGTTAGGATCAAGATGGGTGAAAACATCTCGGCCAGTCGCTCGGCCGCCGTTTCTGCATCAGCTTTCGCTGCCATGGGGACAGCAAACAAGGTAAGCGCAAAGATTATAGGGAACATAGTGGATCCTTCCTCTTATTGCAGGGTTAAAAGCGCAACATGGTAACGGCGGAGAGGCCGCTGTTGGGGATGGGGGATAAACCGAAAGAGACGCGGCGGTCTTGAGGTGGCTTACGCCATAGCTCAGACGCAATGAGTGAGCCAATAACAGGAACGACGTACATAAATAAGAACGCTGTTCTATCGTTATCTTGGTCGGCTGCTAGCAAGGAATAGCCGGCCAATCCCGGTATAACACCGGCGAGTAGGGTCGTGGGCAAAGAATCATAAGGATCGGCCGCGCTCACACCCAAGGGGAATCCAACTGCACTGCCGACATACATACCGAGAAGAAGATAGCCTACTGAGCTTGCCGGACCGCTAGATCTGTCTATGTTTGCTATACCAACAACTCCTATGGCTGTAAAAACGACACCCGAAAGAGTACCACAGACCACTTTTGTGGGAATCCGCACCACTGCGTGTTCCCCGCCACCCAAGACATGGATACCACGGAGACTCTTCCGGGCTCTCACCTCGGGTGGTGGTTCTGGCTCGACCGACTGTATATAGGGTAAGATCCAATAAGCTCCGGCAATGGCGGCCACATCCTCACCCGGCGGAAACGTCAACCGAAAACGATACCCATAAAAAGGGGATATTCTATCCTTACGATATATCCCAATCAGGCCATAGGTGGCCGCCAGAGAATCCAACGCGGCGATCCCGGTCATCGGCGTCGCTTCGTCAACTGCTTCCAACAGCGCCGAAACCACCTCTTTGTGCTCGTGTCGGATATGAATAGTAATTTCTGCTGGCTTCGTTTCCGCATTCGACTTGCCCGCAACTCGATCAACTCGCTTGGAGCGTTGACGGTCCGTTTTCCCTGCCACGCGGAGAGCGGGCAGCGGTTGGGCACTCCTCCGACTCATCGAAAGGTCAGCGGCATCCTCGGGAGTGGTCGGCTTCCCGCAGTTGGCAAAGGCGATAGCGTCCATTGTGACGCGCCCACCCCGCTTGGCATACACACAGCGAAGCCCGTCTCGGATCGTGGCGTTGGATACGTCGGCTCGGCCCCCCTGCTCGACGACAAGGCCATACCAGTCGGCTCCCAACGAACCCGCATCCGCTGAACGAAAGACGATGCCGCCCGCTTGGGCAGCCAGCCGCCCTTCAATGATCAGTTCCGCACGGGTCGAGTCCAAGCCGCCCCGGGTCGCATCGTGGTAGAGCAGAAAGAGAACCTGTGTATCGGGTGCCAGCGTCAGCGTCGCGGCGGCTGCAATCGTCACATCGCCGCCGACATACACCGTGTCGCGCCACGTCGTGTCTTGTTCGAGCCGACCCGTCCAGTACGGGCGCATGTCGCCGGTATGGTCAATGGCTTGATCCGCACTCCTCGGCAGCGTCGCTGCCTGCCCGTCCACCGCACGGCCTGCCAAGACTAGGACGAGCCAGACGACGCCAGTCAGCCTATGCGGTATCATGGTGGGAGCTCCATGGGGTTGTTCATGCTAATTTCAAGGCCGTCGGCCGGGTCGGGTGCCCAGCTCGTCGTCGGGTCGCCGTCCATGACGAGGCGGGCATCGCGGGCGTTGCTGCCGACCCGTTTGAGTTGGATGCCATCCGCCGGTGGACTTAACGTCAACGATCCATACGACATCTCTTTGAAGTAGTTGGTTAAGCTACCTTTATGATCGGCGTCTAGGAAGTTCGCCATTGACTGATTCTTCACGCCCTCTCGGTCTTCAAGACCTGTCAAAGACGCAGCAGCAGCACCTCGGAACTTCCCAAATAGAATCAAGGGACGCACCGTGCCGCGCCAGTAGCCTGAATCAGAAGCTATCGTACCCACAGCACCGGTAGCCCCGAAGCCCTCTGGCTCGAAAAACCCGCAGTTAAACTCTTGTCCCCAAGCAGGGACGACACACCAAGCCACTAACAGCAATATAAATCCGCGCATCATACACTCCTTTTCTCAAATTTGAAAAGGACTACTTCGTCCTAAGTAGCGAAGCTTTCAACTGCCCCCACGATGTAGGCTGGACAGAGGTCGTATCAGGCGACCTGTCGGAAGCGGGATAGTACACCCAATCAAATAACATATGGCGGACTGTGCCTCTAGAATTGAGGCTAATATCAAGAATATGCATCAGCGCAATGCCTCCTTCTCGGGACCAAAGCGCATAGGTATCGCCCTCTTGGCAAGTCTTAAGCCAACGGAATGTGCCATCTGTAAAAACACGCTCGGGAGGATCCAGCCGCAGGTCGGGGCGTCCTTCAGAGACTAACGACCCAAATTCTACCTGCCCGAGAGTGGCCATTCCTATGCGTGAGCTTAAATAAGGTGGACCATCGCCAAAACCATCTTGGTCTGTACGTTGACCAAAGCCTATGTCTTCCTTGAGTCCATAGGACTCAGTCCCTTTGCTGAAGTCAAATCCCGATTGGTTGGATATCTTACCGAGTTGTCCCCATATCGGCGGAAGATCGGGTTCCACTACAAATTTACTCGTCGCTTCTTCAAAGGACACTTCTTTCCCAGAAAGAACCGCAGACATAGGAGAAAGACCATTCCAAAAGAGAAGGGAACTACCAGTACCAACTATTTCCCTCTTAGAAACTCCTATACCATACCCTTTCACAAATTGAGTATTCCACTCACCCCTACTATATCCCATCGGGTTTCTAAAGAAAAAATCGATCTCCAAAATTTGATTCTGATACGCTGGATTTATAACGGCGTCTAAGGGATCCGGATAGGTGAGTCGATCTCGCATCCGTCGTCGAATGTCGATTGGGATATATTCAAAAACTGAATATATATCCTCACGCTGTGGACCGAAATCATACAAGGGAATATCGGTGCCATACTTATAAAAAAGCAGAATATCGTCCTCGGACAAGCGCACCTTCTGACCAGTCCAAAAAAACACCGGCGGTGGTGGCCAGTCATACGGAGCCTCACTAAACACAAAATACTCAAAGCCGTCGATCCACTCCGTATGCGTGATCTCAACAACCAAGGTAGTGCGCTGGGGAGTTGGCGAAAAGGGGCAAGGCCATGCCGATGAGCAACAAGGCCGTGATAACCAATAATCTTTTCATGGTTTGTTCCTCCATTACGTTATCAGTTGTGAGTTTTTTCCATATAAATATCGATATGGACTCTACCGTTACCGAGCCTCGATATCGTATCGCGCCGGGCGTCGTACTTCCAGAATCTATATCCAGATTTCCAAGCAATCAGTCTGCTGGTATACTCTTTAACACATTCACCTAAGTACACGACAGTAAAATGTGTTGATGTTGTCGGTTGCGTTTAGGTTGGTCTCGTGCTTGGTGTATGATCTGTGTGAGTTGGTCTAAGCCTTTTCGAAAGAGGCTTATGGCTGGTCGTCCATGTTTTTTTATGGGGATGGGTTTTCTCTGATGCAACCGCCGTCCTACCAACAGCGCCCATAGCAGCGTCCATGCCAGCAGTCCCAGCAGTAGGTGCAAGCGTTGGGGGTGGGTCAAATGGGTGTCTTCGAGGTTAAATCCTCTCGATTTCAAACAGGCAAACGTCGTTTCAATAGCCCAGCGTTGTCCATAGACGGCCAGCCCCTGCTTGAGGTCGGTTCGGTTGGTGATGAGCAGGATGCGCTCGCCGCGGATGGGGCGGTGACACACCAAATTCAGGGTCAAGCCGTCATAGAGGGTGGTCTGTGGGTAGGATCGGGTCGTACCTCTCGGCATCCGTGCATTAAAAGTAGCCCCATACCGTCGCCGACCGTCGTCGAGCGTAAGCGACGTATTGCCGCGCAGGCGGATGACAAAATCGACCTGCTGCTCCAGCAAAAAGGCGAACCACGCTCGACCGATAAACTCGCGGTCGGCGACTAAACAGCATACGCGGGGATCAAGGTAGGCCAATACCTTCGTCAGGAGACGCTTGCGCTCTGAGGTGTTGGAGTGGCCTGGCTTTTGCAACGACTGATATACCAACGGAATCGAGACCCCCTGATAGACTAAGCCGACACACAACACATTCAGATCGGTGCGACCCAACCGCCAATGGGTGCGATCCATAACTAAGAGTTGTTGTTGGCCGGGGCGAACTAACTTGGATACAATCAACTGGGTAAACACCGACGGCGAAACAGCACTACTGAAAAAACGCTGGAGACGGCGATAGTGACTGTCAATCTGGGCCATCCCCGATAGGCTACACGCGAGTTTTTTCATATGGACCGAACGCACTTGAATCAGCGCACACACCAAGCGACTGATCAGGTCGATACGGTGGCGCGTGAGGGATACCGACCCTTGCGTGAGGGCTTTCTTTAGCGTATGAATAAGCACGGTACAGCTCCTGTGTTTAGGATTTAGATGCAATCTTCAGCGATTACAAATAAACCTAAATCGGGGCTGTACCACAACTTAGATTACTGTCGTGTACTTAGCACATTCACTATCACCGAAGGGAGAATAAGACCCACATATAGAAAAGAACCCATCTTCACGAGTTGACGTGACACCTTTCATAATATTCTCGTTTAGCGTTACATGTACAGAGTCGTCATACGTTACAAAAATTATAAATGCCGATGAATCGATGAGAGCACTATCTGGTATTTCCGGGTACACGATTCCCACAAGAGCCTTGTTCAGTGGTTCCAAGGTCTCCTTATCTCTGACGAGCCCTACTAGGCCATACCCCCAGTCGTCTGCTATTACGGTAACTTCTCCACAACCAGCCCAAAGGGCAGCTACCGTCATAAGAAGAAAACTGAGGACGATACAACGAGGCCAAAGACACGGCTGCTTCGACCGCGACAACGATGAATTACTTGTGGAACTCATCGCAAAAAACCATCAGAATGAAGGCCAAAGACGATGTACATAGCTCTACCTCCTTCAGAAACATAGCGTAATAGGTCGGGATGATGAGATCCTTTGACCTTCTTAAGAAGCTGTTGAATTATCCTCATTCGCCATCGCCACCGTCGGCTTGGTTTCGTAATCGGGGGTGTTCAGAAAGTGCAGACTCCGCGTCGCACCCGCCCCTTGCAGCGCACCCGCACCCGCATCCGCGCCGCCCAACGCCAACCAAGACACCGACCCACAGCCAGCCCCCCCGACCGTGTACTGGCCGACCGCCCCGGTAGCATTTTCCGCCACCGTCGGCGCGGACGGCCCCGTGATCGGACAGGTCCGCGCCTGGGGCGTGGCCGACGCCTCGGCCACCGCGCCGGGACCCACCGCGTTGTACGCCCGCACCTCAAACGTGTACGCGGTCTGATTGGTCAAGCTACTCACGATTGGGCCGGTTGTGCTCAGATTGGCCTCGGCCGGCCAGTCCAGCGTCCAAGGGGTGCTCGCAACGGCCTTGTACCGATACGCATAGCCCGTAATCGGCGATCCCCCATCCGACAACGGAGCCTGCCAACCCAACGCCACCTGCCCATCGCCAGCGACCGCTTCAAACGCCTGCGGCGCACTCGGCGGTCCGATTACCGCCGCGCTGGCCTCCCCCTCCGTGCCCTTGTCCGTGTTCGGGTCTTGCCCATCCCGGTAGCCAATCGTCGCCCGTAGCTGCCAACCCACATCCGCCGACCCCGGCGTATAGCTCGATAGCTCGGGATACGACGCCGACGCCGCACCCGAGACATCCGCCGTGCCCGATACGCCGGCCCCAATCGCTTCCCAAAAACCTGTCGCACCCAACCGACGCTGCCACTGCCAAGACGCACCCGTTATCCCCCCATCCGGATCGGTCAACCGCGCCACCACCGCCGTGCCGACCTCCGGCGGCACCTCCCCCGTCAGCACCACCGAACCCGGCTCGTCTTCATTGGACACCGACACTGACACTGCAAGGCTTTGGTCCGCTGACCCTACCCGCGCCCGGATTGCAACCTGATAGCTATTCTTAGTCTCGTAATCGGGCGGACTCACAAAGTGTAGGCTCCGCGTCGCGCCCGACCCTTGCACCTCAAACGCACCCGCATCCGTGCCGCCCAACGCCAACCAAGCCACCGAACCGCAGCCAGCCCCCCCGACCATGTACTGGCCGACCACCCCGGTGGCATTTTCCGCAAACGTCGGCGTCGCCGGTCCCGTGATTGAGCACGCCGGGGCCTGCGGCGTCGCCGCCACCGCCGACAAGGTCAGCACCACCGCCGCCGACGCGTTGACCGCCCGCACCTTGAACCGATAGTTCACCCCGTTGTCCAACTCCATCACCCTATACTCGGTCGTCCCAGCGTCGCTGCCCACGATCGGCGTCCACGGCCCCCACGCCGCCGCCATCCGACGCACCTGATACTCCCACCGATGGATCGACCCATCCCTCGGATCGTCCCACACCAGCCGCACCGCGCCGTTGCCCGCTTCCGCAAGAAACGAACTCGGACGCGCCGCCACCGACGCCGAGGCATCCCCCCGCCCCCGGACGGTGACCGCCCGCACCTTGAACCGATAGTTCACCCCGTTGTCCAACTCCATCACCCTATACTCGGTCGTCCCAGCGTCGCTGCTGTCCATATTCATCCACTCGCTCCACAACGCCCCGCCCCCGGTGCGCCGTAGCTGATACTGCCATCCGGTGATGCCCCTATTGCCCGGATCGTCCCACACCAGCCGCACCTGCTCGTTGCCCCCTTGTGCCGTCAAGCCCGTCGGGGCCGACGGCGTATCGTATAGCCTCACCGTCGCCGACGCCGGGCTGCCCACCCCCACCCCCACCGGCAGCGGCCGACCAAAGCCCACCTGAATCGTCTCGTCGTCGAAGTCCGCGTCGGGGTTCGCCCAGATCGTGAACCCCTTTGAGGCCCGACCCACGGCGAAGGACAACCCGCCCGAAGCGGGCAGGCCGCGCACCTCGTAGTCGGCCGCCTCGGCCGAACCGGCCGCCACCGTGAGGGGAATTGTCACCCGTCGGTCCGGCACCGGTGTCAACTGAACCCCCACCTGCACCTTCTGGGCCGCCTGCGTCGGATCCTCAACTTGGCCGGTCACCTCCTGCGACCCCACCGGATTGCCGCTTTCGATCAGGGTGTAACCCGCCGCGCTGAACGCTACCTGCACCAACGACGCCGACACGATATCTGACGCCGGGCCGCCCCCGGTGGTGTTGACCGCCCGCACCTCGAACTGGTGCCGCACCCCGTGCGCCAACGGCGACACCACCACTTGGCGCGTCGCCCGGCCGGACACCCCCGTCCAAGCCCCCCACGCCGGGGCCCCCGCCGGCTTGGTGCGATACTGCCACCCGGTGAGGCTCGGATCGGACGGCGACGGTTCGTCCCACCGCAGCGTCACCGAGCCATCGCCGACTTGAGCCGTCAGATTCTCTGGACGAACCGACGGCGGAGGCGCATTGCGAACCTCGGTCTCGCGCACCCGCTCCGAACTGCCCGCCAGCATGCGGATGCCGCCCCAATGCTGAGCACGATCCGCAGGATTGGGACCCCTAAAGACGACGGGATTGCTGCTGGTTCCGTCGGACTGCAAGGTGCCATAGACGAACAGCTCCGATAGACTATGGTTGCCTTCCTTGAACTGGTGGCGATCCCTTTGGGAAGGGAACGTAACGGTGGTGCCGGCCTCTATCGTCAGCGTCGCCCCGGGAAAGACCACCACGTCGCCGCTCAGAGAGACCGTGCCGCTCCACGTCTCGTCGCCAATAACAGCCCAATGGTGATAGCTAGCATAGGGTAGATTCCTATGGTGCATTTCGTATTTTTTAAGATCAGGGCCGGTTTTGCCTACGTTGAAAAACTTTAACTCCCCCCAACCCCTAGACCACCCCCAATCCTCAGAATTGCTGTTATAAGGTCCATACGGGCTTTTTTTGCTGCCAACCCCACTGACATCGGCCACTGGTGTCCCTCACTGTATCCGTGCTCCCAGCCAACTCATGTCTGGTGTAAGTCCCATGTTGTCGGTGTTGTTTAGATCGGGTTCGGGCAACAGTACCAAGTCATAACGTTCCCATAGGTCGCTGTGAGAACCATCGGCTTCAGTACTCAATACTAAACCCGTATGGGTCATATATTCATTATCTCCCGCTATGGCTCCTTGCACTTCTTCTTCGCCAAGTACTGCTTCTTCGCCAAACCCCAAAGGCTCGTGGTAAATTTTAATCTTTCCTCCAATGGGGTATCCGCCATGCGATCCGGCCCCCACGTAAACGACGGGGTGGGTGTATTCGACAAGGCCGTTGCGCGTTGGTCCGGGACCCAATTTTACTGTTGTTCGCGGGTCGAATACAAAGTCGGAGGTTAGCCCCGGTTTATTGCCCCAATCTTTGTAGTAATTCAACCATGCGCCATGAAATCGATACTCTACCCCTAAGATCGTTGCCGTGTCGGGATCCCTCGAACTGACCACTACATCAATGCCCGGCCAGTCGCCCTCATGGCTGTTCCACCAGTGATTGTAGGGGTAGAAGTACTTGTATTGGATGACGGTCACTGGATTGTACGTAGCCTTGTACTGCTCGATAGATCGGGTGTAGATATGCACATACGCGGTATTAGGAAAGTTTTCGCCCGCATAAGGCCCTGAGCCCAAGTATGTATCGTTCCACGCTTTGGGGGTTTTACCGGGATAGTTGAAGTGGGGCCTTACCCTACCACTAAATCCTACTCCATTGGGATGGATACCTCTATGAATAAAAGAACAACCAGGGGTAAGAAAGGCAAACTTATTCGCGGAAAAATCCACCTTGGGGCAATTCTCCTCGAAATCCTCAAGGGTTATGGGTGAGGGATTATCTCCGATGACGCCTTCGGCTACCCAATCATCATTTAAATCAAAACTACTAATCCATACATTATCTGCAGACGTAGCCCCCATGATTTCCACGGGTTCCGGCTTGATTACTTTAACGTCTCCCCACTTATGGCCGGTCTCTTCCGCCAAGATCAAGATCGGTGAAAACTTCTTGGCCAATTCCAAATCACTCGCCGCATCAGCCTTCGCTACCCCTATGACAGCGAACAGGGTTAGCACAACGATTACAAAGGACATAGGAGAGCCTTTCTCTTATTAGGGTCAAAAGTGCAGTGTGATAGCGGCGGATAGGCCGCTGTCGGGGGTGGGGGATAAAGCGAAAGAGATGCGGCGGGCTTGAGGAGGCTCACGCGATTTCTCCGAAGCATAGAGCGAACCAATAATAGGGCCGACGAATCCCATAACGAATCCATTACTTGAGTTGCTGTTGCTTAACCAAAGTATTCCCGCCGCTCCCGGTATAACACCGGCGAGTAGGGTTATGGGCAAAGAATCATAAGGATCAATCGAACTCGCACCCAACGGGAATCCTACACTACAGCCGATTATTGCGCCCAACAAAATATTGCCTTTAACGGCTACGGCTGTAAAAACGGCACCCGAAGCAGTTCCAGCACCCACCTTTGCGGGTAACCGTAGTCTCACGTTTTCTACGTCAAAAGGGCGGTGCATCTTCCGGGCTTGTGCCTCGGGTAGTGGATCCGGCTTGGTCAATTGTATATAGGGTAAGATCCAATAAGCTCCGGCCATGGCGGCCACATCCTCACCCGGCGGAAACGTCAACCGAAAACGATACCCATAAAAAGGGGATATTCTATCCTTACGATATATCCCAATCAGGCCATAGGTGGCAGCAAGGGAATCCAACGCGGCGATTCCGGTAACCGGCGTCCCTCCGTCAACCGCCTCCAACAGAGCCGAAATCACCGCTTTGTGCCCGCCGAGGATATGAATCGTGATTTCTGCTGGCTCTGTTTCCGCATACGCCTCGCCCATCCGCAGTAGGATGAACAACGCGATGGGGACCATTCCATACGTCCGCATTTTCATTTTATGTCCTCCATCGGTGCAGGCCGCACACCGACTCTTCCACTCCATCGTCGTCCGACAGCGTCGCCGTGAGGGTTTGCCCCGCCTGCGGCGTGGTCGTCGAAAGGCCAATGCGACCGGGATCGTTGGCATCAGTCACCGATACGGACACCGATACGGACGCGCTGCCATCGCCGATGGCCACCGTCCCCGCGTAGGTGTTGTTCTCGTTGTCGGCGGGCTGCTCAAAGTTGGGGGGACGCTTGAACTGGAGGGTACGCGACGCGCCCGACTCTTGCACCTCAAACGCACCCGCCGCCGCGCCGCCCAACGCCAACCAAGCCACCGACACCGGCGAGCCGACTGGCAAGGCTTGGCGACACTGCCGGTCAAAGTTATACGCAATTTTCCTTGATTTATCGTATTATATATACATAACTTACCTCATTATTATTTACTGCGACGAATGTCGCGCTTCAGGGGGTTGCAGCCTTAGGTGTGCTATTCAGAAGTGTGCAAGGCTGGAATCTCGGCTGCCTATCAAAGAGCCGTCCTCACCATTGAATATCGTCCCAGCGGTCCCCTTTCAAGCCGCTGAAATCGACACAGATGAACCACCTTTTTTTAGCCCCTCCTTTAATTGTCCTTCTCCTGCTGCTGTCCGTGCGCCCAACCAGCGCGCAGGATGTTTTTACGGTCGGCAGCGACGAACGTCCTTGGCGCAATTCTGGCACAACACCCGGGGGCGTGATTGATTTTGTCGAGCAATTGGGAACCATTGAGGACGCCAACGGCGAAAAAGTGTTCGCCGTTGGCCCGGATTCCCGGCAAAACTGGATCATGCCGCTGCGCTTGCGCTCCGACTTCAACATTTCGCTCGGTATTCTCGAGCGAGGGGGCACTATAGATGTTCCAGGGCTGGATGCCAGCCAGAAAGATCCGGAGCAATTGGCGGGCATGCTCAATGGCGACCACCGGGTGGCTTTTGACCGCAAGTTCGTGGCCGGCCGCATCGTGCGCAACAACGGCGTCACCATTCGCATCGACCTTGGGGCGCGTTTTGGAGTGGACCGGATCGCGTTCTATCCGAGGATGACGGCGTCGTTTCCCTTTGGGAACGAATTCATGCGGGGATATGAGTTGTTCCTCAACGATGGCTTGCCGCAAAACCTCTTTGCCAGTGGGCAGCCCATTTTCACCTCGCCAGTGCGGCGCGATCCAGACAACCGCGAGGCCAGAGTAGAAGCACAGATCACCCCCCAATTTGTCCGCTTTTTGCAACTCAAGTCGATTTCCACCCTCGGATTTGAAATTGACGAGATAGAGGTGTACGGCAGGGGGTTCGTACCGACGGCTAGCTATGTGTCCAATGTGCTGGATCTGGGCGAGGAGGTGGTCTGGGGTCGAATCGCCTGGAGCGAAGTGTCCGCGGGCAATAGCGCGGATTCCAAGATGGAAATCCGCGTACGCAGCGGGCGGGATACGACACCGGATATCTTTTTCCGCAATGCCAATGTAGGAGGTCGGCAACCCGAATATGTCTCCACCGACAGCGAGGGCGAGGCGCTGACCGAGGAAACCTTCGAGAAACTGGCGAAAAACCAGCGGGGCCCCATCAAACCCGACACCGACAACGGCTGGGTCCAGTGGCAAGTGGTCAACAATGGTGCCCCCCTGACTGTGCCAGCACCACGGCGCTACTTCCAGTTCCGCATCGACTTCACCAATCTAAGCTTGGATGCCAGCCGCACTGTCGCCGACTTGGGCTTCCAGTTTGCACGGCCCCCGGTCGATCGCATCGTCGCCGAGGTGGGACCACCGCGGACCGAGGTCGGCAAACAGACGACTTTTGCGTACTTCGCCCGCATCGCCAACACTACGGGCCGGCCGGGATTTACGCGCTTTGAAATCGAAACCCCGGCCCGCATCGCGGCCATCCATTCGGTGGAGATCCAAGATAGGGCGGGCAATCGCCTAGATGGAGCCGAGTTCAGCGGCGATCTGGCCAGTGTGTCTTTGCCCCAGCGCGTTGGATCGTTCTCCATTGAGGCGGTAGAGGACGACTACTTTGCCCTCAGCTTACCCCTGATCAATGCCGATGGCACCCTTTTGAAAATTGTCTTTGATGCGGCCGTGTTCCGCTATGGTACGCGTTTCCAAGGACGGGCCTTTGCCGATGCCAGCGTGCAAGTGCCGCTGCAGACCGCGGGCGGAGATGCTTCAGCCGAACTGGATACCGACGAGTTGCTGGTGCGGATTGCCGTGGGCTCGCAGGTGGCTGGTCCGCTGGCAATCCAGCCGCAGACCTTCACCCCCAATGGAGATGGGGCCAATGACGTGGCGCACATAAGCTATGCGGTTCTGCACTTGCTCGAACCATCGCCGACCGAGGTAACTATTTGCGATTTGGCCGGTGGCTGCGTGCGGCAGCTCAGCTTAGTCGAGGTCCCAAACGGCCGCATCGAGCTGCAGTGGGACGGTCGCGGCGACGATGATCGCCTAGTGCCGCCGGGCATCTACTTAGTGGTAGTGGAAATCCGCTCCGACCGGGAGACCGAGCGGCGTTTTAGGAGTGTGTCCGTAGTATACTAGGGCCCGCCGAGCGAGGAGGGAGGATTTTGAACAAGCGATATCTGATTGCGGCAGGTGCTGTTCTCTACGCGCTAGGCTGGAGTGCGCCGACTCCGGTTGGTGCCCAAGATTACGGCTCGCGCCTCGGGAGAGTGAAGCAGGGTGGAGAGGTGGATTTCTCCCCCCAAGGACCGGGGGTATTATTCGACGCGCTGGATCCGGCGGTGCGCAAATGGTACGTCCCCCAAGAACTATATAAGGAATACGAGTGGAGACAGTGGGAGTACTCCAACTACGCCCGCGATCCCTATCAACGCTATGTGGACACCGCGTTGGAGGGCGATTACTTCTACGATTTCTTCGGCAATCTAGTCACCCGAGGCTGGTTGATCTACGATTGGCAGCAAGATCGCCCCCAGCAATTCGGCAGCAGCATCCTCAAGACCAACAGGTTTAGCCAATGGTTCACCCGAGCAGCCGTCTCCTCGGATCACAAGGGACAATACCACTACAGCATCACGATTGGCGATGAGATTCGCACTACTTTGACACCGATGACTTTTTCTAAACCCATGTTCAACGGCATTCAGTGGGATTTTGCTGCC
The DNA here is from genome assembly GCA_958295495.1 of uncultured Latescibacterota bacterium. GTDB lineage: Bacteria > Latescibacterota > UBA2968 > UBA8231 > UBA8231. The sequence goes on from OY282352.1 coordinate 3,880,044, forward strand.
GACAAGTACCAAGGTACTCTCCTACTGGCCCGCCCCAGTCGGCCGGCCGTGGCCACTTCTTTGGATATCCCCGATCAGAAGACCAGCGTCACCAATTTACTGGGTGGGCGGGGCATCGTTCAGGTCGGCGACTTCGTCGAGGTCGGGGCGACCTATCTGACCGCCTTCCAAGGCCAGACGCTATTCGACGATTTCACCGGCAACCCTTTCGCCGGCGGGGCCCTGACCACCGACCAGAATGCGCTGCCCATATCCCGCATCATTATCCGCTTGTCGGACGACTCGCCCGCCGACGGAGTGGGTGGGGCGGCCCTGTTCGACGACGAAATCATCATCGAGGATGTGGATGGCAACGTTTTCCGAGGCAGTGCCATAGGATTCGAGCCCATACGCGAAGGGGGTTTCCAACGGGTGGGGTTTTTAGCCGCGGACGGGGACGAGCGCATTATTCTCACCTACGATTTTACCGACCCTTTGTACGCCGGGCCCGACCCTACGACTATTGAAAGAGTATCCTTTGAATTGGTGATCTCCAACGACTACAAGGTGGAAATCACGTCCGACCGGCAGACCAACCGGGACTCGCAGCCCGTCTTCTTGCTGATCGAGCGGGCCCAAGACAATATCCGCGACAACTCCAATCAGCGTCTATTGCAATTCGACTACGGCCTGCCCACGGCCAATACCATCCTTGGCGTTACCTTAGAGGCCAACAAGATCTGGGGTTTTGACTTTTACGGGGAGTACGATTTCAACAATCAGTACCGCCAGTATCCCAACCTCAACCTAAAGGATCATCGCAAGGCGGTTAACCACGCCCAAGCATGGATGCTCAACCTGTCCAAGGCGTCCTATCCTTGGTTCGTCTTTCTCGAAGGCTATAGCATGGACGCAGACTATTCTACCCGCACCTTCCTAGCGGGTACTCGGGGACAGGACGAAATCGATTACGAAGACGAAATATCCTATATCTACGAGTTCGTCGAGGACAACGATGACCAAGACCGCCGGCCGGACTGGAACCGCTATAGTATGCTGTCGGACAATGCGGTCTTTCCGGGTTTTGACGAGAACAACGATTTCGTCTCGGATTTCAACCAGAACGATACGGAGGATCGACAGAACTTCATTCCCGACTACGAAGAGCCCTTCCTGCGCTATCACTCCGATAGACCCGAATACCTCTTTGGCGTTGACATGAACAACAACGGCTGGATCGACCGCTTTGAAAACGACGAAGAACCCGATTATCCCTACGGGCGCGACCACCGCGGCTACAATATGTACGCGGGAACCCACATCGGCCCCGAGGCCCGGCTGACCGTCGGGCATTTGCGCGAAAAACTGCTGGCCGGGGATCGCCGAAACGAATCCACGTACCTGCTCTTCACCTACGAAAGGGATTTTGCCCAGTGGGGTCGTTTGCGGGTGTTCGACAACTTCAAGCTGGTCGAGGACGACATTCCCGACAACCTCTTCCAGTGGGTGCAGCCGTCTAATTCCCGCGGTACTCAACAGCGCGTTTTCGATTTGCTCCCGGCTCGCGACACCTACGTCAACACGTCCTATGTGCAGTTCGACTTTATGCGCTTGGGGAACCTGAATGTAATCAACAAGCTCAAGACTGAAATCTACAACCAGCGCCGGGATCAGCGCGACCTGCGCGGCACGGCCAGCTTTGTCGGTCTCATCAACAAAGTCGATTACACCTTCCCGGTGGGAAACATTGAACTTGAACCGCGCTTCAAGAGCGAATTTTTGCGCGAGCGTCCCGTGCGCAAGCGCGACCCGGAGCGCCGCGAGTTGACCGAGACGCTTTTTCTCATTGCCCGCATTCCCCTGCTCTCCCATACGCTCATCGAGCTGGGACTAGAACTGTCCCACTTTGAGCAGTTCCGCGACGACGACGAGGGGGTGCCAGTCAATCGCAACTTGGAGCCGGATTCCTTCGGTCGCATCGTCGCGCTGCAATTTAATAACGCCTCGGATTACCTAGGCTACAGGCTCCATCTGCAGACGGGATTTCGCCTGCAGAAGCTGACGTTTGAAAATCTGCCCTCTAGCACGACCAGCAAGATATTCATGACGGCCTATGCAGGGCTGGACCGCTAGTATATTTGGCTTTCTTCAAAGTTGAATTAAGCTAAAATTGAGATTGAAGTGATATATTGATATATTTTTATAGACGATCTGTTGGCAGCAGAAAGGAGGCGCAAGACACAGACACCGTTTCAGGCCCGCTTGGGGTAGCAAGCGGAGCAATGTCCACCCACTAACTAAAAAAGAGGTATCGCGATGAAGAGAATCAATGAGGTATCAATTGCTTTACTAGTCTCTGCCCTCGTGGTCGGCGCGGCCTTTGGCCACCAAGGCGAGATGAAGTTCATGTTCCAGTTCCCGGATCACCTGACTCCGGTGCTGGACGGCGATATGTCGGACTGGGACATTGTAGGCGATGTGTACAAGACCAAAGCCGAAACCATGTTCAACCAGTTCGGAGCACCCATGGATTTGAGCGATTTCAATGCTTGGCTCGTCTGGGCCTACAACATCAACGACGGCAAGGCCTATTTTGGAGCTTGGATCGCCGACGACTTTATCAACGACACCGAGAAGTGGTCGACGACCACGGATTGGGATCACACCGGCGGCATCTTTCGCGGCTTCGACCAGGGGGATGACTTCGAGACTCGCTGGGCCAGTGCCCAAGCCCAGCGCTACGATCTGGCTGGCCCGATTTTCAGCTCTTCTGGTTATTATACCCGGATTATCGACGGCTCCAAAGCCTGGGCGGGCCAGTCCCCTTACGTGGAGTGGGCCGGCAGGTTTCTCCGCGGCGACGTCAATACCCAAGAGCCAGCCGAAATGTTCGGCGAGTACTCCATTGTGCCCTTTGACGACATCCATCCCGATGGCCCCGACCAAAGTGTCAGGCACAATTGGGTGGAAGGCACGGTCGTCGGCATTGAGGTCAACTGGGGCGACAAGGATGCCGACCCCGGCTCCTACGACGATGCCTACTGGTCTGGTTTTGGCGGCATAGGTGCTTCTAGGGATGCCGACCAGTTCGGCGACTATTTGTTGGCACCCATCGAAGAGGGCTTGCCCGAGGCTAGAGCTACCGCGGTCGAGGCCAACACTTGGGGCCAGATCAAGTCCACCTTCAAATAAGGCCGACTCGACTGCCTGCACCACAGACATTAAAGGACGTTTTCAGGCGGGGTTTGCAGGCTACTGTGAACCCCGCCGTTTTCTTGCTGGCCAAGCAAAGGAGGCCCTGGGTGAGACTGGTACTGATTGTAGTCCTAACCGTGTTGGGGATAGGAGCGGACTATCGGGCCGAGGCGCGCCAATTTTACCAACTGGGGGGCCGCGCCGGAAACCCTTGGAGCGGAAGTGGTGCCCTGAGCTTTATCGATGTGGAAAAAGTGCCGGGCGCCATTCGCCCATTCAGCGCCGAAAGCAGCGAGAATCTGGTTGCCTCGATGGGCGAGCGGAATGGCGATATTACCAGCTTGGTGAGCATTTACACCCTGCCGGCGAATTGGCTGGACGACCGCGTGCTGATAGTAGATGGCGATTCGACTACGGCTTTTGTGCATCCGCCGCGCATCAATTTCTTTCGCGGCCCCGGGTTCTTCTATACCACGCCGATGTTCTTCGATCTGGGGGCCCCATTCCCCATCGAAGGGATCCGCTTTGCAACCCGCGCCGATCATCGAGGGCACAAGATCCGCCAGTTTAGGCTGTACGTCAACGACGGCCGGGAAGAGAGCAAAGACGAAAAAGGGAATCTCATCTGGACCTTGGTTCGCGACGAGAAAGACAACCTAAGCCCGGTGGTCGGACTGGATATCGAACCCCAGATAGCACGCCACGTCTATCTCCATCCCCTAGAAGTGGGGGAGACCTGGGAAGTGGCCGAGTTTGAGGTATATGGTCGGGGGTTTGTTCCCCAAGCCTCGTTTCTGTCCGACCCGATCGATCTGGGACGAGCATCCAGTTTGGGGCGCATCTGGTGGAGCGGCCAACTCGATCGAGAAGCGAAAATAGTCATCCAGAGCCGCAGCGGCAGCGATGACCAGCCCGAGATCTACTGGCGCAAGACCGGAGTGGGGGCAGAGGAAGTGCCATTGGGGACCAACGGTCGGCCCATGAGCCGCCAAGTGTATGGGGCCATGCCCCAGAACGTGCAGGGGCGCATTACCCAAGATCTGGAAAACTGGAGCGTATGGCACACCTATGAGTATGCGGACGGACTCGCCGGTGCCCAAATCCTCTCGCCCAGCCCCCGGCAGTACGTGCAGCTACGCCTTGATTTTTTCTCCGCCAGATTGGCGGGAGGACAAATCGACTCGCTGTTCTTTGAATTTTCTCAACCCCCTGTGGTCGCCGAGGCGATTGGCGAGATTTACCCTCCTTTTGTCGAATCGGCCGACCCGGTTCGGTTCACCTATGCGGTGCGGACCCGACTGGAGGCGGAGCAGTCGGGGTTCAATGTTCTCGAGGTGCGGACGCCCGCCCGTCTGGAGGCCGTCCACGCGGTGCGCATTGACCGCGAAGGGGTCAATTTTACCCCGAGTTTCGATCCGGCAGCTCCCCACCAGTTCGCCGTCCAATTTGACCGCATCGACCAAGACCAGACCCTCCTCGAAGTGGATTTTGCCGCCCGAGTCTTTAGCTATGGAACGACCTTCAGCGGCGCGGTGTCGGATGCGGACAGGGACGAAGTGCCCCAGAGCGTGATTCCCGGAGATGCCATGAGCGAGTTGTTGAGCGAGGCTTTAGACGTCCGCACGCCGCTCAAGGGCAGTCTGCTCAGCGCCGCGCAGGTGGTTCCCAACCCGTTCTCACCCAATGGGGACGGCGTCAACGACCAAGTCCAGTTCTCCTATACTTTACTGCGTCTGACCCAAGTCGTGCCCCTCGAGACGGAAATCTACACGCTGGCGGGAAACCGAGTGCGCACTTTGGGCAGTGGAGAAGGGGGGAGCGCGCTTTATCAAACTGCTTGGGACGGGCGGGACGACGAGGGCGAATTGGTAGCCCCAGGACTATACATTTACCGCGTCGCGGTAGAAGCCGGCAGCGGTCGGGAGGAGCGACTGGGGCCGATCGCCGTGGTGTACTGATAGAAGATATGAGAGACAGAAAACCACGGGCTTGGCAAGGATGCGAGCTTTTACTCCTATGGAGCCTCGCGGCGTGTTCTCCGGGTGCGGAGGTCGCCCTCGAACCTGGGGTGGTGGCGCGCATTGATTCCACTTCCATCTCGGCTGCCGAGATGCGCGATTTCGTCGTCTCGATGCCCCGGCCCTTGCGCCTCGAGGGGCCGGGAGACCAAGTGAGGAAGCACTACTTACGCAGTCTGCTGGCCAAGCACCTGCTCGTACTGGAGGCCAAAGAGCGGGGATTGGATACCGCCGCGGTGGTACAGGCCAAGGTGAGGCCCTACTGGCGTCAGTACTTGGTCAACACCTATCGCCGGCTCGCACTGGCACCCAACGTGCAGGTTTCCGAGGAGGAGGTCCGCGCCTATTTCGCCCACAGCGGCTTGGACCGCAAGCGCCAGCTAGCGGGCATTTTGGTGGAAGAGGACAGCACCGCCGAGCAAGTCTATGAGCAACTCAAAGCGGGCGGGGATTTTGCCCGGCTGGCCGCCGAATACACCATAGACGAACGGTCGGCTTCTCAGGGGGGCGTACTGGGATTCATCGATTTGGAGCAGGCCCGCAGGTTACAGATTCCAGACGAGGTGTTCCGCAGCCTGCCGAGTGGACAGCTATCGTCCATTCTGCCCATGGGCACGCGCTACCAGATCGTGCGTTTCCTCCAAGACCAGCCCGTCCCGCTAGAGGAGCAACGACAGCAGATTCGCAACATACTCTACGAACGCAAGCGCTTGGAGCAGGAGGGGGCGGAAATCGCGGCCCTCACCCGCAAGCTAAACGTGCAGCTAGTGCCAGAGGGGGTGGAGCTCCTGTTGAATAAAGCGGCTCTCCACCCCCGGGTGCGACGCGACCATCTGGCCGCTGAGGAGGCGGCCCAGCCCCTTTTTACCATGAGGAGAGGGCAGATCTCGCTGGGAGAGTACCTCAATGCCCTGTGGACGGATATGCGGGCCTTGTCTGGCTGGGGCATGCGGGACAGGGCCGAGGTAGTCAATACAGCGAGGGAACTGGTTTTGATACCGGCTTTGTTGGCAGAGGCGGCGCAACGGGCCGGGTTGGAGGAGACGGCGGATGGACAACAGCGGTTGCAGGAAATACGCACGGAATTCATGATCAAACAGCTACGCCAAGAAGAGATCATCGACCAATCCGCGGCGAGCGGGGAGGAAGCGAGGGATTTTTACGACAACAATGAGGAGTTGTTCAGGGAGCCGGCCCAATACATCGTCGTCGAAGTGCTGGTCGAGACCGAGGTAGAAGCCGCCGGGTTGCGGCGCGCCATTGAACAAGGTGCGACCTTGGGAACGCTCGCCCAAAAGCACACCATCCGCCCAGGTATGCAGGAAAAAGACGGCTTGATGCATCTGGGCGAGTACGAGCGTTTGACCCAGCCGCGGCTCTTCAAAGCGGTAAAGGCGGCCAGCCTCGACAAAATAACCGGCCCGCTACAGGTTAAAGACGGATACAGCATTTTCAAGGTTCTCAACCGCGAGGGGGGAGAGTTAGCTCCCTTTTTCTCAGTCGAGAAAAAGGCGCGGGCCTTGGTGCGCGGACAGAAGCGAGAGCAACTTTTTGAAGAGCTGGTTGATGACCTGCTGGACAAATACAAAGAGCGGATCGCCGTATCTGATAGGGCGTTGGAGGCGGCCCTACCCGATGCGTTCCTGCAGCGTCACGCCTCGGAAGCTCCGACCAAGAGTGATGGTTAGCGATAAACAGGTGCGTCTTACTTGGGGCAATAGGTTATGGGATACCGCTCGATGATTTCGGCGACGGCCGCGAGGCGATCAGGTCTTTTGTCCACGGTGCTCTGTTTGGTAGCCTTTTTCCTCCCCATGGCTCTAAACGGGGTATGGGCCCAGTCGAGGGGGTACAGGCTGGGCGTGAGTCAGGTGGAGGTGCGAACCGAGGCGCACTGGCAGGCTTGGGATTTTCCGCGGGATATGGTGACGATAACGCCGTCTGGCTCGGTGCAGTCCAGATTTATACAAATACCGCACAACGCCCTATTGGATGCAGCCGACTTTAGCTATCCCATTGATGGCAGCTTGCGAGCGCAGTACGCCAATTCGTTCCAAGACGAAAACAACGCCCTGCTGGCGCACGGCGGCATCAAAAGGGCTGGTTCAAATCCGCAGCTAGCGGAGCGGGCCATTGACGCAGATCCGGCTACCGCTTGGGAGCCGGCCCCGGCCGATCCCCTGCGGGACTGGGTGTTGGAAATTGATCTCGGCCGTCTGGTGTCGGCCACCAAGGTCGTTGTGCGCTTTGCCGCAGAAGGGGATCCGTTCCTGCAATTCAGAGTGCATTCGGCAGGGGGGCAAAACCCCTTTGGCACGGCCGACCGCAGCGGTGCCTTGGACTACACCTTGGTCGGCAGTACCACCCAGCCCAATCGCGACCAGCGGGTCTTTGAGTTTGACCTCGCGCCGCTGGGCACCCATACAGAGGAGTGGACCGGCCGCCTTATGCAGTACCTGCGCGTCGCGGCCACGGCCACCAATGGCGAGCGAGCGCAACAGCTTTCTGCCGAGGATTATCAGGTGCTGGCAGCAGAGGACCAAGGCGCTGTGGAATACGTCTGGAAAATCGCCGGCGAAGAGCGTCTAGTAACGGCCGAGCGCTACGCCCAGTTGCCATTTGAGCAGCAGGGCGGGGTGCGCCATTACCGCCGCGAACGGCCCCAACTCGCCGAGGTGGAAGTATGGAGTGTGGGCGAGAACATTGCCCTAGGGATAGTAGAGCGCGGCGGCAGTCTGCACGACGTCAATCCCAATTCTTCGCCCGAACTTGCCGTTGACGGCAACGTGCGCACCGAGTGGCAGGGCATGGTTTACTTTCCCACCGGAGAGACCGCCGAGTGGGGGCTGTTAAACGTAAATCTGGGTTCCCACTTCCTAGTCCATGCCGTGCGCATCATTACCCGCGTCGGCGGAAGAAACCTGATTGGTTATCTATTGCGCGGTTCGGACGGCTCGCTGGCGCCCGATGGCAGTTTAATCTGGGAGGAATTGAGTGGTCAGACGCGGCAGCTAAACCAAAATACGCGGCTGTTCGAGGATCGCTTTGCGCCGCGCCCGCTACGGTTTCTAGAATTCCGCAACCTAGACATTGCCCGCCGCACTAGGGCCCATGAGGGGCACCGGATACTGAGCACAGTGACCGAAATCCAAGTCTTCGCCACCGGGCACTTGCCCATGCTCGAGATGACTTCCGACCTCATTGATCTGGAGAGTTCCAAGACGCTGACCACCATCGAATGGGAAGCTAACACCCCCTCGGGCACAGCGGTGGAAGTCCGCACTCGCACGGGAAACGACCTGCGCGAGGTAAACCGCTATTTCAAAAAGGACGGCACGGAAGTAGCCAACAAAGAAGAATACGACGCTCAGCCGTCCTTCTACCGGGGAGAGATCCTTACTGAGTTCCTGCCGGGACCGGGCTGGAGCAACTGGAGTCAAGTCTATGTCAAACCGGGCGAAGTCATCCTTTCCCCCAATCCCCGGCACTATATGATGATCCAGACGAGACTGCTCAGTGAAGACGCGGCCGCGGCCCCTAGCTTGCAGTCGATCCAAGTCCACTTCACAGCACCGCTGGTAGAGCGCATCGGTGGGGAAATAGAGCCTAAGCGGAATGTCTCCCTCGGCGAACTCACCGATTTCGAGCTCTTCATACGCCCCTCCTTCGCCGCTCGAGATCCGGGGTTCGACCGCATCCGTCTCATAGCTCCTTCGCGAGCAAATATCGAACTGCGCCAAGTGAGCTTGGGAGACGAAAGCGGATTTGCTGCCGGAAACGAGGAGATATTTGCCGAAGTGGCAAAAGGTCGTTTTGAGAATGGGGCGGGGGAGGGGCTAGAGGTGGCCAAGGTGGCAAGCGACACTCTGCAACTCGGGTTGCCAAGAATCCTGCGGCGCGGCAGTGCGGATCTTGTGCGGCTCTCTTTTTCGTCGCGCGTTTTCCTGAGCGGTGCCACTTTTGCAGCCGAAGTTGGGCGCTCGACTCAAGCGGACAACTGGCAAAGGGTGGATCCAGCGGACCCGGTAGGAGACGAATTGGCCGCTGGTGAGGGGTTGACAGTGTTGACGACCGCCCGCCGCGGACAGCTCGGGACAATTGAGGTGGCTCCCACCCCTTTTACTCCAAATGGCGACGGCATCAACGACACGGCTGTCTTTTCGTTTGCCGTGCTCAAAGTCAATGTAGCCCGGCAAGTGGCGGTGTATTTATACGACTTGGCAGGCAGGGAAGTGAGGCGTCTTTCCGAGAGGCGCACTATGGCCAACGGGCTGTATCGCCTGGTCTGGGACGGACGAGATGAAGGGGGAGATTTGGTATCCCCGGGCCTTTACCTCGCCCGCGTTAAGGTGGATGACGACGCGAGGGAGGCCAACTCGGCTGCCCGCCTAGTTGGGGTGGCGTATTGACTTTTGCGGTCCGCCGGCCGTACAACGGCTAAGGCCGCTTCTGAGGGCTGTTCCTCGATTACCTTCAATCCAGATAGCTGCTGAACGTCTTGTCCAATTACTACGAGCCTGGGCCGCTGGTCCTGTTGCAGCGTCCGGTGGCTCTCATCGGCTTCCTCGGCGTTGACCAACACGGCTTAGGCCGCGACTTGGCTGCCTTGAGCGGCCTGCCCCTCATCGAAGTGGATCGCTGGATCGAACACGCGGCCGGCCAGTCCTTGGTTGCCCTCGTGCAGACGCAGGGTATAGAGGCCCTGCGCCAATTGGAGGACCGCTTTCTCGCCCAAGCCTTGGTCGCGCGTCCGCCCGGAGTTGTCGTCTTGGGCGATGGGGCACTGATCAAAGAAGCCAACCTCCGACAGGTGCTGGCCAAAGCGACCTTGGTGTACCTCAAGTTGTCGCTGGCCAGCATCTATTGGAAGCTGCGCCACCAAGCCCTAGGGCCCCATCCGCTGCTGCTGCGACCGCCCGAAAGTACAGCGCAACTCAGGTCGCTGTTGGCCGAGCGCCAAGGCGGCTTTGACCAAGCTCACGTGACGCTGGACATGGACGAGATGGCGCCAGAAGCAGCCCTGCGCTACTTGTTGGATAAGCTGCCCCAATGGGGGACGGCGCGGCCCTTAGCGTAGGATTGCCCTCCCCGGTTGCGCTAAACGGGCGCGCGGCGGACGCAAAAAAGCCCCGACGGGCAGCAACGCTCGCCGGGGCTTTGAAGCGCGGTGGGACGGGCGGCGATTAGGGGAGGGCCTCGATAGTGAAATTGTTTCCACTCCTGGTGGCCTGTAGTCCGTTGATGTTGATGCCGTTGGCGCAGATCGTACCACTGCCTAAGGGGGTATAAACGATGCACCCATCGCCGACATTTTTAAACTCGCCGCCGCCGAATGTACAGCTCTCGTTGGGCCTGACGACCTGCCCCACATAGCAAGCCCCACCCCGAGCAAAACTCGCATGAACGGTATAGTCTCTGGCAGGGACTCGACCATGAGGTCGTCCAAGCTGTCAGCCACCCCGAGCAAAACTCGCATGAATGGTATAGTCTCCCGTGCTACGGCCCTGCCCTTCTACTTTGACATAGTAGGTGCCTGCACTCACGGAGCGGTTTCCGATGCGGAAGTTGCTACCCCTTCCGCTGTCGCGATCGGTTTCCAGCGGGGAACCGGAATCGTTTTCTAGCCTGCCCTCGGTATCGAGGCTGCCGGTGGTGTAAACGGCCAAGAAGCCGGGCTCGCTGACGTGCACCGTGAAGTAATCAACGTCGTCGCGGGTTGTTATCTGCCCTACGCTTCCGCCGCCCAACGCAAGGGGGGTCGCGCCCGACCGAGTATCGCTGTGGGCATCCCTCACAAAACTCGCATGAATGGTATAGTCTTCCGTCCTACTGTCCTGCGCTGAAACTCTGACATAGTAGGTGCCTGCACTCACGGAGTGGTTTTCGATGCGGAAGTTGCGGCCACTTACGTTGTTTCTACCGGTTTCCAGCGGGGAACCGGAATCGTTTTCTAGCCTGCCATTGGTATCGGGGATGCCGGTGGTGTAAACGGTCAAGAAGCCGGGCTCGCTGACGTGCACCGTGAAGTAATCAACGTCGTCGCGGGTTGTTATCTGCCCTACGCTTGAGCCGCCCAACGCAAAGAGGAGGGTCGCGCCCGACCGAGTATCGCTGTGGTCATCCGCCGACGGTGGCGGTGTACTGCTCACGGTGACGCGCTCCCCGATCCCCGCTGGCAACACCGGATCGGCGGGATTGACGCTGTAGGTCCCAATCAGATAGGCATCGACAAAGTCGATCAGACCATCGCCGTTGACGTCGCCGAGAGCAATGTGGGGGATCGTGGCCGCAAGGCGCGAGGCATCAACGCTGTACATGGTCACGAACAGCGCATCCACCACATCGACGCGGCCATTGCCATCGACATCCCCTAACAGGCCGTCCTCCCGCTGCAGCCGCTTGGCGCGAGCCGGCGCGGCCACCTCCACCTCCACCGGCGTCATGCCCGCTTCGACCCGAAAGGCCGGGTCCACATAAGGGACCAAGCCCTCCCCTGAAACGGTCAAGCCATAGACGGGCGGGTCCTCCTCCATAGGACGCGCCGCCGCTGTCCACCCGGCACCCGCCGCCGCCGTCCCGGCCTGCCCGTCGAGTAACACCATCTTCCGGGTCCACGTCGCGCCGCCGCCGCTCAGCCGATAGAAATAGACGCCCGCGCCCACGGCCTGTCCCGCTGCGTCGGTCGCGTCCCACACCGCGGTGTGAGCACCCGCCGGGCGATGCCCATCCACCAGCGTCGTCACGCGCTGCCCCAGCAGATTGAACACCTCTAAGCGGACGGGGGTAGAAACCGGCAGTTGATAGGGAAGGATCGTGGAGGGATTGAACGGATTGGGATAGTTCGGCCCGAGGGCGAAGCCGGCTGGCCGCGCTCGGCCAGGGCCTTGGAGCGACAGGGCAAAGGAGCCGGCCTCATCGGTCGTGGCGTGCGTCACCGCGCCGGCCGCGAGATCGGTTACATCAAAAAGGGCCACCCGCGCCCCGGCCACCGGCTGGCCATCGGCTAGCCGCACGTACCCCGAAATCGTCGAGGGTTGGGCCGCGCCCGCTTGGACGAAGCCGAGCAACGCAAGCAGATATAGTGCAGTCTTCATAATCAGAACTCCTTATTCAAAGGGTGAAAGGTATAAAGGGTTGAGGGAACCGAGCGGGGGGCCGCCCGCGTCTCGGACGACGCGTCGCCGACTCGATATTCGGCTCACGGCTTTGCACGACCAGCCCGCGAAACTTTGAAGCGCGGTTGGATGGGCGGCGATAGTGAAAATGTTTCCACTAGGTTTGCACCGACCCACAGGCTCTCCCCTACGCTCTTTCTGCAAATTTCTTCGGCCGGGTCTCAAACTGAAAATCCATCAAATTGACCGGATAAGGCCGTTTAGAGAGGTACAGAATTTCAATGCCGATCACCTGATCGGCGGCCCCGTAGTCGAGGATGACGCCGGGGGCGACTTCCTCGGAGTCTATGGTCGGTCCATCGCTCAGGCGCAGGTGCAGCGCATCGGCCTCTTCGTCGATCTTTAATTTCACAATCGGCTCCTCATTGCGCGATCAAAATAGAACGTAATCAATCGCAGTGGAGTGGTATTTTTTCGGACGATCACGCGCAACACGCGCCCTCCATAAGCCTCGATCCGGCCCAGCCGGTGCTCCAAATGGCTCTATGAGTTCGGGGCAACCGAGTATCCGCTCGATCCACTCTATTCGGATATTGGGACGATTCTGCAAGCCTTCCCGGGCGTGTTCGGTCAGTTCGTAGTTCACGCCAAAGCCTCGGTTGTGTCGTTTCTCCCTGGATCCTTTGGATGGGTCCATATCGAATTCTTCAGGCGACATAACACTAAAATCGCTCCAACCGCAAGGCGTCAATCGGCAACTCAGGCTCTTCCCGTCGCGTGTCCGACGGCCACGACGAGATTGTCCCCCGCGGCCATCTTTGTGGCGTGGGCGGCCAAGAGCTTGATTACGCGCTCCCAAGGCCGCGCCGTTCTTCCTCGTTGACGTGGCGTTTTTTATCGGCAACGGGCATCCGATTTTGCACGGCTGAGGAGCTTTTGTATTTAACGGGTTGATTTTTTAGATTCCAGACCATGACCAAAGAGGCAATGAAAAAAGCCACCAACCGATGGATCGGCTCCCAAACGATAGCGCGCGTCGTAGAGACCCTCGTCCGAGCACACCCCTTTGAGCGGATCGTTCTATTCGGCTCCCATGCTACGGGTCATAGCCAATGGGACAGCGACCTCGATCTGCTCGTGGTCTGGCAGACGGATTTGCCCCCGTTGGAACGCGCCCTTGAAATGCGTCGCCTGCTCGAAGGCATTGACTGTCCCTTGGATATTGTCGTGTACACACCCGCCGAATTGGACTATTGGAAAGAAGCCCCGTCTTCGTTTGCGTACCAAGTGCTGGCCGAGGGCACCATTTTATATGATCGAATCTCCGCAAAAAATCCTAGTGCGGCAGTGGATCAGCCGGGCTGAAAATGATCTGTTAAACGTCAGGAATAATCTGGCGGCCCAAGAAATACCTTGGGATACGGTCTGCTTCCACTGTCAACAGGCGGCCGAAAAGTACCTCAAAGCCGTTCTGGTGTTCCATGCCCAGCCGATTCCGCGCACCCACGATCTAGAACATCTGCTGGGCATGGTCGGCCAGTGGATTCCCCAAATCCAAGAACAACGGGAAGCGTTGCGCTGGCTGACGACGTTTGCCGTTGCCAGCCGTTATCCAGTTGAGTCAATCGAAGTTGTAGATGAGCCTCGCGGCAGGCGTTCACTGGATATTGCCCAAGCCATTCGCCGGGATTGTCGCGCCTACCTGCTGGAGTTGGAGCCAACGTTTACAGCAGATCATAGGGGATGACGAGCACCGGGCACCAGCAGGAGCGAAAGAGCGGCTATCCAAAAGGGGGCCGGGTTGACCGACGGACAGGGGTGCTTGGTTGGCCCTTTTCGGGGTATGTAGGGGCGAGCGGCGGTTGCCCTAAACGGGCGAGCGGCGGACGCAAAAAAGCCCCGACGGGCAGCAACGCTCGCCGGGGCTTTGAAGCGCGGTTGGACGGGCGGCGATTAGGGGAGGGCCTCGATAGTGAAATTGTTTCCACTTCTGGTGGCCTGTAGTCCGTTGATGTTGATGCTGTTGGAGCAGAGAGTACCACTGCCGAAGGGGGTATAAACGATGCACCCATCGCCGACATTTCTAAACTCGCCATCGCCGAATGTACAGCTCTCGTTGGGCCTGACGACCTGCCCCACATAGCAAGCCCCACCGGACGGGGGCGGTGTACTGCTCGCCGTCACGCGCACCCCCTCCGAGCAGTTGTTGTCGGTATTGTTCTCGTCGCGGACGCTTGCCACACACGCGCCGTAGTAGTACGTGCCCGCACTCGATGGGGCAGTCAGACTGATCGATTCCGAACTCGTGTTCGACGCCGCCAGCCCGCGGACCGCGTCCGTGCCCACCTCTGTATCACTCGTGGAGATCGTCGCGTCGGACGAGCGGTAGTAGCGCAACGTGGTCGCAGCGGAAGACCTGTTACCCCGATTGCGGACGGTGGCCCGCAGGAAGAAGGATTGCCCGGTATTCGGGCTACTGGTGCTGACCGAAGGCGATTGAACCACCAAGTCGGGACCACTGCTGCCGTCCGTACCACCGCCACTGCCGGCCCCGGACGTATCTAAGGCGAGGAAGAGTGGCGTTTCCAGTCCGGTAGTAATGAGGTTTTCGACTTGGGTGCCGTCGAGATTGGCCCGCTGAATCGCATCCGTGCCGCCGTCCGTCCAGTACATCTTGCCCCGCCCTACATCTAAGGCGA
This sequence comes from uncultured Latescibacterota bacterium, assembly GCA_958295495.1. Lineage (GTDB taxonomy): Bacteria > Latescibacterota > UBA2968 > UBA8231 > UBA8231. The sequence goes on from OY282352.1 coordinate 3,895,050, forward strand.
GGGCGATTGGCCAGTCCAGTCCGGTAGTAATGAGGTTTTCGACTTGGGTGCCGTCGAGGTTAGCCCGCTGAATCGTATCCGTGCCGCTGTCCGTCCAGTACATCTTGCCCTGCCCTACATCTAAGGCGAGGCCGGCTGGAAAGTCCAATCCGGCGGTTACGAGGTTTTCGATTTGGGTGCCGTCGAGGTTGGCCCGCTGAATCTTCTTCGTGCCGCTGTCCGTCCAGTACATCTTGTCCTGCCCCACATCTAAGGCGAGGCCGCGTGGCTCTACTAGTCCGGTGGTTACGAGGTTTTCGATTTGGGTGCCGTCGAGGTTGGCCCGCTGAATCTTCTTCGTGTCCCGATCCGCCCAGTACATCTTAGGTGTGCCGCCGCTGGCGAAGGATACGCGCTCCCCGATCCCCGCTGGCAACACCGGATCGGCGGGATTGACGCTGTAGGTCCCAATCAGATAGGCATCGACAAAGTCGATCCGCCCATCGCCGTTGACGTCGCCGAGAGCAATGTGGGGGAGATGAGCCGCAAGGCGCGAGGCATCAACGCTGTACATGGCCACGAGCAGCGCATCTACCATATCGACGCGGCCATTGCCATCGACATCCCCTAACAGGCCGACCCCCTGCAGCCGCTTGGCGCGAGCAGAGGCGGCCACTACCACCTCCACCGGCGTTATGCCCGCTTCGACCCGAAAGGCCGGGTCCACATAAGGGACCAAGCCCTCCCCTGAAACGGTCAAGCCATAGACGGGCGGGTCCGTCTCCATAGGACGCGCCGCCGCTGTCCACCCTGCGCCCGCCGCCGCCGTCCCGGCCTGCCCGTCGAGCAACACCATCTTCCGGGTCCACGTCGCGCCGCCCCCGCTCAGCCGATAGAAATAGACGCCCGCGCCCACGGCCTGTCCTGCTGCGTCGGTCGCGTCCCACACCGCGGTGTGAGCACCCGCCGGGCGATGCCCATCCACCAGCGTCGTCACGCGCTGCCCCAGCAGATTGAACACCTCTAAGCGCACAGAAGTAGAAACCGGCAGTTGATAGGGAATAATCGTGGAGGGATTGAACGGATTGGGGTAGTTCGACCCGAGGGCGAAGCCGGCTGGCCGCGCCCGGCCAGTGCTTTGGAGCGACAGGGCAAAGGAGCCGGCCTCATCGGTCGTGGCGTGCGTCACCGCGCCGGCCGCTAGATCGGTTACATCAAAAAGGGCCACCCGCGCCCCGGCCACCGGCTGACCGTCGGCTAGCCGCACATGCCCCGAAATCGTCGAGGGTTGGGCCGCGCCCGCTTGGACGAAGCCGAGCAACGCAAGCAGGCATAGCGCAGTCTTCATAATCAGAACTCCTTACTCAAAGGGTGAAAGGTATAAAGGGTTGAGGGAATCGAGCGGGCGGCCCCGCGTCTCGGACGACGCGTCGCCGACTCGATATTCGGCTCACGGCTTTGCACGACCAGCCCGCGAAAGTGTCCCATCCTGCAAAGGTGGGTTCAACGAAGCTATACGCCCTAAGCGGACCGTCAATGTCTTTTCTTTCGTCGCACGTCTCGCGTATAGAGACAGAACGAGAGTGCCGATTGTCAACGAAGCGCAGCCCCCTTGATAGGGCCTACGAGGCCCCACCCTGTCTTAGAATTGCCCTACCCAGCCTCCAGCGATATTTTCTTGGCCAAAATTGCTCTCGTTCCCATCATCTCAGGAGACTTCTCATGTTAGACCCTCAGTTCCTCCTCGGCGACGCGGAGATGCAGCAGTTCATAGCCGAGGGCTGTCTCACGCTCAAATCCTCGCTGCCCGCCTCCCTCCACCAAGACATCTATCAGCGCACTGAGGAGGTCTTTGCCAAGGAGGGCAATCCCGGCAACAACATCCTGCCCCGCATCCCGGCGTTGCAACAGGTCTTTGACGATCCAGTCGTCCGAGGTGCCCTCACTTCGGTGGTAGGGCCGGATTACATCATGCACGCCCACCGCCACTGCCACATCAATCCGCCCGGTAGCCAAGGCGGCGGTTGGCACAAGGACAGCTATTGGGGCTACCGCAAGGTGCGCTATCACCGCAATCGCTGGGTGATGATCTTCTATTACCCACAAGACGTCACCTTGGAAAACGGCCCCACCGCCGTCATGCCCGGCACGCATTACTACAACGACCGCGACGACAAGGACGAGCGTCACTTGCCGGTCTGCGGCGAGGCTGGCACCTGCACCTTGGTACATTTTGACTTGTGGCACCGGGCCATGCCCAATAGCACGGACGCCAATCGCTACATGATGAAGTTCCAGTTTACCCGCCTCAGCGAGCCGAGCCGGCCCACTTGGAACATCCAAGCTCCGGGATGGCCAGCCAACGGCTCCGCGCCCTCTACCAAGCATCGAGTCGTGTGGTCGCGGATATGGGATTGGCACGCGGGCACCCCAAGTCGTGCTAAGGCCAACGGGCAAATCGAACAACTGAGCGAGTCCCTTAACGGGACGTTGGAGCAACGCCTCGCCGCGACCGATGCCCTCGGCGCGTTGGGGGAAAAGGCCGCTCCTGCACTGGACGCGCTGCTCGGCGCGCTAGGGGACGAGGCCGAACCGGTGCGTCTCAACGCAGCCTATGCGCTTGGCGCTGTGGGGGCCGCTGCCGTAGGTCCGTTGCTTGCAGCCCTCGACGACGTGCGCGAACACGTGCGCGAACACGCGGCCTATGCGCTCGGTGCTGTGGGGGAGGAGGCTGTGGACGCTTTGGTTGCGGCTCTCGGCGATGAGCGCGCTCACGTGCGAGGTTTTGCCGCGTACGCACTGGGCGACATGGGAGCGCGGGCGGGTGCTGCGGCTGCGGCCGCCCTGTGTGCGCTGCGCGACGACTCGGAGGCCTGGGTGCGGCGCAACGTGGCCGAGGCCCTCGGAACCATTGAGCTGATTCCCGAATCCTCCGTGCCCGCGCTGGCCGCGCTGCTGGCGGACGAGGACGAGCAGGTGCGCTTCAACGCCGCATACTCGCTGGCCCACTTCGGCCCGGCGGCCGGCGCGGCCACAGACGAGTTGGCCGCGTCCCTCAGCGACGAGAATCGCTACGTCCAGGGGCACAGCACGGCGGCCCTGCAACAGATTGGGACGCCCGAGGCCCAAGGCGTATTGCTGCACCATCTGACCGCGGCGCGCTGGTGCCCCATAACGACCAAGGAGACCACGTTCTGAGCGAATCACGTGTGAAGTCTAGGGTCCACCAATACATCGAAAAGCACCAAGAGCAGTTGCTCGGCAGCGCGCAGGCACTCGTGCGCGTGAATACGGTCAATCCGCCGGGGCACAACTACCAAGCGATGGCCGACGCGCTCTTGGAACGCTGTCAGGGCTTGGACCTGCCGGCCCAAGTCCACCGCGTCCCAGACCAAGAGGTGCGTCGCTTGCTCGGCTCGGATGAGTTCCCGCGCTATAACCTGATTGCTCGGTGGGACATCGGCCGGCCACAGACAGTGCATTTCAATGCCCACTACGACGTGGTGCCCTGTGCCGGGCAGTGGAAATTCGGCGACCCTTTCGAGCCGGGCTTGGCCGGCGGTGCGCTCTACGGCCGCGGGGCCGGCGACATGAAAGGCGCGATCGCCGCGCTGCTGATGGCGGTGGAGGCGCTCAAGGCGGTGGGTGTTGAGCCGGCTTTCAACATCGAGTGTTCGTTCACGGCCGACGAGGAGACCGGCGGCCAATTGGGCGCGGGATGGATTGTAAACAAGGGGCTGGTGAACGCCGATTTCGCGGTCGTCTGCGAGGGGGCGGCCGGGACGCAAGTCGGCTGCGGCCACAACGGCGTGCTCTGGTTAGAAGTCGAGCTGACGGGCAAGGCCGCACACGCCTCTAGGCCCGAGCAGGGGGTCAATGCCTTTGAGGCCATGGCCAGCGTAGTGCAGAAATTGCAAGCCTACAAAAGGAAACTCAACGTTGCCGAGCACCGCTACGTGGATTTCGATGGCGAGGCGCGCAACCCCACGCTCAATATCGGCGGCACGTTCTCGGGCGGGGAGGGCGACAAGATCAATACCGTGCCCGCCGGTGCTCGCTTTTCGCTCGACCGCCGCTTAGTGCCCGGCGAGCAGCTCGCGGCAGTTGAGCGCGAGTTGAGACGCGCTGTGGCGCGGGCCGCCGAGCCACCCTGCCGCGTGGCCGCGCCCTTGCGGATTGCGCCTTGCGTCGTCAATGCCGACCACGCGCTGCCCCAAGCCTTTGCGCGGGCCGTGCAAGCCGTGCGCCGCCGCGCCGCCGGCTATCGGCTCAGCTCTGGTTTTACAGACCTGCACTACTTTGCGGTTGCCGGCGGCCTGCCCGGCATTGGCTATGGCGTAAAGGGCGAGCGCATTCACGGGGTAGATGAGCGCGTGCGGGTGCGCGACTTGGTGTTGACGGCGCGCACGTACGCCGAGTTTATGCTGCGCGGCTTGGAGGCCCATTGAGCGAAAACTTGCAACGCTTCTTGTGGACGGCGTACGACCGCTTGGGCGGGCTGGTGGGCTACAACTTGCTGTGGAGCGCGTTGAGCCTGCCGTGGATCGGAGGGGCCTACGCGCTTTTGCAACTGGGGTTTGGGCTGGGTGGCTTGGGCTTGGTGGGGGCCGCCGTCTTAGCCGGTGCCCTGCTGTTGGGTGCGCCGGCCACGGCCGTGCTCTTCGCCGCTGGGGCGGCTTGGGCGCGGGGCCGGGATTTTGGCCTGCGGGACTGCTGGGCGGCAGGCCGCACACTTTTTTGGCGCGCCCTCGCGCTGGGGTTGCTGATGGTCGCCGCTGTCGCGCTGGTGCTGGCCAACGTGGTCTTTTACCAGCGGATCGGCGGCTGGCTGGGGGTGTTTTTGGGCGGGCTGATGGTCTGGTTCCTGCTGCTGCTGGGCATGGTGGCGGTCTATGTTTTTCCGGTGCTGGTCACTCAGGAGGGGTCGGTGTGGTCCACCGTGCGCCACAGCTTTCTCCTGTCGGTCGATAATGTAAAGCTCTCGCTAATTTTTCTGCTGAGCGCCGGCTTGGCGCTGGGCCTTGGCGTCGCTTCTGGAGTGGGGTTGTTCTGCGGCGGTTTGGCGGCTTGGGCCTTGTGGATCAGCGTCGGCTTTCGCGCGCTCTTGCCCAAGTACACGGGCCAGCCTCTACCCAGCGAGGCCCCGCGTCGGCTGCGCGAACTGATCCGCCCTTGGGAGGCTTGAGCATTGGACTTGCCCAAACTGGTAACGGGCCGAGAAATGGCCGCGGTCGATCGGCGCACCATCGCCGAGGCCGGCATCTCCAGCGCCGAACTCATCGAGCGGGCGGGTGCAGAGGTGGTTGCGGCCATTGCGGCGCGCTGGGACGGCTTGGCCGGTTTGCAGGCCGTAGTTGTGTGCGGCAAAGGCAACAATGGCGGCGACGGGTTTGCCGCGGCCCGGCTCTTGTGCGTTGGCGGTGGCTCGGCGCGCGTCTTCGTCGCGGCAGACCGCGCAGCCGTGCAAGGGGCCGCAGCCGAGCACTTGCGGCGTTGCCAACAGGCGGGCTGTGCCGTCGAAGTGCTCGGCGCAGACTTGGCCCCGCTCGACGCGGCCCTCCGCAAAGCCGACTTGGTGATTGACGCGCTTTTGGGAACCGGGTTGCGAGGGGCACCCCGTCCCGCCATGGCGCGCGTCATTGAGTGCATTGCCCATGGCGCGCGGCCGGTAGTGGCCGTGGATATTCCCTCGGGGGTCGAAGCCGACACCGGGCGAGTCCACGGCGCGGTCGTTCAAGCGGTGCTAACGGTGACCTTCGGATTGGTCAAAGTCGGGCAGCTATTCTATCCCGGCCGGTCGCATTGCGGGGCGCTGCACTTGGCCAATATCGGCTTTCCCGAACCCATCCTGCACACTGCGGTTGCCGCGGCCCTGCTGCTTTCCGCCGAGGGTGTGGGGCCGCTCGTGCCGCAACGACGCGGCGACGAGCACAAGGGAAGCTGTGGGGCGGTAGCCGTGGTCGCGGGTTCGGTGGGCATGACCGGGGCGGCTGCGCTGACGGCGGATGCCGCGCTCAGGAGCGGGGCCGGTCGCGTCCATCTAGGGGTGCCCGCAAGTCTCAACGACATTCTCGAAGTCAAGCTCTCTGAGGTGATGACCCGGCCGTTGCCCGAAGTGCGCAAGCGGCGCTGTTTGTCGCTGCGGGCCTTGGGCCAAGTGCGCGCTATGTTGACGCGGGCCGATGTCTTGGCGCTGGGGCCGGGGTTGGGGCGCTATCGAGAGACCGCGGAACTGGTGCGGCGGCTGGTGTTGCAAACCGAGCTGCCCCTCGTTTTGGATGCGGACGGGCTTAGTGCTTGCGCCGGGCAAGCCGATGTGCTAAAGGGCCGCTCGGCACCGCTGGTCCTCACGCCCCATCTGGGCGAGTTCGCCCGCTTGAGCGGGTTGGACAAACGGCAGATTGCCGACGCGCCCATGGCCGTGGCCCGCGACTTTGCCGGCGAATTCGGCGCGACGCTCGTGTTGAAGGGTGCGCCAACCGTCGTGGCTTTGGGCGATGGGCGCGTGGCGGTCAACTCCACGGGCAATGCGGGCATGGCCACGGCCGGGTCGGGCGACGTGCTGACCGGGATCATCGCCGGGCTGCTGGCCCAAGGGCTAGGCGCGCAGGCCGCGGCCTGCCTCGGGGTCTATGTCCACGGCCGGGCCGGAGATCGGGCGGGCGAGCGGCTGGGGGAATGGGGGATGCGGGCGGGCGATATAGCCGACGAAATCGCCTTGGCCATGGTGGATGCGGCGCGGTCTGCTTGACATGTTTGGGGCGATGCTGTACTGTGGAAATGGAAATGGAAACGGGGTGCCGGTGCGGGCACTTCTTGGCTTTTGCACCTTTAATGTACAGGGCTTGCGTTATGGCCGACGTCAAAGACGCCATTGAAGAAATGATCGAAGAGTCCTACTTGCTGGGGCTTTCGGAAGACGAGATCCTCGCGGATTTCAGCCGCTTTATCGATACCTGCTATACGGTTATTCAGGACAACGTAAAAAGCCGCGAAGCCCTCAGCCGCTTGGCCGAGAATTTGGCGCGCGAAAAGACCAGTACTCGCAGTGCCGACCACTCCACCGCGCTGGGCAAGGTCGCGGCCAAGGACGCCCAGCGGGCCTGTGCCGAAAAAGCGGCGCGCCGCAAGCGCATGGTCCTAAAGGCCATTGCCGACTACGACCCCCACCTCGTCCGCCTCATCAACGAGCAGCGCTTTCAGGTAGATCTCAAGGAAGTGCGCCCCAAGTTCAAAGCCGGTCCGGGCTGCGATTGGGAGCGCTGCGGCCAACTCTTGCTCAAGGCCGGCTTCACCACTGTGATTGCGCTCATCCTGCTCCTCTTATATTTAAGGCTTTAACCGCTTGCATTGGGCCGCGAGGGATGGGTTTTAGTTAATCTGTCGCGGTATTATGTCGAGGAGAGATTGAAATGTCCGCCGATTTCTACGTCCACATCGTCGAATCGCCGTCACCAGAGGAGCTGCGCGGTGGTCTCACCGAGGGCAAAGCGCTCTGCGCGGTTCTCGACATCGCCGGAATTCTATACTCGTACAGCCTCACCGTTGACTTGGATCAGTTCCACATAGCAATGACCGATAAGGTTGACGAGGCGATAGACGAATTCCGCAAACCTCCAATTCTACATCTCAGCATTCACGGGAGCGAGTTGGGCATTCAGCTTACTGACCAGAATGAACTCTTGTGGTCCGACCTCGCCGACTATATTCGGCCCATTAACGAAATCCTCAATGGCGGCCTTGGCGTGTGTATGTCGTGCTGCGGTGGAGCACATGGTGCGCAAATGGCAGAGGTCATTCGCCGAGAAAGGCTCCCTTATAAATGGCTCGCGGGCTCATTCGCCGACGTTGCGATCCGGGACGTTGCGTTGGCGTATTCTGTCTTTTACTGCCGATTCCACTGGGGCGACTATGACGATGGAGATTTAATTAACGCAGTACGTGCTGCGTCAGGCATTTCTGATTTCGGGATATGGGATGACGAGCGAATACAAGAGGAATACGAGCAGCTTGTACGGATAATCCGCGCGAAGCGCGTCGAGCGCATCCGCGCGAAGCAGATGGAGCGCATCCGCGAGCGCATCCGCGCGAAGCAGATGGAGCGCATCCGCGAAGAGTACGTCGAAAAGATCACCGCTCGGAAACGCGAGGCAATCATCCAAGAGACGATTGACAGGGTCTTGGCGCGACGGCGCGAGGAATCGCGCCTCAAAGCACAAGCTGCCCGGCAGGTTCGCAAAGAGCAAATCTCGCCTATACTCTACAAGGAACGCATCGTCTGCAACCCGCAGATACTGGCGGGCAAGCCCACGGTGAAAGGCACCCGCATCTCTGTAGAACTGATAACCGACCTGCTAGAAGGCGGCAGCACCGTAGATGACATTATGCAGGGCTATCCCCACATAACCGAAGAAGATATTGAGGCTTGCCGACAGTACAAGGCCACCGGGGCCAAGTTGTCCAATGTCACTTGGGAAGACCTCGACGCCATTATGGATGGCAAAAGAGCATGAGAATACTGGCCGACGAAGGCATGGATAGGGAGGTCGTAGATGGCCTCCGTTCTTATGGCCACGATATACGCTGGGTCGCAGAAACCAACCCTAGTGAAGAGGATATCAATCTATTGGAGTTGGGGACGCGGGAACAACGCACAGTGATGACCTACGACACGGATTTTGGGAGGTTAATCTGCCGCGACGACGTGCCGGCACCTCATGGGGTAATTTTGTTCCGCATATATAATGACGTACCCAAGGATGTGAAAACGCAGTTTATCGTCAGCACCACTACAAGTTGGGATCCTTGGTCTGCTGGTATCTGGACTGTGCAGATACGGCATATACGTAAAGCTGCATAACTTTCACTTTTGTCCGCGCCCTTCGCACTCGCTAAAACTCCATGCCCAAACGCACAGACATTCAAAAAATAATGCTCATCGGCTCTGGCCCCATCGTCATTGGCCAAGCCTGCGAGTTCGACTATTCGGGAACGCAAGCCTGTAAGGCCCTAACCGAAGAAGGCTACGACATCGTCTTGGTCAACAGCAATCCGGCCACGATTATGACCGATCCCGAGGTGGCCAACCGGACCTACATCGAGCCTATTACGCCAGAAATTTGTACGCGGATCATGGCTGCGGAAAAGCCGCAGGCCCTCCTGCCGACGCTCGGGGGGCAAACCGCGCTCAACGCGGCGGTGGCCTTGGCCGAAAGCGGCGCCCTCGCCGAGCACGGCGTCGAGCTGATCGGCGCTCCACTCGAGGCCATCAAGATGGCCGAAGACCGCGAACTCTTCAAAGCGGCCATGGACCGGGCCGGGTTGGCCATGCCCCGTGGGGCCTTTGTCCACAGCTTTGAAGAGGCCCAAAAGCACCAAGCCGAGTTGGGCTACCCGACGATCATCCGCCCCTCTTTTACGATGGGAGGCTCCGGCGGTGGCGTGGCGTACAACGCCGAGGAATTCGAGCGGATCGTGCGCCACGGCCTCGACCTAAGCCCGATCGACGAGGTGCTGATTGAGGAGTCGGTCCTTGGGTGGAAGGAATTTGAACTGGAGGTCATGCGCGATCACCGCGACAACGTGGTCATTATCTGCTCAATTGAAAACTTCGACCCCATGGGAATTCACACCGGCGATAGCATCACGGTCGCGCCGGCGCAGACCTTGTCCGACAAGGAATATCAGCAGATGCGCGACGCGGCCATCGACATCATGCGCGAGATCGGAGTGGATACCGGCGGGTCCAATATCCAGTTCGCGGTCAACCCCACAGACGGTCACATGGTCGTCATCGAGATGAACCCCCGGGTCTCGCGCTCCTCGGCGCTGGCGTCCAAAGCAACCGGCTTTCCCATCGCCAAGATCGCCGCCAAACTGGCCGTGGGCTACAGTCTGGACGAAATTCGCAACGACATCACCCGCGAGACCCCGGCCTCCTTTGAGCCGACCATCGACTACGTAGTGACCAAAATTCCGCGCTTTACGTTTGAGAAATTTCCCAGCACGCCGGACGCCCTCGACACCCAGATGCGCTCGGTGGGGGAAACCATGGCCATTGGCCGGACCTTTAAGGAGTCCCTGCAAAAGGGCCTGCGCTCGCTGGAGGTTGGCCGCGCGGGTTTTGGTGCCGACGGCAAGGACCTCAGCGCGGCCAAAGTGGCGGACAAGGAACTGCGCGAAAAATTGATGCGTCCCAACTCCCAGCGCATGTCCTACCTCAAGCTGGCCATCGCCAAAGGCTACACCCACGACAAGCTCTACGCCCTCACGGGCATTGATCCGTGGTTTCTCGACCAGCTCTACCAGCTTTTTGAACTCGAACAGCAGCTAGCGCAAAAAGACGTGCTCGCCGACGCCGCCTTGTTGCGCCGCGCCAAGGAGTGGGGATTTAGCGACCGCCAGCTAGCGCATCTCACCGGCTGCGACGAGGCCGGCGTCCGTCGGTGCCGCCTCGAGCTGGGCATTCGCCCGGTGTACAAGACGGTCGATACCTGCGCCGCTGAGTTTGAGGCCCACACGCCGTACCACTACTCCACGTACGACCGCGAGGACGAGGTGCAGCGCTCGCCGCGCAAGAAAATCGCCATCCTCGGCGGCGGGCCGAACCGCATCGGCCAGGGGATCGAGTTCGATTACTGCTGCGTACACGCGTGTTTCGCCCTGCGCGAAATCGGCTATGAGACCATCATGGTCAACTCCAATCCCGAGACCGTCAGCACGGATTACGACACGGCCGACAAGCTCTACTTTGAGCCGCTGACCATCGAAGACGTGCTGCACATCGTCGAGCGCGAAGCCCCAGACGGCGTCATCGTGCAGTTCGGGGGGCAGACCCCGCTGAACTTGGCGGCCGAACTAGAGCGCGAGGGCGTGCCCATTATCGGCACCTCGCCCAGCAGCATCGACTTGGCCGAGGATCGCCAGTGCTTCGGCCAGTTGTTGAACGAGTTAGGCATCCGCCAACCGGCGAATGGTATGGCCGCCAGTTGTGCCGAGGCGTGTGCGGTCGCCGAGCAGATCGGCTTCCCGGTCTTGGTGCGGCCCTCGTACGTGCTTGGCGGGCGGGCCATGGTCGTCGCCTACGATGTCGGGGGCCTCGAAACCTACATGAACGAGGCCATTGAGGTCGCGCCCGAGCGGCCCGTGCTCATCGACCGCTACCTGCAAGGCGCAGAGGAATTCGACGTGGATGCCGTGGCCGATGGGACGGACGTGGTCGTCGGCGGGATCATGCAGCACATTGAGCACGCCGGCGTCCATTCGGGCGACAGCGCCTGCGCCTTGCCGCCCTACGACACGCCGCGCGAGCACATCGAGACCATGCGCGAATACACCCACGCGCTGGCGCGGGCCCTCGGCGTGATCGGCCTGATGAACGTGCAATACGCCGTCTATCAAGGCGCGGTCTATGCAATTGAGGTAAATCCTCGGGCTTCGCGCACCGTGCCTTTTGTCAGCAAGGCCATTGGCCGCCCGCTGGCCAAGATCGCCGCGCGGGCCATGGTGGGGATGAGCTTGCGCGAGCAGGGCTTCACCGCAGAGGTCTCGCCCGCGCACGTATCCGTCAAGGAAGCCGTATTGCCCTTTATAAAATTCCCCGGGGCCGATAGCCTGCTGGGGCCGGAGATGAAGTCCACCGGCGAAGTCATGGGCATTGGCCGCGACTTTGGCACGGCCTTCCTCAAGGCGCAGATGGGGGCGGGCTCGCTGCTGCCGTCGTGCGGCCGGGTCTTTATCAGCGTGGCCGACTGCGATAAAGAAGAGGTCTTGTCGGTGGCCCGCCGGCTGCGCGCGGCCGGGTTTGAGCTGGTGGCCACGCAGGGCACGCGCGACTTCCTCGGCAAGCACGGCATCGCCGCCGAGCGGGTGTACAAAATTCACGAGGGCCGCCCGCACATCGAAGACGCGATTCGCAGCCGCCAGATCGACCTGATTATCAACACCCCCCTCGACGAGCCTTCTCACTACGACGACTTTGCGGTGCGCCGGGCCGCAGTTGTAACCGGCGTACCCTACACGACGACGATGGCCGGGGCCCGGGCTGCGGCCGCGGGCATTGAGGCGCTGCAACGCACCGAACTAGGCGTGCAATCCCTGCAGGATTACCATCGGGGCTAGGAGACAGTTTGTGAGAATTCCGCCTACCTGCCGCCTGTTACTGGCTTGTTGTCTGGCGATTTCGGCCTGCGTCTATTTCAATACGTTTTACAACGCCAAAAAATCCTTCCGCGAGGCCGAAAAAGAACGGCGCAAGCACGAGGAGACCTACGCCGACTGGGCCTTTGACAGGGCTGGCCCCGAATTGCAGCGGCAGCGCTCGCCACACGCCGACCAACTCTACGACAAAGCGGTGCGCAAGGCGTCCAAGGTGCTCGACGAATACAAAGAAAGCGACTTGGTCGATGACGCCATGTTCCTAATCGGCCAAGCGTATTACTGGCGCGGCGAATACCTCAATGCCCAAGAGTCGTTCCGCGACTTGGAAACCTTTTTCCCATCCAGCCCGTACTTCGCTCAAGCCCGCTACTGGCGCGCTCGCTGCCTAGAGGAGCAGCGCAGTGCCGACCAAGCGCAGTCGCTCTACCGAGTGCTTGTTGACGAGGCCGAGGAAAAGATCGCCGTCCAAGCGGGTCTGCACTTGGCCGAAATGGCGCACGACCGCGAGGACTACATCGCGGCCATTCGGGAATATCGGGCGACGCTAACGGCCTTTCCCAAGAGCGCGGTGCGCGCCCAGTTGTGGCTGCGCTTGGGCGAGGCCCTGATGGCCTTAGAGGATCCGGCCCGTTTAGACGAGGCCCTAGCGGCCTTCGACGAGGTGCTGCAGGCCGATCCAAGCGCGGATCAAAAGTACCGCGCCCAGCTCAACAGCGGCCGTGCGCTCTACGCCATGGGCGCGGAAGAAGAGGCCCTGGCCACCTACGTCAGCCTGCTCGACGAGGGCCGCTTTCGCCGCTTTGAGGGCCGCACCCGGCTCCTAATCGGCGAGTGGTATCAGGGCCGCCGCTTGCTCGACGAGGCCTTGGCCGAGTACGCGCAGGTGCGCAACGACTTTCCCCAGACGCCCTCGGCGGCCATGGCCCTGTATCGCATCGGCTTGCTGTATCTGCAGGAATACGGGGATACCGAACTGGCGCGCGATTACCTTGAAGAAAGCAGCCGCGAGAGCCCGGGGGCGCAGGGCGTGCTCTTGGCGCAGGAGATGTTGGGACATCTGCGCCGACTGCAGCAGGTCCAGCGCCAGATCCACCGCGCTGATTCGCTCTACGCCGACTCGCTGGGCGTAGAGCAGGGGCCGCTGTTGTGGCAGGCAGAGGAGGCCCCGGCCGACACGGTGGTAGTGGCGCGGAGTTTGGAGGTGCTGGACGACTTGTTCAGCGCGTGTGAGCTCTACCGCGACGACATCGGTCAGGCCGATTCGGCCCGCGCGTACTACGAGGAGGTGATCCGCCGCTTCCCAGACAGCGACCAATTGCCCCGCGCCGTGTACAGCCTCGCTTGGATCGAGCTGCAAATGCGCGGCGACGAAGAGGGCACTAGGCCCTATTTGCTGCGGCTGATCGAGGAGTTTCCCACCACGGCCCATGCCAACGAGGCCCGCCGCCTGCTGGGGCAAAAGTCCGCGGCCACCGCCGAAGAGCTGGCGGCGCGCGAGTTTGCGCGGATCGAAACATTGCGCCTAGCGCAGCCTGCAAACACCGAGGCGTACATTCCCCTGTTGGACAGTTTGAGCCATGCCTTCGCCGGTACGCATACGGGGGGGCAGGCGGCGTTTTTGGCGGCCAATACGTACGAGAATGTCGTCGAGGATACGCTCGCGGCCGAGCAGCGCTATCAATTGTTGCGCGAAGAATTCGCCGAGACGCGGTTTGGCAAGCTGGCCCAGCAGCGGTGGGAAATGCGCGAGGAAAAGCTCATCGACAAGCTGGAGCGCAGCCTGAAGGCGGTCGGCGGCCAGCTCGGCCCGGGGGAGCGAATCGAACTGCTCGCCCTGGAGCCAGACACGCTCGACTCCGTGGCCTTGGCGCGCAAATACATCGGCTTTGCCGAGCGCGCCCAGCGGCGCGGAGATGCCGCGCTAGCCCGCGATTTTTACGAGCAAAGCATTGATCAGCAAGTCGCAAACCCGCGCGCCCTGTACCAACTCGGCAACATCAACTGGGAGGAAGGCTATTACGACGACGCCACCGAGTTCTACCGTCAGGCCCTGTCCTTTGACAAGAGGAACCTCAACCTCTACTACCGGCTTTGGCGCGCCTTTGCCGAGCAGGGCGTAGAGGACTCGGCCAACCACTACCTGCGAGAGGTGGCACGGCGCGATCGCAACAGCCCGCAAATCCGCTTCCTGCTGGAGAAACACCCGGATTTTAATGCGGGTCAGGACCGAGAGGACTTGGATATAGAAGCGATGATTGCGCTCGACTTGGCGATTCCCCCCGACGAGCTGGGTTGGAAGGAGGGAGACCTGTCGCTGAGCGATTGGCCGCTGGTCCGGCAGATGGTGCGGCCCGTCTATCCGGCGGCGGCCGGGGATTCGGCCGCGGTGTTGCTCGACGTGCTAATTGACCGCGAGGGGCGGCCCGAGCAAGTGGAGGTCTTTCGCGGGGAGCCCCCTTTTGTCGAGAGCGCGGTAGCAGCCGCTTATGGCTATAGCTTCTATCCCGCAGTGCGTCGCAACGGCGCGGAAATCAAGTCTTGGGTCGAGTTGACCGTGCCGTTTGCCTTGGAAGAAGGGAAAGAGCCGTGATTGACGAGCAAGCGCGCCTGTTGAGCAACCGCGAAGTCGCTGCGGACTTCTATTTGGCGCGTCTGAGCGCACCCCACATTGCAGCGCGGATTGAGCCGGGTCAGTTTGTCAACATCCAAGTCGGCGCGGGGATCGCTCCCTTGTTGCGCCTCCCCCTGAGCGCGAGCGGCGTCGAGCGCGAGGCCGGTATTATCGAGGTGTTGTTCGAGGAGGTAGGGCCTAAGACCCGAGCACTGCGCCAACTCGGGCCGGGCGCAGTGCTGCCGAGCCTCGGCCCGCTGGGCAAGGGATTCGCGCCGCCGCCTGCGGGCGCACGCGTTGCATTGGTCGGGGGCGGCATCGGCGTACCGCCGCTGCTGTACTGGGGGTTGGAACTGAGGCAGCGGGCGCACCAGACCGCGCTGCTGGTCGGGGCGCGGACTGCGGGCAAGCACCTGCCCAGTGAGTTGCTTGCGCCGGCTGCGGACGTAGTGTGCCTCGCCACCGACGACGGCAGTCTCGGGCACGCGGGCTTGGTCACCGAGCTGTTGCGGCACGAGTTGGCTGCAAAAGGGCCGGGCGCGGTCTATTGCTGTGGCCCGCACGGGATGATGCAGGCCGTGGCCGCCATCTGTATAGAGGCCCAAGTTCCGTGTCAAGTTTCCCTCGAAGAGTACATGGCGTGCGGCATCGGCACCTGCGTGGGCTGCGCCGTTGAGCTGGCGACGGGAAAAGGCGACACAGACTACGGCCGCTATGGCCGCATCTGCGTGGATGGGCCGGCGTTCGACGCGCGGCAGATAAAATGGGGCAGCGCGTGGCCGACCTGAGCATAGACTTTGCCGGTGTGCGACTGCGCAACCCGGTGCTGCTGGCCTCGGGCACCTGCAACTACGGTCAGGAGCTTTTGCCGCTGACCGATTTTGCGCGCTTGGGTGGGCTGGTCACCAAAACCATCACCCCGCGGCCTCGGGGCGGCAACCCTCCCCAGCGCATTGTCGAGACGCCGGCCGGGATGCTCAATTCCATTGGCTTGCAAAACCCCGGGCTGGCGGCTTTCGCCAGGGAGCAATGGCCCTTGTTGGCCGGTTTGGACGCGCAGGTGGTGGTGAATATCGCCGGATTCGCGCTCGAGGAATTTGGACAGATGGCGGCGAGCCTCGAAGCGTTGGCCGGCATTGCCGCGCTCGAAGTCAATATATCCTGTCCCAATGTCGAGGCCGGGGGCGACAATTTCGCCACGCGGCCCCAAACTGCGGCCGCGGCCATTGCCGCAGTCCGCGGCCGCACTCAGCGGCCGGTCATCGCCAAGCTGACGCCCAATGTCACAGATATTGCCGAAATTGCCCGCGCCGTAGTGGATGCGGGTGCGGACGCGGTTTCCCTGATCAATACGCTCGTTGGCATGGCCATTGACGTGGAGCGGCGGCGGCCGGTCTTGGGCGGTATTACCGGCGGCTTGTCCGGCCCGGCGATCAAGCCGGTGGCCCTTGCCATGGTGTGGAAGGTGGCGCAGGCGGTTGACGTGCCGATCATGGGCATCGGCGGCATTGCCACCGCTGGCGACGCCTTAGAGTTCATGGTGGCGGGGGCTTCGGCCGTTCAAGTGGGCACGGCCAGTTTCGTCAACCCGAATGCCGGCGTCGAAATCGTCGAGGGGCTTCGCGCCTATTGCGACGAGCGCGGCATCGACCGCCTCGCCTCGCTGGTGGGCAGCTTGCGCGTTTAGCAGATGGGGTGGTAGGTGCTGGGTCTTGTGTGCGGCCCTTTACGTGGGGCTGGCGGTCAGGTGTTCGCCCCATTTCATCTATCGGAGTGGCAAATTAGACCCGATCGACCCGTCTAGTGCCTATCAAATTGGCGTCGCGTCTTTTTACGGCAAGCAATTTCGCCACAAGCTCACCGCGGCCCAGCGGGTCTTGCCGCTGGGGACCTATATCGCGGTGGCCAACTTGCAAAACGGCCGTCAGGTCTAAGTCAAAGGAACCTCAAAGGAGGCGACGATGGGTAGAAGCTCTTGTGTCAGAACGCCCCGCTGTCAAGGTACTTTTATGTTTTGCGTAGCCCTCGTCTTGCTGGTGGGTTGCGATAACAGCGTGCGCCCCGCCGAGCACGCCGAGGACGCCGAGCGCACAGAGGTTATCACCATAGGCCCTTATACCCAAACCTGTCAGGGGTTTATCGAGCAGGAATGTTTCCTCATATACAATGAAGAGGTGCAAAAGTGGGAACTTTTCTATGAAAGCATAGAAGGATTTGACTTTGAAGTAGGGTTTATCTATACCCTGAAAGTGCGGCTCGTGGACCGGGGGACGGAGATCCAGGATGTGGGACGGTACGCCTACCACCTCGTAGAAGTGCTGAGCAAAGAAGAAGTGTCCCCGGAAAACTTTGACGAACGCGATGCGCCCTAGATGCAGCGGTGCCGCGCATTGCGGATAAAACATATTCGGAGGAATGAGCAATGACTTCGGGCGACCTATACAAAGCCGCCTTCCCTTACGCCGCGGACCTTTTCGCCCTGCCG
Source organism: uncultured Latescibacterota bacterium (assembly GCA_958295495.1). Classification (GTDB taxonomy): domain Bacteria; phylum Latescibacterota; class UBA2968; order UBA8231; family UBA8231. The sequence goes on from OY282352.1 coordinate 3,912,284, forward strand.
GTAGAAGACCTCGACCGCACCGCAAAGTGGTACGGCGATGCCTTTAGGCTCAACGAGGTCGAAAGGCGCGACGACCCCGTACCGACCGTTATTCTCGAGCGCGACGGCGTGCAAATTGGGTTTGCCATCAACGGCGGCGACCCCAGCAACGAAGGCGCGGCCATTTTGGTGACCGACATCCACAAAGCCCGCGACGAGTTGGAAGCCAACGGCGTCGAGACAGCCAACTGGCGCGTGGATGAGCGCGACGGGAAGAGATACCAAGTTTTCTTCGTCGTCGCGCCCGACGGGCTTTGTTACTATTTCCACCAGCCGATTGAAGACGCCGACTAGCGTTGCTGTTTGCGGCAAGGATCGGCGCGGTCAACACACCGCGTTCGAGCGAACACAGGAGCACGACCACGACCGCCGCATTGGGCGGTTGGAAAGCATCGCCGAGCAGTTAGATCGACTGAGTGCGTCTAGCGCGACCGCGCAATTTCGCGCTCATTAATCGCCGCCACGTGCAGCGGCATCGCGCGCTCGTTGTCTTTGGCGTAGGATGTCGGCCCCCGCTTTGAGCAACACATTGGCGACCCTAGAAGCAGCCGTCGCCGCCGCCACGTGTAGCGGGGTCTCGCCATCGTTGTTTTTGGCGTTAGCATCGGCCCTCGCTCTGAGCAACACATTGGCGACCCTAGAAGCATCCACTGTCGCTGCCACGTGTAGCGGCGTCCGACCCTCGTCGTCTTTGGCGTTAGCATCGGCCCCCGCTCTGAGCAACACATTGGCAACCTCGGAAGCATTCACCGCTGCCGTTATATGTAGCGGGGTCTCGCCCTCGTTGCCTCTGGCGTTAGCATCGGCCCCCGCTCTGAGCAATACCCCGGCGACCCCAGCAACAGCCTTAATCGCCGCCCAGTGCAGCGGCGTCTGGCCCTCGTTGTCTTTGGCGTGGAGGTCGGCCCCTGCTTTGAGCAACACATTGGCGACCCTGGAAGCATCCACCCCCGCCGCTATATGTAGCGGCGTTCGGCCCTCGTCGTCTTTGGCGTGGAGGTCGGCCCCTGCTTTGAGCAACTCCTCCGCGATCCCAGCAACAGCCTTAACCGCCGCCACGTGCAGCGGCGTCCGGTCACCGTCGTCTTTGGCGTTAGCATCGGCCCCTGCTTTGAGCAACGCATTGGCGACCCTAGAAGCATCCACCGCCGTCGCTACGTGTAGCGGGGTCTCGCCCTCGTTGCCTTTGGCTTGGAAGGCGGCACCCTGCTTGAGCAGGGATATTACCAGCACGGGCAGGTTCAGTCTTGCGGCAATATGTAGGTCGGGTTCACCCCTTTTCGCTCCCTGCGGATGTGGCCGGCGCCCCACCGCTGCGACAAAGATCTGTTCCTGACGTTGTTGCTCTAATGATTTTTGCATGATCTCCTCCTAAAATTAATGGACGCGATGGTTTCTGAAATATACAAAGCCGGTGCTGAAATCAAGCTGTCCGAGAACCAGAGGTGCTCAACCGCCAAGTCGGACAAAAACACCTTAGACTACCTGTGCCCGTACAGTCTGTGTGCTGGCTGGATGTCATTGAGTACTGCACCCTATTTACTGCAGCGGCACGAAGCGCACGGGTAGGAGTTTGCGCTGGCTGAGGCCGGTCGCGCGGCGCTCTACCAAGACCAAGTGCTGGCGTTGGGTGCCTAGCGGGAGAATGAAGCGGCCGTTGGGCGTTAGTTGTTCGGTTAGAGCGGGCGGGATGGTAGCGGGTGCGGCCGAGCATGCGATGGCGTCAAAAGGAGCGGCCTCGGGCCAGCCCATGCGGCCGTCGCCGACGCGGAGGGCGACGTGGCCATAGCCTGTGTTGGCGAGTACGCGACGGGCCTGTGCGGCGAGGTCGGAGAAGAATTCAATGCTATAGACTTGGCCGGCCAGCTCGGCGAGCAGGGCGGTCTGATACCCAGAGCCGGTGCCAATCTCCAAGACCCGTTCTGTGCCCTGCAGGCCGAGTGCGGAGAGCATATAAGCCACTACGTACGGCTGCGATATGGTTTGCTCCGCGCCGATGGCCAGCGGGTGGTCGGCATACGCGTGGGGGCGCAGGGCCTCCGGGACGTAGCAATGCCTTGGGACGCGGGCGAACGCGGCGAGTACGCGCGGATCGCCAATGCCGCGCTGGCTGAGTTGCTCGCGCACCATGACGCGGCGTTGGTCGGCGTAGGAAGTCATGGCGCACTCAGGAGGAGGGCTAGTGCCGCGTCTATTGCGGCCGCAGTGGGGATTGCAGCGAGGTCTCTGGCCGGTGCTTGCAGGACTTGACTGCGGTTGCCTCGCGGTGCCCACAGCCGGGGGTCAGTGGGGCCAAACAGCGTCAGGGTCGGGGTGCCGACGGCCGCGGCTAGGTGCCCGGGACCGGAGTCGTTGCCGATAAAGAGCGCGGCTTTGGCGAGCAGGCCGGCGAGGGAGCGCAGATCTGGGGGATGGAGCGCGGGCAGGCCGCCGACTGCGAGTTGGCGTTCGCGTTCGACCGGGCCGCACACAAGCGCGGTATGCCAGCCTCTTTTTTGCAGCGCACTGGCGAGGGTGCGGAAATTCGCCGCGGGCCAGCATTTGGCTGGCGAGCCGCTGCCTAGGTGGATGACGACTTCGGGTGCGGAGGCGAGCGCTTCTACATAGCCGTAGTCGCCGGGCTGCAGCGCGATGTGCGGGGTGCGGTCGCCGGCGGACAGGTCCCATTGCCGCAAGGGGCTTAGCAAGTGATCGACGATGTGGCCGCGGAAGTCGGCTGGGGGCCGCGGATCCCACAGCAGCACCGGGCCGGCGACGGCTCGGCGCAGTTGCGGGCCGAGGTGTTGTTGGGCATCCACTGCATAGGCTAGCACGCGCTGCGTAGCGGCGAAGAGCTGGCGAGTGGCCGGGGGGAGCGGCCCATCGCGGTGCAGGGCAATCAGGCGCGGGTCTTCGCCGTCGAGGATGGAGGCCGCAGGGCCGAGTGCAAGGGTCGCCGGGCGGCCAATGAGGCGCAAGGGAGCAGCGGGAAAGGCCCGGCGCACGGCATTGATGGCGGGTAGGGTGAGGACGAAGTCGCCAATCGCCCCACTACGGAATATGGTTATCGCGCTCAATTTTGCAGCCCCACTACCGGCGTCTCTTGCTCGCTAGAAAATTTTTGCGTAGTTTTTACAATTCTGTTTGCGCGACAACTATCTGAAGGAGTTGGCCTTATGGGGGCCTTGATTGGCATGAAATTGGGAATGACGCAGGTGTACAACGACCGAGAGGAGCTCACGCCGGTGACGATCGTCGCGGCCGGCCCCTGCCCGGTGGTACAAGTGCGGACCGAAGAGGACAATGGATACTCGGCTTTGCAGCTCGCATTCGACGAAGTGCCAGAGCGCAAGCTGACCAAGCCGCAACGGGGCCATCTGGCCAAGGCCGGCGTGAGCGGGCACCGCATCCTGCGCGAATTTCGCGGCGAAGAGGGCGCGTTTGAGGTCGGCCAAGTCTTGGATGTGAGCCAGTTTGAGGTCGGCCACCGGGTCAAAGTGACGGGCAAATCCAAGGGCAAGGGGTTTGCCGGGGTGGTCAAGCGCCACGGTTTCCGCGGCAAGAACGCCAGCCACGGCACGCCCAATACCGTGCGCCACGGCGGCTCCATCGGCCAAGGCACGACCCCGGGCAAGGTGTGGAAGGGTAAGAAAATGTCCGGCCAGATGGGCAACAAGCGGGTCTCCACTAAGGGATTGACGGTCGAGCGGATCGACGCGGATCGCAACTTGCTCTTCCTCAAGGGGGCCGTCCCGGGGGGGACCAATGGCTACGTCCTGATACAGACCATCTAAACCCCCTGCTTTAAGAGTGCTTGCGAGGCGGTGCCCGACGTGGCATCGCCTCTTTTTTTATCCGGGCGGCCACCGCATGGGGCGGCCGCCGAGCAGGTGGACGTGGAGGTGGGCTACTGTTTGCCCTCCGTCGTCGCCGGCGTTGATGACCAAGCGGTAGCCCGTTGCGGCTAGGCCCTGCTCGGCGGCGATCTGGCTGGCCTTGAGCAGCAGGTGCCCGAGCAGGGGGCCGTGTTCGGGAGCGGCGTGTTGCACGCCAGCGACGACTTTCTTGGGTATGACGAGGATGTGCGTCGGGGCTTGGGGCTGGATGTCGCGGAAAGCCAGACAGTCGTCGTCCTCATAGACGATGGCGGCGGGAATTTCGCGGCGGATGATTTTGCTAAAAAGCGTTCCCTCGCTCATCGGTCTTTCTCATAGGGCTTAGGGGTACAGGTTGCGGCGGATTATAGGCGCGGCGGCTGGAGGCGTCAAGCGGGCCGCTGCAATTGCGATATGGATTTGAGCATCGTCATACCCGCGTACAACGAAGAGAAGCGGATTCTCATCGCCTTGGAGCGGACGCTCGCGTTGCTGGGGCAGCGGCCGTGGTCCTATGAATTGCTGGCCGTAGATGACGGCAGCACCGACCGCACGGCCGCCTGCATTGCGGAGTGCGCCCGCGAGCATCCGCAAGTCCGCTGCGTGCAAAACGACCGCAATCGCGGCAAGGGCTATTCCGTGCAGCGCGGCGTGGCCGAGGCCCGAGGCCGCTACATCGGCTTTATGGACGGCGACTACAAGACCGACATTGCCGCGCTCGATGAGGTGATGCCCCTATTGGCCGCTGGGTGGGACGGGGTGATCGGCGACCGGACGCTGAGCGCGACCGAATTCGTCGTTGTGCGCCGGCACTACCGGCAGTGGGGGACCGAGGCGTTTGGCTGGCTCGTGCGCACGCTGATGGACTTGGGCGAGTTCGGCGACACTCAGTGCGGATTTAAGTTTTTTCAGGCCGCGGTGGCGCGCGACCTCTGCGCCCGGCAGCAGGTCGCCGGCTTTATGTTCGACGTGGAGCTTTTGCTGCTGGTGCGCCAATTGGGCTACCAGATTGCAAAAATCCCCGTGAAGTGGCGTTTCGACCCGGACAGCCGCTTTAACCCGGTGACGGGGACGCTGGCCAATCTCAAGGAGCTGGTGCGGATCCGCTGGGTGCATCGCGGCCGATCCTGAGCAGCAGCTTTTAGCTGTCGTCGATCTGGCGGATCAAGGCCCCTAAGCGCGCGAGACAAACGGTGAGAAAAATCTCTTGGGCAACGGGGGACTCTTGCCGCACCGGGCTGTTGATGAAGTGGCTGATGGCGATGAGAACCACGTACACCGACAGCACAGCGTATGCTTGGTCGCCGGTGGCGGAGAGTCCGTCGCGCACGGCGCGCACGACCTGCCGCATGGCTTCGACTAGTGCCTCGGCCTTTTCCTCTTCATAAGCGACAACCACCTCCCGGCACAGGGTCTTTAACTGGGTGCGGTATTCGGCGTTGATGCAGCGGGCCGCGCCCAAGGAGTCGGTTGCCCGGCGCAGCAGGCGGGTGATGGTGGCGACGCGGTCGGTTTCCTCGCGTGAGAGCAAGCGGTAGAACTGGTCGCCAGCGCCTAGCGCGCGGCAGATCCCGTTGAGTAGCTGCAAGCGCACGGCCGGGGAGGGAAAGTCGGTCAGGTGGCCTAGCGCGGGTCTGACGATGCGGCGATCTTGACGCTCGCCGAGAACATCGACTAGCGTCGGGAACGTCAGGGGGTCGAAATCGCTGCCAAATTGCCAGAATAATAGCTCGTGGACTTCGTCTCCGCGGAGGCTGGCTAGGCCGCGGATGGCGCTGATGCGCACCCGGGGGTCGGCGTCGGTCAGCGCGTCGACTAGCGGATCGATACTCGTGGAATATCCGAGGCGGCCGAGGGCCTCAGCGGCTTCGCTGCGGATGTCCGAGGCCCCGTCGAGCAGCTCGCGCACCAAGGGATCGGCCGCGCTTTCCGATCGGCTCTCGCCCAAGGCACGGGCGGCGGCGCGGCGCACCTGAGGGCTGGCGTCGGTTAGGGCTTGGACCAATTGCTCGATGGCGAGGGGGTTGCCCGAACGGCCCAAGGCCTCGGCGGCGCGCGCCCTAGTTCCCTCGGCCGTGGCCAAGCTGAAAATGGTGGCGTTGTAGGCGTAGCTGAGGACGTTGCCGCGCAGCATCCGCGAGAGCAGGCTGCGCGAAGTCGCACTCCGCGCGTCCTTGACGGTGCGGAGGATGAACAAGGGCGCTAGCCGGGTCAAGGTGCTGAGGACAAAGATGACTTGTAAATCGCCCATGGGTACGCCGAACGCGGAAAAGCGCAAGCCCTCTAGTTGGGCGACGAGCAGGCCGCCCAATAAGGGGCCGAGTGCCCCCATTAGGTTGACCGTCACCGACCAAGTTGCCAGGTACATCGTGCGTCTCTGGCCTTGGGGCAGCAGGCCGTAAAGCAGGGGGTTGATGCCAACCCCGATCCCGGAGAATAGGAGGCCGCTCAGGACCAAGGCCACGGGTACTAGGTGGTAGGCCCCCGGCTGGTTGAAGGCCCAGACTAAAGGCAGGAACGCGGCCGGCGTCATCAGGATTTGCAGTACGGGTCTGGAGCCGAAGCGGTCGATGAGCCCGGCCCAGAGCCGGTAGCCAGCGATGCTGGTCAGCATGAACAGGGCGTTGAAAATCGAGACCTCGGTATAGGAGATCTGCAGGCGGTCGAGCATAAAGACGCTGTAGAGCGGCCCGGCCAGCCCAACGCCAAAGGTCCACAGGCCAAAAAAGAGGGCGGCGCGGCGGAAGTTGGGGTCGTGGAAGGGCTGCAAGAGGTCGCCCAAGCGCGTGCTTTGTTCGTCGGTGGCGGCCGTCTGTTGGAGAAAGGGGGCGCGGAGGAGATTTGAGTAGCCCAAGAGTCCAAAGAGCGTCCCAGCCGCAAAGACCCAGACAAAGCCGCCTCCTTCGGGGAAAAGGTCGAGGAATTGGCCGATTGCAAAACCGGCAACCATCGCCACCATGGTGCTGACGATGGTCTGGCGGCTGGCAAAGCGCGCGCGGATATTCTCCGGCACGGCGTTGGCGATCCAAGTGCTGTAAAAGGGCGAAATCGCATAGCCGCTGAACATGCTGAGGCAGACCATGGCCACCAAGGCCGCGAGCCGGTACTGCTCGGGGACGAAGAGGGGGATGACCAGCGGTAGCCCGCGAAAGGCGACTTCCACGTAGCCACCGACGACGACAAAGCGCTTCTTGTCGCGGACGCGAGCGCTCAGCAGGGGGGCGAGCAATTGCGTCAGAGCGAGGAAGTACGCGGCCGAGGTGAAGAGGGCGATAAAGGCACCATCGGCACCCAAGTACAGGGCGAAGCCGGTAAAGGCGGCTGTCCCCAACCCACAGGCTTGCCCCCAAGCACCCCACAAGCCGCTGGCGACGACGAAGGAGTGGAGGGCGCGATGCACTTGGCCGCGCGAGAGAGAAGGAGCATTTTCCATGGTGGGCAAAATATCGTTGCGATGTCAGAAAAGGGCAACGAACTTGCCCGTAGTTTTCAATAAGTGGTCAGTCTCCGCACACAGGGACGAGGGAGATTGGGACTGGTCACTAACCACTAACCACAACAAAGGAGGCGGATTATGGCACTCAAGATGGGATACGCGACCCTGCGCTGGCGGCAGCCGGATTTGGCAAAGGCCCTGCCCGAGCTCAAAAAGGCTGGCTGGGATGGCTGGGAGGGGCGGTTGCCTCTCGACTGGTTGGGGCCGCCGAAGCGGCTGAAGCAAGTGTGCGCGGACGCGGATATGCCGCTGTGCGTGTTTACGGCTAGCGGCTCGCCCGAAGATCGCGACTGGGAGCACACTGAGCGCAACAAGCGGCGGATGGATTTCGCCGCCGAGATGGGCGTGGATTGCTTTATGTTTATGAGCGGTCGCAAGCCAGAGGGGCGACCGGTGGAACGCGCCGATATTGAGCGGGCGGCCGAGGGGGCCGAACAGTGGGCCGAATACGCGGCCCAGTACGGGTTGGAGCTAAGCTACCACATCCACACCAACTTGCTGGTGGATTCGGCCGAGGACTGGCGGCTGTACATGAGTTTGCTGGACGAGGCACGGCTGTGCATCGATGTCTCGCACGCTGAGTTGTGGGGCTACGATCCGGTGCAGTCGCTGACGGACTTTTGGGATCAGCTCAATTACGTCCACCTACAGGACTATACGTCTTGCACGGTGCGCGAGCCGGGGTGCTACAATCCCGAGTGGGTTTCGGTCGGCGAGGGCGAATGCCTCGACTTTGCCGGGGTGCTCAACGCGCTCGCCGAGCGGGGCTTTGAGCGCTGGGTGACCAGTTGTCCGGGCGAGCCGGCCTACGAGGGTGAGGACGCGGTCAGCGAGGCGCGGCGGAGTGCGGGGATGCGCCACTATTTGCGCGGGTTGGGGTACTAGGGGCGACGCGTTTAATGCGTTCATGTCCAACGAAGTTGCGGCAAGGCTTTGCGATAGCTAGACAACTTAGCAAACGATCTGTCCTTGATTTGTCAACTTCTTATGTGGCTTTTACCCCGTTGTAAAGGAACGGATCATGAAACATCATTCAACGCTGCGGTTAGTCTATTCTTTGAGTCGGGAAACAAGGCGATTGCGCTCTTTGGGGTTCTGATTCGGGACACGCAGCCCAATGAGCTGGATTTACAGGAACGAGGACAAACGATGGCGGGGAACTATCTGCCTTGAGCCATCGGTGCCCTTCCATCTCTTACACTTGGAGGTGATCCATGAGTCATTGGCTGCTCGAAGAACAGGAAGAGATGCGCCAACAGGCGCTGAATCTAGCTCAACATGCACAGAATTCGCACAAGTGGGCAGACGAAAAATTGATCCGACGTGCTGCCGATGTGCTGGAAATGGCTGTGCTTGATCTCGTGCTTGAGGACGTAGCGGATGACAAAAAGAAACAAAGGGAACTAAAACTCGCCGCTGCTGATGCCTTTTGCTTGCTGTGCGCCTTGTCTCGTCCGACTGACCCACTCGATGCCGGGAAATCCCTATTGAGAGCGGGCAGCCTCGCCGTATTGGGCGATAGAGGGGCTGATGCAGAGCAGTGGTTGGAGAAGGAACCTTGGGCTGAGCTTCCCGTTAATTCGGAAAATTGGCACGAGCGCACTTGGGCGACTGTCCTCGACGTTTGGCTACGGCTGGTTCGCATGGATCGCTACGCCGACCTCGCCGTGGTTTTGGCCCGAATCTCCCGCCTGCGCGATGCCCAACCTGATTTTGAAAAAAATTATCTGGCAGGACGAGAACCGACCCATGCCAAGGCGGTCGCGCTCGAATTGATCGGACTCTATCACCTCGCCAAGGCCGCCGAGATTTTAGTCGGCTACAGACCGATGGCGGCGTAAATGGAAAACACCAGATACGCCAATCGCTCGATACGCATTTTGGCCAAGTACTAGCCGTCTGCGAACATGCGCGAATGATCAATTTGGAAGTGCTCGGTCGTCTGCTTGCCGCCAGTGCCGTGCAGATGGCCAAAAAAAGGGAGCTAGCGCATACCCACCGCTCCCTAGCTTCGCAAACAGCCGAAAAGGTGCCAACGTATATGTCAAACCAAACGGAGTTTGTACCGGGTCAAATCGTCGTCTTAAAGTCAGATACTTCTGTGAAAGGTGCGGTTGTGGAAGTTCTGCCGGGCGAGGATGAAAGCCGGGTCAAGGTGTTTGTGGATGGCAGAAGGCAGACGTATTACGCCTCCCAGTTGCAGGCCGAGGATCAGCCCGCTGACGAGTTGCAGCCGCTTTCGTGCGATCGGTTCCACGCTTCCCTGACCGCGCTACAGATTCGGCATCCCAGCCTATCGACGTTGTATTCGCTGAACGCGGCGCGCGTCAATTTCATTCCGTATCAGTTCCGGCCCGTGTTGAGGTTCATTCGGTCGGACCGTCCTCGCTTGTTGATCGCAGATGGCGTCGGGGTCGGCAAGACCATTGAGGCCGGATTGATCCTGCGGGAGCTACAAGCGAGGCGGGAGATCAAGTCTGTACTCACTATATGTCCCCGTCCGTTGGTGACCGAGGGCAAGTGGAGAAGTGAGATGAAGCGGTTTGGCGAACAGTTCACCCATTTGGACGGCCCGACGCTGAGGTATTGCATTAAGGAGATGGCTCTGGAAGGCGAATGGCCCGCTCAGCATCAGAAAGCGATTCTCCCGTACTCGCTGTTCGACGAAGTGCTTCTTTACGGGCCAGAAGGGAAGGGTAAAGGGCTGTTGGATTTGGACCCGCCACCGCGTTTCGATCTCGTGATCGTGGATGAAGCGCATCATATTCGCAATCCGAACACCCGTTCTCACGAGGCCGTCCGGTTTTTCTGTGACTGCGCCGAGGCTGCGGTCTTTTTGACCGCGACCCCGATTCAGCTTGGCAGCGAAGACCTGTTTGTGCTGCTGAACGTACTGCGGCCTGACCTGATTCAGGATATGGAGAGCTTTAAGCATATAGAGCCGCGCCAAATCCGTTTATCAATAAAGCGGTGGACCATGCGCGGACCCAAGTGGCAGATTGGACGACTCAGGCCATGGAAGCACTCGACGAAGCGGTCACTACGGATTGGGGCCGATCCATTCTAAGCCGCAATCCTGAATTTAAGCGAGTCAGGGAACAACTTGCTGAGGGGTGCGTGGCTACGGACGAACGCATTCAACTCATCACGGACCTGGAAGCGCTGCATACTTTTGCGAGCATGATCAACAGGACGCGACGGCGCGATATTGGGGCGTTTACTGTGCGGAAGCCGGAAACGGTACGTGTTGAGTTTACTCCCGGCCAAAAGCAACTTCACGACGAGTTGCTCGCTGTTCAGGCAGACATATTCAGCCGACTGCAAGGGGATAAGAACGTCAAGTTTATGATGACTACGATTAGACGCCAGGCCGCGAGTTGCCTGTATGGATTGGTCCCTTTCCTCGAGAGCATTCTGCATCGCCGGCTCGACGAATTGGAGTGGGAGGAAGCTGACGACGGGGAACACGTCCCGACAAGCGATGCCGTCGGCGCGATTCAATCCCAGATCGAGGGTGTACTTGAAAAAGCGCGTGCGTTTGACCCCCGCGATCCAAAGTTGGAAGCCCTGCGCACAGTCATCCGGGACAAGCAAGCCCTGCCCAACAACAAGGTCATGCTGTTCAGCAGCTTTCGCCACACGCTGCACTATCTTTACGAGAAGCTCAAGGCCGACGGTGTGCGCGTCGCCATGGTCCACGGCGGGACGCCAGATGAGGAGCGCGTTGAACTGCGGCGTCTGTTCGAGAAACCGCGCGAGGACAGCGACGCTTTCGATGTTTTGCTGTTTTCGGAGATTGGTTGCGAGGGCTTGGATTACCAGTTTTGCGATTGCATTGTGAACTACGACTTGCCTTGGAATCCGATGCGCGTCGAGCAGCGGATTGGTCGCATTGACCGCAACGGTCAGCAGAGCGAGAGCGTCGCCATAGTCAACCTGATTACGCCGGGCACTGTTGACGCGGACATTTACGACCGTTGCCTAAAGCGCATAGGCGTGTTTGAGCAGGCTCTCGGCGGTAGCGAAGAAATCCTCGGGGCGATTTCCAAAAAAATAAAGAACATCGCCGAGAACTATGCCTTGAGCGAAGCGGAGCGGCAGGCCAAACTCCAGCAGTTGGCAGACAATGAAATTCTCTTGATACAAGAACAGGAAAAGTTGGAACAGAAGCAGATGGAGCTTTTTGGCATTCGCCTGCCTGAAGACCAGATGCAGAAGGAGATTAAAGACGCTTCGAGCTTTTGGTTGACGCCGGGTTCGCTGCAAAGGCTCGTCGCGCTCTATTTGCAGCAGCAATGCGAAGAAGAGCGGGATTTCATCCTCGGCGAGAAGCCTCTGAAAACGCTGCGGCTTTCGCAGGATGGGCGCAACCGCTTGTTGGACGATTTCCAAAAACTCCCTAGGCAGAGTACCTATCGGAAGTGGGAAGAGTGGCTGAAGGGGGGTGATCCGCATCTACAAATAACCTTTGATCAGGATTGCGCTACCCAGTATCCAGAGGCCGCTTTCGTCACGCCGCTGCATCCTTTGGTGAAACAGGCAGCCCGGCTTTTTGATAGCGATGAACGGGCCGTCGTCCATCTAAAGGTGCAGACCGATGAGGTGCCTGCTGGCCGGTATCAGTTCGTCGTTTACCAGTGGCGGTTCTACGGTATTAGGGAGGATTTGAAGCTCAAGTTGGTTGCCTCGTCGGACGCGGTAACGCCGCATTTGGGTCGCCTTCTCGAGCAAGCGGAGGATGCCGAGGCAGGGGAACAGGGCGAGTGGGACGAACTGGAAACACAGCATCATCGGCTGTGGTCTGAGGCACGGGCGGAGCATCGGCAACGGACTCAGGAGTTGGCAGCGTACCGCAGAGAGAGTTTGGCGACGAGCCATCGGGCGCAGATGGCACTGCTTGGGGAGCAGCTTGAAAAGGCAAGTAATGAGAAGATACAGAGAATGCGGTGGTCGCAGATAGACCGGGCAGAAGCTGACTACAATCGGCGCATTGAGGAGTTGAGTAGGGCCGAGGAGAAAGTCGATATTGTGGCTGAGCCGGTGGCGTATGGGATTCTCAACATTGAGAAGGAAACACAATGAGCTTGGAAGCATTGCGGCAGAAGCGTTTGAAGTGGGTAAAGGCGAACCGCGAAAACGGCTTTGATGATGGCATCAAGCGTTTACTAACCGATCTGTATCCCGACAACGCGCACTTCACTTATGAACTTCTGCAAAATGCCGAGGATGCTCGCGCAACAGAGGTGCGCTTCACTCTCAGAGAGGACCGCGTCGAATTTGAACATAATGGGGGTCGGCTGTTCGATTCGGAGGATGTGGATTCTATTACAAGCATCGGCTCCAGCAACAAGAAGAGAGAGGATCATACGAGCATCGGCAAGTTTGGTGTTGGTTTCAAGGCGGTATTTGCCTATACGGAGACGCCTGAAATTGCATCGGGCGAATATCATTTCCGCATTCGTGATTTAGTCGTGCCCGATACGGAAGAATTAGCTTCCTGTCCTCGGGGCGAGGGACAGACCTACTTCTCTTTCCCTTTTGATAATGACGCAAAGCCACCTGAAAAAGCTCGTGCTGAAATAGAAAAAAATCTGCGGCAGTTGGACGAAAGTACGCTTCTCTTTCTCAGCAATATCAAAAAAATAGAATATCGGCTGCCTGATTCGACCGAGGGTTTTATCGAACGGAGAGAAACAGGTCGGGAAAACAGAATTGAAATTCTCGTCCAGCGCCCCGGAGACTCGGAACCGACTTCGGTCTCTTTTCTTCGATTTGAAAAGGAGGTCGAAGTGAAAAATGAAGGCGGTGAGTTGAAGTCGTGCCGAATTGCCGCTGCTTTCCATTTGGAGAAGAAGACAGAGAAGCGAAAGAAACAAAAGAAGAGCTCAGAGCAATGGGGCATTGTACCGTTGCCCGGCAAGGTTTCAATTTATTTTCCGGCTGAAAAGGAAACGTCCAATCTGCGGTTTCATCTCCACGCACCTTTTGCTTCAACCGTTGCCCGCGACAGCGTCCGCGATTGCCCGGAAAATGATGAGTTGCGGGATCACTTGGCGGATTTAATCGCGGAATCAATGACCACTATACGCGACCGAGGGCTGTTGACCGTAGGATTTTTGGCAACGCTCCCTAGTGATCAAGACAATCTATCTCGGTTCTACGAGCCAATTATGGATAGACTAGTTGAGGAGTTCAATAACGAAGAACTGGTCCCGATGAAACAGGGAGGTCATGCTCCTGCAAAGGATGCCTTCAGAGGGGCGGCGCGGCTGTCCGATCTTATCGACGACAAAGATTTGGCGACGATTCTAGGTAAAGGACACTCCCCACCGCTGTGGATTGCAAACCCTCCGCAACAAAACCAGCGGGAAGATCGTTTTTTATCCATGTTGAAGATCAAACGATGGGCTATCTCAGACCTTGTAGATGAATCATCTGAAAAGTCTGATATGATGATAAAATGGCTTAAAAGAAAAACATACGAGTGGCACCAGAGATTCTACGTCTTGTTATTGGACGAATTAGAAAGGGATAGGTCCTACAAGTTACAGAACCTTCACAAGTTACAGAACCTTCACATTGTTCGCTGCAGCGATAAAATCTATAGAAGAGGAAGGGATTTCTTTTTCCCAAGCGATGGAGTGGAACATGATAAAGCTATGCCCCGTGTTGCCAAGGGGCTCTATACGGCGGGCAAAGACGAGAATCAACAGGATAAAGTCCGCGAATTCCTTGAAAAAATCGGTGTTCGTGAAGTCGGTGAGAAAGAGCGAATTGAGGCCATTCTGAAGCATAGATATGGAAGTAATGAAGGATCTGCATCAAAAATTAAGGACAAGGACATCAAGCGTTTCATTGATTTTGTGGAAAAATATCCCGATCAAGCAGATGTGTTCAAATCTTACTCCATATTCAAAATGACTGACGGGAAGTGGGGCGAGCCGAATGAGGTTTATCTCGATTCGCCGTTCTATAAAACTGGATTATCAGCCTATTATGAAGCATTAGGTGATGAGGCACAATGTTGGGCATTATCCGAAGAGTACGAAAAGTGCGGGATTAGTGCCGAGAAAATCGGAAAGTTTGCAAAAGGAGTTGGTGTACGAACTAAACTATGCGTTAAAAAACAACCTGTCTCGTGGAATCATCCGGAAAATTTAAAAAGATATGGAGGTAAGATAACCCACTATGAAACGAGTATAGACTATGATATACCGGAGTCCGATGTATTATTGAATGACCCCGATTTGAGAAAGTCTCAGCTTATATGGAATACGATGAATGGATTATCTGATGATTGTCTCGAAGCTAGTTATAGACCAAATGCCAGCTATTCTATCAAGACAGCGAATTCTACTCTTGTCTGGAGGTTAAGAAAAGGAGAGTGGGTGCCGCAAGTAGAAAACGGTATAAAGAAATTCGTGAAGCCTTCTGAAGCCGTTGCAGAGTTATTCCCGAAAGGGTTTTCGTATGAGGCTAGAGCACAATGGTTAGTAGCAGTCGAATTCGGAAAAAGCAGGCGGGATCGTAAGGAAAAGGAACAAAGAGAAAAGGAACAAGCTACTCAAGAATATCAACTCAAGGAAGAGGCTGCTAAAAGCATGGGATTTGATTCCGTCGAGCAAGCTCAAGATTTAGCAGAGATAAACAAAAAGGATCCCAAAGTGATAGAAAAATTTATTCAGCAGCATAAGGCTCAGCAGCAGAGGCCGATATTTCCAGAGAGAACGCCAACGAATCCGAGTCGTAGGCAAGAAAAAGTTGAGGAACAGCTCGCCAACGCTTCTGATAAAGAATACGAGGACCGAGAGAGAAGCGTCCGCATATCACGAGGAGACATTGAACCTAAAATCGACCTTAGAGAGCAATATACGAATGATCTTGGTGAGATGGTGTGTCAGATTTGCAAGGAGGAAATGCCGTTCAAAAAACGAGATGGCGAGTATTACTTTGAGGCAGTAGAGGCACTTCAAAAGACTATTTTTCCAAAGGAATACGAAGCTCAATTCCTCGCGTTATGCCCGCTGTGCGCGGCAAGGTACAAGGAATTCGTGATACGCGACGAAGACGCCAGGAAAGAATTGCATCGCACTTTGAAAGACTCGGACGATCTCGAGGTGCCGCTGAAATTAGGCGAGTTAAAGACAAGTATTCGGTTTGTGGAGACCCATCGGCAGGATATGAAAACAATCCTACCTAAGTACACGCCCCTACGTTGAGTGCGCGTCTTTTCGAGCGTTCCCGGGGGGCGGGCATCTTGCCCGCCCCCCGGCTGAAACCGTAGTGTCGTGTACTTAGCAATCCTCCATAAAAAATCAAACGAAGGAGGCACACCATGACGCGGGAACGTGATGAGATCGTCAAAACCATTGTCCGCGAGACCTTGGCGGAACGCTTTACCGACGATGAGTTCGTGTTCGATCCGATTCGGGTCGTCCCACTCGTTGATGAATTCGGCGATGGCGACGGCAAAGAATACCTTCGCATTACCATTGTCTTCGATGGCGATCAGAAAAAGCTCGATCCCGGTTGGACCTCGGGCTTAATAAGACGCATTAAGCCGAAGCTGATTGCGGCGGGTATAGAACAATTCCCTAGCCCGTCGTTTGTCGAGAAGTCCGAGTGGCTGAGCTTGTATCGCAAGTGGCGGCGACGCCACCCGGAGGCAAGCGTTGAAAGCAATTGATTTTATCGTGACAGCCCAAGATTTAGCTGGTGCCAACAGGCGGGGCCGGCCGCGGGAGACAAACCTCCGCCGTGCTGTCAGCACGACGTACTATGCACTGTTCCACTGCCTAGCGGCCTGTTGTGCCGATATGGTCGTCGGTGGCTCTGGATCAAACCGCAGCCGAGCGGCGTGGCGTCAGGCATACCGGGCATTGCAGCACGGTCCCGCACGACAACGCTGCGAACGCCAGCACATCATCGCAAAATTTCCGGATGAGATTCAGGATTTCGCAGACCTATTCGTCGACATGCAGAAGAAACGGCATGGTGCTGATTACGATCCCGATGCAACAGCAGCCTATGATCCCGATACGGCTTTTTCCAGATCCAACGTCATTCAGGACATTGCTGTTGCCGAGAATGCTATCAACCACTTTTCCAATGCACCTGTCAGGGACCGACGCGCCTTCGCTGTATATGTCCTGCTGGACATCAGGAGGGACTAGACAGAGGCCAATTCAACGCAACACCCTGTAGGAGCTTAGTGCGCTTTGAACATCTGCCGCAATTGGTCGGCTAGCTCTTTGGTTTTTTCCAGCGTCTGTTGCTGCATGCGCTGCTGCCGCTTTAGGTGCTGGTAGCGGGCGTACTCGGCATCGGCGCGTGTGCGCTGACCCATTTTGAGCAGGAGGTGGGATAGGGAGCGGCGGGCCTGCAAATCGCGGGGATGGTGTTGCAAGATGCGCTCAAAGCGCTGAAGGGCTTGGCGGTACTGACCTTGGTTGGCCTCTAAGGTGCCCATGCTGCGCAAGGCGTGCGCGTTGTCGGGATTGAGCACCAGCGCCGCGAGCAAATGGCCCTTGGCTGTTTCCTCGTCCCCCCGCTTTAGCAGCAGATCGGCTAAATGGCACAACCCGGCGAGATGATCGGGTTGATGGGCTATTAGCTGCTGATAGGCTTGTTCGGCGCGTGCGGGCTGGCCTTGGTTTTCGTATAGCTGACCTAGTAGGTAATGAGCCGACTGAGAGCCTAATTCGAGTGCTCGGAGATAGGCCGCCTCGGCTTGGGGCAGCCGTCTAGCAGCGGCTTCGGCCCGACCGAGGCGGAGGTACAGGTGGGCTTGGGTCGGTTGCCGCACTAGGAGCTTTTGGTACTCGACCGCCGATTCTTGGGGCTGGCCCCGCAGCCGGAGAAAATCCGCTAGCTGGAGGCGGACGTCGTCTTGGTCGGGATAGTGGTCGAGGAATTGCCGCCACGTGTGGGCGGCATCATCGTAGCGCTGGGTCGCCCCGTACATATAGGCTAGGCCCAGCAGGGCGCGGCGGTGGGCCGGGGCGAGTTCGATGGCGCGGCGATAGTGCTGCAAGGCGTTGGTTTTCATGCCTTTGCTCTCATAGACCGCGGCCAGCGAGTAGTGGTGGAAGGCGGCCACATCCGGGCTAGTCGTTGCGGTCCCGGCGTTGGTGACCAACAGCAATAAGGCGAGGGCTCCCGCCGACAGATACAAAGGCCTACGGCGCAAACCAGCCAAGGTGCAAGCGCCATAGGCGGCCAGCAGCAAGAGGCAGGGCACGGCCGGCAAGCGATAGCGGCCGGTGACGAAAAACAACACCACCGACAGCATATAGATCCCCGCAAAGAGCAAGACGAGATAGGTCGCCGGGGTGCGGCGTTCCGGTTTGAGCAGGACGTAGGCCGCCCCGAGCAGGGCGAGGGCCGAGACCAAACCAAAGGGAAACGCGAGGCCGTACTTCCACAGCAAAAGGCGCAACAGCGGCGAGTACTCAGCGGCGGAGTACGGATCACTATTGCGGGGAATCTCGGCTCCGTGCCAGAATAGATAGCCCTTGTGCAAAAGCAGGGCCAAATAGCCGCTCGGATCGGTGCGTATATATTCCCAAGCTTTGCCCAAAAGGTAGTTCGAGCCAGCACCCGGCTGGGTGATGCCGGCCTCGCGTTGAGGCAAGTCAACCACCTCGCTCCACCCGGCTCCGGGCCGCGCTGCTACGGTGCGGTCGTAGTCCGGGTTGTTGCCGAGGTAGAAGTTGACCCCCGCGTTGAAGGAGATGAGCACCCACTCGCCGCCGACGATGCGATTGCGCAGGGTCACCGGGCCTACCACCAGCAGCAGACCGGCGGCCAAGACCGCCACGTGGAAGGCGCGGCGGCCGGTTGCCAAAGCGGGCCACCAGCGATACACCCACCAAGCCGCTACCGGCGCAAAGAGCAACACATTTGGCACGGCCAAAGTGCCCAGCCCTAGGACGAGACCGGCGATAAGCGCGGGAAGGGCGCCGCCCCGGCGCTGGCCCCACAACAAGACCACCAGCAGCACCGCGTCGAAAAGCACGGCCCAAGTCGTGGGCAAAAGTTCGCCCTCAAAGTAGAGGAAGGGGCCGTACACAGCCGCGCCTAGGGCGGCCATCCAGCCCACGGTCGGCGAAAAGACCGCGCGGCCTAGCGTGCAGACGAGCAGGCAAGTGGCCGTGCCGGCTAGGGCTTGGAGCAGGCGCGGCAGGTAGTAGTTTTCGCCAAAAAGAGAAAAAAGAACGGCTAGGAAATACGGGTAAAAAGGAGCCTGCCAAAACGGCATCGGACGCCCAGCCCAAGGGCCGGCCGCCAGTTCGCGGGCGTATTCGGTATAGCTTCTGGCATCTACAATAGGCGCGTCAAAAAAAGGACCGTCGGCGGCTTGGAACAGGTAGCCTAAGCGCAGGCCTAGGGCCAAGACGGCTAAGGCGGCCAGCATGGGGCCGTGCAGCGCACGCGCCTTATTTGCCCAAGCCAGCATATAGGGTGATAAAACCTTGGGTCAGAATTTCCGATTCGCGTTCGATGCTTTTGAAATCGCGCCAATCTGCTTTGAGACCCACTTGGGCGGATACCTCGTAGCCTAGGTAGGAACTCACATTGGCTAGCTGCAAGGCGCCGGCGACCCCGGTGAAATCGTTGTTGTCGCGCTTCATATCGTTGGCGAAAGAGTACTCGATCCCGGTTTGAATGCGGGTGTTGTTGAGGATGGGAAACCCCAAGAGGAACCCCAGTATCTCGGTCAGCACGGTCTCCTCAGCAGCGGTGAACAGCCCGACGGTCTGGCGACGAAATTCGCTTTTCCAGCGCGGCTCGAGTTGGACGCTGCCCAGATCGTAGCGATAGCTGAGTTTGTTGATGACGCCCAAAAAGGAGTCCGTCTCGCGCAGGGCCGCTTCGTCGCGCTGGTGAAAAAGCTCCAAGTTGAAATAGTTGTACGTCTCCAAGCCGCTTCGGTTGTAGGTGTGTCCCAGCCAAGTGGTATTGATCCAAGTGTCTTGGGCCAAAAGAGGATCTACCACTTTTTGTAGCTGGCCGTCGCGCTGCGTGTTTTCGGGGAACCACTGCAGCAGGTCGTCCGGCATATTGTCTTGGGCTAGCTTGACCATCTGCATAAAGCGGAAGCGTCCTTGTTGGGGATCGTCCCGATCTAGGCTAAACAGGGCGTAAGACGTGTGATTGCGCTTGTCGGCCGAGATCAGTTCCTCGCGCAGGTGCCCGATGGTAAAGCGGATGTCCGGGGTCAGCCGGTACCCCATATACGCGTTGAAACCTCGGTGGTCTTTCTGATAGGGGTAGTCTGGGGATTCGTCGTTTTCAAAGCGGTCAACCCACAGATTGTTGTTCATGTCGATCCCGTAGAGGAAGTCGGGTCGGTCAACGCGGTGTCTGAGGAAGGCTTCGTCGTAGTCGGGGATGCCATTGGAGATGGTCAGGTTGTCGTTTTGGTTGAAGTCCGAGATGAAGTCGTAATTTTCGTCCCAGCCGGGGAAGACCCGGCGGTCGCCGGCTTGGGAATCGGCGCGCACTAGGTCGGGTGCCCGGTCTTGATCGTCGTTGTCCTCTACTAGTTCCACCACGTGAAAGCGCTCGTTTTCGTAGTCGATATTACCGGCCGAGCCGGTGACAAAGGTGCGGGTGTTGTAGAGCGGGTCCATGCTGTAGGCTTCGCCAAAAAAGAACCAAGGATGGGCCACTTTAGACAGGTTGATCATCCAAGCAGGCTCGACCTGCTCCCCGGCCACGCCAGCCGCAGTGGTGTGGCTGGTCCGCGTCACGCTGGGGTATTTGCGGTAGGCCACGCTCAGATCGTACTCGCCGTAGAAGTTGAAGCCGGCCACATCTTTCAGCTCTAGGGTCGCTCCGATAATTTGGGTCGCCGTAGGTAAGCCGTACTCGAATTTGAGGATGCGCAGGTTGGTGTTGTCCTGCACGTTGCCCTCGGCCTGCGCCACTAGCAACAGCACGGGTTCGCCGCTGCGATTGGTCTGGTTGTTGGACGTCACCCACACCTGATAGTCGTTGCCAATGGTCAGCTCGAACTCGACCTTGGCGATTTCTTCTTTGGGCCCCGAGGCCCGGTTGACGAAGGCCGGCGTGTCAAAGTCGTAGAGTAGGCGAATCTCTTCGGGCCCATCGGCCGAGATGAAGCCTTCTTGGACGAACCCCCCTTGGATGGCGGGTTCAAAGCGGATTTCCCGGCCGTGGTCAACCGCGCCGTCATTGTAGGTAATGAGGATGTCCGAACCCACCGGGAAGAAGGCCGCGCCACCGCTGCCGTCTGCGGGCGAGTCGTCGCGCAGGACCAGTTCGATAAAGGAAACGGTCTGGTTCTGATCAACCGTCAAGGCCCCGGCAATGGGGTTGCCCTTAAAGCCGTCGCGCAGGGTGTTGGACTGGTGGGTGTTGACGAAGTGGACGCCGATTTGGGTAAAGTCGCCGATCTGCGCGGTGGCCCGACCGCCCATTAGCGTGGTGAGGTTGGTGGTGAGGACTTCGGTGTTGTCGGTTGAAGCCCCGCCGGGGGAACTAAGGCGCGAGTAGATGACGGTGCCTTGGTACTTGTCGGTCGCCATGTCGAATTGCACCCCGTCCCAAGAGGGTTTGGAAAAGCTCATCGGGGTGAGCGTGGTCCGCAGGCGATTCGACACCGTCAGGGCGTAGTGGTACTGACCCTTGCTGTCCGAGGCAATAGCCACGCCCGAAAACCAGTTATTGAAGCGAGTGGCCTTGACCAGCGAACTGCCAAATTGCCGCGGCTGAGTCTGCGAGTTGCTAAAGATGAGCCAGCCGCGGGTGACGGCGTTGCCAAATAGGTCGTAGTAGTAGTCGCCCTCTAGCTGGATATCGACGTAGCGCTGGTACTGGTTGCGGGCGTAGTTGCTGTACTCCCACTGGCGCCAGCGGTACTCGTTGTAGAGTTCCTGCGGCACGTACCACTTCTTAATGGCCGGGTCCAGCGCGTCGAAGAGGACGCCCGGGCCATAAGGGGCATAGCTGGTCTCGCCGTTTTCTCGGGGGACGCCCAGCCGCGTGCCATAGTCGGGTTGGCTGTAAGCCAGGCTTAGCAAGCCGCTCAAAACCACCAAGACAGACGCGGTATTTAGCCTTATCGCTTCCATACTCTTCCCTTTGGCTGGTGTAAACTAATAGACTACGGCCACGATGCGGGCCAAGGCCGTGTCGGTGGCCTGGTCCGAGTCGGCGCCGAAGTCAATCCGGCATATATAGAGTCCTAGCGGCACGGTGCGGCCAGCCGCATCGCGGCCGTGCCAGCGGATTTGCTGGGGGCCTCCTGCCACTTGGGTCCGGTTTTCCCATACCAGACGCCCGTCGAGTGCGTAGAGGCGCAGACGCACTTGGCGTGCTTGGGTCACTTGGAAGATGGAAAACGCGACGGTCAGTTCGTCGTTGACCCCGTCGCCGTTGGGCGTAAATGGGTTGGGGGCCAAGCTCAGGTCGCCGAGGACTTGCCCGCCCACGGGGATGCTCAGCGTCAGTTGGCGGCTGTCCGTCAGCCAAGTGGCATCGCCCGGATCTGCTTGCTGCCACAAGTTCCCGTTGCTGCCAGCAGCGGCGCGGCGTACAAAAGGCTTAAAGGTGGTTCCGTTGCGAAAGACGGCGGCGGCAAAGCGCAAGTGGATCAGGCGGCCTTGCCCCAAGATGGCACCGCGTTCGGCTGCCGGCAGAGCGCGGTAGGCTGTGCGCGTCAGGGAGTCGCCCAAGGCGTCAAAGGGCGATTGGGCCCCGCCGCCGCGCAGCTTGCGAAAATAGCGAATCGGCCCTTGTTCGGCTGGGGGCAGGGCCTCGTACTCGGCGCGGCCAGAGACCGCTTGCAAACCGTCGGCAGTCTGCCGCAAAAAGAGGATGGCGCCGCGCTCGGCCTCGTTGAGCAGACCGTAGGCCGCTTCGGTGATTGGGTCGCCGTCCTCGCCAACTATGACTTCGGCTCCTTGGGGGGTAATGCGGTGGTAGGTCTGGACCGCCAGCTTTGCAGGTAAGGTCTGGTGTAGTTGAGGGAGCAGGACCCAGATGGAGTCGGCGTGGTTGCGCCGCACTTGGGCGATGGTCCCAGCAGCGTCGGTCAGGTGGCCATCGGCTGCTAGGGCAAACGTCTGCAAGGGGCTTCCGCGGCCTAGTTCTTCCTCGGTCCCCATGCTTAGGCTCAATAGGTGGAGCGCGAGCCCGGGAGGAGCTTGGAGGAGGATTTCGTCGAAGCCCGGGGTGCGGTCGGCCGCCGGCTCGTCTATGAATACCGGGCGCAGATACAGGTCGAACGTGTCCAATTGGCCGACCGCGGCCTGCGTGGGCCATACTTCGGCGGTCAGGGCGCGGGCCACCGGAGGGGCCAGCTCTACTTCGATGGACCTAATTGAGGCGGCTCGTAGGCGATCTTGGCTGGTAAAGCGCACCTGCACCTGCAGGTAATTGCGTAGTCCGGGGGAACGGACGCGGTCGCCCGGCTGTAGGTACTGCTGGCTCCAAGGACTCCAGCCGCTGCCGAGGGCAAAGGTGGTGTCGATAGGCCCCTTCCAACTGCTGATTAGTTTGTCCCACTCTTCTTTGGTTTTCTCGTTGCCGTTGACGTCAAAATGGCGAATTTGCTGCACCAACAAGTCGCCGGTGCGCGTCCGCACTTCCGCCGTCGTGCCGGGCGGTTGGGCACCGGGGGGCGGATCCCAGCGGATGGCGCCGAAGTTGCGCGGCCCCGGCAGGCGGATGATATCGGACACCAGCGAGGCGTGGCTGACAAACCCCTCGGTGTAGAGCAGGACTTCGGTCAGGTCGTAGAAAAAGCCCGAAGTCCGCGCGATACCCGGCAGGCGCAGGTTGAGGAAGCGGATATCTAGGGGGGGGTCAAAAAGGTCGGCGGCGCGGGTGAAGCCCCCTTCCATGCGGTCGGGTAGGCTGATTTGTCGCCACCGGAGCCGGCCGTTGGGATCGCGGCTGCCGTCGGCCGCTTCGGCGATATAGCCGGGAATAAAGGGAACGGCCAAGCGCATGGCGTCGAGCCAGACGCGGGCGCCAATATCGACGGTGAGAATGCCCGCGGTGGGATTGGAACTAAACCACGCCGGCATGCGAAAGGTGGTGTTCCAGTCGCCGTCAAAGCCCCCAGCCGGGACTTCCGGCCCGGTAAAGCGGACGCTACCGCCGCCGTCAATTAGCTTGGGCGATAGGTTGTCGCCCCAGCCCCAGACCTCGACTTCGGCCAGTCGGGGCCGCTCGCGGATATAGTACTCTTTGCGGCCCTGCTGGGCTTGGGGGAGGCTTTCGTAAATAGCCTGCTCCACTGGCTCCTCAAAGCCCATGTCGTCGCGGATGTAGTAGAGCACGTCGCCCCGCTCGTCGGCCGGCAGGGCCTCCCACGCCGCCTCGTCGCTGGGGTGGGCCCGCCCCAGCTTGCTGTCGCCGATGAGAATGCGCACGGTCTGGGCCATGCGGCCGGTCCACTCGGTGCGCCCATCGTCGTCTTCGGAAAAGCCGGGCGTGTCCGCGGAAGAAAACGCCATCGTCCGCTGGTCCGTATTGGGCGCCTGGGTTTGGCCGACCACCTTGAACTGGAGCACGCGGCTTTGGGCTTGAATGAGCTTCTGCTGGGGGGCTAGCATGACGCGGAACTGGCGGAAGGGATCGCCCAAGGTCCCATCGACAAAGTGCAGCACTACTTTCTCGACCACGAGCGCGCGGCCCAAGTCGATTTCGATCCACCACTTATCTGGAGTGGTCGCTAGGTCCGGTTCCCAAAAGGTGGTGCGGTCGCCATCGACAATGTGGGGGGCTAGGGCCTCGTTGGAACCTACCCGGCTGACGCCGACGCGCTGGACGTAGTCGTACACCGGGAATTGGATTTTGTCCTTAGCACCAAATTCGCGCGTCGATGCTACACCCGTGCGTGCGTCGTGCAGGCTCAGGGTTGCGGTTTTGCCGTCGCTGCTGAGGGTGGTATCGACGATGGTTAAGAGTTGGCCGCCAATGGGGATTTGGCTGTCGTTGCCGGGGAAGCGTTTGAAGTCCCGGTTGAGGAATTTGATCAGTTGCTCGGCTTTGCCGAGGGCCAAGCTGCCGTCTGCTTCCAAAGTCGGGGTGCGCTGGAGGTTCATAATCGCCCGGTCCGCCTTGCGGATGCCTGGTTGGTCCACGGGTTTGGCAAATACCGCGCGATCTTCGGCGATGATGTCGTACACGTGGCGAAAAAAATGGGGCTTGACAGTCCCGTCTATATGCACATCGACCACGTGGGAAGGCCCGGTCCAGTGTCGCCAGTAGGAAGCCTTGTCAACGATGAGGCGATTGCCCTGCAGACGGTGGCCTAAGGGCGTTTGGGCACTGACTTGCTGGAGGGCCAAGCACCCAAAAGCTAAGGCCCAAACCCGGCTCCAACGGCTGTAGTGCTTGCGGTTCATGGAGTCTTTCTCAGAAAGCGATGAGGAAATCGTCGGGTAGGGCCGCAGCCAATTGCGTTTGGTCCACTCGAATCCGCTCGGCGTATTGGTGGCGCAGGGTTTCTATGTAGGCTTGGAACCGCTCCCGCTGCGCGGCCCGGCGCAGTATGTCGCCAATCTGCCGGCGGACTTGGGCAAAAGGCAGGCGCTTTCCCGGCTGGCGGTGGACGATCTCGAATACAGAGAAGCCGTCGTGAACTTGTACCGGCCCGACCAACTCGCCCGGCTGCGCGGCTAGGACATGGGGCACCAAGTCCGAAGTTTTCTCCATGGGAAAGACGCCGCCCCGCGCGCGGGCCCCTCGGCGTTTGCTGCGCTCTTGGGCGATGGCGGCGATGTCAGCCCCCGCTTCGATTTGCCGCCGCACGGCGCGGGCCTCTTCCTCGGTCTCCACCAGTACTTCGGCCACGTCGATCTGGTCCCGGCGATGGAAGTGCTGGGTCTGCTCGTCGTAGTAGCGGCGCACGGCCTCTGGGGCGATGGTGATGGATGCCACTACTTTTTGCTGGCGCAGTTGGCCTAGGACGACCTCTTCTCGCAGGCTCTGCCGCATCGCTTTGAGGGCCTCTCGGTCGATTAGCTCCTCGTGGCGGGCCGCTGCAGCAAAGATGTAGGGCTGGAGCAGAAAGCGCTCGGCAAGCTGGACTAAGGCGGTGCTGTCGGCCGCGGCGGTGACGTTGCGGCTTTTGAGTTGGTCGAGTAGCTCGCCCAGGGGGACTTGGCCACCTGCAAACTGGAACAAGGGCGTTTGCTCTTCCGCAGGCGTCAGCTCCAAGGCCGTCGCCGACTGGCCTTTTTTTAGCAGGAGACGCAACCCCGGCTCATGGAGGTTCCAGTCGTATTGGTGGGCCAATTGCTCGGCCCGGGCCGCCCGCGCTTCGCCGAGCCGTTCCTCTTGGAGTTCTTGGAGGATTTCGTCGCGGAAGTCGAAGTAGGATACCGGCCGTTCCTCCGTAAAGCGCACGACGCAAAAGCCGGCGGAGTGGGGCAGCACGGGCGATAAGGCCCCCAACGGCAAATCGTAAAACAGCGAATCGGACAGGCCCATGCGGCGGATGGATTCCACCCTGAGCCAGCCGAGTTCGCCTCCGTTGACCGCGTCGGGCGTGATGGAGTAGCGGGCTGCCACTTCGCCAAACGGGGTGCCGGCGGCCAACTCGACCACGGCTTGGTCTAGTGCCGGCCGCGCCTTGGTCATAATGCCCCAAGTCAGCCGCTCGAACGTGCGGTGGAGGCCCTTGCGCTCGAAGCGCTGTTTGATCTCGGCCTCGTCAACAAGGGGCGGTTGCACGGGTTTGCGTTTGAGATAGAGGGCGACCAAGTGCCGACGGATTCTGCGCTCTAGTTGGCGCTCGACTGCGGCTGTGGTGTCCAAACCGAGGGCTTGGGCTTCCAGCCACATGAGGTGATAGTCGATCAGGGGTTGAAGGTACTCGCTCCGTGCGGCCGGGCCTTCTCGGCGGCTCCGCTGGCTTTCGTTCAGCCCTAGGACGTAGGATCGGAGTGCTTCGGCGGTGATGGCCCGCTCGCCTATCCGAACCACGATGGGCGACTCCTGTTCACCACAGCCCCACGCGAAGGCCCCGATCAGGGCGCAAGCTGTCGCAGCGATGCGTACTCCGTCCACGTCAGTAGGCTACGGATAAAAGGTGGGCCCGCAGGTCGTCGCCTTGGTCTCCGGCCACGGTCACGCCCAACAAGTACGCGCCCGGGGGGACGAGCCGGCCCCCAGCGGCTCGCCCGTCCCAAGTAAGGGCGTAGCGACCGTTGCTGAGTGCCGTCTGCTGTAGGGTGTGTACCAGCCGGCCCGACAGGTCGTACAGGCGCACCGCGACGGCACCGGCCTTGGTCAGTGCCAAGATGTTATAGGCGATAGCGACTTGGTCGTTGATCCCATCGCCGTTAGGCGTAAAGGGGTTGGGCGTCAGCTCGAGGGCATCAATCAGCCGTTCGCTGCGGATTATCGAGGGACTAAGCACTGTGGTGCCGGAGCGGGTGGGCTGGTCCTCGGCGCCCAAGGCGGCACTATTGCCCGAAGTGGCGTTTTGAAACGAACGAGGTTCGCTCGACAGCGAGGCCTGCCCGCGAAATTCGGTGCTGAAGGCCAGCACGGCCGTGCGAAACCTAATTTTCAGCAGACTGCCGTCGGCTTGGATCCGCGGAAAGCGCACGCTGAAGCGGTCCTCTGCAATGGCGTTGATGGCAAGCCCCGACCCGCCAGCAGTATCGCCTTGAGCAAAGGCGTGGGAGGCGATGAGTTCGCCTTGGGCGTTGAGAATTTCCACCTGTTCCACCTGTTCTACTCGAATGGGGGTCGTTATTGCAAAAGTATCGAATCCCAGCAGGTTAGGCGAATCCAGGCGCATCCGCACGGCGTAGGTAAAGGACGTAGAGGTCGAAACCTCTACTTGGCGGGGAAAAATCTCGGCGACGAATTCGTCGGCCAGCGGTGGAGTCAAGTGCGAAAGAGAAATGCGCTCGAGACGGCGCGCCGAATGGATGTCGTTGCTCAGAGCGATGACGCGGAACTGGAGGAAGTGCCGCGGCGACGGGGAGATGATCGGGGTGCCTTGGGCAGACGTGCCCTCGTCGAGTGGATAGGGCGGGCTATAGGGGCTCCAGTTTTCTAGATCGTCCTTGATTGAGCCTTTGGCCCATGTGACGCCGTTGGCATCTACTAAGGGGAGTCGTTCGTACTCGTCTAGGCGCATGGGCTGGGTGGGATCGGCGATGGAGAAGGGGATCTCTGGGTCGGTGCGCTTGTCGGTGCGCTGGCGGTGAAAGATAAAAGGCGTGTCGTCATTGCCGCTGCGCGTGGAAATCAGCAGGCTGGACTGGGCCGAGTCCCCCACGGCTTTTTCCACCCAACGAATGCGACCCCAAGCCGAAAGGCCCGGGGCGAAAATATCCGAGAAGTACGTCGCCGCCGGCAAAAAGCCGGTGCCGTAGATTTCGATTTCGTCTATTTCAAAGGGAATGGGCGTGGCCGAGCGCAGGCGGAAGGAGCGGATATAGCGGGGCGGAGCGAATTCAATGTCAACAACGGGCTTGGTGTTTTGGGCTTCCTCCACTATGGGTGCGCCCCACAGGGGAAAACCATCGGCCGTCAGGTTGAGCCCGTCGTTGACGAACAACTCAAACGCGCGCAAAAAGTCGTTCTGAAAGGCGGCCGTGGGCGCGGGATGGACCGTATTGCGCGGATAGAAGCGGAAGCGATTGACTCCGAAGCGGGCCCCTAAGTCGCCGATGACGAGGGTGCCGCGCACATCGTCGCTTTTGCGCTCAAAGGCTTGGGTCTCGCCGCCGGCTAGGTCGCTGAGGATTTCGGCGAGGGCCTCGGCGAGATCCTCGCGGGTGAAGTCGGCTGTGAAGCGCAGCACTGTAGGGGCGGCTATCGTGCCGCCGCGTTCGAGGGCCCCCGAAGCGATGTTTTCGCCCTCTTGCAGTTCTCGCGGCGCTAAGACTCGATGGGCGAAGTCGATGAGCCCGCCTGGGGCGTTGCCTATCAGCACTACGTTGGGATTGACCAAGCTGCGGTACTCTGGGTCCAGCGTACCGATAGCAGCCCCGGTGCCATCCCAGTCAATAGGGGCGTCCAAGCCCACCTGGAGCGTATCCAAGGCCCGGACTGGGGCGGTGAGGACGAGGGCTGCTAGGCTTGGAGCAAGCAAGCTTCTCAACATGCTCAGGCTCCTAATAGGCGACCGCAATGGTGCCGACTTGTTCTTCTGCGCCTTCATCGATGTCTAGTCGAATGCGGTACACATAGACCCCTGGGGGCACCAGACTGCCGTCGGACCGGCGTCCGTCCCAAGAGTACTCTACTATTCCGGTTTTGATCTGCGTGCTGGCCAAGGTCTGGACCGCGTGGCCCGATAGGTCGTACAGGGCCACTTGCAGGGGGCGACGCACCACCACTTCGCGCACGTCAAAAGACAGCCGCGTGGCGTCGTTGACCCGGTCGTTGTTGGGGGTAAAAGGGTTGGGATGCACCCGCACATCCGCCAACAGCCGACCCCCTACTTGGGTGCGCACGGCTAGCACGTCGCCGGCGTAGCGAAAGGTGGCGTTGCCCGGCTGTACTTGCTGCTTGATGCGGTCGGGATCGTCGCTGTTGTACACCCAGCCGGAAAATTCAGTGCCGAAGCGCAGTACCGGCACTTTGAAGGCAACCTCCACCTGCTTGAAGCGGTCGGTTTCCGGGCTTGACAGCTTGCGGTCTAGCGCCGCGATGAGGCGGTCGGTTTGCACTTGGGGCGGAAAGGCCGCTAGATCGACCTCCACGCCGCCGATTTTGACGTGATAGATCGTGTCAACTTGGGTATGGGTGCCGATCTCGAGCCGGTCGAAGCCCGTGTCGCCGGTCTGGAAATCTGGGCGCACCACGTAAGTGAAACGCTGCGAGCGGGTGTCTTCGACTGCGACCGGCCAAATTTCGCCCAGTAGTGTAGAAGCCGACAGGGAGTGAGCCAACTGAAACTGTAGCTCGTCGAGGCGGGGAGCCGCGGTTTCGGTGGCAAACAAGGTGATCTGCAACTGCATATAGCGTCGTGGGGAGGGCGACTGGAGGACCGTGCCGTCGGCCCAAGCGGTCGCCTCCTGAGCGCGGTCGCGCAAGCCGTCCTCAAAGTCGTAGGGAGGCGACCAAAAGCTCCAGTGGTCGCGGTCGTATAGCGGGGGTTCGCGCTCGCGGACGGGCAGGCTGAAGTGCTCTGCAAAGCCAATTTCTTCGGCCTCGCCGGTAATGGCGTTGGGCTGCCAAAAGATATGGGGGTTGTGGTCGGTGCCCGTGCGGGTGCGGATTTCGACTTGGGTGCCGGGCGGCCGCTGGCCACTCCAGCGAATTTTGCCCCAGTTGATGGGTTGGCCAAAGTCGAGGATGTCGGTTAGATAGCGGGCCTTGCGCACAAAGCCTCGTCCGTAGATTTCTACCTCGGCGATTTCCCAATCGCGCACTGGGTCCAAGGCGCGGATGGCGACCCAGCGGATGTGCCGCAGGGGAAAGCGAAAGTCAACCACCACATCGAGGTTTTCGCGCACGCTGCGCAGAATGGTATAGGCCGGATCGTTGCTCACCCGATAGCCGCCGAGGCCGGCCGAGGAGAGGACTTTGTGCCAGCGCAATCCTTTGGGGACCGCGAAGGCATCGTCGGCTACCGGAACACTGTTGTCGGCGACGCCAATCTCGTACCACTCGAGAAAGTTGGCGGCAAAGCTCTCCTCGCCAAACGCAGCCGGATCGGGTTTGGGCGCGGCCATGGCGGCGATGATATGGGCGTCTTCAGTCTTGCTGAGCCGGGGATAGAAGCGGATGCGGTTGATGGGCATTTCAGCGCCGAAATTGGTAATGGTATTGTTGCGGAAGCCGCGTCCCACCCCCGGGGGTGCCCCCTCGCGCTGCACGAAGATGCGAAACATGGCCGAGGCGCGGTCGCCGTCGTAGGCCAGCAGAGTACTGGGCAGGGTCATGCCCATGAAAGCCGAATTCTCGCCCTGAGTGACGCGGATATTGCCGCCTAGATCGTGAAAGGGCACTTGGCTCTGGCCGTTCTGATCCCAACTGACGATGTGAGTTAGGTTCAAGTTGGGGTCAACCCAAGAAGGCGTCATGCTGCCGTCGGCGTAGTTGATCAGGGTATCGGCACCGACCCACTGGGGGGACGTGCCCACCGACTCGGTGCGCACGACTTGACCGTCGGTGCCGTACACGGTGTAGAAGCCGCCTTCTGCGCCCTCTAGCGCGAGGGGAGTAGTCCAGGGGTTGCCGTTGCCGCCCAGCGCGAACTCAGCCCAATCGCCCAGTGCCGGACCCGCCAGCGCAATGACCAGCCATAACCCCCCATGTTTTCTCATGCGGTCTCCTTTGGAGGTACGTCTTTGGCCAAGAACGAAAAAAGCCCGTGTTCCAGCGCGGAACACGGGCTTCCGAAAGCTGCCCCCTAGCTGGATTGAGGCGGTTCCAGCGGAGATAAGAGCTACCTAAAGTTGGCCTTGATGCGGCCCCAGCTGTCTTCCTCGACCGAGGTAGAGGCGACAAAGGCCGGATCTGGCTCAGAAAGAAACCAATCGTTGACAGACTTACAGCAATTGTCGAGGGTGCTCCAGTAGCCGCAGCAACCGGGGGTGCGATAGTTGTTGAAGTCGCCGTCGTTATCGATTTGGACGATGGAAATGTGGATGATCTGACCTTCTTCCAGATCCCATACCTCCACATCCTCGGGCTGGTATCCGCCCTCTTGGCCCTTGGGGAACGAGCCTATGGGCGTGAGGCCCATTTCGTAGTAGTAGGTGCTCTCGCCGAATTCGTCGCCGTCCCAAGTGTAGTTGAATTCGAGCCACTCGGTCCCGGGCCATATCCACTCGGTGCCGGTCAAATCGCCCGGCCGCAGCCAGAACCAGTCGCCGAGGGTCGGATGGATGGGCACCGCGAAGTTGTAGCGGGTATTGATGCCGATGTTTTCGTCGTTGATGTCGCTGTAGCCGCCTTCATCCACGCTGACAAAGGCGTCGTGGTTGTAGGTAAACGACACCTCCCACGAATCGTCCTCGCTCCAGTGACTGGTGCGGTCCATGTTGTGTTCGTCGTCGAAGGCTTGGGTGGCCATATAGATCTTGTTGTCCGCGTCGTTCCAGCCGACCCGATGTAACATGCTGAAGTCGGTGACGTCCCAGTCGGCGTTGCTCCAGCCTTCGGGCACTAGGCCGCGGGCGTCGTTGAAAACCGAGTTGTCGATGCCATAGGAAGCTGGCACCCCGTCCCAGTCGCTGTGATTGCCGTCGATGGTGGGGGTAGCCCCGTCGGGAAACTGGACGACGAACCAAACCGTGCCGGCGTCCCAGTGCGCTTGGCCCGCATTGGGCAGGGCCACTAAGGCGAGGACTGCAAAGAGAATAGCAATGCGCTGCATGAGCCCACCTCCTTTGGAGGAATTAGATGAAATAGAAAAAGTGCCTCGTGCCTGCTAATTTCTGTATTAGGATACGGTGAATACGTCGCAATCTCAAGCAAAAAGTGAGCAGGGTTCCGTTAGTAGTAGAGGGGGATGCGGTTGCCCACCATGCCGGTAAACCCGTCGATGACCAACCAGACGCCGCCGATAGTTATGTGACCCAAAGCAAGGCCTAAAAAAAATGGCAGGGTCTGGCGGTACAAACTTACGCCCCCGTACTTGAGCACCAAACTCTTGAAGAGCCAGGCCAAAAAAAGAGTGAACCAAATCCCGTCCATTACCCGGCCGTGGCTCACCAAGAACCCGAGGGGATGGAACGGCCACCACAAAAACTGATGCCGCGCCAAAAGCAGCAGTCCCATAATCAGGCCGCCCCCGGCCATCCACAAGTACCCACTCAGGCTAGGACCGGTGGGATTGATGATTTTTTCGAGGGCAAAGCGGGAGGGCTCGGCCGCGTAGTGTTGGGAAATGAGCAGGTTCATCGAGCCGTAGCGGTAGGCGAGGTACAGGGTGAACCACGCCGACAGGACTAAGGCGATGACCATGGCCAAGCCCATGGCCCACGTCAGGCGGTGCTGGCCGCTTTTTAACTCGCTGCCGAGGCGCAGGCTGTGGGCCAAGGGGGCCATCATAAAAACCAACAGGTCGCCGCACCACACCATAGTGTAGCCGGTGGCGACCATGCCCTTTGCGCCCAAAGCCGACACGCCTATGCTGGACACGGCAAAGCCCGCCGGGATCATATTGGCTTTGAAGATAGGCAGCCCGGTCTCGGAAATGACCCGGGCTAGGCCGATGAAGATGACCAACCCAGCAAAGAGGAACACCGGGACAATCCAAGCGGGAATGCCGGTCTGCCATAGCCATAGCCAGAGGCCGGCAATGCCACAAGCGGCCCCGCAGACGGCGGCCCGATAGGACATGATCTCGTCGCCGTCTTCTACCGGGGCGTCCCGCCGCCAAGCCTTGTGCAGGACCCGTTTGAAATGGGGCCGGCCTATCCACAGCCCCGAGAGGACCAAGACGATGAGGGCCCCCATCATCTGGTGTCCCATGCCCGGTTCGGTCCACCAGCCCAATTCGGCTTGAGTGTCTTGCAAGCCGTAGTAAAACAGCAGCCCCTCCTGCAACTGGTGTAGCAAATAAAAAAACCACAAGCTGAAGCCGATCTGAGTATTGATGAAATAACCAAAGCCCAGCATGAGAAAATTGAGCCCCAAGGTCAGGAAAATACTCTGGCGAAACACGTCGATGGAGGTGTTGAGAACGACTTGGGGGAAATAGGGAAAGTAGTTGTGCAGAGCAAAAAAACTCATAAAAACTACTGGGATGGCAAAGCCGATCCACATGGTCCAGCTGCGGAAAAAGGGCTTTAACAGCCGGCCTTGCAGATCGTCGGCCATCATGGCCAGCGGCACCTGCATGAGCGGGTAGATCAGACGCTCGTGCTCGACCCACTGGCGGCGCAAAATGACGCTGAGGCAGGTCGCGGCTAGATACAAGGAGCCGTAGAGCAACAGCCAAGCCCCCAAAGGAGGCAACCAATGCGCCCAAGGGATACCGCGGCCGCGGCTGGCCCCTTCGTAAAATTCTTTAACCGCTTCGGGGTTGGCTACCAAGATCCAGCGGGGTAGCCACGGATGGATTTGGTTGACCCAATCGTTTTCTGGGGTGGCGTAGTAGAAGGTGCCCGTAATCATGGGCATGAGCAGGCCATTGACGCCTTTGGTGGGAATGGCCGAAGCCACCATCATCATGGCAAAAATGGTAATCAGCTCGCCCCGCTGGAGGGCCCAGTCGCGCCGACACCAGCCCAAGACCAGATGCAGGGTCAACAGCAGTACAAAAAACAGAAAAAACGCGCTCGGGGTAGCCGAAGTCAGGGCCAGCGAAGTGCCTTGGATGAGCTGGCGCCCGTAGGGTGCGCCAATGGCAATAACGGCGCACAGGACGCCGCCGATGAAGATGCCGCGCCCGGTCACGTGGGAAGCAAGGGAAGGTTGCGGACGCGACATGGGCTGGTTGCCATGTTGAGGATGCTGGACGATTTGCTGCGGATAGGCTACTAAGTTCTCAACTAGATGCCAAATGCCGGGCGGGTTACGGCTGGCGGAACTCCGGTTTTAGCTCGTAAAAGTTGAGGTACTGCCCCGGGGCAAGCTGTACTGAGCGGGGCTGGTAGCGTTCAAAAATCAGCTCGGAGGCAAACAAGTCCTGTTCCCGCGCCCATATATGGGGATTGTCGTAGGGAATAAAGGGCCGCTTGCGGGGGTCGCGGGGTTGCTCGGTCACATCGACATTGCCCAGCAGGAGGTACGTGGGCCGTCGTCGGAGGATGTACTGGCCGTCGTGCTTTTCGTGGCCGGCCCAGCCCCGGCCTAGGCCCGACAGGTTGCGCCGGGCAATGTGCCGGTCAGTAAGGCCCAGCATGTCGCGCACTTCGAGCTTGGAGTAGTACGCCACCGCGCCAATGGGCACGACGGCAATGCTGGCCCCTGCTGGCGCACTGGCGGCGAACCACTGGCCCACCCGGGTCCAGCGGGGAATTTCCACCTGTTGTTGAAATTGATACGCGCTGTAGTGCGACGTGCAGCGCGGCGGCGACCCATGCGTATAGGCCCAAGCGCAGCCGAGCACCACCGCCAAGGCCACCCCGCTTTTGCCGGCCGCCAAAAGCGAGGGCCGCCCCCAATCGGAGACCAAGGCTGCGGCCAAGGCTGCAAACAGGGGCAGCGGGGCCACAGCAAAGCGATACATCGGCAGACCATCCCCGCCCATCCCCGCGATTGCCAGCCAAAAGAGCAGCCAGCCGACGGCCACCAAGCGCAGCCCGGCCGTGCGGCGCAAAAGGGCGAAAATCGCCAGCCCGACCAGTAGCAGCAGGCCCTCGTGATCGGCGGCGTAGTCGCTTAGATAGCCCAGCCCGCGCTGTATTTGGGCCCAGCCGCGGCCGGTTTTGGCGTAGTATGTATTGGGCAGCCAGTCTCCGTAGTACCAGCGGCGGAACCCCAAGAACAGGGCGTACGGGCCGCCGCCAACAAAAAGCCACAGTAGGCACGAACGGCCCGCGCCCCGCTTGGCCCGCAAGAGGCGGTGGAAGGCTAAAACAAGTAAGACCAGCAGCCCTTCCGGCCGGGCTAGGGTGGCCGCGGCGGCCAAACTAGCTGAAGTCCAAAAGCCTCCGGCCAAGGCCGCGGCAAAAGCAGCGGCAATCAGGCCGCCAAAGAGTGCCGTCTCCATGCCCGCGGCAGCCCAGCAGGCCCAAGAGCCGTTAAAGGCCAGCAAGGCCGGGGCGATCAAGGCAATCGGCGGGGCCGCCCCGCACTGGCGGGCTAGCCAATAGGTGGTGGGGAGCGCGAGAACCGAACAGAGCAAGCCGAGGGCGCGGGCGGCCTCTAGCAGGTCCAAGCCGCAGGCACCAAACCCGGCCAACAGCAGGATCCACAGCGGGCTGGTAAAGCCCTCGACGCGTTCGCCCGGGTTGAAAACCAGCCCGTGTCCGGCGAGCAGATTGGCCGCGTAGCGCAAGCTGATAAAGGCGTCGTCGGAGACGAAGTTGTAGCGCAGAACGTGGAGGAGATGTAGCGCGATCAGGGCGACCAAAGCCCCAGCAATGAGGCGATTGACAGGGGGCTGGACCACGGCTTACTCCCGCTGGGCAAAAGGGTTGGCGCAGGGGATTTCGTAGGGGTCGTAGTACGCTTGATAGCCGACGGCCTGCGCCACGTCGGCGCCGTGCCAAAAGAAATCGCTCGACAGCAAAAACTGCTGGCCAAGCCACGCCTCAGCCCGGGCATCGCCGGCACTAGCCCGGCGCAAAAGCGCGTGTTGTTTTCGCGCCAGTAGGTCTTGGCAGAAGCGGGCCAAGCCGTCCTCGTCTATCCGCAGATAGGGCAGCAGGCGGCGCACGGTTGCTGCGGTTTGCCTAGTCCAAGGGTCGTCGAGCCGGCGCGGGCGGTAAAACCAGCTTCCTATGCCGACGCCCAGCGACAGGGCGGCCACCGCTCCCAAGAAGGCGCGGCGCTTGTTGCAGATTGCCATAGCTCCTACGCCAGCAGGTGATGGGCCGCCCACAAGGACAGGGCCGACAGGGTGAGGGTCGGGTTGGCCGGCGAACTGGTTGGAAAGGCGCCGCCGCCCAAGACCAGCAAGTTGCGGACTTGGTGGTGGACCAGACCGCGATCGACAATACTGCGGCGCGGATCGGTGCCCATGGGCGTGGTGCCCAAGATGTGGTTCTCGGTGCGGGAAAGTCGCGGGTCGAGGTCGATTTTTTCCACCGGCAGGGGGTGCAAAAGCTCGGGCAGGGCCTCGGCGAGCGCGTCAATGCCGCGCTGGGCGTACTGCGAGTGGTTTTGGTACGCGGTTTCGGGCTGGGCGGGATCGCCAGCAGCAATGCGGACGTGGTTGTGCGGTGCGGGCAAGTCCTCAAAGACGAATTTGAGCAGCAGCCGCTGCCGCCACTTGCCCCGTTCCAAGCGCAGGGTGGGCACGTTCCACGATTCAATCAGACACCCGGCCCGCCGCGCTCGGTGGGGTCCGTCGTACAACATGTACCCGTGCCCGGTGATGCTGGTACTGCCTTGGAAATTTTCGACTCCGTCGAGGTCTATGGTCGCCTGGACGGAGATCTGCTCGTGGAGGAATTTGCCCAAGAGGGGATGAGACAAGCCCGAGCGCAGCAGAATGTGCGGATTGAACAAGGCATTGGCCCCCAAGACCACCAACTGGCCCCGCGCCCGCGCCTCGGTGCGGTCTTTTATGTAGCGGACGCCCCGGGCCGTGCGGCCGGTGGTTTCCACGCTCTGCACCGCTGCCTCCAGCACCAACGTAACGCGCGGGTCGGCGTAGAGATGTCCCATTTCGTTGAGGACCGTGAACTTGGCGTCTATGGGGCACAAGTGGCACACCCCGCTGGCGCAACAGGCGGGCCGCTGGGCCGTGGCCAAACGGGCGCGGGCTGTGGGCTGGGGAAAAAAGAGTGCTGGATAGGCTTTTTTAAGTAGCTGATCGGGCCGGGAAAAGCGGTGGGGTGGCTGGGGATAGGGCCGGCTGCGGGGCTGGGGTGCCCCATCGGCCGGCCCTGAGACGGCCATGAGCGCTTCGGCTTGGCAGTAAAATTCCTCCAACTCGTCGTAGCTAAGGGGCCAGTCCGTGCCCACCCCATAGGTGGAGTGCAAGGCAAAGTCACTGGGCATCATGCGCGGTGTCACCGCCCACCAGCAGTTGGAGCCCCCACCCAGCGCTGGCGTGTAGAACCACCTTTTGCGGCGGTGGCGGTTGACAAAGGTGGCTTGGGGGTCCGTGCTGGCCGGCCGGCGGTGGCGCAGTTGCCAAGCGTGGGAGTCGCGGCGGCCTCGCTCCAAGACCAAGATCCGGGCGTCGGCCCGGCACCGGGTCAGATAGACGGAGAGAAAGAACGAAGAGGCAAAGCCGGTGCCCACGACAATGAGGTCGTAGTCTTGGTTCATAGGCTGATCCTAGTGGAAACAGGGCTGCCGGCCGGTGTGGGCCACTGGGCGGAAGTAGAGCAATTTGCGCAGCGGCCATGGGATCGGCTGCCGCAGTTGTGTGCTTGGGGGAGTGCTGGAGCCGGCGTACCGCTCATAGGTAAGCGAGGTGTTGGGATGCTGCTGGAGCAAGGCGCGCACCTCAAAGAAGGGCAGCATTAGTTTGCGCCGGCCCAGACTGGCCAAGAAGCCGGACGAAGAAGCCTTTATTTGTAGCAGATCCCGCTGGAAACCAAACGGTTGCACCCCAGCCGGCACCAGCAAGTGGTTGCTCTGCCCCCCTTCGGTGCGCAGGTTGGAATACATGGCAAATGCCGTCTCGGTCTTGAGCCCCAAGTAGGGACTACACCCGTTGAGGCCGGCCAGCAGAGGCACCAGCAGCACGGACCAAGGCCGGAACGAGAATGCGGGCCGCGCCGGAGGTGCTTTGGGCAGGAGGACGAAAAGGAGAATCAGACCCGCGCAGTACAGCCCCCACAAGGGGAGCACCAGCTCGGCCGGGGCGGCAAACAGATCGTTCAGCGCGACCAAAAGCCCCAACGCCCCAACCGCCGCGCCGACCGCGAGTGCGCTCTTGCCGGGAAAAGGTACGCTTTCCCACCGCGGCAGTCCCCAAAGGGGCCGGGCCGGCCAGCCCGCGTCGAGGCGCAAGGAAGCAAACAAAAACAGCAGGGCAAAAACCATGGAGGAGAAATTGTAAAATTCGCTTAGGGGATTAAAGCCGACCGCCGCGTGGAAGAGGAGGCCGAGCAAAATACCGGCGTTGCGGGTAGGAGGCCAGCACAGCAGGAGCGGAATGGCCGTTTCGACTGCTAGGGTAAGACAGATGGGGACCGCTCCTGCCAAGGCGAAGGGAAGCGACTGGAGTTGGGCCGCGTAGAAGTGGACCGCGCAGCTTGTCTGGGGGTCGAGGAAGTCGGCGTTGAGTTTGTGGAAGACGGCGAAGAAATAGAGGATGATCAGTTCGAGCCGGACGATGGGGGCAAAGGCCCGGTACAAGGCCCCCGGCTCCACGGCAAACGTGCGCCCGGCCCACGCTAGTCGGGCGTAGGCTTGGAGGAGGGTCAGGTTTACTAGCCCGGTGAAGAGCCAGTAATTGGAGATAAAAGGAGCGGTCGTCCAGCTTTCGCATACCTGCAGGGCGGCCAGCAATACGAGGCGGGGTGGGGCGGCTGGTCGGTGCAGCAGATAGAGGGCGGCGGCCGCGAGGAGAGTGCTGAGCAAAGGAGCCGGCCATGGGTCTTGGGCGACGAGGTGAAAAAGCGTTGCCAAGCCCCAGAGGACGCAGAAGGTCGAGTACGTCTTTTGCTCGCTGGTCGGCATAGCGGCACCAAGATAGATATAATCCGACGGGTGCTCAATAGAGGGGGATGCGATTGCCCACGGTGCCGGTCACGCCGTCGATGAGCAGCCAGACGCCGCCGCTGCTAATGTGGCCTAGGGCCATGCCGAGAAAAAAGGGCTGCATTCTGCGGTACGCGGCCGCCCCGCCCAAACGCAGCAGGCACTTTTTGCTCAGCCAAGCCAAGAATACTGCAAACCAGGTGCGCTCCATCACGCGGCCAAAGCCGACGACAAAGCCGAGGGGGTGCAGGGGCCACCACAGCAGGTAGCGCCGGGCCGCCAGCAAGCCGGCCATAATCGCGCCCCCGCCGCCAGTCCACAGCCAGCCAGCTAGGCTCGGCCCGGTGGGATTGAGGAGGTGCCGGGCCGCCAAGCGCGAAGGCTCGGTGGCGTAGTGCGCCGAAAGGTACAGGTTGATGGCGCCGTGGTGGTAGGCCAGATGCAGGGTGTACCACAAGGACAGCACCCAAGTGAGGAGCATGGCCGCGGCCAAGGCCCACAAGAGGCGGCGCTGTCCGCTTTTTAGCTCGCTGACCAAGCGCAGGCTATTGGCCAAGGGCGCCATCATAAAGACCAGCAAGTCGCCACACCACACCATGGTATAGCCCAAGGCTACCGTCCCTTGGGCCCCCAGCGCCGAAGAGCCCACGCCAGACAAGGTAAAACCTGCCGGGATCATGGTCGGCTTGACAATCGGCAGGCCGGTTTCGGCGATGACGCGGGCCAAGGCGACGAAAATGGTCAGACCAACCGCCAAGACGAGTAGGGCGATCCAAGCGGGGAGGCCGGTTTGCCACAGCCAAAACCACGAGCCGGCCAAGCCAACCACGGTGCCGACTACGGCGGCCCGGAAGGACATGAGCTCGCCTTGGTCGTCCACCGCGTCAGTCCCATCCCAAGCGCGCTGCAGGACGGCTTTGAGATGGTGCCGCCCGTTCCACAAGACCGCACCGAGCAAGACCGCGATGGCCCCCATCATAAGGTGTCCGCGGATCGGAATGCTCCAGTGGCCCAAATCGGCTTGGCTGTGAATGCCCATAACGCCGAAGGCCGCGTCTTGGAAATAGGCGATTAGATAGAATAGCCACAGGCTGAGGCCGATGTTGAGATTGATGAAATAAGCCAAGCCTAGCATGAGAAAATGGATGTTTAATTGGAGACTGCGGCCGCCGGCAATAGGCTGCACCGCCGTAGAGAGTCCCGGGACGGCCACTTGGGGAAAGTAGTGGTGCAAGGCCCCGAGGCTGGTAAGCAAGAAGGGGATAGCAAAACCTGCCCACATGACCCAGTTCCTGAAAAATGGTTTGAGCAAGCGGTCTTCTGTCCCCTCGTCGAGCATGGCCAGCGGTACTTGGGCGAGAGGATAGGCCAAGCGCTCGTACTGGACCCACTGGCGGCGCAGAATCGCGCTGATGCAGAGGAGCGTTAGGTACAAAGCCATGTAGAAGGCCAGCCATGCCAAAAGCGGCGGTAGCCAGTGGGTCCAAGGGATGGCTCCACCGCCTTCGTAGAAGTCAATGACGGCTTGGGGATCATCGACCAAGATCCACCGGGGTAGCAACGGGTGGACCTGCGCGGCCCATTGGTTTTCGGGCGAAGCGTAGTACAACGAGCCCGTGATGATGGGCAGCAGCATACTGACCACGCCTTTGGTGGGTATGGCCGCTCCCACGGCCATCATCGTGAAAATGGTGATCAGTTCGCCGCGGGTAAAAGCCCACTCGCGGCGACAACGGCCCAAGACCAAGTGCAGGGTCAACAGCAGGACGAAGAGCAGGAAAAAGGCCACCGGGGTGGCCGATGTCAGGGCGAGGGCCGTCCCTTTGATGATCTGCCGGGCGTAGGGAGTGCCCACGGCGATGAGCGCACACAGCAAAGATCCCACCAGTATGCCTCTCCAAGTGACGGCCGCCTGGAGGTTGGGGTGGGATCTGGGACCACTGCGCCGCGCTAGATAGGCCAGATAGTCCGGTGGAACCTTTGGTTGCAAGCGATCAGCTCCAGCCCGGCGGTCCGATTTTCAAGGCTTCGACCTAGGATCGGCCCCCACCGCTTGCAGGGCTGCGGCAAAATTGGAGCGGGCTTGGCGGTAGGTGGGTTTGAGTTGGAGGGCGCGGCGGTAGTGATAGATGGCCTCGGCGAACTGCCCCCGAAGGGCTAAGAGCCGCCCCAAATTGTTGTGCGCCTCGGCAAAGTCGGGTTTGAGTTGGAGGGCGCGGCGGTAGTGGTCAATGGCCGCCGCGTCCTGCCGTTGGATTGCCAAGGCCGCTCCCAGATTGCTGTGGACCAAGGCGAGATCCGGGGCCAGTTGGAGGGCGCGGCGGTAGTGGTCAATGGCCGCGGCGACCGCGTTTTGGCCGAGGAGGGCGTTGCCCAGTTTGAGGTACGTTTCGACGCGATCCGGCGCGGCTTTTAAGGCGCGGCGGTAGTGGCGCATTGCGGCGGCGGACTCGCTCCGGGCTTGGTGCGCGTCGGCGAGGTTGAGGTGAATTTGGGCACTGCCGGGCTTTAGCAGTAGGGCTTGCCGGTAATGGCCGATGGCTTGGTCGAGCTGACCGCGCTCTTTGAGGATATTGGCCAGATTGTTGTGGGCGATCCAAGCACCGGCATTTTTTTTTAGGGTCTCGCGCCACAAGGTTTCCAGATCAGCATAGACCCCCCCTTGCCGCCAAGTGAGCAGACCGCAGAGGGCCAAGACCAATGCCAGTGCCACCGGCCCGGTCGCTGGTCGGCCCAGCCGCGTCCAGATGCGGTGCCCACCGGCCGCGGCGAGGGCCAAAAGCCCCAGACTGGCCAAGTATTGGAAGTGGTCGGCGACAAAGGAGTAGAGCATGGGGTAGAAGTTGAAAAAACCGAGTGCCGGCGCTAGGGTGCCGGCGAAAAACAACACTCCGGTCAGTGCCCCCCGCCCCCAGCGCTCCCGCAAGGCCCACAGCAGTACCCCGACGCCGAGGGCGCCGACCGGATAGAGATATTGCCAGCTCGCGGTCGCATCTATTTTCCAGCGCGGGTAGATAAACGCAAGGTCGAGCGGCACGAGGAGTTTTGCCGCGTAAAACCACAACGCCCGCCCGGCGATTAGGCCGCGCTCCACCAGCGACAAGTCCCACGCTGGTCCCCAAGCACCAACGCTGTGCCGCTCCATCCACACCGTCACTCCGCTCATGGCCACCCCTAGGGTAAAAAAAGGCACGAGGGCTATTGCCGTGCGCCGGATTGGCGTTTGGCCCTTCCACCACAGCACCAGCAATAGGGCGGGCGGCAGGGTGCAGGTGACAGTCTTGCTGAGCAGGGCCGCGGCAAACAGGCATAAAGCGGCCCAGTACAGACGAGGGCTTCGCGCTTCTGCGTAGCGCAGATAGGCCCATGCCGCACTCAGATAGAATGCACCGGACAACACATTCTTG
Organism: uncultured Latescibacterota bacterium; assembly: GCA_958295495.1. GTDB lineage: Bacteria > Latescibacterota > UBA2968 > UBA8231 > UBA8231. Next base: position 3,954,310 of record OY282352.1, read on the forward strand.
CGCTCGGTAATCCACGCCACCGACTCGACGTGTACCGGATGCAGGGCAAACAGGGCTGCCGCAGCCCAAGCACCGGGTACTCTTAGGCGGATTAGTAGCCGCCAGACCAAAACGGCACTTAGGGCGTGCATTATTACATTGACCACGTGGTAGCCGGTCGGGTTCAGTCCCCACGCGCGGTATTCGAGCCAATAGGTCGTATGGACCAGCGGGTAGTATTGGCGCGTGGCTCCCGGCTGGAACCAGATCTGTCCAAGCCCCGCTAACGAGCGCAAGGTGAGGTTGTCCTGCACGTAGTCGTCGTCGTCCCAGACAAAACCGCCGTTCATCGCCGGTATATAGGCCCCGGCGGTCAGGCCCACCAGTAGGAGGGCCGACGCGAGCCAAGGGCGGCGTTCTGGTTGGGAGAAAACTGCGGATGGGTACATGGGAGGCTTGGGCGTTGGGGGACCTTGCATTACAATATAAATATGCACCCCTGCTTGAAAATAGGCTCCATGCTGCTGGTCGCCCTCTTAGGACTGCTGGCTTGTGGAGATCGCCGCACGGCCCCCACAGAGGTTGAAGCGGTCGGCGCAGTCGTGCTGCTGACCGCTAAGGTGGATGCTGAAGTGGCCGCTAGGATCGTCCAAGTCGAGGTAGTGGTCACGGCGGTTGCTATGCCAACCATGCGCCGGACCTTGGCCGTGGCTGGCGATCGCATCGTCGGTACGGTCTCCGAGATCCCGGCGGGTGCCGCCAGACTATTTGCGGTGGCCGGCTACGATGCGGCCGGAGCCTTGGTGGCCAGCGGCTCGGCCAAGCTGGATCTGGCCCCGGGGCAGTCTGTCCCCCTCGGTCTTACCCTCGTTGAGCCATCGCCTGCCCACTTGCAGCCCCGGATTGCCGTAGAGTTGGCCCCGGGTATGCCGCTGGATATGGTGTGGATCGAGCCGGGCGTCTTCACCATGGGTTCGCCGCTGGACGAGCCGGGCCGCAACGACGACGAAGGCTCTCAGCTCGAGGTTCGCCTGACCCGGGGTTTCTACCTAAGCCAGTGCGAAATCACCCAGCACCAGTGGGTGGCGGTGACCGGGGAGCGGCCGTGGCGTCGCCACGCTGGTGAGATGGCAGAGGGACCCGACCGCCCGGCGGCGTACATCTCTTGGGAAGACGTGCAAGAATTCATAGCCCGCCTCAATGCCGCAGCCGGTGTCCGGGTGTACCGGCTGCCCACCGAGGCCGAGTGGGAGTACGCCGGGCGGGCGGGCACGAAAACGCCGTGGTCTTTTGGCAATGCCCAAAAGGAACTGGACCTCCACGCTTGGTGGGCGGACAATGTTTCCCGCACCGGGCGGATGGCGGCTCAGCCCGTGGGCTTAAAAGCCCCCAACCCTTGGGGGCTGTACGATATGCACGGCAATGTGTGGGAGTGGGTAGGCGACTGGCTGGGGGCCTACCCGGAGGGGCCGCAGACCGATCCCCAAGGGCCGACCGAGGGCACGGCCCGGGTGTTTCGCGGCGGCAGCTTTAAGGACGCGGCTTCGCTTTCCCGCTCGGCCCAGCGCTGCTGGAACGCGCCCGACCAGCGTTTTAGCCACGTGGGAGTTCGGCTAGTGCGGGACTTGGACCCATGAGCGACGCGACGCTGACCCAGCTTACCGCCCAAATTCGCCGCTTCGTGGAGGAGCGCGACTGGGCGCAATTTCACACCCCCAAGGACTTGGCCATTGGTCTTTCTACCGAAGCGGCCGAAGTCTTGGAGCACTTCCGCTTCCGCTCCGACCAAGAAATCGCCACCCGCCTAGAAGACGAATCCTTCCGCCGGGCTATCGGCCACGAATTGGCCGACGCGCTGTACTTTGTCCTGCTTATGTGCGACCGCTTAGGCTTGGACGCGGCGCAAATGCTGGAGGAGAAATTGGCCATTTCGGCCCAGCGCTATCCAGTGGAAAAGGCCCGGGGCAAAAACCTCAAATACACCGCCTACCAAGCTCCTTCAGCAAGCGACCACACCGCGTAAATAAGACTGCGAAGCTGTCTCAGTGGGCGAGAGCGGTACGCGCTGTCGGGGTGGCTTTCGTAGAGCTGTGGAGTAGCCTCCTCTCTGGAGCCGGATCGCAACTTGAAGATGAAAAAAAAGATCCCTCCAATTTTCCAGCACCACCTAAAGACCCGGCTCGGCCCGGCCCGGCCCGACGAGCAGACACCAAGTATCACTTTTCGGGCCGTGTCAATTGGTGCCTTCTTGTCGCTGTTTATCGGCGCGGCCGTACCTTATACCAACATGATCATCAAGGGCACGGTCATGGCCCACAATTTCAGCACACCAGCCGCCCGGCGAAGGATTCGGCAGCATTCACCTCGAATTCGAGAATACCAACCCGAGTTGGCCGCAGCCGGCCCACGCCGGATTCTCGCATACCGGCACTTGGGTCCGCTATCCGGTGCAGTACGCGGCGATGCGCGCTGGCGAACACGTGTACGAAAGGAACGCCTACGTACTGCACCGGTACGAAGAGGGGGGGGAGCACGGTGGCCTCGCCGACCTCGTCGGCCACCAGCAACGCCTGCTCAACCCGATCACTCAGGGCGAGGCCCCTCCGGCTCCTAAGCCGGTCAACCTCGACAATGTCATGGACGCGCTGCGGGCCACCAACGAATTCGAGCTCTATGTCGAGGGGTCGCCCTGGGGCCAGCGCCAGCTTAGCTTCGTCGATATCGGAATCGTGCAGGAGGTCGGCATCGCAGGGAGCGACATCCACGTCGGCATCGTCATGCCGTACGCGGGACGCGAGACTTGGTTCGACAGGTTTGCCGCTGGCATTGAAGAGCAACTCCGCGCCCGCCTGTGCGACATCGGCGAGGTCGAAGTGCGCCTCGTCCGCGAGCTGAAGTGGACCCCGCAGCGATTGAGCGACCGCGCCCGCCGCGTCATCGGGCCTGAGCGGAGAGAGGCCTTCTACAACACTAGCTCGTCCGGCGGCTCGTAGTCGCTTTTGCGCGGGTCCCAGCGAGTTCCGCATTTGTCGCTAATGACCACCCATTCGCCCGAACTGAGGTTCCCCTGGTGGTGGTAGTTGAAACGCCTGAGCCCCGCGGCCTCGGCGGCGTCGAGCAACATCTTGAGGTCGCGCGCCGACATCGGGTCGCCATCGTGGGGAAAGCGACCGGTGTCGAGCCAGGGTACGATGCGCTCCGGGTCGTCAACCGAGGCCAGCGCCCGTCGCGTCTCCTGCGTTACCACCTGCTCGAAAAACTGTGGATTGAGGGCACTCTCGAAATCGAGCATGTCGTCGCTCACGCCCGGCAGGACGATGCCTAAGAGAGCCTGCACGACATCGAGGGTGTCGGCCACACTGATCCCCGGATTCCACTCCAAGAGCGTCTGCGAGTAGCGGTAAACCGTGCCGAGGAAGCCGTCGAAGCCGCGCTGGAAGAAGTAGTGTTTCGGCAGTAGAAAATCCATGAACTGGGCCAAGTCGACGAAGTCGTACCCGCACAAGGGGGCGAAGGCGGCCGAGCGCGGGCCGCATCCGAGGCGTACCGGGCGCTCTAGCTCGGCGGCGACGCCTGCGCGGATGCGGCGAAAATAGCGCGTCAGCGAGTCGGCCCGAAACGATAGCCAAGCCATCAAGTCTGGATCGGCCCCGAGCATGCGGTAGGCGCCGACTAGGCCGCCGCGGGCGTGTCCGCGGACGCGCCTAGGGTCGAGGTTGTGGAACAAGGACAGGAGCCGGTCTTTCGCGGCCACCATGGCTTCGTAGTCGTACCCCAAATCCTCGGCCATTGGCGCCACAGATTCCGGCAGGTCGTGGAAGAAGTAGGAGCGGTGATTCATGTGATGGGGGGCGATTTCGTATCCCCATTCCGGCCCGTCCATCACAGCGCCGTCTGCCATCGGGAAGTGTTCTAGCGCGTCGACCATGCGCGCCACCCGCGACGCCAGCGTCTTGTCGTCGTGCAGGTGGTGGCCCTTCCCCCCTGGACCGGCACCACCGTCGGCGTACATACAATAGACCTGCATGCCGCGATCCTTGGCGGCGTTCATCGTCTTTTCTAGCAGGGCCCTTTTTTCGGGCAGCTTTTGTTGCGGCGGCGGTGGCGGTTCGACTCCGAGTCGCGCGTACACCGCCGGGTTTGGATCGTACGCCTCCGCCACGACATCGCCGGTGGGAGCGGACACTGCCTGCTGCGACAGTTTCGCAGTGCCGAAAACGAGTGGGCCGAACACGACTCCGTCGACGCCGCCCTCCGCCCAAGCATCGAGTATGCGCTCGTGATCATTCATCACGCTTTCGAGATCGCGCATTACATCCATCCACAGCTTCATAGTCAACCTCCTCCTTGTCTTTTAGTGTCAGCCTTTCAAACGAAGGACCCGCCGATCGGCTGGTTTTCCTGCATACCCGTGAAATAGTCGTCGATAAAAAGAATCCGGCGAAGCTGGCTTTAGTGAGTGGGCGTAAAGCGGCACACGCCGTCGAAGGAGACGCGCAATCTGGGGTGGCTCTCGTAGGGCCACGGATTGTAGGAACGGGGAATGTAGTGGCCGGCCCAGCTATGGCGGAACGCGCCCTCGTCCAAAATGGGGCCGCCGCGGTGGATTGAGCGGCCGTTGAAGAACACGATGTCGCCTTTGTCTGCTTCAATGGCAATTTCCGGCAACCCGTTGCGGGCGAAAAGGGCATCAAAAGCGTCGTCTTGGCCCCAGCCATACCAAGGGCCTAACTCGCCATTTTCATCGCGGCGGAAATGGCGCTTTTCTATTAGCTCTCTCTTGTGGGATCCTACCTGAATGTGAATGCTGCCGTTGCGGGCGCTGACTTGCTGGAGAGCGACCCAAGCCGACATGCAGCCCGGCAGGAAGAAGGCGTCTTGGTGCCGGCGTTGCTCGGAACCCTGGTAAAAGTACATGCTCTGGACTCCGTCAGGCTCGTCGCCGAGGAAGGTGCGCAGCGGTTGGCGCAGTCTGGGATCGAGCATCCAGGCTAGGCCGGCCGGATGGTGCAGGCTGCGGCTGATTAAGCGGCTCCAATCGTCCGGCTGGCGCGGAGGATAGCCCTCGACGCTGAAGCGGCCGGCGTGGAGATCCATCATGTAGGCGACAAAGCGGTCGCACTCGTCGGCGGTAAAGCCGCCGCGGACGATCGCAAAGCCGTCGCGCTCGTACTGTTCTTGGTGCAGGGAGGTTATTTCCAGTTCCATCGGATTCTCGCTTTGTAATTGTGGGCTTGATAATTGACTGAATTAACGTTAATTCAGTCAGTATCATGTCCGGTATTTATATTCCCCAAGCACAACTTACTCGACTCAAGCGCCTCGCTACTCCCGGTAAAGTCGCCGTGGTGTACGGTCCTAGGCGGGTGGGTAAGACCACCTTGATCCAGCATTACGTCCACCAGTACGACCGCGACGCTCTCTTGGTGACTGGGGAAGATATAACAGTGCGCGAGTATTTGGAAAGTCAATCCTTAGTCAAATTGCGAGCCTTTATCGGCCAACGGCGCACATTGATTATCGACGAAGCCCAGTACGTGCGGCAAATCGGCCTGAATTTGAAGCTATTAGCCGACCACGTCGAAGGGCTTCGCATTATCGCCACGGGTTCTTCTTCCTTTGATCTAGCTCAGCAGACGGGCGAGCCTTTGACGGGCCGCAAATACACGCTGCTGCTGTTGCCCTTGGCCCAGCTCGAATTGCAGGAGGTGGAAACAGCCCACCAAACCAAGGCCCAGCTCGAACTGCGGTCTGATCTAGGCCGAGGGTGATCCATCGGTCCTCGTCTTGGCTGTGTTCCTCGTCGAAATCGGAGAGTGCGAGTGGATCCTGAAAAACGCTAGCAGTACGCTCGAAGGTAATGTCATGTGCCTTAAAATTCTGTTGCGCCTTTCGTAGGATCCCCTCAAGCTCATGCCGGAATGAATTAGCCACCTCGGTATAATCTCACAAGACATAGATTTTATAGGCTCTAGTACCCCTTCTTCTTGTCGATGATATTGAGCACTGGCTCGCCCTTGAGGTAGCGCTCTACCTGGGCGCAAAAGAACTCGTAGATCTTGCGCGGTCGGTGCTGTGAGGCGCCGGCCCGATGCGGGGTGAGGATGATGTTGGGCGCGTCCCACAGCGGGGATTCGGCAGGCAACGGCTCGATTTCGGTGACGTCGATACCGGCACCAGCGATCTGCCCGTGGTGCAGGGCCTCGCAGAGAGCGTCCTCGTCGATGATGCCGCCTCGCGTCACGTTGATCAAATAGGCGCTCTCCTTCATCAGCACCAGTTCCTCGCGCCCGATGAGGTGGTACGTCTCCTCGGTAAGCGGACAGGCCATCATCACCACGTCGGCGCGCCCGAGGAGGCTGTGCAGGTTTTCGCGGGTGTTGTCTTTGAGTTCGGAAACGCCCGGCGGCAGGTCGCGGCGCACCGGGTCAATGGCGATGATCGGCATGTCGTACCCGGCGGCCCGCTTGGCCATTTCAATCCCAAAGCCCCCCAGCCCCACAAGGCCCAATGTCTGCCCGGTCAGCTCGACGGTGGTGCCGCCGGCCCACTTGCGCTGGTCGTTGTGGCGAATCGACTGATCAATGCCCCGGGTCAGGGCGAGGAGCAAGGCCCAAGCGTGTTCGCCGCCTTGGGGGGCGTACAGCCCGGCTACGTTGGAAATGGCGACTTCGTCGCGGGCGATGATTGCGGGGAAGAGGAACTTGTCCATGCCAGTGCTGAAGGACTGAACCCAGCGCAGGTTGGGGGCCGCGGCGCAGACCGCAGGCGGAAAGTTGCCGACGATGATGTCGATTTCGCCGGCGACGGCGATGGCCTCTTGATCGTCGTTGGCCACAAAGACTTCGTGGCCGCCGTTTTCGCGCGCTATCTGGCGCAGGTGGTCGTGCTGTTCGGCGGTGAATGGGTAGTGGACTAGAATCTTCACGCGGACCTCCAAGCTAGGTTGAGAAATGGGATAGGATGCGATCGATGCGATCGGCGAGCGATTGTTCTAGGCGCGGCCCTAAGCGGGCTACCACTTGCGCGGCCGCGTAGCAGCCCAGCCGCGCCGCGTCTAAGGGGCTGTACCCGTGGGACAGCCCGTAGAGCACGCCACCGGCAAAGAGATCGCCGGCACCGTTGGTGTCAATAGCTTGCACCGGGACGCCGGGCACTTGGTAGTAGGGGCCGTCGGCGTACACTAGGGCCCCAGCGGCCCCGCACGTTATGTAGGCCGTGCCGACTTGGGAAGCTAGGGCCGCGCCGGCGGTCTCGCGGTCGCTGGTGCCGGTGCTGGCGCGGGCCTCCTCTTCGTTGCAGAAAAGCAAGTCAATCCCCCCTTGCAAGAGCGCGGCAAAGCGCGCCCGAAAGGCCCGGACGGCAAAGGGATCGCTCAGGGTCAGGGCGACGGCCGTGCCGTGGCGCTGGGCCATTTGCTGTGCTTGGTACGCGGCGGCAAAGCCGTCGTCCGAGCCGAGGAGATAGCCTTCTATATAAAGGTACTGGCTGTCGGCGATGACTTCCTCTTGGAGTTGGGCCGGGCTGATGGCGCTGCTGATGCCCAAGAAGGTGTTGAGGGTGCGGTCGGCGTCTGGAGTAATAAAGACCAAGCACCGGCCGGTTTTGCCTTCGCCGCGGTTGGCCGAATGAGTGGCCACGCCGGCTGCTTCGAGATCGCGCTGATAAAAGTCGCCCCAAGCGTCGCGACCGGTCAGGCAGGCGTAATAGGCCCGGCCGCCAAAGCGAGCGACGCCGATGAGGGTATTGGCCGCCGAGCCGCCCGAAGCCGCGGCGACCGGATCGTTGCCGACCGCGGCGGTGAGGTTGCGTTGCCGCGCCTCATCGACGAGGGTCATAACCCCCTTTTCGATTTGGTATTCGGCGAGGAACGCTGGGGCGACTTGATATTGGATGTCCAAGAGGGCGTGGCCGACTCCATAGACGTCGTACGTACGGGCCATGGGCTTTCCTCCGGGTGGAAAATAGGCAAAATAATCTATTCGCTCATGGCTGCCAAAGAGGGCAGGGGCAAATCTTTGCTTGTTTTAATTCGCACTGCGAATATATTAAAACCCCTGCGGGAAACGCCCGCACTTTCCACCCTTTACGGAGGTTGATGCAATCGCAGCAAAGAGAAAGAGTTTTACGAGAGTAAACGATGATATTCGCGTACCCCAAATCCGGCTCATCGGGTCCGATGGGGGGCAGGTGGGGATCATCGAAACGGCCCGTGCCTTGGCCATGGCCGAGGAAGCCAATCTCGACCTAGTGGAAGTGGCCGCCGAAGCGCGCCCGCCGGTCTGCCGGATTATCGACTACGGCAAGTTCCGCTACGACCAAGAGAAAAAGGCCAAGGAAGCGCGCAAGAAGCAGCACAACGTGCAGATGAAGGGCATTCGCATCGCCGGGTCCAACATCTCTGAGCACGATCTCGAATACCGGATAGGCCACATCCGCACGTTTATCGAAAAGGGAAATCGGGTCAAAGTCAGCGTCCGCTTCAAAGGGCGGCAGATGGCCTATCAGGAACGGGGGCACCAACTACTGCGAGAGTTGGCCGACAAGCTCGGGGATGTGGCTGTCGTCGATCAGGCTCCCAAAATGGAGGGCCGCGAAATGTCGCTCATTCTCAGGCCCCTTTGAGGTTGGTCTGGGGAGCGCAAAAAGGCCGGTGTCCGCACTGCGGGCGTCGGCCTTTTTTATGCGCGCTCTTCTGCCGCCGCCCGCCTCGTTGGCACGTAGGGATAGAATCTCTTTTTTTGGCAGTTGCTTCAGGAGGCGACTAGCAGGTGTTCGGCTGCGCCGTGGAGGCCAGCGATGACCGGGAAGGACTTCGACCGCGGGCCGTTGGCACTGGGCACGTAGCGGACGTGCGGTGAGAAATAGGCGTAGAGCGCGGTGTTGCGCGAGCGGTCCGTCTGGTTGGGGCCGGAACCGTGGACCATCAAGCTGTGGAACAGCACGGCGGACCCGGCCGCGAGCGGCACGTCGAGCTGGCGCGAGCCTTCGATGTCCTCGCGGCTCGTCAGCGGTGCCCCTTGCTGTTGGGCGATGTGGCCCCATTCCTGCAAGCCCCAATGGTGGCTGCCGGGAATGACCTTGATGCAGCCGTTGTCCGGGGTGGCATCGTCGAGGGCGATGCTCGCGGTCACGAGAGCGGGTGGCTCCATTGGCCAATAAGCCGAGTCTTGGTGCAGGGCGTGGGACGAACCGTGGAAGGCGGGCTTGAGCATTAGAGTACTGCGAAAGAGGAGTAGGTCGTCCCCGAGGAGCGATTGCACGATGGCGACGAGGCGGGGATGGGCCGCAAGTTGGGCAAAGCACGGCGATAGGGCGCGCGTGTTCTCGATTTTGCGCAGGACCGGCAGGCCGTTGCGGTTTTGATCCTTGGAAAAAGGCTCGCGCTGAAAGTGGCGGCTGAGCGGGTCTTGGCAGTCCTCTAGGTCGGCGGCTAGTTGGTGTAGGCGGTGGATCTCGCGTTGGCAGTCGGCGACTTCGCGGCTGTTGAGCAGGCCGGGGGCGATTAAGTAGCCTTGCTGCTCGAAAAAGGCTCGCTGCTTGTGTGGGTCCATGCGGCACTCCTGCTGTGGATAATCCGCTAAGTGTACACTGGCCGCCGACTAGGTGTCAACCTACTTCTAGCGAACGCATGAAGCGATTTTTTCCATTTATCCGTTGGCTGCCCGAACTCGGCCAGCCGGGCGTCTTGCGCGCCGATGTGGTCGCGGGCCTCACCGTGGCGACGATCCTCGTGCCCCAGGCCATGGCCTACGCCGAGCTGGCCGGGCTGCCGCCGGTCTATGGGCTGTACGCGGCCTTTCTGCCGCCAGCCGTAGCCGCGCTGTTTGGCTCTTCCCGGCACTTGTCCACCGGCCCGGTGGCCATAGCTTCGCTCATCAGCGCGACGACCGTGCAGGGGCTCGCCCCGGAGGGCGGCGAGCTATATATCGCCTATTCGCTGGTCTTGGGCTTGCTAGTCGGCCTGATACGGATCGCCTTGGGCGCGTTGCGATTGGGCTTGCTGATTGACCTGCTATCCGGCCCGGTGGTCGTCGGCTTTACCAATGCCGCGGCCTTTATCATCGCCATCTCCCAATTGCACAAGGTGTTCGGTGTAAAGGCGCAGCAGGGGGGGCATCTGCTGGCGGCCCTCCGCGTCCTCGACGTGGCGCTGTTTGAAGTCCATTGGCCGACGCTGGGGATGGCGGCGTTGGCCGGGGGCCTATTGGTGGTTTTGCGCCGCCTGCGCTGGGAATTGCCGAGCATGTTGACGACGCTGGTGGTCACCACGCTCGTTTCTTGGCTGGTCGGGTTCAGCGGGGAAGTGGTCGGCGAGATCCCGCGCGGTTTGCCGCGGCCTTTGCTGCCGGCCCTAGACGCGGAGGGCCTGTCCCAACTCTTTGCGGGGGCCTTGACCTTGACCCTGCTCGGCCTGATGGAAGCCATGGCCATTGCCAAGACCCTTGCCGCCCGGACGCGGCAGCATCTCGATATCAATCAGGAACTCATCGGCCAGGGCATGGCCAACGTGATCGGCGGGCTTTTCCAAAGCTATGCGACTTCGGGTTCGTTCTCGCGGTCGGCCGTCAACTACCAAAGTGGGGCGCGGACGGGTTTTGCCTCGGTCGTGGCATCGCTGGTCATCGCCGCGACCCTACTCTGGCTCACGCCGCTGTTGTACTATCTGCCACAAGCCACCCTCGCCGTTGTCATCATCGCCGCGGTGTGCGGCTTGGTGCGCATCCAGCCTATAGTGACAGCTTGGCGCATTAAAGCCCAAGACGGGTTGATTGGGGCCGCGACTTTTGTCGGTACGCTGGTTTTGGCACCGGACCTGCACTTGGGGGTTGCCCTCGGCGTGGGGGCTTCGCTGGTGCTCAACTTCTACCGCACCATGCGGCCCCGCGTGGTTTTTCTCGCCCGGCACCTCGACGGCACAATGCGCGAGAGCGACGCGGGCCTGAAGCCGGATCAGCAGATCGCGATTATGCGCTTTGACGGCCAACTCTACTTCGGGTCTAGCCGTTATTTTGAGGATAAGGTGCTCGAAACGATCGCTTCGGCACCCGAGCTAAGGTACTTGATTCTCGATGCGGACGGGATCAACCGCATTGATGCTTCTGGCGAACAGGCATTGCGCAATGTGGTTGAACGCCTGCGCGAAGTTGGGCTGGACCTGTACTTCACGCGGGCCAAACGGCAGCTTACCGACGCGCTGGAGCGGTCGGGGCTGATGGAGCAGATTAGCCGCGATCACTTTTTTCGCTGGAACCAACACGCGCTTGATTACCTGTGGGCGCGGCTCCATCCCGACTACAAGGCGCGGTGTCCGCTCAATGTGCCTCACTCCCAAGAGTCTAGGGACAGGGAGATCGAGTACTATATATAGAATTAGAACCGCTTGGCGTCGGTGGCGGGGGGATCGTCGGACAGCAGTTGGGTGAAGGAGTCGATGCGGGCATCGGCTCTGTTGATCAGCGCGTCCTTGTGCTGGCGAGCGCGGATCACTTCTTCGGCGATATGGAGCGCGGCCAGGATGGCAATATCGAGCGGGGCCCGGTGGCCGATCTTAGCGGCGGTCTGCTGCATCTGCTCGTCGAGATAGGCCGCGGCGAGCCGAATGTACTCGGGATCTTGGGCTTCGCTGGTGACGAGCTGATAGGTCTGATTGTAGATGCGGACAGCGATGGGCTGTTGTTGCGGCATGAGATTTTGGGAGATAAAAAAGAAAAAAAGAGGGGGCTTCCGCGATCTCCCCTTGTCCCGGAAGCCCCCTCTCTTGCGTGGTAACTGAAGCAATCTATTGGGGTCGAAAATGTTTGTCAACTACATATTGATATTTTTCTGCATAAAATGAAAAATGCGGCCAATGCGGGAATTTGACGGCCCGTGGAGTGCGTTCTTACTATTGAAGTGTTCCTACCACGTGACCAAAATGCGCGCCAGCCCTCTGCAGGGCGAAAAAGGAGCGCGCAACCGATCAATGCCTAAATTGAATAGAGATACATTGGAGATGGCCTTGCAGCAGGCCATCCAAGGCGAAGTGCGCTTTGACGCTGTTTCGCGCATGCTCTACCGCACCGACGCCAGCATCTACGAGATGGAGCCCTTGGGGCTGGTCGTGCCCAAAGACGAGGCCGATGTGGTCGCCGCGGTAAAAATTGCCGCTGAGCAGGGGGCGGCTGTCTTGCCCCGGGGCGGTGGTACGAGTTTGGCCGGCCAGTCGGTGGGGGCCGCAGTCCATCTCGACTTTTCCAAATACATGAACCGGATCTTGGAGTTCGACCCAGACCAGCGCTGGGTTCGGGTCCAGCCGGGCTTGGTGCTCGATGAGCTCAATGCCTACCTGCAGCCCTACGGCCTGATTTTCGCGCCCGATGTATCCACGAGTAGCCGGGCCAATATCGGCGGGATGATCGGCAACAATTCCTGCGGCGCGCATTCCATTATATATGGCAAGACCATCGACCACATACAGGAGCTAAAGGTGGTGCTGGCCGACGGCTCGCAAGCGGTATTCGGGCCACTAGATGGCGGGGAGTGTGAACGCCGCGCGCGAGTGGACAGCCTCGAAGGCCGCATTTACCGCGAAGTTCGCCGCATCGTCCGCGAGCGCGAAGCGCAAATCCGCGCCGGTTTTCCCCAGGTGATGCGCCGCGTCTCGGGCTACAATCTCGACGAGTTCATCGACGGTGCTCCCTTTGACCTGAGCAAGCTGGTCGTCGGCTCGGAGGGTACGCTCTGCGCGGTCGTCGAAGCGCGCTTGAACTTGGTGGAGTTGCCCGCGCACAAGGGCTCGGTGGCCGTCCACTTCCACGACTTAGTCGAGGCCATGGAGGCCAATCTGACCGCGTTAGAGACCGCGCCTGTCGCCAGCGAGTTGATCGACAAAATTCTGCTCGACCAGACTAAAGGCTCGGCCGAGCACGCCCCGAGCCGCCGCTTCCTCACGGGCGATCCAGCGGCCCTGCTCATAATCGAGTACTACGCGGACTCCAAACCCGAGCTAGACCGCAAGATAGACGAATTGGAAGAGCGATTGCGGGAGCGCAGGATGGGCTACGCATTTGCGCGGGCCGTGGCCGCCGGGGATCAGAAGGCCATCTGGGAACTGCGCAAGGCCGGATTGGGGCTTTTAATGGGCATGAAGGGCGACCCCAAGCCCCAGCCAGGGGTGGAGGATACCTGCGTCCCGGTAGCCAATTTGCCCGCCTACGTCCGCCGAGTAGTCGCGCTGATGGAGGAACTGGGGATTGAGGCCGAATACTATGGGCACGCCAGCGTCGGCTTATTACACATCCGGCCGATCTTCAGCCTCAAAGACCCCGAGGGCCTAAAGCTCCTGCGCCAAATCGAGGAGCAGATGAGCGATATGGTGCGCGAATACGGGGGAACCATGTCGGGCGAGCACGGCGATGGCTTGGCTCGCAGCGAATGGATCGCCAAGATGTTTAGCCCGGAGTTGGTCGCGGCTTTTGTCGAGGTTAAGGACGCCTTTGATCCACAGGGGATTATGAACCCCGGCAAGATCACCCGCCCCCCGCCGATGGATGAGAACCTGCGCTACCACGAGGCCTATCAGACACCCAAGGTGGAGACGTTTTTCAGCTTTAGCGAGGCGGGCGGCTTTCAGGAAGCCGTTGAAATGTGCTCTGGGGTGGGCCACTGTCGCAAAAAGTTGGTGGGCACGATGTGCCCTTCGTACATGGCGACCTTGGACGAGGAGCACACCACCCGCGGCCGCGCCAATGCCTTGCGCGCCGCGCTGGCCGGCACCTTGCCCGACGGCCTGCACAGCCAAGAGGTCCACCGCGTGATGGACCTTTGCTTGGAGTGCAAAGCCTGCAAGGCCGAGTGCCCGTCGAGCGTGGATATGGCCAAGCTCAAGTACGAATTTCTCGCCCACTACCATCGCGAGCACGGCTATCCGCTGCGGTCGCGGCTCTTTGCCGACATAGCTCGCATTAGCCGTTTGGGATCGGCGTTGGCACCGCTGTCGAATTGGATCGGCCGCAGCCGGATCAATCGCTGGCTGTTGGATGCGTTTTTGGGCATTGACCGGCGGCGGCGATTGCCGGCTTTTGCCCGCCAGCCGTTTTCGCGCTGGTTTGCCGGGCGGCGTCCGGCCCGCGGCACCAAGGGCCGCGTCGTGCTCTTCAACGACACCTTCGTCGAGTACAACGAGCCGGCCATTGGCATGGCGGCGACGATCATCTTGGAGCGCGCCGGGTACGAGGTCGTCTTGGTCGCAGACAAGGTTTGTTGCGGCCGGCCGCTCATCTCCAAGGGCTTTCTCGACCGCGGCCGCGCCTTGGCGCAGCGCAACGTGGAGGTGCTCGCGCCTTGGGCCGCGGAGGGGGTGCCGATCATCGGGCTGGAGCCGAGCTGCACGTCGGCCCTCAGCGACGATTATCGGGACTTGGTCGCCGATCCGCAGAGCCGGCTGGTGGCCGAGCAGGTCGTCCTGCTCGAAGACTTTCTCGTCCGCGAGTCCCCACAGCTCGATTTGGAGTTCACTGGAACCGCCCGCCATATTTTGGTCCATGGCCACTGTCATCAAAAGGCCCTGACGGGAACGGCCGCGACGTTGGCCGTGCTCAACATGCCGCCCCACTTTCGCGCCGAGGAAATCCCGTCGGGCTGCTGTGGCATGGCCGGCAGCTTCGGCTACGAGAAGGAGCACTTTGAAATCTCGCGCGCGGTGGGTCAGGAGCGGCTCTTTGCCGCGCTAGAGGCGGCAGCAGAGGATGTGGAGATCGCGGCCGTAGGCACTTCGTGTCGCCACCAGATTGCCGATTTCACCGGGCGTCGGGCGCGGCATTGGGCTGAGATTTTCGTCGAAGCACTCTAACAGACCAAGGAAAGGACGACATGGCATTTAACGTCAAGCAACGCGGCCGACTGACCTATTACTACAGCGGGGACCACCCGACCTTATCGGCCTTAGTAACCGAGGCGCTGGACAACGGCGACTTGAAGATCTACTTCGCCGGCTTGACCGGCGGGCATTCGGCCAAAGGGATCCTCGGCCGCGACGAGTTGGTGAGGATGACGCCCGCCATCGAGGTCGAACTGGTCTTCCGCTGTTGGGAGCAGTGGCTGCGGGAAGCCGAAATTTGCGACTCGATTGCCCAGATAGATTTCATTGAGGTCCACGCCTTTGGTGCCCAGCCCAAGGACGTGAACCCGCTGACCGATCCGCAGCACTTTCACGAAGAGCAACAGCGGCTCTACCAAGAGTATGCCCAAGCGTACAGCCACTTTTTTCGCGACCAGATGCCCGATACGGGCGTACCGGCCCGCTTCACGGTCCACGTGGTCGATTTCCCGGACAAGGCGGCGGCCTATGAGTTTTACAGCGTCGGCCTGTATCAAAAGGCCCTGCACCATCATGTCGGACACTAGCCTGCCCACATCTGGAATCCGGGATAACCACCACCGGGGCACCGTGGGCGACTTTCTCCAGTCCAAAATCCAGCGCGGCTCGTCGCTTTCTATTGTCTCCGCGTACTTTACCATTTATGCGTTTGATGCGCTGAAAGCATCGCTTGTACACATTGAAGACCTCCGGTTTCTGTTTGGCGAGCCGCGCTTTATCAATAGCCTCGACCCGGAAAAGACGGATAAAAAAGCCTTCAAAATCGAAGACGAGGGTTTGCAACTGCAAAATCGACTCCAACAAAAGCGCGTGGCCCAAGAATGCGCCGAGTGGATCGACGACAAGGTGCAGATTCGGTCGATCAAAGCATTGAATCTGTTGCACGGGAAAATGTACCACATCGCCCACAACGGCGTGCAAGAGGCGATTATGGGCAGTTCTAATTTTACGGTGCGCGGCTTGGGGCTGAGTCCAACGGGCAATAACATTGAGCTCAATCTGGAGGTGGATAGCAACCGCGACCGCCGCGACCTGAAGGCGTGGTTTGACGAACTCTGGAACGACAAAAACCGGGTCGAAGATGTCAAAGCGGACGTGCTGTCCTATCTCGAGCAACTCTATCAGAATCACGCGCCGGAATTTATCTACTACAAAACCCTGTTTCACCTCTTTGAGCGGTTTTTGGCCGCACAGGAAAAAAGCGGTCTGCTCACCGGACAACGGCAACTCGTTGACACGGAGATATGGAACGCCCTGTTTGAATTTCAGCAGGACGGCGCAAAGGGCGCGATCAACAAAATGCTACAACACAATGGCTGCATCATCGCCGATAGCGTGGGCTTGGGCAAGACCTTCGAGGCCCTCGCCGTGATCAAATACTTTGAATTGCTGAATGCCCGCGTCCTCGTTTTGTGTCCCAAGAAACTGCGCGACAATTGGACGATCTACCAAGCACAGAACAACAGCGAGCTCAATCCGTTCCTCAAAGACCGCTTTGGCTACACGGTGCTGTCGCACACCGATCTGAGCCGCGACGGCGGACGATCGGGCGACCTCGATCTGGCGACCATCAACTGGGGCAACTTCGATTTGGTTGTCATTGACGAATCGCACAACTTCCGCAACAACACGCCCGGTAAGCGGGACGAGGACGGCAACCCAATTCGCAAGAGCCGCTATCAACGTTTAATGGAGGATATTATCCAGCGCGGCGTTAAAACCAAAGTGCTGTTGCTTTCCGCCACGCCGGTCAACACCGACCTGAAAGATGTACGCAACCAGCTCTATTTTCTGACCGAAGGCCGGGACGACGCCTTCGGCGAATCCCTCGGCATTGCGAGTCTGCAAGACACATTGGCAACCGCGCAGCGCACTTTTACTGAATGGGCGAAGCAGAGCGGTCAACACCGACAAACCGCCACTTTGCTGGAGCGACTCAGTTCCACTTTTTTTAAGCTGCTTGACGAGTTGACCATTGCCCGTTCCCGAAAACACATTGAGCAATACTACCGGGATTCGCTTAAAGAACTCGGTGGATTTCCAGCGCGCAGTACGCCAATTTCCGTTTCTCCCGACATTGACCTGCAGAATCAGTTTATGTCGTACGACGAGTTGAACGACGAAATCTCCAACTACCAGCTTTCCCTGTTCAATCCTTCAAGATACGTCCTACCCCAATACCGTTCAGAATATGACGGGCAGCCGATCCGAAACTTTACCCAAAGCGACCGGGAACACTACCTGATCGGTATGATGAAGGTGAACTTTCTCAAGCGGTTGGAAAGTTCCGTTCACTCCTTTGCCATTACGCTGGAGCGGACCATTGAAAAAATTGAGGCCCTAAAAGAACGAATCCGGCGATTTCAGGCGTTCCGCGACGAAAACCCTGATTTGGAAGCTATCGAAATTGAAGCCCTTGAGGATGAAGAGTTGCAGGAAGCGATGCAGGTGGGAAGAAAACTCGTCTTCAACATGGCGCATCTCGACGGCGCGGCGTGGATGGCGGATTTGCAACGCGACCAAGAACAACTCGAACTGCCGCATCTTTTTGCAAAAGACATCACCCCCGAGCGCGACGCCAAACTCGCCAAACTGAAAGAACTCATCGCCGAAAAAGTCAAACACCCGACCATTGACCAGCGCGGACAGCCGAATCGCAAGGTATTGGTCTTCACCCACTTTGCCGACACTGCTGCCTATCTCTACGACGCGCTGCGTCCATGGGCAACCAAAGACTTGGGGATTCAACTTGCCATGGTATCGGGCGGCGCATCCGGGAATCAAACGACGTTTGGCAAGCGCGACTTCAGTCACATTCTGACGAACTTTTCTCCCGTTGCCAAGAAACGCGCCCAGATGATGTCCATGCCGCAGGAGGGTGAGATCGACCTGCTGATCGGCACAGACTGCATTTCTGAAGGGCAAAATCTGCAAGACTGCGATTACCTGATTAACTACGATATTCACTGGAATCCGGTGCGCATCATTCAACGATTTGGACGCATTGACCGCATCGGTAGCATCAACCACCGCGTTCAACTCGTCAACTTCTGGCCCACGCCCGACCTCAACCGCTACATCAACCTGAAAAATCGCGTTGAGGCGCGCATGGCATTGGTAGATATCACCGCCACGCAGGGAGATAATCTGCTGGCGGCAGAGGATATTCAAGACGTGATTGCCGATGACCTCAAATATCGCGACAAGCAATTGCTGCGGTTGCAAGACGAACTATTAGACCTCGAGGATTTCAACGAAAGCATTGCGCTCAATGAGTTTACCCTCGACGATTTCCGCGTCGAACTGATGAAGTACATCGAGGCCAATCGGCAAACCCTTGAAGACGCGCCGTTGGGACTTTATGCCGTTGTCCCCACGCACGCGGATTATCCAATGATTACCCCCGGCGTCGCGTTCTGTCTCCGGCAGAAAGGCGATTCAACGGAAAACGAGCAGATCAATCCGCTGCACCCGTACTTCCTCGTCTATGTTCGGGAAAATGGCGACGTGCGCTTTACCTTTGCCCAACCCAAGCAGATTCTCGAGCTGTACCGTTTGTTATGTGCGGGGGTGGAAAAACCCTACGAGGAACTGTGCGCCCTGTTCGACGAGCAGACGGACGATGGCGAAAACATGACGCCATACGACGGCCTGCTCGAGAAGGCGGTGCAATCCCTGAGCGGCACGTACCAGAAACGGGCGATTGGCCGCCTCTTATCTGGTCGCAGCAGCGTCTTGCCGCGGCGCGATGAGCAGGTCGGCAAAACGACGGATTTTGAACTTGTGACATGGCTGGTGATTAAAGATGTCTAAATCGGAGTTACCTGCACGCTTGCCTGAAGTACGTGACGCGAGACTTTCTGACCAACGCCTCGCTGCGGGAACGGTTCGGCATCAAGGAGAACAACCGGGCCGCTGTGTCGCGCTACATTCGCGAGGCCGTGGATGCGGGTATGATCAAGGCGTTTGACGAACAGACCGGCCGAAAAATGATGAAATACGTTCCCTTCTGGGCTTGATTTTAATTGACAGATAGCTCGGAAAGTGGGGGCGATAACGCGCAACTCATTGAAAATAAAGCAGTTTTTTTATTGACGGGTAATTGATCGGAAGACGGGAGAGGGCGTAGAATAGAACGCACCGGCCTGCAGGTAGGCGGGTTTGGGGCGTGGGATTTCTGCAGGACCAAGCCGACGACCGAGCGATGGCTATCGGCGAGCCTAAGCGACGGGGACAAGGACAGACTTCGCGCAAAAACGCGAGGGATCAGAGGAGGCGAATGTTGAGCAGCCATATCTGCGATGGTATCCAAGCCGCGCTAGCCGCGCTGCTGGACGGCGATTTTGCCCCGGCGGCGCACAGCCTGTTGGCCGCCCTCGGCTATCGGAGCGAGCGCACGCTAGAACTTTCGGGAAGCGTGGATGAGTTTATCGAGCAATTCCCGGCGTCCAATAAAAACACCAAGACCGAGCAGGCATTCCGCGACAACGTCCAATCCGCACGCATCCTCTTTCAGGTGACCGATGCTGAAATCGCGGCGCACAGCACGCTGTTCGACACGGGCGATTTTGACAGCGGCAATGAGAGTAGCTTCCTCTTTGCCGCTGTTGAGCTAAACGGCGCGTCCTACCCACGCGGCCAATACGCCACATTTACCCGCGAGCTCAACAAGCGATTTCCAATGCCGACCGTGGTTCTGTTCAAGACCGCTGCCGACGTCCTCACCCTGTCCTTTGTCTATCGCCGTCCGCACAAGCGCGACTCCAACCGCGACGTGCTGGGCCATGTATCCCTGATTCGGGAGATCAACCCCGCCAAGTCGCATCGCGCTCACTTGGACATCCTGCACGCACTATCGCTAGAAAACCGGTTGCAGTGGATGACGGACCACGAAAAGCCGCGCAACTTTGATGGCCTGTTGGCCGCTTGGCTGAACGCCTTGGACACCGAGGAACTCAACCGGCGGTTCTACCAAGATTTGTACAAATGGTTTGAGCGTGCGGTCAACGAGGCGCGGTTCCCGACCGGCGAAGCGCGAACTCTGCACCCCGAAGAACACGTCATCCGCCTCATCACCCGCCTGCTGTTTGTGTGGTTCATCAAGGAAAAGAAGCTCATCGCCGACGCCCTGTTCATCGAGGAACAGATCAAGCCGCTGCTGATGGATTACGACCAAGACGCGGGCGATTCCTATTATCGCACCGTGTTGCAAAACCTGTTTTTCGCTACGCTCAACACCGAGATCGCTAAGCGCGGTTTCAGCCAAGTGAAAAACGCTACCCACCGCGACTTTTCCCGCTATCGCTACAAGAAAGAGATGCGCGATCCCGACGCGCTTTTGGCCTTGTTCCGCCAAACGCCCTTCATCAACGGCGGCTTGTTCGACTGCTTGGACAGCGAGGCGGCTACCCGCTACGGCGGCTGGCGCATCGACTGCTTTTCCGATGTCCACTACCACAAACTGAGCATCCCCAATCGCCTATTCTTTGACGACGCTTCGGCAGACTCAGGGCGCGCCGCCGGGCTGATTACCCTGTTTGATCGCTACAAGTTCACGGTGGAGGAAAACACGCCTGCCGAACAGGAAGTCGCGCTCGACCCGGAATTGCTCGGCAAGGTGTTCGAGAATCTCCTCGCCGCGTACAATCCCGAAACCCGCGAGACAGCACGCAAGCAGACCGGCTCGTACTACACGCCGCGTCCTGTAGTGGATTACATGGTAGATGAGGCATTGGTCGCGGCATTGGCCCAGAAGTGCCAGCCAACGGATGGCGACCACGATTTCTGGCAAGACCGCTTGCGCTATTTACTGGATTATGAGGACGCATTCGACGATGCCAATGAACTTTTTGAGGAAGACGAGGCCGAGGGCTTGGTGCGGGCGATTGCGGAGGTCAAGGTGCTCGACCCGGCCGTCGGCTCGGGCGCGTTTCCCATGGGCGTGTTGCACAAACTCACCTTGGCGTTACGGCGGATCGACCCGGACAACAGCCGCTGGGAGCAGTTGCAAAAGGAACGCGCCCGAGCCAAGGCGGACGCGGCGTTTGACACGCAAGACCAATGGGAACGCGACTCAGAGCTCAAGGAAATCAGCGAGACCTTTGAGCACTACCGCGACTCTGACTTTGGGCGCAAGCTGTACCTCATTCAGAACAGCCTCTTTGGCGTGGACATTCAGCCGGTGGCCGGCCAAATCGCCAAGCTACGCTTTTTCATTTCGCTGGCCATTGAGCAGGAAGTAGATGCCACCGCAGAGAACTTCGGCATCAAGCCGCTGCCGAATTTGGAGACGCGCTTTGTGGCTGCGAATACGCTGATAGCCCTCAAAGCTGCGGAGCAACCGGACTTGTTCCGTCAACGGATCGAGGCCCTGAAAACGAAACTGGCGGAAAACCGCGAGCGGCATTTTCACGCGACCACGCGACCACAAAAGCTGAAGTGCAAGGACGAGGACAAAAGGTTGCGCGAGGCGTTGGCGAGGGAATTGAACGCGGCCGGCCTGCCACAAGATGATGCCAATAAGATCGCCCTCTGGGATCCCTACGACCAGAATGCCCAAGCCGACTGGTTCGATCCCGAGTATATGTTCGGTGTTACGGACGGGTTTGATGTCGTGATAGGCAACCCGCCGTACATTCAGTTGCAGAAAAACCGCGGCGAATTAGGGCAGCTCTACAAGGAGGCCGGCTACAACACCTTCGTCCGTACCGGCGACATCTACCAGCTTTTCTACGAAAAAGGCTGTCAACTGCTCACGCCACAGCGCGGCCTGATCGCTTATATCACGTCCAACAGTTGGTTAAAGGCGCAATACGGCAGATCCACGCGCCGCTATTTCGCCGAGCAACACACGCCCCTGCGACTGCTGGAAATGGGCAAGGATGTTTTTGAAAACGCCATCGTTGACACTAACATCCTGATAGCGCGTAGCGGCAAAAGCGATGCGATCTGCAAAGCAGTGGATATGGACCGTCTGCCCGATAAAAACTTTCCGCCAGACGAGAATCTTTGGGGTCAGTTGCGTCCGCGAGAGGAAAGGCCGTGGAGTGCGTTGTCGGCCATAGAACAGTCCATTATGGATAAGATGGAGGCCGCCGGCACGCCGCTGAAAGACTGGGATGTGTCTATCAATTATGGCATCAAGACCGGCTACAATGACGCCTTCATTATTGACGATGAAACCAAACAAGCGTTGGTCGCCGCAGACCCGAACTCCGCCGACATTATCAAGCCCGTGTTGCGCGGGCGAGACATTCAGCGATACCAAGCACAATGGGCGGGACTGTGGTTGATTACGACATTTCCCGCATTACAGTTGGATATTGACGACTACCTCGCTGTCAAGGAACATCTACTGTCTTTTGGCCAAGACCGATTGGAACAAAGTGGTAAAAATTTGCCCGGCGGTGGCCGGTCTCGCAAAAAGACACAGCACTCATGGTTTGAGATTCAGGATGCAACCACTTACCACGAAGACTTTAAAAAAGAAAAGTTGGTTTGGATTGAACTAGTTGAAAACGGGCGTTTTGCTTACGATGACAGCGGAATATATTGCGAAGCCACTGCATTTATGGCGACAGGAAAGAACATCAAATATCTTTGCTCCGTGCTCAATGCGAAGTTGATTCGCTGGTATCTACATCAGATTGCGCCAACATCGGGTATGGGAACATTGCGCTGGAAGAAGATCTATTTAGAAACCATCCCCATTCCCAAAATCTCTGCCGATAAGGACGACCTCATCGCAACCATTGTCGATTACATCATCTACCTCAAGAAGCAGCCCTCTACGGATGGCAAAAATTTAGCACATGCCCGCGACTACCTTATGGTCAAGTATTTTGAGCAAATAATCGACGGACTGGTTTATGAAATCTACCTGGCCGATGAACTGCATCGCGCTGACAAATACTTCTTCAAACCGCTGTTGGACGAGCATTTGTCTCCCATTGAGGAGATCACCGGCGATAAAATGTCTGCACTCTGCGCCATCTTCGAGCGACTATTTGACAAAAAACATCCCGTGCGGAAAACCCTTTTCTTTCTCGACAGTTTGGAGATCATCCGCACCATTGAGGGTAAGGCATGAGAATTACAGAGATCGAAATTAAAAATTTCAGAGCCTTCTACGGTTCATACCAAATTGACCTACACAATGCTGGAAAAAATTTGCTCATTTACGGCGAAAATGGGAGCGGGAAATCATCGCTGTATCTGGCGTTGAAGCTGTTCTTGGAATCTGCTGTGCGCGATCATCAATTTGAAGCGCATCAAAATATCTTTATCAAGGACAGCGAAAGTGGCTACATCAAACTGTGCCTCCGTGCAAACCGGCATTCAAGACAGTATGCTTACGAATGGTCAAAGACGACCGTTAAGGAGACAAATGATCCCCTGATTATTGATGCGTCTAAGACCAAAGGCTTTCTCGACTATAAGACACTTCTGGCAACGCACTATATCCAACGCGAACAGGAGACCGTTAATATCTTCGATTTGTTGGTCAATACACTCCTCGCCAACACCATCAACGATGTGACGGATCAAAGTTTTTCCGACAATTGGGCTGGTGTTCAACAGGCAATTCCGCGCCGAAACACAAGAAGAAAAATTGAGGCACTGGAAGAGCGGATACAGAATTTCAACATTGGGTTGGCTAGTAAATTAGAAAATTTGAAAAAGCAGGCATCTGAAATACTCGGCAAATTTGAATACAATGTTATGCTCGACTTCGACTTTCTGGGTATCACCTACAATCGCAACAACAAGGCGCTTGATAACCAGCAGATACTCTTGAAGGTCAAGTTTTTCGACAAAAACATCCCTTCGCATCACCACTTTCTGAATGAAGCAAAATTATCGGCTATCGCCGTAGCCATCTCCTTCTCATCATTTCTTCTTCAGCCAGAGAGCGACTTGAAGATTCTCGCGTTGGATGACGTGTTGATTGGCTTGGATATGTCGAATCGCCTGCCAGTGATCGACATCATAAAAAAATACTTCTCAGATTATCAGATATTTTTTATGACCTATGATCGTGCTTGGTATGAGATTGTCAAGCAACGAACGGAAGATAGCGAATGGAAATACGCTGAATTTTACTTCTCGCAAACCGATGAATATGAAATTCCGATCTACATAGAAAATAAAGCCTATCTTGAGAAGGCGAAAGAGTATTTTGAAACCAACGACTTCAAAGCCTGTGTAATTTACCTTCGCACCGCCTTTGAAGTGGCGATCAAGAAATTCTGTGAAAAGAGAAATCTCCAAATCAAGTACCGTGAAAACTCGAAAGATCTGACAAGCAACGATTTCTGGACGGCAGTGCAAAAAGAGAGGGATGGGAAACTTCTTTTGGAACAGAAACTCATTGACGATATCGAACTATACCGAAGCATTATCCTAAACCCGCTCAGCCACTCCCGCATTGTTCTCGAGACGAAAAAAGAGATTGCCGAGGCAATAAAAGTGGTGGAGAAACTTGAAACTGAATTAAAGGAGAAAGAGAAATGAAAAAATATGAGTATGACGTTGCCCTATCTTTTGCAGGAGAAGATCGACAGTATGCCGAGGCTTTGGCAAATCTTCTCAAATCTGATGGGTATTCGGCCTTTTACGACGAGTATGAACAAGCAACTTTGTGGGGCAAGAACATTTATGAGCACTTATCATCGATCTACAAGGATAAGGCTCGCTATTGTGTTATATTCCTATCGCAACACTATGCTCAGAAACTATGGCCGAATCACGAACGCCAAAGTGCTCAGGCAAGGGCGTTTGAGGAAAATCAAGAGTATATTCTTCCTATCCGCCTTGATGATACAGAGATTCCGGGATTTTTGTCGACAGTTGGGTATCTCGATTTGCGTTCGATGTCCATAGAAGAAATTTATAAAATTTTAGTGAACAAGTTGTTGGGCACGACATCGCAGACAATACCAACTGATATATCGCCTCTCGCCGCAGCCGAGAGTGCTCCCGGCGAATATGTGCTACTACATATAGAAGACGGGAAACAGTATTTCATTCCGTTTCGAGACGCACATTGGGCTTCGACGGAAATTTCTCTCAATCTTCTTCCTGAATCGCCCGAACAAGTTGCCTTTCTTAGTTCATTGAGGGATAGTGTTAGGAACCACTTTGCCCAAGACAACATGCTTGCCTTTGCGCTACGGGAAGATGCCGCATGGGTAAGTCCACAAGAGGCTGCTCAAGCCATGTCCGGCTCTCAAACTGTTTGGAGGCTCGTGCTAAAGGAGGGCAGTAGAGGACAAGATGCTGGTATTTTGAACGAGGTAACGGTTAATAATATTTCGTCCGATCAGATTGCCGAGATGCGGGCAAGAAGAATCCTGCTTAATGAAAAATTGGGAGGCATCAATCAAACTGGCCTCGTGGGATTAGCCAACGACCCCACGCTAGAATCATTTATTAGAGGTGGGACTTTATTATCATCTGATCTTGGACTACAAATCCAAGAATCACCAATCCCGAATCTCTATAAGTCTTTCAGCCAAACGTCAGAGAGATTCCTGAAATTTGCCCGTTTGGCCTCTGTTCTCTACTTGAAACTTTCAAACACGGTTGAGCATATTCTTGAATTGGATTTGGAACCCCTGAATCTAAAGCAGTTACAGGTCAGTTTCAAAGGACGTCGTCAGCGTCATATAAATGTTGAGCCTTCAATTATCCAAGTCAATGGCATCTGTCTGCTTGAGTGATTAAAGATCGCTCGGGTTTGGTTTATCAACTACAGACGCCGCAACTGGTGCAGCGGGCGCGGATTGGGGGTTCGCAGATGAGGCGGATTAGGCGTCGCAGGTAGTGCGGAGGGGATGGGTTTAATCCGCGCCATCCTTTAATCCGCGCCAATCCGCGATCCAGGCGGGGGAGAAAAATAAAGTGAGCAGCGACCTAAAACACCGGGATATAACCGAAAAAATCATCGGGGCGGCCTTTGAGGTGCATAAATTTTTGGGCAATGGCTTCCAAGAGGTAATTTATCAGCGGGCCTTGGCGTTTGAGCTGGCACAGGCGGGGTTGGCCTTTGCGCGTGAAATTGAGCAACGCATTTTCTATAAAGAATTGCCAAAGCCAATTGGTACGCGCAGAGCCGATTTTGTGGTCGAAGGAAAAGTGTTGGTAGAATTGAAAGCTGTCTCTGCATTGGAAGACGCACATATAGCGCAGGCCTTAAATTATTTGAAGGCATATCGGCTAGAAGTGGGCTTGTTAATCAATTTCGGATCGAAAAGTTTGGTATTCAAAAGACTAGTTCATTCACAACCCAAGCGCAGATGACCCAGATGGTGCAGAGGACACGGATTTAATCCGCGCCATCCTTTAATCCGCGCCCATCCGCGATCCAGACAGGGAGTTGGCGCGCATTCTTTGAGCAAGCTGCCATCGTGAAAGAAAGAGAATGAGCAAGCGGGCTTTGCCTTTTACTGACTATGAGTTGCCGCCGGAATTTGTCCGCGTCCTGCGTCGTTTGAACCCATGGTGGGAAGGCAACCCCATGCCCCCGCAGCCGCGTACGCGACGCCATCTCGTAGCGCAGATTCGCCGTCGCCTCGACGCGGAGATTGCCCCGATTGTGGCGGTGCGCGGCCCGCGACAAGTGGGAAAAACCACAGCACAGCTTCACATCATTGCAGATTTGATTGCAGAAGGCGTCTCTCCCACGAGCATCCTCCGGGTCCCGTTTGATGAACTGCCCGCGCTGAAAACCACTGAACAGCCGATTCTCGATGTCGCCGACTGGTTTGAGCGACAAATAATAAAGAAGCACTTCAACGCGCTCGCTCAAAGCGAGCAGAAGGCATACCTCTTCTTTGACGAGGTGCAGAATCTTCAGGCTTGGGCGCCTCAACTCAAGTTTCTCGTGGACAACACCTCGGTAAAGGTCGTGGTCACGGGGAGTTCCGCGCTGCGGATTGAACTGGGGCGGGACAGCTTGGCCGGGCGCATCAGCACGGTCGAGGCAGGGGTGCTTTCGCTGACCGAAATCGGCGCGTTGCGCGAACTGGGGCCTCCGAAACCGTTCCTGCCGGACAACGGCCTGAGCTTCCTGATCGACAAGAGTTTCTGGCAGGAACTGCGCGTCCATGGGGAGGAGAACACAGCGTTTCGGAAAGAGGCATTTCGGCATTTTTCAGACCGGGGAGGCTATCCGATAGTCCACAAGCGAAGGGATGTCGCTTGGGCCTTGCTCGCGGACCAGTTGAACGAAACAGTGATCAAGCGCGTTATCCAACACGACCTCCGGGTCGGCGACCGCGGGCGGAAGCGGGATGCCCAGCTGCTCGAAGAGCTTTTCCGCTTGGCCTGCCGCTATGCCGGACAGACGCCGACGGTTTCGACGCTGGCGGACGAGGCCCGTCAATCGCTCGGCGCGAATATCGGCAGCCAGCGGGTGACGCACTACTTGAAGTTTCTCGCCGACACCCTTCTGCTTCGATTGATTCCACCGCTCGAGATACGGCTCAAAAGAAAGCGAGGGAACGCCAAACTGTGTCTGGTCGATCACGGCCTGCGAGCCAGTTGGCTTCAGGAGCAGATTCCACTGACGGCTGAAGCCCTAACAGAGCGACCCGAACTCACCGCGCTGGCCGGCCATCTCGCCGAGAGTATTTTCGGCTCGGTCGCCTCGACCATTCACGGCTTGGACATCGCCCACTTTCCCGAGCGAGGATTGGATCGCGAAGTGGATTTCGTCTTGACCGTCGGCGCGCAGCGCGTGCCGGTGGAAATCAAATATCAACGCAGGGTTGATCCCTTGCGGGATACGCTGGGTATCCGGTCGTTCGTCGAAAAATCAGTCAACAACGCCTCTTTTGGCTTGCTGATCACGCAGGACTATTCCGGGGTCGTCGAAGACCCCCGCATCGCGAGCTTGCCGCTTTCGAGTTTCATGCTTCTCAGGTGATGGATCAGGAGGACCAATGACCGCGACTGAACTCAAGCTCCCCTATGGCGACGGATACCTGCCGGTCGCCGTGCCCACCGAGCGCCTGCTCGGCGTCGTGCTGCCCAAAGCCGCGGCCAACGGCGACCGCGCCGAGCAAGACGTGGTGCGCCAAGCCTTGGCTCGTCCGTTGGGGACCCCGGCGTTGCGTACGCTGGTGCGGCCCGGTCAGCAGGTCGCGATTGTGGTCAGCGATGGGACCCGGCCCTGCCCGACCGATCGCCTGTTGCCGCCGGTGCTAGAGGAATTGGCCGCGGCGGGCGTCCCGGACGCGGACGTCACAGTGGTCGTGGCCTTGGGGCTGCATCGGGCGCAGACCCCAGCCGAGTTGGCGGCCTTGGTCGGGCCGGAAGTTCAGGCGCGCGTGCAGGTCGTCAACCACGATGTAGAGGATGTGGTGCTGCTGGGGCGCACGGCGCGGGGCACGCCGGTCGAGCTGTTCCGCCCCTTGGTGGAGGCCGATGTGCGAATTTGCTTGGGCAACTTGGAGTTCCACTATTTCGCCGGCTTTTCGGGCGGGGCCAAGGCGGTGCTGCCCGGGTGCGCCTCCCCCAGTACTATAGCGGCCAACCACGGTCTAATGACCCGCCCCGGGGCGGCGACCGGGTGCTCGGCCGGCAATCCCGTGCGCGAAGATTTGGAAGAAGGCGCGGCCATGTTGGGGGTTGACTTCATCCTCAATGCGATTGTGGACGACCGCCACCGCATGGTCGCCGCCTTTGCCGGACACGTGCGCGATGCCCACCGCAAGGGGTGCGAGCAGGTGGCCGAGCGCGGGGCCGTGCCCATTGCGCGATGCGCTGATATTGTCCTCGTCAGCGCGGGCGGCTATCCGCTGGACGTCAATATGTACCAGGCGCAAAAGGCCCTCGACAACGCCGTGCATGCCGTGCGAGAAGGAGGCGTCATCGTCTGGGTGGCCGAATGCCGCGAGGGGCTGGGCGGTGACACGTTTGCCTCTTGGTTGCAGGAGGCGGATTCGGCCAACGAGGTCCTCGCGCGCATAGAGCGGGAATTCATCTTGGGAGGGCACAAGGCCGCAGCCATTGCTGCGGTGCTGAAAAAGGCCCGCGTACACTTGGTCTCGTCGCTGTCGGCTGAGGCCATTGGCCGCGTTGGCTTAGTGCCCTTTGACGACCTAGACCAAGCCGTGGCGGCCGCGCGCGAGGTCGTTGGCCCCGAGGCCCGGATCTGGGTGATGCCCTATGGGGATTCGGTGTTGCCGCAGGCTGTGGCCTAAGAGGCCGAGGTGTATGTCCGGCACAGCAACTCGTATCGGCAATAATTTCTTTTGACAAGGAGAAAGTTATGCAGCGTCTATGGAAGCGATTTGCGCGGGCATATCCACACGGGGCCGATGATCATTCTACACGGAAAGGAGTCATGCAACGCGGCTGCATGAAGTATGGACTCGTGGTTGTTTTGGCCGCTTGCGGCGGTGGCCGCGACAGCAGTGCCACGGGGAGTGAGGGCGGCGACCCCCTGAATGGCGCTTGCACCACGCTGGCTGCTGCTGAGAGCCAGACGCTTGTGGAAATCATGGTAGATGGCGTTCGGAGGCAATACCGGCTATCGGCCCCTCAGGCCGACGCCGGGGTGGCTCTGCCAGTGCTCATGGCCTTTCATGGTGGAGATGGCCGCAATTACCCGTTTCCACAGCAGCAGGAATTTGAAGAGTTGGTGGAGGCGGAGGGGGTAATCGTGGTCTATCCATTGGCCGAACTCGTGCCACCCAACGAGGGGGAGTGGCAACTCAACACCAGCGAAAGTTCCACCCAAGACATCGACTTCGTCGAGGCGTTGATCGACGACCTCTCCGCGCGCTACTGCGTGGATTCAAATCGCATCTACGCAACAGGCTACTCACTCGGTTCGATGTTCACCTACGAGTTGGCCTGTCATTTGAGCTCTCGTTTCGCGGCGATCGCCTCTTTCGCTGGCACCATGCCGATGGAGCCCAATTCCTGTGTGCTCGAGGACAACGCATCCATCATGCACATTCACGGTCAAGACGACTGGATTATCTCGTACGACACTGCATGGGAATGGAAGGAATGGGATTCCGTCGGAACGATGATGGACATTCCCAGTCTCATCCGATTCTGGAGTGAGCAATACAACTGCCAGAATGAGAGCGAGACGCAGTCGGACTCAGTGCTTCACATCGTCCATGACGCCTGCGATGAGGGAGTGCGTGTGGAGCACTATCGGCTGAGTGGAGTAGAGCACGAATGGCCGGGCACCATCAGCGGTGTGTCCACCCACGAGGTGATCTGGAACTTTGTGAGTGAGTTCACCAAGCCTTACGGTAGCTCTTGAGTTCTTCTCGAAAGGAAGTCTGTAGTCGGCACCGGCCAGCAGGCTGGCGGCGGGGACGAAATCCGAGTGGGCCATGAACGGGTCGGCGTCGGACCTCCTAATGCCGTATTCTTTCATTTCCACGCCTAGGCATGGCACGGGCGTCGCGCCTGTGTCCCATGCTAATTCCCAACAGACGTTTCGCCAGCGAACAGATCGAGCTGCTCAATCTCCTCGTCGGCAAATCCCCCCAACCCAATGCCGAGTAGGCGAGCACCCAAGTCGCTGGCCTCTGTGTGCTCTAACAGCTCGCAGGCGGCCGCGAAGACGGCTTGAGCGCGGTCGGTAAAGGCGGCTAAGCGCGATGTGCGCGTCGCGGTGCGGAAATCTGGGTAGCGCACCTCTAGGCTCACGTCGCGCACTTGCAGCCCCCGGCGCTGCAAGCGCCCACAGAGTGCGGCGGCCAGCGCGCGCAAGGCATCGCGCATTTCTTCGCGGGTGTATAGCGGGGCGGCAAAGGAGGTTTCCTCGCGGACTTGGCTGAACTGTTCGGCTGGGGCGACCGGGTCGTCGTCTTGGCCTTGGGCAAGGTGCCAAAAGCTGCTGCCCCGCTGACCAAAGCGACGCACGAGTTCGTTCAGCGGCACTTGGGCCAGCGGGCCGACGCGCTCTATGTGCATGGCCGCGAGCTGCTGGCGCGTAATGGCCCCCACGCCGGGAAGCTGATCGATGGGCACGTCGGCGAGGAAATCTCCTATCTGTTCGGGCAGCACGACCGTTAGGCCATCGGGCCGCTGGCGCTCCATGGCTAGCCGCGCCAAGAATTTGCTAGGGGCCAATCCCACGGAAACGCTCCAGCCTAGCTGCCGCTTGATATCGCCCTTGATCATCTTGGCGACGCGCATTCCAAAGGGGATGTCGAGCTTGTTGTCGGTGACGTCGAGGACGGCGTAGCCGTCGCCCCATTCGATCCAATCGGTGTATTCGCGCAGGAGCGCGGCGAATTCGACGCAAGCCCGGGTGTTGTGGCGCGGGCCGCTATCGACCCCAAGGTGGACTATCTTGCGGCGTCCGCCGCCCTTAGCGGGACTCATGCGACAAAAAAGGCAGGGAAACTACGGTGGCCGGCGCGCCGCCCGCGTCTAGCGCGGTGCCCTCGGCGCAAGCACTCCGCCGCACATAGGCGAGGGCAATCGGGCCGAGGCTTGGGGAGTGGACCGCCGAAGTGATGCGCCCTACTTCGCGCGTTTGATCGCGTAGCGGTTGTCCCGTTGGCGGCAGTTCGACGGCGGAGAGCCGCAGCCCGACTAGATGCTGCTTAACTTTGTCGTAGGTGTCTAGGCGAGCAATGACTTCTTGGCCGATGTAGCAGCCTTTATCTAGATGAATGGCGCGACCAAGCCCCGCTTCCCAGGGATTGTAATTTTGGGTCAGCTCGCGCCCGAGCAGGGGAAGGCCCTGTTCGACGCGCAAAATTTCCCATGTCGCCGCCCCGATTGGACGAGCACCTGCGGCGGCAAGGCGCTGCCAAAGGGCCTCCACGGCGGCCGGCGGTCCGAAGGCGCGCAACCCCGGCCCGGCCGTGCGCGCCAGCCACAAGCCGTCCGCGACTTGTGGGTCGAGTAGCTGGTGATCCTGAAACTTTGCCAGATCCGCGTCCAATGCGCGGGCGACTAGTCGGGCGGCGTGCGGGCCGACTAGCTCGAACATGGCCGTCTCGTCTGTGCGGTCTGCCAATTCGAGGGCCTCGGCAAAGATAAAGCGGTCCAACCAAGAGGGGATGGCGGCGCGCGAATCGGGACTCAGGATCAAGGCCGTGGCGTGCGGGCCGCGATAGCAGGTGGCGAGGTCGAGAATCCGCGCCCGCTGCTCGATAAAGACCGCTTCGAGGCCGTGCCCTATTTGCAGGTTGTGGAAGTCGTTGGAGGTCATGCGGTGCAGAAAATCGAGGTGATCGGCACCGCGCAGGTACAAGCGAAACGAGGCTTGTGCGTCGCGTAGGGCCGCGCCGGAGCGGACGGCGTGGTATTCGTCGCAATGGGCCATAACGGGCCAAAGGCTAGGCGTGCTGCGCCACGGAAAAACGCGAGCCTAAGTCGGGATGTTTGGCGACCTCGATTTGCACCGGAAAGGCCGCCTTGAGTTGGTCGAGATGGGTGACGATCAACACCTTTTTGAAATCCTCGCTGATTTTTTGGATAGCTTCGATGAGTTGTTCCAGCCCCTGCTCGTCTTGGGTGCCGAAGCCCTCGTCGATAAAGAGGGTGTGGAGGCGGGTGCCCGAGCGCATGGCCAGCACCTTGGAGAGCGCAATGCGCAAGGCGAAATTGGTGCGGAAGGCCTCGCCCCCGGAATACAGGTGATAGGAACGCTCGCCGATCTCGTCGGCGATCTTGACGTCGAGGGTTTCGCGGGTGCCGCCTTTTTTGAGGTCGCGCAGCGACTCAAAGGCGACTTGGATGCGGTTGTCGGTTAGGCGGGCGAGGATGGCGTTGGCCTCTTCGGCGATCTGCGGCACGGCGTTTTCAATGATCAGTGCTTGGATCCCATCCTTGCCGAATGCCCTGTCGAGTTGCTGGTAGATCCAGACCTGTCGCTGGGTGCCTTGCAGGTCTTGGCGCAATGCGTCCCGTTCCAGCGCCAACTCGGCGCAGCGCGAGCACAAAGCCTCTAGGTTGCCCCAGCGCTGGAGGAGTTGGTCCCTCTCGGCCCGCAGCTTTTCCAAGCGAGCTTGGTTTTCGCCGAGCCGCCTATCGACGCCTTCTAAGTCGCCAGCCCGCTCGTGCAATTTTTCTTTTTCTTCTTTTATAGTTTGCAATTGTTGCGCGAGGGTAGAGGCTTCGGCTTCGTAGCGCACCCGCGCTTCACTGGCCGAAGCGCGGCGTTGGCGGGCGTGTTGCAGGCGCTCGAATTGCCGTGCGCTGTCGCGCAGGTCATCCTGTTGCAGGCGCAACCGCTGGTGCTCGGCACTGTCGTAGCCCAAAGCTGCGAGTTGCTGCTCGACTTGGCCGAGTTGTTCCCGCTCCTCTTGGGCATAGCCGGCCTCGACGAGTTGGCGCTCGGCCCGCTCGAGTTGGTTCTGAGCTGCGGCCCACTCGCTTTGGAGCCGGTCGGCTTGGCTTTTGGCGTCTTGCAAGCGGGCGTGCTCGGCCTCGACCGGGCGCAATTGGGCGAGCTTGCGGCGGAGCGCCTCGTGCTCGGCGCTGCTGTAGCCCAACAGCTCAATTTCCCCGCCTAGCTTGTGCAGGCGTTCGCGTTCGTCAGGAGCGTATGATTGGTCGCCGAGTTCGCGGTTGAGGGCGGCTAGCTGCTCGGCTAGCGACTCGGCTTCGGCGGCCGCTTGCCGCAATTGCGCGACACGGGCCTCCCCGGCGGCCAGTTCTTGGTGTACCTGCTGGAGGGGCGCGATTTCCTCGCCGAGGGCCTTGTAGCGCACGCGCATCTTTTGCAACTGGTCGTCGAGAGCGGCGAGTTCACTGCCTAAAGCGGCGATGCGCTCTTGGCGGCGGTCTTCTCGCTGCGCGAGCTCTGCCGCGACCTGCTGGCGGTGTTCGGCGTCAAGTGCGCTGCCGCACAAGGGGCAATTGGCGTCGTCGGAACTGGCCAAGACCTGAGCCTGTTGGCGCTCGTTGGCCAATTCTTCCTCTTCGGCGCGGACCTTCTGCTGCCGCTCGGTGATCTGGTCATTGAGATCGCGGCCCTCGTCTTTGACGTGCTCCCGCTCCTCGGCTTTGGCCTGCAATTGGGTCCGTTGCGCTTGCAAGTGGTGGATGCGGGCTGCTAGGGTTTCCCCCTCGGCGATGGATCGTTCTAGCTGCGCCAACTGCCTGGCGAGTGCTTGGCACTGGCTTTTGCGGCGTTCCTCTGCAAGAGATAGTTCGTGTTCGAGGCGACGGCACTGGCGGAGGAGATCCTCGTAGCGAATTTTGGCCTGCTCTAGGGCTTGGGCTTGCTCGCTGAGGGTTTTGAATTGGACGTAGCGGATGGCGATGGTCTGTTCCCGATGGAGCAAGGCTTGGTGTTCGTCGAGCTGTCGCTGTCGCTCGCCGAGAGTGGCCGTCCAGCGCTCTTGCTGTCGCTCCACTTCTTGGCGCGCCTGGACGATTCGTTCTTCTAGCTGGCCGCGGCGGACCTCTAACGCGCCGTGCGCCTGAGCTTTCCGTTCGATCAGGCCGATTTGGGTGCGGAGCTGATCGTAGGTCGCAAAGTCCCGTTCTATGGATTCAGCCGCCGCCAGGATTTCGCCGTCTTGGCGCTGCTGCTCCCGCAGGTTTTCGAGTTCGGCGGACACCTGCTGCGTCCGCTCGGCACCCCGCTGTTGCTCTCTTTCTAGTTCGGCGACGCGCTGGCGGATTTGCATTAGCTCTAGGCGCTGGGTGTCCAACTCGGCTTGCGCTTCTTCGCGGCTGCTGATTTGGCTGCTGAGTCGAGCGAGGTGGTCGCCGACAGCGCGCAGTTCGGCTTCGTAGCCTTCGCGCTTGGCCAACTCGGCATCGAGCTCGCCGAGGCGGGTTTGCAGGGTCTCGCCCTGGCGCAGATGCTCTTGGTAGCGGACCCGGGCCATGCCCTGGAGCTGGTCGTAGCGTCCCAGGCCGAGAATTCGCCCGAGGACTTCCTTGCGCTGCCTGGCGTTTTTCTGGGTGAACTCGTCGGCGCGCCCTTGGACGATGAAGGCCGAGTTGACGAAGGTGTCGTAGTCCATGGACAGGAGTTCGTTGATGCGCCGCTGGGTGGGATTAATGCCCTCGCCTTCGCTGAGAGTGCGGAAGACGCCGGTGCTTTCTACTTGCAGGTCTAGGGCCGGGACGCCTCGCTTGGTGCGACGCCAACTGCGGATGACGCGGAAGTGCTTTTCCCCGAGGGCGAAGTCGAAGTCAACCCGCATTTCGCTGGCTCCGATCCGACACAGTTCTTCGTCGCTGCGGCTTTTGCGGGCTTGGCCCCACAAGGCGTAGGTAATCCCGTCGAGCAGGGCGGATTTGCCGTGGCCATTGCCGCCCGTGAGGCAGGCGACGTGGAACTGGGTAAAGTCGAGCGGCGGCACCTCCTCGCCGTAGCTGAGGAAGTTGCGTAGCGAAAGGGAGAGAGGGATCATCCGTCGCCTTCGTCGCGTTGGCCAGCTTCGAGCTCGCGCTCTAGGTGAAGCGCGTAGTTTTTGAGCTCGGACCGGTGTTCTTGTAGGTCTGGGCTGTTGTCGATGTAGCGGTCGAGGGCGTCGCCTAGGCCGGCCTCCTCGCTGATTTCGGCTCGGCGTTGGCGCACTTCCGGGGCAAAGCGCGGCTGGATGGAGGCGACGTGGAAGGCCGGTTCGAGTGCTTGCCGCACCTGTTGTAAGTCCACCGGGGTGGCGTAGCCAGCGGGTAGGTCGTAGAGGACGCGGACTACGGAGTCTGCCAGATCGGCCGCAGCGCAGGCTGCGACGATGCGCTCGGTGGCGTCTTGGCCATCGAGTACCTTTAGCTTGATGGTCGCAAAGCGTCGCGCCGGGACGGGGACGAACTCAAAGGTGGTCGCCCGGCCCCTCGGCGTGGCTGCATCCTCTGCGATGCGGACGAAGCAGAAGCCCTTGTCTTCGCCTTCCTCGCCAAAGTCGATGCGCTCTAGGCTGCCCGAATAGACCACGGGCGGATGTTGGCCGCGGTTGAGGTCTTGATATTTGTGAATGTGCCCCAAGGCGACGTAGTCGTAGGCCGGATTGGCAAAGGTGCTGGGGAGCAGAACGGGGTCTTGGCCGATGATGGCGGTGCGTTCGCCCCCAGAATAGACGGCGTCGGCGGCAGCGAGGTGGGCGACGAGTACGCCCGGCAACTTTGGGTTGAGCTGCCGGGCGTATTCGTCGATCTGGGCCGCGTAGATCTTTTGGATCTCGACGCGGAGTTCCTCTATCGACAGGTCGCGGTATTCGTCGCGAGTGAGTAGGGCATGGCGCGTCGGCCAGGGTAGGCCGGCCACTTGCACCGGGCCATTGGCCGTTTCGATCCGCAGGAACTCCGGGCGGCGGATGACATGGGTGCTCTCTAGTCGTAGAGTACTGAAAATGTCAACCGAAGTGGCTTTGCCGAAAGCACCCGGCGCGTCGTGGTTGCCCACCACCAGCACGAT
Organism: uncultured Latescibacterota bacterium; assembly: GCA_958295495.1. Lineage (GTDB taxonomy): Bacteria > Latescibacterota > UBA2968 > UBA8231 > UBA8231. Next base: position 3,990,516 of record OY282352.1, read on the forward strand.
GGGGATACGGGCCGCTTGCAGGCGCTGGAGTTGGCGAGCTAAGACGCGCTGGTGGGTCGGGGTCGGATCGCAATTCTTGTACATGTCGCCGGCGAAGAGGACCAAATCGACCGCCTTTTCAATGGCTAGGTCGAAGACCGCTTCTAGGCTGGCGGCAAAATCTTGTACCCGCGAATGCAGGCCGGTGCTTGGGTCGAGGCTGCCGTGGTTTTCGACGCCCAGATGCAGATCGGCAAAGTGCAGGAGTGTCAATGCCATGAGACGCGCGAGTGCGTTTTGTCTTGGGAAGAGGTGGCTAGATTTGTAAATTTATTAAAAGGAGGGAGACGAACTTGGGCAAGTCCCTTAGCTTGCACTTGGGCACCGTTTTTAGTACATTCACTTGATTACTTGAGCAGCGGAAGCGGTAACGCGCTTCCGCTTTTTGTGTTGAATAGAGCATGTTGTTCTCTCTCTGCTAGAGGCTGGTAATGAGTGAAGTATATCTTTCGCGAGAAGGCTACGAAAAACTTCAGGTCGAGTTGAAAGGACTCAAGGAGACCGAACGCCCGGCAGTGCGCGAGGCACTACAGCGAGCGCGGGAGTTTGGCGACCTGTCCGAGAACGCCGAGTATTCGGCAGCCAAGGAAAGGTTGCTCTTCCTAGAGCAGCGCATCAGCAAGCTCGAAGAGACACTCAGTCGGGCTCGCCTGCTAGAAAACGAGGCGATCCCAGAAGACAAGGTCTATATCGGTGCCACCGTAGAGCTAGAGGACCTCGCAAAGGCGCGGCAGCTCACCTACATGCTCGTCGCTCCCGAAGAAGCGGATTTTGAAGCGGGGAAGATTTCCACGGTTTCGCCGATAGGCAAGGGATTGCTCGGGCACGAAGTAGGAGAAGAAATCGAGATTGAAGTGCCCGTTGGCAAGCTGCACTACAGGATTGTCAAGATCACGCGCTGAACGCAGGTGTCCAGTTTGCTTGGCGACTCCCGGAAAGGCCCGCGCCTCTCCGGGAGTTTCGCGTTTTGGCCCCGCGCCGAGTCCTCTTCTTGACATATTAAAAAAGCTGTTGTATCTTTGGCAGTCTATGAATTAAACGGGCATTAATCTCGAGCGGGAATAGCTCAGTTGGCTAGAGCGCGAGCCTTCCAAGCTCGGGGTCGCGGGTTCGAGTCCCGTTTCCCGCTCCAGATCACCAAAACAATTGCAGCCGATGTAGCTCAGTCGGTAGAGCGCATCCTTGGTAAGGATGAGGTCACCAGTTCAATCCTGGTCATCGGCTCCACTTTCCTAATGCTTCCATCTAAACACGGCAAGTTCTGATGCCAAGAGATCAAATAACGCTGGAGTGCGAAGTATGCAGCCAGCAAAATTACACTACGACCAAAAATAGACGAAGCCAGCCAAGCCGCGTGGAGTACAAAAAATATTGCCGCTTTTGCCACAAGCACACGGCCCACAAGGAAGCCCGCTAGGCATAGGGCAGTAGCTCAATTGGTAGAGCTCCGGTCTCCAAAACCGGCGGTTGCAGGTTCAAGTCCTGTCTGCCCTGCCAGGCTTCTGTATTAGGGAACGGGATGTGGAATAAACTTACTAATTTCGTCAAAGACGTGCGGACCGAATTCTCCAAAGTGAGTTGGCCTACGCGGGAGGATTTGGTCAGTTCCACCGGAGTAGTATTAGTCTTTTCGGCGATCTTTGCGGTTTTTATTGGGATGTTCGACCTGATTATCTCCTTTGTTTGGGGAATGCTTCTAGGGCAGTAATTCCCGTTAGGCCTATCTAAAGGAAGCGGCGCATAGCATGCACCGCTTCTTTTCCTTGTTTACGCTCGGCAAACGGGAGCTAACACCGGATTGAAGCCATGGCACAGCACTGGTACGCTCTACATACGTATTCGGGGCACGAAAATAAAGTAAAGACCTATTTGGATTCGCTTATTGAGTCGGGGGCTGCCGACGGTGCAATTGCTCAGGTCGTTGTGCCGACCGAGGAAGTAGTTGAACTCCGCGCTGGCAAGAAAACCAAGACTAGGAAGCGGTTCTTGCCTAGTTATGTGCTGGTGGAAATGGAAATGTCCAAGGATGCTTGGTACCAAGTGACCAACATCCCTGGGGTGACCAACTTCGTCGGTCCAGCGCGCAAGCCGCAACCGCTACGGCAGGAAGAAATTGACCGCATCTTGGGGCACGTCGATCGCCGCAAAGATCAAGAGGTCGAAGAGATTCCTTTTGCCGTTGACGATCAAGTCAAGGTCAACGATGGCGCGTTCAAGGATTTTATCGGCACCGTGCAGGAGGTGCTGCCGGAGAAGCGCAGGTTGAAAATCATGGTGAGCATTTTTGGGCGCGGTACATCAGTGGAATTGGACGTGTTGCAGGTCGAACCGGTCCAAGAGGCGGTCGGCTGATTTTCAGAGGGATAGTAACTAAATGGCTAAAAAGGAAATAGCCCAAATCAAATTGCAGGTTCCGGCCGGTCAGGCGAATCCAACGCCGCCCGTTGGGCCGGCACTGGGTCAACACGGCGTTAACATTATGGAATTTTGCAAGACCTTCAATGCCCAGACCCAAGACCAGCAGGGGTTGATCATTCCCGTAATCATTACGGTGTACGCCGACCGCACGTTTTCGTTTATCACCAAGACGCCGCCGGCTGCGGTGCTGCTTTTGCGGGCCGCTGGGAAACCCAAGGGGTCGGGCGTACCCAACAGGGACCACATCGGCGTTGTATCTGCGGACCAAGTACGCGAAATCGCCGAATTGAAAATGCCCGATTTGAACGCTGCTTCAATGGAAGCCGCGATGTCGATGATCGCGGGGACGGCTCGCAGCATGGGGCTCTTGATTGAGTAGTTGCTTCGCATCGCACCCCTCATAAGAGGTTTAAGATATGGCCAGAGGAAAAAAATACAGAAACGCCTTGGCGTCTTTCGACCGCGACAGGGCCTATTCGTGGGAAGAGGGGATCAAGATCCTTAAGGGATTCCCAGCGTACAATTGCGATCCGACCATTGAGCTTTCTTACAACTTGGGGATCGATGGCCGACAGGCCGACCAAGCGCTGCGCGGCACGGTGATGTTGCCCCATGGCACCGGGAAGGAGCTCCGGGTCTTAGTCATTACCCAAGGGCCTCTCGTGCAGGAGGCCCAAGACGCCGGGGCCGATTTCGTCGGCGGGGCCGATATGGCCGAGAAAATCCAAGGCGGTTGGCTCGATTTCGACCTAGTCATCGCCTCTCCAGATATGATGGGGCAGGTAGGTAAGTTGGGGAGGATCTTGGGGCCGCGGGGCTTGATGCCCAATCCCAAGACCGGTACGGTAACGCGCGAAGTAGCTCAAGCCGTCCGCGAGGCCAAGGCCGGCCGCATTGAATACCGCGCTGACAGCAAGTCCGGCAACAACGCCCAAGGCCCCATTGGTAGGCTGTCCTTTGCCGATCAGGCCCTGATCGAAAACGCCCAAGCGTTTACTGACGCCATTTTGCGCGCCAAGCCGGCCGCGGCAAAAGGGCAGTACATCCGCAAGTTAGTCCTCTCGTCGGCAATCGGGCCGGGCATCAAGATCGACCGCGCCCAGTTCGCTGCGTAAAGAAAGCTCTGTACTATGGCGACGGCAGAAAAAGAAGCGAAAGTAGAAGAGTTGAAGGCCATTATGGCCGAGGCCAAGGGCTTCTATTTAGCCGATTTTACGGGTATTGACGTAGCCGCGGTGACCGAACTGCGCAACAAGCTGCGCGATGCCGACGTCCAATACCAAGTAATCAAAAATCGCTTGGCCATTCGCGCGGCCGAGGAAGTGGGCATCGCCGACCTCAAAGAGCATTTCAACGGGCCTACGGCCATAGCCTACTCAAAAGAAGATCCCATCGCACCGGCCAAAATTCTGCAAGACTTCGTCGCCGATGGCGGGAAGATTCAGATCAAGACCGGCTTTATGGAAGGCGAAGTCCTCGCCGCCGATAGAGTCGAAGCATTGGCCAAGCTGCCCTCTAAGGAGGAATTGCTAGGCCAAGTAGTCGCCGGCGTCCAGAGTCCGCTCTACGGGCTGAGCGGCGTCTTGAGTGGGTTGCTCAGAGGTTTGGTCGGCGCGTTGTCAGCCATCGAAAAGCAACGGGGAGAAGGCGGAGAAAACGCCTGATTCCCCTTCGTTCCTTATCAACAAACTAAAGGATATACAGGAGGCTGTATCCCATGACCGAAGAAACCACTGCCACCACTGCCAACGGCAAGATAGGCGAAATCATTGAGATCATCGGCGGCCTGACCGTCCTAGAACTGGCCGAGTTGGTCAAAGCCCTCGAAGACAAGTTCGGCGTGTCGGCCGCAGCACCGGTGATGATGGCTGGCGCGATGCCCGGCGATGGCGGCGAAGAGGCCGTCGAGGAGAAGGATTCCTTTGACGTCGTGCTCACTAATGTCGGCGAGAAGAAGATCCAAGTCATCAAGGTCGTCCGCGAGATTACCAGCTTGGGGCTAAAAGAGGCCAAAGCCCTCGTTGACGAGGCGCCCAAGCCCGTTAAAGAAGGAGCGACCAAGGAAGAAGCCGAAGAAATCCAGAGTCGGTTGCAGGACGCCGGAGCCACGGTAGAACTCCAATAGGGGACTGCTGCGGATATAGTAGCTCATTAGCTTATACCTGCTTTTCTGCAGCGTGTATTCATGGAGCTATTGGCCAATAGCTCCATGAGCATTTGCCTTAAACCACAAATTGAGGAGTTGGACTTTGGCAAAGACGAACGGCAGTATTAAACGGCGCTCTTTTGGCAAAATCAAAGAAGCCGTAGAGATGCCCAACCTGCTTTCAGTTCAGCTTGACTCCTTCGAGGACTTCCTGCAGCTCTCCGTTCTGTCCCATCAGCGCCAGCAGCGCGGTTTGCACCTAGTCTTCCAGAGTATTTTTCCGGTCACCGATGCCCAGGGGATATACTCTCTCGAATACGTCAGCTACTCCATTGGCAACCCCCGCTACAGCGAAGAGGAATGCCGCGAGCGGGATATGACTTTTGCCGCCCCGCTGCGCGCGACCCTACGCCTCGTGACCCGCGATAAGGAAAGCGCGGACCGCCCGGTCAAGGACGTGGTCGAACAGGCCGTATTCTTGGGCGAACTACCCCTGATGACCAATGAGGGCACGTTTATTATTAACGGGGCCGAACGCGCAGTCGTCAGCCAGTTGCATCGCTCGCCTGGGGTGTTCTTCGACGAGACCTTGCACCCCAATGGCAAGCGGCTGTTCTCGGCGCGGATCCTTCCCTACAACGGGATGTGGCTAGAGTTCAGCATGGATATCAACGACATCATGTACGTGCATATCGACCGGCGGCGCAAGCTGCCGGTGACCTCGCTTTTGAAGGCGCTCGGCTGCTCTAAGGATGGCGAAATCCTCAGTCTGTTCCGCGAGGAGGTCGAAGCGGTTGTAGATGAAGAATTGATCGACCGCTACAACGGCGGTGAAGACAAAGTCGACGAAGATAGCGGAGAAATTTTATTAGATGCCTACGATAAGATAAGCGGGGAAAAACTAACGGCACTACAGGCGGCCAACATCGAGAAGTTAAGGGTTTTGGCTACTCCGCCGGACAAGGACCCCGGGGTCATAGAGAACACGCTCGCAAAGGACCCGAGCGAAGACGAGGAAGACGCCCTCACGCGCATCTACAACCTCCTGCGTCCCGGCGACCCCCCCAACATCGCGACCGTGCGCGAATTGCTGAATCGGCTCTTTTTTAACGCCAAGCGCTACAACCTAGGCGATGTGGGCCGCTATCGCATCAACCGCCGTTTGGACGTGGGAATTCCCTTCGAGAGTACGGTGCTGCACCTAGAGGATTTCATGTCGATAATCCGCTACCTACTGGGTTTGAGGATAGGGCAGGGCCATACCGACGATATCGATCATTTGGGCAATCGCCGCGTGCGCTTGGTCGGCGAGTTACTGGCCAAACAATTCAGTACCGGCCTGACGCGCATGGCGCGGACTATTCGCGAGCGCATGAATCTGCGCGACGAGGATCAGATCACGCCGCACGACTTGGTCAATGCGCGAACGGTTTCGACCGTAGTCCAGGCCTTCTTCGGTTCGAGCCAGCTCTCGCAGTTTATACAGCAGACCAATCCGCTCGACGAGCTGACCCACAAGCGCCGCCTCAGTGCCCTCGGCCCGGGGGGACTAAGCCGCGACCGCGCTGGTTTTGAAGTGCGGGACGTGCATTATACGCACTACGGCCGAATATGTCCCATCGAGACGCCGGAAGGCCCCAACATCGGCCTGATCTCTTCCTTGAGCACGTATGCACGGGTTAATTCCTTCGGCTTTCTGGAGACGCCGTACCGCAAGGTGATAAACGGCAAGGTGACAAATGAGATCGAATTTCTGACGGCGGCCGAAGAAGACAAATACATCATCGCCCAAGCTAATGCGCCGATCGACGACGAGGGCAAGTTCATCAACCCATTGGTCAAAGCCCGCAAGCGGGATGATTATCCGATGGTCACTCCTGGCGAGCTAGACTACATGGACGTATCGCCCAATCAGCTCGTCAGTGGGGCGGCGGCCCTAATACCCTTCCTCGAACACGACGACGCCAACCGAGCGCTCATGGGATCCAACATGCAGCGCCAGGCAGTGCCTTTGCTCTTTACGCAAGCACCTTATGTCGGGACCGGAATGGAGAAGAAGGTCGCGCTCGATTCCGGTGCGGTCGTCGTGGCCCGCAACCCCGGCGCGGTCATCAGCGTCGATGCCGAGCGCATTATCGTGCGCCGCGACAAGAAGTACAGTACGCGGCTGACCCCGTTGGACACCGCGGACATCGACGAGTACAAGTTGACCAAGTTTGCCCGCTCCAACCAAGACTGCTGCATCAACCAGCGGCCCTTGGTCCAAGTCGGCGACAAGGTGCAGACCGGCCAGCCCTTGGCCGATGGTGCTGCCACGGACCGAGGCGACTTGGCGCTAGGCGTGAACATACTGGTCGCCTTCATGCCTTGGAACGGCTACAACTTTGAAGATGCCATCGTCGTCAGCGAGCGCCTCCTCAAAAATGACATCTTCACTTCCGTACACATTGAGGAATTTGAGCTCCAAGTGCGCGACACCAAACGCGGCCAAGAGGAGATTACCCGCGAAATTCCCAACGTCAGCGAAGGAGCGGTGCGCAACCTCGACGACGAGGGCATTATCCGCATTGGGGCCGAAGTGGGTCCCGGCGATATCCTAGTCGGCAAAGTGACGCCCAAAGGAGAGAGCGAGTTGTCGCCCGAAGAGCGTCTCTTGCGGGCAATTTTTGGTGAGAAGGCCGGGGATGTCCGCGATGCGTCGCTGAAAGCGCCCCCCGGCATGGAGGGCGTGGTCATCGACCGCAAGGTCTTCTCGCGCCGCGAGCGGAGTAATTCGCCCCGGCGTCGGGAGAGCATCGCCGCATGTGAGAGAGAGGCGGCCGAGCGCAAGGAGCGCCTAGTGGCCGAGCGCAATGCGAGGTTGCTGGAGGTGGTGGGGAACGTCAAGTTGGGCAACTTGCGCTCCCAAGACGACGAGCTGAAGGTCCGCAAAGGCACTCAATTGAGCGAGCGACTGCTCGAGCGGGTGGATTTCACCGCGCTGCAGCCCGAAGGAGACTGGACTGCAGATCCCAAGGTCAGCGGCGAAGTCGCCGACCTTTTGCGCTATGCCGAAGATCAGCTAAAGCTGATTGACGAGCAAACGGAGCGCCAAATAGAGCGCGTCACGCGCGGCGATGAGTTGCCGCCGGGCATCGCGCAGCTAGTCAAGGTCTATGTGGCCAAGAAGCGCAAGCTGTCGGTCGGCGACAAGATGGCCGGCCGCCACGGCAACAAGGGCGTAGTCTCGTACATCGCGCCGGAGGAGGATATGCCCTTCCTCGAGGACGGTACGCCCGTAGACATCGCCCTCAACCCCTTGGGTGTGCCTTCGCGTATGAACTTGGGCCAGATATTTGAGACCCATCTGGGCATGGCCGCCCACGCCCTAGACGTACATGTGGCGACCCCAGTTTTCGACGGGGCATCTCTCGATGAGGTACAGGCGATGCTCGACGAGGCCGAGATGCCCAACGACGGTAAACAAGTGCTCTACGATGGGCGGACCGGCAACAAGCTAGATAAGCGGGTGACCGTGGGTTACATATACATGTTAAAACTTTCGCATTTGGTCGCCGACAAAATTCACGCTCGCTCCATCGGGCCGTACTCGCTGGTCACTCAGCAGCCCTTGGGTGGCAAGGCGCAGTTCGGCGGCCAGCGCTTCGGCGAGATGGAAGTGTGGGCCCTGGAGGCCTACGGCTCGGCCTACACGCTCCAAGAGATGCTGACTGTCAAATCCGACGATGTCGCCGGTCGGTCTAAGATATACGAGGCCATCGTGAAAGGAGAGAATCCGCCGGAACCAGGCATTCCAGAATCATTCAATGTGCTGGTTAAGGAACTACAGAGTTTGTGTCTGGATGTGATCCTCGAAGACAGCAGGATCGTCGAGACGTATTGAATCGCAGAGTGTTCGCATAAAGCGCAAAGGGGGTGCCAGTGTTACAGACTGCTAATGCATCGCGCAAACCGACTGATTTCGATTCCATCCGCATTCAGCTCGCTTCTCCCGAGACCATTCGTGCTTGGTCGCAAGGGGAGGTTACCAAACCCGAGACTATCAACTACCGCTCCTTCAAACCGGAGCGCGACGGGTTGTTCTGCGAACGCATCTTCGGTCCGGTCAAGGACTGGAACTGCCACTGCGGTAAGTACAAGGGTATCCGCTATCGAGGCATAGTATGCGACCGTTGCGGCGTCGAGGTCACCCAGGTCAAGGTTCGCCGCGAGCGCCTTGGCCACATCGAGCTAGCCGTACAGGTCTCCCACATCTGGTATTTTAAGTCGCTGCCTTCGCGCATCGGTGCCCTACTCGACATCTCGATGCGCAATCTCGAGCGCATCCTCTACTACGAGTCCTATGTCGTCATTGACCCGCGGGGCGCCCCTGTGGAGGAGTTGCAGCTTTTGACTGAGGAGGATCTTATCGAGGTGCAGGAAGCAGGTGGCGATCCCGACGTCGATATGGGAGCACCAGCGGTCAGGCGGCTCTTAGAGCAGATCGATATCGAAGATCTCTCGGCCGATTTGCGAAGAAACATCAGGATGGAGACTTCGGTCCAGCGCAAGCAAGAATCACTCAAGCGGCTCAAGGTCGTTGAGGCCTTCCGCCAGTCCGAAAACCGGCCCGAGTGGATGATTCTCGACAATATCCCAGTCATTCCGCCGGACCTGCGTCCCTTGGTGCCCCTAGAAGGCGGTCGCTTCGCCACTTCCGACCTCAACGACCTCTACCGTCGGGTAATCAATCGCAACAATCGCTTGAAAAAGCTGATCAATATCAAGGCTCCCGAGGTCATTCTGCGCAATGAGAAGAGGATGCTCCAGGAAGCCGTTGACGCTCTCTTCGACAACGGGCGTCGCTCGCGGGCCGTGCGCGGCGACGGCAATCGTTCGCTCAAGTCGCTTAGCGATCTGCTCAAGGGCAAACAGGGCCGTTTTCGCCAGAACTTGCTGGGCAAGCGCGTCGACTATTCGGGCCGTTCAGTCATTGTCGTTGGTCCAGAACTCAAGCTATACCAATGCGGCTTGCCCAAGGGCATGGCCTTGGAGTTGTTTAAGCCCTTTGTGATCAAAAAGTTAGAAGAAAAAGGGCTGGTGCAAACCGTCAAGAGCGCCAAGAAGTTGGTCGAGCGCGAGCGCTCGGAGGTCTGGGACATTCTCGAGGAGATCATTCGCGACCACTGCGTATTGCTCAATCGGGCACCGACCTTGCACAAGTTGGGCATTCAGGCTTTTCAGCCCATTCTCGTCGAGGGTAAGGCCATTCGCCTACACCCGCTGGTCTGCGCCGCCTTTAACGCCGACTTCGATGGCGACCAGATGGCCGTGCATGTTCCGCTCTCGTTCGAGTCCCAGATCGAGGCGCGGCTCTTAATGCTCTCTACCAACAACATCCTCAAGCCGGCCGATGGCGAGCCGGTAATTATGGACAACCCTCAGGACATCGTGCTCGGCAGTTATTACCTGACCAAGATGCGCTTTAGCGAAGTCGGTGAAGTCGAGCGTAGCTTTGCCAATAAGACCGAGGCGGTTGCGGCCTTTGAAGCGGGCCGCATTACCTTGCACCAGCCGGTCGTGGTGCGCATTGATGGCGAGATAGTAAAAACGACTGTTGGTCGCTTGCTTTTCAACGAGGTGCTGCCGGAGGAAATCGGCTTTATTAACCGCACGGTTGATAAGGGCGATGTCAAGAGGATCACCTCCAAAGTGCATCGTCTGCTGGGCAATAGGCGCACGGCCGAGTTTGTCGATCAGCTCAAAAATATGGGCTACCACTACGCGACGCTGGCCGGCGTATCCATCGCCGTTGACGACGTAGTCGTACCCGATGCTAAAACCAAGCTCATTGACGGAGCGCTCAAGGAAGTGGAGAAAGTTCGCGATCAGTATGCCAACGGCATCATCACCGATGGCGAGCGCTATAACAAAATTATCGACATCTGGACCCATGCCACCTCTGAGGTCTCACGCGCTGTGCAGAGTACACTTGAGGAAGCCGAAGAGGGCTTTAACTCGGTTTACGTTATGAAGGATTCCGGTGCGCGCGGCAGCGAGGATCAGATCAAACAGCTAGGTGGCATGCGCGGACTGATGAACAAGCCGCAGAAAAAGTTGACCGGTGCCGTCGGCGAAATTATCGAAACGCCGATTATCGCCTCTTTCAAAGAGGGGCTGTCGGTACTCGAGTACTTTATCTCGACCCACGGGGCGCGCAAAGGCTTGGCTGATACGGCCCTGAAGACAGCGGAAGCCGGATATCTGACTCGTCGGATGGTCGATGTGGCTCAAGATGTGGTGATTAGCGAAGAGGACTGCATGACTAGCCTAGGGCTGAAGACCGGTGCTCTCAAGGACGGTGAGGAGGTCATCGAACCACTGGCCGACCGCATCGTCGGCCGCGTATTGCAAGAGGACGCCGAGGACGCCGACAAAAATGTGGTAGCTCAAGCGGGCGTCCTGTTGGAAGAGGAAGACGCCAATCGCATTGCCCAAGCCGGCATTGAAGAAGTACTCATCCGCTCGGTGCTCACATGCGAGTCCGAGCGCGGCGTGTGCATCAAGTGCTACGGGCGCAACATGGCTACTGGCCGCGAGGTCAATGTGGGCGAGGCGGTTGGGGTCGTGGCCGCGCAGAGCATTGGCGAACCAGGTACCCAGCTCACGCTGCGAACCTTTCACATCGGCGGTACGGCCAGCCGCATCGCCGAGCAATCGCAGATCGCCGCGGGTCGGGCCGGCCGCATTCAATTTTCCAATGTCGATAAGGTACAAAACCCGACAGCCGGCGTCACGGTTGTCGGACGCAACGGTGAAATCGGGTTGCTCGACGAACAGAATCGCGTACGGCGGCGGATCAACGTCCCTTATGGTGCAGTGCTCAAGGTCGAAGAAGGCGAGCAAGTCGAGGTAGATAAGGTTTTGTACGAATGGGACCCATACAACAATGTGATCCTTACCGATCGCCCGGGCCGAATCAGGTTCAACGATATCATTGCCGGGGTAACTATGCGCGAGGAATTCGACGAAAGCACGGGTATGAGCGTCCGCGGCATCGTCGAACAGCGCGACCGCTCGCTGAGTCCGCAGATCGAGATCGAGAGCGAGGAATATGGAGCCCGTTCCTATATAATTCCGGTCGGTGCTCGTCTTCTGGTCGAAGACGGGGAGCAAATCGCACCGGGGCAGGTGTTGGTCAAGATCCCGCGCGAGCGTTCCAAGACGCGCGACATTACCGGTGGTTTGCCGCGCGTTGCCGAGCTCTTCGAGGCACGCCGGCCCAAGGAACCCGCGGTAATATCAGAAATCAACGGCACTGTGAGCTTCGGCGGCCTAGTCCGCGGCAACCGCGAGCTGTTCGTCACCCCGCTGGATGGCGAAAAAAAGAAATACTCGGTGCCCTACGGTAAGCACCTGCGCGTACACGAAGGCGACCGGGTCGAAGCCGGCGAGCGCCTCTCCGAGGGTTCGGTCAACCCGCACGATATTTTGCGAGTCCAAGGCATAAATAAGGTGCAGGAGTACTTGATCAACGAGATTCAGGATGTCTATCGCCTACAGGCCGTAGAGATCAACGACAAGCACATTGAGGTGATCGTCAAACAGATGCTGCAGAAGGTGCGCGTCATGGACCCAGGCGACACGAATTTTCTCGAAGGAGAGGAAGTGGATAAGATCCGCTTCAACAGGGAAAATTCCAAAGTCCGCTACGAGGGAGGGGACACGGCTACCGGCCAGCCCATCCTTTTGGGCATTACCCGCGCCTCCCTGCGCACGGACAGCTTTATTTCTGCCGCCTCCTTTCAGGAGACGACGCGCGTGTTGACCGAGGCAGCTGTGCAAGGCAAGATAGATCATCTACGCGGCTTAAAAGAAAACGTCATCATCGGCCGTTTGATCCCAGCCGGCACGGGCACTACGTCCTACCAAGAAATCACCTATGAGAGCTTGGCGCCCGAAGGCAATGGCAAAGCCGAATTGCCCGAAGTCGCGGCTGCGGAAACGAGTGTTTTGGACGAGTAGTATTGACAATTATACAATTCGTAATTACTATATAAGTTTGCTATTTATTACGGAATCGCGAGGAGAAACAGCGTTTGCCAACGGTTAGCCAGCTGGTCCGCAAGAGCCGGCAAAAATCACTAAAAAAGACGGACTCCCCAGCGCTGAGAGGTTGTCCTCAGCGGCGCGGCGTTTGTACGCGCGTTTACACTCAGACGCCCAAAAAGCCCAATTCGGCCCTGCGCAAAATGGCTCGCGTGCGTTTGACTACGGGGATTGAAGTCACGGCTTATGTGCCAGGCGAGGGCCACACGCTCCAAGAACACTCCATCGTCTTGGTGCGCGGGGGCCGGATCAAGGACTGCCCCGGCGTGCGCTACCACATCGTGCGCGGCGTCCTCGATGCGACGGGCGTGGCCGATCGTCGCCAGGGTCGCTCCAAGTATGGCACCCGGCGGCCCACCTAGGTATAAGCAATGTCGCGGCGTAAAAAAGCAATCAAACGCAAGCTGCTGCCGGATCCGAAGTTCCACAACGTCTTGGCGGCGAGGTTCGTAAATTCGCTGATGAAGCAAGGCAAGAAGAGCATGGCCGAGCGCATATTCTACGACTCGATTGACTTGGCCGCCGACCGCAGTGGCCAAGACGGGATTGATGTCTTCCAGAAGGCACTGGAAAACGCCAAGCCCATCGTCATGGTTAAATCTCGTCGAGTCGGTGGCCAGACCTATCAGGTGCCGGTCGAAATGCGGCCGGATGAGCGCACGGCGCGTTCGATTCGCTGGTTGATTCGCTTTGCCCGCGAGCGCTCTGAGCGCACCATGGCCGAGCGGTTGGCCAACGAGTTTATCGCTGCGTCAAGGGGGGAAGGTGGTGCCGTGCGCATGAAGGAAGATGTCCACCGCATGGCCGAGGCGAACAAGGCCTTCGCCCACTACAGGTTTTAGGGAGTTCTCAGGGGAAATGGCACGACAGTTTTCACAACAAGACACGCGCAATATCGGGATTGCGGCTCACATCGACGCCGGCAAGACCACTACTACCGAGCGGATCCTCTACTACACTGGCCGCGTTCACCGCATGGGAGAGGTCCACGACGGCACGGCGACGATGGACTGGATGGAGCAAGAGCGCGAGCGCGGCATTACCATCACCTCTGCAGCTACTGCTTGTGAGTGGAAAGATCACCGCATCAATATCATCGACACGCCCGGCCACGTGGATTTTACCGCCGAGGTTGAGCGTTCGCTGCGCGTACTCGACGGTGCCATAGGCGTCTTCTGTGCGGTCGGCGGAGTCGAACCTCAGTCCGAGACCGTCTGGCGCCAAGCCGACAAATACCGGGTTCCGCGCATTGCTTTCGTCAACAAGATGGATCGCAATGGGGCTGATTTTTTTCAGGTCCTTAGCATGCTCCAAGAGCGGTTAAACAGCAATTTTGTGCCCGTTCAGTTGCCCATTGGCGTCGGCGAGACGTTCAATGGCTTGATAGATTTGGTCGAGATGAAGGCCATTACCTATGAAGAGGCCAGCCAAGGCGTCAAGTTTTTCGAGGACGAGATCCCCGCGGATTTGCTGGAGAGTGCTTTGCAATACCGCGAAAACCTGCTTGAGGTGGTGGCCGAATTCGACGATGGGCTGCTTGAAAAATTTCTCGAAGGGGAGGAAATTCACCCCGACGAGATCCGAGTTGCGCTGCGCCAAGCCACCATCGCGCTAAAGGCTGTGCCCGTCACGTGCGGTAGTGCTTACAAATACAAAGGTGTCCAGCGCTTGCTCGACGCTGTGCTGCACTATCTTCCGTCCCCGGCCGATATCGGCGAAATCAAGGGCATGCTACCCCATTCCAGCGCGAAGGCGGTGCGTCCGGCCCGCGACGACGCGCCTTTTGCCGGATTGGCCTTTAAGGTTATGACGGACCCCTTTGTCGGGCGTCTCACCTTTGTTCGCGTCTATTCAGGCGTACTAAGCTCGGGGACTTATCTCTATAATGTGACTACTGAGCGCCGCGAGCGGACCGCGCGCTTGCTGGAGATGCACGCCAACGACCGCACCGAGTTGTCTCATGCCCATGCCGGTGATATAGTCGCTGTGGTCGGCCTCAAAAACACAACTACTGGCGATACGCTTTGCGATGAGCAAAACCCCATTGTCTTGGAAAAAATTGAATTTGCCGAGCCGGTGGTCCATGTGGCAATTGAGCCAAAGACGCGAGCGGATCAAGAGCAGCTATATATTGCCCTATCCAAGCTCAGCGAGGAAGATCCGACCTTTCAGGTCAAGTTCGACGACGAGACAGGCCAGACAATCATGTCGGGCATGGGCGAACTGCACCTAGAGATACTCATTGACCGCCTCTTCCGCGAATTCAAGGTTGAGGCCAAGGTCGGCAAGCCCCAAGTGGCCTACAAAGAAGGCCTGCGCAAGGCTGTCGAGATCTCGGGCCGGTTCGTGCGACAGACCGGGGGCCGCGGCCAGTACGGGCACGTCGAGCTGGAGATCGAGCCAGGCGAGCCGGGCAGTGGGCTGGTCTTCGAGTCGAAAATTATCGGCGGCAACATCCCCAAGGAATACATCAATCCAGTGCGCGAGGGCATCATTGAGGCGATGACCACCGGCCCGGTTGCCGGTTACCCGATCGAAGATGTCAAGGTCATGCTGGTAGATGGGTCGCATCACGAGGTGGACTCATCGGAAATCGCCTTTAAGGTCGCCGGGGCCATGGCCTTCAAAGACGGTGCCCTGAAGGCGGCTCCCTATCTCATGGAGCCGATTATGGAGTTGGAGGTCGTCGTCCCCGATCAATATCTGGGCGACGTAATGGGCGATCTCAACTCGCATCGCGGCGAGATACAAGGCATCAATCCCCGTTCCGATGCCCAAGTCGTCAGGGCCTTCGTGCCGCTGAGCGAGACTTTTGGCTACGCCACTCGTCTGCGTTCGCTGACCCAAGGACGAGCGCTTTTTACCATGCAGTTTTCCAAGTACCAAGCCGTCCCAAAGCACATCACCGAAGAAATCGTCGACAACACTCAAAGTTAAAGCTGTAACCGCCTTCCCAAGTAAGGAAAGGAGAGGATTAAGGAAATGGCTAAGGAACAGTTTCAGCGCAACAAACCGCACGTCAATATCGGCACCATTGGTCACGTTGACCACGGCAAGACTACCTTGACGGCGGCTATCACCTTACACTTGGCCAACAAGGGCTTGGCCGAAGCTAAGGGCGTCGATGAAATCGACAACGCCCCAGAAGAAAAGGCGCGTGGGGTGACGATCAATGTCTCCCATCAGGAGTACGAGACCGAGAAGCGTCACTACGCGCACGTTGATTGCCCCGGCCATGCCGACTACATCAAGAACATGATTACCGGTGCCGCCCAGATGGACGGTTCGATCTTGGTCGTCAGCGCCGCCGACGGGCCGATGATCCAGACCCGCGAGCACATTCTATTGGCCCGCCAAGTCAACGTACCCAGCATTGTCGTCTATCTCAACAAGGTTGACCAAGTAGATGACGAAGAGCTTTTGGACTTGGTCGAGCTGGAGACGCGCGAGTTGCTCTCCGAGTATGGCTTTGATGGCGACGATACTCCGATGATCCGCGGTTCGGCCCTCGAAGCGCTGGAAGGGGCGGACACGCCGACCGGCACTCAGTCGATCGACGAATTGATGAGTGCCGTTGACGACTTCATCCCCGATCCGGTGCGCGACATTGACCAGCCCTTCTTGATGCCGGTCGAAGACGTGTTTACGATCCAAGGACGCGGCACAGTCGGCACGGGTCGCGTCGAGCGCGGGCGGGTCAAGGTTGGCGAAGAGGTGGATATCGTCGGCATCAAGGAGACGCGCAAGACCACGGTCACCGGCGTTGAGATGTTCCGCAAGCTGCTCGACGAGGGCGAGGCCGGAGACAATGTTGGTCTTCTGCTCCGCGGCGTCGAGAAAGCCGAGCTAATGCGCGGGATGGTCGTCTGCAAGCCCGCTTCTGTTCAGCCGCACACCAAGTTCAAGGCCGAGGTCGTGGTGTTGACCCCCAAGGAGGGCGGTCGCGAAAAGCCCTTTTTCTCTGGCTATCGCCCCCAGTTCTTCTTTCGCACCACCGACGTCACCGGGACCATTGCTCTGCCCGAGGGCACCGAGATGGTCATGCCCGGCGATAACGTCAATATGGAAGTAGAGCTAATCCAGCCGATCGCCATTGAGCCGCAGTTGCGCTTCGCCATCCGCGAGGGCGGTCGGACCATCGGCTCCGGCGTCGTCACCGAGGTTTCCAATTAGGGACAGCCGCGTTAGGGAGATGCGAGCCAGTGGCAGTTGACAGAATACGCATTCGTCTCAAAGCCTACGACCACATGGCGTTGGACAAATCCGTGGACGAGATAGTCCAGACGGTCAAGAGAAGCGGAGCCCGTATCGCCGGCCCGGTGCCGCTGCCGACAGCTCGCACTGTGTACACCGTGCTGCGATCTCCACACGTGGACAAGAAATCGCGTGAGCAGTTTGAGACGCGCATCCACAAGCGGCTCATCGACATTTACGATTCGACGCCGCAGACTGTGGACGCGCTGATGAAGCTCGATCTGCCTGCGGGCATCGGCATCGACATAAAGGTTTGATTGGACCATGGGTGCGCAAGTAGAAGTGCTAAACAGCGAAGGGCAAGCAAACGGCTCAGTGGAATTGCCAGAGGATTTGTTCGGCATTGCGGTTTCGGAATACGCCCTCTATCGAGCGATCGTTAGCACCCAAGCTAATCAGCGGCAGGGGACGGCCTCGGCCAAGACCCGGTCCGAAATAGCCCGCACGAGCAAGAAGCACCATCGCCAGAAAGGCACGGGTTGGGCGCGTCGGGGTTCGCTGCGCTCGCCATTGGTGCGCGGTGGTGGCGTGGCCTTTGGTCCCCGCCCCCGCTCTTATTCTTCCAAGCTGCCCAAGTCTCTCAAGCGTTTGGCATTCCGCTCGGCACTCACGCTCAAAGGCACAGAGGGGCAGATCAAGGTCGTCATCGACTTCGATTTTCCCGCTCCTAGTACCCGTTCCTTTCAGAAGGTCATTGAAGTGTGCGGTCTCAAAGGCCAAAAGGTCCTGTTTGTCACTGTAGAAAGCTCTCCGGTATTGATCAAATCGAGCCGCAATTTGCCCAAGGTGAAAATTGCCCATCTCGGTTCGCTATCTACCTATGACTTGCTGGCAGCGGACGTAGTCTTATTTACTCGCCAAGCCTTTGACCGGCTCGTAGCAAAGGGGCTGAGAAAATGAACCCGCGAGCGATTATTCAGAAGCCGGTGATCACTGAAAAAGCCTCCATGTTGCGCGAGGGTAACAAATACGCCTTTCGCGTCCATCCCAAGGCCAACAAGATCCAGATCCGCCAAGCAGTAGAATCCATTTTTGCGGTCAAGGTCGAATCCGTCCGCACCATCAAGGTCCCCAGCAAGCCCAAGCGGCAAGGGATGTACCAAGGGCAGCGCGCCGGTTGGAAAAAGGCCTATGTGACGCTCCGGGCCGGTGATTTCATTGAATTTACAGAAAATGTCTAGCTAAGTTGGTCTTGAGATGGCAGTCAAAAAATTCCGCCCCACAACCCCGACGCTGCGCTACAAGACGGTCAACTCCTTTGAGGAGCTAACGCGCAGCAAACCTGAGAAGTCCTTGCTCGCTGCTGCCGTTGGCAAGTCGGGAGGGCGCAACAATCAGGGACGCATGACCATGCGTCGGCGTGGAGGGGGACATAAGCGGCGCTATCGCATCATTGACTTCAAGCGGACTAAGCTCGGTGTACCGGGTCGAGTCGCCGCGATCGAATACGATCCCAATCGCTCGGCATTTATTGCTCTTGTCGTCTATGCCGACGGAGATAAGTGCTATATTCTCGCGCCTTTGGGTCTAAAGGTCGGGGCCGAGATCTCCGCAGGTCCCAAGGCCCCAATCCAGATCGGCAATGCCCTGCCGTTGGCCAATATCCCCTTGGGAGCGACGGTCCACAATGTCGAGCTCAATCCCGGTCGTGGCGGTCAGCTAGCGCGTAGCGCAGGCGCTGAAGTCCAGCTTCTCGGCCGCGACGGCGGGCGGGCGCAACTGCGCCTACCTTCTGGGGAAAATCGCGAAGTACCCGTCCAGTGTATGGCGACCTTGGGTCAGGTGGGCAATATAGAACACGCCAATATCGTCATCGGCAAAGCTGGCCGCTCCCGTTGGTTGGGACGCAGACCCAAGGTGCGGGGTGTAGTTATGAATCCGGTTGACCACCCGCATGGGGGGGGGGAAGGCCGATCTTCAGGTGGACGGCACCCGGTCACCCCTTGGGGCAAGCCCACCAAGGGATACAAGACGCGCAAGCGCAAAAACCAAAGCAATCAGTGGATCATACGCCGGCGCAACGCGAAGTAGCGAGGGATTATGGCAAGATCGATCAAAAAAGGCCCTTTTATCGACGGGCATTTAGCAAAAAAGGTTGAGCACCTCAATCGCACGGGCGACAAGCAGGTCGTACGGACTTGGTCGCGGCGCTCAACCATTACGCCCGACTTCGTCGGCCATACGCTAGCCGTTTACAACGGCAACAAGTTCATTCCGGTGTACATCACAGAGAACATGGTCGGGCACAAGCTCGGCGAGTTTGCGCCGACCCGCACCTTCCGCGGCCACGGGGGCCGGTTGACCGAGCGCGGCACGAGAGTCCAATAAGCATGGAAGCCCAAGCCGTACTTAAACAAATCGGTGTACCGACCACTAAGGTGCGCCAACTCATCGACCTGATTCGCGGCAAGCCGGTCGCCGAGGCCCTTACCATTCTTCGGTTTTCGCCTCGCCCGGTCGCCAAGCTAGTCGAAAAGACCCTGCGTTCGGCCATATCCAATGGGATAAATCAGGATGAAGAAAATCCGGTCGACGCCGATGATCTCTACGTAACTCGCGTCTTCGCCGACGAAGGACGCGATCTCAAGCGCATTCGTCCGCGGGCTCGCGGTTCGGCTGATCGCATTCGCAAGCGCCACTGCAATCTCACGGTCGTCGTCAGCGACGAGGCTAACTAAGGGGGACACCTTGGGCCAGAAAACACATCCATACGGCTTTCGTCTCGGGGTCATCAAGCCCTGGCGTTCAAATTGGTTCGCCGAAAAGGATTTTTCCGAATTGCTCAAGGAAGACCTCATGCTTAGGCGCTACGTGCGCCAGCGCCTACAGCGAGCTGGCGTATCCCAGATCAACATTGAGCGCCAGCCCAAGCGGGTTACCGTTGAAGTGCATACGGCTCGTCCTGGTATTGCCATTGGTCGCCGTGGAGCCGAAGTCGATAAAATTCGCGACGAACTCAAGGCACTGACCAGCAAGGATGTCTCGCTCAATATCCAAGAGATCAAGAAGCCCGAACTGGATGCTCAGCTAGTGGCCGACAATCTCGCTCGCCAGCTAGAGCAGCGCGTCTCTTTCCGCCGGGCCATGAAGAAATCCGTAGCCTCGTCGATGCGCATGGGAGCCGAGGGCATCCGCATTGTTTGTTCAGGGCGCATCGGTGGTTTGGAAATGGGACGGCGCGAGCGTTCCGAGCCAGCCGGTCGGGTCCCCTTGCACACGCTGCGCGCCGATATCGACTACGCCATGGCGACGGCATATACCGTATCGGGGACTGTGGGCGTAAAAGTTTGGATTTGCCACGGCGAAGTCGTGGCCGAAGAAGAAGGGGCCGCGCGGGCGGTCTAATTAGAGCGAGGCACTCTCATGTTGATGCCCAAGAAGTCCAAGTGGAGGAAGCAGGCGCGGGGCCGCATGCGCGGCCAGACCAAGGGCGGGGACATGGTCTCCTTCGGCGAATACGGCCTCAAAGCCCTCGAGCCTTGTTGGATCACCAGTCGCCAGATTGAGGCTATGCGCGTGACGATCAGTCGGGCGATGAGCCGCACGGGCAAAATGTGGATCCGCATTTTTCCCGACAAACCGATCACCAAGAAACCGGCCGAAACCCGCATGGGCAAAGGCAAAGGTCCGCCCGAGGGATGGGTTGCGGTCGTCAAACCCGGGCGGGTGATGTTTGAGCTTTCGGGGGTGCCCGAAGACATGGCCCGCGAGGCATTCCGTCGCGCTGGCCACAAACTGCCCATCAAGACCAAGGTCGTCAAACGAGTTGCATGAGGTTATGAAGGTCAGCGAATTGCGCGAGATGAGTTCAGAAGATGTGCAAAACAGGTTGGAAGAACTGCACGAAGAGTCCTTCAACCTGCGTTTTCAGCACGTAGCGGGCCAGTTGACTAGCCCCATTCGCCTGCGGCAGGTGCGGCGCGATATTGCCAAGGCGCACACCGTGCTCAAAGAGCACGCCCTCGGCATTCGCTCCTTGGCCGGTGGGAAGTAGGTGGGAAATGGCTAAACAAAAGAGAGGTCGGCGTCAGGCCGAAGGTCGAGTGCTCAAGGCCAACAATGTCAAGACGCGCATCGTGGCGGTTGAACAGCGCATTCCGCATGCCCTGTACGGACGGATCATCCGCCGCACCGCCAAGTTCGTCGCCCACGACGAGCGAGAAGAGTCACAGGTTGGCGATCTAGTGTGCATTGAGGAGTGCCGCCCCCTGAGCAAGACCAAGCGTTGGCGGCTCGTCGATGTATTAGAGCGGCAATAAATCAAAATTTAGACTTGTAAAAACAAAATGATTCGGGAATATAGCGTAGTTAAAATGGCAGATAACGCCGGGGCCCGCACAGGTCGCTGCATCCGCGTACTCGGCGGTTCTCGCAAGCGTTATGCCAGCATTGGCGACCTGATCGTAGTCGCCGTCCACGGCGTAGCACCGAACGGGCCTTTAGAGGAAGGGCAAGTCGTCAAGGCCGTAGTCGTGCGGACCAAGAAGGAATATCGCCGTCCCGATGGATCCTATATCCGCTTTGATGACAATGCCGCCGTATTGGTCAACGACGACAAGGAGCCAACAGGTACTCGCATATTCGGGCCTGTGGCCCGCGAGCTGCGCGAAAAGCAATACATGCGCATTGTCTCGCTAGCCCCTGAGGTAGTCTGAGGAAGAGCGCAATGGACATTCGCAAAGACGATATAATACAGGTCATAAGCGGCAACGACAAAGGGCGGCGCTCGAGGGTGCTCAGCGTGTTTAAGGATCGGGGGCGGGTCATCGTCGAAGGCGTGAATATGCGCAAGCATCACACCCGTCCCACATCGCGCGATCCCCAAGGGGGTATCGTCGAGCGAGAGGCCCCCATCCACGTTTCCAATGTCATGATCGTCTGCCCCAAGACCGACCAACCGACGCGCATCGGGCACAAGAAACTAGACAGCGGCAAATGCGTGCGCGTTTCTGTTCGCAGCGGCGAAATGATTGACCCAGAATAAGCCATGTACGAAGCCAGACTAAAAAAACAGTACCGAGAAGAGGCGCTACCTCAGCTCAAGGACCGCTTCGCCTTTAAGAACGACATGCAGGTGCCGCGCTTGGAGAAGGTAGTCGTCAACATGGGCGTCGGGGAAGCGGTGCAGGAGCCCAAGGTACTCGAAGGTGCTGTATCCGAATTGACGGTGATCACCGGCCAAAAACCCGCTATCCGCCATGCCAAGAAGGCGATCTCAAACTTCAAATTGCGCGTCGGCATTCCCATTGGTTGCATGGTCACCTTACGGGGTACCCGCATGTACGAATTTCTCGACCGCTTGATCAGTTTCGCCTTGCCGCAGGTCCGAGATTTCCGCGGGGTTTCTCCCAAGAGCTTCGATGGACGCGGCAACTACAATCTGGGCATCAAGGAACAGATCATATTTCCCGAGATCAACTACGATATGATCGACCAAGTCCGGGGCATGAATATCACCATCGTCACCTCGGCCAAAAGCGACGAGGAAGGCCAAGAGCTGCTCAGATTGCTGGGTATGCCCTTCAGACAATAAGCCGAGCCGGAGAGAACCTGCCAATGCCAAAGAAATGCTTAATAGCCAAAGCGCAGCGCAAACCCAAGTTTTCCACGCGAACCTATACTCGCTGCCACCGCTGTGGACGCCCGCGGGCAGTATATCGCAAGTTCGGCCTGTGCCGCATCTGTTTTCGCGAATTGGCCCTCAAGGGCGAGATTCCGGGCGTTAGTAAGGCGAGCTGGTAGCAGGTTGGAGAAATCAATATGAGCATGACGGATCCCATAGCGGATATGTTGACCCGCATTCGCAACGCCTGCACTGCCAAACACTCGAGGGTTGACGTACCCGCCTCTAGGCTGAAGCGAGAAGTGGCCCGCGTATTGGCCGAGTCCCGTTTTATCGACAACTTCGCCTTTATCGAAGACGGCAAGCAGGGTACTTTGCGGCTCTATCTGCGCTACGATCAGAATGACAATAGCATTATTCGCGGGCTAGAGCGCGTCAGCAAGCCTGGGTTGCGTCAATATTCGGGCAAAGCCGATATTCCGCGCGTACTCCGCGGGCTGGGCATCGCCATCATCTCCACTTCTAAGGGAGTGATGACGGATAAAGAAGCGAGGATGAACGGCGTAGGCGGTGAAATCCTCTGTAGCGTCTGGTAAATGAAGCCACTGGGAGAATGTTAGATTGTCGCGCATAGGCAGCAAATCCCTTTCCTTACCGCAGGGCGTCGAAGTCGCGTTGGCTCCTGCCGAGGTCTCCGTAAAAGGGCCAAAGGGCCAGTTACAGGTGCCGTTTGTCACCGAGCATCTCGCAGTGGCTCAGCAAGACAGCGTTTTAACTGTGACGCGCAAAGGCGAGAGCAAGCAGGCTCGCTCCCTACACGGATTGACCCGCACTTTGATTGCCAATGCGGTTGCGGGGGTCTCTGAGGGTTTTTTCAAGAACTTGGATCTATTCGGCGTAGGGTACCGGGCCGAGGTCCAGGGCAAGCAGTTCGTGCTCCACGTAGGCTATTCGCATCCGGTGATCTACGAGGTGCCCGAGGGTATCCAAGTCGAAGTGTCCGACGGCACTGGAGGGGCACAAGCCCGCATCGTCGTCAGGGGTATCGACAAACAGCTCGTGGGCCAAGTGGCTGCCGATATTCGCTTCAAGCGCCGCCCGGAGCCCTACAAGGGCAAGGGGATCCGCTATGAGAACGAGACCATTCACTGGAAACAGGGCAAGGCGGCAGTAGGCTAATGAAAGACAAAAAACACTTGGTCGAAAACCGCCAGCGCCGGCGGCGGCGGCGGCACCGGCTGCGCAAGATCGTCTCCGGTACGCCCGTGCGCCCGCGCATGGTGGTGCATCGTTCCCTGCGCCATATCGAGGTGCAGCTAGTCGATGACGTGGCGGGTCACTCCCTTTTAGGGCTTTCCACCCAGTCTCGGGAGCTAAGGGAACGGCAGTTTGACAGTCGCGTGGCGCAAGGGCACGAGATCGGCAAAATGGTCGCTGCCAAGGCGCGCGAAAAAGGCATTGAGCAGGTCGTCTTTGACCGCGGCGGCTTTCTCTATCACGGGGTGGTCAAAGCCGTGGCCGACGGGGCGCGGGAAGTCGGCTTGAATTTCTAAGGGAGAACGACGTGGCGAAAGCAGATACTAGCAGAGCGAAATCCGATCCTAGCGGGGCAGAACTGAGCGAAGTTGTCGTCCAAAACAGCATCAAGCGAGTTTCGCATGTGCGCAAGGGCGGTCGGCGCTTCAGCTTTAGCGCGATGGTCGTAGTTGGCGACCGCAATGGCCGAGTGGGGTTTGGCGCTGGCAAAGCTGGCGAGATCGCCGAGGCCATCCGCAAGGGTGCCGAAGCGGCCAAAAAGAACGTCGTCGAGGTCCCGGTGACCGACGGGACCATACCACATGAGATCGTCGGGGTCTTCGGCGCGGCCAAGGTCCTTTTTAAGCCAGCTACTCCGGGGACCGGAATCATCGCCAGCGGCGGCACCCGCATCGTGCTGGAGTTGGCCGGCGTCCACGATATTCTGACCAAATCCCTCGGATCCAACAACGTGCAGAATTCAGTGAAGGCGACCATCAAGGCGCTGACGCAGTTGCGCAGTGCCGAGATGATCGCTCGGGAGCGCGGCGTGCCGGTGGAATCGCTCCGCGCTTGGGATTAGTAGCCAATGAAACTGGTCATTACGCAGCGGCGCAGTGCCATCGGCCGCGCCAAAGGTCAAAAGGCGACGATCTCGGCTTTGGGAATCAAGCGCCTATATCAACAGGTCGTCCACGACGACACGCCCCAGATCCGGGGTATGATCGCCAAGGTCAAGCATTTGGTCGCCGTTGAGGAAGCAGAAGAATAAGCGAGAGTATTCCATGCGTCTAGAAAACATAAAATGCCCTCCGGGGTCTAAGCGGAGCCGCAAGCGGTTGGGACAAGGGCCGGGTTCGGGAACGGGCAAGACTGCGGGTAAAGGCCATAAAGGCCAGCGGGCTAGGTCCGGTGCTAGGCGCGGTAACCGCATTGGGTTCACCGGCGGTACGCTACCGCTGTTTCGTCACATCCCCAAGGTGGGTTTTTCCAACCACAAGTTCAAAACGAGCTATCAGGTCGTCAATCTGCGGAATCTCGAAGAGAGGGGATTCAGCGGGGAAGTCGGGCCAGAGGAAATGGCTGCTGCCGGCTTGATTGCCAAGGCATCAGGGCTGCTGAAGGTCCTAGGCGAAGGGGAACTGAGTCAGCCCCTGACGGTCAAGGCGCACAAATTCTCCGCTGCGGCAGCAGAGAAAATCGCCAAAGCGGGCGGTCAGGCCGAGGTGATTTGATGCAATTGCTGCAGAGTTTTCAAAACTGCTTCAAAATTCCCGATTTGCGGCGTCGGATTCTGTTCACCATCGGACTTTTGGTCGTCTATCGCATCGGCGGTCAGATTACGGTCCCCGGCGTCGAGTTGGTAGTGCTCAAAGAGTACTTTGAAAGTGCCGGCAACACCCTTTTTGGGCTGTACGACATGTTTGTGGGCGGTGCCTTTACCCGCGGGACGATCTTCGCTCTGGGCATCATGCCCTATATCAGTGCCTCGATCATTTTGCAGTTGCTGGGCGCGGTTATTCCCCACTTCCAGAAATTGCAGCGCGAAGGCGAAGAGGGGCGCAAGAAAATCACCCAGTACACGCGCTATGGCACGGTCTTTCTCGCGGCCGCTCAGTCCTACGGCGTTAGTTTTTTCATTACCAGCATCAAGGCCCCGTACTCGGGTCAGCCGGCCGTTGCCGACCCGGGCCTTGGCTTTACGCTGGCGACCATGCTGACGATCACCACCGGCACGATCTTTATCATGTGGTTGGGCGAGCAGATCACCGAGCGCGGCATTGGCAACGGCATTTCCCTGATCATCTTCATTGGCATCATCGCCGAGTTGCCCTACGCGATCAATCAGGAGTACAATCTCTTTATCATTAACCGAGGTTTTAGCAAGAACATCATTGAAGAGCTCATCCTCGTCGCGCTAATGTTCGTCGTAGTGGCCTTTGTGATCTTGCTGACCCAGGGCCTGCGCAAAATTCCCGTGCAGTACGCCAAGCGCGTCGTCGGGCGGCGGGTGTACGGCGGCCAGACCACGCACATTCCACTGCGGATCAACACGGCGGGCGTGATTCCGATCATATTTGCCCAGTCGATCATGTTTTTGCCCGGCACGATCACGCAGATGTTCCCAGGCCATGAGTTCATGCTGGCGATTGGTTCGTTTTTCTCGACCGAATCCATGTTTTATTGGTTCGTCTATGCGCTCATGATCATCTTCTTTACTTATTTTTATACGGCCATCGTCATGGATCCCAATCAGCTCGCCGACAACATGAAAAAGCACGGGGGCTTCATCCCGGGCGTTCGCCCCGGTCCCCGGACCGCCCAGTACATTGATGGTATTATGACGCGCATTACCCTGCCGGGGTCCATGGCCCTCGCGCTGGTGGCGATTTTTCCCTTCTTCGTCACGCGGCAATTCAACGTGGCCCCTTCTTTTGCCCAATTTTTTGGCGGTACCGGGCTTTTGATCGTCGTTGGCGTGGCGTTAGACACCTTGCAGCAGTTAGAGTCCCAGCTGATGACTCGCCACTACGAGGGCTTTATGAAGCGGGGCAAGATCCAGGGCCGCCGCAGCTAGGGCGAACTTCAACCTCATTTGGAGCGAGTACCGTGAAAGTTAGAGCCTCCGTTAGCAAGCGCTGTACCGAGTGTAAGATCGTCCGTCGGCATGGGGTTGTGCGCGTTATATGCAGGCGCAATCCCCGCCACAAGCAGAAACAAGGCTGAGGAATAACACTATGGCACGCATAGCAGGTGTAGATTTACCCCGCGACAAGCGGGTCGCCATCGCATTGACCTATATCTTTGGCATTGGGTACGCGACGGCTAGTCGCATCGCCTCCCAGGCGAGGATTGACCCCCAAACTCGCATCAACGAGCTGAGCGAAGACCAGGTCAACAGTTTGCGCTCGATTATCGAGGTCAGCCACAAGGTCGAAGGTAGTCTGCGCGGCGAAACCACCATGAATGTCAAGCGGCTGATGGACATCGGCTGCTATCGGGGCTTGCGGCATCGCCGCGGGCTGCCGGCCAACGGCCAGCGCACTAAGACCAACTCCCGCACGCGCAAGGGGCCGCGGCGAGCCATTGCCGGCAAGAAAAAGGCCCCCGCCAAGTAGATCACCCCAACGGAGAGGATTGACCCTTGCCGCCCGAAAGACGCAAGAGACGCAAGAAAGCAAAACAGGTAGAGGCTGTGGGCGTGGCGCACATTCTGGCCACGTTCAACAATACGATCATTACCCTTACCGATACTAAGGGCAATGTAATTTCTTGGGCGACCCCGGGGAAAATGAGTATCAAGGGCAGTCGCAAATCCACGCCTTTTGCCGGACAACTCGCCGCTGAAAAGGCCGCCCAAGAAGCTATGAATATGGGGTTGCGCCGCGTGGAGGTCTGGGTCAAGGGACCGGGAGTAGGGCGCGAGTCCGCAATCCGCGCTCTGCAAAACGCCGGGCTCGAGGTTTCCGCAATTCGCGACGTGACACCCATGCCGCACAACGGCTGTCGGCCGCCCAAGCGTCGCCGCGTTTAGAGGAGCTAATCACGTTATGAGCAGGCATACAGGTCCCAATTGTCGCTTCTGCCGCCGGGAAGGAGCCAAACTCTTCCTGAAGGGCGAGCGCTGCAACCTCGAAAAATGTTCCTTTGAGCGGCGCAGCTATGCCCCGGGCCAACACGGCCAAGGCTTGCGTCGCAAGCAGTCCGATTACAGCGTGCAGTTGCGAGCCAAGCAGAAGTTAGCTCGGCTCTACGGAATCCGCGAAGGCCAGTTCAGAGGCTATTACAAGGAAGCGTCGCGAGTGCCGGGCGTCAGCGGCGAAAATCTGTTGCGCCTGTTGGAGCGCCGCCTCGACAACATTGTCTATCGGCTCGGTTTCGCTCCGTCGCGCAAGGCCGCGCGCCAGTTAGTGCGCCACAACCACATCGCGGTAAACGGCAAACGGGTCAATATCCCTTCCTACCTGACCCGGATGGGCGATGTGGTGCAGGTCGCCGAGCGCAGTCGCCAGCTAGAGGCCATTCACGAATCGCTGCGGCGTGCGCGGGAGATCGTGCCTTGGCTGGCCATAGACAAAGTCAACCTGACTGGGACCGTAGCAGAGATCCCCGGCCGCGAAGACATTCCCACGGTCGCCGAAGAGCAACTGGTCATCGAGTTTTATTCTCGCGTCTGACGTTTTACTCCGCCCAATCCATCAAGGGGCAAGAGGCTAAAGTATGAAATTAGAAGGTCTCCATATGCCGAGGCAGGCCGAAGTCGAAAAAGAAAGCCTCAGCGAGACGTACGGCTTATTTATTGTCCAACCACTCGAGCGCGGTTTTGGCGTCTCTATAGGGCACGCACTGCGCCGCGTATTGCTGTCCTTTATCCAAGGGGCCGCGATCAAGCAAGTTAATATCGAGGGTGTGCAGCACGAGTTTTCCACGGTCGCCGGGGTACGCGAAGATGTGCCGGAGATCGTGCGCAACTTCAAGGAAGTGGCGATCCGCTATCGCGGCGAGGAGGATCGCGTCTTGCGCGTCGAACGCACGACAGAAGGGGCCTTGGTGGCCAAGGATCTAGCAGTGGACCCCAGCGTCGAGGTGATGAATCCCGACCTACACATCGCCACCTTAGATAAAGGGGCTTCCCTGAAAATGGAACTGACGGTCGGCTGCGGCCGCGGCTACCAGTTCGCCGAGGAGAACAAAATCCCCGATCAGCCCATAGGTTCTGTTCCGCTCGATACGAACTATTCGCCGATCCTCAAGGTCCACTACGAGGTCGAGAACGCACGCGTCGAGCGGCGCACTGACTACGACAAGCTGATTATGGAAGTCTGGACCGATGGCTCCGTGCATCCCGAAGACGCCATGTCCCAAGCCGCTCGGATCCTGACCGAACATCTGAGCCTTTTTATCAATTTCAAAGAAGAGCCGGAAAGTGTGGAGGAAAAGGGAGTTGACGAGAAGGCCAAGAAAATCGCCCAACTCTTGCAAATGCCGGTCGAGGAAATTGAGTTGACGGTGCGCTCGGCCAACTGCCTCAAAGCCGCAGGAATCACCCATCTCAGGGATTTGGTGTCGCGCACGGAGGCCGAGATGCTCCAGTATCGCAACTTTGGCCGCAAATCGCTCGACGAGTTGAAGAAAATACTCGAGGAAAACGATCTTAGTTGGGGCATGGACCTGAGTCTGTACGTCGACATTGAGATCGACCAAAAAGCGGACAACTCGCTGGCGGAAGAATTCTAGCCATGAGACACGGGAAAAAAATAGCTAAACTGGGGCGCACGGCTCCGCATCGCAAAGCCATGTTGTCCAACATGATGGCCTCGCTCTTTATCAATGAGCGCGTCACCACTACCCAGACGCAAGCCAAAGAGCTCAAGCGCACGGCCGAGCGGGTGCTGACTTGCGCTAAGAAAGGCGACTTACACGCCCGGCGCCAAGTGTTGCGCGTCATAGCCGACAAGCAGGTGGTCGCCAAGCTCTTTGACGAACTGGGCCCGCGCTACAAAAATCGCAACGGAGGCTATACTCGCCTGATCAAGTTGGGGCCGCGCCGCGGCGACGGAGCATTTATGAGCATCGTCGAGCTGGTGGATCGCCCTGGGGAGGCCGAAGAAGAGGCTCAGGAGGCCGAAGAATAAGGTGAGCGTCCATGGCAGTGGCAACGGGGCAAGATGATGACCATCTTGCCCCGTTTGCATTTTAGCTAAGAAAAAAACAGAGAAATCTCTCAAGTCATTCAGGCTTGCTATATGACAGGTTGATTCAATGAAGCAGATTGTGCGACAACTGGACATCCTGCGGGATTTGCAAGCGCGGCATTACGGGGTGAGTGTTTGCGAACTGGCGAAAGAGTACGACGTACATAAGCGCACCATACAGCGCGATCTGACAGACCTGCGAGAGGCCGGATTTATACTGGAAGAACGGCACACCAATCAGAGCATCTGCTACCAACTACAGAAGGACCCCAAGCTGCCGATGAACTTCTCGAGCATGGAAGTCGCGGCGATGATCTTGGCCGCGGGGGCGGGCATGGGGCTGGTCCCATTCGGCGAGCACCTGCGGTCGGCAATTTGCCGGCTGACCGAGGCCATGCCCCCGAAGATGGGGCAATTCCTAAAGCGAGCTGCGGAGGCTTATATGCCGCTGGTGCGCGGGCACAAGCCTTATGAAGATGCCCGTGCGCTCCTCGAAAACCTGCATAACGCCATACTGCATCGCCGCGTGTGCTGGGTGAGCTACTGCTCTCCAGGGGCGGAGCGCGCCCGGCAGTACAACATCGAACCGCTGCGCCTCCTGCCGCATCGGGGCGGTCTGTACGTGATCTCGCGGATGCCCTATCACGACCGGCTTATCATGCAGGCGGTGGACCGCTTTGAGTCGGTGGAAGTGACCGAGGAGGAGTTCGAGCCGCCGGATCACCTGTCGGTTGACGAGCAAGTAAGCAATGCGTTCGGCGTCTCGTTTGAAGAGCCGATGGATGTGGTGGTTCGGTTCACCAAGGACCAGGCACCCTACATACAGGAGCGGATTTGGCACCCCAGCCAAAAGCTGGAAGAGCTGGAGGACGGGCGGGTGGTGCTGCGGCTGCGGGCCGGGGGGTTCTACGAGATCAAGAGTTGGGTGTTGAGCTTTGGAGCGGTGGCTGAGGTGCTGGAGCCGGAGGAATTGCGGGCGGCGGTGCGGGAGGAGATGCGGGCGGTGCTGGGGCTGGATGACGAGGGTGCGACGTGATCTGTTGCAGATCATCGAATACGCGCAAACCGACCTGCGGCCAGCAGCACCAAGTTACGAGAGACAGAGCCGATCCAAGCGTCGCTGATTCTCCTATGCTTCTACAGCGTTTCCCTCCACGTTGCAAGGGGAGTAGCGAGCGCATCAATAATACATTCTTCAAGTTCTCCCCGCTCCTCCAAAGCAATCACTGTATCGCTATCCCATTCCCGAGAGACAAAGAATCCCGGGACGACGTTGAGGGTCTTCATCTCTGTCTTTTTGAACTGGTTTCTGATTTCGCCCAAATCCTCCGCCATGATTAGGCCCTCGCGCTCCCATTGAGCGGCCAGAGATAACAGGCTGCCCCGGCTCATCTTTCCATACGGTTCCCCATCTGAGAAGCGATCCAAATATTCACGAGTTTCCAAGCCTGTTTTGGCCCAGATCAAGTGCGTTTGTGCAAAGGAGAAATGAAGATTGGGTTCGACCTTCCACTCTTCCAAGGAGAGAAAAGCTTCCTTGGCGACAGCGTCGGCGACAGCGCGGTAAAAACGGCGGGCTTGCGTGACGGTGTCTGCCGGATACAACTCTACTTGGAGTTTCCAAGGGTTCGACTCGGAAATCGAAGGGTGGCCAATGAAGACTCTTTCAGCAATCTTGGCCGGCCGGAATAAGAAGCTCCGCTTCTTCGAGCCTGTCTCAACCCACTTCCTCGAGCCTCTCCGCTTCCTCGAGCCTGTCTCAACCTGCTTTTCCAAGCCTGTCTCACGCACCAAAGTAGCCAATAGAGATTCTAATACTTCAGAGCTCCCACCGCAGAGATTGAAGGTGCAGTTCATTTATTTGTGCCTCCTTGTATTTGATTGTATTTGATTCCACTTTGCGGACTACGATATTGCCAGCCCATTCCGGCAAACCGGCGAACGCTTCTCCGAATATAGACATAGGTCACTCTCACAGGAAGGCTTGAGGCTAGAACCGCCTCGTAAAAAAAATTTCTGCCTGCGACGTGATCTGTCGCACCTCCTAGGTAAGTTCTTTCTACCATAACCAAGAAGGAGGTGTCCAATGCGTACTCGCTTTTCTTTTTTCGTAGCTGTGTTGGCCTTCGGCCTTGTCGCCTGCGAAGGTCCGGCGGGATCAATGGGGCCAGTCGGGCCGCAGGGACCGCAAGGCGAAACCGGGCCGCCCAGAGAAGGGGTCATCATCGAGCGGCAACTGTCCCGCTCACTCTATGACGCGGACGGCTACATCTTCATAGAGGATGACCGGATAACCCCAACAACCTTCCAAGCCCTTTATCTCAAGACAGCATTCCCCAACCTTGGCTCTGACGCAGTAGCATACATACCGCTTGACTATCTCATAGTATCTGCGGTATCGCTCGTACCCGAAGAGAACGAGTCGGAGACGCCGACCCTCGCCATCGTCGAGGGCATGCTCTTGATCGCAGATCCTAACAGGGACCTCCTAACTGTCGCGCTAGGACTTGATGAAGTGGATGTCGATCTGGCGATTTTGGTGTCGCAGTAAGTACCGTGTCATTTCGAGGAGGAAACCATGCTCAACGCTTACGAACGACAGCTTCTTTTTTTTTACCTCTCCAACGCCGCCTCGCGCCTGCATCACGCCTGCCGGGAAGCGAGGGAACTAGCTGAGTGGGTCGCCGAGAACCGCGACCTGCTGGTGCTCGAGGACGAGAGCGAAGAGCCGGACGAGCGCTCGCTGATCATAGGTTGCGAAAAGAAGATGTCCGCACGGCAATGGCGGTGCCTGCGGGCGACCATCGAGAGCGGGTACTCGGCCGCGTTGGCCTGCGAAGGGGCGCGGGAAGACCGCACGGCGCGGCGGCTCCGGCATCTCGGACGGGAGATGGACCTCGCGCCGGAGGACCTCGCGATCCTAGAGATTTCGCTGCGCTACCACACGCAGCCGGTTGTCGAGTCACTGCTCGACGCGGTTTTTCGCTATTACTCGCGGAGAACTCTCAACGTCACGAACCCCATCTTGCCCTGTATCCTCGGCGTACCGGCTGGCGCATTCTGCGCCCGCTTCGCGGCCGATGCACCGCTCGTGAAGTCGGGACTTGTGTCCGTCGATAACGACGGCGACCTCGAGATCGTCAAGCGACTGCTCCGGCTGGTCGCCATCCCGGACGACGGCGACCTCGACGTATGTAGCCTGTTGCTCAACGCGGCCACCCCGGGCGAGTTGGAGTGGTCGGACTTTGACCATCTGGCCGAGGCTCGCGACCACATCGAAAGGTTGGTCGAAGGTGCGCTGCGCACCGGCGCACTTGGCGTGAATATCCTAGTGTACGGCCCGCCG
Organism: uncultured Latescibacterota bacterium; assembly: GCA_958295495.1. Taxonomy (GTDB): domain Bacteria; phylum Latescibacterota; class UBA2968; order UBA8231; family UBA8231. Next base: position 4,023,581 of record OY282352.1, read on the forward strand.
GGAACTGGCAAGACCGAGTTTTGCAAGACGCTGGCCGCCCGGCTCGGGGAAAACCTCTACACTGTCGGCGAAGAGGACGACCGCGGCGACGATCCCAACCGGCGCGAGCGGCTTCAGGAACTCCGGCTCGCCCAGCGTCTGCTGGCATCGGGCCGCGGGTCAATCCTGCTCTTCGACGAGATGGAGGACTTGCTCTCGGCCCCGGGCGCGGGCTGGATGCCGTTTTCTCGGTATGGCTTTTCCCCTCTGCGGGCCGGCGGCTCCAAGGTGTTCCTAAATCGGCTGCTCGAATGCACGCCGGTGCCTACGCTGTGGACCTCAAACTCCGCCCGGGCGACCTGTCACGCCGTTCTGAGCCGCATGACCTTCGCCTTAGAGTTGCGCCAGCCGCCGCCCCAAGTCCGGGCGCACATCTGGAAACGAGAGCTGGCACGCCACGACATCAAAGCGACAGAGCAAGATGCACACTCCCTTGCCAAGGAGTTCGACGTGACGCCGGGGGTAGCATCTGGGGCCATCGCCGCTGCTCGCCTCTGCGGCGGCGACCTCGCCGCAGTGCGCCGCGGCGTGCGCAGCCTGTCCCAAGTGATTGCGGGTGAGAAGCCCCCCGCAAATCAGGGGCCTCCCGAGAGATTCGATCCCGCCCTAATCCGGGCCGACATCAACCCGGTCGAATTCGCGGAATGCTTCGCAAAAAATGGCGGCAGGCATTTTTCCCTCTGTCTGCAAGGTCCGCCCGGCACCGGCAAGAGCGCCTTCGTCCGCTACCTAGCCGACCGCCTCGGCCTTCAGGTTACTCAAAAGCGAGCCTCCGACCTGCTGTCGATGTGGGTCGGCGGAACCGAACAGCAGATCGCCGCTGCCTTCGCCGAGGCTCGCGCCGAAGGCTCCATCCTCGTCTTTGACGAGGCCGACTCTCTGCTCGCCGATCGCCGAGGTGCCGTGACCTCTTGGGAGGTAAGCCAAGTCAACGAAATGCTGACCTGGATGGAGAGCCACCCCCTGCCCTTCGCATGTACGACCAACTTTGGCGAAAATCTCGACCCGGCCACTTTGCGCCGCTTCACCTTCAAGATCGCGCTCGACTACCTCACCCCCGACCAGTCGCAAGCGGCGTTTGGCACCTATTTCGCGCTCGACGCTCCATCCGAAGTCGGCGACCTCACCGCCCTGACCCCCGGCGATTTCGCCGTAGTTCGCCGAAAAGCCGAAATCCTCGGCCACCTGCAAGACCCGCAGGCTCTCGCCGAGTTGCTGAGTGCCGAGTGCGAAGCCAAGCCGGACCACGCGCACAAGATGGGCTTTTGAGCATGGGTTCTCGTTCTTGACAAGTGTCAATTGACACGTTTTGAGCGATTGCCACTAAATGACCGGAGAGAATGGGGCTTATGCCCGCAGTAAGCGCCGCTGTAGCAACGTCTGCATGTCGCGCCGCCCATCGGCGATCACGAGTACATAGACGTCATTTTCCATCACCCGATAGATGATGCGGTAGGGCCTGAAGAAGATCTCCCGATATTCCCGAATCCCAATATCCAGCAGTTCCGTCGGATAGCTCCCGCGCTCGGGATACTCGGATAGGCTGCTGAAAGCCTTTTCAATTTGCTCCAGCACGTACTCCGCCCGGCCCGGCGCATCATGCCGATCGATGTAATCGCAGATTTCCTCTAAGTCGTGCGTCGCGTCAGCGGTCAATTGAACCAAGAAAGCCATCAGCGAGCCTGTCGCCGCTCCCGAAGCCGGGCGACGACATCGGCAGCCGGTTGCACCTGACCTGCTTCGATCTGGCGGCTACCCAGCGCGAGGATCTTGAGCAACGCAACCGTTTCCTGCATCTGCTCGTAACTGTCGATATCCTGCATGACCGCCTTGGCTTCGCCATTCTGGGTGATGATCAAGGGTTCTGGTTGGTCCCCAAGTGTGCGCACGATCTCAGCGGCGTGGGCCTTGAGGTAACTGATCGGCTTGATCTGGCTGGACAGTTTCATGGGCACCTCCTTTTCGGACCAAATATAGACCACAAACAGGTCAAGAGCAATATCTGGCTCGCGCTTGATTATCCTACGCCTCCAAGTCGCAAGCGGCGTTTGGCACCTATTTCGCGCTCGACGCTCCATCCAAAGTCGGAGACCTCACCACCCTGACCCCTAGGCGATTTCGCCGTAGTTCGCCGAAAAGCCGAGGTAAAGATAGAATCCCCGTCGCTCAGAGGATGGGGGACTCTGAGCGTTTCAGCATCTCGTCAATCTGCTCGCGGTCCTTAAGTTCCTCGCTGGTTGTGTAGCCGGGCCATAGCTGACTGTAGAGCGACGCGACGTAACCCTCGGTCTCCAAGGGCAGCTTTCGCTTGCTAGCTACTAAGGCGAACAACTTCAATTCCAAAACTTTGTAGACACGGTCATGTTCTTTCAGCGGGAACGCGGAGATCGCTATCGCGGTCTGCTCTGCCTCATCGATTGCGTCTAGCAAGAGCCATAGCTGACCCCAAAACCGCAACGTTTCAAGGTCGAATTGCCCTCCATCGCCAAAACGCTCCGAGGCGACGCGGATGAACTCCGTGGTGATCATCTCGTCGCAGTGTGCATCCGTCCCACCTTCGCGAGAACTCTTGAGACTTCGCTGCTCAAGCAGAGCCCATAAGGCAAGAGGCTCGCCTCTTAGGTGCCGTACTCGGTCCAGTAGCCATGCGTCGTTTGGCTCGCCAAACTCGATGACAAAGCGGGCCGCACACTCCGATACGACCGAGGCTGCGGGATGGCTAGGAAGGTGCTGTCCGGCGAAATGGCAGTGGTCCCACAGGATCTCGGCGAGAGTGCGGACCGCGATAGGATTGATCATGTGGCCGAGTTCTTTTAGCACTGGGATTGCGTGGAGTGCGACCAAGAACCAGTGTTGTGCTGCTTGGTCAGCGGAAATGAACGCTTTATAATTTTCCTCGGCATCCCAAACGCTCAGCGGCAACTCCCGGCACTGAGCCGAGACCCACGCCGGCAGCTCGAGCTCCTCGTGAGACAGCACAAGGACTCTGCCGAGGCTACTGAACCATTCGCGTTGGTGCCAGTCATTCCAGGCCAGAAATAGACGATTCTGTTCCAACTGCTTGGCAATGTGCTGACCATGCAAGTCGAAAGCCACTTGGGCGATCTCAGCGGCCCTCGCAGAATCGTCTTCGCGGGTCAGCCAAGCAACATCCGCAATGTGACGGGTCCAAGTCGTTCGCGTCGTTCGCGGAGTCAGGCATAGGCCAGCCCTAAGTTCGTCAAGCAGATTGTCGGACCACGACTGGCAAACGAGGCGTGAGATCAGTTCCGTGCATGCCCTCTCAAGTTGCTCAATCCGGGGCGGCTTCTCATGGCCGCCGCGTTGATTCAGCCCGTAAGGGGCATTGCTGAGCAACTCGCCGGTCCAGCGTACGCACACAAGGGGATCAAGCACGACCAGCCGATCAACTAAGTCTTTAAGGAGAGCGGCGGCGGCGGCATCAAGGTCATCCTGCGGAAGGCGGAGTTCGGTACTCCACCTGTATTGATCTACGCCCATGTGATCGGCGTATCGAAGGTCTTCGTCCAACTTATTGACGGTGTTCAGCGTATGTACGATCGCGAGCGCAACCAAGGCATCGCATGAATCCTTAGTGATCCACTCTAGGGTCTGACGATGGTTCAAGGAAAGGTCCGAGGCGATCATGTGTTGAGCCGCCCGCGCCTGCACCACCGGATGATCGAGCCTCTGGATCAGGGATTCGAATTGTTTGGGCCGCAACTCGATGACGAGTTCGATCAGATTGCCTACGGCAGGATAGATCCCTCGGTCGACGAGTTCAAAGCCATGGTTGTCTAGGTGCCGGAAAGTTTCTAGCCTTCCTTCGCGATTTATGGCATCTTTCGGGATTTTAGCCTTGACAGAATCTTGCGCGGCAAAGCCGGGGCAACGGGCCGCATCGAGAATCTGGTCTTGATCACAGATCTTTTTCAGCACCGTAAGTATCGCCTCAACCAAAGAGTTAATCTCCTGAGAGGACCAGCGGCAACGAATGAGACGTACTGCTAGGTCAACGTCAGTTGAGCCGATGGCCCAAGTTGCGGTCTCCGAGCACTCAGGCCCGATTCCCTCCACGATTAACTCTGCAACCGGCTCACTCATGTCAGATCTGAGCCATCGTTGATCCTCGTGGGACTCGAACCAACCGCGGATCTCAGTGATGGCCCGATCCTGCTCTATGGGAGAAGTAACATACTTTCTAATGATTGGTTCGATCAGTTCGTGAGTCGACTGCCCCTTTAAGGGCGATTCACCCGAGCCGAAGATCCGCCAAATAACGGCTTTCGCGCTGTCAGGCAGGGAGATGCTAGGTATGCTGTTGCTGACCATCAGGCGATCTCCTTAACAAAACAGTCTGTGTTCTTGGATCCGATGCCCATTGACCACAGTTTCTCCGCCTCGGCGCGGTACACACCGTAGGGGTGGCTAGAAAAGGTAATCCCCTCCTTATGCCAACCGTTAAAGGAATGGGTGATGACGATCTCGCGTTTGGGCATTATCAAGTAACGATCGTGAAACCCAGAACCTCTCGAAGTCTGTTCGAGGAACACGCGAATATTAACATGACTCGTTAGTTGGTTGGGGAGATTCGACCACCATGTACTCCACCATGTGACTTTCGCCTCTTTCGCGCATAGGATTCGCAACGGCCTGCCATTGGTGGCTGCGAATATATCAAGGTATAGCTTCTTAAGATTGTCTCTCTCCGGTGCAGGTATGTCCATGAAGTAGGGGTCGGCAAGATAAATCGGCACCGTTTGATCGGCATCTTGACGCAGAAGACAGGTGAAGTGCTGGATAGCCCGCTCGAATTCCGCGGGTCTAAAACGCACGAGATTACCCTCTCGGTGTGCGATATTCTCTCGCTCGTAAACCTGACGATCAAGCCATCGTCGTCGGATTCCTCTGTCGAGTTCGGCACTGTCTTGGTCAGCTTGGACGTTGACTGTGGAGACGAAACCTGATGGATTGACCTCGTGGGTGAAGCTGCTTTTGCGTTCGCAGAGATGTAGCGTTGGGCCGGACTTGATCTCCATGCGAACATCAACCTCCATGAGCGGAAACGCCTCCATCAAGTCGACGCACTGTCCATCAGCAGTCCGGAAAATCGCAAAGCCGATGTGATCAACATCCGATGCGAGCTTGATCACCGTCTGGCCCAGCGCGACCGGAACTTCTCGCCGAAGCACCTCGTCGCCACTGTGGCTGGCCCAAACCGTGGCGCGATAGGCCTCGGGCAGCAGTTCCTTCGCATCCACATGGAGCCTCAGTGTTCGGTTGCGATTCGCTGCCAAATCACAGGCAATCGCATCTTGGGCGGCGGCAATCATGAGGTTTCCGACCCGATCTGGGCGGCGGTCGAGCGGAAAACCCAGACGTGCGAGTTGAGGTGATGCTTGGCTCTGAAGTGATTCGATTATCTCTAGCCAGTGTTTGCGAGGCTCCGCCGTGAAGCTCCAGTACTCGATTATATACGCACTGTGTCTTGAGAAGGGGCTACGCATTGAAGCATCGGCGAGCGGGCGGTCATCTCGATAAGCCCAGTGGTGGCGAGGGATGGGTTCCAAGGCATATTGAATTTCAAGGTCATCAATCCCCAGCGTACCCGAATCCAAGATTTGACCAACCAATGTCTGGCAGCATTCCCACGACGCGTCTAAGAAAAATAGTCGGAGTTCATGTCCAAGGTCGATACTCGACCAAGTCTCGTCCGGTTCGCCAGCCCAAGGACCCAGCGCATCCTGCCGTCGATGGCGTATGAGCGTGAACAGATTGCGGGGCTGTGCATCCGGCGCATGCCACGTCAGCACCGTCATCCGAGCAGTTCGGTCCTTCATAGCCCTCGTCGTCACCGAGACACGAGCCGGTAAATTAAAGGGAAGCCCGCGCGTACCCAACGCATTGCCTCGTCGAGCTCCACAGACACGTTGCGTCCATCCTTTCGCGTAGCCAAGTGCTTCCGATGGATATGCTGACGGATATAGGTTTCATTTCGACCTACGGCATGGGCGAGCTCCGAAATTGTGAGATTCATTTAGTTACCTCCTAGTTATACCGTTTTGACTTTTTATTGTCCTCGCGAAACGGGTTCAACCTCGGCGAACTGCTCCAATACGCCAGCATCTGTCGAGTGGAAAAGGTGATGCGGCCCTATTTGGAGGCACTGGTATGACGTCTCCCCAATGCGTCCGCGTCTATCCGGCAACGCCTCCTCAATCGGTCCAGAAGTGAACGACGGCCATTCAACGAACTGCTTCAATACTTCGCCATGGAGCGATTCCTCTACCGACTATCCCAATCCGCCCATGCCCATCAATTTGTGCTCAAGGGCTCATTGATGCTGAGGGTTTGGGGCTCACCGGAATCCCGTCCGACCATGGACATCGACCTACTTGGTAGAACTCATAACGCGGAAGCCGCCATCGTCTCTCAGATGCGGGACATCCTGATGGTCAATGTGGGAACGGACGGACTTGCGTTGGACCCGGATTCTATCTCGCCTAAGCCAGCCGCCGCCACACGTCCGCTTCTTGCTGGCTTTCCACTTGCACGAGCCGCGCTTCTTCAAGTACATAGCCACTGAGCTGGCCGCCATAGATGCAGCCCGAGTCGAGGCCGAGGAGATAGGGGCGGCCGTCGCGCTTTTTGACCACCAAGCCGCCGGGCGCGTCGTGGCCAAAGACGAGCAGGGGATGCGCCGGCTCGTAAAAATCGTGCCAGCGCGGGCTAGCCAGATCGTTGGTGGGCGGCCAAGTGCGGATCTTCAGGAATTGGTTGCGGCGGGTGCCTTGTAAGCCCCTTTTTGGGTGGATGCCGGCGTGGACTAGGAGGAAGGCGTCTTCCGCGATGTAGAGCGGGCACTGCCGGAGCCAAGCGAGCATTTCTTCGTGGACGGGCTGAAGCTGGTTGAGGGTATAGTCTTGGTCGGGGTACTGCACTTTGGGCTTGCGGCCCTTCGCCAGAGCGTTTAGCTGATTCAAAAGGCGGGCGTCGTGGTTGCCCAAGACCATTGCGGCCTCGGTTTCCCGGAGCAACCGCCACACCGCCAGCGGGTCGGGGCCGCGAGAAAAAGCATCGCCGGTCAGCAACAGGCGATCTTGGGCAGAGTCGTAGCCTGCTCTTGCAAGGAGGGCCGCAAACTCGGCGGCGCAGCCATGCACGTCGCCGACAAAAATGGTACGCATTAGATTTTCCTATATTTGCATTGCCGCAGGGCAAACCCTATCATACTCACCACTTCAAGATAGTCCCTGATGGAAACTGCGACCACACTCACCCCTGCTCCGGCGTCTTGCCACGTGATGGCCAAGCCCTCGGGCTCGGTCTGCAACATCGACTGCAAGTACTGCTTCTACCTAGAGAAGGAGAAGCTCTACCCGGACGCGCGCAAAAATTGGCGCATGTCCGACGAGACGCTCGAACGCTACGTCAAGCAGTACATCGAGGCCCAAGACGTGCCGCAGGTGGACTTTGCTTGGCAGGGCGGCGAACCGACCCTGATGGGCGTGGACTTCTTCCGCCGCGCAGTCGAGTTACAGCAGCAATACGCCGACGGCAAGGTCGTCACCAACGCCTTCCAGACCAACGGCATCCTCCTCAACGACGGGTGGGGCGAATTCCTCGCCGAAAACAAATTCTTGGTCGGGCTGTCGATTGACGGGCCGCGCACCTACCACGACCGCTATCGGGTTGACAAGGGCCAGAAGCCAACGTACGACCGAGTGTACGCCGGCCTGCAAATGCTCAAAAAGTACGCGGTGGAATTCAATACCCTGACCGTGCTGCAAAACCACAACGCCGAGCACCCCCTCGAAATCTACCGCTTCCTGCGCCAAGCGGGCTCGGGGTTTATGCAGTTTATTCCCATCGTCGAGCGCATCGCGCACGAGCCAGACGAAGACGGGCTGGCCTTGGTCGATCCCGAATACGAGGGCCGGGCGCCGGTCTCTAAGTGGTCGGTGGGGCCGGGGCAGTACGGCAAATTCCTGTGCGCGATTTTTGACGAGTGGGTGCGCAACGACGTCGGCCAAGTCTTTGTGCAGCTCTTTGACGTGACCCTCGGCTCGTGGCTGGGCCAAGATGCGAGCCTGTGCATCTTCGCCGAGACCTGCGGCAAGGCCCTGATCATCGAGCACAACGGCGACCTCTACTCCTGCGACCACTTCGTCTATTCAGACTATCGGCTGGGCAACGTCCACCACGAGAGCATCCGCGACATGGTCGCCAGCCCGCAGCAGACCAAGTTCGGGCAGGACAAAAAAGACGCCCTGCCCCAGTACTGCATCGAATGCGATTTCCGCTTCGCCTGCAACGGCGGCTGCCCCAAGCACCGCTTTACCAAAACCCCGCGCGGCGAGGACGGCCTCAATTACCTGTGCAAAGGGTACAAGATGTACTTCGGGCACGTCGATCCCTACATGCGCTTTATGGCCAACGAGTTGCGGCACGGCCGACCAGCCACCGGCGTGATGGAATGGGCCCAAAAAAGGGACGCGGTCAAGGCAGCCCTGCACCAAAAAGCCCCCGGCCGCAACGACCCGTGCTCCTGCGGCAGCGGCAAGAAGTACAAGCGCTGCTGTGGCCGAGCCGCATAACGGAAAGGAAGCAATGATCGATATCGAGCTACATCCCGCAGACTGCAAGGCCGTCGTCGCCATCAACGGCCAGCTTTTTACCGAGTATCGCTACGGCCACTACGTGTGCCGCCCGTACTTTTATCCGGTGCTGACACCCAGCGGCACCGGCCTGACCCGCGCCTATCCGATGGAAGATGTCGCCGGCGAGAATCAGGACCACTACCACCATCGCGGCATGTACACGGCCCACGGCCTCGTCAACGGCCACAACCTCTGGGACGAGGGCACCGGCCACGGAGCCATGCTGCAACGGGGCGATCCGGTAGTAGGTGTAGCCGACAGCGCAGCGCAGATCGATGGGATCGTCGATTGGTTCGGGCCGGAGGGGGAGAAGCTGTTGGAGGAGCGGCGCACCATTGCCATCCGCGCCGAAGGGGCGTTGCGGATCGTGGACCAGCGCAGCGAATTTCGCGCCCGCTACAGCGACGCGACCTTCGGCGACACCAAAGAAGGCGGGCTGTTTGCCATCCGGGTGCCGACCTCGATGGATGCCAAGGACGCGGGGCGGATTGAAAACTCGGCCGGCCAAGTCTTTGAAAACGGCCAAGGCCCAGAGGTTACTTGGGGCCAGCAGGCGGCTTGGGTGGATTATTCCGGGCCGGTGGCCAATGGCGAGGAGTGGGGGCACACCGTCGTCGATCACCGCGACAATCCCCGCCACCCAACCTACTGGCACGTGCGCGGCTACGGGCTGTTTACCGCTAACCCTTTTGGGGTCCACGATTTCAAGGGCGACGAAAGCCTAGACGCGAGCCTGACCATCCCCGGCGGCGACAAGGCCGTCTTCCGCTACCGGCTGATCATCCACCCCGGCCGCGGCGTTGACGGGCACCCAGACGTGGGCCGGTTTATCGAGCAGTTCCAAGTGGGCTAGGATGGTGCCTGTAATAGGAAAAACCGGTCTGCGGGCCGGTTTTTTTGTGCCTTGCCACAACCTCAAACGGACGGAGAGCAATGACTAAGAGCGCACAAGACAAGCTGCGCGTCGCCCTAGTCGGTGCCGGCGGGATCGCTAGGGCGCACATGCGCTATTACCAAGACATGGACGACGTGGAGATGGTAGCCGTGGCGGACGTGGTCCTCGAAAGGGCGCGAGACTGCTGCGAGGAATACGAAATCCCCCAAGCCTATGCCGACTACGCGGAGATGCTCCGTCAGGCCGAACCTGACGCCGTCAGCGTCTGCACACCCAATAACCTGCACGCTCCCTGCACTATCGCCGCGCTCGACGCGGGTGCCCACGTCCTCGTGGAGAAGCCTTTGGCCATGAACGCACGCGAGGGGCAAAAGATGCTCGACGCTGCGGAGAAAAACGGCAAAAAGCTGATCATTGGATTCCAGAACCGCTATGAGCCAAAGACGCAGCTTATCAAGAAGCTCGTTGACGACGGCGAACTGGGCGCGGTCCTGTACGCCCGGGTGCAGGCCCTGCGCCGGCGGGGAATTCCCAACTGGGGCGTCTTTGGCCGCAAGGACCTACAAGGCGGCGGGCCACTGATCGATATCGGCGTCCACATGCTGGAGACCACGCACTATGCGATGGGCGCGCCCAAACCGGTGGCAGCGAGTGGCAGCACCTATACCTACATCGGCGATAAGCCGTCAAACGTGATCTCGCACTGGCCCAACTGGGATTACCAGACCTATACGGTAGAGGACTTAGCGGTAGGACATATCCGCTTTGCAAACGGAGCAATGCTCAGTATTGAGACCAGCTTCGCCGCCCATATCGAGAAGAACGAGTGGAACTTCACCCTGATGGGCGAGAAGGGCGGTGCCAACTGGGATCCGCCGGGGCTTTTCCACGACGCCAACGATTACATGGTCAACACCCGGCCCAACTGGATGCCCAACGGCCCAGCGGCCGACGCCTTCGGCCAGAAGATGCGCAACTTCGTCGATCACGTACTCTACGGCGTGGAAACCCTGTCGCCCGGAGAGCACGGGCTGATGGTGCAGAAGATGCTCGACGGGCTGTACGAGTCGGCGGAGCAGAGGCGGGAAGTGCGGATCGACTAGGCGTTGGTTTTTTGCTAAAATGGCGTGAATTTTGCAGTAATCCACCCCGCCTCAACTCCCAACTCGCGTCCACACGCCGCGAGCCTTTCCAAATCGTCTAAGGCCATCGGCACCCCTTCGCGGGCGTATTTCTCGCTCTTGCGGTGCTCAACGGTGCCCGGCAGGGTCGCCTCGTCGTAGCCGCGCACGGGTTCCATGGTCTCGCGGACGCCGCGCACGAGATTGTCAACGCCGGCGCGGAAGGCGTCGGGCGGGGCGAACGCGCCAATGTCCATGACGATGATCAGGCCGCCATTGCCCGCGCGGGGCCACCGCTGGGCAACGGCTCGAGCGCGGTCGCTATTCTGGCCGACGAAGGCTCCACCTAGCGTCAAGGCCGAGCCGGTATAACCCATTGACTTGAAGAAAGCTGGCGGAATCAATTCCTGTAAGGCGTCGTATTCGGGACCACGGTGGTAGTCGGCGAGGATGCAGGTCGCTGCGTCGAGGACCAGCGGCGGCTCTTCTTCTGACGGAAAGCCAAAGCAGAGCGGTGGGTTGCCCCAGTAGGCCGACTGCTGGCCTTTATTGCCGCCGCCCTCGCCGAAGTAATTGGGATAGTGCCCCTGAACTGAAAAGGCGCAGCAGCCTTCCTGCATGGCGTAGCGCACGTAGTGGCCAGCCGAGCCGTAGTGCCCGAGGTGGCAGGCCGCGCCGAGGGCGACCTTGGATTGCTTGGCCTTCTCAATGGCCTTTTTAGTGGCCAACATCATCGGGGCGTAGCCCAAGCCGCCGTCGCCATCGATGAGGACCGTGGTCTCGGTATCTTGGAGCACGCGCAGGTTGGGGTTGGGGTTGACGCTGCCGTCGCGGAGGCTGCCGCAATAACCAACCATGGCGCGGGTGCCGTGCGAGCGCACGCCGCGCAGGTCGGAGTTGGACAACAGCTCGGCTAGCTGATCGGCGTGATCGGCGCACAGCCCAGCGGCCTTGAGACAGTCGGCGGTAAAGGAGCGCAGGGTCGCGACGGGTACGCGCTTGAATTCTGCGGGGGGACGGTTCATGGAGAGTTATGCCGCTTCTGGGGCCGTCACCCGGCCGTTGGCTACCTGCCAGACTCCCATAGCGTGCGCTGGTTCTTGCGCGTCGGGTGTCACCCAAGAACCAGCGACCACTGGCAGGGTGGTCTTGCCGATTCTCCCCAGGGTGGCGGCGCGTTCCGAAGCTCGCTGGACATCGGAAATTCCCACCCCCCAAGACACCTCCACCACTAGATAGACCTCCTCGCCATCTTCCCGTCGCCGTCCGCGCACGACCGCATCCGTTTGCAAGAGGCTATCCGCTTCCTGCTCCGAGATTTGTCGCTGATCCAGAGCGCCTTCGACCAGAGCGACCCATTCGTCGGATGATAGCACATGGGCATGCCGAATCAGGGGAGCAAAATAGGCCGGCCCTCGCTCCCGGTAGCGCCGTTCGAGTTGGTCGCCTTTGAGCCAATCGACGTCATTGGTGACCTTAGTCAGTGCTTCGGCCAACTGATCCATCCGGGCGGCCAATTGGTCCATCCGCTCGGCCAATTGGTCCATCCGCTCGGCCAATTGGTCCATCCGGGCGGTCAGTTGATCCATCCGCTCGGCCAATTGGTCCATCCGGGCGGTCAACTGATCCATCCGCTCGGCCAACTGATCCATCCGCACCTCGGTCCGGCACTGCGCTTCGGCTAGCTCGTGCATAGTCTTGGGAAGCGACAAGACCTCGTCCGTCAAGACTAGGCGTCGCAGTTCCTCGCGCCAGTCGGGATGCTCGTCGAGAAGGTGGACCAAGTCTCGAAAATCACTCACAGTAAACACCTTACATGACCTCCTGCTGTGTTCCGTCTTGGGTTGTCGGCCGCCAAGCAGCAGTTTGAGAATCGGACATCGCCGCTTGGCCGATGAGCTCTATCCGCTTTTTGCTTCTTAGGTATGATTTATAACGGATATTACACGCCGGTAATTACCATGTCAAACGGTATTGGGGTAATCCAAGAAGGCTTGAAGTCGAGCGATTCCAGTTCTTGTACTACCTTGTAAGTAGCCACGTCCCTCAGGCGAGGGCCTCGCGGAGAAAGTCGTAGGCGCGGGGTGCTGCCGCTGGGTCGTACTGTTTCCACAGCGAGGTCGCCGGTTGCAGTGGTTTTAAGGTGCGATTGTCGAGTATTTTGGAGGCCATGCTCACTCACCACTCATCGCTAATTCCCCAATGACCTGCACCACTACTTGGTCGCCGATCTCGGCGCGCTGGTGGGGTTGGAGGACGACGAAGCTGTTGGCGTTGAGCATGGAGCTGATTATGTGCGAGCCTTGGCTGCGGGCGGGGCGCACCCAAAGCTGGCCATCTTGGTAGCGCAAGGTAGCGCGCATGTACTGGCGGCGGTCGCCGTCGTTGGCACAGGGGCTTTCCACTCGGGCCTGCGCCTCGGGCAGGAACCAAGCCGATTGCGGGTAGCCGGCGGCCTTGCGGATGGCTGGGCGTACGAACTGGAGAAAGGACATCATGCTCGATACCGGGTTGCCGGGCAGGCCGAAATAGGGTACGCCGCCAACCGTGCAAAAGACCAGCGGCTTGCCCGGCTTCATGGCCACGCGCCAGAAGATCGTCTCGGCACCCAAGTCGTCGAGGACCTTTTTGACGAAGTCGTATTCACCGACCGAGACGCCGCCCGAGGAGACGGCGAAGTCAGCGCGGATTGCGGCCTCAATGGTAACGCGGATTGCGGCCTCGTCGTCTGGGACTGTGGGCAGCATCACTGGTTCGGCCCGGTGGGCGCGGCAGAAGGCGGCTAGGGCGCAGGTATTGCTGTTGACAATCTGGCCTTCTCCGGGCGTCTCCTCGATCTCGACGAGCTCGTCGCCGGTGGAGAGGATGGCGACGCGCGGCCGGCGGTACACCGAGACGAAGCTCTGCTGCACGGCGGCAAGCACGGCCAACTCGCCCGGGCCGCACTCGGTACCGGCCTTGATGATTGGCTCGCCGCAGCGCATGTCCTCGCCGCGCCGGCGAATGTGTGCGCCGCGCTCTTCAACGGCGCAGATCTCGACCGCCTGCCCGGCGGGGCGGGTGTCCTCTACCGGAGCGATGGTGTCGGCCCCGGCCGGCACGGCCGCGCCCGTCATAATGCGGCTGGCTTGGCCGGGGCCGACCGCTTTTTGCGGGACCTTGCCGGCCGGTATGTCTTCGAGGACCTCCAAGGCTACGGGTGCGTCGTCCCTTGCTGCGGCCACGTCCGCATGGCGCACGGCATAGCCGTCCATGGCCGAGTTGTCGCAGGGCGGATTATCGCGGCGCGCCAAAACGTCTTGGGCGAGTACGCGACCGGCCGCGTCGATCAGGGAGACGCGCTCGGGGCCGAGGACTTGTACGTGCTCGAGGACGATGGCGCGCGCTTCTTCCGGGGTGAGCATTTGGTCGAGGGGCATCGGGTATCTATGACTCCTTATTTAGGTAGGCGACAGAAGATACGACAGGACGACGGCGATACAAACTCGGTGCCAACCGCGCCACCACCTATATCGCCGCCTTGGGGCAGGTTCACGGGGCATCTCTGTATAGGGACATTTGACCGGGCGATCCGCAAGCTAGATGTGCTAGAGGTCACTCAACATGGCGCTTGACCAGCGGGCGGGGTTGGAGCGGCAGCGTCGGGCGGGGGCACTGCGCGAGTCGGCGCGGAGTTTGCGCTTGTGCAACGATCGGGCGGGATTGGTGCGGAAGGGTGCGTAGGGGCGGCTTCCGAACCGCCCCTACGCACGAGACGCGATCAACGGGCACCTGTTGAAAGCAGCGATTTGATCCGTCCCCACGACTGGGCTTCGACGCTCGTAGCAACAGCGGAAGGGGCGGCCGGTTGCCAAGCGGGATAAGCTCCGCCCAAGCCGTTGGTCAGATTGACCAAGTTGCTCCCGTCTATATCAACGGCCCAAATCTCCCCAGTACTGGGGCTAAAGGTGTAAGAAGTGCCAGTACTGTTGAGAATGGCGTACGAAGTGAAGGCTACCCTCATGCTGTTGGATGCCCAAGTGAGGGGAAAATGAGTATAGACCCAAGCGGCGCGATCCCAAGGGGAGCGCTCGACGTTAGGTTGGCCGGACAGAGGAATGGCCGTGTATCTGTCTTCACCGGCCATAAGGAGGAGAGCTTGGCTATCTTCGTCACCACGTAGAAAGGCGACAGCGGCTCGTTTGGTTTCGTCTGGAGAAAAATTGCGGAGGTCTAGGACGCGGCGGAGCATCAAAGCCGCCTCCCTCCATTCCACAAGTGAGGAGCCACTTCCGTCCAGTGCCACGACGAACATCTCAGAGCGGTCCCACACATAGTAGTAAATGCTACTTCCGTCATCAGCCCAAAAGAACTCATAAGCGCTGTTAGGGCCTATGAGCTTAATATCGTCTGTTAGCTGCTGTGGATTGCCGCCATCGGCGTCTATCACCCAGAGGTCCCTACCGGAATAATCGGCACCAACGTCGATATAGGCGATCTTCGTGCCATCCGGGGACCAAGCCGGGCGATCGCAATTCTGTCCTTGGGTCAGATTTACAGGGTCGCTCCCGTCCGCATTCATAATCCACACGTCGTCGTACCCCTCGCGAAAAGAGGTAAATGCGATTTTACCGGCGGCTCGTCCCCAGCCAGCGACGGCCAGCCCCAGTGTTGCCAAGCAGACGATTAGTATGGATCGATAGCTCATAACGCGGCTCCTTTCGGGATAGGTGAATAGGGCAGGGCAGCGTAGGATAATATACCACCGGATACCGACATTCAAGCGCATGGATTCCTGTTTTTCGGCGGCGCACTAGACAAAATTGACGAAATCGTGGCGCACCCACAGCAGGTTGACCAGCCCCAGCACAAACCCCGCGATTACCAGCCATTTGAGACGGCGGCCGTGCCGGCGACCAATGCCGCGCAAATAGAGATAGATACCAAAGACGAACCACGTCGGCAGGGCCAGCCAGATTTTGGTATCCCCGCCCGCGAGATATGCTCCCGGCGCGCCAAAGAGCCAAATCGCGCCCATGCCTAAGCCCAAGGTAAAGAGCGAAAAGCCCCCACCGGCAAAGCGAAAGGTCGCCGCGGCAGCCGTGTCGAGCGCGGGCAGATAGCTGTTGAGCCGGCCCTTTTTCAGGGCTTGATGTTGGACGAGATAGCCGACTGCCGAGCAGAACGCCAGCGCGAAGCCCACGTGCCCGAGCAGGGTTAGCACTACGTGGATGCCGAGGAAGGGATATTCCACGAGGATCGACTCGGCCTCCTCAAAGCGGATGGGCAGCAGCAGCGGGTAGAGCAGGCCGAGAAAGGCGAGAGGCGCGGTCAGCAGCCCGAGGTGGCGAATGCGCGCATAGCGCTCGCCGAGCAGGCCCGCGACCACCAAGGCCAGGACCAGCGAGGCGATGATAACCAACATGTTGGCGAAGAGAGCTTGGCCGGAAAGGGCGAAGTGCAGCACTATGCTGCCCGCGTGTACGGCCAGCCCCAACTTCAGGCTCTTGCGCCCCAGCGCGTCCCAACCGCTCTGGTGCCAGAGGAAGTGCCCTTGAAACAGCAGCGCGGCCGCCAAGTAAAACGCCAAGGCGGCGACGAGGGAGACAATGCAGAACGTCGTCACTATTCTCCCTCCTCGGCCTCAGTGTCGAGCCGGAAGAGGCGGCGCACCGTATCGAGGTGAACATAGCCCTCGTCATCGTTGGCAAACTCGCGGATCTGCACGAGCGGATCGTGCAGGAGCTTGTTGGCGTAACCGCGCAAGATGCCCTCGACGAGCTGGCGATCGGCCTCGGCGAGCGGGCCGAGTTGGGCGGCCCAGCGTGCGAGTTCCTGCTCTTGGAGCCGAGTGGCGCGCTGGCGCAAAGCGCGGATTAGCGGGCCGGTCCCCAAAGCGTTGAACCAGTGCAAAAACTCCTTTAGCTCGTGGTCGATAATGGCTTGCACGCAGCGTATCTCCCCCTCGCGCTCTTGGCGATTGGCAGCAACGACTTGCTCGAGATTGTCCACATCAAACAGGAAGACGTTGTCGATGGTGCGCACGGCTGGGTCAATGTCGCGCGGCACGGCAATGTCGATGAGGAACAGCGGGCGTCCTCGGCGTTGCTCCATGGCCCGGCGCAAGTCAGTGGGCCGGACGACGTAGCCCGTAGCCGCGGTCGCCGAGATGACGATGTCAACGGCAGCAAGCTGGGCGGCCAGCTCCTCAAAGGGCACGGCCTCGCCGCCCAAGCGGCTGGCCAGCGACTGGGCGCGGGCAAAAGTGCGGCTGCTTACCAATAGCCGCTCGACGCCGGAGTCAATCAAGTACTGGGCTGTGAGCGCACCCATCTCGCCAGCGCCGATCAAGAGCGCGCAGCAGCCCGTCAGGTTTTCAAAGACCTGGCCGGCCAGCTCAACAGCGGCCGTACTAATCGACAGCCGGCCGCGGCCAATATCGGTTTCGGCGCGCGCGCGCTTGCCCACGCGCAGCGCACGCTGAAAAAGCTCGTTGAGCAACAGGCGCGCCGAGCCGTTTTGCTGGGCCGTCTCCAGCGTGCGGCGCACTTGCCCGAGTATCTGGGACTCGCCGACGACGAGGGAATCAATGCCGCTGGCGACGCGAAAAAGGTGAATGGCCGCGGCCGAGTCGTTGAGCTGGTAAAAGTGGGGTTCGAGAGCCTCAATGTCTAGGCCTTGGCATTCGGCGAGAAAGCGGCGCACTTGGGCTAATCCGCTGTTGCCATCGGCCGCCAAGTACAGCTCGGAGCGGTTGCAGGTGGAGAGAATGGCCGCCTCATGCAGCCCGTAGTCGCCGACGAGCCGGGCGAGGGCCGAGGGCTGGTCGCTTTCGGGGAAGGCCAGCCGCTCGCGGATTTCCACCGGCGCGGTGCGGTGATTAATTCCCAAAGTTAGTATATGCACATCCGTAAAAGTACTTATTTACTATCTATGGGTAAACCGCCAACCCAATAGCGAAAGGAATGCGGTCATGGTCAAATACCTGATGGTCGGCTTGGCACTCCTAGGCGCGGCAGCCGATGCAGGTGCCGGAGCTTGGACCGTGCCGAGAGGCCAGTTCTGGGGCAAGCTCACGTATTTCCAGCAGCGCACACAGGAGTGGTATATCGGCAAGGGCCGGTTGGGCGCGCCCGGCACCCGCGGCCCCTACGACTTTGACGGGCAATACGAATCGAGGGCCGTCTTTTTCGAGGGCCTGTACGGCGTCACCGACCGCCTAGACCTCGGCTTGCAAGTTCCCTATTTCGACCAATCCTTTGCCAACGCCGCGTTTGCCGAACCCCGCACGGATACCGGCCTGAGCGACATCCGCGCCTTAGCCAAGTTTCGCATCTTGGCCAAGCCCGTGGTCCTCGCGCTCAAGGCCGGCGTCAAGATGCCGACCGGCGCGTTCAAAAACGAAGACGGGCTGATCCCGGTGGGCGAAGGGCAGTGGGACTTCGACTTTGTCGGGCAAGTGGGGCGCTCCTTCTGGCCGCTGCCCTTGTACGGCGACCTCGACCTCGGCTATCGCGTCCGCACCCGCAACGAGCAGATCGACCGCGACCCCGGCGACGAGTGGTTCCTCAACGCCGAGGTGGGCTACCAACTCGTACGTCAACTCATGCTGATGGGCAAATGCGAGGTGCTCCGCAGCAATCCGGCGGTCGTCTTCGGCGGCATTGAGGCCGAGATCAAGCGCATCACCTACCTGACGCCGGCTCTGCTCTACGCCGTTGGCCAGCGCACGACGGTCGAGGCGGCAATGCGCTTCTCGCTCAACGGGCGCAATTTTCCGGCCGGGCGACAACTCGTCTTGGGACTAGCGACGACGTGGGGAAAAGACAAGGGCTAGCGGCGCAGCTTTGCCAAGCGCTGTTGGATGGCCGCAGCCATGTCTGGCCGCTGGCGCGTGACAGCGTCGAAGTGGGGCTTGGCCTCGGCGGAGCGGCCCAGCATCTCCAACACCAATCCCACATTGAAATGGGCCTCGGCAAAATCGGGGTTGTGCTGCAAGGCCCGTTCAAAGTGGGCGATGGCGCGATCCCACTGGCGGTTTTGGGCCAGCGCGATCCCAAAGTTCACGTGAGCCTCCGGGTAGTCCGGGTTGTATTTTAGAGCCAACTCAAAATGCTCCAGAGCCAACGGGCGCTGGCCGGAGCGCATGTAGAACATGGCCAAGGTGTGGCGGGTGTCCCAGTCTTGCGGCTGGGCTTCGAGCAGCTTCTTGTAGCCGTCGATTTCCTGCCCCAGCCACTTGCGGTAGAAGTCTCGGCGGAGTCGCTCCAAGTCCTCGGGGCGGCGCGGCAAAAGCTGCAGCGTCAGGTCGGCCATCTCGTCGGTTGAGTGCAGCCCGTAGCGCACTCGCACGGGCGGGTCGTGGGGTTGGCGGGGGTTTTGCGCGGAGTTGTCGTACGCGTATTCCATGACCAGCGTCGAGCCAGCCGGCAAGAAGACCGGTGGGGAAAATCGGTAGTCGTCCTGCCAGCTAAAGTCCCAGTCCTCAATCCAGATAAGCCACTCCCGCTCGCGGTTGGGCAGCTCGGCATACGCCCGGATTTCCCGGCCGAGGTAATGGGCGTGCGGGTAGATGGTCAGGACCTCGACATCCACGGGCAGCAGGTACGTATCGCGGATCCAATAGTCGCCCGCGCCGGCCGGTATATCTAGGTCCTTGCGGCCCAAGCGCAGCATAGCCGGGCGTCTCTTGGGCGGCGCGTCGGCAAAAAACAGGCCGACGCGGGCCTCGATGGACTCCTCTTTGCCGGTTGGCAACAGGTGCAACTGTAGCAGCAAGTCCGTGCCCGGATTGAGCCGCCAAGCCAAGCTGTCGCTGCCGGGGTATGGGGTCTTGCCCTGAGTCCAGCCGAGAAAGTGCCCGTCGGCGTCCTCGGCCTCGCCAAAGCTCATGCCGTCAAAGCCCGGGGCACCGTCGCGCCCGTCCCGCTGCCGCGCCGCGCCGCTGCGGTCGATCATCATGGTGGCGTGGTGGACGATGCGGGCGTTGCCCGGCCTGAACTCTACGGCCTTGACGTAGCGAGTTGAGTCAACGGGCAGCGGAATGGCAAAGTTGCGGAAGACATCTGGGCCGTCGGCCCGCAGGGTGTAGGCCGATGTCATGGCGGCGATTAAATCGGGCTGGCCTAGTTCCCACTCGCCCTCCCACTGGGGTAGCGGCGGCCGGTCGGCAGGACTACCCTCCTGCTCGCCGTGGTCAATCCAGCGGCGGATCGCGGCGATCTGCTCGGTGCTCAATCCGCGCTCGCCGGCAAAGCGACCATAGCCGCGCTTGGGCTTCCACGGCGGCATGTAGCGGCTCTCAGTGACAAAGGCGATTTGCTCGGCGCGTGCGCTCACATCCGCATAGCTGAGCAAGTCAAAAGGGGCCGGCCCGGCCGGGCGGTGACAGGGGGCGCAGTGCTGAAAGACGATCGGGGCAATGTCGCGGTTGAAGGTCGGGGTCTCCCCTCCTCCGCTGCACCCAAAGCAGGCCGCGACCAAGGACACCCAATAGCGCGTCATCGCAGGTCGGCGATAAAGCAGCCAATCGCCTCGGTGGCGCTCGGGTCCGGGGGGCGGCCGGCGAGGGCGGCCTCTAGGGCGTTTGCAAGGTCGCTCCGGGTCGGCTGCGGGCGGACTTGGTCTAAGGCCGCGTAGCGGTTGTCGATGCGGCCCCGATAGACTACGTTGCCGCGCGCCCCTAACACTACGGCCTCCGGGGTCACGGTCGCACCGACTCTTTTGACGAGGGTGTGCTGCACGTCCCGCAGGGCTTGGCCCGGCAAGCCGTATTCCCGGCCGTGGCGGCGGATGGCGGCCGCATCCTCGCCGCGGTCGGGATACACCAAGTAGAACGCAACTCCTTGCGACTCGAAGCGGGCGTGGAGACGCGCTATAGTCGGGGCGTAGCGGTTGGAGATAGGGCAATCGGTCTGGACGAAGAGCAAGACCGCAACGGGAGCGCGGTGGGCAAAGGGATCGACCAGATTGCCAGCCAAGTCGAGGGCTTGGGGGGGGTCGGCGCGGCAGCCTAGCAGCAGGGATGCGAGAATAGCTAAGAGCATGTAAAATAGAAAACGGATATTGGGCACGGACGGCAAGGCTGCCGATTTTCGCATTTTTATTGGCAAGGGAATGCCTTTGGCCCCTACATTGTCTAACAGTATGGTGGAGCAAGTGGGCACAGACCGCGCCCTGATCGACCAAGCGCGCGCCGGCGACGAAGCGGCCTTGCGAGTCCTAATTGAGTGCTATGAGCCTCAAGTGGCCGCCACGGTCGTGGGCATGTTGGGGCCGGGCGACGAGGCCGACGACGTAGGACAGGAGACCTTTGTCCGCTTCTACCAATCGCTGGACAAGTTTCGCGGCGACGCAGCGCTGGGCACCTATTTGACTCGCATCGCCATCAACCTCTCGCTCAACGCGCTAGAGCGCCGCAAGCGGCAGCGCTGGCGCTTCTGGAGCCGCGACGACGAACAGGCCCCGCCCGAGCCGAGCGTCGATGGCCGCGACGAACAGGCCACCCGCGCGCGTGCGCAAGCAGTGCAGGCGGCCCTCGACCAGCTCGAGCCAGCCTTCCGGGCGGTGGTGGTGCTGCGGATGATCGAGGGCTATTCCACCAAGGAGACGGCCGCGCTATTGGAGATCGCCGAGGGCACGGTGCTCTCGCGGCTTTCGCGCGGCATGAAACAACTAGAGACCATCCTCAACGCCGAGGACCTGTATGACTGACAGCTATCGCAGCCAAATGCTAAGGGCGCTGGCCGGCGAATTGACCGCGCACGAGCGCGCGGCATTCGAGCGCGCCCTAGCCACTGACGACGCGCTCCGCGCCGAATGGGAGAGGCTGCAAAAAGTCAGCGGCCTTTTGCAGGAAAGCCGCACCGACTCGTTCCGGCCATTCTTTGCCGCGCGCGTCGCGCAGCGCATCAAAAGCCAGCGCGAGGAAAGCCTGACCGACGCCCTCGTGTGGCTCTTTCGCCCCCTCGCCCCAGTCGCTTTAGTGGTAGTCGCCTTTTTGGCACTGAGCAACTGGAACGAGCGCGAACTCGTCGGCGACGACGCCTCATTCCTCGCCGCGATTTTCGCCGCCGTGCCGGCCACGGCCGAAGCGGCTTACGCAATGGATAAGTGACATGCGAGAGCGAACCAAAGGTGCGCTCATTCTCTTTAGCACCCTACTCATCGGCGTCCTGCTCGGCGCGTTGCTCTCCGGGTGGTTTGTCCGCGACCGGCTGCGGCCCATTCCACATCCCCGACACTTCGTCCGCAGCACCGAGCGGTTGATCGCGCCGCAGGACGAAGAGCAGCGTCAAGCTGTGCGGGCCGTGCTGCGGCGCTACGCTGCCAAGCTCCGCGCACTCGATGCCAAGCACCGGGAGGCGCTAAAGGAGCAGATGGATGCGTCGCGGACCGAGCTGGCCCCCCTGTTGTCTGAGGAGCAACTGCGGCGGTTGGATCGGCGGCAGCGGCGGTTCGGGGAGTTGATGGGGCCTTGGCGCGAGCGGCAGCGGCACAAAAAAATGAAAACGCACGGGAATGAATAGCATCAATCGGTGGTCTAATGGGGCGTAGAGAAGAGAAATGGCCATCTCTCACGAGCCGCCGACTAGCCGGCGGCCAATCCAATTAACCACCCAACGCGGAGAAAGAAAAGTGAAGAAGAAATGGATCATCTCAGCCGGCGTCGCGCTGGCACTCGGCGCGCTCGTCACCGTAGCAGTGGCCGAGCGCGGGGAAAGAATGCGGGAGCACGGGCAGCCCATGCCGATGATGCTGGAGCATCTCGACCTGACCGACGAGCAGCGGGAGCAGCTCAACAAATTGCGCGAGAAGCAGATGGAAGCCATGCGCGAACAGCGCGAGGCCATGGCCGCCATGGGCAAGGAGCACCGCGAAGCCACAATGAACATTCTGACCGAGGAGCAGCAGGAGGCCCTAAAAGAAATGCGCGGCCAGCGCGGCTGGGGAGGCAAGGGTCGGCACGACATGCGGCGCGGCGGTAAAGACCGGTACGACGCACGGCGCAGCGGCCAAGGCGCATTTTCAAGGCTGGACCTGACCGACGAGCAAAAGGATCAACTCAAGGAATTGCGCAAGGAGCACCGCACACATATCCGCGAAACGCGCAAAAAGCACCGCACGGCCCTAGAAAACGTCTTGACCGACGAGCAGCGCGAAACGCTCGAAGCGATGAAGGACGAGGCGTTTTACGGCGGCGGTAAGCGCTGGCGTGGCAGGCGGTAAGCACCAAGCCCTATCGTCCTTTACGACGCGGAGTAGCTCGTCTGCTCCGCGTTTTTTGTTTTCCCGCCTGGGCCAAGCGCGGGTTGTAGCTTGAGATTATCTCAGTCCTACCGGACCAAGCCAGATGACCGGTCAGCCCCCGCTGGGCTTGGCCGCGTTGGCCGTACGCCTTGCATTGGGCGTTGAGACAACACAAATTGGTCCCTCATACTAACTAGGGAGAGACGCCATGGATGTCTTGAGTAGGGAAGAACTTTATTTCTTTGCCGAGCAGGGATACGTGGTTGCGCGTCAGGTGATCAACCGCGATCAAGCTGAGCGCACCGGGTGGGCGGTGTGGGCGTTTGCCGGCATGGACCCGGACGATCCCGGGACTTGGTATCGAGAGGATCGGCGCGGCATCATGGTCGAGATTTACCACCACCAGACCCTATGGGACAACCGCACGGCCCCTCGAGTCCACCGCGCCTTCAGCCAGATTTGGGGCACGGACAAGCTGTGGGTCAGCCACGACCGAGCCAGCATTAATCCGCCGGTCTTAGACAAAGATGCGCCCGAGCACAATCTGCATTGGGACGCGGCCTTAGATAAGCGTCCTTTGCCTTTTGGGGTACAGGGTGTGCTCTACCTGAGCGACACGCCGGCCGAGCAAGGGGCCTTTATCTGCGTGCCGAGGTTCCACCAGCGCTTAGAGGAGTGGCTCGACGAGTTGCCGGCGGGAGCCAACCCCCGCGAGCAAGACCTGCTGGCCTTGGGAACGCGGCGCATCGGGGCCGAGGCGGGCGATTTGGTTATCTGGCGCACGGCCCTGCCGCACACGGCGAGCGTCAATCGCGGTGCCGTGCCGCGCGTGGCGCAGTACATCACCATGAATCCAGCCGGCGAGGGCGAACAGGCGCGGCGGTTGCACACGGACTTTTGGCAGCGGCGGCTGTCTGGGCTAGGGCGCTACGCCGAGGAACGCGAGCACTACGAGGAGAAGACGGCTGAGCTGACGAGTGTAGGGCGGAAGTTGGCTGGGGTGGAGCCTTGGGGTTGAGGGAGAGAAGCGATGAGGACGTTAAGAGAAAAAAAGAAAGACCGAAAGCAACCTCGGTATTTCTGAGTCTGGCGAAGCGCAGCCTAAGCAATCGGTTTACGACAAGCGAGAATACCGCGTGAAAGATGTTGGGAGAGCCAAGCAAATTTCTGCAAATTATCTAAAAGATATAGACCTCGACAATGCGATCGAGTTTGGGCTTCCCGAGGTGGATGATCGCTATCATATACGGCGAGTGCCATTAAAAGGTAGAGATGGTCATAAGGTCGGCGAAGTTGTGATTGATGCGCATACGAGTTTGATATAAGAAAAAAAGACAACGAAAAAGCAGGTCTTAGAAGCAAGGTTACTCGGGCGCAAAAACAGAAAACAGAAAACAGAAACAAACCTACCTAAGATCTCAAATTTGCGTAACACGGTTGGTTTGGGAGATAGCGAAGTACTACTTTCGCAGACGCCCTCTGAATCCGTTGATCTAATCTTCACTTCTCCGCCTTACTACAATGCGCGACCTGAATACTCTGATTACATTCAATACGACGAATACTTACTCAAAATGAGCTAAGTACACGACAGTAAAATGTGTTGATATTGTCGGTTGCGTTTAGGTTGGTCTCGTGCTTGGTGTATGATTTGTGTGAGTGGGTCTAATCCTTTTCGAAACAGGCTTATGGCTCGTCGTCCATGTTTTTTTATGGGGATGGGTTTTTTTTGATGCAACAGCAGTCCTACCAATAGCGCCCATAGGAGCGTCCACGCCAGTAGTCCCAGCAGCCGGTGCAAGCGTTGGGGGTGGGTCAAATGGGTCTGTTCGAGGTTAAATCCTCTCGATTTCAAATAGGCAAACGTCGTTTCAATAGCCCAGCGTTGGCCATAGACGGCCAGCACCTGCTTGAGGTCGGTTCGGTTGGGGATGAGCAGGATGCGCTCGCCACGGACGGGGCGATGACACACCACGTTCAGGGTCAAGCCGTCATAGAGGGTGGTCTGTAGGTAATATCGGGTGGTGCCTCTCGGCATCCGTTCATTAAAAGTAGTCCCATAACGCCGCCGACCGTCGTCGAGCGTAAGCGACGTATTGCCGCGTAGGCGGATGACAAAATCGACTGGTTGCTCCAGCAAAAAGGCAAACCACGCTCGACCAATGAACTTGCGGTCGGCGACTACGCAGCATACGCGGGGATCGAGGTAGGCCAACACCTTCGTCAGGAGGTGCTTGCGCTCGTCGGTGTTGGAGTTGCCTGGCTTTTGCAACGACTGATATGCCAACGGAATCGAGACCCCTTGGTAGCCTAAGCCGACACACAACACATTCCGATCGGTGCGCCCCAATCGCCAATGGGTGCGATCCATAACTAAGAGTTGCGGTTGGCCGGGGCGAACGACCTTGGATACAATCAACTGAGTAAACACCGATGGTGAAACAGCACTACTGAAAAAACGCTGGAGACGGCGATGGTGACTATCGATTTGGGCGCGACCCGACAGACTACACGCGAGTTTCTTCATAATGGACCGAACGCACTTGAATCAGCGCACACACTAAGCGACTGATCAGGTCGATACGATGGCGCGTGAGGGATACCGACCCTTGCGTGAGGGCTTTTTTCAGCGTATGAGTAAGCATGGTGCGGCGCCTGTGTTTAGGATTTAGATGCAATCTTCGACGATTACAAATAAACCTAAAGCAGGGCCGTACCACAACTTAGATTACTGTCGTGTACTTAGGGGTCCGGGTATAGTTGATGGGGCTGCTGAGCAAATACTGACAGTAATCCAAGCGCGTTGGTTTGGCCATATTCACCTCCGAACTGAGTTTTTTGCGTAAGTCCTATGCGCGTTAATCCTATGCCGGCACCGTCAAGGCAGCGCGTTTTGATTGAAATGAGTGGCCGCTGGAAGAAGCACGAGCCGATGAGCGGCAAAGATTTCCAGCCTTTGGTCTCTGCCCGCATCGCGGTTGATCCAAATGTCGACGACCTCGGACGTTATCGAGTCGCTTTGTAATTCTTCAGAAACTCACTGAAAGGAGTTTCTTATGAAAACGCGAGTTGTGCATCAAACTCGTCTCGTGTTAATCGCCTTCTTGATAACTTTTGGCCTGCCGGGTATTAGCTATGCCGACGGATCAAGCAGAGCTGGGACCCCGGGTCTGGCATATTCACCGGATGGCCATACGCTAGCCAGTGGGCATTATGACTCGATTTGTCTTTGGGATGCGACGACCGGTGAACTCCTCAATACGCTCACAGAGCACGTGCTTAAAGTCAAAAGTGTAGCGTATTCACCGGATGGTCATACGCTGGCCAGTGGGGATTCTTACTCGTTTCGTCTTTGGGATGCAGCGACGGGTGAACTCCTCAATACGTTGTTTAGAGAGCGTACTTGGAGTGTAGCGTATTCACCGGATGGTCATACGCTGGCTAGTGGGCATGATGACGCGCTTCGTCTTTGGGATGCGGCGACGGGTGAACTCCTCAAGACGCTCACAGGGCATACGAGTATCGTCGAAAGTGTGGCGTATTCTCCGGATGGTCATACGCTGGCCAGTGGGAGTTGGGACGACACGCTTCATCTTTGGGATGCGGCGACGGGTGAACTCCTCAAGACGCTCACAGGGCATACGAGTATCGTCGAAAGTGTGGCGTATTCTCCGGATGGCCATACGCTGGCTAGTGGGGCTTGGGACGGCACGGTTCGTCTTTGGGATGCGGCGACGGGTGAACTCCTCAATACGTTGTTTAGAGAGCGTACTTGGAGTGTAGCGTATTCACCGGATGGCCATACGCTAGCCAGTGGGGGTAGAATCATAGCGCATTTCTGGGACATAGCGTCTTATACCGACGGCCGTGGCCGAGACCTCGTGGGGGCGGATCAAGCGTCATTTGCAAGGGCCGTTGCGCTGATCCCGACATCATTGCCACAAACATGGAGACGCGAGTGCAAAAGGGATGCTGCACCGCAGGGGAGTGAACTGGGGCCTCGTATGAGGCCCTATTTCATTTGTCGGCGCATCCCTGTTTGCCACCAACATTTCCGCCGAGCAGTTCGTCGGCCAAGCGGGCTTGGCCTTTGTCGTTGGCTTGGCGGTCGCCAATTACCAGCTAGCCGGAGTGTTGGCCTTCGTGGCCATGGGGGCGGTTTTTCTGCCGATATACATGCGGCTGGGCCTCTACACCACACCGGAGTTCTTGGAGCGGCGCTACGGCCCGGAAAGCCGCCGCTTCTTTTCTTTAATCACCCTCGTGACCATTGCCTTTGCCGGCATTCCCGGTTCCCTGTACGCCGGCGGGCGGGTGATGGAGGTGCTCTTTGGCTTTGAGTCGATTGTGCCAGGGGTGCTAATTTTGGCGCTGGCGGCCGGCCCGTACGCCATGGCGGGCGGTTTGCGCACCGTCATCTTGACGGACTTTGTCCAGTGCTTGCTGCTGGTTGTCGGGGGCGTGGCCATGCTCTACGTGGGCTTGGGCTATCTGGGGGGCTGGGGCGTCTTTGAGGCGCGGATGCAGGAGTTGCAAGGGCCGGGCGATTGGGACCTGCTGTCGCTGGTGCAGCCGCTCGATCATCCCAACGTGCCTTGGACCGGCGTGGTGTTGGGGCTGACGATACATGCCTTGGCCTTTGGTGCGACCAGCCACGTCATGGTGCAGCGCGCCTTGGCGGCCCGCAGCGTCCACGAGGCGCGGATGGGTGGCCTGCTGGCCGGGCTGCTAAAGGTGGTCGCGGTCTTTATCATTCTGATTCCCGGGCTGATGGGCTACGTCATGGCGCAGGGGCCGCAACCGCTGCTCGAAGTGGCCAGCCCGGATCAGCTCTATCCGGCCATGGTGCAAACCTTGTTGCCGACCGGCTTAGTGGGCTTGGTCTTGGCCGGGCTGATTGCGGCCCTGATGAGCTCGTTGGACTCGGAAATTTGCGCGGCCTCGGGTCTGTTTGCCATGGATTGGTATCAGCCTTATCGGCCCGAGGCGACTCAGCAGCGCTTGGTGTGGGCCGGGCGCATCTTGGCTGGCGTCGTGGTCGCCACCGGGGTATTGTGGGCGATTGTGGTCATTCCGCAGTTTAGCTTTCTCTACGAATATCTGGCCAAGTTCGCCTCCTACATACCCGGGGCAGTTGTGGCCTGCTTCTTGTGGGGCGTCCTGTCGCCGCGGCCCACGCGCAAAGCGGCCTTTGCAACCCTGATCACCGGGTCGCTCTTAGGCGTCTTGTTGTGGCTGGCCAACGATTCGGAGACCATCAATCGGCTCGTCTGCGGAGACGCGGGCCTCGGATTGGCCTTCTTGGAGATGCACTTCCTGCACGCGGCCTTCGTCATTTTTGCGGGGTCTAGTGCGTTGCTTTTTGGCTTTAGCTTCGCGTTTGGCGACGAGGGGGCGGTGCTCTCGGAGCAAGGGGACGCGGCGTTGATGCCGAGCCGGAAGCAGGATCGGGTTTATTGGCTGGGAGCGGCGGGGTTGCTGTTGGTGTACAGCGCGGTGTATTGGTATTTCTTTTAAGGTGAGCGTCCCAGCCACCGCACGGGTAGGGCAAATTAAAACGGCAGCACCGGGAGCGGCGCGCCTTCAGTGAGATAGGCAAATTGTTCGGCCGTCAGCGCGTCGGTGCCAACGGCAAAACCGTCGCGGTCGATGGCCGCCGGTGCAACAGGTTCGAGGGCGAGCATGGTATCTGTGAGGCGAGGGGCAATGGGTTGTGAATCGGGTGCAAATATGCTATTTAGCTCTGTGCGCTGCGAACCGCTGTCATCCACCAAGGGAGAAATCAATGGAAAATCGTCCGCAAGTACTCATCGCCTGTAGCGAGCGGGTGCGCCACGGCTACCTGCCGCCAGAGGAGTTGACGCGCCTGGAGCAAGTTGCCGATTGGGCGTGGTTTGCCTGCGAGGGCGGCAACATTTACCGCGCCAGTGAAGATGCCGAGGCTATTGATCAGTTGGCAAAGGAAATGGACGCCGTGGATGCGCTCGTCGTCTGCCACGGTGCGCCGAGGATTGGGGACGCCGTTTTGACCGCGGCCCCTCGGCTGCGTCTCATCGGCGAATTGGAAGGCGACCGCTTTGCCACGCGCCTTGACCTCGACGCGGCGTGGGCGCGGGGCATCCGCACGGTCGATACGACGAATGGCTCGTCCTATCCAGTGGCCGAGTGGGCCTTGGCCCTGACCCTGATTGCCATGCGCAATGCCGGCGCGCTCTTCCGCCGCATCCTCGCTAGGAATACGCAAAACCGCTCCACCCTTGAGCCGATGGCCGGGATGCTTACCGGCAAGCGGGTGGGGTTGATCGGCGGCGGCCACATGGGGCGGCGACTGATGAAGCTGTTGCGGCCCTTTGAGGTTGAGCTGTGGGTCTGCGATCCGTACTTGCCGCAGGAACTGGCCGAGGCATTGGGCTTTTTGCAAACGTCGCTGGACAATGTGCTGTCGCAATGCGATGCCATTGTCTGCGTCGCGCCGCTGACGCCGCAGACCAAGGGCATGATTGGCCGGCGCGAGTTGGATCTCATTCCGTCGGGGGCCGCTTTGGTGAACGTATCGCGCGGGCCAATTTTCGACTCTGCGGCCCTGATTGAGCGCCTCAAGCGCGGCGACATTGCCGCGGGCTTGGATGTCTTCGATCCAGAGCCAATCCCGGCCGACAGCGAAATCATCAACCTGCCCAACGTGTTTTTGACCCCGCACTTTTCCGGGCGCACGGGCGACGAATACCCGCACTTTTTCCGCCTCATGGTCGATGAATTAGAGCGCTTTTTTGCTGGCCACGCGACCTATTTTGACCTGACGCCGCGCTCGCAAGCGAATCGGCGGGGGGATCAGCCGGGCTAGGGAATGGAGGAATTTTATGGGACATCCCAATCTACTCTACATCTTCACCGATCAGCAGCGCGTGGATGCGCTGCGCTGCTACGGCAACGAGCAGATCGAGACCCCGGCTCTCGACGCGCTGGCCGCGGACGGCTTTGTCTTTGAAAGCGCCTATGTGAGCCAGCCGGTGTGCAGCCCGGCGCGGGCCACCATGCTGACCGGGCTGTGGCCGCACACGGCCGGCGTGCCGGCGTGCAATGTGCCGCTCCGCGCTGAGGTGCCGACCTTTGCCGAGATGCTGCCGCCGGAATATCAGACGGCCTTTATGGGCAAATGGCACTTGGGGGATGAAATTTTTCCCCAGCACGGGTTTGCAACGTGGGTCGGCAGCGAAGACTCGTACCGGCGCGGCTATTCCGCGCCGGAGCGGCTGGCCGTGCTCAGCCCGTATCACCACTTCTTGGTCGAGCAGGGGTTCGCGCCCGACGTGGAGAACCTCGGCCAGCGCGTGTTCTCACGCCACGCCGAGGCCTCCATGCCGGAGGAATACACAAAGGCCGCGTTTTTGGGCGACCAGGCCGCGGAGTACATCCGCCAGCGCGGCGACGCGCCGTTCGCGCTGTGCGTCAGCTATCTGGAGCCGCATCCGCCGCACACCGGGCCGCTCAACGAGTATTACGACCCGGAGGCTCTGCCGACCGGGCCGAGCTTTAGGCAGCCCCCACCGGCCGACGCGCCCTTGATCGTGCGGCTGATGGCGGCCTTTTACTCGGCTTCGGAAAACTACGGGTTGGACTTGCAGACCGAGGCTGGCTGGCGCGGGCTGCTGGCCCGCTATTGGGGCAATGTGACGCTGGTGGATCGCTCGGTGGCCAAGATTCTCCGTGCCTTGGACGAGAGCGGCAAGGCCGACGACACCATTGTGATTTTCACGTCGGATCACGGCGAGCTTATGGGCGATCACGGGATTTTGGGCAAGACCCTGATGTACGAGGAGTCGATCAAGGTGCCGTTGCTGCTGCGTGCGCCCATGCTGGGCGCGGGGCCGCGGCGGATCGGCGGCCAGTTCAGTCACATCGACTTGGTGCCCACGCTGCTCGACTTGCTGGGAATAGAAGCGCCGGCCCATTTGCAGGGGCAGAGTCGGGTGCCGGTGCTGTGCGGCCGCTCGGACTTGGCAGCCAACGACGTGTTTGTCGAGTGGAGCGGAGCCGATGGCCACCCGCCGGCCTCAATCGGCGAAGCGGAGCCGAACCGCAGCTTGGTGCATCCTCTCCGCACCATTGTCGCGGCCGATGGTTGGAAGCTCAACCTGTACGGCAAGGGCCAAGGCGAGCTATACGACCTGAACGCGGACCCCTACGAGTTGGAGAATCTATACCACCGACCCGAGCAACGCGCGCGGATCGGCGAACTGAGCGCCCGGATTCGCGCTTGGCAGGAGCAGACCGGCGACGCGGTGATGCTGCCCTAATTATGAAGCAAGATCGCGCACGAACTGAGAGAGGGCAGCAAACGCCGGGGATTGGAAGTTCCATACTCCTTGTTGAGCGCCTTCGCCGACCCTAGCTACGGGATTCCTCTTCGCGGCGAGGTAGGCGTGAGCGAAGGTCTTGTCGTGGTTTCTTGATCGCAGGGCGTTGCGGTTTTTCAGGCACTCTATGTACTCGTCGGCGCATTGGGCCGCGTCTTCGCCTTCTACGGAACGCCGACAGAGGGTCTCAATGGCACCGGATTGAGAGCCGTCGGGCACGATGAACACGCCAATCGCCGGAGTGTCGTTTGAGAATGTGGCGTGAGCGGCAGGTGGTTCGTACCCGACGCTGCGGACGCTGTTGCAGACACTCACAAAACTACTCTCGGCGTTGTCGTCCGCATCTCGTATAACGCCGACTGAACGGAGCGTTGGTCTAGCTTGGGCGGCCACCTTTATCCCCAGCAGGTTTGGTCTGAAGTTATTCTTGCTGCCAACATCCAATATCTGGATGTCTTGCCCATCGTCCTTGAGACAGTCCTTGACGAGCCTCCCTAAAAGGTTCACTTCGTCTTTGCCCTCGACAAGCAATAGCCGGTCTGCCGTTAGCTCGATTTTTGAAAGTCCGGCTCGACCCGTTGCGCTCATCATCGGACCTCCAAGTTAAGATTCCGCGCACCTTCGAGGGCCTCGCCGGTGAAGGTCGCTGCTTTGATGTTTCCCGACTCGTTTTCAAAGAGATTGTGTATGGACAAGTCGTTGGATTTGTCGGCAAAAGCCTCCATTGCCGCATCGATGCACTCGGCACTGTGCGTCGTCGCGATGAACTGCACATTCCATTCGTGCGTCCAAGTGCGTATGCGATCCCAGATATCCCGTAGCACCGAATAGTGAAGGCCATTTTCCACCTCGTCGATAAGCAGCATGCCGTTGCGGGCGGCGAAGAAAGCCAGATATAGCTTGAACAAGCGTACGGCACCGCCTCCTAGATCTTTTAGGGGACGTTGAGCACCGTTATCTGTGATTACCGAAAGGTACGATTCCCCGTTTTCGTCCGTAAGGATCTGTACGTCCCTGATGTTTGGAAGAATGAAATTTACGGCATTTGCCAAGTCCTCTTTTCGACCTTCCCTAACCATATCGGAATAAATTTTTAGATGCCAGGCTGATATTTCAAGTTGCCATCTTACACCTTCGATTATGCAGATGGGCCTAGGCGTTACCGAATCAGAAAAGCCACGTTCGACTAGCTCTTTCGGGGTGTTATGCCTTGCTAGGAGCGTACCGTCAAGCTCTTTTGCTAGGAGCGTACCGTCAAGCTCTTTATTGTCAATCCATGTGCGAAGGCGACCGACGATGGGGCGTTGTTCCAGCTTGTACCTAGCACCGGTAACAGCTACTGTCTCCCATGTTACCTCTTCTATCTCTTCAAAAGTCGCTTTCCATTCGTGGCTTTGCTCGCCTTCGGTTCCACAAAGTTTTAGAGACTTGTCGGACAAGTCCGATATGGGATTTACGATTGGAATGGGATTTACGATTGGATTGGTGGATCGTTGTACAGTTGCATCCCATAGCAATTGAGTATTATGTCTTCCCATGAAGAGCCAGATAGCCTCGATAAGTGCCGTCTTCCCAACACCATTTGCACCCGTGATCAGGTTCACGCGGCTCAATTCTGGCAGGGACAAGCCGTCAATGCCACGGTAGTGAATTGCCTCGAAACTGCTGAGATGAATCATTGGATTCCTCCGCTATTGGAAGCCTGCGCTAGCCCGCGGTCGATGTCCGCCCGCAGCAGGAATTTCTGTGCGCTCATACGTTGGCAACGCACTTGAGCAACGCCGGCGTCGCCGACTCAAGTAGAATCAAATCGACCTCGCGGCCCGCCTTAGCACCGCAAAGTAGCGTTCCGGTGCCAAGCCAGCGACGACTAAGTCGATATCCGAACGCGGATGGAAGCCGCTACCTCTGACCCGCGAGCCGATTAGGTACACGCGCTTGGCTCCGTATTCCTCGACTAAGGCTTTGGCGCAGACGCTTTTGCCAAGCCGCGATGTACGACCTGTAGGTGTGCATAAATGGAAGTATAACGGAAGAGGGCACCGCACACACGGGGACGCTTCTAAGAAGCGTTCTTCGGTCTCTCAAACAGCACCTCGGAACGAGGGCGTCTCGCCTTCGAAAAACGCGTGACGCGAAGGACACTCGGCAACTCCGCAAAGCGACCCGAAGGGGGTTTTAAGAACGCTGCTAAGGAAAGAGCGTTCCTTCGAGTGCCTCGTCGTAAGTTTGTGGTCGCCCGGATTGGTCGCCGCCGAGCCAGCGATAGGCCCTTGGGTAGAGCGCGAGCGAGCGGTCGGCGAGTGGCAGGTCGAGCGGCACATTGCCCCACGCGGCTGAGAACTTGGCGGCGATGGCCACTTCGAGCGATTGGCGCAGGTCGTGGCCAGAGATGTACAGCTCACCGCCGTTTTCCACGACATCCAAAAACGACAGTACCGAGGTCCCCATGTAGGAGAAGCGGGGGTATTCGAGTGGGGTATAGGGGCGGTCGATCTTTAGGCGGGCACCCTGTGCGTCGCGGCCCTGGAAAATTTCGGGCGGTCCCCAGTCCCAGCGCACGAGCGCGTCGTCGGTCCACACTTCTACTCCGCGACCGGGCGTCTGTTGGCCAAAGACCGGACAGACGAGGCCGTTGCTCAGCAAAAATTGCCCATTGATGATTAGCCCCTCGTCGTCGTCGCGCGCGAGGGCCTCCGGCGGTGTGCCCCACGCCACGACTTGGGTCACCTCGGCTTGGGCCAAGAGCCGCAACACGGCGATGTGCTGGCAGCCTCCGCCGGAAATTTCGCCGCCCCAGCCGTGGACGCTGGTCCCGCGCAACGGGCCGTACTCGCCAGCGTTTAGCCAGCCGGCCGCTTCTTGCACCTCGCCCATGGCCCGTTGCAAGTTGCCGCCGGCAAAGACCACGCCGCGCGCTTCGCATTCCTCGATCATGGCATCGACATCCGACAGGCGGGCCCCAATGGGCTTGTCGGTGGAGACGCCTTTGACGCCAGCTTGGGCGGCGGCAAGGACGGCCTCCTCGATGTACTGGCCGGGCAGCACGACGACCGCGATGTCGGGGACGACGCGCCGGAAGAGGTCTTGCGCGTCCTGATAGAGTGCGCGGATGCCAAAGCGCTCGCCGACGGCTCGGCGGCGCTGGGGGTTGTATTCGGCGATGGCGACTAGCTCGGTGTTGGGCAGGGTTTGATAGACTTCGGCGTAGTGCTGGCCGAGGCGGCCGCAGCCAATGATGGCGACCGTGTATTGCCCATTCATGGAGGAGCTCCTTTAGATTGCACACCTGCGCGGTAGGTTGCCGCGACCCAAGCGGCACTCTGGGCGACTGGGGATAGGTACACCTCGGCGATGATGCCTCGGAAAAAGGTGCGGCCGCCGTCGATATGGCCGATGGTCACCGGGATGGTTGTGTGTTCCAACGGACGACCACGTGCCGGGCGCGAGGCCGCGAGCGCACCGTCTATGTAGAGCTGGATATGCGCCCCGTCGTACACCCCGGCGAGGTGGTGGACGCCGGGCGCGAGGGCTTGGTGAGCGGCAATGCTGACTGCGCCGCCGGTGGTATTGACGATGAAGCTGGGGCCGGGCACGGCCGCGCAAAGCCCGCCGTTGTGGCCCAAGTCGCTGTAGCGCAGGGAGAACGCGCCGTCTGCTCCGAGGGTGTCGTAGCGCAGGACGCGGCCGTGGGCGCGGCCGCCGTCGCGGTCGCCGCGCCAGGGAGCGGTGTAGAAATAGCGGCCATCGAACGCGCCGGCGTTGTACGCGGTAGTGTGCAGGCCGTCGGTATAGCTGGCGTCGTGCGTGTCCCAGGCGGCTGGGTCGTCAAATGGGGCGGCCGTGTCGTAGCGCAGCCAAGTGCCGTGGAAGACGCTCTCCCCGGGCGCGGCGGCGCGGGTGAAGGGCACGTAGTATATGTAGCGTCCGTCGAAGAAGCCGCCGTCAAAGCCGCTGTTGTCCACGGGAACGTGGGTGTACCAGCTTTGCGGGTCGTCAAAAGGGCCGGCCGTATCGTAGCGCAACATCTGGCTATTGCCGTACGCGCAAAAGTAGATGTGCCGCCCGTCGAACACGGCACCGACGTTCATCTGCATCCCCACGGGGCGGGCGTCGTAGATATCCCAGCTTTGCGGATCGGCGAAATCCCCGGCGACCGCATAGCGGAGGACGTGGCCGCTGTCGAGCGGCGCGAAGTAGATGTGCTGTCCGTCAAACACAGCACCGTCGAAACAGGCCGCCTCCGGGCAGAGCTGTTGGGCGTTGAAGACGGCATAGCTCGCGGGAGCCTTCAGGGGCGCGCGCGTGTCGTAGCGGAGGATGTGGCCGCTGTTTTCGCCATCCAAACCGCCGGTTGACGACCGGGTGTAGCCCGGGCAGCAGTAGAGGTAGCGGCCATCAAAGGCGAGGCCCTGTCCCGAGTGGGGTAACTGGGCGTCGTGAGCGGCCCAAGCGGCTGGGTCTTTGAAGTCGGCTTGGGTGTCGTAGCGCAAGAGCCGCGAGTGGTGGACAATGCCGTCGTCGCGGGGATTGAAGTATGCGTAGCGGCCGTCAAAAGCCCCGCCGTAGAAGCCCGCAGTGTGTAGGCCGTCGGTGTAGCTGGCGTCGTGAGCGGCCCAAGCGGCTGGGTCTTTGAAGTCGGCTTGGGTGTCGAGGCGGAGGACGCGGCCGTGGACGGAAGTGCGCTCCTGCTGGTCGCGGATGGGGCAGAAGTATGCGTAGCGGCCGTCGAATACCGCGCCGAAGTAGCCTTGGGTCACCAAGCCGTCGGTGTGGCCGGCGTCATAGGCGGAGAAGGCGTCGAACGCGGCGCGGGGCCGCCACTGCGCCGCGAGCGTCTGCATGGCTTCGGCGCGGTCCGTGTAGGTTTCGGCCCAAGCGGCGACCGTCAGGGTTTTGTCGAGGGGGCGGTTGAGCGCGAAGAAGGAGTTGAAGCGGATGCGGTATTCCGGGGCTTTGGACATGGGCTAGTTGCGTCTATTACCTCAGCGTTTTGCACACTTTCGGCCTCATTCGGCGGTTAATACCACTGATGAGCATTGTGGTTGCAGGCAAAACTTAAGTCTTGGGTGAAAATATGGTGCTCCACTAAGCAGCACTCGACGCGGTCGCGGGTGTAGTCCAAACCCGGTCGGTCGGAGGCTACACAGATATAGGCAATTCAGACGAGAAACGAAAGCCTCCAATTTCCCCAAATGGCATTTTCCCGGCTAATTTGCCCGATAGTCGGCCAACGCGCTGGGACTGGCCACTGGCGATCCCGAATTGCACCAAGCAGCGCCGCATGACGCGGCCTGCGTAGTTGCAAAATGTGAGGATGTGCGGATTTGTACTGCTGATTTATTTAATTTTTATTTTATATTACTGACGTTACGCACGGGGCCAGCCCGACCGGGGATTCACTGGATTCCCGCGTGTGCGGGCAATGACGACCTACTGACCGCCGGAAGCGACAGACGCTACATCAGGCTGCGTAACCTATGTAACTATGTATCTACTTTTTTTCTCGAGGAGCTTGGCGAGGAATGTGCTAATTAACGCGGTAGAGTTTGACATTTTGTCCATCAATAAACGCCAGAGGAGCTGAAAATCTCATGGCTGGATCCCCTGAAACGAGAACTGCGAGCGTTGCCGATGCTGTTGGCGGGACTGAGGATTAGGTAATGCGAAAAGTTTGTCTCGTGCTTTTGTGTTGGACCGCCGTTGCGGTGAGTGCCGAGGCCCCGTTCCAGCGGGGCGTCAACCTGACCAATTGGCTACAAGTGCCCGGTGCTCAGCACGTGCATTTTGCCAAGTTTGGCCGCGCCGACCTCGCGCACATCCAACAGCTCGGCTGCGACGTGGTGCGCCTGCCGATTAATCTGCACGCCATGACCAGCGGCCCGCCGGACTACCGCATTGACCCCTTGCTCTACTTCTTTCTCGATCAAATCGCGGATTGGGCCGACGAACTGGGGCTGCATCTGATCTTGGACAACCACACGTTTGATCCGGCGGTGAGCACCTCACCGGACGTCGGCGACGTGCTGGTGCCGGTGTGGACCCAACTCGCCGCGCACTTTGCCGCGCATCCGGCCCAGCTTTACTACGAAATCCTCAACGAGCCGCACGGCATTAGCGACGCGGCTTGGAACGCGATCCAGCAGCAGGTAATCGACGCGGTTCGGCAGGTTGATCAGCAGCACGCGATTGTCGTTGGCCCGTCCAACTGGAACAGCTTCCGCAACCTGCACCGGATGCCGGTGTTTGCCGACGACAACCTCGTGTACACGTTTCACTTCTACGAGCCTTTCGTCTTTACCCACCAAGGTGCTAGCTGGTCCAATCCCTCCTTGGTGCCGCTGCGCGGTGTGCCCTTTCCCTACGAGCGGGCGCGCATGCCGGCGTTGCCCCCGTCCTTGTTGGGGACTTGGGTCGGCACTGCACTGGGCAACTACAGCCAAGAGGGCACCATCGCGCAGGTGCGCCTATTGATCGACGAGGCTGCGGCCTTTCAGAAAGATCGTGGGGTGCCCCTGTTTTGCGGGGAGTTTGGGGTGTACAGCCCCAACAGCGACAACAGCGACCGCGTCTTGTGGTACGAGGTGGTGCGGCAACACTTGGAGGACCGGGGCCTCGCGTGGACGATTTGGGACTATCGCGGCGGTTTTGGGCTGTTCGAGCGCGGGTCGAGCGAGTTGTTCGAGTTTGACCTGAACGTGCCGCTGTTGGAGGCATTGGGGCTGAACGTGCCGCCGCAGCGAGATTTTGTGGCCGAGCCGGACCAGCAGGGTTTCGTGCTCTACGACGACTTCCTCGGCCCGCATATCGTCGAGTCCAACCACCTTAGTGAAGGCACGGTCGATTACTATGCTGAAGAAGACCCAGCGGTGGGCCGCTACTGCATGCGCTGGACCGAGGTGCCGCTCTACGGGTTCATTGGCTTCGACTTCAAGCCCTTCAAGGATCTGTCCGCGTTGGCCGCGACGGGCTATGCGGTCGAGTTCTGGGTGCGAGGGGATACCCCGGGGTCGTCGTTTGATATCCGCTTGGTCGATACGGATACGGCAGACCCGGACGACCACCCTTGGCGCATGCGCTATACGATAGATGAGCAGGTGGCCGCTTGGGACGGTGCGTGGCATAAGGTGCGGGTGCCGCTTGGCGACTTCGCCGAGCACGGGGCTTGGGAGAATGAGTGGTTCAATCCGCTCGGTGCGTTCGACTGGCAGGCCAGCGATCGCTTTGACATCGTGGCCGAGCACCATCCCTTAGACGGGATCCAGTTCTGGTTCGACGAGTTGCGGATTGTGGGACCGGCGCTGACGGCCGTGCGCCACGAGGCCGCGTCGCAGCCAGCCGCGCTGGCGTTGGCCGCCAATTATCCCAACCCGTTCAACGCAGCGACTGCGATCCGCTACGCGCTGCCGGCCGCCGGGCCGGTGCATCTCGCAGTCTATGCGCTGAACGGCCAGCAGGTACGGACGCTGGTGCAGGGGGTGGTGGCCCCGGGGTGGCACGTGGCGCGCTGGGATGGGCGCGACGATGTGGGGCGGGCGGTGGCCAGCGGCGTGTACTTATATCGCTTGGACGCAGTGGGTGGGGTGCGGACCGGGAAGATGACGTTGGTGCGCTGAGGCTTGGAGCTCAGCCACCGACGGGACTTTCGCTGGCTGAGCGGCATGATGGGCTTGCTGTTGACGGTGGCCATTAAGGTCTTTTCGGGCTAGCCGAAACTGTTACCGTACTTCCACAAATCCCCCTACGAATTTCTAGTATTGCAAAAGCAGGTCATGCGCGGGGCAGCGGCGAGGCAGCCGACGCGGTGCAGATTCCTACTCAGTACGTCGTGCATCCTTGCGGTCTTCCAGCCAGTAGGAGTATAGCCGCGCTTGGTGCAGGTAGAACTTGAGACGCACAGGTTGTTCAAATACCAAGTCGTGCGGGTGTTTCCACACGTATTTGGCCCGCAGGCTGTCGCCGGTGAAGGGCGGCGGCTCTTCCCCGGGCACCCAGAAGCCAAGATGGGGCCTGCCGGTCTCGGCGTCTTGGATCTCGGCGTAGATTTCGCCCCAGCGGGCGTCGGCGTTGAGGTAGAGGTCTTGGCCGCGCCAGTGGAAGGGATGGGTGACGAGGGTGGCGATTTCGTGGCCGTCGATGGAGACGAAGCGGTCGGGCGGCAGCTTGGCCAAGCAGAGTGCGCCCGAGTCGGCGAAGTGGTGCTCTGCTACCCCGAGCCGGAACAGCTCCTTGCAGCGGTTGAAGCGCCGGTACATCTCCACGCTGCCCGGCATTCGCAGGGCGTTGTAGTAAATCCAAATCTCGCCATTTTCGCGCACCAGCGGCGCACCGGCCATGAGCAGCTGGCTGGTGCCGTAGTTTTCCCCGTCAAAGGGTTCGATGCCGATAAAGGGCGTGCGGTCGGCCACGCGATCCCAAGTGTGCAGGTCGCGCGAGACAGCCATTTCAATCTGGTTGATGCGGGTGAAGTTGGTGGCTGGCGGCGGAATGGCACCGATGGGATTGAAAACGGTGGGGAAGCCGATGTACAGGCCCTGATAGGGCATGACGGCCATGTTGTAGATCTCGGCGTGGTAGTCTTGGTCATCGACGATTGGCGGGGTGATGTACGCTGGGTCGTCGATGATGGTGCGGACGCGCTGGCGGCAGTTTTCCCAGTCGGTTTCGTCGGCGTGGAAGATGAGCTCGGGCTTCGTGAAGTGGTCGAAGTTGCGGCTGGTCGCCAGCCAGACCGAGCGGCCCCACTTGGTGGGCTGCTTGACCAAGGCGAGGTATTGCTCGGTATAGGGGTCATGCGCGAACTGGGACTCGTCTTGGCTGGGGATGAAGGTGCTGGGAAGCGGGGTCCAGGCAAAGCCATCGGGCGAGACTGCGCCGCAGCGGCCGCGGCCGTCGGGTGCGTCGAACAGGGCCTTGTAGCGGCGGCCGGGGTCTGGGTCGCGCTCGTCGCGGACGATGTGGTACAGGCCCGGGCCGTTGGGGTCGCAGGCGATGTTGTTGTCTTTGCTGCCGTTCCATTCGTAGAGCCCGAGGGAGGGTTGTTCCCAGTGCTCGCCGTCGCGGGAGATGGCCAAGCGGGCGTGCGGGCCGTTGTACCACCATTCGTAGCGCGCCTCGTCCGGGTTCCACAAGGGCGCACTGCGGCTCTGGATGCCGCCGGTGATGAGGGGACCGCACCTTTTGGGAGAGTGCAGGGTGCGGGTGGTGCCTTGTTCAGAGCTTAGGGCGCGGCTGTCGAGGAAGAGCTGGCGGTGCTTTTTGGGGTTGATGAGAGGGGTGGACATGGTGTTTTTGGCTCCTGTGTGTGGTGGCCATCGGTATCAGATGTCGCCCATAGCGTACTCCCGAATATTCACTTCCGTTCGCTGGATAGCATAGCCGTTTTTATTAATTTGTCTCAGAATTTTGTCAACGTTCGCCCCAATCCGCTTCTCCCCAGGCCTGATATCAAGGTGCTTAAATTCCACGAGTTCCCCGAGCTTGTTGCGAATGTTGGCCGGAACACTGTCCGCGTCTTTCTCTATAGGAACGACGAGAAAGGTAAATTTACCTGGTACTTGAGGCGTTCGTGCTTTGAAAATTTTTACGTGCATAACGATACCTCTCGCGGTTAGAGCATTTGGTGCTTATCGAAAAACGATCTAGCTACGTAGTTTCCTGTGTCCGGCAAAGCCCACCGCGTATTCATCCAAGTAAGCATATGCACAAACATCAAGAACAAGTTGTTGGTCTTCTGGCTGAGAAATGTCCATTCGTGATCGGCCGCACCTTTTTTAACGGGCATAGCCGGAAAGGCATCTATCCTCCATACGACTCCTGCGCCGAGGATCACTATCATATCTACCATTTGCGCGGAGGCTACGGTCAAATCCGCTGCGATTTTGGGTAGCCATGTGGCGACTTTTTGCACATCAATGCTTTTATATACTAAGAGATAGTTTTTGATGGGCACTTGTACTCCTGTACGAGGGATGTAGGATCGCTCTAAGTACACGACAGTAAGCTAAGTTGTGGTACAGCCCCGATTTAGGTTTATTTGTAATCGCTGAAGATTGCCTCTAAATCCTACATACAGGAGCTGTACCATGCTTATTCATACGCTAAAGAAAGCCCTCACGCAAGGGTCGGTATCTCTCACGCGCCATCGTATCGACCTGATCAGTCGATTGGTGTGTGGGCTGATTCAAGTGCGTTCGGTCAATATGAAAAAACTCGCGTGTAGTCTGTCGGGTCGCGCCCAAATCGATAGTCACTATCGCCGTCTCCAGCGTTTTTTCAGTAGTGCTGTTTCGCCGTCGGTGTTTACGCAGTTGATTGTATCCAAGGTCGTTCGCCCCGGCCAACAACAGCTCTTAGCTATGGATCGCACCCATTGGCGATTGGGTCGCACCGATCTGAATGTGTTGTGTGTCGGCTTAGTCTATCAGGGGGTCTCGATACCGTTGGCATATCAGTCGTTGCAAAAGCCGGGCAACTCCAACACCTCAGAGCGCAAGCGCCTCCTGACGAAGGTATTGGCCTACCTTGATCCCCGCGTATGCTGCTTAGTCGCTGACC
This sequence comes from uncultured Latescibacterota bacterium, assembly GCA_958295495.1. Taxonomy (GTDB): domain Bacteria; phylum Latescibacterota; class UBA2968; order UBA8231; family UBA8231. The sequence goes on from OY282352.1 coordinate 4,065,438, forward strand.
GCGAGTTTATCGGTCGAGCGTGGTTTGCTTTTTTGCTAGAGCAGCAGGTCGATTTTGTCATCCGTCTGCGCGGCAATACATCGCTTACGCTCGACGATGGCCGGCAACGGTATGGGGCTACTTTTAATGCACGGATGCCGAGAGGTACGACCCGATTCTACCCACAGACGACCCTCTATGACGGCTTGACCCTGAACGTGGTGTGTCACCGCCCCATCCGCGGCGAGCGCATCCTACTCATCACCAACCGAACCGACCTCCAACAGGTGCTAGCCGTCTATGGCCAACGCTGGGCTATTGAGACGACGTTTGCTTGTTTGAAATCGAGAGGATTTAATCTCGAAGACACCCATTTGACCCACCCGTCCCGCTTGCACCTACTGCTGGGACTGCTGGCGTGGACGCTGCTATGGGCACTGTTGGTAGGACGGCGGTTGCATCAGAGAAAACCCATCCCCATAAAAAAACATGGACGACCAGCCATAAGCCTCTTTCGAAAAGGGTTGGACCAACTCACACAAATCATACACCAAACACGGGAGCAACCTAAACACAACCGACAATATCAACACATTTTACTGTCGTGTACTTAGTACTAAGAGATAGTTTTTGATGGGCACTTGTACTCCTGTACGAGGGATGTAGGATCGCTCTAATTGACCGTGTTCTATGGCTACTTCGCATACCCTTATCAGTCCATCTCGCGTAAGCTCCGACTTGGTCTCGATCGTTGCCATTACACCCTCTGCCAAGTAAGCCGCATTGCCTGTTGAATAGCTGATTTTGGGTAGGTCTCGTCGATACAGAACTACATCAACTTGCGCTCTGTATTCTCCCTTCGTCGGTGCCGGTCGAGAGTCCGCATCAATGAGTTCGCCTTGGCCTACCTCCAACGTCCCCGGAACATGTCCTTCGAGGAAATCTCGGACAAACCACTCCCTCGGCCCCCCTCGCAAGTTAGGATGACCTGCATTCTGGGCGGCCTTACTTTGGGCGATCAGTACTTGTTCGACTGCATTGAGATGCGCTTCGATCATGTTCGCACTTCGCTAGAGCCTTTTAAGTTTATATTATTGGCCTCCAGAAAGGTATCTACCTCATTGAATGCAGTAAAAAACAATGGCGTTCCCGCAAATGATAAGGGAGACACCGGGCCGGTTGTCATAAACGAGTATTGTCGCGATTTCAAATCAAACGCACTATGTGGATCGCGGAATGATTGATATAGTTTAAGCACATTTTGGTCTCCTCCTATAAGATCTTTCAATGCCAAAAATTCCGTACCCATTGATAATCCGAAGCCGAAAAAATTAATCCGCAACTGAGAAATGATTTCCCGATGGAGGCTAGACAATGTCTGGCTAATGTATCCTAATATCCGGTTGATTCGACAGACGCGCAAGGATAGCTCCTCCCCTCTACTTCTGTCATACTGGTGGCGTTTGGGCGAGCAGGTTTGATTCTGAGTTTGTCTGTGCAGGACAATCCTCTTTGGCTATTCATAAACAGAATTTCATTCGGCCATGCTGGCGAAAATCGCGAACGGGTAATAGGTAGTCATAGGCTCATTAGGGCAAGCGCATGTGGGTCGCCTTTTTCGCGCGCGTAGCGCAGGGCGTGGCGCACGATTTGCAAGCGTTGCTTGCTGGCGTCGGCGCGCCAGCACGTTAGACAGGCGTACGCAGCGTCGGGGTTGTCTTTGAGGATGTCGCTTAGGTTGCCGGCTACGGATTTTCGCACTTGGGGGGAGGGGTCGTCTTTTAGGTGCTCTAGCAGGTCGAGTAGGGGGCTTGGGGCGGCGATGAAGGCGGTTAGTTGGTTGACCCCGGGCATGATCCGCAGACGCAGGCGCGGGCGCGTGGCGTCGCTGACGAGGCGGCGGATGCGGGCGTTGGGATGCTTGGTCCAGGTGTGCAATTGCGCCAGCGTGAGCTCGGGCTGGTGCGTTATGAACGAGCGCAGCGCGACTTGGGCCGCGTACGTGCGGGTGGCCAGTGCGGCGAGCGCGACCATGGACGCGGCAAAGTGCGCCTGCCCGTATTGCGCGACAAAATGGGCGATGGGTGCCAGCTTGTAGCCTTGCTCGGGTATGGGCGATTCGGCGGAATGCGCTGGGCCGAGGATCTGGCGCAAGATGTGCAGCGCGTCGGAGTAGTGCGGCGGCAGGTGCTCAGCGAGGGCCACGGCGATTTGAGCGGCCCAACCGCCGTTTGATGCGCGGGCAAAGGACGCGAGGAAGGACTCCAGTGGAAAGCACGGCTCGACCGTTTGGATCCGCAATCCCAGCTCGGTGGCGAGGTCCATGCCGAACTTATCGCTCATAGCGCAAAAGGTGGAATGCGGAGGAACGCGCCCCCTTGCCGGGCGGACTCTTGAGCCAGCAGGCAGGCTTGGGCCGTGGCGAACACCGAGCGGGTGGGGATGAAGAGGTCTGTGCCGCGTTCGAGGGCGTCGATCAGGTTGGCGACGAACGCGCCGCTTTGGTCCGCGGGCAAATCGGGCGCGTACGGGGCGCGCTCGTTGGTGGCGATGAGCAGGTGATCGTCGGCATAGGCGCGCAGGTGCGCCGAGCCGGCCGTGCCCATGATGATGAAGCGGGTGTCGCCAAACGAGGGCGCGGCTTGAGGCGTGAGCCAGTCGGCGGTGAGGGTCGCCAATGCGCCGTCGGATAGTTCAAAGGAAGCCTGTACGTGGTCGTCTAAGCGCGGCGCGGCTGTGAATCGCTTGCAGGTGGCGAGGGAGTGGACGCCGACGCATTCGGCATTGGTGAGCCAGCGGATTTGATCGACGCCGTGGCAAGCTAGGTCGTGGAACGCGCCGGTGTACTGATTCGGGTCGAAATACCAAGCTGGGGCGGTGGCGCGGCGGAGCTTGTGCGGGTGGGTGGAGATGAGGCTGGCGATGGTCCCGAGTGCGCCATCGAGGATGGCTTGGCGCAGGGCGATAAACGGCGGATAGCTGCGCGAGGTGAACCAGATGGACACGTGGATCGCGCTGGCGGCCACGGCACAGCGCATGCGCTCCCAGTCGTCGAGTGTGCGGCACAGGGGTTTGTCGAGGAGCAGGTGAATGCCGGCGCGGGCGCAGGTCTCTACCAGCGCGGTTTTCTCGTGGTGGATCAAGCCTTCGAGGATTAGCTCGGGCCGGGCGCGGGCGATCATGTCCTCCAAGGTGGCAAAGCGGGGGATGGATGCGTAGCGCGCGCAGAGCGCGTCGTCGTCTTCGACCAAGCCGACGATGTGCCCGTTGTGCGCCTGCAAGGCGGATTGGATCATGCCGCTGATGTGGCCGTAGTGGATGCCCATGATGCCGATGCGCATGATGAATACTCCTAAGTGAAGCTGAGGACGATGGTGTGCGCGGGAAGATAAGACGCGGCGGATGAATGCGCTACGGCTATTGTAGCGTATATTCAGGCACGAGAAAGGATCCGAATCATGTCTGATTGGCTTACCGCAAGACAGTTGCAGCACTTGCAGCGCGGCTGGCGCAAGCGGGTCGAGACGCCCATCCCGACCCAAGTCGTATCCAGCGGCGAGTGCTTCCCGCCGCGGCAGTCCCGCCGCCAAGCCCAAGCCGAGGCCCTGATGCGCGAAAAGACCGACTTCTACGCTGGTCGTCAGGGGATGCCCCGCCAGCGGTATCTCCGCTCGCCCAGCGGCATGGCCGCGGCGTTTATGGCGATGAATCAAGTCTATGGCAATGTCTATCGCGTCGATCCAGCCGAGGCCGAAGACCCGGCGGCCGCCGAAGACCGGCGCAGCCAGACCCGCGACCAGTTCATCTTCGACGTCCACACCCACCATGTGCGCGAGGACTACACTTGGGAAGGCCAGCTCTGGCTGCGCGACGTGGCGCGGGGCAACAACCAAGCCCGCACCCCTTGGAATCCAGCGCTGGTCGAGCAGGAGCTAGACCTGAAGTACTACAAGTTCGATTACTACGTCAAAGACATGTTTTTCGACAGCGACACTACCCTCGCGCTGTTGAGTACCTCGCCCTCGGTCGATCCCGAAAAGACGCTGCTGTCCGACCGGCAGATGGTCGCTACGCGGGACCAAGTCAACGAGATCGCCGGCACGCGGCGGATGTTTGCCCACGGAGTTATCTGGCCGAGCGCACCGGAGTACTTGGAGCTGATGGACCCGGCGGCAACCGAATTGAAGGTGGACTCCTGGAAGGGCTACACCATCGGCGACGTGCTGGGCTACCATCCCACCTTTGACCGGCCTTGGCGCCTCGACGACGAGGAGTTAACGTGGCCCACCTACGAAAAGGCCCGCCAGCTCGGCGTGCGCAACATCTGCATCCACAAAGGCGTTTTGCCGCTCGACTACGAGCGCCTTCCCAACTGGCAATACGCCAGCGTCGAGGACGTGGGCGGCGCGGCAGCCGCGTGGCCCGACCTGAATTTCCACATCTACCACGCGGGTTTGAAGATGTGGCGGGACGCCGAATCAGTGAGCGAGGAATTTGAGCGCACTGGGCGGCTGGCTTGGATCGACGAGTTGGCCGCCATCCCCGCCGAATACGGGGTGTCGAATGTGTACGCGGATATTGGCCTGTCGTTCGGGGCGCTGGCGATTACGCATCCGCGACTGGCCGCGGCCATGGTGGCCAAGTTGGTCAAGGGCCTCGGCGTTGATCGCGTGTTGTGGGGAACGGATTCGATTTGGTTTGGCTCGCCGCAATGGCAGATTGAGGCGTTTCGCCGGATTGAGCTGCCGCCCGACTTGCAGGACAAACTCGATCTAGCGCCGCTTGGCCCGGCCGACGGCCCGGTGAAAAACGCGATTTTCGGCATCAACGCCGCCGGGCAATACAACCTCGCGCTGGACGCGCAGGGCCGACCTGTGACCGACTACGCCGGCGACGCGCTGTCGCAGCTCAAAGCCGAATACTTGGCGGCGGGCCATGAGCGCGACAATCTGTTCTGGGGATGGATTCACAAGGAGTAGGAGAATCATCTGGCATGATTCCATCGTCGAAGAAGTTGGTCGCAATCGCCAAGTGTAGGCCGCAAAGTTTCAGCGCGACGTCAAGGCGATTTGCCGTGCTGCCCGCGAGCGGCAAAAAGTCACAGCATCCCTGAAAACCGACGCCTAGTACTCGGCACTGGAGCAAACGCTTCCTAGGCCGACAGCCGCCGCACGTACGCGTAATAAGGGGCGATGGTCCGCTCGGCGTGGTCGTAGAACGAGGCGTAGAGCCGGTCGGGGCCAGCGGCGAGGTCAATCTCAAAGCAGGCGCTCGTCGCGGTGGGATCGACTTCTTGCTGGAGATTCTGGCCGCCGATTGTTAGCTGTGCCCAGCCGAGGGCGAGGGCGACTCCGCCCTCGTAGGCCGGCGCTTCTTTCGGCTGGATGCCGGCGCGATACCAGCCGCTGTCGTCGCCCTCAATCCCCGCAGCAAGCGCATAGCCGGTTTCCTCGGGCCAGCGCCGCAGCTCAATCTGGTAGCGGCCCGCCTCTTTGACATCGACGGCCCAAAAACCACTCGCGATTTGCCCGGCGCGGACTTGGCGCTGATTCCAGACGGCGCTACACGCCTCATTGCGGATGTCGTGGGTAGTGAGTTTGACGGGTTGGTCGTCCCGGCCCAAGGCAATCGGCTCGTCGCGGTCGAACTGCTCGGATACGAGATCCCACCAGCCATTGTACGCGGTGCGCAACTCGGCGACGATAGCGGGATGCGCCGCGGCGCGGTCCTGCCGCTGCCCGGGATCCGCGCCGAGGTCGTAGAGTGCGCGGCCGTCGATGAGCCGCCACTTGCTCTTCATCACTGCGCTCTTGCGCCATTTGACCGGAGCGGCCACGCGCTGGGTGTCGCAGAAGGTGAAGCGGTCGGCCCACGCTGCGTCGTCTGCGCCGCCCAGCAACGGCGCTAGGCTCTGGCCGTGGAAGCTGCGGCCGGCTGGGACCTCAACCCCGCACAAGTCGAGCAAGGTCGGCATGAAATCCACATAGCTGGTCAGCGCGTCGAGGTCGCGGCCGCCGGCGATTTGCCCGTTGGGGTAGCGGATGAAGAAGGGTACGCGGTGGCCGCCTTCGTAGGCCGAGCCTTTCTTGCCGCGCATTCCGGCGTTGTAGCTGCCCGGCCCTTCGCGGGGGAACTGATCGGCGTCCAATTCGACGCCCGTGGCCGTGCCGTTGTCGGTCATAAAGATGAGAATGGTATGGTCGGCTATACCCAACTCGTCGAGCGTGGCCCGCAAGCGGCCAAAGTTGTCGTCGATGTTGGTGATCATGCCGTAGAAGCGGGCGCGCTCTTCGTGCGGGGTGCGGTCGCGGTATTGCTCGACGTAGTGTGGCTCGACGTTGAGCGGCCCGTGCGGCGCGTTGGTGGCTATGTAACAGAAAAAGGGCGCGTCGGCGTTTTCTTTGATAAAGCGCCGGCTCTCGCGGAAGAACACGTCCGTGCAGTAGCCCTCATACGGGGTGGGGACGCCGTTTTTGAAATAGGTGTCGTCAAAGTAGTCGTTGCCCCAGGCGTCGCCCGTGTTGCCGATGCCGCCGCCAGCGTGGTACACGGATTCGGCAAAGCCGCGCTCGTGCGGTCGGTAGGGCGGGCTGTCGCCGAGGTGCCACTTGCCAAAGTGCCCAGTGCGGTAGCCGACTGCCGAGAGCGCGTCGGCTAGGGTCCACTCGTCGGCGCGCAACAGCGAGCGGCCGCCGATGGTGTGCCAGACGCCGGCGCTGTTGCAGTAGTGGCCGGTGAGGAGGCCGGCGCGGGTGGGGGCGCAGGTGGAGCCGACGTGGTAGTCGGTGAAGCGCACGGCGTCTTGGTAGAAGCGGTCGAGGCAAGGCGTGCGGATTGCGCTGTTGCCGTGGCAGCCAAGATCGCCGTAGCCTTGGTCGTCGGTGAGGACGAAGACGATGTTGGGGCGCGGGTTCATTGTTCTGCGCGCCAAGCTTCGTATTCGGCGCGGGCTTCTTCGCTGAGCGGGTAGTACTTGCGCAGGTGCCCGCCCTCGGCCAGTCTCATGCGGCTGAAGTCCTCCCACTCGGCGTGGGCTTGGGCCTTTTCGGCCAATTCCGGGGCGAGCTGGGCGGGGACGACGGTGGTGCCGTCGTCGTCGGCGACGATGATGTCGCCGGGCATGACGAGGGTGTCGCCGCAGGCAATGGGCACGTTGACCGCGAAGGGAAAGATATTGGTTTGGGTGTGGAAATTGGGGGTGGTGCCGCGCAGCCAAAGCCCGATGTCGAGGTCTTCAATCACCTTGGGGAAGTCGCGGATGCAGCCGTCGATGACCGCGCCGATGCCGCCGCGCCCCATGAAGAAGGTGAGCATCATCTCGCCGAAGACCCCGCTGTGCATGTCGCCGCGGGCATCGACGACGATGATGTCGCCGGGTTGGGTGTGGTACAGGGAGTGGCGGTGGAGCTGTTTTTCCGGGTCGGCGTATTCATCGACCGAGTATTGGTCTTCGCGCTTGGGCATAAACTGCAAGGTCAGGGCCGGGCCGACGATGTGCTTGCCCGGGGTGCGGGCGACCGGGCCTTGGATGTGGGGGTCGCGGATGCCCAAGCGGGCTAGTTCGCCAGCGGCCGTGGCGCTGCTAATATCGGCGAGTTGAGCGACGAGGGCTTTGGGAGGGCGTTGGATGTCGTTGGTTTCGACCATGGTGTCTCCTGTCGTTAAGTGCGGATTTATTTAAGCTAAGAACGAGGCGTCGGTAGGGCCAATCAAGTGGCAGGGGTTTAAGAGGTTGCCCTAAGTACACGACAGTAAAGGTAGCTGCTCGGGTTATCATCTTGATAGAACTTCATAGAAGGGGCGGCATAACTGGTTACGCTAAGTACACAACCATACACCAAGCACGAGACCAACCTAAACGCGACCGACAATATGAACCCATTTTACTGTCATGTACTTAGGAGGTTGCCTATTATTTGGACATCTGGCACAGTAAGCGGTCGTGGACAAACCGAGAGATGTACCCTCCCAATGAGGAGAGGACCTATGTTGACCCGACTGAAAGTCTCTAACTTCAAAAATTTGGTGGATGTGGATTTGTACCTCGGTCCGTTTACCTGTGTGGTCGGGTCGAATGGGGTGGGTAAGTCGAACTTGTTCGACGCGATTCGGTTTCTGAGCGCACTGGCCAATCACACGCTCATGGAGGCCGCGGCCGCCGTGCGCGACCAAGACAGCCGCACTGCACCCGTGCGCGACCTTTTTCACCGCGTGGGCAACCACTATGCCGAGCGCATGACTTTTGAGGCAGAGATGATAGTGCCTCGGCGGGCCATCGACGACTTGGGGCAGGAAGCCGAAGCCAGTATCACATTTTTGCGCTATTCCCTAGAGCTCGCCTACCGAAAGACGGACGACAACTTGGTGCGAGGTAATCTCGCTATCGTCAAAGAAGAACTAGTCCATATCACCCACGGCGATGCCCCCCGACATCTTTTATTTCCTCACAGTGCAAAGGACTGGCGCAAATCCGCAGTGCATGGCAAGCGCCGCGTCCCCTATTTCATTTCAACCGCAGGCGAGGGCGAAAACAGAGTCATAAAACTACATCAGGATGGCGGCAGCAGTGGGCGTCCTTTGCCCCGATCAGCCGCTAATCTACCTCGCACAGTGCTTTCCATAGCCAATGCGGCGGAAAGCCCTACGGCATTGGTCGCTCGCCGAGAGATGGAATCTTGGCAAATGTTGCAACTGGAACCTTCGGCCTTGAGAAGACCGGATGAGTTTGGTGCTCCTACGCATTTAGGAGCGGATGGTCGCTACCTGGCGGCTACGTTGTATCGCTTGGGTCGCCATGCAGGGCAACAGGTGAGTCAGGACACTGTCGAGGGTTGGAAGCCAGAGAGTCAAGACATCAGTTCGGAACAACTTCTACACTTGGCGGACCAACTCGACATTCAAGCCTCGGCCCCCCAAAAAGTATATAGCCAGATCGCCAACCGCTTGGCCGAACTCATCGACGGTGTGCATGATATTCACATAGAGCGGGATGAGAAGCGGGAGCTATTGACGTTATGTGTAAAAAACGAGGAGGGAACCTTGCATCCGGCACGCGCCCTGTCGGATGGCACCTTGCGCTTTCTCGCTTTGGCCGTCTTGGAGAGCGACCCGCAAATGCAGGGAGTGATTTGTTTGGAAGAGCCGGAAAACGGCATTCATCCGGCGCGGATTACGGCCATACTGCAACTGCTCAGGGATATTGCGGTGGATACCCAAGAGCCTGTGGGGGAGGACAATCCCCTGCGCCAAGTGATCGTCAACACCCACTCGCCTGTAGTATTCCAGCAAGTCCCGGCTGAGAGCGTCGTATTTGTGAAGGCAAGAGAGGCCATAGACGAGGAGGGACGCCTCTATAAAAAGGCCCATTTTCTCTGCCTGTCCGATACTTGGCGAGCCAAAGTGAGCGAAGATGCCGCCCGCGGCGATCTGCTCCCTTATCTGAGATTTTAGTATTCTGTACAGATTGGCCGCGTTCAGACGGCTGGCAGCGGCGGTTGAGCAGGTCGCAACCGCAGGACAATGGCGTTAGAGGCAAACCTTAAAACTAGGAGGAAGCAGATGACAGTGGAAGATCGCGGCTCGGCCATTCGCGTCGAGCGTTTGACGGCCATTCCGGTGGGGGCCAAGGGCTACGTGAAGGTGGAGACGAATATGGGGGTGGTCGGCTGGGGTGAGATCAACAACATGGAGACCAAGGTCGCCTGCGCCTTGGCCGAGTCGCTGGGATCGCTGATCGTCGGCGAAAACCCGACGCGGATCGAGCACCACTGGCAGCGGCTGTTCCGCGCTCATCGCAACCTGCGCGGCGGCGGGCTGATGCTGCACGTGATTGCGGCCGTTGACATGGCGCTGTGGGACATTGCCGGCAAGCTCTATCAGGTGCCGGTGTATCGCCTGTTGGGCGGCCCCTGCCGCGACAAGGTGTGGATGTATCCTAGCCCCAAGGCGATTAAGGTTGGCCCTGGGGGGGCGCAGTATCACGCGGGAACGCCGGCTGAGGTGGCCGAGTTGGTGCAGCGGGTGGCCGATGCGCGCGCCAAGGTGGGGCCGGATGGGGCGGTGATGTTCGACGCGCACAGCATGTTGCCGCTGCCGCTGGTCAAGCAATTTGCCGGTTATCTCAAGCCGGACGATTTGCTCTTTTTGGAAGAGGCGTGGGTGCCGGGCAACATCGAGGCCATGCAGAAGCTGCGCGCGGCCGTGCCCGTGCCGTTGGCGACCGGCGAGCGCGACCGCACCATTTGGGAGGTGCGCGAGATTTTGGAGGCCCAAGTCGTGGATATCCTGCAGCCCGACTGCGGCCACGGCGGCGGCATCAGCCAGATGCAGAAAGTCGCTGCCCTGTGCGAGGCGCATCACGTGCCGATTGCCCCGCATTGCACCATGTCGTTTTTGGGCTTGACGGCGAGCTTACACGTGGCGGCATCCGTGGCGTTTTTCCTCATCCACGAGGGCTACGAGCACCAATTGCCGGAAGGTGTGGCGCACAGGACGTGGACCTTGGACGCGGAGGGATATGCGTCGCTGCCGGAGGGGCCGGGATTGGGGGTGGAGATCGACGAGGAACGGGCCATTGCCGTGGGGCAGGCGAGCGCGCGGCAGTTTAAGTGGCCGGATAACCGGCTGCGGGATGGGTCGGTGGCGGATTATTAGAAAGGAGCCTTTATCTGCAAGAGATCGATGCAGATAAAGGCTCCTTTCACAGCGGGAATTAAGGCTGGTTGGGAAATCCCGCGTTTTAAGGGGGCGTGTGAGTATTGTCTGCTACTCCTCTGCTACTATTTCCCCTTCTACTACTTCTATATCGAGGGTTTGAATGCCTTCGAGATAGAAGTCGACGTCCTCCTGCGTAGAAATAGGCTCAGGGGGGGCAAAAGGAGGGGAGGAAGGAGGAAACGCATCAAATCCGCCTTCGAGCTCGCCTTCTTCCCCTTCAGGCTCTTCCGCCCCTTCAGGCTCTTCCTCCCCTTCAGGCTCTTCCGCCTCACCTTCCCCGCCTTCTCCTTCTTCGGGTTCCCCTTCTCCTTCTCCTTCGAGCTCACCCTCTTCAAGCTCGGGCGGCGGTTCGGGAAGGGGTGGCGAGACAAACGTCAAGCGAGCTTCTAAGAGAACATTCTCGTCGGGTTTATTCAGTCGTGCAAAAACATCGTCGAGCGCTTCCTCGCTCTCAAAATCGTCAAAGCCCCAATCATTGGCCCCTAATGCGGCGGTGGACCCCACTTCGAGTTGGTAAAAGCCAGGGGGCAGCGTATCCGGTACGCTGAGGGCCAGCTCGACTTTCCGGTCAATGCGCCGTCCCACGCGCAGCGAAGTGGTAATATCCAGCGCGTTCCCAAGACTGACGACTGTGTCTGCCGCAACCTTTGTCACGGTGGCAAAACGAGTCTCGGGAATCATTTCGACACGCACCTCGGCCTCGCGCACCTGTAAGTCGTAATCGTACCTCGTCAAAAGCTCCTCGAGTGCGAATGACACGTCGCCAGAGGCATCATAAACTGAAGCCAAAAGCCGTCCTTCCGGCGAGGAGTAGAGCCGGGAACGAGCGAGCGTTGAATCGGTGCCGACAAAAGAAATATTCGTCGCAACGCGGATGCTGTGATCCGGATCGTTGTCGACCCGGGTGGTCAAGGGAGAAAAAAATGCACGGGAGACGAGAGCGGACGAGGTATATGGACCGATACTGACGGCCATCCTGTGCGTAAGTTCGAGTTCGCTTCCCGATGGAAACGCATAGACGCTCTTAACCGGTACTAATTCCGGCTCCTCGCCAAGCACGCCGCGCACCGCGGGCAAACGGTCTTCGGTCAGGGTGCCGCGCACCGTTGGATTCAGCGTCGCATATTTGAACGGGGCGAACAAGTTGGAAATTTGGCCGAGCACCTTTGCTTCGATTATGGGAAGCTCTACCGGACCAGCACCAGACATTGAATGCCCAAACCCATATATCCGGTTGCCGTCAACGTACGATATGGTTCCCAGCGAACCGAGGGTAAGCTCCCCGAGCAGCAACCCAACGGTCAGGGACCTGCCGGCTTCAAAGCTACCTTGGCGCTCCTGGGTCAGACCAGCGGCACTGGCTTGGCTCAGGATGGACGACCTCCCTTCAGGCAGCCGATGCACCCCATTGAGTCCCGTGCTCAGCAAGGGGGTGTCCAAGGGGATGATGCGATTTCCCGCCCACGTAGCCGTGGGTTTGGCCGCTGGTGCCGTTCCCCGAGTGCCGATGACCCATTCTATGGGGGTGGCAAAAAAGTAGTACGGCGGGCTGTCTTGGGCATCAAATCCATAAGCAACGGCCCCCCAAGTGCCCTGCTCCGTAAAAATGGGCGAACCGCTCATCCCCTGAGCAATGCCCCCGAGCTGGATCAAAACGGGATCGGAGGCTTCTACCATGTAAACCGGCATGGGCGACAAGAAATCATCAACCACTTGGACGAAGGTCATTTCGAGATCGGCCAGTTCGCCGTGGGCAAATTCAGTCCGCATGAATACGGGCGTCCCCACGGGCATGGAACGAACCTCTTCAGCCGAGACAATGGGCGAAAGATCCCAAGGCTGCAACTCCCCGGTTGGCCGCAGAATCGCTTCTGCTGGAGCCAGCAGTGAATTGGCAGCCGCCAGCATGGAATCAGCCGCGGCGAGCATGGTATTGGCCGCGGCGGCGATGGTCGAATCCGCGTCCGCCGCGACCATGGCATTGGCCGCGGTGATCATCGAATTGGCGGTGGCCGTCATGGTATTGGCCACGGCGAGCATGGAGTCGGCATCGGCGGCAATGGTCGAATCCGCGTCCGCCGCGACCATGGCATTGGCGGTGGCCAGCATAGTATTGGCGGTGGCCAGCATGGTATTGGCCGCGACCAGCATGGAATCGGCAGTGGCGATCATGGAATCGACGGCAGCAGCCGTTGGAGCAGGATCATCATCGTCTCCACAACTCCACAGACCAACGGCGAGGGCGAATAGTGCTAAACGGATCGGCATAACGTGCTCCTACATTGTTAGAGTGCGCGGTTCAATCCTGTCCGGTGCCATCAAAGGATGGTCGGCCGAATCTATCCTGCTTGGGGACAGCGGGTGTGGGCTTGGAAGGGGAATTGCGAATGTACGCGGGATTTCCTTTTTGTTCAAGATCGCAACCACAAGCCAGCCTGCTACGCGGTCAGCGCGTCCATCAGGGCTTGGGCGATGACCAAATGTCCGGCTTGGTTGGGGTGGACCGGTTCTGGACAGAAGGTGTCGGCGTCGCGGTACTGGAGCTGCCGCTGGAAGATGTCGTGCAGGCGCACTAGGCGGGCGTCAAAGTGCTCGGCCAGCCGCTCCACCACTTCGATGTACCGAGGCAGCAGTTCGAGCACCCGGCTGCGGATGTTCTGGCCGCTGTGGTCGGTTGAAATGTAAAACGGGGTGAGCAATACGAGGGGACAGCCCAGTTCGTCTTGGGTAAGCCCCAATAAGTGCTCATAAACAGCGGCGAAGCGGGCTGGATCGACGCCGTCTTCGGCACCGCGCAAATAGCTGTGCAGGTCGTTGATGCCGATCTTGACGGCCAGCCGATCCGGCCGGTGGTAGAGCACGTCGTCCTGCCAGCGGCCGGCTAAGTCGGGGACGCGGTTGCCGCCGATGCCTTTGTTGATGTAGCGGACCCGCCGCTGGGGGAAGCGGGCCGTGGCCAATTCGGCGAACAGGCGCACGTACCCGTTGCCCAGCGGGGCCTCTCCACTGCGCCGACCGCAGTCGGTGATGCTGTCGCCGATGAACAGCAGCGTTTGTCCGTCTTCAATCCAGTATTGGCTCATGGATATTCCTTTTGTTGGAGGAGGTGCGTCAGACGCAGCCAGCGCGTTCCTGCCCTCGCAATAGGGGATATTCGGGCTTGTCCTCGGGGCGGCCCGTCCAGCGCGAGTGCGCACTCATGTAGTGGGTGGCCATGCCGCGGCGGCGCGTGGTGGTCTGGTTGGGGCCGGAGCGGTGCAGGAGCAGGCTGTGGTGGAAGGAGCAGTCGCCTGCTTGCAGCAGGATGGGCCGTTCGCGCTGGCGGTCGATGGCTGCGTCGGGAATTTTCTTGTCTTGCCGCGGGCCGACCACCCACACCTCGCTGTGGTCCACTAGCCCTTCGCGGTGGCTGCCCGGCACGACCCACAAGCAGCCGTTTTTAAGGGTTACATCGTCTAAGGCGACCCAAGCGGTGGCGAGGGCCATCGGCTCGACGTGGAAGTACGCGGAGTCTTGGTGATAGGTCTTTTCTATGCCGCCCGGCCCCTTGATAAAGACTTGGTCGCCGAAGAGCTTGACGTCCGGGCCGAGCAAGTCGGCGGCTGCGGCGAGAAGAGGCTCACGCGCTGCGTGGTCGCGGAAGAACGGATCGCACTGGGACGGGCCGTTGATTTTGCGCAAGTGATCGATGTGGCGTTGCCGGGGCGCGTTGGGGTCGAACTCAATGCGAGCCTCCGGGAAGGGCAGCGCGCCCGAGGCGATCCCTTCGATATGGGTGCGGAGTACGCGCACGTCTTCTGCGGAGAGGGCATTTTTCAAGGTGGTGTACCCGTCTTGCTGGTACTGGGCGATTTGTTCGGGGCTGAGCACGGGCATGGGTTCCTCCAAATTCAGGCTATCTCCGCCAGCGCGTTCCCCACAGCGGCGACTAAGCCGTCGATGTGCTCGGCGTCCATGGGCGCAGAAAGCGCGCACATGCCCAGCCCCGGGCCGAGGAAGTACCCCTGTTCAATGAGCGAGAAAAAGAGCGGCTGAATGGGGGTTTTGTCGGTCGCGGCGAGGTCGCGGTAGTTGGCGATGGGGCCGCGGGCAAAGTGGATGCTGAAGACCGACCCGGTGCAGACCGCTTGGGCGGCGACCGCGCGGGCGGCAAAAAGCGCGTTGAGTTGGTCCTTTAAGCGCGTTCCGAGTGCGTTCAGATGGGCGATGGTTTGCCGCGTCAACTCGCTCAGGGTCGCCAAGCCGGCGGCCATGGCCACGGGATGCGCGCTAAAGGTGCCGCTCTGAAAAAAGCCGGTGGATTGCTGCGAGTTGTCGAACAGGTCCATCAGGTCGGCCCGGCCGCCAAAGGCCCCCACCGGAAAGCCGCCGCCGATGAGCTTGCCAAAGCAACTCAGGTCCGGGTCAATGCCGTACAGGCCCTGTAACCCGCCCGTGCCCGTGCGGAACCCAACGATTTCGTCGAAAATGAGCAAGACCTCATAGCGGCGGGTGATGTCGCGCACGGCGCGGGCAAAGTCCGGCTGGACGTCCATGATGCCGGCCTTGGGGTCGAAGAGGACGCAGGCGAGTTCGCTGGCGTGTGCGGCGACGAGTCGCTCGACAGCCTCTGGGTCGTGGTAGGGAAGGATGACGGCCTCGGACGCGGCCGACGGGGACATGCCGCCGGCTGTCGGCAGCGCGACGGGCGCATCCGCTGGGCCGGCTTGGTCTAGGGGCGGGGCCACGCTGATTTCCACGGCGTCGTGGCTGCCGTGGTAGCCGCCCTCGAACTTGGCGATTTTGCCGCGCCGCGTGTAGCCCCGCGCCAGGCGAATGGCGTGCAGCGTGGCCTCGGTGCCAGAGTTGACAAAGCGAATCCGCTCCAGCGCATCCACCCGGCTGCACATCGTGCGGGCGATCTCGCTCTCAATGCCGGTGGGCGCGCCCAAGGCAAGGCCCTTTTGCATCTGCTCGCGCACGGCCGCCTCCACGCGCTCGTGCCCGTGCCCGAGGACTTGGGCCGTGTGGTGGTTGGCGCAATCGACGTAGCGCCGGCCATCGACATCCCACAGGTAGCAGCCCTTGCCGCGGGCCATGGTGAGCGGATAGGGCGGGTAGTAATACGCGCCTTTGGCCGCACCGGCCGTATAGGCGCGGCCCTGCTCAAAAAGGGCGCGGGAGCGCGGGCTGGCGCGGCGATAGCGTGCTTCGAGATCGGCGAGTGACGCAGGCATTGGCATATTATACTACCAAATGAGGCCGGCGAACAAATCTGCTCCGCCCGCGCACGAGGAGTTGACGCGGCCCCTGTTCGCACCCATTCTAGCTTTAGGGCGTTCACAAGGGACGCCCCTAAACCCTTCACCCCCAATCGCTACCATGTCCCAAACCGAATGCGCCGTCCAAGTCGCGGCCCCGGCGGCCTTTTCCCTGCTCGACTGCGACGTCCACAACTACCCGAATTCCATCGACGATCTCATGCCCTTTTTGTCGGTGCGCTGGCAGGCGTACGTGCGGCAATCCGGGTTTAGCGGCCCGCCCGGGCCGATCTATCCCAAGGGGTTTGCCCAAGCTGCGCGGCGCGATGCTTGGCCGCCTTCGGGCCTAAAGCCGGGCGGCGACCCGGATTTTGCGCGCACCCAGTTGCTCGACGCTTGGGGCATTGACGTGGCCTTGCTCAACCCGCTCTACGGCATGACGGCCCTGCACAACCTCGACTTTGCCAACGCCCTGATGCGGGCGGTCAACGAGTGGACCGCGCACACTTGGCTCGACCACGACCCGCGCTGGCGCGGCTCGATTGTGGTCAATGCCAACGACCCGACGCCGGCGGCCGCGGAAATCAAGCGGGCCGCGGCTGATCCGCGCTTTGTGCAGGTGTTGCTGTTGGTGCGGTCGAGTGCGCCTTATGGCAAGCGGCAGTTTAGGCCGATTTTTGCCGCGGCCTGCGAGGTTGGCCTGCCGGTGGGCATCCACTTCGGCGGCAGCGGCCAGCCCATTACGGCCTGCGGCTGGCCTTCCTATTACATCGAAGATCACACGGCCATGTCGCAAGCCTTTGAGGCGCAGGTCATCAGCCTTGTTTGCGAAGGGGTATTCTGCGAGTTCCCCAAGCTGCGCGTCGCGCTTATCGAGGGGGGATTCGCGTGGTTGCCCGGGCTGCTGTGGCGGCTGGACAAAAACTACCGGGGCTTGCGCAGCGAGGTGCCGTGGCTGAAGAAGCGGCCCAGCGAATACATCCGCGAGCACTTTCGCGCCACGACCCAACCCATGGAAGAGCCAGACGACCCCCAGCATTTGTTGCACATCATCGACATGATCGGCTGCGAGGATTTCCTGATGTTCGCCACGGACTATCCGCATTGGGACTTTGACTCGCCAGCCCGCGCCCTGCCTCCGGCGATTGACGGCGCGTTGCGTCGGGGCATCATGGTCGATAATGCGGAGGCATTTTATGGGTTCGCGGCGCATTGACATAGGGCCGATCAATGCCTTTGCCGATGGCGAGGTCCGCCGGGTCGAGGTCGAGGGACGGGGTTTGGCCATCGTGCGGCAGGGGAATGCTTGGTACGCGCTCCGCGACGTTTGCCCGCATCAAGGGGCGCGCCTGTCGGACGGTCGGGTTGGGGGCACGGTGCTGGCGCGTCGTCCAGGGGCCGAGATCGTCTTGGCCCGCGCCGGCGAAATCCTGAGCTGCCCGTGGCATGGCTGGGAATACGACGTGCGCACGGGCCGCTCGCTCTGCGAGCCTGAAAAGGTGCGGGTGCGGACCTATGGGGTGCGGGTGGAGGATGGGCGGGTGGTCGTGGAGTTGGCCTAGGCGGGGATGGGGTGATGAGCGTCGTGGACGCCCCAACCCGCAAGCGCCTTTTAGAGATCAGCAGAGCGCCAGTTACGCAGTCCGGCTACTAAACACGCCTCGAGCCAAACGCGGAATCGCTCTTCTATGGACGCTAGGTCTTCCCGATAGTTGATCTGAAACAGGCTGCGCGAAAGCACCTTGGCCGGACTCGTCTCCCGTCCAAATAGCGGCCTACTTTAGGGGCTCAAAATGGCCTAAGTCCAGCTTAGGCTCTCGGCACCGGGATGGGCACTGGCGCGTTGCCCTGTTTCTGCGATTCCAAAAACCCGATAATCAGCTCTACTACAGTGTGCCCGGCTCGGCCCGGCGACACCGACTCAACGCCTTGATCCATGGCTGAGATCAGCTCGTGGATGCCGGCGGGAATACCCTCGACCGGCCAAGTCGGCGGCGCGAGGGGTTCGGGCTCGTCGCCGCGATATAGGGTACCGCTGTCGCTGCCGAGGAGCACTCGTCCGGTGGTGCCGACCACTTCGAGTTGCTGCTTGGGCGACGGCGTGGTCTTAGAGCCGCCGATGTAGAAGCCCCGCACCCCCCCAGAGAAGTGAATGTACCCGTTGGCCCCTGGCTCGGTGGCCGGCACGTGGCCGCCGTCGCCGCGGTACTCGGCGTAGTCCTCGTATCCTTCCTCTAGCTCGGCCACCACCCACTGAGGCTGCTCGCCGGCGTAGTAGCATATAGCGTCGAGCGTGTGGGTGCCGTTGCGGAAGAGCATGGCGCGGGGGCCGGAGAGCGTGCCGACGACGTATTGCACCGGGCCGATGACGCCGCGATCGACGATTGCTTCTTTGGCGTGCCGCCACAAGGGCATGAAGCGCCGGGTGTGATCGACCGACAGGGTGGTGTTGTTGGCGTCGCAAGCGGCGATCATGCGGTCGGCGTCTGCGAGGTTGGTGGCCAGCGGCTTTTCGCAGAAGATGCCCTTGGCCCCGGCGTTGGCCGCATCCACGACTAAGTCGGCGTGGCGGTGATCCGAGGTGGCGACGGTGACGATGTCCAGCGATGCGCGGGCGAGCATCTCGCGGTGATCGCGGTACAAGGATAGGGGCGCGTCTGGCCAGCGTTGCTCGAACTCGTGGAGGGTTGCTTCGTCGAGGTCGCAAGCCGCCACGAGGCTGGCGCGGTCCGACCCGACAATTCCGGTGGCGTGGGCCGCGCCAATGCCGCGGCAGCCAATGACTCCAGCTCTATACATGGTTGTGCTCCTTGTGAAGGATTTGTGCTGCGAGCTATCTCGTGATGCCTGAATGCGGGGAGCTCTCACCAAAGGCTCTTGATCCACCCCCACGTCGTCTCGACCATAGCCGTCGAAGAGGTCCACTGCTCGGCGCGCTGCATGAAAATGGTTGGATCGGCGCGCCAATCGCCGTAGCCAATGCGCTGGTTGTCGGTGAGATAGTTGATCTTGTCGTCTATGCAGGCCGCTAGAGCGGCGTCTTCTACGGCGAGCGTGAACCCGCCCTGCTCGGCGTCGGCGTCGAGAGCCACGACCGCAAACTCGCCGTTGGAAGCGTGGCTCGCGTCGCGGTTGCCGATTTCGCCGCGGGCGACCGCGTCGATGCGGCCGGCGCCGAGGGCCTCTAGCAGCTCTATCTCGCCGGTCTCTTGCCCGAGGTAAATCACTTGCGGCATGTTGGCGTCAGGTGGCTCCAGCCGCAGTCGCCCTTCGAGATTGGACGACGCGCCGGCTGCGGTGATGGTGTAATCGGCTGTGCCATCGGCCACGAGCTCGCCCTCGGCCGTCTCGATGTGCGTACCAGCGGCGAGTACGCCGTTGGCATCAACTAAGCCGGTCAGCTCCAGTAGGCGGAACTCGCCCGTGGTGCCGCTCAGCGCACCCACCCGATCTTCGCTAGTCAGGTCGCTGTGGCTGGCAAGGCGCTCGGCGTCTTCGGCCCGCACTAGCAGCGATTGCCGAAAGGCTATGTGTCCAGACGTGAAGTTCACGAGGTGTTCGCCGGCTGCATTGCGGGTGCGGGAGTTGAGGATGGTGATGCCGCCGCCGACCAAGTCGTACTCCGGCCCGGCCGATTGCAGCCATATATCGGGCCACTCGGCGATGGCCCTGCGTTCAAAGGACAATCCCGCGCTGTCCATGGCCTCTAGGGCGGTCAATAGATCCGCTTCGTATCCGCGATGTTCGTTGAATCCGGCCGTGCCCGGATCGGGGTCTGCGCTGTAACTGACCGGCTCAAAAAAGGCGTAGAACCCGACTTGGAGCACCTGTCCGTCGCCACAAGCCGCCGCTGAGGACGAGCGAACCGCTAGAATCACTAGCAAGAGGGACAAGGATGCGAGGGATGCGTAGGAGAAGGATGAGGGCATTTGGATACCTCGTTTGTGGGTGGTAAGGATGGATGGGGAATATGGGGAGGGGAATGGGATTTATCAATCACTCCGCGTAGGGAACGGTGCCTCGCGCATCTACTTGGTAGCCCCAGCGTTTGAGATAGGCTGGGCCGGGGAGGAAGGGGTCGTCGGCTGCGGCGAGGCGGCGCGTTAGGTGGGCGTCTAATTCGTCCAGCAAGCTCTGCTGGCCGGGCTGTCCCACGAGGTTGTCCTGTTGGAAGGGGTCGGCTTCGTTGTCGTAGAGCAGCCACGGCCCCTCTAGGGCGCGCACGTACGTATGGCGGCGAGTGCGCAAGCCCCGGTAGGACCGGCCGCCGACGCCGGTCCACCACTGCCCAAAGGGCTGGGGACACTGCAAGAGCGCGGTGCCGTCCGAGGGGTCTGGGCCGCCTTGCAGATACCCGGAAAAGTCGATCCCTTCCACCGTTGAGGGGACTGGCAGGCCGCACAGGCCCAACAGGGTCGGCATGATGTCCGGCAGGTCAATCGGCGCGTCGAGCGGGCGACCGACCGCGTCCATCCCCGGATAGCGCAGCAGGAACGGTACGCGGATGGACTCTTCGTAGGGCTTTTGCTTTTTGTCCATGCCCTGCGAGCCGAGCATGTCGCCGTGATCCGAGAAGAACAGAAAGACCGTTTCTCGTTCCAGCCCCTCCTCCTGCAAGGTCTGGAGCAGTGCGCCGACGCAGTCGTCGAGGGCCGTGCAATGGGCGTAGTACCCGGCGAGCCACTGCCGCGCTCGCTCGGCCCAGTCGGCTGGCACGTTGGGCCGCAAGGCAATAGCGGCCGGATCGTACAGGGCTTGGTGCGCTTGCGGGGCCGTGTGATAGGGGGCGTGCGGCGGCCCCCACGACAGGACCAGCAAAAAGGGCTTGGTCGAGGTGGAGCCGCCTCGGTTGCGCAGGTACGCTTGGGCGTCGCGGGTCTGGGCCAAGGCGTCGTAGCCTTCCCACACGAGCCGCTCGTCCGAGTCGCCGGCATAGTGCGCAGAGCGGTTGTAGTCGTGGGTGCATTCGAGCACCTTCCAGTACTCGAAGCCCTGCCGCCGCTCGGGCGGAATATAGCGAGAGCGGCCGCGGCCATTGATGTGCCACTTGCCGATATAGGCCGTGTCGTAGCCGCCCGCGCCGAAAGCTTGCGCGAGGCTCGTGGCGTCTTGGCCTAACTCCACGTCGTTGACGAAAACGCCGTGGGTGAGGGGGTATTGACCGGTCAGGAGCGAGGCCCGCGCTGGCGAGCACACCGAGCAGCCAGACACCGCGTGGGTGCAGTTGACGCTGCGGCGCGCTAGTGCGTCCAAGTTGGGGGTTTGCACGTTGGGGTCGCCGGCGTACCCGCAGGCTTGGGCACGCCATTGGTCGGCGAATACGAGGACGACATTCGGCGGTTTGGGGGGCACGGCGCGTCTCCTGAGTTGGGGTGAACAGGCCCTAATATCTTCGCGCTGGAGGGCGGCTGTCAACATTGACCGGGTTCGGCACACGCGGTACTTTGGCCCGCCTGAAGGACTATAAGCGAATTCTACCGGCTTGAACTCATCCACGGGAGGAAAATCATGAGAGGTCGCAGAATTGCCGCAGCAGTAGTAGTTACAGGAATCGCCGTCGGCGTTGGTGCCCACGAGAACCACGACAATGGTCCCGGGTCCGAACCCACGGCGTTCACTGCGATGACGCCGATCCTGAACGTCGAAAGCGTCGAGGCAAGCATCGAGCACTACACTTCGGTTCTCGGTTTCAGCAAGGACTGGGACTGGCCCGGTGAGGAGGAAGACAAGACCTTTGCCTCCGTATCCAATGGCGAGGTACATATCTTTCTCTCTGAGAATTCGCAGGGTGCACGACCTGTGTGGATCTACTACAGCGTCGGTGATGTTGACAAGCTGCACGACGAGTACGTGGAAGCAGGGGCGGACATAAAGCAGGTGCCCGTCGACGAGCCTTGGGGGGCGCGGGAAATGCTAGTTGCGGACTTGGATGGGCATGTTCTGCGGATTGGCGGGCCTAGCAAGGGAGGGGGCGAGGAGAGCGAGGAAGGGCACCAGTGAGAAGCAGGCGCACACTGTCCTAAGAACAGGTGCTGAAATGGCGGCCTCCGATCTTCAACAGGCTCTGGAGGCAGCATTCTCTACGAGTGGGACATCGCGGTGGAAGACAGCACCAGCCACGGCCGACTGGACATGGTGGTTCTGTTTAACGGTCACGTTTATCTGTTCGAGTTCAAGGTGGTCGAGATGGCGTCTGCGGGCGTGGAGATGGCGCAGTTGCAGGAGCGGCGGTATGCGGATAAGTACCGCGCCTTGGGCCAGCCGATTTACCTGATTGGCGTGGAGTTCAGCAAGGAAGGGCGCGACTTGGCGGCCTTTGACGTCGAGCGGGCGTGAGCGTTGGATGGGTATTTACATTGAATAAAAGTTTAACTTCTATGAAGCCGGCAAGCCCTATTCCTCTAAGCTAAAGAGCAACGACATGAACTCTGTCAACGACGCGGAGCAGCCTTCAAAGGGCGAGGACACTGGACTTACCCCTTCGACTATCAAACTCAAGCGAATAATAGGCACCTCGCCCGCTTACCGGATGCTGACGCCATACGAAATCGAGTTGCTGCGGCAAAGCCAACGGGAAGTCGCCGAGGTCGTGGGTGAAATCCTCGCGAAGAAAAACAATAAGGAATAGGGGGTATGACCTTCGATCAATTTTTTTCCACAGCATTCGGCAAAGACCTCAGCCCTTTCGCTTATCAGCAAGCACTCGCAGAGCGGGCTTGGCCGGACGCGCTCATCGCTCCGACTGGACTTGGCAAGACCGCCGCAGTGGTGCTCGGCTGGGCTTGGCAGCACATCGTTGACGAATACGCGCCTCCACGTCGCTTGGTCTATTGCCTTCCCATGCGTACGCTCGTCGATCAGACAGAGCGGAATGTCAAAGAATGGCTGCGTCGGCTAGGCCGAGCAGATCCGCACTGGAAATCGCGCCTCCCGGATCCCCAAACCCAAACCGGAGTCCATGTCCTCATGGGTGGCATGGACGAGCCGCGCTGGTTTGAAAGACCCGAACGTCCGGCCATCCTGATTGGGACCCAAGACATGCTGCTCAGTCGCGCCCTGATGCGGGGGTACGCCATGAGTCGCTTCCGCTGGCCGGTGGACTTCGCGTTGCTGCACAATGACGCGCAGTGGGTCTTTGACGAGGTGCAACTCATGGGCTCGGGGTTGGCGACCTCCACGCAACTTGAAGGTTTTCGCCGCAAATTGGGGACGGAGATTGCCTCGCGCAGTCTCTGGGTGTCGGCAACCCTTCATCCAGACTGGCTAGACACGGTTGATTTCAAACAAAGTCCGAAGGTTTGGCGCGTTCCAGACGATTTCCCTGAAGACGCGCAATCGCCGCATGTCCGCAAGCTGATTGACGCGCCCAAGCCGATTCAGCAAGCGTCCGTTGCGCCAGTGAGTGCCAAGAAGGCCGATCTGGATGCCTACGCTACGGCATTGGCGGATGAAACTCTGCGGCTGCACCGAGAGAATTGCACGACGCTCGTGGTGGTCAATACCGTCGCCCGAGCCCAAGCTGTACATAAGGCACTCCAGAAAAAGAATCCGCCCGCTCACCTCGCCCTCATCCACTCGCGCTTTCGGCCCAAAGATCGCAAAGAGCAGATGGACAAGCTGCCAGAGCTTGGGGAGGTGAAAGACTTGATCGTCGTTGCGACACAGGCGATTGAAGCGGGTGTTGATCTTTCGGCGGCGGTCATGCTCACTGAACTCGCGCCCGCCTCGTCCCTCGTTCAACGGTTCGGTCGGGTGAACCGCTACGGCGAGTTGAACGATTCTGGCGGCGGGACGATCCGCTGGATCGAGCTCATTGACGGCGACCTCGATGATTCGCTGGCCAAACCCTATGCGATTGACGAGCTCAAAATCGGACGCGAGCGGATTGCCGCGTTGACAGACGCCCGGCCGTCCAATCTCGCGCCGCCCGCCTCCGATGACTGCGACCATCAGCGGGTGATACGATCTAGGGATATGCTAGACCTCTACGACACGGATCCAGATTTGACTGGCTTTGATGTCGATATTGCTCCCTATATCCGCGATGCCGAGGATACTGATATTCGCGTCTTCTGGCGCGATTTGTCGGCTGGACCGGAAGATCAGCTTGCGCCGACGCGGGACGAGCTTTGTGCAGTTCCGATAAGACAAGCCCGGGACTGGTTCAAGAGTATCCGACAAAAGGAAAAACAGAAGGTGTTCCGCATAGACCCGCAGGCGGGAGCTAAGAAGGCTTGGACCGTGTTCCGAGAGGAACCTTGGCCGGGTTTGGTCTTGTTGGTTCCTGCGAGTGCCGGGGGATACGCACCGGAGACGGGGTTTGATCTGGCCATAAAAGCAGCAGTCGAGCCTGTAGAGCTAGAAGCGAAGTTGTCGGCAGCAGATGAGTCGAGTGACGCCGACGCCGACAGCAGGCAGGGGGGATTCGTGAGACTGGCGAAACATCTGGACAACGTGGCTTTTGAAGCGGGACTACTGTGCGATGGCCTCGGCGTTTGTGGAGACGGGAAAGCCGCGATTGTCCAAGCTGCGTACTGGCACGACCTCGGCAAGGCACACGCTGAGTTTCAGGCGCGAATGGTTGCCAATGACCCGGAGTCCGATTCACGGCCAGAGGGGTTGTTGGCCAAGGCCCCGAAATACGACCGGGCAAAGGGACGGGCGTACTTCCGGCACGAACTGGCGTCTGCGCTCGCGTTCCTCACCCAAGCAGGCTGGGCGCGCGAGGCGGATCTGGTCGCGTACCTGATCGCCGCCCATCACGGCAAGGTGCGCCTAAACTTGCGTCCGCTTCCTGTCGAAAGGCCAGCAACGGGAGAGAATAGTCCCCGCTTTGCCCGCGGCGTGTGGGAGGGCGATGAGGTTCCATCTGTCGCCTTGGGTGGTGGGGAGACTTGGGCCGGGGGGCCGCTGGCACTATCCGTGATGGAGTTGGGGAAGCATCCAGAAACCGGCGCGAGTTGGACCGAGCGGACGAGCAATTTGCTTTCCCAGTACGGCCCCTTCCGACTCGCGTGGCTGGAGGCATTGGTGCGGATTGCGGATTGGCGGGCATCGGCAAAAGAAGCGCAGGAGGACGGATATGACGACTAACGCGATAACCCTCGCCGGATGCTCGCCGACGCCGCTGGCGAGCTACTTGAAGGCACTTGGTGTATTGCGCCTTATCGCAAGCCCAACGAGCAGTGTGAGCGGAGCCGCCGCCGACTCGGAGGTACGCGGCTGGTGGGAAAACGAGTGCTTCTATTTACGCACCAGCCTCGACTCTGAGGCACTGACGCGCTTTTTCCTCGAAGATTATGCACCTAGCCCGATCATCGCACCGTGGAATGGGGGAAGCGGGTTCTATCCCAGTGACAATAAGGAAGGCATTGAGCCTATTGCAGGCTCTAAGGTCGCTTCCCGGTTTCTGACTATTGCGGATGCGATAAAGGCCGCTTTTCAAGAAATCCAAAAGCAAGGGTTGGAAAAGCGCCCGGAGGGTAAAGACAAGGCCCGTTTTGTGGCGGGGCTTCGCGGCTGTCTAGCAGACGTCGCGCTTGATTGGCTCGACGCGGCACTGGCACTTTCGGGCGACCACCTCAATTTTCCCCAGCTTCTCGGAACGGGAGGAAACGACGGACGTCTCGACTTCACCAATAACTTCATGCAGCGTCTCGCGTCCACATTATTCAATGTCGATACCGGCAAGCCGAAAGAAAACGCGGCGCGTTTGCTGCGGACCTCTCTTTTTGCCGAAGGGACTTGGGGCTTCCACAAAGTCGCCATCGGCCAATTCGCACCGGGCGCGGCGGGCGGCCCCAATGCGAGTACTGGCTATGAGGCGGATTCAAACGTCAACCCGTGGGATTTCGTGCTGGCACTTGAAGGGACCATAATGTTCGCGGGTGCAGCGACGCGCCGGCATCAGGGATCGCCTGAATTGGGGGCGAGTTTCCCTTTTACTGTGCGGCCAACTGGCGCCGGGTGGGGTGGGGTGTCGGATTCCGATGAAGAAAATGCACGGGCGGAATTTTGGGCTCCTCTGTGGGACCAACCGGCAGGCTATCGCGAACTTGAAGCGTTTCTGAAAGAAGGCCGCGCTGTACTCAACGGCAAAACGGCGCGAGATGGCTTGGATTTTGCGCGGGCCGCCGCAAGTCTCGGAACGAGCCGTGGGGTGAGTGCCTTTGCGCGGTACGGCTTTGTGATGCGGTCGGGTAAGGCGTATCTCGCGGCCCCTCTCGGCACCCTGAGCGTCGGGTCGCACCCCTCGAAAGCGGCGGAATTGATCCGCGATCTCGATACTGGGGACTGGCTCAGGCGGGTGCGTCGGTTGGCGCGGGAAAAAGGAGCACCTGCCCGTGCTCAAACGGCGGTCAAGCAACTCGAACATGCGCTTTTCGCCATGAGTGAGGCTCATGTCAGCCCGCGCTCCGTGCAAGGTGCGCTCCGTTCGTTGGGCGATTTGGTCAGATGGCTCAGAGACAGTCGGGACGCACTCGAAAAAATCTCACCGCCACCGCGCTTATCCTCCGAGTGGGTACGCATGGCCGACGATGAGACGCCAGAATACCGAGTCGCCGCGGCACTGGCGAGCCTAGGGTGGTCGTATGGCGAAAATCCTCAGCAGGATGCACCCGCAGAGGACGAAGCACTAAGCACCGATACGAGCGAGGACACCGCCGCCCCAAAGAAGCGAATAGCACTGGCCGCGCATTTTGCTCCGCTTGCCGCTGAGACGATACCCAAACGGCGGCGTGGGTGGGATGCTCAGAACCAAACCCGGGTGGTATGGGGAGCGAGCGGCCTTGAGGCCAATTTGATCGCGGTGCTCCAACGCCGCCTGATCGATGCGGCTATCGACGCTCCGCTCAATGCGACGGCACCGGCGAGACTGGCGGATATTGCAGCATTCCTAGAAGGGAACTTCAACTATGTTCGGTGTGCGCGTTTGCTCGCAGGGCTGATCTGGGCACAGCCAGCACGACTTGGCTTTGCGAAACATGCTCGCCATCCCGTTGTGCCTTTCGCGTATGCTGCGCTGAAACCGATTTTTGCGCCCGCCGTGAACCTCAAGGTGCTCGCGGAAAAGGGACTGGTTCCGCCAGCCTGTAAGCTCCCGATTCCTCCAGGCTTGATCGCACGATTGCGAAGCGGTGGCGTCGGAGAGGCCGTGCGTCTAGCACTTGCCCGCGCTCGCGCCTCGGGCATTGCCTGCCCGTTTGATAGTCCCGGAATTCCACAGACAATAATCGGTCGTCGCCTCGCCGCGGCTCTGCTCATTCCGCTCGACGGATACGGTTTACAAACCCTTATGGAGCGGGCCTATCCCGCAGAAAAGGAGAACGAAGATGTCGATTGATTTTTCCAGTCTTTCCGGTCAGCCCCGCCTGCTGATAGAGGCCACCCTGAAGCCCGTGCAGGGAACGCGCTTTCAGCCGACGGGTTTTCCCGATCTCGGCCATGCTGCTTACGAGGCCCCTGATGGAGCTGGGCAGGTGGTTCTCGTCGAAAGTGCCCAGAGCATGGCCAATCGCCTTGAAACGGTCTGCTGGGACGAGGTTTCGGACGACTGGGTCAAGCCCTTGAGGGGCCTACCGCTCGTCAAGGTTGTGGATGTGGATAACGAACCGTTGACTAACTCCGTCCTCGAAGCGCATCGGCTGAATTCGCCCTATATCCTCGAAGGCAAGGACAAGACCGTCTTTAATATCCTCAAGGAACGCCTCGCAGACATGGAAGAAGGCCGGGTCAATCTCGGCGAACTCGCACGGGTCTTGCTGGAATTCGATACAAACGCCCTGCTGCACGGCGTCTTCTTGGCTAAGAAGGCGCTAGCGGGTGGGCGCTTGCGCTTGTCGCGTACACTTTCCGCTTTCATTGAGGCGGCAGATGCCAAGGTCTCCACGAGCGGTGGCGTAAAGAACGACGCCGTGAATCCGGCGGGGGACACTTCAAAAGGCTTCGGCAACGTTCCTTTCGCCCGCGACGAGTGGACCTCGAAAGAGATCGTCGCGTACTTCAACTTGGATTTGCGCCAGATTCGCTCGTTTGGGCTGGGAGAAGCGGCCGAGAAGCTGCTGATTGCGCTCGCTCTATTCAAGATTCAGAAGTTCCTCGACGAGGGGCTGCGCCTCCGCACGGCCTGCGATCTTGATCTGGTAAAACATTCGATTACGCGGCCCAAAGGGTTTGCCCTTCCGTCGCTGGATGCGCTTTGCGACGAACTTTCTCAACTGATCGAAGCGGTGGCGCAGCAAGGCCGGTTTCACGAGCCGCGGGTGCTTACGGTCACTTATCAGAAATAGGTCTCAAATGTTCGCGCTTACTTTCAGCTTTCCCGCGGGCCGCTATCACGCCACGCCGTGGGGACGCCACGTCAACGAAGCCGATGTTGCTTGGCCGCCGGAGCCGTGGCGGATTCTCCGTGCGCTCGTCGCTAGCTATTGGCGCAAAGGAGACCGGGGGCACTGGTCCGAAGAGGCACTCGCCCGGCTAATGGACGCGCTCGCCGAGGATGCGCCGATCTATCACCTGCCCGAAGGCGCGATCCACGCGCATACCCGGCATTACATGCCCGCGCCGGAGAAGAAGACGCTCGTCTTCGATGCCTTCGCACACCTTCCCAAAGGCGAGAAGATCGCAGTGGCTTGGCCAGCCCTCGAATTGGACGCTGACCTCTTCGACTTGGCGGCCGATCTCGCCGAGGGAATTGGCTACTTGGGCCGTGCCGAGAGTTGGGCCGACTGCAAAGCGACAAGCAGTTGGGAGGAAGAGGCAAACTGCCGCCCGATCGGCCAAAACGAGTGCATTGACGGGGAGGCGGTGCGGGTGCTCGCGCCGCGCAGTGCCAGCGACTATGCTGCGGAACGCACGCGTCTGCTGGAGAAAGCCGCCGATGCCGAGCGTTCTCGCGCTGCTGCTTCCGGCAAGAGGCCCCCCACGTCCAAGGCACTCGAAAGAGCGCACAATAAGGTGTTCGGGCCGACCCTGCCCGCCCGCTTGGCCGACGCCTTAGCCCTCGATACGGCCGATTACCAAGAGTACCGCTGGAACCGGCCACCGGCCACCCGCGAGATCGTTTACATCCGTCCGCCACTGTCGCCGATTCCGCGGCGCGTCCAGATCCAGATTCGCGAGGCGACTGACGACCGCAGGGATTTCACCGTGGCCCGCTATGTTCTAGCCGGCCGGCCCCAACCTCGCATTGAAGACGCGGTCAAGATCGGCGAACTCATGCGGCTGGCTGCGCTTTCCAAGTTTGGTTGGGAGAACGGGAGACCCAAAGCACCGTCGGTGATATCGGGCCGCGGTCCCGACGACAAACCTTTGCGAGATGGTCGGCACTCGCACGCTTTTTGGCTGCCCGAAGACGCTGACAATGATGGTTGGATCGATCACATATCGGTTTATGCAGAAGAAGGGTTCGAGGCCAAAGTGCGCGAAAAGCTGGACCGCTTGACCCGATTGTGGGTCGGCAAAAAAGACTCCAGTGGAAAAGAGGGGAACGCAGAGACCGGCCGCCGGGAATGGCGACTGGCCCTAGAGGGCTTTGGCGTCCCAGCGGACTTTGCGGACAGCTCGCGGCTGTTCGGCTGCTCCGCTGAATGGGTCAGCGCAACGCCCTTTTTGGCGGCCGGTTATTTGAAAAAGGCCGGCTATGAAGGCGAGATACACCGGCTTTGGAAGCGTCGAGAGATGGGGGCCGGCTCGCGCACGGGGCTTGTTCAGGTCAGCCTCTTGCCCGACATTGATATCCATGGTGCTCCCCGCCGCCCAGTGCATTTTCACCGCTTCCGCTCGCGCGGGCGAGAGGCGCAACCCGACGCGCAAGGGGCCTTACTGCGCCTGAGGTTTTCCGAGCCGGTTGAGGGGCCTTTAGCTCTTGGCTATGCCTGCCATTTTGGCCTCGGAATGTTTGTACGTCAGTAGAGTTCAGGTGATTCGTAGCATTCCGATTGGATACCTTTTTATGAGCAAAGCAGTTTATTTGGCTGGTGACTTTTCTGGAATCCAGCGTTATGTACTGGGTGTGAAGAGTGCAGGCAAGGCGCAGGCAAAGCGCTTGCGAGCCCGATCTTTCTTGCTCGAACTCTTTGAACATGCCGCACTTTGGACGATAAAGGAACGTTTGTGCATTGCCGACGATGATGTCCTAGTCCGGGGCGGGGGTGGTTTCCTGATAAGGATTCCACCTGATACCGACCCTGTTCGCCTTGAGGAGATTCGTTCCGGCTTGCAACGCAAGCTATGGGATGAATCCGGTGGAGAGATTCATCTCTCGCTGGGCTGGGCTGAGACGCCCCTCACCGCCCGCGCTCGTCTGGAAGTCCAGAAGTGCCGTATAGGATTTTCCATGCTGCAAAGCAGCGGCGGTTGGAACCCGGAGGGTTGGTGCCAACCGCCACTTGACAAGCCGTGTGAAGTCTGCCGCCAAGCTCCAGGACAGCAGAGCGTACAGGAGGATGAAGGTGAGGAGGTTCTGCATTGTAGAAGTTGTCTGGAAGCCCGCAAGCTCGGTGAAAACCTGACGCGATGGAAATGGATGCGCCCCGGTGGTAGCTCGGTGCGAGTGCTGGGCGTTGCCTTTGAGACATTGGAAATCCAGACGCCGGAATCCTTTCAAGTGGGCCGCTGGATACCGCGCCACTCCGACTCCCGCGAACCGCTAACATTCCAAGAAATCGCAGCGCAAGCCCGCAACGACCGTCGTTTGGCTGTGCTGAAAGCCGATGTGGACGACATGGGCGTCCGGGTCGGACAAATTGCCGGCGAAGACCGGTCGTACAGTCGGCTGCGATCTTTCAGTTACAGTTTGCACGAGTTCTTCGGGCAGACAATTCAGGAGTTGTTGGCAAAGTCATGGCCCTTGATCTACACGCTGTATGCCGGTGGGGACGACCTGCTGCTGGTTGGCCCTTGGAACGTCGTGCTCGACTTTGCCGGGACTCTGGCAAGAGAGTTCGAGACAGGTCCGGCCCAAGAGTATTCTCCGCTAACCTTAAGTGCTGGAATCGCTCTGACCTCTTACCGCGTACCGATCCGTCACGCAGTTGAGTGTGCGGAGGAACTCTTGGAGTCGGCCAAGGAACGTCCGGGCAAGAATCGGTGCGCCGCCCTCGGGGCGGATTGGAGTTGGAGGCAACACAAACCTGTGGTAGGCGATGGCAAGCGGCTGGCGGACTGGGTTGAAGCCGGCGTGGCTCCGCGCTCGCTGCTGCATCGTTTGCTACGGCTCGCGGAGAGTGCTAAGCCTTTGAGCGCGGCCCGCTGGGCTTATCAAATCGAGCGCAACGTGCCCCGACGCCACACCGACTTTCATCGCTGGGCGAACCATGTGCTCGAATATATAGAGCGCGATGGACAGCGTGTAAACGAATTGGCGGCAAGTCTCCGCTATGCCTTGTTGGCAACACGACCGCAAAAGGAAGGACGCGATGACTAGCATGGAGGATGCTATGAAAAAGGCGGGATTCAGACCGAAACAACAAAAACGGCGGGACCGTGGCAGCGGTGGTAGTAACAGGCCGCCCCTGCCAAAATTTCCAGACTCGTACTTCAAAACTGATGACCAAGGCCGAAGCTATCTTCAACCAGCCTTCGTCTCCAAGGGAAAGGTCGACCCTTGGGCAGAGTGCTTTGCAGGCGCTATGACTACCGGCCAGATACGCCGTTTCTTCAATCACTGCCGCGAGATTGAACGTCGATTGAAAGTTGACGGCGAAAGCTGGCATCAAGTATCTGCTGGCTTCGAGGCACTCTGTTACCATGCTCAGAACGCGGTCGCGGCGCACAAAATTCCGCAAAAATTTCAAAATTTCATCGATGAAAACGTGAAACGGGTGGTCACCGAGCAAGAGCCGAGAAGGGCCTTTCTCGATGGTTTTCTACCACATTTTGAGGCACTGGTCGGCTTTGGGGCCGCATACATGAAGGAGAAATGACATGCAAAGAACTGCCATTCACACCATTACCTTTACCGCTCGTTGCGAAAGCGGCCTTCATATTGGCGGTTCGCAAGACGAGTTGGCAATTGGCGGTTCCGATAATCCGGTGATCAAGAACCCGGAAACTCGCGAGCCTTATATTCCAGGTTCGTCGCTCAAGGGGAAGATGCGAGGCGAGTTGGAGAAACAATTGGGTCGATTCGGTGGAGAAAAAAAAGACAGGCCCTGTGGATGTGGAAGTAGAAAGTGTCCCATTTGTCGATTGTTTGGAGCGCACATGAAGCCTCAAAACAATCTTGGCCCTTCTCGCATCATCGTCCGCGACGGCCGGCTCCGCAAGGGTGGTAGCATTGAGAACAAGACGGAAAATATCATCAACCGCCAAACTGGCGCGGCTCAACATCCGCGCTCGAATGAACGGGTCGTTGAGGGGGCGGAGTTTGAGATGCAGATCGTTCTGCAAGTCTTTGACCTCGACGAGCAATTCTCGTACACGGACCACAACGACAACTCGCATCAAGGTGATGAAGCCCTCCAAGCGGTCGTCGCCGATGGCTTGGAGTTGGTGCAGACGACGGGTCTGGGTGGTGGGACGAGCCGGGGTTCGGGAGCGGTGAGCTTTGACGATTTCAAATTGGACGGCGAGTTGTGGACACATTGGTCCGCCTGAAACTGAAGCCCCTCGGGGTTTGGACCACGCCTTGGCAGGCGGATTCGCTGCTCGGCGCGATGGCGTGTGCATGGGCGCGTTCTTGGGGTCAGGATGCGCTCCAGCGGGACTTCTTGGAGCCGTGGCTCGCCCACGAGCCGCTATTTGTCATCTCCGACGCTTTTCCCGGCGATTCGCTGCCAGCACCGGCGAGCCTCCCATTGTGGTGGGATTGGCCTCCAGAGAAGCGCAAGGACCTCAAGAAATATCGCTGGATGACTATGGCCGACTTTTGTCGGGTCCAAGAGGGGAAGAAACCAAACTTGGAAGATCCCGGTATCCTGATCCGCGATCGCGTACGGCTGCGCAATACCATATCCCGCGTTTCCAATACCACGGGTGCCGGCGGTGCGCTCTTTGAAGTGCCGTTTTCAAATCTCAGCAAGCCCGATGGCGACTTGACCATTTTTGCTCGCGCTGCCAATGGCGGCCTGCGGATTTTGTTGGAAGCCTTGGAAATGCTGGGGCAGACCGGATACGGTGCCGATTCCTCGGTGGGCCACGGCGGCTTCGAACTAGACGGCGGTCCAACCCCCTGTCCCGAACTGGATAATGTCCCTGGAGCCGACGGATTCACATCCCTCTCAACGTTCCAGCCGGCGGCCACTGACCCAGTGGAAGGTTTCTGGCGACTCTTCGTCAAGTACGGAAAACTGGCCCCGGAGTTCCACTACAAGGCCGTGTTCAAACGTCCGCAGGTCATGTTGGCGGCCGGTGCCTGCTTCCGTACGAAACACCTTCTAAAACCTTTCTACGGTGCCCCTATTGGGCCGGAACGATTGCTCAGCAAGAGTGCGCGTGAATCGCTTGCCGCATGTGGCATCCACCCGGTTCAAGCTGCCTTTGGGCTCGCTGTCCCCATGATCTGGCGAGGGGAAACCGACCAATGAGCCTACGCGGGATGGTCGCCACTGTTGGAGGGTCGCCCGAACCGGTGCGAAAGGCACTGGATGAAGGCAGGCCCCCTTACGCGCTATTTGTTGTCTCCAACGCTTCAAGGTGTCAGGTGGAAGAAGAGATATTGCCCGGGCGGGATTACGTTCCTCAATACGGGTATTTAGAAATCTCAGATCACCAAGATATCGGGCTCTGCTATCAGGAGATTCGGACCGGTATAGAGAGATGGATCGGCGAGCGCAGACTAGACCCCGAGGAGGTGTATATAGACATTACCGGCGGCACGAAGCCCATGTCGGCCGCACTCATGCTTGTCGCTGTTGAGCGGTTCAAAAATTTTACTTATGTGGGCGGCTCTAGCCGTGACTCCAACAATCTCGGTACAGTCGTTACCGGAACCGAACGCGTCGTCAGATGCCAAAATCCGTGGACTACGTACGCCGTGCGCGATCTTGAGCGTGCGAACGGGTTGTTGAAGGGCTTCTACGCCGATTCCGCAGCCGCGGTTCTTGAGGATGCCGCATTAAAGTGTGAGGAGGCGCAGCGAGCGCGCTTGGAAGCGTTCGCAGGGCTCGCCAAGGCTCTCGGGCTGGCTGACCGGTTCGACTTTAAGAAAGCCCACAGTGAGTTTCGCCGTTGGCGCCAGAAATTGGAACTCTCGCTCGACTATCCGCTCTACCAAAGGCTGGTATCTCTGCACGATCATTGGCAAGCTGTCGGGGATCAGGTAAAACACAACGCTCAGACTGCTGGGCGAGAAACTCTGCTTGAACTAGTTGCCAACGCCGACAGACGTGCAAAACAGTCGCGCTATGACGACGCCATCGGTAGGCTTTATCGCGCTGTTGAACTGCGCGGTCAGCAGCTTGTAAAGCAAGCGTTCGGTGCTGAACTGGGTAAGGTCTCGATAGAGTGTTTTCCGGCTGCTAGTCGTGAAGACGTTATCGAGAAATTTGGCCCGCCTAACGATGGCTCATATAAACTTGGGGTCCAGAATCTATTCCAGATTTTGGAGTTCAGCGGAGACAGAGCACTTAGCGAACAAGCTCATATTTACGACTGCCTCAAAGACCATTTACAGAAACGAAACAACTCGCTGCTGGCCCACGGCTTGCTGCCCGTCAAGAAAGAGTCCTTCGAATCGTTTTGGAAATCAGCCCTCTCAGTCCTCCACCTTTGCGACTCGCATATACCACGTTGGCCGCAACTAGAACTGAAGCTGCCTTTAACCGCATAGCAACCGCCCCTTAGTCCCGACCCCCAACTCACCCTCCTGCTCCCCCCACCGCCAGCCGACGCCAACGCGCCGCTGGTCCCGGCCCGCATGGTCAACGAATGGGTGTACTGTCCGCGGCTGGCCTATTTGGAATGGGTGGAAGGCGAGTGGGCCGAGAGCGGGGACACAGCCGAGGGGCGGCGTGCTCACGGCCGGGTTGATGAAGGTGGGGGTCGCTTGCCCGCGCCCGACGAACTCGGCGAGGATATGGCCCAAGCCCGGGCCGTCACCCTTGCCTCGGAGCGTCTCGGCGTTATCGCCAAGATGGATGTCGTGGAGATCGACGCGGGAACCGCAATGCCCGTGGATTTCAAAAAGGGCAAGCGGCCCCACGTCGCGGCCGGAGCCTACGAGCCTGAGCGCGTCCAAATCTGCACTCAGGCCATGATCCTCGAAGACAATGGCTACGCGGTTGAGCAGGGCGTGCTTTGGTACGCCGGCTCGCGCGAACGGGTGCAGGTCGTCATAGACGACGAACTCCGCGCCCGGACATTGGAGGCGATTGCCGGCCTGCGCTCTGCGGCAGCTAATAATCGTCGGCCACCGCCGCTTGAAAATAGTCCCAAGTGCCCGCGCTGTTCGCTGGCTGGAATTTGCCTGCCGGACGAGACCAATTTGTTCCGCAAGGGGTATCCGCCGCGCCCGCTGAACCCGTCCGACGATCCGGCTCTGCCGCTCTACGTGCAAACGCCGGGGGCGCGGCTGCGCAAAAGCGGCGAGCGCCTAGTGGTGGAGACCAAAGAAGAGACCGTGGAAGTGCCCCTGATCGACGTTTCCCAAGTCGCCCTGTTCGGTCCGGTCGCGGTGACTACACCGGCTCTACACGCGCTGATGAACGCCGAGATTCCAGTGTCGTGGTTTTCTACGGGCGGCTGGTTCCTCGGCCACACGGTGGGGACTGGCAATGGCAACGTGGCTGTGCGCCAAGCGCAGTACCGGGCCGCTTTTGACGAGTCTCGCCGCCTCGCCTTTGCACGCGATTTGGTGGCGGCTAAGGTGCGCAATGGGCGGACCATGCTGCGGCGCAACTGGCGCGTCCATGGGGATGCAGAGGCCAAAAACGAAGCCTTGGTCCGATTACAGCGAATCGTCCAGCGGGTGCCCCGCGCCAAAGGTAGCCAACAGTTGTTGGGCATAGAGGGCGAGGCCGCAGCGATCTATTTCGCTTGCTTTGAGCAGATGATCGCGCCGGGTGCGAAAGAGGACATGGCCGCGTTCACCTTTTCTAAGCGCAATCGGCGTCCGCCCACCGATCCGGTGAATGCGATGCTGTCGCTGGCCTATGCCTTGTTGACGCGGGTTTTCACGACCGCGATCTCGGCGACCGGCCTAGATCCCTACATGGGCCTCTACCATCGCCCGCGCCACGGCCGCCCAGCGCTAGCCCTCGACTTGATGGAGCCCTTCCGGCCCATTGTCGCGGACTCCTGCGTAATTCAGGCCATCAACAATGGCGAGGTCAAGCCGGAGGACTTTGTGTACAACGGCCCGGCATGCTCGCTAAAGACCGGTGGTCGCAAGGCGTTCATCGCCGCGTTTGAGCGCCGTATGGAGCAGGAAACCACGCATCCACTTTTTGGCTATCGCGTCTCCATGCGACGGCTGATTGAGGTGCAGGCTAGGTTGCTCGCCCGGCATTTGCAGGGTGAAATTATCCCCTATCCGCATTACCTGCCTCGGTAGCGAATATGGCCAACGAGCGTCTCTACATCGTCGCCTACGACATATCCGAGCCAAAACGTTGGCGGCGCGTGTTCAAGGTGATGAAAGGCTATGGGCATTGGTTGCAGTTGTCGCTCTTTCAGTGTCGGCTGACGGCCCGGCGACGCGCCGAGATGACCGCGCGGTTGGAAGGTCTGATCAAATTGGCGGAGGATCACATCCTGATTATGGACTTGGGGCCTGCTGACCAAGTCGATCCTCTGGTAGAAAGTTTGGGCAAGACATACCAAGTGCCGAGCCGGCAGGCGACAATTGTTTAGCGAGGCATCTGCCGTGTTCCCTGCGAGTGCTTCAATGGAGAAAAAAGGGCCGGTAGCCCTCGCATGGTGCTTTCTATTTGTATTACAAGGAGATAGGTCGTATTATGGTATGCGTTTGGGAAACAAACTGCATGTCTGAGGGGATAAAGCAGACAGCGCTCGCAAAACGTGTGGGAAGCCTAAGCCACACAAAGAGTTCCGAAGGGACGATTTCCGGGGTGTAAACGCCCCGGCCTCATTGAAGCATTACTTGCTCAGACGGAGCAGACAGAGGCTCAGACATTTCCGGGGTGTAAACGCCCCGGCCTCATTGAAGCCTCTCCTCCCGCTCTTGGTGCCGCGGCCATTGATCGCATTTCCGGGGTGTAAACGCCCCGGCCTCATTGAAGCAGCTCCAGCTCCAGTCTCCTCCTCCTCCTGTCGTCGTCATTTCCGGGGTGTAACCGCCCCGGCCTCATTGAAGCTGGCTCGGCCAATCTCAGGCCATCCATCGCGATACGAAAATTTCCGGGGTGTAAACGCCCCGGCCTCATTGAAGCGCGGTAGGGACCTTGACGACGACCCTGACGATGGACCAGGATTTCCGGGGTGTAACCGCCCCGGCCTCATTGAAGCTTGTCCTTCTCGGCGCGTATGCGGGTCACCGACGCTTATTTCCGGGGTGTAAACGCCCCGGCCTCATTGAAGCCGATATTTGGTATTGGGAATCGAGCGGAAGTAAGCCTAATTTCCGGGGTGTAACCGCCCCGGCCTCATTGAAGCACCACGAGCGGCCCCCGCGTACTGCTCCCGAAGCAGTAATTTCCGGGGTGTAACCGCCCCGGCCTCATTGAAG
This sequence comes from uncultured Latescibacterota bacterium, assembly GCA_958295495.1. GTDB lineage: Bacteria > Latescibacterota > UBA2968 > UBA8231 > UBA8231. The sequence continues at coordinate 4,103,001 of OY282352.1, forward strand.
CCATTTCTTCGTTTTCTCGGTCCAAGTTGGCGCGACGCGAATTTCCGGGGTGTAACCGCCCCGGCCTCATTGAAGCAAGAGAGACTCAGGCTGCTATCCCAAACAAGGGACAAATTTCCGGGGTGTAACCGCCCCGGCCTCATTGAAGCAGATCACCCGCGGCTGGCAACCCCTTGGGGCTGGGCATTTCCGGGGTGTAACCGCCCCGGCCTCATTGAAGCTATCCCTATCGCTTTCTCGTCGGGAATGACGTGTGGCATTTCCGGGGTGTAACCGCCCCGGCCTCATTGAAGCGTGCGATGGGTCTGGCTATATTGGAGGTCGCTTTTGCACTCTCCGGGATTTCGCCACCCCGCCTCATTCGCCATGAACGACCTCGAAACGCTGCAATACCTATTCGACGTGCAGGGCCATTTGGTGCTCGAAAATGTCCTCGACGCCGAAGAAGTGGCCGTCCTCAACCACTTGCTCGACGCGCACCTGCCGCCGGCAAAGGGCAACCGCTTTGGCGCTGCTCCCGACGGCTCGGGCTTTTTGGAGTGGGGCCAGCCCTTCATCGACCTGCTCAACCACCCCCAGATCATGCCCGTGCTGCGCTTCCGCCTAGGAGATTGCTTTCGCCTCGACCGGATCTATGGCTTGTGTTTGCGCCACGGCATGTCCAGGGGACATTTGCACAGCGACTACGGCCCCACGTCGCCCACCTCCGGGGCGCAGCCGGGCCAGTACCATCCCCTGCGCGACAACCAGATCCTCAACGGCTTTGTCGTGGCGGCTTGGAACTTGACCGACGCCGGGCCAGACTGCGGCGGCTTTTGCTGCATTCCCGGCAGCCACAAGAGCAATTTCAAGCTGCCGCAACCCATTGCCGACGCGCCCGAACAGGCCCCCTGCGTGCTCATCCCCTCGGCCCCGGCCGGCTCGGTTACTTTGTTCACCGAGGCCCTGACCCACGGGACGACCGCTTGGCGCGGGCACCACCAGCGGCGCGCCTTGCTCTACAAATACTGCGTCTCGCAAATGGCTTGGACCAACAGGCGCGTGCAACCGCCGACCGGCCTGACCCGGCGGCAGCAACTCCTCTTTGGCGAGCCGGCCGATCCGCACCGCTTTTTCCCCTCGCTCTTTGCAGGCGTTGACGAGCGGACGAGTTCGTGATGTCAATGCCCCCCAACCCCTTGCTCGAGGACCAATTGGCCGATCCTCTGTGGGAACGCTTCCTACACAGCCCGACCAGCGGCTTAGCTCGGGCTAGTCGGCCGGACTGCCTAGGCGACGAGCCGACGCCTCTACAATGGGTGGCAGAAGACTGGGACCGCTTGGAGGCCGAGCGCCGCGATATTTTAGACTTGGACGAGCTAGAGGCCCAATTCGACCGCGATACCTATCTGCGCGATGGATACGCCGTGCTGCGGGGCATCGTACCCCCGTCCGTTATTGAGACTTGGACCAAGGCGCTCCAGTACGGCCAACGGCGCAACGACGCCCTTTTGCAGGCGGACTGGAGCCAAATAGACTGGCTCACCTTGGGCCGCCGCCCGCCCAAGTGCCAACTGAGCGCCGAGGCCATTGCCGGTGCTCTGGGCGGCAGCCAAAAAGCCCCGCAAAAAACCGACGAGGCCGGCGTGCTGACTCTGCGGCGGCACAGCGTTTTCACCGAGTACTTTCCCGCCGGCCATGTCCCGTTCCTCATGGACGTGCTGACCCATCCGCAGGCACACGGCGTAGCTTCTAAAGGGACGGACCGGCAAACCCGCTGGTGTAGCCTGTACGCGTACAAAAAAGCCGACGATCGCACTGGCTTGGTGCAGCCGCCTCACGCCGTGCCGCCGCTGTGGGCACTCAAAGCGCAGCGGGGCGAGTTGCCGCCCGTTTTAACCGAACTGCTGCGTCCTAGCTTTGACCGCGCCTCGACCGGAGGCCGCACCCAGCCCTATCAAAATTGAAGCACGAACCCCCCACTTTTCGACGAGGTTCCCAATGACTCCCGAACAAGCCCTAGAAAAACGCCAACAATTATTGCGCGACGGATTCTGCGTCGTCGATAGTATTCTCAGCGACGAATTCTTACGGGAATTGCGCGACGAGACCGAGCGCATGATGGAAGACTGGGTGCCGCCGCCCGACTTCAAGTACCAAGGCCAGCACGTCACCGCGCGCGGGGAGGACAACCCGACCATCCAGAAATTGCTCGACTGGCCCCCCACGCGCCGCGCCCTCGAGCAAATGGATTTGGGCGACTTTGCCAGCATGGGCGGCATCATCCTCCTAACCAAAGACCCCGGCGAACCGGCCCTGTATTGGCACCAAGACTGGATGCAGTGGAACGATCCGTTGAGCTGCTCGCCGTGGCCGCAGATCATTTTCGTGTCCTACTACTTGAGCGATACCGCACCGGAAAACGGCTGTCTCAAAGTCATCCCCGGCACGCACCACAAGCGCATCCCCCTGCACGACGAGATGGTGCCGGCTCACGAGCAGGGAGCGCGTTTCATAGAAGAAAACCACCCGACCATGTTCAGCGATCACCCCGACCAAGTCGACGTCTGCGTCAAGGCCGGCGATTTGGTGCTGGCCGACGCCCGCGTGTTGCACTCGGCGTATCGCAACCAAACCCACGAACGCCGCACGTTGGTGTTGGCTTGGCACCGGCGGCCGGAGACCGTTCCCGCCTATTGGACCGACGAAGTGCCGGCCATCATTGCCGAGCGCGACCCGCAAAAGGAATACGCCGGCTCGCGCATCCCCGGCGAGTTGCTGCAATAGTTTCGACACAATGTTGATCTCAAAGGCGGAAGGGGTCGCAAACGCCCTCAAGAGTTCATGGGAGAAATTTAGATGAAAGATGAAATAATCGAAGAAGCATGGAAGGCCCAAGACGAGCAGGCTCAGCTAAAAGAACAAGTCGCCTATTACCGGGCGCGCGCTGCCGAGTATGACGAGTGGCATTTGCGCCAAGGGCGCTACGACCGGGGCGACGAGCACAACCTCCAGTGGCGTACAGAATTGGATATTTTGCGCTCGGCACTTGAGCGGGAGAGGCCGTTTGGCAAGTGTCTTGAGCTTGCTTGCGGCACGGGATTGTGGACGGCATGTTTGGCACAGGGTGCCGCTGACCTGACGGCCCTAGATGCTTCTTCCGAGACGATTGAGATCAATCGCACCAAGACTGGTAATGCTCCGGGGCGGTATGTGGTGGCGGATCTTTTCGGGTGGTGGCCAACCGAAAAGTATGACTTTGTCTTTTTTGGTTTCTGGCTGTCGCACGTTCCGCTGCAGCAATTCAATCGATTTTGGGAGATGATTCGCACCGCTCTAAAGCCGGGGGGTAGAGCTTTTTTTATTGACAGTCTGGCAACTCAGGAGTCAACCGCACGGGATCACGCCGAGATCGACGATTCCGGCGTAGTGGAAAGGAAGCTGAACGATGGTCGGACGTTTAACATCGTAAAAGTATTCCACGACCCGGCTCAGTTGGAACGGCAATTAGGCGATCTTGGCTGGCGCGGCTCAATTGGAAGAACCGAACAATTCTTTTACTACGGCTGCATGGTGCCGACAGCAGCCGGCTAACGAGCAGACGCGGACAGGCTGCGCGGTCAATTGCCCTTGCCAAGAAGCACAAAACAGGTGAATCGGTATTCTGTTGGCTACGATGAGCGCACGGCCCGGTTCTTGGCGGAGCGCACAGCCGACACGCACGCTCGGTTCCTGCTGGATTACCTCGTTTCCGGGATGGATCTCTTGGACGCCGGATGTGGGCCTGGGACAATAACCAAAGGACTCGCCGAGATCGTGGCGCCTGGGCGCGTCTTAGGCGTGGACAGAGAGCAGAGTCAAATCGCGCTTGCCCAGCGCTTGGCCGATGGGTCCTCCGCAATCGAGTTCAGAACCGACGATCTTTGCAGCCTGACTGCTGATGACGAGTCATTCGATGTCGTTTTCGTTCACGGAGTCTTGGAGCACATCGCCAACCCACAGAGAGCCATCTTTGAGATTCACCGAGTACTGAAATTGGGAGGGCTAGTAGGCTCGAGACATACCGACTTAGGAAGGTTCCTGCTTGAACCCACTCCAGAGCCACTCGGGCAATTCTCACAGTTATTCATCGAGTTGATGAAACGAAATGGTGGGGATCCGCACTTTGGACGTCACCAGTTAGGGCTATTCCGAGAGGCGGGGTTTGAGATTCTCAAGGTGTCCGCGTCTTATGACTGTTGGACGGCAGATGCGGACTCCACGCGGAGAAACGCGCACTTTCTCGCGGAGTTGTGCGGTGAGTCTGAATTCTCGGATCAGCTTGTGGAATACGGGCTAGCGGACAGACGAGTCCTGGGGCAACTAAAGTCCGCATTCCTCACGTGGGGCGAGATGCCGGAGGCGTTTGCGGCAGAAGCGTGGGGTGAGATAGTCGCCAGAAAAGCGTGAGTTTGGCGGATTTGCGAATGTGCAAACCGTTAACCGAAAGCGGCGTCAAGGGTATCTTGGCATTAAGAATACGTCCTTCTAGTAAGAAATTTCCCTAGTACATGAAAATCGCTGCCTATCAGGCACCACTGCTCGAGAATGGCTCAATGGAAGCAATTGAGCTACTACAGACACAAATAGCTGTATGTGAAGACGAAGGTGTCGAGATACTGTGTTGTCCAGAGGCGGTCCTCGGCGGGTTAGCAGACTATTCAGACAGGCCGTATGAACTCGCATTCAACGTCGAAAGTGGTCAATTGGAAGCGTTTCTTTCGCCTCTTGCTAGCAAGACAGTGAGTACGATTGTTGGCTTTACCGAGTTGACAAACACAGGCGCCCTATACAATGCAGCTATTATTTTTAATCGCGGTAGAGTATTCGGTCGATATCGGAAGGCATATCCAGCGATTCGTAACTCTATTCTATAATGCAGGCAACCAACTGCCAACGTTTACGGTTGGATCGTTGACATTTGGCATTATCATCTGTAATGACACCAACTATATCGAGCCATCCCGGGTCATGGCAGCCAAGGGTGCGACTGTTCTTTTCGTTCCCACGAACAACTGCTTGCCGCCCAATAACGCCGATGTGGTAGCTAGGGCCAGGAGCACTCAGGCCGCACGGGCAGTCGAGAATGGCTTGACCGTGATAGCAGCAGATGTCGCGGGGCGCCAAGGCGCATTCGTTTCCTACGGCTCAACAAATATCATTGATCCCGATGGAGCGGTGCTTGCTTCGTCAAAGCCGTTTGTTGAGGATTTGCTCATCGCGGACATTGAACCAGAAGCTGACAAAGAAAAGCGCGGATGGGACGATGGACGATTTGCCGAAAAGGTCCACTTTTTGGCGAAAGTATAAGGCAGCATTCCCCGATAGATACCCTTCCAGCGCATCGGGATGGGCTACGTTTTTGGTCCAAATGCAAGGGCAGGATGCGCTTTTGGCGACACTGGATAGCGAGCAAATCGAAATAGGGGAACGTTGTAAGGGGTTTCAAAATCCAGCTTTTGGCACGGATCGATACGACCTTGTAGTAATCGACGACGTGGGCTTTATAGATCAATCAAAAGCCAGTTGTGCGCCATGCTGGACAAATCCGAATGGGGATAATTGCCAATGGGATTGTATAAAGAGTACGAGTCCTTCGGGCACGTTCCTAAATTGGCCGGTGAAACTAGAGATAGGGGAACCTGTACCGATTTTGTATAGAAATTCTGGGGGGCAAAGCCTCGCCGAATTAGATAATTTGATTATCCGATTCGAGTATCTGCTAGTAGACCTACATGTCTGTATCGGGGAGCATTCACACCAACGGGGATCGTTCCTGCATGAAAGTTCTTGGGATATGCTCAGCAACAGCGATCAAAGCCCATGGTACTTTATCTCTGCGTTGCGAGACGGTACGGCTCCTACGCCTCCTGCCGAACCGCCTAGCGCGGACGAACAATTACGCCGCTTGCAAGCGGCCCTAGACGACGCGGCCACGTCTTGCCCAACGCCTTCGCAGGAACTGACGGACCTTTTCACAGCCTTCACAGCCGTTGAGGATTCCACTGACGCCGCTGGAAAGGCCGTCTCCAGTGTCCAACTTCGCAGTTGGGGCGCGATCAAAAACCTAATCGACGCGGAAGGAGACTGAGGTGGAAATTTGGACCTGGGCTATAATCGTCCTCGTGATCATTATTATCATAGCGTTCACGAGCGGTAAATAGCCAAGCGAGAAACACACTAACCTTAATTCAGGAGGAGACAGTATGCGAAAGTTGATTGTCTTGGGAACCGTGCTCGCGTTGGGGCTGGCGCTGGAGGTGCAAGCGCACTCGCCGGCGGTTTGGATTGATCTGCCGGGGCCGGTGCCGATCGAGGTGAGGGATGGGACGCTGGACGAAATGTTTGCCAGCTCCACCTATTGGCGCATTTCGGGAATACTGACTCCCACTTTGCTGTCACAGTACAAAGCCTACGGCAATGCTACTTATTCGGTCCGCTTTGATGGGCAGGATGCGCTTTTGGGGATGCTGGATAGCGAGCAAATAGAAAGACAAGACGATTACTGTATCGATTTTTATGGGGGAACGCGCATGCCCCGTTATGCGCTGTGGGTCCACGCGCAAGCGGTATTTGTCGATCTAACCCGGACGGATTGTGCCCCGTGCTTGACGAATCCTAATGGGGCAGACTGTTCAACAGAAAGCTATGCTGGCAAACAGCCGTGCTTGCTACCGCAAGACCGGCTGTTTTCGGAAGGAGGGGGGGGCTTTCTTGAACGTGGGACCTTGCATGCTCGGATGTATAGGCTTAATGCCGGGATTCCCGGCGGGTATCAAATCGACGAATTAGAGAATTTGGTAATCCGATACCGCTATGAACAGCATGACAACGCTGTTTGTGCCACAAAACATAGCCACAAACCGGGATTGGGGTTGCATGTCTCCCAAGACTTTCACCGTAGAGAGCGTAGAGGGGGCGTCTGGGGCCAGTGGTATCTAATGTCGGCGTTGCGGTCGGGCACCGTTTCGACGTCTCCAGCCGATCCGCCAGCCGATCCAGATCCGGTCACGCCGCCAGCCGATCCGGTCACGCCCACGGTCGATCCCGCGGTGTTGCAAGCGCGGATCGATTCGCTCAACGCGCTTCTCGTAGGGCAGGCGGACCAGCTCAAAATCCTGTCGGCAGAAAATGCAAGACTGGCCGCGGCCAGCGCGGACGGGGGAACGGTGACGGTGACGATCCGCGATACCGTCGAAGTGGCAACGGTCGATACGCTGTTGTACTGCCCCAAGACCAACGACGAACTCAACGACCTTTTCGAGACGTTCACGGGGCTTGCCGATTCCACTGACGCCGCGGGTGCTGGAAAGGCCGTCAGTAGTGTCCAGCTTCGCAGTTGGGGAGCTATCAAGGCCCTAATCGCCGCGGAAGGAGACTGAAGGTGGAAATTTGGACCTGGGCTATAATCACCTTAGTGATCATTGTGATCATAGCGTTAATGAGCGGTAAATAGCCAAGCGAGAAACACACTAACCTTAATTCAGGAGGAGACAGTATGCGAAAGTTGATTGTCTTGGGAACCGTGCTCGCGTTGGTGCTCGCGCTTGAACTGCAAGCGCACACGCCGGCCCAATGGCTTGAACTGCCGGTGCCGGTGCCGACCTTTGCGTTGGATGGGACGCTGGACGGACTGGCCAGCTCCCCAGGCTGGCAGCGTTATGTCCTTTGGGCTTCCAATGCGCTTGAGCAATGGAAAGCCGACGGGGTTTCTACGTATTCGGTCAACTTCGTTGGGCAGGATGCGCTTGTGGGCATGCTGCCCAACGAGCAAATAGAAAAAACTGAGGCTTCCTGTGGTTGGTTTTCTATGGCAACGCGCATGAACCGTTATGCTCTGTGGGTCCATTCTGAATTTCATTTTGTCGATCTTACGAGGACAGGTTGTTCCCCGTGCTTGAAAAATCCAAATGAGGCAGGCTGTGAAAACTGTTTGACGTGGCCGGAAGGCATCCACGACGCGGGGGGGGGCTGGCTGGCCAGTGGGACCTTGAATGCTCGGTTGTATTCGATTGTCGGCGGGTATCATATCGACGAATTAGAGAATTTGGTCGTCCGCTACCGCTATGCTATGGCGGATCACGCACGTTGCGCCGAAGTGCATAGCCACAAACCGGGCTTGGGAACGCACATAGGCGAGGAGGAACACGGTCACGCGGGCATTGACGGCGATTATAGCCAATGGTATCTAATGTCGTCGTTGCGGTCGGGCACGGTGACGCCTCCAGCCGATCCGGTCGATCCGGTCGATCCGGTCGATCCCATCGCGCCAACGGTCGATACCGCGGCTTGGCAAGCGCGGGTAGATTCGCTCAACGCGCTTCTCGTAGGGCAGGCGGACCAGCTCAAAATCCTGTCGGCAGAAAATGCAAGACTGGCCGCGGCCAGCGCGGAAGGCGAAACGGTGACGATCCGCGATACCGTCGAAGTGGCAACGGTCGATACGCTGTTGTACTGCCCCAAGACCAACGACGAACTGAGCGACCTTTTCGAGACGTTCACGGGGCTTGCCGATTCCACGGACGCCGCGGGTAGTGGAAAGGCCGTCTCCAGTGTCCAACTTCGCAGTTGGGGCGCGATCAAGGCCCTAATCGCCGTGGAGGATTAGGCGTTGGTCGAGCGGCTCGCTGGGGGGCGGCTTGGTCCATGGCTGGGGGGGGAGCGAGCAGGGAACGCTTGGGCTGGGGAGGAGTTGGCACGCAATAGATTCTATACTCCCTATAATTGGCATCATCATCTGTAATGACACCAACTATATCGAGCCATCCCGGGTCATGGCAGCCAAGGGTGCGACTGTTCTTTTCGTTCCCACGAACAACTGCTTGCCGCCCAATAACGCCGATGTGGTAGCTAGGGCCAGGAGCACTCAGGCCGCACGGGCAGTCGAGAATGGCTTGACCGTGATAGCAGCCGACGTCGCGGGGCGCCAAGGCGCATTCGTTTCCTACGGCTCAACAAATATCATTGATCCCGATGGAGCGGTGCTTGCTTCGTCAAAGCCGTTTGTTGAGGATTTGCTCATCGCGGACATTGAACCAGAAGCTGACAAAGAAAGGCGCGGATGGGACTCGGCGAAGAATCCAGCGATTGTCAGAGCATTTCTCGAAGAGTGTTACGAAGTAGCCTAGATGACGGCGCATCGTCGAACGCTGTGTGCGATGTCCCTTCAGGCTGGCTCCGCGTCCAAGGCCACGACATTGCGCGTCTTTTTGCTGAACTCCACGCCGATCAAGTGGATCGGCCAGCCGAGGTAGCGGTATTTGTCGGCATAGCCCTTGTCCTTCAACTGGGTCATGGCCGCCCCGGTGGGGTCTTTTTCCACCACCTTGAACTCGAACAGGTACACGTTGTCGTTGAACCGCACGGCCATGTCCACGCGACCACGGCTGCCGCTGTCCTCCACCGTGACTTCGAGCTCCGTCCCCAGCGCTAGGAAGTGGGCGTGGAACACGCTGGCGTAGTAGCCTTCGTAGGCGGCGATGTCGTTCCGCATGTGCCACTGGTGGGGGACGCCGGCGAAGAACGACTGGAACAGCTTCTCCATGCCGTCGAAGTCGTTGGCCCGCAACAGGTCGTACAGATCGTCGCTCCGCCGCTCCCGGTGCGCCCGGTCGCCCGTCAACCGGTCCAGCAGGCTTTCGTTCAGGCTCTGTCGTACCTCCCGGTTTGGGTAGCCCAGCCGGTATTGCATCCTGCCGCGGTGGTACTCCGTTCCGCTAATGGTCAGGTAGCCGGTCTGGAACAGCAGTGCTTCGGCGGCGATGTCATCCACGTCGAAGGCGCTCAGCATCGCGTCGCTTGCGACCACGCCGTCTAGCGGCGGAGCGCCGAACCCGCGTGACAGCAGCGTGTCGATCAGGAACTTGGGCGTGCCGGTTTCAAACCAGTGCGCCTTGAACTCGCGCGTGTCGAACAGCAGCAGCACGTCGAAGGGGTTATAGACCCGCTCGTCGCCCCGCCAGGAGTAGCCGTCATACCAGTCGCGTATCTCGTCCCGGTTCAACCCCGGCAACTCGGGTGCGAACACCGCGTCCAAGTCCGCCTCGGTGTACCCGCAGATGGCGGAGTAGCGCGGATCCAGGGTGATGTCGATGAGGTTGTTGAGGCCGGAGAACAGGTTGACCTTAGAGAACTTGCTCACCCCCGTCAGCAGCGTGAAGCGGATGTCGGCGTCGCAGAATTTGACGGTTCCGTACAGGCCGCGCAGGAAGTCGCGGTTGGCGCGCGCCACCGCCGGCTTCTCCAGCGCGTCCAAGATGGGCTTGTCGTACTCGTCCACCAGCACGGCGACGGGGTGCCCGCTGCGCTCGCGCAATGTCTGGATCAGATGGGCGAAACGCTCGGACGCCCCGTCGTGCTCTCCGACCACACACGCCCGGCGTTCGAGCGTGCCAAGCTGCGCCATCGCGTTCCGGTGCAGGCTCTCGGGTCGGGTGAAGTCGGCACCGCTGAAGTCGAGGCGCACCACAGGATGGCCGGCCGACAAGACCGGATGGGCCTCGGCGGCGAGCCCCTCGAACAGCTCCGCACTGCCTTCAAACAGTTCCTTGATGGTGTCCACCAAGAGGCTCTTGCCGAAGCGCCGGGGGCGCGACAGGAAGTAGTGTTTGCCGCCATCCACCAGCCGCCGGATGTAGCCGGTCTTGTCAACGTAGTAGTAGCCCCCCTCGCGGATCTCGCGGAAGGTCTGGAGGCCGAGGGGAAGCTTGCGCTTCACGACAACCCCGCGGTCTTCCGGTACTCGATCATCTCAGGCTGGCTCCGCGTCCAAGGCCACGACATTGCGCGTCTTTTTGCTGAACTCCACGCCGATCAAGTGGATCGGCCAGCCGAGGTAGCGGTATTTGTCGGCATAGCCCTTGGCCTTCAACTGGGTCATGGCCGCCCCGGTGGGGTCTTTTTCCACCACCTTGAACTCGAACAGGTACACGTTGCCGTTGAACCGCACGGCCATGTCCACGCGACCACGGCTGCCGCTGTCCTCCACTCGCACGTCCAATCCGAGCGCCAAGAAGCAGGTGTGGAACAGGCTGGCGTAGTAGCCTTCGTAGTCGGCGATGTCGTTCCGCACATGCCACTGGTAGGGGACGCCGGCAAAGAACGACCGGAACAGCTTCCCCATGCCGTCGAAGTCGTTGGCCAGCAACAGGCGGTGGAGTTGGGTGCCATGCCGCGCCGTGCGCGACGGGTCCTCCGCCAGATGGCGCAGCAGGCTACGATTCAGGCTTTGGCGCACTTCCCGGTTGGGATAGCCGAGTCGATAGTGGAGCTCGCCGCCGAGGTTTTCCACCTCATGGATGGTCAGGTAGCCGGTCTGGAACAACAGCGCCTCGGTGGCGATGTCATCCACATCGAAGGCACTCAGCATCGCATCGTCGCCGACCACGTCCTCCAGCTCCAGCGAGCCGACGCCGCGCTTCACCAGCGTGTCGATCAGGAACCTGGGCGTGCCAGTTTCAAACCAGTGCGCCTTGAACTCGCGCGTGTCGAACAGCAAAAGCACGTCGAAGGGGTTATAGACCCGCTCGTCGCCCCGCCAAGAGTAGCCGTCATACCAGTCGCGTATCTCGTCCCGGTTCAACCCCGGCAGTTCGGGCGCGAACACCGCGTCCAAGTCCGCCTCGGTGTACCCGCAGATGGCGGAGTAGCGCGGATCTAGGGTGATGTCGATGAGGTTGTTGAGGCCGGAGAACAGGTTGACCTTAGAGAACTTGCTCACCCCCGTCAGCAGCGTGAAGCGGATGTCGGCGTCGCAGAATTTGACGGTTCCGTACAGGCCGCGCAGGAAGTCGCGGTTGGCGCGCGCCACCGCCGGCTTCTCCAGCGCGTCCAAGATGGGCTTGTCGTACTCGTCCACCAGCACGGCGACGGGGTGCCCGCTGCGCTCGTGCAGTGTCTGGATCAGATGGGCGAAACGCTCGGACGCCCCGTCGTGCTCTCCGACCACACACGCCCGGCGTTCGAGCGTGCCAAGCTGCGCCATCGCGTTCCGGTGCAGGCTCTCGGGTCGGGTGAAGTCGGCACCGCTGAAGTCGAGGCGCACCACAGGGTGGCCGGCCGACAAGACCGGATGGGCCTCGGCGGCGAGCCCCTCGAACAGTTCCGCACTGCCTTCAAACAGTTCCTTGATAGTGTCCACCAAGAGGCTCTTGCCGAAGCGCCGGGGGCGCGACAGGAAGTAGTGTTTGCCGCCATCCACCAGCCGCCGGATGTAGCCGGTCTTGTCAACGTAGTAGTAGCCCCCCTCGCGGATCTCGCGGAAGGTCTGGAGGCCGAGGGGAAGCTTGCGCTTCGCCATTGGCGGTTGGGGGTTCGGGCTTGGCTCGGGGGGCTTCATTCCTGTGGCTCGCCGTGGTCGAGGGCGTATTCGATTAGGGCATCGTCTTGGTACTCGCGCCAGTGACGATGATTTCGCCGACCGGTCGCGTTTATCTTGCGCGGCATTCTTCCGGTCCAATTGATGTGCGTTGTAGAGGTCGTCCTCGACGAGGGGGTGAAACCGAGTTCCTCAACGGCGCGGCCCACCTTCAACGCTCAACGTAGTTGTAGGACCACAGGGAGTCAAGCATCAGGCGGTAGTCGTTGCCTACTGCCTTGTACACCGCCGTGCAGCCTTGAGCCGGCGGATGGACGCAAAAAGAATGAGCGTGGCGATTGGCAGGCGTTCACATTAACTTCACGGCTCACGCCCCCCCAACCCCTAGGAAAGCGACCATGCGGTCCATTATCCCCAAGGGCATCCGCCCGGCCTACCCCGACGAGATTCTCGCCGTAGCTGTGCGCTCGAAACTGGTGGAATTTTGAATGGATGGTCGGCTGGTTCCGCTTAGCTAGCGTACCCTGACTTATTCGGCGTTGGCCTCGATCAATACCTGAATTTTTACTTCGTCTCCGAGCACGGCGCTGAAGCGTTCCCAGCTATTGACTCCGTAATCGGAGCAGAGTATGGAAAAATTCGCTTCTAGGCCGATCTGCGCCTTTCCACTCCTTGGATTGGTGCCGGTGCCGAGGATCTCGACGGGCAGGGTGACCTCTTTGGTGGTGCCGTGCATGGTCAGCTTGCCCTTCAGGCTGAGGGCGTTTTCGCCCGTGCTGGTCACCTCGGTAGATTTGAAGGTGATCGTGGGATAGGCTTCGGCCGCGAAAAAGTCGTCACTTTGCAGGTGGCCATCGCGGCGTTCGTTGCCCGTGTCGATGCTCTTGACCTGAATGATGCCGGAGAAGCTAGAGGCTTCGGGCTTGGCGGCGTCGTAGCCGATGGTGCCGCTAAAGTCCCCGAAACGGCCCTTCGTGCGGCCGACGAGGTGGCGAATGCTGAAATCGACCGAAGAGTGCGAAGCATCGACCATGTACGTTTCCGCCCAGGTGGCCTCGGCGGCGAGAGCGAACGTCAGAGCGGCAACCCATGCGAAGTGGAGTGCATTAGGGCGAGTCATGGAATTCTCCTTGGGCTATTGATGTGAGAGTGGATCAGGCATTTTTTGCCTCGGATGCCTCTTGCTATACTTAAAAACCTATACGCAGTAAAAAAGATGTGAACCCATAGCGGCCGGGGCAAGTCGCCCGGCAGGAGATGGCGATGATTAATTTCCCCCGTTCATCCTTTACTTGGAAGGCCCATCCCTCGAAGCCGGACCCTTATTACAAGTGGCCCGGTGGCTTTGTCGGCGAGCACGGCCAGGTCTATCACGTGCGTTTTACCCTAGAGGCCCGTTGCGCGTTGCGCGACAGCGACGGGACTGAGCTGGCCGAACTTTTTTTGGGCGCACCTTGCCGCAGCGAATACACGATTGCCAGCGAAAACCTGTTCCAAATCCCCAGCGGCGAGTGGCGGATGGCCTTTAGCCGCTCCTCGATTCCGGCCATTGCCCAGCGGCCGAGCACCGAGCCCGAAGCGGTCAGCGCTCGCTCGCTGGCGGAGGCGTACCAAGATTATACCATCGACATCCGCTCCTATCCCGCGTCCGAGGCACTGGAGGAAGCCGATGCGATTGTGGCCTCGACCTTTGCCGGCGACGCGCAAAATGCCCGCTCGGTGTATCAGGACGCGGCGAGTGGTATTGAGGTTGAGCTCGAATACCCGATCAACGTCATGAATCTCAACGCTGCCGATGGCCAATACCAGATTTGCACCGGCCCGGTACTGCTGCCGGATCTGGCAACTTGGGATGGGCGCGATGTGCAGCGGGTTTTCGTGGCCCATGCGGCCTTCTCGCGCCGCGACCGGGTGGAGTTTATTTTGCGGCGTCCGGTGCAAGCAGTGCCCGAGGATCGGGTGTGGCTGGACGCGCCCCGAGGCCGCGATCGGCTGGAGTTGCTCGATCGCAATAACCCACCCCCTCGCTATCCGCCCGCACGGGCCCAGCCGCTGGTGTACGACGAGATTTGGGACTTGGCCGCGCACAACGCGGTGTTGCGGGCCGATTGATTTCCAGACAGCTATCTAAAGGAGATTGCTCATGTATCGCGCCGCAGTTATCGGCCTAGGCTGGATGGGCCTGCTCTACGATTTGGCCAGCCGCATCGGAGATCGCTTTGCAATTGACGATGTCGACCGGCCCACGCCGCCGTTGGACATCCATCGCAGATTTCACCACTACGATCACCCCGGCGACGAGGGCAACCCCACCTCGTATGCCGAGGCGCTGTGGGACCGGCCCGAGGTGGAGGCGGTCATCGCCGCCGACCGCGACCCCAAGCGGCTCAAAGCCTACGGCGAGCGCTATGGGATTGAGGCGCTCTACGAGAACGCCGAGGCCATGCTGCAAAAGGAGCGGCCGGCTATCGTCGCGGTGTGTACCAACACCAAATACCGCGCGCATTTTACCTGCATGGCCGTTGAGTGCGGGGCCGAGGGCATCGTCACCGAAAAGCCGATGGCGCATGCGTTAGAGGAGGTTGACCGGATGGTAGGAGCCTGTGCCGCGGCGGGGGTGCCCTTGTGTTGCGGGGCGATTACCACGACTCATCCTTCGTTTGCGCGGGCCAAGGCGCTGCTTACCGAAGGAGCGATCGGCGAGTTGGTGTCAATCGAGGCTCCGGGTGCTGGGGCGCAGCATCAGAACTGGTCTTATTTCCTCGACGCACCTCCAGCGTGGGTAGTTGGCACGGGGGATCAGCCGCGACGGGAGTCGGGCAGCGACGAGTTTGCCGGTCAGGGGATGTTGGTGGCTGCGGATGGGACGGTGGTACACTTCCGCAAGGGAGCACCGGGGGTGCGGTTGTGCGGCGAGCGCGGGGAGATGGTCTTCGACTACGGCAAGGGATGGCGGTTGTGGCAGCAGGTGGAAGGGCCAGCGGGGCCAGCGGTGGCGGAGTTGGATTGGCCGCAGCCCCAGTTCAATGTGCCCTATGGGGCAGTGTATTGCGTGGACGATGTGATGCGGTGTTTGGCCGGGGAGATGGAGGAGCCGAAGAATTCGGGGCGGCGCGTGGGAGTGGCGTTGGAGGTGGAAGTGGCGTTGAAGGTTTCCACAGCGCAGGGAGGGGAGCGGGTGGAGTTGCCGTTGCAGGATCGGTCGTTGGGGTTGAATTACGACTGGTTTCGGTAGCAGGTGCTAAGGCAATTATTTTTGCAGGCAACCAGTATAGGCGTTTTTGATTCTAGCGGATTTTGTGTGCAATTATCAAGGATGAACTTGCGTGCAGTGAGGACGATTCCTTTCCTTCCTGTACATATCGCCAAATATACATTGGGAGGTTTTGTATGGAACCGTCCGCCGCCAAGAAAATGCACCGTGGTGTCCGGCGCAAGGCCCCCATACTTCGCCTTTTGAACGCATCAACTAGGTCCGATACCATGACAATTGGCTCGAAAATATGATGATTGCCGCTTCCCGTAGAGGGCAACATACGGCCCACAAAATCTACTAGGATCAAGGCGTTTGAAATGTGCTTAAAGGAGACGTTTTCGCGAGGACAGTGATGCTGACGATCGACCAATTGCAACATTTGATGGCACTCGGCGAGTCCGACCACGTAGAGTTGACTGCTTCTACTAGGAACACGGACAAGTTCGGAGAGGCGATATGTGCCTTTGCCAACGACTTTCCCAATCACAGGCAGCCCGGTTATCTCTTGGTAGGAGTGGACGACAACGGAAAAGCCAGCGGTCTGACCGTCACCGATGAATTGCTACGAGGTCTCGCGGAGTTGCGTTCAAATGTCAATTTGGAACCGTTGCCAGCAATGACCGTGAAGAAATACGCGTTGCCTGAGGGAGATGTGGCTGTAGTGGAGGTAGTGCCATCCGGTCTGCCCCCCGTGCGATACAAAGGCCGAGTGTGGATCCGGGTAGGGCCGTCCCAGCGCGGGGCAAACCAACAGGAAGAGCGAATTCTCATCGAGAAGCGGACTGCCCTGCAACGGCCATTTGATGTCCGACCTTGCCCGGGCTGTACGATTGACGATCTGGTCCTAGACTTATTCCTGATAAGCTACCTTCCGGCAGCGGTGGCCCGCGACGTACTCAATGAAAACAACCGCAATGTTGCTGAGCAGATGGCTTCTCTCCGGTTTTACGATTTGGCCGCCGACTGCCCGTCGAATGCCGCCGCCTTGCTGTTCGCCAAAGACCCTCTACGTTGGATTCCTGGTGCCTACATCCAATTTGTCCGCTGGGCGGGAACAACGATGGAAAAAAACCCGATTAACGAGAAACGATTCAGCGGCGACCTGCTGACACTCTTGCGCGAAATCGAGGCGTTTGTCTCTCTCCCGACACAGTCCCAGCCCGTGGCTGACTCGGCTTTCCGAGAGCGAACGGAAAAGGACTATCCGACGGTGGCCGTTCGAGAGTTGTTACTGAATGCGATCATGCATCGCTCTTACGAGTCAAACGCACCCGTGCGGTTCTACTGGTACGACGACCGCATCGAAATTCAGAATCCGGGGGGCCTGTATGGCATGGCCTCGCCCGAAAACTTTCCGACGCAGACAGATTACCGCAATCCGGTTGTAGCAGAGGCTATGGCGACGCTAGGCTATGTCAACAAGTTCGGTCGCGGCGTTATCCGTTCGCAGGCTGAGCTGCGAAGGAACGGGAACCCTGATGCTGAATTCACCTTCGATCCCTTTCATGTGTTGGCGACCATTTGGAGAAGGCTATGAAGACAATCGCTATCTTCAATAACAAAAGCGGTGTCGGCAAGACATCACTGGTCTATCACCTCGCGTGGATGTATGCGGATCTCGGTTTTTCCGTAGTTGTCGCGGACCTCGACCCGCAAGCGAACCTGACCACCATGTTTCTCCCTGAGTACCGGCTTGAGGAGTTGTGGCCTGACAGCGATGGCGACCATCCCAAGAGTATCTTGGGGACGGTCTCGCCAATTCTGCGAGGACTTGGCGATATTTCAGAGCCACACGTAGAGCAAATTAACCAAACCTTGGGCTTGGTTGTCGGTGACCTCGGTTTGTCTCGTTTCGAAGCCAAGCTCTCTTCGGCGTGGCCGGATTGCCTAGACCGCGACGAAGCGGCGTTTCGCACCGAGTCCGCGTTCCATCGTACCATGCTCCGCGCTGCGGAGATACGGGATGCCGATATAGTATTGATTGATGTCGGCCCCAACCTCGGTGCGATTAACCGGGCGGCGATTATAGCAGCGAACTTCGTTGTCTTCCCTCTTGCTCCCGATCTCTTCTCAATTCAAGGGCTGCGTAATCTTGGACCGACTCTTAGTACATGGCAGGAGGAGTGGCAGGAGCGCGTAGACCGCAAGCCACATGGATCGGATTTGCCTCTACCTTCAGCCGTTATCATACCGGCGGGCTATATCGTGATGCAGCACGCTGTGCGAGCAGGGCGTCCCGTTCAAGCATACCAGAAGTGGATAAAGCAGATTCCCGATGTCTATCGCAGGGAAGCACTCGATGATGTTGGCGCAAGCGCCACCTCGACTGATGACGATGTGCATTGCCTTGCTACACTGAAACATTACCGCAGTCTGATGCCCATGGCGCAGGAAGTACGCAAGCCAATGTTCCAGCTCAGAGCGGCCGACGGTGCTCTTGGTGGGCACATTCACGCTGTGCGGGATTGCTACGAGGATTTCAAAAAACTCGCTATATCCATAGATAACAAATGCAAAGTCGAGTTATAGCCTGATTTGCATCTAGGGCGGCGTGTGGGGGTGGCGTTGAAAGTGTCTGCGGCGTAGGGGGAGAGCGGGTGGAGTTGCCGTTGCAGGCGCGGCTTCAATGCGCACCGATTCGTGCGACTGCATCAAACACTCAAGGAGTGGCCCCATGTTGGATATAGGCGACAGGAAGCAACTTTTTATCGACGAGCGGTTTTTTGCCGAGCGCGAGGGGATCGCGTTGCAAATGGGGACGCCGGTGCAGCATTTAGAGCCGGTGTTGCGGCCGGATCGGGCGTGGGAGGAGGGGGGGATTGGGGCGTATAACACGGTGTGGCGGGAGGCGGATGGCCGGTGGCGGATGTGGTACGACGCGACCATGCAAACGGGATTGCCGATGGAGGGGGCCCGGCGGCTGGGCTACGCCGAGTCCGCGGATGGATTGCACTGGGAAAAGCCAGTGCTGGGCCTAGTGGAATTTCGCGGCAGTCGGGCCAATAATATCGTCGCGCCGTTGGTCGAGCAGCAAAGTATGCAGGGGGCGACCGTCCTGCGCGACGAGCGGGCGGCAGCCGAGGAGCGCTATAAGTTGTGGACCAAGTTCCAGCCGACCGATGAGGAGCGGGCAGAGGGCGTCGCGCCGGGGCTGTGGGCGATGCATTCGGCCGACGGGCTGCACTGGCAGTACTATCCAGACCAGCCGAATCCGCCGCAGACGATGTGCGACACCCAGAATATGTTTTTCTGGGACGACCGGCTTGGCCTATACGTGGGCTATACGCGGGTTAGGGAGACCCAGCACTTGTCCGAAGCAGCCGCGGGCAAGGGATCGTACCGCTGCGTTGGGCGGATGACCTCGCCCGATTTCAGGCATTGGTCCGCCCAAGAGATCGTCTTTGAAGCGGATGAGGAGGATTTGCAAATTCCAGTGCCATTCCAGCGCGACGACCCCCGGCCCAACATGGATTTCTACACCAGTTGCGCCACCAAGTACGACGCGGCGCAGGACGCCTATTTCATGCTGCCGGCCGCGTACTATCACTGGGGTGCGGACGACTTTCCGGCGACCATGGACGTGCAGTTACTCAGCAGCCGCGACGGAATTAGCTGGCGGCGGCAGGGGGAGCGCCGGGCCTTTTTGCGCCAAGGCTGGGACGGCGGACTGCTGAGCGGGATGCTGTTTGCCAATCCGTGGTTTATTCCAGTGGGCGACGAGCTGTGGCTGTATTATTGCGGCACAGCGCGTCGGCACGGCGGCAGAGAGGACCGGCGGCAGGCGCGAGCGAGCGGGATCTTTCGCGCCTCGTTGCGGCTAGATGGGTTTGTGGCGGCGGAGGCTGGCTATGGCGGTGGGTTCTTCACGACGCCGCTGTTGCAATTTGCCGGCGAGCGGTTGGTTGTGAACTTCGACGGCGGGGCCGGGGGGTGGCTGCGGGTGGAAGTGCTGGACGAAAGCGGGCAAGCGGTGCAAGCGTCTGAGGCGGTGATGGGCAATGGGGTGTGCAAGGAGGTGCCCATTGGGAAGTTGGCGGGTACGCCGGTGCGGCTGCGCTTTGAGATGCGGGACGCACGGCTCTACGCATTGCAGTTTTTGCACTGAGGGGTGGGTTTTCTTGACCGGGGCGACCTTATTGAAGTTATTTTTGTACAAAGAAAGGAGACTATCATGCTGATCATTCGCGGAAAGACCGAAAGGGAAGCTCTTGAGGAAGTCCAGCGCCGCGAGAGTACGCCGGAGGGGGCCGGGCTGATTTATAAAGTCGTCAAATCGCGCTATGGTACCGGGTTTGATATCGTGGCTATGAACCCGGAGCTATACCTCGATATGCTGACGGGCGAGTTGCCGACCATTCCCCAACTTAGAGGGAGCTCGCTGATGGGTGAGGTGGGTTCCTGATGGCTTTACGGCTTGATGTGACCGACAGCCGACGGAAAGAGGCCGATTCTACCGATGACAGGCAATATGAGCTTGCTGCCGAAATGGTTTCTGTGCAGCGCGAAAAGAACGAGCTTGCTGGCCGCCTCTTGGAAATTAGCCGACAAGAGCCCCAACGCCATTACGACTTTCTTTCCAAGCGGCCAGAAGTACAAGACGAGCAGAACAAGAGATCATACCGACTAGTGCGGCTAATTGTCGGCGGTTTTGCGGCCGTACTGTTCCTACTGGTGTACATGGTCTTTTACGGGAGTGAAGCCCAGTCCGACAATGCGATGAAAATGCTGAGCGAGGGGGCCAAAGCACTCGGCGGTGCTGGTTTTATATTCCTTATGTATGGCGGCCTAAAACGCCTCATCAATCGCTAATTCCCGAAAGTTTATTCCCCATTGGCGTCCGTTTCTCATGGAGTGGGCTGCCGCTGGGGGTTATTTTTTGTCGATTGCCTGTCGGCTCACCTACGAGAAGGGACGCAAAATGAAGCTGGGGATTTTCCACAAGGTTTTTGCGCGGCCGACGCTGGAGGAGAGCCTCGACGGGGTGCAGGCGGCTGGCTTGGAGGCCGTGCAGCTCGATTTGACGGCTGCGGGCATTGATCCGGCGGTGCTGACGGACGTCGATTGCGAGCGCGTGCGCGCTGCGTGTGCAACGCGCGGCATTGAGATCGCCGCGCTGTCGGGGACTTTTAATATCATCGACCCCGACTTGGAAAAGCGCCGCGCCGGGATGCGCTGGCTCGCCGCGCTGGCCGCGGCGAGCGGCAAGTTGGGGACGGAGTTGATTACCTTTTGCACCGGCACGCGCCATCCCGACTATATGTGGGGCGGGCATCCCGACAACAGTACGCCGGCCGCTTGGGCCGAGATGGTCGCAGCCATGGAGGAAGCCGTAGCGATCGCCGAGGCGCAGGGCGCGACCCTCGCATTTGAGCCGGAGGTCAACAATGTGGTGGATTCGGCGCAGAAGGCGCGGTGCTTGCTCGACGAGGTGCGGTCCAAGCATTTGCAGGTGGTTATCGACGGGGCCAACCTGTTCCACGCCGGTCAGTTGCCGAGGATGTGCGAGGTCTTAGACGAGGCATTCGATCTGCTCGGGGATTCGATTCGGCTGGCCCATGCCAAGGACTTGGAGCGGGATGGCGACGCCGGACACCAAGCCGCGGGCACGGGTTTGCTCGACTACGATCACTACTTGGCACTCTTGCGTCAGGTAGGCTTTGACGGGTCGTTGATATTGCACAGCCTAGAGGAAGGGCAAGTGGCGGCGTCAGCGGCTTTTGTGCGCGAGCGGATGGAGGGAACTGGGGATTGAGTGGATGGAAGATGAAGAGGCGATGGCCAAAGCGATTCGTGAATCCCTTGACTTGCCCCTCGGCGATGCGGGCCAAGACGATACGGTCATCGTATTTTTTGCGGGTCACGGAACTCCAGGCCACCAACTCGTCCCGTCCGATGCAAGCGGCCCCAGCCCATTCAGGTGAGGGAAGAAACATGATGTTGGAGATGCCGCCTCGGTCCCATACACGTCTTGACGGTACCGAAAACAATGTGCTACGGCAGCGAAGTTTTGAACGACAAAAGGAGTGCGCTCAACGGTGACCGAACGCGACGCCCAACTACTGAGCGAGGATACCCAAGCGACTGTCTCCGCGACGAACCTTCTCGAGCGGCTCGACCTCGAGCGGCTCGACCTCTCCAATCGCCTCGCCGCCGACCCAAAGCGGCGCGCTGATCTCGGACAGTTTTTCACGCCGGCAAGTGTGGCCCACTTCATGGCCGCTATGTTGCAGGTTCCGAACCCCCCGAAGGAGCTGCACCTCCTCGACGCCGGAGGAGGTAGCGGCGTTCTCACGGCTGCGGTCGTCGCCGAACTCTGCGCCCGGCCGCGGAGTAAGCGACCTCAATCCCTCCATGCCACGGTCTGGGAGATTGATAGGTTGCTCGCCGAAGATTTGGCTCACGCTTTCGAGCGCTGTAGTGCCGTATGCCGCGAGGCCGGCGTCAGGTTCATCGGTGAACTGCGCCAGAAGAACTTCATCCTCGACGCCGCCGACTTGCTCATCGGGGGGCTTTTCACCGCCAAGGATCGCCCGCGCTTCCGCGTAGCGATCATCAACCCGCCATATCGCAAGCTCAGAAGCGACAGCGGGGAGCGGTCGCGAATGAGCTCAGTTGGGATCGAAACCACCAACCTCTACTCAGCCTTCGTCTGGCTTGCCCTTGAACTCCTTGAAGATGGTGGCGAACTCGTGGCGATTACGCCGCGGAGCTTCATGAACGGATCCTATTTCCGTCCGTTCCGCCAAGTGCTTTCTCGAAAGCTCGCCTTCCGCCGAGTTCACGTTTACGACGCCCGCGATGTCGCCTTTGCTGGCGATGATGTCCTACAGGAGAACGTGATCTTTCACGGCATCCGCGGCGGCATCCGCGGGCAGGTCAAGATCACAACCTCTTTGGGGCCGGCCGACGGTGGTCTCGCCGAGCGGACCATCAGTCCGACTGAACTGATCCTTCCCCACGACCCGGAATGCATGCTGCATGTCGTTCCAGACGAGACGGACGCACGGATCGCCGAGCAGATGCGGGGGCTCCCGCACACACTCGCTGAGCTCGGCGTATCGGTCTCTACCGGCCGCGTGGTCGGCTTCCGGGCAAAAGATCGCCTGCGCGTCGAGGCCGGGGCCGGGGCTGCACCCCTGATTTTCCCCAGACACTGCGCCGATGGTTTTGTGGCTTGGCCGGAACCCTCCAGCTCGAAACCCAACGCCTTGGCTGTGACCGATCGCAATGACAACCTCCTGCTTCCGGCTGGTTGGTACGTCTTAATTAATCGCTTCAGCGCCAAGGAGGATAAGCGGCGAGTGGCCGCCGCGCTCTATGATCCCTCTCGCATCAATGCTGAGAACGTCGCTTTCGATAACAAGTTGAACTTCCTGCACCGCAAGAATGCTGGCCTTCCCAAGAATTTGGCTAAAGGCCTCGCGGTCTTCTTGAATAGCACGGCAGTGGACGCATACTTTCGCCAGTTCAGTGGTCATACTCAAGTCAACGCCGGCGACCTGCGCTCGCTGCGGTTCCCAAGTGCCGAAGAACTCGACCGGCTAGGCTGTCGCCTAGGTCGCTCAATGCCACCCCAGGACGAGATTAACCAACTAATCAGAGAGGAGATTGCCGCGATGGGTGAAGGAGACGACCCGGCAAAGATAAAACGGAGGGTCCAGACCGCTGAATACATCCTGAAAGCCCTAGAGGTGCCGAGAGGACAACGAAACGAACGATCGGCCCTCACTCTCCTTGGACTGCTCCACCTCGCTCCTCTGGCTCCGTGGTCCTCGGCTAGTGCGCCGCTGCGTGGAGTCACCGAACTCATGGACTGGATGGCCGCAAACTACGGTAAGCGGTACGCGCCCAACACGAGAGAGACTATCCGTCGCTTCACGCTCCACCAGTTCATCGAGATGGGCTTGGTCCTTCTCAACCCGGACGACCCCAAGCGACCACCCAACAGCCCAAACAACGTTTACCAACTCGAGCCGTCCGCGCTCGAGTTGCTTCAGTGCTTTGAGACTGAGCAGTGGGATGTCAATCTAGCTGCCTACCTCAAGTCAATGGGAGGCAAAAACCGCTTGCGTGAGAAGGCACGACAGATGGAGCGCATTCCGGTCGTGCTGCCAGACGGGCAGCAGTTCGAGCTCACCGCGGGCGGTCAGAATGTGCTCGTGAAGGAGATCATCGAGCAGTTCGCGCCGCGATTCACACCGGGGGGCTACGTGATCTACGTTGGCGACGCTGGCGGAAAGCACCTGCTCTACGACGTCGCCTACCTCAAAGGACTCGGTGTCGAGATTGATCCGCGAGGAATGGCAAGTGGCGGCGTCAGCGGCTTTTGTGCGCGAGCGGATGAAAACTTGAGAAAGGAACGAGAGATGCCCGAAGACAAGTTGCGTACGGCCGTTATTGGTGCTGGCGTGGGTGGGGGTCATGGATACGCTTATGCCCGCGCCCCAGAATACGAGTTCGTAGCGGTCTGCGACATAAACCCGGAGGTGTTCACGCGCTTTTACGAGCGGGCCGAGATTGAGCCGGGGCAAATCGCCGAATACGCGGATTACCGCGCGATGTTGGAGCGGGAACGCCTCGACGTGGTGAGCGTGGCCACCCCGGATCACCTCCACGTCGCCCCGGTCTGCGATGCGGTGGCCGCGGGCGTGCGCGGCATTTTCTGCGAGAAGCCGCTGGCGACCACTGCGGAGGACGCCGACCGCATCATCGACTCGCTCACCCGCCACAATGCGGTGTTGTCAGTGGATCACACGCGCAGTTGGCTGCCTTCCTATCAAGCCGTGCGCACGGCCATCCGCAGCGGCGAGCTAGGCAGCCTGACGAGGATTGTGGCGCATCTCGGAGGCCGGCGCGCCATGCTCTTTCGCAATGGGACGCACTTGGTTGATGCGGTGTGCTTTTTTGCGGACGCCGAGCCGGTGTGGGTGATCGCCGCACACGAGCGAGGGTTTGAAAACTACGGCCCGGTGTACGACGGTCGGGGCGGCAAGGACCCGCAATTCGATCCCGGATCGACGATCCTAGTGGAGTTTGCCAATGGGGTGCGCGGGCTGATCAATTGCGCCAAGCGGACGCCGCAGATGTTCGAGCTGGACTTACAGGGCACGGACGGCCGCTTCTGGCTGACCGATCAGCAGTGCATGGCTTGGAAGACCAATGCCCCTGAGGGGACGCCCGAGGTGGTGGCACCGCCGCCGGGTCGCGGTTATGCCAATCCGTTTGGCGCGAACTTGATTCCGGCCGTGCAGGAGCTAGCGCAGGCGATGCAGGGTGCCGCGGTCAGTTCGTCGCCGGCCGTGCGCGGCCGGCACGTGCTGGAGATCATGGTAGCCGCGCTGCGGTCGCAGGCTGCGGGGAGTGCGAAGGTGCGGCTGCCGCTGCCGCGGGGGTGACGAACGCTACGCAGTCGGTTCGCGCATCATCGCCAGAAACCGCTGTGCATTCCCGGCAAAGTGATCTTCGATTTCCGCAGGCGTTAGTTGCAGCATCTGGGCCACTTGCCGCTCTTGGCGCAGTTGCTCGTAGATGACGAGCGTGGCCCGCGAGTCACAGTGCGGCGTGCCGGCCTCGTTCCCAGAATAAAACAGCCAGGCGCGGCCATAGGTGATGTACTTGCCGCGCGCACAACCAGCGACCACGTTGTCCGACCCGAACATCACCCTCTTGCGGTCTTCGTGTTTCATCAGCAAATAGTGAGCATACAGGTCGTTCACCGCCGAGGTATCGTACCATATATTGGGCAGATCGCACAGGAAGTGGACAGCTTCTTCCATCATAAAGGAATTGAACGAGCGGGCACAGTGGGCCAAAATCCACTGCGCGTTGGGGTATTCGCGGGTATAGCGCGCTAAGTCGCGTTGGTTGTCTGGGTCGGCTGGGCCGGTGGGTTTGGCGAGGTGCATGGTGATGGCCAGTCTCTTGTGGTGGGCGAGTTCGATGAGGGATTCCGGAAGGAAGTCGCAGATGCGGGCACCGATCGGGTCTGGGGCAAAGGTGCGGTAGGGTTTGAGGCCGAGGAAGCCGTGCTCATCGACTTGGGCCGCGACGGATTCGGGCGTCATGTCTGGGGTGACCATCATGTTGATCGCGGATTCGGGGTCGGCGGCAAGCTGGGCCGCCATCCAAGCGTTGTGCCCTGCGGCATCCATGCCCGGCATCGGGGTGCCCAAGGCCAGTATATGGAAGGCGCGGCCTGGGTAGAGTTTAGCCGCCCAGTCGAGGTGATCGCGATAGTCAATCTCCTCCTCGCGCCGGCCGGTAGGCGCGCCCGTCAAGGAGCCGCGGTGGTCCTCAGACCACAGGTGCGTGTGCATGTCGTAAATCGTGGCGGGGACGAAGTCTTCAAGTTCTTGCTCCCAGAGTTGGCGATCGAAGTCTCGATAGGTGAAAGCAGCCATGGCGTTGTGCTCCTGAGCGGCGCGTTTGACAGAAAATGGCAGGCAACCTAGTGTTGCCCCAAAGGAGGAAATCCGCGATGAACAGAGAAAAGATAGCACCCGAACTAGTCGTAGAAAAGGACGCGCTCATCGGCGAAGGGGCCGTTTGGGATGCGGACGATCAATTGTTGTACTGGGTCGATATCCTCGGCCACGAGGTCTATGTGTACGATCCGGCGAGCGGGGTCAACCGCACCATTCCCACCTGCCAAGCCGTGGGCACGGTGGTCAAGCGGCAGCGCGGCGGCCTCGTCGTAGCCCTACACAACGGCTTTGCCCACATCGATTTGCAGACCGAAAAACTCTCGCCCTTGGGCGAGGACCCCGAGCGTGCGATCCCGGCCAACCGCTTCAACGACGGCAAGTGCGACCCGGCTGGTCGGCTGTGGGCGGGGACCATGGAATTTGGCGGCGCGACTGATCGCGGGGTGCTCTACTGCCTCGACCTAGATCACTCGGTGAGCCGGAAGGTCGCGCCGGTCAGCGTGTCCAACGGCATCGTCTGGAGCGCCGACCAGCAGACCATGTACTTTATTGACTCGGGCGTGAACAACGTGCGTGCGTACGACTACTGTCGCGACAGCGGAGCCATCAGCAACGAGCGCGTAGTGGTGGAGTACGGGGGGCCGGGGGTGTTAGACGGCATGGCCATTGACGAGGCGGACGCCTTGTGGATCGCCGTGTACGGGGGGGGGTGCGTCGTATGCTACGATCCCCGCTCTGGAAACTTGCTGCGCCACTTGGACCTACCTATGTCCAATGTGACGTCCTGCGCCTTTGGCGGCACGGGCTTGGACCAGCTCTATATCACCTCGGCTTGCCAAGGTTTGGATGCCGAGGCGCGGCAGGCCCAGCCTTTGGCCGGTTCGCTAGTGCGGGTTGATTGGGACGTGCGCGGCGTACCCTCGGATGCGTTTGCCGGCTAGATGGCGATGGTGCGCATCTGGTCCGACCAGTCGCGCCACATGTCTTTTTGCGGCGGCTCCTGTTGGGTTTGTTCTATATCCTGCTTGAGAAAATCGTAGAGCACGGCTTGGCGGAGTTGGCGCGAGGTATTCGGGCTGGCCATGTGGCCGAGGCGGTGGTGCCAAAAGACGATATCACCGGCTCGGCCGTAGGTATCGACGGGCGGGTGCTGGTTGAATTCGGTGCGCACCTTTTCGTAGGCGGCTTCGCTTTGGTCGCGGAGGTACTGCGAGGTGAAGGTCGGGTAAAAGGCGCGATGGCTTTCGGGCCAGACCATGAAGCTGCCGCCGTTGGGCGGCACATCGTCGATATAGCCGACCACGCCGAGGTGGAAGGGATGGCCGTCGGTGTGGCAGCCTAGGGCTTGGGGCGGGTGATCGCCGTAGGGCAGGGTACAGTAGATGCCGCGGATGCGCTTGGGCTGGACGAGCTGGCCTTTGCCAAGCATTTGCTCGGCCATGGCCCACACCTTGGGGTCGGTGGCCAGCAGGCGCACCATCCACTCCTCGCCGCCCGGCTCGCGGAAGTTCCAGCGGAAGCCTCGGCGGTGGTTGGCACCGTCGAGGTTTTCTTCGTCTTGGCGGAAGGGGCCAACCCAAGTGTCGGGGTCGTTGCGGCGGCGGCCCGGGGGTGCGCCGTCCCACAGCCGGGCGCGGGCGCGCTCCATGAGCGCGGGGTTGAGCACGCCGCGCTTGATGAGGTAGCCGTTGCGCTTGAAGAAGCGCATTTCGTTGGTCGTTAGCATTTTTCACCTGTTAGAATTGCTTGAGAAGGATATGCAAAGGGCACGCGCTTGAAAAGCCGCGATGCTGCTGTAATTTACTATTTATTTGGAGTCGAGAAAGCGAAAATCAAGTCGGACGCAACCAAGCTGGTCGGCATTCGCAGCAGCGGTGCGCTAGGACGAAGACGTGCTTGACAGGTGTCAGGCGAAAAAGTAGTATGAAGGCGCGTCTTATGGACTTAGGGAATAGCCTGAACGAAAATCATATCTGAGCGGCGCGGGACAGGACAGAAGATGGACAAACACTTTTACGAGACGCTAAAAATTGAGAATTTCCGCGGCATCAAGTCGCTGGAAATCGACGACCTCGTACGGGTTAATTTATTTGTCGGAAGAAATAATTGCGGCAAAACCTCGGTATTGGAGGCGGCGTTTTTGCTGACCGGAATGTCAAATCCTGCCTTTCTTGTTGGGATGGAAAATTTGAGAGGGCTAAATCTCAATGAAAGTTCCCATCTGAGGAATTTCTTTTACTGCCAAAAATATACTGAAGGATTTAGATTGTTCGGAAAGCAAAAAACAGAAAGCAGAGAACTCAATGTTAGTCCAATATATGAAAATTTCAACGTTGGACAAAATTCGGCTAGAGTGAGAGATACGATCGAAAAATATACGTTAAGCTCTACAGCGGAGCAATCATTGGACGGACTAAAATTTATATTCACTCCTTCTAAGAAAAGTCGTCAATACGAAGCTACAATGCGTTCGGTGAGATCGGGGGATCCCCCATTTAGTTTTCAGTTGGATGAAGAATACGAAGAATACAAGGAAAATACACCTTTTTGGTTTCTAGGTCAGCAATACGATCCGAATGTGGTTGACAGGATGCTTACTGAAAAGCGCAAGGATGTACTAGTGGGCTACCTTCAAGATATAGAGTCGAAAGTTCAGGATATGAGGATAGGATTGGACGGGATTGTGATGGTCGATATTGGAATGGATAACTTCCTGCCGATCAATCACCTTGGGGGCGGGATGGTGAGAATTCTGAATATACTATCCTATACACATAGCGATAGGAACGGGATTTTGATGATCGACGAAGTTGAAAACGGCCTTCATGTTTCATCTATAAAATATATGTGGGATATGGTGCTGGAGTCTTCCAAGCAAAACAATACACAGATCTTCATGACGACCCACAGCAGCGACGTCATAAAGGGCTTGAGTCTGGCCTTGAAGGACAAATCGGATTCAGTCGCCTGCTTCTGGCTGAGTAAGTTCGATGACGACCGGATCAAAGCCTACAGATATTCGCCCGATGGAATAAAAAATGCCTTAGATGTGGGTATCGATATTCGCCATTAGCCATGACTGATAAAACCTTGATTGTTGCTGAAAAGCTTTCTGACGCAGAATTTGTAAAACGAGTTCGCTGACCTTAAGCCCGCTTAAGCCAGACTCCTCCCCCTAACAAATCCTGCAAGTCGTGCGAATACGTCCCGCTTAACGTCCACCCAAATAGGAGCCATTATACATGACCCGAGTAGAGCAATATCTGTTTGATCTCCAAGGCTATCTAATCGTCGAGGATGTGTTGGATGCGGAAGCCGTCGCCGAATTGAACCGGCTGATTGACCTCCAAGATGTAGGCGCGGAGGTCGCGCAGGCGCAGGGGCGGCTGCACAGCGGCGGGTTTTTGACGTGGGGCCAGCCCTTTGTCGATTTGCTGGACCACGAGCGCATTATGCCGCTGCTGAAAGTGATTCTCGGCGATGGCTTCCGGCTCGACCACTACTATGCGATTTACTTGGATGCCGGGGCCGAGCGGCTCGGGTTGCACGGAGGCAACACCCCCTACGACCCACCAGAGTACTACCACTTCCGCAATGGACAGATGTACAATGGGCTGACGGTCGTCGCTTGGAACTTGGCCGACACCGGGCCGGTGCATGGCGGTTTTTGCTGCATTCCGGGCAGCCACAAGGTCAATTATCCCTGTCCGCAGGCAATCCGCGAGGCCCATGTCGAGGCCGGGTGCGTAGTAGTGCCGGAGGCTAGGGCCGGGTCGGCGGTGATTTTTACCGAAGCACTCACGCACGGTACAGCACCGTGGCGGGCAGCGCACCAGCGGCGCTCGCTGCTGTTCAAATATAGCCCAGGGCAGCAGTCGTGGTCCAAAAGCCACATCGAGCCGCCGCACGGCGTCACCTTGACCGAGCGGCAGGCATTGCTTTTTGAGCCGCCGTATTTCCACGCCCGCGCGTCGCTTTTTGAAGAGGTAGCATCATAACCCGGAGCGCGCGTCTTGGGAATGGTTAATGAATTTGTACTAGGAAAGGGAAAGAAAAATGAAAATCGCGGAGATTCGGACGTTTTTGGTGGGCAGGTTTTTGTTGGTGCGGGTCTATACCGATGAGGGGATCGTCGGCAACGGGGAGGCTGGGCTGTGGGCGCATCACGGGGTGGTAAAAGAGGCGCTGGGGGAGTTGAGTGGTTATTACGTGGGCAAGGATCCGCTCCGCATTGAGCATCACTATCAGGTGGTGTCGCGGTCGGCGCATTTTATGGGCGCGGCGATGAGCGCGGCGATGAGCGCGATAGACATTGCGCTGTGGGATATATTCGGCAAGGCGGTGGGTATGCCCGTGTACCAGTTGTTGGGCGGCAAGTGCCGCGACAAGGTAAAGGTGTACGAAAACGTCGGCGGACAGACGCCTACGGAAGTGCGGGAGAGTGCGCAGGCGCGGGTGGAGGAGGGGTTTACATCGGTGCGGATGGGGCCGTTTGTCAGCGGGTTTGAGCAGCGTACCGGCACGGCCAACATCTCGACAGCGGTGGAATTGGTGGCCGCGGCGCGGGAGGCGATCGGGGATGAGGTGGACTTGGGGTTAGAGATCCATCGGAACTTGCGGCCGGAAGAGGCGATTGCCTTGGCCACGGAGTTGACGCCCTTTAAGATACTGTACTACGAGGACCCGCTGCCGCCACAGAGCTTGGAGGCCCTCGAGTACGTCGCCCGGCACATCAACATCCCAATCGCCACTGGCGAGCGGTGCTACAACCCCTTCCAGTTTAAGGATTTGCTCGATCGCCAGATCGTCAGCCTGATTCGGCCAGACGTATCCTTGGCGGGCGGATTCACGCAGGTGAAGAAAATTGCCGCGCTGGCAGAGGCGGCTTTCGTCGGGGTTTTCCCCCACCTGATGGGCAGCCCCATCAACAACGCGGCTTTCGCCCAGCTAGCCGCGGCCATTCCCAACTACACGCACACCGAGCACAACGCCCTCAACGGGCCGATGGCTGAGATCGTCGATGAGCAGCTACGGGTTGAAGGCGGCTATCGGCTACTGACCGATCGGCCGGGGATCGGGGTTGAAATAGTTGAGGACGCGCTGGCGCGATACCCGTACGAGCGCTGGGCGATTAAGGGCAATTTCCACGCCGACGGCTCGGTGGCGCACTAGGAGGCTCTCATGTTTGAGAAAATCTATCTCGATCCAGAAAACAGGTGCTTTGCCGAGATGATGTCCAATAATAGGAGGTACGTTGTACCGCCATTTCAGCGAGACTACTCTTGGGAAGACGAACAATGGGCGGAACTGTGGGAGGATATTGAGCAGATGCGGCAAAGCCAGACTCAGCACTTTATGGGCTATCTGGTTTTGCAGACCGAGGATGGAAAGAGCTTTCAAATCATCGACGGCCAGCAACGCATAACGACAGTTTCTATTGTTATATTAGCAGTATTGAAAACATTGCAGTCATTGGTCGATGACCAGATCGATAAAGAGGCCAATCGGCAAAGGATAGAGGAATATAAAAGGACCTATATTGGAGTTTTTGACTCCATTACGCTGACGACATCGCCTAAGCTGGTGCTCAACCGACACAATAATCAGCACTTTCGGGCCATGGCGGAAAAATTGGAGGTGCCCACTAGGCGCAGGCTTACAAAGACAAACCGGGCATTCTCGAAGAGCGGGCTCCAGTCTATGCCGCCCTGCAAGAACCCCACGATGATTTTTGGAAAGAACGAGAAGGCCGATATACACAAGCACAGCCTCACTTAGAAGTCTTTAAGCTATTTGGCATTAAAACACCTCTTAGTCTGCTCATGGCAGGGTATGAGAAGTTTTCGCCGCAAGAGTTCATCAAGCTGCTACACTGCATTGCTGTTTTGACTCTGCGCACTAAGTACACGACAGTAATCTAAGTTGTGGTACAGCCCTGCTTTAGGTTTATTTGTAATCAGCCAGATTGCATCTAAATCCTAAACACAGGAGCTGTACCATGCTTATTCATACGATTAAAAAAGCCCTCACGCAAGGGTCGGTATCCCTCACGCGCCACCGTATCGACCTGATCAGTCGGTTGGTGTGTGCGCTGATTCAAGTGCGTTCGGTCAATATGAAAAAACTCGCGTGTAGCCTATCGGGGATGGCCCAGATTGACAGTCACTATCGCCGTCTCCAGCGTTTTTTCAGTAGCACTGTCTCACCGTCGGTGTTTACGCAGTTGATTGTATCCAAGGTCGTTCGCCCCGGCCAACCGCAACTCTTAGTTATGGATCGCACCCATTGGCGATTGGGGCGCACCGATCAGAATGTGTTGTGTGTCGGCTTAGTCTATCAGGGGGTCTCGATTCCGTTGGTATATCAGTCGTTGCAAAAGCCGGGCAACTCCAACACCTCAGAGCGCAAGCGTCTCCTGACGAAGGTATTGGCCTACCTTGATCCCCGCGTATGCTGTTTAGTCGCCGACCGCGAGTTTATCGGTCGAGCGTGGTTCGCCTTTTTGCTGGAGCAGCAGGTCGATTTTGTCATCCGTCTGCGCGGCAATACGTCGCTTACGCTCGACGACGGTCGGCGACGTTATGGGGCTACTTTTAATGAACGGATGCCGAGAGGTACGACCCGATTCTACCCACAGACCACCCTCTATGACGGCTTGACCCTGAATTTGGTGTGTCACCGCCCCATCCGCGGCGAGCGCATCCTACTCATCACCAACCGAACTGACCTCAAGCAGGTGCTGGCCGTCTATGGACAACGCTGGGCTATTGAAACGACGTTTGCCTGTTTGAAATCGAGAGGATTTAACCTCGAAGACACCCATTTGACCCACCCCCAACGCTTGCACCTGCTGCTGGGACTGCTGGCATGGACGCTGCTATGGGCGCTGTTGGTAGGACGGCGGTTGCATCAGAGAAAACCCATCCCCATAAAAAAACATGGACGACGAGCCATAAGCCTCTTTCGAAAAGGATTAGACCAACTCACACAGATCATACACCAAGCACGAGACCAACCTAAACGCAACCGACAACATCAACACATTTTACTGTCGTGTACTTAGCTCTGCGCTACAATGTTATTTGCAATCTAGCAACCAATGACCAGGAGCGGATTTACAACAATACCGCCAACCAGTTAATGCAGGAAGACTTATCGTTGCAAAGGGTGATGGGTATGCTAAGGCCAATCTATCCGCACGATGCAGAGATGCGCCAGCGCTTTGGCGATAAGAGCATGCCAAGCCGCCGCAGTAGCAAAAAAATTATGTTTCTGTTGCGAGCAATTGAAACGCATTTGAGCGGCCAAGCTCCCCAAAATCTGACGCTCGAACACGTGTTGCCATACAACCCTGGAGACGATTGGCAGGCTTATTTTGGCCGCGAGACCTATGAAAATGCGATTGACCGCTTGGGTAACATGGCCCTGCTGCTCGGGCATCAAAACATGGGACGGGAAGTTTTTGAGCAAAAAAGAGAGAAGCTACAGGCCAGCGAGTATCACATTAATCGGCACATCGCTGAGTACTCGGAATGGAACATGGACTGCTTAGAAGAACATCAAAAATGGTTGGCGAAGCAGGCCACCGCGGTGTGGAAAATATCTGAATACGCTTAGGCAGGAGAACGCGATGATCGACCATGTCTTGCGCGACCAGCTAAAGGATGTTCACGCATACGCGCTGACTATTTATCGGCGCGATGACCTCTACGCACTCGATTTGGACGGGTTTGCGCGCAATATAGCGTGGGCCGCCGACAAAGGGGTGCGGGTTTTCGTGGTAGCTGGCGGCACCGGCGAAAACGACGCGCTGACCCCGGCCGAGCGCGTGGTGCTGGCCGAGTGTGCCCTAGCGACGGTGGGCGAGCGGGCGCTGGTGGTCCCGACCTTGCCCGGCAACTTGGGTGAGGCCGCGGATCTAGCACCGCGCTACGAGGCGTTGGGATTGCGCGTGGCGTTGGCTATGGCACCCTACACGCGCCACCAAGTGCCCGAAGATTCCGAAGGCGTGTATCAATACTACGAGGTGCTGGGGACGCGGTCGGGGCTGGCGCTGATGCCCTACAATACGCAGGGCTGGTCGGCCGAACTTTTCGTGCGGCTGGCCGCGGTGCCGCAGATCGCTGCGATCAAGGACCCCTGCGTTGAGCCGCACCACCTCTTCCGCGCCATCAAGCGGCTCGGCGACCGCTTCGTCTGGATCGGCAACAAGCGCCACGATCCGGGCGTGTTGCACTTCCGCTTCCAAGCTGGGATTGAGGGCTTTACCGCTGGTTTTGTCAACTTTGCCCCGCAGCTAGAGCTGGCACTTTTTGCGGCCGCGCAACAGCAGGATTGGCCGCTTATGATCGAGTTGCAGGCGCAGTTGGCCCCCTTGGAGCGGTTGCGCTCGCGCTTTGACGACGCTGGCATGCTCAAGGCGACGCTGGAGTTGATGGGGCTGGCCGGCGGTGCGGTGCGCCCACCGCGGATCAACGTGCCGCCAGCGGGGCGCGAGGCGATCAAACAGGAGTTGCAGCACTTGGGGATCTTGGGCGCGTAGGCAATTGACTTTTAGGACGCTTCTTGTGCGTTTGGAACCAATGTACGCCGATTGACCCCGACAAACCCACCCAACGCCTGCTGCTGATCGCGCCCGGTGTTAGGTCCCCAAATGTCCACAAGCGACGCCCCTACAAGGTTTTAACATTGGACGATCCCGCCGTGCGAAAGCAAATGTTGCCCTTGCTCCCCATCACCTTGTTGGGGGTAGCTGTCGATCTGTGGCTGCGGCCGACGCTCGACTTGCGTCTGACGCAGTGGGCGTGGTGGGGGCTGTCGGTGGCGTTCTCGCTGGTGATGTGGCAGGGCCTTTTCGCGCTCAGCAGCCGGTTGCGCCCGCGCTGGCAAACCGCGTTTGTCGGCGGCATCGGCGGGGTGACCGCGGCGTTGACTGTGGGGTGGCTCGGCTTCCACGAGGTGTTTTACTGCTGGCCGACGGCCTACGCGCTCGTGCATTCGGCTGGCCATCCACGCGAGGCTTGGGGGTATATCTACAATGAGGCCGATTGGGGGGACGCGGTCGTCTGGGCGGTGGTGGTGGTTTTTGTGGTGGGCTGGTGGCGCTACAAGCTGCGCTCGGGCCGCCCGCCCGCGCACGGCAGAATGTTGGCCGCGCTGGGCTTGGCCGGGGCGGTGGCTTTTGGCGCGGTGCATCGCCACGCGAGCATCATGGTGCCGGATGCGGCGGCCGCGAAACTGGCTGTTGACCTTGCCGTCCACGCGCTCGTCGGCGGGGTACACGGGCGTTTGTTGCAAGCGAGCCGCCCGCCCGCGCCGGCGATTTACAGCGGCGCGCCCGTGAATGCGAGCGCGCCCAACCTCATCGTGGTGATCGGGGAAAGCGTCGCGCCCGCCCGCACCGGCCTCTACGGGTACGAGCGGCAAACCACGCCCCGGCTGGTGGCGTTGCGCAAGGCGCGGCCAGCCGATTGGGTGCAGATGGAAAAGGCCGTGTCCAATGCCACGGCGACCAAGGTGGCGCTGCCGGCCATGCTGACCGGGCTTTTTCCGTCGCGCACGCCCGTGGAGCAGCACACCTTCCCGCTGCTGTGGCACTACGCCCACGCCGCTGGCTACCAGACGGCCCTGATCTCGGCGCAGAGCTACGCTTGGAACAATCTCGAGGGATTTTTCGTGGATGATGCGCTGGACCACGTGTTTACGCTCGAACGCTCGAACGCCGAGATCGTCAACTCCGAGGGCATGGACGACCGCCGGATGATCGCAGAGACCCTTGCAACCATTGACCGCTTTGCCGCCCGCGGCCCGTTTGTGGTGGCCCTGCAATTCAATTGCACGCATTATCCGGGGTACTCGCCGCCGGATTGGCAGCCGTGGCCGGACGCGAGCTACGATAATGCAGTGGCCTATATGGATCACCTGCTCGGACGGCTGTTTGACCACCTCGCCGCACAGGGGCTAGCGGCGAATACGATGGTGCTCTTTGCGGCCGACCACGGCGAAGACATCGACGGCATCCACCCGGTCCACCGCACGGATTCGTATTACCAGACTGCAATTGCCGTTCCGTTTTTTGCCGTCGTGCCCGAGCGGCCGCGGCGGCGGCTGGGAGCGGGTTGGGGTCAGTGGCGTCGGAACGCGCAAATGCGCGTCGCGCTTGCCGACTTGGTGCCGACCGCGCTGGACCTCCTCGGGCTGTCCGCCGATTCCTTGGTCGGCGCGTGGCAGAAGCGACTGGATGGCCGCTCGCTCCTGCGTCCGCTCGCTCCCGAGCGCCTGATCGTGGTGGTCAACACGGACGAACACGTACAGTGGTCGCGCAAAGGCTATGCGGTCGTGGCCGGCGATTGGAAGTACATCAACTATAGCTGGCGCGGCTCCGTGCTGTTCGACTTGGCGACCGACGCGCTAGAGCAGCGCGATTTGCTGGACGGGGGCGAGTCCGCGCTGAGTCGGGCCGGGCAGCGGCATCTGCGGCGCGTGCGCGCCTTGGTCGCCAAGACGCCGGTGCTGGCCAATATCCACGCGGAGTATTGAAGTTTGCAGCGGTCCATTCCCGATACATTTGCCGACCACCTCGAATCTCGCCTTGGGACCCTCGGCTGGGCCGGGCGCACGGGCATCACCTATCGCGGCTTTTGGACCGGGGCCTTTCTGAGCTTCTTTTTGGCCATTGGTGCGCCTTATGCCAATACGGCCATGCACGCGACCTTCATGGCTTGGGACTTTAATACCCCGGGCGCGATTTTTCTTTTTCTGGTCCTCATCGGCCTGCTGAACGTCCTCTTCAAGGTGGTGGCGCGGAATGGGGTCTGGGCGTTGGGGGTGGCTGTGGTAGCGCTGGTCGCCTATCTGGCGTACTACCTGCCGCAGGCGCAGATCGACGTGCTCGAGCCAGGTTGGTGGTTGGCCTCCTTTTTGGTGGCCTCGGCCCTGCTCAACCTCGGCGCGGTCCTGCGCGGCGGCTCGCTGGTGCTCAACCGCGCCGATCTGGTGCTGGTGTACATCATGCTCTTGATGGTCTCGGCTTTGTGTACCATGGGCATGAGCCAGCAGCTACTGCCGATCATCGCCGCGTTTTTTTACTATGCCACGCCGCAGAACCAATGGGAGGAAAAGCTGCGGGCGCTGTTGCCCGAGCGCGCCATTTTGGTCAATGACGGCGAGGATAACCGCGCCTTCTTCGAGGGGGGAGAAATTCCCTACGAGGCTTGGGTTGAGCCGCTTGTGTGGTGGGCGGTGTTTCTCAGTGCGCTCTACGTGGTGATGGTCTCGGTGGCGGTGATTTTGCGGCGGCAGTGGATGGACCGCGAGCGGCTGGCCTACCCGATTATCCAGGTCGGGCGGGCCATGGTGCAGGGGGAGGGCAAGGGGTTGCTCAATCGCTTTTTTACCAGCCGGGCGATGTGGTACGGCTGCGCCATCCCGCTGTTTTTCGGGTCGCTCAAGGCACTGCACCACTACGAGCCGGCGCTGCCCAGCCTCAATTTGAGCTGGAGTGTGCCCTACGTGGGCAGCCAGACGCTCCAACTGCGGGTCATCTTTGCACTCGTTGGCTTTTCCTATCTGATCAACACCAGCATCTCCGCTGGGCTGTGGGTGTTCCAACTGATCGCTAAGGCCGAGGCCGAGGCCCTGATCCTGATGGGGATTGTCTCGAAGCAGAAGTTCGTCTATGGGATCGCCGGGCAACCCTATCTGGCCTATCAGGGTGGCGGGGCGCTGATTGCGATGGTGCTGGCCGGGCTGTGGGTGGGACGGGAGCACATTGGCAGGGTGTTCCGCAAGGCGTTGGGGGGAGCGCGCGACGTAGATGACGGAGACGAAATCACCACGTATCGCAGCGCGGTCTGCGGCTTGCTCGTCGGCGTCGGGGTCATGGTGGGATGGTTGTGGCTGATGGGAGTGCATTTGTGGGTGGCGGCGGTGTTTATAGGGTTGGCGCTGTTGATCTTCATCGGGATCAGTCGGGTGGTAGCCGAGGCCGGGTTGGCGGCTGTGCGCTCGCCGATGATCGCGCCGGACCTGATGATCCACGGGCTGGGGGCCAATCTGGTCGGCACCAGCGGGGTGTTCAATCTGTCGCTGGCCTATATCTGGTGCGCCGACATCCGCATCTTCGTCATGGCGCTTTTGGCCAACGGGCTGAAGCTGGTGGAGGACTTGGACCGCCGGAGTCGTCGGCTGGTGCTGTGGGGGGTGTATCTGGCGATCTTGATCGGCGCGGTCGGCTCGTGTTGGATGGTGCTGCAAATGGCCCATCGCCACGGAGGGATCAATTTGGTGGGGTGGTTTTTTAAGGGCGGACCTTCGACCGTGTACAACTACGCGGTGCGCGGGTTGGCACCGGCCGGCGTCGCTTGGGATGGGTTGGGCTTTTTCGCTGGGGGGGGCGCAGTGATGCTCCTGCTGATGTGGGCGCGGCAGCACGTACTCTGGTGGCCTTTGCACCCGCTGGGCTTTGTGGTCGCGGCCAATCATCTGATGGACAAGATCTGGTTCAGCATCTTCATCGCTTGGGCGATCAAGCGATTCGTGTTGCGCTTTGGCGGGCCGGCGATCTACGCGGCGAGTGTGCGCTTCTTCCTCGGGCTGATTATGGGCGAGACCCTGTGCAACGGCCTGTGGGTTGTCATTGATTATTTTACCGGCGAGACCGGCAATAGGGTCTTTATCATCGGCTAAATTGGCAATGTATGCCTATCGTTAGGAAACTTAGGCTTATATAGCAATCCTACATCATTCAAGACTGGATTCCCGCTTTCGCGGGAATGACTTCTTATAGGCAGGGGAAACGGGGGCCAGTTGTAGCCCAGAGAGGCAAAATCAAGCAGCAGGATGACGCCCTTGACGAAGCCGCGCTTCGCCGGGTCATAGGCGAAGAGGGAGTGTTTCCCGCTGAAGGAGAGGTGTTGTGATTGAGCAAGCACTTATTTTGGCTGCCGGGCACGGCTCGCGCTTGCGCGACCACGTTCCGGTAGCTCACAAGGCTCTAGTGCAAATAGAAGGCGAACCGCTGTTGGTGCGCACCTGCCGGATGCTGGAGCAAAGCGGCCTGCGGGAGGTCGTCGTGGTCACGGGGCATTGCGGCGCGGATGTGGGTGCGGCTCTGAACGGGGCGAGCGGTCTGGGGATCGGGCTGCGCTTTGTGGAGAATCCGCAATGGAAGCTATCCAACGGGGTTTCGGTGTTGGCGGCAACCGCGGTGCTCGCCGAGGAGTACCTATTATTGATGGCCGATCACCTCTTTGATCCTAAGATGATCGCCGCGATGCGCAGCGTCAGCCTAAGCCCCGGGGAGGTGGTGTTAGCGGTCGATCGCAAATTGGACGCGATCTACGACATGGACGACGCCACGAAGGTGCGGCTCACAGGCGAGCACATCGCGGCGATTGGCAAGGAGCTAACGGATTTCAACGGCATTGACACCGGCCTGTTCGCTTGTAGCGACACGTTGGTGGCGCGTCTCAGCGAGGTGGAGGCGCACCGAGGCGATTGCAGCCTGACCGACGGGATGCGGGCCCTGATAGAGCGGGGCCGGTTGCGGGCTTTGGACATTGGCGCGGCTTGGTGGCAGGACGTGGATACGCCTGGGGCCTTGGCGCACGGCGTGCGGCTGTTGCAGGAGCACGAGCGCTAGGGGAGCGGCTCGTGCTTGCTCTGCTTGCGTTTGTTTTTGCGGCGGTACAGCACGTAAAAGGGGTACGAGGCGACGAGCGCGACCGCGATGACGACGGCGGCGACCCAGCCAAACATGCTGCCGATTGCGCCGATGATGATGATGGGGCCGATGTAGGCGTGGGCGGTGCTGCTTAACAGGAGCAGGAGCGCGCAGGAGAGGCTAATTTTCGAGAAATGGCAGGGCATCTTGGGGTATCCTTTGGGCTTGGGTCATCATGCCGCGCAGGGGTTTGCCTTGGTATTGGGCGCGGTCGGGGTTGTAGTATTCCCACGCGATTTCGCCGGCTGGCGTGACTTCGAGCAAGCGCCCGCGCTGCGATTCCGTGATGAGGGTGTTGCCGTTGGGCAGGCGCTGTTGGGCGCCGCGGATCCAACTGTCGAACAGGTGGTCGGGGCTGGTGCCTTTGTACTCCCAGTACATTTCGTGCGTAAAGGGATCGATTTCCAGTACGCGGCTCTGGCCGAAGGGGCTGCCGCGCAGGCCCTGATTGTCGAAGAGCAGTACGCGGCCATTGGGCAGCAAGTCTGGGTCGTGCTGCTGTTTCCAAATTCCTTCCCCATACCAGATCACTTGTTGCTCGATGGGATTGACGATGATGAGGGCGTTGGGGTTGCGCAGGGAGATGAGCAGGTCGCCGGCTTTGACGCGCGGGATGTGGGCGGCCCAACCCGGTGGGATGAGGCGAATGGCGTTGGTGTGGGTGACTTCGCTGTGGCGGGTGGTCTGCCAGCGGTCGAACACGCTGCGATACGGCGAGTTTTTCAGGGCGCGGAAGATGGAAAAGCGCCGCTTCTCTTGGCCGGTTGCTTCGTCGATGACCACGGCGAAATCTTCGATGTACGGGGGTTGGATGTTGCCGATGGGCGCGGTGCCGATTTCTTGGACTAGGGCGTAGATGTTGCCCTCGCCGTCGAGGTCGAAGTCGTGGTGGGCGGTGCCGGTGTATTTCCAGATTACCTGTGAGTTTTTGTCCAATTTGACGAGGCCGTAGCCGTAGGGGTAGTGGTTGACGTAATCGTGGTTGGCGAGCAGGTCGCCGTTGGGGTAGAGGTGGGTGCGGTGCCAGTGTAGCATGTCGGGCTGCTGCGGGAAGGCGGCGAAGTCGGATTCGTCAAAGGCGGACGCAAAGTCGCATTGCCACTGATGTACGATGTTGCCACGAGCGTCCATGAGCACCGCGGCGGTGGCGTTTTTGGACGCGAGCGTCAGCCCGGGCTGCATGGCGTCGGCGTTGTGGATGATGGCCCCGGACAGCGCGCTGGCGTCTTCAAACCATAAGGTGCTGGTGAATTGGTTTTTGGTGTCGGTGAGGCTCTCGTAAAAATAGGCGAGATGGCCGTAGGCATTGACGGCGTGGATGCGGATGTCGGGAGCGGGGGCGAGGTGGAAGATGGCCGACACTACGCCGTAGATGAAAGCGAGGAATAGGAGGCAGCATAGAAGGGTGGCGATGTAGGCTTTGTGGAGGAAGGACGACATGGGCTGGCTATAGTAGATTCAACAGGATGGTATCGAGTACGACCCGCGTCCTAGGCTCTGTCTTCGTACCGCCCGTCTGGATTCGACAATCACCTGCTCGATCTCTTCGGAGGGTATATCCTTTTCATATAGCAATCCGAAATGACTTGAGAGCTTTGGTGATAGTCTTTTTCTATGAGTATATGGCGGTGGGACGCTTTTTGGCAACGGCGGCTAGCTTGGGTTGGGGGTGACGAGGATGGTGGAGGGATCTATGCCGAAATTCTCGAGGAGCCAGTACGAGTTTTTATAAATATCAGTCGCTTTGTAATTGGTATGCAACCATAGATCCCCGATTTTTCGCTTGCCATCGAACTCCCTGCCGGTTGCATGAATCGGTTCCGTGTGTACAAGGTATCGTTTT
This sequence comes from uncultured Latescibacterota bacterium, assembly GCA_958295495.1. Taxonomy (GTDB): domain Bacteria; phylum Latescibacterota; class UBA2968; order UBA8231; family UBA8231. The sequence goes on from OY282352.1 coordinate 4,144,581, forward strand.
CCCGCCTTATGCACTGGGCAATTCTGGGCGGAGATTTTCTTCGTTTCAATCAAGTGCTCGGCAACACTTGCCAACAGATCGACCCAATCTTTAATCAGTTTTGGACGCGAGTCTGGAAACTTGATCTTGGCGTTTGGCGACGGTTTCTCCTTCTTTTTTATTTTTAATGACGTAAGCGGCACCCAATCGCCGTTTTTGGACGGCTTAACGACCTCCTTTCCGCTGCTTGGCTTAGGTGTCGGTGGCACGGAGTCATCGTGCGAGGGTTTTATCATTACCGGCGTCGCCGCTTCCTTCGGCGGCTCCCCACTCGCCAAATTAGGTCGCCATAGACCCAAAGCCTGCAACGCGCAAGCATAAGGCTCGCCTTGCGTCAATTGGAATTCCATCAGGACTCGATCTTCAATTGGGGCTTTCTTAAACACTTCTAACATCTGCCAATGATCGCCGTTCGTGAGGGCCATGTAGGGAATGCCAGCCATGTTAGCGTAGTTGAGTGCCTGCTTCGTTGCCTGCTCATCCAACAGCGTCCCTAGGACCTTGGCTTCAATCACGGCTATCGGTTCGTCGCTTCCCATCAGCACGTAGTCAAGCCACTCTTTCTTGACCTTGTATTCGAGTTCGACGGAATTGGGGTCTTCAACGTTCCAGCCTAGGGCGCGAAGCATGGGATCGATGAGCACCTGCCGCGTCCGCGTCTCATTGCCTTCCAAGTATTTGTTATGCTCCTTAATGCGCTCCCGCAGCGTTTCGATGGTTGCTTTCAGATCGTCTAATGCCATTGGGGTAGCTCCTCTTGGCGGATGATAGATGTGGGATTGTTAGACGCGAGCGGCGGGGTTGTGGATATTTGCTCAAAGCCTTTAAGCGCATGGCTTAAGTACGCGACCCTTACTTTGAGTACGCATTTTCGGATGTTTTCGATGCGTCCGGGCGGGCGTCCCGCTTCGACGAGGGCAAGATGCCCTCGATACTTGGAAGGCGAGTGGCGCGTAGTAAGGCTATAATATATGAATATCCTTCCACTCCACCGACCTTTCAATAAGCCATGCAAACGGACTTTAATCAAACGCGGCTGATGCGTTTTTGCGGCTGGCTGGTTCACGCGCATCCGAACTTTTGGATTGACGTGGGCAAGCTGGAGACGCGGCTGCTCAAGGGGCGGCTGGCGGGCCGGGCCGTTGCAGCACCCATTTACATCGCGGGCTTGGCCCGCGCTGGCACGACCCTGCTGCTGAACATACTGGCGTCTCACCCGCGACTGACCTCGTTCAAATACTGCGATTACTACGGCGCGTTCACGCCGTTTGTTGCCGACCGCCTCTTCCGCGCCGCTGGATTGGGCGCGGCGCGCAAACAAGAGCGCGCCCATGCCGACGGCGTGCTGGTCAACGCATACAGCCCGGAGGCCATGGAAGAAATTCTGTGGATGCAGTTTTTCGATTACCTGCACGACCCGGCGGTCAACAACGCGGTCGCACGGCAAACCAGCCACCCGGAGTTTGAGGCTTTTTACGCGGCGACCTTGACAAAGCTGCTGCTGTGCCGCGAGGCCGAGCGCATCGTCTGCAAAAACAACTACAATATCACGCGGATCGCGTATCTGGCCAAGCTGTACGAGGACGCGCGCTTTGTCATTGCGGTGCGCCATCCGGTCGCGCACATCGCGTCCATGGCGCGCCAGCACCAGCGCAACTTGGCCCATTTTTCATCCCCGGTTCACCGCCAGTACCTGCGCAACGCCGGCCACTTTGAGTTTGGCTGCGAGCGCATTCCCATCACCATCAGCGCGGAGAAGACCTATCACATCCAAACGCTGTGGGGCGAGGGGCGCGACGCCGAGGGGTGGGCTGAATACTGGAATGCGATCTACGCTTGGACCTACGAGGAGGTGCTGGGGCACGACGTGCTTAGGACGCGCTGTTTGGTGGTGCCGTTTGAGCAGTTGTGTGCAGCAGCCGAGCAAAAAATTGCGGACATTCTGGCGTTTTGCAACTTAGACGCCGACGAGGCGTGGGTGCAGGGCTGGGCCGAGCAAGTTGCGTATCAGCCCCAATACGAAGCGGCATTCAGCGCGGCCGAGCGCGACTCTATCATGCAGATATGCGGCGCGACAGTGAAGAATTATGGATTATAGCTTCTTATATTGCAGTCGTCCCAAACCAATATGAGGTTATCTGATGAATCAGCTTGAAAGCCGCCCACTGGACGGACAAATCGCCGTAGTCACGGGCGGTGCCCAAGGCCTAGGGCTGGGAATCACCCGGCAATTGGCCAGCGACGGGGCCAGCGTGGTCATTGCCGATCGGCAGGAGGACAAGGCGCGAGCGGAGGCCGCGCGGCTCCAAAGCGACGGCCTAACTGTGCGGGCCGCGGTGCTCGATATAACCGACAGCGCGGCGGTAACTTCCTTTTTTGCCGAGCTAGTCACCAAAGAGGAGCGGGTGGACATCCTAATCAACAACGCCGGCACTGGCCAGCAGGTGGCCCCGATAGTCGAGCTAGAGGATGCCGAATGGCACCGGGTGCTGGACGCGACCCTGACCGGGGCCTTTTATTGCTGCCGCGCCGCCGGACGCATCATGGAGGAACAGGAGGCCGGCTGCATCGTCAATATGTCCTCGATCAACGGCCAGAATCCGGCCGCCTTGGTGGCCGCGTACAATGTGGCCAAGGCCGGAATCATTAGCCTCACCCGGACTCTGGCACTGGAGTTGGCCGCGTACGGCGTGCGAGTCAACGCGGTGTGTCCGGGGCCGGTGTACACGGAATTCAACCAGCGCAACATGGCCCAACGGCGCGTCACTTTGGGGCTGTCCGAAGAAGAAATGATCGAGCGCATTCGCACGGCCATTCCCTTGGGGCGCTGGGGCGAGCCAGAGGATATTGCCCAAGGCGTGGCCTTTTTGTGTAGCCCGGCCGCGTCTTGGATCACCGGCGAAGTGCTGCGGGTCAGCGGCGGCATGGAAGGCGTGTCGGCCACGCCGCCGAAAAGGCCGCGTCCGTAGCGGAGTTCGCATGACCACAGCTAAGCCGCTGCAGTTAGGAGATAGATGTGAACATATTGACAAAGGACGCAAGAGAGCGACTTTGGGAGGAGGTTTAATCCCATGCCATTGTGGACGTCCTATCTGCTGCCCCTGCCCCACGAGATCCGCATTGATGACAGTGTCCGCTGTCGGCCGGACCAAGTGGGGATTGCGCTGCGGCCCCAAGCTGGGCCAATCGAGCGTCAGGGTGCCGCCGAGTTGGAAGCACTGTTCGTTGAAAAGGGAAAAGCAAGGCCGGATGGTGGAGCCTTTACCATCGCTATTGGCGTGGCCCCGGCAAACAGCGCGGCCATTGAACGGCTGCAAGGCTTGAAGAATAAGGCCCAAGCCTATCTCATTGAGCCACGGGGGCGAAACGGACTGACGCTGACAAGCTCAGACGAGCGCGGCGCGTACTACGCCTGCCAGACCCTGATCCAATTGCTCGAACCCGAAATGAGCCAAGAGCAGGTGCATATCCCCTTGGCCGCGGTGATCGATTGGCCCGATATGGACGAGCGGGGCTTGTGGAATTTTCCCGAGCCTGCAACTTGGATCCCGTGGCTGGCCACGATCAAATTGAACTACGGCAAAATGGCCTCGACGCAATTGCACCCCATTGAACGCGGTCGGCGCAACCGGGCCACCATTGACCGCGCACAGTTGGAAGCGGCGCGGCGGCGGGCTTTCAATTATCTGCCCTATATCCTGCACCTCAACTTCCTGCACGACTGCGGCCTTTTCAGGGCCTATCCCGAACTAGCCGGCAAGGGAGACGGGGCTTTGACCGGGCGCTATTTCGCCCACAAGGCAGGCAACCAGCACCGGGTCCCCTGCGCCTCGCAGCCGCTACTGGTGCGAATTCTACGAGAGTGGATGGAGGATATCGCCGGGGCGGGAGCCGGGGAAATAAGCTGCTGGTTGAGCGAACGGCCGGGGCAGTGCGGCTGTCTTGAATGCACTGCGGTGGGGCAGTTCGTGCTGGAGGCGCGGGCTTTTGCCGCGGCCTATCGGCAGGCCCAAAAGCGCTATCCCAATTTGCAAATTCGCATCTTTTTATCGACCACCACCACCGTGCGCAACTATCGGGTGCTGGACGAGTTGCCCTCAGAGGTGAAAATTGAGCGGGCCTGCGCCACCGAGTTGGAGAGGGTGCTGCACCGACCGCGCGATTTAATGGCCAATCCTCTGCTGGACCACTATGCGGCCGAGGGGCGTTGGGTCGCCAGTTACGATGTGCCCATTGCGGCCAACGGCCGGGTGGATACGCCCGAGTTCAAGCTGCCGCAGCGCTCGGCCCACCGCGTGCGGGACTACATCGGCCAACTGGTGCGGCGGGGCTATAGCGGGGCTTATGGCATGATGGCTTGGGGCGGTCCAGAGCGCCAGATTTGCAGCTTCAATATCCACGCCTTAGCCGAGTGGGCTTGGAATGCGCAAGGCCGCGACGAGGCGGAATTCGCCTTGGCTTGGGCCCGGCGGGAAGGCTATGCCCATCCACAGGCCGTGGCCGAGTGGGCCGTCTTGATGGGGCCGGTGGAATTCGACGTGTACGATTCCGATTTCCCAATATGCTATTCTTGGGGCAAGGCCGCAGACATGGTGCGGCAGCGACAGCGGCCCTATTTGGGCGAGGGGATGTTCCGCTATTATCTCACGGCCGCGGACTTCGACGCCAAGACGGCGGTCTGCGACCGAGCCTTGGAAATTGTCCAAGACCTTGGGGAAGCGGAGCTGGCCCACGAAACGCGGGTGGTGCAATCCTATGTGGAATTGGCGCGCGGCGTCTATTGGGTAGCCGAACAGGTGGCCACCCTCGACTTAGCGGACGTGGAAAACCAAGCGCTGGTGCGCGGCAGTCTAGATCAGTTGCAAAAGGCAGGGCAGGACAATGTCCAAGCCATTCGGGATTGGCGCGCTGGCTTGGGCGGCGAGTCGTGGCACTACCGGGTACACGATGCTATAAAAAGCACGGAGGCGACCGTAGCAGAGATCGTCCAATGCGTTGCCGACCGCTACTTGTACTGAGGAGGCATTAGGTGTGCGTGAGCGGATAAGTCTCCTACCGCGGTTGCTGGCGTTTATTGGGCGAACCAGTCCGTTCCTCACCTCTGTTGCCGTGCTGCTGGTGCTCGGCCTCCTCCCTTCGTGGGCGTCGGCCAATCCGGCCGCCGCGAGGACGACCCCCAATGCGTGAGTTGAAGCGACCGGCGAGCGAGCGCGGAGCCCGAAGCCGGGGGGCGCAAGGGGAAACCGCTCGCAAGATAAAAGTCTGGTTCCCTGCTTGGGCGGCAGCCAAGCGACCCGACCGCTTCACTCTGCTCCTCGCCGCGCTTGCAGTGCTGGGTGCCGTACTCATTCTGGCGCGACAGGTCACCTACGGAGTGGGCCTATCCGCGGATTTCGTCGCGTACCTGTCCACGGCTCGGAGTCTGTTGGCGGGAGAGGGCTTCATTCAAATTCACGGTTGGCCCTATTTGCACTGGCCGCCGCTGTATCCGATGCTGCTCGCCGCGGCCAGCCTCTTTGCGTTCGACCCTTACGACGTCGCCGGGCCGTTGAATGCCGCCGTCTTCGGCCTAACTCTATTCGTCGCCGGTCAATACTTGCGGCGGCATGTCCAACACCCTTTGCTGGTCCTTTGGGCTTGTCTCGCCATCATGCTGGCAATCCCCTTGACCCGGGTGGCCTCTCACGCAATTTCCGAGGCTCCTTTTATCCTGTTTGCGACGCTTTCTCTGGTCCGGACGTCCACATTTCTGGATACCGGCAAGCGCTCGGACCTGATTTGGGCCCCGGCGTTCGCTTCCCTGGCCTTTCTGACCCGCTATATCGGCGTCACCTTGATCATCACCGCGTTACCCCTGCTGATTTTCCAGCGCGGCGTCGTGCCATTGGAGAAAGCGAAGCGCATTGGCTTGTACCTGTTGATTGCCGCGCTGCCGGTGGCGTTGTGGCTGTTGCGGAACGTCCTCGTCCACGGAAGCTACGAGGGCCCCAGAAACCCGTCGCCATATACGTTGCTGGAGGTTCTGGACAAGTTCCTGAGCGACCTCGGTGGGTGGGTATTCCTCTACTTGCCATCCGGGAATGTCAGGGTGGCCGCCGCGGCACTGGTCGGAGTAGCCCTGTTGGTGCTGGCAGTGTCCGTCGGCCATGCGTTTATCCGTTCGTGCCGGAAGGCGGGGAACGGCGCCGGATGGAGCCCTTTCTACTTGTTCGGCGGCTTTGCCTTGGTGTACCTCGTCTTTCTCGCCGCCGTACAAGCGCGCATCGAACTCCAGCCCCTCGGCGATCGCTATCTGTCTCCCGTGTATATCCCGCTCCTATTTGCGGCAGTGTTTGCGCTGGACAAGCTCCTTGGGCTCGAGACGGGCAGAAAGGCCCTGAGAACCTTCCGGCGGGCTGCCGGTGATTCAGAACATAAAGCGGACGGGAGCAGAACGGCGAGCCTGCTGGTAGTTACTCTGGTGACAACCCTTTCCCTTTGGCTGGCTGGACAGGTGGCGCTGAACGCGTACGAAATCAGACGGAACAATGAGGGCCGAGGCATGGGAATGGCCGCGAGGTGGGTCAATTCGGAAACCTTGCGGTACGTCGAGGAGCATCTAATGGCGGAGCGGATATTCAGCAATGCGACATCCGCCATATACCTCCGCACGGATCATGCCGATTATCACTATCTCCCCCCCCGAGCCTACGATGAGAAGGATGAGAGGGGATATAGAAAATGCTGTACCCGGCGATTATGTCGCTTGGATGGATCCGAAGAAGCACCCCCGACATATCGCCGTATTGAGAAAATTGCTGGGACTGGAGCCGGTGGCCGAGCTGTCCGACGGTTCAATCTATCGCGTAACCCGCAGCGGCACCGATCCCGCTCCGGCCTATTTCATCAGCGCTGTCGCTCCGATGGCGGGCGAGCCGTTCGTCGTCAAATTGTCCGCTTGGCTTGAATGCCGGCGTTCCAGATACCAACCATGGCAATGGGAACGGGGCAGCGATGCGACTGGCTGGACCAAAGTCACGCCCCGCTGGGCGACCTACCGATACACCCCCATCACCGCGGACGTTGGCCATCGCCTGCGGGCCTCTCTGGACTGTACAGACACAGACGGTAAGACAATCAGAGCGATGACCGCGCCGTCCGCACCCGTGCTGCAGGCTGCTGACCGCGCCGACGCACTGCGGTAGCCGATTAGTCAAGCTCACGCATCGGGCATTTCTGCTCTTGGGTGTGGCCGTCGGGGTCTTGGTCAACCGTCGCATTATGCCGGTCTATTCCCATGTCATCTACCTGCGGCCGGATGTCGGACGCCACGACCGCGGCGAGTACGTGCAAGACGGAGGCCATCATGTACGAATCGTCGGTTATTCAGCACTTTGCCGAGCAGGGCCTTGAGCAGGGACGCGAGCGAATGCTGCGAGAAGACGTCCGAACGGTGCGTAACGTCAGTAATTAAGCTATTGGTTCGGCTATATGATCCAACCGAGGGGGCGATTCTGGTGGATGGAATAGACCTTCTTATAGTCGAATTGACGTCATGCGCTAGCGGTAGTTTCAGTGCTGCCAATAATAAGACAATTTGAGCTGCAGCGAGCGGCTGGCCTGTTGCAGCCCTCCTGCGGTATCCCAGACCTGATTGTACACGAGGAACAGATCGCTGCCGGGCAGGTAGCGGTAGTTGAACAGGAAATTGCCGCCCACCAGCTCTTGGGCGCTGTTCCACTGCAAGAAGCCGCGCACGAACAGGTCGGGCGAGGAGGAATAGAGGAAGCGGTGCCCGAACAGGTGGGTGTTGAAGGTGCCGTCGGGCAGGCTGATGCGGTTGAATTCGCCTTGGCCTTTGACCCCCAGGCGGGCGTTGAGCCGCCAGACGGCCTCGGTGAAAACGCGGTGGCGGATGCCATTGAAGAAGTCGCCGTATTCGTACGAAGCGCGGCCCGAGAGGCGGCGGCTCGAATTGGCGAAAAAATTGAACTGATAGCTGCCAAATTCGTACGCGCCCGGGGGAATTTCCCGGTTGTCGCGTATTGCAAACGCCTCGTCCAAAAGCTCGTAGCGCTGGCGGTAGCGCCCCCCGAACCAGTCGCCTACTTCCAAATTGACAAAGGCGGAGAATTCAAAATCGCGGCTCTGCAAGGTGTTGTCCCGGTCCGTCAGGTAGGTAAAGCGCGGCCCAAGCGAAAACATGCGGATCCAGTCGATGGCCGGTCGGGGCCGGTAGCGGCCGCTGCCTTTGAAGCGGCGGATGTCGGTGCGCGGCACAAAGCCCACTTCGGGCGCAAAGTCCTCCTCCACGTCCAGATAGCTCAGGCGGGTCTCAAAGCGGCTTTGGCGATAGTCCAACTCCAGCAGGCCGGCCCGGTCGCGGTCCTCCACCGAGGGGGTCCAAGTCTTGGCGGCAAAGCCGCGCAGGTTGAGGGCGGCCTGCAACAGCGACAGGGTGAAGTCGAAGCCGGCAGTGCGGTTGTAGGAAGCTGCAGAGCTGGGTTGCTTGTCGATGGCAATAAAGCCGAGGTTGGAGCGGCCCAGCAGGTCGCGCTTGAGGCGCAGGACCGCGAAGTCGGTCTGAGCCACGCACAGGGTGTCGGGGACGGTTAGCTGTAGGGTATCGACGATGGCGTCCGCACGCAGCTCGACTTGGTCCTCGTCGAGTAAGGCGCCGTCTGCGGTGAGAAAGCGGTCCTGCTCCTCTTCGCCGATAAAGGTTCCGGCCTCGGTGGTCATGCGTAGGGCACCAATTTGATAGGGGCCGGCCCGCCCGGTGAGTTTGCCTCCGGCCCATACGGGCAGGTTGTGGCCCTCTGCAATGCCAATGCGACGGCTGTAGAACAGCAAGGTGGGCGGCCGGCCGCCGAGGCCCTGCCTTGCGACGCGTTCGCCAAATTCAAAAATCCCGGCCCCTTCGAGGAAGAAGTCGCGCTTTTCCGGGAAGAACAGGCTGAAGCGGGTGAGGTTGATCTGCTGTTGGTCGGCTTCCACTTGGGCGAAGTCGGTTTTGTAGGACAGGTCCAGAGTCAGCGAGGGCGTGAGGCCGTATTTGAAATCTAGGCCCGGGGCTAGGTCGTATTCGGTGGGGTCGGCGGCGGTGAAATCGCGCCGGGTGCCGCTCAAAAAAAAGGGGACGACCGCGAGGGGCGGGCGGCTCTGAAGCTGGCCCAAACCCGTCAGGACCGCGAGGCGCGAGGTGCGGTAGCGGCCCCTAAAACCATAGGACTGGGGCGGGGGGACGAGGAAAACTTCCTCGTTTTTGCGGCGAATGGCGCGGCCGATGTTGATGCCCCACACGGCTTGGTCGCTGTCGGGGTAGCGCACCTGATCGAATGGAATGGCCACTTCGGCACTCCAGCCCAAGCTGTCGATAGTGGTGCGACTCTGCCAGACGCTGTCCCAGGCTTGGTTGCGGGTGCGGCCCTCGTCGGTGAGCAACAAGTCTTGGCGCGCGCCCAAGGGATTGGTGCTGAAGTAAAAGCCGCCGCGGCGGTCGTTATAGGGATCGAGGATAATCTGGATATTGTCGTTTTCGTCCAAGTCGGCATCGCGCCGCATCTGGTTGGCCACTAGGCGATTGACTTGGCTGTCGAAACAGCGCAGGGCAAAGTACAGATGGTCGTCGTCAAAGAGAATGCGGACTTGGGTCTGCTCGGTGGGCGGGGCACCTTCGACAGGCTCGCGCTGGAAAAAGTCGGCCACGGTCGGGGCTTGGTGCCAGACGGACTCGTCGAGGCGACCGTCGATGCTGGGGGGCGTGGGGGTGCGGGTGGCTTGGACGACCGGGGTTTCCCCAGCTTGGCTTGGTGCGGCGAGGACCGCTAGGACGACGGCGCTTTTGGCAATGGACGATAGAGGGTTCAAGGTACAGGCTCAGGGCTTTTCACTTGAGCGAGTCAAGCACTGTTGCCCGTACAGATTCCGCAAGCGAATCCCGGATAAAGTCACTGGCCCTGAGAATTTCAATGCCAATGAGTTCACCCTTGTCGTTGTATTCTGCTGTGATATTGGGACTCAGTTCAATGCTGCCGCTTTCTGGATCGTCAGAAATCACCAAGTGTAGGATGGCTTCTCGCTCAAAGTATCTCATCCTCGCCTTATTCATGGATGAGTCTCCCCGTTTTAATCCGAACATTGATTTGCTGCCGCGTCGTAATATGGACACTATATTCCGGGCAAGCTACCTTCCCTCGCCCCTTCGGACGCAACATTTTACACCGGAGACCGCGATGACCAAACTCCCGCGCCTGATTTTCAATACGGACGGCAACTGGATGCTCTTTTACCTGCCCGGCCGCAACCCCGACGATGTCACCCATCAGCTCGACGAACTGGTCCCGGCTGGGGTCGATGCCCTCGCCGGACTCATCGGCATTGACGACGACGTGGTCTGGCGCGGCAGCCCGCATTCGGCCATGTGGGGAGACGACACCCAAGTCTGGGACCCCGACCCGGACAATCCGGTCCGCAAGATGACGGCCGGTGGCTTTGAGCTCAGCCGCCTCGAACAGCTCTACAACTGCATGGACGCGGTCAGTGCCGACGGCCGCGAGCTAATGCAGCTCTACATTGACGGTTGCCGCCGGCACGGCATCGCGGCGATCGCGTCCATGCGCATGAACGACGCCCACACCTCGGACGAAGCGCGCGAGTGGCAGGTGCGCAGCCGCCACAAGAAGTCGCGGCCCGACCTGCTGATCGGCTCCCCGACCCCGACGCGCTCGGGTGGTGCCGACCGCTGGAACTTCTGCTGGCAATGGGACTACGAGCAGGAGGAGGTGCGCGACCGCTTTCTCGGGCTCGTCGATGAGACCTTAGAGCGCTACGACTTCGACGGCATCGAACTCGACTGGATGCGCGGGCCACCCTACTTCCGGCCCGGGCGCTTGCTCGACAACCTCGACACCCTCACCGAGTTCATGCGCCAAGCCCACGCCATAGTGCGCCGCCACAGCCGGCAGCAGGGGAAGCCGATCGCGCTGCTGACGCGGGTGCCTCCCTGCCTCGCCGAGGCGCGCGGCATTGGCATTGACGCCCCGGGTTGGATTCGCGCGCCAGTGGCGGACCTGTTCGTGCTTTCCTCGGCCTCGTACTGCCCGGCCCGCATCGACATTGCCGAGGCCGTCGCCTGCGCCAAGGAGAGCAAGGTGCCGATCTACGTGGGCTTCGACGGTGCTACGCACCTAACCTCGCCGCACGAAGGGTACGACCGCGGCGTGCCCGCCGTCCTGCGGGGCGTGGCCTTGAATGGGTACGAACAGGGTGCCGCCGGAGTCTATATCTTCAACTACGACTACCGGCACCACCGCGCTTCACCCTTTGCAGAGGAAGAGTACAACGACGACCACCTCGCGCTTCTCACCGATCTGACCGATCCCGAGCGACTAGCGCGCCGCGACCGCAGCTATTCGGTGTCCGATTCCGCCTTGGGCGGTGTCGTCAACCACGCGCTTGGAGACCACTACGCGCAGGTGCCCCGCGCCTTGAGTATGCCGGCGCGTGCTACCGGCGGTCTTGGATACGAGATGACCCTCATCATCGAAGACGACATTGAGGCCGGCCTCGCCGACGGCCGCATCCTCGGCACCGAGTTGCGCCTGCGCCTCACCGATTGCGAAGCCTGCATGGAGCGCATTTTCTGCCGGGTCAACGATCGCGCGGTCTCGCTCGCTGGTGCCGCGAAGTTAAAAAACCAACTCGGCACTTGGCTCGTCGTAAAAAATCCCCCCATCCAGCGCGGCGCGAACCTCGTCCTCCTAGGACTCGACGGCCTGCAAACACCCGATCCGTGGCCGACGCTGCACCAGTGCGAGGTGATGGTTCTGGGGTGTGATAGCACCTAGGGGCGCAGCAGCTCACGGCGCGAACCGATAGACCACCGGCAACTGGGCGGGGTCTGTAACGCCGGCGTCTGCGTGATGGTAGATGTTGATGCGCCCGGCACCGCAGTCGCCGAAATCGTCGCAGGAGAGCGTGCCGATCAGGCCCTGCAAGCCGGTCGTCGCGCTCAGTTGTTGGCGTAGCGCGGCGCGGTCCACCAATAGCTTCCCGTCCTCGGCCACGGCCACAGCCTCGATGGAGTGCAACAGCAGCGTTGTCGCGTCGTAGGCATGGCCCCAGTACGGCGAGGTTGGAGACGCTCCGTATGTGGCTTCATAGGCGGCGAGCACTTCGTCTGCGGTCTTGCCAGTGACCCCATTGAAGTTCGCGCCGAGATCCGTCTCCGGTCCGGCGAAGTATATGCCCTCCGACTGGGGGGTGTCGAGGAACTCGGACACGAGCAGAGCCGCGCCCGTGATGAGTGTGGCGTCTTCTAATCCCTCGAACGCTCGCGCCTGCTGGGCGAAGGACGAGCCTTCCACCTCAAAGAGCGGGAAGAAGATACCGTCTGGACCGGCGGCGGCAATTTCTGCGAGGACATCCGCCATGTCCGCGTCGCCTTTCTGAATTTGGGTGATGGCCGCGACTTGGCCGCCGAGGGCGCGGAACGCATCGCCAAACGCGCTGACGAGGGCTGTGGTGTACGGGTCGCCGTCATCGACGGTCGCCATGCGCCGTAGCCCCAGTTCACGGTACGCAAAGTCGGCGAGTGCCCGCGCCTGATAGAGATCGTTGTTAGAAACGCGGAAATACCCGGGGTGGTAGTCGGGGCCGGCGTTGCCGGCGAGGTCGGACGTGAGCCGAGGCGACGTGTTGGACGGCGCGATCATTGCCAAGCCTGCCGCGTTGAGCACCGATGAGGCTGTCACAGCCGCGCCGGAGCAGGAGGTGCCAATCACGCCGATCACCTGCGGGTCGGCGATGATCTGCTCGGCGCCTGTGCGCCCCCCATCCGGCCCACACATGCCATCTACTGGTTCGCCGAGTTCGATTGCGTAACCGCGAATGCTGCCGATGTCTCGCACGGCTAACTCAATGGCGTAGCGCGCCGTCACACCAAGCGATGGCGCGATGGTGTGGGCGAGCAACGAACGGATCTGTACGGGCTGGCCGGCGCGGATCTCGACCACGCCGAGCGGGTGGCGCCGCGACTCAGCTAGCCCGGCGACGGGGGTGCGGGTCCAAGTCACGTTGCTGATTACGCGCTTGGCCGCGGCGGTCGGCTGGTTAGAGGAAACCGGATCGCGATCGGAGCACGCGCCTAGGGTCAAGGTGCAGGTGAGGAGAAAAAACAGAGCGAATTTCATAGGGCCTCCTTTATAGAGTTAGGCAAATGCCTTGGTTAATGGTAGCGAGACTCACGGCGCGAACCGATGGACCACCGGCAACTGGGCGAGTTCTGTAACGCCGGCGTCTGCGTGATGGTAGATGTTGATGAGCCCGGCGCCGCAGTCGCCGAAATCGTCGCAGGAGAGCGTGCCGATCAGGCCCTTAAAGCCGGTCGTCGCGCTCAGTTGTTGGCGTAGCGCGGCGCGGTCCACCAATAGCTTCCCGTCCTCGGCCACGGCCACAGCCTCGATGGCGTGCAACAGCAGCGTTGTCGCGTCGTAGGCATGGGCCCAGAACGTCGAGGCTGGAGACGCTCCGCGTGTGGCTTCATAGGCGGCGAGCACTTCGTCTGCGGTCTTGCCGGTGACCCCATTGAAGTTCGCGCCGTGATTTGTCTCCGGCCCGGCGAAGTAAATGCCTTCTGAGTGCGGCTGGCTGATAAACCCCAGGGCCAGCAGGGATTCGCCCGTGATGAGTGTGGCGTCTTCTAATCCCTCAAACTCCCGCACCTGCTGGGCGAAGGGCGAGCCTTCCACCTCGAAGAGCGGGAAGAAGATACCGTCTGGACCGGCAGCCGCAATTTCTGCGAGGACATCCGTCATGTCCGCGTCGCCTTTCTGGATCTGGGTGATGGCCGCGACTTGGCCGCCGAGGGCGCGGAACGCATTGCCAAACGCGCTGACGAGGGCTGTGGTGTACGGGTCGCCGTCATCGACGGTCGCCATGCGCCGCAGCCCCAGTTCGCGGTACGCAAAGTCGGCGACTGCCCGCCCCTTGTAGAGATCGTTGTTAGAAACGCGGAAATACCCGGGGTGGTAGTCGGGACCGGCGTTGCCGGCGAGGTCGGACGTGAGCCGAGGCGACGTGTTGGATGGCGAGATCAGTGCCAAGCCTGCCGCGCTGAACACCGGTGAGGCTGCCACAGCCGCGCCGGAGCAGGACGTGCCAATCACGCCGATTACCTGTGGGTCGGCAATGATCTGCTCGGCGCCTGTGCGCCCCCCATCCGGCCCACACATGCCATCTACCGGTTCGCCGAGTTCGATTGCGTAACCGCGAATGCTGCCGATGTCTCGCACGGCTAACTCAATGGCGTACCGCTGCGTCATGCCGGCTGATGACGCGATGGTGTGGGCGAGCAACGAACGGATCTGTACGGGCTGGCCGGCGCGGATCTCGACCACGCCGAGCGGGTGGCGCCGCGACTCAGCTAGCCCGGCGACGGGGGTGCGGGTCCAAGTCACGCTGCTGATTACGCGCTTGGCCGCGGCGGTCGGCTGGTTAGAGGAAACCGGATCGCGATCGGAGCACGCGCCTAGGGTCAAGGTGCAGGTGAGGAGAAAAAACAGAGCGAATTTCATGGGGCCTCCTTTATGGAGTTAGGCAAATGCCTTGGTTAATGGTAGCGAGATTCGCGGCGCGAACCGAGAAACCTCCGGCAATCATTTCACTTTGGATAGATGCCCAAAAATTCGCGGGCCGGATGGTGCGCCGCCGCGGGCGAGCGGGCATCGGGATCGTTGACTACTGCGGTAGCGGGCGGTACTACCGGGCGTCCGTGGGCTAGGGGATCGTCGGTGTTTTGCATCCATTGGTCGAGACGCTGGCGCAGCTTCTCTAGGCGATCTTGGCAATTGGGGTCTGCGGCCAAGTTGTGGGTTTCGCGTGGATCGAAGACCAAGTCGTAGAGGCGTTCGCGTTCTAGGGTGCGTTGCCGCCAGCCTTGGTTGATGAAATAGTCTTTGGTCAGGCTGTCGTCGCAATTGGGCATGACTGGGTATTGGCGCTGGTCGAAGCGGCGGATGTACTTGAAGCGCGGTGTGCGGATGCAGCGCTGGGGTTCGTAGTAGGTGTGATAGTTGACTTCGGCGAAAATTTCGCGGCGGATTTCCCGCGTCTGGCCGCTTACCAGCGGCAGGAGCGAAGTTCCCTGCACGTGATCGGGCAACGCGATCCCGGCTAGGGCGCAGACCGTTGGATAGATATCGACTTGGCTGACCAAGGCATCGACCACTTGGCCGCGGCTGAAGCCGCCCGGACCGCGCATAATGAGCATGACGCCAAGGCCGTGGTCGGTGAGATGGCACTTCATGGTGGGGAAGGCAATGCCGTGGTCCGTGGTGCAAATGACGAGGGTATTATCGGCCAAGCCGTTGTCTTGCAGGGCGGCAAAGACGCGGCCCATTTTGGCGTCGAGGGTGCGGGCCGCGTCGATGTATGCGGCCATGTCGCGGCGCGTCTCGGGGGTATCGGGGAAGGGCGCGGGGGGCCGCACATAGCGCGGGTCGGTGGGCTCCTCGCCTTGGGGCTGGGGCGCAAAACCGCGTCCTTGGCGGTGGGTTTCGCCAAAGCCCACGTCTAAATAAAAGGGCACTCGATGATCTTCGGCCAAAAAGGCGGCGGCCCGCTCCTCGGTTTTGCTAGCGGGGGCCTCCTCGGGCAACAGGCGGGTGAAGCCGCCGTGGTTGACGTCGGCTACCACGTGCTGGAAGCCGGCTAGGACCGCGGTGTAGCCGGCCTTTTGCAGGATATGGGTCAGCAGCCGTTCGGGGTAGGGCAAGGTCCAGCCGCGATTGACCAAGCCGGTCATGCCGCAGGAATGGGCCCACTGGCCGGTGAGCAAGCAGGCGCGGCTGGGCGAACAGGTGGGGTTGGCACAAAAGGCTCGGCGAAAGAGGACGCCTTCTTCGGCTAGCTGCTGGATATGCGGCGTGGGTATGGCGTGGCCGTAGGGCTGGACATAGCGGCCGGTGTCGTGCGAGTGGATATAGACGATATTGGGAACTGCCATGGGAACCTGCCGTCGGTCGATGGTGCAGAGCAAAGGATGGCGCGAAAATGGCCCAGCGAATTTGACGCACGGCTGGACTCATGGGCGCTCGTCCGTGGAGTATGACCTCACCCTCTTAATGAAATAGATACCGTCGTCAGACGGCAACTGCCCGGGGCGCAGACATTGACAGACTAAAGCAGCCAAACGTAGCTTAGAGCCCGCAAACAGGGATTAACTAACTTTTCCACTCGTCACGGTCGAAAGGTAGAATAGAAATGACTACCGATCAATCTCCGGCGGCAGAGACTTACCGCGCCACGGCCTTTGCCGACTCCGCGCCCGAACTCGCCGCTTCTGGGGCCACACCCGAGCGGTTGGCCCACTTGCGGGAGCATGGTTTCGTCATCATCACCGACTTTGTCGATAACCCGTGGATTCCCATTCTCCGCGAGGCCGGCCGCCGCGTCACCCAAGCGTGCGCGCCCGAGCACGGCTACAGCAAGATCGACTGCTCAAAGGGCTACGTGCATCGCGCGGGCGGGAATGAGCCGTGGGCGATCCGGGGCCTCGTCCATCCCGCCTTTGGGGAGCCTTGCTTTGCCGAGTTCCACGGCTCGGACGACTTCCTCCGCTTCGTCGCCTCTTGGTGCGACGGGCTTGGTCCTGAAGATATGGTGATGAGCGGTCTGCTGCTGTGGTGCAATCCCCGGCGGCACGAGAATGGGCCCAGTTGGCACCGAGACGTGACGTGGTGGGGCGCCGGCAAGCCCTATTTTTCGCAGCGGGACGACCGGGGGGAAGGCCCGGAGGATTATTCCGAGGAAGTCGAAAAAGTCCGCTGGGCAGAAATCCGCGCCAACAACGCCAAGGCACTCACTGAGCGGAATGGCGTGAGCATGTTCTTGGCGCTGGTTGACGACGAGTGCCACGAACTCATACCCGGCAGCCACGAGCGCTGGCGCACGCCGTTTGAACACGATGTCCTGCTGCCGCAAGCGATGAAGGACCAAGGGGTACCGCACACCCCTAGTTGGAACAGGGTGGACCCGTTGCCAGGCCAAGTTTCGATCCGGCTCAAGCCCGGGGAAGCACTCATCCGCAATGGGGCCACGATCCACACCGGGCACACCGTCCCCGAGCGCGAGCGCAACACTTTGTCCATTGGCTGGTCAAAGTGGTCTGGCCCGTTTGCCGGAGAGCCGGCAGTGGCCGATGCGCGCAATGCGTGGCAACTCGATCCTGCCGTGCAAGAGGCTTTGCCTTACGAGTGGATGAAGACCGCGTGGGGCCGTTGGGCCGAAACCCAAAAGCTGGGGGATACGCTCGAGGACCGCTACGCCGGGTTTGATATCCAACGCATCAAAGCGGGGGAGGTCGTGGGTTGGCGCAGCGAACTGGAGCGCCAAGCGGCTGCCGCTGGCGCAGCGTGGGAGCGGTTTCAAACCGTGGCGTGAAGTGCGATCCGACTCGCCTAGGTCACTGCGAATCGTCCGCCTCTTTTTTAGCTAGCGCCGCCTTGCGCTCGACAAATGCCTGCGGTGGGGGACTCAAGATCGTGCGCTTGCGCTCATCTACTCCTTGCCAGGGGTCGGCGTCCGTTGGGCTGAAGAAATTATTCGGGCCAGAATAGGCCTCCCCTCGCTCCGTGTATTTGTAAAAGAGCGTAGTCCGCGTGCTCGGCACTGTCCACGGCAGCGTGACGTGGCACAGGGCCTCGGTGAAGATAATGGCACTGCCGGCCTGGGCTGGTACGCGGGTGACCATCGGATGTACGCCCTTGGACAAATCGACCCACGCTTCTGGGACGGGGTAATGCCCCTTGTGCGATCCCGCCAAACAGCCAAACCCACCCCCGTTGCAAACGGTATCCTCCAGCTCATACGCCACGGTGACCAGACCATTGGAGAAAGTTCCGCTTGCGGGATCGCGCACGAAGTAATGCGTGCCTAGCTCATGCGGCCTATTGGGCTCTAGCAAGCGTCCGTTGCCGCCGTGGATGGTCCCTCCGGCGAGATTTTTGTTGAAGGTGCCGTGCGTATGCACGTTGATATGGTCAATGCGAAAGGGGGGGAGCCCTCCGGCCCGTTTGCTACCGTAGATCTCGGCTAGGATTTCAGAAATCACCGGAACGTCCAGTAAATCGACGAAAGCTTGCGACCAGAAGCCGCCTCGGTCGGCGTGCTGCGAGTGGAGTTCCGGGCCCTTTGCATCGACGGTGGCCTTGAGAGCTGCAACCTGTTCGGGGGTAATCGCATCCTCTACCGTGAGGAAGCCCCACGTGTCAAAAGCGAAGCGCTGTTCTTCATCCATATTCAATCGAACCCTTCAGTACGCGATGGCGATGGTTTTCAGGAGCTGGTCGGCGTGAATGATCTTTGCAGGATGTACTCATGTAGTAGGATATATAGAAAGAAAGGGGGAAGATCAACCGCTACTGTATGTCCGCACATTGAGTTCGGGCGACCACCACGCAGCCGTACTGATAGTGACCGGAATGAACTTGTGGCATACGGGAGAGGCGACTTCGGCCTTGTGGCCGGTAGGCGTGAGCTTGTCGGTGTAAGGTAAAGATGTCGTTGGTGCTGTAGATGTGCTTTCGTTTGGAAATGGGCTGAGAATATACGGAGGGGCTAGCGGGTGGCTCAAGGTAGGCGGATGCCACCGCGCTCAGCCTACTTTTCAGGAGCGATGCGGTTCGTTAATATGTCCGTCCCGTCGCAGTTGCGATCAATAGAGACCAAGCCGAATACAGCGCACCCAGTGGAGGGGCGCTGTCGGCAGTGCCGAAAAGGAAAACGCGATGCTGACCAAAGAAGGATGCCGCACGCGGCAGCAACGCCTGTGTGCGCGGCTGGCCGAACTCGACATCGACGCGGCCGTAATCAATCACCCAAAGGAAATCTACTATTTCACCGGGATCATCATCCCCGAGGAGTTTCCCGGCCCGCCGGCGCTTTTCTGGCTGGGGGCCGATGGGCACTCCTTGCTAATCGCGCATACCGACGCAGGCGAGCCGTGCGCCGACGAGTGTTTCACCTTTTCCTTCAACGTCGGCGGCACGGTCACGCCCGACCTGCGCGAGGTGATAAGTGGCCTAATCGTCGATGTGCTGCGCGACAAAAAGCCGACGGCTAGCCGCTTGGGTTGGCAGAGCGAGTTTTTGCCGCGGCGCTTGGGACTGGCGGTTGAGGAAGGGCTGGGCAAAACGCCCATATATGTCGCGGTTGATGCGCTGCTCGCCGACATGCAGGAGGTCAAGGACCCCGACGAAATCGAGTTGCTGCGCAAGGCCGTGCAGGTCGATCTGGCCGCATACTCCGCGGCGGAAGCGGCGATTGCGCCAGGCGTCAACGAGCTAGCAGTGCTAGCGGCGGCGCAGCGAGCGGCGCATCTTGCAGCGGGCGAGAAGGTTTTCCACGACGGAGACTACCAGTGCGGCGAGATGGGCGGTTTTGCGCGCAATCGCCCGATTGAGGCCGGGGAAATCTACGTCATCGATGCTTGGTCGGTGTACCGCGGCTATTGGGCCGACTTGTGCCGCAGCTTTGCGGTGGGCGAGCCGACCGAGGTGCAGCATTCCGTGTTCGAGCACCTCAAGGGCTTTCACGACCGCGTCGGCGACTATTTGCAACCGGGCAAGGACGGCCGCGAGTGCGCGGTGGCCATGGACGCCTATATCCGCGAGCATCCCAAGTTGGCCGATGTCGGCTTGATCCACCACGCCGGGCACAACATCGGCTTACGGGCGCACCAGATGCCCGATCTCAACGAGGAACGCGGCGGCACCTTGCGCGTGGGCAATGTGGTCTCGGTCGAGCCGGGGGCCTATATCCCAGAGGCGCGGGCCGGGGTGCGGTTGGAAAACATGTACCTGATTACCGAGGACGGCTTGGAAAACTTGTCGCCGTATCCAATGGAATTGGGGGCGCACTGTTGAGCGAGGTGCTCGAATTTGCCGAAGACCTCGCCCGGCGCGCTGGTGTGCTGATCGCCAAAGCACGGGCGGACCAAGCACTGGACCTGAGCTACAAGGAAGGGATTGAGTTGTTGACGTCGGCCGATTTGCAAGCCGACCAACTCATCCGCGGCGAGATCGAAAAGACCTTTCCCGAACACGGCATTCTCTCCGAAGAATCCTCGCCCGCCATTGCGGATCCCGCACGGCTGCGTGGCCCCTTGTGGGTCATTGACCCGATTGACGGCACCGTCAACTACGCCTATAACCAGCACCAAGTAGCTGTGTCAATCGCCTTTGCCGAAGGCGGCCAAGTGCAGGTCGGGGTGGTGCGCTGCCCGTTTGTAGAAGAGACCTTTACCGCCCGGCGCGGTGCGGGTGCTTGGCTCAACGGCCGCGCCATCCGGGCCAGTGAATGCAGCCAGCTATCCCGCGCTCTGATTGGCACGGGCTTTCCCTACGCCGCCGAGGCCAGAGTGGCGGTGGTGGAGCGCTTGCGCCTCGTCCTCGGACACTGCCGCGACATCCGCCGCGTAGGCTCGGCCGCAATTGATCTCTGCTGGGTGGCAATGGGTCGGCTCGACGGCTTTTACGAGACGCTCAAGCCTTGGGACTTGGCCGCGGCCGCACTGATTGCGCGGGAAGCGGGGGCTTGCGTCGGGCACTTACAGCCCGTGGAGGGCGAGCTGCCGGAAGAGTTGGACGGCCGCGACTTGGTCGCGGCTGCGCCGGGAATCTACGAACGATTGGTCGCGCTTTTGCGTAGCCCCCATCGTAGGGTGCCCCTTGTGGACGCCCCTACATAGATTAGGAGATACAACCCATGAAAATCAGCGACATCAAAGCCTACCCAACTTGGGTTGGCCACCGCAATCAGCTCATCGTCAAGGTCGAGACCGATGAAGGCATCTACGGGTGGGGCGAGTCGGGGCTATCCGGGCGCGAACTGGCCGTCGTGGGTGCTGTCCGGCACTACCGGGAGTTTTTGCTCGGCCGCGACCCGCACGAGATCGGGCGGCTCTGGCAGGAAATGTACCGCGGCCAGTACTTTGAAGGCGGGCGGGTGTTGACGGCGGCGATTTCGGCCATTGACATCGCCTTGCACGACGTGGTAAGCAAGGCACTCGGCGTACCGGTGTACCAGCTTTTGGGCGGCAAGCAGCGCGAATGGGTGCCCTGCTTTGCGACGACCGGGGCACCGGACCTAGAGACCTTGGTCAACAACTGCAAGCTGCTGTTGGACAAGGGGTGGGACGTGATTCGCACGGGCATTGCCCAGCGCAAACAGTACGACGACGAGCGGCTGTTCGAGCCTCGCGAGACTATCGGCATCACGGCAGCTTGGCTGACTCAAGTGCGCCAAGAAATTGGTCCCGACCCGATCTTGGGCATTGACTACCACCATCGGCTGACGGTCGCCGAGAGCGCGTCGTTCTGCCAGAAGATGCCGCCGGGGACGCTCGACTTTCTCGAAGAACCCATCCGCGACGAGTGCCCGGAAGCCTACGAGTCGCTCCGCACCATGACGGACGTGCCCTTTGCCATCGGCGAGGAGTTTGCCAGCAAATGGCAGTTTTTGCCCTATCTCGAAAGGGGCATCGCGCAGTTTGCGCGGATCGACGTGTGCAATGCCGGCGGGCTGACCGAGTCGATGAAAGTGGCGAGTTTAGCCGAGTCGCACTACATCGACCTGATGCCACACAACCCGCTGGGGCCGATCTGCACCGCCGCGACGGTACATCTGGCCGCGGCGGTGCCCAATTTTGCGTGGCTTGAGCACCGCGTGACGCCGACGGAAGCGGGCAAATTCATGGACGAGGAGTTCTTTCCGGTGCAGTGCGAATTGGTGGGTTCCATGTTGAAGGTGCCCGAGGGGCCGGGGCTGGGCGTGGAGTTCAACGAAGAACTGGCCAAGGAGCAGGAGTTCAAGTTTTGGGAGGCACCGCATTTGCGCCGGCGGGATGGGTCGCATACGAACTGGTAGTGGCTATTTTGAATGTTCCCCCCTGATTCCCTAACACTTTGGTATGATAGGTTGTCATGCCCGGCCGGGGCCGACTTTTCAAAAGTGTCAGGGAATCAGTGTTCCCCCAAACCCAAAATGGTTCAGTGAATTCGATGTGGCAACTAAATATAGTTGCTGCTCTATGAAGACTGGCATACATTCTTTTTGAGGAATGTGCTTAGATGCCTAAAGCCCTTGAACAGGGGGGACTGATATGAAAGACATGATGACTTATAAGGGTTACACCGGCTCGGCGCACTACGACGACGACGACCGGATTTTCTACGGCAAGCTCGAATTTATCCGCAATCTCGTTCGTTACGAGGGTGCGGATGTGGATTCACTGCGCTCCGCTTTTGAAGAAGCGGTGGATGGCTACCTCGACCTATGCCGTCAGGAAGGACGACAACCCGAACAGCCGTTCAAAGGCAGTTTTAACGTGCGGATGGGCAGCGACCTACATCGGCGCACAGCCCTATGCGCCAAGGAGAAAGGCGCAAACCTCAACCAAGTGGTCAAAGAGGCGTTGGAGCAGTACTTGGATGGCGTAACTCCCCCTGCGCCAGGGGCCTCGTATTCCTATCGGGAGCTAATGGCAGATATACGCGCTCGACAGCAGGTGCGTGGCCATAAACCCCCAACTCGGGAAGAGGTTGATGCGGCCCTACACGCGGAACGGGAAAGCTGGGAACAGTAACTTATGCGGCTTTACCTAGACGCAGCACCTGTTATCTATACCGTTGAACAAGTCGAGGGCTTTGCTACAGCAGTTGACGAGCGGATTGGATCGTCAGAACTGACTCTTATCGCCAGTGACCTGACGAGAATGGAATGTCGCGTCAAACCTCTGAGAGAAGGTAACACCGAACTGCTCAAGGACTTCGATGAGTTTTTTAATGGGGCGATAGCAGAAGTGGTCGTTCTATCGCGGCCAATCATGGATCGGGCGACCGAGATTCGAGCGCAGCATGGCTTTAGAACACCTGATGCAATTCACCTTGCTGCTGCTGTGGGGTCGAGTTGCGATGTATTTCTAACCAACGATCATCGTCTGGACCGCTTTAGCGACATTAGATGCGAATTGGTAACAGATGGGCCAAGGACAACTCCCAAGCCTGAATGACTTAGGTTTAAAGGTTTCCAGTGCAGTGCGAATTGGTGGGGTCGATGTTGAAGGTGCCCGAAGAACTGGCCGAGGAGCAGGAGTTCAAGTTTTGGGAGGCACCGCATTTGCGCCGGCGGGATGGGTCGCATACGAACTGGTGATGATTTCCTAGCGGCGATGCAGGCAGCCGTCAGAAAATTATCTCACCGGCCCACAGCGAAAGCCGACTGCCGCTTGGGCAAGTCCATTTCTAATCGCCGCAGATACTGAACCATTTTGAACCTTCCTCCAAATTAGTCGAACCATTTTGGAGTAAACTCCAAGATGGTCAATCTGTCAATCCGCGAGACGGCCCATGCCGATCCAATGCGGCACTCCTCCCAAGAACGCTCGAAAAGACGCGCACTCAACGTAGGTGTCGTGTACTTAGAATTTTGCCTAGCTTTTTCGCGTTTCTAGGTGTGAAGGCAACGATCCAACGATGGCCTGCTCTGAGTCCTCGTCCCAAAAGAAATACAGCCGAAAACAGCGGCGTACATCCCGAGCACTCCCCTTCTTCAGATGTCGGTCGAGTAGGTGCGACTGACCGGCGTAGCGCACTCGGTACATGTCGCCGTGCTCTCCGTACCGCGTACCGGTAAAGGTTTGGGTTTCCTCGATGTTCAGGTTCAAACAAGCCTGCTTGAAAGCATCCGCCTTAGAAGTGCCGAAGCGCCGCATGGGAACGTAATAATCGCGGAGCAAAAGCAGTGCTTTGTACAGGAAGGTGGGATCCTCGTATTTGCTTTTTTTGGCGGCGTTTTTGGCGCGTGGGAGAACTTCGACAAATCCCGCAAGGTTCTTGTTGCACCACTGCTCAAAGCCGTTCAGGCCGTTTGGAATCTCCGGCTCTCGGGGACTTGATCCTTGCTTCAGGGCCTTTTCGAGCATCTCCACGCGGGCGCGTAAGTTTCGCGCGCGTTGGGTAGCGGTCTCTGCTTTGGCTAAAGCGATGTCGCGCTCTTGCTCTATGGGCTTCAGGACCCCTTCAAATATCTCTTCTATCTCTTCGCGCTCGGACTGGAGCTCGACGATTTGATCCTCGGCGAGTTCGAGCCTTTCTGCTATGGACGCATTGGCCGCCTTGGCGCGCTCTATGCGACGCCCGGCTGCCAGCCGCCGAGTTTTGGCAAAGGACGGGGGGTCGCTCTCGGAGTCCGAGCGCTCGACCGTATCCTTTAGTACTCGGTCGGCTAAAAATTCCGCGTACGCAGCAGGGCCTCCGTCCCAATTCTGAATGCGCCGGGCCGCTGCCCATGGGTGTTGATGCGGTTCATCTACCGCGGGATTAAAATTCGGTCGATAGTTTCTGATGGCTCGATTGAATACGGAAAACTCCTTCCCCAGCTCATCGGTCAAGCGAAAGGTGGCAGGCGCGGTGATGACCGCTACGTGGGCGGCACCAAACGTCCTACTGCATAGAGCGCCAATCGGGCAAGCTGCGTCCTTTGCGTATGCGGAGCCTGCTGGTAAGGACGCGACAATGACAGCGGCCCGGCGCTTTGGGTCGCGAATCAAGTCGCACAGCGACCGAACCTCGTCGAAGTCCGCAACGAGCCACGGAGTCGGACACAGCACCCGACTGTCTAGCGAGCCTGTGCCAATGGTTGCAATTTGCTGGACGAAATCGGGAATGGACCGCTTGATGGGGATATTGGTACCGCGCCTAGTACACACAAGGCGTGCGCTGACGGCGATTGCTCGGTCGGCCAACCGCCTTAGCCCGACCTCCGTAACCCAAGTGAGCTGTGGAACGGACTTGTCGGCATCATCGATCCGCGCGCCCCAGATCTCCGGGTCATCCAATAACACGGCCGCGGCGTACTGCGCCCCAATTTTCTCGGTTTCAAAGGATTGCCCGGTCCAAGCCTCCGCGGGGAGCCGTTGCCCAACTCGATTGGCTATCCATTGCAAGACCTTTTGCTGGGCCGTTGCGAAGGGGTCTTTTTCATTGCCGGCCTTGACCTTGATGGAGATTTGGCTGATCGGTACTACAGACGAGTACTGCTGCTGCATTTCCGCCTGCACGGGCCGCAACTGATCTGCCAATGATGTGTTGTACGGACTCATTGAACCTACTTTCCTCTTTCAAATTGGACTATCTGGCGAGTGCTTGGTGCCCTTGCGTAAGGGTTTTGTTAGCGTGTAGAAGCATGGTGCAGCTCTTGTATGGAAACTGTCAGAGCAGCAAATATGCTCGCGCTTGACGATTTCAAGGCGATCCTACGCCCCGGCCAGTGCCTGCACAAAGTCCGTGCACAAATCCTCGGCGGCCTCAATGCCGCACGCCACTCGTACTAAGCCGTCAGCTATGCCCATGGCCGCCCGCTCCTCTCGGCTCAAGCTGCTGTGCGATGTGGTGACCGGCCGAGTAATCAGGGTTTCGACCCCGCCGAGACTGGGGGCTGATGCCGGCAGAACCAGCCTCGATAACAATCGCTCGGCAGCCTCTACGCCCCCGTACAGCTCAAAGCTCAACACTCCCCCCGCCCCGGCAAACAGCCGCTGCGCCCGTTCGTATTGCGGATGGCTTTCCAGCCCGGGGTAGTTCACCTGCGCCACCTGCGCCTGCTCGGCCAAAAAGCGCGCCAGTCGCAAGCCGTTCTCGTCGTGTTGCCGCATTCTCAGTGCCAAGGTCTTCAAGCCCCGTTGTAGCAAAAAGCAGGCGTGGGCATCTAGCGAGCCACCCAAGTGATTCAGCTTGTGCCGAATGGCTTTGACGTGTGCGGCCGAGCCGACGACCACCCCGGCGACGATGTCCGAATGGCCGTTGAGGTACTTGGTCGCGCTGTGCAGTTCTATATCAAATCCGATCTCCAGCGGGCGAAAGTTGCACGGCGACGCAAAGGTATTGTCGATCAGCGAGACTAGCCCGTGCTCGCGGGCAAATTCCACTACCGCCTCTAAATCGGCAACCTCCAGCAGCGGGTTGGTCATGGTCTCCACGTAGATCGCCCGCGTCTCGGGCCGGAGCTTGGCCGCCCACGTCTCGGGCGCGTTGCCGGCGATAAAGTCGCAGCGCAGTCCCAAGCCCGGCGCATCCTGCGTCACAAAGCTGTGCGTACCCCCGTAGAGACAGTCTTGGATCAGCAGGTGGTCGCCGCTGTTGAGCACGGTCAGCAGCGCAGTGGTGATCGCCGCCATTCCCGAGCCGGTTACTAGGGCATCCTCGCCGCCGCAGACAGCGGCTAGTTTGGCGTGCAATGCGCGGTGATTGGGCGTGTTGTTGAGGCGGAGATAGCGGATGGCGTCGTAGGACTGCTGGTCTTGCGAGACAAAAGTCGAGCTCTGGAAGATCGGCAGCACCACCGCGCCGTCGATGCGCTCCTCGCCGGCGTGGACGAGACGGGTCTGAATATCCATGTAGGTTCCTTAGTCGGTTTACAGGGCAAATTGGGTGAGCAGCCGCTCGTATAGCCAAATGAAGTCCCGGCGGCCATTGTCGCGGTTGTAAACGTAGCACATGGGGTTGGGATTGATTTCTATAATGGAGAAGCCGGCCGCGCTGTGGATGAGGTCAATGGCGTAAAAACCGAGCGCATAAACTTGGGCCACCTGCGCCGTCAGCTCTTGCATTGGCGCTAGCAGGGCCGCGTCCTCCACGCGCACGGCACGCCCGGTGGCCTGATGCAGCGGATTGAGATCCCCGTCTGCCCCCACGGACTCGCTCTCCTTGCGATAGGCCAGCAACAGCTCGTCGCGGCTGGCGACGATCCGATACTCCGGCCCGGCCACGTATTGCTGCACCAGCGCGATGTTGTCCAAAAAGGCGCTGTTTGCAAAGAGGGCTTCGAGCCGTTGACCCAAGGAGGCAGCGTCGCGCTCCAAGAACACGCCCTGCGCCAGCGAGCTGTGACACTTCTTGACCAACAGGGGGAACTCGAACCGCGCCACTACCTCTTCGACGATTTCCGCTACGGAAGCATGCGTCTTGTAGCGGTCGAAGCGCGCGTCGGCCAGCGGATTGAAGAGCTTGAGCGTGTAGGGGACTGGCAGGCCGGCCGCGGCGAAATCCTCGTATTGGTATGCCTTGTCTTCGGCCAGCCGGGCCTCGACGTAGTCGTTGAAGGGATGCTTGTTGCGCCAGAAGCGCAAGGGCCGCGGCCCGCCCGCCAGCTTGAGCCGGGTGCGGTCTGGCGAAATCCACTCGCAGACGAGTCCCCGCCGTCGGCCCGCCGCGGCAACGCACGCTAGATTCTCCAGCGCCATGTCTTCGGTGATGCCGTCGCGCTCGCCGGGCAGGGCGAAAAATTCCCGCGCCCGCGCCACCAAGTGCAGGGACCCAGCCACGCAGACTCGGCCTTTGCGCCTCGCCAGCGCCAGCGCGCGCTTGAGTGCTTGGCTGCTTGCTGGCACCTGCTCAACGGCTAGTCCGTCTGGTGCGAGGTCCGCCAGCACCGCTGGTGCTAGTGCCCGTGGATGATCCGACGAAGTCAGCAAAACCCGCTGCGCCACCGGCGCTAGGGCGCGCAAAATCCCCGCGGCATCGTGCCCTGTTCCCGCGCCGACGACCAGCACCCATGCGCCGCCAGTATGGGCGACGGGACGCTCCGCACTCAGCCGCTGTAACTCCCCGGCCAACGCCTTGGCCGCGGCTGGATTGTGCGCCCCGTCGAGTAAGACCAGCGGCTTCTCTTGCGCCACTTCAAAGCGCCCCGGCCAGCGATGCGCCGCCACGACTTGGTGCGCAACCTTGTCTTCTAAGCCCCGGACAAGCCACTGTCCCGCCTTGAGAGCCAGCCGCGCATTTTCTGCATAGGTCGCTGGACGGCCCGTTAGCTGGCCCAAGTGCCACTCCGTTCCAGCAATCTGCAATTCCACTTCCCGCGTTGCACAGGTCTGCCGGAGCAGAGCCATCACCTCGGGGGCCTGCGCCGCCGTGGTGACGAGCGTGCGCCCCGGCCGGGCGATGTGCAGCTTGTCAGCGGCGATTTCCTCCAAGGTATTTCCCAGCAAGGCCACGTGGTCTAGGCCGATGGCCGTCAGGACAGCCAACTCCGAGTCCCAAGCGTTGGTCGCGTCGTAGCGGCCCCCAAGCCCTACCTCGAAAACCCCAAATTCCACGCCCTGCTGAGCGCAGAGATAGGCCGCAAGCCCGGTCAGGGCCTCAAACTTGCTGAACGAACCCAGTGCCTCCCGGCCAAAGTCGCGGGTGCAATCGTCGAGGTGCGATACGGCTGTGGCCCATTGCTCCTTGCTGAGAATCTCGCCGTCAATGCGGATCCGCTCGCGCTGGGTGTGCAGGTGCGGCGAAGTGTACAGCCCGGCCTTGTGTCCCTGCGCCTTTAGAATGGCGGCTAGCAAGCTAGCGACCATCCCCTTGCCGTTGGTGCCGCCGACAATGACCGAGCGAAAGCGCGTCTGCGGGCTGCCGAGGCGAGCCAACAGGGCGCGCATCCTCGGCAGGTAATCCGCGAGCGGCCCGGGCACTGGCCGGCCGACCTCCCAGTCGGGCAGGGCGTCCAAATAGCGTTTGGCGCGAAAGTAGTCCATGTATTGGGAGAGGGTGCGGCTCAACCGCCGCGGGTGTGCATCTCGCGGTGCGGATCCGCTTGTAAGGCTTCGACCGGATAGAGTGCGCCGCGCTGTGGGTCGCGGCTTCGCTCTTCGGCACTTTGGTCCGTCCGCCCGGCCCACCCGGCGCGAATTCGCCTCACGAGCCGCTCGCGGTCGGCTCCGGCGCGCAACAAGGGCTTTAGGTCGGTGCCTTGCTGCGCGTATAGACACGTGTACCACAATCCGTCGGCCGTCAGCCGACTGCGGTCGCAAGCCCCGCAAAACGGCTCGGTGACCGACGCGACCATGCCAAAGCGCGTCCCGTCGCCCAAGCGGAAGCGCGCCGCAGGTGCTGAGCCGCGCTCGGCCTCGCGCTCGAGCGGCCCGTAGTGGGCCGTTAGCCGCGCCAGCATTTCCGCCTGCGACACGACCTTCTGCCTAGACCACTGGGTCGCGCCGCCTACGTCCATGTACTCGATAAAGCGGACCTCGGCCCCGACCTCGCGCCCGAATTCGAGGAGAGCCACGAGTTCGTCGTCGTTGAAATCGCGCATGACGACCACGTTGAGCTTGAGCGCGTCAAAGCCAATGGCCGCGGCCGCGCGGATCCCCTCCAGCGCCTTGGCGTGGGCGTTGCGGCGCGTCAAGGCCGCGAAACGCGCTGAATCTAGCGAGTCCAAGCTGACGGTGATCCGCTGCAAACCAGCGGCCCGCAACGGCCCGGCCCACCGCGCCAATTGCGTGGCATTGGTAGTCATCGCCAAGTCCTCGACGAGGGGCAGGGCGGCGAGGCGGGCGACGAGCGCGGGCAGCTTGGCGCGCAACAGGGGCTCGCCGCCAGTCAGACGTACGCTGCGGACTCCAACTTGGCAAAAGGCATCGACCGCGCGCTCGAGTTCGGAGGCGTTGAGGATGTCTTTACTGGGCAGCCAAGTGTAGTGCTCTTCGGGCATGCAGTACTGGCAGCGCAGATCGCAGCGGTCAATTACCGACACGCGCAAAGAGGCTAACGGGCGGCCCAAAAGGTCGCGCACTAACTCGGTTTTGGCGGGTGTTTCAAGGGGCATACAAAGGCATCCACAGACGGAGTCAAAGAGAATTGAGAATATAGAGAATCCCTAACAGTGGGCAATGTCGGGCGCAGTCGGCGCGTTCTTGCTGTACAGAAGTCGGCGCGTGATATTAGGGACGCACGCGGGTTGCCCCTACCCCACCCGCCGCCCGTGGGGGCGACGAAAAGGACATTACACTGCACGACGAGAGAGGTCTAATGAATGCCACTGCCGCGATCCAAGAGATGCTCGCCGAGCACGGGTACGTCGCCGATCGCCAAGTTGCCATGTCGGTGTACCTCGCTCAGACCCTAGAGCGTCCCTTGCTCATCGAGGGGCCGGCTGGCGTCGGCAAAACCGAGGTCGCCAAGGTCGTGGCTCGCGCCCTCGACGCCGAGCTGATCCGCTTGCAGTGCTACGAGGGGCTAGACGCCCACGCCGCCCTGTACGAGTGGAACTACCAGCGCCAGCTCTTACACATCAAACTCGACGAGAAGAGCCAACGCCCCCTAGCCGAGCGCGAGGCCGACCTCTTCTCCGCGGACTTCCTGCTCAAGCGTCCCTTGCTCCAGGCCATCACCCAGCCCGTCTCGCCGGTGCTGCTGATCGACGAACTCGACCGGGCCGACGAGGAGTTTGAGAGCTTCCTCCTCGAAGTGCTGTCCGACTGGCAGATTACCGTCCCGGAAATCGGCACTATCCGCGCCGCAGCGCGGCCGCACGTAATCCTGACCAGCAATCGCACCCGCGAGCTTTCCGACGCCGTGCGCCGCCGCTGTTTCTACCTGTGGATCGACTACCCAGAATTTGCCAAGGAAGTGGAGATCGTGCGCGGCAAGGTCGCGGGGATCGACGTCCAGCTCGCCGAGCAGATCTGTCGCTTCATGGAAAAGGTTCGCATGCAGCGCCTCGAAAAGATCCCCGGCGTCGCCGAAACCCTCGATTGGGCCAAGGCCCTCGTCGCCCTGCACCAGCACCACCTCGACCTCGATGTCGTGGCGGATACCTTGGGCATTGTATTCAAAGACCAACGCGACGTGGCGCAGGTCAAACAATCGCTGGCCGAGTTCTTGGAAGGATTGGGAGTCCGCGCCAAGCTGGCTCCACAACGATGAATCACAAGATCGACGACCTAGCACTGCACGGCGCGTTGAGTGCGAATTTGGTCGGCTTCTGCCGCCTGCTGCGCGCCCAGCACTCCGGCCCGGCCCTAGGCGAGGAACAAGACGCGCTCCGCGCCCTCGCAGCCATTGACCTGTCAGACCCGGAGGACTTTCGACTAAGCCTGCGGACGACCTTGGCCAAGACGCCCGCCGAGCAGAAGCTCTTCGACGCGCTCTTTGATGCCTACTGGTCGATATGGGATCGCGCCGGCGAATTGGGTCGGCCCCAGCCCGAGCCTCCTGCTTCTGCAAAGACCCGTGCCAACCGCTCCGGCAAGAGTGGCTTGACGAGCGTCCGCGATTGGCTCAAACAGGGCGAGCCGACCGAAGAGGAGCGCGAGGCCGCTGGGTACAGCCCCATCGAGGTCCATACAAAGCGCGACTTTAAGGACTTTAACGCCGAAGAGCTGGAGGAAATCGGGCAGTTGCTGCAAGCCATTGCTCGCGCGCTCGCCACGCGCTTCAGCCGCCGCTATCGGCCCGCCCGCCCGCCGGGCCGCCTCGACTTGCGGCGCACCCTCCGCGCCAGCCTGCGCCGCGGCGGCGAGCTGCTGGACCTTTCCTACTGCCGCCGCACCCGCCAGAAGCCCAAGCTGGTCTTGTTGTGCGATGTCAGTAAGTCCATGGACCTGTACAGCCGCTTCTTGATCCAGTTCATGTACGCCTTCCAAAACGCCTATCGCCGCATCGAGACGTTTGTGTTTGCGACCTCGTTACACCACGTCGCGCCCCTGCTGAGGGGCAACGACCTGAGCGCGGGGCTGGACGCGATTGCCGCGCAGGTGCCGGACTGGTCGGGCGGTACGCGCATCGGGGCCGCGCTGGCGACCTTCCTCCGCGAACGCGCCGCCCTCGTCGATCACCAGACCGCGCTGCTGATCGTCAGCGACGGCTGGGACACCGGCGACATTGAGCTCCTCAAAGAAAGTATGCGCACGTTGCAGCGCCGCAGCCGCTGCCTAATCTGGCTCAATCCCCTGCTGGGCAGCCCGGACTACCGGCCCGCCACGCGCGGTATGCAGGCCGCCCTGCCGTACATCGACCTCTTTGCCCCGGCCCACAATATCGAGAGCCTCAAGGGGCTCGTCGGATACCTGATGAGGCTGCGCGGTGCGACGGCCGCACAATACCTGCGCCGAAGCCCTGAGCAGCCCGCGCCGAGGCCGAGGCAGTCGGCAACGCGGGAAGAATGGCAGTGCTTTGGAGTCCAGCCGTGAAAGATTTGCAGACGATCCTCGGCCGCGCCCGAGTGCTCGACGAGGCGGGTGTGCCCTATGTCTTAGCCACGGTGGTCCAGACCTCCGGCTCGGTCTATCGCGGCCCGGGCACCCGCATGCTCATCGAAGCAGACCTGCAGAGCTTGGGCACCATCAGCGGCGGCTGTCTCGAAGGTGATGTGCGCGAAAACGCGCAAGCTGTCTTGGCCGACGGCCAACCCCGCCTCCTCCACTACGACGCCACCGCGGAAGACGACATCCTCTGGGGCACGGGTTTGGGCTGTAGCGGCACGGTTGACGTGCTCTTAGAGCGCCTGCCCGACGGCCCTCTCCACTATCCAACCTTCTTGCACGGCTGCGCCTTGGAAAATCGGCACGGCGTCCTCGTCACGGTCTTTGCCACCGAGGGCGAAACGAATGCCGCGCCGGGTCAACATCTGATCCTCGACGAGCGGGAAAACGCCCGCGCCGACATCGCCGACTTGGAGCTGCGCGAGATCGCGCTCAATGCCGCCGCCGGAATTCTTGCTACCCTCGACGACACCCGACTCCCCATCGCCCGAGGATACACTCGCCATTGTGAATTGACGCACGGCAAGGCCGCCCTGCTCATAGAGCCTCTACTGCCCCCCATCGCCCTCTACGTCTTCGGCGCTGGCTACGACGCCGTGCCCCTCGCCCGGCTGGCCGACGAACTCGGCTGGCGCGTCACCGTCGCCGACCACCGGCCCGCCTACGCCCGCGCCGAGCGCTTCCCTTGGGCTAGGCAAGTCCTCCTCGCCCAGCCCGGTCATCTGCCCGATGATCTTCAGTTCGACAACCGCTCGTGTGCCGTCATCATGAGCCACAACTACCTACAGGATCAAGCGCTGTTGCGGGACTTGCTCGACGCTCCCCTCGCCTACTTGGGCGTCCTCGGCCCGCACCAGCGCACCCAGCGCCTGCTCGCCGATATAAAAAAAGAAGGCATCGCGCCAAGCGATGAGCAGGCCGCACGCCTCTTTAGCCCGGTGGGCCTCGACATCGGCGCCGAAACGGCCGAGGAAATCGCCCTGTCCATTCTCAGCGAAATTCAAGCCGCGCTCACCGGCCGCCAAGGCGGCTCGCTGCGCAACCATCCCGGCCCGATCCACGATCGGCCTACCACACCCAGCACCTGAGTCCACTGACTTGGTCGAAATGCGCGTCGAAAGAGACGATGACCGAGCCGGTTTCCATGGCCTGTGCCGCCAGCCATATATCGTTTAGCGGTACCGGCGTTCCGGCTTTTTGTAGCTGTCGGGGTCAATTTGGCGAAGGTCTTTTGTCGCTCGTTCAAACTCGGCCAGATCCGCTGCCGACCAACAGCCAAAGAGATCGGCAAATTCTTCTCGCCGCGAATGCCGTCCTCCCAGTGCTTGTTCGAGCAACCCTTTATTGGTTTAGATTTCAGGATCAAAGCGATGTGAAGATGTCGCTATCCGTCTTTCGATCGAGGATGTGCCGGCAGATACGCAATTGGACCCTCAGAGCGGTCACCCGTATCTCGTGGCTCGCTTTCGAGGCCGATACCATATCGACCGAATCACTCTCGGTCAGATGACTCTTGAAGTCCACGTAATGCGAAGCAAGTTCATCTCCTAACTGATTCAGCTTGGGTTACACTCTCTTGGCAATGACGCACAGCCAATGAATCTCATTGGAAAGCAGCCGTGTAAAATTCACTAAGCGTTCGGATCCGCCATCTTCAGTTGCAGCGTCGAGACACGTCGAAATCAACTCGTCGATTCGGCGATTAAGATTCGACAAGTAATCGATCGGGATTCGGTCAAGCTCTCCTCTGCGCCGGACGGCCCTGTGAATCCACCAGCCGATGGCAACGGTTGTCGTCGCGCTGATCAAGCCGGAAGTCGGAAGTTTGGGTTCACGCACCAATGACATGGCGAGTGCGCCGAGGAGTGCGCCGAAGCCGAATATGATCGCGAGGATGTTGAAATTATTCATATCGCCGATCGTGGGCTTGTGCCCGGCGTGTCTTTAGCATGCTTGATATAGTGACGGATCTCGAAATCGAGCATCGGTTCAGCTACCGATTCAAAGCGTAGAAGATTCAGAACCTCCTCTATCCCGAATTCTCTGGCGAGTCCCCCGAACGCTTCTTCGAGAAACGATGTGGGGTAACCGTATTGGACACCGTCAAGTTGAATGGTCACCTGCTCCTTGGTCTCTCTCGCCCTCAAGAACGCAGGTTTCAGATGCTCTTCCAGAAACTGCTGGCCGGATCCAGGGCCTTGGTCTCGGTATCGTGGACCTGGTAGTGTCGTGAATCCTCTGGCGATGTTGATCTCAATCATTGCTCGACTCCTTGGGACGGGCGCACCAACGAAACGTTGTGCCGCGCAGAGAATGGTCAACTGCTCTGAAGCCAAGATCAGCAACAGAGCCGACGACGTCAGAAGTTAATACTTGAAGATCCGACAACATGCCCTCCTTCGCATCCAGTTTCATCTTGGGCAGCCCGAGTCCCCTACCGGGTTTACCTGTGGCAGATCCGATGTTTCCCTTGAAGGCGTCTTTTAGTAAACTGGTGCGTCCATACGAGGAAAGCGAAGCACCGACTCTTTGCAGCATGTTTTTTGCAGGTGCGCTATTTAGAATACCAATGCCAAGATCGATAAAGCTGAAGTAGGCAGTTTGATCTCGGCAGTAGACGCTGACAAACCATTTTTGGGGAAAACGTTGCTTCTGATGTCTTACGGGTTTCCTGTCCCCCGCGTGGTTGTGGGTATTTGTCATGACCTCGACAAGAGTCTGGAAACAGGCATTAGTGCATTCCCTAGTGATGGGCACATGTTCCTTTGCGAAATCGACTAGTTCCGCAGCCACTTTCGCGCGCACCGTGTAGTTTGACTTTTTCAGTATCAGTCCCTTTGCAGGGGGAAGATCATCTGGTGGTTTGTCAAACCCATCGAAGAAACCAGATGCCTTGAATTCGGAGGCTACGGTTGGATCCTGTGGCAAATTTCCGCCGATCTGCGTGTGATGGGCTCTGGAGTCCATAATTGCTCGGATCAGGAGAAGCGCATCACTGGTGAAATGTTGGACATTGCCAAGATCGAGAAAAATCTTCATGCCCGGTTGATTAAGATAATACCGTAATGTGTTGCAGTACTTGAGAGTTTCGTCAGGTTCGCCAAAAAGACTGAGCGTTTTGGGTGCTGGCAGCGATAGTTCTTGTTGACGAAAACGTGTTGATCGGAGTCTCGTCGGTCGCTTCCGCAACGCTGTTTGCCGTTTCTGCGCATGGTGCCGCCGCCGGTCGAATTTTCGCCGCCGACGTTTCTGTCGGAGAGTGAACTCGGGAGTGGACCAAAAACGCTTCATAGCCGATGTCTCTCGATTTCATAGCCAGTTACCCTCCAGCACCGGGAGCCGTTTGTCGTGCGACCGCAGTACCCCAGCGAGGTCGGTCAAGCTAAACCCCAGTTCGCCACAGCACTCCAGCCGTTGTTCAGACCGATAGAGATGACTACAGAGGAGGACTGTGGCAGGACCCGACGAAGGCAAGTCGCAAGTCTGCTGCAGCGCAGGTGTCGACCACGGTGCCTATGGGGCCGATCGCAGACATCGTCCTGCACCTGCCATGTCTTGGTCATGCAGCCCTCCAGCACGTTAAGGTCCATATTAAAATAGACAAACCCCTGTTTTGGATTTTGTCAAGGTGATGAACGCACGAAAGGGTCGGGCAGTTCCCTAAAGAGGTTTGCAGGTCCTTCGGCAGGGGTTCCAGTATGGTTTGGTTGTCTTATCGTAGGTCCAGTATCTACTTCACTATGTAGGCTGTGCTCAGTCACTTCGGCTGCATCCGGTTCTCTGTTATTATGCTCGGAGACAAATCTACGGGTGTGCATGTTGCGGCAAACGCATTTGCCTTGCAGAATACCCTGAACCAACAACGCAGGAGGAACGCAATGCCCATCAGTGACCAAGACCTTCAAGCCGCCCTCCCCGACCTCGAAGGCACCCAATGTTGCGAGGGCCTTGAAAAAACCGTCGCCATTCACCGCGACCCTTGGGGAATCCCCCATATCCAAGCTGCCGGCGAAGCCGACCTGTTCTTCGCCCAAGGCTTCGCCACAGCCCAAGACCGCCTGTGGCAGATGGACTTCGACCGCCATCAGGCCCTGGGCCGCTGGTCCGAATGGGCCGGCCCCGCAGGATTGGCCCGCGACCGCCTCTTGCGCGCCGCGGGCATGGGCCGCACCGCCAAGTTGGACTACGAAGCGTCCAGCCCCCAAGCCCGCGCCATGCTCGACGCGTACGCGGCTGGCGTCAACGCCTTTTTGGCGCCGACAACGGCCCTACCCGTCGAATACCAACTCCTCGGCCAGCGCCCCGAGCCGTGGGAAAGCTGGCACTGCCTCGCCGTGTACAAGATGCGCAACAGCCTGCTCGGCACCTTTGAATCCAAGCTTTGGCGCACCCGTCTCGCCCAAGTCGTAGGCCCTGAAAACCTCGCTCAGCTGTTCAAAGGCTACCCTCAAGGCCACCTGCTCACCGTGCCCCCCGGCACCGAGTACCAGGGAGAACCCCTCGACGGCCTCGCGGCCCTCAGCCGCCGCGAAACCGACCCCGGGTCCAATGCGTGGTCCGTCGCGGGTGCGTACGCGGATTCGGGCTTGCCGCTGGTGGCCGGAGACTCGCACCGCGCCCTCGACACCCCTTCGGTCTATTACCAAATCCACCTCGCCTGCCCGGACTTTGCCGTCAGCGGCTACTCGGTGCCCGGCGTCCCCGGCACCCTGCACTTTTGCCACAACGAGTACGTGGCTTGGGGCATGACCTACGGTAGTGCCGATACCCAGGATTTGTTCGTCGAGCACTTCCGCGAAACGGCCGATGGCTTGGAGTACGACTTCAGGGGCGCGTGGCGGCCAGCGCAAATCCTGCGGGAAGAAATCCACGTCCGCGGCGCAGCACCCGTCACCTCCGAGGTCGTCATTACCCACCACGGACCCATCATCGCTGGCGATCCGCGCAAAGGCCGAGCCATTGCCATCAGCGACCCCGGTCTCATCGAAGGTACTCCTTGGGCCGACGCGGCCCGCGATGCCATGCGCGCCCGCTCGGTCGCGGACTTGCACCAAGCCTTTGCCCGCTGGACCGACCGCGTCAACAACTACGCCGTCGCCGATGTCCACGGCTGCTTAGGCTATCTCCACGCGGGCCGCATCCCGATGCGCGAGGCCGCAAACGGCTGGTGCGCCGTCCCCGGCTGGACCGGCGAGCACGAATGGCAAGGCTACATTCCCCACGCCGAGCTGCCCAAAGCCATAGACCCGGCAACAGGCTATGCCATCACCTGCAACCAGCGCGTGACCGGCTCCGATTATCCCTACTACGTCGGGCTTGTCTTTAGCCCGGATTACCGCGCCCGCCGCATCCAGACCCGCATCCTCGAACTAGCAAAGGGCACGGCCACGCCCGAGGCTATGGGCCGCATTCATGCCGAATGCGTCTCGCTCCCGGCCGAGGTCTTTACGCGGGCCTTGCTCGCCATTGAGCCGCCCGACGCCGACTGTGCCCAAGCCCTCGACCTGCTGCGCCAGTGGGACTGCCGGATGGACCGCGACCAAGCCCAGCCGGCGATCTATGCCCAAACCCGCGCCCTGCTCGGCTACCACCTCGCTCAACACCTGTTCGGCGACGACGCCCTGACCTTGCTCGCAGAGGACGGCGGCGATGCCCACTGGCGTCTTATAAACCTCGAAGCAACCCTCGCTATCGAACGCGGCGATACTGGGCTGCTGCCGCCCGGCCAAACTTGGTCCCAAGCCCTGACCGAGGCTCTCACTGGCACGCTCGCCGCGCTCAAAGAGGCCCTCGGCGACGACATGCGCCACTGGCGTTGGGGCCGCTTGCATCGCACCCAGCCCCAGCACCCGCTCTCCGCGGTGTTCCCGGAGGCCGCTTCCTTCCTCGACCCCCCTTCGCTTCCCGTCCACGGCGATGGCGACACGCCCCTCGCCGGCAGCTATGCCTTTGACGACTTCGCGGTTACGGGTCTTTCGGTCAACCGCTATGTCTTCGATCCCTCCGACTGGACCCGCTCGCGCTGGATCGCGCCGCTGGGGGCCTCTGGCCACCCGGCTAGCCCGCACTACGCCGACCAAGCCCAGCTTTGGGCCGATGTGGAGTTTATACCTCAGTTGTGGGATTGGCAGGAGATCTGCGACCGGGCGGAGACGACCCAGCACTTGGTGCCGGAGGCGGAATAAATCCATAAGATCCGTGTCAAACGGACATCTACGCCTATTTCCTCCTTGACTTCGCGCAAAGTCGTCTGATTAATCGCCTCTCCTTTTTTCATCATCCTGCTAGGGAGGGTCCAGTTTTTGTCACCGCAATCCTTCTTTACCAGTAAAATCCGATCATCCCGCCAGATTAAGACCCCAGCAGCGACAAAAAAGCGCGATAGTATGTGCCTGTACCTGGCCAAAGCCGACGTTTTCTCGAACAGACAGTTCGTATCGAACGAAATCTTGGAAGATGACGCTAGTACGCTTCCACAGATCCTTCTGCGGGTACTTCACTATATTCTTTCCGTCAAGTAGGATCTCACCCTCCGTCGGATCATACAGTCTCACTAGCAACTTCACTAAGGTCGTCTTTCCTGCGCCGTTAGCACCCACCAATGCAATCGAGTCTCCTGGGGATACTTTGAAAGACACGCCCCTGAGCACATCAGTGTCTGTCCCTGGATAACGGAAGGACACCGCTCGGAACTCTATCCCGGTTCCGAGATTCTCCGGAAGTCTCAGTCCTTCGCCCTTCGCACTATGCGTCAGAGCCCCTTGAACGGCATCAGGCTCCATGTCGAGGAAATCCATGAGTAATCCCGCAAACAGGAGGTGCTCATAGAAAATACCCCCATTCTCAAACAGCGTCTTCATCCCGTTGCGAGACTGTTCGCCCGCCTGAAGGACAAGTGCGACATCTCCTATGCTCAATTGCCCTCGAATGCCCTGAATCGCGGCGTATCCCCAGATCACAACGGTTCCTAGGATCGACACACTGTCCCCGACTAGTCCGATACGCACCTGCTTGAACCTAAGGCCTCTAGTCTCCCTGAGAAACCGCTGCCAATATGCCAAGAAGCGGCTCAGTAGCGTCTCGCGTAGACCAAGCAAGCGGATTTCCTTGGCAGCCTCTCTTGATCCAAGCAGGTTGGATAGATAGAAGGCCATTCTTCGAGCGGGTGTGTGGGTTCCTACCAGCGAGAACCTTTTTCCTGCGAAGT
Organism: uncultured Latescibacterota bacterium; assembly: GCA_958295495.1. Classification (GTDB taxonomy): domain Bacteria; phylum Latescibacterota; class UBA2968; order UBA8231; family UBA8231. Next base: position 4,183,898 of record OY282352.1, read on the forward strand.
ATGCACTAATAATTACTTGGGGTAGAGCCGTAAGTATCACTAGCGGCACCGCTAAGGCATGTAACCGCACAAGTAGGGCACACACACCGAGGAGTGATATCATCGAGCCGAATAACTCGACCCAGAGGACCGCAAGGTTGTAAATGCGGTATCCGTCGCGGCGAGCTCTCTCCATCGTATCATGGAAGGAAGGGGTCTCATAGAACGAGATATCTAACTGGCTTGCTTTCTTCAAGATCTCGTATTCTACCTTAATCCAGACTTGAAAACCCCAGAGCTCTTTTACGCTGGAGAGCATGGCTTGGCAAAGTGACCCGACAATCCACACAAGCAGGATCCCGCATAGCCCTACAGCGATCACTTGCCAACTCTCCGAGAAGCTCTCCAAGCCCGCGCCAAATCCGTCGACCACATCATCTATCAACACCTTGCTCAACCATATCTGTGTGGGGGTGACTAGGGCTTGAACGACAGTCAGTCCCATCGTGTAGAACGTGAACGTCTTGTTAGTTCTCCACACCAAGCCGAATACACGAGGATAGTACCTCAGTACACTGAGGAAGGCTCCTAGCCCCTCCATCGGTCTCGTCACTGACAAAACTTGCCTCGCATATAACAGTATCCTATCTAACCTCAATCTTCGGGTTCTCTCATGCGCCATGACTAGAGTATCCGCCGAATAAGACGTTAGGGCTTCCTATGGAGGACTGGCATTTAGGCGGAATCGGGTGCGCCAGAAGAACATAGCATTCAGTATTAACACGCCGGGGGCCGCTGCTAAAGATATAGGAGGGGCGAGAGGCGGTATGAGGCTAGGTGGCAACGCCAGAACCGCCGTACAGAAAAGCTTGGCGTCTCCCGGTGCCCAAAAGCCGCAGAATGTCAAACTCAGAGCGATGCCCAAGGCCACAAGGATATTGCCCCCTACTTGGCTGACAGAAGTTACATCGAGATGAATCATCAGCATCTGGCCCAAGATCCCGCAGGCGAGCAAGATGAGAACCGGCTTATTGGGGATCAATCGCGTTCGTATGTCCCAGATGCTGGCATATAAACCGATAGTAAGGAGAGCCGAGAGCATGCCGAACTCTATCCAGAACACTGGGTTCCTAACTAATTCTTGCAACATGTGCATCTCCTCTTGCTTGATAAGTTCTGAATGCGGCTCGGAGATTGTCAGTAGCGTTCGTAGGCAAACAGGACGCTGGCGGCCTTGTTGGCATCGACGATGGTCCCGTCCCGCTCGGCGATGAAGAGAGCCTCACCCAACTCTTCAAATAGGCCGCGATAGAAGGCTTGGTCGCGCCTCGTTTTTTTGAGCTTGGGCTTGCCCATGGATGCTCCTTATGGGTTGGGGCGTCCTGCTTTTAGGCCCGCTGGCCGACTCAAAATTATGTCGGTGCTTCTCGCCCCGCTAACTTTTGCCATGCGGCCCGCGCCGCCCCATAGCTTTCCCGCGTATCCACATCCACGAAAATGCCCTCGTCCTCCACGGGCACCTCGATGACGTTGGCCGCGTGCCGACGCACGACTGGCCGCGCCCCCCGGTCCCCTGCCAACCTCAGCAGCTCCCCCCGATAGGCCCTGCCAAAGGCCACTGGATGGCCGCGCCGCCCGTCGCATACCGGCACGGCGATAGCCTCCCTACTTTTTAACGCCTCGGCGACCCGTTCCATCGTCTTTCCAGCTACCTGCGGCATGTCCCCCAGCGCAAAGAGATACCCTTGCTCGCCGACTGCCGCTTCCACGCCCACGCTGATAGAGGCCGCCATCCCCTCGGCAAAGTCTGGATTGTGTACCAGCCGCACGGGATAGCGGCTCAACGCTTCCCCTACCGCTGCCCGCTGATGCCCTGTCACCACGACCACCTCCCCCAAACCCACCTCGCAGACCCGCTCCACCACAGCTTGGAGGACGCATCGCGCCTCCCAAGGCAGCAGCAACTTATTGGCACCCTCCATCCGCGAGGAACGCCCCGCCGCCAGTACGATCCCGCTGAGGTCTGCGAATCTGGTCATTCCAATCCGTTGCTCGGCCGGTTGTTTAATTGACAAGGACAGGCAAAATTTTTTAATATCCATCGCGTCATCCGCTTCTGGCCCTCAATCACAGCATTGGCCCATGCAGTTTGCAGGCTCTCATACCTTTAGTGCCCCGCGGCAAATCCTGTGGGACTTGCTCAACGACCCCGAGGTCTTGGCGCGCATCACGCCAGGCGTCGATACCTTGGAGCAGACCGGCCCCGGCCAGTACCAAGCCGTGCTGCACATCAAAATGGGGCCGATCAACAGCACGTTCAACGGCGCGCTGCAAGTAGTAGATAGCAAGGAGCCGGAAAGCTATCGCCTGCTCATCAATGTCGATGGCAAGATCGGCCAGATTGCAGCCGAGGGCCGCGTCCGGCTCGCCGACCAAGGCCGCGAGACCGCGGTGGCCATCGAGGGCGGCTCCCAGTTGACGGGCCGATTGGCGAGCATGGGCCAGCGCCTGCTCTCGGGCGTAGCGCGGATGTTTACCAACCAGTTTTTCAAGGCGCTGGAACGCGAAGTATCAATTAGGAAGTAGGAATTCCCGGCCCCAATTCGCAATTCGCAATTTCATTTAATAGGAGGCGACTATGGCAGTAGCGATTAAGGTCACGGTCAACGGCCAGCCCCACGAGCACGAGGTGGAGCCGCGCCAGATGCTCGTCGGCTATTTGCGCGAGGAACTGGGCCTGACGGGCACCCACGTCGGCTGCGACACCAGCAACTGCGGTGCCTGCACCGCTGTCGTCGATGGCCAAGCCGTCAAGGTCTGCACCATGCTCGCGGCGCAAGCCGACGGCGCGGAGATAACGACCATCGAAGGGCTTGCGCCCAACGGCGCACTGCATCCGTTGCAGGAAGCCTTCCGCGAGACCCACGGCTTGCAGTGCGGCTTTTGCACGCCCGGCATGATTATGGCCGCTTGGCAGCTACTAGAGCGCAACGCAATGCCCAGCGACGCGGAGATCCGCCACGCGCTCGAAGGCAACTTTTGCCGCTGCACGGGCTACGACAACATCATCAAGGCGGTCAAACGCGCCGCCGAGAGCGCATAGGAGGCCGCTATGGGAGTCATAGGACAATCCGTCAAGCGCGTCGAAGACCAGCGCTTTATCACCGGCAAGGGCCGCTACACCGATGACATTGCCCTGCCCAATTCGACCTTTGCGGCGCTCGTGCGCAGCCCGCATGCCCACGCCGCGATTAAGGGCGTTGACACAACGGCCGCGGCCGCCGCTTCTGGCGTGGTGGCCGTCTTCACGGGTGCCGACCTCGAAGCCGCTGGCGTCAGCGGCCTGCCCTGCGGTTGGCAGGTGGATTTCAAAAATGGCGACACCATGAAGGAGCCAGCCCATCCGGTGCTGGCCGCGGCCAAGGTGCGCCACGTCGGCGACCCGGTCGCCATCGTCCTCGCTGAGAGCCGCGAGCAAGCTGCGGATGCCGCCGAGTTGGTGGTAGTGGAGTACGAGGTCTTGGACGCGACCGTCGTGGCAATCCAAGCAATAGAAGAGGGCGCGCCCCAGTTGTTCGACGACGTGCCCAACAACACATCCTTCGACTGGGCGCTCGGCGACCAAGCGGCAACGGACGCGGCCTTGGCCAGTGCCGCGCACGTCACCACCTTGGAGTTCAAAAATCAACGGCTCATCCCCAACGCGATTGAGCCGCGCTGCGCCATTGGCGACTACGACGGCGCGCGCGACCACTACACGCTCTACACCTCGTCGCAGAACCCCCACGTCATTCGCCTGCTGATGACGGCGTTTGTCCTAAACCTGCCCGAGCACAAGGTGCGCGTGGTGTCGCCGGATGTCGGCGGTGGCTTTGGCTCCAAAATTTTTCACTACGCCGAAGAGGTTCTCGTCACGTGGTGCTCCCGCCAGATTGGCCGCCCGGTCAAGTGGACCGCCAGCCGTAGCGAGGCATTCCTCACCGACGCCCACGGCCGCGATCACCACACCAAGGTCGAGCTCGGGCTCGACGCCGATGGCCACTTCGTCGGCCTGCGGGTCCAAACCGTCGCCAACCTCGGCGCGTACCTATCGACCTTCGCGCCCTGCGTACCCACGTATCTCTACGGTACGCTCTTGCAGGGGCTGTACACGACCCCGGCGATCCACGTCGATGTAACCGGCGTCTTCACCAACACCACCCCGGTTGATGCCCTGCGCGGCGCGGGCCGCCCCGAGGCCACCTACGTCCTCGAGCGCACGGTTGAGCAGGCCGCCTTGGAGACGGGCCGCGACCCGGCCCAACTGCGGTGCAAAAACTTCATTCCGCCCTTTGACGGCGTCGAGCAGGAAGGCTATCAGACCCAAGTGGCCCTGCAATACGACAGCGGCAACTACGGGGCCGTGCTCGAAAAAGCCCTCGCGGCCATCGGCTACGACCAACTGCGCGCAGAGCAGGCCAAGGCTCGCGCTGCCGGGAATGGCCGCTATCTCGGCATTGGCTTTTCGACCTATATCGAAGCCTGCGGCATTGCCCCTTCGGCCGTGGTCGGCGCATTGGGGGCTCGCGCCGGCCTGTTTGAGAGCGCGGGCGTCCGCGTCCAGCCCACCGGCAAAGTCACCGTCTTCACCGGCAGCCACTCGCACGGGCAGGGCCACGAGACGACCTTTGCCCAAGTGGTGGCCGACGGGTTGGGCGTGGCGATCGAAGACGTGGACATCATTCACGGCGACACCGAGTCCGTGCCCTTTGGCATGGGCACCTATGGCTCGCGCTCGCTGGCTGTCGGCGGCACAGCTATCGTCAAGAGCATGGATAAGATCAAGGAGAAGGGGGCCAAGATCGCCGCCCACCTGCTCGAAGCCGCCGAAGAGGACCTCGAATTCGCCGAAGGTAGCTGGACGGTCAAGGGCACCGACCAGTCGATTTCCTTCGCGGAGGTCGCGCTGGCCGCGTACGTGCCGCACAATTTTCCCGAGGGATTGGAGCCAGGGCTGGAGTTTACCAGTTTCTACGACCCGGCCAATTTTACCTTTCCCTTTGGTGCTCACATAGCGGTAGTGGAGGTGGATGCCGAGACCGGCGTGGTTGCGGTGCGTCGCTACGTGGCCGTTGACGACGTGGGCAATATCGTCAATCCCATGATCGTCGAAGGCCAAGTCGCAGGCGGCATTACGCACGGCATTGGCCAAGCCCTGTTCGAGGAGGCCGTGTACGACGACAGCGGCCAGCTCATTTCTGGCTCGTATATGGACTACGTCCTGCCGCGCGCCGACGACCTGCCTTCCTTTGAAACCGACCACACTGTCACGCCCTGCCCGCACAATCCCCTCGGCGTCAAGGGTGCTGGTGAGACCGGCACGATTGGCTCGCCGCCGGCCATTGTCAACGCCGTGCTCGACGCCCTGTGGCCTTTGGGCGTGCGCGACCTGACTATGCCGCTGACGCCGCAGAAGGTGTGGCAGGCCATCCAGCAAGTCAGCTAAGGAGAAGCCGACCATGATCCCTGTCGCGTTTGACTATCATCGTCCCTCTTCAGTAGATGAGGCGATTGAGCTCCTCTCGGACGACGCCAAGCTCTTAGCTGGCGGCCACAGCCTGTTACCGGCCATGAAGCTGCGCCTGTCGGAACCGGGCGCACTGATCGACATTGGGCGGCTCGCCGAGTGCAACTACATCGAAGAGGATGGCGACCTCATCGCTATCGGCGCTGTCACCACCCACCACCAGATTGCGTCCTCGCCCCTGACCAACGCCCGCGTTGCCGCGCTGGCCCAAGCCGCCGCAGTCATCGGCGATCCGCAAGTCCGCAACAAGGGCACTATTGGCGGCTCGCTGGCTCACGCCGACCCGGCGGCCGACTACCCGGCTGCGATCTTGGCGTTGGGTGCTGAGATCAAGGTCAAGGGCAAAGAGGGCGAGCGCGTGATTCCCGCGGACGAGTTCTTCATCGACTTGTTTTTGACCGCACTCGCGCCGGACGAGATCATCACCGAGGTGCGGGTCCCGGCCGCGGAAAAGTCGGCATACTGCAAGTTCCCGCATCCGGCCTCGCGCTTTGCCGTCGTCGGCTGCGCCGCTGCCTCGGCCGGCGGCGCGGTCAAGGTGGCCTTTACGGGCGTGGCCAATGCGGCCTTCCGCGATACTGAGGTTGAAGAGGCCCTCAGCGGCGGCTTGAGCGAGGAGTCGATCGCCGCTGCGGCCGCCCGGGCGGCCGACGGACAGGAGGTGCTCGCCGACCACTTTGCTGGCGAAGAGTACCGCCGCCACTTGGCCAAGGTTTTCGCCCGCAAGGCGCTGGCGGCCATCGCCTGAGTACCATCGCACCTAACGGGAAAGCCCCCGATGCCGGTTGAGCGTCGGGGGCTTTCTCTGTTAAGCCAGCTATTCGGAAAAATCGGAATTGGGATGGGCGATGCGGCGGCACGACAAGCCGATCAACAAATTTTAGGCCAAGCTCCGCGCACAGACCCAAAGTGCCGTTGCAACGAGGCAAATGCCTCGTGGGTCGGGTCGGGTTGCACGGGAACGGACTGTTGCCTGCCGAGATAAAGGCAACCCACTTCGCCCGCCGGCAGCGCGGTTAGCAATCTACCGGCCCGCTCCATTGCCGCGCACCACTGCCGCTTCAGATCCGGTAGCGTCTGGGGGGCTGCCAAGTCTAGCCGCTGGATCTCCTCTTGGGTAAAAGCCGCGTTGCGGTTCAACTGGTTGAGCAAGAAATCTGGCGTATATCCCTGATCTTTCCCACAGGCCGCCCAACACAGTGCTCCCAACGAGAGGTAGCGGCTGTCCAAGTGCAGAACGTCGATGAAATCGCGCGCCTCCCGGCGTCCGGCCAAAGCCAACACCTTGTTGGTGGCCGCGTCGGCCCGGTGCAGGCGGTAACCGCATAGCTTATCTCGTTCAACGGGAAAGAAGCGGAAGGCGGAATCCTGAGCCCACTCCAAGCGAAGGGACTGCCCTTCCTTGGCCGCGACGGCCCTGAGATAGGCTGGCTGCCGCAAAAGCCATTCGATCGCAAAGCCATTCGCGCTCAGCACGGCAACGTCGAACTCGGCACTCCGCGCGACGCTGTCTTCCACGTCGTGAAACATATCTAGGTCTTTGGAAAAACGCGGGCTGTCGGGGAATTGGTGCAAAACCGTAGCACCGGCTACATAGCTCTCTGGGCTGCGGTTTTGCGCTAACAAACGCAGGATAGATTGCTGAAACGCGCTTAGGGGCATAGGCGGGCGGCCAAAATAAATCCCGGCCGGCCTCCGTGCAGGCGCAAGCCCCGTGCGATCTCGGGCATATCTCCAACGCCTATTTCCAAATCCCGGCGCAAATACCAGAAACACTGGGCGTAGTACTCGGCAAAGGCTTGGCGGGCGAGTTGCAGCCGCTCGGTTTCGCTCAACATCGTTGTACTTTGTTCCACTTGCACGATTGTCGTCTTTGGGGAGGGTACGGCGCTCAATCGGGAAAAAGACTGTCAACTGCCAGCGTCCCAGCGGAGAAATAGTCCGCCCGCTTTTGCGCCATCTCCTGCTCGGCCATCGGGCCATAATCGCCCTCGCTGCGGACCTCAACGGCGAAGACGGGTGCCCCTTTGGGGAACTTCATCGTCAGCTCGCCTGTATAGAACGCCGCGTCTGGGCTGAATGACTGGCGTTCGGGAAGATCGACGATAAAGCCGACGTTATCCGCGAAGGAGTACCCGGTGCGGGTGCGCTGCGCGTATTCCCGCAAACTGGCGAAAATCTCGCCCGCCGCATACCCCGGTAACCCTCCGGTCGGCGACATAAGTACCAATTCCCCTTTGATCAGTTCGGCCTTGCCATTTTCTGGTATGTGGCACAGGTCATTGAGAATGGTAGCTCAGGGATCCTTGCGTACTAGACGGGGCTCCTTGACTTCTTAGAAGCCTTTTTAAAACTAGGGTTTCGGTCTCTCACTCGGCTCAAAGTATCTAGGACCGAGGGCGTCTCGCCCTACGAAAAACGCTGGACGACAAGGCCGTTCGACAGCCCCGCCAAGCGTCCAACGGGGGTTTTAAAAAGGCTTCTAAGGCATCATTTAATTCGATGCCAAAACGCTGAGCTGCCAAATCAAATGCTGAATTAAAAAGCGACTCTAGGTGCCCTTTCACGTCGCGAAGCGATATGCGTAGGTCCTCTCCGCGGAGATCAAGATCCCACAAATATACAATTGTACTCAGAACTTCGAGGGTAGCAGAGGATTCGTTTGCCAAGGTCCGCACTGTATCAAGTCCAATGTCTGCGACGGGTGGATCGATCTTAGCTGACCGGGGCTCCGAGAGAAGCCGGATTTCATAGGCTCCTCCGGCGGATGACTTCTCTTCAAGAAGCCCCCAAGCGGTAGCTGCATCCACATCCCGAGCTAAAGATGGAGAGTACACGCCATACATATGGAACTGGAATGCCTGTCCAAGATCAGTGCCACTACGCTGACACAGATACACCAGCTTATGCAGCTTTTTCCGCCCTTCCACCGTACCACCCGCAGCTTCGACTAGTCTCTGTAGCCGATCCAGACGCCTCAGCTTATCCATCACTCTTACTCCTCTCTTGAATGTTCATGTCCACTGTAACTCTTTCCGTGCGGTATCTGCCACTTCTACCGGCACAAACCAACGATCTTCTTGGAACTTCAGGGCATTTTTGGCCTGCGTTAATATAGAGTCTTCAGCCGATAGCCGACACGGGGTGCCATCTATATCAACAAACCAGATTTCTTCTTCATCCGCGACCTTTCCCTGCCCAAGATTGAGCATATAACCTTTGTAAGCAGTATCACTTACCGTGTCTTCCAGCATGTAGTAATCAGGGTTATAACCAGCGTCTTCAACCATCTTTCGCAATTGATCGTGATTTTTCCTGTACATATCACGGGAAGCTGTCGATGGTACTACTATCGGTTTCAATAGATCCCTTCTAACTAGGCGTCGCGAAAGATCGCTGAGAATCCCATATAGGTCAGATTTTGACCATTCCTCAATCCATCCAAATAAGACGAAGTCATCCAGACTTAAGTACTCATCCACACTCAGATCCTCGCCTTGGGCCATTTTATCAAAAGCTTCATTTGAGCGAATATTCCCACCATTACGTCGCACATCCGCCGCACACTTTATTATTTTTTGGAGCATCTGCTCTGCTGCTCGTATGGTCTTGTGATAATAGACATGTTTATACATGTAATGACGGCCCACCAAGTGGGACTCAAGGCTGCTAAGACCTCTCCGGCCATCGATAATTACTGTCTCCAGTTCAGCCTGATCCTCCGCTCCACTTGTCGATGGCAGAGATATTGGTTTCACCGCCAGTGTTCGGAGTATCCAGTCCAGATCGTAGGCCCCATACTGAACGCCAGTCATATGCGAATCGCGCAGCAGGTAATCGAAACGATCAACATCCAACTGGCTACTTATCAGCGCAGTAACGTAGTGCGGCTTATACGTTTTGCCCAAAATCTGGTGAACATGAGCGGGCAGCTCTGATGAAACACAGGTAAGGAGTTTGTTTATGTCCTTATCATCCCTGACGATTTTGAGCGCCCAATTTTCATGTTGAGCTTCATTACTACCCGACATTCCTCTAGCAACATTCTCGAAGATGTGGCTGAACGGCCCATGACCGACATCATGGAGTAATGCCGCTGCAAGAACCTCCTCACGCTTTCCTCCATCAAATAGGTCTCTACCATTGACTCGGTTCAATTGATCCATAGCACGGCCTGCGAGATGGTAAACCCCAAGGGAATGCGTAAAACGGCTGTGTTCCGCCCCGGGATAAACTAGCCACGCTAGGCCCAGTTGCCGAATGCGCCGCAGCCGCTGCATGGCGGCCGTATCCAGAAGTTCGAGAATAAAATGATCCTCAATCCGTATGATGTCGTGGATTGGGTCGCGGATGAATTTATTGACGCTATTTGCACTTGGCATCCGTTACACTCTTATCCCAGAATTTCTCACTCTATTTATCGGGTTTGGCGACATTATAAGCGGGGGTACTGATAAAGAAACGCTTGAACGCAGTCAAGCGTCCAGCGGCACCCCATCAGCAGTCAGTCCCGCGTCAGTTGGCGGTAGCGGACCCGCCGAGGCACGATGGAATTTTCGCCTAGCCGCGCCTTTTTGTTGGCCTCGTACTCCGAAAAGTTGCCCTCAAACCAATAGACTTGGCTGTCGCCCTCAAACGCCAGAATGTGCGTGGCGATCCGGTCCAAAAACCACCTGTCGTGGCTGATGACCACCACGCAGCCGGCGAAATTCTCCAACCCCTCCTCCAAGGCGCACAGCGTATGCACGTCGAGGTCGTTGGTCGGCTCGTCGAGCAGGAACACATTGGCCTGCTCCTTGAGCACCTTGGCCAGATGCACCCGATTGCGCTGCCCGCCCGAGAGCGTAGCGACCTTTTGCTGCTGGTCGGCACCGAGGAAGTTGAAGCGCGCGAGGTACGCCCGCGAATTTACCTTGCGCTCGCCCAGCTCAAGCTCTTCCTCGCCGCCCGAGATCTCCTGCCAGACGGTGTGTTCCCCCACTAGGGTCTCACGGCTCTGATCTACATACCCCAGCCGCACGGTCTCGCCGATGTGGAGCTGGCCGCTGTCGGCACTTTCTTGGCCGGTAATCAGCCGGAACAGGGTCGTCTTGCCCGCGCCGTTCGGCCCGATGACCCCGACGATCCCGCCCGAGGGCAGCGCGAAATCCATGTTCTCGAAGAGTATGCGCTCGCCGTAGCGCTTGCTCACGCCCTTGGCCTCAATGGCAATATCGCCCAGCCGCGGCCCCGGCGGAATGTAGAGCTGCACCGCCTCGTTCCGCCGCACCCGATCTTGGTTTAGCAATTCCTCGTAGGCCCTGATCCGCGCCTTGCTCTTCTGCTGCTTGGCCCTCGGGGTCATGCGAATCCACTCCAACTCGCGCTGCAAGGTCTGCTGTCTTTCGCTCTCGCTCTTTTCTTCCAGCCGCAGCCGCTCCTTTTTTTGCTCTAACCACGACGAGTAATTCCCCTTCCACGGTACGCCGCGCCCTTGGTCCAGCTCCAGAATCCATCCCGCCACATTGTCGAGAAAATACCGGTCGTGGGTGACGGCGATCACCGTCCCCTGGTACTGATGCAAATGCCCTTCCAGCCACGCCACTGTTTCGGCGTCGAGGTGGTTGGTCGGCTCGTCTAGGAGCAGAATATCCGGCTGGCGGAGCAACAATCGACACAGCGCCACCCGCCGCCGCTCGCCTCCCGAAAGCGTGGAGACCTCTTGGTCCTCGGGCGGACAGCGCAGCGCGTCCATGGCCATATCCAGCCGACTGTCCAAATCCCAAGCCCCGGCCGCGTCGAGCTGTTCGGCCACGGCGGCCTGCCGCTCTATTAGGGCGTTCATGGCGTCGTCGTCCATGGGTTCGGCGAACTGGGCGTTGATGGTCTCGTACTCGCGCAGCAAATCCACTGTTTCCTGCACGCCCTCCTCGACGATCTGCTCGACCGTCTTTCCCTTTTCCAGCTCGGGCTCCTGCTCCAGATACCCCACGGTAAACCCCGGCTGGACGCGAATGGTCCCCTCGTATTCATCGTCGATGCCCGCCACAATCCGCAACAAGGTGCTTTTCCCCGACCCATTCAAGCCCAACACCCCGATCTTGGCTCCGTAGAAGTACGACAGTGAAATATCGGCGAGAATCGTCTTCCGATTGTAGTGCTTGCTCACTTTGTACATCGAATAGATGATTTTTTCCGCTTCGCTCATGTCATTTCAATCCTCTATATGCTGTAAACACAATCCCCAAATCTCGTTCCGCCCGCGCCAAGTCCGAATACGGCTGCCGCCCCGGCTTGTGCAAACACTGCAAAAAGTCCCGCATCATGCCCCCGTAGCCCATCAAGTCCCCCACGCCCGGAAAGTAGAGTCGCTTCTGCCGCCCCCGCAAACGCACGTACAGCCCATTGCACTCAAAGACGATCCGCCCCTCCGTCCCCCCAATCCGCGCGTGCTGAAAGGTGCCCTTGGTCAAGCTGAAGGCGTTCCAAGCATAGCGCAACACCAGCTCGGCCCCCGAGGCGTATTCGATCCACACTACTGAGTTGCGCTCCGGCTCGCCCGCCCGGTGCCCGGGAAACTCTGCCGTCACTTGCCGAGGCGCGTCGGCGAAAAGGTCCGCTCCGAGGGCCACGAAGTGAATCCCGCCCTCCAGCAGCGCCCCATAGCCGCTTTTCCAGCCCGCGATCTGCTGGGTAAAACGCTTGCCAATAGTCGCCTGCCGCACTTGGCCAATAAAGCCTTGGCGGATGATCCACTTGAGCCGCTTGAGCAAGGGCTTGTAGTAGTAGTTTTCCGCGATCATCAGCAGGGCATCTGGATGGGCCGCCGCGGCCGCGCCAATGGCCGCCAAATCGCCTTCTGTGGCGCACAACGGCTTTTCCACCAGTACCCCCTTGCCGGCTGCCAACGCTGCGACGACTTGGGGCCGATGAGCGTCCGGCGGCGAGCTAATCAGCACCGCATCCACCGCGCTGTCGAGGACTTCGGCGTACGATGCGAAGACCGGCCCCCCACCGCATTGGCGGCTGAGGGCTTCAGCGCTGGCCTGCGTGCGGCTGTGAAATGACAGCTCGACCCTGCCGACGAGGTTTTTCGCGTGCCGGCGACCGATGCTGCCGCACCCTACCAGACAGACCTTTTTCATCGCTTCTCCAATATCCGCTCGGCCACCCGTAGCGCGTTGGCGGCAATGGTCAGACTCGGATTTACCCCGCCCGAAGCGGGCATAAAACTGCCGTCGGACACGTAGAGATTTTCGCTGTCCCAATAGCGGCAATCCACGTTGAGGACGCCGTCTTCGGGGGTAGTGGCGCAGCGCAGGGTCCCCACGGCGTGCGAGAAGGAATCGATCAAGTAGCGGTAGCGCAGCAGGCCGCCCGCTTGGCGCAATACGGCCTCTGCTCGGGCCAGCAGGTGATCGCGGCGGCGACAATCGGCGTTGCTATAGGCGTGCTCTACCTGCACCAGTTTCATGCCGAAAACGTCCTGTTCGTCGGCCAACGACACGCGGTTTTCTCGGCGCGGATCGTCCTCGGCGATGCAGAGCAAGCTCTGCATCCGGCTGGCCAGCATTCCGGCGAGGGTCTTGAGGCCCCAAGGGGTGTGGTGCCGGATGATGGGGGGGGCCGGCGTGTAGATGTCTTGGATGACGCCCACGGCCGTGCCCAATTCCGCGCGCAGGTCTTCGTAGAAATCGGAGAAGCAAAGCTGTTTGTGGAAGACCTGTTGCGGGTTCGTGCGAAAGGGAAAGACGCAAGTGGCAACCCCGTTGCAGTGGCGCATGAGGAAGCGCCCAATCAGGGGGTGATCGAATCCCGAACGGAGCATCAGGGCCGGGCTGTTGAGTGCTCCGGCGGCCAAGACCACCAAGTCGGCCGAAAGCGCGTGGGCTTGCCGGGACGCGCTATCGACGTATTCGACTTGCTCGACGCGCCCGCCCCATTGCACCAGTCGCCGCGCCACCGCCCCGACGACGATCTCTAGCCCGGCCGCTGAGGCCGCGGCCAGCACGGTAGAAGCCATGTCGTTTTTGGCCTCCACCGTGCAGGGGAACCCGTCGCAGGTGATGCAGCGCAGGCAGAGGGGGCGGGTGCGGTCGGAAAAGTTGATCGCCAGCGGGAGCTTGAATGGCCGCAGCCCCAAGTCCGCCCCGGCTTGGTAAATGCGCCGGGCCGGGGCGCTCAGCTCAACGGCGCGGCGCGGATAGGCCTCCAACCCCGGGGGCTGGTAGGGATCGGTGTCCACCTCGCCGTGTACCCCGAGGAGCTGCTCGGCGCGGGCGTAGTGCGGTGCTAGATCTGTATAGGAAAAGGGCCAGCGGGCAAAATCCGCCGGCCGCAGCCGCAGCGACGCCCCGCCGTAAAAGACCGAGTTGCCGCCGACAACCTCGTTGGGATAGGTGCGCTGGAAGGTGCGGCGGCCGTACTGCTTGACCAAAAGGGGCGAGGCCGCACGGTAGCGCTTTTGCAGCAGGATGGTGCGCTGATCCCAGTCCGCGCCGTCGCGCTTGGCCCATTGGCCCCGTTCCAGCAGCGCGGTCTTTAGCCCGGCTTGCACCAGTGCGTGGGCCACCAGCGAGCCGCCGAACCCGGAGCCGATGACCACTGCGTCATAGTGCGCCGCGTTCATGGGCGTAGAGCGCGGCCAGCCCGGCGATGATCGCCAAGGCCGCGTAGTGGAACTTCTCGCGGGTGTCCAGTTCGCGCTGGATTCGGGGGAGGTTGGGTTGGAATTTCCCGGACATATTGCGCTGGATATAGGTCTTATAGTACTCGACGGTGAATCGCTCTAGTCCGCCGTTCATGTAGATGAGAAAACCCAGCCCGACCGGGTGTTCGGGGTTGCCGAGCAAGTAAAACAGCGGACTCAAGGCGGCCAAGACGACCCCGGAGCGCTGGAATTTGAGCCACTTGAATCCCTCGAAGGGCGCGTCCTTGTAAGCACCCCCCAAGGCCACCAGTAGCCCGGTGCAATACCCGGTCGCCAGATAGGCCCAGAAGCTCTTGACGGGCGCGGCGACGAGCAGGAAGGCGAAGACAATGGCGACGATTAGGCCCCCCGCGCCATAGCGGAGGAGGTCGCTGGTGACCGGGCGGCCAAAGAAGGTAATGCGCGAGGGGACGAAGTACTTTTGCTGGTCTTCGGTGCGGAAGAAGCCCTTGTAGATTTCGGCGAGAAAGCGCTCTAGGCCCATGATCAGGAAGAACATTTGCACGAGGCCGAGGTGCTGGAATTGCGCCCTGAAATACGGGATGAAGTACAGCGGCAAAAAAATCGCGATGTGGAAGTACATGCTGCGCGGAAAGGTCTTGGGCTTGAAGCCCTCATAAGGAGCGTCTTTGAACGCGCCCCACAGGCAGGTGTAGAGGCCGGAGACGAGGGCGGTGATAAACGGCAGGGCGAAGGTCATGGTTGGTCGGGCGGTTGTTGGAGTGGCCAAAGCATCAAATAGTAGGCTCCCCGCCCCGGTTGGGCAACCGCCTCGCGTGTTGACGTTGCTCATGCCATTGGTCAGTTTTTGAGGCGATTCGGCCCCTGTTCCCTACACAATTTCAACAAGGAGTTTTTCTCATGCGGCTCGGCGTCGTCGGCATGTTGCCCCCGGACTTTCGCGAAATTAGCAACCAACACCTAGCGGCGATCAAGGCGCTCAACCTCACGGGCGCGGCCTTTCACGCTCCCGGGGAAGCGCTGTTTGCCGTCGCGCCCGCAGAGTGCCACAAGGTGCGCGATACCATTGCGGGCGCGGGCATGGATTTGCCCCAATTCGGCATTGGCTTCTCCGAGTGCCTGTTCGATCCCAGCCCGGCGGTGCGCGACCAAGTCGTCGGCAAAATCGAGCGCGGCATTGAAGTCGCCCGCGACTTGGCGGCCCACACCTGCCTAATCCGCACGGGCAGCCTCAACCCAGCCGGTTCGTACGCTCCGTCTCGGCGCAATCTCGCGCCCGAGGCTCGCGGCCTGCTCGTCGAGACCCTCAAGCGCGTGGCCGCCAAAGCCGAGTCCGCAGCCGTCACCATGGTCATTGAGACGCATCTGCTCACCATCATGGGGTCGCCGGAAGTAAACCGCGACGTGCTGCAAGCCGTTGGCTCCGAGCGCATGACCGTGGTCATGGACTACGTCAACCATTTCCAGAATTTGCACCAAGTGTACAACAGCACCGAGCGGCTGCAGCACGTATTTGAGATTATGAACCCCATCTCCGTCGTCGGGCATTGCAAGGATATCAAGCTGTCCACTGGCTTGGTGCTCCACATCGACGAGGAGGTGCCCGGCGACGGCGAACTCGACCTCGCCACCGCGCTTGCGCTGTGGCACGACGCCCATCCCGACGGCTATATGCTCCTCGAACACTTGCCCAACGAGAAGTACCCCAGAGCCGCCGCCAATGTCCACCGCATCCTTGCCGAAGCCGGCATTTCCGTGCATTAAACGCACATCTAACCGAAGGAGAATACTGTGATTAAGCCCCACGGTGCAGAAGAACTTAAACCGCTCTACGTCGAAGACGATGCAGTGCGTACCCAGCTTCTAGCGGAAGCCGCTAACCTGCCTTCTGTAGAAGTCTCTTCCGCGGCCGCATCCTCAGCCGTCATGCTTGGCTCGGGTTACTTTACCCCGCTTACCGGCTTTATGGACGCCGCCGCCGCCAAGAGCGTGGCTGCCAACATGCACACGGCCGACGGCCTGCTGTGGCCTACCCCGGTCGTCAACATGGTCCCCGGCGAGCAGGTTCCCGCTGACATTGGTCCCGGCAGCCGCATCGCCCTGTTGGATCCCAATGTCAACGGCAATCCCGTCCTCGCCATCCAAGAAGTGACTGCGGTCGAAGTGCTCTCGGATGCGGAGCGCGCCGCGATCATTGCCCAAGTCTTTGGCACGGACGACGACGCCCATCCTGGAGTTGCCGCTTTCAAGGCCGCGGGCGACACCCTCATCGCCGGGCCAGTCGCGGTGCTCAACTTCTCGTACTTCCCCGGGGATTTTCCCCAGACCTTCCGCACCGCTGTCGAGTTGCGCGCCGAGATCGCCGAGCGCGGTTGGAATCAGGTAGTGGCCTTCCAGACCCGCAACCCCATGCACCGCGCCCACGAAGAGTTGTGCCGCATGGCGCAGCAGGCCGTCGAAGCCGATGGCATCCTCATCCACATGCTGCTGGGCAAGCTCAAGGCCGGCGACATCCCGGCCGATGTGCGCGACGCCTCCATCCGCAAGATGGTCGAGCTCTACTTCCCGGAAAACACCGTGATGATCGCTGGCTATGGCTTCGACATGCTCTACGCCGGCCCGCGCGAGGCCGTGTTGCACGCCATCTTCCGCCAGAACAGCGGCTGCACGCATCTGATCGTGGGCCGCGACCACGCGGGCGTGGGCGATTACTACGGAGCGTTTGACGCGCAGACCATTTTCGACGGCATCGGCGACGCCCTCGAAATCGAGATTTTCCGCGGCGATCACACTGTCTGGTGCAAGGAATGCAGCGAGGTGGTGATGATGCGCGACTGCCCGCACGACGGCGACGCGTACCTGTTCCTGTCGGGAACCCAAGTCCGCGAGAAGCTGGCTGCTGGCGAGGCCCTGCCGCCGGAGTTTGCGCGGCCGGAAGTGGCCGCGATCCTCGCGGAGTACTATCAGCGAGAAGCTGTTTAACCAGAGGAGAACGCAATGTCTGCACAGGCTGTATTTCGCGCGGCGATTCCCAAACAGGCGGCGCTAGACATTGCCCGCGCGGTCTCCTTCTACGTACAGCGACTAGGGTTTACCGAACTGTTCCAAGCGGACGATTACGCCGGTGTGCGGCGCGGCGCGGTCGAAATCCACCTGTGGCTATGCGATGACAAAAACATCCCCGAAAAAACCGCCTGCCGCGTCGAGGTGGAAAACATCGAGCCGCTCTACGCAGAATATCAGGGCGCAGGGGTGATTCACCCGCACAGTTCGCTGCAAGTGACGCCTTGGGGCACGCAGGAATTCACCATTCTTGACTTGGACGGGAACGGGATTACGTTTTTTGAGTCGTTGTGACGCGATAGTCAGTGGTGGATTTGCTCAACGAGACCGTATAACTGGAGAAATTTTGCATGGTTACTCAGTGGAGATGGGATCAAGGACGGCTTGCCTACTTTAGGTTTAGTAATATTGTACTAGTTGCCAATGCCCTCCGTAGGTTGGATGGAATCGAACTGCGCGGAGACGATCCAATACGCGATCACTTGATGGGTATTACTGGATTGCCATTTAGTCCAAGTCATTATAAGGTTTGGAGGAACTATAAACGCGTATTCTCATCCTCTCTTCTTGCTTGCGAGGCAGAAGGCCGTCTCGCGGTAAGCAGCATCTGCAAACACTTTGTCGATTCCAACGATTTTCTCGAACAGCCCGATAGCTATTTCATTTATGTCTTTAGAAATTTTTCGTACCCTCATCCTGCTTTCGAGGGATACTTTGAAACATCAGTTCCCATATATCCATTCTCTGCAATAATAAAGTTTCTTTTATCTCGGACTCCTCGACGACAAGCAACAACGGACGACATCTTTGCCTACTTAATCGGCAACGGAGTAACAGGAACTGAAAATTTAGATTTCTACCGCTGCTTAAAGAAAAGTTCGCATAAAAGCAGAGGGGACGAAGAGAGGCAGCTTCGAGAAATGATGATCTTCGCATCTCAAGCAACCTTTTTGAAATGGTTTGCTAAAAGCTTGATTTTAGATATTTCTAACAGCGATTCAGAAGCCTTCTCTGATTTAACAAAATCCGTACAACCAAACAGGAGGCCAAAGCTATCTGATTCGACGGAAGAATTTTTCCAAATGTCTTCCATTTGTGAGAACGCAATACAAATCCCAAGAATCGCTGAAAGAGAATCGCCGGTAGAAGTAGAATTTACTGAAGGAAAAAGGCGGCGTACAACACACTTACGTGCTGAACGGAGTCCTGCTCTAAGAAAAGCTCTTTTTGCCAGCTTGCCATCCCCATACCGTTGCGACATGTGCCAGCTCATTCCCAAGCTAAAATACGATTGGGTTGACAACATCCTAGAAGTACATCACCTTTTACCTCTCTCGTCGCCTGTGTTTATAGAAAACGAGGGAACCTCGCTGCAAGATGTCGTCGCCATTTGTCCAAATTGTCATAAAAGTGTTCATGTATATTATCGAAATTGGCTAAAAGAAAATTCTATTGAGGATTTCCCAGACAAAAATACAGTCACTTCTGTGTATAATAAAGCAAAATCAGGTGTTGCAAAATGAGAAAGCTAAAATTAAACGAGCAGAGCGAACTGTTAAAATACTGTAAGACTCACTCTAAGAAACTCTCTTCAGAGTTAAAAAAGCTAGGGTTGAGCTATGATTCATTAGTTTATGAAAATAATAAAAGAATAGATAATCTATTTCCTGAATCTAGCTTAAAGTACAAAACGCTTAGTGAACTTAAAAAACATAAAAGAGACATGCCGCTAGTAAGTTTTTTTTCTGGATGTGGCGGTCTCGACTTAGGATTTGAGTTCGCTGGATTCAAGACGGTAGCAATGATAGAGATTAGCGAAATTTTCTGCAATACGTTGCGCGACAATTTTTCTACAACTGTCATTGGACCTCCTGAATACAATGGTGATGTCAAGGATACTGATGCGATTATAGATATACTAAAGAGCATTGGTATTAAAGAAAATTTTCCAGGTGTTTTTGTCGGAGGTCCGCCTTGTCAACCCTTTAGTATCGCTGCTAATCAGAGATTTTCAAAGAATGGTAAAAAATTCAAAAGAGTAGGTTTTAACCACAAAGGTTACGGAAATCTCCTTTTCGATTACATATTTCTCGTTAAGATATTTAGGCCGAAGGCATTTCTGATCGAAAATGTGGAAGGCTTGCTAACACTGGACGGCGGTCGCCAAGTGTCTGAGGCGTGTCAAATTCTAGCGGGACTAGGATATACAGTAGAAAAACCCACACTACTGAATGCGGCTAATTTCTCTGTTCCGCAGAATAGATTGCGTACATTTATCATTGGGATAGTAGATGGCTCTTTTCGATTCCCGCAGAAACAATTTTCTACGGTACCATGTGGTAAGGCATTAGAGAAGTCGATAGCTGGTTTGGCCAATAACGAAACTAGAGAGCACAAAGCAGAGTCGATTGAAAGATACATGAATTTGGATTATGGAAAGAGGGACAAATTGGGTAGGGTAGATAGACTGAACCCGATGCTGCCCTCAAAGACGGTCATTGCTGGCGGCACCAAGGGGGGCGGACGGTCGCATCTGCACCCCCATATACCTCGGACTATGTCTGTAAGAGAGTGCGCTCGCTTACAAACATTTCCAGACGACTTTGTTTTCACCGGGCCTCCGGCGAGGCAATTCACCCAAGTAGGAAATGCAGTCCCGCCGCTACTGGCGTACCAACTCGCCGAACAGATATTCGAGGGGCTTAACGCCTGAAGCTGCTATAGCTGGTTAAAAGGCAAGACCTTTGTGCGTACTCATGCGTTGTGGACCACCTGTTTTGAACAGATCAAAGACCTATTTGTCAAGGGCATTCGACAGAAGAAATACGTCCATTTTCCCAAGTTGAAACAATATACAATATCTCTTAAATGATATAGAATTTCTATATCTCATCTCGGACAAGGTGATAGCACCAAGTGCGATGGTGGAGAAGGTAGCTAGCACTGGAAAACTTAGGAGGATTGCAAAATGAAATTGACCATAAAGCTGTTTAGAGTTCTAAATTACCGCAACATCAACGACAGCGGCTGGATTCCGCTCGAGCGCGTGACGGCTTTTGTTGGCCGGAACGAATCCGGCAAGACTGCTCTGCTAAAGGCTCTGCACAAGTTCAATCCGGCAACCGCTGAGCCTTACAACGCGCAACGGGAGTTCCCGCGTGACCGATTCACGGCTGAGTATCGAGATGATAGCGAATGGCCGGTGTGCTCGGTAGAATTTGAGCTTTCAGATGAATTTCAACAGGAACTTAGGGAACGTTTGAACGGTGCCGAGATACCGCAGAAGGCGATTTTGACGCGCTTCTATGACGGATCTCTAAAGTTCAAATACGATCTAGATGTACCACTGGATCTGGTTGAACCTAATGAGCTAAAAGAGGCGTTAAATGTATGCGCGAAAGAGGCGCGGCGGCTTTCGTCCCCAGACTATCAAGAGCCTGAAATGCAAGGGCTCAGGACAAATCTGGCGAATTGGGCTGACGAGAAGAAAGATGCTATTGCCGGATTCCAAGATTTGCGAACGGATGAGGGTGTCGGACTGTTGCATCAAGTGAGGGAAGAAGCGAACAGATTTGCACATCCTGTATCGGCCGATCTGATTGAGGGTCTAAATGAAAAGGTCAATTGTCTAATCAGCCGCTCCGAAGAGTCCTCAGTTCCAGAACAGCTTAATAAAGCTGTCAAGAGCGAACTACCTGTTTTTATTTATTTTGAGAACTATGGCATTCTTGATGGCCCGGTGTACTTGCCGCGATTCTTGGAGGCCTTGAGGTCGGAACCGCAAAATTCGCGTGTTCGGACTATCAATGCGGTGTTCAAACATGTGAATCTCACTGCCAAAGAAATTGCGGATTTAGGCGATGGAGAGGCAAGACAAGTACGCAGACATAATTATTCTGTTACTGAAGACAGGATTCAACAGGATCAGAATCATATAGACCTACGAAGCATTAAACTAAACTCTGCGTCTATTGATATTTCGAAGAGGTTTAGCCAGTGGTTTGGTCAGAGGCGACACAAAATCAGATATCAGGCCGACGGCGATTATTTTCGTATATGGATATCTGATGATCGAAGGCCAGATGTGGATATAGAACTGGAAAGCCGTAGCAAGGGCTTCCAATGGTTCTTCTCGTTTTACTTGCTGTTTTTGGTGGAATCAGAGGAAGGACATAAGGACGCTGTCTTACTGCTGGACGAGCCGGGGTTGCATCTGCACCCAACCGCACAGCAAGAACTGATATCGTTCTTTGAAAAGCTGTCGGAAGATAATCCGCTTATCTACACCACGCACTCTCCTTTCTTGATAGATGGTGAGCATATACACAGAGTTCGACCTGTAACCGAAGATGAAACGGGACATTCGCGCATCAGTATCGATGGCTGGCCGAAAGACAGGGAAACGATTTTTCCTTTGCAAGCGGCAGCGGGTTACGCAATGGTGCGCGGGCTTTTTCAGCATAAAAAAAATGTGCTAGTGGAAGGGATGGCGGATTACCTTTATCTCCACAGTTTGAATCTTCATTGTCGTACGCTCGGGCGTCAGAGTTTGCCTGACGATATCTACATAACGCCGTGCGGAGGAACCAAAAACGTTGGTTATATCGCGTCGTTGTTTCTTGGACAGAAAGTGCGCCCGGTGATATTGCTTGATGGCGACGATGCTGGGAGGGCACGGCGAGATTCCCTGATGAAGGAATTGTATGAGAGCAATGAAAAGGCAGTATTGATGTTGGGAGATGTGTTAAGCCAAGAGGAGTGCGAGATTGAGGATATCATTGGTGAGGAGACAATCCTAGCAGTACTGAGCGAGTTCGTTGGCAAGACAGTAAGTTTGAACCAAGATGATCGTAACCGAGGTAGTCTTGTTGACCAAATCAAGTGTGCTACTAATCGAGATAACATCGAGTTGCCAGAAGGTTGGAAGCCAGAGGTCGCACACCGGATCGTCGTATCGTGGTCGACGGCTGAGTCAACGAAAATACCGGAAGACATTTTGAATAGGGCAGAGGTGCTATTCAAAGAATTGATAAGGCGTTTTGAAGATATAGCCCTGTAAATTAAGGATGTTCCGTGTGTGAACTGAGAGTACCCCTTCCCCCGCCCAACAAGCCGCCATCGCCGCGTATTTGGACAAAAACACCGCCGCTATCGACGACGCCATCACCCGCGCCCGCCGGGAAATCGAATTGCTGAGCGAATACCGCACCCGCCTGGTTGCCGAAATTCGCGAGCGATTCGGGATTGAGAAGAAAAACCGGTCAATGGCTTCGCGCCTCATTCGCGACGCTGTGGAGGCAGGTCTCATCGTTGCAAATGTTCCCGATGCGCCGCCCAAGCAGATGAAATACGTACCGTTCTGGGCTTCTCTAAGAAGAGTGGTAGATTTAACTTGACTGGTACTTGACTGGCAACCGGCGATTGATTGCCTATTTTTCTAACTCGTTGACAGTAAAAGAGTTATTTACTTGACTGGCGTTGTCCGTAATGACCGAAATAACTTTCAAAGGTAGCCGCGACATGAACATCACACGCATTGACCAGTTGCGCTGTCAGCCGACAGAGATGGAATGGTTGGAGTTCAAGCGCAATCGCTGCGAACCCGAGCAACTCGGAGAATATCTGTCCGCGCTTGCGAACTCGGCCTGCCTCGCTGGTCAACGGTCGGGCTATCTGATCTTCGGAATTGACGACGAGACACACGAGGTCGTCGGCACGAATTTCGATCCCCGCAACACCAAGGCGAAGGGCAACCAAGACCTGCTGCTGTGGCTCGCGGCGGGCCTGCATCCCAATACGGGATTCGAGCCACGTATCGTCGATCACCCAGCCGGGCGGGTCGTCGTCTTTGAGGTCGCTCCGGCGCGGGATCATCCGGTCAACTTTTACGGAACAGCGTACATTCGGGTCGGTACCAGCAAGACCAAACTCAGCAATCATCCCGAGAAAGCGCGGGCGATTTGGACGCATGGGAACGACTGGTCCGCGGAAGTGTGTGAACAAGCGAGTCTCCACGACCTCGCCCCTGAAGCCATAGCTAAAGCACGCGAGCAGTTCGTCGTCAGACATCCGGCACGGGCAACCGAAGTCGAGGGATGGGACGACACGACCTTTCTCAACAAGGCGCGGGTGCTGCAGCAGGGCACGCTGACAAATGCCGCGTTGCTGTTGCTCGGACAGCCTGAAGCGTCGGCTCTGCTGGTGCCAGCAGTGGCACAAATCTCTTGGGTGCTCAAGGATGCCCACAACCGCGAATTGGATTGCGAGCATATTGATCCGCCGTTCTTGCTCGCCGGCGATCACCTTCTGCAACGCATCCGCAACCTCACTGTGCGTGCCCTTCCAAACGGAACCCTGTTCCCGAAGGAGTTCACCCAGTACGACCCGTGGGTGATCCGCGAGGCCCTGCACAACAGCATCGCTCACCAAGACTATCGCCTTCGAGGCCGGATCGTCGTCGTTGAGTTCCCCGCCCGCATCTCGTTGACCAACGTCGGTGATTTTTTGCCCGGCGATGTCGCAACGGTCATCCGGCAGGACGCTCCCCAAGCTATCTACCGCAACCCGTTCTTGGCGCGTGCGATGGTCGAATTGAATCTGATTGACACGCAAGGCGGTGGCATCAAGCGCATGTTCGACACGCAGAGGAAGCGTTCCTTCCCACTGCCGGACTACGACTTGACCGAGATGGAGACGAGCCGCGTGACCGTGAGCCTCCACGGCTGCATCCTCGACGAGCGTTACACGCGCCTCTTGATGGAACGGACCGACTTAGACCTCAACCGCGCCATACTCTCTCGACCGCGTGCAAAAGGGACTGCCTATCAGCCGACAAGAGCATCGCCTTACGAAGGCCGAGGGTCTTGTCGAAGGCCGTTACCCGAACCTGATGGTCGCCGGATTGGTCGCCAAGGCGACGGGCGAGGCTGGCCGCCACATCCGCGAGCGCGGATTCGACAAGCAGTACTACTTGGATCTGATCATAGCTTTGGTACGCGAGCACGGGCCGGTCAGCCGCAAAGAGATCAATCAGGCCCTGATACCCAAGTTGCCCGACCGACTGACGGACGCGCAGAAGTGGTCAAGGGTCCGCAATCTCATACAGGAACTGCGTTGCTCCGATCTGATTGTCAACCGAGGCACCCGCGCTCAACCCGCTTGGGAACTCACAGACGCGCACCTAAAGAATAATAGTAAAGAAAATTAAACGGAAAAGGATGACGCATATCTACGTAACCTTTTGTTTTTCCTGTATTTTTTCTTTACTTAATTTCAAATTTATTGAAATTTTAGTAAAGGATTTAGTAAAGGATTTAATCAATCCGCATCAATTATGCTGGTTGACTGGAGCTACCCCATGACCACCGACACCACCGAACGCGGCCTAGAGCAGCGCATCTGCGCGATGTTGACCCACCGAGCCGACGCACCGGACGCCGCTGATGTGCGGGAACGCCCGGCCACCTATGAAGCCGGCTGGCTCAACGGGCACTCCGACGACTACGACCGCGAGCACTGCATAGACTTGGCTCAGTTGACCGCCTTCCTCAAGACCACGCAACCGCACCTCGTCGCCGCGCTGTCTTTGGACGCGGACAGCCCGGTGCGCCGCAAGTTCCTCGCCCGCCTGAAAAACGAAGTCGGCAAGCGCGGCATCGTCGAAGTCCTCCGCAACGGCGTCAATCACGGGCCGCACACCATCGCGCTCTTGTACGGCACCCCCTCGCCGGGCAACCCGCAGGCGGCAGCCCTCTACGAGCAGAACCGCTTTTCAGTAACGCGCCAGTTGCCGTACAGCAACGCCAACACGCGGCTGACCCTCGACCTCGCGCTGTTCATCAACGGCCTGCCAGTGGCGACCTTTGAGTTGAAAAACAGCCTCACCAAACAGACCGCCGCCGATGCGGTCGAGCAGTACAAACGCGACCGCGACCCGAAAGAGGAGCTCTTCCGCCTCGGCCGCTGCATGGTCCACTTCGCCGTAGATGACCTCGAGGTGCTGTTCTGCACCCACCTCAGCGGCAAGGCGTCGTGGTTCCTGCCGTTCAACAAGGGCTGGAACGACGGCGCAGGCAACCCGCCCAACCCCAACGGCATCAAGACCGATTACTTGTGGCGCGACGTGCTGACCCGGCGGAGCCTGACCGACATTGTGGAAAACTACGCCCTGCTGATAGAATCCACCGACCCCGAGACCGGGCGCAAGACCAAGACGCAAATCTGGCCGCGCTATCACCAGTTGGACGTGGTTCGGAAACTGTTGACCGCTGCCGAGCACGGCGTTGGGCAACGCTATCTCATCCAGCACTCGGCCGGCAGCGGCAAGTCCAACTCCATCGCGTGGTTGGCGCACCGGCTCATCGGCTTGGAAAAGGGCGGCAGGCTGGTCTTTGACTCCATTATCGTCGTAACCGACCGCCTCATCTTGGACCGGCAGATCAACGACACCATCCGGCAGTTCGCGCAAGTGGGGGCGACCGTAGGCCACGCCGAAAATGCCGGCGACTTGCGCCGCTTTATCGGCGCGGGCAAGAAAATCATCATCTCCACCGTGCAAAAGTTCCCGTTCATCTTGGACGAAATCGACAAAGACCATCAAAGCCGCCGCTTTGCCATCCTCATCGACGAAGCCCACTCCAGCCAAGGCGGGCGCACGGCCTCGGCCATGGCCCGCGTCTTGGGCGACCACGCCGCGGCTGCGGACGATACGTTTGAGGATCAAATCAACCGCATCATCGAACAGCGGCGTCTGCTGGCCAACGCCTGTTATTTTGCCTTCACTGCCACGCCCAAGAACAAGACGCTGGAGTTGTTCGGCACGCCCGATCCGCAGCCCGACGGCGCGATCCAGCATCGGCCCTTCCACAGCTATGCGATGAAACAGGCCATCCAAGAGGGGTTCATCTTGGATGTGCTCGGCCACTACACGCCGGTAACGAGCTACTACCGCCTCGCCAAGACCACAGCCGACGACCCGGAGTTCGACGCCAACAAGGCGCGCAAAAAGCTCATCCGCTATGTGGAAACCCACAGCCGGGCCATCCGCCTCAAAGCCGAGATCATCGTCGATCACTTCCACGAGCAGGTGCTGGCCCCGCGCAAAATCGGCGGCCAAGCGCGGGCCATGGTCGTCACCGGCGGCATCGATATGGCGATAGCCTACTATCGCGCCATCCGCGACTATCTCGCCGAGCGCGACAGCCCGCACAAGGCCATCGTGGCCTTTTCCGGCGAGGTCGAATACGGCGGCGAGCGGGTGAGCGAAGCGCGGTTGAACGGGTTTCCGTCGTCGCACATTGCCCGCAAAATTCAGCAAAACCCCTATCGGTTTCTCGTCTGTGCGGACAAGTTCCAGACCGGCTACGACGAGCCGCTGCTGCACACCATGTACGTCGATAAGGTCTTGTCCGGCATCCGGGCGGTGCAGACCCTTTCGCGTCTCAACCGCGCCCACCCGGCCAAGCGCGATACGTTTGTGCTCGATTTCCACAACGCCGCCGCCGCCATAAAAGACGCCTTTGCCGCGTACTACCGCACCACCATCTTGGCGGACGAGACCGACCCGGACAAACTGCACGACCTCAAGGCCGCGCTAGACGACCCGCAGATCTATTCCGAGGCGCAAGTCCACGCGCTGGTGGCGGCGTATTTGAACGGCGACGACCGCGCCGCCCTCGACCCCATCTTGGACGAATGCGTGAACATCTATCGCCGCGACCTCGACGAAGACGGGCAGGTTGATTTTAAGGGCCATGCCAAAGTCTTTACCCGCGCATACAACTTCCTGTCGCAGGTGCTGCCATACGAGAATGCCGCTTGGGAAAAGCTGTCCATTTTTCTGACCTTGCTCATTCCCAAGCTGCCGACGCCCGCGGCCGAGGACATGTCGCTGGGCATTGAAAATGCCATCGACATGGACAGCTATCGCGCCGAAAAACAGGCGACCATGCACATCCTGCTGCCCGACGAGGACGCCGAAATCGAGCCGGTGCCAGCGAGCGGTGGCGGGTCCCAACCCGAGCCTGCAATGGACCGGCTCTCCAACATTTTGCGGGAATTTAACGACCTGTTCGGCGACATTCCGTGGACCAGTGCGGATCGCATCCGCCGGATGATCACCGAGGATGTGCCGCAACTGGTCGAGGCCGACCATGCCTATTGCAACGCCCGGCAACACGCGGACGAGCAGAACACTCGCATTGAGCACGACCGGGCTTTGGAGAAAGCGATCACCGCCCTGCTCGCCGACGATGCCGAACTCTACAAGCAATACTCGGACAACGCAGCCTTCAAACGCTGGCTGGCCAATAGCGTGTTTGAACTGACCCTACCGCTAGCAACCACCTAAGGACGACCTCCATGCAAGACAGCCAACTCAGCCGCATCCCAAACTTTATCTGGGGCATTGCCGACGATGTGTTGCGCGACCTCTATGTGCGCGGCAAGTACCGCGACATCATTTTGCCCATGACGGTGATTCGGCGGCTGGACGCGGTGCTCGAGCCGACCAAGCGAGCCGTTCTCGCCATGCAGACCCGGCTCAACGACCAAGGCATTGTCGAACAGGAAGCGGCCCTCAAGCAGGCCGCTGGGCATGCTTTTTACAATGCCTCCCGCTTCACTTTGCGCGACCTCCGCGCCCGCGCCAACCGGCAGCAACTCCGCGCCGACTTTGAGACCTACTTGGACGGGTTTTCGTCCAATGTGCAGGACATTTTGCAGAACTTCGAGTTTCGCAATCAGATTCCGCGGTTGTCCGACGCCGACGTGCTCGGCGCACTCCTCGAGAAATTCCTGTCGCCGGAAATCAACCTCAGCCCCTACCCGGTCGAGAACGGCTCGCTCCGGCATCCCGGCTTGGACAACCACGCCATGGGCACCATCTTCGAGGAACTGGTGCGGCGGTTCAACGAGGAGAACAACGAGGAAGCCGGCGAACACTGGACCCCGCGCGACGCGGTCAAGCTGATGGCCAATCTCATCTTCTTGCCGGTGGCCGACGCCATTGAGTCGAGCACCTACCTGCTCTACGATGGTGCGCTCGGCACCGGCGGCATGTTGACCGTGGCCGAGGAAACCCTGCAGGAACTCGCCCGAGCACGCGGCAAGAACGTATCCACGCATCTGTACGGCCAAGAGATCAACGCCGAGACCTACGCGATTTGCAAGGCCGACTTGCTACTCAAGGGCGAGGGCAGCGCGGCGGACAACATTGTCGGCGGGCCGGAACACTCGACCCTCGCCAACGACGCTTTCCCGGCCCGCAAGTTCGATTTTATGCTCAGCAATCCGCCCTACGGCAAGAGCTGGAAGCAAGACCTCGACCGCTTGGGCGGCAAGCGCGGCGTGGTTGACCCGCGTTTCATCATCGCGCACGCCGGCGATCCGGCGTATTCCCTGCTCACCCGCTCCAGCGACGGGCAGATGCTGTTCCTCGCCAACATGCTGAGCAAGATGAAGCGCGATACCGCGCTCGGCAGCCGCATTGCCGAGGTACACAACGGCAGTTCCCTGTTCACCGGCGACGCCGGACAGGGCGAGAGCAACATTCGCCGCTGGATCATCGAAAACGACTATTTGGAGGCCATTGTCGCCCTGCCGCTCAACATGTTCTACAACACCGGCATCGCCACCTATATCTGGGTGCTGACCAACCGCAAGCCCGCGCATCGGCAGGGCAAGGTGCAGCTCATCGACGCCACCGAGTGGTTCAGTCCGTTGCGTAAGAATCTCGGCAATAAGAACTGCGCCTTGTCCGAGGACGACATCCGCCGCGTCTGCGATGCGTTTCTCGCCTTTGAGGAAAGCGGTCACTCGAAAATTTTTCCCAATCGGGCCTTTGGCTACTCTCGCGTAACGGTTGAGCGGCCTCTGCGGCTTGCCGTCGAGCTGTCGCCGGAGCATCTCGAGCGGTTTCGCGCTGCCTGTGCGGAAGTCTCGCGTAACGGTTGAGCGGCCTCTGCGGCTTGCCGTCGAGCTGTCGCCGGAGCATCTCGAGCGGTTTCGCGCTGCCTGTGCGGAAGTGGGCGAAGAACCGCTCGCCGAGGGCGTTGAGCGAGTAGCGGCCACCCTCGGCGACGGGCCGCACCGCGACTTCAACCGGTTTGCAGATGCCGTCGGTCGCGGCATCAACCTGACGGCCAAGCGAAAGAAACTGCTGCAAACGGTGCTGGCGTTCCGCGACCAAGCCGCCGAGCCGGTCGTCAAAAAGACCCACCGGCCGGGCAAGACGGAGCCGGATCCTCTTCGCGGCTTGGTCGAACGGTCGGGATGCGTGGTCGAATACGAGCCGGATGGCGAGTTGCGCGATAGCGAACAGGTGCCGTTGCTGGCCGAGGGCGGCGTTGAGGGCTTCCTGCGCCGCGAGGTGCTGCCCTACGCGCCGGACGCTTGGTACGACCCGGCGAGCGTCAAGGTCGGCTACGAGATTAGCTTCACCCGGCATTTTTACAAGCCGCAACCGCTGCGCTCCCTAAGCGAAATCCGCGCCGACATCATGGCGTTGGAGCGCGAGAATGAAGCGGTGCTCGCAGAGGTCGTCGGGGCCGATAGCAAATGACCGCCGATCTGAAACCCTACCCTGCCTACAAGCTATCCGGCGTTGAGTGGCTCGGCGTCCATTGAGCATCGCCCGCGAGATCACGGGCAAACGGCACGATCTTGCTCCGTCGCTGGGTTAATTCGCTGGAGCCTTGAGCAATCTACCTTGAACGGGAGACTTAAACCATGCGTTTTTTTACTACAGCCGGCCCCATCAAGCCGGCAAGGCACTACTGCATCCCGCCGCTGGAACGCTTGGACCTAGACGCAGTACTCGCCCTCATTCGGGACGAGAAGTATTTCGTCCTGCACGCGCCCCGGCAGACGGGCAAGACTTCGACCTTGCTGGCCTTGCGCGATTTGCTCAACGCCGAGGGCATCTACCGTTGCGTATATGTCAATGTCGAAAGTGGGCAAGCCGCCCGCGAAGATGTGGAACAAGTGACGCGCACTATTTTGGCCGGGTTGGCGTCTCGGGCGCGTTCAATAGGCGACGAATTTCTGGACGAGGTTTGGCTCGACATCTCGACCAAGTACGGTCCGTACGCTGCCTTGGGCGAGGCGTTGACGCGCTGGGCCGAGGCAACTCCGAAGCCGCTGGTGCTACTCATCGACGAGATAGACGCGCTGATCGGCGACTCACTCCTGTCCGTGTTGCGGCAGTTGCGGGCTGGCTATGACCTGCGTCCAGAGGGTTTTCCGCAAAGCGTGGTGCTATGCGGCGTGCGCGATGTGCGCGATTACCGCATCCATTCCAGTTCGGCCAATGCCATCATTGCCGGGGGCAGTCCATTTAACATCAAAGCGCAATCGTTGCGCTTAGGAGATTTTTCGCAGGAGGAGGTTCAAGCCCTGCTCGGCCAACACACTGAGGAAACGGGGCAGGTGTTCACGCCAGACGCGCAGGAGATGATCTGGACGCAGACCCAAGGTCAGCCGTGGCTGGTCAATGCCTTGGCGGACCAAGCCTGCTTCCGCCCTGGGGCCGCTAATCGGCGCGATCCGGTCGCCGCTGTGGCCATCATTGAGGCGAAAGAGCACCTCATCCTGCGGCGCGAAACGCACCTAGAACAGTTGACCGACAAGCTCAAAGAGGAGCGCGTGCGGCGCATCGTGGAGCCGCTGTTGAGCGGGGCCGAGGAACGCCACTTCACGGATCGGGATTTGGAATATGTGCGCGATCTGGGTCTCGTGGCTCAGGATCGCCCCCTCCGCATCGCCAATCCGATCTACGCCGAGGTCATCCCCCGCGAACTGACTTGGGTGATCCAAGAGGAATTCGATCAGGACACGGCTTGGTACGTCCATGCCGATGGCAGCTTGGATGTGATCAAACTCCTGACCGCGTTCCAGACCTTCTTCCGCGAACACTCAGAGCATTGGGTGAAGCGATTCGAGTATCAAGAGGCCGGTCCGCAGTTGCTGTTGCAGGCGTTTTTGCAGCGGATCGTCAACAGCGGCGGGCGCATCGAGCGCGAGTATGGCTTGGGTCGGAAACGCACCGATCTGCTCATCGTCTGGCCGCAGGCCGAGCGGACGCGCAAGTTCGTGATTGAGTGCAAAATTCTCCACAAGAGCCTGGATCAGACTATCGCCGAGGGGTTGGATCAGACCGCTGAGTATATGGATCGCTGCGATGCAGAAGCGGGTCATTTGGTGATTTTCGACCGGCGCGAAGGTCGGCGTTGGGAGGACAAGGTGTTTCGGGAGCGCCGGGCATCGGACAGTGGAGCGGAGATCGACATCTGGGGCTTATGAGGAAAGCGGCGGTGGAGAGACTGGGTACGCACGGACGGGGTTGGGTAAGACAGGGCACGCACGGGAGCATGGGCGGAGGGGCGGATGAGCGGAACAGACCATTGAACGGGAGACTTAAACCATGCGCTTTTTCACCACCGCCGGCCCCATCAAGCCGGCAAGGCACTACTGCATCCCGCCGCTGGAACGCTTGGACCTAGACGCAGTACTCGCCCTCATTCGGGACGAGAAGTATTTCGTCCTGCACGCGCCCCGACAGACGGGCAAGACTTCGACCTTGCTGGCCTTGCGCGATTTGCTCAACGCCGAGGGCATCTACCGTTGCGTGTACGTCAATGTCGAGGGTGGGCAAGCTATGCGCGAAGATGTGGAACAAGTCATGCGTACTATTCTGGCGACATTGGCACTCCGAGCGAGTTTGACACTGGACGACGAATTTTTGAACCAAGTCTGGTCCGGTGTTCTCGCCGAGGTCGGACCTGGGGCTGCTCTACATACGGCGTTGACGCGCTGGGCCGCGGCGGATACGAAACCTTTGGTGCTACTCATCGACGAGATAGACGCGCTGATCGGCGACTCGCTCCTGTCCGTGTTGCGGCAGTTGCGGGCTGGCTATGACCTGCGTCCAGAGGGTTTTCCGCAAAGCGTGGTGCTATGCGGTGTGCGCGATGTGCGCGATTACCGCATCCATTCCAGTTCGGCCAATGCCATCATTGCCGGGGGCAGTCCATTTAACATCAAAGCGCAATCGTTGCGCTTAGGAGATTTTTCGCAGGAGGAGGTTCAAGCCCTGCTCGGCCAACACACTGAGGAAACGGGGCAGGTGTTCACGCCAGACGCGCAGGAGATGATCTGGACGCAGACCCAAGGCCAGCCGTGGCTGGTCAATGCCTTGGCGGACCAAGCCTGCTTTCGCCCTGGGGCCGCTAATCGGCGCGATCCGGTCGCCGCTGTGGCCATCATCGAGGCCAAAGAGCACCTCATCCTGCGGCGCGAAACGCACCTAGAACAGTTGACCGACAAGCTCAAAGAGGAACGCGTGCGGCGCATCGTGGAGCCGCTGTTGAGCGGGGCCGAGGAACGCCACTTCACGGGTCGGGATTTGGAATATGTGCGCGATCTGGGTCTCGTGGCTCAGGATCGCCCCCTCCGCATCGCCAATCCGATCTACGCCGAGGTCATCCCCCGCGAACTGACTTGGGTGATCCAAGAGGAATTCGATCAGGACACGGCCTGGTACGTCCATGCCGATGGCAGCTTGGACGTGATCAAACTCCTGACCGCGTTTCAGACCTTCTTCCGCGAACACTCAGAGCATTGGGTGAAGCGATTCGAGTATCAAGAGGCCGGTCCGCAGTTGCTGTTGCAGGCGTTTTTGCAGCGGATCGTCAACAGCGGCGGGCGCATCGAGCGCGAGTATGGCTTGGGTCGGAAACGCACCGATCTGCTCATCGTCTGGCCGCAGGCCGAGCGGACGCGCAAGTTCGTGATTGAGTGCAAAATTCTCCACAAGAGCCTGGATCAGACTATCGCCGAGGGGTTGGATCAGACCGCCGAGTATATGGATCGCTGCGATGCAGAAGCGGGTCATTTGGTGATTTTCGACCGGCGCGAAGGTCGGCGTTGGGAGGACAAGGTGTTTCGGGAGCGCCGGGCATCGGACAGTGGAGCGGAGATCGACATCTGGGGCTTATGAGGAAGTTTGTCACAGTGATGAAAGACGATATTGTAGATAAATCGGTCGAAGATGGAGACATAGATGACTGCAATCTCAAAGTCGAAACGATTCGTCAGAAGATCCGTGACGACTTCATTGCCGACGCAACTGTAACGGTTGTGTTGATCGGCCCCTGCACTTGGCAACGGAAGCATGTGGATTGGGAGATCGGTTCCAGTTTGAGGGACACGGCTAAGAATCCCCGCTGCAGTTTGTTGGGGATTCTGTTGCCCAATCACCCGGATTTTGGGAAGCGGACATATACCCCTCGTCTGACACCGCCGAGATTGGCGGATAACTGCCGAGGCGATGACCCCTACGCCTGCATTTACAATTGGCCCGGCTAGCAGGCGACGGATCGGATTCGCCAATGGATTCACAAGGCATTCCAAAGAAGAGATGGAACGCCGCCGAATAACAACCGGGTTCAGTTTGGAAACAACAGGAGCGGTGATTGTTCAGCGGGCTGGGTGGACTAGATCCGCGTGTGGGCGTTGGGCAATAAATCATTGTTGTGACTTGGGATAGTCGAATGGCTACAAACCTCAAACCCTACCCCACTTACAAGCCATCCGGCGTCGCGTGGCTCGTCGTCCACGAACTCACAGGCAAAAGGCGAGGTCGGCTGTTCGCATATAGCCAGTATGTCGCCATCTTCAGCGAGCGAGGGAATGCGAAGAATTACTACAAAAATATCACTAGGAGAATGAAGCATGATTTCAAAACAGGGTAGTCAAATTCTCAAGTCACGGGACGATTACTCAATGGTTGTAATTGACCGCGACGGGGAGTTGAATAAGCCGTTGTTCAAGTTGGCAGCCAATGTTGAAAAATGCTCTTGGGCAAATTGCGAACCCTTCGGTCCAGAGACACTCCGACCTCGCATTGAGCCTTGGCTGACCGCACTTGTCCAATCTGAACATCTTTCTTTGCTAATCGGATCGGGGCTGACCCATGCCGTTCATGGAATAGCGACGTGCAAGGCACTGTCGGGGATGGGAACTGTCACGTTTGATATTTTCAACAATGAAATATCGGCTGAATCAGAGAGGGTTGCCAAGGCTGCACAGCGTAAGAAAGCGAACTTCGAAGACCAAATTCGCGTGGCGAACGAACTGCTTCGTGGGTTAGAAATTATGCCGCCTAAAAAGACGGACGGAGCTCCTGATAATCTGTCAGCTTCATCCTTGCGAAAACAACTGAAGAAAGTTCTTGATTCATTTTCGGCCTCGATATTAGAAGGGGAAAGGAGCCTCGCTTCGTCGCCTTCTGAAAATCGTGAAAAGGCATTCAACTATCTCGTCAGCTTTCTGATGAGTTTCGCCAGTCGATCAGGCACTCGTGAACGCTTGAATCTTTTTACGACGAATTACGATCGGTACATAGAGGCAGGTGCCGATGTAGCTGGATTACGCATGATTGACCGTTTCGTTGGCACCTTGTCACCAGTGTTCCGCGCTTCACGCCTTAATGTTGACCTGCACTACAATCCACCCGGAATCCGCGGTGAGCCGCGCTACTTGGAAGGCGTGGCTCGTTTTACGAAGCTACATGGGTCCGTCGATTGGGTTGACTGCGACGGAACAATTCGCCGTATCGGACTTCCGTTCGGAGCACAAGATACGAAGTCCTATCTGAGGACTCCGGGCTTTGAAAACTTGGATGCTCGTCAGATCATGATCTACCCGAATGCTGCCAAGGACCGAGAGACGACATCCTATCCGTATGCCGAGTTATTTCGGGATTTCGCCGCAGCGATTTGTCGTCCAAACAGTACCTTGGTTTGTTACGGCTATAGCTTTGGCGATGAGCACATCAATCGGGTGATCGAAGATATGCTCACAATCCCGTCCACTCATCTCGTGGTCGTCTCGTACGATGATCCTCTTGAAAGGATTATGAATACATACAAGAAATTGGGGCGGCCTGCCCAAATTACCCTAATGATTGGCAATCACCTTGGAGATCTCCAAGCCTTGGTGGACCACTACTTACCAAAGCCGGCAATTGACCGCACGACTATTCGCATGGCAGATCTATTGAAGGCCCGTCATGGCCCTGGAGAAGACGCCAACGATGCGAGTAGCGTCGGTTCAGCAGGTGAAGAAGGTACCGCGTAATGAGTTATCTACCCTTCGAACAGTCTGGAAGTTTACGTATCGGCACGGTGGATTTTGTGTCTCCAGATAAAATTGAGGTTGCTCTCGAAATAGAGGCACCTGAGTCCGTTGCTCTCAATGCTGGTATCCCTAGACCGTTTCCCCGGGTCAACGGTTACCTCTTGATTCCTGTCGATGAAGGATTCCTAGTCGGACAAATTGAATGGTTAACAATCGAGCGATCCGCATTTCCAAAGCGTCGTGGAATGCAGGACTTCGGCCTTGTGGATTTGCCCTACCCACTTAGGAAGCTTCGACTCAACCCGCTCGGTATGCTCCAGGAGATGGAACACGAGCGCTTTGTCTTCAGACGAGGTGCAGATGCGTTGCCATCAGTTGGCGATACTGTGCTGATGCCGACGGAGAGCCAACTCCGGTCAATCGTCGAGTCGGGCGAACAGAGACGCGTTAAAATTGGATCGAGTCCTATTGCTGGCAATGCAGAAGTGTGCGTTGATCCAAACCGATTATTCGGACGCCATCTCGCTGTCCTTGGAAATACTGGCAGTGGTAAATCTTGCTCCGTCGCTGGGCTAATTCGCTGGAGCCTTGAGCAATCTACCCAACAGAACGATTCTGAGCACCCCAATGCTAGGTTCATTATCTTGGATCCAAACGGCGAGTATTCACATGCTTTCGACGAAAATGAGTCCTCTACTCATGCGAGGATATTTAGGGTGAATGCGGACTCGGATGCTGACAAACTCCCACTAAAGGTGCCACTGTGGTTCTGGAATAGTGCGGAGTGGAGCTCGTTTACCCAAGCAAGCACGAGAACGCAACGGCCATTACTCAAGCGTGCATTACGTGAGGTCAAAGCCGGACGTACGGGAGTCTCCGAGGCTACTGAGGAAGGGAAGATACTTGCGTTACGTAGATACCTCTTGTCCAGATTGAACTCTATCCAGAATGACGTGCATTCGGGGGCGATCCAAGATAATTCGACTAACTTTGGCTTTAAGCTAAAGGCCATTGGTGATGACATTGAATCGAGGCACAGGGATTTGCCAGATTATGGACTGGATGAGATTAAAAACGAGATTGACGCAGCATTAAAAGCAGAGTACAAGAGCTTCCGTGACAAAAAAACTGGTGAGGATGTTGAGTTCTACCGAGCGTTCACTGAGGCTCAGGCTAACTCGATAGTTAGTGCTTTGCAGAAATCCCTCGAACAGCTCGGGGGTACCATCAACTATGAAGGGCCTAGCGAAGATGTGCCACTGTTCTTCAAGGGAACGGACTTTGCGGACCATCTTGAGGTTCTGGCATACCAAGAAAATGTAAGTCAGTACTTAGATTTTCTGATAGCCCGCATCCGTACGTTCTTATCAGATCCAAAGATGAAGGCGATTATCGACGATACCCATGATATTACTCTCGACCAGTGGTTGAAGGACTACATCGGAGAAGATAATGCTAGGAATGGGTGTGTATCGGTGATTGACCTGTCTCTAGTGCCAACCGAAGTCATTCACGTTGTCACGGCGGTAATAGCCCGCATGGTCTTTGAATCGCTCCAGCGCTACGTCAGTCTTAACCATGCCACGCTTCCTACTGTCCTAGTGATGGAAGAAGCACACACGTTTATCAAACGCTACAGGGACGATATCGAGAATATAGATGCGGCTACTGTCTGTTGCCAAGTCTTCGAGCGAATCGCCCGGGAAGGACGAAAGTTCGGACTAGGCTTGGTGCTGTCGTCCCAGCGACCATCGGAGCTTTCGCCAACGGTTCTATCTCAATGCAATACGTTTCTTCTTCATCGCATCAGCAATGACCGCGATCAGGAACTCGTCCACCGCCTTGTCCCCGATAACCTCAAAGGGATTCTCAGAGAGTTGCCTTTATTACCTTCTCAGAGTGCGATATTGCTCGGTTGGGCATCAGAGCTACCGGTCCTTGTAAAGATAAACGACCTACCCGAATCGCAACGGCCCCGCTCCGAAGATCCCGAGTTTTGGAAGGTCTGGACGAGAGAAGAATGTCGAGAAATTGACTGGGATGCTATCGCAAAAGAGTGGCAAAGAGAACCACGACATGAAAAAAAAGAAACAGCAAATGATCAAGAGAGTAGTCGCGACGATTCAAATTATGAAAATGAAGATGACTTACCCTTCTAAACCCTACCCCGCCTACAAGCCCTCCGGCGTCGAGTGGCTCGGCGAGGTGCCGACGCATTGGGAGGTGCGGCGGCTGAAGCAAGCCGTGACCTTGATGATGGGTCAATCGCCACCCGGAAGTGAGTGCAGCGATAAGCCTATCGGTCTGCCGTTCTTGCAAGGCTGTGCCGAGTTTGGCGAAAGGCATCCAAGTCCGGTACAATTTTGTTGGGTGCCGCAGAAAGTTAGTCCAATGGGGGCCATATTGCTGTCCGTCCGCGCCCCTGTCGGGCGGCTCAACATAGCCGACCAAGAGTATGGCATTGGTCGCGGTCTTTGCGCCCTTCTTCCACACAAGTGCGTTTTACAAACGGCCTTTGCTCGTTACCACCTCGAAGTCCTTGAACATGGTTTGCGATTGGCTTCTACGGGCTCGACGTATGATGCGGTGAGTGTGGGAGATGTTGGCAATCAGCCCCTGCTTGTTCCACCCCTCGCCGAGCAAGCCGCCATCGTCCGCTACCTCGACCACACAGACGGTCGCATCCGTCGCTACCTCCGCAGCCGGGAGCGGCTCATTGAGTTGCTCAAGGAGTATCGGCAGGCTGTCGTCCACGAGGTGGTCACGCGCGGACTTGACCCGGACGTGCCCCTCAAACCCACCGGCGTCGAGTGGCTCGGCGAGGTGCCGGCGCATTGGGAAGTGCGGCGGCTGAAACAAGTATGCTCAAGGTCCTCACTTTACGGTGCGAATATAGCCGCGACTTACTACCAAGAGACGGGGGTTCGTTTCCTGCGTACAACGGACATCACGGACGAGGGAGAACTCAGAGAAGGTGGTGTATTTCTGCCCCAAGAACTCGTTGGTAACTATGTACTAGAAGATGGAGATATACTCATATCAAGAAGTGGCACGGTAGGCAGATCATTTCTCTATCAATCGCATTTACACGAGCTTTGCGCTTATGCCGGATATCTTGTTCGTTTCGTTCCAAGTATAAGCGTGTTGCCAAAGTACATTTTCCTATTTACCAAGACGCAGGCTTTCGAGGGATTTGTGCGTACAATGTCTATCTCATCAACTATTGAGAACGTCAACGCAGACAAATACGCTAATGCCCATTTGCCCATCCCACCCCTCGCCGAGCAAGCCGCTATCGCCGCGTATCTCGACAAACAGACCGCGGCCATCGACGCCGCCATGGCCCGCGCCCGGCGGGAAATTGACTTGTTGAGCGAATACCGCACTCGCCTAATCGCCGACGTGGTCACAGGCCAAGTGGATGTGCGGGAGGTGGCTGACTGAGATCTGACTATGCTAGTGCCCCCTCAGCCAAAGATATACCATATTGTTCATCTGGACCGGCTCAAATCCATTATTGCAGACAACTATCTCTGGTGCGACGCGGAGATACTTAAACGCCAGCCTCCCGGCACCACGATTGGCATGAACAACATCAAGCAGCACCGCCTCAAGAAGCTCCTGAGCAGTCATCCAGACCTGTGCGTAGGCGACTGTGTGCCATTCTACTTCTGTCCGCGTTCTGTTATGCTCTACGTGATTTACCGTGCGAATGACCCGGCATTGACCTATCGCGGCGAACAAGACCCCATCGTTCATCTGGACATACCTGATTGGTATTATTGACAGCAAAAGGAGGAGGACCATGATCAAATACAAGACCGGCGACATCCTCGCGGAAGATGCCGAAGCTCTGGTCAACACCGTCAACTGCGTCGGGGTCATGGGGCGCGGCATCGCGCTACAGTTCAAGCGTGCCTTTCCCGAGAACTTCAAAGCCTACGCCGCCCGGTGCAAGCGCGACGAAATGCAGCCGGGGCAGGTGTTCGTATTTGAGACGGGGCAACTTATCAATCCCCGTTACATCATCAACTTTCCCACCAAACGGCACTGGCGGGGCAAAAGCCGCATGGAAGATATCGAATCCGGTTTGGTAGCACTCGCAAAGGAGATACGGGTGCGCGGTATCCGCTCCATTGCCATCCCCCCGCTCGGTAGCGGACTGGGCGGCTTGGACTGGCCGGAAGTTCGCTGGCGAATGCAGGCAGCTTTGGAGAAACTTGACGACGTGCAGGTCGTCGTGTTTGAGCCGGGCGGAGGCCCGGTGGATAAAAGGGCCAATCGTTCTCGTGCGGTCCCGAAAATGACAGCGGGCCGGGCCGCGCTTATCGGGCTAATGGACCGCTACCTTCGCGGTCTGTTGGATCCATTCATTACCCTGCTGGAAGTACACAAGCTCATGTACTTCATGCAAACCGCTGGCGAGCCGTTGAGCCTGCGATTCGCCAAAGGCGATTACGGACCTTATGCCGAAAACCTCCGGCACGTCTTGCATGCCCTTGAAGGACACTTTGTGTCCGGCTACGCAGACGGAGGCGATGCTCCCCACAAAGAATTGGAACTGGTGCCGGGTGCGCTTGAGGATGCACACACCTTGCTCGCAAACGCCCCCCAAACGTCCGCCCGCTTTGAAAAGGTGTCCGCGCTCGTTGAGGGATTCGAGTCGGCCTTCGGCTTGGAATTGCTAGCCACCGTCCATTGGGTTGTTCGCGAGGAGCAAGCATCTACCTTTGCCGAGGTCGCCGAGCGAACCTATACGTGGAACGAGCGAAAGAGACAGTTCACCCGCCGACAACTCGGCATTGCCCTTGACGTGCTCACCGAGAAGAACTGGATACTTGGCGTCAAGCGTTGTATGACGGGATTTGAGCCGAGTGAGAGACCGAAACCCTAGTTTTACCCCCGCGCCCAGTGGACCAACCCCATTTCCAAGGGATTTTGCAGGTCGGGGTGCGAGGGCACCACGCGCAGGGTGTAGCCGTGCGAGCCGGCCGCCGCGCATGTGAAGGTGCCGACGAAGTGGTAGGTGCCGTCGCCGTTGTGGCCGGCCAATTTCAGCGGGTACACCTCGGTCTGGGCGAACTCGCGCTGGGCGTTGAGGCGGCCGGCGTAGATCTCGACGCGGACATCCTCAGGCGCTAGCTCGCCCAAGGCCACCGCCGCGCACAACGGCACCTGCATCCCCACCTTGAGCAGCCGCGGAAATTCAGCATCCACCGCGCCGATCTGGACCTGCGCCCACTTGGAGCGCACGTGCGACTTCCAGTGGGTCAGCCGCTGGACCCGCTCGCGGTCGGCCGCCAATTCTTCAAAGCGGGCTTGCCCAGGCAAGTAGAACCCCTCGACGTACTCGCGCACCATGCGATGCGCGTTGTACTGCGGCGCAAGCTGGGCGATGGTCTCCTTCATGCGGCCGATCCAACCGCCGGGCAACCCGTCCGCATCGCGCTGGTAGAAGAGCGGAATCACCTCGGTCTCTAGTAGGTCGTAGAGCGAGTTGGACTCGACCTCGTCTTGGTAGTGCTCGTCGTCGTAGTCCTCGCCGCGGCCAATGGTCCAACCAGCGTGCTTGTCGCAGGCTTCGTCCCACCAGCCGTCGAATACGCTGACGTTGAGCACGCCGTTGACCGCGGCCTTCATGCCAGACGTGCCCGAAGCCTCCAAGGGGCGGCGGGGGTTGTTGAGCCAGACATCGCACCCTTGCACCAAGTAGCGGGCGAGGTTCATGTCGTAGTCTTGCAAAAAGAAAATCCGGCCATTAAAGGGCGCTTGCCGTGCGAGGTGGACGATTTGGCGGATCAGCTCCTTGCCAGCGTCGTCGCGGGGGTGGGCCTTGCCGGCGAAGAGAATCTGCAAGGGCTGCTGCGAGTCGGAGAACAGGGCCTTGAGCCGCTCGATATTGCGGAAAATCAGGTTGCCGCGCTTGTACGTGGCAAAGCGGCGGGCAAAGCCAATGGTCAGCACCTCGGGGTCGAGCCGCGCCAGGGCCCGTTCAATTTTGGCGGCCGGCGCGCCATAGCTTTGCATCTGCTGGCGCAGGTGATGGCGGGTTACGTCAATCAGCCGCTTGCGCCGGTGCTGGTGCGTGTCCCA
Source organism: uncultured Latescibacterota bacterium (assembly GCA_958295495.1). Classification (GTDB taxonomy): domain Bacteria; phylum Latescibacterota; class UBA2968; order UBA8231; family UBA8231. Next base: position 4,225,384 of record OY282352.1, read on the forward strand.
CAGGGCGCGGTCGGGGATGTGATAGACCGGGTCCCAATCGCGCTCGTGGGCCGATGCAAAGTGCCAAGCGTCGCCGAGATGGCGGTCCAACAGTTCGGCCATTTCCAGCGAAACCCACGTGTGGAGATGGACGCCGTTGGTGACGTGGGCAATGGGGATCTCGTGCTCTGAAAAGTCGGGCCACAGGCCCTGCCATATACGGCGGCTAACCGCGCCGTGCAGGCGACTGACGCCATTGGCCCGACCTGAGAGCCTGAGTGCCAAGACCGTCATGCAGAAGTCGGCGTGGGAATCGCGGGGGTCAACCCGGCCCAAGCCGATAAATTCCTCGTGCGACAGGCCGAGCCACTCGCGAAAATGGCCCAAGTGCGCCTCGACCAAGTCCGCCGGGAACCAGTCGTTGCCCGCCGCGACCGGGGTGTGCGTGGTGAACACATTGCCCACTATGCTGGCCTCGCGGGCCGTGGCAAACGAATAGCCGTGCTCGGCCATTAGCCGGCGAATCCGCTCTAGAGCTAAAAAGGCCGAGTGCCCCTCGTTGATATGGCAAACGGTGGGTTCGACGCCCACGGCTTGGAGGGCGCGCAGGCCGCCGATGCCGAGGAGGATCTCCTGCTGGATGCGCATGGCCGCGTCGCCGCCGTAGAGGCGGGCGGTAATATCGCGGTCCGCAGGGGCGTTTTCGTCGAGGTTGGTATCGAGCAAATAGAGCCCCACCCGGCCCACCTGCACCTGCCAGAGCCGCGCCTGCACCAAGCCGTGGGCAAAGGGAACCTCAATGGTCAGGTGCTCTCCGTCGCGGGCGTGGACCGGCTGCACGGGCATCTGGTAGAAGTCGTTTTCCGGGTTTTGCTCTATCTGCCAGCCGTCGGCGTTGAGAGCTTGGTGGAAATAGCCCTCGCGGTAGAGCAAGCCGACCCCGACGAGGGGGACGCCTAGGTCGCTAGCGGCCTTGAGGTGGTCGCCGGCGAGTACGCCCAAGCCCCCAGAATAGATGCGGAGACTCTCGGTCAGGCCGAATTCCGCCGAGAAGTACGCAACCTGTAACGGGCTCTCGCCGTGCGTCTGGCCAAACCACGCCGCATCTGACAAATAGCCCTCGAATTGTTCGCGGACGCGCTCGATGCGACCCCGCAGTTGCTCGTCGGCGATAAGGGCGTCGAGCTGGTCCGGCCGCAGGGAAGCCCAAAAGCGCAGGGGATCGCGCTGGCTCTCGGTCCAAGTTTCCGGGTCGAGCTGGTAGAGGGTGCGAATGGTTTCCTTGCTCCAAGTCCACCAGAGGTTGTGCCCCAGCTCCCACAGCGGCGTCAGTTGCTCGGGCAGGGACGGAACGATATTGAGGCGATATAGAGGCTTCATAGTTTTGTTTTTATTTGCGATGGCCACGCCCGGATTGGATTGTAGATGAAAGTGGTACAACAGAAATAGAAAGAGTACGGGCAAAAACAATAGCTTCAATTCTAATTCGGTTGGTTGGCGGTTGGCGACCTTGCGAGCCGGTTCGGAGCCGATGGTAGCTTCGATTCCGGATTCGACAGAAGATAGCCACCATACTACAAGCCCGCCGACGAGAAGAAGCCCCCAAGGCACCGGCCGCGAGGCGGTTGGCTATTATTGAGCCTGCTCAAATAAAAAAGGAGCGCGTCGCTCGTGTCAATCGCCGGGGCGTCGCCACCACAAGGTCCGTGCGGCGGGCAAACATTGCGCTAAATTTTTTCAAATTATAGACTTAGATAACTTTTCAGGAGGATTCTATGGACGGTAAACCCCATGTTCTCATCAGCGGCTTTGCCGACGAGGGGCCGGCCGACAAAAAGGCCGAAGCCCAGCTAACCATGCTGGCGACGCTGGGCATGTCGCACTACAGCTTGCGCTTTGTGGATGTGGGGCAGGGCGTCAAAAACGCGATGCAGCTAACGCGGCCCGAAATAGCGCGGCTGCGCCAATTGCACGGCGAATTCGGGATTGCAGTGGCTTCGATCGGCTCGCCGATTGGCAAGGTCAAGCTGTGCGACGTGGAAGACGGCTCGGCCAACGCCTATATCCCATTCGACCAATATTTGCAACAGGACGTGCAGCGGGCCGTAGAGTTGGCCGGCGAGTTTGAGACGCGGCTGATCCGCGGGTTTTCGTTTTACCATCCCCGCGGTGAAGATCCAGCCGATTACGTGGAGCCGGCGGCCGAGCGGCTGGCGCAAATCGCCGAGGTCTGCAGCCGGGGCGGGGCCATTTTCGGCCTAGAGGTCGAGGCCAATCTCGTCGGCCAGAATGGGCGGCTTTTGCAAAAGCTCTACGAGATGGTGGCCCACCCCAACCTGTGCCTGATTTTCGACGGCGGCAATCTGTCGAGCCAAAACTTCACCGCGGTCGAAACCCTAGCCGAGTATCGGGCGATGCGCGAGGGGATTGGCTGGATGCACGTCAAGGACTACAAGATCGACCCAACTCTCCAATGGGAAGGCGTCGTAGATGAGGAGCGGCTCAAAAACTTTGTGCCCGCCGACCAAGGCGACTCCGGGCACGAGGCCATATTGCGCGACTTCCGCACCCGCATCCCGGCGCTGGAGCACGAGCTAAAGCAGAAGGGGGTCCCGGGCGTGTTCCTCGACCTAGAGCCGCACCTGAAGGGCGGCGGGCAGTTTGGCGGCTTCAGCGGCGTCGATGGGTTCGGAGTCGCGCTGCGGGCGCTGCTCAACCTGCTCGACTACGTGGGCATTGGCTACGCCCTGACGGACTACGAGGCCATCGCCCGGCAGCGGGACTAGCGCCCTTGCGCCACCAGCGCCTCGTGTCGCTTTTGGAAGGCCGCGCTGTTGTCGTCCTCAATCACCTGCAAATCGATGCCTTGCTCAAAGCCGGGAATATTGCCAGCGTAGAAGGCCCGCTGATAGCGGTCTTCAGCAGTAAATTCCCACTCCCGCGCTTTGCTGTCACCCGGCCAGTACACGCGGAGAATGCGCTTTTGGGCCAAGTAGCGGTGCTTGGGCGTAGGCTCTGCGGGATCCACTTGGTACGTTGCAATCGCCTCTTCATCCACAAAGACGCCCAAGCCGGGCGCGTCTGGAACCGACATGTAGCCGTCGCGGACCTCGATAGGCTCTAGCAGCAGGTCGTCCTCCCACAGCTCGTGGCAGGTGATATAGGGTAGCTGGGCGTGCGAGAGCACCGCGCCGAGGTGAGCCGCATAAGCGGTGGTCAAGCCCGCGCCGACGAGCTGGAGCCAAAAGGGCTTGTTGTGGGCGGCCGCAAGGGTGGCCGACCGCCGGGTCTCGGTCGCGCCGCTGCCGATGACGAAACCATCGCAGCAGTTGTTGCGCAGATATTGGTCTTGGTAGTGCTCGACAATGGGTTTGCGCACCCGCTCGCGCAAAATCCGCGCCCCATCTACGTCCGAGTGCAGGTAAAACGGGCTTTCGTACATGCCGACATTGGGGTTTTCGTCGAGTTTTTGCAGGATGATTTCGGCCTTGGCTTGGTTGAGCAAGAAGCCGTTGAAGTCAACGTCGAATTTGTAGTCGGCCGGGACGACCTCGGCGACGGCCTCGGTTTGGGCGATGATGTCGCGCCAGGGGCGGGCCTTCATCTTAAAGGTGGTGTACCCGCGCCTTAGCGATTCCTCGGCCTCGGCGACCCAGTCTTGGGGCGGCATATCTATATCCCACCAAGATATGGGGCAGCGGTCGCGGAGCTTGACGCCGAGTAGCTCGTGTACGGGTACGTCGTTGTCTTGGCCCACTAAGTCGAGACAGGCGACTTGCGGGCCAAAGCCAATCTCATCGCGGTACATTAGGCTGGCCGGATTTTGTCCGACGAGGCCGGCGACCGATGGCTGGCCGTGGCTGTCGGCCCAGCCCACGAGGTCGTTGTCCGTCTCCAAGCGCACCACCCACACCCGCTCGTCGTGGGTTGAGGCGCGCTGCATGGCGCGGGTGACATGGTCGGCGTAGAAGGGGATGTTGAGGGCAATGGATTCAGCGTGGATGATCTTCATGGGGGCCTCCGCGGATGATGGGTCATGGGCTAATGGACAGAAGACACGCAAAAACTCGCCGGCGAGCAACCGTTAATTTAACCTAACGCCAAGAAAGACAAGGCCATGAGCAGGACGTATAAAGCCTTTGTAGAACGCCTCCATGAGCTATCCGACATAGGCCACGCGCAGGGGCTGATGCACTGGGACCAAGAGACCTATATGCCGCGGCGGGGCGCGGCCATGCGGGCCAGAGCGCTGGGCACCTTGGCCGGTCTGTACCACGAGCGGCTCACCGCCCCAGAGTTGGTCGCGCTCGTCGCAGAGCTCAAGGACGCCGCGCTAACAGGCGACGCGGCCGTCAACGTCCGCGAAATCGACCGCCAGCAGAGCCGGTCGCTCAAGCTGCCCAAGGAGCTGGTCGTCGAGCTGAGCCAGACCGAGTCCTTGGGGCACGAAGCTTGGGTCGAGGCGCGAAAAAAATCGGACTTCGCGCTCTTCCAGCCCTGGCTGGAGAAAATAGTCGCGCTCAAAAAGGAGGTGGCCGAGCGGGTCGGGTACGAAGGCGCGATGTACAACGCGCTGCTCGACGAGTACGAGCCTTATGCGCGGGCCGAGGAGATCGCCCCGGTCTTTGCCCAGCTCAAGGCGCAACTCGTGCCGCTAGTCGAACAGATCGCTGCCACCGGACAGTACCCGGCCCGGGGCGTACTCGACCGAGAATACCCCATTGAGCAACAGGAGCTTTTGGGACGGCAGGTGCTGACGGACATGGGCTTTGACATGCAGGCTGGGCGGCTCGACTTGGCAGTGCATCCGTTTTGCTCGGGTACGTCCCGCGACGATGTGCGGCTGACGACGCGCTACAGTGCCAACTGGCTGCCCGGCGCGCTCTTTGGCACCATCCACGAGGCCGGGCACGGGCTGTACGAACAGGGCCTACCCGCCGACGCTGGCAGCACCCCGGCCGGCGCGAGCGTCTCGCTGGGGATCCACGAGTCGCAATCGCGGCTGTGGGAAAACATGGTCGGCCGCAGCAAAGCCTTTTGGACCCATTACCTGCCCAAGCTGCGAGCACTTTTTCCTCAGCAGCTCAGCGCGGTTGATCTAGACGCCTTTTACGCCGCGGTCAATCAAGTCGAGCCGTCGCTGATCCGGGTCGAGGCCGACGAGGTGACGTACAACCTCCACATCCTGCTGCGTTTTGAACTGGAGTGCGACCTGATCGAGGGGCGGGTTGCCGTGGCTGAGTTGCCCGCGGCGTGGAACGAGCGGATGGAGCAATACTTGGGCATCCGTCCTCCCGACGACGCCCTCGGGGTACTCCAAGACACGCATTGGTCCTGCGGCCTATTGGGCTATTTCCCGACCTACGCGCTGGGCAACCTATATGCGGCCCAGTTTTTTCACCAAGCCCACGAGGACTTGCCCGACCTCGAAGGACAAATCGCGCAGGGCGTGCTCGGGCCGCTCAAAACTTGGCTCAACGAAAAAATCCACGCCCGCGGCGCCCGGGCAACGGCCAGCGAATTGGTCGAGGAAGTGACGGGCGCGAAGCTGAGTGCCGATTACTTCATCGCCTACTTGTGGGAGAAGTTCGGGGCACTCTACGGCCTCAGCCGATGACCTGCTGCAGGAGCCGGAGCTGGTTCGCGCCGAGAATTTTGCGGATATCGGCCTCGGCATAGCCGCGGGCGGCCAAGCCCACTGCAATGTCTGGGAGGCAGGTCGCGTCTTCCAAGAGCAAGCCGCCGCCGTCAAAATCCGATCCCAAGCCGACGTGGTCGATACCAGCGACGGCGACCGCATGTTCAAGGTGGTCGAGCAGGCTGCCGAAGGTGGGGTTGTGCACGTCGATAAAGTCTGGGACAAAGGTGATGGCCACGACCCCGCCTTTTTCGGCGAGGGCGCGTAGCTGCTCGTCGCGGAGGTTGCGCGGGTGGTCGCAGAGGGCGCGGCAGCAGCTATGGGTGGCCATAAAGGGAGCTTGGGCCGCTCGGGCCACATCCCAAAAGCCCGGCTCGTTGAGATGGGATACATCGACGACCACGCCCAACTCGTTCATTTGCGCTAGTAGCTGGCGGCCAAAGCCGGTCAAGCCGCCGCCGCCCGCGACCTCGCAGCCATCTCCGGCCCAAGAGCGGGTGCTGTGGGTGAGGGTCATGGCGCGGACGCCTAGCTGGTAGAGCAGCGGCAGGACGTGGCGGCTTCTCTCCAGCGCATCGCTGTTTTCCACTGCCAGTATGGCCGCTAGTCGGCCCTCGGCGCGGGCGCACTCAATGTCAGCCGCGCTGCGCGCCACGGCAATGCCCCGGCTGTGCTCTTCCACTTCCTGCAAAAAATAGCCCAAGGCGTCCATGCAGTAGAGCAGGTGGTTGCCCCAAGGGCGGGTGCAATCAACGGCGAAAAACGCCGCGTCCAGTCCGCCCTCGTGCGCCTTGGGCAAGTCGAGTTGAACGCCGTCGCCCAGCGGCTGGTACTGGCGCAAATAGGCGACAGCCCCCTCGCGCTGGTGGAAGTCAGCGCGCTGTGCTCCATCTAAAGACATGCCCCGGCGGATCAGGGCGACGGTGCTGTCGTTGTGCGCGTCGATGACCAAGGAGTCTTGGTGCAGGCGACGGGCGGTTTGTTCGTTCATTGGCATTATTGCGTTCACCTCTTATTCAGCGTCTCCAGCCTACAAAGCCATTCGCCGAAATGCGTACATTTCAATCGCAACGTAGGCAATCCGATCTTCTCTGCAACAATAGGAGCCGCGGATGCTTTCATTCTCTCGTAGGCCGGTATTTCGCCGATAATTCGCTTTGATGGGGCGGTGTTGTTTCCATCATTGACGAGCTCCGGCGAATCAAAACTGGCGACCATATCGACAAGTCGCCGTATTCCAGCACTGTCATCAAACTGCAAATCGAGTTTCTGAGGGTCAGACAACAATAATGCCTCGAACTCGTGAAGCTGAAAATGCGGGATAAATCGCCGATCAGAAATGTCTTCTCCCAAAGCGTCCTCCAATACCTTGACCCGTCCGTAGGGGTCGGATGTCTGCTTCGCGTCTGTGTAGCCGGGAAAATTTGTCGGCAAACCGTACACGTCAAACATGGTTGTGAAACGCACGTCCGAATTCCGATCTTCCTTTATCCAAGCATTGATATCCTTCCTAGCCTGTCCATAGCTCTCAATACCCCCACGATGCTTAATGTTGCGCCTCCGACTCGTCAGGACACAGCGAGCCTTCACCCAGACACCAAACCCCGCTAGATGCGGGCTTAAGATCTGTTTCACGAACGCTTCTTCGGTCTGCCCCTCAACGATGAAATTCAACCTGATGGCCACTACGGTCGCCCTCCGAGCACGTTTTTTTCCCACAACTCGGAAAGCGAATAGTCTTCGAGCCATTCTTCGAGGGCCTCGGCGTTTAGCTGGCTGAAAGTAGAACTGCGACCTTCGCGCTCGACGACGACTATATCCGCCGGCTCAAAGCAATCAACCAGTGCCGTGGATTGCGTAGCGACGATGACTTGGACCTTGGTCGATGCGGCGCGTATCAGGCCGCCGACGATGTTAATGGCATAGGGGTGCAATCCAAGTTCTGGTTCGTCGAGGATCAAAACGTCCGGCAAATCCCGTTCTCGCTGGAGGAGAAGAGTAACGAGCGATAAGACCCGCAACATGCCATCCGACGCCTGCGACACACTGAATACCTGATCGCTATTTCGCTCGCGCCAGTTCAGGAGAAGACGATTGTACTGTGGCTCCAACGCGAAATCAGAAAAGAAAGGCAGGATCAGCCGAATGGTATCTACGATCCGCTGATAGCACCTGTTGTCGTCTTCCTGCAAGCGAAACAGAACGGGCGCGATATTGGCAGCGTCCTCCTTCAACCATCGGTTATCATCCACAACCCACTTCCCGCGTATGCGAGCAGTGTCTGACGTATTGTGGAATTGATACACGACGATTTTTTGCAGGAGATCTCGAATGACGCGAGCAGTCGTATCTTGGCTGGCCTTAACAAGAAGTTGCGGAACGAGATGTCCGGCCCCTGTTTCGCGCCATGGCGCACGAGTAGAGTAATTCTTGTTAGAGAATCGGTATCGCTCGTCCGCGAAAATCAACGTATCTCTTGCCGCATAAAAAAGCCGAAATGCGTACTGATTTTCGCCAGCATCGGTCTCAATCGTCAGTTCTGTCTCGATCTCTCGGGTTTTAGCTGGGCCATCGTGCAAAAAGGTGCTGGCACCGCCTTGCTGACTCACGTAAAGCTGAAGATGGTCCGGGTCTGATAACGCCCAACTCATCATGCGAAAAAAAGAGATGAAATTGGATTTTCCAGCGCCATTGGGTCCAATCAGCACGGTCAAGGGACGAGGCTTGAAATCCCTCAGCTCTTGAATGGTCTTGAACCCTTTGAGGGTTATCGCCTCAAGCCTGTTTCTCATGTTCTACTTCCTCGAAATTTGTCGCGCGTATCCTCGTAGGCTTGGACAGCACCCATTTGAAGCGGTTGGATCCATTTTAGCGTTGGTCAAAAGTTTCGCGGTAGAGGACGATGTCGGTCAGCGTTAGGTCGGCGGGGCCGTCGTAGTGGAATAAACAATAGACATCTTGGGGCGAGGTCAAAACAAAGCGCAACTCGCTGGCGCGGCCGGCGGCGAAGGGGATTGACAGCCACCAAGGCGGATGGACGCCTTCGGCCAGCAGGGCCGCCCAGCGCTCGGCACCCAGCCGCGTCAAATAGAGAAAGATCAAGGGGACGCACAGACTAGCCAGCAACACCATGAACAGCGCCGCGGCCAGACGCGGGAGCCCCACCAGTAGGCAGGCACAAGGGCCGCAGAGAGGCCAATGGGATGTACCGAGTGGACTTTGCCCTCGGGAGAGGCGGGTGCCTTGTGGACCGCGAATTCGGTGACGTGGAATTCGCCGATATGTTCGGCACCGAGGTTGTTGGCCAGATCCATGTCGCCGTCGTGGAGCAGGCTTTGGGTAACGCGCAGGTAATGGCCCTCGTCGCCATGGAGCATGGTAATCTGGCAAAAGTAGAGCGCGTAGAGGAAGTAAAGCAGTAAGCACAGAACCAGTAGGGCAGCGCCGATATACGCATCGGTGCGGGGGGAAACGCGCCCGCTTTCCGTCGGCAGATGCACATAGCCAAAAAAGACCAGTGCCACGGCCCACAGCGCATGCGGGGACCAGAGCAGGGTCAGGAAGGGAAAGAAGTAGGTGAGCGGATCACAGAGGGCGAGAAGGCGCAGAGGAGACCAAGCGCCAGCCCCAAGTCAAAGAGAAAGGGGCGGGCGGAGGGTCGCACGATGGTGTAAAGGGAGATCAAAAGAGTCGCACGAAGAAGCTCAGTGGGACTCCATGTACTCGTCGAAGTCGATTACAGCGCCTTGGTCTGACGAGGCCCCCAAGGCGTTGATCAGGCCCACAGTGGCTAGATTGCGCGGGCCGGAGAAGGGAGGCTCCACATCGTTGAGCACAAAGTCGCGGAAGCCGTCTAAGAGGACTTCTTCGGGATGGGGGTTTTCGTCCATGGGTATGATTTCGTCTGCATCGGTGCCGGGGCGTCGGATCGCCAAGCCGCCGGATCCCTCTTCGACTGTGCCCTTCTCGCAGTCCAGCCGCCAGCTAGAGCCGCCTTTGTGGGTGGCGAAGGTGCATTGGAAGTTGAACGTGGTGCCGTTGTGGAACTCGATCCAGCCATCGATGGCCGCGCCGCCGCTGTACGGGCTCCAAGGCGGGTTGAAGCTGTGGCAGAACAGCCGTCGCGGCTCGGTGCTGAGCAGGTAGCGCAACTGGTCGAAGTCGTGGATGCCGCGCTCCCACAAATAGGCGTGTTGGTCCGCGCCTGAATGGTGAACCCGCGGGCGCCAGCCGTATTTGGTCATCAGACCGAAGGAAGGCTGGCCCAATTCGCCGCTTTGGAGCAGGCGGCGGATGGTACGGACCGGCGGGTAGTAGCGAGCGTTTTGTGTGACGGCGACCTTGAGGCCGCGCTCGGCTGCCTCGGCGACGATCTGCCGCGCTTGGCCGAGGTCTTTGGTGAAGGGCTTTTCAACTAGCACGTGCTTGGAGGCGCGGACCGCCTCTAGGCATTGACCGGCGTGTAGGTCGGGCGGCGTAATAACGACCACAGCGTCTGCATCAACGGCTTGCAGGGCGTCGGCGAGCGCAGAAAAACACGCCTCTGCGCCCAAGCCGGTGATCTGCCGCGCCGTGGCGAGGTTTTCTGCGCTGACATCAACTAAGGCGACGGCTTCAAAGTCGGTGCGGTCGCGGAAGCGGTTCAGGGGCCAGCGGCCGCGGCCACCAGCCCCTACGTGGATCGTGCGAATCGTCATGATGGGCTCCAATCGAGGGCAAGTTGGGTCAACAGGCGCACGCCGATGCCGACGCCGCCTCGCGGCACGTAGGGTTTGGCCTTTTCGCACCAAGCGGTGCCGGCAATGTCGAGGTGCGCCCAAGAGTAGTCGGCGAACTCGGCCAAAAGCGCCGCGGCGGTACTGGCACCTGCTGGCCGACCGCCTGAGTTTTTCATGTCGGCGATGTCGCTGTCGATCTGGTCGCGGTACTCGGGCCACAGCGGCAAGCGCCAGAGCCGCTCGCCAGTCTGCTCCCCGGCCGCGAGCAGCCGGTCTGCCAAGTCGTCGTCGTTGGCAAACAGGCCCGAAGCATGGTGCCCCAGCGCGGTTACGCAAGCGCCAGTGAGGGTTGCCAGATCGACGACCGCGGCCGGCTCGTAGCGGGTGGCGTAAGCGAGTGCGTCGGCCAAGACGAGGCGGCCTTCGGCGTCCGTACTGATGATCTCGATAGTCTTGCCAGAAAGGGTGCGCAGCACATCGTCGGGGCGGAAGGCGGTGCTGGAGGGCATGTTCTCGGCGGCGGCGATCAGGCCGACGACCCGTCGCTTGAGGCCGAGCGCAGCCACCGCCTGCATAGCGCCTAAGACGGCAGCAGCACCGGACATGTCGGTCTTCATCGTGCGGATCCCCTCGACGCTCTTGAGCGAGAGGCCGCCGCTGTCAAAGGTGATGCCCTTGCCGACAAACACCAGCGGCGCACCCTCGCGGGGGCCGTGTTCAAGGACAATAAAACGCGGCTTGTTGGCACTGCCCTGACCAACGGCCAACAGGGCGTCCATGCCTAGCTCGGCCAAACCCTTGGTGCCGAAAACCCGACAGCGCAAATCGTGGGTTTTGGCCAAGCGGCGGGCCGTGCGGGCCAAGTAGGCCGGTGTAACTTCGCCGCCGGGGTGGTTGACCAAATCGCGGGCGAGGCAGGTGGCCTCGGCAAGGGCGCGGCCCCGCCGAACACCGCGCCGCGCCTCTTTGATCTTGGTCGAGTCGAACTCTACGATGCGCAGCTTGGCCAGCGACTGCGGGCGCGGCTGCGAGCGGTACTCGTCAAAGCGATAGGCCGCCAACAGCGAGGCTTCGGCTGCAGCTTGGGCGGCCGGCTCGACGGGCAGGTTGCCCGCGCCCGTGCCATGGAGAATGGTGGCCGCGCTTTTGGCACCTAAGCAGTCAAGGGTGCCGATGGCCGTGCCGGCCGCGCAGCGCGCCCGTTCGAGATCAAAGCCCTCCTGCTCGCCCAAGCCGACGACGAGGACGCGCGGTGCTGGGATCTGGCCGTGCGCGTACAGCAGCAAGGTCTGGCCGGCCTTGCCCTCGAAGTCGCCCAAGTCAATCGCCGCCGAGATTTGGCCGCCGAGGGCTTGGTCAACCGCACCCGTAGCCCCGCCTCGGCGCGCCTCGGCAAAGAGATTGACCACGAGGACGTCTGCGTCCTGTTTTTGAATGGCTCCCTGTATTACTTTAATATCCATATCAGTTTACTCCAGTTTACCCTCGTTTGTTTGGCAACCTAGGTAAGCCCTCAAGTACTGTCAAGAATGCCATGGACCTGTTTCTGATCCGCCACGGCGAGTCCACCAACAATGCGCTGGCCGATGCTAGCCAGCGCGTCGCCGACCCCGAATTGACCCCTAAAGGCCGGGCACAGGCCGAGCGGGTGGCCGCGTATATAGCAGAGGGGTTGCACCTAGCCCCGGCCGAGCGCACAGAGGATCGGCCCTTTCTCGAGCGGCTTTATTGCAGTGCAATGATCCGCGCCCTGCACACAGCACGAGAAATCGGACGGGCACTGGGAGCAAGATCGGAGATCTGGGTAGCGACTCACGAGATGGGCGGCATTTTCCTCGACCACGGCGGGGAGCGGGGAGCCGTTGGCTATCCCGGGCTGACGCGGGCGGAGATTGCCGTGCGTTTTCCCGCCAGCGTCGCATCGGCGGAAGTCGGCGAGGATGGGTGGTGGGACCAGGGCGTGGAGACGAATCAGCAGGCCCAGCGGCGCGCTATTGGCGTAGCCGCAGACTTGCTAGCGCGGGCGGGGGAAAAGACGCGCATCGGCTTGGTGACGCACGGCGGCTTTATGAGTCTGCTGCTGGAGGCTCTAGGCAATAGGCTGCGGAGCGCAGGCTTTTACGAGGGCTTTTACTACGAACACGACAACACGGCCATCACCCGCATTTCCCTGCGCCGCGACCCCGCCTTGGTCCTCGAATATGTCAACCGCACCGAACACCTGCCCGACGAGTTGCAGCGACTCCGGCCGCCAAGGGCATAAGGGGGCGCACCGCAATGGATCACGCCGCCCTAATAGGCGATCTCGGCACCTTCCTGCGCCCAGACCAGTTGTTGACCTCGGACGAGGATTGCAGCGTTTATGCCTTTGACGGGACCGCCCTGCTGCACCAGCGACCCTCGTGCGTGGCCCTGCCGGAGAGCCGGGAGGAGGTCGCCCAACTCTTGGCCTTGTGCAACCAGCGCGGGGTACCCGCGGTGCCGCGCGGCTCGGGCACTGGGTTGGCCGGGGGGTCGGTGCCCTCGCAAGGAGGGGTCGCGCTCTGCTTGGTCCGGCTCAACCAAATTCTAGAGCTGGACGCGGCCAACCTAGTCATGGTCGTCCAGCCGGGGGTTCTCACTCAGCAGATCGCCGACGCCGCCCAAGCCGCCGGCCTATTTTACCCCCCGGATCCCGGCTCGATCAAAATTTCGACTATCGGCGGCAATGTGGCCAACAATTCCGGGGGGCTGCGCGGGTTAAAATACGGCGTGACGCGCGACTACGTGATGGGGCTGGAGGTGGTCCTAGCCGATGGGCAGGTCTTGGAGACCGGCAACAAATGCGTCAAAGACGTGGCTGGTTTCGCGCTCAAAGACCTCTTCGTCGGCTCCGAGGGAATGCTGGGGGTCATTACCAAGATCGCGCTGAAACTGGTCCCGGCACCCAAGAGCAAGAAAACCTTGCTCGGCCTCTACGACGAGATGACGCAGGCCGCGGCCACGGTCTCGGCGATTGTCGCGCACAAAATCATCCCCTGCACCCTCGAGTTCCTCGACCGCACTACTATCGAGTGCGTGGAGGCCCACGCCGGCATTGGCCTGCCCACGGATTGCGAGGCCGTGTTGCTGATGGAGGTAGATGGACACCCGGCATCCGTCGCCGAGCAAGCCGCCCAGATCGAGGCCATTGCCCGCGAGGGCGGGGCCCGCTCGGTGCAGCTAGCCGCCTCAGAAGCAGAGGCTGAGCAACTCGCTGCAGCCCGGCGCACGGCCTTTAGTGCGCTGGCGCGGCGAGCACCGACGGTCGTGTTGGAGGACGTCACCGTGCCGCGCAGCGAGCTAGCCGCGATGGTGGCCTACGTGCAGGAGGTCGGCCAGCGGCACCAAGTGCGGGTGGGGACCTTCGGCCACTTCGGCGACGGCAACCTGCATCCCACCTTTTTGTGCGACGAGCGCGACGCTGCGGAAATGGCCCGCGTCGAAAAGGCCATGGCCGAGGTTTTTGCCCACGCCGTGGAATTGGGCGGGACCATCACGGGTGAGCACGGGGTCGGCTTGGCCAAAAAGCCCTACTTACCGAGGCAAGTAGGGCCGGTGGGGCTGGAAATTCTCAAGCGGGTCAAGGCCGCCTTCGACCCCAAGGGCATCCTAAACCCGGGGAACATGTTCGATTGAGCGACGACGGCCTAAACCTACTCAGCGGTCTGGATTACTCCGCGCTCCAGCAGTGTATGCACTGCGGCCTCTGCCTGCCGACCTGCCCGACGTACGACGCGACTCTGCACGAGCGCTCTTCGCCAAGGGGGCGGATCGCGATGATGCGGGCGATCGCCGATGGCGATCTGGAGGCGAGTGCGACCTTTGCCGAAGAGATGTACTTCTGCCTCGGCTGTCTCGCCTGTCAGACCGCGTGTCCGGCCGGCGTGGATTACGCCGCGCTATTTGAAAACGCCCGCGCCGAAGTGGAGCGACAGGGCTTGCTCGACGGCGCGGTGCGGAATTTTGTGCGCCGTTGGATCCTCGGCTGGCTCTTTGCCAAACAGACGCGCCTGCGGGCAGTGGCGTGCTTGTTGCGCACATTCCAGCGCAGCGGTCTGCAAATGCTGGTGCGCCGCAGCGGCCTTCTCAGGCTGCTGCCCTTTGGCTTGGGGGCCCTAGAGCCGCTGGCACCGCAGATTTCCCCGCGCTTTACCGACCAGCTATATCGCCGCGGCTGCGGCCGGAGCTCAGTCGAAGGTTTGCAGCAGGCCAATCCGCCCGCACCGCGCTACCGAGTCGCGCTGTTGGCCGGCTGCGTCCAAGACGTATCCTTTGCCGAGGTAAACGCCGATACAATATGCGTCTTGCAGCACAATGGCTGCCAAGTGCTGCTGCCGGACGGACAGGCGTGTTGCGGCTCGCTGCACGCGCACAACGGCGCGGTCGAACAGGCGCGGCAACAGGCGCGGCTCAACATCGACGCCTTTGACGCTGAAAATCTAGACGCAATCGTCGTCAACGCCGGTGGCTGCGGCTTGCACTGCAAGCACTACGACCGTTTGCTGGCCGACGATTCGGCCTACGCGGAGCGGGCCGTCGCGTGGAGCGAAAAAGTAAAGGACGTACACGAGTGGCTCGCCGACATCGGCTTGCGCCAGCCCCGCGCCGCAATGCCCCCACAACAGGTCGCCTACCACGAGTCGTGCCACCTCAAGCACGGACAGCGGGTTTCTGCGGCCCCGCGAGAGGTGCTCCAAGCCGTACCCAATTTGGAACTCGTGCCGCTGTTAGAGGCCGACTGGTGCTGCGGCAGCGCCGGCATCTACAACATCACCCAGCCCGAGCTGTCTATGAAGTTACTCGACCGCAAGATGGCGCATGTGCGCGCGACCGGCGCGACCGCAGTAGCCACGGGCAACACGGGCTGCGCTATCCAGCTCCAGTACGGCGTCCGCCGCGCACGAGCGGCCGTGGACGTCGTCCACCCGGTGTCGCTTTTGGCCGCAGCCTATCGCGCTGAAAACCAAGGAGGAACGCAATGCAGCACTTTGGCCTAACCATTGAGCTGAAGGACGATCCCGAGCTGATCGCCCAGTACAAGGCATACCACGCCGACCCTTGGCCCGAGCCGCTTCAGGGCCTAGGCGAGGTCGGCATCACCGACATGAAAATTTTTCTCTTGGGGCGGCGGATGTTCATGTACATGACCGCCACCGACGAGTTCGATCCAGCCCGCGACTTTCCGCGCTACGTCGAGCAGAACCCCAAAGCGAAGGAGTGGGACGAACTGATGCGGGCCTTTCAGCAGCAGGTGCCCGAGGCCAAAGAGGGGGAGTGGTGGGCCACTATGGAACTCGTGTTTGACTTGCAATTGCACGTGTGAGAGGCCATGAGCGCGAGAGTTGACATCCCTAAAGAAGAGATCGCCTCCTTCTGCCAGTTCCTAGGGCGGAAGGTAGATTTGCATACCTTCGAGGGAGTCGCAAGGAGCCGTAACTGGCTGCTCGAGGAGGAGATACTTAGTTCAGCAGAGGCGGTATATGAGCGGACGTGATGACAGAGCAAGCCTAGTGGACACGCTGAACTGCGCTGAGGAAGCTGTCGTTTTACTCGGCGAGGCCAGCTTGAACGACTTGCCGCCGTTCATTAAGCAACTGAAAGCCATTCCAACTTCCGACACAGGAGGCCAACTATGAACAAGGGTCGGGTCGCCGGCAAGGCGGCCATTGTAACGGGTGCGGCTTCGGGGATCGGAGAAGCCACCGCGCAGGTTCTGGCGTGCGAAGGCGCGTCCGTCTGCGTAGCGGATGTCAATGCCGACGGCGGCCAGCGGGTCGTCGATAAAATCAAGGCCAGCGGCGGCGAGGCCATTTTCGTCCGCACCGATGTGGGCGAGTCCGCCGAAGTCATTGAGATGTTTGAGCGCACCGAAGCCGCCTTTGGCCGCGTGGACATCGTCCACAACAACGCAATATGGTTCCGCCACGGCCCGGCGACCGAGCTCGACGAAAGGGATTGGGACGGGACGTTGAACATCGGCCTAAAGGCGATTTTCCTCGCCGCCAAATACGGTATCCCAGTCATGCGCAAGACCGGGGGTGGGGTGATTATCAACACCGGCTCGGTGCATTCGCTGGTCAGCTTTGCCACGGCCACGGCCTACGACGCGGCCAAGGCCGGAGTTTTGGGCCTGACGCGGACCTTGGCCATTGACTACGGGCCGGACATCCGCGTCTGCGCCGTGCTGCCCGGGGCCATTCTGACGCCTTTGTGGGACGATTTGCAAGTGCCGGAGGAGGAGCGCGTGCGCTACTCCAAGATGGTGCCGGCTCAGCGCTTGGGCACGGGCGAGGACATCGCCAACGCCGTGCTGTTTCTCGCCTCGGACGAGGCGTCCTTTATCACCGGAACCGCACTGACCGTAGATGGCGGGATGCTGGCGCGGACCGAGTAGATGACCAAGCCAGCAGTCAGACCGCAAAACCCCTGCTTTTCCTCCGGCCCGTGTGCCAAGCGCCCGGGGTGGAGCCCGGCCGCTTTGGCCGACGCAGCCCTCGGGCGCTCGCACCGGTCAGCGCAAGGGCGGGCCAAGCTGCAAGAAGTCATCGAGCGGTCGCGGGTGCTGCTGGGCGTACCGGCTGATTACCGCATCGGGGTGGTGCCAGCTTCGGACACGGGTGCGGTGGAGATGTGCCTGTGGTCCATGCTCGGGGCGCGCGGTGTCGATGTGCTGTCTTGGGAGAGTTTCAGCAGGGGATGGGCGACGGACATTACCCGGCACCTGCGACTGGAGGACGTGCGCGTCTTCGACGCTGACTTAGGCAAGCTACCCGACTTGTCCTTGATCAACTGCGACCGCGACGTGGTCTTTGCGTGGAACGGCACGACCTCGGGGGTGAAGGTGCCCGATGGCGAGTGGATTGCCGACGACCGGCAGGGGGTGGTGATTTGCGATGCGACGTCGGCAGTTTTCGCCATGGACCTGCCGTGGGAAAAGCTCGACGTGGTCACGTACTCTTGGCAGAAGGTCATGGGCGGCGAGGCCGCGCACGGGATGCTCATCCTGAGCCCGCGGGCGGTCGAGCGGCTCGTCAGCTTCACGCCGCCTTGGCCCGTACCCAAACTCTTCCGCATGACCCAAGGCGGCCAGCTCAACGAGGCACTGTTCAGGGGCGACACCATCAACACGCCCTCCCTGCTGTGCGTGGAGGACGCGCTCGACGGGCTGCGCTGGGCCGAACGCATCGGCGGCTTGCCCGAACTCGTGCGGCGCACGCGGGCCAATCTGGCGGTGCTAGAGCAGTGGGTGGAGGCCAGCGCTTGGATCGCGTTTTTGCCCGACCGACTGGAGATCCGCTCGCCAACGTCGATTTGCCTGCGGATTGACGATGCGTGGTATTCAGAGCTGGGCGAGGACGATCAGCGAGCGAAGGTCAAACAAATGGTCGCGGCGCTGGAGGACGAAGGCGTGGCCTACGACATCAACGGCTACCGCGCTGCGCCCCCGGGGCTGCGGATCTGGGGAGGAGGCACCGTGGAAACCAGCGACATTGAAGCGCTAGTCCCGTGGCTGGATTGGGCGTGGGCGGAGGGGGCGTGAAGTCAGCCCAACAGGTCGGCCGCGGCTAGTTTTAGGCTGGCCAGTGTCGGCGAGGTGAAGGTGGCGTCGGCTGAGACTTCGACGCGCTGTTGGTACGCCTTGCCTTGGGGGTGGGCGTACACCTCGATGCGGCCTGCTTGCAGATTGATCAGCCACACTTCGGGAATACCGGCCTGAGCGTACAGGGGCACCTTGACCTCGCGGTCGTAGCTAGCCGACGTGTCGGCAACTTCGATGGCCAGCAGCACATCGACCGCCGACGGATGAGCCGCAGCGTAAAAGTCGGCGCGGGGACGGAGCAACACCAAGTCGGGTTCCGGCTCGGAGTACGCATCGAGAGCAATGGGGTCTTGGACGCCGAGTAGCATGGAATCCCCGACCATTTTTCCCAGCAACAGATTGAGGCGTTTTACACAAGCGGCGTGGCGGCTGCCAATGGGGCTCATGGCGACGATCTGCCCGGCGATAAGCTCCACGCGGTCCTCCTCAGTAAGGATGTTCGCCTCGGCCATCTGGTAGTATTCGCCGACCGTGAAGGCGCGGCCTTGCCGCTGGGTGGTCATAGCTAGGTCCCCAACAGGTCGGCCGCGGCTAGCTTTAGGCTGGCCAGTGTCGGCGAGGTGAAGGTGGCGTCGGCTGAGACTTCGACGCGCTGTTGGTACGCCTTGCCTTGGGGGTGGGCGTACACCTCGATGCGGCCTGCTTGCAGATTGATCAGCCACACTTCGGGAATACCGGCCTGAGCGTACAGCGGCACCTTGACCTCGCGGTCGTAGCTAGCCGACGTGTCGGCAACTTCGATGGCCAGCAGCACATCGACCGCCGACGGATGAGCCGCAGCGTAAAAGTCGGCGCGGGGACGGAGCAGCACTAGATCGGGTTCCGGCTCGGAGTACGCATCGAGAGCAATGGGGCTTTGCACTCGCACGATGAAGGCTGGCCCCGGGCGGCGATGCAATAAGCCGTTGAGCCGATCGACGCAAGCGGCGTGGCGGCTGCCAATGGGGCTCATGGCGACGATCTGCCCGGCGATAAGCTCAACGCGGTCCTCCTCAGTAAGGATGTTCGCCTCGGCCATGCGGTAGTATTCGCCGACCGTAAAGACGCGGCCTTGCCGCTGGGTGGTCATAGGGTACTCCCTTCTAAAAATTGCGCCCAGTTCTCGGCAATATAGGACCGGGCGCAACCTGCACGAGGACGCATGGCACGCTACGGCCCCTTTTTGTTCCCCGCTTGTAGTTTGTCTGCCGCTCCCACCGAGCCGATATGCAGCGTGTCGTAGGCCTGTTGCGAAGTCTCGAACGGCCCCTCGTGCGTCTGCGAGCCATGCCATTGCAAATTGGTGTGCATCGGGTTGGTCGCGCCCGTCTCGCGCTCGCGCTTGGCGATCCAAGCCTCCATCCGCTCCTTCAGAGTGGCAGCGATCCCCGGCTCTTTCTTGGCCAAGTTTTTTAGCTCTAGTGGATCGGCGACCAAGTTGTAGAGCTCGACTTCGGGCTTGAAGTGGAAGTCCGGCTCTAGCGCGACGATCAGCTTCCACTCCGGGGTGCGCCAGCCGTGCTTGCGCATCCAAGTGCATTCCGTGATGTAAAAGTCCGAGTAGTTGGAGGCCCTTTGGCCCGCGATTAGCGGCAGCAGCGACTGGCCATCGAATGCGATGTCCGCACGGATGTTGAGGAGCTTGAGTACGGTGGGGACCAAGTCTTGGTGCAGCGCGATGCCCGCGACGCGCTTGCCGGCGGGCAACTTGCCGGGCAGGCGGATGATCAGCGGCACGTGCAGCGTGTTTTCGTAGAGGCCGTGGTGGTCGTACCAGCATTCGTGCTCGTACAGGGTCTCGCCGTGGTCGCCGTTGATGACGATTAAGGTATTGTCGCTCAAGCCCAGCTCTTCGACGCGGGTGAGGATGCGCTGAATGCAGGCGTCCATATAGGCGATGGCACCGTCGTACTGGGCGTCCACGTAGTGGCGGTCGCGCACCCCGGGCGGCATCCAATCGGCGAAGAAGTCGCAGAAGGGCTCGAAGCTAAACACCGGCTCCATGCTCTTGTTTTTGGGGTCCAATTCGTTGCCGCTGTAAAACATCCGCTCAAAGGGAGCCGGCGGCAGATAGGGGGCGTGCGGATCCATGTGGCGCAAGAAGAGGAAGAAGGGCTTCTTCGAGCGCGCGAGTCGTTCCAACTCGGGAATGGCGACTTGGTTGAGGTTTTCGGCCTTGGGGCTGCGGCCTTCGGCAAAGGAGCCCCAACCCGGGTAGTCCAAATAGCGGCTAAAGCCGCGCGAACTGGGATTGCCCGTAAATCCAACGCACGAGGTGTTGTAGCCGCTGCGGCGGAGGATCTCGGGCAGGGTGCGGATCTTTTCGGGCAGGCCGCCGCGGTGGCGCAGGGCTACGACGCTGGTGCCAAAGCAGTCGAGGCCGGTGAGCATGGAGGCGTAGGCCGAAGTCGTGGGAATGTGGGCCGAGTAGTTCTTTTCAAAGAGCACGGCGTCTGCGGCAAAGCGGTCGATATGGGGCGTGGTCTGGCGGTGGTAGCCATAGCAGCTCATGTGATCGGCGCGCAGGCTGTCGATGCCTAAGACAATGACATTGGTCTTTTTGGCTGGCATTAGATCCTCTCGATTAGGGGTAAGGGTCGGGATGTAGCCGGGCTATTGAAGGACCGCACCCGGCCATTGATCGTCGCTGGCCGTCACATCTACCGTAATGCCGTCCGGGTCTTCGACCTTGAAAGCTCCTTCGCGGATGTCGTGGACATCGACCGGCTCTTTGCCTCCCAAACCATCGGAAAAAATTTCATAGCCCATGTCCAGCAGGCGGCGGCCGGCCTCTGCGAGGTGGGGCACCCGCACGCCGATGTGGAGGTAGTCGAGCATCCCGCCAACGTGGGCCGGGCGGGCCGGGCCGTTGTGCTGGAAGACTCGGAAGTTGTGGTGGCCGTCGCTGAGGTCGTAGCAGCTCCCGTGAGTCGAGACCACGGGCAGGCCGAGGCCGTCGCGCCAAAAGCGGATGGTCTTTTCGAGGTCCGTGGCCCGGACGCCAATGTGAACGAGTACCGTAGTCATGGCTTTTCTCCTTTTTCGTAGGCTCGCAGCCGTTGCGCCATTAGTGCCCATAATGTAACAAACGAAGCCCCGCGAGGCACTATCGCGTTTGCGGGGCGGGACAATCCTCGTTTTATCGTTTATTAATGGAAATTTATTAAGCTGAGAAAGTTTTTTTATATCAATAAGTTATTGTTTTTTGGTCAGATGGGAAAAACCCCGTAAAACCGGGCGAAAAAAGGGGGCAAATTTCTTGACTTCTGCACAAATGTTTACTATCTTTTTGTGCAGGTAATCGAAATAAAATGGCCCCTTTTTTGCGTTGGAAAACAGCACCAAGGACCTCATCGCAAGGAGAAAGACCAGATGCGACGCGAGATCATCAGCGAGGGCCTGATGTACGCCCTCGTCAGCCTCTTCGCATTCGCGGTGATGCCGCTTCTCAACTAAGAGCCGCTGGCCATAGGAGAGCAGAGCAATGAACCCGATTTTCGCGTTTCACGCATTGCGCGAGTTGACCAAAAACAAGCGCGCCCAGCGCCAAGTGAGCCGGCTGGGGCCGACGTGTACAGGAGCGGTCTTCGTCATCTGGAGCTTTCCCGCTTTCCGCTATCTCATCTAACCTTCGGCTGAGCTCAGGTCGAAGCCTTGCACAAAAGGAGAAAATCATGCCGCCGATCGGAAAAGATCGCATCGAACGCGCCGCGCGGATGTACGCCAGCAACCACGACGCCGGCTCGGCCTTGGGCATTGCCCCGGGCAGCTTCAGCCGCCTCTGTCGCCGCTACGGCATTGAGACGCCGCAAGCGCGCAAGCGCCGTCAGCGCAGCGAGTGGCAGCGGGATTACCTCAGCCTGCACAACAGAAAGGAGCAGTAACATGTCGAGCATCAACAAGGTCTTACTCATCGGCAACTTAGGGTCTGATCCCGAGACGCGCTTTACCCCCAGCGGCGCTCAGGTCGCCAACTTCAGCTTGGCCACCAGCGAGTCGTGGAACGACAAGAACGGGCAGCGCCAAGAGCGCACCGAATGGCACCGCATCGTCTTGTGGCAGCGCCTCGCCGAAATCGCTGGTCAGTACCTAAAAAAGGGCAGCAAGATCTACATCGAGGGCAAGCTGCAAACGCGCTCTTGGGAAGATCAGAAGGGCCAGAAGCGCCAGACCACCGAAATCGTCGCCAACACCATGAAAATGCTCGGCGCAGAACGGGCCGTCGAGGCCGCTGAGGCTGTTGTGGGCAACGGCCACGCACTCGCCGGTGCCCCTGCGGCCGGCCCCAACCACGACGACCTGCCCTTTTAGTCCCGGTTCCATCCCCTGCTTCCGCCGGGTTGACGCTCGGACGAGATGTATTAGCTTGGTCGCGGTCCGCAAAGGATGCGCGGCCATTTCTTTGGAGGGGAAACCATGGCGTTTGAACTCAACGCGCCGAGCAAAATAAAGAGCATAACGAGCGCGTACACAGGCCCGCGTTTTCGCGACGGGCGGCCTAAAGTCGATGACGACATCGTCGAGCGGATGCAGCGGGTGACCATTGAGGAAGCTTGGGGCGTGCTGATGGGCAAGGGGCATTCGTTTCAGTTTGAAGGCGATTGGATCAACCTGCATCCAAGCCGCGTGCTCGTCGGCCGCGCGGTGACGGCCCGCTATATCCCGCACCGGCCCGACTTCGACGGCGTCGTGCAGGCCGAAGGCGAGCGGCACGGTCGGGTCGGCGGTCAGAATAGCTGGGTCATCGACACCCTAGTCGCCAACGACGTATTGGTCGTCGATCTGTTCGGCAAGGTGCTGCGCGGGACCTTTATCGGCGATAATCTCGGCACGGCGATCGCAGCCAACACCAATGGTACGGGCCTGATCGTCGATGGCGGCATCCGCGACGATCACCGCGTGCGCAAGCTGCCCATCAACGTGCTTTGCAAAGGGCTGCATCCCTCGGCCATCGGCGAGGTGACCATGGCCGAGGTCAACGGCCCGGTGCGCGTGGGCGCGGCGACCTGTATGCCGGGCGATGTCGTGCTGGCAACCCCCACGGGCGTGATTTTCGTGCCGCCGCAATATGCCCGCGAGGTCGTGGAGTCGTCCGAAAACACCCGCCTGCGCGACTATTGGGGCAAGAAGAGCATTGCCGATGGCCGCTATACGCCCGGGGAGGTGGATCGCAAGTGGTCGCCTAAGATGGAAGAAGAATTTGCCGAGTGGCAAAAAACGGCTGACATAGCGGCGATTTTCGCCGAATTGTAGAAAGCGGGCCGAGGCAAATACAGATGCCCCGGCCCGCTGTCGGACGGATGCTTCACTCCAGCTAAGGAAAAAGTTTCAGGATCGCTATAGTCAGAGTTGCAGCAAGGACAATTCCGCCGATCACTCCCCCCAAGCACCAGACCTTTATCTTTTGAATGTCCTCTTTGGTGGCGAGGTGTTTGATCTCGATTTTGAGCTCTTGCACTGCCTCTTTGGTGGCGAGATACTCGATGCGGGTCTCCAATGCCGAAAGACGCTTTTCAATGTCGCGTCCATTGCCGCTACCGGATACGCTGGCCGGAGCCTCCCGATCTGCTTGCTTATCACTTTGGGACGAGCTCATTCCTGCTCTCCGCTTGTTCGAGCCAGTCCCAAAGTGAGCGTGCGGTGAATCCGGCATAGGAACCATTCAGCCTAAAAACAACGCCGCTAGCCTCCTCAATGCGGTCTTCTCCCTTGATTCCCACAGAAACCGCCACGTTTTCCGCAATGAAGTCGCTCTGCACGAGAAAACAGGTCTCCGTCATTTCATAGGCGGCTGGATACTTTTCTCGGATCCGCTTAGCCACCTCATCGTTCGTCTCCCTCAAGATGATGGCAAACATACTCATCGGACTATTGCCCTCCTTTGCAACAGAGACAGAATGGTCATTCGCCTTTCCCGCTGCTCAGCGCGCCAGCCAAGCGCTGAAGCGCTCGTTCATCTCGTCCATGTTGTCGCTCCACCAGCGCCAGTCGTTGCGCAGCGCACTCGCCGCGTTGGCTGTGGGCATATGCGGTGCCATCTCCACGCCGGTCTCGGCGTGGACCGAGATCAGATCCATGCCCGAGCGACGCACGGGCGCATAGGCGATGTAGCGGCCCACACCGGCCATGGACTCTGGACGCGCCGCAAAGGCGAGGAACTTGCGCGCGGCCTCCAAATTCGGCGCACCCGCCGCGATGACAAGCTGGCCCGTGTCCAGTATTTGGCCGTCCCAGACGATAGTAAACGGCTGCTTTTCCAAGATCTGCGCGTTGAAGATGCGCCCGTTGAACGCCGTGGTCATCACCACTTCGCCATCTGCAAGCATCTGCGGCGGCTGTGCGCCCGTCTCCCACCAAACCACCTGATCCTTGATGGTGTCGAGCTTGCGGAATGCGCGACTGACTCCTTCGGGCGTGTCGAGGGTGGCGTACACCTCGTCCCGGGGCACTCCGTCGGCCATCAGGGCGAACTCTAAGTTGACGGCCGGTATGCGCCGCATCCCGCGTCGGCCCGGGAACGCCTCAAGGTCAAAAAAATCGGCGATGGTCTCTGGTTTGCGCTCCTTAAAATGGTCCGCGTGGTACGCATAGATGGTTGAGTAGAACAACGTGCCGATGCCACACTCGCCCATAGTTTCCGGGTAAAAGTCGTCCTCGGGCGATTCGCCATTCGCCCCAAGAGGCAGCTCAAAGTCCAGCACTTCGAGCAGGCCCTCGTCGCAGCCGGTCATGGCATCGGCGAACTCCATACTTATCACGTCCCAATGCACGGCCCCCGCACCCACTTGAGCGCGCAATTGGGCGAGGCCGCCATTGTAGTCCTCCAAGCGAACCTCAATGCCCGTCTCGGCCGTAAACGCCTCGTGACAACCTTTTGCCCAAGCGCGCGCATACGAACCACCCCAAGACACCGCGGTCAGGGATTTTGCGTTGGCCGCCGCACACCACATCAACGCGGCCAAGGCACTCGCCCAAGCTAGCCTAGCGAACCAAGTTAAACTCATAGTGTTCACCTGTTGGGCTGCGGCGTGACGCGCAGGTAGGGCTTAACCGCCGTGAAGCCTTGGGGAAATTTCTCGGTGGCTTCCTCGTCCGAGAGGGCCGGGACCACGATGCAGTCGTCGCCGTCTTGCCAGTTGGCCGGGGTGGCGACCGAGTAATTGGCCGTCAGTTGCAGCGAGTCGATCACGCGCAAAATTTCGTCGAAGTTGCGGCCGGTCGAAGCCGGGTACGTCAGCGTCAGCTTGACCTTTTTGTCCGGGCCGATGACGAAAACCGAGCGCACGGTCATATTGTCGAGCGCATTGGGGTGGATCATGTCGTAGAGCTCGGCGACCTTGCGCTCGGGATCGGCGACCAGCGGGAAGGCGACCTCGGCGTTTTGGGTCTCGTTGATGTCGGCGATCCAGCCCGCGTGGTCGTCAACCGAGTTGACGCTCAAGGCGATGATTTTGACGCCGCGCTTTTTGAATTCCTCTTCGATATTGGCCACTGCACCTAACTCCGTGGTGCAGACCGGAGTGAAATCGGCGGGGTGGGAAAAAAACACTCCCCAAGAATCGCCGAGCCATTCGTGAAAGTTGATGGGCCCCGCGGTGGTTGCCGCGCTAAAATCCGGGGCTTCGTCCCCGAGTTGAATAGCCATGATGGTTCTCCTTGTTCCTACTGTGAGAGGGTTTGCAAACGAACCTTAAATATCAAGGTACGTATAGCCGTCGTCAATTGGTCGCCAAAAGCCGCTTGAGATAGCGGGCACTCTCGCGGACAGCGGCTCGAGTGCCTAGTTCGGCCGAGGCCTGATGGACCGTTACATAGCCCTCGTAGCCGACCGCGTACAGAGCGTCAATCAGCGGCGGAAAGCGAATGCCCCCTTCTTCCCACAAGGAAATCTGGCGAAACCGCACCTTGCCGCGGCACCACGTATCGAGCGCGTCTGGACCATCGGAGGTCAAGACCTGATTTTGCAGATACACATTGAATAGGTGCGGCGCTAGGCGGCCGATAGCATTGAGCTGATAAGGCTGGCCGCATAGTTCTAGGTTGGCCGGTTCGTAAATCAGGCCGAAGTTGGGGCGACCAATGCTCGCCAAAACTTGCAGCGAGCGGTCGATTTCCTCGAAGAGGCTGCGGGTGTGGCACTGGTGTGCTAGGCGCATAGCGCGCTCGGCGGCTTCGTCGGCCGCCCGGCGGGCCCAAGCGATATCTTCGTCCTGCTTCAGACAGACGCGCAGCAGCGGAGCGCCGAGCTGTTCGGCCAAATCGAGATAGGGCGTTATATTGCGGAGGGCATCCGGCCCTTGGGCGGAATTTTCGGGGATGGGGAAGTCGCCGGTGAGCATGGAGACGGTCAGCGAGTAGCGGCCGAGAAGGGCGCGGGCCGCGGCAACCGCCTCTGGCGGGCTGTGCGTGCCCACTTGCGAGGCGCGCATACACAGCCCGCTGTACCCGTGGCGGGTGGCGAGGGCGGCCAATTGCTCGAGCGTCATATTGGCTTCGCGCTTGGCGTGGAATTTTTCGGCTACGCGAACCGAGAGCGAGAGTTTCATGGGTATCCTCGCTGGTTGAGGGTTGTTGGCGACCTGATTAGGGAACTGCAGGTAATTTGCACAAAGAAAGGACGCAAACCAATGAGAACGATCCGCGCAGTATGGCTTGCAGTCGTCGCTGGCTGGTTGGCCGTTCCAGCCCAAGCTTGGTGGGGGGATGGACACGGGATTCTGACCGAGGGGGCGGTGCTGGCCCTGCCGGAGGACGTGCCGGCTTTCTTTCGCCAAGGTGGCAACATGGCCAGCCACGTGGTCTTCGATCCAGATTTGTTTAAGAATCGGGGCGCCCCCTTGCTGAGCCGCGCCGAGCACGGAGAGCACTATTTCGATCTAGAGTACCTCGGAGGGCGAGCGATTCCGGCAAAGCGCTTTGACTTTATCGCCTTATGCTTCGAGCTGGACTTGGATCCGACCAAAGTCGGGATGGCCCCCTACGCCATCGCCGAGTGGACCGAGCGGCTAGCCGTGGCCTTTGCCGAGCATCGCCAGTGGCCGGAGAACGAGGCGATTCAACAGAAGTGCCTCGTCTATGCGGGCATTCTCGCCCACTATGCCGAAGACGTTTGCCAGCCCCTGCACGCGACCTTGGACTTCGACGGCAAGAAGCAGGCGGACGGCACGGTGATAGGCAAAGGCATTCACGAAAAGGTGGACTCCTCAGTGGAGCGGCTCGGCTTTGCGCCGCAGGATTTGGCGGCCGGGCAAGAGGTGGCGGCCTTTGATTCGCTGATGAGGGCCATCGTCGATCAGATCAGAGAAAGCAACGGGCTGGTAGAAGAAGTGTACGCGCTGCTGGACCAGTGGGACGACGACGAAGATGCCCAGATGCGTGCCTTTGCCGAGGCGCGGGCGCGGACCGCCGTGCGCTTTACGGCCTCGCTCTACCTGACGGCTTGGCACCAGTCTGCCGAAATTCGCTTGCCGGGGTGGTTGCAGCGCTGAGGGGGCAGCAGGGTCGCCGAGGTGGTTTGCGTCAGTTGTTTATTCCCGAAGTTCGAACGGATGCGCGAACTTGGCCCCCGTGTTCGGCAAGCCAAGAGCGGAAGAATTGCAACACTGCTTCGCCGTCTCCCTGCTGCCGTTGTTTCCGCTGAATGAGCCATAGCTCGATCTCGACGCCTCGCAGATCCGGGTTTAGCCCTCGGGCTTGGGGGCTGCCGTGGAAGTGCTTGAAATCCGGCTGATTCTTGTAGAACGAAATCGCGTCGCTATTCTGTAGGAGATCCGAAACGATGATGAGACGCCGCGGCATGTTGCGGCGCTTGATGCTCTGAAAATGCTTTATGGCAACCGACTGCACCGACTCCATGATCGGCGACGATTTCGCCTCTTTATTGGTGAGCAGCCTTCTAAGCTCCTCTTCTAAAGGTGCGCGAAATTTCTGCTGCCAGTTGCGCCGCATGATCGCTTCGGATTGCGTGAGATGATCGACGTTTTCCGGGTCGCCGGGACTACAAACCTTGATAATCGGGTCGAGGCTCCCGCTATGCGTAGGGTCCACCGCAAAAAGACTGATCTCGTGATTTTCCTCGATCTCATTGAGCAGGTTCCAGATCCGAGTCTCCAGATCGGACTTGGTGGTGGGCATAAATGAATCCGTGCGATCGAGCAAGATCGCCGTAATCGCCGAGGGGCCCTCCGACCGGCAAAGGGTCTGCGGGTCGCGCTCGACCGACGGCGGCTTTAGCAACACCAAGACGAGCAAGACAACGATGACCCCGGCGATCATCGCACCGCCTGCTATCGTTTTATTCGATAGCTTACCTTTACTCATTACTTCTCGTCCTGAGCGCCCCTTGGGCTATTCGGCTGCCGGCGATGCGGAGCCAAAGGTCTCAATTCCTCGCTGCCCATATCGTACTGATTGTGGAGCTCCCGGACGCCGTTATCAATTTTTATTTCAGCCGCGCTGGTGATCTTCAAGATCTCCTCGCGCGTCAGCATGGCCTTCGGCAAGCTGGTGTCTATTGGCGTTCTCACTATGCGCCAAGGCTTCTTGAATCGCTCTGGCGCTTCTCCGTCTCGCATCGCCCGGTTGGTATCCCGGTAGAGCTTGAGCAAGTGGTTTCCCGCGTGCTCTAGATGCTCTAGATGGTCGTCGAACGATTTGATAAGGCGGCGATGGTCGTCGATGATAGAATCGTGTTGTCGTCCCGCGAGCAAAACGTTTTGCTTGATGACCTCCAACGCTTGCACCGCCTCATCCGACGTTTTCTTCAATCCCTTTAGGCAGACCTGATAGAGCGCGTTGTATGCTTCGTCGGCCTCCGCGAATACGTGCGCGCACTTCGCGTAACCCGGATAGCGATCATCCCACAGGATTCCATCGATAAAGCTAATAATCGCAAAGAGAAACCCCATGAAGAACAGGATCCACGATTGGAAGTCCCCTAGACCCAATGGATTCTCGCCAAAAGCAGCGATGGCGAGTTTGCCTCCTTCGTCGAACACGGTGCCCGTTATCTCCCGATAGTGCGCCACCATCAGGTTGAAAAACAACGCAAAACCTATAAACACCACAGCCCCGGCGATGCCCACGGACTTTCTGCTCCAGTGGATGTGGTTGAAATTGGTGACGAGGATGCCGAGCAAAAAGGCAATACCGAGGTTGACAAATGAGATGACAACCGCCTCGGTGTACGCGCCGAACAGCCCAAACTCGTTGCCCTTGGCCAGAAAGGAGGCATTGCCGAATGTCTCAATGAGAAAGAGCACGGCGATGATGCCTATGTTAAATATCTTATCGTCCCAGCTGCGGGGTTGGGGCTCGCGGTTGAGGCCATTTTGGTCCTTAAACTGCTGCAAGTCTTCTTTTTTTCTGCGCAGATCCTGCTGCTCTCTACTCAACTCCACTATGGCCTTATCGACGTGCTGATCGAACTCCGCGCGTTGCTTGGCCGTTTCAATCTCAATGGAACTTAGTTGCTCGCGGAAATCTAGTGCGACGAGCCGATCTCTGTATGTCTTTAGCTCGCTCTCGCACACCTGCTGCGCCTGTGCTTGTGCGCTCTCAATTAGCCCGATAACCTTGCGTTCTGTGGGGTCGAGGTCGTCTTCCGCGCTGTCTAACGCGGGCCGCCCCCGCCTCGCATTCCTTTGGCTATCTTCTACTATATGCAGTTCTTCCGCGACCTTATTGGTAGCGATCTTCTCAAACGGGTTGGTATGAAGATCGTCTGTCATCGCGCACTCCTCCTCATGTACAGCGTCTTTTGGGCTGAAAGGCAGGGGATTGAGGGGATTGTATTAAAGATATGCATAACTGCGATTTTCGCCTCCCTATTCTTTGTTTTTATCCCTCACAGCACCACCCTAAATCCCTCTCGATCTTCCATGCCCGGCGCGAAGATGCGCGGGTTGATGTCGAGGCCCGCGCCGGGCGTGTCGGGCACGTGCAGGATGGAGTTGGCGAGCCGCCAGCCGTCGGTGATCAGCCCGGGCATGGCAGCCGGCGCAGCTTCGAGCAGGCAGAAGTTGGGGATGGAAGCGGCGAAATGGGCGTGGTGAAAGCGCTCGACATAAGACCCCCAGCAATGGGGGGCGCAGAGCGCGTTCCACTGCTCTAGACGCGCCGCAGTGCTCCGCCACCACGTCAGGCCCATGGCGCGAAAATCGTGCTGCACCACGTCGATAAATCCCCGTTCTACCAAGTCAAAAAAGTACGGCGGCGGCGAAAATTCCCCGTCGGCAACGAGCGTGTCCCAGCCATTTTCGACGATGTGCTCCTTAAGCGCTTGGTTGAGCGGGGCGTCTTCGGCAAAAGGCTCCTCAAACCAATAAATGCCCACGTCCGCGCAGGCGTCCAACAGGGCCATGGCCGTGTTGAGCGTATTGCCCATGTTGGCGTCGATGAGCACCTTGGCCTGCGGGCCCGCGGCCTCGCGCACCGTGCGAATGACCAGCTCGTCGCGCTTGAGGCCCGCGTCCGTGGGCATCCAGCGCGCGCCGCGGCCGACCTTGATCTTGAAGTGCAAGTAGCCGTGCTCGTGGCCGGTGGCGACTTCGCGGTGGAAGATGTCTTTGACTTGTTCCTCATCGGTGGCCTCTAAATCGTCGATATAGACCGAGCCGTCGTACACTTCGACCTCGCGTTTGCCGCGGGCGCCGAGCAGGCGGTACAGGGGCAAATCCATCATCCGCGCCACCAAATCCCACAGCGGCAGGTCGAGGTTGCGGCCCGCGGGCCGGCAGCCGTCGGGGAGCTGAAAGAGATCGCCGATCTCCTTGCCGAGGAGCGTGTGCGCTTCGGCCTCGCCAATGCGAGACCACCCCAAGCCCCACGCTCCGCTGTCCGTGCACACCCGGACGACCGGGTCCGCGATCTGCGCGCCGTGGGCGGGAATGCGGGCATTGAAGCCGATGTAGCGCGGCCGGGTGCCGCGCAGAACGCATTTTTCAATACAAGCAATTTTCCCTTTGGGGACTTCGTGCATGGCCAAGCTCCTTATCAGGGCGGGGGCAAGAGGCCCTCGCCGTTCCACAAGCGGGTCTGCGGCCAATAGGACGACCACCCAAACCACATCGAATTATAGGCTGGGATTTGCTCTAGCTGCGCTCCTTTGAGCGGCCCGGCAAGGGCCTCGCCGAGCATGTTCCACCCGCTGCCGGTCTCCACGTCGGCAAAGGCCAAAGGCCGGTCGCCGGTGCGGCTGAGGATGCGAAAGGTCAAAAGCTGATCGCCGACAACGCGGCTGTAGGGAATGGCGGTGGCAGTCTCTGCGTCGTAGAGCACGAGCACGGCGCGGTCGCCGACGCGATCGTTGATGACCGCATTATCGGGCATCCTGCTGAAAGGATAGGCCCTGCTCTCGCCGGCGTCTCGCAACCCCAAGACCATTTCCTTGGCCGGCAAGCGATCGCTGGGCCGAGTGGTGGTCAGTGGAAAAATAATCATCTCGTGGTTGCTGCGATAGTCGCCATAAGGGTAGTGGCCATAGGCATCGAGCGGATACATTGCGCGGATATAGTCCGGGTAGTGGTCGAGGCCGGTCGAGGCTTGGACGACCGTGGTGTGCGGATGGAGCGTGCGCCACAGGTCCCAAGTCGTCTCGACCACGGGCAAGAGTTGGAGGCGCTGCCCTTGGTGTGCGCCGTTGATGCCGGCGTAGATCATCTGCGGGTACAGGGTTTTCTCGTCGTGCCGGTCGTACAGCACCAAGTTGCTGTTGAGCACCATGCCGGAGACGCCAAGTTCGATTTGTCCCGAGTCCGGGGCCGTCGCGTCAAAGACTAGCCCAGTGCTGGTCAGCGGGCAGAACGTGACACTGATGTACTGGCCGCCGAGCTGGTCGTTGATGACCTCGTGCTTCCAGCCGAGGCGGTGCGGATAGGCCCGCGCGTCCCCGTTGACGACCACGCCGAGGACTAGGTCCAAATCCGCGAGATAGTGCGCGTCTGCCGGCGCGACGGGCTGGGGGTTGGTCATGGCCGGGATGCCGTCGCGGGGCACTCCGCCCGAGCGCAGGTGGTGGGTCAGTTCGCCGAGGCGGTCGTAGATATCGGCGCGGAGGGGAACGGCGATGAAAAGGGCGAGCAGGATGGGGGCCATGGCGTCGGGCACTAGGAAAGCGATGCGGGAGGCTCTATTATACAAGCAAGCGAGCCACTGCACGTCAAACGACCGCGGCCAGCTTGCGGACTGCTGCGGATCCTCGCCGACCAATCGCCCTGCGCTTCTCAGGCGTGGTGAGGAAGCGATAGTACGGGATCCAAAAATGGCGCAGGAATAGCTACTAGGTCGCGGTTGACCCGTTGCAGCAGCGGGCGTACTATTCCCCGACCAACCCGTATTCCGCACGATCCGCACGAAATAGCTGGCAGGCGACTGAGCAATTATGTCGAGGAAGGGAAGCACTATATTCGAGCGGCCCGATTGGGACGAGTACTACATGCACATCGCCATGGCCGTCCGGGCGCGCGCCAACTGCACGGGCAATCGCATTGGCGCCATCTTGGTGCAGAACGATCGGATCATTTCGACCGGCTACAACGGCACCCCGCACAACATGGTCAACTGTCTCGACGGGGGATGCGACCGCTGCGCCCACCGCGACCTGCACGCTTCGGGCAAGGACTACGATTTGTGTATCTGCGTCCACGCCGAGCAAAACGCGCTGTTGTCGGCGGCCCGCTTTGGGATCGCCACCGAAGGAGCGGTGCTGTATTCGACGATGCGGCCTTGTTTTGGCTGTGCCAAAGAAATTCTCCAGGCCAAGATATACGCGGTGTACTACTTGCACGATTGGAGCTATCCCGACGCCGAGCGACAAGCTAGCTACAAGGAGTTGTTGTCGTTTGTACCCGGAGGCGTACAGGCTGTGGCCATGGACGACCCGGACGCTGTTTGGGCTGTCTCCTCCTTGCGCCAAGACGAGTGAGGATGAGGTGCGCTGCTTGGGCCGCGTGGGTGAGCCTGATGGCCGTGGAGGCCGGCGACGCCGAGCCGGTCGCCGTGGTGCCGGCAGGCCACAAGCCAACGCTCGACGGCATCTTGGTCGAGTGGGGAGCACCTGAGCGCATCGGCCTAGTCCCCGGGGGGGAGCGCGTGGGTGTGCGCGGGGCCTTTACCGGGTCAGCCGATCACGAGGCCGACCTTTACCTGATGTGGGACGCCGACTACGTGTACGTGGCGGCCGCAGTAGTTGACGATACCGTAGATGCCCAACAGATTCCCCCTGACAAAAGCGAATGGCGCGGCCCATCCGGGGAGCGCAAAGACGCGATGTTTTACTACGATCACCTAAAAATTTTCTTGCGCGGCCCGGAGCAGCCCTTGGGACATACCATCTGGCTGAGTCCGGCCGACAGCACGCCCTATCTGTGGGGGGGCATGCAGCGCGAGAAGCCTACCGAGCGCGTGCCCGTAGAGGCCGGAGGGGCGCTGCGCGCTCAGCTCTACACCTTTGAAGTAGGCATTCCTTGGGGTTGGTTGGGCCTCTATCCCCAGCCCGACATGGTGCTCGACGCGCTCTTTCTACTGCCGGATTCCGACCAACCCACCAAGGCACTGCGCGATAAGGTGCGGCAGAGCAACAAGTGGATCTGGTGGCAGGGCAAAGTACAGCTCAAGGGGCGGCCACCCGGGTTGCGCCAACTGCCCAAGGCGCAGACTATCGCGGAGATCGCGGAGAAGACTCGGGAGATTAGCGTGCCGAAGGTCGCCGAGAAGAAACCGGAAGAAGCGAAGGCTCGGGATGCGCAGGACTCGGTTGCAGTTGGGAAAAGTCTGGGTACACAGCGGGAAGTTCCGCCTGAGGTGGACAGCGGCGATACTGGCACAGTAAAGACCGCAAGCAGGTCCCAAGAAGCCGTGCAAACTGCGTCGGTGCCTGCGCTTAGATCGCGGCTGAACAGGTCGTTGTTGAGGCGTCCGGCACCGGATTGGGTGCGGGCGCTCAGGGACGACGAGGGGGTATCGCTGGGCCAAGTCGATTCTCTCTATTATAGATTGACTCATTCGCTGGCGCGCTTGAGCGCAGACCGCATTAATGTCCGCACCGACGGGCTTGTCATGGACCTAGCTGAATACGCGGGTACTTGGCGGGCGCAGGCGCGGCACTTCTTGCAAAAACTGCTGGCCAAGACGCTCGCCGACCTAGAGCAGAAGCGGCTGCATCCGCAGATCGTCGGCGCGGCGGCCGAGGCCGGCGTGGATGGCGACAAAGCCATCCGCTTAGTGCAAGTGCTCTGCCGCGAGGCTCTAAAGATATACGCCGAGGGCAAGGTTGCTCATTCCGAAACCCTAATGGACAAGGCGCGGCGGCAGGCCAAACTCTCCGCGGAGCAGGCGCAAGACCTGCTGGCAGTGCTGGCGGCGGCTATACCCCGATAATCATGCCCGCATTTTCCATCGAACACTTGCGCCAAGTCGGCGCAGCCATTTTCGCGGCAGCCGGCGCGCCGCCCGCGGCAGCCGATGTCGTCGCCAAGCTGCTGGCCGATGCCAATGCCGTAGGGCACGACTCGCATGGCGTCATCCGCATTCCCCAATACATAAGCACCATCGAAAAGGGGGAGATCGTGCCCCACGCCGAGGTCGAAGTCGTGCGCCAGACCGCTGCTGCGGTTGTGCTCGACGGGCACTGGGGATTTGGCCAAGTCGTGATGAACCAAGCCGTGGAGATGGGCCTAGAGTGCGCCGACAACTGCGGAGTCGCGGCTATAACCGTTAAAAACGCCAACCACATCGGTCGCCTCGGCAGCTATGTGGAGCGCATCGCCGAGGCGGGCATGATCGGCCTACTCTGCGCCAACTCGCACGGCGGCGGTGCCAGCGTAGCCCCTTGGGGCGGCATAGCCGGGCGCTTGGGCACCAATCCGCTGGCGGGCGGCTGGCCCGATGGCGAGGGCGGCGCACTCGTACTGGACATCACCACCAGCGTGGTGGCCGAGGGCAAGGTGCGGGTCAAGCGCAATCGCGGCGAGTCGGTCCCCGAGGGATGGATCATCGACGCGGCTGGCCGGTCCTCGACCGATCCTGCGGACTTTTACGACGAGCCGCGCGGCAGCCTCTTGCCCTTTGGCGGCGTCATGGGCCACAAGGGCTACGGACTTGGGGTAGTGGTGGAGCTGTTGGGCGGGGCGTTGAGCGGAGCGGGTTGTGCGCGGGGCCGGAAGGCGCGGATCGGCAACGGCTGCTTCCTGCTGGTCATCGACATTGGGCGCTTTCAGCCGCTCGCCGAGTACGCGGCCCAAGTGCGGGCATTCGCGGCCTATCTGCGGGCCTCTCCCAAGGCCGCGGGCGTCGAGGCCATCCTGCTGCCCGGAGAGCTAGAAAAGCGCGAGCGACAGCGGCGACAGTCCGGCGTGGTCGTTGAGGAAGAAACTTGGCGGCAAATCCTAGATTGCGCTCACCGGGTCGGAGCCGCCCTACCAAAGGAGAGCTCCCAATGAAAGCGTCCGATCTCTTCGTCCGCACCTTGGAGCACGAGGGCGTGGAATTCCTCTTCGGTATCCCGGGCGAGGAAAACCTCGACCTGCTCGAATCGCTGCGCGGCTCCGAGCAGCTCCAATTGATCCTCAACCGCCACGAGCAAGCCGCCGGCTTCATGGCCGCCACGTACGGTCGCCTCACCGGCAAGACCGGCGTTTGCCTATCCACCCTAGGACCGGGGGCGACCAACTTCGTCACCTCAGCAGCCTACGCCCAACTCGGTGCCATGCCCATGCTGATGATTACCGGCCAAAAGCCCATCAAGTCGAGCAAGCAGGGGCAATTTCAGATCGTCGATATCGTCGAGATGATGCGGCCCTTAACCAAGTACACCCACCAGATTGTCAGCGGCGACAGTGTGCCCTCCCGCGTCCGCGAGGCGTTCCGCTTAGCCGAGGAAGAGCGGCCCGGAGCCGTGCATTTAGAACTGCCCGAAGACATCGCCCGCGAAGAGACCGATACGCCGCTCTTTCCCAAAGATCGAGTGCGGCGTCCCATCCCGGAAGAAAAGGCCATCGCCCAAGCCGCCGCCCTGATCGAGGGCGTGCAAAGTCCCCTCTTGCTCATCGGGGCCGGGGCCAATCGCAAGCGCACCTCCAAGATGCTGTTCAACTTCATCCGCGACACCGGCATCCCGTTCTTCACTACCCAGATGGGCAAGGGCGTCGTTGACGAGCGCGACCCGCTCTTTTTGGGCAATGCCGCGCTGTCGGCCAACGACCCGCTGCACTGCGCCATCGACCGCGCCGACCTCATCATCAACGTCGGGCACGACGTGGTCGAGAAGCCGCCGTTTTTCATGGAGGCCGGCGGCTTACAGGTAATTCACGTCAATTTCTCTTCGGCCTCGGTCGATCCGGTCTATTTCCCCCAGCTAGAGGTCGTCGGCGACATCGGCAACAGCATCTGGCAGTTGCTGCTGAGGATCAACCGGCAAAAGACTTGGGACTTTAGCTATTTCGCCAAGGTCAAGAAGTGGATTGACCAAATCCGCGCGGTCGGCAACGACGATCCGGGCTTTCCCATCGCGCCCCAACGGCTCGTCGCCGATGTGCGCCGCGCCATGCCCGATGACGGGATTATATGCCTCGACAACGGCGTCTATAAAATCTGGTTCGCCCTCAACTATCGCGCCCACCAGCCCAATACCGTGCTGTTGGACAATGCCTTGGCGACTATGGGGGCCGGGCTGCCCTCGGCCATGGCGGCGCGGCTGGTGGAGCCGGACAAAGAGGTTATGGCCATCTGCGGCGACGGCGGCTTTATGATGAATTCCCAAGAGTTGGAGACCGCGGTGCGCCTCGGGATGAACCTCGTGGTCCTCATTCTGCGGGACGATGGCTACGGCATGATCAAGTGGAAGCAGGCCGACATGGGCTTTGCAGATTGGGGCCTCGATTACGGCAACCCGGATTTCGTTCAATACGCCGCCAGTTATGGGGCCTACGGGCACCGCGTCGGCGCGGCCGACGAACTGCTGCCGACCATGCGCGAGTGCCTCGCCGCTCCGGGCGTCCATCTGATCGAGGTGCCGATAAACTACGCGGTCAATCAAGACCTCCTCGAAAAGGAGTTGGTCTGTCCAGAGTAATGGATACCTTCTCAGTGTACAATCTGCATCAACCGCTGCGTCATGGACCCTTCTTGGGTCAGCGCGTAGATCACGGTGTTGACCGCAAACTGTAGTATGCGGGTCGCATCGCGTTCGGCGGCAAAGCCCAGATACCCCCCGATACCCGAGTTGGCCCGGGGCACCGCCACCAGTCGCCCCTCGACGAACAAGCCCTTCACCGCATTCCAGTAGTACGGATCGTTAAAACGCGAAGCACCCTGTGCGACGCCGTCCCCCAAGTCAAAATAGGCCGTGAATATCGGATGGTTTTCCCGCAGGCGTTCGGTATAAAAATCGCGCCCCTTGACCAACCCCCCGTATTTTTCTAGGGCCTCCGTCCAAAACCCCTCGAAGTCGAATTGCTCGGCCATGACAAAACCCCCCGACAGCAGGTAACGCGCCAGATTCTCCAACTCGTTTTCGTTGGGTTCGCCTTGGGGAATGATGATCGGCACCGTTAGAAAGCGGTCGTCGTCAAAGGTAAAGCTGCCGACGAACTCGGTGCGCAAGCCGGTCCACTCATTGAGCATATCGCGCAGGACGTCGATTTCCCGATTGTTGAACCCGCCATCGACGACATTGGTCTGGGTTTCGGCGACATACGTGGCCGAGACCACGCGGGCAAATTTGACAAAGCCCTTGAGCCCCTGTCGTTGGGATCCTGTATCACCAAGGCGCGGTAGCGGCCGGTGTCCATGGCATCGACATCCAGCATCTCCAAGCCCAGGTCGATTTTATGCTCGGGCGTACGGCTGATCCCCAAGTTCGCGGTTAGCCCTATGACCGGTTCCAGTGCCGCTTGGAGCGTTTGTGGGTTGGTCTGTCCGACTTGGAGCATATTCGCTAGGCCGGTCGAGCGAGCGATGATGGCGTGCGTGGAGAACGCCGCGGTAGCTTGCACCTGATCCATGCGGGCGGCGGCCGTACGCACTCGGCGGCGGATCATCGGGCGTTTGCGTTGGGGAATTTTGCGCAGTTCCAGCGCCTTGGTCAGGCGCGGTTGGCGTTTGACGAATTTGGTGGTTAGCGGCCGAGGCGCTTTTTCCGCCTGCTGCTGGAAGGGGTTGAGCAGGACTAAGATCGCGTTCAGCAGTATGGCGGTCCCCAGCGACAGCCAGAAAAATTGGCGCAGCGGGCTGAGCAGGGCACTGAGGTCCAAGCTAGCGGTGGTGCGCGCAAAACGCGACGGTCGGTTCATCGGTCGTTATTCGGCCTAAGCATCCGCACGAGGCGGCCCTGTGGTTGGGGGCGCTCGTTTGAATCGTACTGCCAGCGGGGTTTTCCCAATATAGAAAATTCTCAACGGAGTCTTAGCAATGTCGTGGAGGGATACGCGCAGACAGCGAGCAGGGCTTTTTGCGAGGATGGGCTACGGCAACAGATGCAGTGGCAGGACGGGCGGGATATGGGCGCGTTGCGCGGGCAGCAGGTGCGGCTCAAGTTTTATATAATCAATGCAACACTCTATTCTTTTTAGCATCTCATCTTGATCGCCGCGTCCCCTTCCCCTAGATTGTCATTCGACAATTGGACGCTCCCTTAATCGACAATTGGACGCTATTCTAATCGACAAATGGACGCCGACCGTTCCCTGTTCTCCCGCTCGCTGGCACCCATCCTCCGAGAGGCTTTAGCCGACACGCCGGTGGTTTGTCTGCTTGGCCCGCGGCAAAGTGGGAAAACTACGCTCGCGCAAAAGCTCGCGCCCCACCGTGCTTTCATCAGCTTAGACGAGCACAACTACTACCAGACCGCCGGGGCCGACCCGGACGGTTTTGTCGCCAGCCTGCCGGAGGCGGTGACCTTGGACGAAGTGCAACGGGTGCCGGCATTGCTCTCGGCCATCAAACGCGCCGTGGATCAGAACCGCCGTCCCGGGCGTTTCCTGCTGACCGGCTCGGCCAATCTATTGCTGGTGCCGACCGTTACCGAATCTCTGGCGGGACGGATGGAAATGGCGCAGTTGCACCCATTGACCGAATCAGAAAAAGCACGCCAGCCCGGGCGCTTCCTCAGCGACCTGTTGAACGGCGCGCTCAAACCGGGTATCCGGCCCAAGGCCGAGCCTACCGGGCCGTCGCTGCCGGAGCGACTGGTAGCCGGCGGCTATCCCGAGCCGTTGACTCGCACACCTAGCCGCGCCCGACAATGGCACCGGCAGTATCTACGCAGCATCATCGAGCGGGATGTGCAAGATGTGGCGCGAGTGAGGGATGCCCATGAGTTGGCGCGCCTGCTGGAGCTGTTGGCCCTGCGCAGTGCCGAACTATTGAACACCTGCAATCTGGCCAACAGCCTCGGCCTGCACCGGGCGACAGTAGATCACTACATCGCCGTGCTCGAACGGCTCTTTCTGGTGCGACGCCTACCCGCGTGGCACCGCAACCCGGCCAAACGGCTCGTCAAAACACCTAAGGTCCATCTGCTCGATAGCGGGCTAGCGGCGACCCTCGCCGACCTGACTGCGGCCGATTGGCTCAGCCATCGGCACCGCATGGGGCATCTGTTGGAGTCTTTCGTGGTGCAGCAACTCATGGCCCAAGCCACGTGGACAGAGCCGGATTTGCGTTTCTGGCACTATCGCGATAAGGATCAGGTGGAGGTTGATGTAGTCCTTACCCGGGGCCGGAAGACGTGGGGGATTGAGGTCAAAGCCGCTAGTGCGCTCACTCCCAAAGACGGGCAAGGGCTTGTGCGGCTGGCCGATCGCTGCGGCGAGGATTTCGAGTTTGGGGTGCTGTTCTACACCGGCCGCGACCGGCTTCCGTTGGCCGACGAGCGCCTACTCGCCGTGCCGCTGAGCGAATTGTGGGAGCGGTAGGGCAGGAACCTTCCGGCTTTTGTACATTCTATGGGGCAGGAAACCGGTGCGTGGCCGCCCACTGTCTAGGCCGCAGCATCTTGAGCACGACGCTTGGGGGTCGTTCCCCTGCTAAGATCGAGAACCGATGAAAGAGATGGGAACGCCCAAGTGCTAAAGAGAGGTATCACTCCATGGACGAGATAACACTCAAGAACTTCCGCTGTTTCCGCGAAGAGCAGACCGCCCGCCTCGCACCGCTGACGCTGCTCATTGGCGAGAACAGCACGGGCAAAACTTCTTTCATGGCGATGATTCGGGCACTGTGGGATGTCGCCTATGGACGAGCCGACCCGGATTTCAAAGAGGAGCCCTACGACCTCGGTAGCTTCGACGAAATCGCCCACCACAGAGGGGGACGGGGTGGCCGGGCGGATACCTTTGAGGCGGGATTCAAGGTCGCCCCAAGAGCTGTGCGCGGGAAAAGACGACACACCGACCCTAACGAACAACCCTATCTCTTTGAGGTGGCTTTCAAGAAAAAGGGGACCGTGCCTAGCCCTGTGAAGATGCGGCTTTCTAACGAAGATGCTTGGGGCAAGGTCCTGCTTGAAGACCAATCTTGGCAGGCCAGCCTCGGAACGTTAAGAGGGGTTTGGAAGTTTCCCGATGCCTTCCCAGACTTATCAGATGCCGGTATCAACTCGACATGGCTCTTTAGCGAATACTATCTAAGACATCGGGAGATGGTTGGAGATCGAGAAAGTGAAGCAGAGCCAATCACATTTCAAGGTTCTGAGTTGCCTACTGACAAAGATTGGGAGCTAATTGACCAACTTGTCGAGATTCACAGACGGAGGCGTGCTGAATATTACAGACAGCGGCCTTACGCCAGTGCCCCCGTCCGTTCCAAGCCCCAACGCACCTACGATCCCGCACGCCCAACGCGGGACCCGGAAGGCGATTACATTCCGATGTATCTCGCAGATATGTTTTTTCAGGACAAAAGAAAATGGAAAAATTTCAAAGGAGCACTTGAGAAGTTCGGTCAAGAGTCTGGGCTATTCGATGAGATTTCGGTCAAGTCCTTCGGAGGGAAGGCAAGCGAACCGTTTCAAGTGCAAATCAGAAAATTCAGCGGCAAGGTCAAAGGACCTCAACGCAACCTGATCGACGTCGGCTATGGTGTAAGCCAAGTTCTGCCTCTTGTCACTGAGTTACTCCATGGCGAGTCCCTCATGGATCTGTTCAGCGGCATCCCCCCGTCAATATTCTTATTGCAACAGCCGGAGGTGCATCTTCACCCCAGTGCCCAAGCCGCCTTGGGCAGCTTGTTCTGCCAAGTCGCCAAGCCAGAACGCCAATTAGTAGTCGAGACCCATAGCGACCACCTGCTCGACCGGGTGCGGATGGACGTGCGCGACGGCACAACGCCGTTGAAACCCGACGATGTGTCCATTCTGTTCTTTGAGCGTAAGGATTTGGACGTGCATATTCACTCGCTCCGAATCGACGAAGAGGGAAACATCGAAGGCGCACCCGATGGCTACCGAAACTTTTTCTTGGCAGAAACGGCGCGGTCTCTATGGAAGAGACAGTCTATAGGGACCTGAAGAATGTGTGCCATTGTTGACGCCAACGTCGTACATCGTACATGAGGTATTCGGTTCCAATCTACCGCCAGCAGGAGAGAAGTTCTTTGAATGGCTCAACAAAGGAAGTGGCCGGTTGGTGGTCGGCGGCAAGCTGTTTGAGGAGCTTGAAAGAAGTTCGGCGGACTTTAGGCGCTGGGGACAGCAGGCCCAGCTTGCTGGAAAAATGAGAGTCGTAAATAAAAGTGAAGTTGACGCAAGGACAGAGCAGGTCCAGAGTGCGGGCGCAATCAGTTCCGATGATCCACATGTCATTGCCTTGGCTCAAGTCAGTGGTGCCCGGTTGTTGTACTCGAACGATGGCAACTTGCAGCAAGATTTCAAGAACAAGAACCTGATTGACGATCCCCGAGGTAAAGTTTATTCGACGAGTGGGGATGGGAGCTTCCAGCGCAGGCACGACAGGTTGCTTAAAAATGAAAAGTTATGCCGTCTATGATTTTGGGGCTAAAACCCGTATATGAACCAGAGCTCTCAAGGTGGATTGACTTCAAGGTAAGGAGATAGGACGATGCCTAACGACAGATCATGGAACGAGACGCTGATTAAAAAAAACGTCACTTACCACATTGAGTTCGATGGGCGGCTGTTCCTCATTGAGAACGTCCCGGCGCGAGTCAATGTCGAGACGGGTGAAAGGCACTTCTCACCGGAGACCGTTGAGCGCTTGCAGCAAGCGGTGTGGGACCAATGCCGACCCGTTCGTACCATCGAGACACCGGTTTATGAGTATGCTGCTCTGGTCTGAAGGATCGGGGCGCAATGCCATTGTATAGTCAACAGCCGGTTGAAGAAATACTAGCTGACTTGTGGTCGAAACGAAGGCCAGCCAGTTCGCCAGCGATCTCCGCGAAGCCGAAAGAGCCAAGATCAAATGCGGCGAGGCGCACTTCGCCGCGCTCAAAGTGAGCGAATCACCGGCGCAGTACCGAACTGCCCGCTCCCTAGGCGACGTATTGGCTCGCAGTTAAGTCTGCTGACGGATGCAAGCGCCTCTCGCTCCCCGGCGTCCAATCTATACCAAAGGAATCCACCATGACCGACCGCCCCAACATCCTCGTCATAATGACCGACCAGCAGCGCGCCACAGCCAGCCACCTCTACGGCAACACCTTTTGCCAAACCCCGGCGATGGAACGCCTCGCCGCCGACGGGGTGCTCTTTGAGAACGCAATTACCCCACACCCGCTCTGCGTACCAGCGCGCATCTCGTTTTGGACCTCCCAGTTTCCCCACTCGCACGGCGGCCGGCGCAACCAAACCTCGATGCCGGCCGATGCCACTCACGCTTGGCAGCTTTGGAAGGCGGCTGGTTACGCCACGGGCCTGATCGGCAAAAACCACTGCTTCCAGCGGGAAGAGGATTTGGCGCTCTTCGACGTGTGGAACGCCTTTACCCACGGCGGGCGCGACGAAGGGCCACAAACGCGGGGCATGGATTGGTTCCGGCCGGAAGAAGGTCGCCGCAAGGTCGCGGCCGAGCATCGCCAGCTCGCCCACCAGAATCCCCGCTTCAGCTACGGCACCTCCGAATTGCCGTTGGAGGACCACTCCACCGGACTGATCGCCGGGCAGGCGACGCGCTTTCTCGAAAAGCACCAAGACCAGCCCTTTGCCCTGTGGGTTTCCTTTCCCGATCCGCACGAGCCGTGGCTGTGCCCAGCCGAGTACGCGGCCTTGTTTCCGCCCACGGCCATTGACCTGCCTCCTTGGCGCGACGGCGAATTCGACGACGAGCGCGCCCCCGAGCGCAACCGGGTGCTCTACCAAATGCTGGGAGTGCGCCGCGATCCGCCCGAAGCTCTCTACGGCGTTATGGCCTCGTACTTTGGCATGGTGCGCTTTATCGACGATGCACTCGGCCAGATACTCGA
Source organism: uncultured Latescibacterota bacterium (assembly GCA_958295495.1). Lineage (GTDB taxonomy): Bacteria > Latescibacterota > UBA2968 > UBA8231 > UBA8231. Next base: position 4,268,735 of record OY282352.1, read on the forward strand.
CAAGCTCGACGAACTGGGGCTGCGGGAGCAGACGGTTGTGGTCTTTTGTTCGGACCACGGCGACTTTATGGGCGAACACGCCATGCAGTGCAAGGGCGGAGTCTTCTACGACAGCTTGACGCGGGTGCCGCTGATCGTCTCTTGGCCCGGGCAGGTCGCCGCCGGAGTGCGCGACCAGAGCATGGCCAACCTGATTGACGTGGTGCCGACGCTGTTGCACTTGCAGGGGCTGGCGCAGCCGCGCTCAATGCACGGAGCACCGCTGCCCACCGCGACCGAGGCCGCACCCCGGGACGCGACCTTTTCCGAATACGGCAGCGGGGGGCCGCTCTTCACCATGGCCGACTTGGAAAAACTGCCTCAACCTTGGGGCCGCAAAACCCTGATCGACACCTTGCAGTGGCGCGAGGCGGCCGGCCGGTGCAAGATGGTCCGCACCCGCCAGTGGAAGTACATCCACGACCCAATGGGGGACCGCGACGAACTCTATGACCTAGTCGCCGATCCAGGCGAGTTGGTCAATGTGATCGACGAGGACCAACACCGCGACGCCCTCGCAGCCATGCGCCTGCGGCTGGCCGACTGGAGCATCAACACTGAGGACGCTCGGCCAGTGCCCCTGCCCGACCGCGCCCACTACGAGCTGGCCTGAATTTGACACTAGTGCGACGTGCCCAATCGTTTGTAGCCCATCCTGAGTAGATGAAAGGACAACGCGATGACATCAAATCGAGACGAACGAGAAGACGACGGTCGATGGATTGCCGAAATCGTCGAGATGCCCGGTGCTATAGCAATCCTAGATCATTCAAGCCTGGATGTCACGCCTAAAGGCGCGGTGAAGCCCGCTTGCGCGGGCATGACTTCTCATAGGCAGAAAAGACCGGGCCGATGAACATGCCATGCTTTCAAGTCATGTAGGATTGCTATATGACATATAGCTCGACCATTGGCGACCGCAAAGTGGACCGGAATTCATCAATTTATCGTTTCAGGCAGCATGAACAGGTGGCCTAGCACTCGTGCCAGAAGATTTGTAGCTAATGCTTGACACAATCGGCGCTCTGCCGGTATTTTATACGGCATGATTTCTGCTCTGCTTACAGTCGCGTCCGCACAGCGCCCCAGCGGTTTCCCGGTGGGACAGGTCCCGTCCCCTACCACTGCTACGACTACGACTATACGCGCTGGATAGCGACGGACTAAAGCTCATTTTGGACCTTTCTCCGCTGTCGGCTACGATGACAGCGGTTTTTTTTATGCCAAGGAGTGCGTCATGTTGATCAAGGTACCGCAAGGACAAGCCATCGAATACCCCGGCGAGGGCACGCTCAAGGAGATCCTCGCCCAAGAGAACAAGGCACTGTTGAAGCAATACATCGCCGCCCGCGCCGGCGACGAGCGCATCGACTTTCACACCCGGCTCGGCAGCGAAGCGGAAGTCGAGCTCATTCCTTGGGATGCAGACGAGGCCGCTTGGATCTACCGCCACAGCATGTCGCATGTGTTGGCGCAGGCCGTGCTGCGCCTCTTCCCGGACGCGCAACTGGCGATCGGGCCGGCCATTGACGACGGCTTCTACTACGACTTTGACGTGGCCGCGCCCTTTACGCCCTCCGACTTGCAGAAGATCGAGCGGGAGATGAAGCGGGTCGTCAAGCAAAACCACAAGTTCGAGCGCATCGATGTTGCGCGCCAAGAAGCGGAAGAGCTGGTTGCCCACGCCCCGTACAAACAGGAGATCCTCGCCGACTTGGAAGAAGGCCAGACCTTGTCCTTTTACAAAGACGGCGAGTTCATCGACCTGTGCCGGGGGCCGCATATACTCGGCACAGGTCAAGTCAGGCACTTCAAGCTCCTGAGCGTGGCTGGGGCCTATTGGCGCGGCCACGAGAGCCACAAGATGTTGCAGCGCATATACGGCACGGCCTTTGTCTCCCGCGAGAGGCTCGACCACCATCTGGCGATGCTGGAGGAGGCCAAAAAGCGCGACCACCGCACGCTAGGCAAGCAACTGGAGTTGTTCACCTTTGACGACGAAGTGGGGCCGGGTTTGCCCCTGTGGTTACCCAAGGGGGCGGTGCTCATCGACGAACTGGAGGACTTGGCCCGCCATACCGAGCGCGCGGCCGGCTATCGGCGCGTGCGCACGCCGCATATCTGCAAGGAGTCCATGTATGAGCGCAGCGGCCACTTGCCGTACTATGCCGCGTCCATGTTCCCGCCCATGGAGTTGGAGGGGGTCAAGTACTACCTCAAGCCCATGAACTGCCCCCACCACCACAAAATTTTCGCCGCCGCCCCGCGCTCGTACCGCGACCTGCCCCTGCGCTTGGCCGAGTATGGCACGTGCTATCGCTACGAGCAGTCGGGCGAGTTGTTCGGCTTGATGCGGGTGCGCTCGTTGCAGATGAACGACGCGCACATCTACTGCACCCTCGACCAGTTTGAGGAGGAATTTCTCGCCGTCTGCCAGATGTATTTGCACTATTTCGAGTTGTTCGGCCTAAAGGAGTACCTGATGCGCTTGAGCACCCACGCGCCCTCGGGCTTGGGGGCAAAGTACGTCGATGACCGCGAGAAGTGGCTCCGCACTGAGGACATGGTGCGCGGCGCAATGGCGAGGGGCGGGATCAACTACGAGGAGGTACCCGACGAAGCCGCCTTCTACGGCCCCAAGATCGACGTCGAGGTTTGGAGCGCAATCGGCCGGCAGTTTACGATCGCCACCAATCAAGTCGATTTCGCCGTGCCCAGCCGCTTCGGCTTGTCGTACACCAACGCGGCCGGCGCAGAGGAGACGCCCATCTGCATCCACCGCGCGCCGCTGGGTACGCACGAGCGCTTCATCGGCTTCTTGATTGAGCACTACGCCGGTGCCTTCCCGGTGTGGTTAGCACCTGTGCAAGCGGTGGTTTTGCCCATTGCCGAGCGCCACGCCGAGTACGGGGGCCAGCTCCATCAGCAGCTTCTCGCCGCTGGGATCCGGGCCGAACTCGACGCGGCCAGCGAGACCCTCAACAAGCGCATCCGCCAAGCGCAGACGCAGAAGGTGCCCTATATGCTAATCGCCGGGGACCGCGAGGTCGAAGAGGGCAAGGTGGCGATCCGGCAGCGATCCGGCGCACAACTCGACCCGCTCCCGCTAGCCGAGGCCGTCGCCCTGATCGGCACTGAGATTAGTAGCTAGCGGTCATGTTCCGCCGCATCCGCGACATCGCCGGAATTTTCTGGAAATTCCGCTACTATCTCCTCTGCACGGGGCTGGCGCTGGCCTTTTGGGACACCGCGTTGATCAAGCCGTTCCGCTTCTTTGTGGTGCTGGTGCATGAGGTCAATCACGCGGCCGCAGCCCTGCTCACCGGCGGCGAGGTCGTCGAAATCCGCACCCATTGGAATGAGTCCGGGCACACCCTGACGAAGGGCGGCTTTTTCCCGCTGATTAGCGCGGCCGGCTACGTGGGGTCGGCACTTTGGGGGGCGTTGCTGATGTACACCGCGCTTTATCCGCAGGCGCAGCGGTTGGTGTTGCTGGGCATCGGCGCGGCCTGCGCCGGGATGACCCTGAGCTACACGCCGCTGGGGGGCATCGATTCCGTCTTGGGGATCGGCGGCGGGCTGGTCTTGTGCGTCATGGCCTGCAAGTCGCGGCGGATGGCGCGGGTCGGCGCGGGGTGGATGGGGGTAATGCTCTGCCTGTACAGTCTCTACGACTTCCGCACCGACCTATGGTACTATCCAGAGCGGACGGACGCCGGGCTGCTGTCGGCCTATTGGGGGCTGGATCCCTTGCAGGTGCCCTATCTGGCCTATCTGATTGCCTTGAGCTGGGTGCTGGTGTCGCTGTCGTGCATGTATCGGGCGATGCGCGCCGTGGTTCTCAATCGGTGATTTAGACAATACTACACTGCCGGCGGCGGGTTTCTTATTGCGAACAGCTTGCAATTGAGTGCAACTGTCCGATGCGCTACGTTCACCTAGCAAAAGAGAGGAATGTAACCATGCGAATGAGTCGGCTTTTCAGTCAGACCTTGCGCGACGTTACCGCCGACGCGGAGGTCGCCAGTCATCAACTCTTGTTACGAGCGGGCTTTATCCGCCCGCTGGCCAGCGGCATCTTCAGCTATTTGCCCCTCGCGCAGCGGGCGATGCGCAAAATTGAGGACATTATCCGCCGCGAGATGGATGCCATCGGCGGCGAGGAAATCACCATGCCGGTGGTGCATCCAGCCGAACTCTGGCAGCGGACCGGGCGTTGGTACGCAGTGGGTGCGGAGATGAGCCGCTTTAAGGACAAAAACGACCGCGACATGGTGCTGGCGATGACCCATGAAGAAGTCGTAGCCGACTTAGTCAGCCGCGAGATCAAGTCCTACAAGCAGCTGCCCCAGTTGGTCTATCAGATCCAGACCAAGTGGCGCGACGATCCCCGCCCCCGCTCGGGCCTCATCCGGGTGCGCGAGTTCACCATGAAGGATTCCTACAGCCTCGACGCCGACTGGGAGGGCCTCGACAGGCAGTACCGCGCCCATTACCAGCACTATTTCAACATCTTCCATCGCTGCGGCCTCGACGTACTCGCGGTCCGCTCGGACACTGGGATGATGGGCGGTGAGCTGGCCCACGAATACATGTACCTGACGCCGATCGGGGAAGACACCCTGCTCTTGTGCGACGGCTGTGGCTACGCGGCCAACCGCCAGATTGCCACCTTTGCCAAACAGGCCAATCCCGCAGAAGCGCCCGCCGCGCCAGACAAGATCGCCACGCCTAATACCACGACCATTGAGGAGCTGACCGCGCTGCTCGGCATTCCCGCGCACAAGACCGCTAAGGCGCTCTTTGTGATGGCCACCGTCGGCGATGGTCGCGACAAGCAGGACGCGTTTGTACTGGCGGTTGTGCGCGGCGACATGGAAGTCAACGAGACCAAGCTGGCCAACGCGGTCGGGGCGCTCGAGATGTGGCCGGCGCGGGAAGAGGAGATACGTGCCATCGGCGCAGAGCCGGGCTATGGATCGCCCATCGGCGTCGAGGGAGCGCTGGTCGTCGTCGATGATTCGGTGGCGTCCTCGCCCAATCTGGTGGCCGGCGCCAACGAGCCGGGCTACCACCTCGCAAATGTAAACCACGGCCGCGACTACAAGGCCGAGGTGGTCGCCGATATTGCTGTCGCCAGACAAGGCGATGGCTGCCCTAACTGCGGCGCGGCGCTGCGGGAATCGCGCGGGGTGGAAGTGGGCAACATTTTCCAGCTAGGCACCAAGTTCACCGCGGCGCTGGGCGGGGACTTTCTCAACGCCGAGGGCAAGGCGCAGCCGGTCGTCATGGGGTCTTATGGGATCGGAGTGGGGCGGTTGCTGGCCTGTATCGCCGAGGAGTACCACGACGAAAACGGCTTGGTGTGGCCCATAGCCATCGCGCCCTACCCAGTTCACATCGTCCTCCTCGCCAAGGGCGAAGGCGCAGCGCAAGACGCAGCCGAGCGGCTCTACGCCGATCTGCTGAAGCGCGGTATTGAAGTTCTCCTCGACGACCGCCGAGAAAACGCAGGGGTCAAGTTCAACGACGCCGACCTGATTGGGCTACCAGTGCGGGTGACGGTGGGGGATCGCGGTTTGCAGCGGGGAATTGTCGAGGTCAAACTGCGGCGCGAAAAAGAGCGGCGCGAAACGCCGGTGGAGCAGGCGGTAGAGTACGTGGTGGAACAGGTGGAGAGGTTGCAACGCGAGTTGGACGAGCGAGTAGTGGAAGTGGAGTACCAAGAATAATGTTCGTCGAAGGCTACACCGGCGAGCTCAGCTACCGGGCCGGCGAACAAGTGCGCTTTCACGTGGCCACCAGCGCGGACGAATACGCGCTGGAAGTGGCGCGGATAGGTGCCGAGCGCGAAGTCGTGTGGCGGCAGGATCAACTTCCTGGGTCGTCTCATCCAGTGCCAGAAGACGCTTCGTCCAATGGCTGCGGCTGGCCGGTTTCCTGCGAGTTGGAAGTGCCGGACGCTTGGCGCAGTGGGTATTACGAGTTCGTGCTGCGCGTCAAAGACCAAGGCGGCAAGTTCGTACGGCGGGGACGGCGCACGGCCGAGAGTCGAGGCTTCTTCATCGTCCGCCCCGCTGGCCCCACAGACGCCCGCATCCTCCTCCAGCTAGCCACCAATACCTACAACGCCTACAACAACTGGGGAGGCTACAGTTTCTACGGCTATCACGGCCGCGGAGGGTTGCAGGGACATCGCGTCTCCTTCGACCGTCCACTGGCCGGGCTGTTCAACCGCTGGGAGCGCGATTTTGTCGAGTGGGCGGAAGCCGCTGGATACGCACTCTCCTACTGCGCCAATTCCGACCTCGAATGGTATCCCGAACTGTTGGACAACTACCGGCTCGTGCTCAGCGTGGGGCACGATGAATACTGGTCGGGGCCGATGCGCGACCACCTCGAAGCCTACATTGCCGCCGGGGGCAATGTCGCGTTTTTCAGCGGCAACTCCGCGTGCTGGCGGGTGCGCAGCGAGGACGAGGGCCGGGCGCTGGTGTGCTGGAAGCAGCAGTTCAATATGGACCCAGCCTACGCCGCCGGAGACTACGCGAACCTTTCGACCTTGTGGAGCCACCACCTCGTAGGTCGGCCAGAAAACGAGCTGACCGGCGTCGGCTTCCTCTACGGGGGCTATCATTTAAGCCACGGGCAATACATGGATGGGTCCGGGGCGTTTGCGGTCCATCGCCCAGAACACTGGGTTTTTGCCGGGACGGGCTTGCAGCGCGGCGACAGCTTCGGGGGCGAGCACACCATCGTCGGCTATGAGTGCGACGGCTGTGAGTACGCGCTGGAAAATGGACTGCCAGTGCCCAAGAGGACCTACGGCACCCCAGCGGACTTTACCATTTTGTGTACCGCCCCAGCGCGGTGGCACCCAGACGACAGCGAGTGGTATGAGCGCTGGGAAAAGGGCCGGGAGGGCGCGGCCGTCATGGGCGTCTATACCCGCCGCGGCACGGTGTTCACCGCCGGGACCACCGACTGGTCGCACGGGCTTAAAGGAGACGCGACCGTCGCCCAGATCACCCGCAATGTCCTCGACCGGCTGAGCCAGTAAGACGCTGCTTCAGCAGGGAGGGCGGATAGATGCTTGCAACTTTCTTAGAGGAGCGCGGCTAGGTGAAAATTACCGGGATTAAATCCGCTATGATACAGGGTGTGCCCTGGACGTGGACGCTGGTCAAAGTCGAAACGGATGAGGGGATCTGCGGCATTGGCGAAGCGCAGTTGCCCATTGGCGTACGGGACATCCTCAGGAACATTGAAAAACTGCTCGTCGGCGAGGATCCCCGCCACCCGGTCCGGCTGGCGCAAAAGATCTACCGCGGACTGATCGGTGCCGGATCCACGGGGGGCAGTATTGTGCTGGCCTTGTCCGGGGTTGAACTGGCGCTGTGGGACCTGCACGGCAAGATCACGGGCCTGCCCTTGTGGCAGTTGCTCGGCGGCAAGTACCGGGACCGGGTGCGCATCTACGCCGACACGGCCCGGCCCGGCGACCACTCGCCCGCAGCCTATGCCGACGGGGTGCGCCAGCGGGTAGAAGCCGGGTACACCGTCGTCAAGGTCGATATCGACAACAGTGCTCCAGGGGAATACCGCAAGGATCACCACAACCGCGCCCTGTCTAGGGCCGAGGTCGAGTACATGAGTGCCGTCAGCCACGCGGCCTACGAGGCCCTGCCCGCCGACGTTGAGCTGTGTCTGGATATGCACTGGTGTTACCAGCCGACGGACGCGCTCCGGGTGGCCCGGAGGCTGGAGGACATCGACATCCTGTGGCTCGAAGACCCAACCCCACCGGAAAATCTCGACGCCTTAAAGTACGTGACCGACCACACTTCCGTGCCCATCGCCTGTGGCGAAAATCACTGGATGAGTCATGGACTCAGACCCATGATCGAAGACCGGGCCGCGGATATTATCACGCCCGATATCCCTCGCTTTGGCGGGGTACAGGAAGGCAAAAAGGTGGCCGAGTTGTGCGAGTTGCATTCGCTGGCCTTTGCGCCGCACAACATCTGCACGCCAGTGGGGACCGTAGCTTCGGCGCATGTGTGTGCCAACGCGCCGAATTTTCTAGCGCTGGAACACCACGGTCTCGACTGTCCATGGTGGGATGATATCGCGCTGGATTGGGGTGGTCCCGTAGTTGATCGCGGGTATATTATCGTGCCCGACCGGCCGGGGATCGGGGTGGAGTTAAACGAAGAGCTCCTACGTGCCCATCTGGTTCCCGGTGAAGTGTGGTGGGATTGAAGGGACGGGGAATCGCGTTAGCAGTTCCAACCCAGTGCCTGAACAGGGGTTTGACCTCGGCGGGCAATTTTGCAAATACCCGCGCTGGTACTAGGGGCACTGTATTCTCTTCAAGGCCGCCCGCAGTGAGCCGCTTGCGCTCGTCGGAACCCGGCCGCAGGGAGTCCAAGTTTAGCCACCAAGGGGCCGTACCTTATCTCCTTCTCCCGACTTTCCCTCCAGCAACTGATGTTCTTTAGTCGTATCCGACGGGTCGCTCCAGTCCATTCTGGGAAATAGCTGCTGCTTCACCCACTGGCTTATTTTGACAAAGCACCATCGCTCGTAGATGCCCCAAGTTGGGTTGAGTGGAAGCCAGTCCACCAGTTTCGGTCCGGCGATGCCCCTTCGCAGCGCTTCCCAGCCAACACGCCAACACTGTGCATACAGCGGATGCGCTGCTACTGCGTTCAGTCCAGCAGCAGTCACTTCTGGCCGCGTCACGTCGCGGAATTCTCCTGTTGGATCCTCTCCCGAAGTGCCCATGGCAATCGCAACCTCCTACTCACGTTATCCCAGTCACCGGACCTGACGGGGCCGAGCACCTCCTCCAGTCGATCCAAGATTTTTCTGTGGCGAACCACCACAGAATCTCCTCTAATATCAATATCCATGTTTTTTGCTAGGCGACATAATTCTCCCTCACTAGCGAGACATGTGAAGTTTTCAGGAAAGAGCGCCGCCAAGGCACGGTACGTGACAAGTTTAGGCCGCTTAGGGGGAATCGAAGAGAATCTGGTCACGCGTTCCAACAAACGGTTTTTGAACTCGCACAGCGGCTCGGTACGATCTTGGCTTTCTAACGAACGAATCTCATCGTACTTGGCGTAGAACCAATCGAGAAATCCATCGTCTTGGATTAGCCTGTGAACTTCAACTTGAGGAGCCTGGCCGCCAGCAAAACAAATTGGGTTGCACCTCCAGCGCCAGAGACGCTTTTGGTATTTCTCACTGAAAAAGCATTTACGCGATGCGTTGGCAACTTCCTCGACGAAGGTTCTTGTTTTTTCCGAGTCAAAATCTACTGATTCGCATGCACGGCGTAAGCCATCATCCGTCCTCAGATCAACCATTCCTACCCTCCGTTATTTTTTGGGTTGTAGAGTGTCATTTCGCGGAGACCCTCGCGAGCAAGGTACTGCTAGCCGGATATGCTTGCGAGCTATGGGACGCCCGCGCTACCCTAAGGCGGGTCGCCAGATTAAGTTCGGGTATCTGGGACATACAATTTTACGCCCTTACTCGTCCCACTTTTCCCGTTCCCACTGCTTTTGCCCAATCCGCTCGACGTATGCCTCCCCCTTGTGCTCGGTCAGCCATCCCTTGAGGGGAACGTCGTCGTCTGTTGGCTGCCACCAGCCTTTGACGTCCACCCCATCGCCGAGCAATTGCCGGCGTATGGGGCTGCACTTGGCGAGGATTTCAGCGGGCATCAGGTTGTAGTCGAGGCCGCGCAGCCAGCGATAGCTATACCCCAAAAACAACACTTTCCGGGTCGTCTCCGAGGTATTAATCCCCCGCGCATGCCACATCCGTCGGTCGAACAGCACGGCCGTTCCCGCCTGCACCTGCACCTGCATCGCATCGGCAAAATCGGGCGGATGGTCCCGCTTGTGGCTTGCGGGGACAATCCTAATCCCCCCTCTATCCGGCTCGCTAATGTCGGTCAGCCAGAATCCGACCTTTAGCGACAACCTCGGTTGGGGACGCTCCATTTCGGGGACCGGCCGGCCGCCGTCTTGGTGCCATCCTCCCGGCTTCAGATTGACGCTATTCTTGGATTCGGGCGGGTAGTAGATCAAGTGCGAGATATAGTGCTGGACGTTCCAGCCGAGAATATCCCAGATCAGGGGGAAGGTCTTGGGCCAATCGAGCAGTTCGAGAAAAACGTCATCCTCGACAATAGTCCTGAACCTCGCCATCAGGGCATTGGGTGCCAAGCCACGCGCGGCCCTTTCCTCGGCATCGACGCGATCGCCGGCCTCCAGCAGCCTGCCCAGCATGTCATCGTCGAGCGCATCCTCGACGATCAAGTATCCCTGCTGTTCAAAATGATCGCGCTGGGTGTCGGTCATGCAGAACTGCAAGCAGCTTGGGTCCACGAGTATTACCTCTCTGATTTAGTACAGCCGATTTCGCGCTTGCCAATGTAGGAATCTCGTGCCGCCATACGGAATTGCCGCCGGAATATGAGCGGTGAACCAAGCTGACACAGCTTCGTGATCGGCGTGATTCTCGTCGAGTAAGGCGATCAGCACATTGACGTCGAGCAACGCTCTCACGAATCAAATCCCCAACTCTTCGCGCAACTCATTGACAAGCTCGTTTGTGATGGTGTAGCCGCCTGCTGGTATGGGCTTGAAGCCATACATATCCCGCTTAGGCTTACCCGCAACTTCGGATTTCACCCGTGCTGCCAGTGCTTCGCGCATGAGTTCCGACACGAGCTTCCCGGCCGTCTTCTGGTCGCGCTTGGCGAGTTCGAGGGTGGTGCGCATTGGGTGCCCCCCTCCGAGATGAGATCACTGACGTTACGCAGTTTTTAGCCTTTGTAGTTCATCGAAGGCGCATCGAATGGCCTTGAGATAGCGTCGCGACCGCAACGCAACGTGATTGCGTCGATGTTTGATCCGCAAGCTCTCCAAGCGACCGGCCGCATAAATAGCCATAAAACAGTGATTGCTTTGCGTGCGTTCGCGCTTGGTCGGCGACCCCAAACGAACGGAGCAGATAATCGCTATATAAGGCTAAGAATTGTTGGTCCATACCGGAAAGATAACCGAAAAGGATGAACTGCGTAACGTCAGTAACATCAGTAAGGCACAACCTTTATCGCAGCAGGACGAGCTTGCGCGTCAAAACGCCCTCGGCGGTCACCAGTCTGTACAGGTACATGCCGCTGGCCAAGGGGCGGCCCTCGGCGTCGCGGGCATTCCAGTGGAAGCGGTGGTAGCCCGCCTGCTGCGGCCCCTCGCGCAACACCGCCACCCGTTGCCCGGTCACGGTGAACACTTCTAGACGCGCTGGACCAGATTTCGGCAAAAAGTAGGGGAGGATGGTCTGGCTGTTGAACGGATTGGGCGCGTTTTGCTGCAACTGGGGTTCGGTGGGCAGACCGCTCAACGCCTTGGCCGCGACGGCGTCCGTCGTCCCCATCGACTCGGATACATCCCACAGCAGAACCGTGTAATCCGCTGACCCGGACGCCAGGCGCGTCCCATCCGGCGAAAAAGACACCGAACGGACCCAATCCGTATGCCCTTCAAGGGTGGCAATGGGTGCGCCGGTTGCCACGTTCCACAGCCGCACCGTGCCATCCGTTGACCCGGACGCCAGGCGCGTCCCATCCGGCGAAAAAGACACCGAACGGACCCCACCCGTATGCCCTCTCAGGGTGGCAATCACGTCGCCGGTTGCCACGCTCGTATGCCGTTCAGCGGTGAAGATATTTCGTCCCGTCGTCACCTCCCACAGCCGCACCGTGTTATCCCAAGACCCGGACGCCAGGCGCGTCCCATCTGGCGAAAACGAAACCGATAAGACCCCAGCCGTATGCCCTTCAAGGGTAGCAATCAGTTCGCCGTTTTCCGCGTTCCACAGCCGCACCGTGTCATCTGATGACCCGGACGCCAGTAGCGTCCCATCCGGCGAAAATGACACCGAATTGACATCACTCCTATGCCCCAGGGTGGCGATCTCTTCGCCGGTTGCTACGCTCCACAGCCGCACCGTGTTATCCCAAGACCCAGACGCCAAGCGCGTCCCATCCGGCGAAAATGACACCGATAAGACCGACTCCGTATGCCCTCTCAGGGTGGCAATCACGTCGCCGGTTTCCGCGTTCCACAGTCGCACCGTGTTATTCTCAGACCCGGACGCCAAGCGCGTCCCATCCGGCGAAAATGACACCGAATTGACATCACTCGGCCCTGTCAGGGTGGCAATCGCTTCGTCGGTTGCCACGCTCCACAGCCGCACCGTGCCATCCGCTGACTCGGACACCAGCAGCCTACCATCCGGCGAAAACGACGTCGAATAGACCTGCCCTGTCAGGGTGGCGATCGGTTCTCCGTTTTCCGCGTTCCACAGCCGCACCGTGTACCTTGACCTGGACACCAGCCGCGTCCCATCCGGCGAAAATGACACCGATAAGACCGAACCTCCATGCTCTTCAAGGGTAGCAATCAGTTCGCCGGTTGCCGCGTTCCACAGCCGCACCGTGTTATCCTCTGACCCGGACGCCAGGCGCGTCCCATCTGGCGAAAATGACACCGAAAAGACCGAACGCGTATGCCCTGTCAGGGTGGCGATCTCTTCTCTTGTCGCCACCTCCCATAGCTTCACCGTGCCATCCCCGAACCCGGACGCCAAGCGCGTCCCATCTGGCGAAAATGACACCGAACGGACCGAACCTCCATGCTCTTCAAGCGTGGCGATCTCTTCGCCGGTTGCCGCGTTCCACAGCCGCACCGCGGCCCCTGACCCGGACGCCAGTAGCGTCCCATCCGGTGAAAACGACGCCGAAAAGACCTCATCCTCATCCCCTCTCAGGGTGGCAATCGCTTCGCCGTTAGCGGCGTTCCACAGCCGCACCGTGTTATCATCAGACCTAGACACCAGCCACGTCCCATCCGGCAAAAATGACACCGAAGTGACATCCCTCGTATGCCCTGTCAGGGTGGCGATCTCTTCGCCGGTTGCTACGCTCCACAGCCGCACCGTGTTATCCTCTGACCCGGACGCCAAGCGCGTCCCATCCGGCGAAAACGAAACCGAATTGACATAACTCCTATGCCCTTTAAGGGTGGCAATGGGTTCGCCGTTTGCCGCGTTCCACAGCCGCACCGTGCCATCCGTTGACCCGGACGCCAGTAGCGTCCCATCCGGCGAAAACGAAAACGAAGAGACCAGAGCCGCAGAGGGTAGCAGCGCAACTTCACGAGATGTCGCCACATCGTAGAGCCATATACCTATGTTACTTGCCACCGCGAGGTGTTGACCATCCGGCGAAAATGCGGCGCTCCTACCACTAAGCTGGCCTTTTCCCAACCGCATGATTACGCCATCGGGTACATGCCACGTCCGGTAATCACCCACCATGCTGATTAGCGCACCTGGCGTTTCAACCCCCACCGCACTAAACATCCCCTCACGCACACCGAGCGATACCCCAACAGTGTTTGTTCCCAGAAGGGGACTAAGAGTCAGGATAGCCTCTGCCCGGCCATTGGCATCGGTCCTTACATGCACAACCGACTGCCCATTGAACTTCCCATACCCGGCGGGGACCGCAAAGGTGACTTGAACACCTGATAAGGGATTACCATCTTGGTCTCTCACTTCAACGACTAAGGGGTTGGCCAAGGCCGTCCCGGACCTGCCCTCCTGTTCGTCGCCGGAGACTTTCACCAACTCGGCAGGACGGGGGTCCATCCACTCGGACCCATGCCACAGCCGCACCGTGCCATCCGTTGACCCGGACGCCAGTAGCGTCCCATCCGGCGAAAACGACACCGATAAGACCGACTTCGTATGCCCTTCAAGGGTGGCAATGGGTGCGCCGGTTGCCGCGTTCCACAGCCGCACCGTGCCATCCGTTGACCCGGACGCCAGTAGCGTCCCATCCGGCGAAAACGACACCGATAAGACCGACTTCGTATGCCCTTCAAGGGTGGCAATGGGTGCGCCGGTTGCCGCGTTCCACAGCCGCACCGTGTCATCCGTTGACCCGGACGCCAGTAGCGTCCCATCCGGCGAAAACGACACCGATAAGACCGACTCCGTATGCCCTTCAAGGGTGGCAATGGGTGCGCCGGTTGCCGCGTTCCACAGCCGCACCGTGCCATCCGTTGACCCGGACGCCAGTAGCGTCCCATCCGGCGAAAACGACACCGATAAGACCGACTTCGTATGCCCTTCAAGGGTGGCAATGGGTGCGCCGGTTGCCGCGTTCCACAGCCGCACCGTGTCATCCGTTGACCCGGACGCCAGTAGCGTCCCATCCGGCGAAAACGACACCGATAAGACATCATCCGTATGCCCTTCAAGGGTGGCAATGGGTGCGCCGGTTGCCGCGTTCCACAGCCGCACCGTGCCATCCGTTGACCCGGACGCCAGTAGCGTCCCATCCGGCGAAAACGACACCGATAAGACCGACTTCGTATGCCCTTTCAGGGTTGCCGCGTTCCACAGCCGCACCGTGCCATCCGTTGACCCGGACGCCAGTAGCGTCCCATCCGGCGAAAACGACACCGCTAAGACATCATCCGTATGCCCTTCAAGGGTGGCAATGGGTGCGCCGGTTCTGTCTGGCACTGGCGGCGTTCCAACCCCCACCGCACTAAACGTCACCAACTCACGCACACCGAGTCCGAGTGATACTCCAACAGTGTTTGTTCCCAGAAGGGGACTAAGAGTCAGGATAGCCTCTGCCCGGCCATTGGCATCGGTCCTTACATGCACAACCGTGGACTGCCCATTGAGCCTCCCATACCCGGCGGTGACCGTAAAGGTGACTTGAACACCTGATAAGAGTAAGGGATTACCATCTTGGTCTCTCACTTCAACGGCCAGGGGGTTGGCCAAGGCCGTCCCGGACCTGCCCTCCTGTTCGTCGCCGGAGACTTTCACCAACTCGGTAAGACGGGGGGGTCCCATCCACTCGGACTCATGCCACAGCCGCACCGTGGTATCATAATAAGACCCGGACGCCAGTAGCGTCCCATCCGGCGAAAACGACGCCGAATTGACCGAATTCGTATGCCTCAGGGTGGCAATGGGTTCGCCGTTTGCCGCGTTCCACAGCCGCACCGTGGTATCATAAGACCTGGACGCCAGTAGCGTCCCATCCGGCGAAAACAACACCGAATAGACCTCATCCGTATGCCCTGTCAGGGTGGCAATGAGTTCGCCGGTTGCCGCGTTCCACAGCCGCACCGTGTCATCATGAGACCCGGACGCCAGTAGCGGCCCATCCGGCGAAAAAGACACCGAATAGACCGAACGCGTATGCCCTTCAAGGGTGGCAATGGGTTCGCCGGTTGCCGCGTTCCACAGCCGCACCGTCTCATCTGATGACCCGGACGCCAGTAGCGTCCCATCCGGCGAAAATGACACCGAATAGACCGAACGCGTATGCCCTGTCAGGGTGGCAATGAGTTCGCCGTTTGCCGCGTTCCACAGCCGCACCGTCTCATCTGATGACCCGGACGCCAGTAGCGTCCCATCCGGCGAAAACAACACCGAATTGACATGACTCCTATGCCCTGTCAGGGTGGCAATGAGTTCGCCGTTTGCCGCGTTCCACAGCCGCACCGTGTTATCCCAAGACCCGGACGCCAAGCGCGTCCCATCCGGCGAAAACAACACCGATAAGACCCTATCCGTATGCCCTGTCAGGGTGGCAATGAGTTCGCCGTTTGCCGCGTTCCACAGCCGCACCGTCTCATCTGATGACCCGGACGCCAGTAGCGTCCCATCCGGCGAAAATGACACCGAATAGACCGACCCCGTATGCCCTGTCAGGGTGGCAATGGGTTCGCCGGTTGCCGCGTTCCACAGCCGCACCGTGCGATCCTGAGACCCGGACGCCAGTAGCGTCCCATCCGGCGAAAATGACACCGAACCGACCGGCTCCGTATGCCCTTCAAGCGTGTCCTGAGCGCGGCTGTCCTGCACCAACAGAACCACGACCAACAAGGGGACGAGATTGAACAATAAAGGCTGTTTCATCTAAAGACTCTCCTTCGGTTGAATACTGTTTTTTAATGACTTACGAAATATGGAATCAGCAATGACTCCAAGCACCCAACAGGGCCTGGCCACCGCAGCAAGGCCCCTGTCTGATATGGAATGCTCAACATACGCCATAAAAACAACGCGTCAAGAAAATTTACGCTTGCTTGTATAAGAGCCTGCTGCAAGCCCACCTTGAGGCGTATTCAGCCGCGGTCAGGTCTGCACCCACGCGATGGCTCTCGGCATGTTCAGACCAACGGTTTCGTCAAATGGTCCATCGCCGAGTTTAGCCTGTTGGCCACTAGAGCGCGACCCCGCCGCAGACGGAAATGCGTTAGCCGATGCCCAGCGCCGCGTCGATTTCGGCTTGGTACGCATAATTGGCCGTGCTCGAGGAGCCGCGACAGCACGAGGCGAGCAGGCCGATTGTCCACCTCATCTTCACCGCTCCTCAACTGGTGCCGAATTGGCTGCTGATCCATCCTGTAGAGCGGGAATCGTTCCGGCCTCCCTCGATAGGGCAAGAGGCCTAGGTGCTTACGACGAGCGGGACCTGCCAATCAGGTGGCCGCTGGCACTCCCTTGGCCCACAACGTCAAGCGAAGTTCATCGCCGAATAGCTCGTACTTTGGGCGTCGGCCTGAGTGCGCTTCGCCATCCTCCAGAATTTTTCGCACCCCTTCGCCGCGCGATTCGAGGAATACCTGCCCGGTGCGCTTGCTGCGAATCCGCGACAGGAAGCGCACCAAGAGCTGATTGCGGGTGAACGTGCGGTAGGCCATATCGTCGATCGCGATGGGGTTGGGCAACTTGCCGGGGCTATACAACTTCAGCCGGTCGGCAAACACCGGGCCGGCGAAAGCAGGCATCTAGGCAAGGCCCGTTTGAGGCTAGGGCGCTGGATTACCTCCCCCATTCCTCTTCCGGCACCTCCGAATAATCCTGCGGCTCGTACCCAATCGCCCTTTTGCCGTGTTCGACGTCGTAGAGCGGCCAGTTGCTGCCCGACACTCCAAAGACGATTTCAAACTTTACACCCGGATGGATCAACGCCTGCTCAAAAACCCGCACGCAGTCGCCGTGGCTGAGATGGTGCGGGTGTTCGGGTTGGTCGCGTTCGAGGTTGAAGTTGCCGATGCGCACGCAGACAAATTCCATGTCGTGCTGATGGGCAAAAGAGTGAGCGAGGGCCTCGGCGAAGACCTTGCTGACCGTGTAGATGCCCACCGGCGTGGTAGGCATCTCGACCGTGCGGGGGATGCTGCGCGGATAGAGGGTCAAGACCCCGGCGCGGCTGGCATAGGCGACGCGCTTGACGCCGTTTTGGCGAGCGGCCTCAAAGACGTTGTACGTGCCGATGAAGTTGCTTTGCAGCATGGTCTCCCACTCATGGCCGCCGGGCAGGCCCCCGATGTGAGCAACGGCATCGACGCCGCGAGTGGCCTCTAACATAGAGTCGAAGTCGGCGAGGTCAGAGACGACGGTATCGGCAAGCTCGGGCATGGGTACGCGGTCGTGGCCGCGCACCTTGTGGCGGGCCTCGAGGCCGCGGGCCACTGTGGAGCCGACGCGGCCGGCCGCGCCGGTTACGAGTACGCGCATAAGGCATGTCCTTTCTTTAGGCTCGGTGCGGGTAGCCAGTGCCCAGCTCCGGCCGTGGTGTAAAGCTTAGGTGGTTCCCTTTTCGTAGTGGCCCCATACTGCTGTGGGAGGAACGGTTCACAAGCGACCAAGGCCAGCGTTGTAAAGTGGCGGCGATGAAGTAGGCACTAGGCGCTCGAACGATGCCCCCAGCAAGACGGCATGAAATAAGCTCCATCATCCGCGCTAGGATACGCGCTCGGGGCCCAAGCGCCACCACAGGCAGAAGACGAGCACGAGAGCCAGCAGCAACAGGAGGCCGGCTTGCAACTGATAGGCCGGGGCGGACAGTGCGCCTAGGCCCTTGACCGCCGAGAGCACTGAGGCAAACCCCAATAGCGCGTACGCGAGGAGGTTGTTCCGCAAAACCAAGACGATTGCGGCTACGGCGAAGCCGATGCTGGTGCCAAACGTCAACAGCTCAAAGAGGAACTCGTCAAAGTGGACGGCGTTGGTGCCGGACATAACCAATCCCAACCCCAAGCCCGCCAAGACCCCGTAGAGCCTCTTTTTTATCACGACGCGGCTATAGTAGAGCACCAAGCCCGCGGCAACCGGGACGAAGATGGCCCACATTAAGCCGTCGGGCAGGGGATTCCAAAAGGGCAGATACTGGTCCAATCCAGAGGGTAGCCCCAAGCCGAGACTCGGGTCGGAGGCGATGAATTGGCTTTGCACGTAGCCGAGCAAGTGCTGACACGACTCTATGGCGATAAGGACCAGCGCGACCCCGACGATGGCGTCGCGGAATTCGGGCACGCGCCGGGCGGCCCGCAGGCGCGCCGGCCAGTCTGGATAGAGGCTGGTGGCCAAGCCGAGGGCCGCGAGGATCAGCAAGCCGACCCCCAAGCTGCCCAATACGACGCCAAGTATCTGAGTAATGGTAAAGATCGACAGCGCGAGGCGGGTATCGTAGGCGCGCTCGACAACCGACAGGCCATTGAGCTGGCTGAGGAGGAGGAAGGCCACGACCACCGCGGCGATTTTGACCAGCGGTGCCCAAGCTATGCCCTCGTTCCGCACGCGGCGCACGAGCAGCCACAGGCCGTGGAGCACCACGGCGGCAATTAAGGCGATGAGCAGGCCGAAAAGCGCGGTTTTGAGCGTGGTGCTCTCCTTGTACTCGCGCGCCCAAGCCTCGGGTACGCGGAGGAAGCGATAGATAGAAACCGGCTCGTCGCCGGCCACGTTGACCCGCACCCGATAGCGCAGCTCATCGACGTTGCGCTCGTCGCCCTCTGCGGCCTCAAAGACGAAGCGGTGATCGCGGCGGTTGGGGAGCTTTTCCGACGAGGATTCCTTCAGTTCCAAACGCTCGGCAGCGAGGCCAAAAGAGCGCAGGTGCTCAACGGCGATCTCGCGGGCTTGCGCCTCGCTGAGGTCCGCGCCCGCGGCCTCTTCGGCCAGCAGGTGGCTCATGCTGTAGAGGGAGCCGTCTTCTGGATGGACAGCGACCTTGTATTCCTCCTTTTCTCCGTAGCGGAAAAAGCGCGTCATCCACAAGCTGGCCAAAAGATCTTCTTGGTATAGGCGGTTGACCACGGCCACTGAGTCGCGCTCTAGGATGTAGCGGATTGCCATAGTGTTCGGTTGGTTCTGATAGTAAGTGACCACCTCGTATGCCGCGGCATCCGCGCCGGTCGCCTCTAGATGCTCGATGGCCTTGGCCTCGGCCTCGGCCCGGGTCAGGTGGACGTCGACAAAGTCGAGCGGCTTCTCGTAGTCGAGGGCGAAAAAGCCCAACGAGGCCACGACCACCGCAGCGGCCCAACCCATGCGCCGCTTAGACAGCGGGGTATAGGCAAACGCGGGGGCCGGGGCTGTGGGCCGGGGTGCTGTAGGCTCGTCTGCGCCGGCTTCCGGGGCTGTGGGCGCATCGCTTTTGTTGAGCAAGGGCGTTGGGTCGGCGAAGCGACGCTGCCGCAGGTAGAGGACGAGGGCCACTGCCAAGGGCAGGAACATCAGGCCCGCCGACAAGGCCGCTGAAACGACGAAGTAGCTGTTGGACGAGCGGAAGAGGATTAGGGACGTGTACAGGGCATCGATCGTGTAGTGCCATACGAGGGGGGCGAGGATCCCGAAACGGAGAAAGATATAGCCGATGACAATACCGCCGATACCCACCTCAAGGCCGCGGATGTAAAAGGGCTGTTGCGGGTAGCCGGCATGAGCGAACCCCCATATAAGGGCCGCGATAAAGACTGCGGCCCAGCGCGACTTGAGGTATTTGTGGAGGAAGGGAATCGAAAACGCCCGGGATATGAACTCCTCGGAGACCGCGGGCATAAAGCCGATCAACAGCACCATGATCCAAGGGATATACGTATTGACCATCTCGCTGTAGGGAATGTCCGCCGGGCTCCAAGCGCCGAACTGCTCGGCTGTGATGTAAAAGAGGACTTGGTAGGCCAAGAAGGCCGGGGTCATGGCCAAGCCGAGGATGGTGCCGAGGAGAAAGCGCTTCGTGCGCAGGCCGGCTGGCGTAAACTGGCCCCCGATCTGGATTTGACCTGCGTAGTGGCGTCGGTACAAAGGCTCGGCGGCCGCTGTGAGAAAGAAGATGAAGATGCCTTGGGCCGCGGCGGCGAACAGGCTGTTGAGCAACTGACCCGTCAGAAAAGACCCATAAGTATCGGTCGTGTCGTACCCAAACGCGGTCAGCGGCAGGTTGTTGAGCTGGGCCAGCAGGGTTAGCGCGGCGGCGATGCCCCCGAAGATCGCTGCGGTCTTATAGCGGATGTCTCGGGCGCGGACGCCGCCAAAGAACGCGACCAGCATCGCCAGCACGGTCAGAATGAGCAAGGTCCCGGCCACCAAGCCCGTAGTCTCGTTGCGCGACCGCAGTTCGGCGTAGTCGCGCTGCCAAGCCTCGGGGACTTTGAGATACTCGCCAAAGCCGCCGATTTGGTCGCCTTGGAGGCGCACATAGAAGCGGTAGTGGGCCTCGCCGATGGCGTAGTCGCGCAGCTTATAGCTAAAGGTGTAGTCGATGCGGTTGGGGCGCTCCTTGGCCTGCGCCTCTGCGAAGTCGAGTGTGGCGAGGTCGTGGCCCAGCTCGCTGGTGAGAAAAGTCTCGGCCAAGCGGCGGGCGGCGGCTTCTTCGAGGCTCGCGCCGGGCACTTCTTCCTCAATGAGGTGGCTAAAACTGACGAGTTCGCCAGAGGTCGTAACCGCGACTTGGAACTCCTCCTTTTCCAGCTCCCGCACCCAGCGGTTGCTCCAGCGCCACAACTGCACGGGATCGCCGATGACCTGCGTGGCCCCCTCGAGACCCAGCTCGCGTTCGAGGAAGGTCTTGGTCTGGCCATCGTAGCGGAAAATGGCGCTGTGGCGGTAGCCGGAGAGGTCAAAGCCACGAGCCGCGAGAAAATCGGCCGCCTGCACCGCAGCCTCGTCGCGGGTGACGCGGAATGTCGATGGAGGCTTCGGGGAAGGCCCGATAGAAATAGTGGATTCCAACGGCCAAACTAACGACGGCGACGAGCAAGCAGCCGCCGATGAAGACTAGGTCTTTTCTCGTTAGTCTCGTTTCCATCTGTCGCATGGGATTTAAGTTATGGGATTTAAGTTGTGGAGAGGACAATTTTGTCGCGCTTAACGTAGCAAAAGACAGGGGCGCGGACAAACCAACCGCATTGACGCGCACGGCGGCATTTTGCAGATTCGCGGCCTCAGAGTTAGTGGCTGGACCGGGCCTCCGGGAGTGGTGCTAGAGGCACTAACCACTGACCACTAATTTTTAACAGAGGAGCACACTGTGGCGGCAAAAAAACAGGAGCACTTTCGCGTAGGTGTCATAGGCTACGGCGGCGCGTTCAACATGGGTCAGCTACACTTGACCTCCATGGCCAAGAACGAGGGCGTAGAAGTAGCTGCGGTCTGCGAGCTGGATGACGAGCGGCGTCAAGTAGCGGAAGAAGACTTCCCCGGCATCAAGACCTACGGCCGCGTCGGCACTATGCTGCGCAGCGCAAACTTGGACTTGGTGACAATCATCACCCCGCACAACACGCACGCCAAGCTAGGGGTGCAGTGCCTCGACGCTGGGGTCCACGTGGTCTGCGAGAAGCCCCTCGCCATTACCAGCGCCGAAGTCAAGCGCATGCGGGCGGCAGCCAAAAAGAACAAGGCCCTGATCTCGACGTTCCACAACCGGCGCTGGGACGGCGACTTTGTGGTGTTGCGCGATCTAATTCTCAAAGAGCAAATCATTGGCCGCGTCTTCCGCATTGAGGCCGGATTTTGCGGCTACGGCGAGCAGGGGACTTGGTGGCGCTCCAACCGCAAAATCTCCGGCGGGGCCATCTACGACTGGGGCGCGCATTTTACGGATTGGATTTTGAATATCGTCCCGGAAAAAATCGCCGCGGTCAGCGGCTATCAAGTCAAAAATCCCGCGTGGAAAAAATACGACAACGAGGATCACTCCGAATACTCGCTGCGCTTCCAAAGCGGCTGCACAGCCACCCTGACCATGTCCAACCTGTCGATGAGTCCGCGGCCGCGCTGGCGGGTGCTGGGTACGCAGGGCGCGATCGAGGATGTGAGCGGCAAGTTTCTCGTCAAGGCGCTGATCAACGGCCGCCAGATGAGCACCGAGGTGCCCTTTGCCGAGTCCAACTGGGACGCGTACTACGAAAACGTTTTCGCGCACTTGCAGGGCCGCGCCGATCTCGTCATTACCCCGGAATCCGCGAGCCGGGTAATCGGCGTACTCGAAGCAGCCAACATTTCGGCGGCGCGCGGATCGGCCCCCATCGCGCCGGCCTTTGTCTGAGCAGGTACTGCCCCGCCTCAACCCATCGGCGCAACTGTCCGCGCTCTTGGGAATCGGCTGCCGCTCTGGGGCCACGGTCGTCGGCCTGTCGGCCGTGCGCCGCGCCAAGGCACTGGCCTTTGTATTTGCCAGCAGCGACCTAGCCCAGCGAACCCTGCGCGAATTAGCTCGCTTGGAGCGCGGAGGTACGCGCGTCTTTCAAGTACAGACAATGGAAGTGCTGACTCAGGGCTTTGGCCGCGAGGACGCCCAAGTGATCGGGGTTTTGCGCGGCGACTTAGCTCGCGGGTTGGCCAAGCACCTAGAGGAGCACACACCATGACCATATCGGTGGTATGCGGGACGAATTGGGGGGACAAAGGAAAGGGCCGCATTTGCTACGTCTCCGCGGGGCCAGAGCGACACAGCCTCAGCAACCGCGCCGCCGCCTAACCGATGTCCTGGGAAATCGAGCGCAAGTACCTCGTGGCCGACCGCTCTTGCCTCAGCCAGCTAGCGGGCGTCGCCTTTCGGCAGGGCTACATTCCCACCGAAGATGGCGGTGTGGTGCGCGTGCGAATTGAGGGCGAGCGGGCGGTACTGACGCTCAAGGGACCGACCAGCGGCATCGCGCGCCGCGAGTACGAATACGAAATCCCGCGCCAAGACGCCGAGAGCATCCTCGCAACCTTGTGCCAGCAGCCCCACATCGAAAAGACGCGCTACACCTTGCCTTGGGCGGGCAAGGTCTGGTCCATCGACGTTTTTTCTGGAGAAAACGAGGGGTTGGTGCTCGCCGAAGTCGAGTTGAGCCGCCGGGACGAGACCGTAGAGGAGCCGCCTTGGGTCGGCGTCGAAGTATCGGGCGATCCGCGCTATTACAACGCCAACCTCGTGCGCAATCCCTATTGCAAATGGCGGGCCGGTTAGACGCTTCTATCCTCAAAAAGCATGCTTAGATCCAACGCTGGTGCCGAATGCGTCAGGGCACCGATCGACACGAGGTCCACACCAGCGGCCGCGGCCTCGCGCACGGTCGCCAAGGTATAACCGCCGGTGGCCTCAATCTCAATGGCGGGATTGGCGGCGCGGATGAGCGCCACGGCCCGGCCCAGGGTCGGCGCGTCCATGTTGTCGAGCAGGATGCGGTCCGGGCCGCCCGCAAGAGCTTCCTCAACCTCCCCGATATTTTCGGCTTCCACGTAGATCGGCGCTGCTTGGCTCTGCGCCTTGCGGATGGCAGCGCGGACGCCGCCCGCGGCCGCGGCGTGGTTTTCCTTGATCAGCACGGCGTCGTACAGGCCCATGCGGTGATTGACGCCGCCGCCCAAGCGCACGGCCCACTTCTGTAAGTGCCGCCAGCCTGGGGTGGTTTTGCGGGTGTCGGTGATGCGCGTGGCCGTGCCGCTTAGGGCCTCTACATAGCGCTGGGTCAGGGTGGCCACGCCCGAAAGCTGTTGCAGGAAATTGAGCGCGGTGCGCTCGCCGGCCAAGAGCGCGCGCGCACGGCCCTGCAAGCGGACGAGGGTCTGGCCTGCTGCGACCTCGTCCCCGTCGGCGACCTCGGCGCACGCGGCAATGCTCCCGTCGAGACGGGCGAAGACTGCGCGGGCGATTTCAATGCCAGCGACGACGCCGGCTTGGCGGGCGATGATGCGAGCGCGAGCCTCGGCATTGCCGGCCACGGTCCAAGCAGCGGTCAGATCGGCTTCTACCTCTACAGTGCCGAGGTCTTCCCGCAAAGCTAGCTCGACGAGCTGGTCGTAAGCAGGGGGGGGAAGAAAGGTGCTAGGCGGCATGGTTCCTCACAGGAAAGTAAATCTGAGCATGGATGAGAAAAATTGCGAATCTAACCTCACGACACCAAGGGTGTTTGGGGAATCGCACGTGAACCTGTGAGACGCTTTGGCTTCCTTGTCGAGGCTTAGGCGGCGATCTATTTTGTCAGAGACTACCTTTCATAATCAACACAAGGAGGTATGAATGCCTATATCCGCCGAATATGTCAATAGCTTGCCTGAGATTTACCGCGATATCCTCGCCGCCTTCCCCCAGTTCAATCCGACGCGCACGGTAGGCTATGGCTTGTCGTGCCAATCCCTGCATTCGGCTTTGGATGGGAAATACGCGCTCGGCCAGATTATGAAGGCGTGTGAAAACATGGCCAAAGGCGGTGTTATGGAGATCAAGCACGACATATTCGCTCGTCCGACCCCCCTCGGCGAAGAACTGATTGCGACCATTACGGGCATAGCGGCCCCGACACTCGAAGTAGAACCCTTCCCTCCGCTGCACGAGTGGGCCACTTGAATGATCGGCGATTGAAAGGATGACCACGCTCGTCCACGTCACGCACGAAGCCGTGCAGCAAGCCGGTGGCATCGGCGCGGTTCTGCGCGGCCTGATTACGGCCCGCAGCTACCAGAGCCATTGCCAGCGCACCATCCTGCTCGGCCCCCTAGCCGATCCAGACGGTGCCCAACCGCTCGGCCCGGACGGCGAGATCCTCTACGACGCCAGTCGCAACATCCGCGCCGCGCAAGTCGCCGACCGGCTCAGCGCAGTCGAGCGGGCGTTTGGCGTGCGGCTGGTCTATGGCCGGCGCTTGCTGATCCAAGACGGACGCCGCGCCGCGCCAGAGGTGCTGCTGGTGGATGTGAGCCACCCGCCCCAGCGGCTAAACGAATTCAAACGCGACCTATTCCTCCGCTTTGGCCTCGAATCGCACCGCTACGAACAGCACTGGGAATACGAGCAATACCTGCGCTTGGCCGAGCCGGGTTTCGCGGCCGTGCGCTCACTGGTCGGGGACGCGCCTTTCTTGCTGTTGGCGCATGAATTCATGGGGCTAGGCACTGCCTTCAAGGCCCTGATGAGCGATGCGGCGTGTAAGACCTTGTTCTACGCGCACGAAGTGGCCACCGTGCGGCTCTTGGTGGAGGAGCGGCCCGGGCGCGACATTGCCTTTTACAATGCGCTGCGCCAAGCGCGAGCAAACGGCCAATACATCGACGAGCTATTCGGCCCGCAAGACGGCTATTTCAAACACGCCCTCGTCAGCCAAGCCTACCGTCTCGACGCAGTCCTCGCCGTCGGCGATTGGGTGGTGGAGGAGTTGCGCTTTCTCGGGCCGGAATTCGCCGCTCGCCCCATCGACCTCGTATATAACGGGGTGCCGGCCGCCGAGTTGTCCGTGGCCGAGCGGGAGGCAGCGCGGGAAAAGGTGCGGGCCAGCGGGGCCGCGCTCTTGGGTTGGACCCCGGATCTGGTCTTCACGCACGTCGCTCGCCTCGTCGCGAGCAAGGGGTTGTGGCGCGATTTGCTAGTACTCGAACACCTCGATCGCCACCTGTGGGAGCGAGGGCAACGGGTGCTTTTTATTGCGTTGGCGACCGAGACCGGCCGCCGCGACCCCGAGGATGTCCAGCGCATGGCCGCGTACGGTTGGCCGCTGGTCCACCGCGAGGGGGGGAGCGACCTCAGCAGCGGCGAGCTAAAATTCGACCTTTTAGTCCGCGCCTTTAATGCGCGGACGCGCGCCGTCAAAGCACTTTTCGTCAATCAATTCGGGTGGGATCAGCAAAGCTGCGCGTTCCTGCCAGCCAATGCGGAGTTTGCCGATTTGCGCCGAGGTAGCGACGTGGAGTTCGGGCAGTCGATTTACGAGCCTTTCGGCATCTCTCAAGTCGAGTGCCTAAGCGCTGGCACCATCAGCGTGGTCAGCGATGTGTGCGGTTGCCGCGGCTTTGTGTGCCAAGCCGCTGGCGAGGCGGGATTGGGCGGTTTTATCGAGGGTGCCTATACCCAGCTCGACGAGGCGGCCTGCGCCGGCCAGCCGATTGGAGTGCGGGAATGCACACAGGCCGAAGCATTGCAAAGTCAGGTGGTGGCCAGTGCCTTGGCCCGCCAGTTGTCCACAGGCGCGACCGGCCGCAACAGGCTGCTTGCCGAAGGCTATGCCGCGGCCCGGAAGATGAGTTGGGAGCGCGTGGCCGAGGATATGCTGTTGCCCGTTTTGCGGCGGCTGGAGCAGTGCCATGGCTAGCTTGGTGATTGCCCTCGCCCTCGCGCTTGGCGGCTGTGTACCCTTTATCGGCGGGCGCGAGCAAAGCCGTCAACTGGCGGCTGTAGCTCAAGACCTAGTGGGAATCGTCGAAGTCCGGGAGGGCGAGGTTGACTGGCTGGGCTTGCGCGACCCCGCCGGCGTGCAAACCGAGGAGACCAAGGTGCTCAACGACTACTTGCTGTCCGCGCTGATGAGGGCCGAGATCGCAGTGGGGCTGGCGGACACGACCGGGAAGCGGTGGCGCGGCGGGGAATTGGTGGGCCTAAGGCAAGGGGGGCGCGCCCCCCTTGCCTTGGGTGGGCGGCTCGAAGCGGATGCCCCGTGGATGTACGTGCGGATGTTTTTAGTCGAGCGAGCCAGCGGCGAGCTAGTGGCGGCCCGCACCGCCCGCCTCTTGGCGCGGGACGTGCGCCATGAGGTTGCCTCGCGCCAGCTTGGAACCGGCGCGAGCGATGAGCCAGTTGAAGTGGATTTGCACCTGATTGCCAAGCGCGAAGCAGGAGGCGTCGCCCAAGCTGTCGAGCTGGCCGAGGGCGTGCAATTGCAGCAAGGCGACCAGGTACAATTGCGCTTTAAGCTAAGCCGCGACGCCGAGGTCCACGCCTTTCTGTGCAGTTCGGCCGGCGCGTTAGAGACCTTGTTTGACGAACAATTCGTCTATTCGGACATCGTCCAATACGGCCCCGGCGAGAACAAGTGGATTACCTTCAACGAGATCGATCAAGTCTATACCCTGTACTTCCTCGCCGGGCCGCAGCTATTGGCCGAAAACGCCGAGCCGTTCTACGAGCAATTCGCCACCCTTGTCCGCGAGGGGCAAATCGACCGCTTTCTCGGGCTAGAACAGCTCGATCAGGCATTGATCGAATTTCTCCAGCACCCCGAACCCATCGCGGTTTTGCGCGGCGACGATGACATTGCTCTAGGCCGGCCAGAGACCATGGTGTACGACGACGGCAACACCCTGTCGAGCCAAGCGGAAATCCTCACCGGCGCCCCGGTGCTGGTGCGCGCCCTAAGTTTTTCCGTGCAGTAGGGGCGATTCGCGAGTCGCCCCTACGAGACGGCGGCCACCGCTTTGCAGAAGTAGTCGAGGTTGTCCTCGGTCAGGCCGGCGACGTTGATGCGCCCTCCCGCTACGATGTAGATCGCGTACTGTTCCCTCAGCACCTCGACCTGCTCGGCGTTCAAGCCCGAGAAAGAAAACATCCCCCGCTGCCGCTCGATAAACGAAAAGTCGCGGCCCACACCTTGCTCGCCGAGCCGAGCGACGAGCCGTTGGCGCACGCGGTTGATCCGCTCGCGCATCTCGGCTAATTCGCCTTCCCATTGGCGACGCAGCATTGAGTCGCCGAGGATTTCGCAGACGATCGCCGCGCCGTGGGCCGGGGGATTAGAGTAATTGGTGCGCGCTGCGATTTTGAGGTGGCTCAAGGCCCTCAGCGCGGCCTCGGCGTCCGCGCCTATCAGAGTCAGCGCGCCGACGCGCTCGTTGTACAGGCCGAAGTTTTTGGAAAAGGAGCTGGCCACAAGCA
This sequence comes from uncultured Latescibacterota bacterium, assembly GCA_958295495.1. Lineage (GTDB taxonomy): Bacteria > Latescibacterota > UBA2968 > UBA8231 > UBA8231. The sequence continues at coordinate 4,296,810 of OY282352.1, forward strand.
GCTCGCAACCTGCGTCGCCGAGCGCCCGCAGGCCGACCGCGTCCTCGCGCAACCCGTCGCCAAACCCCTGATAGGCAAAATCGACTAAGGGCAACAGGCCGCGCTCGGCCGCGACCTCAGCGATCTGCCGCCAAGTGGCTGGGCTGGGGTCGCAGCCGGTGGGGTTGTGGCAACAGCCGTGCAGCAGCACTACGTGGCCGGAGGGGATCTGCCCGAGCGCGGCGAGCAAGGCGTCCGCGTCGAGGGTGTTGGCACGGGCGTCGAAATAGCCATAGGTCTCGACCCGTAGGCCGGCTGAGGCAAAGATCTTGGGGTGATTGGCCCAAGTCGGCTCGCTCATCCACACGGACCGATCGCCTAGGTGCTGGGCGAGGAAATCGCCGGCTAGGCGCAAGGCACCAGTGCCGCCGGGGCTTTGCACGGTGATGGCGCGCTCGGCCGCCTCGTGCCCGACGCCCAAAATCAGCTCCCGCACGGCAGCACCGTATTCCGAGCTGCCCTCAATGCTCAAATAGCTCTTGGTCTTTTCCGCGGCCAAGACGCGCTCTTGCGCCGTTTGCACCGAAGCCAAAACCGGCGTCTGCCCGCTCGCATCCTGATAGACGCCGACGCTGAGGTTGATTTTGTTTGGATTCGCATCGCTCTTGAACGCCGCGCTCAGCCCCATGATGGGGTCGGCTGGCGCCATTTCTAACTGTTGAAACATGGTTTGCCTTCTGTTGAGAATGGATGTTGCACACGAGTCGCTTAGGCCACTAACGCCGATGGCTTGAAGGCACTGTTGAGTACCTATCCTTGACTTCTGCTGGATTGCACCTATCGTCAATGGAGTCACTTTTTTCCACGCTTGATATTCTATTGAGGATGGCTATGACGAGCAAAAAACGGGTTTACTTTCGCTTGCAGGTCGCCAGCGCAAACGCCGTTGTGGTGTTGGGCGATTTTAACAACTGGGAACGGCGGTCGTTGCGGCAGCAGAAAAAGGGCCTGTGGACGACGTGGACCACGCTGACGCCGGGGCGGTACGAATACCGCTATCAGATTGACGGCGAATGGCGCAACGACCCCAAGGCTCCTGTCGTGCCCAACGAATTTGGCTCGGAGAACAACGTCGTCGTCGTGGAGTAAACCGAGCCAATTTGGTGGTGCGTGATTAAGAGGGCCTGCTGAAATGTAGGCCCTTTTTGCGTACATTCTCAGCCGCGGCGATAGGTCGCAAAGACCAACTCGCCTTTGCATCGCCTTTCCACCATCTCCCATTCGCCTTCGTCCCACGCCGGAAAGTACGCGTCGCCCTCGACTTCGATGGGCAAGTGCGTCAGGATCATTTCGTCGGCCAAGGGCAGGGCCTGCTCATAGATTTGGCCCCCCCCGAGCACAAAGAGTTTTTCGCTGCCAATGCTGCGGGCGCGTTGCAAAACCTCGGCCAAGCTCTGGCAGACGACCGCGCCCGCGGCCGGGTAGGCCGGATTGCGGGTGAGGACGAAGTTGCGGCGCTGCGGCAAAGGCCGCGTCTGAAAGGTGTCGTAGGTTTTGCGGCCGGCTACGACTGCGTGGCCCCGCGTGACGCGGCGAAAGTGCTGCATGTCGGCCGGATAGTGCCAAGGAATGGCGTTGGCGCGGCCAATGACCCTGTTTTTGCTCAGGGCGGCGATGATGATGGTTTTCATGCGGACGAATCGGACGGGTAAAAGAAAGAGCGGACGACCGGGTGCTGCGAGTGCTTGGCCGCGGCAACCGTGCCGGTAAATGCCACGCGACCTTGGTCGAGCATGATGAGGCGGCCATCGAGCCGCTCAATGCTGAGTAGCTCGTGGGTGATAATGGCGATGGTAATGCCCAGCTCGCGGTTGAGCGTGAGGAGCAGCGCGTCAATCTCGGCCGCGGTGACCGGATCGAGGCCCGCGCCCGGCTCGTCGCAGAAGAGAATCTCCGGGTCCATGACCATGGCCCGCGCGAGAGCGGCGCGTTTGCGCATCCCGCCCGACAGCTCGCCGGGGTAGCGGTCGCAGGCATGCCCCAAGCCCACCGAGGCGAGCCGGGTGCGCGCGATCTCCCCAATCAGGGCCGGCTCCAAGTCCGCGTGCATTTCCAAGGGCAGGGCGGCGTTTTGCTCAACCGTCAACGAATTGAGCAGAGCGCCGTATTGGAACATGACGCCCAGCCGCTTGCGCAGGGCTGCTAGCTCCTCCTCGCCGAGGGTAGTCGCGTCTTGGCCGAGGATTTCGACGCGGCCCGAGGCGGGTTGCACCAAGCCGATGATTGCTTTGAGCAAGGTACTCTTGCCGCAACCGCTGCCGCCGAGCACGACGGCGATTTCCCCTTCTTTTACCTGCGCGTCAATTCCGCGCAGGACGGCCGTCTCGCCGTAGGACACGCAGAGGTTTTGGATGTCGATGGCGTGGGTCACCATTTCAGATAGAAGACAATGCCCCAGAAGGCGTCGAGGAGGATGATCCCAAACAGCGACGACACGACCGCCGAGGTCGTCGCCCGGCCGACGCCCTCGGCCCCACCGCTGAAATTGAGGCCGTGATGCACCGAGATGATCGCGATAAGCCACGCGAAGGACGCGCTTTTGACCAGCCCGGTGAGCAAATCCTTGAGAAAGAGTGACGATAGTACTTGGTTGAGAAACACCGTGGCCGGGATGTCCAGCGACACCAAGCCGACGAAGGTGCCGCCGAGGATGCCAACGAAGTTGGCCATGATCGTCAAAAGCGGCAGGCAGACGATCATGGCCCACAGCTTGGGCACCACCACAAAGCGCAGGGGGTCAATTCCCATAGTCTGTAGGGCGTCCAATTCCTCAGTGAACTTCATGGTGGCGATCTCGGCGGCAATGGCCGACCCGGAGCGGCCAGACACCATGATCGCGGTCATCAGCGGCCCCAACTCGCGGGTCAAGCCAATCCCCAGCAGGTTGGCGACGAAAATATCGGCCCCGAACTGGCGGAGTTGGGCCGCGGACTGGAGGGCCGAAACCGCGCCGACGAGAAAGAGAACCAGCCCGACGATCTGCAGGGCCTGCGCGCCAATCGCGTACGCTTGCTCGCCAAAGCTGCCCCGGCGAATCTGATCGCGGCGGAACAGGGCGAGGACTGAGAAAACGGTCAGGTCGGCCATCAGGTAGAGAAAGTCGGCAGTGCGGACGCCACAAGTGCGAACCCACGCGCCGAGGCGTTCAAGGGCGGCGCGGCGCGGCGCGGGCGGCGCGGGCGGCAGCGCGGGCGTGGCAAACTCGAAAAAGGGCTGCAAGTGGGCGGGCAGTCCGTCGAGGCGGAGTTCCTTGTCCAAGGCGCGGGCGAGGTCGGGCAAGCCGCGCAGGAAGACGGCCCCGGCGGTGTCGAGGTGTTCGACTTGGCGCAAGTCGGCGCGGAGCGCGGAGCGCGGGTGCTCGGCGATGAGGGCACGCACCTGGGAGGCGAGTGCGCCGATGGTGTGCAGCGAAAGCGCGCCCCCGAGCGCGATCCCCAAGTCGTCGCCTTGCACCCAGGTCATAGCAAATAGTTGAGGCGCAGCAGAACCTGTTGGGTGGATTGCATCCGCTGGACCGGCGGCTTGCGCTCGAACTCAAAGACGACAACCATGTTGATGAAGCGACTAAGCGGCAAGCGCAAGCGGTTTTCCCAAGTGAATTCCCAAGTGTCGATGGCCGTCTCCGGGATGAGGATGTCAAACTCCGAATCCAAGCTGGGGAAGCGCGAGAAACGCGACCGGAGAAGCAGCACGGCCTCCAAGCCGGTGGTGGTCTTGTCCTCCAACTTTTTGGCGATGGTGCGGGAGGAGTTTAGATCATAGGTATCGGTGACATAGATTTGACGTGCTCCAAAGCCAACGCGCATGTCGAGGTTTAGGGGAAAGCTACTGATGACCTGGGAGTTGATACCGATGCCTTGGCGCAGTTCGAGGGGGCTAAGGGCCGGGGAGCGGGTAAACTTTTTCACGTCCGTCTTTGTCTCGATTATCTGGCCGTCGTCATTGCGAATCAGGACACTTTGCGGCGGGTCGAAGCGTTCCTCTTTGGCGAACAGCTTGGTGTTGAACACCCCGCGCAAATAGGGGCCGATCCGCTTGGAAAGCCGGTAAATATACGTAGCGCGGACCTCGAACTTGTCGTCGGTGGTCTTGCGGAAGGCGTCGCCTTCCTCGCGGGTGAAGCCCTCTTCAAAGTCTAGCCACAGATTGGCGTAGTGGCGGTCCGTGTTATAGACGCTGCTGCCGATGACCTCAGCGGAAAGCAAGAGGATCGAGCGATCTGCACCGATGGTATTCTGCGATGTCGATAGTCGGGGCGAGCCGCTTAGCTGCAAGGAGGTCTTCCAGTGCGAGTCAGCTACTTGAGAGAGGAGGCCATGCTGGGCCGAGGGGTAGAAGCCGATGAAGCTCTTGTCGCTGGTGTCCACTACTAGGTTGCGCTGGACCAACTCGCCTCGCTCTAGGCGGACGCTGAACTTGCGGGTGGTTGATACGTTGTCGCCGACTTGCACTACCGAGTAAACGCCTGGGGGCAGGAGCCACGTTTTGACCGCCTCGCCTCGCTCCTCCTCGATACCGAAACCGAGGCCGTAGTTTTCCTGCGAGGACTCCCGGTACAGTTCATAGGATTCGTTGATCGAGGCGCGGTTTTCGGATATGACGTTGATGACTAGTCCGGCCCAGAAGGGCTTTATTAGGGTCGTTATGCCCTCTTGGATCGGCACGGTATGGCTCATCATCTGGATGTCCGTGCCCGAGCCGACCAGTAATCTGTAGCTGCCAGGCGAGAGTAACACGCCGGTGCCGGGGGCGGCTTCGCGGATGGGCTTGTTGCCCTGTAAGACGAGAAAACTCGGCTCGTTGAGGGCGCCGGTCATCGTCGGCACGAAGAGAAAGCCCTTGCCCTTGGGAATCAGGGTTGGATCCTGTTCGAGTTGGCCGCGCCCAGGTGGAGCGACCCAAGTATAGCTGTTGCCCAAGGCTGGGCCGGCGAGCAACGGCAGGGCGATCAGGAGGTAGAGTAGCTTGTACATGCCAAGTCCTAGGGGGCTAGTTTTCCCGGTATGAGCTCGTAGTGAGCGGCCTCGGTTTGCAGCACCGTATCTCGAGCCGCTGGAGCGATTTCCTCGTCGGTTGCGACGAGCGCGGGTCGCTGCTTGTTGCGGAACTTGAAGTCGATCGCCTCGATAGCCTTTTTCATCTGTTGGGCCAAAATGCCGCTCAACGCGGCCACTGTGTATTTCATGGCCGGGAAGAACACCTGTTTCTCCTCGTCGAAATCGTCCTGCCATATAACGTGGCCGTCGGCCTGCCTCACCAGCTCCAGCGTCATAACGAGACGGGCCGCCCACAGGTCGTCGCTGTCGAAGTGCTCAATGGCTTTGACTGAGCCGCTGAGCACGTAATCCGGGCGGTGCTCAAAAAAGTCGCGATCCCCGCCGACATAGGTAAAGAGGTCGGCTTGGCGCAAGTACTGCTCGACCGCGTCGGTGATCATGTCGCCGGGGCGCTCCATCCAGTGGTGGAGGTTGTCGCGCCGCAACTCGTACTGGTCGCGGCGGTGGATGATGTGGGTGCGGTCATAGGCTCGGGGCACCTCAAAGCCCTTGACCTGCACCTGGAAAGGGTACGGACGCTCGGAACCTTCCAAGCTACCGCGCAAGGTCTCGATATGGAGCTTGAAATAGCGCTTTTGCGGCAGCTTGGCGTCGCCGCCTAGCAACTGGGCGCAGCCAGATAGAGCTGCGGCCAAGACGAGGGCTTGGCCGCAGCGGCGCACTCGGCTATTGGGTCGCACCACTGCGACCTCGGATGAGCACCGCGGGGTTCTCGCGGATGAGCTCGGTGGTTTCGCGGATATTCTGCAAAGTTTCCTCCATTTCCTGCATGGCGCGCAGGAGATTCTGCCGGCTGGCCCCCACGGTCTGATCAATGCCCACAAAGGTCCGGTCGATATGGCTTATCATGGTGTCCATCCGCGCGACGAGCAGGGGAACCGGGCCGTCCATTTGCTGGCGCCACTCGTGCATCGTCACTTGCAGGTCATCAACCGTCTGTTGCAGCTTCGCGCCGAGGAGCAAGGCGTGCATGGAATCGGCCGTCGCTGCCAACGTCGCGCTGGCCGTGGCGAGCGAGCGAGTAGTGGCGGCCATATTGGTCGCCGCCTCGTCGAGTGCGGAGCGGTTGTCCTCAACCAGCGCGTTGGCCGTGGCCAGCAGATTGCCCGCGTTGCTCAGTAGTTCGGTGAAGACGCGCTGGTTTTCGCTGCTGAGCAGCGCGTTTAGGTTGTCGATGGTTTGTTCGACCTTGGAACTGAGCACTTCGGCGCGCTCTTGCATGCTGCTAAAAAAGGTCTCGCCCGCGGCAATTTTGGACCCTGGGACGAGGACCGGGGCGTCGTTGCTGCCCCCGAAAAGCTCGATGTACTTCAGGCCGGTGATCCCCAGCGAGGCCATGCGCGCTTGCGTGTCGATGCGGATGGCGTTTTCGGCCAGCCGCCTCTCGACCGAAATCTCGACGACCACGGTGGCCAGATCATCCGGTGCGATCGCAATGTCCTCGACTCGGCCAATGCTGAAGCCCAAGTACTTGACGTCTGCACCTGTGTTGAGGCCGCTGACGGGCGAGTTGGACTCGATGTAATAGGTATCGCGCTGGCGCAGGAGATGGCTGCCGGCGACGGCGATGAAGAAGAGCGCGAGGACGGCGAGGGAAACCAAGAAGAAGATGCCAAGGCGTATTTGCTGTGCTCGGGTAGCCATAAAGATGCTGTGAAATAAGTCGTGATTGAAATGCCGCCCCTTGGGGCAATATCAGCAACGCACCCCCTGCGAGCAAGAACTTGGCACCACCACCCGCAGGGCTGCCGGGCTAATTTCCAGCACGAGTGGCGTCTGGTCTAGATAGTCGCCGTCCGCGTACACGCTGTGCGGCGCGTCGGTGTGCAGCCCTAGGCGGGCCGTGCGCTCGATGCGCACGGCTGGATGGCGGACGTGTCCTTGCCAAAAGAGGCGGAGCATCAGCGACAGGATCGCCCGCCGCGGCACCGCATTGACGACGACCACGTCGAATAGACCATCGCCTAAGTCGGCATCTGGGGCAACGCACAAATTGCCTCCATAGTTCCGCGCATTGGCGATAGATACTTGTAGCACCTCTTGCTCAATCTCCCCGAAATCGCCACAGAGGCGGACCCGGACCGGCTGGTAGCCAATGACATGCCGCAACGCTTCCAAGACATAGCGGGGCCGCCCGGACAAAGGCCCTTGGGCACTTTCCATGCGGCGATTGACTTCGGCGTCAAAGCCAAAGGCGGCGATTGTGGCGAAGAAGCGGTCGCCGGCCCGGCCCAAGTCTATGGCGCGCACCTCGCCGCACAGCAGGTTGCCTATGGCCGCTTCCACTCGCAGCGGCACGGCGAGGGCGCGGGCCAAGTCGTTGCACGTGCCGCAGGGCAGCAGCCCCAAGGCCGTGTGCGAGCCAGCGAGGGGTGCGAGCGTCTCGCCGATGGTGCCGTCGCCGCCGCAGACCACGAGCCGCTCAGCGCCCTCGGCCACGGCCTGCTGCGCCAGCTTGGTTGCGTGGCCTTGGGCCCGCGTGTAGCGCAACTCGACCGCTCGACCGGCGTCTTGCAGCCCCAAGGCGGCTCGCTCGGCAACGTTGCGGGCGCGGGCGTTGCCCGCGGTTGGATTGGCTATCAAGACCCAGTGTTTGGACATAGCTTGGGTTGTCCCATGAGCGGCCTTGCGCGTAGATTAACCTCGATTAACGATTAAAAAGATAACATCAAAACATGGCCAAGCGAAAACGAGACATAGACTGGGCCGACCAGCGCCGCAAACTGGAAAAACAGGTCCAACACCCCTATATCACCAAGCAAGGGCTAGAGCGGAATCGGCGCAGTGGTAAGGGTCGCGATCCTAGGCGTCCGGCGCAGTGAGCCGCCTTGTGGCCGAGCATCCCGCCTTCTATATTACAGCGTTTTTAAGCCCTGTTCTGACAGGCCACTCGCTGCACGGGATGGGGCTTTTGTCCATTCCGCTATGATCTATGATCAGAGAATTCTATCAGGACCGCACCGTGTTGCTGACCGGCGGCACCGGGTTTTACGGGCAGGGGCTGACGGCCAAGATCTTGCGCCATTTGCCCGGTGTGCGGCGCTTGTACCTCGTGTTGCGACCCGGTCGCGGAGCCGGCCAAGCCGCGCTGCCAGTAGAGGCGCGGCTGGACGAGCTCTTCAAGTTGGTTGTCTTCGACCGCTTCCGCCGAGAGGAACCAGCCGCCTTTGCCGCGGCGCGGCAGAAGGTGCGCGCCCTTGCCTGCGACATGCAGCAGCCGGGCCTCGGGCTAGACGAAGCGTCGCGCGACGAACTGCTGGCGGAAGTTGACCTCATCATCGGCAACGCGGCCAGCGTCACCTTTGACGAACCGCTCGATTCGGCGATCCAATTCAACACCTTAGCACCCCAGGAGCTTTTGCGACTGGCCCGCGAAGGCCGCAAAAAGCCCGTCTTAGTACACGTCTCAACCGCATACGTCAATGGCCGCCTCACCGGTGCCGTCCCCGAGCGAGTGCTGCCGGTCGATCGCACGATTCAGCACCTAATCGACGGCAGCACCCCTCCACGAGCTTTCGTCCCCGAAGAAGAGATCGCCCAAGCGCAAGCCCTCTGCCAAGCAATCCGCGCCCGAGCGCAAAGCGCCGAGCAACAGCAGGCATTCCGCCGCGAGATCGTCGAGCAGAGCCACCGCCGCACGCTCTCGGACAGCCGGTTGCAAAAGCTGATTGACGACCGCTGTCGCCGCTGGATCGAGCGCGAGCTGGTCGAGGAGGGGATGCGCCGAGCGCGGCAGCATGGCTGGAATGACGTGTACACTTTTACCAAGGCCATGGGCGAACAGTTGCTCGTCAAGCACCGCGGCCAAGTGCCGCTGGCCATCGTGCGGCCCAGCGTCACCGAAGGCGCGCTCGAAGACCCGCATCCAGGCTGGATCCACGGGCTCAAAGTGACCGATCCGCTGGTGGTGGCCTACGGGCGGGGGATCGTCCCGGACTTTCCGGCCGCCGTCGGCGCGCCCATGGACTTGGTGCCGGTGGACATCGTCGTCAATACCGTGCTGGCCGCGGCCACGCAGGCCACCGCCTCTGCAGTGGAGGTTTTCCACGCCGCGACCAGCGAAGAAAACCCACTGCCCAACACCCGGATGTTCAAGTACATCAAGGGCTACTTTGAAGAACACCCCCTCCTGAACAAGGACGGTTCGCGGCCCGAGCTAGTGGATTGGACCTTCCCGCCGATGGCCCGCTTCCAGCGCATCTTCAACTGGAAGTACCTCTATCCTCTGGAGATAAAGCAAAAGCTCTACGAGTACCTGCCCGAGCGCTGGGCCCCAACCCAGAAGAAGCGCCGCTTGGCCGCGCTCAAGACGCGGCTCAAGCGCGTCCAGTACTTCACCGACTTGTTCAGCCCGTACACGACCCTCGATTGCCGCTATGAAACCAAGCGCATGTTGGCCCTCTACGAGTCGCTGCCCCCAGAAGAGCAGCGCATCTTCAACATGGACGTGCGGCGGATCGACTGGTATCAATACTACCAAAAGACTCACCTGCCCGGCCTCCGGCGCCACGAGCTGGGCGGGGCCGACGACGACCAAGAGCCGTTGAGCGCGGCACCGGGCGAAGTGGGGGGCGAGGAACAGCGCTGGCGCATTGAGGAAAGCATCCGCACGATCCCGGATTTGTTGCGCTGGGCCTGCGGCCGCTACGCCGCCAGAACGGCCTTGCAAATCGAACGCCGAGCCGGCTGGACGCGGATCAGCTACGACGAGTTGCTCACCCGCGCCGAGTGCATGGCGCGCAATTGGCGAGCGCAGGGCGTGTCGGCCGGTGCGCGGGTCCTGCTGTGTGGGGACAACGGGCCGGAATGGGTTGTCGCCTATATGGCGGCCAGCCTGCTTGGGCTAGCAGTCGTGCCCATCGGCCCGCAGACGCACGAGCAAGACATCTGGACGCTGTGCGACTTTGTCGGAGCGAGGGCACTGATTGCGGCGGAAAAACGCTTTTCCCAGCTTTCGCCCGAGGGCGTGGCAGCGCACAAGGAATTGGCCTTTTTCAATGTAGATCGCGACGGCCTACCGTTCGGGCGTGCTCCCGAGCCAACCGCGTCTGCCGGAGAAGGCCGTTGGAAGCCACCGCGGGTCGAGCCAGACGCCACGGCGTCAATCGTCTTTACCTCGGTCCTCGAACCGCGCGGAGTGGTGTTGAGCCATCGCAACCTCATCTCCAACGTCCTCGCCCAAGGCGAGGTGCTGCGCATCTACGAATCCGATCGCATACTCTCAACCCTGCCGCTGCACCAAGTCCTCGAATTCACCGGCGGCTTGCTGCTGCCGCTGCTCGGCGGGGCCACCATCACGTATTTAGAGGCCGTCAACAGCCGCGAGATGCTCCGCGCTCTGCGCGATACGCGCACGACCGTGCTGTTGACCGCGCCGCGCCTGTTGCGCGTCTTGGCCGAGCGCGTCGAGCGCCTCGGGGCCGACGCCACGGCTGCACCAGCCGCTTTGAGGCGAGTCGTCAGCGTCGGCGCGGCTCTGTCCGACGACCTGCTCGGCGCTTATGAGCGTCTCGGCGTGGCGATTTGCCAAGGCTATGGCCTGAGCGAAGCGGCCTCGGTCGTATCGGTCAACGCACCCAAGCAGGGCAAAGCCCGGTCGGTGGGGCAGGTGCTGCCCGGGCAGCAAGTGCAGATCGCCGAGCCGGACGAGCGCGGCGTCGGCGAGGTTTTGGTGCAGGGAGCCAACGTAATGGAAGGGTACCTCTCCCAAGAGGAGTTGACCCAAGCGGTGTTGCGCGACGGGTGGCTACACACCGGCGATCTCGGCCGCCTAGACGACGAAGGCTATCTCTTCGTCGAGGGGCGGACCAAAGACCTAATCGTCAACGGGGCCGGCCACAACGTCTATCCCCGCGAAATCGAATCGCTCTACCGAGGCTTGCCGCACGTGGCCGAGCTGAGCGTGGTCGGCGTGCCTTCGGCTCACACCGGAGGCGAAGAAGTGCGTGGCGTAGCTGTGCTCAACCGCGACGCCGAGGAGGCCGAGGACTTGCGCGAGGCCATCCAAGCGAGTTCATACGAGATTTCGCGCACCTTGCCCAGCCATCACCGGATCCAGCGCCTACACTTTTGGACCCGACCGCTGCCGAGGCTGGACGACGGGGCCGTGGACCGCCAAGCCCTATTGTCCGCAATTGAGCGCGAAGACTGCCCGGGCCCAACTCTGCCGGAATGGGAGCGGGCGATTCACCGCCAAATCGGCCTGCTCGCGGGTCTGAGTGCTGGGGAGGTAGCAGCTCACATCGACGCGCCGCTCGACACCTTGTTGGATTCGCTGATGGCGGTGGAGTTCGCCGCGTGGCTCGGCCAGCGACTGGGTACCCCAGTTGATAAGCTCTTGCGCCCACAGGATACGCTCCGCAGCGTCTTGGCGCGGCTGGAGGCTCACTTGCACGACGGGGTGGCCTGGGAGGTGGAGCGGTCGCCCGCGTACTGGTCGGGCATTTTGCACGCCGAGCCAAGTGCCGAGCCAGAAAGCGAGGCCGGCAAAAAGATGCTGCAAGAAGTCCTGTGGGAGACCGGCGGTCCTTTGTTCCGCCGCTTTTTCGACCTCCGGGCTGGCGGCCTAGAGCACTTGCCACAAGATCGGCCTTACCTGATTGCCGCCAACCACGCCAGCCACCTCGACGGTGCTTGTGTGTACGCGGCCGTGCGCTCCCATCTGGATCACCTCCATATCGCAACCAGCGAGAATCACCTCGCCGACTCCGAGCTGCGCTGGTTTTTGTCCACCTTTGCCAACGCCGTCCCCTTCGACGGCCGCGGCGACTTTGCCGCCGGCTTGGTGCGGGCGCGGCAATTGGTGGGGGTGCGTCGCCCGCTGTTGGTCTTTCCCGAAGGCACGCGCTCAGTCAACGGCCAGCTACAGCCGTTTAAGGCGGGCGTGGGGCTTTTGGCCTACGAGATAGACGCGCCTGTAGTGCCCCTGCACATTGCCGGCACCCGCGAAGCCCTGCCCAAGGGGACGCGCACCCCATCGCGCCACCCCTTGCGTCTGCTCTTTGGCCCCCCCGTGGAAACGACCTCTTTCAAGGGGCGCGCCGCGGCCTTGAGCCCCTATGAGATCTATTACGAGATCGCCGCGGCTCTCAAGCGACAGATCGAGGCGTTGGGCCGCAAAAATATCTGATTATGTACCCCTACCTATTTGAGATCGGCCCCATTAGCATCGGCACGTTTGGCCTCATGGTCGCCCTCGGTTTCCTATCGGCCCTGCACGTGCTCAACCGCGAGTTCAAACGCCAAGGGCTACACAAAGAGCTGGGATCGACGATTGTCACCACCTGCATGATCGGCGGGCTGATCGGGGCCAAGCTCTATTTTGTGATATTTGAAACGTCGCCTGAGAGCTGGGGCGAGGTGTTCGACTTGCTGTTTTCCGGCTACGGCTTGACTTGGTACGGGGGATTTGTCGTCGCTGCCGGCGGAGTGCTTTGGCAGATTCGCCGCCATAGTGCGCCGCTGGGCCAAGTCGCCGATGCGGTGGGCATTGCCCTTGCCGTGGGCTACGGGATCGGGCGGATCGGCTGCCAGCTCGCCGGCGATGGCGACTACGGGGTGCCGACGGATCTCCCCTGGGGCATGGCCTATCCCAACGGGGTGGTGCCAACCCTTGAAAAGGTTCATCCCGCGCCAGTGTACGAAACCCTCGCGCACTTGGGGATCGCGGCCTTCTTGTGGAGGATGCGGACCCGCTTTGCGATCCCGGGCCTGTCGTTCGGCTTCTATCTCATCCTCGCCGGGCTGGCGCGGTTCGCGGTGGAGTTCATTCGGATCAACCCGCGCGTGCTGTGGGGCCTGAGCCAAGCCCAGCTCCTCAGCATCGCCATGCTCGCCTTTGGCTTGGGGCTAATGCTGTACCTGCAACGCCGGGAGGCCCCTTGATGGCCAAGGCGCGTTATCCGCGCATCTCCAGCTTTAAGCAGGCAGCGGACTTCCGCGCCCATCTGGCCCATTTAGGCGCGGAATTGCCCTGCGACGACCAGATCGAAACCGCTCCCACTTCCCCGCTGGCCCAAGCGGCCCACAGCGGCGGCATCCACATTGGCAACCGCTTTGCCATTCAGCCGATGGAAGGGTGGGACGGGACTGAAGACGGCCAGCCGAGCGATTTGACGCGCCGGCGCTGGCGGAATTTCGGGCGCAGCGGAGCCAAGCTCATCTGGGGCGGGGAGGCGTTTGCCGTGGTGCCCGAGGGCCGCGCCAACCCGAACCAGCTTATGGCGTGCGAGGAAAACCGCGCTGGCATGGCCGAGCTGCGCGACATCCTCCTGTCGGCGCACCGCGAGCAGTTCGGCACTACCAACGACCTGCTCCTCGGCCTGCAACTGACGCATTCCGGGCGGTTTTGCCGGCCCTATCGCAAGGACCAAGCCGCGCCGGCCATCCTCTATCACCACCCCATCTTGGATCGCAGATTCGGCCTCGACGCGGCCCATCCGCTCCTGACGGACGCCTATATCGAGGAGCTGATTGACCGCTACGTCGCCAGCGCGCAAATCGCCCATGAGTTGGGCTACCACTTCGTGGATATCAAGCATTGCCACGGCTATCTCGGGCACGAATTCCTCAGCGCGTTTACCCGACCCGGCCCCTTTGGCGGCTCCTTTGCCAATCGCACGCGCTTTGTCCGCTGCATCATCGAGGGCATTCGCAACCGAGCACCCGGCCTCGGCATTGGCGTACGGCTCAGCGCCTTCGACTTGGTGCCCTTCCGGCCCGATCCAGACGCGAGTATCGACGGCAAGCCGGGGCATGGAGTGCCCGAGCCGTATCAAAACTATCTGCCCTATGAGTACGGCTTTGGAGTCGATCAAGGCGATCCACGGCAAATGGACTTAGGCGAGGCCGAGCAGTTCATCGCCCTGTTGGAGAGCTTGGGCGTGGACCTGTTTAACTTGTCCTGCGGCAGCCCTTATTACAATCCGCACCTCCAGCGGCCAGCGCTTTTCCCCCCTTCCGATGGATACCTGCCGCCGGAAGACCCCCTATGCGGGGTGGCGCGGCAAGTGGAGGTGGTCGCCCGGCTCAAGGCGCGCTTTTCGCGCAGCCTGTTCGTCGGGTCGGGTTATTCCTATTTGCAGGAATATCTGCCGCACGTGGGGCAGGCCCTCGTGCGGGCGGGCATGGTGGATTTTATCGGCTTGGGGCGGATGGTTCTGTCCTATCCCGACCTGCCCTGCGACGTGCTGCAAACGGGCCAACTGCAACGCCGCGTCATCTGCCGCACGTTTTCCGATTGCACGACTGCGCCGCGCAACGGCATGGTTTCAGGCTGCTTTCCCCTCGACTCGTTTTACAAGCAGCGCGAGGAAGCCCAGCGCTTGCAGGCACTCAAAAAGGGAGCGAAATGATGCGGCAATTCGCCGATAAAGTTGTCGTAGTTACCGGCGCGGGTACTGGGATCGGCGCGGCCATAGCACGCGGTTTTGCTGACGCCGGGGCGCGGGTGGCGTTTGTCGGGCGACGTCCCGAGCCGCTCGCGGCCGCGGCCGCTGGCCTCGATGCCGATCAGGTCCTAGTCCGCGCCTGCGACGTATCCGACCGCTGCGCGGTCGCAGCCTTAGCGTCCGCCGTCGAGGCCGAGTGGGGGGCCGTTGATGTGCTAGTCAACAACGCCGGCATCAACACCAATCCGCGCTCAGTCGGCGCAGTGGCACCTGCGGACTGGGACCAGACCATTGCCATCAATCTCACCGGGGTGTACAACGCGGTGCGGGCGGTGTTGCCGGGGATGCGGCAACAAAACGACGGCCTCATCATCACCATTTCGTCCATTGCCGGCCTGCGGGCCAGCAAGCTGGCCGGTGCCGCGTACTCGGCCTCCAAGCACGGGGCGGTGGCGCTGACGAACTCGATCAACGAGGAGGAAGTCGCGTCCGGCATCCGCGCCTGCGCGATTTGCCCCGGCGAGGTAGAGACGCCGATTTTGGCCCAGCGGCCCGAACCCGTCAGCGCCCAACGCCGGGCCGCCATGCTGCAACCCGAAGAGTTGGCCCAAGCCGCGCTCTTTGTGGCCTCGCTGCCGCCCCGCGCCTGCGTGCCCCTCTTGGTGATCAAGCCGACGGTGCAGTTGTTTCAGTAGGCAGGGTGGGCAGCTTACTGTGGCGTCGGAGAAGCTTCTCGCGCTAGAAGAATTCCGCAAAGTAAATAGCCGGAATAGAACCCATTGCCATGCGCCTTCCGTGGAATGAAATCCGCACCCGCGCCGCCCGATTCGCTGCGGAGTGGGCCAACGCGACCTACGAGCGCGGCGAGTCCCAGAGCTTCTACAACGAATTCTTTGAGCTCTTCGGCGTGCGCCGCCGCACGGTTGCGCGCTATGAGGAGCACATCCGCCGCTTGGACAACTCGCACGGCTTCATTGACCTGTTCTGGCCGGGCGTGTTGCTAGTTGAGCAAAAGAGCGCGGGCCGCGACCTGACCGCGGCCCGTGAACAGGCCGGCACCTATTTTGACGCGCTACCCGAGCGCGACCGCCCCCGCTACCAACTGCTCTGCGACTTTCAGACCTTTGAACTGCTCGACCGGGACGAGCGCGAGGAGACGCGCTTTGCCCTCGCCGACCTGCCGCAGCACGTTGAAAAGTTCGGCTTCATCATCGGGGTGCAGCGGCGCACGTTCCGCGACCAAGACCCGGTCAACATCGAGGCGTCCGAGCGCATTGCGCGCCTGCACGACGCGCTCGCGGAGTCTGGCTACGACGGCCACGACTTGGAGCTTTTCCTCGTCCGCATGGTGTTTTGCTTGTTTGCCGACGACACTGGCATCTTCGAGCCACGCGACATTTTCTTGCAGTTCATTGAGGAGCGCACCTCAGCCGATGGCAGCGACCTCGGCCCCTATCTGGCGCGGCTGTTCCAAGTCTTGAACACGCCGGAAGAGCGGCGGCAGACCAAGCTAGACGAGGACTTGGCGCGCTTTCCGTATATCAACGGCGAGTTGTTCGCCGCGCCGCTGCGCATCCCCGACTTCGACGCCGAAATGCGCCAGAGCCTCATTGACGCTTGTTTGTTCGACTGGACCGCGATTTCCCCGGCCATCTTCGGTGCATTGTTCCAATCGGTGATGGAGCCAGCCGCGCGCCGCGCTCAGGGTGCCCACTACACCACCGAGCAGAACATCCGCAAGGTGATTGAGCCGCTGTTCTTAGACGACCTGCAGGCTGAGTTCGCACGCCTGAAGGCCCGGCGCGACAACCGCCGCATCCCCGATCTGTACGCTTTCCAACACAAGCTCGGCCAGTTGCGGTTTCTCGATCCGGCGTGCGGCTGCGGAAACTTTCTCATCATCGCGTACCGCGAACTGCGGCAGCTCGAGATTGAGGTATTGCGCCAGTTGCACCCATCCCAGCTTTCTGCATTCGCCGAGCTGCTTTCCGTGGTCAATGTCGATCAGTTCTATGGCATTGAGATTAGCGAATTTCCGGTGCGCATTGCCGAGACCGCGCTGTGGATGATGGATCACATTATGAACAATCGGCTGAGCTTGGAGTTCGGCCAGACGTACGCGCGAATCCCCATTGAGCAGTCGCCGCACATCCGCAACGCGGACGCGCTAACAATGGACTGGAGCGAACTGCTGCCGCCAGCGGAATGTTCGTACGTGTTCGGGAATCCGCCGTTTGTGGGCGCGAAATTCCAGTCCTCCGATCAACGGAAGCAGGTGCAACAAGTCGCCGCGCTGGGCGGCAGCGGCGGCACCCTTGATTACGTGGCGGCTTGGTTTATACGCGCTGGCGAGTACGCGCAGAAAGGCAACCCGCATATCGGGTTCGTGGCCACCAATTCCATTACGCAGGGCGAGCAGGTGGCGCAGCTTTGGCCGATCTTGTTCAACCGCTGCCGCCTCGACATTGCCTTTGCCCACCGCACGTTTGCTTGGGGTTCGGATGCACGCGGCAAGGCGCACGTTCACGTGGTGATTGTCGGGCTGGACAAACGGGAAGCGGCGCGTAGGGAGAGGCGGCTGTTTGCCTATCCCGACATCAACGGCGAGCCGGAGGAAACCAGCCTCGCGGCGATCACGCCGTACCTGTTCGATGGCGGCGGACTGGCCAATCCGCATTTGGTCGTGGGCACGGAGAGCCGGCCGATCAATGGGCTGGCAAAGCTCATCATTGGGTCGAAGCCGATTGATGGCGGCCATTACATCTTGGATGCGGACGAGCGCGATGCGTTGTTAGCGGAGTGCCCGGAGGCTGCGCCTTATGTCCGCCCATTTATTGGTGCTTGGGAATACCTCAACGGCGGCGAGCGTTGGATTCTGTGGCTCGGCGAGGCACCGCCCGACCTGCTGCGGCAGGCACCGGCTCTGCGCGAGCGCGTGCGGGCCGTACGCGCCTTTCGGCAGCAAAGCAAGAGCGCACCGACTCGCAAGCTGGCGGAAACGCCGACGCTTTACCACGTCAACGTCATTCCCGATGCCCCGTTCTTGGTCGTCCCGGAAGTGAGTTCCGAGCGGCGCGAATATGTGCCCATAGGCTGGCTAGAACCGCCGGTCATTCCGAGCAATCTCGTCCGCGTCCTCGTCGATGCAACCAAGCCGACATTCGCCCTGCTCACTTCTGCCATGCAGATGGCGTGGATGCGACATTTCGGTGGGCGGCTCAAAAGCGACTATCGCTATTCCATCGGCGTCGTCTATAACACCTTTCCGCTCCCACCTGTCTCCGAGAAAGACCTACAACGCCTCGCGCCCTGCGCCGACGCGGTGCTCGCTGCCCGCGCCAACCACCCAAACGCCACACTCGCCGATCTCTACGACCCAGACGCGATGCCGCCCGACTTGCGCCGAGCACACTCAGCCCTCGACCGCGCGGTGGACAGCCTCTATCGGCGAACGCGATTCACCTCGGAACGGGAGCGCGTAGAGCATCTCTTTGCGCTGTATGAGCAGTTGCAGGTGCCGCTGGCGGCGGAAGCAGCCGGGAAGCGGAAGAAGCGGCGGACGGTGAAGAAGCGGTGAAGCTCTCTGAGTTATCGGGAGTCCCACCGTCGTTTCAATTCGAGGAATTTCTCGTCGGTTTTTAGGGTAGGCTCGTTTTCGCTTATCGACGCAAATATATCTCCGATATCGATGGGCCAACCTGAAACGTTGTCCGGCAGCACTGCATACAAGAGAGCCAGTGTCTGACGCGGGTGTTTTTTGACGCAGTCTTGGGCCTTATCCTTATCCAATCGCCAAGCATGGTCATTTTTCCTAAGACACGGAAGAATTATCTCTACCAATTTTGGAAATAGCTCTTCGTTGGAGAGCACCAAGTTGCACAAGGGCATCGACATTGCCGGTGAGTTCGCCTTTCTCTGACGAGGCCATATATCTCTTAGAAACTCTGGCAACAATGATGTCCATTTGTTTCTAGTTTCTTGTTCCTCATTACATGATAGATTCGTCATCTGCCGTAACGTATTAGATCGAAATTCGTCATCCGCCTGCACTAGCACATCCCTGAATTCCTCATTGGAAACACAACGATCACTCGTTCCTTCAATAATGCTTTCCCACCCAAATAAAATAATCCTTGAAAGTCCTTGGCTGTGCATACGGCGAGTCTCACCATCCTCCCTTGCGAGTTGGAGTAAGTGCGGCTTTAAGCGCATAAATAGCTCTTGGTTTACTGATAAATAGAAAAACCTGCTCCAAAAAGCGTCCCTATCGTCAGGATCATTGGAATCGAGAACCGAAAGTAGATTCTTTTCTGACCACTCGCGATTAGTCCCATAAAACCAACCTATCCACTGTGAGAAAATAGCCAGCGCATGCCGGCGCAAATCACCCGGCAAAGCAAGCAGTTTATCTGCGTAATCTAGAAAATCGGTTTTCTGATAAGGATGTAGAGATAGCGCAATTTGTCCTGCCGGTGCATTAAGTGCAGCAATCGCCCAATTTCGCACCCTATCGACCCTCCTTTCCGAAGTGCCACTTTCCGCTTCTTTTGCTAGGGCTTGGATTAGCGCACTCGTCACTCGGCGAAAACTTGCTGGATATTGGTCGGCGAGACGGTCGCTCACGTTCTCAAGCCATCTTGCTGCTGGTTTGACAAGTACCGTCGCGCTGTTATCCAGATAACAGGCCAACCGCTCGGCGATCAACATCATAAATTTGGGCTTGTCGGTCTTTCGCTTCTCTGCATTTAGAAAGGTGCTCCACGCCCAATCTGGAAAATCTCCCTCCTTGGCCGCTATCCTGAGCACAGCAAACGCTCTGACAGGACGGGCCGCCGATAACCCGGCGAAAGGGTTATCTTCGACTAAAGAATCATCTCGTATCCCGCTCAGACCGCGTGCCTCTGACAGGACTGAAGCGAGAGGTATGTCCAATAATGCTGAATGATCAGTTTCAGTTCTCACTATCCCGCTTCTAGTTCCCCAATATCTCACGACTTCATCGGCACCTTCCGGCTTCCACTCTGGAACCAATTCCCGAAGCCGATCGGTTTCTTCTTCAAGATTGAGGTACAGTTTGCATCCTTTTTGATACAACCAAGTTATCCGAGCGAGTATTGACCAAGTACGCCGTTTCTTGAAATCCTCTTCTTTCTCTTGTTTCCAGCGCGAACGTCCTTTCAGAAGCCGGGTTTCGATCTCGACGCGAGTATCGGCACTCAGTCCATTCCACCGGGCCGACAGCGTATGCAGCAAATCCCATTCATGGCTCCCATTCCAAAAGGCTTCATCACTCACATCGGCAAGCATGGGACCAAACTGATCATTCGACACCAAGTCGGATTTGCCTGCCGCCCATATTCGCAGCCTTGTAAATATCGCGTCGTCTTCAATCGGCCATTTTGAAAACTCGCGTCTCGCCGCTTTAAGGTCGATCTGCATGAGACGCTCAAAAACAGATGTAAAGTTAATGACGGCTCCAGATAGTCCATATAGGCGGTCGTATTCAGTACCGTCTGTATCATTATCAGGAACAATAGAGTCTATCAAAATAAACTCGACGCTACCAGATTCTGTCTCGAGTTCGAGCGCAGTTTCGAGATTCTTACGCAATACCACTACAACAGGAGCAATCCATTCATCTGGAATGTTGATTTCTTCAGTGTGATCTGGATACGCTACTTCCAAACTAATAAGATCACTAAGACGAATTTCGTCTTCCTGTCCGGGCGGCTTGGGATACCCCGAGGGTGGCTCCACCTTCAAGTAGGGACGATAACATGCAGCATAGGCACGAACGACGCTTCTGCTCCAACCGTCCATTGAAATTCTTTCTGCTAATTCATACTCGGCGTTCTTGTCGCTTAATCCATACCCAGCATCCCGGTCTATACTCTGTTCCCAGTATTCAAGCAGGTAGTACCAAGCCTCACGAACAGCGGAAGTCATGGGCCGTTGTGAACTCTTGAGAGCCCAACGTATTTCGTCTCGAATCTCGGGATGAAGAGGGGGTTTTTGTACTGCCCACCAAACCGCCGAAGGCTCGCCAGCGACGTCCCTTATCCACGCACCCATTTGGCGAAGCCGCGAAGGAAGGGGCGGCACGTTGTACGCCCAACGACCTGTTATCGACGGAAAATTGTCATCGTTTAAGTTGGTTCTATCGACGCGGTTCAGATTAAAGGGTCCCGGTTCACCATAGCGCCTGTGCGAATCAAAAACACACAGCCACTCTGCCGGCGGCGGTTCTTCTCCCGCCGAGAATTTTCTGACCCCCTCAACTGTCGAGACGATGTGAGCAACTTGCTCGTGCTCATGCGGCAAAAGGCTTTGGGGATCCTGCTTCGCTTTGTTGATGACCTCCGAATACCATTTATCGGGATCGCGCGCCCTCTGCGCCCACGCCTTTAACGTGTCCCAAAGCGCAGTATGGTCAGGAGTTTCCGCATAGGGAATGGCCTTAACCCCTCTGTGCCCCCATTTAGAGGCCGCTTCGTCCGCATCACCCGGTTGAAAAGCATAGACTTGGCGTTCATTGGTCTGTCTGTTTAGTCCCTCTAACAGATAGTGAACAGGAGGATCGTCCGCCGCATAGCCGACGAAGACAACGACGTACCTGTCAATGATTTCTCGAAAGAAGGAAGTAGCCCAACCCTCCGAAAGATACGCCTGTCCAAATTGGGAACTAGACAGAACAAACCCATCGCCTTCAGCCCCTTGATAATTAGAGGTAGCCTTGCCGTGAAGATAGACAATGCCGTTCATGTCTTTTGGACGAGATGGATCAGGCAAACGAGATCGTTGCCACGATGAAAGGCCGCGCCCACAATCATCAAACAGACGATCAAAGTTGGTCGTTACGATACGAACCAAACCTTCCCTAGTGGTTGCGAGGTCGAGGATTGTATTATGGGCCGTCAAATCCGGTTCATCATCCGGTCGCAGCGCGGAAGCCACTGCCGCTTCTATAACGTCCGTAGAAAATTCGTGCTCAAGCAGACCGAATATCCAGTCTGCCGCGATTACACCGGCAACACCAGTTTGGTCCTCAACGTTACGCGCTTCCTCAAGTAGCTTCCGGGCTGGGCTATCAGCTTGAACCCCGAGTGTCTCCATAACTTTCTTTGCCAAACCAAAGAAGTCCGGCAGCCCTGCCTTAGCCCGTGAGACCCCGGCCCCACAGAAGAAAACCACTCGGCCCTCATCGCGGGCGTGGAGCAGCTCATCTGGAATCGCCGGACCATTTTCAAAAAACCGCATTTACGCTCCTAGCTGATGCTGATGATTAGATGTTCAAGGATATAGTTGAGCCACGGTAATCGGCGGCCTTGACTCATCTTGATTTGCCTCTAAAATTTGTCATTCGCCTTGTCAAAGTCAATGACATATCTTTCTTTTTTATTATGGATATATATCACTAAATCATTCTTATAACAAGGAGTTATGATGGGAAGAATCGTGACAACTAGGTGGCCATACAAAGCGTCCCATCCCCATCTCACCTTCGCCCTCGACCTATCGCATCTAGACCCCAAGACCTGGATCGCACTCGGCGCGGCAGCGGCAAAATGCGATCACATCGCCCATGCGATGTTGGCCCCCGAGGTAGCGCAGAGCGTTCACCAGCTGTATCTGGCAAAGGGCGCGTTGGCCACCACGGCAATCGAAGGCAATACGCTGTCCGAAGAAGAGGTCACAGGGCTGCTAGCAGGCTCGCTCAGACTGCCGCCATCGCGGGAGTACCTCGGCCAAGAAATCAGAAACATCATCAGTGCCTGTAGGGTGCTGACCAAAGATGTTGCCACGAGCGGCACCAAGCCAATTACGGCCACCGTCATCAAAAAGATGAACCGAGCCGTGCTAAACGGCCTTGAAGTCGAAGACCACGTCACGCCCGGGAAAATCCGCACCACAGAAGTGGTCGTAGGTAGGTACAAATGCCCGCCGCATCGGGATTGCGTCTTCCTGCTGAATCGCCTGTGCGATACGTTGAACCAATTTCCGCCCGCCGAGGACAACCCCATCGCCCATGCGATCCTAAAGGCCATTTTCGCGCACCTCTATCTGGCTTGGATCCATCCCTTCGGCGATGGCAACGGCCGCACGGCGCGGTTGCTGGAGTTTTACATCCTAGTCGGTGCTGGCCTACCGCAGCCGGCCTGCCACCTATTGAGCAACCACTACAACCAAACGCGGTCGGCATACTACCGCCAACTAGACCGCGCCCGCCAACCGGACGACGGCGTCGTGCGCTTCATCAGCTATGCCATTGCGGGCTTGGTGGACGGCCTCAGCGAGCAAATCAACCTAATTCGCAAGCACCAGTGGGATGTCGCATGGATCAACCACGTACACGAAACCTTCCGCACGGCCTCAGGCCCTGCGGCGAGCCGCCAACGGACGCTAGCGTTGAGCCTATCTCGTGCGGAGAAACCGGTCCGCATCGCCGATATTCCCACGCTAGATGCCGATTTGGGCCGTGCCTATGCAGCCGTCACGCTCCGCACGCTGCACCGCGACATCGCGGCTCTGAGCGATCTAGAGCTTGTAGTGCATGAAGGTAGAAAGGTGCGGGCGCACCACGAGCGTCTGTTGGCGTTCCTGCCTTGGCGCAACCTAGCCAGCCGCTGAAACCCGCAGTGCCTGCCGCGTCCCAGCCAAGTCGAAACATCTATCGTGAACGATGCGGCGGCACCGGACATGACGTTGGACACCCGCAGTGCCTGCCGCGTCCCAGCCAAGTCGAAACAGGCCTCTTGGTTGCCGCGCATAAAGCGGGTCGCCAGCTCTATGGCTTCGGCCTCGGTCAGCAAGCCGTCGTCTATCTCGCCTTGGAGGGCGCGGGCGAGCCAGCGACGCGCCTGAATCGCGTAGGCCACCGAGCTGGTCGGCCAGCCAGTGTCGCCGCCAAAGGCGAAGAGCTTGGACGCGGGAGCGGCGTGGATAAATTCGCCAGGCCCCGTTTTCCCACATGAAGGCTGCGGCCCGTTGGCGTCCTTGGCGCGGAGGCCGAACTCATAGCCGAGGCTTGGTTGACCGTTCTAGTTCTGCTCTCTACTATTCTGGCATGGATTCACCCTTGGCAGTCCAATGGCGACGAATCAAAAGAAGAATGACATTAGATGGCTAATTGAATGCCGGGAATGAGCAAATGTCGTTTCACAAAGTATTGGCAAGTCTTCAGGACATCGGTAAACTACTAATCAAGCGGGGATCAGCCATGGGGCCGCTAGTCCCTACGCTCCTCCTGATCCCGGTGCTTCTTGGGACTGCTTGGCTGTTTCGATCAATATTCGTGATTAGAGGTTGTCCGATTATCAGCACTGGATTGGTGATCTTAGTGCTATGGATTGTGCTTAGCTATCTCCGCCACTATGCGTCGTTTGCCAAGAACGATCCCGATAGGCTCCAGTCGGAGGAGTACCGATACGAAACAGCGCGGCTACAGATGATCGCCGCCAAGGAGTTACCTAACCCAATTCCCGCCAAGGAGCTTCCGCTGGAAGCCCCAAAAGAAAAACCACCTACTTCGACCGATACAGATGAGGAAAACGCCCCATGAAATCTTATCTCTTTACATACAGCCAAGCCTGCACACAGGCGCAAGCACATGAGGCACTCAACAACACCGAGGACGTTCAAACATGGGTTGCGCCATTTCCTTACTCTGCCATCCTCGTCTCCTCACTCGATACTCAGGACCTCTGTTCCATCCTTCGCAATCGACTGCCCGACGTGTGGTTCATGGTTTCAGAAATGGACCCCCAGACCGTAGATGGCTGGTTGCCCGGAGAACTATGGGATTACGTAACCGATCCACAGAAGGCGTGGTCGCGGCAGTTATTCAAGAATATCGCTTCTACAAGGCACCTTCGTCGTCCTGTCGCCGATGCCGGCAAAATGGCGGGGACCTAGAGTTTCCTTTCTAACTGATTTATCTTCGCCCTCCCGGCCTTGGCGCAACCTAGCCAGCCGCTGAAACCCGCAGTGCCTGCCGCGTCCCAGCCAAGTCGAAACAGGCCTCTTGGTTGCCGCGCATAAAGCGGGTCGCCAGCTCTATGGCTTCGGCCTCGGTCAGCAAGCCGTCGTCTATCTCGCCTTGGAGGGCGCGGGCGAGCCAGCGACGCGCCTGAATCGCGTAGGCCACCGAGCTGGTCGGCCAGCCAGTGTCGCCGCCAAAGGCGAAGAGCTTGGACGCGGGAGCGGCGTGGATAAAGCGGCGCACAAAGTCGCACGCGCTGTACGGGTCGATGGACCACGCCCAGCAGAGGTCGGCGTACACGTTGCGGTAGTGCTTGGCCAGCGCGACCAATTCGTTGGCATAGGGATAGGCAATGTGCATCAGCACAAAGCGGCAATTGAGGTAGCGAGCTAGCAAGGGGCAGAGGTGGCCGCTTTTGATGCGATCAACGGGCATGCGGTCGTTGCCAGCGTAGTAGCCGGTGTGGATCTTGAACGGCAGCTCGTATTCGATCGCCAGCTCGGTGCCCCGCGCCCAGCACCAGTCGCCCAACAGCAACCGGCTCGGCTCGTCGAGCTCCGCGCCTTGGAGCAGGCGTTGGAGTACGCGCTCGGCATCGGCGTCAGCGCGCTCTTCCCAGCGCAGCGTGCGGTTGTACGCGTGCTGGGCTTTGACCGCTATGGCATGGGGGCCGTGCTGGGCGAAGAGGGCTTCCATGCCCTGCTTGAGGCTAGCCAAGTCGGTGACGGTCACGCTGGTTTCTCGCTCAATGGCCTCGGCATCGACTTGGCCGTTGCAAAAGCCGGCCCAAGACAAGTCGTAGAGGAAGAATTCGACCCCGGACTCGTCGGGCGGGCAGGGCCAGCAGAAGTCGTCGGTCTGCACGTGGTCCAGCCGGCCTATTTGGCTGAGCAGTTCGCGCCGCCCGCCGGGTCGGCGCCAAGCAGCGAGCTTCTCTTGTGCCTTGTGCAACTCGTCGCCGCTAAAATCGGCCATGCCATAAACTTCGTGCGCGAGGATGCGCACGGCCTCGCCGTAGCCGGTGAAGCGAATGGCCGCAAAGGCCGAGCGGATGCGATCAAAGCGCGCTCCCAAGTCCGGGTCGGAAGCGTCGTTGAGCTTGTGTAGGTCCTCGCGGGTGGCGCCGGCGGCGATTAGGTCGGCGGGCACGTAGTTGCCAAAAAGGTCTTGCAGGATGTCCGGGCCGTTTTCGACCCAGTCGCGCTCTTGGCGCAGGTGCTCGTGCGTGTCGATTAGCAGCGTGTCGGCGATGTGTTGGCACAGGTCCGTGGTCATGGGGCATTGCTCCGGTTTGAAGTGTCGCGTTCCCAAGCTATCCTTAACAATATGGATTGGCATCCCTTCATCGTCCACTACCCGATCGCGCTCTTGTCGCTGAGTCCGCTGTGCGACCTAGGCGCGCTGTGGCTGGGTCGCCGCGCCGGGCACCACTTAGCGTACGGCTTGCTGGTGGTAGGCGTACTAGCGGCGACGGCCGCCGTGCTCAGCGGCAACGCGGCCGCGACCAAGGCTTGGGAGGGACCGGCTGCCGCGCCGTTAGCCACGCACGATTCCCTCGCCACTTGGACCTTGGTGTTGGGGTTGGGGGCCGTCCTCGGGCGCTTGCCTTTGCACCTCAAGGGACAGCTTGCGGGATGGCCGCTCTATGCGTGGATCGGGCTCGGCGTCCTGATCGGCGGCTTGGTCTTGTGGACGGGCTACTGCGGTAGCGAATTAGTCTATGTACACGGCTTGGGCGTGCGGGGCGATGGCTGATCGGCGGCTGGTTGGCGGGATTTGTTTGGCCTATCTTCGCACGCAACTTTTCGCGTTTACAAACTAGGAGCAACCCGTGAATCGCCCCAACATACTGCTCATTATGACGGACGAACACGCGCCCATGTACAGCGGTCCCTACGGGCATCCGCTCGTGCAGACGCCCTTTATGGATCAATTGGCCGCCGAGGGCGCGACCTTTGCCAACGCCTATTGCAACTCTCCGCTCTGCCTGCCGTCGCGGATGTCGTTTATGACCGGCCGCTATATCAGCCGGATCGCTGCCTTTGACAATGCCAGCCCCTTGCCGTCGGATGCGGTCACTTGGGCCCATCGGCTGCGCGCTGTCGGCTACGACGTGGTGCTGTCGGGCAAGCAGCACTTTTGCGGCCCCGATCAGCTACACGGCTTCCGCGCCCAGCTAGCGCGCGATTTGCACGCCGAGCTGTGGACCAAAGATGGCGTCCTGCGCGGCACGCCCGACTGGAGCAAGGGCACGCCGCCAGCCGACAAGCCCTGGGGCGGCGTGGCTGAGGCCGGGCCGGGGACGACCCAAGAGATCGCAGTCGATGATCTGGTGGAGGAACGAGCGCTGGCTTACCTGCGCGACCCGGCCCGCAAGGAGCAACCCTGGGCACTGAATGTCTCGTTTATTGCGCCGCATTTTCCGCTGGTGGTGCCCGAGCGGTTTTTCAACCTCTATCCCCTCGATCAAATCGACATGCCGGAGATTCCCCTCGGCCATCTCGAAAGCCAACATCCCGTCCACCAGCGGATGCGGGCCATGTTCGGGGCGGTCGATTTTCCCGCAGAACAGGTGCGCCGCGCACGCGCCGGCTACTATGGGCTGATTACCTATCTCGACGAGAAAATCGGCCGCTTGCTCGCCGCCCTAGAGGAAACCGGACAGCGCGACGACACGGTAGTGGTCCACTTCAGCGACCACGGCGAGATGAACGGCGAACACGGGATGTGGCGGAAGTCGAGCCTGTACGAGGCGTCCGCCAAGGTGCCGCTGCAAATGGTCTATCCCGGGCAGCTCCCGGCTGGTCGGCATATCAGCGAAGTGGTGTCGCTGGTGGATCTAGTAGCGACCATCGTCGAACTCGCCGGCGCGTCCAGCGCGGGACCGCTGGACGGCGATAGTCTGTTGGGATTACTGCAAGGGCAAGACGCGGGCTGGAAGGACGAAGCATTTTCCGAATACCTAGCACACGGCGTGGCGCGGCCAACGGCCATGTTGCGGCGCGGCCGCTACAAGCTCCACTACAGCTTGGGGGATCCACCCCAGCTATACGACGTAGAAGCCGATCCCAACGAGTTCGACGACCTAGCGGGCCATCCAGCTCATGCGGCCACCTTAGCCGATCTCCAAGAGCGGCTGTTGTCCGAGTGGAACCCGGTCGCCTTAGAGGTACAGGTGCGGCAAAGCCAGCAAGATCGGCTCTTGATCGAACGAGCCGCACAGCGATCTCCCAACCGATAAGAGAGCGTCATGCAAGTTGATCTGCAACAGTTCCGCGGCGAAGGCTATCTGGTCTTGAAAAACGTCGTGCCGCCCGAGCGGTTGGGCGCGATGCGGCTCGCCATCGAGTGGATGGTGGACCAAGAAAAGGCGCGTTCGGCGGCCGTGCGCCAACCCGGCGATCCGCTCGGCAGTGCTTGGTACGAGAGCATCCATCCGCGGCTGACCATGAATTCGCTTGACGCCGATACCGCCGATGTCATCGACTTTTGCCTCGGCGAGACGACCTTCGGCGTCAGCGCCCAACTCATGCAGGCTCCGGTGACGGCCCTCACGGCCTTTGGTGCGCTGTGCAGCGGGCTGATCGACTACGGGTACGCGGACTGGCACCGCGACGCCAGCTCGGCTGAGCAGGCACCGCTCAGCGGCATGCAAGCGGATCTAATGGCCAACGCCCCGGGATACGTGCAGTGGAACATCGCGCTCTACGAAGACGACGTATTCTGGATCCTGCCCGCAAGCCACAAGCAGCCGACCAACGAAGCGCAGCGGCGGCAGCTCATGCTGGACCCAAAAGTGCCGCTAGAAGGCGGGATCCCCGTCGAGCTACAGCCCGGCGACGGCATCGTCTATCCCAACCTGATGATGCACTGGGGCAGCCAGTACACCAGCCGGCTGCGCCGCACCATCCACCTCGGCTATCGCTCTTTCGGCAGCCAGATTTTCTCGTATCACCACCATCTCGACTGGTATCACGCCGATGGCTTCCTGCAACACACCTCGCCCGCGGCCAAAGCCCGCTTTGCCCACTGGGCCGAGTGCTACGATCGAGAGCGGGACCAGATTGAGGCGACCTTCCGCACGCTGATTGCCCGCGACGGGCCAAAATTCCGCGCTTGCTTGGCAAAGCTGCACCCGGGCGAGTTTGGCCGCATGGTGAGCGTGGTGCTGTTGTGCCGGATCGCCAACAAGGTCGTTTTCCTGCACCGGCCCGAGATCGCCCAGATGTCCGTGCAAGAGCGCAAGCCACTGATCGACGGGTCGCCGCCCGCATCCTACGCCGAGGACATGGCGCAGCGCTTCACCGCCGCCGAGGCCACAGCTCTGCAAAGCCGCTTGGCCGCGCTCAACGAGCGGTTGCAGCAAGACGAAGCCCGCGTCCACCAGCATTACAGCGATGTCTGCGCGGCCCTCCGGCCCACCGCCGCCCCGCCGAACTTTGAATCCCGGCCCCTGCGCACCTTTAACAGCGAAATGCCCGAGGGCTTTGGCGTGGACGAATTTGTGGGTAGTTGGGCGCGGTCAGCTAACGATTCAACGCCACAATGATACATCAGGCCGATTTTACCGACGCGCACCGACGCCACTGGCAAGACGCGGAGTTGCTATTCGACCAGAGTCGCTGGGCAAACGCCGATCAGTTATATGGATTCAGCGCGGAATGCGGCTTGAAGGCGGTGATGAAGGCCCTTGGGATGTCGGTCGAATCGGATGGAAAACCGACTGATGAGAAGCACCGAAAACACGTGCAGGAGCTCTGGCCGATCTTCAAGAGCTTCGTCAACGGTAGGAATGGATCGCAGTATCTGAGTCAACTCCCGAACGGCAACCCGTTCAATAACTGGTCGCATCACAACCGCTATGCCCGTGAATGCCATTTCCAAAAAGCAGACGTGGAGCCGCATCGCAAAGCAGCTTGTACGATTCATCGTATGGTTCAACGCGCAAAACAGGATGGTCAGCTATGAATAATAGCTTCGTTTCCTTCGATGCCATGCAGCAGCGCGTCGTCGATATGCTCAAAAGCGAGGCAATTCCCGACGAGGTTACTCCCATCTACTTGGTGCGGGATTTGTTCGGAAAGGTGCGTATATCGGTGTCGGACGCGGTTCAAGAGGATAGTACGCTGCAACGCCTCGCCGCTGGCCTACGCGAAACGCTCGGCAAACATGGCTACCCTGCGGAAGAGGCCATTCTGTTCGTGGATGACGCCATGCTGCAAGCACTCAACGACATGGCGCAAGAGATCCTTCCCGGCGTGTATTGGGTCGATCGTCTAGTAACCGGCCGCGATTGGTGGACCGTCGGCGATTCAGACTCGCAGAGGATGCCGATGCGCTACACGTTGTTCTCGGTCAAGGGTGGCGTTGGACGCAGCACTACCGCCGCCGTTCTCGCATGGCACTTGGTGCGCCGGGGCGAGCGAGTACTAGTCGTAGATCTCGATCTGGAGTCGCCGGGGCTGTCGTCGGCCATGCTCGCTCCTCAGGAGCAGCCCGAATTCGGCGTCACTGATTGGTTCGTGGAGGACTTGGTTGGGCAAGGCGAGCGCGTGATTGAGCAAATGACCGCAACTCCCGCGTGGGCGCAAGACTTTGAAGGCGACGTGTACGTGGGGCCCGCGCATGGCAGTGATCCCGGCGAGTATCTGGCCAAGCTGGGGCGCGTCTATATGGACACAACGAATGAACCTTGGACGGCGCGTCTAGGACGTCTGTTGAATCGCCTAGAGGCCGCTTGTGATCCGACAGTAGTTTTACTGGAGAGCCGCAACGGCTTGCACGACATTGCGGCGGCGACTGTCACCGACCTCAATGCCGAGATCCTGATATTCGCTATGGATTCGGCGAGCAACTGGACGGATTACAATATCCTCTTCCGCCATTGGCAGACTCACGGCTTGGCCCGGAAAATCAGGGAACGCCTATCGATTGTGTCCGCGCTAACGCCTGAGCTCGATACGGAACAATATCTGTGCCGGTTTCAGGAGAGGGCGTGGGATATGTTTCGGGACAACCTGTATGACGATGTGGATCCGTCAGACGAATCCGGTGCCGAGTTCTCCTTTGCACTAGACGCTGATCCCGCGCCCCACAATCCGCTCCCCATTCACTGGACGCGCGGTCTCGCTGCGGGCACCTCGTTGCGAAACCTAGAGACGACGATCGTGGGGCAGGCCTACGCAGAATTTCTACGCCGATTCGATCAGCTTTTCAAAGTCGATAACCGAGGAGAGACGCGATGACCGCAATCGATGCGAAGACAGGGCGCGAAGCACTCGCCAATCTGCCGGATGAGACGAGCTACGGCCAATCACCAAAGCCGGAACACGTGTATCTGCCGCGGTCCCATCTCAGGGCAACAGATCCGAACACCCTGCTCGTCACCGGTATGCGAGGAGCCGGAAAAACCTTCTGGTGGAGCGCACTTCAGAATAGTGCCGTGCGTCAGCTAGTTGGCCAGTCTGCTAGACAGTCCAGCTTGGGCGCGGCGACCGAGGCGCGAACGGGATTCGGAATTCCCCCACGGGACGATTACCCAAGCAAAGACACATTGCAGGCTCTGATGAGCGATGGAGTTGATCCGAGGATCTTATGGCGCACGGTGCAAGCTCGGCAGCTTGCATACAACAGTCATCCACTCCGGCAACAGGATACATGGGCCGAGCGCGTACGTTATGTATCCGACCATATAGAGCCGATTGAGCACCTTTTTCGGGAACGCGATGATGAATTCAACCGGCAAGGCGTCTATTGTCTAATCCTCTTTGATGCCTTAGATCGTTGTGCCGACGATTGGCAGGACATGTATCGGATGATTCGCGGGCTGCTGCAAACTGCGCTCGATATGCGTGCTTACCAGCGGCTGCGGGTCAAGGTATTCCTGCGCTCCGACCAAGTCGACGAGACCAAGATCGCCGATTTTCCCGACGCATCGAAGGTTCTCTCGTCAGCCGTTGAATTGAGCTGGCCTAGCCATGAGCTGTACGGCCTGTTATGGTACTACCTCGCCAATGGGACGCACGGTGCCGATTTTCGCAAATTTTTCACGGCTGATGATTGGCAGTCCGT
This sequence comes from uncultured Latescibacterota bacterium, assembly GCA_958295495.1. GTDB lineage: Bacteria > Latescibacterota > UBA2968 > UBA8231 > UBA8231. The sequence continues at coordinate 4,328,345 of OY282352.1, forward strand.
GGAAGCTGGCGAGCAGCGCGTATTCTCCGTACCGCGATCTTTAATTTCCAAGGGGGAATATCAACGCGAAAAGTTCCATGTTATTGCCGGCCCATGGATGGGACGCGGACCTAAACGCGGCTTTCCGTACACTTGGATTCCGAACCATTTAGCCGATACCGAAGGGCGGGTGAGTCCCCGCTCGTTTCTCGCGGCGTTGAAAACGGCTGCCGAAAACACCGCCGATTGGCACCCAGACCACGAGCATGCGCTGCATTACGACAGCATCAAGCGAGGTGTACAGGAAGCCTCAAAAATACGAGTCCGCGAGATCCAAGAGGACTATCCTTGGGTACACCAACTACTATCTCCCCTTGAGGGTATGGTAGTGCCCTGCAAATTTGACGAGATCGCCAAATGCTGGGAGCTCGACCCCCTTGCTGAAGCGGTCAAACAGGGCGAGGTAAAGTTGCCTCCTCGCCATATTGAGCAGGGTTCCGCTGGCGTTCGCGAGGACCTCGAATCATTGGGAGTCTTTTTTCGCATGCGCGATGGACGGGTCAACATTCCAGACGTTTTCAGAGTGGGCTACGGCCTCGGGCGAAGAGGCGGAGTACGGCCGGTTCGATGAATAGGCACGATGTTCGAGGGCTGCGGCATAACCGACGGCCATGCCCTGAGGACCTAGGCACGGATTCTCAAGCGTCTGACTCGTACTTGGGCTGCCGCGGCGTGCGATCCCGCTCCAGCCGATAGGCACTCCCGGCAAGCGGCAGCTCGACGCGGGCACCACCCCGCTGGTGCGACTCGACAAACGCGAAAATGAGCTCGGTATTGGCCCGCGCCAGTTCTGCGCCGCCGCGTGGAGGCTCGCCCGTGTCGAGCGCGTGGACCAGATCCTCGACCAAGCAGAGCGTCGAAGCCCGGCGCTCAAAAGAAGGGAATTCCACCAAGCCCAATGTATTGCGGCCCCGGTGATCCTGTGCTACCGGGGCCCGTAGCTGCCACTCTTTATCATTGCCCAGCGCCGTCACCACGCCCTTTTCACAGACAGCTTCCACTTCCATTCCCCGACCCGAATTGAGCGCGTACGCGGTGACGTTGTTGGCGAACTGGATGATGCCGTGCCCGATCGGATCCTCGCGCAGGATATCCCCGTCGATTATTTCGTCGCCATTGGGCAAATGCGCCTGCACCCAAGCGGCCGGGGCGTCGGAGTTGAGGCGCTGGAGCAGGTCAAAGCTGTGGCTGGCACCGTTGAAGAGCGCACTGGTCTGGTGGATGATGAGGGTTTGCAACGCGCCGATTTCCCCGGAGTCAATGACGGCCTTCATCTGGTCGTAGCCGGGGTGGAAGCGGCGATTGGTGCCCATGTTGAGCACTACGTTGTGGTGCTGGCAGGCTTCGACCATGCGATCGGCTTGGGCCAGCGAAGCCGAGAACGCTTTTTCCGCGTAAATCGCGCGGGCACCTGCTTGGGCTGCCGCGATGACGATTTCGGCCCGGTGCTCGGGCTGGGTGGCGACGCTGACGATGTCTGGCTCTTCGCGGGCGAGCATCTCTCGGTAGTCGGTGTACTGCTTTGCGGCGGGAATGCCGTAGCGCTTGCCGACCTGTTCCATTACATCGACGCGCAGGTCCGAGCAGGCGATGAGGTCCGTGCGCTCACAAGCCTCGTACCCGGCGGCGTGAGAGTACGGGCGCATATCGGGCGGAACCTCGTTGTCGATGAAAGCACCCATGCGACTGCAGCCGATGAGGACGGCTTTGTATTGGTGCATTGTCTCCTCCTTCACCAAAACTTGGCGACGTTTTCTTCCGCCTTGGTCATCACCTCCACCAAGGCGGCGCGGCCTTCGCGGTTGGCGGCGAGGGCGCGTTGGATGGCCGGGGCTAAGTCCGGAGGCGATTCGACTCGCTCGGCGTGGGCACCGAGGGCCTCGGCCACCTGCGCGTAGTGGCCGCCGAGCCGATTGCTCTGATAGTGCTCGCTGGCGTAGGGCATGTGCTGGTCGTAGTGGGTCATTACGCCGTTGTTGAGCACCACTGTGAGAATGGGAATTTTTGCGCGCACCGCGGTCTCAATGTCGAGGCCCGCCATGCCAAAAGCCGCGTCGCCCATGACGTTGATGACCTGCTTGTCCGGCGCGGCTAACTTGGCCCCCAATGCCAAGCCCAAGCCGTAGCCGAGCTGGGTCGATTTGCCCCAGCCGATGTACCCTCTGGGGACTTGGGGCCGCCAGAACGGCACGAGTTGATCGCGGGGATAGCCTGAGTCGTGGGTAATGATGGTGTTGGGCACATCCACGGCGCGGGCCAGCTCGGCAAAGACCCGGTAGGGGTTTATCGGCACCTCGTCCGAGCGGAATCTCGGGGCCCAGGTGGCGTTGAACTCAGCGCGGATGGCTGCGATTTCGGCCGCAGTCCCGCGCCCATCGGCCCGCCCGTCGGTCCCGAGCTGCCGGCGGACTTCCTCGACGATCTGCTCCAGCACGATCCGCGCATCGCCGATGGCCCCGAAGTCGATCCGGTAGTCCTTGTTGAGATCCTCCGCGCAGTTGGTCACCTGCGCCAAGACGGCGCGGGCGGGCATGGGAGCATTGAAAGCCGAGATGGTAAAGCTGGTGCCCACGCCCAAGACGAAGTCGGTCTTTTGCAGGAAGCGATCGACCATCAGCGTACCGGTGTGACCGCCAGTGCCCAGCGCGAGCGAATGGTTTTCGGGAAATGCGCTCTTGCCGGCCAAGGTGGTCATAACGGGCGCGTTGAGTAGCTCGGCGAGGGCCACGAGCTGGTCTGTGGCTGCGGCCCACAGCACGCCGTGCCCGGCGTTGATGACCGGGCATTCGGCCTTGATGAGTGCGGCGACCAAGTCGCGGACCGCGTCTGGGTCGGCCCCCGACTTGTAGGCTTTGACCGGTTGGTAGGCGAAGTCGCCGGGGAACTCGGCGGCACCTAAATCGCTGGGGATTTCCACCAGCACCGGCCCGGGGCGGCCGTGGGCGAGCTGGCTAAAGGCGCGGCGCATCAGCTCGGGAATGCGCTCGACTTGGTTGATGTTCGCAGCCCATTTGGTGATGCCGCGATAGTTGTCCACCGCGTCGAAGTTGGGCGGCACTTGCGTGCGGGCTGTGGACGCGCCCCCGGGCAGCAGCAGTAGGGGGATGGAATCGGCGTAGGCTTGGGCCGCGCCGCCAAGGGCGTTTTCAGCCCCCGGCCCGGTCTGCATGGTGAAGACGCCAAAGGGACGGCCGTTGGTCGTGCGGCTGAAGCCGTCGGCCATGTTGACGCCCGTCCGCTCTTGGCGACAGATAATGGGCCGGATGCCCGCGCGTGCCGCCTCGTCAATCAGCGGCTGAGCGGGAAAAGCCGATAGCCACGCGACGCCTTCGGCCTTGAGGATGTGGGCAATGGCTTGGTTGCCGTTCATGGGTATGGCGTCCTTTTCCGGGGTTTGTGGTTGAATCAGGGCCGCTACAAGGGACGGCCTCTACGGAAATTTTGTCGGGCAACCCCTGTAGCTGCCCACCCGCAATTTGCATAGAACGTTGGACAGGGACGCAGCTGCGTCAAGAGGCCCGCCGCCCGCGCCCGATGCTCCACCAGACGACTAGGGCCTCCACGGTGTGGCCGCTGATTAAGGCACCCACGGCTTGGGTCGCGCCGTGGAGATCGAAATTGGCGAGCAGGGCTAACATCAGCAAGACCGTCGCTACCCGCGACGGGGCGCTCGGCGCCATGGCTTGGGTGCGGTGCTGGAGCAGGCCGATGCCGTGGAAGTAACTGCGCAGGCTGACGACAAAGGGAAAGCCCGTAAACAGCAGCAGGGGCGTCTTGCAGTCGGCGATCAACTCGGGACCAATGCCGATCCAAGCGCCGAGTACGTAGTGGACGGCCGGCGTCCAAAACAGCACCACCATGCAGGCACAGGAAAACAGACAACAGCCCCAGCAGAAGCGGCGAATTTTGCCCAAATCCCCTTCTTGACGGAAGGCCGTCGGCAGGTTGCGCAACTCGTTGAGCCAGCCATAGGGGATGTGGCCGAGCGCATAGACGATGGTCAGCACGGCCAGTGCTTGGGTGCCGTCGGCACTGCGGGCGACGAACATGTTGATCAGCGGCCGGGTACCGGCCTGCACAGCCATGATTAGTGCCAAGGGCCAGAAGAAGCGCAGGACATAAAGGTAGGTCAGAGCCGGCGCGTTGGCTAGCGCGGGCCAATGCACCAAGCGCCAGCGGCCCCAAGCGACCACGCAAAGCTCGGCGAGGGCACCCGTGTACGTGGCGAGGACCGGCAGTAAGATGGGGGTCTGGCGGACGAAGCCGAGCGGCAGCAGCGCAAAGACCGCGAGGATGCTGAGAGCGATCCCGGTGGTGGTGGCGTAGGCGGGGATGTCGGTGCGGTGGACGCGGATGAGTTCGCCGCTGTAAAAGCGCGTCATCCCGTGCAGGACGGGGAAGGGAACGAGCCACAGCAGGGCCAAGCGCACCGCCTCCCCGAGCTCGGGATTGACCCCGTGCAAGTCGTTGATAATCCAAGTTCCCAAAGGCGTCAGGGCCAAGCTGGCCAAAATGCTGGCCAATAGCAGCCCGGCCGCGAGCACGAAGCGGAGGCAGACTCGGTAGCCTTGGGCGTGCTCGACGAGGACTAGGCCGAGTTGTCGCACTTGGGACAGAGTGCCGGAGAGGAATAGAGCCAAGCCAAAGGCCAAGCCAAAGGCGGCCAGCGTTTCGACCGCCCGCGGCATGCGCGCCATGCCGCCGTTGAGGAACTGGCCGCTAAGCTCTTGCACCAGCACCGTCACCACCAAGGGCAACATGAAGCGGGTTAGCTGGGCATAGGTCATCTACGCATCCGAAAACGAGGTCCAGCGGTGAACGTGGTACGGTTATATGTCCCACAAAAGCGGCGATGCGGTGTAGATTAACTTCAATCGTTCGCCGGGATGATCTTTCAAATTCCGATCTTTTTTACTAATTGCTGCCGCACGTCCTTCCCATAGATCGCCTTCTCCACGACCACGAACAGACCCTTGCCGTTGCTTTCCCGCTCCCAAAGGGCACCAATGGTCCGCTTTTCGGCGGTATCGGCCCCTTCGGCGATATGTGCGCCCTTGTATTCGACGACGAGGAGACGACCGTCCTCCAACTGAGCGATAAAGTCCGGGTAGAATTTGTCCGTTGCGGTGGGCAGCCAAAATGAGTTGGAATGACGCGCTACATTGCGAATCCAGTACTTCACTGCTGCCAGACTGTCGATGATCTGGGCGCATTGCATCTCCTCGCCATTTTCGGCACCGTCAAAAGCGGGAACGCGGTCCGGGCCTAAAAAGTGCTTGCGTGGTTTCCAGCGTCCGCGATAGTGCCGTTGATCCCAGTACATGTTGTCCGCAAATGTAAAGGCCGTATCGAACGAGACCGTTGTGTTGGCCTCGGATTCAAAGAGGTACTGCTGATAGACACTGCTGCGTTCCTTTTGGCGAATGGCCGCGATCTTGTTCTCGATTTTCTTGGCGAGCAGGAACTTGCAACGCATCAGCGCGGAGATGGACATGCCGCGTGTCTTGAGCAGGTGATCAACTAGTTGGCGCAGCCATCTGAGCAGTTCGCTCTGGTGAATGTCCATCTGGCGCACCTGCCGGTCGAGCCACAGGACGAGGGCTTCGGCGGTCCAGCCTTCGACGCCAATGTCCAGTACCAATTGCTCCTCTTCACTGGCGAACTGGTAGGTGACGCGCTTGCCATCAATGTCTATTGCAAAGCTGCGTGCCGTCTCGCGGATAGTGAACTCCTGTTCGTCCATCTGCGGCGAATGATTGAGCAGGGACCAGTCGTGGTATTCCATGAACACGTCCGTATCGGCAAATTCCAAGGTGCCTTGGATTTTCGACATGAGGCGCGGGACTTTGAATTGATGCCCTTGCTCGGCGGGGGATGTTTGCTCCTCGACAGCGGCGCGGTGTTTGGCAATGGCCGCGACAACCCCTTTTCGCTCTCGCTCGGGCAACGTCTCCAAAATCGCCTGCTCGCGTTCCTGATTGATCCAGCCGGTAATCGCGATCTCGACCTGCCCTTTAGCCGTTTCGCGCACCAGCAATCCGTCGTGCTCTGCCTCTCTTAGCTCGGACAGGATTTCCGGGGTTGCTGGAGTCGTATATCTGAATACCGGCTCTGAGTTTTGGCGCGGGCCAAACAAGTCGCCCTGAGCGTCGAGCGTGCGCTGCACCGGCTCGATGTTGTCGAGGGCTTCGTCTTCCTCAAAGCCCATGGCCACCAATTTGTCGGCCAAGGCGCGCGCCGCCTCGCCAAAAGACGGCTCGGATAGGTGGGTGTATGCTTTGTTGAGGTCGGGTGCTTGGCGTCGCTTGGCGTAGGGCATGCGTAGTACGCGGCCGAGAAGTTGCTCCACATCCGTCGTGCTGTGGATGCGCGATACGGAGCAGAAAATGTAGGCGAATGAGCAATCCCACCCTTCTTTGAGTGCTTCGATCGTAATGACGTATTCGATGGGACAGGCGCGGTCGAATAAGTCAATGCTGTCGAGCTCGCGTTGGTCGCCGGTGGCGATGGCGATTTTGCTCTCTGGGATTTGCTCAATGTCCATCAGGTGCTTTTTCAGTGCTTCAACCGTCACTTCTTGGTTTTTCGGCTGTGCTTGAAACAAGACGATGGGACGGATGTAGTCGGCATCGTCCTTGGCCGTCTCTGCAAGCGAAGCACGGGCGGCAACGGCCCCGCTCACCGCGTTCTGATAGGTGTCGTGCTCGGCAAGCATGATGGGCAGTTTGATCATTTCCTCGCGCTTGAGTTCTTGGGCGGTGACGCTGTACAGAATGTTCGACTTGCGTTGCGGGGTCGCCGTGAATTCGACGATGGCGCACGGGTTGACTCGCGTCTGCATTTCCCGCGTCAGGCCGGTGACCGCGTTGTGTGCCTCATCGACGATCATCAACGGACGGTGCCGATGCAGCAGGTTGGCGAAGGAGAATTTGACGGTGCCATTGTCCAGCTTTTCCAAACCCGGCGCAGTATCCTGGACGCCGGAGAAGTGCGGTTCCATCTCCTCATTGTGGGCGTACACTTTGCGCCCTTCGGTGCTCTTCACCCGCAGTGTTTGAATGGTGCCGACCACAATGCAGCAGTGGTCGCGCAGGTCGTGCGGCCGGAGGTGGGTGAAGTCGGCGATGTCGAACGCGCGCACCCGGCCGTCAAAAGCGTCGTCCAACGCTTGCCGATAAGCATGGCGGGTATTTTTCAGGGCTTCGACTGTCTGCCGGCGGATGGTATTGGTCGGCACCAGCCACAGCACTAGGGGATAGTCCTTTTCGATCCAAGCATTGCGGGCGATAGATACGGCATGGGCAGCGAGGATTGTTTTGCCGCCGCCAGTGGGCAGGCGCAGGCAGACGTAGGGAACGTCTGGCAATTCTTTTAGCGGTGCGTAAAATTCGGCGTAGCCTCCGAGCCGCCCGGCCTGCTCTGGCTCTTGGGTTATGGCCTCGTAGGCGTTCTTGGGGCCGGCGATACGCGCTTCCTCCAAGAAGCGGCGCAGGACGGAGAGGGTGTCGGCTTGATATTGTTTTAGCTGCATGGATCAGGTGTGCGCTTTGATATCGTAGGGCGTCTGCTTGAAGACGATGCCCTCCCGGTCGAGCGTCGCTGGCGTCAAGCGCGACTGCTCGCCATAGACCGTGAGCGGGCCGTCAAAAACAGCATCTTCTCGCGCAATTTCCGCCCGAATCGCAGACAGGGTCGCACGAGTCAAGACATTGCCTTTGTCGTCGAGGATGCCGTTGTACAGCAGAGCATAAGCGCGATCGTCGTGCAGGCCGAGGAAGGGCGAATCGTCGTTGCCGCGCCACGGATGCCCGGTTTCGCTGAAATAGACGTGGGCGGCGAGCACGGAGAAGCGAATGTCGGAGCGAATATGTCCTTCCTCGTCGAACACCGGCGGGCCGAGGCGGTAGAAGCGGAAGCCGCCACCGCCTTGCCAGCCGACGCTCTTGGAGATGCCGCCTTGTTCGCCGTCAATCACTTTGTTCAGGCGGGGGACGCAATGGCTGATGGCGTGTTCGCCCATTTCTATGCCGATGTAGCGCCGGCCCATCTTGTGCGCCACCGCCGCCGTGGTGCCGGAGCCGAGGAAGGAGTCGAGGACGAGGTCGCCGGGGTTGGTGGCGATGTGGAGGATGCGTTGGATGAGGCGTTCGGGTTTTGGAGTTGCAAATATCTCGTTGGAATTAAATTTTACGATCTCACGCTTGGCATCTTGGTTATCTCCTACTTCATTTCTTGGCCAAATAGTCATGCAAACGATTCCTTCTCGAACTTCTGAAAGGAATTTCTTTAACCTTGGAACGTTATTCCCCTTCTTCCCGAACCAAATCCGATTGTCTTTTACCAACTCTTTGAATTTCGGTTCTATTGTTCCCCAACACCTTCCTTTTGCCGGCCATAAGTTCCTTCCGGACGGAGTAACGATTTCATAGATATTGTTGCTTTCGCCAGTCTTGGCGTACTGTGCTCCGCGTTGACCTCCAGTAAGACTGATAGTGAAATCACTAGAAGTCCAAGGCCCCCTAGGATCGTTGTCTGGGTTTGAGTATCTAGCGTCAGATATTTCTGTTCTCGGTAGGAGATTTGGTCTCCAAGTTTCTTTATCTTTTGCAGAGACCAGTATGTGATCGTGACTATCGGAAAGCCAGATCGAATTTGCCTGCGGAGATGATTTTTTTTGCCATACCGCATTTGCCACGAAGTTCTTCCGCCCAAACACTTCATCCATTATGACCTTGAGATAATGCGCCTCATGGTCGTCAATCGACACCCAGATCGAGCCGTCCTCTGCCAGCAAGTCGCGCAAAAGTTCAAGACGCGGCCACATCATTGCCAGCCACTTGCTGTGTTCGAGATTGTCGTCGTAGTGCTCAAAGGCCGAGCGCGTGTTATACGGCGGGTCAATGTAGATGCACTTCACTTGGCCGGCGTAGAACGGAAGCAGTGCCTTGAGTGCTTCCAGATTGTCGCCTTGGATGAGCATGTTGCTGGCGTCTGGGTCGCCGGTGGAAAGGTCAGGGGGTTCTTCGAGCAGGCGATAGGGGACATGCAAGGCGGCGCGGAGGTCGGCGGCGCGTGTGAGCCAGTGTAGGGTCGGCATTTATCTATCGTCCTCCGGGACTTCTGACATGGCTTGCTCGTATTCGGCGATCCACTTTTCGGCTTCTTCGGCGGTGTAGGAGCCGGTGATGGCACCGCTGTTTTCCGGCAGTTGGTAGCTTGGCGGTTTGTCGATGTGGGGTTTTAGTGTCTCTCTCAATTTCTCCTTTGCCTCTTCATCAGACAAGTATTCGATGAAAGAGTCCACATCTTCTTGGCTCAAGCCGCCCGCGAAAGTTACCCAAGACAAATCGTTTTCCTGGCCTATTGACTGCCTTATACGTTGTGCGAATGAATCAGAAACATCTTCCTCGCATCGGACCCCACATATCTGCGTGTCGCCCAGATAAGATCCCTGTAGCTGTACGCCCCCAAGAATTGCTCCCTGCAACTGTGCGGAAGCAAGGTTAACACCCTGCAACTGTGCTTCAAAAAGATCAGCTCCGCACAGCCGCGCTCTGCCAAGATTAGCTCCCTGCAATTGTACGCGGTAGAAACAAGTGCCATATAAGTGTGCTCGGACAAGATAAGCACCGGGCATCTGTGCATTAAAAAGCAAAGCCCCATGCAGGCATGCCTTGGAAAGATTAGCTCCTTGCAGGTGTGCTCGGGTAAGATCGGCCCATCGCAGGTTCGCTCTTGAAAGCTCAGCCCCGTTCAGCCAGCTTCCCTGCAAATTGACATCGATATCTTTGAAAATCTCGTGCTCCTGCACGAAAAGTAATGTCAGCAGACTTTGGACTTCTTCCGAGGGTTTCAACTTGTGCTTTTCCCGATACTCACCTTCTCCCGTCGTCCGACGAATATGAGCGCAAAGTATATCCAGCACGGTCTGGCGCAACTCTTCAGTGTCTTGTGCCAGATGGAAGAGTTCATAGGCCCCACCCAAGCGCACGGAGTCCGAATCATGCCCCAAGTGTTCAATGGCATTTTTCAGGCGATCCTGCCGCTGCCCCTGCTCGGTCTTCGACACGGCATCGGCCTGCGCTTGGGCGGTATCCTCTAGTGCCTTGGCACGTTTGTAGGACATCAAGGCTTGCAGGGCGACCAAGATGCCTCCCATGCCGATGCCTAGGAATTTCAGAGCTTCGTATTTTAGTTCCCCGTTTTGAGCTATCCCTAAAAGATTGAAAATCCACTTGTGACAGTCGGAGAACATGACGGCCCCAAAAACCACTACCAAGATGACGAGCAGGCCGATGAGAGCAATCTGAAAGGTCGAAAAGAGTTTCATAGCGGATTTCTATGAGCGGAGAGTTGGTCTTAGCAAGAGATTCGAGGCAATTTTCAGCCATACCAATAAGCGGGCAGTCGTGTTACTCTCGTCCGGGCAAATAGTGCCTCAATGCCCATGGAACCGACTCATCGAGAAGCACTCTCATAAGCGTAACTCTCCAGAGCTTCTTTTGCTATTTCAAGTGCCCCTACTGCTTGCTCGCGGCTTACAGACGGAAAGTCATCTAGGAAAACGTCTAAGCTGTACCCAGATGCTAGGTAATCAAAGAGGTTCTTTACAACTACGCGGGTTCCCTTGAAAACAGGCATACCGCTCATAGTGTCCTTGCGGCTGTGAATAACGCTGTCCTTGATTGCGATGGACAGGCTTTCGCTTGTCTGCGTCATGGTGCGAGCTCCTGAGTATAGAGTTCGGATGTCTTTAACAGATGGAACATAAGAAAACCTGAAGGCATGCATCTCACAACGCGCCCTAAGTACACGACAGTCCGTCTTTTTCGGGCGGAACGCCTGCGATGAAATTTTGCCCGCTTGGAACAATTTGTCGGGATTGATCACCCGATAGAGCAAGGTGTCGTCGTTCATTTCCCCTCCTCTTTCAAGCGACGAGTTTCAGCCACCAACCACGCCCAGCTATCAGCCGTATCCAGATTCAGCGACCGCGTATCCTCGCTATCCGATTGCTTGTCAATACAAAGCCAATCGCCCTGGTGAGCCGCAAGATCAATTTCAAAAATGACGGACTGCGTCCCCAGCGACCATTCCGCCTCTACGCCGCCTTCGGGTGTCGGATAGAGGTAGGGCAAAGGCAAGTCATCGGGAAAGTGGCGGTCAAAAGTCGCAGCCAACCAGTTGAGGCCGTCCATAGATGGAGCCACTCCTTCCCCTTCGAGCCAACCGTCCTTCATGTCGCGGAACTCATCGAGACGGGCCGGAACGTCCAAGGGATCGAGCAGACTGATATGTTCAACCGCCTCCACGCCTACTAACCGATTTTGTCTATCGTATTTGCCTATTCCCTGAAGGAGCACTCGCAGGTTCTCCCGGTAGCCATTAAATGCCCTGAGAATCGTATCAATATGCGTGTCGGGGATGGGGCAAGGGATCTTATGCCCATGTATCAACTGCAACTCAAACGTCCTTAGATCTTGATCGGCTTCGGGAATTGAGCCGCGGAGAACTACTTCCTCGGTAATTTCCTTTACTCTTGAAGACTCGCGGATCAGTTTGTGCCGCGTCTCTCTGGTCAGTCGCACCGGCGTTGGGTGTTGAAGAGTAGCAAACTCAATGCTCTCGTCGTCGCGCAAACTCCGCCCAATTCGGTTGAAGTACGCCAAATACTCCTCTGGTAAGTGACTTGTCGCCGAGCCGTTGTGCTCGGCTGCACCAATAGTGCTGACAAGGGCCTCGCGTGCCTGCTCAAAGTAGGGCAGGACCCTTGAGAGTTGGGGCGCGGTATCGGACAGACTGATTGTCGGAACAGCACTTCCCACCTCCAGCCCGGAGAGTTTTAGTTCAATATCCTCCGTGAAGCCCCGAGGAGAACGTTGGCGGTCAGGGTTTGCTTGAAGGAATTTCCATTTGGCGACTTCTGTTAACATCTCTTTGAGAACGGCCAAATCGCTGAGAATCTCCAACGGAATGCCGCCTCCTTCAAAGCGAGCACCGCACAGGCGTGGTCGCAGGAATTCGTTCCCCTTCATAGGTCACCTTCCAAGTTCTATCAAACGAACCAAAGGTAGTGTTTTCTAGCGTCTCGATCGCGCTACTCTCTCCACTGCTTGAACTTCGTCTAAACAACAATTCTTGTACTTTGCACCGCTACCACAGGGACAAGGTTCATTTTTGCCAGCTTTATGCCGAGCGAGATGGAATATATTCCTTTCGTGTTCCATGAATCCCAAGTCTCCATGTGAATACTCACCCCACAGATCATTTCGAGCCGCTTCGATCCCAAACTGGTCGGTATATGATAGTCGATACAAGAAGGGAATGACCAGATCGTAAAGAAAACGGGCAATTGTCAGATTTTTCTCACGTGCATATCTAATACCTAAACAGCATGAATCGTCATCGGAATAAAAGTGCAAATCGATCTTCTTTACGCAGCATTTTTTCGCAATCGCATTGGCTCTTCTTCCGACCTCAAATACTTTAGGCCAGCCATTGCGATTTACGGAATCAGCATCTAGACGAATCTCGATCTCAAACACGTCGCAAATAACACTATATGAGTTTCTGATAGTATCATCGCGCTCAAGTCCTTCGATTCGCATCCTGTTGGTTGTACTGTCAAAACAAGCGCAGAAATTCAGTTCTCCAGCGATCCTCTGAGCGTTTTGATCGTACACCAAACTAGAGAAAAAAGCCCTCAGCCACTCAATGTCGCTGTCCGTCAGCTTCATCGCGCATACGGCTTCCTAGGCGTTACCGTAACGGTGCCTACCCCTGCTCCTCGATGGCCACTGCTACTCCCGTCGCCACCATCGCCTTGCTTTTTCCCAAAATTATCTCCAAATACATTGCGCCACTTTTCGATGCTGTCATCATGTTCTACGGCATCGAAAGCTTCGTTGATCTTGTCGTTGTAGATTTTGAATAGATCCCTGAAGTGAGCGTACTTCTTTTGATCCCAGTGCCGCGTGAAATCTTCTTCCGGTAAGGCGGGATTGGTGATCCTCGGCATCACTCGGTTGCTTTGCAAGAAGCCGTTTATGCGATTCGATACTGTTTTCAGAGCATCAGGCAGGGTTCTAAAGAGGTCGCTATCACTCTCATCACGCACGGTATTACCTATGAGAGTAGTCAGGAGAATTGATTTCGCAGTGAAGTTTCCCTTGTGGTCTCTGAGATACTTCAAGAGTCCCGTGATCCTTTTGAGATTTCCGTGCGTGATATTGTTCTTGTCGTTGAACCAGTCTCTGTACCCTGTCCCATCGGTTTGCTCGAATTCGTTGGTATCGTCATTACAGATCTTCTGGTTCCCGTTTCCAGAGGGTACGCACGGAACAATGTCCAAGTGGAAGTCGCCCGCATAGTCCAAGACCACGCATCTGGTTTTCCGACGCGCTTTCTCCGCATATACCCCGTTCCCTCTGAGGCATTGGCAGAGCTCGTTGATATAGTCCCTAGGATATTTGCCCATATCCTTCATATACAGCAATATGTCGGCGTCATATCCTTGGTTCTCTCTGACGGGTTTAATGATAGTACGCAGGGCATACGACCCTTGGCGTTCTATCTTTATGTAAGAGTCCAAGTTTCTGGACAAAAATTCGCTGATAGCCTTCACACTATCATTTAATTTTCTGAGCCGCGAGGGATTGAGATCTACCTCATCGTCGAAAAACTTGTTGAAGAACTGAGGGTGGTTCATGTCGTAGATCCTCCTAGTGGGATTTGCAACGAATGGATGGTAGGAAGCAATTGGTATTTTATTCACTATGGCTACTCCTTTCGATGGAGAGAAATTCGGCAATCCTTGGTGATTGGTGGGTAAAGATATGGTCCGCCTTTGCGATCCAATCGTCTCGCTTCCGCACGTCGTCCAAGGGCAACGGCTGGTCCGACTCAACGGTCAGCCGAAAAACTTTATCTAAGTCGACCGGGCTCGTGCCCATAAGTAAGCAAAGCATGTTGTGGGCACTCTCGGATTGAAGGTTGAAGATAAAGTTGATGAACTTGCTGCGCTGCCAGCGAGTCAGCAGGCCCCACCCTTGCCAGCTATAGAGTAAACAGTCTTTCCATTTACCTTGGCTCCGAGGGTAGAATACCTTGCTCTTACCAGTGCCAATGGAGAGGACTCGCACTCTTTTAAGCGGAATTTTGAGCCGATAATGAGCATCAATGGTCGCCACGAGAGATGGGTTATTGGCCCAAAGGCCACCGTCAGCGAGTTGGTACTTATTGCCAACTACGACAGGGTCGAAGTAGGTCGGAGCAGAGCAGGATGCTAAGACCGCATCCGACACACGCACATTAGGATCCCGAACAAAGTCATCGTTGTACTTCGATTTGAAAACATGTACACAACCGTTGCCAATGTCAACGGAAGGTAGGATAAGTGGGATTTTAACCTGACCCAAAGTCATCTCGCCCAACATTTCCTCAAGGCGTGTCTTGAGGTTTTTACTCGAATATCGGCTCGTGAAAAGCTGTAAAAAATCGAAGCTAGCCCGTAGTCGAGGAGCGAAGATCACCTTGCCGTGCTTCTCGTAGAAGTTGGCCAATTGCACGGCAGTCTTTCCACAAGCCAGTCCAGCGGCCAAAATCGCCCCTGTACTAGTGCCGGCCAATAGACCAAAGTGATTTCTCCAACTGAGCTTCCACTCCTCTTCCATTCTCTTTAACAGATGGGCCGCAAAGAGTCCTCGAAATCCACCTCCATCAATAGCTAGGATGTAAAATGGCTCATTCACAATAATCGCCTCCAAAATTACGCATCAGATCGCGAAAGCTGTTAAGCCTTGACCTGAAGCGGTGCTTCGCCGCCCACTCGACAAGAAATCCATCGGCTTCTTCTATGGTCAGGTAGCCAGTCTTAATCAGCATCAACACCAAGTCCTCCGTCTGATAGAGTGCCAAGTCTTCGCGTCGGCGTTGACCCTCAAGGCGCGCCTTCCGGTCCTGAAGCCCGGCGGTCCAATTTCGAGTGAGGGCAACAGCCAGAACAGCGCACTCGCCCGGTCCCAGCCGCCCTTCTGACCGAAGGTCGGCAAATAAAGCAACCTCGGCTGGGTCGCGGACGCTTTGTAAGTCAAGTATGCCCATATCCACAGCACCTTCGACTGTCTCCCGTTGTTTTGGACGCCTTACTTCATCGAAAACTTGGTCGAGCAGCACGACCGATGTGCTAAGCTGACCGAGTAGCTCAGTCCGACCGATCTTCACAAAATTCAGCAAGATCGAAGTGTCGAGCACAAGCGGCGTTGGGCCTTGCTGCTGCATTCAAAGTGTCTCATCCCGCCAAATCGAGAATCGTCTCGTCGTCAATATCCAACAGTCGCCCCACTTCGAGCAGCCGTCCTTGCGAAATCTCCCCGCGCCACCACGCTTCCAGAGCCAGCGACAGAATCTGCCAAGCCAATTCGTGGTCCCAACATGCTTCGTCTTCAGAATCCTCTACATCCGAAAATGCTTTTACAGTGCGGAGGTATCGCTTGGCGTCTTCAGTCTGGTCGAGAAGTGCTTGGGCTTGGGCTTGACTGACGAGATTCAAGCCGCGCAGTCGCCAAACCGCCGCCGCATAGCTTACCTCAAAGTGCCAAGTCAAAATCACCACATCTGCGTAGGTTACATTCTGTGAGCGCGCCGGGCTACGCAACTGACCTTGGATTCCTTCTTCGGTGACGGCATCCACCGCTGCTTCCTCGCGGCGCGTACCCCTCCCTTTGCCCAAGTTGTGCAGAAAATCTCGTACGCCCTCTTCGGGCATGAGGAAGGCCGCGGCAAAGGCATTGGCCCGCTGTTCGGTTCGCGTTTTGGCGTTATGAGCACTCGTGACAGTGGCCGACTCATCGCGGTCCATAAGCGCGTGGCCGTGTTCGTGGGCAAACGAAAACCGCCGCCGTACCGGTGCTTGGGTGCGGTTGGCTAAAATTGCCATGCCGAAGTCGGGGCTGCTTAGAAAAAGACCAGAGATTTCATCGGGCAATGGCAAAGAGGCTGTCCAGATATTCTGATGGGCCAAGGTTTCAGGCACTTTGACGGGAGCTTGGCCTAAGTCGAGACGCCGACGCTCTTGCTCGGCCACAAGCTGACCTTGGGCAATCGCCTGTCCTACCGACCTCGGGGGCGGCAGTTCGTAACGCGGTAGAGAGACAGCAGTCCGGCCGCCCGTTAGGCGTCGCAGCGACGCCCCTTCTCGGAGTAAGCGCAGACAACGCCGAGCTTGTTTTTGAACGACATCCCTTTGCAGGCCGAGCTCGGCGCGAAAAAGCGCAACGACCGGGTCTTCCTGGGCGATCGGGCTATTCGGGTTGACAAACCATTCGACCGGCCGGCCGTATAGGTCCGCGAGATGAGTCAGCTCAAGCGTGGAGACCTGCCGCTGGCCGGATTCCATGAGGCTGATGGCGGATCGCTGGAGGCCGAGCGCGACACCGGCGGTCTCTTGGGTGATCTGCCGGCTTTCGCGTGCCCAGCGCAGTCGTTGCCCGATCTCTTCAAGAGTAATGAGCATGGATCACCTCCGAGTCAATGACGACAATAAAGTTTAGATTATCGAACTAATTTTGTCAAATATAGGCATATTTCGTGTTTCGCGTACCGCATCCAAAGGGCCATTCCTCGGAACGCGGATTTCTGGACTCTTGCTTGGCGCGGAAATGACTGTGGGATCGCCTCGTGGTTCTTAAGCCTTCCTCGGCGACAGCAGGAGCGGCAACCGCCCTTCGGCTGAGCTCAGGTCAAAGCCGGTGTGGCCCGGACGATCTGTCCGGCGCGGCTGTCGGCTATTTCGCCTTGTTCAACGGCGATCCGCCCATTGACGATTACCCAGTCGATGCCCTGCGGATAGCGGTAGGGATCGGCAAAGTCGGCGCACTCGCCGATGGCTGCGGGGTCGAAAACCACGAGGTCGGCCCAGTAGCCTTCGCGCAACAAGCCGCGCGCGCTCAAGCGGAAGCGGGCGGCGGGATGACCGGTGAGCTTGTGGATGGCCTCTTCCCAGCGCAGCGCGCCTTGCTCGCGGACGAAGCGGCGCAAGAAGTAGGGGAAGGCCCCATAGGAGCGGGGGTGGTGCTTGCCCTCGGCCAAGGTGCCTTCGGGCACCAGCGAGAAGCCGTCGGAGATGACGCCGCCGGCCGGATGCCGGGCGATGTTGAGGAAGTCCTCCTCAGACACGTCCTCGGCCAGCATCCACGGCCGCGCACGCTCTTCGACGAGGATGTCGCAGACCGCGTCGTGGGGATTCTGGCCGCGCCGCCGACCGATCTCGGCAAAGCTCAGGCCAACTAGGGGGGCGTTTTGCTCGGCACTGCCCAGCCAGATCTTGTCCCACTGCCCATCTCGCGCTAAGTTGCGCTTGCGGCTGCCGCCGCTCTCGGCCCCGTACTGCATGGTATCCTGCTCGATCTTGGCGCGGGTCTCCGGGTCTTGTAGCCGCCGGAGCAGGGCCGCGTCGCCCCCGGCCAAGGCCCAAGGGGGCAATAGCGACTTGAGAGTGGTGCTGCCGACCGTATAGGGAATGGCGTCGCAGCTAATGTCGCAGCCTGCACGGCGCTTCTGGTCGATCGCGGCGAGCAGGTCGCGGGTCGCGCCGATCATTGGGGCCCCGGGCTGCATGTGCGAGACGTGGGCTGCAACCGCGGCTTGCTCGCCGACGGCAATGACCTCGCCAACGGCTTGGGCAATTGATTCGGTCTGGTTGCGGATGTGCGAGGTGTAGATGCCGCCGTACTCAGAGACGACCTTCCCCAGTTCGACCAGTTCTTCCAGTGCCGCATACGGGCCGGGCGCGTAGGCCAAGCCCGACGACAGCCCCATCGCGCCGTCTGCCATCGCGCGGGCGACCAGCGCCTTCATCTGCTCCATTTCGGCCGCAGTCGGCGGGCGGTCGTCGTAGCCCATGGCGGCGACGCGCACGTTGCCGTGGCCGACCAAGGTCGCGGTATTCGTGCCCAGTCCATGGGCTTCGAGTCGCTGGAAATAGTCGCCGAAATGGGTCCAATCGCACTCCAAGCCACGGGTCATCGCCGGGTCGAGCGGGCCGTAGTACGGCTCGTAGTCGCGGGTGGGCGCGGCCGAGACGCCGCAATTGCCCATGACTTGGGTCGTAATGCCCTGCGTTAGGGAACTGAGCGCGCGGCCGTCGAGGGCGATGGTCAGGTCCGAATGCGTGTGGATGTCGATAAAGCCGGGGCAGGCAATGCGGCCTGCAGCGTCGATGGCGTGCCGGGCAATGGCCGCAGCAAGGTCGCCGATGGCCACGATGCGGCCCTGCTCAACGGCGATGTCGCCGCGGAAAGCCGGCTGGCCGCTGCCGTCGAGGAGCTGGGCGTTGCGGATTAACAGGTCGTACATGGTCTTTTCCGGGGGGTTAATAGAGCGCGGCATGACCGCATTGGGCAACGAACACACGCCGACCTAAGGCCGGTGCTTGGATGGAGGTAGTATAGGCGGGTTGGCGGCTTCGCTCAAGTTGGTTGACCCTCCCAACGCGCGTTAATACGTTGTGACGGCCACCGCAAAAAGGAGAGGCTCTTGACGCACCCCGCTTTCTCGCTGCTCCTCGCTTTGGTCTGCGCCGCTTGTAGTGGCGAGGGTCGCCTACAGCACGTGCCGCGCGAGCGCACCTTGATCACCGACTGCGTCGATCAGGGGACGTGCAGCGGCCAGTTCCAAGATTACGATGCCTTTAACCCCTACCTACCCGGCAAGGTCTCGCGCACAGGGTATAACTTCCTCTACGAGCCGCTCTACTTTTACAACGCCTATCGCGACGAGATCATCCCCTATATCGCCACTGGTCACAAGTACGACGAAGACTATACCGAGGTCACCATAAAAATTCGGCCCGGGGTTGAGTGGAGCGACGGGCAGCCGTGGACGGCGCACGACGTAGTTTTTACGATCAACATGCTTAGGGATCACGCGCCGGAACTGACCTTTGCGGTTGACATGCAGACCTGGGTAAAAACGGCCGTGGCCAGCGACAGCCTGACGGCGCACATTGCGTTGACGGCCCCCAACCCGCGCTTCGTCTTCACCTATTTCACCCACAACTTCGACAATGGCGTGCCGATTGTGCCCCGGCACATCTGGGAAGGCGAGGACCCCAAGACCTTCGCCAACTTCGATCTGGCGCGGGACTGGCCCGTAGTAAGCGGTCCGTACCGCCTAGTACACTCGGTGCCGGAGCAGCGGATATGGGATCGGCGCACGGGCTGGTGGGCCACCAAGATCGGCTTCCGCCAGCCCCCGCAAGTCGAGCGGCTAATCTATCTGCCCTATATGGAGGAGGCCAAACAGGTCCAAAACCTTGCTACCAATGCCATGGACCTGTGCGCCGACATGCTACCGCCCAACATCCGCACGATTCTAGACCAAAATCCCAATGTGACGACTTGGAGCGGCCAAGAGCCGCCCTATGGCTATCTGGACTGGTGGCCCCTTTCGCTGGGCTTCAACGCCCAAGAGTCGCCCTACGACGAGCCAGCCTTCCGCTGGGCCGTAAACCACGCCATCAACCGCGAGCAGTTAGTAGAGGTTGGCTGGCAGGGGGCGGGGCGACCGACCCTGTTGCCGTTTCCCGACTTTCCACGGCTCAGGCACTACACGGCCCAAGTCGAGGACTTGCTGGCGCAGTATCCGGTGGGCCTGTTCGATCCGGCCCGCAGCGCGGCCCTGATGCAGGAGTCGGGATGGCAGCAGGATGCCGAGGGCATCTGGACGCGGGACGGGGAGCGGGCCAAGATGCTGCTCGACATCAGCCAGACCTTCCAAGACATCGCACCGATTTTGGTCGAGCAGTTGCAGCGGGCCGGCTTTGCGGCCAACATGCGGATGACCTCAGACAACTACACGCGGATGACCACCGGCGCGGCCAAGAGCTATATATTTGGTAATGGTGGTTCGGTGCGCGACCCGTACTTTACGCTGCGGCTCTACCACAGTCGCTTCGCCGAGCCGACGGGCACGGCGACGCCGACCTTTTGGCGCTGGAAAAATCCCGAGTATGACGCACTCGTCGATCAGATTGGACAGACCGCCCCCGAGGATCCGCGCTTGGTGGGCCTGTTCAGAGAGGCGCTGGCGATTTGGCTGCGCGGGCTGCCAGCCGTACCCTTGCTACAATTTTACCACCGCTTGCCCCACAACCAAACCTACTGGACCAACTGGCCGGCGGCGGACAATCCGTATATCAATACGGCCTACTGGCACCGAACGTGGCTTTTGGTATTGTTGAACCTCCAACCAACGCGAGGTTAAATGAGACGGTTTGATCGCGCTCAATCGGCGCGGCGGGTATCATCTCACTCTAAACCAAGGCGAGGTCTAATTATGAAACGCATCATTTGCACATTACTCAGCGCGTGGCTGCTCAGCGGCTGTGGCGATAGCCCTTCCGACCAAGAGCCAGCGGACGCGGCCGACCAGCGTGCAAAGGTCGAGGAAGGCCAAGCGGACGACTCGGCGTTTAAACAGGTCCCACGGAACCGGACCTTGATCATGGATTGCGCCGAAAGCGGCACCTGCGCCGGGCAGATCCAAGACTACAATTCGTTCAACCCCTATCTGCCGGAAACCACCACGCGCACCGGATACAATTTCGTCTTTGAGCCGCTGTACTTTTACAATGCCTTCGAGGGCAAGCTGATTCCCTGGATCTCCACAAAGCACCGCTTCAACGACGCCTATACCGAAGTGGAAATCACCATTCGCCGAGGGGTCCAGTGGAGCGACGGCATGCCGTGGACGGCGCACGACTTGGTCTTTACGATCAACATGCTCAAGGACAACGCGCCCTTGTTGTCCTATTCGACCGACATGAAAAACTGGGTTCGAGAGGCCGTGGCCGTCGATAGCCTGACGGCGCGCATCGCCCTGACTGCGCCCAATCCGCGCTTTGTATTTTCGTATTTCACCCACAACTTCGGCAATGGGGTGCCGATCATGCCCAAGCACGTGTGGGAAGGACAGGCGCCAGACACCTTTGAAAACTTCGATCCGCAAAAAGGCTGGCCCGTGTTTTCCGGGCCTTACAAGTTGGTGCTATCCACGCCTCAGCAGCGCATCTGGGACTTGCGGCCGGGTTGGTGGGCCGCTGCCATCGGCTTCCAAGCCCTGCCCAAAGTCGAGCGCATCATCTACCTGCCTTACATGGAGGAAGCCAAGCGCGTCCAGAACCTAATCACCAACCATATAGATACCTGTCTGGACCTCCGGCCGCCCAACATCCTAACCGTACTCGACCGCAACCCCCGCGTTACTACTTGGACCGGGCGGGAGCCACCGTACGGGTACGTGGATTTCTGGCCCATTTCGCTGGGCTTTAACAACCTGGAGGCCCCCTTCTCAGACGTGGACGTGCGCCGTGCGATCAACCACGCCATCGACCGCGCCCAGCTCGTGGAGGTCGGCTGGCAGGGAGCGGGCACCTCGACGCTCTTGCCCTTTCCCGCGTACCCGGCACTCCGGCCTTATTTCAGCGAGGTCGAAGATTTGCTAGAGCAATACCAGGTCGGGGTCTTTGACTTGGCCAAGAGCGCGGCACTGATGAAAAGCATGGGCTGGCAGCGGCCCGAAGGGGGTTATTGGACGAAGGATGGAACGCCGTTTAAGATGGTCATCGACATCGCCTCGATCTTCCAAGACATAACGCCGGTCCTAGTGGCGCAGCTAGAAAGAGCGGGTTTTGACGCGGACTTCCGCAACACCCCAGATAACTACACCCGCATGTCGCACGGCACGGCCCGCGCCTTTATCAGTGGGCACGGCGGCAGCGTGCGCGACCCGTATTTTACGCTGCGGCTCTACCACAGCCGCTTCGTGCAGCCAACCGGCACCCCCGCCGAGTACTTCTGGCGCTGGCAGAACGAGGAATTTGATCGGATCGTCGATCAGATGGCGGGAATCGCGCCGCGCGATCCCCAGCTAGTGCAATTGTATCGCCAAGCCATGCAAATCTGGCTCGCCGAACTGCCGTCGATTCCGCTCTTGCAGTGGTATCACCGCATTCCGCACAACCAGACCTACTGGCGCAACTGGCCTTCGCAATATAGCCCTTACATCAACAGTGCCTATTGGCACCGGGTGTGGCTGTTGGTGTTGCTCAATTTGCAACCGACGCAAGGATAAGGCCGGCATACGAGATGACCCACTTTGCCCGCATACTCATCGCGCTTTGTACCGCCTACTGCCCGCTTGCAGGCCAAGTCGGAGCAGACGACCGAACGCCCATCGACGACCCCACCTTTGCCCGAGTCGCAGATTATTACGCCTACGATCCAAGCTTACCGCTGCACGCCAAAGTACTCGACACGCAGATCTACGATCCACAGCTCCCCTACGCCATCGATAAGGTCCATTTCCGTTCGAGCCACAACGAAGTCGTCCCCGGCCTGTTCGCCTATCCGCGCAAGGCCGCTGCTTGTTCTGCCGTCGTCTTGCTACACGGCAACAATGGCTCACAAGGCATTGACCACCATTGGATTCGGTCTTGGCTGGATATCCTAGGGCGGGCTGGGTATTGCGCCTTGGCCATTGACGCCTATGGTTACGGCGAACGCTTCGACCCCGAGCAGAATAAAGACATGGGACTATACCAATGGCGCGAGCGCACGATTCAGCAGGCGAACGATACACGCCGAGCTATTGACTATCTCTATACGCGCACGCAGGTCGATACGACGCGCATCGCGGTGATGGGCGAAAGCATGGGCGGCTTTATCGGCATTCGCGCCGCCGGGCTTGACCCTCGCCTAGCCGGGCTGGTACTCGTCGTTGCGGCAGCCGGAGAATCCCCGACCACCGGGCCATTCGGCCAATTCGCCAATTCGCTCAACTTCGCTCCGCGGGTCTCGGCACCAGTCCTGATGGTCAATGCTACCGAGGACGAATACGCGACCAAGACGGCAGTAGAAGAGTTATATGCCGCTTTACCCCAGCCCAAAGAGTTGATTTGGCACCCAAGCGGCCATCTCATTCAAATGCCCGCTCAGCAGCGCATCATTTTGCCGTGGCTAAAAAAATACCTGAGTCCCTAATGGAGCCGTTAAACGCAACGACACGCTCAGAGAGGTAAACAATGACATTGTGCAGATGGACTATCGCGGCCGTTTTGGGGCTGGTCGCCCTAAGTTGCGGCGATCAGTGGGAAGCACCGGCAGAGAAAAAACTCAAGATCGCCGGGATCGTCTTTCGGGAAGTTGAGCGGCATTGAGGTCGGCAAACTCAAGATCGCCGTCATGGCGATTGTCGCTTTCTTGGCGGCGAGGGCCGGCATCATGCAATCGGCCGAGATTATGTCTGGCGCAGCGACGACAGCCAAGGGGTGGGAGCTGGACGTGATCGCCGCGCGGCACCCGCTTGATGGGCGGCGAGGGCCAGATTCGCGGCACTCTGATCGGAGTGGTGTTCTTGGGCATCTTGGTCAACGGCATGACCCTGATGAACATCAGCGAGTACTGGCAGCACGTAGTGCAGGGGACGTTGATTTTGAGTGCGGTGCTGATTAACCGGGCGAATCAGCCGTAGGCCAGTAGCTCCAGAGCGCCTTGAGCCAAGGCAGCAAGGTAGGAATGACCTTGGCCTCTGTAAGAAAAGACCTCCTTGACACGTTTACTTCAGCGTTGTATATTGTTGTTCTTGTTACAACAAATAACAACACAACTCAAGGGGAAGGCCATGATAACTAGAAGTTACAAGGCAGCCAAAACGCGCTCGAACCGGCCGGGCTGGAGCGTAATGTTCAACCACCCTCGCCGCAGAGATGCCCGTGGCAAGTACGGTCTGAAAGTGCGTCGGGGTCTTGGCACGAGAGATAACGCTGAAGCTGACCGATTGGTTGAGCAACTCAACACGCTGCTCGCTGACCAGTCATGGTGGAGCCTCGATCGGCGCACCGAGGCTACACAGCAGTTTGATGGTGTCGTCGTTTCGGCATTCTATGACGGCATTGAGGCCGACAAAGTCAAATCCAGAGACTTAAGGGAAACGATTATCCCACTGCCTAAGCCGGACGAAGGTTACGCGAGAGTAATGCTGGTCGGGTCCACAGGAGCAGGCAAAACCACCTTGCTGCGCCAACTCATCGGATCCGACCCCAAGCGTGACCGATTTCCTTCTACATCTACCGCGAGGACGACAACTGCTGACATAGAGATAGTCACTGCTGCTAAGAGCTTTGAGGCCGTGGCCACCTTTATGACCGAGCATAAAGTAAGGTGCGCTGTTGATGAGTGTCTGGAAGAGGCATGTATCAAGGTAATTCAAGGGCATGATGAGACTAGGGTAGCCAATGCCCTGCTGGAACACAGAGAACAGCGTTTTCGACTCTCCTACCTCCTCGGCGCATGGCAACAGGAACGGCCAGGACAGGATGATGGTCAGGACAAGATGGACTACGGATATGAAGACGAAGTGTCTGACACAGAACCTCTCGCGGACGACGAAATCGTTGATGGCACTGAACTCACTGGCAACAACGCACGCTTGAGCGAGTACGTCGCTTGTATCAAGAACGTCGCAATGGCAGTACGCGAGCAAATGACAACCGAGAGTGGTGATTTTCAGGATATGGACAACGCCAACAAGCGGCAGGACTGGCTGGAAAAATTCACCGATGTGCTGTACGAGAATGAAGATTTTCCACAACTTTCCCTTGACATCATGGAAGCTGTCTCGGAACGGTTCGCTTTGGTCAAGGTGGGAGACTTCGAGCGCAGTGCGACGGGTTGGCCTACCCTTTGGCATTACGCGGAAGAAGACCGTGACACCTTCTTGCGACAGGTACGCTGGTTCAGCAGTAACCACGACCAGCAGTTTGGGAGACTACTTACACCGCTGGTTGACGGTATCAGGGTGCGTGGGCCGTTTCAACCGACCGAAGCCCAACTACAGAACGGTGACCAGCGGTTTGTATTGCTAGACGGCGAAGGGCTAGGTCACTCGGCCAAGGAGGCCAACAGCATATCCACGAGGGTAACGGAAAAATTCGCCGAAGTGGATATGATTTTGTTGGTGGACAATGCACAGTCGCCCATGCAGGCCGCCCCATTGGAACTACTGCGTTCGGTTGGCAGTAGTGGGCATGGCCACAAACTTGCCGTCGTCTTCACGCACTTTGACCAAGTGAAGGGAGACAATCTCCGCGGCTATAGACAGAAACGAGATCATGTTCGGGCATCGATTGGAAACGTCATTGTCAGCCTGCGCGAATCGCTGGGAGCACCGGTAACTGAAATACTGGATCGGCAACTCGACGGCAATGATTTTTACTTGGGCAACCTAGACAAGCCCACGGGAAAAGCCCCTAGTCGTCTCATTGAGGATATGCAGGAACTACTGAAGCGTATGCAAGAGTCTGCCGGACCGCCTGAGAAGATCGATCTCGCGCCAACCTACGGCATCGCCCGGTTGGAACTTGCCCTGCGCGACGCCGCTGACGGATTCAAAACCCCTTGGCGGGGGCGGCTCGGTCTCAGCTATCATGAAGGTACTCGCAAAGAACACTGGGGGCGCGTCAAAGCGTTGTGCCGTCGCATTGCCAATCGATGGGACAACGACGAATATAACGGACTAAGGCCAGCCTCTGATCTGGTTCGCAATCTGCAGAACAGTATCTCCCTATGGCTGGACAATCCTTCCGGCTGGACCAGAACGCCGGAAGACCAGAACGAGGGGCAGGCTGCCATCAACTCGATACGGCGGGATGTGTACAGGGGCATTCACGAGTTGGCAGAGCGGCGTCTAATCACCACTTCTATAGCCGAGTGGAGAAGAGCTCTTGAATATAGCGGTCCGGGTTCGAGCTTCGACCGGGCAAGAGAGATGGGGGCGATCTACGACTCAGCCGCTCCGTCTGTCTCCTCTGTGATGGACACTCAGGCTCAAAATTTCTTGGATGAAGTCATCCAAATTGTCCGCGATGCCATTCAGGACGCGGGTGGCTCGGTAGGGCATTAATTTCGGCCACCGGAACACAAGGACAAAGCGACCCGGATCACCGAGGGTAATAAGGAGACGCAATATGGCAACCGATGAACAACTGAAAAGCTATGCCGAATCGCTCCCGTCCATTTATCGATAAATCCTGACCGCCTTTCCGCGGATGAAACCCAACCGCAGACAGGGCTATGGTCTAGCGTTTCAAACCCTTGTGGCAGATTTGGACAGCTTCCGCTTAGGTGAAATCATCTTGGCCTGCGAGCAGCTAGAGCAGCGTAACCTAGTCGAGATTAAACACAAAATTTTTGTGCATCCGACTCAGCTTGGCGAGCGCCTGATCGGTATCATTACCGGCCAAAGCGCACCGGTAGTCCAAGTGCCGGAGTTGCCTGCGCTGCCAACGTAGAAGAGCAATCGCGTTCTGGCAGCTCCAGTTTTTCCCTAGGTGTCGCTGGCACGTGTTTTTATCCCACTGCCGTGAGGATATGGAATGGCTGATAGACCCTCTGTACGAAGCATTGCGCCAAGAAGCCATCATCCCTTGGCTTGACCGTCGCGATTATCCCTACGGTCGCCCTTCACTCAAGGCACTTCGGGACGGAGTGCTGAAGTGTCGTCATACCGCGTTCCTCGTAACCGATGAGATGCTGGATCAGCCGCGAGGCTGGGGGATAGTGGAACTCGTTTGGGCCTATCTATTAGATAGAAGAAAATCTGCGCGAGGCCGGCGGATATCTCCAAACCATTGTTCTACCGCTGTTCTTCCTCCGACAAGACGACGAGCGGGTTCTGCACTCAGTCTGGCAATCTATCCGCGATCGCGCTGCCTTCCATGGCCCACAGGATGGGGACGCTGTGGCTTGGGCCGTCCGTCAGATTAGCACATTCCTCCGGCGGGAAGCAGAACAGGGACTAGAACTTTTCGCTGGAATCGAGCAGGATCCCCATCAATACGCCCGCTTAAAGAAACGACCGGGACTCATTGAGCGAATTACGGATCTGCATCCTACGCCTGCACCCATTCAGTAAGAAGCCCGACTCGGCAATTTTTGCTCTGGCACTGGACAGACGGGGAGAGCACTAGGAACCGACGCGAGCATGATTTTTTAATGCGTGCTATCCGCCCCGCCACCGCAAGCGATATCCCCGGCATCGCCCGGGTCTGCGAAGCAGTCTTTGCGGAGCCGATCGAGCCCGAGGTCTGCCACCGCCAAATTACTGTGCCCGGGAGGGTCGCGGCCCCAGCGGTGCCCTGATCGCCGACCCGTCCCCTCTAGACGCCGCCTTGCTGGACCAAGCTGCATTAAAAGGAGAATACCACTGGTGGACGATAATGCTCTAACCGTCGCTAGCACCTTCCCGTCGGACCATTCTTTGAGCAACGCCGCCACTTCCCGGTGTCCTTCCTTTTCCGCCCAATAAGTAAGAAAGGACCGCTATGGCTACTCTAACCGATCGCATCACGGTAAATCCCAAGCAATGCGGGGGACGACCCTGTATTCGGGGGATGCGGATTCGCGTCACGGATGTGCTGGATTTACTCGCCGCCGACCTAATGGCTGAGCATCCCGACCTTGAATCCTAAGATATTCGCGCCTGTCTGCGCTTTGCCAGTGAACGGCCCAATCATCCGGTTCTCGCTGTTGGCACTTATTCCAGTATCCCGGACGCTCGCTGTTGTGCTCCATAGGATTCAAGCTCAGCCCGCTCTTGTGGCGTGAGCACCTCGCGCTCCGACAAACCTGCGGCAACTTGTGCGAAGAGATCGACATGGCGCAAACCCATGAGCGTGGTATGCACGGCGTCGTGACTGAGCACGTAGCGATAGAATTGTTCAGGGGCGGGCGCGTCGGGACCTTTTAGCAACCTCTCGTTGCGCGAGGCGTTCATGATCACCACGCCCGTATTGACGGCCTGCGCTGCGGGAAAAACCGTTTCTTCCGGCTCTTTCATCGCGCAGTTATACCAGCAAAGTACGGTATCAAAATGACCGGTGCGGACCGCCTGTTCAACTTGCACCCAATCGTGTCCGGTGACGCCGATGAAGCGCACTAGGCCTTCTTCGCGGGCTTGTTGGGCGGCTTCTAATGCTCCGCCGGGACCCAGCGCTTGGTTGCGTTCTGCTGCGGTGTTTAAGTGGTGGAGCTGGAAAATATCGAGGTAGTCTGTTTTAAGAGCGCGCAAAGAGGTTTGCAACTCTTTGCGCGCCCCTTCGGCGTCGCGCCGCGCGGATTTGCTGGCTAAAATGAGATCGTGGCGGCGGCCTTCGAGCGCTTGGCCGATCACTTTCTCGTCTTCACCGCCCCGATAGCTGCGTGCCGTATCGACGTAGTTGACGCCACAATCGAGCGCCATCTTGTATCCATCGACTGACTCGCAATACGTGCCGCCGATGCCGAATCGGGTAACCTCGAGATTGGTGCGGCCTAAAACTGTGCGGGGGAGATCGTGGCGCATGGGATTAATCCTCAGAGAAAGATGTCAGCGGAATTTTATAGTTCCCGCAACGCGGCCCAACGTCGCCTACGGAGGAGACGGTCGCATTTGCTACCAAGGCCTTAAAGATGCTAGGAAGCGATTGGAAAGACAATTATCAGCCCTAGGCGACTCAACTCCACAGTGCCCTGAGCCGAGGCAGCAGAATCTCCACGTCCCGGTCGAGAACATGGCCTTCCCACACCCGGTTCTCCTCGGGCGTCGAGCGGTCATGGGAATTTTGCAACAGATCGGGCAGATCGAGAACGTGGAAGCGCGTCTTGAAAAAGCCATCGGCGGAGAGCACCACGCAGCGATACCCCAAGGGGAAGCCGATCAGACAGGCCGTATCGACGACTAGGTAGTCGCGATAGGCCCTGATGCGGTTGATGTGGCGGTGGCCGGTGAAGGCGGCGACGATAGCGGGGCTTTCGTCGAGCGTTTTGACCAGCCGAGTCGCGCCTTCGACCACGCCGCGGTCCCAGTGGAAATCAGGCAGAATCCAAGTGTGGAGAACGAGCAGCAGGGCGCAGCCGTCGGCTAGGGCTTGGGCCGCGGCAGCGCGCAGGGCCTCATCTAGCGCATCGGTCCAGACGCCAGCTCCCTTCTCAAAGACGTCGCAGTCGTGGAAGACGTTGGCCAGTGCCAAGCGCAGGCGCGGGGCGGCATCGACGACGGTCAACGGGTCGGGATAGGGAAAGCGGGCGGCGAAACCGGCGAAGGAACCGCTCTGGGCGTCGCAGTCGTGGTTGCCGGGGATTGCGTAGAAAGGAGCTTCGAGCCGTGCGAAGGCCGTAGCCGCCTCGTCAATCGAGCGCAAATAGGTCTCGGTGGGCAGGTCGAAGGACGACCCGCCGCAGAGGAAATCGCCGCCGTGGACGACAAAGTCGAAAGCCTGCGCGTTGAGGGCGGGGGGTATCGCGTCGAGCACCTCTTGGCTGCGGGTGAGCATTTTGGGAGCGCCGTAGTCTTCGGGGGCGTCGGGGTAGTGATGGGTGTCGGTGAGGAAGGCGAAGCGGACGGGCATGGAAACGGCTCCTGTATGGGAAATTTTTTCGGTCTATACGGCACACTGTTGCACTAAGTGGCGTTGCGCCCCTTTTTCGACGCGGACATCGACCAATTGCGTCAGCACGGCTTTGATGATCGCGGCATCCACGACGCCGTCCAGATCATCGGCTTTTTCAATATAAACCGCGTGGCAATCGGCCAGATCGCGCAATTGCTCCCAATTGTAGAAGAAGGCCGTGCGCTTGCCAGCTTGGTGCAGCACATCGACTAGGCTGGGCACGGGTCTGACCTGGGGCACCCAAGTGTTGATGGTGATGCCGTGCCGTTGTGGGGGCACGCCGCGAAGCATGGAGGTGTGGCAGGGCAAGGTGGCCGAGGGCATCACGGTGCGGGCTGCATAGGTGCTGGCACCCTCGCGGATCAAGCGGTCGATGCAGGGGGGTGGATGCCTGTTGCAAGCCGTCGGGCCGCAGCCCGTCGATGACAAAGAGGATGAGGCGTCGTGGGGACATGGGATTCCTTTCATTTACTGAGGCGATTATACGCGCTGGCGTACAGCCCTGCGTCGTGCGGTTTCAGCGGATACCTCGGCACGACCCCTCGGTTGACAATGTTCTCCGGCGCCGGCCAGTGGCCTTTGAGGACGGAGGCCAGATTACAGGCTCCAGTGCGCGCCACGTCTTCGCCAGACTGCACCGAGTGGGCGGAGACGTGGGACGTCATTAGGACGTTGTCCAGCTTCATGAGGGGATGCTGCAGGGTTTGATCCTCGTCCGTGAACACGTTGAGCCACTCGTAGGTATCCAGTGCCGCCCCGGCCAGTGGCCCCTCCCGCAGCACCCGCACCAGCGCATCTTCATCTACCAAGGCACCGCGAGACGTGTTGATTAGGTAGGAGCCCGGCTTCATCTTGCGCAGCAGGTTTTCGTCGAACAGCTGGTAGGTGTCCGCGTTCAGGGGCAACTGCAAGGAGATGAAGTCGGACTCGGCAAGCAGTGTTTCCAGCGCCACCATCTCGACGTCCAAGTCCGCCGGTAGGGGTGCGTGTAGGTTTCTGCGCGTGGCCAAGACCCGGAGGCCAAAGGCCCTGGCGCGGCGGGCGACCATCTCGCCGGTGACGCCGAAGCCGACGATGCCCAGCGCACAGGTGGAGAGCCGCTGCAACTGGGTGGCTGCGGTGCGGGCTTGGCGGAAGCGGCCGGCGCGCATGAACCGTTCCATCCTCGGTAGTTGGCGGGCTAGGGACAATAGCATGGCCATGATGTGGTCGGTCATTTCCTCGGCGCAGAAAAAGGGGGCATTGGAGACGACGATGCCGTTTTCCGTGGCCGTTGCCACGTCGATTTTATCGGTGCCATTGCCGAGGCGCGAGATTAGGCGACAGCGGTCCAGCGATGCGACCACGGCCGCGGGCAAGCCGGTTGAGACGACGGCGACGGCGTCGCAGCCAGCAAGCCGGCGAATGAGTCGCTGCGGGTCTTCTTCCTCGACGTATTCGGGTGCGATGCCGAACTTGGCGTACAGCGATCGCTCCAACTCGCCGGCTGGGTACATGGTGGCGTTGAGGCGGACGAAGCGGAAGGGGGGTGGGATGTCAGACGCCATGGCTCGGAACCGATCACCAAGCCACTTCCATCATGTCCCGCGCCCAGTACATAGGCCCGCTGAAGACGCTTTTTACCTCGGCGATTCCTTGGGTGGTCTCTTCTGCGGGATCGAGGGTCGGGGACTGGTGGTTGATTACCAGACGCTTGGCCCCGGCCTCGGCGGCCATGCGCCCGGCATTCAGGGTGCCGGTTTCGGAGATGACGCTGGGGAAGGTTTGGATTTTTTCCTCCCGATGCACGGCCTCCATCACGAACAGGTCTGCGTCCCGGGCTAGCTCGACCACGGACTCGAGCGGCGCTGTATCGCCGCTGAAGGCGACGACGCCTTCTTCGGTCTCAAAGCGGAAGCCATAGCATTCGATGTAGGGCTGGGCGTGCTTGACCTCGCACGCATAGCAGGTCCAGCCCTTGCCGGCGGCCACTTTCCCCGCGGCGTATTCGGCTACGTGTATTGTCGGTTCCGGCCTAAAATCTCCCACGCCGCCGCGCATCTGGTAGGCGTGGACGCTCATGGGATGATGGGTGCGGGCGATCACGTCGTACCAGAAGAGGCCGTCGCGGCTCCAGATCCCGTCGGTGATGCGCTTGATCGGGGCCGGCCCATAGACGTGCAGGTCGGGCTCGGTGCCGATGCACTGGTCGAAGCGCGTCATCAGGAAGCAGAGATAATCCGAGATGTGATCGGAGTGCAGGTGGGTGAAGAACAGATTGTGTACCCAAGTGCAGGGGATGCCCATGCGGTGCATCTTGTAGGTTGACGCGGGGCCGCAGTCGATCATCAGCCGCTGGCCGCAGATCTCGAGAATGAAACAGGTGCCCCAGCGGTCGCGGGTGGGGGTGGGCGTACCGGCACCGACAATTTTTAGCTTTGGCATGGGATCGTCTCCGACTCGTACAGGGCAAATCCGTCGCGCAATGCCTGCCGCACAAAGGCATTATTCGCCTCCAGCAACGCAGCCAGTTCCTCTCGCGTGTACGCCACTACATCGACACCCACTCCCACCTTAGCTGGTCGGTAGCGCACCGCCCGATCCAAAAACGGCTCGGCGCTGTGGCTTACCACGATTAGCAGATCGGCATCGCTACCCGGCACTGCATCTCCTCGCGCCAGCGAGCCGAACAGCACGATCCGCTCAATCTCGGGGTGCTGCTCACTCAGTGCCTGAGCAGCACTCTTGAGACGCTCTATGAGGTGGGGGCGGTCCAGCCAGAACACCTTCACAGAAGCCGATGACTTGGCCGGCGTGGACAAGCGCACGCTCTGCCTCATCGTGGGTGTAATACTCATAGGGTGCTCCTTGTGGATGCGAATTGGGGTAGCGAGCAGGGATATAGTGTTTGTCCAACGCTTTGGCTGCGTCCAGCAGCCGCTGATCGGGCCTGAGCGACTCGGGCAAGGACTCCAGAAGGACCGTAACAGAATGTCCCCATGCCGCGCCGCCTTTCTTCTCGATAACCGCCTTGACGGCTTTTTTCGCGCCTTGTTGGGCGGCAAAGCAAGCCCACTCATAGTCACCAGCGTCGCGCGAGCGGCGTGCGTGGTCCAAGTCTCGCCGGCCCTGTTTTAGCCAGTCGGCATGTCGGCTCGCCATGGCTATCCTTTCCTTTAGCCCTTGATCAATGACGAAACATAACCAGCCAACCGCGCTCAATCAACGGGACTCCACCGCTGTGTACCACTGCTGAAAAGGGCGATTCGGCAGCAGTGGATAGAGTGGCTGCGATTGTCCATCCGGCACCTCCGTGGCATATTCTTGAGCAGGGGAGGATTGTGGAACAGAACGAAGCGGCGCACGGACCCCAGCCGGCGGCGGGGACGTACCGGAAGATATTTGGGATAGAGGTTTACCTGACGCCGGTATTTGTGGTTTCCGCTATCGCCATCGTCTCGTGTTCAGGGAAGATGCGCCGACGTTCCTTGGCGAGGATGGTCTGTACATGGATGGGACTGCGCCGCGAAGCGGGCACACCAAGAACAATGACGGCAGGCGGCTAGTTGGCCGCCGGAAATGGGCAGATGTCGTTTCGCAGAGTATTGGCAAGCCCCGAGAGAAAATCTGGGGCACTTGAATCGTCGTCCTAAGAAGATGGATTACCTGCCTCAACCGATAGCCTTCACAAGTGCCATGCCGCCCCCCCTCAAAAGCCACACCATCCACCTGCACACGCCCCGGCTGCACCTGCGTCCCATGACCGACGCCGATTGGGACATCTTGCTGCGCTGGAACCAAGATCCCGACGTGTTGTATTACGCCGACGGCGCGGATGTGACGGCCTATACGCTCGACCAGATCAAGCGCATGTACGGCGGCGTCTCGCAAGCTGCCTTCTGCTTTCTCGCCGAACTCGACAGCCAGCCCATCGCCGAGGCTTGGTTGCAGGCCATGAATCTGTCGCGCATTATCGAGGCCCACCCCGGCTGCGATTGCCGCCGCATTGACCTGTCCATTGGCGAGAAGCAGCATTGGAACAAGGGCTTGGGGACCGAAATAATCCGCGCGTTGGTCGATTTCGGTTTTGCCGAGGAAAAGGCCGATTTTATCTTCGCCTGCGACGTTGCCGACTACAACCCTCGCAGCCGCGCCGCGTTTGCCAAAGTGGGCTTTCGCGTCGCGGCCCACATCGCCCAGCCGCCCGGCACCAAGGCGCGCTCCACCTGCGATATGCGCCTCGCCCAAACCGAGTGGGCGGCCCGGCCCAATTCCAGCGAGGATACCGACCTATGCGCCTAGTCGTCCTGTCGTACAGCCACCACGGCCGCAGCATCGGCCAGACCGCCCGCGCCTTGGGACACGATATAATCGGGGTCATGGACGGGGAAGAAGCCCCGCGCCAACAGCTCGCAGAAATTTTCCAATGCCGAGGCTTTGCCACCGCGGGCGAGTGCCTCGACGCGGCGCGCCCCGACGCTGCCCTAGTCGCCGGCAAGCACATTGAAATGCCGGATCACGTGCAGGCCTGCGTCGATCGGCGCATCCCCTACCTGCTCGACAAACCCTTTGCCGATTGCGCTGCTCGGCTCCGCCCTGTGGCCGCAGCTTCGGCCAAACACGGGGTCTTCAGCGCCCTCACCCTGCCCAACCGCGCCAGTCGCATCGTCGCCACTGTGGAGCGTTTGCAGGCCGACGGGACGCTGGGCGATTTGGTCCAGTACAGCAGCCGCCTCAATAACGGCCCGCCCTCGCGCTACGACTCGACGCCCTCGGCTTGGCACAACGATCCGGCCATTTCCGGCGGTGGCAGTTGGGCCGTAGAGGCGGCCCACGGCATTGACACCTTTCTGCAATTCGTCGGCGAGCAGCCGGTACACGTGGTCGGTGCCCTCATGTCCAATGCCACCCACGGCCGCACCGTGGAGGATGTTGGCTTGGGAATGCTGCGCACTGCCGGGGGCGTGACCGGCTTTATTGAAAGCGGCTACGCCTATCCGGCCGGGGTGCGCGGCGGCGACCACTTCTTCCGCTTTATCGGCACCCGCGCCATGGTTTTCCAGCAGTACGGCAAAGAGGGCGAACCCCTCATTGAAGTCCACACTACCGAGGGCGTACAATTCAGTGAGGATCTGTCGCACGGAGAGCGCATGAAGACCATTGTCGATCAAGCCCTGAGTGCTTTGGCGGCCGGGCGATCCTTCACCCCCAATATCGACCAAGCCGTGCGCATCCTCGAAATACAGGACGCGGTGTACGACCACGCCCGCAGAAGCCCCCTGACCAACGGCCCACATCCCATGGGCATAGCATCTAACGATGCTGATTAACGCTTCTTGCGGCTGCGGCGCGACGGGGAAAGACTGGGGGCTATAATTGGCGGCGGCTTAAAAAGATCATTTCAAAAGTCCAAGACGCTCAAGGTCGTTCTCACCCCACCGAACTTGTTGCTCAATGATTGATTTGAGAGTACCGATAGCATCTATTATCCATATAAGCAAAAGCCCACGGCCACCAAGTGACCGCGGGCTGCAAAATAGGAGTGGGATGGCTATAAGCTCACGACAGCAGCGACACTTCCGCTTCAAGTAGCCTTTTATGAGAAATCAGTTCTATCTTCGTGGGCCTGACGGGACGGCCTTCGTCAAAGTCGCTTATGAACTTACGGGCTTTCTTATTCACTGACGTTACGCACCCTCTGCCTTCGCAAGGGCAGATGCTGACGCCCGCTTGTCCTGCCTAAAGGCAGGGTGAAGCGCGCGAAGGACCCCGGGCGAGGCCGCAAGCGGCAGACGCGGCTTTCGTTGTTATAAGTCCTCGATGACGATGGCTAGGTTGTCCAGCGCTTGGCGGCACTGCTCCGGCAGGTGCTGAAGGGCCTTTTCCACCAGCTTCCCAAACGCACGGCGGCACACAGCAAGGCTACCAAGCTGCGACGCTGCCATCGCTTTCGCAGTAGAGTTCGCCACCCAATTCCTCTGGGTACTGGATCGTCTTTTCCACCTCGGACTCGATCGGGTCAACCCCCAACCCCGGCTTGGTCGGCCGCTCGAGGTGGCCGGCGGAGGCCATAAGCCTTCCCGCGTTCCGCATGGTTGCGCGGAAGTAATCGAGTGGCGGCCCTACTCGTCGGCGTCGAGGAGGGCCTGGAAGGCCTCCAGCCGGTCCACTTGGATAGCCGCCCGATGCAGCTGCTTGAGACGCTGCAAGTCCTCAATGCCCCGTATGCGAGCGGCCAACGGGTCCGCCGCGCCGAGTGCAAAGCGAATCTCCAGCACGTCGAGCAGTGCTTCGAGGGCGCGTTCTCGGCCCCCTTGCTCAATGCCTTGCTGGGTCAGGTATTGGGCAACGGGTGATTCGCGGATCATATCCATTAGACCCTCCTTGAAGAAAATGGCAGAAACGGTTTCTTGGGCATACACCAACCCGCTCAGCAGCGACATGCCAGCGAGACAATCGGCTTTCGTCGCCCGATCCAGCGGCTGCGCCTGCACCGCACGCACACACGTCTCCAGCCAAGCCGCTGGCTGACCCGTCGGCCGCATCAACGGTACAAACGGCAGCAGTCCCACAGGCCCCGACTTGAGGAGGTGCTGGCCGTCCAACTCGCTCAGCCGGATCACCTGGTACTCTATCAAGATGCGATGGCCGGGACGATCCTGGAGATAATAGCCCGGATCGCTCCGGCCAGCCCCCGGCCGCAGGTAGATGACGCTGGAAACCACCGGCCAGCCGTAGTGCTCAACGGTGCGTCCGATATAGCCGACCATCCGCCGCACCATCGGCAGATGCGTACTATCGGTGGTTTGAAACTCGGTGTGGACGAGCACCTCTTCGCCGCCCAACCGCACCCGCAGCAAGCTGTCGGTCTGCCGCGCCTCGACGGTCAGTTGCTCCGGGTTCAGCACTTCGACGACTTCGACGTCGTCGCGCCCGAGTGCAAAGCGGGCGAAATCGTCGGGGTAGTGCTGCATCAAATACTTGGAAACAATATCAAAGTCGGCCATATCCAACGTTCCACGATACGCCCCGGGATGTCAAGGCCGCGTGATAGAAATACACGCCCGCGTCCACCGCCGGACCCGCCGCCGTGTGAACGCCGGCCGCTCTTCATCAACTACCGTAGCAATCCTTGGAAATCGCGTCAAATTCTGCCATAGAGATCGTAGCTCCTTTGGTCAGCCCTCGCGTTGTGAAGCGTGCGATTGACTAATCGGCTGACCGCAGTGCGTCGGCGCGGTCATCAGCCTTCAGTACGGGTTCGGGCGGCTTGGTCATCGCTTTCGCTCGGTTGCCGACAGTCCCCCGCCGGCGAGCATCGCCGGATACAGCGGCGGCCAGTTCACCAAAGGGCGAATCAAATCGACAAAGCCATCACCCGCCAGGAGATTGCGAGCCACCGTGATGTAGTTGACGGCATCCCACCCCATGCCCGGTCCGTAGCTGGCCTGCCGCAGGAGCACGAGACCCGCGCCCAGCGCGGCGGCCACGGCGACGAGCAGGGTGAAGCGGTCGGGCCGCCGGTCTGCCGCCCAAGCAGGGAACCAGACTTTTTTCTTGCGAGAGGTTTCCCCTTGCGTCCCCCGGCCTCGGGGTTCCGCGCTCGCCGATCGCTTCAACGCACGCATTGGGGGTCGTCTTCGCGGCTGCTGTCGTTGACATAGACGAGCTCGAAGTCGAGATCGGGGACGGTTTCAAGTGTGGCGACGAGGCGGCGATGGGTCTCGCCGATGACCGCTTCCTCCTACCCGTGTATCACAGTTTTATTCGCGCTTGGGAATCTCAACAACAGTTAGTAGTAGCTTACAACTCGCGGCAAATCAACCCAAATGCGAAGCGGCGTTCAGCACAGCCGAGCGCGCCGCGCCGGCAAAACACTACGGGCTATAGCTGCTTATACAATTGAATGATTTGCTGGGCCGCGTCTTCCCACGTGAAGGCCGCGGCTCGTTGTCGTCCTCGGTGCGATAGCCGTTGGCGGAGCGCGGAATCGGCCAGCAGGCGCTGCATCCCGGCGGCAATGGCCGCGGTGTCGAGCGGATCGACGAGTACTGCGCTTTCCCCGGCGACTTCGGCGAGCGAAGAACAGTTCGACGTGAGCACCGGACAGCCGCTGGCCATCGCTTCGAGCACGGGCAGCCCGAATCCTTCTATCAGCGACGGAAATGCAAAAAAGAGCGCGTGTGCAAAACAGGCGCGGATTTGGTCGTCGCTGAGCTGGCCGACGAGGAGCACCCGGTCGCTCAGGCCGAGTTGCTGGGCCAGCCGCACGAGCGCAGAATTGCCCTCGCCGCGGCCGGCGAACACGAGCGCGAGGTTGGGATGGGCCGGGGCGACTTGGGCAAAAGCGCGTACCAGCCGCGGCAGGTTTTTGTACGGCAAGCTGTTGCCCAGGCCAAAGGCAAAAGGCCGTTCTGCAAAAAGTGCTTCAAGGGTCGCCGCTACGGCGCAGTCGTCAGCGTTGCCCGAGCTAAACGCAAAGGACGGTTCCGCGCTGCCAACGCGCCAAGCAGAGGCCACGCCGTTGAGGACGACCGTTATCTTGTCGGCGGGGACGCCGTGGTTGAGCGCGGCTTGGCGCGTACTTGCGGAGACGGCGACGATGTGGTCGGCGCGCGCCATGGCCCGGCGGATGCCCATGCCCCCCAGCGACCCCTTGACCCACCGCCGCCCGCGCCGGCCATCGGCGAGGTGGGGGTGATCCACCCATATCAGGTCGTGCAGGGTGATGACGACCCGCCGAGCGCGCACGCCGATGGGGAGAAAGTGGAACAGGGAGTGGTACACGTCGGCGTCGAGCCCGTTGATGACCCGGGTACCGGCGAGGATGTTCCGCGCCGAGGAAATGTCGTACGGTGCGAAAATCTCTCTGAAATTAGCCTGATCGGCGATGGGGCCGTGGCGCGAGGGTCGGCGGACGACAATGTACTCGTTTTTGCGGTCCAGCTTGGCGATATGGCTGACGAGGTCGGCGGCGTAGCGGCCGAGGCTGGTGGGCACGTCGCGCAGGGAGCGGGCGTCGATGCAGATCCTCATGGGACGAGGCCGGCGCAGTAGTTGGGGATGTGGGCCAGCGCGGCTCGGGGCCAGACCCGGAAGTCGGCATAGGCTGCCGCGGCGTGCGCCCGGGTCGAATTGGCATCGGTGAGCAACGCTATGCCGATGGTTTTTTTGGGCAGCTTGGACGACAAAACGCGCTCGTGATCCCTTTCTAGATCGACTTGCTCTTGGAGCCATTGCCCCAGCTTTTCCGGCCCGCTTTCGAGCACGACAAACCAAGGGCGGGCAATGCCTTTGCGGCGGGCGACAGTGCCGGGGGCCAAGGTCGTGCTCCACACGTATTTGATCTGTCGCGGGATGCCGAGGAAGTTGTGCGAAAAAATGACGTGTACCCCGGCGGCACTGTCGTTGGTCTCGGTATAGCGCTCGTCGCCTCCTGGCGGCAGGGCGTCGGCGCGCCAGCACCAAGTCATAATCGGATACTGCCGGGGATTCCAGTGGAATCTCTTCATGAGGACGACCGAGTGGCCGGTGTCCTGCGCGGCTAGGTAACGGCTACCGTTGGCCTCGCGGACGGCGTAGAGCTTGGGTTTGTTGTCGTCTTTGCCGCGCCAGTGCCAGCCACGGGGCAGGCTGTCTAGGGGCGTGGTGGCAAAGTCTTCGATGACGATGTAGGGGGGGGCTTCATGCCCGCCCCCATCCGGTGGCGCATCTTGGGCAGAGGCAGTGTAGAGAAAGAGGACGCAGTAGCCCGCCAAGCAAGCGAGTATGTGTCGACGCATTGCTCCATCTCTTGGGGGTCAGGGTCAGCGCGGGTTTTCTTGTTCCCGAAGCATGGTTAAGGCCGTTGATGGGCGGCGCTGGAGCGCGGTGCGACTCATGTAGCTGAGAAATGTCCAGCCGATGAAAATCCAGAACACGCGGCGCAGGCGGCGCGTAAGACCCAAGGACAAGCCGAGAGACGGGTCTAGCCCCAAACTGGAGAACAGGAACACGAGGCTGCCTTCCATGACCCCAATATTGGAGGGCATAAAAAAGAACAGGCCGTTGATGACCGCGCCCAAGGCGTTGAGCAGAAAACAAAACCAAAAACCAATGCCCGCGTCCAGTGCCCAGAGGATGGCGTAGGTCTCACAGGTGCCCATAAACCAGCCGATGCTCTGGAAGAACAAGGCGCGGAGGAAGCGGGTGCGGTGGGTGC
The DNA here is from genome assembly GCA_958295495.1 of uncultured Latescibacterota bacterium. Lineage (GTDB taxonomy): Bacteria > Latescibacterota > UBA2968 > UBA8231 > UBA8231. The sequence goes on from OY282352.1 coordinate 4,368,049, forward strand.
GGTAGAAGGCCCCGATATTGGTGTCGATGCGCGCTGCGCGTCCCATGTTGCGCTCGATCAGGTCGGTGCGCAGGCCGGCCGAGCGAAGCAGTTTGAGCAGGGACGTGAACATGCGCTCTTGGCGCTTGTAGAAGACCCAGAAGGCCGCCAAGCTGACGATGAGCAGACAGGCGAAAAAGGCCCGGTACTCCAAGGGAATAAGCTCGGACACGTCGTGGTAGTAAAACAACAGCCCTAGGCCGAGGACGGTAAAGGACAGGCCGACTGCAAGTTGCGCGGTTTTGTCAACGACCACCGAAGCCATGCCGCGCGGGCCGGGCGTCCGGTGGGAGAGCAAATAGGCCTTGACTGGCTCGCCGCCGAGATTGGCCAGCGGCGTGAGTTGATTGACCGCCTCGCCGGCTAGCTTGGCCGCAAAAAGGGTCGGCAGCCGCGGTTTGAAGGCGTCGGGCGGGAAGGCGAAGTTCCAAGCGATCGCGTTGGAGATGTGCCAGGCGCACGAGGGCAGCAACAGCAAGGGGAACACCCACTTGATCGCGTCTAAGTGGTGGAGAACCTCATCGACCCCGAGCTGGCCGACGAGATAGCCCAGCAGCAGGAAGCCAAAGGCCACCATGGAAATTTGCAGGGCTTTCACGCGACTTCCTCCGGGTTGACGGCCGGTGCCGGAAGCGAGGCGGTCTGCGGCTCGGCGGTGCGCTGGTTGCCCAACAGCCGATAGTGGGTGGTCAAAACGCCGAGGGCTGCTATGTGGAGCAGGGCGACTAGGAGCCAATAAACGACCGCCAACAGATTGGCCACCAAGCCCATGGCGATGAACAACGAGAGGAAGTCCCGCTTGGTAATAAAGCCGGTGCGCTCTAGGAACCGATAGCTCCAGTCCTTTTCGCAATCGGGGACTTTGTTGCCCAAGTCGCCGAGGTAGTACTGTAGGCTGCCGGTGCCGGTTTTCAGGGCGTAGCTATACAGCAGGACTAGGGTTAGGACCATTGAGGTGATGGCGGAGATGCCGGCGTAGATGGGTAGGTAGTTGTCGGGATAGAGGTGCCACATACCGGCCATCAAAGCGGCGTAGCCGAAGAGATAGGCGAGGTTGTCGGTGATCGTATCGAACCAAGCGCCGAATTTGGTCTCGGCCAGCTTGACCCGGGCGATCTCGCCGTCGCAGCCGTCGAGGATGGAGGCGAGCTGCCAGAGGACGCCAGCGCATGCGAGCCGCAGGTAGTCGTCGGGCTGCGTCACCAGATAGGCCGCGAGCAGGCCCGGGCACAGGACCATGAAAAAGGTCACCATGTTGGGCGAAATGCCGGTATCGACGATGAGCTTGCTGATGGGCACGGAGAGGCGCACGTTGAGCAGGCGCGCCACCGTGCCGCTGGTGGCCTTGCTCACTTGGTCGAAGAGCATGTTCTTAGCGGCGCGTGCGCCGTGCTTGTCGGTCACGCGTTGCCACAGGTGCGGCGCAATGTCTTCGCAGCGGTGCGGGCGCGTTGCGAGCGAACTCCAGAGGTCGCCGGCTAGCGCATCCGGGGGCAACGCGTCCGGCGCGCAGAGGAACGCTCCGCTGCTGACGCGGCCCGCGTCGCTGGTCTGTGCGACGAGGTCGTCTCGTTGTAGGCCCGCGTCGATGAGGGCTTGCAGCGAAGAGTGGTGGTGGACGCAATCGCCCCTGAGCAGCAGCAAGGGCGCGTCGGGTAGGCGAGCGGCCTCCGGGGTGGTTCGCTCTACTTGGATGTCGAGGTCGGGGACTAGGGATTTGCCGCTGGGGGCGTGGCCGGGGGGCAGCACGACCAAGACGCGCTTGATACCGGCGCTGGCCATGGTGCGGATTCCGCGTTGGAGGAGGGTGCGGCCAGCGACTTGCACATCGGTTGCAGCGCCAGCGGGAAAAACCAAAATGCCTTGCTCAATTGCGCGCTTTCGCATGCGTTTGCCGTTCAATTTTGGGGTGCGGTTAAAGGAAGCACTTAATAAAGAAACACCTATTATAAGGAATTTTGCCTAGTTTGTCGGCCCTTAAATTCTCGTGGCCGTTGTGTTGCAATTAACAGAAAGGGATTGTCATGGCGGTTAAGACCTTCAGCTGGCTACTTCTGCTATGCTGGGCGACGGCTAGCAATGCCCAGCGGCAAAGTTGGCAAATCGGCGGTGCGGGCTTGGCTTGGAGCGAGGGGGATTCTGCCGTGGTGCTCATTGATTTTGACTCGGCACCCGGGGCGATTCAACCCGTCTATATCGAGCCCGACCAAAGTTTGTTCTCGCTCTTTACTGACTGGGAACCGCTCAAAGAGCCGCGCGAGTTGACCTATGTCGAGGGCGAGACGCCACGGGCTTGGAAGGGTGCGGAGGGCAACGAGACGACGGCCCACAATGGTACCTATATGGTTGATGGCGACAGCATGTCTTTCAATCCGCCGGTCTCGTCCAATCCCGAATCGGTTTGGTACACCATCGACTTGGCCGTACCGGTGCCGGCGCATCGCTTTGGTTTTTTCGCTCCGCCGCGGGGATTTCGCTCCGACGGCATCCCCTTTGCCGAGGATGCCGTGCCGGCCTACGAGGTGTCTATCGCGGCGGCGGGCGATCCGAGTTGGTTTGCAGGCAATCAACCGTACCAGCGAATTGGTCCGCTAATCGCCGATGTGGCCGAAAACTTTACTACCGAGGTGCAGATTGATTTCCCTAGGCAATACGTGCGCTTCGTGCGTTACAAGCGAAAGACCTCGCTGTTGGATTCGGGGAGGGGGGGCAACACTAGCGTGGGTTCGGGGACCGCTTTCAAGGGGTCAATCGGCGATTTTGAACTCTTTGGCGAGGGGGTGCCGCGCAAGGCGGTTTACCGCTCGCGGATTTTCGCCTTGGAAAAGCCCGTCAATTTCGGTCGCCTGTCGTGGGCGGCAACGCCCCTGCGCGCAGTCGATGGCGAACTGGTGGAGGTTCCCGATGCCGAGGTGGGGGTGGGGGTGGAGGTGCGCACGGGGCGCGACGGGGATCCGAACATCTACCACGAGTACACGGACCGCGGCGGCGAGGAAGTGGTGACGCGCGAGCGCTACGATTTGGTGCTGCAGCCGCGCTGGCGTGCCGGTCGCCTGCGCGACCCCCGACCGGGCATGCGCGCCTCGATTGCCTACGATAGCGACAACTGGTCTTTTTGGTCGTTGCCCTTTTCTGAGCCGGGGCAGGCCAGCGGCCTCAAAGGGGGGACCCACTTGCAGTTGCGGGTCGCGTTCGCAAGCGAGGAGTTCGACGCGTGGATGCGGCTCGACTCGTTGTGGATTGAGACCGCGCCGCTTTTGGCCCAACGGGTCGTGGGCGAGGTGGCGCTAGCCGGCGACGTGCAGCCGGCCGGGGGCTCGACCCAAGTGCCGTTGGGGGAAGCGGCGGAACTGATCTACGATATCCGCGGCGAATTTGCCGGTGAGGGGGCAGGCTTTGATGCGCTGAGGATTCGCACCGGGACGCGGGCTGCGTTTACCCGGCTAGAGATGGGAGACCCCCCGAGGGCGATCGAGCCGGTTGAAGTCGTCGAGGGCAGCGAGGAACTAGCGATCGCGTTGCCGGAGCGGGTCGGGCCGGGGTCCGCGGAGGGGGCGCGGGTCGTCTTTGTCGCCGCGGTGTTCTCGCTGGCTTGGACGTTTTCGGGCGAGGTCTATAATGCAGGCGTCGATGCGCTGCCCCAGCCCGTCGAACCGGGCGATGCCAGTGCCGAACTGGGGACCAATAGTCTGCGGGTCTTGGGGATGGCCGGGCAAAGCGATGGGCCGGTGATGGGATTGGATTTTTCCACTAGAGTGCTGACGCCCAATGGCGACGGAGTCCACGACGAGGTCGAAATAGGCTATGCGCTGGTGGGGTTGCCCGAGGAGGTGCCCGTGGTGTTCAAGGCGTATTCGCTCGACGGGAGGCGAGTGGCCAAGCGGTCGTTAGGTGCGCAGCGCTTCGGTGTGCAGCGGGTGCGCTGGGATGGGCGCGATGAGGGCGGGGTTTTGTTGTCGCCAGGTCTCTATCTGGTTGAAGTAGTGCCTGAAGCCGAGCGGACGGGCCCCCGTCGGTTGCGCCCCTTAACATTGATCTACTGAGAGCATGGCGACGCGCTCGTTTTACGCGCTACTATTGGGAATCGGCGCGGTATGGGCCGATGAGCTGAGCTTCGACAGTGCGGCGGCGTGGCGGGCTTGGCAAATGCCCAACGACTTGGTGCAGATCAATGCCAGCGGCAGGCTGCGGCTGACGAAATTTCGCAAGGAGATCAACGCCGTGGCCAACGCCGGGGACTTTCGCCATCCAACGCAGGAGCGCGGCGAGGTGACCGGCGGGATCTGGGAGGCCAAGAGCAATCCGCAGACGGCCGATTTGATTGTCGATGGTGCTCTGGAAACCTTCTGGCAACCCGACCCCGACGATGCGCTCGATCAGTGGTCGGTGCAAATAGATTTGGGGCGTCCGGTGCTGGCGCGCCAGATTCGCTTGGTCTTTCCCGATCGCGAGGGGGCGCGGCCCTTGCGGCAATTCAGCGTCTTCGTCTCCTCGGGTGCCCGAATCCAAGCGCTCAACGATGTGTTCAAGTTTGAAGCGATCTATCGCACGTCCAGACCCCATACCGCTACCGAACTGGTGATTCCCTTGGAGTATCTAAGAACCGACAGCACCTATGTCCTCGACGCGGGACTGGGGCTCGATTTAGAGCGCGAGAAGCGCTTTCAGGTGATCCAGTATATCATTATCGAAATCGACGAGCACAGCCCGGGCGTGGGGCTGGCCGAGGTCGAGGTCTTAGCGGTGGGGGACAATGTGAGCTTGGGCACGGCGGGTCGCGGTGGCAGTTTTCTCGAAGGCGGCCGGACTACGGGCGCGGCCCAGATGTTTGACGGCGATATGGACAGCTTCGCGCTGTTGACCAGTGCCGAAGGCGGCTGGCGCGACGCAGGTGTGTGGTGGCGGGTGGATTTAGGGGCGGTGTTCTTCCTCGACGAGCTTTTTATGTACTTCAGCCAGCTAGGCGAAGGGCTGCGCAGCCAAGTCCAAGGGGGCAATCCCTCGGCGGCCGGCGGATTGTTTCTGGTGTCCGATGGTCGTCCGGCCGCCGGGTCGGGGTTGCCGGTGCCCGAGCGAGTTGACTACGAGGTACTGGTCGCGGATCGCTGTCGGCCGCAATGTCTTGGTCGGCTCTTTCACCAGCGCTATCTGTTCGCCCCTCGCAAGGTTCGCTATCTGCTTTGGCACGAAATCGACGGGACGCCGCCGGGGTTTGGTTGGGGTCTAGAGGCGATGCTTTTTTCCGCGGGTCATCCGGCCCAAGTGAACATGCGCTCGGACTTTATCGACTTGGTAGCTCAGGCGAGCAACGGTCGGCCCCAAGTGATTGAGCGGATTACATGGGAGGCGGAGTTGCCGCCGCGCACCAAGATCCAACTGCGTTCGCGCTCGGGCAATGCGCTGCAGGAACTGTACACTTTCTCGGACCGCAAAGGCGATATCGTCACCGAGGAGAAGTGGAACAGCTTGCCCAAGGTGTTAAAAGGCCCGATCGATACGACTTTGGTCGTCGGCGAAGATTGGGACGCTTGGAGCAATGTTTACCAGTCTTCGGGCGAGGCCTTCCAATCGGCAAGCCCGCGTCGCTTCGTGCAATTGGAGATGATTCTCGCAACCGACGACCCGCAGGTGGCTCCGGCAGTCGATGCGCTGACGATAGAGTTTACCGACGCGCTCGTGCAGTCGGCGCGGGGGCAAATCTGGCCACGGCAAGCCCAGCTCAACGAGGATACGCGCTTTACCTATACGCTGTGGCCGGGCACCGACGGGCAGGACAGTGGCTTCGATCGCTTGCGCTTGCACATTCCCGGCGCGGCCACGGGCAACGTGGCCCTGCGGATCGGCGGAGAGGAAGTAGTGCCCGCGGCGGTGAGGTTGCACGGTGATTCACTGTTGGTCTTGTTGCCGCGCACCGTGGTCGCCGATTCGGTGGAAGTGGATTTTACGGCCCGGCTGTGGAACAATGCAGCGCTGTTTGCACTCGATCTAGGCGCGGGCGAGCGCCCCGGGATCTGGCAGTCGGTAGTACCGAGCGAGCGACGGGCCAACATCGTGTTGCTGCCCGACCTGCCCGACCAGTCCGCGCTCGTCGGCGATGTGGAGGTCGCGCCCGCGGCGTTTACACCCAACGGAGATGGAGTCAACGACGCGGTGGAGATCGGCTTTATAGTTTTCAAGGCGCAGGGCATTCAGCCGCGCATGCAGATTTTTGATGTTGCCGGTCGGTTGGTGGCCCAGCCGGGTGGTAGCGAGGTGGCCGGACGCTGGCACTTTCGCTGGTCGGGGCACGCTGCGGACGGTGCGTTGGCGTTGCCAGGGATGTACCTCTGCCGGATTGATCTAGGGACGGCGAGCGGTAACGCGGCAATTTTGCGATCCCTCGCCTTGGCCTATTAGCTCCCAAACCCCAACAAGTAAAGGTAGGTATCATGGCAGTTAAGACGTGTTTGATGATCGGTGCCAGCGGCATGGCCGGGGGCTGGATTGAGCGGATGACCCAGCGTCTCGACGACAGAGTCCAGATCGTCGGGCTGGTGGATGTCAACGAGGAAGTGCTTGGGCAACAAGGGGCCAAGCTCGGCTTGGGGGCCGATCAGCTCTTTGCCGATTGCGAAGAGGCTTGCGCCAAGGTGCCGGCCGATTTTTGCGGCATCGCCACCCCACCGCAGTTCCACAGCCCGCAGGCCATCGCCGCGCTAGAAGCGGGAATGCCGGTTATTTGCGAGAAGCCGATTGCCGACACGTTAGCAGCGGCCAAGGCCATGGCTGCCAAGGCCGCGGAGACGGGACTGCCGTGCGCGATTATTCAGAATTACCGCTACGCGCCCAACAAGCAGGAGGTGGTGCGGATTCGCGACGAAGGGCGACTAGGGCGGCTGCAGCACATCTTTGGCCGCTACGCCTGCGACTATCGCAAGTACGAGTCGTGGGGCAAGGCGTGGCGACACGACATGGATTTCAGCTTGCTCTTTGAGGGCGCGGTGCATCACTTCGATATGATGCGCTTTTTGTCGGGGGGGGATTGCGAGGTATTTCAAGGGTTTGGGTGGAACCCGGCGTGGTCGAGTTTTAAGCACTATTCGAGCGGGTTTTATCTGATGAGGATGGACAATGGAGTGCATGCGGCATACGAGGGAAATAGTTCGGCTGCCGGGATTACGAGTTGTTGGCACCGCGAGTACTATCGCCTCGAGTTCGAGGAAGGAACGGTGGAGATAGGAGGGGAAGACGAGGTGCGAATTTATCGAGTGGGGCAGGAGGTGGAGGTGTATTCGGTGCCGGCTATGGAGTGGGCCGGGCACGACTATTTGTTCAAGGAGTTTGTGGATTGGCTGGAGGGCGGCGAGGCGTCGGCGACGAGGATTGAAGATAATTTGCAGAGTTTCGCGTTAGTGATTGCGGCGATGGAGACGACGGTGGATGGGGTGCCCAAGCGAATTGCGGAGTATCTCGAATGAGGTGCTAAAGTGGCGTGGTGCGGCGGGAAGCTCTCCTAGTACAACGCGGACGCCGCTTGCTGATTCGGTAGCGCATAGCTAGCCCCCTCAAGTCGTTCTTAGGCATTCTTGATAGGCCAACTGACAATGTCTATCCCGGCGCCTTGCGCCCAATCTAATTCACGTCTGACCCACTTTGAATTTCGCGAATTTGGCGAATCAAAAAGAAGTACGCACGAGGATTCGCGAAGGGCTTGGCGAATTTGATCTTCCAAGGGTGCATCCAGATCGAGATGCTCAGAATCAACCCACACATCGCAGCCCACATACGTCAATTGCCTTTTCAGGTAATGGACTATTTCTGCGTCAGCCCAAGAGTAACAGATGAATATCATGCGTTGCCATCTTTTGTTTGAGCATCTCTGTGAACTAAGTGATAACCGTCTCCCCCTTCCTCGCTAACGATCGCGGCATCTGGCACATAGGTTAAGGCTTCTGCTAGATTCCAAGCACCTTGCGGAGTCAGGAACTTCGTCGACATTTGGACAACACAGCCGCGACCAACATTCATAGCCTTTGTACTTCTAGCCCAAGTCCCACCATCCACTTTGAAAAGGAGCTTGAGTTGGTCGGGTTTGCCAACTATTTCTACTGCGCCTTTTACATCTTTTGTCTCTTTCACAATTGAGATAGGCCCTCCCCTAAGAGCCTCGACATACTGTTGTACATCTACGTTGGCGTATTCGCTCGGCGGGTAGAACGTCCAAGGTCTGGACCAAAGCAGGACGAAGAACATGCCTGCTACGAGGACGGCGAAGATTATCACAAACGAGACGAGTGCAACTTGGATGTTTCCCGTCGTCTGAGTGACAGCGACCCCCGAGACGACTTCGGTGAGAGACAAGAAGAGAGAAATGACCCAAAGCGGAGTCATCTTGGTATGCGGCTTTGTCCCTGTAACTGAGTTCGTAGTCATGTTTCATCCTCTTTTTACCGCAGTAACAGGGTTACCGGTTACCCTAGGGCGTCTCTGGGTCCAAAAATCGGGCCCTGTTGAGACTTTTTAGAGAATATATCTCACTCTACGATGTCAACTTGGCGGCGTTGGATGCTATAAGTGCCTGTCCTAGCCGTCACTGCCGCCGCGCAGCAGGAACATCCCCATTGCGCCGGTAAGCAGCGGCAGCATGGCGTCGATGAGAATCCACACGAGGGAGATTGTATCCCCTCCCGCTGCGGTGAATGTGGGACTGAGCGTGATGAAATAGTTCCAGAAGAACAGGATGCCCACGAACAGGAAGCCGTAGAACTGGGCGTTGGCGGCAACAAACTCGCGCGTCACCACTGCGCTGCCGCCCTCGCTATCGGCAGCTTTCTTGCGGCAGTAGCCGAATATCACGCCCAACGCGATGGCCAACGCCATCAATGGGTTCAAGATGTCCCAAAACGGGCTGTACGGCTGCCCTTCGCCGGAGACGTGATAGAGCGGTTCGACTGCGGTGTGGACTGCGACCGCAATCGCCACCAAGACGAGAAATATACCACTGAGTTGCTTGAGCGTATCCATAATTCTCTCCTTATATGAGATGGTTGATTTCCCTCAAGTTAAAATCTGTGCTATGGTGATGCAATAGGGAAGGAGCGCATCCGCACCTTGACTTCGAGGCGGGTTTCTCCGCCGCCTTGGAGGACGCCGCGCGTCGGCGACACGTCTCGATAGTCGCGCCCTACCGCGATGCACACATTTCCCGTGCCGGTGAGGCTCTGGTTGGTCGGATCGAAGCCGATCCAGCCAAGCTCTGGCAGCCGGCATTCGACCCAGGCGTGCGTGGCGTTGCTCAATGGCTGCTCGCCGGCTTGAGCTGGGTGCAGGTAGCCCGAGACATAGCGGGCGGGGATGCCCCAAGAGCGTGCGATGGAGAGCATAAGGTGCGTGTAGTCCTGGCAGACCCCCCGACCCGTCTCGAGGATGTGCTCAACCGGGGATTCCGCCGAGGTGCTGCCCGGGATGTAGTGCAAGCAGTGGTGGAGCGTGTGCGACAGTTGCAGCAGGCTTTCGAGCGGGTCGTCCATAGGCGCGATGCGATGCCGCTCGACAAACGCGGCGAGCGCGGGCGAGGGGCGCACCAGGGCACTCGGGTGCGTGAAATCCCAATCGGCGAAGGAACTCCCGCGGGAGCAGAGTGCCTCCCAAGCACCGGCGGACAAGCGCCTTGGGAGCGGCGGCGTGGGCATCGCCTCGACCGTAGAGCGGGTCGTGATCTCCAAAATTTGGTGCGCTTGGTGGAGGTCGAGGAGATGTCGCGCGTTGCCAAAACAATCCGTCTCGCGGTTTAGGCAGGCCGGAGGTCGCGTCTCAATCTCGAAGTCGAGGAGCCGCTGCCCTTGGTCCTGGCGCGGCTCCAGACAGAGGAGCATCACGCACTGCTGTACTGGGGCGGTGTAGCAGTAGCGAGAGATGTGTTCGATCTCGTAACGGATGGCTCTGGTCATGGCGTCAGTGTACCGGGGAGTCCTCAATGGCGTAAGCGATGTACGCCGCGGTCACGAGTTTGTGGAGCTTCCGGCAGTGCTCGCCCACCTGCACGAGGAGCACTTCGCGGTCGCCCCGGTCCGGCCATTCGTAGCGGATCAGGGCGCACAGCCGGCCAGCGAGCCGCTCGGCCGCGGCCCCCGCACGCGCGTTAGGGCTCGCACCGCTGGCGGCTAGTTCCGACGCCAGCGCGTCGAGTACGCGGCACAGCGAGCCGGGCAGCAGGGGATCGGTGACGAGCAGGTCCAGCACTTGGTCCGGCTGGATCTCGACGCTGTAGCTGCGTTTGTAGGCGTCGAATGCTTGGCATGAACGCAACAGGCTCGTCCAGTCCGTGTCCGAGGTTTCGCCCTGTGCGCGACCGGCGGCGAGCTGAGCGAGGAGCAAGGCGACCAGCAGTTGGGCGCGCTCGATGAACCGTCCGAGTCGCATGAAGCGCCAGCCCTCGTCGCGGTACATGGTTGCTTCGGCCACCCCGGTGAAGGTGTTGATCTCCCGCGCGGTCTCCGCGTAGAAACTTTCCGGGGAGACCTTCCAGATATCCTCGATGTCGAGCTCGCAGATCCGCAGCCAAGCCAAGTTCAGGCAGGTCCACATTTCGGCGCTGATGCAGTGGCGCACTTGGCGGGCGTTCTCGCGGCCGAGGGCGAAGCAGTTTCGGATCGAATCGGGATTGTCGCGCTCAAACGTGAGATCGCCGGCTAGGGTGTAGGAATCGGCCAAGGTGTAGTCGTCGCTTTCGTCGGACTCGAGCTTGCCCCCGGGCGGCTGCCGGCTCAGACCGGCGTAGAGCCGGCTCCAGCCTAAGTGAATCTCAGAGAGCGGCCGGTCCACCAAAGCCTCCACCTGCAACTGCAGCAAGCGGCAAAGGTGCTCTGCCCGCTCGAGGTAGCGGCCCAGCCAATAGAGGCTCTGTGCGCTGCGCGAGAGCATTGGGTTCAGTCGTCCAGTACCCAAAGATCCTTGCCGCCCCCACCTTGGCTGGAGTTGACGACCAAGCTGCCCCGGCGCAAGGCCACGCGGCAGAACGCCCCGGGCACGATGCGAGTCTGGCGGCCGTGGAGCACGAAGGGACGCAGATCAACGTGGCGCGGTTCGAAGCGGCCTTCAATCAGGCAGGGCGCACGGGAGAGCGCTAGGGTCGGTTGCGCGATGAAGTCGGCCGGGTCGGCGCGGACCTGCTTGGCGTACTCAGCGCGCTCCGCGGGCGTGGCGTGGGGGCCGATCAACATGCCGTAGCCCCCGGACTCACCCACTCGCTTGACCACCAAATTTTCTAGGTTGTCGAGGGTGTACTCTAGATCCTCTGGCCGGCGGCAGAGGTGGGTCTCGACGTTGGGCAGAAGCGGCTCTTCCCCCAAATAATAGCGGATCATGTCGGGCACGTAGGCGTACATGCTCTTGTCGTCGGCGACCCCCGTGCCGGGCGCGTTGGCCAAGGCCACGTTGCCGAGTTTGTAGGCGTGCAGCAGCCCGGGCACCCCGAGCAGGGAGTCTGGGCGGAAGACGAGGGGGTCGATGAAGTCGTCGTCCACCCGGCGGTAGATCACATCTACGCGCCGCAGCCCCTTTGTGGTGCGCATGTAAACGAAGCCGTCGTTGACCAGCAGGTCGCGCCCTTCCACGAGCTCTGCGCCGATCTCATGCGCGAGGAATATGTGCTCGTAAAAGGCCGAGTTATAGACTCCGGGCGTGAGCAGGACGATGCAAGGGTCGGTGCGTCCACCGGGGGCGAGGTCGCGCAGGGTCTCGAGCAGCACCTGTCCGTAGTGCTCCACCTCCCGCACTCGGCAGCTCCGGTAGAGGCGGCGCAAGCTAGTCTTTACCACCTTGCGGTTGGCGATCATATAGGACACACCCGAGGGCACCCGCAGGTTGTCTTCAAGCACTAGGAAGCCGTCATGGGTGCGCACCAAGTCGGTGCCGCAGACGGCGACATAGGTGCCGTGGGGGACAAAAACGCCGCGCATCTCAAGGCGGTACTGGGGACAGCCGCGCACCACATCGGCCGGAATCACGCCATCGGCGATGATGCGGGCCTTGTTGTACACGTCCTCTAGGAAGCGGTTCAGAGCACCGATGCGCTGGGTCAGGCCGCTTTCGAGATGCCGCCACTCGGCACCCGAAAGGATTCGGGGTACGCAATTGATGGGAATGATGCGCTCATCTGCCTCGTCGTCCCCATAGACGGTGAAGGTGATGCCTTCGGTGGAGAAGGAGTGCGTTACCCGCTCTTGGATCGCGCCGAGCTCGTCGGCGGAGAACCGACGCAGGGCGTCGTATAGCGCACGGCAGTATTCGCGGGGTGTGCCGTCGGGCCGGAACATTTCATCGTAGATCGTGGCGTCGAGATCGTAGGCGTCGAAGTGCATGGAACGACTCGCCGATCGAGGGCCTTGTGGGCCGAGGTGGGTTGGCGCGGGTACGGCCGGAGGAACTTAACAAATATATACTATTTCAAAAAAAACTGGTAAATGCTATTTGGCGAGGCGCAGCTTGCGCCCGTGGACGACCGGCCCGGCCAGATATGCGCCGCTGGCGTCGGTTTCGACGTGGGTGATTTCAAGCTCAGACCAAGTGTGAATGCCGGCCACGGGCCGGCTTTCCTTGGCGTTGGGTGAGGTAGCTTTGGCTTTTGGCTAAACGCGGATTGCTGCGGGGCCTCGCCAGAAGCGCCTAGCGCGGATCGCGCTCGAGGTCGAGCGGCACTGCGTAGCGCGGATCGGCGACCGGCCGGCCGGTCGCCGATCCTCCAGAAAGGTGATGCTCTCGTAGTAGTCATCCAGTGCGATAAACCGGCCCACGTTTTCAGCCCATTCCCGCATGCGCCGATTGCAACTGTGACGCCACGACAGCACTTCAATGCGCCAGCCTTTGCCGTGCATGCGTTCTAGGTCGGCGTGAAAGCCGACGCCATCGGCAAAACCGCTGCCGTCTCCGGTCAGCAGCACTGCGATGCCGGGGTCGCCGTTGTAGTCAACAGTGTCGCGGAGCATCTGGGTTTGCAAGAGTTGGTCCACGCCCTGCTCGCCGCCTTGCACCCGGCCGCGCTCCAACAATTCAATGGTAACGCCCTCGTTTTCGAGGCGATTCCAGACTTGGCGCATCTCCGGGGGAATGGAGCCGACCGCGACCGCGTGTTGCACCGGCCGGTTGGCGCGTGCCAACGCCAGCAGGTTGCGGAAGTGAATGCGCATCCGCGAGCGCACCTGCTCGCCTTCCCGTTCCGCAGCCGCCTCTTGGGCACTGATGAAGATGTTGGAGGGGTCCCAATAAATAAAAACCTTGGCCATTACTGCCTGCTGTGCTAGGGGGTTAGAGTACGTTTAACCTACGTCCGCGCCGCCACCCGACGCAACGCGATTCGCTTGACGCGCCAAGTACTCCTCCCTTAATTCCCCGCCTCATCCAGCTAAAGGAATGCTCTATGCCTGCTCCTCCCCCATGGACGGGTGTGTTTCCCGCGACGCTGTGCTCCTTCCACGCCGACGAGTCGCTTGACGAAGAAGGGCTGCGGGACTATATCGCCGAATTAGCCGCGGTCGATGGCGTCGATGGCTTGACCTGCAATGGCCATACCGGCGAGATCATGTCGCTGCGGCCGGCCGAGCGCAATCGGGTGACGCAGCTTGTGGCCGAGACGGTCAAGGCTGCTGGGCGCGCGGTGAAGACGATCTCGGGCGTGTCGGCTGAAGGCAGCTTGGAGGGCATTGACCACGCACGGGCGGCCAAGGAAGCCGGGGCCGATGCAGTTTTGTTGATGCCGCCGCACCACTGGTTGCGCTTCGGCCGCTCGAGCCAGACGGCCGTGGGCTTTTTTGAGGATGTGGCTTCGGCCGGGATCGACCTTGTGGTGCATCAGTATCCGGCGTGGACCCAGGCCGGCTATACGCTCGACGAGATGAAGGCGCTCGTGCAGATTCCCAGAGTCAAGTGCATCAAGATGGGCACCCGCGATATGAGCCGCTGGCTCTACGACTACCAAGAATTGAAAAAGGTCAACCCCGACGTGCCGATCCTCACCTGCCACGACGAATTTTTGCTGCCCAGCTTGCTGGAGGCGGCCGATGGGGCGCTGGTCGGCTTTGCTGGTTTTGTGCCGGAGTTGATCGTCGAGTTGGTGCAGCGGGCGTTGGCCGGGGATTTGGCCGGGGCGAAAGAGGTGCAAAAAAAGGTCGAGCCGCTCAACCGCATCGTCTATGCTTTTGGCGAGCCGTCGTCGAGCGCCCACCAGCGCATGAAGTGCGCCCGCTGGCTGCTGGGCAAGTTCCCCTCGCCCAAGATGCGGCGGCCTCTGCCGGACTTGGCACCGGCGGAGATCGCGGGCATTCGGCAGGCGTTAGAGGAGCTTGGCTACGAGTGCGTCCGCAAGTAAAAGAGAACTGTCATGGAAGTGCCCAAGTTAGATAATCCGCTAAAAGTCGCCCTAATCGGCACGGGCAATCGCGCCAGCACCATCTATCAGCCCTTGCTGCCGTCACTTAAAGACTGGGTCGAAGTGGTGGCCTGCGTCGATCCGGTCAAAGCGCATTGCGACCGGGCCGCAGCAGCACTCGGGGCGCGCGCTTATTGCGATGTGCGCGCGCTGGTTGAGGACGGGATCGCCGAGGCGGCATTGGTCGTCACGCCGGTGCCCTCGCACTACGCATATTCGGTCTATCTGTCGAGCCACGGCATCCACAATATGTGCGAGACGACTTGGTGCAGCTTGGTGGCGCAGGCGCGGGAGATGATCCGGGTGGCGCGGGAACAGGGGGTCGTGGTGCGAGTGGCGGAGAACTTCTTCCGCTTTGCCTGTGACCGCTTCGCCCAAACCGTGCAGGACAGCGGGTTTATCGGTCGCATCGGCCGCATCTTCAGCTACGCCGATCACACCGGGTATCACAACAACTCGCGCTGGGTGCGCTTTTTTGGGCATCCAGTGTGGGCGCAGGCCATCGGGCATTGGCTGGCGACGCCGGCCTTCCGCTCGCTGCCGCACCGCTTTCACAGCGGCGAACACTTCAAGGCGCATTACTTTGGCTTTGCCGCAGGCGAGATGGTCGCCGATCAGCTCGCCAATGGCAAAGGCTGGTTGGGGCGGCATCCGCGGCCTGGGTACACCGAATGGCAAGGCGCGCGGGGGACGCTGCTCTATCGGGCGCAGGATCCGGGGGTGGGAGCAAGCAAAAGAGGCTTTGCGCTCGGCAAGATGCAGCTTAGGCGCTGTTCGGACGCCGGGGCTGACCCCGAGCACGGGGTGGAGACGATCCGCTCAATCGCCGACGAGATCATCGACGTCATTGACGAGGACGACGGCCATAGCTGGACCCGGAGCTATGCCGACACCAGCACGGGCCGGATCGAATACGAAAATCCCTTCCGCACCCATGAGTTTGCGAATCTGCGCAAGGACTACGGCGCGTCGGCCATGAGCCATATCGCCGACTTCGCGCTCGCCGTGCGGGGCGTGCAGCAGAGCGAGTTTGACGAAGAAGACGCGTTGATGTCGCTGGTGATGAACGTGGCCTGCGAGTTGTCGGCGCAGAACGCGGGGCAGCGGGTGGACTTGCCATTGGCCGATGAGGCCGCTGCGGACGCCCCGCTGCGCCAGAGTCTTACTAAACAGTACGGCATTGATCCGATGGACGTAGAGGGCATGATGTCGGTCAACTACGTCCAGCCCTGACGTGGGACGAGGCACGCTTTATCCGCCCGAGTCGCGGAGTTTGCGCGATGCACAGACGGGTGCCGAAATCCGCCAGATTACGGCGCACCCGTCGATCCACCACCATCCGTTCTATTATATACCCGCGTACGACGACGCAATGCGGCATCTGGTGTTTGTCTCGCACCGCACGGGCCGCCCGGAACTTTTTCTGGAATTGCGCGATTCCGGCCAATTGCTGCAACTAACCGAGCACGAGGGACTGGCCGAGTTTTCGATCGCGCCATCGCACAATGGCCGCTACGTCTATTTCACCGACGGGCAAGGGGCTTGGCGGGTGGAGACCGACACCTGCGCGGAAGAGCAGTTGGCTTCTTTCGCGACCGAGGCCACGCGCGAAAAAGGCATGGTCGGAGCGGCGATGGGTACTACGGCACTTAGTTGCGACGACCAGTGGTGGGCGGTGCCAGTGAAGATGGGCGGTGTGGCGCGCTTGGTGGTGATTGATACCAGTAGCGGTGCGAGTGAGGCGATTGTGGAGCGGGATTCGATTGGCCATCCTGAATTTCATCCCAATGACAGTTCGCTGTTGCGCTATGCCGGGCCGTACTACGAGCGGATGTGGGTGGTACAGCGGGACGGAAGCGACCATCGGCTGGCGTACGTGCGCGAAGGGAACGAGTGGATCGTCCACGAAACTTGGCACCCGCACAAGCGGGAGCTGCTGACGACGCGCTGGCCGCACGGGGTCATCGGCGTCGATGTCGATACCAAGGCCGTGCGCCCGGTCTGCTCGTTCAACGCTTGGCATCCGATGATCAGCCGCGACGGCGCGCAGATGGTGGCGGATACGACGTTTCCCGACAGCGGGTTACAGGTGTTTGACCCCAACGACGGCGTTGGTGCGCCGCAACTGCTCTGCCTGTCGCAGTCGAGCAACGAGGGGCAACACTGGAACCTCGACCGCTGCCCGTACGACGACGGCCCGGTCGAGGTCTATGCGCCGCAGCACACGCATCCACACCCGAATTTTTCGCCGGATGGGTGCTATGTGGTCTTTGCGTCGGACCGGAGTGGGTGGGCGCAGGTGTACGAGTGTAGGGTTAAAATTTAACCACTAAACAGAGGGAGGATCATGCTACCCATCGTCGATACGCATCAACACCTATGGAATTTGGCGCAGTTTGCGTTGCTGTGGCTGGAGGGCGCGGGAACCGAGCCGTTGCGGAAAAATCACTTGATGAGCGATTACTTGGCCGCGGCCAAAGGAGCCGGCATTGCCCGCACCGTCTATATGGAAGTCGATGTCGCCGCCGCGCAGCGCATTGCAGAGGCCGAGTTTGTCGCCGGCCTGTGCAAAGCCGACGACAACCCAATGGCCGGGGCGGTGATCGGGGGCCACCCGGGGGAGGAGGGTTTTCGCGCCTATATCGAGTGCTTTAAGGGCCATGATTTCATCAAGGGTGTGCGGCAGGTGTTGCACGTACCTGAAGCCGCGCCGGGCCGTTGCTTGCAAGAGCGTTTCGTCCGCGATGTGCAGTACTTGGGCGCGGTCGGCCTGAGCTTTGATCTGTGCCTGCGGCCGAGCGAGTTGGGGGACGCGGTCGGCTTGGTGGATCAGTGCCCGGATACGCGCTTTGTCGTCAATCACTGCGGCAACGCCGACCCGCAGATCGTCAACGGCGCAGCCGAGCGCGATCCGGCCAATCCCTTCAGCCACACCAAAGAGCAGTGGCAGCGCGACATGGCGGCTTTGGCCGAGCGGGAGCACGTAGTGTGCAAAATATCCGGGGTCATCGCCCGAGCGCCCGCAGGATGGAACGCCGACGCGCTGGCACCCACGGTCAATCACTGCCTCGACAGCTTTGGGCCGGACCGGGTGGTGTTCGGCGGCGATTGGCCGGTGTGCAACTTAGGGGCGAGTTTGGGCGCGTGGGTGGCCGCGCTGCGGGAAATCGTCTCCGGGCGACCGGAGGAAGAGCAGGCCAAATTGCTCGCTGGCAATGCCGAGCGGCTCTACGGACTGGAGTGAGTATGGACCCTTTTGCAAAAGTTGCGATTGGCGATACCGGCGTGGAGGTGACGCGGTTGGGGTTGGGCGGTGCGCCGTTGGGGGGGATGGTCTTGGCCGACGGGATTTTTGCGGGCAGCGGCTACGACGAGGCATTGGCCATCATCCGCCGGGCATACGAGATGGGCGTGCGCTATTTCGATACCGCGCCAATGTACGGCGACGGGCGCAGCGAGGTGCGCTACGGGCGCGTGCTCGGCGAGTTCCCGCGCGCGTCGTTTGCCATCTCGACCAAGGGATCGCGCGTATTGCGGCCGGCAAACCCGGACGACTTGGCACCATACAGCGAGGACGGGATCCCGCACTATACCTACGATTTTGACTTCAGTGCTGCGGGCTTGCGGGCCTCGCTCGATTCGAGTTTGGAACGGCTGGGATTGGCGGCGGTGGATATTTTCTTCGTTCACGACAGCGACTTCAAGGGGCAGCACACGGACGAGGACTTCAGCCAAGCGCTGGAAGCTGCGGTCGAATTGCGGGCGGCGGGCACGGTCAAGGCCATCGGCATGGGCATGAACGAATGGGAGCGCACCGGGCGGATGGTCGAGTGCTTTGATCTGGACTACATCCTGCTGGCCGGGCGCTACACGCTGCTGGACCAGTCGGCGCTGCCCGAGTTTTTGCCGCTGTGTGCAGAGCGGGGGGTGAAGCTGACCATGGGCGGGCCGTACAACAGCGGCATCCTCGCCCGCGATTTGAGCCAGCCGGTCTCTTTTGACTACCAGCCCGCGCCCGCGCATCTGGTGCAACAGGCCAAGGCGCTCAAAGCCGTCTGCGACCGGCACGACGTTGAGCTGCGGGCGGCGGCGTTGCAATTTCCCTTTGGGCACGAGGCGGTGATTGCGGCGGTGCCCGGCGCGGCGTCCGTGGCCGAGCTGGAGGACAACGCGCGCGTGATGCAGGCGGAGATTCCGCCGGCCCTGTGGGCGGAGTTGAAGGCCGAAGGGCTGCTGCGAGAGGCCGCGCCGACGCCCTAGCCGACTGCGGCGAATACCTTATTTGCGAATAACTTGTAGAGATAGAAGTATTCCTATTATGGTTATGGACGACATGCAAAATCAGCTCAATAAGTATTACGAGAAAGCTCGTATTTCACCTGTGAAAAATACGGGCAAATTTGACAATATGTTCAACAAGTTTGGTTGCCCCATGAAGAAGGACTGTCGGTCTGCGGCAGCTTTGAATGGAGCTGAAAGCTTTATCTTTGCGCCTCGAACCGAGGGAGTTAACGTCAGCAAATACTACGCAGACGGGGAATACAAAGGCGACCGAATCCCCCGTATCGTGGTTATCTCTCTGTCTGCTCCGAGGCCAGATATTTCCATTACCAAGAACGAGACCTGCTCACAAACGAAGAAAAAGGTACAAAACTATCACTGGCCGGAAACTCTGATGACAGTTCGGAGCCTCCTTTACCCATTCATTGCAGATGAAAAGTTGGACTGGGAGAATTGGGATCGGCAGATTGAAGCGGATTCAGAAAGCGGAAAATTAGATTTCTTGATTGCCGAAGTTCTTGAAGCCAAAGAAAAAGGTACGCTCAAAGAGCTTTAGATGCACTGAACAGACCCCCGCTTCTGGAGACACTTTGAGCGACTTCCAGAATCTGTTCAAAGGACTGCGCGACGGAATTTTCGCCTACTCAAAGCCAACCCGAATCAACCTTCTCTTCACTTCGAGAAGGTCGGCAAACTTTGGTCAATCCGCGTGGGATTGGATTACAGAGCACTCGCCGTTAAAGACGGCAGCGGCTTCATCTGGTTTTGGGTTGGCAAGCACGACGAATATGACCGGCTGATTCGGTTTTAATCAGGTTTAAGCCATTCGGATCGCTGCAATGTGAACCCCCCCCGCTGTTGCCATTATTTTCTCGCTCAATATAACCTCTAACGCCTTCGCCCCGTCTTAGGAGACAGAAAGGCGTAAAGTGCGATGCGAGAATATCAGCTAATCCATGGCCAGACGGTAAATGACGCCCATTTGGTGGCCGCCGCACAGGAAGGCCACGAATGGGCTTTTGCGCGGCTCTTCGAGCGGCATTCGGCACAGTTGTGGCCCTATGTGTGCACCTTGAGCGGCGGCGAGATCGATGAGGCGCAGGATCTGTTGCAGGAGACCTTCCGCCCAAGGGTTTCGGCTGCCATGCGTGGTACGGGGCGCCGCGGATCATGCGAGCGTGGAGCATGGGGCGGTAACGGGGTATTGGGGTCGGCTCCAGCGAAAAGCGCTGTCTTAGGCGCGGCTATTTAATATTCGAATTTCAAACTATACCAGATCGTTTTAGGCCAGATAGCCTTTGACCTTTCGGGCAAGGGCTATCTGGCCTTTCTTTACGGCTGGAGGGTGGTAGCGGATTGACCGCTCATATCATAGGGAGGCAGCTATGGCCAAACGACTGGTTTACTTCAACGGCGAGTTCGTCCCCGAACCGGAGGCGCGGATCTCGATTTTTGACTGCGCCCTGATGTATGGGGACATGGTCTTTGAAATGACTCGGAGCTTTGGGCAAAGGCCCTACCGGCTGCGCGAGCACTTAGAGCGGCTCTACGGCTCGCTCAAATACGCGCAGATCGACTGCGGGCTCGACATCGACGCGATGGAAGAGGCGACCTGCGAGACCATTGCCCGCAACCTGCCCGCGATCGGCGCGTTGGACTTCCAGATCATGCACGACGTCACGCGCGGTGCCCTGCCGCTGTACAATACCATCGTCAAGGAGGGCACGGCCCCCATTGTCTCCATCAATGTCTTCCCACTGGTGCGGCACACCGGCGGGATGGCGCATCTCTATCGGGAAGGGGCGCACTTTGTCGTCCCAGCCCAGCAGTCGGTGCCCTCGCGCTACATTGACCCCAAAGCCAAAAACCGCAGCCGCATCTTCTACAAGATCGCCGAGTTACAAGCCGCGCAGATGGAAGCCGGAGCCCAGGCGCTGCTGACCGACGAGCACGGCTTTATAACCGAGGGAACGGGCAACAACTTCTTCATGGTCCGCGACGGCCAAATAACGACGCCCAAAGGGCATAATATCTTGCGCGGCGTATCGCGCGGCGCGTGTATGGAGCTGGCCGGCAAACTCGGCCTTCCCCTGTGCGAAGCCGACATCGAGCCGTACGACGTGCGCCTAGCCGACGAGGCGTGGTTTACCAGCACCACGATCTGCATGGTGCCGATTACGCGCTTTAACTTTCAGGCGGTGGGCAATGGCGAGGTGGGGCCGGTGTATCGCCGGTTGTTGGCGGCGTGGTCTGAGGAAGTTGGTGTGGACATTGCTGTGCAGGCGCGCCAGTACGCCGAGATGATGGATGGGTGGAGGCCCTAGCAGGGGTGGCTTGCGCGTACACACGCACTGTGTATAGTGAGAGGGAGATGTGGGACCGCCAGACAGGCTGGCGCGATTAGAGAAAGGAGGGGCCTTGTGGCCGACGCTATTGGGAAATTCCAGCAGTTGCTGCGCGAGTTGTTCCAGTTTGACTGCGTTGACCTCGATTTCGGCATCTACCGCATTATGAATTACAAGCGGGAGGTCATTGAGAAGTTCGTCCAAGAAAAGCTGCCGAACGTCGTAGCCAGCGAGTTGGACAGCGGTTCATTGGCTGACCAAGCTCAGATCGCCGAGGAAATGGCAGAGGTGGCTCAGCAAATTGAGGAGATGCTGGGCGAGGACGCTCTCGACGCTAATGGCAACCTATCCGAGACCTACCATGGTACTCGGGTGGGCAAGAAGTACCTGAAGCTAAAAAATAAAGCGGTGGGTAGTTTCAGCCGCGCCGCGGTTGAAGTTAGCATCTACAACCACCTGTACGCCTTTTTTAGCCGCTACTATCAGGACGGCGATTTCATTTCCAAGCGCCGCTACTCCAAACACCAACGCTACGCCATTCCGTACAACGGCGAAGAAGTCTATCTGCATTGGGCCAACAGGGATCAATACTACATCAAGACGGGCGAGCACTTTCGCGATTACGACTGGAAAGCACCCGACGGCGTGGCGGTGCGTTTCCGGCTCAAGGCCGCCGATGTGGAGCAGAACAACGTCAAGGGCGACAAGCGCTTCTTCCTGCCGCTCGCCGAGGCGGCGGCATGGGATGCCAAGGTACGCGAAATCACCATTCCGTTTGAATACCGGCCCCTGACCGCGACGGAAATCAAGAACTACGGCAAGCAAAGTCAGCAGGACAAAATCATCGCCGAGGCCCTTGTCGCCATTCCCAAGCGGCTGAGCAAGGCCCCCGACGCCTTGGCTGCGCTGAATGGCGAGCGGCGGCGCAATGGCAAGGACGAATCCGTCTCCCACTTGAAACGTCACCTGCGGAAGTACACCCGGCGCAACACGTCCGACTTTTTCATTCACAAAGACTTGGCTGCGTTCCTCTCCCGCGAATTGGATTTCTACTTAAAAAGTGAAGTGCTGAACTTGGACGAGATGACCGCTGCTGGCGAAGGGGTGGCCGAAGGCTGGTTTCAGCAGTTGCAGCTAATAAAGCTCGTTGGCAATCAGGTGATCGCATTTCTGGCGCAGATGGAGAATTTTCAAAAGATGCTGTGGGAAAAGCGCAAGTTCGTCACCGAGACGCAGTACTGCATTGCGCTCGGCAGCATTGACGCCGCTTTTTACTCGGACATTGCGGCCAATGACGCGCAGTGGGACGAATGGCGAGAGCTGTTCCACATTGACGAGGCCGAGACCCACCTGTTCAATTCAAACAAAAATGGGCATGATAAACGCATTGATTTTCTGAAGACGCATCCGACGCTCGTGTTGGACACAGCGCATTTTGAGCGCGACTTCGCGGACCGGCTGTTGGCTAGCTTTGACGACATAGACGGGATGACGGACGGGCTGCTGGTACATAGCGAAAACTGGCAGGCGCTCAATCTGCTGACAGAGCGGTATCGGGAGGAGGTGACGTGTATTTACATTGACCCGCCGTATAATACCGGCGATTCGGAAATTCTTTACAAAAACGGGTATAAGCATTCGTCTTGGCTTAGCCTTATGGAAAATCGCGTTAGCCTATCGGCTGAGCTAATGTGGGATTCTACGATTTTGACAATCGCTATTGATGAGAATGAAATGGAACGCTTGGGCTTCCTCCTTGACAGGCTATTTCCGCTTCATTCAAAGACTTGTGTGTCCGTGATACATAATCCGGGAGGAATTCAAGGCGATAACTTTTCGTACAATAACGAGTTCGCCTATTTTGTGTATCCCGCTGCAAAAGGGCGATACATTGGCATGCAGAAGCGCGACGATAACCCCGACATCAGGCCACTGAGGGATGTTTCTACAGGTGAACACCTCCGCACAGACGCTGCAAACTGTTTTTATCCTATATATGTCAAAGAAGCCAAGGTTATTGGCTTTGGAGATGTTTGTGAAGATGCTTTTCACCCAAGCGGAGTTAATGTAGATGCAGGAAACGGTGTGCTTGAGGTGTATCCGATAGATGCCCAGGGGAATGAGCGGAAATGGGTGTTTAGCAGACAGAATGTCGAAGACATCAAAGACGAACTTACGGTGGAATGGAATAGATCGCGTAAGATTTGGGACATTATACGCCGAAAAACTCACTTCAATTACAAAACCGTCTGGCAGAGCAAACGCTACAACGCCAATAGCTACGGCTCCAAATTGCTTAGAGACATTCTTGGAAACAGGTCTTTTCAGTTTCCCAAATCAGTCCACACAGTTTCTGACTGCGTTCAACTATCAACTTATGATACGGACAACGCTATCGTCCTCGACTATTTCGCCGGCTCCGGCACCACCGGCCACGCGGTCATCAACCTCAACCGCGAAGACGGCGGCCAGCGCAAGTTTATCCTCGTAGAGATGGGCGAATACTTCGACACCGTGCTGTTGCCGCGCATCAAGAAGGTCGCGTTCGCGCCCGAATGGAAAGATGGGAAGCCCAAGCGCAACGCCACGCCCGAGGAAGCACAGCGGTCGCCGCGCATCGTCAAGTACATCCGCCTCGAATCCTACGAAGACGTGCTGGACAGCATTGCGTTTGACGACGCGGCCGGACAATTGAAATTAGAGGAGCAATTCGACGACTACCTGATTAAGTACATGCTGCAATGGGAAACGAAAGGTAGCGAGACCCTGCTCAACGTGGAGAAGCTATCACAGCCGTTCTGCTATCGGCTGCGAGTTCACGCCGATGGCGAAACCCGCGAGCGGACCGTTGACCTGCCCGAGACGTTTAACTACCTGCTGGGCCTGAAGGCGCGGACGCGCCAAGCGTATGCGGACAGGGGCCGGTGCTATTTGGTCTATCGGGGCGAAACCCGCGATGCGCCCGGGCGCGATGTGGCGGTTGTATGGCGAGAAACCGAGGGGTGGGGGCAGCCCGACTTTGAGCGCGACCGGCGGTTTGTGGCCGAGCAAGGGCTGGCCGAAGGCGCGGACGCAGTCTATGTCAATGGCGATTCCTGCATCCCCAATGCCACAGCCATAGAGCCGCTGTTCAAGGCGCGGATGTTCGCCGGAGTGGAGCAATGAGCGTGCGAATGGAAATCCCCAAAGACGCCATCTCGGCGTTTTGTCAGCGCAACCGCATTCGGCGCATGGCCCTGTTCGGCTCGGTGCTGCGCGACGACTTCGGGCCAGAAAGCGACGTAGATGTGCTGGTGGAGTTTGAGCCGGAGGTGCGTTTGGGCTGGGAGTTTTTTGACGTGTCCGAGGAGTTGGGCCGGATTTTGGGCCGCAAGGCCGATATGCACACCTTTGAAGCCATTGAAAGCAAGCAAAACTGGCTGCTGCGAGCGGAAATACTCGGCTCGGCCGAGATGCTGTACGAGCGGGGGCCGGGATACGAAAGCTGGCCGCAAGAGGGCCGCGACAAGCCCCTCAAGACGGGTGGAAAGCGGCGCGACGACCGCGTGAGCCTGCTGGATATGCTCATCTGCGCGAGAAAAGCCGTTGATTCGTTTGGCGAGGTAAGCCGAGAGGACTTGGAAGGCGACTGGATAAAGGAATTGGCCCTTACGCGTGCGGTGGAAGTTATCGGCGAAGCGGCCAACCGGGTCTCGCCAACGACGCGGGAACGCCACCCCCAAGTGCCGTGGGGCAAAATTATCGGAGCGCGCAACCTGTTGGCACACGCCTACGACGAAGTGGACCTCGACAAGCTCTGCGATATTGTGCGGAATCACCTGCGGCCGCTCATCAGTCAGTTGGAAGCTATCGTTGGGGAAGGCACCTAGCGATGCCGCGTCGCCCTAGGCAAAAGGACGCAATGTCTGCCGCCAAGCTGGAACAGCGACTAGTCCTATTGGCTTGGCTGCACGACCGGCTAGGCTATGCCGACAATGGCGAGTTACTGGCCGATATAAAGCAAGCCGACGAAGGCTTTGACGCCGAAGGCCGCAGCCACATCTACGCCCGGTTGGCGTCGCGCTCGGAGAAGATGCGGGATATTGGGCTGGAGGACTTGGCGCAGTACGACGACCACATCCGCAAGCATCTGGCGGCCATGAACGCCGGCCGCACCCAGCCCATCTCCCTGCGCTATTTTCAGTATCTGGCGGCCCTATACACTGAAATTTTTCTCGACTGGTACTGCAACCGCCGCGCCGCCCTGCTGCGCTCGCTGAACGAACTGGTCCGGCAGCGCAATGCGAACAATCCTTACGATGCGCAGGAAACCGAGTTTGCCGCGGCGGACTTGTGTAAGCTGGCGTTCTGGATGGCCACCGGCAGCGGCAAGACCCTGATCATGCACCTGAACTACCGGCAGTTTCTCCATTACAATCGCGAGCCGCTGGACAACATCCTGCTGATTACGCCCAACGAGGGCTTGAGCCAGCAGCACTTGGACGAGATGCAAACCTCCAACATCTCGGCTGTGCGCTTTGACCTGAACGAAAGCGGCCTGCTGATGAACAAAGGCCGGGTCAAGGTCACCGAGATTAGCAAGCTAGTGAGGGGGAGCATTCCGGTGGAGGCATTTGAGGGCCATAACCTGATCTTTGTCGATGAGGGACACAAAGGCTCCGGCGGCGATGCTTGGCTCAAAGTTCGCGACGCACTGGGCGCAACCGGGTTCACCTTTGAGTACAGCGCGACCTTTGGGCAAGCACTGACGGCGGCGAAGAATAAGGCGCTGACGGCGGAATACGGCAAAGCCATCGCCTTTGACTATTCCTATCGCTATTTCTACAACGATGGCTACGGCAAGGACTTTCACATCCTCAACTTGCGGGATGAAACGACGCCGGAGCAAACGGATAGGCTGCTGCTGGCCAACCTGCTGTCGTTCTACGAGCAGCAGTGCGCGTTCAGAGAGCAGGAAGAATCACTGCGGCCCTACAATTTGGAAAGGCCGCTGTGGGTGTTCGTCGGCAAAAACGTCAATGCCGTATATAGAGAAAATGGACGGGCGCAGAGCGACATCCTGACGATAGTGCGGTTTCTGCATCGGCTGTTGGCGAAAAGCGGTTGGGCGATAGATAGCATCGGGCAGCTATTACAGGCGGAGTCCAAGCTGATTGACCCTAATGGACGCGACATTTTCGCCGATAAGTTCACCTCCCTGCAAAAAAGTGGCATGGATGCGGAGGCGGTGTATCAGGACATCTTGGCGAAGGTGCTGCACGCGCCGGCGGGCATCGGCGGTAGCGGGCTGCATTTGTGCAATATACGCGGCAGCGCCGGCGAGTTGGGCCTCAAAGTAGGCGGTGCCGAGGATTATTTCGGCCTGATTTACATAGGGGACCCTG
Organism: uncultured Latescibacterota bacterium; assembly: GCA_958295495.1. Classification (GTDB taxonomy): domain Bacteria; phylum Latescibacterota; class UBA2968; order UBA8231; family UBA8231. The sequence continues at coordinate 4,394,502 of OY282352.1, forward strand.
ACAAATTCAGAAAGCTGGTCGAGGCCGAAGACGACATCACCATGGAGGAAGACGCTTTCTCCGGCTCCCTGTTCGACGGCATCAACGGGCCAAAGACGACCATTGAGGTGCTTATTGGTGCCCGCAAGTTTATAGAGGGTTGGAATTCGTATCGGGTGTCCAATATGGGGCTGCTCAACATCGGCCAGCGCGAGGGGTCGCAGATAATCCAGCTATTCGGGCGCGGCGTCCGCTTGCGGGGGCGGGATATGACGCTGAAGCGCAGTTCCGCGCTGGATGGCGAACATCCCGATTGCATCAAGTTGCTGGAAACCCTCAACATTTTTGCCGTCCGCGCCAACTACATGGCCCAATTCCGGGACTATCTGGAGCGGGAAGGCGTTGCCACAGAGGGCCTGCTGGAACTGCCCCTGTTCATCCGGCCCAACGAGGGCTTTCTGAATAAGGGGTTGGTCATTCCCCGGGTGGACGATGGGCGCGATTTCGCCGCCAATACAGCGGTTATGTTGGAGCCGGACCCGAATGTGCGCCAAGTGTCCGTTGATATGTCCGCAAAGGTACACAGGCTGGATAGCAGCGAAGATGGTCCAATGGATGCCGAGGCGAGTACCGGCGCAGAAGTGCTCATACCGCCCGAAAGCCTCGCGCTGGTGGATTGGGAAAGCATCCATCTCGATCTGCTTGCATACAAGGCGCAAAAGGGGTGGGGAAACTTGCTCGTCCAACCGGACGCGCCGCGAAAAATTTTGGAATATGGCAGCGAATCCGGTGCGCTGTATAGCCTGATAGCGGAGGGGACCGTAGTAAGTCCGCAAAGTCTCGACGACTTGAAGCGGCTGCAAGAGGCGGCGACCAACATCGTGCGGAAGTACGCCGACGCGCTCTACCGGCACCGGCGCGAGCAGTGGGATTCAGAAAACTTGGTTTATAAGACGCTGGACGAGCGAGAGCCCAATCTGCGGTTCAACGTCAGCGATGCCGATGACAGCCCCGCCGGCCAGTACATGGTCAGTGTGCCGCGGTCGGAGAGCGCATTGATACAGGAGATTAAAAAGCTCATCGCAGACAGCCGCGCGCTGTACGACAACGAGGCCGCGGCAGGTGCTTTGCCGCGCATCCATTTTGAGCAGCACTTATATCAACCGCTGCTACTAGAAAGCGATGCCAAAATAAAAATATCCCCACTGGGGTTAAATGAAAGCGAACAGCAATTAGTGCAAGACTTGCGGGAATACTGGAAAAAAGAGCAAGGCAACGCACTGGCCGGCGCGGAGATATTTCTGCTGCGGAATCTGAGCCGTGGTACAGGCATAGGGTTCTATGCAGCCAGCGGCTTCTACCCAGACTTCATCCTCTGGATAAAAGAGGGCGATGCACAACGCATTGTGTTCATCGAGCCGCACGGCATGCTCCATGAAAATGCTTACAGGCACGACGACAAGGCCCGGTTGCACGAGCGGCTGCCGGGCTTAGCCGCTAAAATGGCCCGGCCAAACGTGAGCCTCGATTCTTTCATAATTTCGGCGACGCCCTAGGCCTCGGGCGACGCTCCGAGGGGGAGCGCGTAGGCTCCCTAGCCCATGCGCTCCCCCTCTTTTTTAGGATGCACCGCGGGGATTCTCATGCAACCGTAACGCTCCAAGAAAGGAGAAAACCAATGGGTTCTCAGGAAAACCCAAAAACATTTTACAAATACTTCGGCTTGGATTGCAGAAATTGGAATACAACCCTATCTGCAATAGCAGGCCGATATTTTTGGCTGGCTAATCCTGCTAACTACGGAGATGCTACCGACAATCCTTGGTCATATAGCAGAGCTAGTCGTGAGCCTATCTTTCTTTACCACAACAACATCCTATCTTTCGAGGTTTTGCGGGAGATTTACGGTGAAATAAAGGCAAATGAACAGGATTGGTGCGATGATCCTATTAGGTACCGATTTGCCGGTTCATGGGAGAACGACTCATGGAATGGAAAGACGTATTCTAAGTATCTGTATGAGCTCCAATGTTATTTTGTCCAACATATAGGTATTTGTTCGTTTTCCGATTCTTTCTCAAATCTATACCTTTGGGACAAGTACGCATCAGGACATCGCGGCTTTTGTCTTGAATTTGAATTCGCAGAAAGAGAAGGACAAGAACCCATTAAAGTTACGGAAGTTAAGTATGAGGATAGGCGACCACTTCGATTCAAGTTAGATGAAGTGCTAAGAGAGCCTTGCCTTCTATGGGACAGTCTTTCCGTAAAGCACAAAAAGTTTGAGGCGGAAAAAGAATTCAGGATAATAGTATCCATGGAAGGAGATCCATGTGATCAATGGCGTTACAATCGTAAGTTTAGGGAGTTCCGAGTGACTAAGTGTATATTGGGTGCCGATTTTCCAGTTGATCTCGTACCTATAATTACGGCTGTGTTGCCTCCTCACGTTGTCATGGTAAAGGCAGGACTTAACCCATATTCCGTCCTAACAGGCAAGGATGGCGAATTATACACTCAAGGATTTGGTTTGGGGTACCCTGCTGGAATGGATCGTAAGAACCTTGATTTTCTTTATCCCCATCAGAATCCCCAACCATGTGCAGGTCGATCCGATCATGACCGTCTTGATGCGGAAGGCTAAGTACACGACAGTAAAATGTGTTGATGTTGTCGGTTGCGTTTAGGTTGGTCTCGTGCTTGGTGTATGATCTGTGTGAGTTGGTCTAATCCTTTTCGAAAGAGGCTTATGGCTGGTCGTCCATGTTTTTTTGTGGGGATGGGTTTTCTCTGATGCAACCGCCGTCCTACCAACAGCGCCCATAGCAGCGTCCATGCCAGCAGTCCCAGCAGCAGGTGCAAGCGTTGGGGGTGGGTCAAATGGGTGTCTTCGAGGTTAAATCCTCTCGATTTCAAACAGGCAAACGTCGTTTCAATAGCCCAGCGTTGTCCATAGACGGCCAGCACCTGCTTGAGGTCAGTTCGGTTGGTGATGAGTAGGATGCGCTCGCCGCGGATGGGGCGGTGACACACCAAATTCAGGGTCAAGCCGTCATAGAGGGTGGTCTGTGGGTAGAATCGGGTCGTACCTCTCGGCATCCGTTCATTAAAAGTAGCCCCATAACGTCGCCGACCGTCGTCGAGCGTAAGCGACGTATTGCCGCGCAGACGGATGACAAAATCGACCTGCTGCTCCAGCAAAAAGGCGAACCACGCTCGACCGATAAACTCGCGGTCGGCGACTAAACAGCATACGCGGGGATCAAGGTAGGCCAATACCTTCGTCAGGAGACGCTTGCGCTCTGAGGTGTTGGAGTTGCCCGGCTTTTGCAACGACTGATATACCAACGGAATCGAGACCCCCTGATAGACTAAGCCGACACACAACACATTCTGATCGGTGCGCCCCAATCGCCAATGGGTGCGATCCATAACTAAGAGTTGCGGTTGGCCGGGGCGAACGACCTTGGATACAATCAACTGCGTAAACACCGACGGTGAGACAGTGCTACTGAAAAAACGCTGGAGACGGCGATAGTGACTGTCAATCTGGGCCATCCCCGATAGGCTACACGCGAGTTTTTTCATATTGACCGAACGCACTTGAATCAGCGCACACACCAACCGACTGATCAGGTCGATACGGTGGCGCGTGAGGGATACCGACCCTTGCGTGAGGGCTTTTTTAATCGTATGAATAAGCATGGTACAGCTCCTGTGTTTAGGATTTAGATGCAATCTGGCTGATTACAAATAAACCTAAATTGGGGCTGTACCACAACTTAGATTACTGTCGTGTACTTAGTGCGGAAGGTTATGCTCAAATTCACTCTCTAGGACTGAAGGAATAGGTATGACCCCGTGGAGCTTTGAGATCAAGCAGGCAACGGAGACGACGCTCAAGCCACACCAGCGGCGGGTCCTGCGCAAGATCCAGGACCAGCCAGGCCTGCTGATGGTCCATGGCATGGGCTCAGGCAAGACCTTGTCGATGCTGGCTGCCGCCGATGCGTTGGGGCTGCCGGCGACGGTGGTGGGGCCCTCGGCCCAGCGGGCCCACTTTGCCCGGGAGCGGGCCAAGCATAAGGGGCGCCAGCCGTTGAGCTATCACTCCGAAAGCTTGTAAGACGCTACGATAACGGCGAGTGGACCCTAGAGCAGTTTGCCGAAAAGCACATCCTCTTTCCGAAGCGGGATGGCGACTATGACTATATGGCAAGAATTATCGGGCGCGTTAAGAGCTAACATTGGAGGAAGGAAATGATCGAAAGCCATCCCACAAATGCCGAGTGCTTCTTCTTCGACAACAACGGCTACTTGGTGCTAGAAGACTTCCTCGCGCCGGCCCGGGTTGCGGCGCTCTACGCGGCGCTGGAGCGCACCATTGAGCGTCGCCGCGACTCCCAGTTCAAACGCGAGCACGAGCCAGCTTTTGCCGACCAGCTCAACGCGGCCAACGTGCGGATCATGCACCTTTTGGCCGAGGATCCGCTCTTTTTGGAAATGCTCTCCTACGAGCCGATGATGGCTTACGTTCACGGTCTCTTTAACGAGATGCCGCACCTGCACTCGACGGACGCCTTCTACGAGGTCGAACCTGCCGATTACCACGGGCGGGGTTGGCACACTGACGGCATTCAGGATGGCTTCCGCAACCTCAAGCCGCACATCCCGCTGTTGCAGTTCAAGGTGGGCTATTACCTGAGCGACATGAGCGCGCCGGATCAAGGCAATCTGACCTTAGTGCCCGGTAGCCACAAGGCACTGGTAGAGCCGGACGCCGGGGATGGTATGCCCGGGGCCGTGCAAATATGTGGCGGCCCGGGGACGGCGATGCTGTTCCACAATGCGGTGTGGCATACGGCCGGTCCCTTTGCGCGCCACGGGGGCAAGCGGGTGATGCTGTACTATGGGTACGAACATCCGTGGATGCTGGCGTGTGCCGAGCAGTGGCGCTACGACCAAGCCTTCTTGCAGGGGCTTGCGCCGGCGCAGCGGCGCTTTTTCCACGGGTTTGTCTTTGACCCGCCCGAGTATCGCTGGGGATGAACTGGAACTCGCCCGATCTGCGGGGGCGTCGCCAGTTGGGCCTGACCCTGTTTTTGATCTCGCTGGCCATGCTCTTTGGGGCCAGTATCGCGGCTTTTGCCTACCTGCGGCTGACCAGCCCGGTGCTGCAGGGGAGCGAGCGGATTGAGTTGCCGCTGGTGCTCGGCGTTTCGACAGCGGTGCTGTTGGGGGCCGGGCTGGCGATGTACAAGGCGGCGCAGAACGCCCGACGCGGGCACTTCCCACTCCTGCGGCGGTGGTTGGCCCGGGCCTGGGTGACGAGCGCGTTGTTTATCGCCGTGCAGGTGCCGGCGCTGATGCAGCTACTCGACCGCCACCGGGCACTGGAGGCGAGTGCCTACGGCATTGCGTTTGCGCTGGTCGTGGTCCACGCGCTGCACGTGGTGGGCGGGATGGTGCCGTTGTCGGCACTGGCGTGGAAGGCGCGCGTGAATCGACTCGACAGCGAGCACTTCTTTTCGGTGCGGGCCTGCGCCGCGTACTGGCATTTCCTCGAAGCGGTGTGGATCGCGCTGTTGGCCGCGTTCTTTGTGTGGGGGTGATACGTGGGCAAGAGATTGAAAATGGGAGCGCAGCACTGCATCCCGGGGACCTACTTCGCCGGCCTGTAGCATAACGTCGGCGCCACCAAGGCCGCTGTGAGACGGGCATAGGAGAGCATTGTGTTGGAGAGGATCATTGCGTCCGCCCCCGAGCAGTGCCAACGGCTGGTGGTCGTGGGGTTCGGCATGGTGGCGTACAAGTTCGTCGAGTGCTTGGCCGCTCTCGGAGCGCTGGGACGCTATGCCGTCACCATTATTGGCGAGGAGCCGCACCCGGCATACGACCGAGTCCGTCTCACCGAGTGGCTCGACCACCGCGACGCGCAGCGGCTTGCCTTGGGGCGGCCAGGCTGGAGCGAGGCGCTGGGTATCCGGGTCATTACCGGCAATCCGGTGGCCTCCATTGACCGTGCAAACCACGCGGTCCAGACGGCCGCTGGCGAGCAGATTCCCTACGATCGCCTAGTCTTAGCAACCGGTTCAGTGCCGTTTGTCCCACCAATCAAAGGAGCAGACCGCGAAGGCGTCTTCGTCTATCGCACCCTCGACGATCTCGTCCGCATCCGTCAGCGGGCGGCCGACGTACGCACGGTGATCGTGGTCGGGGGGGGTCCGCTCGGTCTCGAGGCCGCGGATGCCTTGCGCCGGTTGGGCCTCGAAGTGGTCCTGCTCGAAGCAGGGCCTTACTTGATGAGTCGGCAACTCGATGCGGACGCAGCGGCCCTGCTCGAAACGCGGGTCCGCGAGGCTGGTGTGCGCCTGATCGCCGGCGTCCGTGCCCGCCAAATCGAGACCCGAGACGGGCAACAAGTCCTATCCATTGACGGCTGGGTTCAACCGCTCCAGAGAGAGTCAGGCGATACACACACTTCCGCTACGCGGAATTACCAAAGGGAGTTTATTTTGTTCTATGGAAGTTTTTCTGGATGGCGATTTTGGCTTTATGCCTTTATTCTCGATCTGTTTTTAGGTAGCCAAAATCATGAACTTCCCCTTTTAGCCCTTGTAGTAGGTGCTATGCTACTTGGGTATAAAGTGGCCCATTTACCAACTTCAAACCAAAAGGATTAAGGCATGCGTCTTAGACATTACCAAAAGCAAGCTGTAGAGGAAGCTATTTCCTCTCTTGAGCAAAAGAGTAACCCCCTGATAGTTGCCCCAACAGGAAGCGGTTGCCGACATGATCGCGATGACCGCTGGCATTCGCCCAAGAGACGAACTCGCGCGCGACGCTGGGCTTGCAGTCGCGTCTGGACGCGGCGGGATCGCCGTTGACGATGCGCTGCGCACCACGGACCCGGCGATTTACGCGATCGGCGAGTGCGCCTCGCACAAGGGCGTGGTGTACGGCTTGGTTGCCCCTGGATTCCGCATGGCCGAAACCCTCGCGGCGATTTTTGCCGGCCGGCCAAGCCGGTTTCGCGGCTACACGCCGGCCGTGCGGTTGAGATTCGCCGGAATCGAGGTCTGGTCGCTGGGCGACCACGCGCCACCGGGCACTCGCGTCCGCTGGCGCGGCAACGGTTCGCATCGCCAGATCACCCTCTGGGGAAGGCGCGTAATCGCCGCGGTGGCGGTCGGTCCTTGGGAGGAAATCGGCTTCGCGCAGAACAGTATCCGCCATGGGTACCCCCTCTCGCCGGAGCAAGTGCATCAGTTTTATCGGACCGGCACATTCTCGCGCCGCACCACCCGGAGCCCAGTGAGCCAATGGCCAGAGTCGGCCATAGTGTGCAACTGTCTGGAGATTACGCAGGGTGCGCTGAGTTCCGCTCGCGCCGAGGGGTGCTCATCCGTAGAAGCCCTCGCCGCACGGACCGGTGCCTCGACGATTTGCGGTTCCTGCCGGCCCTTGTTGGCAGAATTGATTGACGATACCTCGTCTGCGGCCGCGAGCAAGGGCCGCGCCGGCTTGGTCTTGGCCGCGGCGGTCGCCGTCGCGCTGGTCTTGGCGATTGCGGGCGGTGCGCCGCTGCCGCCTGCGACCAGCGTGCAGAAAATCGTCGCTTAGGAGAGTGGAATGAGGAGGCGGGTTCCAACTTCTGAGCAAATCAGACGATACCTAGTAGGCCACGGCCACGATCCGTTGTACGCTGCGATCCCCGGCGTCGCTGGCGATGTGTAGCTCGGCTATGTAGAGGCCGGGCGGTACGCGCTGGCCGCGTAGGTCGCGGCCGTCCCAGTGCCATGCGATGGGGCCGGCTTGGCCGTCCCGCTCTTGGGCGAAAAGCGGGCGGCCGGACAAATCATAGAGCCGCAGGTGCAAGGGACGGGCGGAGAGCACATTGATGAGGTCGAAGGAGATGCGGAGCTGATCGTTGATCCCGTCGCCGTTGGGCGTAATGAGCGCGGAGCTGAACGAGAGGCCGGCAAAGAGCTGGTCGGCTACGGGCAGGCGCACGACGTTGGAACTGCTCTCGACTTGGGGTGCGGCGTCGCCTGGGTCCACGAGTTGCCGCGTCTGCGCCTTTTGGCTGTCTTCGAGAAAGGCATCAAAGCGGGTCGCCTGGAGGTAGATGGGGGCAGTGAAGCGCAATTCGACGAGCTGGCGGCTGCGGATGCGGCGCGGGAAGGTGGCGCGAAAACCTTGAGCGAGGGCCTCGGTGGCGACCTCGACGGGCTCGTCATCGACAAAGGCAGCGTCAAAGCCGAGGGCTGTGGTGGCTTCAATTGCGATCTGGTCGAAGCCATCTCGGGTCGTCGCAGGCCGCAGGAAGTAGGAAAATTGGGTCTCTTGGCCGGGCGCGACCTCGAGGGGAAACACCTCGCCGACGACCGCGGAGGCGAGGGGATCGCTGAAGTTGACAGCCAGCCAGTTGAAGTGGGGAGCCTGCGCGGGGCTGTCGGACGCCAAGCGCACATCGAGTTCCATAAAGCGGCGCGGTGAAGGCGACTGGAAGGCAGCGCCCGACGCGCTGTACATATTGCTATAGGGGCTCCAATCCGCACCGGCGATGCGCGTGGTGTCGATTCTGCCCTTGAAACTGGGGATCAGTTTGTCGTAGCGCTTAGGGCTTACTTTCTTGCCGTTTTTATCGTAAAAAGTGTATTGCTCTACTACCTCGTTGCCAGTGCGCGAGCGGATTTCGATGTGGGTGCCCAAGGGGGTTTCGGCCTGCCATTCGAGCGAATTGAGGTTCTTGCCGCTTTCTAGGTCGATGAGCGGCGAGCTGAGACGGACCGCGAGGGGATAGCCCTCGCCGTACACTTGGATTTCTTCGGCCGAGCCGTTGGCGTAGCAGCCCCAGCGCGAGGAGTCGTTGGGCAGGGTCGCGGCGCAGGTGGCGTCCCAGATTAGCCAAGCGATGCGGACGTAGCGGGTCGGCAGGGTGGGGAATTGGTGGTCGGCTAGCCCGGCGCGGTGGTTTTCGCTGACCGAGTCTCCAGCAAAGTGCCGCGTCCAGATGCGGGTGCCGTCGGGGGCGATGGTGCCGTCCGAGGTGAGGACCTCGTAGTTTTTGTAGCTGAAGGAACGCGGACCGCTGGCCCCGGCCCGGGTGCGCAGCAGGTGTTCGCCAAAGCCGCCGCGGATGGCTATGCCGGTAATCAGGCGCACGAAGTCCACTGGGTAAACGGCCCCTAAGTCGATGGTGATGTGGCTCCAAGTGTTGTAGGTGTTGCGCGGCTCGCGCCCGTTGCGCCAGCGGTTGAAGATCGAGCCATCGACTAAGTTGAGCGCGTTGCCCAAGGTGACTTCTTCGGCGCGGACAAAGGCGTCAATGACTATGTCGATAGCCCCGCCGCGCTCGACGAGGTCGAGGGTGAGATTGTCGCCGATGCTCTCGACCTCAACGGCGACGAGCCGGGCGTCGGGGACGTGCTTGAGATTGCGGATTTGCAGGAAGCGAATCGGCGTCAGGTAGAGGGCGTCGCCCGGGGCGAATGCGACGCGGTGGCGCGCGTTTTCCTTGAAGCGTTCCTTAATGCGGTAGATCGCCGAGCCGGCGATCGGGTTGGCGACGTGGTCGAGCTGGGGCTCGCCGGCCGAGAGCAAGAGGTCGAACAGCTCAAAAGGAGGCGCGTCGGCGGCAAAGATGAGCGCGATGCTGTGCGCCGATACGCTGCGGCCGAGGTCAATTTCTACAAACCAGTCGTCCGGGTCGTCGTCCGGGTTGGGTGCCCAGCCGGTCGCTGGGTCGCCGTCGAGGAGCGCGGCGGCGGTGCCGGGATTGGAGCCGGCCCGGCGGATGCCACCGCCGAGAGCTGTGGCGTCGAGCACGGCATCCACGCCCTTTTGGACGCGCACCGGCTGGATTGCGCCGCTGGCCGCGATTTCGACCGCGCCCACCGGCACTTGCCAATCGCGCCAATCGCGCACCGAGGCAAAGCGCAACTGGTCTGCGCTCGCGCCACAGGCGAGTAAGACGAGGAGGGCGGAGGCAATGGACATGGTGCATTGCAAAATACCTTTGCCGACCGCGTAAATCAACTTGGACTCTATGTTTATGGGGCGCATTGTGTTCGCAATCGCAGTGCTGGCTGCGGTGGGCTACGTTTTGGCCGCGGCCGGTCTCTATTTTTTTCAGGAAAAATTCGTCTATAAGCCGAGTGCCCGCATAGCGGTTACGCCGGCCTCGGTGGGGATGCGCTACGAGGAAGCGGCCTTGGTCGCCAGCGACGGGGTGCGGCTGACTGGGTGGTACCTGCCGTTGGCCGACGCGCGGGGCACGGTGCTTTTTTGCCACGGCAATGGGGGCAACATATCGCATCTGCTCTCAGTGGCCGAGGACGCGCACCGGTTGGGCTTGGGGATTTTGCTGTTTGATTACCGCGGCTACGGTCAGAGCGAGGGGACGCTCTCTGAGGAAGGTACGTACCGCGATGCAGAGGCGGCTTGGAACTACTTGGTGCAAGAGGCCGGGCTAGCCCCGGATCGAATCGCGATTATTGGCCGCTCGCTGGGCGGGCCAATCGCCGCGCGGCTGGCGCGGGACGAGACGCCGGCCGCCCTGTTCTTGGAGGCGACCTTTACCTCCATACCCGAGTTGGGCCAAGAGCTGTATCCGATCTTTCCGGTTGGCCTGCTCGCCCGCTACGAGTATCCCACGCTGGAGTACCTAAAGCAGGTCCAGTGCCCGGTGCTGGTGACCCACAGCCGCGACGATCGGCTGATTGCATTCGCGCACGGCCAGCGGCTATACGAGGTCGCCGGTCAGCCGAAGGCGTTTACCGAGTTGCGCGGCGGCCACAGCTCGGCCTTTAGCGAGGACGCGGCCGCCTATGAGGCCGGGGTGGAGGCGTTCTTGGCGGGGGTGCTGGGGTGGTGATGGAGGGGCTCTTTAGGTACGGACGTTACGCAGCCAGACGAATCCCGCCCAACCACAGCATTCCTTTGCCACAGCCCCCGTTTGAGAATAGTATGTAGCCCACAAACCAACCTGTGGAGGGAGAAATGAGCGAAAAAAAGAAGGGCGAGGTCGTCCAACTGGCGATGGTGGGTTGCGGCGGCATGGCCGGAGCGCACTTGCGGGGATACGAAGAGCTGTTGGAAAAGGGCGAGACGCGGTTCCGCATTGTCGCGGCCGTAGATGAGGTGCCCGCGCGCGCCGAAGAGTTTGCCGGGCGCATCGCCGGGTTTGCCGGCTGGGAGGTCAACGCATACACCAGCGTGGCTGACATGCTCGCCGGGGAAGACGCCCTCGATGGGGCCGATATATGCAGTCCGCACGGTTTGCACCACGTGCTGGCCTGCCAACTGCTAGAGGGCGGGGTCCACGTACTGGTCGAAAAGCCGATTGGCGTCACGGTGCGGGCCTCGAAGAAGATCGCGCAGACGGCGCAGCGTTGCGGACGGGTCGCGGCTACGGCCGAGCAGTGCCGCCGCTCCTTGGGCCAGCGCACCATTCACTGGGCCTTCAACGACGGCCTGTTGGGCGCGCCGAAAATGTGGTGGGCTGTGCGGGCGGGGTGGAACGATCCGGCCCAAGTGCCCAATTGGCACTGGCGAATCGATCGCAAGTTGGGCGGCTGCGGCATGGTCATGGACAGCGGGGCGCACTGGGTTGACACCATGCGCTATTGGTTTGGCGAGGTCGAGAGCGTGTACGCCCGGGTCGAGCAGCTCTACCCGCGCCCCCATCGCCGCGGCGAGGAAATTGTCAATAGCGCGTCCGAGGACTTTTGGACCAGCATATTCAACTTCAAAAGCGGCTTGATCGGCACGTGGTCGTGGACGATCAGTGCGCCGGGCAAGGGCTTTACCCAACTGACGCTGAGCGGCGAGAAGGGGTCGATCATCGACTCGGACATCTTCCACCCGGCCGCCTCTCAGGCGCGCGGCGAGTGCCAGCTTGCCGACGGGACCACGCACGGCATGTCCGAGCTGCAAGAAATGTATTTGGCGACCCTGAGCGAGGAGGAAAAGGACGCGCTCTTCCCATATAGGATCACCGGCGGGGTGACGCTGGAGTTGTGGGATTTTATCGATGCGTTGAGCAAGGGGCGGCCGGTGGAAATCGACGCGGAGGAGGGCTTGCGCAGCAAGGCCGTCAGCGAGGCCATCTACGAATCCGGCCAGTCCGGGCAGGTGGTGCAGGTCGCCGATGTGCTGGCGGGCAAAATCGACGCGTACCAGCGCGACGTCGATCAGGCGTGGGGGTTATAGAATTGGGAGCAGGCTAAGGAGCTTTAGTTTCCGGTTAGACGGTCCCAGAGCCGCTTTAGGGCTTGGTCGGTGAACGGGTTGTTGGTGCGTTGGATGTCGGCGATGCGCTGGGGATGGGATGGGTCCGGCAACAGGCGGAACGTGAAGAAATAGGCACCGGTGGAGTCGAGGTAGAAATCGGAGCGGCCAAAGCGCAGGTCGTGGAAGTAGAGCGCGTCGGCGCGGCGCTCCACCCGATAGTACCCGCGAGAAAACCAGAACAAGCGCTGGACGGGCGGGTCGTCGCGCCGGGGAGCGATGAGGTGGGTGTTGCGCTCGATGCGGCGGAAGCGGATCGCCGAGTCGTCGTCGAGCAGGGAGTACAGCCCGGCCCACAAGTGATCGTCCTTGCCGACCAAGCCCGACCACAGCACGGCGTTGAACGGGGTCGGCGCGACGTACAGGCGCTCGTGGGCAATGCCTTGCGCGGCGAGGGCGTGGGCAAAGGTGCTGCGTACGTGCAGGCAAATCGCAGCGGTGGCAAGCAGGTACGCCGTGCTCGAGCACAGGCCCAGCGCGTTGAGCCGCCGCCGCCAGTGCGGTCGCCGCTGACACAGGGCGGCGATGAGGCCGATCGCTAAGGGCAGGGTATAGAGCGGATCTATGACGAAGATGGAACTGAGGGCGACCGGGTAGTTGCTGAACGGACTGAACAACTGGGTGCCGTACCTGGTGAAGCAGTCGAGGAGGGCGTGTGTGAGAATCGCCCAGAACGCCAGCGTGGACCACTCGCGCCAGCTCGCGGCGCGGTGTAGCTTAGACAGCGCCCAGCCCACCCCGAGGCCGCCGACCACCGCAAAGAGCAAGGAGTGCGACACCCAGCGGTGAACGCCCAATTGGGCCGTCTCCGACAGAAAGGCCGCGCCCAGCACGTCGAGGTCCGGGAGGATGCCGACGGCCGCGCCCCACAGGGGGGCTTTGTTGCCAACCTTTTTGCCTAATACCTTTTCGCCGACGGCCGCGCCGAGCGCGATTTGCGTAACGCTATCCATAGGAGCCTTATATTTGCCGAGAACAACGTACGAAGAAAACGCCGCGAGTGCATGGTGGCGGCCCGTGGGGCCTCTTTGACCGTCGCAAGGGCAAATTCCGGGCGAGGTGGACGACATTCCCCGGGCCTATCTCGAAGCGCACTTTAGGGAGAGTTGAAACAATGACGGCGGGTCAAATTCGCAGTCAGGCGCAGTGGACGAGGCGGCTCTGTCCGAGAAAGTCTCTCAGGTCAATATGTTGAGCAACATAGTCCAATCGCTACGAGTATGGGCGCGGCGTCTATGGCGTCGAAGAATTCGCTCGGCCGAGAAGAAAGCAAACTCCTATCCATCTTCGGAACCTCAGGGACCCAAGTCCGCCGGTGCTACGGACAGCGACCAGTGCGGCCAAGTCCCCACAGAAATCGAACCGGTCACTCCGGGCAGTGCCGGTTCGGAAAAAACGCCTTCCGATCCGCCGGAAGACGCACTCCCGGAACCGGATTTGCCTTCGGCACAACCTGCCGAAGATCACGGAAACGCGCCGAATAGCAATGCCGACGTCGGTGGTTCATCGCAGTCAGACTTGACCGACTCTCCTCCTGAGCCACCTGAAGACAACGCTTGCGATAAGAATTCAGATTCTCCGGAGGACAAGAGTCAAAAGCCCCCGCGCAGAATAGGCGGAAGACGGAATGGACCGACGCAGTCTCTATCGCCAGTCGATGATGACGCCAAGGACGAGCCAACGTTTACACCTCAACCGGAACTGATTTGCCGAAAATCTCGTAACGGCGAATACAGTCTTTCGTCCTTGGCTGGCAGCTTGTCCATTGACCACGAAGATCGCGAATCGGATCAATTGCCGTTGTTCGACGGCACGCCGCTGATCTTCAAGATGCCGAACGACTGGAAAGGCGAGGGCCACAAGGTCGGCGGCATCACCAGCGGACACTTCATCGTCATGGCACCGAGGGAGTGGAAGCGCACGGGGAGCGCACCTGTTGAGCCGGAGGAATGCACGGACGCGAACTTCATGGCGCATTTTTTTTACGTGAAAAAAGGCGAGTCGGAGGGAAATGTGGGCGGGTTTGAGGGGTACGACCGCGCATTGACCAGAACCGGCTTTGAGCTGTGTGGTGACAGTGTCTTCGATGATTCTGAAGACGGCGAGTTGTTCGTTGGTGCTCCTCCAAAGCTGAGGCCTGCGTCCGGCGTCGTGTGGGCGCGGATCGGCGAAGAAAAGGAGGGCGGATGGAAAGGCGAGAACTTCAAGCCGGCCGAGCAATCTCTTGCGGATGTCTTGAATAGCCGCCAAGGGCGATTCTTCGTCCGCGTTTACGACGATAGCGCGGAGTTGCTGGACAGTGGCGAGTTTCGATATCTGCGCGATCTCTGGGAGATTCGCGTGAATGGCGAGCCGTACTCTGCAAATACACTGTTCGTCCCGTCCTCGGCAGGATATTCGCCGGCAGAGGTGCAATTTGTCAGCACTGACGGCACCGCCATCCATCCAAACCTCGACACCGCCGGAACCCATGTGACCATGCAGTCGGGAGGCATCCTCATAGTTGCGCCGCATCCGGATGGGGATCACATATCGTGTGCCTTGCCGTCCGGCGAGGACCGCGTCGATACCGTCATCAAACTGCCGCGCATTTGGTGGCGGATGGAGCAAGATGACGGGGAGGCCGACGAATGGCGCGACATGCCCTTGGCGATGACGCGGCAGCAGTTTCGTGACCTCGGGTGTGCGGACGCGGCGATTCGATTGCTCTTGCCGCTGCGCGTTTCATCGGTCAAGGTAGGGTTCGACGAGGAACTGGACCGGACGTATTGCCCCCAAAAGGAGACTGAGATACGTCTGTCCGACTTTATCGACTACGATCAGATCAGCCAACGGCTGAACGAGGACTCCTCGCTCAGCATTCGATGCGGTGAAGCGGTACTGCCGCTCATCCGGGTGTCCGCCGACCCGACAGTTCGCTCTCGTTCGCAGACCGGAATCGACAAGAGTGCCATCAAGAAGCAGATCAAGGCACTAAAGGTGAAGCGGGAAGCCGCTCTGCAGGCTAGGGACAAGAAGTGCTTGAAGGAAGTGCGCAGACAGATTCGCCGTCTCAAACGCAAGATTCGCAAATCTACCTCTGATCTGCCGAAGCAGATGCAACGAGGAGAATGATTCCGTCCAGACCAAACGAGCTTCGCCAACTGCTCAAGAGTATCCGTCCTATGGGTACAATCAGGAGGTTGATGGATGACTGAGGCAAACGACATACGACAATGGCCCGAGAGGATTCGCCAACGTTATGAAAATTATCTGAAAACCTCCTTCTACTTCAAGGATCCGAGCCTGCGGGAATCCTTCCAATCCGCGCTGAAGGAGGAAGACAGTCTATTGAAGGGTCCGTTTCCCGAATCGGCCCGTGGCTTCAAACAGGGCCTGAATGCGCGGGCATTGGCGCAAGAGTGCTTTCCCGACCGGAGCGAAGGTCTTTTCCCGGCGCTGATTGACCGGCGTTTGTACATGCACCAGGAGTGCGCCGTGCGGGCCACGCATGTGGACCAACAGAACATTGTCGTCGCCACCGGCACCGCCAGTGGCAAGACGGAGAGTTTTCTGTACCCGATTCTGTTCGAGTTGTACCGCCAACATCTCGCGGGCGAACTGGAGGAAGCAGGGGTACGAGCCATGATACTGTACCCGATGAACGCACTTGCCAATGACCAACGCGAGCGCCTTGGAAGGATTTGCAAGGACTTAAATGAGACAGGATCGGGATTTCGACCCACGTTCGGGCAGTACATCGGCCAGACACCGGAAAACAGCAAAGATAATAATTGGCGCAATGCCACTGCGCGGGCAGAGGAACGCTTACCCGGCGAACTGGTCTTTCGCGAGGAGATGCGAGGCACACCGCCGCACATCCTGCTGACCAACTACTCCATGCTGGAATACCTGCTCATTCGTCCCGACGACAGCCCGCTGTTCGATGGCGACCGGGGTACGCGCTGGCAGTTCATCGTGCTCGATGAGGCGCACCAGTATCGCGGTGCCAAGGGCATGGAGATGGGCATGCTGATTCGGCGTCTCAAGCAGCGGTTGCGCGATGGCGGGCGCAAAGACCCGTTTCGCTGCATCGCCACTAGTGCCACCCTTTCCTCCGGCGAGGGCGAAAAAGAAAAGAAAACGGTGGCCGAGTTCGCCGGAGAACTTTTTGGCGAGCCCTTCTCGGTGCTTGGGGTGATTTTCGGCGAGTCCGAGCAGACAGACGCAGGCCAACGGCCGCAGCGTTATCACGCCTTCCTGCGTGCGCTGGAAGGGGCATTTCTGGTTCATCGAGACGGTGCAGACACCGTTGTGTTGAATCGCAAAGGCGAGATGGATGACGGTTCTACCGCGAAACCGTTGGAAGTCGCGCTGTGCCGCGAGTGCGGGCAGCACTATTACGTTGGCCGGGAGAGAGGCGGAAAGCTGCAAGAAGCTGTTCGCGACCCCAGCCAGTCTGACTTCGGCGTGGACTACTACCTGCCATTGGACGATGGGGCAACGCACCTTCTGTGCAGGTGCTGCGGTGCGCTCTCCACATCCGCTCCTGTGTGCGATTGTGAAGCAGCAATTCGAGTCAAGAAGTGCGAGTCTCACAAAGATCACCCCGATCAACTCAAGCAGTGCGAGACCTGCGGCTATAATCGCGGTGGTATCGGCGACCCCGTGCAGGAGATCGTACACGGCTCTGACGGACCAAACGCCGTCATCGCGACCGCCTTGCACGAGTTGCTGCCGGAAGAAGGGCGCAAGGTGCTGGCGTTTGCCGACAGCCGTCAGGAAGCCGCGTTCTTTGCTTGGTACGCTGAAGACTCCTACGAGAAGGTGCGCGATCGCAATCTGATGCTTCGTGCGATCAAAGACGGTCCGGCCGGTCTGCAAGGATTATCCATTGACGACCTCAGAAACCGATTGCTCAAGCAATGGGATCGGGCCGGTCTGTTCAAAGGGTCGGATACTACGGAGAGCAAAAACCGCATGGTGCTAGTATCGATCCTTCGCGAAGCACTGACGGATGAGAGAAGGCTGTCTCTGGCTGGCGTCGGTTTGGTCAAGTGGTGCGTCGAGATTCCTGATGACTTGACATTGCCGCAGGCAATGAGAAATCCGCCGTGGAATCTCACGGATGAGGAAGCGCACCGCCTGCTCGGGTATCTCTTGGACAGGTTGCGCCTGCACCGCGCCATGGGTTTGCCGGAAAGTGCCGGAGCTCCGGCATGGAACGATGTTTCGCCGTGGCCC
The DNA here is from genome assembly GCA_958295495.1 of uncultured Latescibacterota bacterium. Lineage (GTDB taxonomy): Bacteria > Latescibacterota > UBA2968 > UBA8231 > UBA8231. The sequence goes on from OY282352.1 coordinate 4,411,998, forward strand.
CAACAAGCCTACGGTCTGGGGCCACCGGGCAGACGGCGGCACGTCTCCGAGTGGGGCGGATCCCAATCCGCAATCGTGGCACACTTCCTTCATAGACTGCTCACGGGCAGTGGATTAGCCGAGGACGAGAAACGGGCAGCTTCGATGAAGATGATGAAAGATATATGCCAAGTATTGCGGGGGCGTGATCAAAACTCCGGCCATCCCGACGACCACATCCTTTCGCGCGGAAAGGCGAACGGGACATTTCGTCTCAACCCGAGCTGGTTGCGGATAAAGCTCGCCGAGTCCGGTGAGATTTGGGAATGCGATACCTGTGCAACCCAGAGCGCCCACAACATTCGCGGTGTATGTCCACGCAACAAGTGTCCCGGTACGCTGGATCCCTCCGACCACAAACGTCTCAAGGAAAACCATTACCGCATCTTGTACGAAAGCCCCGGCTTGCCGCCCGTGCTGCACGCGGAGGAACACACCGCACAGATCGAAAGCGACGAGGCGCGCCAGAGACAGGATCGGTTCAAGAACGGAGAAACGCACCTGCTCAGCTCCTCGACCACGTTCGAGGTTGGCGTCGATCTGGGCGATCTGGAAGCCGTGTTTCTCCGCAACGTGCCGCCGGAGCCGTTCAACTATACCCAGCGCGTTGGGAGAGCCGGACGCCGGGAGACCCCGGGCTTGGCGCTGACCTATTGCCGCCGCAATCCGCACGATCTTTACCACTACGAAAAGCCGAAGCGAGTGATTGCGGGTAAGGTGCATCCGCCGCGTCTGCAAATGACGAACCAAAAGATCATCGTGCGGCACATGATCGCCACGGCGTTGTCCGCGTTCTTCAAGGCTCGGGAGAATGGGATACGGTTCAGAAACGTAAAAAAGTTCGTTGGAGACTGCTGGTCGAGCCCTCGCGCCGTATCCGACCTGAAACAGTTCTGCGAGAACAACGAGCTGCTGGTGGATTCGCTGCGCCGTATCGTGCCGGAGAGTATGTACATACAGACCGGACTTACCGGCGATTCATGGGTTGACGAAATAGCCGGGCCGAATAGTCGCTTCGCACAAGTGGAAGCGGAAATATGCGCGGATTACCGTGCGATGGTGAAGACGAAGGCCGTCCTCATCGAGGAGCAGCCCCCTAAGTGGACTAGCAAGGTCAACCAACTGGAACGCCGTATGCAAACCATCGCCGGCGATGGGACGTTGAATTTCCTTTCCCGCAAAGCTGTTATTCCGAAGTATGGGTTTCCAGTGGACGTCGTCGAACTCGAAACGCGCTCCAATGATGTGTCACTCCAGCGGGATTTGTCCCAGGCCATCGCCGAGTACGCGCCTGGCGGCAAGGTGGTGGCCAATAAGCTGGAGTGGGAGTCTTGCGGAGTGAAGGTGGTTGAGGGCAAAGCGTTCCCGGTTCGGCATTACCAACTCGGCGATGCACGCAGTTTCACGCAATGGGATGAAGGTGACCCGTGTGTGCCATCCGGTAGCGGAAAATACCTTACTCCGGAATTCGGCTTTGTGACACCGCTGTTCGCGAAACCCAAGGAACCGCGTGGACGAGTGCAGCGCCTATATACGACGCGGCCCTTTTTCCAAGGTTTCGGAGAGAACGCCAATCCCGCAACGAAGGCAATTTTGGGCGTACAAGTGACCAAGGCCATGCCCGGAACCTTAGTCATCCTGTGCGAAGGCTGGAACAAGGAAGGTTTTTATATCTGCCGTTCTTGCGGTGCTCACATGACAGGGCCGAAAGCCGAGCACAAATCCCCCTCGGATTCCAGATGCGCCGGTAGCTTGGATCGGTTCTCGCTCGGTCACGAACTGGTCACGGACGTCGTGCGCTTGCAATTTCCTCAACTGACCGGCGAGTGGGACGCCTATTCCGTCGCCTACGCCGTCCTGCTCGGCGCAGCGGAGACCTTGGATGTGCCGGATGCGGATCTGAATGTGACGATTACCGGCAGCAGCAACACTGGGGAATCCGCAATCGTGCTCTACGACAACGTGCCGGGCGGCGCGGCGCTGGTAGCACAACTGGAACAGGAGAGCGTCTTCGAGGAGATGCTACGCAACGCGCGGCAACGGGTTCAGGGCAATTGCGGCTGCGATTCGAGCTGCTACGGCTGCTTGCGGAGCTATCGCAATCAATTCGCCCACCCGTACTTGAATCGGAAGGAGGCACTGGCGATCTTGGAGGCCCGCGTTGGGCGACCGCCCGAAGCCCCAGAGCCGTAGGGCCCTCGCCAGCTAGAAGATACAATAGATGACGACCACAACCATGCGCTTTTTCAATACCGCCGGCCCGATCAAGGCGGACATCCACTACCACGTCCCGCTCCTATCGCGGCTCGACATGGACGACTTGCTGCTGCTCATCCGGCAGGAGAAGTACTTCGTCCTGCACGCACCGCGACAGACGGGCAAGACCTCGGCGTTGTTCGCTTTGAGGGACAAACTAAACGCGAGTGGCGAGTTCCGCTGTGTGTACGCGAACATTGAGGCCGCCCAGACGGCGCGCGAGGACGTCGTGCGGGCGATGCGGGCGATCCTCACCGAATTACAGCTTGCAGCGGTCGAGACGCTGGCGGCCCTGTGTCCGGGGGTGCTGGAGGAGGCGGGGCCGGATGGTGCGCTCCGGGTAGTGCTGGCGCGCTGGGCGGCTGCCGACCCGAAGCCGCTGGTACTGCTGCTCGACGAGATCGACGCGCTGGTCGGCGACAGCCTGCTGTCGGTGCTGCGGCAGCTACGCGCCGGCTACCCGGAACGTCCGCGTCGCTTCCCGCAGTGCGCGATCTTGTGCGGGGTGCGCGACGTGCGCGATTACCGCATTCAGTCGTCTGCGGAAAACGCCATCATCGCCGGGGGCAGTGCGTTCAACATCCGCGCCGAGTCTCTGCGGCTCGGAGATTTTTCGCGGCAGGAGGTTGAGTCCCTGCTGGCGCAGCACACCGCGGAGACTGGCCAAGCCTTCGCGGACGAGGCGTGCGCCGCGATTTGGGAATTGACCGAGGGCCAGCCGTGGCTGGTCAATGCCTTGGCGTACGAAGCTTGCTTCAAAAACAAAGCCGGGCGGGACCGCGGCCGGCCCATTTTCGTCGCCGCCATCCAAGAGGCGCACGAGCAATTGATCCTGCGTCGGGAGACGCATCTGGACCAACTCACCGACAAGCTCCAAGAGGAGCGGGTGCGCCGGGTGATTGAGCCGCTGCTGAGCGGCGCCACCGAGGCGGCCGCGATTGCCGACGACGATCTGCAGTACGTGCGCGATCTCGGTCTGGTCGGCCTTGGCAAGCCGGTGGCCATCGCCAACCCGATCTACCGGGAGGTGATCCCACGCGCCCTGACCTGGACCACGCAGGAGATGGTGATTTACGACGATCCGGCTTGGTATGTGGCGGACGACGGGGTGCTGGAGGTGGACAAGTTGCTGGCGGCGTTCCAAGAGTTTTTCCGCGAGCACTCCGAGCACTGGGTGGAGCGGTTCCAGTACAAGGAGGCCGGTCCGCAGTTGCTGCTGCAGGCGTTTTTGCAGCGCATCGTCAACAGCGGCGGGCGCATTGAGCGCGAGTATGGCTTGGGTCGGCGGCGCACGGATTTGCTGCTCGTGTGGCCGGTGGACGGGGACGCTAGCAGGACGCAGAAGGTGGTCATCGAGTGCAAGGTGCTGCATGGGGGCTTCGAGCGGACGCTGCGCGAAGGGCTTGAGCAGACGCGGGCCTACATGGACCACTGCGCGGCGGCCGAGGGGCACTTAGTACTCTTCGACCGCACCGAGGGCAAATCGTGGGACGACAAGGTGTATCGCCGCGAGGAAACCGAAGGCGGCGCACCGGTCGCGGTGTGGGGGATGTGATTCTCGTCAACATGCAAACGGAGGCCCCAGTGAAGTATCCAGACTTGGCAGCCCGACGGCCGCGCCGAGCGCGATTTGCGTAACGCTATCCATAGGAGCTTTAGATTTGCCGAGAACACCGTACGAAGAAAACGCCGCGAGTGCATGGTGGCGGCCCGTGGGGCCGGACGAATGCGCCGACCCGCTCCGCGCCTTGGCCCGGGCGGATATACCGGCAATCCTGCTGCCCCAAGTTTGCACGCCAGCCGATTGCCAGCAACTGATGGAGCGCTTTGGCGAGCGCGGGTTGCTGCGCCCCCCGGGCGACGAGCGCACGCGCATTGACATTGGCACCAGCCTCGGCAACTTGGGCCGCGACCAAGAGGCCTTCTTGGCTGATGCGGAGGAGACGCACGCGCTTTTTGCTACCCTCTTCGCCGGCTTGCTCGACCCGGTGCAGCTACTCTATCGGCACTTGCAGGGGCTGGCCCCAAACAAGGCGGTTAAGACGGCGCGCGAGCGCGACGGACGCTTGTATGGCCCGGCCATTTTTCGCATCCACTACGAAACCCACGCCTATAGTCCGCACATTGACCACGTGGTCCTGCGCGAAAAGCGCTTCAACTACGAGGTGGCGCGCTTTACCCATCAATTTGCCGGCGTGCTGTGCGTGCAGAACGCGGATTCTGCGGGTGCTGGGGTGCAAGCCGCGTTGCACCGTTGCCTGTGGACCGAGGAGATCCAACCGCATATCGCCGCGGGTAGTTTTCACGAATATGCGGCCGCGCACGGCGTGGAGCACTGCGAGGTCGCGCTCGAGCCGGGCGATCTGTACTTCTTCAATACGCGCTGCATCCACGAGGTTCCGGCGGTGCAGGGGGACGATCCGCGAGCGGTGCTCGCCGTCTTCATTGGCTATGCCGACGACGACGACGAAATCTACGTGTGGTCTTAACCCGTGTTGCCGTTTACGCCCATCGTCCGCGCCCTGCCGCCGACCGTTCCCTTTGTGCCGCCCGAGGCGCTGGAAAGGCAGCAGGGACAGCCACTCGCCCTGCGGGTTGGGGCCAATGAGAGCAATTTCGGGATCTCGCCGCGAGCGCGGCAGGCCATGGTGGAGGCGGTGGATCAAGTGCATTGGTACAACGACCCGGAGGGGTACGAGTTGCGCTCGGCACTGGCGGTGCGGCACGGGGTGGCGCGGGAAGAGGTCGCCTTGGGCGCGGGCATTGACGAGTTGTTGGGGCTTTTGGTGCGTCTGTTTGCCGAGCCGGGCGACGCGGTGGTGACCTCGCTGGGGGCCTATCCCACGTTCAACTACCATGTCGAGGGGCACGGAGCGGTGTTGCACAAAGTGCCCTATCGCGCGGATCGGGAGGATTTGCCGGCCCTGTTGGCCAAGGCGCGGCAAGTGCGCCCCAAGCTGCTTTACGTGGCCAATCCCGACAATCCCATGGGCACCTATCAGCGGGCCGACGAGTTGCGGGATTTTATCGCCGAGTTGCCGCCAGGCTGTGTGCTCTTGCTCGACGAAGCGTATATCGACTTCGCGCCCGCGGACGCGCACCTGCCGCTGGACATGGAGCGGGCCGAGGTGGTGCGGCTGCGGACGTTTTCCAAGGCGCACGGCATGGCCGGGGCCAGAATCGGCTACGCGCTGGCGCATTGCAGCTTGGTGGCCGCGCTCGACAAGGTCCGCAATCACTTTGGCGTCAATCGCATTGCCCAAGCTGGGGCGCTTGCTTCGCTGGGCGACGACGAGTTTGTACGGGAGGTGGTGCGGCAAGTGGATCAAGGCCGGCGAGAATACGCGATGCTGGCGGCGGAATTGGGGCTGAAAACGGTGCCCTCGGCGACTAATTTCGTGGCGCTCGACGTGGGCAGTGGCGAGCGCGCCCGCTGCCTGATGCAGGTGCTTTTGCAGCACGGAGTCTTCGTGCGGATGCCGGGCGTGGCCCCGCTCGACCGCTGCATCCGCCTAACCGTGGGGCCGGCCGCCGAGCGGCAAGCCTTTGCGAAGGTGCTGCGCGACGTGTTGCCGCAATTAAATGAGGATGAATGAAGATGACTGCCACCGACCAAGCCCTCCTCCACCGCGACCCGCACTACACCTACCCTGTTCTCGTCAAGGGCGAGGGGATTTACTTGTACGACGAAGCTGGCCGGTGCTATATCGACGGTACGGCCGGGGCCGGCAACGTCACCTTGGGGCACGGTCGTCATGCCATCGTCGAGGCCATGGCTGCCCAGGGACGGGAGTTGGCCTATTGCTTTTCGACGTTTTTTACCAACCAGCCAGCCCTTGATTACGCCCGCTGCTTGGCCGAACTGGCCCCCGGGGATTTGCACCACGCGTACTTTGTCTCGGGCGGCTCCGAAGGCGTGGAGACGGCCATTAAACTGGCCCGCTTGTACCATTTGCAGCGGGGCCGGGCGCAAAAGCACCAGATTATTGGTCGTTGGCGCGGCTATCACGGTGCTACTTTGGGTGCCTTGGCTGCTACCGGAATGCCGGGGCTGAGGGCACCTTTTGAGCCTTATTTGCCGGCTTTTCCGCACATTGCCTCGTGCTATCCCTATCGCTGCGCTTTTGCCGGTTGCGAAGATCGCTGCAATTTGACCTGCGCCCGCCAGTTAGAAGAGACCATCCGCGAGGTCGGAGCCGACAACATCGCCGCCTTTATCGCCGAGCCAGTGGTCATGGCTGGGATCGCCGCTGGGGTTCCTCCGCCCGCTTACTACCCCCTCCTCCGCCAAATCTGCGACGAGTACGACGTCCTCTTTATCGCCGACGAGATCATCACCGGCTTTGGCCGCACCGGCAAACTCTTTGCCATTGAGCACTGGGATGTGGTACCCGATATGGTCGTTTTCGGCAAAGGGGCCAGCAGCGGGTACGCGCCCTTGGGAGGGGTCTTGCTGAGCGAACAGATGCGGAGGGGTCTCATGCGCAGCGGCCACGCCTTGCCGCACGTTTTTACCTATGTCAACAACCCGGTGGCTATGCGCGCGGGCTTGGCCGTACTGGAGTTGCTAAAAGAAGAAGGCATCGTAGAACACGCCGCTTGGGTGGGGGCCTATTTGCAGGAAAAGGCCGCGGGCTTGACGCGCCATCGCTGCGTTGGCCAAGTGCGCGGCAAGGGCCTGCTGTTGGGCATTGAACTGGTCCAAGATCGCCGCAGTCGCAAGCCCTTTCCCCCCGAATGGGGCGCGGCGCGGCGCGTGCCCCAACTGACCTTGGAACGGGGACTGGCTATTTCGGGCACTAGCGGGGGAGCCGATTGGGTCGAGGGCGATGATTTGCGCTTTTACCCGCCGCTGATCATTACGCAAGAACAGCTCGACGAATCCTTGGCTATCCTCGACGAGTGTTTGGGATTGCTGGAAGGGGAACTGCGGCAAAAGGGCTGGGAGCCGACCTAAACCACGCCCAGATTGCCCCCATTGGCCATAACCGAGCGAATTTCCAGTCGGCTCCCTTCGCGGTCAATTGTGTGCTCACCTCGCAACGCTGCTAATGCTGGGACAGGTCCCAGAACCATCGGGAGGGCAAATCAGGTGCAGACGGCGTGGATTCAGGGTGCTTTGCTTCGATTCAGTCCTCTACTTGTCTCCCCATCTGCTCGTCCCAATCCCGTATCGGCCCTCGGGCCAGTAATGCCGCGAGCGTGAGGCAGGCTAGGTCGCGGCCGTCCTCTAGTGCCTTGTCGATAACGTCGCGCCCGCCTTTGATCTTCTTTTTCCCATGCACGATGGCCGAGCGGACTCCATAGAGGGATTTGACGCTGTTGGATGCGATGCCTTGGCCGAGCAGTTGTTCGGCCCGGGTCGATAGTTCGCGGGCCAGTTTCTGTTTGATCGGACCATACATGATCTCCAAGGCGATGGAGACATCGAGGATGCGGTCCTCCGCACTAAATGGGCCGCCGACCCGGGCGAAAGAGGCGGCGAGGCGACGGATCGCAAGGTCGATAACATCGCGCTTGTCGCGATAGATGCACCAGCGGCTGGCCAATGCAGCGAAAGCAGCCGCGTCCTGCTGGCAGAATTGGCGTTCCTTGGGCGATGCGTCGGGTAAGGAGGCACAGGTGCTACGAGAGCCGCACGCGAAGTTGGGATCAAGCTCCTCTACCCACTTGGCGACGCGGACAAAGCTCGCGTGGGAAATCAGCGGACTCCTCGTTGCGATAGACAGCAAATCCACTAGGACTTTGTTGTCGTCTGCAAATCGGTCCGCAAGGTCAATCTCGTAGTCGCCGGGGAAGCGGTACTTGACTTTTGGGGCGCGAGATCGGCGGGACTTATTGGAAGAATTGTCATCGGCCGGAGGGGGTGCAACGCCTGGCCCCCACCTTAGACCACGCACGAGCGCAGTCGTGCTCACGGGACGGTTCGACCGACCTAGGTTCCGGCCAGCATTGTTGAGCCACTGCTCGGGTTGGTCGGGCAACTCGAACATCGCCTTGGCGTCCTCGTAGGGTGCCAGATAGGCTTCCCTGCCAAGATCGAAGTGCCCGTCGAGTTTCAAGCCGTGCAAGAGCGTGATCTCGTATGCCGGGAGATTGGCATCTTCTCCGGCCGTCAGGTAGCGGTGCAGCAGTTTCGCTGCCTGCTCTGCACTATCCTTGATTGCGCGTTTGGCTAGATGGGCTACGAGGGACTTCAGGTCCACGTAAAACCAGTCGTGCGTCGATAGGGTGAAGCCGACCCCTTCGCGTTTCCCCGAACCTATCAGGCCCGGTCGTAGCAAGGGATGCTCCCGCAGGATTGCTCTTGCTTCTAAAGGATCGGACTTGAGCCAGAGGTAGGATTCTTCGAAGCTCTTCGCGGCGGCGGGATCGTGCTTTGCGCGTGCGGCGAGATCCCGGTATTGCCGGTGGATACTAGACCAGTATTCGTCTAGCGGGCCGTAGTGTGGGGTCTGTGGTGCAAAGGAACAAGAGGGTCTCGCCTGTGCGGCAACGTCTTCAAGTGCTGCTGCTAGCCGGCCAATCCAGTCCGCTGCGTCAAAAGGCTGTGTCATTAGCTATACCATACTGGGTAAGAGAAGAGCTTCAACAAGAAAAACTAAGAGAAAAAAGACCGGGTCAAGCGCACGAGCGTGGAGCCGATGCCGCCCCCAAGGGCCGGCACAGACTGGGGGCCTTGTGCCGAGCGCGGGGATGCGTTTTAGTAGCAAATGATTCTTAGATTTTCCCAAGAGGAGTAGCCAGTGAAGATATTGATCGCGGGCAGCAGCGGCTTGATCGGCACGGCGTTTTGTAGTCGGCTGGAGCGCGAAGGGCACGAGGTGGTGCGCTTGGTGCGGCGGCAGCCGGCCCAAGGAGAGTTGCGCTGGGATCCAGAAGCTGGCGAGCTGGAGCAAGGGGCTTTGGAAGGGATAGAGGCGGCAGTGCATTTAGGGGGCCAAAACATCGCTGCCGGCCGCTGGACTGCCACCGTCAAGGCCCAATTGCACCACAGCCGGGTGCAGACGACGCAGCTACTTGCTACGCGCTTGGCGGGATTGGCCGCGCCGCCGCGGGTGCTGATTTGCGCGTCGGCTATCGGCATTTACGGCAATCGGCGAGACGAAGAGCTAGACGAGGAAAGCGACACCGGCGCGGGGTTTTTGGCCGAATTGGGCCGAGCGTGGGAAGGGGCGAGTGCCGGGGCCGCCGAGGCTGGTATCCGCGTCGTGCAGGCCCGCTTGGGCCTCGTCCTCAGTCGCCGCGGCGGAGCGCTGGCTAAGATGCTGTTGCCCTTCCGCCTAGGGGTGGGTGGCACAATCGGCGATGGCCGGCAATACGTTAGCTGGATTAGCTTGGAGGACGCGGTGGCAGCGCTGAGCTATGCCGTGGAAAACGATGCCTTGTGCGGGCCGGTGAATTTTACCGCGCCGCAGCCGGTGACCAACGCCGAGTTGACGCGGACATTGGGGCGCGTGTTGCGCCGGCCGACGTTGTTGCCGCTGCCGGCGTTTGTAGCCAAGGTGCTCTTGGGCGAGTTGGCCGAGGAGGGGTTGCTGGCCAGCCAGCGGGTGCGACCTAAGCGGCTGTTGGAGTCTGGTTTTGAGTTCGCGTACCCCGAATTGGAGCGTGCGTTGCGCCGGGCGTTGGCGGCGAGAGAGTCGGACTGAGACGAAATCTGAGGAAGGGGCCTACACTATGCTATCTGTCAAAGAGCAGTATATCATCGACGAAAATGGTCAGCGCGTCAGCGTGGTGCTCGAAATCGGTGCCTACCAAAAGCTTTTGGAAGAGCTGGAAGAGTTGGAATCGATTCGGGCCTACGACCAAGCTAAGTCGAAAGACGATGAAGCGATTCCTTTTGAACAAGCGGTCGAAGAAATCGAAAGGAAGCACTGAGCTTGTACGATGTTAGAATCCGGCGGCAGGCCCAAAGACAGTTGGCCCAATTGCCGGCTGGAATCTATGAGCAGGTGCGCGATGCTGTGCGGATGCTAGCCAACCAACCCCGTCCCGCAGAATGCCGCAAACTGAAGGGGCGCGAAGGCTGGCGCATCCGGGCCGGGAGTTACCGAGTGATTTATGAAATTGACGATCAGCAGGATACGGTGACGGTTTTACACATTGGACATCGGCGGGATGTTTATCGCTGAAATTAGGCGATAGAAATAATCACCTCGCGGACCTCGCGTCTAAATTTTAGGAGCTTTCTAAAAACTCCCGGCAGGCCGCTTTGCGGGGCTGTGGAGTTCCCGCGGCGTCAAACGATTTTCGCGGGCGAGCCGCCCTCGTTCCCAGATTCTTTATCCGCTTGAGAGACCAAACCCAGAATTTTCAGACAGCTTCTCAATTGGAATAGAAGTCTGCGCCAAAATGGTGCGGGTTTTCTTTGTGCTCAGAACAAAAAAAGGACTGCTCTCATGAACATCATCGTCTTGGTCAGCGACACCTTTCGCTACGACTATCTGGGGTGCAACGGCAATGCGTGGATCGGCACGGCGGCGCTCGACCGCTTTGCCGAGCGGGCGGTGTGCTTCGACCGGCACTACCTGTCGAGCTTTCCGACCATCCCCAACCGCACCGACCTCTTTACCGGCCGCTACAGCTTTCCCTTCCACGGCTGGAAACCCCTCGACCCAAGCGTCCCGGTGCTGAGCACGATCTTAGGCACGGCTAGCTACCAGAGCCAGCTTATCTGCGACACGCCGCATCTGATGAAAGGCGTCCACCATTTCGATCGGGGGTTTGACGGGGCGTATTGGATTCGCGGCCAGGAGGGGGACAAGCCCCTGTTGAAGGGCGATCTGCCGCCGCGCATAGAGGTGGCCGGGGCAAAGACGCGCGTCGATCCGCATTTGGCGCAGACGCGCTTTGGCAATTTGGCGACCCTGCATGCGTGGACCAACCGCGATTGGGCTTGGGAGGAGGACCGCTTCTGCGTGCGTACGGCGCAGACGGCGAGCCGCTGGCTGGAGGAAAATCGCGGCGGCGAGCCGTTTTTGCTGTGGGTGGATTTCTTCGATGCGCACGAGCCGTGGGACCCGCCGGAACATCTCGTGGGCCGCTACGATACCTCCGGGTACGATGGCCCGCCGATGATTCACCCGAACTACGGCCCGGCGACCGCCTATACTCAAGAGGAACTGGTCAATCTCCAAGCCCACTACGCGGCTGAGATTTACTTGGTCAACAAGTGGATCGGCTACGTGTTGGACAAAATTGAGGAACTGGGGCTGTTCGACAACAGCGTGGTGGTCTTCACGTCGGATCACGGCATGTTCGTCGGCGAGCACAACCGCACGGGCAAGTCCAACATCCACGCCGAGGACGACCGCGTCTGGCCCCTGTACGAAGAGATCAGCCACATCCCGCTGATGATTGCCGCTCCCGAGGGGGTGGGCGGACGGCGGGTGAGTGCCTTGACCCAGTCGGTGGATTTGCTGCCGACGCTGCTGGCTTTAGCTGGCGTGGAAAAAAGCGACTTGGGGCTACACGGACACTCGCTCGCGCCGCTGCTGACTGGGCCGGCCGCGTGGCCGCGGCAGTACGCGTTCAGTTCGCCCTTTATCCGCAATGGCGGGCCGACGGTGACTGACCAGCACTGGACTTACTTAGCACACGGCGAACACGGCGGCACCCCCGAGCTGTACGACATTGAGGCCGACCCTCAGCAACAGCAGAATGTGATCGGCGCACATCCGGCGGTGGCCCAGCGGATGCAGCAAGCCCTAACGGACTTTCTCGACGCGGTGGAGACGCCCGAGGAAAATCGCGCGTTGCTGGGGCCAGTCGGCGGGCCGGATTACGAATGACCGCTAACGCTATCCCGTGAAGAGGTCGAAGATGTGGCCGAGGCGCGAGCTGTCGGCTGCGTAGAATTCGGTGTAGCGGCACTGCTCGCAGGTTACGGTTGCCAGCTTGCGGTTTTGTACGTCGAAGATCTTGGACCAAAATCCGCCGGAGGCCCGGATTTCGCCGGTCTCGCAGGCGGTGTGATGGCATTTGGGGCATTCAAAGCGCAACGTGGGTGTACTCATGGAGCCTCGTGGGTTGTAAGTGGACGCTCGATTTTAAGCGGTGTGCCGGCGAGGAGCAAAATTGAGTACGCTATCCTTGGAGCGCAATCGCCGCGGAGACCTCCTTCCCGCTGGGCTTTATGGAGTCTCTTCTCGTCAAAGGCGCGATGGGGGAGGTTCGGTTAGTGCTGATTGCGTCGGGGGATTGGTCTAGCAGGTGTTTTTGCGTTGTCGTCCTGTTTTGAGCGACGCGCCGTTAGGGGAGAACGGCGCGGCGCTCTACGCCGGCGACTACTTCTTCGAGGCTCCACAATCGCTCGGCGTCAATGATGAGGGCTTCGACGATGAGGGGATGGGCCTTGATGGTATGCGAGTCGATAAACTCAAAACTGGGCTGGTTGCGCCCGAGCATTCCCCGATCTTCGATCACGGTGATCTCGTTTGGGGCACCCGAGGCTTCTGCGTGGCGGTACAGCGGCATTTTGTCGCTCCTTATCAAAAGGTCTCGTTTAGGTTAGAAGCGTTCTTAAAACTAGGGGTTCGGTCTCTTAATCGGCTCAAAAAAGAAGCCCGACAGCCCGACAGGGGTTTTAAGAACGCTTCTTAGTTAGACGCCGGTGCTGGAGAATAGTTGCAGCTATGTTTATGGGGCGCGGCTAAATTTTCTTTAGTTCGATAAAACAAATAGTTAGAGAATCGCGTACCCTTGCATCCACCGCGCGATGCAGGCGGCCGTCTCGTCGGGGCATTCGAGGTGGGGCGCGTGTCCGCAATTGGGGAAGAGGTGTACAGCGGCGCGGGGCAGTGTGGAAGCGAAGCGCTGGGCCGAGCGCACGGGTAGGACGCGGTCCTGCTGTCCCCACAAGACCAAGGCCGGGCAGGTGACGTCGCCAAAGCGCTGGTGGAACGTTCCTACGTCGGGGGGGACGAGGTTCCGCGCTGAGTAGTGATAGGCATACGCGGCGTTGGGCGTCTCAAATGCGGCGCGGGCGACCGCTGCGAGTTCCGGGGGGATTTTGCGACGGTCGTGGAAGCAGCGCCGGAAGGTGCGCCAAGTGGCCAAGCCCAACAGGCCGGATGCGCGGGCCAAGGCGTGGAGCGGGGCATAGGTCAGCAGCTTGCCCGGATAGCTGCCGAGGGTGCGTACGTGTATGGGGAGTTTGTGTGGGTAGCCGGCTGCGTCGATGAGCACCAGCCCGCGCACTTTGGCCGCGAGCGCGGGAAAGTCGAGGTACAGGCGCAGGGCCAAGCCTCCGCCGAGCGAGTTGCCCAAGAGGAGGACGTCGTCTAAGCCCAGCGCGGTGATAAAGGTCGCCAAGTAGCCAACCTGCATGTCCGGCGAGTAGCGCTCGTGCGCTGGGCGGGTGGCAAAGGTCGGCTTGCTGCTGTGCCCGTGGCCGATCAAGTCGGGTGCGATGATGCGGTGGCCGGGCAGGCGGGCGGCCAAGCGGAACCACGTGGCCTTGTTGTCAAAGACGCCGTGCAGCAGCACCAAGGGGGGATGGTCTCCGCCGCCATTGTCGATGTACGCCATTTTGACTTGGTCGGCGAGGGCGAGGCGGTATTCGGCAAAGCCGGGGAAGAGGGGCGCGGATGGAGAAGAAATGGGCTGCATGGTATATGGTATATAAAGAAGCGCATTTGTCTGGTGAAATCCAACCTCGGCCACCTCCTAGGCCAGAATTAGATTTAGGGCGTCGGCGGTTGTGTCTTAGGGATAAAGGTTGGACCTCCCAATCGTCGGAAGGACGAATATGAGCGACCTATCCTTTGAGCATGTGTTAAGTAGCCAGTACACCGTCTTTGATGGGCTGGGCGGGATGCACATAGAAGACCTCTACCAAGACCGCCGCGGCTTTCTCTGGATCGCCACCGCAGACGGCGGCGTCAGCCGGTTCGACAGTGCCCGGTTTGATACGTTTGGCCTCAAGGACGGGCTACCCAATCTGACGGTCATGGCCATTGCCGAGGAAGCCGACGGGCGGCTGCTGTTCGGTACGCTCGGCGGGGGAATCGCCGCGTACGACGGGCGCGGCTTTCAGGTGTACACCACCGAGCACGGGCTGCCGTCCAATGAGATTTTGGGCTTGCAAGTCCAGCCGGACGGCTCGGTGCTGGCCCTGACCGGCGCGGGCGTGGCGTGGTTTGCCGACGGCCGCTGCACAAAGTGCCTAACTCATCTGGAAGACCAACCCTTGGGGCGGGTGTACGATCTGGCCACTGACGCGGCCGGCACCACTTGGCTGGCGACGAAGGATTGGGGGGTTCTCAGCGTGGACGGGCGGCGCATGGATACCCGCGACGCCGAGGTCCTCTGGCCGTGGAAATTCGCCCAAGACGCGGCCGGCCATCTGTGGAGTGCCTTCTGTTACAAGGGGCCTCACGGCGGCTTGCTCGGCCGCTACGATCCGCACACCGAGCAGTTCGCCTTCCTCCAGGTGGAGCATCAGGCCGAGCGCGCCGTGCAAAACGGGGTGCGGCACGTGCGGACGGACGCGCAAGGCCGGCTCTGGCTTTCGCATCGGGGGGTCGTGGTACGCGATGGGCCAGCGTGGCATCCCTTTTCGGCCGCCCTGTCGGACATCGACTTTTCCAATACGCGCCTGACCTACGAGGATCGCGAGGGCAATGTGTGGATCGGGCTTTGGGGCGGCGGGCTGGTCTTTTGCGATCCGGCCAGCGTCCGGCTCTATACCGAAGCCGATGGCTTGCCCGACCGGGAGGTGCGCCACTTGGCCGAAGACGCCGACGGGCGGATGTGGATTGGCACGATGGGGGGCATGGCCTGCATGGAAGCGGGCCAAATCCGTCGGCTCGATGATGACCTCGTGTCGGCGCTGGTGGTGGATGGTGCGGGGCAGGTCTGGAGTGGGGGTGACACCGGCCGGGTGTACCAGTGGGCCGGCCCCACGCCGCGCGCGATCACAGTGGCCGAAGAAAGCTCCGCCGACAGGATCACCGGGCTGTACGCCGATGGGCAAGGGCGGATGTGGATTGGCACGCTCCAAGGTCACTTCGGCTGGATAGAAGCCAACCGCTTCACCTCCCTCGATGCGTGGGAAGGCGACGAGTGCCGCGCCTTGCTGCAAGACCAAAACGGCGTATTCTGGATTGGGTTCTTTGGCCGAGTACCGGCACTGTACTGGTACTCGGCGGGTCAGTTCCGCCCGGTGGAGCTAGCCGAGGCCGAGACGATTGCCTATGTCAATGTGTTGTGGGAGCACCAAAATGTGTTGTGGGTCGGCACGGCGAAGGGGCTTTTCGCCCTCGACGGCTCCTCGGGTCAGTTTCGCCACTTTACCGCCGATGAGTCTGGGTTGTCGGCCAATGGCATCTTGGCGCTGGCGGCCGACCCGCAGGACGCGATCTGGATGGGCACCAGTGGCGGGGGCGTGCTCCGCTACGATGGCGAGAGCTTCCAAAGCATCCGCTTGGGGCCGTCTGCGCTCGGCAACATCGTCGAGGCGGTCCTGTGCAACCGCGATGGTCGGCTGTGGTTTGGGACGCGGGCCGGGCTGGTCGCCTATCAGCCGAGCGACACGCCGCCGCGCCTGGTGATCCGCGAGGTGATGGCCGGGAGCCTCTTGGCCGCGCCCGACGTTGTATCCTGCCCAGAGGACACCCCGGAAATCCGCATTCACTTCCAAGGCATCAGTTTCCGCAGCGGTGCGAGTCAGATGCGCTATCGCCACCGCTTAGTAGGCCACGCTCCGGCCGAACCGTGGAGCGCGTTCACCGCCGCCGCTGTGGTCGCGTACCCCGCCTTGCCGGTGGGCGACTACCGCTTTGAGGTACAGACTATAGACCGCGATGGCCTGCGGTCTGAGGTGGTCGGCTTGGCTATACACATCCTCCCCGACATCCACATCGAACGCCTCCACGCGCTCGAAAAGGGGCTGCGGCCTACCGCCCCGGTGGTGGAGAGCCAGAATCAGGCCATGCAGGAGGTGATGAGCGAGGTCGCACAGGTCGCCGAGAGCGATATGAGTGTGCTGGTGCTGGGCGAGACCGGCACGGGCAAGGGCTTGCTGGCGCGGAGCATCCACGACACCAGCCCCCGCCGAGGACGTCCCTTTATCCATGTCAATTGTGGAGCACTCCCGCCTGGGCTGATCGAGAACGAGTTGTTCGGCCACGAGAAAGGAGCCTTTACCGGCGCAGCTACCCGCCAGCTCGGGCGCTTTGAACTGGCTGATGGCGGCACCCTCTTTTTGGACGAAATCGGCGATCTGATGTTAGAAGCCCAGCGGGTGCTGCTGAACATCTTAGAGGAGAAGATTCTGACCCGCGTCGGCGGCGAGAAGCCGATACCCGTGGATGTGCGAGTCGTGGCCGCGACCAATCGCGACCTGCGTCAGGATATACAAGAGCACACGTTCCGCGAAGACCTGTTCTACCGTCTGAGTACCTTCACGCTCGAGCTTCCGCCCCTACGGCAGCGGCGCGAGGATATACCGGCTTTGGTGGCGCATTTTGTTAAGCGGTGCGCCCTCCACCTCAAGCGGCCGGTGCCGGCCCTCAGCGATGTGGTGGTCGCGCACTTGCAGGCGTACTCTTGGCCGGGGAATGTGCGCGAACTGGAGCACGTGATCCACCGGGCGGTCTTGCTGTGCAAGGACGGCGTGATGCGGGTGGCGGATTTGTCGTTGTCGTCGGTTGCGCCGCCCGCCGGGGATGGGGAGCACCCGCCGGCTGAACGACCAACCGGGGCCGCGGACGAAGCGGTGCCGCCGGCTGAAGGCATGGACGAAAAGCAGCAGATTGTGGCGGCCCTGCAAGCGACCAACTGGATGGTCTATGGCGAGCGGGGTGCGGCCAAAGTGTTGGATATGCACCCGGAGAAGCTGCGGTACCGCATTAAGAAATACGGGTTGCGCCGACCGAGCAAGTAGAGCGGGCCGTACTCAAGACGTTAAGAGCCTATACTGGAGGCGCAACGGCAACGCGGATATTCCACGGAAAATCGTGGAAAACCCACGGAAAATCGTGGAAAACCCACGGAAAATCGTGGAAAACCCACGGAAAATCGTGGAAAATCGTGCACCAATGGCTGAGGCCGCACATTGTAGGAAGCCTCGTCCCATAATTTTAAGTATCATGTTTTTCAATCCTTTAGGTTCCTCCTAAAGGATTTTTTTGTGCATGGCCTGCTCGTTGGCACGAAACTTGCATATATATCGTCGTTGAAGGCCAAGCCGATGCGGAAGAAAGGAGGTGAGGTGATACGAACTCGGATCGGCGCTTGCTCAAACACACTTCCAGTACTGAAAGCGGCATTAGGTCGCCGACGTACTGGGCAACTAAGGAGAAGAGAATCATGCAGAGCTTGAGGGAATTCTTCACGTCGTCGAGCGGGTTGGTGCCGGCTCGGCAGGGGCTGGGGCTGGGGTGGGTCATCAGCGCCCTCACGGGGATCACCGTCCTGCTCGGGGCCAAGGAAGCCGAAGCCGGTCCCGGTAGTTGCCCGGGCGAACGGACAGATTGTTCTTGGCATGCTGGGTGCGCGAAATTTTATCCGCAGAGGCAGATCCGGTGCTGCACCGAGAGGCTGGACGCCCACTGCAATGTGATTGAAGTAGTAGATTGTAGTTGTGTCCCCTAAGACCACCGCATCCGCTATATAGCTGTAGGGGTGTTTCTCGGTTTAAGAAGCTGGAGGGTCCGGCTCGGGAGCTATTCTTGAGCCGGCCCTCTTTTCCTTCTCACTTACGGACCGTGTCTAGTCTGCTGGACATGTCTCTATAGAGGTAATCTCATGTTGCTATTCGCCGTTATTGCCGCCGTTGTGCTGTGGAGCGGCCCCACCGAGGCGATCCGGTGGGATTTCGACGATGGGACGACGCAAGGGTGGTCTGCCAAAGAAGCTGGTATATGGGGTGGTCCGCGTGAATTGCACCTGTTTCCAAGTGTGGTCGAAGACGGCGTGTGGCGAGTCACAGTCGATCCCTCCGCCGTCAAAGGCAATTACCCCGAGCCGAGTGTCGAATTGATTTCTTCGACCATCGGGTACGATTCGGGCCTGTTCGACCACGTCCGCATCCGGTTCCGCACCGGCCATGACCGCCCTACGGTCGGTTATGTTTCAATCGAATGGACCAACGAGCACAACGCCCGGTCTTCCGGTTGGGATCCAGCAGACCCGCCGTCTGGAAGTCGGTTTGAAATTTCCCCCCAAGACGTAGTCTATACCACTGAGTGGCAGGAAGTAGTGCTGTCGTTGGCCGGTCAAGACGAGAAGATATGGGAGGGGCTGTTAAAAGATATTCAGCTAAGTTTTGTACTGGATGAGGAAGACCTGTCGGCGTCCAATGTGGTCGAGTGGTTTGAGATTGACTGGATCGAGTTGACCGGGGTGGAAGAGCTCTTACAGGGGGAACTCCCCCCGCCGCACGTAGAGTACTTTGGCTTTGAGGGGGCCGGGCTTTTTGCGCCGCCGGTGTTCTATCTGCTTGCCCCGGGCATAGGGCAAGCAATTCTTGGAGGGGGGGCTGGCGTGTTGACGGACTTGGATGGCGATGACGACTTAGACCTGTTCGCCCTTTGGGAGTACAGTCAAAGTAGGCGGGAGCGTCAAGCGGGCTGGCTGATGGCCCTCAATGACGGGCATGGAGCCTTGGAACTGGGGCGCATAGAGGAAGTAGCTGCCACAGAGGGGATTAGTACGGATGCGGCCACCGGCACGACGACCATCTTCGGGGTGTTCTTAGAGGTGATGGGTGCTGACTTGACCGGCGATGGTCAAGACGAAATCGTGCTATCTGCCAGCAACAGTGGGCAAGTGACCGAAGTTTGGTCTATCGATCCGGAACTCCAAGTCGAGGTGCTCGTGCAGATTGAGGATCGATGGATCGTGGATGCAGCGGATTGGGATGGCGACGGCCGGGTCGAACTCTTTGTACAGAATGTTGAGTTTGAAGGAAGCACGTTAGCGGTCTGGGATGTAGAGCAGGGCGTGTGGGCTTCCGAGGAGGTGGCAGGGGCCGAACACCATGCGCTCGCTCAGATCGGCGACTTTACCGGCGATGGAGTCTTGGACGGGTTGTGGGTCCCGATCGCCGGGCGGGTGAACACGTGGATTGCGGGAGCCTTGAGCGAGACGTTTCAGAGAGACGAGCCAGAGGCGCTTCTAAGAGGTGAGCTCTTTGAATTCGATGAAAGGGTGAACCCGCCGTTGGGGGTGGGCGATTTTGATGGCGATGGGCAGGTGGATTTCCTCACGGAGTTTATACGCGACCAAGTTGAAGGTAGCAAGGGGCTGGTCGTCCAGAGCAAGCGAGCCGGAGACCACGTAGAAGCGACGGTGCTGTATGATGCTCGGCTGTTCCGGCTCTCGCCGGTGATGGTGCGCGACCTCAACGCCGATGGGGTTGAGGACTGGGTGTTTATCGGTGGGGATCGCGTCTCGGGCTTTGGGGTTTTCGTCGAATGGGGTGGGCGCGTCAACCCTACTCAAGCAGGGGAGCGGCATCGGCTGGAGGGCAGTGGGCGATCCGTGCTCTGCGGGGATATGGATGGCGACGGCGATCTCGATTTGGTGGTGTTGGATCCGATCTTGGGCGGCGTACATCTACTCAAGAGTTCGCTGGGCGAGCAGCCGACCGCGGTGCTGACGCCTGCGGTAGCGCAGCCAGCGCGGTATCGGCTCGGCGACAGCTATCCCAATCCGTTCAATCCCGCGATGGTGATCCCCCTTGATTTGGCGACGGACGCGGCGGGGGTGTCGCTGACGGTGTACGATGTGTTAGGTCGTCGGGTGCGGCAGGTGTGGGACGGGTCGCTGGAGGCGGGGCCGCATCGGTTTGCGTGGGATGGCCGCGACGCGGCGGGCAAGGCGGTGGCCGCCGGGGTGTATATCTATCAGGTCGAGGTGGATGGCCAAATAGAAGCTAAGAAGACGACGAAGCTGCCTTGAGACGATGAGTCTATTGCGTAGAAACTTGGAAGTGATGTCATGTTGCTATTTGCCATTGTTGCAGGCATTGCCCGGCCGGGTGTCGAAGTGGTTTCTTCGACCGTTGGGTACATTTACAAGGCCGGGCCGGAACCGATGGACAGGCTGCGTGAATTTGTTACAACGCTCTACCCTATTCATAACCTTATGAAAGGAGGAAAGGAGCCGCGTTATGAACTCTTCTTACTCTATCCATCCTTATGAAAGGAGCCGCGTTATGAACTATCGATCCATACTGATCGTCTGCTTGGCAACGCTGGGGCTGGCGGTTGCTGGCTGGGGGCAAGCCGACGGTAAAATAGCGTTTATCTCCCACCGCGAGGGGTACAATGACGTGTGGATTATGAATGTAGATGGGAGCGACCCCGTGAACCTGACCCAAGGCCGGGAGTGCGCTAGCCCGGCTTGGTCTCCGGATGGCATGAAGATCGCCTACATTGACCGTGGCGAAATCTGGTTGATGAATGCCGACGGCAGTGCTCCGCAACCGGTGACAGACGATGCAGTCGATAAAGCGAGGCTTTGGTGGTCTGAAGACGGGCGTAGCATTTACTATATCACCGTCCAGACTGCGCCGCTTCCGGTTGAGTGGGACGGCCCTGATGCGTTTGTTACGGGGCTGGACGGCAGTGGCTCCTCGCCTGTGGACTGGCGAGAGGTATATCGCCGCGTCCTCCCTGGTGTTTCCCCAGACGGAACCCAACTAGCAACCGTCACGTTGTGGGATGGCGGGGGCCATATCCACGCCGATTTCTATATCCGTACCAGCGTCAGTGATCATACGCACCCGGGGCTTCTCCTGCCTGAATCCCTCCAGAATAAACTGATATACACCGAACCCTACGAAATTTGGCGAACGTTTCCTACTTGGTCGCCCGACAGCATGAGAATAGCCTTTTCTGGTTTTCTCCAGTTCAAGGGTCAGTTTGAGATTTGGGCCGCTGATATAGGCGAGGACAACTGGGTCGAATTGACCAACGGCTTAGGTGGCCATTCTCCTGCTTGGCAACCGGCGCTCCCTGCTACGAGTGCTGCTGCGCTCCCTGCTGCTACGAGCGCTGCTACGAGCGTCGAGGCCCAGTCGTGGGGACGGATCAAATCGCTGCTTTCAACAGGGACCCGTTAATGGTGCCTCATCCGTAGGGGCGGTTCGCAAGCCGCCCCTACTTCCAGCACCGTAGCGGCCTCGGGCCGCGGGCGTACTGGCAACCAAGGAGACCAAGCGATGAACAGATTGCGTGAATGTATCGGCTCGTCCAGCGGCTTGGCACCGATAATTTTACCTGTTGGTAAGGAATATGTGATACCATGCTGAAATTCGCCGTTGTTGCCGCCGTTATGCTATGGAGCGGTCCCGCCGCGGCGATCCGGTGGGATTTCGACGATGGGACGACGCAAGGGTGGGTTGCTAAAGAAGATGCGCGTGGTACGCGTGAATTTAACTCTTTCCCAGGGGTGGTTGAAGACGGCGTTTGGCGGATCACGGTTGATCCCTCGGCTACCAAGAGTTTGGACTCCCTGCCGACAGGCGAATTGATTTCTTCGACCATCGGGTATGATTCGGGTCTGTTCGACTACGTCCGCATCCGCTGCCGCACCGTCCATGACCGCCCTACGGAGGGTGGTCTTGGGCTCGGGTGGGAAAACGCTTCAGGGTTTCAAGATTCTTTCGAGACTCGCGTTTTCAAACGAATAGTCTATACCACCGAGTGGCAGGAAGTGGTGCTGTCCTTGGCGGGTCAAGACGGATGGGAGGGCCTGTTGAAAAATATTCTGCTAAATTTTGCACTGGATTCTGATTCGGATAACGGGGTTGTCAAGTGGTTTGAGATCGACTGGATCGAGTTGACCGGGGTGGAAGAGCTCTTACAGGGGGAACTGCCGCCGCCGCACGTAGAGTACTTTGGCTTTGAGGGAGCCGGGCTTTTTGCGCCGCCGGTGTTCTATCCGATTGCGCCGGGCATCGGGCAAGAACTTCCGTTTGTCAGAGAGGATCGGAAGGGCGGCGTGTTGACGGACTTGGATGGCGATGGCGACTTAGATCTTTTCGGCCTCTGGGGCATGAATATAGGAACGGAACGGGGGCCTGTGCATAAAAGTGGCTGGCTGATGGCCCTCAATGACGGGCACGGGACCTTGGAACTAGGGCGCATCGTAGAGGAAGTAGATGAAGGGATAACCGACTCATGGTTGGTCTTAGGGGCGATGGGTGCTGATTTAACGGGCGATGGTCAAGACGAAATCGCGCTATCAAGAAGTGACCGGGTGCCCTTGACCGAAGTGTGGTCTATCAAGCCGGACCTCCAAGTCGAGGTGCTCGTGCAGATCGATAGATGGATCCATAGTGTGGCCGATTGGGATGGCGACGGCCGGGTCGAATTATTTGTCGGGGGGGGGACCTATGAAGGCACTTTCGAGGAAATGATCGCGGGTACGGCGGAGTTTTATAGCACGTTAGCGGTCTGGGAGGTCGCCGAGGGCGCGTGGACCGCCGAGGAGGTGGCGGCTTCCAAAGACTATGTGCCCCGCGCAATCGGCGACTTTACCGGCGATGGGACCCTCGATGTGTTTTGGGTGCCGATCCGCGGGGCGTTGAGGGGGATTTACACATGGTTTGTGGGGGCGTTGGGCGAAGAGCCTCAGAGCGGCGAGATCTTTGAATTCGATGAACATATAGAGCCGTTAGGGGTGGGTGATTTTGATGGCGATGGGCAGGTGGATTTCCTCACGGAGTTCACACGTCATCCAATCGAAGATAGCAAGGGGCTCGTCTTGCAAAGCAAGGGGGCCGGGGACCGCTTGGAAGCGGCGGTGCTGTACGATGCTCGGCTGTTGCGGCGCTCGCCGGTGCTGATGCGCGATCTCAACGCCGATGGGATCGACGACTGGGTGTTTATCGGCGGAGACCGCGCCTCGGGCTTTGGGGTGTTTGTCGAATGGGGTGGGCGTGTCAATCCCACCCAAGCAGGGGAGCGACATCGGCTGGCCGGCAGTGGGCCCCAAGTGCTGTCTGGGGATATGGATGGCGACGGCGATCTCGATTTGGTGGTGTTGGATCCCATCTTGGGCGGCGTGCATCTGCTCAAAAGTTCGCTGGGCGAGCAGCCGACCGCGGTGCTGACGCCAGCGGCAGCGCGACCAGTGCAACATCGGCTCGGCGACAGCTATCCCAATCCGTTCAATCCGGCGGTGGTGATTCCCCTCGATTTGGCGACGGACCAAAGGCAGGTCCGCTTGGCCCTCTACGACGTGTTGGGTCGTCGGGTGCGGCAGGTGTGGGACGGGTCGCTGGAGGCGGGGCCGCATCGGTTTGTATGGGATGGCCGCGACGCGGCGGGTAAGGCGGTGGCCGCTGGCGTGTATGTCTATCAGGTCGAGGTGGATGGGCGGGTGGAAGCTAAGAAGACGACCAAGCTGCCTTGAGGGGATGAGTCTATGGGATCTTACGAACTCGTATCGGTGCTTGCTCAACCCCACTTCCAGCCCCGCAGCGGCCGCCGGGCAGGCCGCGGGCGTACTGAGCAATTAAGGAGACCAAGCGATGAACAGGGTGCGTGAATTTATTGGCTCGTCCAAAGGAATATGTGATACCATGCTGAAATTCGCCGTTGTTGTATGGCTTATGCTGTGGAGCAGCCCCGCCGAGGCGATCAAGTGGGATTTCGACGATGGGACGACGCAAGGGTGGTTCGCCAAAGAATCCTCTATATGGGGTGGTCCGCGTGAATTTAACCAGTTTCCAGGGGTGGTCAAAGACGGCGTGTGGCGGATCACGGTCGATCCCGCCGTCACCAAAGGCAATTACCCCGATCCGAGTGTCGAACTGATTTCTCCTCGCATCGGGTACGATTCGGGTCTGTTTGACCGGGTCCGAATCCGGTTCCGCACCGTCCATGACCACCCCACGATCGGTATTTTTTCGATGGAGTGGACCAACGAGCACAACGCCCGGTCTTCCGGTTGGGATCCAGTTGCGTCGCTGTCTGAAAGCCGGTTTAAAATTTTCCTCCCACAAAAGGTAGTCTATACCACCGAGTGGCAGGAAGTGGGGCTTGTCTTGGCGGGTCCGGGCCAAGACGAGAAGATATGGGAGGGCCTGTTAAAAGATATTCAGCTCGGTTTTCAACTGGACGTCAATTTTAATCAAGAGGAAAGGTTGGCGTCCGACGAGCTGGTCGGGTGGTTTGAGATCGACTGGATCGAGTTGACCGGGGTGGAAGAGCTCTTACAGGGGGAACTGCCGCCGCCGCACGTAGAGTACTTTCGCTTTGATGGAGCCGGGCTTTTTGCGCCGCCGGTTTTCTATCCGATTGCGCCGGGCATAGGGGGAGAATCTTATGGTGATAACATCGGCGTCTTGACGGACTTGGAGGGCGATGGCGACTTAGACCTTTTCACCGTCTGGAGGTCCCTTCAACCGGGGCAGCCGGAGAAGAAAGAGGAGGAGAAAGATGGCTGGCTCATGGCCCTCAATGACGGGCAAGGGGCCTTGAAACTGGGGCCTACAGTTTATGTCCCGTCTAGTACCGATGCGAAAACGAAAACTGGAACGACGATCCTCCCAAGGGCGGCCTTAAACATGATGGGTGCTGATTTGACCGGCGATGGGCAAGACGAAATCGCGATGTATTCAAGCGAGAGTGGGGTAGAAGTTTGGTCCATCGGGTCGGAACTCCAAGTCGAGGTGCTCGTACAGATCGAGGATCGATGGCTCGGGGATATGGTGGATTGGGACGGCGACGGCACGGTCGAATTATTTGTCGGAACGTCTTCGTTGGAAGAAGGAAGCACTTTAGAGGTCTGGGATGTCGAACAGGGCGTGTGGACCGCCGAGGCGGTGGCGGCGGCCGAACACCATGTGCCCCGCGCAATCGGCGACTTTACCAGCGATGGGACCCTCAACGTGTTGTGGACTCCAATATTCGGGCGAGCGAACATGTGGGCTGTGGGAGTCTTGGGCGAGGAGCTTCCGAGAAACGAAATGTTTGAATTCAATGAATGGAAGAGGCGGCTAGGGGTGGGCGACTTTGATGGCGATGGGCAGGTGGATTTCCTCACCGAGTTCATACATGATCAAATCGAAGGTAGCAAAGGGCTAGCCTTGTATAGAAAGAGGGCCGGGGGTCGCGTAGAAGCGGTGGTGCTGTATGATGATCGGCTGTTTCTGCGCTCGCCGGTGCTGATGCGCGATCTCAACGCCGATGGGGTGGACGACTGGGTGTTTATCGGCGGAGACCGCGCTTCGGGCTTTGGGGTGTTCGTCGAATGGGGCGGCAGTGTCAAGCCGACCCAAGCAGGGGAGCGGCATCGGCTGGCGGGCAGTGCGACCAACGTGCTGTCCGGGGATATGGATGGCGACGGCGATCTCGACTTGGTGGTGTTAGATCCGATCTTGGGTGGGGTGCATGTCCTCAAGAGTTCGCTGGGCGAGCAGATGACCGCGGTGCAGACGCCGGCGGATGCGCGGCCGGTGCAACATCGGCTGGGCGACAGCTATCCCAATCCGTTCAATCCGGCGGTGGTGCTGCCCCTCGATTTGGCCACGGACGCGGCGGGGGTGTCGCTGACGGTGTACGACGTGTTGGGTCGTCGGGTGCGGCAGTTGTGGGACGGGTCGCTGGAGGCGGGGCCGCATCGGTTTGTATGGGATGGCCGCGACGCGGCGGGCAAGGCGGTGGCCGCCGGGGTGTATATCTACAAGGTCGAGGTGGACGGGCAGGTGGAAGCCAAAAAGACGACCAAGCTGCCTTGAGGAATAGTTGAAGGTAGCGTGTGGAAGAGGCCTCAAAATTCACCGAAAGGAGTTTCTTATGAAAACGCAAGTTGTGCATCAAGTCCGTTTCGCGTTAATCGCCTGCTTGATAGTCTTTGGCCTGCCGGGTATTAGCTATGCCCAAAGGATCTTGCCGGATCGGACTACTAGTGTGGCGTATTCGCCGGATGGGGACGCGGTGGCTAGTGGGAGTTGGAATAAAACGATCCGTCTTTGGGATGTGGCGACCGGTACACGCCTCACCACGCTCGAAGGGCATACGGATTTGGTCTGGGATGTGGCGTATTCACCGGATGGAAGCACGCTGGTCAGTGGGAGTTTCGACCGCACGATCCGTCTTTGGGACGCGATGACCGGTAAACACCTCACCACGCTTAGAGGGCATAGGGGACATGTCTTTAGCGTATCGTATTCACCGGGTGGGGACGCCGTGGCCAGTGGGAGTCGGGATGAAACGATCCGTCTTTGGGATGTGGCGACGGGTGAACTGCTCACCACGCTCGAAGGGCATACGGTGGGGGTCACTGTTGTATCGTATTCACCGGATGGGGGCACGCTGGCCAGCGGGAGTTTCGACCGCACGATCCGTCTTTGGGATACGGCGGCGGGTACGCTCCTTAACACGCTCGAAGGGCACACGGCGGTTGTCTGGGATGTGGCCTATTCGCCGGATGGTCGCACGTTGGTCAGTGGGAGTCGGGATGAAACGGTTCGTCTTTGGGATGTGGCGACGGGTGAACTGCTCACCACGCTCGAAGGGTTAGGTAGTATCTGTAGTGTGGCCTATTCACCGGATGGAGGTACGCTGGCCAGTGCGAATGGCACCACGATACATCTTTGGGATGTGGCGACGGGTGAACTGCTCACCACGCTCGAAGGGTATGCGGACTTTGTGGCGTATTCACCGGATGGTCGCACGTTGGCCAGTATCGCGAGTCGAGGCTATTGGGTGCGTTTCTGGGACCTCGCGTCTTATATCGGCGGGGAGCCGACCGCCGCGGCCGAGACCTCGTGGGGGCGGCTCAAGAGCCATTTGCAAGGCCGGGCTGCAGGCGTACTGGCAACCAAGGGGACCAAGCGATGAACAGGGTGCGTGAATGTATCGGCTCGTCCAGCGGCTTGGCGCCGATGCGGCAGGGGCTGGGGTGGGGCGTAAGTCTCCTCGCGGGGCTTGTGATGCTGCTTGGGATCAACAACGCCGACGCCGACCGGATCTACTGTGGCGATATTAGCTGGATCCAATGTTTCGACTGTAGCTCCAACTCCGAGCATCCAATTTGCGCGCGGGCGGATGCGGATTCAGCGGAGCCGGAGGCGAAATACCTCTACTGCCCCTATGCCTTGGACGCGTACTGCAACTTCTATATAGGAGATTGCTGGTACGCGTCCACCCCCTGTTCGGAGGCCGTGCCGCCGACTGCAACCGACCAACCGACTGATTGCTGGTACTACGACGAGTGCGCGGAGTTTAACTCGACCGAGCCGTACCGGCACTGCACCACGTACCATTTCAACAACGACACTTGGGAAAGTTGCCTCTGCTCGTCCACGCCCTGTTCGACCCCCGTGCTGACGCCGACCGCCGTGTTGGCGTCGGCAGCCGGCCAGCCGGCGCAGCATCGGCTGGGCGACAGCTATCCCAATCCGTTCAATCCGGCTGTGGTGATTCCCCTTGATTTGGCGACGGACCAAAAGCAGGTCCACTTGGCCCTCTACGACGTGTTGGGTCGTCGGGTGCGGCAGGTGTGGGACGGGTCGCTGGGGGCGGGTCGGCATCGGTTTGTGTGGGATGGCCGCGACGCGGCGGGCAAGGCGGTGGCCGCTGGGGTGTATATCTACAAGGTCGAAGTAGATGGGCGGGTGGAAGCCAAAAAGACGACCAAGCTGCCGTAAGCGGCCCTTGCACAAAAGCTGTGACCGAGGAGGGCACTGCGAGGTATGGAAATCATTCCGTTAATTCCCGAACGCGACGTTGCGATACAGCGGGCGCGGGTCGCACAAGATCGCGATGTACGCACCCAAGCGAAGGCTTGTCTCCTTTTGGGCCGTTATTACAAGGAACAAGGTGAACTTGACAGGGCCGAAGCACTGTATAAAAGAGCCCTTGCGAAAGCACGGCAGTGGCAGGATCACGAGCTAGCAGCCGATGCGTGCAGCGGCTTGGGACTTATGTACCAGGTCAAGGGGCGGATGGACGAGGCGGTTGACTATCTCAATACAGCCTTTGAGATCAATAGCCAACGCCGCGACGAGGAGCGGCTGGCCGTCAGCTACAGCAATAGAGGCTTTGTCGCCCAACTCCAAGGAAAAATTGCAGAGGCTCAAGAACTGCATACATGCGCTCAGCAACTCCACGAGGCGTTGGGCAATAGAGCCTATTGGGCGGAAGAATGCGGCAACTTGGGGCAGTTGGCACTCCAACAGAACAAACCGGAAGAGGCCGAGGGCTACTTCCAGCAGGGACTGAAGGTTTGCCAAGAACTCGGCGATCTGCCGGGTATTTCCGGCCACTATCAGGGCTTGGGTTTGGCCTATCTCGAACAGAATCGTTTGGTCGAGGCCGAAGCCATCCTCAAAAAAGGCCTTGCGATTGAGGAGCGGCTCCAGCGCGACGAGGGGTTGGCTCATCATTACAGCGTCTTGGGGGGCGTATATAGCCAGATGGGTCAGTTTGATGAGGCGGAATCCATGTATCGTCGGACGCTGGCTATCCAACGAAAGTTAGGTAATAAACAATTTGAGGCTCGCACCATGAGCGGTCTGGGGCAGGTGCTACGGGAGAAAGGCGACCTGCGAGAAGCCACGTAGCCTGATGGCGTTTCACGAGACCTATCAGACCATTTCGAGCGGCGAAATGGCGGAGCGTGCGTTAATGCTCGACTTCCATCCTTTGCGAAGGGACGTGAGCCGATGAGACGGCCTTGGAAAGTACCGTTCCATAAAAACAGAAAACTGCAAAGCTGCTTGGCGTTGTCGCTGGCCTTGCACCTGCTGGTGGTTTTTGGCATCACGCACCGCGAGCGGGTTACTCAGTTTCCCGTGCTACCGCCGATCATGGTGAAGTTTACCAAACGGCCGCCTCCGCAGCGCACCCTCACCCGCCGGCAGAGGCCCCAGCAGCGTCCCTTAGTGCGCCGGCCAGCTCTCCAGGCGGCTCCGGTTGTGGCCATGCGGCCGGCGCCGTCGGCGTCGCGCCCGCTGCCGGTGTTCAAGTCAGCGGCTCTTAGGCTGCCGACAGCGGTGCTGCCGGACCGGCTGGTGCTGCCAGTGCCGGACTTCCCCGCTCGGCACATTGGCCCTTCCCTGCAGGCTGGGGCGCTGGAAGGGGTGCGGCAGGGTGCCGACGAGATTGACTTGGCCTTGGAACTGATGGATGTGCAGGCGATGGACACCGGCCAGCACCGGGCGATGGTCGTAATTGATCCCCAAGATCGGCGCCAGCTCAAGGGCTTTCTCTATATGTCCGGCGTCTATAGCCCTTCCATTAATCGGGCTGAAAACAGCGAACAAGCCAAAAGTATGCAAGTGCGCTGGTGGTATCACCAGATGCCGCACCGAATGGCCGAGCGGCGGATGCTGCAAGGGTTGGCCGATGAGATGACCGCCAAGACGCAGGTTCACGTCGAAGTACGCGACGCGGTTCAGCTCGACGATCCCCAGCTTTTGCAGGTGCCTTTCGTGCTGATGACCGTCAACCTCCCCTTTGAGTTTACCGACAGCGAGGCGGCCAATTTAGGGACGTATTTGACCGGCGGCGGCTTCCTTTTTGCGGATATTATGCTCCCATTGCGGCCTAATTACCGCGACGACGAGTTAGACGTGCCGGCGATGCGTTCCCTCATTCGCGCCAGCTTCCAAGCGGTGGGCTATCAAGAATGGAAGGACTGGCAGTTCACCCGGCTGGAGCTAACCCATCCGCTCTATCATTGCTTCTACGATGTAAAAAGCCTGCCGCGGGGGATACGCGATATTCACCTTGTGGGCGGAGAAGATTATCCGCCCCGCACCCCGGACTATTTGGAGGGCATCGTAGTTGGGGAACAGTTGGTGGGAGTGTATTCGATGCGTGGCTATGCGGATTTTTGGGCGGGTATCGCTCGGGAGATGATAAATTGGTCTTTTAAGTATGGAGCAACTAACCACCCGATTCTCGCCAGTGCCGAGGAGCCGTTGGTGTATGATTTGGGGGTCAATGTCGTAGTGTATGCGTTGACGCGGGAGGGATCACTGGCACGGCAACTAGTCGGTGCAGACTGAGTACGTATGTCGAGGAATTTCTTGGGCGGTCAGCGGACTTTCCCGCGGCCAGCGATCTCCCAAATCGCCTCCAGCCGACTTGCGCGCAGCGCGTAGAGGCGGTCGTGGAGATTGACGGTGGTGCAGCCGTGGCCGGGGATAAATTCGAGCAGGTCGCCGGGGTGGAGGTCAGGGCAGGGACCGGCTATGGTCTTGAGGCGACCGTGCTCTTCGGACAGGGCATGGCATTCCAAGTCGGGGCGATCCTTGACGAGGGGGAAGCCGTGCTCGGGCGTCAGGCTCTTTAGACCAGCGTCGGTGATAACCTGCTCGGGCGCGGGGCGACTGGTAACGGTGGTCAGCACGCTGAGGGCGTTTTTGAAGCCCAAGCCGAGCTTGGCGTACGCCGCGTCCATTAGCGCGTACGAGCCAGCTTGGACCTCGGTGATGCCGTCGAAGGCGGTGCTGATGTAGTAATCGCCCGTGCCCGAGGCGCTGCAAATAGGGCAGTCGAGACCGTCGCGTTCCACCGCGTCGCGGGCATCGACGAGGCGTTGGAGGCAGGTGCGGGCACCGTCGTCGCGGGCTGCTTTGTCTTCGAGGTCGATGACGTGGCCTTCGTAGCCCATCAGGCCGCAGAAGCGAAGGTGCGGTGTTTGGGAGGCCGCGCGGGCGAGATTGACGACGAAAGCGGGCGCGACGCCGCAGCGATTGTGGCCGATGTTGACTTCCACGAGTACGCGTGGGCAGACTTTGTAGGCGTGGGCCGCCTCGTTGAGGTCGGCGAGATTTTGTGGATCATCGACCGCAATCATAATGTCGCAACGAGCGGCTAGCGCCATGAGGCGCTCGAGCTTGCGGCGGCCGACGACTTCGTTGGCAATGAGAATGTCTTGGATGCCAGCGTCGGCCATGACCTCGGCCTCCCCGACCTTGGCGCAGGTGATCCCCTGCGCGCCGGCTGCGAGCTGGAGGTGGGCGATGGCCGGGGTTTTGTGCGATTTGGTGTGCGGCCGGAGGTTTTTGCCCGCTATGCGGAAGTGATCGGCGAGGCGGGCGATATTGTATTCGAGGGCGTCGAGATCGACCAAGAGGACGGGGGTGTCGATGGCGTCGCGGGTCATGCCGATGGGTTCGGTAGTGTCGGACATAGCAAGTTTTACATCCCCCAAATGGTTATGGTTGCACCGCGACAGGGTTCGGCGCGCCGGAATACTTTCTCCGACCACGTCTTGTTCGCATCGCGGTCAAAAATGAGCAAATGCCCTTCGTCGGTCGCGCATAGATCCATATAGTCACGGGTTTGCCCCAGACCTTCAGCGACCGTTTTTTGCCGGGAACCATACAGAACTTTCAGTTCAATCACCGCCTTTTGCCGGCGACCCTTATAGGGCCAAATGACCAGCAAATCCGTTCGTTTGCGCCCTAGCCCGTACTCTGGTTCGACCCGGCCGCCGCTGTTGACAATCCGCTGCAAAAATGCCTGCATCAACAGGTGAGGCCCCGCCTCTTTGTAGCCGAAGCGCTCCAGCCAACTAGCCGAGTGTTCGCGGAAGAATTGTTGGAAGGCGGCGATGAGGGCGTCCATGTCGAGCCGACCATCGGCTTGGATATACCACGCGGGTTGATGGGCAAAGGTCAACTGGGTGCTGAAGGTCAGTTCGCGTGGAATCACTTCTTGGTAGATGCGATTGGCGATTTTCAGTTGACCTTCGTCCGTCTGAATCAGTCCTAGGTCGCGCACGTAGAGAATGTCATCGGTCGGAATCAGCACCGTGCTCTCAATGCCCGCCAAGATCGGTTCAATCACGTTTTGCACTCGGTGCTCGGCAAGTTTATCGACCAATTGGTCGATGTGGGTCTCGCGGCGCAGCACGATCTGCTCCTTGGCTGTCTCAATCATTGCAGCGGTAATTGGCCGAGCGTGGTCGCGGCCTTCTGCTGCCTTGAAGCAGACTTCGTAACAGAGCGCGTTGACCAACCACGGCTGGCCGCGGGTGAGGTCCCAAATCCGTTCCAAGGCGTCGTCCGCAAAGGCTTGGCCTGTCGCATCCCTATGTTGGTGTATTAGCGTTGCAATTTCCCGTCGCTGGAAATTTCCCAAGCGCAGGGATTCGGCTTTGATGTTGAATGCGCTGCCGCCGGTGATGATGGCCTTTTCTTGGGTGGAGTGAATGCGATAGTCTCTGACATCGCGCACACCGCAGAGAATGATGCTTTGGGGAAAGTGTCGCGGACGCTTGTCGTATCCGGCACGCAACTGTCTCAGCACTGAAATTAGCATGTCGCCAACGAGCGCGTCTATCTCGTCAATCAACAGGATAATCGGCTTTGCGCTTGCTTTGGACCACTCTGTGATTGCGGCATTGAGGACGCCGTCGGCACCAAACTGTTCAAACAATGTACGCTGTTGCTCAAACAAGAACGTATCGTTGAGAAAGTCGCGAGCGCGAGAAGCCATTTCGCCAAAAATAGCTCGCATCCCCCTTTGAACATCCTCGCGAGCCGCCTGCGCTAGCTCCACATTGCAATAGAGCGCGTGGTACTTTCCGGCACGATTGAGGTATTCCGTCAGGGCGAGAAGGCAAGTCGTCTTGCCCGTCTGCCGCGGCGCGTGTAGCACGAAGTACTTCTGTTGGTCTATAAGTGCCAACACCTCGCTGAGAGCTAGGCGCGTCAGCGGCGGCAAACAGTAGTGATCTTCGCTGCGGACGGGGCCAGCGGTACAAAAGAAACGCATGATGGGTCCGAAGGGTGGTTGCCGGTCGAGCGGTTCACTCATCACTTTCAGCCGCCTTTCGCAGGGCTAGGAAAGCCTCCTTGAGTGCTTGGCTTACGGCTGAATCTGGTTCGTTCAAAACCAATTTTTGGTAGGCGTTCAAATAGTCGGCGCG
The DNA here is from genome assembly GCA_958295495.1 of uncultured Latescibacterota bacterium. GTDB lineage: Bacteria > Latescibacterota > UBA2968 > UBA8231 > UBA8231. The sequence continues at coordinate 4,445,145 of OY282352.1, forward strand.
GACGCGGTGGAACAGGTGCAAAAAGTGCCGCATAAATCCAATGCAGTCCAGAATAGCAATCTCGACTCCATCGCTCTGTTCGTAAAATCCGGCCGCGTAGTCCGCTACCCTCGGATCGATTCTAGCCGTGGTGACGAATAGATAATTGTCAATCCTATGAGGTGCTCCGATGATCTTGGCTAGTGCCGCGTCGATGTCAGTGTAATCGACGCGCTTCGCCTTCATTTCGCAAGCCGTTACAACAGAATCTTCCCCAACGAGGCAAATTTCCACATCTCCCAATGAGCCGGTTTGCAAATCAGCGGCATTGTGTGGGTTTAGCGGCAATATGCGTTCGGCAAGCCGCGTACCGGCCGCCTGATAGGCCGCAGCCACGACGAGGACCGGCAAGCGGCTTGCGCCTTTGCAGGCTAGATGCTGTTCGATCAGGGTGACGATGGCCTCGGACGATAGGGGAAAGGCCCCTGTGGTTCGTCTTAATTCCCCGAGCAATGAGTTTATGCGGGTTTGTCGCTCATCGCGCATCTGCATCAAGAGGCGGACGACTTCAACAAGCAGAACATCCGCGGCCACCCGCTGCTCGGCCACATCTTCGAGTAGTTCGAGCGTTTTTTTGTAGAGATCACGGGGCCTGCCAACAAGCTCTCGGCCCGTGGTCAGCGGATGGTCGATATTGCGTAGCGTCGGTGTGAGGAAGGCTGTCGTCCGATTGACGGGTAAGCGATGTTCATCGATGAAATGGATCAGATATTGTTCATCATAGGTGCGGCCAGAAAAGCTATCCGGGCCGCCAATTTCAGTATAGGGTTTGCGTGGATCGACGTTGGGCTTGTCTAGCTTTCCTAGTAGGCACGACATAAGCAGGCGCACCCCGGCGCGATTGCTCGTGCAGCGGCAGACATAATCTACTCGTGCTCTGATGGTTGGATCGGATATGACCGAGGTTTGCAGGGTCGCCGCAGCCTGCTCGTACACGTTGTGTAGTATTTCTTCCGGCGTCATTCAAACAACTCTTTTTGTACTTCCGGCTCGTAATTAGTCCACAGCACTTCGCGCCGGCTGTCCTTGGTGGAATGGATGGTCTTGTCCGGGCCCTCCGTCTTGAACCAGTGATCGGGCGGGAAGAACTCGTCCATCAGAGGATGTGCATAGCCGGACACGGCCACCTTGCCCTTGCATCCACGGCCGACTTTTGCCAATGCGCGGTGCTCGGCCTCGTCCATTTCAAACCTGTACGCTTTGGCATCGCCACGAGTGGCGTGTAAGTACGGAGGATCGCAGTAAAACAAGGTCTTGCGACTATCGTAGAGCTGAAGGACATCGACAGCGGGTCGGTTTTCAATCTGAACCCGGATCAGACGCTGGGCAATCTCGTCGAGCGCATCTACACCCCCCAACCAGCGAGAGACCACGCCGGACATACCGGCGCGGCTCGTATTCTTGCAATTGGCCCAACGGCCGAGAGAGGCCGTTTGCGCCAGCCCGGTGCGGGTCTGCCGCGCCCTGATGTAAAAACGTCGGGCTCGTTCTAGGTCCGTGATGGCCTCCGTATTGCCGTAGATGGCGTAGTAGTATTCTTCGCGCGAAAACGGCGTCAGGGCGATGGCTCGGATCAGGGCTTGGTGCTGGTCGCGCAGCACCCGAAAGAAATTCACCACCTCGCCATCGAGGTCGTTATAGGTCTCGACGGGCGCCGGTGCCCGGTTGATGAGCACGGCTCCGGAGCCGGCAAATGGTTCGCAGTAATGATGACACTCCGGCAGCAGGGGTAACAGCCAGTTGAGGTGAGAGAACTTCCCACCGTACCAGCCGAACACAATGCGGCGGCGCGTATAGCCGGTGGTCGCTGAACGCTGCGGCTTCTCGTCCAAGAAAATAGGAGACACGCCTCGTGATTTTTTGGTCATCTGCTAGAAGGTAAGCGGCCAATCGCCGTTTTCGTCGAAGGCCATTGCCGCGGCCTCGGCGATGATTTCCAAATCCTCGCGCTGCTCCAGCTCGGGCCGATAGGCTTCTGAGACGAACAGCTCGCCTAGCTCCAGGGTGTTGTGGATGCGCAGGACCTTGGCGTTTTCAGGTTCGACGAGGCCGACAGTCTCAAGGGCCTTTTCAATGCAGATGCGGTCCGTGTCAAAGTAGAGCGGGAGGTGTGCGCCCGAGGGGTGGTTGCCGGTCATGCAGTTGATGTAGGTGATCTCGCGGTCCATCTGCTCGATGGCGCGCTTGTGGGCGTATTCAGCGGTGCCGATCCCCGAGGCGTTGCCGTGGGTTTCCTCGGTCAGGCCGCGGACTAGGATGCGGGTTACTTTGGGGTACTCCTTGTCGGCGGCGTGGTTGTCGTGGAACTTGCGGCCGACGACGTTGGTGTCCATGCCGGCACCGGAGATGTTTTTGCCGATCGCATCGACGATGAGCAGATCGACTTCGTCGAAGGGCAAGCGCGGCATCCATTGCTTGGCGAGGACTAGCAATTCCTTTTCGCGCTCCACGAATTCGTCGGCCCCCACGCCGCGGATCAGCGCGGTTTGGTCGTACTGATTTTCGACTAAGGCCAGCCCCATGAGCACTCCGCACTGGTCGATGACGGTTTGGCCGACCGAGCGGACGATGCGGTCGAAGCTGTAGTGGACAATGGCTTGGTGGTACAGGGCCGCGCCTTTGTGCTTGCCCAAGCCGATGAGCATCATCTTGTGCAGGCCGCTTTCGATTTCGCCGACAAAGTCGGTGTGCGGCTTGACGCGGCCGACGACGGCTACGTGGTCGGCTTCGAAGGCGTATTGGTCAAAAAAGACGGGAACGCCGTCCTCGGTCGCGCCCACCTGTACGGTTTCCATGGACGACTTGATGGGCGCGCCGGTGTACGCCTCGGTGACGCCGTAGCCCTCGATGATGGCCTGTTGCGCCTCGGCGATGCCGCCGCCGTGGCTGCCCATGGCGGGGACGAGGAAGGGCTGGAGGCCGAGGGCCTTGAATTCGGCCACGAGGCTTTTGATCACCAGCGCGATATTGGCAATGCCGCGGCTGCCGACGGAGATGGCGATGGTCTCGCCGGGCGCGACTTTGGCGTCGAGGCCGAGCTTTTGGACTTCGGCGCGCACGGCGGCGGGAATGTTCTCGACCGTGGGCGCGGAGAAATGCTGGCGAACGCGGAACATGCGAGGCAGGGACATGGTGGACCTCCTAAATGGCTTGTTGGAATAGAGCTTCGAGATCGCGCTGGCTGGTCTTGCGGGGATTGACGGCGATGTTGCCGCTCTGCATGGCGGTGTGCGCCATAGTGGGGATGCGGGCCGTATCGACGCCGACGTCGCCCAGCTTGGCAGGGATGCCTAAGTCGGCGTTGAGATGGCGCACCGCGGCTAGCGCGGCTAGCGCGGCTTGGCGTTGGTCTAAGCCGGCGATGTGCGCGCCGAGCGCCTCGGCGATGGCGGCAAATTTGCCGGGGCAGGCCAGCCAGTTGAACTCCATGACGTAGGGCAGCAAGATGGCGTTGAGCAGCCCGTGATGTACGTGGTAGTGGGCGCCGACTGGATGGGACATGGCGTGGACATTGCCGAGGCGCGTTTGCGAAAAGGCGACGCCGGCCAACATACTGGCGATGAGCATGTTTTCGGTGGCGGCTAGCGAGTGGTCGTTGGCGCAGGCTAGGCGCAGGTTGTGGCCGATGAGGCGGATGGCGTGCAGCGCGATGCCCTCGGTGATGGGCGTGGCCGCTAGGTTGATATAGGATTCGAGCGCGTGGGTCAGGGCGTCTAGGCCGGTGGCCGCGCCGATGGAGGTGGGCAGGGCGACCGATAGGTCGGGGTCGAGGACGCCGACTTGGGGCGCGATTTTCCAGCTAATGACCGGATCTTTGTTGCCGCTGGCGGGGTTGTCCAGCACGGCGAAGGGCGTGACTTCGCTGGCGGTGCCGTAGGTCGTGGGGACGCAGGCGAGATAGGGCAGGTCATTTGCGACTTTTCCGCTGCCTAGATACTCGGTGATGCGGCCGTCGTTGGACGCGAGTACGCCGATCATCTTGGCCACGTCCATAGGTGAGCCACCGCCGAGGCCGATGATGGCGGTGCAGCGTTCTCGTTGGTAGGTCTGGGCCCCGGCCTCGACAGATTCTTCGGTCGGCTCGCTCGAACCGTCTTTGAGATAGACGGCATGGGGGATGTTGCCGAGAGCGGCGACGATCGCTTCCACAGTGCCAATTTCCCCTAAGACCTGATCGGAGACGATCAGCACCTTGTCGGCCGGCGAGAAGCAAGCCGCCAAGCCGGCGATAGCTCCGGGGCCGTGGACGATGCGGGTGGGATGGCGGAAGTCGAAGTGGGTTTGGAAGGGCATGGACAATCCTCTGCGTGCAGGAGGGAAAGTAGCTAGCGCTCGTCGTTGATGTCAAGATAGCGGGCGGGGTCGGGGTCGGTAGCCCGACGCCTTGTAGCTAAATACTATCTTTCATCCCCGTCTGGCGGCCTCTTCCAGCGCGCGCTTCGTCGGGCTGCTGGAAACCGCTGTTGGCGCGGCTCTGCATTTCTTGGGCGAAAGCCTCCAGACATCCGGCTCCATATTATTCCCCGCCACCATCCACAGCGACCCATCGTACGCGAACACGCTTGCCGCATGGCGGGGTGCCCAGGGGGTATCGGGCAATTCGGTCCATTCTACGCCATCAGCCGAATACCACACATCGCGGCGATTTCCGCTCTCTGCCGCATAGCCTTCTAACACCCACATACAGTCATCGAACGCGGCCACCTCGTGGTATTGCCTAGGTGCCCACGGAGCGTGCGTTAGGTGCTGTTCCCAGTTCACCCCATCGGCCGAACTCCACACATCATTGTAGAAGTTGCGAATGGGAGTTGCAGGCGTATCATAGGTGCCCCCGCCCAGAATCCACATCCTGTTGTCGTGTACAACGGCTCCGCCGATCATCCCTCTGGGCACCCACGGAGCGTGCTCGGTAACCCGGGTCCAGCTAATCCCATCGGCCGAACTCCACACATCGTTGTAGAAGACCTCATCACCGCCGCCAAAATCGGGCAGCGTCTGCCCGCCCATCACCCAGATCCGGCCGTCAAAGGCTAGGGTGTAATGGAGTGCCCGGGGAGCCCACGGCACGCGATCATGCGCCAGATTCCAATGAATACCGTCCGCACTGCTCCAGACATCGTTCTGATAATGGCCTTGATTGCAATCGCCACCCACGATCCACATCCGGCCGTCATGCACCGCATATCCGGCCGTATGCCGCCCCTCCCAGGGCGCATGGGGATTCTCAAGCGTCCAGGAGGTCCCATCGGGCGACGACCAGACCTCACTGTTGCAGATCAGGGGGAAGTGGACTTTATCCCCGGGATTCCAGCCGCCCAGCAGCCACATTCTATCCCTGAACACCAATGCGCCAGCACCATCGCGAGCCGCGAATGCAGCGTTCTCCGCGACGCGGCACCACTCGTATTTTGCGCTCATTGCCATTTATCTCCGAAGACGTTTGAGTTGTGCATGGCTACCCTGCGGGATAGTTGTCGAGGTATCTCTGGATGTACTGACGATCTGCCTATTCGGAGGAGATATTTTTCTATGGGGTATCGATGCAGGCATAGCCTTTGCCGTCGGGGCCGCGGTCCCGTCATCGGTCCGAAGTGAGTGGGCATGAGGTACATCGCGCCCGGCGGAAACTTGTACGCCACTAATGATCTCCTTTCTTGTTGACAAACCACTGGAGGGTAAACAAATTAAGGGTATAAACTTACTACACGACACCAACTAAGTTGCAGTGCAACCCTTGGTTAGGTTTATTGGTTGTGTCCAATAACCATTTTCCTAATCACTTGGAGTTACACTGTGAGCGTATTTCATACGTTAAAACGGGCGCTGTGTCAAGGGGCTTGCTCGATGACGCGCTACCAAGCCGATCTGTTGCCTCGTCTGCTGTGGGCGTTAATACAGACCCGTTCGGTATTGAAGAGAAAAATGTGATCGGAAACACCGAACTATGCCGGGGGGAATTGACAATATTCCCGTTCACCGAAGGGGAATAGGGGAATTACATATACCATGATAACGGTTATTTCAGGACCGACACTCACCATGGACCCCAACGGAGTAACGCCACTGGCGGGCCTGATTCAACTGGAAACGGACGAACCCGTGCGGATCACGCTCCAAGTGAGCGACGGGGCGGACAACCGGACCATCGAATTTGCCGAATTCAGTAGCCAGTTTGCAGTGCCGTTGCTGGGACTGAAACCCGCTACGGATTACACGATAGATGTCATTCTCACCGATCGGCATAACCAGCAGCAGGTACTGACTCCGGCACTGACGGTCACCACGCCGGCACTGCCCGCGGATTTCCCGAGCATCAATGTACTGGTCAGCGAACCCGGCCTGATGGAGCCCGGTTATACAATGATGGCTAGATTCGTTCGCGCTGCGGGTGATCCCGGCTACACCATAATCGTTGATAACGCGGGACAAGAGGTGTGGTATTCAACCCTCGCCGGCCTCACCAACTACCAGCTTGATAACGGCAACCTGCTGTACCGGACAGATAACGATGTAATCGAAATCGATTTGCTTGGTAATCAGGTCAGCCGAATGACGCTCGCAGACCCGGGAACCAGATTGACCCACGACATGTATCCCACGGTTGTCCAGACCTACCTGAGTATCACCATCACACAGGCAACTGTTGAAAATTTCCCGACCTCGGAAACGGATCCGGACGCGCCCCGGGCAAGTGCGACTATTGAAGATAACCCGATAGTGGAATTCGACCAGCAGGGGAATCTACTGAATATCTGGCCTCTGGTTGATATCCTCGATACCGAGCGTATCGGCTATCACTCACTGAACACCAGGCCGGCTGAACTGAATCCGCTCGGATTCGACTGGGTACATGTGAACTCCGTCATCCACGATCCGAGGGATGACTCCATCATCATCTCCGCCCGGCACCAAGACGCTGTTATCAAGTTTACCCGCGCTGGTGAATTAAAGTGGATCTTGGGACCGCACGAGAACTGGTCGACTGAGTTTCAACCCTTTTTGCTGACACCCGTGGGAGAACCATTTGAGTGGCAGTATCACCAGCATACCTCTATGATTACACCTACAGGAACTATAATTCTTTTTGACAATGGAAATGTCCGAGCAAGCCCTTTCGATGGCAAAACAAAGACTCCTGCCAGCCAGAACTACAGCAGGGCGGTGGAGTATGCCGTGAACGAGGAGAACATGGAGATCAGGCAGGTATGGGAATACGGCAAGGAGATAGCTGAGCGTCTGTATTCCGGGCGTGGCAGTGACGCCAACTGGTTGTCGACAACGGGTAATGTCCTGATTACCTTCGGCAGTACCAGTCACACCGGCGGTGTGCGCAATGCCGACTTGGGGCTGGGCGAGGTATCCACGCGAATTATTGAAGTGACACATGATACACCTGTAGTAAAGGTTTTCGACCTGTCAATGTTCGATCCAGATCCGGAGGCCCGTATCCAGGTTTACCGATGTGAAAGGATCCCTGACCTGTATCCCCGGGACAGTGATGCGGACGGTATTCTGGACTAAAGGACAATTTCCGGTTCGTAGCAAACGGCACGCTGATACCCAGCGATGCCAGCACCAGCCAGTTGAACACTGACGGGGAAGGCGCGGGAGATACCTGCGACTCGGATGACGACAACGACGGGATGACGGATGTTTACGAGACCGCCAACCTGCTGAACCCGCTCGACAGCGGCGATTCCGGACCTGATCTGGAGGCTATCTAGGCATCTCGAACCGCTTCAAGAAGAACCCGTCGTTCGCATTCAGCGACTTACTCGGATTTCGCCGTGCCTTGGAGTTGCAAAATGAACAGGAAAAACATTGTAAAGCATTGTACGGCCATCATCGGCCATCTCGGCATTCACCGAGCGAGTGTTTGATGACTCCGTTAGATAAGAACGCCCTGAGTGATTCATATCTCGTAAAGGGGCTCACTGGCATGGCCAAGGCCAAGGGCTGGTTTGGTGCCCATTGGGGAGCCTGCGTTCTCGCGGGCTACTATCTGTGTAAGGAAAACAACCTCAACGAAGAAACGGTCATCGGTATAAAAAAACAATTGGATAACATTCTAATTCTTCGGGAGTCACAATTCACTCCGCTCCCAAAGGAGCCGGCCAACAAGACGTTGATTGAAGAGGTGCCCAAAGCCCTTTTCCCGGCCATCCAGGGTGGGTTGCGTGAGCATGGTCATGCTGTGATATTCGCATCTCTATCGACGAAAGCTTTACGTGACGTGCCTCATATGGCCCAACCAACTCTGATCAACAGGTTAACAGGACTTAGCCACGCGATTGCCAAGAAAACCCCCGAGAAATCAGAGGGCCAAGTACCCTACACCGGTACTCAGGCCATGATTGAGGCGACCCTTGACATTATCGCGAGATTCAAGGATGTCCTGGGCCGTCCTTCGATTAAGAGACCGAATTTCACCCACATGGTGACCCATACCGACGCTTTGATGAATCTGGAAATGATGGGCTATAGAGACCTTGCTAAAGCCGGACATGCTGGTCACAGGGCTCATATCAATATTCCCCCCCCCGAGGTCGATTCCAAACGTCATCCCAAAGTGCATCTTGTGACGCTGGAGGACGTCATGAACAAAAGTTATTGGGAGAACGAGGAGAATGTAGCTCGTTGGAATACCCCAATGGACTCAGCGTCAAACCTTAACGGCGATTGGGTCGCAGCCGGCCATCTCTTTAAGGTGCTGTACAGCTACCATCGCTTGATCAAGAGAATCAAAGACAAAGAAAAGATTCGCCTTTGCAGTATGATTCTTCTGGAAAGATACATTAATCCGGATGTACAAGGGGGATAAAAAAAATAATAGCCTCTTTGAAAAACCCTTAGCACCTATTTCCGCACGGTCGTCGGCAGCGGCAATGTTGAAGCTTGTGCAGTCACCAACGCTTCGTCGGGAACTTGGTAAAGCTAATCGTCAACGCGTCCTCCGCTATTTCGACTGCGAACAAAATGATCGGTGTGAGTGGGTCTAATCCTCGTCGAAACAGGCTTATGGCTGGTCGTCCATGTTTTTTTATCGGGATGGGTTTGGTGTGATGTAACTGCTGTCCGACCAGTAGTGCCCATAGCAGCGTCCACGCCAGCAGTCCCATCAGCAGGTGCAAGCGTTGGGGGTGGGTCAAATGAGTATCTTCGAGGTTAAACCCCCTCGACTTCAAACAAGCAAAGGTCGTCTCAATAGCCCAACGCTGGCCATAGAGTGCCAGCACCTGTTGGAGATCGGTTCGATTGGTAATCAGCAGGATGCGTTCGCCACGGACGGGGCGATGACACACCAAATTCAGGGTCAAGCCGTCATAGAGGGTCGTCTGGGGATAATATCGGGTGGTGCCTCTCGGCCTCCGTTCATTCAAAATGAGTCCCATCGCGCCGCCGGCCATCGTCGAGGGTAAGCGAGGTATTACCACGTAGGCGGATGACAAAATCGACTGGTTGCTCCAGCAGAAAAGCAAACCAGTCCCGACCGATAAACTCGCGGTCCGCGACCAAGCAGCACACGCCCGGATCGAGGTAGGACAATACCTCGGTCAGCAGGTGTTTGCGTGCGTCGGTGTTGGAGTTGCCCGGCTTTTGCAAGGACTGATAGGCCAACGGAATAGACACCCCTTGATAGACCAAGCCGACACACAACACATTCAGATCGGTGCGACCCAACTTCCAATGGGTGCGATCCATGACCAACACTGGGGGTTGGTTGGGGCGGACTACCTTGGAGACGATCCACGGGGTAAACACCGACGGGGAGACCCCACTGCTGAAAAAACGCTGAAGACGTCGATAGTGACTATCGATTTGGGCGCGACCCGATAGGCTACACGCGAGCTTCTTCATATTGACCGAACGCACTTGAATCAGCGCACACACCAAATGACTGATTAGGTCGATACGATGGCGCGTGAGGGATACCGACCCTTGCGTGAGGGCTTTCTTTAGCGTATGAATAAGCATGGTACAGCTCCTGTATTTAGGATTTAGATGCAATCTTCGACGGTTACAAATAAACCTAAATCGGGGCTGTACCACAACTTAGCTTACTGTCGTGTACTTAGAAGAATTATAAAGGGTCTTTTAGGGGATCAGGTCAAGCGGCGTAGTTTTCGTCGAGATTTATAGGAGAAAAAATGAAAAGATGTAATTATTGGTTTTTAGCGATCGGCACATTGCTGATTTTAACACTCACGGCCTGTGATTTGCATGTTGGCTCGCAGGTATTATCGTCCTCAATAGTTGACAGAACTATCCATGTAATCGGGAGCGGTTCAGTTACTGGTGAACCAGATATTGCAACGCTCGATGTAGGTGTGTCTGTTGAGAAAGAGACAGTCGCAGAAGCACGTGAAGAAGCTGCGAGTGCGATGACAGCGTTAATAAATTCTCTGAAAGCGAGCAACGTCGTTGAAAAAGACATTAAAACTGAGAATTTCAGTATCTATCCCCAGTACGACTATACAGACAACGGACGCATACTTCGTGGTTACAGAGTAAACAACACCGTTCGGGCGAAGGTCCGAGAATTGGCAACCCTTAGTGATGTCATAGATGGTGCCGCCGCAGCGGGCGGGGATGGCATTGTTATTAACTCTATTCAATTTATGATTGATGATACTACACCATTACAAACCGAAGCACGTAATTTGGCGGTAAAGGATGCTGAAGCGAAAGCGCAAACCTTAGCGAAAGCAAGTGGTGTAACGCTAGGAGAACCTATTACTATCACTGAAGATACCTCTTTCGGAGGTCCGCCAATCCAGTATGCGGCTGCAGAAGCCGCCTTTGGTGACGCCGCGCGTACTTCCACTCCCATTGTCTCAGGTGAACTCACTGTCACCGTGAATGTCACTGTGGTGTATGAGATTGAGTGAGGAAAGGCCCTTTTTTAGTTAGGGCTGCAACTCTCGTTGATGCTCGCGAATATGGCTTCGTGGCGTCGGCAGAGAACTCCTTGTGGGCATACGGGGCGATGGCCGGCTGGTTATGGCCTCCAACATCCAATAACACCCTTCCCTATACATTACATTTCCTCTCTACTCGACCACCGCGTTCCCGCTCTCGTACCGGCAAGACCGCGATTAGGCAAAGAGGCGCGCGATCTCGTCCACCGGGAAAGTGGGCAATGGCGTCAGATGGCTATCGCGGCGTAGCTGAAGTCCGAAGGAAGGGGGACGGACCGTGCCGATGCGGGCTGCGGCTATGTTGGCGTCGTGCAGGGCCGCGAGTATGGCGTCAGCGGAATCGGCCGCGCAGCCGATCAGTAGCGCACCCGAAGAAATCACGCCGAGGGGATCGAGTTCAAAGGCCGCGCAGAGACGCGCTGTGGCTGGATCGATGGGCAGGGCGTGGTAGTTGATTTCTGCGCCCACCGCAGACGCAGTGGCCAATTCCCACAAGCCCGTGGCGACCCCGCCTTCGGTCGGATCGTGCAGGGCCGTGACTGGTCCGGCTTGGGCGGCGACTTGGGCATCGCGCACGACGCTGATGCCGGGCGTGTGGAGGAAGTCGGCGCAGGCGTCCAAAAAGGCGGGCGTACAGCCGCGATCGCGCAGTTGCACGCGTTTTTCGCGGGCGATGATGGCGGTGGCTTCAATGCCCAAGCCCTTGGTCAGGAGCAGGGCGTGACCAGGCCGCAAGCCCGAGGAACGCACCAAGCGGTCGCGCGTGGTTTCCCCGAGCATCTGGCCGATGACTAGGGGGCGGTCGAGCCCATAGATCACCTCTGTGTGGCCGCCGCAGACAGCGACCCCCAAGTCCTCGGCGGCTTGGTGGATGGAGCGGAAAATGGATGACACAAGCTCGGGCGTGGCATGTCCGGCGGGGAGGAGGATGGTGCTGAGAAAGAAGCGGGGCGTCGCTCCCATGGCGGCAATGTCGTTGGCATTGACGTGGACTGCGTACCAGCCAATCTCGTCGCTGGCAAAGGTGATAGGGTCGGTCTTGGCCACTAGCAAGCGATCGCCGCAGTCGATGACCGCCGCGTCCTCGCCCACGGTCGGCGGCACGAGCAGGCGTTCGTGGCGGTGGGTATAGGCATTGAGCAGACGGCCTAGTTCAGTGGGAGGCAGCTTGCCGGCTGGATAGGTCTTCACGGGGCGTAGAAGGCGATGATGGCTTGGACCAGCGAGGGGATACTGCTTTCGCTGGGCTGCACGTGAACGGCAAACCCGAGCTGGCGCACGGCCGCGGCCGTGGTCGGGCCAATGCCGGCGATGTGGGTGCGGGCCAATGCGGCCTCCGCGCGTTTTGGCCCTAGGACCTGATGAAAATTGTGGACGCTGGAGGGGCTGGCAAAGACGATGAGGTCGAGTTTGTTCTCGGCCAGCACGGCGGGGAGAGCGACTTGGTCCGGCAGGCGATTTACGTACGTCGTTAGGTGGTGAACTTGGGCACCGCGGGCCGCGAGCGTATCGGCGAGTTCGGTGCGCCCAATGGAAGAGGCTGGCAAGAGGATCTCTTGGTCGGTCACCTCGAATGCGGCAAAGGCACTGGCTAACGCAGCCTGCGATTGGCTCGGGGGCACGAGATCGGCGACTAAGCCCTGTTGGCGCAGCGCCGCGGCCGTAGCCAAGCCGACGGCCGCTATGCGCGTGTGGGCAAAGGCCCGGGCGTCGAGGCCGCGCTGGTAGAGCCGGTTGCAGAAAAAGGACACGCTGTTGGGGCTGGTGAAGACGACCCAGGCAGCACGTCCGAGCCGGTCTTGGGCCGCATCCACAGCCGTCCAGTCGTCGGGTGGGCCGATGTGCAGGAGGGGCAGCGTCGATACGGCCGCCCCTTCGGCTTCGAGGCGTTGCTGGAGGGGGCCGGCCTGTTCGCGGCTGCGGGTGACGAGCAAACGGCGACCAAAGAGCGGCTTGTTCTCAAACCAGTTGAGCTCTTGGCGCAGCGCGACGACTGAGCCGATTGCGATGAGGGCCGGCGAGCGGATTTGCTGGGCAACGGCTCGGGACGGTAGGTGTTGGAGATCGGCGACGACCGTGCGCTGGTCGGGCCAAGTACCCCATTCGATGGCTGCGGCTGGCGTCGAGGCCGGCCGGCCTCCAGCGACGAGATGCTGGCATATATTGGCGAGCTTGCGGATGGCCATGAAGATGACGAGGGTGCCGTCAAAGGCCGCTAGCTGATCCCAGTTGATGGCTGCGTCGGGCTTGGCCGGATCCTCATTGCCGGTGACTAACAGCGCGGCCGAGGCCGTGCCGCGATGGGTCAGGGGGATACCTGCGTAGGCCAAGACGCCAGAGGCCGCGGAGACGCCGGAGACAACTTCAAAGGGGATCCCGGCCCGGCGTAGGTGCAGGGCCTCTTCGCCGCCGCGGCCGAAGATGAAGGGATCGCCGCCTTTGAGGCGGACGACGATATGGCCTTGGCGGGCGCGAGCGACGAGGAGCGCATGGATTGCGTCTTGGGAGGGGTTTTTGCGCCCCCCGCGTTTGCCGACCGCGATTTGCTCACACGTGTTGGGCACTAGGTTGAGCAAGCGGCTGTCGAGGAGGTCATCGTAGAGGACGACCGCGGCCTCGCGCAGGTAGCGCAGGCCCTTGAGGGTCAGCAGGCCGGGGTCGCCGGGGCCAGCCCCGACGATGTACACAGTGCCCGGGGTGGCGTATTCAGCGGACATCAGGGCTCCTGCAAGAGGGCGTCGGCACCTTGAGCGCGCAGGGCGTCGGCAAGGGATGCGCCTAGGGACTCGGCGCAGGTGCCGGGCGCGCGCAATTCGGCGCGCAGCAACTGGGTGCCTTCGGGATGGCCCACCAAGCCGTCGAGCGCGAGGAGGTCGCCCTCGATGCGGCCCCAAGTGCCGACGGGCGCGTGGCACCCGGCGCGTAGAGCGTGCAGTAGGTGACGCTCGGCTTGTACCGCAGCTAGAGTTGGGGCGTGGTTGAGAGCTGCGACGGCCGGGCGTGCAGGATGATCGGCGCACATTTGCAGCCCTAAAGCGCCTTGGCCGGGCGCGGGCAGGACCTGATGCAGGGGCAGGTAGCAGCTGACGCGCTCCTGCCAGCCGAGGCGGTTGAGTCCGGCAACGGCCAAGACGACCGCATCGCACTCGCCGCGCATGGCCTTGTCGATGCGGGTGTCTAGATTGCCGCGGATATCTAGAATGTTCAGATCGGGACGCAGGGCCTTGAGTTGGGCGCGGCGCCGCAGGCTGCCCGTGCCCACCCTCGCGCCGTCCGGCAAGTCGGCCAGCGAAAAGATGCCGGGGCCGATGAGGGCGTCGCGCACATCTTCCCGCTCGGGTGTGGCGACGAGGGCGAGGTCGGGGTCCATCTGGGTCGGCAGGTCTTTCAAGCTGTGGACCGCTAGGTCGATGTGCTCGGCTAGTAGAGCGGATTCGAGGGCTTTGGTAAAAACGCCCGTGCCTCCCAAGCTGCGCAGCGAATCCGTCGTCGCGTCGCCGGTGGTGCGGATGATTGAAATCTCAATGTCTAGCCTGTGGTGCAGCGCGAGTAAGCGGTTGCGGACCTCGTGGGCTTGGACGAGGGCGAGTTGGCTGCCGCGGCTGCCGATGACGAGTTTCACGAGGTGTGGCCGTAGGGTGTATATAGAGCAAGGGAAGATTCCCCCAGTGGAAATCTTCCCTTGCCGCGCGTGCCCGTAGTTGATAGTTGTTTACACGTCGTAGTAGAGTGCGAACTCATAGGGATGGGGACGCAAGCGGATGGCATCGACCTCTTCGGTGCGCTTGTAGTCGATCCAAGCGTCGATCAGGTCGTCGGAGAAGACATCGCCTTGCAGCAGAAAGTCCCGATCCTGCTCCAAGTGATCCAACGACGCCTCCAACGATGCAGCCGTCTGCGGCACCCCGGCGCGCTCTTCCGCCGACAGGTCATACAGATTCTTGTCCAGCGGTGCCCCCGGGTCCATCTGCTGCTCAATCCCGTCCAACCCCGCCATCAGCATCGCCGACAGCGCCAAGTAGATGTTGCACGACGGGTCTGGACAGCGAAACTCCACCCGCTTGCTCTTGGGACTAGGCGAATACATCGGAATGCGCACCGACGCACTGCGGTTGCGCTGCGAATACGCCAAGTTGACCGGTGCTTCGTAGCCCGGCACCAGCCGCTTGTAGGAGTTGGTCGTCGGATTGGTAAACGCCAACAGCGCGGGTGCGTGGTGCAACAGCCCGCCGATGTAGTGCAGCGCCATCGAGCTCAAGCCGGCGTAGCCGCTGCCGGCAAACAGGGGTTGGTCGCCCTGCCACAGGCTCTGGTGGGTGTGCATGCCCGTGCCGTTGTCCTCAAACAGGGGCTTGGGCATGAAGGTGGCCGTCTTGCCGTGCTGACGCGCCACATTCTTGACGATGTATTTATACAGCATCATCCGGTCGGCGCAGATCAACAGCGGACAAAAGCGGATGTCGATTTCGCCCTGGCCGGCGGTGCCCACCTCGTGGTGGTGAATCTCCACGTCGATGCCGCAGTCGATCATCGTCTGCACCATCTGGGTGCGGAGGTCGTGCTGGGAGTCGGTGGGCGGCACGGGGAAGTAGCCGCCCTTGTAGTCGGGCTTGTAGCCGAGGTTGGGTCCTTCGTCGGCGCCGCTGTTCCAGCGGCCTTCGGCCGAGTCAATCGCATAAAAGGCTTGATGGGCTTGCTGGTCGAACTGGATGTCGTCGAAGACGAAAAACTCCGCTTCGGGGCCAAAAAAGGCCGTGTCGGCCAGTTGGGTGCGCAGCAGGTAGGCTTCGGCGCGCCGGGCGACGCCGCGGGGGTCGCGGGCATAGGGCTGGCGGGTGATGGGGTCTTCAATTGAGCAGATCAGCGACAGAGTGGGCACCCCCGTGAAGGGGTCCATCATCGCGGTGGTCGGATCGGGCCGCACGAGCATGTCGGATTCGTTGATTTCCTGCCATCCGCGAATGGAGGAGCCATCAAAGCCGAGGCCGTCGTCGAACAGGTCGGGTTCGAGGGCGGCGGCGGGCATGGTGAAGTGCTGCCAGGTGCCGGGCAGATCGACGAACTTGAAATCGACCATCTGCGCGTTCTGCTCGCGTGCTAAGGCCAGCGCAGCCTCGACCGCGCTGAGCCCAGAGGACTTGGCTTTGGCTTTCGGTTTAGCTTTGGCTTTCGGTTTGGCTTTGGCCATGAGAATTCCTTTCTCGCGTCGAATAATGCTTTAAGGTGGTTAGAAAAAACAAAGATTCAATAGTACGATTCTGTAAATCGGCTGTCAAGCAAGCTGGTAAGCGAGCCTTGACAAGCAATCGGCGGCTTTTATTATTTCAAAACCTCAGTATTTATCTGGCGTTTATGCCGCTGGAGATGCTTTTCGGCCATGGCCACTATCCCGCTATCCAAACGCGAAATCCAAGTTCTTCTTGCCTTGGTCAAAGTCCACGTTGCCCGCGGTGTCCCGGTTGGCTCGCAGACGTTGAACCAGTGTGAGAATATGGGCGTTAGCTCGGCTACCATACGCAATACCTTGGCCTCTCTAGAGGAAAAGGGCTACGTCTGCCAGCCCCATGTCTCGGCCGGCCGCATTCCCTCTGAAAAGGGATACCGATTCTACGTACAGCGCTGCATGGCGACGGCAGACGCTGGCCTAGACGAGGCTGAGAGCTCCCTGCGACAGCAGATGGAAGCCGCACAACAGGAGGGTGATTACGAGGAGATCCTGTATCAACTGGCGCGGACCATCGGCGATCTGTCGAACCAACTCGGGTTGGTTTTGGCGCCGCGCTTTAATCAGGGCATCTTTCACAAGCTGGAGCTTTGGCACTTGGGGGAGCGTCGCCTGTTGCTCGTCGTCACGATCCGGGGAGGCCTGACAAAGAGCTTGATGGTCGAAGTAAATTGTGCGGTGTCGCAGCGCGACTTAGAGGCGCTGAGCCGGCTTTTTAACGAGCGCTTGCACGGGTTGACGATGGCTGAGATCCAAGACGCGGTCGCAGCGCGAATGGCCGAGTTGGGGCCGGTCCCGCGGCCGGTTGTGGAGGCCGTCGTGCGGCAGATCGAAGGCTTGGCTATCATCCGCGGTGCCGATCTCCACGTCTCGGGGACCCGCAATCTCTGCCTAAAACCCGAATTTGACGATCCGAGCCAAGTGGCTGGTTTAGTCGATTTGGTAGAAAAAAAGGACCTCCTCGCCCAGCTTATGAGCGAGCGGCGTGGCGTGGTCATCACCATTGGTTCCGAGCACCGGCCGCGGGCGATGGGGCGGTGCAGCATGGTAACAGCCAGCTACGAGGTCGCCGGAGCCAAAGGCGTGATCGGCGTAATCGGCGTGATCGGCCCGACGCGCATGCCTTACAGATCCTTGGTGAACTTGGTCAATTGCGCGGCCTCCCGAGCGGCGAATCTGGTCTGCTAGCGAGTTTTTGTCCCAATCTAATTCACAAGTAAAAGTAAGGAGCGTCGATGAGCGAGCGCGAAACTCAGGACCGCGTCGCAGTAGAAGAGGCGAGCACGGAGGGTGTCGTCGAGCCGCAGGAGGAAGCGGCGGCGGCACAGGAAGAAGCAGTGGCCGAGCCTGAGGCCGACGGGTTGGCCGAGCTCGAGGCTGCTCGCGCCGAGGCCGCGGCTAATTACGACCGCTATGTGCGCGCGGTCGCCGAGTTGGATAACTATCGCAAGCGCACGGTGCGGATGCGTGCGGAAGCGCGGGATGAGACTTTGCGCGATGTCTTGCTGCAAGTCGCGCCTATCTTAGACAACTTGCGCCGCGCCCTCCGTCAGGAGACCCAAGAAGCCGAGTTGCTCAAGCAGGGCGTCGAGTTGATTTGCGGCCAATTCAACGACGTGCTCAAAGGCTATGGACTAGCCGAGATTGAGTCGGTGGGGCAGCCTTTTGACCCCGAAGTCCACGAGGCCCTAGCCGAAGTCCCGGATGGCGAGCGCGCCCCGGGTACGGTCATTGAGGAAATGGAAAAGGGCTACAAACTCAACGACAAGGTGGTCCGTTACGCGCGCGTCGTCGTCAGCAGGGCGAGCGCCGAGAACTGAGGAACCGAATGTCCAAAAGGGACTACTACGAGGTACTGGGCGTCGAGCGGGACGCCAGCGAAAGCGCGATCAAAGGGGCCTATCGCAAGAAGGCCCTGAAGTACCATCCCGATCGCAATCCCGGAGACGCAGCGGCCGAGGAGCAATTCAAGGAGGCATCCGAAGCATACGAGGTGCTTTCAGATCCAGAGAAGAAGGCCGCGTACGACCGCTTTGGCCACGCCGGCATTGAGAGCAATTTTGGCAGCGGTGGCTTTCAGTGGTCGGATTTTTCGCACGCGGGCGATTTTCAAGACATTTTCGGCGATATTTTCGAGAGCTTCTTCGGCGGGGTTCGGCGGTCGCGGGGATCGGTGAAGGGGACGCAAGGCCGCGACTTGAAGATCAAGGTGTCCTTGACCCTAGAGGAAATCGCCACGGGTGTGGAAAAGAACATCGCCCTGACGCGCTTGCAGCGCTGCAAAAGCTGCGAGGGGACCGGCGCGGCCAGTGGAGCGGGCCGCAAGGCCTGCGGCACTTGCGGCGGGCAGGGCCAAGTGCAGCAGATGGCGCGCACCCTCTTCGGGCCGTCGATGACTGTGGTGACGTGTCCGACCTGCCAAGGGGAGGGCCACATTGTGTCCAATCCCTGTCCAGAGTGCCGGGGTGAGGGCCGCGAGCGCGGCCAAACGACCCTGACGGTGCGGATTCCCGCCGGCGTCCAAGAGGGCAACTACATTCCATTGCGCGGCCAAGGCGAAGTCGGGCCGCGCAATGGGCCGGCCGGGGATTGCTTGGTCTTTATAGAGGAAAAAGAGCACGACTATTTCACCCGCGACGGCAACCACGTGATCTACCAATTGCCCTTGGGTTTTGGCCAAGCCGCACTGGGCGCGGAGCTAGAAGTCCCGACCTTGTCCGGCAAGGCCATGTTGAAAATCCCCGCTGGCACCCAGTCGGGGCGCGTCTTTCGCATGGGCGGCCGGGGCATCCCGGACGTCAACGGCCGCGGCGTCGGCGACCAGCTAGTCGAGGTCGTCTTGTGGACTCCCGAGGGCCTCAGTCGACGAGAGCGCGAACTTTTCACCGAGCTAGCCCAGCTCGAAAAAGCGCGCGTCGCCAAAGAGGGCGAGAGCTTCTTCGCCAAAGTGTGCAAGGCCTTCGGGTCCTAAAAGCAGGTGCGTTTGTCCGTTCCCCGAACCGGTCCCTTAGCCCAAGTGCGCCATGCCGTCGCCATTGCCAGCGCCAAGGGCGGCGTGGGCAAATCGACTGTAAGTATCAACTTGGCCGTGAGTCTGGCGGCCCAAGGGGCCCGCGTCGGTCTCCTCGACGCGGACATCTACGGCCCGAGCATCCCCTTGATGATGGGTATCAGGCAGCAGCCCGCAACCGGGCTGGAGGGCACTATGCGCCCGGTGTACAAGGCCGGGGTCGCCCTGATGTCGATTGGTTTTATCGCCGGCGAGGATGCGCCCGTGGTCTGGCGGGGGCCGCTCTTAGCCCGGGCGCTGCAGCAGTTTTTGCACCAAGTAGAGTGGGGGCCGCTCGACTATTTGTTGATCGATCTGCCGCCCGGCACTGGAGATGTGCCGCTTACCTTGAGCCAAGCCGTAGCCCTGTCCGGTGCCTTGATCGTGACCACTCCGCAGAGCGTGGCACTCGAGGATGTGGAGCGGGGCATCGCCATGTTTTCCAAGGTGGAGGTGGATATCCTCGGGGTCGTCGAAAACATGAGCTACTACCTGTGCAGCCAATGCGGCCAGCGCCACGAGATCTTCGGATGCGGCGGGGGGCGCGAGGCGGCGGATCGGTTGGGGTTGCCCTTCTTGGGTGCGCTGCCCCTCTCGACGGCGATCCGCCAGAGCGGGGATGAAGGGCGGGCTATGTCCGACCCCCTTTTCGCCGCAATCGGCCAAGGTCTAGTCGCCGAGCTGCGCCGCTTGGAGGCCAGTGAATAAACGGGCTTGGCAGTGCTTGCGGCTAGAGGTGCCTGCGGCCTGCGCCGACGACGTGAGCGCGTGGGCGTACGCGCTGGGTAGCTGTGGCCTGCAGGCCGAGGAGGTGGGGGAGCGGACTCAGTTGAGCGCGTACTTTGCTGCTGATCCGGCGCGCGATTTGGCTGGGATTCGGCGCGAGCTGACGCATCGGCTCTCCGCGCTCGGCTCGATGTCGCCGATAGGCACCGAATGCGTGGAGGAGCGGGATTGGGAGGCCGAGTGGCGGCGGTTCTTCGCGCCGGTGTGGGCCACCGAGCGGATCGTCGTCCACCCTTCGTGGATTCCGGTCGAAATAGCCGAGGGCCAAAGCGCCGTGAGCATAGACCCCAAAATGGCCTTTGGCACGGGCGCGCACGAATCGACCCAACTCTGCTTGCAGGCTCTGGAGTGCTATCTGCGCCCTGGGGCACGCTGTCTGGACTTGGGGACGGGCAGCGGCATTCTCAGCATTGCGGCCGCGCTGCTGGGGGCGGGGCCGGTACTGGCCTTAGACATTGACGAGAAGGCCGTGGCCAATGCGCGGGAAAACTTGGTGCACAACCGCATCGGCTCGGGGCAGGTAAAGGTGCGGCTGGGGGGGGTGGAGGCGGTCGCGGAAAGGTCCTTTGACTTGGTCTTGGCCAACATCCAAAGCCACGTGCTGCGGCCCCTTTTGGCCCCTTTGCGCGGCTTATTGGCGGCGGATGGACGGATCGCGTTTTCGGGTTTGCTGACGCGGGAAGAAGCGGCTTTTTGCCGCTGGGTCGCAGAAGCTAAATTGGAGGTCGATACAACCTTGGCAAAAGGGGCGTGGACCTGCGTGGTAGCGCGAAACAGTGGAGGCCAACTTGACTAGCATCCTAGTCCTACACGGACCCAACCTCAACTTGCTGGGAACGCGCGAGCCCGAGGTGTATGGTCGGGAGACCTTGGCCGCGATTGACGCGTTGATCGCCGACCGTGCGCAGCGGCTTGGGGTGCAGGTGCGCTGCCGCCAATCCAACTGCGAGGGTGCGCTAATCAACGCTCTGCACCAATCCCAAGAGCAGGGCCTGCTGTTCAATCCAGGTGCCTTCACCCACTATAGCTTGGCCCTGCGCGACGCCGTGGCGGCCAAGGGGTTGCCGACCGTTGAGGTGCATCTGTCCAATGTCCACGCCCGTGAAGCGTTTCGCCAGCACTCGGTTATCGCACCCGTCTGCTTGGGACAAATCGCTGGATTTGGCAGTTTTAGCTACGTGCTCGGGCTAGAGGCTTTGGTGCATCATCTGAGGGATGCGGAAGGTGCTCAGAACGAATAGACGTAGGATACGCCGATGTGCGGCTCGCCGTCGCGGAAACTGAGTTCGGGAAAGACGCGGCGGGTGGTTTTGCGCGGGATTAGGGCCATCCCGAAGCTGCCGGCGGCGAGAACGGCTGTGGACCAACCGTAGAGGCGGGCGCGATCGGCTTTGTCGTCGAGCTTTTGGGCGCGGGCTAGCTGGCCGTGTTCGCGGTTGAGGGCCGCTTCGGCTTCGTTGTCGGAAGCTCGGTCGAATTGCAGCCAAGAGAGCAGGCTAAAGGCGAGGGCACCCCCGAGAAAACTGATGTAGGGAAACTCGGTCACCGAGATCGTTTGGGCACCCCCGCCCAGCGATTCGAGGGTGATGATCTTGTCGATTTCGGTCTTGTCAAAAGTGAAGATCTTGTCGTTGACCCGCATAATGACCAGATCTTGGGCCTTTTCGATCAGATTGCCTTCCACCAAGCTGCCATCGGCTAGATAGAGTCGGGTGTCTGCCCCAGCGATGGGTTCTGGTTCCGCCTCGGCGAGGGCCATGACGGGTTGCAAAACGAGGCACAAGCAGACAACTAACGCCGTGTAGCACTTCATGTTAAGGCTCCTCTTGGTTGCTTTTGGCAAATATACGAGGTCGATACCCCATGTCAATAGATGAGACGTCTGCCGATATAAGCCGTTCCTGCGAACGCGAGGCCGAACTCGCAGGAATGACGATCGCCCAGATCCGCGCACAAGTAGCGGAGTGGAAAAGCGGCGATTTAGGCTGGGCTTTGCTCGAAAAGGATTGCCGCGTCGGCGTCCGGCGCTTGGTGGTTGAGCGGCGGCGACGCGATGCGCGGGAGCAGGCGGAGTCCCAGCGGTGTGCGCGGCTCCTGCACTTTGAACGGCCCCTCTGGGCCCAAGGAGTGCGCCGGGTGGCTGGCGTTGATGAGGCCGGACGCGGCTGCTTGGCCGGGCCTGTGGTGGCCGCCGCCGTCGTTTTGTCGCCGGACTGTGTCATTGCCAAGATCGACGATTCCAAGAAGCTGTCGCGGACCCAGCGCGAAGCCCTGTACGAGGAGATTGCGGCCAAAGCCCTAGCCGTGGGGATAGGGCAGGTTGAGGCCGCCGAGATCGACAGGTTGAACATCCTGCAGGCCTCGCTCAAGGCCATGCGCTTGGCATTGGAGAATTTGCAAGCCCCGCCCGACCGGGTGCTAATTGACGGACACCTGCCGGCGCGCAGCCCCTATCCCGAGCAAGCCATCATTGACGGAGACGCCCGCTCGCTGTCGATTGCCGCCGCCTCGATTGTGGCCAAAGTACACCGCGACCGTCTGATGTGCGAATGCGATGCCCGCTATCCCGAATACGGCTTTGCCGCGCACAAGGGCTACGGCAGTGCCGCGCACTTAGCCGCGCTCAATGCCCATGGCCCTTGCCCGTTGCACCGCCGCAGTTTCGGCCCGGTGGCCGCGCTAGTCGCCGAGCCGCGCTCGGAGCTTTTTCTCGGTTTTGAAGAAGGCATATACGACTGCGCGAACCTTGCCGAGCTAGAGAGGTTGGGAGAGTTAGTCAAAGAGGCTGCCGCCGAATTAACGGCCGATGAGCTAGCGGCCTTGAGAGGGGCTTATCGGGAGCAGCGCGACAGGCTGGGGGACATCGGACGGCGGGGTGAAGCGGCGGCCGAGGCTTATCTAAAAGAACGGGGCTATCAGATCCGGGCGCGCCGCTATCGCGCTGCTGGAGGCGAGATCGACTTGGTGGCCGAAGAGAGGGACGAGTTAGTCTTTGTCGAAGTAAAGTCCAGCCAGCGCACGTCCCGGCCCGAACAAAGGGTGAATCGCGCCAAGCGGCAGCGTCTGACGCGGGCCGCCGAGCACTATATCCAATGCTGTACCTCGGCTGATGTGGCCTGCCGCTTCGACGTGCTCGCCGTGTGGTTGCACGCGGCCGGCGCGGCGATTGAGCATTGGCCGGACGCGTTCAAGCTCCTCGACTAAGCGGCCAACTCGCTATAGACGATCTGGCCGCCGACGATGGTGGCCACGGCCTTGCCCTTTAGGCGATAACCAGCAAAGGGGGTATTCCGCGATTTGGAGCGGAAGTGCTCGGGGACTACCTCCCATTCGCGCGCTAGGTCGAGGAGAGTTAGATCCCCGGGCATCCCTGGGGTGAGCGCGCCCCCGGGCAAGCGCAAGATGCGCGCCGGGTGGCAGGTCCAGCGGGCGATGGCTTCGTGCAGGGACAAAACGCGGTCCACCAAATAGGTCAAGGTGAGGCCGACAGCGGTCTCTAGGCCGACAATGCCCATGGGGGCTCGGGTTAGGGCTTGGGCTTTTTCCTCCGCCGTATGTGGCGCGTGGTCGGTGGCAATGACCTCTATGGTGCCATCGGCTAGCCCCGCGAGCATAGCCTCGACATCGGCGGGCTCGCGCAGCGGCGGGCTCATCTTGGCGGCCGGGCCTTGGCGCTCGACCTCGCGGTCGGTGAGTACGAAGTGGTGGGGCAGCACTTCGCAGGTCACGGGTAGGCCGTCGGCTTTGGCGCGCCGGACCAATTGCGCGGTGCCAGCCGTGCTGATATGGGCGATGTGCAAAGGGCCGCCGGTCTGGCGGACGAGTTCTATGTCGCGGGCGACCATTTCCTCCTCGCCCGCTGCTGGCATGCCCTTGACGCTAAGGCGTGCTGCCACTTCGCCGGCGTGCATACAGCCACCGGCCGTAAGCGACTTGACCTCTTCGTGCGGGAAGATGGGCCGGTCGAGGTCGCGGGCAATTTCGAGGGCGCGACGCATCAAAGCCTCGTCTTGGACTGGGTCGCCGTCGTCGGAAAAGGCCACTGCGCCTAATTCCGCCAATTCCGCGAGAGGGGCGAGCGCACCGCGTCCTTGGCGGCCCACGGTCACACAGGCGATTGGATAGTAGCGCACGACGGCCGTCTGCGCTCGCTCCAGTGCTAGCTGCAAATGGTCACCGCTGTCCGGGGGGGGAATGGTATTGGGCATGGCGGCTACTGCACAGATGCCGCCGGCCGCCGCCGCTGTAGTACCGCTCTGAATGGTCTCCTTGTGTTCGTAGCCCGGTTCGCGGAGATGGGTGTGGATGTCGATAAAACCCGGGGCCACGACCAAGCCGGTGGCCATCAGGACGGGCACGTCTGGAGGTGCTGGGAGGCTCGGGGCCGACTGGACTATTTTACCTTGGCGGATGAGGATGTCCAAGCGGGCATCGGTGCCATGGGTCGGGTCGATGAGGCGGCCTTGGCGGACGAGCAGGTCGGCAGAAAATTTAGCCATGGGAGAGGGCGATGAGTGGGGCGAGCCAGTCGATGGTTTCTCGCAGGGTCAATGGGTCGCCGGTTAGGGCTAGACCTCGTTTTCTCAGGAGGCGAGCCAACTGCACGGACGGCGGGGGCACAAGCCCGCTGATAGCGTCGAATTCGGGATGGGCGAGCACGGCGCGAGCCGGCCCTTGCAGCCCGATGCGGCCTTGGCACAAGACCACTACGTGGGTGGCTAGGCGGCCAACTAGCTCCATATCGTGGCTGATCAGCACGAGGGTGCGGCCTTGGTTGTTTAGCTCGGCGAAGAGCCGGCACAAGCTGGCCGTAGTCCGGGGGTCGAGGCCGGCGGTCGGCTCGTCGAGCACTAAGACCTCTGGGTCCATGGCGAGGACGCCGGCGAGTGCAACGCGACGCCTTTCGCCCCCGCTCAACGAGAGGGGCTGGCGCGGCCCGAATTCGCCCAGCGGCATGTCCACCATGGCGAGTGCGCGTGCCACGAGGCAATCGACGCGCTCGGGAGCAAAGCCGAGGTTGCGCGGCCCAAAGGCCACATCCGCGGCCACGGTTTCGGCGAATAGCTGCAGTTCGGGAAACTGGAAGGCCAAGCCGATGCGCTGGCGCACGCGAGCCGGGGGATGGGAGTCGATGTCGCAGCCGTCGAGGAGCACGCGCCCGCGCGAGGGTTTGAGCAGGGCGTTGAAGTGCTGGGCGAGGGTGGTCTTGCCCGAGCCGTTGGTGCCCACGAGGGCCAATACAGTGCCGGTGGGGATGTCTATGGTAATATCGCGAATGCCGCAACGCCGGGTGGGCAGATGTTCGTCGTAGAAGTGCGTCAGCCCTTCGGTCGCTAGTTTGCTCAGGGCTGGCGGTGGTGGAGCGGGCGGAGTCCAAGGCGGTAGAGGCATCTGGGGTTTTAGTGCGGCCAGCGCGTCGGACAAGGCCTCTAGCTCCAGGTGGAGCTCGGCCAACGGCAAGTGAGTGCCAAGGGTGCTTGCAAAGGGAAGGTCGAGGCCGAGGGCGCGGAGCTTGGGCGGGTCGGCAAAGAGCGCGGCAGGGGGGCCGTCTGCATGGACCCGGCCCGCGTGGAGGACGATGACGCGGTCGGCGCGAGCGGCTTCTTCT
Source organism: uncultured Latescibacterota bacterium (assembly GCA_958295495.1). Classification (GTDB taxonomy): domain Bacteria; phylum Latescibacterota; class UBA2968; order UBA8231; family UBA8231. The sequence continues at coordinate 4,470,770 of OY282352.1, forward strand.
GGGGACTGGGTTATGAGTATCGTCGCGATGCCGTATGCGGTGTGCAGCCGCTGGAGCAATTCGGCTATTTGCTGTCTTTCACCGGGATCGAGTAAGGCCGTCGATTCGTCCAAGACGAGATAGCGCGGTCGCATCGCCACCACCGCAGCAATGGCTACGAGCTGCTTCTCGCCGCCGGAGAGCCTGTGCGGTGGATAGCGGCGATAGGCTTCTAGGTTGAAAGCCGCGAGTGTTTCTTCGACGCGTTGGCGAATTTCATCGCTTGCTAGGGCTAGGTTTTCCAAGCCAAAGGCCAATTCGTCGGCGACTGTGGTGCCGCCTAGCTGATCGTCTGGGCTTTGAAAGACCATGCCGACTAGCTGGCGGATAGAGCGGAGTTGGGTCGGGTCGCTGGTGTCCATACCATCGACGAGGACCCGACCCGCTTGGGGCTGTTGCAGTCCGTTTAAGCAGCAGGCGAGGGTGGTTTTGCCCGCGCCGTTGGCACCGATGAGGGCGATGTTTTCCCCGGGGCTGATGTGGAGGTCGATGGAGCGCAAGGCGGCTAGGCCCCCGCGATAGCTAAGGCTGAGTTTTTCGACGCGGATCATCAAGCGGCAGCATAGGGCAAAAGAATTTTGCCGTCAAGGCGTCAAGTTGACAGCTAGAAGGGGAGGTTGTTTATTCAAACTCAAGGAGTTACGAAAAATCAGGAGCGTTGCCAATTGAGGGCGCACAACGCGCTTTTGGGCGAGGATATGAGCTTATGAGCAAGATACTGTGCAGGTGGGTTTGGGTACTCGCCCTTGTCGTTGCGGGGTGCAGCGACTCGGAGGAGGCTCTACAAATCGTCGGCCCCGATCTGCCCGAGGGGCCGGGCCGGGCCTATCCCATTTCAGCCGTTAGCTTCCCGTCCAACGACGGCGTCGAGGTGCGCGCGCTTTTTGGCACGGCGCAAGCCGACGAATTGCTGCCGGTGGTACTCCTCCTGCACGATCTAGGGGGGCGCAAATCCGATTGGTTGAACAACACCGACACGTACGTGGCCTTGCTAGAGCGCGGCTACGCCGTCTTGGCCATCGACATGCGCGGGCACGGCGAAACCCCGCTGCCCGCTGATCGGCAGGTCTTGGAATTGACAGATCTGGAACAGAGCTTTCTCGATGTCCATGCCGCGCTGGTCTGGTTGCCCAGCCAGTCCCAAGTCGATGTCAGCCGCATCGCGGTAGTGGGCACTGGCTCGGGGGGGAATGTAGCCTACGTGAGTTCGGGAAGAATGCCCGATCTCATAAAAACCGGTGTCTCCCTCTCGCCCGGGCTGTGGGGGGCCTCTTCGCTAGAGCCGTTGGTCACCGGGGCCGGCCTCGAATCCTTTGCCCCGCGGTCCATGCTCTTTATGGCGGGCGATCAGGATCAAATTCAGTCCGGGGACACCACTCTCAGCTATGCTGATTTCGCTCGCAGCCTAGAAGCGCAGACGGCTGAGCCAAAGGAGCTGCGCGTTTTTTCAGATTCGGCCGACCACGGCTTTGAATTGCTCGACAATGTTGCCGAAGCGCAGGATTTGTTCTTCCTCTGGTTGGATGAAAACCTCTAGATAGCACTCCACCTGCGGTCCCCAACGCATGGACTCGCCTCCGGCCATTGCCGTCGTCATTCCCGCCTGCGACGAAGAAGAAGCCATCGGCAAGGTGCTGCAAGACATCCCGGACATCGCACAGCAGGTTATCGTCGTCGATAATGGCTCGGCCGACCGCACCGCCGAGGTGGCCCGCCGCTTAGGTGCCTGTGTCGTCGTCGAGCCGCGCCGTGGCTACGGTCGAGCCTGTCTGGCGGGGATGGCCTATCTCGATTGCCCGGATATCGTCGTATTCCTCGACGGCGACTATAGCGATTACCCCGAGGACATGCCGGCCTTAGTACGTCCGCTCGTCGCCGGCCGTGCTGACATGGTCATTGGCTCGCGGGTCTTGGGCCAACGAGAAAAAGGTGCTCTCTTGCCCCAAGCTCGTTTTGGCAACTGGTTGGCCACCTTCTTAATTCGCCTGTTGTTCGGCGTCACTTTCACGGATTTGGGGCCTTTCCGCGCATTGCGCTACGACGCGCTCAGGCGGCTGGAAATGCAGGATTGCAACTTTGGCTGGACCGCAGAGATGCAGGTCAAAGCCGCTCGGCTGGGCCTGCGCGCAGCCGAAGTGCCGGTGCGCTACCGCCGCCGCATCGGCACCTCCAAAATCACCGGTACGCTCACCGGTACGCTGCGGGCCGGCTACAAAATTCTCTGGACCATTTTCCGCTATGTGCGGTGGCGTCCCACTCGGTCTTGGGAATAGGTTGGCGCCGCTCGATGCAACTGGTGGACTACGATTTTGACCTGCCCGATGCCCTGATCGCCCAACGCCCGCCGCCCGAGCGCGATCAAGCGCGCCTCTTGCTCTTGAACCGGGCGGAGGGTTCGTTGCGGCACCTGCACTTTGACGCCATCGTCGATCAGCTCGCGCCCGGCGACGCCCTAGTATTAAATCAAACACAGGTCGTGCCGGCTCGGCTCAGAGGCCGTAAAGCTGCTACCGGGGGCCGGGTTGAACTGCTGCTGCTCAGACCGCTAACTGGGGGCGATTGGCTGGCTATGGGGCGGCCTGGGCGGGGATTAAAACCAAAGACTCGGCTGGAGTTTGGCGACGGAGCGGTGGAAGCGCACATCGTCGAGCAAGTTGCGCCGGGGCGATTTCGCGTGCGCTTTGCCGTCGAGGACGTACTGGCGCGGCTGGAAGAGATCGGGGAAATACCGCTACCCCCCTATATTCGCCGTCCACCCGAGGCCGCAGACCGGGAGCGCTATCAGACCGTCTATGCGGCGCGTCCAGGGGCTGTTGCCGCGCCCACGGCCGGCCTGCACTTCACCTCTGAGTTAATCGCTGAGATTGCGGCCAAGGGCGTGGCGGTCTTGAAGGTGCTCTTGCACGTGGGGCCGGGCACGTTTGAGCCGGTGCGCTGCGCCGATCCGCGCCAGCATCTGCTCGAGCCCGAATACTGCGAAATCGACGAATCGGTGGCGGCCGCGCTCAGGCGTTGCCGCGCGGCTGGTGGGCGCATCGTCGCCGTGGGTACTACCGTGGTGCGGACCTTAGAGTCGAGCGTCGATGTCGAGGGCAAGGTGTGTGCCGGCGGGGGATTTGCGGATGCGTTTATCTATCCGCCCTACGCATTCAAAGCGGTCGATAGGTTGGTGACAAACTTTCACTTGCCGCGCTCGAGTCTGTTGTTGCTCGTGGCGGCCTTCGTTGGTCGGAAACGACTTTTGGCCGCCTACCGCGAGGCTATAGAGCGAGGCTATCGCTTTTATAGTTATGGCGATGCCATGATGATCGTGTGACGCTGTGGAACGCATAACCGCCATCGTTCCGGCCGGCGGCCGGGGGCAGCGCATGGGAGGCGATCGGCCCAAGCAGTATCTCCGGTTAGGGGGCCGCCCCGTGCTCTGGCACGTACTCTCGCGGCTCGAAACTAGCCCCTTGGTGACGGATATTGTCTTGGTCGTACGGCGCGAGGACATGGACTATTGTCGCCGCCAATTGAGCGAGGGCGGAGGCTTTGCCAAAGTCGCCGCCCTCGTGCTTGGGGGTGCTGAGCGCAGCGCATCCGTGTATCGGGGCCTGCAGGAGACCCAAGCCGATATGGTCTTGGTACACGACGGGGTGCGGCCGTTTGTATCGGAGGGGCTGCTGGAGAGGGTGGTCGCCGCTACCCGCGAGCACGGAGCGGCACTGCCCGCTTTGCCGGTGGTAGAGACGATCAAGGAAGTGGAGGCTGGTCGGGTCGTCGGTACGCTGCGCCGCGAGCAGCTGTGGCAGGCACAGACCCCACAGGGTTTTGACCGCGAGCTGCTCCTGAGGGCATACCACGCGGCCGGAACCGACGCGGTGGCCACCGACGACGCCGCGCTGGTCGAGCGACTGGGCCACGCGGTCTGCGTCGTGCCCGGCGAAGCTGACAACCGCAAGCTCACCACGCCCGAGGATCTGGCTTGGGCCGAGTGGCAAGTGCGCGCAAGGGAGGAGATGCCTGCTATGGGCTTGCGCATAGGACAGGGGTACGACGTGCATCGCTTGGAGGAAGGGCGGCCCCTAATTTTGGGCGGGGTTGTCGTGCCCTTTGCGCGGGGGTTGGCCGGCCACTCGGACGCGGATGTGCTGACACATGCCATAATCGACGCGCTCTTGGGTGCCTTGGCGGCCGGGGATATCGGCCAGCTCTTTCCCGACTCAGACGCGCAATACAAGGACATATCGAGCTTGGTGCTGCTCGCACGGGTCGGCCTCCTGATGGCGGAACGAGGGGCGCGGGTCCTGCACATCGACGCGGTCGTCGCGGCCCAGCGGCCCAAGCTCGCGCCGCACCTAGCAGCGATGCGCCAAACGCTATCTGCGACTTTGGGTCTAGAGGTGGGGCAGGTTTCGCTCAAGGCCACCACGACCGAGCGCTTGGGATTCGTCGGGCGCGAGGAGGGTATGGCGGCCCAAGCCGTGGCCCTTTTAGCGCTCTAAAGTATGGCGGCCTATTTGGAATCCCTGCTCGCGGCTCTGTCTGGCGTCGATCCGCTGTGGGCGTACGGCATCTTGTTGCTCAGTGCCTTTTTGGAAAATATCGTGCCGCCCATACCAGGCGATACGGTGGTGGTGTTTAGTGCCTATCTGGTGGGGCGCGGCCTCTTGGGTATCTGGCCGGTTTTTCTTGTTACTTGGGCCGGGGGCATGACCGGCTTTTTAGTCATGTACTATCTGGGCTATAGCCGGGGGCGTGCCTTTTTCGCAGGACGTCGGGGCACGGCCAAACTGGCCCAAGCCGAGCGGTGGCTCAGTCGCTACGGGGTCGCGCTCATTCTCGGCAACCGATTTTTGAGCGGCATTCGGTCGGTCATCGCCATCGGTGCTGGTCTAGGCCGCATGCCTTGGCCAACCGTTGCGCTCTGCGGCTCGATCGGCATGGCGGTTTGGAATGGCTTGCTGCTCTACGCCGGAATTTTGGTGGGTGAGAACTGGGAACAGGTCACCGAGCTGCTCGCGCAATACAATAGATTATTGGTGGGGATACTGTGCTTGGTAGGGGCGGTGCTGCTGTGGCGCTGGTGGCGCAAGCGGCGGGTGGACCAGTCTTGACAAGCAGGGATGGAGGGCTTAGGTTAAGCCATTTCTATATTAAATTCTTTAATCCGAGAAAAGACAAAAGACGATGAACGACATTACCTACGCCCCTAAAGCAGGCGAGATTGAGCGGCAGTGGTTCGTGGTTGATGCTACCGACAAGGTCTTGGGGCGGCTGGCTTCAGAAATAGCCCAAGTGCTGCGCGGCAAGGGCAAGCCCGAATACGCCCCGCATGCCGATGTGGGCGACCACGTCATCGTGATTCATGCCGACAAGGTGCGAGTCACGGGCAACAAGGCCGAAAAGAAGGTCTATTATCGCCACACCGGCTATCCGGGTGGCTTGCGGGTCACTCCCTATAGCCGCATGGCCGCGCAGCATCCCGAGCGGATCATCCGCAAGGCTGTGCGGGGGATGCTGCCCCACACCAAGTTGGGCCGGATGCAACTCAAGAAGCTCCGCGTCTATGTCGGCGGCGAGCACCGGCACCAAGCGCAAAACCCCCAGCCTCTCGAACTTTAAGCCAAAGGCAATGCGCCCATGCCCTTAGAAAGCTACGAAGCGACCGGCCGCAGAAAGACCTCGGTAGCCCGAGTGCGCCTGCATCTCGGCAATGGCACTATTTACGTGAACGGCCGCGCTGTCGGCGAATATCTGCGCCGAGATTCCTTGGAGATGATCCTCGTGCAGCCTCTGGAGCTGACCGAGACTCGGCACACCTTCGACATCCACATTTCCACCCGCGGCGGCGGCCTGCGCGGCCAAGCCGGTGCCGCCTGCTTGGGCATTGCCCGCGCCTTGTTGGAGTACGACCCGCAGAAGCGGGAGGTGCTAAAGAAGGGCGGCTTTCTGACGCGCGATGCCCGCGAAAAAGAGCGCAAGAAGTACGGGTTGGCCGGCGCGCGCAAGCGCTTCCAATTCTCCAAGCGCTAGTCCCATTCCAATACACACGCTTCCCGATGCACAGCAGAGAGTGTCCCGTGGGCGTCCGGCGTCCGCGGGGCTTCTGTGTGTAAATGAGGGAGGCGGAGGCCCAACTAACATTTAGGAGCGATCATGGCAGACTTCACCATCCGCGATTTGCTGGAAGCCGGAACCCACTTCGGGCACCAGACTCGGCGTTGGAATCCCAAAATGCGGCCCTATATCTTCACCGAGCGCAACGGCATCCACATCATCGACCTGCAAAAGACGGTCGGCAAGGTCGAAGCCGCTTGCGAGGTCGTGCGCCAGACGGTGCGCGCCGGACGCGCCGTGTTCTTTGTCGGTACGAAGAAACAGGCCGCTGATCTGGTGCGGCAGGAAGCCGAGCGCTGCGGTATGTTTCACGTCACCGAGCGCTGGCTCGGCGGGATGTTGACCAACTGGCAGACCATTCGCCAGAGCATCCGGCACCTAGAACATCTCGACCGCATCTCAACCGACGGCACCTACGAGAACCTAAAGAAAAAAGAGGTCCTGCTGCTCGAAAAAGAGCGCGCCCGGCTCCAGCGGACCTTGGCCGGCATCCGCAACATGGGCGGCCTGCCCGGCTTGGTCTTTATCATAGACATCAAGAAGGAGCACATCGCAGTGCGCGAGGCGGCCAAACTAGGCATTCCCTCGGTGGCCATCGTCGATACCAACTGCGATCCCGACTTGGTGACCTATCCGATCCCTGGCAACGACGACGCCATCCGCTCGATCGGCCTGATCACGCGCCTCATCGCCGACGCGGCGATTCAAGGCAAGGCCGAGGTCGAGGCCGAGAGGGCCGCCCGCGACGACAAGCAAGAGGCCGCCGAGGCCCCTGCATAGACAGATCAACTACTTTTGAAAGCAAACGACCATGACTCAGATTACCGCACAAAGCGTGAGGATGCTCCGGCAGAAGACGGGCTTGGGCATGATGGATTGCAAAAAGGCCCTGCAAGAGACCGGTGGCGACAGCGAAAAGGCCATTGAGTACTTGCGCAAGCAGGGTCTGTCCGCCGTGGAGAAGCGGGCCGGCCGCGACGCCAGCGAGGGGCTGATCCAAGCGTATATTCACCAGGGCAGCCGCCTCGGCGTGCTGCTAGAGGTCAATTGCGAAACCGACTTCGTCGCCCGCACCGACGACTTCCAAGCCTTTGCCAAAGACTTGGCTATGCACATTGCCGCCTCCCAGCCTTTGGCGGTTGACCGGGAGGGCATTCCGGCCGCGGATGTGGAAAGGGAGCGGGCCATCTATCTCGAACAGGCCAAAAACGAGGGCAAGCCCGAGCACATTGCCGATAAAATCGTCGCGGGCCGCTTGGATAAGTTCTATCAGGAGAATTGCCTGCTAGAACAGGTCTTCGTCAAAAATCCCGACCAGACCATCGGCGAATTAGTCTCCGAGATAACCGCCAAAATCGGCGAGAAAATTACCGTGCGTCGCTTTGAGCGATTCGTTTTGGGAGAAGACGCCTGAAAGCACATTGAGGCCGCCATGTTGGAAGAGGTCATCGAAACAGTAAAAGAGGCTATGGAGAAGGCCATCGAATCTCTGCGCCGCGACTTAGCCTCTATCCGCACGGGGCGGGCCTCGGCCGCCATGCTCGACAACGTGCGGGTGGATTACTACGGCCACCTGACACCGCTCAACCAAGTGGCGACGATCAGCGTCCCCGAGCCGCGCTTGTTGGCGATCAAGCCTTGGGAGGTCGCCCTGATTCCCGCGATTGAAAAGGCCATTCTCGCCGACAAGAGCTTGGGGCTTAACCCGGCCAACGACGGCACCGTCATCCGGCTGCCCATTCCCGAGCTAACTGAGGAGCGGCGGGTGGAAATCACCAAAGTCGCCCGGCACCGCGCCGAAGAGGGGCGGGTCGCAGTGCGACATGCGCGGCGCGACGGAATAGACCTGCTCCAGCAAGCCCAAAAGGACGGGGACATCTCTGAAGACGAGTCGCGCAGCGCGCAGAAGAGGGTGCAGGAGTTGACCGCTGAATACGTGGCCTCCATTGACGAGATCGTCGAGAACAAGGAAAAGGAGATCATGGAGGTTTAAGCGGCCTCTGTTCTCCGGTTGTGCAGAAGCATAGCCCCGTTTTGTCGCTCTACTACATCCTGTGGTCCATGCGCCCCCGGCAGTGGGTCAAGAATGTCTTTGTCTTTCCCGCCCTCGTATTTTCCGAACATCTCTTTGAAATTCCCTACCTAATACGCAGCTTAGGGGCGGCCCTCTGCTTCGTCCTGCTGAGCGGGGGCGTCTATTTACTTAACGACATCTTCGACCGCCAATACGACCGCCTGCATCCCGAAAAGTGCCACCGGCCCATTGCCGCCGGCCACCTATCGGTCGCGTTGGCCTGGGGGGCGGCTTTGGTCGCGCTGGCCTGCGCGTTGGCCTGCGCGTTTTGGCTGCACCCTCATTTGGGGTGGGTGGCCGCGTTCTACGCGGTGCTCAACGCGGCGTACTCGCTCCGGCTCAAGCGCGTGGTGTTGGTGGATGTGCTGATCGTGGCCGCGTGTTACCTGCTGCGCGCCGTTGGCGGCGGCGTGGTGATCGAGGTGTCTATTTCCACTTGGTTTATCGTCTGTATTTTCGCGCTGGCGCTCTTCGTGGCTGCGGTCAAGCGCCGCCAGGAGATCGTGCAACTGGCGGATGCGGCCGCGGATCACCGCGCCATCCTCGATGAATACAGCGTGCCTTTCCTCGACCAGATGATCGCCGTCCTCACGGCCGTGACCATGGTCTGCTACGCGCTATACGCAACCGGGGTGGGCGATGCAGAGGGTACGCAAATGCAGTGGACGATCCCCTTCGTACTCTACGGCGTGTTGCGCTATCTCTATCTAGTGTACCACCGAGGGCAGGGGGACGACCCGACGGCAGTCGTCTGGAGCGATCGGCCCTTGCAGATCAACACCCTGCTCTGGTTGGCGGCTAGCGTATTCGGGCTGTACACCTAACCGGGCGTCTTGGCACTTTCTTAAAGGAGACACGAGCATGGCAGCGAATTTGAAGCAGAAGATCAAGCGCGGCGAACTGGTGGTGGGGTTTGGCATCCGCGGCGATATCGAGCGCGATGCATTCAAGCGCATCGCCGAGTTGGGCGCGTGCGATTTTGTCTTTACCGACAGCCAGCACTCGCCTTATAGCGAAGATCGCTTGGTCGCGTTGGCAGGTATGGCCGGGGAATTCGATCTGCCACTGCACTTTCGCATCAAGCACACTCGCCACACCTACCTGATCGGCAACTGCTTGGACTTGGGGCCGGCGGGGATCGAAGTGCCGCAGGTGGAAACCGTGGCGACGGCTGAAGAGGCCGTGGCCAATTTCTACTACTTGCCGCAAGGGGTGCGCAGCCACGGCGGCGGTGCCCGCGTCGGCGACGCGAGTAGCGGCCCGCAAGCCTATGCGGACTGGTGGAACCAGTACGGGGTGCTGTGGCTGCAAGTCGAATCGGTGGCGGCCGCGACGAGCGCATTCAACTTGGCGCGGCCCGGGGTTGATTGCCTCTCCTTTGGCCCTACCGACCTGCAAATGGATCTAAACCACCGGGGCCATCCCTATCTCAAAAGCGTCGATGACTGCGTGCGCTATGTGGTGCAAGCGTTGGAGGGAACGAGTACGGTGGTCTGTTTCCGCAATGGCACGGCTGAGAGCCGGTCGCGCTATGCCGATATGGGCGTACGCGTTTTTCTGGAAGCGCCGGCGATTTAAGATAGTGGTCGTGGATGAGTGCAGAGGGGGGCTACGTGGGGGTTATCGGGCCGGCCCGAGCTGATAGGCCCGGCCTAGCGGCAGGACGAAGGGTTCTTCGCAAGGTCGGAAGGGCACCATGGCGGCGATTTCGTCGAGCCGGGCGAGCACTTCGCCGCTCAAGGGGCCGTTGGCGACCGCGGCGGCGTTTTCTTCAACCTCCGCCTGCGAGCGGGCCCCCATCAGGGCGCAGGAAACGCGCGAGTCGGAGAGCACGAAGCGCAGGCTCAGTTCGGGCAGAGAGATGCCGATTTCGCGGGCAAAGTCGTAGAGGGCACAAAACTGCTGCTGGCGCGGCTGGCTCAGCCACAGCACCCCCTTCCGTACTTCTTCCTCGTGGGCCGGGGAGAGTGCGCCCATTTGCAGCGGCGAGCCAATGACAATGCCCATGTTGTGTTCGTGTGCCGCTGGCAAGGCGCAGTGCGCGGCTTCGCGCCAGAGCAAGCTGTAGTTGAGGGCCGTAAGCAGGATGTCGAAGCGGCCCGTGCGGATAATAGGCTCGATGTGGTAGGCCGTGGTTGATCCTAGGCCAATGTAATCGACGAGGCCCTCCTTCTTGAGCGCGTCTAAAACTTCTAACACCGGGCCGTTGTATTCTTCGTCGGTCCACCAATCGTACATCCGCGGCCGGTCTGGCTCGTGGACCATCAGGATATCGACGCGGTCGCGCTTGAGGTGCTTGAGGCTTTCCTCCACCGAGTGCCGCAGGCAGGCGGGGTCCTGCGGCAGGAAGGGGGTAAGGCGTCCCCCGATCTTGGTCGAAAGGTAAAAGGGCGTTTCCGCACCTGCGAGTGCCTTGCCCAAGACCTCTTCGCTGTCGAAATAGGTCGGCGCGGTGTCGATGTAATTGACCCCCAATTCGAGGGCGCGGTGTACGGCCTGCTTGCTCTGCTCGAAGGCCGCGCCATGGGACGAGACGAAAAGCCCGCCGAGCGAAAGCTCGCTCACGGCTAGGCCCGTGCGGCCGAGGATTCGCTTTTTCATAGTATCAATTCCTAGCGATACGTCACCACGCGGTCCAGCCGCCGTCCACCGGTACGACGGCCCCATTGACATAGCCGCTGGCCTTTGAGCACAAGAAGAGCAGGGTCGTAGCCAGTTCTGTGGGCTGACCAAAGCGGCCCTGCGGCGTAAAGCTACGCAGGCGGGTGCTCATCTTCTCGTCGTCGAGGGCGGTCTCGGTCAATTCGGTGGGGAAATAGCTAGGGGCGATGGCGTTTGCAGTGATGCTGTGTCTGCTCCATTCCACCGCCTGCGAGCGCGTCAGCCCCACGAGTCCGTGCTTGCTGACGGTATAGGCGCTCAGGCCGTTGATCACCGAGGCTCCTAATCCGTAGATCGAGGCGATATTGACGATGCGGCCGGCTCCAGATTGGCGGAGCAAGGGAAAGCAGGCTTTGGCGAGTAGCCATTGGGCCTTGAGATTGAGATCGACGACCCCGGCAAAGTCCTGCTCGGCCATATCCTCGAGGCGGACGCGGGTAGCTGTGCCGGCATTGGCGACCAAGATATCGCAGCCGCCGAGTCGCCCGTGCGCCTGCTTGGGCAGGGCGGCGATGGCGGCGTTGTCGCTGAGGTCGGCTGCTTGTGCGTGGATAGTGCCGGCGCGATCTTGCAATTCGTTGGTCAGTGCTTCAAGGCGCTCTTGGCGGCGGGCGACGGCGAGGACGTCAGCACCGGCCGCGACGAGGACGCGGGCCATTTCGGCTCCTAAGCCGCTGGAGGCACCCGTGACGATGGCTTTGCGGCCCTCGCAGCCAAAGAGGGTGTGCAGATAGTCTTTACTGTCCATGGTTTTAAGGTAAAGGATGCGTCTGGAGCGGCCAAGCGGACCAACGCGCTAGCGGCTGGAATCGGGCGGCTTGCCAGCGCATGGGCCGCCACCTAGAATTACGTCCAACCCTTTCCCGCGCACAGGAGGTAGTAGGCGATGACAGCAAATAGTATGACCAAAATTGAAGCGACCGAAGTTGCGGCCCCGCCGGCGTGGGCCTTGATGGAGCGGAATTTGATCGCGCTAATGGAGGAGTCGGGCCGTATGTTCGCCCGGCGCTACTTTGAGCGCGGCGGCGGCACCTTGCTGGCCGAGGATGTGGATGATCTCTACGAACAGATGTACAACTTTGGCCTGTTCTACGCGATTGGCGCGGCCGACGATTTGCTCGACCTCCACTTCCGCCACTGGAACGCCGTCACCCGCATCAGCGACGATCGCATCAATCACCGCACGCGCTACAACGACCATGTGAAGGTCTTCCGCCCGTCCATCCACAATGAGTTCTGGAACCTCGACCAAGCCATGGAGTGGCACCACTTGGGCGAGGGCAATATGGCCTTTTACGACTTTGGGGTGGCCGACCCTACGATATCGGAAAATGTGCGGCGGGCGCGGAGCTTTGCGGCCATGTTCATCGGCGAGGATCCCCAAGCCCCCAACTGGGACCCCGAATACCGCATCCTGCGCTCGCCCTTCCATTCGAGCCAAGGACCCAAGCTCCACGCCGACGCAGAATACGCCAATACCATGCTGCTGGCCGGGCGCGGCTTGGGCGGCCAGGCCAACTACTACGGAGTGCGCGCCAGTCTGTATCCCATCGTCAAAAATCTGGAGACCCGCTGGTTTGAGAATCCGGCCCGACGCCAGCAGATCGTCGAGTTGTTCGACCGGCTCGTCCTGCAGTGCGACACGCCCAACAGCTTGGCAGTTACTGCGCTGGTGACCAATGCCTATCTGTACACCGGCGACAACCAGTACAAACAGTGGGTTCTCGACTACGCGGAGGCGTGGATGGAGCGCACCGAGAAAAACGGTGGTATCTGCCCGGACAACGTCGATGCCAAAGGCGTCATTGGCGGGGGACGCGAGGGCGTGTGGTGGGGCGGCCAGTACGGCTGGAATCACTACCAGGGCTACAACATCATGTTCCACGGCATCAACATCGCGGTCGAATGCGCCCAACTGCTCACCGGCGACAGCGGCTATCTCGACTTTTTGCGCTCGCAAATCAAGCTGCAAGTCGATAACGGCCGGAAGCGGGAGGATGGGCAATTCCTCGTGCCGGTGCGCTATGGGCCGGAGGGCTGGGACTGGAATCCAGCGCCGGGGCTGCACGTAAGCGATGGCATTGAGATGCGCGGCTACTGGCTGGAACCCACTCCGCTGCGGGGCCAGGACATCATGCACCTGTACCACGCCTCCATGGCCCGGCAGGACTACGAACTCATCACCTCGGTGCGCGACGGCGACGTGGAGCGCGACTGGAACGACGTGGGCACGGCCTTGGGCGAGAAAAACTGGGGCAATACCGAATTCGCCCGCTTCCAGTACTACGACGGCAAGAACCCGGGCTGGCCGGAGCAAATCTTGCGGGCGGAGTATCAGCAGGCCCTAGAGACCTACGAGGCTATGCGCGCCGACGAGCGCAGTCCCTTGGAGATCATCGCCACCAATCGACTCCCGTCGCAGCCGGTGTTGACCAAGGGGCTGACCCAAGTGGTGCTGGGGGCGCCGCAGTCGGTCTATAACGGCGGCTTGCTGCGCGCTACTGTGCGCTACTTCGACGCCGACCGCCGGCGTCCAGGGCTGCCTTTAGACGTGGCTGCCTTGGTGGATGAACTGGGACCGGCCGGGGTCGGCATCCAGCTCGTCAACACGTCGCGGCACGAGACGCGCCGCCTCATTGTACAGGCCGGTGCCTTTGGCGAGCACCGCTTCACCCAGCTCAAATATCGCACCGCAGGGAAGGATGGCGAGCTCGTGGCCGCTGTAGAAGGGAAGTACTTCTCGGTGGAACTGCCGCCGTCAACGGCGATTCGCGTCGGAGCGGGGCTGGACCGCTTCTGCAATGTGCCGAGCTATGCCTTCCCGTGGCACGGCGACAAGATTCCCGTGCCGTTTCCGGGGTGACCACTCTCAAGCCATGAAAGGAGCCTCAGATGAACTCGGGCGTATTTATCTTCCTCGTCATGCTGCTCTCGGCCCTGCCGCTCTATGTCATCGCCTATCTGATCGGGGTTAAGAAACGCGTCGGCCTGATCTCCGGTCTCAACCCGGACCGGGTCGCCGATAAGGACGGGTTGGCCCGCTGGGTGGGGCTGATGCTCTTTCTTATGGGAGGGGTGACCTTCCTGATGGGCTTGGGAATATACCTGTTTGTAGGCAAGACCCTGACCATCGCGCTCGTCGGTGTCGCGCTGCTCTCGGCCCTGAGCATCGCCCTCGTCGTTGGCATCCAGAGATACGTCGCCTAAAGGAACCCATCATGCAGGGGCAAAAACTAAACGACGCAGTATTCAACGCGCTCGCCACACGCGGCTTTGTCATCGTCCACAACTACCTCCCCGAAGCCCAACGCGCCGCCATGGCCGCCGCCCTTCGCCGCATCCTCAAACCTTGGGACGAAGTTGCGGACGATCCGCCCGCCGAGCGCATTGACTCCTGCTATTTCCCCTATCCCGAACAAGGCCTCAACCGCGCCATCGTCGATCGCGAAGCCATCGCCTTTGCTCGACGCTGGCTCGGCACCGACCAAATCCACTACCGGCCCGGATTGGGTCTGGTCACCTATCCGGGCCGCCAAGGTAGGCCGTTCCACATCGACAATGGCAACAACTCGCTGCTGCCGCCCACCACATCCGACCGTCGCCACAGCCAGCTCAACTTCTGGTTCTGCCTCGAAGACGTCGCAGAGGATCAGGCCCCGACTCTCTTCGTGGCCGACGGCGACGGCCAGCACCAAGACCCGGCCAAAGCCGAGCCAATGGTCGCCCCTCGCGGCTCGGTAGCCATTTTCCACAACTACTCTTGGCACGCCGCCAGCGACTATCGGCGCACCGATGGCCAGCGCTATATCTGGAAATTCGCCTATGGTCGCGCCGACCACTATTGGGAAGGCGTCGCGCACTACACCCATGTAGGGCGCGACCCGCACTTTTGCGAGTTTATCGCCGGCCTCACCGCCGCCGATCGCCAGCTCTTTCGCTTTCCTCCGCCCGACCACCCCTACTACACCCGCCAGACGCTCGCCGCCTTGGAAGCGCAGTATCCCGGCTGGAACGCTCGCGGCGAATACCGGCCTCGCGATGGCGAATAACGCTTCGCCGCTATTGCGGAGCCAAAGCTGCTAAAGGAGAAAACGCATGGCCATCACAAAAATGAGGTTTAGGCAATTTACAGCTTTTGAAGAGCTCGATTTCATTGCTTATCCAGGCATCAATGTGCTCGTAGGTGCCAACGGAACCGGTAAGACCCATCTTATGAAAGTCGCCTACGCGGCGTGCGATATTAGCAAGACAAAAATAGATTTCGCGGAAAAGCTCGTTCGCGTATTCATGCCATCTTTTCAACACCTCGGTCGGCTCGTCAGACGACAGCAAACGAGTTCACATGATGAGGAGGGATTGCAGGATCCTATCGAATGTCATGTTGAGGTTCGGCGCGATGATACCTTGTCGATCGACGCTTTTTTCTTCAACTATGAAATGAGTTCCGGCGATGCTGAGGTCCTCTATGCAAAAGAATGGTGCGATCGTCCTGTCGAAAGTGTCTATATCCCGGTGAAGGAAATGCTCGCGAATGCGCCCGGTTTTCGCTCTCTGTATGCACAGCGCGAAATTCACTTTGAGGAGATTTACGCCGATATTCTCGATCGCGCCTACCTGCCCCCCCTGCGCGATCCGATGGACCGTGATTACAGATTGCTCGTGGATTTACGACAGATAATCGGCGGGGAAGTTACGACTAGAGGTGAAGAGTTTTTCCTCATTAGCGAGCAAGGAAGCTTAGAGTTTACGCTCCTCGCTGAGGGGATGCGCAAGCTCGGACTTCTGTGGCGACTGATCCGGAACGGAGCGATGTCCAAAGGTTCTATCCTTTTTTGGGATGAGCCTGAAACAAACCTCAATCCCAAGCTCTTTGGGCCACTTGTCGAAATTCTTCTCGAATTACAGCGCATGGGTGTACAAATTTTTATCGCCACCCACGACTACGTGATTCTCAAGGAGCTAGATTTGCGGATGAATTCTCAGGACCAAATCGCTTTCCACTCTCTCTATCGCCATCCGGAAAACGATCAGATCCATTTACATACAACGGAAGCCTATCTGGCTATCCATCCGAACGCGATCGCCCAAGCCTTCGATAGCTTGTACGATCGCGAGATTGAGCGCAGTATGAGGGGTGAGGATCAATGACGATTCTAACGGAAGGCAATCTCCAGATCACATTTCCTGACGACGCGAATGTCATGAAATTCGATGATGACAAGTCGCATGGGTTATCCCACTGCATGAAGGCTGTGGACTTTATCGTTGAGCTCGAAGATCGGGTGTATTTCATCGAAATCAAGGATTTCGAGCATCCTCGTGCGCCAAGTAAGAATCGTAAAGTGCCCATTAAAAAGTTCCAAAGCGGGGACTTGGACAACGAGTTGGTCTCCGAGTTGGTCTATAAATTTCGCGATTCCTTCCTCTACGAGTGGGCATGCAAGAAGGTCGATAAACCAATTGACTACTGGATTCTTATTGCTAGCCAAGCACTGACTAAAGCGCATCTAGGCCCTAGAATCGACGCTGTTAAGCCCAGGCTTCCGCTGTCTCAATATTCAGAGAAGCAGTGGAAACGGCAAATCGTTGCGAAGTGTGGCGTTTTCAATATCTGCACTTGGAACAAGTACTTCCCTAATTATCCTGTAAAGAAGATTGGACAGTGAACGATCGGGATGTATCGAACCCGACACCGAAGGGACGAGGAAGCCTACGCCGGATTAGGGCAGCCCTACTTCGCGGCAGAAAGTCAAAAACAGCAGAACGCGCGTGTTGGCAATGGCGTTGCCAAAATCCTTTGCGCCGAGGTGTACCTGATAGAACCTTCCGTGCCGTTCCCGCTTTAGCGCGTATCTGTTCCCGCCGATTCACTGAGGTATGGCTGATTGAGGTGCATACCGCATGGCTCAACTCGATCGCGCCAGTAGCTGGACGATGGCGGGCAGGGTCACAGCTCGGATGTCCTTTGCCAGCGGGAAACTTTCGTTGCCAGCGTGAACGACTAACTTCCGGTTGGGTCGCAGGTCTTGGCAGGCTAGGTGGAACCCCTTGGAGACCTTGGGGGCCGAGCTGCATTTGATCTCTATCGCCCAGATTTCGCCAGCGCCGAGATGGACCACTAGGTCAACTTCCGCGCCGCCCGACGTGCGGTAGTAGCCGCATGACGCACGTCTCGGCAGTGCGCCGGCAATGTTCTCGATGACGTAGCCTTCCCAACTGCCGCCTATGACGGGATGCCCGAACAGTTCGTCGAGCGTCTCGATGCCGAGCAGTGCATGGCAGATGCCGCTATCTCTGACATATACCTTGGGTGCCTTGACGAGTCGCCTCCCCACGTTGCTGGTCCAAGGCGGAAGGCGGCGGACCAGTAGGAGGTCGGCCCCGGTGCGCGATGTACCTCGTCGAGAATGAGCAGATGGTTGGCGTTTTCGTCGCAGTATTGCTCGATATCGGCGATCTTGGCCAGATCACTGGGCCGCTCGAGGTCCAAGTAGAGGGCATCGCGCTCGTCGGCGACTTCCCGCGCGAGGGTCGTCTTGCCGACCTGACGCGGCCCGATCAAGACCACCGCCGGGTTTTTGTCCAGCAGTTGGTTCAGGACCGGCTTGATGTTGCGGGCTATCATCTATGCAAATGTAACTCAAGATGTTTCATTTGCATAGTTATAGTGGCCAAAGTATGGGGAAGTAGCGGCAGCGGGCTTATTTTTTGCCTAGTGCCTAGGACGGAACGCCGGTTCTGCCAGAATATCCTCGCGATCGGCCAACGCATCCCAGTTCAGATAAGCCGGCGACGACTCGTTTTGGCCGCGGTCCAGTAGAGATAGGGCGAGGGTTGTTTTGCCAACTTGGCGTGGCCCGCCGATGAATACCATCCTGTCCACAATATCCGCTTCAATAGTATCTTTGATATAGCGCGGCTCCATCCCTGCCGACTTTCTCGAGCAGGCTGCTATCTGCTGCTACATACCCCTTTGGAGGAGAATTTTCCATGAAACTGATCTACGTCGCCTGTGCTGCGGCTATCGCGTTTGCCGCTTGTGCGGATAAGACTTCCCCGTCTTCCACTGTGGATGGCGATGGTGCTCCCGTTAAAATTGGGTTCCTCGTTTCGGGCGACCGCATTACCTATCCGAATGGGGCTCAGATCGCGGTGGACGAAGTCAACGAGCGCGGGGGGCTGTTGGGCCGGTCTGTCGAATTGGTCACCCGGATTAACCTAGAGGAAGCAGCGGTCGCCGTGCAGGCCGCTGAGACCATGATCCTCACAGACCAAGTCGTCGCCCTCGTTGGCCCCAATCGCTCCTCGCACGCCATTGAAGTGGGGGCCGTAGCCCAGCGCCATGGCGTGCCGATGATTACCACGGCGGCCACCAACCCAGCCGTGACCGCAGCCGGCGACTTTGTCTTCATGGCCGCTTTTACCGACCAGTTTCAAGGGCGCGTCATGGCGCAGTTCGCCCAAGAGACCCTCGGAGTGAATGCGGCCGCTGTTTTGACGCAGCGCGGAGAAGTCTATACCGAGGGGATCGCCGAATTTTTTACCGCCCATTTTAGCGGCTTTGGGGGGGCGATCGTCGCCGACGAGTTCTACGAGAGCGGGGCGACGGATTTTGCCGCGCAATTGACCCGCATCGCCGCGGCCGCTCCCGAGGCGGTCTTCCTATCGGGGCTACCGCCCGAAGTTGCGCTGGTGACCAAGCAGGCGCGGGCCCTGCCCCTGCAAAACGCGGCCGGGGAACCAACGCTTTTTCTCGGGGCCGATGCTTGGGACAATCCAACGCTGTTAGACAATGAAGAAGCCGCCGTGGATGGCAGCTTTTTCAGCAGCCACTTTTCGCCCGACACGGACGAGCCGAGTGCGCGTACGTTCATCGACGCATACCAAGCCCTGTACGGGATTGCGCCCACCGGCGGCGATGCGGTGAGCTACGATGCGGTCCGCTTGCTCTTGGAAGCCGCCGAGCGAGCGAGCAGCCTCGACCCAGACGCCGTGCGGCGGCAACTGTTGGCTACCCAACAGTACGCTGGGGCAACGCGCATTGCCCGCTACGACGAAAACCGCCATCCAGCCAAAAGCGCGGTCATTATGACCATTGAGAATGGCGCGAAGAAATTCTACCAGCAGGTGGATCCGTAGGCGATATGGAGGAGGCGAGAATAGCTGGTCAGACTGTGGATGGCGACCAAATAGACGAGTTGGCGGATGAGTTCGGGGATTTCGTCGTGTTTAACATTGCCGGCAACAAGTATCGCCTGATTGCCTCATGTATGGTACAAGCACGGGGACATGGTCTTTGAGGGCCGGCTTGTGAACCGCGGAAACGGATCATACAAGGGATACCCGCTCGACAGTGAGGAGTGGCCGGACGGCATTGAGGAGATATATGCAGCAGCTTAGGTTCGAGATTGACTGGGTTGATGCGGAACGGATCAACGGGCCGGAATTGTCCGCGACTTGGGCGTCTTTGCGAATCTGCGCCGGGGACTCGGTGATCACCCGCGTACTGGATGCACGGGCAAAGACAGTGCGCGACTTCGTGTATGTCCCGCTGTATCCGCTCGCGGAGTGGTTGGCGACGAACTGGTGGTTCCTGACGCACGAAATCAACAATCCGGCAAAGGAAGGCGATCCCGACTTTTATCGCCGACATGCACTAAGTGCTAGCCGAGAGGGATATGCGTTTCCCGACCTTTCGGTGTTCTCCTTCGGTGATTGGACGCATCTTACTTGGAAACTAGGTCTATCTCCATGGACCAATGTCGAGTTCTTGGGCCAAGGAGAAATCCGGATTGACAGTAGTGAGTTCCGCGATAGCTGTGCTGGCGTTGTTGATCAAGTAATTCGGCGGCTCGTATCTTTCGATATCGAAGAGACGTTTCTACAAGAAGAATGGGCCGCAATTCAAGCAGCGGATAAAGACGAATCCGAGTTCTGTGCAACCGCGGCCGGGCTCGGTTGGGATCCGTATGCCCTAGATGACGCGGAGCGCGCACTCGTGCTTGAACTCGCTGAGAAGTTGAGTGGTGCAGTGCTCGAAGAGGCGGTGGCCGCCCTTGATCCGCAGACCCTGCGCGAGGGCTGTTCCACCATCACGGGCGCAATTGCCGGTGCCAAGTCCAACGGCCTTCGCCTCGAACGATTTGAGTTGATTCATCAAGAAGTCCGTCTAGACGAAGGCACGGCGGGCCTTCATTCTTGGGAGGAGGGCTACGACTTGGCGCGACGGCTGCGGCGGGCCTTGGAACTCGACGGCACCCCATTGCCTACTATGCGTCAACTGGCGGAAGTCATTGGCGAAGCCCCGGAGCTGCTCGACAGAGTAACCAAGCCGGTAGGTCTGCACGGGGTGGTGCTGGTTGATGGCGTGATCGCTTGGAAAGACGACCAAAGCCCCGCCTTTGGGTTCCGTCCGCTTGGCGAGCACAGCAGGCGCTTCCATTTCTGCCGCGCCCTAGCCGAAGTGTTGGCATCACCTGGTACGGATACGCTGCTCACGAAAGCGAACTCCGAGCGGCAACAGCGCAATCGCGCTTTCGCAGCCGAGTTCTTGGCACCCTCATCTGGCTTGCAGGCGAGAATAGCTGGTCAGACTGTGGATGGCGACCAAATAGACGAGTTGGCGGATGAGTTCGGTGTTTCCTCACGAGTCGTCGAACATCAAGTTCAGAATCACCAGATAGCGCGGGTGTGCTGATAGCGGAAACTGGTCGGCGGGAATCGACGCTGGCAACCTGCCAGTGGATGGCCGCAACCGGGCCATCCCGAGCGGTCAGGCGATCCCCCAAACACCGCTTGACAAATCGATTTTTTAATCCTAAACGAAGGGACATAAAGCGATGGTAGAACTGCCACATCAGAAGACTATCGCGCTGTCTGAGGAGGATTACGACGTATCTGTTTCTGCTGATTTACTTGAGAATCCAGTAGATGCTCAACTTCGTCAGTGGGGCTTAACGAGCCATGCCGATATAGCCATTTCATTAGCTCAGGAGTGTTTTGGAGCAGATGCAAAGTTTGAAAAGTCGATACTTGAGCGGGAAGAGGACGAAGTATTGCTGATTGAGGTGCATACCTCCGGTGAGGCCGAGGTAGTTCGGCGGCAATATCATCGGTACGTTGCGCTCGCCGTAGAGCAAATCCCTTGGCCAGAGATCGGTCGTATAAGTCTTATCTATTACCGCGAGTAGATGCACCAGAAAGAATTTTACATCTTAGCTGAAGAGTTGTTGCAGGTTAGAACAGCCGCTCGAAACCGCAGTGCAATTAGCCGGGCGTGGCTTGCAGCCGAGCACTACGGTAAGAAATATCTCTCTCATCACTTCAATTTCAAAGTTAGCCAGCACAGAGTCCACGATGCGCTGAGGGCTACAAGACATAAGGATCTCGCGCAACTCGGTTTCCGGCTGTCGGATCTGTATAGTCAACGAATTGCGGCAGACTACCGCTTGGAGGATCGAAAGGCAGAAAGACCGCTGTTCGCCTTGGATTGCGTCAATGAGGCCAAGAAGATAATTGATGAGCTGAATGACCTTCGCGCCTTTAGCCCAGAGGAGCAAGCAGAGATCGTTCAATATCTTCGAGACTGGCAGCTGTCGCGTAGATAATGAGGATATGCCCGGCGTTGGGAAGTTAGTTGCTTAGGCTAGCCGTGCAGAGACAACTTCACCGTGTCCCTTGCTCCTCGCCGTACCACTGCGCCTGCAAAGCCCATAAGCGGGCGTATTCTCCTCCTTGAGACAGCAATTGGCCGTGCGTTCCGTTTTCGAGCAGGCGTCCCTCTTTTAGCACCAAGATCCGGTCGCACAGGCGGGCAGAGCCCAAGCGGTGGGAGACCACGATGGTGGTCCGCTCGCCGGACAGGGCGAGAAAGCGCCGGAACACGTCGGCCTCAGCTTGGGGGTCGAGTGAGGCGGTCGGCTCGTCGAGCACGATTAGGGCGGCGTTGCGCATGAACCCCCTAGAGATGGCGACGCGCTGCCACTCGCCGCCGGACAGTTCGGTGCCGCCGGCAAATTCCTTGGTGAGAAGGGTGTGGTAGCGCTTGGGTAGTTGCTCGGCGATGGGGGCGGCTCCGCCTTGGTGGGCGGCGCGCTCGACAGCCGCTTGGTCGCCCATCCGCTCGGTGCGTCCTAAGCCGATGTTTTCGCCCAGCGAAAAGGCGAAGCGAGTGTAGTCTTGGAACACTGCGGCCGCTTGGTCCCACAGGCCGTTCCGGGTAGGTGAAGAGATCGGCGATGTACAGGAGGCGATTGGCGAGATAACCAAAGCGCGAGAAGACCAAATCGACGTGCGTAAAGACTTGCTGCAGCGCGACGATCATGGCGGCGAACTGCCCGGGGGAGAGGCCGCCGTGGGCCACGGCCCAAGCCGACCAGCCGATGCCGATGGCCAGACCGGTCAGGCTGAAAGTCGATAGCAAGATGTTGACCAGAGACTGCAAGCGGTGCTGGCGAAAGAGCCGATTGGCCACCTGCCAGTAGAGATGCTCCCACCAACCGAGCAGGGCCGCTCCAAGGTTGAAGACCCGCACTTCCTTGGCGGCGGTGCGCGCGGTGAGAATGCGCTCTAGGTAGGCCCGCAGGCGCTCGCGCTGGGTCTGCTCGCGCTTGAGGAGAAAGGTGTTCTTCTGTTGGAGCACCCGCGCCAGCGGTGGTGGCACTGAGACCAAGGCGATGGCGACTAGGAGCAGGGGATTCCACAGCCCGACGACCAAGGCGACGGAGACGGCCGTCAGCGTTCCGGTGATTATCGCGTGGATCTCGCCGATGAGGTTGAGAAAGAAGCCGGGCGTAGCCGCCTCTTGTGCGCGGCGCAGCACATCGTGGAAATCGGCGCGCTCGAAGGTCTCGAGCCGCAGGACGCTTGCTTTGCGCTGGAGTTGGGCGAGTAGCCGGTCCTCCATTTCTTGTTTTAGTCGCTCGACGAGTAAACAGAAAAAATCAAAGTGAAACACCGCTTGCACGGGTGCCAGCACGGCCCACAGAGCGATCCACACCAACAGGTCGGCCACGGGCAGGTGGCCCTCGTACACCGCGAGGCTGCGGTCGAAGAGCGCCCGTATGACCCACACCGACGCGGCCGGCAGCAGACCGGTGGTGAACTGGAGCACCAGTAGGACCATGGAGTAGCGGGGGTCTGTCTGGACCATCCACCTCAGAAAGCGCAGGAGTGTGCGCATGGTAGGCGGGCGGGCCGCCTTTGCGTCCTGTAGGGCTACCGGTACCACGAGGCTTGTTCCTCCCACATAGCGGCGTACACGCCGCCTTGCGCCAGTAGGTCGTCGTGGTGTCCTTGCTCGGCGATGCGTCCGTCCTCGAGGACGAGAATGCGGTCGGCCATGCGGGCCGAGCCCAGCCGGTGGCTGATCAACAGCGCGGTGCGGCCGGCGAGCAGCTCGCCGAACTGCCGGTACACCTCGGCCTCGGCCATGGGGTCCAACGCTGCGGTTGGCTCGTCGAGGATTAGCAACTCGGGCTGGCTTATGAATGCGCGGGCAATGGCGAGGCGTTGCCACTCGCCCCCGGAAAGCCCTTGCCCCCCGTCGAGGACGTGTCCCACCGGGGTGTCGTAGCCTTGGGGCAGGCGCGCGGCAATGACATCGACTCCGGCTCGCCGCGCTGCGTTTTCTACCACCGCTGGATCCGGTGGCAGCCACGCCGGCCACAGGTCATCCCCCCGGTCGCTACCGCCGCTGCCGAGGGCACCGATTCCGATTGACTGGGAGGCGGTGAGTTCAAAATTGAAGAAGTCTTGGAACGCGGCACTGACCGCGCTTGCAAGGCTGGTCCGGTCGATCTCGCCGTAGCGGACGCCATCGACGATGATCTTGCCCGACGTTGGTTGGTACAGGCCCAACAGGAGCTTGGCGAGGGTCGATTTTCCCGCGCCGTTTGCGCCGACGAGGGCCACCCGTTCCCCTGGCTTGAGGCGCAAGTTTACGCCTCGCAGGACGGGACGGGGGCTGGCGTCCGCTGCCGGATAGGCGAACCAGACGTCTTCGACGGCAAATCCCTCGCGCAGCGGTTTGGGGAAGGGCTGGGTTGATTCGCGGTTGGCTGGTGGTCGTTGCAGCCAAGTGCCGTCGTCCTCGGGCAGGTCGAGAAACTCGCGCACATAGCTGATTTCAGCGCTTTGGTTTTGCAGTTCCCGCGAATGGTGGCCGAGGCTGGGACCGGCCCTCAGCATGTCGTTCACTCCTTGGAACAGGGCGACAAAGCGGCCGGGCGTGAGAAGCCGGTCGCCGAGAAAATAGGCCAGCGCAACGGCGACGCCGGCCGAGACGCCGATGTGCAAGCTGGTGATGGGAAGTTTTCCGCGGACCTGTTGCTTTTGTTGTCGCCAGAGTTGGTCCCGCAATGCCCGGCGCATGGTCCGCCAGCGCTGGCTCAGCGTCTGGTGGAGGGCAAAGAGGCGCATCTCTTTTTGTTCGCCCCGTCCGGTGAGGACCCGATCGACATAGCCGGTCCGGCGCATTTCCTCGGTCTGGCCGTAGGTAAAACTCATGAACCGTCGGCTTTGTTCAATTGCCAGCCGGATCTGCGGTACTAGTACAATTATAAGAGCCAGCGAAATCCACAAAGAGACTGGGGCGAACATGGCCGCGATGGAGAGGACGCGGATGCCGGCTTGGAATACGTGCATGGCCGAGAAGAAGAACCGATCGAGCGTGCGCCCCGGATTCTTAGCGCGCTCCAGCCGGTCGTAAAACGCGCTCACCTCAAAGAAGACGAGCGGCAGCCGCGCCGCCTTGGCCAGAAAGCGGCGACCCAGCGCGTGTTCGAGGTTCTGTTCGAGCCGCAGGTGAAGCGCGTCCCGGATCGGCCATTGCACCCCGTTTGTGAGCAGGAGCACTAGCCCAAATGCGAGGAGCCACGGCAGGGTCTGTTCAAAGCCAGTGCCCCCGGCACCGGCCGAGGCGACGACAGTGTCGATGAGGTGCTGGGTGATGTAGATGAGTAGCGCGGGCTGGATGCCCAAGAGTATTTGCACGGCGACGATGCCCAAGGCCGGTGCCCGGCCGTGCGCCCAGATGTGGGCGACGGTCCAGCGCAGGTTGGTCCATATAGCCGTCGCGCTCGTGCGCCGGTTCCAGAACTCGAGGTCGCTCCTCGGCACAGCATTCCTCCTTGCTGAAAAGCGACAACTAGCGCGGCAGTGCGGTCACTTCTACTTCGTCGATGACGACAGTCCCCTCGGGGAGGCCGGAGAAGAGCAAGCGGACGCCGAGGGCATTGTCGCCGTTGCGTATAGGCGGCGATGACAGATCGATAATGCAGGTCGTATGCGCGGGGAGCGGCCGCCCCTGATTCGGGGGCCGGCCGTCGCTGTGCCAGATGCGGCGCACTCTGTCGGCGGGGATGGCCGTGCCGTTGATATCGACTGCAATGCGGTCGTAAGGCCCCAAGCCCGTAGCGCGGAAGAACAGTTTGGCAAAGACGATCTCGTCGAAGTGTTCGTACAGGCGGAAATGATACTGCCCGTAAGGTTGCTTCTCGGTGCGTTCGAGGAGGATTTTGGCGTCCCTGATGATCCCACCCGCGGTCATGCCCGGGGCACCAAAGGCCGTAGAGCCGCCCCACATGGGGTGGAACAGATAGTGCCGAGCGCCCTCGGCAATTTTGGCCGGCTCTCCCAGTTCCCGCAGGTAGCTCAGGGCGAGGGGGTACATGGCCTCCGACCCTGGATCGCGGGTTGATTTCCAGAAGGCATCCCAGTGCATCTGAAAATTGTACAGGGAGACCCCGTCGGCACCTTGGCGGGCCGAGGTGTGGGCCAAGGCGCGGTAGTTTTCGAGCGTCAACGGCGGACCGGTGCGGTCGAGGTTGGCGCAATAGGGGAGGAGGCCGGGGATGAGCTGGCACTTGGTGGCCTTGGTGAGCTGGCTGAACTCTTGGTATGGGGCGTTGAAATCCGAATACATGGCATCTTGGGGAGCGACGTAGTCGATGAGGGCTTCCGCTATATAGGTGGGCACGTCGAGACCGCAGTTGTGGCACTCTTCGAGTGTCTCTGGGACGCGGACCCCCAACAGCAGTGCGCGGCCCCGACTGCTTCCGGCTCTGTCGAGCATTTCTCGCACCCGCCGAATCAAGTCGGTCATAAGCGGTTGGCGCTCTCGCGCTAGGCTTCTATCGCCTTGGGGTGCCGGAAAGTAAAGGCCTTCGCGGAAGACCAACTCAAGGCCATCTACGTCGAATTGATCGACGACCTCTTCCATCACCGAAAAGAGATAATCGCGCACTCCAGCAAAGGTGAAATCCATCCTATTGCCGGGAACAAAGGCCGTGCCCTGCGGCATCTCCGCAATTTTCCACTGCGGGTTCTCGTGGAGAAACATCCCCCCTTGGTCGGGTGCGCCGTGGCTGTCGTTCATGCGAAAACCAGCGAGAAAACGCATCCCGTGCTTGCGGGCTTGGTCCAGCATCACCTGTAGCGGCATGATCCCGTCGTCCATCATGGGAATAAAGCGCCGGTGCTGGGGACGGGCGTCGTACTCGAAGCGCGGGGAGCGAAAGTACAAGGTCCAGCCGGCGTTATAGACCTCTTGGATAAAGGTATCGGGCCGGTTGGCGGCGACGTTGTCGATGATGCGCCGCAGCTCCTCTGGCTTGGCCGGGTGCGAGGTGATGAGGGGACGCGCCTTGCCTGGGTCAAAATCGTAGTTGGCATTGCCCGAGGGGTCGCTGACGTAGATGAGTCTCCACCTGTCGTGCGGCATCTTGTCCTCCGTAGAAAGTGCGAAGCGGGGAGAGTGGAAATCTCTCGCCTTTAGGTCGATCGAGGTTTACTTTTTGGCGTAAAAATCCAGCAATTGCTCGGGGGGATAACCAGCCCAAAAGGCATCCAATGCCCAATTGACGAACACGGCAACGCGAAATCGCTCCTTATGGGCCTTGAGGAAGGGGGCGAGTTGTGGGAGGACCTATACGACGACATGATTATCGAGAGTACTGAAGGCAGAAATGGAGGCAGAGGAGCGCAGACGGCTGAACGATAGGCTGTTCAATTTAGCTCTTCTGGTGCTAGGGATTATCGCAGATTACCCTTGTCGGACTTATTGTGTCCGACCTGTGTGCGCCGCGATGTTTGGTGGAGCTGATCGGGATCGAACCGACGACCTCAGGCTTGCAAAGCCCGCGCTCTCCCAGCTGAGCTACAGCCCCGTATCCTTGATTCCCTCCCCCTTTTAGAGCCACAAACAAAGAGACCACGCTCCCAAGGATGACGAGGAAGCCGGTCCCCTGAATGCCGACAACCCAATGAAAACCCCGGCGAAGCTCCAGAAGGAGTTGACTCAGTTGTGCGGAAATCCCTGCTAGGGTGGGTTCGGGCATAACGAAGATGTTCTTTCTGTAAACTCGATTTTGAGCTTACTTCACGAGTTGAAAAAATAGGCAGCGCGACTCGCTGCGTCAACGAAATAGAGGTGAAATCATGGCAGATCCCGTCGTCGTTAGTGCCCGGCGCACGGCCACGGGCCGCTTCGGCGGTGCGCTGCAAGACGCGACGGCCGCCGAGTTGGGCGGCAAGGTGCTCGCCGCGGCATTGGAGGAGTGCCAAGTGGAAGCGCGCGAAGTAGATGAAGTGCTGCTCGGCATGGTGTATCAGGGTGGGGCCGGGGCCAATCCAGCGCGCCAAGCCGCCATCGCTGCCGGGTTGCCGTACGAGGTGCCGTCGATGACGGTCAACAAACTCTGTGGCTCGGGGCTGAAGGCGATTGCGCTGGCCGCCCAGAGCCTGCGGGCCGGCGAGGCCGAGGTGGTGCTGGCCGGGGGCATGGAGAATATGAGCCAGGCACCCTACGTCCTACACGGAGCGCGGTGGGGTCAGCGGCTGGGGCACGGCCAGGTCGAGGACATGCTCCTGCTCGATGGGCTGTGGGATTGTTTTTACGACTGCCACATGGGGATTACGGCCGAAAATTTGGCTGAAGAATACGGGATTACCCGCGCCGAGCAGGACCAATTCGCCGCGCGGAGTCAACAGCGGTGGACCCGCGCCGAGGAGCAGCAGGCATTTAAGGGCCAGATTGTGCCCATATCCATCGCGCAAAAAGGCGGGGAGACCGTCTTTGCAACAGATGAGTATCCGCGTCCCGGGACCACGGTCGAGCAGCTAAGTCAGCTCAAACCAGCGTTCAAGAAAGATGGGACCGTGACCGCAGGCAATGCTTCGGGAATCAACGATGGAGCCGCCGCGCTGCTGTTGATGACCGCAGAAGGGGCCAAGGCGCGCGGGCTGGTGCCGCTGGCCTATGTCCGGGGAACGGCCAGTGCTGGCGTTGATCCCCGCATTATGGGCATTGGCCCGGCACCAGCGGTCCGCAAGCTGTTGGCCCAGACCGGTACCCGCCTCGAAGATATAGATCGGATCGAACTCAACGAAGCCTTTGCCGCCCAGAGCTTGGCCGTGGGCCGGGAGCTGGATTGGGACTGGGATAAGGTCAACGTCCAAGGCGGTGCCATTGCCATCGGCCACGCCGTTGGTGCCAGCGGCGCGCGCATCGCCACCACGCTTTTGCACCAGATGCAGCAGCGCAGCGTCGGGCTGGGTATAGCCGCGCTGTGCATTGGGGGGGGGATGGGCATTGCCGCGCTCTTCGAGCGAGTGGAATAAGCGCGGGCCGGGCGCGGCGCGTCTCGTTCGTCCGCCGACTGCACCCGCCGGCCCGCGCACATTCCTTGCTCAAGCGACTCGGAGGGCGGTTTCTTCCCGCGCGTCTTCCTCTTCTCTTTCCAGAACTTGCAGGTTCCGCACCTGCACTTGGATGCGGAAGCGGGGCTGGTCGTTGTCGTCGCGCCAAGAGTGGCTTTGCAGGCGGCCGGTGATAAAGACCGGCGTACCCTTGTGCAGGCGTTTGGCCAAGGTCTCGGCGGCTTTCTGCCAGAGGACGATGTCGAAGAAGGAGGTCTCCTCTTGCCACTCTTGATTGCGGTCGCGATAGGAGCGGTTGACGGCGACCCGCCCCCGCAGGCGGGCGGCACCGTTGTCCATGAAGCGGAAGTCGGGGTCTTGCACCAAGCGGCCGCTGAGGGCGACTTGATTGATGTTGGGCATCCTTAAGGTCGGCATGGGGTTCCTCCTGATAGATGAACGTAAATGAGTGAGTGAGGCGTCCGTTGGCGGGCCGCATGACCATAGCGTTAGCATAAAGTGTGCCAGCAAGCCGCCTAGGCACCCAATGGTTTGTTCGGCAATTTGTTATATGGGTTGCTTGACGAGCCGCGACAAGAGGCTACTGCCCCAAATGGGATACACTGATGAGTAACGAGGGAAACGCGAAAACCCTAGCGCAGCACTTTACACCCGCAGCAGTCGCGCAGCTAGCTTGGGATGCGGTGCGCACTCTGGCGGGAAAAGAGTTGGGTGCTGGCGCGCGCGTGGTTGATCCAGCGGCGGGCGAAGGGGCGTTGTTAGCCGTCGTCGGGCGAGCCTATCAGACTACGGGCATTGAGATCGACGAGGGCCTAGTTGAGCGGGGGCGCAGTCAGGCAGATCGCTTTTACACCGGAGACGGCTTGCTCGGCACCTTTCCCGCGGTGGTGGACGAGTCGTTCGATTGCGTGTTGGCCAACCCGCCTTTTGGCAAGTTGGGGCCGATGCTGCCCTTGTTGGGAACGGATGGTCCCCGTCGGCTCGCCTTGCGCTTTAGGCTACTCGATAGACAAAAGCAGATGCGCGCTTTCCCGGTGGAGTCGCTTTTTGTCGAGCGCGCACTGCAACTGACCCGGCCCGCTGGTTGGATGGCCCTGATATTGCCCGAGGGATTCCTCGCCAATGCCCGGCAGCAGGGTGTGCGCGACTGGTTGCTCGCACGCGCTGAGGTGCGGGCTGTCGTCGCCCTGCCCGGGGCCTTCGACAAAGTGCAGACGGCCTTAGTCGTCTTGCGCCGCGGCCAACCACAGGCCCGGGCCAAGGCGCGGCTGATCGCGCCGCTCGGGAAGAGACCGAGCGTGGAGCAGTACGCGCAGCGCACCCAGCTCTTGCTCGGCGCACCGAGTAGCCGCGGACCAGAGGCCGCGCTCCTGAGCGTAGGGCAGCGCGCGCTGCATGCCCGGCGTTGGGACCCTCGCTTCTGGCAAGGGCGCGTAGCTGTGCGTCGCTTGGCGGGCCGCTTGCAACTGGTCCCATTGGGGGAGTATATCTGCCATTTGACGTACGGGCCGATTGTCACGGGCAGACGCCCTCAGCACGTAGAGGCCGGAGTGCCGGTCATCCGGCAGGGCGACCTCGCCGAAACCGGGCTCGACGAGCGTGCGCTCTTGTGCGTCGCGCCCGCTGGCGCGCACGATCCACCGCGCAGCCGCGTGCGCCCCGGGGACTTGCTGTTGTCGCGATCTGGGGCCGGGGCCTTGGGCCGGAACCGCCTCGCGGTATATTTGGGGAGCGGGCCGGCTAATGTGGGTTGTTTTGTCGATTTGATCCGCTTGGAGGGGCTCAATCCGTTTTACGCTTGGTTTTTCTTAAAGACGCGGCTGGGACGCGAGCAGATCGCCGCGCAAGCCAATGGAGTGGGAACGCCGAATATCAGCTTTGGCGAAATTCGCGCGTTGCAGATTGCGGCCTTGCCCTTGGCCTATCAGGAGGTGCTCGAAAGGCGCTATCGGGAGCAAGTGTGGCCCCTGCACTGCCGCCGCGAGCGGACAGAATTTCGCGCTGAGGCAGAGCAGCGCTTCTGCGCCATCGTCGGCGATCTAGAAGACCATTTGCAGACGCGACGCCAATAGGTACATATCTAGGTCATTCGATCCTCATGTAGCTCTATCGCCAACGCCCATCGAATCGTATTATTAACTGACGTTACGCACGGGTATGGGATGTTGTTCACGCCTGAAGGCGAGACAGCATCCCATACCTAGGGTCCTATGCGTAACCTCAGTTATTCTCCTAAGAGGCGGTCTTAACCCGTTTTGCTGATCGTCTGTCCTAATAAGTCGCCCCCAAGAGAAAGGGATGATTAGGACACTAAAAAGTCAGATCGGTCTTACACCTCGCGTCGGGCCGCAGGGCTCCTTGGGGTGGAGGGCAAGTTGGCTGGTTGGCCGCGCAGAATCGACAGTCGAAATTGAGCTGTCGCGATTGAAGTAGGGGCACGGACGAAAGTTCAGCATTGCAGCCGACAGCCGATCGCTTGTGTCGTCATAGCGACAGGCGCATACAGGGCCGTAAAACAGGGGTTGCGTTGCTCGCATCTTTTGGACTTCCGGGTCGTCTAGTCCCTAAAGGTGTCATCTATGTGTCGCGCCCGATACAGTCGAACCCCGCCCCGCCCCGTCCGCCCCTCTGTGCTGCCGCCTTGGCATGGATATTGCAGGCCGTAGGAACAAACGTTACGCGGTCGGCTCCCCGTGGAACGGCCCTGTGGTCTCCCCTATCCAAGGCATGGCTTATGGCCGAATTTGATACCATCGCCAAGCACCTCATCCACACCTACCCGGCCGACTTCGTCCGCTTCGCCCTGCAACGCGACGACCTCGAGGTGCTCGACATCATCGACACCGAGCAACCCACCGTCGAAACCCACCGCACCGACAGCCTCATCCGCGTGCGCCTCGGAGACGGCGAGGAGGCGTTGGTCCATCACGAATTTCAAACCACCGATAGCAGCCCGCCCATGCCCCGCCGCATGGCCGGCTATGTCGGGCGCGGCATTGAGCAGTACGGCTTGCCGTTCTGCTCCATCGTCATCTATTTGCGCCCAGCGGCCGGCCGGCGTGATCCGGGACATTACCTCCAAGAGCGGCACGGCTTCCGCGTGCTGGTGCAATACCAAGTGATTCGGCTGAGTGAACTCGAAGGCCAACGCATGCTCGACGAGGGGCCTGCGGGCTTGCTGCCGTTTGCGCCGTTGATGCAGCGACCGGCCGGATTAGATGCGGAAGCGTGGTTGCGTCGGTGCGTTCAGGCGACCGAGGCGGTGGTGGTGGCCGAGGCGGTTAAGATTGACCTTTTGGGGGGCTTGGCTATCTTGAGTGGGTTGGAGTATGGGTCGGCCACCATTCGTAGTATTCTATCCGAGGAGGGTCTCATGGATGCGATTATGCGCGAGTCATCGTTTGCCCAATACATCATAGAGCAAGGCATGGAGCAAGGCATAGAGCAAGGCGAAAGAAAAAGTACGCTCGCAGCTATTGTCGAAGTCTTGGAGATTCGCTTTGGGCTGAGCACGGCGCATCCTCTAGCGGACCGCATAGCCGCTATCGACGATGTGCCGCACCTCAAGCAGTTGCATCGGGCGGCCATCCAGATGCCCACGCTCGAAGCCTTCAGACACCTGTTAGACGCCGACGAGTAGGGCCACCGCGTAACATCAGTTATTAACTGACGTTACGCCGCCTTATGCAGGATCTGCCGCTTGCGGCAGGTCGAACCGTCGCCCGCCGTCCTTCCCGCGAAAGCGGGCTTCACCGCGCCTTTAGGCGTGACATCCAGCCCAGCGCCCTAGCCTCAAACGGGCCTTGCTGGATGCCTGCTTTCGCCGGCATGACACCAGGGCCACACCCTACACCAAGTGTGCGCACGAAGCGGCCCCCCGGCCTTCGCAGGGGCCGGCGCGGCCAAGGCCGAGAGTGCGGAACGTCAGGTATGTATTAAAAAGATAATATGCCAGCGTCTAAGCGGCACAAGTTTGACGACATAGCTCTATCTTGTACTCCCGTTTGTCCTCGGACGATCTGATCCACGCCGAGCGGCTCGCTGGCCCGGTGTCCGATCAGATCGACGCCGGAATCGCCTTCGTCGCCCGTTTCATGCAAACAGGGGACTCCCCCCAGTACGACATCGAGGTGGTTGACGAGGCCATTGTCAACGCGGTGGCCACCGCGACGAGGCCATTGCCGGCGCGAAAATCCGCCTGTTCCTGTTTGCCGACCGGCTGGAGTTGTATAGCCCCGGCAAGTTGCCCAACACCATCGCGATCGACGATATGGCCTACCGCACGTTCACCCGCAATCAGCTCTTGGTGTGCTTCCTGTCGCGGATTCGCAGCAAGCGCACCGGGCAGGTATTCCTCGAATCGCGCGGCGAAGGGGTGCGGAAAATTCTGGAGGATGGCGAAGCGCACTCAGGCCGACGCCCAAAGTACGAGCTATTCGGCGATGAGCTTCGCTTGACGTTGTGGGCCAAGGGAGTGCCAGCGGCCACCTGATCTTCTGGCGTATCGACGAGTGCTTGGCAGGCCCCGCTCGTCGTAAGTACCTAGGCATCTTGCCCTATCGAGGGAGGACAGAACGATTCCCGCTCTACAGGATGGATCAGCAGCCAATTCGGCACCAGTTGAGGAGCGGTGAAGATGAGGTGGACAATCGGCCTGCTCGCCTCGTGCTGTCGCGGCTCCTCGAGCACGGCCAATTATGCGTACCAAGCCGAAATCGACGCGGCGCTGGGCATCGGCTAACGCATTTCCGTCTGCGGCGGGGTCGCGCTCTAGTGGCCAACAGGCTAAACTCGGCGATGGACCATTTGACGAAACCGTTGGTCTGAACATGCCGAGAGCCATCGCGTGGGTGCAGACCCGACCGCGGCTGAATACGCCTCAAGGTGGGCTTGCAGCAGGCTCTTATACAAGCAAGCGTAAATTTTCTTGACGCGTTGTTTTTATGGCGTATGTTGAGCATTCCATATCAGACAGGGGCCTTGCTGCGGTGGCCAGGCCCTGTTGGGTGCTTGGAGTCATTGCTGATTCCATATTTCGTAAGTCATTAAAAAACAGTATTCAACCGAAGGAGAGTCTTTAGATGAAACAGCCTCGATTGTTCAATCTCGTCCCCTTGTTGGTCGTGGTTCTGTTGGTGCAGGACAGCCGCGCTCAGGACACGCTTGAAGGGCATACGAGGACTGTCTCTTCGGTTTCGTTTTCGCCGGATGGGACGCTACTG
This sequence comes from uncultured Latescibacterota bacterium, assembly GCA_958295495.1. Classification (GTDB taxonomy): domain Bacteria; phylum Latescibacterota; class UBA2968; order UBA8231; family UBA8231. The sequence continues at coordinate 4,504,526 of OY282352.1, forward strand.
GCGTCCGGGTCTGATGATAAAACGGTTCTGCTGTGGGATGTATCCGAGTCGATGGGGACGATGGACGCCGTTGCGGCCAAGGCGTTGAGCGGTCTGCCCACCGAACCCCAGTTGCAGCAAAACGCGCCCAATCCGTTCAACAGCCAGACCATCCTCCCCTACTTTTTGCCGAAATCTGGTCCAGCGCGTCTAGAAGTGTTCACCGTGACCGGGCAACGGGTGGCGGTGTTGCGCGAGGGGCCGCAGCAGGCGGGCTACCACCGCTTCCACTGGAATGCCCGCGACGCCGAGGGCCGCCCCTTGGCCAGCGGCATGTACCTGTACAGAACTGGTGACCGCCGAGGGCGTTTTGACGCGCAAGCTCGTCCTGCTGCGATAAAGATTATGCCTTACTGATGTTACTGACGTTACGCAGTTCATCCTTTTCGGTTATCTTTCCGGTATGGACCAACAATTCTTAGCCTTATATAGCGATTATCTGCTCCGTTCGTTTGGGGTCGCCGACCAAGCGCGAACGCACGCAAAGCAATCCCTGTTTTATGGCTATTTATGCCGCCGGTCGCTTGGAGAGCTTGCGGATCAAACATCGACGCAATCACGTTGCCTTGCGGTCTCGACTCTATCTCAAGGCCATTCGATGTGCCTTCGATGAACTACAAAGGCTAAAAACTGCGTAACGTCAGTTATTAATACCATGTCCGCTCCCAAGTACACCAATCGCCTCGCCGACGAATCCAGCCCGTACTTGCGCCAGCACGCCCACAATCCCGTCGATTGGTATCCTTGGGGCGAGGAGGCGCTGGCCGCGGCCCGAGCCGCCAATCGGCCCATCTTGCTCTCAGTGGGGTATTCGGCCTGTCATTGGTGCCACGTCATGGAGCGGGAATCCTTTGAAGACGAGCAAATCGCCCGGCGCATGAACGCGCACTTTGTCAACATCAAGGTCGATCGCGAAGAACGGCCCGATGTCGATGAGATTTACATGACGGCCGTGCAGGCCATGACCGGCCAGGGAGGATGGCCGATGACGGTGTTCCTAACGCCGGATTTGCAGCCTTTTTACGGCGGGACGTACTTCCCCCCCGAAGACCGCCACGGGCGGCCGGGCTTCCCTAGGGTGCTGCAAGCGATAGCGGATTACTACCGGGAAAATCGCGCCGGCGTCGCCGAAAAAACCGCCGAACTCATGCGCGCGCTCCAGCAACACGCCCAGTTTTTGACGCCGGGCGGCGTCCCCGGAGAAGAGGTCCTCGACCGAGCCTGTGCCCAGCTCAAATCCACGTACGACCGCCAGTACGGAGGGTTTGGCGGTGCGCCCAAATTTCCGCCGAGCATGAGCTTGTCCCTGCTGTTGCGTCGCTATGCCAGACGAGGCGACCAACATGCGCTGGAAATCGCCGAGCACACGCTCAAGCGCATGGCTAGGGGGGGGATGTACGATCAGCTCGGCGGGGGTTTTCACCGCTATTCGGTAGATGAGCGCTGGCTAGTACCCCACTTCGAGAAAATGCTCTACGACAACGCCTTGCTGGTTTTGACCTACCTCGAAGCCCATCAGGCGACCCAAGACGAGTTCTACCGCGAGGTCGTCGAGCACACTCTCGGCTATGTGCTGCGCGAGATGACCCAGCCCGAAGGCGGCTTCTACGCGGCGCAAGACGCGGACAGCGAGGGCGAGGAAGGTCGGTTTTTTACTTGGCTTTTAGAGGAGCTTGAGGCCCTGTTGGGCGAAGAAGAGGCCGCGCTCTTTGCCCGCTATTACGGCGTGGTGCCCGAGGGCAACTTCGAGCACGGGCGCAATATCTTGCACGTGGAAAACGAGCTAGAGGGGGTTGCGCGCTTGCTCAAGATCGCGCCAGAGCGGCTGGCGCGAGTGGTAGAGCGCGGGTGCGCGGTGCTGCTTGCGGCGCGGCAACAGCGCGTTGCACCTGGGCGCGACGACAAAATCCTGACGGCTTGGAACGGGCTGATGATCAGCGCGATGGCCCGCGCCTACGAGGTTATCGGGGCGGATCGCTACCTACGAGCGGCTGTCGAGGCGGCCGACTTCATTTTGGAGCGCATGGTCTGCGATGGCCGTCTCCTGCACACCTACAAGGACGGTCGGGCGCGGATTCCGGCCTATCAGGACGATTACGCCTGTCTGGTCAACGGCCTGCTAGACCTTTATGAGGCGAGTTTTGAACTGCGCTTCTTTGCCGCCGCCGAGCGCTGGGCTGCCGAGATGATTGCGCGGTTTTGGGATGAGGAGCACGGGGGATTTTTCTATGCAGGGGCCGAGGCGACCGACTTGATCGTGCGCACCAAGAACCCATTTGACAATGCCACGCCCTCGGGCAACTCGCTGGGTGCGTTGGCGCTTTTGCGCTTGGGGGCGATGAAGGGCGATCAGGCGTTGTGGCAGCAGGGCGAGCAAACGCTCGTCCTCTTTGAGCAGCTATTGCGCCGCGCTCCTTCCGCTGGGGCGCAGATGCTCTGCGCCCTCGACTTCTACTTGGCTAGACCCACGGAGGTTGCCTTGGTGGGAGATCGAGCCGAGTGCCGTGCTTTTGCGGCCGCGCTGCACCGGCGCTTGGTGCCCAACAAGGTCGTGTTGGCCGCTGGCGTGGGGGCAAGTGAAGCTGCGGCTGCGTTGCCGTTGCTGGAGGGGAAGTTGGCGGTTGGCGGACGGGCGTACGTGTGCCGCGACGCGACCTGCTCGCGGCCACTAACTACGGCCACAGACTTGGTGGAGCAGTTGAAGGCCGCAGAATGAGCAAGCGCAAGACCGCAGACGACATGTTGCAGTTAGTCGGGGACACGCCCCTCGTGCGCCTCTACCGCGTCGCGCCCGCCAATGGCAGTCAACTCTACGGCAAACTCGAAGCCCGCAATCCAACCGGCAGCGTCAAAGACCGCATCGGCGTCAGCATGATCCGCGCCGCCGAGGTAGCCGGCCACCTCAAAAAGGGCATGACCATCGTCGAGCCTACCAGCGGCAATACCGGAATTGCGCTGGCTCTCACCGCGGCCGTACTGGGCTACCGGCTGGTGCTGACCATGCCCGAGAGCATGAGCTTGGAGCGGCGGCAAGTTATGGCCAGTTACGGCGCGGAGATTGCGCTGACGCCTGCGGCCGAAGACATGTCTGGGGCCATCCGCAAGGCCGAAGAACTCAAGGCCGCCGATCCCGAGGGCGTGTTTATTCCGCAGCAGTTTGCCAACCCGGCCAACCCAGAAGCCCACCGCCGGGCCACGGCCGAGGAGATTCTCGCGGCCACTGGAGGCGAGCTAGACGCCTTTGTCGCCGGGGTGGGGACTGGCGGCACCATAACCGGCGTTGGGGAGGTGCTCAAGCAGGCTGTGCCGGCCGTGCGCGTAGTAGCGGTTGAGCCTAAACGCTCGCCGGTGCTGTCGGGGGGCGCAGCCGACCTGCACGGCATTCAGGGGATTGGCGCGGGTTTTGTCCCCGAAGTCCTCGACCGAGAATTGATCGACCAAATCGTGCAGATAGACGACGAGGAGGCTTTTCACTACACCCGCCGCTTGGCCCGCGAGGAAGGGTTGCTGTTGGGGCCTTCGTCCGGGGCCAATGTGGCGGCCAGTTTACAGGTGGCTGGTGCCCTAGGCCCGGAGGTCCGGCTGGTGACCATGCTCTGCGATACTGGGTTTCGCTATTTCAGCGTCGATGGGTTTATCGAGTCAGTAGAATCAGCGCAGGAGTAACATTTTCGTCGCTTGGCGGGCCGCGCCCGCGCGCATGGTGAGAAAGTAGGTGCCGCTGGCCAGCGCCCGTCCTTGATCATCCTTCCATCCCAATGAGAAAGCCGTGGCTGGGCATGGCGACGAGTAGGCCGCCCTATAGTAATAAGCTGTCTGGTCGGTTCATTGACACTTATGTTCACGTCAAGTACATTGCTTGCCAGAACTTCGCAGCGAAAGATGCCTCCATGCAAATAGGGGATTTGGCCGCCAAGGCCGGGGTCACGCCGCGCACGATTCGCTACTATATCGTCGAGCGAGAGGAACGCACCGCCGGCGGGTTTCGCCTGTATTCGGAAGCGCAATTGCGCCGCTTGCAAATTGTCCAAAGCCTCAAGGATTTGGGGTTCGAGTTGGAGCATATCCGTGCGTTTTTCAACCTGAAGCACTGCAACGAGTCGGGGGGCGGCTTGGCGCGCCAGTTCGTCGAGCATCTAGCCGAGCAAGAGTGCCGGATCGACGAGCGCATTCGCCAGTATTCGCTTATGAAGGAGTGGAATCGGCGGGCCATTGAAATTCTCAGTGGTTGTTTTTGCTATACGGTCAAGGTCGTCGAGCGGGATTGCCACCACTGCGAGGTCCATCAGGGGCACGACGAGGTTCCCGTCCTCATCGAATGCGCCATTTACGAGTCTTGAGGGGATGTAATTATGGTAACTATAACGGAAGCTGCGGCCGAGAAGATCAAGGACTTGCTCGGCGAACAGGGCAACGAGGGGCACGGGCTGCGCATGGGCGTGATGGGCGGGGGATGTTCGGGGTTCCAGTACAAGCTGGATTTTGAGGAAAGTGCCGGCGACATGGACCACATCTTTGAGATCGCCGGCGTCAAAATTTTCATCGACATGAAGAGCAGCCTCTACCTCAGCGGCGTGACGCTCGACTACCACGACGGGCTGATGGGGGCGGGCTTTAAGATCGAAAATCCCAATGCCCGCACCACCTGCGGATGCGGTGAGTCCTTCAGCGCGTAAGCGAGGGGTCGTGCAAGTTCCAGTCTATATGGACAACATGGCCACCACGCCGGTTGACCCGCGCGTCTTGGCGGACATGTTGCCGTACTTCGGCACGCACTTCGGCAATGCGGCCAGCAAGACCCACGCCTTTGGTTGGGCCGCCGCCGACGCGGTCGAGAGGGCGCGGGAAGAGGTCGCCCGGCTGATCGGCGCGCGCGCGCAGGAGATCGTCTTTGCGGCTGGAGCTACGGAGGCCAACAATTTGGCCATAAAAGGCGCGGTCCAAGCGGCCCCCGGGGCGCACATCGTCACCTGTGCCATTGAGCACAAAGCCGTCTTGGAGTGTTGCCACACCTTGGAAAAGCAAGGGGTGGAGGTTACTTATTTGCCCGTGGACCGCTGCGGCCAAATCGACCTCGACCAGCTTGCGGCGGCAATCACTCCGCGGACGGTTCTCATCTCGCTCATGGCCGCCAACAACGAGATTGGGGTCTTGCAGCCGTTGGCGGCGATTGGGCGGCTGGCCCGCGAGCGCGGCGTCTTGTGGCACTGCGACGCCGCGCAAGCCATCGGCAAGGTGCCGCTCAATGTGGAAGCGCTCGGCATTGACCTGCTCTCGGCCTCCGGCCACAAGCTCTATGCTCCCAAGGGCGTCGGCTTCCTCTACGTGTGCTCGCGCAAGCCGCGCGTGCGCTTGCAGGCCCAAGTCGAGGGCGGCGGGCAGGAGCGCGGCCTGCGCGGCGGCACCCTCAATGTACCGGGGATTGTCGGTTTAGGGCGCGCCTGTCAGTTGGGGCGCGAGGAGATGCCGGCGGAAGCGGCGCGGCTGGTACAGATGCGCCGGCGGCTATGCGCCGGGCTAGAGGCCGCGCTCGGTCCCTTGGTCGTCAACGGCCATGCGGACGAGCGCGTACCGGGCAACCTCAACGTGAGCTTCCCCGGGGTTGACGGAACCGAACTGCTGTTGGGATTGCGCGAAATCGCGCTGTCTTCGGGCGCGGCCTGTTCATCGCAGACGAGCGCACCCTCACACGTCCTCAGAGCCATCGGCGCGAGCGACGATTTGGCGCGGGCTTCCCTGCGCTTTGGGTTGGGGCGTTTTAATACTATGGCAGAAGTGGAGTTTGCCATTGACCGTACAGCCGCGCAGGTTGCGCGCTTGCGCGCTTGTGCATTAGCAATCGAGGAGAAGGTATGACTGTTACATCCAATCAGCTACTAGAAAGCGTGAAGGCCGAAATCGCCGAAGTGACTCCGGCTGAGGTCCAAGCGGCCCGCCAAGCCGGCCGGTCGGTTCACCTCGTGGATGTGCGCGAGCGGGAAGAGGTTATGGACGGCTATATTCCTGGAGCCGAGTTGATTCCACGCGGTTTTTTGGAGCTCAACGTCGAAGAAGACGTGACCGTAGATCGCGACGCGGAAATCGTGCTCTATTGCGCCGGGGGCAACCGCTCGGCCTTGGCGGCACGCGACTTGGCCTTTATGGGCTACACCAATGCCAAGTCCATGATCGGCGGCTTCAAAGGCTGGAAGGACGCCGGCTATGCCATCGAGCAGGGCGGCTTGCTCTCCGAAGAGGACTTGCAGCGCTACGCCCGGCACCTCATCCTGCCCGAGGTTGGGGAGCAGGGGCAGCAGCAGTTGCTCAAGGGGCGGGTGTTGCTGGTGGGGGCGGGCGGCTTGGGTTGCCCGACGGCCCTGTACTTGGCCGCGGCCGGCGTCGGCAAAATCGGCTTGGTAGATGCCGATGTCGTCGATAAGAGCAACTTGCAGCGGCAAGTGCTTTTTGGCGAGTCGGATCTCGGCCGGCCCAAGGTCGAGGCCGCCCGCGACCGCTTGCTCGACATCAATCCCGGCATCGAGATACACGCGCACTACGAGCTGCTGACTTCGCACAACATCTTCGCGGTCATGGACGGCTACGACATCGTGGTCAATGGCTGCGACAACTTCCCGACCCGCTATTTGGTCAACGACGCGGCCGTAATGCAGAAAAAGCCCGTGGTTGACGGCAGCATTTTTCGCTTTGAGGGCCAAGCCACCGTGTACGTGCCCGGGGACGGCCCGTGCTATCGCTGCCTCTATCCCGAACCGCCGCCGCCCGGGGAGGTGCCAAGCTGCGCCGAGGGCGGGGTCTTAGGGGTCTTGCCCGGCATCATCGGATTAGTGCAGGCTACCGAGGTCGTCAAGCTGCTGTTGGGACAGGGCACCTCCTTGGTCGGGAGGGTGGTGCTCTACGACGCAATGGAGATGAAATTCCGCGAACTCAAGCTCCGGCGCGATAGCCAGTGCCCGGTGTGTGGCGACAGCCCGACCGTCACCGAGTTGATTGACTACGAGCAGTTTTGCGGCCTGCCCTCGCACAGCGAGGCCGCAGGTTGAGCTCGATTCGCAGATTCGCAGTGTGGTTTATACGGCGCTCCCTCGCACCTGGGGGAGCGCCTTTTCTTTGGGGAAAATCTGATGGAGCAGGCCGGGGCGAATTTTTTGGCGTTACCGGATAACCCAGACCAAGATCCGGCGTTGGATTGGCGGGAAGTTTTTGGCAACGACCAGCCGGTGGAAGTCGAAATCGGCATTGGCAAGGGGCGCTTTATCATCGACGCGGCTAGCCGCCAGCCGGCCGTGAATTTCGTCGGGGTCGAATGGGCGGCCAAATACTTGCGCATTGCCCGCCAGCGCGCCGTGCGCCGCAATCTCGGCAACGTGCGGTTTGTACACGTAGATGCGCGGGAATTCGTCGAGTTCTTCGTGGCTGCTACATCGGTGCGGGCCTATCACATCTACTTCCCCGATCCTTGGCCCAAGAAACGGCATCACAAGCGGCGACTGTTTAACGAGGAATTTCTGCGCGAAGTGGAGCGCACGTTGTGCGTGGGCGGGAAGTTGTGGCTAGCCACGGATTACGCCGACTATTTCGACGTCATGCTCGCCGCGCTGGAAACCAGCTCGTGCTTGGTGGAGGTGGATGTCGAGTGGTTGGGGGCACGGACGAATTACGAAGACAAATTCCTCGCACAGGGTAAGCCGATCTACCGCCGGGTCCTGAAGAAGATTCCGGCGTAAAGATACCCGCCGAGCACACAAAAAGGGGTTGGCCATCGTATGGTCCAACCCCTTTTCTCTGTCAAGATGACAGTAGAGGCAATAATTAAAGAGAGCGGGCAGTTGCTGGCTTGCACACAGATTTGTGTATATATGCACACAATTTTGTGTAATCAGCCTTTGAAATGGCTGTATCTCCCTGAAAAATATGGGAAAAATGTGCTTGACAGCCCCGTTGATATAGGTGTATTTTGGGGCGTGGTGGAAAGTGGTGGAAAGTGGTGGAACGGAAATTTTCGCTTGAGGCGGGCATTAAATGGCACTCCTTGTGGGCAGACACGAAGTGCCCGTCGACGACAAAGGCCGAATTTTCGTGCCTGCCGAGTTCCGCAAGAAGTTGCCGCCGGAAGCCGACGACACCTTGGTGGTGGTGCGGGGGAGTGAGGGCTGCCTAGCGGCCTATTCCCGGCCCGCATGGGAAAATAAAGCCGAAGAGATGTTGTCGCGCCTGCCGCGATCCAAACCCGAGGGGCGAGCCATAATTCGCTCCATGGTTTCTCACGCGGCCGAAGTGAAGCTGGACCGTCAGGGGCGGGCGGGCATTCCGCGCAAGCTCTTGGCCTTGGCGGGCATTACCGATCAGATGGTCATCATCGGCGTGTTGGACAAGTTGGAATTTTGGAGTCCAGAAAACAGCGAGGAATTCCCGCCGCTGGAAGAGCTCGCCGAAAAACTTACCGACTTTAACATAGATCTATAAGCGATTTATGAACCTGAACCCGAAACATGGCATATCACATCCCGGTCATGGTCGAGGAAGTGGTCGCGGGGCTGGTCGCCGATCCGGACGGAGCATACGTGGATGCGACGGCCGGCGGCGGCGGTCACAGTTGGGCGTTGCTTCAGGCCCTCGGTCCCAAGGGGCGGCTGCTCGCAGTGGATCGCGATCGGGAAGCCGTAGCGGCAGCGCGAGCGAGGTTGGCAGCAGATGCGCGAGTCATCGTGAGGCGAGGTCGCTTTGCCGAATTGAGCGAGTTGCTGGCGCAGGAGGGGATTGGGCCGTTGAGCGGAGTCCTGTTCGATCTAGGGGTTTCCTCACATCAAATCGACGCACCGGCTCGGGGATTCAGCTACCAGGCCGACGGGCCGCTCGACATGCGAATGGATGCAGAAGTTGGCCCCACAGCCGCCGAATTGATCGCGACGTGCAGCGAGGACGAACTGGCCGAGTTGATTACGCGCTACGGGGAAGAGCGCGCGGCGCGGCGGATCGCGCGCTCGATTTACCGGCAGCAGCGGCTCGCGCCCTTGACCACGACGCAGGCTTTGCGGCGGGCCGTGGCGGCCACGCGGCCCCAGATGCTCAACAAGACGCTAGCGCGCGTGTTCCAAGCACTGCGCATTGCCGTCAACGACGAGTTGGGGCAGTTGCAGGCGGGATTGACGGCGGTGGAGGCGGGGCTGAAGTCCGGCGGCCGGCTGATCGTCATGGCCTATCACTCCTTGGAAGACCGGTTGGTCAAGCAGCATCTCGCGGCGCTGGTGCGCGGCTGCATTTGTCCGCCGCGCGTGCCCATTTGCACCTGCGGACGGCAACCGTCGTTCAAGCGAGTAGGTCCCAAGTTGCAGAGAGCGAGCGAGGCCGAGGTCAAACAAAATGCTCGGGCGCGCAGCGCCGTTTTGAGAATCTACGAAAAAATCGAGGCAGGCTAATATGAGCAAAGGCGGGATTTCCTGTGCGAAGTACGTGCTCCTTATAGGAATGCTGGCCGGGGCGGCCCTCTTCCACGTCTGGCAAAAGGTCGAAATGGCGCGGGTAGCTGGCGGCATTAGCACGGCTGAGACTCAAATAGTCGAGCTCGACGGAGAGCGCACCAAGCTGTTGGCAGCCATCTTGATGCGGAAAAACTCCGGTTTTGTCGAGAAAGTGGCCTTCGGCCAGCTCGGTATGGTCCATCCCTCGAAAACTGTGGACGGCATGGGCGGCGCATTGGCGCATTGGGAAGGAGATTGATGAGGCCACGGGTGCAACATAAGGGCATTGGTCGGCTGCGCTGGGTCGCGGTTTTGGGCGCGGTGGCGTGGTTGGGGTTGTCTGTACGCCTCGTCCAAATCCAGATTTTCAGGCATGAGGCATATAGTGCCGAAGCCCGCGCCCAGTACCTCGAGCGCCGCACGCTGAAAGCGAGTCGGGGTCGGGTCGTAGATCGGCGCGGCAACAACTTGGCCGTAGATGTCCAAGCTACGTCGTTTTACGCCAACCCCGAGCAGGTTGAGGAACCCAAGCGCGTAGCCGCCCACTTCGCGCCCCTGAGCGATAAACGGGCCGAGTCCATCGAGCGCCAATTGCGCGGGGACAAGCAATTTATCTATCTGGCGCGCCAGGTAGTTGACGCGAATGTGGGCGAGGTTGCCTACGCCGGGGTGTTCCAACATCCTGAGACCCGCCGCCAGTACCCCTTGGGGCCGCTGGCCGGCCAACTCATCGGGCACACCAACATCGACAACATAGGCCGCGAGGGGCTTGAGCGGGCCTTCGACGACATTCTGCGCGAAAAGGACGGCTCGATATTGGAATATGTCAATGCGCGGGGCAAGCAAGTGCCCGGGCGTCAGCAGCGACGCGAAGAGCCTAAGCACGGCCGCGACCTGATGCTGACCATTGACGCGGTCTATCAGAGCATTCTAGAGGAAGAACTGCAACGGGCCATTGACGGCTCAAAGGCCCAAGGTGCTTTGGGCGTCATCATCGCCCCGCGTAGTGGCGAGGTGCTGGCCATGGCCAATCTGCCGCTTTTCGACCCCAATAAGGTGTCCAACTCGTCGCCGGACCTCAGGCGCAACCGCGCGATAACTGACGTGTACGAACCCGGCTCGACCTTCAAAGCCATCGCGGCCGCGGCCGTCCTCGAAGACGGGCTGGCCAGCCTACACGATCGCATCTTTTGCGAGCAGGGGACATTCAAATTGGCCAATGGGGACACGATCCGCGATGTCCAGCCCTATGGCGATTTGCTCTTTGCTCAGGTCTTGGAAAAATCGAGCAACATCGGCACGATCAAGCTGGCGCAGCGGCTGTCGCGGCACCGCTTTTACGAACACATCCGCAACTTCGGCTTTGCGATTCGCACTGGCATTGACTTGCCGGCAGAAACGCCTGGTTTATTGCAGGAGGTCGATCAGTGGTCCAAGCGGTCGCTGGCGACCATCGCCATCGGGCAGGAAATCGGCGTGACGGCCCTGCAGCTCGCCATGGCGTACGGGACGATTGCCAATGGCGGCATGCTGATGGCGCCGAAGCTCATCGCCGGAACGATTAGCCCCGACGGTCGGCTCGACGAGCGCGGCGGTCCCCAGCCGATCCGCCGAGTCGTGAGCCGGCAGACGGCGGCGACGCTGAGCGAGATGCTGACCAGAGTCGTGGAAACGGGCACTGGGCAAAAGGCCCGCATCAAGGGCGTGGCCGTGGCCGGAAAGACGGGCACGGCTCAGCGCGCCTTAGCCGGTGGTAGTGGGTACGATCCCAACGCCAGCATCGCCTCATTCGTTGGCTTCCTACCGGCCGACAATCCTCAGTACGTATGCGTGGTTATGGTCGAAAACCCCCGCGTGAACGGATGGGGAGGATACGTAGCGGCCCCGGTTTTCAGTCGGGTGATGAAGCGGATCATCAGCCTGCCCGGTGGTCTGTTGGTTGAGCCGGCGGCCAAGCATCCGCAGAAAGAGAGGCCAGCCATGCCGGACCTGCGCGGCATGACCCCGGCCGTGGCCCGCTTCGAGGCGCAGATGCGGGGGTTGCCGGTGGCCTTTTCCGGCGCAGGTCCCGTGGTCGTCAGCCGCGTCGTGCAGATTAGCTGTACGCTGGGCGATGGGGCCGCCCGCAGCCCGTGGAAAATGCAGCCGGCGCACCTTGTTGGAAACATTTCAGCCCAAGGTTCGAGAGGTATCTAGATGGAACTAAAATACCTGCTCGAAGAGCTACCTGACGCCTGCGTGGAGGGCGACCAAGATATTGAACTAGGCCAGATCCGCTGCGATTCGCGCTGCGTGGAGGAAGGCGACTTTTTCGTGGCCGTGCGCGGGGGGCAGGAGCAGGACCGGCACCGCTTTGTCGCCCATGCCATAGCCCGCGGGGCCCGCGCCGTGATGGTGGAGGAGCAGGTTGATTGCACTGGAGTAACGCAGGTGCAGGTGGCGGACTGCCGGGCCGCGCTGGCCCGAATGGCGGCGCGCTTTTACGCCTTTCCCGGACGAGCGCTGCTCAACGTCGGCGTCACTGGCACCAACGGCAAGACCACCACGGCCTTCCTACTCAGGAGGGCCCTCGAAGCCGCCGGCCTGCCGTGCGGGTACTTGGGGACCTTGGGGTTTTGGGGCGATGGCGAATTGGAGAAGATGGACAATACTACGCCCGAGGCCGTCCACCTACACGGCTTACTGCGCCGGCTCGTCAATGCCGGCAAGCGAGCGGCCGTACTAGAAGTGTCTTCTCATGGGCTGGCATTAAAGAGGGTGGAGGGCATTCCCTTCCGGGCGGCGGTCTTTACCAATTTGACGCGCGATCACTTGGATTTTCACGGGACTTGGGAGGCGTACTTTGCGGCCAAGGCCCGGCTTTTCGAGGGCCTGCCAGAAGGCGCGATTGCGGTGATTAACGCCGATGATGCCCGCGCCGACGCATTGGCCCGCCGGACCCGGGCGCGCGTCGTGACCTATGGCTGTGGCCCTGAAGCCGAGGTGCGGTTGCAACGCGCCGACACGGGCCCGCAGGGGACGCACCTGTACTTGGATACCATAGCTGGCCCCATCGAGGTGCAGACGCATTTGATCGGCCGCTTCAACTACTACAATACTATGGCCGTCGTGGCCACCGGGTTGGCACTAAACTTGGATGCCGCGGCTTTGTGCCGTGGCTTGGCCGCCCTAGAGCGCGTCCCGGGCCGCTGCGAGCGGATCGCTGAGGGGCAGGACTTCGCGGTCATCGTGGATTACGCCCACACCCCGGACGCGCTGGAAAGGGTTTTGTACGCCGCCCGCGACTTGGGGCGTGGCCGCTTGATCTGCGTCTGCGGCTGCGGCGGAGATCGAGACCGCGGCAAGCGACCACTGATGGGTCGCGTCGCCGGTGAGCGGGCCGATTGGACGGTCTTGACTTCGGACAACCCGCGTAGCGAGGACCCGCAGCGCATCATCGACGAGATGGCCGCTGGCGTACCCGACAGCAGTGCGGTGGACAGCGAAATTGATCGCGCACAAGCCATTGCCATGGCCCTCGCCGCTGCGCACAGCGGAGATGTCGTGGTCATTGCCGGCAAGGGGAACGAACAGGAGCAGGAACTGGCCGATCGCGTCTTGGCCTTTGATGACCGCGAAGTTGCGCGGCGCGCGTTGCGGGGCTTGCGCGCTGGGGCATTGTCCGGCCCCAGTCTTGGGGCCGCAAGGCAGCTATCATGCGCGCCGTGACCCTGAGCGAGATGGTGCAGTGGACGGCTGCCGATCCAGTCGGTAGTCTCCAGCCGGACCGCGCCCTGCAAGCGGTGGCGACCGACAGCCGGTCCATTGACGAGGGGGCCCTGTTTGTCGCGCTGCGAGGCGAGCACTTCGACGGGCACGACTTCGTCGAGGACGCCTTTGCCCGCGGTGCATGCGCGGCCTTAGTGGAGCGCTGCTGGCTAGGGTTGGACCGGGCGGCCTCTGGTCCGCTGTTGGCCGTTGACTCGACGCTGCAAGCACTGGGCGACATGGCGCGGGCATATCGACGGCGCTGGGAGATACCGGTGGTGGCCGTCGTAGGCAGCGCGGGCAAGACGACGACCAAGGAAATGATCGCCGCTGTTTTGGGGCAGCGGTACCGCGTTTTGAAAACCATCGGCAGCGAAAACAACGAGATCGGGGTGCCCCGCACTCTGCTGCAATTGTCGCCGCGCCACGAGGCGGTGGTGTTGGAGCTGGCGGCGCGGCGAGTGGGGGACATTCGCTATCTGTGTTCGGTTGCCGAGCCTACCATTGGGGTTCTGCTCAACATCGGGACTGCACACATAGAATTTTTCGGGTCTGTAGAAGGAGTGGCCAAAGCCAAAGGGGAACTTCTGGATTATTTGGACGAGTCTTTAACGGCTCTCGTCAACGCCGATAACCGTGTCGTGGTTCAGGAGATAAATAGGACGAAGGGGAGACTCCTGACCTTCGGTTTTGCGCGTGAGAGCGAGTTTCGTGGGGAGAGGCTCGTACTCGACCAGAAGGGCTGCGGCCACTTCCTTCTACACCATGTTCCCATTGATCTCAGTCTCCCGGGGCGGCACAACGCGTACAACGCCTTGGCCGCGGCGGCCGTCGGTCGCATCCTCGACGTGCCTTGGGAAGGGATCCAGCGTGCCCTCGCCGAGTTCCAGGCGGTGAGTCAGCGCGGCGATGTCGCGCGCAAAAATGGGATCGCAGTAATCGACGATTGCTACAACGCCAGTCCCGGCGCGATGTCGGCCGCACTCGACCTCCTCGTCGATGTGTCCGGCGTGCGGAAAATTGCCGTGCTCGGCGACATGTTGGAGCTCGGCGCGGAGAGCGGCTCGCTGCACGCGGCCGTCGGCGAGAAGGCCGCCGCGTGTGCCGATGTCGTCTTGGCTGCTGGCTGCGAGAGCGCGCGCTTAGTAGCCGCGGCCCGCGCGGCTGGTATGGCCCAAGACGCGGCTCGCCACTTTGAGCAGCCCGAGCAACTCGGCGAATTCGCCGGGGCGCAATTGCGCCCCGGCGACGTGGTCTTAGTCAAGGCCTCTCGGGCCATGGCCTTTGACCGAGTCGTCGAGCGCATTCTGCAGCAGTTGAGATAGCTCGCTCCCACCGGGCGCGTTCTCAACCCCCTAGCAACCTAGAGTTCCTCACTGGTGATAGCCGTTCAGCGCGACAGCATGTGCGCGTTGCTGATCTGCATGACGCTGGTAAGTCTGGGACTGGTCATGGTCTATAGCTCTAGTTCGGTCTTGGCCAACGTGCGCTTCGGCGACTCGGGCCTTTTCCTCAAGAAGCAAGCCATCCGCGTCCTCATCGGCTCGGTGCTCATGTTCGCGTTCTCGCGGCTGCCCCTGCATTGGTGGGCGCGGTTTTCGCGGCCCATCATGCTGCTGGCCCTCGTGTCGCTCTTGCTGGTCTTGGCGTGGGGCCATGGCGCGGCCCAGCGCTGGTTGAGCATTCCGGCCTTGGGCGGGGGCTTGGCCTTTCAGCCGGCCGAGTTTGCCAAGCTGGCGCTGGTGCTCTACTTGGCGGATGTCTTGGTGCGCAAGCGCGAAGAGCTACACGACTTTAGCCGCGGGTTTATTCCTCGTTTGTTGGTCGTCGGCTTCGCCCTCATGCTCATCGTATTACAGCCCGACTTGGGGACGGCCATTGCGCTGGGGCTGATTGCCTTGATCATGCTATGGATTGGCGGAATGCGCTTGTATCACTTGGCCGGGGCCGGGTTGCTCGCGCTGTTGGGCATTGGGCTTTCCCTGAGGCATTCGAGTTATCAGATGCGCCGCTTGGTCAACTTTATTGACCCAGAACGCGATCCGGCTGGTTCCTACCAACTCCTACAGTCGCTCTGCGGCATGGGCAATGGCGGCCTTTTTGGGGTGGGTTTGGGCAACAGCATGCAAAAAGAGCAGTACCTGCCCGAGCCACACACGGATTTTGTCTTCTCGGTCATCGGCGAGGAAATGGGGCTTGTGGGTACGCTGATCGTACTGGGGCTTTTCGCGGCTTTCTCGTTTTACGGGCTGCGCATCGGGGCCCGCGCCGGCGATGCCTATGGCTTTTTGGTGGCCATCGGCATTACGGCGATGATTTCGATATACGCCCTGCTGAACATCGGCGTGGTCGTCGGCGTGCTGCCCACCACCGGCTTGCCGCTGCCCTTTGTTAGCTACGGCGGCTCGTCCCTGATGGGGAACATGGCGGGAGTGGGGATCTTGCTGGGGATCGCCCGCACGGCCCCCAAGCACCAAGAGGGCTTGGTGCGTTGGCAGCGATGAAGACCCTTTTCGACCAATATCGCCGCGTCCACCTCGTCGGCATCGGCGGGGCGGGCATGGAGGGCTTGGCCCGGCTCCTCGCCGCCAAGGGCTGCGTAGTAAGCGGCTCAGATCAGGCCGACTCGCGCAGCGTCGCGTTGCTGCGCCAAGAGGGATTCGCCGTCGCGGTGGGGCACGACAGCCAGCTCGTCCAAGGCGTGGATCTAGTGGTGTATTCGGCCGCGGTGCCGGCTGACAACCCCGAGCGGCGGGCCGCCATGTACGAGGGGATTCCCACGGCGAGCCGGGCCGAGGTGCTCGGGGAATTGTCCCGCGCACCATTGACCCTCGCCGTAGCCGGTGCCCACGGCAAGACGACGACCGCTTCGATGGTGGCGGCGATCTTGCGCCGCGCCGGGCTCGATCCCCAGGTCTTGGTCGGGGGCTGGATAAACGGGCGACCGCAGGCCGCGCTAGGCCGCGGCGAGGTCTTCGTGGTGGAGGCCGACGAGTTTGCCGGCGGCTTCTTGCACTTGTATCCGAGCTTGGCTCTCGTAACGGGCGTAGATGCCGAACACCTCGATTACTACGGGAGCTTGGAGGCCCTCGAGCGGGCCTTTGGCCAATTTCTCGCGCGCCTGCCCTTCTGCGGCCGCAGCGTACTGGCCGGGGATGGGTTGGTCGGGGAGCGAGTGCTGGCCGGCTTGCAGCGCCCCCCTCAGACCTATGGCATGGATGGCGACAACGACTACCAGATCGCCGAGCTCGAGGAGCGGGCTTGGGGCAGCCGGTTTGCCCTGTGTTTCGACGGGCAAAAGCTGGGCGAGATCGAATTGCAGGTCCACGGCGTACACAATGTTCGCAATGCCGCTGGGGCCGCTGCCCTGGCCTGTGCGCTACAGGTGGAGTTCGCGGCGATCACCCACGCCTTGGAGCAGTTTAGCGGGGCCGAGCGGCGCTTTCAGCGCAAGGGGGAATTCGCTGGTGTGCTGATCGTCGATGACTACGCCCATCACCCGGCTGAATTAGCGGCCGCCTTGGCCGCGGCGCGGCAGAGCGGCCGCCGAGTCATCGCCGTCTTCCAGCCCCACCTGTACTCGCGCACCCGCGCCTTGGCCGCGGCCTTTGCCCGCGCACTAGCAGCGGCCGACTATGTGGTGCTGGCCGCAGTCTATGCTGCGCGGGAGGCCCCTCTGCCTGGCGTGGACTCCGAGCTAATCGCAGAAGCCTTGTGCGCTCGCGGGTACAAAACCGTGGAGTACCTGCCGGATAGGGAGCAACTCGTCGCCCACTTGGTGGCTATCTGTCGCCAAGGCGACTTGGTGCTGGTCATGGGGGCCGGCGACATCGGCGAGGCGGCTGCGGACCTGATCGCGGCCTTGGCGGCTGGAGAGTGCCCGTGAATCGCAAGAAAACCAAGGCGCGCAAGAAGCGGCTGACCGTCGCGGCCCGAGGCCGGAACAAGGCCCGCTGGCCTTGGATTGCGCTCTTGGTCTTGGCCACGGGTAGCACCTTGGCGGCCTCGGCCTATCAGGTGGCTACCTACTTTGGCCAAGCCTCCTTGTTTGGCCTCAAGGCCATTGAGGTGGATGGGTTGCGGCGGCTCGACGGAGCGGACGTGCGCGCTGCCAGCGGCCTCGCGGCCGGGACCAACATTTTCGCCATTGACTTGGACGAGGTCGCGCAGCGGCTGGAGGCCATGTATTGGATCAAACAGGCCCTCGTGGTGCGCAAGCCGCCCGACCGCATTGCCGTCGATATCGTCGAGCACTGCCAAGTGGCTTGGGTCGATTTAGGTCAAACCTACGGGGTCACGCCCGATGGCGTCCTGCTCCCCGTAGGCCCAACGGCTGGCAATTTGCCCGTCATATCCGGGCTATCCATCGGCAGAGACTCGCTGCGGCCGGGCGTGGTCGTGTCCGATTCCGCGCTGCTGGCCATACTGAGCTGGTGGGAGGAGGCCACGGCCGCGGATGCGGAATTCTGCCTCAACGTGGCCGGCATCCAGCCGATGTCCGGGGCGGGCATTCGCTTGCAGATGGCAGGCGACGGACTCGAAGTGCGCTTGCCGGCAAACGAGGCCGACCGCCGACTCCGCACCATGCGCGAACTGATGCCGCGAGTCCATCAGAACTATCCCGATCCGGCCTATATCGACTTGCGCTATGCCGGCCAGATGGTCGTCGGCAAAAAGAAAGCGAAATCGGGATGAACTGGGGCGAGGAACGCAGCACCATTATCGCCGGGCTAGACTTGGGTACGACCAAGATTTGCGCCGTCATTGCCGAGCAAATTACCGAGCGGCCGCTGCGGATTATCGGCGTGGGCCAGTGCCCCTCAGAGGGGATGCAGCGCGGCGCGATCGTGGATGCAGAGAAGACCATGCGCGCCATTGGCGAGGCCATGGGTCATGCTGAGTTGATGGCTGGGGTCGAAATCGACTCGGTGTACGCGGGTATTTCTGGCGAATACATCGCCAGCCTCAACAGCACGGGCATGGTGGCTGTCGGCAGCGAAGGCGGATGGATCGGAGCACAGGACCGCGCCCGGGTCCTCGCTGCGGCCGGCGTGGTCAAGGTGTCGTTCGACCGCGAGGTACTGCACGTCTTGCCCCAAGAATTTGCCGTCAATGGCCAGCGGGGCATTCTCGATCCCGTGGGCATGTATGGAGTGCGCTTAGAAGCGAGTGTACACGTGGTCACTAGTTCAGTCGCTGCGGTGCGGAACATCTGCCACAGCATTCTCAGCACTGGCGTCGATGTGTGCCGTGTCGTTCTCGGTCCGCTTGCTTCGAGCTACGCCGTCCTCAGCGAGGACGAGCAGCAGATGGGGGTTTGCCTGCTCGACATCGGCGGCGGTACGACCGATGTGGCGGTTTTCGCTGGCAAAGGGTTGCGCCACTCGGGCATCATCGGATTGGGCGGGCAGAATGTGACCAATGACATCGGCGTTGGGCTGCGCACCACGCGGGCCGAGGCCGAGCAAGTCAAGTGCGCGGGCGCGTCCAGCGAGACTGTTGCCCTCATCGTCGAGGCGCGGATGGAGGAGATATTGGCCCTAGCCCGCAAGCAAGTCTATACCGCGTTGCCCAATGTCGCGCTAGGCGCGGGCATCGTCCTCACGGGCGGGGGCGCGCAAATAACCGGAGCCGTGGCCTTGGCCGAGCGGGTCTTTGGCATGCCGGTGCGTCTGGGCGGTCCCGTTGGGTTTGAGGGTGCCGCAGACTTGGCTAGCCCGCCGTATGCTACGGCGCTGGGTCTGCTCCTCTACGGCGCGGAGCAACAGCAGGACAAAACTCAAAAAGAGGCGCAGGTGCTGGTCGAAGACTCCTTCGATTCAGTATTCGGGCGCGTAAAAAGGTGGTTACAACCACGGGACTAGCATCGGTGCTAGCCCCGGAAATCAAGGAGAAATACTCATGGCAATTAGGTTGATCGACAACGAGCATCGGGCGCGGATCAAGGTAGTCGGCGTCGGTGGCAGCGGCGGCAATGCCATCAACCGCATGATCGAGTCCGGGATGCACGGCGTCGAATTCGTCGCGGTCAACACGGATGCGCAGGCCTTGGAAGCTTCGCGGGCCGACTTCCCCATTTGCATTGGCAGCAGCGTCACGCGGGGCTTGGGTGCTGGTGCCAACCCGGAAGTGGGTCGGCAAGCTATCGAAGAAGAT
Source organism: uncultured Latescibacterota bacterium (assembly GCA_958295495.1). Taxonomy (GTDB): domain Bacteria; phylum Latescibacterota; class UBA2968; order UBA8231; family UBA8231. Next base: position 4,523,926 of record OY282352.1, read on the forward strand.
CGCGACAAGGTCTCCAAGCAGTTACAGGACTCGGACCTGATCTTCATCACGGCCGGCATGGGCGGTGGCACAGGCACGGGGGCCGCGCCCACAGTTGCGGAAATCGCCCGCGATCAAGCGGCCCTGACGGTCGGCATCGTCACCGAGCCGTTCCTAATGGAAGGCGGCCCGCGGATGAAAAACGCCAAAAGCGGGATTGCCGAGCTAAAGGACCAAGTGGACACCCTGATCACCATCAAGAACCAACGCCTGCTGACCGTCTGCGGCCGCGACACCAAGCTCGAGGATGCGTTTCTCAAGGCCGACGAAGTGCTGATGCAGGCCACGCGCGGCATTTCCGACCTGATTACGATCCCGGGCATGGTCAACCTCGACTTCAACGATGTGCGCACGGTGATTTCCAAGGGTGGGGACGCGATTATGGGCCTTGGGGATCACAGTGGCGAAGAGCGGGCCGTGGAGGCCGCCCGCAAGGCGATCAACAGTCCGCTTTTGGAGGACGTGTCGATCGCCGGTGCCAAGGGCGTGTTGATCAATATCGCCGGCGACTCCAATCTCACGCTCTACGAGGTCAACGAGGTCATGTCGCTGATTAACGAGGAAGCCGGCTCGGATGCCGAGATCATCTTCGGCACCGTAGTTGACGCCAGTATGACCGAGAACATTCGCGTGACGGTCATCGCCACGGGCTTCAGCCTGAACAAGGACGGCGAAGCCGACCCGCCGACCCGCGCACAAGAGGAGCCAGTGCAGGCCGGGGAGCCGGATCCGCTGGCCTTGGGCAACCCGGTCCTCGTCGGCAATGCGAGTACCTCCTTGGACGTGCCCACGTATCTGCGCAACGGCCACAGCACTCCTCAGGAGCATCAGGAGGAACCAGTGCGCCCTGCGGTTGGCGACTTGGACATTCCGACCTTTTTGCGCCGCAAAATGAACGCTTCTTAGGGCGGTTGTCGCGCACGGGCGATTTGGCTTATTTTAACGCTCGATCGTTACTGTGCGCGATAGAATTCGCAAGGAGGGCGTTTTTTACATGGCAGATATTCGCGTTGGCGTAATCATGGGCAGCACCTCGGATGAGGACATCATGCGCAAGGGGGCGGCGGTGCTCGAAGAGCTGGGCCTCGGCTACGAGATGGTCGTATCTTCGGCCCACCGCAACCCTGAGCGCACCGCTACTTGGGCCAGCGAGGCGGCTGGCCGCGGCCTCGAGGTGATCATCGCCGGTGCCGGCTTAGCTGCCGCCCTGCCCGGAGTGGTGGCGGCGCATACGATCCTGCCGGTCATCGGAGTTCCCATTGCCTCGGGCGCGCTTCGCGGAGTCGATTCTCTCTACTCCATCGTGCAGATGCCCCCGGGGATCCCGGTGGCGACCGTCGGCATTGACAACGCCCGCAATGCGGCCATGCTGGCGGCCCAAATCATCGCCCTGTCCGACGGGGCGGTCGCCCAGGCCATTGAAACTTATCGCGCACAGTGGAACCCCTAAGATTGCGCCGGCCTTCAAGCCGGCGCGCTAATGCTGAAAGGACGCGATGAGCAGTGACCAATACAAGTACAAGTCGCATTTCCAAATTGCTTTCGCTGATGCTCAGGCATCGGCCCGACGAATTTGGACTGGAGATCGATGCTTACGGCTACGCGCCGTTGGATCAGGTAGTACAAGGAGTACAGGAACGCTATGCAGAGGTGCCCGAAGCCGAGATTGTCGCCCTCGTCAAGGACCCAGAGCAGTATCGCTTTGAACTGAATGGGTTCGGCATTCGCGCGCTGTACGGGCACAGTTTTTTCGTGGATATGGACGGCGAGCCTATGGACCCGCCGCCCGAGCGGCTCTACATGGGCACGACCCGCAGCACGGCCCAGCGCGTTGCCCGCGAGGGCATTTCCCCGGGCGATCGCTACTACGTGCATCTGTCGCTGACGCGCGAGGCGGCCGAGTCGCACAGCCACCAACGCGACACCCCCTGCGTGGTGGAGATTCTCGCGGCCAAGGCCCACGACGAGGGCTGTCGCTTTTTTGCCCGCGGCGCGGTCGTGCTAACCGAAGAAATCCCGGCCAGTTGCATCGGCCCAACCCACGGCAGTCAGCAAAAGCCCCTCGGCGTCGCCGAGATGCCGGCGGCCAGCGGCACAAGCTATGGCCGCAAGCCCCGCTTTTCGCCCCGTTGAGAGGGATGCCGTGAAAAACATCGTGGCCTTTATCAAGCCCTTCAAACTCGACGAGGTCAAAAGCTCCTTGGCCGCGATTGGCCTCGTGGGGATGTCCGTCAGCGAGGTGCGCGGCTGCGGCCGCCAGCGCGGCCACAGCGAAATCTACCGCGGTGCCGAGTACCAACTCGATTTCATGCCCAAAATTCGCATTGAATTGGCCGTCGGCGATGACCTACTCGACGAAGCGGTGGAGGCGATTGTGCAGTCGGCTGCTACTGGCGAGGTCGGCGACGGCAAGATCTTCGTCTCCGAGTTGGTCGAGGCCATCCGCATCCGCACCGGCGAAACCGGCGAAAACGCCCTCTGAAGTCCCCGGCAGTGCCCACTGCGTTGGAACTGGCCCATCGCGCCCTCGCCGCGCCCGCGGACAAAGCCCTGAATCCACTAGAGCAATTGGGTTTTGCCCATCCAGTCCAGGCCCTAGAGACCTTGGACCGGATGGGCGGCCCGCCGCAAGCGGTGCCCTTGCCGGCCCTCGCATTGGCCGAGCTGGCCGCGACGGGCCGGCCGGACGAGGGGTTGCGGCAGTTGGCGCGCTTGGCCATGGCGTCCGGCAGCCCGCAGGGGCTTTTCTCTCACCTTGGGGCCGATCCCATCCTGTGCCAGCGCTTGGTGCAGATCGTGAGCCACAGCACCTTCCTCGCCGACATCTTAGTGCGCAATTCCGAGTTCCTGCTGTGGCTGTTGGCCGACACCCCGCACTTAGTCGAGCCGCTGGAGCGGAGTGCTCTGCGGCGGATTTTGCACGCCGATCTCGATCATGCCCCCGGGTTCGAGGAGCGTTTGGAGGTATTGCGGCGGGCGCACCGGCGCGAGGTGCTGCGCATTGGCGCCGCCGAGATCCTCGGCACCAAGCCGGTCGCGCAAATAGGGCGAGAGTTGGCCGACCTAGCCGACGTGGTGGTCGAGTTGGCCCTCGAAACGTGCCAGCACGCCTTGTGGCAGGACCACGGCCGTCCGCTGGACGAGCGCGGCCGCCCGGCGCGCTTCCTCGTCGTTGGCTTGGGCAAATACGGAGGGCAGGAGTTAAACTACAGCTCGGACATCGACCTAATTTTCCTATGGGACGGCGAAGGCGAGACCCAGCCCGAGCAGGGGGGGACGCGGCTGGAGAACAGCGAGTTTTTCCGCCGCTTGAGCCAGCGCCTAGTCCAAGTGCTGACCGCGGCGACCAAGGAGGGGTTTTTCTACCGAGTCGATATGCGGCTGCGCCCCGAGGGCGCGAGTGGCACCTTGACCCACTCGTTGCGCGCGAGCTGGGCTTATTACGAGACGCGCGGGGAACTGTGGGAGCGGCAGATGCTCATCAAGGCCCGGCGCGTGGCGGGATCGCAGACGCTGGGGGAGCAATACTCGGCCATGCTCCGGCCCTTTATCTACCCGGCCCACTTCCACTCGGCACCGCACGAGGAAATCCGCCGCATCAAGGAGCGGATTGAGGCCAGCATCCGCGAGCGCCCCCGCGGCGAGAACAACATCAAGCTGCAAGCGGGCGGGATCCGCGACATCGAATTCATCGTGCAGTGCCTACAGCTGCTCTACGGAGGCGTCCGCCCCCAAGCGCGCATCCACAACACGCTGGCCGCCCTCGACCGCTTGGCCAAAGTGTCGGCCTTGACTGTGGCAGAGGCCGCCGCGCTAAAGAGCGCGTACGAGTTTTTTCGCCGCATTGAAAACCTGCTGCAAATCGCCTCGGGTCGGCCCGACTACGCCATCCCAGAAGATGCGCGGGCCTTGGCCCTGATTATGGGCTATGGAGACGCGCGGGCCTTTGCCAGCGCGCTGGCTGGGCACCGGCTGCGGGTGCGCCGGCTGTTTGCCGCGCTGTTTTACAGCGACGCGACGGCCCCCCGCGCGCCGACGTGGCTCTTGGAGGTCGAAAGCGGCAGCGAGGTAGCGCAAGCCGACTTGGCGGCGCGGGGCTTTGTCGATGGGGCGGCCGCGCACCGCCGCTTGCAGCGGCTGGCCGCCATGGACCTGTTGTTGAGCGGGGGCCGCGCCCACTTTGAGGCCCTGTTGCCGGAATTGCTGAATTCGCTGGCCGCAGCCCCGGACCCGGACCAAGGGCTATTGCGCTTCACCCAGCTAGTCGAAGCCTATGGTGCGCCGGGTGCTTTGTACACCTTGTTGCAAGAGCACACCGGCTGCCGCACCTTGCTCATTGCCATCTGTGGCTCGAGCCGCTTTCTCGCCGATCTTTTGCGCCGCGATCCGGCCCTGCTCGACAGCCTAGTGGACCAAGCCGGCCAGGGTTTGGCGCTTGGCCCGGCGTGCGGCGATTTGAACGCCATTGCGCGGATGCAGAACCAAGCCCTTTTGAGGATTGGGGCCGACGACCTGATGGGGTTGGCGACCGAGGAGGAGACTTTTTTGCGGCTGACCGAGTTGGGCGAAGACGTGTTGCAAGCGGCCTATCGGCTGGCTTGGCGTCCGTTGGCACAGCGGTGGGGCAAGCCGCGCAACCGGCGGGGCCGCGACGTGGGGTTCGCCGTATTGGCCGCCGGCAAGTTTGGGGGCCGCGAGGTGGATTTCGGCTCGGATTTGGATTTGTTTTTCGTGTACGAAAGCGACGGCAAGACGGGCCGCGGCGTGCCTAATAGCGTATTTTTTATCGAGTTCAGCCAGCACCTGATTGCCCTGTTAGCCGAGCGGAGGCTGTACGCGGTGGATGCGCGGCTCCGGCCCGAGGGGGCCAGCGCCCCCATGGCCATCTCGCTGGCCGGCTACCGCCGCTACTTGGCGCAGCGGGCGGCCACTTGGGAGCGGATGGCGCTGAGTCGTGCCCGCCAAGTGGCCGGCGATGCCGAGTTTGGCGCGCGGGTCTTGCGGGCGATTGAGCGCTTTGTGTACAGCCGGGAAGCGGACGCGGCCTTGGCTGTGCAGATGCAGGAGATGCGCCAGCGGATGGAGCCGCAGGGCAAGCGCCGCGCGCGCATCGACATCAAGCGCGGCCCGGGCGGCATCGTGGATATCGAGTTTGTGGCGCAGGTACTCGTGCTCAAGTGGGGCTATCGAGACCGGAGCCTACGAGTGGGTAGCACGCGCCGCGCGCTGCAGTTGCTGGTGGAGCGTGGTTGTTTAGACTTGGAGCGGGGCCGCTTTCTCCTCGACGCGTACGAATATCTGCGGGCCGTGGAAAAGGGCATGCGGCTCGCCAGCGACAAAGCCAGCGACGCCCTGCCGACCGGCCGGGAGCTGGAGATATTGAGCCGCGCCCTCGGCACCGAAGACGTAGCGGCCTTCCAAGACGAGATAGAAGCGCGCATGCAGCAGACGCGGCGCGTGTTCTCGGCCGTATTCGCCGAATTGACCAATTGAGGAGTGCTTTTATGGACGGTATAAGCAAGGCCGCACGCGTCGGCCAGATGATTATCGGAGTCGTGTATCTCGTCGCTGGAGCGCTTAAGACATGGGAGCCGGTACTTTTTTATTGGGAGGCCATTCCCTATGTGCAGATGCTCGGGATCGTAGAATGGGAGATCGCGTCGGCAGCCGCCAAGGCGGCCATCGCGTTGGGGCCGATTGAATTCGTCCTCGGCTGGGCCCTGCTGCTCAACTGGCAGCCGCGGCTGTGCCTGCCGGTGGCAACGGTGTTGATGGCTGCTTTTACCGCGCTGACGGCCAAGGCTTGGTACATGGGTGCCTCGATAGACTGCGGCTGCTTTGGTGCTCTCGTCGAGCGCGGGCCAGGGGAAGCGGCGATAGAAGATGGTGCGATGCTGGCGGTGTTGCTGTTCGCTTGGTGGGGAATGCGCCGCAGTGCAAATGCCGCGCCCGCGGCTGGTCGGCCTAATTGGTGGGGTATGGGCGGTGTGCCCGTCTGGCCGCGGACGAATCGGCTGGTGTTAGGTGCGTTCGTCGTCGGACTGGCGGTGGGCGGCGGGCGGTTTTTCCCCGAGCTAGAGCGCATTCAGCAGTCGGACCTCAAAAGCGGGGTGCGGCTCTCCGGCTTGGCGCTCGAAGGCGTGGATGTCGATTTGATGCAGGGCGAGTACCTGCTCGAATTGTTCAGCCCCACGTGCGTCCACTGCCAAAACGCCGTGCCTAAGATGAACGCCTTGGCCCAAGATCCACAGTTGCCCCGGCTCATCGCCCTGACTAAGCACGCTCTCGATTCGCCGGATATGGCCGATTTCAAGAAGCGGCTGCAACCGCGCTTTGACATTGCCACCATATCGCAGACGGACTTCTTTCGCCTGACCTTTGGCCACGGGTATCCGCGCTTGGCCTATATCGCAGATGGGGTGGTGCAGCAGGTGTGGGAGCACAACTACATGCCGACTCAGGCGCGGCTGCGAAACATTGCGGGTTCTTAAACGCAGAGTACCGTCTATCTACTTATACAATGGGTTAGGGGCTATACATGGCGATGAGCAAGTTGGCCTTTTTAGGCGGGCGCAAGGCCGTCACCGCTGACGAAGGCGATATTTTCCGCTGGCCGATTGTCACCGCCGAGGACGAGGCGGCCGTGCTGGCCGTGCTGCGTCGCGGGGCGATGTCGGGCTGGGACCTAACCTTGGCCTTTGAAGAGGACCTGAAGTCCTACTTTGGCTTGCAGTACGCCCTCTGTCACAACACGGGCACGGCGGCGATCCACGCTGCGCTGTGGGCCTGCGGCGTTGGCGTCGGCGACGAGGTCATCTCGCAGAGCATGACCTTTTGGGGCACGTCGCTCCAAGTGTTCTCGCTGGGAGGGACGGTGGTGTTTTCCGAAATCGACCCCCACACCCTGACCATGGATCCCAACGACATTGAGCATCGCATTACCGAGCGGACGAAGGCCATTGTCCCCGTGCATTACTGCGCCTATCCAACCGATATGGATCCGCTCATGGACATTGCCGAGCAGCATGGGCTGAAGGTGATTGAAGACGTCTCCCATGCCCAGGGCGGCCTCTACAAGGGGCGGCGGCTGGGCACAATCGGCCACATCGGTGCCATGTCGATTATGTCGGGCAAGTCGCTGGCTTGCGGTGAGGGGGGCTTTGTGGTCACCGACGACCAAGCCCTGTACGAGCGCATGGCGGCCTTTGGGCACTATGAGCGCACCCGTTCCCTAGAAAATCCCGATCTGAAGCCTTTTACTGGGATGCCGCTGGGCGGATACAAATACCGGATGCACCAGTTGTCTTCAGCCGTGGGCCGCACCCAGTTGCGCTGCTACGACGAGCGGATGCAGGAGATCCAGCGGGCGATGAATTACTTCTGGGACCTGCTCGAAGGCGTCCCGGGGATCAAGGCGCATCGCCCGCCGGCTGACAGCGGCTCCACTATGGGCGGATGGTACGCGGCCAAGGGGTTGTACGCGCCCGAGGAACTAGGTGGCCTGCCGGTTGAGCGCTTCTGCGCGGCGGTCACGGCCGAGACCGGGGCGTACAGGATCCTGCCGGGAGCCAATGAACTGATGCACCTGCATCCAGTGCTCAACGAGGCCGATGTGTACGGACACGGCCAACCCACGCGCATTGCCCACTCCAACCGCGACCTGCGGCAGGGGCCGGGCAGTCTGCCGGTGACCGAGCGCATGACCAGCCGCATCTATTCGATTCCGTGGTTTAAGCACTACGACGCCACAATCATTGAGCAATACGCCACCGCCTTCCGCAAGGTGGCCGAATGCGCTGAGGAGTTACTGTGATTTATGGGATGGACAGGATAGGGGATCCGTTGCAAGCGCGGCTGTTTGGGTACGGGGTGCCTTATCGGGTGGAGGTAGATGCGGCGGGTGTGGTCGCACCGCGGCCTACGGATGCAGCGGGCGAAGCCGAGCGCCTTTGCCGCGCCTTGCGCCAACTGCGCGGGGAGGGCAATGGCGCGACGGATGGCGGCTGGGTGTATTCGTTGCCCTTTGGGCGTTGCGGGGTACAAGGACGGCCCCGCGAGCACATCATCGCCCACTTCTGCGCCGAGGCGTATTTAGATGTGCTCTCTATGGATGGGCTAAAAACGCAACCGCTCGCCGCCGGGGAGATCGCCCATATTGAGCCGGCCACCGTCGTCCGGCTCCGCGCCCGGCCCTTGGAAAACCATTGCGTACTCGTGGCTTTCCAGACCGAGGACCGCACGCCGCTGTTGGGCCACGCCGCACCCTTCACCCTCGACGGCGAGGTGCCCGACGACTGGCGCGAGCGCGTGGTGAAGTGCCATGCCGCCTTTGCCGCGACGGCGGCGCGAGTAGGTGGCGAGCATCGGCCACTGCTGGAACGCTTCTTAGGGGTGATGGCGGAAAAACTGGATGGCGACCCTGCCATCCCCGCCGCACAAGAGCAGGCGCGGTGCGAGGGTTCGTACGCGGTTGAAGATGAGCAAGCCCTTTTCGAGCGCCAGCGTACCCTGTTCGACGAAGCAGTCCTCGCCCGCATCCGCGACCAAGACGAGGCCGTGTTCCGCTTTCCGGGGATGTTCGGCGGGGTCGCACCGTTGTTTAGCTTGGTCGCCTGAGACGCCGGAGCCTCCCCGTAGATTCGCGTAAACTGCACGGTCGCGCCGCAGGCGATCCTCTGCGGAGAAAATCACATTTCAGGGGAGCGACTACATGTACTACCTAAGAAACTACAAGGGATTCGCCGACGCCCAGATTGATCTATTCAAACCGTTCAGTTTGCTGATCGGGCCCAATGGATCGGGAAAGAGCAATGTCATTGAGGCCATCGAACTACTCTCGTTCGTCGCTCGTGGTCAGCCGCTCCGCGAGATCAGCGACCTTGGGAGGGGAAGTGGTGGTCTCGAAGTACGGGGTGGATTGCAGGCTTGTGGGCGGTGGGAGAAAGATCGGTTCCTGCTCAGTTTCTCAGCAGGTGTCTTGTTTAAGGGCGAGCAACGTCCATTTCGTTATAGTGTTGAAATCTGTACACGACCTTATCCTCAAGTTATCGATGAGAAGCTCAGCGTTGGAGATCGGACGCTATACGAGACCCTACCCAAACCGCCGGACTCTACATTCCACGACCTCACGGTCTGGTACGACAATTTCGCCCGAGGCGGCAGAAAGCCGAGCGTACAGGTGTCCTCAGACCGATCTGTGCTATCACAATATCGAGAATTCGCCGATTGGAAGAATAGAGAATACAGCGCTTGTCTTATAGCAGTGCAGGCCATCATGTTGCATCTGCAAGAATCCTTTGTCTTTGATCCTGAGCCTAAGCTGATGCACAACTACGAGCGCGTTGGAGACACCATTCTAAAGAGGAATGGCTCCAATTTGTCGGCCGTTTTGTATGGACTCAGCACGGGAGATGATGATCAGCGGGCGATCTTACAGCGGCTTCTTGAGAGAATCAGCCAGTTACCTGATGAGCCGTACAAGAAATTCGACTTCACGCTAACTGAATTGAGAGATGTAATTTTCGGCTTTCAAGAGCGTTCAGGGTACAAGGTCGATGCGCGTGTTCTATCCGATGGAACCCTGCGAACACTGGCTATTCTCACTGCGGTTGAGACCGTTTCCGAAGGGTCTCGTATCGTTATTGAGGAATTTGACAACGGACTGCATCCCAGCCGAGTTGGGGTTCTCACTAAGGCGATTGCCGAAGTCGCCAAGAATCGCCGGTTGAATGTTTTGGTAACTACGCACAATCCAGCAACTATGAATTTCCTCACACGAGAACAGCTAGAAGGAGTAGTTATATGCACTTGGGACGACGGGAAGAAGAGTGCCAGTTTAGTTCAGCTCAATAAATTGCCGAGATATGACGAGTTTCTAGAGCGCGGTCGCCTTGGTGACTTAGTGACGCGACGAGTTGTTGAGCAGTATTTAGCCCCGAGATTTGAGGAACAGCGGCAGAAGAAGGTGCTGGACTGGCTGGAGAGCTTGTCGTAATGACCATTCCTGTTTACGTGATCGATACGAGTTATCTCTGCGAACTTTTTGCGGTGCCTCGTTATTCCACAAAGGAAGCGATCTCTGAGGTAAGAAGGCGCTTTACAGTAGCGGCAGAGATTGGGGCAAGATTGTACGTTAGCCTGCCGACTATCTTTGAACTGGCAGGCCACATCGCCGATGTTCCAGAGGGTAGAGAGCGGAGAAGGCTATCGGAGAAGCTTAGGGATACCGTGTTCACTAGTATCCGCGAAGGCTACCCTTGGAGTCTATTGCCAGCAATTAGCGAGGACGCAGTAAAGGGACTCCTAGAGCGTTTTGTTCGATACTCCCCTGAAAAAGGGATCAGTCTTGTTGACACCATTCTCATCGACGAGGCTAACCATCTCCGCAAGACGAAGTATAGAGGCAAAGAATGGCAGGTACACATCTGGACGAAGGATGAAAGGCTCAAGGCCGAAGAACCTGATGCGGAATCCAATGCTTTTCTCGGCTGAGCTCCTGATCCCCGCTTGAGAAGGACTCTACTACGTGTGTCTATCGTGGAATGAAATTCGCGCCCGCGCCACCCAATTCGCTGAGGATTGGAAATTGGAAGGACTTTGGAAGGACTTGGCTACGAGAAGAGCGAGACTCAGAACTAAATTTTCGCAGTCGAGCGGTGCAATTAACCTAGTGGACTGAGCGGTGCAATTAACCTAGTGGACTGAGAGGAACGCAATGGCAAAAAAGAAAATTCGCGTCGGCCTAATCGGCTGTGGCGGCAACATGCGCGGTGCCCACATTCCTCGGCTAAAAGCCGACGGCCGCGTCGAGCTGGTGGCGGTCGCCGACCCTGAGGAGGCGTCGGCGCGGCAATTGCTGGAAGCGTGGGGAGCTGAAGCCGCATATTACGCCGACTACCGGCAGATGCTTGGCGCAGACGCGCTCGACGGGGTGCTGATCTCTTCGCCGCATTCGACCCACTACGCCCAGGCGCGTTACGCGCTAGAGCGGGATCTGCACGTTTTGGTCGAGAAACCCCTGACGACAAAGGCACGCCACGCCCAGGCCCTAATCGAGCTGGCGGCCGAGCGGGAGCGCGTGTTGGTCGTTAGCTATCAGCGCAATTTTTACCCGGCGTATGCCTATGCGCGGGAGCTGGTGCAGAAGGGTGCCCTCGGCGAGCTCAAGGGGGTCGTCGCCTACGTGACGCAAAATTGGGGCGGCAAGGGGTGGCGGATGGTGCCCGAGCTGGCCGGAGGCGGGATGTTCATGGACACCGGCAGTCACTTGGTGGCCGCGGTGCTGTGGATTACCGGCTTGACGCCGGTAAAGGTCGCGGCCTTCATGGACAAGCGGGGCAAGCGGGTGGATATGGATGCCGTGGTCAATGCGCGGTTTCGCGGCGGCGCACTGGGGTCGCTGAGCTTTGTCGGCAGCGCGAGCCGGCACGACGAGCGGCTGGCCATCCACGGCGACGAGGGAACGTTGGTCTTTCATCTGCACCAGTGGCAGGTGCGGGAGGTGTTGTTGAATGGGGAGCCGTTGGAGGTGCCCAAGCGGGTGCGGGAGGACACGCCGGACGCGGCCTTTTTGCGCTGGATTCGCAACGGCGGCAAGGGCTATGAGCCGGCGGATTTTGCCGTGCAGGTAGCCAAGTTCACCGAGGCTGCGTATCGGTCGCTGGGGCAAAAGCGGCGGTGATTGCGTACGCGCCGCTCGTCGGCGAGCTAGACCAGCAGGTCGAGGGTGTGCTGACGCGCCAAGTGCTGGACGCGGAAAGCCCCTACTGCGGCGGCTTTATGGACGGCGACCGACTGGTGGGTTCACAAAGCATCAGCGCGGTCGCGTCGCTTGGCTACGCCTATCTCCTACCCGAGTCGCGTCACTACCGCAGCGAACTGCTCTTGCAGCGGATCCTCCTCGCCGCTGAGTTTGCCCGCCGGCAGCGGAACCCGTCGGGTTGTTTCGACTTACTGACCACCAACTTCGACTCGGCCCCAGACACAGGCTTTGTAGTGCAGGCCATCGCGCCGGTCGTGTTTGCTGCTCGGCAACAGGCTCCAGAAGACGAGGGAGCCGTAAAAATCGCCGACGCCTTGGGCGAGTTGATACAGACCGCGGCCCCAGGCATGGTCGCCGGTGGCTTCCACACGCCCAACCACCGCTGGGTGCTGGTCGCCGCCTTGGCCCAAGCCCAAGCCCTCTATCCAGAGCTAGCGGTGAGCGCGACCGTGGACGCGTACCTCGACGAAGGCATTGACATCAACGCCGACGGCGAGTACAGCGAACGGAGCACGGGCGTGTACAATGCGGTGGTCAACCGCGCCTTAATTCGCGCGGCGCATGTGCTCGCCCGGCCCGACCTGCTCGCGCCCGTGCGCCGCAACTTGGATTTGTCCTACCATCTCCTCCACGCCGACGCCACCGCAGTGACGAGCATTTCCAAGCGGCAGGACCGCGACACGCGGGCCTTGCCGACCGGTTTGGCCGACGGCTATCACGCCTTGGCCCATTTAGACGACAATGGCTTTTACGCGGCCGTGGCCGACCTGTTGGTCGCATGCGGCGGCGGTTTGATCTGTCTGCCGAACTACGTCCTGCATCCCGAATGGCAAGCGACGTGTATAGAGCGGACGCCTTTGCCCGAGCGCTATAGCCGCGTCTATCCCGCCTCCGGCCTGTGGCGGGTGCGCCAAGGCGCGGTGAGTGCGACGGCTGCGGCCGGCCTGACCGCGCCCTTTAGCGCGGTCTGCGGGCAGGCCGAATTGGCGGCGGTAAAGATATCATCGACCTATTTTGCCACCGGGCAATTTGTCGGTGAGGAGTTTGCCGCCGCCGGCAACGGGGTGCGGATGCAGCACAAGGGCCGCAACCGCATCTATCCAGAAAGGGATTATGTGGGGGGGATTTACTGGTTGCCGGTTGCCGAGCAAGTCGATGCCCAAAACTGGCAAGAGGTGCGGGGGCGGCGGCCGACCTATGAGTTGCCGCCGCTAAAAGTCGAGTTGCACGTCGAGGAGGTGGCGGGCGGTTTTGATCTGCACATCCGCACTGCGGGGGGCGTTGATGGGGTGCCCTTTCAGATTGAGGGGGTCTTCGCTCCGGGCGGAACCTTGGAGATGGATAGCGCGCTCGTCGAGGGCCGCGCCGGGCAGACGGTCTTTCTCAAAGCGGGCTATGCGCTCTACCGGGTGGGCGACGACGCCATCCGCATTGGCCCGGGGGCTATGGAGCACACCATCTGGCGGATGCGCAATAGCGAGATCGACGAGGGGCGTTTGCGGGTGCTCATCGCGCTGCGGACGCCGGTGGCGCGGACCTTGGAAATCCGCTGTGGGCAGTGGTCGGACGCGCTGGGTGGGTTTTTATAGACTTCCCCCGGCCCACCGCACGCCTTGCGCCAGCATCTGCTGCATGCCTAGGCGTGCAAATGTTCCCGGACCGTGTCCCAAGGCCGTGTAAAATACCCGTCCTGCGCCGTAGGGTTTGACCCACGCTAGAGGATGCTGCTTGCCGCTCCACTCGGCTGTGGCCAAAATGCGGATGGCCGGGTCCCACGCCGACATGTAAATCTCGTCTTCCACGTCAAAGTCGGGCACGCCATGCGTAACCGGGTGATCGCCGTCGGCAATGTTGACAGTAAAGGTCGATCCCGGCGGGTGCCAGTTGGCGTGGCCGCCGATCAGGTCCGCGGCTTTGCCGCCAATCCACCACGCAGTGCCGTGGATGCCGACCAGCCCTTTGCCACCGGCGACAAAACCGAATAGCCCCTCTTCTTGCGCGGGCGTCAGCTCGGGCACGTGCTGCACGGTGCCGTCTTCCTGCCGCTCGGTGCGCGTGAATCCGCTGCCGTGGACCAGCACATCGAAATCGCGCAGACCACCTGACGCCAACACGTCCTTGTCGTCGCCAAGCGCGACGGACAGATCGTCGGACGCGCTCAGAAACTCGTGGATGACCGGGGCACTGGCCGCAAACTGATGGTTGGGGCCGGACAAAATTAGGACGTTCATAATGAAAACTCCTGTGGAAAGTGGTTGGCGATCAGGCCGCCCTACCCAACCCGATGGGGGGGGACTGGCCGCTGGTTGCTCATAAGGCATAGGACACCGAGCCATCGGCGCGCAGGGGAGTGGAGGCGTTGTTGATGGGTTTGTAGGGCGTTTGCGCGATTAATTCATCGTCTAGCTCCACGCCGAGGCCCGGGGCTTGGGGAATCGGGATGTACCCGCCCTCGCGCCTATACGCGCACTGATAGACCGCATTGTGCGGGGCTTCGTCGCCTTTGGTGTATTCTTGGGTAATAAAGTTGGGGATTGAGGCGTCGAGGTGCAGGGAGGCAGCCGTCGTCAACGGCCCCAAGAAGTTGTGGGTCACCACCGCGCAGTGATAGGCTTCGCCGATGGCGGCGATTTTTTTGCAGTGCGAGATGCCGCCAGCCAAGGCCACATCCGGTCGCAAATACTGGGGGCCGCCCTGCTCCAACAACTCGCGGAACTCCCATATAGACACGAAGCGCTCGCCGTTGCCAAAGGGCACGGTGGATTTCTGCGCGATGTGGGCTTGGGCCGAGATGCTGTCGATCTGGATCGGGTCTTCGAGGAAGAAGACGTGGAAGGGCTTGAGGGCCTCGGCGAGGGCTAGGGAGACCATGGGCGTCAGCTTGCGGTGCAACTCGATAATCAGGTCCAAATCCGGGCCGCCGGCTTGGCGCGCGGCTGCGGTCAGCTCGACGGCGGTTTGGATCATCCGCGCTTGGCCCTTGTCGTGGCAGTCCGTGGTGACAGGGTCGAACTTGATGGCGGTGAAGCCCTCGGCGACAGCGGCTTGGGCAGCGTTGAAGTTGGCCTCCGGCGTGGCCCCGCCCGACAGCAGGTGCAGGCGAATTTTGTCGCGGACGTTGCCGCCCAATAGCTCCCACACCGGGACCTCGAAGTGCTTGCCCTTGATGTCCCACAGCGCGATATCCACGGCTGAGACGGCCCCCATGACGACCGTGCCTCTAAAGGGGGCCATGCGGTAGAGGTGCTGCCAGTGGTGTTCGATGCGGAGGGGATTTTGGCCGATGAGGTAGTCTTTGAAGACCTCGACGATGCTCTGCACGGCCGTGGGATAGCCCCAGCAGGCGGTTTGGCCAATGCCGGTCAGGCCGGTGTCGGTGGTGATGCGGACGACGTAGCCGTTGCCGAGCAGGAGGGAGTCGATCTGTTCGATTTTCATTTTGTGCGCTCCATATATAATGTAAAGGGGCAGGGTTGTTTATCAGCGGGCGATAGGTAGCTTATTTATTGAAAACTGCGCGGCAGCGCAAGCAAGGGGAGGATAGTATGGCACATTTGCGATTTGCAGCACCTGTTGAGCAGCGGGTGGCCCTGATCACGGGTGGGGCGCGCGGCATTGGGGGTGCGGTCGCGCTGCGGTTGGCCGAGGCCGGGCGGCACATTGCCATTGTCGATGTGCTGGCCGAGCCGGCGAGGGAGCGGGTGCGGGAGATCGAGGCCATGGGGCAGCGGGCGCTTTTTGTCGAGGCGGACGTGACCGACGAGAGGCAGGTCCACGAGGCGGTGGCCCAAGCGGTGGCGGCTTTTGGGCGGCTAGATATCCTCGTGTGCAGTGCCGGTGTTTTGGGGTGGGAGAAGCCGTTTTTCGAGCAGACGGCCGCGCAGTTTGCCAAGGTTATGCAGATCAATGTCCACGGGGTGTACTACGCGCATCAGGCGGCGGTCCCGCACATGCTGGAGCGGGGATGGGGGCGCTGTGTGACGATTTCCTCTGGGGCGCGCAACGGAAGCCCCAATCAGGTGCCGTACTCGGTGTCCAAGGGAGCGGTCTGGTCGTTTATCCAGGCACTGGGCGACGCTTGGCCGCGGCAGGGGGTGTTTGTCAACGGCGTCGAGCCAGGCCGGGCGCTGACCGACATGGTGGTGCCGCGCTTTGACGAGGCGCACCTGCGCGACCCGGGCAACCCGATCGGACGCTACTCGGACGCGGCCGAGGTGGCCGAGGTGATTGAATTTTTGTGTTCGGAGCGGAATACATACACTACGGGGGCGGTGTGGAGTGTGAAGGGGGGGAAGGGGTGAGGTAACAGGGTGACAATAATGGAGGAAAGGAGGAATTATGAACACTATCGATACTATAGAAGGCCTGATACGGCGCGCTAATGAAGGCGATCCAGAAGCACAGTATAAACTTGGCTGGAGGTATGCCGCTGGTCGTAATGTGACGCAAAATGATAAAGAGGGGGTGAAGTGGCTCCGCAAGGCCGCCGAGCAAGGGCATACTAAAAGTCAGAACATCTTGGGTATGATGTATTCCATTGGTCATGGTGTGCAGCAAGACTATATGGAGGGGGTGAAGTGGCTCCGCAAGGCCGCCGAGCAAGGGCTTGCCCAAGCCCAGCACGACCTTGGCGCGATGTATGCCATTGGCAATGGCGTCCCGCAAGACTATGTGGAGGGGGTGAAGTGGCTCCGCAAGGCCGCCGAGCAAGGGCTTGCCCAAGCCCAGCACGACCTTGGCACGATGTATGCAAATGGTCATGGTGTGCAGCAAGACTATTTGGAGTCCCATCTTTGGTGGAACCTCGCCGCGGCACAGGGTAACGAAGGAGCACGCCAGAAACGCGATATAGTTGCCAAAATGTTGACTGCCTCTCAAGTTGCCGATGCCCAGTGCCAGGCACGCGAAAAGATGGAAGAGATTCACGATGAATGAAGAAGGAACATTTGCGCAGGAACTCTACCAGCGGTTCCGCCAAACAAATACAATACACTGGAACTTGGAGCAGGTTGTTATTGTTACCACCGAGGATAAGCTCCGACTCTGTTTGCAAAACGCTATTGATCGTCTCGACGCCAAACGGAAGTGGTGGACCCCATTGGCTACCTTACTGACACTCGTTCTTGCACTAACCACGACTGAATTCAAAGACCAATTCACTATTCCCGCAGCAACTTGGCAGGCGATTTTCTTAATTTTGACAGGAGCTTCACTAATCTGGGCTGTTGTGGCTATATGGAAAGCGATCAGAGTCAAAATTTCTATTGAATCAATCGTATCCGAAATCAAGCAGCAGCCCACAGAAAAACTTTCCCAGATGGCAAAGCAATGATCGCGATTGAAGCAACCCTGCCGCTGGCACGAGCTCCGGCTTGGGCCGTGTTGGAGCGGCAGCTTTTCCAAGTCATGGAGGACGCCGTCCATCCGTTCTTGGAAAAGTACACCCACCCCGACGGCCGCTTGATCTGGCGCGATGGCCTGCGCCACACCCGCGACGGGGCCGACGACTTCTACGAGAGCTTCTACAACTGGCCGCTGCTGTACTTGCTCGGCGGCGGCGACCAGTTGCTCGCCTTGGGCCAGCGGCAGTGGGAGGCCACCACCGCGCTGATGGCTGAGTACGGCCACGTGTACAAGGAATACGAGATCGGCTACGACCAGTTCCACCAAAGCGAGAGCTACATCTACTTCTACCTGCTGTGCATGGCCGATCCGACCCACGCCGAGAATGCGGCCCGGGCGCGGCGCTTTGCCGGGTTCTATCTCAACGAAGACCGAGAGGCCCGCAACTACGACCCGGAGCACAAGATCATCAAGTGCGCCCACAACGGGAGCAAGGGGCCGCGTTGGCTGTACGAAGAGGACGCGGAGCCGTCTTATGGGTACAGCCCGGGGATGGCGCGCTATGGCCTGCCCTACGAGGACTTAGAGGGGATTGACGAGCCGGCTGACCTCAAGGATCCGGCCAAGGCGCGACGCATGGGACAGGCCATGAAGGAGCGCATGGCTCGGGGCGATTGCGCCACCAACCTGCACGTCACCTCCCTGATCGCCAACGCCTTCTACCTGACCGGCGACGACAAATATCGCGCTTGGCTGCTCGAATACGTGGATGCTTGGGTCGAAAGGGCCGCGGCCAATGGGGGCTTGTTGCCCGACAACGTGGGCCTGAGCGGGCAGGTCGGAGAATACGTGGAAGGGCGCTGGTATGGGAGTATGTACGGCTGGACGTGGCCGCACGGGTTGTACAACATCGCCATGACCGCCATTTTGGCCGGGACCCATTGCTATGGGCTGACCGGCGAGGAAAAGTATCTCGAACTGCCTCGCACTCAGCTTAGAAAGGTGCTAGAGCAGGGGAAAATGGCCGATTTGGGCCAAATCGAGATGAGCTTGGGCGAGCACTGGGTCGGCCAGCTAACCGCCCTCGGCGACGACAAGGTCAGCTTTGTGGTGCCCTATTGCTACGGGGCCAAGGGGTGGTCGGACTTCCAGCCGTTAGCGGCCATGTATCCGGCCGCGCTGTGGAACGCGAGTGGGGCGGCGGTCGATTGGGAGATGCTCGAAGCACTCCGCGCCAAAGAGCGCTACGACTGGCGCGCGGTCGTGTCGTTCCACAACAAAGAGGACGCCTACCACGAGCCGCCGTGGTTTTGCTATCTCAAGGGCGAAAACCCCGACTACCCGGTGCAGATCCTCCAAGCTGCCTTGGCCCAAGTCTATCGCCGGCTAGCGCTTATCCGCCGCGACGCAACCGATCCCCGCGACAACCACATCCACTGGTGGCAGCAGCTAAACCCGGTGACGACCGAGGCGCTCATCCAACTAACTTTGGGCGCGCCGCAACTTCTGTACAACGGCGGCATCTTGCTGGCCCCGCTGCGCTACTTTGACGCCGAGCGCAAACGCCCGGGCCTGCCAGCGGATGTGGCCGCGCTCGTCGAGACCGTAGAGCGGGATCGCCTCGTGGTGCATTTGGTGAACTTGAGTGGGATGGACGCCCGCAAGGTGCTGCTGCAAGCCGGCACCTTGGCCGAGCATCGGTTTGGGGAGGTGGCGTACAACACCTTGCAAAGCACGTACCCAGGCGCGGTGGGAAGCTATGCTGCGCCGCCTGTGGAGCAGACGCGCAAGGGCGTTGCCGTCAATGACACGCACTTTGCGGTGTCCTTGCCGCCGGGGACTGAAATCCGCCTCGAAATCGGCTTGCAGCGGCACGCGAATGTGCCGACATACGGTTTGCCAACGACTTGGTAAGGACGCGGGCACTGACAAGGAGTGCCCTACATCTATAATTGACGGTCCCAACGATGCGTACCGTCAGTAATTGAATTAGGAGAAAACATGGATTACGTGCGATTGGGCCGGGCCGGGGTCAAGGTCTCGCGGCTGTGCTTGGGCACGGCCTTCCGGGGCTACTGGCATGGGCACACCGACGCGGCGACTGCCGTGCGCACGGTCGAGACCGCCCTCGACTTAGGCGTCAATTTCCTCGATTGCGCTAACTACTACTTTCAGGGCCGCTGCGAGGAGTTGTTGGGCAAGGCCATCAAGGGCAAGCGCGACGATTTGGTGATCACTACCAAGGTCTGGAGCCCAATAGGCGATGGCCCCAACGACCGCGGCTTGTCGCGTTTTGCCATTATGCGCGAGATCGAGCGGTCGCTGAAGCGCTTGAACGCGGATTACGTAGATATCTACTTGCTGCACAACTGGGATCCAGACACTGAACTCGACGAGACGCTGCGGGCGTTTGACGACTTGGTGCGGCAAGGCAAGGTGCGCTATGTGGGGGCCTGCAATTTTACCGCCGCCCAAGTGGTAGAGGCCCTGTGGGCGGCTGACCGCGCGGGGCTGGACCCACTGTTCACCGTACAAAATCAGTATAACCTGTTGCAGCGCTGGCAAATAGAGCCGGAGCTGTTGCCTTTGTGCCGGCAGTACGGCCTCGGTATGATGACCTACAGTCCGCTGGCTGTCGGCCTGTTGAGCGGTCGCTTTAGGCGCGGGCAAAAGCCGCCGGTGGATAGTGCTTGGCAGGACGATGCGCGGTTTGCCGAGGCTATGAGCGAAAAATGCGACCGGATCGTGCAAAAGCTGACCGAGATCGGTCGGGCACAGGACAAGACCCCGGCGCAGGTTGCCGTCGCGTGGATATTGGCCAACGAGGATGTTACCGCGCCGATCATCGGCCCAGACCGCCCCGAGCACGTGGAGGAAGTTGTTGGGGCATTGGAAGTAGAGCTAGGGGCCGAAGAGCTAGCAGCCTTGGACGCCCTCTCCGAGTGGACGCCCTTGGCGCACACGCACTAATCCCTTTTCCCCAATGGCCTTGAAAAGCCCGGTCCTGCTGTCGTCATACTCCCGCTGCGGGCAGGAGCGTTCCTTTGCGTTTGTCGATCCGGTCGAAGAGGTGGTGGCCACAGCAGCGGGCGAGGTACGCCCGGCTCTCAGCGCGGTGGAGCGAGCAGTGGAGCAAGGGCTGCACGCGGCGGGCTTTGTCTGCTACGAGGCCGCGGCCGGTTTGGACCCGGCCTTCACCACCCACCCCGCTGGTGCGCTTCCCGTGGTTTACTTTGGCCTCTTTGAGGAGCGGACGCCGGTGGCCGCGCCTAGCGATAGCTTGGGCTCCTACGAGTTGGACCAGTGGCGGCCGTCGGTGTCGCGGGAGGAGTACGAGGCCGCCATCGAGCGCATCCGCGCCCATATTGCGGCCGGCGACACGTACCAAGTCAACTACACCTTGCGCTTGCACAGCCACTTCCGGGGCGATCCGCAGGCACTGTACCGCGATATGGGGCAAGTGCAGGAATCGGCGTTGTGTGCGTATTTTGACTTGGGCCGGCACGTGCTGATCTCGGCGTCGCCCGAGCTGTTCTTCCGCCGGCGCGACGGGCGTTGCACCGTGCGGCCCATGAAGGGAACCCGGCCGCGGGGCCGCTTTGCGGCCGAGGATCAGCAGCGGGCCGACGATCTGCAAAACTCCGCCAAGGACCGCGCTGAGAACCTGATGGTCACGGATATGTTGCGCAACGACTTGGGGCGCATCGCGCAAGTCGGCAGCGTGGCGGTGCCGGCCCTGTGGTCGGTTGAGCGCTATCCCACGGTGTGGCAGCTAACCTCCACCGTGGAAAGCCAACTCAAAGCCGGCGTGGCGCTGCCCGACCTCTTTGCCGCGCTCTTCCCTTGTGGCTCGGTGACCGGTGCGCCCAAGGTGCGGACCATGGAAATCATCGCCGAGTTGGAGCGCGCCCCGCGCGGCATTTACACCGGCTGCATGGGCTATGTGTCGCCCGGGCCGGAGGCGTGCTTCAACGTGGCGATTCGCACGGCACATCTCGACCGGGAGCGCGCTCAACTCGAATTTGGCGTGGGCGGCGGGATCGTCTGGGGATCGTCGGCTGTGGAAGAATACGCCGAATGCCTCATCAAGGCCGAGGTCTTGCGCGCCCGGCCGCATCCGCCTTTTGAGCTATTGGAGACACTGCTGTGCGAAGAGGGAACTTACTTCCTGTTAGAGAGGCATTTAGAGCGATTGTCTCAATCGGCAACGTACTGGGGATTTTGCTATGCGGACGACCGCGTGCGGGCGCAGTTGCAAGACGCAGCCAACGCTATGGAGGGCCGGTGCAGGGTGCGCTTGTTGCTGGCGCGCAACGGCGCGGTTCACCTGCAGCACGAGACGCTTGCGCCGCCGCGGCGGTTGCGGGTGGCGCTTGCCGCCGAGCCGGTGGACAGCACCGCCCCGTTGCTGTACCACAAGACGACCCATCGGGCCCTGTACGACCAGCAGTTGGCGGCTCGTCCAGATTGCGACGACGTGGTGCTGTACAACGAGCGCGGCGAGCTGACCGAGTGCTGCATCGGCAACTTGGTGCTGGAGCGCGACCGCGTCCGCTACACGCCCCCGGTCGAATCCGGGCTGTTGGCCGGCACGTTCCGCGCAGAGCTGTTGGCCCAGGGCCAACTCCGCACACGCCGGTTGCCCATCGGCGAATTGGCGCGGGCCGACGCCCTCTATCTCATCAATTCAGTTCGGCGCTGGGTCGAACTAGAACTCGTCTAAAGGAGCGCATTCATGTATCGCATTGGCCAAGCAGAAATCAAGCAGCTACAGCGGCTATTCGACAGCGGCGCGATCTTCCGCTATGGATCGGGGGGGGAGTGCGACCGCTTTGAAAGGAATTGGGCGCGCTACGTGGGCGTAGAGCACTGTCGGCTGACTCGCTCGGGGACCTCGGCGTTGTACGCAGCACTGGTGGGATTGGGCGTGGGGCCGGGGGATCAGGTAATTGTTCCTGCCTATACCTACATGGCGACCGCCTTGGCGGTGCTGGGGGCTGGGGCCATTCCGGTAATCGCGGATGTCGATACGTCTTTAACACTGTGCCCCAAGGATTTGAAGCGTCGAATTACCAAGCACACCAAGGCGATTATTCCGGTCCACATGGTCGGCCTGCCCTGCGACATGAAGCGAATTGCCAAGATCGCCCGCCGGCGCGGCTTGCTCGTTCTCGAAGACGCTTGTCAGGCAGTGGGTGGCGGGTACGAGGGCCGGATGCTGGGCAGTTGGGGCCACGCCGGCGCGTTTAGTTTCAACTTCTTTAAGAACATGACCTGCGGCGAGGGCGGGGCTTTTGTGACCAATGCCGAGGCGGTGCATCAGCGCGGCTCAGTGGCAGTGGATTGCTGCTCCTTTTACTGGAACCCCGAAGAAGAGCGCGAAGAGCTGCAATTTGCCGGGCCGAACTTCCGGGCCTCTGAGGTTGAGGGGGCCATACTCAACGTGCAATTGCGGCGGATCTGGGGGATGCTCAAGACCATGCGCGCCCACAAGCAGGAGTTGCTACAGGTCGGGCTGGAGGCGGGGTTGGAGTCGATAAAGAACAACAGCTTGGACTACGAGTGCGGCACGCACTTGGGCTTTTTGTTTGCCGCCGAGGACCAAGCGCGCTCCTTTTGCAACCGATTGGCCGCCCAAGATGTGCGCTCCTTTTTGCCCATGGATACCGGCCGCCACGTCTATACGCGCTGGGAGCCTATTTTGCGCTACCAAGGCGCGCACCATCCGGCGCTAAATCCCTTTAAGCTGCCGGCCAACCGCAAGGCGCGGGTCAAATACAAGCTGGATACGTGTCAGGACTCGCTCGAGGTTTTGGCGCGCGCTGTCTTGGTACCCATGCACCCAAACAACACCAAGGCCAAGGTGCGGAAAATGGCCGAGGCGGTCCGGGCGGCCGCGGGCTGAGATTGGCGTACCTGCACACGCCGTCTATATTGCAGGCATGACAGATAAATCGACTCACACCAGCCGCAAAGTGCTATTATGAATGCCAGAGAAATGACTACCCAAGAGCACACTCAGACCGCCTTGGAATTTCTCGATGCCTCTGATCGGGAATTTGCCGCCGGCGAGCGCTTACAAGCTTCGGAAAAGCTCTATGGTGCTGCCACCCATATTGTAACCGCCATTGCCCAACAGCGGGATTGGCAATACCGCAGCCACCGCGCTATGAAAAACGCCGTTTTCCGGCTGGAGCAGGAGTATAACGACCCGCTCATTCTCGCTGGATTTTTGGCGGCAGAAGACTTCCACAAGAATTTCTTCCACAACGATATGGAAGAATACGAGATTGAGCAGGAACGCCCGCTAGTCCATCGCTTCATCTCCCGGATGCTGGCCCTGCTCAACGAGACCCCTAGCACTGGAGAGTCAACGGCCCCGTAAGCATTGCGGCGGCACATCGCTCTTGGCGAGGATCAGCGATAGACGGCTTGGATCATGGCGCGGATGAAGCCGGTGGCGTAGGCGTGGCCCTGACGCCCGCCTTGGTCGTCGGGGATGGACGGGGTGTGATCCATCATAAACGGTCCGTTAAAGCCCACCTCCTTGTAGGTCTGCATCGCCTGGAACATATCGACGTCGCCCTCGTCGATAAAGACCTCCCTAAAATCCTTTGGCGTACCGCGCACGTTGCGGAAGTGGACGTAGGCGATTTTGCCTTGGCGGCCCATGCGGCGGATGGCCTCGTACACGTCAATGCCCATTTCGGTGACGCAGCCTTGGCAGAACAGCATGGCGTTTTGGGGGCTGGGGTTGAGGGCGAAGATGCGCTCGTATTGGTCTAGGGTGGAGACGATCCGCGCCGCACCGCCCATCGGCTCGGGCAGGGGGGGATCGTCCGGGTGTAGGGCCAAGGTAACGCCGGCCTCTTCGGCGACGGGGACGATGCGCTGGTGGAAGTAGGATATGTTGGCCCACATCCCGTCCTCGTCGATGTGCTTTTCTGGGTAGGCGTGGTTTTCTTTTGCGTATTCTGCGTAGGTGAAGGTGCTGTAGTGGGCGCCGCCGCGGCCGGTGTCCGAGGGGGTGCGGAAGTTGCCCACGGGTTTGAAATTGTAGCCGAGGGTTGGGACGCCGACGGCGCCCATGGCCCGAAGCCAGTTGCACCACTCCTCGATTTTGGCGTCGCGGTCTTGTTGCGCGAGGGTGATTTCGTCCGGGCCGCTCAAGGCGGCGTTGTACAAGCGGAGGCCGTTTTTTTCGGCGCGGGTGCGAACTTCCCGTAGGAACTCGACCATCTCGGGGTAGGTGTACAGGTCGAGGGGAAGGGAGTTGACGGTTAGATAATCGACGCCAATGGCTTTGTAGTAGCTCAGGTTGTCGTCGGTAATGCGGTCGTGGGGGAGTTGGTCTTGGATGTACATGGCGTCTCCTTTGGGTTGGATGGATACCGCACCAGATTTTGCCTATATACTTGTAAAAAAGAAAGGCATCGTCCTCGCGGTGCGCCAATCGACTCTGCGCCGGCCGTTCACACCAAATCCGGGATTGCCATAAATGCCAAAAAAACTACCCCTCGCCGGAGTCCAACAATCCGCCGCACAGATCGCCGAGTGGGTCGAGAGGTTTCACCGCGATGGGTATCTTTGCGTTGAAAACGTCCTGCCGCCGGACTGGTGTGGGCAATTGCGGGCCGACTTAGACCGGGCGCTTGCGGACAATCCGAAGTGCCCCGGCCGGGAGCGTCGTCATGTTCAACAATCAGGTGTGGCATATCCTTGGTTTTATGGAATCTACAGACATAATAATATCCATTTGCCGTATATTTTTTGCAATCGGTGAGCGGCTTCTCCTCTATCCCATTGAGGCGGGTCCCCTAAATTCAAAAAGCCGATTCTCCCGCGTATTGCAGGGCCAGCCCGGCGTGATTAGCTTGCGGATGCAGTATCCCAAGGAGAAAAGGCCATGAAAGGACTCATCGTGCTCGTCGCGTTGGTCTGGACGGGAACATCGTGTTCCGGTCCGACCACGAGCACGGATATGGTATTCGACTCTGCCGCCGAAGGGCCGGCGACCTTTGCACAGGTGCAAGAGACGATATTCGATGTTTCCTGCGCCTTGAGCGGCTGCCACGGCGACAGCGCTTGGCCCAACCTGTCGGCCGAGCAAGCATACGACAATATCGTCCGTCTGGAGAGCAGCCGTGGCATGGCGCTGGTCGAGCCGAGCGATCCAGACAATAGCTACCTGTATCTCAAGCTCTTGGCAGACGCCGATATCGATGGAGTTCGCATGCCCCCTAACGGGCCGTACCTGACACCGGCCGCGCTCGAAACGGTGCGCACTTGGATAGAAAAGGGGGCCCCCAACGACTAATTCACCTCTAAACTGTCGGGCAACGTGTATGCGCTGGCTCATCCCGTTCCTGATCTGCTCGCCGCTGGCGGTCCAAGGCGGCGAATGGCACGTCGATAAAAAGGCCGCGGGCAACCAAGTCGCGTTCACTTCTAAAGTGGTGGCCTTCACTTTTACCGGCACAACCGATAAAATCGACGGCTTTATATATTGGGAAGGTGAGTCGCTTTTTGCGGCCGAGGACCAACTGCATTTTGAAGTGGATCTGGCCAGCTTTGATACGGGCATTGGCAAACGGGACCGCGATATGCGCCAAGTGCTGGGCACGGACCAGTGGCCCAAAGCCGTGTACAAAGGGGAGATCGCCGAACACACCGCAGTTGATTCCACCGTGGTCGCCTATCGCGTCAAGACCAAGGGGAGCCTGTCGCTACACGGGGTCAACCGCGCCATAGAAGTGCCCGGGACCGTAGTGGTGGAAGAGGGGCACTCCAAGGTCGAGGCGGCGTTCACTATTAAACTGGCCGACTACGACATTGAGGCACCCTCGCTGGCGGCATTTGTCAAGGTGAGCGAGGAGATTGCCGTCGAGGTCTCGTTCTACTTAAAACACGTACAATAGGGCAGGAGGGATGGACCGTGAACATTCGCGTCTTGTGGTTGGGTGCTGTCTGGGGTGGGCTATTGCCGGCCTTGGCCGGTGCCCAGCCGTCGTGGCAAGCGAGCGCGCCAGTCGAGCCCCGGCTGGCGCTGTTCAGCGCTATTAAGACGGCCAATTACCCCACCACTGAAACCCTGTTCCAAGGCGATTTCCACTACGAGATTTCGCACCGCTTTTCCCCGCCGATTGACGAGGGGTACAAGGCCAATTTCGGTTTTGATGGGCCGGCCAATATCCGCACCTCGCTTAGTTACGGCCTCAGCGACCGGCTGATGGCGACCTTGGGGCGGAGCAATGTGCTGGACAATTTGGATCTGCAGTTGCAGTACCATTGGCTGCAATTTTCCCACGAGCGCTTGCCGGCGGTCTGGGCCCTAAACGTCGGCATGGCTTGGAATACGGAGATGCCGGCGATTGTCGAGCGAAATGCTGCTGCGGGGGACAATTTTCAGTACTATGGGCAATTGATTTTCAATGCGCTGTTAGACGAAACCTTGGGCATAGGGTTGGTGCCTTCCTATCTGTACAACAGCGCCATTTTCAGCGTCGAGACGCAGTACACTTTTACTCTGGGAACCTACGTCCAGTATTACTTCGACGATACGTGGGGCGCGTGGTTGGAGTACAGTCCGACTTTGGCCGGGTACCAAGGCATTTTATTGCCGGGCGAAGCGGGCCGCTCGCACAATTCGCTGGCATGGGGCCTGTCCATAGATACCGGGGGGCATACCTTCTACCTATTCGCCACCAACAATACGCGCCTGAGTCCAGCCCAGTACTTGGTGGGGGCACCCGACGACGCGGCCCTTGGCAACTGGCGCATGGGCTTTGGAATTGCGCGCTTTTTGTGAGTCCCATCCGCATCGTGCTCGACGCCCGCTTCATCCGCCCGCGCTATAACGGTCACTGTTTTGCCGACCTGCCGGCCACCATCAAATGGATCCTGACAGGCCAAAAATCGCCCAGCCTCGATCCGGCGCTGCTGACGGCTGTGCAAGGCCCTTGCGACGCCGTGGTACTCTTTTTTGTCGATGCCTTTGGCTGGCGCTTTTTCGAGCGCTGTGCGGACCGCTACCCCTTCTTAACCGATATTGGCCGCGGGGGATTGGTGGCCCGTCTCACCGCGCAGTTTCCGTCCACCACCGCCGCCCACGTCACCTGCATTCACACGGGCCAGCCGGTCGGGCGCAGCGGCGTCTTTGAATGGCAGTACTACGAGCCGACGCTCGACGCCATTATCGCCCCGCTGCCCTTTGCCCGAGCCGACAGCAACCAGTCGGATTCGCTGCCACAGGCGGCGGCCCGGACCATCTTCCCACGAGGAACGTTGTACCAAGAGTTGAGGCAGTTTGGGGTCGAGAGCTACGTTTTCCAAAGCCGCGCCTTACCCCCTCGACCTGTTCTGATACGTATTTGCAAGGCGCGCAAGTCCAGCCCTTCCGCACTCTTTCCGAGGCCCTGACTAATCTGGCCGTCCTGCTACAAAAACCGCGTTTAGGGCCGGCTTATTTCCTGTTCTACTTCGACCAGATCGACGTCATAGGCCACCGCTACGGCCCGGACTCGCCGCAAAAAGGACAAATTCGAGATCAAATCGCACGGTGCCCACGGGGGCCTGACTCCGGCCGAAGTGGAAATCCCGCTACTGTTCTTTTTTAGCTGAGTTAGGCGGGCGTCAAACTTCACTGGCGAGGATGCGGTCGATCACGGCCTTGGCGTCGCCGCACCAGCGCAGGACAATGACCAGTTCGCGTTCAGGCTCGACGAAGACGATGTTGCCGCCGGCCCCGCGGGCCGCAAAGCTGTCGAGACAGGCTAAATCGGACATGTCGCGTTGGTGGTTGAGCCACCACAGGAAACCGTATTCGGGCTTGATGGGGCAGGGGGCGAGGGAGTAGTCAATCCACTGTTCGGAGAGGATTTGCCGACCGTTCCACAGCCCTCGCCGCTGGAAGAGCAGGCCAAAGCGGGCGTGGTCGTAGGAGGTGATCCACAGGCCGCCGCCCCAGTGCGTGCCGCCGGAGACGGATTGGACCCGTTGGCCGCTTTCCTCGACATAGGAGGTTTCGTACCCGTGCCATTCCCAAGTGGAAGAGGCCTCAATGGGGTCCATGATGGTCTTTTTGAGTACGGGGGGTAAGGGGCCGCGAAAAAGGCGCAATAGGCTGAGGGCTAGGCGGTTGACGCGCACGTCGTTGTACTCCCAAAAGGTGCCGGGCGGCTCCACAGAACGGTAGTTGTCGGCGCTGGAGGCGGTGCCGCCCACAGTAGCTTCGGCAGCACCTTGGCCTAGTGCGCGACCGCGGTCGATCCAGTCGGGAAGGCCGAAGAGTTCGCCGGCCCACTCGCTGGTCTGTTGTACCAAGTGCCGCCAAGTGATGGAGGCGTTGTGGGCGCTGTCAAAGCCGCCGTCGGCGACTGTGCGGCCGACGGGTTCGTCCAGGTCGCGGATTAGCCCTTGGTCGAAGGCTACCCCGGCCAGTGCCGAGATATAGCTCTTGGCGCAACTAAAGGTTACTTCGACGCTAGCGACCGGGCCGAAGGTGGCGACCAGATACCCCTGCCGCACGAGCAGGCCGGCTGTGGGACCGCGTTTTTTGAGCGGGCCTAAGGGGCGGTCGTTGGGGTGGCGGTCGCCCTTGGGTAGCATGGCGGCCAAATTGGTGGAGGCTTGGATCTCCTCGGTCTGAGCGAAGGCCAACGCCGCGGCCAGTTGGTCGGCGTCGAAGCCGGCTGCGACCGGGCTACGGCGCTGCCAGTCGTGGGGGGCGGGGCAGTAGTTGGTCATGGTTGTTGGTTCCCTGCAAAATGGCAGCTCTGCGCTTAGGTGAGCACAATCGCCTCCGTTGGAGAAATTTACTTGCCAAGCACGATGTTGCCGTCTGACTCCACCTGCAAATGCAGCCCCTTGGCGATGCTGGAACAGGGGCCGTACATGACGGCGCGTTGCTCGGGTGTCATACCCTCTACAATCGCCTCGTCCCAATAGATTTCGGGCGCTGCCAACTCAATGGAAACGCCCGAGCGGGTGGCGGTGCGGCTCGCGTACTTGTAGAGTGCGGCGCGGCGCGGCGCATTGCCGGTCCAAGGCAGGGTGCCGTGGGTCTGAGCCCCGTCCATGAAGAAAATGACGTCGCCGGCCTTGAGCGCGGGCTGGTGGACCACGTCCAGCGGCGCGTCGCAGGAACGGACGCCGGCGGGCATGGGGAACTTGGCTTTGTGGCTGCCCGGCACACAGGCGAAACCGCCATCGCCGGCATTGCAGTCGGCCAACTGCCAAGTCACGGTGACGCCAGCGCAGTGGAACTGCCCATTCTGGTGATGGTAGGCCACGTAGGGTCTATGGGGTTCGCCGGCCCCGTGCAGGATGAGGCCCTCGGTCCCCTTGGGACTGTAGGAGACCCAAGGGCCGTGGTCGTGGCGGTAGCCCTTGCCGCACATCGCGTTGAGGCGGAGCACAACTTGGGGATGTACCAGTAGGCGGCGGAAGGGTTCGCAATGGGGATGGGGCAATTCGAGCAGGTTGGGGAGGGTCTGTTGACCGGTGCCTTGAAGCGCGTTCGACCCTCCTCGGGCCCCGCCGTTGTCGGGGCCTTGCTGCATCTGGTCCATGCAGTGATCAATGGCGGCGTTGCATGCGCCTAGTTCCGCGGCGGTGAGGACATTGCGGACGACCAGATAGCCGGTCAGATCCCAGAAGTAGCGTTCGCGTGCATCCATTTTAGTCCTCTACAATCCAAGTTTTTTGGCCGTCGGATTCCAGCAGGGGCAGGGTGCTGTTGTGGTGTACGCCCGGCCCGTAAAGGACGGCTTGTTGTTCGGGCGTGAGTTCGTCGGTCCAAGCGCCGTAGCGCGCCCGTGGGGTGAAGTATTTGCCCGTAGCCCGGGCCGCGCCCCGAGAAGCGTATTTGTAGAGCACGGAGCGCCGCGGATTTTTGCCCTTGTAGGGCAGGGTGCCGTGGGTGGCGGTCTCGGCAAAGAAGAGGACGTCGCCGGCGCGCAGGGCGGGTTGGACAACCAATTCCCCGTACTCTTCGAGCGAGCGGATCTCGGGCGGGGTCGGCTCACAGGTTTTGTGGCTTCCGGGGATCACGGCAAAACCGCCGTCTCCGGGGTTGCAGTCGGTCAGTTGCCAAGCCACGGTGATGCCTCGGCAATAGATTTGGCCGTTTTGCTGGTGATACCAAGTAGCGGGGCTAAAAGGCTCGCCCGCGCCGTGTAGGTAGTGCCCTTCAGTTCCCGCGGTCGCACTGATGAGCAGGGGGCCATGGTCGAGGCGAAAGCCCGGGCCGCTGAATTCGTTGAGGCGCGAGACGACGGTGGGGTGGACTAGCAGGCGGCGAAAGGGTTCGCGGTAGCCAGGCGGCCAACCAAGCATGCCGGTGAGCTGCCGGCGGCTGCTAGTGCCTTGTAGTGTGCTCGCGTCGCGGGCGAGGGAGCCGGGGTAGGCGGTGATTTGGTCGGCAAAGTGGTCGATGGCGGCGTTGCATTCGCCTACTTCCGCGGCCGTGAGGGCGTTGCGAACAACTAGGTAGCCGCGCAGGTCGAAGCAGTATTTTTCTTCTTCTGAGACCGTGTAGAGGTATTTGTCCACGGCTTTGCTCCTTTGGTTGGTTTGAGTTGGTCGCGTGCGACTGATTGCGCTCGTTTGCGATTCCAAGCGAAGAAGCGAATTCTAGTCCGTATTGGCAAATTTGGACAAGTAGAATCTGATTGAGGTTGATCTGGGAGGGGCGGCCGTACGGGCCGGGTTGCCCGTGGCCGTATTATTAAAAGAAATGGCGGCTCGCAAAGTCGCCGTGCTCGATGAGCCGGATGATTTTGGGCCTGGTCTGGCGGCCTTGCGCCGGGCTTGGCCAGAGGATGAGTAGTTTGCTCTAGGACGACAAGATACAAGCTGTTCAGGCTGGGGCCGCGGCCCGCGCCAGCAGTTCGGCGAAGTCGTAGTTGACGCTGGTGACGCCAAAGTCGGGTTCGCGCTGAAAAGGGCGGCGCAGATAGCGGACGCGGTGCCTAGCGTTGTCCAAAAACTCGACTATGGCGAGAATGAAGTCGTCGGGCTTATTGAGGCTGTAGAGAATTTCGTTTTTGGTCACCGTGATGGTCGCCGCCCCGCGGACGCGCCCCTTGACCTCGATGAAGCGCAGCCGCCCCGTGCTGGGCACCCGCGACTCGATATCGTAGCCGAGTTTTTCGAACTCCCGATCCGTCGGATCGAAGCCGAGGCCGCGCTCTACTTCCATGACAATAGCCCGCGCCCGTGCGGCCGACACTTGAGTATCTACAGGCGATCGGCGTCCCACCATGGCGTCCACCAGCCCCTGCGGGACCACTAGCAAGCCTCCAAGCACCACCGGCGGTAGCGGCGAGATCTGTGCTTCGAGTTGTAACTCCTGCAGCCTCTTGTGCAACCGAGCCTGCAACGCATCGGCCCGTTTGCGCGCTTCGTCCGAGTTGAGCCGAGCGCCGCTCGCGCCGGCCTGCTCCTGTAGCTTGAGCTGTTCGGCGCGGTGGTCCCAATAGGAGATTTCTTTGGTCAGTCGATCCTTGACTGCCGCCTCAGTCTTGGCGGTCAACGCCAGCTTAGGATCGCGGACTTGGGCTAAGTGCTCGGGGACGCCGTGAGCCACCGCATAGGCTCGTGCTTTCTGCTCCACTTCTCGGTTGACCCACGCGCATTCCGGCCGCTCCAAGATGGCCTCAACGCTAGGCTCGTCTTGGGCTAGCGGCCGATGATCCAAGTAGGGGGCGTAGTGCAGGTAGCGGGCGTTGCCAGCGGCGTTGATTTCGACGTAGAGCATCTGCTTGGAGACAATCCGGCGGTCGCCCCTCCGCGTCAGGCAGGCGTCCTGAAGGGCGTGTTCGAGATAAAAGAGCACCCGGGGTGTCTGCTCTGGATCGCGCTCGTCAACCAGCACCGCCCCGCGCTTGAGCAGATCGCGGTGGTGCTCCAGCGTCAGGTCGAGGACGGCGTCTAGTAAGGTGTGTCCCGGGCAAACAAAAGCCGCTGCGGGTTGGCCGGGGGGCGCGACCAGCGACTTGTCGAAGGCGATCCGTTCGTAGCGGGGGAGGGCCGGCGCACCTTGATTGCGGACCGGCGCGGGGACGTGCGTAACTTCGTAGCGACGCGGCTCGCGCTGCCGGGCCGATCCACCGAGCCGCTGGAACGCCTCCAAAAAAAATGCCTCAATGTAATGAGGCTGTAGGCGACGCGCCTCGGCCCGCTCCATCTCTTCGCGGACCTTCTGCAAGCGGCTGGCATCCATCGCGTCATGGGCGAGCTGCCGCTCCTCCAGCAGGTCCTGTAACGCGCTCTGGTCGAGCGCCTGATCGACCGCAGTGTCGAGGCGTGCGCGAACTTCTGGCTGCTCGCCATAGCGAATGGCTTCGAGCAGGAGGTCCCGCAACGGCCGCCCCTCGAATTCGAGCTTGCCGAGCACGTCAAACACCTGACCGCCTAGGGCCTGCCGCGCCAGTTCTAGTTTCTTTAGCAGTCGCTGGTAAACGTCGCCCTCGCGGGTTTCGTGCGCGACTAGATTCCACAGGTGGCACACCTCCGTCTGACCGATTCGGTGGATGCGGCCGAAGCGCTGCTCTAGGCGGTTCGGGTTCCAGGGGAGGTCGTAGTTGACCATCAGGTGCGCCTGCTGGAGGTTGATCCCTTCGCCAGCGGCGTCGGTGGCCAGCAGCACCTGTACGGCTGGGTCGTGGCGGAAGGCTTCTTGCGCCTTGTGGCGATCCGTGCGGTCCATGCCCCCATAAATGACGACCACCGACTCTGCACGTCCAAGCAAAGTGGTGACGCGGTCCTGCAGATAGTAGAGCGTGTCTCGGTGCTCGGTGAAGAGCACCAACTTCTGCCGCGGGGAAGGCACCGGACGCGGGATCTCGCCGCCGTAGGGAGCCGTCGGTTCTCCGATCTGGCCCGCTACTCCAGACGCCGTAAAAACCTCGCTGAGCAGGCTTGCAAGCTCCCGCCATTTTGCGTCTTCGCCGCGCCGCCGGACATCAAGCGCACGCCTTTCCAGCATCTTCAGGGTTTCGATTTCTGCCTTCAACTCCGCGATGGAGCGGGCGGCGGTCGCTTGGTCGAGGATGCGCGCTTCGGCGGCTTCGACTTCATGCTCTGGTACGTCGTCGAGATCCTCGACGTCTTCGGCCTCGAGATAGGTGCCGGTGGACGCGGTCGAGCCGGGGTGCCGGGACTCCTCCAACTCGCACAGGCGGCCCTCTAAACGCTCGCGCCGTCGGCGTAGCGACTGGTAGATCGCCTCGGGAGACGAAGCGAGCCGCCGCTGGAGGATCGTCAGGGCGAAGCCGACCGTGCCGGCCCGCTTGGCGTTGGCGAGTGCGTCCGCCCGATTGAACTCCTCCCGCACATAGCCGGTGACCGCCTCGTAGAGCTGGGCTTCCGCCTCTGAGATCTGGTAGGGCACCGTGTAGGCGATGCGCTTGGGGAACAGCGGTTTGCCGTCGAACTTGAGCAATCGCTCCTTGACCATGCGCCGCATCAGGTCCGAGACATCGGCCCTGTGGACGCCATCGCGGAAGCGGCCCTCGAAGCGGTCGCTGTCGAGCAGTGCCATGAAGAGCTGGAAGTCCTCTTCCTTGCCGTTGTGCGGCGTCGCCGTCATCAGCAAGAAGTGGCGCGTCAGCCCGGACAGAAGCTGTCCCAGCCGATAGCGTTTGGTGTAGCGGATCTCACCTCCTAAGAAACTGGCCGACATTTTGTGCGCCTCGTCGCATACTACCAGATCCCAGCCAGCGTCCGGTGCTTGGAGCTTCTGCTGGACCTGTTCGTCGCGCGCTAGCTTGTCGAGGCGCGCGATGACGAGGTCGGCTTCCAAAAACCAGTTGCCGGTGCGGGCGGCTTCGAGCTTGTCGTTGGTCATAATCTCAAAGGGCAACTCGAAGCGCCGGTAGAGTTCGTCCTGCCATTGCTCGGCGAGGCTGCCGGGGCAGACGATCAGGCACCGCTCGAGATCGCCGCGGGCGATCAACTCCTTGATGAGTAGGCCCGCCATGATGGTCTTACCGGCGCCTGGGTCGTCGGCGAGGAGGAAGCGTAGCGGCTGGCGCGGCAGCATGGATTCGTACACTGCGGTGATTTGATGGGGCAACGACTCGACGACCGAAGTGTGAACCGCCAGCACGGGATCGAACAGATGCGCGAGGCGGATGCGCAACGCCTCAGACACCAGCCGGAACAGAGCACCGTCGCCATCAAAACTCCAGGGCCGACCCTGTTCCACCACTTCGAGCCGCGCCTCGTCGGTGCGGTAGAGCAGCTCATTGGCCACCTTGCCGGCCGGCGTCTTGTAGGTCAATTCTAGGGCCTCGGAGCCAAACCACTGCACGCTGACGACCACCGCGAGACCATCGGCGAGAATGCCACGCACCGCGGCGTTGGGCTGGAGGTCTTCGAGCTTCACCCGCGGGCTATTCTCTTTCAAAACCTTGGCTGACGAACTTGAGCGTCCGGCTGTTCTCGGTGACGGTGCGCACGACGTGGTCGGGCGCACCCGCGGGGATTTCCGCTTCTATCTCCAAGGTCACGGTCACTTTTGCCCCCACCAAGCCGGCTAGGTGGGCAATGACCTCATCGGCGATCTGACTCGCGTCGCGCCCGACGCGGGTGGCATCGAGGGTCACGGCACCGTGAAAGCGCCGCGCCTTCTGCTCGGGTGAGGCCGGCGTTGGCTCTGGACTGGTGCCGTCGCTGGCCGACGCGCTGACACCCGTCTCAGCGACGCCGCTACTCGCCCCGGTTGCCGCTGCCGCCGGCTCGGCGTTCTGCTGTGCGAGCGCGACTTCAGGCTTGACCAGCAGCCCATCGCTCGTAGGGCTAATCAGCTCGACTGCACGACCACAGCGGAGTCCGCGATAGCGGCCGGTGGCCTCGTCGAAGGCATCGGCAAAGGCGAACGATTCGTCTGTCCAGAGGAGGAGTGCCAACCCGTCTTGAATGGCCGCAATGAGGACCTCTGGACCAGCGAGGCGGGGGAGGTAGAGATAGCGGGCGAAGTGGTCTGCCAACAGGCGGATTTCCACGTGGTCGCCGCGCCATAGGGGCACCCGGTCGAGTTCCAAGCGCAGGCGCGTACCAGCGAGCACCGGCACCAACAGCTCTTCCGAGCGCAGCTTCTTGCTGACCCGTACGGCGAGCGGGTCCTGCCCAGCCAGCCGCAGAGCCTGCCACTCAACGGCTGCCTGTGGAGTTGACTGCACTGGCACGAGCAGCCATTGGTAGGCCTCCGGCAGCCGTCCAACCACGGCACCATCCTCCGACTTCAACTGCGCTTCGGCCTGCCGCACCTGATGCGGGTCGAGGTTTAGGGCTTCTTTCTCTTGGAGGATTGACGACCACGCCAAGTAGCGACGAGCCGCTTCCTCCAGATCCTGCAGGCGGGTCTGGTCAACGGCGAGGAAAATCAGCGTATTGCGAAAGAGTCGCGGGGTGTTGCCGCGCCTTTCGAGCATAGCGGTGGCCTCGGCCTGCGCCTTGCTGTTAGGCCCGCTGCTGTGCGGGTGCTCAGGCCCCAGCACCACCAGACGGGCGTCCATATCGTCGGGCACATCAGCAGTGGACTGCGGCACTGGGTGGAGACGCTGGAAATCGCCCATGGTGCGCAGGTCGGTGTGCAACCGCTGCTCGATCTCGGCCTCTACCGGCGCGCGATCGCGCTTGAACTGATCGGCCCGGTCTTCGGCCAACTTGGTTACGGTCGGCTGCGTTGAGTACCAGTAGCGCGGGCCATCCTGATAGAGGAAGGTCGCCTGCGTACTCAGGCGTCGCAGGGCATCGCCAAAGGTCGCCGGTGGTTCACCCGGCATCGTGCAGCCGAGCTTGATCCGGCGGTCCTCAATGCCGCGATTGGCCACCGAGGTCGTCGGTGCGGAGCCGAGGTACACGGTCCGCGCCACCCGGCGGGTCGCCGAGAACTTGCCCAAGTTTGCCACCTCGCCGTCAATGCGCTGCGGCAGCGCATTCGGACCATCGACATCCGCCTCGATGATCGGCGTCCAGTTGTCGGACAGATAGCGGGTCAACTCGTTGCGGACGTGCGGGGCGTCAATGGGGATGTGCGCCGGCATGATCAGCGGGTTGCGGTCGCCGTGCTCCCACAGGCTGTGGATGACCGTGGCCATCAGCCGCAGGACGCCGCGGGTGCGCTGAAACTTCACCAGTGCTGACCAGTCCGTGTAGAGCCGGTCGAAGACCTCTGGATGGATCGGATAGGCGGCGCGCAGGCGGCGCTCGTAGTCGGCGTCCCGGCATTCGGACGGGAACTCCTGCTGCTGGGAGCGGTAGAAGTCGGCGAAGGTACGCGAGACATTGTCGCGGGCGGTAAATTGCGCCCGCTCGCTCAAGGGTTCGAATAGACGGCGGCGCACGATCTCAAAGCCTTCTTCGGTGCTCGCCGGCGTCCAAGAGGATTCGACGCGGCCAATGACGTTTTTGAGCCGCGCCAGTGCTTCCCGGCCGCGGAGGCCGCCGACTTCCTCGTCTTCGCCTTGGCTATGGGGAGAAGTCGCCGTATCCGATGATGGCAAGCTGATCACCAGCAGACAACGGCTCGCCGCTCGTGCGGATTCGGTCAAAGTTTGGGCAAAGCTGAAGTGGGTTTCAAAACTGCCGGCCGGCAGGTCTGCGTCGTCGTGCAACTGGCGGGCATAGGCGACCCATTCGTCGATCAAAATGAGGCACGGCCCATATTCGTTCATCAATTCGCGGAGGGTGTCGCCCGGGCTAGTGGCGCGCTCGTCGTCCTGCCGAACTTTGTCGAATGCCGCCTTGCCGCCGAGTTGCCAAGCTAGTTCGCCCCACAGCGTCCTGACCACGGTGCCGTCGTCCTTTGCCGACGGGTTGCCGGGCGAGATTTTGGTGCCGACCAGCACGACCCGTTTGACGTGGGCGGGCCGTGCGGCGATTTCGCCCGACGCCATCAGGTCGTCGATACCCAGCAACTCGCCGGTTGGCATTTTAGAGAATAGATGGTACAGGGCCAGCATCGAGTGGGTCTTGCCGCCGCCGAAGTTGGTCTGTAGCTCCACCACCGGATCGCCGCCTTGGCCACTCAGCCGCTGCATCGCTCCGCTCAGCAGGCTCTTCAGGCTTTCGGTTAGATAGGTGCGGCGAAAGAACTCCACTGGGTTGCGGTACTCGTCCGTTCCTTCGCCGAGATGGACCTGCCACAGGTCCGCGGCGAACTCGGCCTGTTGGTAGCCGCCGCTGGCCACGTCGCGATGCGGGGCCACGACCTCGCGCCAGGGCTTCAGGCTGCCGGTGCCTTGGCTCTCAACGGTGGTGCCAGCACCGCGGCGGCGTTCATTGCGCGCCTGCTCCTCAAAGATCAGACGGCGCAGTTCCATCTTCATGCGATTGACCTCGTCTGCCTGCGGCGCGGAGACGGCCGTTAGCAGGCGGGCGATCGAGTCGAGGGTGCGGTCGGCATCGTCGCTGGAGAAGCTGTCTTGGTGCGCCCACTTGTTGCGCTGGTCGCGGATCTCGTTGACGAGGCTGCGCTCGGCCCGGCCCAGCATATTGCGGAACACGTCGTTCCACGTTTCCCACATCAGCTTGAGGAGCGCGGCCACGTCCCACTCTGCCATGGGCTTGTCCGTCAGGTGCGGATCATCGACAAAGCGTCGGATTACGTCTAGCTGGACGCGACCGGCCTCGATTTTGTCTTGTACTTCGCGCTCGACAAAGGGGCCGAGCCCGGCCTTGAGGAGTTCGAGTGCTTTGCCGACGCGTTCTTGATTGGTAATGGCCATGGTCGTACTTCCTTATGGTTTTGATTTTGCTACTCGACACCCGCCAGCCGGCCTGCCGCGGATCGAGGCATCTTGCCCTCGTTGAGGGCGGGACGCCCTCAATCTCGGACGCAGCGAGAACCGCAGAAAAGGCGGACGTAAAGTAAGGGTCGCGTACCTAAGGTCAATAATTTGCAAGTCTTGGCATTTGAACAAAAGTAGAATCTAATGTTTATTTTTGAAGCATGAAGAAGCAAACAGCCGTCTTGGATACTTCGTTTTGGGTTTTGGGCCATCGAGCGGATGTGTTCGCCTATCTGTTTCGCTTCTTTGCGGTCGTTGTCCCATCGGCTGTCGAAAATGAAATACAAGCCCGCGATCCGCGTTATCCACAGCGGGTATATGGGTATCAAGAACTGTTTGGCCTGATGAAGCGGCAGGGAGTATTGACCATTCGCGATCCTGTGCAGCCGTTGGACCAGTTCCATGTGGGAGAAGCCGCCGCTTTGGGATTGGCCCTCGACGAAAATCTGTGGCTGCTGGTGAACGAACAGCGCGCTCTGCGCTTCGCTCGGCAGCGCGGTCTCAAAGCCCTGACGGTTCCGGAGTTCACCGTATATCTATATGAAATAGAAGTGCTGTCTTGGCACAGCGTCCACGATAAACTGGATAGAATTGCCGCCAATACTGGAAAGGCTTTGATGGATGCAGCTCGCCAAGCCGTGCGGAGCTTGGCCGAATCCCGAGGAGACCTATAGAATGAGCCAGCATACTACTAAGAAAACGCCCTATCGGGTGACCAAATCCATTCGTCTGCGGCCGGAGGAAGCCTCCGAACTCGCGCATTTGGTGGCGAATACGGCCTACTCAGAGGCGGCTCTCATGCGTCAATGGGTGCTGGTTGGTATGGAGCGATTTCGCGTGTCCGAGGCCATCCGCGCCTACCAAGAAGCCGAGGTTGATCTGCGGGGTGCGGCTGAGCGGGCCGGGTTGCCCGTGGCTGTATTATTGGAAGAGATGGCGGACCGCAAAGTCGCCGTACTCAATGCGC
The DNA here is from genome assembly GCA_958295495.1 of uncultured Latescibacterota bacterium. Taxonomy (GTDB): domain Bacteria; phylum Latescibacterota; class UBA2968; order UBA8231; family UBA8231. Next base: position 4,562,834 of record OY282352.1, read on the forward strand.
CGGAAGATTTTGGGCTTGGTCTGACGGCTTTGCGCCGGGCTTGGCCGAAGGGTGAGTAGGCGACGAAAGCGTACGGGCTGAGCCCGATTTATAGCTGTCATTCCGTTCCCCCCTTGACCAAAAGCACCGGATCACGTCTAGCCGTACGCGACCGGCCTCGATTTTGTTTTGCACTTCGCGCTCGACAAAGGGGCCGAGCCTAGCTTTGAGGAGTTCGAGTGCTTTGCCGACGCGGTCTTGATTGGTAATGGCCATGATTTTACTTCCTTTTGGTTTATATGTAGATATCCGAACTCAGTCGCTATGCCTTCTCTTTGTCTGGCAGCAAGGCTAGTTTATACCGGAGATGATGATTGCTTCCAACGATCTCCTTGATTCTTTCCAATTTCATTCCGGCGAGTTTCATCAAATGCAATTGGAAAAGGGCTTCGAGTTTCCAATTAAGCTCAATAAAACCTCTTATATTGCCTTCTTTTATAAAAGGAGAACTAGCCCGATCGTAGTGGGTCAGCCAATTCCTTTCATTCTTAACATTTTGAGCGAAAATTTTTCGCTCTGTGTCGTTGGCAAAAAAGTCATCTTTGAACTCTTCCGTCATTTCCATTATACGTACGTATAACTTCTTGTCCTTCTTGCTGTTGCTCAATTGCCTGTGGAGCACTTCAATTCCTTGGGCAAGAGACAAGAATTTCGGCTCTATATGCCCCTCTCCATGTACAGAACCAAAATACATATTGATTGGGATGTCGTGCTTTTCATAATTTTTCATCCAACAGCTCAAAGCATTTACAAATTCTTTTAACTCGTTAAAAAAGAATAGCATTTTAGGCAATGAAATGTCTGTCTCGATTTCAGGATGTGAGTTACCAACGAAGTATAAGCTCATTGGAGTTTCTTGTTTTTCATCTCCGATGAACTCTAATTTTTCTTTTGAGAAGACGGTAGCTGAGGCAAAGGAAACCGGCTTATCAATTGCTAAACAAAGAAAATTGTTAATCCTCCATATAAGAGATCTACAACTATCAAATGACAGAGGCTTATTGGATGACAATGATATATAAGTTCTCTGTTTGAGAGAGAATTTATTTCGTATAGGAAAAGAGATATCGGATGGACAAAAATTTAAGGTCAATTCAACTTCGTCGGAGTTATAAGGAATCTTGAAAGATACAGGATCAGGGCGATTATATTTCATTGAAATACTCTTGTAAAGTAAGTCTATATCGGTATCGATGCTTCTTGTGTCTAGCAACTCTTCAAGTCCCTCGAAAGAAGCTATGCAATAAGAAAAACAAATATCCTCTTTTTCTCCGAAGTAGTTTTTGCCGATAATCGCATATTGTGCTATGAATTTTGAAGATTGTAAAGAAACAGGGCCGTTAACACTAGCTTGGAGAGTACTTATTCGGGTTAAGCTCTCACACTGGCCCAACGTGACGAACTTATCTCCTTTAAACCTACCAACAATTTTATCGAACGAAATGTTATCGTCGGATCGAAAAGTCCAAGGTTGTTTGACTCTAACTTCGGGAAATTTCACAAGAACCATTAATTCCAGCTTTACCGATCCTTCTTTAGAAATCATAAGCACCCCAGGGAATATATCCTCTGGATCATTAGGTAGCCAAAAATATCCCTTCTTTTCAATTGGGGCTGAGAGTCTCATAATTTTATTCTCCTAAATTGTGCTTCGCCGACGAGTTCAGAGTTGTTCATAAGAAGCGGTCTGAAAATTCTGGTGGTCGTCCCTTGCGTCTAAACGATCCCGGCTGGATTGCCGCCCCGTGTCGGAGCACGGGGTGACGTTCTTTTGCGGGAATGACGCAGACCGTCTCTACGGCTTGTTCAACACGACCCAAGGTGGGTTTTCAGACAGCCTTATAAAGGACCTTTCCTTCGCGGAGTGCTGAATGCAGCGCGGTTCCCACAAGGTGCCCTCGGCGAGCGACTTCCTCGGGCGTCGCTACCACGATGTCCTTGCAGACCGGCAGATCGCCCAAGGCCCGGCGAATCTCGATGGTTGCGTTCCGCTTGTCGGACACCTTGAGCAGAATTACGAGCAAGTCAATGTCGCTCCATTCGGTGGCCGTGCCCCGTGCGTGGGACCCAAAGAGGACGACCCGCGCCGGCTGGAAGGTGCTCACGATGCGGTCAACCATGATGGCTATGAACGTTTCCGATTTTTGCAACCGTACCATCACACCCGCCGCGCCGCCGTTGCGAGACGACGATATCTTTGATCCCGAGCGAGATCGGGCGCGACTTTCCGCACCTGCTCAAGGGCATCGCCCAGATCATAAGGGATTACTGCGTTGTCCGCGGTCCCGACCGTCCGATCTAGAAGGCGCAACAGTGCTTCGGCTTTGGCTTCGTCGTCAATCATTGACAGTCTTGGCTTCCCGTCGTCTTCGTCGCCGCCGTACAGTCCATAACCGGATATTGTCCAGCAATCGAACGGCATGAGGAAACGCTCGATAGTGTCCACGGCGTTGGCGAATTCACTGCGAGTAAGTGCTGGCAGCTTGGAGAGTCTATCGCTGATTCCCGGCGACACTAGCGAGCGATCTTGCGGCCAGACTTGTTGCAGGAAAGGCTTGACGGCTGCTTTGAACAGGCACTCTGGTGAATGCTCGTTTTTTTCCGAAAGGTCGCTTACAAAGCGAGTTATCGCTTCCACACAGTATGTACGCACTTCGGCTTCTAGCAACCGTATCATTTGCTGAATGCGATCTTGTGCAACCGCGGGGTCGCGTCCTTCTCGTAGAGCATGAAGATTCTCGACCACCAAGCTGAAGGCAAGCGAATGACGGGTATCGCGGTCGAGTTGGTCATCCCTAGTTCGCTCCACCATGTCGTCGCCAATAATTTCTAATATGTCCTTGAATTGCGTCTGACGACTGACCGCATGCCAGAGGTCCAATGCGTCGGCATCGTCTCCGCGAAGGGGGCGAATGAGGTGCTTTTTAGTCCATTCTCTGTCGGCGCGTAGAAAGTAGCTCAGCTCCTCGATCATCCGGTGCTTGGCGATCAAGCCCGAACGCCCCGGAGCGTTGATAACATCATTCCTCATTTTTCTCAAGTGGCTAGCGTCATCAAATGGCCGAGGATTTTTTCCTAGATTCGGACGAGCAGCGAAGAACACGCCAACGAGTTTTCCCGCAGGTGGGTTTAATGTATCCAGATCGGCAGGTCTGTCGGAAGCGCCCGGCGAGACAATGTTAAGATCAGGCTCTTGGTTTGATGGCTGCATTGCATTGGTCGCCTCGACAGCTAATGGCCAAACACGGTGCCAAACCACAGGCCATTCCGGCGCGACGACAATGTCTTTTTTCCAACAACTGAGCCACTGGGAAATGCCTTGGATGGCTTGGGATAGAGTTTTTTGGGGCAACTTTTCGAGAAGGACAAGTAGTGTGCGAACACAGGTTTTTTGAATTTGGTTCTCTGAACTAGAATGCGCCCAACCCAAGTGTTCCCATACCTGTGGGAACTTAGCTCCACCATCGGGACTTGACTCCAGATCCCGTAAAACCCGCATGGGGTTGCCTTCTTCTCGTATCCAATCCCGTGCTCTACTGGCTGGGTCATCATCCCATACACGGCGCGGGGCTGAGAGTTTCTGTTCCAGTGCTTGCAGCCGAGCAATGCCTTTAAGGGAATCCAAAGAGCGATCAGGATTTTCCTGAACGCTCCGTACCTTCGGAGCTTCCCAGAATCCCTCATCGATTCGGTTCATTTTGGCTAGATCGGGAAATCGTTCAATGTTCGATTCCAGCCAGATTTTGTCGCGTTGCGGGAGAGTAGCCCCGGCGACTTCAATGCGTTTCAGTTCCCGGACAATCCAGCAGAGGCGGTTCTCCTCAATGCGGTCCATTTCTGCATTCTTAGGCCATAAATGGCGCGATGGCCCTTTACGTATTTTTTGGGTGATCGCCTTTTGTGTGGCGTCATCTAATTCGGAGAAGTGCCGGGCGCACAGTTCGGCAATTTCTGGATAGTAACGTACGTCCCAGAAGACTTCTTTTTTTAAATGAAGGATAAAATCACCGACCTCAGCAGCGGGTGTAATCCGAGAATCGCGCGACATAGCGGCCCAGAGCCGCAAATGGATCGGAGAATCTTTCCATTTCCAGCGGCTAATAAAACCAAGCGCGGCGAAGCGATCGATATCGACGATCCGCGAAACGACCGAGTAAAGCAGCTTTACCGATGGTGCAATTCCTCGCACAAACTTATCAGGGTCGTCCTTTTCTTTGCCGTTAGACTCTGATACGTAATACACGCGCTTGAGAAGGAGATGTGGTCCCCATCCGATGCGTCGCGCAATATCTAGTCCGCGTAGGACCGCGGCATCTAACGCGTTGGCAAGAGAAATGAGGAATTCGCCCTTAGTTAGTTTTTGCAAGCCCAAAAAAGCCGGATCGACAATTTCCCCACTTGTTAGCCTAGCCTGAAACAGATCGAAAAATGTCTTTGGCCGCTTGGGAGGTTTGTAGAATTGGAGTTCCCAACTTTCGTAGGCTTCAACCGATAGCCTCGGTGCAACGAGATCAACGATAGCCGACACAAGTGCGCCAGACCGCTCCCCGGAGCGCAAGCGTTTCTGGACATTATAAACGTCCAGCTGTCCGTAGTGATCAAGAACTGGTTCGTCCCAAAATTCTTCGATCAGACGCCAAGCGGAACGCCAAGGTTCGCGGAGGTCAATTCCTTCCGATGTGTTCAGCAGATGCAGGATCGCCCGTCGTTTGAGTATATCATTGGGACCAAAATCCAATGCCCATTCAATGGTTTCTTTTGTTTCTAAGCGACCTTTGAAAAAGGCAACTGTGGAACGCATCTTGGCTCGATCCCTTGCATTCAGACTAGCTGGAGCAGTTTCATCTACGACTCCCTCGCTTTCTTCCCAAAATACGTCTAAGGCAGCTTTTACCCATTCCAAGTTCGCTTGGTAATCGGAGAGTAGAGCAATCAAGCGGTCACGCTTGTTTGGATCAATCGAACTACGGCGAATGAAGTGGTCGAATAAACCGCGATTGTCTTGGCTGGCATCTGCTCTTTTAGACTGCACAATTTTCTTTAGTGTGCTATCGATGGGGCGCGTATTGCTGTTGAACACAGAGAATTTGGCCCATTGAGCTAAGGTGCGCTGAAGCTGGGCGTGATCGTCGCCTTGGATAGCATATTGAATCGGTGTAATACCACGCGCCCGCCAGTCTGCTAATTCTACTGGATCGTCTTCGCTCATTCCGACGAATATGAACCGTTCCTTGAGATCGCGAAAATGCGCCGTATCCGCAGTGACCGCGCTCAACAAGTATCTCATCGGCGGGTCGTTCGCGCTATAGCCCACGAGGACCAAGTTATACAACCGTGCGGCGTCGTAAATCAGATCGGAGGCTATTCGCCGGCGCAAATAGAACTCGCCGAAATCTTGGTCGGAAACGATAAGGTCAGATGTGCGCTGAGGGTTGCGGTCTAAGGCACCGTGTATATGCAGGACGCCGCTGAATTTTGCTCTCTGGGTTGGTCTGGGTATTCCGCTGAGTGCGTACGTCTGGATCGGAAACGGAAATCTCATGTTGCTAGCGGCTTTTTCAAAGAGGAGATCGAAATTCGTCGTGATGATCGTTGCTGTACCGCCGCGATCGGAGAGACGCATCAAGGCTCGATGAATGGGAGCCGGTTTTAGGCCCGTGGGGCGGAGTATGTTTCCGACCTGCTGCCTGACTAGACTCTGAGCTTCCTCTTGGCCTTCGATTCTCCGCTCGAGCATCCCCAAGACGACATCGTATTCGCCTTTGCAGAAACGCTTAACCTCGGCCTGTTGGTCATCTGTCAAGTCTTGAGGAGCTTGACTGTTATTTATAACGGAATGCACCACCGGATCTAGTTTCTCGTACACCTTTACGACTAGCTCGAGAAAGTCAGGCAATCCTGCGTCCCTTGAGACGCCAGCCCCAGCAATAAATAGAACTTCGCCTCGCGCATGAGCAAGGAGCAGACGCTCTGGGACCGGGGCCAAGCCTCGTCCCAGTACAATGTTTCGGCTGTGGATGTCTACCCGTTGATTCACAGGGTTCCTCCTGCTTAATCCCCGAACAGCCCGCCCTCAACCAGCACCTCCTGCCGCGACAGGTTGGCGATTTCGGGCCAACTCTGTACTAGGCCGTTGTAGGAGAGGGCTTCGGCGGCGCGGCGTTTGCGCTCGCAGATGGTGTAGAGGCGGTAGGCCAGTTCGCGGGCGATGTCGGCTGACGCGCCGAGCTGGGCCACGACCCGAGCCGCTGCTGGCTCGCCGCCGGTCTCCAAGGCGCGGATGAGATGGTGGACAGCTTCCCACACGGTGAGTCGGTCGTCGGCCTTTGGGTCCCAGTCGTCGGCCAACTCGTCCGGGGGCAGCAGGCGCACCTTGCCGGCGCTGGAGGCGAGGATGCCGCCCTCGACGATGCCGGCGATGCTGGTGTTTTTGGCCTTGGACAGGGTTTCGGCGACGCCGTATTCGCCCTCGCCAAAGCCGTGCTGCTCGAACCACGCCAAGGCCCAGCGGCTGTCGGCGTCAAAGTCGCCTTCCTGCTCGGCGAGCACTTCGTCGAGGATCTGGTTGATGAGCGCTAGGGCCTCGCGCACCGAGACGGGCTTGCCCTCGGCGTTGAGCACCTTGGCGTAGCGGGTGAACACCGCCATGCCGGGGCCGATGGCGGCTTGGGCGAGATCGACTGGGGCGATGTTGCCGGATTGTAGGTGGGCAAGGGCCGTGGGTAGTTCGTCTCTTAGCGCGGCGACGAATTCGCGGCGGGTGGCGAGCGGCGCGGTGGCAGGGCGCTGGCGGCAGACGAGGACGATGGAAGAGGCGAGGGCGTTGGTGTTGTTGCCTATGACGCGGCCTTGCTTCTCGGTGCGAATAGGCCATGTCCCAGCTACCGAGAGCCCGGCCTGGATCGTAGCATCTAAGAACGTTTCCCAGCCGGTGCTGGCAGTGCCAGTGCCGCCTTTGGTCTCGGACTGCTTGAAGGCGTAGTAAATGGTAACCGGAAAAGCTGGGTGGACATACCTAGCGAGTCGCCGCATCGCCTCGGTCATGCCGTCGAGAAAAAACGCCTCGGCTTGCTTCTTGCTGCCATGCCGATAAGGCGTCGCTACCAATTCCTCTGATTTGGGAACAGCGAGCGTCGCAAAGAGACTGGGAAAAGTCGCCTTAAGCGAATGGCGCAGCCAAGCGTAGAAGAAATCGGAAAGGTCGGCATAGCCGATGTTGTCGTAGTAGGGTGGGTCCGTAGAGACAAGTTTGTCCGAGGAAATCAACTGTCGGTTCACGTCCGCTTGACACGCCATGCCAGACTGATCATCTCCCAATGTCTCAAAACTTTTCAACTGGCGTTTGAACAAATTCGCATAGCTGCCCGATGATTCGCAGAACAGGTTACTCTCAGCGTAGTCCCAGACCATTGGAATGGCTTGGCGGGCAAATACGCTACGCATCTGAGTATTGACGTTGTTCCAACCACACATAGATGACGAGTGATTTGCAATTTGGTTGATCAAAAGCGCCAAATACACCCCCACCGCCTCGGCATACGCCGTCGCGCCAGCACCTCCGTCCCGCAATGGCCGGTCGTCATCGGGCAAATCGGCGTTGGCGGCATCCCGTTTGACGCGCTCCATCGCTTCCGCCACCAAGTCGGAGAAGGTGGTCAGGGCGACGAGCTGGCGGGGGGTGAAGAGGTCGGCGAAGGTTGTAAGGCCGTAAAGTGGACACCATATTGCTCGAGGATCATTTGGAAGTTCTTCACTTGGCTGCCACTCGGGGATCGCTTTCCGTGCGGTCTCTTCGTGCTCCTTGACCGGTGCCAGATATACCCGGCCCCGGTCGCCTTCGGCCACGATCGCCAGCAGCCTTGCCCCCATCCGCCCGGCCATGCCTTCAGCCTTGATGTAATTCCCCGCTATCGGCGTCCCCGACATCACGCAACGAAAGTTCGCGCCCCGCGCCAACTTAGTCCCGCGCTTCGCCGCGTCCGCATCCTCCGGCTTTCCCACCTTCACCACAAACCGATACCCACGCCCCTCAATCACCGGCTCAACGTATGCCTCCTTCCCCTTCTTCGTCGAAAGCATAAAGGTCGAGGCCAGCGGCACCTCCACATCGGCAAACGCCGGGTTGGGGCTTTTCACCGTCCGCGCCCACAGCCAAGCAATCACCGTCAGCTTGCGGCCCTTGTAGCGTTCAAGGTCGGACCGCTCCGCGACCATCTCCTCGGTAATCTCGACCTTCGGATACAGATGCCCAATGCGCCGCTCGGCTTCGTCGCGCATCCACTGGCCGTAGTAGCGCACGTCCTCGGCCAGCCCCTGCGCCCCCTTCCATTCGCGCTCAATCAGGCTCTTTTCCTCGCGGGACGCCGGATTTACCGGCGACTGACCGGCGAACTTAGGCGGTATCTCGATCATGGCCTTATTGATGAGCACCGCCACCGGATTGAGGTCGCTGGCATGAGCTTCAAGCCCCAATCGCTGCGCTTCCAACGGCAACGCGCCGCCGCCAGCAAACGGATCGTGAAAGGCCGGTAGCTTATCCGCGTTGAACAGCTCGGCGGCCCGCGGGTGATCGGCATTATCGGCGCAGGTCCGCCGCCAGCTCTTGCGAATCTCGTCGCGGGCTTGCTGCAACACCCTTTCGTTGGTGGTGTTCTCCCACTTCACCAATTCCTCGATAAGGCGAAACAGCCGTTCGCGCTCCCGGTCTTGGTCGGCCTCCGTGCGGAACCGATCGGAGCTGGCCGACGGATCATCCACCATCTGCGCGAAAATCACCGCCCGCGCCGCGGCCAATGGCCGCCGTGCCCACCACAGATGCAGCGTACTCGGATGCCCGTGCCGAATCGATTTCTCCCGCGCCGCCGCGGCATTGATCGCGTCGAGCGGCAGGGCGACTTCGATGAGCTTTTTGCGGGGAGCTGTCATGGGCAGTCGGCCAAGAGTTTCGAGTTTGTGGTCAAGATCTCAATGCCGCCAGACGTGAAATCGCTGTCATTCGTAACCAGCTTCCAGCCATTGTGGCGACATGTTTCGGCCAGCTCGCCGTAGAGCTGGCCTATGGCCGCGTTCAGAAACGCGGCGATAAGGATATCCACCCGCTTGAAAGAAAGGATAACCGGCGTCCCCTTCCTTAAAAGGGGAGCTATCTTATCGTGCAGACGCTGGCCGTCGCTGGCGGATACGCACAAAGGGCCGCCGATGAGGTCAAACACTTGCACAGTAATTGGTTCTGTCACGTTTTCACTCTTTCTATTTAAGACACGTCGTCCGTGTCGATCTCACTATCGGCCGTATTGATCCCAATCGTTACGGCCGATCCGAGATTGGCGGTTCACGCGAAATCCGATTTCCACAAATGTACAGCCCTTGATGCAAGCTGTCGTTGGCGTTCAGCTACCAATTCCGGCGTCCATTGCTCAGGTGCCATTTCTGGAATTTCCTTGGTGAGGACATAGGCACTTTTGTTGTACGCAGCACATTTGTCGGCGTAGGCTGCATTGCCAACGGTTCGATTGGCCGCGGCTTCGAGCAAAGTAAAATTGCCGAGGCGGTACGCCGACGCTTCCCACTGTTCGGGCGCAAAGGTCTCGCTCCAAGCCTCCGCTGGGTTCTCCGGCAAAATATGCTCGATCGTGCCGGGGTCCGTGTCTGGATCACAGGCGCGGCCGGCGGCGTCTCCTTCGAGTCGTGCGAGGATGTATTTCGCCAATTTCTTCCTCTGACCGCGGGTACTCACAGTAAGGAGGGCAAAATCTTGGCGCATCTTCTCGTCGGCTACGTAAATCGGCTTCAGGTGTTCTTTGAATACCTCCGCTGGGCCGGCAGCCTCGCCAGCGATTACCGCCTTGGCGGCATTGTGATAGACGGGTTCGAGGGCACTCGTGTTAAGGCTGCTGATGACGGTGTAACGGAATGAAATCGCGCTTATGAGTTTCAGAGTGCGGACGAACTCTGCCCGCGGGAAAAGTTCCCATGCGGCGAATAGCAGCGGCATCGCCTGACGTACTCGAAAAAGATTGAGTTCACGGATAAATACTCTTGCTTCAGACCATTCTATCCAGTAGCTGTGGCTCGGGTCCGAAATCGCCGCAAACAGCTCCGCGCGCCCTTCCAACTGTTTGAGGAGCTCGAAGACATCCTGTGGCGTCTTGGTCCGCTCCCGCACTAGTTTGAAGAGGCGCTGGCTTCGAACCTGCGGCAGCTCGCAGAGCAGGTGATAGCGGAGAAATGCTGGAAAACGCGCTTGTTCTACGGTCTCGATGAGGGCCTGCCAGCGGCGCTGGAGCGCTTTGAGGTCGGCGGGAACCCGTACTAGCGAGAATAGGTAGTTCTTGAGCAGGTCCGTGGTCGTCAATGCTAGACCGCGTGCGTTAAGAGTCTCGAAAACGGTATACGCGTTCAACTCGTCGGCTACCGTGATCAGAATGAACAGGAACTGGCGGGCCAAAGTTTCGGATAGAAGGCTCGCTATGTCTCTTCCGTCGCTTTCTAACCCATCCGCTGTTTGGAGGCGTTCCCTGAAGTAGAGAAAGCATTCCCAGAGCAGCCGGTTCGACTTGGGCAGCCCCCTTGGGTTGATCGGCTTCCTGAGCTGAACTAGGTAGTCCTGATAGAAGGGGTTGTCCGTCTCGTTTAGGTACAGCCGTGTGCTTTCGGTGAGCGATGCCGGATCCTTCTCGCCGATGAAGCGATTGCGAAGCTCTCGACCGCGTTCCCTGTTGGCATCGGCCTCGATCCCTTGGTCGGCCACCGCCTGCAACCTGTCGATCACGGCGAGGGCAAACAGGCTCAATGTAGCTAGGCGCTGCTGGCCGTCGATGACTAAGAACTCGCGGTCGCTCTCACCTGCGACGACCAAGGCACCCATGTAGTGGCGGTCTTCCGCGCGAGGCCGTAGTTCGACGATGTCATTCCAGAGATCTTCCCACTGCTCTTGCGACCAAGAGTAATCGCGCTGGTACGGAGGTACGCGGTACAGCTTGCCGTTGCCGATCAACTCCATGTAGTTGATCGTACGAGTGTTGAGGATGTTTGCTCTCGCCATTGAGACCTCTAGCCGCCTAAGGTTCCATAGTGAGTGGTGAGTGGCCAGTTCGCGGGCGACGGTGGCTAATGCGCCGAGTTGGGCAGTTAAACCCTGCCGGCAAAAGACCGCCCCCGCACCTGCTTAAAGGGCGGCATCTTAGGCGCGTCAGTGACCGCTTCGTCGCGCCAAGAAGCCGCGCGCATGTAATGTACGGCATAGCCCCGGCGCCGCGTACCAGTGCGATTGGCATTGCTCTGGTGCAGCGTCAGGCTGTGGTGAAAACTGATGCTGCCGGGGCGGAGGGGAGCGGGCCGGATGGGCCACCTGCCGCCTGCCAAATCGGCGGCAAAAGGGGCCAAGCGCTCGCCCCGCAACATGCCCCAGCGGTGGGTGCCCAAGGCAAAGTTGAGGCAGCCGTTGTCGAGGGTGGCCGCGTCAATGGCGGTCCAGGCGGTGACCAAGTCCATGGGGAAAATGTCGCGCCAAGAGGCCGAATCCTGATGCCAGCCCTGGGCCGTGCCCGTGCGCGGAGCTTTCATAAAGAGTTGGTCGCCGTACAGCTTGATGTCGTCGGTGCCGAGCAGGTCGGCGGCGATGTCGGCGATTTTGGGGTGGGTGACGTGGGCCCACATTACGTCGTCGTACACCGCTAGGTTGTACAGTTTACGCACGGCTAGCACTTGGTCGGGGACGGCTTTTTCGCCGTGGCGGAAGACGGCTTCGAGCTGGATGCTGGTGTCGGGGATGTGGTCGAGTTCGCCGGTGGCGATGCAATCGGTATGGGCCGCCAAAACGGCCACTTCGTCCGCGGTCAGCACATCCTCGACGGTCAGACAGCCGTCGAGGTAGAAGCGCTCGACTTGGGCGGGGGTGAGACAGCGCAGGTTTTGCTGGGTCACGGGACGGTCTCCTCCTTTAGTGGTTTGGTCTGTCCCTGCACCGCCGGTCCTAAGGGGATTGGCCACAGGCCACTAATAATTCTCCGCCCAAGCTTTGAGCGGGATATCCTCGTCTTTGGGCCGCCAATAGCGCGACACCGGCAGCACCAAGGGATCGTCGCCTGCATAGGCCGTGCTGCCGGTGCCCAACTCGCCCAAAAGCTGACGCCGCACTGGGCTGCATCCTTGCAAGACTTCTGGAGCTTGGTGCTCGTAATCCGAGGGACGGATCCAGCGGTGCTGATAGCCGTAATAAAGGCATTTGCGCGGTTGGTCGGACAGATTGGGGGTCAAACAGTGGTACAAGGCCGTGCGCCACACAAGGGCAGTGCCGGGGGCGACGTTGACTTCGACAATGCGCGCGGGATCGACGCGGCGCGTACCATTCGCGTCAATCCAAGGCGACTGGCGATGGCTGCCGCGCACAATGCAGATGGCACCGCTCGAAGGTTGGGTCAGGTCGGTTAAATAATAGCCGACTTTCATCTCCATAAAGGGCAGCACCCCATCGACGGCGGGCCAGCCATAGTCGGGGCCGTCGGCGTGCCAAGGAAAAAAACTGTCTGGAGCACCCAACTCGTGCTCCCCGTCGGCTGGATCCTGCGGCGGGCGCACATCGAGGTGCGACGTGCGGAGCTGGATATTGTAGCCCATCAGGTCCACAACCAGAGGCAAGATGGGCGGATAGTCGATCAATTCCTTAAAGAGGGAGTCGGCCGCGATATTGCGCATTTGAAAGGCTTGGCCGGGACCGAGCGTGCGCTCTCGGCGGTAGCGGTCGTACCGCTCGTCGAGCCGTTGTACCAGAGCGGCGATGCGGTCGGGCGGCAGGGCGTCTTCGACGAGGAAAAAACCGTCTTCGTCGAATTGCCGCTGTTGTTCGGGGGTGATTTTTAAGGGGGCTTTGCTCATTGGATTGTCCTCTAAGACGCTACTTCCACAGGCAAAAGCCGCCATCGACCACCAGATTGTGTCCGGTGATATAGTCGGCGGCGGGCGAGGCCAAAAAGCGCACCGCTCCCTTCAAGTCCATGCCGTCGCGGCCCATGCGGCCCAAGGCGGTGGCCTCGCTGTACGCGTCGATAAAGGCTTGGGGTTGGCCGCGCTCAAAGCCGCCGGGCGAAATGGCGTTGACCCGCACCCCCATAGGGGCCAAATAGGCGGCCGCGTCCATAGTCATGCCGATGACGCCGGCTTTGGCCGCGGCGTAGTCAACCGGTTGCTGGCGCAAGCCGCTGCGCTGATACATGCGGCGGTCGCGGCCCACTAGACCGGCGATGGAGGCGATATTGATGATGGATCCCGAACCTTGTGCGGCCATGATGCGGCCGAAAATTTGGCAAGAGAAGAGGGGGCCGGTCAGATTGGTGTCGATGAGTAGGCGGGCGTCTTCGGGCGGGCGGGCGAAAAAGTCGGTGGTGCTCAGCCCTAAGCCGCCGCCGGCGTTGTTGACCACCACATCGACGCGGCCTTGCCACTGGCGCACGTCTTCGGCGAATTGGCTGAGGGCAGCGTGGTCGCAGATGTCGAGGGCGGCGCTGTACACTTTGCGACCGTAGGTCTCTTGAAGCTGTTGAGCGGTGGCTTGGGCACTGGCTTCTTGGCGCGAAGTAATGGCCAGATGACAACCGGCGTCGGCTAGGCTTGCGGCCATGTCGCGGCCCAAATCGCGGGCCCCGCCGATCACCACGGCAACTCGGCCGCTCAAGTCGAAAAGTTCAGTGCTCATGGGGTGGTCCTGACGCGGGGCAATATAGGCGTCTAAAGGTGGAGAATCAACCAGACGGAGGCTCCTGCAAGGTCATTGCTGCCTGCCGCTCCCAGCGGCACTGATCGGGCGCGTTGGTCTGCTCGGCCCAGTCGCGGATCAAATCCACATCCGCCTGCCGCTCCTCCAGCCGCGTCGCGACCCGGGCCGGGTCCCATCCGTCCAAGACCAATCCGGTCAACTCGGCCACCAATTCCCGGCACTCTGGTGCGGCAGCTTGGTCCACTTGCTCGTGGGGATCGTCCTCTAGGTTGAACAACTGGGGCCGCTCCCGCCAGTGGTAGATCAGCTTCCACGACCCGCGCCGCACCATGCGCTGCACTTGGCCCTCGCGCAGGGCGTATTCCGAAAAGGCCGTATCCGACCAATCGCCTTGGCCCGTGCACAGCAATTCCAGTGCTGGTCGGCCCGGTGAATTGGGTAAGGGCGGGGCACCCAAAGCTTGGAGCATGGTGGCGTTGAGGTCCAAGGCACTCATTACTCGGTTGCAGCGCGTCCCAGCCGGCAATACGCCGGGGTAGGAGAGAATGGCCGGCACTTTGGCCGACTCTTCGTAAAAGGTTCGCTTCATCCACAAGTCGTGCTCGCCGACCAAATCGCCGTGATCCGAGCTGTACACCACCAGCGTATTGTCGGCCAAGCCATTTTCCCGCAGGGCCGTTAAAATGCGGCCGATCATGCCGTCCATTGCAGCGACCAAGGCCCAATAGGCGGCCCGGGCGTTGAGAATCCATTCCTCGGGCACCTCCTGCAAATCGCCGTGGGCCCGCCACCAGTGGATCGCCGGATGGAGGTGCTCGCCAAAAGGCTCGCGCACCGCGGGCGGGCGAATTTTCGCTCGGTAGTAGTCGTACAGGGGCCGCCGCGCCAAATAGGGAGAATGCGGCAGCATAAAGCCGACGCTGAGGCTGAAGGGGCCTGCGGCTCGACCGGCGCGCTGTTGCACTCCCAGTCGATTTAAGAAGTACACGGCGGCGGCCGTAACGTCCTCGTCGTGTACTTGGTATGCGCTTTGTCCCGGCCCGGCTTTCTCCAGATTGCCGCGGCCAACGGCCGGGGCCAGCCCCGAGCCGGGCCAATTGGAGCCGTGGTCGCCCACCAGCCTTTCGGTATAGCCGTGCAGTTGGTCGGGGCCGATGGAGTGCATGCGGCCGATCAGCACTGGCCGGTATCCGGCCGCGCCCATGGCGTGGGCCATCGTCGGCACCCCCGAATCGAGGAGCTGATTGTTGGTCCACACCTCGATGTCGCTGGGGTAGCGCCCCGCGAGCATGGCCATGCGCGAGGCCACGCACACCGGCGACGGGCAGTACACTTGGGTGCATTGTATGCCCTCGGCCGCGAGGCGGTCCAAATGCGGCGTCTCCACCACCGGATCGCCGGCGCAGCCCATGACGTAGGGATTGTGCTGGTCGGAGTGGATGTAGAGTAGATTGGGGCGCGATTGGGGCGATTGCTGCATGGGAAGCGTCCTCCTTGTCGGGAGCAGTTGGGGCTGCTAAGAGCGTTTATGGTCGCTTCGGATCCTCAGAGAAACGCGCCCGTAGAGCAGGCCGCTCCGGCCCGGTGTCCTTTTGCTGTGGTCGCGGTCAGGGCAGGATCGCAATGATGCGCGTCGGTCCACCAGAACCGCGGGCAATTTTCATGGGCAGGGCGATTAGCTGCGCCCCGGCGGGCGGCAGCTTCTCTAGCTGGGCGATGTTTTCCAAACCGGGCATATTGACGCGGCTGACTATCCGGTGGACGATGAAGTCCCTTGATTGGCCGTAGTCGAGGCTCGGGGTGTCCACGCCGATCGCGTCGATGACCCGCTCGGATCTGAGAAACTCGGCGGCTTCTGCGGAAAACCCCGGAAAGTGGAGATTCATCGCGTCACCGGGCGCGTCCGAGCCCAGATAGCGTTTCCTGTCCAGCCAAAATTGGCCCCAACCACTCAGCATCAGCACGATTGCGCCGTCCGGAATCCGACCGTGTGTCTTTTCCCAAGCCAGCAGATCGGCCTTCGTCAGGCGGTAGTCGGCGTTCTGGCTCGCCTGCTGGCGAACGTCAACCACCACGGCTGGTCCGATGAGGCGGCTGAGGGGCACTTCGCTGGCGTCGTGGGCGTCGTGGGCGAAATGGAGCGGCGCATCCAAGTGCGTACCGCTGTGCTCGGCAAGGCAGATGTTGTTGGCCGCATACCAGTATCCGTTGGGGGTGTGCTCGGCAGAAACCACTTCGAGTTCGTATTGCCGCGCTGTCGGCCACGCAATCGCGTGCTCGTCAAAGGTATGGGTCAGGTCGATGATCTTGTCTTCGTCAATCGCCGGCCCGTCATGCGCCAGAGTGGTCCGGGGCGGCAGGCCGATCAAGAGCGCGAGGGCACCTGCTAGCAAGGTCTTCATCAGCAGCTTCTCAGAGACAAACGAGCCCAGCGAACTTCCATGCCGGCGTCGTCGCCGGCGTAATAGACGACCATGACGTCGCCATCGGGCAGGGCCGCGGCAAAGGGCAGGCCAAAACTCCACAGGCCCATTTCGGCCAGCAGGTCGCCGGTGTCCCCTTGGCCGGCAGCCGTTTGCGGGGATTCGACTATTTGGCGGTATAGTTCTACTTGGGTGTCTTCGGCAAAGGGGGCGTCTGCCGCCGGGGCTAGGCGGGCGCGGATCGAGCGCGATTGAAAGCGATCGACCCAGGCCAAGACCACGCGGCCATCGGGCAAAATGGCCGGATGCGCGGCTTGGTCGGCAAAACCGAGATCCTCGGGGGCGGACCAAGCCGCCCCTTCGTCTGCGCTGAGGCGGCGCTGGATATTGAGGTATTGGGTCGTCTGCCGGTCGTAGGTCCAAGTGAAGGTGACCACGCGGCCGTCGGGGCAGACGCCGGCGCGCTGGTCCCAGTTGAAGATGCGGCCGGTGGGGTCTTGGCAGGTGGTGACCGGATCGCCCCAGGTCTGGCCCTGATCTTCGGAATACAAATACACCACTCGTTGTAGCCACGGGCTCCGGTCTGCATAGGTTTTATTGGTCTCGATGCTCAAGGCCAGCCGGCCGCTGGGCAGGACGAGTACGGGGTTGGTCAGGCTGGGCGGGCCAACATCCGGGGGGACGGACACGACGCGCCAGTCGGACCAGCTACGCCCCAAGTCGCGGGAATCGGCTAGGACGATCTCCATGGGCAGGCAGCCCTCAGTCTCGTCGTTGAAAAGGGGTTGGCCCGGATAGGTCTGGCGGTCCACCCACAGGGCGGCCAGCAACAAGTGGCCGTTGCCCAAGTCGGTGACATAGCCCACCCGGAGCGAGCCGTTCAGCCCGTTTAAGGTCGTGGCAAAAGGGGTTTCCGGGGTGCTCCAACATTGCCCGCCATCGTCCGAGCGCTTGAGTTCGAGCGTGCCGTCCGCCGAATCCTTGGTGCTGCCGACGCGGTAGCTGGCCAGCAGCGAGCCGTCGGCCAGCGGGGTGAGCGCGGGAAAGGTCGCAAAGGCGCGCGGCGTATTGGGCTGGCCGCGATTGATAATGCCGCGATTGCTAATTTTCATCTCAATATCTCCTTGCTCTTTCAACCTGCTTGATCGCGTTTTTGTACGAGATCGGCGCCGAGCCGATGGTGGTCCACGACGGGCACCTAGAGCTGAAGGGTCGTTCAGGATCGGTCGCTATCTTGTAACCTTTAGGCCGTAAAGCCAATATAGCTCCGGCAAGCCCCTTGACGGGTCTATATTATAAGCCAATGTTTTTTATTATGCTTAAGGCTTTCAAATATCGGCTGCGGCCTACCAAGCGGCAAGCGCGAATTCTTGCCGCGCACTTGGAAGAGTGCCGGATGCTCTATAATCACTTCCTCGTAGATCGCATTCAAGCCTACCAAGCCCCTTCTGACAGCACCGCGCTAAGGGCGGGCCACTTGCGAGAGACGACGAAGAGGCCCGCCAGCCTCCTGCGAAAAGCACGAGTGCAACAGGAAGGGATGGGGATAGTTTAGACGTTTACATTCTCGAAGGAGTATCTCAATGACCGCTTCGATTCGCATTGACGTACCGCTATCTCGTCCAACGATAGCCAAGCAGCCTGAAAATATACAAAGAGAGCTTTGGGAAGCATTTGAGAATGCCGTCGTTAAAGCTCAAAGGCAGGGCATTCCCGAAGAAGAAATTTGTCAATTCTTGGAAGATGTCATTGACAACCGAGCCGCCGATCAAGCGTTGAAAGAAATGGAACGAACAGGAGAACGACCCGTTTCATGGGAAAAAGTAAAAAAAGAAGCAGGATTGTAGCTTGCTCAATCGGCTTCACGCCCCGTTCGCGCAGACAATTTTTAGCATTACTCGCCCAGATCCAACGTCGAATTCAACCCCATATTGACGCCTTGAGAACAGAGCCTCGTCCCCCTAGATGTGTTAAACTCAAAGGGTTCTCTGATCGCTATAGAATCCGCGTTGGTGCGTATCGCATTATTTACGAAATTCGAGATGATACTGGAAATAGGTCATCGACGCGATATTTAGCGATAATTGTTCGTTTTAGTGCTCATTTTTGTCCCTCCAAGTCGCTCTCCCTTGCGGAATCCAAATGAACTTCGCTGGCCCGAGATTCGACGCCAATCGGCTATCGGAGCATCACCGTTTCCCAGTCTATCCCCAAGAACTCACCGAATTCTTCAAGTGCCCAGCGGCACCTCGTTAGTCGTTTCCCATTGTTGGGGATAATAGCGATACTTGGGCTGGCAGGACAACGCCTTAAAAAGGAGAACGGCAATGCAGCAACCCCATTACAATAAAGACCTAGATGTCCGCCAGATGGGGCCGGAGGATTTGCCCCGTGCCCGCTTAGTGGCCGGACGCGCCTTTATGGAACACGCCGAAGATTGGTACGGGGAGGATGAGATGACGCTGGCCGGCTTCGATCGGCAGGGGACTTTGGTGTGCGCCTTGGCTTATCAGCTCGAATCGCTGTGGTGGGGCGCGGCGCAGATTCCGGCCGGAGCCATCGGCGCGGTGGCCACGGATCCCAAGCATAGGCGGCGCGGGCACGCCGGTGGGCTTATAGTGCGGGCCGTTCACATACTGCGGGAACGCGGTTGCTGCATCAGTCCGCTGTGGCCTTTTTCCTTTAGGTGGTACGGCAAATTCGGTTGGGCCAGTCTGGCGCCTAAGTTGGAACTGAAAGTATGGCCGGATCTGGTCCGCCAAGCCACGGCGTCGGTGGGGACGGTGCGGCGGGCGACCGCGGACGACGCGACCGCTGTGCATCGGCTGTACACTGAGGGGGCGCAATGGCGCAATGGGCAGTCGGTGCGCTCAGAAGCGTTTTGGCAAAAGGAGGAGATGCTGCGCGAGCTTTGGGTGCTGGAGGGGGACGGCGGGGGAGTGGACTGCTCCGCCCTAGTCATAATAGGGGCTATGGAGCGCGCCGAGGGCAAACGCATTACCGTGCGGGAGCTACACGGGGCCTCTTTTGCCGCCCAATTGAAATTCGTGCGGTCCTTGGCCGATATGGACAAGGTGGTCGTCCTGAGACTTGAGCTGCCGCCCGACAGCTTGTTGCTCCGCGCTTTCCCAGAGCGCTTTGATGCTATCGTCGAGTACGACCTAGCGCTGCGAGTATTGGACGTGGCCCAAGCCTTGGCGCATCTCAAGCCGCCTGAAAATTTGCGGGCGACAATAGCGTTTGAAGTGGCCGATTGGGTGGTGAATGCCGACGAGCCGCTGGCCGTGACGGCCCAAGTTGAAGGGGGACAGGTGCAGGTCGCGGAAAAGGCAGACAAAGACGCGCTGCGCTGCGATATTAACACCTTTACGCAATTGTTTGCCGGCGGCTTGACCGTGGCCCAAGCCCGGGCCATGGGGCGGTTGGCTGGCGGCAATCCGGCGGTGGGGGCGGCCTGTGCTGCGCTGCTGCACGGGCGCGTGCCGTACCGCTCCGATGTCGAGATGGGATAGGGCTATACGCATAACGCGCGGGAGGACAAATTTTTGGAACTAATAATTCCAAAAAAGAAGAAAAAATGGAAATAAAGAGGCGATTTTTCCGAGCATCAGAGACCAGCTTTTTCCTCTTCGGCCCTCGCGGCACAGGGCCTGCCCTGCGACGAATTTTTGCAAGGGCTGGTGCCGGGGCGACAGTTGCTATGAGGGGTTTTACGGCCCACACCTATTGGCCTTTCACACAGGAGTTTGCACGATGAACGATTATGCCTACCGCATCGTTCCACCCGGCTTTACCGACGACGAGTGGGAAACCTTCAATCGCGAGGGGATCCTCTTTTTTGAAGACGCCCTCGACCAAGAGGCCATAGATGAACTTGCCGCGGCCATGGACCGCGTTTGCCAAGCCAGCCCCAAATACCGGGCGGGGCAGACCTTCGGCTGCGAGAATATCGTCGAGCGCGATTCCGCCTTTGCCGCGCTGATTGATCACTCCCGCCACATTGGCTACGCCTACGACCTTTTTGGCGAATTGCTCAAGCTGCATCAGAGCCAGTTTTTTATTCGTCCGCCCGGCGGCGACCGCTACAATATCTGGCATCCAGACGGTGCCCGCGCCGTGCCTTACAGCACCTTCTCGCCCGATTTGCCGTTGCAAATCAAGATCGGCTTTTGGCTGACCGACCTGCCGCAGGCAAAAATGGGCAACCTAGTGGTCCTGCCCGGCAGCCACCGCGAGCAATACGTCGATGAGTACGACAGCCACGAGCCGATCTCCGGCGAGAAGGTGGTCTGCCTGCGCAAGGGCACCATGACCATCATGCACTCGAGCATCTGGCACCGCGTCGAGCCCAACGAGAGCGACGTGGTCCGCAAGAATATCTTCTACGCCTATTGTCCGGCTTGGGTCACCCCAGCCGACCGCCTCCAGTCCCACCCCGCTTGGCTTGAGACCCTCAACCGCGAACAGCGCATCATCATGCGATCCTACGCCCACGCCTACCACAACGCCAAACCCCCAGCCTCCGACTTCCCGCTCTTTCTCGACCGCGAGACCGGCTTGGACCGCGACCCCGACGCCTACCGCGACCATGTTGCGTTGCACCGCCGCAAACGCCGCACTTGGGCCGAGCGCAAGCGATCCGCTTAGGCTTCGGCCCGCTTTTCAAACAGCCACATCCCAAACCCCATGGACGCTAGTCCGACGAAGACCGAGTACGCGAGGAACGTGAAACTGAGCTTGATAGACTCCGAGCTTAGTCCTATCGGCTCGTTAGAATCGTAGTCGAACCAGAGCGTTACCTCGTGTGCGCCGGACAAATCGAGCACGTCGGGTAGGGTGCTAA
Organism: uncultured Latescibacterota bacterium; assembly: GCA_958295495.1. Classification (GTDB taxonomy): domain Bacteria; phylum Latescibacterota; class UBA2968; order UBA8231; family UBA8231. The sequence continues at coordinate 4,583,853 of OY282352.1, forward strand.
AGTAGCAGTACAACACGCCTAAGACGAATGCAGTAGAAGCGAGTCCCGCAAAGCGCCGCACCACTAGCTTCAGGCCGGCGACGCCGCCGGCAATGCCCAGCATCACTGCCATCGCCGACAGGTAGAACGCGCCGCTGATAACTAGGACGTCCTCTGCGATGTCGCTGAACAGGGGAATTTTGAAATGCAGTGCATCGGATGCCGTTTTCGCCGCCTCGATTGCGAGCGCATGCAATTCGCTGAGAACCGCGATGAATCCGGCGCTGCTCAACGCGAATAAGACGAGGCCGAGCGTCGCCACGGCCGCAGCCTTGGTCGCAAAAATCTGGGTGCGCGATACCGGCAGGGAGAGGAGCAGATAATGGGTCTGTCCTTTCACTTCTTGGGCGAACGAGTGGCTGAGCACAAAGGGCAGGATCAGCAAAAACGCATAGGGAACCAAGCTCCATAGGAAGTGGGGGGACGGGACGCCCTGCGCGTCGTCGAAAGACAGCACCGCAACGAGCTCGAAAAAGACCGTCACCAACGGCAGCAAGATGAACAGGGTGCGGTTGTCTTGCACTTCCTTTATATACAGCGTCTTCCAAGTATTCACGCTACCACCTCCTCGAAAATGTCGCTGAGCGACATGCCGCGATTTTGCCTCAACTCTTCGATGTTACCGCTGACTGCGATTTCTCCGTGGCGCAGGAAGGCTACCTCTTCGATCAGCTCTTCCACTTCGCTGACGAGGTGGGTCGATAGCAGGATCGTCTGCTCGCCGACGCGAAATTCGCTCAGCAAGGTCTCTAGGATGCGTCGGCGCGACGGCGGATCGATCCGTCCGAGCGGCTCGTCCATGAGCACCAACTCACTTGGCCGCGAAAAGGCGGCTACCACCTTTAAGCGGGCCCGCTGACCATCGGACAGGGTGCCGATTTTCCGGTGGCTATCGACGTTCATCAGGCCGAGTAGGTCGCGGGATTTGTCCATGTCCCAGCCCGGGAAGAACGCGGCGAGGAATTCGAGCTGCTCGCCGACGCCCATCCAGTCGTAGAACGGATTGATTTCGGGCAGATACGAAGTGATGCGGCGCGTTTGTACGCCGACCGGCTGGCCCGAGATGCTGGCGCTGCCTTCGCTGGCGTGGGCGACGCCGGCGAGGATTTTGAAGAGCGTGCTCTTGCCGCTCCCATTTTCCCCGAGAATGCCCATTACCCGGCCTTTTTCGACGGTTAGGGAGATGCCCCCCAAGGCCGTCACACCGGCGTATCGCTTCCACAGGTTCTTTACTTCGATCATAGCGTCACCTCCTCTAAAATTTCGCGCAGCAGGTCGTCGATCTGGTCGCGGGAGAGTGCCAAGTCGCGGATTTCGGCGACAAAGCGGTCGCGCGCAGCCCTGGCTAGGGTGCGGCGCTCGCGGTCGATGCGTTTGGCACTCTTGGTTATCGACGATCCCTCGCCGCGTCGCGTGGTTATGAATCCTTCGCGCTCCAATTCCATGTAGGCTCTGGACATGGTATTGGGATTTACGCCCGTCTCCTTGGCCATTTCCCGCACTGATGGCAAAGGGCCTCCGGCCTGATAGATCCCTTGAACGGTGCGCTTTTTCACCGCCTCGATGATTTGCAGATAGATGGGGCGGGTGGGATCAAAATCGAGCGGCATCTTCTTTCTCCTTTCTGGTAGGGAGCTCGTGTATTGTCCTATTGTAACAGTGTAATATCTACATAGTACAATATTATTGTAGATAAATCAAGGGTTTTTTTGCGGCGGCTTCCCGCGCTTGGCGGGTCATTTTATAGATTGTTATTTATTATGGACTTGCGGAGGTGTTGCAGAGTGCGTCTTTGCCGTCGGCACGGCGCGACCGGCGAGTGGGAAGTCCAAACTTAGACGTTTATGAGATAACTTCTAATCACTCGCCGTTTGCTAACAACTCGCCGATGGGTTGGGCCGCCTTCAGGCCGTGCCCCGAAAGCACGGCCACGATCTGCTGACCCGGCTCCACCCAACCGGCGGCTCGGGCTTGGCGCAGGCCGTCCCAGATCACAGCCGAAGTAGGCTCCACGCAAAAACCGGCCCGGCCCAACTGGCGCAGGCCCCGGACTATGGCCTCTTCGGAGACGGCGACTACAGTACCTGCTGACTGGCGCAAGGCGTTGATGATTTCGCGGTCTCTAACCGGGCGGGGTAGGGCAATGCCCTCGGCCCGGGTGGGGCGCGGAAAAGCAGCGGGGGCGACTACGTCTAAGCCAGCGTGAAAGGCTTGGTACAGCGGCGAGACGCGCTCGGCTTGGACGGCAATCAGGCGCGGTAGATGATTGACCAGCCCGGCCCGCTGCAAATCGACAAAGCCGCGGTACAGGCCCAGCAAGATGCTGCCGGCCCCGACCGGACAGACCACTGCGTCGGGCGCGGTCCAGTCGAGTTGCTCGGCCAGTTCAAAGGATAGGGTTTTGAGGCCTTCTATAAAGAGGGGATGCCACAGGTGCGACGCATACACGGCCCCGCTGCGGTCCATGTAGTTGAGCAACGCTTCGGTGGCTTGGGCGCGCGGTCCTTCCACCGCAATCAGTTCGGCACCGTACAGGCGGATCTGCACTAGTTTGCCCGCCGAGGCCGAAGCCGGACAAAAGACTTTGAGGCGCATTTTGGCGCGGGCCGCGTACGCGGCTAGGGCGGCCCCGGCGTTGCCCGAGGAGTCCTCTACTGCTTCTTCTATGCCCAAGGCCTGCAAATAGCTCATGAGCAGGGCGGCCCCGCGGTCCTTGTACGAGCCGGTGGGCAGGGTGTGGTCGCATTTGGCGAGGACCGTCATATCCTCTAGAGCAAAGGGGACTAGGGGGGTGCGAGCCTCGCCCAGAGAGACGGGGTCGCCCACCGAGGGTAGGGCTCGGCGGAAGCGCCACATATCGGCGGGGCGGGCGGCGATCTGGTCGCGGGGGAAAGTCGGGGTGGGGTACTGGCATTCGAGGGGTGCGTCGCAGGCGAGACAGCGGTAAGGGGCCGGAACTTGGGGATAGGGGGCTTGACAGGCCGAGCAGTGGAAGGTGAGGGCCATGGGAAAACCCTAGACGCGATAGGCAAACAGCTTGGCGCCGAGCATGCGCACCCGGATGCCGACCGCCTCGCCGGCCGCGGAGATGTTGGAGCGGCTTTGCCAAGTTACCACCCGGTCTTCGCAATCACCCGTCAGACGGTCGCACTCGTCAAAGGTGAACCCCGGCAGCGGGTCGGCATCCGGGAGCATCAACGACGGCAGCTTCTCCAGTAGTTCAATCTGAATCCAGCCGCCCGGGTCGCAGCGATAGTTGAGGCGCAGCTCGTCGTGGGCGCGGAAGAGGGAGGGCAGGGAGAAGCGGCCCTCGGTGCTGGCGCGCACCCCGCAGAACCGGTGCGGACGCCAGCGCGCCCAGCGAATCTGCTGCGGCTGCCGCACAGGAAAGAGCGCGGGTATCTTGTCGGCGGGGCAATCGTGAATGACCGAGAAGGCTGCGTATGGACAGGCCCAGTGGCCATCGGGCAGCTCGACGAGGCCGCTGCGCCAGAAGTGGGCCATGCACTCGTCGCCCTCGCCTTCGGCACCCAGCGGCAGGATGGGCCGGCGCTCGGGACGGGACCAGTAGAGGCCATCGCGGCTGAAGGCGATCTGCCCGTCGATGGTGCTGGCGATCTGGTGGTACACCGGGATGAGCATGCCGTGCAAGTCGTCGCGGCCGGGGTAGGGGAAGTAGTTGGCGCCGTAAAAGCTGATGTCGGGAGGGTCCTCGGTATCGGGGTGATGGACCAGCTTGGGAGCCGGCCAGTTGGCAAAGTCGTCGGTACGCGAAAAGCCGATCGTGCGGACCTGCATGCCCTGTTCGAGTCTGTTGACCCCGATGCCTTCGAGCAGTTCGGCCGGGTAGCCCATTAGCTGGATGTAGGCGAAGTAGTTGCCGCGGTGTTGGTCGTAGCGGGCCGATATGCCGCCGTTGACCGGTCGGTACGCCAGCGGCTCGGCGACGGGAGTCCAGTGGAGGCAGTCGGATGACGTCCAGGCGAACATCTGGCCGGTGATTTCGGCTCTGGGACCGGTGTAGTCCTCTTGCTCCTGCTCGGCTTGGATGCGCCGGGACGGCTCATCGCCAGACAGCTCTTCACCGCTGTCCGGATCCCACCAGTACATGCGGCCGCCCATCGCCTTGAAGCGCTCTTGGGGCGGTGCGTTGGGGTCTGCAAAAATTCCGGTAGCCCCTTTGCACGAGTTGGAGATCAGGTTGTTGTTGGACGAGCCATTGAATTCGACCTCGTTCAAGACGGGTCGCGTCCAGCTATACGCATCGTCGCTGACCGCGCAACACTGGCCACCCGCGCAGTCGTAGAGCAAGTGATAACGCCCGTCCCGCTGCCAGATGTAGAGCGGCGAGATGTGGGTGCCTTCCCATTCCATTGCCGCTTGCAGGATCGGCTCGGACTTAACGGCCTCCTCAATCTCAAAGCGGATACCAAGCGGGGCGTCATAAAGTGCTAGCTCACCGTGCCGACTGGTGCCCCGGTGTCCTGGAAAGACGTCGATCATGTCAACGAGAGGACTCCAAGCACCCGCGTTTAGGCGAATTCGGGGCGGGCGGCGTCTGGGCGCCTTCCTTTTGTGGCTGTGGTCCGTCATTGAGGCAATCTCTCGGTGGTGGTGGAAGTGTAGTGGACCCGAAAGACTGGATTGCTGGTTAAGGTGAAATTATCTTACGAGGGAAGATCCAGGTCCACCTCCATGTTCGTAAGATAAGAGATCCATTTGCCTTTCAACAACACACCCGATTCCGTGCAGACACCCTGCTCTGAAAGGAAAATCCCATGAAAGTCACCAATGTCGAACGCATTATCGTCGATGTCCCGTTCACGCCTAGACAGCAGGAGATAACTCGCCAGTCGGTTTACAACTGGTCCATCCTCGAGCTGTGTAAGGTAGCCACCGACACGGGCCACGTGGGCTGGGGAGAGACCGTCATTCACTACACCTACGGCCGAGTGACCGATGATGCGGTTGCGCGCACAATCGGTCAAAGCCCGGCCGAATTGATGCACGAAGACAGCTTGGGCGCTGGTTTGCAGATGGCTTTGTTCGACGTGGTCGGCAAGATACTCGAAGTCCCGGTGCATCGACTGCTGGGCACCAAAATGCGCGACTGGACGCCGATCTCGTGGTGGTGTAGTCACTCTTCACCGGAAAATTGGGCCGCCGAAGCGGCCGAGGCCGTGGCGCAAGGGTACACCAATCTCAAGAACAAACCGAGGCCCTGGAACGACATCGTCGCACAGGTTGACGCCATCTGCAAGGTGGTGCCCCCTCATTTCCATCTCGATCTCGATCCCAACGGCTCTTGGGAGAATGCGGCCAACGCCATTCCGCTCATAAAGAGGCTCGAGCGCTACGAAAACGTGGCCATGTTCGAAACGCCCATCCCGCAGGAGGACATTCTCGGCAATCGCCAGATCCGCCAAGCTGTGAACAGGCCGGTGGCCATGCACTTTGGTTCGCCGCCGTTTCTCACGGCGGTGCGCGAGGAAGTTTGCGACGGATTTGTGATTGGGGGCGGCAAATCCCTGACCATGCGCCAAGGGCAATGCGCCGCGGAGGTTTTCATGCCGTTCTGGTTGCAGATCGTCGGCAATGGGTTGACGACCACGTGGGACGCCCATCTCGGCTCGGTGCTAACGCACGCCCGGTGGCCGGCTATTAGTTGTATCAATATGTACAGCCACCATCTACTGACCGAGCCTGTTCAGGTGATCAACGGGCACCAGCGGGTCCCGGACGGCCCCGGCCTCGGCGTCGAGGTTGATGAGGCGGCGGTTGAGCAATACCGCGTGCCGCAGGAGACGCTCGAAGAACATGCGCGTCAGGGGCAACTCTACACCCACCCGAAACCGCGGCTGATCAACACCATTGTCTATCCTGACGGCACCTGCATACATCTGGACTACCCCAGCGCGCCGGGAACCTATGTGGAGGGAGTGCGCACCGAAATCTGGGAGGACGATGGCTCGCAAGGCTGGCAGAGCTTGCACCAGCGCGTCCAAAAGGAGAAGCAGGTTGTCAGTCGGTGGGAGGAGCCGTAATTAGCTGGTCACCGCCCCTTGGGCTGCCGACGACACTGAGCGGGCGTATTTGGCCATCACGCCAGAGGTGTAGCGCGGCGGCGGGGCCGCCCAAGCGGCTAGGCGGGCCTGCAACGCGGCTTCGTCTAGTGCTACGTCCAAACGGCCGGTCGTGGTGTCGATGGTGATGGTATCGCCGTCGTGCAGGACGGCCAAGGGGCCGCCCACTGCGGCTTCGGGAGCGGCGTGGCCGATCATCAGGCCGCGAGTAGCGCCCGAGAAGCGGCCATCGGTGACCAGGGCCACCAAGTCGCCTAGACCCGCCCCCACAATGGCGCCGGTGACGGCTAGCATCTCGCGCATGCCGGGGCCGCCCCGGGGCCCTTCGTAGCGGATGACCACCACGTCGCCGGGCTGAATATGGCCCTGCTCAAGGGCCGGCATGACCGCGTCCTCGCTGTCGAAGACGCGGGCTGGGCCTTGGTGCTGGGCGCGTTCGTGCCCGGCCAATTTCACCACTGCGCCTTCGGGGGCGAGATTGCCCTTGAGCACGACTAGACCGCCCGTTTTTTTCAGGGGTTTATCGACCGGGACCACGACCTGCTGGCCGGGGGTTTCCACGGCGCGGTCGGCCTCTTGGCCAATGGTGCGGCCCGATACCGTGAGGGCGTCCTCGTGCAGCAGGCCGGCTTCTTTGAGGCGGCGGGCTACCAAGGCGATGCCCCCGGCTTTGTCCAAGTCGGGGGCGACAAAGCGGCCGCCGGGCTTGAGGTCAACCCAAAGCGGGGTGGAACTGCTCAAGGTCTGAAAGTCCTCGATGTCCAGCTCCAATCCGGCCTCCCGGGCGATGGCCAGAAAATGCAGTACGCCGTTGGTCGAACCGCCGGTGGTGGCAATGGAGCGAATGGCGTTGTCGAGGGCGGGGCGGGTGATGATCTGCGAGGGTTTGAGATTGCGCCGCACCAACTCGACGGCGAGGGCCCCGACTTGGGTGCCGACGGCTTCCTTGCGCGGGTCAGTGGCCGGCACCGAGCCCGAGCCCATGAGGGCCACGCCGAGGAGCTCGGCCGCGGTGGCCATGGTATTGGCGGTGAATTGACCGCCGCAGGAGCCGGCTCCAGGGCAGGCGTTCTCCTCGATGAGGCGCAATTGGTCGTCGTCGATGCGGCCAGTGGCGTGGGCGCCAATAGCTTCGTACACGTCTTGGATGGTAATGTCGGCTTGGTCGTGGTGGCCGGGCATAATCGAGCCGCCGTAGAGCAACACTGCGGGGATGTCCAAGCGGCAGATGGCCATAATGGCCCCCGGGGTGGTCTTGTCGCAGCCGGTGAGGGCGACAAAGCCGTCGAGCATGTGCCCGCGCACCACCAGTTCCATGGAGTCGGCAATAACTTCGCGCGAAATGAGCGAGGTCTTCATGCCTTCGGTGCCCATGGTGATGCCGTCGGAGATCACCACCGTATTGAATTCGAGAGGGGTACCGCCGGCTTGGCGGATGCCGGCCTTGACGTGCTCGGCTAGGCCGCGCAGGCCAAAGTTGCAGGGCCCCAGCTCGGTCCAAGTATTGGCGATGCCGATGAGGGGTTGGCGCAGGGCTTCGGCGTCGAAGCCGGCGGCCCGGTACATGGCGCGGGCCCCGGCCCGGGACGGGCCTTGGGTGATGTGCTTGCTGATGGGGGTGGAGTCGGCCATGGCGCGGGCTTTCTACGGCAGGTGGCGATGGGGGGAAGCGGCACGAAAGACGGATAGTAGCGTCTGAATTTTGCCTTGTCAACTGGGGTGAGGACCTAACCGCCGGACTCTGTTTCAAGTTGCTGCCAAGGCGGCCCCGACGTACTTTTATCACTGGTTGCAGCCTCATCCTTTACCCTCCAAAGGAGGTCCTTATGCGCTTGTTACTGTCGTCTATCGCGTTCCTTTGCCTGCTCGCCCTGCCGCTCGCCGCCCAAGACGAGGCCCTCATCGGCACTTGGGAAGGAAACATCGTCGAGGATGAGCTCGGCGAGGTTGCTTTCCGCCTGACCTTTCAGGCGAATGGTGCCTGCAAAATGATCGCATTCCTCCCGGACGACGCCTTTGAAATTCCCCCGGAACTGAGCGAGTTGGTGCCCCCAATACAGGGGCTTGCTACCCATGTCACCGGCACCTACAGGACCGAAGGCGACAGCCTCTGGGTCGAAGGCGACGAAGTCAGCCAGTTCGTCGGCGACCAACCGGCCATCGAATTTTTTACCGAAGTCGCCCGCAACTTGGCCCGTGCCGTAACGGACGCGAGTGAACTCCCCGAAGAGAAATACCCTGAATTTGAAGAGACGTATATCGCCGAGTTCGTCGGTGGCTTTACAGAGGGACAACAGGCCCGCAACGACCTTTTCGGCTCCTACGAGATTGAGGGCGAAACTTTGGTCATTACTACGACCACCGAGGAAGGCGCGGTCGGAATTTGGACATTCCACCGCATGGATGCCGCCACCGCTGTCGTCCCAACTACTTGGGGCAGCCTGAAAGCGGCTTGGCGTCCGTGACAGCCGCCAAAGGAATTTTTCGCTGAATACGGCGAATGCAGCCCCTTTGGGGGGGCAATGACCAGATGAAATTCATCTACTTCACCGACATTCACCTCGACACCGGGATAGACGCCCGCTGGGGATTTGAGCTGTGTGTGGAGTCCATGTTGGCGCATCAGCCCGCAGCCTTGGTCAACGGCGGCGATTTGGGCGTTACGTCCGAGGCGCTAGCGCAGTACGCCCAGATCATGGAGGGGGTATCCGCGCCGGTGCTGCTGAGCCACGGCAACCACGAAATGTGCAGCGGCTATTTGCCCCGGGACCAAGGGGGGACGATGCACACCAGTGCCGATATTGGCGGCGTACACTTTGTGCTGCTGGACGTGGTGCGCTATTTCGAGCCGACCGAGGATCATCCGGCCAACTGGCACGTCTTGGCCGACGAGGGCTTGTTGGAATGGCTGGCCGCGGATTTGGCGGGGTTAGACCGAGCCACGCCGCTGGTGATGGCTAGCCACGTGCCTCTATCGACGACCTTTCCACAGCGCGCGGGTCAGGTGCCGGACATGGCTTTCCCCACCAATGAAATTGCCGGGGCGCGGCGCTTGCTGACGCTATTGCAGCCGTTTGAGCGGGTGATCACTTTGCACGGCCACGACCACGAAAACTGCCGCCACTTCGTCGGCTCTCTGGAGGTTATGACCACCGCGGCCGTGGCGGGCAATTGGTGGAGGAGCGGGCTGGAAAGCCGCGGCCCGCAAGGACGCGAACCGCAGGGGTATCGGGTGGTCGAGGTTGATGCGGAAGGAGGTTTCAGGAGCCAGTACCACGCCTTCCAGCCGCACCAAGACGAGGCGGTGGAACTGTGCCAGCACCAGGCTTCGGGTCGCCGCTTGGTCAATGTGTTCGATGGTTCGCCGCGCACGCAGGTCGAGGTGGAAGGGCTAGGGCCGCTGGTCCCGATCGATCCACTGGCCGAATCGTCGCGCGAGCTGGCGACGCATCTGTGGGAATTGCCGGCCGACTTCGACCGGCAGCAGGTGGAGGTGCGGGTGGTTTTTGAGGATGGGCGGGAGTGCGAAGGGGTGTTGGAGGAACGGGTGTGGGAATGAGATTTTGTCTTATTACCGAATCGCCGGCGCGCGAGGTCCCTTATGAAACGCATCCTTTTGGCCAAGTTCAACCACGAAGTCGGCAGCTTTAATCCCCAGCGCACCTATTACAGCGACTTCACGATCCACCGGGGGGCAGACCTGCTAGCAGCCGCTCGCTCGTCCAATTCCACGCTGGCCGGCAATATCGACGTTCTCGAAGCGCGTCCCGACGTCGAACTGGTTCCCACGTACGGGGCTTGGTGCAATACCACCGGCGGCTTGGTCGCCGATCCCGATATGGAGCGCCTCATCGGCGAATTGTTGGCCGCCATTGAGGCCCACGCCCCAGCCGATGCGGTTTGTTTGTCTCTGCACGGGGCCATGGCCGGCGAAACCGAAGTCGATCCCGAAGGCCGCGTCGCGTCCGGCATTCGGCAAATCCTCGGGGATGTGCCCATGGTCGCGGCCATGGACCTGCACGCGGTCATTTCGCAACGGCTGGTCCATGCAGCCGACGCCTTGGTCTTTCTCCACACCTATCCGCACACGGACATGCGCGCCACCGGCCAGCGCGCGGCCCGCTTGCTATTGCGCCAATTGGACGGGCACGTCAAGCCCACCACGGCCCGCGTGCCGATCCCGTTGTTGGCTCGCGGCGACGAACTCATCACCGCCAGCGGCCGCTTTGGCCAAGCCATCCGCCGCTGCAAGGAAATTGAGGCGTCTTTAGGGGGGCTGGCCGCTGGCGTCGTCATTGGCAATCCCTTTACCGACGTGCCCGATTTGCAGTCCAACGCACTGGTCACCACCGACGACGATCCAGCCCGCGCCGAGGAGCTGGCTCTGGAACTGGCCCGCTTTATATGGGAAAACCGCCCCTACTGGATCCCCAAACTGACCCCGCTCGAACAAGCCGTGCGTCTGGCCGAAGAGACTGAGGGCCTCACGGTGTTCTCCGACGCCGCGGATTCTACGGCCTCGGGTGCCAGCGGCGACAGCAACGCCATTCTCAAGGGCCTGCTCCAATACAACTACGGCAAGTGCGCCCTCATCCCCATAGTGGATGCTCCTGCGGTGGAAGCTGCTCATCGGGCCGGAGTAGGGGGCCGGTTCACTTGGCCCTTGGGCGGCACCCTCGACCCGGAGCGCTTTGCGCCGGTGGAATTGCCCCTGTATGTCAAAAGCCTGTCCGACGGGGCCTTTACCACCGAATACGGGTATGTGGTGCCACCTAGCCGCACCGCCATTCTGACCAGCGGCAAGCTCACCCTACTGGTGACCCAAACGGCCGTCCCCATCGTCGGTCGCAAGGTGTACCAGAGCGAGGGGCACGATCCGGCCGACTACGACTTGGTCGTGTGCAAATCGCCCAACGGCTTCCGCACCCACTACGAGGCCCTAGCCGCTCGCATTGTCGCTGTTGACGTACCCGGGTCCACCAGCGCCAATCTCAAAACCTTGCCTTACCAGCACTGTGTGCGCCCCATTTTTCCGTTGGACGACGAGGTGGTGCCGCCTTTTGCTGAGGCCGACTGATCCGCTCGGCCACTTTGACAAGGGAGCCCCCGTGCATATTGAGGATCTCTTCACCGCGGCCCAACGAGCTCTCGTCGCCGACCTGCACAGCCGCGACCAGCAGGAACGCCGAGCTGGCTCCACGGACCCGTTGCGCCTCAAGGCCGTCAGCCCCCAAGTGGCCCATTATCTCTGTCTGACTGCCATCCACCAACAGGCCCAGACCTTGATCGAATTCGGCACTTCGCACGGCTATTCCACCCTGCATCTAGCGGCTGCGGCTCAGCGCACCGGGGGCCGCGTATATAGTTTGGATCGGATGCCGGAAAAAACGACGGCGGCCCGGGCCAATTTGCGCCAAGCTGGCCTAGACCACCTAGTGGAATGCTACACTGGGGAAGGGGCTGCCTTTATCGCGGCTCTCCCCGAGCGCGTGGATTTTGTCTTTGTAGATTTTGGCCTGCCCGCATTTGCGCCCCTGTTCGCCATGCTGGAAAGCCGGCTGGTGCCAAGGGCGTTTCTCTTTGTCGATGGCTGGTCCAAAGTCGAACAATGGGACCAGAATCCAGAGTGGGCTGCTTTTAGAAACCGCTTAGACGAGACTGCCGATTACCTGACCTACATCCTGCCGCTGGAAAAGTCGCACCTCATTGCCGTTAAGCGGTCCTGAGCGGCTCCCAGCACGACTTAAAATAGCAATCCTATATCATTCAAGCCTGGATGTCACATCTTGGGTCAATAGGCTTCGATAAACCACAAGATAGAGAGCTACTGCGTAACGTCAGTACTTAACTAAACCGTATTGCTGTTAAGATGGGCTATCACCTCGTCGCGGCTTTGCAAGGTCAGCAAGTCGTCGTTGATAACGGAGGCCGCCGCAGTGCTTGTGCAACTGACCCGGCGCTAGAAAAAGCGACTCCAGAAGCTCCGCTTCCGCTTCATTGAGCCGCCGCGATTGGCCAAGTAGCGGTCGAGGTTCTCTTTGCCGCTGGGCTGGTGGACATTGATCAGGCCGTACACCCCCCCCATGCCCATCCCGTCGTACACGTACAGTGCCACCGTATTCTCGCCATCGCGCACGACGTGGTCGCTAATATCGAGGATGAATGGCTGGTTCCACACGTGGTGCTCGCCGATCCAGTGGCCGTTGACGTACACATAGGCATCCTTATCCACCCCGCCGAAAGCCATGAATACTGGCCGGCCCTTCTTTGCGTCCACCTCAATCCGGGTCCGGTACCAAGCCCCCTCGTCATATTGGGCATACCCTTGATCCTCCCAAGCCTGTCCAATGCCGATATCGACCCATTCCGAATCGTCGAAGTCCGGGTCAGCGTACTCGCGGTGCCGCTGGGAATTCAGCCCTCCCACATCGAGACAAAATTTCCACTGCATGGGCACCTCGGCCACCGTCTGGTGGGGATAGGGGATCCGCGGGAGCTGGTACGCGTAGCTACTATAGGGCATATAGTGCTTGCCACTTTTCAAGACTTCCACTCGCGGCCAGCCATGCCCTCTGTACACCCTATTCAAGTGCCCGCCTCGATTGACGGCGAAGTCGTTGGTTTCCACCTCGTCCGTAGGCTGATGCACATTGATTAGGCCGTACACGCCTCCCATCATCGCCCCGTCGTACACATATAGTGCCACGGCATTCTCGCCATCGCGCACGACGTGGTCGCTGATATCGAGGATGAACGGCAGGTCCCACGCGTGGTGCTGACCAACCAATTGGCCATTGACATATACAAAGGCGTCTTTATCCACGCCGCCGAAAGCCATGAGCACCGGCCGCACAGAATCGGCCGCCACAGTAAAGGTGGTCCGGTACCAAGCTCCCTTGTCGTAGCCAGCGTAGCCCTGATCTTCCCAGGCCCGTCCAATGTCAATAGTAGCCCAGTCCGAATCGTCGTAGTCGAGGGTAGCCCAGTCGCGGTGCCGTTGTGGATATGACCCGTCCACCTCAAGGCGGAATTTCCACTGCATGGGCACCTCGGCCACCTCTTCATGGGCGTAGGGGACCACCGGAGGCGTGTAGGCGTAGTCGTGGTACTGCTGACCCGATTCGTGTCCTAAGAAGACTTGCGGCTGGAGGGCCTCCAACTGTCGTGCGGCCTGCTCCATTTGCCGTGCGACCTGCTCCATCTCCTGCTCCATCTGCGGCTGGATGGCCCACAACTGTCGTGCGGCCTGCTCCTGCTCCATTTGCCGTGCGGTCTGCTCCCTCTGCCGCTGGATGGCCTCCAACTGTCTGCGTATCTGCTCGTTGATAAAGACCGAGTCGATCCTACTGCGCACCCACTCGTCGCTCAACACCGAGTCGGCATCGACGATCAACGAGGGCCAGTGCTGTTGTAGGAGGGATCGGAGCTCGAGTGCAGAGGCGGTGCGGGAGGACGGCCTCTCTATCGTCGCCTCGCGCTGGTGGGTCGATTCTAGGCGCTGTGCCGCTTCCGCCCTCACCTGTGGCTGCCCGGGATGCTCGTCGATTACAGCTTCGTAGGTCTGGCGCGCCTGTGCCAGCCCCAGCTTCTCTTGGCACACCCCGATGCGTAGCTGCGCCCGGGCCGCCATGCCCTCGTCCCCCTTGCCCTTCTCGTGCGCCTCAATCACTTGCTTATAGAGGCGAATGGCCTCCTTTAGATTGCCCTCGCCCTTCTCCTGCATGAGGGCTGCCTGATACGTTTCCTCGACACTGCTGGCCAGCAGGCTGCTGGCACTCAGCAATACGCAACTGAGGAAAATCGCGATAACGCGCTCCATGATGGACCTCCTTGTTCAGGTGGGTGAATGCGCGGTTGTACGCTCACCTTTGAACCTAAACATCGGCGCTGTCCGAGTTGTCATGGTTTTGTCATGGATGTGCAAAAAGGTTGTACTTTTCGGTCTGCACCATCGGCCCTTGGGGCGCGAGGTCCTCAACGCAGCCCGCTTTCGCAGAAGTTGCACTTAGCTTTCTTCATGGTCTTCACTCCACAAAGCGGTATCCCACCCCGTGTACCGTGAGGATGTGGCGCGGCTGAGCCGGGTCGGCCTCCAAGCGGTTGCGCAACTCGGCGATGTGGTTATCTACCGTGCGCGTGGTAGGGTACACTTCGTAGCCCCACACCTGTTTGAGGATCTGGGCCCGGGTCAGGGCGCGGCCCCGGCTTTCCCACAGGAGGCGCAGCACGCCATAAGCCTTGGGAGACAGATGCACGACCCGGCCATCCACTGCGGCCTCGTAGCGGTCGAAGTCGATCCGCGCCGGCCCGAATTCCAGCACCGCACCCGTGGCTGGTGCCAACTCACCTCGCCGCAACACCGCCTTGACCCGGGCCATGAGTTCGCGGATGCCCACTGGTTTGGTGACGTAGTCGTCAGCACCCAACTCTAGGCCCAAGACTTTGTCCACCTCCTCGCCGCGCGCCGTGAGCATGATGATGGGGATGGCTGCCCCCTGCGCACGCAGCCGACGGCACACTTCGTATCCATCCATAGTGGGCAGCACCACATCGAGTAGAATCAGGTCCGGCCGCCAAGCCAAGGCCCGCTCCAGCCCCTCGGCGCCATCGGCGGCCGCCTCGGCCTCATAGCCTTCAAAGATCAAATTATCGACCAGCACCCGGGCGATGGCCGCTTCGTCCTCTACGACTAAAATTCTAGGCATGGGCCTTCTCCTTGGTATGCACCGGGAAGTACAGACGGAATACACTGCCTCCATCCGGCCGACCAGCGGCTTCCACCCGGCCTCCATGCGCCTCGACCACGCTTTTGACTAGAGACAATCCCAATCCTGTACCCGCAGTGCTGGCCGCGTTGGCACCTCGATGGAATTGCTCAAAGACGCGCTCCTCCTCGCCGGTAGGGAGGCCAATGCCGCGGTCGGCTACCTCGACCACCACCTCGGCCCCGCGCTGTTCCACGGCTAGGCGGATGGCTTTGCGCTGGGACGAGTACTTGACGGCGTTGCCGAGGATATTGGCCACCGCGCCCTCCACCGCCTCTTGGTCAGCCAGTACCGGAGGCCGTTCCGCAGCAATAGCTTCCTCCACCTCAAAGCCCTCCGCGGCGAATACTCCGCCAAAGGTCTCCAGCGCGGCCCGAGCCACGGCCCCTAGGTCGCAGGGCTGGCGTTGGTAGGTTCGGTCGCCCCGCTCAATGCGGGCGAAATCGAGCACATTATCCACCAAGTGCGACAGCCGTCGGCTCTCGTGCAGGAGGGTGGTCAGATAGTCCTGCATCTGCTCGGCCGACCGGTAGCGGCCCATGAGCAGGGTCTCGGCGTACAGGCGGATGGACGTGAGCGGAGTGCGCAACTCGTGCGATACATTGGCGACGAATTCGGACCGCAGGCGGGCCACCTGCACCTCGCGCCCAGCGTCCCGCAGGATCATAAGCCCCCCGAGGACCACGGATACGGCCAAGGCGAAAATACCGCCGCCCACCAGATAGTTGCGCGTGCGGTAGTATCCGGTAGCTGCGGAGGCATCGACCGCCCAAATCCCCAGCCGCACTCGGTCCATCCAGCGGCTGGCCGGTGCGGTCTCGTAGATGGCCTCCCGATGCGCAGCCACAAAGGCGGCCTCTACGTCGGTGTCGAACAGGGCAAGGGCAAAACCTCAATCTGCCAGACCATCCACCTGCTCCTGCATTAGGGCCGTCAGCGCGTCCCAGTCGAATAGAATGCCCACGGCACCGCCCCCTTCAGCCGCGCCTAGGTACATGAGGAAACTCGTCCCATCGGGCCACACGCCCGATATATAACCCCATTCCCGGGCTGCGGCCCATTGGTCCTCCACTACCGGGCCGCAGCGCAGCGCAAAATCAAGGGACTCCTCGATCAGGGCCAACCTCTCCAGCAAAACGGGACGGTCCTCCATGGCCGCCAACCGACCTTGGGCCAACGTGCGAGCCTCTTGCAGGGCCTGCTGGCAGCCCGCGTAGAGGGGATAGCGGCCTGCCAGCAGTGCCTCGGCCCAGGCCATCAGGCTGGCTTGGGCTTGCTCGGGCGCAGCATAGTGCCCTAGGCGCAAGTGGCTCAGGGTAACGGGGTGGGCCCCGTCGGCGTCGAAGACCGGGCCGTAGAGGGCCACCAGCGTCCGGTGCGCTTTCTGCACCATCGCCGCGTCTTTTCCTTTATGAGCGCAGCGGGCGAGGGCATTGAGGGCTTCGGCTTCCTCTGCGGGACTGGCCGCTTCCTTATAGGCTTGGTGATAGAGCTGCACGCCGCCCGTCCAGTCTTGGTGGCCGAATTCGCGCTCTGCGGCCCTCTTCATCTGCGCGGCGAAGGCCGCAGAACGCTCCTGCAAGCGCAAGGGCTGTACCGAGGGATGGCGCATGGCCCCCGTGGGATCGACGGCGAAGATTTGTGCAATCTCGGAAAAACCCGCGTACTGGCGTGGGTCCATTCCGCCCTTATATGCGGCTAGGAGTTGGGCACGGCTATTGATCAAGCGGTCGAAGGCGTCTTGGGCTAGCACGGCCTTGGAGCGCAATTCCCGGCTCACACTGTCGCGGACATCGCGCAGCGAGCGCACGCTCAAAAAAGCCAGCAGGGCGGCTGGCACGAGAATGGACAGGAAATAGAGGATTACCCAGCGAATTCCTAGGCGCGACATGGGATTGGTAGGGGGGGAGTGGGGAGTGGGGAGTGGGATCGGGAGCGAGGAATATAGCCGGCGACCCTTCCTCTGCCAAATTTGTTCCGCGTGCGTTTGACATCTGGAGGGGAAGCGGCATATAGTTGCGACCGATACTATACATTGCATACCTGAATCGGGGGCCCCAACAGCCGGAGATCCCGGCTGGATCAGCGAGAACGGACGCGGCAATCGCTGGGTATCATCTATCCACTACTCTTAACAGGAGAGATCATTATGAAACTAAAATTGCTGGTGCCCTTGGTTACTCTGTTGGTGTGCGCTGGTGTGATTGAAGCGGCCACTATTGAGGAGACACTGGCGCACTGCCGATCCAAATCGCAGAATGAGCGCTTGGCCTGCTATGACGAACTGGCTCGGGCAGTGGCTGGAGGCGTTTCGTTGCCGCCGTTACCGGATACGGGGATAGGCAAATGGGACATAACACAAGAGGTTTCGCCTATTGACGATTCGATGAATGTTACGCTCCTGTTGGTAGCCGAAAAAAATGTTAGATTAAGTCAATTGCATACTGCTCATCCTGCGCTTTTTGTCCGATGTCAGGAAAACAGGACCCAAGTATTCATCGGATTTCTTAGTGAAGATCCTTACCCTCTTGGATATGGCGATAATGGGAATGGGCCTGTCTTAACCCGCTTTGATCGTGAGAAGGCTGAATGGAACTCGTGGTCCCTCTCTGTGAATCGCAAGGCAGTTTTTGCCCCAAGCCCACAACTGTTTTGGGCTAAGAAGATTGAGCTGTATCGTAAGCTGTTTGTTCAGATTATTCCAGAGGACAAGAATAAACTCAACATTGTGTTTGATTTGACCGGCAGCAAGAAGGCGATGGCTCCGCTTCGCAAGGCGTGTGGATGGTAGCGAGGCTCGTTATGCCCAATGACAAACATGATATATCTGGTTTGATCTTTAGAGGCCCAAAGGCGCGGGCGAGACGCCCGCGTTCCCAGCAATCGCCCAGCGGGTTTTGTAGAGGCTCTTAATCTGGGGCGAGAGACCCCCCACAGCCATGAAAAGCTACTTGGTCGTGCAAAAGATCCTCGTCGGCTTGGTGCTGAGTCTGGCCCCTGTTGCGGCCCAGCCGGGCTACCAGATAAGCGGCGACGAGGTGGTGGTCGATCTGGCGCAGCACTGGCGGCAGTGGACCATCCCCACCCATCTGGCGCACATTGACGAGACCGGGTCCGTGCGGACGCGCCGGCTGCGGACGGTGTACAATGTCCTCGCGGATCGCACGCTCAGGCGGCCAATAATCATCAACGCGGACGACCCGCGCATTGGCACCATCGACAGCACCATGCAGTTCGATGTGTTTGGCGAGCCGATCCGCAATACGCTCAACGAACTGGTCTTCGACTACTGGGTGCGGCCGGGGATTAGCCGGGTGGGGTCCAATCCGCAGCTAGCAGAGCATATCCTCGACGGCGATCCGACCACGTTCTGGGAGCCAGACCCGCGCGACCCCATCGAGCAGTGGTGGATCGAGGTGGATCTGGGGCGGGCCGTGCCCGTGGAGCGGCTCAAGCTCCAGTTTGCCGACGAAGAACTCGGCGATCCCTTTTTGCAGTTTATCATGCTGTTGTCGCGCCGGCAGAGTGCGCTGTTGCACGAGCCGAATAGCCGCATTGGCTTCCAACTGTTCATTCCGCAGGACGCGCCCAATACCACGCAGCGCGAATACATTTTTGAAAGCGAGCACACCAGCCCCGAATTGCCCCCGGCCTCCGGGGAGGTCAGCCATAGGCCACTGATAGAAGCGCGAAAGCCCTCGCCCGAATGGACGGGCAAGAGCATTGAGACCATCCGCATTGTGATCACGGATACGCGGGGCGGACGGGCCGAACAGATTGCGCCGGAGGTGTGGGAGGGGTTGCCGGCCACACAGCAGGGGGATGTGGTTTATTTTGCGCGGGATGTGGCTGGGCGCGAGGAGCCAGTAGAAGAGGCGACCTATTTGGCTTTGGCCGCAGAGCGGCAGGGGCAGCGGTTCTACTACCGCCGGGAATTGCCGCGTCTGGCCGAAGTCGAGGCTTGGGGCTGGGGCGACAACATCGGCATCAACTTGGTCCAAAACGGCGGCTCGCTCTCCCTGACCACCCCGGGCAAGAATCCGCTGACGGCATTCGACGGGGACGACGCCACCTATTACGTCCACCAAACCCGCAATCCACTCAATCCCGGCGGCAATGTGCTGACCGTCGATATGGGGGGCGCGGTGTGGCTGGACCAGGTGCGCCTTACCGGGTCGGGTATGCGCGGCTATATCATGCGGGCTTCGGCCGGCGGGCGCGATGTGCGCGGTGGCCTCAAATGGCAGCGCATCAGTCCAGCGGAGCGCGAGTATAGCGTGGCCGAGGCCCTGCCGCGCGGCGACTCGGGCCGCTTCAGTGCAATCGTCGATCCCCAGGACCCGCCGCTCAAGGCCCGTCTCCTCGACTTGGTCGTCTTTGCCCACTTTCCCCCGGGCTTTGTCGGCGGCCGCTCCGAGAGCGGGGCCGGGCAGGGGATCTTGGTCAATGCCTTCTGGTCGGCCATCAGCGAGATCATGCTGTTTTCCAGCAGTCCGCCGGCCGAGGTGGCGTTGGAATCGGACTTGATCGAGCTGCCGGGGCTGGTGGCCTTGGGGGGGGTTCACTGGGACGCCGACACCCCGCCGGGCACGGATGTGGAAATCCGCACCCGCACCGGCGACCAACTGTTGCAGCAAATCCGCTACTTCGACAAAACCGGCAACGCGAAAACCGCAGCCGAATACAAAACCCTCGCCGGCTTTTTCAAGGGGCCTTCGGATACTACAGTGGTCGTGGGGCCGGGGTGGAGCGCGTGGAGCCAGCCGTATCGGCAGCCGGGGGAGTGGGTGCGTTCGCCGAGTCTGCGGCGCTTTATGCAGGTACAGGTGCGACTCAAAAGCGACGGCGGCCAGCAGGTGCCGGCACTGCATCGCATTGCGGTGGGCCTGCATCAGCCAGTGGTGCAGCGGCTGCGCGCCGAGGTGTGGCCAGCGGCGGTGGAGGCGGGAGTGCTCGACACGTTTGCCCTTTTTGTGCAGCCCGACTTTTTGGCGCAGCCGGTGCCAGAGCGCAGCTTGGGTTTCGACGAGGTGCGGGTGCGCGCCGAGCCCGGGCTGGACCTGCGGCTGGTCGATGTGGCCTTGGGCACGGAAGCGGAGCTGGCGTCTGGGACTCCATTCCAGCACTTTGCGCGAGGTGCCGACGGACGGTTGCTCGACGCACAGGGGGCCGAGTTGGCCGTGCGCGCCGAGGGCGACTCGCTGTGGCTGCGCTTTCCCCAGACCGTGCAGGGCCTTGCGCCGGTGTACTACCGCTCGGTGGCCCCCGGCGACGAGGTGCCCACCGGATTGGACCGCAATCTGTTGACCTTTACCTCGTACCGTCTCCTGCCCGCGGCCGAGCAGGGCGCGGTGCGCTATTTCCGGCGGCAGGAGAGCGGCCGGCTAGTCGAGATAGAAGCAGGGGCCTACGAGGCATTGGCCGCGGCCGAGCAGGGGCCGGTGCGCTACTTCCGCAAGGTCGTCGGTCTGGGCGATCAGGTCCCTTTTGACGCGGAGGGCGACAGCCTCGACCAGAGCCGGTACAACGGGCTGGGGAGGCAGCGGGGCTGGGTGGTGGAACGGGGCCGACTGGTGAGGCTGCGCTTTGCCTCGCGGGTGTATTTGCAAGGGACGCGCTTGGCCGTCGCAGTGCGGCAGAGCCAGCCTCCGACCCCGTGGCAGGCAGCCGACGGCGGCGATGTGACCGGGCTGAGTCCCGCAAAGAGCTTGGCCATTGGGGCGCAGGGGGCCGACGCGGCCCTTGCCGAGGTGGCGATCGCCCCGAATCCTTTTACGCCCAACGGCGATGGAGTCAACGAGGTGGCTGAGATCGCCTTTTCCTTGTTCCGAGTGCAGGCCGAGCGGTCGTTGGCGGTGCGGGTCTATACGCTGGCGGGTCGCCGGGTGCGGCAGCTAGCGGCGCTGGCCACAGGCGGGCGGCAGCGGTTTGTCTGGGATGGGCGGGACGAGGAGGGACGGGTCGTGGCGCCGGGCTTGTATTTGTGCGAGATCGAGGTAGAAGCGGACGCTACGGCCTTTGGCGGACAGAGCCGAGTTCACCTCATCGCCGTGGCCTACTAGATAACTGACGTTACGCGGTGGCCCTACTCGTCGGCGTCTAACAGGTGCCTGAAGGCTTCGAGCGTGGGCATCTGTATGGCCGCCCGATGCAACTGCTTGAGGTGCGGCACATCGTCGATAGCGGCTATGCGGTCCGCTAGAGGATGCGCCGTGCTCAGCCCAAAGCGAATCTCCAAGACTTCGACAATAGCTTCGAGCGTACTTTTTCTTTCGCCTTGCTCCATGCCTTGCTCTATGCCTTGCTCTATGCCTTGTTCTATGCCTTGTTCTATGCCTTGCTCCATGCCTTGCTCCATGCCTTGCTCTATGCCTTGCTCTATGATGTATTGGGCAAACGATGACTCGCGCATAATCGCGTCCATGAGACCCTCCTCGGATAGAATACTACGAATGGTGGCCGACCCATACTCCAACCCACTCAAGATAGCCAAGCCCCCCAAAAGGTCAACTTTAACCGCATCGGCCAACACCACCGCCTCGGTCGCCTGAACGCACCGACGCAACCACGCTTTTGCATCTAATCCGGCCGGCCGCTGCATCAACGGCGCAAACGGCAGCAAGCCCGCAGGCCCCTCGTCGAGCATGCGTTGGCCTTCGAGTTCACTCAGCCGAATCACTTGGTATTGCACCAACACGCGGAAGCCGTGCCGCTCTTGGAGGTAATGTCCCGGATCACGCCGGCCGGCCGCTGGGCGCAGATAGATGACGATGGAGCAGAACGGCAGGCCGTACTGCTCGATGCCGCGCCCGACATAGCCGGCCATGCGGCGGGGCATGGGTGGGCTACTATCGGTGGTTTGAAATTCGTGATGGACCAACGCCTCCTCGCCGCCGAGGCGTACGCGGATAAGGCTGTCGGTGCGGTGGGTTTCGACGGTGGGTTGCTCGGTGTCGATGATGTCGAGCACCTCGAGGTCGTCGCGTTGCAGGGCGAAGCGGACGAAGTCGGCCGGGTAGGTGTGGATGAGGTGCTTGGCGATGGTATCAAATTCGGCCATAAGCCATGCCTTGGATAGGGGAGACCACAGGGCCGTTCCACGGGGAGCCGACCGCGTAACGTTTGTTCCTACGGCCTTGCAATATCCATGCCAAGGCGGTAGCACAGGGGGGCGGATGGGGCGGGGCGGGGTTCGACTGTATCGGGCGCGACACATAGATGACACCTTTAGGGACTAGACCGACCCGGAAGTCCAAAAGATGCGAGCAACGCACCCCCTGTTTTGCGGCCCTGTATGCGGCCTGTCGCTATGGCGACACAAGCGATCGGCTGTCGGCTGCAATGCTGAACTTTCGTCCGTGCCCCTACTTCAATCGCAACAGCTCAATTTCGACTGTCGATTCTGCGCGGCCAACCAGCCAACTTGCCCTCCACCCCAAGGAGCCCTGCGGCCCGACGCGAGGTTTAAGACCGATCTGACTTTTTAGTGTCCTAATCATCCCCTTCTCTTGGGGGCGACTTATTAGGACAGACGATCAGCAAAACGGGTTAAGACCGCCTCTTAGGAGAATAACTGAGGTTACGCATAGGCCCCTAGGTATGGGATGCTGTCTCGCCTTCAGGCGTGAACAACATCCCATACCCGTACGTAACGTCAGTAGATAAGTTTGGTCCGGTTACATCCCGTAGAACAGAAAAGCGTGCCGCACTTGAGAGTTAAAAAATGCCTCTACCGGCCGCCACACCACCCACTCCGGATCCCAGACGAGACGAAAAAAGCACGGCGTGCGCCTTGGCCCTTTCTCGAAGTCGGCGGACTCCTCGGGCTCTTCGTCGATGAACATGAATTGGGCAAAGACCCGCGTCTCGCCCGCTTGTAGCTGCTGGGCAACGGCTTGCTGGAGGGGGAGTTTGTTGCTGTACACGACCCCGGGAATCATGCCGTGAGTTTGGGCGTAGTCTTGATAGCTGGTGTATTCGTCTTGCACGGCAAACGCGGTAAACGCGCTGTGGAGAAAGGACGCCTTCTCGAAGTAGTAATCGCGCCCGTTTGATTCGAGTGTTTCCCGGTGCATGGCTTGGAGAAAGTCCCTGGGCGTATCGCCTTTTAGGAAACCTCGGCGTTCGCTGTTCATATAGGCTATTACCTGCTTCATCAAGTCGTGGTCAACACCGCCGCGCATGTAGAACGCAATGGCAAGGCTGTCGTTGCCCGAGGCCGAAAAGGCGACCAAGAGTTCGTAGAGCCAAGCGCGCAGACCGGCTTCTTGCTCGGGGGTCAGGGCGATGTCCGACTCAATGGGTATGGCCGCTATGGCCTGTTGCAACTCAGCTCCGGCCTCGATTTTCATCATCTCTAGGCTGTTGATGTGGTCGAGGTGGGCTTGCAGGCCGGCGTCATCGGACGCAAAGCCGCCGTACTGGGGCTTAGGCTCGGCAGCGTCCGTGCTGGCGACACTTTCTTGTGCTATGCCCGCAGATTGAGCCAACCAAATGGCGACTAGGGCGAAGTACAGGGTTTGAATGGCTAAGGGTTTCATAGTGTTCTCCTTGTTTTTGATATGTTATTAGAGCGGCGAGCGGTCGGCTGACTGGCGACTAAGGCCGCGAGGCCAATGGCCGTTCGGATGATGTACAACTTCATAACGAACCTTTACTTGGGTTTGCTGAGTTTTCTCTCCGAGGTGAAGCACTGGGCACTAGGGCCATCAAGGCCCAAACTAGCTTAGACGATGTGCTTCATAAGCGTTACCGCCTTTCTGTTGTAGATTGCTGCTTCTGTAGGCTATCGCAATCACCGTGCCAATGCGTGGCCAGCGGGCGACGATCGCGCCGCGTTCTTCGATTTTATAAATCCCAAGCATCTGATAAACAATACTTTATAAAAAGTAAGCTACGTTTTATCACCCATCTCTCCGGCCCTTTGCTATGCTCGCTTGACGCCCTAAAAGTGCGCGGATATATCGCACAAGTGCGTCGAATCATCGCGCTAATGCGTCGAATCGTCGCACGGACTAGTTGGTGCGGAATGGGAGGAGAGTAGTTACTATACCTAGGTGCCCGTACATAACATCAGTAACTGACGTTACGCACCCTCTGCCTTTGCCGAGCCGGCCCCTGCGAAGGCAGGGGGGCCGCTTCTTACGCCCGCTTGGTGCAGGGTGCGGCCTTGGTGTCATGCCGGCGAAAGCAGGCATCTAGGCAAGGCCCGTTTAAGGCTAGGGCGCTGGACTGGATTCTCGCGTGCGCGGGAATGACGACCTACCAACCGCCGCAAGCGACTGCCGCTACATCAGGCTGCGTAACGTCATTCAGTAAGTAAGAAGGGAAGTTGCTGTTGCGACCAATGCTTGGAATGTGCGGCTTCCTGCTCGGCCTTGCGGTCGTCGGCGACAGTGCCGCTCAGGTCGAGTACGGCAATCGGCTGGGATTGCAGCAGGGCGCCAAAGCCCGGCTGGCGACGCTAAGCCCGGAGGTGTATCTGGCCGCGCTGGACCCGGCCGTGCGGCGCTGGTACGTGCCGCAGGAACTATACGGCGAATACCGCTGGCGGCAGTGGCAGTACACCAATCGGGCGCGGCTGCCGTACCGGCGCTACGTGGAAGTCGATCTGCAGGGGGATTACTTCTACGATTTGTATGGCAATTATCTGACCCAAGGCTGGCTGGTGTTCAACACCGCGCAGACGCGCCCGCAGGAGGCGGGCAGCACCCTGTTCAAGACGGATGTGTTCGAGCGGTGGTTCAATCAACTGGTGATCGCCGGAGACCGCAAGGGCCAGTACCACTACGCCCTGACGGTGAGCAACAATCTGCGCACGACCTTGACGCCGCTGGCCTTTTCCAAGCCGCGCTTGAACGGATTCCAATTGGACTTGGCCACGGACAAGTATCAAGTGACCTTCCTGCATTCGCTGATCTCAGGGCCTAGGGCCATCCAAGAGACGGAGCGGGCCTTTACGGACGCCACGTCTTTGGCGGGAGGTCGTTTTGCGGCGCAGGTGGGCGATTTCGTGGAGGTGGGTTTGCACGCGGTCAGTGCCCACCAGACCAATAGTGTGGCGGGCGAACTCGTGGAGACCTTGCACAAAGGCTCCCTGACCAACCAACAAAACCAGACGGTCGCGCAGATCGAGATCCTCTTGCGCGACGACTCGCCGGAGGACGGCCGCGGCGGCGCGGCCTTTTTCCCGGACGCCTCGGACGTGATCATTACCTACCGCGACGGCACCGCGGAGCAAGGTCGGGACATCCGCTTTGGTCCGGTGATTGAAGGGGGGCTGGAGCGGCGGGGGTTTCTCAGCGCGGATGGCGGCGAGCAAATCAGCCTGCTCTACGACTTTGACAGTGCGTCGTTTGTCAACCGGGCGGCAGCCGACAAGTCCGAGATTGTCGCAGTGGAATTCCGGCTGGTGCTGGCCAATGACTACGAGGTCTGGATGAGTTCCGACCGCCAGCTAGGGCTCCGCGATCCGGGCGAGGGGGTGCGGGGGCTGGGCGAAGAGGGCTTTACCCGGCTCGACGTAGCGCCGACGGAAAACCCCTTTTTTATGCTGGTGTCTCAGGCGTCGGGCAATGTGCAGGACATCTCCAATTTGGGCGTGGTCAGCTTTGCCTACGGCCTGCCCACCGCCACCACCGTGGCCGGCGGCACCCTTCGGGTGCAGGACCTGCTCGGGTTCGACGTGTACGGCGAATACGACTTGAGCTGGAGTTGGCGTCAATACCCCAACGTGGCCGCGGAAACCCACGCAGCCTCAGCCGGGATTAGAGGACGCCCCAGCGCTCCAGCTTGGATGCTCAATGTACGCAAGTTTTGGACGCCGTTTTTGGTGTTCGGCGAGGTGTATTCCATGGACCCGCGCTACAACACCCAAGCCTTTGTCACCACGACCTCGGGTCTCGACTACGCCCGGCAGGGCAACCGCTTTGATCTGGTCGAAGACAACGACGACCAAGATCGCTTCCCCGATGCCTTGCGCGCCGATTTTCTGGTTGACGACCGACAGGTCTTTCCCGGCTGGGATCTGAACAACGACTTGGTGCCCGACTTCAACCAAAACGACAACCGCGTCAAGACCAATGCCATCCCCGACTACCAAGAGCCCTTCCTGCGCTTCCAAGTGGACCGGCCCGAGTTCCTCTTTGGCGTAGATATGAACCACAACTTTTGGGTCGATCTGTACGAAAACGACACCGAGCCGGACTATCCCTATCGCCGCGATCAGGCCGGTTTCAATGTCTATGGCGGGGCGGGGCTAGGTCGGCACTGGCAGCTCAAGGTTGGGGCCTTGCGCGAGGAACAGATCGCAGCCGACCGCCAGAATCACAGTACCTACGTGCAGGTAGGCTACGAGCGGGTGTGGCCGGATTGGGGCCGGGTGCGGCTGTTTGAAATGAGCCAACTGGTCGCGGACGACATTCCCAATCCGCTCTTGCAGTGGCAGCCAGACAACACCTTGCGGGGCGGACAATTGGCCCATTTGCCCGATCCGCTGTTGGCGCGGGATACGTGGGTCAATCAGCTCTTTGTCGGCCACAGTCTGACCGGCGAAAACCTCCAGGTGATGAGCAAGCTCAACTCGGTGTATTTCCGGCAGTTGATGGGCGCAGAGCGCCGCCAACAGTACGCCCTAGCGCGGTCGGACTTTTTTTGGGGCTTGATCAACAAGGCGAGCTACCGCTACGCTTGGCGGGGCGTGATCGTGGAGCCGCGCTGGAAGAGCGAATGGGTGCAACAGAGTCGGTCGCTGTTTGACCAAGCCAAGCAAACGACGCTGCTGGAGTTGGTTGCGGTGTTGTTGGAGACCCGGCTTTTGTCGGCAACCAAGGTGCAAGCCGGGGTGGAGTACGCGTTTTTCGACGATTTAGACCGGGATACCGAGGATTTTAACTCGCTGAGTTGGGCTTTCCAGTTGGCGACGGAATCGGCCTATCTAGGGTATCGGATCCAAGCGCTAGCGGGCTTTGTGGTGGAGCGCAAAAATTTTGCCGCGGCCGCGGCTCTCACAGCCACCCAGAGCTTCGTCACCCTCTACGCCGGCTTGCAATAGGTCGAGACACCTGCTGCACTTAGCGCACCCCTTCCTCCCAAGACGGCAAGCTCAAACCGTCCTGATCCCAGACAATTTCGCCGGCCCGCAAAGTCATGCGGCCCTCTATTTTTTGGCTGCCTTGCAGGGTGCTGCGGGTGGCATCGACAAAGCCAAAGCGGCCTTCGCGTACGGCCAGCACCGCTACATCGGCTTCAGCACCTACGCTCAGGTGCCCCAATTCGGGCCGGCGGATGACTTCGGCGGGGCGTTGGGTCGAGCGGTAGATGACCTCTTGCAGCGGCATTCCGAGGGCCAGCATTTTAGACATGGTGATATTCATGGTGGCATTGGGCAGCAGGCGGCTGCGGCGGTGCAGGTCGGTGCTGATGGTATCGGGCGGGAAGCCTTGGGCCATGGCCGGTACGGCAATGTGGAAGCGGAAGGAGGCGTTGCCGTGGCCCAAGTCGAAAATCACGCCGCGCTCCCTCGCCTGCCAGACAAAGTCGAAAATGCGGTCGTCGTCGTCGAGCATGGGCGTGCGCGTGGAGTAGCAGTGGGTGTGGATGTCGCCGGGGCTGTAGCGGGCGAGCAACTCGGGGTACGTGCGGGTGGGCTTGGGCGAGAAATCGACCATGACAATGGTGCCGGCCCGCCGCGCGGCCTCAATGGCCCCGCCGGTTGACTCCCAGCCCGGCCCGCCAAAATGGGCCGACTTGACTCCGACGATGTGCTCACAGTAGCACTCGACTGTTGCAGCGCAGGGAATGGGGTCCATATCGGTGGTGTCCTGCTCTGGGGGGCCGGTCATGCCAGCACCGACGATGTTGACAAAGGCGAGGACGCGGGTGATGGACGGGTCGATGATGGTCTCTTTGAAATGTGCAAAGTCCTCGTACCCAGCGCCGCCCGTATCGACGCAGGTGGTGACTCCGTGCGGCAGGTTGTGGGGGTCGGGGAAGAGCCAAGCGTCAAAGCCGCCGTACACGTGCAGGTGGATGTCGATGAGGCCGGGGGTTATATAGAGGCCGGCGACATTGGCTTGTCGTTGTGCGGTGCCGGGCAATTGCGGCCCTACGGCGGCAATTTTGCCGTCTTTGATGGCGAGGTCGGCCGGGCCGTCCATGTTGTTTTTGGGGTCGATGAGGTGGCCGTTTTTGAGTAGGACATCGTAGGGTGGGGCCATGGTGCTCCTTTGGGGATTGCTGGGTGAGGAGGATGGTTTTCCGAGGCGTTGAGCAAGGTCTGCTGTCAGTGGCTGGGGAAGTGGCCTTGGTACTCTAGACCTAGTAGCTCCCGAGACCGGGCCACATTGCAGTACTTATCCGCGTCTGGGTGACTGGCCGTGTGCATAATGTCGAACTCGATAGTCTCAGAGGTGAGTGCCAAGTGGCAGGCCTCCGCCAGATCGTGCCGGCAGACCCAGCTAACGCCGCCGCGGGCGGGGTGGCCGTCTCGACTGATGCCGAGTCTGCTGTCGCCGATGCTACAGGGTCGGAAAACGATGATCCGCAGGCCATGGGCGTCGTGGAACTGGCGGCACATTTCCTCCTGCAGGCGCTTTGAGATGCCGTACAGGCTTCCTTCCTTGCTACGCACCTCCGACGACAGGAAAAGGCCGCCTGGATGCTGCACGACGCAGGAACCCATCTGTACCACTCGTTTGAGTTGGTGCCGCCGGGCCGACTCTAGGACGTTCCACATGCCCTTGAGGTTGATGAGAAAGGGGTTCACATCAACCTCGGGCGGGTTTTCGTAGCCGAAGTAGGCGGCGAGATGGACGACGCCGTCCATGCCTTCCAAAGTCCGGTGGACGGCGTGGAAATCGGCGATGTCCCCGTAGCGTTTTTCTCCCTCCCAGTCGCCGTCGAAGCGGCGGTACGTTGCCCACGCTTGGGGGCTGTAATCGAAGGCGCGTACTTGGTGGCGACCGGCGAAGTTTTCCAGCACGGCTCGGCCAACCCACCCGGCGGCACCCATAATGGCCACTTTCACGAGCATCCCTCCGCGATAAGGATTTTGGTTTTTTGGAAGGGTATTATAGCGGGCGGCCCTTCCTCGTTCAAGGCGGCTTGCCCTCTCCGTCCCTAGGGGTATAGATTGACCAGACCCGTTGGCGTCCTCCAGACGGGGGACAGCCCGCATCCACGCCTCAACAATACTCAGGAGTTTGTTACCTATGACTGATTCGATCAAAATTGCCGTGCTGGGCATGGCCCACGACCACTTGTGGAGCAACCTCAAGGAACTGGCCGGCATGGAGGAAGCCCTGCTCGTGGGCGGTGCCGACCCCGACCCGGTGCTGCAGGACCGCTTCCGCCAGCGCACCGGCTGCGACCAAGTGTACGGCGAGTACGAAGCCCTGCTCGACGCGCAAACCCCGGACGCGGCATTCGTCTTTTCGGCCACCGCCCACCACGCCCCCATCGTCGAGCTGTGTGCGGCCCGGGGCATCCACGCGATGGTCGAGAAACCCATGGCCGCCACCCTCGAACAGGCCGACCGCATGTTGACCGCAGCCCAGCACCACCAGATTTGTCTGATGGTCAACTGGCCCACGGCTTGGTCGCGGCCGCTGCACACGGCTCACCGCCTAGTGCGGGAAGGGGCCATCGGGCAATTGTGGCAGCTCACTTGGCGCGGCGGCCACTGCGGCCCCGACGAGTTGGGCTGCTCGGACGAATTTTGTGGCTTCCTCTTTGATCCCCAGCTCAACGGGGCCGGGGCCTTCAACGACTACGGCGGGTACGGCGCTAGCTTGTGCGTCCACTTCTTGGGCCGGCCCCACAGCGTCGTGGCCATGGCCGGCCGCCTACTCAAGACCCATTTGCCGGTTGACGACAACGGCATTATGGTGCTGCGCTATCCCCAGGCCCTGTGCCGCTTGGAAATGACTTGGACCGAAGCCGTGCCCCACGTGCCGCCCCACGACGTGGTGCTCTACGGCACCGAGGGGACTTTAGTGGTGGGGGACCAAGTGACCGCGTACACCCGCCAGAACCGGACGGGAGAGGCGGCGGAGCTCGACGAATTGCCCGCCACCCAGCGCGATGCCGCCACGCATTTCTTCCACTGCATCCGCTCGGGCCAGTCGCCCCAAGGCACGACCAACGCTACCCAATCGCGCTACGCCCAGGAGATTATGGAAGCTGGCCTGCAGGCGGCTACTTCGGGTCTTGAAGTGAGCCTGCCCATCGAGGGCCATCTGTTCCGCGTATAACAATTGGGCCGCCCCGCGACCCGCTCAATACCCGACTCGACAGGAGACCAGATGCCTTCTTCCCACTGGCGCAACATTCTGCACCACCACGACGAACCCGACGAGGCCATGCAGCGCATCGACGCCCGGGTCGCTCCGCTGGAGGAACTGCCCGACGCGGTGCGGCACATCCGCTCCCTAATCTCGCGCTTTGATTCCCTGACCCACTACCGAGCCTTTGACAACCTCGACCTGCTGGTCCGCGCCATCGGCGACGGCACCTACCCGGGCCGGCCAGCCGTGGATGTGCTCGCCCGGGTTTGGGAAATAGACGACCTGCGCCGAGGCCGGGCCAAGACCTATGTGCAAACTCTGCAAGCTTGGTCCGCCGGCAAGTCTGTAGAAGAAGCTCAGCAGGTGGCTGGCGATCCCAAACGGTGCGCCGAGTTGTACGGCACTTTGGGTCCGTTTGCAGAGCACAAGGCGTGGTTGGCCGCCTCTTTAGCCCATACCCTCAAAGCCTTTGCCTACGAAGCCCAAGACTTGCTCGACGAAGCTGCCGAAGCGGATTTTGTGCGCGGGGTCTATCGCGCGGCCCTAGAGCGCGATCCCTCGCACGACGACTTGCAAAACCGCCTAGCCGAACTAGCCGGTGGCAAAAGCCGAGACCATTTCATCCGCGAGGTCTTTGACTCGGCCGAAAGCCGCCAGCGCCAACAGTGGCAGGTGCTGGAAAAGCTGCACGCCGGCGGAGAATGAGGAGAGCCGAGTGCCGGCGCGGCCGTGTGGCTGTCGAATGAATGCGGACGGGACGAACCCGATCAGCATAACCAATCATCCAGCGGGAGACGGTTCCCCCGCATGGTTTCCCTATCCCGTCTCCAGCCGCGGGCGCACTTCTCGTAACGTTAAACGACGAGCATTCTACTGCACAAAGCCGATTGGGTAGCAGGGCCTAGAGGCGGCCATTGCGCGTCGGTTCAATCGGGCGGATATTGACCGGGCGTACCATCGGTAGCCTGCGACTTGC
The DNA here is from genome assembly GCA_958295495.1 of uncultured Latescibacterota bacterium. Classification (GTDB taxonomy): domain Bacteria; phylum Latescibacterota; class UBA2968; order UBA8231; family UBA8231. Next base: position 4,615,000 of record OY282352.1, read on the forward strand.
TCTGGTGCGGTGAGTGCGCTTGCGGCAAGGACTTGCCGACGTTAAAAACGCTTTTAAGAGGAGTAAACCATGAGGATGCGGATGCTCGGGCTGGCCGCGGCCCTGCTGCTGGCGGTGCAAACGGGCCGCGCCGAAGACAAAAAAATTACCATCTGGTGGGCGCAATGGGATCCGGCCGCGGCACTACAGGAACTGGGCCACGAGTTCGCCCAACAGACCGGGATTGCCGTCGAGGTGTACCAGATTCCTTGGCCGGCTTATCAGGATCAAGTCTTTCTCAATTTTGGCAACAAGCAGACCGACTTCGACATCGTCGTGGGCGACAGCCAGTGGATCGGCCGCGGCGCGACCAAGGGGCTGTATCTGGAGCTGACCGATTGGCTGCCCCAGGCCGTTGACATGGGCGCGATCCATCCGCGCGCCGCGCGCTATTTGTGCGAATACCCGCCGGGCAGCAGCCGGTTTTTCGCCGCGCCCTGCCAGACGGATGCCATTGGCTTTGTCTATCGCCGCGACTGGTTTACAGACCCGGCCGAGCAGGAGGCGTTTGCCGCTCGCTACGGCCGCCCGCTGGCCGCGCCCGATACGTGGGAGGAGTTTCGCGACTTGGCCGAGTTTTTCCACCGCCCGCAGCAAAAGCGCTATGGCTGCTCGCTGCTGACGGGCCGGGGGTACGACTCCATCGTCATGGGTTTTCAGCCCTTTCTCTGGGCTTGGGGCGGTGCTTGGGGCGATCCGCAAAGCTACCAAGTGCAGGGCCACCTCAACACCGAGGGCGCCGTGGCCGGGCTGGAGTTTTTCAAGTCCCTGCTGCAATTTGCGCCCGAAGGCGGCACCAACGCCGATTACTTCTTCAACTTAGAGGCGTTCTCCAACGGCTCCACGGCCATGGTTTTGGACTACTTTCCGTTCTATCCGGGAATCGTCGCCAGCATGGGCGACCAAGTAGGCTTCTTCAAGGTTCCGCGCCACGGCGACAAGCGCGTTATCTCGCTGGGCGGGCAGGGCTTTAGCATTTCGACCAAGACCGCGCCGCAAAAGCAGGAATGGGCCAAGCAGTTTATCGCTTGGTTTTCCCAGACCGCCATACAGGAGAAGTGGATAGCCTATCCCGGCTCGTTCACGGCCAATACCCAACTGCTGGCGAGCGCGGAATTTGCCGCGGCCGCGCCGTACAACGCCGCGTTCGCCGCGTCGCTGGATTATTTGCAGGACTTTTGGAACGTGCCGGTGTACAACGAGCTGTTAGCCGCGGCCGTGCGCCACTTGGGCGCGGCCCTCGACGGAACGAGCGCGAGTGAAGACGCCTTAGACGCGCTGGCCGCTGAGCACGAGATGATTCTGATGGAACTCAAGATGGAGTAGAAGGCGGCGTGAGGGGTAGTACGGGCCGGTGCCGCGATTGGACGCAGTATGCGTTTGTGGGGCCGGCCCTCGTCTTGCTCATTGGCGTGAATGTCTTCCCACTGCTGTACAGCATCGCGCTCAGCTTCACCAATGTGGACTTGGTCGGCGGGGCGTGGAAATTCGTGGGGGGATTCAACTACGCCGTGGCGTTCAAGTTTGCCCAATACGGGGCTGCGCTGCGGACGACTGCGCTCTTTGTCTGCATGGCCGTGGCCGCGGAACTAGTCTTGGGCTTTGCCTTGGCGCTGGCGCTCAAAGATCGCTTCAGGGGCCGGGCGTTTGCCCTGACCGCGCTTTTGGTGCCGATGATGTTGCCGCCGGCCGTGATCGCGCTCTTTTGGAAGCTGGTGCTCAACGGGCACTACGGCATCCTCAACCAATGCCTCGGCGCGCTGGGGCTGGGCCAACCCCAGTGGATTACAGACCCCGACCTCAAGCTCTTGTCGATTTTGCTGGTTGACGTGTGGATGTGGACGCCGTTTATGATGCTGATCGCGCTGGCGGCGCTCAACGCCATCCCCGGCTACCTGTACGAGGCCGCGGCCATTGATCGGGCCTCGCGGTGGAAGGTCTTCCGCCGGATTACCCTGCCGCTGTGCGCGCCGCTTTTGGGGCTGGCCGTGTTGCTGAGGGCCACAGACGCGCTCAAGCAGTTCGATTTGGTCATGGCCATCACCGGCCCCAACGACCCCGCGACGCAAACGGTGAGCGCCCTGCTCTATCAGGTGGTGTTCCGCGACGGCAAGGTGGGGCTGGGCGCGGCGTATTCGTACGTGGTGCTGGTGCTGGTGATTGCGCTGGCGAGTGTGTTTGTGCGCTACATGAGCGCGGTGCAGCGGCGCGAGGAGGCCGGGGCGCGGTGAAGGGGCTGGGGATCGTCTTTGTCGGGGGCTACTTCTGCGCGGCCATGCTGCCGCTGCTATGGCTCTTGCTGACCTCGTTTAAGACGCGGGACGACAGCATTGCCGTGCATCCTAAGTTCGCACCCACTTGGGCCAGCGAGGTCGCAGCCGACGGGATCTACTTCCGCGCCAATCTCGACGGCTACCGCCAACTCGCCGAGGTGTACGCCGGCGGGGAGCACGCCTTTTTCCACTACTTGGGCAATAGCTTGGTCATTGGCCTGCTCAGCACCTCGTGCTCGGTGCTGATTGGCACCTGTGCGGCCTATGGCTTTAGCCGCTTTGCCATCCCCGGGGGGCGCGATTGGCTGTTCTTCATCCTCTCGACGCGCTTTTTGCCTCCCCTCGCCGTGGTCGTGCCGGTGTTGATGATGTATCGAGAATTCGATCTCCAGAACAGCCATATAGGATTGGTGCTGCTGTACACGGCGTTCAACATGTCGCTAGCCGTGTGGTTGATGAAGGGCTTTATCGACGAAATACCTACGGCGTACGAAGAGGCCGCGCTGGTGGCTGGCTATACCCGCTTCCAAGCCTTCCGCTTGGTCGTCCTGCCCCGGGCCGTGCCCGGGATGGCGGTAACTGCGGTGTTTTGCCTGATCTCGGCGTGGAACGAGTACGGGTTTGCCATGACGCTCAACAACCAACAGGCCGTTACGGTGCCGGTTTACTTCGCTGGTTTGCAGGGCAATGTGTCGGGCTTGCCGTGGGCACAAATCAGCGCCGGGATGCTGATTTTTGTCGCGCCGATCATCGTCTTCACAATTTTGGTGCGCAAGCATCTGTTGCGCGGCGTTACCTTTGGGACGATCAAGCGATGATCCGCTGGTTGGATCGCTGCGCCCTCGTGGGCATGGTTGCTGGAGTGGGATTGATGCTGCAACCGTTTTGGGGAGTGGGGCTGAAGTATGGGTTTTTTGTCGCGATCGCCTGCACGCTGTTGCACGTTGCGACTTCGCGTCGGCAGATGGATGAGCCATGAGCTTTCTCGAATGCCGGGATTTGACCAAGACCTATGCCGACGGCACTTGTGCGGTCCGGGGCCTTGACTTGCGCTGCGGCGAGGGCGAGTTCGCCGTGCTGTTGGGGCCTTCCGGGTGCGGCAAGACGACTACGCTGCGGATGGTCGCTGGCCTCGAAAAGCCTACGGCCGGGCAGATTGTGCTGGCCGGCGCAGACATCACCAGTCGCTCGCCCGCCGAGCGGGACGTGGGGTTCGCGTTTCAGTTTTACGCGCTCTATCCGCACCTGAAGGTCGAGGACAATATCGGCTTTCCGCTGGAGAGCATGGGGGTGAGCCGTCAGGAACGCCGGCAGCGGGTGGCCGACATTGTCGAGCGGTTGGGGCTGGGCGCGTTGGTCGGGCGCTATCCTCGGCAGCTAGCCGGCGGCGATCAGCAGCGGGTGGCCTTGGCGCGGGCCATGGTGCGGCGGCCGCAGCTCTACCTGATGGACGAGCCTTTGGGTACGCTCGACGCGGATTTGCGGCGGGAGATGCGGGAGATGATCCGCGCTCAACAGCTCGACGCTGGGATTGCCACCTTGTATGTGACTCACGATCAAGAGGAGGCCATGAGCTTGGCCGATCAAGTGGTGGTCATGGACGAGGGCCGGATCCGCCAGAGCGGGGCCGCGGCCTTGGTGTACGACCAGCCAGCCGACCTGTTTGTGGCGCACTTTATCGGTAGCCCCAGCATGAATTTCATCACTGGAGAAGTCCGCGAGGGCTGCTTTGCTGCGCCCGGGTTGGTTTGGCCGCTGGCCGAGCCGGGGTGGCCGGGGCCAGCGACGCTGGGGGTGCGGCCGGAGTTCGTGCGGCCAGCCGCCAAAGCGCGGCTGCGGGCCGAGGTGGTGCGCGACGAATACCAAGGCGCGTGCCGTCATATTCACCTGCGGGCCGAGTGCGGCCGGCTGGTCATGCGGGTGGCCGAGCGGGAGCGGGTGGCCGTGGGAGCGTCCTTGGGCTTGGACTTTGCCCGGGTGCTGTTATTTGATCCGGCGAGCGGTCAGCGGCTTTAACAGTGTCTTGGTTGCAGCTACAAGGGGTGACGCGGTGCTTTGGGAAGGCCGAGGTCCTGTCTGGCATTGACCTGTCGCTGGGGGCCGACGAGATGCTGGTGGTGCTGGGGCCGACCGGCGCGGGCAAGACCACGCTGCTGAGAATAGTCGCCGGGTTGGATGTGCCCGATGCTGGTCGGGTCGAGATGGGTGGCGAGGAGGTGACGCACTGGCCGCCAGCCGACCGCGACGTTGCATTTGTCTTCCAGCACTTTGCCCTGTATCCCGACTGGAGCGTGCGGCGCAACTTGGAATTTCCGCTCAGGGCCCCGCGCCGGCAGATGTCGAGCGGGGCGATCGAGCGGCGCGTCGGCTGGGCGGCCGAGCTGCTGAGGATTGAGCGGCTGCTCGACCGGCCGGCGGCCCGCCTGTCGGGCGGGGAGATGCAGCGGGTGGCCATTGGGCAGGCGATTGTGCGGCGGCCGCGGCTGTTTCTCTTTGACGAGCCCCTGACCAATTTGGACGCCAAGCTACGGGAGGCCCTCCGCTTGGAGCTGGCCCTGTTGCGGCAGGAGTTGGGCATCCCGGCGATCTACGTGACCCACGACCAAGCCGAGGCTCTGTCCATGGGCGATTCCATGGCCGTGCTGGCCGCGGGGCGGATTTTGCAGCAGGGCAGCCCGGAGGCCATTTATCGCCGGCCGGTCTCGCCCGTAGTGGCGCGCCAATTGGGTCAACCCGCGATCAACATCCTCCGCGTGCAGCGGCGCGGGGATGCGTGGGTGAGAGAGAGTGGGGAGCGGGTGATGGCGGCGAGTCAGGGGGCTGGCCAGATGCTCTTGGGGGTGCGGCCGGAGGATGTGGCCGTGCGTGGAGGGGCGGTGCCCGGGCGGGTGCGGTTGGTGGAGGACGCTGGTGCGGTGTGGGTGTTGGTGGTAGAGTGGGCCGGGGCGTCCATCCACATCGTCGCGTCTAAGGAGCGGCGTTTTGCCCCGGGAGAGACCGTGTATCCGCAGATCGACGCGGAGCGGGCGATGTTGTGGGCGCGGGCTACTTGACGCGAAAGGAGGCCCTAGGGACTTGGGAAAGCGGGTATTGGATTTTTACTTTTTAAGACCTTATCCTTAGCAGCGTCAACCACTTCCCGGGACCACCGATCCCGAATCAGGAGAGGGCATACTTGCGAAATTTGTCGATGTGGAGCGCCCTGAGCATTGCGGCGCTCGTTGCTTGTGGACAGCAGGAGCCGAGCACCGAAAAGGAGGCATTGCCGCTGGCTCAGGTCGGCGCAGAGTTGATCACGGACCGGGATATGCGCTACCTGATCGACAATGTGGCCGAGTGGGCCAAAAGCGAGCAGGAGGGCGGCGCCAAGGTCCGCGAATACTTGCAGTCGCTGATCGATCGGGCCCTCATTCTCCGCGAAGCGCGCACCGGCAAATTAGACCGGAGTCCGGCGTTTGTCAGGGAGGTGGCGACGGCCCTGCGGCGGCGGCTGATACGAGAGCTCGAGCAGCGCGCCGTCGAGGCCCAGGTCTCCATTACCGAGGAGGAAATGCAGCGCGTCTTTGCCGAGCAGCACTGGGAGCGCTGGATCAAAATAGCCCATATCGTCGTACCCACCCAAGAGCGCGCCGAGGAGGCGCTGGCCGCCCTGCGGACCGGGATCCCCTTTGAAGAAGTAGCGCGTCAATTTTCGACCCATTCGCGCACGGCCTCGCTGGGGGGCGTGAAACCCCAGTATTACAGTCGCTTCCACGCCCTGCCACTGGTGCGCGATATACTCTTCAGCCTCAAAGTAGGGGAAATATCAGAGCCTATAGCCGTCCCTCAGGGCTACGAAATTTTCAAGGTCTTGGCCGAGTTGCAGGGGTCTTACGAGCAAACGAGGGAATTTCTCTTTAAGACGCTGTCCAAGGAGCGGTTGGACGCCCGCAGAAAGGCGTATGCGGATTCGCTGGCCGAGCAGTTCCAATTGACGCCGGATCCGCACGGTTTGGGCATCCTGATGGAAATTTTGCGCAGCGGTCGGGAGGATCCGGCGACCGGCAAAAAGACGTTCCAGATTTTAGAAGGGGCCGCCCAGACGCCGCTCTTTAGGTACGAGGGCGGCCAGATCGCGCTCGGGGAAGCCATATTGCAATCCCCGGTCCTTCGCCAGGGCCGAGACGTATCCGACAGTGCGCGAGTGGCCCATTTTCTGCAACGCGACGTAGTAATGCCGCAGCTCATCTGGATGGAGGCGGATAAATTGGAGCTCGACCGCGAACTCGAAGAATGGGTCGAGCGCAAGGAAGAAGAAGTGCTGATTGTGACCATGCGCCAGATTGCGACCTCTACCGACGAGGAGATAAGCGAACAGGAGGTACTCGATTATTACGAAAAGACCAAGGACCAATACCGGACCGCCTCGGAGGTGAGTGTGGTGGAGATCCAACTGGCTAGCGAGGCCGAGGCCGAGGCCCTGCTCGCCGAGATTGGTGCCCTCTTTGGCCGGGCTTCGCCTTTGATTGACCTGCTCGTTAGGATAAAACAAAAGCAGCACAGCGGGCTGGATATGACCGAGGAAGTGCAGGTGCTGCGGGCGCTGGACGACGAGCTCGAGGTTTTGCAATGGCTCGGCCAGCGGCTGGACAAACCGGGCGGGCTGGAGACGATCTTGGAGGAAATAGCCACGGCAGCGAGCGCAAAAGAATTGGCCGAAGAGTACATCATGCGGCAACTAGCCGCCACCCGCAGCCTGCGGCCGGGCGCTAGTGAAAAAGAGGGGCATTACCATCTCTACTGGTACGAAACGGCGCGCTTTGGGGCCTTGGTCGCAGCAGCCTTAGAGGGGGAGATCGGTTCCCTCATCGGTCCCATGCAGGTCGGGCCTTCCCACTCGATCGCCAAAATCCTCAGTCGTAGAGAAGCAAAAGCGCGTTCCTACGAAGAGCGCGAGAAGCAGATAAGAGCTAATATCCGCAAGGAGCGCGAGAGAGAATTGTTCGGGCGCTGGTTGAAAGATCTGCGCACCTCGTACGCAGATGAGGTGCGCTATTTCGACGAGAACATCGAAAAGTTGGGTCGGGAATTGATCGCGGAGGGACGCGGCTAGGGTCGGGTAGGAGAATAGATAAAATTCGCCCCGATTGTCCTATGAGCAGTCGGTTTAATCATTACATAATGGAGCGAATCGATATCGGCGGTAAGCTGCTGTTGGCAGTTGCCAGTTTGGTAGTTAGCTCGTTCGTCATTGAAGTCTCTTTTTGGCTCTTCGCTCGGTCCGAGCGGATCTATCCCTTGGTCTATTACGAGACGAGTGATCCAAGCCTCGATCTGTGGTGCTACGACGAGCACTTTGCGGGTGTACCCGACTGGGATCTGCGGCGGGCACACCCGTTGGGGAAGTTGACCTATCTGGGCAATGCCAACCGCGATTCCACCCTCGCCAATCTATCGCCGCGCAAAGTACCCAATGCCATTGAGATGCGCCGCAACGAAGAACAACTGCGCGAGCGGCCGATGGCAGAGTTCGACGCGCAAAGGGCCAAAATTATCCTAGTAATCGGCGATTCCTTTGGCTTTGGTCAGGGGGTGCGGGTGGCGGAGCGCTTTTCAGATGTCTTGGAGAGCCGATTGAATCGGGAGCGCCCAGCCGAGCGCTATCGGCTCTTCAATGCCTGTGGGCCGGGCATGAATATCAAGCGGATCGCCAAGGCCATGGAGCGCTACGTCGAGTACTTTGCTCGGGTCGAGCGCGTCGTGTATGCGTTTACCCTAAACGATCCATTTAGGAGCGGGCGTCTGCTGGAGATGGAAAGGGAACTGGCCGATTTTATGCACTTGCGGTCTAATGCAGAGGCAGCCCAATTAGAGATTCGCGGCTTGTGGCCGTGCCGCGGCGGCGTGGTGTGCCCTCTGGCGGGGGGGCGGCTCAGTTGCGTGGAGCTCGGGGTTTGCTGAGCGGCATCCTGCAACCTAGCGCACCACTACTTGCCTCACTTTGACGCGGCGCGCCGTGCCCTCCGGCCCTTGGACGGTGAGGACGACCGTGTATCCCCCGGCTTCTTTGTACTGGTGTATGGGATGTTGTTCGGCCGAGGTAGTGCCATCGTCAAAATCCCACGACCAAGAGGTGATAGTGCCGTGGGAAAGGTCTTTGAAGGCCACTAATCTGCGCTCCATATCCACCACTTGGAATTCCCACTGCGCCTCGAGCGGCTGGCGCAAGCTGCTTGCGAGCGGCATGAGCCGAAAGGCGCACAAGTTCGAGGCGTCTGAGTCCATGCGGGTCTTGTGGGAAAGATTCCAGAAGCCCTCGTACGAACTGTTGTTCTCGTCGTAGTCGAGCACGGCCCACGATAGTCCAATGAGGGCGTTTTCCACTAGCTTGGACACCACCGCTCGCTCGGGCCCCTCGTAGGGGGCATAGTCAAAAGGAGTGATCCAAAATTCGAGCACCAGCCGGCCGCTTTCGCCTTCGGCAAAATCGTAGGAGTACGCGTGGTTGGCGTAGGGCAGCCGGCCGATCCACGGCTGGCAGCCCCAGATGAAAGCCCAGTCGCGGCCCGGTCCGGGCGGCGTGAAAATGTGGTAGTTCTGCGCGTGTACCCCCTTGAACGCAAAGTGGCTGTCCCACTCATCCAACTGGGGGTTGTATATGTTGGGACCGCCCGAGCGGTCCGCATCGACGGCGACTTCAAAAATATCGCCGCGACGGTAGTACATGTTCCAGTGGTCATCGCGGGCTTGGTAGAGGAAGTAGAGCCGGTTCAAACCATGGACCCAGCCCACCCGCACGGCGACCTCGAGGTCTTTTAGGTCGTGGTTGGTGCCCTTGCCTTGGACGGTTTCTGCCAGTTCCTCGGTTCCAATTACATAGGATTCGGGTACGATCTCCCAGTCGTCGGTGCGCCCATCAATGCGGGGTATCATAGTGGGGGGAAATTGGAAAATTGCAAACTCTTTGTCGGGGCGTTCAAGTGCTCGCACCGGGGCAATGGTCAACAAAGCCAGCCCTAGAAATCCAGCCAGATTTTGGTTCATGTTGGAAAATCCTCCCAGAGGCGTTGGGATATTAAACGGAGACGCTCGCTGGTCCCAGCCCAATAACTCTTCCCGCGGCGGCTTGCTGTTGTGTGCTCCGCATTCTACCTATTTTGACTGCTGGCGAAAAATTGCACGACATCCAATTGCTAATCTACTGTTTGCAACTCACCCAAGCGAGAAAGTGCGTTTATGACGCTCGCCAAATGCGCGGCTTGTTTAGCCTATCGTCGTCCCCTCTCCTCGTGGATATGGCTGGTCCTTGGGACCGTCTGGTCCGGCTGTGCGGACGTTCCCGGGGACGGAGACGCGATTTTGAAAATCGTCTGGATGGGCCCCGAACTCGAGACCTACGGGATATGGAAAAAGGGGTTTGAGGCCGAACATCCCGGGGTGACCCTTGAACAGCAATACGTTTCCTATGACCAGGGTCCGACGTTTTACAATACCATGATACAGGGCGACAACCTGCCCGATTTGGGCTTCCTCTTCATGGGCATGATACCCGAATATGCCGAGCGGGGCGTGCTGGAGCCGCTAGATGCTTTTATGACCGCGGCCGAACGCCAAGCGTGGATTGACGTCGCCCTGAGCGCGGGCGAGTACCAGGGAAAGACCTACGGGGTGCCGCTGGTGGGGGCCAACCGGACGCTCTACGTGCGCCGAGATTGGATGCAGGCGGGAGCAGAAGAAGCTCCGACGACGTGGGAAGGGGTCCGCGCGCTGGCGAATGCGCTCAACCAGCCGCCCGAGCGCTATGGATTTTGTATCGGCGCTGGCCGGCCGAAACACCTAATGCAGGATCAGATCGCAATGATGTGGGGTTTTGGGGCCCACTTCTTCGACCGGGAGGGCAAGCTGGCGCTCAACAGCCCCCAAGCCATCGCCTATGTCGAGTTCCTGACCAACATGCAGCTTTTGGAGCAAGTCATGCCTCCGGGCATTCTAAATTTGAATGCCAACGAATGTTATGCCGAGATGGCCGCGGGCAAGGTGGGGATGTTGTTCAGCGGACCGTGGCAGGACGGGATGTGCCGGGATGCGGGCATTGAATGCGAGCCCTTGATGATTCCAGATGGCGAGGAGCGGAAGATGTTGCTCATTGTCGATGTCTTAGGCATGTTTTCCACTTCGCAGCACAAAGATCTAGGGGCTGAATTTATGCGTTTTATCCAACGCTTGGAAAATCGCCAGTTGATCGATGTGGAAGTGGGGGGCGTGCCCATGACCAAAGACGTGGCCGACGATCCCTACTACCAGTCAGTCCCGATACGGAATTATCAGGCGCAGCTAAAGTTGCTGCGCTTGACGCCCCAACATCCAGAATGGACCAAAATTCAGGATGGATGGGGCGAGGCGATCCAGATGGTCTTGGCGGGTGCGGCGACCCCTGCCGCGGCACTCAACACCGTGCATGACCGCTTGCTGCAAGAGCTGGAAAACCCGGCACTACCCATGCCTTGAGATACTATTTTCTCGCGGGAAATTATCGTGGAAAGAGAGAAACGCCGGTTGGCCTATTTTTACATCGCGCCAGCCGCCCTCTGGCTGCTGCTGTTCATGGGATTTCCCATGGTCGAAATCCTCAAAACCAGCCTCTACCACACTTCCTACAAAGGGGCGGTCTTTGTGGGCGTGCAGAACTATACGGACCTCGTCGGGGACGATGTTTTTCTGCTGGTGCTCAAAAACACGGCCGTGTGGACACTGCTCGCCGTATTGATGAATGTGGGAGCGGGCTTGGGTGCCGCCCTGTTGTTGAGCCGCAGCACGATCGTCTGCGAATTGATTCGCAGCTCGTTGATCCTCGCTTGGGCCACGCCGCTGGTAGTGGCGGCCATTGCTTGGAAGTGGATGTACAACGGCGAGTACGGACACCTCAACGCGTTGTTGCTGTCTCTGCACATCGTCGATCATCCCGTTCAGTGGTTGACGAGTGCTTCGACGGCGTTTGGCGGTGCCCTGTTCGCCCGACTGTGGACGGCGTTGCCGTTTACCACCTTTGCCTTCCTCTCGGCCTTGCAGTCCATTCCCATCCACCTGTACGAGGCCGCCATTATAGACGGGACTACGGCATGGCAGAAGTTTTGCTACATCACCGCCCCCTTGCTCCGTCCCGTCGCGCTGGCGGTTTTGTTGATCAGTTTCATCTGGTCCTTCAACAGTTTTGTCTTTATCTATGTGATCACCGGAGGTGGGCCGGCCAACCAGACCCAAATCGTGGTCACCGAAATTTTTCGCCGCGCCTTTGGCTACTTCAACTTTGGCCAGGCCAGCAGCATGGCCTTTTTGGCTTTCTTGCTGCTGGTCGCCGTCAGCTTCCTCCAGTGGCGTCTCTTCTACCGGGAAGAGACCTAGCCGTGCCCGTCGCGCTGCTGCGAGCTACGCTTCTGGCGGGGGTTGCCCTCTTCGCCCTCTTGCCGTTGTTGGTCGTCGTCGGCACCTCGTTAAAGACGATGGGGGAAGTATTTCACGCGCCGGCAACGCTGATCCCCCGCGTGGTTGTATGGCACAACTACGTGGATATTTTCGTCCGCATTCCAATGGCGCGGCACCTGTTGAACAGTCTGTTCATCGCCTTGGCCGCGGTATTTTTCAACATCCTCGTGGCGGCCCCGGCGGCCTATGCGATGGCGCGTAGCAAATTTCGCGGGCGTGGTCTATTCGGCATGGGCATCCTCGTGGCGCAGATGTTTTCGCCTGTGATTGTCCTCATCCCCTTGTTTGAGATGATGAAAACCCTGCAACTTTTGGATACGTACACGGCCTTGATCTTGGTGAATACGGCGATTACCCTGCCGTTTTCCATCTGGATGTTGAGAGGGTTTTTCAAGAACATCCCCGAGGAATTGGAGGATGCCGCCATGATTGACGGCCTCTCGAGGACGGGGATGATCTTCAGAATTGCCCTGCCGCTAACGGCCCCCGGGCTGACGACTACGGCCATTTTTACCTTTGTCAGCGCTTGGAACGAATTCATCTTTGCGCTAGTGCTGGTTTCCAAACGGACCATGCAGCCGATTACCATGGCGCTCTACGCTTGGGAAAAAAACAACGTGGTGGAATGGAATTATTTGATGGCCACCGCAGTGGTGGCGACTATCCCTACGGTCTTGCTGTTCCTGTTGGTCCGAAAGCGGCTGACGGCCGGTTTGATGTCGGGTGCCGTTACGGCGTAAGGCACGGCTTGGTACACCCACCTTAGGAGGACGTAGTATGACTGTTGCAAGGGATGAGCGGCTGGACGCAGCCAAAAACGTTAATACGCCGTGGGCCTTGCGCCGCTATCGGACGCTGGAAGAGTGGGAACAGCGGGCGGCGGCGATCCGCCGGCACATTCTCGTTTGCGCGGGCTTGTGGCCGCTGCCGGACGAGACGCCGCTCAAGGCGCAGATTTTTGGGCGGATTGAGCGGGAGGGCTATGGGGTGGAAAAGGTCTTTTTCGAGAGCCTGCCCGGCTTCTTTGTCTGTGGCAATTTGTACCGGCCGCTAAGTGAGGGGCCGGTTGCCGCTATTGCCTGTCCGCACGGCCACTGGGAGCGGGGGCGTCTCGAAAACACTGAGCGGGGGTCGATTGCCGGCCGCTGCATCAACTTTGCGCGGCAGGGCATGGTGGCCTTTTCGTACGACATGGTCGGGTACAACGACAGCGACCAATTGGTGCATCGGGAGATTGGGGGGCGGCGCGAGGCCCTGTGGGGAATCGGCGCGCTGAGCTTGCAATTGTGGAACAGCATTCGGGTGGTTGACTTCCTCGCAGCGCTGGCGGATGTGGATGCCGAGCGCATTGGCTGCACGGGCGCGTCCGGTGGGGGGACGCAGACCTTTTTGCTGATGGCGGTTGATGAGCGGATCAAGGCAGCAGCGCCCGTCAACATGGTCTCGGCCTTTATGCAGGGCGGCTGTCGCTGCGAGAATCAGGGCCACTTGCGGCTGGACATCAACAATGTGGAAATCGCGAGCTGCATGGCGCCGAGGCCCTTGCTGCTGGTGTCGTGTAGCGGCGACTGGACGGCGAACACGCCGGAGGTTGAGTTCCCGGCGGTGCGGGCGATCTACGGCCTCTACGGGGCGCAAAACAAGGTGCGCGAGGTGCAAATAGACGCCCCGCACAACTACAACCAGCCGAGCCGCGAGGCGGTGTACGCGTTTTTCAAACGCCACCTGCTCGGCGGGCGCGGCAGGGTCGCCGAGCAGGCGTTTGCCGTGGAGCAGGACGAGGATTTGCTGGTGTTCAGCCGGCGCGAAAAACCGGCCCATGCACTCGACGCGCAAGGGGTCTTTGCGGCCGTGATCGCCCGCAGCGAGAAGCGGTTGGCAGCGCGATTGGGGTGCTTCCAGCGGCAGACGCGCCCGGCGTTGGCGAGTCTGCTCGGGGTGGATGCCGCGCCTCAAGTAGTGGTCGAGAGCTTGGGCTTTCGCCGGGAGGCGGGCTATGTGGCCGAGGAACTGGTCTTGGGGCGCGTGGGCCGAGGGGAGCGGGTGCGGGCGGTGCTTTTTCTTCCGCGTGGTCCCCAAGGCAAGGTGCCAGCAACGCTAATTGCCGATGTGCATTGGGCGGACGGGGTGCCGGGTGCGCTGGCGCAGGGCCTGTTGCAGATAGGGCAGGCCGTGCTGGTCGTCGCTCCTTTCCTGACCGCTGGCGCAGCGCGGGAAGGGCACGACGAGGCGGATCCCCTGTACCACACGTACAATCAGGCGACGATGGCCTGCCGGGTGCAGGACATCCTCACGGGTCTGGCCTATCTGGACCAGCACCTGCGCGTGGGCAAGCGCCACCTCGTCGGTCAGGGCGAGGCCGGCGTTTGGTGCCTATTTGCGCGGGCGTTGGCCAGTGGCGTCGGCAGCACCGCGGTGGACTGGGGTGGTCGCGATCTGGGAGACGACCAAGCGTGGAGCGGAGCGCTTTTCGCGCCGGGGATTCGCGCCTTGGGCGATGTGCGGACGGCCTTGGCGTTGTGCGCCCCGGGGCGGCTGTTGGTACATGGGGGAGGGGGTCATTTCCCACAGCGCGTCGTTAGGCGATGCTATGGTGCGGCGGGTATGGGAACACGGCTCGTGGTTGAGGAGGGGCGGTTGGGTGCGGATAGGATTGTCGAGTGGATTAACTAGCGCGGAGGCCGACTTGTCCACTGCACAAGTTGAGGGACATGTACAATGACTTATCGACTGCACAAGTTCCTCTTTTGACAGAGTCATCTGCAATCCACTGGAGAATCATCGACTCATACCGCGACCAAATCGGAAACCACCAACAAAGGAAGCCGACATGGCAGAAAAGTACCGAGTGGGCATTATCGGCTGCGGCAGCATCGCCAACTACCATATACAAGGCTGGAACGGGGTGGACCAAGTCGAGGTCGTGGCGCTGGCCGATCCGGTGGCTGCGGCGCGGGAGGAATTCGGCGAGCGGCATGGGATCGCCGAGCGCTATGAGGATTTCCGCCAGATGCTCGACGCGGAAGCACTCGACATAGTCTCGATCTGCACTTGGCACAAGCTGCACGCGCCCATGGCGATTGCCGCCTGTGCGCGCAAGCCCAAAGCCGTGCTGTGCGAAAAGCCCATGGCGACTAGTTTGGGCGAGTGCGACGCCATGCTAATCGCCGCCCAGCGCAACCGCGTCAAGCTGGCCATTGCCCACCAACGCCGCTTCAATCCGGCGTGGACCTTGGCCAAGGAACTGGTCGCAGCAGGGGCCATCGGCGCGGTGCGGCAGGTCAGCGCGCGCGGCGGACAGGGCTTGCTCAACGACTGCTCGCACCTGTTGGACATGATGCGCTACGTGATGGGCGATCCGCAGGCGGTGTGGGTGATGGGCAATATCGAGCGCAAGACCGAGCGCTTTGAGCGCGACATCCCCATTGAGGATCGCAGTCTGTGCGTGGTGCAATTCGACAACCGGGCCATCGGCCAGCTTTTGCAGGAGTTGGCCGGCCCCAATTACCAAGGCGGGGTTTTCTACGGCTCGGAGGGCATAATTGAACTCGACGAGCGCAAGGTGCGGCTGCTCAACAGCAAGACCGGCACTTGGGAGGAGCGTCCAGGCGAGGGCGAGGACCCCAGCGTTGGACAGCAGCGCGAGATCGTAGAGTGGATCGAAGGCCGGGTCGAGCATCGCGGCCAAGCGGAGAACGGCCGGGCGGCGGTGGAGATCATCATGGCCACGTACGAGTCGGCGCGGCTCCACGAGGTGACCGCGCTGCCCTTGCGGACGATGGCCTCGCCGCTGGAGGTGATGCTCGAGGCCGGGGCCTTGCCGGTCGAGCGTCCGGGCCGCTACGACATCCGCGCCATGCTGCTGCGCGGCGAGGCCATGCGGCCTTAGGACCAGACAAAAATTTCCGGTTTGTGCGCCGACATGGCGAAGAAGCAGGCCAGCACGACGCGGCGGCGTTGGCGTTGTGTGCGCCGGGGCGGCTGTTGGTACATGGGGCCATTTCCCTGAGCGCGGCGCTGGGCGATATTAGTGTGCAGCGGGCAAGGAGGCGTAGCTTGTGGTTGAGGCTGAGAGGCTGAGCACACCACAGGCGGCAGACTTGAAACCCACAGGAGAAGCGTGATGGCGGACTCTCTTGCCGATCAGATCGTGCGAAAGGTCGGACCGGCCTCCGGTCTTTATAATCGGCTGGTATTGGTCGTCGCACCGGTAGGCGCAGGCAAAACTACTGCGTTGCAGGATGTGCGGAATCGCACTGGTGCGCCCTTGGTGAATGTCAACCTCGAGCTTTCTCTCCGGATGCTGGAGTTGACCAAGCACCAACGGGCCTTGCAGCTACTGCCTCTTCTTCGGGAAATCGTCGGCAATGGCGGCGACGAGACGATCCTACTCGACAACATCGAAGTCATATTCGACATTAGCTTGCAACAGGATCCGCTTCGGCTGCTCCAGGGACTCTCTCGCAATAAGACTGTGGTGGCCGCATGGAACGGCATCATCGTTGAAGATTCTTTGACCTATGCCGCTCCGGAGTACCCGGAGTACAGACACTATCTGATACGTGATTTCCTGGTAGTAAGCCCAGAGATGACGATATGAAACCAACAGATTTCACTGCAAGAGAGCAGATGCGATGAAATACGGGGCTCTGATTCAGTTTGAACCCATTGAGTCTGTGGTCCAGTTGCGAGATGCCGACGAAGCCACTGCGGCCCGGCGACTTGTCGAGACCTACGTCATATCCGAGGAGATGGCGGAAAAGCTGACGGGTTTGGTTCTTCCCCAGTTGCAGTTTAAGCAGCCCACCGACAATAAGGGGCTTCTGGTCGTAGGCAACTACGGCACGGGTAAATCCCACCTCATGGCGGTGATCTCTGCGCTTGTGGAGAATCCCGACCTTGCCTCCAGCCTCAACAACGCCGACGTGGCGGATGCTGCCGGAAAAATCGGTGGCCGGTTCAAGGTGGTCCGTACCGAGATCGGATCCGTCACTATGTCCCTGCGAGACATCCTCGTGAAGGAACTAGAAGAGCAGCTTGGTACGCTGGGAGCAAGCTACAATTTCCCCCGCGCCGACCAAGTATCCGGCAACAAACGCTCCTTTGAAGAGATGATGAGCGCATTCCACCAAGAATTTCCAGACCACGGTCTGCTACTCGTGGTGGACGAACTGCTCGACTATCTGCGTGCCCGCAAGGACCAAGAGCTCATCTTGGATCTGAACTTCCTCCGTGAGATCGGCGAAGTCTGCAAGGACCTGCGCTTTCGCTTCATGGCCGGCGTCCAAGAAGCTATCTTCGATAGTCCTCGTTTCTCCTTTGTGGCCGACAGCATCCGCCGCGTGAAGGATCGGTTTGAGCAAGTACTCATCGCCCGCAAAGACGTCAAGTTCGTGGTGGCGGAGCGGCTGCTCAAGAAGACAGGCGAGCAACAGGTCAAAATACGCGAATACCTTACGCCCTTCGGCAAATTCTATGGCCAGATGAACGAGCGCTTGGATGAGTTCGTCCGCCTCTTTCCGGTGCATCCCGATTATATAGACACCTTTGAGCGGGTGAGCGCCGTGGAGAAGCGCGAGGTGTTGAAGACACTCTCTCTGGCCATGGAGAAGATTCTTGACCAAGACATGCCGGACGACCGTCCGGGGCTTATTGCTTACGACACCTACTGGACCAATCTCCGCGAGAATCCCTCGTTTCGCGCCGTACCGGACATCAAGGCGGTCATTGACTGTAGCCAAGTGCTGGAATCCCGCATCCAGCAGGCCTTCACGCGCCCGGCCTACAAGCCCATGGCGTTGCGGCTCATCCATGCCCTTTCAGTACACCGGCTTACCACCGGGGACATCTATGCCACCTTGGGCGCAACGGCCGAGGAGTTGCGGGACGAGCTTTGCCTCTATCAACCGGATATTGAGGAATTGGGCGGCGATCCGGCCGACGATCTGCTCTCGCAGGTGGAGACCGTTCTCAGGGAAATTCACAAGACGGTCAACGGTCAATTCATTTCATCGAACTCGGACAACCGGCAGTTCTATCTCGACCTAAAGAAGACCGACGACTTTGACGCGCTGATCGAGAAGCGTGCCGAGAGCCTCGATGCCTCCCAGCTAGACCGTTACTACTACGAGGCCCTGAAACGGGTCATGGAGTGTACGGACCAGACCTACGTCACTGGCTACAAGATCTGGCAGTACGAGCTGGAGTGGCTGGAGCGGAAGGCAGCACGGCAGGGGTATCTCTTCTTAGGTGCGCCCAACGAACGCTCCACCGCCATCCCACCGAGGGACTTTTACCTCTATTTCATTCAGCCCTTTGATGCGCCGTATTTCAAGGATGAAAAAAACTCCGACGAGTTGTTTTTGCGGCTCTCCAACATGGACAGCGAGTTCCGCACAGCACTCGGAAACTACGCCGCGTCCCTAGACTTGGCCTCCACGTCATCGGGGTACGCTAAGTCCACCTACGAGTCCAAGTCATCCCATTTTCTGCGGGATTTGGTGCAGTGGCTACAAAAGCAGATGACCGATGCTTTTGAGGTCACCTATCAGGGGCGCAGCAAGTCGCTCATCGAATGGGCCAAGGGCAGATCGATCCGGGAACTGTCCGGCATCGGCTCCCATGAGCGCATCAATTTCCGCGACTTGATCAACACTATCGCCGGCGTTTGTCTGGAAGCGCATTTTGAGGACCAGGCACCTGAATATCCCTCCTTTTCGGTACTCATCACCGGAGCCAACCGGGATCAAGCCGCCCAAGCCGCACTAAGGGCCGTAGCTGGCCAAAACCGCACTAAGCAGGCGACAGCAGTACTAGATGCCCTAGAACTGCTCGATGGCGAACGCCTCGATCCTGACAAGTCCAAGTACGCCAAACACATCCTCGGGCTGCTCGAAAAGAAGGGCCACGGCCAAGTAGTCAATCGCTCCGAACTGATTCAGGAGGACAAGGGGGTGGAGTACATGGCCAAGGGTCATCAGCGTCTGGAGCCTGAATGGGTTGCTGTCGTCCTAGCTGCGCTGGTCTATTCCGGCGATCTGGTTCTCTCCATTCCGGGTAAGAGGTTCGACGCCATCGGCCTGCCACAATTGGCAGGGACTGGCGTGGTAGAACTTGCGGAGTTCAAGCACATTGAACGGCCCAAAGACTGGAATCTACCGGGCCTCAAGGCCCTGTTTGAACTACTCGGTCTCACGCCCGGCTTGGCACAGCTAGTTACCCAGAACGAGGAAGACCCGGTCCGACAGTTGCAGAAAGCCATTTCCGAATCGGTGGAAAAGCTGGTGCTCCTGCAGCAGAGCCTGCAACGCGGTCTGATTTTTTGGGACCGGAATCTGTTGGCCGAGGAAGAGACGCGGAAATTCCGCGCACGACTCGATGAGACCAAGACTTTCCTAGAAACGCTCCAAGTCTATACCTCGCCCGGCAGGCTCAAGAACTTCCGCTACGACGCTCAAGAGGTCACATCCAATCGGGAGGGACTCGATTCCCTAGCTGAGATCGAATCCCTCCAAGAACTAGTGGCTGATCTCGGCCCTACTGCGTCCTTTCTCTCCACCGCCGAGGCGGTGCTGCCTGCGGAACACGAGTGGGTGAGCAAAACGAAGGAGGCGCGTGACGAGGCACTTGCCCAACTCGGCGATCCAGCCCAGCGCAGCGCGGACTTCCGCCAGCAGGTCCAGCGCAAATTGGCTGACCTCAAGACGGAATATCTACAGATATACTTGGGGTTACATGCTAAGGCGCGGTTGGGCGTGAACGACGACAAACGCAAGATCGGGCTGATGGGCGACGAGCGGCTCAAGGTGCTGAAGAAGCTATCCACCATTGAGTTGATGCCGCGCCAGCACCTTACCGATTTTCAAGATCGACTAGCTGGATTGGAGAGTTGTTTTGCTCTCATAGAACAAGAGATGGACGCCGCGCCCGTCTGTCCGCATTGTGGCTTCAAACCTAGCGCGGAACTGGCCACCGATTCTGTGGAAATAGTGCTGGACGATTTGGACGACGAACTAGACGCGCTGCTGACTAGCTGGACCCAGACGCTACTGACCAACTTAGAGGACCCGACTACAGAGGCCGACCTAGACCTGCTCAAGCCCGAATCGAAGAATCTGGTGAACGACTTCATCGAGAAGCAAGCCTTGCCGAACGAGTTCGACCAGGGCTTCATCCATGCCTTGGGCGAGGTGTTTTCCGGGCTCCAGAAGGTACCGGTCAAGACCGATAACCTGCGCGCTGCACTGCTCTCCGGCGGTTCACCGGCAACGCCAGCGGAAATGAAGAAGCGATTTGAGGGCTACTTGGACGAACTCACGAGAGGGAAGGCTTCCGACAAGGTAAGGATCGTATTGGAATGACGCCAAGGGGTATGAATATGACCAAGCACGAACTGATCGCTAAGATCAGCAGATATGAGTGGAACGACGTTGAGTGCAAGAAAGCTCAAAGAGGCGTTCCTGATGATGCTTATAAAACCGTTTCCGCTTTTTCCAACTCCTATTCCTACTCGTGCGGCTGTTTTGTTATTCGGCAAAGGGCGTTACATTCGTCAGATCCTTCCTCGGGGGGTTGTGGATTACCAGAGAATTGATGTTCCTTTTGAACAATGGTCACCGGAAAATCGTTGGCACGACCGGATTGTGGTTGAGGAGAATATCGTCCAAGCTTGGCAGATTATAGTGGAAAAGTACATGCGCTTGGCAGAGAGGCCATTTTCTATCGACAGTGCAACCTTGCGCCGTCACGATGACCCGCCCGATTACATCTCTTTCCGCGAAGCTGCTATCAATCTCTTGATCCACCAAGATTACGGTGATCGTACACGCAAACCTGTTATCAAGATATTCGCGGATCGGACTGTATTCTGGAATCCGGGGGATGCCTTTGGCACCGTGGACCAGCTTCTGGAGCCAACAGAAAAGGAGGTCCGCAATCCGGCCATCGTAAGCGCCTTTCGCAGAATCGGTCTGAGCGATCAGGCGGGGACTGGGATGCGTTCCATTTTTAGAAACTGGCGGCAGCTTGGATATATTCCCCCTGCTATCAGGAATGATAAGACCGAGAAGGTATTCGAGCTTGTTTTGTTCAAGGAACCCTTACTTACTGAACGTCAAAGAATTTTTCAGGCCCAGTTAGGAGTGAGTCTGTCTGAACAGGAAGCATCGGTTTTTGCTCATGCTTGTCGATCAGATGAAATCACTCTCACGGACACGAAGGCGGTCATCGGGGCTGGAAATCGAGAGGCTAGAGCAGTACTCAACCGATTGGTGACGATGGCCTTACTGCGTGAAGTTAAAATAGGTGTCTTATGGGATGTGGTAGAACATTTGAAGAGACCATTGCGCTCTATTGACCAAGCTACTGACCAACCCGGCGACCTTGAGGAGAACTTGGTCAGTGACCAACCCGGCGACCTTGAGGAGAACTTGGTCAGTGACCAACCCGGCGACCTTGAGGAGAACTTGGTCAGTGACCAACCCGGCGACCTTGAGGAGAACTTGGGCACTCCTCTGTTGACCAACCTGACTGACCACCAACGAAAGATTATCGAGCTTTGTGAGGTTTCCCGAAAACAGGCCGACCTCATGCGAGAGATCGGACTTACTCATCGCACCTTCTTTCGACGGAAACACCTAGAACCGCTTATCCGAGCCAAACTGATTCGCATGACACACCCGGACGAGACAAACCATCCGAACCAAGCCTATGTAGTGACGGAGGCTGGATTAGGGCTTTTAACCTCGTGGAAGGCTGATGCTGAGAGTGGAGAGAGAGAATGAGTCGGACCTGTACGGCAAAAAACTTGGTCACTGAAAAGGCTCACTTGTGTAGTGTACAAGTATGGACTAAGGGCAGTAACTTGTTCACTGGACATGTTGACTTAAAAATAGGATAAGAATGGCTGACAACTATAAAAAGAATCTATCGAACTTGGACTCTTCCGCTAAGTCGCAGGGGCCTGTGGAATGCTTAGGCATGACCTTTGAAAACGACGAGAAACGCCGGGAGTATTTCTTGGGGAAGCTGCGCGAGAAGCTCAAGGACCCAGAGTTTCGCAAGATCGAGGGGTTCCCGATTGGCGAAGACGAGGACATCCTGGCACTGTCTGATCCGCCGTATTATACCGCTTGCCCGAATCCGTTTATTGGAGGTTTTATCAAGCACTATGGGAAGCCGTACGATCCAGAGACGGATGATTACCACAGGGAGCCATTTGCTTCGGATGTGAGCGAGGGGAAACAGAACCCTGTTTGCATGGCCCACACGTATCACACTAAGGTCCCCTATAAGGCTATTGTTCGTTACATATTGAACTACACTGATCCAGGAGATATAGTCCTCGATTGCTTCGCTGGTTCGGGCATGACAGGGGTTGCAGCACAAGTGTGCGCGTCTCCTCCCGGAGATCTCTGGCAGCCAGTCGTAAAATATCAGGATAAGACAGATCGTGAACATCGGGGAATTCGTCATGCTGTGATGATTGACCTTTCTCCCTTTGCGACGTTCTTGTCGCGCAATTTTAACTCATGTCTTGACGTAAAAACTTTTCGCTCTGATGCGAATGTGCTTATTTCTGACACGGAAGCTCGGTGGTCCTGGATGTATGAAACAAACCACCCACAAGATAATCGCAAAGGCACTATCGAATATAGTCTTTGGACGGACGTGGTTTTTTGCGAATGTGGGGACGAAGTACATCTCTGGAGTCCCTTTTTATCCTCCAAAACAAACGGGTTTGTATCTGAGCTGTTGTGTCCTAGATGCGGAAGGGAAATAAAGAAAAGGTTATCGAAAAGAGCACACAAGACTGTTTGGGACGATCAATTAAATCGTTCGTTGACTCAGAATCGGCAAGACTTAGTACTTATTCAGGCTCGTTTTGGGAATCAGATAATTTCAAAACCACCTAGCGATTACGACGTACGGCTTCTTGTCAGTATTCATGACACCCCAATCCCTTCCAACACACCCATTTACCCTATGATGTTCAACAGCGGACAATGGGGTGATATGTTTAGATCAGGGATTCACTTTGGAATTAGTCATGTGCATCATTTTTGGACGAGGCGTAACCTTATAGTTCTTGCCAACCTTTTTGAATCTGCGAAACGCTCATCCAATCGACTCGAAATGATGTTCTTATGCACATCATTTGCTGTTAAGACTGGAAGTCGGATGCATAATGTCGGATTTAAAGGCGGGCGTATCAACCTTGCTGGACAAACTTACAACACTCTTCAATTTCCGAGTGTTTCTGCAGAAAGAAACATATTCTCCTTAGCACGTGGAAAAATTGATGACCTTCTTGCCGTGTTTGAATTGCCAAAGGAGCAGGAAGCTGTAATCACTAGTACTCAGTCTGGAACTTCTTTTAGATATATTCCAGATAATAGCATAGATTACGTCTTTGTAGATCCGCCATTCGGTGACAACATCATCTATTCTGAACTTAGCTTCCTCTATGAATCATGGCTTAGAATTTTCACTAAACAGGATTACGAGGCGATCATATCAAAAAAACAAGACAAGCATCTTGGTGAGTACAAGAGGCTTATAGTAGAATCATTTCAAGAGATATTTCGAGTACTCAAACCAGGACGATGGATAACCGTTGCATTCCATAACAGCAAGAATGCTGTATGGAATGCAATACAAGAAGCACTGGGTATAGCAGGATTCATCATCGCTGACGTCAGAACACTGGACAAGGGACAGGGAACATATAAGCAGATGACAACTGCTGGTGCCGTCAAACAAGATCTGGTCATATCTGCATATAAACCAAACGAAGGATTAGAACAGCGATTTGAACTTGAAGCAGGCACCGAAGAAGGCGTCTGGGATTTCGCTCGTACACACTTGAGACAACTTCCGGTGTTCGTTTCCAACGACGCTCAAGCTGAGGTCATTGCCGAGCGCCAGAATTTCCTCCTCTTCGACCGTATGGTTGCCTTCCATGTCCAGCGCGGTGTAACTGTTCCTATGTCAGCAGCGGAGTTTTATGCCGGTTTGGAACAACGCTTTCCTTCGCGTGACGGTATGTATTTCCTGCCCAGCCAAGCTGCCGAGTACGATAAGAAGCGGATGACGGTCAAGGAGGTTCTCCAGCTTCAACTTTTCGTTTCTGACGAGGCATCGGCCATCCAGTGGCTCAAGCAGCAGCTTATCAAGAAGCCTCAGACCTTCCAAGACATCCATCCACAGTTCTTGAAGGAAATCGGGGGTTGGCAGAGGCATGAAAAGGCTCTGGAGCTTTCCGTACTGCTTGGAGAGAACTTCCTGCGCTACGACGGCAAGGGCGAAGTGCCCAGCCAGATTCACAGCTATCTTTCGTCGAACTTCAAGGAACTCCGCAACTTGGCCAATGACAACCCATCGCTCAAGACCAAGGCTAAGGATCGCTGGTATGTACCCGACCCGAACAAGGCCGGTGACTTGGAGAAGCTGCGCGAACGAACCCTGATGCGAGAATTTGAAGAATATAGAGAATCCAAACAGAGGCGATTGAAAGTATTTCGCCTAGAAGCCGTCCGCGCTGGATTCAAAAAGGCATGGCAGGAACGCGACTACGCTACTATAATAGCTGTCGCAGAGAAAATCCCAGAGAGGATCCTTCAAGAGGATTCTAAGCTCCTCATGTGGTATGACCAAGCGTTGACGCGCACGGGAGAGGATGGATGATGGGTAGAAGTCACTTTTGCTCGACGAAAATCGCAGTGCCCAAGTGAGAAGGTCCAAATGAATCCGATAGAGTTAAAAAATAAGCCGTTGGTTGAAGCCATTCTCGAATTCAAGTGGGAACTGCCAGCCCAGGCAGATCCTCATTACAGGCTGTTGCTCGGGCGCTTTTCAGAAAAGGTGGAGAGCGATTATCCCTTCCACGAGCCGCTCCCAACCACCCAAATTCCCGATGCTATGGTAGCGCACATGCCACAGCATCGTTTCCGTACTTCAGAAGAGGAATGGCCACTTATTCAAATTGGTCCTGGACTAATGACTGTGAACGAAACCGAGGGCTACACATGGAGTGATTTCAAGCAACGCTGCGACAAGGCTGTTAGAAGCCTTTTCAATGCCCATCCGGCCAAGGAACAGTTCAATGCTCAAGACTTGACGCTTCGCTACATAGATGCCGTGGACGTGGATTTTAGTCAGGATAGTGTCTTCAATTTTCTTCAGGATAAAATGAAGACAAGCATCTCCCTACCCGATGGCCTGTTCGTCGGCGGACAAGTTAAGAAGAATCCGGCGGCTTTTAACTGGCAGACGTCTTTTCCCGCCGATGATCCTGTTGGCATTATTACTTTGCGATTCGCCATTGGGAGCCATATGAACAAACCTGCCTTGATATGGGAGACTTTGGTTCAGACAGCAAGCGGACACATTCCTACAATACCCGATGGCTTTTCAAAGTGGATAGATAAGGCCCACGACTTAACAGACGCCTGGTTCTTTAGATTGATTGATGGCGAACTGAAAGAGAGGTTCTCCGGTGAGTAACAATCTTGCAACTATCGACCTCCAAGTAGAATCGTCAGAAATGGATGTTTCCGCATCGAGTGCTTGGAGCAAAAGCTACGTCAAAAGGCCAGAGACTAGCTGGAATCGGCGAGTGGGGCAGGTTGCAGGAATGGTTCTGGTAACTGTGGCATCCCCTGCTACTGCTGTCCCTGACTACTGGTTTTTGGACAGACGGAGACTCGATGCGTCCACGATCGCCTTGGTTCTTGACGGTGTGATAGGAAGGCCAATCTCGCGTACAGAAGCACTGCAAATCGCTCGTCAAATCATCGAAAGTGCTGAACAGGAACGTATCCAACTGGCCGAGTGGGAAGCGAAACGAGGCATTCAGTGGGAGGAGGTCAAATGATCTACAAATTTCCCGATCAAACCGCACCGATCCGCCAAGGGGATATTTTCATCGGACTTCCACGAATTGATCTTTCACTCGAACAGGTTTTGCTCGTGGATGAAGAAGGTGAGCGAGTTGCAAAGTGGGAGGAATTGGCGAATCAGTGCAGCCCTGTCGACATCATTGTGTCTGCTCGCTCCGTAGCTTCAATAGTCGCTACTCAAGACTGCGATGCTTACCACAGCAGAGACATTACACTATGTGAAATCCGAGAATTCCGTGACGTGGAGAGAAAGAGCAAGGATACGAAGGCTGCCAAGAGCTGGAAGAATATTCTTACCCAACATGCACGGATCAATCAGAAGTGGTTTTATCTGCCTCCCAGCGATCAACTCGAGTTCTCCGATAAGATGGCGGTTGATTTTCTCGTGACACTCCGTGTCCCTCGCAAGGACTTGGAGAATCTTCGATCATTAAGGCGTGGACGACTAAATGCTACCGCCGATGAGCATTTCCGCGAGCGTATAGGGGAATTCTTTCGCCGTTATCCGTACGACGAGTGGTACGCGCTAAACGAGGAAGAAATGGCTGAGTACAAAAAGGAGTACCCGAACGCCGAGCCTTTTGGTTGGCAGTGGGTCGCCAAGTAAGACAATTGCGGACTAATACAGAGTGAACACGAGCGCAAGGCTCGAATTTTATTCGGAGATGATGCCCCTTCTCGTCATCCGGCTCGAGGGAGGTATCCATGAGTAACTGGCGCGACCAGATTATCCGCGAGTTCACGCCCAAAGTAGCCCGTCTGACACTGGTCGCCGACCCTGATGGGTTGCTTTTGGAAGAAGGCGTTCTTGCAGGCATACGCGAGCGAGGATTTGAACTGATTCCGTTCGAGGATCGTATCGCCTTTCGGTATGCCTACGAGACCAAGTTCCGTTCCCGCTGGGATCGAGGCGAGCAGACAGAACTGGTGGTCGTACTGCACTCCGAGGCCCGTGACCTCAACTGCTTGCCATACGACCTACTCCAAGCTGGTCGTCGGCTGTCGTTCAGCTTGGGCGAGATTTTTCCCAACCTGAGCTATCCGGTTGTGGCGGCCTTGGACCGGGGAGACTTGGACGCGCTGAACGATGCCCAAGAGCAGTACTCGCCCGATGTGCTGGGAGATAACGCGACCATAAAATTTGTCCTGCGGCATGTCTTCGATATTGCGCCTGAACTCATCAAAGAGCCATCCGATTTATTGCGCGTCCTGCTGCGCCGCCATCACCGAGAACAGCGGATTCCATCCTTGTTGGACGAGCGATTTGTCCAGTTGCTCCGCCAGCAGGATGGCTTTGAAGACTGGCCCCTCGAAACGATAGTTTCAGACCGGCAGGCATTTTTCGCTTTTCTCCAAGAACGCTGGCCCATTTTTCTTAACCAAGCAGCGAGCGAAGAAGGTCTCGACGTTCGGGAGCGCACGGAACCTTATGCTTTGGAGTTTTCCGGCCCTACGGATTTGCCATTCAATCACGACGACATCCGCATTTACATCAACAACCTGTTTCTCGAAGGACTGCTTGAAGCCGTTCCATGCGAACAGGCCAAATCGTTGTCAAAGTCTTGGCTCGTTATTGGCATCCGAAGGGATGAGCAAGCGGACCGAGAGCACCGCGTGGATGGCCTCCTCAGCACTTTGGCCTCCACTATTCCGCGAGATGACACACAGCACGACGATTGGTTCCGCTTTGCCAAGACTTGGGCCGAACTGGTGGCCCTATCTCTGGAATCGGATGCAATGTTGCCAGAGCCTGTACGTCGGAAGATGGCGACGTTGCAAGCGCAAATTGACGCTGCGCTTGTGCCTTGGCTCGCAAACCGTTATGCGGGATTGAGCAACCTGCCGCCTGTTCCGCCGGTCATGCTTCACCACATTCCCCGTTTCCTCGCTAGGCATGTCAATGATGCTACGGAGCACAAGGTGGCGTTTGTCCTAGTAGATGGCCTCTCGCTGGATCAGTGGAGCGTCACCCGCAAGGAACTTGCCAAGCAACGCCCCGAATACCGTTTCCGAGAGCACGCGGTGTTCGCTTGGATACCCACCATCACCTCGGTTTCGCGTCAAGCAGCCTTTGCCGGCAAGCCACCTATCTACTTTCCGAATAGTATTGATACCACGAACAGGGAGCCAGCCTTATGGACGCAATTTTGGGTGGACCAAGGGCTGACACAGCAAGAAGTTGGATATGCCAAAGGGCTTGGGGACGGCGCACTGGATCGCGTAGAAGAGATGATTGCTCGGCCACGGATGCGCGTCGTCGGTTTGGTTATTGACAAAGTAGATAGAATCATGCACGGCATGGAACTTGGGATCGCCGGAATGCACAATCAGGTTCGGCAGTGGGCCAATCAACCGTTTATGGCGAACCTCATTGACCTATTGCTGGATAATGGATTCCGCGTCCACCTATCTTCGGATCATGGAAACATCGAAGCCGCCGGATGCGGGCAACCCACCGAGGGAGCGGTTGCAGACCGGCGCGGTGAACGGGCGCGAGTATACTCCGATTCAGGGCTGCGGAGTCGAGTCAAAGAGCGATTTCTTAACGCCTTGGAATGGTCGCCGGTTGGGCTGCCGGAAGACTATTTACCCCTGCTAGCTCCTAACCGTTCTGCATTCGTTCGTGAGACCGAACGCCTTGTTGGGCACGGTGGCGCATCGCTTGAAGAACTCATCGTCCCTCTTGTGCAGATTGACAGGAAGGCCCCATGAACGGCCGGCAAGCCCAGATCGGCTTTAGTCAACGTATCCGACTTGAG
Organism: uncultured Latescibacterota bacterium; assembly: GCA_958295495.1. Lineage (GTDB taxonomy): Bacteria > Latescibacterota > UBA2968 > UBA8231 > UBA8231. The sequence continues at coordinate 4,643,431 of OY282352.1, forward strand.
TGGTTCGAGCAGACAACCAATATGGTACTGGCCGGAAACGATAAGACTGCCATCAACGACTCTCTGCAAGCTCTTCTAGGAGATAAGGTTTCAGTAGGCAGTCAGGCCGTCAGAGGCAGCAGGGAGAAAGTGATTACCATCCTGTTGAAGACTTGGTTGACCGTAGCGCGTGAATTGGAGACGCTGCGGGACGAGGGCTTGAATATCCTCCAAGGACTACCTCGTAAAGAACGTATTGTTATTCACTGGGGTATGGTCTTGGCAGCCTATCCGTTTTGGGGTGCAATCGCCGCTAATACTGGCAGGCTTCTGCGACTACAGGGCACAGCGGCAGCGGCCCATGTTCAGCGACGAGTCAAGGAACAATACGGAGAGCGCGAATCCGCGTTTCGGGCTGCCCGGCGTGTGCTTCGATCATTCATCGATTGGGGTGTTTTGAACGAGACGCATGACAAAGGCATCTATGCCCAAGGAAAACAGTACTCGGTTGAGGAACCTAGGCTCATCGCTTGGATGGTGGAGGCGTCTCTCCGCTCCCGGTTGCATGGAGCCGCTGCCGTTAAGGATCTGCTCGACAGTCCAAGCGTCTTTCCGTTCCGATTAGCCCATATTTCAGCCGAGCAGGTGGTTTCCTTCTCGCCCCGCTTGGACATTCTGCGGCACGGTCTGGATGACGAGTTGGTGGTGCTACAGGGACACCGGACAAGCTACCGGACAAGTCGAACCTTGGATAATTAAGGTCCTCAGTGCCTGCCTAGAAGCGAAGAAAAGTGCTGACATTCAAAGGGTTACTGGAATCAGGCACCGAGAGACCTTCCAACGTAACTACTTGGACAAATTGATTGAACAGGGCCTACTTGTCCGCACCATACCGGACAAGCCTAAAAGTTCACTTCAACGATACCAGACAACGGATAAAGGGCGAACCATGCTTGCTGTGACGCGGCCAAGCGGAAAATGGCCGGGCGGCGGTGGAGATCATCATGGCCACGTACGAGTCGGCGCGGCTCCACGAGGTGACCGCGCTGCCCTTGCGGACGATGGCCTCGCCGCTGGAGGTGATGCTCGAGGCCGGGGCCTTGCCGGTCGAGCGTCCGGGCCGCTACGACATCCGCGCCATGCTGCTGCGCGGCGAGGCCATGCGGCCTTAGGACCAGACAAAAATTTCCGGTTTGTGCGCCGACATGGCGAAGAAGCAGGCCAGCACGACGCGGCGGCGTTGGCGCGTTAGGCGCGCTACTTCGTGGATGTTTTCGGTGCAGAAGAAGTAGAGATCGCCCGGGGTCAGCCGGACTTGGACGCGGGGAATGCGGTGCTCGGCCGCGTACTCGGGGAAGCGGTCTTGGCGCAGGACTTCCTCGACGTGGGGCTGGGCGCCCCAGCAGCGGTAGATAAAGGGCTCGTCGGTGCTTGCTGCATCGCCGGTCTGCAAGCACAACACCCCGGCGAATTGGCGCTGAAAATCGGCGACTGCGTATGCGTAGCCAGGGCGAGAGCGCTTGGCTACGGAGTCGTAGTGGGGCTTGTGCCCTTCAGCGGCGTGATACATGCGGAAGATGGCCGGTCCGTAGAGCCGCCCGTCCGGTTCGCGCGCGGTTTGTACTACTTTGCCCTCGGCTAGGTCGGCTAGGGCCGCGTACATCGTGCGCACCGGGTCTGCAAATCCCTCGAAGAGCGTTGCGAACAGCTCGTGGGTGCGGGCGGCGTGGGCGAAGAAGGCTGCTGGATCGGCCCCAAGCCGTCCGAGGCTGGTGCCCAAGTCGAGATAGGGGCCGCCGCTTAGCTGGGAAGCTTGGCCTACGGTGGCCGGGTCGAAATAGCCCCGCTCCTCAAAGCGGTGCATTAAGTCGCGGCAGTGGTCGGGCGGGTAGGCCCCCCGCAGGACCACGGCGGGGACGTCACCGCCGGCCAAGGCGGTGAGAGGGCGAGGTAGGCTGTGCAGCAGGGCGGCCTTGCTGCGGGCCTCGACGGGTGTCCAAGCGTTGGGCTGGGGCATGGGATTCCTTTTAGATAGGTTAATTAAAATATCGCTATAATTATCTGTGGTCGCGTAGGTTATAGAACGACCTCTCGACCGGTACGCGCCGACTCGTAACAGGCCTCGACGACCTTTTGCAGGTTGAGTAGCTGGCGGGCGTCCTGCATATCCCAAGGCTCGCCGGCGCGGAGTTGGGCGATGAGGGCGGCGTCTTGGGTGTGGACGCTTTGGAACCAGTCGTCGTCGCCGTCGAGTTGGGGCGTCTGGTCGGTGATTTCGCCGTTGACATCGGCGTTGACCGCAAAGGGCGCGCCGGTGATGGTGGCGCGGGTGGTGGTCAGCTCAAAGCTGTGGAAGTCGGTCCCCTCGCTGCACCAATTTCCCTCCAAGGAGTAAAATGCGCCGTTGTCAAAGCGCACCAAGGCGCTGATGAGGTCTTCGGCGTCGTAGCGTGCGTGGATGGCGGCATCGATTTTGGGTCCGCGCTTGCCGGGGAAGAGGCGGTGGGTGGCCGCACTGACGGTGAGCGGATTGGGCGAGCCCCCGACCCACATTGCCAAGTCGAGGGTGTGGACTAGGGTCGAGGCGAGGACTCCGCCGCCGGAGGTCGCAAGGTGGTAGTGCGGTCCCCAGACCGGCGGGTCGTGGTGGCAGCCCCACGCCTTGGCGAACACTGGCTCGCCGATGGTGCCGCCTTGGACTAGGTCGTGCAAGTACTGCGAACTCGGCATATAGCGCATGTTGGTGCCAAGCTGGACTTGCAGCCCGGTCGCCGCGGCCTTGGCGAGGACGGCTTCGGCTTGCGCGACATTCATCATAAAGGGCTTTTCGCACAGCACGCAGGCCCCGGCGTCGAGGCTGGCCAAGGACATGGCCTCGTGCGTGTTGGGCATGGTGGCGACGATGACCAAGTCGAGGTCGCCGGGCGCGAGCATGGCCCGGTAGTCTTTGGCTGCGCGGGCTGCAGGCCAGAGCTGGCAGGCGGCGGCGAGGCGCTCGTCGTCGAGGTCGCAGACAGCGGCAACCGTCGCTTGGTCCGCGCCCAGTGCTTTGAGGCCGGCAAAGTGGACGTTGGCTTGGGTGCCGCAGCCGATCATTCCGACGCGCACGGCGCGATCTAACATGTCGTTCCTTTCTGCTGGTGGCTCAACCTAGGTTTTCGGCGTATAATTTCCCTGAATACGTAGAGCGAAACACAATCGGCGTCAAGGTGCCGGACAAACGCGAGGCTTGACTATGACGCGACAGGTAGATGTGCTGGTCATCGGCGGCGGAGTCGTCGGTATCTGCGCGGCGCACTTTCTTCAGGAGCAGGGCCGCGAGGTTGCCGTGGTCGAAAAGGATGTGGTCTGCGCGGGGAGCTCCTATGGCAACGCCGGGTTGATCGTGCCCAGCCACAGCGTACCGCTGGCCGAGCCAGGGGTTATTGCCCAAGGCTTGCGGTGGATGTTCAACCCGGACAGCCCCTTCTACATCAAATGGCGCTGGGATCGCGACCTGCTGGCTTGGCTGTGGCAATTCCGCAAGGCCAGCACCATGCGGCGGGTGCGGCAGGCCATGCCCTTGTTGCGCGATATGCACTTGGAGAGCTTTCGGCTCTACGAGGCGCTGGCCGCCGAGCTGGACTTTGCCTTTGGGCACGAGGGCCGGCTCCTGCTGTGCAAGACCGAACAAGGCTTGAAGCACGTCCGCGAAGAGGCCGAGCTCATGCGCGAGGTGGGGTTGGACGTGGAAATGCTCGACGAGGCCGGGGTGCAAAAGTGCGCCGCGGCCGTGGAACTAGACTGCGTGGGCGGTGCTTTTTACGCACAGGACGCCCACTTGGACCCGGCGCGTCTCGTGCGGGCCTTGGCCGCTCGCTGTGTCGAGCGCGGGGCGGAGTTAAACGAAAAAACCGAGGTGTTGGGATTTGGCAAAAAAGGGCGTCGCATCCAAGTGGTCGAGACGACGCGCGGGGATTTTGCCGCGGCCGAAGTCGTGCTGTGCAGTGGGGCGTGGTCGCCGGGCGTGGGCCGCGGGTTGAGCCTGTCCCTGCCGGTGCAGCCGGCCAAGGGCTACAGCGTCACCTTTCACAAGCCGAGTCCGTGCCCGGCGGTCCCCCTGATGTTGGTGGAAGCCCGCGTCGGCACCACCCCGATGGGGGACAAGCTGCGCTTTGCCGGTACGCTCGAACTAGCGGGCATGGATGGGTCGATCAACCGCCGGCGGGTCGCCGCGATTGTCAATGCGGTGCCGCGCTACGTACCGGCGTGGACGCCGGATGCGCTAGAGCTAATTGAAGTGTGGCGGGGCCTGCGGCCCTGTACGCCGGACGGCTTGCCCTTCTTGGGGCGGGCGCGGGCCTACGACAATCTCACAGTGGCGGCCGGGCACGCCATGGTTGGGGTCTCGCTAGGGGCGGTGACCGGGGCGGTGACCGCGCGCGTGGTCCAAGGAGAGGAGCCGGGCTTTGATCTGAGTTTGTGCAACGTGGATCGGTTTGGCTAGGAGGGTCAGATGCGCTACGCACTGGGCATTGACTTGGGCACGGGAAGCACCAAGGCCGTCCTCATTGACGAGGCAGGCGACCTCATCGCTAGGGGGCAGGCCGAGTATCCGCTCTACAAGCCGCATCCCGGGTGGGTTGAGCAGGACCCGGAGGAGTGGTGGCGAGGGCTGTGCGCGTCGGCGCGTCAGGCACTCGCCGATATGGACCCAGCGCAGGTCGCCTGCGTTGGCCTGTCGGGGCAGATCAACGGCGCGGTATTTGCCGACAGCGCCGGGCAGCCCCTGCAGCGGGTGCCGATCTGGCTCGACCACCGCTCGCAAGCAGAGTGCGATTGGGCCGAGCAGCGGGCGGGTGACCTGCTGCGGGAGCGGGCGCTGACGCGATTGGGCCCGGTTAATACCCTCGCAAAGGTTCTATGGGTAAAAGACCATGCAGCAGACGTTTACCAGCAGAGCCGCTGGATGCTGCTGCCCAAAGATTGGCTGCGCTACCGGCTCACCGGACAGATAGCAGCAGAGGTGTCGGATGCCTCGACAACGGCGGCGTTTGATCTGCACGAGCGCCAGTGGTGCGGGGAAATTCTGGAGGCCTTGGAAGTCGATATAGGGCTGTTCCCGCCTTTGGCCGATTCGCCGGCCGTGGTCGGGGCCATAACCCAAGCGGCTGCTGAGCAGACCGGCCTGGTGGCGGGCACGCCCGTCGTCGCTGGCGGCGGGGACATGCCCTGCATGATCCTCGGCGCCGGGGTCATTGAGCCGGGCGTTATTGGCTTGGGCATCGGCACGGCGGCGCACGCCACGGCTTTTGCCGAGACGCTGGATCAGCGGGCCTTTGGCAAGCTCTGGCCGATGTGCCACCCCATCCCCGGTAAATACGCTTGGCTGGGTTGCTCGTTTACCGGGGGAGCCTCGCTCAAATGGTTCAAGGAGGAATTCGGAGGCAGCTACGAGGATTTAACGGAGGCCGCGGCCGCGGTTCCCGCTGGTGCCGAGGGGCTATTTTTCCTGCCTTGGCTCGAAGGAAGGGCCACGCCGCGTCCCGACGCCCGCGCCCGCGGGGGCTTTGTCGGGCTGTCGCTGGGGCACGCGAAGGGGCATCTGGTGAGGGCGGTGCTGGAGGGGGTCGTCTTTGACTTGCGGCATTCGCTCGACTGCTTTGCCGAAATCGGCTTGCCCCTCGACGAGCTGCGGATCGGCGAGGGCGGCTCGTACTCGGAGGTATGGCGGCAAATCCAGGCCGATATTTTGGGGCGCGACGTGGTGCGGATCGCCACCGACGATCTGTCGGCAGTGGGTGCGGCGTTGTTGGCGGGCGTCGGCGGCGGACTCTATGCGGATTTTGCCACCGCTTGTCAGCGCACGGTCAAGTTGGCCGAGACGGTGCGCTGCGACCGGGAGCGGGTCGCATTCTACCGGCGGGCTTTCGAGCGCTATCGGGCGCTTTATCCGGCGTTGCGGGACTGGTATGGGGGATAGCGATCTCGCCGTGACCCCGCGCCTAGGCTGTAGAAAGTTGGAGCGAAAGGTAGTATCGCATGATTACGCAAATTGAGATCGGGGGCTACCGGCTTCTCGACGGGTTTAAGGCTGACCTCGAGCCGCTGACCGTGGTGGTCGGCGCCAATGTCGTCGGCAAGAGTACGCTGATCGATTGTCTGCAACTGATTGGCCAGTGTTGCGAATATCCGCTAAATACCGCGATGGGTTGGCATTGGGGGGCCGCGTCCCTGCTGACGGCAGGGAACGGGAATGGGCAGTTGGCTTGGAGCGTCGCCTTTCGCAAACCTCCTACATGGGATAATTTTCCATTGGAGGAGGGAGAGGCCCTTGTGTACGAGGTCGTGCTGCAAGCCGATGCACAGGGCCAGATGCACCCGCAATACGAGGTTCTAAGAACGCAAGAGCCAGCATTAGGACATAGAGAACCGCGCAAATTTCTGGAGGCAACCCCGTATCAGCGACACATCTTTGATGAAGAACAACGTCGCTTAATACCGTTTGATGAAGCGCAACCTTCGCCCGCTGTCGTCCGCGATGCCAACTCAGCGGGATTACCCTCGGGAAGCGGACGGGCGGGCGCACAACAAGAGGCGGCGTTGCTGCTTTCGCAAATCCGCTTCTTCAACGAGTTTCCCGTTCCTTCTTGGGTACGCGTTCTATTGGCGACCATAATATGCTATCCGGGGTTCGATGTGACGCGGTCTTCCACGCTCCGCACCAAAGCCGCCGATATCAGGCCGGATACGCCATTGGCGGCTGATGGCGGCAATTTGGGGACTGTGCTGCACGAAATCCTGACCCGCTATGATTTCAGGCCAGCAGCAGAGGAGCTGCGCAATTTTCTGCGCGTGGCGTATCCCACATTCGAGGAAATTCACTGCGATACCACCTATGGAACGCCACCGCAAGTGCTCGTCCGGGTGCGCGAACAAGGCATGTCTCGCTCTATGGAGATGTGGGAGCTGTCGGACGGCATGCTGCGCTTCTTGTGCTTGGCGACGGCGCTGTTGAACCCATTTCCACCACCGCTGACACCGCTGATAGCCATTGACGAACCAGAATTGGGCCTGCATCCCGGGCTATTGCCGATTGTCGCCGAGATGATCAAGATGGCGGCGGAGCGCACCCAAGTGCTGGTGACGACGCACAGTCCAGATCTGCTCAACTGCTTCGACATAGCCGATGTAGCCGTGATGGCGCGCAATGCAGACGACGCAAAGGTCGCGTGGCATCGTCCTGCGAACCGCCGGACGCTCGTGCAAATGCTCGAGGATGTTGCACCCGGAACCTTGGGCGACCTGCACCGTTCCGGCGAGTTGGAGGCCGGCGCGTGAAGGTGTGGATTTTTGTGGAAGGGAGTTCGGATGTTAAGGCACTGTCGGCATTGTGGAGCGGCTGGAAGCAGAATCTCCGCGAGAAAGGCTGGGGCATTCAGCTAATACCTCTTGGAGACAAGTCCAACTATTTCAAAGACATTGGCTCACGAGCGGCCGAGAAGTTGGCAAACGATGCACGCGACCTCGTCGTTGGCTTACCCGATCTCTACCCAAATCGAGGCTATGCGAAGACGGATTACAAGCACGACAATTTAAGAGAACTACGAGACGTGCAAACGCGCTTGGTGAAACAGCACTTGCAGCAGCAGATAGGCAGACGGACTGATATTGACAGTTATATGGCGCGTTTTTATTCCAGCGCGTTGAAACACGACTTGGAGGTGCTGCTCCTTGCCGCGACCAGTCAACTTCAGAGTCAACTTCAGCCCAAGATGCCGAACAAGATGCCGAACAAGATGCCGAACATGTCTAAGAGCTGGCGGCAGCCTCCAGAAGAGCAGAATCAAAACAAACCCCCGAAGATAATTGTTAAGGAACTCTTTTTGAAACATCTCAAGCGGTCCTATCGTGAAAACATGGATAGCCATGCCATTCTCAGCAAAGCAGATTTGCGAGAGGTGGCGCAACAGTGTCCGACGTTCCGGGCCATGATCGATTGGATTGGCGAGGAGACCGGCGTACCTTGGAATCCTGCTCCCTAACGCAACACTCGGCTAAGCAACGCAGATACAACCAGCGATACTGAAGAAACTCACATTGAAAAGGTCCTGCGGGGCTAGTTTAACCAGCGCACGGAGACGACAGGAGGCGGCCCCTCGTGAAAACGCAGGCAATTGACGAAAACAGGAGCAGCAGATGATGCACGACTTGCTGGCCGGAACCGGCGGTGCCCGGATCACGCCACCAATCGGCTTTCCCATGGGCGGGTACGGTGCCCGCGACCACGGGGCCGAGGGCGTACACGACCACCTCAACACCCACGCCCTGTTCCTCGACGACGGCACGACCCAAGCCGTGATCATCGCCAGCGACCTGCTCGGCATGCGGGCGGAACAGGTCGCTGGCGTGCGCGAGTTGGTGCGCGCGGCGACGGGGGTGCCCGAGTCCCACGTATTCCTCGCCTTCTCGCACACGCACGGCGGGCCGCTGATGTACTCTAGCTTTTCGGCGCTGGGGGAACAGGTCACCGCCTACATCGACGCGGTGAGCCACTACATGGCCGGGGCCGCCCTGCAGGCGACCACCGCGGCGGTGCCCGTGCGCTGGGGCACGGGTCGTCATCCGCTGCAGGTCGGCGTCAATCGCCGGGAGCGACAGGCCGATGGCACGACCCGCATCGGCGTCAACCTCGACGGACCGGCGGCGTCTTGGGTTGATGCAGTGTGGTTCGAGCGCGACGACGGCGGTCCGCTGGCGGTGGTGCATCAGCACGCGGCCCACGGGACCTGCCTAGTGGGCGACAACTACCTGTTCACAGCCGACTGGATCGGCTACGCCATGCAGTTGATCGAGGCCCAACTGCCGGGCGTGACGGCACTGTTCGTCAACGGCTGTGCCGGCAACATCAACCCCCATCCGCGCGGCACCTTTGCCCTCGCCGAGCGCCACGGTACTAGGGCCGGTGCCGCGGTGCTGCAGACGGTGTTGGACCGCGCTGACCTGAGACGAGGCGGCCGGCTGCGCTGTGCCCAGCACACCTTTGAGCTGCCCCTCGAGCCCATGCCGTCGCTGCAAGAGTGCGAGCGCGAACTGGCGCGGTGGGAACCGGCCTTTCGCAAACTCAAGGGCGAGCACCACCGAAACTGGCAGGTCTGCCGCCACTACTTTGCCGCAAAGGAGCGGCTCGCGGCGTGCCAGAGCGGCTCGATGGCCACGGGCCTGCCCATAGAACTGCAAGTCGTGGCCTTGGACGACGTCGCCTTTATCGGCCTGCCGGGGGAGATCTTCGTCGAGACGGGGCTGGCCATTGCCGAGGCATCGCCCTTCTCCTTGACCCTGCCCGTGGGGTACGCCAACGGTGCCATCGGATACGTGCCGACGAGTGAGGAGGTGCCCTACGGAGGGTACGAGGTCCTCGATGCGAGGGCGTGCTACGAGGGACGCTTGCTGCGCGACGACGCGGACCGGGGCCTGACCGCTGGTGCGCTGCGGGCCTTGGAACTGGCCGCGGCGGAGTGAGTTGCGTGGATTATCTGGCTGCGCTCTTGGCGGGCGTTGCGGGCCTGAGCCCGCGGCTGCCGGCCATCTCGGAGGTCGCCGGATGGCTACTGCTGGCTGTTGTTGCGGAATCTGTGCGCTTAGGGGGGGTGATCTGGCAGGTGCTCGCCGAGCGGTCCGCGTCCACTCGTATTCTGTGAGAAGATAACCCATTGTCGCCGTGTGCGTTGACCACCCGACATTATTAATTCAATTGATCTTATTCTCCTCGATGTAATCCCAGTTGATATTCATTCCCAATCCGGGCCGTTGGGGCACGTGGACAAAACCCTGCTCGTCCATTGGTTCGCCGTGCTCGTGCAGCCAAGGGGCGGGCTGGTCGAAGTCGATGAAGGGGTGCAACAGGCCGCGTTCGTAGAATTCGCCGTTGTGCATGGCGCACAAGGCGTGCAGGTTGCCCGGGCCGCCGCCGTGGATTTCGCAGCGCATACCAAACGATTCGCACAGATGCACGGTTTTCATCAATGGGGTGAGGCCGCCCACGTCGCCCACGCCGCAGCGGCTGATGTCGCAGGCACCGGCTTTGATCCACTCGGCGCGCACGTACATTTTGCCCTCACAAGTCTCCGGGCCGCAAATCGGCAAGCTGGTCTGTTCGCACAGCCAGATGTAGGACGACATGCTGTGTTCGTCCATGGGCTCTTCCATCCAGTAATAGTCGAGCTTTTCCAGTTCCTTGGCTAGGAAAAAAGCGGCCTCGCGGTCGTAGTAGTGGTAGGGGTCGAGCATACAGGGTACGTCGGGGCCGACTGCTTCGCGCACGGCGGCGCAGGCTTCAATGTCGCGTTTGGGGTCGGGAGCACCGGCGTAGGGCGGTTGCCAAGTGTGCAATTTGAAGGCGGGGTATCCGCGCTCCATGCACCACTGGGCGTAGTTGGCGTAGTCTTGGGGAGTGGCTAAGCCGCCTTTGAGATCGTCGCCGCACATGGTGGAGGCGTAGGCCGGCACTTTGTCGCGCAAGCCGCCCAACAGTTTGTACACGGGTTGCTTGAGGGCGCGTCCGGCCAGATCCCACAAGGCTAGGTCAACGGCCATGAGCACTTGGTCGGACAGCGTGCCCATGTTGAGCCGCTGGCGGTGGTTGAGGTCGCGCCAGATTTTTTCGCGGTACAAGGGGTCTTCGCCGACTATCGCGGGTTTGACGAGGCTGGCTATGGCTTGGGCACTGGCGCCAAACCAGTAGCCGGAGACGCCGTCATCGGTGTCTATTTGCAGTAGGGTCTGGGTGGTTGCGCGCTCGGGGCCGGGGTGGCCGTGGCCGTCGGAGTCGCGCACGGTATTGGTGACGGTTTTGAAGCGGATGGTCTCTACTTGGGTGATTTTCATGCGTCGTCCTTTCGCAGTTGGCGACCGCAGTCGCCGGTTATAGTACTCAAACCCCGCTCGCTGCAATCAGTCGCCCGACAAGCTCCACGGGCCGCTCCATGCACTGCCGCCCGTGTGCGGCGCGGGCGAAACGCGCACGGCAACAAATCGGAATATCTGACCTTTTCCATTGGAAATTTCTCCGTCAAAGGCGTCGCCTCGCCTGTCCGCTGATAATACTAGGGAAGCCTTTATTTTTTATAACGGTAATGTCCAAGCCGCAACATTGACAATAGTCGGATTATCGGATTTCCTAGTGTCCGCGTCCTGTAAGCTGGAACCTTGTTTTTGGATCATCTCTAGGGCTATCTTGTGTACCTAAAGGAGAAAACCTCATAAGCCAGTACCCAGCCGTCCTCTTTAGGTGCAGCCTAAATACGAAGTGGATGTTTGACGGCTTGGGCATTTCTTCCTCAACGTCTCGAAATCCGCTTAATAGCCAGACATGTCAGATACCCGTCTAATAACCCGCGTCGTTATCCGCAATTACAAAAGTATCGGCGCGTGCAATGTACGCCTCGGTCCCCTGTCGATCCTCGTCGGACCCAACGGTAGCGGCAAGAGCAATTTCGTGGATGCCCTCCGCTTCATCGCCGACGCGCTCCGCTACTCGCTGGACCATGCCCTCCGCGACCGCGGCGGCATCCACGAGGTGCGCCGGCGGTCGAGTGGGCATCCAACGCACTTTGCCATTCGCATTGAGTTTCAGTTGTCTAAAAGCCGCGGCCACTACGCCTTCAGAATTGGGGCAAAACGGGGGGCTTATCTAGTCGCCGAAGAGGAATGTGCAATTCACGAGGGGACGGATGGCGCGGGCAAAGCTTACTACAGAATAAAGGACGGCGCACTCGAGCGCATCAGCATTCAACCCGTCCCCGCCATTCCCAAGGACCGCCTCTTTCTAGTCAACGTCTCTGGCCTAGAGGCGTTCCGCCCCCTGTACGACGCCCTCATTTCAATGGGTTTCTACAACCTGAATCCCGAACGCATCCGCGAGCCGCAGCCGCCCGACCCGGGCGAACTGCTCAACCGCGATGGCTCGAACATGGCCAGCGTTCTCGCCGCGCTGAAGGACCGCGCCCCAGCGGTGAAGCGCCGCGTGGAGGAATACCTCGCAACGGTCGTGCCGGGCGTCCATGCGGTGGCCCCCAAGGGCGTCGGCCCGCGCGAGATGCTCGAATTTAAGCAGGCCGTCCGGGGCGCTCCTCATCCTTGGCGCTTCCTCGCCACCAATATGTCAGACGGCACCCTGCGTGCTCTCGGCGTGCTCGTGGCCTTGTTCCAAGCCCCGGCCGGGCTGGTGGCCATTGAGGAACCCGAGGTCGCCCTGCATCCGGCCGCGGCCGGCGTTTTGACGGATAGTCTGCGCGACGCGAGCGATCACCGACAAGTGCTCATCACCAGCCACAGTCCCGATCTGCTCGATGATGCATCACTACCCGACAGCGCCATACAAGCTGTCGTCTCCGAGTGCGGCGATACAAAAATTGGTCCCTTGGACGAAGCGGGAAGATCAGCGCTGCGCGATCACCTGTACACCGCCGGCGAGCTACTTCGCATGGACCAACTTAGGCCGGATCCCCAAGCGACGGAACTCAGCCTTAAACAATTGAATCTGTTCGGGTTGGATCTGTGAAATTGATCGCCATAGTAGAAGGCCACGGCGACGTCGCAGCAGTGCGGGTTCTATTGCGCCGGGTCCTGCACGAGAAGTTGCAGCGCTACGACGTTGAGATAGAGCCTCCCATTCGCGTCCCAAAGGACAAACTGCTCAAGCCGGGCGAGTTGGAAAGAGCCGTCAATTTAGCGGCGAGACGCACCTCCGCTACGGATGGGATTATCGTGCTGGTCGATGCCGACGACGACTGTCCTGCGGAGTTGGCACCTGCTATGGCGACCCGTGCAGCCGAAAGCCGCTCTGATAGGCGCATCTCGGTCGTCATTGCAAAAAGTGAGTTTGAGTCGTGGTTTGTTGCGGCCGCCGATTCGCTGGCAGGCTATAGAGGGCTTTCCCACAGCCTCGTAGCACCCGCGAATGCTGAACGCATTCGAGACGCGAAAGGTTGGCTAGCGAGCAATATGCCTACGGGTTCGACGTATCGCGAGACCATTGACCAAGCGGCATTTGCGAGCAGGATTAATTTGGCGCAAGCGCGGCAGTGCGCTTCGTTCGACAAGTTTGTGCGCGAAATCCGCACACTCGCCCATCCCTCTACTTCCTCGTAGTCTCAATCCGCTACACTTAGACAGGCCACATCTTCTCTCAACGTCTCGAAATCCGATAGCCCGGCCGTTCCGGCTTGAACAAAGCGGGATTTAGCCTGACCCCCAAGCCGCTGCCTTGGGGCAAGCTCACATATCCTCCGCTAATCTCCACCTCCGCGTCGATCAGTTCTCTATACACCGTCTGGATCTGCGCCCGCACGGTTTCCTGATAGCAGCAGTTGGCCACTGCCGCCCCCACGTGCAAGCCGGCAAAAAGCGTCAGCGGGCCGGTGCAGTCGTGCAGGCTGACCGGCACATTATAGGTCTGCGCCAGATGGGCAATCCGCGCGGTCTCGGAAATCCCGCCGACCCAGGTCGGGTCGATCATCGCGTAATCGGCGGCTTGGTGCATCAGCACGGAGTTGTAATCGGCCCGGCTGAGCAGCATCTCACTCACCGAAATGGGCATCCGGCTCTGGCGGCGGAAGTCGGCTACTGTGTCGAGGTTGTCCATCTTGATCACGTCCTCCAGCCACAGCGGCGCGACCTCGCGCAGGGCCTCGGCAATGCGGAGCGCGGCCGGTAGCTGGAAATGCGCGTGGCCATCGACGAAAATGTCGAGGTCCATGCCTACCTTGTCGCGGATCGCGCGCAAGGGCTGCACGCCTTCCTCAATTGCGCGGTGCGGGATGCGCGCCGGGCCGTATTGCAGGGCCGCTTGGTCAAAGGGCCAGACCTTTAGCCCGCTATAGCCCAGCGCGACTAGCTCTTCGGCCAGTGCCACTGGCTCGTGGAACAGCTTCCACGAATCGCCCAGCGGCCCTGGCTCGCCGATGGTGCCAAAGCCCGGCCAGCCTTTGCGCCCGGTGGTGCTCGGCCCGTATTGCGGGTTGCCGCAGCTATTGTACACTAAGATTTTGTCGCGCACCGGCCCGCCGAGCAGGCGATATATCGGCTGGTTGCAGACTTGGCCGAGAATATCCCACAGCGCCACGTCCAGCGCCGACAAGGCGCGGAGCTCGGTGCCGCGGACGCCGAAATTCGCGGCCCGTTCGTAGAGAAAGCGCCAGTGCGACTCAATGGCCAGCGCGTCTTCGCCGAGCAGGCGGCGCGCCATCCAGTCGTGCAGCATGGCCTGCACGGCCTCGGCGCAATAGTACGTTTCGCCGTGGCCGATGAGTCCGGCGTCGGTGTGGATGCGCACCAGCAGCAAGTCCGGGAACAGGTCGAGCGGCTGTACGGACTCGATCGCAGTTACGGTGACTTTGCCCGCGTCAATGGGGGACGGGGGTAAGTGAGGTTTCGCCGTCATTTAGTACCCTTTCTCTAGATCGCACACGTTCAATAGGGCTGCGCCCGCCAGATAGCGGCGCAGATTTTCCTTGAAGATGGCCTTGCGGCGCTCAATCAATTGCACGGACTCGGCCGAGGTGTGCGGCGAGATCAGCATGTTGGGCGCGTCCCACAGCGGGCTGTCGGGCGGCAGCGGCTCGACCTCGGTTGCGTCGAGCGCGGCTCCGCCGATCCGGCCGGCGTACAAGCCCTCGGCCAGCGCTTCCTCATCGACGATCCCCCCGCGCGAGACGACCACCACAAACGCCCCTTCTTTGAGCAAGGCGAGTCGTTGCCGATTGAGCATTCCGGTCGTCGCTTGGGTGCGCGGGGCCGTCACCACCAGCCAATCCACCATCGCCAGCATCTGGTCCAACCGCTCGACCGGCCACACCGCACACACCCCCGGCGGCGGTGCCATCGGCAAGATATCCACCGCATAGACCTTGATTCCAAAGGCTGCGGCCCGCGTGGCCACGGCCCGGCCAATGTCTCCCATGGCCAGCACTCCCATCTTGGTCCCGGCCAATTCGATGATGCGCCGCACATAGTGCTTGGTATTCCACTGGTGCTTGCGCTGATCTTCGAGCAGTTCGGGGATCCGGTGGGCGTGGGCGAGTATTGCGGCGAAGACGTGGTCGGCCATGGGGACGACGTGCGTCTCGCGTGCGTTGGTCATCACCACGTCGCCCGTGCGAAATTCTGGTATCTGGCGCGCGACTGGGTCAAAGCCGATGCCCACAAAGTGAAACCACTTGAGCCGGGGAGCGGCCAAAAACACTGGCCGCGTAATCAGTCCAAACACAATCTCGGCATCTGCCGCCGCCCGCATTTGCTCGGCTTCGCTATACGCCGGGCAAAAGTCAAGCTCGGGAAACGCCGTCCGCAATTCTTCGACGTAGGCTTCTCCCATGTCAAACGTCAGTACGACCTTCACGATTTTATCCTTTCTCAAGGCGTTGCCATCGCACAGATTTTTCTCTAATGACAGTTAAATTAGCTAAAAAAGAGAGTGTGGAGAAAAGCGGGCGAGCAGCAAGGATAATTCGATCACGGGGAGCACAGGAGTCAAAAAATGAAGCAACAATGGCGGGAACGATTGGGGACGGTGGCTTTGGAGCCCTGCGCGTCGGTGGTGGCCGGCAGCTATCAGCAATGGACCCTGACCCTGACCGTGGGCAGCTACGGCATTGACGAGCGCGGCACCATTAAGATCGCCCAGCGCTTTGCCTGCGACATGCAGCCGGCCCAGTTCAGCGATCCGGCCGCGCCGGCCTATTGCACAGTGCAGACCAATGGGGCCGCCAAGCTGGCACCGCGCTTTGCCCCCAAGGGGCACGAGCGCCCTTGGATGCGCTGGTGCGTGGTGATCGATGTGTACGACGGCTTTCTCGCGCCGGGCGATACGGTGACCGTGGTCCTCGGGGAGCGCTGCGGCGGCTCGCCGGGAATCCGGGCGCAGACCTTTATCGAGTCGGCCCACGAACTGCGCGTTTTCGTCGATCCGACCAATGCTTCGGTGGCCCGGGCCGTAGCGGATTCGCCCAAGTTTCCCATTGTCGCTGGCGAGGCCGCGGGACTGGTGTGTATAGCGCCGAGTCAAGCGGTGGTGGGGGAGGCGGTCGAGGTCTTTGTCAAAGGGCAGGATAGGTGGGGCAATCCGACGGCAGTGGCAGGGCCGGTCGAATTGGGCTGGGAAGGGGAAGGGGAGGTCGTGGTTGCGGGGCGCAGAGTGTCCTTTTGCGCCCCGGGTACAGGACGCCTGAGTGCCGCGGCGGGCGGCTTGCGCTGTTACAGCAATCCAGTCGCTGTCTTTGCGACAGCGCCTCAGTGGCACCGCTACTGGGGGGATTTGCACGCCCAGTCTGACGCCACCGTCGGCGTGGGCACTGAAGAGGAGTATTTCACTTTTGCCCGCGATTGGGCGAAGGTGGATTTCGCCTCGCATCAGGGCAACGATTTTCAGATAGACGACGAGGACTGGGAGCGGCTCAACGAGACGGTGCGGGCTTTTCACCGGGACGGCGAGTTCGTCGTCTTTCCCGGGTACGAGTGGTCGGCCAATTCTCCAGCCGGTGGGGACCGCAACGTTTTTTATTTTGCCGAGGGGCTACCCATTGTGCGCAACAGTCACTGGCAGATCCCGCATGTGCCCGAGGACGCGGTATCGCCAGCGCATCCAGCCGATGTCTTTTTCGCCCGGCTCGCCCGCTTGGTGCCACGCGACAACGCGATTATCGGCTCGCACGTGGGCGGGCGCTGGGCCGATGTCAAAGCCTATTTCGACCCCGAGGCGCACAATCTGGTGGAGATCGTCTCGTGCTGGGGCGTGTTCGAGTGGATGCTGTTCGACGCGCTGGACTGCGGCCACGTGGTCGGGGTCATTTGCAACAGCGACGGCCACAAGGGTCGGCCCGGGGCTGAAGGGCCGGGTGCTGGTGAGTTTGGCATCGCTGGCGGCCTGACCTGCGCGTTGGCCGGCGAGTTGTCGCGCACTGGCGTGTGGGAGGCCCTGTGCAGCCGGCGCTGCTATGGCACGACCGGAGCGCGCATACTTCTAGATGTACAGATAGCCGGGGCGCCCATGGGGGCGGTGGTGACAAAGGTGGACTCAGTGGATATTCGCGCCCGGGTTGTGGGGGCGGCACCGCTGGAGGTGCTGCAAGTGTATCGCGGTCGGGCCTTGCTCGCCGCGGTGCAGCCGCCTGAATTTGGTCGGGATGTAGTGCATTCCAACAGGTTGCGCCTGATGTGGTCTGGCTCGCGGATGCGCGGGCGCGGGCGGCGGGTGGATTGGTCCGGGGTTATCCGCACCATTGAGGCGACTATTTTGGAGGCGACCCCGGTCGGCTTTGACTCCGCGGCCGACGGCATTACCGCGACCGAGCCGCAGACCGTGGCTTTTCAATCGCAGACTACGGGGGATTGCGACGGCATTGAGCTGGTGCTGGACGATGGGCGGGTGGGCCGCTTGCTGTTCGACTCCGCGGCCGGGACGACGGAGATTGATCTGGCGGGGCTGGGCCACGAGCCGCTGCGCTTCGACTACGGTGGCTTGGACATGCAGTTGGTGGTGCAGCGTTACCCCGAGCGGGTGGAAGCGCTGGAACTGACGCTGGAGGCCGTGGATCAGCCGCCCGGGGAGGGACAGGCCGCTTATTTCGTCAAGGCCATTCAGTGCGATGGGCAGATGGCTTGGTCGAGTCCGGTGTACGTCTCGGGTTGAGGGAGAGGAATTGAAGACAATCTGTGTTATGCCTATGCGCTAGGCATCTAAGAAGCGTTGCCAATCGATTCCTAACTGTCGAACTGCTGCACGAATCGTTCCCAATTTCAGATCGCGATTGCCCCAATCTGGAATAACAGTGGCTTGCTGAGAAATAGGATCAATCCATTTCCGATGGGAACCGCCCCCTTTGCGCACACGCTCTTGACACCCAAGGACTGATAGTTTCCTCACCACTTCGCGATATTTCACGAGGTGGATACTACAGTTTCTAACCACACGGGGCTATTTGCCTCGAGAATCTGGGTATTCTGAGGCAGTGATCGTCCTAGGGCTTCATATAGCTCAACAACAGCAGCAAACGCATCGGCGACGTTTTCCAATGCCTCGTCTATAGAATCACCCTCTGTTATCAATTCTGGAAACAGAGGGGAGGTCACAGTGTATCCGCCTTCAGGCTGTGGCGTCAGGACAAGGGGTACTCTGTAGTCCATAAAGAAGGCTCCATTTCTTGGATGGGTCGAAACTCCGGTTGGCTATTTTATCAAGGGTCAGGGTAAAGGCTCTTGCGGTGTGCTCTCCAAGACCTCGGCCAGAGCCAATTCGAGAAATGCCTCGGCTTGCTCGCGGCTTACGCTTGGGAAGCCGTCGAGGAATTGCTCGAGAGAATCACCGGCCTTCAGGTGAATGATAAGGCTAACATCCCTTTTGCGAAAATAGGGCACCTAGCCGAATTTGTATCGGCGCAGCCTTACAGGATTAGGCGATTTGGGAATCAGCGATGAACAACAAGCCCCTGAACGAAGCGGAGATATGCGACGCCTTTATCACCCCAGCGATAATCGAGGCCGGGTGGGATCAGAGCACTCAGGTCCGCCGAGAATACACCTTTACTGATGGCCGGGTTATTGTCCGGGGCAAGCTGGGCTCGCGTGGCAAGAAGAAGCGCGCTGACTACTTGCTATTCTACCAACCCAATCTTCCACTCGCCGTGGTCGAGGCCAAGGACAACAGCCACCCGGTCGGCGGCGGGATGCAGCAAGCACTTGGCTATGCCGAAGCCCTCGACGTGCCGTTTGTGTTTTCGTCGAATGGCGACGCCTTCCTGTTCCACGATCGCACCGGCCAGTCGTCCTCCATAGAAAAGCAAATCGGCGTGGATAAGTTCCCGTCCCCGGACGAGTTGTGGCGGCAGTACCGGGCTTGGAAGGGACTCGACGAAGCATCCGACAAGCTCGCCCGCCAGCCTTACGCAGACTTGGCCGACAAGGCACCTCGGTACTATCAGCGCGTTGCCGTTCAGCGGGCGGTTGAAGCCATTGCGCGGGGACAGCGCCGGGTGCTGCTGGTCATGGCCACTGGTACCGGCAAGACGTTCTCCGTCTTTCAAATTATATGGCGGCTGTGGAAAGCCGAGAAGGTCAAACGGGTGCTGTTCCTCGTGGACCGGAATATCCTCGCGGACCAGACCGTCACCAACGACTTCAAGCCTTTTGGCCCGGTGATGACCAAGGTCCGTAATCGCGATATGGACCCGAGTTACGAGATTTACATTGCGCTCTACCAAGCCGTCAGCGGCAGCGAGGAGGAGAAGAACGTTTACCGGCAGTTCAGCCGAGAATTTTTCGACTTGGTGGTCATTGACGAGTGCCACCGGGGCAGTGCCCGCGAGGCCAGTGCGTGGCGGGAGATCCTCAATTACTTCGAGCCGGCCATCCAACTCGGCCTTACAGCAACACCGAAGGAGACCACCGAGGTCAGTACGCTCAGTTACTTTGGCGACCCCATCTATGCCTATAGTCTCAAAGAGGGCATTGACGACGGTTTTCTCGCGCCGTTCAAGGTCGTGCGCATTGACCTCGATAAGGACTTGCAGGGCTGGCGGCCCCCGACGGGCATGACCGACGACCTCGGTCAGGAGATCGAAGATCGCATCTACAACCAGCGCGACATGGACCAGGTGCTGGTCCTGAACGAGCGCACCCGGCGCATCGCCGAGAAGGTCGTCGCGTATCTGTTAGAGACCGACCCCTACGGCAAGACCATCGTCTTCTGCGAGAACATTGACCATGCCGAGAGGATGCGTTCGGCGCTGGTCAACGAGGTCGCCGAGCGCCTGCCGCAGGAAGCTGGTAATGTCTCGAAGTTCGTGGTCCGCATCACCGGCGACAACGAGGAGGGCCGGCTCGCGCTCGACGATTTTATCCACCCGGAGCGGCGCTACCCGGTCATCGCCACTACCTCGAAGCTGTTGACGACCGGAGTAGATGTAAGGACCTGCAAACTCATTGTGCTCGACCAGCGCATTGAGTCGCTTATTGAGTTCAAGCAGATCATCGGGCGCGGCACCCGCATTCACGAGGACGCGGGCAAGTTTTGGTTCACCATCATGGACTTCAAGAGGGCGACCGAATTGTTTGCCGACCCGGATTTCGACGGAGAGCCGGTTGTCGTCTATGAACCCGACAGTGGCGATTCCATTACCTCCGATATCGTCGAGGCCGATGGAGACGATGGCAGCGACACGGACGATCCAACGATGGAGGGTGCGACGCGATTTGTGGTCAGCGGCGTCGAAGTGAGAATCTTGGCTGAGCGCGTCCAATATTTGGACCAGTATGGCAGGCTCATCACCGAGTCTCTGGTTGACTACACTCGCAAGACCGTCCGGCAAGAGTACACCACACTGGCCGACTTCTTGCGGCATTGGTCCGAGGCTGAGCGGAAAGCGGCGGTGCTCGACGAACTGCGCGAGCAGGGCGTACTGTTCGAGGAGTTGCGCGAGCAGGTCGGTCGGGACTTGGACGCCTTCGACCTGATCTGCCATGTGGTATATGGTCAGCCTCCGCTCACCCGGCACGAGCGGGCTGAGAACGTGAAGAAGCGGGATGTATTTACCCGCTACGGCGCACAGGCTTGCGCCGTGCTCGACGCCCTGCTCGATAAGTATGCGGACGAAGGGCTGGACTCGGTCGAAGACCCGGGCGTCCTGCGCGTACAGCCGCTGTCCGACCTCGGGACACCGATGGAGTTGGTTCAGCACTTCGGCGGCAGGAACGAGTACATTGCCGCCGTGCAGGAGCTTGCAGCGGCCATTTACGATACTGCCGCCTAGGGCGCGAGGCGCTTGCAATCAATGTGCAATACCACATACATTCCGACCAACTTACGGGGACAGGGTTATGGCTACACACGACGACAACCTGACCGATGTTCGGACGATCAAGGCATCTGAGTTCAAGGCCAAATGCCTCAAGCTGATGGACGAGGTCGCCGACAGCGGCGTCGAGATTGTCATTACCAAGAACGGCCGCCCAGTGTCGCGCCTCGTACCCTATCGCGGCGAGGAACCGACCATGTTTGGCAGAGATCGGGGCAAAATTCGCATCCTCGGCGACATAATTGAACCGATCGATGTGCAGTGAATGGCGATATCGGCGTTCGGGCTGTCTGTCTGAGGGATTTCCACGCTGACCCGGCGGATCGCTTGATTGTTGCCACCGCGTTGGCTGGTGGCTACCAGCTAGTGACAGCAGATCTGCGCATTCTCAATTGGTCCGGTGCGCTGAATCGCCTCTGAGCCAAGGACTAACTGCCGTGGCCCTATCTACCACCATCAAGTCTATCCAAGACATCATGCGCAAGGATGTGGGCGTCGATGGCGATGCTCAGCGCATTGGTCAACTCGTGTGGCTGCTGTTTCTCAAAATATGGAACGACCGCGAGCGGGAATTGGAACTGCTCGAAGAGGGCTTCGCGTCTCCGTTGGTTGATGTAACTTGGAGGGAGGAAGGCGAGACCCGCACCGCCGCAGACTTGCGCTGGAGTGCTTGGGCCGCTGACCGAGAAGGGGATACCGGCGATAGACTGCTCACCTTTGTCAACGATACGCTGTTTCCCGCGCTCAAGGGCATGGAGGTTGATCCTCCGAGTGAGGAAGAGGATGTGCGGATGAGCCGCCGCCGCTTGGTGCGCGGCGTCTTTGAGGACGCCTACCAGTACATGAAGTCCGGCATTCTGCTGCGGCAGGTGGTCAACAAGATCGAGGCCGACATCGACTTCAACGACGCCACCAACCGGCACTTGTTCGGCAACATCTACGAGCAACTGCTCAAAGACCTCCAGAGTGCCGGGAACGCTGGCGAATACTACACGCCGCGGGCGGTGACTCAATTCGCGGTTGACATGCTCAATCCTCGCCTTGGGGAATCTGTCCTCGACCCAGCCTGCGGCACCGGCGGCTTCTTGGCCTGCGCCATTGAGCACATTCGCCAGCGGGACGTGAAGACGCCAGCGCAAGAGGTGCAGCTTCAGGCCAGTATTCAAGGCGTGGAGAAGAAGCCCCTGCCGCACCTGCTGTGTACCACCAACATGATCGTACATGGCATGGACGTGCCGACCGGCATTCGGCACGACAATACCCTCGCCCGGCCCCTGCGCGACATCAGTATGCGCGACCGGGTCGATGTGGTGCTCACCAATCCGCCCTTTGGCGGCATGGAGGAGGACGGCATCGAGCGCAACTTCCCGGCCGAGTTCCGCACCCGCGAGACCGCCGACCTGTTCTTGGTGCTGATCGTCGAGTTGCTCAAGCCCGGTGGCCGGGCCGCGGTGGTGCTGCCGGACGGCACCCTGTTTGGCGAGGGGGTGAAGACGCGCCTGAAAGAGCGCCTGCTCAGCGAGTGCGAGTTGCACACCATCGTGCGCCTGCCCAACGGGGTGTTCGCGCCGTACACGGGGATCAAGACCAATGTGCTGTTCTTTGAGAAGGGGAGACCGACGATTGAGGTTTGGTACTACGAGCATCCCTACCCGGAAGGCTACAAGTCCTACTCCAAGACCAAGCCGATGCGGATTGAGGAGTTTGCGCCGGAAAAGGCGTGGTGGGACCATCGGGTTGAAAACGAGTTCGCGTGGAAGGTCGGCATCGAAGAGATCCGCGAGCGCGGCTTCAATCTCGACATCGCCAACCCCAACGCGGCTGAGGCCGGCCACGGCGACCCGGACGAGTTGTTGGCGCTATACGAAAAGGAACGGGCGGCAGCGGCAGAAGTGCGGGAGCAGCTAAAGCAGGCGTTGGCCGAGGTATTGGAGCGGACCCCATGACGCCGGGGGAGTTTATCGAGGTCTTTGATACGGTTGCGGAGGCACCGGGGGGTGTCGAGCGGTTGCGGGAACTGGTGCTTCAGCTTGCGGTGCAGGGGAGGCTGGTGAGGCAGGAGCCGGATGACGAACCGGCGGGCAGGTTGATTGCCGAATTGGAGGGGGGTAAGCAACGGCTTCTTTTGGAAAAAGTAATCACCAAACCCCGTTATCCCAGTGGAGTCTCTGTTGTACAAGAACCCTTTGAAGTTCCCGAAACGTGGCAGTGGCTTCGTCTAAGTGACGTCAGTGCGATAGTGGGGGGCGGCACTCCTAGAAGTAGTGAATCTTCTTTTTGGAGCGATGAGCAAGACATTCCTTGGATAACACCCGCTGACATGCGAAAGCAGCCGTCCCGTTACATCTCGCGGGGAGCTCGCGACATTACTTCCGAGGGACTCAATAGATCGTCTGCTCAGATGCTGCCGATAGGTTCGGTTCTGTTTTCGAGCAGGGCACCGATTGGACATGTTGGTATCGCCGCTAACCCGCTCAGCACCAACCAAGGCTTCAAGTCTTGTGTGCCCTATATTCCAGCCATGTCCGAGTACCTGTATATCTTCCTCAGACAAGCAGGTCCCGATATCAACGCTCAGGCCACGGGAACGACATTTAAGGAAATATCAGGCAAGGACTTCGCGCTCATTTCTATACCGATTCCACCCCTCGCAGAGCAACACCGCATCGTCGCCAAGGTTGATGAGCTTATGGGGCTGATTGATCGGTTGGAACAGCACCTCGTCGCCAAAAGGGAATATCACGAAGCCTTTGCCGCTGCCGCCGTTCATCATCTATAAAGTAAAGCGGTAGAGGAGGGATGGAATGGGGCGTTTAGGTTGACGAACGGCTAAGAGATCACTCTCAGCTTCATCAGACGGTAGGTCATCGCTTGGGTGCTCACTTTGAACTTCTTGGCAAGCATCTCTAGGACATTGTCTTCGGTTAAATCGAAGGGCTGCTGCTTGAAGGCATCCCTGACCTGCTTAGCGGGCATGAGGAGTGCCGCCGCAAACGCATTGGCCGCCATCTCTTCCCACTTAGTGCCGGAACCAGACTCCCGGTCGCGGAAATGTACGAGATACCCCTTGTCGATGTACGTATCGCCTTTATGGAGAACGAAATGGGCGATTTCGTGTGCAATACTAAAACGTCGCCGGTTGGGGTGGTGGTCTTGGTTCACACCAATGACAGCGCGGCCTTCACTTCGGACGAGCACTCCCGAGCAATCTTCACCAAGCTCTGCCAACTCGACCTTTATGCCTAGGTAAGCAGCGACTTGCTCTACGGAAATTGGAACAGTATCCAGTCCCGCCTCTGCGAGTAACTGTTCAGCTTTTTTTTCCAGTGACATTGGGGCCAACTTTCTCTAGACTCTCGGTGATGAAGGAATTGACTTGGTTTTGGCTCTTTCCTGCCTCATCCTTCAGCCAACCTGTGATTTTAGGGGTTGCGGTATCTGCCTCGCTCATTAAGAACTCGTCCCGAGAGGGCAAAAATGAACGCATGTCAACTTTGAGCGCATCGGCGAGCGACCAGAGCGTGTGGAGAGTCGGTCGCTGATTTCCGCTCTCAATATTGGCAATCGAGCCTCGGGCGAGGCCACAACGCTGCGCGAGTTGGGTTTGCGAGAGCTTCGCCTCGCGCCGCTGCCGTTCCACTTTTTGCCCTACGAGTTCGTAGAGTTTCTCTGAATCAGGTCGCCGTCGCATCTTATAATTAAGTATAGATTATTAGGGAGGATGTCAAGCAATAAAAAGCAAAGGGCAGATACTTATATAATCGCAAGAGGAACATTTTTAATGCTAATGTTTGTAATAAAAGGCAATTTATGCTTTTTACCATTGACAGTAAGGCTCGATTACACTACCTTGCTAATTAGATTGAAAATGGTGCTCTTGCGCTTGCGGGCGTCTCTTGTACACTAGACAAGAGACCCATTAAACACAACTCGGAGGAAATCGACATGCAGCCAACTATCCAAATTAACGGGCAGGAAAAGCCAATCGATTCGGGGCTTGTTTCTGTCGCCGAGCTCTACGAAATCGCCGATTGCGGCGAGGGACGAATTTTTCTGAGCCGCGAAGATGGCATAGATATTCCCCTCTTGGCAGGGGAATACCTCCTCATTCGCGGTGGGGAACGGTTTGTAGCCGGAAAAAGTTCCATCGAAGAGAACCCGCCGTTGCGGAATGAAGTGCGGCCAGAATTCAACGGATCGCGCAATCTCGCTCTATCAAAAGCAAAAACTACCGGCAAAGCGCTCAAAGAGCGAGATGACAAGTTCCCGCAGGGGCGTCTGTTTGTCGACATTGAAGACGGTGTGGATGTGGAAATTGCGGATGACATGACGATTGTCGTCCAAGATGAGGACTCGTATTTTGTCATCCCTCCCTCCCCGGACGACGTCATTGACCTTGAGGAGTGCGGCAAGCATGACCGCCGCCCACCCAAAAGGCACAAATACCGCATCCGCATAGACGGCGACAAGTACACGGTGGACTCTGCTGAAATCACCGGGGCCGATATTTTGGTACTGGCCGGAAAGCGCGATGATGAATGGTCGCTCAACCAGAAGCTGCATGGCGGTAAAAGGGAAAGAATCGCAGCCAATGACGCAGTCGATTTATCCCGTCCCGGCATTGAACGCTTTGAGACCGTTCGGCGACAGGCACAGCAAGGCGATGGTTAATCCCTACGAGTTGCCGCCGGAGGATACCCAATATCTAGATGAGAATTATCCGTCCAAATGGAAGAAGGTCGCCGAGGGAAACGGCAAGTATGGCCTACTTATTGACGACTTTCCCATTCCCAAAGGCTATACGATAGAAAAATCCACGCTGATGGTGCTCATTCCAAGCGGCTATCCCGGAGCGATGTTGGACATGTTTTACTTTGATCCTCCGCTTGATAAATCAGATAGCTCACCAATAGGTGCTCTGGCCTCTGAGACACATTTTGGTCAGACTTGGCAGCGCTGGTCGCGTCATTACTCATGGCAGCCGGGGATCGATTTCATCATCACGCATATTGAGTACGTCAAAAACCAGCTAAACACCGAGGTTGGGTGATGAAAACCGTCATCCTGGCCATGACCGCGAGTCGGCATGAGGCGGTTTTTAACCACCTTTTCCCCGGAGACGGGCTGGAGGCCGCCGCCATTTTGTTGTGCAACCAAGGGACAGGGAAGAGACATCGCCGCCTCATTGTTGCGGATGTTTTGTGTCCGCCACATCATCTGTCGGAGAGAAAAGAGGATTTTGTCGCTTGGCCTTTTGTCGACTGCCTGTCGCCAGAAAAAATTTGCGATATAGACCGGGATGGACAGTCTATAGTCACTATTCATTCCCATCCCAAAGGATGTGGCCGGTTTTCAAAAATTGATGACCGTAACGACCGGGAATTGTTTTCTTCTGTATGCAATTGGTTTGACGACGGACGACCAAATGGCTCCGCTGTTATGTTGTCGAGTGGCCAGATCGAGGCCCGCACGGTGGACGCCCACGGAACGTTCTCCGATATGCCAACGGTCTCCGCAGTCGGCGATAATATCCACATCTGGAAGGCCCACAAATCCCGGAGGCAAACGGCGTACCAAGAAAAGCTGGCGCAAACCTTCGGCAAGGGCACGTTGGATTTACTGAGCATTATGCGGGTGGGGGTTGTGGGTTGTTCGGGCACGGGGAGCATAATCATTGAACTACTTGTGCGTAATTGCGTGGGTGAGTTGGTGATTGTGGACGATGACATAGTAGAAAAGAAAAACCTGAATCGCCTCGTCAACAGTACCATAGATGACGCCCGCAAGCAGCAGCCAAAGGTGGGGGCGATTGAACGGGCTATTCAGAAGATCGGCTTGGGAACCAAAGTAGATGCTTACCAAGGATTGACGGATTCACCGGATGTAGTCGCCGCTTTAGTAGATTGCGATGTGATCTTCGGCTGCGTGGATTCCGCCTTTGGACGATACCATCTCGATTGCCTAGCAAGTGCCTACCTGATTCCCTATTTTGACGTAGGAGTCCATCTTGAGGCCGACGGTGAAGGTGGTATTACCACCGCCGATGCCGTATCGCATTACATTCATCCGGAGGGGGAAAGTCTATTGTCACGTGGTGCGTACACTATGGAACAAGTAACGGCCGAAGATTGGCAGCGAAAAGACCCGACATACTATCAACAACAGCGCGTGGTCGGCTATTTAGCGGCCGTCGGCGAGGAACAACCGGCGGTCATGTCCGTCAACATGCAGGCGGCGTGTATGGCGTTTAACGATTTCATGGCCCGTATTCACTCCTACCGCTTTGACGGCAACCGCGAATTTGCAACTCAACGATTTCGCCTAGTTCATGGATGCTATGAAAACGACGTGGACGAGGGTGGCCCACATCCATTGATGAAACGATATATGGAAACAGGCGACGGAAGTTTGCTCGTCAGAAACAATATCAGCTATGTTTAGATGGATTTTCAATGTATGGGCACGTTTCCGTCCCTACCGCACTGAGTGGGTAGAGGATTTGCCGGACGATCTCCACAAAAATACGGTGTACATTATTGGCGGACGCAAACACCCGTTTTATGCGGCTATTGTCTGCCCCCGCAAGACATGCCGACAAGTTATCCACTTGGATTTGTCGCCCCAAGTTGACAAACGGTGGCGCATAATAGAACATGTGGACGGACAGATTTCACTGTCGCCCTCAGTTCATGTGACCGGCCTGCCCTGCCGCTGCCACTATTGGCTGCGAAAAGGGCGCATCGTCTGGAGCGAAAGCCCCTCCTTTTTTGTGCCAGAGGAGAATCGACATGATTAAAAAAGTGGTTATCAATAATTTTAAGAAATTCGAGCACTTGGCGTTTGAGCTTCCAGATCACCTCGTCATTGCCGGGCCGAACAACTCTGGTAAGACGACGCTTCTACAAGCCATTGCCGCGTGGTCGGAGATCGCCTTCCATTGGTCCAATAATAATCCCGACCTAGTACGTGAGAAAGACGGGAACTATCCAAGCACCAATCTCAATTTGTTGAATTTTCACTCGGTGCCCTTAGCAGACTTCGATCATTTGTGGCCAAGTAAAAATGTTCGGCATCCTACTTCCTTATGGCTGGATACAGACCAATGGACCATTGGTTTTGAAATCCTACATAAGGAACAAGAGTTGGCCTCCATTCGTCCGGCGAAAAAAGTGAAGGAGGACGACCTAGTACAATACATTTGTGAACCGCTCATATCTATATATGTCCCTCCTCTCTCAGGGCTAGACATTAAAGAGAAATTTTTTAATCCCGAAGTGATTCCAGCGCAACTTGCACGGGCACAAGCCGGTAGCGTGTTGCGCAATCTGCTGCTTGCCGTCAGCCAAGACACCCAAAAGTGGCAGGCATTGCAGGAGGTCGTCCGTTCTTTTTTTGGTTACGAATTGGGGTACCCAAGCGGCGCAGCGGAAATACTTGCTCGTTACCGACATTCAGCCCAAAGCCCATTTTACGATCTGAGTAGCGCAGCAAGTGGTTTCTTACAGGTGTTGCTAGTTTACGCCGCCGTACTGTACAAAGAAGCGTCGGTTGTGCTCATTGATGAGCCGGACGCACATCTGCATATCTTGTTGCAGGACAGGATGTACCGCAAATTGTGCGAATATAACCGCCAAAACCGATCGCAACTCATTATTGCCACGCATTCGAAGCAACTCATCAACGCCGCCGACCCGGACAACCTGCGCTCGTTAGCCAACGAACTGAGATCGGTCAATAACAAGGGAAAACTATCGGATACTTTGCATCTGGAAAATACAGAAATCATGCTTGCGGAAACCGAGCCAGGGATTTTGTACATTGAAGGCCCTACGGACATTCCCATATTGAGGGAATGGGCACGTGTTTTGAAACATCCTCTGTTGCCGTTTTTGGAAAAGCCGTTTAGTTGGGAAACCGCCGAAAAAGAATGGTGTGCAGTAAAACATTTTTCCGCTATGCGGTTGATGGTTCCCGACTTACGTGGAGTGGAGTTGCGCGATGGCGACAACAAAGATCACAGCAATCCACCTAAGCTCCCCGAAGGTATGAAATGCCTGTACTGGGACCGGTACGAAATTGAGAGTTATCTTATTCACCCGGAAGCGATCGCTCGTTTCGTAGAAAGCACCAGAGGAAGACAAGCGGCAGATCAGGTAAGGGTGTACATGAAGAGACAATTCCCCCCAGTGTTCTACAAGGCCCCTTTTGAATCGTCTCTTTACTTACTAGAGCCCAAGGCTAAAAAGGTTCTTGCTAATATATTTGCCGAGGCGGGATTAGATGTCAAAGAAACTGAGTATTATCGAATCGCAGCGCAGATGACAAAAGAGGAAATTCACCCGGAAGTAGTCGAAAAATTGGATGCCATTGCCGAACACTTTGATTATCCGAGCACTACACCATAAGCATTTCAGAGCGAAATCCTTTACTGAGAATAGCTGTGTAGGCGTGTAGATATTTGCGGAGGCACTCCAGCTTCTTTTGTGCCCAATGGCCGACATCCTTTTGCGGCTCATTTGCATCATCCACCGGCACACTAGCCGCTTATAACGCCCCCAAGCCGCTGCTCAGCTTCCACTTCTGGATACTCCAACCATTGCCGTCCATCGAGCGTATTCCCTCCCGCTTTAGGTGTGCGTCCGCCCCATTGCTTAAAGAAGAAGGCGACGCGCTGGGCCTGATACTGGTCGCGCAAGGCCCGTACCCACTTTCCTCGCACCGGACGCGCTCCCGGCCCACTCTCGCCTCCGGCGATTACCCAATGAATATCCTCCAAGTTCACTGCGCCTATTGGACCGAGCAACGGCTCGAAGGAAACAAAGCGCACGGAGGCATTGGCCTGCTTCAGGTGCCGCAGGTGCGTCAAGGCCGCGTCGTTTTCGACGGACACACCGAGCGAGATATGCGGGGGGCAGCTTGCCCCCGGTAGTGCCCTTGGACGAAACGGCGCATCAGCGATGCTGCGCTTGGTAAGGACCCTGATAGATGTGCCAATCGGCGCGCTCCATCGTGTCGAATACGCACTTGATGTACGAGGGAGGAATGTCCTTGTGGAAGATATCGCTCATTGAATTGACGAAGATGAGCTGAAGATGCCGCCAACTCAGGGGCTGTTCGAGGTGCTCGGGGCGAAGGGTTAGATCAAAGCCGGTCTCAAAAGGGTGTCCCTCGACGCCGCGAAAACGCTCGGAAAGGCGCTCGGCATAGCAATGGTCGCAACCGGCACTAACCTTCGTGCAGCCGGTAACCGGGTTCCAAGTGCTGTTGGTCCACTCGATGGTGATTTTGCGAGATATGAGAGACCCCTGTGTAACCAAAAATTATAACTGCACATAAGTATAGTATTTTCCGGCCCAATGTCAAGGTGATCTTAGGGTACGGGCGACCTTCCGAAGACAGTGACCACCTCCGCCGCAGAATTTCTGAGCACTTCGTACGCGAAAGTGCCGCTATCACGTTGACAATGCCTAGAGCGTTTATTACTTGAATTAAGAACCGGGCGGTAATTCCGTTGCGCTTTATTGGCCGCCGGACTGCGGCACCTAAGTTGAGCACAGTGATGGAGATTCGCAAAACAGAAGTATTATGACTATTAATACTACTCGCTGGAATTCAGCAGAGCACCTAAAAACTGAAGAAGACATACAATTATACTTGGAAGCATGCCTTGAAGAAGCTGGAGATGATCCCGCCTTTATAGCCCATGCTTTGGAAGTAATCGCTCGTGCCAAAAATATGAGCCAGCTAGCGAGTATCAAACAAGGATTGACGGAAGCGATCGCGTACGCGGCAGGCCAGCCAAGTCAGGCGGTCGTACATCCTCCAAAGACCACCGATGTAAAAGCCATCCGGGATCAAGTCGGAATGACGCAAACGGCCTTTGCCGCCGCGTTTGGTATCAGCCTCAGTACGCTGCGTCACTGGGAACGCGGCGAGGGGACCCCTCAGGGCCCAGCGCGGGTGTTGCTGCATGTGGCGGCCCACGAACCTCAGGCGGTTTTGCGGGCTTTGGAGAAAGCGAGTTAAAGACCCTTGACATGCTTTTTGGATTTTCTTCACTAACCTCTGATTATCGGGATGAATACCTTAAAGTGACGCAAGCAGATTTGGACCAATTCCGCGTCGGACTCAAGCCTGCACCACGCAAGCAACGCATCACCAGAGAGAGGACGGCAACCATGGCCATCCCCAATCCCACAGTCAAGTTTACCTACCAAGATTACCTGAATGCGCCGGAAGACAAGCGCTACGAGCTTCTGGACGGAGAGCTGGTTATGGCTCCTGCACCCGGAGAACTGCATCAGAGCGTTTCCATCCTGCTAGGATCGAAACTGTTTCAATTCGTGGCTGAGCATCGCTTGGGGAAGGTCTATCACGCGCCCTTTGACGTGGTGCTGTCGGACCTAGATGTGGTGCAACCCGATCTGCTATTCGTCTCCAATGAGCGTACCCACATCATCACCCCCGCGAACATTCAGGGCGCACCGGACTTGGTCGTCGAAATCCTGTCCCCCTCCACCGCCGTACGCGACAGGACGTTCAAGCGTGCGCTGTATGCCAGACACGGCGTGAACGAGTACTGGATGGTCGATACCACCGCAAAAACCATAACGGTGCTGTTGCTCGGCGAGCGCGGATACGCGGTAGTGGACACCTACGGTGAAGGAGAGACCTTGACTTCGCCGGCATGGCAAGGGTTTACATTGAATGTCGGCGATCTATTCTAAGTGCCTGACGCCACAGATACGGCCCGGTCCCGCTTCCCGCGCTGAAATCCCTCCTATAGCTCCACCCGCCGCCCGCTGCGAGCCGATTCAAAAGCCGCCTCGACCACTTTGAGTGTGCCGTCGGCGTGGTCGGCAGGCAGGCGGGGGGTGCTTCTCCGCGCAGACATTGCTGAAAAAAGTCGATGGCCGGCTGGAAAGGCGGCGTGCCGGTCTGGAAGGTCTCGCTGCGGCTTTCACTGGAGCCGATGGCCACGCTGCTTTCCGCGCGATTGCAAAACAGCCGATATTTTATGCGTAAAAGAACTATCGGCACAATGGTCGCTTCCCTCTGCCGGCGGAAGGGACTTGTCAATTCCGGTGTCTGCGCTTTGATTTGCTCCCTATGAATGACTCACAAGAACAACTCGTCTCTGAGCCGCGCAAGGTCGGCTACGTCTGGATCGTCTATTTGCTGCTCTACGCGCTGGCCGTTCCCTGGTACTGGCCCGAGGGGTATCGGGGTCCGCTGGTGTTGGGCTTTCCGCTGTGGGTGGCGGTGTCGCTGGGGGCGGTGGTGCTGTTGGCCGCTTGGACGGGCTGGGTGATCCACCGCTACTGGATTGATGCAGAGGAGCAAGGCTGATGGGCGGCATGGTGTTTGGCCCGGGTGCGCTCATCGCGGTGGGGCTGTACTTGGTCTCGATGATCGGCGTGGGGTGGATTGCGCGCACGCGCCGCCGCTCCAACAGCATGGCCGACTTCTATCTGGCGGGGCGCTCAATGGGCCTGCTGGTGCTCTTTTTGACGCTGTATGCGACCCAGTACAGCGGCAATACGCTCTTTGGCTACACGGGCAAGACCTACCGCATCGGCTTGGAGTGGACGGCGTCGGTGCTCTTTATGTTCTCGATCATCGTCGGCTACATGCTCTTTGCCCCGCGCTTGGTCGCGCTGGCGCGCAAGGAGGGGTTTATCACGCCTGGCGACTACATTACGCACCGCTTCCGCTCGTCGGTGCTGACGCTGCTGAGCACGGTCTTGATGATTTACGCGCTGGGCAACTACGGGCTGGCCCAGCTCAAGGCGATGGGCCAGGCTGTCGAGGGGATCACCGATGGCGCGATCCCAGGCAGCTACGGCATTATCGGCTTGGCGGTGATTATGGTCGTCTATGAGACCTTGGGGGGGATGCGCTCGGTGGCGTGGACGGATGTCATGCAGGGGGTGCTGCTGCTGTTGGGCTTTGGCATCTTGGTCTTTCTCATCCCGCAGCAACTGGGGGGAGGCTTGGGGCAGGTCGTGGCCCAACTGAGCGAAATGGATCCGCCCAAG
The DNA here is from genome assembly GCA_958295495.1 of uncultured Latescibacterota bacterium. Taxonomy (GTDB): domain Bacteria; phylum Latescibacterota; class UBA2968; order UBA8231; family UBA8231. Next base: position 4,676,276 of record OY282352.1, read on the forward strand.
GTCCAAGCACCGAGCTTGGAGGGGGCCAACAAGTGGATCAGCTACGCACTGCTTTTGGGCTGCGGGGCGGCCATTTACCCGCAGGCGATCCAACGGCTCTACGCCAGCCGCTCGGTCGCAGTACTCAAGCGCTCCCTGATCCTGATGGCCTTTATGCCGCTTACTACTACTTTGGTGGCCTTGGTGTGCGGCTTGACGGCCGCGGTGGTGTTGCCCGATTTGAGCAAGGCCGAAAGCGACCAAGTGCTGGCCCGGCTCTGTGCGCTGGTGATGGGCGAGTCCGCGCTGGGCTACTGGCTGGTGGTGGCGATTTTTGCCGCAGTGCTGGCGGCACTCATGTCCACAGCGGACTCGGCGCTGTTGTCGATCTCGTCGATGTTCACCAAGGATATTTACCTGCCGTATTTCCGGCCGCAGGCCACTGAAGCCGAGCTGACAAAGGTGGGCAAGCTCTGCTCGTGGGTCGTCATCGCTTTGCTGGTCGCAGTGGCGATTAGTACTAAGGCGACCTTGGTGCGGCTGCTGGAACTCAAGTTCGAGGTCTTGATCCAGATCGTGCCGTGCTTTTTTTTCGGGCTATACTGGAAGCGGCTTTCGGCACAGACGGCGCTGATCGGCATGATCTGCGGGCTGGCGGTGGCACTGGGGTTGACCTTGGCGGGCAAACCGATGGTGTGGGGATTTCACGCCGGGGTGCTTGGTCTCGGAGTCAACGCGGCGATTTGCGCCATCGGCACCTACTGCAAACCGACGACATCATAGGCTAAAAGGAGACATCAATGCGTCCAGCATCCAAGCGGTTTCTCGTCGATCTACTCAGTGCCCCTAGCCCGTCGGGCTACGAGGGGCCGGTGCGGGCGGTGTGGAAAGCCGAGGTAGAAAAGTACGCCGACCAAGTCGAGGTCGATGTCCACGGCAATACCATCGGCGTTCACAACGAGGCCGGCCGCCCCAAGATCATGTTCGCCGGGCACGCCGACGAACTGGGTTTCCAGATCGTTTATATCGACGACAAAGGCTATCTGTACTTTGACACCATCGGCGGCTTTGACTTGCAGATCGTGCCGGGCCGCAAGGTGCGCATCCACACGGCGCAAGGGCCGGTCTTGGGCGTGTTGGGCAAAAAGCCCATTCACTTGATGAAGGAAGCGGATCGGACCAAAGTACCAAACAGACACGATTTGTGGATCGACATTGGCGCAGCCGACGCGGACGAGGCGCGGCAACTAGTGGCCATCGGCGACCCGGCAACCTACGACGCCAACTTCGAGGAACTGCACAATGGGCTGGTGGTGTCGCGGGGGATTGACAATAAGGCCGGTGCGTGGGTGGTCGCCGAGGCACTGCGGCGGGTGAGCCGCGCCAAGCGCAAGTGCTGCGCCGCAGTGTATGCGGTGGCTACTGCACAGGAGGAAGTGGGGTTGCGCGGCGCCAAGACCAGTGCGTACGGAGTCGATCCGCTGGTGGGCATTGCCGTGGATGTTACTTGGGCAACGGACCATCCAGATATTGATAAGCGCCAAGTCGGGGAGTGCAAGCTGGGCGGGGGGCCGGTCATTTTGCGCGGCGCCAACGCCAACCCGGTCGTGTACGAGCGGCTGGTGCAGGTGGCGAAAAAGAAGAAAATTCCCCATCAGATCCAAGCCGAGCCAGGAGGCACGGGCACGGATGCCAACGCCATCCAGCTCAGTCGGGCCGGGGTGGCCACCGGCTTGGTCAGTGTGCCGCAGCGCTACATGCACACGCCGGTCGAGATCGCATCCTTGGCCGACTTGGACTGCACCGCCCAGCTATTGGCCGAGTTCGCGCTCGCGGTGGATGAAAAGGAGCGGTTCATACCGTGAAAATTGCAAGTTCGGGTGGGTAGGCCACTAGAGGCAAAAATAATGGCAACTGTTGAGGAATTGAGAGACAAACAAATTGAGTCTTTAGAGCGTCGCGTCGCGGAAAGCCACTAGGACTTGGGAGATAGCCGCGAATTGCGCCCAGATATTCGCGAGCTGCGCCAAGTGCTGTTTGTGGTGGTGGCTGCAGCATTGGTTTCTGTGGTGGGAATTTTCTTCGAGCTTTTCAGCAAATAGCCCAACGGCGTTCACACGGGGGCAGGGGGCATACATAATGAAAATAACGTCTGTCGATATTTGGACCGTAGTGGTGCCGACGATCCCCGGGCGGGTACACAGCCCGGAATGCGTCGCCGAAACTGGGTGGGACCAAATGCCCAAGCACATCGTGCGCCTGAATACGGATACCGAGCTGGTGGGCTTGGGTGAGACCGGGCGCGGCGTACCGATAGAACAGGTCCGACAAGGAGCGACCCGGCTGCTGGGCAAAGACCCCGAGCAGCTAACCTTGCAGGATATTTTCGCCGCCCGCCACGACGGCACCGAGGAGTTGCCAACGGTGGGGGCCGGGCCGGCGTATGACGCCTTTGAAATGGCGGTCTTCGACTTGGTGGGCAAGGCGCGCGCCGTGCCCGTACACGCGCTGCTGGGCGGCGCGGTGCGCGACCGAGTGCGGGCCGACTACTGGATGGGGCACCAGACGCCTGAAGACGGCAAGCGGGCGGTCGAGCGGGCGCTCGCGCACGGGTTCACAGGCGTCAAGATCAAGTGCAAGATCGAAGAGCCAATGGTCGAGCGGCTGGAGGCCATGCGCGAGGTGGGCGGAGTGGATTTCAAGGTGACGGTCGATCCCAACGAGCGCTTCCACACGGCCGAGCAGACCATTGAGCTGGCGCAGCAACTTGCGGCGGTGGGCAATGTCGAGGTTTTTGAAGACCCGATTCCCAAATCCGATTTGCAAGGGTACGTCCAGATCCACGAGGCGATTGACCTGCCGCTGGCCATGCACTTGGGGAGCGGCCCAGCTATCATCCGCGCCATCAAGGCCGAGGTCGTCGATTGCCTGAACTTGGGCGGCAGCCTCGTGGGCTTTCAGAAGAATGCGGCCATAGCAGCGGCGGCGGGCCTGCGCTGCTGGCACGGCTCGGGCAACGACTTGGGGATCGTCGATACCTCGTATATCCACGCGGCCGCGGCCGCGCCCAACTGCACGATGGCCTCGGATTTTGTGGGTAGCTGGACCCGCGAGGACGACCTGATCGTCGAGCCGATCCGGTTTATCGATGGGTACGTGCCCACGCCCATGCAGCCGGGGTTGGGTTGTGTGCTGGACGAAAAAGCCTTGGTGTGCTACGTTCGGGAGCGCGAAACCGCCTCTTGAGCGGGGCCACCTATTTACCATCCTGTGCGTCGGGCACGGCTTGGCGCACTTAATCCCTTTTAGGAGAATAGTATCATGTGCAAATGGCTGGATAAAACCACGGCCCTAGTCCTGTGCAGTGCTCTAGTGCTGGCCGCCTGTGGCGACGACGAATCCACGCCGGTGGAGCCGGAGCCGGAGCCGGTGGCCGAGATGCCGGTGGAGCCGGAGCCGGAGCCGGAGCCGGTGGCCGAGATAACGCCTGAAATCGTATCCCTATACGGTACGCTGGTCACCAGTTTTCAGGATGTCTTCTTCGCCGCGCTGATCCCCGGTACGACGTCGATTCCGGGGGCGGGCGGTGGCTCGGTGGAGATCGAAGGCGACCAATGGACATTGCAGGATTATTCGCCCGATGGCGCGTTAGTAATCAACGGCACCTTGAACGTCGGCTTGGACCAGACTCCCATTCCGTTGGACGGGACGGTTACCCTTTCTGGATCACAGGAAGCCGAACTGAAGCTCGATATGGAGCTTTCGGTTGGGGCCGACGGCCTTTCTGCTACCGGGAAGATAACCATCAACGGCGCAGAATTTGACGTCGCCGAAGTCTCGGCTGCTGCTGCCGCTGCCGCCGAGGCTGCCGCTGCTGCTGGATAGTAGGCCGTGGCGTTTTGGCGTTTGGTCGCGGCTCTGGCCTTGTGCTGGGGCTGCGACCGCGGTATCGAGGTCGAGGCCACCGGGCAGACCGGGATCGCCGGTCGGCTGCACTTTGTCGGCGAGTGGCCCGCAAACGTGGAGCAAGTAGCCGTGGTCGTCTATCGCGAGTCACCGGCTTCAGTTGCCGATTTTTTTAGAATCAACGGCTTGGATACCGAGGTCGCGCTCGGCGCCGAGTCCTATAACTACTTCGTTCCCTTAGACGGGGAAGGCGTCTATCAGTGGATTATCGTGGCTTGGCGCAAGGAGGACCAGTTTTGGGACCCTACCTCGCTTTGGGGCTGCTATCACCTACCCGAGGCCGACCGCCCCGCGCCGGTGGAAGTCGGCCCCGGAGCGATTACTACCGATATCGACATTGAGGTCAACTTCGATGAGACCGAGCCTAGCACTGCTTTGTGCGGGCGCGCTTTGCCTGCTGAACTGTTGGCCGAGCTCGGCCGCTGATATCGTCGTCCGCGTCCGCGACGCCAGCGACCAAACCCCGCTGCCGAGGGCGACGTTGGCGGTGCTGGGGACGGAATTTGGGGGATACGCCAACGAAGAAGGCTACTGCCGGATCGAGGGCTTGCCCCCCGGCCGCTACGATTTGCTTTGTTCGCACATTGGCTATCGCTCGCACACCCTGCCCGGCGTTGTGCCCGGGGCAAAGCTGCATGTTGTCGCTCTCGAACCTACGGCCGTCGAAGTGCCCGAGCTCGTGGTCTCTGCTGCCCGCCGCTCCCAGACTTTTGCCCAAGCCCCCATTAGCATCTCAGTAGCCGATGCCGAGCGCATCGCCGATCACAACGCCTTCTCCCTGACAGGCCCGCTGCGCTATGTCTCGGGCATCAGCCAAGTAGGTAGCCAGCCTGTCGTCCGCGGATCGAGCGGTTACAGTCGCGGTACGGGCAGTCGGCTGCTGATGCTGGTGGATGGGTTCCCGCTGCTGTCGTCGGATCTGGGCGACATCAAGTGGGATGCCGTGCCCTTGCAGCAAGTCGAGCGCGTGGAAGTGGTCAAAGGGGCTGGTTCGGCTCTGTATGGGACGGGGGCTTTGGGCGGGGTAATCAACGTGCTTACGCGCGATCCAGCGCGTGCGCCGGGCACCCGCTTCCGGCTGCTCAGCGGGTTGTACAGCCCGCCGACCTACCGCCAGTGGCGCTGGATCGATACACCGATGCACTTTGTCGGATTCGACGCAAGCCACAATCGGGTCTTGGGCCGGACCGGCTTGGCCCTGAGCGGGGGCCACAACCGGGGCACGGGGTACCACCAAAACGGCGACAGCCGCCGCTACCACCTCTACGCCAAGGCGGTGCATCGCTTCTCGCCGACGAGCTATTGGCGCGTGATGGGTAACTGGGCACTCGACGACCACGGGGTTTTCGTCCAGTGGCGCGACCGCAGCCAGCCGCTGGCCGTGCCCGAAAGCGACTCCCTAGCCCATACCACCTCGTGGAAGCTGCACCTCAATTCTGAGTACTATCACTTGGTACACAGCGAGTTGGGCTACCGGCTCAAGTTAGGGTATTACCGCACGGATTTTACCAACAACGCGGCGGCTGGGGGCTTGGTCTCGGAAGGTCACAAAATTTCGGGCGAAGGTCAGTTCGACTACACTGGGTTGCGCGGTTGGAATTTGACGCTGGGGCTGGCCTCAGTGGCCGATTTAGTGCGCTCGCCCAGCGATTTCCTCGGCGTGCGCTCCCTGATGACCGTCTCCGGCTACGCCCAAGGCGTGTATGAAATCAGTCCGCTGGCCGAGTGGACGGTCGGGTTGCGCTACGACTGGAGTCGGCTCTTTGCAGCCTCTGGGTTGACAGAGGGTCCGTGTGGGGTGCCGCCGGTCGAGAGTAAAAGCACCGGGGAATTTAGTCCCCAAGTCGGCTTTTCTCATCGGCTGTCGGAGGCGACCGCGTTGCGGGCTTCGCTCGGCCGGGGCTTTCGCGTGCCGTCGGTGCTCGAGGTCTTTTCCCAGGCCGAGGTCTCTGGTATCCGCGTCTGTCCCAATCCCGCTTTGGATCCCGAGCGGGCTTGGTCTGGTGAGGTCGGGATCAAACAGGGGCTGGCAAAGTGGTTGGCCTTGGATATGGCCCTGTTTTGGAACGAATACCGCGGGCTGATTGAGGGGCGTCCAGACCCCTTTGCCGGAGGGGCCGTGCCCGTGGCGCGCTTCCAGAACTTGGCGCGGGCGCGGGTCGGCGGGTTTGAAAGCGAGCTCTTGGTCGCCTTGCCGCTGGGCCTAGGCGCAAGGGCCGCTTATACCTTGGTTGATGGCGTGGAGTTCCTCGATGCGGATCAAGTGCTGCCGCCTTACTGCCACGGCGATTACGGCGACCAAGCACCGCTGCCTTACCGGTCGCGCCACATCCTCAATCTGGGCCTTTTCGGGGAGCGCGGTCCCACGAGTGGGCGGGTAAACTTCCAATACCTCAGCCGCTTTGAACGGGTATCCGGCCTTTTTGCTGAGTGCGGGCGCGACTATGTGCCCATTTACTTGCTCGACGTGCAGTTGAGCCGCCAGCTAGGCCCTTTGCGACTCAACCTGCGAATGGACAATGCACTGCAGTATTACTACGCGACGATCGAGCGCAAAATACGCCCCTTGCGTCGCATCTCCCTGAGCGTGGATGGCGCGCTCTAACAATCCCTATACAGCGAGTCTAGTCCAGTGGCAGGCTGCCCTTGAGCAGGGCCGCTTCGACTGCGAGTTCGGGCGGATCTACGGGCGGGAGCAGGTGGCGGCTTGGCGGGCCAATTACTTGGAGGCCCTGCGGCACTTTGCCGCTCGCTACGGCAGTGGGGGCCGCTTGGTCGTGGCCCGCTGCCCCGGGCAGATGAACGTCATGGGTATGCACATTGACTACGGAGGCATGCCCTCGGTGCGCATGGCCGTGCGCGGCGCGGATACGTTGGTGGTGGCGCGGGCGGCCTCCAGCCGACGGGTGCGGCTTGCCAGCTTCCTGCGCAGTCCGGGCACGGCCGTAGATCGCTTTGCGCCCATTGAGCTAGACTTGGAGAAAATTCTGCCAAAGGCCCGCGTGGCCGAGCGGCAGGTGCTGATGGACTACGCTGGTCGGGTCTGCCGCCAGCGTCTAGAGCGCACGGGTAGCGCCTTGGCTAGCGATTGGTCGGTGCTGGTGGAGGGGCAGCTCGTGTACTTGGAGAGTTATTTCCGCGGTCGCGTGGCCTTGGGCGGCTTCGACGGGCTAGTGTGGAGCAATGTCTCGCCCAGCGGGGGCATGAGCTCGTCCTCGGCGTTGGTCGTGGCGACGGCGCTGGCGGCCATGGGGATGCACGGATTGGTGCCGCACCGCGATATGCCCGAAGCGGATTTGGTCGATGGACTGGGCACCTCCGAGTGGATGCGCGGTACGCGCGGCGGCACCGCCGACCACGGCGGGATGATCTTGGGCCGGGCGGGCAAGCTAGTCGGCGTCGGCGTGTTTCCGGCCCGGGTGCAGGGCGAGGCCGCGTTGCCCGAGGAGTACGCGGCTTTAGTGCTCGACAGCGGCGTCGTGCGCGAATACGACGAGGCCGTCAAGGAAGAGACGGTCATCGCCTATCCGCTCGGCACCTTTATCGCACGCGAGTTGATTTTGCTGGGGCTAATGGGCAGAAGCCACGCCGTGCGCGAGCGCGTCCGCTACCTCCGAGATATTGTGCCCGAGCCGTTGGGGCTGTCCCTTGAGGGGCTGTACCGGGTCTTGGGCTATATGCCGCGGCAGACCAGTCTGGCGCAGCTAGCGGTCGAAGCGCAGGCGGCCGGAGTCGGGGAGCATTTCGACGCCATGTACCAGCGGGAGATCGCCGGCAAGTTCCAGTTCCTATCCGAGGACGCGCCCTTGTTTATTCGCCGGCGCTGTATTTATGGATTGGCCGAGCAGGACCGGGTGGCCGGGATGCTCGAATGCCTCAATGCGGGCGATATGGCCACGGCCTTGGAGCTGATCCGCATTTCGCACGACGGCGATCTGGACCGGGAAGTCGGAGACGAGGTCTTGGCGCAGCTTGTAGAGCGAGCCGAGCGCGGGGAAGCGCGAGCGCAACTGCGCTTTTTGCCCGGGGGGTACGGGCGGATGACGCCGGCCTACGATCGGACTGTGCGGGTGGTCAATCGGTTTCTCACCGCTGAGGGACCAACGGCCGGGGCGGTGCAGCGGCTGGGCGCTGGCTGGGGCGGCAACATCGGCGGGCTGGTCCACCGTGCGTTTATCGATGGGGAACGCCGCGGCGCATTTGCCGATATGTTGCAAACGGAGTTGGGCCATGAGCCGGTGCTAGCAGTGGCCGCGCCCGGCGAAGGGGCCGGGTTGCTCGCCGCGCCCCAAGGAGGCTGAGATGGAACACTTGCTGGCTGGCGTGCGGGTGCTCGACTTGACGCGGGTGTTGGCCGGCCCGTACGCGTCCATGGTGTTGGCCGACTTGGGCGCGGAAGTGATCAAGATCGAGCTGCCGGGCACGGGCGACGAGGCGCGGGGGTTTGGACCGTTCCAAAACGGCGAGAGCGCGTACTTTGCCAGCGTCAATCGGGGCAAGAAGAGCGCGACAATTGACTTGCGGCAGGCGCAGGGTCAAGACTTGGCGCGGCGTTTGGCCGGCGAGTGCGACGTGTTGATCGAGAACTTTCGCCCCGGCAGCATGGATCGCTTTGGGTTGGGGTACGCAGCCCTCCACGCGCTGTATCCGCGCTTGGTGTACGCGTCGATTTCGGGTTTTGGCCAGACCGGCCCGGACGCACAGCGGCCCGCGTACGACGTGCTCATTCAGGCGATGGGGGGGCTGGCTAGTATCACCGGGCAGCCCGACGGTCCGCCGGTGCGGGTCGGCTCGTCGATTGCCGACTTGAGCGCGGCTCTGTTTGGGGCCATTGGCATCCTCGCGGCCTTAGAGCGGGCGCGGCGCACTGGCGAGGGGCAGCAAGTCGATATTTCCATGCTCGACTGTCAGGTGGCCTTGCTGGAAAACGCGCTCGCCCGCTACGCCGTGGCCGGCGAAGTGCCCAAGCCGCTTGGGTCGCGGCATCCGGCTATTACCCCTTTTCAGTTCTTCGCCGCCTGCGATGGGTACATCGTCATTGCCGCGGGCAACGACCGGCTCTGGCGTCAGCTTTGCGCCGCCTTGGGCCTCGGGGCGTTGGCCGACGATCCGCGCTTTGCCAACAACGCGCTCCGCACCGAGCACCACGCGGCCTTGGAGCCGGCCTTGGAGCGGGTGCTGGCCGAGAAAACCGTTGATGAATGGTGCGCCATACTAGCTGCGGCCGGCGTGCCGGCCGGGCCGTTGCGCGATGTGGGGCAGGTTTTTGGCGACGAGCAGGTGGCGGCGCGGGAGATGATTGTCGAGTTGGAGCATCCGGTCGCCGGCCAGCAGACAGTGGCCAATTCGCCGCTGCGGTTTTCCGCGACGCCGGTCGAGCTGCGCGGGCCAGCGCCCTTGTTGGGGCAGCACACCGCGGAGGTCTTGAGCGGCGTCTTGGGGCTGACGGAAGGGGAGATAGAGGGGTTGCGGGCCGAGGGAGTGATATGATGCGCCAGATGGCACTCGTCGGCAGGCGGCGATGTGGTGCCTAAGTGGAAAATGCCGCTTGCAGACGTATTCTAACGGCCCAAGCAGCTCAGGATTTGGTGCTGCACAACGCGAGGGCGGCCATCTCAGCACATCGAGATGGCCGCCCTTTTTGTTTTAATCCCCTGCTAAGCGGGGCCGAAACTTCTGAAGGTGATGTAGCTTAGGATTTTTCGATGCACAATTGGCCTAAGCCAAAGACTGCGCCTTTGCCAAGGTGGATCCAACAGGCTGCGGCCAGCAGGGGCCAGAGCGGGCCGGGACCGGCGGGCAAGTCCAACGCGCCGACCACGCCGCGCAGGTTCAGTTCGCGCTGTTGGGTGCTGGACCAGCGCACAAAGTCGAGCCGCTCGCCGCGCCAAGGGGTTGCCGGCGTCGTTGCGGCTTGCTGCCCGACGGCCCGCATCAGGTCGCGGTAGGCTTCGCCGCCGGTTATATCGGCTAGGCCAGCGCAGCGGCGCACAGCAGCCGTGGCAATGGCCGCTAAGTCGGGAGCGGTGAGCAGCGCGGCGCGACGGACTAGGCGCAGCGGTGTGCAAAACTGTAGGCGGCACGGCGTTGTGGCTGGATCGCCGGTCAGCGGCCAGTCGGATTGGCCCGCGCTTAGGGGCCGCCGCTCGCGGATGCGAAACGGTACGCGCTCCGGCCCCAGTCCCATGCCGCTGGCCACATCCCATGCTCGCCACAGCACTTCCTCTAGTTCCTCCTCCACTCCGAGCAGTATCCACTCAATGGCCGGTGCAATGGCCGGGTCGGGGGGGGCGGGTCGCAGGATGTAGCGGGGGATGCGGCGATGCCCCAACGCTTTGCCCGCAAAAACCTGCTGATATGCTTCCTCGTCCAAATGCCGCAGTGCGCGCCCCCAGACGCCGCGCAACATGGGCGCGGTCGCCTGCACCTCGGGCGTGTCGAGCAGAAGTTGCCACGCCTGTATCTGAACGCGAGAAAGCAGCGCTTGGAGGTGTTTGTGCCAATCCATAGCGGCTTGTGCCGATCCATTCATAGACGACAAACAAGAGGTATGTTGGCAGGGCTGTCAATTCTTTGATAGCGAGGCAGACCTTAACGCATGATCGAAACCCTGATGAGCAGGGGCGCACTTCACATCACTGAAAAGGCGACCGTGGTTGCAATGCACGGTCGCCTTTTTGTTTCAATCTCCTGATAAGCGGGGCAACAAAGAAGACGGAACCCCCTAAGCGAGCGTGAGAAGCTCGATATGGCTGCGGCGTTTCAATCCCCTGATAAGCGGGGCAACAAAGAAGACGGCTGGCCGCGCAGGCGTACAACAGGGTCCGCGACAAAATGTTTCAATCCCCTGATAAGCGGGGCAACAAAGAAGACAGGGTCTCTGACGACGCCTAATGGCAGAAACGGGGCACAAGCCGTTTCAATCCCCTGATAAGCGGGGCAACAAAGAAGACGACCGGCAAGCCAAAGAAGCTGGGCAAGACAACCGTGAATTGTTTCAATCCCCTGATAAGCGGGGCAACAAAGAAGACGACAATCGAACAAATCTGTTCGCATCTATCCCCCAAGGATGTTTCAATCCCCTGATAAGCGGGGCAACAAAGAAGACCAAGTGGGGCACGGAGCGGCTGGCGTCAAGCGTTTGGCTGATGGTTTCAATCCCCTGATAAGCGGGGCAACAAAGAAGACGTCAGCAGGCGGAGGCATCCGAAGAACGGGAAATCATTTCGGTTTCAATCCCCTGATAAGCGGGGCAACAAAGAAGACCAGGTGAACGACAAGGTCGCCCAAGCAGCGGCAAAGCAGCAGTTTCAATCCCCTGATAAGCGGGGCAACAAAGAAGACCGCAAGCTCGGGCTGACCCGCCAGATGCGCGAGGAGTGGTTTCAATCCCCTGATAAGCGGGGCAACAAAGAAGACTCCCAAGCAGCGTCCCAACCTACGTGGCTGGATAAACCGCGTCTGTTTCAATCCCCTGATAAGCGGGGCAACAAAGAAGACGCGGATTGCTTCCCAAGCCACAAAAAGGCATTCCTGTCTTTACGTTTCAATCCCCTGATAAGCGGGGCAACAAAGAAGACGAACGGATACTCCTCGAGCAGGAAAACGCCGAGGATCCAGAGTGTTTCAATCCCCTGATAAGCGGGGCAACAAAGAAGACCGAGAGGTAGTGTCGACCCATACCGACATTCATATTGATATGTTTCAATCCCCTGATAAGCGGGGCAACAAAGAAGACTCCGGCAATGACGCCGATCAATAAGGAGAAAGATCAATGGTTTCAATCCCCTGATAAGCGGGGCAACAAAGAAGACTCCCGGCAGTGATCAGACTTACGCCGATATAGAATCGGCCGTTTCAATCCCCTGATAAGCGGGGCAACAAAGAAGACGAGTCTTGGTCAAGTGCGATGATTGCCGAGACGGGACTCCGTTTCAATCCCCTGATAAGCGGGGCAACAAAGAAGACCGCAAATGCGCGAAAGCGCAGATCAGGCTGCCCAAGCCTTCAAGTTTCAATCCCCTGATAAGCGGGGCAACAAAGAAGACTTGACAAGCGCACAATGCAGTTGGGGCGTAGTTTCGATAATGTTTCAATCCCCTGATAAGCGGGGCAACAAAGAAGACTCAGGGGCGTCTCGGCGTCGGCCCTCGTCATCATCTGTTCACGTTTCAATCCCCTGATAAGCGGGGCAACAAAGAAGACTACTCGGTGCCGCGCTCGACCAGCACATCCGTGCGCCCCCGGGTTTCAATCCCCTGATAAGCGGGGCAACAAAGAAGACATTTGATGACGAGCGTCGAGCAGAAGATGATCGTATTCGTAGTTTCAATCCCCTGATAAGCGGGGCAACAAAGAAGACACGGATCGTCCTACCTAGCCTGCTGGTCCTCCTGCTAGCGTTTCAATCCCCTGATAAGCGGGGCAACAAAGAAGACAAAGGCACGGAACCGACGACGAAATTAAGACCTTTTGTGTTTCAATCCCCTGATAAGCGGGGCAACAAAGAAGACTCTGACGACGCCTAATGGCAGAAACGACCGCTTGTATAGGGTTTCAATCCCCTGATAAGCGGGGCAACAAAGAAGACCAATGTTTTGGCCTTTCTCTTTCGGATACCGAGATTGAGGATTTGTTTCAATCCCCTGATAAGCGGGGCAACAAAGAAGACTGGCAAGGGCGGCTCCATCCGCATCCAGCAGGACGTATGCAAGTTTCAATCCCCTGATAAGCGGGGCAACAAAGAAGACACGATTAAGATGAAAATAGCTACCTTTTCTAAAAAGCAAAAAGTTTCAATCCCCTGATAAGCGGGGCAACAAAGAAGACGGCGGCGCGGCTTTCTGATTGTCTAACAAGGCGTTATCGGCTCATTTTTCGTAACCTAACGATTGAGGATACGGACATCGCCGACCACCGCGGAATCCGCGTCTGAGTACGAAACGTAAAGATAAAGAAATTCAAGAGGTTAGGCAAATTCGTAACCCCCCGTCGTTTTTAGGAGTGGCAATGGTTACGACAGACGCTCACGCGATAAAGACCTGCTCATCGCCGAGGCGTTCGGCCTTTTCCCCCACGCCCAAATAGAAACGCTCGGTCGCACAGGCCGAGCCGAGGCGATAGATGGCTGCATTGTCTTTGGCCTCGTCGAGCAGGCCAGCGACCTCGGCGAGGCACTTGTCCAAAAGCGTGCGATCCATGGGCAGTTCAAACTCCTCTGCGCGGCCACGGACCACGGGCGAGAGTTGTCCTTCGTCACCGGCGTCCTCCTCTGCGAGGCCCCTGCTTGCTATTCCGGCCGGATGTTTTCTTAGACTGCCGGGGTTCGGCCCACCTGAACGCCATTTCTCTCTCTTTCACAGAGGCGACCGTCAGGGTGACGGACTGGCCCGGCTTGGCGTTGGCGGGCGCGTTTTCTTTGTCCTGTATCGGACCTTCCAGCCCGCTATCTAAGTGCTTGGCCTTCCAGCCGCCTCTCTTTGTCTTCTCCTCCAAGAGTTCGGCTTGGACGCGCTCATTCGCTTTTGGGAGGTCGGTACTCGGGTTGGACTGTGGTTTGGCTTCGTGCTGGCCTATATTCGCTCCTTTCTTAACGCGCTGCTTCAGCTCTGTCTCAAGAAAACTCAGCAGTTCATCCAGCATTCTCTTGCTTTCATTGAGGCTCGGCAGCCAATGTGCCGGGAAAGCAGTTGCACGGATAATCAGCTTGCCGCTGTCTGATTTCGCTAAATGATAGTGGATCGGAGCAGCGTGACGTTTTCCCTTTTTTGCAGATAACTCCTTTGGTGGCTTATGAGTATCGCGGCTCTGATGGTGCATCGGACGGTCCATCGGACCATGTATCTGCCGTGGCAGGCCGAGTGCTGTTTTTCTTTCGTTATGTGCATACTTCTGGGCGAAACCTTGTGCCGCATACCCAAGCTGGTCGAGTGCTGTCCAGGGGTTTTTCCAAGGCGTTTCAATCTCGAGGGTTTTTATTTTCTCGAGCGCGGGCGAGCACGTCTCGTCGGCTTGGTCGAGAAGCTGACACTTCTGCCTGAAGGCTTGGGCGCGATCTCGGCAGTTCTCCACGCTGGCAATGCCCTCGACCTCAATGTCCGCAAAGGACCCAAAGCCCTTGCGTCCCTTTGATCCGACGCCGCCGAAGCGGCACAGCAGCCAGAGGCTGGCCACCGCCTGAATGAGTATGTCGTCAGGCGCGATCTCCGTTGCTGGTACATTGCCATCGGGCAGAAACCAGCCGCGCCGAGCGTCAATGCGGATAGACCACTGCGTCCCTGCCGGTCGATACCAGTGCTTCCTACCTCCCTTGTGATCATCCATGCCGTAGGAGGCGTAGAAAAGTCCTTGGGTCGTCTTCTTGTTCGGAGGATTCTGAAGATCGTTTTGATTCTTAAATTCGGGTTTTGGCTGGAACTTTTCCTTGTAGTCGTACAGCTCTGGCGATCCGTCTTTTACCACCACCGCAATCCTCACCGGGCTACCTGACTTCGCATCGCCCCAGACCGCGGTTTCCAGCCGCTTGAGCGAATCCCGGTCGAGGTGGCCGGCGTGCATGGTGCGCCACCACCAGCGCAGCAGGCCGCGCAAAGTGGCCGGGCGCAGGTCGCAGTCCTCTTCCTGTTGGGAGGCTCCGGCGAGAAAGGCAGGCGATGCCAGTCGCAGTTCGTAGGTCGCGCTGGTTAGCGTCTTAGGGATTGGTGCTTCCCCTTTGACAGGCTTGAAGCGTCCGTAGCCCGCTGCGGTCTTGGCACCAGCACCCTCAGTGGTCAGCGCGTCTGTTAGCCAGCCTTTTGCCAAGTCGAGCAGGCCATCGTCGGTAGGTGTGCGATCCGACAGGGCGAACTCGAACTCCTCGCCCGGGCCGATGGCGAGAAAATAGACCAGAATCGGGGCTTCCCAGTCGCCGGGGTCGTCTTGGCCGTCGTAGTACTTGGGATGATGGTTGTTGACGACATCGAGGATTAGTCCGGGCCAGCGGACCGGCCAAGCGTCGTGGAACACCAGCCGTCCGGCCGCGGCACCTTTCGGTGCTTCTATTGCGCTTGGCCGCCAGCCTTTCTTATGACGCTCCGACTGAGGGCCCCAGCCGAACGCTTCTTCAATTTTCCGCCATGCCTTCTCTTTATCGGGCTGGCCCGCGGCCCACACTGTCTCGGCCCAAGAACGGACCAGACCCTTGATGCCGCTACCCGGCAAATACACAAAGCCGTACACCGGATGCAGGGCGATGCCGGCGTTTTCCAGCGCGCCCGACCGCGACAGGTGCAGGGTCAGTGACCCCCGCGTGGTCATCCGCAGCCGTCGTGCGTTGAGCGATTTGAGCGCGTTATCGCGTTGGGCGAGGAGGCTTTCGAGCAACTGCTTGTCTTGAAACGTCCGAGTGACATCGATCAGCGCGGATTTCTGATTCTCCATATTGCCGTCCCCGACGGGCGATAACTTGTCGAGTTGGAGGCCGGGATGGCGGCGTTCAAATTGCACCCTGTCCACAAACTGGCTCGTGGATTGAGGTAGGTTCAGTTTTGCAACGTTCTCAGCCGGCATTGTCTGATTCCTCTCCTGTTCCGAGTTCGGCTTCACTGAACCGCGTCAGCCATTGCAAGTACAACAGAGCCTCCTCGGTGGCGCGGCGGAGCAGGTCGGCATTGCCGTTGATGATGGCTTGGATTAGGGCGCGGTGTTCGTCGGTATCTGGCGAATGAGACCCTAAGCGGCGCTCGTCGAGAATCCATTTGCCGAGTTGGACTAGCAGGAGGCGGCGAGCGGCTCCGCCTTGGTCTTTTTCTTTGGCCTTTGCGCTGAGGAAGGCAAGAGCCTGCCCGAGTCCGGCAGTCTTGATTCGCATGGGCAGCCGCTTGGTCTCGCGGGGGAAGGTTTTCTCTTTGTCTTCCGAGTTGAGCTTGAGAGCTTGCTCCACGGCCTGCCAAGCGTGTTGGGCGCGGAGTTGGTCAAGGGTGGGGCGATCGTGGCTCATGGGGAGTCCTTCCCGTCGTCGAAGCGGACCGCGCAGAATCCCTTGCCGACCGTCTCGCCGCCGCCGATTTGCAGCGTTTGGGGCGCGTGGTCGCGCAGCCATTGCAAGATGTCGGCGGCGCTGGAAAGCTGCGAGTTGGAGAGGCGGCTGTCGCGGCACAGCACTAGCGAGTAAAACAGGGTCTCCGCTGGCAGATATTCCTCGTAGAAAAGTGCTCCCTTGCGGACGGTCTTGCGCTCGGCGTCGAGCCCGACCCGGGCGACGACCTCAGTGGCGTTGCGGACGAAATGGGTGAAATCGTCGTCGTGTAAAATGGCCAGATGGGAGCGCAGCCTGTCCGCCGTGCCCGCGTCCTGCACGGCATGATTCGCAATCCAGTCGGCGATCTCGACGTTGCTGTCAGAGCGACAGAACTCGAACTCCTCCAGCATTAGGCGGCCGTCGTGTGCAATGAGCGGACTTTGGTCGGGACAGGCGGCTTGGTTTTTTTCAACAGTAGGGACCGCAGGGAAATGGCCGCCGATAAGCCCAAGATCGCGTTTGAGGCGAGTCAGCACAGCCCGACACGTTACCCAAGCGAACACACCGGTGAGCGACCGCACCGGAAAAGCGAGAATGCGCGCATCCGAAAAGGCGACCGCACCGGCGTGGTCGGAAGCATTGCCGGTCTCTGACCCGAAGGCCGCGAGGACATTCGGGGCATCCTTCTGTTTGCACTCGGCCCGCATGACGCCCTTGAGCGACGAGCCGGGTATCAGGGGCCAATCAGTATGGCGCTCGCGCTGCACCGGCAGATCGACCACGCCCAAGGCCGTGCCGCTGCCGGGATGGAGTCCGGTCAGGGCGTGAATAAACAACAGCGATTTATCAGACATAACTCCAGTTTCCCTCCAGAAAGCATCCCCAGCCGACGCTCGCGTCTTCGTCGGCGACTAATTCGTCTGGGACTTGGGCGTTTGGTGGCAAAAAATAGACCGATCCGGCCGGGACCATGAAGCGGTTGGGCTTGGGGCCGCCTTTGGCCAAGTCCCAGCCGGAGACCGGCTGCCCGGCACCAACGGCCGCGGCTACCGGATTGAGTGCCGCCGGCTTCCAGCCATTGAACCAAGCTGGCGTGGTCAGCAGCACTAGCCGGCCTTTGTTGGGCACGGGCGGAACACACGTCCAGTCCGCGCTCTGTTGGGCGGCGCAGCCGACGACGTGCCGGCCTTCGCCGCCCAAACGCATCAGCACGGATGCGGCTTTAAGTGGGGCCAGCGCCGCCGCCGGGCCGCTTATCTCGGCGTACAAGCCGGCTTTAGGTTTGAGTGCCAGCATTCGGATGCTGTAGATGAGACCTTCGGCCGCGGTGTTGCTGTCCGGGTTGACGCCGATGCCGGTGCGGTCGTCGAAATCGTACAAGTCGCTTGTCGGCACCAGATCGCACGGCTCGGGCGTGCCGCCTTCGAGGAAGCAGCGCCAACCCGATGGCTTGAGGAAGCCATCGGCGGCCTCCACGGTTTCCCGGCCGCGCCGCCACAACGGCCGCATCCCCGGCACTTGGGGCGGCCAACCCGGCAGCGGCGATTTGAGCGGGTCGAGCCGCACGAGCTTTCCGGTTTTCTTTTCCCCTTTGAGGCTGGCCGGCGTCGGCACTAGTACCTCGCCATCCAAGGTGAACCAAGGGCCGCGTACCTGCACCGAGGCTACGGCCGCAACCTCCGGGCCAAACTCGGTCAGAGCTTCGGCAAAGGACGCTCCGTTTTTCATCAGTTTTCCCAGCCGGACGAAATCCACCCCATGCCGCTCCAGCAGCAGACTACGTATAGCGCCGGCCAGCGTTTGCGGTACGGGCAGGCCGGACACCCCCCGGCTGGCCGCCTCGAACGGTCGCGCATTGCGGAAGAAAAGGCCGTCAACCGGCTCAATCGCTAGCTGGAGTAGGGTATTACCGTCCCTCATCGCGACCTCGTGCTACAAACGACGCCCCTTGGCACAACAGGGTAAATTCTTCGAGAAGCGCGACCGCCGGACGCTCGCGTCGTCGCCCTGCCTCAGAAAAAGCCCGCCACCAGCGTTCCGCGTCTTCGCCTGAAGGACCAGTTGAACCAGATGCCGCGTCGTCTTCGGTCCGATCCACGAGGCGTCGTATCTCGGCGCTAACAGCCGCGTCGGGAATGTTGCTCCCCTGCAAGGTCGGCAGTTCTTGGCGCAGGCGATAGGTCCAGCGGTCGGTCGCCCCACCGGCGAAGAGGGCAACCATCTCTTGGAACCACGGCGCATGTTCCCACGACAGACCAGCCTCGGAGTGCTCGCCGGAACGGCGCATAAAGCAGAGTGCAAGCTGATTCTTGCCGTTTTTCTTGGCGGCTTTTTCCGCGTCGCGGGCCGCTTGGAGTGCCAAGCGCAAATCCGCCTTGTAGTGTACAAAGGCAATGCCGGCCGATAGGGTGGCCTTCGTGCCCATGGTCAGTAGTTGGTGTCCGTCTCGCTCCACATAGCCGGGCGGGCCACCGTCCTCGCCGCGGAAGGCGCGGCACAACGCCGCTGCACAAGCGACCGCCCGGCGCGCCGGCAGCAGTGCCAAGACATCGTCGCCGCCTGAGTAAATCATCGTGCCCTTGTCGTTCTCTACAATGCCGGGGGCGATGTGGCTGGCAAAGTTGTTGAGGGCCTCGCTGATTGAGGCGTGCAGGGCCGGGCCGACCGGGCGCTTTGCCGCAAGGCCGGCCGTGGCCTTGTCGCCAAGCTGCTCGTAGTAATCGACCATTTTCGGGTGCAGGACCTCGCGCACCTTGGGCGCATAATCGCCCTTGAGCCACTGGCCCATGTCGTCCGCGTCCATCGCCAGGATCGCGTAGTAGAGGGGCGGTGGATTGTTTTTCCGTGCCGCCTTGAGCTGCTCCCAAACGCCATTCGGCGGAGGTTTGTCGCCGTCCTCCACCTCGTTTTGGTGTTTTTGATGAAGCCAGCGGCCGTTCCAGTCCTTGTGTTCCTTTCTCACCTTATCCGGGTCAATCGCCACCTCGTCCAACCATTTCGCGGCCGCCACGGTCGCCGTGTCGGGGAAGCGCAGGTCGGCGTCATGTTTGAGAGCCAGTTCACGGGCGAGGGTCGCCGGGGCGGCAAACCGCTTGCACAGCGCGACCGCGGAAAAGCGGTCTTGGTCGCGCAGGCGGACGCCTTTTATAGAGACTTTGTCCCAAAGGCCGGCCAGTCCCATCTGCTCGTAGGAGCCGAGTAGGCTGCACTTGGGCAGAGAGGGTGTTTCGACCTCAATAGTCGGCACGTGGCGGATAGATCGCCGGGCTTCCATCAGCCGCGCCGATGCTTCGAGTTGGGCTTGCCAGCGGCCGGCTGAACGCTGATGGTAGCCCGGACGCTCGTTCGGCGGAATCGCGTCGGCTAGTCCGCGCACCTTGGCGGCCTCCGGCCACGCGCCATCGAACGAGTCTGCGCCGCCGAGCAGGTTGGCTAAGGTGTTGTCGTCGTCGTCTAGGTCTTGCTCGGGCAGGGTAGTCGTCCTCACCTCGAAAAAGCTCTCAATCTGCTCCTGCCAGCGACGCGCCCAATCGGGAGCAATGGCCGATAGCTTGGAGTCAAGACAGGTACGCACATCGTCCGCCAAGCGACGCCAAGCTGCTTGGACCGCCTCTTCGCAGGCGGCTGACAGGGCGCGGGCCTCCGCGCCGTTTAGACCCCACGGCACGAGCGCGACAAAGCGGTTGGGGATGGATGGTGCTTGGCGCGATTTCTTCGACGGAAGCGGCACCACCTTCTCCAAGCCGTTCTTCTGGGCGTGCAGCCACAGGTCCATCAAGGGATTGCCGCGCAGGGCTGGATAGACGAGTGCAGTCGGGCCGAGTTTGTCGAGCACCGGGCCGATGCCTTGGAACGTCAGCCACGACAGAATGGCGCTGCCCGTCCAAAGGTCGCGCACGCTGCGGGCCGCTTCGATGAAGGTCTGCACCGGGCCGAGCGAGAGCGATAGGTACGCATAGCCGTGCGTTCCTTTACTGGCCCAGAGGCCGCTTGTGATGTCTGCGTGCTGGATTAGGGTATGGTCGGGTACGCGGGTATCGGCCGGCAGCCGAGCGATCTGTGGGTCGAGCCGTTCGGGCAGCAGCCGCCAGAGCGCGAGGAAGCGCGTGCGCGGGTCGTCGGGCAGACCGGCGACGATGCGGTCAATCACCTCTGCCACGCGGTTCTCGTCGGGGGCCAGCCCCTCCAGCACGTCCGCTTGTGCGCTGACCGGGTGCCGCACTTCGATCCGCCCGTCTTCCGGGCCGACGGCGCGCGCTCCGCTCTGGCCTGCGCTCGGCATGGGGATGCGCTCGGCGATGGCAGCGAGTTGATCCGCTAGCTGAGCCAAATACTCGACCTCATCGCGGGTTGCGTCCCAGCCGCGAGCGCGGGAAGCGTAGCGGGCGGCGCGGGCCTCGTGGCCGCGTATGTCTAGGGCCTTGTCGACTGGGTCGTGGAGATAGACCAGCAACAATTGCTCGTAGTCGGTGTGTATGGTGTCTGCTTGGGTCATACTATTATCTTGGGCATGGTTATCTTTAGCGTGCTAAATATCGACGAGAGTACAAAACAGCGTCAAGCCTAAGCAAGAGGAGAAGAATGCGTAAGCTGCGCGGGGTGGTCGTCTGCGCCGTGTTCGCCGGGGGATGTGCGCTGATCTCTGCGCCGGCTACGTCCCCGGAACCCTCGCCCAAAGCCGCAGAGCTTTTGGCCGCCGGCGGCTATGTGGAGGCGCACCTGATGCGCCGCTTTGCCGAGGGTCGCTTGTTGGTGCGGTTGCCGGACGGGGCCGTCTGGTTACTCGACCCCAAAGAGCATTGTTCGTGGTGCTGGATCTACGTCGGTAAGACGGTGTGGGTCAAGCTGGGCAAGCGCTCGGCCACGCTGCTCAACCCCAAGGGCGAGACAGCCGAGTGTTGGAACGGCGGGCCGATGAGCAAGTACTAATCAGGCCCTGAACTTCAGGTAGCGGCCCGGCCAAGTCGGCCCCAAGTCTTCGACCGCGCCTCCGTTGCGGACGATGGGAACCCCGTTGACGAGGACGTGCTCGACGCCGACCGAGTACTGATGGGGGTCGGCGTAGGTGGCGCGATCGGCAACAGTCGCCGCGTCAAATACGACCAAGTCCGCGTAGAAACCTTCGGCGATTTGCCCCCGTTGTGTCAGGCCAAACCGCGATGCCGGGTGGGCGCTCAGCTTGTACGCGGCGTCTTCGAGTGAGAAGAGCTTGTGGTCGCGCACACAAGGCCCCAACAGGCGCGCGGCCGATCCGTACAAACGCGGGTGAACCGCGCCGTCGGGGAAGTAAATCCCATCGCTGCCCATCATGTATTTGTCGTGCGATAGGAAGGGATGCACCAACGCGTCGTCGCCGTGGTGGAAGACGAGGAGGACCGCCAAGTTTTCCTCGATCAGCAGGTCGCACAGCGCGTCGGCCGGGGGGGCGCCGGCCTGTTGGACGTATTCGTCTAAGGTGCGGCCGATAAAGCCGGCGTTGTCCCGCCCGGGAAGCCAAGCGATGGTCATCTGGTCGAGGGGGTTGGCGTAGCGGTCGAGGACGCGGGCGAAGCGACGGCGAAGCGCAGGATCGTTGAGTTTGGGCAAGACGCCCAATGGACCGTCCTCCCACACCTCATAGGGCAACATGAAGTTGAGCATGGTCGAGCCGGGCAAGTAGGGATAGACGTCAAAACTGAAATCGACCTCGTGAACGGCGACTTGGTCCACGTACGACAGCAGTTCGTCGATCTGCTGGGGCGAGGTGCCCTTGAAATGGGAAATGTGGACCGGGACGCCGGCGCGCCGACCGATTTCGACGGCTTCCTGCACCCCGGCGAGCGTGCCCTTTTTGTAGCGCACGTGGGTGGCGTAGAGGCCCTGTTGGGTTGCCATGGCAGTGCAGGCTTCGACGAGTTCGTCGGTGGTGGCAAAGCATTCGGCGATGTAGTCGAGGCCGGTCGAAAGGCCGACCGCGCCTTCGGCCATGCCGCGCTCGACCCCGGCGAGAATCTCTTCTGTCTGCACATCGTCGGGGACGCAGCGGCTCCAGCCGCAGGCCATGGCCCGCAGGTGGGCGTAGGGGAGGTGGGTGATGGTGTTTTGCGCGGTGCGGCCGTCGAGTAACTGCATGTAATCGGCGAGGCTCTCCCAGCCTGAGTAGTGGCTTTGCATCAGGCCGTTGAGGGCGCGCATGTAGTAGAGCCAGTGGACGCGGGTGGTGGCGTCAACCGGGGCGTAGGAGATGCCGTCGGCCATGAGGACTTCGGTGGTAAAGCCTTGGAGGGTCTTAGGGCGGAAGTTGGGCTGCTGCAAGAGCCAGCCGTCGGAGTGGTTGTGGACATCGACAAAGCCCGGGGCGACGATTTTGCCTCGGGCGTCGATGCTGTGCTGTGATTGGGTGTTGCCGAGGTCGCCGATGGCCGCGATGCGATCGGCGCGCAGGCCGACATCCGCGGGATAGCGGGCGGTGCGGGTGCCGTCAATGATGGTGCCGTTGCGAATGAGCAGGTCGAACAAGGGGTGGCTCCTGTGGTATGTGGAGTAGCGGCGAATGCGGGCAAATCTAGGCGGCAGTGGGCGGCCGAGCAAGCGCGGCATAGGGTGATTGAACAAGCCTTTCTGGACGCCCTCGGCCCTTTTTAGCATTTTATCGCAATACCATTTCGCCGAAAGGATGCCCAATGCGCATTATCGACCCTCATGTACACGTATGGATCAACGATCCGGCGTTCCCGTGGCCGCAGGAAAACCCCAATCCGCCCGCCGAAGACCACACCGCGGAAGACCTACTGGCGCTGATGGACGCCAACGGAGTGGAAAAGACCGTGCTGGTGCAGGTGATTCACTACCGCTGGGACAACAGCTATGTCGCTCACGTCATTAAGCAATATCCCGACCGCTTCATGGCCGTGGGGCGCATCAATCCCCAAGACCCGGCCGCAGCCGACCATATCTCGAGGTGGACGGAGGAACACGGCCTGCACGGGATGCGGCTCTCGCCGTCGCAGGATGCGAGCGGCGACTGGTTTAAGGGGCCGGGGATGGACCCGATTTTCGCCCGCGCTCAGGATTTAGGGATACCAATGTTGATCTTGACGGGGACGAGTCGGATGCCGGATTTGGCGCGGATTCTCGACCGCTACCCGGATGTGGATTGCTGCATTGACCACATGGCCAGCGCCCATCCCGACAACCCAGAGGAGCGGCAATTGCTGATGGATATGGCCCGTTACCCCCGCGTGTACGTCAAGATCAGCCACACGTGGTCGCTGTCCAAGCAGGGCTATCCTTGGGCCGATACGCATGGGATGGTCGAAGAAGTATATCAGACCTTTGGGCCGCAACGCATCATGTGGGGCACGGATTGGCCAGTGTGCCTGTCGAAGGCCGAATACGCCCAGCCCCTGACGGTGGTGCGCGACGAGATGAAATTCATCGCGCCGGAGGATCTGGAGTGGGTGCTGGGCAAGACGGTGTTGAAGCTGTGGCCGTTCGGCGAGGCATAAGGTGCTGACCATCGGCATCGTCGGGGCGGAAAACAGCCACGCGGCAGCCATCGCCAAGGTGCTCAACGTCGAAAAAAGGGTGCGGGGAGTGCGGGTGACCCACGTGTGGGGCGAGACCGCCCAATACGCGCAAGCTGCTGCCGCGGCCGGTCAAATCCCGCACATTGTTCGCACGCCCGAAGAGCTGATCGGTCAAGTCGATGGGGCGGTGGTTGATCACCGCCACGGCAAGGAGCATCTGCCGGCGGCCCGGCCGCTGCTGGAGGCCAAGCTCCCGCTTTTTATCGACAAGCCGTTTTGCTATCGCCGGGCCGAGGGGAAGCGCTTTTTGGCGCGGGCCGAAAAGCTGGGCGTGCCGGTTTGCTCTTTTTCCACGTTGCCCAAACAGGCTGCTTACCGAGCCTTTGCCAAAAAGATGCGCCAGCTCGGCTCCATTCAGGCCCTAATTTCCACTGGCCCCTGCGACATCAAGTCAAAGTGGGGCGGCATCTTTTTTTATGGCATTCACCAAGTGGATATGGTGCTGCGCCTGCTCGGCACAGATATACGCTGGGCCGAGATCCATCGCGGGACGGGTGCCAACCACACGGCCACCCTCACCTACCGCGACGGCTGCGTAGCTACCCTGAATTTGGTGGGGGGTGCTGCGTTGGGGTTCCATCTGAGCGCCATCGGCGAGAAGGGCCGCATTGACGAGCCGATCACGCCCGACGAAAGCCAGTATCTGAGCGGCATCCGCGATTTTTGCGCCACGTTCCGCACCGGCAAAACCGACGAGACCGCGCAGACCATGTTGGGGCCGGTGGCGGTGCTGGAGGCACTGGAGAAGTCCCTAATAAAAAAGAGCCGAGTGCGAGTGCCGCTATGACCGAGAAGACCATTCGCAGATTGAAGATCGAAAACTTCAAGAGCATTGACTCGTTGGAGGTGAAGGGGCTTGCTCCCTTTTCGGTATTCGCGGGGGCGAATGGCTCGGGCAAGAGCAATTTCTTTGACGCGCTGGACTTTGTCGGCCTCTTCGTGCGCGGAGGAATTGAAATCGCGCTAGGCGGGCACGGGGGCTTGGCAAATATCCATTCGGCTAAGCGCGAGGGCGCAGATTCCAAAACGTTTAGCTTTGAAATCGAATGCGATCTTTTGCAACAGCAGGAAGAAACGCCGACGGCGTTTCACTATTCATTGAGTATTGACTCCCTCGACAGCGACCCCAATATCGAAGAATACTTGTACGTTAACGGGGAACGAAGTATTGAGCGGATCAGGAGCAAGTTTGTGCATTGCGAAAATGGGACAGAGTGCTTGCTTGCAGGTGAGTTCCCCTCCATCTATTCGGTGCTTCCGCATTTCCCAATCCATCCGCTTACCAAACTCTTGAGAAATTTGCATGTGTACAGGATTGAGCCTACGGACGCAAAGGAGCCGGATAAATCTGACTTCAATTCAAGACAGTTAGATCGCAAGGGGCACAATCTGGCGAGTGTCTTGAATCGTTTAGAGAGCGATCAGGAGATACGTGAAGAAATTCTGGACTGGATGGAAATGATTGTCCCAGGAATCGAGAACATCCAGACTGAACAGCAGAGACTGGATGGCAGAATCGCTCTGCTATTCAAAGAGAAAGGGATTGAAAAACCGTTCCCAGCCCATCTGGTTTCAGACGGGACGAGGCACGCGCTCAGTTTGCTGGTCGCCGTGCTCGACGCGCCTTCAGGTTGCGGAATGACGTTGATTGAGGAGCCGGAGAGAGGGCTGCATCCCAAGGCCATCTACGAGCTGATAGATTTGATGCGGCAGCAGGCTGCGCCTGAAAATCCTATATGGTTGACCACCCATAGCGAGTCGGTTGTTCGAGTGCTCAATCTCGGCGAACTCATTCTCGTGGATAAAGTTGATGGCCGTACTACAATGAAGCAAGCCGATGCCGGGAACATCTCTCAAGAGGACCTTGATCCATTGAGCCTCGACGAAGTGTGGCTTTCAAACCTTTTAGCTGGGGGATTGCCATGGTGACTGTGGGGTTCGTGGTGGAAGGGGACTCAGACAAGTACTTGGTCGAAAGCGAGTTGTTTCGGAAGTGGCTACGCGAGGATTGCAACTTGGAAGTGATTGGTCGAGCCGTTAATGCCGCTGGCAATATGCGCAGCCATTATATCGAGGATCAGGTCAGGTTGCTCAGGCAGGAGAAAAATCCAGATAAGGTGGTTGTACTTGCTGACCTCGATCCCGATAGACGGGCGCCGTGCGTGCAAGAGCGCAAGAAGATCATTGGTTCCCGAGGCATTGATCTATTGGTAATTGTAAGGAAGGCGATAGAATCTTGGTTTCTCGCCGATACGGAAGCAATGCGCCGATGGTTGGGCGACGACACCTTCTGCGAGGTTAATCCGGAAATGCTAACCGGAATGCCTTGGGATCGGCTGCAGGAACTCGGCCGCAAAAGGGGTAGAGGGCCGGGGACAAAAGTTCGTTTTTCGAGAAAATTCATTCGCGATCACAGATTTGATGTCAGACGGGCAGCCCGACACGACCAGTGCCCTAGTGCTCGTTATTTTGTCAAACGGCTTTGTGCGTTGGGCAATCCACGATAACTTCAACAACACAAGGAGGAAGCAGGTACATGGCCATCCAACTCAAATCAGCAGACCAAACCCACTACGACGCCATCGCCTTGGGCGAAGTGCTCATGCGCATTGATCCCGGCCCAGTGCCCACGGCCCGGGCGCGCACCGCCCGGATCTGGCACGGGGGCGGCGAGACCAATGTCGCCGAGGGCCTAAGCTATTGCTTCGGCTTGCGCGCGGCAGTTATTACGGCCCTTGTTGACGACGGGATCGGCCGCAACATCGAAAACCAACTGCGCGAAGCCGGGCTAGACACCGGGCATATCATCTGGTTTGACAACGGTGGCAAGGGCCAATTCAGCACCGACGCCAAGGGGACCTTGCACAACGGAATCAACTTCACTTGGGCCGGCAAGGGCCTTTTGCCTTCGGTGACCGAATACTATCGCGCCCATACCCCGGTGCGCGAAATCGGACCCGGCGATGTGGACTGGGACCATCTCTTAGGCGCGTTGGGAACGCGGTGGTTTAGCACTGGCGGGATTTACACCCTGCTCTCGGAGAAGACGGCCGCCTTGGCGTTAGAGGCCATGCAGAAAGCTGGCGAGCACGGTGCCGGCCGCTCCTTTGACCTCAACTACCGCTCCAAGGTTGAGCCGAACAAGGAGCGCGCCCGCCAGATCAATCGCGCTATTGTGCCGCACGTCGAGTTCCTCGTCGGCAACCAAGACGACTTTGACGACGCGCTGGGCTACGAGACCGAAAAGGTGGCCAAGGACGCCAGCTTTGATCAGTGGTTGGCGATCTACACCAAGATGCTGCGCCAAGTCGCCAACGATTATCCGAACCTCAAGTACATCGGCACGCAGTTGCGCGGTGCGCTGACGGCCGATCGCATCAACTGGGGCGCGGTGCTCTTCGACGTTGAGGAAGGCGAAATCTATCAGGCGGCCGTGCGCGAAAACATCGAAATCGCCGATCGCACTGGCGGCGGCGACTCCTTTGCCTCGGGCGTGGTCGCAGCGCTGCTCAACGGCCGGGGGGCCGCCGACGCCGTCCAGTGGGGGGCCGCCCACGGCATCTTGGTGCAGGAGTGCATCGGCGACACCACCATGGTCACGCAAGACGACGTTGAAAAGGAAGTCGCCCGCGCCCTCAAAGGCGGCGGCGTTTCAGCACTTAGATGAGGAGCAGAAGATGAAATTGTTGCAGTGGGGCATTTTGGCCGCGCTGGCCGCGCCGGCTATGGCCGAGGTCACAGTCGAGGAAATCGAGTACGAGGGCTGGGCAAACTCGCTTGAAATTGCAAATCCCGAGGTGCGCGTAGTCGTGGTGCCGGCCATTGGCCGCATCATGCACTATGGATTCGTCGGGGACGAAAACATCCTCTGGTCCGATCCCAAGCTCCACGGTCAGGTGCTGCCCGATGGCCAACCCAATGTCGATGAGGAAGGCCAGTACGCGTGGACCAATTTCGGCGGCGACAAGGTCTGGCCCAACCAGCAGAGCGATTTTGTCAAAATCAACGGCCACTCTTGGCCGCCCGACCACGCTTTCGACGGCGCGGTACACGAGGTTGAGTTGCGGCCCGAGGGGGTGGTGCTCACCAGCCCGGTAAGCGAGTACAACGGCGTGCGCAGCGTGCGCGCAATCCGCTTGGCGGAACGGGGCACGCGCGTGGAAATTCACCAGCGGCTCGAAAAGCTGGCCCCGGCCAAGGTCGAGCCGTTGCGCTACACAATATGGAACGTCACCCAGATCCGGCCGCCCGAGCAGACCCTCTATCCGCTCAACCCGCACAGCCACTTTGATCTGCGCTATTGGCCCTTTGGCTTTGCCGAGAGTGCGGCCATGCGCAACTTCACCATTGAGGGCGACATTGGCATTTTTGTGCCCGACCCGGTGGAGGCGCAAAAGACCGGGGCCGACTCGGACCGCTGGCTGGCCGGCATTGTCGGCGACGTGGTCATGGCCGAATTCTTTCGCCGCGATGCGACCCAGCGCTACCCGGACGGCGGCCTGAGTGCCGAGGTCTATACCTGCCCGGAGTACACCGAACTAGAGTTGTTAAGCCCTTGGGTCTATTTGCAGGTGGGCGAGACCTTGACGCACGAGATCGCTTGGGAATTGCACCGCTTGCCAGCGGGCGCGACCACGCCAAAGGCGCGGCGACAAGCGGCTGTTGAATGGCTTGCCACGCGCTCGAAATGAGGAGCTAGGACGTGAAACCTAAAGTGTTGGTGGATCCAAGTGCTTATGCGCGGCCAGAGGACTTGGCGCGTCTGGGGCAAGTAGTAGAGGTCGTCGAGCCGACGGAGCGCCTGTCCGAGCGGGACTTTATCGAGGCGTTGACTGGCTGTGAAGGCGTGATCCGTCTCGGGGGCCGGCTGCCCGAGCTGACGCGGGCCGTGTTTGACCGGGCCCCCGACTTGCGGATCGCCGGCGTCAGCGGGGATCGCTTTGGCACGGGCATTGACTTGGCGGCCGCTGGCGAGCACGGCGTGCTGGCCGTGGATACAGACAATATTGCCTCGGCCGCGCCGGTGGCCGAGTGGGATTTGGCCCTGATGCTCTTTTGTCTGCGCAATGGGGCGGCGGTTTATCGGCAGATGATGGCAGGCGAGGAGCAGTGGGCGCAGGCGGGCAACGACGACTTTGTCCACGGCGAATTGACCGGCAAGAAGGTCGGCTTGGTCGGATGCGGGCACGTGGGGCAGCGGTTGGTCGAGTTGCTAGGCCCCT
Source organism: uncultured Latescibacterota bacterium (assembly GCA_958295495.1). Taxonomy (GTDB): domain Bacteria; phylum Latescibacterota; class UBA2968; order UBA8231; family UBA8231. Next base: position 4,705,009 of record OY282352.1, read on the forward strand.
TTCGGGTGGAGCTGCGCGTGGCCGATCCGTATTTGTCCGTGGCCGTGGCCGCGGAGTTGGGCATTGTGCGCGGCTCGCTCGACGAGGTATTGCAACACGCCGACATCCTCGTCGTTCAGGTCCCCCACACGCCCAAGACCGAAAAAATGATCGGGGCGCGGGAGCTCGATTTGCTGGGCTGTGGCCGCATCCTGATCAATTGCTGTCGCGGGCCGGTCGTGGATTACGGGGAACTGACGCAGCGGCTGGCACGGGGCGAGCTAATTGCCGGACTCGATGTCTTCGACCCAGAGCCGCTGCCCCAAGACAGCCTCTTGCGCCACCTGCCCAACGTCTTTGTCAGCCCCCATATAGCCTGGTATGCACCCGAGACGTTTGGCCGCTATTTCTCGGTGATGGTCGATGAATTCGTGCGATTCTTTAGTGGGGAAGGGCTGCGGTTTGAACTGACGCGGCGGATGGTTGACATCCGGCACGGGAGAATCTAGCGAAAAAAGGGGCAGGTCTGCGGCGACCTGCCCCTCGGAAAGCGATTACTGCTTGGTGCCTTTGCGGCCGGGAAAGGTCAGCTCGGCAATGCCCGATTTGTCGAGGTCGCCGAGGCCCAGTTTTTTCATTTTGTCGTATTGGCGCTTGGTCGCCTGTGCCAGCGGTAGGCTGAGCTTATTTTGGCGGGCCAGCGCGAGGGCAATGCCGGAGTCCTTGGCCGCGTGGTCCGCGGAAAAATAGCACTCGTGATCGCGGAGGGTCATGTCCTCGCCGTCGGTCTCTAGTACCCGCGAGTTGGCGCCGGTTTGGGAGAAGACCTTCATCAGCGTCTTCAGATCCAGCCCGAGGGCTTGTCCTAGGCCCAAGCCCTCGGCCAGCCCAGCGGTGTTGATGTTCATGACCATGTTGACGAGGGCCTTGACTTGGGCCGCTTGGCCGGCCGGGCCGATATAGCGCAGATCGACGCTCAGGGCGTCGAGGATGGGCCGGACGCGGTTGAAGACGCTGCGCTTGCCGCCGCACATCAGGTACAGGGTGCCTTGGCGCGCTTGGGTGATGCTGGAGGCCATGCAGCCTTCGAGGGAGGAGGCACCGACCGTTCCCGCGCGCTCTTCGACCTCGACGTGGACTGCCGGCGAGATGGTGGCGCAGTTGATAAAGGTCGTGCCTTTGGCCTTGGCCAACAGGGAGTCGCCAGAAGTGGCAAAAATGGAGCGCATGGCCGCGTCGTCGGTGACCACGGTGATGACCACGTCGGAGAGGGCCGTAACTTCGGCCAGGGTCTGGGGGGCGGCGCAGCTAAGCTCTTTGGCTAGTTTGCCGGCGGCGCGGCTGTTGGCGTCGGATACGGCCGCGATGTTGAAGCCCTTGTCGTTGAGGTTGCGGGCCATGTTGGCCCCCATCCGCCCGACGCCGACAAAGCCGATCTGAAAGTCCTTTTTGCCCTTTTTGCTTTTGGTGGATTTTCTTTTTGCCATTTTGGTCTCCTCGTTGAAGGGGTAAAATGTTCTAGCCGCCGACCTAAGGGGTCGGCGCAATGCCAATTGCGGGCCGAATGCGATGGCCCATAACATACTGAGCGCGTTAGATATATTCAATAGAGGTGTGCTATGAAAGTAGGAATCACGCAGATCGTTTTGGGAAACATGTCGCTGGAGGACACGCTGCGGCTGTGTGCGGACGCCGGCTATCAAGCCGTGGAGTTGGTCTTTGCCGAGGGCAAGGACTTGGCTCCGAGCATGAGCGCTGGCGAGATCGCGCAGGTCGGGCAGCAGTGCGCGGACGCTGGCGTTGAAATCGGCAGCGTCATCGTCTGGTACCAAGAGCGCGGCAACCTGCTCAGCCGCGATGCCGGCGAGCGCGAGCGGTGCCTCAAGTGCTTGCGGCGCTCGCTTGAGGTCGCCAGCGCGCTGTCGGTTGATGGGGTGCTTTTGCACCCGGGCCAGCTAGAGGCCGAGGGCACCTATCAGCAGGCTTGGGATGGGTTGCGGGACGCGCTGAGCGACGCGGCCCCCTTGGCTGAGGAAATGGGGGCGGCCATTGGCGTGGAAAACGTCTGGAACAAGTTCCTGCTCAGCCCGCGCGAAGCCCGGCTTTTCGTCGATGAAATCGGCAGCGAGTGGGTGGGTGTGTACCTCGACACGGCCAATATGATGGCCTACGGCTACCCAGAGCACTGGATCCGCGAGTTGGGGCCGCGCATCAAGAAGGTCCATTGCAAGGATTTTCGCCGCAGCGAGCACCGCTTCGTCAACCTGCTCGAAGGGGATACAGACTGGCCGGCGGTCATGGCCGCCCTGCGAGTGGTGGGATACGATTCCACCCTGATTCACGAAGTGGGCGGCAGCCGCGAGGAACTTATCGATCTCGGTGCGCGAATGCGCCAAATCGCCGCTTTGTAAACTTGGGAGGAATGAGACATGGTGTACATCATCAATTGGCGCGACATCCAACCCAACATAGCCCATCTGAGCGCTGTGCATTGGGGCGGGTTGCGCGACCGCGAGGGCGAGGACGACCCCGATCCGCGCCATTGCCTAGAGCGCCTACAGGGCTTTGCCCGCCACGCACTACAGGGCCGCAAGAACTCGGATTACCACAAGCACGCAAACCTCGAACAGGTGTACTACGTGCTCTCGGGTCGCGGCCACGTGCTCTTTGACAAGGAGCGCTTTCCCGTGCAGGAGGGCGACGCGGTGTACCTGCCGTCGGGCGTCCATCACCAGATGTTTAACGACACCAGCGAGGACTGGCTCGAACACCACGTGATCAGCCAAAGGATCGCGGCCAACAGCGGAGAGTTTGCCATCCGCAACTGGCGCGATGTGCCGGCGGTGGGCGACGGCGCGGGCGCGGTGCGCTGGCACCAGCTAGGCCCGGTCGGCGAGCAAGGGGTGGGTTTTACGCAGGGGCTACGCTCCATCGACCGCGAGGCCGTACAGCCGCGTGGGCAGGCGGTCGAGCGATGCTGCGCAGAGCTGGAGCAGGTCTATTACGTGCTGGAAAACAGCGGCGTCTTGGAGGCCGATGGCGACGCGCAGGAGATTCGGGAAGGGGATATGATCCACCTGCCACCGGGTACGCGCTACGCGATCCGCAACCCGTACGCCGCGTGGCTTTCCTACCTCATCATAGCGGCCTGAATGGAGGATATGGCATTGGCACTACGAGACGAATTGCACGCGACCTTGAAGGAAATGTTGGAAGCCATCGGCGCCGGCCAGGCCGACTCGGTGGTGGCTCACTTGCAGCGGATTGACCAGATCGGCCGGGATTGGAACGATGCGCCTGCCCAGTTGCGCCACTACTTGGAGAAGCACAGCTACGTCAAGGCCCTCGACTTTTTGGAGGGGCGCGATGAGGCCGCGGCCCCCAACGACTGAGCGCACCATGCGCCGGGCGTTTTACGAGACCATCGCCCGCGTACCCTACGGCAAGGTGGCCACCTACGGGCAGATCGCGACCTTGGCCGGCTATCCGGGGCGGGCGCGGCAAGTAGGTTTTGCCCTAGCGGGGATGCCCGAGGAATGGGACTTGCCTTGGCACCGCATCATCAATGCCCAAGGCAAGATATCGCCCCGCATCAGCAGTAAATTCCACTTGCTACAGTACGAACTCCTCGCTGGCGAAGGGGTTGCCTTTGCCGGGCAGCGCATTGATCTGCGCCGGTTCCGCTGGCAGCCCGAGGAAGCGGAGGATTGAAGTCACTCGACCGCCAGATCCTCCGCCTCGCCGTTCCCAATATCCTCACTGCCCTATCGACGCCGCTGATCGGCATTGCCGACACTGCGATGATCGGCCATTTGCCGGAAGTGGCCTTTATGGGCGCGGTCTCTACGGCGAGTTTGATCTTCAACGCCACCTTCTGGTGCTTGGCCTTTCTGCGGATGGGGACCACGGCGCTGGTGGCCCAGTACTGCGGGGCCGGGGATCGACGCCGCAGCGCGGGGGTGCTCTACCGCTCGCTTATTGTGGCCGTCTTCCTCGGCATGGGGATCGCGGCGGCTGGCGGCTGGATCGGCCGGATTGGATTCGAGTTGGCCGGCGGGTCTCCCCAAGTCCAGGAGTGGGGCATGCGCTACTTCGCCATCCGGGTGTGGGAAGCGCCTCTAGCGCTGAGCGTTATGACGCTCAATGGCTTTTTCCTCGGGACCGCCAATGCCATAGCGCCCCTTTGGGTTACGACCGTCGCCAATCTGGTCAATATCGGCGCGGACTACGCGCTTATCTACGGCAAGTTGGGTGCGCCTAAACTCGGCGTCGAAGGGGCGGCTTGGGCTTCTGTGCTGGGCAATGGGGCCGCGTTGGCCACCGGGGTTTTTTTGTTGCTCTACGGCTACCGCTCCTATTTGCGGGAGTGGCCTGAAAAGGTGTGGGACCTGCCCGCGATGAAGCGCTTGATGCAGACCAATGCCTTCCTCTTCGGCCGCACCCTCTGTCTGCAATTTGCCGCTTTTTTCACGCTCGGCATGGTCTCGCGGATGGGCGAAGCACCCCTGGCGGCCAACGCTGTGATTTTGCAGGTCTGGGGGCTGACCAGCTCGGCCGTTGACGGTTTTGCGCACGCCGCCGAGACGCTGGTCGGCCGCTGCTTGGGGGGACACCTTTTTGCTGCGGCCCGGCAGATCGCCTGGCGAATCATCTGCTGGGGCTTGGGTTTGGGAGCGGGGTTTGGCTTGGCTTGCTTTGCGGCCTTGGAGCCTATTGCCGCGCTGTTTACCCCACATCGGGACGTCGTAGAACAGGTCGGCGCGCTCTATGTACTCATCGCTCTGATCCAACCGTTGAACGCCGTGGTCTTCGTCTTTGACGGAATTTTTATTGGCGCTAGCGATATGGGGTATCTGTTCAAGGCCATGGTGCTGGCCACCTTGGGGGTGTTTGTGCCTTCGGCGTTGGTTTTTATATACTGGTTGGATTGGGAATTGGCCGGTGCCTGGATGGCCTATAGCGGCCTGATGGTCGGCCGTTTTGCTACGCTGTGGCCGCGCTATCGCGGCGATGCTTGGTTGCGGAGCTTTGTCGAATAGGAGGAGACTATGCCCTTTATCAATCCCGCAGAACTTGCGGCTGTGGAGCTTTTTCCCCAGATCAACAGCGGCTTGGTAGCTGGCGAGCGGCTGATGCTTTCGTTTTTGGACATGGAAGAAGGCTGCGAAGTGCCCGAACACAGCCACCCGCACGAACAGGCCGGCTTGGTGCTCGCCGGGCGCTTCCGCTTTCGCATTGGGTCAGAGGAGCGCGTCACCGGCCCGGGCGACGCCTTTTTGATTCCGCCGCATGTGGTCCACTGGGGGATCGTCGAAGCGGGGCCGGCCAAAATCCTCGACATCTTCAGTCCGCCGCGCGAGGATTACATAGAGCAATACAATAAACACGCCACAACTTCTACCGAGACCGTCTGGGCTTAGGGGGATGAAATGAGAGCATTGCAAAAAGAACATTGTCACAACGTGTTGGTCGTAGCAATCGCGCCCCGCGACGCTGCACGGGGCCTTGACTTGGCGGGGATTGATCGCAATGTGCGCTTTCTCTGTGAGCGGGGCGTCGATTTTATCATGCCAGCGTGCGGCACGGGGCTGGTGTACGATATGACCTTAGACGAATACGAGGCCGTCGTTGGGGCCTTTGTGGAAGCGGCAGCCGGAGAGGCGTTGGTGGTGCCGGGGATCGGGCCGGGGTATGGCCGGGCACTGGAAATGGGGCGGATTGCCCGCTCCTTGGGCGTTTCTGGGGTGATGATCATGCCCATCGTCGGGCCGGCCTCGGCCGGGGGTGTTGCCGTCGGCCTGCGCGACATTGCCGAGAAAACTCAGTTGCCCACCATACTGTATCAGCGCCGTCTAGATATTATGCCGGTCGAGCAAGTAGTGGCGCTGTGTCAGTTAGACGAAGTGGTGGGGCTTAAATACGCCGTTGACGACTTGGAGGCGTTCCGGCGGATCGTCGCTGGGGCTGGGGAGGACGCGGCCATGGTCTGCGGCATGGCCGAGGATCCCTGTATCGACTATATGGCAGCCGGCGCGGTTGGGTTTAGCTCGGGGATGGCCAATTTCGTCCCTAGCATGAGCCGTGCGCTCCTAGAGCACTTTGTAGCGGGGGATCGCGCCGGGGCCGCGGAGATTCAGCGGCAGATGGTGCCGTTTGAAGATCTGCGCGGTGAGCAGGCGGCGCGCTATAGTGGCTCGGCGTTGCACGCGGCTATGGAGCGGGTCGGGCTGGCCGGAGGGCCGGTGGTGCCTTTTGCCGAGGATGTGGCCGCTGAGGACCTGCCGAGGTTGTACGCACTCGTTGACAAGCTGGCTGAGGCGGAGCGGCAAATGCAAATGAAAGAGGTCCTATGAACCAACAAGCACTGCGCGTAGGGTTGGTGGGCACAGGTGGCGTCTGTGCGGGGGTACACTATCCAGGACTGCGGCTGATTCCCGGGGTCGAAATCGCTGGGATCTGCGAGCCGGACGAGGCACTGCGGCAAAAGCGGCAAGCAGAATGGGGCATTGCAGCCGCTTTTGAGCGGCTGGACGCGCTCTTAGATGCGGTCGCCCCGGATGCGGTCTGCATCGCCGTGCCCAACGTCTATCACTACGCGCTGATCGTCCAAGCCTTAGACGCTGGCTGCCACGTGTTGTGCGAGAAGCCCCTCGGCATGGACTTCGCCCAAACTCGGGAAATCTACGCCCGGGGCAAGGCGTCGGGGCGTCGCCACATGACGGCGTTTACCTATCGCTTTGTGCCGGCCATGAACTACATCCGCCACTTGGTGCAGACCGGAGCCTTGGGGCCGATTCGCCACGCCCGTTTCCAGCGCCTGCAAGACTGGGGAGAGTGCGCCATTGGCTGGCGGCAATACAAGCGCTACGCCGGGTCGGGCGAGTTGGGCGATATGGGCATTCACCGCCTTGATTTTGCCGAGGATCTGCTAGGGCCGATAGGGGCTGTGTGCAGCGCGGCCAAGCAGTTGGTGCCGCGGGATCGGACCCGCGAGGGCCAGCCGTGCCCACCGCAGGACGTGGAAGATTGGATCGCGTGGATCGCCGAGTTTGCAAGCGGCACCACGGGCGTCTTTGAGATGGGCAAGTTGAGCAAGGGCTACGGTCCGAAGGGCGACCACGACTTGGCCGAACTCAACGGGGAGGAGGCCTCGGTCGTCTATCGCCTGCACGCGCCACACGAGGTGTTCTTTGCGCCCCGCGGCGAGCCCTATCAGAGTCGGCCCGTGCCCGCCGAGTTTCTCAAGCGTCCCAATGCGCCGCGCGATCCGTCCGTCGGCGATCCCGTGCAGACCTTCCGCTACGACCAAGCGTGGGAATTCGTCAGCGCCATCCGCGAGGGGCGCGATTGCGTGCCCTCGTTTTATCACGGGATGCGGGCGCAGGCTGTTGCCGACTGCATTCTCCAAGCCGCGGCTGAGCGGCGGTGGGTTGACATTCCCGATTGTCCGGTTTAGGAAGGACGGTGCCGATGAGCGAAAGTCCCAAAGCGGCACCTCCATTATTTTGCGGGGCCGCGGCGGTCATATACGCACCGAGCGATCGCGCCCGGTGGGTGGCAAGCGGGAGGGCCTGACGGCCTTTATCGACGACCCGACGCGTTGCCCGGTCGTGTTTAGTCGCAGTTCCTAATTCCAATTTTTGCGGGCCGCATTAGCCACTTGAACGATGTTCAATAACTTCAGCCATTCTGAGGGATTACAATGAGAGAAATGCGCGAAATCCTACATGAGGCATCTGCCGAGGAGCGACGTGCCTTAGCGGAAATACTTGATACTGACAACGACACCTTTGAGGGTATTGTGGACGCATTCGCTTGGAATGCTCAATCCATCTTCGGCTATCTTTTTGACGACCAGCCTTCCTATTCACAGATCGTCCGGCAAGTGGCAAAAGAGCTCGATATCAGGGATACCTCACTGTCTATCAAAAACCTTGAGGTTAAGATCTCGCAAAAGGTGCTTGAAACAGTTTGGGAGAAGATGACGCCAGTGCAGAGGAAACGGATGGAGGCCGAGTTGTACCGAACAGCCCAAAAGTTTGACAAGGGTGGGGCACTGACCGGAAGCACGAGTATCTTTGCTGCCCTGACAGCAGCGAAGTTATCTGGGTTTGGGGTCTATCTGCTCGCTTCTACGTCGTTGGGTGCCTTGACAGGGGCGATAGGAGTTACGCTACCATTCGCGATTTACACTACGATGTCAAGTACCATCGCCGTAATCCTAGGTCCAGTCGGCTGGATCGGCGCAGGGCTGTTCGCAATCTGGAAGCTCACCGGCGCGAATTATAAGCGGCTGATTCCGGCTGTCGTCTATGTGTCAATGCTGAGAGCACACCAAGAAGAGCAAGCACGACGGAGGAGCAAGCGTACCAAATGGATTGTCTCGTTGCTGGTCATTTTGGCGGTATGTTTTTTTGTTTTTTGGCTCTCTTAGAGCCACTAGCCGTTCTCCGCAACCAATGGAGTGCCGATCTTTCGGGCCACGGCGGCAAAAAGACGCGGATTGACACTTAGAAAGTAGCAGGGCCGATACAGATTGACTAGTGCCCTCAAGGCCCTTTCTTTTTAATCCTTGACTATCACGGTTCTTGGTCCGAGCCGAGATGGGAGATATTCGCAATGAGAAATCTGGAAACCGGCAAAGCACTTATCAAAGAGCGCGAACGACTCGTGAAAGAGCGGCCCGGCCTTCGGGACTCGTACGCTCAGTTCCTTGAGAGCTTCAAGCAATACACCGAATCCATTGAAAAATCCCCTGCTAGTCGGCGAACTGCTTCTCCGGGAACAAAATTTCTGAAATGAGCACCCTCGATACTCGACTCTCGCAGTCCCCTCTCTCCCATTCGCTTCATGCAAGTCGCTTCTCTCGGCAGGAGATGATTCGGGAGGTGAATAGTAAAACCGGCCGGCCGCTAATCATTTATATGAGTTGGGGGCCGCCGATCGAAGTGAGCGATGTTCTGGGATTTGGCGACCTGCTGCACAATACCAAGGACTCCCCAGTTGATTTGTTGCTGCAAAGTCCGGGCGGCGATATCGATGCCGCGGAGAAGATCGTCAATCTCTGCCGGTCGCGCTCTAGCGCGTTTAGGGTGATCGTAGCCGAAAGTGCCAAGAGTGCCGCGACGCTGATTGCGCTCGCAAGTGACGAGATCATCATGAGCGACACGTCGGAACTTGGCCCTATTGATCCCCAGATTACCATCACCACACCACAAGGCCAGACTATTCGGCGGCCTGCACAGTCTTTTCTGGATGGCTTGGAGACGATTAAGAAACTGGTGGATGAAGATGGCGAGCTATCGCCAGCATATTATCCCCTCTTGTCTAATTTGGACCCGGCCCTACTTGACTATTGCGATAAGAGTATCCGGCGGGCGCAACAGTTCGCCAAAAAGTGGCTGGAGAGGTCGCAACTGAAGGGCGACTCAGCTAAGGCGGCGGAAACGGCTGAGAGGCTGGCCGACAATCAGCAGTGGCTGTCGCATGGCGCGGTAATTGACTCAGATGAAGCGAAAGCTTTGGGGCTTAACGTCAAGCACCTCGACCATGATGATTCGCTGTGGCAGCATATATGGCGACTATACTGCCGCTACTCCACAGATGCCCAAACGGAAGGATATGAAAAAATATTCGAGAGTTCGGATATCTCATTGCAGAAGTAACCCCCGGCGGGATGGCCTTCGCGTTGACCGGCTTGGTCGCTCGGCAGGCTGACTCTGCACCGGACAGCTTAAAAGCTGGCGGAAGGTAGTAGGGCGCAGCGTTGGGACTGCGTCCTTTTTTTGCGGGCCGCGGCCAGCGTTAGCGCAAGGGCGCAGAGCATGAGCGGCCAGTCCCCCCAGCGCGTGTAGATCGTCTGTCCTTGGTGCAGGGGCACGTCTAGTGCAAAGCCCACGGTGGCAAAAAGCGGCGTGCGATAGGCAATGCGCCCACTCGGTTCGATTAAGCCGGAAATGCCGGTATTGGCGGCGCGGACTACGGCCCGTCCGCTTTCTACGGCCCGCAGGACGACTTGTGCAAAGTGCTGGTGAGGGGCCGCGGTGGTGCCAAACCAAGCGTCGTTGGTGGTGTTGACCAGAAAGTCCGGGTCTTGGGCCATCAGCGCGCGGGTGATTTCCGGAAAGATGGACTCGTAGCAAATAAAGACCCCGAATGAGGTGTCGCTGCGCGGAAGCCGCAGTGCTTTGTGCCTTGCTCCGTGGGCGAATATGCCGCTTTCTGCCGTAAGCCCTCCTAAATACTGGAAGATGGCCGGAAAGGGCAGAAACTCGCCAAAAGGCACCAAGTGTACCTTGTCGGCGTAATCCACGACTTTCCCTTGAGCATTGAGCAGGAAGGCCCGGTTATAGACCGGAGCAGCGCGATTTTGCGAATCGCCCTTGAGGCTGCCCACCAACATGGGCGTATTTAGTTCCGGCGCTAAGGCTGTTATTGAATCGACATAGGTTGCGTACAAAGGGTCGCCAAAATAGAGGGGTAGGGCTGTCTCGGGATAGATGATCAGCGCTGGTTTTTCCGTGGCTGCCAAGTCCCGGGTGCGTGCGGCGTAGTGCCGAGCCGTCCAAGCCAGTCGGTTCTCCTTCCACTTGCGGTCTTGGGGGATATTGCCTTGGACGACGCCGACCCTCAGAGTAGGGGGCGGCGGGTTCGGCATGTCGTGCAGCCGATAGAAGCCCCATAGATGAACGGCGACCAGCAGGAAAAGAGGTAGGCTCAGATAGGAGATAAAGGCGCGGTGCGAGAGGGCCTGGGCCAATGCGGCGCTGCATAGGACGATGAGGAAACTCAGGCCATAGACGCCGGTTATGGCAGCCCATTGTAAGAAGGGCAGGTTGAGGTACTGGGAGTAGCCCAAAAGCTGCCAAGGGAAGCCGCTCAACATCCAGTTTTGCACCCACTCTAAAAGGACCCAGACGCTGGCTGCCGACCAGGCAAAGAGCGGAGAGGAAAAGTCTAGGCGGCGGCACACAGCGACAAAACAGGCCAGATACAGGGCCATGTATAAAATGAGCAGCACATTCGTCGCCACGGCAGTCGCCAAGGAGAGGGCACCGTACGATTGCAGGGTTTCGGTGATCCAGTAGGTGCGTCCGGTGGCCCAAGCGAGGCCGGCGACCAGCCCGAGGGCAAAGTGGCTTTGGGCGGGCAGCCAGTGCCGAGCCAAAAAGAGCGGCAGCAGGCAAATCCAAGCGAGGTAGTACTGATCGAATTTGGGGATGCTAACTACGAAGAGCAGGCCCGAGAGTAGGGCCGGGGCCAGCAGGAGAAGGAGCCGCTGCTGCAATTCAGACGCCTTGATACCAACCCTCAAGCCCTTGGCGCAATTTTTCTAACCCGCTCTGCTCGAGCGCAGCCATCGAGTTGCGAGAAAGGCCTAGGTGCGCTGCGACTTGGCCGGGCGATTTCTTGTGCTGATAGCGGAGCTGAATAACGCGCATCTCGTCGTCGGAGAGGACTTGGAGGGCGCGGTGGACGAGCTGGCGCAACTCTTGGGCTTCGAGGCGAGCTTGGGCGTCTTCAGCGACGAGCAAGGATACGAAGCGTTCATCGAGGCGGATGCGCTCGGCCGGGGCGGTGGTGGGATTGTCGGGAACCTTATTGTAGATAGGCATAGAAAAAATCAGGGAGCCGCGAGCGACTCCCTGAAAAGGTGGTAGCGGGGCTAGGATTTGAACCTAGGACCTTTGGGTTATGAGCCCAACGAGCTACCAGACTGCTCCACCCCGCAACAAGCTATTTCAGTAATCTAAAGGATGGGGCAGGCCGGCGCAACCCTCTCAACCGGCGACAGGTGCCAAGCGCCGGAGTTTGACTTGGGCGATGCGCTGGCCCTCGACCTTGAGGATGTCAAGCTCTAGATCGTTGGCCTTGAAAACTAAGCCCTCCGCGGGGATGCTCCCCAAGTGGTCGTAGATAAATCCCCCGAGGGTTTCAAAGCCCGACCTCGGCAGATCGATGGAAAGCAACTCGTTGAGATCGTCTATGTCGATACGGGCATTGGCGATGAGCACCTCGCCGGGGACCTGCCAGTGGTGCAACTCCTCTTCTTCGTCGTACTCGTCTTGGATCTCCCCGACGATTTCCTCGACGAGGTCCTCGGTGGTGACCAAGCCGGCTGTGCCGCCGTATTCGTCGAGGACGATGGCGAGGCGAATTTTGTTGGCTCTCAGGTCGTTGAGCAGGACGTCGATTTTCTTAGTCTCAGGGATGTAATAAGGCTCGTGGGTGAAACGCAGATCGCCCACTTGCTGGCTGGTCAGTAGTTGGTCTATGGGCGTCGCTAGATCAACTCCGGGCCGGGATACCAAGATCTGCAGCAGATCTTTGGCGTACACTAGCCCTTGGATATGGTCGAGACTTTCTCGGTAGATGGGTAGGCGCGAGTGGCCCTTGTCCCTAATGAGATCGAGCAAGTCTTGCAGGGAGGCTGATTGGTCGATGGCGACCATGTCGACGCGAGGTACCATGACTTCGCGGACGATGCGGTCGTGAAAGCCAAAGACGCTCTCAATCATCTCGCGCTCGCCTTCCTCTAAGACGCCAGATTCGCCTTCTGACTCGACGATGCTGCGCAGTTCCTCTTCCTTTTCAGCACGAAAATCCTCGTCGCTGTAATCAAAGCTGCTGAGGAGTTCGAGGAGGTTGGTCAAGGGGAGGAGCAGGGCGTGTACCGGCGCATAGGCCAAGGCGACGACGGGTATGCGCGCTTCGTCGCCCTCTTCGTCAAAGCGGATGCGACGAGGTGTCGCCACGATCATGAAAAGCCCTAGCGCACCCAACAAGGCTACGGCCGCAGGGATATAGCTCGGAAGGGCGTACGGTAATAGGAGGGCATCCGCGAGAAAGAACAGGGAGAAAGCGAGGCCTGTGACGCCGATGGTCTCGCCGAGGCGAATCATCAGGCGCAGGCGCAGGCGCGGCTCATAGATGCGAAGCATGGGGCGCGCATGCGATACGCCGCTTTCGGCCATTTTTTCCAGCACGGATTTGGAGAGGATGGCGAAGGTAGTCTCATAGCTGGCTACCAAGAAGAGCCAGAGGAGGCTGATCGCGCCGACCAGCGCGGCGTACGCGGCAGAGGATAAGTCAACGTGCGGGGGTTCCAAAAAGGCTCCTTTCAGGTGATGCGGCCGGCCAAGGCCGCTTAGAGGGAGAGGGAGGCTGTGGTAAGAAAATGGTCTGTTTCGCGTTCCATAGCGGCTAGTTGCTCTGGTGTGTCGTGTACCCAGCCCGCTAGGTGAAGTAGTCCGTGTACCAACAGGCGGGCTAGCTCTACTAGGGGAGGGACGCTGAGCGCAGCGGCTTGCCGCTGCGCTTGGGGCAGAGAAATGTACACTTCGCCGCTGCTGTCCCGACCAGGTATGGTACCCAAGTCGAAAGACAAGACATCCGTCGTGCCCTCCTTGCTGCGGTAGGTCGTGTTAAGGTCGCTCATATAGTCGTCGTCAATGAGGACTAGCTGGACTGCGTCCGGCAGTGTGTGAGCGTAGGCGACCTGCTCGGCGATCTGGTGCAGGGCTGCAAACGCGTCTGCCTGCAGGGGGAGGCCCGCGTCTTGGACTATGTGGAGGGGCCTAGCTAGACGGTCTGCCATTTGCGATTGGCCTTCTGCCAAGGGTATTCCACCCGGCTGTGTAAGACGCCCATCAGCACGCGAATGAAGCTGTCCTCTATTTTGAGCAAATCCCGCAGAGTCAGAGCGCACTCGTCGAGTTCGCCAGCGGTGAATTTCTGCTGGATAATTTTGTGTACTAACTGGCGCATCCGGCTAGGCGTGCGCTCGGCGAGGGTGCGGACCGCTGCTTCGACCGAGTCGGCTAACATCAGGATGCCGGCTTCTTTGGTCTGGGGCTTGGGGCCGTTGTACCTGAAATCTTCCTCGCGCACGCTCTGGTCGCCCAATTCCACGGCGCGCTCGTAAAAGTACTCGATGATGGTGGTACCGTGGTGCTGGGAGATCAGGTCGCAGATGGATTGGGGAAGGCCGTTTTCCTCGGCCAACTCGAGCCCCTCGCGGACGTGTGAGGCAATGATGAGCATGCTCAGGTAGGGCATCAGATTATCGTGGGGATTGCGCCCACCTTGCAATCCCTGATTTTCGCTGAAGTACTCAGGCTTGTTCACCTTGCCGATATCGTGGTAATAGCAGCCGACACGAGCCAAAAGCGGGTTGGCGGTAATAGCCTCGGCGGCGCTCTCGGAGAGGTTGGCCATAATCAAGCTGTGAGTATAGGTCCCCGGTGCCCGGACAGCCAATTGGCGGAGCAAAGTCCGGTTGGGATCCGACAGCTCTAATAGGGTGATGTCCGTAGTGATGCGAAAGAGGCTTTCAAAGATCGGCAGCAGGCCGATGGTGAGGATGGGGGCGGCCGCACCGATGACGATCCCGGGTAGGATATGAGCGTATATCTGTTCGACTGGGAAGAAGCGCAACAGGTCCGCCGCCGCGATGAGCAGCGCATAAGAGATCGGCAGGAAGATCATGGGGCGGTAGAACTGGTTGCGGTGGCGCACGTGCCGCACTGCATAGACAGCTATGGCCGCCGTTAGGGCGCAGATTATGGCCACGTAGAAATCGGCGAAGAGGTTGCCGACAAAGAGCGCGAGCACGAACGAGAGCACTAAGCCAATTTGTGGCGTCAATAGGATCGTCGCTAACATAGCGGCGAGAGGGACCGGTACCCAATAGGGATAGAGGTCGTGCGTTTTGATATAGGAGGCCACGGCGGCTGTGGCAACGATCAGGATGGCTAAGAGGACGAGTTGGCCAGGCCGATCAAAAACAGCGAGTTCGTGCGTGGCGAGGAAGTAACCGAAGACGAAAATCAGGAGTCCAGAGATCGTCGCGGCCGCAGCCACTTGGATCAGGCGTTTAATCGGATGTTGGGATTGCTCTTCGGCGATGCGGGCGGCCAGTGCGTCGAGTGCGTCGATATGCTCTGCGGTGACAGTGGAGTGCTTGTCAACGATGAGGTCATCTTGGGCATAGATCCGCTTGATACTGGCCACGCCGCGTCGCGCCGCGTTCCTGAGGCGGGCGGTCTCCGGCTCGTCAATGGTCAGATTGGGAGCCACAAAGAGGCTGAGGAGTTCGTGTACAGCTTGGATGGCGTCGCGGTTGGCGATCGTGTGATAAGTTTGGATGCGCGAGATCAATTCGCCTTGTTTGAGCTTTTCTTCGCTATAGAGGGTTTCTATGTGCTGTTCCCGATCGCCGAGGCGGACTTGGGCCGAAGGGCTTAGGAGGATCGGTTGTTTGGAGGCGATAATGCCTGCGGTATAGTAATTGGCCAGAATCTGCCGACAGATGGCTTGAAAGTCATGTACATAAGGTTCGCTAGCTGTGGAGAGAACGGCGATGAGGGTCGAAAGGGCATCGAGCGAGAGCGAACCGATGACTTGAGGGAGTTCGCGTTGGAGTTCGCGTTGCTTGAGCGAGTCAGCCATCTGGACCCGGATCCTTGGGATCATTACCGCAAAGACCGAGTCTAGCTGGGCTAGCTGCCGCTCTTGAATTAGGGGATCGCGGTGCAAGATGGTGGGAATCTCGGCGGTCTCGGCTTGACGTTCGCGCTCCAATTCGGCAGCACTTTTGGGTACGCGAAAGAGAAAAGGGGCCTCAATGCGCTCTTGGGCGACGCTGCCGACGCGTAGCTGAGCGACATTGTAGGGACGCTGGTAGGGCGATAGGTAGGTGAGCAGGCCGATGACTAGGCCTGCCAAAGCGATGTGGAACACCCTCAAGCTATGCGGGTGCCAAGGTCTGGGCTGATTGCTGCGGCGTTTGGAGCCAAACCACTTGAATTTAAGTACGCTCATGAATCGGCCGAGGCGTGGGCTTCCTCATAGCTGTCGTAGGCCTTGATGATCTTCTGCACGAGTGGATTGCGCACCACATCTCGTTCGTTGAGCCGAACAAAGGCCAGGCCAGCGATCCCGGTCAGAATTTTGGGCGCGACGACCAAGCCCGAGGGCTGGTCGTCGCTGAGGTCGGTCTGGGTAATATCGCCAGTAACTACGGCTTTTGAGTGACTACCCAGCCGAGTGAGAAACATCTTCATCTGCTGTGGCGTAGTATTTTGGGCCTCGTCGAGAATAATAAACGAATCGTTGAGGGTACGGCCGCGCATGTAGGCCAGCGGCACGACTTCGACAATTTTCATATCCTGCATCCGCCGCAGCCGCTCGGGTTCCATGAGATCCTGTAGCGCGTCGTAGAGCGGGCGCAAGTAGGGATCAACCTTGTCCTCAAAAGAGCCGGGTAAAAAACCGAGCTTCTCACCGGCTTCGACCGCGGGCCGGGCGAGCAGGATGCGAGAGATTTGCTTCTGCCGCAGCGCGGCAACAGCCATAGCCACCGCTAGGTACGTCTTGCCGGTGCCCGCTGGGCCGATGCCGAAGACCACGTCGTTATTGTCAATAGCTGCGAGATATTTCGCTTGGCCCTCGGTGCGGGCGTAGATGGCCGTTTTATAGGTATGCGCTACAGGGTTTGGGAGAGTGCCGGGGCCACCCTTAGGTAGGGCCGGACTAGAGTGGATCAAGTCCTCTAACTCGGCTGCTTCGAGGGGCGGGCCGTGGCGCATGCGTTTTATGAGGTGACTGAGGAAGCCATCGGCCTCGCGCACCGAGGCGTCGGATCCCTCAAGCGTGAGCTTGTCGCCGCGGGCGACTAGGCGGATGCCGTATCTCTTTTCGAGATGAGCCAAGTGTTGATCGTTGCGCCCGAAGAGGGAGCGGCGATCGATGCCGGCGATGGAAATGTCCTTCATAGACCTGGTAGGGTAGGGTAGCTGGACAAAAATACAAAAAGGGGTTTGAAATCCTTCCTTAAGCCCGGGAAGAACTTCAAACCCCTTTAAGTCTTGAAATTTACTAAATCAAGTAGTTGTAATTACTGGGGAATGTCGAGGACTTGAGCAGGAAAAATCAAGTCTGGCGCGATGATTTGCTGCTTGTTGGCCTCGTAGATTTTATGCCATTTGCCGGCATTGTTGTAAAGCTCGGCGGCAATTTTGAAGAGGAAGTCTCCTCGGGTGACCAAGTGCTGATTTTCGGCTACTCCGAACGGCACGGCCAAGAGTTGGTTGGGATAGATTAAATCTGGGTCTTTGATTTGATCCTTGTTCTTTCGGTATATGCGGGGCCACATATAGGGATCGTCGTAGATTTGTTCTTTTTTGGAGATGTTCCACAAGTTGTCGCCCCGCGTGACCTTATAGTCAATGACCACGGGTTGAGCTATGCGCGCTTTGAGATCGGCGAGCATCTGGTCAATGGTAGCTAGCTTGTCCATCATTTCGGGCAGGGCGGCCATGTTACTCTGCTTGATCTCGGCGACTCGGGAGTCGATGGCAGTGACCTCACCGCGCCGCATAATGAGTACTTCTGGAGCCAGTGCCATCAAACCTTCGAGCTGGGCGATAATAGCGTCGAGTTCGCGCCCAAAGACCATGACTTCGGATTCGGAGTGACTCACTGCGGCGAGGATCTGGGCATTGAGATCGACGTTGGCCCGGTCGAGCTGGGCAATCTGCATGTTAAGTGCTTCAAGCTGGGCGTTTAGCTCTTCGAGCTGGGTGTTGGCTGCAACCTCGCGATTGACGAGCTCGCTCCCCAGAGCCATGTATTCCTCACAGGTCATCTTCTGCTCTTGAGCAGCAGTGTTTTCGCTCGCTAGGACTAGCAGTGCTAAAGCCAACCCACCAACAGACAACTTCTTCATGGTCGAACCCTTTCTCATTTAGCTTGGTTGGCGAGGTTGTTTTGGGTAGCGGCTAGTTTGGCTTCTAGTGCTTTTTTGGTGGCTTGCCGCTCGGCGAGTTTGCGCTCGAGCTGTGCTTTTTCGGCTTGTAGCTCGGTTACTTTCACTTCGGCGGCCAGAGTGGCTTGCCGTTGTTGTTCTAAGTATTCCATGTCTTCCTGCGACGGAGCACGCGAACAGCTAGCGACGAGAAACAGAGCCACTACCGAGAAGGCGATGCCTAAGTATCTCAAATTGGACAAAGTGGAAAGACAGCGCATTAAGTAGTTCCTCCACCTAGGCTTAAGGATCAAACAGTGATCTTACATTAATATACGGGATATGGGCACAAATATAGGCGACCTAGAGTGGATGTCAAGCAGAACAAGCGAAAATATACCCCACCTGTACGTTTTCAGGCAGACCGAATGCCCAATTCTCGCAACTGGCCCAAATCGACGGAAGAAGGGGCGTTTTCCATCAAGCCCACGACCTTATTAGTCTTGGGGAAAGCGATGACTTCGCGGATTGAATCTTCGTTGGCGAGCAGGGCGATCAGCCGGTCAAAGCCAAAGGCGATCCCGCCGTGTGGTGGGGCACCGTAATCGAGGGCTTCGAGCAGGAAACCGAATTTGGCCTCGGCTTCTTCAGCGCTGATTTCTAAAAGTTGAAAAAGGCGGGCTTGTACTGATCGCTGGAAAATTCGCATACTGCCCCCGGCAATCTCATTGCCATTGAGGACCAAGTCATAGGCGCGTGCCCTGACGTCGGCGGGGGTACTATCCAGCAGGGAGAGGTCTTCTTCTAGGGGGGCTGTAAAGGGATGGTGCACGGCTGTAAAGCGGCCGGCTTCCTCGTCGCGTTCTAGAAGTGGGAATTGGCTGATCCAGAGGGGCTGCCAAGAGTCATCTGGCACTAGTGAGAGGCGCTGGGCGAGCTCTAAGCGCAGCGCTCCGAGTACTCGGGCAACCAACTTGGGCTGATCGGCGACAAAGAGCAGCAAATCGCCAGGGGCGGATTCAAGGGCCTTGATCAACTGGGTTTGAGCGGCTTGGGGGAAGAATTTGACGATGGAGGATTCGAGGCCGGCATCGGTGTGTTTGATCCAGCTAAGTCCCTTGGCGCCCAGCCCTTGGGCGAAGGCGATTAAATCGTCGATTTGTCCGCGAGAGAAACCACTGCAACCCTTGGCGTTTATGCCTTTGACCTGACCGCCACTGTCAAGAACGGAATGAAAGACTTGGAATTGGGAAATGCACGCTGCTGCCGCTACATCTTTGAGTTCTAAGCCAAAGCGTAGGTCGGGTTTGTCGGAGCCGAAGCGCTCCATGGCTTCGCGATAGGTGAGCCGCGGAAAGGGATTGGGTAAATTGATTTGGCGTAGCTGAGCGAAGAGGGTGCGGGTCAGATCCTCGGCAATGGCCATGACATGATCCTCGCGCACGAAAGCCATTTCGATGTCGATTTGGGTGAATTCGGGCTGGCGATCGGCGCGCAAATCCTCGTCGCGGAAGCACTTGACGATCTGGAAGTAGCGGTCGCAGCCCGCGATCATCAAGAGCTGCTTGTAGGTTTGCGGCGATTGAGGCAGGGCGAAAAACTGCCCGGGATGGACTCGACTGGGGACGAGGTAGTCTCGGGCTCCTTCGGGAGTACTCTTGGTCAGAAACGGCGTTTCAACTTCGATAAAGCCGCGCTCGTCGAGCAGGCGACGCACGATCTGGTACCCCCGGTGCCTGAGGAGCAAATTGCTTTGGATACGGGGCCGCCGAAGGTCCAAATAGCGATACTTGAGCCGAATTTCCTCTCCGGCATCGGTTTGGTCTTCGATGAGAAAAGGCGGAGTCAGACAACGGTTGAGGATGCGTAGCTGATCGCAGTTGATCTCAATGGTCCCGGTGGGCAACTGGGGGTTGACCATGCCTTCAGGGCGGGCCTCGACTTCGCCTTGTACGGCGATGACGTACTCGTTGCGAAGGCGATTGGCCTGCTGGTAGGCGGTGGGGTCTCGCTGTGGGTTGAAGACGATTTGGGTAATACCGTAGCGGTCGCGGAGATCTATAAAAATAACGCCGCCGTGGTCGCGGCGACGCCAGACCCAGCCCATTAGCAATACGCGCTGACCGATGTCTTTATCTGTGAGAGTGCCGCAGTCGTGCGTGCGCTCCCAGTGGCCCAAGCCTTCGCTCGGTTCTTCCATAAGCTACGCCTTGTATGAATGATAAGGTTGGATCGCAGGTGAGAAAAAAGCATAAGGTAGAAGGTAGCTTGGAGAGTGTCAAGGAAAGGGCGGGGTTGGTTGACATAGTAGTTTTTGGTTCTTTTAATCGTAGAGGGGAGATTTTTGTGGCTGGCCTATCGGTCGTTGAGCAGATTGGTGATACGCCGCTTTTGCGGCTGAGAGATCCGGCGATTCCGCTGCGGGTGGAAGTCTATGCCAAGCTGGAGTTCTTCAACCCCGGTGGGTCGATCAAGGACCGGCCAGCGCGGAGGATGATCGAGGACGGCGAGCAGAACGGGTCGCTGGGGCCGGGCAAGGTCATTTTGGATTCCACTTCTGGAAATACCGGTATCGCCTACGCCATGATCGGTGCTGCTAAGGGCTATCGGATAAAATTGGCCATGCCGGCCAATGTCAGCCGCGAGCGCAAGGCCATTCTTGCCGCCTATGGTGCCGAAGTGGTATACACTGACCCAGGGGAGCTTTCCGATGGGGCCATACAGGAAGCGCGGCGGATATACGAAGCCGATCCTGACCGATACTTCAAGCCAGACCAATACAATAATCCCGCGAATTGGTACGCCCATCGCGATACCACTGCGCCCGAAATCTGGGAGCAGACCCAAGGCCGCGTTACTCATTTTGTCGCCACTATCGGCACTAGCGGGACGCTGATGGGCACCGGTCGAGGTCTTAGGAAGTTCAATCCGGCGATCCAAATCATTGCCGCTGAGCCAGCCGAGCCGTTTCACGGCATTGAGGGGCTTAAGCACATGGAGAGTTCGATTGTCCCCGGTATCTACGATGAAGCTCTCCTCGACTACAAAATACCGATAGATACCGATGATGCTTATGATACTACACTGCGTCTGCCGGTCGAGCAGGGGATTCTCGTCGGTCAGTCTTCGGGTGGGGCTTATTGGGCCGCGCTGGAAGTTGCTCGCCAGCTAGATACAGGGGTAGTGGTGACGATATTTTGCGATGGCGGCGACAAGTACATGAGTACGCCCATGTGGCGGCTGGCCCTCGATGGCATTACTAAGCGAAGGGATAGCTGAATGTTGTGCATCGCCCGTAGAGACTTTGAACGAATTTGTGCCCAAGCCTTGGCCGAGTACCCGCATGAGTGTTGCGGTCTGTTGGTCGAAAAGGTGCCGGGCGGGGTGGTCACTGCCCATGCCTGTACTAATGTACAGCAGCAGCGGCACGAAGAAGATCCCAAGCACTATCCCCGCGATGCAGGCACAGCCTATCTGATCGACGCAGGCGATCAGCTACGCATTGCGGAGGTAGCTGAAAAGGCCGGTGACCGGGTCTCGGGTTGTTACCATTCCCACATTGATTGCGCAGCCTATTTTTCGGCTGAAGACGAGAGACGCACTTGGATATTCAATAGCCGAGAGGCGGGAGACGATCCAGACGACCCGGACGCGATGTATCTGGTGCTCTCAGTATGCGGCGAGGAGGTGTGCCTCCAACGGAAAGTACAAGGCTACAAGTGCTTTGCTTGGGACGGCAACCGCTACGCCGAAATGGGTGTTGAAATAGTTTAATAAAGCCGCAAAGCCGCTTCTAAATTATAGAAGGCGGGCGGCAGGGTCGGATTCTAAATTAACCAAATGGAGGATGAAATGCCGGTTACTGTTCACATTCCCACGCCGTTGCGGAAATTGACCCACAATCAGGCCGAGGTCGAGTTGGAGGCACAGACTATTAGCCAGTTGGTAGATGGGCTCGAAGGCACTTACACGGGCTTGGCCGAGAAACTGCTTGACGAGGGCGGAGAGATCCGCCGCTACGTCAATATCTTCGTCAACGACGAAGATATCCGCTTCCTCGATGGAAAGGACACGCCCCTCAACGATGGCGACAGCGTTTCCATCGTTCCGGCCATTGCCGGCGGGAATTGAGGACTACCGTACAGGCGACTGGCGTTAGGTTTGGTACGGGATGAAACGCGCCCACAATGTGCTGGAGTTAATCGGGGCTACGCCTATGGTCCGCCTCAGCCGAGTCGTCGGGGAGGATACCGCTGAGGTGTGGGGCAAGTTGGAGGCGACCAATCCCGGTGGCAGTGTCAAGGACCGCATTGCTCTGGCGATGATTGAAGCCGCCGAAGAGGAGGGGCTGCTGGCCGAGGGCGGCACAATCATTGAGCCGACTAGTGGCAATACCGGTATTGGCTTGGCCATGGTGGCTGCCTACAAAGGCTACAAGCTCATTGTCACCATGTTCGATACGGCCAGCCGCGAGCGCCGCTTACAGATGCAGGCTTATGGTGCCGAGGTCGTGCTGACGCCAGCGGCCGAGGGGATGCGCGGCGCTATCGACAAAGCGCTTGAACTCAAGCATGAGCATCCAGATTACTTTTTGCCACAGCAGTTTATGAATGCAGCGAACCCCGAGATACACCGTCGTACGACCGGCCGTGAGATCTTGGAACAGTTAGATGGCCGAATTGATGCCTTTGTGGCTGGTGTGGGTACTGGGGGGTCGTTGACTGGAGTCGGCGAGGTGCTCAAGGAGGCTCTGTCCACAGTGCGAGTCATCGCTGTTGAGCCTGCCGGGTCGCCTGTACTTTCAGGGGGGGGGGCTGGATTCAGTTATATAGAGGGCATCGGCGCGGGTTTTGTGCCGCCGGTTCTCAACCTCGAAGTTATCGACGAGGTGCGAGTCATTGCCGACGACGACGCTTATGAAATGGCCCGCCGCTTGGCGCGAGAGGAAGGGCTTTTGGTGGGGATTTCGGCCGGAGCCAACGCCTATATCGCCACCCAGGTCGCCCGAGAAATGGGATTGACTGCTCGAGTCGCGACGATCCTCTGCGATAGCGGGTTGCGCTACTTGAGCTCTCGGGCCTTTGAATGAGGGGAAATTCTAGTCCATCGTCTGCACGAGGCGGCTCAACCGCGACTTGTAGCGAGCGGCGGCATTCTTGTGGATAATGCCTTTGCTAGTAGTTTTGTCGACAGTCGAGATCGCCGCCTGTAGAGCGGTTTCGGCCGATGCTTTGTCCGAAGCTTGACGAACCTTTTTAAGGGCCGTGCGCAACCGCGAGCGGAGCGTGCGGTTGCGCGAGTAGGCTTTGGCACTAGTGGCTTGGTGCTTTTTGGCAGACTTGAGTTTGGGCAATTTTGCGCTCCTTTAATAGAATTATTAAAATATAAGACGGGGGGAGAGAGGGCAAGGCGGGATTTCTGAAGTCTATCTCAACTCGGCTTCTTTTTTGCCCCTTCAAAATAGAGACGAGCGAAAGCTAGAACGGATTGGAGTCCCGCATAAAGTTAGTCCTGCGGTTATGCAGTCTATATTCTTAAATATGTCTTCTAGTGATCAGATGGGATTTGATTTTGGCGAGCAATGCCCCGCTGGCGGCAGTGAGCAGATCGCTACGCACTGTGCTCACTGTCGGCTAGAGATTGAGGTGCCGGCTTGGTATACGGGTCAAGCGCAGTTGCACTTTTGCGACGCGTCCTGCCGCCGCGCTTGGACGGAGGCCATGCCCTCGTTAGAGGTTTGCTTAGGGGGGATTTCCAAAAGGCGGGGGGCCAATTGGGAACTCCAAGCGCTAAAGGCGCGAACGCGCGATGGCTTCATCTGCCAAGTATGTGGGGTCAGCGAAGATGAACTGGGGCGCCAACTCGACGTCCATCACAAGATTCCCTATCGCAGTTTCTCTTCCAATGTAGAGGCCAATAAGCTGGAACATCTGATTTCGGTTTGTCCCTCTTGTCACTCCAAATTGGAAGCCGAGTTGCGCCAGGATCTTCCTCTTTTTGCAAGATCTTGACCTTATCTACGTGTAGGTGATGATAGGCCATATAGTTTAGAAACTACCTCTTGCATCTTGGATATTAGATGCGTATTTTGTATTGAGTACGTAAATGATCTCAGGCTTCTCTACACGCTCTTCGATTAAGCTGTTGTTGTAAGGTTCGCTAAGGGAGAGGAACCATGAGCGTGGTGGTGATGGAGGCGGTTGCGGCCTTAGAGCGGCGAGGCGGCGGTCTAGCGCACAAAGTTGCGCTACAACTTAAACTTAAAACTTAAATCTCTCATTGGAGGGTCAATTATGAGCGGGTGTGCAGTTAGTAACAGACTTGTTTGGAATAGATCGCTGTTCTGCCTAAGTATGCTCTTTCTAGCGGTTACCTTGGTGTTTGTCCCGGTGGCTGAAGCCCAGGATACACCGAGCTTTGACGGGGCGACGGTTGCCGATCAGATGTACGAGGCCGGGGTGGCGATAGAGGCTCTGGAGTTGCCCGCGGCTGCAGGTGGTAGCGGAGATTTGACGTATGCTCTAAGTCCCTTGCCGCCGGGTTTGGAATTTGATGCCGGATTGCGGACACTTTCGGGTACGCCTTCGGAAATTGCCATTTTCTTGATGACTTACGAAGTGACGGATGCCGACGGTGCTACGGCCACCTTGACATTCAATATCTTGGTGGAAGAGGAGGATGTAGCTCCGAGCTTTGACGGGGCGACGGTTGCTGATCAGATGTTCTCGGCCGGGGTGGCGATAGAGGCCTTGGAGTTGCCCGCGGCTTCGAGTGGCAATGGCGATTTGACATATGCTCTAAGGCCCATACCGCCGGGTTTGGAATTTGATGCCGGGTCGCGGACGCTTTCAGGCACACCTTCGGAAGTGGCTATTTCCTTGATGACCTACGAAGTGACGGATGCCGATGGCGATACGGCTACGTTGACATTCGAGATAAAAGTCGATACGATGCCGAGCTTTGACGGGGCGACGGTTGCCGATCAGTCGTACCGGACAGGCGAGGATATAGGAGTTCTGGAATTGCCTCAGGCTTCGGTGGGAGAGTATGAGGAACCTCCGAGATATAGCTTGTCACCGGAGGTGCTAGGTCTGACGTTTGATGCTGCTTCGCTTACGCTTTCGGGTACGCCGACCGTAGCCGGGACGTATGAAATGACCTATCGGGTAGAAGATTCCGATACCAATATGGAGGAGAGCGACGCGGAGGAATTGACCTTTACGGTCTCGGTGGAGCTTACCTTCGCGGCGGTCGCTGCGCGTCAAACAACCTTTACTGCAGGCGAAGAGATAAAACAGCCTTGGGAGTTGCCAGTGGGTCGGTCCACCGACGCTCTGACGTATAGCTTGATCGGGGAGTTGCCTCCGGGTCTGGTGTTTGATGCCGAGGCTCGGACGATTTCGGGTACGCCTCCGGCTGATATGTTGTATGCCGCGTCATATGCGTTCACGTATCGGGCGGCGGATTCCGATGGCGATTCGGCTGAGTTGCCCTTCACGATTGTGGTAGCTGGTATGCCCAGCTTCGGCGACCAGGTTGTGGAAGACCAGCTATACACGGCGGGCGATGAGGTGAGCTTAGGTCTGCCAGAGGCAGCAGGTGGGAATGTAGCGTTGACGTATACCTTAGAGGGGGAGTTGCCCGCGGGTCTGGTGTTTGATGCCGAGGCTCGGACGATTTCGGGTACGCCTCCGGCTGATGTGTTGTATGCCGCGTCATATGCGTTCACGTATCGGGTGGCGGATTCCGATGGCGATGATGCAGTGTTGAGCTTTGCGATAGTGGTGGATGGCATGCCCAGCTTCGACGGCAAGACCGTGGATGTGCCGCAGGAGCCGTATCAGACGGGCGAGGCGATGAGCTTGACTTTGCCGGAGCCGACAGGCGGGAATGTGATATGGGAGTATCGCCTGAAAGGGGAACTGCCGCCGGGTCTGGAGTTTGATGACGATCCCGCTAAGCGGGAGATTTCGGGTACGCCTCCGGCTGATGTGTTGTATGCCGCTGAATATGAGTTGACGTTGGAGGTGTGGGATGGCGATGGCGATGTTGCTGAGTTGCCCTTCACGATAGTGGTGGATGGCATGCCCAGCTTCGGCGACGACAAGACCGTGGACGCCAAGCCGTCGTATCCGGCGGGCGAGGCGATGAGCTTGACTTTGCCGGATGCGGAAGGCGGTAACGTCGAGTTGACATATAGTTTGGAAGTACCGAGGGAGCTGGGTCTGGTGTTTGATGTCGCGACTCGAACGCTATCGGGTTCGCCGTCGGCTTATAGGTTGTATGCCGCTGAATATGAGTTGACGTTGGAGGTGTGGGATGGCGATGGCGATGTTGCTGAGTTGCCCTTCACGATAGTGGTGGATGGCATGCCTAGTTTTGTCGCGGAGGTAGATGCTCAGAGCTACGAGGCGGGCGATCCGGTGAACTTGGAGTTACCGAGGGCGCTCGGTGGGAATGTGAAGTTGACGTATAGCTTGGTTGGGTTACCGGAGAATCGGGGGCTGGCGTTTGATCCGGCGACTCGGACGATTTCGGGTACGCTGCCGGCCGATTCCTTGTATGCTGCCAAGCCATATACGTTGACGTATCGAGTAGAGGATGACGATGGCGATGCTATGACGTTGAACTTCACGATTGCGGTGAATGGTCGGCCCGGTTTTGTCGCGGAGGTAGATGCTCAGAGCTACGAGGCGGGCGATCCGGTGAACTTGGAGTTACCGAGGGCGCTCGGTGGGAATGTGAAGTTGACGTATAGCTTGGACGAGGAGGAGTTGCCTCCGGGTCTGGTGTTTGACGCCGATACACGGACGATTTCGGGTACGCTGCCGGAGTATGCGTCGTACACTGTTGAAGGCTATGCGTTGACGTATCGGGTAGACGATTCCGATGTCGATTTTGATGAGTCGTCCTTCACGATTCGGGTGGATGGTATGCCTCGCTTCGACGAAACCGTGTCGGAGCGAATCACCTTTGCCGAAGGCCAAACGATAGATCCTTGGGTGTTGCCCTCGGCTTCGGGTGGCAACGGCCAGTTGACGTATGAGTTGGTCGGGGAGTTGCCGGCGGGTCTGACCTATGATGGCGCGACTCGGACGGTTTCGGGTGCGCTGTCGGCGGATGCGACATATGCTGCTGAGAGCGAAGGGTATGCGTTGACGTATCGGGTGGCGGATCAGGATGGCGATGGTCCCGATGCCTTGGTCTTCACGATAGTGGTGCATGGTATGCCTAGCTTCGGCGATCAGGTCGTAGAAGACCAAAGCTACGAAGCAGGCGGTGAGGAGACCTTAGCCTTGCCGGAGGCAGCAGGTGGGAATGGCGCGTTGACGTATCGCTTGGATGGGGAGTTACCGGCGGGTCTGGCGTTTGATGGCGCGTCTCGGACGATTTCAGGTACGCTGCCGACGGATGCGACGTATGCCGAGTCCTATGCGTTGACGTATCGGGTGGCGGATGTCGATGGCGATGCTGTGACGTTGCGCTTCACGATTGCGGTGAATGGCGTACCTAGCTTTGTCAGTGCCCAAGACGACCTGAGCTACGAGGCGGGCGCGGCGATTGATCCGTTAGAGTTGCCGGAGGCGGTCGGTGGGAATGTGGCGAGGACGTATCGCTTGGATGGGGAGTTGCCTCCGGGTCTGGCGTTTGATGGCGCGTCTCGGACGATTTCGGGTACGCTGCCGGAGTTTGCGACGTATGCTTTTGAAGGGTATACGTTGACGTATCGGGTGGCGGATGTCGATGACGAAGAGCCGGCTCCGTTGGTGTTCACGATTCGGGTGGATGGTATGCCTCGCTTCGACGAAACCGTGTCGGAGCGAATCACCTTTGCCGAAGGCCAAACGATAGATCCTTGGGTGTTGCCCTCGGCTTCGGGTGGCAACGGCCAGTTGACGTATGAGTTGGTCGGGGAGTTGCCGGCGGGTCTGACCTATGATGGCGCGACTCGGACGGTTTCGGGTGCGCTGTCGGCGGATGCGACATATGCTGCTGAGAGCGAAGGGTATGCGTTGACGTATCGGGTGGCGGATCAGGATGGCGATGGTCCCGATGCCTTGGTCTTCACGATAGTGGTGCATGGTATGCCCAGCTTCAGTGCTCAGGTCGTAGAAGACCAGCTATACACGGCGGGCGATGAGGTGAGCTTAGGTCTGCCAGAGGCGGTCGGTGGGAATGGTGTGTTGACGTATACCTTGGATGGGGAATTGCCACCGGGTCTGGCGTTTGATGGCGCGGCTCGGACGATTTCAGGTACGCTGCCGGCCGATTACTTGTATGTTGCCGAGGGCTATGCGTTGACGTATCGGGTGGCGGATGTCGATGGTGATGCTGTGACGTTGCGCTTCACGATCGCGGTGAATGGCATACCTAGCTTCGGCGATCAGGTCGTAGAAGACCAGCTATACACGGCGGGCGAGGCGGTGAGCTTGGAGTTGCCAGAGGCGGTCGGTGGGAATGTGGCGTTGACGTATTTCTTGGATGGGGAGTTGCCTCCGGGTCTGGCGTTTAATCCCACGTCTCGGACGATTTCGGGTGAGTTGTCGCCTAATGTGTCGTATTCTCCCGAAGGGTATGCGTTGACGTATCGGGTGGCGGATGTCGATGGCGAAGAGCCAGCCCCGTTGACCTTCACGATTTCGGTGAATGGTATGCCCTTCTTTGAGGGAACTATTACGAATCAGAGGATTCCTGAAGGGGAGGAGATGGCCCCGTTGGAGTTGCCTGCGGCTTTGGGCGGCAACGGCGAGTTGACGTATAGCTTGAATGAGGAGAATTTGCCACCGGGTCTGGCGTTTGATCCCACGTCTCGGACGATTTCGGGTACGCCGGAACTTCATGTGTCGCATCCTGCCGAAGGATATGAGTTGACGTATAAGGTGGAAGATGAAGATGGCGATTTAGCTGAGTTGAGCTTCTTCCTGACAGTCGACGGTACACCTACCTTCTTTGACGCGACCATTGAGGATCGAATCTTGCGTCAGAATGAGGCGATGGATCCGTGGGAATTGCCAGCGGCTGCGGGCGGCAACGGCGACTTGACATATAGTTTAGATATGAATGTGCCGGGTCTGAGCTTCGACGCTGCGTCTCGGATGCTTTCGGGCACGCCGACGCACACTGGGGTGTATCGCTTGGTCTACCAGGTAGAGGATATCGATGGCGATTCGGCTGAGTTGACCTTTCACATAACGGTAGATGGCGCGCCCAGCTTTAGCGGGGACGTGGCCAATCAGACGTACATAGAAGGCGAGGCGATTGAAGACTTGGTGTTGCCCTTGGCTTCGGGCGGCAACTTGCTCTCGCTAAATCCGGATGGCGCGGTCGTGTTCGGCGAGTTGACGTATACCCTGGATAACGTGCCGCCGGGTCTGACCTTTGATCCCAACCCCATGTCGCCGATGCTTTCGGGTACGCCGATGGAGGTCGGAACGTATACGTTGACGTATACGGCCCACGACGCCGACGACAACATGGCTGCTGAGGACGCAGCTATCCTCAGCTTCGAGGTCCGAGTGGAAGAATCGGCTACGGACCGTTTTGCGGAACTCAACGAACAGATCTTGTCCAAGTACGCATTGGCTATTGCCGATGGAACGAATCGCGCCATCGAAAATCGCCTTGAGCAGATGGACAGAGCCGGCGATGTGAATAGGTCTTTTAGCTTTGCCGCTGAGTCTACCCTCCACGACATGATTCAATCCGGCCGGATCTTTGAGAACCGCCCGGTCAATATGTCACAGGTTGTGAATGGCTCGTCCTTCGCAGTGCCGTTCGGTTTCGGTAGAGGATGCCTTGTTTGTCCCGGCAGCCCTACATTCTGGGGCCGGGGAGACTACGGCCAAATGTCTAGCGACGACGGTTCGCTGGATTGGGACGGCAATCTAACCCGTGCTCAGATTGGTTTGGACGCCCGGCCAGGTGCCGAGATGCTAACCGGTTTGGCGCTGTCGTGGGCCCAAGGATCGTTCGATTACACCGCCCCGTTGCTCGGCGAAGAGCGAGTTGACGGTACCTATGAGACTCGCATGTTGAGCCTGCATCCGTACGTCGGGTTCTCGCCAGGGCGGTTGGGGGTATGGTTGACGGCGGGCTTAGGGCGCGGCAACCTCGATATTGACGACCAACAGGGAACCGTAGGCCAGCAGTCGAGCGATACGTCGCTGCGGACTGGAAGTGTAGGGGCTAGCGGTGACTTGCTCTCCGATGGGCCGACTCAGTTGCGGATCAAGGCTGCTGCTACTGTAGCACAGGTTGAAGTTGAGGGTGGAGAAGTCGAGGATGGAAAAGGAAACCGGATCGCCGAACAGACCGTGAGTGCTAACCGCTTGAGGCTGGCACTCAAAGCCTCCCATGCTTACGAAGCGGGTATGGATGGGCAGGTGACACCCGAGTTAGAGGTTGCTCTGCGCCAAGATGGCGGCGACGGACTGACCGGGGCCGGTGTAGAAGTTGGCGGTGGCCTGCGCTATGAGGGAGGTGGCTTCACGCTGGAAGCTATGGCGCGGAGTCTGGTAAGTGACGGTGACGACAAGGTCGACTACAAAGAATGGGGGGCGCATCTGCTGCTCCAGCGCTCGGCTGGCACCGGTGGTCGAGGGCTGTCATTGCGGGTGATGCCGACCTACGGCACACAGGCGAACAGCCTGACGCTGTGGGAGCGCAGCGTAGCCGAGATAGCGGACCGGGGTGCTGTGAACGCGCAAGGCCGGCTCAGAGCCGAGGTCGGCTATGGTTTAGCCGCGCCCGGCGGTCGGGGGTTGTACACTGTGTACAGCGGAATGACTCAAGCGCCAGCGCAAATGCAGTTGCGCTTAGGTACGCGCTTTGAGGTGGATTCGTCGCTGTCAGTGAGCCTTGAGAGTACGCGCTGGCAGCGCATGGCCAGCACCGCTGAGCACGGCCTCCTGTTGCGTGGCCGTCTGGTCTTTTAATTGATTCACACCATGTAGCACACGACACACGCTTCCGGAGCTAGGCTTTGGAAGCGTGTGTCGTATCATGCTGTGGCCCCGTCTCTTCTCTACTTTGCATTCTCATCCTACCTCACTTCTACAGCCGGACGAGTACATAACTATTGTGTCCGGTCTGCCCCGTTCTGGTACCTCGATGCTGATGAAGATGTTGGATGCAGGCGGCTTGCCGCCTCTAACAGATGGCATTCGCACGGCCAACGCCGACAATCCTGGGGGGTATTACGAATTCGAGAAGGTCAAGCAGCTAGAAAAAGACACTACATGGCTCGAATCGGCGAAAGGTAAAGCCGTCAAGGTCATATCCCAATTACTCGACCAATTGCCGGTCCACAAGCGGTACAAAATAGTATTCGCCCTCCGGAAAATGGACGAGATTTTAGCTTCGCAGCGGGCGATGTTAGCGCGGCGAGGACAGCCCTGCGATCAGATTTCGGATGCCGAGATGGCCGCCGCTTTCGTTCGGCACTTGAGTGCAGTGCAACAATGGTTGGCGGAGCACCAGCAAATGGAAGTGCTCTATGTCAATTACGCCGCTGTCTTGCGCGACCCGCTCGCTACAAGTCACGAAATCAAGACCTTTCTCGCCCTCCCTTTAGATGTGCGGCAAATGGCTAGCGTGGTCGACGAAAGTCTATATCGCCAGCGCATCTCTTGACTGCTTGCCGAGTCCGAGTCCTTTGAACTAACCTTACCGACTAAACTGTATGGATATCGCGCAGATTCGCAATTTCTCCATCATTGCCCACATTGATCACGGCAAATCAACGCTAGCGGACCGCCTGCTTGAAAAAACTGCGACCCTGACCGCCAAGCAGATGCAGGAGCAGGTACTCGACAACATGGATTTAGAGCGCGAGCGGGGCATTACAATCAAGGCCCATGCCGTGCGAATGCATTATCAGGTGGCCGACAGTAGAATCTGCCAATTCAATTTGATCGACACGCCAGGACATGTGGATTTTACCTATGAGGTGTCACGCAGTTTGGCCGCTTGTGAAGGGGCGATATTGGTCGTCGATGCTACACAGGGTGTCGAAGCCCAGACCGTGAGCAATTTACTGTTGGCACTAAACAACGACTTGGTCGTCATTCCGGTGCTCAACAAAATCGACATGCCCGCTGCTCAGATCGCGGCGGTGCAGCAACAGGTGCTCGATCTGCTGGGGGGGGAAGCCGAGGATATTTTGCAAATCAGCGCCAAGGAGGGGATTGGGGTCGAAGAGGTGATGGAAGCTGTTGTCGACCGCATACCACCGCCGGCTGGGCGTCAGCAGGGGCCATTGCGGGGACTAGTTTTTGACTCGCTCTACGACCAGTACCGAGGTGTAATTTGCTTCATCCGAGTCGTTGATGGTCGCATCCACAAGGGGCAGAAAATTCGCTTCTACTCTACCGGACGGTTCTACGAAGTCGAAGAAGTCGGCCACTTGGTCTTAAACCGTGTACCGGCCCAAGCACTCGAGACTGGTGAAGTTGGCTATTTCATCGCTGGAATCAAAGAATTGGCCGAGGCCCACGTCGGGGACACGGTCGTTGATGCAGAGGCGGAAGTGGAGCCGTTGCCTGGATACCAACCACTCAAACCTATGGTTTTCAGCGGACTTTATCCCGTTGTCCCAGAGGACTATGAGGTGCTGCGCGACGCTTTAGAGCGGCTCAAGCTCAACGACGCCGCGTTCTCCTATGAGCCGGAGACCTCTCCAGCATTGGGATTTGGTTTTCGCTGCGGCTTCCTAGGCCTGCTGCACATGGAGATCGTACAAGAGCGCCTCGACCGCGAGTACCAGGTCGAAATCATCACAACCCTCCCCAATGTGCTCTACGAGATTCTGACCAAGGACGGACAACTGATCGACGTGGACAATCCTTCCTTGTTGCCGCCTGCCGCTGAGATTGACGAGGTGCGCGAGCCGATTCTCGCCGTCCAGATCTTAGTGCCGAGGGATTATATTGGCGCAGTGATGAAAATTTGCACCGACCGACGCGGGAACTACCGCAATACTGAGTATCTCGATGGCAGCCGGGCTATCCTGAGCTTTGAGATGCCTTTAGCCGAAGTAGTGATCGACTTCTACGATCGCCTCAAATCGGTATCGCGAGGCTATGCGTCATTCGATTACGAGCATCTGGAGATGCGGGCCGGCCTACTGTCTAAGCTGGATATTATGATCAACGGCGAGCCGTTGGACGCGCTCTCAGTGATCATCCATCGAGACAAGGCCTATGAATGGGGCCGGCAGCTCTGCACTAAGCTCAAGGAATTGATCCCACGGCAGATGTTTGAGGTGGTCATCCAAGGGGCGGTGGGGAGTAAGGTGATCGCCCGCGAGGTGGTCAAGCCGTTCCGCAAAAATGTGACGGCCAAGTGCTATGGCGGCGATGTGACCCGCAAACGCAAGTTGCTCGAAAGGCAGAGGGAAGGCAAGAAGCGCATGAAGCAGTTTGGGAAGGTGGAAATTCCCCAGGAAGCGTTTTTGGCCGCGCTCAAGATGGAAGCCTGATTTATGAGCAAGAGGCGTACTCGCCGGCCCTGCGTCCCCTAATCCTGAAAAAGTAAATGATGGTGTTGGGTCTCTATATCCACGTACCATTTTGTCCCCAACGCTGTCCCTACTGCGCCTTTGCTACGGTCGTTGGCCAAGGAGATCGCCACGGCCCATATACCGAGGCAATCTGCCGCGAAATTGAGTCCTGGGCTCATTTATCGGGGCCGGTGGAGACTGTGTTCTTGGGCGGCGGCACCCCTAGCCAAATTGAGCCGGCGCTAATTGGGCAGATGCTCGAAGCAGCCCAGCGGCATTTAGGGCTACACTCAGACGTGGAAATTGCGGTTGAAGTCAACCCTAAAACCGTTGACCGCGAGAAATTCGCAATGCTAAAGGTGCTGGGGTGCAATCGCATAAGCATTGGTGTGCAGGCTTTTCGCGATGCCGATTTGCAACACTTAGGTCGGCAGCATAGCGCGGCCGATGTCGAAAGGGCGTATGCAGCGGCTAGAGCGGTCGGTTTTGCCAATGTGAGCTTGGATTTGGTGGCCAATGTGCCTGGGGGCTCAGAGGCCAATTGGCACTTTAGCATTGAGCGGGCTATCGCCTTGGCCCCAGAGCACCTTTCGGTCTATAGCCTTACCATTGAAGAAGGCACGATCTTCGCCCAACGACGGCGTCGGGGGCTGCTGGAACCCGTCGCGGACGACAGGCAGGCTCGCACCTTGGAATGGACCGATGCGCAGTTGGTGGCGGCTGGCTATGAACACTACGAGGTTTCAAACTACGCCCGTCCTGGGTACCGCTCGCGCCACAACTGGGGCTACTGGACGGGTGTTCCTTACTTAGGTGTTGGTCTCGGGGCCCATAGCTTCATCGGTGGGAAGCGATTTTGGAATACACGTGATCTCAATGCCTATCTCGACGCTATGGATCAGGGCCGGTCGCCGTGCTCAGGGGAGGAGACTATAGCCCCGGACGCGGCCCGTAGGGAGC
Source organism: uncultured Latescibacterota bacterium (assembly GCA_958295495.1). Taxonomy (GTDB): domain Bacteria; phylum Latescibacterota; class UBA2968; order UBA8231; family UBA8231. The sequence goes on from OY282352.1 coordinate 4,739,193, forward strand.
GTCTATGGCTGGGTTTGCGCACCATAGAGGGGATTGAATTGACCGAGGAGGAGATCGGCCGCGTGCAGAGCAGCAGGCGCTTTGCCGATCTGGCGGAGGTTGGGTACGCCGCGCTCGAAGGCCAGAGATTGCATTTGACTCGGGCGGGGTTTTTACTGGCTGACGCCCTGAGCTTGGAGTTGGACCGGATCGTGGAAGAGGGACAATAGAACGCGCTTGGATATGCCAAAAAATAAAAGGCCGTTTCCCAAACAAAGGAAACGGCCTTTTCAGTGGTGGGGGGAGCAGGATTTGAACCTGCGAAGGCATGAGCCAACAGATTTACAGTCTGCCCCGTTTGACCACTTCGGTATCCCCCCGGCAAATTTTCAGATGCCGCTAGCCAGCGTTTTAAGCTCTCGGTGCCGCGAAGGATGGCGCAGCTTGCTGAGCGCCCGCTCTTTGAGCTGGCGGATGCGCTCGCGCGTGAGATTCATCATGTCGCCGATCTCCTCGAGCGTCAGGGCCTCGTTGCCGTCGAGGCCAAAATAGAGCCTGATAATGCGCAATTCGCGCTCCTCGAGGGTTTCCAAAGCCGTCTCGAGCTGCTCCCGTGCCGATTCGCTCAAGATGTCGGCGTCCGGGGGAGCGGTCGTGTTGTCGGCCAAGGTGTTGAGCAGGCTGCGCTCGTCGTCGTCGGTGAAGGACTCGTCGAGCGAACACACGGCGCGGGCACTGAGGATGGTCTCTAGAACCTCTTCGGCCGGGACTTCGAGTTCAGCGGCGATTTCCTCTATGTCAGGCTCACTGGCGCGATGCTGGCCCAATTTGCGCGAGGCTTTAGAAATATCCTTGAGCAAGCTGACTTTGTTGAGAGGAAGGCGGACGGTGCGCACATGCTCGGCGAGGGTTTGGAGAATAGACTGGCGGATCCACCAAACTGCATAAGAAATGAATTTGTAGCCCTTGGTGCCGTCGAAGCGGTCGGCCGCCGTGATGAGGCCGAGATTACCGGCGCTAATCAGGTCGGATAGGGACAAACCGCGATTTTGGTACTTCTTGGCCACATCGACGACAAACCGCAAATTGGCGCTGATCATTTCCTCGCGGGCATGCATATCGCCATTTTTGATGCGATCGGCTAGTTCTACTTCGCGTTCTCTCGAAAGGGGCGTGGACTCAGCAATATCGTCGAAATAGAGCCGCAGGGTGTTTTCCTCGTCGTGCAGATTCTGCATAGAGCCTCTCATCTTTGACGTACAAAGGGGCTGCCTGCGCGGCAGGCTTAGGCCCCTGCGCCATAGCACCGAAATGCTCTCGGTGCAAATGGTAAGCGTAAGTATAGATGAAACTAACTGATTATACATAAGGAGCAGTGCTGCGTCAAGTCGTTTGCAAGGGCATTGGCGGGCAGCCATGCGTCAAACGAGGCGGCGATATTCACCGGCCTTGTCCCAATCGACTAGGCTGCGGCCGTTTAGGTCCCAGACGACTTGGCCTGCTCGCAGCGTTAGCTCGCATTCGAGTTTTTGCTGGCCCCGCATGCGCGCCCGGCCCGAATCGACAAAGGCAAAATCCCCTTCGTGCAGCGCAAAGGCCGCTAGGTCGGCTTCGGCCCCGATGCTGAGGTGGCCTAGCTGTGGGCATCTGATTACCTCGGCTGGTCTGTGCGTCGAGCGATAGACAACCTCTTGGAGGGGCATGCCGAGGCTCAGGAATTTGGACATAGTTATGGGCATGGTGGCGTTGGGCAACATGCGGCTGTCCTTGTGTAGGTCCGTGCTGATGGTATCCGGGGGGAAGTTCTGGGCCATGGCGGGCACGGCAATGCGAAACCAGAAGGAGCCGCCGCCGTGGCCCGTGTCAAAGATGATGCCGCGCTGTCGGGCTCGGCGCACGTAGTCTGCAACTTTTTTGTCGGCGTCGAGCAGGGGGATGTGGGCGGCGTAGAGGTGCGTGTGGATGTCCCCCGGACTCATGAGCTCGAGCAATTCCTCGTACGAGCGAGTGGGCTGGGGGGCAAAGTCGATCATGGCGATGGAATAGCTCTGGCGCGCCGCCTCGAGCGCACCGCCAGCCGACTCCCAACCCGGGCCGCCGAAGTGGGCCGACTTGGCACCGACGATGTGCTCGCGGTATTGATCAATCGCCGCGGCGCAGCGTGCGGGGTCCATTTCGCTGACGTCTTGTTCGGGAGGGCCGATCATGCCAGCGCCGACGATATTGACAAAGGCCAAGACCCGGGTCTGGGCGGGGTCGATGATGGAGTGCTTGAAGTCGGCAAAATCCTTCCACCCAGCGCCGCCCGTATCGACTACAGTGGTCACGCCGTAGGGCAAGGCGTGCTGGTCGGGAAAGAGCCAGCCCCGATACCCCCCATAGACGTGGACGTGGATATCGATCAAGCCCGGGGTGACATAGAGGCCGGACACGTCGATTACTTTTGCTGAACTGCGCTCAATCCGGTCGGCGACCGCAGCGACTAGCCCGTCTTTGATGGCAATATCGGCTGGGCCATTGAGGTCGTTTTTTGGGTCGATGAGGTGCCCCCCTTGGATGATGATATCAAAATCGCCGCTCATAATGGCCGTCCTTTCGCTCGTGGGCCGCGTTGGAAGTAGAGCCGTAGCATAACCAGCGGGCCAAGGTGGAGTCAATGGCTGGGTTGTGCATTGCACGGAGCGCATTTTTTTGGCAGATTTTCTCTAAGTATAAAACTGCCTTTAGGAGGAATATATGGTACGCACTGTGAAAGTAGCCGTCACCGGGGCGGCTGGCCAGATCGGCTACGCTATTTTGCCGCGTTTAGCCTCGGGCGAGGTTTTCGGTCGCGACGTCCGGGTTTCGCTGCACTTGCTGGAGATTACTCCGGCGCTCAAAGCCCTAGAAGGCGTGGTGATGGAGCTCGACGACTGCGCCTTTCCGCTCCTCGACGACATCGCGATCACCGATCAAGCCGACGTGGCCTTTGATGGGATCAATTGGGGTCTGCTGATTGGCTCCAAGCCACGCGGTCCCGGTATGGAGCGGGGCGACTTAATTCGGGAAAACGGTCCGATATTCGTCGGCCAAGGTCAGGCTCTCGCCCGAGCCGCCGCCGATGTGCGGGTCTTGGTAGTGGGCAATCCGGCCAATACCAATGGCTTGATAGCCATGACCCACGGCCATAAGGTCGGCATTCCCCGCGACCGCTTCCACGCCATGACCCGGCTGGACCAAAACCGCGCCCAAGCCCAGCTCGCCAACAAGGCCGGAGTCAAGGTCAAAGCGGTGACCAATATGGCCATCTGGGGCAACCACAGCGCCACCCAGTACCCGGATGCCGAGAACGCGCGCATTGAGGGGCGGCCAGTGCCCGATGTCATAGGCCACCGCGCATGGTTGCGCGAGGAATTCATCCAGATCGTCCAGCAGCGGGGCGCGGCCGTCATCGCCGCTCGTGGTTTGTCGTCGGCCGCGTCGGCCGCCAATGCCGCGCTCGACCACATCGTCAGCGTGGAGAGTGCCACGCCGGCGGGCGACTTTTTTTCGGCTGGTGTCCATGCGGACGGCAGCTACGGGATCGACGAGGGGTTGATGTTCTCCTTTCCCATTCGCAGCGACGGTCAAGGCCACTGCGAGATCGTGCAGGGCTTGGAGTTGAGCGACTTCGCTCGTGCGAAGATCAAGGCCACCGAAGACGAGCTCAAAGAGGAGCGCGCGGTCATCGCCGACCTCTTGGGCTGATATGTTCCAAGACCCCAAGCGCTACCAAGCCAAACACTACTATGTCACCGCCGCAGGTGCCGACTTGGTAGAGGTCTTGGACCCCCAAGCCGGCGAGCGCATCCTCGACTTGGGATGTGGCACTGGTCAACTGAGTGCCCAGATTGCCGCGGACGGGGCTGAGGTCGTTGGTATTGACCTGTCGGCCGAGATGGTCGAGGCCGCACGCGATCAGTTCCCGGCCCTATCTTTTGTCGTCGGGGATGCAGGGGATTTCTCCTTTGCCGAGCCGTTCGATGCTGTCTTCTCCAACGCAGCCCTGCACTGGGTCAAGCCGCCGGAAGCGGCCCTTGTGTGCCTTGCCGCCTGTCTGGGGCCGGGCGGGCGTTTTGTCGCCGAGCTGGGCGGTGCGCGGAACGTGGCCACCATCCGCCGGGGGCTAATTGACCAGTTGGCCGCTCGGGGCTTTTATCCGCAGTCGCCTTGGTATTTTCCCAGCTTGGGCGAGTACGCACAACTCGTGGAGCAGGCCGGGCTGCGCGTTGCTTATGCCAGCCACTTTCCCCGTCCAACGCCCCTAGCCGGCGAGAGCGGGTTGCGCGATTGGCTGGAGATGTTCGCCGGGGTGCTTACAGAGGGCGTCCCTCCGTCGATGCGCGAAGAGCTATTCGCCGCAGTAGAGGACGCCGTCCGCCCGGCATTGTACAGCGATGGGGTCTGGCGCGCCGACTACTGGCGCTTGCGCGTAGTCGCCTACAAAGAGTAAGAAAGCGTCGCGAGCGCATTCAAATCGTTTTTATGAAGCCGCATCACGTAATTTGGGACTGGAACGGCACCTTGGTGGACGATGCTTGGCTATGCGTGGAGATCGTCAACGAGCTGTTGGCGCGCCGCGGACTAGCGCCGATCACCCTGCGCGAGTACAGCGAGGTCTTTGGTTTCCCCCTGATGCCCTACTACCAGCGCGTAGGCTTTGATTTAGAACGCGAAGACTTTGCGGCCATGGGCGACGAGTTCAACATCCTCTATAGCCAGCGCCGCCGCGAGTGCCGGTTGCGCGAGGGAGCGTGCGAAGTGCTGGCCGCACTCGGTTGCAACGGGATCGGACAATCCCTCTTATCGGCCTCCGACCAAGGGTCGCTCGAAGAAATGGTCGCCGACTACGGGCTACGACCCCACTTTGCCGCAGTCGCCGGGGTGAATAATGGCTTGGGGGAGGGGAAAATCGAGCGCGGACATCGGCACCTGGCGGCCCTCAACTGCCGAGGCGACGAAGTCTTACTCGTCGGCGATACCCTACACGACCTTGAGGTGGCCGCGGCGCTAGGGGGCCATTGCGTCCTGCTGCCTTCTGGCCACCAGAGTCGGCGGCGGTTGGTGCTGGGGGAGTGCGCCGTGGTGGACGGGCTTTTTGCAGTGGCCGCTTTGCTCGGCCTAAAAGGAGATATCCATGACTGAAACGTGGCGCGGAATTATGCCGATTGTGGTGACCCCCTTTACCGATAGGTACTCGCTAGATGAAGCGGCCTTGCGGGACTTGGTCGCCTTCACTATTGAAGCAGGTGCCACGGGCTTGGTGGGGCCGGCCAACGCCAGCGAGTTTTCGACCCTTTCCGACGAGGAACGCCGCCGCTGGATCGAGATCGTCGTGGCCGCGGCTGCCGGTCGAGTCCCCGTAGTGGCCTCGGTCACTTCCGGCCATGCCGTGCCGGCCGTGGCCCTCGCTCAGTTTGCCCAAGCCGCGGGTGCCGACGGGATCATGTCCATGCCGCCGCACGTATTGCGCGTTGACCAAGAAGGCTGCTACGCCTTTTACCAGCAGTTGGCGGCCGCGGTTGCGGTCCCGATCTGCGTACAGAATTTCGACGCGCCGGTCGGGACGCCCATGAGCGGCGAGCTGTTGGGGCGGATGTGCCGCGAGCTAGCCGGCGTCGATTACATCAAGGAAGAGACCGTCCCCGAGCCTTGGCAGGTCAGCCGCACGCTGGCGCTGGCGGGCGCGGCCTGCAAGGGCGTACTGGGTGGCAAAGGGGGGGTCTATTTGCTCGACGAATATCGGCGCGGTGCCTGCGGCAATATGCCGGGCTGTCACGTGACCGACGCCATGGCGGCGATCTGGGATGCCCTCGAAGCAGGCGACGACGCCATGGCGCGGGCGCACTTCTATCAGCTCCTGCCGCTGATGAACTACGAGCGGCTCTATGGGCTTGCGATCTACAAGTGGATTCTACAAAAGCGCGGGTTGATCCGCTCGGCGGTTTGCCGGGCCCCCGTGCCCGTCCTCGACAGCGACGCGCTGGCCGAGTTGGAGATCATTTGGGACGGGGTTGCGCCGCTCTTGCGGGGGTGATTAAGTGGATACCTATCAACAGCGCATTGAGCGCGACGGCTTTTGCATTATCGAGCAAGTGATTCCCGCGGCCGTGGTCGGGGAAATATGCGCCGAGCTAGCGGCCGAAGTCGAGCGCAATCGCCGACATTCCGAAGCCAAGTTGGCCGAAATCCGCGGCCGCGGCCACCGGATCGGCACCCCGGGCGTGGCCCAGCTCAAACAGGTCATCAATCAGGTGCAATCCTTTGCTCCGTACTTGGCCGACCGCCGGCTCCTAGCGGTCATCGAGTCTTTTTTCGGGGCTTGGGCGCGGATTTCCTGCACCGACTGCGTGGTCAATCGCCCGGGCAATGCGCAGGGCTATTGGCACGCCGACTGGCCGTACAACGCAACCAACGCCTCGCACATCCCCGCGCCGTACCCAGACGCGGTTTTGCACCTTTCGACAATATGGATGCTGACGCCGTTTGCCCCTGAGACCGGGGGGACCCTCGTGGTGCCGGGCAGTCACCGCTGGCCGCGCAATCCCGCAGCCGGCGACATGCCCGCAATGGACCGGGACGCGCCCTATCCGACCGAGTGCCATGTCGAAGGAACGGCCGGCAGCGTCTTGGTGTACGACAGCCGGCTTTGGCACGCGGTGGCGTCCAACCAGAGCGCAATGGATCGCGTCGCCCTCATCGTGCGCTACGCCCCGTGGTGGCTGAACCTAAACCCCACGCTCATCGGCCGGCCCGAACACGAGGCCATGGTGGTGGAAACCGGAGGAAAAAACTACGAGATGGTGCCGATTGAGCGAGAAGTCTTTGTCCGGTTGCCCAAAGAGGTCAAGCCGCTGTATCGCCATTGGGTGGCGCAATCTGCCCGGCCTGATGAAGCGCCCGAGCGCTGACGCCCAAGACGCCGAGGAAGCCCTCGGAGTCGCGATGGTCGAAGTCGCCGATGGCCTCCATGGAAGCGGTGTCCTCGCTGTAGAGCGAGTGGGGAGCGTCGCTGGCCGCGCAAAAGGCGACTTGGCCCTTGTAGAGGGATACGGCGATGGTCCCGGTCGCCAATTGATTAAAATGCTCGATTAGCTTCCAACTCGCTCGGGTCGCCGTGTCGAACCAATAGCCTTGGTAGATTTGCTCGGCAATAAACCCGGAGGCAAAGGTGAAAATCCGCCGGGCGCGGCGGTCGAGAATGAGCTGGAGCAGGTAATCGTAGCACTGGCCGAGCAGCGCTAGGGCTGGTGCCTCATAGACGCCGCGCGACTTGATGCCAACGAAGCGATTTTCCACCGCGTGTAAGCCAATGCCGACCCCGTGCCGCCCGGCGATGGCGTTGCTCTGCGCGATGGCCGTGACCGGGCCGACGGACTGGCCGTTGATGGCCACGGGAGTGCCCTCTTCAAAGCGCACAGTAAACACCTCGGCCGCGTCGGGTGCCTGCTGGGGAAAAGTGCCCATGCCCGGTTCGATTAGGCTGACGGGGGTTTCTAGGGCTTCGAGCTGGCCGGCTTCGTGCGTCAGCCCGAGCATGTTGGCATCCGTGGAGTAGGGCTTGTCCGGGGTGGCGGTTATGGGCAGGCCGTGCCCTTGGCAGTACGCGATCATTTCGCTGCGCCCGCCAAAGTTTTGCAAGAAGGCCGGGTCGCGCCAGGGAGCGTACACCTCGAGGTGCGGCGCGAGCATCTGCGCCGCCAGTTGGAAGCGGACCTGGTCGTTGCCGCGCCCAGTGGCCCCGTGCGCCATCACTTGGATGCCGCGCTCCTGCATGTGGGGCAACATGCCGGCCACCGTCACGTGCCGGGCGATGCCGGTGGTGTTCCAATAGCCTCCCTCGTAGTGGGCTTGGGCTTGGACGAGGTGGATGCCGGCTTGGCAAATAGCCTCTCTGCGGTCGTCGAGGATCATCTCAGCGGCCCCACAGGCCTGCATCCGGCTCCTTATATCTTCGATGCGCTCCTCGTCGGGCTGGCCCAGATCGGCGGTATAGGCGACGACCTCTAGGCCTTGGGATTGGAGCCAATGGGTGATGGTACAGCTATCGAGGCCACCGGATGCGGCCAACATGACCTTCTGGCCCTTTAGATCTGCGATATTCATGGTTGCTCCTTTTGTGGGTAGATAAAATAATCTAAGAAATAAAAATTATTAATCAAGAATAATTATTATTAAACGCGACAGATAAGCTGCGCTTTATCTTGACAGTTTTCACCTGCGAGAATATCATTAACAAATGCTCATTGACGCGCATAATCACCCCAATTGGCACGGGTTTAACGCCGCCAAAATCCTGCGCAACATGGACGAGCAGGGCATCGACCAGATGTGGCTTTTCTCGTGGGAGGTCCCTGCCGATGAATACTCGCCTTCGTATCACTCGGTGTTGCCCCCTACGGGCTTGGGGATTCCCTTAGAGGATGTGCTGGCCGTCGGCAGGGAAGCGCCCGAGCGCTTTGTCCTCGGCTATATGCCTCATCCCAAGCGGCCCGACGCCGTAGATCGGCTCAAGGCCGCGGTCGAAATCCACGGCGTGCAGGTGGCCTCCGAGCTGAAGGTGCGCCTGCCGTTTGACGATCCAGACGCGCTGCGTCTATACGAAGCTTGCGGCGCAATGCGCTTGCCCATTACGATTCATCTCGACTATCCAATCGACCACGGCCGCGGCGAGTACCCGCGCCCCAACTGGTGGTACGGCGGCAGCCTCGACGCGCTTGAACGCGCGGTTGCGGCCTGTCCGCAGACGGTCTTTATCGGCCATGCCCCCGGGTTCTGGGCCCATATTTCCGGGGACGATCGCTACGCCAAGGAGAGCTACCCAAGCGGCCCAGTGCTGCCGCATGGACGCTTGGCCCCGATGATGCGCCAGTACCGCAATCTATATGCCGATCTGTCGGCCGGGTCGGGGTTGCGTGCGCTGCAAAGGGACCGGCACTTTGGGCGCGATTTCATCCTCGAATTTCAGGACAAATTGCTCTTTGGTCGGGACTGCTTTGACACTCAGCTAATGGATTTTCTGTGCACCCTTGAGCTACCTGCGGAAGCCTTTGACAAGATCGCCTACCAAAACGCCGAGCGCCTCTTGTCTTTCTACTTAGACAAGAGCTAAAGCCATGGAGGTATGGGAGGCTGCGGTCCTGATGGCCCTATCCTTCGCGCTGTTGGCCAAATGCGCCGACTATCTGGTGGAAGGAGCCATTGATATTGCGCGCTACCTCCGCGCCCCGCCGATATTGATCGGCATCGTCATCGTCGGCATCGGCACTACCACGCCCGAGCTGGCAGTCTCGGTGACCGCGGCCCTCGGGGACTCGCCCGAAGTGGCGCTGGGCAATGCCGTGGGGTCGGTCATTTACGACGATGGCTTGGCCCTGCCCATGGCCGCATTTTTTGCCACTGCGGCCATTGCCATTGACCGCATCGTGCTGCGCTCGGCGGCGATTTTTCTCATCACCGTAGATCTGGTGGCTTGGTACATGGCCTCCGACGGGACGCTGGCCCGAGTGGAAGGCGGCGCGTTGGTAGGTCTGTTCGTCTTATACCTAATATACTCGTTCTGGGAGCAGAAGCGGCGGCCGCGCGCCGAGATTGACGAGGATGAGGCCCCCCGGCGCAGCCTCTGGTTGGTAGCGGTGCTATTCGTCGGCGGCTTGGCCGGCGTCGTCGTCAGCAGCCACTTTATCGTCGAGGCGACTCCGGTGGTGGCGATGGCGTTGGGGCTGCCGGATGTGGTCATTGGCTTGGTGGTCGTGGCCTTGGGCACTTCGATCCCCGAGATCGCCACCTGCATTGCCGCTGTCCGCAAGGGCCAAGGGGCTTTGGCGGTGGGCAACATCCTCGGTGCCGACATCCTCAATATCTGCTGGATCGCCGGTGCCTCGGCCTTGGCCAATCCGCTGGTGGTCCCGGCCGACGTGGTCAATTTCATGTTCCCGTGGATGCTGGTGATCGTGCTGGCGATGCTCGGGTTGATGCGGCTCGGCTACGAGTTAAACCGCTGGAAGGGCTTGGTGTTGTTGGTGTTGTGCATTGCTTATTTGATCGCGCTTTTCGCGACCAACCCCGGGGCGCTGGCCCCGGGCCTCGAGAAAGGAGTGTAGTTTGGATCTGGGACTCAAAGACAAAGTCGCCTTGGTTACTGGGGCTAGCCGCGGCATTGGCAAGCGCATTGCCGCGGCCTTGGCCGCCGAAGGGGCCCGGCTCTGTATCTGTGCCCGCGGTGCCGACGCGCTGGCGGAAGCGGCCGCCGACTTAGCAGGTCGAGGTGCAGAGGTGGAGGCCACCGCGCAAGATCTGACGACGCCTGAGGGGGCCGTTGCGGTGGTGCAGGCGGCGCAGGAGCGCTTTGGCCGGCTCGACATCCTCGTAAACAACGTTGGCGGCTCCAAGTGGACGCCCTTTGCCGAGATCGACGACGACGAGTGGAATACTATTTTCAACTGGAGCTTTCTTTCTGCTGTGCGGGTGAGCCGTGCGGCCATTCCAGTGATGGAAGCGGGGGGGAGCGGCAGTATCGTCAATATCGCCTCGATTTTTGGGCGCGAGACCGGCGGGCCGGTTTCTTATAACGCGGCCAAGGCGGCGATGATCAGCATGGGGGCCAACCTAGCCATTGAAGCGGCCAAAAAGAACATCCGCGTCAATACCGTGGCCCCAGGCTCCATTCTCTTTCCCGGGGGGAGTTGGGAGCGGCGGATGAAGGAAAATCCAGCGCAAATCCAAGCCTTTATCGACGCCAATATACCCTTTGGCCGCTTTGGCACCCCGGAGGAGGTCGCCGATGTAGTGGCCTTCTTGGCGTCCGACCGGGCGCAATGGGTGACCGGTGCCTGCATCAACGTTGATGGGGGGCAGTCCAAGTCCAATATATGAGCGGCTCTGCGCGATGGATGCACTGGTTGGCTTGGGCGGTGTGCGGGGTCGGCTGGGCCTCGGCGGCGGCGGCCGACGATGTGGTGGCACTCAGACAACAGTACAACCAAGTGTCCGCTAGCATCGACACCTTGGTCCGCCTCTATGGGGGGGACAAGCTGCGCGAATTGGCAAAGCAAAAAGACAACAGCCGGCTATTACCGGCCAATTCCAAATTAGTGCTGATTTTTTGGGCCGACGACGAAGCCGAGCTGTACCTCAATGGGCACCGGATCGGGGAAACGCGCTTGACCCCGACTCGAGTCGAAATTCCCGTTGTGTACCTGCTCAGGTCCAATGTCCTGCGTGCCCATTGCTGGGACACGGACCGAGTCGAGAGCGGCTTTATGGCCGGTTTGTACCTGCAAGACAGCCGCGGCCGCTTGCGCAAGGTGCTGGCTACCGGTGCCGGCCGCTGGTGGGTGGCCGGCCAGCGGGCTGAACCGCGTTTTTACAGCCACAGCTTGCCCGACATTCCCGGGGCCGAAGTCATCTGGGGGACGAAGCTGTTTGGCGAGATCGAATTAGAGGCCCGCTTTGACGCCGCGCAATTGGCCCGCGCTGCGCGTCGCCGGCCGCTCGCTGGTGCGCCCGGCACTGCGCGGCACCAGCCTATGGAGACTCATCTGGTCGTCAGCCGTCTGGTGCATCTGCAAAAGCAACGCGATGAATTGGCGCAAAAACTCCAAGCGCGCCGCCGCTCGCCGCAGGACGTGCTCTATCAGGGGTTTGTCCGCCGGCGGCTGGCTTTTTCTTTGGGGAAAGCAAGCAAATTGGCCGAAGTCGAGAGCATAGACGCGGCGAAAAAACTGCTCGCTTGGACCGAGGCCCTGCCCGCTCCAGAACGCGAGCTGATCTTTCCCAAAAAACAAGCTCTCAAAGGCACGAGCCACATCGTGCCGCAGCGCGCCACAGCTAGTACCGCGCCCGGAGAAGCAGATCGCCGTCGAGATTATGCGCCCCCGGCTGTACGCGGCTCAGCCAAAGGCGAGGGCCGCTCTACGGGCCCGGGCGGGCAGGAACCGTCCGCTCGGAGTATCCGCCTCGGCCGCAGCACGCCGTGGGAACTGTGGGGGATTGCGACCGGCCTGCTGTTCTATTTGGGGGTGGTAAGTCGGCAGTGGTGGAAGCTCTTCAGGGCGAAGGGATGGACCTCTTGAACGACGAGTTAATACTAGGCAGCAGCATCCTGTTGGTGCTGGCTGGCGGTGTCAGCGTTAGCTGTTTGCACTTGCGACGAGCCCGGCGCATGCGCCGGCACGATGAAGCGTACTCTCTGTGCGTGTCCCGCTTGCAGTTCTTCGCTAGCATTATTGGCTTCCTGACCGGGTTGATCGTCGGGGCGCTAGCCGCTTATTACCTCTTCATCAACCCGCAGCCAGCCAGTGCCTTTGCGTGGATTGGCCGCTTCTCATACGTGCTGATCACTTGGTCGGCTGGCGGCCATCTGTTGAGCTTGACACACATTGGTTTGCACCTCCGTCGCGAGGAACGGGCTTGGGAGAGAGGTCTTGACCCTAATACTTTGGGCCGCAGGAGAATGGAACAGCTCGCAGAATTGCAGCGCCAACCTGGCAATTACAGCGACCACAAGAGTAGGGACGAGGAGTTGGTGGACGAACTTGTGGGTTTTCTCGGCGACCCTTTAACGCACATGCGCCGCAATCTGGCGCGGATCCCCCTGTACGGCTACTTGGGCACGGTCTGCGGCATCCTACTGACCGCGCAGGAATTGAGTCAGATCGACGAAGCGACCCAGACCTTTAAGGCACTCAGTGCCATGGCCGAGGGCTTGGTTTTGGCCTTTAAGACCACGCTTGTCGGCCTCTTGGCGTACTTGCCGTTGCGCAAGGCTGCCGACTACTTGGTCCAGCGACTCGCCCGGCAGGAAGACGCTTGGGTCCGAGAGAGGAATAGAAGATTGTGAGCCGCTTTCTCAAGCGCCAAGCCGCCGAGGTCGAAGAGCACGATATTAGCAAGGAACTCTTCTTGGGCATTATGATGCTGATGCTGAGCTTGGGCATTATGATTCTCAACGCGACGCAACCGGTCTGGCGGGTGCATCGCCACGACCCCCAGCCTGGGGACCGGGTCGTGTTGTACACGAGCGCGGGGATGGGGCTATCGCGCGATGGCTACACCATTGACAGCCCCTTGAGCGAGTGGGATTTTCGCCGGATGGTGCGCCGCCTCGTCGCCGAGCCCGAAGCCAATTTGCACTTATTTCTCAAGGGGGGTAGCCGCGAGCGGCTGGCCAAACACGCGTCGTTTGCCGATTCGCTGCTCTCGACCGACCAAGCCGGGGAGAAGGTGCGCTCGGCGGTCTATGTCCACACTTGGTGAGGGCCAAGCTATTCCTTGAGTATCGCCAAGACGCCCGTGCCACCGGCCAACTCGTTGAGAAACGCGACCTGCACTCCAGCTTCGCCGTGCGTCATTTCGTAGTCATCCCCCCTCCTGAGCTTGCCATAGTGATCGACGAGAGCCTCGACCTCGCCGCGTAGCGCGATGGTTTGGCCAATGGGCGCGACTTGGGTGTTCGGGCTGTCGCGGTCAATTTTTTTAATTAACTCGTATTGCTTGCGGAACCCGCTGCCAAAGGGCCGGTAGGTTTTGAGATAGCCCTGCTCTACGAGCTTTGTCTCGTTGGCAGCGTAAAGGTACACTGCGTTTTGCGCGACCTTCTTGGCCTCGTCTAGTTCGGCCTTGGTCTGGGCCAACTCCTGCTCCAAGCGGCGGATGTGACCGCTCTGGCGGCGGATGCTGCTATGGGTTTCCAGCAGCTCGCCATTGAGGCGGTCGGTCTCGGTGCGCAGTTGGGAAATAGTGTAGCGATCCGCTTGCTTTTCCCGCCTTAGCTGCTCGATTTCGATTTTTAACCGCGCATTGCTCTGCTTGTATTCGGTGGCCAGTTTACTCCAGTGCCGCAGTTCCTTGTTGAGCTTCTGCACGTTTTCGAGGAGCTTGTCGTTGACTTGTTGGGTGCTGTCAACTTGCGCCCGCATGTCGTCGAGCAAGCGGTTGGAGTCGTCGAGCGAGTACGTCAGCGAGTCAATGGCGGCGTTGGCCCGGCCCATGTCGCTTTGTAATTGGAGAAGGAGCATCTCTTGCTCCTTATCGGTGCAGGAGGCGAGCACTAGGGCGATGAAAGGGATGAGGATGCGTTTCATTGTCGGCTCCTTAAGGCGTTGGGGATGTTCTACTATATAGGCTATCGACTTGGGCCATGGTTTGGTGGAAGTCGTTGGACAGAGTGATCAGGCTGCGGGCGAGTGCATCGAGTTTTTGGGCCGAAAGCGTTTGGGTCTCGCGGGCGGCGGCGATTTTGTCTATGATGGCTTGCTGATTGCGCTGCAAGGGCGCGGTTTGCTCTTGCAGGCGGGTCAACTCGCTGTTGAAGGAACCGAGTTGCGCCTGCACGTCCGCCGAGGAACGCTTTTGGGTATCGGCGAGGTTTTGGTAGCGCACGTCCTCCTGCTCGAAGCGTTCTTCGAGCAGGCGGTCGGTGTCGGCTTGGTAGCGCAGCCGCTGATTGCGCTCGGCGTCCATTTTGTTCTGTAGTGCGTTGTTGCGATCGATTTGGTTCGCTAGTTGGTTGCGGGTGCGCGTGTGGTGATCCTTTTCATTTTGCAGTAGGGAGCGGATCTCGAATTCAGAGGCGGTCAGATTGGCTTTTTCCTCTAGCTGGCCAATGAGCCGGGTGCTCAGTTCGGAGAGGCGAGTGGAAAACTCGTCCATTTGCGCCTCTAGCTGATAGCGGTGTTCCTTTTGCCGCTCGTGATTGATAAAGAGCACCAAGCCCATGATACAGCCGACGACGACGGTGGTGTACGCGGCGAGGATCAACACGTGTTTGCGCTCGAAGGGATCCGCGATGCGGAGCAGGCCCCAAAACCCGCCCCAAACCAAGAGGATACCTCCTAAAACTGCAGCGATGATGACGTTCACAGGGCCTCGAATAGCGCGATAGACAAAAGAACAATTAAGTATAAGTAATACAGTAGCCCATGGAGGCGCAACCAGCACGAGAAGGAGGTGCTTATGCAGCGGAAAGTTGCCGCTATTGACGGCCGCGGTCAGGGGGTATGCCTAGAGGAAGCCATGCCCGCACTCGGCCCCGGCGAGGTAAAGGTGCGGGTGGAGGCTTCGTTGATCAGCCCGGGGAGCGAACTGGGGCGGGTGGGGGCCATGCGGGAAAACCCCCAACCCGACAAGCCACCGCGCCCCTTTGGCTACGCCAACGCCGGCGTCGTCGAGCAGGTCGGGGCCGAGGTAGAGCAATTCGAGGTGGGGCAGGGCGTGGCCTGCATGGGGGGCGGGTACGCCCTGCACGCCGATTGGGCCTGTGTGCCGCAGAACTTGTGCGCGGCCATACCCGCAGGCGTTGGCTTTGCCGAGGCTGCGGCTGTGCATCTGGCCGCGACCGGATTACACGCGGTGCGCCGCACGGCCCCTTTGTACGGAGAAAACGGGGTCGTCGTCGGGTTGGGCTTGGTCGGTCAATTCACGGCCCAATTCGCCCAGCTAAGCGGCTGCCACGTCTTGGGGGTCGATCGCTTTGCGCGCCGTCGAGACATCGCCGGGCAGGTGGGCATAGAGTGCGTGGTCGATCCGGCCGTACAGGACGTGGTCGGGCAGGCCGGGGAGTTCACTCGAGGCTATGGCATGGATTTTGGCGTCATTGCCTTTGGCGGCGAGGCCAGCGATGCGTTTGCCGCCATCTACCAGAGCCTAAAGCAAGCGCCGGATACGCATCGCATGGGGCGCATTGTCCTCGTGGGCGGAGCGCAGGTAGCGCACGGCTTTGGGGCCGCGCTGGGCAACGTGGATGTGCGGAGTGCCGCGCGCACCGGCCCCGGCTATCACGACCCAGCATACGAGCGCGGCCAAGCGTATCCCGAGGTCTTCGTCGAGTGGCCGACCCAGCGCAACCTAGCCGAGTGCCTGTGCGCCATGGCGGCCGGGAAACTGCGCGTCCAACCGCTCTATACCCACGAATTTGCGCTCGAAGAAATCGCCGCGGCCGTAGATGTGCTCGTCGAGTCGCCGGCCGAGGCGCTGGGGGTCGTGCTCAAACCGGCTCGCCAGTGACGAGGTTGCGCTTGCCCTCTGGATAGAAGGTCACCGGCGGCAGGTCGATTTTCTCGCCGGCGATCATTTGCTCCAACAGCGCGGCGACCCCGTCCACGGCAGGCCCCACTAGGGCCTCGCCCTTGGCGCGCGTGCCCAAGGCCGCGGCCGGGTTGTCGATGGCCTCGGGCTGCACGCGCTCCGGCGCTAGGTAGAGCATGGTCGAGGTCTCGAATTCGTCGGCGTGCCCAGGCAGGCGTCCTCGCTCCATCTGTTGCTGCACGTAGTCGGGGTCATATACGTCCCAATAGGACTGGAAGCGGAGGTTGACGCCGAGTTTGTCCCGGTATTCGTCGATGCGACGCATCATGGGTTTGACATTGCCGCCGTGGCCGTTGAGCACCAAGATGTTCTCAATGCCGGCGCGCACGAGCGAATGGCAGACATCAAAGACGTATTCGCAGAAAATTTCCGGCCGCACGGTCAGGGTGCCGATGTGCTCCATCCAGTGCTCAGAAACGCCGATGCCCACCGGCGTGGCTACCACCACTTGGGGCAGGAGCTTTTTGGCCGCGTGCTCGGCCATATAGCTGGCGTGGAAGGTGTCGTGGATCATGTGCAAGTGTTCGTCGTGCTGTTCGGTAGCGGCCGTGGGCACAATGGCTGCTTTGATCGTGCCGGCTTGGATTCGCTCGCGGAATTCCCTGCGGGTCAGGTCGCCAATAAAGACGCGTTCGTCGGCCATCGCAACACTCCTTTGCGTTGGGGGGGCCGGTAGATTAAGGGCTGTCCATGCGTGCGTCAAGTGGCTGCGCGCCCGGTTGACCGGGAGGGGAAAGCACACTTGAATTCACTACATCGACAAGGGGGCCGTTATCGCCAATCCTTTTGCAGAGTGGAATAAAAACTTCGCGCTCCTCGCCGTGGCCGTGGCTGGAACGGGGGTGTTCTTCGGGGTGCAGCTAACCCTGTTCAACAATTTCATCGTCGAGCGGCTGGGCATTGAGCCGCACGAATTGGGCTATGTCGAGGCCCTGCGCGAAGTCCCCGGTTTTCTCAACGCATTTTTTCTGGCGCTGATCGTCCGCTGCGCCCCGCCAAAAGTCGCCGCCGTTGCGCTGGTGGTGATGGGCATTGGGCTTGCCGCGTACGCGGAGGTGTCTTCGGTCTTCATGTTGGCCTCGTTCTCGCTGGTGTGGAGCCTTGGCTTTCACTGCTGGCTCCCGCTAGAGCAGAGCATGGGCTTGGCCTACGGCCCAACCGCGGACAAGGGCCGCTGGCTGGGGCAATTGCGCAGCATTAGCAGCTTGGCTTGGCTGGTGGCCATTGGCGCATGCATGGTGGGGCTGGAGTTTTTGCGCTACGAGGGGGTCTTTGTCTTGGCCGGGGTGTGTACGGCCGCGGGCGGCTTGGCCTTGTTTTGGGCCGATGACAAGGACGCGCCCGAAGGCGAGAAGAGCCTAGTGCTCAAGCGGCGCTATCTGCTCTACTACGCCCTGAATTTCCTCCAGGGCCTGCGCAAGCAGATGTTTATAACCTTCGCCATTTTCGCCCTCGTGAAAGTGCATAAGATGCCGGTGAAGACGACCATGGTGCTGGTGCTAATAAACCAAGTGCTGATCGCCGCGACGGCTTCGTGGATGGGGCGGCTGGTCGATCGCTTTGGCGAGCGACGAATGCTCACTCTGAGCTATAGCGTGTTGGTCTTCGTCTTTTTGGGCTACGCGTTCGTGGAGCACCGGCCGAGTCTATACGCGCTCTATTGCCTCGACAACCTCATCTTCTTCGGCGGGATCGCGCTTACTACCTACGCGCACAAAATCGCGCCCCCAGACGAACTCAAACCCACCCTCTCCATGGGGGTCACCATGAACCACGTAGCGGCCGTGGCCGCGCCCTTAGTCGGCGGATACGCTTGGCTCTTTTTTGGCTACGAGGTCATTTTTATCAGTGGTGCGCTCTTGGCCCTTGTCTCGCTGGTAGTAACCCAGTGGGTCGATCCAGCCAAGCAGGGCCGCATACCCATTTAATCCAACCCAATAGAAGGGACTTACCATGAAAATCGGCACTCGCATGCCCCCGTTTTCCCATCAGATCGGCTTTGACGCCTATGCCGCGTGGTTGGCCGACAACGGTTTTGGCGCGGTCGATACCCCGCCTTTGACCCGTCCGCTCGCCCGCACCTGCGAGCAGCTCGGCTTGGCCCTCGGCACTTCAGATGGCGGCGGCCAAGTCCTCACCCGCGACGCGGCCAAGCGCCGCAAGGCTCTAAGCGCGATCAAGAGGAGCTTGAGCGCGATCGCCCGGCACGGCGGCCACACGCTCTTTACCGTGCTCGCCCCAGACGACCCCAGCATGTCCAAAGCCGAGACTTTTGAGATCTTTGCCAAGGTCTATCCCCGGGTCGTGGCCCACGCCGAGAAAGTGGGCGTCAATATCGCCATCGAACCTTGGCCGGGCGGCCGGCCCCACTACCCCAATCTGGGCTGCTCGCCCGAGAGCCTGCGCTTGCTCTTTGCAGCGTGCCCGTCGCCGCGGCTGGGCATCTGCTACGATCCCTCCCACTTCGTGCGCTTGCAGATAGACTATCAGCGGCTCTTGCACGAGTTTGGCGACCGCGTGCGGCACGTCCATCTCAAGGACACCGAGATCATGCCGGAAAAGCTCTACGAATCCGGCAATTTGGGCGAGGCCTACGGCTCGACCTACGTGTGCGGCGAGGGCTGGTGGCGCTATACCATCCCCGGGGAGGGCGAAGTGGATTGGAACTTTGTGGTGCGCCGGCTCGAGGACGTGGGCTACGACGGCGTGCTCTCGGTGGAACTCGAAGACCACTATTTCTGGCAGACGCCCGAGCTGCAACAGGAAGGTTTGTTGCGGGCCAAAGACCATATTGAGCCGCTGCTCAAGGGATAGCAGTGGGTGCCCTGTTCCTCGTGCTCCTGCTGTCGGCCGCCGGCTATGGGCAGCCGCACTTCGTCGAGGTAGCCCGCGAATTAGGCATTGACTTCGTCCACCAAAACGGAGCCTCGGCCGATAAGAACCTGCCTGAGACCAATGGCGCTGGCAGCGCCTTTCTCGACTGGGACGATGACGGAGATTGGGACTTGTACTTGGTCAACAGCGGGGACATGGAGCGGGAGCGCGGCGCGGCCACTAACCAGCTCTTTCGCAACGACGGACGCGCCTTTGCCCGAGTAGCCGGCGCAGCCGGCGCGCCTGGCACCTCTTATGGCATGGGGGTGACCGCGGCCGACTACGACGGCGACGGCCGCCCAGATCTCTACCTGACGGCGTGGGGGCCGGACCAGTTCTACCGGCGCGAAGGGAGTGGCTATGTCGATGCAACGGCCGCGGCCGGCCTCGGGTACGCGGGATGGACCACTAGTGCCGTTGCGTTCGACTACGATCTCGACGGCGACTGCGACCTCTTCGCCGCGCAATACGTCCGCTTTGCCTTGGGGGAGCAGCCTTGGTGCGGACGCGCCGACATGGGGTTGCGCTTCTACTGCGACCCGAGGGTCTTTGCCTCCACTGCGGACATCCTCTACCGCAATGAGGGCCACGGCGTCTTTGCCGAGGTTGGTCGCCAAGCGGGTATTGTACGCGAAGGCAATGGATTGGGCGCGGTGGCGGGCGACTTCGATGGCGACGGCGACCCAGACCTGTACGTGGCCAACGACTTGACGCCCAATTTCCACTACATCAACCAAGGCGGCGGCACCTTTGCCGAGACCGGCTTGCTGGCCGGGACCGCGCTGAGTGCAGACGGGGCCAGCCAAGCGGGCATGGGCGTCGATGCCGGCGACATAGACCAAGACGGCGACCTCGATCTGTTCGTCACCAACTACCAGTTGGAAAACAACGGGCTATATCGCAACGACGGCTCGTTTTACTCCGAGATCAGCTTTAAGGCCGGCCTCGGCGACCTCAGCCTGAACTACCTTGGTTTTGGCACGGGGTTCTTCGACTCGGACAACGACGGGCATCTCGACCTGTTCGTGGGTAACGGCCACGTCCACGACAACATTGAATCGTACGACGCATTGGTTTCTTACGCGCAACAGGCACAGGTTTTTCGCAATGGGGGCGCGGGCGTCTTCCGCGAAGTGACCGCCGAGAGCGGCCCGGGTTTCGCAGCCGCTTGGGTGGTGCGCGGCTCCTCCTTTGGGGACATCGACCAAGATGGCGACTTGGACATTGCCCTCGTCAACAACGGTCGCCGCTTTGCCCTGCTGCGCAACGACGGCGCGGGGGGCAACTACCTCGCGGTCGCGCTAAGGGGCCGCAGGAGCAACCGCGACGGCATCGGCGCCCGCTTGTATCTATGGGCTGGCGGGCGTCGGCAGTTAAGGGAGGTAAAGGCGGGATCGGGTTTTCTCTCGACCAGTCAGCGCGACCCGGTGTTCGGATTGGGAACGGCCGAGCGCGTTGAGCGACTGGAAATTCACTGGCCGGCCGGGGGAGTGCAAGTGCTCGAAGACTTGGCCGCCAACCAGCGGTTGCACGTAGTGGAGGATTAGCGGATCAGCCCTTCCCCTTATAGGGGATCAACCGCGCTTCGAGGGTGCGCATGAGCACCTCGATGGCGAATCCAATGGTGCCGATGATGATGACGCCGATCACCACCACCTCGGTCTGGAGAAAGTTCTTGGCCATCATCATCATGGAACCTACGCCCCGATCCGCGGCCACCAGCTCGGCGGCCACCAGCGTTCCCCAGCACACCCCCATTGAGGTGCGGAGGCCGGTGAAGATCTCCGGCAAGGCGTTCGGCAGGATGACGTACCGGAGCACCTGCGCCTTGGAGGCGCCGAGGGAATAGGCCGCATGCACCTTTGAGATGCGTATCGAACTCACCCCGGCGCGGGCGGAGATCAGCGTGATGAAGAGCGCCGCGAGGAACAGCAGGAAGGTCTTGGCCGCTTCGTCAATTCCCAGCCAGAGGATCACCAGCGGAATCAAGGCGAGGGGCGGGATCGGACGGATGAACTCCACGATTGGGTCCAGCAGGCCGCGCGCCACCGAGTTCAAGCCCATCGCGAAGCCGAGGGGAATGCCGAGCAACCCGCCAAACGATACGCCCAAGAGCACCCGTCGGACCGACGTCCAGACGTGTTCCCAGAGCGAGACGTTGCGATAGCCGTCCATCACGAGGCTGATAAACCGATCGACGACGCCGGGCCGGGCGCGATCCGGGTCGTCCCACGGATAGATCCGGCCATCGAGCGGCGGCCAGAAGATGGGGTCGAAGAGTGCTCCGGTCGTCGCCACGGCCCAAGCGGCGAGCAGCACCACCACGGTGAGGATTGACCACAGCCGGCCGGAATTCACCGCGGAGGCGTCGCCGAACTTGATCGTCTTTTGCTCGGTGTGGGGGTCGTCCGCAACGCCGAGCCAGATGGCCAGCTTTGCAGGGGGCTTGCGATTCGGCATGATCTTCTCTCAGGCTGTAGGGCCGCCCATGATCTCCTCTTCCATCTCCCAGATCATGGAAAGAATCTCTTCGCGGGCGGCGACGAAATCGGGCTGGGTCTTGATGGCGCGGGCATCGCCGGTGACGCCCTGCGCGGCGAACGGCAGGCGGTACTCCTTGTGGATGCGGCCGGGCCGCGGTGCCATGACCACCACGCGCTCACCGAGGAACAGGGCTTCCTCCACGGAGTGGGTGATCAGGATGATGGTCTTGCCGGTCTCCTTCCACAGCTTCAGCACCAACTCCTGCATCTTCTCGCGGGTCAGGGCGTCCAGCGCACCCAGCGGCTCGTCCATCAGGATCACATCCGGGTCATTGGCCAAGCACCGCGCCAGCGCCACCCGCTGCTGCATGCCGCCGGAGAGCTGATAGACCGGCTTGTCGGCGAACTCCTGTAGTGCCATGGTGCCGAGCAGATCCTCGACCTTGCCGGCGATTTCGGCCCGGTCGGCCCCACTCATGCGCGGCCCGAAGCTCACGTTCTGGGCGACGGTCATCCATTCAAACAACGCGCCCTGCTGGAATACCATGCCGCGTTCCTTGTGCGGCCCAGTCACGGGTCGGCCGTTGAGTAGCGTCTGCCCCGCGGTGGGCACCAAGAATCCGGCGATGATGTTCAGCAGCGTGGTCTTGCCGCACCCGGACGGGCCGAGCACGGCCACCAACTCGCCCGGCTGCAGGTGGAGCGAAACGTCTGCGAGTGCCTCCACCTCGCTGCCGTCCGGCGCGGTGAAGGTCATGGACGCACCGTCGATGACGAGTCCGCTCGATCGGCTCATAGGAAGCTAGAGTCAATCGCGAACTCGTAGCTCTTGAGTGCTCGCTCTAGCTGTCCCTGCGCGGCGAGGAAGTCGGCCACCGCTTTGGCAAAGGTCTGGACGCCGCCGCCCAGCCAAGCAGCCGACTGCTGTTCTGCGACCAAGGGAAACGAGAAGGCGTTGAGCAACCACCGCGCCGCGTCTAGTTCCATGCCGGCCGCGGTCGCGATCGTCTCTTCAAACCGGCCCGGGTCGGCCGCGTAGGCCGCGTTGGCCTGCTCGGTCACCTGCATGAACTTCCGCAGAAGATCGGGGTGATCGGCCGCGAATTGCTTGGTCACCGAGATGACGTCGAAGACGCGAATGCCGATCGCTTCCTGCTCGGCCGCGGTCATTAGCTCCACGCCGAACTCCTTCATCCGCCGCAGCGGCCCGCCAAAGGCACAGGCCATGGTGACGTCCCCGCGCGCCAGCGCCACGGCCGCGTCCGGGCCGTTCATCTGCACTAGATTGACCTTGGCGACATCGACGCCGAGGTGATTGAGGACGCGCAGCAGCTTGTAGTGGGTGACGTTGCCGATTGGCGTCGCGACCCGCTTGCCCTCTAGCTCGGCGGCATTGGCTTGGGTGATGCCGGCGTCGTTGCGCACCACGCAGTTGTCGCCCTCGGCGTAGCTGTCTGCGATGCCGACGAGCTGGAGCGGCAGGCCGTTGGAGACCGCGACCAGCCACGGAACCACGCCCTGCGCGTAGGCGATGTGTACCTCGCCCGATGCCATTGCGAGGCTCATCTCGTTGCCGTTGCCAAACGCGCGCCACTCCACTGCGACGCCGAGGGCCTCGTCGTAGGTCTTTTCGACCTGCGCGACCAAGTTCGGGGTAGGCCATTCGAGGAAGTAGGCCACCGTGAGTTTGTCGAGCGCGGATACCGACGATACGGCCAGCAGCGCCACTCCCGCCGCCGCGATCGCCATGGCTTTGCAGTTCATATTGTGCATTTTTCCTTCCTTATCTGACTTTTCTATGAAGGTAAGTCAACGACCAGCACCACGCGAGTACCGTTGAATTTCGCGCTGGGCTCCAAAGCATTGCCTCCCAAAGAGAAATAATATAGTATGGCCCTTACCCTTTAGGATAAACAAAAGGAATATATGGCCTTTGCTTAGGACAATTGGTATAAGATCCGCATTAGAGAGGAGCTAGCGGTACGCAATAAAAAAAACGTTTGCCGAGTTCTTTGCCGGTATCGGTCTGATGAGAATGGGCCTTGAACGCGAAGGGTGGGATATAGCTTGGGCCAATGATATCGACGAGGAAAAGTATGCGATGTACAAGGCCCACTTTTTGAGAGGCTAGCAGATAGACGCCTTGTTGAATTAGACACTAAAAGGAGCTAGTAAAATGATCGGATTTGCTGTTGTAGGGCTGGGCATGGGGCGCAACCGCGCCCGGCAGGTGGCCGAGACCAAAGGAGCCGAACTGCGGGTGGTCGTCGATCTCAACGAGGACTTGGCCCGCCAAGTAGGCGCGGAAATGGGTTGCGCGTCGTGTACAGCCCTCGAAGACGCCTTGGGGCGGGGCGATGTGGATGTCGTACTGGTGATGACCCCGAGCGGGTTGCACGCCCAAATAGGCGTCGAGGCGCTCAGGGCCGGCAAGCACGTAATCACCACCAAGCCCATGGACGTCAGCACCCGGGCCTGCGACGAGCTGATCGCCGCGGCTGACGCAGGCGGCCTTTTGCTCGGCGTTGATTACCAAAGCCGCTACGTTGACAACAACTACCGAGTGGCCGAGGCCCTCAAGCAGGGCTTGTTGGGCCGGCCCATTCTCGGGGAGGTGCGCTTTAAGTGGTTTCGCTCTCAGAACTACTTTGAACACGGCGGCGGCTGGCGCGGCACTTGGGCCATGGACGGCGGCGGATCGCTGGCCAACCAAGGCTCGCACCTTATTGATCTCCTGCTGTGGTTCATGGGCGTGCCCAAGACCGTCTATGGCGAGACCGCAATAATGAACCACGACATTGAGACTGAGGATATTGGCCAGGCCATTTTGAATTTCGAGAGCGGTGCCAAGGGGGGCATCTTGGGCACGACGACCTTCCCGGCAAGCCCCTACTTTAGTGCCGAGGTCCACGGCAGCGAAGGGGGGGTGTTGCTAGATGCGGTGCTGTCGGGCGAGATGCGCGTCTTTGGCGACGGACTAAAAGAGAAGCTGCTGGCCATGCACAATCCGCTGACCAATGTCGTCGCGGACGTGGTATCGGCCCTAGAAAACGGAACCGCCCTGCGGGTGTATGGCCGCGAGGGCCGCCGCACCGTGGCGCTGTTGGAAAACATCTACCGCTCGGCGCGGGAGGGAAAGGTGGTGGATTACCATGACGAATAAAGTGTGCGCGGCCTTGGTTGGGCTGGACAATCCCCACAGCCGCGGGTGGCTGACCTCGCTGCAACATTGCGAGGCGGTGGGCCGGTTGGTCGTCTGTGCGACCGAAGAATGCACGGGCGTCGATCAGGTGTATGGCCGCTTGGACGCGCTGCTGGCGGCCGAAAAGCTGGGACTAGCCATAGTATGTACGCGCAACGACCAAGCCCCCGATCGCATCGCGCAGCTTTTGCAGGCCGGTGTGCCGACCATCGCCGAAAAGCCGGTGGCGCGCACGGCCGCTGACATTGCCCGCCTCAACGAACTAGCCGCCGCACAGCAGGTCTTGTGGGCGACGGCCTTTTTGAACCGCTGTCATCCACTTGCCGACGAGACGCGCCAACTCATCGCCGCCGGTGTCTTGGGCCGCATCGTCTCCATTGAGGGGCGGATGATCACCAGCACCGTGCAGCAGCGCAACCCGGACCACTGGCTTTTTGACCGCGCACAGGCCGGCGGGGGGATCCTGCACTGGCTGGCGATCCACACGGTCGATTTGATCCGCTATATCAGCGGCTTGGAATACCGGAGCGTCAGCGCCCACAAGGCGACCCTGAGCGGCACCGGCATCGACGTCGAGGACGTGCTCGCCGCCTCGTTCCGCATGGACAACGGCGCACTGGGCAGCCTCCACGCCGGCTATGTCCTGCCGCGCCGCTACGGCGATATCTACTTGTGCTTCAGGGGGACCGCCGGGGATGCGACTTGGGTGATGCAAAATTGGGACGGACGCGGCGACCGGCTCATCGTCCAGAGCCAAGCTGAGGGCTGGATCGAGGACGAGTACCGCCAATTCGACCGCTCGGTCAGCGAGGCCCCCGGGTACGGTGGGGCGGCTGGGTTGGGTTTTATCGCCGACTTCGTCGCCGCTAGCCACGGGCGGGGCGCTTTTATCACCAATGGCGACGATGCTTGGCAGGCCATGCGCTTTGTCGAGGCGGCGTACGATGCGGCTGAACGCGGCTGCCAAGTCGAACTGTAAGAAGCAAATAGCCGCAACAACCTAGCTCAGGAGGCAGCCCCGTGAAAGTCGT
Organism: uncultured Latescibacterota bacterium; assembly: GCA_958295495.1. Taxonomy (GTDB): domain Bacteria; phylum Latescibacterota; class UBA2968; order UBA8231; family UBA8231. The sequence continues at coordinate 4,764,866 of OY282352.1, forward strand.
AGCCGAGACCTCCCGCCTCTCCCGCCTCAAGGTGGCATTTTTTTAGCCATCGCTTAGACAAGTTACAGGACAGGCTGCGGCAATTGGGTGCCCGAAAAATCCGGCGCGACAGCGGCTGGTACTGGGACTTAAAACCAGATCTGAAACCGGACGAGGTGTTGGTGCTATGAAGGGCAGCCTCCAAGCGACCGGCAAGCAGCTTATCGCCTAAGGTGAACGCATCTAATTCTTTCCTGAAAGGACGGGGAGTTTGTGCGCCAATAAAATAGTCGCTATCCAAACCTTTGAATTATCGCCTCCGCGGCCGAGCGAGGAAGGCACCCGACCGCTGCGCGAGCAGGCGTGGCTTTGGGCACCTAGGCAGGCCACGCCGATGGATAAATTCGCGCCCGAGGAGCGGGTCATGCCCAAGCCGGGGGGAGCAATCTGGGTCAAGGCCACAGCCGAGGACGGCACCTTTGGCCTCGGTCGCACGGATTCGGGTCATGCGACCCAGCCGATCATCGCCGAGTGCCTAGCCCCCCTAGTCGTCGGGCAAGAGGTGGGTGCCATTGACCGGTGCAACGATCGCATGTGGCGGGGGACGCTTTCCTTTGGCAACGAAGGGCTTACGGCGCGGGCGGTTGCCGGGGTTGATCTGGCGCTGTGGGACTTGTGGGGCAAAACCCTCAACCAGCCCGTCTATCGGCTGGCCGGAGGCCCGCAGCGCACCCAGATGGAAGTCTATGCCACTGGCAACGATGTGGATTGGTACTTGGAGTTGGGCTTCAAAAAATTCAAACTGGCCCGTCCGCACGGACCCGTTGATGGCCAAGCCGGAATCGACGGCACGGTCGAGCTGATGGCCAAGTGCCGCGCGTTAATTGGCCCGGACGCCGACTTGATGCTCGACTGCTGGATGACCTTTGACCTCGACTTTGCCGTGCGCCTCTGCGAGGCGCTCAAGCCGTATCGGATGCGCTGGATGGAGGAAATGCTGATGCCCCACGACTGGGAGGGGCACCGCGCCCTGCGCCAGCGCGTGCCTTGGCAGACCCTGGCCGATGGCGAGCACTGGTCCACGCGCCATCCGGGCATGAGGGCCGTGCAGGAGCGGCTCGTCGATTTGATCCAAGCTGATATCTACTGGATAGGGGGCTTTACCGAGGCGATGAAGCTGGCCCACTACGCCGATTCGCAAGGCGTCCAGATGTGCCTGCATACTGGAGGCAACGACCCCTATGGCCAGCACTGGACAGCGGCGATGCCCAATACCCCGCTGATCGAGTTTTTCATCGGCTCCCTGCCCGGGGTGCCGTTGGCCGAGTGCTATATCGGAACGCCTGCAAAGTGGGGGCAACGACACTACAACGTGCCGCCGGGGACCAACGTGCCGCAAAACGGCCGGCTCGGCCTGCCCAAAGGCCCCGGCTTTGGGATCGACATCCCCGAGGACTGGCTAAGGGAGGTAGAATCGTGAAAATCACCCAAATCGAAGAGTTCGTCACCGCAGTGCCGCATATCCCCGCCATTGAAAAAAGTCGTCCCGGGGACTACTTGGAACGGCCCATTAGCCTGATCAAAGTGCATACCGACGAGGGCATCTGCGGGGTGGGCGAAGGGGGGCGCGGTGGATCGAGCTTGGGGGCCGAGTGGATCGGGGTCAATCCCATGCAGGTCAACTTGGGCGACAAGGGTGGGGCGATGATCATGGCGCTCTACGACATCGTCGGCAAGGCCCTCGGGGTGCCGGCTTGGCGGCTCATGGGGTCTAAGCACTGGGACCGGGTGCCGGTGGGCTGGTGGTCGCCGCCGCTGGAGCCGCGCGAATTCGCCGCCATGGCCGAGGAAGGGGCCAAGCGCGGGTTCAAGACCCACAAGCTCAAGGCGCGGCCTTGGAACATCGTCGAGATCGTCAAGCTGATGACCAAAGCGGCCGGCCCGGACTACGGCATTATCGTCGATCCGAATTTCACCTTCGGCGATTTGAGCACGAGCCTGCGGCTGGCCGAGTCATTAGAGCCGTATAACATTGAGGCATTTGAGGATCCCTTCCAGTACTTGCCGGGCTGGCACCAGTACCGCGACTTCCGCCGGCACACCCGCCTCCGGCTCGCGCCTCATTTAGGCGACCCGCAGATGGTGCTAAGCGCGATCCGCGCCGAGGCGGCCGATTGCTTCAATCTGGGCGGCAACGTCGAGCGCGTACAGATCTGCGCCGGCATGGCCGCGGCGGCCGGGATGCCGGTCTGGTTGCAGGTCGTGGGGTTGGGGTTGGGCGTGTCCGGGGCTTATGGCACGCATGTCCACGCGACCATTCCCAATGCCACCATCCCCTCGGACAGCCTGCACTTTACCCGCGAGAACGACCTAATCGGCGGTGCGCTGACGCCGATAGCTGGCTTCGTGGTTGTGCCGGACGCGCCTGGGCTGGGCGTTGAACTGGACATGGAGGCCGTGGAGCAGTATCGCGTGGGGTAGGAAAAAACTAGCGTTTTCTCAAATGCTCATGGAAGGCGACGACGGATGAAAGTAGAACTCATTAGCTGTGGGCCGGCCGTCAACGAGAGCGAGCGCAAGGCCGTTGCCCAACTTAAGACTCGTCTGATAGCTGAACAGGGCGATGACGAGTGGCTGCTGTTGACCAACCTCGCGTTTTCCACCACTCATCGACGCCAATCAGACGAAATCGACATTGTCGCCATTGGCCCGCCTGGAGTTCGGGTCATTGAGGTCAAGCACTGGAACGCGGATTGGGTGGAGCGGAACCCCGAGCTTGTGGAACGCGAGGCCGAGCGGGTAACGGACAAGGCGCGCAAGGTAGGTACCACATTGCGCCGGAAGGTTGCGAATCTCGATAGGGTGGATGGGGTGTTTTTGGTCACGCAGGATGCTGCGAAAGTCAAGCCGCTCGAGGAGCGGGAAGTCCGCGGCGTTCGGTTCCACACGTTTAGCACTCGGCAAGGTGCTTTAGCACTCGGTGCGCCGGCCTCCCTAACGCCGTCGCAGGTCAGGATGCTGGGCAAGGCTCTGTACCCGAAGGCCAGTGTGGCTATAGACGGTGCGCTGAGACGTTTGGCCGGCTATGTCAACCTGACGCTCCAGACGCCGGCGGACGAGCGGTTTCATCGAATGTACAAGGGTACGCATTCCACCCGTCGCGATCCCGTGCTCCTGCACCTCTATGACCTGTCGGCGAACGACCTGCCGAATCCGGAGGATAGGGCGCGGCGGGAATCTGACGCACTGCACCGGTTGCAACTTTGTCCTTGGGCACCGCGCATTGTCGATTCATTCCAAGAAGCACCGGGGTACGCTGGCGAGATGTGGTTCTTCACGGTCGCAGACCCGACGGCTCCTAGCGTTAGGGATCGCGCCGACGACGATACGTGGGATGCGAAGGCGCGGCTAGCCTTCGCTCGGCGAGCAGTAGAAGTATTGATGGAGTTGCACGAAGCGGGTGAGGGCGAGGAGCCCATGCTGCACCGGAACCTCACGTCGGGCACGATTCTCGTCAGACATGACAACACGCCGATCTTGACGGGTTTCCAGTACGCCCGGATTCCCGCAGACGTCACGGTGGCGGTCTCCGGCGGCACAGAGGACGAGTGGGACGACGCTGTTGCGCCCGAGGTTCGCACTCAGGGCCTTGGGGCGGCGGATCGTCGGTCCGACGTGTACTCGTTGTGCGCTAGTCTGTCCGTGCTATTTGTAGAACGAGACGATAACGAGAGCTTGGCGGCTAGCATGGCACTGGACGAGGGTAGGGCGGACGATCCGGCGGAGCGAACTACGTTGGAAAAACTCCGCGACTCGTTGTCGGCTCTACTGGGTGAACCGCCGGCAGTCGTCGCGCCGCCGGCCCGATTCTGGACCGAAGATCAAGTTGTGAACTTTCGCGGCCGGGATTACCGGATCGTTTCGCGTCTCGGTTCGGGAGGGGTCGGAACCACGTTTAAGGTGGTGCGGATCGATGGAGTGACCGGCGGGGATCTCGGTGCCTACGTCGCCAAGGTGGTCAGCGACGAAGAAACAGGCCGGCGAGTCCTTCAGACATACAATCTGGCGCATTCGCACCTCGCTGATTCGGCCGCGCTTTCCACTATCTTCGAAACGGCGGAAGAATGGCGCGACAACGATTTTGTTGCCTTGATGCGGTGGATCGAGGGCGAACCCTTGAGCGAACTTGCCGGTGTACTCCCGATTCTCGCCGAAGACTTCCACGAGGAGTCGGGGGAAGCCCTGGCGTTGCGTTGGCTGCAAACGGTTTGCGATGCGTTGGACGTTCTGCATCGCAATGGCTTGGTCCATGGCGACGTCAGCCCTCGCAACTTGATCGTTGCCAACGATGAGATCGTTGTGACGGACTACGACTGCGTAGCCAAGGTGGGAGATCTGGTCGCCGCTCCCGGCACCGTCCTATATAGCGCGGATATGCCTCTCAAAGACCGCTTGGCTGCGCCCGCGGACGACTTCTTCGCGTTGGCCGCCAGCTTCTTTCAGGTGCTTTTCGAGAAGGAGCCGTTTATGTACGATGGCAGCCGGGCCAAAGACCGCGGCTTGAATTGGGAGGGCGTCGAGCGCACGGAGTACCCAACCGTCGCCGCGTTTCTGGACCAAGCGACGAATCCCGACCGCGAGCAACGATTTGCGTCTGCAGCTGAAGCGAAGGCCGTTTTGAGTCCCCCCTCGGCCACGGAGGCCGAAAGTGCCGATGCATCCGTTGGCAAGGTCGCGGAACTTCCCGTTCGCCGTGAAAACGAAGTGCCTTGGCTACAACATTTGCTGCGATCCTATCCCGGCTCTCGCTGGGGAAACAGCGAAACCCGCGGCCTCGACACGGACTTCGCCGCGCAAACCTACGTTGAAACCCCGCTCGAAGAGGCACTGTATGGCGACATTCAGATGCGAAAAGTTCGGCTCGTCATCTTGTGTGGCAACGCCGGCGACGGGAAAACCGCGTTGCTGCAGCACCTTGCCGCTTGCCTTGGGTTTGGTGTCCACAATTCCTCAGAGCGCATTCTGGAGCATCAGATGGACGATGGCCTGATCGTCCGCATGAATCTCGATGGGTCGGCGTCGTGGAAGGAACGTTCCGCCGATGAGCTTTTGGATGACTTCTTGGCGCCGTTTCGTGAAGGCTCGCCAGACGAGGATATCATCCATCTTCTGGCGATCAACGATGGTCGCCTCTTGGAGTGGATGGAACGCCATGATGAGGAAACTCCTCTAACGCAGGCACTCAATGCCGCCTTGATCAAGGGATCCACCCCCGAATCCCACATCCGCTTTATCGACCTCAACCAACGGTCGCTCGTCGGTCGCGTTATGCAGGGCGAAGCGCGAATTGAAACCGATTTTCTCGATAACCTGCTCGACAACCTCTATGGCGGAGAAAAAGCCCCCGAAATTTGGGCACCTTGCGAGACGTGTTCGGCTCAAGATCGCTGCGAGGTTCGCCGTGCAACGCGCCTGTTTGGCCCCTCAGGGCTTCCCCGCATGGCAGATGAGCGTGATCGCGCTCGGCAACGGCTGTTCGAGATGTTGCAAGCTATTCATCTTCGCGGCGAAACCCATATCACCGTCCGCGAACTTCGGGCCGCACTGGTATATATCCTGTTCGGCGTTCACTTCTGCAGCGACTATCACGCAGGCGAGGACGCTCCGCCCTATTGGGATCGCGCCTTCTCGCCGGAATCGCCGGGGCGGCAAGGAGAAGTGTTGCAGGAACTAATTCGCTTTGACCCAGCCCTCGAAGCGCATCCGCATATTGATCGGAAGTTGCTGTATCAATACGCGGAGATGAGGTTGGAATCGGCGCGTCGGCGGGCCTATTTTGAATGGACCAAAGGCGGCATCGCCGGGCTTACTGCCGATCCCCACGCCCTCGGCTTGGCCCGAGCGCAACATTATCAGCCGTTCCGAAGCCTCCCAATTGACAAGGACGCGCTTGACGATCTGTGCAGAAAGCTGTGCGAGGGAATCGCGCGCTTGGAAAACCTGCCGCCCCGCGCATTTGATCGCCCCGGTGTGATCCCGCTACGCATCACGCCTCGCACCCCCACGGATACGGCGTTTTGGGTGGAGAAGCCACTGGCCAGATTTCGGCTTAAAGCCGACCTGCCAGCCGAATCCGAGGGGATCGACCGCCTGCATCGCCAGGCCTTTCTGGTTTATCGCTATCAGGATGGGCGTGAAGAGCAACTCCGCCTCGGTGCCGATTTGTTTCACCTGCTAATGGAACTGAGCGACGGATACCAGTTGGGCGATGTCTCGACCGATGACACCTTTGCCCACTTGTCCATCTTCGTGCAGCGACTGGTCCGAGAAGATGACCGCAAGGTGCTGGCTTGGAATCCCATGCAAGACGATGCGATCTACGAAGTCTCTGCGGAGATCGTCGCTGGTGTGGATTCAGACGTTCAGCAAAAAATGATCATTCAGCGACTGATGGAGGAAACGAAAAATGGCGAATAGTGCCCGTGCGTGTGTCGATAAAGTTCTCGTCCGCAAAATGACTCAAGAAATCTGGTCTGGCAATTACCATAAGGTGTTGCCGATTACGGTTTTGGATTTCGAGATGTCAGCGGTTCTTCCCGCGGTCTTCTACATGTTCCGCTTCGGTCAGCGCAGAGGTGGCGGCAATTTTCTAAAAACCTTTGGCGACAAAGTGGAGTCGGCCAGCCAAAGAAGGCGATCTGCGAATATCGAGCGCGTTGCAGAGACCCTTTCCGGTGCGGCGGGGTTGGACGGTTTTAAGGGCGAACCCGAGAAAGCCATCCTCGGCGACCTACTGCTCTGTTTCTGCCTTGAAAATATCAGGCACACTTTGGGGCGCGACCAGCAAATCCAGCGGGTCGCGCCGGCCCATTACATGGCGAGTTGGATCGATCTGCCAGAAAAGGTGGCGCACCTGCGCTTTGTTCCGGAAATGATCGTTGCGATGCTAGCCGATCAAAAGGGCGAGTCTGTCGGGTCGAGCGATGACAAAAAGCGAACCTATTTCCCGGTGGGGAAGAAGTACGAAGAGAACATTTTGTTGGAAGCATTCAGCCAAGGCGTTGTGCGCCGCGGAAAGGTCATAAGCGATCTCACATCGGATCGGTTCAATGAGGCAGATGACTCGGTTGGGCTGGACCAACTGTTGATGATCCGACTCGCGCAACAACTCGAGGCGGCACCGGACAAGGTGCGCGGCAGAGAAGCAGGCCCAATTTCCAATCAACGCCCTATTGCCAAGCGAGCAGCAGAGGATTTTTCCGAAGGCATTCGCCGCTTCACACGCGCTTATGCGGACCCGGTGCCGCGCTACGCTCTGGTAGATATGATGGAGTCCTGTATTGCCATCGGTTTGACGACCATTCTTACCAGCACGATAGAGTTGCTATTTCGATGGTCCGATACGGGTGAGGTTCCGGATCGACAAGAACAGGAACCCGCTCCCTTGTTTGTAGATTGCTCAAATGGGGTTGAGCTTAGCATGCGGAACGTAGCCAAGCAGTCCATGGATGACGCCATGAGGCGCATGGAGCGGTTTCCCGTCATTTTGATGGTACTGCGGTTGCTGGATTATCACGCGCGGGACAACAGGGAAATCAAGAAACAGAATATTCCAACCCGCCCCTATGCCACGGCTTGGCTGAATCTGTTGGGGGACTTGCTTCACGACCGCCATGAACAAGCGCAACGAATCCGATTCGGAATCGAAGACCATGCCGACAAGCTAGCCGAAGAACTGGCGGGCGATTACCCCGAGGCCGCGGAGATTTTCGACAATGCGGATAACAACCATCCTGTCTGGCGGCTCGCCAAGGGATTGATGTTGCTCATGGGATCGGGCTTTCGCAACAATCTTACAGGGATGATCGACTCGAGTTTGCTCGTCGGGCGTCCAAATGGGTTGGCGGCAAAATGGAAAACGACGCGCGGCCTCGGTGGGCGTTCACGCGATGTCCGTTCCCTCGTGTTCACCGATTCGGTGCTGGACTATCTGGTGCATCTCCACTTATTGCGACCGGGCAATAAACAGGGTGTTCGCCCTCTTTCGTTCAAAGATTTTGTCGATACCCTGTGTGACCGCTATGGATTCCATGTGGATACCGCGCCGCTGGGGATGACGATCTCCAACGAATTGTTGCAAAAGAATCGCGTGATCTTGGAACGGCGTCTGCGCGATCTGGGGCTTTTGGTGGGCGTCAACGATGCAGAAGCCATGAAGCGGCTACAACCGCGTTTTGATCCTGATGGAGGAAATTGATATGGAGTGGCCCAAATTGCATGGACGAGTACTTGGGCGTGCGTTTTCAAAAGTGCTGGGCCGAGCCGAATCCGGGACAATGGCCTTTGTCCGTTGCCTGACTTCGGATGTGGTAAAAATGCTCGCCGAAGACGACGCGTTTGACGTGCGCGATTGGCGGGTCTGTCGCGTTGCAGACAAGTCCGAGGCGCGAACCATTACCGCGGACCAAGCTGTCGAGATGCGCGAGGCCAAAGGCGATGCCACCCTGTTGCTGGTGGACACCGATCTCGCTGGCGCTGGCATGGATGGCATCTACAGTGCCTCGCGGGAAGTGGATGAGACAAGCCTGTTCGAGGAAGCGTGCCGGCTGGCCGCCGCCGAGGTGACGCGCCAATTGTCGCGCCCGCACCGCCTATATGCCGAGCGGGCCATCAAAAAAGCCGAAGGATTCGGCGGTCAGTACAGCGTTTCGCCTTGGGCGGCGTTCGATTTCCTGTGTCGCGTTGCAACGCACAAACAGCACCCCGGCGCGTATCTTTATCTGCTCGGTCTGTGGCCGGTCGCGGAATCCGAGGACTTGGACAGCGAGAAAGCGTTGGACTTATCGCGCCTTTTCGTGGATCACTTGCTGGGAACGGGTGCTTTGGGTCAGACTATCCCGGCGCGCATTGAATTGCTGCGACTGGCTAAACCAACGGATGATCAACGCCGCGATCTCGAAAATTTCCTCCACACTGCGGAAACTCAGCCGCTTCTGCCCGCATTGGAAAAACTCGTCGATAAGAAACACCTGTGGGTGGGGCCATTAAAGAGAGAGAATGCCCATGCCATCGAGTCCATAGAACTCACATCTTGGCGCAACCGGAACGGTACGCTCGCCAAGTGGTCGGGATTGGTTGAACAGGCTCATGGCGAACACGAACCGCCCGCGCTCATTTTGAGGCCCGACGCCGAGACATCGGCTGACTATTCGACATTGGAGATCAAATGGAAGGCGCGGCCCGGCAACTTGAAAAAAAACGCCGTGGAGTACCGAGTTGCAGTACTGACAGACATGGATGAAGCACTCGCCGAGCGCAACGTGGGCCACTCGGCGAAAAAGGAGGAGAAGTGCCGGTTCAGCAATGACGACTTTTCGTTGCTCAACGAAGACGCCTTGGTCTCTGCCAAGGTGGTGGTTTCCGCGGTCGGCAACGACGATGTCGAACTTCAAGAGAGCGAGGAGTTTATCATTCGCTTTGGCGAACCACCCGAAAAAACCGTGGGAGGGACTGGCAAAAAGGTGCGGGCGTTTAGCGAGGGATTGGTCGAACTCAGTGACCGAGAAAGCGTCTCGACTATCGCCGACAAGCCGACGGGTTTCAGCGTTGATGAAAAGAACAACTCGGTGCTGTTACGCACATCCGAAGGTGCAAAACGGTTGAGTTTTAGCGTGTCCTGCCCACCGCTGATCCGCGAAGTGGAAAAGCAATGGCTGGACCGAGCCGGCGCGCCAGGGCGTTGGCGCGTCAAAGTCCGGGCGTCTGGTGTACGCGCGGGAGAGGTGGAGTTCATTCGCCCTGAGAATGCAGCAGGGTCGATGTGGAATCGCGCCACCGTGGCGAGCCGAAAATTGGCCGACTACTTCAACAAGGGCGGCGGTGTGGTCGGCTATGTCTATGACGATAAGGCAAGGGCGTTTGATTCTGTCAAAGAGTACATCAACGCTTGGACGCGATTACTGGAAGACGGCGATCCATCCATAGCCCTGTGCAACACCGTTGAGGTGCAATCCCTTTCAGGGCAGATGATCGGCTTAATCGTCCTGCCGATGCACCCGTTGCGCGTCGCATGGCATGCGGCTTATGACAACCTCGTTCTTCACGCGACCTTTGAGCAGGGTCAAAAGGCGAAAACCATAAGGGATGAACTTCAGTGCTTGGACGGCGCCATGTTTCCCGCCTTTCTCCCGAATCTGGAAGGCGGATCGTTTGTCTTTACGGACACTCTCGGCTTTCATGCGGTCGGCATGGTCCCCGACACGGACAAAGAACCCAAGGCTACCTTGGCGATTATCGCACGCGCCTTGGTGGCAGGCGAGTCAATGGACGCCGCCCCAACAGTAGGGGAACAAAGCGCGAAGGTCGTCGGTGACGAGATCGTCAAGTACTTGGATTGCCACAACACGTCCCGCCTGCTTCACGTTCACGCACTTCGGGCGGGAGATGGCCTGACTATCGCCAGGTCGTTGGGCCATGTCCACGGCCGCCTGAGCAAGGCCGATGACGAAGATATTTCGGAGGAGGAATCTCGGGGCGCGTCCGGCTTCTCGCTGGAGATGTATCCCTCAAAGGAGCAACGCGGCATTGCAGGCCGGTTCATTGTCGAAGCGCGAGAACGGCGGCGCAGTGGCGCCGGCGGAGTATCACCCGACGACCAGTGGATGCTCGAATCCCTAAGTCTGCCCGGCGGGGTGAACATGCCCCGGTTGCGCTGGGCACGCAAGGAGGAGTCTAATCCGAAGACCGCAGCCCACGTTGCCGTCGCATTTGACACGTTCGAGTCGCAGGTCGTATCGAAGGAACATGACCTATCGGACGATGAGCCGTTCCAAGCGTTTGGCCTGCTCTCCTTCTATGATCGCCACTTCACCACGAAGCCCGCGCCTATGTGGCACAGCGTGGTACCTCTATCAAAGGATGGCGAAAAGCACCCGTCGGAGCGCGTGCATACGGACCGCTTGGCGCGTTTGCAACATGCCATACAGGACACTGTGGCGCGCCATATCGGCGCGGGGAATGGACAGTTGCCAGTGCTACAAACAGCGGTCTCATCGGAAAAGGCGGACAACCTCAAAAAGCTCCACCTGCTTTGCGATTGGGTCATCACGTTGGACCGCAACGCCGGCATCGAGTATTTCGATTCGCCACGGGACAATCGGACCATCTACGATGCTTACGTGATTGACTGCGTTCCAGAACGGGAGGACTTGGGCTGCTTACAGCTAATCACCTCTACCAGCAACTTGGATGAGGTACGCATCCTGCTCGATGGAGCCTTAGATCAGATGGGGCTCAGCCGCAGTCGCCGCAACGCCGAGTTCCTCTTGGAGCATCTGAAGGCCCTCAGCGGCCGGCTCGCCATTCGCCTCACTGGAGACAAACCGCCGACTGCGGAGTTGATCGCGCTCGCCGTTTCGCAGGCAAATTGCCGGCAGGCGCAGGAGGCTGACCCGTGCTGGGTATCGCTGGAGCGCGGTTTCATCGTTCCGATAGATGATGTTCGGGACCTCTTGCCGCCGTTGACGGATGGAAAGGGCGATGAGCAGGAGATGCGGCCGGACCTGATGTATGTGACCACGGCCGCGAGAAAGGGAAAGGGACTGACGATCCGTTTCGTCGAGGTCAAGTACCGTCGGGATCTACGCGCTGCAAGGTCCTCGGACATCCTGCGCCGCATTCGGGAACAGACCGCTGCGCTGCGCCAGCGTTGGAACGACTGGTATTCGCATGAAGTGTGCTCTGCGTTCAGAGCGGTGCGTCGCGCCAAGCTGGCCCGGGTACTGCGCTTCTATGCAGACAAGGCGCGTAGGCACCATTTACCGGAGGAGCGGCATAGGGAACTCGTGACTGAGATTGACCGCATGATCGAAAAGGGCGACTACGCGCTTGACGCAGACGAAAGCGAGTCTCTCGGATGGGTATTTTGTCCCGAGTATGCAGGGATGAGTCCGTTGAAAATTTCTCCCGGCAATTGGAGCACACAGGTGTTCATGTTCGGTCCCAGCGTTTTGCCCGATTCGGACTTGCGGTCGTCCGAGCAAAACGCCGAAAGGTTCGCGGACGATAGAGACACGCCACAAACCTCTGGGGATCGGGCAGAGGACGCGGAATCACAGGTCGGGCAGACCTCTATGGACGCCGTTCCCGCGATCTGTTTTGGGACAGATACCTCTACAAGCGCGAAAGTCCGATGGCCGCTGACCGTCCAGGGCAACCCTCACCTTTTGATCGCGGGGTTGCCCGGAATGGGCAAGACTACCTGCTTGCTGAACCTGTGCAAGCAGATGATGGCCGCTGGTATTCGCCCGATCGTCTTTTCTTACCATCAGGACATTGACGAGCGACTTGGGCAGTCGGTGGTTCGGTTCATCGATTTTGATGGTTTGGGCTTCAACCCGCTGCTGGTGGTTGATCGAGGATCTTGGATGGCGCATCTCGACGTAGCGGGCGCGATGCGGGACATTTTCGCGGCGATCTACCCGGAACTCGGCGACATTCAGGCCGAGCGCATTCGCGGGGCCATCAAGGAAAGTTTCGTTGAGATGGGGTGGGGAAACGCCAACGCGCCGGCCGCGGATTTACAGGAACCGGCGTTCAGTCGCTTCGTCGAGATTCTGCGCGGCTATTCAAAACCGGACCGCGGGTTGCGGACGTTGCTTGCACGTTTGGAAGAGCTTGAAGACTACGGGTTCTTCAAGCTCCGCGAGTCCCACAGCAGCTTGTGGGAGAGCGAGCAGCCGACCGTCATTCGGATTCACACGACTCAGAATGACAACCTTCAGCGAGCGTTTGCGTCGTTGGTGTTTTACGGTCTCTACAAGGACATGTTCCGCAGAGGCATCCAAGAGCGAATTACGCACGCCTTGATTTTCGATGAGGCGCACCGGGCCGCAGGGTTAAGGCTCATTCCCACCATGGCAAAAGAGTGCCGGAAGTACGGTATTTCGCTAGTGCTTGCCTCGCAGGAGGCGAAGGACTTTGACGTCTCGGTATTTTCAGCCATTGCCAACTATCTCGTCTTGCGATTGACCGAAGCGGATGCTAGGTCGCTTGTACGGAATGTGTCGAGCTCGCGGCAGGAACGAGTATTGATCGACAAAATCAAACAAATGGACCGATTCAAGGCCCTGTATTTTTGCGAGGGCAAGAATAGGCCGTACTCCGTTGATCTGTCGTCGTGATGAAGCCTGCACTTTACCCATAAGTATCTGGCGACAAAGGAGGATGTTGCCGAACTCAAGGGCGAAGTGCGGATGGCGAGCAAGGCGATAAGCATCTTACACCCGGGCGCGGGAATCGCACCATGAAAAATCACCGCCAGTTGGGACCTGCCCTTTGGGCCATGCTGATTTGCGGCATAGTATATTCGCCAGCGGCGGGCGAAAAACTGCGGATCGGGACCAGCGCGGATTGGGATGCGTGGCAGCGGCCCGGCAATGCAATCGAAATCAGCCGTGGGAAAGCCAGCCCCAGATTCGTGCGGCGGAATATCGACGCGGTCGCCAATGCGGGGGATTTCGGCGGCGGCATCCGCGCCGTAGGCTCCAACAGCGGCGATGCTGGCAACCTAATCGACGGGAGCTTGGGCAGCTTCTGGGCACCCGATTGGGACGACGATCCCGAGAGCATGTACGTCGAGGTCAATCTGGGCCGCGTCGTTTCCGCGCAGCGCGTGGTCTTGCGGCTCAGGGAGCCGCCTCTGGAGTTCTTTCAGGTCTTGCTGTCCAACGGCGAGCGCTTTTTTGATTCGACCGGACTGCCCCTGCCGAGCATTGTGCGCTACAGCGATCGCTTCCGCTACAGCTTCAACCAGCAGCGGGAATTGGTCATCGAATACGGCCTTAAACCGCTGCAATTCATCCGCATCGAAGTGGACTTGCCCACCGCTGGGGCGGGGATCAGCGCGATTGCGGTGGAGGCCGTGGGGGACAATATCTCGCTGGGGATGCGGGAACGCGGCGGCCAGGTCGATATCCTCAACGAAATCGGCACGCGGGCCGAAGGCTACGAGTCAACGGGCAATAGCAACGCCCTGATCGACGGCGATATCGCGTCGAGTTGGCGCTACTGGGGGTTTTCCCAACCGGGCGACACGGAATTTACCTTTGATTTGGGGGCCCTGTACTGGGTGGATCGGGTGCGGATTTTGGGCGATCTGGCCGGCATCGCGCCCAGCAGCGTTGACTGGCGCTGGACTCGGCGTAACGCCATCCACTTCCCTTGGTATATCCTCTGGGGGTCGGACGGGTCGCTGGCACCGGACGGATCGCTGCGCTGGCAGGTCTTGGGGGAATTGCCCGAACACCCCCGCAACTTGCGCGATATCGTCCACTTTGAAGAGCAATTCTCGCTCCGGCCGCTGCGCTATCTGCGGATGCGCTATCCCAACAGGCAGTGTTGCATCACGGGCACGACGGCCGAATTCCAGGTCTTTGGCGAAGGCTATCCCGCTGGCACCATCATGCAATCCCCGATCTACGATCTGGGGGCGGTGCGCAACGCCACGGCGTTGAGCTGGCAGGTCGAGGCCCCTGCGGGGACCCGCGTGGAAATTCGCTCGCGGACGGGCAATCTATTGCAGGAGTCCTACGTCTTTCACGACAAAAACGGCAGGGCAGTATCCGAAAGGAAATACAACAAGCTCATACCCAGTTTCAAAGGCCAGATCGATACCGTCCGTGCGCCCGCCCACGACTGGAGTATCTGGAGCGAGGCGTACGAGCGGTTGGATCGGGGGTTTCTCTCGCCGACGCCGCGGCGTTTCGTCCAGTTGCAGGCCCATTTGCTCAGTACCGACCCGATGCAGGGGGCGGTCCTCGACGAGCTGGTCCTCAGCTACGACGAGCCTTTGGCAGCGGCAACGCGAGCGGAGATTGACCCGAGCCAAGCCCAACCAGGGCAGCGCACCGAGTTCACCTATTATCTTGGTTGGGATACAGGTGCTGGCAGCACGGGTTTTGATCAGTTGCTCATGCGTTCAGGAGCAGATATCGAGCTTGGCGAGATCCGCTCTGCGGGGCGGGGGTTGGCCGCGGAGATAACCCCCGTAGATGGCGGGTTGGATATCGCCTTTGCCGATCGGTTCGTCCGCGCCGGATTGATCGAGCTCGACTTCGCCAGCACCATATACCGCCAACAAATGCCCTTTGAGGCGTTTTTGGCCAGTGGCCGGGGAGAGCAACAGATAAGGCAACGGGTGGATGTGGGCGATGCCAGCGACATAGTTGCTAGCGAAGCGATCGCCGTGTCGCTGCCGGTCGGCCCGGCCTTGATCGATGGACTCGCGTTGTCGGCCGCGCTCGTGACCCCCAACGGAGATGGTATCGGCGATTTGCTGCGGATAGAGTTCGCCCTGTTGAACGTCCTCCAGCCCCGCTTGCTGCACGTGGCACTCTACGACCTGAGCGGACGAAAGGTCCGGGTGCTGCACGACCAGCAGCAAACAGCCGGGCCGATAACGTTGAGTTGGGACGGCGAGGACGAATCCGGGCAGCTAGCCGCGCCGGGGAACTACATTTTACGCGTTGAAGTGCAAGGGGACGCGCAGACGCAGGGGACGACCAAAATCATCGCGTTGGCCTACTGAGTTTATTGGCAGGTCCCGCTAGGCCGCATCGTCTCCAGAGCAGAATCTTGCGATGGATGCACAAACCGCGTATTTTCCCTTAAATACAGCCCCGAATAGAGCCTATAGCTCAGCTGGTAGAGCACCGGACTTTTAATCCGTAGGTCCTGGGTTCGATTCCCAGTGGGCTCACCAAAAAACAGGCACTTGCGACTCATCGCAGGTGCCTGTTTTGCTTGGTTTTGCAGCGTTTTGTTTAAGAGAGCCGCACCACGTCTTCCTCGACGATCTCCTTGACATGGGTGTAGTGAGCCGGGGCCATCAGCTCTATAGTTTGCGGCGACAAGCGGTCGTAGAGGACTTCCGGGACCGCGGCTTGGCCCTTGAATTGGGGCCGGTAGCGCAACACCAAGGTGCGGCGCAGGCGATCTTTGGGCTTCCATTGCAAGGTTCCGTGGGCCAGCATTTCCGTCATTACTACGGCGTCCCCGGCTCGCGGCGTCACATTGACGACTCCAACGGGCAAATCCTCCCGATGGGCGGTGACGCCGCCGTTGAATAGGCTGGGTGGCCGCGCAAACGCCGCTTTGTGCGAGCCTGGAACCACCAACAAGCCGCCGTCGCCCGGGAAGACGTCGTCAAAATAGGGGAAGATGACGAAATCGTCGCAGAAGATGCGGTCCTCGCGGGTGTCGTAGCGCGTACTTTGCCAGCCAAAGTCCTCGCGGGCACAATGCAGGCGCAGCGGCTCGTGCCGGTGGCTATCTATCAACAGGGTTCCCCGGCTAAAAGCGGGCCGGTCGTGGGTGAACTCTTTGACGATGGGCCACAGGGTAGGGTGGAAGATTAGGGATTCGAGTGCCTTGTCGAAAGCAAAGCCGTTGGCGTAGGACTTGCCGTCGTCGGAGCGGGAAAAGCCCTCGGGCAGCTCGTCGTCGGGCGTGGTCATATAGCGGTCCACGGCCGCTCGAGCGGCCGCTAGTTCGCTGTCGCTGAGCACGTCGAGGAGATGCAAATAGCCGTTGACGTCGAATAGATAGCGCTGTTCCGGGGTCATTTACGCATCCGCTTCCATCGGCAACATGGTCTCTAGGGTAAAAGCCGCCGCGTGTTTGTGCCCTCCACCGCCGTAATCGCGCGCTATGCGCCCCACATCCGCGGCCGCGTCCCCCTTGGAGCGCAGATTGTACACGACCTTGCTGTCGGAGCGGACGAAGAACACCGCGGAAAAAGGATGCCCTTCGGCGAGGGCATTGCCGATTTCAGAGGTCAGAAACGTGGCATTGGTGATGGGGACGCGAAACCCGCTAATGGTGGTCCAACCGTGGTAGCGGACGCGCGGCCGGATGAGCCGGTTTTGGAAGCGGAGAATGGCTTGGCCTTCCACGGCGAGAGCTTGCGGCCCTTTTGCGGCGATTTTGTCCCACACCGCAAAGTCGCGCGGGTACGAGGCGAGGGCGGCGTTGACGGCCTTGGAATCGGCCAAGGCCCACCGCCACAGGTCGCGGTCTTCGGTATAGGCCACCAGCCAGGGAACGTCGTCGGCACTGACCTGAGAGCGGGGGTCGAAAAAGTATTCCCAAGTCATGCGTGCCCCAGACTTGTCTTCGGCGAATACGCAATAGTTGAGGCCGGCTAAGGCTTGTGCGGCCGTTGCGTGGTGATCCAAAACCAAGAGCGAGCGGGCGTGGTCGTGCATCTTTATGAGCTGCGTCCGCTCGTAGCTGAAGTCGAGGATGACGACGTCGCGGCCAGCCGTAGCTGGTGGGTCGGTGTTGTACTGAACCGCCTTAAACTCGGCTTGCGGGTTGACATAGCGGCGGTAGATCCACGCGGCACAGAAGCCGTCGTTGCAGCCTCCGTGGAACAGGACCAGAGGTTTCATGAATTAGAGGCCCCTTCCTTGACAGGGATGAGAGGCGGGCGATATGTTTTTGTCAATATATCGCGTCCCCTGTACATCGGAAAGGCCAAAGTGGAAGAGACTACTCCTGTGATCAAAGCCTATCTCAATCCGTATTGCCCTTGGAGCTCGGGAGTGCGGACGGTACTCGATAGAGCCGGGTTGCAATACGAGGAACTGGATATTACCAAAGACCGCAAAGCCTTTGCGGAAATGGTCGCCAAGAGCCGGCAATACGCCTCGCCCTGCGTCGAAATCGACGGTGTTATGCTGGCCGATGTGGGAGGAGCGGAAGTCGAGGCGTGGTTGCGGCAACGCGGCTTGCTATGTTGATCAAGACTGGGATGGGGGTGTTCTTCTGCTTGGTGGTCTTGTGCGCGGCCTCTAGCCGCTCAGCCGACGCAGAGGCCAAACCTCTGATTCTCGACTTGCAAACCGGGTTGGCTTTGGTGCAAGAAAACAACGAACGCCTGTTGCAAGCCCGCATTGACCTGCTGTGCGGGCGCGAGGAGCTCCGCGTAGCGCGGGCGGCAGGTCTGCCGCAGGTCGATGCCTCCTTCACGTATAGCCGCAACTGGCTGCTACCTTCTTTTGTTTTTGCTGGCAATACCGTTAGGATCGGCACGGAAAACAATCTCACGGGCGTTGTGAGCGTACGCCAGCCGCTCTATGCCGGAGGCCGCATTCGCGCTACTGAGGACATGGCTCGCCGCCAATTTGCCATGCTTGGCGAGACCGAGAGGCAGACAACACAACTCGTAGTAGCCGAGGTGGAGGAGCGCTTTTACGACTTGCTCCTAGCAAAGGAGCTGCGTACCGTGTCGCATCTGGCGCTTGTGTGGGCCAGGCGCAATCTGTCCCAAGTGGAGGCGCGGGCGCAGGCCGGCCGGGCCGCTGAGCTCGACCAGTTGCGTGCCCAAGTGCAGGTCTCGAACATGCGCGCCGACTCCATCCGCGCCGAAAACAACCTGCGGCTGGCCACTATGGCCCTCAAGGATGTGGTTGGTTTAGACTTGGACCGAGCCATAGAAGTGCGGGGAACGTTTCGCAGTGAGACGGCGCTCGATCTCGATGATCTGGACGGGCTCGTCGCCTTGGGACTATCGAAGCGGCCAGAGTTGGCGCAAGTCGCGCAAGAAATAGGATGGCACGAGCGGAAGATCACCGCCGACCAAGCTTCTACGCGGCCTAGCGTGGAACTGGTAGCGGCTGGGCAAACCCAGTTCCAGAGCGACGGGTTCGACCTAGCCGATCGAGAGTGGCGCAAGAGTTGGAACACCGGGCTGGTAGTGCAAATACCGCTTTTCGACGGGCGGCTCACCGGGGCGCGAGTAGCGCAGGCGCGGCAGGACCTGCGCCGGATAGAGTACGACCATCAACGAATCGCGCGAGAAGTGCGGTTGCAAATCCAGCAGGCTTATTATGCTGTCGAGGAAGCCAGCGAGCGCATTGAGGCCCACCGCGATGCGGTATTGCAGGCCGAGAAGGGGCTGGAAGTCGCCGAGTTGCGCTATGCGAGCGGGGTCGGCACGCAATTGGAAAATCTGGACGCGCAATTGGCCCTAGTAGAGGTGCGCACCCAAAGTGCTGTCGCTCGCCGCGACAAGGCACTTGCCCTGATGCGGCTCGAACAGACCGTGGGCGTCCTCGGTGAGTAGTAAACCACTATATGCAGGCCGGCCAAGTGGTGTAAAAAGGCGTTGATCCGAGCAACCTCAGTAGCCGCGGCGAACTCAGCGGCGACAAGAGGGAAAAGGGGAGCGCTTTGAGTACTACAGCGAGTGTTTACGGCGGGCGTCTTAACGCAGGAGGAGCAGATGATTAGGGGCGACAAGGAACTGTACGTAGTTGGCGACCGCGTGCTAATCCGGGTTGACGACATGGAAGAGCGCACGGCCGTGGGGCTTTATTTGCCGCCGACCGCCTTGGAAAAGGAGGATGTGCAAAGCGGGCGCATTGAAGAAGTGGGGCCGGGCGTTCCCTTGCCGCCGACCGCCGATGACGACGGTGTGCCTTGGGAAGAGGGGGGCGAACAGATGCGCTATATCGGCCTTCAGGCCAAAAAAGGCGACCACGCCATTTTCCTGCGCAAAGATGCGGTTGAAATCAAGTTCGACGACGAGAAGTTCATCGTCGTGCCACAGACGGCGATCTTGGTGCTCGTCCGCGACATTGCTTGAGAAGCAAGCCTTGAACCGACTCTGTTTGACGGAGTTTTATGCCGAAACTTGCGGAGTTTTATGGAATCACTATCCGAATGTTCTCGGAAGCAGGTAGCCCTCATCATCGACCGCACTTTCATGCGAGTTACTCGGGGGATAAGGCTGTTTATGCCGTTGATTCAGGTAAGATAGAGGTAATAGGGGGTTCACTTCCAAGGAATAAGCATCGACAAGTGATGAGATGGGCTGAAGATCATGCAGAAGATCTTGAAGTTGCTTGGAACCAGTTGCAGCAAGGCGTCGCTCCCGATCCTATTGGCCGCCGGAGATAAAACAAGTGGATTATGAATTCCATAAAGTGACCTGTCTGGAAGTGATAGGTCCCTACAAGCTACGTGCATCCTTTGAGGACGGCACATGCCAAGAGGCTGATCTTCGTCCTATCCTATCAGGCCGGATATATAGTCCTCTGAAGGAGCTTGAACTGTTCAACCAAGTGTATCTGGACGATGGGGTCCCAACTTGGCCTACCGGAGCCGACTTCTCGCCGAACATGCTCCACGACTGGCCGGAACGTCTGCCTGATCTATTGAAGAAGGCCGAGGAGTGGAGGAGGGGGTTCAAGCTAACCCCTTCTGAGGAGCGGCAGCCTATCATCTTCGACTGGGATGAGATCAATGAGTTGGTGGCGGGGAAGGTGGAAGAGTACAGGAACAAGCTCCCCTACCTCTACAACTCGATAGGTCGGATTGAGCTGGACCTAGCAGTGGCTAAGCAACTATACGCCATGGTCCCTCATCCCCATCTACAGCGACGCATCAAGGCGTTGGAGGAGTCTCTGCAACAGACGCGAGAAACCTTAGACTCCCGGCTGGGAAAATTCGGTGATGAAGTAGCAAAAAAGCTCGCCCAGTACTCAGCTTTTAACTCTATCGGAGGAGAGAATGATATGAACATCTTGATTTGGGCCGCCCAAAAAGGCTGTTTAGCGACGGTGCGCTCGGAGGTAGCCAGGGGCGATATCGATGCTCTAGATGACTTAGGCAAGACAGCTTTGATGCTGGCTGCCCGGGAAGGTCATTTAGAGGTAGTGCGCTTTTTGGTGAACAAAAAGGCGGATATACACCTCAAAAGTGCTTCCGGCTGGACAGCCTTGATGCTGGCTGCCCGGGAAGGTCATTTAGAGGTAGTGCGCTTTTTGGTTTGTAAGAGGGCCGACATCCACATCCGCAATGAAGATGGCGAGACGGCCTTGATGCGGGCTGCTTGGGGCGGCCATTTAGAGGTTGTGGAGTTTTTGACTTCCAAGGGGGGTGATATCCACGCCAAAGATAACCGCGGCTGGACGGCCTTGATGAAAGCCGCCGTTAGCGGTCATTTAGCGGTGGTGCGCTTTTTGGTGGGTCTCAACGTTGATGTCAATGCTCGCAATGAAGATGGCGAGACGGCCTTGACATGGGCTGTCCAAGGTTTCCAGCTCGAAGGCGGCGAGAAAAAGGAGTGCTACGAGGAGGTGGTAGCCTTTCTCAAGGCGGCTGGAGCGACTAAGTAGGCGCGGGCTTGGGATTGAGGGCGGCAAGATACGAGGGCTCTCGCGGCGATAACCCGACAATCCTCGATAAGGCGCGGCGTGGGCTCAGAAGAACGACCCTTCCTGCAAAAACTCCACCGGCGGTTCCTCGCCCCAGCCGCGCGTGTAGTAGTCCTGCATGGTCAAAGCCAGTAGGATGCACAGCCAGAAGAAGCCGGCGACCGCGAAAAGCCCCACCAGCTTGGGGCTGTATTTCACGTGCATGAAGAATAAGATGACCAGCGATGCCTTTACTAAGGCAATGATCAGGGCGACCGGCGTATTCATAAAGCCCATGTTGACGAAGGCGGCAGCCACCGTGAGGACTGTGCCGATCATCAGGGCGAAGAAGATCAGGAAGTAGATCTTGAGCGGGACGACGTGATGTTCAGACATTAGTGGCGTCCAATCAGATAGAGCAGTGGGAAGAGGAAAATCCACACGATATCCACGAAGTGCCAATAGAGGCCGCTGATCTCGATCGGCGTGAAGTACTGGGCCGAAATCTCGTTGCGCCGGACTTTGGCGATCATCCACAGCATGATGCCGACGCCGACGACCATGTGCAGCGCGTGCATTCCGGTCATCACGAAGTAAAAAGAGAAGAAAATTTTGGCGTTGCCAAGCGAGACTTCGGGGAAGGCGGGGTCATTCCACTGGAACATGCTGCCGGGGATGAGGTACTCGTGCCACTTGTGGCTGTACTCGATGTACTTGACCCCCAAGAAGGCGCATCCGAGAATGATCGTGGCGACGAGCCACCCCGTAATTGCGTTTCGACCGGCGTCGGTCTGGGCGGCGCGGACGGCCAGTGCCATAGTCAGGCTGCTGGCGATCAGCACGATGGTGTTGAAGGTGCCCCAGAAAATGTCGAGGTGGTGCGAGCCGGCCGTAAAGGCGTCGATATAGGTGTTGCGATATACGGTATAGGCACCGAACAGCCCCCCGAAGAACAGGATTTCTTGGATGATGAACGCCCACATGCCGAGACTGGCGGCTTCGTATTGCTGCTCCGCTGTCTCGAACTGGTGCAGGTGGTGGGCGCTAGGTGCGTGCTCAGACAACTCGATCCTCCTTAGCGCGTTCAGGTGCGGCCTCGGTGCTCGGTGCCGCTGGTTCCTCCTCGCCGTAGGGATAGGCTTCCCAGGTAACTATCGGGATGGCTTCAAAGTTGTGGGCTATGGGCGGCGAGGGGATGTCCCATTCGAGGCCCTTGGCTTGGAACGGATTAGCGGGGGCCTTTTCTCCCTTGAATAGGGACCAGAGGAGATAGACGATGGTCAGGGAGAAGCCCAGCCCGAGGACGGTGGCCCCCGCGGTGGACATGATGTTGAGGGCTTGCCATTCCTCGGGATAGGCGTGATAGCGCCGAGGCATTCCCAAGTAACCCAAGATAAATTGGGGAAAGAAGGTCAAGTTGAACCCGGCGAAAACGAACATGACGCCGAGCTTGGCTGCCCCTTCCGAGTACATGCGCCCGGTCATTTTAGGCCACCAAAAATGCAGGCCGCAGAGGAACCCCATGACCATGCCGCCCACCATGACATAGTGAAAGTGGGCAACCACGAAGTAGGTATCGTGGAGATGGACGTCTAGGCCCAAGGTGGAGAGGAACAGGCCCGTCAGGCCGCCGATAGTGAAAAGGCCGATAAAGCCCATCACGTAGAGCATAGGCGAGTCTAGCTTAACCGAGGCTTTGTAGAGGGTGAAAGACCAGTTGAAAATTTTGATGGCCGTGGGTACGGCGATGAAGAAGGTGATGAAGGAAAAGACCATGCTGGCATAGGTGGATTGGCCCGATACGAACAAATGGTGGCCCCAGACGAGAAAGCCGAGGACGGCGATGGCCAGCGAGGAAAAAGCCACAAAGGAATAGCCGAAGACGCGCTTGCGCGTGAAGCAAGCTACGACTTCGCTAATGACGGCAAAGCCCGGCAGGATCATGATATATACGGCTGGATGCGAGTAAAACCAGAACATGTGCTGAAAGAGCACGGGGTCGCCGCCGTAATTGGGGTCAAAGATGCCGATCTTGAAGACGCGCTCGAAGCAGACCAGCAACAAGGTGATGGCCACCACCGGGGTGCCTAGGACCTGAATCAGGCTGGTCGCGTAGTGCCCCCATATAAAAAGCGGCAAGCGGAACCACGTCATACCCGGGGCCCGCATCTTGTGGATGGTGACCATGAAGTTGACCCCGGTGAGGATTGAAGAGAAGCCGTTGACAAAAACGCCGACTAAGGCTAAGGAAACGAACGAAGTGGAGTACGTACTGCTATAAGGAGTGTAAAAAGTCCAACCAGTATCAATGCCCCCCATGATGATGGCCAGCACGGCGAACAGCCCCCCGGCTGTGTAGAGATAGTAGCTGAGGAGATTCAGGCGGGGGAAGGCCACGTCCCGCGCGCCGATCTGCAGGGGAATGAGAAAGTTGCCCAGTGCCGCTGGGATGGAAGGAATGAGGAAGAAGAAGATCATCACCACGCCGTGCATGGTGAAGAGCTTATTGTAGGTCTCGGCTTCGACCAAATCGCCTTTGGGCGTCATCAGCTCAAAGCGAATGAGGCTGGCAAACATGCTGCCGGCCAAGAAGAAGATCGCCATCGTTATCAAGTAGAGGATACCGATGCGCTTGTGGTCTAGGGTCAGGAGCCAAGATTTGATCCCGTACGTTTCGTTGAGATAGTTTCTCGGCTCGCCGTTGGCGCTGTGGTTCATAGCTTGAATGACCTCGTTGAGATGTTCACTCTGCGGACTCGCTCAGGGATTTGATATAGGATGCGATTTGCAGCAGCGACTGCTCGCTGAGCTGCCCCTCGAAGACGGGCATAATCGGCTCGTACCCGGCGACTATTTTGGCCCTGGGCTGGAGTATGGATTCGCGGATATAGTCGCTATCGACGACGATCTCCTGTCCGTTGCTGAGCGTTACCGGCTTGTCGTACAGCCCGACTAGCGAAGGGCCGCGCCCCGTGGCCGTGGATTTGTGACAGGTCTCGCAGCCGAGTTGCTGGAACTGGCGCTCGCCCGCCTCGACCATGGATTCGCCGCTGGACGCTCCCATCAGCCAGTCGTGGTAATCCGCCGGCTCTAAGACGATCACCTTGCCGATCATACCCGAGTGCTGAGTGCCGCAATACTCGGCGCAAAACAAGTGGAACTCGCCCGTCTGCGTGGCCTCAAACCACAAGGTCGTGTAGCGCCCGGGCAGTACGTCGTTTTTGACCCGGAAGGCCGGGATGAAAAAGTCGTGGATTACGTCCTCTGAAGTCATGGTCAGGCGAACGGGCTGGCCCTTGGGCACGTGCAGGGTGTTGATTTCTCGCTTGCCCGATTCGTGCTGGATTTTCCACATCCACTGCTTGCCGACCGCGTAAATTTCCAAGGGGTCGGCCGGAGGCCGCTGGAGCCGGAAGAAGACATCGGCCCCGAGCAAAAAGACGAAAAGCGCGAGAAAGAGCGGAACGATGGTCCAAGACAGTTCGAGGACGAGATTGCCGTGATTTTGCTCGGGCTGTTCGTCTTCCGAGCGGCGGCGGTACTTGATGGCGAAGATGATCACCATGCCGAAGACCAGCAGGCAGAATAGCACAGTCAAGGCGAGCAAGAATGCGTAGAGAGCATCTACTTGCCAGGCGACGGTGGAGGCTTGGGCGGGAAAAAGTGGAAAGTCGGACATGCGGTTCAAGGCTCCGAACTAGTTGAGCTGAGGCCGGCTGCGCTCCCGCTTGAGCATAGCAATGATAAAGGTAGCGAGAGCTAGCACAGTAATCAGCCCACCGATGCGCAGGGAATTGCGGATGTAGAGACCGTATTTGCCGGTCAGTGGGTCGTAGCTATAGCAGAGCAGGAGTAGCTGATCGACCGGATTGCCAATGGCGCCGTCGGCTGCTTCGACGAGGCCCCAGCGCAAGTCGCGCGGGGGGTAGTCGATGCCGTAGAAATAGCGCGCCAGTTTGCCTTCCGACGTCAGCACCATCAAGCCGCTGGCGTGGATGTACTGGTCGGTGTCTGCGTCGTATTCGTAGCGAAAGCCGACGGCTGCGGCTAGCTGCTCGATCTGGTCGGCCTCGCCGGTGAGGAAATGCCAGCCGGTAGAACCATCGCGGCCGCGGTAGTTTTTGCTGTACTCGGCTTTTTTGGCCGCGGCCAATGCTGGAGTTTCCCCGGGATCAATGCTGATAGTTAAGACGTCGAAATCCGTTCCAATGCCAAAACTCAGTACGTTCATCGCCCGCAAGAGGCTGTTCAACACTTGGGTGCAGAGCATGGGGCACTCGTAGTACACTAAGGTGAGCACGATGGGCTTTTGGCCGAAGTACTGGCGCAGCAAGGTGCGCTCGCCGCTGGAGTCGGTGAATTCGAGATCCAAGGGTAGCTGTTCGCCCAATTTCTGGTCGATGCCGATGCGCTCTTGTAGCTGCTGGGTATAGCTCTGCGCCTTGGTCTGGCCAGCTAGCAGTAGCGGCAGGGCCAAGGCCAAGAGGATCGCGTTGCGAGCGAATGTCGTTGTAGCCCCGCTCATGGTGCGGCTGGCGCGATGAGCGGCATTTTGCCCTCGCTCACCAGATCAATCGCTCGCTCGATGGGAATGTGTACTACCTTCACTTGTCGGTCGATCCAGCCATAGGAGCCGAGGAGCGCGGCTTCGCTTTGGGTCAACTCGAACTTTTGCTTTGGCGGGTCCACCTGTAGCCGCGGCGCGGTGCTGGCGATGCGGTCGGCGATGAGCGGTGGGACCGGATCGTCAAAGAGCGGCTGGTAATAGGCGAAAACCTTGAATAAGACGATCATGCCGACAAAGGAAGCGATGACTAGCGCGGCAATAAAAAGGCCGATCTGTGCCAGCGGCGTTACGCGTGCGTCCGTCGTCTCGTAGCCGGAGTTGTCTCGATGATGAACTTGTTCAGCCATGATTGCTTTCGCCGCTGTAGAGGTCTGCAAAGCGGGGGTCGTTTTGCGCGATCAGGGTGCGCTTTTTTAGTTGCGCGAAGAAAAGTGCAATGACGATGCCGCCGATGCCTATCGGAATGGCTAGGTCGAGCCAGTGTATTCTGATTCCGGTGCTGTGGAAGCTCGGACCCTGCTCGGCGTGGACTTTGGTGAAGGCCGGTGCCGTGATCCAGTACAAATCGACCAAGCGCATCAAAACCAAGCCGGCGGCAATGGTGCCGAGCAGTTTGGTTTTGGACTTCATGGTGCTGGATATGAGAAAGAGAAAGGGGACGGCAAAGTGAAACAGCAGCAGCCCGTAGCCCACGTATTGCCAGCCGCCCTCCAAGCGGGTCATGTACCAGGTGATCTCCTCGGGCAAATTGGCCGACCAGATGATGAGCAACTGGGAAAACGAGGTATATGCCCAGAGCATGACGCAGGCCAGCATAAAGGTGCCCAAGTCGCGCAGGTGCTGCTCGGTAAGTACGCCCTGTAGTGGTTCCTTCCGCGAGAGGGGGACGGCAATGAGAAACGCAAATCCCCAGGCCATCAGCCCCATGCCTATGATGTAGATGATGCCGAAGATCGTCGAGAACCAATGCGGCTCAAGCGACATCAGCCAATCAACGGAGGCCAGCGTCGCGGTGAGAAAGAAAATGACGATACCCGGACCGCTCAAAAGCTGCATGCGATGGGTCGGATGCGTCGCCGTCGTCTGATCCTGCTGCAACGACCAGCGGTTGAGCAGGAAGGCGAACAGTCCCCAGATGGCGAAGTAGAACACGGTGCGTGCGATAAAGAAAGGCTCGTTGAGATAGGGCACCTTTTGCTTGAGGATGTCGTCGCCTTGTACCACGCTCTGGTGCGTCCACTCGTAGAGGTCGTGCAGACCTAAGAAGAGGATCGGCAGCGACAGCACAAACAGCAGCGGCAAGGTGCGGGTGGCGGCTTCGAGCAGACGCCGGATCGAAAACCCCCAAGTGCCACCGCCGACGTGGTGGATCATGAGGATGCCCAGGCTGCCCAAGGGCAGGCCGATCCAGAAGGTAAAGGCCAGCAAATAAGAGCGGAAAAACTGCTCCTCGGCGGTGAAGTAGCCGACCGCAGCGGCGGCCAAACCGACCAAGCCCACGACCAGGGCGCGGCGCTGGAGGTTGTCCAAGTAGGGATGTAGGGCAGCGGACTGTTGGGTAATCGACTCGTTCATTGAAGTTGCCTTTGGTCCTCGGCCGGCAGTTGGTCAAATTCGAGGTTCTGGCTTAGCTGTAACACCTTGATATAGGCGACGATGGCCCAGCGGTCGGCCACGGGGATACGGGAGGCGTAGCTATACATGACGCCAAAGCCATTGGTCATAACATCGTAAAAGTGGCCGACAGGCACCTCGCGCAGCCGCTCTTGGTGAAAACTCGGCGGCTGTTTAAGCCCTCGCTGGACGACCATGCCGTTACCCGAGCCGGTCCTGTCGTGGCAGGGGGCGCAGAAAATGTTGAAGCGCGCTCTGCCGTGCTCTAGTAGCTGGCGGTCAACTGCCACCGGCAAGGTCGCCGCGAGTTGGCCTTGTACTTTGCCTTGGTAGAAGTGCTCGTCGAGCATCAGTTGGCCCTGCGCCACGGTGCCGTCAACCTGCGGGCGGAAAGACATGCCGTCGGCAAAGAACGCCGAGGCCTCTAGCGGCTCGTATTTTTCTTGGTCGTACATGGCCTGCCGCAGCTCGCAACCGGCGCTGCCAATCAGCAACAGCACCGCTCCCAACAGGGCAACGGGCCGTCGGCTGGCCATGGTCATTTCACTTTTCAACTTCGACAACCTCATGCGGATTCAGGCCGCGCAGAAAGTCCTCGGTTTTTTGGCGGTCGAACTGGGGATCTTCGGCCTCGATGCTGAGAAAGAAGCGATCTTGGCTGGCGCGGGCGAAATTGGGGGCGTTGAAGACCGGGTGATAGGGCTGGGGCAGGCCGTTGGCGATGAACATGCCAAAAGCCGAACTGAGCGCGGCAAAGAGGATGGTCAGCTCAAAGGTCACCGGAATGAACATCGGCCCGCTGTGCAAGGGCTTGCCGGCGATATTGAGCGGATAGTCGATGGCCGAGACCCAATAGCACAGGGAGTAACCCGTGATGGCGCCGAGCAGGCCAAAGGCGAAAACTAGCCAGGGCAACCTAGTGCGGGAAAAGCCGATGGCCTCGCCCAAGCCGTGGATGGGCATGGGCGAATAGGCGTCGATCTTGCGATAGCCCGCGGCAAAGGTTGCCTTGGCCGCGGCTAGCAAGTCGTCGGGGGATTCAAATTCGGCCAACAGGCCGTAGTGCGTTGATTCTTCGCGCTGCATAAGTTCGGCTCACTTGTGGGCTCCAGAGGCCAGCAGATTGCGGATCTCGTGGATGGAAATCATGGGCAGGCCGCGGACGAACAGAAAAAACAGGACGATGAACAGGCCGATGGTCCCCGCGTAGATGGCGATGTCCCATATCGTCGGGTAGAACATGCCCCAAGAAGAGGGCATAAAATCCCGGTGTAGGCTGGTGACGACGATGATGAAGCGCTCCAGCCACATGCCGACGTTGATGAACTGGGAAATGAAGAATAGCCAGAACATGCTCGTGCGGAAGTGCCTAAACCACAGGAGCTGGGGCACGGCTATGTTGCAGACGATCAAGGCCCAGTAGAAGGGGCCGTACGGGCCGTGCATGCGGTTTTGCATCATATAGCTCTCAAAGACACTGGCACTGTACCAGGCGATGAGCTGCTCCATGAAGTAGCCATAGCCCACAATCAACCCGGAAGCCAACATGACTTTGGCCATGTTGTTTAGATGGCGCTCGGTTATGAAGTCGTCCAAGCCATAGATGAGGCGCATGGGGATCATCAAGGTCAGCACCATGGCAAAGCCCGCATAGATTGCCCCGGCCACGAAATAGGGGGGGAATATGGTCGTGTGCCACCCGGGTATAAGCCCGACCGCAAAGTCGAAACTGACGATGCTGTGGACAGAGAGCACGAGGGGCGTGGAGAGGCCGGCCAGCAGGAGGGACGCCATTTCGTAGCGATCCCAGTGAATGGCCGAGCCGCGCCAGCCGAGTGCGAGTACGCCGTAGATGACTTGGGCGATGCGGTTTTTGGCGCGGTCGCGCAGGCTCGCCAAGTCTGGGACCAAGCCGACGAACCAAAAGACCAGCGACACCGTCAAATACGTCGAGACCGCGAAGACGTCCCAGATCAGGGGGCTGCGGAACTGCGGCCAGATGTCCATGGAGTTGGGATAGGGCAACAGCCAGTAGCAGGCCAGCCAGGGCCGCCCGGTGTGAAAGAGCGGAAACTGCGCGGCGCAGAGCACGGCAAAGATGGTCATGGCCTCTGCCGCGCGGTTTATTGAGGTGCGCCACCGCTGCCGGAATAGCAGTAAAATCGCCGAGATTAGGGTGCCGGCGTGGCCGATGCCGATCCACCAGACAAAATTGATGATGGCCCAACCCCAGCCCACCGGGTTGTTGATGCCCCAGATGCCCACGCCCTCAAAGAGCAGGTAGGGAACGCCAAACATAAACCCTTGCAGCAGTATGAAGCCCAAAGCAAAGCAGATGAACCACGCCAGCGGGGTGTTTTTGGTCAGGACGATCCCACTGATCTTGTCGGTGATTGAGGTGTGCGAAGTCTGGCTCGGGCCTAGTTCCGACACTGGAGGGCGATAAGGCGTTTTCGCAGCTTCGGACATGCTAAGCCTCGGCAATTTTTGGATTGGGGTTTTTGATACTTGCCAAATACGTAGTGCGGGGGCGCGTGTTCAACTCGGTGAGGATGCCGTAGTTGAGCGGGGATGCCTTGAGGGCGGCGACCTGACTATTGGGATTGTTGATGTCCCCGAAGACGATAGCTTCGGTGGGGCAGGCCTGCTCACAGGCGGTGACGATCTCGCCATCGCCTATGGTGCGACGGGCCTTTTTGGCCTCAATCCGCGCTTGATTGATGCGCTGAACGCAGTACGTACATTTTTCCATTACGCCGCGGGCCCGCGTGGTGACATCCGGGTTGCGCTGCAGTTTTAAGCTCTCGGTATCGCGGTCGGCGTATTGAAGGAAATTGAAGCGCCGAACCTTGTAGGGGCAGTTGTTGGCGCAGTAGCGGGTGCCGACGCAGCGATTGTAAACCATGTCGTTGAGGCCCTCGTCGCTGTGGGTCGTAGCCGCGACCGGACAAACCAACTCGCAAGGGGCGTTTTCGCACTGCATGCAAGGCACGGGCTGGTGTACAATCTGGGGGTTGTCGAGCGTGCCCTTGTAGTAGCGATCGACGCGAATCCAAGGCATTTCGCGGCCGTTGAGGACCTCGTCCTTGCCCACGATGGGGATGTTGTTTTCGGCTTGGCAGGCCGTCGCACACGCATTGCAGCCGATGCAGGCCCCCAGATCGATGACCATGCCCCAGGCGTAGCCCGCGTACTGGTGATCCGTGCGGTTGTGTAGCGTCAAGTCATCGGGTGGGTCGTGGGCACCTTCGTGGGCAAAGTGCGGATGCGCTTGGTAGTAGTCCAGCGAGGCTTGGCGCACGAAGTTGCGGCCCTCCATCCTGGAATGGTCTTGGGTGCAGGCGAGGCGATAGCGGTCGTAGGAACCGCTGATCTGTAGGCCGACGCCGCTCCACAAGGCCGCCGTAGGACGCAGGGCATAGGCATTGAATCCCGCGTCGCGCCCGACTCGGCCACTCTTCTGCTGCCCGTAGCCCAAGTGCAAGGTGACGACGCCGTCGGCTTGGCCGGGCGCGATCCAAACCGCTGCATTGACCGCGCGCCCGTCAAAGCGCAGCTCGGCAAGGAATTCGCTCTTGAGCCGCAGGCGCTCGGCCGTGGCCGGGCTGACGAGGGCGGCGTTGTCCCAAGTTAGCTTCGTGATGGGCTTAGGGGTCTCTTGGAGCCAAGCATTATTGGCAAAGCGGCCGTCCCACGCGGTGGGATCGGGCCGAAAGTGGATTTCGAGATCTTCTTCGGCGGGAAGGTTCCCAGTTGTTGCCGGCAGGTGCAGAGGACCTAGTTGCACGGATTGGGCTTCGGGGTGTGCGCCCTCGACGAAGCCGTCGTGCAGTGCGCGGCGCCAAGCGATCGCATCCAGCCCTTGGCCCTCCCAGTACTGGCGCACGATTTCCAGATCGGGGACTCCGGGCTGGCCGGTGAGCACCGCCAAGAGGTCGTGTACTGATTTGCTCTTGTAGAGCGGGCGAATCAGCGGCTGAACGATCGCGGCGAGGCCATCGTGGGCACGGGTGTCGCTCCAGGCTTCGAGAAAGTGAGATTCCGGGATGTGCCAGTGGCAGAGTTCCGACGTTTCGTTGTCGTACAGGCCGAGGTGGACGCGGTGGCCGACCTTGTCGAGTGCCGCAGCAAAGTCGAGATCCACGGGCGCGTCGTACACTGGATTGCCGCCGAGGATGAACAGAGACCCGACTTGGCCGGCGTTCATGTCGGCGACCAAAGCGGATAGCGACTCGCGCTGGTCAACCGACTCGACTTCGAGGGGTTCGGTGTAGTGTGCGGTTGCGCCTGCATTGCCTAGGGCGTGGTTGATCGCATGGGCCAAAGCGTGTATGGCGGGGGCTTGCTGGTCACCAGCGAGCACGAGGCTTTGGCCCCGGTGGGCCTTTAAGTCATCAACTAGGGCCGCAATCCAGGTGTCGTGAGCAGAGAATTCGGCGGGAACGCTCGGCCCCTCCCAGCCGATGCCAAGCCCTTGAGCGACCTTTAGGGCCAAGGCTTCGATGTGCGCCGTGCCTAGTGCCAAGCGGTGATCGGCTACGCTGCCCGTGGCCGTTGGACTGCTCTCGACCGCATAGAGCCGATTGCTGGCCTTTTGCCCGTTGCGGAAGCTGCGACCGGCTGCAAAATCACGAGCGTGGCGGACATTGCCGGCACTGCTGTAAGTAAAGTCCGCGTCCAGCGATAGAATGACCTTGGCTTTGGCTAAGTCGTAAAACGCATGGACCGGCTCGCCAAACGCCATTTGAGCCCCAGCGCGCGCGTTGTCGCGATTGACCGGTTCGTACTGGTGCCACTGGGCTTGGGGAAATTTGGTCCGCAGGGCCTGCAACTGGTGCCCGAGGGTCGGAGAAGTCACCGTCTGGGTCAGGATGCGCAGACCGGAACCGCCGTTGGCCTCGTGCAAGCTCAGCCGCTGCGTCAGATCGGCTAGGAAGATGTTCCAAGCACTGATGCGACCGGCGTTTTTGAGCGTTTGCGACCGGTCGGGGTCGTAGAGGTCGAGGATCGAAGCCTGTACGAGCGCATTGGAGCCTCTGCTACCGGAGGGGTGCGCGGAGTTGCCCTCGATTTTGGTCGGCCGCCCCATGTGGCTCTCGACTAGGATGCCCATTCCAATGCCGCCGAGCGAGGCGGCCGAGGCAAAGTACTGAGGCTTGCCGGGGATGACATCTTCGGGCCCCCGGACTTGGGGGACGATTTTTTCGCTGGGCTGAATCGTACAACCCGAAAGCCCGCCCAGTGCCAGCGATGCACTCATGAGCTTGAGAAAATTCCGCCGACTTACCGGATCCTTCAACTCGGCAGCTTGCTCGGGGAACTCGCGCTGGACCATGGCGGCGAATTCTTCGGTCTGGGCCAATTGGTCCAAGCTGCGCCAGTACTCTTGGCCTTGTGCAGCTTGGAGGCGGGAGCGGATGGCCGAGAGATCGATATTTTTTCTGGTTTCCATGTTTAGCGGTGGCAGATAGAGCAGTTGGTGAGTTGGCTGGTCTGTACGCCGTATTCGGCGACGAGTTGTGCGCCCAGGCTTTCTTGGTCGGGTGGATACTGGTAGTTCATGTCAAAGACTTGGTCGCGCGGGCGGATGTACTGGGCGGGGTCGCGGTGGCAATCGAGGCACCATTCCATATTCAGCGACTCGGCTTTCCACATCAAGGGCATTTGATCGACTTGGCCGTGGCAAGACTGGCAGCCAATGCCTTGGCTGACGTGGATGCTGTGGTTGAAATAGGCGAAGTCGGGCAAGTCGTGGACGCGATTCCACTCGATGGGCACGTTGTCGCGGAAGCTAGCGCGCACGGGTTCGAGGATGGGTGCTTCGGTCCATATCTGCGAATGGCAGGTCATGCAGGTTTCGGTCGGGGGAATGCCGGCAAAAGCACTTACCTCGACGGTAGTGTGGCAATAGCGGCAATCGATGCCCATGCCGGTGACGTGGTGTTTGTGGCTGAAGGGAACGGGCTGGTCGATAGCCACGTTGACTTGGTTGACGAAGTAAATGCGGTTGATGTTGAGTACGATACCGAGGATACTGGCGACTAGGACGAGGCCGACGAGGATGCTGGCCTTAGAAGCCCAGTTGGCACTGCGCGGGAATACTTGAGCCATGTTTTTAATTAAGTTTAGCTGAGGTTGTAGAAAGCCGGCCTTAGCTCTTCTGGCCAAAACAGTCTTGTAAATTAGGCCAGTTTAATTTGGTGTCAACAGATGCGATAAAAAACCTAGGCATTTGACTTTGGGTCTCTCGCGGTATAGTATGAATAGCGGCCCTCCTATAGCCCAGCCCCCTATAGCCCCCTATAGCCCCCTATAGCCCCCGTAGCTCAGCAGGATAGAGCAACAGATTCCTAATCTGTGGGTCGGCGGTTCGAATCCGCCCGGGGGTAGTTCATTTCTTCGCTACCGGCTGCCTCCCAAATAGTTACGGTCGTGCGGCACATCCCCACCTAGCAGCGAATTACACAACTCAGGTCAATAGGTTTCGCATTGAGATGACGAGGAATGAAGAGGCTCTACAGATCGCCGGCCAAGTCGAAGCTATGCTGGCTGCTTTGGACCGGCTCTCTCCTTTCAGTCGGCTGCTGGAGTCCGCCGAGATTGATCAGTTGCGTTCGTTGCTGCGCTGTGCTCATGCCTGTGCCGACAGGCTGGTGGCCGGTAAAGAGGCACAGCGCACTGCGGCCAAATTGGCCGCGCACCACCAGCGTTGTTCCGATGCGCTCCTCGCGGCAGCCCTCAACGGCGATTGGGGCGGTGGTGCGCCGGATTTACAAGGGCTATTACTCAACCGGCTCCTCGATGGCCAACACCCGTTCTTGCGCGCTTGCGAAGAGCAATCCCCAGCAGAGGTTCACGCCGCACTGCGCCAGGTTGCGCGGCGCGATTTGAAAAGTGCCGCGGCCTTGGCCCGTCCTCCTTGGGGGGTATGGCTGCGACTGATCGGCGGCGACGCGGAGCCTTTGGCTCCCATGCCCGAGGATGGGATGGAACCTACAGCAGTTGGTCAACTGAGAGAGCGTTTTGCCCGCAGCGAGGATTGGGCTGGGTTGGCTGGGGCGCTCGGGTGCTTGATCCACGAGCACGGGCGAGGGGTGCTGCGCCGGTTCCCGGCCTTTCGTTTGGTCGGCAAGAGGGCCAAGGCCATTTTGGAACCCATCCGCCATTTCGCGGAATTTCCCCTCGACTGGCTGGAGGGCAACCAAGCAAGAGTCCAAGTGCTCGAGGAAAACACGCGCCATTTCCTCGCCGGTTATCGGGCGCACAACGCGCTGATTTGGGGACCGCGGGGCGGCGGCAAATCGACGCTGATACGGGCCTTGGTGGGTCAGTTTTTTGATCGCGGCCTGCGCGCCATCGAGATATCCCCGTCTTGCTACCATCTGTTGCCCTCGCTCTTTGCCCTCGTCCGGGGGCGTCGCCAGCGCTTTGTGGGCGTACTGGACAATGTGTCGCTGAGCCGGGGCGACAACAGCCTGCACCTGCTCTCGCGGGTGCTCGACGGGGGGCTGGAAGCGTGCCCGGACAACTTGGTCTTCTATGCGACCTCTAATTACAAAGACCTAGTCGATCGGGAGGGCGAGCGCTCGCAAGGGCTAGGCCAAATGCAGCTAGACGACGAGCGCCCCAACCGAGTCAACCAAGGCATCCAAGCCGAATTCTACGACCCCCAACAACTGCAACGCCTCGATCAGGAACGGGCACTTGACGACCGTTTTGCCCTCAAGGTTTTCCTCGATCTGCCTAGCCGGCAGCAATATCGCGCCATGGTCATGTCCTATGCGCGCCGGGCGGGGATTGACCTGCCGGAAGAAGATTTATTGGCCGCTTTCGAGGTTTGGCGCATGCGACACAACCACGATTTAGTCGGAGGCCGGACGGCTCGGGACTTCATCGACGCGTACTTGCCTCAGTACTTGCGCGGCAAGGAAACGTTAAATCAACCTTCGAGTAGCTCGATCTCGTAACCGTCGGGATCGTCGATAAAGGCCATTTTGCGGCCGGTGGGGAAGGTCGTGCGCCAATCGCTAGGCCATATTTCGATCCCATTGTTTTCCAAGGTGTCGCAAAAGCCGATTAAGTCGGGAACCGCGATCGCGAGGTGCATGAGATCTTCGGGGACGGCAAGCTGGTAATCGGCGGAATAGGTCAATTCTAGGGTGTGTTCATTGCCGGGCAGCTCGAGATGAACGATTTGGTTGCCAGCGGGCGATTTGTCGGAGCGGCTGCGGACCTCAAAGCCAAGGTGAGCGCAATACCACTCAATGGAGCGCTCGAGATCGCCGACGCGGATGCGGGTGTGCAGGAAGCGAGCCATAGAGACATCCTTTCGCAGTTGTATAATATGAAAGAAGGGAAGGGCTGCTGCGCGTGTAGGCAGGCAGTCCCTTGCGCGGGTTGGAACAAGGCGCGTAGATTAAATCGGTCAGGGGGTAGAAGCGAAAAGTGGTGCCGAAGAGAGGACTCGAACCTCCACGGGGTTGCCCCCACATGGTCCTGAACCATGCGCGTCTACCATTTCGCCACTTCGGCAATTGAACAGCACAAATTAAATGCAGGGCTTGTAGCCGTCAAGCCCATCCCTTCGTGAAATAGGCGGGTTATGGCCAAAACGGAAAGTGGTGCCAAGCGCGAGTTAATCGCCGTGCAAAACCGCAAAGCCCGGCACGATTACGAGGTGATGGGCCGCTATGAGACCGGCATTGTCTTGCGCGGTACGGAAGTCAAGTCGCTGCGCGCCGGGCGCGCCAACCTCAAGGACAGCTTCGCCTTAGTTGAACGAGGCGAAATTTTTCTGCACAATGTCCACATTGCCCAGTACGAGCGCGGCAGCAATTTCAACCACGACCCGGAGCGCGTGCGCAAATTGCTCTTGCACCGCAGTGAAATCCGCAGGCTGACGGGGAGGACGCAACAACAGGGTCTTACTTTGGTGCCGCTGAAGATCTACTTCAAGCGCGGCAGGGCCAAGGTGGAGTTGGCACTGGTCCGCGGCAAGAAGCAGTTCGACAAGCGCCAGGCTTTGGCCCAACGCCAAGCCGACCGCGACGTCGACCGGGCCCTCAAGGAGCGACACCGGTGAGTTTGCCCGCGTCCAACCGGGAAGCAACGCGCTGTTCTAGGTGCGGCGGTGGAGGCCTGTACTACGACCCCATAGTCGCGGTGGGTCGCTATGGTACGCTTCGGCTTTGCGAGTGCGTTGAGTGCCGCTGTGGGGGGAGGGCACCCTACCAGTACTGGGACGACGATTCGCGCAACCAGTGGTGCTCCTGCTGTCCCTATCGCCGCAAAATGACGGAAACCAACCGCCTGTTTCGCCGGGCCGATGTACCCGAGCGCTACAAGTGGAAGTTCGTCGATGACTTCCGAATGGCGGCACCAGACGGGACGCTCATCGACCTAGCGGCCACGGTCTATCTCCGCATTCACCAAGACCTAATCAATGCAGCGGAAGAGCCTAAGCGCGGCTATCTTCTCCACGGAAATCCCGGCACGGGCAAGACCTTGATGGGCTGTATCGCACTCAACGAGCTCATGTTGCGCTGGACCAAACCGGGCCGCTTTCTCAGTCTGTCGCGCACGTACTTTCAGAAGTTGCGCGATACCTATTCAGCCGACAGCGAACGCTATGGCCACACTTGGTCAATTCTCGAAGAGTTGTGCAATATGCCCTATCTCGTCCTAGACGACTTCGGCATCCAGCGGGGGACCGAGTGGGAAATAGAAATGCTCTACGACCTCGTAGATGCTCGCTACGGCGACCAGCGGTTCACGGTCGTGACCACCAATCAGCCCCTCGACGAACTCAAGGGCCTCGCCAAGGGCCGCATCTACTCGCGCCTAGTGGAGATGTGCCAACTCATCCCCATGGACGGCCCTGATTATCGGATGCACCTCAATGCGTGAGACAAGCTCGGAGCGCAGCGATGGACGCCGGCCTGCTCAATTGCGGCCGGTGCAGATTTCCCCAAAATACCTGAAAACGGCGGCTGGGTCGGCCCTGATCGAAATGGGCGATACAAAAGTGCTCTGC
The DNA here is from genome assembly GCA_958295495.1 of uncultured Latescibacterota bacterium. Lineage (GTDB taxonomy): Bacteria > Latescibacterota > UBA2968 > UBA8231 > UBA8231. The sequence continues at coordinate 4,802,259 of OY282352.1, forward strand.
ACGGTATCGCCCGTTGATGGGGTACCGCCCTTTCTGGTGGGGACCGGCAAGGGGTGGCTGACCGCGGAGTACAGCATGCTGCCTGGGTCCTCCACGCGCCGGGTAGCTCGTGAATCCAATAGCCGGGCACGGGAAATTCAGCGTCTGATCGGTCGCTCGCTGCGAACGGTAGTGAATTTGGAGCAAATAGGCGAGCGGACGCTGTATGTCGATTGCGATGTCATACAGGCGGATGGCGGAACGCGCACAGCATCAATAACAGGGGCTTATGTAGCTTTGGTAGAGGCGTTGCAAACACTGCCGGGCGAAGTGCTCGTGGATCAGGTCGCCGCCGTTAGCGTCGGGATAGTAGGGGACCAGTGCCTATTGGACCTGTGCTATGAGGAAGATAGCCGCGCCGACACCGATATGAACGTCGTTATGACTGGCTCGGGGGGGATCGTCGAAGTCCAAGGCACGGCCGAGGGGCGTCCCTTTACCCGCGCTCAGGCCATTGAGTTACTCGACTTGGCGGCTGAGGGCATAGAGCGCCTACTAGCCGTGCAACAGTCTGTTTTAAGCGCACTTACAGAGGCTTAGGGGCTTGGAGAAATTGCTTGACAGGTTTTGTGGCCCCGGCTAAGTTATACACCTCTTTAGTTTGAAGCATGTGTAGCTTTCCTTTTCCTCCCCACTCTAAACGAAGAGGATGGTTCCATGGCAGGGATGACTAAAGCACCATTTTGGGATATGGAAGATTGCCTCGGGAGCTATCTGGCCGAAATCGCTCATTCCAAGCCTCTCTCCCCGGCCGACGAGGTCGATCTAGCGCGGAAGATCAAGCAAGGAGATGAGGGCGCACGCAATAAATTAGTCGAAGCGAATTTGCGCTTTGTGGTCAGCGTAGCAAAGGAGTACCAAAATCGCGGCGTCCCTCTCGCCGATTTGGTCAGTGCTGGGAACATGGGGTTGATCACGGCCGCCGAGCGCTTTGACGAAGACAAGGGATTCAAATTCATCTCCTATGCAGTTTGGTGGATCCGCCAGGCCATCCTACAGACGCTGGCCGAGCAATCGCGCACGGTTCGCCTGCCGCTGAACAAGATCGGCTTGCTCTACAAGATATCCAAGGCGTCCCGCATCCTGCAGCAAGAGCGCCCCGACGATCCCCACCCGGAAGCTATTGCCGAGCAACTCGATGTTCCGGTTGAAGAGGTCAAAGAGACCTTGCTATGCGGTCGTTCGATGCGGTCGCTCGACGCGGCCTTTCTCGGCGAAGAAGACCACAGCCTGCTCGACGTGCTGCCAGACGAACGCCAAGAGTCCCCTGAAAACCAAGTGATGCGCGGCTGTCTGCGCGGACAGATCGACTCGGCACTGAGTCGGCTCATCGGGCGCGAGGCCGAAATTCTCCGCCTCTATTTTGGGTTGAACGGAGAAGAGCCTATGACTTTGGACCAGATCGGTATGCGCTTTGGGCTGACGCGCGAGCGAGTCCGGCAAATCAAGGAGAAAGCGCTGCACCGCTTGCGGCACCCCAGTCGCTGCGATCATCTGCGCACCTACAGCCGCGCTTGAAGACGCCCCCCAACAGGCTCCCCTGCTCCCCAAAAGTCGCAGGAGTACGCCATGCCAGAAGATGCGGTTGAGGAGGATCTGCTGAATTCCATAGACGAAGTCGACGATCAGATCAAAAATTTTCGCCAGCGGGTGCGGGCCGTTTTGGACGCTGCCCAAGCCGAGGGAACGCGGCGCAACGAAAAGGAAGGGAGTGCGAGGAGATAAGCGGCGCGTGGATTTACCAAAGAGGGGATGGCTTGGCTGTCCCCTCTTTTAATTTATCTGCAACCATAATGGAGAGAACCAAAATGGACAAATGGGCAACAGGCATATTTACCTCTATTGACGAGGGCTTAGGGGCCGGATTGGATTCGGCGAAGGAGTTAGGGGTTTCCACCGTGCATCTGCACGCCCCGGGCCGCGATTTTCGCACCGCAGAAAAAACCGCGGAAATCAAGGACCAGTTCGCCGCGGCTGGGATCGAAATCAGCGTGGTTTTCGCCGGTTTTCCCGACGAAGATTACACCACGCCGGAAATCACCCAGCAAACGGTCGGGCTGGTGCCTTTAGATCGCCGGGAGCGCCGGCTCGAAGAGACCTTAGCCATCGCGGACTTTGCCGCGGCGCTAGGAGTAGATGCTGTCGGCATGCACTTGGGCTTCGTGCCAGAGGGGCCAGCGGATCCGGATTTTGCCGCGGTCGTCGAAGTTGTGCGCACGGTGTGCGATCACTGTCGGGGGCACGGCCAGTATTTTCACCTAGAAACCGGTCAGGAGACCGCCGCCGAACTACTCGCCTTTATCGAAGCCGTTGACCGCGAAAACCTCGCGGTCAATTTCGACCCGGCCAATATGATACTCTATCAAGCCGGCCCGCCGCTAGAGGCATTGGATCGGGTGGGGCGCTTTGTCCGCAGCGTCCACTGCAAAGACGCCGCAATTGAGCGCCGCCCGGGTCAGCCGTGGTACGAGGATGCGCCGCTTGGCCAAGGCGACGTCGGCATCAGGGCATTTCTCTTGAAGCTGCGCGATCTGGGGTACGAGGGACCGCTGACCATTGAGCGAGAATACGCCCCGGACCAAGTCGGGGATATCCGCGCGGCTCTGCAGCTACTCACTGACCTACGCCGAGAGATTTTGGGTTGAGTGCATCGCTGCAGAGCTATTTGGATTTTGCAGTAGATGCGGCTTGGCAAGCGGGCAAGATCACCTTGCGCTACTTCCAGTCGGGCATCCACGCCGAGTGGAAGGAAGACCTATCGCCGGTGACCGTCGCTGACCGCGAAGCCGAGGCCAAGATACGGGACTTGTTGGCCCAAGCCTATCCCGACGACGGGATTGTCGGCGAGGAATTTGGCCAAGTTGAGGGAAGCTCCGGTGCGCGCTGGATTATCGACCCCATAGATGGTACGAAATCCTTTGTCCAAGGGGTGCCACTCTACGGGGTGCTCATCGCGCGGGAAGGGCCGGATGGGGTTGACGTAGGCTGTTGCTACATACCGGCCCTCGACGAGATGGTGTGGGCCGCTAAAGGCGAGGGCTGTTGGTGGAATGGTAGGCGAGCTGCGGTGTCCTCGGTAGCCGAGTTAGGCCAAGCCTGTATCTGTTATACGTCGTGGCCGAGCTTTGCCGAACAGGGCCGCGAACAGGAGTGGCAGCAGCTAGTCACCGGCACTCGGCTGCGCCGGGGGTGGGGCGATTGTTACGGCCACATACTCGTGGCCACCGGTCGGGCCGAGGCCAGCTTTGACCCCATTATGAACCCGTGGGATTGCGGACCATTGCTGCCAATTCTACAGGAAGCTGGAGGCACCTTTACCGATTGGCAGGGCGTGCCGACGATATACGGCAAAGACGCTTTCTCTTCCAATGGGCATCTCTTTGAGTCCATCATGGGACATCTGGGTCGGCCGCAGTGATAGACGCGCTTAGGGGTCGAATCGCCTTCTGTTTGGCGGTCGGCCGCGATGCTGTGGTGGCAACGTACCGCCACGATTGCACGACCGCGGCCTCAGCCATGGCCTTTGACTTTGTATTTACCATTTTCCCGGGCACTCTCTTTCTGACGGCCCTATTGGGGATCTTAGGCATATCGCCTGAAGATTTCGTCCAAGCCCTCGAAACTTTGGGCATTGTCGTCCCCGTCCCACTGCTGGAGGCCATCGAAGAGAATATCAACTTTCTCTCGTCGCAGAGTTTGTTCGTCATCGGGTTCTTGGGCGTCATCTGGCCGGCGTCGGCCAGCATGTCCACTACGACGATGGCGCTCAACCGAGCCTACGGCGTGCAAGAGCATCGGTCCTTCTACAAGCGGCGCATTCTCTCACTCGCCCTAATCGTGGTCTTGGGGATTTCTTTCGTCTTTTTCTTTAACCTCATTGTATTCGGAGAACATGTCGAGAGTTGGTTAAGGGGCTATTGGACTTCCTCACACTTTTCTCCGTTGGTGGCCTTGTTGCGGCGTGCGGTGGTCGTGATCGGCATGGTCGCCACGGCCGGGGGCATTTACTACGTCATGCCCGCCGTGCGGCTGCGTTGGTTGGACGTGCTGCCAGGTAGTGTGGTGTCTTCTGGACTGGTCGGGGGCATTGCCTCTGCCTTGGATTACATCGAGCGGTTCAGCTATTACAATATCATCTATGGCGTGCTCGGGACCGCCATCATTTTCTTATTGTCCGCGTATTTGCTGGCTTTTACTCTGTTGTTGGGCGGCGAGTTGAACGCGGTGCTCTATCGCCGCCGCCATCCATTTGACGCGCACCCGACAGATTATTAGGTTGGGCTTGTAGCGGCAATGTCTTTGGGAAATGGAGGAACCAATGCACAAAAATTTGATCCTATTCGCGCTCGTCAGCGGGCTTTTGGCCTGCGGAGGCGGCAAAAAAGACGAGCTGACCCCTTATATCCAGACCTTGCAGGGCTTGGAACACCATAACCAACAGCTAATACGCTATCAGGTGTACCTAACGACCGAGGGCATGACCAATCAGGCCCACGACGTCGAGGAAGTCATGCAGACCTTGCTCGACGAGTTGGAGAAGGTCGAGCTCGAAGACAAGCGCCTCCGGGCTTTGCACAACGCCATGAAGCGGGCCTTGAAGGCGGCGATGCGCAAGCTGGTCGAGCCAGACTTTGCGACGTTTGTGCCCAACGCCCAAAAGGGTATTTCGGTCATCGAAAGAGAATTTACCAAGATATATGGCAACCTAGAGCTTTTGTGGGAGAAGGCCGGCAAGACCGAACCGTTCCCGCTCAAGTGGGAAGCCGCAAACTAGTCGAGTCTGCCGCCCGCTGATTGCGTAGAGCTCCCCCGGTAACAGGGGGAGCTCTTTGTGTTAAATTCTCGCGCAGAAGGAAGGGATGAACAAACCATGATGTTCATGTTGTTCAAATTGCTGCTGGCGACAGCGATCGTGTTGCTGTGTTACGCTGTGTACCGGCAGCTAAGGGGCCGTCCCCGCAGCGGCACATCCAACAAGCGCGGCAGTATTGATCCGAGCCAAGTCGCCGAGGCCGAATACTGCATATTGGACGAAGAAGAGGTCAAAAGCGAAGATCGTGGCTAAGAGAGCCAAAGGGCTGAGTCCCGAAGGGCTGCTGGCCGAAATCGCCAAGGGGGATATTCGGCCCTTTTATTTATTGCACGGAGACGAGGAATACGAGCGCGAATCCTTGGTCGCGTCTATGGTCGAATCCTTGGTGCCAGCCCAGACTCGGGATTTCAATCTCGACGTGCTGAGGGCCGAGCGCTTGGAGGTGCTGGATTTTTTTCAGGTCTATGAGACCTATCCCATGATGGCCGAGAGCCGGCTGATTGTGCTGCGCGATGCCGAGGCTCTAGCAGGCGACCAGTGCCGCGGCTTGGAGCGCGTGTTTGCAATGCCGGTGGCGACTAGTCGACTGCTGGTAGTGGGCCAAAAGGTCGATATGCGTCGGAAGTTTTTTCGCGAGCTCGTGCGAAAGGGGCGCGCTATAGAATTTAGGCCACCCTACGACAACCAAGTTCCACAGTGGATACAGCGGTACGCCAAGCGCCAAGGAGTGCCGATCGAGCCCGCAGCCCTCCAGCTACTCAGCCAGTACGTAGGGGCCAAGCCGCGCGAACTGGTCAGCGAGATAGAAAAGTTGATCAGTTTTGTCGGGGTGGGCCAGCCGATCACCGCTTCTGCGGTTGAACGAGTCGCTGGCATCACGCGCGGGACCAGCGTGTTTGATCTCGCCGATGCCCTCGGCAAAGGGCAGGGCAAGCTAGCCCAACAGCTAATACAAAAGTTTCTCAGCGAGGGAGAAGAGCCGACCCGCGCCGTAGCCATGGTCACCCGGCACTTTCAGCTTTTGCTCAAGGCTAAAGGGCTAATGGACAAGTCGCTGCCGCGCGACAAAATGGCCGCCGAATTGGGTGTTGCGCCGTTTTTTTTGTCCGGGTATTTGGAGCAGGCCCAGCGCCGCCCCACCTCTTGGCTGTGGGCGGGATTGAGTGCCTTGAAGGAGGCCGATTGGTGCCTAAAATCGCAGGGGCGACGCCAGGAGCACTTGGTTTTGGAACTGCTGGTGGCCAAGTTGTGCAAGAAGCGCAAGCTTGACAATGGGTAGTGCCAGAACTATAATTGAAACACAAGGTATTGTGTTTGTGTAACATGTTGAAAAGTATAAACTAACAAACAAAGGCCCTATCGTGAGCGAACCTATCGTCTTAACCGATGACAATTTCAGTGCCGAAGTCCTCAACGCCGGTCTGCCCGTGCTCGTGGATTTCTGGGCGACGTGGTGCGGTCCATGCCGAGTGATTGCGCCGATTGTCCAAGAACTGAGTAGTGAATACGAGGGCAGGGCCAAAGTAGGCAAATTGGATGTTGACGAAGCTCAGAAAACAGCAGCCGAATTCGGCATCCGCAGCATCCCCACCTTGCTCATTTTCAAAGGGGGCAAAGTCGCCGACCAGATAATTGGCGCCGTCCCCAAACGGCAAATCACCGAAAAGCTAGAAGCCGCATTGGCCTAATTGTGCAGCCGAGAGGGCCTGGGGCGTTGCCTGTCTGAGCGGAGGTGCTAACCATGCTGTCTAATCCTCTCTGGAGGCATGTCTTGCGTCGCCTGCAAGAGCGCGTAAGGAGCGGCCGCGAGGAGGAAGAGACCGCCACCTGCAAGCTCTTGAAGAAAGTACCCATTTTTCAGGAACTAAGTGGGCGAGAGCTGCACGAGATAGAAGAGATGCTCTACGGGCCCCGGGATTGGCAAGCCCGCGAGGCGATTATCAACCAAGGGGATCCCGGGATGGGGCTGTACATCGTCGTCTCCGGCCAAGTGCGGATCGCACAGGTGGGCGACGATGGGCTCGAGAAGCAGCTAGCTACCTTGACCCGTGGGGATTTTTTTGGCGAACAGGCTCTTGTAGATCAATCGCTGCGCCCGGCTTCGGCGTACGCCGTCCAACCTTGTAGTCTCCTCGTGTTTTGTCGCCCCGACTTACTCGAAATCATAGAGAGCAACATCCCGCTCGCCTTGAAGATAGTTGAGGGCTTGGCGCGAGCGATCTCGGCCGACGTACTCGAACTCATGGAAAAACTCTCAATGCAGTTGCGCGACCCCGAGCGCTTGTTAAAAGGAGCGCGACGAGCAGGCAGTATCCAATGATGAATTGGCAAGTCAAAATCGCCATCGGCTTAGTGGCAGCAGCAGTCGCTGGGTGGTTCCTATACGAGATTCGCGGCATCCTCACTCCTTTTGTGTTGGCTTTCGTCCTGGCCTATGTCCTCTACCCAATAATCGATTGGATGGAGAGAAAGGGGTTAGGGCGGGTTTGGAGTACCCTCCTCGTCTTTTCGCTCGTTTTTGCCGGGTTGGGGTTGGGCGCATTCAAGGTTGGAGACAAGCTGACTGGAGAAACGGTCGATAGAGTTTTTACCATCGCCAACACCGGAGACAAACTCTCAATTATCCAAGGGATGGCTTGGGAAGACGATTCGCGGGAACAGCCGTTTGTCCTAAGAGGGGAACACCGCTGGCCGCTAGAAATCGCTCCCATGGAGGAGTTGGCAGTTCACCTGAGCTTTGTTCCCAAGGACCATGAACCGGCTGCAAACGCGCTCTTGATCGCGTACTCGCAGGGGAAGGACGAGCACCTCCAGCGCATTAACGTCCACGGCAATAGCGGTTCGTCCACAGGAGGCCAAGCGGCCGGCAAACCGGGTTCCATTGTGTTTTCGCGCGTTGATATTGGCTTTGGCGAGGCCGACCCCAACGTCTTGGTGGAAATCGGCGATAGAATGTTGACGGAAACCAGCGCTAGGGCTGCAAAAATTCAGCCCATGCTACAGCCCTATTTGGGGAGCGATTTCCGCCTCGCCGAGTTGATCCGGAAGCACGGCGAGCGGCTGATGAAGACCATGTTGGGGGGCACTACGATGTTTATCGGGGGCGTAATCTCGGGCCTTACTTTTGCGGTGATCGTGCCGTTTGTGGCGTTCTTCTTCCTCAAAGAGGGGCGGTGCTTGACGCGATGCCTGATTGCGCTCGTTCCCAACGCCTATTTTGAGTTGTGCTTAAACCTAATGTACCGGGCCAATAAACAGATCGGGAATTATATCCGCGGCCAGCTTTTGGCCGTCCTCGTCGTATCGTTGCTCTCGATTAGCGGCTTGTCCATTATCGGCGTCTATTATGCCCTACCTCTGGGGTTGCTCGCCGGGTTGGCCAACGTAATTCCGTATCTCGGGCCATTGATCGGGATCGTCTGCTCTTCGATTGTGGCTTTAGCTACTGGCGGTGGTTTGGCGATGGTGGCCAAAGTGATCGTTATGTTCTTGGTCATTCAACTGATCGACAACGTACTCATTCAGCCCATGATGGTGGCCAAAAGCGTCGAACTGCACCCTTTGGTCGTTCTCTTTGTCGTCTTGGTGGGCAGCCAGTTCATGGGCATTATTGGGATGCTGATCGCCGTACCGCTCACGGGTATAGCGAAAGTGACCGGCCAAACCATCTACGAAGGGGTTAGGCAATACCGGTTTAGAGTAGGTTGACAAACCTATACATATTGCTTAACTACATCCTTTATATCCCGAACTTCAGTAAGAGGCATTTAAGGCCCTTTAGGGGTAGGAGGAATAGATTAATTGGGTAGTTCAATACACTTAGAAAGCACGGTGGTGAGCGAACTGGCTCAACGCATAGGGGACGCTCGCAAGCTCTACGGAAACGATAGTCCTTACGTCATAGGTATGATGACGGCTGTCGAGTGGATAGCCCAAGGTGCCGAGGGCGGCCAAGGTCTCAAGCAAGACCTGCTCGCCCGCGTTCTGGAGAGCGAAGGCAAGAAGCAGCCATCTCGGCCGATCACCGGCAGTGCGGATAGCAGCCCCCCAACGCATGAACGCCGCGCCCTAGCGGAAAACACTTGGACTCGAGGCATAGTCAAGTGGTTTAACAACGATAAAGGATATGGTTTTATTTCTACAGACAGCCATGTCGATGTCTTTGTCCACTGGCGCGATATTTCATCTTGGGACCGCAGTTTGACCCAAGATGACGAAGTTGAGTTCATGGTGGTCCGTACCGCCAAGGGGTTCCAAGCCATCAACGTGATGAAGGCCGGCCAAGACAAGGCCGAAGAGGAGGCTGATTCGGCCGCCCCGCCCGAGTCCATCGACGAAACCGGAGAGGCCGAGCACACCGACGGCGACCCCTCTGAGAGCGAAGACAGTGCCTTGGAACTCCAAGACGACGAGGACAGGGCTGTAGGGGAAGATGGGTAAAAAAACGCCCGATATAGCCTGTTCGTTCTGCGGCAAGGGGGGCGACGAAGTCGAAAAGGTCATTCAGGGGCCTTCGGTGTATATATGCAGTGAATGCGTCGGCTTGTGCACCGAGGTGCTGGAAGAGGACGACAAGCACGAGCTCAGTCTCAACGGCCGCCCCCTGCCCAAGCCCGCCGAAATCAAGACCCATCTCGACGCGCATATTATCGGCCAAGAACGCGCCAAAAAAGCGCTCTCGGTCGCCGTGTACAATCACTACAAGCGAGTACATTCCGGTGCTGCGGATGTCCAGCTCAGCAAGAGCAATATCCTACTCATCGGCCCCACCGGAGTGGGCAAGACGCTTTTAGCGGAGACGTTGGCACGCATATTAGAAGTGCCCTTTGCCATCGTCGATGCCACCGTCCTCACCGAGGCCGGATACGTGGGCGAGGACGTGGAAAATATCCTCGTGCGGCTCCTCCAAGCCGCGGATTACGATGTCAAACAAGCCGAGCGCGGGATCTTGTTTATCGACGAGCTGGACAAAGTAGCCCGCAAGTCCGGCAATCCCTCCATAACCCGCGACGTTTCAGGCGAAGGTGTCCAACAGGAGCTTCTCAAGATCTTAGAGGGGACGGTATCGGGGGTGCCACCGAAGGGGGGACGTAAACATCCCGAACAGCCCTTGGTACAAATAAACACTAAAAACATTCTCTTTATCTGCGGAGGTGCTTTCGATGGGCTGGACAAAATTATCAGCCAGCGCATCGGGACTCAGGCCATAGGATTTGGCAGTCCCCTCGACGACCGCGAGGAAGTGGACGGGGCCAATCTGCTGGCGCGAGTCGAACCCGAAGAATTGATCCAGTACGGCCTAATTCCCGAGTTGATTGGTCGCTTGCCGGTGGTGGGTATCTTACACCCCCTCAGTGATCAGGTGCTAATGGACATCCTGCTCAAACCGCGGAACGCACTCGTCAAACAGTATCAGAAGCTGTTTGAGATGGATGGTATTGCCCTGCGGTTTGAAGAGGAGGCCCTGAATAAGGTCGTCGAATTGACCCAAGAAAAGGAGATGGGCGCGCGCGGTCTGCGGGCAGTCTTAGAGACCGTCATGTTTGAAATCATGTTCGATCTCCCGACCCGGGACGACATCGCCGAATGCGTCATTACCAAAGAGTTCATCGAAAACAAGGCCCCGCCGACTTTTGTGTACAACAAGAAGCGAGCTTGATTTCTCAACCGGGCGTTGAGCTTTAATTATGTCCCTTTTCCGCTGGCGAGTACGTGCTGCCGGAGAAGGGGCTTTTTTGTGGGAAACGCGCCATGCAGTCTAGGCACTATCCATCGCGGGTGCTGTGGCGGCACCAGCCTGCGGCCGCGGCGGCGGGCGCGGTCGGGGAAGTGGCCGTGCGGGGGCGGCTCCTCTACCTCTCCGAAGGGCGGGGGCGGATCGCAGACGAGAGCGAAGAGGTTGATTTCGTCGTGAAGACGCAGGCAGAAGGGATAAAAGCCGGAGATATAGTCGAGCTATATGGGGTTGCTGTAGAAGGAGTTATAGACGTTAGTCAAATCCGTTTGTTAGCCCTTGGCGGCGCGGCGTGGCACCAGGGGGATTGGGCGCGGTTCCACGCCGATGGGTTGTGGGCGAATATGCGGGTGCGGTCCGCCGTGTTAGACTCCGTCCGCGATTTTTTTCGCGACGCGAACTTCCTCGCCGTGGAGACGCCCACTTTGGCCCGCGCCTCGGCGCAAGAGGAACACATCCAGCTATTCGCCACAGAGTACCAAGCAGATAAGGCGCAAGAGCCGCTTTATCTTGCTCCCTCTCCCGAGCTGTACATGAAGCGGTTGCTAGGGGTGGGCTTTGAGCGGATTTACCAGATCAGCCGCTCGTACCGCAATGGGGAGCTAGGGCCGCAACACAATCCCGAATTTACCCTAATCGAATGGTATCGGGCGTATGCTAGTTACGAGGAAATCATGGCCGATGTCGAGAATTTGGTGGCCCATGTGGTGAAAAGCGTCTTGGGGCAGTCTAGCGTGGTCCGGGCAGAGCGCGAGATCGGCGTACAGCCGCCGTGGGAGCGGGTCCGCGTCCGCGATGCCTTTGCGCGCTGGGCCGCGGTCGATTTAGAGGCCTGTGCAGACGCGGAATCGCTTTTTCGCCGCGCCCGTGCCTTGGGCTATGGCAGCGCTAGACGAGAGGACAGTTGGGAGGACTTATACCACAAAATTCTGCTGGAAAAAGTCGAGCCAGAATTGGCTAAACTAGGAGCTGTCCACCTTTTCGATTACCCTCGGCAGTTGGCCGCATTGGCCAAACTAAAAGAAGGCGATCCGGCCGTAGCCGAGAGAACGGAAGCATATTTGGGAGGGGTGGAGCTATCGAATGGCTATACCGAGTTAAACGACCCAGCCCAACAGCGCGCGCGCTTTGCGCAAAGCGCGCAGTCGGGGGGCGCACCGGCCGACGAGGCGTTTCTCGCGGCTATGGAGCGGGGCATTCCGCCGGCTGGTGGCGTGGCCTTGGGGTTGGATCGGTTGGTCATGGTCGTTGCCGGTGCGTCTTGCTTAGACGAGGTGATCGCCTTTCCGCTGGGTCATTAGTCGGCGAGGGCTGCCAGCTCTTTTTCGGACGTCAGCAAGCCGTCGATTAGGCCGAAGTCGATCGCCTCTGCAGGCGAAAGAAAGTAATCGCGCTCGGTGACCAGTTCGATGCGCTCGAGCGGCTGGCCGGTATCTTGGACTAAGAGCTGGTTGAGCCGGTCGCGCCACTCCACGATTTCGCGGGCGTGGATTTCGATGTCGGCCGCTTGGCCGCGGAGGCCTCCCCAAGGCTGGTGTAGCATGAGCCGAGAATGAGCAAGGGCGTGGCGCTTGCCCTTGGTCCCGCCGGCGAGGAGGATCGCGCTCATGCTGTACGCTTGGCCGATGCACAGCGTCGCTACGTCGCAGGGGACGTACTTCATGGTGTCGTAGATGGCCAAGCCAGCCGTGAGGCTGCCGCCGGGGCTGTTGATGTAGAGCGAGATGTCTTTCTTGGGATCTTCCGAGGTCAGAAAGAGCAACTGGGCGATGACGAGGTTGGCTTCGTGGTCGTCGATCGGGGTGCTGATGAAGATGATCCGCTCCTTGAGGAGGCGAGAGAAAATATCGTAGGCGCGCTCGCCGCGGCCGGTCTGTTCGATTACTACGGGTACGATGGCCATGTCCTATTCTGTCGTGAGAAGAGAACCGATTAGCTGATTAGATTAATGGACTATAGGCGATGCCCAATATAGTGTCAATGGGGCACCGCACAGGTCGGTTGACCGCGCTGGGTCGGTGCGGTACATTTTACCCTGTTCGCAGCGCGTCGTTGCCCACCGAAGGTTTCTCCCTTAACTCACTGCAAGGCATAGTGGTACGATTTTTTGAATTCCGTTGGTTGGCCCTAGCTGGTCGCGGGTGCGCGTGCTCGTAGGCATTACCGGCGGCATGGGTGCGGGCAAGTCCGCACTGGCGCAAATGCTCGCCGGATTTGGCGCGCTGCGGGTCGATGCCGACGAAGTGGCCCGCGAAGTGGCGACAATCCCAGCGGTGATGGAGAATCTACAAGCGGCATTCGGCCGCGATTTGCTCGGCCCAGACGGGCGCTTGGACCGCCAGGAGTTGGGGCGTCGCGCCCTGCGGTCAGACGAGGCGAGCCAGCGGTTAGAGGCGATTATGCGGCCCCCACTATCAGCGGCCATAGAGCGCCGGCTGGCGCGGGCCGTGGAGGAGGCCGGCGGGGGGGTCGTGGTATTTGACGCGCCCCTGATATACGAGTGGGGGAACGAGGGGCACTTCGACCGGATCGTGGTGGTCGATGCTGAGGAGGAACAGTGCCTGTCGAGGGTGCAGCAGCGCAGTGGCTTGCCGGTGTGCGAGATTAGACAGCGGATGGCCCGCCAGATGGACCCGCAAGAAAAAAAGGCTCGCGCCTCTGTTGTCATCGACAACAACAGAAGCTTGGCCGCGCTCGCCGCGCAGGCAGAAACCCTGTGGGCCGAGTTGGTCTGCGCCGCGCCGGGAAGAGGCCGCCATGACAAATGAGCACTTGCAGCGGACGCCCCTCTATGAGGTCGCCGTCGCCGAAGGCGGGCGCATGGTGCCCTTTGGCGGGTGGGAAATGCCGGTCCAGTTCGAGGGCATCCGCAGCGAACACTGGGCGGTGCGCCGAGCAGTCGGGCTGTTCGACATCTCGCACATGGGCCGGATCGCCGTTTCCGGGGAGCGTGGGTTGGCCTTTCTCGACAGCCTCTTGCCGGCGCGGGTGCGCGAATTGACCATTGGCCAAATGCTCTACGCGCCGCTGTGCAATGAACGGGGGGGATGTGTGGATGATCTGGTGATCTATCGGCTCGCACAGCAGGAGTACCTCTTGGTGGTCAACGCGAGCCGGAAGGCTGCTGACTGGCAGTGGATTACCGCACGCGCAGCGGGTTGGTCCAATGTGCAAATCGAGGACTTGAGCGATGAACAGGGCATGGTAGCGGTGCAGGGGCCACAGGCCGCCGCCCTAGTCGAAGCACTCGCTGGACCGGCTAGCGTAGCGCTAGGGTACTATCGCTTCGCGGCGATGGAGATCGCCGGGATACGAGCGTTGCTCAGCCGCAATGGCTACACCGGCGAAGACGGGTTTGAGATCATGTGCCCGGCCGACCAAGTCGCCGCGCTGTGGGCACGGCTCCGGGCGGCCGGTGCCCAGCCTTGTGGACTAGGGGCGCGCGACACCTTGCGCGTCGAGATGGGGTTTTGTCTCTATGGCCGCGAATTGAACGAGCAGACGACGCCCCTAGAGGCGGGTTTGGCTTGGACCTTAGACTTGGAAAAAGAGGCGAATTTCGTCGGGGCCGCGGCGCTGCGGGCGCAGCGCACGGCCGGAGGTTATCCCCGCCTGCGCGGCTTCCGCATGCTGGAAAGGGGCATTCCCCGGCCGGATTATCCGGTTTTCGACCAACGCGGAAAGCAGGTGGGTGCCGTGACGAGTGGGACGCACTCGCCGGTGCTCGAAGAGGGGATCGGGCTGGCCTACTTACAGCGCGGCACGCAAAAAATAGGCACCGAGGTGTACATCGGCATGAAGGGCAAGCGGCAACTCGCCGTGGTGGTCAAGCCGCCCTTTGTGTCCTCAGCCCTTAAAAAGGACTGAACTGCAACGTCTTAACCACTGCCTGCAGGCAGTGCAACGGAGGTCGCATGGGCGACGAATTTGGACCTCGCGATGATTTTGTCCGCCGGCACATCGGCCCTACGGCCGCCGATGTAGCGGCCATGCTCGCGGCCGTGGGAGCTGACAGCTTGGACGACCTCATGGCCGAGTCCCTGCCAGCGGCGATTCGGATGCAAGGCCCCTTGGCGCTAGGAGAAGGTATCAGCGAGTACGAACTGATGGAGAGGGTGCGCGAATTGGCCAGCCAGAATCGCATACACCGCAGTTTTATCGGCATGGGCTACTCAGACTGCATAACCCCTCCGGTGATCCAACGCAACATCTTGGAGAATCCAGGCTGGTACACCCAGTACACGCCCTACCAGTCCGAAATCGCCCAGGGGCGGCTAGAGGCCCTACTCAACTTCCAGACCATGATCGGCGACCTGACGGGTTTTGCCTTGGCCAATGCCTCCTTGTTGGACGAAGCCACGGCCGCGGCCGAAGCCATTGCCATGCTGCGGGCGGTGCAAAAGAAAAACGCGAGCCAGCGCGTCTTTGTCTCGTCGGCCTGCCATCCGCAAACCATAGCGGTGGTCGAGGTCCGAGCCGAGTCGCGGGGGTGGGAGGTTGTAGTGGGCGATCATCGAGAATGGGATTTTGCGGCTGGGGCCTTCGCCGCCTTGCTCCAGTACCCAGCCTCAGATGGTGCTCTACACGACTACGCCGAGTTTTGCGCTCAGGCGCACGCCCATCAGACGCTGGTATGCGTGGCGGTCGATTTGCTCGCCCTGTGTTTGCTGCGGCCCCCGGGGGAGTTTGGGGCCGCAGCGGCCATCGGGAGCGCGCAGCGCTTTGGCATGCCGATGGGATACGGCGGCCCGCACGCAGCCTTTTTGGCGACGCGACCCGAGTTCCAGCGGCAGGTGCCCGGGCGCATCGTTGGCGTCTCTGAGGACGTCCGCGGCCAGCCTGCCCTACGCATGGCCCTGCAAACCCGCGAACAGCACATCAAACGAGAACGGGCGACGAGCAATATATGCACGGCCGAGGTCTTGCCGGCCGTGGTAGCGAGCATGTACGCGGTCTATCACGGGCCGGATGGGTTGCGGCGCATGGCTCGCCGCCTACACCGCCAGGCGCGGGTGCTCGCCCGCGGGCTGGAAGAAGCCGGCTACCGAATCGTCCACGACCAGTACTTCGACGCGCTGCGCGTTGAGGTGGGAGCGCGGGGCCCCGCGCTGTTGGCGCGGGCGCGGGCCGAGGGGATGAACTTCCGCGATTTAGGGGACGGACACTGGGGCATTGCCCTCGACGAAACGACCCACAAGGCCGATTTGCAAGCCATCCTCGCCTTGCTGGGCGGCGAGCTACCCGCCCAAGTCGATGCAGAGCCTGCATGGGCACCTGTCCACATCCGCCACTCGCGCTTCATGGAGCATCCAGTCTTTGCGTCGCATCACTCCGAGACGGAAATGATGCGCTACATGCGCCGGCTCGAAGCCAAAGATATGTCCTTGGTCCACGCGATGATTCCCCTCGGCTCGTGTACCATGAAGCTCAATGCGACCGCGGAAATGATGGCGATTACTTGGCCCGAATTCGCTGCGCTGCATCCGTTTGCGCCCGTAGAGCAAGCGCGAGGCTACGCGGCGATTTTCACCGAAATGGAGGGCATGCTGCGCGAAATCACCGGCCTCAAGGGCGTTTCGCTGCAACCCAACGCGGGTTCGCAGGGCGAATACGCCGGCCTACTCATCGTGCGCAAATACCACCAGACGCGCGGAGAGGCCCAGCGCAACGTCTGCCTCATTCCGGCCTCGGCTCATGGAACGAACCCAGCCAGCGCGGTTATGGCCGGATTGGACGTGGTAGTCATCGCCTGTGACCGCGAGGGCAATATCGACTTGGCAGACCTGCGGGCGAAGGCCGCCGCACACCGCGAGCGGCTAGCGGCCCTAATGGTGACGTACCCCTCAACCCACGGGGTGTTTGAAGAGGCCATTGGCGAGATCTGCGCGGTCGTCCACCAAGCGGGCGGTCAGGTCTATATGGACGGTGCCAATATGAATGCCTTGGTGGGATTGTGCCGGCCCGGGGAAATCGGCATTGATGTGTGCCATCTGAATTTGCACAAGACCTTTTGCATCCCCCACGGCGGGGGCGGCCCGGGGATGGGGCCCATTGCCGTGGCCGAGCACTTGGTGGAGTTCCTGCCTTCGCACCCCCTCGTCCCCCCCGGCGGGGCCGAAGCGTCCCCCTCGCCGCCTTTAGGCGGTGAAACGTCCCTCCCGCCGCCTTCAGGCGGTGAAACGTCCCTCCCGCCGCCTTTAGGCGGTGAAACGCCTCACCCGCCGCCTTTAGGCGGTGAAACGATTGGCCCTATTGCGGCCGCTCCTTGGGGCAGTGCCTCGATTCTGCTCATATCTTGGGCGTACTTGCGGCTGATGGGCGGCTCGGGCCTCGCCAAAGCGACGCAGGTGGCGATTCTCAACGCCAATTACTTGAGCAGCCGCCTCGCGGATTCCTTTCCCGTGCTATACAAGGGGCGCAACGGGCGCGTGGCCCACGAGTGCATCCTCGATCTGCGCTGGGCGCGGGAGTACGGCATTGGCGTAGAAGATGTGGCTAAACGGCTGATGGACTACGGGTTCCACGCGCCTACGGTATCCTTCCCAGTCGCCGGGACCCTGATGGTCGAACCTACTGAGAGCGAGTCTAAGGCCGAATTGGACCGATTTTGCGCGGCCATGATCGCCATTGGCGGCGAAATCCGGCAAGTAGCTGACGGGGAGATGGACCGCGCCAACAACCCGCTCGTCCACGCGCCGCACCCCGTGGATGTCGTGCTGGCCGCCGAGTGGGATCGGCCTTATTCTAGGGCCGTTGCCGCCCTGCCAGCGCCTTGGCTGCTAGAGCGCAAGTTCTGGCCGGCCGTAGGGAGGCTGAATGACGCGCAGGGCGATCGCAACCTGATCTGTTCCTGCCAACCTGTAGAAACGTACCTACAAGAGGAGTGAAATGAGTCAAAAGCGCGCCTTAATCACTGGCATTACCGGCCAAGACGGTTCATACTTGGCCGAATTGCTGCTGGAAAAGGGCTATGAGGTTTTCGGGCTGGTCCGCCGCAGTAGCACGGTCAATTTCGAGCGGATCAGCCATTTGCAGGACAAAATCGAGCTGATCTCCGGCGATTTGTTGGACCAGAAGTCGCTGGTTTCGGCGCTGCAGACCGCGCGGCCACAGGAAGTGTACAATCTGGGTGCCCAGTCCTTTGTGCCGGTCTCTTGGGAGCAGCCCATGTTGACCGGCGAAGTAACCGGCTTGGGCGTGACGCGGCTGCTCGAAGCCATCCGCGTCTGCGACGAGAACATTCGCTTTTACCAAGCCAGCACCAGCGAGTTGTTCGGCAAGGCACCGGAGACGCCGCAGAGCGAGCAAACGGCCTTTTATCCACGCTCGCCCTACGGGGTGTCCAAGCTCTACGCGCATTGGATCACCATCAACTACCGCGAGAGCTACGACCTGTTCGCCTGTACGGGCATTCTCTTCAATCACGAGTCGCCGCGCCGCGGGCGCGAATTCGTCACCCGCAAAATCACGCATGGCGTGGCCCGCATCAAATGCGGGCTGGACCAAGAGCTGCGCCTCGGCAACCTCGATTCCCGCCGCGATTGGGGCTATGCGGGCGACTATGTCCGCGCGATGTGGATGATGCTCCAGCAGGACGAACCCGACGATTACGTCATCGCCACGGGCACCACCCGCACCGTTGGCGAATTCTGCGAGGTCGCCTTTGCCCACGCCGGCTTGGACTGGCGGCAACACGTAGTCGTGGATGAGCGCTTTTTGCGGCCCGCCGAAGTATATATCCTGTTGGGCGATGCGACTAAGGCGCGGGAAAAACTCGGTTGGGAACCCGAGGTCGGCTTTGAGGAAATGGTACAGCAGATGGTTGACTCGGACTTGGACCAAGTGGCCCATCAGTCGGCCTCGCTGAGGCCGGACTGCACGGCGCGGCGGCGATAGCGGCGGCTGAATTTGCGGATCTGGCCGCATATTGTCTGAATCGCCCGCACATCCCGCACTTCCAAATCGACCTTGTTGAAGAAGCGGCGCAGCACACGGCCGAAGTGATCCGGCTCGTTGTTGTACGGGGTAAACTCTATCTCGGCAAGGGCTTGCAGGATCTGGGCGTACATTTGTTCGCGCTCGCCGGCTGTAGCTAGTTGAACAGGCGGGTCCGGTGGCTTTTCGCTCACGGCCGCATACAGGCCATAAGTGAGCAGGAGCACGGCGTGGGAGAGGTTGAGGGAAGGATAGGCTACGGCCGTGGGGAACCTCAGCACTTGGTGGCAGAGCGCGAGTTCCTCATGCCACAAGCCGTCCCTTTCGCGGCCAAACACGAGGGCGATGCAGCGGTGATGTACTTGGGAGGCTAGTTGGGCAAAAAGGGGGTGCGGGGCCGAAGTAACCGCGCGGAAGCGGCCCTGCCGATGGGTCGTGCCGACGACGATGTGGCAATCGGCTACGGCTGCTGCGAGGCTGGGAAAGACTTGGCTGCCGTCGAGAATATCGCCGGCCCCGTGGGCAAAGGCGCGCGCTTCCGGCGTATCCCACGCCCCGGGATTGACCAAGGCCAACTGGCTTATGCCCGTGGTTTTGAGGACGCGGGCTGTAGCGCCGATGTTGCCGGGCGTGGCCGGCTCGACGAGCACGACGCGGATGTTGTCGAGAGGATTCATGCAGGCGAAACTAAACTAAGAAGGACGCTGCGCGCCAATGCACACAGCCGGTGAACTCACCCGCGTCCAACTCGCGGATGGCGTCTATTTGCACCTGCACAGCATTGGGTTGTACAAGACGATCCGGGTGGATGTGTGTCTGAGTACGCCGCTGCGTGCGCCGCGACATTCGCTCGTGGCCCTGAGCAGCCGACTGCTGGCGCGGGGTACGCACAAGCTGCCCGATGTGCAGAGCCTCAACCGCTTTATCGACGATCTCTACGGAGCGCATTACTCGGTGCAAGTCGATCGCTTAGGCGAGCATCAGTTCATTCATTTGTGCCTAGAGGTCATCGACGAGAACTTCCTTGGGGAGAAAGGGATACTGGCGCGCGGCCTGACCTTCCTCCGCGATGTTTTGCGCGATGGCAGCGGGTTCCAGCGCGATTATCTGGAGCGAGAAAAGCACGGCCTCACGCAGCAAATCGCCGATGGCTTCAACGACAAACTAGGCTACGCACAAAGGCGGTGCAGCGAAGAGATGTGCCGGGGCGAACCCCTGGGCCTGTCGCCGCTGGGCAACCCGGCGGACTTTGCCGCCGTGCAGGCCGACCAACTGTGGGCTTTCCACCGCGAGCGGACGGCTGCCGATCGCCTAGACCTTTTCGTAAGCGGCGATTTGCGCTTGGAGCAGATTCAGCCCTTGATGGAATCGCTCTTTGCTTGGGAGCGCGTCGTACTACAGTTTTCGCCCCAACCTCCGCGCCCGAGCATTGCTGGTCTGCGGCGCGAGGTTTTTGAATGCCAAGCGGTGCGCGAGGCAAAAATGGTGTTGGGCTATCGCACCCAAGTCGCTTATGGCGCAGACGACTATCCGGCTTTGGTACTCCTAAACCTGATGCTCGGCGGCGATGGCCCATCGCGGCTGTTTAAGCACCTCCGCGAAGAGGAAGGCTTGTGCTACTACATCGCATCGCATATCGAGACCTTGAGCGGACTGCTCTTTGTGGCCGCGGGCATTGAGGCCGCCGCGTATCCCGAGGTCCGGGATAAGGTGGAGAAAGAGCTTCAAGCGCTGCGCTCAGGGGTCTTTGATCCTCGGGAAATCGAAGCCGCACGGCGCTTGCTGCGGGCGCGGCTGTTGGGGCTGGCCGAAGACCGCGAGGGCTTTTTTCGCTATCAATTGCGGGAGGGGCTGATAGGGGGCAGCCAGTCCCCAGAAGCGCTGTGGCAGCGCATTGAGCAAGTCGGCGTTGAGGAGCTAACGCACGTGGCCGGTGGCATTGCAGCGGATACGGCCTTTCTATTGCACGGGACGTGAGAACATGATCGCGGATGCGCTATTGGGAGAAGCCGTGTACCGCAGCCGCTTAGGCGGCCTCGAGGTGTGGGCGGTGCCGCGGCCGGGCAGTCGGCAAAAAGCGGCCGTGCTGTACATAGACTATGGTTCGGTCGATCTGCATTTGCACGCCCGCGGCTCCGGGCAGGTACAGACCACGCCCGCTGGAACCGCGCACTTTCTCGAACACCGCCTTTTTGCCAAACCCGACGGCGACATCACCGAACAAATCAACCGCCGCGGCGGCGACGTAAACGCCAGCACCAGTTTTACTTCAACGATCTTTTCTCTGACGTGCATTGAACATTTTGCCGCCCACCTAGAGTTGCTCTTCGAGCTTGCGTTGGACCTGCGCGTTGTGCCGGCTGGCGTCGCTCAGGAGCGCGAAATCATCGACCACGAGCTACAGATAAGCTGCGACGACCCGGAGTGGGTCGGGTTTTTGCGCGGGCTCGGGGCGCTGTACCGGGATGACCTCTTGGCGTGGGACATGGCCGGTACGCAGGAGAGTATCGGGCAGATCGACGCGGCCACGTTGACCCGCTGCCACGAGGTCTTTTACCGACCCGAATGTATGGGGCTGTACTTGTGCGGGGATTTCGATGTGGAGGCCACTTGCGCGGCCGTCGAGGCCACTTTGCTAAAGTACAGCCGACCCCGCTCCGCATGGGATCGAGTGAAGCGCCCGGTGGTGTTGCCGGCCCCGCAGCCGCTCGGGGCCTTGGCACTGCCGGTCAGCCGGCCCTATACCTTGCTGTTTTTCGGCGACGACAAGGCGGGCTGCTCGGGCCGCGACTTGCTGCTGCGGGAATTGGCCTTGGAGCTAGCCTTGGACATCGCCTTGGGGCCGGCGAGCGATTTTTTTGCCGCCCACTACGAAGACGGTCTGATCGACGGCGATGCCTTTGGGGCCGAGGTCTATGCCGAGCCGACGTTCTGCTTTTGCACGGTGGGCGGATACACCGAGCAGAGCGAGCGGTTGTGCGGGGAAATAGAGGCCGCATTGGCCAGCCTCGACGAGCGCATTGTGGCCGCGGATTTGGGCCGTGCCAAGCGCAAAGCCTACGGCCTGCTGCTGCGTGCGTGGGAGCAAGCAGAGGACGTGGCCGATCTGCTCTGCTCGGCCGCGGCAAGCGGGGCTGCGCCCAGCGTTTATTTTGACGTACACGAGCAGATCGCGGTCGGCGATGTCCTCGAAGTGCTAGCGAGCTGTTTGTCGCCGGCGCACTTGAGCGCGATGCAGATTGTGCCCACGGGACGTGCGGAGTAATGGCCGCCAAGATCTATCGCTATTGGATCGCGGTACCGAGCGGATTGGAGGCGGTGGCACTCGACGAGTTGCGTGAGCACGCGCCTGAGATACAGCAGGTCGAAGTCGAACCAGGCGGACGCGTGGGCCAGATTTTTTTTACGTACAAGCGCAGTCCAGGGCGGCTGTTACAACTGCGCTCGGCCGTGCAGTGCGCCGGTTTAATCAGCCAGATGCACGGCGTTACGGTGGGTCGCCCGGGCCTTGAATACATAAGCAAACGCATCGCCCGCTGCGATCTGACGCCAGTCCAAAGCCTCGCGCAGGCCCAATCTGCTGCGGTTGACCCCCGTGCTTTTGCCTTGAGCGCGACGCTGCGGGGCCGCTATCGGTTCAGCGCGGCCGAGCTGACCGCAGCCGTGGCGGCGGTTTTGCGCGACAAGCACGGGTTGCGCCGCGGCAAAGGGCCGCATCTGCTACGGCTTCACTTACAGCTAAGCGGGCGGCGAGCCCTGTTGGGGCTGCGGCTGGGGGCGGGTGTTGCGCCGAGTGCGGCCGTGGCGTATTGCTTGGCGCGCTTGGTGGCCATGCAGCCGGGGGCCTGCGTCCTCTGGGCGCGCCGCGATCTTGGCGAGTTGGTCGCGCTACAAGAGGCGTTTGCGCCGCGCCTGCTAGTAGGTGTCCGAGCGCACCTAATCGCCGCGCTGGATCATCTGCCTCTTGTGGGTGCGCGTTTCGATTACACGTTTAGCTTGGCCGGAGAAAACTCCGCCGCTGAGCTGGCCGAATTGGCGCGGGTGTTGCGAGCGGGTGGAATCGCCGTGGTCCAAGTCGCCGATTTCGATCACTTCATCGCCCTTTTGGAATCCGAGGACTATCCTCTCGAGGTCTTGGCCGACCTCGAGATGCGCGAGCGCGGGCGGGCGTATCGGCTGGTCGTTCTCGAACGTTTGGAAGAGGAAGAGACTGGGCTTTTACCATTGGTAAAATAGCCTTGAGCCTTTCCCGGTATATGGCTTGGCCTTGGGAGCGCTATCCATTAACTTCATATACTATCCTCTATACTAAAGTAGGCCTGATATGTTGCGCGATGAAATCTGGAACCAGCTAGTGGACGCAGAACGCCTAGTCCGATATTATGGCGATCTGGCTCAGCATTACAATAGATGCAGTTGGATTCTTCGGGGGATTATTCTTCTGTTCTGCATGGCAGGCATAACTGCACTACTGGACAGGATACCTGAGTGGGCTAACCTCATAGTATATGCCGTTTTGGCTGGGGCCATTGTTTCGGAGGCCATTATGAGTTACGAAAAAAAGGCGGCATTGGTTGGGATCATCTATATCCGATGCGATAAACTGCTGGATCAGTGGCGCGATTTGTGGAATGAAGTTGATCAAGAAGATCCTGTGGATGAGGGTGTCATACAAGAGAAGTATCGCCGTCTGAGGGACGATCTAACGGATGTGACGGGATGGGTTGCCCTGTGTGGTATTTCAGAACATAAACGCATCCATAGAAAAGCAACAAAAAAGGCCTATGAAACTATAGAAGGGTACTATGCTCATGTCTAGAGAAGGCCGAACTAGGAATAGTCAGCCGCCTAGACCGCCACATCCTCCGCCACCACCGCCTCCGCCTCGCCCGCCTAGACCGCCACATCCTCCGCCACCACCACCGCCTCCGCCTCGCAAACCGACCCCGAAGAATCTGCCTGCTCAAAAATCTAGGTGCTCAAGATGAAACGAGTCAGTTCCGCAACAGCCTTCGCCCAAGCACAACAGGTCATTCCCGGAGGCGTGAACAGTCCGGCGCGAGCTTTCGGCGCGGTGGGCGGTGGCCCCCGCTTTATCGACCGGGGGGCTGGTTCGCGCCTGTTTGATATCGATGGCCGCGAATACATCGACTACGTGTGCTCTTGGGGGCCGCTCATTTTCGGCCATGCCCATCCCCGCGTCGTAAAGGCCGTCCAAGCGGCTTGCGCGAAGGGAACCAGTTTCGGTGCCCCGACCGAGTTGGAAACCGCATTGGCCGAGCGCATCATCGCCATGGTCCCCTCCATTGAAATGGTGCGGATGGTGAGTTCGGGGACGGAGGCCACGATGGCCGCGGTTCGTTTGGCCCGCGGCCATACCGGAAGGGACAAAATCGCCAAATTCGAGGGCTGCTGGCACGGGCACGGGGACAGTTTCTTGAGCGAAGCCGGGTCTTCGGCCCTGACCTTGGGGGTCCCTACCAGTCCGGGCGTGCCGCAAAGCGTGGTTGATTCGACCTTGACGCTGCCGTACAACGACGCGGACGCCGTGCGTGCGGTCGTGCGGGAAAACAGCGGCCAGATCGCCGCCATCATCGTCGAGCCAGTGGCCGGTAACATGGGGGCCGTGCCCCCGCGCAAGGGGTTTCTCCCCGCGCTGCGCCAGATCGCCGACGAAGAGGGGATCGTCCTCATCTTCGACGAGGTCATCACTGGGTTCCGCGTCGGCCCAGGTGGGGCGCAAGAGCGCTATGGCGTGATGCCCGACCTGACGTGCTTGGGCAAAATAGTCGGGGGCGGCTTGCCGGCCGCCGCGTACGGCGGCAAGCGAGAGATCATGGAAAACGTGTCGCCGCTCGGCATAAAAGTCTCGCAGGCCGGCACCTTATCGGGCAACCCCCTCGCCATGGCCGCTGGCTTGGAGCAATTGAACATGCTGTCTGAACCCGGGGTCTATGAAACGCTGGAGAGCCGCTGCGCCGACTTGGCGGCCGGCATGGCCGACAACCTACAAAAACTAGGCTTGAACTACGCGCTCAACCGGGTTGGTGCCATGCTCTGCATGTTTTTTACCTCGTGTCCGGTGGTGGATTTTGCCAGCGTCGGAACGGTCGATCTAGCGCGCTTTAAGCGCTATTTCTGGGCTTGCCTAGAGCAGGGCCTTTATCTGGCTCCCTCCCAATACGAATGTATGTTCCCCTCGCTCGCCCACGAGGAAGGGGATATCGAAGAAACCCTCCGCATTCACTTTGACGCGCTCAAGGCCGTGCATTGAGCGCAGTGAATTCCAATAGGCTGTGGATGCTCGCCTGTACAGTCCTTTGGGCCGGGGGATGCGCCGACGGCGGGGTGCGCGAAGACAAACGGGTGCCCGAACCCGAACCTGCTAGTCGCCGCGAGATAGTCATTTTAACGCCGGCTGACTCTGTGGTCGCCCCAGCCGATGCCAGCGATGCCAGCGATGCCGGTGATGCCAGCGATACTAGCCCGGTATTTTTCGATCCCGACGGCCAATTCACCATTCAAGTCGGCGTCTATCGGGACGCGAAGCGCGCCGATCAGAAGGTGCGCGAATTGAAGGACGAGGGCTATCCGGCCTATAGTGTGCAGAGCGGTGCTGGTGTGCGGGTGCGGATCGGCTATTTCAGCAAGCACACCGACGCCGACCGCTTCGGTCGCATTTTTGCCAAGGATCGCGGAGTCGAGTATTGGATAGCTCAGCGCGCCAATGAATAAAACTCGCGTACTGTGCTGCGGCACTTTTGATTACCTGCACCCAGGCCACCGATCCTGCATCGCGCAGGCGGCTGCGCTGGGCGACGAACTGTTCGTCGTGGTCGCCCGCGACGAGAACGTCCGGCGCATCAAGGGGCACTATCCCGACCAATCCCAAGAAGAGCGCAAAGCCGCGCTGGAGAGGCTGCCCGAGGTCGCCGAAGTCCGCCTCGGCCACGAGGGGTTTAACTTTTTGCGCATCGTCGGCGAGATCGCGCCCCATATTATTGCCCTCGGCTACGACCAAAGGAGGCCAGCGGGTTTGGCCGAAGCCTTTCCTCAGTGCGAAATCGTCGTTCTTCAGCCCCATCGCCCCGAGCAGTTTAAGTCGTCTCTCTTCCGGCGTCAGGCAGGCCGCACTTGAATCCCGTACCCCAGCTCATCCTCTGGTATGGACGCGAGGCGGCCCCGGCCTTGCCGGAAATGGCCGGCTGTTGGCTGCGGACGTACCAGCCGGGCGACGAGGAAGGCTGGTTGGCCCTATTGCAGGCCAACGGCGAATTGGGCCATTGGGACCGACAGCGGCTAGAGGACGTACTGGAAGAAACCCGGGTCCAGCTCTTTGTCGAGTGCGAGGGGCAGATCGTCGCCTGTACGGGTTGCAACGACCGCACCCGCGAGCTGCAGCCGTGTTGGGAAATCGGTTGGGTTGCAGTCCACCCGGACTTTCAAGGGCGCGGCTTGGGCAAGTTCATTGTCGGGGCGGCCGTGGCCCAAGCCAAGGCGCTGGGACCGCGGCCCATATACTTGGTGACCGACGACTTCCGCATCCCGGCCCTGCGCTGCTATCTCAAGTTGGGCTTCGCGCCCAATAACAGCCATCCATCCTACCCGCGCCGGTGGGCCGACATATTTGCCCGTTTGGGGGCGGCTTATCAGGCCCTAAAACCCGAGTTCGTCTCCTCCGATCAATCCTAGGGGAGTAGCGCAAACTGCCCATTGGCATTCAGACCTTTAGTGAGATTCGCGAGGAGGCCTGCTACTATGTCGATAAGACCGCCTACATAGGGAGGTTGGTCGCCGAGGGCAAGCACTACTTTCCGTCGCGCCCGCGTCGATTTGGCAAGAGGTCGCTGGGGCTGGACATCACGGTGGAGGACAGTAGCAGGGACATGGCGGTGGAGTTCAATGGGAACGTGTACCTGTTCGAGTTCAAGGTGGTGGAACGGGCATCGGCGGGGGCGGTGCTGCGGCAGTTGAAGGCGAGGGGCAGCGATTGACTCAGTCCAAATAGCCTAGCTGCCGCAGCCGCTGCTCCAACACCGCGCGATCGGCGGCCGGTCTCCAATCCGCATGCCCGTAGTTAGACGCGGCCTTGAGCGCGGCATAAGCCGCGTGGTACTGGTGTGTGCGGCCCAAGGCCGGGCGCGGCGTTTCGCTGAAGGTGGCGACTAAGGTCTCTCGCTGAGTCAGTTCGTCGTAGCTGAACTTGGCGTCTGCGTCAAACAGCGACCACTGGCGGCCATAGTGGGGGGCCGTCGGGCCGGGGTCGATTTCGGCGAGGTAGTACTGGGGTGTGAGCGGGGAGCGGATGTCGCGGGCAAAGCCGCGGTAGGGATGCGCTAACTCCAAGAGCGACAAGAAAGTAGGGAAAAGATCGACGAGGGAAATCAAGCCGCGCCCGGGGGCGGAATTGTCCGCGCCGGGCAGGCGGTAGTACAGGGGGACGCGGAGCACATCGTTGCGCAAAGTGTGGCCGTGATATGGCTCGTCGGGCTGCCAGCTCTCGCCGTGATCGCTGAGAATAAAAACGGCCCAAGTCTCGCGGTCCAAAGCGGCCAAGAGCGGAGCGATGCGCTGCTCGAAGAGCCGCTCAATGGCGGCGCGATAGCGCGCCTGCACGAGGTCGAGCCGCCCGGCGGCCAAAAGCCGCCCGGTCTCCCCAAAGGCCAAGCCATCGGCCGCGCCGTAAGGGGCGTGAACGCTCCAGTAGTGGACGAAGAGGAAGGTCGGCTCGCGGCGTTGCAGCCAGCCGGTAAGCTGCTCGTCGGCCGGCAAAGGGGCTATGTGATCGGCGTAGCTCAGGCCGGTGAAAATGTCCGGGGCCTCTGAGAACGCGCCGATCGCATAGCCGGCTCGGCGGCAAAGGGTGAAGAGATCGGCAAATCCCTGCCGCATAGTCGGCGACTGCTGGCCTTCGATGCCGTGTTCAAACGGGTATAGCCCGGTAAAAAGCGAGGTGTGGACCGGGCGAGTCGCCGAGGAAACCGAAAAACAGCGCTGACAGAGGTGAAAATCGCACGTCAAGTCGGAAAATCGGGGCGTGCGCACGGCCGCACTGACCCCTGGAGCAAAATCCAAGCGCAAGCTATCGACCGAAATCAACAGCAGGTTCATGATTCGCGCTGGACAACTCGGCTCTTTACGGCGTTGGACGGTTTAAAGGTCGGGGTTTGGCACTTGGGAATTGCGATGGTCACGCCGGCTTTGGGGTTGCGGCCGATGCGCGGTGCGCGCTCCACGACCTTGAAGGTACCAAAGCTGCGGATTTCGACGTGATCGCCCGCTTCGAGGGCTTGGGCGATGGCTTCGATGAAACCCTCGATGACGGCCGCGGTATCCACTTGGGAGAGTCCAGTGCTCTGGGCTAGCTGCTGGGCGATCTCGGCTTTAGTCATTGGCTTTCTCCGTTGCTATTACTCGGCGTTAGTGCAAGAGGCCTCGCGCCGAGATGTCCCATATTTTCTCTACGCGCCCCTTGCGGAGGGCGACGAAGTAATTGTGGAGGACAGTCGTCGAATCCGAATAGCCGACGAGCAATTCGATCCGCTCGCCCAAGGCCGGCCCGGCTTGGCCCTCTACGATGTCGAAGATGCCGTGTTCAGCAGACAGGCCGCGCAAGCGCAGATCGCTTCGGCCCAGCACCTCCGGCGGCCGGTGGCCGGACGACAGCGTCTTAAAGCCAGCATCGACGACGACCCGGTCGGCAGCGCGGCTGGTGATCGTGGTGAGCACCGTTAGGGCGGGGGCGAGGGCTTCAACGTGACAGGTGTGGCGATACATGGCGTCCATGAACACGCCACCGCCGGCTTGAAGCTCGGTGATCCCGTCGTGGAGGGCGCTGATCTCGTATGAACCCGTGCCACCGGCGCTGACGATCTCCACCAGTATGCCATTGTCTTCCAGTAAGTTGCGCGACTCTACTAATAGATCCAGTGCATGGTAACAAGCCTTTTGCTTGGCCGAGTGGGGCCAGCAGTCGAGCACGTGGCCCTCGTAGCCCATCAGGCCCTTGAACGCCAGCTTAGGTTGGTCGCTAATGGCCTTGGACAAAGCGAGAACAGGAGGGCCAGGTGCCACGCCGACCCGCTTCATGCCAATGTCGATCTCCACGACCACGGGGATGCGGACGCCCGCGGCCGCGGCCGCTGTGGCCATAGGTTCGACGACGGCGATATTATCCACGGCGGCAATGACTTCGGCTCGGTGTTGCAGGCGGGCTAGGGCGGCGAATTTCGCCGGACTGACGATCTGGTTGGCCAGCAAGATGGAGGATACGCCATGCGCGACCATCCACTCGGCTTCGCTCAACTTGGCGCAGGTGATGCCACAAGCCCCGTTGGCCAGCTCAATGTGGGCTATGGCCGGGGATTTGTGCGCCTTGCTATGGGGCCGCCATGCCTTGCCGTTGGCGCGGCAATACGCGGCCAAATGCCGCACATTGGATTCAAAGCGGTCGAGATTGAGCAGCAGCACCGGGGTTTCTAAATCGCCAACTGCTTGGCCGGGCGTGGGTGTGTTCACGGCTTAGACAACCTCCAGTTGCCGGGGTTGAGCAAAGTTGAATCCGCAACCGCGATCGTACGCACGGCTGCTACTAGATCGGGCGGTAGGGGACCAGCCTCGACCGCGCGGATATTGGCTTCGAGCTCAGGGACGCTCGTGGTGCCGAAAATAGCTGAATGAGCGCCGGAAGCAAAGGCGGCAAAGCGCAGGGCCAGTTCGGCCAGTTCCATGCCTGCGTCCCGCGCCAACCGCAGCAGGGGAGCGGCCAAGGGGGACAGACCAGCCAACGAGGCCGGGAGCGAGTCGAGCCGATGCGACAGGACGCCTTGGAGGAAAACGGAGCGCAGGACGACGCCCGTGCCCTGTGCTCGAGCGCGGGGGAACACCTTGCGTTCCATCTGGCGGTCGAGTGCGCTATAAGGTACTTGCAGTGCGGAAATTAGCTCGGGATGATCTAAGGCATTGAGCGGGGCCTCTTCGCCGTATGTCGTAACGCCCCAATAGCGCACCCAGCCGCGTTGGCAGTAGTGCGCTAGCAGGTCCAGCAGTTCCGGGGTTGCAAAGCGCGTGTCGAGGCTGTGCAACTGCACGAGTTCGAGCACATCGAGGCCGAGCGTCTGCAAGCTCTGGCGCAGCGCCTGCTCGACGGACTGGCGCAGCGCCTGCCCGGTCAGCAGCCGCGCGCTGTCGGCATCGCGGATGGAGAGCTTGGTGGCAATCACGGGCCGACACTTCAGCCCAGCACACGCCCGGCCCACGAGGCTTTCGCTGCGGCCGTAGGCCGCGGCCGTGTCGATGTAGTTGATGCCTAACTCCAAGGCGCGGCGGATCAGGCCAATCGCGCGGTGATCCGGCGGCGGTGGCTGATGGTCCCAGCCATAGGCCATGCCCAATTGTACGGTGCCAAGGCCCAAGACCGACAGGCACAAGTTCGTGCGGCCTAGGTTTGCGTGTTGCAACGGGCTGCTCCGATGGCGAGGGTGGCGGCCTTGACGCTCCCGCCGCAGGTGTCGAGTAGCTGCTGTGCTCGTGCGCGCTCTAGTTGGCACAGCTCCATGACCAGCGCCAGCTTCAAGCCGCCCTCGGCTGCTTGTAGCCGGGCGGCGGCCACTTGAGGCGAGGCCCCGGTCAGGGCCGCCAAGATGCGCTCGGCGCGGTCGCGCAGCTTGGCATTGGTGGGTTGGAGATCCACCATGAGGTTGCCGTATGTCTTGCCCAATTTCACCATGGTGCCGGTGCTGATCATGTTGAGAGCTAGCTTGGTCGCCGTTCCGGCCTTCATCCGCGTCGATCCGGTGATGACTTCCGGGCCGACCTCGGGGACGATCTTGATCGCGGCGGCAACGGACTCGGCAGCCGTGGGGCTACACGTAAAAAAGATCGTCGGACAACCCCGCTCGGCGGCGTACTCCATGCCGCTGATAACGAAAGGGGTTACGCCGCTGGCGGCAATGCCCATGACCACGTCGGCCGGGCCCAAGCCCCGCCGGGCCAATTCGCTTGGCGCGGCCTCGCGGTCGTCCTCTGCGCCTTCTACGGCTTGGTACAGGGCCGCTGGCCCGCCGGCGATTAGGCCCTGCACCAACTCGGGGTTTGCGCCAAAGGTGGGGGGGCATTCAGCCGCATCCAGCACGCCGAGCCGACCGCTGGTGCCCGCGCCGAGGTAGAACAGACGGCCTCCGCTCCCAAGCCGGCTGGCCACCAAGTCAACTGCCTCGGCAATGGCCCCCAATTGCGCGGCGACTGCGGCCGGCACGAGAGCGTCTTCTCGATTGATGATCGCCAGCATCTCTAGCGTCGAGACCGCGTCGATGTGCTCAGTGGCTGGATTGCGCTGCTCGGTTTGCAGCTTGGACCAGTTGCCCATATTGAATCGCCTCGCACAGGTGAACTAGACACAAGATAGACAGACGAGCGCGGCGAGCAAAATTGTCAGGGTAGGAGAAAGGGTTATATTTCTAAATCCCATTAAACACAAGGACAAGGACGCGGCATGACGGAAGAATTGGCCAAGACGTACGATCCGGTGGCGATTGAAAAAAAATGGTACGATTTCTGGGAGCAAAACGGCCTTTTTAACGCGGGGATCAACCCGGACAAACCCCCTTACTGCATAGTGATTCCCCCACCCAACGTGACGGGCGAGTTGCACATGGGCCACGCGATTCAACACGCCATTCACGACTTAGTGGTGCGCTGGAAGCGGATGCAGGGCTTTGAGACGCTCTGCCTGCCGGGCACTGATCACGCCGGCATTGCCACTCAGATGAAGGTCGAGCAGGAGCTTTTGCAGGCCGAGGGCAAGAATCGCTACGACTTGGGACGCGACGCCATGCTCGACCGGATTTGGCAGTGGAAGGAAAAATACGGGGACGCCATCTACCGCCAATTGCGCCAACTCGGGGCCAGCTACGATTGGCGGTGGGAGCGGTTCACGCTCGACGAGGAATACGTTGAGGCCGTACTGCAGGCCTTCGCACACTTTGCCGAGAAAGGGTGGATTTACCGCGGTACCCGCATGATCAACTGGTGTCCGCAGTGCCGCACCGTCATTTCCGACTTGGAGACCGAAGAGCGCGAAGTCGCCGGCCACTTGTGGCACATTCGCTATCCGGCCCAAGAGGGTGCGCTGCAAGTCGTGGTCGCCACCACGCGACCGGAAACCATGCTCGGGGACACGGCCGTGGCCGTCCACCCCAACGACGACCGCTGGCGCGAGGCCATCGGCCTACAAGTCGAACTGCCGCTGACGGATAGAGCCATCCCCATCGTCGCCGACGAATACGCCGATCCCGAGCTGGGCAGTGGCGCGGTCAAGGTCACGCCGGCCCACGATCCCAATGACTACGAGCTAGGGCTGCGCCACGACCTAGCGCAAATCCAAGTCATCGGCTTTGACGGAGCTATGACCGAGGCGGCCGGCTGCTTTGCCGGGCTGGATCGCTACGCGGCCCGTGAAGCCGTCGTGACCGCGTTGGCAGCCGAGGGGCTACTGGCAAAAATAGAGGATCATCAACACGCCGTACCCCACCACGACAAGTGCGGCACGGTCGTCGAACCCCTGCCGATGGAGCAGTGGTTTATGAACATGCAGGAACTGGCGGTTAGGGCGCGGCCCGTGCTCGTGCGGCAGGATATCCAATACGCGCCCGACCGCTTCCGCCACTATGCCATCGAGTGGTTGGACCAAATACGCGATTGGGCTTTGTCGCGGCAGATTTGGTGGGGGCATCGCATCCCGGCTTGGTATTGTACCCATTGCAGTGTAGCTGGGCTGATCCCTATGGGCGACTTGGACCGGGAGCAGGCTCTGCGCGAGGGCAACTTCAGGGTGTCGGTGGTGGCCGGAGCCAAGCCCGTAGTCAGCGCGGCTGAGCCAGCCGCCTGCGCCGAATGCGGCGGCCGGGATTGGGTGCAAGACCCAGACGTGCTCGACACGTGGTTTTCTTCCGCCCTATGGCCCTTTGCCACCCTCGGCTGGCCGCAGCGCAGCGACGCGCTGGAGTACTTTTATCCCACGGATCTGCTCATCACCGCCCGCGACATTCTCTATTTGTGGGTGTTGCGGATGGCCATGACCTCGCTAGAGTGCGTGGAGCAAATTCCCTTTAAGACGGTGCTGGTTCACCCGACCATTCTGACCCAAGACGGCCGCCGCATGAGCAAAAGCTTGGGCACGGGCCTCAACCCGCTCGACTTAGTCGCGCGCTACGGCGCGGATGCGACCCGCTACTGTCTGCTGGCGCAAGCCGGGGCCGTCCAAGACGTGCGTTTTGATGCCGCGGTCGCCAACAACCAAGTGCAGGCCTCGGCCAGCGCGGAGGCCGGCCGCAACTTTGGCAACAAGCTGTGGAATGCGACCCGCTTCGTGCTGATGAACAGCGCTGGATACGAGCCAAGCCCCTGCGAGCGGAGCGAATTGGCCGACCGTTGGATCTGGAGCCGGTTGCAGGGGGGGGTGCGCGAGATGACCGAGGCCCTGCAAGCCCATCGCCTCAGCGACCTGACGCGGGCGATTTACGACTTCGTCTGGCGCGACTATTGCGATTGGTACCTCGAATTGGCCAAGGTGCGGTTGCAGGGAGGCGATCCCGAGGCACGGCGCGTGGCCCAAGAGCATCTCGTGCGGATACTCGAAACCGCCCTGCGGCTTTTGCACCCCATTATGCCCTTTATCACCGAGACCTTGTGGCAGGCCCTGCCCCACGGCTCGTCGGCTAACAGCATCATGGTGGCGGCTTGGCCGGAATGCGACGCCGCCCTGATAGACCGGGAGGCCGAAGCGCAAATGCAGCGCCTGCAAGAGGTGGTGACCGGGGTGCGGATCATTCGCGGCGAGATACAGGTCCCGCCGGGGCGCAAAGTCGAGGTCTTGATTTCGGCCGCCTCGGACGAGGTGGAACAGACCCTGCGCCAAGCCGTCCCCTCCATCGCGCTGTTGACCCGGGCCGCATCCGTGCAAGTCGGCCGGGGGCTGGTCCGGCCGCCGGCTTCGGGGAGCGCGATGACGGCCGCGGCCGAGATTTTCGTGCCCTTAGAGGGGTTGATCGACCTAGCCGCAGAGCGGCAGCGGCTCAAACGAGAAATCCAAAAAATGGCCGGCCTGCTCAAGGGCCTAGACGCCAAACTGGCCAATGAGCGCTTCCTCACCAAAGCCCCGCCCGAAATCGTCGCACAGGAGCGCCGGCGTCGGGCCGAATATCGCGCCACCCAAGAAAAGCTAAACGCCAGTCTCAAGCTCGTCGAAGCCTAGATGGGGTTTGATTACTTCACCATTCAGGCCCTCGCGCAGGAGTTGCGGGCGCACCTGCAAGGGGCGGTCATCAAGTGGGCCTATGCCCAGCCCACCAAACTCGCCTTCGCGGTTGCCGAGGGCGAGTGGCTGTACGGCGCGAGCGGCCGGGAAGGATTGCTCTGCTTGCGGCGCGAGGCTTGGCCGCGGTCTTGGCGGGCGAGCGACGGCCCCGAGAAGTACTTGGTGCGGGCGCGGATCGTGGCCATCGAAGCCGAGCACCGCGAGCGCATCTTGCGCTTGCACCTAGAGCGCCGGGACCGCGCCGGTCGCGCGAGCTTTGGCGTCTTGGTATCCGAACTCATTCCCAACAAGGTGCGGTTTATTCTCCATCGCCAGGCCGATGGCACGATTTTGGGCCACTGGGGCACGGCCAAGGCCAAGTCTCCCGTGGGCTGTTCGTACCAGCCGCCCGAGCCGTCGGGCCGACTGCTGCCCGGGACGGACGTGTCCAGCGCGTGGCGCGACCGGTTGGTCAGCGCGAATGCGCCCTTGGAAAAGGCAGCGAGGCGCTGGTTGGCCGGAGCGGATGCCACGGTGGTGCGCGAGCTGATATTCCGCAGCCAGCAGGGCGGGGCAGGCGAGCCGGCCGCAGTTTTGTGGACCGCGGCCACAGAAGCCTACGCCAGCCCCGCGGCCGGCCGGAGCTACGTGTGGCAAGAGGCCGGCCGGGTTCACTTTTCCGCCCTTGAACCGCGTCGTTTGCAAGGGGCCTATGAGCAGTTTGACGCGGTCAGCGCGGGGATTTGGGCGGCGTGCCAAAAGGAGCGGGCCCAGCACCAAGCCCAGCGGACGCAGCAACAAATCCGCAAGCGGCTGGGCCAAGCCCTAAAAAATGCCCGGCGGCGTTTGGCTGCCATGCAAGTCGAACTCGACGAGGCCGTACGCGCCGAGGAGTGCAAGCGAAAGGGCCACGCGCTATGGGCCAACCTAGGGCAGCTATCCGGTCGGCCCACGCACATAGAACTGCCCGATCTTTTCGATTCAGAGGGGCACTCGACCCTGTCGATTGACTTGGATGTAAACCGCAGCTTGGCAGGAAACGCCGCATCCTATCTAAAGGCCGCGCAAAAATACGAGCGCCGCCAACAAGTCCTGCCGCAGCACCTAGCCGCGCTCGGCCGCCAGTGCGCCCAATACGAGCATTGGATTGGCGCGGTGGATGCCGGTACTTGGGAAGCCAACGCCGCACTGCAAAACTGGTTGGAGAGCAAGGTGGCAAACACCGACAAAACGGCAAGCAAGCAGCCCCAGGCCCATCCCCGGCGTTATAGGACATCTACGGGGTGGTCGGTGTGGGCCGGGCGCAACAACAAGGAAAACGACGTGCTGACACACAAAATGTCCGCCCAAAACGATCTGTGGTTTCACGCTCGAGGGTACTCAGGCTCGCACGTGGTCCTGCGGAGCGAAGGCCGCAAGGAAGCTCCCAGCAAGCAGACTATTGAAGAGGCCGCGGGTTTAGCCGCGTATTGGAGCAAGGGCAAAACCGCGAAAAAGGTCTCGGTGGCTTATACCTTGGTAAAACACGTCACCAAGCCGCGTGGAAGTGCGCCCGGTCAGGCGCTGTTGCGCCGCGAGAAAACAATCGTCGTGGAGCCGGCCTTGTTAAACAAAGATAGGACTTACGCAGTTGGATAGTTAGGATAGGATAGAGGATAATCCCCATCCACAGCGAGCCAGTTGTAGAAAGGGAAATCGCTTCTTGTTTAGCAACAGACAGCGAATGTAGAAGCATCTGGTCTGTGTCGGCTACGAGAGGAGAAAGAGATGGAGATTTTATTGTTTTTTATGAAGAGGAAGAATATCAATGTACGGGTGGAGGAGAACTTATTCCATAGCGGCACTTCTGTCGCTTAACCTGTTCTGCACTGTAGCGGTAGCCAAGGAACAAGAAGCACTAAGCGGCCGCGGCAAGACAGCCCTCGGTCTGTCCATTCTGTCTCACGAAGATGCAGGTGTAAGCATCTGGCGCGTACAATCTACGACCATGTGGGGCTTTGAGATGGATGTATCCAACGCCAGGGTTGCACAGATAAGAGACAACAGGTCCGATCGCACTATTA
Source organism: uncultured Latescibacterota bacterium (assembly GCA_958295495.1). Classification (GTDB taxonomy): domain Bacteria; phylum Latescibacterota; class UBA2968; order UBA8231; family UBA8231. The sequence goes on from OY282352.1 coordinate 4,838,138, forward strand.
CTAGCCTAAGTCTCAGTCCTGCCCTGACGATCAAGCGATTTCGTCGCTTGCACGGGAAGGTAGCCCAGTTTTCATACCAAACGATCTATGGGAATGTCTCCTATCGGGATTTTACATCCCGCCAACCGCCTCAAACGTGCTCGCCCTCGCCCGCTCATAGCGAGTTATAGCCCATGTCGCCAGTACATCGCGTCCAATTGATCCGGTGACGTGGGCTGTAATATGTCAAACAAACCCCTCATCCTAATCACCGGACCCACCGCCACCGGCAAAACGGAAATAGCCCTCGCAGCAACCCAGCACTTGCCCAAAGTGGAAATCATCTCGGCCGACTCGCGGCAAATATACCGCTACATGGACATCGGCACGGCCAAGCCAACCGCTGAACAGCAGAGCCAATGCGCCCATCACTTGCTCGATGTGCTCAGTCCCGAGCAAAACTACAGCGCGGGAGCGTATGCTCGAGCCGCGCGGCGCATCATTGAGCGGATCTGGAACAGAGGGGGGCTGCCGATCGTGGTTGGAGGGACGGGCCTGTACTGGCAGAGTGCTTTAGACGGCTGCTTTGAGGACGCAGCCGAATACGCGCCGATCCGCGCCGAATTGCAAAATCGCCTGCATTGCGAAGGACTTGCCTCCCTATACGAGGAGTTGGGGCGTCGCGACCCGGTCGCACAAGCGCGGTTGCAGCCGGGCGACGCGCAGAGAATTCTTCGGGCGTTGGAGGTAGCAATGGCCGGAAAGAGCACGCTCAGCGCGCTATGGCGAGAGCGCAAGGGGCAGCCCTTTGTGCGGCAGCCGCAGATGATCAGCCTGACCATGGCGCGCAGCCGGCTCTACGAGCGGATCGACCAGCGGGTCGAGCAGATGGTCGAGCGGGGATGGGTCGAAGAAGTCCGCTCCTTGCTCGAAATGGGATACGATCCAGGTGCCAGCGCTTTGGGGACCTTGGGCTATCTCGAAATATGCAGTGCGCTGGCCGGGCATTGCCCTTGGCGAGAAGCCGTTGAGCGGACCAAGCAGCGCACCCGCCACTTGGCCAAACGGCAAATGACGTGGTGCCGCCGCGACCGCCGCTTGCGCGAATTAGACCTCGACGTATGGGGAAAGGCCGGTGTCGTCCAACGCATCGTCGGCGAGTGGGAGTATAGATGGGGTAGCGGGTTGGGTTGACAGCGGTTGGAGCCTCTCCTACCTTAATGACCACAAAATTAGCGGGAGTAGTTCAGGGGTAGAACGCAAGCTTCCCAAGCTTGATGTCGCGGGTTCGATTCCCGTCTCCCGCTCCATCATCCGCCTAGCCAACTTGGTCGGGCGGATTTTTTATTTGGTCCCAAGGTATTGCTGTCGGCGTAATATCCATATACCTTTACCGATAGAACATCTTGCCCCACACTATGATACGTAGATTAATTGCTTGATTCACTATGGTTGTCGTAAAACAAATTGAGCCTAATAGTCTCGGCGCACGCGCGGGATTTTGCATTGGCGATCGCATTTTGCGCATCAATGGCGAAGAAGTGCGCGATTTGATCGACGTTCAGGCCAACAGTGCCGAGGAAGTGCTCTGCGTAGAAATCGAGCGCGGCAAAGACCTATACGAGGCCGAGATTGAGCGCCAGACCGGCGAGTCCCTAGGGCTGGTCTTTGAGGATATGCGCTTGCGCCGCTGCAACAACAAATGCGTCTTCTGCTTTATCCACCAAATGCCCAAGGGCATGCGGCGCAGCCTGTATTTTGAGGACGACGATTTTCGGCTCTCCTTTCTCCACGGCTCGTACGTGACCTTGACCAATGTCCGCGAAAGCGATATCGACCGCATCATTGAACAAGGGCTAACGCCGCAATACATCTCAGTCCACGCGACCGACCCCGCGCTGAGGCAAGTCATGCTCGGGCGCACAAAAGCGACCGTCGATATCAACGAGCGCTTGCGCAAACTAGCCGCCAACGGCATTGAAATGCACACCCAAGTCGTGCTCTGCCCGGGCTGGAACGACGGGCCGCACCTAGCCCGCACTGTGGCCGATCTGTCCGCGTACTATCCCGCGGTGCGCTCGGCAGCGCTCGTGCCGGTGGGGCTGACCGATCATCGGCACAAGCTCGTCCAGCTCGATCCGGTGACCCCGGCCAAGGCCGCTGAGTACGCAGACGCCGCCGAAGCGTGGGGCTTGCAATTCAAAGTGCGCTTTGGCGAGCGGTTCGTCTATCCGGCTGACGAGATCTTTCTGCTGACGGGTCGGCCTTTGCCAGAGGCGTCGTATTACGATGCCTTTCCCCAGCTAGAAAACGGCATCGGCATGGTCCGCTCCTTCCTCGACACGTGGGACGAGGCCAGCAAGAGGCTGCCAGCGCGCATTGCCAAGGCCGTGCGGATCGGCCTACTGACCGGGCGTTTGGCCGAACAAATCCTCGCACCCCTAGTACCTAGGCTGAACGCCATTGAGAACGTACAGGTCGATCTCTTGCCAGTAGATAACGACTTTTTCGGCCGCGGCATCACTGTGTCGGGCCTGCTGACCGGCCGCGATATGGCGGCGAGAGTGCGCGATGGAATCCAGCGGGATTTGGTCTTGCTGCCGCCCAATTGCGTCAATGGCGAGGGCCTGACGCTGGATGACATGACCGTGCCGCAACTGGCGGAAAAGGTCGGCGTGCCCCTCGCGGTAGGGGGGTACGACTTAGTCGAATCGCTCGAGCGCTCGTGGGCCGATCAGCACGTGAAAATACAGGGGGAGGGGAGACAGCTAACCGAGTTGGGTTATTACATAGGGCGCGAAAAATGAACCCCCAAACCAGCCATCGCCGGCCCATCGTGGCGATTGTCGGGCGTCCCAACGTGGGTAAATCGACCCTTTTCAACCGCATCCTGGGGACCCGGTGGGCCATAACCGATGGCCAGCCCGGGGTCACGCGCGATCAGATATTCGCCGCGGCCGAGTGGGGCGGTCAGGCCTTCACCTTGGTCGATACCGGGGGCTATATGCCCGGTGCCAAAGACGCGCTAGCCGTGGCCGTGCGCTCCCAAGCGGAAAAGGCATTGGCAGCAGCGGATATAGCGATTTTTCTCTGCGATGGGACCACGGGTGTGACCGATCTCGACCAAGAGATAGGGGCCATGCTGCGCAGCCGGGGCGGGAAGTGCTTGCTGGCCGTCAACAAGGTAGATGGAGTGGGGCCGGTCACTTCGCTCGACGAATTCTACCGGCTCGGCTTGGGCGATCCCCTGCCGGTTTCAGCCGTTACCGGGCGGCGTTCCGGTGCCTTGCTCGACGCGCTCATTGCGCTCTTCGACGAGGCCGGGGCTCATGGGCCGGAATGGGACGAGGAGGCGATTAGGGTCGCTTTGGTTGGACGTCCCAACGTGGGCAAATCCACGCTGATCAATCGCCTTGCCGGCTATCAGGTTTCCATCGTCCACGACCGACCCGGTACAACTCGTGACCCAACCCAACTGCGCTTGACTTGGCAGGATAGCCACCTGCTGTTCGTGGATACGGCCGGTTTGCGGAGGCGATCTAAGGTCGATGATCCGGTGGAATTCTACAGTACGCGCCGGGCGGCTAATAGCATCGTCCAAGCCGATGTGGCGGTCGTGCTCCTAGACAGTGCCGAAGGGTGGGTCATGCAGGACGCCCGCATCATGGAGCAGGTGATAAAGTCTGGCTGCGGCTTGGTGGTGGCGATCAATAAATGGGATTTAGTCGCCGAGAAAACCGCGGCCGACTACCGCCGCGAGTTGCGCGACCGCTATCCCTTTTTGCGCGACTATCCGGTGCTGTGCATATCGGGCCTGACTGGGCGGAGGGTCCATAAGTGTCTCGAAGTGGTGGCCGCGGTGGGCAACAAGCGCCGGACGCGGATTCCTACCGCGCGCTTGAACAAGATCATTCAGCAACTATCTGGTGAGTACCTAGCGACTCAAGAGGGCCGAGATATCCGCCTGCTTTACGCCACCCAACACGCGGTCAACCCGCCGGCGTTTACGATCTTTACAAATCTGCCCCGCTCCGTGCCGGGAAATTATCGACGCCACATTGAAAATCGACTGAGGTCGGAGTTTGATTTCGAGGGAACGCCCTTGCGCATCGTCTGGCGTCGGCGCAAGGGGTATAGGGAAGTGCGATCGTGAAGAATCCATTGCAAAACAAGCTGTATTACAGCATCAGCGAAGTTGCCGAACTCACACAACTACAGCCCTATACGCTCAGGGCGTGGGAGAAGGAGTTCTCCTGTTTGCGGCCGCGTCGAGTACGCGGTGGTAAAAATAGAGCCTATAGAGCGCACGATATAGGGATCATCCTATTGCTCAAACGCCTCCTCTACGAGGAGCGTTACACGACGCAGGGCGTAAAAAAGAAGCTCAAAGACGAACCCGAACTCCTACGCCAAGTCGGGGAACAAGTCCCTGTTTTGCGCGCTAAACAGCAGAGCAGTCCCGCTTCAGCACCGGAGCGGACTGTTCCCACTGCTCCCAAACCTGCACAGGACCAGGAGGCCGCATTCAGAATGATCGAAGAGGCCAAAAAGGAGCTGCGCGAGATTTTGCGCCTCCTCTAGCGTTGGCATTTGGCGAGGGCTGTTAAGTCGTCTTGCCTAAATCAATACAATCCCATATTTTATAATCCCAAGTGGGCGTCCAATTAAATAGCCCACTTTTTTCTTAATGGGGAAAAAGCGCGTATTTCCGCCGTAAATAAATTCGCATTAAAGGCCGGTCTAGTAGCTCTTGTCGAACCCATTATCCGCGAGCACGAGGCCGAACTCGTCGATATCGAACTCAGCGGCGTCCAAGGCAATCAGCTAGTCCGATTATTGGTTCACAAAAATTGTGGTATAACACTGGCCACCTGCGAGTTGATTAGTCGCGAAGTGGCCGATCTTTTTGACATAGAAGATCCCATTGCCGGACGGTATCGACTCGAAGTTACCTCGCCGGGATTGGACCGGCCCCTAGAGACCGATGGGGATTTCACCCGCGCCCGTGGCCGTTTGCTAAAAGTCGTGCTCACGTCCGGCCGGGTGGTCAAAGGCCGATTGGTCGCTTGGGAAGCCGACCAGCTCCAGCTCGATAACCCAGCCGAGTCCGTGGCGCGGGCCGATATTGCTAAGGCCAACATTGAACCAGAACTAAAGTAGCGACGCGAAGGTCGAGCAAAAACATGAACAACGCGAACATTGTCGAAGCCTTGGGGCAGATTGCCCGCGAAAAGAACGTCGACCGGGAATTGGTGGTGCAAACCCTCGCCGACGCCCTGATTTCAGCCGCCAAAAGGCACTACGGCAATACTGAGAATTACGAAGTTGACATCGACGCGGCCCAAGGCAAGATGGCCGTGTACGCCCGCAAGACCGTCGTCGAAGAAGTGGTCGAGCCGTCCATGGAGATTCTCCTCGCCGACGCCCGCGACATCGACCCCCATGCCCAACTAGGCTCCGTGCAGGTGCAGCAACTCAATTTTGCCGACTTTGGCCGCAACGCCATACAGACTGCAAAGCAAATTCTCATTCAGCGGGTCCGCGAAGCCGAGCGCGAGCGGATATACGACGAATTTATCGGCCGAGTCGGCCTCGTCGAATCCGGTACCGTACAGCAGATCAGCCACGGCGACATCATCCTCAACCTCGGCCGGGCCGAGGCGGCCGTTCCATACAAAGAGCAAATCCGCCGCGAGCGCTACCGCCAAGGCGATGCCGTGCGGGGTTATATATACGAGGTGCTCAAGTCGAGCCGGGGGCCTCAGGTTTTGCTCTCCCGCGCTCGGCCCGAATTTCTCAGGAAGCTCTTTGCTACGGAAGTGCCGGAGATAGCCGAGGGCCTCGTCGAGATCCACGGCGTGGCCCGCGAGCCGGGCGAGCGGGCCAAGATCGCGGTTAGCAGCAGCGATGAACGCGTCGATCCGGTAGGGGCTTGTGTCGGGGTGAAGGGGTCGCGGGTCCAAGCCATCGTCCGAGAATTGAGCGGCGAGCGCATAGACATCGTTCCTTGGATCGACGAGCCGGATATATTCATAGGCCGGGCGCTAAGTCCAGCCACTGTGGTGCGCTGTATCACGGATTCGCGCCGCCGGCACGCCGTCGTGATCGTCGAAGAGGAGCAGCTATCGCTGGCCATTGGCAAGGGCGGCCAAAATACAAAACTCGCCAGCCAACTCACGGGTTGGGGGCTCGATATCATCACCGACGAGCAATACCAAGAGCGCCGCGCCAAGCAGGAGAAGTACCAGCAAGTATTCCGCCAGATAGATGGTATTAGCGAACTGATTGCCCTGAGTTTGACCACATCCGGTTTCGACTCCCTTACCTCGGTCGCCGAGGCCGATTTGGAGCTATTGCAGACCGTGCCGGGCCTAGAGTTGGCCGAAACCGCCCACGGGATACAAGCGGCCGCGGCCGCGTATTTTGCCGAACACGGCGAGGTTGATATCGAGGCATTGGTCGCTGCTGAGGCGGAAGAGGCGGTTGAGCAAGAGGGAGGGGAAGTGCTCGCCACGCCCGCTGCGGGCACGAGTGGAGAAGATGAGGCAGACCAAAGGGCCGAGTAGCTGAGGGAGTAGTTTTGGAAAAGCGCCGGGTTTATCAAGTAGCCAAAGAACAGAAGCTATCTAGCGATGCGCTTATATCTATGCTCAAAGGCATGGATATGGAAGTTAAAAGCCATATGAGCGTAGTTACGCCTGAGATGCTGGAGGCCATCAATCGCAAGCTGGCTGAAGAGAAAAAGAGCTCGCTAGAGGAAGTAAAGCGGCAAAAGGCCAAAGAGGATAGCCGCAAACAGGCCGATAGTCCCCGGCCCGAGCGCCGCGAAAAGGGGCCGGGGACTCGCAAGAAGAGCACGAAGGAGCTAGCCGGGGAGCGCACCGCGCCATTGCCCGACAAAGCCGAGGGAGGTCGTCGTCGCGGCCGCCGCCGCAAAGGCCAAGAAGGCTTGGAAAGCGTCCGCGAGGAATTGGGCGAAAAACGGGAAGTAACCGCCCAAGCCAATCTGCCCGGGGCGCCTACAAAGCGCCGGCGAGGGAAGCGGCGCAAAGGGGTGCCAGACGCCAAGGCAGTCCAAGAAAGCGTGCGGCGGACCTTGAGTCAGCTCAACGAAGGCCGGGTGCGCCGCCGCTACGAGCGTGGCCCGCGCGAAGACGGTGCCGGGGAAGACGGCCAGCTCCGCCAGATCAAAGTAAGCGAGTTTATCACGCTCGGCGAATTTGCCGAACAACTCGGCGTCAAGGTCAGCGAAGTAATCGCCCTGTGTCTGCAGATGGGTGCCATGGCGACCATCAATCAACGCCTCGATATGGACACCATGCAGACGCTGGCCGACGAGTTGGGCTGCGAAGTGGTCCCGCTGGAGACCGAAGAGGCCGAGTTGGATGAGATCGTCGAGGAGGAAGAAATCGGCGAACCCGAGCCGCGGCCGCCGGTCATCACCGTCATGGGCCACGTCGATCACGGCAAAACCTCGTTGCTCGACTACTTGCGCGAAAGCAAGGTGGCCGAAGGCGAGTCTGGAGGCATTACCCAGCACATCGGGGCGTACGTGATCAGCGTGGAAGACGGTCGCGGCGTGACGTTCCTCGACACCCCGGGGCACGCGGCCTTTACGGCGATGCGGGCGCGTGGTTCGAGAGTAACCGACGTCGTGATTCTCGTCGTGGCGGCCGACGACAGCGTCATGCCGCAAACCATTGAAGCGATTGACCACGCCAAAGCCGCGCAGGTCCCCTTAGTCGTGGCGATTAACAAAATAGACTTACCTACGGCCGACCCAGACAAGATCAAGCGGGAGTTGGCCGAAAGGGGGGTCTTAGTCGAAGAGTGGGGTGGCCAGATTTCCTGCGGCGAAATCTCCGCCAAGACTGGACAGGGCATAGACCACTTGCTGGAAATTCTCCTCATCGTGGCCGAGTTGCTCGAGTTGCAGGCCAACCCCTATAAGAAAGCCCGCGGAACGATCGTCGAAGCCCACCTCGACAAGGGGCGGGGTCCCGTGGCCACAGTCTTGGTGCAAGAGGGGACGCTCCGCGTTGGCGAGCCTTTTATCACCGGAGTCCACAGCGGCCGGATCCGCGCCCTGCTCGACGAGCATGGCCAACGAGTCCAAGAAGCGAAACCCTCCGTGCCCGTCCAAGTGCTCGGGTTGCCTGGGGTCCCGCAAGCTGGGGATATTTTTGCCGTTGCCAATTCCGAGCGCGAGGCCAAGGACCTGAGCCAGCGGCGACAGCTCATCAAGCGCGAGCAGGATCACCGCAAGCTGCACACGGTCACGCTCAGCGATTTACACGATCAGATCCAGCAGGGCCACATCCAAGAGTTGCGGGTGATAGTCAAAGGCGATGTCGATGGGTCGGTCGAGGCCATAGCCGAAGAGCTGGGCCGCATAACCCACGAAGAAGTGCGGGTCAACGTCATTCACAGCGCGGTGGGGGCCATCTCGGAATCGGATGTCCTGCTGGCGGCGGCCTCCAGTGCCATTTTGCTCGGCTTCCACGTAAGCACCCAACCCTCTGCCCGCGATCTCGCCGCCCAGGAGGGCGTGGAAATTCGCAACTACCGGATCATATACGAGGTCATCGAGGATGTGCGAGCCGCCTTGGCTGGCCTCTTGGCCCCGACGACCGAAGAACAGGTGGTCGGCCGGGCCGAAATCCGCCAAATTTTTACTTCGTCCCGCATGGGGACGATCGGCGGTTGCTTAGTGCAAAACGGGTCCATCGCCCGCAGCAATCAGGTGCGGATTTTGCGCGGTGGCCAAGTCGTCTTTACCGGGGAGCTTACCTCGTTGCGGCGATTCAAGGACGATGTGCGAGAGGTTTCCGAGGGGTTCGAGTGCGGCATGGGGTTTGCGGGGTTCAACGACATCGCCGAAGGCGACATCGTCGAGTCCCTAGTTGTGGTGGAGACCGAGCGGACGCTCTAGGGGCGGTTGACCTGTTTTGATCGTTATGAGCTGTGCGGTGCAAATCTATATCGGCGATAGCCATTCACTCAAAGACAAGCGGCAAGTCCTCAACAGTCTCAAGGCGCGCATCCGCAACCGCTTTAATGCGGCTGTGGCCGAAGTAGATGACCACGCGCTTTGGCAGCGGGCGGTGCTGGGGGTTGCCGTAGTGAGTTCGGCCGTTGAACACTGCGACGAGATGCTGACCAAAATCGTCAATTTCGTCGAAGGCGATCCCCGGGTGCATATCCTCGACTACCAAATGGAAGTACACTGAGCACTGGTGGCCTCCCCACAACGAATTAGCCGAGTGCGCGGGCAGTTGCTGCGCGAGCTGACCGACATCGTAGGGCGGATGAAGGATCCGAGGTTGCAGTTGGTCCAAATCGTTGATGTGGAACTCTCCGCCGACATGAGCTATGCCACGATCTTTGTCAGTACGCTCGGCAACGCAGACGACAAAGAGCAGGCACTCCAAGGAATGCACCGAGGGTTGGGTTTTATGCGCCGAGAAATCGCCCAGCGCATGCGCTTGCGCTATGCACCCCAGTTGCGGGCTGCATACGACGACACCACCGAGCGCGCTGCGCGCGTCACGGCCCTGATCGATAGCCTCGGTGGAGCGCAGCATGGCTGATCCGGCCTTGACCGGGGTTTTGGTCATTGACAAAGCCAAAGGCCCCACTTCCCACGACGTAATCGCCTCGCTCAGACGCCTATTGCAGTTGCGGCGCATTGGGCACTGCGGTACGCTCGACCCCTTGGCCAGCGGCGTCTTGGTCGTTTGCTTGGGTCGCTATACCCGGCTCAATCGGTGGCTCAGCGGCGCAGACAAGGAATACGAGGCCGAGATTTGTCTGGGGGCTGTAAGTGCTACGGGCGATGCTGAGGGCCCGATCCGCCACCAAGCGGACTGCGCGCCTCCCACCGACCAAGGCGTGACCCAAGCCCTGCGCGATTTTACGGGTGCTATAGACCAAGTGCCGCCGGCCCATTCAGCCGTAAAGGTGGCCGGGGTGCGCTCGTACAAAAAGGCGCGCCGCGGGGACGAGGTCGTCCTCAAGTCCCGCCGGGTTCACATCCACGCCTTGGAATTACTCAGCTACGATTTCCCCAGACTAGGCGTGAGAATCCATTGCTCGGCGGGAACGTACATCCGCTCGTTGGCTGCCGATCTGGGGCGCGCCTTGGGGACCGGCGCCTACTTGGCTGAATTGCGCCGACTGCGTGCCGGTGGTCTCGGCTTGGAAAAAGCCCTGACGTTGGAGCAGGTAGCAAGCCTTAGTAGAGCGGGCCAAATTGAAAAAGCCCTCGTCCATCCGCGCTTGGCCCTGAGTGAGCTAGCCGCCGTCGAGCTGAACGAGGTCAAGCTGGTCGATTTCGCCCATGGGAAGGCGATCGAGCATCCGGTTGGCGTAGGGCCTCGCGAAGTTTGCGCGGTTTTTGACGCCGCGGAAACCTTGTTTGGCCTCGCGCGGTGGGAGAAGGGGGCGTTGCGACCCCTTTGCGTTTTGCGCCAACCTTAGATGGAGTGGGCTGGCGTTCATTTTTCCGGTCGCGTCACGAGGGGCCAAGGACGCGGTAGAACACTGGGATTTCCCACTGCGAATTTGCTGCCCCAAGGCGATGAACCCTTGCCGCAGGGGGTCTTTGCCGCCGAGGTGCAATACCCTAAAAGTCGGGTTTTGCCGGCCGTGGCCCACATCGGCCCCCGGCCCACATTCGCCGAAGCAGCCCTAGTCGTCGAGTTGCACCTACTCGATTTTGCTGGCGACCTCTACGGACAAACCCTACAGGTCGTCCTCGTAAAAAAGCTGCGCGACCAACGCGCATTTGCCTGTCCAGACGAGCTGGTAGCGCAAATCCGCAGAGATATTCACCAAGCACGTGTGCTTTTCGCCTCCAGTGCTAAAGGCGGAAAGTGTGGCGCGAAATACGGAGGTTGAAGGTGTCCATAACAACTGAGCGCAAGAAAGAACTGATCGAAAAATTCGGCCAAGAGGGGGGGGCTGGGTCCGCTCCGGTGCAGATTGCCATTTTCACTGAGCGCATCCAAAACCTGACTGAACACCTCAAAGACCAGCAAAAGGACTTTGCCACGCGGCGGGGGCTACTCATACTCATAGGCAAAAGGAGGCGATTGCAAAGCTACTACCAAAAGAAAAACCCGCAGGCGTACGCGGCGTTGATCCGCGAGCTTGGATTGCGCCGTTAGCGCGCACGGAGCTACTCACCGCGGTGCCCGTTGGCGCGGGTGCCACACAGATTTCAAAACCCCAAAGGAAAGAGCAAAAGATATATCTAATGACTAAACTCGAACGCGAAATAGGCGGGCGGAATCTGTCGCTCGAAACGGGCAGAATCGCCAAGCAAGCCAACGGGGCCGTGTGGGTGCAGTACGGGGAGACCGTAGTGCTCGTCACGGCCTGCCGGACCAACACCCCGGAAGACCGAGGCTTTTTGCCCCTGATCGTAGATTACCGGGAAAAGGCCTACGCTGGCGGCAAGATACCGGGCAACATCTTCAAGCGCGAAGGACGCCCTTCCGAAAAGGAGACCCTGAGTGCCCGGTTAATAGATCACCCCATTCGGCCGATGTTTCCCAAGAAGTTCCCCTATGAGATCCAAGTCTATGTCTCGGTGCTTTCGTACGACGGAGAAAACGACGCCGATGTCTTGGGTTTAATCGGGGCCTCAGCGGCCCTGAGCATCTCCGACATTCCCTTTGCTGGCCCCATGGGAGCCGTGCGGGTCGGGCGGCTCAACGGCGAGTTCGTCGCCAATCCGACCCCTGCCGAGCTAGATGATTCCGATCTCGAAATCATGGTCTGCGGCACGGCCGATTCCATCGTCAGCGTCGAAGGAGGTGCCCACGAAATTGCCGAGCAAGATCTAGTGGATGCGTTGGCCTTTGGCCACGAGTGCATCGCCGAGCTAGTCGAGCTACAGGAGCAACTCGGTGCTGAAGTCGGCAAGGAGAAAATTGCCATCGAGACTGAGGAAGCCGATCCCGAACTGGTCCATGCCGTTGCCGAGTTGGCGCAAGAGCGGATAGCAGAGGCCAACAGAAGCCCGCGCAAGGAAGAGCGGCAGGAGCGCATCGACGCGATTAATGCCGATGTCTTGGAGAGCTTGGCCGAGCGCTTCCCAGACTCGGCCAAGATCATCAAGGCCGAGCTGGAGGGGCTGCTCAAGGCCGACATGCGCGCCATGATTCTCAAGGAGAAGCGGCGCATTGACGGCCGTGCGCTCGACGCGGTGCGCGACGTCACCTGCGAGCGCACCGTGCTGCCGCGAACTCACGGCTCGGCGCTGTTTACCCGAGGGCAGACGCAAGCGCTCTGCGTGGCGACGCTGGGCACCAAGCTCGACGAGCGCATGGCCGACGACCTGCAGGGCAAGCGGTTTAAGTCCTATTACTTAGATTACAACTTCCCCCCGTATTCGGTCGGAGAAGTGCGCTTTGAGCGCGGTCCGGGACGGCGGGATATCGGCCATGGCCATCTGGCCGAGCGCGCCCTAGAGCCGGTCATTCCATCGGTCGAATCCTTTCCCTACACGATTCGCTTGGTGTCCGATATTACCGAGTCGAGCAGCTCCAGTTCTATGGCCACAGTGTGTGGTTGCTCCCTCGCCTTGATGGACGCTGGAATTCCCGTCAAAACCGCGGTGTGCGGCACGGGCGTGGGCTTGGTCAAGGAAGGGGACGAATACGAGCTGCTGACCGACATCCGCGACGCCGAAGATTTTCTCGGCGACATGGATCTCAAAGTTGCCGGCACCAAGGACGGGATTACCGCGATCCAGATGGACATCAAGATCCAGGGCTTGCAGCTAGACATTTTTAAGGAGGCCCTCGACCGCGCCAAGGAGGGTCGTGATCAGGTCTTGGCCATTATGGACGCATGCCTGAACGAGGCGCGGCCCGAGCTTTCGCGCTGGGCACCGCGCATTGAGTTTGTCAAGATCGACCAGAGCAAAATCGGCGCGGTCATCGGCCCGGGTGGCAAAACCATCCGCGAGATCGAAAAGACCGGTGCCACGGTCAATGTCGATGAAGATGGCACGATTACCATTGCCTCGGTTGAAGCCGGCCCAGCCGAAGAGGCGCGGCGCATGATTGAGGGGATCACGGCCGACGCCGAGGTTGGCAAGGAGTACGACGGGGTGGTCAAGCGGGTCATGCCCTTTGGAGCCTTCGTCGAGATCCTGCCCGGCAAGGAGGGCCTGTTGCACATCTCTGAGTTGGCACATCGGCGCGTGGACAAGGTCGAGGACGTCGTTGGACAAGGGGACAGGATCGCCGTCAAAGTCCTCGAAATCGACACCGGCGGCAAGATGCGGCTCAGTCACAAGGCCCTGCTAAAGAAGTAGGTGCCGGTCTTGAGCCACAGGATGAGAAGGCTATCGAGTCTATCTCGATAGTCTTTTCTTATTTATGAGATAAGAAAATGGAGTCGATTCAGGTGGCTGCTATCGGCCGCTATGAGGGCCGAGAAGTAGAGTTGCGCGGTTGGTTGTACAACAAGCGCTCGAGCGGCAAGCTGCATTTTCTGCAACTGCGCGACGGCAGCGGCGTGGTGCAATGCGTCGTTTTTAAGGGGGATGTCGAGGCCGAGTTATTTGAACAGTGCAGTCACTTGCCCCAAGAATCTTCGCTCGTAATCCACGGCCAAGTGCGGCGGGAAAAACGCGCACCCATCGGCTATGAAGTAGGAGTCTCCTACCTCGAAGTCGTGCAAGAGGCCGAGCCATATCCCATTACCCCCAAGGAACACGGGGTGTCCTTTCTCCTCGACCACCGCCACTTGTGGCTGCGGTCTAGGCGGCCTGGGGCGATTCTCAAGATCCGTAGCGAAATCTGCAAGGCCTGCCGCGACTTCATGGAAGCGCACAGCTTTGTTCTGGTGGATGCGCCGATTTTTACGCCCGCGGCCTGTGAAGGCACCTCGACCCTGTTCGAGACCGCCTATTTCGACGACACGGCTTATTTGACTCAGAGCGGTCAGCTCTATATGGAAGCGGCCGCCATGGCCTTGGGCAAGGTCTATTGTTTTGGGCCGACGTTCCGCGCTGAAAAGTCCAAGACCCGTCGGCACCTGACCGAGTTCTGGATGATCGAGCCGGAGATGGCGTATTGCGATCTAGAGGGTGCCATGGCCTTGGCCGAGGACATGGTCCTATATGTACTCGACCGCGTGCTCGACCGCCGCCGCGAAGAGCTAAAGTTCCTCGACCGGGATACCGCCAAGCTGGAACGAGTCAGTCGGCCCTTTCCGCGCATAAGCTACGATGCAGCCGTTGATCGCTTGAAAGCCCTCGGTAGCCACATCGCGTGGGGGAGCGATCTGGGTGGAGACGACGAAACCGTCCTCGCCTCCGAGTACGAGTCGCCGGTTTTCGTCCACCGCTATCCCAGCGCGGTCAAAGCGTTCTATATGAAGGAAGATGCCCAAGATCGCCGCTTGGCCCTGTGCATGGACCTGTTGGCACCCGAGGGGTACGGGGAGATCATTGGGGGTGGGCAACGCGAAGACGATCTCGCCGTCTTGCAGCACAAAATTGCCACGCATCACTTGCCCCAAAAGCCCTTTCGCTGGTATCTCGACTTGCGGCGCTACGGATCGGTTGAGCACGCCGGTTTTGGCATGGGAATTGAGCGGGTGGTCGCTTGGTTGTGCGGCGTCAAGCACGTGCGCGAGACCATTCCATTTCCGCGCATGATGCAGCGTCTCTATCCATAAATGTCTTATAAGGATTATTATGTCAACCAAAACAAAAAAAGATCAATACAACTTCCAAAGCATCGAAGCCAAATGGCGATCCCGTTGGCAGCAGGAAAAGACCTATCAAACGCTGGGACCGGGGGATCCCGGTTTCGATGACAGCAAACCCAAGTGCTACATCCTCGATATGTTTCCCTATCCAAGCGGCGAGGGACTGCACATGGGCCATCCCAAAGGGTATGTCGCCAGCGACATCTACAGCCGCTACAAGAGGATGCAGGGATTTAACGTCCTGCATCCGATGGGGTTCGACAGTTTCGGGTTGCCGGCCGAGCAGTACGCCATCGAACACAACATCCATCCAGCGACCGTTATCGAGCAGAATATCGCTGCAATACGCAGCCAATTGCAGTTGCTCGGACTGTCGTTTGACTGGGCCCGCGAAGTAGTCACGTCGCGGGCGTCGTACTACCGCTGGACTCAGTGGATTTTCGCCCAGCTATTCGATAGCTATTTCGACGCAGACGAGTGCTGGGAAGACGGCAATGGACGCCAAATAAAGGGGCGGGCCAAGCCCATCGCCGACTTAGAGGCGCGATTTGCTGCCGGCAGGGCATTGTCGGCAGCAGATCGCCAAGTTCTTGGCACTGACGCGGCT
The DNA here is from genome assembly GCA_958295495.1 of uncultured Latescibacterota bacterium. Lineage (GTDB taxonomy): Bacteria > Latescibacterota > UBA2968 > UBA8231 > UBA8231. Next base: position 4,853,454 of record OY282352.1, read on the forward strand.
TGGTCTGCACTAACCGCAGCCGAGCGCCAAACCGTGCTGAACAACTATCGGCTAGCGTACCAAAAAGAGGCCGTCGTCAACTGGTGCCCTCGCTTGGGTACCGTGTTGGCCAACGAGGAGGTGACCAGCGATGGTCGCAGCGAGCAGGGCGATTTTCCCGTGTACCGCAAACTACTGCGGCAGGGGATGATGCGCATAACAGCCTATGCCGAGCGGCTCTTAGAGGACTTGGACCTTGAACTGGAAGACCGCAACGGCGCACCCTTCCGGCTCGATTGGCCAGAATCGATCAAACGGATGCAGCGCAACTGGATCGGTCGCAGTGAAGGAGCTGAAGTGTGCTTTGATGTCCTCAATCCGCAAAGCGACGTGGTCGCCGGGCAGTTGCCCGTGTTTACGACCCGCCCCGACACGCTCTTTGGGGCGACCTTTATGGCCATTGCCCCTCAGCATTCGCTGGTGGATCCGGCCGAGGAAGCCTATTTGGTTCCCAGTGTTTGGCCCGAAGGGACGCCCGAACAGTGGAAGGGGGGAGGGGACCTCATCCGGGAAGCCGTAGCCCAGTACGTAGCTCAAGCTGCCGTCTCCACCGCGGATGAAACCAAGGAAAAAACGGGCATCTTTTCCGGCATCTACGCCCGCAATCCGGTTAATGGACAAAAAATCCCCATTTTCGTCGCCGACTACGTCAGCATGGACTACGGCGCGGGAGCAATTATGGCGGTGCCGGCCCACGACGAGCGCGATTTCGCCTTTGCCACTACGTATAACTTGGACATTGTGAAGGTAGTTACTGGAGGGGAAGGGACAGGGTGGTATGTCGGGGAAGGGACTGCTATCAATTCGCCTTCAGGACTGCAGGCGGACCGCGGCGATAATCCATACGCCATCACTGGATTGGCAACAGCCGCGGCCAAAGCCCAGATCGTCGCCGCACTAGTCGCCCAAGGGCGAGGCCAAGCTGCGGTAAACTACAAACTGCGCGACTGGACCTTTGCTCGGCAGCGCTATTGGGGAGAACCTTTTCCCCTAGCTACGCATCCCGATGGATATTCCATCGTGGTCCCGCCTCCGGTGGGGCTGCCGGACTTGGAGGATTTCAGGCCAGAGACCTCCGACGATCCGACCCAACCCGTTTCGTCGCCGCTGCACCGGGCCGGAGCGGAGTGGAAAACGGTGGAAATTGACGGGGTAGCCTGCCAGCGCGAGCTCAACGTCATGCCCCAATGGGCTGGCTCTTGCTGGTACTATCTCCGCTTTATCGATCCGCACAATCAAGAAGCCTTCTGCGACCCGGCCAAGGAAGGCTACTTCATGCCCGTTGATCTCTACATCGGCGGCGCGGAACACGCGGTGTTGCACTTGCTCTACGCTCGGTTTTGGCACAAGGTCCTCTACGACTTAGGCCACGTATCCACGCCCGAGCCGTTTAAGAAACTGTTCAACCAAGGCATGATGACCGCGGATGCTTTTCAGGACGAGCGCGGCGTGTATATCGACATTCACGAGGTCGAGTTCCGCGACGGGGAGCCTATTGAGAAGGGGACGGGGAAGACGCTGCACCGGTCTTCTGGCAAGATGGGTAAACGCTACAAAAACGGACTGCCGCCCGACGAAGTCGGCGCGGAATTTGGCGTGGATACCCTGCGGCTGTACGAAATGTACATAGGGCCGCTCGAAGCGAGTGCGCCGTGGAGTATGGAAGGCATTCGCGGGATGCAGCGCTTTTTGCAGCGCGTTTGGCGCAACTTTGTCGATTCGGATCGACGCGTAAAGATGGGGGAGAGCACTGCGTTGACAACGGATCTGGAACGCAAGCTGCACCAAACCATCCAAAAGGTAACCGATGACATAGAGGGGCTGCGGTTTAATACGGCCATTGCCGCCTTGATCGAGCTAAACAATCTGTTGGTGCCCTTAGAGGAAATGCCGCAGGCCGTCGCTAGGCCCTTCCTGATCCTGCTAGCACCCTTTGCTCCGCATATTGCCGAGGAGCTATGGGAAATGGCGGATTTTGGGACGGGAGTCCTCAATCACCAAAGCTGGCCGGAGTGGGATGCAGCTAAGGCCGCCGAGGACATGATCGTAGTGCCCATTCAGGTCAACGGCAAAATGCGCGGACAAATCGAAGTGCCGGTCCGCACCGGAGAGGAAGAGATAAAGTCCTTGGTGCTCGACATGGAGAGCATCCAGAAATACGTGGCCGATGAAACGGCGATAAAGCGGTTTATATGGGTGCCGAATAAAATTGTCAATATCGTGGTGTAGGAACGAGAATGGCGATCCCACACCAAGGTGACAGCACGATTGATTTGAGCACGGGAAAAATCCATATAAAATTTAATATGTAAACAAAAAAGATAAAAAACCGACACACCCAAAACCTTCAACTCCCAATCCTAATATAATCAGACGCATTATCGAGCAGTTTGTCGCGGTTTTCGTAGTAGCGCATGGTCGTCTTTAGATCCTTGTGGCGCAAATGGGCTTGCACCTGCTGGGGCTTGGCCCCGCCTTCAATCGCCAAGGTGCAGCAGGTGTGGCGGAACATGTGCGCGGTGACGTTTTGGGGAAGGCCGGCGCGTAAGGCGTACTTCTTGACGATGTGATTTACCGACTGGTCGGTCAGCGGCTGGCCGCGAGAATGATTGCGCGACAGGCTGATGAAGACCTTACCAGTCGTCGGCAAGCCCGTTGCGTGTAGTTGTTGTTTGTATAGTTCGAGATGATGCAGGACGACGCTTTGCAGTTTGATTTCCTGCGCCACGCCCGATTTAGTCTGAGGTAGGTGCAGGATGTAAAAGACGCCCTCCAGGGATATATCCTCCCAAGCGACGGCCGCCACTTCGGAGCGGCGTAGCCCGCCGAAAGTGAGCAACTGAAAGATGGCCGCATCGCGCGTACGAACTAAGTCGTCTTTTTCCTTGGCAATGGCTTGCTCCATCTTGCGCAGCACCTCATTGGAAAGTGCTTTACCAGCCAGCGTTTCATCTACTTTGTAGCCACGCACCAAGGTGGAGTCGGCGGGATTTTTCTCGATGTGGCCTAAGGCGACCAACATCTTGAACAATGACTTCAGGCTGGACAATTTTCTATTGATGCTGCTGCGCTTGTAGCCTTCGCTGGCGAGCTGATTTCTAAAGGCGACCACGTGCTCAAAGGTGATTGACTGCAAGACAGCGAGCGACACTTCATTTAGTTCTAGGCCGATGAAAAAAAAGAAATGCTGGAGATCGGCATAATACGCACGCCGTGTGCGCTCGCTAAGCTGGCCGCTGAGAAATTGTTCCAAAGGATCGTCCGTTACCAACGCGGGTGTTGGCGTCAGCTTGCGGACGACCGGATTGAGTGTTTCGCTCATAAATGCTCGCTGGGACAAAATCTGATGTACTAAATATCCGGGATGTTCTTAACAGTGGCTAAAGAAAAGAATAGAGTAAATATAGCGAACATCGCGGCATTTTGTCGCTGAGTGGTGAACACGGGAACGGTATTCGCCTATTTTTTATACTACCGATAATGCCTGTTATCGGTAGTATAATGGCCAAATTAAAAAGAACTATAATTTTCGCAATAAACGCTCCATCTCGCCATGATCTGATCGGCTTGTCCGTTGGGCTTAGATTAAGTGTGCCATTTCTTCGGGGTTCAGTTTTTGTGCGCGTAAGCTAAGACGACCTGCAAGCAGTGCTAGAACTTCCGCAATAGACGCTCCATATCGCTCAACTTCATCCGCGCCATGATCGGCTTGTCCGTTGGGCTTATGTGCGGCGAGTCGGCCTTTAGCAATTCGTTGATCAAGTGCGCCATTTCCTCGGGGTTCAGTTTCTGTCCTTTCTTGATGCTTGCTTTGCGCGCGTAAGCTAAGACGAGTGCTTCGCGCCAAGACCGGCCCGAATGCTGGCTATCCCGCACGTCGTTCAATAGCTGATAAAAAGCATCGCCTTCGCCAAAGCGATCCAATTCGGCGGGCATAGCTTCCACCAACACTGTCCGCACACCAAAATCCCGCACGCCAAAGCCCAGCTTGGCAATGTCGTCCCGCACTTGGTTGAAGATCTCGAAATCCGCCGCGCCCATTTCTAGCTGTATGGGAAAGAGCAATTGCTGGCTTTCTCCGGCCACGCCGTCTATTTGCGCCATGGCCCGATCATAGTTGATGCGTTCGTGCGCAGTCTGCTGATCGACGAATAGCAAGCCGTCGGCGACCTCGACGAGAATGTACTGGTTGTGGACTTGCCACATCGCGGCGTCTTCGGCGACGGCGACTTTGGCCGTGGCTGGAGTGACGAAGGTCAGGGCGAGTTGATCGTCGGCTGCTACATCGGCCGCACCGGGCGCGGGCAGGCTGTGCAACACCGGTGACGCCGGTTCGCCCACGCGCACCGAAACCGGCTCGACCCCTTCATCGCTGCTGGTCTCGCTGAAGCGAGGTGTGCTGTCCGGCCTCAGTGCTGTCCGGCCTCCGAATGGGGGCCGCATTGGGGCCGCAGCATAGACAAAGGATTGCACGTCGGGCAGGCGCAAGCTTTGCCGGACGCTGTTTTCAATGGCTGCGATGACCTGCCCTTCGTTGGCCAAGCGAATTTCCCGCTTCGTCGGATGGACATTGACGTCGATTTTCTTGGGATCCATATCGATCCAGAGCATGAATACCGGATGATGTCCCTCGGGCAATAAACCTTCAAAACACCGCTGTACAGCGGTAGCGATCAGTCGCGAAGAAATGGGCCGTCCCTGTACTATGAGGTACTGCTTGCCCTTGCTTCGGCCGCAGCGCTCGGGACCGGCCAAGACCCCTTCGATTTTGAGGCCCTCCTCCTCGTGAGCAAGCTCCAACAGTTCGGCGACTGGAATACCCAACAACTCGGCCGCCCGCTCCCGACGAGATGCCGGGGCGTAGTTCAAGACCTGGCGATCTTGATGCTCTAGTTCAAAGCCAAGGGCTGGGTAGCCAGCGGCTAAATGAATGATGGTCTGTGCTACGTGGCGGGCTTCCGCATTGACGGACCGGAGGAACTTGCGCCGCGCTGGCGTATTAAAAAACAGGTTCTTTACCACGATGGTCGTACCGCGCACTCGGCCCATGCTGTGCATCTCTCGCTCTATCCCCCCTTCCACGACCAAGCGCGTCCCGCCTTCGTCTTGCTGTGTACGCGATTCTATCGCTAAGTGAGCTACCGCACCAATGCTGGCTAGGGCCTCGCCGCGAAACCCCAGTGTCTGAATGTGAAACAGGTCGGCCACCGAGGCCATCTTGCTCGTGGCATGTCGGCGCACACACAAAGCGATATCCTCTCTGTTCATGCCCATTCCATCGTCGGTCACGACAATCAACTGCTTGCCACCGGCCTTGATTTCCACGCGGATTTTAGTGGCACCCGCATCGATCGAGTTTTCGACCAATTCCTTCACGACCGAGGCTGGTCGTTCCACCACCTCGCCGGCAGCGATTTTCCCAATGAGATTTTCGTCGAGAACGCGAATGGTACTCGCCATATATCCTCATATCCTCACAACTCGGCCCAGAGCCGCTCGGCCTGCTGCCGAAATTCGGCTTGGGTAATTTTACCTTGTTTGAGGGCGGTTTCCAAGTCGCGCAAGCGGCGGCGCGGTCCCCCTCCCCCTTTGAGATCCAACCGTATTTGGGACCAGATGTGCCACCCCCCCACGCCGAGCAACAAGGCAATGAAGACCGCACCTACCCACCACGAGGTGTCTTGTTCTTGGCGCACCGCTCCCCCCTTTTGTCGCCAATTTTCGGCCACGGCTGGGTCAGGCTCGGCTAGCGCGATCCGCTTGGCCTGTGTCGCGCCGTTGGTCCCTTGGATGCGCACGGCCCTTTTGAGCTGCCAAGTAAATCCCCGGGGCTGCACGATTAGATACTCAATGAGATCGGCCTCTCTTATCTGATCGAACTGCTCCCTAGTAACCGGCACGATCATCGGGCTGAGCATATTGAACAGCAACACGATTGCGAACAAGAAGCTTGCTAATGCGAGAGCGAAGTAGGTGGGTGGTGTGGATGATTTGTTCATTTTTTATTTACATAAAACTCTTTATAAGACATTTTATTTTATTTGTCTGCGGCTTAAAACCGCATCTTGTCTCGCCGATGTGCGCATCCATTCCAAGAGCCGATAACTTTCGGCCACTCGCCCCAACCCCAACAGCGGCTGGGCGCACCCTTGCCCTTGGATACAGGCGACGAAATTGCAATAGTACGCCGCCAGATCCTCCGCTTCCCATGCCCAAGGCCAAGACGTATCAACTACTTTGCCCTGTGCATACGAGCGGACCCGCAAAGCCGGGACCACCGCCGGAAAATCGAGGAGTGCAACCGATCCTTCGACACCGTTGCGCATCCTCAGTAGTGCGATCGACACGTCCTCCATACGCCCGGGATGCAAGAAGTTGCGCATCCTGCTGTACAGCACATCTACCGGCCCCCAAGTGCTCAGCAGCAGGTCGCATACGTCCAAGGCCGCTTGATTGCAGGTCGTCTCGCGGTCAATAGGATCGAAGGAAGCCGAATCAAAAGAAAGCTCTATGGAGTAATGAGCTACGCCCTGCCGGGCGGCCAGATCCGCGTTAAAGTGCGTATGTCTCCCCCGAGACAGTACGCACACATTGGGATGGCTATTTGCAAACGGCTCCTGTACGGGATGGGTCGTCATGACGTGAAGACCGGCCGCCGTAGCCACGCGGATCCAATGCGATTTATCGTTCACATGTAACAGCACTAGCCCATCTATTTTTTGCTCCAAGACCGCGGCGCAGTCGGCTTCGTGTATGAGCTGGATATGGCAGCACCCCTGCAAGGCATCCCGATGGGCGGCCACCTCGCGGTCATGGCCTACCACGCCAAGCGTCATCATGGTTTCTTGCCCGCCTTAATCCGCTCGCGGAGCCGCTGGCTAAACGCGTGCGCCGCGTACTCCCCGTGCAAGCGCAAGAGATAATCCATCGCTATCGTCTCGGCGAGTACCGTGATATTCTTGCCGGGAAACAGCGGTATGAAGACTTCGGGCACCTCAACGCCGAGGATTACCACCTTGCGGTCTTCAAAGCCAAGGCGTTCGTAAGCATATTTTTCGTCCCAATCGACGAGGTTGACCAACACCTCCACCCGCTTGTGCCGCCGAGTCCCCCACACGCCAAACATCTTTTTTACGTCTAGGATGCCGATCCCGCGAATTTCGATGTGGTCTTGAAGCATCTCCGAGCTACACCCCACCAAAATGCCTTGGGGCTTGCGGTTGATGATGACCATATCATCGGCCACCAACCGATGCCCGCGCTCGACCAAATCCAAGGCGACCTCGCTTTTGCCAATGCCGCTGCGGCCGCGAAAGAGCAGCCCTACCCCAGAGACATCAACCAGCGTCCCATGCACGGACACTTGGGGTGCGAATACCTCATCGAGGTAAAAGCGAATGAGATGGGTAAACTCGGCCGTATTAAATCCAGACTTCAGCAGCGGGACCGCACACTCATCGGCTAGCGCCCGCAACTCGGAATGCACGCGCCCCCGACCGGTCAAGACCACGCATGGAATATCGAATTGATACATGATTTTGAGGGCCTGCCGCCGCCGGTCTGAGGGCAAACTGCGCAAATACTCCCCTTCGGTATTGCCCAAGAGCTGCACTTGATCTAAGGTAAACAGCTCGACGAAGCCCGTCAGAGCCAAACCGGGGCGATGGATGTCACTGTTGTTGATGGTCCGTTGTTGCCCCTCGGCACCGGCGATCAGCTTCAGCCGTAGTTGCTGCCCGTAGGTAGCTAGCAGATCCTTGATGGCTAGTTCACTCATCGCTACTCAAACTCTCGAAAATGCGCCGGTATCCTTCGTAGCGCACCACAGCTACATGGCCAGCGGCCACGGCCGCACGCACCGCGCAATCGGGTTCGTGCAAGTGGCTGCAATCCCCGAATTGACATTGGCCGCGCATAGGTTCTAGCTCGGGATAATACGCCGCTAGCTCAGCGGGTTTTACCCCCCATAAGCGGAGCTTTTTAACCCCTGGTGTATCGGCCACATAGCCGCCTTGTTGCAACTTGAACAAATGTACGGCCGCGGTCGTGTGTCGGCCGCGGTCATGCCGCTTCATTATTTCCTTTGTCTTTAGTCCCAACCCCGGCTCAATGCCGTTGAGTAAGGTCGATTTACCGACCCCAGATTGGCCGACCACCGCTGTACTGCGATTGCTCAGGGCCTCTTTGAACGCATCCATGCCGTCACCTCGTAGGGCACTGGTGCGATAGATTGGATAACCGAGGGCTTCGTAAGGCGCGGTCAGGGTGCTTACGGCGGCAGGGGGGACTAAATCGACCTTATTGATGCAGACCACGGGCTGGAGATTCCCTTTGATAGCCATGACAATCGCTCGGTCGATAAAGCCGCGGCGGGGCCTTGGTTGGCAAGCGGCCACGACGACGACCAATTGCTCCATATTGACAAAGAGGATCTGCTCAAACGGGCGGGGGCCACTGGCGCCACGCGAGAATTTGGAAGATCGGGGATGCACCGCTTCGATGACGCCCGTCCGTTCGGCCGTAGGCACCACCTCAACCCAGTCGCCGGCGACAACCGGAGAGTTGGTCTTGCGGCACCCCGCCTTGAGACGGCCCCGAATCTCGCATTGCCAGTGGCTTCGCTCGACCTCGACGAGGCACTGTAGCCCAGAGACTCTGATGATGCGGCCCTGCATCTGTACGCCCGCCCCTGCCTACTCCCCTTTGGCGAGGCGCTCGGCCAGGTAAGTGGGGTAGCCGAGGTTGTCAATTTTCTGTTGGGTCAGTTTGACTGGGTATTCGACGCGCTGGAGTTCGACCCATTGTTCGTCAGTATCCCACAGGGTGTACGCCGCCCGCCAGTCGCCATCTCGAGGTTGGCCGACGCTGCCGACGGAAACCAAGTATTGGTGATCCCCTATGGCAGCCCTAGCCGAGGTCAGCGGCACGGGCTTGTCGCGCATCTTGCAATAAATGCTCGCTTCGTGGGTGTGGCCGACAAAAGCCAATGGCCACTTGAGGTGGCTCATGCACCAAGTGACGCGATCGTACATGAGGAGAGGTTCCCATGCTTGGGGTTTAAGGGGATTGGCGTGGGACAGTGCCGCATCCCGCTCCACCCGCCGAAAGACCCCTTGCCGCAAAAAGTCGCGTTCTTCCTCCCTCAACACCTCGCATGCTTGGTAGAGTGAAGGGCGAGCCAGCAGGTTAAAAGACTGGATGCGCACCGGCTCCAGCACAGCTTGGTCGTGGTTGCCCAGTACGATCTGCGCCTCAACCTCCTTGAGCCGATAGATGCATCCCAAGGGGTCGGGACCGTAGCCCACGATATCCCCTAGGCAAAGGATGCGCTCGGCACCAGCGTTGGTCGCGGCGATCAACACGGACTCTAGCGCTTCGAGATTGGCGTGGATATCGGCGAGCACGGCGATCTTCAAAACGGCCTCGCCTCAGTTGAATAGCGCACTAATGGACGTTTCTTCGTGGATGGCGCGGATGGCACTGGCAAATAGCGGGGCCACGGAGCACACCTGCATCATGGGTGTGCCAGCGTCCGCCGGCAAGGGAATCGTATCGGTAATGGCGAGGGCTTGGAGGCTGGATTGGTCCAGCCGTGCTATCGTCTCCTTGGTTAGGGTGCCATGGACGCAACCGGCGTAGATTTTGCGCGCCCCGCACTCCTTGACAGCGGCCGCTCCCTTGAGGATGGAAGTGCCGGTAATGATCGCGTCGTCGAAGAATACGACATCCCGCTCAGCTACGTCGCCAATGACCCTGTTTTCCCCGGCGTCCTGATCAACAACGACGAGGGGCAAGCCCAACCGCTGGGCATAGGTCTCGGTGACCTTGGCGCGGCTGATGTCTGGAGCGGCCGCGACCAAGTTGTCTCGGTCGAGGTCGGCGTAATAGGCGCATATCGCCGGGACGCCGCTCAGTTGGTCCACTAGGATCCGGCTAAAGCCCATAGTCTGCGGGCTGTGTAAGGTCATGGTGAGAATGCGGTCCGCTCCGGCTTCGGCGATCAGATCGGCCACTAAGCGGCCGGTCACGGAAATCCTCGGCTCGTCCTTGCTGTCGGCCAGAGCATAGGGATAGTAAGGCAAGACAGCGGTGATGCGGCCGGCCGAGGCGTATTTTAGGGCGTCGAGGGCTATGAGCAGCTCCATCAAGTAGTCGCTAACCGGCGGACACGAGGTTTGAATGAAGAACACATCGCGGCCGCGCACATTTTCACAGATCTTTACCTTTATATTTTCGTTGCTAAAGTCGATGAACTCAATGCGGCCCGGTTCAATGGCCAGCGACTCGTAAATGCCCTTGGCCAGTGTGGGATTGCTCCGCCCGGCGAAAACCTTGATATCCGTACTCCCCATCAATAGGCCCCCTAGAACATGGCTAGTGCAGCGCGAGCCTGAGCGGCAATCGGATACTGGGCAAACGTGCGACTGACCTCTTTGAGTAGGGCCTGCTGCTTGTCGCTCTCGCCGGCCAACCCGTATATGCGGGCTGCTTCCATCCGCGCCATGGCCTCGCGGATGGTCCCGGCCTGTTGGGCCGCATAGGCTTCGTAGTGCTGGGCCGCGGCCGGGAGCTGTCCTTCGGCTTCGAGACAAGCACCGAGACCGCTCTGGGCCGCATAGGCCAAGACATCCACAGGCTCGTAGTTGTCCAAGTAGCTCTGGTAGTACCCCCGAGCCTCGGCATAGCGGCCCTGCGCGTAGTGGAAATTGGCCAAGAGCACGGTTCCTTGGGCTGCGGCCGGGGTCCCGGCATAGGAGGACACCAGCTCTTCGGCCAAGCGGATGGCCTCGGTAGGCTCGCCGCCCTGCTCGGCCATCAGCACATCGCCGAGTAGGGCCGTAGCTTTAAGCCTATTGGCCTCCTTAGACTCGATGAAATAATTGAGAGCCATAATGACGGCTATCACTGCGACGGCCCCACTGACAAAGAGGCGGGCGCGCTCCTTGACGTACTCGACAGCCTGCATGATCCATTCGACGAACTCGTCTTCGCGGAGTTCACTCTTGCTCAGCTTACGTCGTTCACTCGACATGATGGGTATGGAGTCTCCAGGTTTAGTTTTGGATTCGGGTTTCAATAGACGATGGCACTTGCCAATTTGTATCCGTGCAAGAGGCGGCGGCCCGACAGAAAGCTCAATTCGGCCAAAACGCTGATGCCTTCGACAACCGCTCCTAGTTCTTCGAGCGTTTGACACGTTGCCGCCAAGGTTCCGCCGGTGGCCAAAACGTCATCCACGACCAACACCCTTTGCCCTCGTGCGATAGCATCCGCGTGGATTTCTAAGGCCGTCTCGCCGTATTCGAGCGCGTAGTCGCGGCGCAGCGTGGCCGCCGGCAGCTTACCGGGTTTGCGCATCGGCACAAAACCGCATCTCAATTCGAGGGCTATGGGCGTGGCGAATACAAATCCGCGGGCCTCTATACCGACGACTAGGTCCACTTCGGTGTCGGCATAGGGTGCGAGCATGGTTTGGACCGCGGCGGATAAACCAACCGGATCTTTGAGCAACGGCGTAATGTCTTTGTATGAGACGCCGTCTTGCGGGAAGTTGGGGATTTCGCGAATGAGGTCTTTTAGGTTCATTTTACATATTATATGTTATAGGTTGTCTTAAAACAGCGCGTAAATAAAAGGGGCCACAGCCGACCCTTGGGTTGTGACAACTAATAGCCCTAACAGAATCAAAGTGGCGAATATCGGCCCCAACCACCACTTTTTGCGGACCCTCATAAAATCCCATAACTCAGCTAAAATACTCAGTTTACTTGGCATTACCTAGCCCTCCCACTCAATCAAGCGGCTCACTGATTCCCCGCGGTGAATGGCTTTGATCGCATCCCCCAACAAGCGGGCGACGCTCAACACGGCGATTTTGCGCCTCGGCTTGCCCGTGGGCAAGGAAATGGTATTCGTGGTGGCGAACGCTTCCACCGAGGAGGCATCTATCCTCTCTAAGGCTTGCCCGGAAAAAACGCCGTGCGTACAACCGGCCAGTATGCGGCGCACCCCCCTCTCTTTGAGGACTTGGATCGACTCCATCATGGAGCCCCCGGTCAGCACTTCGTCGTCGAAGAGCAAAGCGTCTCGGCCTTCGACCTCGCCGATCATATTTTTGATTTCGGCCTTTTCGTCGTCCGCGTGGCGGCGTTTGTCCATAATGGCCATTGGCAAGCCGAGCCGACGTGCGTACGCACTGGCTTCATCGGCACTCCCCACGTCGGGCGACACTACCACGGCGTTGCTGAGGTCTTTCATCCGCATAAAATTGCACAGTAGGCTCGTAGCCCACAGTTGGTCAACCGGAATGCGCGAGAACGCCACGATTTGCGGACTGTGTAAAGTAATGGTCAAAATCCGGTCGGCCCCAGCGGCTTGGAGTAAGTCGGCGACGAGGCGGGCACTAATAGAAATGCGGGGTTCGTCCTTTTTGTCGGAGCGCACATAAGGATAGTAAGGCAGTACGGCCGTAATCCGGCGCGACGACGCGTACTTGAGCGCGTCGATAAGCAATAGAAGTTCAACGAAGTGATGATTGACCGGGGGTGCTGACGTCTGGATGACGAAGACGTCGTCTTCGCGCACATTCTCCTCAATTTTAACCTTTATAGTGTCGTTGGGCTCCCGGACAATCTGGCGGCGAGCAGGCACCATAGCCAAGTAATCACATATTTCCTGGGCCAGTTCTGGATTGCTCGAACCCGACAATATTTTTAGGTGATTTTTCATGCTCTAATCCCAATTGTAACATTAAAGACCGGCCTAAACTAAGGCAAGAGGGCCGCCTTGACAGCCTATTGGTGCAAAACTAACTTGGCAACTTTACGCCCGCTGGCAGAGGGAACATTCTTCTCTTGGCCGCAGGCGGTGCCAGGAAAGGGGCTTATGGCGCGCGTAAATATCATGCTGCCGGACGACCTGCTCGAACGCATTGATCAAGTTGCGCAGCAGGAGGGTGTAAGCCGCAGCAAACTCCTGCGTTTGGCCTTTGTGGCGTACTGCCAACAAAGGGAAGCAACATACGAGTACCAGCGGAAACAGGCGGCTATCGAACACGGAATGACGCTCCAAGACAGCCTGCGCCAAAAGGCCCTGCCTTGGGACCCGCTTAAGATCCTGCGCGCGGAACGGCAAGCGCGGTGATTCGCTACGCGCTAGATACCTCCGTTATGCTGAGGTGGTTTTCTCCAGCGCACGAGGTGGATACCCACAAGGCCCTTGGACTGCGCCAAGAGCAGCTAGCGGAAAGGGTCGAGCTAACCGTGCTCGACCAATCTATATACGAGCTGGCTCATGTCCTCAAGGAAAGCCAGCAATTCGATCGTACCCATATTGACGATGCCTTGGCCAGCTTGGAGTACATGCACTTAGATATCGTACCCTACAATCCCGAAATTACCCGCAAAGCCACTCAAATCGCCTTTGAGCATTCCATCAGCATGTACGCCGCCGGTTTCATTGCCTTGGGTGCCCATCTCCGCTGCCAAGCCGTGACCAGCGATAGCGACCTGTATCGCAAAGTCGCCGCCCTGCCTTGGACCGTGTTTTTGGCCGACTTGAACTTCTGACCCCTCAGACTTCCTCGAGCGCCCTCTCTAGATCGCCGACGAGCTCGGCGGCGTCTTCAATGCCCACCGCATAACGCACCAACTGGTCGGTGATGCCGATGGCTAGCCGCTCCTTTTGGCTCAAATCGTAATAGGAAACGGTCGCTGGATGCGAGACCAGCGTCTCCACTCCCCCCAAGCTCGGCGCGATATAAGGCACGGCTAGACGATGGACAAAATCCCGCGTCTGCTCGAAGGTGCCGTTGACCTCAAAGCTGATCAACCCGCCAAAACCGCGCATTTGCTCTTTGGCGACGCGGTGATCAACGTGGCTTTCGAGGCCCGGGTAAAAGACTTGGCCAATCTTGGGATGAGCCGCTAGGAACCGGGCTACGGTCGAGGCGGTATCGTTTTGCCGCAGAACGCGTAATGCGAGCGTCTTTAATCCCCGGATCAATAAAAACGAAGTGTTGGGGTCAACAATACTGCCAGTGATTCGTTGGTATTCGCCAATGGCCTCGACTAAAGGAGCCTTGCCGCAGACAGCACCCGCCATCAGATCGTTGTGCCCGCCGAGGTATTTGGTGGCACTGTGGATGACCAGATCAACCCCAAAATCGAGCGGCCGCTGATTGACTGGCGTGGCCAAGGTGCTGTCGATGATAACTTTGAGACGCCGTTGTTTGGCAAAAGCGACGAGCTGTTCCAAGTCGAGGACGTGCAGGTGGGGATTGGTCGGGGACTCGGTAAAGATCAAGCGGGTCTGCGGGCGCACCGCAGCCGCCAACCCATCCATATCACCGGGTTTAACTAGGGTGGATTCAATGCCGAACTTGGCCAAGACTTCGCAGAACTTAGCCGTCATGCGGTAGCAATCTTCCATGAGCACCAAGTGTTGCCCGCTGCGCAGCATCGCATAGAGCACCGAGGTAATCGCGCTCATGCCCGACGAAAAGAGCAAGGCGGCTTCGGCGTTTTCCAAGGCGGCTATTTTGCGCTCGGCTGCCCGCTGGGTCGGATTGCCGTAGCGCCCGTATTCGTAGAGCGACTTTTCTCCGGCCTTAAAGGCGGAAAATTCATCTAGATCGGCAAAAGTATAGGTAGCAGTCTGGGCTATGGGGTCAATGAGGGACTGGGCAAACTTATCTCGTTCCACGCCCCCGTGTACGGAACGGGTCGATTCTCCTGTAAAACCATCGTCGGTGCGGTTCATTGTATTGCTCTTTCAGTGGCGGGCAGTCGCCAGCGTCCGCTGTTTGACGGCCTCGAGGACGGCCCGCTGCACGGCTTCGTATTCGGCTTCGACCTCAAGGGGCATATTGCGATGCTGTGGCTCGACGTGTAACTCTCGCAATTGGTCTTCGTGGTATTTCACTTTGAAGTCTGGAAACTTCAGTCCGTGCGCCGTGGATATTACGATCACCCGGCTCTTGGGGTCGATGTGCCCAGCTGCGATCATTTTGCTCAATGCTGCCAAGGCAACACCCGTGTGTGGACAGGTAAACAGCCCATTGCGGTCGGCCCTTGCACAGGCGTTGGCCAATTCGTCTTCCGTGGCCTCTTCGACAATGCCGTCGAAGTGCTGCAAGGTGCGAATGGCCCGCGCCCTGCTTACGGGGTTGCCGATCTTTATGGCGCTGGCCAAAGTGTCGCGAGCTGTTTGCGGCTCAAAGGTGCGGAACCCGTCGCGATAACTGAGATAGAGTGGATTGGCCTGGGCTGCTTGGGCGACGGCAAGGCGCGGCAGCTTGTCTATAAGCCCCATCTCCTTGCCCTCGATAAACCCCTTCCCCAAGGCACTCACATTGCCCAGATTGCCGCCTGGGATAATAACCCAGTCGGGGACCTCCCAGTGAAATTGCTGTAACAGCTCAATCGCGATGGTCTTCTGCCCTTCAATGCGAAGCGAATTCATCGAGTTAGCCAGATAGATGTGGTCGCGGCGGCAGATTTCCTGCACCAAGGCCATGCACCCGTCGAAATCAGTGCGCAGGGCGAGCGTCAGCGCGCCGTTGGCTATGGGCTGGATGAGCTGAGCGGTGGAGATCATGTTTTTGGGCAACAAGACGATCGCCGGAATGCCGGCGGCGGCGCAATACGCGGCCAACGCCGCCGAGGTATCCCCGGTTGAGGCGCAGGCTACCGCGGGTATATACTGGCCCTCGGCGATCATCTGGTTGACCATGGACACCAATACGGTCATGCCTAGGTCCTTAAACGAACCCGTGTGGCTATTGCCGCACTGCTTGATCCACAAATCCTCCATGCCCAGTTCGGCTCCCAAGCGCTCGGCCCAGAGCAGATTGCTCCCCCCCTCGTACATGGAGACCACGTTTTCGTCTTCGACGAGGGGGCAAACGATCTCTTTCTTGCCCCAAACCGAACTCCCATAGGGATGCACCGAACTCATGTAGCGCTGATCGAAAAGCACCCGCCACTCGCCGCCCGAGCGCCGCTGTAAGGGGTCCATATCGTGGCATACTTCGAGCAGCCCCCCACACTTTTGACAGTGATAAACTATTTCGTTTAGCGGATAGCGCTCGTCGTCGCAATCGATACACTGGAACCAAGCATTATAGGAATAGGGCATGCCAACTCGCTCTGTCGGGGTGAATCAGGGCTTGTTCAGCCAAAAAGGGCATCTATTTCGTCCTCGTTTTTCGACTCTTCTGCATCGCTTGCCGGTTTTCTTGCGTCCTCTTGCTCGTCGCCGCGCAAGGCCTCGGTGTTTTCCTCGACGTCGGTACGGGCTCCTTCCACGACTTCCGCGTCGCTCTCTGCTGCGATAAAAACCGCGCCTTCGATCTCGCGTTGTAGAAGTGCCTGTGCCAACCCGGCAAAATTTTCTTGGACGCCCTCCCCTGTAGCGAGTGCTTGGGCATTTTGGCGCACGAATTCGACGACGTGATCCATCCCGGGAAAGGCATCGTCAAAAACCGTCAGATAGGCTCTTATTTTTTCGTCTTGGATCTGGTTCTTGGCGTAATCGAGCCATGAATTTCCAAACAGCTTGGCCAGCGACTCCAAGGCTTCGAGCCGCTCCGCCACATCGCGCAGGTCATTCGCGTTCATCGCTGCCTCTGGAGATATTGAACGTCCAAAAAAAAGTAGTACTAACGTGGAACCCTTCTCTTCTCGGGGCGTTTAATCTATGCGAGCCATTCCGGTCATGGTTCGCATCCCTCCCTAGCGGTCAGGGCATCCTTAGATGCCTTGGCCGCGACTTATTTTGTCTTTAGTTCAGTCGCTGTACTACGATGTACCCCATGGGTAATTCCACGACTGGACTCAGTTCCCCAACCTTTAGTTTCACTACGACGTCCTCAATTTCGGGCCTGAGTTCCCCTGGGCCAAAAAACCCCAAATCCCCGCCTTGACTGGCATTGGGCGCGATGGAAAGCTGCTGTGCTAGTTGGGAAAAATCGGCTCCTTGGGCCATTTTTTCGAGGACTTCGAGTGCGGACGCTTCTGTTTCGACCAATATGTAGCGCGCCCGCATCTCACCGGCCATAATCGCCTGCACCTCTTCGATTTTGGCCGCGATCGCCTGGGCTATATAGGGATCCTGCGCCCGATCTTTAGCCAATTTGTAATACTCGAGCGCTTCGAGATGGCGCTCGGCTACAGCGAGGAGGAACGCGATGTTGTTGTAGGCTTCGACATCCTCCGGCGACAATTCCGCCACCCTTTGATAGTATTCAATGGCTCGATCTACCGAGTCCTTTTGCGCGTAGTAGTATCCATATAGGCGATAGGCTTCCGAGTTTTTGTCGTCCAATGCCAAGGCCCGGTCGAGGCGCTCGCGTGCCCTTTCGCCCTGCCCGGCCTGCATGTAGAGATAACCGAGGGTACTGTGGACTTTAGTTGAGGAAGGGGCCAAAATACTCGCTTGTTCAACGTAAAAAATAGACGAATCTAGCTGGCTCATGGCCAAAAAGGCCTCCCCCAACGCCGAATATACAGGCAGCTGTCTAGGGTCTTCAGCGAGTGATTGCTGCAGCGATTGGGCCGCCTGCCGATAGCCGCCGGTCTGCATGTAGAGGCTGGCCAAGCGATTGAGAAACATCGCGCTGCCAGCACCCAGTTCAAGGGCCTTTTCGTATTCGGCTAACGCCTGCTTAGGCTGCCTATGCGCCAACAGGGAATCTCCGCGCTGGACCGCCTCGACGATGGCTTGGCCGCTCGCCGGAGTTGCTATCCCTATTACCGCGGCGATCAGTCCTATAAACCTCATGCTCCCTCACATCGCGTCCTGAGCTAGCGCAGTTGGCGCAGGACTTCCTCGGTAATCCGCTCGACTAGGTCGCTTTCTCCAGCCAGCTCACAGGACGGTCGATCCCCAATTCCAAAGCGCTTCCTCAGATTCGTGAGATCTTCCACATCTTTATCCTCAAGTGTGCGTATCCCGCCGAGTTGGTGGGCCACCAAGGCGATTTGGGCAAAGTGTTCGACGGTCTCCATCTTGAAATGGGCGTCCATGACGTGTTCGCCCACGGTTACCACCCCGTGATTGGCCATTAGAACGGCGTCGTATTGCCGCAAAAGCGGCTTCATCGGCTCGACGATATCAGGACCGCCGGGCGTACCGTAATCTGCCAGTGGAATGCCCCCGAGGCTGACGATGACCTCGGGCAATACGCACTGAGTCAGCTCAATGCCAGCGACGGCAAAACCGGTTGCGGTCGGCGGATGTGCATGGACGACGGCGCGGACATCGGGCCGCAACTTGTAGATTTCGAGATGCATGCGGATTTCCGACGATATTTTCATCGACCCTGCTACTTGCCGGCCCTCCATATCGCAGGTGGCCAGCATGTCTGCGCTCAAAAAGCCCTTGCTCACCCCGGTCGGAGTACACAGCACTAGGTCATCCTCTAAGCGGACGCTGATATTGCCATCGTTGGCCGCTACGTACCCTCGCTTATAGACTCTGTGCCCTACTTCGCATATTTCTTTTTTTATCGCATACGCCGAATTCATAAAGCGACCTTTCCCATCGTCCGCAGTCGGCGGCTACCAATCCACAACCAGCCCAAGCCAGCCGGCAAGCACACATTGCAGGCAAAAATCAGGATGCTGGCCACAAAAGCGGGTTGCGGCTCTAAACCGAGGCTGCTAAATACCAAGATGGCCGCGGCCTCGCGGACCCCTAGATCCAAAAACCCCAAGGGCAACAGAGTTTTCAGGGCAAATACCACCGGCACCGCCAACACAACCGATAAGTCAGCGGCCATACTGGCGGAGACCAAATAGAAAAATTGCGCCATGAATACCATGTTGAACAAGACGGACAACCCGGCGATTGCTCCCCATGCAGCCGGCCCACTCGCTTTCCGGCGGCACCAGCCCCAATACAGCAGCGCGCCAAGGACGCAGCATAGCAACAGCAAAAAGCCCCTGAGATGGGGCCATAAAATCCATGCGGCTGCGGCGCCCAAACCCAACGTGACCACGGCCGAACTCAACTTGTCCACGGCCGTCAGCAACGCGGCCTTGGTCCGGCTCCGCCCCAAAAAAACACCCCGCCCTAATTCGCCTAAACGGCTGGGTGTCACCAGGCCGAGGGCTGCGCCGCCCAGCAACGAGTAGAGCGCATCCCG
Source organism: uncultured Latescibacterota bacterium (assembly GCA_958295495.1). Taxonomy (GTDB): domain Bacteria; phylum Latescibacterota; class UBA2968; order UBA8231; family UBA8231. The sequence goes on from OY282352.1 coordinate 4,872,640, forward strand.
CCCATTGACCGCGGGAATTTGGTTGCGCAACAACAACTGCCACTTAATCCACTGCACGCCGATGCCTACTAGGGCAATCGCCCCGCAGAGGAGCACTTTGTCCCTACCTACCTGCCCGGCGGCCGCAAGTAGCGTAGCCGGTTCGAGATACCATACAGAACAGCCGAGGAGGGCCATTGCCAAGAGGATTTTTGCCCAAATTACCATGCAGTCGCCGGAGGACGGATTGGGGACAACGCAGCTTCTGTTTCGCTCTTGTTTAGAGGGCAGAAAATAGGCGACCTAGCACCTTCCGTCAAAGCACAAAAGCGTTCCCCAAGACGGTCTGGGCAACGCCCCTGTGATGAGCCTAGCGCTCCGCGCTTTCTCCTAAGCCTCAAGCCTTAAAAAGGAAGGTGATGACGTCCCCATCGGCGACGGCGTAATCCCGGCCTTCGCTCCGCAATTGCCCGGCCGCTTTCATCGGTGCCCACCCACCCATAGTGAGTAGCTGATCACAAGAGGCCAGTTCGGCGCGGATAAACCCCTTTTCCATATCCGTGTGGATTCGCCCGGCCGCTCGCGGTGCCTTTTCCCCGCGTGGCAACTGCCAAGCCTGCAACTTGCCGTTGGCGAGCGTATAGAAGGTAATCAGATCTAGCAGATTGTATCCGGCTTGGACTAATCGCTCTATCCCTTCATGCTCCAGCCCCCATTCCCTGACGAACTCCGCTTTCTCCTCCCGACTCAGAACAGCCATCTCCGCTTCAAGCTGCACTGAGACGACCAGCACTTGGTCCGCTCCACAGCGCTCGACCAGTCGATCCACCCATGGCCCTGGCACATCGGCCTCCACTTCCCCGACATTGGCCGCGTAAAGCACCGGCTTTGCCGTCAGCAAGCGATACGGAGCAAGCGCGTCTCTTTCTTCTGGGGCCAACCCCATCGCTGCCGCAGCCGTTCCGCGCTGCAATCCCTCTAAGACCTTGGCGCAGACCGCCAACTCTTGCACACGCACACTCCGTGGCTCAGAACGGACCACTTTGTCCAGATAGGGCACGGCCTTTTCCATGACCGCCAAATCAGCAAGCAGCAACTCCGTTTCAATAGTCTCAATATCGCGCAAGGGGTCAATCTCCCCATCTACATGGCTTATCTGCGCGCCGTCAAAACAGCGCACCAAGTGGACTAGGGCATCGGCGTCTCGGACGTGGGCGAGGAATTGATTGCCCAGCCCGGCCCCTTGGTGCGCGCCCCGCACCAGCCCGGCAATATCGACAAAGCGGATGCTCGTAGGCGTTGTCGATTCCGGCTGTATAACTTCGCTCAACCGCTCCAATCGCGAATCCGGGACCTCAACGGTACCCACATTGGGTGCCACCGTGCAAAATGGGTAATTAGATACCTCGACCCCATCCCCCGTTAGCGCGTTGAAGAGCGTTGATTTGCCTACATTGGGCAAGCCGATTATGCCGATGGATAGAGCCATATCTCGTATCGCAAATAAATTAAGTCCCTGTAAGCCAAACGCTCACAGGGACTTAATTCGTGGTCGGGGTGGCCGGATTTGAACCGGCGACCCCCTGCTCCCGAAGCAGGTGCGCTAGCCGGGCTGCGCCACACCCCGACATGAACAAGCAAAAAAAATAAATATAAAAATGGTCGGGGTGACTGGATTTGAACCAGCGACCTCTTCCACCCCAAGGAAGCGCGCTAGCCGGGCTGCGCCACACCCCGACTTAATTATCCGACCATACTCTGGCGACAAAAATGGTGAGCTAACCAGGATTCGAACCTGGGACCTCCGGTTCCGGAGACCGGCGCTCTATCCAGCTGAGCTATTAGCCCCTTAACCTAGATATTCTTCTTCTTGTGTCGATTTTTGCGCAGTCTCTTCTTGCGCTTGTGCGTAGCGATCTTATGCCGCTTTCTCTTCCTGCCACAGGGCATCTTTTTTATCTCCTGGACCTTTGTCCTCTATGTTTTCCCCATTGACGCGCGCCCGCAATTCCTTTGAAGGCTTAAACGTCGGGGCCTTGCGACCGGCGATTTTCACTTCAGCACCCGTGCGGGGATTGCGGCCTGTGCGCGGTGCCCGCTCAACGACTTTGAAGGTGCCAAAACCGCGAATTTCAATGTGATCTTCCCGTTCCAAGGCCTCGACTACGGACTCAATAAAGCCCTCGACGACAGCCGCAGTATCCGTCTTGGTAAGCCCTGTTCCCTCGGCGATTAGACGCACGATATCAGCTTTCGTCAAGACCGTACTCTCGTATGTGGGTGGATTGAAATCGCGTTAACTATCACGCCAACAAATAGTTCTAAGAGGATATGGCATGGCTTATGCCCTGTCAAGACGAACAGTGCCCTCTTAGCCCGGGCTGAGGTCCTTGCCAAGTACAAAAACCTCTTCGAGCACAGAGAAATCCACGATCGATTTGAGGATGACCCGCAAAAAGACCGGGGCCCGTTTCTCCTGATTCACCTCCACCACCGTGCCAATCGGTATGCCCTTGGGGTATCGCCCGCCCAACCCCGACGATACGACTAGATCGCCCTCCTGCACTAAGTTGCTCGCTTCGACGAATTGCAACCGGAACCGATGGCCGTCGATCCACGAGACAATGCCTTGGGCTCGCGTCGCTTGGATTAAAGCACTAACCCTCGTGCGCATCAACAACTGCACGACTGAGTCTGATGGCCCGACTTGGGCAATGTGCCCGACGAGCCCTTCGGGCGTCACCACGGGCATATCCTTATCTACGCCGAGGTCGCGGCCAGCATTGATGACGATCGTGTTGTAAATGTGGTCGGGGTCGCGGCCAATCACCTCGGCAGAAATAACGCGTGTGCCCCCATTTAGCGGGCGAAAGGACAAGGCCTTGCGCAGGCGCACATTTTCCCAGCCAGCTTCCTGTAGCTGCATGTTGTCGAGGGCTAGAGCTACGTTTTGGGTCAGGAGAAAACGGCTCTTTTCCTCGTTGTGAGCAGAGCGGATGACTCGAGAAAACAGTGCTTGACCTGATGCCAATAAACCGACTTGGCACTGCTCGGCGAGGTAAGTCTTATAGGGTCGAGGTAAGCTCATCAAAATCAAGGCGCAGGCAACGGCTAGCCCAATGATGAGGAGCTCTCGAGTATTGGCCATGTCGATTAGAGCAAAACTTGGCGGTAGTTATCAAACTCTTCAAGAATACGGGCATTGCCCCGTACCACAGCCGAAAGCGGGTCTTCACTATCGACGTAAGTAGGCAAATTCGTCGCCTCAAGCAGGTGCTCCTTCAGCCCTCGCAACATGCTCCCGCCGCCGCAGAGTACCATACCCCTATCGAGGATATCCGCCGCCAATTCGGGCGGCATCCTCTCCAACACTCTGCGTACGCTGGCGACGATTTGGGCTACGGAACCAGCTAGGGATTCTCGTATCTCCACTGAGTTCACTTGCAAGACTTTGGGTAGCCCGGCTACGGTATCGCGACCGCGCACCGCGATACTCTCTTCTGTATCCAACTCCGTTGCCGACCCAATTTGCCACTTGATGTTTTCGGCACCTTGGACGCCAATAAGCAGGTTGTGCTTTCTACGCATCCACTCGGAAATCGACTGGTCCATAGCCTCCCCAGCCACCCGTAGCGACTCGTGTTCGACGAGACCTGAAAGGGCGATTACGGCGACCTCCGTCGTCCCGCCGCCAATATCGATGACCATTGAACCGACGGCTTGATCGACCGGCAATCCCATACCGATGGCCGCGGCCATCGGTTCGCTGACCATATAGACTTCTCTGGCCCCCACGCGCTCGCAGGAATTTCGCACGGCTCGCTTCTCTACTTCAGTACTGCCTGCCGGGACCGCTACCACGATCTTGGGCCGCATGAAAAGTTTGTTCTTTTTTACTTTGCGAATAAAGCTGCGAATCATCTCCTCGGTAACTTCAAAATCGGCGATGACGCCGTCCTTCAGGGGGCGAATTATTTGAATACCGGCGTTTTCACGCCCCATCATCTCCTTGGCCTCAGCGCCGACGGCAATGACTTTTTGGGTGGCGACTTGGCGGGCTACAACCGAGGGCTCGTTGAGGACGATTCCCTTGCCTTTGACAAACACTAAGGTGTTGGCGGTCCCTAAGTCTATTCCTATTTCGTGCGAAAAGAAACGCGATAAAACGCTCATTCTGTATCTCCATCCAAAAGTTAAATCTCGACTCTGTAGCCTTGGTCTGAGCACCCCGGCATTGAGAGCATCCGCATATTGCCTATCTATAATAACTTAAAATAACTAAGGGGATTTGGATTTGCCAAATCACCCGCCCCCTTATATTTTCTAGCGCTAGCTAATTCTGGACACACACGCACACAATTTTCAGGGAGGCAGCGCATTCGCTATGAACAAGGCCGCGCGGCATGTACTGCGGAGATTAGGTACCGACAATAGCTTGGACCACGAGCGCCAACAGCGCCTTGCGCACGAAGTACAAGAAGAGCAGCAAAAACGCCGGGAACAAGGGGCCGACCAAGATACTGGCTTCGAGGCCATTCCCGATGAAATGCTGACTGAGTCGGAGAAGCGCCACGAGAAATATCGCCGCCAACAGGCCATGGCCGGGCGGTTTACCCCCGCTGCCGAGCGCCTGCCCATTATGACGGCTGAAGAGCGGGCCATCCACAACAAGGATCGCCCTAAGCGGCAGCAGACTTCGTTTGAGGGGCCGATTGAAAAGCTAATCGAGAAATACCAAGACTTAAAGGAAGTACAGCGCCACCTGACCTTGGGTCAATCCATGAAGTACGAGTTTACCAGCGACGGTCGCGTTCTTGACAAAGAAGGCAATGTGATCTTCGATGGAGAAAAGATCGTCGACAAGCTCTAAGTTAGCTGGCTTGCTCTCCTATTAAAATTAACAAGTGGCTGCTGGCCGCGATCCGACTTGATGCCTCGTCTATACCGAGTTCTCATCGGGCTTGGCCTGTTGAGTGTTTGTGGCTGCAATCTCAATTACTATTGGCACCTAGCCCGCGGCCAAAGCCGTGTGGTGTACAAGCGCATACCAGTTCAAGTCCTCCTCGCCCAACCCAACTTGGCTGAGCAAACTCGGACTCAACTCGAGCTAATCCAAGCCATTCTTCGCTATGCTGAAAGCGTGGGTATGAAAACAGACGATCACTACACGACCTTCTACGATACGGGTGCCGACCCGATTAGTTGGAATGTCAGTGCTTGTCCGCCCGACCGCTTCTCGCCCTATACTTGGGATTTTCCGTTTGTCGGCGAGGTCCCCTACAAAGGTTTCTTTTGCCGCGATTTGGCCGACGAGCAGCGCGATGCCCTCGCCGACGCAGGATATGACGCGATCGTCCGCCCGGTCAGTGCCTACAGCACCTTGGGAATTTTCTCCGATCCAATTCTCAGCTCAATGCTCGGCTACGCGCCCGACCAGCTAGCCGATTTGCTCCTCCACGAGCTGACGCACGCCCTCGTCTATGCCCCAGGGCAGACCGATTACAACGAGAGCTTGGCGACCTTCGTCGGCCGCCAAGGATCCTTGCTCTTCTTGGCGCAGCACTTCGGTACGGATACCCCGCTCTTGCAACAGGCCCAAGCGCGCCGAGCGGACGCGGCCCTCTTTCGGCACTTCATGGCCGAGACCGTCGCTGCACTCGACAGCCTCTACTCGCTGGGTTTGCCCCGCAGCGTTGTACTGCGCGATAGGCAGGTTGTTTTTGCCCGGCGCCAGCGCGACTTCGCCCTCATTAGAACGCAGTTTACCCACAACCGGTACGATGGGTTCCTCCAGTGGGAACTAAACAATGCACGGCTTCTGTCTTATCGTCGTTACAACGCCAATCTAGCGCTTTTTTCCGCTGTTTATCGCGCCCGTGGCCAAGACTTGGCCAGTGCCTTGGAGATTTTTGCAGCCTGTGCTAAAGAAGGCGATCCTTGGCAGTGCTTGCGCGTCACAATAGAGGCTGACGAGGCGCGGAATTCGTCCTAACATCACATCCTCTTAGCCGATCTCTTGGGTCCGAATGGTAGCTAAACACATTTTGACAACGCTCTTGCTGGCCATCCTCGCCTTTGGTCCGCTCGGATGCGCCGCTAGGTTGCAGTCGGCACTGGTGGGGTCGCTGATAGAGGACGTCAGTGCGGCCACAGCTCGCCACGACGACTTGGATTTGGTCGCCTCGGGCGTGCCTACCTTCCTACTCTTATTAGAGGGGCTACTGGTGGCCAACCCCCAAGACCCGCAATTGCTCTTAAGTGCCGCTGAGACCTATACTTCCTACGCTACTTTGGTCGAAGTCGATGATCCCCACCGGGCCAAGCACCTGTACCACCGGGGCAAAGTGTACGGTCTCAAAGCCCTTGCTCTACGCCTTAGTCAGCCAGACTTGCTCCAAGCACCTTATGCTGAATTTATCCGCGTCACCGACGCCCTAGCGGCCTCAGACCTGCCGGTCGTATTTTGGGCCGCTTCGAGTTGGGGTGCTTGGATTAGTGCCAATATTGAATCCATGGCGGCACTGGCCGAGTTGCCCAAAGTCATTAAACTTATGCAGTGGATCGTGGCCCAAGACGAGACCTTTCAATACGGGAGTTCCCATGTCTTCTTGGGTTCGTATTACGCAGCCCTGCCGCCGATGTTGGGCGGCGACCCGCAAAAGGCCGCCGAGCACTTCGACCGAGCGGTGGCCATCAGCAAAGGACAGGTGCTCATGGTCTATGTAGCCAAGGCCAAATTCTATGCGCGGAACACTTTTGACCGAGTGCTGTACGAATCCCTGCTCAACCAAGCCCTAACCAGCCCGGCGGACGCCGTACCGGAGCTTACCTTGCAAAACATCGCCGCCCAAAGACAGGCGCAGATCCTGCTAGACCAAGCCGATGACTTCTTTTAAGGGACTTTTTGCGGTCGTCGCCGCTCTCCTAGCCAACCCGGTTGCGGCCCAACCTAATCACCTCCTCAAAATTGCGACCCTCGCCCCCGAGGGCAGCAGTTGGGCCAAGGTCCTCCGCACCATTGATGCAGATGTGCGGCGGGAGACGCGTGGCAACGTGAGGTTCAAAATCTATCCCGGCGGCGTCCAAGGCGACGAGAAGGTCGTCTTGCGCAAGATGCGCATCGGCCAACTCCACGGCGGTAATTTTGGCGGCCAAGGCATCAGCCGCACCTTGCCCGATGTCCTCGCCCTAGAGATGCCCTTCCTCTTCGACAGCTATGACGAAGTAGATTACGTACTCGAGAAAATGGACCCCTTTTATCGGCAGGGATACGAGAAACAGGGCTATGTCTTTCTCGGTTGGGCCGACATCGGCTTTGTCCACATTCTCTCGCAGCAACCCGTAGCTACCGTCGAGGACATGCGCGCTCAAAAGGTATGGCAGCTACCCGACGAACCGGTTACCTCCGTGCTTTTCCGTCTAGCCGGCGTCACCTCAGTTCCCCTGAACATCCCGGACGTCCTCCTCGGGTTGCAGACCAACCTAATCGATGTGGTGTACGCCTCGCCGTCCGCGACCATCATTCTCCAATGGTTTACCCGCGCAAAATACGTCACCCAACTTCCCATCAACTACACCTTAGGCGCTCTCTTGATCGACAAGCGAATTTTTGACAAAATTCCCGCCGCTGATCGCGAGCATATCCATCGCATAGCGCAGCAGCACATGGCCGCCTTGGGACAGCGCAACCGCCGAGAAAACGACGAAGCCATGACCGTGTTGCAGGCCAATGGCCTGTCGTTGGTCGAGGTTAGCCCTAAAGCGGTAGAGACTTTCAAGAGCCTCGTCGCCAACGCCGAAGCCGAGCTTGTAGGTCGGGCCTTTTCCCGTGAAGCCCACGAGCAAATAGCGCGACACCTCCAAGACTTCCGCCGGGCTTCCCCTTGAGCAGCCAGCACTTCCTCCACCGAGTTGAAACCGGCTTCCTCGTCCTTTTGGTAGCCTGCCTGCTGGTGCTGACTTGCGGGCAGATCCTCATGCGCAACCTGTTCTCCATCACCTTCTTGGGCACTGAAAGTCTCGTGCGGCACCTCGTGTTGTGGATTGGGCTAGCCGGCGCTTTGGTGGCTGCCCGGCTCGACAAACACATCCGCATTGACGCGGCGGTACGCCTGCTACCGGCCCGGATGCGAGCCATCATCTTGAGCTGCGCGGACCTTTTTGCCGCCGCGCTTTGCGCCTATCTAGCCTATATCGCCGGGCGCTTCGTGCTCGACGAGCGCGCATTCGGCACGGTGGCTTTCTTTGCTGTCCCCGCTTGGATTGCCCAATTGTGCTTTCCCCTTGCCTTTGGCCTGATGGGGCTGCGTTTCCTCTTGCAGGGCGGGCGACGCATCCGCGCCCCCGCAGATCACCCGTGAGCAATCTCCTAGCTACTGTAGCCGCCCTAGCTGGAGTTCCGCTCTTTGTGGTCATCAGCGCGATGGCCCTTTTGCACTTCTCCTTTGCCGAGATCGATCTAACCGTCGTTTTCATCGAGATGTACCGGATAGCCGAGACGCCGACCTTAACGGCTATTCCGCTCTTCGCCCTCACGGGTTTCGTCCTCGCCGAAAGCGGGGCACCAACCCGGCTGGTGCGCTTTTCCCAAGCTTTGCTCGGCTGGCTGCCAGGGGGGCTGGCGATTATGGCCATTGTCGTCTGCGCCCTCTTCACGGCTTTGACCGGGGCCTCGGGGATGACGATTGTCGCCCTCGGTGGGCTGCTCTTGCCCGCTCTGCGACAACAGCACCTGCCCGATTCGTTTTCCCTCGGGCTGATTACCACCTCGGGCAGCTTGGGATTGCTCTTTCCGCCGAGTCTGCCGCTAATCATCTACGGCATCGTATCCGAGACGCCGGTAGATCAGCTTTTCATCGCGGGCATCGCCCCCGGCTTGCTCTTGGTGGGTGCCCTGTCTTGCTACAGCTTGTTCCAAGGCCGGCGCTGTGCCGCACCCGAGCACCCCACCGGGTGGCGTCAATTGCCGCCGGCCTTTGTCGCGTGTAGCTGGGAGCTTCTTTTGCCGGTGGTGATCTTCGGGGGTATCTACGGAGGGATAATCGCCGTCAGCGAGGCTGCGGCCTTGAGCACCCTGTACGCTTTGGTGGTGGTAGTGCTAATTCGCCGCGAGGTCTCCATCGGGCAATTGCCGAGGATCATCTGCGACAGCATGGTACTCGTCGGCGGCATTTTCGTCGTCTTGGCCGCCGCTATGGCCTATACCAACTATCTCGTTGATGCGGAAATCCCAACGCGCTTGCTCGCCTATATAGAGACTCACATCAGCAGCCGCTTGCTCTTCTTAATTCTCCTCAATGTGTTTCTGCTAGCTGTTGGCTGTATGATCGACATGTTCTCGGCCCTCCTCATCGTCGTGCCCCTAATCCTGCCCATCGCCGAAGCATACGATGTTCACCCCATTCACCTCGGGATCATTTTTTTGACCAACTTGGAAATCGGCTACTCAACGCCGCCGGTTGGGCTCAATCTCTTTATTGCCAGCATTCGCTTTGAACAGCCCGTACATCGGCTCTACCGAGTCTCTTTGCCTTTTCTGTTGATTTTGTTGGCTTGCTTGGTCGTGATTACTTACTGGGCTGAGTTGAGTTTGTTTCTGGTTGAGTCTTGATTTTTTTGCTGATGGTATTTACATATTAATTTTTATATAGCGTTTTCTATTTTGCGGATCACTCGTTGGCCTGCTTTCTCTAGATCCTCGGCTTCGAGATCGTACCCGAGCATTTGTACAGTCACTGGGCCGACCTCGAATTGCTCGTCCACATCGCTACTCGGATAGAGCAAAAAGGCCCGGCGCGTACCTAGCTGCACCGCATAGGCAATCACCTGTTGCACATCGCTTTCCACCGGGCCAGCGGCCTTGTACTTTGCATCTATTACCGCCAGCGGCTGTCCGGTTGCCGCTGAAAACAGGGCCATATCCAAGCGAAAGGAAAGCCGTTTTGTTCCCTTTAGTCGCGTGTGATACTGGGCTTTTAGTTCGACCTTGTGATGTAGCTTGCGGTCGATGAACGCCGTGCAAAACCGCTCGAATAAGGTCGGCATGTGCAGCAGGTACGCCGGTCCTTCTTCGGCCCCCAGCCCCCAAGCCGGACTGCGCTGTTGGAGCAAGGGATAACACAAAGCATGCATAGGTCGGTAGTCCTCGTTTAGCCTGTGGTACGGGACGCCGAGGCAATCTGCGGGACGGATGTGGCGGTAATTTAGCTCGCTTAGCGCCCACCAAGCTCGACCGACCATTTGCCGAATGCGTTCGCGGCGAAAGGCAAAGCACCGCAGGCCGTACAGCGCGTTGGCCAAGATGCGGTTGTCGAGGATATCGGGCGTGTGCTCTGCAAACCGACAGTAGGGGTGAACGCCTAGATAGCTGCGCTCGGGGTACATGCGCCCCCGCACCCACCGACTGGGACCTTCGCGAGTTTGGTAATCCCAAAACAACCCGCGCCGCACCCGTTGCAAGACCTTGTGCGCGAGCACCTCGGCCCAAAACTCGTAGATATCTCCCATAGTGGCCGGGGCCTTGTGCTCGCTGATCTTGGGCAACTGATAGGCGTACTCTAGCATGGGCATGAGCAGGGAGCAGCGTATTTTGGGATTGATTTCCAAGGCGGCATCTGCGCCCAATGGCACCACGCCGACATAGCCCCGCGACCTGAGCTGATAACACTGGCCATTGAGCGGGCTGGGGAAGCCAAACTCCAGCTCTTTTGCATATTGGGCGTGCAGGTGCAGGGCCTGTTCGACTGCAAGCTCGGCAGCCGGAATCGCGGCCACTTCCTCTTCGATCAACTCGTAGCGTCGCACACCCAATCCTGCAAACGCCCGGCGACCTTGGACCAGCGAAAGCGCGCCATCTGGTCCGGGCGATCGAAAAACACCTCCTCCAGATACGGCTCGACCTCGCCTTGCCAAACATGCGCCAGTGCCGTTGCGATATCAGCGACCAGGAAGAAAGAAAGGCCCAGCTCGCAGTCCTCATCTCCAATGGTTTGATTCACTTCTTTTAGTAGCGCGACCAATTTCTCCGGGGGTACGCCTCTGTTCTCGAGATGATTTGCCAAAAGCGGATAGTTGGGCCGCAAGCGGACAAAGCTAAATCGCCGCCGCATGGCTTGGTCGACCAAGGCGATCGACCGGTCGGCCGTGTTCATCGTGCCGATGAGATAGACGTTGGCCGGGATCGAAAACTCGGAGCCGCCACCGGCTAATGCAATCGGGCGGTGGCGGTATTCCAATAGGTACATTAGCTCGCCGAAAACGCGCGCGAGGTTTGCGCGATTGATTTCGTCGATGATCAGCACACAGGGCTTTTCTCCGGCGTGGCGTGCCTTGTTGCAGAACCGCAGAAAGTGCCCGGCGGCCAATTCGTAGTGCAAGGCACCCTCTACTACCTGTGGCCGAATCCCCTCGACAAAATCCTCATAGGTGTACGAGGCGTGGAATTGGACGAGTTGGCTAAAACCGCCGCCATCCACCAGATAGCGCGCCAAACGCTCGGCCAAGTACGTCTTGCCGGTGCCGGGCGGGCCGTATAGGATGAGCTGCTGCTTGCGCCGCAATTGGGCAACCCAGCCCTTTAGCTGGGCGGCACTGTAGCCGGTCTCTGCGGCGAGGGTTTGGATGTCGTAGCTTGCACCCGCGCGGGTGCTGCCGCGCGCATGCCGTTCTACGGCCTCTTGTATCTGCTCCATGCGCTGCTCGAGCTCGCTCTCTAAAACGACTGGCTGCAATTGCTCAACCTCAAAGGACCGGACGAGCTGCTGGCCCATTCCTCGACGCAAAAATTTCGGTTGGACCGGCGCACAGCGATACACCCTCAGCACCGTCAGCCAAATGTCCCGCTCAATCCCCGCCCGCCACGATTCGACCGCTTGGGCCGTCCACGGCGTCAGTTCGGCCGCCAGCGCACCGACCCAAGCGGCATTGGGCAGCTTGAAGTAGCCCACGGGCACGGCCAGCGAATTCACCAGCCCCTGCTCGGCCCAGCCCTCGGCTTGCTGGGCGTTGCTAAAATCTCCCGGCACCCACCCGGTGCCCACCGTACCCTTGGCGTAATAACACGCGGCCACGCTTTCCCATAAAGGCATGGCTTTCAGCAGCCGCGTGCCGCGGATGATCACCATCGTTTCGCCCGCTGCCAGCGCGGCAACTTCGGGACCCGGACGGCGCAAAAGCCGATCGTACGGCCCGGTCAAAGGCTTGTCCAAGCGCAGGCGGATGGACTTGAGTTGAACCATTGCACGTATCCTCTATGCACAATAATAGGCTGGGGCCGCTCTTTTCAAAATCCACGCCTTTTTTATTTTGTGCTCTACCCCAAGCCCCTCAAGGTCCCTTGCCTCGCCGACGCTCTCTGACCGTATCCAAGCTAGCACCCAAACAATGGGTGGGCTTGCTATTGGGGATCGCGGCCCTCCTTTTGGGCTTTGCCGCTCCTTTGGCCGCGCTGCCCAGCCCGGTGCAAAACGCCCTTGGCATCGCCCTGTTTGCCCTGTTTTTTTGGACGACCGAACCCATACCCATCGCGCTGAGTTCGGCGGGGGTACTCGTCTTGATCCCGGCTGTTGGCCTGCTGAGCTTCGAGCAGAGCCTAGCTCCTTTAGTCTCCAAGACAATCTGGCTCGTCCTCGCCGGCATGGCCCTGAGCTTGGGGGTAGCCAAAACGGGCCTCGGCGACGTGCTGGCGTCTTGGCTTCAGTCCCGTCTGTCGCAACGCCCTTTCTTCCTCCTTTGCCAATTGCACCTGATCGGGCTGGTGGCGGCCTTCCTAATCCCATCCGGGGTAATCCGCGTCCTGTTCTTGATGCCGCTTGGCATTGCCCTCGTCGAGCACCTACATGTTCGCCCATCGTCGCATCTGAGGGCCGCAGTCCTGCTCTCCTTGCTTTGCAGCACGTATTTTGGTGGTTGTGGGCTTTTGACCGGCTCCGTGCCCAACTTGGTCTTGGCCGGCCAATACGAAAAAATCCAAGGGGCACCCATATTTTGGGCCACTTGGCTGTATTGGATGTTCCCGGTCATCGGCTTTTTGCGAACGCTGGTATCGCTCGGCGTAATATGGATGCTTTTTGGCCGCCACCTCAACGGCCATGTCATCCAGCAGGCCCCTTCCCCAAGCACTGCGCCGCTGACCCACATCCAGCGGCGCACCCTGTACATTCTCCTTGCGGGAGTGGGCTTGTGGGCCACGGATCTCCTACACCACATCCAACCCGCCTATGTTGGTTTGGGCCTAGTGGTGTTGTTCGTCTGGCCGCGCTGGGGGCCGCTCCATTTTGGCGACTTGGTCGAGGTCCGTTTTGCGCTCTTGGCCTACATTGTCGCTCTGCTCACGTTGGGCCACGCCCTAGACGAAGCTGGATTTAACCACCTGTTCATCGCGGCTTTCGGCGAGTATTTGGCGTTGGAGGAATACGGCTGGCTGGGCAAGCACCTGTCGCTTTGTTTGGTCGCCCTGCCGCTCGATTTCCTGATGGATATCGCCGCGGTGGCCGGCGTGGCGACCATCCCCTTGATGGAGTTGGGTGCCCAGCACGGGATCGCGCCGCTGCCGGCGGCATTTAGCGTGGCTATGGCCACGACCTTGGCCTTCTTGCCCTATCAATCGGCACCTTTCATGGTGGCCTATGGTTTTCGACAACTCTCCATGCAGCAACTCGTCCTCGCCCAAGGTCTCATTTCCACGGCATCCTTGGTCCTAATCTGTCCGCTCAATCTGCTCTATTGGCGGTGGCTAGGGCTAATTTGACGCGCCCGCGCCATTGGCGTCTGTGATATGCAGTACTTATAATAAATTGCATCATGCCTATGGCCATTGCCAATGTCCTCGCCCAGCGCTACGCCAGTCAGGCGATCCAAGACCTGTGGTCTGAACGCGGTCGCATCGTCCTCGAGCGCGAGTTGTGGATTGCCATCCTCAGAGCACAGCGCGACCTAAAGCTTGACGTACCCGCCGCAGCCATAAGGGCCTACGAGCGCGTCAAGGACCAAGTTGACCTCGAATCCATCGCGCGCCGCGAAGCTGTTTTGCGGCACGATGTCAAGGCGCGCATCGAAGAGTTTTGCAGCTTGGCTGGCTGCGAGCACATTCACAAGGGGATGACCAGCCGCGATCTGACCGACAATGTCGAGCAGTACCAGATTCTCCGCTCCTTGCAGCAAATGCAGGTGAAGTACGCGGCCCTCCTCCTGCGCTTGGGCCAGCGAGCGCTGCAATGGAAGGATCTCGCGGTCGCCGGCAGGACCCACTACGCGGCCGCACAACCTACGACGCTCGGCAAGCGCCTCGCCATGTTCGGCGAGGAAATGCTGGGCGCCTTTGACCGCCTCAACGAGCTGGTCCAACGCTATCCCCTGCGGGGCCTAAAGGGCGCGGTCGGCACAGCCGTCGACCAACTGACCCTGCTCGCCGGCGACGCCGACAAGCTCGGTCAACTCCAAAGCCGCGTGCGGCACCACCTCGGCTTCCAACGGGAACTAGGGGCCGTCGGCCAGATCTATCCCCGCAGCCTCGACTTTGAGGTGCTTAGCTGCCTCTACCAGCTAGGGGCTGGCATTGCCAATCTGGCCCGTGCAATCCGCCTGATGGCCGGCCACGACATGCTAACCGAGGGCTTTGCCGCCGGGCAGGTCGGCTCTTCGGCCATGCCACACAAAATGAACAGCCGCAGCAGTGAGCGGGTCAATGGGTTGCAGGTCGTCCTCGGCGGCTATGTCCACATGCTGGGCGCGCTGGCCGGCGATCAGTGGTTTGAAGGGGACGTCTCCTGCTCGGTCGTGCGCCGCGTGGCCCTGCCCGATGGGTTCTTCGCCTTTGATGGCATGCTCGAAACCGCGCTCCACATCCTCGACGATATGGGTGTCTATGAAGCGGTAATTGCCCGCGATCTGGACCGCTATTTGCCCTTCCTTGCCACCACGACCCTGCTGATGGAAGCCATCCAACGCGGTGCCGGCCGCGAACAGGCCCACACTGCACTCAGAGAGCACACCCAAGCCGCGGCTATCGCGATGCGAGAACAAGGCCGGAGCACCAGCGAGTTGGCGCGTCGCTTGGGCGCGGATCCGCGCTTTCCGCTCACGGAAGAGGAAATTGCCGCCACGGTTTCCCAAAGTCGTTGCCTCACAGGTGCAGCCACCCAGCAAGTAGAGCTTTTCGTCGGCCGGGTAGAGGAATTGGCCGCAGTCCATCCAGAAGCACACACAATCGAAAAGGGCCGGCTGCTCTGACCGCCATGCGCTACAATCGAGTCCTGCTCAAGCTGAGCGGAGAAGCCATCTCCGGCCCACATGACGTGGGCTCCGACCCCGAATCCCTAGAGCACATTGCCGACGAAGTCCTCAACTTGCACGCCTGTGGGGTCGAAATATCCATCGTCATTGGCGGTGGCAATATATTCCGCGGCACGCTCGCCAGTCAGTGGGGCATTGAACGGGCCGAAGCCGACAACATCGGCATGATGGGAACGGTGATCAACAGCCTGATGTTGCGCGGGGTCCTCACCTCTAAATCCAATGCCGAAGTCCGGGTGATGAGCGCCATTCCCATCAACGCGGTAGCCGAGCCTTTTATTCGGCTACGTGCAATCCACCACTTAGAAAAGCACTACATCGTCATCTTTGCCGCCGGCATTGGCAATCCGTACGTCACTACGGACTACACCGCGGCCCAGCGCGCGATAGAAACGCGGTCCCAAGCCCTGCTTTTTGCCAAGAATCAAGTCAGCGGCATCTTTACCTCCGACCCCCATGCCGATCCCCAAGCGAGGCTGTACCGGCAGATGCACTACAACACGATCATCCAAAAAAACCTCACCATCGCCGACCAATCCTCAGTCCTGTTGGCGCGCGATCACAAGATGCCCATGCATTTTTTTGACTTCTCTGACAGGGGAACCATCTTGCGTATCTGCCGCGACCAAGACATAGGCACCTTGGTGACAGATGTGGATGAAGACATAGTAGAATAGACAAAAAGGCCGTCCCGCTCCGGGGACGGCCTTTTCTCATGCGGGGCGGGGCTTTTTTGGTTTAGAATTCGTACGAGAAGGAGAACCGATGCGCGCCATTGGTCTCGGTCAGATCCAAGCCAATGTCATACGCATAGTCGAATACCAACTGGTTCCACTGATAGCCCAACCCCGCATTCAACCCCCCCCCAGCCTCCTCGGCCAACAAACGACGACCCCCCGCCCGCAACTGCAACCCCTCCACCAACTGCGTCTCCCCACCAACCACCAACCCGTGATCCGACCCCTCCCCCGTCAAATCCCGACGAACGTATTGAACCGACACCAACGACTGACTGCTCAGCCGATAGCCCACCCCCACATGCACGTCCATGGGCAACGCACCCGCATCCGCGTCGCCAGCCACCTCGCCATACGCCACATTCGGCTGGTTGATATTCTTCAACAACACCCCCACCTGCGCCCCTTGCACCGGACTCTGCCACAGCAAACCCAAATCCACCCCGACATTGCCCGCGCTCTTATTCGACAGCGGATCGGGACGACCCTCATCGTCGGGTATCGACCCCACGCTCCAAAACAAATACTTGGCCGACACCCCCACCTGCAGCCGACGTTGCACCTGATACGACAGCGACACAAACGCCCCGTTCTCGCTCATCAGCGACGAGCCAATCCGCTCATACCCCAACCCCAACCCCAGCTTGTCGCCCAAAGGCTGGGCATAGGAGACCACATGCTGCCCCAGATCGTCGCCTTCGATGCCGGCATACAAAAGCGACACATTGGTGTAGGCCACCTGACGCTGTGCGACCTGCCCCAACCCCGCCGGATTGGCGAACACCGCATCCGCATTGTCGGCCACCGCCACAAAGCTGTTGCCCAGCCCCTGGGCCCGAGCACCCGAGCCGACATTCTGAATGTTCACCACCCCGTCGCTTGCAGTTGCCAGCAGGGCCGCGCAAATAATGCCAATTGCAATTTTCATAAGCTTGCCTCCTCCACTTGGTGAGATGCGCTTGTCTTGTACTGTGCATTGCATTTAGTATAAAAGTATAAATATATAAACTATTACCCGTCAATAAAAATAGCCCCGCTCGCGCTGCTGCCAATTCCTTGACGAATCGCGGCCCTATGGTCGTTATTATGAGTTTCCTACGGAATTTATCCCAAACTCACGAGGTGAGGTGAACTTTGACCACTATTAAAGCGACCAATATCGTCCGACACGAGGGCCATGTCAGCCGCGAGCAACGCGAAAGCCTGTTGCGCCAACAAGGGGGGTTGCTCTGGCTGACGGGCTTGCCGAGTTCCGGCAAAAGCACGATTGCCTATACGGTCGAACACGCCTTGGTTGCCCGCGGCCATTTGGCCTATGTGCTAGACGGCGATAACATCCGCTTTGGGCTCAACAAAAATTTGGGCTTTTCTACCGAGGACCGGGCGGAAAATATCCGGCGAATCGGCGAGGTAGGAAAGCTCTTTGTCGATGGGGGCTTCCTAACCCTCGCCAGCTTTGTCAGTCCCTATCGCGCCGACCGCGACGGGGTGCGGGCCCTTATGGCAGAGGGCGACTTCGTGGAAATTTTCGTCAGTGCTCCGGTCGAAGTATGCGCCGAGCGCGACCCCAAGGGCCTCTACAAAAAGGCACAAGCCGGTGAAATACCCAACTTTACTGGTGTTTCAGACCCCTATGAGGAACCTGAAAACCCCGAACTGGTCATTGAAACCGACGCAGCAACGCCTGCGGAGGCGGCCGCGCAGATCATCGACCTCTTAGAGAGCATGGGTAAAATTCAACCCATACAGGCTTGAACAGACCTATCCAGCCTATTCCTTCCGCCATGTACCAGGGGATCGTCAGATCCCCTGTTTTGCGTTTGCAAGCGCGATGCACAAGATGCTAAAACAAACCCTTCAGTACGGGCTGAGTCTGGGCTTAATGGGGCTTTTTATCTATTGGGCCTTTGAGGGGATAAACCGCGGGGAACTGTGGGATG
Organism: uncultured Latescibacterota bacterium; assembly: GCA_958295495.1. Classification (GTDB taxonomy): domain Bacteria; phylum Latescibacterota; class UBA2968; order UBA8231; family UBA8231. The sequence continues at coordinate 4,890,587 of OY282352.1, forward strand.
CCATGACCGGCATTCCGCCGGTTTGGGCCGCTATCTTATGCGTCGCAACGCTGGGAACCTTGGTATTGCGAGCTTGGCGCTGGATGGTCCTCATGCGGCCCTTTGCACCGCAAGTGAGCAACCTCAACGCGTCGCTCGCCTTGGCCGTATGCTATGCAGCCAATGTGGCCGTGCCGCGTTCGGGCGAGGTGATGCGGTGCGTCAGCCTCAAGTGGACCGCTGGGGCGAGCATCAGCGCCTTGATGGCTACAATAGTGGTAGAGCGCATTCTCGATCTGTTTTGGCTCATCGTCTTGTTCTGGCTCATCGTCTATATAGATATTGCCCTGCCCGTACTTTGGATGCCGGTCGGCGCAAATCGGGACACCATTGGCCTATTGGCCCTAGCCGGCTGCTTGGTCGCGCTGGGTGCGTTGGTTTTGGTATCGGTTTATCGGGAAAAAATTTTGGCTCGAATGCGCCCGCTGCTCACGCGGCTCGCTTGGGGACGCGGCGAGCGGCTCCTCGAAATCATTGAGACCTTCATCGGTGGGCTTTCTGCCCTGCGGCAACAGCCGACGGCGTACTTTGAAATCCTCGTCAGCTCGATCCTGCTTAACGCGATCTACGTGTTCATTGTTTACGCGGCTTTTATCGGCATGGGTTTGCACCAAACATACGACCTCGACGCAGCAGCGGCGCTGGTAATCATGGCCATATCGTCCATAGGAGTGATCATCCCGACGCCCGGGGCAATAGGCTCGTATCACCTTTTCTTCGGCGAGGCCCTGCACCGCCTCTACGCGGTGCCCCTCCCCACCGCTTTAGCCTGCGCCACCTTGACCCATGCTTTAGCGACCCTGACCTACGTCCTCGTCGGCGGCCCGACGCTGCTGTGGCAGTGGCATCGGAGCCGGCAGAGGTAGAGGTAGTTCAGAATATCCAGACGATCAGGGTCGATCCACCCACGTAGCCGAAGGCCTCTATCAGCCCGGCCCCCACATTCGGCTGCTCCTCAACCTGTTCGGCACCCAAGCGGACACCGGGTGCCAACAGCACATCGGTCAACTTGTGGATGGCGTAGAGCGCGACAAAACCAAAGCCCACATCTACGCCAAAAGTTTGGAGGCCGATGAGCCACCCTGCGTAGTCGCCGGCCACGGCGATGCTGACGATATTGCCCATGCCCACCAGCAAGCCGCCGAACGCCAAGCCGACCGCGGCATTATCGCGCTCTAGTTCGCGGTGTATCGAATGCGGGGTAATCCACTCGTAGAGTAGCCCGGCCACTATCAGCACCACTTGCGCCAGTAGCCAGAAGACCACGCCGCTCCACAACGGCCCCTCGCCCTGCACGATAGCTAGGACAATCAGACCATTGGCAATGTGCATCCCCGCCTCGACAAAGGCCGTCCCCATATTCTGATCTTCGATGACCTCTTTGCGATTGTCGAAGTGGGGCAGGAGCACCCGCTCGCATAGTACGCCGGCGACGAACATCAAGACAATCGCCACAAGGCCGTACTGGGCGATGCCAATCAGATCGGCTTGCCAGCCCAGCGAAGGGCCGCTCAATGCCCCCCCCAGTGCCAAGCAAATCCCCAAGCAATAACCGCCCACCGCAACGGCCAGCGCGTGGTTGTTGCGGCCGTAGAGTTCGTCCTTGAGATTGACCCGGCGAAAAATTCGGGCATAGACCTGCTTGGCGACAAAGAGCAGGACGAAAGCCTCTAAGAGATAGACTAAGGTCTGGGCCATCTGCACCACTATATTGTCCACTGCGTTCCCCCTATTTTCCAGAGCGCGAGGCACCGCGTCCCCACCCGGAGGTGGTGCGGCCCATGCGGTTTTTGACTTGGCCACTAAAGGCTTGGCGGCGGCTTTGCTGACGCTGGTAGAATTGCGGTCGCGTCTTTTGGGTTTGCGAGCCGCGCGACCCAAAGGTGGGCCGCCCCCCTTTCACCGGCCCGTAGTACGGACGGCCCCGTTCCCGGTTGCGGCGGTAGTCCTCCCAATCCCCTCGACCAACGCCCCATCCCCCCATTAAATCGCGCATCAGCGCGTACTGGCCGTAGAATTGCCAGAAGCCGCCGCCGCCCCAAAACCCGTACTGGGAATTGCCGACGTATTGATAGCCGGGCGGGTGCGCTTGATTGGCGCCGGTGCGGCGGCCGTCTAGCGACTTGGAGGCCACGACCATGCCGACGTAGTTCTCATAGCGGTAGAAGGTTTCTTCGTTGACTTCCAGCCAATCGGTGCGGCGTTCCTGATAGACGATGGTATCGCGCCCGGCGACGCGCTGCCCCGCAGCGGTCAACACCTGAAAGCGGAGGGCGTAGTCGGGGAAAAATGAGCGATCTTCGATGCGGCTATCATCGACGATCAGGGAATACTCGGGGTAGCGCTCGAGGTCGCGTATCAGCTCCCGCACCGGGTCTTTGGAACTCCCACAGGCCGCGAGCGCGAATAGGGCGAGTAAAGCCATGCGCCGAGGCATTTTAGGTCCCCTCCTCCACCGGCAAGATGTCGGTGAATTGGTATTCCTCTACCTCCAAGCCGGCGTACGCGGCAAAGTCGCGCTCGCCCCATTGGCTGATAAAAAGCACCTTGCCTTCTACTCCTTCAAACGACCAATTGACAAATTCGCGCTCCGCATCGGTGCCGTCTTTGCGGTACAGACCAGCCTCGCTCGTGTTCCCCACGTATTCATCGCCCGCAAACTGTACGACTTCAGGCGGGTCGCCGTCGGCAACAATCGCCGCCGCAATATCGCCCGCAATCTCGTCGATACCAATAGCCCGCGTCAGGGTCCAAAAGGCCCGGCCGTCCTCGACCGCGCGCTCGAGAAAATTTACCTCCTCATCGGCCCGCAGCTCCCACTCCTCGGTCACATAACCATCGTAATCATAGGTTCCATAGCCTGTGACTTGCCAAGTTTTGAGGTCGTAATCGACCAAGAACCCCACTTTCATGGTGCTGAGCGAATACTCCTCATACGCCTGTTCGTCGTCTTCACTTTGGCGACCGCCGAACCACTTTTTAAGCCCCATTTCGCCTTCCTTTCAAAACTGAGTACCCCAACCCCGTCGATAATAACGCGCCAGCACCGGCCTATCAAGTCGGTTGGCCTGTACGGGCAAGCGGGCCATATCGCCGTCGAACACCGCGAGGGCATCCCAGACTTGGCGGTCGATATAGCGCGTGGGCACCGCAAAGGCGACTGCCGTCGGATCCAGCCCCGCGGATCCTGCTAAGTGGAATCCCCACTCGCCAAAGGAAGGAACGTGCAAGTGGTAGGAGTGGACGGCAAAGCCCGCTTCTTCCAAGGCCGCGGCAATGCTCCAGTACGCGGCGCGGGCGTGGTACGGGCTGGAAGCCTGAGTGACCAGCACACCGCCGGGGCCTAACAGCCTGCGGCACAGCCTATAGGCTTCGACCGAATAGAGCTTGGCCAAGCTCTCTTCGCGGGGATCGGGCAGGTCGATTAGTATCGCGTTGTATGGCACGTGCTCGCGCTGCAAAAAGACAAAGCCGTCTTCGTTGACCACGCGCACCGGGCGGCGATTCAAGGCATTGTCGTTGAGCCGGGTCAGGTGGATATTGCGCTGGGCCAACCGCGTTACCGCTGGGTCGAGATCGACTAGATCGACGTGCTGGATCTCCTCGTATTTTAGCACCTCCCGCGCCGTCAGCCCGTCCCCTCCCCCGATGATGAGCACCCTTTCGCGGGAGGGGGCTAGCGCCATAGCCGGATGGACTAGGGCCTCGTGATAGCGGTGCTCGTCAATGGAGGCGAATTGCAAGTGCCCGTTGAGATAGAGCCGCAGGTGTTCGTCGCGCTGGGTCAGGACGATTTGCTGGTAGGCCGATTGCTCGCTGTGGACGATGCGATCTTCGTAGAGGTCGCTTTCCCACCGCGCCCGCAGCCCCTCCCCCTGCCAAGCCAGCACCCCTAGGGCCGCAATAACCGCCAGCGCTTGCGCCCCGAGCGAGCGGAAGGCGCGCTGCTCGAGCAACGTCCCCTTAAACGCAAGAACCACGCCGAGGCCGAGGGCTGCGTTGACCAAGCCAGCGACCAAGGCCGTATGTAGGCTGCCGAGAAAGGGCAACAGGATGTACGGGAAGAGCAACGAGGCCAACAAGGCCCCCAGATAATCGAGGGACAAAACATTAGATAACGCCGCGCGCAGCGTACCGTGCCCGCGCAAAAGCCGGGTAATCAGCGGCACTTCCAAGCCGATCAACGCGCCAATCGCCGTGCTCAAAGCCAACATGCCGGCCCTAAAGTGGTCGGTGTATCCGTAGAGCACGTAGAGTACGCCAACCGAAACTCCACCCAAAAGCCCCAGCCAAATCTCTAGCTGGGCTAGCCGCGTCAACAGCAAGGGGTCGGCGACAAAGCGCGAAAGCCAAGAGCCAAGCCCCATCGCGGCGAGGAAAAAGCCGATCGTCAGGGAAAACTGCTCGACGCTATTGCCGAGGAAGTAAGACGACACGCTGCCGATGAGTAGCTGATAGACGATGGCGCAAACGGCGGCCGAGAAAATGGCCACCAGCAAAAACAGCGAGCCTAGCCTAGGCATCCTCAAGCCCTCCCAGCGAGGAGGAATACGCCACCCCGAGGCAGTCCATGGCCCGCTCCGCCGCCAAGATACCGGAAAACATCGCTTCTTCGCAAAGGGGCAGCCCCGTGGCATCGCACGAAGCAAAAAATATCCGCTCCATGGGCTGCTGCCGCCAACCAGCCGTCGGCCCCCACAACGACTGAGGACTGGGCCTCATCATCCCGTGCCCCCAGCGATATAGATCGACGCGCTCTACGAGGTCGTCCAGCTCCGGGTGAACTCGGCGCAAATCGGCCATGATCTGTTCGGTCCAAAATGAATGGTCCTGCGCAAGCAAGGTGCGCCGGGCGTGCGCGAGTTGGTTGACAAAGGGCCAATAGTACATCAACACGCGGCCTCCCCCAGCCTGCTGGTGGTCGGCGACCACATAGCCCAGCGCTGGGCTGTCGTACAAGACATTGTCCCAAGTCGTCTGCTGGGCAGCGAGCGGCTCTTTGAGAAAAATGGCCGCGACCAACCAAGGGCTGTACTCGATGGCCGCCATAGCCTTGGCCTGTGCATCCGGCAGGCCCGCAATCGCGTAGGGAGCCGTGTGGAGCTTGCCAGCGTACACTACCGCCCGGGCGGTCAGTTGCCGTTTTTCCCCGGTGGCCAAGTCGATGTATCCCAAGCGCACCTGAGACGGTTCCACGGCTAGACGGGCCACTAGAGCTTGTCGCTTTATCTCGTTGTTCCCCAACCTATTAGCGAGTTCCGCAACTAGGTGCCCATTGCCCTCGGGCCACGTCAGGGTGTGAGCTGGATACGCCTCCTCAATTCGGTGGTCGTAGAACCTACAGGCATAGTAGTGAATCCCGGCCCACGCCGAGACTTGGGCTGTGGTGCTGCCGTAGTCGTCGCGGCAGGCGTAATCAGCCAGCCAGCGGAGCCGGTCGTCGTGCCATCCTGCTTCGCGGAGGTACTGGGCCATACTGATCTGGTCCAAACGCCGCACCCTTGCATCGGCCGTGCTGTAGCGCAACGGCATGGCAAAGGCCCGGCGACCGTCGCGGCCGCGGTGCAAGGCCCAGCGCAGCATCTCGTCTTCAAAGCGCAACAACGCTTCGCGCTCCCGGCTCGACGCACCGACAAACGGGTCCAGCCCAGCGACCCAGCGACCCCGATAGAAGAGCCGTTCGTGCGGCCAGCGCAGCATCGCCCCAGCGGCGACCAGCGGCTTATTCGCCGCGTCGTACCCGTCAATGACGCCTATATCTTGCAGTATTTCGTGAATGCAGTCGGCTTCGGCGGGAGGGATGTTGATGTAGTGAGCACCCCAGGGAAATACTCGGTCGCCCCATTGGCCACTGCGACTGGTGCCCCCTAGTTGGTCTTCGAGGTCGAGGAGGAGGAGCCGCTCCACCCCCGACCGACGCAACTTCCACGCCGCAGCCAAGCCGGAAATCCCACCGCCGACAATGGCGATATCGCACGCGCGCTCAGCCGCGGCAAAATCTGCCCAAGAATGCACATCGCGCAGCAGGTGCCCACGCGGCGGCCCCTCGTTGACGATCCGCCCAGGGATTGGCCACCGCGGCGGGTCGGACGCGCAACCGCTCCAAGCGGCCCAGCTACCAGCCGCGGCGAGTGCGCCGAAAAATTGCCTGCGGCTAAGGACCTTCATCCCATGGACCCCGGGCGGCAGCCCTTATTTTGCCACCTTCATTCTGGCCTTGAGTTGGGCCAGCGAGTCATCGACCTTGGCGCCCTTGCTGTCGGCGAGGGCCTTGTCGATCTCGTCGTCAACGGCCGTCGCAGCGTCTCCCATATCGCCATAGGCCTCGGCGAGGGCTTCCTGCTCTTCGGCCTTTTCCTTCATCCGTTCGAGCAAGGCCGTGGTGCCCTTTGAGTCGATGCTGGCCAAGTGCTGGTTGATTTTGCGGGTGGCATTGGCGGTTTTGGTGCGCGCCTTGAGAGTTACCAGATCGTTTTCGTACGAGGCGATTTTCGACTTTAGATCGTTGACATTGCCCTGTAGCTTACTGGCCATCGCCTGTTGGGCTTGGGCCTGCTGGGAGGCTTCTGCGTGCCGACTCTGGGCCTCCTCAACCCGCGTCAGGGATTCGCGGGCCAAGCGATCGGCTTCGGCTTCCTCCATCTGGCCGGACTCGGCCTTTTGCAACAGCAGCATGGCCTTGCGCTCGTAGTCTTCGGCGCGCCGGCGGTGGTCTTCGGACTCGCGGCTGAGCCTTATGGAGATCGCCTTGACCTCGGCGAGGGCCCTGAGACTTTCCTGCAAGTCCTTTTTTAAGTCGCGGATCGCTTGCTCGCTCATCTTGATCGGGTCTTCGAGCTTATCCACTAAGGAATGGGCCTCAGCCTGCCCAGTCTTAAACAAGCGTTGAAATATACCGGCCATGTCCTATCCTCCTATTGGGCGGCAAACCCCAGTAATTCTTCCCCATGCTCGACTAAGCCGAGACTGAGGGAGTTGATTGTGCTTTCCAGTTCGTTTAAGTCCAAATTCTCCAGCGCCAGCGTATTGCGGTAGAGCAGCGAATCGCCTTCCTCATTGAGGACGAAGGCACCAAAGACCAAGTCCCGGTTCATCTGCAAAATCCGCTTATACGTTTCGGCGGCTCCAGCAGCGACCTTGAGGATGAGCTGCTCGATCACCAGCACTGTATCCTCGCAATCAACGACCAAGTTTTGCACCCCCCGCTCCTCGTCGTTGATAATGATGATTTCTTCTTCGGGAATCTCCTCGGCAATGGCAAAGCCCAGCTCGAGGACGTACTCCTTTACAGTGGCAAAATCAGCCATAAGCTTCCTCCAATGCTAGTTTAATGGGTCGTCAGGGACTTCTCCAGCTCTTTGTAAGCCTGCGTCAACTGGGCGCACAGTGCGTTGGCTACCTCGCGCTTGGCCGGATCCTGTGCGTGGCGGTCGGGGTGGTATTGCTTCATCAACCGCTTCCACGCCGCCTTCACCTCTTCCAGATTCGCCCCATAGGGAAGCTCCAGATTGGCGTAGTACCCAGCGAGGACCGGATCTTCGGCCGGGGCGGGGGCCGCCATCGGGGGCCGCCAATGCTCGTAGGCATCGCGCGGCTCAGTGGCCGCAGTGTGCGCCCGCACGACGCGGAATATGCGCGTAAACAAGTCCATAGATGGAGAAGATATGGGCCTAATGGACTTTGTCCATCCCATTCAATAGGCCAAGGAAGAAACGGCCTTTTTAATCATCGACAAGGCCGCGCTGAACATGCCGATCAGGGCCATGCCAACCCCAAAGCCCACGCTCAAGACCATGGCGTATTGCCGCCATTGCTGCTTGCCGTACCGCTTCCAGAAGTAGTGCCTAGCCAGCAGGGCGCCAATGATTTGCGGAATGAGAGCGTGCGGAATGCCGTTGACGCTCTGGACGTATCCCCAAATCAGAAAGATCGGCATCCCCAAAAAGGCCATAGCAAAGTACGCGGCCAAGCCGAAGCCCGCCGCGCCGAGGATGATGGGCCATTTCTTGCCGTCGAGGGGATGGTGCGTATCCTCGTCAATCAGGCCATCGCCATCGTCGTCTTTGTTGTTGACCAGTTCTTCGTCGAGGCCCTCGACAGCCCCCGCCCGATAGGTCAGCCCCGGCTGGACGGGCGGCGTCGTGGCCACCCAGCCCGCGTATCGGTCCCCTTCTCGCTCCCACTCGACCAGCACTGCTGTCGCGGTCTCCTCCACGACTGCGGCAAAGGCGGCCAAGACCTCCTCGCTGCGCCACGTATCTTGGTCAATGCCTCGGCCATTGATCGTCACAAGATGGTCGCCGGCTTGCAATCCCAAGCGGTGGCCCAATCCCTCCTCGGCCACGGCGGCGACGCGCACTGCTTCGTACTTGGTCCATCCCTCGACGAATGAAGTATCTGCCGTAAATTCAAGTCCCAATGACTCTTGTGGCCGGCGCACTACGGCTCGACGCATGGTTTTCTCATCCCGCTCCCAAGCGGCAAACACCGAGTCCGCGCCTTGGGTAAAATACCGGTCGATGCGCCCCGTATCCCATTGGGGGACGCGAAGTTCGACGCCGTTTATCGCACGGAGGCGGTCGCTTTCCGCCAGCCCGAGCTGGCCTCCCAGCCCCTCCGGCTCCACACCCGCGACGATGGCGGCGATATTGAGGTCGCCGTCGTCGTCCTTGCGATTACCCGTAAAGCGCATGTCCTGCCACAGGACCTCAAAGAGCAAGGGCCGATCCGAGGAGCGCTGCAAAAACTCACCGTCAAAGCTGGGTAGGCGGTCCACTTCAAAATAGAAGTCAACCGAATCGCCCGGGGCCAGATCGACCGCAGCCCGGAAGTTGGGGTTCGGCGTGGCGAGGGCCATGCCATCGGGAGGCCAAAGTAGCTGGGGGCCAGCCGCTGGCTCGACCGCGGCGATCTTCTCGGCGGCCTCCGGGGGCGGCGGCGCCCCCTCGCCGCTGAAGTTGGTGTAGAAGTACCCAGTCCGCGACCAAGGGCCATAGGTGCGCTTTACTGGATCGGGTACGCCTAAATCTTGGGTGGTACTCACCCGCCAGTACCACCAACGGCCGTCCTGCAGATTGCTCGGACTCCACACGGCTTGCCCACTAGGCACAACATCCCCTTCCAACTCCTCCCCAGCACGCCACGTTTTGCTGTACATCGTGCTGGATAAGTAGAGCGCTTGATCAAAGGCCCTCAGCGGCCACATGATTTGCGCGTACGGGTAGCTCTCCGAGGGGATGGGGGCCATCCGCCAGAGGAAGGTCCAGTACATCAGACTCACGCCAAAGACGATGGGCAACATAAAGAGTTCGGCCTTGAGCAGACTGGTAAACTTCATCCCGGTCAGCTCGACAACCCTAAACCCCTCGGCGTGCCCGCCGAAGTTGCGGGCTGGAAAGGGCACGAACCAGATTTCGACCCCGCGAAAGCCAGTCATAAAGCGAATGGCCTCATCGACATAGGGGATCGAAATGTTTCGGCCAACCAAGCCATCGAGCCGGGCGCTGACAAAGGACATGATCGGCGCATAGACAAAGGCGATCAGCACGAAAATCACCAACAGGCCGGTGCTGACCAAGGTGGGAAACAAGGTCTTGGCCAACACGATCGGATAGATCGCCGCTACGCAAAACAGCGAAGCGCAGACCCACATATTGAAATCGCCGCGGCCGAGGTGCTTTAAGCAGTATCCCCTCACCTCGGACGGGCGGTGGCAGTCCGAGTGCTTGCACATCCCCGACTGGTCGGCCTTCTGGAGCTGGAGCTTCTCCCGCAATTCAGCCTGCTTTTCGCGGCCGGTGGAAAAAAGCTGATAAAAGCTGACGATGGTGACCGCGATGGTGATGCCAATGGAAAAGGCGCGCCAAAAGTCGATCCCGGTGGCGATCTGAGTGCGGATGGTGTCCATGCCGATTTCCCAGCGCGGCAGATAACCCCATGCGTAGAGCAAGGGACTGACAGCCGTATGCAGCATTACTCCGGAAAAGGAGCCGACCACCGACCAGAAGGGCATGAACAACCCAACGAATACCGGCCCCAAATGCAGGACGACCCCCAGCGGCGTAGCGTGTAAGATGTTGCCGAAATAGGGGGTCAAATCCCAGAAGGGAATAGGCAAGATCTCCACTTTGGACCCCCAGAGCCCTGTGACGACCGGGATCCCTACATAGATGGCCCCGAATGACGCACCAATGACCGCGCCGATGCTGAAAACCGGCCACTTCCACGTCTCCCGCTCGGCACCTGAATCCTCGGCCAGTGCCATGGCGCTCAACGCCGACATCGGCGCGGTGGGAAAGGGCAATTGCTCGCGGTCGGAGGTGAGCCGGAAGAGCATGTAGCCGGACGTAAACCAGGCGATGCGGCCCATGATCGTCCCGACCACCAACAGCAGGATCGGGGCCAGCCAGTCGCGGTGAAGAAAAGTCCGCTCGGCAATGGCCTCCGAATCGGGTGCGGGTGCCCACCACCACGGCAAAATGCGCGAGATGCCGAATTGCTCGGCTTCGGCCGAGGTCACGAAGTACTGACGCCAAAGCAAGTCGAGGAATGCGCCTTCCTCGCGGGAGACCAAGGCCGAGGCCACGTACACGAGCAGGTAGATCTCTTGGCGCTTGAGCGAGGTAAACGAGCGCTTGGAGATTTCTAAAAAGAGGATCACCGTCACCCATTGCGCGGCCACGCCTATATCGATACCCGCGTACAGCCCGAGGAACATCTCGCCCGGGGTCATAATCAGCGAGATAAAGAGCACACCAATTACGGTGCGGATCGTAAAGCCCTCCTCAAAGCGGTCGGGCGCTTCGAGCAAGGAGCGGTACTCCTCTAACTCAGCCCACTGTCGCTCGTTCTTTTGCTCGCGACCAAATAGCCGCTGAAAAGACGCAGACAGTCTTTGAAAAAACGCTTCCATCATTCCACTTGCTCAGTTTCGGTTGTGGTGGCCAACATCTGCTCGGCGACCTGGCGATGGTGGGCTTTGGATTCCTCCGCCAGCGTGTGCCAGAGCAAGAATTCCTTCCGCAAACCATTGATAAAGCGGTGGTTAACCCGCTGCCAGAAGGTGTCCTGACCACTAATCCGCTGAATGTAGATCTCCACTGTATATACGGATTTGACCGAGGTGGGCAAAAATTCGAGCTGCATGAACTGGCTCACCCCCATGTCGAACGGCGCCAGCCAGAGCAGGAGTTGCACTGCGTACTCCGGCCCGCCCTCGCCGTATTCCTCAACCAACTGGACCTTCTCGGCGTAAAAGTCGCCGATGGATTCTTCGCTATAGGCACTGAAGTAACCAGCCAAGAACCCGCACAAGCCCCGCACTTCCCCCTCGCTGACCATAAAGGGGAACTCCATTTCCCAGCGGTCCCCGCTAGGATCCGGCGGTGTCCAGCGGCGGACCGTGTCGGGCACGGCCGTGCGGGCCGCCACCCTAGCCGGATAGATAGTCGAAAGCAAGACCACGGCCATCACGATCAGCGACGAGACAATCGCCGCCATCGACGAGTAATTGAGACTCATCCCCTGAAGCAGGTCCAGCGCGATGAGTGCTTTGCCCAAACTCTGGCCGAGAATATAGCCCAAGGTAACGCCAATAATCGCATAGACACAGGCCTCGGCCACAAAGAGCAAGGCGATATGCAGCGGTGCCAACCCCACCGACGAATAAATGCCGATCTCGCGGAAGCGCTCATAAACAGCCCCCATCATCGCATTGAGCACAATCAACGCAGCGATGAACATTGGTATCACCAAGGCCCCTAAGCCCTCGACATCGGTCAACCCAATCGAAGTGTAGGAAAACACCTTAGCGGCGGCTTCGCCCGGCTCCTTCAGACCGGCAAAGAGCGTAATGGCCAGACGTAGGAGAAAATCCTCGATCAACTCCTGCCCGAGGCTTCCATCCTCCAGCCGCACCGCCACCGAGCGCAACATCCCCCCCGCCTCCCGCAGCGTCCCATAGGGCAAGACCAGCACGTTGTCGGCCTCTAGGTGGATGAACGGGCGAATATCGAGCGCGGATTCATCTATGGCGATGCTCATCTTGTCCTCGGCCACCGGCCCTAGGGCTTGAGCACTCGACATCTGGAAATCCGCCGGCGTCAGCGACTCGTCGTCGAGGTCGCGGGTCGCCTCAAAGAGGTCGGGATCGAACACGCCCCGCACCACTAAGTCCCGGCCAAATACCCGGACCGTCGCCGCGCCTAGGTCTGCCGGCCCGATGCCCAGCGCCTCGGCCATGCCCTCGGCCATCAGGCAGGTTGACTCGTCCTCGCGCGTGAAGAAGCTACCTCCCACCAGCGCTTGGTCAATGCCGGTGACGCGCGCTTCCTCCGGCATCAACCCCAGCATCCCGGTCGCCCGCACCATCGAGGTATCGCCGATGACTTCGATGTACTTTTTCTGCTCGTCGTCAAAGGCCACATACCAGTTCCGCGGCACGACCACCCCTGCGGTGGCAAAGTGCGAGCGAGCGTAGTCGAGCGTCGGGAGGTTGAGCACATTCCAATTGCGGTCGCGGATCAGCACCCCTTCGTAGGTCCCTTCGTGGTCCATCGCAAAGGCCATATAGCGGATCTGGGTATTGAACGAGGTGAAGGAGAGCACCGTAAAGGTGAGCAGGACCAAGGTCAGCAAGGTCAGCCCGGTGCGCAGCTTGCGCCGACGCATATTGGAAATGCCGAGCATAAAGGCTGCGTACCCAGCGCTGGCGCGGTTGATATCGGTCTCGTGGACGTGGGCTTCCCGCGCCTGATACGCCTTCATGTAGCTGTTGAAGCGGGAGCTAATCATCGCCATGACAAAGGCCGCCATCGCCATGATTGCAAAGGCCAGCAAAATCACCAGTGGATGGGCGATGGCAAAGGCCGGGTGAACCTGGGAGATGGCGATCCAGATCAAAAGCAACAACCCCCCAAACCCCGCTAGCTGCCGGCGAATATCGGCGGCCGCAAACAGCAACCGCTCCCCTAAAAAGGCCGTCGGGATGACCAAGGCGAGAAAAAACACCATCCCGCTGATGACGTCGTTGAGCGTCTGTAGCACTTCCGGGTACGCGCGGGATGTCACCCCCAGCGCGGCCCGGACATGCTCGACATAGCGCTCCCAATCCCTACCCTCTTCGGCCTGGCGCGCCTTTTTGATTAGCCCCTTGCCGTGCTGGTGCAACCGGGCTAGGCGTTGGTTTTCAATGGCGTGCTCGCGCAAGGTGCGCAGCCGCGCCTCGTTGAGCTGCCACATGTCTTCGACGGCCAGCATTCCCGTGCGGACCAGCGATTCCTCTCTGAGCACGTAGCCCCGTCCCCGCGCCTGCGCCTCGTCTTCGTATCCCTCGCTGTTGAGCAAGAGCAGGCGGTTGTCAACAAGCATTTTGATGCCATCATCCTCGTCGGCGTCCTGCGGCCCAAAGACCACCCCAACGGCCTCGCCAGCGTCAAATCCCCGCGCCAGCCCGAACTGCCGCGGTGCCACCCCGCTGCGATCGACGATCTTGATCTCTCCAAACGACCGGAGATAGCGCGGGTCAATCATGCTGTAGAAGGGCCGCGAGATACTGGGAAAGACGACGACGATCTTTTCGTTGGTATCCCAGCGAATTTTGCTGGAGATCATCCACCCGTTCACGACCCCGCCGCTAAACTTCTGCGCCCTTTCCGAAAGGTCGGGCGCAAAAGCGATCTCCCCGGTCGCCGGATCGACCTGATAGGCCGCCACCGGATAGCCCCCGGTCCACAAGCCGGCGATATCGGCGACGCCTTGGCCATCGGTGAGGTGGTACTGGGCCCGGCGCACCCCTTTGTGCGACTTGTACCAAGGATCCACTACTACAAGGGCATCGGCGATCGGACGGTCCGGCACTTGGCTGCGGCGCGGAAACGAGCGGACCTTGACCCGCAAAGAGCGCAATTTGTCCTTGAGCACGGGACCAAAGTCTTCGAGATCGGCAAACAGGGCCTCGTCGTTTACCGCCCGCGCCAGCATGGCGTTGAGCAAACGGCTTTGGCGGGACAAATTTTCGATATTCATCCGCTCAGGTGTATCGAGCGGGGTATCGACGATATAGCGGGCGTCGTTGACCGTAACAAACGACAGCGAGACGATCCCAGCGCCCAGCGCATGCTCCCCACTGACCGAGACCCCGCCCGGCACGAAAGTTGACCAGTCCATCCCGCGAATCGGGCTGATCCCATTGGCCAGCGGCCGCTCTTGCTCCAAGCCCAACAAAGCGGCCTCCTCCTCGGAGTATGCCGTAAAACGCCGTCCAAAGGGTACGAAGAATCGCTTGAGGTCGTAGCTAAAGGTATTGTTCCAGATCCCCAGCCCAGCCGACTGACTCGTCAAGTCAAGGCATATAAAGAGCTTGGGCTTGAGCGGTTCTTCCATCCGCTCGGCGTAGTAGGGATGGAGGCGGGCATGGCGCTCGAGGAAGTGGACAATCCCCTGCTGAGCTTGGAAATGCGCGCCGGTGGCCACCAGCACGACCGGCCGTCGCGGGGGGTGGCGCACCAGATGCTCGGCCAGTGCCAGCAACGCGGCGATGCCGCTGGTCGCTTCGGCCGCCGGGGCCAAGGCGGGCACCACTGACATGCCGTCGTAGTAGCTTTCGATGACAATGGTCTCGTCGGCCAGTGCCGGATCGGTGCCGAAAAGTCGGCCCCAGATATTCCAAGCCGTCTCGCGCTGCCAGTCCATCCGCCCCTTGAGCACGACTGGAGTTGGATGCTGGAGCAACCGCTCTTTTAGCCGCAGTCCGGCCGCTCTTTCAATCCAAAAGCGCGGGATGTCCAGCGGGGCGGTGGAGTACTTGGCCGCAGCTTGATTGCGCGTGGTCTCCTCCGGCTCGATAAAGACGATGGCGCGTGCGCCCAGCGAGGCAGCCTGCAACCAGCGGCTCCAGCTATTGAACTCCATCAGCACGACCCGACCGTCGAGTTCGAGGCCCGCGTACTCGGCCCAATCGCCGTCTCCACCGTAGATCATCTCGCCCGCGTACTCGGGCAGGGTCGGGGTGCGGACCAAGTTGGGCCACAGGCCATAGAGGCCATAGCGCTCCCCGCTCTCTGTCAGGAGCAACTCGCCCCCTTGGTCGATGGGCACGGTGACCGCAAAGGGTTCGCGCGTAACCTCTGCAAGCCCGATCTCGCGCAGGCGTTGCTCGACGTAATCGGTGGCCGCAGCCGCCCCGGGATAGCCGCTCACCCTAGAGCCAAGCGACGACAGATAAGCCACGGTTTCGCGCACGCTGTCCCCGCGTGCCCAACCGCAGTTTGCGGTCAGCACGAGGGCGCAGACGATGTAGCAAGCCGAGTGCTTCATACCCAAAAAATGGAGTTCCCCACTTTTCCCGTGAAATAGTCTATGATCAACCAAAGTCCGTTGCACGAAACTTGGCCGCAGATCAGCCCCAAAAAAAACATCTGGCTGCGGCGATATAAGGCCACCCCGCCAAAGCGCATGATCATCTTTTTGATAAACCAAGCCAAGAACACGCTAAACCACACGTGGTTGAGCATATCGTTGGCGCCAATGGGAAAGCCGATGGGATGAACGGGCCACCAAGGCAGGTGCTGCCGCGCCCACATCATCGCCACCATCACCAGCCCGCCGCCGGCCAAAAACCCCAGCCCCGGCCAGTGTACGCCCGCCGGCTCCATGTTGCGCAACGCGCTGTTGTACGCGGTTTCGGGCGCGCCTTTGAAAAACCAACTGTTGAGGTTCACCCCGCCGTGCTGATAGGCCATGTGAAAAATCATCCAAAACGAACCGAGGGCACCGATGAACAGCGCGAGAATAATAGCCCCAAACACCAGCCGCCGCAGCCGCGGCTCCATCTCCTCGATTAGCTTGAGGGCATTGGTGCAGGTTGCCATGACGAACACCCGTATATCCGCGCCCCACATATAGGCCAACGACAAGTTCCACACCCCAGTCCGACTTACCAGATCGGTCCCCATTCCCAAGATCACCAAATCGGGTGCCGTCATCGGCGCACGCACGGCCGCCAAGCCGGCTTCGGCGACGATCCGCGTAATCCCCAGAAAGACGAGCAGGGCCAAAACGACAAAAACAAACGCCACCCACAGCGGCGTCCCCATGATCCACAGCCACCACGACATGACCAAGACCCCGCCCACAGCAGCAAAAAAAGACCAGCGATAGGACATGATCTCATCCCCATCCTCCACCTGTGGTGCCCAGCCAAGGGCCTTTTTACATACATTGCGAAAGTGTTCCCTCCCCACCCACAAACCAACCCCGACCATGGCCAGCAAGGCACCAACCCCTTGATAGGCCATCAGGGAAACGTCGGCTACGCCGAAGACGACCTTCTGCTCGGACGTCACGCCGGCGAGCGCGAAGAGCTCCTTTTCAAACTTGGCCAAAATGTGAAAAAACCAGATACCGGCAGCGATATTGGCATTGATGAAGTACGAAAAGCCGACCATGGCAAAGCTGATGGTCAGTTGTAAGGTCTGCTTGCCCACCAAGGATAGCGACGAACTCAGGGAGAAGACCGGAAAAGCCGCGTCGTAGTGGTGCAGTGCCTTCAAGCTGCCAAAAAAAATCGGCAAAATAAAACCGGCCCACATGGCCGGCTGGCGAAAAAAGGTATTGATCTTAAGCCCACGCTCCTCTCCGCGCACCATGGCCAGCCCCACTTGCGTGAGTGGATAGGCCAGCCGCTCGCGCTCCATCCACTGCCGGCGGACGATAACTGAGACCGACACCATGGTCGCGTATAGCGCCAAGAGAAAGACCGCCCACCAGCACAAAGGCTCGACCCACGCCGCGTAGGGAATCGCCTCCCCGGATGCGAGTCCTTCGTAAAAGCTTTTACTGTCGAGTCCGTCGTCGACCAGTAGCGGGCGGGCGGAAAAATGGGGAAAGAGCACTTCTCGCCACTTGTTTTCCGGCGAGGCAAAGTAAAACACCGCCGTGATCATCGGCAGAATTTGTTCGCTCAGACCCATGGTGCAAAGAGCCGAGACGATCAACAGCATGACGTAAACGAGAATCAGCTCGGCTCGGTTGAGGACCAAACTCCGCCCGGAAAAGACCAATACCATATTGAGCAGGGACGAGGCGAGGAGGAAGGTGGCAAAGAAAAAACCCGGGGCAAAGGGATCGAGGGGCACCGCCCACCCATAGTAGAAGCCATAGAGCGCACACGATACTGCGGCCCAAACTACCGCACCCAGCAGGCTAGCAGCCACCTTGAACAGCACATTGAGCAGCCCGATGAGCACTAGAAACAAAAAAATGGCCCCCGGGGTACTGAAGTCCAAGGCCATGTAGGAGCCGCGTATGATCATGTTGCCGTACGGAGCACCGACGGCAAGAAAAAAGCTGAGAAACGACCCCACCCAAAACGCACGCATGGTTAGCTGCTGAGTACCGGGCGGCGCAAGGAGGGCTTGGTCGCGCCCAGCAAAGTGGTGCAGGTAGTGAATCGGCAAGCGTCTTAGCAAGTGGAGCCCTCTGCTGTATCGCGATGGTGGGGTGCATTATAATAAGCCGCCTAACCAATTGGAACAACGCGAGTTGACGGCATGGGTATTTGGGGGTTTTTTCCTAGGTATGGAACTCGACTTCCTCCAGCTCGCCCGTCCGCTCATCCGCGCCCCCACAGCCCCTTTCCACGAGCATTTTGCCTTCGACATCGCGCGCGTATTCGCAGCCGAGCGGCCTCTAATCCAAATGCTCTACGACCGCTGTGGCAACAGCTTGCTGCTCTACGACGGCGGCCAACAGGAGGACGAATTTCTCGTCTTGACTGCCCACCTCGACCACCCTGGCTTAGTGTGGCGGACCTCGCAGGGGCCAAGCCGAGCGCTGTTTGAAATCCTCGGCGGTGTCGAACTAGAGCAGGCCCTGGCGACGGGCGTACGCCTATTCAACCTGAATCGCCCGGCTACCCAGCGCGGCACCCCCGGGACTATCGTGCGGACGGTGGAAGAGGAAGGAGCGCGTTATCCCCTAGTTGAAGTGGTCGCAGCACCCGCTAGCCTCCAAGGCCCGGGGACCTTTGCGATGTGGGATTTGCCAGCCTTTAGGGTGCGGGGTCGGCGCTTGAGCGGACGGGCGATCGATGATTTGGCCGGCGCAGCCGTGGCTTTGTGCGTCTTGGATTCCTTGGTGCGCCAGCAAGCCTCGGCCCGCGTCGGCGTCTTGCTCACGCGTGCGGAAGAGGTGGGTTTCGTCGGCATGCTCGCCGCGCTAGAGGCCAAGTTCTTGCCTCGCCGCGCACTCTACATCAACATCGAGTGCTCTAGCGTGGCGGCTGGAGCTATGCTGGGCGCGGGGCCGATCTTGCGAGTCGGCGATCGGCTCTGGGTTTTCGACCCGGACATCAGCGGTGGGCTGGCGGCACTGGCCGACGAATTGACCTCCCAACAACCCTCTTTCCGCTACCAACGCAAGCTGATGGACAGCGGTGCTTGCGAAGCCACTCCGCTGATGCAGGCCGATTATCGCACAGGCGCGGTGGCACTGCCCCTCGGCAACTATCACAACTCGGGACCGGGCGCGCAATTGGCCCCAGAATACATCGACCTCGACGATGCTAACCGACTGGTACGCCTCCTCGTCCACGTGGCCCAACGTGGCATTGGCACCGGGCTGGCGCATTCGGCCGCTGCGCTCGACTCGATGCTCGCCGGACGCCTAGCGCAATACCGCGACCACCTGCTTCCCCTGTAACGGCTCGGCAACAGCAGGGGCTGACAACGACGCCAGCCCGACCAAAACGCGATCGCTAGACAATGGTCCATCCTCCATCCACCACGAGCGTGTGCCCGGTTATCATGGCCGCGGCATCCGATGCCAAAAAGATCACCGGTGCCGACATTTCCTCCGGCTCGGCCAAGGCACCGCGCAGCAAATTTTTGGTCTTCACTGCATCGGCAAAGGCTTGGCTTTCGCGCATCGCAGTTTCGGCCAATGGCGAGCGGGTCACGGTTGGGGCAACCGCGTTGACCCGTATCTGGTACTCGGCCCATTCCGCGGCCATGGTCCGCGTCAGGTTGTTGACGCCGCCCTTGGCACCCGAGTACGGACCGCGCTCCGGCGCACCGACCACGCCTGCTTGAGACGAGATATTGACGATATTGCCCCCCTCCCCTTGGGCGATCATCTGCCGCACGGCGATCTGGCTACAGAAAAACACATTCTTCAGGTTGGCATCGACGATCAAGTCGTAGAGTGCTTCGTCGTAGTCGAGGAGCTTGCCGACCTTGTTGTAGCCGGCATTGTTGACCAGCACGTCAATCCGCCCCAAGTGCGCTACGACCGCGGCCATAAAACGCTCGATAGAGCGCACGTCTGTCACGTCGAGCCGGTGGTAAAAACACGTCCCTCCTGCGGCCTCAATCTCCGCGGCCAGCGTTTCCAACTCGGCCGGGGTGCGGCTGCCAACGGCGACGCGCGCGCCCGACTGGGCGCATTCTAAAGCAATCGTCCGGCCAATCCCCCGGCCGGCCCCCGTGACAATGACCGTTTTGCCCTCTAGACCAAAACGCGCTAGCGGTGGCATTTTTTCTCCTCTTTAGTAATCGGCGTCGGCGGCTTGTTGCAGCGCGCCAGCCGGAAAGACCGACACTTTGGCGCCAGCCCGGTGGTGTTTGTCCAATTCGCTCAATACGGCCTGCCAAGTTTTGCAGAAAATAATCCCCTCGCCAAAGAGCGAGGCCGCATCCCACTTGTTGATCCCTGGCGAAAATAAAATAGTGCGCCGGGCCGGCTGACTGGGCTTTCCCCGCAGTGCCGTGCCCGGCCCCAGCACCGAGTGCCAACCCAGCCCCTCCGGGCTAGCCGAGCACATAACGGTGGTCGAGTTTTCATTGAAGGGGGTTTTCTTGGTTCCGCCCAACGGCGTCATGGCCAATCCGGCTTGGCACAGTTCCGTATCCTTGGGGAAGGCGTTGAACACCCCAATGTCGAAGGCGTCGGGCACTTGGGTAGCGTACTGCTCGCGCCCCAACTCGCAGCCCCGCGCAAAGGCCGCGTCCGTATCCCCGGCGACCAAGGCCGAGATCTCCAAGCTCTCGTTGAGCAGCGGGTTGACGATATAACTGACCCCAGCCATCTTCGCCACCTCGGACAGGTGGGCGCGAAAATTTTCGTGTACGTGGCGGTGGTTGAGCATAATCGTCTGCTGCCCACAAGCACCGGGGATGAGCAATTTGGCCCCGCCGCCGAACATCCCCCCGCGCGGCGTGATCATCCCCAAGGCGATGCGGACCTCGCAGGAGGTCATATCGCGGTTGACCCAAATCGGCACCCCTCGGCTGGAGTAGCCTAAAAATTCCAAGTTCTCGTAGGCATTGTGGTTGAGCACCTGCATGGTTTCGACGATGTCCAACCCGACCTTCTTGACCAAGTCGTCGCGGGTCATCGGGCGGTGGGCAGCTAAGGCGCAGATGATCTTTACGGCGTCGGCCCCAATCCCGGCTGCGGCTAGCTCCTCAAGCACATAGGGCAAGAGCCGAAAAGCCGGCGTCGGGCGCGAGAGGTCGTCAACCAAGATGGCCGCTGAAGACCGGCCGCGGGCAAACTCGCGCAGGGGCAAAGCGCCGATGGCCTCTTGCAGTGCCCGGCGAATCCCGGCGTCGCCAATGTCCGGCCCGCCCCGCATCTGATGCACCGCCACTTCCCAGTGGTCGGGAAACTCCATCTTGAACGGAGCCTTGCCGTACCAAGCGGCCCAAGGGACGAGAATTTCCTGCATGATTTTCCTCCTAGTCCAAGCCCATGGCCCGCAGGTTGCACAGGCTTAGACCCAAGCTGGCAAAGGGGTCGCCCGGGCAGGTGTCTTGCTCGACCAAATACCATTCGATCGGCGCTCTTTTACAGGCCGCGAGAATGGGCTCCCACTCCAAGTTCCCCTCCCCCACTTCGGCGAAGCATTGCTTGGACCCGTCCATGCTCAGGTCTTTCAGATGGACGATGTGCATGCGGTCGCGCAACTTGTCCAACCACGAGGCCGGGTTGCCGCCGCCATGTTGGATCCAATAGGTATCGACTTCAAAGGAAAAGACGGCTGGGTCGCTCTCCTCGCGGAGGATGTCCAGCCCGGTGCGCCCGGCGAAGCGCTCCAACTCGAAGCTGTGGTTGTGGTAGCTAAAGGTCAGGCCCGCGGCAATGAGCGGACGCGCCGCCGCCGAAGCCTCGGCTGCAAAGCGGGCAAAGCCCTCGCGATTGCGGTATTCCTGGGGCAAGCCGCCGATGGCCACGTGGCGGCATCCCCACATTTGGTGCTCCTCGACGATGGCGTGGGGTTCGTCGCAGATGCGCTGGTAGCTGGTGTGCGTGGCAGCGATCTGTACCCCCTCGGCCTTGCTTATCGCGGCCAGTTCGGCCGGTGAGATCGCCCCGAGGGCCGAGGCTTGCACGGCCTCGTACCCGAGTGCTCGCACCTTGGCGAAGGTGTGGCGAATATCATTCGGGGTTTTGGTATAATCGCGCACTGTAAACAACTGTGCGCCAATCGCTGAAGTAGGCATGTGGTCTCCTGTATCTTTCTGACTCCGCGCAATATAGCCGCCGCCTCTCCTAGCGTCAATTTAGTGGCAGCACTCCGCCCGCCCGCTCATTTATGAGCGCGAGTTCAAAGTTGTCACTGCCCATCTGTGAAGTAATCTTTGGTGCCCTTGGCTTGGACTGCGTCGCCGATCCGATTCAAGGCGTGGACGTACGCGGCGGTGCGCGGCGCAATGCCCTGCTCTTGGGCAATGGCCCATACGCGCTCGGTCTCCTCGACCATCTTCCGCTTGAGCCGCTGGTTGACTTCCTTTAGGGTCCAATACAGGCCCTGGCGATTCTGCACCCATTCGAAATAGCTCACCGTCACGCCGCCGGCGTTGACCAAGATGTCGGGGAATACTACCACATCCCGCTGGCGCAGGATCGCGTCGGCCCCCGGGGTGGTGGGGCCGTTGGCTAGTTCGTACACCGCCTTGGCCTTAATGTCGCGGGCGTTGGCCTCGGTGATCTGGTTTTCCAAGGCGGCCGGGGCGAGGATATCGACGTCGAGCGCGAGCAATTCCTCGTTGGTGATGGTCTCGTGCTCGACGATGCTGCATACACTGCCCTCGCAGTACGTCGCCTTGAGGGTATGGGTCGAATCCTTGAACTGGCGCACGCTGGGGATGTCGAGCCCTTCGCGCCGGTAAATTCCTCCCTTGGAGTCGCTTACGGCCACGACCTTGTAACCGGCCTTGAAGAGCAATTCGGCGACGATGGCCCCGGCGTTGCCAAAGCCTTGCACGGCCACGGTCGTGGTGGCCGGCGAGCCACTCAAGCCGATCTTGGGCCAAGTCGCCTCTATAGTAAAAAAGGCACCCATCGCAGTCGCCGTATCCCGCCCTAGACTCCCCCCCATGGTCAACGGCTTGCCGGTAATGACCGCCGGGGTGATCTGCCGCTTGATAATGCTGTACTCATCCACCATCCAGCCCATGATCATCTGATTGGTATAGACGTCCGGCGCTGGAATGTCGATGTCCGGGCCGATGAAGTCGGCCACGGCGTCGATATAGCCCCGGCTGAGTCGTTCCAGTTCAAAATGGGATAGTTCCTTGGGATTGACCGTGATGCCGCCTTTGCCGCCGCCGAAGGGCAAATTGGCCACCGCGCATTTGAAGGTCATCCAGAAGGCTAAAGACTGGACCTCGTCGCTGGACACGTCTTGGTGGTAGCGAATGCCGCCTTTGGTGGGGCCTCGGGTGTCGTCGTAGCGCACCCGGTAGCCCGAGAAAATGCGCAACGCGCCGTTGTCCATGCGCACCGGGATGGAGACTTTCAAACTCGACTTGGGCAACTTGAGCCGCTCGATGGCGTCCTCGGAAATGACCGCGTACGCAAGTGCTTCGTCGAGCCGTTGGCTGGCGTCGCTGAACAAAGATTGGGAAATGGAAAATTCTCCTTGAGCGATAGGTCGAAGCAGCGCATTTGCAAGGTAAATGCGCTGGACGGACCGTGCAACCGGGGATACGCCATTGAGACAGCAGAATGGTGCGGTTTGGTCATTCCTCCCTACCGCCTCCCTACAAACCCCCGCACCAAAACCGCCGTTCCCACCGTCCCCACCCCCGCCAGCAGCGCCATGACGGCTACGGCCCCTTGCGCTCCCCAAGCCTCGGCCATTGCCCCACTCTGCAAGCGGCCAAAGGGACCGACGCCAATAGCCACGACCAAGGTGCTCATCGCTCGGCTCCGCATCTCGTCCGAGGATTCGACCAAGATGATGCTGCTCTGCATAATGCTGAAGCCCGCCTGCCCCAACCCAGAGCAAAACAGCATCGCCAAGGCGAGGCCAAAGGTCCCACTCAAGGCAAAGGCGGCGAGGCCCGTACACGCAAGCAACGAGCCAGCGACAAAGAGCCATTCGTTGCTCAGCTTCCGGCGGCTTAGCTGGACCGCAGCCAAGCCCACAATCGCCCCGCCCCCACTAGCCGCGCCCAACCACCCCATGGCCTCCGGGCCGCGCCCGAATACGTCGCGCGCGAAAACCGGCAGCAGGTTCATGTAGGGGAAAGCCCAGACGTTCATAAAGATCGTGATGAGAAAAACGCCGAATATCGGAGCGGAGGCCCGCATACTGGCCCACCCCTGCCGCCCGGCCCACCCCGCCGCCCACGCACCCGTACTGGGTGCCTTGGAGTCTGTCTTGAGACCGGCCAACAAAAACAGCGCCAAGGTGCCTAACCCAACCAACACCAGCAGAGCACCCAAGCTGCCATAGGCCGCGGTGACATAGCCCGCCGCTAGGGGGCCAGCAATGCGCGTAAACCCCTGAATGACGTTCTCCAGCACCATGGCATCGACTGTGCGGGCTTTGCCGACTAGATCGGGCACCATGCTGCGCCGGGTCGGCCAATCCAATGCCCAACAGGCCCCCAATGCCAGCGACACCACCGACAAATGCCACAACTCGAGCCGCCCCCAAAAGAGCAAGAGCGCCAACAGCCCCGTCCCCAGCACACTGACCAACTGTAGGGTCCAAACGATGTAGCGCCGCTTAAAGCGATCGGTAATTACCGCGCCGAACAACCCCATAATCAGCAGGGGGATGGCGCGGTAAAAGCCGATGACCTGAACCCACCACGGAGAATTCGTCAGCTCCAAAGCCAGCCACCCCAGCGCCAGCATCTCCATCCACATGGACTGCCACCAAAGGCCGTTGGCCAACCACAAGCGCACGAAATCGCCATTGGCCAAGGGTTCGAGGACGCTTCCTCTGACGGATTTCACGCTGTGTATCGCTGTCTTGCTGGAGTCATTGGGCGTCCTATATTAGTCGCGCCAACCAGCCCATGGGAGATTCAACATGTCTGTAGAGGAAAAACTAAGAGACCTAAACCTACAACTTCCCCCGCCGCCTCAACCAGCCGGCACCTATACCCGCGCCGTGCAAAGCGGCCCGTTGATCTTCGTCTCCGGTCAGTTGCCCCTGCTAGCCGGCCAGATTCAATACGCGGGAATCGTGGGCGCGGACTTGGATGTCGAAGCCGGATATGCGGCCGCCAAGTTGTGCGCCCTCAACGCCCTGAGCGTTCTCAAAGCCGAAACCGACGACCTCGACGCGGTCTCCATTGTCCGCTTGGGAGGATACGTAGCGGCAGCACCCGGTTTTTCGGCACACGCCAACGTGGTCAATGGCGCTTCCGATCTGCTGGCCTCAGTCCTTGGAGATAAGGGGATACACGCACGCTTGGCCGTCGGCGTCGCCAGCTTGCCGCTGGGAGCAGCCGTCGAATTGGAAGTCATCGCCGCGGTGGGCTAGGGGGCCTCGCGCTCTTCCGATGGCCGGGCATTGCCGTTGGCCGGCGGCCCGGCAGTGGGCCGGCCGGCCGGGGCCTCTTGCTTGGGCCTAGGCGGCAGCTCTATCCCGTGCTCCGCGAGCAAGTTGCGCAGTTGGTCGCCGTCCATCACCTCGTTCTCGAAGAGTATCTCGACGACCCCTTCGAGTGCTTGCCGATGCTGGGTGAGCAGGGCCTTGGCCCGCACGTATCCCGCGCCGATGATGCCCTTGATTTCTTCGTCGATGAGCTTGGCCGTCTCATCGCTGTACGCGCGCTCGGCCGGGCCCATGCCCAGTACCTGTTGCGAGCGGTCCGTTCGGTGGGCCACCAAGCCAATCCGCTGGCTCATGCCGAACTCTTTGACCATCCGCTCGGCCATTTGCGTGGCCTGTTGCAAGTCGTTGGCCGCGCCAGTGGATATTTCGCCAAAGACGATCTCCTCGGCCGCCCGGCCGCCCAAGATCGCGGCCAAGGCATCCTGTATCTCCTCCTTGGTCATTAGATAGCGGTCCTCCAGCGGCATATTCAGGGTGTAGCCCAAGGCGGCAATGCCCCGCGATACAATGGAGATCTTCTGCACTGGATTGGCCTCGGGCAAAATCTCGCCGACGATGGCGTGACCCGCCTCGTGGTACGCGACGATCCGGCGCTCCTTCTCGTTGAGCACCCGGCTTTTGCGCTCCAGCCCAGCCACCGAGCGCTCAATCGCCTCTTCCAGCTCGGACATGGTGATGGAATTTTTATCTCTCCGCGCCGCCAACAGGGCCGCTTCGTTGACGATATTGGCCAAGTCCGCGCCGGCAAAACCCGGAGTGCGCACGGCCAACTTGTGCAGATTTACGTCTGGGGACAGCTTGACTTCCTTGGCATGGATCTGGAGGATGGCGGCGCGCCCCTTGACATCGGGTCGATCCACGGCCACGGTGCGGTCGAAGCGGCCGGGGCGCAGCAAGGCCGGGTCGAGGATTTCCGGCCGGTTGGTCGCTGCCATGAGGATCACGCCGGCGTTGGTGTCGAAGCCATCGAGCTCGGTGAGGAGCTGGTTGAGCGTCTGCTCGCGCTCGTCGTGGCCGCCAAAAGAGCCGGCCCCCCGGGCCTTGCCCAAGGCGTCGAGCTCGTCGATGAAGATAATGGCCGGGGCGTGTTTTTTGGCCTGTTCAAAAAGGTCGCGCACCCGCGCGGCCCCTACCCCGACGAACATCTCGACAAAATCGGAGCCGCTGAGGGAGAAAAAGGGCACGCTCGCCTCGCCGGCGACAGCCTTGGCCAACAGCGTCTTACCCGTACCCGGAGACCCCACGAGTAAGACCCCGCGCGGAATCCGACCCCCGAGGGCCTGAAATCGCTCGGGGGTACGCAAAAACTCGACGATCTCCAGCAACTCTTCTTTGGCTTCGTCAATGCCCGCCACGTCGTCGAAGGTAATGCCCGTTCCCTTCTCCATGTACACCTTGGCTTTGCTCTTGCCGATGGACATCAGACCACCGGCACCGCCACTCATGCGACGGACGATAAACAGCCAGATCCCCACGAAGATCAGCGCGGGCAGGATCCACGACAAAAGCTGCGTGAACCAATTGCTGCTGGGCTCGCGGGTAAATTCGACTTGGTGTTCTTCGAGCAGGCCGATGATCTCGGGATCGTCTATGGTGGCGGTGCGGAAGCTGATTTCTTGGCCGCCGACATTGGCGCGGCCGTGGATGAAATCGCCGCTGAAGGTACACTCGACGACCTGCCCGCTTTTGATCCACTGCCGGAACAGGCTGTACGGGACGGTTTCAACTTGGTTGGCGAAATAGTTTTGCAGGCTCAGGAGCAAGAGCAGCGTAAGGATGGCGTACGCAATGGAAAGCTGGGTCTTTTTTTCAAATTTCATGCGTTATTTTCCGATGCCAGGACGCGCACTTCCACCCCCGGTACACAAGGGTAAAAGGGCCAAATTTTTGCGGTTTTGAAGATAACCGGCGGCCTAGACGCGGTCAAGGTGAGGGGCTGCTAGCCGAGCAAGCCGGGCGTTTCCAGGACCTCCTTGAGCCGCACGAGGAATCGGGCACCCAACGCGCCATCGACGACGCGGTGGTCGGCGGCCAGCGTCAAGGTTAGCTGCGGGCGCACGGCAAATGCGTCGGCCCCCGAAGCTACCACCCGGTTTTCTATGGCCCCGACAGCCAAAATTGCCACTTGAGGCGGGTTGATGATCGCGGTAAAGCGGGAGATGCCGAACATCCCCAAATTCGAGATGGTAAAGGTGCCGCCCAGCATGTCGTCGGGGCGCAACTGGCCGCGGCGCGCCGCGTCAATAAGCCGCGTCCCTTCTAAAGCAATTTCCTCGATTGTCTTTTCGGCTGCGTCGCGAATGACCGGAACCACCAAGCCCTGCTCGGCCGCCACGGCAATGCCGACGTTGACTTGGGAGGCACAGCGGAAATGACCGCCTTCTTCCAAGCTGTTGACGCGGGGGAATTGGCTTAGGGTGCGGGCCGTGGCTTTGACGATCAAATCGTTGAAGGAGATTTTTTTGCCCTCTAGCTGGTAGCCGGTGCGGAACTGCTGCAACCACACGGCCGACACGTCCGTACTGAGATGGATGTGGGGGATCTGTTGGTAGCTAGCCGTCAGCCGCTCGGCCGCCACTTGCTCGGCCCGGCTCAGCTCAATGCGCCCGGCGGAGACCGGGGCTGGGGCTGGAGCTGGAGCCGGGACCGGCCCAGCTTGCTCGACCAAGGCCAGCACATCGGCACTGACGATCCGGCCTCCGGGGCCACTGCCGTTGACGCCGGACAAATCGAGGCCGTACTCGGCGGCTATTTTCCGCGCTTTGGGCGAGGTCTTGTGCGGCCGACGCCCATCGGAATCAGCCGCGGGGGTCGGAGCCTGGGGGGCTGGGGTTGGCGAGGCCGGAGTGGGTGGAGCCGGGTCGCTCGGACCAGCGGCGCCGTACGAGCCGATGTCTTCGTCTTGGTCGGCAATGACGCCAATCGTCGTTGATACCGGCACTTCCTCGCCGGCCGGGACCAGAATTTTGCGCAGAATCCCATCGGCCTGCGCCTCGACTTCCATGGTCACTTTGTCGGTGGCGATTTCCAACAAGGCTTGGCCCTTTTGCACTTCCTCGCCCTCTGCTACCAACCAAGCACTTATTGCGCCGCTTTCCATGGTCAATCCCAACTTGGGCATGACGATCTCAGTAGCCATAAAAACCTTTCGCGGAGACTGCCGTCTCTGGGCGGCACGAGGAATCGAAAGCGGCCTGAACGACGGGCGTAGCGCGTCCCTTGTCGCGCCTAAAGGCGCGGTAAAGAGGGGCGGTGGTTGACATCACTCTCAGTCTGAAAGAATCCAAAGTAAGTCTTGTAAAATAATTGGCGAGCCGAGTTGGTCAATGCAGAGCATGTCTGTCGCGGGCTTTCTTTTAATTGGGCGACCGGCTATATTGACTCTCCGGCGCGGGCTGTACTCGCGCCTTTGCTTCCTCCCTATCCCATGCGCGACGAGCGGATCTTGGCGGCGATTACCCGCGACTTTACGGCGACGACCTTTGTCGTCCACGAGAGGGCCACCCTCTTGCTGTGGCACAAAAAAATGCAGGCTTGGCTGCCTCCGGGCGGCCACATCGACCCGGGCGAACTGCCCGAAGAAGCCGCCCTCCGCGAAGTGCGCGAAGAAACCGGACTGACCGTCGAGTTGTTGGGCCGACAAGAGCAGTGGGGGCAAGTCGCTGTCCTGCACCGCCCCGCGTGTATCCTCTTAGAGGATATCGAACCGGGCCATCAGCACATAGACCTGATTTACTTTAGCCGCGTGGTAAGCGGACGCGCCTGCATCAATCCCCGCGAATCCACGCAATTGCGCTGGTGCGACCACGCGGCCTTGGGCACTGCGGCAATCGCCGAGGACATCCGCATCCTCGGACGCCGCGCCATTGCATCCATCGCTGCAGGAGAAGTGGTAAGCTGTGGCTAGGACGGCCTTTATTTACCATCCCGACGCCCTACTACACGACGCGGGCGCGGGCCATCCAGAGCGCCGCGCGCGGTTGGAATCCATCGTCCAACACCTAAAAGACCGCTCGCTGTGGGACGAGGTTCTGCACCTGCGGCCGCAGGTGGCACCACATCGCGCCCTGCTTAGAGTCCACTCGCCGGCTCACTTGGACCGCGTAGCGGCCCTCGCCCGAGTCGAGCGACCCACCTATGTGGGCCAAGACACCGCAGCTTCTCCAAGCACGTATCGCGCCGCCCTCCTCGCAGCTGGTGCTCCCTTAACTGCCATCGACGCCCTGCTCGCCGGCCGCGCCGACCATGCCTTCTGCTGCATGCGGCCCCCGGGCCATCACGCCGAAGTCGAGCAAATCATGGGCTTTTGCTTCTTCAACAACGCGGCAGTCGCCGCTCACTACTTGCGGGCCGAATGCGGCTGCGACAAAGTGGCGATCATTGACTGGGACGTCCATCACGGCAATGGTACGCAGCACATCTTTGAGGCCGACAACTCGGTGTTTTTTTGCAGCATCCACCAATCTCCCCTCTATCCGGGCACCGGTGCGGCCGACGAGTGCGGGCTGGGCGCAGGCCGCGGCCAAACCTTGAATATCCCGGTTCCGGCCGGCAGCACCGATGCCGATTATCTCGGCCACTTTGCCGACGCCATCATTCCGGCCCTAGATCAGTTCCAACCCGACTTCATCCTCCTGTCGGCTGGTTTTGACGCCCATCGCAGCGATCCCCTAGGACAGATCCTGCTCAGCGCAGAGGGCTATGGCCAGTTGACCGAGCTGGTGCTTCAACTCGCCACCCGCCACTGCGAGGGCCGCCTCGTCTCCCTGCTAGAAGGCGGATACGACTTAGAGGCGACCGCAGCTTCCGTGGCGGCTCACCTAAGCGCACTGCTGGCGGCTTGAGGCTTGGTAAATACGTGGATAGAGACTTGGTACTCGACTGAATTCCACGTCTCGACTCGCGTTTCGCGCCGCTGACTATAGCCTTGGGCGACGAGCCGCGCGACAAAGTCGTCGGCATCCTTGCGCTGCGGATCCCCGAGGTAAAATCGGCCGCCGGGCAGCAGCAGCTTGTGCAGAATGCGCTCGAGATAGCGGTGGTTCTTCTTTTCGTATATGATGTCCGACCCCACCAAGCACTCGCGCTGGGCCCCGACGGGATTTCTCCAGTTCAAGTAGGCCACCCGATGGTTGTGCTCAACCCCGTTGGACCGGGCATTGTGGGCGGCGAAAATCAGCGCGTCCTCCACGAAATCGGTCGCTTCGACGCGCCAACCTAACTTGGCTAAGGCAATGCCTACTAGGCCCAAACCGCAGCCGAGTTCGCAGGCCCAACCTCTGGGGATCGGCTCCTCGGCGCGGCAAAACCACTGGGCCATGGCCAGCCCCGTCGGCCACAGCTCGGCCCAATAGGGAAAGCGCTCCACCCCTTGGAGCCGCCCTTCGCGCTCGACCATGCTGTCCAATAGGGCATCTACATCGCCGACTTCTGTCATCTGTAGATCGCAGCCCTCTGCCAAGGGGCGACGCACCTGCCGGGTATTGTACTTGCTCAGGGTGCGGCGAATCTGCCGGTCGCCATAGTGCTTCACGGCGGCTGGTTTATCCGCTGCTTGACCGCAACGATGCGCTCTTCGTTCATGGCGACGGTGTGATGGCCCTCTGCGGAGAAACTGCCCTGCGGATAGTACGGCTGTCTGTACAGAGGGTACGCCTCGCTGCGCAGGTGGGCCAAGGTGTGATGGCCAGCGCGCCGCTTGCGGATGTACCGCAAGGCCCCGATATCGACTTGGGAAACGACGATTTTTTCTCCTGGCCCTGGGTCGGCTTGGGCGAGGATGCGGCCGTCGAAATCCACGACCATTGATCCGCCCGGCCAAGAAAATGGAGGATAGTGGCTCAGCTCGGCTCCTTGGTTGGCGGCGAGCACATACGCCGTATTTTCGAGAGCCCGACAGCGATTGACCGTCGTCCACCAATCCATGGGCGGCGTCGCACCCCAAGGGTCCATATAGGCCGAGACGCGGACGAGGATTTCGGCGCCGTGGGCCGTGAGTTGGCGCAGCGGCTCGGGAAACAGCCAGTCGTAGCAGATCGCCGCGCCAATGCAGCCGATGGGCGTCTGGGCCACTGGAAACAGTTCGTCTGCGTAGTCGGCCAAGTCGTGGGGGCTGGTGTGGACTTCCCAAGGGATCCACGGATTGACCTTGCGGTACTTGTACCACACTCCTTCCGGCCCGAGCAGGCAGGTCGTGTTGAACACCTTGCCCGGCCATTGGGGATCCTCTTCGAGGAAGGTGGCCGTTTGTATGTACACGCCCAATTCGCGGGCCTTTTCCTCCAAGCGGGCCGTGTGCTCGTTGGGAACGGGAACAGCCAATTTGGCCAGCAAGCTCTTGGCGGTGGGATAGATCGGCGCGGCGTGGCCAAATTCGGGGAAGGCCAGCAGCTTGACGTCCATAAACGGCCCATAGCCCGCAACGGCCATATCGACCATTTCGACCATGCGCGCGGTGTTGCGGGCCATTTCAGAGCGGTTGGTGGGATTAGGTTGGGAGACCTGACAGGCGGCCACCCCGTAGCGCAGTTCATCCCCCATGAGTTTTTCTCTTTGTCTTCCATGCTTTGGGCGTTCCGCGCCGCTGTTGGATCAACTCGGCGACGACGCTGACTGCGATCTCAGCCGGCGTGTCCGCCCCGATGTTGGCCCCAATCGGCGCAAAGACGGCGTCCAAGCGCTGGGGGTCCCCGCCGCGCTCGGCGATCCGCCGCCACAAAATGAGCTTCTTGCGCTCACTGCCCAGCATCCCGATGTAGCGCGCTGGCGTCTTGATCGCCGCTTCGACGACGATTTCATCGTGCTGGTGGCCGCGCGTGGCCGCGACGATGTAGGACTGGTCGTCGATGGGCAAATGGGCGAACACCTCCTCCATGCCAGCGACTAAGCACTCGTCGGCCTGCGGATGTCGCGCGGGATTGGCAAACGCCGGGCGGTCGTCAATGAGGACGACGCGGAAGCCCACGTTCTTGGCTAGGGCGCAAATCTGCCCGCCTACGTGGCCGCCGCCGAAGACGTAGAGCACGGGTTCGGGCAGGAACGGCTCGATAAATACTTCCGCGGCCTCTCCCAATTCGGCGCTCGGGTCCAGCGCACAGACTAGGCCGCGTTCGCGCACGATCACTGCGGGCAAGTGCTCCTCCACTCGGCGATCGGCTGCAGGCGTGCCCAGCGAGCCGCAGGTGCTGCCGTCGGCCCCTAGCCACAACCGCCCCTCCCCGGTAGCGTCAAAACGGCGTTTGAGCAGGGTTGCCAGCGCGCAACCACTGCGCGTCTGACGCGCCGCTAGCACCCGGCCATAAAAGTCGGTCGCCTCATCCGGCTCGATAACTTCGGTATAAATCCGCACACTGCCGCCGCAATTTAAGCCGCTCTCCCCGGCTTGTTTTTCCGTCATGGTGTAGCGCAAGAGCTGGTTTTCGCCGGTCTCCAGCGCGATGCGGCCGGCGCTCAAGACCTCGGCTTCGAGGCATCCGCCGCCTATGGTGCCGACCACGTCCCCTTCCTCGGCGACGATCATTTTGGCCCGCTCGCTCATGGGAATTGAACCCGTGCTCCACACCAGTGAGGCCAAAGCCATTCGCTCGCCCTGCCCTTTGCGCCGGACAATTTCAGTGAGAATGTCGTCCATAATTTACTCTGGCCAGTGGGCCAGCTCGCGCTGGTAGTCGGCTGGCGTGTCCATGTCGGTCAGAATGGCGGCCTCTGCCACAGGCAACTCGCACGTATCCTCGGGATGGCCCCGGGTCACCGCGTTCAATCCCACGTCCAGCGGCAATCCCAAAATTTTCGCTCGGTAGGTGTTGCGGATCAATACAGGATGGCCCCTTTTTCCGTTGGCAGTGGGTATGATGATACCTGCGCCGATCTGTTTTCTCGCCTGCAAAACCTGCTCTACTACGGCTCCGCTCAGCCGAGGTTGATCGCCTAAGCAAATCAGGTAATCGGCTGTTCTATCCACAGCCCGCACCCCGCACTGCATCGAAGAGAGCATGCCCGTTTGATAGTCGGCATTGATGACCCAACGGACCGGATAAGCGGCCAACACCGGAGCAATCTCCGCGGCGCGGTGGCCCAGTACAACCACCACCTCATCTAGCCGCCGCCCCACGACCTCGGCGATCCATTCAATGGCCGCCCGACCCCCTAAGGGCAACAGCTGCTTGAGCTGCCCCATGCGGGTGGACATGCCCGCCGCCAAAATGATGCCGGCCACCCGGCCCGTTCCTTCGGCTCGCATCTATTTCAATCTACGTCCACAGGCGAATCGCGCCAGTGCTCACGACCCCAACCGGCGACCGGCGAGAACGCCACTAGCCCAAGCCCAGTGGAAGTTAAATCCCCCCAAGTCGGCGTGAATGTCAACCATCTCGCCGGCAAAATACAAACCGGGCACCAAAAAGGATTCAAGCGTATCGGGATTGATGTCCTCGGTGCTCACGCCCCCGATCGTCACTTCGGCGTAGTCAAAGGGCCTCGGGCCGCTGACCGCGATCGGCCAATTGGTCAGGTGCTGGGCAAGCCGCCAGCGCGCGCCCTTGCCGAGTTGATCGACCCGCTGCGCCGCGTCAAAACCCAGATGATCCAAGAGGGGCCGCACCAATTTACTGGAAAGCAGGCCGGCGAAACTCAGCTCGAGCGAGCGCTGGGGATGGCGCTGCCAGCGCTCTTTGAGCAATTGGCCGATTGCTTCCAAGCTGCGGCCGGGGAAGAAATTGACCCAGAGCACGGCGCGCTTCGCCCTCAACTCGGGCACCAAGCGAGCGCTGAGGTTTAATATGGCAAACCCGGAGACCCCGTATTTTGTAAAAAGCAAGTCGTCTGTATCAACGGCCTCGCGCCCTCCTTTGAGCGCGACGCGCACTTCGGCCCGGACCTTGAGCCCCTGCATGCGGGCGACGTATTTCTCCGGGCTGATTAGCGGCACTAACCCAGGCTTGAGGTCTGTCAGCCGGTGTCCCATGTTCACGGCCAAGTCCATGCCCGAGCGATCGGCTCCCAAGCGGGCGAGGCTGACGCCGCCGCTGGCCAATATCACGCGCGCTGCGGTATAGCGCTGCCCCTCGGCGTCGCGCAACTCAAAGCGAGATGTATCAGGGGCGCGGCCCATACCCACCACCTTGGCATCGGTTTCGACGCGGACGCCTAGGTAGCGCAGGCGATCCGCGAGCAAATCGACGACCGACTGCGCTTGATCCGAAACTGGAAAGAGGCGCTGCCGTTTTTCTTCGCGGAACTCAATCCCTAGATCGGCAAAAAACGCCAACGTTTCCTCTAAGCGGAATTGGTCGAGCGCACTGCGGACAAAGCGCGGATGCGTACCGTGGTAGTGCCTGAGGTCGTCCGCCGCCCTATTGGTCAAATTGCAACGCCCATTGCCCGAAATCAATATCTTCCGCCCTAATTTTCCGCTACCTTCGAGCAGGGTCACCCGCTCGCCCGCCTCGGCGGCAACAATCGCCGCTAACATCCCAGCGGCCCCACCTCCGACCACTATGCAATCCCTTGATCTCAAACCGGTTTCCATATAACTAAAGTTACTATAAAAACAATAAGATAGGACATTTTTGTTCCCCGGTCAAACCAAGCACCTTCACCTTGACATGACCTCGTTTATTCTCTATGTTGTCTAACTTTGGAAAAGTTAAAAACGCGCTGAGTCAGGATATTCCATGGCAGACCTCACAGGAGCGGCGACGGCTACGGACGAGCAACCGCTCGCGTCCACTAGCCAGAGCCAACCTTCGATTTTTCCCGCGCTCCACCAAGAAGTCGAAACCTCAATCCGCAAAGAGGGTATTTCCTTTGTCTTTGAAAGCCGCTCTGTCTCTGCCGTCGTCCAATTTATCTACACGCCAATTGATGGAACCTTCGCCGATATCGAGGTAGAAGTCAACAACAGCGACCCGATCAAACCGGCCGGAGATGGCGGGATTGCCGTGGAAATGGGCGGCTCAGTCTGGCCGGCTAACAGTGAAGAAGTAGAGCGGCACTTCATCTCCTGCGAGCAAGTCGGCGATTGCGTCGAGGCCCGCTGGCAGTGGAAGTTAGGGGAAGAACAAGCCAACTTCCTCTACCGGTTCCGCATCAGCGGCAAGTCCCTCGTCGTGGAAATCGAGGGCGGGCACGGCAAGGGTACCGGCCTTTCGCTCGGCCGAGTCACCGGGGCCTTGCATCCGCGCCTGATCACCATCCCTTATTTCAACTTCGGCGACAACTATCCGCGCATCCTCTGCACTGCGGGCTATTTCTTGTCTAGCTTCGTGGATTGGCACTACTCGCGAGCTTCCAGCCTGTACGCCCCATCCGAAGTAGAATCTCAGCGCCTCGTCCAGCTCAACGGCGGCTGTAGCTACGCCAGCCAAGGCGACGGCAAGCGCAGCGATTTTCAGGAGCGCTGGCTCATAACAGTCTCCACCCAATACGAAGAAGTCCTCCCGTCCTTTTCCGCGGTTGAGGTTGAGCCAAGCGAAACGCTGGCCGATTGGGTCTGGTACAACATCCCCTATATCGACGCCTCCCAAGAAAGCTACGTCGAGCTGTACGAGAACATGCGCCAACTCAAGCTAATGGGCATTGATCACCTGCTGATCAATCACCCCAGCGAGACTTGGCACGATGGCGACGGCGACGCCACGCTCGTGGTGGAAGGGGCCGCGGCTAAAGGTGGCGAAGATGCCCTCGGCGAGTACCTCGAGGCCCTGGCGGATTTGGGCTATAAAACCAGTCTCCAAGTCAACTACCGCCACATCGCCCCTACCAACTCCTATTGGCACTCCGAACTGGCGGCCCAACTCGCCGATGGGACGCCGACGCCGACCGGGCCTGGGCTCTATTTGCTCAAGCCGTCCGAGGCACTGGCACGCGCCCCCGAACACGCGCACACCATCATCGACAAATACCCTTGCGACGCGCTGTACGTAAGCGAACACGCCGAAATCCCGCCTTGGGAATTCAACGACTTCGGCGCCGCGGCAGCAACCGGCCACTTGGCGAGCGGCTATGCCCTGCAACAGGGCGTCCTTCGCTCCCAAGCTCAAGCCGGCTTGGCCATCGGGAGCGGCGGCAATCACTGGCTCTACGCCGGCGTCCTGACCGGCTACCTCGCCCGCATGGTCGGCGCCGACCCCAGCCGCATCCCGCCGCTGGTGGACTTCGACCTGCAAAATCTCCATACCCTGGAGACCGATGCGGGTCTGGGCACCATCGACCAGTACTTTGCCGGGCACATCCCCCAAGGCGAGAAACACAGCCGCAGTGCCTATCTCGACCGCTATCTCGCCGCTACCGCGGCCTTTGGCCACGCCTGCTTGCTCCCCGACCCGCTAGAGTGGGGCATCGCTTCTACAGTCAAGTCCTATTACATGCTGCGCGAACTGCAAAAGCACTATCTCCGCGTCCCTGTTCGCTCCATCGCCTACTGCCACAACGACCAGTTTTTGGCTACCAATGACGCGCTGCTTTCCGACGCACTTGCCCAAGGACAGGTGCGGGTGACATACAGCAATGGCCTCGAAGTCTATGCCAACCTCGGCTGGGAGCAACCTTGGACCGTCAACCGGAATGATGTAGCCTATCACCTGTCCCCAGGCTCGTTTTGCGCTTGGAAGGACTCATCCCTGCTGGTCTATTCGGCCAACGCTGGCTCGGGGCACATAGACTACGCCTCTTGCGAGGACTATTTGTTCATCGATACCCGAGGGCAACAGGGGCAGTTTGGCCCGGTAAAGCTCGACGGGGCCGTCGTCATTAAAGAGCGCAAATGGGAAATCGACCTAGTGCCCTTTGGGTGCCAAGCCGATATAGTACTCGACGTAGGACACTACTGGCCAGACCGCAAACTGCCCCCATTGCGCCTTTTGGCCTTCAAGTCCGAGGACGAGGAGCCCGACATCTATCGGGCCGACATGGAAAGGGACCACGTCCGCTTCAAACCGCTTGAGGATGTGGTCACCTATCGCATTGCCCTGCCCGAGTGGATGGTCGAACCCGGCCGCTAGCGCTTTGTCCGCTCCGTCCGCCCCCTTTCTCCAAGCCTGCCGGGGCCAAGTGCCGGCGACTCCTCCCATCTGGATCATGCGCCAAGCTGGCCGCATCCTCAAGCCGTACAGAGTGCTGCGCCAGCGGCACGGCTCCCTACTCACACTTTTCAAAACTCCCGAGCTCGCCGCTGAAATTACCCTCATGCCGGTCGATCTGCTCGGGGTCGATGCGGCCATTCTCTTTACCGACCTGGTGACGCCCTTAGAGGCGCTCGGCTGCGAGCTGACCTACGCACCCGGCCCGGTTTTCGCCCGCCCGATCCGCTCGGCTGCCGACATCGACGGCCTCCGCAACCCCGTCCCGGAGGACGACCTCGCCTACGTCTTAGAAGCCGCGCGGCTAGCGCACGACGCCCTGCCGCCGGCCGTCCCGCTCATCGGGTATGCCGGTGGGCCTTTTACCTTGGCCACTTGGCTAGTGGAAGGGGGCCATGCCAAGGACTTTCCCGCTTTCCGCCGCATGATCCATAGCAACCCCACTCTCGCCCACCGGCTACTCAACCTGCTCAGCGACCTCATCGGCCGCTTCTTGCGCGCCCAGATCGAGGCTGGGGCCCAAGCGGTCCAGCTCTTCGACACTTCCATTGGCTTGCTGTCCCCGGCGCAATTCAACGAATTCGCCCTGCCCTATTTGCAGCGGGTTTGCCGCAGCCTCGCACCGCTGAATGCTCCGGTCATTTACTTTCCGCTCGCCGGGGCGCAAAACCTGTCTTGCTTTGGCCGCGTCGGGGCGCACGTCCTAAGTCTCGATTGGCGGATCGATTTAGATGCGGCTTATGGATTGTTCGGGGACACCATGCCTTTACAGGGCAATCTGGATCCCTGCGCCCTCTACGGCTCGGAGGCGAGCATTACCGCCGCCGCCCAGCGCATTCTAAAGCAGGGCCGGGGCCGCCCTCACATCTTCAACTTGGGGCACGGCGTCTATCCAGACACGCCCTCTGAAAAGGTCAAATTGTTAGTGGATGCGGTACACCAGGTTGTGCAAACTTGAAAGGGTGCGGCGGATGGAAAGCATGGAAGGTAAAGAAAAAGGCATGACGCGACGGCACACCTTTTTCTGCATCAACAAAGAGCGGCACACGGCTTCGTCCAAGGTCATCGACGCCCGGCGCAAGGAGATTAGCGTCTTCGGTCAGCAGGTGCGCGGCTGGATCGTGACCACCGAAGAGCCGGTCATCGACAAGGACATCTCCCTCGACGAGTCAACGCAAGGCGCAATGCCCCACCGCGACCCGGAATAGCACTAGTCCTCAGCGCCCCCAAGAGAATTTGTTTTCCAACCAAGTACCGATTTCCCGCGGCGGGTCGTTCCACTTTTCGCCTGGGCCGAGAAATTGCCCGCGGACATCCTCGTTGGCGTCAAAGCTCGACCACAAGTCCGGGAACTCGTCGTGGATCAAGGCCTCTACTTGGTCGCTTATGCCCTGCGCGTGGTAGGAAATTACATCGTCGGCTTCGCTCTTGCCCAGCTCTTCGGTCAGATGCTTGGCCATCCCGCTACTGGCGACAAAGGTAAATTCAATCGCCGAGTCTTCGGTCAGCTTTAGGTCGATGCGGTAGGCCGGATAGCTCAGTTTTAACCCCAATACGGACAGTTGCAACTGCAACCACTCAACTTCGGTGACCTCGCGCGTACTATTCAGGGTGCTCCAGTGCAATTCAGCCCGAACCCCTAGGGGACTTAACAGGACCAACGCGAGGAGCGAACATATCGCCGTGCGGCTCAATGGCATTGCACAACCGCCTTTCAAAAAACTGGAGCTAGCCCGGCGGCCAACTCCCTCAAGCTGCGGAGGAAAAGTTCTCTTCGATAAAACGGACGATGTACCTAAACGAGACCAAGCCCACCGGGCGGTCGTCATCGTCCAACAGCGGCACGTGGCGGAAGCCGTGGATGCTCATCAAATGCAGGGCGTGCTGCACGGCCGCATCGGCTTTGAGCGCGGTGGGCTGCGGCGTCATCAGGCTCTCGACCGCGATCTGTTCCAGATTGCCGATCAAGCCCGCCACCCGGTAGAGGACGTCGCGCTCGGTAAATATGCCGATTAGCCGCCCGCTCTCGCCGGTCACCAGCACGCAACCGACGTGCCGCTCCTTGAGCAGCGAGATGACCGCGGCCAACGAGGTGGTCGGCGACACGCAGACCAACTCCTGCGGATTGAGCGCGGAAAGCGGCTCGGTGAAAATTTCCTTGAACTCCCCGCTCCCCCAATCTTGGTACGCTTCGCTCAGGCTCTGGCCGCACTCCGCGCAGAGCTCGACTCCAGAGATATTGTCGTGGGAACACGAAGGGCAAATCAAGGGCTCTTCTCCTATTCGACGACCCAAGTATCGCCCGCGCCAAACAGGGCCGCGAGGTCGGCCGCGCCCCGCTGTTGGGTCGTCGCGGCGATTTGGTCGAACAGCAACTCGGTGTAGGTCGGCCTGTCGAGGGCGCGCAAAACGCCAAAGGGCAGCGGCAGCAACGGGTATTCCATCCGGCTGAGCATATAGGCGTAGCTGGCATTTTCGCGCCCTTCGCGATGGACGACCAGCTCGTTTGGGGCCGCGTCGCCGAGCGCGACGACCTCGGGCTCGGTGCCGTTCATGCGGATGCCTCGATCCCGATCCTTCCCAAAGACGAGAGGCTGTCCCTCCTCCAAAAACACGATATTGTCGTCGCGCACGTCCGAATCCGTGGTGTGCTTCCAAGCCGTGGGGTTGAGCACGACGCAGTTTTGGTAAATCTCGACAAAGGCCGCGCCCTTGTGTTGGGCCGCTCGTCTGAGTACGTAGCTCAGGTGCTTGGTATTGGTGTCCTGCGTGCGGGCGACAAAGGTCGCTTCGGCACTCAGCGCCACGGATATCGGGTTGAGCGGATAGTCAATCGACCCCATGGGGGTGGACCTAGTCCGGTGCCCTAGCAGCGAGGTCGGCGAATACTGGCCCTTGGTAAGCCCGTAGATGCGGTTGTTAAACAGAATAATTTTCAGATCGACATTGCGCCGGAGGCTGTGCAGGAGGTGATTGCCCCCAATCGAGAGCCCGTCGCCATCGCCGGTGATGACCCAGACGCTCAAATCTGGGTTGGCCGTCTTGATTCCCGTGGCGATCGTGGGCGCGCGCCCGTGGATCGAGTGAATGCCGTACGTATTCATGTAGTAGGGAAAGCGGCTAGAGCAGCCGATCCCGGAGACGAATACGATGTTTTCCCGCGGGACCCCCGCTTCGGGCAACATCTTTTGCATCTGGGCCAAAATCGCGTAGTCGCCGCACCCGGGGCACCAGCGGACCTCTTGGTCGGAAACAAAATCCTTGCGACTCAACCCAGTTTCTACAACTGCTTCGGCCATCTCGCTCTCCCTACTTTAGCTTAGCACTTGGCGAATTTTGGCGGCCACTTCCCGAATTTGGAAGGGGCATCCCTGAACCTTGTTCAGCT
Organism: uncultured Latescibacterota bacterium; assembly: GCA_958295495.1. GTDB lineage: Bacteria > Latescibacterota > UBA2968 > UBA8231 > UBA8231. Next base: position 4,930,947 of record OY282352.1, read on the forward strand.
TGACGACGCGCACTGGGAAGTGCGCTTGGAGCAACAGGGCCAATTGGCCTAAGTTCAGCTCGGGCACCAACACCTGCTTGTAGCGACCAAGCGCGTTGCCAAGATTGCGGGGAAACGGGTTCAAATAGCGCAGGTGCGCGTAGGCCACGTCGAGCCCCTCGCCCTGCACTTGCTCAACGGCGGCGCGAATGGCGCCGTAGGTCCCCCCCCAGCCTAAGACCAGCAGGTCCCCTTGCTCGGGTCCGGTCACTTCCAGCTCGGGAATGTAGTCGGCAATGCCGCGGATTTTGGCGGCCCGGGTGTGGACGATGCGCTCGTGGTCTTCGGGCGCGTAGGAAACATTGCCCGTCACATCCTGTTTGCCCAAGCCACCGATCCGGTGCTCCATCCCGGGCGTCCCCGGCAAGACCCAAGGCCTGGCCAAGGTCTGCGGGTCGCGCATGTAGGGTTGGTAGTCGTCGGGATCGGTGTACGGCTCGGCATCAATGGCCGCGATTGAATCCGGGGCTGGTATTTTCCACGGCTCAGAGTTGTTGGCCACGTACCCGTCGGACAGGAGAAAAACCGGCGTCATATAGCGAATGGCAATGCGGAATGCCTCAATGGCCATGTCGAAGCATTCGCCCGGGGTCGCCGGAGCAATGACCGGGATTGGGCTTTCGCCGTTGCGTCCGTAGAGCACCTCCAGCAAATCGGCCTGCTCGGTCTTGGTGGGCAAGCCCGTGCTGGGACCGCCGCGCTGGACGTCAATGACCACCAGCGGCAGCTCCATAACTACGGCCAAGTTGATCCCCTCGCTTTTGAGCGCGATCCCCGGGCCGCTGCTGGCGGTAGCCGCGAGGCTGCCGGCAAAGGCCGCGCCAATCACCGAACCCATGGCGGCGATCTCGTCCTCGGCCTGGAACGTCCGCACGTCGAAGTTCTTCAGAGCCGCCAAGCCCTCTAGTATGGTGCTGGCTGGCGTGATGGGATACGAGCCGTAAAAGAGCGGTTTGTCGGCCTTTTGCGCGGCCGTTACTAGCCCCAGAACGAGCGCGTCGTTGCCGGTGATCCGCTTGTACACCCCCGGTTCGACAATCTGCCGCCGCGGCACCGCGACCTGCGTCTGAAAAGTCTCGGCCGTTTCGCCGTAGTAGTAGCCAGCTTTCAAGGCCCTCGTGTTGGCCGCAACCACCTCGGGCCGGCCGGCGAACTTGGTCTCGTAGAACTTGAGCGTGTAGTCGAGCGGGCGGTCGAACATCCAGAACACCAAGCCCAAGACAAAGGCATTCTTGCACATGTCCTTCGCTTGATTGCTCATGCCCTCGATGCCGGCGAGGGCATTGCGGGTCAGGGTGGTCAGGGGGACCGGATGCACGTCGTAGCCGCTGAGGCTGCCGTCTTCGAGCGGGTTTTTCGCGTACCCGGCCTTGCGGAGGCCATTGCGGTTGAACGGGTCAGTATTGACGATGATGGTCCCGCCCAGCTCGAGAACGGGCAAATTGGCTTTGAGCGCGGCCGGATTCATCGCCACCAGCACTTGGGGCGAGTCGCCAGCCGTGTAGAGATCGTTGGCGGCAAAGTTGACCTGATAGCCGCTCAACCCGGGGATGGTCCCGGCCGGGGCGCGGATTTCGGCGGGAATGTCGGGAAAGGTACTGACGTCGTTGCCCATCACGGCCGAAGTATTGGTAAATTGCCCGCCGGTTAGCTGCATCCCATCGCCCGAATCGCCGGAAAATGAGATGACCACAGCTTGGCGCTCTTCTCGCGAGTGCGCTTGCTCGTCCATAGGTGCCGACGGGGCCACGATTTCGACCATGCACACGACCTCCTTATAAAAAAGAAAAAATCCTCGATCCGCAGCGCATGCTCAAGCTCCCTCTTTGGTGCGGGCTATGCGCTCGGGGTCAGGCGGCAGGTTGTAGATGTCTTCGGGAAACTGATCGGTGAGAAAGCGGATGACCTCGTGTTGGGGCAAATTTCCCTTTATGCGGCCGTTTTCATCTACAATCGGCACATTGCGGTAGTCGCCAGCGTTCATCAACCGCAGTGCGCTGCTAATCGGCTGCTGGGCATCCAAGCTATGCGGGTCGCGGGTCATCAACTCGGCCACCGGCCGCGTCCACGTCGCCGGCTGGTCGGCCACCTTGGTGAGCGCGTCGCGCTCGGTAAAAATCCCCACCAAGCGGCCGGCCTCTTCCACCAACACGGCGCTGACGTGTTGGTGGCGCATTTTCTTGAGTGCTTCGACGACCGGGTCCTGGGGCTTACACACCGCGTACCCGTCCAGATCCAGATGGCCGATGACCTCTTCTTGTAACTTCTGCACGACCTTCATTGGAAAGCCCCTTTTTCGGGGCTTGGATACCGCATTATTCACCTCTTTTACTCGAGCATCTATATTCAAAAAAAGATAGATAGGAGCGATACATCCCGCAAGGTAATATGTCGGCCCTTATCTCCCCAAATCCACCACCCAATCCGCAGCCGCCCTCACCGTCGGATGCTGGTCGGCGACGACGACTGTGGCCCCCCGATCCACCAGACCCCGCAAGGCCGCAACCATCGAGCGCACATCTTCCGGGTGATCGCCGCTGGTCGGGTCGTCAATCAGCACCCAAGTGCGCCGGGAAGCCCGCGTCGATTCGAGCGCCAGCCGCAGCCGCAACCACTCTCCCCGCTCCAGCCCCTGTACCTCTTGTCCCAAAAGCAGGTAGCCGAGGCCGCAGCCGACGGCCGCCTCTAGGCGCGGGCGGATGGGATCGTGCCGGGCAAAGTGGGTACAAGCCCGTTCCAAGGTCATGCCCAACACATCGGCCATGCTCGCGCCGCGCAGGGTCACCTCGCAGATTTCGTCTCGGTACCGGCGGCCCTCGCAAGCGGCGCACCCCAGCGCTATATCCTCTATAAACTCCAAATCGAAGTAGCATTGGCCGCGGCCTTCGCAGCTTGGACAACGCCCCCCTAGCCGATCCAACAAGAACGCGTCCCGGCCCCAACCACGGGCCGTTGCAGCCGGCGATGCAGCGTACAGATCGGCGACGCGCTCGAAAAGGCCCAGCCCCTCCAAAAGCGTGGCCTTGCCGCCCGGGGCCTCCACCGTTGCGACTCGGCTGTTGCGCGGCGCGCCCGCAGCGGCGTACTCAACGGGCCGTCCCTTGAGCAGCGGCAACAAGACCTCGTGCAGCAAGCGGGTTTTGCCGCTGCCGGAAGGCCCGCCCACACAAGTCAGCCCCCCGTGTGGCAGCTCGATAGCAAGCGGCCCGACCACACCGCTCCCGCGAATGGTCAATGCCAGCGCAACTTGCTCGGCGACCCGTTTCGCAGCCGCTCCCCGCTCCATCTCACTCGCCTCCCCCGCCTGTACCTGCCCTCCTGCAAACGCCCAGACTTCGTCTGCACCCGCCACGAGTTCAGGCGTGTGATCCAACAACAGTGCGGTATTGCCACCAGCGACCAGTCGGCGCAGACCCGCTGTGACCGCACCCAGCATCTCCCCTGACAACTGGCTGCCCAAACCCTCCAAAATGTAGAGGATGCCCGTCAGGCCGCTGCTGAGACAGGCCGCCAATTGCAGGCGCTGCCACTCACCAGCCGCCAGCGATTCGAGCCGGCGACTCAACGGCAAGTGCTCCAGTCCCAAGCCGCAGGCTTCGGCGAGCGCGGCCTCTACTTTGGCGCGGCCATGGCCTGTGGCCAGCCCGCGCAACGAGCCGAGGGGGGCGTCTAGTAGCTCGTCCATGGTGCGGCCGTGCAGAGTCATTTGGCCAGCTAAGGACAAGTCGGCCGCAGCCAGCGGCTCGTATTGGCGGCCGCATTCGCCGCAGGTCGGCTGTTGGTTCAAGTGCATCATCTCGCTGGTCCCATCCACCCAAACCACCGTCTGCCCCGATGAAATAGAGCGGCTCACGCGCACGGCTTCCAAAAAGCGCACGCTGGCGTTCGGGTCTGGCACCAAGCGGTCCACCACGACGTGTACCTCGCTTTCGCTATTCGGCAATGCTGGCCCATCGCCGGCCAACCGCTGGATCTGGCCGTCAATTGCCACTCGCGTAAACCCGGCCTGCACGAGCTGTTGCCACACCCCGGCGTTCCGCAGGGTCAAAGGGGCCAGCACCAAACAGCGAGCGTCTGGATGGACGCGGGCAACCGCGCGCTCTACCTCATCGGCCGCATAGCTGCGGCAGCTTCCGCCGCATTCGAGGCAGTGCATCTGACCCTCTTCCAACATGATCTGCGCCAAAATCCCGTCTAACTGCAAGTAGTCCCCAACCGTGCGCCCGCGACGCGGTGCCCCCAAGTAAATGGCCGGCGGCAAGCCCGATATCTCGTCCACATCGGCGCGCGCCGTCCCGCTGACGGTTTCGCGTTCGACCAGAGACAGGGCCTGCATGTAGCGCCGGCGGCTCTCGGCGTAGAGGATTTCTAAGGCCATGGCGCGGCGACCGCTGCTACTGCGGCCGGTAAAGCAAATGACCCGGCCCAACGGCAAGTCCATATCGACATTGGCCAGACCACCCGCCCGGGCACCGCGCACACAGAGAGTAGCTTTCAAGGATGGGCCTGCATCATGGAATCGATTTTCGCCTGCAAGCGCGCGTCGTCGGGATTGCGCGCATGCAAAAACGCCCAGTGGGCTGCTGCTGCGCGGGAACGCCCCAAGCGCAACAGCACTTCCCCGCGCCGGTAGTGCGCTTGGACGTGGTTGGGGTCCAATTCAAGGGCTTGGGCAAAGGCCGCCGCGGCGGCTTGGTCATCCCCCTGCTTGGCATACACCAAGCCTAGATTGAAATGCGCTCGGGCATAGCCGGCATCGAGCGAGAGGGCTTTGTGGAAGTGCGCGGCGGCCTCGCTCCATTGACCGAGGCGATAATAGCACAGGCCGAGGTTGTTGTGCCGGCCGGGCGCGGGCCGGGCGCGGCTAAAAGCTGCAATCGCCGCCTCGTACTGTCCTGCGCCGAAGAGCTCTAACCCGCGTCTGATGTCCGAGTCGCCGCCTTCTTGCTGCGCCAATACGGCTGCTAGACCAGCCGCGGCCGGTGCAAAGGACGGGTCAATGCGCAGGGCTTGGCGGAACATGTTCTCGGCCGCTGCCCAATCCCCTCGGCGTTGGTACAGGGTGCCGAAATTGTAATAATCGACGCGCTTGCGGGTCAGCCGCTCAGCCCCGGCGTCCCGGTAGTTGATCGGCAGCGCGACTAGGGCTGCCAACAAGCACGACCCTAACAGCCGGCCATGCGCCCCGCCCGTCGCCCAAGCGGCGGCATTAGCAATCCAGCAAGCCGCGTAGAGCAAAATCACCGGCACGACGGGCAGGCGGTATTCCGAGGACGTAAAAAACAGCAGGCACGCGGCCAGATAGGTCGCCAGATACAGGTCGAGCAGGGACGAGCGACGACTGGTGGCCCAGCCCGCGACCGCCAGCGGGGCCACTAGTCCCCATCCCAAAACGCACCAGCGCAACAGGGGCACAAAGTCCCGTGCCAAGTACAAGCTCAGGTTGTTTTGCGCCTCGACCCCGTTCCAGAACATGTAGAGTTTGCGGCCTTGCAGCACCAGATACGCGAGGGGATTTTCCACGGCAAAGCGCAAGCCGGTCACAAGCCAGAATTTAGAGGCTTGAGCCGGGGTCAACTCCCGGCCCGTGCGCGCCTCGGCCTCGCGGATAAACGCCTCGCGCTCCAAGTCCGGCTCGGCACTGGGCAAAAAATCGACCTGCGCGTATATACCGTTGGCCTCGGGGTGGTTGCCCACGTAGAAGTTCATCCCGGCTGAGGATGTGGTCAGCAGCCACTCCCCTCCGACGAGGTAATTGCGCCAACCCACCGCGCCCACTACGAGGCCGCAGCCCACGATCAGCAACCCCCACTGCCGCCAACCGCGCCGTCCCCACTGCGCGACAAACCAACCCGCAACCACCGCGACAAACAGTAAGACCATGGGCCGCGCCGTAGCCGAAAGCCCCAACAGCAGGCCAGCAGCCCACAACCACCGCGCCGCCCCTTGCGCGTGTGCCAAGCAATACAGGGCCGCGAGATTCAAAAAGGTGATCGGCGCGGCGGTCAGCAGGGCCCCGTCGTAGAACACATAGGGCTGATAGATCGCCGCCATGCCCGCGGCCAATAAGCCAATTTGCGCGCACCATAGTTGCCGGCCCAGCGCGTAGATCAAATAGCAACTACCCGTTCCCAGCACCGCCTGCACCAAGCCAACCCACCAGTATTCAGCCCCCAACAGCGCGTAAATGACGGCCAAGAAATAGGAGTAAAACGGATTCATAAAAAAAGGCCGCTCGCCCAACCAATCGCCCGCGACAATGGCTCGGGCGCGGCGGTCGTAGAACTCGGAGTCGATCAGGAGGACGTCGAAGAGCGGCGTGTCAACCGCTTGGTAGAGATAGGCTAGGCGCACGCCGAGGGCGGCGATTAGGATCGCCCAGAGGATGGCTTCCTCGCGCTTCAGCCGCACCGCGCCAGTATCTATTGTCCGCATGCTACCAAATATAGCCGGAATCCATTGCAAGATCGGCTGAAAGATCCAATCATGCTCATTGGCCCCGCCGCCGCCCAATCGACAATTAGGTCCCAGTGGTTGGGCACCTCGGGCATCTGGTTGTCAATCTGACAAAACAGGGGCAGGGTAAGGGAATCAGAAATAGTTCAACAAAACCCACCCATTAGGGTAGCTTGGTCGTCTTCTTGGCTTCTACCCGTCCGTCCACCTCGACCTGATAGATATACACCCCGGCGGCCACCGCCTTGCCCGCCGCGTCGCGGCCATCCCACACAAACCGATGCGGCCCCGCCTCCAGCGGCCCGTCCCACACCTGCTGCACCCGACGACCCAACACATCGTACACCGTCAGCGACACCCCGGCCGCGTCCGTCGCCAAATCAAGGGGCAGCACCACCGCCGGATTAAACGGATTGGGATAGCTGTCGCCCAGCCGATGCAGTGCCGGCCGCGCTGCCGCTGGCGTCAGCACCGCGGTCGGCTGCTCGGCCAGCGAACTCTTGAGGACATGCACCCCACCCAAGATCGGATCTAACACCACCAAGTCGAGATCGCCATCGCCATCCATATCCCCGGACAGCACGTTGGTCGCACTGCCCGACAGCCGATGCCGCTCCCCTGCTTGGGTCGGCTTGACACTGCCGCCCCATTCGACGAACACCCCAAAGCCCGAAGCGCGGTCTCCGCCGATAAACACCCAGTCTTCTACCCCATCGGCGTTGAGATCGCGCATCTCCACGGGCGAGAGCCGAAACAGCCGATCATCATACAGCACCGCCGATTCTACGCCGCTGGCACTCTTGCTTAGCCAGACGAGCCCCTTGCTCCCTTCAAATCGATCGCGTGTGAACTCGGTGAGCACATCCACCTGTCCATCGCCATCAAAATCGCCCACCCCTAACAGCGGCTTCCATGCCTCGAATTCAAAGACCTCGTTTCGCTGAAACTCGTCGCCCAAGGTGCCCACACTCCATGTGTTGGCCTGCCCGACAATCGGTATCCACACCGCGTCGAGGAGCCCATCGCCGGTCAAGTCGCCGATCCGATAGGACACATGGTTTGGGGCCGCGGCGACCTCAGAGGACGTCCACCCGCCCTGTTCCACATCCCAGACCTCTAAAGCGGTGCTCCCCTCGACAAATAATTCGACCCGGCCGTCGCCATCCCAATCCGCTACATCCGTGATCCCTCGATCCTCGATCTGCACGAGCACCTCAACTTGGAGGTCCGGCCCGATAGACCACACTTCGGTCACCGTCCGCTCAGGGTCGCTTTTAAGCATCACAATTTCGTCTTGACCATCGCCGGTCAAGTCAGCACCAAGTATTTCTAAGTACCCCCCGAAAGCGGTCATCTCTCCAGTCCCTGCGGCCGCTACTTCCTCTATGCGCCTCAGTTCCAAGACCCCGTGCCCGTCGTTGAGGCCCATCAGCCAGCCCGCTTTAATCCCCCATTTCTTCGTCTGCGTATAGTCCCAGACAGCAAACAGGTCTAAGTCGCCATCGCCATCCAAGTCCGTCAAGACGCCCTTCTGCGCTCCTGCAAAGCCGTGGCCGTTCCCTATGCCCGGCGCAATCGGATAGAAAAGCGGCGGCGCAAAAAGCCCGGCCTCATCCAAGCGAAGGTACTCTACGGGTGGCGGCGGCAGTTCCCCCTGTAAGAGCTCTCCCACGCCGGTCAACTCGATCCAGTCGATTTCAAACCACGCCACCACATCGGACGCCGACTCGGCCTCCGAAAGATCCAGTGCAAAACTGAGCCGAATATCTTTTAACAGACCCTCCCATATCTTCTCGTCTCGACCCACCAACGAGACCACCACTTCCTGCCACTCGGTGGTATAGACTATATCCCGTAGGAGGATTGCAAACGCGGGATCCCAACCTGAGGGCATGGCGTTGTGCTCACTGGTCCAAGCGAGCGCAAAATTACCGATTGTAGGACGGTGATGTACCGTGCGGCAGCGGATGCGGACGTGGTCGAACAGACCCGAATCGTACCCGATAGTCGAAGAAATCAACTCGACCCTCGGCTCGGCGTAGGAACCCTTGGTGACGGCGGGATCGACCTCAATCCGCCACACGCCATCTTCGACCTCTCCCGGAAACTGGTGAAATTCACGCGTACCACCCCATACAAGATCTTCTTTGGCAGACCATCCTTGCCTCGTCCCGTCGTCGAAATCCCACTTGATCGCCTCGGCGGATCCACCCCACAGCACAAGCCCTACAACAGCGGCGAATTTCAGCATCATAGCACCGATCCTTTCCAACAGGTAACTGACGTTACGCAGCCTGATGTAGCGTCGGTCGCTTCCGGCGGTCGTCATTCCCGCGCACGCGGGAATCCAGTCCCTACGTAGGGCGGGTCTATGAAGACAGGCCCCTCGAAAGGGGTGTTCTGGAGGCCGGCTTTCGCCGGCATGACACGGACCACGGCGGAGGTAAAGGAGGCCGTACAAACCCGCTGGGACAGGAACCGTAGTCAGCAGGTACGTTCGAGTCAAATAGCTCAAAAGAAGGTCCTTTTACGGCAGCTTCGTCGTCTTCTTAGCTTCCACCCGCCCGTCCACTTCAACCTTATAGACATACACCCCCGCGGCCACTTCCTTGCCCTTCTCGTCGCGGCCATCCCATACAAACCGATGACTCCCCGCCCCCAACGGCCCGTCCCACACCTGACGCACCCGACGACCCAACACATCGTACACCGTCAGCGACACCCCCGCCGCGTTTGTCGCCAAATCAAGGGGCAGCACCACCGCCGGATTAAACGGATTGGGATAGCTGTCGCCCAGCCGATGTTGCACCGGCCGCGCATCCGCCGGCGTCTGCACGGCCGTCCTCTGCTCGCCCAGCGAACTCTTGAGCAGATGCACCCCACCCAAGATCGGATCCAACACGACCAAGTCCACATCGCCATCCCCATCCATATCCCCCGACAGCACGTTGGTCGCACTGCCCGCCAGCCGATGCCGCTCCCCTGCTTGGGTCGGCTTGACACTGCCGCCCCATTCGACAAACACCCCAAAACCCGAGGCGCGGTCTCCACCGATAAACACCCAGTCTTCTACCCCATCGGCGTTGAGGTCGCGCATCAGCACCGGCGAGAGCCGAAACAGCCGCTCATCGTACAGCACCGCCGCTGCTACCCGATCCCCGGTGCTCTTTTGCTGCAAGGCCAGCCCCTTGCTGCCTACCAGCGCTTCAAAGATGAGCTCCGTGAGAAAATCCATCTGACCATCGCCATCAAAATCGCCCACCCCCAATCGCTGCTTCCACTCATCGAATTCAAATATCTCGCCTCTTTGCAGATCCTCGCCCAAGGTACCCAGAATCCACGTGTTCACCAGATCAGCAATCGGGAGCCACAACACGTCGAGTGCGCCATCGCCGGTAAAGTCGCCGATGGTGTCGGGCGAATGCCTTTCGGCCCTCCCTACCTCCTCGGCGGTCCACACGCCCTGTGCTACATCCCAGACCTCTAACAGGCTGCCCTCCAACGTCGTCTTCCCGACAAATAATTCGACCCGGCCATCCCCATCCCAATCCGCCACATCCCTGAGCCATCTATCTTTAATCTGCACAAGCACCTCGACTTGGAGTTCCGCATCGATAGACCAAACCTCTGTTACATGCTCATTGATTATAGATAGCACGATTTCGTCTTGCCCATCACCCGTCAAATCAGCACCCAGCACCTCTAAGCTCACCCATGAGCGGGTTGTGCTGCCAGATGCCGCATCGGTACGAATCTGCCCTCTGTCAACGATCTCCTCTAGGCGCCTCAGTTCCAAGGCCCCTTGCCCGTCATTGAGAGCCATGAGCCAGCCCGACGTAAAAACCCTCCCCTGACGGGTCCTCCAGAGAGCGAACAGGTCTAAGTCGCCATCGCCATCCAAGTCCGTCAACACGCCCACGCCGGGCGTCCCCCCTACTTGAGGCTCTCCTATGCCCGACGCCATCGGATAGAACACCGGCGGGGCAAAAACGCCAGCCTCAGCCCAGCGAAAATAGTCCACGTCAGGAGGGGCTAATTCCCCTTGTAATTGCTCTTCCACGCCGGTCAACTCGATCCAGTCGATCTCAAACCACTTGACTAGCTCGCCCGCCCGAGAGGCTTCCGCTCCCTCCAAGACAAAACTGAGCTGAATATCTTTTAACAGACCGTCCCATATCGTCTCGTCTTGAGGCCCCAAGTCAATCACCACTTCCTGCCACTCGGTGGTATAGACCATGGGTTGGTAGGGAAGGACAAACTGGGCTTCAGAAAAATCTTCTATATTCAACCCAGTGTTGTGCTCGTTGGTCCAAGCGAACGAAAAACTACCTTCCGTAGGGTGGTCATGGACGGTGCGGAACCGGATGCGGACGTGGTCGAACAGACCCGAATCGTACCCGATAGTAGGAGAAACCAATTCGGCAGAAGAAGTCACTGAGATACTCGCCGAGCTATAATGGCTTTTGGTGACATAGGGATCAACCGTGATTCTCCACACCCCGTCTTCGACCACACTTGGAAACAGGTACAATTCACGCGTACCTCCCCATATAGCAGCTTCTTTGGCGGACCACCCTTGTGTCGTCCCGTCGTCGAAATCCCACTGGATCGCCGCGGCGGGACCGCTCGCCAGCGCAATACCAGCCACAACGGCCAATAGCAACATCATAGCCCATCTCCTTTCCGAAATTCCGACTGATAGCCTCTCTAGGTAGTTGAGAAGAGGGCTAGCTCGATCGCTACGATTAAGCTAGCCCTCTTAGCACATTCCCCGGCCAAGAGTACGCCTGCAAGTGCGCGACCACCACGTCGTTGAGGGCCGGCACCGGCCGCTTGAGGTGGAGGGCGCACCGCTTAACAAAATGATTGGTTATCTAGGGCAACTCACGGCTGCACAACCCAATAGTGAAACGAAACAATCGGCCGCAAATCGCCGCCAAAGTGGATCGGCTGCGTCTCAATCTCGACGCGGCCGCGCACATCCGAAGCCGGGATTTGGCCGACGGCCAGTTCGAGCCACTGGCGGCCGCGCCCGCCCGGCAGTTCGACAGTGGCGATTTTCCTTCCATTGGCTACCACCGCAAAGTGCTGGGCGATGCCCGTAACCGTGCGCATGATTACAGTCGCTGGTTGGCCGGCGTTCAGCACCACCTCCATCCGCTCGCCCCCGGTTACCGTCCGGCCACCGTCGATGTACGCGGCTTGAGGATCGTCGGTAGGACTCAACGCCAGCAACAGATTTGCCTCCCCGCTGCCGGGGACCCACACCGCGGATTGGTAGCCGTGCCGGCGTTCGCTTGCCAAGTCGGCAACATCCACTTTATCGACCACCCGCCAGCCCTCGGCTAAGAGCGTCTGGTTGCGGATGGCCTCGCCGCTGAGATCGGCGACCCAACGCGCCTGATACAACACCTTCTCGGCATCTATAATCGACGGCTCAAAGACGCGGATGCGGTGCAGCGGCTGCAAGAAGAGGCCCTCGGGGAAATTGAACCAATTGGGGAAAATGGCGAAGTACTGAGGTCGCTGGTCCGGCCGCATGGCCTCCAGCCGCTCGAATAGCGACCCGCTCCCATGCCGCCAAGGCTCGCTGTTTCCGGCCGTGGTCAACCCGACTAAGTCGATGGTTTGGCGGCGGCTGAAGTAGCGCAGAGCACCAGCATCGTTGACCGCGATGCGCGCATCCGGCGGCAGCTCGGCGTCTATAAAGTGCGCCAGCTCGACCTGCTGGTTGCGGATATCGCTGCAATTTTCCCCGTACGCAACCGCGAAGAACCCCACCGACATCAACCCCCACAAGCCGAAAAAGCAAGCCAACCCCCGCGCCAGCTTGCGGCCCCATTCTCCTCCAGCCGCGTCCAAGCGACCCAAGCCCAAAGCGGCAAAGAGAATGTAGAGCGGCAAGAACGGCTGCTGATAGCGGTTGAAGTGGGCGTCGTATTCGACGAGAGTGCAGGTTAGCAGGACGCCGCCGACAAACCACGCCCCGCCCAACGCCGCTGCCCCAAGCCGCCGCTCGGACAACTCGCCCCAGAGCCGATAACTTAGCTCGGCTAAAAAAAAGAGCGCCACAAACGGAGCAAACACCATGCGGCGATAGTTGCTGTCGTACGCGTATAAATTGACGCTGGTCTGGTCCCCTAGCGACCCAGCGAGGATCCCTTTGACAAATTCGGCGAAGTCGAAAAAGACGGCGCGGAGCTGCTCTGGCAGCGAGCCGTGCGGTTCGGCAAAGCGCCATTTGGCCTCGATCCCAGACGCCCCGGCCTCCCCCGTACACCAAGCCAACAGCAAGGCCTGGAGCGCGTACGCCCCCAAAGGCACTCCCCACGACCAGTTCAATGCCCGGCGATAGGCGACTAGCACCACCAGCAGCAAGACCAAGGCGATTCCTTCGGGCCGCGCCAACGCCAGCACGGTCGCTGCCAACGGAGCACACCGGTCGTCTGTTAGGTATAGATACAGGGTCAGCAAGATGGCGAAAGCAAAGAGGCCGATGGCCATGCCGCTGTAGTAGCCCCACAGCAGCGGGCCGCACAACAGGAACATCAACGCGGCCACCCAGCCGCTGAACGGGCCGCCCAACCTGCGGCCCAGCAGCAGGAGCAGCCAAGCACTCAACCCGAGCCACCCGGCCCCCAATGCCAACGCGTACAGCGCAATCCCCATCCCCTCCAGCCCCAGCCAAAAGCCCGGTACCAGCAGCGAGGTGTACAGCAGGCTAGTCGCCCCGGCGGTTGGCTCAGCGCCGGTATTGTATTCGAGGAAGTGCCCTTGGGCCGCTTGCCGCGCGTATTGGAAATAGATGAAGGAATCGTCCAGTGGCAGAGCCAAACGGCCGCCCGTGTGGTAGAGCATGGAGGCCGCAAAGACCAAAAGCCACAAAAGGGCCAAGCCCCCAAGGATGGCCCCCTCTCGTCGGATTGGGTTCATTTACAAGTGAAGTGGCGGAACTCTAAGTGCGTGGAGAATTATTGCGCAACGTCGAATATACTATAGATTGCCCCAGCGGAGGCATCCTCATCCCCATCTCCATCCCAACCCATTGGAAAGACCATGCGCCCACTTTATTTTCTGCCCTTGTGGCTGCTCGTCCCGGCCGCCCTTTGCGCGGCTTCTCCCTTTGACCACGGCCCCTTTGACCAAGTACTGCAAGAATACGTCAACGACCAAGGCTTGGTCCGCTACGCCGCCCTAGCCGCAGACCGCGCCCAACTCGACGCCTATGTCGATAGCCTCGGCCACTCCAGCCCCGCAAGCCACCCCGACCGCTTCCCCACCCGCGAACACGAGCTAGCCTACTGGATCAATGCGTACAACGCCTTTGTCCTGCGGGGCGTCATCGACGCCTATCCCATTGCCAGCGTCAAGGACGCCTTTGTGCTCAGCGGCTTTTTCAACCGCCAGACCTTTGTCGCTGGGGGCCGCGAAATGACGCTGGATCACATTGAAAACAAAATCATCCGACCAACCTACCAAGAGCCGCGCATTCACTTTGCGGTCAACTGCGCGGCCCTGAGCTGCCCGCAACTGGAAAACCGGGCCTTTATCGGCCCCGATCTCGACGACCGCTTGGAACGGGCACTAACGCGCTTTGCCCAAGACCCCAACCACGTGCGCCGGCGAGGGAAGCAGCTCTACCTGTCCAAAATTCTCGACTGGTACGGAAAAGACTTCTCCGCTTGGTTCCCACCCGACCGCCCCAATCCCGAGGCCATGCCCACCATCGTCAATTACCTACGCCCGTACCTGCTCCCGGACCTAGCCGCCGAGTTGACCGAGGATATAGCCATCGAATACAACGACTACGACTGGGCACTCAACGAGGACCAAGAAACGGGAAGCCCCCGCCCAGCGGCAGACTCCCCGTAATCGACCCAACGCCGTTTTGGCGTCTTATGAGAAAAACGGATTGTGCTCCCGTTCTTCCCCGACGGTGGTAGCTGGCCCATGACCGGGAAAGAGCGCGACGTTTGCATCTAGCGCGAGTAGCTTCTCGGCTACTGCTTGGCGCTGCATCCGGTAGTTGACCGCGCTACGGGTGCCCCCGAGTGAACCCGCAAAAAGCGCGTCCCCGACAAAGGCCATCTCCTCGTGGACCAAGCTAATACCGCCCGCAGTATGCCCAGGCGTGGAGCGGACCTCAAAGCGCAATTTGCCGATGTGCACGACTTGGCCTTCTTCTAGTTCGCCGGCGATTTGATCGGCCAAGCTGCCCGTTAGGGGCAAGTCGCCGCTGTGAATCCGCGCTGGCGCGGCCGTGGCGCGACCAATCTCGGCGAGCGCGCCGATGTGGTCTTGGTGACCATGCGTCAGCAAGATCTGTTCAACCGTCAGCCCAGAGGCGGCCAAGCGCTGGAGAATTTTATCCGCGTCGAACCCCGGGTCGATGACCGCAGCTTGGCCGGTTGCCGCACAGCCGACGATGTAGCCGTTCATCAGAAAGCCGCTGCCGAGTACCATCATCTCCACCTGCGCCCCGGCCATCGAGCGACCTGCCGGATCGCACGGGAAAAACGCCTGCGCGGCACTCGCCTGCAATTTGCCCGGGTGCAACCCAAGCGCTGCGGCCAACCGCTCGATGGTATCTGCGGCTGGGACCAGTTCGTAGTCTTCAATTTTTGCGATATCCCCGGCAGTCAGCCCCACCCGATCGGCCAGTGCTGCGACTGCAATTTCCTGCCCGCGCCGGGCCTTGGCGATGACGTCGCCGAACTCATCTTCTAATTGCGTGTACATGTTCCCTCGCATTCAAGGCTCAACTGAGCCGGCTTGCAAACTATTCAAGAACTCATCAAAGCTGACAGCCCACTGCTCAACGGTCTGGGCCGGTCCAGTCATCTTAAAAAACACCGTGCCTGAGCGGTGGACGGCGATCGCCCCGAGCATCCGATAGCCAGCTTGGGGCTCCGCGTTTCCCACCCCCATTCCCCCGGAGAAGGTGCCGCTGACATCAACTCCGGTTATCTCGATGTCCCCCACCTGCCTCGTCCAACGCCGCCCTTGGGCCGGCTGGCCATCCTCCTGTTTGAACTGGCCGAACCAGCGTTCAATGTTGGCCTCTACGCTTCCACCTTGCCCCGGGCCAAAGAAAAAGATGCCCAGCGTCGCTTCTCCGGCCGGGCCGGGCAGGCCGTATTGGGCCACCCGCATGGAGCTGGACGGCTGCTGCGCCACCCAGCCCTTGGGGGCCACCGCGCTGAGCGGCCCCAGGGCCTGGCGACCGCTCGCCTGACCCAAGGGGGGCGCTGGCGTTGTGGGGTGGGCGGTGAATCCCCGCTCGGCCATGGCCGCTACTGGTTCTTGGTCGCTAAAATTTTGGCTGCACCCGATAGCACCGAGGATTCCAGCGCACATCCAAACAAATCGACCCCGAGGTCGAAAATTGTCCTTTGACATCACGAGCCTCCCCAAGCAATGAAACAGGCAAGAGCCGCTAGCACGACCAAGCCTCCTAAGTACAACCAAACCCTGTTTCGCGCGCGCCGTTGCGGTCTTTTAGACGGTTGCCGCCTAGGCCTAGGCCGGTTGAGACCCAGCATCCCCACTTGCAGCGTCGGCGACTTGTGTTGGATGTAGTGAGCCATCCCCTCGTATATGCGGCGAATGCTTTGGGCATTCTCGGCCTCCGCGTAATCGGCTAGATGCGACAGCGGCAGCCACTGCACCGGAGCGACTTCTGGGGAGATGGGAAATTCGATCTGCGCTTTGACTCGCGCCTGTTCGTAGCCCAAGAGGCGGACGTAATAGCGCAGCCGGCAGCTATCGAAATCGACCAGACAACAGCGATAGCCGATCTTGCCTAGCTGGCGCAGTCCCTCCTCTACATCGCGCAACAAGCCCAAGTCGCGTACCTGACGCGCGTTCACTAGCTGCTCGCGCAGCACTTTGACGGTTGTTGGGGTGGCCTCGTTCATCGTCCCACTGCGAACTTAGAGCGCGAAAATAAGGCCGTTCTCGCCCAAGCTGTCAACTTTCTTCCGGCGCGCTTTTTGCGCGGAATGTGGTTTGACAAATTAGCTCTGCATCCGTTAAGATAGCCGCCAACTGGGACCGTACTTTTAGGCAGAGCTTAACGATATTGCGAACCTTTTGGCATACTTGGAGCGTTTATAAAAAAACCCAACACAAGAGGAGAATCCATGAACGCCAAACGACTCATTCTGCTCGGCGCGGCCCTGTGTGCTTTTGGCGCACAAGCCAGCCGCGCCCAAAACCACGCCCAAGCGACGTTTGCCGGGGGGTGTTTCTGGTGCATCGAAGCCCCTTTTGACAAGGTCGAGGGGGTCGTCAAAGCTATCTCCGGCTACACCGGCGGCGAGCGCGAAAATCCGACCTACAAGCAAGTCAGCTCCGGCGCGACCAAGCACATAGAATCTGTCCTAGTTACCTTTGACCCCGCGGTCGTTTCTTATAGCCAGCTCCTCGACATCTACTGGCGTCAATTCGACCCCACGGACCAAGGGGGGTCCTTTTACGACCGCGGCCATCAATACACCTCAGCCATATTTTATCACGACGAAGAGCAACGCACCTTAGCTGAAGCCAGCAAACAGGCCCTCGACGAGTCGGGCCGCTTTGACAAACCCATCGTCACGCCCATCCGCCCAGCCACCGTCTTTTATCCGGCAGAAGAGTACCACCAAGACTACTACCTAAAGAACCCCCAGCACTACAAGCGCTATCGCCGGGGATCGGGTCGCGACCGCTTTATCGAAGAGACTTGGGGCAAAGACCTCCCGCCGGCAACGGCCAGCGTCCAATACGCCAAACCTCCCATCGACACCTTGCGCACCAAACTCACGGACTTGCAATTTCGGGTTACGCAGGAAGACGCCACCGAGCGGCCCTTCCGCAACCAGTACTGGGATAACAAGGCCGCGGGCATCTACGTCGATATCGTTTCGGGCGAACCCCTCTTTAGCTCGCAGCACAAGTTCAAATCCGGCACCGGCTGGCCCAGCTTTACCCAGCCCCTAGAGCCGGATCACATCGTCGAGCACACTGACAACTCCCTGTTTATGAGCCGCGTCGAGGTCCGCAGCAAATACGCCGACTCGCATCTCGGGCACGTCTTTGCAGACGGCCCGGCCCCCACCGGGCTGCGCTACTGCATCAACTCGGCTGCCCTGCGCTTTATTCCTATTGAGGATTTGACCAAGGAAGGCTATAGCGAGTACGCGGCCCTGTTTGAATGAAGCACTGAGCCTTGGGCGCATTGCAGAAATGCCAACGGCCGGACAACCTCCCCCAGAATCGGGATCGGTTTGTTCGGCCGTTGGCTAAGTGGCTCCGCGGGTAGGATTCGAACCTACGACCAAGTGGTTAACAGCCACCCGCTCTGCCAGCTGAGCTACCGCGGAATGAACAAATATACTAACGAAAAATTGGGCAAAAATCAAATAAGGCCAAGACGCCGGCGGCCTTGCGCGCCCACTTTTCTCACGCCGCAGCAGCGGACGATTAATCCGCGTAGTACTCCTTGAGGGAATCGCAACGGGCGGGATGGCGGAGCTTTTGCAGGGCCTTTTCCTTGATTTGCCGCACCCGCTCCCGAGTGCGCCCGACGTAGGTCCCGATTTTCTCCAAGGTCATCGGCTCGTGCCCATCCAATCCGTAATACATCTTCAAGACGCGCACCTCGCCCTCGGTCAGGACGTGCATGGCGTTGAAAATCTCCGCTTTGAGCTCGTCGCTGGAGAGGAGCTCGTCGCTGGAGGGCTGGCTGTAGTCGGGAATCAGATCGCCGAAACAGCGATCCGGCTCGGATTCGTCGCAGGGCATCTCCAGCGAAACGGGCCTTTGGGCCAACCGCAATAGGAGATCCATGTCGCCGGGTTCGACTTCTAGCTCTTCGGCTATTTCATCTACTTCCGGGGGACGCCCCAGCCCCTGTTCGAGCTTGTTGAGCACCCTGTTGACGCGCGTCAACTCGCCGATGCGATTCAGTGGCAGCCGCACGATGCGCGACTGATTGGCCAACGCTTGCAGGATCGACTGGCGGATCCACCACACGGCATAGGAAATGAATTTGAAGCCCTTGGTGCCGTCAAAGCGCTTGGCGGCGATGATGAGCCCCAAGTTCCCCTCGTTGATCAGATCCGAAAGCGGCAAGCCCAGATTCTGATATTGCTTCGCCACGCTTACGACAAAGCGCAGGTTGGCTTTGACCAGATCGGACAATGCCTCTTCATCGCCCTCTTTTATTTGCTGGGCGATGGCCACTTCGTCCTCGGACGATAGCCCGACAGCATCCTCGATCTCGTGGAAATACTGATCCACGATAGAATCGGTCTGCAAGGTAGTCATAACTTGACGCCTCCTGTTGCTAATGAGCCAGCATGGGGACTCATGGCTGCATTAAGCTATGATGGTACCTAAATGGTATGGCAGGGAGTTTCGGATGTGGGGGGAATACATCCGAAATCAAAGCGGTTTTGAATAAACCGAACAGCAAAGATAGGGCCTGAATATTATATAATCAACTGTTTTTTTATTTACTTAACTGACGTTACGCATCTATAGCCTGCCTACTTCCTTCCTACGGCGGTCCTCGGGTCTCGCTTACCGGCCGGAACTACCGTTCCCGAGTCTCCCGCACCCGGTGAGTCCAGCGATGGCGATGCGGTGACGACTCGCAGTTGATCGAGTAAACGTCGCGGCGATTCCGAAGGGAACGGCTCAGAAAATGAACCCGCGCGTTATCCTCCAACAGAGCTATGCGTCCGTCGGGCATAAACGTTATGTCTCGGATGCGGTAGCCGACTTCGATCTTCTCGACGTACTGCACATCCGTCCCGTGACGACGGACTCGGAAGAGCGAGCCCGTCGAGATATTCCACAGTCCCGTCCCGGAAGACCAGGGCAAACCTTCCCTTCGGCGTAACTACCAGTAGGTCCTCACCCATGCTTTCAATAGCCCCGCCGCTCCCGGCGAAACTTTCGAGTCTGGCAGACTCGCTCTCGAGCGCGTACAGATGAGTGGTTATAGGCGGGGCCGGCACCGCTGGGTCCTCAGAGCAGGCGGCCACGAGAGCTCCAAATAGGGCGAGCGCGATAGGCCACAACGCGGCGCGTTGATTTGGCTCAACCCATGCCAATGGCTTCTTTGGCCAGCCGGAGACAGCGCTCGACATCGTAATCGCGCAGAATGGTGATTTTCTGGGTTTCCAACGAGCCTTCGGCGTGAATGGCCAGCAGTTCGTTGTAACCACCAAAGGTTGAAGCCGTCAGATCGCGCACCAAGTTGATCGCCTTTAGCCGCGCCTCGGCATCGACGCCGCTCCCACCGCCCAAGAAGTGTTCGATATAGCCCTTGGTCTCGGGATTGGCCAAGTCCTCTTCCGATGGCCCGGTGACCACCAGCCCCCCGGCGATGTCCTGGACCCAAGACACAGCTTGGTGATAGTTATTGGCAAAGTGGAATTTAGCCAAGTTGGTAAAGACGATATTGGGCACGGCCGTGCCATTTGCAACGATGCGGCAATCGTGGGCCGCGGCCAAGGTCAGCCCTCGGACGGTTTCGGCATAGGTGATGAGCCGGGTCAGTTTCTCGCGCACGTGGCCAGCCTTGGCGATGCCGTTGTATTGGGCTAAGAGTGCCGCCGCTCCGATAAAGAGATCGCACAGCGGTGGTTTGTAGGAGGCGGCCGTAAAGCGGTGAAATTCGACGAAGGCGTTGGCCAGCACCCCGGCGTATTGCCACTCTCCTTTGAGGAAGACGCGCTCGTTGGGAATAAAGACATCGTCGAAGATCGTCAGCGTGTCGATCATGCGGTGCTCGGAACTGACCGGGTGGTGGAACTGGCTCACCGGGGGCGAGCCAAAGGGGCTGGCGATTAGCTTGATCCCCGGAGTATTGACCGGCGTGGCAAAAGCAACGGCATAGGCCGCGTCCGCCTCCTTGAGCGCACGGGTCGGCAAGACGATGAGTTCATCGACATACGGGGCGCATGTCGTATGGGCCTTGGCCCCGCGCACCACGATCCCATCGGTCCGCTCCTCGACAATGTGGACATAGTAGTCGGGGTGCGCTTGCTGCGAGGGCAAGAGGCTGCGGTCGCCCTTTACGTCGGTTTGGGCCACGGCCAAGCTCAAGTCGCGATGCTTGCACGCTCGGTGAAAGGCTTGTACGCGCGCGTTGTATTGCCCACCAGCATTTTTGTCCAAATGGTCGGAGACCAAGTCGAGGGCGAAGAGCGCGTCGGTGCCAATTTCCTTGATTAGCAACACCACGCTGCTGGCCAGCCGCGTCGAACGCTCAATCATCTCGCGGCGGTTGAGCAAATCCGCGGCATCTGTCGGCGTCTTAAAGTAGCGACTGACCGGTTCGCCCAGCTCTCCATCCATCCAAGTCATCAGGTCGCGGTGCGCCGGGTCCTCGGCCAACTCAAAGTCCAAGGCGACGTGATCCACCCCAATCCCCAAGTCGTCATGCGCGGTTACGTCCCCGACCCGCTCTCCCCGATGGTACACCTCGCGCCCGTCGCGCAAGCCCTTTTTAAACTCAGCGGCACTACGCAAGCCCATAAGGCCCCCTTCCCTTTCAATTTCTCAATGGTTTACCCGTGTGCAGCATCTGCGCGATGCGCTGTCGCGTGCGCTCGGTGCCGCATAGATGCAGAAAGACCTCGCGTTCCAAATTGAGCAAGTGCCGCTCCTCTACTTCCCGGCGTGCCCCACCGCCTCCTGTGAGCACCCGCGCCAGCCCGCGCCCTACGACCGCGTCGTGCTCGCTGAGCTGTCCAGCAGCCCGACCTTTATCTAGACGCTCGTGCAAAAGCACCAGCCCTTCATCTCCAGCGACCTCTACCCCATCCGGCTCGCTGGCGCAGTAGCCTGCGGCGAGCAGGCTGCGCAATTTGACTACGGCCTGCTTTAAGAGTTGGCCCTCGGCAAAGACAATCTCGTCCTCAGCGTTGAGGAGGCCCCACGCTTGAGCCTGAAAGGCGTTGTCGCTGAAGTTTCCAGCAAAAATCGTCTCAAACGCGGATCCTATATCGCTTGCTCCCCTCCGCGCCATCTCCATACAGCCGCCGCTGCCAGGGATCAGGCCGACCTTGGTCTCTACCAAGCCCATGCCTAGTTCAATTGTCGCCACGCGCCCATCGGCACCCAAGGCGAACTCGCACCCGCCTCCCAGCACCAAGCCGCGGAGGGCTGCGACGACCGGAAAAGGCGCGTAGCGCAGCGCTTGCACGGCCTCTTGGAAGGCAGAGACAAACGCTTCCAGCCCCGGCCAGTCGCTCTCATCGACGAGCTCGGCCACGTGCTTCAAGTCGGCACCGACCGAGAACAAGGAGCCAGCTCCGGCGAGCACCAAGCCAGTAAAGGGAACCGTATCCACCGCGCGATGGACAGCTTCCAGCGCCGCTGGTCCCAAGGCGTTCATCTTGCCGCTGAAAACCAGTGCCCCCAGTCCCTCGTCCAGCTCGACCAAGTAGGCCCCGTCATTGGACCAGCTAGCTCGCTCAGCAGCTAGCTTATCCCAATCGTCTGCTGGCTGTTGCCAGCTTTCGCGCCGCAACCGGGTTGGCGAGAACGCGCCCTGCTCGCGGTAAAAGTGCGTTTCATCTGCGGCGAGCAATTGGGTAGCGAGGTCGGGTACGCGCTGTTGGTGGGCTTCGAGAGAGGAGACGACCTCTTCGACGCCGAAGAGATCCCACAACTCAAAAGGCCCTAGCGCCCAGTTAAATCCCCAGCGCATCGCCCGATCGATTTGGACGACATCGCCGGCTATGTCGGCAGCATGCTCGGCGGCATAGGCCAGCACGGCCGTAAGATGCGCCCTCCCGAGCCGGCCCCACGGGCCTGGATCGTCCCATAGCGCGCGGAGGCGGCGCGCCGGGGAACGCTCGCTCAGTGCCGATTCCAAGGTACCCAACTCCACCTTTTGCACGGGTCGGTAGGCGAAGGTTTCCAAGTCGAGGGCCTCAATGCCCGCCTCGGCCTTGCGGTAAAACCCGGCATTAACCTTGGCCCCGAGTACGTTCTCCTCTAACATTCGCCGATAAAATACCGGCAGAACGAAAAGCGACCGCCACATATCTGCCGGTAATCCCGCGTAGCTAGTCTCGGCCACGTGCGCAACTGTGTCCAAGCCTACGATGTCGCAAACGCGCAAGGTCGCGCTTGGGGGCCGCCCCATCAGGGGGCCGGTCAGTGCGTCAACTTCAGCCACGCCTAGCCCATCCCGCTCCATCCGCTGTAGCATGTCGCAGACCGCGAAAATCCACAGGCGATTGCCGATGAAATTAGGCGTGTCTTGGCCGCAGACCACGCCCTTGCCCAACTCCCCGGTGAGGAAATCTACCATCTGCTGGACGATCGCCGGCTCGGTGTCAGGCCCCGGTATGACCTCGACCAGCTTCATGTAGCGCGGCGGATTGAAGAAATGTACCCCGAGGAAGCGGCGGCAAAACTCCGGCGACCGGCCGCGCGCCAACTCGGCGATAGATAGCCCCGAGGTATTGCTACTGATGACCAATCCGTCGTGCAGGTACGGCTCCAGTCGGGCCAGCAACGCCCGCTTGGGCGCACTTTCTTCTAGTACGGCCTCAATGACCCAATCGGCCGCTCCAACGCACGTTAGATCCTCCATGCTCCCCAGCTCGATGCGTTGGGCCATTTCCGCTAGATAGAAAGCAGGAGGTCGGCTCGCGAGGGCCCTATCCAGCCCCTGACGCGCACGGCCGGCCCCATCGTCTGCCAGCGGCAAGTCGAGGAGACGCACCTTGTGGCCCGCACAGGCGAACAGAGCCGCGATTTGCCCGCCCATGACCCCGGCACCGAGTACCACCACATTTTTCGCGTTTTCATTCGCCATTTTTCCCTCCCGTCGGGAAGAGGGAGAGTTGATCTGGATTGGACGACATCGCCCTCCCCCGCAAGAGCACCGGCCCTTCGTGATGCAGGGCCAACCAGTACTCGATCTCGCTCTGGCGAAACCGCACTAGCCTGCCAAATCTATAGTGGGGAATCTGGCCTCGACGGACGAAGCGATGCACAGTGGAGGGCGAACAGCGGAGATAGGCGGCGACCTCTCCGGCGATCATCATTTTTTCCTGCCCCATAGCTCGGCACCCAAGTGCTCAACAACTCAGAAGGCGGTCGGCGATAAAGAAATTGTTGTCAGTCTCTTGGATGGAAACTTCGATGTGGTACTGATAATCGCGTTGTGGGAACAGCTTCTGCAAGATCTCGACTGCTTGGTCGAGGCAGTACTCAGCTACGTTTTCCACACTCGGATTTTCGCCTGGCATGACCACGACTCCCTGTGGCTCAAAGAGCTCGGCGTCGAGAAAGGTCGTATCCCGTGCGGAAATCAACATCTTGTGATCCAAGAATTTGAAGATGTCCTTGAGCGCGCCGAAGTCAACGGACATATCTAGTTTTGCAAGCCGCGGAAAGCACTCGGTGCGGACGACAAACACGCCGCGCCAAGTATGCCCGTGGACGTAGGCACATTTGCCGTCGTAGTCTAGCTGGCGATGTGCAGCGTGGAATTTGCCCCGCGCCTTAATGGTCTCCATGCGAGCTATCTCCCTCGACCACTGCTAGCGCTTTCTCCAAGCGGGTGCGGTAGTACCAAGTCCCCACCGACGCGAGGGCCTGCAATACTATGACGTAGTAGAGTGCCTTGCCAGTCGCTCGCACCCACTCCGCTGTCGAGACCGTAGTTAGGATGATGATGAGCGCGAAAGCCGCGAGTATGACCCCGGTGTTGATGCGGAGCATCTTCTGGCATAGCGCCAATGCTTTGGCTTTGTACCGTGCTGGGTTGGTGTCTTCCGTCATAAATTACCCCGCTTGCCCGGCGACCCACTCCCGGGCCAGCCGCCGTGCATAGTGGTCCTCGTCTAATATGGATTCGAGGGAAATCGCCTCCGGCGTGCCGCAGCGTGCCAGCACGTCGCGGTTCAGATCGGCGATGTCGAGAAACCCGATTTTCCGCGTCAAAAAAGCTCCCACAGCCTCCTCGTTGGCCGCGTTGAGGGCGGCTGGAAAGGTCCCTCCACGCCGGCCTGCTTCGTAGCACAGATCCAAACAGGGAAAATTAGCTCTGTCTGGAGCGGCAAAACTCAGTTGGCCTACTTGTTTGAGGTCGAGGTTGTCGAGAGGCACCTCCCGCCGCGCTGGGTGGGTCAGCGCGTATTGGATCGGCAGCATCATATCGGTCTTGCCCATGTGCGCCAACAGCGATCCATCGGCGAATTCAACCAGTGCATGCACAACGGACTGGCGGTGGACGACCACCTCCACTTGTTCGACCGCTACGCCAAAAAGCCAAGCAGCCTCGATGACTTCAAAGCCCTTGTTCATCAGGGTTGCCGAATCCACGCTGATCTTGGGACCCATTTTCCAAGTGGGGTGATCGATGGCCTGCTCCGGGGTGATGTCGCGCATTTGCTCGCGGCTGTGCCCAAAGAACGGCCCCCCAGAGGCCGTGAGGATGATCCGCTTCAGGCTTTTGCGGTTTTCGCCCTTCAGGCACTGCCAAATGGCATTGGGCTCGCTGTCCAACGGCAACACGGCCCCCCCGCCGCACTGGGCTTGCTGCAAAATTAGCCCGCCGGCCATAACCAAGGGCTCCTTGTTGGCCATGGCCACGGTCTTGCCCTGTGCCAACGCCGCCAGCGTCGGAGCGAGACCCACGGCACCGACGAGCCCATTGAGCACTAGATCGGCCTCCAGCATGGTGGCTAGCTCGCACAGTCCCTCTTCGCCGCAAACTACCTCGACCCGCGGTACTGCGCTCTGCACCTGTTTTCTAGCCTCTGCATCTAGAACGCAGATTTTTTGCGGCTGCCAGCGGCGAGCGCACGCGATCAGCTTTTCGACCTTGGTCCCACCTCCCAAGCCCACGACCTCGTACCCATCTCCCAAGTTTTCGAGGACCTTGAAACACGTGTCGCCAATAGAGCCGGTGCAGCCGAGGACGACGATTTTTTTAGGGTCGTCAGCCATTTCAGTTGGGGCGAATTTAGCTGCTGTCGCTCCCTCTGCGACCCCCGTTGTGCGGCCGACGACTGCTCCCATTGCGGGCGTCGTTGTTGCGCCGGTCGCCGCGGCCCCGCTCGGTCTGGCGCACCACCTGCGTCTGGCGCACGACCACGACCTTGACTTGGCCCGCAAAGGTCAATTCGGCTTTGACGCGCTCGGCTATATCGAACGCGAGCATCTCAGCGTCTTCATCGCCGATCTGCTCGCCGCAGACCATGACGCGGATTTCGCGGCCAGCGTTGATGGCGTACACGTCTTTGACGCCGGCAAACGAAGTCGCGACTTCTTCCAAGCGCATGATGCGGCGGGTATAGCCTTCGAGGTCTTCGCGCCGCCCCCCGGGCCGCGTCGACGATATGGTATCCGCAGCCTTAACCAAGAAGCAAATTGGCGAAAGACGCTCGTGGTCCTCGTGATGCTCGGCGATGACTTCCTTGACGATCGGATGCTCGGCGAATCGCTCGCCTAGCTTAGTGCCCAATTCGACGTGTCCCCCCTCCATTTCCTTGCTGACGGTCTTGCCGATATCGTGCAAGAGACCCGCCCGCTTAGCCAACGGCACATCCAATCCGACTTCCGCGGCCATACCCCCCGACAAATGGGCGACTTCTAGGCAATGCTGTAGGAGGTTTTGCCCAAAACTAGCGCGGTATTTGAGCATGCCCACGTAATAGGGCAACTCAGAGTGGTATTGGCTGGCCCCAATCTCGCTGAGGGTGATCTTGCCGACTTCGACCATGTCTTTGTCTAGGGCTGTGCGACATTCCTCTACCACTTCCTCGATTTTGGTCGGGGTGAAGCCGCCACCGCCGATTAGCTGGTGCATCGCACGGCTGGCCACTTCGCGCCGCGCTGGATCGTAGGACGAAAGCAACACAGCGTCGGGCGTATCATCGACCACGACTTTGACTCCGGTCGCCGTCTCAAATGCACGCACATTGCGCCCTTCTCTGCCGATGATGCGACTTTTAATCCCCTCGTTGGGCAGGGGCACGGTCGAGGTGACCAAATGGACGGTCTCTTCAACTGCACAGCGCTGAATGGCTTGGGCGATAATTTTTTTGGCTTCGCGATCCGACTCTTCCTTTGCCTTGGTGCGCTCGCTGCGGATCATGGCCGCCGCCCGCCCGCGGACCTCGCTGGCCAGATGCTCCATCATCTGTTCGCGCGCCTCGTCCGCAGGTAGCCCGCTGGCCAGCTCTAGACGTTGCTGGTACTCGGCGCGCATCTGGCCCAGTTCCCGTTCTTCTTCTTTTAGGATCTGTTCGCGCTGGTCAATCCGCCGCTCCTGATTTTTGAGGCGGCTCCACGCCCGGCTCTGCTCCTCTTTCTGGGTATTGAGATCGCGCACGAGTTGCGCCAAACTCTTATCGCGGCGGTTCAGATCGGCCAATTGATCTTCCAACTCGGCCTCTTGGCGGGCTTTGGTTTTATACCAGTTGTCCCGCTCCTCGAGCAAGCTCAGCCGCACCGCGCACTCTTCTTCGGCCAACTGCTGCCGCACTCGGTCTTCTGCCTCTCTCTCTACTTGGGGCAGGACGCCCCTTTTTAGTTGATAACTCAGCAGAAAACCCAGACCTCCGCCCAAAGCAAGGAGGCCCAAGCCCGCGAATGCTTGGATCATATCTGGATATTCCATTGCTGTAAGCCTTGATGGTCTTAAGGTTTAATTGGTACTAATAGATAAGGCATACGAGTCAACAAGGGCAAATGCCGGTTGTGGACTCCTGCTCGTCACGTCTGGATAGCGGCCTCTAGCGCCGCTTGCCGCATGGCCACGCGTTCGGCCGGGTCGCTCCAGCGCTGGACGATCAGCGGGTCGAGCGCATCTAGGGGATCGTAATAAAAGAAGAACTCGCCGGGCCGCACGGCCGGGCTGGTAAATACGGCGATGCCCGTCTGGCGATCGTAGTGTTCGTAGGAATGGACATCGCGCTTCCCGCCGCCCCCCATAGTGTCGAGCACAAAGGCCGGCGTATTGAACCCAGCAGTTCGCCCTCGAACCGCTTTCTCCAAGTCGATAGCCGCTGCCAAGGTCGTGCGCAGCTCTTCAACCCCGCGCACCATATCGTGGACAAAGGTGTAATACGGATGCACGTTGAGGTAGCTGAGCCGCCGCACGAGATGCTGCATGGTGTCGGCGGCGTCGTTGACGCCCTTTTGCAAGACGGTTTGGTTGCGCACGCAGATGCCGCGCTCCATCAATTCGTCGAGTGCGCGGCCGCTGATGGCCGTGATTTCGTGCGGGTGGTTGAAATGCGTGTGCAGCGCGACTTCCTTGTGGACCTTGCGCCCCGCTTCGACAACCCGCGCAAGGGCATGGACCCACTCTCGGTCTGTGACGAGTTTTTGCGGCATAATCGCCGGGGCTTTCGTCGCGTAGCGCATCCGCCGCACATGTTCAATGCTGAGCAAGCGAGTGCCGATGTATTCGATGTGTTCGGCCTTGAGGTTGGCCACATCGCCGCCGCTGATGACGATGTCTTCCAACTCGGGTCGCGAAGAGATATAAGCAAAGACCTGCTCCCACCGCTGAGCAATGGCCCCAAAATGCACTTTCTCCACATCCTCGGTATCCAACCCCACCGCATAGGAGCGGGTGCAGAAACGACAGTACACCGGGCAGGTGTCGAGCGTGAGAAACAACGCCCGGTCGGCGTAGCGATGCGTCAGGCCCGGTACGGGGGAATCCACTTGCTCGTGCAGCGAATCTAGGGCGAGTTCCGGGTGGTCGGGAAGCATTCGCGACCTCATGGGCAAGAACTGAATGCGCAGCGGATCTGCGGCTGGCTCCGACCAGTCGATCAAGCTCAGCAGGTATGGGGAAATCCGCAGGCTCATCGGCGAGCGCAAAAGCCCCTGCTCGACATCTCGATAAAACGCCTCTGAAACGAGGCTACCGAGCACCTCCCGCAGCTTCTTCAGGCTCGTCACGCTATTGCGACTCTGAAAGCGGTGCTCGTGGAACTCATCTGCACGCAAATCGGCATAGGCGGGGATAGCGCGCCAATACTCGTCGTCGCGTAAGTCCCGGTGGGATATATCGACTAGTGCGCTGGTAGGCGGCGTCAGCACCTGCTCTTGGATCTCAGACATGGGTTTGTCCCGTGCTGCTTCAATTTTTCTTGATTAAGTTGAAAAATTCCTCGCGCACTATCGGCTCGGCAAAACGGCCCCGGAGCGCCGAAGTGGTCGTTACCGCCCCGGGCCTTTCCACCCCCCGCATCTCCATGCACAAATGCCGGGCCTCCATTACGACGATGGATCCTTTGGGTGCCAGCTTGGCTTCGAGGAAGTCCACAATTTGCTTGGTGAGACGTTCTTGAAGCTGGGGCCGACGAGCGTAGAATTCGACGATGCGCACGATTTTGCTCAAGCCGACGATCGCGTCCCCAGGTATATAGGCTATGTGGGCCTTGCCGAAGAACGGAATCATATGGTGGGAACAAACCGAAAAGAATTCGATGTCCTTGACGATCACCATGTTGCCGTAGCCATCGCTATTGGGAAAGCAGGTAATCTCCGGTTCGCCTTGGTCACCTAGCTCCCGAAAGATCTCCATGTACATCCGCCCGACGCGGTCTGGGGTGCCCCGCAAGTGCGGATCGCTCAAGTCGAGCCCCAAAACCTGCATGATCTGGGCGAAGTGCCCGGCTATTTCGGCGGCCTTGGCTTTATTTTGGCCCTGGAGCCAACTCGGGGTATCTCGCTCGCTAGCATCTTCCATTGCGCGTTTTCCTTTGCCGGCACCATAAATAGTGGGGCAAAGCCCTGTGTGCCTTGCCCCACTCTACTTGAGAAAACGAAGTGCTTCAGTTGAGCGATTGCAAACAAGCCCTAATTGCCGCAAAATCCGGCAGGACCTTGGGGTTGTCGGACACCCAAGCGTAGCGGACGATGCCTTGCCCATCGACGACGAAAGCCGAGCGCTTGGCGATGCCTTTGAAGCCCAACAGGTCTTCGTGCTGGGCACTGTAGGCGGCCGATACTTCCTTGTTGAAATCGCTGAGCAGCGGGATCGCAATGCCCTCCTTCTCGGCCCAAGCATTGAGGCTAAACGGACTATCGACGCTGATTCCCAAAGCCTGGGCATCGAGCTCCTCGTACGCGTTGATCCCGGCAGAAATCTCGCACAACTCCTGTGTACAGACGCTGGTGAAGGCCAACGGTACGAAGAGCAAGACGACGTTTTTACCGGCAAAATCCCCGAGGCTTACGTCCTCCAGAGCCGCATTCTTGAGGGTGAACGCGGGCGCGTTGTCTCCTACTTGAATCGCCATCTGCTAACTCCCCATCGCCTCGGCAAAGCGGCGACTGACTTCGGTCCAGTTGACGATGTTGGTCCAAGCTGCGATATAGTCGGGCCGGCGGTTTTGATAGTTGAGATAATAGGCGTGTTCCCAGACATCGATACCGAGGATAGGAACTCCGTCGCCGGTCATTAGAGGATTATCCTGGTTAGCGGTGCTGAGGATGGCGAGCTTGCCATCCTTGACTACGACCCAAGCCCAGCCGCTGCCGAACCGGGTGGTAGCAGCTTGCGCGAAGGCTTGGCGGGCTTCGTCGGCACTACCGAATGCGGCTTCGGTCGCGGCGACGAACTCGGCCGAAGGCTCGCCGCGCTCCCCTTCGGGGGCCATGATCTGCCAAAATAGGCTGTGGTTGGCATGACCACCGCCGTGGTTGCGCACCGCCGTGCGGATGCTCTCGGGAACGGAGTCGAGGTCGCTGATGAGGTCTTCGACGCTTTTAGCGGCCAAGTCATCGTGCCCTTCGAGAGCGGTGTTGAGACTGGTCACATAGGTATTGTGGTGCTTGGTGTGGTGAATCTCCATGGTGCGGGCGTCTATGACGGGCTCTAGCGCGTCATAGGCATAGGGGAGATCGGGAAGAGAGTGAGCCATGATGCAATCCTTTCGGCTTGAGGTTAAAATGCAAGGCGAGAATGCGTTAGGAGGCTGTACTGGCTTGGTAGTTTTTCACTAGGGCCCGGGTTGCGTCAGCAGCTAGTTGAGCAGCGTGGCGCTTCATTGGCGGCAGCCCCCCTAGCGCCTCCTCAATAGCTGCTGGCTCTAGCTGAGCTGCGTCCGCGAGCAGCAAGTCTGCCAGCAACTCGGTGAGCACCGAGCCAGCCGCGACCGAAGGGGCACAGCCAAAGGTCTTACAGCTAGCGCGGACGATGCGGCCGTCTTCTACGCGGGCAAAAAGCTGCATCGCATCGCCGCAGGCCTGATTTTCAGCTTGCCCCGAGGCATTGGCATCGCCGATTTGTCCTGCGTTGCGGGGCTGCCGGTAGTGGTCGAAAACCGCTGCGCTAAAGGAGGTCATCTGCTCGCTTCAACAGCTAGTAAAGAGGTCCGGTCCGAGAAGTGGGTTGTATAATACTTGTGACCACGGGAGTTGTCAACCGCACATCCCCCTGAACTGCAATCTATACAATGAGTTATAGCTGCCACATCAGGCTTGAAGACCGCCGGAACCTCCCGGACCACTAGAACCGCAATTCCGCCAGTAGGTCCGCACCATCTGCAAGATGTCCCAGAGTATGGTATCCTTCGCTACTTGGTCGATTAATGCGTGCAGCCTCGCGGCCTTCTCAGGCTCGATCAGTCCCAGTCCGCTCATCATCGTCAGGTGGTGGATCAAGCCCGTTTGCAATAACGTGCGGTTCATGTCCGAGAGGGGGATACTGCTTTTGTTGGCGAACTCCTCTTCGAGACTGGCATAGAGTTCGGCCAAGCTGTGGGAAAGTGTGGTCTCGACTTTGTAAACTTTTTCCATGCGCCTCTCCGGTGTGGGAACCTTGCGGTTAATATACCCGGCGCGTTCCCACTGTCAACAAGACTCGGTCAGAGGACGCGGTTGGTCATTTGGCGGTGATTTGGTATTTGCGGAGCAAGTGCCGAAAGCGGTCGTAGGTCAAGCCCAATTCCTGTGCCGCGTCTTTCTGCCGCCCTCCCATTTGAGCGAGTGCGCCATCGAGCAAGCCTTGCTCAACGCGCGCGACTTGCTCGTCGAAACTCCCCCCTTCAGGAAGGGCAACGCCACGGCCGCCGCGCACTTCCGGGGGCAAGTCCTCCACGACCACTTCATCCCCTTGCGCGACGCAGAGGGCGCGCTCGACAGCGAATTTGAGTTCGCGCACATTGCCCGGCCAAGCGTAGGTCTCCAGCGTGGCCAAAACGCCTTCGGCGAACGGGCGGCGTTCAATCGCCGGCACTTCGTCGCATAGCTGCTGAGTAAAGTAAGTAACCAAGGGCCGGATATCTTCGGGCCGCTCCCGTAAAGGCGGTAGCTGTAGTACGCTAAACCGCAGACGGTCGTAGAGGTCGGCGCGGAATTGCCCGCTGGCTATCTCCCGCTCCAGGTCCGCGTTGGTCGCCGCCACGACGCGCACGTCAACGCAGATCGTCTGCGTCCCGCCTGTGCGTTCAAATTCTTGGTATTCTATAACGCGCAATACGTTTTTTTGGAAGTCCAGCGAAGTGTTGCCGATCTCGTCGAGAAATAGCGTACCGCCATCGGCGGCTTCAAAGCGGCCGCGGCGCATTGCGGTCGCGCCCGTAAAGGCCCCTTTCTCGTGGCCAAACAACTCGCTTTCGAGCAGGGTATCCGACAGCGCCGCACAGTTCATCTTGACAAAGGCCCGCTCGCGGCGGTTGCTCCCATAGTGCAAAGCGGCGGCGATCAACTCCTTGCCAGTGCCACGCTCACCGCAGATCAACACGGGCCGCGGTATGGAGGCGATCTGTTCAACTTGCTCTAGCAGGTTCTGAATCAGAGGACTGCGGCTGACGATCTGATAGCGCTGGCCTAGTTGGGTCCGGTAAAAGGTGTTGTCGCGGTCTAGGGCTTCATTCTCGGCCTTGAGGCGGGCGTTTTCGCGCAATACTGCCAACATCCGCTCGACCTTTTCCATCTCCACTTCGAGCTTGTCCTCGACGTACAAGTCCTTTTCAATAAAGTCCGCCGCCCCGGCTTGCACGGCTTCGACCGCCAAGTCAACGCTTCCCTTGCCCGTGAGAATAATGACCGGCAGCTCGGCCCAGTGCTTTTTGATCTCTTTCAGCACTTCGAGGCCATTGGGCTGGCCAACGCCAAAATCCAAATCCAGCACCACGAGTTCGACGTCCGTCGGCCTAGCAGCCAAATGACCGAGCAACCGCTGGCCATTGGAAAACGAGATGACCTCCTTGCCCAAGCTGCGCAGTTTCTCCGCCAACATATCGCGCAATTCCCGTTGGTCATCGGCGATTAAGACGGCTTTCTTTTTTTTGTTTGCCATGCCCGTCCTCGTTTAATCACTGCAAGGCTAGGTCTCGCCGCCCGCGAAATTGAGCGGCAGATCGAGCCGAAAAACGGTTCCGTGTCCCTTTCTACTCTTGACGCGCAGCACACCCTGATGGGCTTGGGCAATGCGGCGTGCAATGCTCAAGCCATAGCCATTGCCCCGCTCCCTAGTGGTAAATCCAGGCTCGAATATCAATTCCAAATGCTCTTCCTCAATGCCTGGCCCATCGTCCTCGACCTCAATAAAGATCAGCGATTGCTCCTCGTCGTAGCCAGCACCCAGCACCACTTGACCGCCGCGGCCTTCTTCGAGGATTTCTAAGGCGTTTAGGCAGAGGTTGGTAATGGCCTCGCGCAACATCCGCTCGTCGGCCTCCACTCGCGGCAAGCCCGCTTGGACCCGCGTCTGGATCGCGGATTTCCAAGTTTGGCGGTCAAATCCGGCGACCACTCGGCGCACCAAGCACCCGAGATCGGTCACTACCGGGTGGATTTTATCCGTTTTCATTGCTTCTAAGAACCCCACCCACTCGTCGTACAGGGCCTCGTATTCGCCCCCTAAGCGATTCAATTCCCCCCGCTGCGCCTCTTCGGCCTTGCGCCCCAGTCCCCGCAAGCGGCTGCCGATGACCCCCATCAGGTTCTTGATGCGATGTCCCTTTGTATAAAACCCCTCGTACACCTGCTCCTTTCCCAACTCGACCATTTCCAGCGACAGACGCGCGAGGACTTGTGGAGCGCTTTGCTCAAATTCCTCGCAGATGTGCTGATATTCTTGCTCTAATTCAGGGGGTTTTACGTGGCGAAAAAACAAACGGGCCAAATTTGCGTACGGCTGACTGAGCTTGGGGTCGAGCTGGATGGCGACCTTGAATTCCCCCATCGCCCCCAACACCTGGCCGCCTTGCAGCAAAAGCTGTCCTAAGCTGTTGTGGCCAACTGCGGAAAGCGGGTTGAGTGCCAATCCTTGGCGGAACGCCCGAATGGCTTCTCCGCGCCGCTGCGGATCTTCGTTGTACTGGCTGCCGAGCGCGAAAAAGACGCGATCGAGGGCTGGGTATTTGCGCCCTTCCTCGGCGGCGCGCACGATAGCTTCAAAATGTGCCAGTGACCGTTGGCGAAACCGGGCATTGCGTCGCCCTTGGCGCATTGCGAGCAAGCCGAGTTGATAGTGGCTTTCTAAATGCCCACTCGCCGCGGCTGCCTCCAGCACTGAGATGGCCCCTTGCTCGTCCCCCAATTCCAAGAGACAAAGCCCTTTGCGATGCTGGAGTTCTAAGTCGTCGGGTACTTGCGCTAGGCCGCGCTCGCACCACTCCAAAGCCTCGGCCCAACGCGCATCTTCACAAGCCTCTACAGCGCGGTCGAGCCAATTCACGGCTAGCCTTACTCTCGTTATTCTTGGCGCTCTCAAGGTTTAGATCCTGACACGTCCAGATGGTCAATCTTTTCGCTGAGAGTGATCATCACGTCCTGCACCTCAGTCAGCCGCTGCTCGACTGCGGCCAACCGTTCCCGCAACTCGTCTGGCTCCATGCCCTTGTCCTCGGATACGGTCGCCTTGAGTCTGAGGTAATCCACGACTTTGGCTATAACAAAAATCGCCACAGCGGCCAACAAGAGCGGAATCAGGATGACCGGCCCCATCAGACCGAAGGAGCCGGGGGGCTTAGGAAACGCAGAATAAAAAAGAACACACAACGCGATACCAGCGAAGAATCCGCAGACGGTCCCCTTGTGCTTGTCCATGATTAGCTCCTTTCCCTCTCTTCGATGGAATCAACTCTTTCAATCAATTCTTCTTCCCATCTGCCTTTTTCGTATTCCAAGGTTTAGCTCCCCCCCCATCCATGTAGTCGATTTTCTCGCTGAGGGCGATCATTACGTCCTGCACCTCGGTCAGCCGCTGCTCAACCCGCTCTAGTCGCTTGACGATTTGATCCTCTTCCTGTTTAGCTTTTTTGTCTCGTCGTCTGCGGCTCGCGTAATACTTGTTACCCCAATTGACCAATCCACTGCACAAGATGATGAAACAGACACCAATGGCGACCTGCAAAAACCCATTCATTTGCTCCCTCCCGGTCTGAAGCTATGCACGCGCCAGCCGTGAGCGCGTGCTATTGAATTGCGGCAAAAACCAGTTCACTTGCTCCCTCCTCAGCTTGTTTGTATCAGGCGCTTTCGACGCCCCGGCTCCACTGTTTCTCGTGCGCGAAAAGCACTTCTGGAAAGCGATAGACGATCAGGCCCGAATCGGTTGTTTCTACCTCGACGAACCCCCTGTCGGCCAAGCACTTGAGAATCTCCGCGGCTTCCTCGACCGTCAGCCCGGTATCGGCCGCAGCTTCGGTCACTGTCAGGCGGCCACCGCGCTGGCGGGCCAAGCGCACGACGCGGTTTTGCTGCCGCCGGTAGCGCAGCAGATGCGCGGCCGCATCGAGTTTTTTGGCCAATATCCACAGCAAGCTGCCGAAGATGACCTGCGTGACGCCAATGGCGAAGAGTTCGAAGAAATGGCGATCTGGAACTTCGGGCCTAAGCATCTGAAAAAGCCCGTAGAGCATAAGTCCCAGCCCTATTGGCACGATCGGTACGGCCAGCACCTTGAGAAAAAGAGCACCTAAACGCTTGCACCCACTCTCTATAGCACTGCCTACCTTGAGGTCGGCTTCGTCGATGAATTTCATAGTTCACCTGCTAAAAAGCCCGCAGTATGCACTGCGGGCCATAGGGTTACTTATCTTTCTTCATCTTGTCCTTTAGGGCCTTCAATTCGTCGTCAACGCTATGATCGACTTCGACTTGGCGGATCTCTTTCTCAACGTCTTCCATCTCGCCCGAAATCTCCACGTGCGCGGCAGCCTCTGCCTCGCTTTCTTCGACTTTCTGCTCAAAGCGTTCAAAGCTGGAAAAGGCATCCTCACCCAACCCGGAAATGCTCTGGGCCAGACGCTTGCGGGCCTGGGCGGCTTGGTGGCGAGCGACCAAGGTGCCCTGTCGGGTCCGCGCTTCTTCGAGCTTGGTCTTTAGCTCGCGTAGCTGCTCGCGCAATTGCTCGGCCGTCTGCCGACTCTCCTCCAAGGCTGGAGCCAGATCCTCAGCAGCTTTGGCAAACACCGCTTTGCGCTCCAATGCACGGCGCGCCAGCGCATCCTCGCCCGCTTCCACCGCCCGTTCGGCCTTGCGCTGCCATTCGGCGACCTGGTTTTGCTTGTCGTTTAACTGGCGCTCGAGCCGCTTGTGATTGGCCACAGCGGTCCCTACCGAGGCCGTGGCCTTGCCGACCGCCTCTTCCATGTCCCGCACCATCTGGCGGATCATCTTGTCCGGCTCTTCCGCCCGGTCGAGCATCTCGTTGATATTGGACTTGAGGATATCGCTTATCCTCGCTAAGGCTCCCTTAGCCATCGTACACCTTCCTTGATTGAGTGGAACTGATCATGTGCTGTTCCCAATCTTGTTGCAAGGACCGTGCCAAAATTCCATAATACCCATAATTTATTATAGTTCAATGAATTATGGTAAAAACATAGAGCGAATTATTATGTTTCAATGGCCAGATTCGCCACTTGGACTGGCGGCATTGGCCATTTTTACTCCTTTGGTTATTATAACAAATCTTCAAAAAGGATATTGCCATGGCCAATCCATTGGTCTTGATCGGCTTGGTTGTCTATCTCGCGGTGATGCTCGGCGTTGGCCTATACGCTGGTCGCCGTGTCCGCAACTCGACTGACTTCATCGTCGCCGGTCAACGCCTGCCCCTGTTGCTCTGCACCGCAACCCTCGCTGCGACGTGGTTTGGCGGTGGAATCTGCATTGGCGCTGCAAGTGCTGCATACAAGGGCGGCATCCTCGCGGTCATTGCCGACCCTTTTGGCGCGGCTTTGTGCCTGTTCATCGCCGGCCTCTTTTACGTCCGGCTGATGCGGCGCATGGGCTTGATGACGATCGCATCCTTTTTTAGCCGCCGCTTCGGCCCGCAGGCGGGCCTGCTAGCCAGTCTTTGTACCATTCCCGCCTATGTTGGCTGGACCGGCTCGCTCTTGGTGGCCTTTGGGCGAATCCTGCAGAGTCTGACCGGCATAGATCCCACCGTCGGCATCTGCGCAGCCGCAGCCATGGTGCTGATATACACTTGGGCTGGCGGCATGTGGGCCGTCACGCTAACCGATTTCATCCAAGTAACCGTCCTTGTACTCGGGTTGTTTATTTTGACGCCGATTCTCCTCGGCGACATGGGCGGCTGGAAGGCCCTCGTTGCCCAAATCCCGGCCTCCCGCTTCGACTTCTACCCCCGCGGCGACGCGGCCAGTTGGTTGTCCTATGCGCGCGACTGGCTGGTCATCGGCCTCGGCAACCTAGCGGGCCAAGACCTAATCCAGCGCAGTCTTTCCAGCCGAGACGAAAAAGTGGCTTACCGCAGCGCTTACCTCGCTGGACTCCTTTATATAACGGTCGGGCTGTTGCCCGTTTTTCTCGGCATGGCGGGTGCAGTCGTCCTCCCGGATTTGGCCGATCCCGATCTAGTTATGATGGCCCTAGCACTAGAGTACCTCCCGGATCTGGCCTTGATCCTCTTTATGGGTGCCCTCGTCTCGGCCCTCCTGTCCAGCGCCGACAGTGCCCTCCTTGCGCCAGCGAGCGTCATTGGCTGGGATCTCCTGCGCTACTTCAAACCCGATGCCGAAGAGCGGTCGTCCCTGCGCGTGACGCGCTTATCCGTCCTCCTCTTGGGCGCGGTATCGCTACTGCTAGCCCTGCGGACCGCTTCGGTTTACGACTTGATGGTCAACTCTTGGTCTGTGCTCCTCGCCTCGCTGTTCGTCCCGCTAACTGCTGGCTTGTGGTGGCCCAAGAGCAATGGCCCCGGAGCCCTAGCCTCCATAGGGGTCGGCCTGTGCGCCTGGCAGGCACTGAAGGCGCTTCCCGTGGATTTGCCGGCCGACCTTTTGGCCGTGCCTTTTTCCGCCCTCGCTTTAGTAATCGTCAGCTTACTAACCCAAAAGAAGGCACCGCCGCAGCCCTTACTCGATGCTGAGGGACGCCCCTTGGCCTATGAAAACCGCTTGGGCATTTAATCTAAACTCGCTTGACAGGTAGAAGCGCACACTTAACTTGTTGACTACTTACCGCTCACCTTAAAAAGGAATTTGATCATGAAGATGTACATTGCCGGAGAATGGGTTGACAAAGCCGCGACCATGGACGTCGTCAACCCCTATGACGGCTCGGTCATCGATACCGTCCCACGGGGCGCCGCCGCAGACATTGACCGCGCTATTGATTCGGCCGAGCGCGGTGCCAAGGTCATGGCCGCAATGAGCGCTTATGAGCGCTACCAGATCATCCATCAAGCGGCGGATCTAATGCTAGAGCGGCTCGACGACCTAGGGCGCACGATTACCCTCGAAGAGGGCAAAGTGCTCGCCGAGGGCATGGGCGAGGCATCCCGTGCCCAAGAGACCATCGTCCTCTCTGCCGAGGAAGCCAAGCGCCTGACTGGCGAAACGCTCGACCTGAGCGGCGCCTCTAACGGGGCGGGCAAATTC
The DNA here is from genome assembly GCA_958295495.1 of uncultured Latescibacterota bacterium. Lineage (GTDB taxonomy): Bacteria > Latescibacterota > UBA2968 > UBA8231 > UBA8231. The sequence continues at coordinate 4,969,286 of OY282352.1, forward strand.
GGCTTTACGCTGCGGGTTCCCTGCGGCGTGGTAGCTGCCATTACGCCCTTTAACTTCCCGCTCAACCTCGTCTGTCACAAAGTCGGCCCCGCGCTGGCCGCCGGTAATTCGATCGTCATCAAACCGGCCAGCGACACCCCGCTTTCGGCACTCAAACTGACCGAGATTTTTCTCGACGCGGGTCTGCCGGAGGAAGCCATTCAATGCGTCACGGGTTCGGGCGGCGTCATTGGCGACGCGATCAGTTCCAATCCCAAAGTCCGCAAAATCAGCTTTACGGGCAGCCGCGATGTGGGCGAACACATCTGTCAGGTCGCCGGTCTGAAGAAAGTGACGATGGAGCTAGGCTCCAATGCTCCGCTGATCGTCATGCCGGACGCCGATCTCGAAAAGGTCGCCGCGGCCACCGCCAATACCGGCTTTGCCAACGCCGGCCAAGTCTGCATCTCGACTCAGCGAGTATTCGCCAGCAGCGAGGTGTACGGGGATTTTATAGACGCGCTCAAACCCGCCGTCGAGGCCCTGACGACCGGCAATCCCCTCGATGACGACGTCAAGATGGGGCCTATGATCCGCGTTCAAGACGCTGAGCGCGTCGAATCTTGGGTCCAAGAAGCCGTTGGGTCTGGGGCTAGCATCGTCACCGGCGGGACCCGTGAGGGCACGATGTACGCCCCGACCATCCTAGCCGATGTAGCACCAGAGATGAAGGTCTCCTGCGACGAGATTTTCGGACCGGCGCTCGGCATCAGCCGGATCGACGATATCGACCAAGCCATCGCCATGGCCAACGACACCAACTATGGTCTTAGCGCCGCAATTTTCACCGAGAACCTCAACTGGGCCCTCCAGTTTGCCCAGCAGGTGGAATCGGGCAATATCCACATCAACTGGGGCACTCAGTGGCGCGCTGACCTAATGCCCTATGGCGGCCTCAAGGAAAGCGGCATGGGCAAGGAGGGGCCCCGATACGCAGTCGAGGAAATGACCGAAACCAAGATGGTCGTCATCCATTAAAAACCTCTAGCGACAACGCAAAAGGGGGGACGCGCCTGTTGGGCGTCCCCCCTTCTATTTTGTACCCCTGCCCTTTCAGGTCGAATCCAGTGATTCCAGAAACGCGGCGCGGATCTGCCGCGTAATCGGCCCCGGTGTACCTTCGCCGATAACGGCACCATCAATCTGTACTACCGGCATCGCTTCAGTAGTAGTACCGGCGAGAAAGACCTCGTTGGCTCCCTTAAATTGCTCCAGCGTACAAAATTTCTCGTCAATAGGTATGCCAAGCTCGCGGGCCAAAGCGAGAAGAATCCCTCTGGTGATACTCGGCAGGATATGAGGGCCAATAGGCGCAGTACACAATTGCCCCGCCTGTACGCAGAAGGCAGTGGTCGAAGCCCCTTCGGTGACCCGTTTTTCCGCATCGACTAGCAGCGCCTCAAAAGCGCCCACTTGCGCCGCCGCCTGTTTGGCCAAGATGTTGGGCAGCAAGGCGATGCTCTTGATATCGCAGCGCTTCCAGCGCAAGTCTTCGGTGCTAATGACCTCGACGCCGCGGTCGTAAAGGTCCTGCGGCAGGCGACGCAATTCCTTAAACGTCATTACGACGGTGGGCGCGATCGGGACAGCAGGGAACTCGTGATGCCTTGGGGCGACCCCGCGCGTAACTTGGATATAGACCAACGTCTCGCCAAAACCGCTCCGCTCAATGCCCTCCATTAGCTTGGCCCTAAGGCCATACTCGCGGATATCCAACGGCAAGTGCAGCACTTTTAGGTTGCCTTGAAGGCGCACCAAGTGCGGCTCTAAGGCATAGGGGCACCCGTCGTAGGTCGCAACGACCTCATAGACGCCATCGGCGAACTGATAGCCCCGGTCCTCAACCGACACCACGGCTTTGGCCAGTGGACAGAAGCGACCGTTGACATAGGCGATCTCAGGCATCGCCCCCTCGCTAGCGTTTGGCGAGGGCCTGCCACAAGGCCCGATAATAACGCATCAAGCGCAGAGGCTCTGGACTTTCGGGGATTTCGGCGAGACAATAACCTGCGTAGCCGCTGTGTCGCAGCAGGGTAAAGAGCCGCTCCCACGGGTAATCGCTCCACAATTCGGTAATGTGGACCAAGGCAATGGCGTCCTGCAAGGAGGCGAAACTGCCGTCGATAGAGCCGTCAACTAGATCCGTCGCATTGGAATTCCAGCAGACGAAGACGTTGTCGTGGTCGGCGTAGTCAATGATCTTGCGGATGTTGGCTGGATCCGAGGTCGTGCGGCCGTGGACCTCCAAGCGGATCTGCACCCCTAGGTCGCGGGCAAATTCGCCGCACTCGCGCAAGCTGACGCCGATCTGCTCCAAGGTCTGCTCAATGGGAATCCCCTCATCCACGTGTACGTTGTTCGGGCGCACCTTAACTCCGCCGACCCCGAGATCGCGGGCCAAGCGCACGTACTCTTTGGTCCCGTCGATGTGACTTTGGAGCACCTGCGGATCGACGGCGTCGTATTCAAAGGCGCTGCCCAACCCCACCAACTCGACCGCCGAGTCAGCAAAGCGCCTCTTGACCTCGGCCCGCTCAGTTGCACTGAGAGACACTTCAACTCCGTGGGCATGCGTAGTTCGCAGCTCAACCCCAGCCAAACCAGCTTCTTCGCAATGGGCAATCAGCGTCTCTAAATCCCAATCGCGGCCCAAGTTGTAGGTCACCATACCGAGTTTCACGTTGTATTCCTCCCTGCTTGATCACCGGCGAAGAGCTCCCGGTGAAAGAGCGCCTTTTGCTGTTGGAGATAGTCGCCCTTGCTCATGTTGGGCGCATGGGTTTGCAGGATGCCTCGGGCCGCAGACGCATCGCCGTACAGCAGATCAATGGCCATCATGGCCAAGACCTTGGCCGGAGCCAGATACCCAGCGGCCGGATCGGCGATGCTCCAATCGGGTCCGTGGATCACGCCGCTGGCCCCGGTCATAGCCGGGTGCAGCACGGGCATGAGCTGACTGAGGTCGCCAGCGTCGGTGGAGCCGCCGCCGTGGGGATAATCCCGGTACTGATCGGGGCCGAAAATCCGCGCGGCGTTGTCTTTGAAAAGTTGCCCTAAGTCGGGATCATTGCACAGCGGCAGGTATCCGGGCACAGTTTCGATCTCAACCGAACAGCCGAGGGCAACCGCCGCCCCCCGCAGCGCCCGATCGACCTTGTGAGACGCATCGCGTATCGCCTCAGAGGTGCGGGCGCGGACGTAGGTTTCCAGCCGCACCTCCGCCGGGATGATATTGACCAGATCGCCCCCCTTCGTGATGATCGGATGCACCCGCACGCAGTCCTGGTCGCGGAAGGTCTCGCGCTGGGCGTCAATCGCACTGAGGGCCAGCGTCGCCGCGCTGAGCGCGTTGACCCCTTTCTCCGGCGCGCCTCCGGCGTGGGCGGCGCGGCCAATGAAACGCACGTTCTTGGCCAAGAAGCCATTGGACGACCGAGCGATCCCCACTGCTCCCTTGGTTTGCACCGAACTGCTGGTGTGGATCATCACGGCCATATCTACGTCGTCGAAGTGCCCCAATTCGACCAGCTCGGGCTTGCCCCCGAGAAACGCGATCTTGCCTTCCTCGACAAGTCCTAAGCGGTAGTCTATCTCGACGTATTCTTCTGCGGGCACGGCGAAAAACGCGATTTCCCCGGCCAGCTCTTCGCTGACACCGGCCTCTACAAGCCCATAGGCGGCCCCTACCATCCCGGCGATCTGGGCGTTGTGGCCACAGGCGTGTGCCGCCCCGGTCGCCGGGTCGGCGCGCGGGTGGTCGGGCACGATGAGTGCGTCGAGTTCGCCCATCAGTGCCACAGTCGGGCCTGATTGTCGCCCCTTGAACCAGGCCTTCACGCCGGTCAGTGCCAAGTCTCGCTCGTACTGCAATCCGAGATCGGCAAAACTTTTGCAGACGCGGCGGGCCGTCCGTTCCTCCTTAAAGCCCAATTCGGGTTGGTCCATGATGGCTTCTCCCAGCCCGATGATCCGCTCGCGCTGCCGCTCAATGGCCGCGCAGACTGCGGCCTTTAATTCCTCTTTGCTCCGCATAAATCTCCGTCTTTTTAGGTCGGCCAGTATAGCCGACGTCCATGGGGTTGTCAAGCAATTCCCCAGCTTGTGCAGATCTAGCGCACTCCTTTTGCGAGTCGCTCGCCCGACAACACCAAGGTCATCGCCAGGCGCTCATCCGACGACCTGCAGGAGGTGCTGCAAGCCCTCAAGGAATGTCCCGTCTTTTACAAGCCCTTTTGCGGCGCGGACGCCCGCGCCGCCCGCGCCGCAGAATTAGTGCCGCATAAGACCTAAGCCTCAGCCGTGCGGTAACACCCCGAGGTCCTCGCCGCGCTGATAGTTGAGCGCATCGACGATCATCTGCACGATGTCGTAACTAGGGCTGAATCCTAAGTATTCCTCGGCCTTGTGCAGGTTGAATTCGTAAAAGGTGGGAGTGGCCTTTACAGCCGCTTCGACGTGGGGCATATCGCGCAATTCGGCGAGCCGGTAACTGACTTCGTCCCAAGTGAACGGGCGCGGCCCAGCTAGCTGGAAGGTCTCGCCCAACGCCCTTTCTTTGCCCAAGGCACAGAGGCACCCATGTACGATGTCGCGCACATCGACGATGTGCTTTTTGAAGGGACGGTCGCGCTGGTCTTTGAGCAGCACCGCACACTCCTCACCCTGCCACAGGGCGGCTAGTTCCGGGTGTACCTCCTTCATCTTGCTCAGGTAGAACTGCGGGAACTGCAAAATTTCGTCCGCCGCCCGCACCATGGCGAAACGCAGGATCGTCGTCGGCACTTGGTAGCCCTGCCAATAGCCGTTGCACAATTCCTCGCCTAACGCCTTAGTCAAAGCATAGGCTCCCTTGGGCACGCACGGCGTCTGTTCGTCAATGGGCGCGCTCATGCCGCCGGGGACGTACTTGTCGTAGAGCGCGTCCGAGCTGGCGAACAGGAATTGACCCATCCCCTGCACGCGGCGCACGGCTTCCAACATGTTGAAGGTGCCGCGCACGTTGATTTCAAAGAACTCCTCGTCGGTAAAGGGGCCACCACCCTGAAAGGCCGCTCCCAAGTGATAGACGACCTCAACCCCCTCGACCGCTTGCTCAACTGCGGCCGGCTCGGTCAAACTCCCCTCAACTAGTTCGACCTGCATCTTCTTGAGGTTTTCCACTCGCGGATCTCGGGGCCAGACCAACCCGCGCAGATGGTGGCCGCGCTCGAGGAGCTGTTTGGCCAAGTTGGCACCAATGCGACCGGTAATGCCAGTAATCAATATCCTCACGCAAACCTCCCGGTTGAATTGCCAACAACCAATCGCACCGCACCACCGCTGGCAACCCCACCGCGACGGGAAAGAAGGCTGGAAAAGATGGCGACCTGTTTTATATTTAATGGATAGCACTACTTGGGATGGTCCTCGGTTTGATGCCTCACAACGAAGATGTCACCTGCTCAACTTCGCATTCTGGTCCCCCTCGAAAACCCGCACCAAGAACACAATCTCGTCGACTTGGCTGCGACCCTCGCCCCTTCGCCTTGGGGCGAGCTGCACTTGACCCACATACTGACGCCCGACGCTGCGCCCCAGCCCAACATAAAACAGGCACTCCAAGTTTCGGCCGACCGGGCCATGGCCCACGACATCGGTGCTATCGCGCATTTGGAAAAAGACGAGGACGTGACGAGCGGAATTCAGCGGGCTGTTCGCCGCTGGAGCTGCAATATGATGCTCATGGCCTGGAATGCCAATGTCGAGCGCGACGCGATCCTATCTGCGCCCAACCGCGCCCTGACCAAGGACATTGACGTCGATACCTTGATTTTTAAGGAAAAGAAAAGCGGGCCGGTGCGCCGGATTCTCGTGCCCTTCGGCGGCGGCAATCACGCGCTGGTAGGCGTGCAGGTCGCCTACGATCTAGCCCAAACTTGGGGCGCTGAACTGGAAATTCTCCGCATCGTCCGCGACACCCGCGACCCTTCCGACCCGATCCTCCAGCGCTACTGTTCGCAGTTAGCCGCAGACACGCGCTTGCAGCTAGAACTATTGAAGATCGACGCACCGTTGACTATGGTCCCGGCGGTCGATGTGGTCCCGGCCATAGTCGAACGGGCACAAAACCACGATTTGATCGTCCTCGGCGCCTCAAACGACTGGCGCCAAGAGGAACACCTCGCCGGCTCCATCCCGGACGAAATCGCCTATCAGGTGCCCTGTTCGGTGCTGATGGTCCGCTCGGCTGCGGCCAACGACCTGCAGCTAAGTCGCATTTTCTGGGAGCACACCATCCGCTTGGACCTCACCCCCAAGGACAAGTGGGATGCCATCGCCCAGATGGTCGATGCGTTAATCGAAGAAAAACAAATCCCCGCCAGCGAACGCCAGACCGTACTCGCGGCCGCGCTCGACCGCGAGCGCAAAGGCTCGACCTCGCTGGGGCACGGCACGGCCATCCCCCATGCGCCCATCCCCGAGCTGGACGGGATCATCGGCTGCTTGGGGATTTGCCAACAGGGCATCGACTTTGAAGGCCCTACCCCTGAGCCGGTACACTTCATTTTTCTGCTATTGACCCCGGAACAAAACTACCGCAGTTACATCCCAATCCTCGCCCAGATCGCGACCTTGATGCACGCCGACACCACCCACCACGACATGCTCGCCTCGCAGACGCCAGCGGAAATAACCGCCGTCCTCAAGCGCCTGCCGCAACCGCGCCGCTAGGTCCGCTCAATCTGGCTGGCAAAATAATCGCAATGTGGCATGAGCACACACTCGTCGCACAGGGGCTTGCGCGCCTTGCACACGTAGCGGCCGTGCAAGACCACGCGCTGTCCAAAAGCCGTCCACTCCTCGGCCGGCAAAAGCTGCGCCAAGGCCATTTCGACCTTGACCGGATCCTTTTCTGCGGTCAACCCCAAGCGCCGAGTCACCCGGCCCACGTGTGTATCTACGACGATGCCGGGCACGCCATATACGTTGCCGAGGATGACATTGGCACTCTTGCGGCCAATGCCAGGCAAGCGGGTTAAGGCGTCCATTTGCCCGGGGACTTGGCCGTCGTGCTCGGCGATGAGCATCGCCATTGCCGAGCGGATGTTTTTGGTCTTTTGCCGGTAGAAGCCAGTCGAGCGGATATCCTTCTCTAGCTCTTCTGCCGCCACCGCCACGTAGTCGGCTGCACACTGGTATTTTTTGAATAGTACTGCGGTGACTTCGTTGACCTTGATATCCGTGCTCTGCGCCGCGAGCACAGTCGCCACCATCAACTCCAAGGCATTGCTGTACTTGAGTTCCACTCTCGCTTTGGGAATGGTCTTCTTTAATTCCCTACAGACGATCTGTGCCCGCTCGACTTCGCGCTCCCCCACTTCGACTTCCTTCTTTAGCGCCGGGACGGCTGGGATACCTCGACGTTAGGGCTGGCCCCGCGCACGCGCCGGCCCCACAGGTGGACGCGGCCCTTCCAGCGAAAAATCCCTAGGCTTCCCAAGCTGCCGACCAAAACTACATGCAGGGGCTGCAACAAGGCCCAAAGAGGAAAATAGCGGCGCAACTCGCGCCGACCCGATAGCACTATTCCGCCGTTAAATACACCCCACTCGCCCCCCACTTTTGCCCCCACCGCACCCAAGGCCCACAGGGGCTCTAGCAAGCCGATCCAGCACAACAAGGGCGCCATGAGCATCGCCCAACTCAAAACGTAGGTGAGCAGCATATAGCCAAAAAAGAGCGGATCTAAGCCGGCGAGGGTCGGGGCATTGGAGGCCCAGCGACTGCGCTGGCCGAATAACCCGCCCCAAGACCCGGCCACTGGGTGCCGCACAAAGGTCGTTGGCTGGTTGGCAAAGACAATGGACCACCGGCCTGAGCGGCGCATGGTCTGCATGAGCAGCACATCGTCTCCAGAAGCCCGGTGCATGACTTTTTCGTAGCCACCAACGTCCAAAAACGCCTCCCGCAAAAAGGCCAAATTCTGCCCGGAAGCCGCCATGGGATGGCCCCATCCGGCGCTGCCCCATATACAAGCCATCAAGCAGGTGAAATCAGCGGCCTCGTATCCTTGGCGCCACCCCTTGATCGCGGACGGCGAACCGATTTGCGAAAAGCCGATGACCATGCCCACCCCGTCGTCAAAGTGCGACAACATGCCGCGGATCCATCCCGGAGCGACCTCGCAGTCGGCATCCGTGGTGAGAATCACCTCCCCCCGCGCTTTGGTGATCCCCAAGCTGAGCGCGGCCTTCTTGGAACCCGACCCTTCGGTGCGCAGCAAGCGCACGGACGCAGTTTCCCCGCTGAACTCGCGCACGATGTGGCCCGTGCCGTCGGTGGAGCCATCGTCAACGACGATGATTTCGTAGCGATCTTGGGGATAATCCTGCGCTAGCAGGGCGCGCAGGCAGCAAGCGATGTGTGCGGCTTCGTCGCGGGCGGCGACAACGACCGAGACCCACTGGACGCGCTCGGCATTGGCATTGCCGGGACGACGGCGCATCCCGGCGACGAACCAACAAGCCCCGAGCAAGTAGGCCAGCGCACAGAACGCCAAGAGGTATTCGGGCGCGTAGAGCGCGGGCATTAGCCCTTGATTTCCTTGATCAGTGAGAACATGCCCCGATAGCCTTCGGAACAGTTGCGGCACATGTCGAAGCTAGTGCGGTCGGCGAGGACCTGACGACGAAAGTCCATATAGGCCCGGCTGCGCCAGATCTCGTCAAAAGAACGGTCGGCGAAGGCCTGCCCCATCTCAAAGTCAACATCCTTGTCGAAACAGCAGGGCGCGACTGCTCCGTTCCAATTGACCATTGAGCTGTACCATAGCACCTTGCAACCGCGCGCCGGCTGCCCCTTGACCACCAATTCGTCCTCTGCTTGCTCGTAACGGCTGTACTGTTCGTCCTCGGGCAAGAATTCCTCTGCGTCCGCCGCCGTGTAAATTTGGGCAGTTTTGACCAAAAATTTGTCGACGTGCAAGTCCTTGGCCAGCGCTTGGGCCGTGGCCAGATCGCGCTCGTTGTGCTTCATAACGATGAATTGCAAGTTGATCAGCGGCGTCTGCGACCCCAGTGCCTCTTTGGCCGCGACCAGCAGGCGGACCCCGGAGAAGACGCGCTCGATCTGGCCGCCGACCCGGTACCGTTCGTACGTGGCTTGGTCAACCCCATCCAGCGAGACGATCATCTCGTCCAGTCCGGATTCGACAATGGCCTGCGCTTGCTCCGGGCTGCGGACGAAGTGGCCGTTGGTACTGGTGAAGGTGAAGATGCCGCGGTCGCTGGCGTAGCGCACCATCTGGTTGAAGCACTTGTTGATATACGGCTCGCCTTGGTTCCACAGCATCATCATAAAGACCTCATCGCCGAGCTCGTCAACCAGCTTTTTGAAATCCTCCAAGCCCATAGTGCCCCTAGGGCGGCGCATCTGGCCGTTGCCCGAAGGGCACAAGGGGCACTTGAGGTTGCAGAAATTGGTCGGCTCGACCATGAGCATAAAAGGACGCCCCCACACAATGGGCCGGCGGGTCATCCACGACAGCCCCATAGAGGCCAAAACGGCGAGAAAATTAATCAACCGCTTCCAAGAAAATACGCGAGCGTAGCGCCGGGCGTAACTCGGCAGTGCTTTGGGCGTGATTAGGTAGGCCAAATCATCTCCTTTATCTGTCTGCCTTTAGGCTTGGGAGTAGTCAACAGGTTTTCCAGCGAAACCATCCCCAACGGCCGACGACTGTAAAAATCAGCACGTATGGAATATACAAAACTTCCACTAGCGGCAAATGGCGCAGGAGCGCGCGCTCTTCGGGCGCAGCCATCCGCTTGAGCAGCAAAAAGTCAACGGCCCAGCGCATAAACCACACCCCTGCTACCCAACCATCCCAGCTTTGGGTCCAGAGCATCTGCACCAGCCCCCAAGCGAGAAAGCCGTGGAACAAATAGACGCCTACGGCCAAATAGAATGCGCGGCCCTTGTAGTGGCCTCCTTTGGCCGCATGCCTCAGCTTTTGCTGCACCGCGTCCGCAAGCTTAGCCGGCGGCGGCTGCGAGAGGACGACAGCCCGGCGGTTAAACGCCATAGCCCACCTGCCTTGGGCACCCACCAGGCGCATGAAGTACACATCGTCGCCCCCGATCAGATGCCCGATCCGCCCGAAGCCGCTCAACTCGTCGTACACTTGGCGGCGGTAGCCCAAATTGCGGCCCGTACACGACAGCGGGTGCCCCATGCCAAAGCTGCCCGCCCCCAGCGCCCCGACCCCGATATTGTCCACAGCCAAGACCTTGGCCAACGCGCCGGAGACCGGATCGGGCCGCGCGTACCCGGCGACTAAGCCGACCCCCGGTGCAAAGTGCGCCACCATCGAGCGCACCCAATCTGCGGGCGGGCGGCAATCGGCGTCGGTAAAGAGCAATATCTCCCCACTACTTGCCTCAATCCCCTCGGCTAACGCGCTTTTCTTTGGGCACTTAAACCGCCCGTCCGGCCCGGCTTGCACGCCCTTGAGCATCGGCCAAGTTGCCGCCTTTGCGGCAATGAGGTCCCAAGTGCGGTCGCGCGAGCGGTCGTCCACGACGATCACTTCAAACGCCCCCTGATAGTCCTGGCCGGCGAGCGCGTCCAAGCAGTGCGGCAAGGTTGTCTCCTCGTTGCGCGCGGCAACGATGGCGCTGACCGAGGGCCGATCCCTGACTAGAGCCGGGCCCGAGCACCGCCCGCTCAAGCCGCGCCACAGCCAGAGCACACTGCCCACGTAGATCGCACCGCTTACGAGCAAACCCGCCTTTTGCAGCTCCATAAGCTCCATGAGGCGGCCTCAGAAGTAGTGAAAGCGCAAGTCAAAGCGCAGGTGCTGCTGGCGGCCATCTCCGTAGCCAGAGCGCCATGCCAGCGGCACGGCCGGGCCCCAAGCTGGGGGTAGCGGCACGCCTTGGCCCCACTCCTGCGCGTATTCGGCCTCCATCTGGAGATGGGGCAAAATCCGCCAGTGCAGGCTGGCGGCCAGCGCGGTCCGCCGCACCCGATGCCCGTCGAGGAATTGCTTGGTCGCGCGCTCGTCCCCCGGCCGCCAGCCATAGTGCATATCGCCGCCGACATTGCGAATGGTGCCGTCCGCCCCTAACTCGTTGTCGCCATGGCGACTGCGCGTGACATGTACCGCAAACTCTAGGTCTCGGGTCACTCGCTTGGTTAGGCCCAATTGCCATTGGTCGCTGTTGGGCGCGAGGCTGTGCCCCAGCGGCGCGTCGAAGTGGCGAAAGGTGTTAATGGGAAACCGATGCGAGTAAAGCCAAGGTTCGATGCGCACGTACTCGGCCCGCAGCTCGGCATCGGCCAATCCCAGCGGATCGACCCATAGCATCCCGGCCTGCAAGGAAAACTTGTTGGCAAAATCGTCGGAAAAGATGCGGGCCTTCTTCAGGTCATCAACTACGTACGCCAGATAATAGCGCCGCCCGCGTCCCGGATGGATATCCAAGTCTAACCCCATCAGGAGGTTGTCCTTGTCACCTAGGTGGCTCTGGGCGGCCCAGTAGAACATCAGCGGGTTGACGTAGCTAGGCTCTAGCCCCCGATCGCCGTACACTACCACCTCCTGAAACCCCAAGTCGAGCCAAGGGGCCAGCGCGACCTCCAAGCGGTGGGCCGCTAAGTACTTTTGGCGCTCCAACAGGCGCACGTTAGTCATGCCGTTGACCACATACGTGGCCGCTGAATCAGCCGTCCCCGCGCAAAGGGGCGAGTCGGGCCGGTCGGGACACGGGCGGAGTTCGGCGGAGATACTGACCAGCTTAAAGGCCCCAAACTGCGACTGCAAGCGGATCATGTTAAACGATGGCGCATTGTTGCCCAGCCCCAAATTTTGCTGTGGAGCCGGCCCCCACAAGGCTTCGTCTTTGCCCAATTGCACATCCACCGGCCCCACCGCGAACTTGACGTACGCGGTGCCCTCGTGAAAATCAGCCGCCTCGCCCTTTAGCTGGGGCAGGTCAATCCGCCGCTCGTACAGATTGTGGCGATAGACGTAATGGCGCGAGCCTTGCTCCCGCACCTGTTCAAAAGCCATGCGGAAACCCACGCTGCGGCCTAGGTGCCCGCGGACGATGCCGCCGCCGCGATGGCGGTACACCACTTCGGCCGCCGACCGCCCCCGGCCGCTAAAGCGATCGGTTTGTTGGCGGACGAGAAAGTCGGCGAAAATGGCCCCTCCGCGGGCTCGATAGTGAAACATAGCTCGCTCGTTCACAAACTCGCCGCGCAACAAGTCCAATTCGCCCAATTCAATCGGCGACAGCTCGGGGCGATATTTTTTATCAACTGCGTCAAGTAATTCTACTATTTTATTGCGGCTGTATGGTTTAATTCCGTCTGCGGCGCCGTTGGCTCGCCCTTGGGCCTCGAGCCGCTCGACAAAGCGATAAACCCAGTGTTCCAAAGGCACGTAAACCGACGAATCCGCTCCGGCCACAACGGTGCTCAACAGGATCAACAAGCCCTGTACAACCTGTGTTGACAGCACTCCCAAGGGCTTGTATATTAAACGTTTACGTCTTTTTTCGCTCATCTTTTGAAAGCCGGGAATTCCATGCCAACTATCGCCGATGTCCACGCCCGCGAAATCCTCGACTCGCGCGGCAACCCCACCGTCGAAGTCGATGTGCGCCTCGCAGACGGCCATCTCGGGCGGGCGGCGGTGCCTTCGGGGGCTTCCACCGGCCAACACGAAGCTGCAGAGTTGCGCGACGACGATCCGGCCCGCTATCTCGGCAAAGGCACCCGCAAAGCCGTGGCCAATGTCCGCCGAGAGATCGCACCGGTGCTCAAGGGCTTAGACGCGACCGCTCAAAATCAGATCGACCAAGCGATGATCGACCTCGACGGCACCCCCAACAAGGCCCGCTTGGGTGCCAACGCCATACTCGGCGCATCGCTGGCCTGCGCCAAAGCGGCCGCCCAATTTTGCGGCCTTCCCCTCTACCGCTACCTCGGCGGCCCCGCGGCCCACACGCTGCCGGTGCCCATGATGAACATTCTCAACGGCGGCGCTCACTCTGACAACAACGTCGATCTGCAAGAATTCATGATCATGCCCGTAGGGGCGCACTCTTTTGGCCAAGCACTGCGAATGGGAGCCGAAGTATTTCACCACCTAAAAGCCGTGCTAAAAGAGAAAAAGTGCCACACGGCCGTCGGCGATGAGGGCGGTTTTGCCCCGGACCTCGCCTCCAACGACGAGGCCCTCGACATCATTGTCGAAGCCATCCAACGCGGCGGTTATCACCCGGGCGAGGACGTGCTGCTGGCCCTCGACGCGGCTGCCAGCGAGCTGTTTGCCGATGGCAAATACACTTTGCACTGGTCCTCGGGCCAAGAGCACCGCGCCGAAGACATGGTCGCTTTCTACGCCGAACTGGCCGACCGCTATCCCATCGTCTCCATCGAAGACGGCATCGACGAGAACGATTGGGACGGCTGGGCGCAGCTAACCACGGCCTTGGGCGATAGTGTGCAGCTGGTGGGCGACGATCTTTTCGCGACAAATACCGAGCGGCTCAACCGCGGCATCCAAGAGGGCATTGCCAACTCCATTCTCGTAAAGGTCAATCAAATCGGCACTCTGAGCGAGACCCTCGCCGCCATTGAGTTGGCCAAGCAAGCGGGCTACACGGCCGTTATTTCGCACCGCTCGGGCGAAACCGAAGACACGACCATTGCAGACCTTGCCGTGGCGACCAACGCTGGCCAGATCAAAACCGGATCGGCCTCGCGCACCGACCGCGTGGCCAAGTACAACCAACTTCTGCGCATTGAGGAAAACCTCGGACAACAGGCGCACTACCCGCAACAGGCTGCCTTTTACAACCTAGGTCGCGGATAATTTGCCCACTGCCCACATCGCAACTGCGTACATCAGCCACCGCCCCAAGAGCGCGGCCGCCAAAAGGGCCGCTCCTTGTCCGGCGGGCAGAACAGTCGCCAAGCTCAAAGCGATGACTAGCCCTAAGTCGTCTAGCTCCAAAAGCTGCCTCTGCCCTACGCCGGTGCGCTGATGCACAGGGCGGTCGAGCAGTTGCCCCAGCCCATGCCACGCCCCCAACCGCACCCCCGGCACCACGGCGATCAAGGCCAAGAGGACCCAAACTCCAAACGCGAGTTCAAAGCCGCCCTCGACGAGCACCGCCCCAAGCGCCCATCCCGCGACCCCAAGCAATACCGTCCGCACCATGTCTTGGCCCTGTTCCAAGGCGCGCAAAATATCCAAGCGGCGCATCGTCGCATTGACCAACCAAACTCCAGCCACAGCCCCCACCCACAGGGGTTCCAATCCCAGCGCACCGGCCATGCCGCTGCCCAGCAGAATCCCAGCGGCTATTACATAGTACAGGTATCCCTTGCTGACGCCGCGGGTCGCTAAGTCCACAATCAAGCCGACCAAAGCACCCAATACTAGGCACGACCCGCATTCTGCCCACGTCCCCTCGACGACGACCGGTGGAAAACCCAGCGGCAGGCGCACCACAAATCCTCCGGGGCGTAGCTGCATAAGCCCCACGCCGGCCAAGAGTATGCCGGCCAGCGCACTAGCCGAGGGCAACCAACCACTGCCCTTTTTCTTTTTGGTGCCCCCTCCGCGGCTTTGTCGCATCCAGCAAGCGGCACCCAAGCCGCAAACCCCCCATAATGCGGCCCCGTTTACGCCCCCCTGAGAAAAGCCATAGCTTAGTACCCACAAACCCAAACCTAACAAGACCAGATATCCGATCTCCAGCAGCAGCAGGGGCCGACTAAAGTGCCTAAGCAGGCGCAACTCAACGCTACATCCGACCACTACCCCGAAAATCCCCACCAAAAACGAGGTGACCAGATCGGCCGTCGCGCCGAGGATGGGCCGCATGTCCAACGGCGCGAGCAAGCCAAAAACGAGCCCGGCCAACGCGTACTGTACGCGGGCAGCTAAAAGCTCGGCTAAAAGGGGTGAGTAGGGAGCCCGCGACCTACAGAGTCGCACCGCTACGTAGATCAGCCCCACGGTGGCCAACCCCATGCCAAAACTCAGGAGTGCTTCGACGTCAGCCATCGCCTGCTTCGCCCGTGTATAAATCGGGATTGCCCAGTTGGGAGAAGCCCTCGTCAAGCCCGTGGCAAAATTTTTCCACAGCCGACTCGCCCAGCTTGACGACCTTCTCGTAGACTTGGTCTGAGGGCAACAGCGGACGGGTTAAGGCCGCGCCATCCTTAAAGCGGGCCCAGTGCTGGAGCCAATCCCCAAGGACTTTGCGCCCTAGATGGGCAAACGCCAATGTACATAGGGGATTAGGGCGGCGGCCGGCCACGCGGATGTGTCCGCCCCACCAGAGAATTTTGGGAATTCGCTGCAGCCACCGGGCGGTGGCTTCCTCCCCTCGTTCCAGCAGGCTCTCGTCGGCATCGCGGCCGTAGAAAGCCTCTCCCACTTCCCCCAGCAAGCTGCGGCCATCAGCACGGCGGGGAAAGTGCAAGCGAGCGCACCACAGCCCGTCCATCCCCTCGCTGGCCAGTAAGCGGCAATCAATCCCCCATTCCAAACGCAGGTGCCACAGGTCAGGCGAGGCTGGCCGAGTACCCTCGCGCAGCAATGCGGCCACGCGGGCCTCAACCCAAGGATGCACGGCTATATCCGCATAGACGTGAAGCCCCCAACCCGCTGCAAACGCCCGCTCGGTAGGGCTAGCGGCCCCTTGGATCAGGGCGCGTAAAAAGTCGCCGCACCGCTCCAGATGCGCGCGATGCGACAAGGCCGCCGGACCGCCGGGGAAAAAACCAATATCCGGGCCTACGGAACCAGCGGCAAAGGCCGCCGGCATTGCTTCTTCCCCCGCGCAGTCACCAAAAACTAGGGGAAAGACCCGATCGGCCAGCCACAAGTGAAAAAAGCTGCCCGCCAAACTTTAGAACGGCAGGTCGTCGTCGTCGCCACCCGGCGGCGGAGGCGCGACGGGCTGGGCGGCCGGGCCGGTGTTTTGCCCGCCGGCCGGACGGTCAGTGAAATTGCGGCCGGCATCTCTGCTGCCGTCACCGCTGCCGCCACTCTCACCGCGAGAATCGAGCATCTGCATGTCGTTGACCACGACCTCGGTCATATAGCGCTTCTGGCCGCTCTGGTCGTCCCAAGAACGGGTCTGCAACTTGCCCTCGACATAGATTCTAGCACCCTTTTTGAGATACTGCTGGGCGATCTCGGCCAGCTTGCGCCAGAGCACGAGTCGATGCCACTCAGTTCGCTCTTGGCGCTCGCCCGTATTGCGGTCGTTCCAGCTTTCAGAGGTGGCCAAGTTGAAATTGGCTACGGGCGCACCGTCCGGCGTGTAGCGCACTTCGGGGTCGCTGCCCAAATTGCCAATCAAAATTACTTTGTTTACCCCACGGGCCATACATTCGCTCCTTTCTGCGGGCACGCCGCAAGCGCGTACGCACCCATTAATGTTCGCAATTTCGCTTATCTTAGGCGCAAGCTTTGGCCCAGTCAAGGCCAGCCCCCACCCCTCCGGTGGGCTTGACTTTCTGCGGCGGCTTCGCTATTCTTTCATATCCTTAACTATTAATAAGGGCTTACGGTCAGCCGACTTCCCCCTTTGTCTGGCGTTGTAAGCACTGGTAATTTGGGGTTGAGCACCCCAAATTATCGCATCGTTGCCGCGACGGTAGCTTTTCTCCCCTCCCTGTATGTCCTCGCCTTGATCCTACTGCGCTGCATTTCGCGGCTGCGCTTAGAAAGAAGGTACGCCAACCATGGCTGGATCCCCCGTCGTCGTTCTCGATGTTGGTGCCTCAAAAGTTCTATGCCTAGTCGGCGAGGTACAAAACAATTCCCAAGTCAAGATCTTGGGCCTAGGGCAAAGCCCCTGTACCGGCCTGCGCCGCAGCGCCGTCATCGACATGCCCCAAGTAGCAGAGTCCATCCGCACGGCCCTCGCCGAAGCCGAGCGCTCGACCGGCCTCAAAATCGCCGGAGCCTATCTCGGCATGGCCGGCGAAGGCATCAGCGCCCAGACGAGTCCGAGCACGGTAGGCATCTCCGGCTCCTCAAACCCCATCTCCGAAGAGGACCGGGACCGTGCCCTACTCGCCGTCGCGCAGGAACAGATCGCCGAAGACCAGACCGTGATACACCGCTTCGTCCAGAGCTATGCCGTCGATGGCGAGCCGGTACAAAATCCGCTCTGGCTGCACGGCAACCGCCTGTCAATCGAGGTGTTGACCGTTTCCGTGGCCGAGCATCTATGCACGGCCTTTCGCCACGCGGCCTCCAAAGCCGGCGTTGAGATCGCCGGCGTCGTCCTCGAAAGCGTCGGCGCAGCCCACGCCACCTTGTCCCAAGACGAGCGCGACATGGGCGTTGCCCTGCTCGATCTCGGTGCCGGCACCTGCGACCTAGCCGTATTCCAAGGTCCGATGCGGCACGTGGAGGAAATTCCGCTGGGGGGCGACGATATAACGCGCGATCTATCGGTCGTCTTAAGCATCCCAATCCGCGAAGCCGAGCAGCTCAAATGCCGCTTTGGCAGCGTTAGCTGTCCCGGGGAAGACGGCGACCAGACCGTCACGTACCACACAACCGCCGGCCGCGCCTGTACCTTAACCAAGCAGCAGGTCAGCATGGTCATCGAAGCCCGGCAGCGCGAGATTTTTGAATACGTGCGCCAAGCCCTCGTCAACACCCCGTACAACGAGCACTTGGCCGCCGGCATCGTGCTCACCGGCGGCGGGGCCTCGCTCAACCAGATCGCGCCGCTCGCCGAGGAGGTGTTCGGCCACCACGTCCGCATTGGCGTCCCCCAAGACGTGATCGCCCCGGTCGCGGTCAACGACCCCAGCTATACCACCGCGATCGGGCTGTTGCGGTTTGTCGCCGGCGGACACAGCACCCCAGCCGAGTCGCCCGACGACGACCGGACCCGCAACGGCTTTGCCCACGCGCTGGGCAAACTGTTCAATTTCTTTTAGTGCGCGACGTAGATCGGGGCGGTTCTTGACACCGTAGCTGGCCCCGCCTAGTTTCTACTTCACAGCATGGCCGCCATAGCTCAGCTGGTAGAGCAACTCACTCGTAATGAGTAGGTCCCCGGTTCAAGTCCGGGTGGCGGCTCCACAACACGACGAGGGCTTGCACACCAGTCGGCTCCAGTACTGAGGCCGGACGGCTCGCAAGCCCTCGTTTACATTGGTCCCCTTCCCGTTCAACCTGTGTCTGTTCTAGAGCTTCCCACGCTAAACGCCTGCCTCAACACTCTGTGCCTGCTTTTGCTCGTGCGCGGCTTCCTGCAAATCCGCCGCGGCGCACGCCAAGCCCACCAAAAGTCCATGTTAAGTGCCCTCGTCTGCTCTGCGCTCTTCCTCTGTTCGTATTTGGCCTACCACGTTCAGGTAGGTTCAGTGCCCTATCCCCACTACGACTGGACCCGCCCTCTCTACTTCGCCGTGCTCATACCCCATGTGGTCCTCGCCGCGCTTATGGCTCCTTTCGTGGCCCTCGTCGTCTGGCGCGCTTACAACCAAGATTTCGCCCGCCACCGCCGGCTGGCCCGCTGGGTCTGGCCGGCATGGATCTTTGTCTCGGTTAGCGGCGTGGTGGTCTATCTAATGCTCTACCGGCTTTGAAGTCAGGGACCGCGGCTGCGGGCCACCATCCAAGCGGCCCCGGCGGTCGTCAGCACCGTCCAGCCGCCGGTGACCAGCAGAGCGCACACAAACGCCTCATCAGCTATCAGTTGGGCCGGTGCTACGTAGAACGCCTTGCGCAAAACGACTAGCGCGTAGGTCACGGGATTGCACTGCATCACCCACTCGAGCCAAGGCGCGGCCCCCTCAATGGGAAAGAGCGCACCGGAAAGGAACCACAAGGGGATGAGAACGACGCTCATCACCGCGTGATAGCCAGCCACTGAATCCAACTTCCACGCGACCACGAAGCCCAAACCCGTAAAGCCCATGCCGATCAACGCGCAGAGGGCCAAGAGCACCAAGATCATCTCCGCAGCCAAGCCAATGCCGGCCACCGGCGCCAGCAGCAAAAATACAAGCACCTGCAAGAGGGCGATGAGCGTACCGCCGACCAGCTTGCCCAGCACCACGCTCAGGCGCGGCACCGGGGCTATTAGCACGCCTTGCAAAAATCCGACGCTGCGGTCTTCGATGAGGGTAATGGTGGAAAAAATCGCCGCGAATAGCAGGAGCATCAGCACGACGCCCGGATAGAAGAATTCTCCGTAGCTCAACTCGCTGCCCCCGCTGCTGAAGCTGTCGGCAAAACCCGAGCGCATGAAAAACCACAGCATCAGCGGCTGCACCAAGCTCCCCAAAAGCCGAGAGGGCTGGCGGAGAAAGCGCAGCACTTCGCGCCAGGCCAGAATCCAGACGCCGTTCAAGCGGCGTTTCCCTCCTCGAGGTGCTGGCCGGTGTGGCGCACGAACACATCGTCGAGCGAGGGAGGGGCCAGCGATAGCGAGCGGATTTGGGGGCCGAAGCGCTGGAACACCTCGTCGAGGCTGATGTCGCTTTTGAGCGGGACGCGCAGGTCTTGATTGACGACTAGGCCCTCTAGGCCCATGGCGCGGCGCAGTGCGGCTTGCAGCGCGGCCGCATCGTCGCTGTGCAGGGTGAGGATTTCGCGCCCCAACTGGCGCTGCAAGACCCTTGGGGGGCCGCAGACGAGCAGTTGCCCTTGGTGCAAAATGGCAACTCGGTCCGCGCGCTCGGCCTCGTCTAAAAGGTGGGTTGAGACCACCACCGTGAGTTGTTCGTCCGCCCGGATGGCCTCCACTTGGTTCCAGAAGCCCTGGCGCGCCACTGGATCCAACCCGGTCGTCGGCTCGTCGAGCACGAGAATGGCCGGTGTCGGCAGCAGCGCTTTGGCCAACTCGACGCGTCGCCGCATGCCCCCAGACAGCTTCTCCACCCGCTCGTTGCGCCGCTCCCACAAGCCGACGGTCTCCAGCAGCCGTTGGCTGCGCTGGCGCACGGCGCGGCGGCCCATGCCGTAGAGCAAGCCCGCCATCCGCAAGTTTTCGCCGACCGTCATTTTCCCGTCGAGCGCGGGATGTTGAAAGACCACTCCCAATTGGCGACGCACCGCCGACGGATTTTGCCCCAAGAGCGCACCGCCGATTCGCACCGCACCCGAGGTCGGCACCAGCGCAGTGGTCAGTACGCGCAGGAGCGTGGATTTACCACTGCCATTAGGCCCCAATAGAGCCATCGTCTCCCCGGAGCGAATGTCGAGATCGATCTCTTGGAGCGCGCGGCGGCCCTTTTTCTTGCGCGTACCCGCATAGACGTGGGAAAGTTGCGAGATGCTGATGAGCACTTGGGGGTCCAACTGAAATCTCCTGAAGCCGCGCCGCTAAGGCCGGGCGCGTTGAGGCGACGAGACAAAAAGTTGGGAAATTAACCGGATTCCCAGCCGGCGTCAAGAAAGCGGCGCAAATTGACACTGCTTGCCTTTGCGTCTAAATTTTACTTTCAGCCTTGGTAGTAAAAAATCCCGATCCATACTTTCTATCTTTTGCGCTAGTTAGTTTGCAGCCCGCGTCCTTTGGGGATGGGCGCGAAGCTCGGCACACCCGAATCACCTCTTTAGGTAGGGCCGACAGTATGTCAACTCAAGCCAAGTCTGCGCGTTGGTATCGCGCGCTCTTACTCGGCGCGGCTATCGCGCTGGTGGGGGCGGCGTTGCCGCTTGGGGCGTTGTGGTATTTGAACCAACCGACCTACGAATACCCGGCGCGCCTGATCCACATCCCCCAAGGCGCGAGCGCCCGCTGGATAGGCCAGTTATTAGAGCGGGAAAACCTGATCCACAACGCGCACGTCTTTGCCTGGACCGTCCGACTCAAGGGCCTCGGTCATCAGCTCAAAGCGGGAACCTATCAGCTCGACGGCATCGGCACGACAGCCGCCATAGCCCAAGCCCTGCTCAAGGCCCCCATCCAGACCCAGCCCGCCACGATCCCCGAGGGCCTGAATCGCCACCAGATTGCGGGCCAGCTACAGGCCGCGGGCGTGGCCGACTCGGCCCGCTTTATCGCCGCCACCGCAGACCCGCACCTCATTCGCCAGCTCGGCGTGGCCGCGTCCAGCCTCGAAGGCTACCTCTTCCCCGAGACGTACTTCTTCGACCCAAACGCCGATGAACGCGCCATCGCCTCCCGCATGGTCGGCCAATTTCACCGCGTATTCACCGACTCCCTGCGCCGGCGGCTCAAGGCGCATGGTCTTTCGCTACACCAAGTCGTGACGCTGGCCTCGATCGTCGAGCGCGAAGCGGTGGCCGTTGAGGAGCAGCCCATTATCTCCGGCGTCTTTCAGCGCCGCCTCAAGCTCAACCGCCGCCTCGAATCCTGTGCGACGGTCAACTACGCTCTCGGCACGACCAAGAAGCGGCTGACCTATGCCGACTTGGAGGTGGATTCGCCCTTCAACACCTACCTCCACCGTGGCCTGCCCCCCGGCCCCATCAGCAACCCGGGCCGCACGGCCCTCCTCGCCGTACTCTACCCCGAGGAGACCGAGTATCTCTACTTCGTCGCCCGCGGCGATGGCACCCACATCTTCAGCCGCACCAACAAGGAACACGAGCGCGCCAAGCGCCGGATCAAGTTGGCCCAGCGCCTACAGACGAACTGAGGATGTCCACACTAGACGCCCTCAATCCAGAGCAACGCCGCGCCGCCGAGGCCGAGGGTGGCCCGCTGTTGATCCTCGCCGGGGCTGGCTCGGGTAAGACCCGCGTCCTCACCCATCGCATCGCCTTCCTCATCGAAGAAGCCGGCGTGGCCCCGTGGCGCATCCTCGCCGCGACCTTTACCAACAAGGCTGCGGGCGAAATGCGCGAGCGCCTTGAGCAGCTAGTCGGGCCGGCGGCCACCGAACTATGGATTGGCACCTTCCACTCGATCTGTGCGCGCATCCTGCGCCGCCAAGCCGAGGAGTTTGGCTTAGATCCCAACTTCTCCATCTACGACGAAGACGACCGCCGCGCCACCATCCGCCGCGTCCTCAACGCCCATCAAATCGACGAGCGCGAGCTCGCCCCGCGCGCCGTTATCAGCCAGATCAGCCGTGCCAAGAACGCCATGCTCGACCCGCTGGAATTCGCGCACCAAGCGAGCGAGCGCCAACGGCAAATCGCCGAACTCTACCCCGACTACGAGCGCGAACTGCGCCGCAACCAAGCCCTTGATTTCGACGACTTGCTCGTCGAGGTCGTGCGCCAGTTCGACCGCCACCCGGACATTCTGCAAACCTACCAAGAGCGCTTTGAGCACCTGCTCGTCGATGAATACCAAGACACGAACCGGCCCCAGTACTTGCTCTGCCGCCAGCTAGCGGCTCGCCACCGCAACATCTGCGTGGTCGGGGACGACGACCAGTCGATCTACCAATTCCGCGGCGCTGACATCCGCAACATCCTCGACTTTGAGCGCGACTACCCGGACGCCCGCAGCGTACGGCTGGAGCAAAACTACCGCTCCAGCGGCCGCATCCTCGCCGCGGCCAACGCCGTCATCGGCCACAACCAAGGCCGCAAGGGCAAAGAGCTATGGACGGCCGGCCCCGCGGGCGATCCGGTCGCGGTCGTCGAATGCGACTCGGACCGCCGCGAGGCCCGCCACGTCGTCGATACCATCCGCCGCTACGACCGCTTGGGCCGCTATGGCCTCGGGGACGCGGCCGTGCTCTACCGCACCAATGCCCAGTCGCGTCCCTTTGAAGAGGAGCTACAGCGCGCTGGCCTCCCTTATGTAATCGTCGGGGGCATCCGCTTTTACGATCGCCGAGAAATCCGCGACGTGCTATCCTATTTGCGCCTGTTGATCAACCCGGCCGACGACATTGCCCTGCGCCGCATCGTCAATACGCCCCGTCGCGGCATTGGCGATGCCTCCCTCGCCCGCTTGCAGGCTTTCGCCCAAGCCAAGGGCTGGAGCCTCTCCACCGCGCTCGAACACCTCGACGACGTACCCGACCTCAGCGGCCGCGCGCAAAAGAGCCTCGCGGCCTTCGCCGACTTGCTCGGCGAACTGATGGCAGCCACCGAAGCGCACTCCCTGCCCGAGTTGGGCTTTGCCGTCGTCGAAAAGAGTGGGTACCGGGCGATGCTCACGGCTGAAAACACCCCAGAAGCCGAGGCGCGCTTGCAGAATCTCGACCAGTTACTGGCCGAGATGACCGAATACGCGGACGCGAACCCCGACTCGACGTTAGCGACCTATCTCGAAGAAAAGTCGCTGCTGACCTCGGCAGACGAAAGCGACAGCCACGACAACGCCATCACTTTGATGACCCTGCACAGCGCCAAGGGCCTAGAGTTCCCCTTGGTCTTTGTCTGCGGCCTCGAAGAAAAGCTCTTTCCCACGGCGCGGGCCGTCGGCGATCCCCAAGCCATTGAAGAGGAGCGCCGGCTCTGCTACGTGGGCATGACCCGTGCCCAAGAACAGCTCAGCCTCACCTATGCCCTGCGCCGCTATGCGTACGGCTCGCTGCTAACGACCCAACCCTCGCGGTTTTTGGGCG
The DNA here is from genome assembly GCA_958295495.1 of uncultured Latescibacterota bacterium. Classification (GTDB taxonomy): domain Bacteria; phylum Latescibacterota; class UBA2968; order UBA8231; family UBA8231. The sequence goes on from OY282352.1 coordinate 4,992,863, forward strand.
AAGTCCCCGCCGAGCTGACGGCCCAGAGCTACGAGTTGGACCGCGGCTTTGCCCGCGCGCGGCAGCGCATAGAGCCGCCGCGCCGCAAAAAGGCTCCCCAAGCCCAAGGCGTCCACTACGAGTGGGAGGCCGAGCAGTCGCCCGGCTTCGACGAGTTCGTCGCCCAAGACGACTTCCTCGCCGTTGGCCAGTGGGTGCGCCACCCCCAATGGGGGCGCGGCCAAATCGTCAGCCGCGAAGGGCACGGCGAAAAGATGAAGCTCTCCATCCGCTTTCAGACGCAGATCAAACGCATTGCCGTTGCCTACGCCCAGCTCGAACCCGCCTGAGCCGCCCATTGCCCCAGAGAGGGTCAACTTTTAATTTTTACAGCTTATCTCATTTCCCTTTCCAGACTTATGGGCACTCCAACATCCGAAAACACGCGCGTGGCCCTGCAAAACGTGGGTTGCAAGCTCAATGCCTACGAGGTAGAAGCCCTCGCCCACCGCCTAGCCGAGCGCGGCTATGCGATCGTGCCCTTCGGCTGTGAGGCCGATGTGTACGTGGTCAATACCTGCACGGTCACCGGCGCGGGCGATGCGGACTCGCGCAAGGCCGTGCGCCGCGCCCGGCGGCGCAATCCAAGCGCCGAGATCGTCGCCACCGGCTGCTATGCCCAGCGGCGGCCGGCAGCCCTTGCAGCGGCCGGTGCCGACTTGGTCGTGGGCAATGACCAGAAGGCCCAACTCGTCGAATTGCTCGAAGCGCATCTAACCGGTGCCGAGGTCCCTGCGCCCGCGGCGACGAGACCGCGCACTGAGCAATTCCTCGCCATTGACGGCGCAGTGCCCCAAGGCCGCACGCGCGGCAGCCTGCAAATCCAAGACGGCTGCGACGAGCACTGCACCTATTGCATCATCCCAGCGGTGCGCGGACACAGCGCGAGCCGCCCAGCCGCCGAAGTAGTAGCCCAAGCCCAGCGCATGGTCGCGGCCGGCTACCGCGAGCTCGCCCTGACCGGCGTCCACACGGGCCGCTACGGGTTCGACCAAGGCCGGCCCGAGGCCCTCGTCGAACTGCTCGCAGCACTGGAGCAAATCAACGGCTTGGAGCGCATCCGCCTCAACTCCATTGAGCCAGGTTATGTCACCGACGCCCTGATCGACCAAGCCGCGGCTTCCCCAGCACTCTGCCGCCACTTCCACGTGCCCTTGCAAAGCGGCGACGACCACATTCTCAAGCGCATGGGGCGGCGCTACACCCGCGCCTATTACGCCGCGCGAATCGAGCGGATCGCCAGCCGCATCCCCGATTGCGCCATTGGCGCCGACGTCATGGTCGGCTTCCCCGGGGAAACCGACGCACATTTTGCCCAGACTCGCGCCTTATTAGCCGACCTGCCGCTGACGTACCTCCACGTCTTTTCGTACTCCCAGCGCGAAGGCACCCCGGCCGAACGCCTGCCCGGGCACCCAGATGCCGCCGTCAAAAAGGAGCGCGCCCAAGCACTCATCGCCCTCGGTGCAGCCAAGCGACTCGCCTTCCACCAGCGCTTTGTCGGCCGCTCGCTCCAAGTCCTCGCCGAAGGGCGTCTAGACCCAGCCACCGGCTTGCAGGTCGGCTTGAGCGACAACTACATCAAGGCCCTCTTCGCCGGCCCAGCTACACCCAACGAGTTCGTGAATGTGCAAATCGAGCAAGCCCGCGAAGAGCTAACTTTTGGAGTACGCCCATGAACTTGCCCCTCCTCGAAGCGACCGAATACCAGCCCGTGGCAACGCGCCCTGGTCCGGCGGGTCGCCGCGTGTACATCGAGACCTACGGCTGCCAGATGAACGTAGCCGACAGCGAACTAGTGGCCAGCATTCTCGCCGACGCCGGGTTTCAGATTACGGAACGCGCCGAGCGGGCCGACATCATCCTGCTCAACACCTGCGCGGTGCGCGAGCACGCCGAGGAACGAGTCATTGGCCGCGTCAGCCAGCTCAACGGCCTCCGCGCCCATCGCCCCAACCTCACCTTGGGCATCCTCGGCTGCATGGCCCAACACCTGAGCAAGACCTTGCCAGCGCGTGCCCCTTTTGTCGATTTGGTCATGGGTCCTGATTCCTACCGCCGCCTGCCCCAGCTTCTCGCCCAATCCAGCGACGACGCGCTCTTAGACGTGCGCCTCGACCGCTCTGAAAACTACAGCGGCGTCCACCCCCAGCGCACAACCGGCACCAACGCGTGGGTGACCATCATCCGCGGTTGCGACAAATTCTGCACCTTCTGCATTGTGCCCTTTGTGCGCGGCCGGGAGCGCAGCGTACCCGCCGACGATGTAGTGCGCCAAGTCCAACGCATTGCCGCCGAGGGTTTTAAGGAAGTTACCTTACTCGGCCAGACCGTTAATTCCTACCGCGCCGGCAACGTGGACTTCGCAGAGCTCTTGCGGCAGGTCAGCCAAGTTGAGGGCATTGCGCGGGTGCGCTTCACTTCGCCCTATCCGGTTGACTTTACCGACCGCGTGATCAACGCCATGGCCGCGGTTGGCCCGGTGTGCCCGAGCCTGCACCTGCCGGTGCAGAGCGGCTCAGACGAACAGCTCGCCCGCATGCGTCGCGGGTACACGGTCGATCAATACCGCCAGCTCGTGCAGAAGCTGCGCACCGCCCTGCCCGACCTCGCCCTGACGACCGACATCATCACCGGCTTTTGCGGCGAGACCGACGCAGACTTTCGCCAGACCTGCGATCTAATGGAAGAGATCCGCTACGACTCGGCTTTCATGTTCAAGTACTCCGAGCGCGAGGGCACCCACGCCCACAAGAAGCTGCCCGACGACGTCCCCGAAGCCGTCAAGGGCCAGCGCCTCCAGCACATCATCGCCCTGCAAGAGGGGATCTCGCGCCAGGTCAACCAGCAGCAAGTCGGCCGCACGGTCGAGGTCCTCGTCGAGGGCCTCTCCAAGCGGCCGGCCGCCGACGGCCAGCCCCGCTACTACGGCCGCACCCCGCAGGGCAAGACGGCGATTTTCCCACAAGCAGCAGAGAGCAACGCGCTCGTACCTGTCCGCATCACCCGCGCCACCTCGCACACGCTTTTTGGCGAGCGGATCGTCGGCTAACCCCAAGCCTTCAACGCCCGACTATGGGACGTGCTGCGGACACAGAGGCCCTGAAAAAAGAAAGGGGCTTATGGACCTTGAGTTGAAAATTGAGAACTTTGGGCCAATCAACGAGGCGACCGTCCAAGTTGGTCCGTTCACGGTATTCGCCGGGCCGAACAATACCGGCAAGACGTTTGTGTCGAAGATGCTGTATTCGACGCTTGATACGAGGAACGCCAATCATGCCCTAGTGTCTTTTGAAGCATTTTCTAATTTGATTACCTCTTTCTTCAAATTGAATTTGCAACGCCATTATGGCGAGCGAGGAGAACACTCCTCGTCCGCCGTTAGAAAAGGGATAGAAAAGATCAACTCTATCCTGCAGGCGGTGCGCCCAAGTCATCCGAGCCAAAGTGAACTCGACGCGCTCAAGGCGGTACAGCCTGCATTGGTAGCTGAGATCGAGGAAATAAAGAGCCATCTGCACACCCTCGAAAATGACATTAAAACAAAAAAAGCCGGTGGCTATTCACCTTATATGCTCAGCCTCCTCGCAAACATCATAAATTATTTGGAAGAGGGCTTCAGCGACGCAGAAACGGCAATTCACCTCGGATGGTTTTACAAGTTTCGCCAGAATGTATATGGAAATTTTCAAGTGCCTGATTTTTCAACTCTCAAAGGGGATGGCGATTCTCCCTTGTATTTTAGCGTCCAAGGAGTAGGCGAATTACGCGGAGAGGAGGACTTCAAGTTCATGCCCAGCCCGCAAATCGTTGAGAACGTGCAATCATTCCCCGAAGTCTTCTATTTAGAATCTCCGCTTTATTGGAAACTGAAAAACCCTCTGGAGTCGATTAAGCTCGACTCGCGTTCCCCTTTAGGGCCTTCTCTGAACGGCGTCCCAGCGTACTTCTACGACCTAGCCGCCGCCCTCCGAAGGACGCATATAGACCATCATCTCACCGGAATCCACAACAGTTTGCACCATGCGATTGGCGGAAAAATTGCGCTGAGCGAAGCAGGCGATCTCGAATTCCAAAAAAACGGCAAGTCCATTCCGCTCTCCCTCGCGTCAGCGGGCGTTGCAAACATGGGCATGCTGGCCCTGTTGATTGAACGAGGGGCCTTAGACCGAGGCTCTTTTCTCTTTATCGATGAACCTGAGTCCAATCTCCATCCGGCTTGGCAAGTTGAGATGGCGGCGATTCTCTTTGATTTAGCCCGTCAGGGAGTCAACGTGGTCGTCTCTACCCATAGCATGACGATCCTCAAGTGGCTTGAGGTGCATGTAAAGGAAAAACCGGAATATCGGGAGTTGGTCAGGTTGAATAAGTTTCCGCCGGACGCCGAATGGAACGACGACATGGATGCGGTGATGGCAGAAGTCAAACAGTCGTTGACTAAGCCTTTCTCCGATCTCTACATCAGAGGGCTGTAGAATGCCCTTATCCCAATTCGCCGAGTCAATAGGCGGCGGCTTCAAAGCGTATCGGATGGACAGCACGGCGAAAGAATCCGACATGCGTCGTGCTGCCAAGCTCGGGACCTGCGAGTGCTGCGACTATGTAACGGTCAGCAAGGATAAACAAAGCGTCATTCTTATCGAGGAAACCAAATTGGAAGGGACAATCGCTGCCTTCAAGCAAAAATACGCTTACCTCAACGACAACGACCAAAAAGCCTTGCTCTACGATGAATTTCGTAAAGAAAACCGTCTCAAGCTGTACGGGTCAATGTTGGTCTTGTGCCGCCTGGCGAGCTCGCGGGACGAGGTGAGAAAGTTTCTGCCAGAGAACAAGTTTCAATTCTGGCTCGTGGCGACCACAGCTTCGCCGGATTCTGTTATGCTGATGGACTACCTGACAGACAATTTGAGAGGTTTTCTAAAAAGTACATTGACTAAAGAGATGATGGATGTGGTCGATATTATCCCGTCAACCGAGTTGGACGAAAAACTATCCGCTCAAGCCATTCAAATAGACTGAACTTTCTCGAGCCGTGCCCCGAACCAACGAAATCGCCTTTAACGTCGCCCTGTCGAATGTGCTGCGGACCAAGCATCCGCGTTGGCGCGACCGCACCGGTGCGGAGCAACAGGGCGTCGTCCGCGAGACCGCGCAGCGGCCGGATATCGTCATTCGTCCTCCGGGCGGCATCCCGGTCGTCCTCGAAACCGAATTTGAACCGGCGCGCAGCGTCGAAGAAGACGCCCGCAAACGCTTGGGGAAATTCTTGCAGTACCAGGGTGCCCAAATTGAGCAAACCATCGCCGTCCAAATTCCGAAAGCCCTGAGCGAGGTGCCGCAGCAAGACTTGGAGCGGGCCATCAAGGCGGCCGAGTTCCGCTATTGCACACACGCACTGCAAGCAGCGGACATGGCCATGCGCTGGCCAGCCACGGATTGGCTCGTCGGCACTATTGATGATCTGGCTAGCTGTGTTGAAAACGTCTCGCTGTCCGAGCGACTGCTGGCCGAGGGAACGCAGATTCTCGAACAGAGCATTGGCGATGCCAGCGACGAGTTGCGCGAAACGGCTGGCCCTCACGCGCTAGAGAAAATGGCGCAGTTCCTCCACCAAGAGGACGGCGAGCAAACCTCGCGCATGGCGATGGCTATCGTCGCCAACGCGCTCGTTTTTCATACCGCTATTGTTGAAGCGCACAATATCGCCACTATCGACGAATTGCGTATTCCGGGGCGCAACGATGTCAGCAAGAGCCGGCTGCTGGCCTGTTGGCAGCACATCCTCGATAACATCAACTACTATCCGATCTTTCGCATTGCCTCCGACTTGCTCCTGCCCATTCCCGACGGCACGGCAAATGCGGTCCTCAACCGCCTCGCGCAGGCCGCCAGCGATTTGGCTGGCTTGGGCGCGACTACCTTGCACGACCTTTCCGGTAGAATGTTCCAACGGCTCATCGCCGACCGGAAGTTCCTCGCTACATTTTACACGCTGCCGACCTCCGCGGCCCTACTCGGCGAGTTGGCCGTAGCTCGCTTGGAAACGGATTGGTCCGACCCGGACGCTCTTACCGGTCTCCAAGTCGCGGACTTGGCTTGCGGTACGGGTGCGTTGCTATCGGCGGCGTATCGCGCTCTATCGGCGCGGCACCGGCGGACCGGCGGCGACGATCAGACGCTGCATCGGCAAATGATGGAACGCGCCCTCGTCGCGGCCGACATCATGCCAGCGGCCACGCACCTGACCGCGTCCATCCTGTCGAGTGCTCATCCGGGGACGACGTTTGGTCACACCCGCGTCCACACGCTGCCCTACGGCCAGCAGAGTCAGGAAAAGCGGCATACTATGGCACTGGGGGCACTCGATCTGATTGAGGATGACACCGCGCCGTCGCTGTTTGGGACTGGGGCCACCGTGGCGCAGGGCACGGGCGCGGATGTGGAAGCCGAGGGGAGCCAAGACATGATCCTCCCCCGCGAAACGGCCGATTTGGTGATTATGAATCCGCCCTTTACGCGACCAACCAATCACGAGAATATCGAGGGGTCGGTGCCGGTGCCGTCGTTTGCCGGGTTGGGCACGAGTGAAGACGAACAGCGGCAGATGAGCACTCGGTTAAAGGGGATATGCGCCAAGTTAAAAAAGAGCGGCGACCTAGCTGGCCACGGTAACGCCGGACTAGCCTCCAACTTCATCGACCTCGCCCACGTCAAGCTCAAGTCCGGTGGCGTCCTCGCGCTGGTGCTGCCAGCGGCGTGTATAAGTGGTGGCTCTTGGGCGAATGCCCGTCGCTTGCTGGAACGCGAGTACAAGGACTTGACCGTACTGACCATTGCGGCGCACGGCAATACCGATCGGGCCTTTTCGGCCGACACCGGCATGGCGGAAGCTCTCATAGTAGCTACCAAGCGGTACGCTGGACGAGACGAGGGACAGCATGGGGAAACGTTGTTCGTCAACCTCCGCCATCGGCCACGCAGCCTCGCGGAAGCCTTTGAAATGGCACGGGCGGTGCGTCGGCTCTCGCCCCAAGCGCGACGGGGACGGCTCTGCGTCGGTGCCAGCGAGACCATCGGCACCTACATCCAAGCATCGCTAAGTCAAAGCGGCTGCGCCCTCCTCCGTGAAACCGCCTTAGCCGATACCGCCTTGAGACTGGCGGAAGGGACGCTCCGGTTGCCTCAAGGCTATTCCGTTCCCCTTTCTACGACGTGCCTTGATTCTCTGGGCAAGCGGGGACTTTATCACCTCGACATTGCCGGGAAAGCCAGTAATGGCACACCGCGAGGGCCGTTTGACATCATCCCCATTCAAGGGGTGCCAGAGTATCCTGTGCTGTGGGAACACGAGGCCGAGCGCGAACGGCGTCTCGTCGTCCCACCCGATAGCGAAGGCGAGGTGCGCCCCGGCTGCGCGGAACGCGCGGTCGCTGTCTGGAATCGCACAGCCTCGCGGTTGCACTTCACTCTTGATTTTCAGATCAACTCACAAAGCCTCACCGCCTGCCTCACGCCCGCCAAAGCCATCGGCGGCAGGGCATGGCCGAATTTTCTCCCAGCCCAAGATGAGTGGAGCCTACCCCTCGTCTTGTGGTCCAACACGACGCTGGGGCTCCTCGCCTTCTGGTGGATCGGAACCCGACAGCAGCAGGGCCGAGCGTGTCTCACGATCACTCAACTGCCCCGCCTGACGGTCTTAGACCCATGTGCCCTCAGCCCGACGCAACTCGCCCACGCCGAGGCGATCTTTGAGCAGTTCAAGGACGCGACGTTCCTCCCAGCCAACGAAGCGTATCGGGACGACGCACGCCAAGCCCTCGACCGCGCCGTCTTGATCGACCTGTTGCACCTTCCCGAAGCCGCCCTCGAACCCCTCGCCCTTTTGCGCGCCCAATGGTGCGCCGAGCCGAGCGTCCACGGCGGTAAAAAGACGCGGATTGACGCCTCCTAGGCCGCCCTGCCCTGTCTATTCGACATGAGCATCCGGGCAGACTATATTTGGGCCGGCTGCATGCCGAGGTGTTCACAAGGCCGCCGCGAATGCCACGGAAACGCATCGGATATGAAGCGTCTATAATCCATAGTCTATCTGTGAAGTATCTGTTGCCAGAGCCGCCGGAGCCGCCTTCAAAAGATGATTCGGCAGACGTGTATTCGGTAGAAGAGCTACGCAGTGTTTCCCAGTTTGGAGAAGGCTCAGAAGCCGAACTCATACTCCCGAAAACGGCATACGAGGGAGGCCCAAGGTGGACGTCTCTAATCGTCTTGCCCCAGAAAACAGAACATCCTTCCGGGACATTTTTTGATTACGTACGCTCTTTTGAGCTGGTCGTTAAAAGCCCAACGGAAGAAGACGTACCCGCTCCGCTCGCCGATGCCCTTACATCCTGCAGGATAACTACCATGCCACTCCAGCAATCCCGCTATTCCGCTGAGGAGACCGCACGACGCGGCGACGAACTGTACGAGCGACATATTCGCCACCAAGTGGAAAAGACCCACGCTGGAAAAGTCGTCGCCATCGACATCGACAGCGGCACCTATGCCATCGACGACAACGCCCTCGCTGCATCTAAGCGTCTGTTCACCCAATGTCCCGACGCTGAAATCTGGTGCATCCGCATCGGCCAGAGGGCGCTGCGCCACTTTGGTGGTCGTCCGTTGCAGGGAAATAGATGATCGCCGGCGTTGTCAGCACCGACTACGAAGCGGTCATCCGCCTTGAAGTACAGGGGCCAGCAGGACAAAAGTGCGCGGTGGACGCCGTCGTCGATACAGGATACAACGGCTTTCTCACGTTGCCGCCACATCTCATTGCGGCCCTTGGACTGAGCCGCCAAGGGCGTGGCCGAGCTACATTAGCCAACGGTAGTGAGGACATCTTCGATATATATGATGTTACGGTGCTTTGGGATGGTCAGCCGAGGGAGATTGAGACGGACTCGGCGGATACGATGCCCCTCGTAGGCATGGCCTTGCTCAACGGGTATGACCTGTATATTCAAGTCGCTATCGGTGGCCGGATCACTATTGAGGCTCGCCTATGAATCACCCAATTTAACTCATACCTCCCCATGAAAGGTCCCTATGTTCATTCGCTATCTACTGCTCGCCGCCCTTTGCTCCACCGCCTATGCCAACCCGCAAGCCACCCGCGACGACCTTGAAATCCGCCGCGTCCTCAACGTTCCCCGCGGCACGCTCCGCATCGCCAAGGACCCGCGCAACAATGCGCTCTACACCTTGCGGCAAGACGGCTCAATCGCTCGCATCAACCTAGCGACGGCCGAGCACGCGCCCGCATACTCCAAAGACGATCACGGCATTCGCAGCGGCTTCACTGGCTTTGCCATCGGGCCGGACGGCTCGTTCTACTTGGCATCCAACCGCCGCGGCCCCCGCGACAGCGGACAATTTGCCCTCGCCCGCGGGCTTTTGCTCGACGCCGACACCGGCGAGCGGCAGTGGGAGCAACTCGACCCGGACAACCTGCCCGCCGACGTTCCCCTCGACGACATCCTCGCCGCGACCAGCCTCGGCCGCGATCCCACAACCGACACCCGCTACGCACTCAAGACCAACGGCGACATCACTCTCGTGCCAAAAGGTACGGTGTACACGGCCGCCGACCACGACCTCAGCCGCCCAAGCGCCCTGTTTATCGACGACGCCGGCACCTTTTACGTCCTCAAGCGCATCGACCTATCCAGCTACAACATCGCCACCATCACTAAGGGCGCAGTCGATCCAAACAGCGGCGAGCGCACCTTTTTCACCCTCGCGGAAACCGCACCCTATGAGCGGTGCGACTGCATCTTCAACCACGAAGTCAACGGACTGGTCGTCAGCCCGGATAACCGCTCGCTCTTTATCAACAGCGGCTCGCGCACCGATCACGGCGAAGTGCAAGACGGCAAAGGAGCCTTTCCCGACCTGCGCGAAACCGCACTCACGGCTATTGTCTTGCGCGTCCCGACCGATGCCCGCGATCTCGTACTGCCCAACGACCGCGACGCCCTCCGCACCCAAGGATTCCTCTTTGCCGAGGGCCTGCGCAACGCCTATGACCTTGCTTTCGCGCCCAACGGCGCCCTCTTCGCCACGGAAAACGGGCCAGACCGCGACATGGCCGAAGAACTCAACTGGCTGCGCCAAGGGCATCACTACGGCTTCCCCTGGCGCATGGGTCTCGAAGACACCCCCCAGCAATTTCCCGACTACGACCCGGCCAGCGATTTCCTCCTCCCCGCCGGGTTCACGGCCGTGCGCGAAGGCTACTACCACGACGATCCCACGTATCCCCCGCCGCCGCGCGCCTTCACCGATCCGGTGATTAACCTCGGGCCGGACGCCGACGCGTACCGCGACCCAGCCGACGGCCAAATCAAGGACGCCAGCGAAGAAGGCGTACGCTTCGGCACCTTCACCGCGCACCGCTCGCCGCTCGGGTTGGTATTCGACGCGGATAATGCCCTCGCCGCGCCCTTCCAAGGCGACGGGTTCGTGCTCAGCTGGACCGAAGGCGACCCAGAAGGCGACAGCGTCAACGGGCCGTTCAACGACCCCAGCCAAGACCTGCTCCACCTCGACTTGGCAAAAGTCGGCGACAATTACGAAGCGCAGGTCACCCGCCTCGTCGGCGGATTTTCCAACCCTATTGACGCGGAAATCATCGGCCATCGCATTTTTGTCCTCGAGTGGGGCGGCGGGCGCGGGCTGTGGGAAATCGTCCTGCCGCAAGCTGCAACCGAGACGGCTGTTGCCGAGGCCGCAGGCGTTGTGCCGGCGGAGTTTGCGCTGGCCCAAAACTTCCCCAACCCCTTTAACCCCAGCACCACCATTGCCTTCCAACTCGGCCACTCGTCCCCAGTCGAGTTGGCCATTTACAGCAGCAGCGGACAGCGCGTGCGCACCCTCATCAGCGGTTTTCTGCCCGCCGGCCATCACCGCCGGCACTGGGACGGCCGCAACGGGCGCGGCGAGCGGGTAGCCAGCGGCGCGTATCTATACCAGCTATCGGCCGGCACCTTTGTCGCCACTCGCCAACTCACGCTGCTCAAATGAGCATTGATAAGGAATTCCATGCTGGTCCGTTGCTTCTCGCTCGCCGCCCTCGCCGCCCTCGCTGCCCTTTGCTCCACCGCCTACGCCGACCCGCAAGCCACCCGCGACGGCCTCGAAATCCGCCGCATCCTCAACGTCTCCCAAGGCACCATCCGCATCGCCAAAGACCCGCGCGACGACGCGCTTTACATCTTGCGGCAGGACGGCGCGCTCGAGCGCATTGACCTAGCGGCGGCTCAGCGCGTCCCAGCGTATTCCCACAGCGACCACGGCATCCGCAGCGGCTTCACCGGCTTTGCCATCGGGCTGGACGGCTCGTTCTACCTTGCATCCAATCGCCACGGCCCCCGCGATAGCGGCCAATTTGCCCTCGCCCGCGGGCTTTTGCTCGACGCCGACACCGGCCAGCGGCAGTGGGAACAGCTCGACCCAGACAACTTGCCCGCCGACGTTCCCCTCGCCGACATCCTCGCCGCCTCCATCTTTGGCCGCGACCCCACCACCAAAAACCGCTACGTCCTCAAGACCAACGGCGACATCACCCTCGTGCCGGCAAGCACGGTGTTCACGGCCGCGGACCACGGCTTCATTCGCCCGAGCGCCCTGTTTATCGACGCCGACGGCACTTTTTACGTCCTCAAACGCATCGACCTGTCCATGTACAACATCGCCACCATCACCAAGGGCGAGGTCGATCCAAACAGCGGCGAGCGCACTTGGTTTACCCTCGCAGAGACCGAACCCTATGAGCGGTGCGACTGCATCTACAACCACGAGGTCAACGCGCTAGTCGTCAGCCCGGACAATCGCTCGCTCTTTGTCAACAGCGGCTCGCGCACCGATCACGGAGAGATACAAGACGGCGATGGGCACTTCCCCGGGCTGCGCGAGACCGCGCTCACGGCCGTCATTTTGCGCGTTCCGACCAGTGCCCGCGACCTCGTGCTGCCCAACGACCGCTATGTCCTCCTCGACCAAGGCTTCCTCTTTGCCGAGGGCTTGCGCAATGCCTACGACCTCGCCTTCGCGCCCAACGGCGCCCTCTTCGCCACGGAAAACGGGCCGGGCCGCGACATGCCCGAGGAACTCAACTGGCTGCGCCAAGGGCACCACTACGGCTTTCCTTGGCGCATGGGACTCGAAGACACCCCCCAGCAATTTCCCGACTACGACCCGGCCGCCGACTTCCTCCTTTCCCCCCGCTCCACGGCCGTGCGCGAAGGCTACTACCACAACGATCCCACGTACCCACCGCCGCCGCGCACTTTCACCGATCCGGTGATCAATCTCGGACCAGACGCCGACGCCTACCGCGATCCAGCCGACGGCCAAATCAAGGACGCCAGCGAAGAAGGCGTGCGCTTAGGCACTTTCACCGCGCACCGCTCGCCGCTCGGATTGGTGTTTGATGTGGACCATGCCCTCGCCGCGCCCTTCCAAGGCGGCGGCTTCACACTCAGTTGGACGCGGGGCGACCCAGAAGGCGACAGCGTCAACGGGCCGTTCAACGACCCCAGCCAAGACCTGCTGCATCTCGACTTGGCAAAAGTCGGCGACACCTACGAAGCACGCATCACCCGCCTCGTCGGCGGGTTTTCCAACCCTATCGACGCGGAACTTATCGGCAATCGCCTCTATGTGATCGAATGGAGCGGTGAGCGCGGGCTGTGGGAAATCGTCCTGCCGCCCACAGAGGAATTCCCGCCGGCGCGCTTGGCCGACGCACAGGTTTTCAGCGACCTAAGCACGCAAACGCCGGCAGCCGGCGTGGTGCCGTACAAAGTCAATGCGCCGTTTTGGTCAGACGGAGCCACAAAAACGCGGTTCATTCGCCTGCCGCCCGGCGAGCGCATTGCCTTTGCCAGCAGCGGGCCTTGGAGCTTTCCCGACCAGACCCTCCTGATCAAGAACTTTTACCTCGACTTGGTGCGCGGCGATCCGGCCAGTCGGCGCATCATCGAAACGCGCTTCCTCGTCAAGCGCGTGGAGGCCCCGGGTTGGGACGGGTATAGCTATCTGTGGAACGAAGCCGGCACCGACGCCGCCTTGCTCGCCGATAGCACGACGGTTACATACGTGATTGACGACCCGCAAGATCGGGTGGGCTTTCTCTTGCAGGAGTACTACTTTCCCGCCCGCCAAGACTGCGAGGTCTGCCACACCAAGGGGGCGGGCTACGTCCTCGGCGTCCACGCGGCCCAGCTCCACGCGGGCGCGGAACCAAACCAGTTGCACGCCCTCGCCCAACAGGGTCTTTTCACCGGGGAGCTGCCAGCCGACTTGGCTTCCTTGCCCCGCTTGCCCAACCCCTTCGACCCCAGCGTCCCGCTCGACCAGCGCGCCCGCTCGTACCTGCACGTCAACTGCGCGCCGTGCCATCGGCCCGAGAGCGTCGGCCGCACCATCCTCGACCTGCGCTACGACACGCCCTTGGCCGCAACCAATACTATCGGGGCTTTCCCCACGCTCGGCGATTTGGGCGAGCCAGCAGCCCTCATTCTCACCCCTGGGGCCCCGCAGCTTTCCACGCTCTACCTGCGGATGCTGACGCTGGGCACCTTTCGCATGCCCCCGCTGGCGTCGTCAATCATCGACGAGCGCGGGGCCGACCTCATCGCGGCATGGATCGCCAGCCTAGACCTCGCCGCTGCCAAAGAGACCACGCCAGCTACCTTTGCCCTCGCCCAGAACTACCCCAACCCCTTCAACGCGGCCACGACCATCGAATTCCAGCTAGCAGCCCCGACCGCCGTCGAATTGGATATGTACGACGCGCTCGGCCAAAAGGTCCGCACCTTGGTCGCCCGCCACTTGGCGGCCGGCCGCTATCGCACCCAGTGGACCGGGCGCGACGCCGCCGGTCACGCGGTCGCCAGCGGCACCTATTTCTACCGCTTGCGCGCCGGGGCCTATTTAGCCACTAAGCAACTGACCCTGCTCAAATAAAAAGACGCCGGGGAATTTGCTACCTAACGTTGTCTAACCCCCCTATCTTCTCACCTAGCCCCCAACGCCCAATTCACCAAGCTATGAACCCCTGCGCCATCGCCCCCTTGGTTTTCGCGCTAGCCAGTTGCGCTGCCGATCCCTACCAGACGCCCGGCACCCAGCGCATGGCCGAGCAATTAGCCGCCCTCGCCGCCCATGCCAACGCCGCGGACAACATCTATTTGAGTCAGCACCGCGTTGACTGGCTGCGCCGCCAGCCCGCGCCAGACGACCCTCTGCAACAACTCAGCCAGCAGGTCGAACTGGCCAAAGAGCTGCTGCGCGCCGGCGCGTCCGCTCGAGCAGCCGCCCTCTTTGAGCAGGTGCGCGGCCAAGCTGCTGCCCATCGCTTCCGCACCCGGCCGAGCCTCGAGGAAATGATCGCTCTCGCCTACTTGCGGCTCGGCGAGCAGCAAAACTGCATCGACGGCCACAACCTCGCTTCCTGCCTGCTGCCCATCGCCGCTGAGGGAGTTCACAAAGCGCAAGACGGATCGCGGGCGGCCATCGCCTATTACCGAGCAATTTTAGAAAAGACGCCCTACGACCTGACTTCGCGCTGGCTGCTCAACATCGCCTATATGACCGTGGGCGAATATCCGCACCAAGTGCCAGCCGCCCATCTCATTCCCCCGGAGGTCTTCGCCGCTGACGCCGATATCGGCCGCTTTTCCGACCAAGCCCCCGCCCTAGGGCTGGATGTCCTCGGCTTGGCCGGGGGCGGCATTATGGAGGACTTTGACAACGACGGCTTCCTCGACATCATCGCCACCTCGTGGGGCCTCAGCGATCCACTGCGCTACTTCCGCAACCAAGGCGACGGCACCTTTGCCGAGCGCACCGCCGCTGGCCTGACCGGCCTAGTTGGCGGCCTCAACGCCGTGCAGACGGATTTTGACAACGACGGCTTCGCCGATGTGCTGGTCCTGCGCGGCGGCTGGTTTGGTGCCGACGGCCTCCATCCCAACTCGCTGTTGCGCAACCAAGGCGACGGCACCTTTGCCGACGTAACTGCGGCGGCTGGACTGCTCACTTTACATCCCACCCAGACGGCTGCTTGGGCCGACTTTGACAACGACGGCTGGCTCGACCTGTTCGTGGGCAACGAGTCCTCCGCCCAACAGCGGCATCCCTGCGAGTTGTTCCGCAACCAAGGCGATGGCACCTTCGCCGACGTAGCACCGGAAGTCGGCTTGGACGTGGAGGGCTTCGTCAAAGGGGTGGCGTGGGGCGACATTGACAACGACCGCCGGCCCGATCTCTACATCTCCCGCCTCGGACAGCCCAATCTGCTCTTCCACAACGACGGCCCAGACGCCCAAGGCCGCTGGCGTTTCTCCGACATCACCGCCGGCGCCGGCGTGAGCCAACCGACGTTCAGCTTCCCGGTGTGGTTTTGGGACTACGACAACGACGGCTTCCTCGACCTGTTCGTCTCTGGCTACAAGGCCGACGCTGGCGATGTCGCCGCCGATTACTTGGGCCTGCCGCACAAGGGCGAGCCGCCCCGCCTCTACCGCAACCAAGGCGACGGCACCTTCGCCGACATGGCCCAACAAACCCACAGCGACAAAGTCCTCTACACGATGGGCTGCAACTTCGGCGACCTCGACAACGACGGCTGGCTCGATTTCTACGCTGGCACCGGCGACCCAGACTACCGTTCGCTAATGCCCAACCGCATGTTCCGCAACGCCGCCGGGCAGCGCTTTGAGGATGTGACCACTTCCGGCGGCTTCGGCCACCTGCAAAAAGGACATGGCGTCGCCTTCGGCGATATCGACAACGATGGCGATCAGGACATCTACGCGGTGGTCGGCGGGGCCTATTCGGGAGACGTGTACACCAATGTGCTCTTTGAAAACCCCGGGCACGGCAACCATTGGATCACCCTCAAACTGGAGGGAACTAAATCCAATCGCGCCGGGATCGGCACGCGCATCAAGGCCCGAGCGGGGACGCGGACGATTCACGTCCTCGCCGGCACGGGCGCGAGTTTTGGGGCTTCGACTTTACAACAGGAGATCGGGCTGGGGGAAGCTGAAGTACTCGACGCGCTGATTTTGCACTGGCCTTCGGGCGCGGTGCAGACCTTTACAGACGTGCCAGCCAATGGGATGTACCGGGTCCGCGAGGACGCCACGGCCTTAGAGCGTTTGGAGGTCTATCCCCTCGCGCTGGCTACTGACGGTCCCAGAGCGCATCGCCATTAGGCAGGACCGCCGCTTACAGCCGGGCCAACAGCCGCGCGGCCGTGGCGTGGTTCGGCTCCACCGCCAACAACTGCTGCAAGGCCTGCCGCGCCGCGGCGCGGTGGCCCAGCCGCTGGTAGGAAAGCGCCATGCTCAAATAGGCTTTGACGTGGCGTGGCTCTAAAGAGAGCGCCGCGGCAAACGCAGCGACTGCCCGTTCGTTCTCTCCGGCCTTCTGCAAGGCCAACCCCAAGTTGAAGTGGTGCGAGGCATCGGCCCGGTCGAGCGCGACGGCCTTTTCGTAGGCCGCGAGCGCCGCTGAGAAGTTTCCCATCTGCAAATAGGCCGTGCCGAGGTTGTTGTGCGCCGGGGCGTAGTCGAACTCGTCGAGGGCCTCGCGGAAGCGTTTTTCCGCCTTGGCGAATTCGCCCCGCTGCAAAAAGACCAAGCCCTGCGCGTTGAGTGCTTCGACGTAGCGCGGCTTGCGGTCTATGGCCTGCTGGTAGTGGATATGCGCCTTGTCGAGCGCACCCTGCCGCGCGTAGAGTAGGCCGAGGTTCTTATGCGCCTCATAGGCCCCCCCGTCCAGCTCCAGTGCCCGCCGATACTGGCCAGCAGCCTTTTCCCAATCGCCCTGCCGCGCGTATAAGACGCCGAGGTTGTTGTGGGCACCGGCCAAATCCGGGAACAACTCGACCATCTTCTCCCGCGCCTCGGCCTCGTTGGCCGTCCAATAAAACTGGAAAAGCGAGAGCGCCATCACCGGCAGCGCAAAATAGGCCACTTGCCGGCCGGCCTCGCGCCAGTACGCGGCCAAGCCGCTTGGCAATGCCTGCAAGCCAATGCGGTTGGACCCTTCCGCGGCGTTGATCCCCAGATTGGCTTGGTTTTTGCGGTCGCGGATTTTCCAGATGAACCCATCGAAGTAGTAGTGCAAAAGCGTCGAGGTGATGACGAAAATCTCGACCATTTTGATCGCCTGCTCGGACTTGAGGAAGCCCTCCATCATGTTGATGCTGCCGTAGGCGAAGCAGACTAGCACATAGGCGATCAGTATCGGCAAGGTGCGCGTGGTGAAGAAGGTGCGCAGGAGCTTGGTCGTGCGCTCCTGCCTTTTGACGAGGTTGTTGTTGTAGATCCAGACAATGGCGAAGTACTGGATATCGTGGAAAACGGCAAAGGCTGCGTAGCCGATGACGAGGTCGTTGATATGTATCCAGCCATAGTAGATGATAAACACGGTCGTCGCCATCACCGCGACCTTGGGCAGGCTTATCTTCTGACCGGTGACCGCCCGCTGGACGATATTGGCCAAGTAGGCCGCGAGCACGGCCAGCGTACAATAGAACAGCACCTTTTTGAGCAGGAACGTCAATTCGGCCGACGGGAAGGGTACGCCAACGCGCTGATTGTGGTCGAGGATGCGGTGGAAGTATTCGGGGCTATAGATGACCACCGTTACAAAGGCGCACAAGGTCAACAGCCAGTCGAGTCGGGAATTGAGCTTGGAGAAAATTTTGTTTTTGGCATCGTAAATACGCATGATGCCGTAGTGCTGCATAAAGAGGTGCCAGATCTCCCACACTAGGACCACCAAGAAAAGCCCGTGCAGGGTGTTGAATTGCGCCAGCGCCGTCACCACGAGCACGACAATTGGCGCGACGATGAACTTCTCCTTGAAGGTGCTGAATAGCTCTGGGTCGCCGTAGGCGCGCATAAACCCGGGCAGGTGATGCCCGGTGGCAAACAATGCCAGCGCGTAAAAGGCAATGGTCTGCGAGTCGAACACGGCCCGCAGGGGCAGCATGGTCACCAAGCACAAAAGCGGCGTACCAATAAAAAAGAACAGGTCGCCAAAGGGCGAGATGATCCACTTCTGCTCGCGATACACAGCTCGAGCGACAGTCATGGCATACCTCAATAGGCTACGGCTAGGGTGCGTACTACTTGGCCCTGCCCAGCGTCGGCCCCTGCGTCGATGCGGCACACGTACACGCCGGGCACCACTCGCGCACCCGACGCATCCAACCCGCCCCAGCTAAACGACTGCAACACGCCCGCACCCGACGAAGCAAGCACCGCCACTTCCCGACCCGCCAAGTCGAATATGCGCACACTCGGAATCGCATCCACCGCCTTGAACAACGCAAAGTGAATCTGCACGCGGTCGTTGATCCCATCGCCATTGGGCGAAAAAACCGGCGGCACAACCTGCAAAGCGCCGATCAACCGCTCGCTGCCGGGCAGGTCGGGCAGAAATACCACGTTGGCTTGCCGCTTGGCCGCCTCCACCGACTGCCACAGCCCCGGACGCGCTTCTTGCCCCAAGTCGGCGGCAAAAACCGTGGCGTTGTGCAGCACCTTGGTGGTAAATTCCACCGCCAGCGAATCCGTCCGCACCGTCTCCGGCAAATCCACCCACAGCAGCGAATCCCCAGCCACGCGCACCGCACTCGCCGCGCGTTCCACGCCGCCAATCCGCAGCCGCACGTCCGCTGCATCCACCGCACTCGGCGTGAAAAAGCGCAACCGGTCAAAGCCCGAATCCTCCTCGGCCGCCCTCGTTTGCAGCGCGTAGGTAAACCGCGTCGCCTCGTTGGGTACGGCATGGCGCGGCGCAATCTGCCCGGTCGCCTGCGCGACCAGTGCGTCCTCAAAATCCAGCGCGAGGGCGTGCAACACCGGCGCGACAGCGGGATCCTCGGTGGAGAGAATCAGTTCCAATTGAATAAAGCGGCGCGGCGTCTCCGACTTAAACGCCTCGCCGGAAAACTGGTAGAAGTTGCTCCACGCACTCCAATCGGCTCCAACGGCGACGGTGGTGTCAATGGGGCCGCGGATGACTTTGGGCAAGCTGTTGTAGCGCGTCTGGGTGACTTCCGCGCCCTTTTTGTCGTAAAAGGTGTATCGCTCTTGCAGGGTGTTGCCCGTGCGCGAGCGCACCTGCAATCGCGTCGGCTCGGGCGTCGAAGCCTCCCAGCGCAAGCGCTTGATGGCTTTGGGGCGGTCGTCGCCAGCGAGTTGGCCGAGGTCGATAAAATCCGAGCGCAGCACCACTTGTGCGGGATAGCCCGGCGAGAACAGCATCAACTCCATGGGATGGGAAAACCAGCCGCTGTCCTCGTGGCCGTGCCAGAAGATGTAGCGCATCTTGCGCGGCTGAAAAAGATAGCGGATGTGGCGGACCTGCCGTGCGGAGGCCAACGCCGCGTCAATGGCGATGTCCTCGCGCAGCAGGAAGGCCAGGTCCAAATCTCCGCCCGTAGTGAGCCGCCCGTCTGAGAACAAGATGTTGTAGCCGCGCCCGTGGTGCAGCCCTTCAAACAAGAAACTCGACGTGCCTTCGCCCCGAGTCTGAAAATATATGAACATCTCGTCAATCCAGAACAGCGCCCCCAAATCCACCTGCCACCACAGCCCGCCCTCGCGCCAGCCGCCCTTGGTCCCCCCCGAGGTGAGGATATTGCCGAAGGTGTCCATATTGCCATCGAACATGTTCTGCGGCTCGCGCGCCAGCAGGCCGTGCTCAAAGCGCCCGCCTCGCTCCAAGGTCCCCAAGCTAACGTTGTCCCCCTCGGCGAGGACCTCGATTTCGGCCAGAGCTGCATCGCGGCTCTTTTCATCGGCGACGACGCGGATCAGCCGCACCATCTGGAAGTCCTGCTCGGCATTCAAATCAACGCTTCTGTCCGCGTCAATGACTCGCGTGGTATCCAGCGCACTGCCCAACAGCGGAATCGCAATGGTAGTCTCGACGTTGGGCTTGGTCGTCTGGAAGATCTTGCGATAGCGGAACACATCGTCTTGGGCTTGGATTCGGGCACCCTGAGTGACAAAGACGCTAAACTGCTGCAAGGGACGCACCCCCTCCTCGTCGGGAAACGTCAGCTTAATCTCTCGCGCCAGCACCGGCCTTCCCAAGTCGATATCGACCGACCAATCAACGAGTTGATCCGCAACATCGGGCTGCCAATAGGTCGTTGGATCGCCATCAATGAGCTTGGGTGCATCCGCCTCGTTGCTACCGGCACGCCATATCCCCCCAGAGACCTCGCCGCGCTTCTGGGAGGGATGGGTGAAGAGGTGGGCATCGAGGGTGGCGTTGATCTGCTTGCGAAACTTCTTCAACTTCAGCGAGCCGTCGTCGGCAAACTGGACGATGTCCACTGGCATGTCCCAAGTCGCCCACTCGGCCGGGGAGTCGAAGCGAATTTCCTCGCCGCGGCTCGGGCCGGGGAGCAACAGGCCCATCAGCAAGCAGTAAACCCCGCGTTTGCTCTGCATCATACCGTTTTAACAGGTTAGCAGGAACGCCTTTATCACCTACATCAATTCTCGAAACTTTTCTTCGTCAATTCCCGTCTGTCGCAGCATTTCATAAAACAGCCACCGGGGAATGTCGCGGCCATGTTGGTGGCTGATGCGAACGCGCAAGATCGTTCCGTTTGCGAGCACTTTACGCCAAGTCTCGTGTTTTCGAGAGCGAACTTTTTCAAATCCCAAAACCCGTAACACTTTGCGAAATTGATCAAACCTGTATCCGGCCATGTTTAATTTCGATTAGCATTCGAATATCCCAAGCATCTTTACACGCTGCAATCGCCTCGATGTAAGGCAAGTGATGGTCTCGCTTGGGACAGTTTTGATAGATTTCCAACTCCTCTAGATATTCCTCAGCATAATCCTGCATGGCTTCCAGCATATCTTCCAAGGCTTCATTAGGCGTTGCCATTTCGGTCACCAGATCCAACTCAGGACAGAAAGCGCATACCAATCCTTCATCTCGCGCAAGAATCATTGTCAATCGTTTTTCAGACAATGAAATTTTCGGTGGTAAGTTAGAGGTATCCAACGTCACTTCAGTTCTCCAATTGATGAGAAGCGGCCTAGGCGGCCTCTCTTAGGGTGCGCGTGAAACCAGCCTTGTTCGCCGATTTTTCGCTTGATCTTGGGGCGCACCGAGAATTTTCAGAGGCTTCTATCTGCCTCTGACAAGCTCCTTTAGTACACCACTGAAACCACCCGTACCATTTCCCCCTGCCCAGCGTCGGCCCCTGCGTCGATGCGGCACACGTACACGCCGGGCACCACTCGCGCACCCGACGCATCCAACCCGCCCCAGCTAAACGACTGCAACACGCCCGCACCCGACGAAGCAAGCACCGCCACTTCCCGACCCGCCAAGTCGAATATGCGCACACTCGGAATCGCATCCACCGCCTTGAACAACGCAAAGTGAATCTGCACGCGGTCGTTGATCCCATCGCCATTGGGCGAAAAAACCGGCGGCACAACCTGCAAAGCACCGATCAACCGCTCGCTGCCGGGCAGGTCGGGCAGAAATACCACGTTGGCTTGCCGCTTGGCCGCCTCCACCGACTGCCACAGCCCCGGACGCGCTTCTTGCCCCAAGTCGGCGGCAAAAACCGTGGCGTTGTGCAGCACCTTGGTGGTAAATTCCACCGCCAGCGAATCCGTCCGCACCGTCTCCGGCAAATCCACCCACAGCAGCGAATCCCCGGCCACGCGCACCGCACTCGCCGCGCGTTCCACGCCGCCAATCCGCAGCCGCACATCCGCTGCATCCACCGCGCTCGGCGTGAAAAAGCGCAGCCGGTCAAAGCCCGAATCATCTTCGGCCGCCCTCGTTTGCAGCGCATAGGTAAACCGCGTCGCCTCGTTGGGTACGGCATGGCGCGGCGCAATCTGCCCGGTCGCCTGCACGACCAGTGCGTCCTCAAAATCCAGCGCGAGGGCGTGCAGCACCGGCGCGACAGCGGGATCCTCGGTGGAGAGAATCAGTTCCAATTGAATAAAGCGGCGCGGCGTCTCCGACTTAAACGCCTCGCCGGAAAACTGGTAGAAGTTGCTCCACGCACTCCAATCGGCTCCAACGGCGACGGTGGTGTCAATGGGGCCGCGGATGACTTTGGGCAAGCTGTTGTAGCGCGTCTGGGTGACTTCCGCGCCCTTTTTGTCGTAAAAGGTGTATCGCTCTTGCAGGGTGTTGCCCGTGCGCGAGCGCACCTGCAACCGCGTCGGCTCGGGTGTAGAAGCCTCCCAGCGCAAGCGCTTGATGGCTTTGGGACGGTCGTCGCCAGCGAGTTGGCCGAGGTCGATAAAATCCGAGCGCAGCACCACTTGCGCGGGATAGCCCGGCGAGAACAGCATCAACTCCATGGGGTGGGAAAACCAGCCCGTATCGGTCAGCGAATGCCAGAACAGGTAGCGAATTTTGCGCGGAGCAAATACGTAGCGGTGGTGGCGCAAGGCCCACTCCTCGCTGCTGACCGGCCTTGGCTCGAAGATCAGCGGCGTGTAGTCGATGTCGCCGGCAATGGTGCGCCGGCCATCGGAAAAGAGGATTTGGTAGCCAGTACCGGCCTGTAACCCCTCGAACAGGAAACTCGACTGGCCCTCGCCGCGATGCTGCCAGTAGATAAATGCCTCGTCGAGCCAGAACAGCGCACCTAAATCAACAGCCCACCACACCCCGCTCTCGCGCCAGCCGCCCTTGGTCTGGACGGTGAATATATTGCCGTACGTGTCGGTGATGCCGTCGAACATGTTTTGCGGCTCGCGTGCCAAAAGCCCGTTGTCGAAGCTCCCTCCGCGCGCCAAGACCCCGAGGCTTATGTTGTCGCCCGCGGCGGTCACCTCCACTTCGGCCAAGGCCGCGTCCGCACTCTTTTCGTCGGCGCGTACGCGCACAAAACGCACCATGCGGAAGGTGTTCAGCGCGGCCGGCTCCAGCCCGAGGCTCGCGTCGATGACCCGCGTTATGTCGCGCTCGCCGACTAGCTCAATATCGACGACCTGCTCTTGGTTGGGCTGGGTCGTCTGAAAGGCTTGGCCGAATTTGAAGACATCGTCCGCGGCTTGGATGCGCGCACCATTGGCCGTAAAGACGCTGAATTGCCGCAAAGGACGCGCCCCCGTGCGGTCGGGAAACACCAAGCGAATGCGCTCGGCTAACACGGGCCGCCCCAAATCAATGGTCACCACCCAATCGACCAGATCGTCGGACGGACTAGGCCGCCACACCGTCTCCATATCCCCGTCCATGATGCGCCGGGCCGCCGTCGGATTGGAGCCTACCTGCCAGATCCCCCCGGAGACCTCGCCGCGCTTCTGGGTGGGCTGGGTGAAGAGGTGGGCATCGAGGGTGGCGTTGATCTGCTTGCGGAACTTCTTCAACTTCAGCGAGCCGTCGTCGGCAAACTGGACGATGTCCACTGGGATGTCCCAAGTCGCCCACTCGGCCGGGGAGTCGAAGCGAACTTCCTCGCCGCGGCTCGGGCCGGGGAGCAACAGGCCCACCAGCAAGCAGTAAACCCTGCGTTTGCTCCACATGTTAGTAGGCCACCTCAACTACGCGCAACTCAATAGCATCGCCTGAGTCCGCGTTTACGTCTATGCGCCAGAGATAGATGCCTGGGGGAACGGTCGCGCCAGCTAAACTTTGGCCATCCCATCTAAAGCGGCGGGTCGGCCCCTCTGCGGCTGGCGTCAATTGGGCCACTGACCGGCCGACCAAGTCGCGCACCTCAACCATGGGCACGGCATCTTGGGCCTTGAGGACGACGAAGCTCAGTTCCACAAAGTCGTTGACTCCATCGCCATTGGGCGTGAGCACCCGGCTCGAAAGCTGCAAGTCGCCAATCAAGCGGTCGCTGTCGGCTAACTCGGGCAGGAACACCACGTTGGAGCGGCGCGCGGCCGGCTCGACGTCCTGCCACAGACCGGGCGCGTCGCTCAGGCCCAAATCGGCTTCTACGACCGCAGCATTCCTCACCAGCCGAGTGGTAAAAGCAACCTGCACGGAGTCGCCTTGCACCACCTGCGGCAAGGCGATCAGCAGCGAATCCGCGGCAATGTCCATAGCAGTCGGCACAACGCTCTGACCGGCGACCCGCACCTCGACCTCAGCGGCCCGCACCAAGTCGGGCACGACCAAGCGCAGGCGGTCAAAGCCCGTGTTTTCTGGGACCACAGACGGCCACAGCATATAGGTGAAGCGGGTATCCTCGTTGGGCTTGGCTTGGCGCGGCAGAATTGACCCGTGCGCCTCGTTGACCAGCGCATCGACGAACTCCAACTCGACCGAGCGCACCACCGGGGCTACCTCCGGGTCTTCCGTGCTCATAACCAACTCTAGCTGCACGAACTTGCGCGGCGAGTCCGACTTAAACGGCTCGCCCGACAGCTTGTACACGTTGCTCCACTCGCTCCAATCCTCCCCGACGACGACCGAAGTATCCACGCGGCCCCGCAGCACCTTGGGCGAGCTTTTCCACTTTTCCTCGGTGACAACCTCGCCGATCTTGTTGTGAAAGGTGTACACCTCGCCCATCGCATTGCCCGAGCGGGAGCGCAACTCAATCTGGGTATTGGGCGGCAAGTCAGCGTCGTAGTGGAGGGCCTTAAGTACCTTGGGCTGCCCGTCGCCAGCGAGCGCACTCAGGTCCAAAAAGTTCGATTGGATCGCGACTTCGGCTGGGTAGCCCGGAGAAAACATCTGTAGCTCCATGGGATGGGCGCGCCAGCCCAAGTCGTGCAGGGCCAGCCAGAAGATGTGCCGCACCTTGCGCGGATTGAACAAATAGCGGTAGTGCCGCTTGTATTTCTCGCGTTCATTGGTCCACTCTGGTTCAAAAATCCACGAGTCAAAGTCGATGTCGCCGGTCAGGGTCTGGGTGCCGTCGGAAGAGAAAAAGGTGTACCCCGTGCCGGCGTTGTTGGTGCCCAAGCGGAAGTCGGCGAGGCGCTCGCCGGCCTTTTGCCAATAGACAAACGCGTCGTCGATCCAATAGGTCGCCCCCAGATCCACCTGCCACCACAAGCCCCCTTCCAAGGCCGTGCCGCGCGACTCGGTAAACTGCTGATGCACCTCAATGACCCCGTACGTATTGAGGTTGCCGTCGAGCCAGAAGAAGGGGTCGGTCGCCCGCGATCCATTGATGTACGTGCCGCCCTTTTCCTCGATCCCAAGGCTGATGTTGTCGCCGACGGCAATGACCTCGATTTCGGCGAGCGCCCCGTCGAGCTGGTGCTCATCCACGAGGAAGCGGATGAACTGGATCATCTGCCACTTGGAGTTGACGGCCACCCGCGAACCCACTGGGCCGGTCTCCGGTGGCTCGTTGCCGTCCCCGGTGGCAGCGGTGTTGGCCTTGAATCTGAATAAGTCAACGGTAAAATCGTCGCGACCGCTGACATCGCTCAGTTGCTCCACGGCGCGGGTGGTATCCTCCACGGCCGGCTTGAACCCCAAGCTGAGATACGCGTCTAAGTTGGGCTTGGTCGTGCGGTAGATCGGCGCGAAGCGATATACGTCCTCTAAAGCCGCCACGTGGGCACCTGTAGAGGCAAAGACGCTAAACTGGCGGAAGGGTGTAGCCCCTTCTTCATCGGGAAAGTGGATGCGGATCTCTCGGGCCAATACCGCGCGGCCCAAGTCGATTTGCACGATCCACTTGTCGAGCGGGTCGCCGCCGGCTGGCTTCCAAAAGGTGGCGGCATCCCCGTCGATGATCAGGGGGGCGTCGTTTGGGTTGCTCAGCGCAGACCAGATGCCGCCGGCCACATCCCCGCGCTCGTTCGTCGGGTGGACGAAGAGATGGGCGTCGAGCGCGGCGTTGATGTCCTTGCGAAACTTGACCAGCCCCAAGTGCCCCTGGGGGGTGAAGATGTTTAACTGCGGCTTGAGCGACCAGTTGGCCTCCCAAGCCGCTTGGCTGTCGAAGGTGAGGAACTCGGCGTAAGCCCCACAAGGTAGGAGCAAGGCCAGAGCAAGTATGTGCATGGTGTGGTCTCGCTTATGATAGGGGTAAACAGACGCAGCGCGATTCTCTCAAGAGAGAATAGAATATAGTGAATAGTGAATACTGGAATAAGTAAATCTAATATGCGATGCCGACCGCCCTCAATTGCAGATCGCCGGCGTCTTCGGCTTCAATCCCGATGCCCAAGAGATACACCCCTGGAGCGAGCGTCTCACCGCGCTGGTCGCGGCCATCCCAGTGCAAGCGCTGGGGGCCGGATCCTTGCTGGCCGCGCTCGACTTGAGCCACCCGGCGGCCGTCCAGCGCAAACACCTGCAACTGTACAGGCACTGATTGCGGCAGCGCGAAGAGCGAGTAGGAAAGGACCAACTCGTCGTTGACCCCATCGCCGTTGGGGGTGACCACGCGGCTGGAGAACCGCACATCCTGCACCAGTTGCGGATTGGCCGCGCTCGCAGCCAAGACCCGCAGGCTATTGGTGCCGACCGCGTCGCTGACGTCCCCGCCCTCGACCGGCTGCGGCAGGTCTGCGCTGCCGACGTTGAAAACCTCGCCCTCAAAGGTGCGCGCAAAGTCGAAGACCTCGGCGGAAAAGGTCACCCGCAAGCTCGGGTTGTAGGCGCGGCTTATGCGCTGCGGTAGCTGCACGACAAAGCCGTCGTCCGCAACCGCGACCCCGGCCGGATCCGCGGCGACCCCATCCACTTCCAGCCCCTTGAACTCGGTCTGCGCACTGCCGGTGCTAATCCGCAGGGCGTCAAAACCCACCTCCCCAGCCGCGAAATCCGCCTTGATGTCGTAGGTGAAGTCCGTCATCTCGCCCAAGGCGACCTCGGCCACGCCGCGCGCCGGGTTGGGCTGGCCGAGCTGGGCTATCTCGGCTACGACGCGGCGGGCCAAGATCGGCGAGGTCTCAATCCACAGGGAATCGAGGCGCACGAACTCGTCGAACCGCTCGCTGTGCAGCACCACCTTGATCTGCAAATGCGACCCTCGATTGAGGTTGAGGGGCCGGTCGGACTCGGTCGTCGGAAAGGACCAGAACGTCCAGTTTTGTTGGTCGTACTCAATGCCAGCGCGGAGCCCCGGCTTGGGCCGGGTGGAAAGGGTCAAGGTTCCGCCCAGCCCGTCGGCATTGGTAATGGCCGCACTCTGGTTTTTCAGCACGCCCTGATAGCGGGCCTGCTCGACGACGACGCGCGTCCCCATATCCGTAAACTCGTAGTAGATGTCTGGATCCGCGTCGATCCCGGTGCGCGCTTCGACCTCGATCTGTACGTTGGCGTCCGGGGCTTCCTCGGCCACGCCGTCAACTAGGCGCATGGGCGTGGCCTTCCAGAACAACCGCCCGAAGTTGACGACCGTGCCGAGGTTGAAAATGACCGTCTTGTACGTAGCCCGCTTGGGGATTCCCTCTCCCCAGAGGAAGAATTCGGCCACCGTCCCCTTGCGCGCCGTGCCCGAATGCCCAGACGACTGATTGGTCGCCTCGTCGAGGATCGAATTCTTGCGCTTGTAGCGCACGTAGCGCACATATTGTAGGGGAAAGTCAGCCGCGATCTTGGAGATGACATTCTCGCGCGCCTCCGCGATGATTTCGCCGATGGGATTGGACGTATTCAGCACATCGTTGTTGGTATCCGCGGCGATCGACACCTCATAGGCCGGGATGGCGTCTTCCTCTAGCGGGGTCCCATCTGAACGGTAGAATCCCTTGTCTGGCGTGCTCATGGCAAAGCGAAACAGCGGCACCGGGGCCCCCAAATCAATGGTGTAGTACTCGCTGGTAATGCTGTTGCTGGTCACCGGATTGTACGTCGCGCCGCTGCCGTCGATGAGGTTGAGCGCGTTGTCAACCGTCGAAGAGGTCCCGCAGCAGCCCTTCCAAGCACGGGGCCGTTCCCCATCGACAAAACCCAGCTCGTCTGGGTCCCTCTTAGGCGACCAGTTGGCGAGCAGGGGAAAGACCGTCGTATCCGCGCTGACCAGCACCGGCTGGATCGAGTTGTGCGGACCGGCAAAGTCAATCATTACTTGGGCCGAGTCGCTAGCGGCCCAGCCGAGGCCGCTCCCGCCGATCTGCCAAAAAGAAATGTCCGCCGCCGCGCTCGTAGCCGCTGCAGCGGCGAGGAACCAAAGCCACAAATCCAATGGACGTTTCATGGTTCTCACTCCCGCTTAGTGTAGAAATAGTAAAAAAGTACCAAAGGCGTTGCCGTTTTCTCCATCAGGGATTGGCCAGCGCGTACTGGGCGAGCGCATCGCCGTTAATGCCCCATGCAGGGTGCCACTTGGCGCGCAACTGAAGGTTGAGGGCGCGCAATTCGCGCTGCTGCTTTGCTTGGCGGGCTAAGTAGTGGGCCTTCTGTTGGCTCAAGTCGTATTCTTGCACTCGCTTGGGCCGGTGCTGCAAAACCTTGAAGATCGAAAAGGCCCTTGCCAAGGGCTGGGGGTCGCGCAGGGAAGACGGCACGGGGCTGACCAGTTCAATCGGACCTTGCAATTCCCTTTCGGGCGCGGTTACGGCCGCGTCCATCAGCTCCTTGTAAACGATCTTTTCAAATGCGCGCAGCGCGTAGAGGCCGCCGTTTTCGTCCGCGTCGCGCCGGATGCTGTGCTTGGTCGCCAGTGCGCCCATGTCGGCCCCATTGCGAATTTGCTCCAGCAACCTTTGGGCGAGCGACTCGTCGGCAACCATGATCTCTTGGATGACGATTTCTTCCGGTGCCCAGTACATCTCGGGATGCGCCTCGTAGTGGGCGCGCGCTTCTTCTTCGCTCACGGCTAGGGTGCCCTCAAGTACCTCTTCCCACAGCCCTTGGAGGAGCAGCCGCTCCCTTTCGGCTTGCACCTTCTCCTGCACCTCGGGCTGCTTGGCGTATCCACCGCGCTCGGCGGCCAAACCCAAAAGCAGGTCTGGTGCCCCGCGGCGGCGCACGCGATCGTCGAGCAAGGCACTGTCGATTCGGGCGCGACCCAGCCGCGTATTGTGCAGCAGATAACTGCCCTGCTGCATGGTGATGACGCCGCCGGCGTACTCGTAGAGCGGGGCGTCCCACTCCTCGGGCGCAAGCTGCGGGGTGCCAGGCTGTTGGTTCCAAGCCGCGACAAAGCGCCGCACCTGCTCCCCCACCGGGCGCAAGCCGCTTTCAGCGACCAGCTTGTCGATGTGCTCGCTGCGCAAGTTCTCGATTTTTTCGAGAAAGGTTGCCCGCTGGATCACCGAGCGATACTGCTCAAAAGGCACCAATTTCTTATCGACCACCTTGGCAATCTCCCAGCCTTGCGGCGTGCGGAAGGGTGGGCTGACCTCGCCTGTATCCAACGAAAACACGCGCTCGTACACTCGGTCTGAGACCCGATCGAAGGCATAGTACGAGGCAAACCAGCCCCCAGCGGCCGCGGTTGCCGCGTCCAGCGAATGCTTGCGCGCCATGTCCTCAAAGGTCGTCCGGCCAGCCTCGATTTCCGCGTAGATGGAATCGGCGCGGGCGCGGCTGTCGAGCAGGATGTGCGCCCCGCGCACGGCGTGGCGGGCCGGATGCGCGGCAAAATTGGCCCGCAGCTCGTCTTCGGAAATCTCGATCTGTAGGCCGACCTGTTCGCGTATATAGGCTTCGACCATGGCCTTGTGCCGGGCGAGCTTCACGGCCTTGATCCATTCGGGATTTTTGTCCAGTCCCCGCGCGTACGCCTCGCGCACCATGAGCTTGATGTCGATCAAAGTCAGCAGGTGCTCGCGGTGCTTTTCCACGCCTTGGGCTAGCGAGAGGTGCTGCGATTGGATCCGGGCTTCGTACCGACGAAATTCGCGCTCGTCAATTGGATCGTCGCCGACTTGGGCCAAGGCAGTACCCGTCACCACCAAGCCGCCCCCCTCTGCGACCGGGGCCGCCGGCTCTTGGGTGCAACACAAAAGAAACGCACCGGCTATAAGCCCGGCCCATTTTCTCGCATTATTGGTCATCTTTTTGCTTTCTAATCAAGGCCGCGGCCATGCGTTTGTGTTCTTCGCTTTTGGCGATCTGCCCCAGCCGCTTGTAGGCCGCGGCCAAGGCTTGGTGGGCACCGAGCCAGTTTTCGTCGAGTGCGAGGGCGCGGTTGAGCATGGCGATGGCCTCATCCGTGCGCTGTTGGTTCAAGTAGGCTTGCCCGAGCGCGGCAAAAGCAGCTACGTGCTCGGGCTGTTGCTGGATAATCTGCTGATAGGCCGCGGCTGCTTGATCAAAATGGCCAGTGCGCAAGTAGATGTTGCCCATGTTGTTCAGCGCCCGCACGTGCCCGGGATTGATCCGCACAGCTTGGGCGTAGTGCGGTAGGGCCACGCCGGTAAATCCCAAGCGATTGTATATAAACCCCAAGCTGTAATGGGCTTCGGCGTCGTCTAAGTCGCTCCGCAGCCGCTCGCGGTAGCACTGGATATCCCCCTCGACCTGCTTGATTTTTTCGTAGGCAGCAAGGGATTTTTCTCCGGCTGCCTCGCGGCCCTGCCGCAGGTGGATTTGACCGAGCAGCCGGAAGGACTCGGCAAGCCCGGGTTCGATTAGGATGGCCCGGCGGAAGCGGTCGGCTGCAGCCGTCAGGTCGTTTTGGCGCAGCTGGATCCGCCCCAGTTGCAGATGCGCCTCCGCGTAGGTAGTGTCGGCCGCCAGCGTGCGCTCAAAGTACTCGGTCGCCCCGTCGTCGTCGCCCTCTTGCAGCCGGATCTCCCCCATCGCGTAGAGCGCACGCGCGTTCTGCGGTGCTGCCACCAAGACCTGTTGCAGGACCTCGCTGGCGTCTGCATAGCGGCCCAAGCCGGCGTACACCAGCCCGAGGTTGAAGCGGGTGTGGAGGTGCTCGGGCCGCAGCACCAAGGCGCGCTCGTATTCGTGGGCCGCGTCGCCTAACCGCCCTTGCTTGCTGTACACCGCCGCCTTGTTGCGCCGCGCTGGCGCGTAGGTCGAGTCCAAGGCCAAGGCCGCGGCAAACGTAGCGTGGGCTTCGTCGTAGCGGTTCAGCTTCAGATGCACATTGCCCAAGGCCACCAGCCATTCGGGTTGGCCGGATTCGAGGGCCACGGCCATTTCGTAGAATTGGGTCGCCTCTTCGGGCTGGCCCAAGGCCAAGTGGATCCGGCCCAGCGTGGCCAGCACCTCGCCCGACTGGGGATGGCGCTTCCGCGCTTTTCCGTACACCGCCAGCGCGTCCGCGTAGCGCTTCTGCCGCAACAAGGCGCGCCCGATCAGCAGCGGATCCTCCACCGGGGGCGGCTGCACAGCGGGGCGGGCCGGCGGAGCTTCCGGCTCAGTGCCGCAACCCAATGCCAGCACCGCGCCCAGCGCGCATGACACCCATTTAATCACCAACTAGCACCTCCTCTAGGTCCACGTATTGCCGCCTGGGCAGGTCCTCTAGGACTTGGACGACACCGGACGGCCAGCGAATCTCAACCCGCTCGACGCCCTCGGCGTCCCCGAGGCCAAAAAGTACGCGGGGGTCGTTCGACGACAGATAGCTCGCATTGCGGCGCACCTCGCGCACGAGGGTGCGGCCATCGGCCGTCAGTGCGATCTGCGCCCCAATGGCGTCGCGGTTGCTCGCCGCACCCCGCAACCTAAGCCCCAACCACCCGCCGGCCGCTGCGTCGTTGCGCAACAAGGCCGGCTGGTCATTGGAGTTGTTCACCGCAATATCCAAGTCGCCATCGCTGTCGAGGTCGCCGAATGCAGCCCCGCGACTGACCTGTACCAGCGCGAGGCCCGGGCCGCCGGCCCCGCGCTCTACAAAAGTACCTGCACCGACGTTTTCGAGGAGCTGATTGCGCTGCGCGTACTCAGCCGCCCGATCGACCTTTTCCACGTTGTCGTACACGTGGCCGTTGGCCACGAACAGGTCGAGGTCGCCGTCGAGGTCGCCGTCGAAAAACCCCGTGCCAAACCCTAAAAAGGCCATGCTGGCGCGCGTGATTCCCGACGCCACGGTCGCGTCGGCAAAAAAACCCCCGCCCAAATTGCTGTACAGGGTGTTGCTCTCCCACTGGAAGTTGGTCACGAACAAATCCAAGTCTCCGTCGCCATCTGCATCGGCCATATCAACGCCCATCCCGGCCTCGACGCCCCCCGCGCCGTTGAGGCTGGTGCCGCTGGCCAGCCCCCGATCGACAAAGTGCGCGCCGTCGTTGCGGTAGAGCAGGTTGGGCACGAGGTCGTTGGCCAAGTACAGGTCGGGATCGCCGTCTTGGTCGTAGTCGCCAAAGACGACCCCCAACTCCTTGCCGGCCGTGCTGGCGAGGCCGTACTCAGCGGTGCGGTCGGCAAAGGCGCGGCCCTCGTTGATATAGAGGCGATCGACTTGGCCGTCGAACTTGCGCGGGTCGCAGTAGAGCCGCTCCTCGCTGTTGCCGATCCGACACACGAGCGGGTCTTTGGTCGGATAGTCGAGGTAGTTGCCGACGAATAGGTCCAAATCCCCGTCGAGATCCACGTCGGCAAAGGCCGCGCTCGTCCCCCACCCCGGGCAGCCGACGCCGGTTGGGGCCGTGACGTCGGCAAAGCGGCCTTGGCCGCGATTGTGGAAGAGCGCGTTGGCCCCAAAATTGGTGACGTAGAGGTCGGCCCAGCCATCGTTGTCGTAGTCGCCGACAGCCGCGCCCATGCCGTAGCCGCCATCGCCGACGCCCGCCCGCGCCGTTTGCTCTGAGAAGCGGCCCGTACCGTCGTTGCGAAAAAGCGCGTTGGCCGCTGCGGGTGCGTTCGATAGCTGCGGCAGCCGCCCGGAGTTGACCAAGTAGAGGTCGAGCGCGCCATCGCCGTCGAAATCCAAAAACGCAACGCCAGAGCCGTAGGTCTCGGGCAAATAGCGCGCGCCGAGTGCGCCATTGCGGTGGACGAAATCGACCCCAGCAGATTGCGCGATATCGACAAAGCGCGATTCCGCCGCCGCACTGCAATACAGCATCAGGACCATCCCGTAGTGCGCCTTCACGGCCTTGGCCCGAACCCCTCGGCGACAAGGCCGGCGCCGCGCCGGATGGTGATCAGCCGGTTGCCCGCCACCTTGTCGATGCGCTCTTCCATCCCATCGGGCCAGCGCACCACGAGGTAGTCGGCCGCGGTCGCTTCTCCCAAGCCAAAGTGCAGCCGCAAATCGTCCTGCGACAAGTAGCCCGTGCCCGCACGCACCTCCCGCATCTGTACCACGCCGCCCACGGCGACCGCGACCCGCGCACCAATGGCGTCTGTATTGCCCCCGCCGTGGAGCAACCTCACCATCAGATAGTTGTGGCGATTGCCCCCGTCGTTGCGCAGCAAGGTCGGCGTGTCGTCGATATTGACTACCGCAATGTCCAAGTCGCCGTCGTTGTCCAAATCCCCAAAGGCCACACCGCGACTCGACTTTTCCACCGCTAGGCCCGGGCCGGTAGCCGCCCCGATCTCGACAAATGCGCCATCGCGATTTTCAAACAGGTGGTTGCGTTGGGCGTAGCGGGTCCCCAAGTCGCGGTGGTCAACGGCCGGGTACACGTGGCCGTTGGCCACGAACAGGTCGTCGTCGCCATCGTTGTCGCAATCGAAAAAGCCCGTGCCCCACCCCAAAGAGCTAATGCTCGCCCGGCCTAGGGCCGAGCTAAAGCTAGCGTCGGTGAAAAATCCCCGGCCATTGTTCTCGTAGAGCGCGTTGTTGTCGTGCGAGAAATTGGTGACAAAGAGGTCGAAATCGCCGTCGCGATCGTAGTCGCCGGCGGCCAAGCCCATGCCGCCCTGTTCGCGGCCGTCCTCGCTGTACGCAGTTGCCGATAGGAGCGCTACGTCAACAAACGCGCCGCGATCGTTGCGGTAGAGCACATTCGGCGTCGAATCATTGGCAATGTAGATATCCAAGTCGCCGTCCCCATCCCAGTCGCCAGCCAGCGCGGCAAAACCATAGTACTCGTAGTCGGCAATGCCAAAGGCCGCGCTGGCCTCGGCAAAGGTCCAACCCGCGCCAGGGCCATCGTTGCGATAAAACCGATCCCGCTCGCCCGGCATCCCGCGTGGGCCGCAGAACACGTCCAGCCCGCGCCAAGTGCAATAGCTCGGATCGACCGGGCGAAACGCCGGGTCAAAGTCGATGTAGTTGGCCAAGTAAAAGTCCAAGTCGCCGTCGAGGTCGTAGTCGCCAAAGGCCACAGACGAGCTCCAGCCACTAAAGTCCACGCCCCGCTCGGCCGCCACCTCGACAAACGTGCCGTCGCCCTCGTTTTCGTATAGGGCATTGGGGCCGTAGTTGGCCAAGTACAGGTCGGGCCACCCGTCGGCATTGTAGTCGGCCGCCGCCGCCCCCATGCCCCAGCCGGCGTGCGCGACGCCAGCCTCGCGGCCAACACCTGTAAAATGCCAAGCGCCGTCGTTGCGGTACAGCTCGGCGCGGGGTTCGCGGCCCGGGGCGTACCCGGCGAGGCGCGCGCCGTTGACGATAAAAATATCCACATCCCCGTCTAAGTCATAGTCGAAAAGGGCCGTCCCACCCGTGTTGCATTCGACGATGTGCTCTTTTTGCGGCGTCCCGGACACCGTGCGCAAGCCAACGCCCACTTCGTCGGCCACATCGACGAAAAGGGGCCGAGCCTCCTCGCTCCCGCATCCTACCAACGCCCCAATCACGGCTAGTACAAACCACATTTACTGTTGAGCCCTCAAGGCCGCGGCCGCGGCGCGGGCCGCACGGCCCTCTGCCATGCGCCCCTGCTGGATCAGGGCGATGCCCAAGCCATCGAGGGCCGAGGCCATGCCCTGGTCGAGGGCCAAGGCGCGGCGAAACGCGGCGGCCGCCTCCGCGTACTCGCCGAGGGCCAAGCTGTTGTTGCCTATATTCTCAAAGGCCAAGGCGTAGTCAGGCTTGTGGCGCACCGCCCGCAGCAAAAAGGGCCGGGCGCGCTCGTGTTGCTCTTGTAGCGAATAGATCACCCCGATGTTGTGGCTGGCCTCCGCGTACGTGGAATCGAGGGCTAAAGCCGCCTCAAACTGCTCTAGCGCAGCCGCCAATTCCTTTCGGCGCAAATAAACTAGTCCCAAGTTGAAATGCGTGGCCACCCGCTCGTCGGCCGCTAGCGGCACGGCCTGGCGATAGAGCAAGCGGCGGTAGTGATCCTCGTCCATCGTCGCGCTACTCAACTGCTGGAAAAGCTCAATCATCCGCGCCCCCTCGGCCACGCGGCCTGTGCGCGCATAGAGCGTACCCAAGCTGTAATAGGCCGGAGTGTAACCCGGATCTGCGGCAATGGTCTGCTCCATGGCCGCCATGGCCCGCTCATCGTCCTGCAAGCGCAAGTACACCAGCGCCAAGTAGTAGTGGGCGTGGGCCAAGCCGGGGTTGAGTTCAAGCGCCTTGCGCAGCGCGGTCTTGGCGTTTTCATTGTCGCCGCGCGAACACAGCACAAAGCCCAACACGAAGTGCCCATAGCCGCTCTGCCCGGCCAGTTGCAGCCCCTTTTCGGCTGTTGCAAGTGCCTTGGCGTACCCATCGCCGCGCTCGTTGTACAGCAGTGCCAAGGCCCAGTACACCTCGGCAAAGGCCGGTGCTTTTTCGCCGGCGCGCTTAAAGGAAGCTATGGCTTCGCTCTTGCGGTGCTCTTTGGCGAGAGCAACCCCGAGGTAGTAGTGGGCATCCGCGTGGTTGGGCGCAACCGCGACCAACTCGGACAGCACGGCCGCGGCGCTGCGCGTGCGGTCCTTTTGCAAGTAGAGCCACCCCAAGGCCAAGAGCACCTCCGGGTCTGCCGGGTTTTGCTCGTAGGCACGCTCGTAGAACGCGAGGGGATGGGGCGCAGCAGGTTTTTTGAGGACGTGGCGTTCCGGGGAACCGCAGCCGATCCCTCCGAGGAGGCCGACCAGTCCTATCCATATCACGGCAAGGCGCATGTCCATGCTGTTAGGCAGTAAAGCGCCCGGCATCTCCGCTAGAGAACGCCGGGCGCTTTGGATCCACGAGGAAATAGTCCAGCCCCTACTCTTGGAGACCCGCAAAGACCCGAATGAAGAGCAGGGAGTTGGTTTCGGTCGCCTCGGCAAAGGCCCGGCGTTCCCAGCGAAAGCCCGTGTTCATGGTCAGTGCATAACCGAGGTACGCCGACTTGTTGGAAAACTGCAAGGCCAGCACCGAACCCGTGAAGTCATCGACATAGCCTGGCGGCAAAATTTCCGGGCGCTCTTCGAGGTTGCGGAAGAGATTGAGCTCGACGCCGTATTCGATAAAGGTCCCGGGCAGGATGAAGTACTTTGAAGTCAGCATGTAAAACTGCGACCACTCGGTGATGTCGAGGTCGGTGCTAAAGGTCGGGTTGATCCGGCGGAAGACGCTCTTGTAGCGCGGCCAGAAAGACAGGTTGTCGGTAATCGACAGCGGATAATCCACCTTGTTGATCGCGCCAAAAAAGAGGCGATTGTCTTTGACCTCGGCCTGCTCGCCACGCTGCCTAAACCAGTCGTACTTCACCTTGTTGTAGATGTTCAGGTTTTTGAGACGCAGGTAATCGAGAGTCAGATAGCCGGTCCAAACAAAGGTGTCTTGGGCGATCAGCGGGTCAATGGCTTCGCGGAATCCATCTGGATCAACCCATTGGATCACATCGTCTTCAATGTCGTCTTGGACCGCGCGGGCGTATTGGAAAGCCCGGGCCTCGATACCCGGCCAATTCCACTGGCCGGTGAGCACTGCATAGCTCATCTGCGCGCTGCGCTTGGAGCTTATTTCGTCGGCTGCGGAGTAGCCGAGCGTCAGCTTGATACCTTCGGTCAAGTGAACGCCCCCGTACGCGTTGTAGCCATCGCGGTCCTGTCGGTAGGGATAATCGGCGAAAGTATCGTTCTCAAAGCGGTCGATAACGTCGTTGTTGTTCATATCAACGCCAAAGAGGAACTCGGGCGGATCGACGTTGTAGCGCAGAAACGGCTCGGCGAAATCCGGCTGATTGTTGTCGTTTTGGTTGAAGTCCGAGATGAAGTCCGCGTTCTCGTCGTACCCGGGGAAGACCTGCGGGTCGGCTGCACCGCCTGTGCCAAAAGGCGTTTGGCCAAAGGCATTGTCGCCGTTTTGCCACAGGCGCTTCCAGTCGGCAAAGCGGTCTTGGTCGTCGTTGTCGTCAACCGCTTCAAAGGAATAGCGCTCTGGATGTTCGTAGTCGATAAATCCCCGCGCATCCGAGATAAACGCATTGGTCTGGTACTCAGGCTCTAGGCGGTAGAATTCTCCATACGCGAAAAACGGATACGCGTCCTGTGAGGCCGTCAGGTAATAGGCCAAGCCATCGTCTTGAGCGAGGGGGTGTTTTTGGAAGTTCTGGTTGGGAAAGCGGCGAAATGCCCGGCTGATAGCAAGCTCCGAGCGCATGTTGAAGCCCTTGATATCGTCTATGTCGAGGTTGAGGCCAATGATGTCCTTGCCGGTGGGCAGGCCGTATTCAAAGCGGATGAAACGCTGATTGGAGCCATCGCTGACGTTGCCATGGGCGCGCTCGACCTCCAAGAACACCGGCTCGCCCTGGCCGTTGACTTGCAGATTGGAGGTGATTTCGATTCGGTAGTCGTTGGCGATAACCAATTCAAATTCAATTTCGCGGATCTCCTGAAACGTGGTGATCTCGTCATCGGGCTGTTGGCGGAAGTCGCGGGCTATGTTGTAGGTCAGCTCCAACGTTTCGGCCCCGTTGGCTTCGATGACGCCCGCACGCCGCACGCCGCCGCGCGGCGAGGGGACGATCTCGGGGTGATCGACTCCGTCGATGATAATGCGCTCGGCAAAAAGCTGGGCACCGCCTACGCCATCTTCGGGTGAATCGTCGGACAGCCGCAGGACGATCGTCTCGACATTGCCGCCGTTTTGGGCCTCGGTCAACACGCCTTTGAGCGAGTTATCGCCTAGCTTGCGACCCGTGGAAAAGTTGGCAATGTTCAGATAGGTAAAGCCCAGCTTGGAGAAATCCCCGAGCTGCACCTTAGTGTGGGCACCGAAGAGATTGGTCATGTCGCCTAGGATTTGGCCGAGCGAATTTTCAAGCGGCACGGCCGTGCCCGGGGAGGCCAAGCGCGACGCCAAGAGGGTCATCTGGTACTTGTCGGCGGCAAAGTCCCACTGCACCCCATTGAAGGTTGGCTTGGAAAAGGTCAGCGGCGTCAGGGTGGTGCGCAGGGCCTCGCCAATGGTCATCGACGAGTAAAACTGCCCCTTGGACATGGACGAGACGATCAGGCCATTAAAAAACCGCGAGTAGTAGAGTCCTTTGCGCACCTCGCTGCCGGAAGTCACCGGGCTATCGACCGCCCAAGTGTACACCTCAAAGCCACGCGTGATGTAGTTGCCGTACAGATCGTAGGTGCGAAATCCCTCTAGTTCAGTCCCCACGTACCGCTCAAACTTTTCGCGCGCGTAGTTGCTGTATTCCTCGCCGGTCCAGCGGTAGAAGTGATACAGGCTCTGCGGATATTGCCACTTCCGCTGCGCCGGCGTCATCGCCATCTCATAGACATCCACGCCTCTCGGTTCGCGTCCGGTGAGAAAACCGACCCGCTGGGCAAAAGCCTCATCGCCTAGGAACGCGACGCCGGCCGTGACAACTGCTGCGTAGAGCATGCGCCTCACGCTGGAATCCTCCCTTTTGAATTTTTGCCGGTCAGCACTGCTTCACCTCGCTTCAGGCGTGAACACCTACACCTAACCATCAATAAGCCACGCCAACGACGCCGACTCGCCTGAAGTGGCCGACCCCGCTGTCAACCGAGAGCGAGACCACGTAACTGCCCGGGGGCACGGCCTCGTCGGCATCGCTCCGCCCATCCCACATCTCGGTGTAAATCCCGCCGGTCTGCTCGCGATCGGCCAGCACGCGCACTAGCCGACCCGCTAAGTCGTAAATGGCCACCTCAATGGGCTTAGGCTCGGAAATCTGAGTTACCGTGTACTGGATGGCGACGTGGTCGTTGATACCATCCCCATTCGGCGTAAAGACCGAAGGATTAAACTCTATGGCGCGGACGATTTCGCCCACGGATTTCTGGGTCAGGGCCACGCGCAGCGAGTTGGTGCTGACGTCGAAATTGGCATCGCCCTCGAGCACGGGCTGGCCGAGAATATCGGACTGGGTATCCCAGACCGTGCCGGTGAAAATCGTGCCGAATACCACGGCCGACCCCTCGAAGAGCACGCGCAGCGGCACGTTGTTGGCAAAGGTTATTTTGTTGCTGGTGAAAATCACTTCGAGGCTTCTAGCGCCCGCGCTTGTGCGATCTGCCTCCACGGGCACGAGCGGATCGCCCATCTGCAAGCCGACAAAGCGCGCCGGCGTCGGCGTGTCAATGCGCAAGGCATCAAAGCCGTGCTGGTTGGCATTGCTGATTACGGCCCGCACGTCATAGGCGAAGAGCACCTCTTCGCCCCCGTCGATACTCGGCAGCACAACGGCATCGTCTTTGTCGATTACGCCGATGTCGGCCGGCGGATTGGGCTCGTCGGCCAAGGAGATTTCGCCGACGACCGCAGCGGCCGGAGGCAGCGAATGCTCAATCCGCAAGGAGTCAATGCGCACCGTCTGCGTCACGGATTGGCTCTCCATGACGATCTGCAGCTGAAAATAGGGACGCGGGCTGGGCAGGGGGATCAATTGCCCGGATTCGAGCGGCAACGACCAAGGACTCCAGTTATCGGAATCGTCCTCAATGTCGCCCTTCCGGCCCGAGGACAGCTTGTTGTAATCCGCTTCTGAGACCACCTCTTGGCTCACGGCCCGCGTTTCGTCGTCAACGACCTTTTGGAAGTGAACCAGCGGGCTGTCGTCTTGGCCCGTCTTCATGCGCACCGCGACCGAGGTCTGCCCCTGATCTGGCAACTCGATCAACTCGCCTTCTACCAGTTCCAGAGCACGCTGGGCCCAAGAGATGGTGCCGTAGTTGGAGATCTCGCCCAAGTCAATGACTTGGGTCCGATACGTGGCCCGCGGCACGAAGCCATTGCCGTAGAGTTCAAATTCGGCGATCTCAAAGGGGTTGCGCGACCCGACCCGCAGCAGAATAAAGCGAATGAACTGCTGGGGGAATTTCATGGTGAAGACGCTGTTGGAATTAATCGGAATATCGCGCAGCAAGGTGAAGAGCGGCTGCTCGTTTACGTAGGTCAGCCCGTCGCTGACTTCGATCCGGTGCTTGCGGACAAAGTCGGCACTAAAGGGCTTGCCGTTGGCGTACGTCCCCTCTTGCCGGGGAAAGAAGACCAAGCTGTCGGCGGGCACGCGCGAGCCCATATCTAAAAGGAACGTGCGCCCGTCTTGATCGACGCCAGCGGTTTTGAAGAGGTCTGCGGTGCTCGTGGTGTCGTCGCCATCGACGATCGACAGGGAAATGGAATTCTTGGCCGCCGTATTGTCCCACAGGGCTGCATTGCCCTCGCTGACCAAGTCGTTGGGCTTGCCGTACGCCCAAGAGAGTGAGGTGATGATGTTCTCGTCGGGCGTAAAGCCGCGGAGTTGAATCGCGCCCGGGCTACTCTCGTCGTCGATCTGGGCGCGGACCTGCACCAGCTCCCCCCAAGAAAACCCGCTGCCCCCGAGCACCCATTCGTCCGCAGCGAGTCCCTGGGCGCAGACGCACGAGGCGCACAACAGCGCCGCAATGCGGGCCGTCCCACCATTCATTGCGGGGTCTCCGCACGGGGATGGAGTGCGTAGTAAATTTCGCGTTGGAATTTGAATGCTAGATCAAGGGTCTCCACCGGTTCGCCCTTGTAGTCGAAGCGCACGGCCATGTCCGGCACGTTGACGGTGAAGTTGCTCACGTCTCTGTGCAAAACCGGAAAGACGATGTACCCGGTTGACTCCTGGCCGGAAAAGACCATGTCGGGCGGATAGACGGTGCTTCTGAGCAGGTCGGTAGTTTCTTCGAACTGCTGCCGCTGGTTGCCGGCATAAGCCCGCAAATACGGGCTGAAATAATCTTCGAGTTGCCCGCCGTCGAGCGCGTTGTACACTCGGTTGTTGGACGTAGTGATCACGAGCGCCGTGGGGTTGATGAAGACCTTGGGATACTCGTAGTTTTTGACCTTTAGCAAGACCACAGTAAAGCGCTCTGGGGTCCAGTCTTGGCCCCAAGGCTTCCAATCGCCATAGGTGTATGGATTGGTCGATGCAGCACCCTTCCTTGAATTCGCTGCGAACTGGCGATTGAGGAATCCGTCATCCAACACCTGTAGCGAGATTTCCAAGCGATCCTTGGCATAGACGATCGCGCCATCGTCGAGGACGGTCATGGCCTCGTTTTGTCGCGGCACGGGCTCGGGGAACGTGGCAAAGCGCCGCAGCCCCACCTGCGAGAGACACCCGGCCAGCGCCAACAGATAAAGGGCCGACAAAAGCCCGCTCGTTGCGACGTTCCGTATCCTCATGGAGAATGCCTTCCTGAAAACGATGCAGAGGCGATAGATAAAGAGAGATGAAGTCGCCTCCACCTCTCTTTATCTACCGGCGCACAAGGTGCGATCTAGCAAAAGATGCTAGGGTGCGCTTTATTGGATCATGTAGCCTTTGATCCGACCCCAGCTATCGGCCTCGACAGCCGTATCGGTCGTCTCGCCGCCGCCGCCCGTACCGCCCGTAGCGCCTTCGGTCTCCACCGTGATGAAGTCCGAGCCGTTCGAGTTATCTTGGAAGGCACCGTTGACCGGCGTAGTACCCGGCTGCTTTTCGCGGCCGGTCTCGGGATTCTCGGTCTCGTCAAACTGGAAGGTTAGACCGATGATCTGGTCGGCGGCAAAGTTGTGGCGGGCGCTGCCGTCGGGACCCGTCTTGTCGTGGAAGGTCCACAAGGCCTGCTTGACCTCGTAAGTATAGGTCACCGAGCTACCAGCAGGCTGCTCCAGCGGACGGGCGTCCGGCGGGTCGAGGGTCCACTCATAGACGAACCAAGGACGCTCGGTGGACCACAGGATGCTCTCCTGCGGCACGTTGAAGATCCAAGTGTCCTTCTGACCAGCAGCGGGCAGAATGCGGATACCGTACTGCTGACCGGAGGTCATTTCGGTCTCGTTGAAGTTCTCGCTCGAGTGATCGGCATCGACGATGATTTCCAGCGAGTCGTCCTTCCAATACTCCTGCGGGTTCTCGATGAAGAGGCCCAGCGAGTCATCGGTAACCCGCGAAAAGTAGTAGAGCGAATTGTCGGGTGCCGAACTCCAAGCCACGTAGAGAATGCAGTCCCAGTCGTCTTTGGCCGGGGGCCACTCGCTGCCGAGAATTTCGTACAGGGTGTCCGGGTTGATGGCAAAAGCCGGATCAATCCAGCCCCAGTCATCGTCGTTACCGTCGATGACCATGTTGTCGGGGTTGGGAATCTGCGGCATGAAATAGTTAGCTTGGTGCGCGAAAGCCGCCGAAGCAGCCATCACCGCGA
The DNA here is from genome assembly GCA_958295495.1 of uncultured Latescibacterota bacterium. GTDB lineage: Bacteria > Latescibacterota > UBA2968 > UBA8231 > UBA8231. Next base: position 5,035,325 of record OY282352.1, read on the forward strand.
CCAAGGCGAGAAGAGTCAGTCTCTTCATTAGGAAAACCTCCAATGGGTGAGATGGAATGGATTAGATAAATGGCCACCGAAACTCGGCGGTAAAAATAATTATCGGTAATCTATGGAGTTTCAGGTGTACCGAGAACCTCAGAGTAAATGGTGCAAAACCTCCTTTGGCAAATGATTATTTAACGGAAAATAAAAAGCTCAATCTATAAGCCATCCGCATGGCTGTCAAGGCATTTTACTTATTACCGATAATTATTTTTATAGTTATTGCTTTTGCTCCCACCCTACCCGCATTGACAATCCCGCTTTTTTCTTTACACTTGGCCCTTTCGCTTCGCATCCTCAACGGGTTTTTCCTTGCGCGATCTATCTACGACCATCGTCGTCCTCGCCCTGATCTTGGCCGGTTGGTACGCCCTCAATCGCTGGGCCTTATCCGTCTATCCAGATGACCCGTCCGCTGGCGGCGAATACACCGTCATCCGCTGGGCCTCTGACCCCAACCCGGCGCGCACCGAACAAATGGCCCTCTTCAACCGGCTCTACGAAGACAAGAAAGTGCGCGTCGTCCTCGATCCGAGCGCGGACGTGCAAAAGATCCTCACCCAAGCGGCGGCCGGCTCCGGGCCGGATGTCTTTGACATCTACAGCTATGCGACCTTCGCGCTCTACGCCTCCAAGGGCGTCATGGTCGAGCTAAACGACTACATGCGCGAGGCCAAGCTGAGCCTCGACGACTTCTGGCTGCACCGGCGCAACGCCCTCGCCGTGCCAGTGGCCGGCGCGCCGGCCGAGGCCGACGAATACGAGCGCTTTCGCGTCTTTGCCGTCCCCAACAACGTTACCACCAGCGTCACCTTTCTCAATCGCTCGCTCTACGACGCGGTCGCCCGCGAGCGCCAGATGCAGAACTTGGCCATGCCGCCCTTGCCGTGGAACCACTGGACTTGGTGGGACTACGTCCTCTTGTGTCAGGCCCTGACCAAAAAAAGCGCCGATGGCCGACGCTATGAGACCTTTGGCTCGGGCGGGCCGGGCTTTGGCGGAGGGCTGAACAACTTCATCTACCAAGCCGGCGGCAGCCTCCTCAACGACAATGGCACCAAGATCGCCCTCGACTCCCCAGCCGGCACCGCGGCCGCCCAATATCTGTACGATCTCGTCAACACCTTCCACGTCATGCCCTCGGCCGAAGACCAGTCCGCGCAAACAGGCGGAGGCGGGTGGGGTGGGCAATCCATACTGGGGCTGTACGCGGCGGGCAAACTAGGCACCATCCTCATCGGCCGCTGGGGGCTGATCAAGGTGCGCCGCGAAGCCCGCTTTACCACTGAGATTTACCCCATGCCCCGCTACGTGCCCTACGAGGAGTGGGAGCACTGGATGAGCGACCCCGCAATACGCGCCAACCCGAGCCTGCGCGACGGCCCTTGGGGCGAGATTGGCAAGACTAGCCGCCACCGCGGCAAGGCCGCCGAGATGGGGGGGCGGGTGACGGCCATCCGCCAAGGCACCCAGCACGAGCGGGAAGCCTTTTACTTTTTGGAATACTTGTCTAGTCCGGATTTCAACAACTTGTTGACCAAGGACGCAGATGCCTTTGGCAGTCGCAAGCAATTCTCAGTGCGCTATTTCTCCCAGCCCGACCCCGAGTTCCCCGACGAGGACCAACACCGCTCGGCCCTGCTCGACGCCATGGAATACACGGTCGCCGAGCAGGCCGCAGCCTATGGGGCTGCTTTTAACATTACCCGCTTGCAGGGCGCGCTGAGCACCAACCTCATCAACGCGGCCTACCAGCCCGCCGACTCAACAGCCCGCCAGACCTACCGATTTCTCGGCCGCATGCCCGACCAGAGTGCAGTGGGCAACCCCACGGTCGGCCACACAGCGGTCGCCGAAATGGCCGCCCGCATGCGCGAATCCCTCGCCAAGGCCAAGCGCAACCGCACGCTCTCCAGCCGCAGCCACGCGCTCGACCTCCTCGGAATCGCGGCCCTCCTAGCGGCAGTCGGCGGCGGCCTAGCGTTCTACGTCCAGCAGCAACGCGCGGAGATGGACGCTTGAAACCCCGCGAAAAGAGAATTCTGCGCTGGGCGTTGCTCTTTCTCGCGCCCAACCTGACTGGGTTCCTGATCTTCACGTCCCTGCCGGTGCTGTTCTCGTTTGGCCTCGCGTTTTTCCAGTGGGACACGTTCTCCCCGCCCCGCTTCATCGGCTTCGACAACTTCATTCGGCTGCTGACCGATCCCAAGCTCTGGTTCTATCTCTACAACACGGTCTTTCTCATGCTGGGCTTGCCCCTGTCCATCGGCGGCTCGCTCCTGTTGGCTATCGTCCTCTCGCAAAAGCTGCGCGGCATCATCGTCTATCGCACCGTCTTCTACCTCCCCACCGTCACCAATGGGGTCGCGCTGTTCTTGCTCTGGAAGTGGCTCTACAATCCTAAATACGGCCTCGTCAATTCGGTCCTGCTCCCCGTGCTCTCTTGGCCCTATTTCTCGCTCGCCGTGCGCGTCGCGGTCCTCGTGCTGGTAGGCTTGGTACTACAATCTCTGGCGCGCAAGGCCATGTCTGAACGGCCGGCCCAAGTCCTGTTCGCCCTTCTCGCGGCCGCCGCGCTCTATTGGGTCGCCAGCGGACTATACGAGTACGGCGGCCCTTGGGTTTGGTTGTCGGGGCGCTTGGCCCTCCTATCCGGCCTCGACAGCATTGACGACTTGCCCAACTGGCTTTCCAGCAGCATCGACTTGGGCTGGCTCTCTTGGCTCGGCCTAGAGCAAGCCGCCTATTGGGCCAAGACGGCCATCATCTTCATGGGTATTTGGGCGTCCATGGGCGGGGGCAACATGATCCTCTACCTCGCGGCCCTCGCCAATGTGCCCGAGGAGCTATACGAAGCCTCGGACATCGACGGGGCCTCTAAGTGGCAGCAGTTTTGGCACGTCACTTGGCCGATGATCGCCCCTACTACCTTCTTTATATGCGTCATGTCTATTATCGGCGGGCTACAAGGCGGCTTTGAGATCGCCTACTTAATGACCAATGGCGGACCGGGCAAGGACGGGGACAACACAGTCACGCTCGGCTACTACATCTACCGCTCGGCCTTTGAAAACCTAGAATTCGGGTACGCGGCCGCCGTGGCTTGGTTTATGTTCGTCATCATATTTACTATCACCCTGTTTAACTGGCGCTTCGGTCGGGGCGCGGTCAACTGAGGGGAAAGGCGCATGGCCAAAGTCGCGCCCGCGATCCACTCGCTGAGCCACGGGCTGCTCATCCTCTTCGGCTTCACCACGCTCGTGCCCTTCCTGTGGATGGTGCTCACCTCGCTCAAGAGCGAAAACGAGGTCTTCCAGAGCCACCTATGGCCGCAGGAGGTGCGCCTCGGCAACGAAGGCGACCTATTAAAGACCCGCGATGGCCAACCGCTGCTCGACGCCCAAGGTGAGCCGATCCGCATCACCCTCGGCAACCCGGTGATACTCGGTGCTCCCGGCGACCCAATCCGCGACCAGCAGCAGCGCCTGATCTACGACCCGGACGGCCAGCCCATCCCCGGCAAAAACGTCGAAGAGCGCGGCGGCATTGCCGTGTACAAAAACCGCTGGAACCCGGTCCTCGTCGATGGTGCTCCCCTGCTGCTGACCCAAGTCCTGCGCGACAAGTGGCAGCAGCGGCTCGTGCAGCAGCGCCAGAGCTGGCGCACGGCCGAGCAACTGCCACCGGCCTCGGTCGCGCTCGCCGACGGCACCCCCCTGTTGCGCGCCGACGGCGAGGCTTATACCTACCGCGACATTTCTTGGGATCGCGTTGGGGACCCAGTTTTGGACATCCACGCTCAAGAGCCGATTCTCGACGCCGACGGCAACACCATTCCCTTTCGCTCGGCCTTTCCCCTGCTCAGGAGCGACGACGACCCCCTGACGGAAAAACCCGGGGGCGACGTCCTCTATGTTCTCTTCCCTAATGAGGATCAATTGCGCATCGTGTACGGCAGCGACGTGTTGCAGATCAGCCAGCCGCGCTTTATGTGGTCCAACTACATCCGGGTCTTGCGCGACAAGGATATCAAGTTCTCGCTCTACGGCTGGAACAGCCTCTTTGTCGCCGTCTGCGTGATGGTCGGCCAAGTGACGACCTCGGCCATGGCCGGCTTTGCCTTTGCCCGCCTCGAATGGCGCTACCGCGATGCCGTCTTCCTACTCTACTTGGCCACCTTGATGGTCCCCGGGATCGTCACCTTGCTGCCCAACTACGTGCTCCTCAAAAGCCTCGGCTGGCTCGACTCGTTCCAAGCGCTCATCATCCCGGCCATGTTCACTGCTTTTGGCACCTTTATGATGCGCCAGTTTATGACCGGGCTACCTAGGGGGCTTGAAGAAGCCGCTGAAATCGACGGGGCCAATCTCTGGAAGACCTTCTGGAGCATCGTCATGCCCCTGTCCAAGCCGGCGTTGATTACCCTCTCGATCTTCTCCTTTATGGGCACTTGGCAGTCCTTTACGTGGCCGCTGATCGTCACCCACTCCGAGCAGATGCGGGTCCTGCCGGTGGCCCTGCGCTACTTTGATTCTTCGCAGGGGACCAACTACTCGCTTTTGATGACGGGGAGCGTGCTGATGATGCTGCCGATGATCGTGCTCTTTGTCTTCGGCCAGCGGTTCTTCGTGCGCGGCATCCAGCTCGGTGCGCTCAAAGGCTGACCGGCGTCAGAAGCGGTCTGGATCGGCGCTCCCTCGTCAACCGCCTCCAACAGAGCCGAAACCACCCCCTTGTGCTCGCCGCGGAGGTAGATCGTGATTTCTGCGGGCTCCGTTTTTGCCCACGCATCGCCCATCCGCAGTAGAGCGAACAACGCACTAGGAACCATTCCATACGTCCGCATTTTATGTCCTCCAGCGGTGCAGGCTTCCACTGTGTCTGCTAGTCGCATCACTGTCCGCGATCGGCGTCCACGGCCCCCACGTAGCCGGCACCCGACGCACCCGACGCACCTGATACTCCCACCGCTGGATCACCGCAGCCGCACCGCGCCGTTACCCGCTTCCGCGTAAATTCCAGCATCCATGTGGACTACCTTTCTTCGTTAACGAATCCTACGTTTAAGACGCACTGTTCAAAAGTGCAGCGCGGCGACAGCGGACAAGCTTCCCCTCAGGTTCGGCATCAGACCGACGGAGATGCGGTGAGCGGTGGACGGCTTGCGCCATAGTTCGGACGCCAGTGTCGCACCGACGATAGGAAAGACAGGGATGGATGGCCAGAACACATCGGCATCAACATTTGCCAACCAAATACCTCCGATTAATCCTACTGCACTGCCGCCTAGGGATAGGACTAGGGGCCTGATGAGGGACGTGATGGGGCGGTCGCGTGGACCAACCAAACTGACGCCAATAGCAATTCCGACCGGATAGCCGTATCGAAGAGCTGCTTCCGTTGATTTACAATAGACGGAATCGTAATCGTCGGGAAAGCAAGGTAAGCTTAAGGAGACCATCGCGACTCCTATCACTCCCCCGAGAGTTCCGGCGATTAGCCTGAGAGCAACTCGCTTACCAGTACTCATATTTTTCCTGCTCTCCGCCAGACTATCCAACGTCGCGCCGCTTCCTGAACTGCTAGTATCTATCACTGTCAGCGTCTGAACGCGATCCAACGCCAGCGTCAGCGTCGCGGCGGCTGCAATCGTCACATCGCCGCCGACATACACCGTATCGCGCCACGTCGTGTCTTGTTCGAGCCGACCCGCAAAGTAGCCGAAAGAGGCGTCCGGGCGCGTGTTGCCGGTATGGTTGATGGCTCGATCCGCGTCCGTACTCGGCAGCGTCTCTGTCTTCCCGTCCACCGCACGGCCAGCCAGCAGGACCAAGACGAACCACACGACGAGCGTCAGCCTATGCGGTATCATTTTGGTGGCCTCCACGGGAGTGTTCATGCTTATCGGTCAGCCCGTCGCGGACGAAAATCCGACGCTTGCCTCTCAGCCTTGTTTCTGCTTGTGGCGGGGATTGCCCCGGCATGGCACGCGCACGACCCCGTGCCGACGGACGATACCAGCAATATGATCTACCGGATTACTTGCAGGATCGTAGTGATCGCCAGCAGACCGCGCTTGCAGCCGCACGCTTCACCGCGCCTGTCCTACCTAAAGGCAGGTGAAGCAGGCGCGACAGGCCACGAGGGGTTTTCAGACCGCTTCTCAAAGCTCTGCTTCGGGAACCTGCTCCCAGTCCAGCTCGTCCTCGTCAATGTCCCAATCGTCGCTCCGCGCCGCTGGCCGGTTGCAATAGGTGTGAAATTCGCAGCGCTGGCACTCGCCCTCGTCGTCGGTCTTGGCGTACGCATCTGCGTCGGGGAGGGCCTCGATGGCGGCGAGCACCTCTGACAAAAGCGCGCGCGCCCGCTCGTGTTCTGCGGCCGAATAGGCAATCGGCCGCAGAGCCTGGGGGTACTGAGCGTGCCAATAGACCAACACCACGTCGTCGGGCGCGAGTGCGCGGCCCTCGTTCAAGACCGCGCCGGCCTCGACTAAGACGAAGCGATAGACCAGCGTTTGCCAGCTTTGTGAGTACGCGGCTTGCGCTGGCTTTTTGCGGCCGGTTTTCCAGTCGAATATCCAAGCGCGGCCATCGTCGGCTAGTACCACGCGGTCGAACTTGGCGACGAGACGCCGGCCAGCTAGGGGCACGGAGAGCATGGTTTCCCCAAACACCGTCCCTGTGGGTGCGGTCGGCGGCTGCGCGCGCCAATTGCGCCACCAAGCGGCCAACAGCGAATCGCGGCTGCGCTGCACCGCGGCCTCCACATCCATGCCCAAGCTCTCCTGCAACACGAGCTGGTGGAACGCCCGCCCCCGGTCGGCGGCGGCCTCCCACGCGTCGAGTTGGTCGGTCAGCGGTGCTGGCCACGCCAACCGCTCGACATAGCGCAACAGGAACTGCCGCCGACAGCGCTCAAAGGCCGTCAAGCTGCTTTGGCTATACTTGAATCCTTGGGGTATCATCGGTGCTGATCCTAGCAACTGATGTTACGTACTCCTGCCGTGAGAAACGAGACAAGAGCGTACCGTTGCGGCAGGGCCTCACTCCTCAATGGGATCGGCGTAACGTCAGTTAGTAACATGGCCCTTGAAGTCGAAGATGGCCTTTTCCCAGCATACTCAGCATGAAAGTGAGGCGGATTATGTTCAGCGTAGAACATCCTGATAACGATCGCGAAAAATCGCGAATTTTCCGGCATCTTCAGTCCTCCTGTCTTGCCAAGTCCCGCTAATGTGCCGCCGCGGTACAGACGACATTGCGGCCCATGAGTTTGACATTTCATTGCGAATTTCGGCTGCGGCCCTGCTGCTCGCAATAGAGTTGCAACTGGCGGAACACCTCGGCCATGGGCACGACCTGCGCCCGCGTGGCGCGCGGAATTTGGCGACTCCAGCTCAGGACCAAATAGCGCCGCGCGCGGGTGATGGCCACGTAGAGCAACCGCAGCCGCTCGGCGATCACCTCGGCGTGGGAGCGATCGGTGGCCGACAGCCGGCTCGACCCGATTTCGCCGAGCAGGTCCAACAGCTCAGCCCGCGCATCCTCGCAGGGATCGCCGCCTAAAAACTCGTATTCGCCCAAAAACCAAGCGTCGAGGTCGTGGGGAAACCAATCGCCATCAACCCCCATGACATAGACCAAATCCCACTCCATCCCCTTGGCCTTGTGCATGGTCGTCAGAAAAATCCGCCCGGGCTGAGGTGCTAATGCGTCCTCTGCTACGGCGAGTGCGCCCGCCCGGCCTTGCACGGCCTCGCTCAGTTCGCGCACCAACTCGGGCAATTGCCATTCTGCGTTTTGGTCGGCGCGGGTGCGCACATAAACCGCGAGTTGCTGCGCCCGCGCCATATCCTCTTCCTTTAATAAATCTTGGGCAACCGTCATCAGGAGCTGATCTACCGGCAGCGCGACCGCCCGCAGCCAGCGCCGCAGATAAGCACACAGCAGGTCAATGGCTTCCAAATCCTGCGGCTCAATGTGATCCACCGGGGGTAAGGCCGCTTCCATGCGCTGGCCGGCCTCCGGGTAGAGCAGTGCTTCGGGCCGATAGCAACTGCGCAGCAGCATGGCCACAGCCTCCTCGTTGCCCGGCCCACTCGGCCCGGGCCAAAAGCCGACCAAGGCGCGGTAGGATCGCTCCAACTGGTTGCGCTGCAAAGGCTCGGCGAGAAAGCCGAGCACCGCGCATAAAGCCTCGCCCACCCGCCGCGCCGAGCGCGGGCTTTGCAGCACCTCGTCGAAGTCCGCTCCGGCTTGGCGCAAGCGCTCGGCCATGTCGTAGCCGATGCGATTGGTCGGCACCAACACCGCCACCGTCAAGCTCGGATTGCGCTCGGCAAAGCCCTTGGCCCGGCGCACGATGCTGTCGAATTCATCGTGGCGGTTGTTGTATTCGCGGAACCCTAGGGCACTGTCGGCGTCCGCGGGGTTTTGCTGGGGATCGCCGCAGTCGGTGGGCTGCATCTGTTGGGGCCGGAAAGCGCGTTGGCGCACCTCGGCCAGCGGGTGTTCGACCGAGGCCCATTCAACTAGAAAGTTGGCCAAGTCCATGATCTTGGGGGCGCAGCGGCCGGAGATCGTCATCTCCGCGACCGCGACGTCATCGCGCTCCAAGAAGCGGCGCAAATAGCGCGGATCCGCCGCAGTGAAGGTGCTCATAATCGCTTGATTGGGGTCGCCGACCCGGATCCAATTGCCACCCGGCCCCACCAATAGCGCAATCAGCTCCTCCTGCAAGGGAACGCTGTCTTGTGCCTCGTCCTCCAAGACGAAGGGCCAACGCCGGCGGTAGCGGCCGCACAAATCCGGGTATTGCTGCAACATATCTACGGCCATCCACACCAAGTCGTCGAAGTCGAGGCCGCCGATGGTCTCGACTTGCTGCTGGTAGAGCCGGTAGATTTCCGCGCCGATCCGCAAAAATGGCTCGCCGTCCTCCCGGCCGCCGAGCCGCGCCAAGAGGTCCTCGGCCCGCAGCCGGCGGTTCTTGGCCGTGGTGATGACCGTGCGGACGACTTTCCGCGCAATGTCGCGCCACTCCTGCTCCCACCGCTGATCCACGTATTCCCCAGGCCCCAACCGGCCCCACACCCCCTTGTTGTCGTCGTTCCAAGTCCGCACCGCCTTGTCGAGCAAGCTATCGCTGGCGCGCTCGTCGAGCACCACAAACTCGGCTGCGGCCCCCACCAGCCCGGGATTGGCTTGGACGATGCCGTAGGCCAAGCTGTGCAAGGTCCGCACGTCGTAGCCGACTTGGAGCAGCTCCATCTCTTGCAAGCGCTGGCCGATCCAGGCGCGGACATTATCCACAGCCGCGTTTTGGTAGGTCACAACTAGCACCTGCCCCCCCTCGGCGCGCCTCTCGGCAATCAGCCGAGTCGCCAAAGCGACAATCGCGGCGGTCTTGCCGCTGCCAGGCACGGCCGACACGCCCAGCAGGCCGCCTTGATAGGCCAAGATCTCGCGCTGGCCCGCACGCGGCTCAAACCTCACCCGCGATCCTCCTGCAAAACCTGTTGTACCGCCATCATCAGCGGCCCGTCCTGGGCCGAGCCGTGGCCTTCCGATTCGCTGGCGCAGAGGTAAATCCCGTCGCGACAGCGCAGGCACAGGCCCCGCACCAAGCGGTAGAGGTTGCGATTGCGGAGCGAGTAATCCACGGCGTCGGTCCAGCGTTCCTCTCGGTTCCAGCGCCGGGTCAGCACGTAGTGGTTGGTCAAGGGCTGGTGCAGCGGCTCCCACCAGTTGGCTGAGCCAATGTCCAGCCAGAACTGGTAGCGGGCTACGTGGCCCGAAAGCAAGTAAGTATAGACTGGCGCGACGAGGGCAATGGACTCCGGGGCCTCGTCGAGATCGACATCGGTCAGGTATTGGGCGGCGACGACCCCAGCCCCTATCATCTCGACGTAGCGCTGGCCAATGGCCGCGCCCTCTAACGCCATGGCCGGGGCCACCTCGCGGAACGAGGCGGCCGAGGCGATCAGCTTGCTGTACACCTCGGCTTCTTCAGGCTCCAGCGCGGCGTGCGACAGCACCTCCCCGAAGAGCCGGCGCAAAAAGTGGTCCCAAGGGTCGGCCGCGCCGCTGCGATACGCCTCAATCCAGGCGCGCAGAGCCTCGTAGCGAGCGAGCGCCGGCCGGCCCATCCGCTCGCCCATAGCAGCATTTAACGCGCTCGCAGGGTTGAGCTGGCCCGAGCGCGGGTCGTACAAGTGTCGCGCTATCAACTCGGCCCGCAGCCGATCGAGAGGCTTGAGCGCTCGCTCCAACGCCCCGGACAAATCAAAGAGCGAGAGCCGCTGTCCCCAATCTGGGTGGGCGAGAATGGCCAGTGCCAGACAGGCTCGCACCACTGGCTCTTCGCGCAGGGTCTCGTACCGCCGCACAATCGCAAAGGGAATGTCGGCGGCGCGAAAGGTCTCAGACAAGAGGAAGCGCAACACTCCGTCGGCGTGCGGAGCCACGACCGCGATTTCGCCTGGGGCCACGCCCTCGGCGATCTTCTGGACGATCCGCTGGGCCACGGCCTCAATCATCTGCCCTCGGTAGCGAGCCTGCACCACCTCCGCCACGGCCAGCCGCGGCGACCCTCCCGAGGCTCCGTCGGTTGCCTGGCCCAACTTCGCGCCAATGCGGTCGGCAAAGGCCACTAGGTCCCAGGAGGTACACGCCTCCGGTGCCGCGGCGATCGTCTCCTTGCACTGCTGCTGTAGCTGTGTGGCACCGGGCGCATCAACGCCCAAAAAGATGCGGAAGCCGGCTTGCGCGTCCCCACCCAACAGGGCCGAATCGCACCTCGGCAAGAGCCGCCCCACCAAGTCACCGGCCACCGGCACCAGTTCCTCGGCCGAGTCGATCAAGAGGTGGCGATAGCGCTCGGTGAAGTAGCGCCAGAACTCCTCTTGTGCAATTAGGTGGCGATTGCAGACCTCAAAGACCAGCGACGCGTCGAGCAACCCTTGCCGCAGGCAGTGGCCGCGGTAGCGGTCGATACACGTCTGCACCTGCTCGTACACGCGCAGCCGCTGCTCTTCCCCGGCCCAGGCGCGACTCAGTCGCGGACCTACCTCCGCGAGCGCGAAATCCGCTACGGCCGCCTTGTTCAAATTGTCGAGCAATTGGGAGAGGATGCGCTGGGGCCGCAGGTACAGGCCCTCGAAATAGCCCTCGGCGAGCAGCGGCTCGACCACCTGCCCCATCAGGTATTGGGCGGCCTCGTAGTTGAGGAAAACCGGCGGCCGCGCCGGCGCAGCAAAGCCAGCCTTGCCAGCGACCAGCGGCCAAAACAGCCGCACCAGCCGAGATGCTAGCCCGTAGTACGTCTGCAGATCAACGGTGCTGTACGGACCCAAGTCGAGCCGATCTACTGCTTGGCGAAAGCGCCGCGCGGTCGCCCGGTCGGGCAACAGCACCAAGATCGCGTACCCGGGGACCCCTGCTGCAAGCAAGACCCGCAGCCGCTCGATCAGGGCCTGCCGCTGCCCCGCCACGAGCGGCCCAGCGAGAAAGCACGAGTGCCGCTCAAATAGGGGGCCGCGTACTGCCCTAGTGAATTCTGGAACCATGATTTTGCGCTGCGCTCAGCCCGGGGGTGGGTTGCGCGTAAAAATATCGACGACCTCAGCCGCATCCACCGCTTGCAGCAAGCGGTGGCGCACTTCCTCTTGCTGCAAGCGCTGCGATAGGGCCGCCAGCAGTGCCATGTGCTGTTTTTGGTGTTTGCGGGGCGTGACCAACAGCGCGACGATGTGGACGGGCTGGCCATCGAGCGCGTCAAAGTCAATGCCGGCTTGGGAGAGGCCGATGGCCAAAAGCTGGCGCTGGATCCCATCCTCGTGGGCGTGGGGTATGGCCACGCCCTTGCCAATGCCTGTGGAGGCGTGTTGTTCGCGCCGAATCAAGGCCGCCAGCAAGTGCTTTTGGTCGGGCACAACCTCGTCTTGCCACAGCACGGTAGCTAATTCGCGGATGGCGTCGAAGTTGCGCTGCGCCGCGAGGTTTAGGACGACCTTATTCGGATCGAGTATGCGTTTTAATTTTTCCATGGAAGCAACCGCAGTTTGTGGTAGAACAACTCTTCTGTAAACCTGTCCCACCCTTCCTTGGAATTGACCACGTCATACAGGTCGAAATCTACTATCTTCATTTCGTTCAGTTCTGCCCGCATGGCCTCCGTGACCACACCCAATATCGCAATGTTCTCCGTCCGGGCAGGCGTTTGATCAAAACTCTTCTTAATGGCCCCCAACCGCTCCAAGGCACCAGCCGGATCGATTCCGCCCTTTATCTCAATGGTCACTTCTTGGGTCCAAACCTGTGTCTGTGGGTTGTATTTCTCAAACACAATATCAGGCTCAGACCCGTAGGCCATACGCACGGTTTTTTCCGCGCCGAGTGCGAACCACTGGCCTTGTTGTTCGCAGGGAATCCCCATATCCGCAATCCACTGAGATAACTTATCTCGAACCGCCTGCTCGGCTTCTCGGCCGATGATGTTGCGCATCTTCCCGTCTTGGCTGATGCCGATGGTCGCCAAGATGTTGCGGTAGCCGTTTTCCAGCGTCCACGCATCTGTTCCTTCGATAATGGAAGAAATCACCGCGTTGTAGAGCCGCACAACTCGGCAGACGACCTCGACGCTCGGGGAGAGCCGTTTCCCTGCCCTTGGGTTTTCCCACGTGTCCACACTTGTCGCCAAGCTACTCACTCGCTTTAGGGACAAGGTCGCGATCCCCCGATAATACAATGAAGTTTCGGGATGTTGCCGCAGCATATCTGGATGGGCAAAGACCATTCGCGGATCGACCTGTAACTGCTGAATGCCTGCCCATGCTTTATCGGAAATTGCGAGTTCTTCCAGCCCATATCCCTCGTAATCCAACGCTCCCTCAAAACCCTCAATCAACGTGCGGACGCGCACGTCATCTCGGCGTTTGATGGCCTTCGACAAGATCAAGGCTCGGGCTTGGGCACCGCTAAGTTGTGCGTCACTCATCGACCTTGACCCATTCGTACACGCATTTCCTGATCTCGCGCCGGCCGAAACGGCCCATCTGCTGGCTGGAGTTGCCCTTGCCCCGCTGCAACATCCATATCGCGGCGCAGCGAAAGCCGCACTGCTCGGCAAAATCCGACAAAATCAAATCGACCGGCACCTCTTCGCCGTGATAGCGCACGTTGTCGTTGACCATGAACACGCGGCCCCCAGCGCGCACGACGCGGCCCAACTCATGTACGATGACGGCCATTTCCGTACAGTAGTTTTCCAGCAGGGTAATCACATTGCGATTGCTCAGCTCGGCGGCACAGTCGCGCAAGATGGTGAGGACCTCTTGCAAGGCCGCTTGCTGATCCACCATGCGAAAGACGCGCTCGAGGGCGGGCGCGTCCCCCCAAGCGGCGCACAGCCCGGCGCGCTTACAGCGATTTTCCACGGTTGCCGATAACAGGGCCTGCCGCAACGCCTTGATCTGGACGTCGTCATAGCCCAGATAGACTAGCTCAAGGGCATAAGTCCGCGTGTAGTCGTAGCGATTGGCATAGGGGGGCGAGGTGACGACGCAATCGAATTGGCCGGTATCCAACTTTTGCAACTCGGTCAAACTGGAACCCGTGATGAACGTCGGGAGCGGGCCGGCATAGTGCTCTTTCAGCAGGGGAAAATCCTGCATCATCTGCTGGAGGCGCGTGGCAAGGGCCGTGGCAAACGACGGCAGCGGCCCCTTGTTCAGCTTGGTGGAAACGGTGCGACCCGAGCGAGGATCCCAGCGCAAGAACTGGCCGTCCTTGCGGGTGTAGCTGACTTCTTCTAGCACACTCAAACAGGCTACGTTCAACATCGGCGCAAGGGCTGGTTCCGCCATCCGGGCGATGAACTTGCGCGCATTTGCAATCTCGCGTCCCGTGCCAGCGGGAAAGGCCCCTTTTGTAATCGCAGCGTGTTTAAGCGCGTACTCGTCGGCGTGGTCGCCAGCGGCAATAGCGTCCAACAAGGCGTGAGCGGCAGCGCGGAACGCGGCGAGCGGTAGCCCATTGGCGGCATACGCTACGGCTTGCGCGGCCAAGGTGCCGAGCGGCAAAATTTCTATGCCCGTGGCCGGTATCCCCATGCTCATCGCCGTCAGCACCGTCGTCCCGGCCCCTGAAAACGGGTCCAACACCTGCGTTCCCTGCCCGCGTTCAATGAACTGGCGGACGAGTGCGGTGGAAAACCCCTCTTTGTACTTCAGCCAGCGGAACCCAACCGCCCCTTTGTTCCCTTGGTACGACACCAACTTGCGGCTCAGTTGCGGATTGACTTGCAGCCGCCGCGCAAAGCGCCGCTGTAGGTCCGCCCGGGCTGAGCCGCTGTGGAGCGCACGCGGAGCGGGCGCGACATCGTCATGGAATAAGGTCTGCATACCCAATCGCCGCGTTAGGCCCCTCGTTATTCACAATACAAACACACCATTGGTTTGAGGAAAAAATCCTGCCGGCCCTGCCCCAATTGGCCAGAAAAAGGACGCACCATGCACCCAAGTCAAGGCGTTTTCTCTAGCTGATTTGCCTTTTCGAGCAGTTGTCGCGCCTCGTCATAGTGCCCCTGTTCGCGCTCAATGCGCGCCATCAGGCGATAGGGCGTAGGCCGCCAAGGGTCAATGGCCGCCGCGGCCGCGGCGTGGTCCATAGCACGAGCCAACTCGCCGACTTCAAACAACTTAAGCGCCGCGTTAAAGCGCACGGTGCGCGAGTCGAAAGCAAGGGCCGCCGCCTGCTCGTACGCGGCCATGGCCCCGGCCCGATCCCCGGCCCACAGGCGCTCCTCGCCGGCCATAAAATAATAATTGCTCTGAATTTTTCGCACCCACGGATCGCGGAAAAAGCCCGCGGCCAACGCGTTGCCCATCTCGATCGGCGAGGCGGCCCCGGTGCTGTCGTCGGGTGCTTGCAGGCGATAGACCAAGCCCGCCGGCACAAACACCCATCCGGCAATCGGCGAGCGGCGCGGGACAAAATAAAAAAGGGGGCGTCCGCCCCGGGCCAAGGCCGCCTCGCGCCGCCAGCGCAGCCGCTCCCGCCTCACCGTCGGCAGCGCGTGCTCGCTCCAGTCGAGCACATCCGTCCCCCGCCCCATGCGGTTGTACAGGGTCACGTCCGGGCGCAAGCCCTCTATCCGCAACAGGTAGTCGAGCACAAAGGCCGCATCGTCTCCCTCGGTAATCAGGATCGCGCCCTCTGGCAAATCAGCGAGAATGTCGCGGCCATAGCGGTCGGCGACCCAATTTTTGCTGCGGTCGGATTCTTCGTAGTGCGCGGTCAACACCAAGGCGACGACGAGCGCGGCGAGCGGCACTGAGACAGCCAGCCGCACCCGGCCAGCCAACGCGTCCAACCCCAAGCCCAACCACACCGCCAAGCCCACTATGCTGAGCAGGTAAAATACCGGCAGGCCATTGGGGTCGCGGTGGTAGTTGAGCGCGGCAATCAAATTGCAGGCGATCGCCCCCCCAGCCAAGACAAATGCACTGCGATTGCGACGCCAAGCCGCCCATCCGCCGTAGGCGACCAACGGCAGCAACGCGGGGTGGAACTCGCCCGCTGCCTGCGCCAGCCAGCGCTGGGCGTTGAGCAGCATGCCCTCTAAGGGCAACGAAAAAAACGACGAGCGATAGAGCGCGCCGCTCAAATGCTGCCACAGGGCTGTTAGGTCGCCGAGCGGCCCCCAGTGAAACCCCGCGCCCCGGCCATTGCGCAGCGGCAGGTATGCTACCAAGCTGTACCCCCCCAGCGCAGCGAGCATCCCCTGCGCCAGCAACCGGGGCCACCGCCAAAGCGCGGGCCAGCGCCAAGCCAAGACCGCGACCACGCCCGGCCACACCAGCACCTGCATCAAGTGGGCCGTGAGCCCCAAGCCCATGAGCCAGCCCAAGAGGAGTACTTGGCGTGGCTCCTTGCGCTCACACGCTCTAAGGGCTTGGGCCAGCACCAAGACCACCATCAGCAAGGCCAAGCCATAGACTTCGGCGATGACGGCTTGGGACCAAAAGGTGCGCGAAAACGCCAGCGCCAAGGCCGCGACCAAGGCCACCACCGGCCGCACCCCGCGCCCGTAGAGCACGGCCGCCAAGGCCCCGCAACAGGCCGCGGCAAACAGGGCCGACGCAGCATTGATCGCCACGGCCGGGCTGACCCACGGCAGCACCAGCGCGAGCAAGCGGCTACTGAGGCAGAACAGGGGATATCCGGTCGGATGCGCCGTCCCCAACCTGTAGGCCGCGCCGATCAGCTCGCCGCTCCCCTCTACGTACACGGTCGGGCACAGCGTCATTCCATAGACCGCGAGCGCGGCAACCCCTGCGGCCAGCCCGATGATCCCGGCCCTCACGACCCCAACCCCAGCCGCAGGCGTTCAAGCCACCCGCTCCACAAAGGCCCCTGCGTAGCTATTCCGTGCAGCACGACGACCAAGCCCCCCAACATGGCCCGGACCTTCCACCGCGCCCCGGCGTCCGCTGGCATATCCGCCACCGGCGGCAAGACCAGCCGCCGACCGCCCCAAGCCAGCCCCAGCCAAAGCGCGACCGCGGCCACGCTGACCAGCAAGCCATAGCGGAAGCTATTCGGCTCGTACGAAAAGACGACCTCGCGTCCCCCAGTCGGGACCACTACGGCGCGGAATACGTGATTGGCGCGAAGGATCGGGTGCTCGACCCCATCGACAAAGGCCCGCCAGCCCGGGTAGTAGGTATCGCTCAAGACCAAAATTCCCCCGGCCGAGTCGGCGAGAGCCACGGCGACTTCTTCGTCCTCGTAGCGGACGATCCGCGCCGCGCCGCCCGGCCCAATTGAGGCGGCCGGCACTTTTTCCAAGACGACCTCGCGCCGCATGGGAAACCCGCGGGCCATATAACTCAGCCCGGCCCGCGAACTAGTGGCGAGGTGGAATTGGCCCACCACGTACGCGCGCGGCAAGGCCGCGGGCAGGCCCTGCACCTCGATGTCCCCGCTGCGGCGGTAGCGCACCGCGTACTCCACGCCGGCCAAGGCGGCAAATGCCGGATAGCCGCGGGCGAATTCCCCGTGGCGATACAGGTGCAGCGGGCTCCATCCCGGCAGCGCGTTGGCCACTCCGTATAGCCCCCCTGAATACATCCGCAAGGTCTCGTTATAACGCCGATAGGACGCCAAGTCGTAGGCCCATCCTCCGTGCCAGTCAAAGGGCGAATTCCGCTCGTTGACCAAGCTGACGATCCGCGGCGGCGCAACGGTCGCGTGGTCGGCCAAAATCTCGCGGGCCGTCGCCGGGGTCTCGGTGTACGCGGCTGGCTCTATGGTGCCGTTAAAATCCGCACCAAAGCTGTACAGCTCGGCGAAAATGACCACGGGCGCAGCCCACGCCGCGGCCCGCCGCGCCCGTCGGCCGAGCAGCCACGCGCCGATGGCCAACGCCCCTACGAGCCGCAGGCCGTCGCCGCGCAAGTGGTGGATGTAGCGCGTTGGTTCTGAGCCATCGGCAAAGAGCGCGACTCCGCTGGCCCACAGCAGGCCCACACTGGCCGCGCCGAGGATTGCGGCCAACAGCCAGCCATTTGCGGGCCGAGGCCGCTGGCAGCGCAACACTTGGTCGAGGCCGAGGCCGCACAGCACGGAGGCCCCCACGGCAAACCACAACAAAAAGCGCGTTGGGATGCGCAACAGGCTAAACCCCGGAATTTCATAAAAAAAGGAAAAGATGGCCGTGTATTTGCCCAGCGCGAGCACCAACCCGGCAAGGGCGAGCACGGCGAAAAAACCGACTTGACCGTCCCGCCGCTCGCGCAGGGCCGCCCAAGCCAAGCACAGGGGCACCGCGCCGACGTAGGCGCAGAGCTGGATGAAGAAGCCCACCTCCCGGCTCCCGTAGGTGCCGTGCGCCGAATTGCCGAAGAAGTTGGGCCACAACAAGGTAGCTAGCCGCTCGGGCGGCAGCGACATCGCGACAAAACTGGCCCACGACAAGCCGACCCCGCGATTGGATAGCTGCACTAATTCGGCAGTAGGTCCGAGCTGGACAGCGGCTAGGGCTGCTCCCAGCGCGAGTGCGCCGGCCAGCGTCGGCCACGCGATCCATCCCACGCCCTGAACCCAGCTCCGATAAAGCCAGTAGCCGGCGACTGCGACTGCGCCGTATAGGGCAGCTTGGGGATGGCCAGCCAGCAGTTGCAGGCAAATCACCAGCGCAAAGAGCAGCACGTAAAAAAAGTGCCCCCGGCTCAGGATGCGATCGACGAGCCAAAACAGCAGCGGCAACCAAGCGCATACGTCGATGAAGTTGGGCGACATAGCCCGCACGACCATGTATCCGCTCAGGGCGTAGCAAAGCCCGGCACACAGCGCGGCCGGTCGCACTGCGCCAAAAGCGCGCACGAGTGCGTACATGCCCGCGCCGGCCAACCACAGGTGCAAGACAATGTTCCAATTCAGCGCGGCCCACGTGGGCAAAAGCAACGCCAAAATCACATTGGGCGGATACAGCGGCCCGGCTTGGCCTTCGGCAAACAGGGGAAAGCCGCAGTTGATGGCCGCATTCCACAGCGGCAATTGGCCCTCGCCGAGGGCGCGGGCGAAAAAGTCGCGGAACGGGTGGTTTTGCACCATCACGTCCTGCACGAAAAACGCCCCCTCTAGCGCAGTAGCCGGCCAGAAGAAAATGGCGACTGCGGCCCCGAGCAGCCCCACCGCACCCAGCTCCTTGCGCCACTCCACGGGCTAGGGCCTCCGCAGATGCGCGCAGAGCCGCTCGGCTGCCAAGGCGTGGCCGGCCGCGTTCCAGTGACTATCGCGCCAATACAAGGTTTGGCTCTGGGCCTTTTCCCTGAACTCGTCGAGCAAGTCGATCAGCACAAATCCGTGCTGCTCGGCAAAGCCGGCGAGCTTGGCATTGGGCTTGCGCAGGTCGAATTCGCCGATCAGGCCGTACAGCGCGCGCTTGGCGCGCCAGTTGTCCTCTTCTACTTGGACGATCGACGGCACGTACGCGACAATCAGGCGCGCGCCGTGCCGCTCGACGCTGCGCTTAAAGGCCGCGAGGATGCGGCCCGTCAGGTCCCAAGCCGGGGCAAAGCGCGCGGCCGCGCTGTACAGGCCTGCGTAAAAATCCTGCTGCTGCCCGCGCGGCACCTCCGGCTGCCACGCCTTTTGCACCAGCCGGTACAAGTGCCAGTGCTGCGAGAAATAGCGCTGCAACCGCGCCGCGAGGGGCAATGAGTCTGCGGGCTGTCGCCAAAAGCCCGATTCCTGTACCGGGACGCCCGCGAGCGCGAGTTGCCCGTTGCCCCGCACCCGGAAGTAGGGCTTGAAGCCCCGCTCGGCCCCAATGCCCCGGCGAGAAGCATTGTTCCACAGGTCGTTGCCGTAAAAAAAGAGCACCACCTCGTCGGCCCCAAAGCGCGGCCCCTGTTGCTCGAAAAACAGCAGCGCTTGGTCAGTGCCGTAGCCTGCCACCCCGAAGTTGGCCACCTCCGTCGCGGCTCCCTCCCGCTGGAGACAGGCTTCGAGTTGACGGCTGACCGCGGCCTCTATGGGGACGCCCCACCCTTCGACAAATGAGTCGCCGAACAGGGCCACGCGGCGGACGCCAGCGGCCTTTTCTGCCGCGAACTCGCGGTCGCGCAACCCGGTGCTATTGATCCGCATTTCCACGTCGAATTCCGGGGTGACCAAGTCGCCGACGCGGTCCGGGATGTGGCTCCAACCCAGCTCGGGGTCGTAGCGCCAGACCGGGGGCCGACGGTAGAGCTGTGGGTGCAGGAAGCTCAACGCCAGCTCGCACAGCGCGATCCCGAGGACTAAGCTGACCACTGCGAGGGCGATCTTGGGCGCGTAGCGCATGCTCCGTTTCATCCGTTCGATTTCACTGCGACCTCTCAAAATCCGCACAACAGCGATTTTCTGTCAACCGCGAGAGGTGCGGAGCGCGGGTCGTCGGCTAACTTTGTCATTTTATCAAAAAATCATCCTTTCTATTATATAGACAACATCGGCAATCCCCCCTGCCCTCAACCCATGCACCATATCCTCGTCACCTAAGTAGGACCACCCACCTATCTTGCCCCGATCTGGCCGATAGGGTACTTTTTTGCCATCTCTGAAACACGCCGCCGCCCACGAGTTTTCGCGCTTTGTCGCCTGACCACGGCTGGTTCGCCCCCGGCCGCGGCATCAGAAAACGGAGGACGCACCATGAATAGCAGTCCTGCCTTTATTTCGTACGCCCACGAACCGGAAAGCCGAGCCGTCGCCCGCGCCCTCGCTACGCGCCTCCGGCGGGATGGGGTTCCCGTGTGGCTCGACGAGTGGGAATTGCAACCCGGCGAGGAATGGCAGTCGAAAGTTAAGGCTGTTCTCGAGGAGTCCAAAACCATTTTGGCCATTGTTTCCAAATCGTCGCTTGAGCCAGAATGGCTCCAAAGCGAACTAAAAGACGCACTCGCACAAAATAAAGTTGTAATTCCAGTACTGAACGAGAAAGTTGGTTTCAGTGATATTCCCGAATGCCTGAAGGATCGCCAAGCCGTAGCCCCATTGGACGACGACTATGCCTACCAACAGCTTCTAAAAGCACTGGGGGGGGCCGATCCAGCCCCCGACGATGGCGACGATATCGACAGTCTGTCCTTTTTGCAGCGCCTATTAAAATACGCCGCCAATGCTGCTTGAGCCTCTCTTCAATTTGTTCACTCTAAATTTCGGTTGTGGCCTCTTCGGCTCATGCGTCACATCCTAGTCACAGGCGGTGCTGGCTTTATTGGCTCGCACACCGTAGATCACCTCGTCGCCGCGGGCTACCAAGTCCGCATCCTCGACGCCCTCCAGGAACGGGTTCACCCCCAAGGCTGGCCCGCTTATCTGCCCGCGGGCGTGGAAAAAATGCGCGGCGATGTGCGCCAACGCGCCGACTGGCTGGCCGCGCTCGACAGCATCGACGGCGTCATCCACCTAGCGGCCTACCAAGACTACATGCCGGACTTTTCCACCTTCCACCACGTCAACGCGGTCGGCGCGACCCTGCTCTACGAGCTGATCGTCGCCGACAAGCTGCCCGTGCGGAAAGTGGTCTTGGCCTCGTCGCAAGCCGTCTATGGCGAGGGCAAGTACCGCTGCGGCGAGCACAGCATCGTCTATCCCGACGCCCGTCCCGACGCCCAGCTAGCCAGAGCCGAGTGGGAAGTCCGCTGCCCCCACTGCGCCGCCGCCCTCGAACACCAGCCGATCACCGAAGACACCGTCAACCCTCACACCCCCTACGGCATCTCCAAATACGCGGCTGAACTGACCTCCTTCAGCCTCGGCCGCAAATACGACATCCCCACGGTCAATATGCGCTACTCCATCGTACAAGGGCCGCGCAACTCCTTTTTTAATGCCTATTCGGGCATCGGCCGCATTTTTGCCCTCCGCGTCCTGCACGGCCAGCCCCCCGTCTGCTACGAGGACGGCCAATCGCTGCGCGACTACGTCCATGTCGGCGATGTAGCCCGCGCCAATGTCCTCTGTCTCGAAGACGAGCGCGCTGATTTCCACTCCTTCAATGTCGCCGGGCAGCGCGGCACCACCGTCCTCGAATACGCCCAGCTAGTAACGCGCATGGCTGGGCGGGCCATCGAACCGCTCGTAAGCGGAGAATATCGCTTTGGCGACACCCGCCACACCGTCTCCTCTGGCGAGGCCCTGCAAGCCCTTGGCTGGCAGCCCGAGGGGTCGCTCGAACAGACCATTGGCGAATACATCGAGTGGATCAAAAGGCAACCCAACCTCGCGGACTTCTATGCGGCGGCCCAAGCGAATATGCGGGCCGCCAACGTCCTCCGCCGGGCAAGCGCGTGCAGGCGATGATCCTAGCGGCCGGGCGCGGCACGCGCTTGCGCCCGCTCACCGACGCAATCCCCAAGGCCATGGTCCCCTTTGCTGGCAAACCCCTGCTCGAATACGTCGTGCGCCTGTTGGCCCAGCACGGATTCGACGACCTCGTCATCAACCTCCACCACTTGCCCCAAGTCATTGCCAACTACTTAGGCGATGGCCGGGCCTATGGGGTGTCGATTACCTATTCGCTGGAGGACGACCTGCGCGGCACCGCTGGCGCTGCGCGGCACATGGCCGACTTCTTCGACGGGCCTTTTTTAATGTACTACGGAGACAACCTGACCAATTTCGACCTAGGCGACTTGTGGCAAACCCACCAGCGCGAGGGGGAAATCGCCAGCCTCGGGCTGGTGCGGATGGACGAGCCGACCACGCGGGGCATCGTCGGCCTCGACGCACGCGGCCGCATCGACCGCTTCGTGGAAAAACCGCGGCCCGACCAAGTATTCGACAACTATTGGGTCAACGCCGGGATCTACGCCCTACAACCCGAAATCCTCGACCGCATCCCACCCGACACCCCCTGCGACTTCAGCGAGGTGTTCGCCGACTTGCTCGCCGCCGGCCGCCCCCTGCTCGGGCATCCCCTGCGCGGTCAACTCCTTTCGACCGATACGCCGGAGCGCTACCGCCGCGCCTGTCACTTTGTGGACTCGGGCGCGTTTGCCCTTCCTTGAAACGAGGCTAGTTTGATCCTCACCAGAGCACCGCTGCGCATTCCTCTCGGCGGGGGCGGCACCGACCTAGCGTCCTATTACACCCACTACGGAGGCTTTGTGCTCAGCGCTGGCATCGACAAATACGTCTATATCCAGCTCAACGACCTCAAGGTGGAAGACTTCATTCGCGTCAAGTACTCGCAGACTGAAAAGGTCGATGCGCTCGGCCAACTCCAACATCCCCTGCTGCGCGAAGCCCTGACCTACGCCGGGATTAGGGGCGGGATCGAAATAAGCGCGATGTCCGACGTGCCGGGCCGCACCGGCCTAGGCTCTTCGGGCGCGTTCACCGTGGCACTGCTGGCCGCGCTCCACGCCTATAAGCGCGAACAGCCCTCTCCCCAACAGCTCGCCGAGGAAGCCCACTGTATCGAAGCGGTGCGGGCCGCCCAGCCAGCCGGCAAACACGACCACTACTTGGGTGCCTTCGGCGGCCTGACTTGCCTCGACATCGACACCAGCGGTCGGGTCGCAGTCGCACCCCTCGCGATCTCCGCGCCCACCGCCGAGGCCCTAGCCGCCAACATGCTGGTCTTTTTTACCGGCATCCGGCGCGAGAGTTCGGACATCCTCGCACGGCAAAACCAAGACATCCAACAAGGCGACGACCAGGTACTAGACAGCCTGCATCAGACCAAGCGGATCGGCTACCAGATCAAGGAGGCACTCGAACGAGACGCGCTGGACCGCTTCGGCGAATTGCTCCACGAGCACTGGCTGGCCAAAAAGCAGCGAGCGCAGCAGATATCCAATGCAGCTATCGACCACTGGTACGCGGCCGGCCGCGCGGCCGGGGCCCTCGGCGGCAAGCTGCTGGGGGCCGGCGGCGGTGGTTTCCTCATGTTCTATTGCCCGGCTGAACACCACCCCAAGCTGCGCGCAACCATGGCCCAAGCGGGCCTGCGCGAGATGCGCTGCCAATTTGCCACCGCCGGCGTCGAGGTCCTCGCCCACACCTGATGCGCACTCTCGACCTAGGCGACGCAGAGGCCGTACACCTGCCCGGCGGCGACTTTCGCCTCGACGGAGGAACTATGTTCGGCGTGGTGCCCAAAGCCCTGTGGCAACGCGAGTGCCCCCCAGACGAGCGCAACCGCATTCGCCTGTCGTGCAACTGCCTGCTCCTGAAAACGGGCCGCGAACTCGCGCTGCTCGACGCTGGATTTGGCGAGCGCTTCTCCCGGCGCGAGCGCGCCATGTACGGCATGGATGGCGCGCAGGCGCTGCGCGGCTCGCTGGCCGCGGCCGGCGTGGCCCCGGAGGCGATCACCATGGTCGCGCTCACCCATCTGCACTTTGACCACTTTTGTGGCTGTCTCATCCAAGGGCCTACGGGTCTAGCCCCGCTGTTTCCCAACGCCATCCACGCAGTACAGCGCGGCGAATGGGACGACGCCTTGGCTGGCCGCAGCACCATGCGGACCAGCTACCGGCCCGAGGAGCTGCACACCCTCGCCCGCCGCGTTGAGGTGCGCTTCCTCGACGGCGACAGCGAATTGGCCCCCGGGCTGACGGCTTTTGTCACCGGCGGGCACACCCGCGCCCATCAGGGCTTTCGCCTCGAGGCCGGCGGCCACGTCCTCGTCTATCCCGGGGAACTGATCCCCACGCGCCTCTACCTCCGGCCCTATTGGAACATGGCCTACGACATGTTCCCCTACCAAACCTCGACCCGCAAACAGCACTTTGCTGCGGAGGCCGCCGCTCGGGGGTGGATCGTGGCTTGGGACCACGATCCCGACGCGCCGTGGAGCCGCATCGTCCAAGACGGCGAACACTTTGTCGCCCGCGCGGTGGAACTTTGACCGCGACTAGGCCATGCGTTACTTTTAACGCCACTATGTCCTTGGAAGTCATTGAAATTCCCGCCGCACACCGCGACCTGCTCAACCGCCTGTCCGAGCTAATTCCCGACCTCGAACCAGACTCGCCGCAGAGCTTGCAGCGGATCTTCGGCTTGGGGCTGATCGCCCTAACCATGCAGATCACCAATAAGGCCCGCGCCCAAGATCAAGCAGACCTAGTCGCCGAGTTGGGCAACCTCGCCAAGTCCATGGTCGAGGCCGAAAGCTGGTCCTCGCCATGATGATCCCGCCCTCCTCGCCCGACCTCTTCAGCCTCAAGGGCCGCACGGCCTTGGTGACGGGCGGCAGCAAGGGCCTCGGCGAGGCCATGGCCTGTGCGCTGTCGGGGGCCGGGGCCGACGTGGCCCTCACCAGCCGCCATGCCGAAGAAGCCCGCGCCGCAGCCGCGCAAATCAGTGCCCACACCAACGGCCGCGTACTCGCTTTCCAAGCCGACGCGGCCGACCGCGCCCAAGTGGAAGCCTCGGTCCGCCAAGCCAGCGACGCTTTGGGGCCTATCGACATCCTAGTCAACAACGCCGGCATCAACATCCGCAGCCCTATCGTCGAGCTGCGCGACGAGGACTGGGACGCGGTCATCGCCGTCAACCTCACCGGCCCGATGTACTACTGCCGAGCCGTGGGGCCGCAGATGATCGAGCGCGGCTACGGCCGCGTCATCAACCTCGGATCTACAGTGTCTCAGGTCTCAATCGCCGACCGCACCCCCTATGCCTCGAGCAAGGGCGGCATCGTCCAGCTCACCAAGACCCTCGCCCTCGAATGGGCACGGCACGGAATCACCGTCAACGCCATCTGTCCTGGCCCTTTTATCACCCCAATCAATGAACCTCTGCTGCAAGACCCGGCCAAGGCGCGTCAAATGATCGCCAAGGTCCCCATGGACCGCTGGGGCGAACCGGCCGAGCTAGCCACGGCCGTCCTCTACTTTGCCTCAGAAGCATCTGGCTTTACCACCGGGGCGACCCTAGTCGTCGACGGCGGGTACACCGCTCAGTAGCGCGGTCTAAAGCCGACGGCAAACCCTCTTAAAAGCGAACCGCGTCAAGCGGGGCAAGTGCTGGCGCAGCTTGATCAGCAAATGCGCGGCCGCGTCTGGGACGCTCTTGCGCTTGCCCGCGGCTACGGCGTCGGCGATAGCCGCGGCCACTTCCTCGGCCGACTTGGCGAACTTTTTCTGCACCGGCAGGTGCTTCGTGCCGGCCCGCTCGGCAAACTCGGTATGCACCAAGCCCGGCCCCACGAGGTGGACGCCAATGCCTTGGGGTGCCAACTCGTAGTCGAGGCTTTCGGCCAAGCCGTTCACTGCGAATTTCGTCGCGCTGTACACGGCGTGCTTGGGCACTGGGAATTCGCCGGCAATACTCGATATGAAGACCAACCGACCCCGCCCTTGCGCCAGCATACCCGGCAGAAACGCTCGGGTGCAGTAGATGACGCCGAGCAGGTTCGTTTGCACTACAGCCTCGCATTCGCGCACCTCCGCGTCGGCAAAGGAGTTGTAATACCCCCGACCCGCGTTGTTGATCAGCACGTCGGCCCCACCCCATTGCGCCTCCACCTCGGTGTGCAAAGCACCGACTTGGGCCAGATCGCCGATGTCGCACGGCACCACCAACGGCCTGCGGCCACCACTTTCTTCAATTGCCGCCCCTAGCGCGGCTAGGGCCTCGGCGCGGCGCGCCACCAACACCAAGCGCGCCCCGCGCTCGGCCAGCACGCCGGCCAAGGCGCGGCCAATGCCGCTGCTGGCCCCAGTAAGCACGACCCGCTGGTCATCCCAGTCTCCCTTCGCTTTTTTCATAATGAAAATATCACCTGTTTATTATCTTTTAGAGAAAATTTCATAACACCATATTTTTCATTGTACTTACCCGTATTATTTTATTCGTTTTTACGGATATGTTATCATTATGGGAAAATACTCATTTATTACCTTGAATCCAGTGCGGCGTAAGTTCTTTATAAACAAAACACTAGCAAAATCTGCGTCCATTGGCACGAACTTTGCATATAGCATCCCATAGCCATTTTACCCTATAAAGGAGGAGCCAATTATGGCCACCATCAATATCAAACCCCTCGCCGACCGCGTGCTCGTCAAGCGTCTCGACGAGGCCGAAGAGCAAAAGGTCGGCGGAATCATCATCCCGGACACGGCCAAGGAAAAGCCCCAAGAAGCCGAGATCGTCGCCGTCGGCCCCGGCCGCCTCGAAGACGGCAAGCACATCCCCTTAGAGGTCAAAGAGGGAGACAAGGTCCTCATCGGCAAGTACTCGGGCACCGAGGTCAAGATCGAGGGCGAAGAATATCTGATCATGCGCGAAGACGACGTCCTCGCCATCGTAGCCTAAGGGAGGATACAATACCTATGGCTGCCAAACAGATTGCCTTTCGCAGAGACGCCCGCGAGAGCATCCTCTCCGGCGTCCAACAGCTCAGCAAGGCCGTCAAGGTGACGCTCGGGCCTCGGGGCCGCAACGTCGTCTTGGCCAAAAGCTGGGGCTCGCCCACCGTCACCAAGGACGGCGTCACCGTCGCCAAAGAGGTTGAGCTGCCCGACGCCTACGAGAACATGGGCGCGCAGATGGTCAAGGAAGTCGCTTCCAAGACCAGCGATGTGGCCGGCGACGGCACCACCACCGCCACCGTCCTCGCCGAAGCCATGTACACCCAGGGCTTGCAAGCGGTCACTTCGGGCTACAACCCCATGGAGATCAAGCGCGGCATCGACAAAGCTGTCGCCGAAGTGGTCAAAAGCCTCGAAGCCCAGAGCAAGGCCGTCAAGGATCACTCCGAAGTCGAGCAAATCGGCTCCATCTCGGCCAACGGCGACGACGACATTGGCGGGCTGATTGCCGAAGCCATGGACAAGGTCGGCAAGGACGGCACCATCACCGTCGAGGAAGCCAAGGGCACGGACACGACCCTCGACGTGGTCGAGGGCATGCAGTTTGACCGCGGCTACCTGTCGCCCTATTTCGTCACCGATCAGGAGAACATGGAAGCCTCCTTGGAGGACTGCTATCTGCTGATTCACGAGAAGAAAATTTCCAGCCTCAAAGATCTCCTGCCCTTGCTCGAAAAGGTCAGCAAGGCCGGCAAGCCCCTGTTGATCATTGCCGAGGACGTGGAGGGCGAGGCCCTCGCCACGCTGGTGGTCAACAAAATCCGCGGCACCTTGCAGGTGGCTGCCGTCAAGGCCCCGGGCTACGGCGACCGCCGCAATGCCATGCTCCAAGACATTGCCACCCTCACCGGCGGCACCGTGATCACCGAGGACTTGGGCATCAGCCTCGAAAGCGTCCAACTGACCGACCTCGGCCAAGCTAAGCGCATCGCCATCGACAAGGATAACACCACCCTCGTCGAAGGCACGGGCAAGGCCGCTGATATCAAGGGCCGGGTCGAGCAGATCCGCAACCAGATCGACGAGACCACCTCGGACTACGACCGCGAGAAGTTGCAGGAGCGGTTGGCCAAGCTGGCCGGCGGCGTGGCCGTCATTGCGGTCGGCGCACCCACCGAGACCGAAATGAAGGAGAAGAAGGCCCGCGTCGAGGATGCACTGCACGCGACTCGTGCCGCGGTCGAGGAAGGCATCGTGCCTGGGGGCGGCGTAGCTCTCGTGCGCTCTATCGCCGGGCTGGACTCTATCTCTGGTGAGACTGAGGGCGAGACCGCTGGCGTCCGCATCGTGCGGCGTGCCCTAGAGGAGCCGCTGCGCCAGATCGCCGACAACGCCGGGCACGAAGGCGCGGTCGTCGTGGAGATCGTCTCCGACGGCGAGGGCGCGTACGGATTCAACGCTCGCAGCGAAGAATACGGCGACCTCGTGTCCATGGGTGTCATCGACCCGACCAAGGTCGTGCGCACCGCGCTCAGCAATGCCGCCAGCATCGCCACCCTCTTGCTGACCACCGACGCCTTGGTGGCCGAGGAAAAAGAAGAGGAAGAAGAGTCGGCCGGTCACGGCCACGCGCATCCGCACTAAGGGACGCTTGGCAAACATGCAAAAGGGGGCGGGGTGTTTCATCCCGCCCCCTTTTTTAATTTAGAATAGAAGCTGACGTTACTCAGCCCGATGTAGCGGCGGTCGCTTCCGGCGGTCAGTAGGTACTGGATTCCCGCGCCCGCGGGAATCCAGTACCTAGTCTGGCGGGTCTATTAAGACAGGCCCCTTGAAAGGGGTGTTCTGGATGCTTGGCGGCGCAGCCGGTGTGATGGAAGTACATGGTCCGCTCCTACACACACCTCTGGGAAAGGGAAATTCGCTTTGATTGACTCGGTGATGCGTTGCCTGCGCCGATTGGCGGACGCCGCCTGCCGGGCTAGGCTGATTCTCCTCGGAAAGGCCGCACTCAAGTTCGTCTTCGCGACCTTGCTCGTGGCGGTGGCCTTTGCCGCTACATATACGTCATCTGCGGCGGCCTTCTCCGAGTCGGACCTGAGAAGTATTCTCGTACTCGGCGGGACGGTCAACACCGTCCTTTTGCTCGGTACGCTGTTCTTCCTGCGCTCCAAGGTCATAGCGCACGCCGTCCTGTCGCTGATTGTGCTGGCCAGCGTTGCGACGGCGTACATCATCCATACCGATCTCTTGACCGGAAACGGGACCGGCCTCATTGCGCTATGCGCCGGCGCTGGCGCAGGGCTGTTCGTCGCCTTCCGCGTCATCGACGAGCAGCGCTGGGGAGGCATTGCGCTCTCGGCGGCGGCGTTGCTCGGGCTTGGAATTATTGCCGGTGGGCACCCGGAGACTGGTGATGTCCCCGCAACGGTGGATACGACGCACATTCGGGACATCTCCTTCCGGGAGACACCGAACCTGTATTTCGTTTCCTTCGATGCCATAGCCCCACGCGCATTGCTCAAGAAATACTTTGCTTTGGAAACCACCAAATTTCACGATTTGTTCGATATCAGTTTCCGCCGCTTTACAAATTTCTTCGCCAACACAGTCAACACTGCGCATTCTCTCAACACAGTCCTCGCACTGGACGTGGATGCGTATTCCTCACAACGAAGGGAGCTTCAGGCAAGGGGTGCGGACCCTGACCCGCGCCTCTTCTCTGGTCAAAACCCGTCAAATCTCCTTGGAATCCTTCACAAAAACGGCTACGAGACAACATCAATCTATGTAGACAGCTTTTTCGGAGAAGAAAAAGGTAAATATATTAACAACTACATTACGATCTATAATAACACCGTCTGTAACTTATTGGATGCCGGCATACGGGATTTCTCTTTCTGGGGGTATTGCCGGTTCGGAAGGGCTGACTGGTTCACTGCACTGGACATGAGTGCCGAGCGGATCACCAAGGTGAACGCCGACGACAAGCCTCAATTTGTGATGGCCCACCTGTATGCACCAGGACATACTGGCAATTTATTCCGGTATGACGATGCGGAACAGATCGAGGAATTCAGACGCGAATACATCGACCGCAGCGAACGAGCAGCCCGCTACCTCGATTTAATCGTCCGGCACTTGGAAGAAAATGATCCTAGTGCCATCTTGTTCGTGTACGGCGACCACGGCCCGCTTCTGTCTCAGGGTCTGCAATTCGAGGACGATCCGGCTTTCGTCGTCCAAGATAGGTACGGCATTCTGGGCGGCGTCTATCCCCGTGATGCGTGCGCTCGGTGGTTCGACGAAGCATCGTCCCAAGGCTACATGACGACTCTGGATGCCGTTCACGCTCTGCTTCGCTGCCTGTCCGGCGGCGAAAGCCCACTCATCAAGCCGCGAAAATACGCACAGCCCGGGTACGGGCCGATGCCCGGACACAACAAACCTTACTACGAGGACTTTCTCTATGAATAGACCAACACGGCGCGATCAGTTGATCGCCGCCACCGCGTTTGTCTTTGTGCCGACCGCGGCTCACGCCTACATCGATCCCGGCTCCGCCGGCTTCATCATCACCAGTGTGCTGGGCTTTCTGGCGGCTGGTGGCTACATCGTCCGGGGGTACTGGGGCCGCTTGAAGCGCCGGGTTTTCCGTAGCGACAGGAAGACGGTCGCGGACGGCGACGGTTCCGATTCCACGGACGCACATCCCGATGACGGAAGTGCTCAGGGCTGACGGCGGGTCGTTCAAGGACCCGGCCGGACAGGTGTACTGGGTTGTCCGGGACACGGGAGAGGCGAGCATCGTTCGCGGGTTGAATTCATCCGCCGCCGGAATAATGGAGAAACTGCTTGCCGAGCCCTTTTTCGAGGGCTTGGTCAATGGCGGTCAGGTCGTGGCGACCCGACTGCTCCACCCGGAACTCCCCAACGCTCGGCATGTAATGAAAGAAGGCTGGAGCGCCGCCGTGGAGCATGAGGCAGTTGGCTTCGTGACTTGGCCCTATGAGTGGCCGTTCTCAATGCTCAAGGACGCGGCACTGCTGCAATTGCAGATACTGGAGACGGGGGCCAGAAATGGCTGGCTGCTCAAGGACGCGACGCCGTTCAATGTGCAGTGGATGGGCGTGCGCCCGGTGTTCATCGACATACCGTCATTCGTTCCTTGGGAAGAGGGCCAATACTGGCGAGGGTATCGTCAATTCTGCGCGACCTTCCTGACACCGTTGCTGCTGACGGCGCACCTGGGCATCCCGTTCCAGCCGCTGCTCCGCTCCCGCCTCGAAGGTATCCCGCCAGAAGAAGCAAGCCGGTACTTCCGTGGGCTGGGGCGTTTCAAGCGCGGCGTCCTGTCGCATATCTGGTTTCCCGCCAAGGCCGAGCGCAGCGTTCCCCGACCGGCGCGCCCACATCGACGACAGCCGAAGACGGTGCTGTTCGCGCTGTGGGACAGCCTGCGGCGGCTCATCGGCGGGTTGTCCAGTGGGCAGGCCCGTTCCACTTGGTCGCAGTACGCGAGGAATCATTCCTACGACGCGGCCGACTTCAAAAGGAAGAAGGACTTCGTGCTACGGCACGTCGCGGCGCACGGCCCTCGGCTGACTTGGGACCTGGGCGCGAATACCGGCGCGTTCGCGCGCATCGCCGCCGAGCACTCAGGGGTGGTCGTTGCCGTGGACGCAGCTCACGATGCCGTCGATGAGCTCTATCGCGAGGTGCGGCAGAGCGGGCCGTCAAATGTCATTCCGCTGGTGATGGATCTGGCGAACCTCTCGCCGGGACAGGGTTGGGCCGGTCGCGAGCGCCCGGCGTTCGATGCGCGGCGAAGTCCCGACATGGTGCTTTGCTTGGCTTTGGTTCATCATCTGAGGGTCGCGGCGAACATCCCATTGCCGCTGTTCATCGGCTGGTTGCGAAGCCTGGACGCGACCTGCATCCTCGAGTTTGTCGGGCGCGACGATGAGATGTTCCAAACACTCTTGGAGAACAAGCGGGAGGACTATGCGGACTACACCGCCGAGAACTTCGAATCGGAAGTCCGCAGATGCTTCTCTGTTCGCGACCGGTTGAAATTGAAAGGCGGCTTGCGGGAACTGTTCCTGCTGGAGCCTGCTGACGGCCGGTAGCGTTCTGCACTCTCGGAAGATCCCTAGATAAGGTGCGCCGTCGCCGCCGGGGCTTGGATTTCAATTCGCGGGCGAATAAGGCCAATTTTCTGACGGATTTGGCCATTATGAGCGGTTTAGTGTATGATTATCAAACCATTCAACGCATCATACCGGAGGACATCATGTACGAATCGTCGGTTATTCAGCATTTCGCCGAGCAGGGGCCGAGAATTTCTCCTCAATGTGTTGGCCCTGCGCTTTCCGCCAGAGGATGTGTACCGCGATGTGCAGCGCCTCAAGCAGTTGCATCGGGCGGCCCAAAGCCTTTAGGCACCTGTTAGACGCCGACGAGTAGGGACACCGCCCAAAACCCCGGCGACCCACCCATACTCCAAACGCTATAGTCGTTGGATGCGCGACTTCAATCCATTACTTCCCTAAGGACCTACCCATGCCCACCCTGTACCAACGCCTAGGCCTGCGCCCCTTCATCAACGCCCGCGGCACCATCACCACGCTCGGCGGCTCCATCATGCCCGCGCCCGTGGTCGAGGCCATGGTCGAAGCGTCGCGCCAATTCGTCCACCTCAACGAGCTGCACGAAAAGGCCGGTGCCCGCATCGCCGAGTTGACCGGGGCTGAAGCGGCCTTTGTGTCTGCGGGCGCGGCCAGCGGCATGCTCTTGGCCGGCGCGGCCTGCCTGACCGGCACCGACGCCCATGCCATTGCCCAGCTTCCCAATGTCGGCGATCGGCCCAATCAGTTCGTCATCAGCTTGGTCGATTCTCATTCCTACGTCCATCAAGGATTTCGCGTCAGCGGCGGCGAACTGGTCAAGGTCGGGACAGCCGAGGCCGTGACGCTCGCCGATTACGTCGCTGGCATCGGCCCCAAGACCGCAGCGATAGTGTACTTCCTCGGCAGCCAACCCCTGTCCGAATTGCCCGCGCTCGTCGCCGCCGCCCACGAGCGCAATGTGCCGGTCATCGTGGATGCGGCCGCGCAACTGCCGCCGCGCTCCAACCTGACCGACCTGCCGACCATGGGCTGTGACCTGTCGGTGTTCAGCGGCGGCAAGGGCCTGTTTGGGCCGCAGTCATCGGGCCTGATCTTGGGACGCAAAGACCTGATTGCCGCGTGCCACCTCAACTCCAATCCGCACTCGGCCATCGGCCGCGGCATGAAGGTCGGCAAAGAGGAAATCTGCGGCCTGCTGCGCGCGGTCGAGTTGTTCTTTGAAATGGATGAAGCAGCGCAAGTGGCCGAGTGGGAGCGCCGCTGTCGAGTCGTCGCCGAGGCCGTCGAAGGCATTGCCGGCATTGAGGCCCGTTTTACCAAAGCCTACGAGAACAAATTTCCGCCGGCCTCGCCGCTGGTGCATCTGCACTTTGGCGACGCAGCCCCCCGGTCGGCCAGCGACGTAGGCCGCGCGCTCGAAGAAGGCGAGCCGTCAATCCTGGTCAGCGGCGGGCACACCGCGCTCAGCGTTGGGCCGCAGACCCTCTTAGACGGCGAAGCCGAAATCATCGCCGACCGCCTCCAGCACATCCTAACCACAGGAGCCAATCCGCCATGACCGAAGACAAAACCACCCTCAGCGCCGCCGAAGTAGATGCCGAATTGCAAACCCTCGCAGGTTGGCGTCGCGACGGCATCATCATCTCGCGCGATTTCGTCTTTACCAACTTCAAGGACATCACCTCATTCCTCAACCACCTGACCCGCACCATCACCGAGCAGAACCACCACCCCGACTTCTCCTTGGACACCGGCAAGCGCACCATCGCCGTTTCGGTAACAACCCACAGCGAAGGGGCCGTCACCCGCTCGGACATCCTCTTCGCCCGCACGCTCAACGAGTGGCAGCCGGAGAACTGAGCGCAGACCAGTGGTCAGTGGTTAGTGAGCAGTGAGCAGTCCCTATCTGGTTCGGTCAAGCGAAGGGGCGCGTTGCCCCGGAGAAACAGCGTCGTTTCCACACAGACACACCGCACACACCGCTGCTAGAGAAAACGGGCGACGGCCCGGCATGGCCTGCCTTTTGCTTGTAGGGGGCAAGTGCTTACCTTTACCCAAGGAGGACCTTCTCATGGCCGAGCAGCAGCCCCACCCCGTCCAGCCTACGGAATCCACTCTCGCTCTCAGCTTCCTGCGCGAGGATATTCAGGACGTGCGTCAAGATGTGCGCCAGACCAATGAGCGCATCGACGAGTCGCGCACTGAGATGAGCGGGCGCATCAACGAGTTGCGCACCGACATGAGCGGGCGCATCGACGAGTTGCGCACCGACATGAACACGCGCTTCGATCAAACTAACGGGCGCATTGACCAGACCGACGGGCGCATCGACGAGTTGCGCACCGACATGAATACGCGCTTCGATCAGACTAACGGGCGCATTGACCAGATTGACGGGCGCATCAACGACTTAGCCAAACAACTCGATTCGCGCTACGCACGGCTGATGGCCATGCTCATCGCCTGCACCAGCATCCTCGTCACGGCCTTAGGCGCGGCCGTGGCTGTGCTCAAGTAACGCCGCACCGCCGTCGGCCAGTAGATGTACCTTTGACAATCCATTGCGGGCCTCTCTCGATGGGACGCTTCCTCTTTTAACCTGGGCCTCTGTACACGACCAGCCCCACGCGGCGCGGATTGGCGACGCGAGGTACGCCGGCGGCAAGCGGGTGCGCTCGGAGGAGGAAAAGCGGCGCAACGTCAGTTAGCTCAGAAGAATATCTTGTGCAGCAGGCGCAGGTTGCGGCCTGGCTCGGGCAGGATCTCTTTGACGCGGTTGAGGTGGTTGCGGTACACCGCGTCGGTGGCGTTTTCCAAGGTCAGGGCGAAGGTGTGCAGCCGTCCCCCCCACTGCGCGTAGTACTGGCTCGAAAAATCCAGCACTGCGTAGCCCTCCGTAGGCTTTTCAAACTCGCCAATCCGGTTCTGATCCGCAGCCAAGCGCAGATCAATGGTCGCACTCAAAGCCTCGGTGGGTTCGCAGGTCAAGCTCAGGTGCCCTTGTAGGGGCGGCAGACGCGGCAGGGGTTCGTGGTTGCGGTCGATGAGGTGGCCGCGCACATAGCTGAAGGAGCCGGCCGTTTTCCAGTGATCAGCCACGTGCCAATCGAAGGCAACTTCGGCACCGTGCATGAGGACGCGCTCCCCCACGGTCTGGTAGAGGAAGAGATCGGCGCGCCGCAGACTGCGCTCGCCGCTGTTCTTGGGGAAAATGAACCCGTTGATAGCATTGCGGAAGAAGGCCAAGTGCAGATGGCCTTCTTCGCGGTGATAGTCGGCGAACAGCTCCAGTCCCAAGCCGCGTTCGCTGTCGAGGTCCCCATTGCCCACCTCGTATGAATAAGCGGCCAAATGCGGCCCTTCGGAGAACAACTCTTCGACGCCCGGGGCGCGAAAGGTGCGCATCAAGGTCGCGCCCAGCGTCAAGATCGGGCTGGCGCGGTAGTGGTTGGACAGGCCGGCCGACAGACCGGCGAAATTGCGCGGCTCGATGCGACCGGCCTTGCGCGAGTCGCGCTGTTCTCGCGGCTCGACGCGGCGGGCGTCAACGCGCAAGGCCGCGTTGACCGCCCAAGGCCCATGCTCCCACTCTTGGTATGTGAACAAAGCGCCGGCGTATTCCTCGGCCGGCGGCGTGAAGTTGAGCCCGGCCGCGGCATAGTTGCGGTACTCGTACCACAGGCCGACCGCACCGTTTGCAAAAGGACCCGTGCGATTTAGGTGGGCCAGAGCGCCGCTGTGGTGCGCGAGCACGCCGAACTCCATCCCCAAGTCGCCACTCGCTTCAAACTCGCCGTGCTGATAGCGCGAAAACGAGTGGTGCAGCTCTAGGCGCTGGAGCCAAGCCGGCCCGGTGAGGATTTCGCCGCGCCCTTCGAGATGCTGGCGCTGGAGATCAATGGATACGCCGTGCGGGTGGCCCCCCTGCGGATCGGGGGGAATGCCGTAATCCGAGTCGTACAGACTGCCAGACGCGCCCACATGCCCCCACGGACGCACCAGACTCAGGCCGACCGAAGCATTGCCCGTGCGGATGTCCGTATTCGCGAGCACTCCGCGCGGCGTGGCAATATCGCCGGCATGGCGCAGACTGCTGTCGAAGCGCAGGGCCAGTGGGCCGAGTGCCTGTTTGAGGGTCAGGCCGCCGGACAAACCGCGATTGACGCTCTCCCCCTGATAGGTCACCGAGCCTCCCAAGCCGTCGGGCCGCTCGGAGGGCACGTACCCACGCACCACGTTGACCACCCCGGCCAAGGCATTGGAACCGTAGAGCAAGGTGCGGGGGCCGCGCACGACCTCGATGCGCTCGGTGGTCATCGGCTCGATGGCCACCGCGTGATCCGAAGAGCTGCCGGACAAATCGCCGGTGCGCTCGCCGTCTTCAACCACTAGCAAGCGGTCGCCGCCCAATCCGCGCAGCACCGGACGCGCGGGGGCTGGCCCCATTGAGCGCTGGGCAATGCCCGGCTCGTAGTCAATGGTCTCGGCGATGGTGCGGCTCAGATTCTGGCGCAGCTTGCTACCGCTGAAGACGACTTCTGGGGCTCGAAGTGGAGAAACAAGGCTAGCGCTTTCGCCTTCGACGAGAATCGTCTCTACGCGCAGGGATTCGTGGCCGATAGCGAGATCGACATGGGTGGTGTCCCCGGCGACTACCTCGACCTCAAAGCGGGCCTCGTGGTAGCCGATGTGCAAGGTCTGCAAGACGTACGCGCCGGGGGGTACGTCGGCGAATGAGAAGTATCCCCCGGCGTCGCTGATCCGCGCCCAGTCGAGCCCCTCGATGACGACGGTAGTCCAACCGACGGGTTGGCCGCTTTCGGCGTCGATCACGTGGCCGGCTAAAGTGCCGGTCGGGTCGCCGGAAGCGGAACCGGCTGCTAGGCTGAATACGAGTGCGAGCTTCCAAAGCAGCCGGAGCCATAGCCTGCGACCGGTGGTTTTTGTCTGTCGGCTATCCAATTGATCTTGGATAGTGCGCGGGACCGAACGGAAGCACCAGTCCGGCGGCGTTCTCACCTATGAACTACTCGCTTTCCCCTTCCTCGTCGTGCTCCTCGCCGGGTCCGTCCTCGCTGACGTGGATTTCAATCTCGGGCGAGACGAAATCGGCGTGGCCTTGGTGGTTAATTTTGATGCGGATGGTGGTCTGGCCTTCCTCCAAGCCGATGATGTGAAAAGCCCAAGCCCCGTCCTCGGGGTGGTGTTCGACTTCGGCGATGCTCTCGTCGGCAATTTCCCAATCCAAGGCAAAGCCATCGCTTTCGTCTGGGGTGAAGAGGTCGCCATCTTCGGCAATAAAGCGCACTGACAGCAGAGCGGTTTCCAAGCCGTGGCCGACCTCGATCGCGCCGGTGACCTGACCACTTTCAACGCGGACGATTTCGGTGCCGCTATCGCGCACGATCAGGCCGACGGCCGCGGCGTGCTCTTCGTCGTGGTCGGTATCGACGGGGTTGTCGTCGTCGCCGCAGCCAGCCGCAAAGAGGGCAAGGGCGAAGATACTCAACGCGGATATGCTTTTAAGCATGGTGCTAGTCTCCAATGGTTTGACCGTTCACGCGCACTGCGTTCACCAAGCATACTAGGCGGTGCGCAGAACGGGGATTTAACGGTACGCGAAAGTACGGATGTGGAGAGGGGCACCCACGCACCGAGTGGTTTACAGGCGTGGATGCGCTAGCACCGGGGCGGACCTCGGTTGAAATGGGTAAAGCGAGGGGTAAAAAGAGGCAGGGGTACTGTGCGCGGGGCGGACGCGCCGAGCTCGGAGGCGTTTAGTGCCAAGAGCCCGAGCGGCAGGCCCCAAAAAAGGAGCGATAGGCCGCTCTGCAACAGGCCGGCCGGACAGTGCTCCGGCTCGACGAGG
Organism: uncultured Latescibacterota bacterium; assembly: GCA_958295495.1. Taxonomy (GTDB): domain Bacteria; phylum Latescibacterota; class UBA2968; order UBA8231; family UBA8231. The sequence goes on from OY282352.1 coordinate 5,073,189, forward strand.
GGCTCGTGGAAAAGCTGGTGGCCAAAGGGCAGGCCGCCGATTATAGCCGCAAAGAGCGCGGTCAGCACCAGCAGACCCAGCGAGCGCGCCGAGCGCGTTGAGATGTCCGTTTTGCGCGTTAGCATGACCTTTGGAGTCTAGTATAGCGATCAAAAGAAAAAAAGCAAATTCAAAAAACTCGGGCAGTAGAGGTTTAGCGAAAGAGCGGCTGCTGAGGGTTTCTAGGCAATACCTACTTTTTTATCATCAATAAGTAGTCTAGCATCGTCTGCCATGCTTTGAGGAACACTCTTTTTTCACCTATTGGGCGAAGCGTCCATGCACGGTCGAACCAGACGCATATCCAATGATGGATTCTAAGGCCCTATTGGTGATATTGGCTTTACGGGGAGACGCCATGTATATAATCCCCTCTTCATGGGCAGCGTCCGGCCCAGCCTAGTGGTGGCCCTGTCCATTCCCTTTTCGGTGTTGTTCGCAACCCTCGGCATGCACTATTTCGGCCTCTCGGCCAACCTCATGTCCCTCGGCGGCCTAGCCATCGCCATCGGCATGATGGTCGATGGTACCATCGTCGTGGTCGAAAACGTGGACCGCATATTGCGGCGCCAAGCCGAACCGGACGAGGGACGCGTCGAGGTCGTAGCCCGCGCCTGCGTGGAAGTCGGTCGTCCCATCGTCTTCGCCATCGTCATTATCATTCTCGTATTCCTGCCCTTGTTTACCCTGCAAGGAGTAGAGGGCAAAACCTTCCGCCCCCTTGCCTACACGGTGGCCATGGCCATGTTGGGCTCGCTGATTTTTGCCCTGTTCTTAGCCCCGGTGTTATCGAACCTGTTGCTGCGGGCACCCAAATCCACGGACGCCGGCACCCAAGCCAGCGAAGGTTGGATGATGCGCCGCTTGGTGGCCGCGTATCGACCCATCGTCTCTCGCTTCGTTGCCCACCGCTTCTGGGCACTCGCCTCAGCGGGCGTCCTCCTGCTGATTGGGCTGGTGATTTTTCCGCGCCTCGGGTCGGAGTTTACCCCGGCCCTACAGGAAGCTACCCTAGTCCTGCGCCTGACCATGGCTCCCTCCATCTCGCTCAAGGAAAGCACCCGCATCACCATGCTGGTCGAGCGTCGCCTATTGCAGATCCCCGAAGTTACCGGCGCGGTTTCGCGCATCGGTCGCGGCGAAGTCGGCGCTCATACCGACCCCATAAACAGCGCCGAGATGTTTTTGCTGCTCAAACCTAGAGACCAGTGGCGCACGGCCCACGATCAGGAAGAACTGCGCGAGATGATTCGCGCCGAGTTGGGGGAAATTCCCGGTGTGCTGACCAACTTCACCCAACCCATTGCCATGACCGTGGATGAATTGCTCGAAGGGGTGCGGGCTGAACTGGCGGTCAAGCAACGCGTCCGCGAGGGCGTGGACTTGGATGAAGCCTCAATCCAAGGTGCCTGTCTGCGGGTGCGGCCGGTGCTGATGACCGCCCTGACGACGGCCCTGGGGCTGATTCCGCTGTTGTTTTCCAGCGGTACTGGCAGCGAAGTACAGCGACCGCTGGCTACGGTAGTCGTCGGTGGCTTGGTCAGTTCCACCGTGTTGACCTTGCTGGTGCTGCCGGCGCTCTATAAATGGTTTGCCGTGTAACTGAATCGCGGAGAAGCGGTGGAACGGGAAGAAGTGGCCTCCCACTAGAGCGTCGCGACCGGAATCAGCCCAGCGCCGTCTATAGCCTTATCCTTATGCTATAGTTATTATAGAATCTCGTCGCCTCATCCCAATGCACAGGAGGCTATTGAGTGCCCTTTGAATTTCTTGGGATATTGACCCGTTTTTTCGACTTCCTCTGGTCGTCCTTCCTGTTGTTAGCGCCCATGCTTTTGCTTGGGCTGTTCCTTTCCGGCCTGATCCACGTGTTCATCTCCCGTCAGGCCATACTCCGTTGGCTCCGCGACGATAGCCTAAAATGCGTAGCTACGAGTTCGGCCATCGGCGTACCCGTGCCGCTGTGCAGTTGCTCGGTCGTGCCGGTGGTTGCCGAGATGCGCAAGAAGGGCGCGTCCCGCTCGTCCTGCATGTCTTTCCTGATAACCGCGCCGGAGACAGGCGCAGACTCAATTTTAGTCACCAATGCCTTCTTCGGCTTCGTCGTTGCCATTGTTCGGCCCGTCATCAGCTTCATCACCGCGGTCGTCGCCGGGATTTTTTGCATCGGCCTCATAAGAGACGACCGCGACGAAGCCGCGGCGAGCGACCCCGACCACTGCCACAACTGTGCCCACGACCATGGCTCGCACCAAGCACTCATAGCCGACCGGGATGATTGCTACGTCAGCCCGTCGCAACTGAAAGGATTAGTGGTCAACTGGTTGCAGGAAATTGCTGGCAGATCTTCTTCGGGCGAAGTACCCACAGACGGTCGGGATTTGGACTTCAAGAAGCTGGTCGAGCACGTCTTTCGCTATGGCTTCATTGAAATTGCGGACGACATTCTCTTTGCGCTACTGGTGGGGGTAGCCTTGGGCGGGGTGCTCTTTCTGGCGATTCCAAGCGACCTGATGGCGAATGAATATGCCCGCTGGCTGTCCTATCCGGTCATGGTGCTGATCGGCATTCCCCTCTATATCTGTGCATCCGCCAGTACCCCGATCGCCGCCGCGTTGGTTGCCAAGGGAGTCAGCCCCGGCGCGGCACTAATTTTTCTGATGACCGGACCGGCCACCAACACGGGCACCATCGCGATCATCGTCAGCCAATTCGGCTCCCGCTTCGCATCCATCTACGTCGCCTCGGTCATCGCGGTTACGGTCGTCCTCGGCATCGCCATCGACGCGCTGCTGCTGGCCGCTGGTCTGACGATTTCCGCGAACCTCGACGCCTCCCATGCGCCGGCTATTCAGTTCCTGCAATGGGGCAGTGCTGTTGCCCTCATCGCCCTGATCGTCTGGCGGTTCCGGGCCGGTGCCCTGCGCAGCGGGTACGAGGATATGCTGCTCAATATGCGTTTCCGATCCAGCACTGGCGACAGGTGTGGAGATACCTGATCCGCAGTCATTTCTTGCGGGGCGTCCTCTTCCCACCACACCAATAATTTACGTTTCCGACCCCATAAACTGCCGTATGTACTCGCCTCTCGGCGTCAGTAGGGTGGAGACGTCGATCACATTGGGCACTTTATCCATTATCTTCTCGCGGATCTGTTCAACGACGGCGTACCCTTCTGCTACCGTGAAATCTGGGTCGGTTTCCGCGGTTAATTCAACATACAGAGCACCCCCCATGGACCGGATGCGAATATTGTGGGTAAATGTCACCCCTTGTACCTCTTCTGCCATCTCCTCGATTAGGGCTACCGTCTCTAGCGAGGGCGAGAAATCTATCAGCTCTTTGACCGCGTTGCTCCCAACTTCCCAAGCACTGTGCAGGATCAGGCCCGCGATCACGACCGTGGTGACCGGATTAATCAATGCGAGGGCGGGAAAATAGGAAGAAATGAAAATGCTCAGCAGGACGGCCAAGGCGCTGATGGAATCGGCCCGATGATGCCATGCTTTCGCAATCAGCATGGGGCTGTTCAGGCGGATGCCCTTGCGCCGAGTTGCGCGGAACAGTATTTCCTTGGCAATCAAGGAGATTAGAATGACCGCGCTGATGGGAAAGAGCCAATGCCCTAAGGTCCCATCCTCTGTGGCGTGCTCCTCGTGGTCGTCGTGGTCGTGGTCGTCGTGGTCTTCAGTCCCATGAGTTTCCGCTTCTTCCACCATAGCTGGGGACATCCCATGTCCGTGATCGTGATGACCGAAAGCCCCCATAATCAGTTCCACGCTCACAAACGCGAGCAGGAACGCGGCAAAAAGCGCCAGCAGGGTTTCGATGCGGCGGCGACCGTAATGGAAGCGCACGTCCTCCCCCTGGTGCTCAACGTGCGATCCCATCCGCACGGCGACCCAAGCGACGACATCGGATACAATGTCCGACAGCGAGTGGACCCCTGAAGCCGTCAGTGGAAGGTAGCCGGTAAAGCTGCCGAGGCCGATTTTTACGACTCCCAGTATGCCGTTTGTGACACCACTTGCCACGATAACGGCCGTAGCTTCCCTAAGTCTCATTTTTTCATTGGACTCTGCATGCATACCATTACCCTCCTGTAAGATGCCGTGGACGATTAGAAATGGATTACCAGCCGTCCCGTCAGCGCGGGACCCCAGCGGTGGCCAAGACTGAGCTCGATAGCGACCTTCTGTATAATACCTCGATAAAATCGCGCTATACAAGAAGAAATCGACCGCAGCAGACACCGCGATCGCCGGCTGTCTAGCTAGTTTCCGGTTATAGCCCTCATGGATGAAAACGCTCTACTGGTTTTGTCGGCCTACTCAGCCGCTATCGTTGCCGCTTCCTTGCTCGGCGGGAAGTTAGCAGTCTTGGGTACCATGACGCATACGCGCACCCAAGTGGTAATGAGTCTGGTGGCCGGCTTCATCCTCGGCATCGCCATGTTTCACCTGCTACCCCACAGCTTCGAGCACATTTCTGGGCCTGACATGGTAGAAAAAGCCGTGGGGTGGATGGTGTTCGGCATGGTCCTGATGATTTTTTTGCTGCGCATCTTTCACTTTCATCAGCACGACTTCAGCAGCGAAGCAAGTGATCTGTACGATCGACGCGGCCACGGTGGCGTACATGCGCGGAGTTTGTTGGGCATTGCCCTCGGCCTCGGAGTGCATACCGCGACCGAAGGGATCGCGCTGGGCACCAGTGTGCAGATGGGTCCGCCGCACGACGGCGCAGGCGCATTGGCCGGACTGGGGGTATTCCTCGCCATTCTACTGCACAAGCCGCTCGATGCGTACTCCATCGTCGGCATGATGCAGTCCGCCGGTCACAGCCGACGCGCCCGCACGGCCGCCAATGTCGGCTTTGCCATGCTGTGCCCTTTGGTGGCACTGGCGAGTTTCTGGGGCGTGGGATTGCTCGGCCCGGAAGAAGGGGCGGTGGTCGGCTATGCGCTGGCCTTTGCCGCGGGCGCGTTCCTGTGCATTGCCTTGAGCGACCTGCTGCCGGAGATCCATTTCCACAGCCACGATCGCGGCAAGCTCATCGCATCCCTCCTCGTGGGCATCGGTCTGGCCTATGCACTGTATTGCGTTGAATCCAGCGCCCTCCACGGGCATGGGATGGAGACGCATCAAGGGCCTTAGCCCGGCAGTGATCAAAAGCTATAAGGAGGCCGGAGGAGAAGTTAGAAGCCAGCCGAACCGGCCGCTCCCCCCGTCCTCGGTCGCGCTCGTCGGATTCAGCACCAAGGTCATCCCGGTCGGCTCGTCGTCGTCCGCAATGGGGACGGTCGCGCCGGTCCCCCCCACCGTCTCCCCGTCGTCGTCCACCACCCGCAGGTCGAGGGGCTACCGGCGACTCCTCCTCTTCCGGCGCGGCGGTTCGCCAACCGCCCGACTATATCGCCACTTTCTGCCCCTTCTTCACGGACTCGATCTCCTTCAGGCACAACAGCAGCGAGTTCCGCGCGCTCTGACCGCCCAGCTCCTGCGATGCCCTACCGTGCGCGATTGCATCCACCGCTTCCTGCAGCTCGCCCACGAAGCCGTCCTCGCCCGGCAGAGGCGGGGTGCAGACCGCGCCGTCCTTGGTCAACAGTTGCGGCGGCTGGCCCCAAGACGAGTTGTACTTGAGCGTGGCCTCCGCAAAGTACACGTCATAGCCGTGCTCAAAGGGACAGCCCTGTTGCGCCAACCAGCCGCCTTCGGCGCTGATCGCCATCGGGCCGTCGTACTGGTAGTGGGTGTTGATGTACTCGACCGTCTCGCCCCGGCCAACGTACCCTTGTGCGCTGACTGCGGTGGGCATGCCGAACAAAAACTGCACGAAGTCCGCGTCGTGGATGTGCAGGTCGATCGCGGGTCCGCCGGTCTGCTGCAAGTCGGATGGTGCCCACCACGCCGGACGCGAGATAATCCGCTTGAAGTGGGCGGCGAGCACTGGGCCGTGTTCCTCGCTGGCGACGCGCTCTTTGATCAGCCGGAACTCTGGAAAATACCGCAGGACGTGGGCAACCATAAACTGCCGCTGGTGTTCCCGGGCCGCGGCCACGATCTGGTCGGCGGCGGCCAAGGCTACTGCAATGGGCTTTTCCAATAGCACGTGCTTGCCGGCGGTTAGTGCGCGGATGCTGGTCTCGACGTGCATGGTCGTTGGCAGGCAGATGTCAACCAAGTCGATCTCCGGGTCGGCGAGCAGCTCGTCCAACGTTTCGTAGCAGCGTATTCCCGATAAATCCTGCATCCCGCCGCTGTCGCCGAAATTGCCCTGAATGTCGCGCCAATCCCCCGCGCGCTTTTTGGGGTCGCGGGAGACGATGGCCGCGACTTGGCCCCCTTTGACTTGGGCCATCGCCTTGTAGTGGGTCATGCCCATAAAGCCGATTCCAACAATGCCGATATGGACCATTATTTCCTCCTTGTGTGGAACCGCTAGAATAGGCCCCGCGCCCGACTGCTGTCAAGCCAATTGCGGCCCAAGGCGATTTGCCGTATATCAGAGGCCGACGCTACAGGTCGCGCAAGTGCTGTGCGTAATACAATGGCCAAGTCTCAATTACCCCTTCCCCCTCGCCACCGGGACCCCCGATGAGCTTAATGGCGCACCGCGGCCGGTAGCGCTCCACGTAGGACCGCAAGCTGCGAGCGTGGGTGCGGGTCCCGCTTTTTACCTCGACGGGGATGATTTCTCCATCGCGGCCGCGATGGAGAAACTCCACCTGGGCGTTGGCCTGTTCCCAGCCGAACGTGGGATAGGCCACGCGCACACTCAGTTCGTTCTGGACGAAGTTTTCCGCAATATAGCCCTTGAAGCTAAGGCTCTGTGCCCGTTGGTCGGCATAAGTCAGACCAAGCATGTAGCCAAGCAACCCCACATCAAATAAGTAGAGCTTGAACATGTTCTGCCGCGCCTGCGCCCACAGCGGGGCTGTGGGCCTTCCCTTGAGGGGATAGCACTTCCGCACCAGCTTGGCCGTCTCCAGCCAGTCGATAGGGCCGCGCAACTCTTGATAGCGCCGCTTCCGCTCGACCGCATCCCTGAACCTGAAACGCCGCACGGAGTCGTCTTGGCAGGCGGCCAGTTGACGCGGTACGCTCGCAAACACTTGCTCAATGTGTTGTGCGTGGAGCTTGCCGGCATACTTGCCAAAATCGCGTTGGTAGCCCGCGATGAGATCCTGGTGAATCCGCCCGACCCGCTCAACCCGCGCGCGAATGGTGCCCTCCCCTGCAAACCACTCAGCCACCGCTTCTGGCATCCCACCGACGAAGTAGTGCGCCAGCAGGAAGGGCCATAGCTGTTGGTGAACGGCCCGCCCGCGCCGTTGCGCTCGAAACGCCTGCAACAGCCTCGGCTGCCCGGCGGCCATCAGAAATTCCTCAAAGCACAGCGGGAACAACTCAAACTGCTGGACCTTGCCGACCGGAAACGAGTCGAGCAGACCGATATTGGAGCCAGAGGCGCAAATGAACGCTTGGGGGAGGTCTTCGGCAAAATACTTGAGCGAATCAACAGCGGCTTGGCACTCTCCTACCTCGTCGAAGAAGATGAGATCCCGACTTACATCAATGTCCACATTAAAGCGCAGCTCGATGTTGGAGAGCACAGCCTGCGGGTCGAGGCTATCAGCGAACAACTCCGCCAGCCCCGGCTCCAGCCGAAAGTCGAGTCTATGCACTTGGCGGAACTCCTGCGGCCCGAAGAGCTGTTCGATCAGATAGGTCTTGCCAACTTGACGTGCGCCGTCGAGCAATACCGGCTTGCGCACCGGTTGCCGTTTCCACTCTACCAGATCGTCAACTAATAAGCGTTGCAAAGAATCACTCCTGTTCAATGGGAAAACAGCACTTTTATGAAGATAAAAATACGAAAAATAACACTTTTATCTTCGTAAAAGTGCGAATTCCGAGCATTTTTTTAGGTAAAAGGAGAACTCACCCGCCAGATCTCACTAACCGCTAAGCGTCCTTTTGGCGATCATCCGCAGGGCTGTTATACTATCTCGCGTGCCGGATGTTGCCGGTGCGTCTCCATACCCCAACGAGGAACCATCCCATGCCCGCTGCGACCTACGGTATGCTGCTGGTCAGCTTCAGCAAGCACAGTCACCAGCAGCACTTCGTTCCCCTGTACCAAGCCCATCCCCGCCTGCGCATCATCGGCGTAGCCGACTACCCCGACATCGACCCGGACTTGCGCCGCTACAACCAGCAATGGGCCAGCCAACTCAACGTGCCCTACTCAGAGGACCTCGACGAGTCCATCAACGACCCGGCCGTCGATATTGTCAGCGTCGGCTGCGAGATCGAGCGGCGGTCCGCGCTCATCGTCCGGGCGGCCGAGGCCGGCAAGCACCTGTGGATCGACAAGTTTCCCGGGGCCACCCTCGCCGAGTCCGAAGCGTCGGCAGCCGCGGTCGAGCGCACCGGCGTCCGGGCGATCATCCCCGGCTACGCCTACGGCACTCTCGCCCAGCACACCCGCCACGTCCTCGCCAGCGGCGACTTGGGCATCCTGCTCGGCGTCCACGTCGATGTGATGTTCGGCAAGGGCTGGCCGCGTCCCATAACCCAACGCCGCGCCTTTGCCGCACCCAACGGCCGGTGGAAATACCCGGATATCAAAAGAGAGTTGCTGACGGTGGGAGCTTATGCCGTCGGCCTAATCCAAGAATGCCTCGGTCCCATCCGCCACGTCGTCGGCCACGCCGGGGCCTTCTTCTTCCCCGAACACGCGGCCCACGGCTGCGACGACTTTGGCACCTTGACCCTGACCGATGCCGACGGCCGGGTGGCGACCTTGTGCGGCGGGCGCATTGGCGCGGCCTCCCATCCCCAAGGCGGACCATCGCGGGCGTACCTAATCGGCACCCGCCAGAGCGCCACCATCGACGGCAAAAGACCGGCGCTGGACGCCTATCTGCGCGACTACAGCACCAGCTACGACTATCGGCCCGACCCCCAAGACCCCATGCAGTGGCACGGAGGCCCGCCCGTCCCAACCCCTTCCCTATCCGAGGACACAGCGGGCTTGGCAGCCGGGCTCGACGATTTGGTCGCCGCCATTGACGACGACCGCCCGCCCCGCTATGGCGTGCGCCAAGCGCGGGATTTGATGGAAATTATCCTCGCTGGCTACCGCGCCATCGAGTGCAACGCGGCCATCGACCTACCGCTGGAGCAAGAGCTATGACTATCGCCCTCAGTGCCCATCCCGGGCTCGACCCACTCGTCGGCCAACTCGTCGCCGCCCTGCCGATCAAGGGCCTGTACTATCCGGCGCGTCGGCACCCCAGCACCGCCCTGCCTTTTTTTAGCGACTTGCCAGCCATGCTACGGGCAACCAGCCCCGGCGTCTGCGCCTTCCTCTCGCCTTATGCAGCTCTCCGCGACGACGTCCGCACCTGCCTCCAAGCCGACGTCGCCGTCCTCTGCGCCGGGCCAGTGCCCAAGGCCGACCTGCCCATTGCCATCGGCGGCATCCACCGCCGGTCGCCCCTGTTTGCCAAGGCGCTCCAGCAGCGGCGCGATCCTTCGTTTGCCGAGCCGGTCTATTTGCGCCTCGTGGCCGGCGTCCAAGAGCCGGGATTGCTGCCGGCGTGGTGGGCCGCTTGTCGCCAGCTAGCCTTTGCCAGCGACCTGCTGGGCGAGGCCCCTGCCGAGCTGCATGTTTGCGCCAACCGCCACGGCCGCGCCTACCAAGTGGTGCTGACCGCCACGGCTCCCAGCGGCGCGGCGCTCCAGCTAGTCGTCGCGCCTCAGCCGGCGCTCGCCGAACTGACCTTGCTGGGTCGGGGCGGCGTGGTCGCGGCCAGTGCCGCGCACAGCGGGATCGCCCTAGCCAGCACCAAGGGAACCCACGTCGTGCCCGACGCGACAGCCCCTCCGGCCGAACTGGCGTGGTTGCGCGATTTTTGCGAGAAAAAGAATCTGCCCAGCGAGCACTCAGGCACCAGCGGCCAAGCCCTGCTCGGCGGCCTGCGGCGGGCGCTGAGGACGCGCCAGCCGGTCTTGGTCGCGCTCTAACACAGACGAGGAGCAGTCTATTGGGAACTCTGAGAAATCGCAGATGAGTGGGTGGAATTCGTCCATCAGCACAGCCATTAGCGCGGAGGTGTCGGCTACCATCATTTCGGCAGCCCCTGCTCGTCGTATAGGTCCTCTTGCCAAGCTTTGGACGGTGGGTTGTCTTCGTCGTATTCGTCGGGATGTTCCTCGCGCCAGCGGCGGCCGGCCTCGCTTAAAATTCTGTACTCCGCGGCACTCGCCTCCGGCGTCATCTTGCGCCTCAGTGGAGGAACTTTTGCATCCAAGTCATCCAAGGCCATTTTCAGCATTAACTAACTAGCACCTCTTCAATTTCCTTTTTCGGATCCCAACTTATTAGCAACGTAGCGGGAACTGCAAAAGAACGCTTCTAAGGATATTTCGCACGCAACTCCGCCAACAAGCGCTCGGCTCGCTGCTTGGCTTGGACAGCCGACGCCTCTTTGACCTGCTCGTACCCGCGAATGCCGTCTGGCAACTCGGCGATTTCTACGGCTAGCCCATAGCTTTCTTCGGCCAGTGCCGGCAAGACCTCTTCGATCAACCCGCAGTACCAGCCAATCAGTTCTCGCTCCAAGCGGCGCGCCTCCGTGCGCCCAAACGGGTCCAAGCGCGTACCGCGCAATCCCTTCAGCCGGCTCAGCAGCACCAGCGCCGGACGCAGGCCCTTGCCAAAGCCGATCTTGCCCTTGAGCAAGCGCCGCAGCGTGGGCGGATGCAGTTGCCGGACGATTTCCACCTCCCCGTCGAACAGGGCGCGCATCCGCTCTTCGCTGCCGTTGCACATCGCCAACCGCGCAACCTCGTATTCGTCCTTGTACGCCATCAGCTTGTACAGGCCGCGCACCACGGCCCGCGTTAGCTGCAAGCCGTGCGGCAAGCCCCGATCTGCTGCCCACACTTGGCGCACAAATCCCAAGTAGCGCCGAGCATAGGCGACGTCCTGATACGCACACAACTCGGCCAGCCGCATCCCCACCTCCTTCTGCCCCGCCAAGGCCAAACCCGCCAACGCCGCCAAACCCTCGTCGAGCAGCACCCGAGCAGCCGCGTCATGCGCCAGCCGCTCCCGCACTTCCGCCAACATTTGGGCGGCGGATACCTGCTGAGTGCCCAACGCCCGCTCCACCCGCGCCGGATCGGCCACGGCCAAGCGCCCCCAGCGGAAAGCCTGCACATTGTTTTCCACAGCCTGCGCGTTCAGGGCGATGGCCCGCTCAATGGAGGCCGCTTTTAGGGGGACCGCACCGGCTTGGTACGCGGCCCCCAACAGGAGCATGTTGGCGAAAATTGTATCCGAGAAGAGCCGCTCGGCCAGCCAATAGGTATCGAGGTAGATGTTGTCCTTGCCCGTGCAGCGGTCAATTAGGGCGCGCAGGCGGGCCGCGTCGGGAAAGGGTTGGGTGCGCGGGTTGCGATTCATGGCCGCATTGGCGATTTCAACGGTGCTGACGAGGGCACGGGTGCGCTGGGGTGCCGCGTATTTGAGATTGTCCGGCTCGGCCGCCCGCAGCAGGTCAAACCCCAAGTACAGATCGACTTCCCCGGGGAAGAGGCGGTTGAACACGGGCTGCTCGGCCGCACTTATCACAATCGGCGCTTCGACCGGCCCGCCCTTTTGCGCCAAGCCAGTGTTGTTGGACAAATGCACGCATTTGCCCTCCATCATGGCCGCGTACGCAATGAGATGAGAAATCGTCACCACGCCAGTCCCCCCCCGCCCCATGGCGAAGATCGCATACGGCCCGTCCAGCAGGCACGCTGGCGGCTCGGGAAGCTCGTCCAAAGGCTCCGGGCGGCGGCGGCGCAAGCGCGTACCCTTGGCCGGCTTGACCACGACAAAGGACGGGCACTCGCCGTCAATGCACAGCCCGTCTTGGGCGCACTGGGCCTGCCGCACCTGCGTCTTGTCGCCGAACTCGGTCGCCACGCTGTAGAGCGCGGCGCAGCCTTCGGATTGGGCATAACAGTCGCCGCAGCCCTCGCATATCGCCTCGTCGATGAGCACGTATTCGTCGGGCGTCAAACCCTCGCCGCGGCGGCGGCGGCCTTTTTCGGTGGCGCATTCCTTGTCGAGGATGAGCGCGGTTGTTCCAGCAATTTCCTTGAACTGCTCGAGGGCTTCGGCGTGGTGCTCTAGGCCGAACACCTCAATCCGCTCCCCGTCCAAGTGGCGGTAGCGCACCGGCTCCTCGCTGACGATCCCCACCTTCACTACCCCCAGCCCCAAAAGCTCCTGCACGACATCCGCCACCGGCCGCTGCCCCCCGGGCGTCTGCCCGCCGGTGAGCGCGACCGCCCCGTTAAAAAGCAGCAGAAAGGTGATGTTCACCTCGCCTTGGACGCAGCTTTGGATCGCGCCGCGGCCGCTGTGGAAATAGCTCCCGTCGCCCAAGTATTGGTAGATGTGCTGGTTGCCGTTGAAAGGTGCCCAACCGCTGTAAATGGCCCCGCCGGCTCCCATCGTGGGGATGTAGAGCACACCGGTGTCGTAGGCTTCAATCGCCCGGATGGAGGAGCAGCCAATGGCCCCCCCGGGCTTTTCGCGCAAATCGCGGAAGCTGTTGTACGGACAGCCGCCGCAGGACATGGGCGTGACCCCGGGCACGGCCGAATAGGTGCGGTCGAGCACGCGCCTCAGCGCGGCGAGACGCTCGGGGGCTGCCCCCAGACGCGGCCCGAGCTTGAGCGCCAATTCCTCGGGATCCACTTCGCCGTGCGCCGGAATCAGCGGCTGCCCGTCCTCGTCCCACTGGCCGTACACGGCCTCCACATCCGCGTCCCACAGCGCGGCTTTGACGCCCTCTTCGACAAAAGGCCCAGGCTCCTCGACCACGTAGATGCACCGCAGACCTTGGGCGAATGCGCGCACGATTGCATAGTCGAGCGGGTAGCTCACCGCGAGGTGTAACACCGGCACCCGCAGCCCCAAGTAGGAGAGGGCCTGCCGCACGTCCGCATAGCTCTTGCCCACGGCCACGATGCCGACCCTGCCGCCCGCGGCCGCATCCACGATGCGGTTGAGGTCGTTGGCCCGCACATACTCTTCCACCAGCGGCCACTTTTCCTCCACGAGTTGCCGCTGCATGGGCAACGCGCCCGTAGCCATGACGATCTGGTTGAATCGCTTGGCAAACGCGCACTTGGGCAAGGCGATGTCTGGACGCACGCGGCCCAAGTCAACCGTGCTCGCGCCATCGCACACCGGCGTCGTCAGCTTGAGCGCAGTTACTACGCCAACGTGGCGCGACAGGGCCACCGCGTGCAGCCCCAAGCGAATGACGTCCTCAATGCTGGCCGGATAGAAAATCGGCACCATGCTGCTACGCAACACCCAATCGCTGGCCCCGGGCGATACCGAGCTTTTGGAGCGGTGATCTTCTCCCGAGAGCAGGACCATCGCGCCGCGTGCGCCAGTGCCGCTGAGGTTGGCCAACCACACCTCGTCGGGAATCCACATTGTGCCGTGCGCCTTGCCGTACCAAAAGGCATCCACGTCCCCACTCGCGGCAAACTGGCTGCCCAACACGGCCGAGGCCGCGGTTTTCTCGTTGATGCCGAACTGATGCACCGTGCGCCCCAGCTCATTGAGCACGTCGAGCTGGGCGACCAGCTTCAGGTCCAGCCCGCCCAGCGGCGACCCCTCATAGCCGGTGAAATAGGTCTGGTTGACATGGCCGGTGGCTTGGTCGCGCTCCTGCTTTTCGCGCACGAGGCGCACAATCGCTTCCATGCCCGTGAGAAAGACCCGGCCATCGCGCTGTAGAAATTTGTCCTGAATGTCCAGCTTCATAAGAGGCTCTTGGCGTTGTTTTTTGGCTTCATTTAGCCTATGTTTTTTAGCTTGTCGATCCGTTTAACCGGGGGGGAAAACTAATGAATACAGTACCTTTTGACCAATTGGGGCCGGGGCAATCCGGCCGGCTCGGGCAGGATGGGCCGACTTATAACCCGAAGAACATTCGCTATTAGAATTGCTATCTCACGAGGGTTTTATGTTGCTCTCACTTGAAGAGCGTCGCCAAATTTTAGCTCAGCAAGCAGAACAGATGAAAAGCTATTACGAACGGACAAGCGACGAGCGATCTGAATGGCAGGCAGGAGATTTCATAGATATAGATGTGTAAACGCGGGCGTTAAGTCGGACCAATGGATATTCACAACATCATTCGATCTATAGATTCTCAACACTACACTATCACTGATCATGCAGATCAAAGAACTCAGAGCCGCCAACTAGATATTGAAGACGTATTGCATTCCGTACGCAATGGTGAGATTATCCAAAGTTATCCCCAAGATAGGCCACACCCAAGTTATCTGATATACGGAAAAGACAGAACTGGCGAACCCGTCCACAGTGTTTGGGCCTACGATGAGCAGAGTGAACAAGCAACTTTAATTGCTGTTTATCGACCCAATCCAGCAATCTGGATTAATGGGCGCGAAAGGAGAAAAAGCGATGGGGACGTTTAAGGAATGTGCAGTATGTGGTGGCGAGGTCGTCAAGCGGAAAGTCGCGAAGGTTTTGCGCGGCGGCCAGTGCGAAAAGAGCGTGAAAATTCAGGCCGAGGTTTGCCGGCGCTGTGGCGAACACTTTTACGGGCCACAGGCGATAAAACGCTTTAACGAAGTCCGCGCAAAATTAAAAGCGTCTGACGCCCCTAAAACGCCTTGGACAAACCTACAGGACAAATTGGATTACGAGGTTTGGTTGCTCGATTTTCTGGAGAAACATCGCAACAAAGACGACGAGGTATTTATCGAGATGAGCGGTAATGAGCAGTGCGTCCAAATCGAGATAGATTCTGAAACCTCCCTTGCCTCTCACTACACCGCGCCTCTCTTAGACGCCATGATGCCTCTCACTTTTGTTGCTGTCTTCAAGACCTTGGACATGCTTTTTGAGTGGATAATTGCAGAGAACGGCAAAACGGTTCCGCGGCCATTTGAGCACAAGGTGGAGTTGCTAAAGCAAGACCTACAACTCCCCCCTCTCTTTGAGCATCAACCGCATCTCTACAAATACGCCAAAGCGCTCTTTTGCCAACTGCTGCTCTATCGCCATGCCGTAGTGCATGAAAACAGCTTTTTCGTCTCTGAAGGAACGCTGACTCTATCGAGTGCAAGAGAAGGCACTTCCAAGACCTTGACCTTAAACAGAAAACAGGTCGATTGCCTAGGGCGTTTCGTGCGCGTGGTCGCCGGCGCACTCACAGACAAAACGGTCATCGACGATTACAAAGACAAGATGCTGCGCCACTATCTCGACCTCCTTGCGCCAGTCCATGTACTGCCAACCTTTGGTCAACAAATGCCGCGTTTTGTACATGTCAAATTCACCGTGCCCAAGCAAGGCCCAGCCTTCCCGGTGGACTTGAAAAACGTGCGCGAGCAAGTAGCGCGCAGCTTCCCCAACCAAGAGGCGATCTTTGACCTTGAGGTCAAAGGTATAGAAGGGGAACAACTCGTTGAAAAGTGGCACTTCGCGCCCGAAGAGATTCCAACTTTTGACGTGATGACTCTGTACGAGGCGTCGCACGAAGCCAACCGAGTGGAACTCATCCTCCCGTAGCTGTTGCCATGCTAGACAACACCAACCTCTAATCCCACAACTCAGGGTTTAACTAATGGCCGAAACGATTGACGAACTCACCATCCACTACGAGGAAGACGGCAAAGTCTTGCGCCAAGAAGTGGCCAAGGAAGTGCTCAGCAAGGGGGCTTGGGCGACGATTATGTTCCTCTACCAAGACCTCAACCGCAAAACCGGCGAGTACGGCCCGCGCAAAATATCCATTCGCCGCTACCAGAAGCGCGACGGGACCTTTTTGCAGCGCAGTAAGTTCGAGCTATCAAGCCCTACCCAAGCGCGCGCGATCTGCAGCAAGATCCAAGACTGGTTCCCCACAGAATAGACGCGCCGCTTACCCTGCTCTGCTAGCGACCTTCACCGGCACGCGGTGCCAGCCCGTGCGGCCATCGTACAGATCGGCTCCGACATCTTCTTCCGGCTGCACGTCCCCCGCGCTATCCGTTGCCCGCGCGACGATGTAGTACTCGCCCGAGGCGGGCAATTTCCATTCGTAGGCCCACGTGACCCAAATGTTGGGCAAGCGCTGCGTGGTAATCTGCGCCTCGTTCCAAGACCGTCCGCCATTGGTGCTGACCTCGACCGATTCGATCGTGCGTTCGCCGGCCATGGCGATCCCATGGATGATAAAAGGGCGGCCTTCGACCCCGCGCAGGGTTTGCAGCACCCTCGTAACGCCGCCGTTGGCCGGGTCTTTCACATCATCCCACACCGAGAGGGGCGCGTCAACCCGCGAATTCACGGTCGCCACGGCCGGGTCCGACCACTTGAAGGACTTGTTCTCGGGCTTGCTTTCCCAATAGCCTAAATAGACCTCGTCGATCAGCTCGATGCGGGTGATCCATTTGGGCATCTTCTGGCCGTAGTGCCCGGGATTTATCAAGCGCAGGGGAAACCCGTGCTTGGAGGGCAGCGGCTCGCCGTTCATTTCCCAAGCCAGAATCACCTCGTCGCGGAGCGCGCGTTCCAGTGGAATCGACGTGGTATAACCATCGACGCTGTAAAACTTGACCCGGATCGCGTCGCTCTTCACCCCGGCCATGTCGAGCACGTCGGACAGTGGCGTGCCGCCCCACTCGGCATTGCCCACCAACGGCCCGCCGATCCAGTTGCCAATGCACTGCATGGTCAAGACCTGCCGGCGCATGGGCAGCGCGGTAATATCCGCGTAGGTCC
This sequence comes from uncultured Latescibacterota bacterium, assembly GCA_958295495.1. GTDB lineage: Bacteria > Latescibacterota > UBA2968 > UBA8231 > UBA8231. The sequence goes on from OY282352.1 coordinate 5,090,055, forward strand.
AGCCCGCGTGGGGCTGGTCAACCAATCCATTCACCACCAAGCGCCAACTATCGGCCGCCAAGCGCGGATCGTAGTTGGTCCCTTTGATCGACTGGAGATAATGCCGCGCATTGGAAGTAATCGGCGGCAGCGGTAGCCCCGCTTCCTCGGGCAGCTCCTCCATATCCATAATGTCCATGTCCGGCCCGGTGGGCATGCTCTTGAAGCGCACCTCGTTGCCGTCGCAGCCCCAAGTGGGGAAAATCGCAGTGGCGACAACGGCCCCGCTCGACTTGAGAAACTGACGCCTAGTTGATTTGTGCATGACAACTCCTTCAGTGAATGAGGGCCAACCCCACACCCAACGACGACCCGGCCCCAATGTTCTCGCCCCTGAAAACCGCCTTCCACAACAAGTCGATCCACAGCGGGCCAACCACCTGCACGGCCGCATTGCAACCCACTTCGGCGAAATCCCCCTCCGAGACTTGCACTACTCCGACCAGCCCACCCTCCGAATCCGCCGCGAGGGTGTACACACTGGCGACAAAGCCCTTGACAAACAGCCGCGGAAGCGGCGTGGCCCCTACCTCGACAAAATAGGACACTTGGTTGGAAAATGGGCCGCCGCGCAGCTTGTACCCCACCTCGCCACCCGCATAAAACGGCAGCGGATAGAGCGACAGCCCGGCCAACAGCCGCGTCCCCAGTTCGGAATGACCGGTGCCGAGGGCCGGGTCGTAATCCGGGTCGTACCCGCTAGGAAACGCGACCTCGACCTGCGGCGACAGCACCAGCGGGCCCTCGGTGAGCTGGTACTTCGCGCCGAGATGCACGTCGCCCAGCCCCCAAGTGATGCGCTCGACAAAGCGATCCTCAGCCACCAGCCTTCCCGCGCCGACTTGGCCGGTCAGCGTTAGCCGCTCGCGCAACCCGTACTCGCCGTAGGCGAGAACTTGGCGCGCGCGGAATTGGTTGTCGTCCATGCCCATGGCGGCGCGTTGGCCCATGTCGTTGAAGACCTCGGCGGTCGAGTAGTCAATCCCCGAGAGCTTGGCGTAGTAGCCTCCTCGGGGCTGGCTCCAAGCCCCGGCCCAAACCTCACCTACCCAACACAGGGCCAACAGGCCCGTTGCTACCCAACGCATTCCCCGATCCCTTTCCGCGGTGCAATCCGCTCGTAGAGTGCTAGCAAGTTCTCGGCCTCGGCCTCCCAATTAAAATGCTCTTCAGCGGCTCGCCGCGCCTGCGCCCCTTTGGCCTGCGCTGCCACCGGGTCGTCGAGCAAGCACCCGATGGCGCGTGCGTGAGCGACCGGGTCGCGCGGGTCCGCGAGCAGACCCCAATCCGCGACCGCGTGAAACCTGCGTATGGAAGGTAAATCACTGGCGACTACGGGCAAGCCGCAAGCGAAGTACTCAAACAGCTTGGTCGGCACGAAGGAGGCCAAATTTTTGGGCGAGACCTGCCCCGGCACCAAGCCGATCTGGCAAGCGGCGATCACGGCCCCCAATTCGTCGTATGGCACGAGCTTTTCACAGTGGTGTATCCGCTCGCCCAGCCCCCACTCTTGCCGCCGGACCTCGAACTGCTCCCGCAGCTGTTGCGAGTGAAACGTCCCAATGCTCAAGAGGCGGGCCTGCGGATGGGTCTTGGCCAGTTCGCGCATGATTTCGAGCAAAAACAGCCCGCCCCGGTCTTCGGATAGCGAGCCAATGTGGACCAAGGCGCAAGGCCCTAGCTGGCCACAGCCGGGGGAAAACCACTCCAAGCGCGGGTAGTTCTTCACTACCGCAAAGGGGCGCTGGGCAAAGCGGTTGCCTTGTTCCTCAACCACCCCAACCACGGCCGTGACAAAGCAGCGGGCGAGCGAGCACTCCCCCCAATTGACCAGCCGCGAGAGGGGCCGCCGCAGCCACGAGGGCACCCACGGCCGCGCCATGACCACCAGCGGGAAGTGCTCGTGTACGTCGTAGATGACCCGGCGGCCGCAGAGCCTGAGCACCGCGCCCACCGGCAACAACTCGGGGTCGTGGAAGTGGAAGCAGTCAGCGTCCGCACCCAGCCCGACCCGCAGCAAACGCCACAGGTTCAACAGCCGCTGGCCAACCCCTCGCGCCACCGGCACGGTTTGCACGCGCACCCCGGCCCGCTCTCCACACCAAGCCTCCGGCCCTGGCCCCACCACCGTCACCGCGTATCCAGCCCGCGCCAAAGTTTGCGCTTGTTTGTAGAAAATCCGCACGTCAAGCGGGCTGTGGACATTCGTCAGGTGGTACACCTCAGGCGCAGCCAAAGAGCACCTCCCTGCTTTGTGGGCCGCAATTAAAAAGCAAATCCAACGCCGACATCTCAGCGACAAAACCCGCGTGACACTGGGGGTACACCGGATGTTCAAAGCGGGTAAAGCGGCACTCAATGCCGGCCGCGGGAAATGCCTCCACGTCCAAATACGCCTTCGAGGCCCCGCCTCCCGACAGGTACACCTGACAGTCGCACGACTTGGCCATATCCACCAAGCGCAAGGTCCGCTCGCTCGGCAGGTCCATCTGCGAGCTGAAGCGGACTTCGACCTCCAAGTCCAAGAGCTGCAACAAGTGGCGCAGCAGGGCCACGTTTAAGTCAATCAACTGGGTCCACGCACCCGCGTATAGGTCCTCTATGGCCGGGGAGTACGCGTCGAAAAAGGGCGCGTGGCCGTAGTGCCAGCGCAGCGCTTGGCAGTGCTTGCGCCGCCAAGCACCGTCGGGCTGGATCTGGACATCGCATATCCGCTGCTGGCCCCGCCCCCGCGTCAGCACCGGCACGGTCAGCCATTGCCAGCCGGAAGCCGTGCGGATGCGGTTGCGATTGGTCAGGCTGCCGCGGCTGTATTGCACGTCGTCGGCCAAGACCCACACGTCGGCTTGCCCCACCTTGTGGAATAAGCCCAGCCAAGGCAGAAAGTTGGGCTGGTGCGCCGCCAACACCCGACTCATCACAGCACCCACCTGAGCACGTCAAACGCCTCGGCGTACTCCACCATAATCTGCCCGCCCCTGCTCTTTGCCCAACTCCATATAAAATCCTCTTGGGTGTACGGACGATGCTGTTGCGACTGGTAGCAGCGCAGCGCGGCGATCTTGGTCTGCACGTGCGCACGGGTGAGCACGCAGAAGTGCCGGTAGTCAAAGCTCAAGTTGTTCCACGGCAGCTCGTAGCCGAGCACCGTGACCGTCTTGAAGGCGCGCAGGCCCTCGAGGTGAACGGTCTGGTGATCTTGGTGCAGGTCTTGCGCACTGGGCAAAAACACGGTTCCCGGGTCAATTTCCCTTTTGATCCTCACCAGCTCTTCGAGGATTTCTTGGCGCAGGTGGGGCAGGTGGCGCACCGCGTACTTATAGACCAGCAAATTGGCCGCGGGAATGCCCAGCACCTTTGTGCCCTCCTGCACCTCCCGCTCCAGAATGTCGGGCGGAAAGGGCGGCGGCACCGACTCGGCAGCCGTGGAAAAGGCCGCGTAGTACACTTCGCGCCCCTCCTCCACCATCCGGCTGATCGTCCCCCCGCAGCCGAGCTCGCCGTCGTCCGTATGCGGTGCGAGCACCAAGATCCGGTCATTTGCCGGCACGGGTATCTCCTTCTGCCTCTGCCAATAGTTCCGCCAAGCCACAGCACACCACTTCCACGGCCTCATCGCGCAAGCCCGGGAACATCGGCAGGGTCACCACCTGCGCTAGCACGGCCTCGGCAACGGGAAAATCCCCGGGGCCATAGCCCAACTCTCGCTGGTAAAACGGCGTCAGGTGGCACGGCGGCCAGTACACACTGCCCGCTGCAATCCCCCAGCGCGCGCGCAATTGGGCGACCACCCATTCGCGGCTTTTGCCGGCGGGCAGGCGCACGGGGAACTTATAGTACGCGTGTACTCGGCCAGCGAATTCCGGCAAGAGCACATCGCCGCACCCCAAGCGCACAAACACGCGCCGATAGCGAGCAGCGAGGCGGTTGCGCGCGGCCGTGTGCTCGGCCAGCCGGGCCAATTGCCGCAAGCCAAGCGCCGCGCTCAGCTCGGGCAAGCGGTAATTGTGGCCCAAGCGCACCAACGAGCGGCCCTGCGCACTCACCCCGTGCGTGCGAAAGCTCCGCGCAAAGTCTGCCAAACCGCGATCGTTGGTGCTCAACATGCCCCCCTCGCCCGTCGTCAGTGGTTTGGTCGGAAAAAAGGAAAAGCCCGCTGCATCCCCCAAGCTCCCAGCCGGCTGGCCGTCGGCTCTAGCGCCGTGGGCGTGGGCCGCGTCTTCGAGCAGCAACAACCCGCGCCCGCGGCAATGCGAGCGAATGGCCTCTATGTCGGGCGCGATGAGGCCGGCGGTGTGGACTACGACCACCGCCGCGGTTTTTGCGGTTATACGCGCCTCAATCTGCGGCAGGCCGCTCGACAGGGTCTGCGGGTCAATGTCGCAGAGGACGGGCCGTCCTCCGGCCAGCAGCGCGGCATTGGACGAGGCAATAAACGTATTCGTCGGCACCACGACCTCCCGCCCTGCAACCCCCCAATGGCGCAAGGCCACCTCCAACGGCGCGGTTCCCGAGTTCATGCCCACGGCGTGTTTTGTACCCACACACGCGGCAAACTCCTGCTCAAACCGCTCCACGTAAGGCCCCATGGTCAGGCGTCCGCTGCGGAGGATCTGGGCAAAATCCTCGAGCAGCGCGGCCACATCCTCCTCGGGGATACAGGGCCTTGCTTGGGGCACCAATGTTTTCGCCACAAAAGCTCCTCAATCAATTGAATGCACTGCAACATAACACAAATACACAAAGAGGCGCGGTTCCAGCAAGAGACAACGCCCCATTGCGCCTTCTTCCTTTGACAAACACTGCCCCGCGTTTAACTTTTGGGGCATGAACCCAACGGCGAAAAAGCCCACCCGCACGGTCCAAATCGGCCGCACGACCATCGGCGGTGGCCACCCCATTGCCGTCCAAAGCATGGCCGCCACCCGCACCCAAGACACAGAGGCCACCACCCGCCAACTCCGGCTCTTAGCCGAGGCCGGGGCGGACGTCATCCGCGTCGCCGTCGATAGCAAAAAAGACGTGGAAGCCCTCGCCCAAATCGCGCCGACAGTTGACGTGCCCCTGTCTGTGGATCTGCAAGAAAACTACCGCTTGGTGTGTAGCGTGGCACCGCACGTAGAGAAAATACGCTACAACCCCGGGCACCTCTACCACCACGAAAAGGGCAAGCCGGTCGCCGCCAAGGTCGCCTTTATTGCCGACGAGGCCGCCAAGCGCGATTGCGCCCTGCGCGTGGGCGTCAACTGCGGCTCGGTCGATCCGGCCCAAGCCGAGCGCTTTCCGGCCGCGGACTCCATTTCGCCCATGATCGCCTCGGCCTTAGAGCACTGCGAGCTGCTCGACGACTTGGGCTTTACTCGCTACTGCGTCTCGCTCAAGGACTCCGATCCGGCCAAGGTCATTGCCGCCAACACCCGCTTTGCCCAAGAGCGGCCCGATGTGCCGCTGCACCTCGGCGTCACCGAGGCGGGGATGCCCCCCGAAGGCGTGATCAAGACTCGCATTGCCTTTGAACAGCTCATCAGTGCCGGCATTGGCGACACCATTCGCGTCTCCCTGACTTTGCCTTTTGACGACAAGGGTGAGGAGGTCAGAGTGGGGCGGCAGATCCTCGACGATATTTACTCGGGCCGCTTCCGCTCAATCCCCAAGTCGCTCGCGCCCGGGCTGAACATCATCTCCTGCCCCTCCTGCTCGCGGGTGGAAAACGAAGCCTTCATCGACCTAGCCCACCAAGTGCGCGAGCTAACCCAGTACGCCCGCGACCACCAGATCACCATCGCCGTCATGGGCTGCCGGGTCAACGGCCCGGGCGAGACCGACGACGCCGACCTAGGGCTTTGGTGCGCCCCCAACTTCGTCAACCTCAAGCGCAAAACCCGGCTCATCGGCCAGTTCCCATACGACGAGGTCCTCGGCGTGCTCAAAGACCAAGTCGACGAGCTGATTGCCGCTGGCTAGGCCCTCTTGCCGGGCTGCATCGACGCCGGAGATTCGCAGATCGCAGTGGAGAAATTGATCTGCACAGCGATCATCAGGCATCATGGAATCACTTAGGGAGCACGGCGACCCAGTACCTGAACCGCAAACTTCCGTCGCCCTAGTCGAGGTGTAGGCATATCGCGTCCTCGGGGGTGAGGTACTCGAACATCAACCGCAACTGCATCCACAGGCTAAGGACCCCATGCAAAATCCCATCAAAGAGCAACTCGCCGCCGGGCACCCTTCCATTGGCTCCTGGCTCAACCTAACCTCGCCGCTGGCAGCCGAAGTCATGACCGCGGCTGGCTTCAAATGGCTGGTGGTCGATGCCGAGCACTCGGCTTTTGACCTCGGCCACATCGCCCACACCTTCCGCGCCATTGAGGCACGGGGTGCCCTGCCCTTGGCCCGCGCTTGGGACCACGACCCGACTACGGCCGCCCGCCTGCTCGACGCCGGGGCCTGGGGCTTGGTCTTTCCACACGTCAGCACCCCTCAGCAAGCCGAAAAGCTGGCCCAAGCCGTGCGCTACCCACCACGCGGCAACCGGTCCGTGGGCACCGGCCGCTGCGTCACGTTAGCCCCGGACTATCGCCAGCGCTTTGACGACGCCGTCCTCTGCATCCCGCAGATCGAGGATATGGAAGGCATTAACAATGCCGAGGCTATCGCCCGCGTCGAAGGCATCGATATTGGCTTCCTCGGGCCGGGCGACTTGGCCATGTCCATGGGCGTCGCTGCCGGCCACCCCGACCACGAGGCCGCCTTGCAAGCGTTCCGCGCTGGCTGCGCCAAAGCCGACAAACCAAGCGGCATTCCGGTCAAGGACCCCGCCGAAGTCAAACGGCGCATAGCCGAGGGCTTCCAGTTCATCGACTTCAGCAACGATATGCGGTTTTTGGAAGCCACGGTGCAAGCCGCCTATCGCGCAGCGACAACCTAGCGTTACCATCCCATTCCGTTGTAGAAAGCAGATGACAGAAAAAGCTCCAAACACCCTATCCTTGAATGAAATCGAGGAAATCGAAAAGCTCACGTTGCGCTGGATATTCCAAGCAATTTATGATTTTGGTATAGAAGCAGATGAGATATTTCGCAAATCGCCTGATCGCGTTAAAGATATTGCTGAAGACATAACGCGAGAACTACTCGATCGGCTTGCAGGATTTAATACGCAAGAGAGAGTGTACGGGACGGTTGACTACAAGAAGGCAAGATATGTAATTCTACCCGACCAAACCGTTAGGCAAGCATTGTTTATTGACTCAAAAGCAGAGAAGGAAAATCGCACTGCAACTATCCAAATGTCCCAGACGTCCATCTGTGTAAGACAGAAGCGATCTGGCGTCGATGTTATAGGATCATGGCAGTCGTAAGTGTGCTTGATGCCCTCGTCCCCAACAAGATATACCACGGCGACTCGCGGCAACTTCTAAAAAGAATTGAGCGAGAATCCATTGCCCTGAGTATATGGTCGCCTCCCTATTACGTCGGCAAAGAATACGAACGAGATTTGTCTTTTGATGATTGGCAAGAACTCTTGCGCGAGGTGATCAAGCTACACTTTCCCATCATTAAGCCGGGCGGCTTTTTGGTGATAAACATCGCTGACATACTGTGTTTCAAAGACGAGACTATGCCGAAAATCATGGCAGAAAACATTTCGCGCAGAAAAATCGAACTGACAAAAGAGGATATTCTCGAGGTTAAACAGCAGCATCCCGATTGGAACCGATACCAACTCGCGGCACACTTTGGATGCAGTGAACAAACTATTGACCGTCGGCTCAACGGCAACAACATTCGCGGCGGAAAGTACCAACTCCAAACAAGGGTTTATCTAGTTGGCGGCTTGATAGAATCATCCGCAACAGACGCTGGCTTTTATTTGTACGATCGGCGCTTATGGGTAAAAGACGCCGCTTGGGAAAACTCGCGCTGGCACACCATATCGTACCGCTCGGTAGATGAATCCGAATACCTGTACATCTTTTGGAAACCGGGTATAACAAAAGTGGATAGATCGCGGCTTACAAAAAAAGAATGGGTGGATTGGGGTTCCAGGGGAGTATGGGAAATTCCCTCCGTCCGCAGCAATTCAGATCACGATTCCAAGTTCCCCATCGAGCTGCCGCGACGGGCAATCAAGCTGTTTACCGATCCAGACGACATCGTTCTCGATTGCTTTGCGGGAAGCGGCACGACGGCCTTGGCCGCCCTGAGCGAAGGAAGGCACTACATCGGCATCGACAAGGAAAAGCAGTCGGTAGCTATTGCAAACGCCGCGGTACAATCGTTCAGCACCTATCAAAAAGGTCCTGAGCAGATGGAGTTCATGCTGCGGGATTTAGAGGCGTTTTATCAAACGCAATGAAAATCCTCAACTTAGGCTCGCTCAACATCGACCTCGTTTATCAAGTCGAACACATCGCCCGTCCGGGCGAGACCATCGCTAGTTCGTCCCACCAAGTCTTTGCCGGCGGCAAGGGTGCCAACCAATCGGCCGCCCTTGCTCGTGCGAGCGCGAGCGTCTTTCACGCTGGCCAAGTGGGGCCAGAAGGGCAATGGCTGGTCGATAAACTGGCTGGGCTGGGCGTGGATGTGCAGCACATCCGCTTTAGCGACATCCCCACCGGGCACGCCATTATCCAAGTTGACCGCCACGGCCAAAACAGCATCGTCCTCTTTGCCGGGGCCAATGCCCAAATAAATAGAGGGGCCATAGACGCCGCGCTGGCCCATTTTGGCCGCGGGGATATGCTCCTTTTGCAGAACGAGATAAACGACGTTGCTTACATCCTCACCGCCGCTGCCGAGCGGGGCCTGACGATATGCCTAAACCCCGCGCCCTTTGGCCCGGAGGTCTGTGCGTATCCCCTCGAACGGGTCGATTTGCTCATCGTCAACGAAACCGAGGCCATCGGCCTTGCCGGCGCATCCACGCTCGCTGCACTGGCCGCGCTCTGCCCCCGCGCCCAGATCGCGCTCACGCTGGGGGCCGCTGGCGTCCAGTATCGCTCCCCAACCGAGGAATTCCACCTTCCAGCACCGCATGTCGAAGCGGTAGATACCACGGGTGCGGGAGACACCTTCATCGGCTATTTTCTCCAAGGCTTGGCCGCTGGTATGACGGCGCGAGAGTCCATGGCCCGCGCCATACGGGCCGCGGCTGTCTGCGTCACCCGCCCGGGGGCCATGGATTCGATTCCAGCCGCAAATGAATTAGATTAAACCATTGCAGTAGAAAGGAATAGAGATGCCGAACATCATGCTCACCGCCCAGTTCGCCAACGCCGAATTCGCCTCCAGCGAGCGGGAACAGGGCCTCGAACACCTCCGCTCCTTGGGCACCCTCATCCCGGAGCCGGCCGTGCTCACCGCCGAACACGCCCCCGACCTAATCGCCTCTATTGCCAGTTCATCGGTCTATACGGACGAATTTTACGCGGCGGCCGAGGATTTGCGCATCGTCGCCCGCTGGGGCGTTGGCTTTGACAAGGTCAATGTCCGAGGGGCCACGCGCCACGGCGTGATCATCACCGTGACGCCAGTTCACATGGACGCGGTCGCCGAATACGCCATCGCCCAGTGGATGGCCACCCTCAAGCGGGTCTATACCCTCAATCGCCTCTCCCATCGGGGCGACTTCTCCATCATTCGCACCTATGAGGCCCAATACACCACCCTCGGCCTGTACGGCTGTGGTCGCATCGGCCAAGAGGTGGCCCAGCGCGCCGTGCCGCTCCTAGGCACTGGGGGCCGCTTGCTCGTCTATGACACCCGCCCCGACATCGCCGACATCGCCGCCCAATACGGGGCCGAAGTCGCCGACTCGCCCGAAGCGCTCTTTCGCGAGTGCGACACCGTCTCGCTCCACGTCTCGGGCGACGACACCATCGTCCACTACGACCTGCTCAGCCTGATGCAGCCCCACGCCTCGCTCATCAATCCCTCGCGGGGCAACCTCGTCAACGACGAGGACGTCCACCGCGCCATCGAGGAGGAAAAGCTCTACTACTACGTGGTTGACGATCCGGTCAACGACACCCGCGCCATCCACAAGGATCACCCGCGCATCATCTGCACCAACCACAACGCCGGCATCACGGTCGAATCCACCATGCGCCTCGACGCCAAAAGCATCGAGCAAGTCGAAGCGGCCATCGCTGGCCGCCAGCCCGAATACATCCTCAACCGAGGGGTCCTCGATCACCCACGGGTCAAGGCGTGGCTGCGATGAAAATAACCCGCTTCGACGTTACACCGCTCAACAACCGCGGCCTCTTGCTCCAAGTCGAAACCGATGCTGGCCTCACAGGTCTGGGCGCGCCCATGAACTACGAACACGGCCGCACAGTGGAGCGGGCCATCCTCGACATGGGCGACTACCTGATTGGCCGCGATCCCCTGCAAATCGAAGACCACTGGCAGACCCTCTACCGCTCCAGCTATTCCCGCCAGATGCCGATCCTGTTGGCGGCTCTCAGCGGCATAGAAATGGCCTGCTTGGACCTGTTGGGCAAAACCGCTGGCCTACCCGTGTGGCAGCTATTGGGCGGATCGGTGCGCGAGAGAATCCGAGTCTATGGGGCGGCCGGGGGCACCACCCCAGAGCAGGCCGCCCAAGCCGCCCGCCAGCGCGTCGCAGCAGGCTTTACCGCGCTCAAAACCACCCCCTTCCCCGACCCTGTGCGCCCCATCGAAACCCCAGCGGGGATCGAGCGGGTCGCGTCCCTGATTGCGGCCATGCGCGAAGCCGTCGGCCCGGCCATAGACCTCGCCATCGACTTCCACCGCGCCACCAGCCCGGCGTTGGCCAAAGTGCTCTTGCGCGAACTCGAGCCTCTAAGGCCGCTCTTCGTGGAGGAGCCGACCCGTTCCACCGACAATATCGGCCCGCTGCTGGAACTGACGCGCTCGACCTCCATCCCCATCGCCACTGGCGAGCGCTGCGCCACCCGCTGGGGCTTCCGCGAATTGTGCGAGCGCAAGGCCGCGGCCATCATCCAACCCGACATCCGCCACTGCGGCGGCCTGCTCGAAATGAAGAAAATTGCCGCCTTAGCCGAAGTCCACGAGATCGCGGTCGCGCCCCACAACGCGGCCGACCCCCTCGGCATCGTCGCCTCAATACACGCGATGGCCGGTACGCCCAACTTCCTCATCATGGAATACGGCGGTGGCGGTGGCGAAGGGTTTTTCACCGCCCCGTTGCAAATGAAGGATGGATTCGTGGAATTGCCTCGCGGGCCGGGGCTGGGCGTGGAGATCGACCCAGAGGGCCTAAAGGCGGCCACTCACCGCGGCCCCTGGCGGCAGCGGACGATGCGTCGCCACTCAGAGGACGGCGCATTCGCGGATTTTTAGATTTTTCCAACAGCAACTCAAAGTGGCCAAGCGACGTGCCGGCGCACAGGGGAGTGCAGCAGCTAATGTATGCCGTGCTGTCGAATTTTAGTGGAACGCGGGTCCGCATGCCTCTTGCAGTTGACACATTCGAGATTCCCATTACTAATTGATTGTCGAGCGGAAACTCCCGTGAGGCTGTCCCAGAGATTGAGAGAGGAGGAAGCAATGACGTCCAGCATCGTCTCTGAAATCATATTCGAGGTTAGCGAGGACGAAATCGACGGAGGATACTCGGCCAGCGCCTTGGGATACGGAATCCACACCGATGGCGAAACGATCGAGGAGCTTCGCAGGAATGTCAAAGAAGCGGTCAAGTGCTACTTCGATGCTACGATGAAGCGTCCAAGGTTGATTCGCCTTCACTTCGTTCGCGATGAAGTCCTCGGGCTATGAAGCTGCCGCGTAACCTCAGCGGGGCGGAATTAGAGAATGCGCTTCGGCGTCTGGGTTATCAGGCTACCCGGCAACGCGGTTCTCATGTGCGGGTAACTACACAGACCAATGGTGAGCACCATGAAGTGATCCCTCGGCACAAGCCCATCAGAACGAAGACGCTGTCGAGCATTCTGAAGAGCATTGCGGCGCATCATGGGCTTAATTGCTTCTTTGGCCCCGGATTCAGCAGCGGACGATCCGATTCCCGTTCGCGCTTGCGGAGTGCTTGAACAATGCGTCCAAGGTCATTTTCATGCTCGGCAGCATGGGCCTTGCGGTGCTGGCGAATTTCCTCAACAATAGGATCTTCAATCATCTGCGGCTCCTCCGAGTCCTTCGGGCGAACAGCTAGCTGAATCCGCGGCCATATCCACGCTCACAGCGGCATGTAGTCCAGCTCAAAGACCCGCTCGACAAACCACCCCACCCCAAAAAGCCCAATGACGGCCGACACCACCAAGACGACCAGGCGCTGATAGGGCCGCCGACCCAGCCAAGCAACCAGCGGAAAGACGAGCGCGACAATAGCTACTTGGCCGATTTCCACGCCGGCGTTGAACGCAAACAGCGAGGCGACCAGCCCGCGCGTGGGCAGCCCCAACTCGCGCAGCACATTGGCGAAGCCAAACCCGTGGACCAGCCCAAAGGCGAAGGTGATTATCCAGCGGTAATCCGTGCGCTTGAGCCAGAAATTTTCCACCGCGACGTACGCGATGCTCAAGGCAATGCCAGCCTCGATCCACTGGCTCGGCAGGCGGACGACTTCGAGTGCCGCCAAGCAGAGGGTGATGCTGTGGGCAACGGTGAAGGCCGTGACGACCTTGACCAGGCTGAGCAGCCGACCGCCCACCACGATCAGCGCCAGCAGAAACAAGACGTGATCGTAGCCGAGGAAAATGTGCTCCCCCCCGAGGACCGCGAACTCGCATAGCTGCTCCCACAACGACTTCGGCCCGGCAAAGGTCTGCTGAGGCGATGCCGCCGAAAACACGGCTTGGACGAGCGGCCGCCCGGGCAGCATGATTTTGGCCAAGTTTTTGTGCGCGTCCCCAAAGCGTTCCGGCCAACCAATCCAGACCTCCAACTCGCTGACCGGGTCCTCCAACTCGGCACTGAAGTACAAGTTGGCAAACATATTGCCCTTGTTGTCCGGGGTTATGTCCCCGCTGCCGCGCACGAGGGCGAGCGGCTGGCCATTGGCCCGCAGGCGAATATGCCCTTCGACAAAGGCGAATATGTCGTCGAGACCAGCCACCATCTCTTCGTAGAACAACAGGCTGTCCCCGTCTTGATCAATGCCAATTTTCAGGAGGTCGAAATCGTCCATGCGCACGCGCACTTTGAGCGCGGCGTCCTCGGCGATCAAATTCGTGTAACTGGTATTGAGCTTGTGGGCACGGACTGGGCTGGGAGTGGCAAAAAACAACAGGACGAGTGCAAATGTGAGCGTAGAGCTAAGGCGTATCTTCATTTTCCTTCTTTATCTTTAAGTAAGGAGCGGATATAAACGGCAATCTGCTCGCGCTCCTCCGCCGAGAGATGTCGATAGCCCGGCATGGAGGTCCCGGGCATTCCCTTCTGAATCGTCCGGGCGATGGCCGCCTTGCTGTGGCCGTTTTTGTAGGCTGTGGGATCGCGGAAATCGCGGGGGGGCGGCTGGAGCGTCGCCGCTATCTGGCCATCGCCGCGCCCATCCGGGCCGTGGCACACAGCGCACCCATTGCGGGTAAAAAGGGCCTTACCCACCGAGCCGTCGTCGCTCTCGCCAGCACAGCCAGCCGCCACAATGGCCAGCACCCAGCACCATATCGCGGCCTTAGCCAACGCGGCTCTGCAACTCAAAGCTGAAGGTCGTCCCCGCCCCTAACTTGCTCTGCACGGTCACTTGCTCGCCGTGGACCTCGGCAATGTGGCGCACGATGGCCAACCCGAGTCCAGTGCCGCCGAGGGCGCGCGAACGCCCCTTGTCAACCCGGTAGAAGCGCTCGAAAATCCGGCCCAAGTCCTCAGAGGGAATGCCAATGCCGGTATCTTTGACGTAAATCGTCAGGCGATCAGTGCCCTCTACGAGCCGCGTACCAATGCGGACTTTCCCGCCGGCGGGCGTGTACTTGATGGCGTTGTCGAGCAAATTGATCAGGGCTTGTTCGATCAACTTGGGGTCGCAGATCACCTTGGCAGACGGCGGAATGTGGCAGTGAATGGCGATTTGTTTTTGCGCGGCCGCTTGGCTGACCGAGCCAACGGACGTATCGACCAAGGGCTTTAGCGTGCAAGGGGCCATCTCAGCCTCCAATTGATCTGACTCCAGCCGCGACAGGTCGAGCAAGTCGCCGAGCAAATGGGTCAGGCGATCGGCGTGATTCTCGATGATGCCGGTGAAGCGGCGCGCCGTCGCCCGGTCGTCGAGCGCACCGTCAGACAAAATTTCGGCATAGCCCTTAATGGCTGTCAACGGCGTACACAGCTCGTGGGACACGTTGGCCACAAAGTCGCGGCGCATCCGCTCTAGTTGGCGCAGGCGCGTAATATCGTAGAGGACCGCCACCGCGCCAATGCACTCGTTCCCTTCGGAGACGGGCGCGACCTGCAGGTCCAAATGGCGCTCCGGGGCACCGGTCAGCTCCACTTCCATTTCTCGGCTCCGCCCTTCGGCCAAACACCCGGCCAGCGCGTCTTGGATGGCCGCGTACCGCACGACCTCAGCGGTCAACAACCCCTCTAGCGGCGGGTTTAAGCCAAACAGGTTGGCCAGCGCCTTGTTGGCCAGCACCACCCGGCCAGCGCGGTCAACGACCAAGATGGCCTCGGTAATGCTCTCGAGGATGACCTCTAAGCGGTTATTTTCGCTCTCTAGTCGATGGATGCGCTGTTGAATGCGATCAGCGAGGTCCTCTAGGGCGCGCGCCAGCTCGGGATGCAACACCCAAGCCGGGTCGCCGAGCACCACTTCGTCGAGTTGACGCAACCGCTCTCCCTGCCGACGGGCAGCGCGGTCCCAGAACCAGATTTGGCCTCCAGCCCAGAGCGCGGCCAACACGAGCGCGAGTGCGATGTGACCACTCCACCAAACGAGCGCGGCCAAAAGCGCGTTGCTCAAGAGCAACATCCACCCGAGCCGCACCCTAGCGACCCTCCTGGCGAAAGCGATAGCCCATACCGCGCACGGTTTCGACCATCTCGGCTGCCGCCCCGAGCTTTTCCCGCAGGCGGCGGATGTGCGTGTCAACCGTGCGGCGATAGCCAATGTACTCGTAGCCCCACACTACCTTGAGCAATTCTTCCCGCGACTGCACCCGCCCGCGCCGCTGCGCAAGGGTCGTCAAGAGCTTGAACTCGGTCGCCGTCAGCTCGATGGGATCGCTGTCGATCTGCACCTGACACCCCACCGGATCAATGGCCAAGGGGCCAGCCACGATCGGCGCGGCTGCCGCTTCGCCACGACCCTCGACGCGGCGCAAGACGGCGCGGATGCGCAAGACGAGCTCGCGCGGGGAAAAGGGCTTGACCAAGTAATCGTCCGCACCCAATTCCAAGCCGACAATGCGGTCGATCTCTCCGGCGCGCGCCGTCAGCATCAAGACTGGTATGTCCTTAGTGCGGGGGTTTTGCTTGAGGCGGCGGCAGACTTCTAAGCCGCCGATGCCCGGCAGCATCAAATCCAAGACCACGAGGCAGATCACATTCTGCTCCATCGCGCTTAGAGCCTGCTCTTCGTCCTCGGCCGGCACGACGGCAAAACCGGATTGTTCTAGATGGTACGAGACCAAGGAGAGGATGTCGGGCTCGTCCTCGACGACTAGGATTTTGTCGTTCATGAGTCTTTTTCCTCCCACCAGCTTTCTTTTTGGTGCCGCACGATGCGACCCTCGACGAGGAACACCACGTTCTCGGCAATGTTGGAGGCGTGATCGCCAATCCTTTCGAGGTGCCGCGACACCAAGATCAGGTAGATGCCGCGGTCGATGGTGTCCGGCCCAATCGACGGCGCGTGCATGTACGTGAGCAGTTCGCGAAAAATCTGGTCGCGCAACAGGTCGAGCTCCTCGTCGCGCTGACCAACGGCACGCGCTAGGTCCACATCGCGGCGCACGAACGCATCGAGGGCATCCTTGACCATGCCTTGGGCCAATTCGGACATTCGCGGTATGTCGATCAGCGGCTTGAGGAGCGGCAGCTTGTTGAGCACCTCGGCGCGCTGGGCGATGTTGACGGCTTGGTCGTTGATCCGCTCTAGATCTTCGTTGATTTTTAGGATGCAGGCCAATAGCCGCAGGTCGCTGGCCATCGGCCCTTGGGTCGCAAATACCTTCAAGCAGGTCTCCTCAATGCCGATTTCCCAATCGTCGATCTTCTGCCCCCCCTCAATCACGGTCTGCACTAGCTCGTCGTCGCGGTCCACGAGGGCGCACACGGCCTGCCCAATGGACTCCTCAACGGCCCCGCCCATTTTTAATAAGTCCTGTTTGAGCTCGTCTAATTGGTGGTCGAATTTGCGTTCCATGGCACCCTCCTGCCTCAGCCGAAGCGGCCGGTTACGTAGTCCTCGGTCTGTTTGCTGCGGGGATTGGTGAATATGTCTTCAGTCTGGTTGAATTCGATCAAGGAGCCTAGATAGTAGAAGGCCGTATAGGCCGAAATCCGCGCTGCCTGTTGCAAATTGTGCGTGACGACGATGATGGTGTAATCGGACTTCAGCTCGGTGATCGTCTCCTCGACCCGCGCGGTGGCAATCGGGTCCAGTGCCGAGCAAGGCTCGTCCATCAGCACCACCTCCGGCTCGACCGCGAGGGTGCGCGCAATGCACAGCCGCTGCTGCTGGCCGCCGGACAGGCCCATAGCTCCGTCCTTGAGCCGCTCCTTGACCTCGTCCCACAGCGCGGCGGCCCTCAGACTCTTCTCCACGGCCTCGTCGAGTACCCAGCGGCGGTTTTCCCCGGCGATCCGCAGGCCGTAGGCCACGTTCTCGTAGATGGACTTGGGGAAGGGGTTGGACTTTTGGAACACCATGCCCACCCGCCGCCGCAAGTCGATTACATCGCAATCGGGCGCGTAAATGTCGCGGCCGCTGACCCACACCGAGCCTTTAATGCGCGCGGATTCGATCAGGTCGTTGAGGCGATTGAAGCAGCGCAAGAGCGTTGATTTGCCGCAGCCCGAAGGCCCGATAAACGCGGTCACCTCGCGCTCGGGAATGCACAGGTCAATGTCGTGCAGGGCCTGCGTCTCGCCGTAGAACATGCTCAGGTTTTCCACTTCGACGATGGGGTTTGCACGGGCCGGGGCTGGGGTCTTGCTCATTGCATCTCCTAAAAGGCCGACATGGCGTATTTCCTACGCAGTTTGTTGCGGACGACAATCGCCGTCAAGTTCAGGAGCAACACAATGGCCAACAGCATCAGGGCCGTGGTGTACACCATGGGCCGGGCCGCCTCCACATTGGGCGACTGGAAGCCCACGTCGTAGATGTGAAAGCCCAAGTGCATAAACTTGCGCTCCAAGTGAAAAAATGGCGCGAACGCATCGAGCGGTAAATCCGGGGCCAGCTTGACGACGCCGGTGATCATCAGCGGCGCGACCTCGCCGGCCCCGCGCGCCGTGGCCAAAATGACCCCGGTGAGAATGCCCGGCAGGGCACTGGGCAGTACCACGCTCCAAATCATCTGAAATTTGGTCGCCCCCAAAGCCAGCGCGCCTTCGCGCATTTCCCGCGGCACGGCCGCCAAGCCCTCCTCCGCGGCGACGATGACGACCGGAACCGTCAGCAGGGCGAGGGTCAGCGAGGCCCAGAGAATGCCGCCGGTGCCATAGGTGGGTGCCGGCAGGGCGTCTGCGTAAAAGAGCTGGTCAATGCTGCCGCCGATGCCGTACACGAAGAAGCCCAACCCGAACATGCCAAAGACAATCGAAGGCACGCCCGCCAAGTTGTTGACCGCAATGCGCACGAGGCGCACCAAAAAGCCCTGCCGGGCGTACTCGCGCAAGTAGAGTGCCGCGAGGACCCCAAAGGGCACGGCCGCCAAGCTCATCAGCATCACCATCATCACGGTGCCAAAGAGCGCGGGGAATATCCCGCCCTCGGTGTTGGATTCGCGCGGCTCGCCCGCCACGAACTCCCAGCCCTTGGACAGATAGGTCTGCACCTTGGCCCCGACGCCCATCAAATTGGGGCGATAGGCGCGGACGATGGCCGCTACGGCCTGGCGGCGCGTCTCCCCCCCAGCCAGTGCGACCTCCACCTCCCAGCGCTCCTGCTGCGCCCGCAGCTCGTCCAAGCGCCCGGACAGGGCCTCGTGCTCGGCCCACAGGGCCTGGCGGCGCACCTCGTTGGCGGCGAGTTGCGCGTCGTTTTTCTCGCGTTGCAAGCGCCGCTCTTGCCGGCGCAAGTCCTCTATCGCGTGGTTGAGCTCGCCGATTTCTCCGCGCTCCAACGCGTGGATGCGCTCGCCCAGCTCGCCGGCTTGGTCCATCAGCTCCTGCAAGACCCCCCAGACCCCTGCCCCTTTTGCCAGCAGCCGTTCCTCCTCGTACAAGGCCGCGATAAAGCCGTGCATATCCCCCCACTCGGCCCGCTCGAAAACCACGGCCTCGGCCGGCGTTGCGCGCTCGGCAATCGCGTCTTCATCCACCCAGCAAAAGTCTTGTCCATACACATCGCGGTTGCCGACCTTTAGCTGCACCCGATAGCGCCCGGCAGCCCCGGGGATGGGCTGGCGATCCACCAGTTTGCCCATGATCGGGGGGCCGTCTTTGAGGCGCAACAGGGTCAAATCGTGCGGCCAGAACGCGCTGGCGCCGTAATAGACAATGATCCCCACCAAGCCGGCGATCATCGCCAAGCACAGGGCCAATGCCCCGCCCGTAAGCCAGATAAAAGGGTCGCCCCGCCGCCAGAAGCTCATCACAGTCGATTGTATTTGTCCCGCAAGCGCTGGCGCACGACCTCGGCCAGCGAGTTGATGCAGAAGGTGGCCATAAACAGCAGCAGGCCGCTGAGGAAGAGCACTCGGTAGAGCGTGCCTTGGTGCGGTGCTTCGGGTAGCTCCACCGCGATATTGGCCGAGATGGTGCGCATGCCGTTGAAGATGTTCCAATCCATGATCGGGGTATTGCCCGTGGCCATCAGCACGATCATGGTTTCCCCAATGGCGCGGCCGAGCCCGATCATGGCGGCCGAGAAAATGCCCGGCAGGGCCATGGGCAACACCACCTTGATCGCCGTCTGCCAAGGCGTGGCCCCCAAGGCCAGCGAGCCGGCGCGCAGGTGGCTGGGCACACTGGAGAGCGCGTCCTCGCAGATGGTGAAGACCAGCGGAATGACCGCAAAGCCCATGGCAAACCCCACCACCAAGCAGTTGCGCTGGTCGTAGCCAACGCCCGCGTCTTGCCGCAGCCAGCGCAGGAAGTGTCCGTCAAAAGCCAGTTCTTCAAAAAGCGGCCCCAGCGCGTACGCCAACCAAGCGACCAGCAGGGTCACCGCGCCGAGCAAGTATATCTCCCCAACCCGCGCCACCCCGCGCACCCAAGCCGCCGGGGCATATTGCCAGACCCAAGCCGCCGCCATGACCACGACTGGCACCGTCGGCAGCAGCAGCAAGGTCCCCAACAAGTGCGATTCGAGCAGTGGGGCCAGCCACAAGCCAGCGAGAAAGCCCAAGATGACGCTCGGCAACGAGGCCATGACCTCCACGGACGGCTTGACCAAACCCTGCACCCGCGGCGCGGCAAATTCAGCCGTGTAAATCGCCGCTAAAACAGCCAACGGCAACGCAAAGAGCATGGCGTAGAGCGTACCCTTGGCCGTGCCCCAAATCAGCGGCACCAAGCTGAGCTTAGGCTCGAACTCGTCCGTGCCGCCGGTGGACTGCCACACGTATTCGCGGCCTTTGTAGCCCTCGTACCAGATGGGGCCGAATAGCACGGTCGCGCTGATTTCGGGATGGGGATGGTCGAGGTCAAAGCGCTGCAACCACCCGTCTTGGCCGAGGGCCAAAAATCCGTCGGCCTTGGGCGCGAAGACCAACGCGACCACCGGGGAGTCGCCCGACCATTGGAAGACCGTCTGCTCGGAGGTCAGGTGGTGCAGGGCCATGGCCCCCTCGGCGTCGGCTGTGAGAAACTGCTTGTCGCGCGCGGAGGCGACAATGTGGGTAACGGCCGCCGCATGAGGGGCCAAGGCGTGGATTTTGCGATACGACCGTTGCCCGGCCTCCTCGACCTTAAACCACGTGCTGACGCGACCGGCCGCGTCGCCGACGACCAGCGAAACCTCGCCCAGCGCGTAGGCCAGTGCCGAGACCGCGGCCGCCGAGACGGCGATGCTCCCTGCAAACGCTGGTGCTTGCTCCACCGCGCCCAGCCGCCACTCGCATACCTGCCCTTGGTCCGTGCCCACGAGCACTTGGCGAATGCGGCCGTCGAGCAGGACCTGCGTGGCCCTGCCGTTGAGTTCGGCCGTTAGCTCGTAGTGCCTTGCTCGGCGCTCGCCCGGCCCCAAGAGGCCCTGCTGCTGCTCGGCCACCACCACCACCAAACGGCCGCTCGCCGTAATCGCGGCTGCGGCCGAACGGCCGTCGTCCCCTTCCCGAAAGGCCACCTGCACCAGCGGCTCGCCCGCCGGATCAACCGCGACGAGACGCTCAACCGCAAACTGCGGCACCACCTGCCGCTGACCGCTGCTGTAATCGAGCCGGAAGCGGACCTGCGCCAACAGCAGGTGCCCGTCGTCCGTGCCCAGTGCCAAAACGTCGTTTGGCGCGCGCTGGGCGGCCGTTACCTCGCGGCCGGCCAACTCGGCTGGCCGCTCGCGGCGGATGACTTGGCCATCGTCCAGCCGCAACAAATCCACCCCTTGAGGGCCGACCGCATAAGCGGTCTGGTAATAGGGGTCGAGCCCAATGGCGAATGAGCCGGCCGCTTGGTGCGCCTTTTCTGCTTTTAGGTCCGGGGCGCGGAACAGGGGCCAAGCCTCGGCGAGGACGAAGACGAATATCCCCAAGACGGCTGCGACAATGCCGATGCCGCCAAAGGAGATGAAGCGCCCACCCAGCCAGTCAATCGCTTGCGCCCGCCGCGTGATCCCGCGCTTATATGGCTTTTGGGTCACGTGCTCGCGCCCCTATATGTCCAATTTGGCCAATTCGGCTTGAACTACTTCAAACGGCACGGGCATATAGCCGTCTTTGACCACAATTTTTTGACCCTCTTTGGAGAAAATGAACTTGCAGAACTCTTTCGCGAGCGGGTCCATGGCTTGGCCGGGAGCCTTGTTTATATAAATGTATAGGAAGCGACCGAGGGGATAGGAGCCGTTCAGCACGTTTTCCATGGAGCCTTGCCTAAACTCCAACTCCTGTCCCGCGGCCTTGGCCAACGGCACGACGCGCACGCCAGAGGTTAGATAGCCAATGCCGCTGTAGCCTATGGCGAAGCGGTCCTCGGTGATGCCCTGCACCACGGATGCCGACCCGGGCTGCTCTTTGACTTCGTCTTTATAGTCGCCTTTGAACAGGGCCTGCTTCTTGAAAAAGCCATAGGTGCCCGAGGCCGAGTTGCGGCCGTAGAGGCTGATCCGGGCCTTGGCCCAATCCCCTTCCAGCCCCAACTGGCCCCAACTGGCGATATCTCGGGGGGACTCGCTGCGGCGGGTCTTGGAAAAAATCGCATCGACCTGCGGCAGGGTCAGGCCCTCAATGGGATTGTCCTTGTTGACAAAGACCGCCAAGGCGTCTAGTGCAGCCCGCAAGGGCGTTGGCTTATAGCCAAAGGTGCGGTCGAATTTGTCTTCCTCGCTCGACTTCATGGGCCGCGACATCGGCCCGAACTGGGCCGTGCCCTCGATCAGGGCCGGCGGTGCTGTGCTCGACCCCTTGCCTTCGATTTGGATCTTGACGTTGGGATAGTATTTGCGGAAGGCCTCCAGCCACAGGGCCATCATGTTGTTCATGGTGTCCGAGCCAATGCTGCTGGCGTTGCCGGACAGGCCGCGCACCTTCTCGTAGGGTGCGATCCGCTCATCTATGGCGATTGTCTGCGCTTGGACGCCAGCGGCGAACACCCAACACATCAGCACCACCCCGAGCCATTCTTTTTTCATTTTTGCATTCCCCATGCCATTTCAATGGCCGTTTTGTAAAATTTGCACGATTTGTGTTACATCCGCGCGTCTCGCGGATGAAACTTGAGTTACAGCGCGAATTAAAATTTGCAGAAAAAGGTCAACCGCCCCTGTACATTGGCATCGCGGCCGGCGGGCAACGCCACGATCACATTGGGCATCAGGTGGACGGTTGTAGCGGCCGCGTAGTCGAGGCCGGCGATGAAGAGCCAATCGGTGGTATCCTCGGCGTCGCGGGCAACCACGTCGAACCGGCCAAAGCCCTTGAACGCGGCACTCAGCGGCAGCGAGCCAAAGGCCGAGACCCCAGCGATGACCTCATCTTCGCCGAGGTCGCCAGCCCGCTCATTGGTGCGCGAGAAGACCTCCAGCCCGGCCGCACCCTTTGCTCCCTGCCAGCCCACGAAGCCTTTGAAGGTCCGCTCGTTGCGATCAGCCGGCTTTGCATTAAAGTCCGCATAGCCTTCCAGTACCCATCGGTCCGCAGCCTTAAAACTCAACGAACCATAAACCTTCTTGCCGTGGTCGTCCTCTGACTTCTGTCCGGGACCGTTGCCGACCATCAGGTGATAGCTCAGCCGGTCGGCCGTGCCCTTGAGGGCCGCGCCCAAGTCGGCCGAAGAGCCGATTGCATTCCAGTCGAGCGCGGTCTTGGCTATCGAGCGGTAGCCCCAGACCTTTTCGGCAACCGCCCAAGTCGGCGTCCCCGAAAGCCCCAAGTATAGATCCGCAGTGCCCAGCGCCCTCTTCCACTGCAAGTAGGAATGCTTGACGAAGGGGATCATCTTCTCGCCTTGGGCAAACCCCGCGTCCTTGGCTTCGAGGCGAAAGCGAATCGCAAAGTCAGTGGCGATATCCTCCTCGTATGTGAGGTACAGACGGCGGAACTGGAAAGCATTGCGCTTGGGGGCCTCGTCGGCGGCCAATACATAGTAGTAGTCGCCAAACATAACGCCCTTGATCTTGCCCTCCTCTGCTTGAACTACGGTCACCAAGCAGAAAAGCAACCCGGCGATTAGCGTCATTTTTTTCATGTATGTTACTGATGTTACGCAGTTGGTCTGCAGGTCGGTTGGTGATCATTTTGAGGAGTGAGGCGTGAGAAGTGAGACCCGGCCGCAACGGCCCCTCTTTTCTCACTCCTCTCCCCTCGCTTCTCATTTCTTACGGCAGGAGTGCGTAACATCAGTTATGTTACAATTCTCCCTCGCCCAG
This sequence comes from uncultured Latescibacterota bacterium, assembly GCA_958295495.1. GTDB lineage: Bacteria > Latescibacterota > UBA2968 > UBA8231 > UBA8231. The sequence goes on from OY282352.1 coordinate 5,113,255, forward strand.
TGCGAAATTTGGCCGCATTCGAGGTCTTTTGTGTCTTTTTTCGTCCCAAGATACAATAATGCGCTCGCAATGCGACGCTATCGTTACAGTATTGTTGCGAAATGGTTACGGTTTTTCCCTCGCCTTATGCTGGACCCACTCCTCCAAGGCCCCTTGGCACCGGATTGTAATTTTGCAGTAACCTCTTCTCAACACAGCCTCCCTATCATTTTCACTTTTACCTTTCCAAGGGAGGTTGTTCATCCATGAAGCACTGCTTGTCCATTGCCGGCCTCGCCCTTTTGGCTCTTGCCCGTCCCGCCTTGGCCCAAGGCACGGTCTCCGGCGCGGTCCTCGATCGCCAGACCGGCGACCCGCTCGTGGGGGCGATCGTCTTTCTAGAAGGCACTCAGATCGGCACGACCTGCGATGTCGAGGGTCGGTTTCAGCTTTTCGACGTCCCGCCCGGGACCTATGTACTGGCTAGCTCGATGATCGGCTATCAGGATGCGTCGATCATCGGCGTCGAGGTGCAAGACAGCGAAGTCGCCAAGCTGGTCATCACCCTCATGCCCGAAGCCCTAGAACTCGACGAGGAGGTCGTCGTCGAGGCCAAAGCCCTGCGCAATACTGGTGCGGCCCTGCTCAAGGAGCGCCAAAAGGCCCCGGCCGTCAGCGATGCCATCAGCGCCGAGGAAATCGCACGCGCCGGCAGCAGCGATGCGGCCGAGGCCATGTCCCACGTAACCGGGGCCTCCGTAGTAGATGGCAAATACATCTATATCCGAGGTCTAGGCGACCGCTATAGCTCGGTTCAGCTCAACGGGTCCTCGCTTCCCAACGCCGATCCCGACAAGCGGTCCGTTCCCATGGATCTCTTTCCCACCGCGCTTTTGGACAACATCGTCACCACCAAGAGCTTCACCCCAGACAAGCCCGGGGACTTTACCGGCGGGGCCGTCAACATCGGCACCAAGGCGTTTCCCGATAACTTCACCCTTTCCGTCTCGGCCTCGACCAAATTCAATACCCAGAGCGCGTTCAACGACCAGTTCCTCACCTACGAGGGCGGAGGACTCGATTGGATCGGGGTCGATGACGGGACGCGAGAAATTCCCGCCGCCCTGGCCAACGGCGATGTACAAATCCCGGATGTGGGTGCCGCGTACAACGACGAGGAAAAGGCCCTCCAGCTCGACGAGTATTCCAAGGCGTTCTCCTCGGTCATGGCCCCCACCACCGCGACCGCACCCCTGAACCAGAGCTATTCGGTCGCCTTGGGCAACCAAGTCTCGCTCTTGGACAAACCCTTCGGCTTTCTCGGCACCCTGACCTACAGCAACAGCTCCTCCTTTTACGACAACGGCACCTCGGCCCGCTGGCAGCTCACCAGCAAGGAAGCCAGCACCCTGACCAATAACTTTAACTTGGCCGACGCCCGGGGGGCGCAGGAAATCGCCTGGGGCAGCCTCGTCACCTTGTCCCTCAAGCCGGCCCCCACGCACGAGCTGTCGGTCACCAACATGTACAACCGCAACAGCGAAGACATGGCCCGCTACCTAGCCGGCGCGTTCCCCCGCGACCTCGAGGAGGACGCCGTTTACGAGACGCGCGTTTTGCAGTTTACCGAGCGCCAAATCCAATCGCTGCAACTGGCGGGCAAACACCACTTTGGCGGCTTGCGCAACCTGCGGGCCGAGTGGTCGGCTTCTACTTCTGCTTCGGCGCAAGAAGAGCCTGACCTGCGGTTTTTTACCAACAACTACGTCACCAAAATCCGCCCGCTGCGCCGCGAAAACGGCGACGTGATGCGCGACGAAAACGACAAAGTCATCCGCGGCCCGGTCACGGATTATTCGATCTCGCCTTCCATGTACCCGCTGCCCACCCGCTACTTCCGCGATCTCGACGAGCGCAACCGCGAATTCCAGCTCAACCTGAACTTGCCCTTCAAACAGTGGCAGGGCATCAACAGCCACTTCAAAACCGGCTTCTTGGCTCTGGACAAAGCGCGCACGTTCCGCGAGCGGCGCTACGAATTTGACCAAGACGACATCAGCTACGACGGCCAGCCCAACACCTTCTTTGCAACCGAAAAGGTCGGGCTAATCAGCAGTAATGGTAGGCAGTACCGCTTCGGCTCCTACGTCCAAGACGCCACCCAGCTTTCGAGCAATTTCGATGGCGACCAGCAAATCTACGCCGGCTACGCCATGCTCGAATTGCCCATCAATACCGAGCTGCGCCTCGTCGCCGGCACCCGACTCGAAGCCACGCGCATTGACGTGGCCAGCCAAGACTCGACCAAGGCCGCCGGCCAGCTCGCGGAAAACGACCTGCTGCCCTCGCTCAACGCCGTCTGGGAGCTCGGCCCCGGCGCGAACGTGCGCGCTTCCTACGGCCGCACCCTCGCCCGACCCACCTTCCGCGAACTAGCCCCATTTGCCTCGTTCAGCTTTGTCGGCGGCTTCACTTTTATCGGCAATGCCGCGCTAGAGCGGACCCTGATCGACAACTACGACTTGCGCTGGGAGCACTTCGGCAGCCCCGGCGAGTTGTACGCGGCCAGCGCGTTCTACAAGGACTTCAAAAACCCCATTGAGCGCGTCATTCTCACCGTCAATGGCGAGGTCCAGTTCCAGAACGTCGAGGCCGCCCGAGTGTCTGGGGTCGAGTTCGAGGCGCGGCACAGCCTCGGATTCCTCTTGCCGCAGCTAGAGCACCTCCACGCCGGCGGCAACCTCTCCCTAGTACGCTCCGAGGTCAGCATTGACTCCACCGAGCTAAAGCTGCGCCGGGCCCTCGACCCGCAGGCCGACAGCAGGCGCTCGCTCCAGGGCCAATCGCCCTTCCTCCTCAACCTCGACTTCAGCTACGACAACTTTGCCACCGGCACGGCGGCTGGCATCTACTACAACATCTTCGGCCGGCGCTTGGCCGAAGTCAGCCTCGGCGGCACCCCGGACGTGTTCGAGGAAATGCGCGGCACCCTCGACTGCACCATCTCCCAGCAGTGGCACGAATACAAGCTCAAGCTGAGTGCCAAAAACCTCCTCGACCCCTCCTTTGCCAAGGCGTACCGCTACCAAGGCATCGACTACATCTCCAGCCAGTACCACAAGGGCCGTTCGTTCTCGATTTCGGTCAGCTACAACCGCTGAATTCCAATTGTGTACCGACGTTACGCACGAGCACCTGTAGGGCTGCTAGCGTCTAGCGCACGGGCAAGACGATGCGGATCGTCAATTAAAAATTGGTCAATTCCTAATTCCTAACTGCGGAACGTCAATTATGTAACACACTATTAACACAACTGACGCAGCCCTGTTACAACCTCGCCTTATTGTCTATTGCTGACAGAGTGGTTCCCATAACCCCCTTCATTAGGAGGCAAAAATGCTTCACAAGACCCTGTTCGCGGCGGCCATCGCCCTGCTGCCGGCCGCCGCTTGGACGGCCACCATCGACGTCACCAGCACCGATATTCCGGCCGGCACCCATGTAGAATGGACCGCGGACAACGAGTACGTACTCAACGGATTAGTTTTTGTCGGGGAGGGCTCCTCCCTGACGATTCAGCCGGGCACGGTCGTCAAGGGCAAGCCGGGACAAGGCGAAAACGCCAGCGCCCTCGTCGTGGCTCGCGGCGGTAAAATTTTCGCCGAGGGTACAGCGGATGAGCCGATCATTTTCACGGCCGAAGCCGACGACGTCAGCGACCCCAACGACCTGCCGCTCAACGCCCGCGGACTCTGGGGCGGCGTCATCATCCTCGGCCGGGCCAGCCTCAACTCCGAGCCGGGCGAAACCCCCATTGAGGGCATTCCCACCACCGAGCCGCGCGGCATGTACGGCGGCGACGACGACACCGACAACTCCGGCGTCTTCCGCTACGTATCCATCCGCCACGGCGGCACCGACATCGGCACCGGCAACGAGATCAACGGCCTGACTATGGGCGGGGTGGGCAGCGGCACGCTCATCGAATACATCGAGGTGTTCAACAACCAAGACGACGGCTTTGAGTGGTTTGGCGGCACGGTCAACACCAAGTACCTCGTTTCGGCCTTTAACGGCGACGACGCCTTTGACTACGACGAAGGCTTTCGCGGCAAAGGCCAGTTCTGGTTCGCAATCCAAGGCGACGAGTCTGGCAACCGCGCCGGTGAGCACGACGGCGGCACCACGCCCGAGGACGGCACGCCCTACGCCACTCCGGTCATCTACAACGCCACGTACATCGGCTCGGGAGCCTTCTCCGCCAACGGCGACAACGACGTGGTGCTCAAAATCCGCGACAATGCCGGTGGCCAATACCACAACAGCATCTTCACCGACTTTGCTGGCGAGGGCGTTGACATCGAGGACTTAGAATCCGGCGAAGACAGCCGTGCCCGCTTGGAAGCTGGCGATCTCGTCTTGGCCAACAACATCTGGTGGGGATTTGGTGCCGGCGAAAATTTAGCCGCCATCGCCCCGGATCCGTTTGCGGCCGACCACCTCGCCGCCCATGGCAACCAAATCGTTGATCCGCTCCTCAGCGGCATTTCCCGCAGCCAAGACCTCGGGCTGGACCCGCGTCCGCAAACAGGCAGCCCGACTTGGGGTGGCGGTGGCACGATTCCCGACGACGGCTTCTACAGCCAAGTCGACTATGTCGGAGCCTTTGGCAGCGAACTGTGGACCTCGGGCTGGACCTTTCTCTCCGCAGCCAGCATCTCGCCCAACGAGATAGCAACCGTCATCGCCGAAGAGTCTGCACTGTCGGCAGCCGTCCCCAATGCGTACACCCTGAACCAAAACTACCCCAACCCCTTCAACCCCAGCACGACCATTGCCTACGCCATTCTGGCTGATGGCCACGTCGAGTTGACCCTCTTCAACGCCCTCGGCCAACAGGTGGGGATGCTGGCCGAAGGATGGCGCATGGCCGGCTCCTACTCGGTCGCCGTCGATGTGTCGGACCTCAGCGCCGGCGCGTACTTCTACCGCCTCCGCGCCGGCGACCAAGTCCTGCACCGCAAAATGACCTTGCTCAAATAGGGCTTTCTCGCGGTACAAAAGAGAGGGGGACGGGTTTTACACCCGTCCCCCCTTTTTTGTACGCCTGCACGCTTCTACACCACAGTACCCGACGGAATCACCGCGTCCTTAGGCACCACCACGATCCCGTCGCGGAGCCAGACCGGCGACCCGCTCGTGGGTGCGCTCGTCTTTCTGGAAGGCACTCAAATCGGTACGCCCTGCGATGTCGAGGGTCGGTTTCAGCTTTTTGACGTCCCGCTCGGGACCTATGTGCTGGCTAGCTCGATGATCGGCTATCGGGATGCGTCGATCATCGGCGTTGAGGTGCAAGACGGCAAGGTCGCCAAGCTGGTCATCACCCTCATGCCCGAAGCCCTAGACCTCGACGACGAGGTCGTCGTCGAGACCAAGGCCCTGCGCAAGGAGCGCCAAAAGGCCCCGGCAGTCAGCGATGCCATCAGCGCCGAGGAAATCGCCCGCGCCGATGTGCGCGGGCGCCGGACGCGATCAGCGGCCTCGTCCGCCCTCCACCGCGCCAATGGGGAACTCGGCCATCCAGATCGGCCCATCGGCGGGTGTGAACTGCCCGGTTCTGATGCGAACGATGGGATAGTCGGGGAGCGGACGCTTCGCAATGCACCTGCCGCCCAAGACCGGAGTGCCGAATCCCCCGTAGGGGAAGTCCAGATTGTCGAAACCGTACTGTTTGCGGTAGGCGGGAAGGTCAGCGGCGTCGGCGGGGATGATGTGCAAAAAGAATTGTGCCTTTGTATCCACCGGAGCGCATGGCTCCTTGACGTAGGCCAACTCGTTCTCGATGAGATAGACGTCAAAACTGGAGCGGACGATGGCGGCAGTTTTGGCCATGGCGTTGAAATACTGGAAAAACATCAACCCGATGCTGCCGGCAATGACCAGAGAGCAGGTCATCAGATAGAATGGAATCCGTCTGCCCGGCAGTTTCAGGCTGGTGAATGGCACCCGTGAGATTGCCGCGAACCGTCCCTGAGCCAGCATGAGCTCTAAAGAATAGAAAAGGCAGCCGATGCCGAACAGATACTCGCGCACCTCAAATATGCTTCCACGCACGTCATACAGGCTTCCAATACTGACGCTACTTTGGTAGTTCACGTATGTGAAAGCCAAAACGAGCGCGAGGGTTGCAGCGGAAGCAATGATCAATTTGCGCTTGCCCGAAAACAGGGCGAAGATGAGAAAGAGCAGCAGCAGCCCTTTTTCCTCAACCACAATAAATCCGAAGGATCTTCTGATGCTCATTATGTATTCTCTGAGGTTCGCTCCTGAGAATTCTTTGAGGTTCGCTCCTGATCCTCCATAGGAAAGTATTATCAGAAAGCCCAGCATCAGCAGGATTGACGGCAACGGAATCCCGAAGAGCCTGTCTTTCCGGCAAAAGAAAGCCGCGCTGGTTGCCATACACAGAAGAAGTGTGCCATTCAAGTAGATAATGGTAAACATTCCATTGGCGATATTGTGGACATTGAATTCTTTCTGCTGAGTCAAGGGCATCAAGAAATCGGGCGTCGCAAACCCGAAGATGCGCTGCCCCCAACTGATTTCTTCGCCGGCGGCAAACACCATCGCCATACCGCCGAGAATATAGACGCAGCGCCGGAAGAAGCTCCGCTCCATCCCAGCCGTGACGAACAGCAGGAAGCCCGATAGGAGAAACCAGACCGCGGTGAGATTCTCCACCCAGTAGTCTTCCCGGGTCAGCGCAAGGAATGTCCTCGGTTCGGCAGTGATGAGCGAGCTAAAGAAAAATACGTTCAGACACAGACAGAGGTAAGCAAAGACAGAAACCTTGTTGTCAAGGTTGTCAAGGTTGTCGAGGCCCGTTGTTGCGGTGGGGGCGGGCATACGTTCTCCACTTCTTCTGCCGTAAACGGCGGCTTTGACGCGGGGCTAAGTACACGACAGTAAGCTAAGTTGTGGTACATCGAAGCCTTCAGGCATCTGTTAGACGCCGACGAGTAGGGCCACCGCGTAAGGTCAGTTACGTAACTTACGCACGGGACCTACCCCCTACCTCTTCCTACGGCAGATGGCTCCCCTCCCCGCTGGGGAGAGGCCGCAGCGCAGGTGGCAGCCGTTGCGCGGCGTTCCACTCCGCATGACAAAGGCTGGCGCACTCCTGCCTCGTCATGCGGAGCGCAAGCGAAGCATCCCCGACCTAAGAAGCCGGCTGAACAGGCCGAGGGCCAGCGTTTGGCAAACAAAAGATTATGGTTCTTCCACGGTCTCACCGCAAACATTGACACTTCGCGTACCCAAATTCTCACCGCGAACATTGCCACCTTGCACACTCAATTCGCTCCAACTCACATTGGCACTACACCTGTCTGAGTTGGAAGGTAAGAAGACGGTGCCTGTAAAACTGAATGATCGGGATTGACCAGCCGACATGCTACCTATCACAACCCGGCCCACCTCCTGCCATCCGCCAACATATCCGGTGACTGTTACATTTGACACCGACCTCTTAGCTAAGGTCGTATAGCTGCTACCTCTGCCGCCACAACTACCGTCATCGGTGCTACTGCTGATAAGCTGCGATCCGATCCCCGGCGGCAGGGCTGGATCGGCCGGGTCGGTGCTGTAGGTTACAATGAACAGGGCGTCGGCTAGTTGAAGCTGGCCATGCTGCCATCGCCCCGGATCCGTTCGCGGCCGACCACCTCGCCGCCCATGGCAACCAAATCGTCGATCCACTCCTCAGCGGCATTTCCCGCAGCCAAGACCAAGGCTGGACCCGCGCCCGCAAACAGGCAGCCTGGGTTGGGGCGGCGGTGGCACTATTCCCGACGACAGCTTCTACAACCAAGTCGACTATGTCGGAGCCTTTGGCAGCGAACTGTGGACCTCGGGCTGGACCTTTCTCTCCGCAGCCAGCATCTCGCCCAACGAGATAGCAACCGTCATCGCCGAAGAGTCTGCACTGTCGGCAGCCGTCCCCAATGCGTACACCCTGAACCAAAACTACCCCAACCCCTTCAACCCCAGCACGACCATTGCCTACGCCATTCCGGCTGATGGCCACGTCGAGTTGACCCTCTTCAACGCCCTCGGCCAACAGGTGGGGATGCTGGCCGAAGGATGGCGCATGGCCGGCTCCTACTCGGTCGCCGTCGATGCGTCGGACCTCAGCGCCGGCGCGTACTTCTACCGCCTCCGCGCCGGCGACCAAGTCCTGCACCGCAAAATGACCTTGCTCAAATAGGGCTTTCTCGCGGTACAAAAGAGAGGGGGACGGGTTTTACACCCGTCCCCCCTTTTTTGTACGCCTGCACGCTTCTACACCACAGTACCCGACGGAATCACCGCGTCCTTGGGCACGACCACGATCCCGTCGCGGATGTGGTAGTTTGTCTCATCGGCTTCGACGCCGCGGTCCTTGTTGGTGATGCAGACCCGCTCGCCAATGCGCGCGTTTTTGTCGATGATCGCGCCGGTGATCTCGCTGTTGGCACCAATCCCCACATTCGGAATGCCTTGGGCGGCATTGCGCACTCGATCGGCCGGCGACTCGTAGAAATCAGCACCCATAACGATCGTATTGGCGATCCGGCAGTCGGCACCGATCACTGAGCGAATGCCGATTACTGAGCGTTCGAGCCGAGCCGAGCGGATAACGACCCCCTCGCAGACGATTCCACGCTCGATGTGGCAATTTTCCAGTCTGGTCCCAGCCAAAAAGCGTGCGCGAGTATAAATCGGCGCGTCGGCAGAGTAGAATTCAAAGGGCGGCTTAGGATCGGTCAGTGCTAGGTTGGCCTCGTAAAAGGAGCGTATGGTCCCGATGTCCTCCCAATAGCCTTCAAAGGGATGGGCGAACACCCCTACTTTGTGGATAGCGTCGGGGATAATGTGCTTCCCAAAGTCGTCTTGGTTATTGCTCATCAGCAGGCTAACCAGAACCTGCGGCTCGAAAATGTAGATGCCCATTGAGGCCAAAAAGCGTCCGTCGGGCAAGCACAATTCGTCTAGTTCGGCGTCGGTCTGTGGCTTTTCGCGGAAGTCGCGGATCCGCTCCTCGGCGTCGGCGTGCAAAATCCCCAGCGTCGGTGCTTCCTCGCGCGGCACCGGTTTGACGGCAATCGACACATCAGCCCCGCGCTCCCGGTGCTTCTCCACAAAGGCGCGGTAGTCCATGCGGTAGAGGTGGTCCCCCGACAAGATCAGCACTTGCTCGGCCTTGCGTGAAAGCACCTGCCGGAGCTGTTGGCGCACCGCATCGGCCGTGCCTTGGTACCAAGCGACGCTGTCTTGGGTCTGCTCGGCAGCCAAAATCTCGACAAAGCCATCGGAAAAGGAATCAAAGCGGTACGTCATGCTGATGTGGCGGTGGAGCGAAGCGGAATTGAACTGGGTCAGGGCGAAGATGCGGTTGACCCCAGAATGCAGACAATTGCTGATGGGGATGTCGATTAAGCGGTACTTGCCGCCAATCGGCACGGCCGGCTTGGAGCGAAGCTGAGTCAGGGGGAAGAGCCGCGTACCCTGCCCGCCTCCGAGGATGACTCCAATGACGTTCCTCATAGAAATCTCCTATCTACGACTCGTCTTGAAACAGCGCATCGCGTAAGTAGTCCAGTACGCAATGCCCGTGTTCGTAGTACTGTTTTACATCGCCGAAGGTGACGGCACTCCCTTCGCCGTGCGCGATTTTATGTCGATTGTTCAAGATGCTGTCGTACATGTTTTGAGCTCTTTGATTTTGCTCGAGATGCTGGTTAAATACTTCCTTGTGAGGCGTACCAAAGCGATTGAGCAGCCCTGCAATTTCCCCAATTTTCAGACCGCGAAATACGCTTTCCGCGCAAGAATCGAGAAACCCTCTTACCGAGTCATCCGCTACGTATTGGCATCTCGCACGAATCAATTCGCGAACTTTTCGCTCAAACTCCGCATAAATGAGGATCAGCAATGATTGGGCTAGCAAGCTCTGTACTTCAGCTTCAACTGCTTCTCCTAAAGACAAATGCGCTTCGCATTTTTCCAAGGCTTCGTCAATCCGCAGAATACGCATGTCGGCGGCCGGCTTACCTGCCGAAAAGCTCCCGTTCAGCTTGGCGGAAACGCTCGTGTACCTTCTCGACATCTGTCGTTCTCTGCGTGGTATTTAGGTTGCAATTTTCGCTATTGACCCAATCCTCATACCGGACAGAGATATTTGTCGGGATTTCATCCAAGTGCTCGGAAAAAGCAACCATAACCGCATCAAATACGGCGGCATTCAGCCCCGAGCGAATGTGAAACGGCTTATCCCCGAGCGATTTAATGACGGCGTCGCAGGTTTTCTCGAACACCTGCCGGCTGCTTTGTAGGATTTCTTCAGATGCATTCCTGTTCTTTTGCGTGTACCTCGACAAGAAGTCCTTCATTGGCTTCTTGTATGCAGACCTATCTCGCATTGCAAAAAAGCGCACCAATAGCTCGATGTCTCTTTGCCGGCTGTCTGGTTCTCTTTTACCGAGTATTTTTCTCCAGCACGACAATTTGTTGATCTCTTCGAGAAATTCGATAAAGCGACCGTGATAGATGCAGTTGCGGATTTCCTGACTCGCCAGTAGAGTTCCCCCGGTATTGAGCCTTTCAAAGATATGGTACATGCTTGTATCGTCGGCGGGGGTCAGTTGCTGGACGATAAAGGCACGTAACACGGCATTCTTCAGCCGCCGTTGATCTTCTTCCCGCAGGTCTTCAAATTTCTTTTTATAAAATGGGCTTTCCTGATGGAGCCCTTGCAAACTGAATACCTTGCGCTTACCCTGTTCTTCAGGGCCGAAATACCCTTCAAAGTAATAGAATACGCTCTTCAAGCGTTGCTGCCCGTCTATTACGAGATACTTCTGGCTTTCGCGCTCGCTGTAAAAGAATACGGCGGGGACCGGTAGCCCTACCAGAAAGGATTCTATCAGCCGGCTGGCCTGGCTCTGCTTCCAGACGAATTGCCGCTGGAATTTGGGAATCACGATCTCGTCCGCTTTCCACTTTTGATGTAGCACTTCCAAAGTGTAATCCGCTGGATACGTTGCGATCTCGTAGCCTGCAGGAACGCTTTCGCGATCTTCGTCTTCGGACTTTATCAGCTCCAATTCCAATTCGGTCGAGGTTAGGCTATCTTCCATCCGAGCTCCCTCCGCATTGATGTTTTAGTCAGCTCCCTCTAAGCGGCCTTATTTATAGAGCTTTCTCAAGCTCTCAGCAAGCCATCGCCCACGCGCGTTGGGCCGCCGCGCAAAATAGCATATCTTCGGGTCTAGCTTGCGGGCCAACAGCGCAACGGGAACGCGCCATGAGGGGAAAATTACAGCACAAGACCGCACTGATCACCGGCGCCGGCCGGGGCATTGGACGGGCCATCGCCGAGCGCTTTGCCCGCGCGGGAGCACGAGTGGCCATCGCCGACATTGACCCCGCCGCGGCCAGCGCCACGGCCGCCGAGCTCGGGTCAGGTGCCCTAGGTTTAGCTATGGACGTGTCGTCCAAGGCCGCCGTCCGCGCCGCTACCGCCCAAGTGCTCGACCAGTTCGGCCAACTCGACATCCTTGTCAACAACGCCGGCTATTTGGTCTATACGACCTTTGAATCGTGCAGCGAAGAGAACTGGGACCGCATCGTCGATGTCAACATGAAGGGCCCCTTCCTCTGCGCCCAAGCGGTCATCCCCCACATGAAGGCGCGCCGCCAAGGAGCCATCATCAACATGACTTCCCTAGCAGCCAAAACCGGCGGCCTAGCCGCTGGCCCCCCCTACGCAGCGGCCAAAGCCGGCGTCCTCACCTTAACCATTGGCCTAGCGCGCACCCTAGCCCCCCATCAAATCCGCGTCAACGCCATCGCCCCTGGGGTCATCGACACCGCCATGACCTCCGCCCCCGAACACGACCAACTCAAGGCCTCTATCCCCCTCGGCGGCCCCGGCCAGCCTGAAGACGTAGCCAACTGTGCGCTCTTTCTGGCTTCGGACGACGCGCGGCACATCACCGGCGAGACCATCGACGTCAACGGGGGTTTGTACATGGACTGATGGCAAAGGTGCAAGCCACACAATAAGAGCTTTTGTTGGGTAAAAAATTTCAGTCGCGCCCAGCAGCCAAGTCGCGCAATAGGGCGGCATAGCCCGCCTCCCCCGCGCGTTCCCAAACCTCCAGCAGCACCGAGCCGACAATGCCGATTTCGGCTTGGCCTTGTAGCTGGCGCAAATCTTCCCCGCTGCGGAGGCCGAAGCCGACCCCCAGCGGCAGATCGGTCGCCGCGCGGCAACGCGCGATAAACCGATAGAGTTCATCGTCTAAGTCGGTCTGGCGGCCGGTTACGCCCTTGCGCGCCACCGCATAGATAAACCCCTTGGCCTGGGCACCGATCTGCTGCAGCCGCTGGTCGGTGTTGGTCGGGGTCATCAGCAAAATCGGCGCTTGCTCGCACTCCGCGCCGGCGGCCCCCAAGTCGCCGTACTCTTCGACCGGCAAGTCGGGCAGGATAAAGCCGCAGGCCCCGCTTGCTGCCAAGCGGCGGCAGAACGGACCGTGCCCTAGGCGGAACGCGGTGTTGTAGTAGCCCATCATCAAATGCGGCAGGGGAAAAGCCGCGGTCGAGCGCTGCATTAAGTCGAAGTACTGGTCGAGGGTAAGGCCGCTTGCGAGGGCCTGTTGGTTGGCTCGCGCAAAGACCGGGCCATCGGCGACCGGTTCGCTAAAAGGCATCTGCAACTCGACCAAATCGACCCCGACCTCGGCCATGATCTCCAGCATTCGCCAGTTGGCCTCCAGCGAGGGAAAACCAGCGATCAGATGCGTCATCAGCAGGACCTTGCGCCCTGTGAGCCGCTCTTCGATATGGGTTTGCAGATTCACGCCCGGGCGGCCCTGTCCGCGAGAAAGCGTTGCCAGTTTTCGTCCGCGAGCGCGTCGGCAATAGTGAAAATGTCCTTGTCGCCGCGGCCCGACAAGCCAATCAGCACGACTTGGTCGGGCGTCATCTCGCCCACTTCGCGCAGGGCACCGGCCAAGGCATGGACGCTTTCGAGCGCACCGATGATCCCCTCGCGGCGCATCATCCGCTCGAGGGCTGCAATCACTTCCTCGTCGGTCGCGGCCTCCATGCGCACCCGGCCCATCTCGGCCAAGTGGGCGAGGATCGGGCTGACGCCGATGTAGTCTAGCCCAGCCGCCACCGAGTGCGTGTGCCGCATTTGGCCTTCGGCGTCTTGGAAGAAGAAGGTCTTGTAGCCCTGGGCCACCCCGGGCGCACCGACAAGGCCAGCTAGGCGGGCGGCATGGGCGCCCGTCTTAAGCCCCCGGCCCCCAGCCTCCACCCCGACCAACTCAACGGCCGCGTCGTCGAGGAACCCCAAGAATAGGCCCGTGGCGTTGGAGCCGCCGCCGACGCAGGCGTACACCCTGTCGGGCAGGCACCCCAGCGCGGCCAGCATCTGCTGGCGGCTCTCCTCGCCGATGATTCGCTGGAAATAGGCCACGATTTGCGGGAAGGGATGCGGACCGCAAGCCGTGCCGAGCACATAGTGCGTGTCGGCCATGGAATAGGCCCAATCGCGGAGGCTCTCGTTGATGGCGTCCTTGAGCGTGGCCGAGCCATCGGTCACGGGCACCACCTCGGCACCAAGTTGCTCCATCCAGAACACATTGGGCCGCTGGCGTTCCACATCGACGGCCCCCATATAGACGGTGCATTCCAGCCCCAAGCGGGCGGCCATGGTCGCCGTGGCCACGCCGTGCTGGCCGGCCCCGGTCTCGGCGATGACCCGGCTTTTGCCCATGCGGCGCACCAACAAGCCTTGGCCCATGACGTTGTTGACCTTGTGGGCCCCGGTGTGGTTGAGATCCTCGCGCTTGAGAAAGATCCGCGCCCCGCCGACCTCGCGGGAGAGATTTTCGAGCAAGGTAATCGGGGTCGGCCGGCAGGAATACGTCCGCATCACCTGCTCAAACTCGGCCCAAAAGGAGGGGTCGCAGCGGGCGGCCTCAAAGACTTGGGTCAATTCGTCGAGGGTAGTGCGTAGAATCTCGGGGATAAAGGCGCCGCCGTACTCGCCGTAGTACCCGGGGCGCTGGTGCTTAAAAATGGCGTTGGCCAGCCCCATCTCAATCGGTCAGCTTGGCGCGCCGGAGCGCGTCGAGCATGGCACTGCTGCTCTGCACCGCTTCCTGCTCCTGCTCCTGCCGCTGGCGGAACTCGGCGAGATGGGCCTTGGATTCGAGGGCATCGACTTGGGCGATCGACAGGCGCAAGCGCTGGCGGCGGACATCCACTTCGAGCACCACCACCTTGACCTCTTCCCCGGGCGAGAGGAGCTCGCGCGGGTGGCTGATGCGGCGGTCGGCGATCTCCGAGACGTGGACCAAGCCGCGCACGCCGTCGGCTAGCTCGACGAATGCGCCAAAATCCTCCAGCCCATCGACCTTGCCCGCGACGACCGTGCCGACCGCGAACTGCTCTTTTATCTTTTCCCAAGGGTCTTTTTCCAACGCCTTGATCGAAAGCGATATCCGCTCTTTGCGCCGCTTGCCCACGTTCTTGGTGCGCAAAACCTCGACTTGGACTTGCTGCCCCACCGCGAGGGCTTCCTCGGGATGGCCGACGCGCCGATGGCTGATTTCCGAGACATGGACCAAGCCCTCCACCCCAGAACCTAAATCGACAAACGCTCCAAAAGACTCCAGCCGCGTCACCTTGCCCGCCAGTTGCGTCCCCTTCTTTAGCTGACTACGCACCAAGCCGGCGGCCTTATTCTGCTCGGCTTCGATTAAGGCCCGGCGCGACAGGACGATAACGCGGCCCTGGTGGCGGAACTCGATAATTTTAAAGGTCAAGGTCTGACCGCGGTACTCTTCGGCGTTTTCCACGAACTGGGTATCGACGTGCGAAATCGGGCAAAAACCGCGCACATCGCCCTCGATGGTCACGCCTAATCCCCCCTTATTGACCGCGTCAACCCGGCCTTCGACGGGCAACTCGGCCTTGTACGCTTGATAGAGCAAGTCGGCCTCGGCGTCTTGGCGACTCAACCCATGGCTGAGCTGGACCTCATCCCCGGTGGCCACGACAAACGCCGCGATTGGGTCGCCGACCTTGTAGCGCATTTCCCCATCGGGGCCGTTGAGCTCGCTGGTGCGGATTATGGCCTCGTCCCGACTGCCGTATTCAACAAAGCTGTTCTCGTCCTCGATTTTGACAATCACGCCGCTGACCTCGTCGCCAACTGCGACCTCATGGGTGGCCGGGGCCGTTGGCACTCCTTCGGCGTCAAGCATCTGGGCAAAGTCCTCGCCCTGTGCCTCGGGGCTTGCGGCCGGGGTTATTTCGTCCTTTGAATCTGCCTCTGCCATCGCCTATCTCCTTGGCTACTTCAATCCGGTATGAGGATGACCTTACCAGTCGTCCTGCGCCCCTGCAAGGCGCGGTGGGCACCAGCCGCGTCCGACAAGGCGAACTGAGCGCTGATGCGCAGCGCCAACTCGCCGCTGGCGATCCATTCCAACACCGCGCCGGCGCGTTCCAATAGGTCCTCGCGGGTCTGGATGTAGTGCAGCATGGTCGGCCGCGTCAAAAAGAGCGACCCCTTGGCGCTGAGGATACCGGGGTCAAAGGGTGGAACCGGGCCGCTCGACTGACCGAACAACACCAAGTAGCCCAAGGGCCTGAGTACGTTCAAGCTCTTGTCAAAGGTCGCCTTGCCCACGGAATCGTACACCACATCAACCCCGCGCCCGTCGGTGAGTGCCATGACGTCCCGTTCAAAATCGCGCTCGGTATAGCGGATGACCTCGTCGGCCCCGACGCCCCGCGCCAACTCTTCCTTTTCCTCGGTCGAGACCGTGCAAACCACCCGCGCACCGCACTGCTTGGCCATCTGAATCAGGAGCAGGCCCACGCCGCCGGCCCCGGCGTGGATCAGGGCCGTGTCTTCGCGGCCCAGCCGATAGGATCCATGGGCGAGGTAATGCGCCGTCATGCCTTGCAGCAAAGCGGCGGCCCCCACCTGATAGGACGCGGCAGCCGGCAAAGGGACCAAGCGGCCGGCGGGCACGGCCGCTTGTGCGGCATACGACCCCATCACCCCAGCATAGGCCACGCGCTCGCCCACTTGCACACTCTCCACGCCCTCGCCGACATGTACGACGACCCCGGCGGCTTCCATGCCGGGGATGCAGGGCCGCTCGACTGGGTACAGCCCTTCGCGGTGATAGGTGTCTATGTAGTTTAAGCCAATGGCTTTGATTTCAACTACGGCCTCGCCCGGCCCGGGCGTGGGCGCGGGTACATCCTCATAGGTGAGGACCTCAGGGCCTCCGCACTGGTGGAAACGCACTGCTTTCATTGTGGACCTAAGTGGATTTATAGGACTTGCGGACTTTCAACTGCAAAAGTTCCAAAAATAGGCATAAAGCGGCCTAAAGACAATTCCGCCCGGCAGATTGCAGTGAAAAACCGGCTCTGCTCACGGCAGGATTAAGTGCATGTCGCCGAATTCGTGCCACAGATAGCCCTCCGCCAACGCCTCCTGATAAGCCCGCCGCAGGTGTTCGGCCCCGGCCAGCGCCTGCAGCATCTGCAGATGCGAGGCTCTCGGCTCGTGCAAGCCCGTCAGCAAGCCATCTATGGCGCGCAGCCGATGCCCCTCGCCTATCACCAGCCGGGTCCATCCCTCGCCTTGGCGAATCCTTCCTCGGTCGTCGGCAACGCTTTCTACGGCCCGGACCACTGTCGTGCCAACCGCCACTACCCGCCCCCCTATGGCGCGAACGTGGTCAATCTGCTGCGCCGTCGGCTCGGGCACCCGGTAATACTCGGCGTAGGGAGGCTCGCCTTCCTCCAAGCTGGCTACTCCAGTGTGCAGCACCAAGGGCGCAATCTGTACGCCGTTGGCCACTAGCCGGGTTATCAGATCTGGGGTAAAGGGCCGGCCGGCCGAAGGCATCTCGGCGCTGCCGGGTTCGACGGCGAAAGCGGTCTGGTAGTAGGCCAGAGGCCAGCTTCGATCCACGTACTCATAGCGGATGGGAGACCCATAGGCACGCAGATAGTCTGCCCACGGCAGCGGCGCGGCCAAGCGCGCCACCCAAAGC
Organism: uncultured Latescibacterota bacterium; assembly: GCA_958295495.1. GTDB lineage: Bacteria > Latescibacterota > UBA2968 > UBA8231 > UBA8231. The sequence continues at coordinate 5,130,372 of OY282352.1, forward strand.
CGCACCCGGTCCCCCTTATGGGTGCGCCGATCTTCGCTTTCGCTATAGGGCGCGTAGAGTTTGAGCTGCCCACCACCCGCCAACCCGATCACCTCGCCAGTTCGGCCTCCGTAGAAAGCTCGGCTGGCCCTAGCTGCTGGCCGGCGCAATTCTGCGCTCCACATCCCGGCCGGCAGCCGGGTCGAAAGATGCACTTCCACTGCGCTACCGTCCACCCGCTGGCCTTTGAGCGCCGCCGGCAGGGTCGCGCTGGTATTGATCACCAGCAAGTCGCCCGCCTGCAAGAAATTGGGCAACTGCCGGAAAACCGCGTGCTCGGCCTTTCCCGCGCCTGATGTAACCAGCAGGCGCACTTGGTCTCTGGCTAGCCCGCGGGCTTCGGGCGGTTCGCGCGCCTCCAACTCGGCGGGTAGCGCGAATTCTAGATCGACCCTGTTTTCTGCTGATATATTCAGTAGGGTTGTCATCGCTACACCTCCTTTACGAGTTTGTCAATCCGCGTGTCTGGTAGCGGCCGCTGGACAAGTCGCCCTCTAGCAGGGCGATTAGACCTCGAACGCTTTCTTCGGGCAGCGGGCGATCACTGATATCCTCACCCGGAAAAGCCGCCTGGTGCATCGCGGTTCGCATATCCCCTGGGTCAACCCAATAAACCTTCCATTCGGGGTGCTCGGCGGCCAAGACATGGGAAAGTTGCTCCAAGGCCGCTTTGCTCGACCCGTATCCGCCCCATCCCTCGTAGCCCTGCACTGCTGCATCGCTGGTGATATTGATTATTCGCGCCCCTCGGCCTAGCTGATGGCGCAACGCCTGCACAAGCCTCAGAGGCGCGAACGCATTCGTCCGATATACCTGCTCCAGGACTTCGAGCGGATAGTCGATGAGCCGCGGCTGAGGGCTGGGGCCCAAAGCCCCGGCGTTATTGACCAGCGCATCCACCCCACCACTTTCGTCCGCAGCCTCGGCTAGGGCGCGACAGTGTGCCGGGTCGGTCACATCGCCGGGAATAGCCGCGACTTGGGTGCGGGAGGCCAGAGCGACCCTGACTTCCTCCAGTGCTTGGGTACCCCGCGCATCGACGATTAGATTCCACCCCGCGTCCGCCAAGGTCTGCGCCAGGGCCCATCCCAAGCCTCTCGACGCGCCAGTTATGATGGCTGTCCGCTTACTTTGCGCGTTCATGCTATCGCTCCTTGCAAATGAGTTTGTTCTGCTCACTACTCAAATTCGCAAAAAAAAAGGCCCTCCGAATCGCTCGGAGGACCAGTCTAAAGGCCCGCAATAAGGCCAAGATACGACCTGTCCCAAAGGACAGTGCGGCGCTAGCTTACACTGCAATAAGCCCCTGTTGCGCGGCCAGAGCCACGGCTTCGGTGCGGTTGCCAGCCCCTAACTTGCGCAGCAGGGCGCTAACGTGGAACTTGGCGGTGCGCTCGCCGATGTGGAGGACTGCGGCGATTTCCTTGTTTTGCAATCCCTTGGCCAAAAGCCCGAGCACCTCCCGCTCCCGCGGCGTCAACCCGCCCAATGCGCCCCCCTTGCCGCTGAGCTGGCCGAGCAAGCGCGCGGCCACCCCCGGCTGCAAAAGCGACCCGTCGGCATAGACTGCGCGGATGGCCTGAAAAACCTCTTCCCGCGGCGCACTCTTGAGCAGATAGCCCTGTGCTCCAGCCTGAACGGCACGCAAAATCTGATCGTCGGTTTCAAAGATAGTAAAGACGATGACCTTGTTGGGTAGGTCCTTCTGCGCCAATTCCTCCAACGCTGCCAAACCGTCGGTACCGGGCATTTCCAAATCCATCAGCACCACGTCGGGATTCAGTGCCTCAATCTGGCGCACGGCCTCGGCACCGTCGCCGGCTTCCCCGGTGACCAAAAAATCCGCTTGCGTCTCCAGCATCGCGGCTAGGCCAGCCCGTACTACCGGGTGATCGTCAACCAGCAAGATGCGTATCTTAGTTTCCACCATCCGCCTCCAAGGGAATGACCGCGGCAATGCGCGTCCCCTGTCCCGGTTTACTCACCACGTCTAAGCGTCCTCCGAGGAGCCGCGTCCGCTCGTTCAAGCCGACTAGGCCGAAGCGCTCGCCCGACAACTGATCTGGCGCGAAACCCCGGCCGTCGTCTGCGATCCGCAAGGTGGCTGCCGCTGGTGCAATCTCCAGTTCGAGGCGCACCCGCTGGGCATTGGCGTGCTGCCAAGCGTTGGCTAGGGCCTCTTGGGCGATGCGGTAGAGTCCGACCTCGACCCGCGACGGCAGGGGCCGGGCACCGACGATTTCGACCTCGACGTCGGGACCAGTACCAGAAGACGCCAGTCCCTCTAGCGCCTCCTCCAGCGAGCGCCCCTCTAAAGACGCGGCCCGCATGTCCGACACCGAGCGCCGCACTTCTTCGAGATTAGCCCTCACCATCGCCATGAGCTGGCTCAAGATACGCCGCAATTTTTCGCGCTTGGCACCAGCCTCAAAGAGTGCGTCCATCGCCTCTAGCTGCATCAGCACTGCCGCCTGGCCTTGGCCGAGGATGTCGTGGATTTCGCGGGCCAGCCGATTGCGCTCCTCAACCGCCCCCAACTCCGCGCTCTGCTCGAAAAGACGCGCCCGCTCAATGGCGATGCCGATCATATCCCCAACCGTTTCCAACAGGCGCAAATCCTCTGCGGTTAGCTCTTGCCAGTCGCTGCTGACCACGTTGAGCATCCCCAGCTTCTTTTTTTGGGCGTAGAGCGGCACGCTAGTGTGGTGCCGCAACCCCGCCGTCCCCACCGTCCGGCCATCGAGCCGACTGCAAACGACGGCATTGACATTGGCCGCTCCCTGCAAGTCGCCCTTGCGGAAGGTGTGCAGGCAGTAGCAATCGCCCTCCATGCTGCGGGGATCGTCCGCCAAGGCCGGGGGCAAATTGCGCGCGGCCGCTAAATAACTTTTCCCGCTCTCCTCGTCGAGCAACCAAATCCACCCGGTCTGCAAATCGAAATGCGCGGTAATCTGCTCCAAAGCCACGGCCAAGGCTGCGGATAGCTCGGCTGAACCGTTGAGTTGATGGGCAATGGCGTTGAGAATGGTCAGTTCGCGGTTGCGCTGTACGAGTGTAGCGATGGGTTGTTCCATAGTGCTTAAATTTAAGCAACTCGCCTCGACAAAGCACCAGTAGCCCTTATTGTAAAAAAGGCGATTCGTGCATTTTTTATATTTTTATCCAATCCGCAAAGGAACGCAATGAAAGTAGCCAAATTCGGCGGCTCGTCCCTCGCGTCGGCCGAGCAAATAGAGAAAATCTGCGCCATTGTCACCGCCGATCCAGCGCGCCGGCTCGTCGTGGTCTCGGCCCCGGGCAAACGCGACCGGGAAGACGCCAAGGTAACCGACCTCCTCATCGAGGTGGTCCGCGCCCAGCTAACCAATCAAGACGGCCGCACCGCACTCGCCCGCGTCATCGACCGCTATGCCGCCATCGTCGGCGACCTCGGCTTGCCGGACGCAGTGCTCGCGCCCATTGTCGCCGACTTTGAGCGGCGGCTGGCCATGAGCACGAGCGACGAAGCGCTCTACGCGGACGCCATGAAGGCCGGCGGCGAGGACAACTGCGCCCGCCTAGTCGCCGAATACCTGCGCCACAGCGGGGTCGAAGCCCACTACCTCGACCCAGGCGCGGCCGGCCTAATTCTCTCGCAAGAGCCGGGCAACGCCCGCGTCTTGCAGGCGTCCTACGGCAAGCTGCGCCAGCTCAAGGACCGCCCGGGCATCACCATTTTCCCCGGTTTTTTCGGCTATTCGCCCACCGGCCGCGTCGTCACCTTTTCGCGCGGCGGCTCGGACATAACCGGCGCGATCCTCGCCGCAGCTATCGATGCGACCGTGTACGAAAACTTCACGGACGTGGACTCGGTCTTTGTGGCCAATCCCGCGCTCGTGGCCGACCCGGTCGCCGTCTCTGAGATTACCTACCGCGAGATGCGCGAGTTGTCCTACGCCGGGTTTTCCGTGTTTCACGACGAGGCCCTCGAACCCGTGTTTCACGCCGGGATCCCGGTCGTCGTCAAAAACACCAACAACCCACAGGCACCCGGCACCCGCATCGTCCCCGAGCGCACAGTCGGCGACTGCCCGGTCGTTGGCATCGCCGCCACCGACGGGTTTTGCAGCGCGTACATCAGCAAGTACCTGATGAACCGCGAAGTGGGCTTTGGCCGCCGCTTACTGGCCATTTTTGAGGACGAGGGGATCCCCTTTGAGCACACGCCTTCGGGTATTGACAACATGTCGGTGATCGTGCGCGAGTCGTATTTCAACCACGCGGCCGAAGAGCGGGTCCTGCGCCGGATTCGCACCGAGCTAGAGGTAGATGAGCTGTCGGTCGCCCGCGGCCTCGCCTTGGTGATGGTCGTCGGCGAGGGCATGCACCACACCCTTGGGCTCGCGGCCCGCGCTTGCGTGGCCTTTGCCCGCGCCGGCGTCAACATAGAGATGATCAATCAGGGATCGAGCGAGGTCAGCATGATGTTCGGGATTGCGGCTGCGGACATTCCCGCGGCCGTGCGCTCGCTCTACGGAGAATTCTTTGGCGACTGATTGGGCTACGCCGCCCAAATCACCAACCGCAACTCGCTGTCGTCAATCAGGCTGTACTCGGGGAGGCGGCCCGCAAGCTGCTGGCACTCCTCGCGGATGATCGGTACGCCATCGCCGCGCCGGTCCATCAAGTGCGTCCGTCCAAGACCAGTTGGTGCAGGACAACGCGCCAACAGAGACACAATAAGTTCATTGCGATTGGCTTGCCGCAGATGCAGGCTGTCCGGCGAGAGCGTATTCGCTAGGGCACCGGGGACATATAGCTCGAGGCGATCTCCGAACAGGTGCAGACGCACCCGCGAACCCCCCAGCGAATAGTCCCGATGCGCCACGGCGTTGACGAGTGCCTCAAACACAGCCCGCTCGCTGAACTGCGGCCGCTCGACTCGGGCCGTTATTTTGGTCGCTCGCACCAGCATGTTCCGCCGCACAAAGTGCAAGGCTTCCGCAATCTGCTCGTCAAGCGGCCCTTCAATATCGCGGGCGTCGGTCTGATAATTGACATCCGTCCGCTCGCCGGCATAGCTGACGGCTTGTATGTATGCGTGAGGCATCCATTGTTGCGGCTCCCGCGTACATAGCAGGACGCCGGCGAGTGTGAGGCGCACGACGTCTTCCTCGTCGGCAGCGACGATGCGGAGCTTGTGCCAAGTGTCCGCAGTCAGCTCGGCGTCTTCGCGGAGGAACCGGCGCGTCAGTTCCTCGTCGAGGTGCTCTGGCAAGGTGCGGGGCACCACCGATTCGTCAAAGCGGATCGCGCGGCTCTGGCTGCGCTGTTGGAAGAGCCGCGCCAAAAACTCGGCCGCCATTTCGCGCTTTGAACTGCCGATCCTGCGGAAGTATCCGCCCGGACTTTTGTGGACGAACAGGCTGCGGGCGATGTCGATGCAGATGACCGCAACGAGGCTGCCGGCGGCGTCCGGCAATTCGAGCTTGCGGATATCCGCGTCAAGTGGGGGATCCACGGAGTCGTTGCAGATTTCTCTCACCCACGCTTCGACCGCATCCAAGCCCTCTAAAGGGATACCCAAGACTTCGCGGGTCGCGTCGTCCACTCCCAAGACGAGGATGCCCCCCCGGCTGTTGGCAAAGGCAGCAAGTTCGTCGGCAAACTCGTTGCGATGCGGACTGGTAACGCGGTCGCCGGACAGCACGACGCGCTTGAGTTCCAGCGTCGAGTCCTCACCAAGGCGGATGCGCCGCGCTAACTGATCTCGTTCCATCATGGTTCCAATCCCTGCGGGGGCATAATCCGCTGGTAGCGACTCTCGAAAGCCTCCCGGCCACCCTCCATCACGCGACAGATTTCTTCTCGAACCTGCCTTTCCTGAAGGCCGCCTTCACAGGCAATGTGACTCTGGCCACCTCTGACCTTAAGTGAGAGCACGAGTTCGGCGTCGCCGTGGACGACGATATTGGGATTGTGGGTGACGACGATCACTTGACGTTTAGTCTTTGTTTCCTTCAGCCGACTGACCAGCAGTTCGTAAATCAGCGTGTTGTCCAAGTCGTCCTCGGGCTGATCTAGGATGGAAGCTGAAAAACCTAAGCCCCTGACCGAACATATCCTACATCTTGCTTACGCACTTTTGATTGATTCAAGCTTCGGCACTTTGCAAACGCCGTGCGTTCTGGTCAATCTGATTCAAGGTGGGAATCTCACGTGTCGTGCCGACACCGAGTGTCAAGAACCGACGCGCCTGCGGCAACAGCCGCCCATCGAACGAACCGACGCTGCTATTGTAATGCGACACCGCCGTGTCCAGTGCCTGTCCAACTCCTGCTAGATGCCCAGCAAATATCGCCAAACGATCGTGTAGATCCTTACCCAGCCGTCCGATCTCATGCGCCTGATCCGTGATATTCCGCTCCTGCCAGCCCATCGCCACGCACTTCAGCAACGCCACCAAGGTCGAGTACGTCGCTATCACGACCTTATTCTCAAGGGCTCGTTCAATGAGTGCGGGTTCGCGCTCGACAGCGGGTGCCAGTGCGAACTCCGGCACGACCATCACTACGAAGTCGGCCGTCTCCGGCAAACTGATCCAATACTCCCTAGATCCCAGATTCTCCGCATACGACCGCATCTGCACGGCGTGACGCTTCAGTTTCTCCTCATGCACATCGTCCGTTTTCGCTTCACCCGCTTCTTGCAGTGCCGACAGCACGACCTTTGAGTCGAGGATGATGTCCCGGTCGTGCGGCAGATGTACGATGAAGTCTGTCCGACCCCCTTTTTGGTCGCTGTCCTGCGTCGTGTAGTGGATGCCTTTCTGCAACCCGGCGAGTTCAAGTACGCGCTCGACCTGCATTTCTCCCCATGCCCCACGCACCTGTGGCTTCGATAGTGCCGAGGAGAGACTACGCGCCTCGTTCGCCACTTGGTCGTTAGACCGTACCAGCAACTCGATCTGCTCCTTCAGAGAAGCGGAACTTTCCACTCGCGACTTGTCCAGAGCGTTGATCTGCTCCGCCAACGGCTTTACCATCTGCTCCACGGCCCTTTCGCGCTCTCCAAGCGTCGCCTGCGCCGTGTCCATAAACGACTTCCGCTGCTCCGCCAAGACCTCCGACGACATGGCCTTAAACTCGGCTGTTGAGTGTTTCACCCACTCGGCTTGTTCCTCCGCCTTCGCGAGCGCGTTCTTCAGATCACTCTCCAGCCCAGCCTTTTCAGCATTCAACGATTGGAGCTGATCCTGCAATTCCGTTAGCTGCTGATCAACGGCTTCTCTGGCCCGCGTCGCCTTCGTCAGCAATTCCGACTCGGTCTCCAGACGCTGGGACAACTGCGCGTTGGTGATTCGTAGTTCGCCAACCTCGCCAGCTTCTTGCCGTGTGGCTTCGGCTTGCGCCTCTAAGTTCTTCAGGTCGCTCTCCAGTCGAGCGTTGACTGCGGCCAGTTCTGCCTTTTCGCGATTAACGGCCGCGTTCGATCGCAGCGCACTAACGGCAAAAAACAACGCGATTAGCGCCAAGAAGGCGACAATGACCAGCGCAATACTTACTCCATCCATCTCGATTTACTCTTTTGCCTTGCTTTTGATGCCCATGCCGCCGCGTTAATACCGAGCAGCAGAGCAACTTCAATGAGTTCTTTGCGAGTCATGTTCTCCTCATCCTATGCTTCAGCCTCCCTACACCAACTCGCCCAAGACCGCCAAGAACCGCTCCACATCGTCACTATTGTTGTACAAATGCCCCGAGACCCGCACCCGCCCGTATTCCCCCCACACCAACACCCCCCGCTCGGCGAGAGCCTCGCACACCCCGTGCGCGTCGTCGTCCGCAAAGCAGGTATTGCCCGAGCGCTGCGACCGCGCACTCGGCGAAATGACCTGCCGCCCGAGACGCGCCAGCCCGGCGCTGATTTGTTCGGATAAGTCGCGGTTGTGCTCCGCTATCCGCTCAATCCCCACGTCCAATAGCCGCCCCAAGGCGTAGTCGAGGTAGAGCACTGCCACCATGGCCGGGTTGCCCGGCTCCATTTTATCGGGCATCGGCTTTTCGTCGGCATCCGGTGCGCGCTCGGCCCCTTGGGCCGGCCACACCGCCAAGTTGCGCCAGCCAAAGGCCGTAGAGCGCACTTGTGCCTCGGCCCGCTGGCTCAGATAACACGGCGCGACCCCGTGAGTCGCCAACAGCCACTTGTAGCACGAACTGACGCACAAGTCGGCGCACACCGCCGGCACGGCGACCGCACCTGCGGCGTGCGTCGCATCAACCGCCAAGAGCACGCCGCGTCCAGCGAGCTTGGCCGCAAGCTGCTCGACATCGAGGTTTTGCCCCGTGTAGAAGCTGACTTGACTCACGGCCAAGACCCGAGTGCGCTCATCGACCGTGGCCAATAGATCTTCCTCCCGCACCCGCCAGTCGCGGTGCGGTACCAATCGCAACTCCACCCCTTGCTGGCGCACGTTGCGCCAATTGTACGCCACCGAGGGAAATTCCAAGTTGGTGGTGACCACATTGTCGCCCGGCCGCCAGTCTAAGCCCCGCGCCAACCAAGCCATGCCCTCAGCCGCCGAGGGCATAAAGGCGATTCGCTCGGCCGGCACGCCCCACAACTGCCCCATGCGCTGGCGGCAGCGGGCACCGCGGGCGTAAATGGCGCGGCGACCGCGGTCGCCGCTGCTTTTGTGCTGGGCGAATTCCGCGTACACCGCGCTCTGCCCTTTGAGCCAAGGACCTTCGCCCCCGGTGCAGAGGTGGGTCACCGCGTCGAGCCCGACGAAATCCGCGGGCGGAATGAGGCTTTTGCTTTTCATGGCACGTCCTATTCGCTGGCGACAATCCGCATGGCTTCTGCGCGCGCGCTTTGCAGCAAATCTCCGTCGGCGACCAAATCCGCCGCCTTAAATGCCGGCATCCCGGCCTGGCGCACCCCTAAGAACTCGCCCGGGCCGCGCAGTTGCAAATCCTTTTCCGCGATCTCAAAGCCGTCTTGGGTGCGCTCCATGGTCTGGAGCCGCTCGCGCGAATCCGCCAGCTCGGCCCCGGCGTGGGCGTAGCTGATGAGGATGCAAAACGACTGCTCGCCACCGCGCCCCACGCGGCCGCGCAACTGGTGCAATTGCGCCAAGCCGAAACGCTCGGCGTGTTCGATGATCATCACCGTGGCGTTGGGCACATCCACGCCGACCTCAACGACCGTGGTGCAGACCAAGACTTGGACCCGATTCTGCTTAAAATCCTCCATGACCGCAGTCTTTTCCTCGGCCGCCATGCGCCCGTGCAGCAAGGCCACTGCGAATTCGGCCAACGGGCCGTGGCGCAACTCGTCGTAGGCTTCAACCGCGGATTTGTAATCCGCCTTTTCCGACTCTTCGATCAGCGGATATACCACGTACACTTGCCGCCCTTGGCGCACCTGATCGCCGGCAAACTCAAAGATCGCCGGCCGGCGCTCGCGGCCGCGCAGGGCCGTGCGGATCGGCTTGCGCTTAGGGGGCAACTCGTCGATGACCGACACGTCCAACTCGCCGTATAGGGTCAAGGCCAAGGTGCGCGGAATGGGCGTGGCCGTCATCACGAGCAAATCGGGCTTCGCGCCCTTCTTGTAGAGCACGCCGCGCTGCACGACCCCAAAGCGGTGCTGCTCGTCAATGACCGCCAGCCCCAAGCGGGCGAATTGCACCTGCTCCTGAATCAGCGCGTGGGTGCCCACCGCAATGTGGGCCGCGCCGCTTGCAATGGCCGTCAACAACTCCTCCCGCAGCACCTTGCGCTGACCCCCCTTGAGGAAGACCACAGTCAGGCCGAGGGGCGCGACGAGGGCTTGGATGTTGAAAAAGTGCTGCTCGGCGAGGATCTCGGTCGGGGCCATCATCGCCGCTTGGTAGCCGTTCTCCACGGCCATCAGCATCGCGCTCAGGCCCACCAAGGTCTTGCCCGAGCCGACATCGCCTTGGACGAGGCGATTCATAACTTGGGGGCGCTGCATCTGCGCGGCGATCTCGGCGCCGACCCGGCGCTGGGCGCGCGTGGGGGCAAACGGCAGGGAATCCCACAGGGCCGGCACCAGTTTCTCGCTGGGGGCGAAGGCAATGCCGTCGGCCTGCTCGCGGTTTTTTTTGCGCCGCGCCAAGCGCAATTGGAAGGTAAAAAGCTCGCCAAAGGCCAAGCGCTGCCGCGCGCGCTCCGCTTCGGCGAGGCTGGCGGGAAAATGCACTTGGCGCAGACTAGCGCCCAACTCTTCGAGGCCCAAGCGCTGCCGCAAGGATGCGGGCAGATCGTCTTCTATTTGTTCGGCAAAGGCGTCCAGCGCCCCGCTTATCAAGCGGCGGAACCCCCGGCTGCGCAGGCCGCGCTCCTTCATATCAGCACTGGTCGTATAGAGCGGGACGACGACGCCCGTGTGGAGCCGCTCCTCCCCGAGTATGAATTCGTACTCGGGATGGACCATCTGCCGCCGCCCTTGGAAGAGATCGACCTTGCCGCTTATGGCTAGCTCGTCGTCAACGGCAAAGTTGCGCTGCAAGTAGCGCCCCCCCTGAAAAAAGGTACAGGTGATATCGTCGGTCTCGTCGGCGACCACCATCACGAAGCGGGGCCGCGGCCCGGGGATGAAGCGCGTCTGGCGCACTTGGCCGATGAGCGTCACCTCTTGGCCGATTGGCGCCCGGGCCATGGGCAAAACCTGCGTGCGATCGAGGTAGCGGCGCGGCCGGTAGTACAACAAGTCGCCCAGCGTCAGAATCTCTACATCTTTGAGCGCGGACGCGCGTTTGGCTCCTACGCCTTTGACTTTTTCAATGGGGATGGACAGGATTTCCATGATTGGCCATGCGTTGACGCGCCCGGGCCGCAGCCTATCTTTGGCCGCATATTGCCATGCCCAAGCCTACTTTTGCCCACTATCTAATGAGACGCGCGCCGTTTGCACGCCCGCCCTTCTTCTACGCCTATGTCGGGATGTGGCTCCACCTGCTCATTGGCACGGGCCTCTTAGCACTCTCTGCTGCCAGCGACGGGCTGTCGATCTTTGCGGCGCTGGTCGTCGGCTCGTTCTGCGTGGGGCTCGTACTCTACGGCCTGCTGACGAAGCGGTACGGCTTGCTGATCAACATCGGCACCTATGCTGCTAGCATCGCCCGCGCCTTCTCGACCGACGCTGTGGTCTTCACCTGCTTCATCGCGGGCCTGATTGCCGCCCTCGTTTCCGGCTACAGCCTCTTGGCCGGCGAGTACGGCCGCTATCAGCGCGAAGTCAATGGCCAAGCCGCACAGCACCCTACATCCGTGGTTGTCCTGCTAGGCGCAGCCATCGTCCTCCTCTGCGCCTATGGCCTCTATCTATCTCGCGCAAACTAGCGGATCTTGAGCGTCGCCAAGCCGCACAGCGCCAAAATGCCAGCCACGATCCAGAAGCGAATGACGATCTTGGTGTCGGCCAAGCCGCGCTGTTGGTAGTGGTGGTGAATCGGCGAGCGGGTAAAAAAGCGCCGCCCCAGCCACCGGATGCCAATTTTTTCCTGAATCACCACCGACAGGGTCTCGCCGACGAAGATCCCGCCGACGATTAGGAAGAGAAACTCCTGTTTGACCAAGATGGCGACCGTGCCCAACAAGCCGCCCAGCGCCATGGACCCGGTATCGCCCATGATGACGTTGGCCGGGTAGGAATTGAACCACAAAAAGCCGAGACAGGCCCCAAAGACGATGGAGCAGATCACGGCGACTTCTCCCACGCCCGGCATAAAGGGAAAGATGAGGAACGCCGAGATCTCGGCGTGGCTGGACACATAGGCGAACACCCCAAAGACGGCCACGACAAAAGAAGTCGGCACAATAGCCAAGCCATCGATCCCGTCGGCGAGATTGACCGAGTTGGAGATGGCCGTCACCGTGAAGGCGATAAAAGGCACATAGCCCCACGAAAGATCGAGGACCGGATTTTTGAAAAAGGGCAGATAGAGCTGGGTCGCCAAGCCGGCCGACTCCGCTGGAAGGGCTTGGGTGATGTACGCGGCACCAAACCCTATCCCAAAGGCTATTTGCAGCGCCAACTTGGCCCTCTCGGACAGCCCCCGATCGCTAGAGCGATGGCGCACCTTGAGGAAGTCGTCGATCCAGCCGAGCGCGGCAAACCAGACAATCGCCCCCACGCAGAACAGGACGAAGAGGCTGTGCAGCTTGCACCACAGGCCGACGCTAATCAAGATCGCAGCGACGATTAGGCCGCCGCCGTAGGTTTTGGCTTGATTGCTGACGGCCTCGGAGCTGAGATAGTCGCGGGGCATGTCGCGGTATCCCCGGCCATAGAAGTAGAGAATGACCCGGCCGCCGCAGAGAATGGTAAGGATCAACGAAGTGATGGCCCCTAAGATGGCGCGAAAGCTGATCGAATCGACCAAGCGCAAAAACGACAGGACCTCAACTGCATCTTGCAGGTAGAGCCCGAGGTAGTAGATCATTGCTGCGGGGCCGCCAGTGGCAAGTCGGTGCGCACGAGATCGGCCAAGGTGCGCAGGTGCGCACCGAGGGGAAACTCCGGCTTGAAATAAGGCATCGAGATCAAGACTTGGTCGAGATCGCGCTCCAATTGCGCCGGCTCCAAGACGCCGCGCTGCAAAAATTTGATCAACACCAGCACGACCTGCTCGCGAAACTGCCAGTTCGGATGCAGGTAGAAGCACCGCAGCCGCGCTAGCAGCTCGGGATTGTGGCTCATTTTGCCGAGGGCACTCAGGGCTTGGACGACCACTTCCGGTGCCCTATCGTCGAGGGCTGTGCAAAGCGCGCTTTCGATCTCGTCATCAACTGCAAACAACTCCCCGAGGGCCTGCGCCGCCCACGCCCGCACCTCGAAGTAGGGATCCGCGGCCAGCGCGGCCAGCAGCGCGGCCCGGGTTTGCGCGTTGGTCGCCCCCAAGCCGCGCAGGCCGTATTCGACCACATTGCGGCGCACAATGCCCCCGTGGCAGAAGTCGCCGCCGCAAAAGCGGCGCACCCGGCCGGCCGGGGTTTGGTCGGTGAGGATGTGCAGCAGCAAGGGCAGCCGTTCTTGGTAGTTTAAGACCGCCACGAGCTTGACGCCCACATTGCGCCGCCCCAGCGGGATTTCGCACCAACCCTCGGAGGTGAGCAGGCGATCGGCTTGAAAGCGCAGATAGGCAAGCTCGCCGCGCTCCATCGCCTCCACCCCCCCCACCTCCTCGACCCGCTCTTGCACCCGGCGCAGCAGGGCGTTGGGGGCGGTCGGCAAGCGGCCTTGGGCCGGGGGCAACTCCAGGTGCCGGGCCGGCGGGTGCTGCCCGGCAATGAGGCTGTCTAGCTCAGCCGTGATCAGTTCGAGGCTGTTGGCTTTGGGCATGGTCTTGGCGGCCGCGCTCATGGCCTGCAACCGCTCCTCGTCAGCGCACAACGCGAGCACCTGCCGCGCCAATTTCTTGCCGTCCAGTCGGCTCGCGATACCGGCGTTGTCCCAAAACGCCTCCTGATAGAGCACCTGAGCGGCCCCTATCCGCTCCATCTCCTGTGCATTCAGCACCTGGTGGTCTTCGGCCGCTGTGGGCAGCGGCACAATCAGCGTGGGCGTCCCACTGACCGCCATCTCGGTGAGGGTCCCTGCGCCCGAGCGGCAAATGACCAGATCGGCCGCCGCGATCAGATCGCCGATCTGATCCGCGTAATCGAGGCGTCGATACCAGTCGCATTCTTCCTCCATACCCATCGCGGCCAAAGTGGCCTCAGTCTCCGCCACCGCGTCGTAATCCGGCCCCTTGTAGCGACCGGTGACGTGGATGACCACGAGCCCGGCCGCGCGCCAGCAGGGCAAGGCTGTGAGCACGGCCTCGTTGATGGCCTTGGCCCCCCCCGACCCGCCAAAGGCGAGAACGACCTTGCGGCCTTGGGCAATGCCCAATTTTTCGCGCGCGGCCGGCCGGTTGAGGTGCAAAAAAGAGCGGCGCACCGGATAGCCGACCACGGCCACCCGCTTCAGGTCGAACCAGCGGCCCGCCTGCTCAAAGGCCACGCCGATTCGCTGGGCCAGTCGCCCGGCAATTTGGTTCAAAAGCCCGGGGTAGGCGTTCGGCTCGTAGAGAAAGACGCGGGCGCGAGAAAGGCCGACCTTAGCCAAAGCACCATGTGCAAAGAGGATCGGCGCGCTGACGTAGCCGCCCGTGCCGATGATGACTTCGGGCCGGTAGCGCAAGAGGATGAGCACCCCTTGGGCGACCCCGGCCAAGAGCGCACCGGCGAATCGCAACAGGGCCACCGGGGAGCGCGTACGGGGGAAGGGGCGGGCGCGGACAAAGCGGATGGGATACCCCTGCTCGGGCACCACCCAAGACTCCAATTTATCTCGATGGCCCACGTAGAGGAATTCGGCGTCTGCCCGCGTCTGCCGAATTTCATTGGCCATGGCCAAGGCCGGGTACACGTGGCCGCCCGTACCACCGCCGGTGAATAAGTACTTCATTTTAGCAAGATCGCTTCGACGATTAGACGCGCTCCCCGCGCTACTGCAGCAGGAGCGATAGGTTCATAAATGTTAGTAATCTAATATAGTTGCTGTTAGTACAGGTGTCTATCACAAATTGGGGCGCGGCGGCCTCTACTGGTAGGACTCGGTGCGGTCGCCGCCGTTGACAATAACGTGCTGTCCAGTCACGTAGCTGGCCGCCGGCGAGACCAAAAAGACCACGGCCGCGGCCACTTCTTCTGGCCCGCCGGCCCGGCGCATGGGAATAGTGCTGAGAAACTGCGCCCGCACGGCTGGCGACCGCCGCGCCAGCGCCCCGCGCCCCATCCCGGCGTCGATGATCCCCGGCGACACCACATTGACGCGGATGCTGTGCGCGGCTTCCTCTTTGGACAGCACTTTCGTCAAGGCCACGACCCCGGCCTTGGTGGTCGCGTACGCTGCGGCCCCGCCGGGCAGGGTATTGACCACATTCGAGGCGATATTGACGACCGCGCCGCCGCCTCGCGCACGCATCAGGGGCAGGGCGGCCTTACACATATAGAGGACGCTGTTGAGGTTGACATCGAGCACCCGGTGCCAATCCGCCAGCGCCATATCGACCACGAACTGCCCGCCGATGGTGATGCCGGCATTGTTGACCAAAATATCCAACCCGCCCCATTCCCCGGCCACGCGCTCGACCAGCGACTGCGCGGCCTCTGCCGCGGTTATATCGGCCTCAAAGGCGACCCCGCCCAACTCGGCGGCGAGGGCGTGCGCGACCTCTTGCTGAGTGTGATAGTGCAGGGCGACCGTGGCACCTTCGGCAGCTAAGGCGCGGCATATTGCTTGGCCAATGCCGCCAGCCGCGCCGGTTACTAAGGCGATGCGACCGTGGAGGGGTGTGCTCATGGGTTTCAATCCCTTAGAAATCGGGTCAATACTGCTCCAAGCAGGAC
Source organism: uncultured Latescibacterota bacterium (assembly GCA_958295495.1). GTDB lineage: Bacteria > Latescibacterota > UBA2968 > UBA8231 > UBA8231. The sequence continues at coordinate 5,145,815 of OY282352.1, forward strand.
CTGATTGTATCGGGTCAGATCATCAGGGCTCGGTAGAGGACCTAAGATGGGCGATGGTGGTTTGCTGAGAGACAAGTATGAGAAGAAGGATCGGCCAAGGAGGCAAACCCGGACCAGAACGACAGATCAAGACGAAAGAAAGGGAGTTGACGCAGACGGGAAGCCATTGGGATTCTCCTAAGTGAGCAGCTAATGGCTTATTGATCAAGATACACAATACACAACTTTGACTGTGCCGGGCAACTTCACACGCCGACCGGGTCTTGGATTCAGCGGGCGTCGCTGGCTGCGGCCCGTTCAGCCCGGTGCTGGGCGACGAGTTCGGCCATGCTTTTGAACCGGAAGTCGGGCACTACCGCCTTGTGGGGCCGGGCTGTTGCGCCGCCGGCGCGGCCGGTACGCCGGTCAATCCATGCCGTCGTCAGTCCGAGCGTCTTGGCCGGTATGTGGTCGTGGAAGAGGCTTTGCGCGATGTGCAGGATGCTCCCGGGAGCATGGCCGAAGTCGGCTGCCACCCGTGCGAGCAGGAATTCAAAGTTGGCCAGCGACGGTTTGTACGAGCCGATCTCCTCGGCGGTAAGGACCGCGTCCCAGGGATCGCCGAGGCGGGCGGCACTGCTCCGGTAGCTCGCATGGTCGCAATTGGTGAGGGTGATCAGCCGGTGGTGGCGTTGCAGATAGGCGAGCGATTCGGCTGCGTCAGCAAAGGCCGGCCAGTCCCCGACCGACTGGCCAAAGCGGATGTTCTCGGCATCCTCGGGTTCGCGGCCCCAAGTCTGGGCCAGTGTGCGGTGGGTGGCTGCCAAGAGATCGGCGTAGAGCAGGTCGGGAGTGGCCGCTTGGGCGGCCGATTCCGCTTGGGCGAATGCGGCGAGTGCTGCCTCGCGAGTCGGCGGATCGGCCAGGCGCGAGCAGAGCGGTTGCAGCGCATCCCAGATTCCCGTCTCCCAGTCGATCAGGGTTCCGTAGGTCGAAGGTCAGGATCGGAAAGTCGCAGAGGCGCATGGACGGAATCGCAGGACTGTGGCGCTGGAGTGGTTTCAATCCCCTAGAAATCGGGTCAACACTTCAAATCGCTACTCGCTGCTCCTCAACTTGATAGTACCTCACTTATTTGTTTCAATCCCCTAGAAATCGGGTCAACACTTCAAATAGTATGCCTGCTTCCAGCCTGGCGTCGGCTCGACCGTCGCGTTTCAATCCCCTAGAAATCGGGTCAACACTTCAAATTAAACGTGTCTGTCCAAGCCATAAAAATTTGGAACCCGATGAGTTTCAATCCCCTAGAAATCGGGTCAACACTTCAAATAACGCAACTTGTCCTGCATGGAAGAATTACAAGAGGCGCAAGCGTTTCAATCCCCTAGAAATCGGGTCAACACTTCAAATACAAGCGTCGGCGCGAATATATGCGCGAATACCAGCGTAGCGTTTCAATCCCCTAGAAATCGGGTCAACACTTCAAATAGCGACTCAACGAGCTCGACCGACGTGCACAAGCGCGTTGGTTTCAATCCCCTAGAAATCGGGTCAACACTTCAAATTGGCGTCGGGGCCGAGAATGCCCAGGCCCCGGCGACGAGGTTTCAATCCCCTAGAAATCGGGTCAACACTTCAAATACAGGGTTGACCAAGAAAACCCACTACGGCGGGAAGAATGTTTCAATCCCCTAGAAATCGGGTCAACACTTCAAATCGTCCAGTGTCCCTTTGTCGGGGGCTGGAAGGAGTTCGAGGTTTCAATCCCCTAGAAATCGGGTCAACACTTCAAATAAAGCTTTCGAGATTGTCGGTAACTTGATGCGAATGCTCGGCCGTTTCAATCCCCTAGAAATCGGGTCAACACTTCAAATTTGGGGTAAGAGAACCAACACTAAGTAATTATGAAGCAGTTGTTTCAATCCCCTAGAAATCGGGTCAACACTTCAAATAACTGGCTGACCTTGACGCCCAGCCTATCGAGGTGTCTGGTTTCAATCCCCTAGAAATCGGGTCAACACTTCAAATGTTGATGGTCTCGGCGTGGAGCTCACGGACGAAGGCCAGGTGTTTCAATCCCCTAGAAATCGGGTCAACACTTCAAATCAGATATGACAATAGCTAACTCAGCAGCGAGACGACCGACGCGTTTCAATCCCCTAGAAATCGGGTCAACACTTCAAATCTCGGATAGGATGGGATAGCCGTGGAACTCAAAACACCGGTTTCAATCCCCTAGAAATCGGGTCAACACTTCAAATCGACCGCAATGTCCTTAACGAGGCACTGTTCCACGTAGAGTTTCAATCCCCTAGAAATCGGGTCAACACTTCAAATGAGCTGGTATTTTTCAATCTCATCAACAACCAACCATGGGGTTTCAATCCCCTAGAAATCGGGTCAACACTTCAAATCGACTCTGACAAATGCCCTGTGGCATTGGCCTTATTCCCTTAGTTTCAATCCCCTAGAAATCGGGTCAACACTTCAAATCGTTCAATCCAAACGCCTTCTTCGAGTTCAGCAACAGCATGTTTCAATCCCCTAGAAATCGGGTCAACACTTCAAATCGCTCCTATTCGATTTCGACGAAGGGGTGGCGCAGGGAATGTTTCAATCCCCTAGAAATCGGGTCAACACTTCAAATCGCGACCAACGAGGTCGACGTCGCAATAGAGCTCGAAGCCGAGTTTCAATCCCCTAGAAATCGGGTCAACACTTCAAATAGAAGGAGTACTGGCTGGCTGGCCAGTCATACACGCGGATGTTTCAATCCCCTAGAAATCGGGTCAACACTTCAAATAACTGCGTCAACATCAATGTGAATAAACCAGTCACCCATTTGTTTCAATCCCCTAGAAATCGGGTCAACACTTCAAATACAAAAACCAGCCGCGCGGCTAGCAAGCCGCGCATTAACAAGTTTCAATCCCCTAGAAATCGGGTCAACACTTCAAATTTGAGATTCGTCCTGTCCAGATAAGGCGCACCCGCACCCCCCGTTTCAATCCCCTAGAAATCGGGTCAACACTTCAAATCAGTGCGCTTTTCCCCAGCGCACAGATGACGACTTCATGGGAGGTTTCAATCCCCTAGAAATCGGGTCAACACTTCAAATGCAGTTGAGGCCAAGGCGAAGGTAGATCACACACTCGAGGACTGGGTTTCAATCCCCTAGAAATCGGGTCAACACTTCAAATTTACCCACAGAGGACTGCCGCTGATGAGCCTCAGTAGAGGCGAAAGTTTCAATCCCCTAGAAATCGGGTCAACACTTCAAATACCAAGATGTGGAGATTGACCACAAGACGCGCCAGCAGAAGTTTCAATCCCCTAGAAATCGGGTCAACACTTCAAATCTTTTGCGGCTTATCTTTTTGGCGCGGGAAACAGGGGCAGGTTTCAATCCCCTAGAAATCGGGTCAACACTTCAAATGATCCAGAACCTCCATGTCCTCTTTATCTAAATGAAATAGTTTCAATCCCCTAGAAATCGGGTCAACACTTCAAATGGACGCGATGTCCAACGATGTTCGGAGCAGCCCTATGTGGTTTCAATCCCCTAGAAATCGGGTCAACACTTCAAATCGTATGAGGTGACTACTGACTACGTCGATAACCCGGTCATGGTTTCAATCCCCTAGAAATCGGGTCAACACTTCAAATAGAACGCACTGCGCGATCGCTTGAGCGACACAGATACCCTGTTTCAATCCCCTAGAAATCGGGTCAACACTTCAAATAGGAAGGAGGAAAAGGTGAAAAGTATGAAAGAGCGGCACCGTTTCAATCCCCTAGAAATCGGGTCAACACTTCAAATGAGGGCGCGATCTCAAGGAACTAAAGGAGGGCGGTTCCTGGTTTCAATCCCCTAGAAATCGGGTCAACACTTCAAATCCCGGCGATCCAAAAAAGCTGAAAGATGGGTCCATTTGGGTTTCAATCCCCTAGAAATCGGGTCAACACTTCAAATGGAGGAGCCTTGGGACACCTTCAAGGCGTCGCTGGATAGCTCGTTTCAATCCCCTAGAAATCGGGTCAACACTTCAAATCCTACCGATGGTCTATGTTACCAGAAATTCTTTACTATGGAAAGTTTCAATCCCCTAGAAATCGGGTCAACACTTCAAATTTGACCACTTGAAAAGGTCGGCGCGTGCGGATAAGGACGAGTTTCAATCCCCTAGAAATCGGGTCAACACTTCAAATTATTGCTGGTGAAATGAATCACGCTCTTAGAGAAATAGGTGGTTTCAATCCCCTAGAAATCGGGTCAACACTTCAAATCTCTTCACCAACCAGTACCGTACACGCAACAAACGTCTTGGGTTTCAATCCCCTAGAAATCGGGTCAACACTTCAAATTCTTTTCGCACCTTAGCAAGGCGCACCTTCTGGCCATCTTTGTTTCAATCCCCTAGAAATCGGGTCAACACTTCAAATAAGACACAAGGTAGATGTTGTCTTATGGATAGGTGCACTGACGTTTCAATCCCCTAGAAATCGGGTCAACACTTCAAATATGGAGGAGACGAAGCGGGAGGGCATCCGCGCTCAGCGCGAGTTTCAATCCCCTAGAAATCGGGTCAACACTTCAAATACAATAGTAGCCTGCTACGTCGTCGGCTATTGCCTGGGGATGTTTCAATCCCCTAGAAATCGGGTCAACACTTCAAATCAAGATCGAGTTCCGCAATAGCTTTCATGGCACGTCAGGGTGTTTCAATCCCCTAGAAATCGGGTCAACACTTCAAATTTGAGATGGGAGTTGGAGAGGGAGAGGAACTTTATACTCAAGAAGTTTCAATCCCCTAGAAATCGGGTCAACACTTCAAATTATAGACCGGATTGTTGCCCCATTGCCTTAGCATTCCGGTTTCAATCCCCTAGAAATCGGGTCAACACTTCAAATGTATAGGGGCGTCAGACTCAACACACACCTTAACAAGGGAGTTTCAATCCCCTAGAAATCGGGTCAACACTTCAAATGAAAACGAGCGTTTGGCGCGACTATTGGCCGACAGAGAGTAAGTTTCAATCCCCTAGAAATCGGGTCAACACTTCAAATAAGGCCGAAATCGCCAAGCAACGCGACAAGGCGCAAGAAGTTTCAATCCCCTAGAAATCGGGTCAACACTTCAAATAAGAAAGGACGATGGAATTACAAACATACCAATTTTTTCATGTTTCAATCCCCTAGAAATCGGGTCAACACTTCAAATAAAAATTTATCTGGTTCTGTGGTGTGTGCAAGCATTCGTTTCAATCCCCTAGAAATCGGGTCAACACTTCAAATGGAGTTTGCTTACGAGGCGTTTAGAGATTTGGGGTTTGCTTAGTTTCAATCCCCTAGAAATCGGGTCAACACTTCAAATATCGAGGTGGACGATGGCCAATAATGGTTTCAAGAGGGAGTTTCAATCCCCTAGAAATCGGGTCAACACTTCAAATGAAGCGGCCAGCGGCCGGGCCTTCGACAAGCCCGCTGACGTTTCAATCCCCTAGAAATCGGGTCAACACTTCAAATATGATAGACTGTAAACACTGTCTGTATAGAAACAGATACCGCAGTTTCAATCCCCTAGAAATCGGGTCAACACTTCAAATCCGACAAGGGCAATTCCAGCGAGAAAGTTTCTTGGTTACGGCCCGTTTCAATCCCCTAGAAATCGGGTCAACACTTCAAATTGCACAACTTGTATTCGTCATTTGGATTTGGTAGAGAACGAGGTTTCAATCCCCTAGAAATCGGGTCAACACTTCAAATTTGAGGAACTGGAAACGATAGGATGGATGGCCATTGAGGAGTTTCAATCCCCTAGAAATCGGGTCAACACTTCAAATTGACCGCCGAACCCGACGGCATTTCGGAAATGCGAGAAGGTTTCAATCCCCTAGAAATCGGGTCAACACTTCAAATCGGCGAAGCCGGCTGGTGCCAAGGTGGATTCAGAAAGCCAGGTTTCAATCCCCTAGAAATCGGGTCAACACTTCAAATTTAACCTGCGAGTACAGGAGGTGTTCAGTATTGAGGATAAGTTTCAATCCCCTAGAAATCGGGTCAACACTTCAAATGAAAGACTACTGGCTGGCTTCGCAAGGATTTCGGCGCACGTTTCAATCCCCTAGAAATCGGGTCAACACTTCAAATAGTATGCCATAGTTCTCCTTGTCTTGCAAGAGGTTACGGGAACATTTTTCGTAACCTAATGGCCATAGCGGCCAACAACGTCTATTGCGGCAGCCTCCAATCCGGCAGACGACACCGAACTGCATAAATTTCAAAGGGTTAGCCAAATTCGTAACCCCAAGGGCATAAATGGGCCATCCAAGGTTACGACTGTTCATGCAATGAATACCTCCTCCTCGCCAATATGGGCAACCTGTTCGCCTACGCCCAAATAGACCCGCTCCTGCTCGCAGGCCTTGCAGAGGCGATAGACGATCACGCTGTCCTCGGCCGCATTGATCAGGCCAGAGACCTCGGCTAAACACTGGTCCAAGAGGGTGTGATTGACCGGCAACTCAAATACGCTGCCCTGTACGCGGTCGCCATACCCATCCAGACAGGCGGCCACCTTGTAGCGGCGGGTGTTGTTGGCCACATCGTAGCATACGACAAAGCGGGACATGGGCAAGACTCCTCAGCGCAGAAGTAAAGGTTGGTACGGCGCCCGGTCGCGCACATGGGCCGCCAAGCGGTCAACCTGACGGCGAAGCAATTCTTCCGGCGACATCTCTGCGCCAATCCCCGGCAGCGGGGCGTCCATAAAGGCTTCCCAAGTGCGAAAGAAAATCCGCATCCCCGCACGGGTGAGGCGCACCCCACCCCGCTCGGCATCGGCCTCAAAATGCTCGGGACGCAACTGGCCCCGGTTGCACACCCGTAGCACAAACCGATCCACGACTGGATGCCGCAGTTCCTCCAAAAGGTCGAGCGCCAAGCTGGGCCGCCCGGAACGGACCGCGTGCATAAAGCCCAAGTAGGGATCAAAGCCGCTGGCCTCCAGCAGGTTCGCTAGGACATTGGCCAGCAACACATAGCCAAACGACAGCAAGGCATTGGCCGGGTCCGGCGGTGGACGGCGGGCGCGACCGGCAAAGCCGATAGCACCGGTAAAACCGAGCCGCAACCCCGCAAAGTAGCGCCGGGCTGCATCGCCCTCAAAGCCCAGCAGTACCTCCCGGCTCTGCGTCTCCGACACCGCATCGCTCATAGCCTTGAGTTCGCCGATGGCCTGCCCCAAAACAGGCTGAGCACGGCGGTTGGAGCGCAAAGCCGTCAGCAGGCCAACCGCATTGTGGAGCTTGGCCGCAACAAAAGTCTGAGCCAGTGCAAGGGCCTGCGGCTCGTCGTCGGCTATGCGAAACTGCGCCAAGCGCAGGTCGGCCGTGCGCGATAACTCCGGCACGAGGCGACCCATAAAGTTCCCATTGGCCCGCAACCAAGCGACCGCAATGCCCTGCTCCAAGCAGAGTTGGAGCGCGTCTGCAGTGATGTGAACGCGGCCCACCAAGGCGATCAACTCCAGCCGGTGCGGCTCAACTTCGAGCAAGCGCCGTTGGCGCTCGGGCAGCGGCCCCGGCCCGTCGGGGTCTTCGGTGAGCGTTACCACGACGGAGCCAACCGCACGACGGACGACCGATCTGGGTTCGGTGACGTATAGGGTAGGCATGGAACGAAACCGCTAGAGATGTATCACGCTACGGGGAAAATTCCATCAGTAAATCCGCTGGAATGCCCACTTACCAATGACACTTTGACGCTGGAATTACCCGTGCAAAAACTAGCGGTGACACTTCTAAATTTGCACTTCGTAACTTCCTAATTCCTCGCCCTCTTTGCCTTCTCTAAAACCTGTCATTGAGATCAGCCACAATGACTGCCGCGCTTTCTGAATCTAGATCATCCGCTGTTGTCACGACGCGAAACTTCACGCACCAAGTTCCGTTTGAGTATATGCCTTGCACTCTCCCACCCGACAGACAAAATCGGGTTGATTCAGGCCTGTCCGGATTCCAATACGTCGAGCGGCAGTAGCGGATGTACGGCACATCCTCCGTGAGATTTTCCAAAAACCGATAAATACTTTCTCGAGCTTGATTGTAGGCATGGTTGCCTAAGTTAGGTGGCCTCCTCTGATCCTCTCTTGCTCCATTTGGCAAATAGAGGTGCTTAATATTTTGAAAACGGGATCGGAACGTCTCGTGAAAAATCTGTCCGGCCGCCGAGAGTTCCAAATGATCCTCACCCCCGATCTTCACCCGATTGACCAGCGGTTCAAAGCGTTCATTCCAGTCCTCTTCAAACCGTTGCCACGGCTCACAGGCATTGGGCTGGCTGAGCACCATAAACATGCCGCTCGCCCGCTCCCAGAGTGAAAAATCAAGTGCCACTGGCATAGGCGGAAAGGGGATAATGTCATCGAAACGCTCGTGCTTGTAATACACTGGGATGTCGAGTGCTTGGCCTATAAGCACGGCAATGGCAATCTGGGCCTTATAGCCTCCCGTTGCGTTAATGGCGCAAAGATCCGCGCCATTCTGACGCACCTGTTCACCAAAAATTTTAGCCAAGTTACGCAAGCCATGTGTACGGAAAAGTCGAGGATTATCATCACGCAACCCATCCACGCAATGAACCTGCACCTGCCACTCATCGTCCCCAAAATAGAATTGTAAAATTTGGGCGATTGCCCGCCCGTCATCCGTTTCGGAATGGAGGAGATGAAGGTTGACCTTTTCAACCTTTTCCTGCCTGATGAGATCCGTCACAGAGTTAATCTCTGCGCCGCAAAGCCGCTCGGTTGGCTCGATCTTATGTAGTTGGATCGCCACTTTTTCCCAATTCTCTTTGGCATACGCTTGGGCCAAAGCGGCGCGTATTGGATCAGGATCAGACTGCTTGAGAGAAGACAAATTAGGATATAATAGACTAGTCCCGACTGTACAGAGGAGCGTACTGGGAGTAGGCATGGCATATCTCCAATCAGAATTAGAATTAGATTTAGATCAGGTAACTCGCCTAATCTGCGATTGTACAAATCAATGTAACCCCATTGTGTCATTGTGTCAATCTTCTTTTTCTATGAAGATAGCGCAATCAAGTGTTCTGTGGTCTAAATCGTAGGTTTTAATTGAGTTTGTGAGTTATCCTTAAACCATCCAAACTGTGGATAGTGAATAAGCTTTCTGGGATCCTCGATAGAGTAGATCAACATAGAACGCAGTTCTCGCATGGTTTGATCGGCACGTCCCCGAAACGATGCGGTGCGACGGTCGAGTTCACCTCTGAGAGCTTCTGCTTCCCATGTCTCGACATTGTCGCTACCTCGGTAGCGTACCATCGCGTCCGCTCGTAGTTCCATATTCGTTATGGAAATGTGGACAGAGCCAGCCCCGTGCGGCTTGGCACCTCCTATTTTGTGACGCAGCGGACCATGTAATGTGACAGCTCCTTCGTCGGAACCCAATGCCTCTGGGCTAAGCGTAACGTTGGCTTCTTCTTCGAGTGTCAGACAGTAGAGCAGCAAATCGAGTTCGGCCTCGCGTAAATTTGCAAAGTCCACCGTAAAGCTAAAACAGGTGCCGGGTGGAGCGGGTTTTATGTTGACGGCGGGTGGAGCGGGTTTTATGTTGACGGTTTGTCTGATGTTGGGAGGTGGCTTGGTGAGTTGTTGGGAATCTGGGCGATGATGGTAGAATTTTCGTTGATACTTTTGAGGATAAAATGCTCTATGCTTAGGCTTGGGCTGGCGGCCGACGGCAACTGTGTACGGTGGCCAGTCGCCCGGTCGGATCGCTTCCGTAGAGATCTCCGCATCGCTAAAGTGAATTAAGCCTGCGAAGACATGACTACCGTGCAAGTAACCGAATGTTCTGGCTACGGTGTCTAAATGAGAATTTTTTCGCGCCTTTGCTAATACATGCTGGGCATCAACCGAAACGTTTGGAAACGGAATGGCGGCGTTGCCGACGACTTCGGCTATGGAACGGACTGCGCCTTTGAGCGACGTGGCCGGGATATAGGGATGCCCGTTGTCATAGCCAACAAAATTAATGTTTGGAACACGACCATCGCCGATAATCAACGGGGTCAGTGCCTCAAGTTCGCACCAGAGGCGACCGGAAAGGCCGCTTGAGGTGTGGTGGTAACGCGGTACATCGCGTTCGATAGATTGGTTGCTGACAGTAACCCAGCGATAGGGGTTCCAGAAGGTCTCGCCTTGGGGCATCACTTTTGCTCCTGATGAGGTTCAAGGTCACACAGACGGACAAAGTGAGGCTCGCCGGTATCGTCATTCCACTGTTCGACCACAACTTTCACGCTACGGGGATTGCCACTAACCGGATAGCGGAAGCGATGCGGAATGCGTAATTCGACCCATTCGTCCGGCGTCGCCTCGGTTTGCTGGCCCCAGAGGAAAAAGCGGTCCCGACGCGGTTTCAGATCATGCAGGCTATCAGAGTGATCCTCCAATTCTGCGCTCACCCAATCGGCCGTGCCGAGAAAGACAGTGCGCCAGCACGATTGACCGAGGGCCGGAATGACGCGCCAGCGCAACTCACCATCGGGGGCAAACAACCGGCCGGCAGTGGAACGACGCAGGCAGTCCTTGGCGCATTCTTGAATTGGCTCGCTGCCTGCCTCACACCAACGGAGTGTGCCGTTAAGGCCGGATTGCCAATCCCACCAATCCAAGGACCAGCCATCCGGGGCTTCCAGCCAGATATACCCCGGAAATTTGTTGGCACCGGGCGGGCGGAGATCTTCGAGCAAAGACATAAAGCTACCTTGTGTTAAATCCGCCGCTTTCAAGAAAGCCGTCATGATCACGTCCCCTGACCCGTGACGGCCCCTTGAGGCCCACCATGCCACTGCAAAAATGACTCAAAGGCCGGCGTAAGCGTCTGCAACGTTTGGGACCAATCGTCCTTCAGATCGTACTGCTGCCGCAGGCCATGCGACTGAGCATCTGGTAGATCAATAGGAGTGGGAGGCGTCCAGCCGTGCAAACTATAGTCCTGTTGCTCTTGCGGAGTGGCGAGTTGGTATAGACCATCAAGGTGACTAACCGGCGACACATAGGTCAGGCGATACGAAGTGACGGTGCTACGTACGCGACCAAGCCCCCTGCTGCGTCCCGAACCTATGGTGATCATTTCGTCCTTCAGATCGACCAATAACAGATTGAGAGCGGCCAGTTGCCAGAGTTCAAAATTGGTCAGCCGCAAGCTGGCTTCAAATTTTCCTCCGACCAGCACTTGTAAATCGAACAGAACACCGGGCACCGTCCCTCCTGTAAAGCGGTCAATACCCACACCGTTACGCGATTCGAGTGTTGGCCCATGTCCATCCAGTGGATAGGCATCGCCGATGCTGAAACGCCCGCCAAACTTGAGCGAGCCGAACAAGCGACACGCGGCACACGAGTCGGCGTAGGCAACCGACGCCGGTTCGTCGTCCTTGCCATCCCGCGAACGATACCCGCAGCTATGGGAGTTTTTTTCTTCCGCAACGGGTATTGCAATGTTCTTCTTCTTGGGACCGTAGTAGGGAAGACACACGCTGCCCTGTTTCAAGGTGCGGGCGATGCGTTCCAGATGGCTGCGGAGTACGCCTTTGAGCGACGTACCGGGGAAGTAATAGATCCTTTTGCCATCCTTGAACGTCGATACGGGCACCATGTCTGCGCCATCCATGGTCGCATAGCCGCTCTTGATCAGCACCGGGTCAACCGGTTCGATGGCGATCTTTACATCGGCTTGACAGAGCCATTTCCGCAACATGGTTAGCTCTCCTCAATTTCGGTAGTAGATTTTAGTTGCTGTTTGATGCGTTCGGTAAAGTAGTCCTCCCAATCATCCAAGCAACTGAGGCGATCTTTCGCTTCTGTTGCCGTCAGGAACTTCATCCGCTCCTCTGGATCCTGTAAGTCAACACCTGTGAGTTTGATCTCTTCCAAATGGAAACGTCCGAGACCACGGCTCGTAAAGCCGCCAATGCTGCTGCCCGCGCGCCATTCAAATACAGCCGCGCCGAGTAGGGCTATATCGCGGTCGGTCGGGTTTTCGAGATCAATGCAAAGCTCAAATTGACTACCGGGAGGGATGACTTCATAGTCGTATTTGAGCCGATTGACCGCCGTCTGGCTATCGCGGTCAATCACCACGCCATCGCGCACCTGTACAACGGACGCCCAATCTTTCAACTTGCCGTCGCTCACCCACAGCCGACCAGCCTGCACGGGAGATCCGAATAGCTTGCACACGTCACAGGTATTGTCGTCAATCCATTGCAGGCGGGCTTGGAGTCCCTTTTTCAGGGTCTTCTGATACGCTTCCCTGACCTTGTGATAGTAGTTGACATCGCTGGTGCATTTGACTCCGCTGACCTCGTGATTCAACATGCAGGCCCTCAACCCCAAGGCATGCGACAGGGTTTCGCAAGTGCTCCGCAATTTACCCTTGAGCGAGGATCCGGGAAGGATGGGTTGGCCCTTGGGATCGATCATCACGCCCAAATCGCCCATGGTTTCCCCCTCTTTACCAGAGCCGATGCGCCACGCGGTATCGAACACGAGGGACGCGGTAATCCGGTTCTTTTGCTGTAATCCGAAATTCGTCATGTTTTACTCCTCCTACGAGTTTTCTGCTAGTCCCAGGCGGTACAGAGCATGCGTACAGAAACGCTCAAAAAACGCTGGAATGTGCTCGTTTTCCCAGTGAGCGAGCCGCTCCCGTTGCTGTTCCATTCGTTCATTGCGGTCTCTTTGTTCTTCATGCGTCATCCCCGGCCGATGTTTTGGGATATTTTTGTCCCGTAGTTCTTCGGGAAGATGGGAGCGACCTTCTTTGTTCACGGACCAATCAGAGGTCGAATTGCTACACAAGTTCGCCACCAAGGTCCAAAACTCAATTTCAGCCTGGTAAGGCCGGTTTTCCTTTTTGCGCCGGGTACGCTCGCGCTGATGGTTGGCAAATTTTTTGACCTCTCTGGGTTGCTGCCGGGCGATTTCGCGCAGACCGTATATCTGGGTACGCTTCACGGGAAACTTACCATTGTCCAATAGGTGATTCACATTGTCCAATAGTTTATCCAGTTGCTCCTTGGCCTGCTGGCGATAGGTCGTATCGGACAATGAGTCAACGTTCATATTGAAATTTAATCTCCCTCAACGTCTCTTTTACCTGCTGGCGATAGGTCGTATCGGACAATGAGTCAACGAGCGTCATTCGGTATCTCCCATTTGACGGTGCGCGACTTGATAGAGGTATTCGCTGACCACAGCGCGCACCCAGCCGCGGGCGAGGCGCAATCGCAGAGCCATCTGAGTGGCGGAGGCGGTATCGAGCTTTTCGCTCTCGCTACGCAACTGCTCTAACTGTTTCAGAATGTCGTCACCCAATGCCCTCCACTTACTTTCGTTTCGTTCCTTGCCCATCTGGTTTTTCACGAAATCCTCAATATCCGCAAAGCGCGTGGCTGAGCAGGTAATTTGTTGCAGATTGCGGATCTGCGTCCTGTCATCGACAAACTCCTCAGAGAAACGCTTTCCCAACTCGGAAAACACCTGATGATTCTCGTCAATATAGCAATCGGTTTTTTGGATCAGTTCGTTGTTCAAAACGATCATGATTACACCTCCTGTTGGCGAAATCGACAATGGAAATCATCCGACACAGTTACCGTGCCAAAGCCTTCATTGCGTCGCAGCCCGACGCCATCTTTGGACAAAGTAGCGAGTTGCGCGATGAGTGCTTCGCGCTCTTCGGCAGTGCCCTGAAAGCAATAGACATAGACCGCACCACGCGCTAAGACCCACTCATCCTGACGCGGCAAGCCGTGTGCCGCATTCCAGCCACGCAGACGCTCGTGCCGAGTTACAGCAGTAATCCAGCGCACTGTGCCGCCCGCTGATAGTTGGTGGGACGGGCGATCTTTTAGCGGAAACGCGACGTCGACAGAAGGCATAGCGGGCAACCAAGGAATCATGGCGGCCGGATCAATGGTATAGCGCAGAAAGCGATCTACGAACACTGCGCCGGTCGGGAGTGACAGAGAAAAGTAAAAATCCTTTGGATCGAGGTCGGGAACCGAGAGCGGCGGAGAGCCGAGGAAGGCGATCAGATCGTGGCTCCATTGCTTCCAATTCTCCGTGTTCGATTGCGAATCGTCTCTGCCAACAGGTTCACCTAATGTTAAGCACACATCGCCATAGCCGCGCGTGCGGTGGTGGCCGACCGAGATGCAGTTCGATTCATCCTGCAAAAGTTGCTCTAAAGCGGCGAGGGCATCGGCATCGGCCATGAGCCAACCGTACAGATCCACTTTCTTGCAAGAAGGTGACATAAATTCAAGCGTGTAGAGTATGGATTCGGCTGCGGTGGCGGTCTGGCGGTCAATGCCGACATGAGCGGCGACCTGATGGTTACTGCTCATGTCGCACGGACGGTCGTCTCCTTGTTTCCAAAAGCCATCATGTCCCTTCAAATCGGCTTCGCATTCTCTACATTGACGCCAAGCAGTTGTATTTTCCGCCACATAGCCCGCACGGTGGTGTTGGGCGATGCAGAACCACAGTTGGTCCACCATCGCGTGTTCTATGCGCTCGCGTTTGCAGGACACAGCAGTCAAGGGAAAGTGCTTAGGACCCGGGTCCAATGGCCCGAATCGACACGATGCTTCGTTCAGGAATAGGCGATTGAAATCGTCGTCGGCCTGTCCGTGACGCTGCAAATAGAGGGACGCCAAGGCACCGCGCACCAGCGTACCAGCCACGGAGCGGACGCTTTCAGATCGTTCAGATTGCCGGTCGCGTTTAATGGCTACCGGCGCGAGCAATTTTGCTGTTACGGGCACTTTATTCATGGCGTTGCTTCCCCGCGTACCATTTCCAGCATCACGCCCCAGTCAGGTTCGTCAAAACTTTGAAGGGCGCAATCTTTTGAGATACCCTCATCGTTCCAACGCAACGACTTCTCTTTGAGTTTAATCTCACATCGCCCCAAGCCAACGCTCTTGTCGCCCCCCAAGGCATCGAGTGACAGCAGGCCAGCTATCAGGAGGCTATACTCATACGGAAACCCGTCTTCATACTGCGTCAGAACACCGGCGGGATGCCGGGCGCGAATCATTCCCTGTAACGCAATGTCGCCTTCCGTCAGTTCGGTAGTGAACAAGTGTTTCTCCATTACAGTTCTCGTGACGCGATCCATAGCTGTCCGCGTCTGTACGGAGGTGGTGTTTTTCTTCTTAGACGATGCGGGCAAGGCGTTTGTTACAAACAAGCATTCGCCTTGGTAGCGGCTGCCAAATAGCCGATCAACCACCAGCTCTGACTTCGCCAATGGAGTGAAATGCTTTACCAGTTGTTGGTTGTGTCCCTCGCTACTATGCGGGTCAACTGCTTTGAGGTCCAAGGCCAGAGCCAACCGTTCGCAGTGGTGACGCAGAACGCCTTTGATCTGGGAGCCGGGAACAAAGGGGAATCCATTAGGCAGTCGTCGCAACAAGCGATCCGCTACTGCCGTCTGATAGCCACTGCCGACATGCCAACGTCCGTTCCAAACAATGTAATAGCACAAGTCCAAGCGTTGGGGTTTCATCTGCAAAACTCCTCTCTACCTTTGAAATAAATCGTAGGCTTCCACCAGATCTGCTATGCACAGAAGGCGTTGGTCATCTCTTTGAAACCACGGAAAATTAAACTCATACCCCTTGGGACACAGGTCAGCGACTGCTTGCCACAACGCACGGCGCTCTGATCGCTCTAGCTCATGTCGGCAACGGACGAAAATGTTGCGAATGTGCCAGTCCGCCCGAGTGGCTTCCTTTGTCAAGGCCGCCTCCTGAAGTTCGTGCAATTTGTTGCGCGGGAACCCGACTTTGTGCAGTTCCTGTACAGTGTCGCGCAATGTCTCCAACTGAGAACAAGATAGAGGCCGAAGGGTGCGAGGTGCAGACGAATCGTTTGATACCTGATAAGTGTCCTCGCGCACCTTTTTGAGATCATGGCTATTGGCTCCAGCCACAACGTGAAAGTCAATGCGTGCGGCCCCTTGTGCTATGTGGCTGTCTTGCCGTTTCGCGTTTTTCAACAGTTGCTCGGCCAATTCCAGCGAAAGGTAGAACGGATAGTTGCTTTTGGCAATGGCAACGCCGCAAGAGATAGTGAATCCTCGATCGCCAAGTTGGTCGCGGAAGAACTGCTGAGTTTTCTCATTTTGCAGAGCGGCGATCTTCTCTTGTGTCAGGCGTTCAAATCCTTTTGTGACCTGCAAGGCAAAATCGAGGGCGCGATCGGCTGGCACGGCCACCAGCAAATCATCGCCGCCCAATAGTAGGATGTCGGCGGCAAGGGGATCAAAACGGGGATGTGGGTGCTCAAGAGCTTCCCGAACTTGCTCAACTTCCGGCTGTGAAATTTGACTGAGGGAGGTGAAACATGCCTCCCGAATGCTCTTATCAACGATTTTGCTAAATTGGCGGAACGTCTCCGGTCGATCTAGTGCTTGAACGATTTTTCCCATGGCATTTCCATCGGCATAGACCACGCCGATGTATTGGTCAATATCCGTCATGCTTTCACACCGTAGTTTATTCCACTGCTCCTCCGCTGGCCATGGCTTGGTGTCCGCCAAGTGCTTCATCCACTCGGCCCAGAGTCCATGACGCCGTGCGTCACGACCATGTTGATCCTTTTGGAAACTCGCCTGCGACAATAGAGCGGCATCGCCTGCGCCTTGATCTACGATGTGAGCCGCAGGCAGATGCGAGGCAGATTTGCATTCCATCATAGTTGGCATTAAAGACACACTACGGTGACAGGTTGCGAATTCTCGGTGGCAGCGCAACTGGAAATGCGCCATGCGTACGGCCTCTTGATAAGACGATTCGTCTTTGAGCGGCGCAATACCGTAAACCACCTGCACTTCGCCACCTGTTTGCGCCCGGATATACTGAACCATTTTCTTGCAAGCCGTCTTTACGGAGCCCTCGGCGCACCCATGCACTAAAAATTGCGCCGAGCCACCGTTGGCGTAGATCAGTTTCACATGGTCCGCGCCGAGATGTTCGTGCAAACGCTGTTTCATTTCGACTTGATTCAGCCGATCTAGTTGTGTACTAGCACCTCGTATCTCATTTAAATAATCAGTACCAAATACATACTTCTTGATAGAAGGGATGTCAATTACAATGACAAACGATTCGCTGGTCATAATATGAATATCTCCTTTCTGTATGTCTTGTCGTATTCTTCTCTATCTAGTATGAGTAAAGGATAGTAGCATCAATAGCCTCATTCAGTCGTCGAGCCAGTGGTAATCGCCTTGAACAAACGGATCGCTGTCCTGCTCGGCCGGGGGCCGACGGTCAATGAGGGCAAAGCGTCGCACCGGGCGATCCAGCTTTTGGGCCTCTTCAGCCAGCCGTTGCACAACCAAGCCCATCAAGGTCGTGCCACCGGTCATGTTAGCCACCACCTTGTCAGCATCCAACAGATAGCGACGGGCCTGTTCCGCTGACGCATTGATCTCATCAAAACCGCCGTGCGGATCGGTCAGTTCGATCTGCTCAATGGAACCTTGAAAGCCAGCCCGCTCGCCAGCTTCACAAATGCTGCTTGCCGATGTGGCTGAACAAATTACCAGACAGGTATCGGGTTGAGCGACCTTTAACGCCGAAAACAACACCCCCGGTTTCGTCCCTTGCGGCGAGAGCAGCAGCCGACCGCCACCGCTGCCTAGCTCTGGTAGGTCAATCGCTCCTGCTTTCAGTCGGTCCCAAAAGCACCGCACCGATTCAAGGGGCCTGGGTGGCTCTTCAAGTCCTTCTTCACGCATGGCATGGTGGTGCAGGGCATTGCGTAGATCATTCGCCAACTGATTCCAGAAGTTGCCGAATTCCTGCTGCTCCGGTGTGATGGTGGATCGGAATGCCTCATTTCTGGCAAAGGCGCCAATAGCACCGAGGCGACGTTCATACCGCAGGCGCACTTTGCGGTCTAGCCACTGCTTATTCTCATCCTCAGATTTCAAAATGGCCCAAGAGACCACCCACTCGCGCATTAAACCAACCGCCAGCGGCAGTTGGCCGCGGTCCAGGTACAAATCAATCATCTGAGCCTGACGCGCTAACTCCTCCTCATCCAGCGGGACTTTCGTTTTCCATAGCCCCCTTCTTGCCGGATCATCTGCTAAGGCCGCTTTTTGCGCCACACTGGCGATGGTATCCGTTAGTATGGTATTCGTTAGTTCTTTAGCAAGTGGCGGGATCCCGGCGAAGTCCATCGGGGCGAGCTTCTTAATCGAATCGCGGAGTCGCCGACTGGCCTTTCCCAATTCGAGCGGCAAGGCAGACTCATAGGCAAACGAGCGCTTTTCGAGCCAATCAACCACATCTTTGGCTTGCTTGGCTTGCTCACGACGTTCCTTAGCCTCGGGCGAGGGAGGACCTTTACTGCTCTTTTGAACCTCCTGCCGTAAGGCATCTGCCAGCGGCTGAAGCAGCTTTGCTATGGGCAAGGTCGTCCCCTGATCGCGGAACATTCGCACCGCATGGAACCACTCCGGCAATTCAAGTAATGGCCGGAGGTCAACGATGGGTTTGGGCTCGTCTGGACCTTCTATCATGCCGTAGTAGGCACCGCAAACCTTTACGTTGCGAAGCGATGTGAGGTAGAGCACCAAAGCGTAAAAGATGAATGAAAAGTGCCGCAGCCCCTGCGTAACATCGAGCGTGAGTTCCGCACCTTCTGGAACGCACCGGGCCACCTTTGCGAGAATCTGACGAATTTCGTCGCGGCTGCTGCCGCTGGGGATCAAAACCAATTGGGGTTCAAAGCCGAGGGCCTGACAGATTCCCTCGCGAAAGGTCTGCCACGTTTTGTCCTTGGCCTCTTGCGTGATCACCGCGACAACGCGATTGGGCCGCTGCGACGGGTCGAGAAGTTGCACCAATGCCAGTGGAGTGAGCAATGCGGTAGCTTCTTGCCCCTCCCACTGGTATCGCGTTTCCCTAGCTTGCACCCCCAGACTAGTCAGTAGAATGTGCTCTGTCTTCATGATCTTCCTTTTGCTACTATGAGCCGGGTCATGGGCTTCTCCTTGGACCGATCAAGGGGCCACCTGCGTTATCTTGCCTTGGGCATCCACCTTCCTGACCTTCATCTTCGTCCTTGTTCCAGGTCGGCCTGGGTAGTAGCTCTGCCGGAACCGTACCTCTTCGCCCTGATTGTCCAGCACTTTTACCGCAACCTGAGCGTTGTCGTTAGCCACAATTTCCACATTGACTCGGTCGCCCGGCTGAGGCCCCTTGCGGGGCGGCGGTTCCGGGGCTGACTTGGGAAGTTTTATCGGCTGGAGAGGCCGTTCGGACTCGCTGCGCCGGCCAGTCCCATACCCGCCCGCCTCGGTCTTGCTGTCTCGCCTCGGTTCCCCCGCCTGAGTTCGGGCGAGCAGCCGCTCCTTTTCCACCAGTGCCCCGGGCAACGCCTCGGCCGTTGGCACCAACGCGATCCAGCCTAGCGGCGCGACTGGCCGTCTGTCGGCCGCAACGAGTCGGCGAGAGCGCGGGAAATCGTCGAGGTCAATCGTGCGCGGTCCTCTGCTTTGTCCTCTGCGCGGCGGGAGGCCTAGGTCAAACGCCTCAAAGCATCGCTCCAGTATGGGACGCCAGCCCGTGTCCTTTTTGAGCAGCAGCAGCAGAGTAGTGGCCATGAAGTGACTGCCCCAACCCAGCCGCAGCGGCACCTGTCCCTTTTGTATCAGGCTGCCCAGCCGGTCGTAAAAGTCCTTTAGGGCGTTGGTCGAACCGTGCCCGTGTGCGTCCTCCCAGCCCTGTTCGGCCGCCACAACCGCTTGGGCAAAGCGCTGGGCCGCCGCTTCGATCCGGGCTATCACGGCCTGCTCAATTTGCTCGTCCGAAGCGTTTGGCAACAGCCGCGCCACCTCGGGACCAAAGGCTCGCTGCACCCGCTGCTCAAAGTCAATCCACCTGTTGCGGCTCGCCGCCCGCAGGAGCGCACCATTGATTTGCAACCGCAGGCGGAAGGTATTGCCCGGCGCGTGCGCTTCGGCGATGAGCGGGGCTTGGGAGGCCAGCCGGGTCCTTCCATCTCTGCTGCGCGATTCGACAAAGGTGTATATCTGCGGCACGATCAATTCCGCTTTGGCCTCATAGGTGTCCGAAATTGAGACCGCCCGCATCAAATCGTAGTGGATGTCGCTGTAGTCGATTCGCCCCTGTTGCTGCTTGCCGCAGCGGAAGACGGCCTGCTCAATGGCTTGGCCGATAGATTCTTGCAGGCGGCGGACGTCCCGTTGCGATCTCCTCGTCTTTGCCTCTTCGGCTTGCCGTACCTTCTGTTCGAGCCGCCGCCCCACCGCCTGCCGCTCGGCCGGCCCCATTTCCTCCAACGCGACAAAAGCCAAGGCCGTGCGCAGAGCACCCTTGAGCGAACTGCCCGGAATGAGAGGCGTCTCATCCGCATCCTTGACCTGCTCGCGCACCTGCAAGTTGCGCTCAAAGCCCCGGTCGCCGCCGTAGCGCCTTAGGGCCGCATCTTTGCGGAGGGCCTCTTTCAAAGCGGCGTCGGCCCCGGGAAAATTCAATAGCTGCATCTCCCGCCGGATTTCGGAAATGCGGTCGTTGAGCTGTTTCCGTTCCGATCCATACACCTTTTGCTCTTCCAATCCCACGATCCGGTCGGCCCGCTCGCTGAGCCAAGCAGCCAGCGCGTCGGCCTGTGCGGGCGTCAGCCGCTCGAGTACCGCGTCGAGATCGACGCGCATATAGCGCTGGCCATCGACAATATAGTCAAAGGGGTCGAGTTCCTTACCCGTGCCGATGTGTACCGGCGACAAACACTGCACCATCCGTTCCATAGTCTCTACTCTTTGGCCGATTTCATGCCGACAGCAAAGGCATAGCCGAATTGCTGCACGTCAAAGGGCAACCCATCCTGCCGCCCTTTGACGATGGGATTGCGTCCGTACACTTGCTGTTCCTTTCTTGCTGGAAAGGTCGATCCGGGCGCGAACATCAATACCGACCGCTTCCAGAAGTCGCCCGCTTGGAGAAAGTGGCCGCCCACCTTGCCCTTGCGTACCATCAACTCGTACCAAGCCTCGCCAGTATGGAAATGATCCAGTTCCTCTGGGCGGGGATGGTACAGGGACAGGGTGACAAAGCGGTCCGGCTCGGCTACCGGCTTCCCGAGCGGACTCGCGCCCACGGTCGCGGCAAAGTGGCCATAGCCCACGCTATTGCCGCCGCCCCAGCCGAAATCCTCCAGAAAGCGGAGCGCGTTTTCTACTAGTTCGGCCTCGTCCCCGTCGAGTAGGAAGTAGAGGCCGCCAGCGGCCCGGTATTCTGGCCCGGCGAACAGGGTGCCCTCGCCATCCGTGGTGTCGCTCAGCCGGTCGATAGTGCTGCGCCAGCGGTCGGTGCGCCAAAGAACCGGCATCGTCAATGCTTCCCAGTCGCCGGACGCATAGTACGAACTCTCGGAATAGATGCCCTGCAAAAACTGGTTGAAGTGCTCGGCCGGAATGTAGCGGAGGCGCTTGTGCCGTTTGAGCCGCTGCGCTTCTTCCCGGCTCAGCTGGCCCACCGGTTGCGGCGGCAGCAACGGACGGGGCAAAAAGGGCTTCCAGCCGCTGCCGTCTTTGGCGCAGGGAAAGGCCGAGCTGATGAGGAAGGGGGGCCGGCCGGCGGCAAAAGCCTTGAGCAACTCCACCAGACGCGCCTCCGAAAAGACTTGGCGGATCGCCCAGCAGAGCAGCCCGAATAGGGTATCCGAATGCAGCGGATTGCGATAGGCCCCGCGGGATTCCAAGTAGATCGCTTTCATCCCTGCCCCTCTTTGCCCACCTCTCCCTCTGGCACTTTCAGCACCTCATCCCATGCTTGGCAGGTAGCATCCCCCCGGTTCAATTTGAAATTGTCCAAGCCCAGCTTAAAGGCTTGGTCCTCGAGCGGTTGGCGGACTTGTTTCCAAGCGTCGCTACCCTCGCGGTAGTCCTGACCACTCAGGAAAACAGGGTCGGCCAGCTTCAGGCGCATCTGGCCGTAGCCTCGACTACCGTTGCCTCCCAAGGCGCCGTCTTCAAGCAGGCGCAAGGCGGTCACTACATGGGTGAAAAAGTCAAGGTCGTTTACTCCGTCCACCTGATAGACCCCGTAGATCATTTCCAAGTTGAAGCGCGATCCCTTGACCACCCGCTCGATGAAGCGGGGAGTGGCCGCCGAGGTGATGCGGTCGAGGAAGTTCTCCGACTTCATTTCCGCGTAGAGCAGGTCCGTGTTTAGCTTCTCCCACATTCCCACAGTCGTCTCGTCGGGATAGGCGTCCCGCACTAGAAGCCGCGTCGGGCCGCATTTGCGCTCATCTGCGGCCGACGATCCGAAAGGCCGACACACCGCGCAGTCAGCCTTGTTGCAGGTGTGTACCTTACCGCCCCCCACCTTGCCGGTGGCAAACTCCAGCATGGAGCGCATCTTGCCCTTGAGCGAAGAGCCGGGGATGTAGGGCAGGCGGCTGTGGGGATCGCGCACCACCGGGCTATCGACCCCGCCGATTTCCGCGGTGTCTTTACCCGCGCCGATGTGCAGGCCGGTGAGGCACTCGATTTTGCCGCGCACGATGATGTTGCCGATGAATTGGGCCATGATGTACTGTCCTCCTCGGTGTTACGAATTCTGGCCGCCGTGGAATTTGTGGTAGGCCACGATGGATTCCATTAAAAAGAAAAAGTTCTCCCGCGCTTTTTCGGGGTCGGGGCTTCTCACTACGCTGTCGATTGCCTGCACCAAGAAATTCCGCAGGGGTTTCAGCGCACTCTGCCGGCCGCTGGCGTAGGCCAGTTTCGGCTTGAGGAAGATCAGGCGGCGGTTGATGTCCGCCGTATCGGGCTGGGGCCGACTAGCACGGACGCGGATGTGCTGGACCGCTCCGTAAAGGTTGCGGATCTGGTTGGTCTTAACTTTTTTCGCCAGTATCTTGCCCCATTCCTCACCCCGGCGGTCCAATTCCTTGGGGGTGATGGTGTTCAAATCGATGGGCGGTGCGCTGGAGTGCTGATTCCTCCGACGGTCGGCTCCACCGCCCCCTTTCCCTCTGCGTTCGTTGGCCATAATGGTTCCTACTCCTTGTTGAGGTTGCGCGTCTTGTACAGCACATAAGACGCCGGTATGGCGATTTGGCGCATGAGTTCCAGATCGGTAACTAGTCGTCCCAAAATGCCTATTTTGCGGTCCTCTACTTCCCGATTGGCACTGATCGCCTCGCTGGTGGCCCCGCGCCGGGCCACGAGATATTTGAGCTGCATCTGCGTCTTTATCTTGGCTTTTACTTTTCCTTCCTTTTGCGCGACCCGCCGCTCAACTCCCAAGTTCAACAAGCGATGCACAAACGAGCGGGGCAAGCGGCTGTCCGGGTCCGCCTCGGTCACCAAGTACAGCAGTTCGTCGCCAAAGTCGAGCAACTCGTCGAGCTGGTCCCATGAGACCTCTTCGTCAAATAGACAAACGGCGTTTTTGTCTGGGAAATCCTTGGCCCGCTCTTCTAGTTCGCCAGCGGTTGCAGCGGCCCGCCCGATGGGAAAATCTGGCTTGCAAAAAAGCAGGCCGCCCGAAAGGGTCAGATTGGGGTTGCCACCGCTAAACCGACCAAAGTCCCGCCGCAAGGCGCGACTAAATTCGAGGGCGTTGATCCAAGAGCCTACGACGAACAGGTCGTCGCCCCCGGCGTAGGTGATGTATATATCGTGCTGTTCGGCCAACGCGTTGACATAGCCGGAGAAGAAGGTCTCCAATTCGCGGCTCAGCGTGGCCGTGCGCGCTAGCGACCGCTTCTCCCCCAACCCCGAAGCGAATACCGCGCCCAGCGAATCCACGTCGAGGCGCACTACCCCCAATAGCGGGTAGCTGGCGGCATTCCGCTCGGCCAGATGCTCAAAGTCCAGCGGCCCTTCCTCTTGCTCGTCGCGCGGGGCGTACTGGCCGAGGGGCCGGAACCCTAAGCTGAGCCCG
Organism: uncultured Latescibacterota bacterium; assembly: GCA_958295495.1. Taxonomy (GTDB): domain Bacteria; phylum Latescibacterota; class UBA2968; order UBA8231; family UBA8231. Next base: position 5,169,831 of record OY282352.1, read on the forward strand.
GGGCATCGATTTTTGAGGGCCGTGCCTTCTTGCGTCAGAAAACCACTGTCATTGAGCCGTTCCACGTGTACGCGCTCGGCCCGAGTGTTCTCTACCAGTCGGACCACCTCTGTCCAGTTTTCCGCTAATTTATAGGCCAAGCCTAGTGCAGCGAATCCTTCGCTCTCTTGGCCCAAGTCGCCCCCTTCGAGCCGCACCAAGTACTGGGCTTGGACGATCTGGCGGCCGGTCTCCACGTGGCGTTCACAAGCAGGGCAGGTAGCTCCAGAGGCTTTGTCAAAATCGGCTTGGCACACCCGACAGACGTCCATAGTCTGCTCGTAGTCCGGCAACGCGAACAGCCGCTCGTCCAGCACAGAGCGAAATTTCTGCCGCTTGGCCCGATCTAGCTCGTAGCCGGACCGCTGCATCAAACGGGAGAAATCGGCCATCAGCTTCCGATTGGCTGGGGTGGCCGCGCTCACCAGCGCCAGATCGCCCCGATGCTTCTCAATCAACCAGCGGTTGACCTGCTCCTCGGCCGCGGCCAGCTTGGTTTTCACCTCGTCAGTATGGGGTGCTAGGATTGAAAAGTGCCCACCGCCACAGTACAGCAGGTTGGTCGGCGGCAAATTCAGTTCGCGCAAGTAGTAGTGAGCTGCGGTCTCGGCCAACAGCACCAAGAACAGGGAGCGTCCGCGCAGGCGTTTGGCGGTGTTTTTGGTCCCGCCCTCCTCGTCCGGGCTAGCCAGTTTATAGAGAAAGGACTGAACGCCCGAGATATCCCCTTGGATCAATAAGAAAGGCTCGGCTTGCTGATGGGCCTCGCGCAGGCACACCGCAATAGCAGCCACCGAGCGAGCGTGATCGTAGAGCGAAATATCTGGATGCGATCTGTAGGCGGCCGAAGCCACGCGGCTCAGATGCTTGCGAGCCACCGCCAAGAACGTCTCGATCCAACTCGCCAAGTCGCCATCGGGCATTGCCCCCATCTCGGCGCAAAATTGCTTCCAAGCGCGGGCGTGCTCGTCTCGTGCCTCGTTCCGGTCGGGCCGCCACTCGGCGGGCGTGACGCCCGGTAGGTGTTCGGGAAAGGGGTTGGCAAAATCCACCGGCCTCGGGGCGTAGCGATGTACCTCCGTCGGCGGGGTGCCCTTGCCGATGTCCACGTCCATTAGGACGCTGATCAGCGACCGCAAGGTCTCGGGGCTGCCATCTACCTGGCGATCGGCCGCGGCCAAGTGATCCGCCTCCCGCAGAAAAGGATCGCTCTCCTGCTCATGGTGGTGGGCCACCAACCGACGGACCTCCTGCAGAATCGGCTCCATACAGCGGAAGCGGCTCAAGTACTTACTGACGAAAAAGTCCCCATAAGTGGTGTGGCGCGTCCGCCGGTCCGATGTCCTGAATTCGAATTTGCCTATATCGTGCAGCAAAGCCCCGACAACTAAGGCGTCTCTCGATACCATAAACTTTCCTCCCTTACAAAATCTCGTAGCGTCCCAAATAATGGGATTTTTTGTAGTCCTCACAAAGAGTTCTCGCTAGACGAATGAGCCACGCTCCAGTGCCGCTTCAGGATCATACCAAACAGCATTCACGAAAGCTTCTTGATAAATGGAGATCCTTCTTTCGCAATAAAATCAACCTCAAGCCTGTCTTTGTATTCGTTTAAGAGTCCTGTCATCTGTCTGACGCGCTTCGGACCTCGAGTGGTGAGTTCCCGCATTGCCGAAATCCACTGCTCGTAATATCGCAGTACCTCTGTGAGTAGAGCTCGATCCTCGGCGCTGCATTTTGGATTGTGGAGCGCTGCAGTGAGCTTCTCTTTGTGGGGCGTTTTCTCCATAAGTCTATAGAATGGGTGTTCGCTCAAGTAGAGGCGATTCTGAAATTTTGTCGATTTCTTCTAGGGCCGCCCCAATATCGGAAGCCACATCGGCTTCAGCAACGTGCAATCCAGCTCTAAGGGCATCTTCCGCAACTGTTCTACCCATATTGCTAGGGGTGGAAGTAGAAATGGTACGCTTCTTCAAGATGAGAATATCCTCAAAGATTTTCGCTCCAAAGCGATTCATGAAGGAACGCTCATGAGATGAATCAAGGCGAAAGAGCTCCCCCTCTTGGGCGATCCTAGCGACCATTTCGCCATTTTTGAATGGAATGCCTCGAACATTCGACTCACGGCCTACTACGAGGGCGGCGTAGCTATCGTCTTTTAAGAGTTGGTTGAAAGCATAGAGACAGCTTCCTATTTCCAAGGCATACTGAACAACCGTTTTGAATCGGTTACTGCGATTTTTTCGATTTGATCCGATTTCACTTTTCGCTACACTCAGGACATCGAAGCCCAGTAGTTCGACGATTGCTCGATGATTCTGGTGGTAGTTGAAAACATTGATGTAAGGGGGGCTTGTAATCAGAAAATCGCACTCCTCCTTTACGATTTTGTGTGCTATCCTTGCGTCACACAGAAAGACTTGGGGCACAAAAATGAAATGCGGCAAACCCAACAACTGCTCGCTTAGCTTTCGGAAGCCGAATCTAATAGCAGAAGCTAAGTACACGACAGTAAAATGTGTTGATATTGTCGGTTGTGTTTAGGTTGCTCCCGTGTTTGGTGTATGATTTGTGTGAGTTGGTCCAACCCTTTTCGAAAGAGGCTTATGGCTGGTCGTCCATGTTTTTTTATGGGGATGGGTTTTCTCTGATGCAACCGCCGTCCTACCAACAGCGCCCATAGCAGCGTCCATGCCAGCAGTCCCAGCAGTAGGTGCAAGCGTTGGGGGTGGGTCAAATGGGTGTCTTCGAGGTTAAATCCTCTCGATTTCAAACAGGCAAACGTCGTTTCAATAGCCCAGCGTTGTCCATAGACGGCCAGCCCCTGCTTGAGGTCGGTTCGGTTGGTGATGAGCAGGATGCGCTCGCCGCGGATGGGGCGGTGACACACCAAATTCAGGGTCAAGCCGTCATAGAGGGTGGTCTGTGGGTAGGATCGGGTCGTACCTCTCGGCATCCGTGCATTAAAAGTAGCCCCATACCGTCGCCGACCGTCGTCGAGCGTAAGCGACGTATTGCCGCGCAGGCGGATGACAAAATCGACCTGCTGCTCCAGCAAAAAGGCGAACCACGCTCGACCGATAAACTCGCGGTCGGCGACTAAACAGCATACGCGGGGATCAAGGTAGGCCAATACCTTCGTCAGGAGACGCTTGCGCTCTGAGGTGTTGGAGTGGCCTGGCTTTTGCAACGACTGATATACCAACGGAATCGAGACCCCCTGATAGACTAAGCCGACACACAACACATTCAGATCGGTGCGACCCAACCGCCAATGGGTGCGATCCATAACTAAGAGTTGTTGTTGGCCGGGGCGAACTAACTTGGATACAATCAACTGGGTAAACACCGACGGCGAAACAGCACTACTGAAAAAACGCTGGAGACGGCGATAGTGACTGTCAATCTGGGCCATCCCCGAAAGGCTACACGCGAGTTTTTTCATATGGACCGAACGCACTTGAATCAGCGCACACACCAACCGACTGATCAGGTCGATACGGTGGCGCGTGAGGGATACCGACCCTTGCGTGAGGGCTTTTTTAATCGTATGAATAAGCATGGTACAGCTCCTGTGTTTAGGATTTAGATGCAATCTGGCTGATTACAAATAAACCTAAATTGGGGCTGTACCACAACTTAGCTTACTGTCGTGTACTTAGTAGCAGAAGTCAAATTCCCATTGCGTACCGACTCTGCTTCAAAAAGGACTAGCGTAGCCAGCAGAGTCTGTCGTTTAGTCTCACATCGGTCGAGTAGAGCACGACTAAAATCGAGAAAACTACGCGCCTTTTCGCGAAAGTGCGGAGAGGATCCCCAAAGCGGCGAATCGCCAAATTCTATAGCGGTGTGGTCAATATGAGCTTCGACCTCACGGCAAAACGCTCGTCGCTGTTTGAATGGTAGCGCCGATAGCGTAGAAAACTTCGCCATCGCGTACGCGGCAGGATTCAATTCGACGCCATAGGCAGCAAGATCTCTCGATGCCGATTCGAGCAGCACGGTGCCAGAGCCACAAAATGGGTCGACGACCGCCGACGCCTCTGGAGCGAACTCCTCGAGAAGGTAATCTACTAATTGGGGCGTGAATTGACCCCGCCAATTGAAGGCGTTAGAACGAGTCTTCTCTACTACATCCAGTCTGTCTTGATTTAATGACCTCATACCCGCTATGTCTCCTTTCACAATTTCACAATAAGGAGTCTAGACAAGACACCGACGATCAGTGCTTCTCGCACGACCATGGATGTACCTCCTCATTTGAATCAGTGGCCAGCCCGGTAGCCCTATCCGGCGGCGAGGACGGGTAGAGACGGACCACTATCGCAAAATCTCGTAGCGTCCCAACCCAAAACCCGTCCCCTTGCCCACGTGCAGATCCGCCCCCAGCCGCAACAGCGGCAAGAACGGGGCCCACTCGCCGGCAAACTCCACTTCGCCCACTAAGCCGCCCAATTTCATTCTCCGTTCCTGACGCTGCGAATACCGGTCCCAGTCGTGCCAGCGCAGTGTCGTCGCCACCGCTGATACCCCCGCAGCCCGCTCAATCCACTGCCGATAGTCCAAGTCCAACTCGGCCCCGCAGTGGAAGCGGGCCAGATCCGAAGTGCGCCGCAACAAGGCCCGCACCAGCAGAGAAAAGTCGAGTCGGCGCGTATAATGACCCTCGGCTTTGAGACGAATAGGCGTGTGCAGCCGCAGCCGCAGCCGCGTTCCAACGGCCTCGCTGTCGGGCGGACCAACGCAGACCGGATAGTCCGGTGCCAGTTGTCCAATATCCGGCTGATAGATGCACCTCTCGTCGCCGGGTTCGGGACCGAGAGCGATTACCCGCTGCAAAGCGGCTTTGCCACGCCCGGCGCCCACCCCCCGATGCCCCATTTCCTCAAAGGCGTAGATGAAGTAGGGCAGATAGTCCAGCGCCCGCCCCACCAAAACTAGTCCGACCCGCAGCTCGTCCCCCGGCTCGTAGATTTCCCGCGTCTCCTCAGGCGGTTCAACTACAAAAGGATGCGGCGCAAAGGCATAGCCGCGGCTGTCCCCTTCGCCACCGAACGGGGTCTCAAAGACGTAGTAATACACGCACCGGTCGCAGATCAGACAGGTAGCACAGTCTAGATCCCGCTTGACACAAACCAGCCGTTTGAAGGTATGGCCAAAGGCCCCCCTAAAGGTTGACCCCTTGTAGGGAGGCAACCGCAACCTGTCAACCGCCGTCATCTCCAAGCGGAAGCGGGCATAGCGGATTTTGCACAGTTCGTCCAGCATATCCACCTCATTATGTCAGGCGCACTCCACGTCAAACGCCGCTAGGTTGCGGGGGTCCTTATGATCGTCCGCAGGCGATTGCTTCCTCAGAGGACCATCTAATTTCGCAATGTTTGCTTCTAATTCAAAGGAAATCTATATTTTAGGGCCTACCAAAACGCTCTGCTGGCATCGCACGGCGGCGCTGGCCGGGGTCGGCGTTCTGCTCGGTCGCGCTCGGGCCGACGCCGGGCCTCTTAGGCTAAAGCGTCCCTTTAACCCAAAAGAAAGAAATAGAATGAGACTACATACGTTCATGCTGTTGCTCTCCCTGTCCATTGTGGCTCCGATTGCGGCAGACGCTCAAGCTGATAAGGCCGCCATAGTAGAATTTTGCCAGTCGGTGAAAGGCAAAGAGTACTTTCTCAAGGTAGGCGTGGTTCGCATCAAACACCTCATAGGCGGCGAAGATGCAACGAACATACTGCCCGGCCCCGAGGTTTCCTATAGGGCGACGTTTGGGAGCGTTCAGGATATACAAGCGTCTGTGGCGGAGGACTTTGCCGAAGAAGCGCGGTTAGTGGCCAATAGGGAGGCGACCGAGGATTTTGCGTCCACCGTCCGCCATTACGCGAGAGGCACTCAAGTAAAAATCGAGAAGTTCAAGGTGGAGAAGTCCGAAATAGAGTTCAATATCAAGGAGAAGGGCGGTTCAAAGACGAAAATCAGGTTCAAGTTTGGCAAGAGCCCCGATGACTACAACTTGGCGACCGTGCAAGATATGTTTGCCTTTACCTTTGCAGAAACCAAGGAAGATCTCAAGGAAAAGGCGGTAGAGCTATCGTTGGGCATGTCTGTCGCGGAAGTTATCAAAGCGAAAGGTCGGCCCATAAGCCGGATAAATCTGGGGGCTAAGACCATGCTCACCTATGGCGATGTAAAACTCATATTTCAGGACGATAAGTTGTCCGATGCCCAGTAGGCGCATCAGCTCGCCCCTGCGGCGTTCTGTCCATCCGTTCTAATTGGGGCGTGAATTGATCTACTGTCAGGCGCACTCCACGTCAAACGCCGCTACGTTGCGGGTGTCCTTGCTAAACTCCACGCCAATCAGGTAAATCGGCTGGCCCAAGGCGCGGTACTTGTCCGCGTACCGCCGGGCCTTCAACTGCGCCATTGCCGCGCCCGCGGACGCCAACTCGACCACCTTGAACTCGAACAGATAGACGTGGTCGTTGAACACAACTGCCATGTCCGAGCGACCATGGCTAGTGCTGTCCTCCACCACAATGTCCAGCCCCAACCCGGCGAAATAGGAATAGAACACGCTGGCATAGTAGCCCTCGTAGCCGGCGATGTCGTTGTTGACATACCACTCGTAGGGAATGCTGGCGAAGAAGGCGTGGAACAGCGTTTCCAAGCCGGCGAAGTCGTTGGCCTCCAGCAGCCGGTAGAGCCGGACGCTGTTGGCCATCTGCCGCGTCGCATCGCGCACCAAGTAACGCAGTAGGCTGCGGTTGAGGCTCTGGCGCACCTCCCGGTTGGGATAGCCCAAGCGATAGAGCCGCTCGTCGCCGAGGTTTTCTTCCGCCGTTATCGTGAGGTAGCCGGTCTGAAACAGCAGCGCCTCGGTCGCCATGTCATCGACATCAAAAGTCGCTAGCAACTCGCTGCTGCCCTCCATCTGACCCAGCGCTAGGGAACTGACGCGGCGCTTGAACAGCGTTTCGATTAGAAACGTGGGCGTACCGGTCTCGAACCAGTAGGCGGCAAACTCGCGACGGTCGAACAGCAGCAGGATGTCGAAGGGGTTGTACACCTTCTCGTCACCCAACCAACGGTAGCCGTTGTACCAAGCGCGGATCTGGTCCCGATCCAAGCCGGAAAGCTCTGGGGCAAACACCCGGTCCAGATCGGGGTCGGTGTAGCCGCAGATGGCCGAGTAGCGTGCGTCTAAGGTGATGTCCTTCAAGTTGTTGAGGCCAGAGAACAGGCTGACCTTAGAAAACTTGCTCACCCCGGTAATGAACGCGAAGCGGACGTGCGCGTCGCGGTCCTTGATGACCGCGTAGAGCCCGCGCAGAAAGTCGCGGTTGGCGCGGGCGGTCTCCGGCACTTCCAGCGCATCGAGGATCGGCTTGTCGTATTCGTCGATCAGCACGGCGACGGGCTGCCCGGCTTGGTCGTGCAGTTCTTCGAGCAGGTGCGCGAATCGCTCCGGCCCGCTGGCGTAGTCCGACGCCACACCGGTTCGACGTTCGACCGCATCCAATTGCGCCATCAGGTTGGCCTCCACGTAGCCGGGCTCCTTGAAGTTGCCGCTGCCGAAGCTGAGCCGCAGGACCGGATGGCGCACCGACCACTCCCAGCGGTCGTGGATATACAGCCCCCCAAACAGCGGCTCGTTGCCCTCGAACACCTCCTTGAGCGTGTCCAAGAACAGGCTCTTGCCAAAGCGCCGGGGGCGCGACAGGAAGTAGTGCGTACCTTCGTCGAGCAGCCGCCGGATGTAGGCGGTCTTATCGACGTAGTAGCAATTCTGCTCCCGAATTTTGCGGAAGGTCTGAATGCCGATGGGCAGTCTGCGTTTGCTCATGCACACCTCCTTCAGGCGTACTTCTGCGGCCCCTTCACCGCCGAGACCTCGTCCAACAAAGCCCGCTCTTCCGCTGCCAAGGACCAGTCCAAGCCCGCGAAAACCTCTTCGACGTGCGCCGGTTCGTCGGCCCCCAAAATGGGGGCACTGATCTCGTCGTGATCTAAAATCCAAGCAATGGCCACCTGCGCCGGGGTCTTGCCGTGCTGCGCCCCAATATCGATCAGCGTCTGGACGATGGTATCGACCCGCTCGGTCATGGCCGCGGCAAAATTGTACTTACCCGGACTCATGCCGTGCAGCTCGTCTTGGCTCCACGGCGTCCCCGGCGGCGGCACTTGCCCGCGACGGAAGCGGCCGGAGAGCAGGCCGATGGCCAGTGGGCTGTAGGTCATAATGCCCAAGCCGAACTGACGGCAGATGGGCATCAGCTCTGGTTCCATTTCCCAGCGGTTGAGCAGATTGTACTGATTCTGGATACAGGCAAAGGAGGCCATGCGCTCGCGCTGCGCGATCCACAGGGCCTCGACGATTTTCCACGGCGGAAAATTAGAGCACCCCACGTAGCGCACCTTGCCCTGCCGCACAAGGTCGTCGAGAGCACCCAAGGTCTCCTCCAGCGGCGTGACCGGATCAAAACTGTGCAGCAAGTACAGATCGACGTAATCGGTCTGTAGCCGCTGCAACGACGCCTCAATGCCCCGCAGCAGATTGACCCGCGACAGCCCCACGTGATTGGGACTGCTGCCCAAGGTGCCGAAAATTTTGGTGGTCAGCACCACTTCCTCGCGCCGTCCCTTGATGGCCTTGCCCACCACCTGTTCGGATCGTCCCCCACCATACAGGGCCGTATCGATGAAATTGCAGCCCATATCCAAAGCCCGCTGCACCACCTCGATGCAGACCCCCTCGTCCTCTTGTCCGCGAAACGCCGTGCCCAAGCACACCTTGGACACCTTGACGCCGGCCTTGCCCAAATTGCGGTATTCCATAGCTCTCCTCTTGTGTTAGTCTGCGTGTTCGATCTCATCAAGCACTGCCAACAAATGCTCGTTGTCTGCGGGGCGCAGCGACGTCAGCCGCACAAAGCCGGGCGCGTCTTGCCGCCAGCGGGCGCGAATCCGCCGCTTTTCCAAACCCGCCCGCAGCCGCTCCAGCCCGATCTCCTCGCAGCGCACCCAAAAGAAATTCGCCGCGCTCGGATAGGCCCGCAACCACGGTCGCTCGTTCAGCCCCGCGTAGAGCGCGTGGCAATCGCTGCGGATCTGGGCGACGATCTGGCGCAAATAGCCTTGGTCGGCCAGCGCGGCCCGCGCCGCGACCAGCGACAGCGCATTAACCGCCCAAGGAACCTGCATCTGACCCAAGGCGGCGATAACGGGTTTAGGCCCAATGGCGTAGCCGACCCGCAAACCAGCCATGCCGTATGCTTTGGAAAAGGTCCGCAACACCACCAAGTTCTCCCGCTCTTGCACCCAAGGCACCCAGCTATGGCCGGCATAGTCTGCATACGCCTCATCGACGATGCACAGGCAGTTGGGCAACTCCGCGAGCAAACGCGCCATTTCTCGCTCGCCGCAAAGGAGGTTGCCCGTGGGATTGTTGGGGCTGCTCAGCAGCAACACCCGCGCCCCCGACCGCTGGCCGGCCTCAATGAAACGCTCGGGTACCAGCGCAAAGTCCTCCTCGTGCAGCGGCACCGGAATCACTGCGGCCGCGCACCGCTGTCCCAACGCGACAAAGCGCTCGTACGACGGAGACGGGATGAGCAAGCGCTGCTGGGCTAGCAGCAATCGCGCCAAAAAAAGCCAGACCACGGCTTCCCCAGACCCGTTGTACACTATGAAGTGATCGGGCGAAAGCCCCCAATGCGCCGCCAAATCCCCGCGTAGCGACTCGGCGCGCTCCTCGTCGTCGTAGCGACTAAAATCGCCGGTGCGGACAAAGGCGGCCATCGCCTCCCGCGCCTTGGGCGACGGTCCATAGGGATTGGTCGCCGCGTCAAAACGCAGCCATTCTGCGCCATCAAGTGTCGCAGGGTAGGACATTTCGTCGTTCATAACAAGGCGTCCTTTAGAGGAGCAGACGATCGCTGGCTCTAGGCTATCTATAAGGGACGCCAGCGGCAACCATGCCCTTTTGCCTTATATGGTTCACCCTGCCTTTAGGCCGGACAAGGCGCGGTCATTTTGCACTTGCTCTGTCATTCTGAGCGCGGCGCAGCCGAGGCGAAGAATCTGCTACCTCCATCGGCGGATAATCGTATAAATGATTGCCGATTGCTATACTATACATTCATGCGATAGGTGGCCTAGGGTATCGGCGCAATTAAGGGCTAGCCAGAAAATGAGCAACCACAAGGGGGAATGGGGACGGTATTATGCCAGCGACCAACGCCAAAAAACCAATCATCGCCTGGGCCTTGTACGACTGGGCCAACTCGGCCTTTGCCACCACGGTCCTCGCCGCCTTCTTCCCGGTGTTTTTTAAGTCCTACTGGAGTGCTGGCAGCGACGTCACCGAGAGCACCTTCCAACTGGGGCTGGCCAACTCGCTCAGCAGCCTGATCGTCGTGCTGCTAGCCCCCTTTTTGGGGGCTATTGCCGACCAAGGTGGCACCCGGCGCAAGTTCCTGTTTGCCTTCGCCTTCTTGGGCGTCCTCGCCACGGGGTGCCTGTACTTGGTGGCCGAAGGCGCGTGGGAGCTGGCGATTGTGGTCTATGTCTTGGCCGCCGTTGGCTTCTCCGGGGGCAATACCTTTTACGACGCGCTTCTCGTGGAGGTGGCCGGGCGCGACAAGTCCGACTCGGTTTCGGCGCTCGGCTACAGCCTCGGCTATCTGGGCGGCGGCTTGCTGTTTGCGCTCAATGTGGCAATGGTCCTCCACCCCACGACCTTTGGGTTGGCCGATGCCAGCGCGGCCGTGCGCGTGTGCTTTTTGCTGGTCGCCGTTTGGTGGGCCGGCTTTTCGCTGCCGCTCTTTTTGTGGGTCGAGGAATCGCCGCCGGTGCGCGCTCGTCGCGGCTGGAGCGCGGTCTTGGCCGGCTATCGGCAGCTCATCGCAACTAGCCGCGACATTCGGCAGCTACGCACGACCTTTGTCTTTCTCATCGGCTATTGGCTGTACATCGACGGCGTCGATACCATCATCCGCATGGCCATTGACTACGGCCTGTCGCTGGGCCTTGCCACCGACGATCTGCTCCTCGCCTTGGGCATTACCCAATTCGTGGGCTTCCCCGCGGCCATTGCCTTTGGCTGGCTCGGCGAGCGAATTGGCACCCGCAAGGGAATTTTCATCGGCCTAGCCGTCTATATTGCGGCAACGGTCTGGGGCTACTTTCTAGATGCCGTCTGGGAATTTTACGCCTTGGCCATAGCCGTCGGCCTAGTCCAAGGCGGGGTCCAAGCCCTGAGCCGCTCGCTCTACTCGCGGCTCATTCCCCGCGACCGGGCGGCGGAGTTTTTCGGCTTTTACAACATGCTGGGCAAGTTTGCCGCGGTCATCGGTCCGGTGCTCGTGGGCTGGATTGGGGTACTGACCGGCAGCCCGCGCGTGGGTATTTTGTCGATCGTCGTCCTCTTCGTCGCAGGCGGGGCCTGCCTCTTTTTCGTCGATGAGGAACAAGGCACGGCCGCGGCGCGCGCCCTTGAGGCCACCTAGCAAAACGCCTGCGCCGTCAGCGCATACACCTTCGCCACCCGCACCAACTCGGCCACCGGCACCTGCTCGTGGGTCGTATGCGCCCCCACGGCGCAAGGGCCGTGGGTTAGGGCCTCAATCCCGGCAGCCATAAAGACATTGCCGTCGTCGATAAAGGGCTTGCCGCCCAAGGGCAGCGGCTTCCCGGTCACCTGTTCGTGCGCGGATTGGAACGCGCCCACCAGCGGGCTGCTTTGATTGACCGCAAAGGCATCGCCGGGCATGTTCCAATCCGCAAGCCGGATGCGGGTGCCGCTGGCCGCAGCCACCTCGGCGAGCAGGTCCTCGATTTCGCGCCGCGCACTGGGCTCTGCGCCGGCTGTCACCCAGCGGCGAGTTCCTTCGACGCGGCATTGGACCGGCACCTGATTGTAGAGCTGGCCGCCTTGGATCCGGCCGATAAACAGGGTGTCGCTGCCGACATAGGGCGCGGTTTGCACGCGCAGATGCTCGTTCAGCGCGTTCAGCCGCAACACCACTTCGGCCCCCGCTGCGATCACGTCCGGCAGCCCGGCGGGACGCAGCACCTCGTGTACTGGCGCGCCGTCGCGCTCAATCTCCACGCTAAATACGGCCAGCCCGCGACCGGCGACCGGCAACACATCGCCCAGATACTCCGGCAGCAGCACCCCGTCGCCGACAAAGCCTTCGCGGATCAGGGCCAAAAGCTGGCGGCGGTCGCCCCAAGGTGCTTCGTGGTGGTCGTGGGCCGTAATCAAGACCGCCCCTTGGGTCAGTGCGCCCGCATCCCTTAACGCCCGGAGCACCTCGACGAAAGCGGCGATCCCCCCCTTCATGTCGGACGCACCCGACCCATAGAGCTGGCCGTTTTCCACCTTGGGCGGTACAAAGGGCAGATACACCGTGTCCAAGTGGCCGTCGAACTGCAACACCCGCCCGGGCTGGCCGCTATCTAAACGAGCGACCACGGCCGGTGCCTGCGGCCAATCGGCTTGGGGCCGCTCCACGGCAAACCCCTCCGCCGCCAATATGGACGCCAACGCATCAGCCGCCGCGCCGGCGTCCCGCGTCGGGCTGGGCACCGCAATCAGCGCCTTGGCCGTATCAATTAGGCGCTGCGGATCGACGGCCTGTAGTATGTTGTCTTCCATCCTAACCCCCCTTTATCCGCCTTGAGACTTCGTCGTATCGGCATCGGTTGCGCCACGCGGACAGAGCAGCCCGCGCTCCCAAGGCTGGCCGCTACATTGTTCCTCAACCACTTCCAGCCGCTGCTCCTCGGTTCGCTTCCACGGCTCTTTAGGCAGATCGGCTGGTCCTTGGGGATCGCTCAGTCCGCAACCCACCAACGCCATGCAGAGCATCCATTTTGTCGCCATACTAGCCTCCGTTGCCCGCTTCTGATAATCTCCGTACTTTGGGCCCAATTCGCAAAGGAGCTGACATGGCCCATCCCCCTGACTACGGCATCATCTACAACTGGGACGGCGCACCGCACGGCTACTCGCCCGCCCCCCAGTCCATGGACGCCTTTCTCGACAAGACGTACGCCCCCCTCGCAGACACCCAAGTCGGTGCCCTGTTCTGGTGTATCGGCGAACACGCCACCCGCTGGCCAAGCGACGCGCTCGAACTGCTCGGCGACGCCCACCAGCACCGCTATGAGAACGCCGCTAGCTACACGCACACCGAAAACATCCGCCGCATGTTGGAGCGGGGCGAAGACCCCCAACAGGCCGTCCTCGACCGCGGCCATCAGCTCGGCCTACACGTGTATGCCTCGCTGCGCATGAACGACAATCACTTCAACGGCGCTCAGCTAAGCGACCTCCAGACCCTGCACCACGTCGAACTGACCCAACTGCGCAGGGACCACCCCGAATGGCTCCTCGGCGAGGATACCGAGGAGTGGTTTGCCCTGTCGTGGAATATGGCCATCCCCCAAGTGCGCGAAAATCGCTTCCAGCACTTGCGCGAAGTCTGCCAAAACTACCCCTGGGACGGCGTCGAACTCGACTGGCAACGCCACCCTTTCCACTTTCCCGCCGACTATGCCTATCGCCTGCGCTACGTCCTCACCGACTTCATGCGGGCGGCGCGGCAACTGACCGACGAACTAGCCCAACAGCGCGGCCGGCCTTTCTACCTAGCGGCCCGCGTCGCCGGCTCCATTGAGGGCTGTCACCGCATTGGCTACGACGTGGAGACTTGGACAAAAGAAAACCTCGTCGATATCCTGATCCCAGCCGGTGCCGCCGGTACTGATCCAGCCATTGAAGTCAGCGCCTTCCGCACCCTCTGCGCCGACCGCGACATCGCCCTCTACCCAGGTTTCGACGGCGGCGTCCCCGGCCCGGCCGCTGGTCCCGAAAGCGAATCGGCCCGCCACAACATGCGCACCAAGGCCACGGCCATGCAGTATCACCGCCAAGGCGCGACCGGTATATACGCCTTCAACTGGCACGCCGACCGCGACTCAAAGCGCGAGTTGCTAACCCAAGTGGGCGCGGTGCAAACCCTGCGCCGCCAAGACAAGCTCTACCACGCGACCCACCGCTTCCGCCAGCACACCGGGGATTGGCGCGGCGCGTACCAACACGACCGGCTGCGCGGCACCCTACCCGTCCCCCTCTACCCGACCTTGCGGGAGACTGGCCCGCACTTCGACCTCGACCTCGCCGACGATTTGAGCGCAGACCCACCGGCGACCCTTACCCTGCGTCTGCGTCTGCAGGATTGGGTCGCCGGCGATCAGCTTCGCTGCTGCTGGGACGGCGAGGTATTGACCGACCCGGATATCAGCTATTGCCACGACGGCGATCCTCAGCCCATTGCCGATGTCAGCACCGCCGCTTGGCACAGCTTCGCGCTCACGGCCGACCAAGCCGCCCGCGGCCTCCATCGCTTAGACGTCGTCCTCTTGCAACGCCACCCCCAACTTGCCTGCGACTTGCTGCTGACCGACGTCGAGTTAGTCATTCGCTATAAGGATTGACGACGCCGAGGCGGAAGGCGCTGTCCCTTGTGAAAATTCCGCCCAGCCGCGTCTTAGTCGTCGAGCCTTGGAATTGGAATAGGTGCTGACCGCAAAAAGAAATACCGCGTCAGCCCCTACCAATTCAATCATTTGCTTTTTGGAGGGGCATTATCTCGGCCTTTACCAGAAAGCCCGCCCGTTTTGCTGGGCAAGCCGCCAGGTCCACGGCTTCCGCCTTTACCGCCACCACGGCTTCCGCCTTTACCACCGCCGCGACTACCACTTGATTTAGCCATTTTCTCACCTCCTTTCTCGTAGGGATCCACCGCCTCACAGGAATACTATTTCCTAGCGGCGTACTACTTAAACACCTCCAGCGGGGCGAGGCGTTACTTTTGCAGTGGATTTTTGCTGCGACCTAAGTACACGACAGTAAGCTAAGTTATGGTACGGCCCTGCTTTAGGTTTATTTGTAATCAACCAAGATTGCCTCTAAATCCTAAGCGCAAGAGCCGCACCATGCTTATTCGGACGCTAAAAAAAGCCCTCACGCAAGGGCCGGTATCCCTCACGCGCCACCGCATCGACCTGATTAGTCGTTTAGTGTGTGTGCTGATCCATCACGGACGCCAAGCCGCCTTCAGGCGGCCCCAAGTGGTCTGCTCGACCGAGGTCTCGTCCGCAACGCGGCGCAATTCCCAAGTTGCGCCCCCCTCCTCCGCGGTTTCAGTGAGGAACAGGACTTCGTCCTCGATGGCGTAATGATAGAACCGGGCACCCAATTCGGTTTCCTCTGTATCAATTCCACCGAGGAACTCGTCGACAAATTCCTGCTCGAACGCCGGGTAGTCCTCGTCGGCGAGGCCGCTCTCGTCCGCCACAGCGCGGGCCAATTCGCGGACGACCGCGGTGAAAAACTCGACCCAGTCCGCGATGCCGACGGACCAGTTTTCTTCCTTAATTTCGACATAAACGCTGTCGCTCGCGACCTCGTAGGTGCCGATGCCGAGGTAGGAAATCGGCCCTACTGGGGGCAAAAGTTCGCTCATGTCCGCGGGCACCTCAAAGTCCGGGAAGACTTGGCTCATCTCAAAGGTGCCATCTGCCCGAAAGGTCACGCGGAAGGTGACCTCGCCGATTTCATCGTCGATGCTCGCCTCCCAAGTGCCGAGGAGGGCCTCTTCGGCGGCGAGCGGCGGG
Source organism: uncultured Latescibacterota bacterium (assembly GCA_958295495.1). Classification (GTDB taxonomy): domain Bacteria; phylum Latescibacterota; class UBA2968; order UBA8231; family UBA8231. The sequence continues at coordinate 5,185,554 of OY282352.1, forward strand.
ACGAGTAGGGCGAGGAACAGGATATGCGACAGAAGGTAGTGCATGATGGCCTCCATTTAGGAGATGGATGGGAAAAAGACTGCCGATAAGTACAAAAGAATGCTCTATTTACTGTCGTGTACTTAGGCAGGGGCATTATTTCGGCCTTTACCAGATTCTTTTTTCTCCTTTTTGGCAGGCCAGCCGCCAGGTCCACGGCTTCCGCCTTTACCGCTGTCGCGACTTCCGCCTTTACCGCCGCCGCGACTACCACTTGATTTAGCCATTTTCTCACCTCCTTTCTCGTAGGGATTCACCGCCTCACAGGAATACTATTTCCTAGCGGCGTACTACTTAAACACCTCCAGCGGGGCGAGGTGTTACTTTTGCAGTGGATTTTTGCTGCGACAAGAGGATGAGTAGCCCCACCACGATTACGAGAGGAATCGGTCTGTGTCGCATAGTCGAGCGTCGAGCGAGGCTTGGGACGGTCTCGGGAGCCTAAACTGACGGTTGCGAGAATGAGTACATTTAAGCTCGCCTAACGCCCATAGCGCAGGCCAAACAAAAAGCCCGGCCACGCGAAAAGCCCGTCTTTCCATTCCTTCTCGTAGCGGCTACCCGACCCAATCAGCCGGAGATGGCTATCGGTCCACAACTGGTTCAAGGAGACGCCGCCAAACAGCGACAGATGGCTGTGCAAAAAGACCCCCGTCTCGAGTTTGATTCTGGCCAGATAGTTGTCCCTACTCAAGCGGTCCAAGCCCAAATCCACTTTGAGCGGCCAAAATCCAATGCCCGCTTTGTAATCATCATCGAGGTCGCGGCTGATCCGGTAGATATGTACATCGAGGCCGAGGGAGAACCGCCGCCCGCGCTTCTGCACCCCGCCCCCCACGCCCAACGCCCAGCGTCGCTGCCCGGCCTCGTTGGCAAAGCCAGTGGTAAAAGAGGTGTAAAACGAGCGGCTGCCCGAGGTGAGGGTGAACATAGTAAAGCCGACTTCGTCGCGCCAAGTGCTGAGGTTGAAAAGCCCGCTGTGCGAGTAGTTGATCAGCCCGATGGGCAGGCCGCCCTCGATATGGCCAGAAAGGTTGATCAGGCCCACCTGCCAGCCCTTGACCTCGCTCGCCGCGTTCAACAACCCGACCTGAAGGCCCTTGACCTCGCCGGCAAAATTGGTCACCCCGGCCACTTGCCAACCGCGGATTTTGCCGGCGATGTTGAGCAAACTTACTTGTCCACCCTGCAAAGGCCCCAGCCCCCAGCCGCGCACTTGAGAGGCAATGTTGAGCAAACCTACTTGTCCACCCTGCAAAGGCCCCAGCCCCCAGTTGACGCCCGTGACGGTCACCTGCCAGCCATCAACCTCCTTGAGCGCCAAGTTGCCCACCCAGCTCGCTTGGGTGCCCGTCCGTGCGCGCGCTTGGTTGACCAGCAAGGCGAACTGGACGCCGCGGAACGCCGCGTCTTGGGTATTGGTCAACAGCCCCAGCGACAGAGTGTAGCGCTCGCTGGTGGCAACCTCGATTTGGCGTCCCAAGGTGATCCTCCGCCTCGAGCCGCCCCGTAGCTGGGCGTCCTCTGGGGTCAGGACGCGAAAGTCGCCGACCCGCACCTTGGCGAACTCGTCCTTGGCCAGGGCCAACTCGGCCCACTGCCAGCCCGAATCCCACGTTTCCAAGAACAGGGTATAGGCCCCCGGCACCAATCCCAACTCGACCACCCGACCAGGGGATTTGTTCAGTTCGGCGACTAGGCGCTGCTGGGCATTGCGGATGGAGAGCCGGCCGGCGAGGTCCTCGGCTAGCAACAGGCCCGCTGCGTTGCGGCGCACCTCGGTCATCACCACGCCGCCGGTGCCGCGCATCTGGCCCTCATAGGCTGGATGCTGAGTGCCCCCGGCGGTGCCAATAGTCCGCGCCCGCGTCTCGTCAAAGGCGAACTGGTAGGCCTCGTGGAGGGTCACCCGGCCATCGCCGGTAACGTCGGCCGCACCGCGCATCCCGGAAATTAGATAGTGAGTAAAAAAGGACGCCTCGATCTGGTCCGATTCCTGCGCTGCCTCGTCGGCCGAGCTCGAAGTGAGGAAGGCGTACCCCCGCATGTCGAAGGACTCGTCAACCAAAAAGGGCGGCCGGGGCTTGCCCCCTTTGATGCGGGTTATGGTCCCGGAGTTACAGGCATCGAGGACGGCGATGCGGACGGCGGCCTTGGTCGTCTTTAGCGAGTCGAGCACCTGCTGATAGCCGAGGTGATCGCCAGCCAAAAGCAGGCCCTCTTCGTCGGCGTGTCCCGAGTAGTAAAGCAGTACCTCTAAGCGGTCCCCCCGCCAGCTAGCCGCCCGCACCCGCCGGCCCAGATCGGCCAGCCCCTGCTCGAAAGCGGTTAGGTCGGGGTCGCGCAACAGCAACACATCGGCCGGGTCCAAGCCCCCCATCTCCTGCAACACCTCGACGAAGTGTTCCGCGTCCGAGACCGCGTAGCGCAACAGCTCGCGATCCACTCCGCCGTTGTTGGCCCCGGCAGCCAGCACCAACCGGCGCACCTCGGCTGCTGCCGGCTGCAGAGACAGACCCGCCGCAACGACGAGCGAGATTAGCACACTCAGCCGCGATAGCATGGGGACTTTAGAGCTACCAGATTTCGCTGAGATTCAATACAAATTCCGGCCAGGGGGGATCGGCCGATAGGGCATTGAGGTTTTCCCGCACTGCAACCGGGATTTGCCGACGGTATTTTGCCCATAAGCGCAACTGCATGGTGATTTCTGCATTCCGGGCGCCCGTTGCTCCTCCGGTTGGTGGCATAACTAGTACTTCTCCTTTTGCATTGCGCTCAATGCGCACGTCGCGATTGAGCTGGCAAAAGTCAAAAAATTGCTCTTCGGTCAGATCGATAACGGGCTGAAAGTTCAGTACGGCTTCCATAGAGATACCTCGCTGGTCCTGAGCTAAGGGGCCGCCGGTTTGCGTAGGGCGAAGGTAAAAAGGCGGACATTGGCGACCAACGCCACATCGCCAGCGGCCAGCTTGGCCCGGACCGGGGCTAGGGCAAAGCGGCGGTCCGCCGCGACCAAGTAAAACCGCTCCCACAACGGCGCGTCGTCCAGTTCGTAGGCAACGTCGAGGGTATCTTGCGCCGCCAGCAGCACGGCGTCTGCCCCAGTCGCGGGCAGATGCTGGGTTATCGCACCGCGCCCATCAACGGATAAGATCGCCCCGTACTGCAAGCCACCGGAGCGGTAGGCGAGCTGCACCAAGTCCCCGCTTTGGGCCAAGGCCCCGTCCTGCAAGCGCTCTGCCCCGCTGGCCAGCTTGCGGAAGACCAGCAAGCGCGGCCCCTGCTCGCCGCCCTTGACCCGCAGTGCGGGTGCTTCCGGGGCTTGGTCAAAGAGAGTGGGCACCGCCACCACCGCCAGGATCAGGGCCACGGCCGGCACGGCCCAAAGGCGATACCCACTCCACGTTCGTCGGGCGCGCCGGCCCTGCGCCCGCGTTTCGGCTGAGCTCAACGCCGAAGCCTTGAGTTTTAGCTCGATCTGGCCGCGCATCCACTCGGGCGGGTAGCGTCGATGCACTTCCTCGTTGGAGCGCTTTAGGGCGGCTAGGCGCTGCGCGAGCTTTGGATCGGCCGCCAATCGACGGTCCAAGGCCGCCAACTCATCGTCGCTACCCTCGCGCAACAGGTAGCGCTCTAGCTGGTAGTCGCTTATGGGGTGCTCTTCTTGCTGGTTCATGCCTTCTCCATCTCTTGCAGCGACGCTCTCAGGCCGAGCAACCGCTTGCGTACGCCGGACACGGACAGCCCCACTTCTCGCGCTACCTCCTCCAAAGTCATACCGTCAACGTAGTACAAGACGGCCATCGTGCGCGTTGACTCGCGCTGCTGGCCAAAGAGCTTGGCGAGCACGGTGCGCGCCTCTATCCGGCCCTCGGCGTCCTCCAAGCAGGCTATCTGCTCCAGCAGCGTCGAGTCGGCCGTGGTCTTTCGCCGCCGGGTGTCGCGGATGCGATTGAGGCAGAGGTTGGTGGCCATGCGATAGAGCAGGCTGGAGGGCGCGTCGTCGCGCAGGCGGTCGCGCCGCGTCAGCAGCCGCACAAACACGTCCTGAGTGGCGTCGAGCGCTTGGTCTTCGTCGCGCAAAAGCTGCCGACAGCGACGCATGACCATCGGCCCGTAGCGACGGTACAGCGTATCTACGTCCATGTATTTCCTAGCGGTGTACTACTTAAACACCTACAACAGTGCAGGGTGTTACTTCTGCTGCGACAAAAAATCACGTCCCTAAGTGCGGCTTACAGACGGGACCAAACGACAAGAGCCGACGATCCATGGCCGCCGGCTCTTGCGATACTTCTCGTAAAATTTCCCAAGGTCAAGGGCTATTTTTCCTCGAGGGCCGCGAGGAGCTCGGCGGCCCGCTGGCGCTTGTCGGAATCGCCATCGCGGGCGATGATGCGCTGGAGAGCCGAGACGGCTAGCCGATCGCCTTGCTCGCCCAGCGCGAGGGCCTGACGGTCGCGCTCTTCGTGATAGCTATCGTCGTAGTCAGCCACGTCCAGCTCGTGCCGACGCCAGTAGTATTGCAAGGGGTCGTCGGGCCACTCGGCGTAGATGGCCTCCCAAGTGTTGGGCTGGCTGTGCGGCAGCAGGCTGCCTGGGGCGATGGGATCGGCAACGCGCTGGTAGCGGGCATCAATGGACAGGCGCAGTTGATCCCCGGTGTTGGGGACGCCGCGATGCGGCGTCATGCTGTGGAAGAAGAGCACGTCCCCTTGCGCGAAGGGGCCGCCGGTCCAAGACCCTGCAAGCGAGTCGGTAATCGCCAACCCCCCAGCACCCAAGGCCGGCTTGAACTCATACACGCCCCCGCGATGCGCACCAGCGGCCACCTCCAGCCCACCCATAGTCGGCGGCAGATCGTGGAGCGGGAACCAAGCCGTATAGGTTTCGGCCGTGCCCTGAATGGGGATGAAGTCCTGATGCGGCGGCGTGGTAAAGGACTCGCGCTTGGGAAAGATGGTGCGGCCGATGAGGCGGGGATGGGGCAGCACCGGGCCGCCGAGCAGCTTTTCGAGCAGGCCGACGAGCGCGGGGTGGTGCTGCAAAGCGTGGAATTGCGGCAGCGCGTACATCCGGCGATAGACGTCCATATACTCGGGCGTCGGCTCGACGCAGAAGCCGTCTTGATCGGCGATGGCGTCCTCTAGCGGCGCGTCGGCCTGGACCCAGCCGGCGTCGCGGGCCACAGCCAAAAAGCGCAGCCTGAGTGCTTCGAGTTCGTCGGCCGGCAGCAGGCCACAGACAAAGAGATAGCCGTCGCGCTGCATGCGGTCGCGGAGCGCGGGCGGGTCGTCGAGGAGGGGGGTCGAGTCGAGAAAGGTAGGCATAACGCAGGCTCCCTAAGAGAGGAATAGGCCAACACTAGGCGGTGAAGAACGCCACGAGGGTCCAGCACAAAGCCGCCAAGCTCGCCGCAATCGTCGCCTGCGGGATTTGCGTCTTGACGTGGTCCATCAGGTCGCAGCCCGTACACATGGAGCTAAGCACGGTAGTATCCGAAATCGGCGAGCACTGATCGCCGTACACGCTGCCGTCCATGACCGCAGCAAAACACAACGTCATAAAAAGCTCTGGATGCGCTAGACCATTAGCACTAGCTACCGCCCAAGCCAGCGGCATGGCCAGCGGGAAGGCCACCGCGTACGTGCCCCAGCTCGTGCCAGTGGAAAAGGCAATGGTCATCGTGAGAAGCTGGAGCAAGACCGGCAGGAGAAAGTACGGAATGCTCTCGCCGAGCTGTTCGACCAAAAAGATGCTGCCGCCCGTCTCCTTGCTGATGCCGCCGATGGTAATCGCCAGCAGCAAAATGACCGAGCCGAGCACCACTCCCTTAATGCCATCGTGGAAGCCGGCGATGAGGTCTTTGAGCGCCATGCCCTTGGCCAAGGCCATGCCCGCAGCCAACAGCAGTGCAATGCCAAAGGCCCACTGCACATTGGGCGATCCAGTGGTGATAAAGGTGCCGACGGCAATGGCGATGAGCGTGCCCAGCGGCAAGAAGAATTCGAGGACGTGCGGAGTGTAGCCTTCGGGTACGTTGCTCCCTTGCAATTCCTTGGCGCTCAGGGGATCGGCACCCGGGGCATCGAGCTGGCCGGTCGTGCGCGCGCGCTGGATCGCCTCCTTGAGTTGCTTGCCCAAAAAGAGGGGTCTTTCAATGCTGAGGAGGAACGTGCCCAAGACGGCAAAAATGGCGTAAAAGCAAAAGGGCACGCTCTGAAAAAAGAAGGCAATGCGGTCGGCTTCCGTAGTCAAGAAGCTGACGCCAGAGACGAAAATGAACGCCTGCACATAGCCGGGCCAAGCGTTGAACGCGAGCTGGGACGCAATCGGCGAGGCCGTTGAGTCAACCACGTACGCCAGCTCCTCGTGGCTGATTTTTTCGTTGTCGGCAATGGGTTTGACCGTGGTGCCGACCAGCACCGTACTGACGGTGCCGCCCTGGAAGAAGACGACCCCGAGCATCCAAGCGACCAGCTTGGCACTTCTGGGGCCGCGCACAAAGCGCACGGTCATAAACTCGGCAAAGGCCTGGGCTGCACCCGTGCGCGACCATATCCCCATCAGCCCGCCCAACAGCCACAGGTAGAGCAGCAGAATCCCAGCCGCATTTTTGGTCGCCAACGAGGGGATCAGCACCTCGCCGGTGAAGTCGTAGCGGCCCATCAGGAGAGCACCGGAGACGATGCCGCCCAGTAGCGAGGTGACCGGTTCTTTGGTCAGCCAGCACAACAGCACGGCCACCACCGCCGGCAGCAGCGACCAATAGCTCCAGTGGCGCTTGGCCACCAGTTTGTAGTAGCGGTCGGCCTCCGCCACAAAGACAAATTCTTCAGTGATTGGCGGTGTTGCCCCGTGAATTTTGGCCGGATCGAGCTGGGCTTGCGCCATGGGCACGGCCTCGAAATAGGCGGGTTTTTCGCGGTAAATGTAGTACAGCTTGCCGTCGCTGTCCGTTTTCACGTCCAACTCGGTCCGCTCAACCGTCCACGTCGGCGACACATTGGCCCCGATGATCCAAGACGCGAGCAGGGCGATGGCAAAAATGGCGAAGTTGCGAATGCCTCTGGGCATGAGATTCCTTTCTGTTTGAAGAAGTAAGGTCGTTTATCAGCTCACATCCCCGACGATTCGCTCGGCCCCAGATCCACGTCTTGGCCGCGGTGAAAATTGCGTCCCATCAGGTATTTGATATCCAGCTCCACATCGCGCACAAAGATCTCCGGCAGTGCTTGGGCGTCCCGCCGCACCAGTTCGACGGCGAGTGCGTTGGCCCCCTTTTTCGGCCAGTATTTGGCGTCCAGCCTAAACGCATACCAATACCCGGAGCCCGTGCGATAGCGCGGGGCCGACATCCGGTACAATTCGTTGATCTTGCGCAGCAGGCCAGCGGGCAACTCCCGGCCGTTGAGATAGAACTTCAGCCGGTCGCGCTCCGTGTGGCCCATCACCCGCACCCGCAGCAACACCTCGTGGACCCGGCCCACCTTGGCCCAGCGCCGCAAATCGTCGCTGACCGACAGGGTGATGGAAGCCTTGTGCCCCTTTTGCAAATAGGCCGGTAGCTGCATGGTCGTCCCCGGCTCGGTGGTGGGATTGGGAAAGCGCCCGGTCGCGGTCGGTACGTAGTAAATTTTGTCGCGGGCGGCCATGACCTCTGGGTAGGGCACTTCCCGCAGCTTCTCGTAGAAGGAGGCTTGGTACGGCCAGTTGCCAAACCAGTGCGCCAAGTACAGGCCATCGACGCCCTGCGCCCAGTAGTTGCAGGCGGCCCCGCGCACCATCTCAAGGGTCGCCTCCCCCAAGCGATCTGAGTCCACGTGGCTTTGCAGGGCCGCGTGAACCCGACAGCCCGTGCCTTGGGCCGCCGCAATTAGGGGCCGGAAGTCAATGGTCGAGTCCAGAAGTTCGGGGCCGGAAAACGCCTGGCCGATCAGCACATCGACCAGCCCTTCGCGCAACCACGCTTCGACGTCCATGCCGACGGCATAGCACCCCTCAAGGCTGTAGGGAATGCGGATGGCCAATTCGCGTTGCTCCCCGCTCCGCTTAACAGCACCATGCACCTTGCGCACCCACTCGGTCATAATTTTGCGGCCGGCCGCGACCTCGTCTGGATGGAAATAGTAGGGCTGGTAGTTCATCTGCAGCTCAAAGCCATCGACCGGATAGTTTTCCAAAGTCTCGGCAATCAGGGCAAAGCGCTCGTCGCGGACTTCTTGATGCTTGAAGTCGAGGCAGGTGCGGCCGGGATAGTCGGCGGGCACGTCGTCTTGGACGCCGATTTCGAGATGGGCGTTGTCAAAGCGGAAGTCCGAGCAGCGCACGTCTTCTTCCCGCGGCCCCCGACCCTGCTGCACCAACAGCGTTGGGTAGAGCTGTTTGCCGTATTGGTGGGCGCGGTCGCAAACCAGGCGCAGGGGGTCGTGCCCCTTGCGGATCAGGTCGCGGGCATTTTGGTGGGCGCGGCGAAAAATCAAATGCGGCCACCGCTTCACATTGTGGCCCCATAGCTCCCCTACCTCGGTATCGTGCAGCACGGTGCGACCGTCGCCGAGGCAAAACATGATGGCTTCAACTGGCGTGCCTAACAACTCATCTACCCCCTGCTCGTACTCCTCCTTCTGGATCGGCGGCTCGTACATGTAAATCAGCGGGTGCCGGCCGTCGTGGTAGAACATAATTTTGGGCTTAGGCATGGTCTTGCTCCTTTAGGTCCAGTTGCGCGAATCGGGTACGGCCACCCAAGCCGACCCTTGGGCGATCGACTGTTGGCTGACGAGGCCGGGCAAGGTCATGTCCATCGCCAAGTCGATGCCAATGGCCGGTGCCTTTTCCCCGCGAATGGCCGCGACAAAGTCCTGTACCTCCCAATAGTCGCCGCCGCCGTGTCCAGCGGCAAGGGCTTGGGCAGGCGGGTGCCGCCAATGATCAGGTAAAAATTCCTCCAACGCTTCCAAAGGCTCCCAGCGCGGCTGCGCGCTGCGGCGGCGCAGCCAGATTTTGGCCGCGGCCGCAAAGCCGTCAGCCGACTCGTACGCGCCATCGGTCCCCTGCAACGCGTAGTGCGTCATCTGGTGCGGCCGGTCCGAGAGCATATCGACCCGGATATGCGCCAACCCGCCGCCCGAGAGCCGGCACATCATGGTCACCGAATCCTCCATTTCGTACAAATCGCCGCGCGGATCTCGGTAGTGGTGCCCAGTGCCCATGGTGCAGACGGCCACCACCCGCTGTCCGGCAAACCACGTCAGCACCGGCCCCAAGCTGTGCGTGGCATAGGTACAACCATTGACGCCCGTATGCCAGTGCCGCCGCCAAGGCGTGATCTCGTTGAGCTGTTTCAGCTCGTGGATATAGGCCCCTTCGGCGTAGTACAGCTCGCCGAAAAGGCCGCGCTCGGCCAGCGCACTCACCAGCGCGTTGGACTTGGTGTACACGTAGTTCTCGGCCATCATATAGACGGCTCGGCTGCGCCGCGCTGCCCGCGTCAAATCGCGGCACTCCTCGACCGACACCCCGGCCGTCACCTCGCTGAGTACGTGGATGTCGCGCTCCAAGGCCGCAATGGCCTGGGGCGCGTGCCACGGCATGGGCGTGCCCACGACGACCGCGTCCACCCGCCCGGCGTCGAACATTTCATCGGCGTCTGTGAAGACCTGTTCGACACCCAATTCAGCCGCGTGGCACTGCACTTCTTCCCGGCGGATGTCGCACAGCGCGGCAATTTCCGTGGCCGGATGGGCCAGCAGGGTGGGGATAAAGCCCCGCCCGCGGCCGGCGGCCCCAATGACGCCAAAGCGCATTTTGTCCATTGCTATCGGTTTGACAGCCGGCCTGAGCGACCGTACTGTTTGAGCCGTTTACCTAACTCATTCCCCATAGGAGGCACCTCATGGCCACCATCCCCAATATCAGTTCGGATATCGCCGGGCCGCTCGGCGCGATTCACCTGCCCCGCCTTTGGTCCAAGCTGCGCCTGAGCGCGGCCGGCGAACTGCCTGCGGACTACCCGGAATGCGGCGCGGGCTTCGACCAGATGGTCCTCGACGGCCTCGGCATCGACCGCGACGCGGCCGTGGCCTATGTCAAGGACAACAAGGCCAGCTATATCGAGTTTGAAAACTGGGTCAAGGCCCAGCGCGGCGGGGCCATTCCCCAGAGCGAGATCGACGCTTCCAACGCCGCCATCCGCGGCTACAACCACGACGACGAGACCCGCGGCAGCATCCTCAACGCTGCTGGCCTCAGCGACGATGGCAGCATCCTCGACGCCGTCAACCTCAACAACCTCGACGACTGGACTGAACTGCACAACGCCCTGAGCTAAAAGGACGTGTCCCACTCGTCTGCCGGCCCGCTTCCGCTGTTTGGAGGCGGGCCGTTTTGTTGCTTCTCACCCGCCTATTCATATCGCCTTTTGGCTGGGCTGTCAACGCCCTTGATAGCCCCCTACTAAATTTGTACCTTGTGCCAACCATTCCCTCGGCGAAAGCGGGTCTGCCATGAAACTCGATGTCGTCCAACTGACCAAAGAAATAGTCGCCTATCCCTCGGAAAGCCAAACCAGCAACGTCGAAGTCACCCAACACATAGCTGGGGTCTTAGACCAGCTTGGTTTCCGCATAGAAGAGGTGCCCTACACAGATGAGGCGGGCGTGGCCAAGCTCTCCATTGTCGGCAAGCTGGGCACCGGAGAGGGCGGGCTGGCCCTGATGAGCCACGATGACGTCGTACCCGCCAATCCCGCCGACGGCTGGCACCGCGACCCCTACGACTCCTACGAGGCCAACGGCAAGCTCTACGGCCGCGGTTCCTGCGACATGAAAGGCCCTCTTGCCGCTTCGATTTGCGCGGCCGCCCGCTTCAAGGCTGCCGATCTGACTGCCCCGCTCTACCTCGTCGTCACAGCCGACGAGGAGGTCCACGCCATCGGCGCGCAAAAGGTCACGGCCCACTCCAAGCTCTTTGCCGAGGCCTGCATCGGCTGCGGCATCATCTGCGAACCCACCAGCCTTCGCGTCGTTCACGCTCACAAAGGCTCGCTCGCCATCCAAGTCACGGCCAAGGGACGCCCTGCGCACACCAGCACCTTGAAGGGCATCAACGCGAACCTCAAGATGATTCCCTTCCTCGCGGAGATGAAGCAATTCAACGAGCAGGTGCTCAGCGCACGCCGCTATCGCAACGAGGAATTCGTGCCGCCGCACTCCGAGTGGTGCATCGGCATCAACGATCACAACCGCGCCACCAACATCTCCCCCGCCCAGAGCATCTGCACCCTCAACTACCGCCCCATGCCCGGCATCGACGTCGATGCTTTGATCGACACAACCCGCAAAAGTGCGGAAAAGCACGGCCTCGACTTCGCGCTCAAGCATCGCGGCGAGCCGCTCTACACCGCGGTGGACGCCCCGCTGGTCCGCACGGCACTCAAGCTAACGGGCTGCCGCAAACCCACCACAGTAGCCTACGGCACCGACGGCATGGCTTTTGTCGAGAAAATGAAACAAATGATCGTCCTCGGCCCAGGCGACATTGCACAAGCCCACACCGCCAACGAATGGATCCAAACCGACCAACTGCGCGCCAGCGTCGATCTCTACGCCCGCTTTATTGAGCACATCTGCGTTTAGGGACTGGAAAGAGTTGGTGTATCCAACGGCTTGCCGGGCTGAGCGTCAACGCCGGCGTCGGCATCGTTCTGTCCATTGTGCGCGGTATCTGTCAGAGGCTGCCAATAGCTAACCCGATCAATGGGAATCGTGACTGGAGACTGGTTTTCTCCGGCCTCAATTTTGAGGTGCTCTCGCCCGATTTCTACCAACTTGCCCGAGACATCGCCGCCCCCTTGAAGAACAAACTTGACCTGACTTTCAAGGGGAACTTGCTCCTGAATCAATCGCGCATTCGCGTTTTAGCTCCTCGTCCTTTCTATATCACGTCGTCTCCGCAGTGCGACAAATAGCTCTCCAACGCCGCCATCCCTGCGCTGGTATCCACGGCTGCTCCCTCGGGCGTTAGCGCACCGCCCAAAGCGTGCAACACGCGGAACAGGTGCGGTGCTCGGCACTGCTCGCCCATCTGGCCGATGCGCACGATGTCGAGGCCAAAGGCCCCGGAGATTTCGACGTGGAAGCGGCTCGACATATCGGCGCGCACCCGGGCGTTATCCACCCCGGCGGGCACTTGGATCGCCACCACCGAGTTGAGGCGAATGGGACGCGGCGCGGCCAGCACCAGCCCCATCTGCTCAATGCCGGCTTGCAGGGCCAACGACGAGTGCCGATGCCGCGCAAAGCGGCGCTCTAGCGTCTCCTCGCAGACCAGCCGCAGGGCCTCGTGCAGGGCCAACAGCCCGGAGACCGGGGCTGTGTAGTGGTACTGGTGGTGCTGCCAAAAGTGTTGCGCCCGCAGTGCGTCCAAGCACCAGTGCGGCCTAGGGCCGGGATGCTGGTGCACCTGTTCCCAAGCCGCGTCGGAAAAGGCGATCAGCGCCACGCCCGGCAGCGACGACAAGCCCTTCTGGCTGCCGGTGAAAACCACGTCAATGCCCCAAGCGTCCTTGTCCAACGGCATGGTGCTCAAGGTGCAGACCGCATCGACTACCGCCAACGCCCCGTGCTGCCGGCACAAACAGGCAATCGCCGGCAAATCCACCGTGCAAACGCCACTGGAGGTCTCGCCCTGCACCATCGTCACCACGTCGTACCGCTGACCTTTGAGGCGCTCGGCGACGCGCTCGGCGCAGACGGCTTGCCCTTCCGGCACGGCCAGCACTTCTACCTCGGCCCCCACCCCAGCCGCCATCTCGGCAAAGCGCCCGCTGAACCAGCCGTTTTGCAGCACCAAGGCGCGGCGGCCGGGCCAGAGCAGATTGCCCATCGCCATCTCCATGGCCGCCGACGCCGGCCCCCCAATCCCCAAGATGTGCTCGTCGGCCGTCTGAAAGGCATAGCTAGCTAGTTGCTTGATGTGCTCCACTAGCCGATCCATCGTCGGCCCCAAGTGGTTGATGACCATGCCACCGGCCCGAGCGACCTCCGCCGCCACCGGCACCGGCCCAGCTCCCATCAAAAGCAGCGGCTCGGCCGGCAGAAGCTGGTCCAGCGATGGAAGCGCAGGGGCCGCTATGCCACAAACGCGACCCAACGACTCTACATTCCCCATTCCTAATTCCTAATAATTAATGGCCTCGCCAAACGCCTGCCCGGCCGCTTCCATGATCGCCTCGGACAGGGTCGGATGTGCATGGGTGGTAAACAAAAGCTCCTCATAGGTGGCTTCGAGCCGGAGGGCCAACGTCAACTCGGCGATCAGTTCCGTGGCCTCGGCCCCCAGAATGGCCCCGCCCAACAACTCGCCGTAGCGCGCGTCAAAAATTAGCTTGACCAAGCCCTGCGTCTCCCCGGCCGCTTGTCCCTTGCCGCTGGCCGCAAACGGGAAGCGCCCAACCTTGACGTCGTATCCGGCTTCGCGCGCTTGTTTTTCGCTCAGGCCGACGCTGGCTACTTGCGGCTGGCAATAGATGCAGTTGGGCACTTGGCGCGGGTCCAAGGCGGGCCGGTCGCGGCCAGCTATAAACTCGACGGCCGCAATTCCTTCCTGTGCGGCCGCGTGTGCCAACAGCGGCGGGCCGGCTACGTCGCCAATCGCGTAGATGCCCTTGGCACTGGTCTGCATCCGCTCGTCAACCACAATCGCGCCGTCGCGGGTGCGGATGCCCAGTGCTTCCAGCCCCAGCCCTTCGATATTGCCCTCAACGCCGGTGGCAACCAGCACTTGATCTACTCGCCGCGTCTGTTCCTCCCCGCCGACTTGGTAGCGCAACGCGACCCTGCGCTTTTGTCTTTTGACTTCCTCAACCCTAGCTTCGGTCACCACTTCGATTCCCTGCTGTTCCAAGCTGGCGGCCAAGCCCGCGGCAATCTCTTCGTCTTCGCGCGGCAAGACCTGGGGCAGGGCTTCTAAGAGCAAGACGCGGCTGCCAAAGGCTCGATAGAAATAGGCGAATTCTACGCCGATAGCCCCAGCCCCGATGATGGCGAGGGAGGCGGGCTGCTCGGCCACGACCATGGCCTCGCGGCTGGCGATGATCCGCTCGCCATCGAATTCGACGCCCGGAATGGATTTGGGGTGGCTGCCGGTGGCCAGCACTACGTGCGCGGCGTCTAGCTCGGCCACGACCTCGCCCGCGGCGTCCTCGACCGCCACTTGGCGGCTGGGCGTCAACCGGCCCCTTCCGGCGAATACCTCGACTTGGTTCTTCTGCATCAGGTAGGCCACGCCTTTGGACAATTGCGCGGCGACTTGGCGGCTCCGGCCAATGACCGCATCCCAATCCACTGCGGGCTTGGCGACGCGCAGGCCGAACTCCTCGGCGCGCAAGAAAAGCTGGTACACTTCGGCTTGCTTGAGCAGGGCCTTAGTGGGAATGCAGCCCCAATTGAGACAGATCCCGCCCAACTCGGCGTCCTCAATCAGCGCGGTTTTTAAGCCCAACTGCCGCGCGCGGATGGCCGCTGAATACCCGCCTGGACCGCCGCCGATAACTGCCACATCATACGCTGCCATAGTGCATTTTCTCTCTAAGGTTCAGATAAAGGAAGCCTCTAATCTAAAGGCAATCACCTTGGGCACAAATAGGACCCGGCAGAGCACCGCCAATACCCGCCTCAATTGCCGCCACCCGCGCTGTGTTTTATTGTAGCAAACCAGCGGCGCATCCTCAATGAAGGCAATCCGAGTGCTACAACGGCAAACCAACCCCTCGAATACACTGACCATTTTCACCGACGGCGCCTGCGCCGGCAATCCGGGGCCGGGCGGCTGGGCGGCGCGGCTGCTCTACGGCAGTGGCCGCATCGTGGAGCTGGGCGGCTTTGCCCCGGAGACGACCAACAACCGCATGGAGCTGCAAGCGGCCATTGAGGGCCTCCGCACGGCCGCTTCACTGCGCCCAACCGGCGCAACAGCCGACTGCGCCATTGTCCTCATCACCGATAGCCAGTATCTGCGCCAAGGCATCACCGCGTGGATACGCGGCTGGAAGAAGCGGGGCTGGCGCACGGCCAGCAACAAACCCGTGGAAAACCAAGACCTCTGGCGCGCCTTGGACCAGCTCAACACGCCCGTCGTCCAATGGCGACACACCCAAGGCCACGCCGGCGACCCAAACAACGAGCGCTGCGACCAAATCGCCAAGGCGTTCTCCCGCGGCCAAAGCCCCGCCCTGCGCCGCGATGCACCCTACCACCCCAACCAAAAGGATTGATCATGCCCTATTACCTGCTTTTCGCCCTCGCTCTCGCCGGCTCTGCCAGCGCCCAAGAGACCACCCGCTTCAAGGCCCTGCCTGCTGAGCTACCCACCTACCAAGTCCTCCGCACCGACCAAGGGATCCAAGTCGATGGTCGCCTAGCCGAGGCCGACTGGCAGCACGCCGCGCCCATCGCCTTTGTAATGCCCTGGAGCGACCTCGAAAAAGAAGCTCCGCAATCCACGACCGCCCGCTTGCTCTGGGACGACGACAACCTCTACATCATCTACGAGTGCGTCGATCCGTATCTGGATGCAGAAGTAACCGCGCACGATGGGCCGGTGTACCAAGAGGACGCCGTCGAGATTTTCGCCACCCCCAACGCAGCAGTCCCCGGCAACTACTATGGCTATGAGATGAACATCAACGGCACTCTGCTCGACTACATCGCCTTCGACGGCGGCAAGGAGCGCACCAAGGCCATTCATCCGTCTTGGCAAAGCGAGGGCGTCGTCAT
Source organism: uncultured Latescibacterota bacterium (assembly GCA_958295495.1). Classification (GTDB taxonomy): domain Bacteria; phylum Latescibacterota; class UBA2968; order UBA8231; family UBA8231. The sequence continues at coordinate 5,201,375 of OY282352.1, forward strand.
CGCTACGACCTACGACGGCACCCTCAACGACCACTCGGACACCGACCAAAGCTGGATTCTCGAAATCGCCATCCCCCACGACAACTTTCGCCACTTGGGTGGACAGATTCCGCCGCAGGACGGCGACCAATGGCGCACCGGACTCAACCGCACCAAGGGCTACCAAGGCCAATTTGGGCTGTGGTCCGATACCGGCACGCCCAAGGCCGACTTCCACCGCGCCACCCGTTTCGGCATCCTCACCTTCTCGACCGCTGTCGTAGGCCGCTGAAGCGCGGCGGTCGGGTTCTTGCAACGCAGGAGTGCGGAGCGAAGAGAGCCGCTTTTTCATGGTTGCGCGAATACGACGGACGAGCGCAAGCCTGAAGGCCTGGGCCGCGAGGCTCAAAGGCTGGCGCGGTAAAAGGCAACGGCTGTGGCTGCGCTTGCTGGGCTATTACTTCGCCTTTGGGCTGGTGCCCGTGTTGCTGGTCGATCTCATCGTGTTGAACACGGCCCGCGAGACAATAGAAGAGGCCGTGCTGGACAGCCGCCGCGAAATGGCGTACCGCACGGCTGAGGAAATCGCCCGCATCTTTTCCCCAATCGTCTCCAACTTGAAGGACCTCGCACAAACGGTCGGAACTGATCCGCAGGATTTGGACGCTTTGCTCAAAAAGGCCGCGCTCGCATCTAGCGAGGTGGAGGCGTTCTACCTTGTGGACGCCCAAAACCAAATACAGATCGCCAGCACTTCGCTTGTACTGCCCGCTTCCTACGACTGGGACGCGACTTGGGAGCAGGCCGCAGCAGGCAACTTATATGTTGCCCTGATCGAAACATTCAAGGAAACGCCCAAGCTCTTTGTCGCCCTGCCGGTGAAACGGGACGACCAGCCGCCCCAACAAATCCTAATAGCTCGCCTCGACTTTCACCGAGTCTGGCAAAAGATAAATCTCATCCGCATCGGCCGGACCGGCTATGCGACCTTGCTCCACGCCGACGATGGGCACTATCTGGCACGACCTATGCGTCAGTCCTTCTACACGTGGCGACACCACCCGCACATAGAGGCCATGCGCGAGCCGGCGGGAGTCCTCTTGTGGCGCGATGAGGGGGGGACAAAGTGGGTCACGGGTTTTGCGTCCGTGCGCGACTGGAGCTGGATCGTCGCCATCGAACAGCGCGGAGACGAGGCATATACCCCGTACACGGTCGTGCTGTACTCCCTCTATGCGGTCATCGTGCTTTCTGCACTAGGGGCCCTGATTTTGGGCGGATTGACGCGCAACTCGGTCGTCGCGCCGCTCGTCTTGCTCACGTACGCCGTGCGTCGCCGCCGGGACGGCTATCCCCTCATCGGAACGCCTGTGACGCGCCGAGACGAAATTGGCGAACTAGCCGACGCTTTTGTCGAGATGGACCAAACGCTGGTCGCGCGCCAGCGGGACTTGGAGAGCACCTTGGACTTGCAGCGCCATCTGATCGAGGACAATCCCCTCGCCATTGCCGTGCTCGACGCCGAGTACTGCATCGTGCAGAGCAACAAGGCATGGGCTGGCTTGCTGCTGCCGGAACCGGCCGCCGAATTGAGCGCGACCCACGCCGGGGCCCAAATACGCGCTTGGCTGGCGGCCCACCCGAATCTGCAAGTCGTGGACAACTTCGCAATCGAAGACGCCGAGGGCATTATGCACTACTGGAACCTGCGCAAGGCCGAGCTGAGCTATGGCCATCGCGGCGAGACCTTGCTCATGGTGGAAGATCAGACTCAGCAACACCTGCTCGAACTGCACTACATGCAGGCCGAAAAACTATCGGCGCTCGGGGCGGTGGCCGCCGGCGTAGCGCACGAAATCAAAAACCCCCTCGCCATTGTGCAGAACACTTGCGACCTGCTGCCGCGGTTGGCTCCCGAAGAAAAAGAGGAGCGCGACGAGACTTTGCAGATGATGCGCGAGGCCATCCGCCGCATAGACGAGCGCGTCGGCAGCCTGCTCGACTTCGCGCGGCCGGCCCAGCACCTAGGGGAGCGGATCGACGCGACCGAGGTGCTGGAGCAGCTACTTGATCTGGAGACCAAACACGCCGAGCACTTGGGCATCTCGATTGAGCGGCAGTTTGAGCCGGTGCCAGCCGTGTTCATAAACCGCGACATGCTCAAGGACATCTACCTCAACATCATCCGCAACGCCTTCCAAGCCATGCCCCAAGGCGGCCGCTTGCAGGTGAGCGTCCGTCCCGAGCAAGAGGGCGTCGCCATAGAAATCTGCGACACCGGCACGGGCATTGATCCAACCCAACTCTCCCGCATATTTGAGCCGTTCTTTTCCACCAAAGCCCCGGGGGAAGGCACGGGCTTGGGGCTGGCCATTGCCCAGCGCCAGTTGCGGGAAATCGGCGGCCACATAGAGGTGGCAAGCCGCGTTGGCAAAGGCACTTGCTTCGCGCTCTTGCTGCCTTACAATAGAGAGGAAAAGGCATAGACATGGCCCAATACGACGGCAAAATACTCATGATTGACGACGAGCAGGACCTACTGAAGCTGTCGAGCAGCATCTTGCGGCGCGAGGGCTTTGCGGTGGAAACCCGCTCGGACGCGCGCGAAGCCCTCGCGCTCCTACGCGACGAGTCCTTCGACATCATCCTGCTCGACTTGCACATGCCCGAGATGAGCGGCCTCGAATTTCTGCGGCGCTTCAACGTGCGCGAGCGGCCCGAAGAAGTGCTCATCCTGACGGCGTACGCGGAGGTGCAAAGCGCGGTGGAGACCATCAAGCTGGGTGCCTATGGGTATCTGGCCAAGCCCTTTAACGCCGAAGAAATCCTCAGCCACATCAACAATATCCGCGAGTTGCAAAAGCTGCGGGCCGAAAACGAGCACCTGCGCCAAGCACAGGGCGCGGGGTTGGGCATGGTCGGCGAGACCGAGCAGATGCGGCAAATCTATCGGTTGGTCCAAGACGTGGCCTCCATGCCCCTGCCCGTGCTAATCTGCGGCGAGAGCGGCACCGGCAAAGAGCTCGTAGCCGCGGCCATCCACCGCGCCAGCGACCGCGCGGCCGGCCCCTTTGTGCGCTGCAACTGCGCGGCCTTGAACCCGGGCGTACTAGAGAGCGAATTGTTCGGGCACGTAAAAGGCGCTTTCACCGGCGCGGTGCGCGACCGCAAAGGGCGTTTTATGGAGGCCGACGGCGGCACCCTGTTCCTCGACGAAATCGGCGACATGGAGGTGGGGTTGCAAACCCGGCTTTTGCGCGTGTTGCAGGAAGGGGAGTTCGAGATGGTGGGATCGACCAAAACCCACAAGGTAGATGTGCGCGTCCTGTCCGCGACCAACCGCAATTTGACGCAGGCCGTGGCCGAGGGCCAGTTCCGCGAGGATTTGTTCTACCGCCTCAACGCGGTCACCATTGAGGTGCCGCCGCTGCGCCAGCGCAAGGGCGACATCCCTTTGTTCTGCCACTTCTTTATCGACCGCCTAAACGACCGCTTCAACAAACAAATACAAGGGGTCAGCAAGGAGGCCCTAGCGTGTCTTGAAGCCTACGACTGGCCGGGCAATGTGCGCGAAATGGAGAACGCGATCATGCGCGCCATAGCCCTCGCCAGGGGACGGGAAATCGAGGTGGAGGATCTGCCGACGACTGTTGTGGAAAACACCGGCCTTCACCTTCGGGAAGAGCCAGTAGCCGACTCGCTATTCCACGAGGCGCGCCAGCGCTTTGAGGAGCAGTTCATCCGCGAGGCCCTAGAGAAAGCCGGCGGCAACATCAGTCAGGCCGCTCAGCAGATCCAGTTGGGGCGGCGCAACTTACAGCGCAAGATCAAGCAGTTCGGCATAGACGTGAGCCAATACAGCCGCTGGTCCTGAACCCTTCTAGTAGCCGTGCAGAATCCATTGAAAATTATGGTCTCGCACAACTGATATAATAGTACAAGACGAGGAACGTTGGCATGCCCGCTTGCGCGGCAAGGACGCCGAAGATGGTCGCGTAGAGGCCGACGGCCATTCTCGATGGCACGCCTAAAGGCGCGGTGAAGCCCGCTTGCGCGGCAAGGACGGCTTGATTCTCCATTTCCCCGTCGGCAATTGACGCAAGTTTTAAGAACGCTTCTTGGAAGTCTCCCCCGTTCCGCATCGACGAACCCCTACTGTCCGCTGGCGAACACTTGCTGTCCGCTGGCGAACAGTGAGTAGATCATCAAAACGGCGGATACCGCTAAATTTAGAGCGTTAAGGGATGGTAAAAAGGGCCTTGAGAGACGGACGAAAAAATAAGCTTAATTTTATAAAGCATTATTTAACGGGAAGTTAGACGTATAAAATTAAAGTAATCGGCGCGATTGGCGACCGCTGGGCCACTCCATTGGCACGATAGTTGCAATAGGGCTTACCGAAGCAACAACCCGCACTCTTCCACAAGGAGGGCATCATGCAACGCTTAGCCATTCGCATCCTATCTCTCGCGCTGATCGTCGTCTCCAGCGCAGCGGCCGTCGAAACCGAGTACCCGCACGGCGGCTTTGCCCCCCGCCTCGATCTTCTCCAAGGCTTGCTGGACTACATCCACACCGTGGAGAAAATCGAGGTCAAGGCCGGTCCCAAGCTGTGGCAGGCCATTGAGGCCATCCCCATCGCCACCGGCGTCCCCCTCACCCCCGAACAAGAAGCCGACTTGCGCGCCTGGCTCTACGACTTTCTCGTGGCCTTTTCCGCCTCCGGCACCGACAGCCTCGCCGCCGAGTTTTACCTGCGCGAGGGCGTCAATAACCCCACGGCCTTGAAGAACCTGCAAGAGACCTTAGAAGGTTGGGGCATCCCCCAAGGCGACACCCCTTTTGCCCTGTTCCAAGCCATGCACCGCGCCATGCTCGACGACCAAGGCTATGACTACCGCTTTGGCAAGGCCTTCTTTCGCCACAGCACGTTCAAGGTGTTCGAGATGCAGGGCTACTACCAGAGCTATCGGTCGTACTCGAGGGGTTTTGTCAAGGCGAGGTTCAAATTGCAGAAAGAGGTGGAAGCGGCGTTGCGGGCTGGTGGGAAGCGGGTCTTCACTGACATCGCGTTTGTCACCGAAGAGCCTGCGAAGTTCGCCGGGGCGACCGGGCTGGTCTGCACGCCCTTCTTTTGCCGACTGGTCTGGGATTCGGAGCGGGCAATGTGGCGCTTTGTCGAGGTCGTCTATAACGCCAAACTGCCGCATCCTTTTCTATTCTCGGCCATATAATCGGGCTAGTAGGCAACGCAGAAGAAACGGGCAGCTCATAGACGGGCTGCCCGTTTCTACGGCCGACCGCATCGACGAGATTACGAAGGCCAGAACCGTAAAATGATATTGAGTAGAGCTAGACCAGCAGATAGTGCAATAAGCAAAGTTCGAAAACTGCCTTTGAGGTTGGCAATTTCGGCTTTGAGGTCTCCCTCTGCTCGGGCAATTTCGGCTTTGACTTCGCCGATATGGGCCTGCATTTCGGCTTTGACTTCGCCGATATGGGCCTGCATTTCGGCTTTGACTTCGCCAATATGGGCCTGCGTCGCTAGATGATCGTAAACGCCCTCAAGCCTAGCCAGACGTTCTTCGGGAGTTAGGGGTGGGGTGGTCGTCATGTCAGTTCTCCTTTAGTTGGAAGGTATTGAACGATATAGGTATAGAATAGGTATAGAGACGTCAACAGAAAAAGCGATGCAGTACCTAAAACGCGGCGCAGACATTCTCGTCTGCGCTTCACCGCGCCTTGTCCTGCCTCAAAACGGCGGATACCGCTAAAATCCGCCGACTTACCGCATATCCACCGCCCGTTCCGCATCAACGGCATCGTCAGACGCGGCCCCAATAGGCCGAACCTGCGCCGCAACCGACAGGTGTATCCGTGCGATGATTCGACGCACTTGTGCGATATATACGGGCACTTTTAGGCCGGCAAAAGGGCTACACAAAGAGCCTGAGAGACGAGTAAGAAAATTTTGCTTATTTTTATAAAGCATTGTTTAACAATTGGTTAGGATGTATAAAACCAAATCTATCGGCGCGATTATCACCTGCTGGCCACTCATTGGCACGATAATTGCGATATGCTTACTGAAGCAACAACCCGCACTTTTCCACAGCAACAGAAAGGAGATAACGCTTATGAAGCACATCGTCTCAACTGGCTTGGGGCTTGCAGCCCTAGCGGCTAGTACTTCACCTCGGAGAGGTAGTTAATCTGCCGTTTGCATTCGCCCTATTGCCCACTAATCGCAAACAATTGCAGCAAAGGCAACCCACTACAAATCCCAAAGGGAGCCGTCATGATCGCCGTCGTGTTCAAAAAAGAGCTGCTCTCGCACCTGCTCAGTCGGCAATTTGCCATCTGCACCACCTTGGCCGTGCTGCTGATGAGCACCAACGGCTTGGTCACTAGCCAAAGCTGGTCTCTAAAAAAGGCCAGTTACCAAGCCAAAAAGGCCGTCGAAGCCCAAAAGCCACGCGACATCACTTATTATGGTGCGTTGGCCGCCGACATCAACCGGTCGGTTCGGCTCAGGAGCGACAAATATCTAGTCGCCCCCCGCGCCTTGCGGGCACCGCGCCCTTTAGAGCTGTTTGCCCAAGGCGCCGAAGCCCGCCTAGGGCAAGCCGTGCCGGTGTTGCTCTTTGAAGTACCCCACATCGCCGAGCAAGTCGATCCCTTCAACTCGGACAACCACTTTCTATCCCTCTTTAGTACCTACGACTTGGTCTATGTCTTTCAGCTCGTGTTGGGGCTGTTGGCCATCCTCATGGCCAGCGAGACCATCTCCAGCGAAAAGGAAGACGGCACCCTGCGGCTGACCCTGACGACTAATATCAGCCGCGCCCAACTCCTCGCCGGCAAGCTCTTGAGTGGGGTGACGACGCTGGCCATTTCCACGGCTTTGGGCTTTATCATCCTCATGATCGTCCTCTTGGGCACGGACGGTGCGGACGTGGGCCTCGCCGAATGGTGGGGCATGGGCGTCCTGTTCCTGCTCTCGCTTTTGTATCTGACGGTGCTCTATCTGATCGGCTTGGTCGTCTCGTGCTCCACTGACCGCTCGGCGACCAGTTTGGTGTGTGCGCTCTTTTTGTGGGCCTTGCTGGTCATCGTGCTGCCCAACACTATCGCCGCTCTGCTCAACGAGCGAGCCAACATGAACGAGAAAAACGACCAAGCCGACGCTCGAGCGGCCCAAGTGTGGGACGAGTTAGACCAAGTCCTGCAAGATCTAGTGCGCGCCCACGGCCAGCGGAGATACCCACCCATCAACCTGATCGAGCAAGGCCGGCCGGACGAGAGATTTCCGAGGTCTGGACTGGGCATGTTCTCCAATAGCGGATCAAAACCCGAACTATATATTAAGAGCATCGCCGACACGCCCGGGTTAGCTACCTTCCAAGACATCTTCCGCAGCGGCGAGCTGCTACGCCTGCAATACGCCCAACGCGCGTGGAACGCCCAAGCCCCCCTTGTCGAAACCTTCCTGCGCCGCTTAGAACGCCAAGATGCCCAACTCCAACGCCTCTTCCCAGCCGGAGCCTACGCCCAAGCCGCCAGTGCCGTCGCCGGCACCAGCCAAGAGGAATTCTACGGCTTCATCGAGCAGGCGCGCGACTATCGCCGCCAACTCCTCGGATACCTCAAAGACCGCGACGCCTTTGGCAGCCGCGCGTACTTCAACGACGACTCAGGGTGGGAAGCTAACCTCGGCGACATGCCCCGCTTCCAAGAGCGACAGGCCACCTCCTATCAGCGCTTGCACCAGAGCTTGCCAGCCCTCACCATCCTGCTGCTGTATGCCGCCGGTCTATTTGTCCTTGCTAATCGCCTATTTGCCCGTTACAATGCCGCATAAGGAGAAAACGCCATGTTGACCGCCATTGTAAAACGCGAATGCCTCGATCACCTCCTCAGCTTGCGCTTCAGCTTTGCCTTGGTGCTGGTGGTAGTACTGATGGTGCTCAACGCCCTCGGCTTTGCTGGCGGCACTTATTCGTACAAGCGCGACCGCTACCTCGAAAAGGTGCAAGCCCAGCAAGAGACCTTACGCGCCGACGCCGCTAGGCTGTGGCAACTGGCTGTCAGGGGGCCGGGCGATCTTCACAAAAAGCCCAGCCAACTGATGTTTTGCGCTGCCGAGGCCGACCACGCCTTGCCCAACCGCGTCGGGGCGTACAACATGACAGAGGGTACATACAAAATTAAAATCTATGGTATATGGGTTATCTCCTTCTTGGGCTCTCACTCCTTCCAAGATTCGCTGAGGCGCACTGCTCAGCAGCTCTTGTCGGTCCAAGCCATTGACTGGGTTTTCATAATCGGCGTCGTCCTCAGCTTGGTGGCCCTGTTATTTACCTTTGAAGCCATCGTCGGCGAAAAAGAGCGCGGCACCCTCAAACTGGTCATGGCCCAAAGCCTGCCGCGCCACACCTTGCTGCTGGGCAAGTTCTTGGGGGCCATGCTCGTTCTAACCTTGGTGATGGTCCTCGGCGTGGTCGTCAATTTGCTGCTCGTACTGTCGCTTTCCGAAGCGAATTTGGGCGCCGGCGAGACCGCGAAGTTGGTCGGAATGGTGGGACTAGCCCTGCTCTATTTGAGCATCTTTGTGTCACTGGGGCTATGGGTATCCGCCCGCAGTAGCAGTGCCCGCGCCAGCTTGGTAAGCGTCCTCCTGCTGTGGACCTGCACTACCCTAATCTGGCCGCAAACCGGCGGCGTTTTGGCAGCCCGTTTGTTGCAAAACAAAAGTCAGAGCGCGACGCCGGTGATCTATAAAAAGGACAAAATGGTGATGGAATCGCCGACCATAAGTAAAATGAGCCTGCTCGCGGCCAAGCTGACCAGACGCAATCTAAAAAATCCCGAAAAGGTGCAGCCATTTGCCGAGGCCATCCGCACCGACCGCCGCGCCGTACAGCAAGTCGAGGACAGCATACTGGCCGATCAACTCAACCAAGCCGAATTCGCCCGCAATCTCGTGCGCCTGTCGCCAATGGGCTGCTTCCAGTACAGCATGGAAGCCCTCGCTGGCACTGGACTAGCGCGCCACAAGAGTTTTATCGAACAGGTACGCACCTACGCCCAGCTCTACGAACAAACCATCATCGCCCTCGACCGCGCAGACCCCAAAAGCATGCACTTGTTTCCGGTCCCCCAAGCCATGTCCAAGCGCAAAGTCTCCGTCGAGAGCCTCCCCGTCTTCCGCGAAGACTTGTCGGCGGGCACCCTCATCGGCCAAGCCCGCGTCGATGTCATCAGCCTGTGCTTTTTGCCGGTCATCACTTATCTGATCGCTTATGGGGCGTGGCTGCGCAGTAGCGTGATCTAAGAGGGCAATCACCAACTCCAAAGACAATTCGCTGCAAACGTAGCGAACACCCGACGGCCCCTGCCATCTATCACAAGGAGAATGCAGATGAAAACGCTCGCAGTTCGCACCCTGTACTTGGCCTTTGCCGCAGCTTGGCTGTACTGCCCCGGCAAGGTCGTCGCCGAGACCAAAAGCCAATACGGCGGCTTTTCGTCCGACAGTCTTCAAGTTTTCTACGACTACATTCACGGCCAAGAGATGATGACGGTCGAGGCTGGGCCCCAATTGCGGCAAGCCGTAGAGGCCGTGCCCATTGATCTAGGTACGGCTATTGATCTCGAGCAAGAAGCGGGGCTACGCGACTGGCTCTACGACTTCTTGGTCGCCTTTTCAGCTTCGGGCAACGATAGCCTAGCTGCCACCTTCTATCTACGTGAGAGAATTAAGAACCCTGACCCAAAGATAAAGAGTGGCATTCCAGAATTATTTGAAAAGGTCAAAGCCGAATATCAAAAAACACTCGCGGATCTAGACTGCGACTACTTTTTTGCAAACGCATCTTTCTTCGATAGCCAGTTCAGGGTATTCGACATGCAGGACCAGTACTGGTCTTCGCCGACATCATGTTCATCGTCGAAGAGCCAGAGGAGTTCACCGGATTTGAGACGCCAGGACGAACCCCGTCCTTTTTCCGGCTCGTGTGGGACCCAGAACGGGCCGTGTGGCGACACGTAGAAACCTTTTTCAGTGTTGGCGTACCACAAACACAAATGCTTCTGTTAGGCATGTAAGAAGCCCATCCCGTCGGTCGCTCCCCTCCCCTTCCCTCCCCCTCCCATCACTCCCCCCCTCGGGGGGGAGTCGCCGCCCCCGGCGGCGGTGGGGGGCCTACCCCCAAGAAGCCGTGCGATGATTCGACGCACTAAAAGCGACAACTCGACGCACTTGTGCGATATATCCGCGCACTTTTGGGGCGTCAAGAGGGCTTGGCAAAGGACCTGAGAAACGGACGAGAAAATTAGCTTGACTTTTATAAAGCATTATTTATCAGGTATTTAGGATGTATAAAGTTGAAGAACTCTGCGCGCTTGTCGCCCGCTACCCATTCATTGGCACGATAATTGCATTTAATGCCTACTGAAGCAGCAACCCAAAAACAAGGAGAACACCATGAAAAGCGTAGCCATCCGCACCCTGTATTTCGCCCTGATCGCCGTCTTCAGCGCAGCCGGGGCCGAGCCTAAGCCCCAGTACGGCGGCTTTTTGCCCGATGCCGACGGGCACCAAGCCTATTTCGACTACATCAGCAGTTTGGACGTGATCCCGGTCGAGGCCGGCGACGAATTGCGGCAGGCTGTTGAGGCTATCCCCGTCGAGCCGGGTGTCCCCATCACCTCTGAACAAGAAGCCGACCTGCGCGACTGGCTCTACGACTTTCTCGTCGCCTTTTCCGTCTCCGGCATCGACAGCCTCGCCGCGACTTTCTACTTGCGCGAAGGCGTCGATGACCCCGACCAGATACAGCAGATAAAAGAGCGATTGGAACGCGGTCTTAGTCCCGAAGAAATCGCCGAAATAAAGAAGGTTCAAGAACAGATAAAGGCGGCGGGACTCGCGATGAGTATCCCCATCCCCGAGCCGGTCCCCGATGCGGGCGATACGCCCCTTGCCATCTTAAAAACCCAGCACCGACAAAACCTCGACGCAAAGGGGTGCGATTACTTTTTCGGCAACGCCTCCTTTTTCGACAGCGCGTATCGCGTGTTCGAGTTGCAGGGAGCATACGAGCGCTATCTGGACTACATCAAGACCTACGGCCTGCTCCCTATGGGCCATAAGGGTTCGTTTCTCATGGGCAACGAGATTGAGGAAGCTCTACAGGTCGGCGAAAAATGGGTGGCGACCCAATTCATGTTCATCGTCGAAGAGCCGGAAGAGTGCGCCGACTTTGAAAGGGGGCCGATGCGCTACCCATTTTTCGTGCGACTCGTCTGGAGCCCGGAGAAGGCTATGTGGCGGCTCGTAGAAATCGTCATGCCTAATAACGCGCCGGTGCAATTTTCATTCTTGTAGCTCGGAGACCGCCTCCGCGAGAACGCAACTAACCTGAAAAGACGAAGCCAAGAACCATGAAACCCTTATCCATTCGCATCCTGTATTTCGCCGTGCTCGTCGCTTGGTTCGCCGTCTCCAGCGCAGCCGCTGCCGAGAAGCCCCAATACGGCGGCTTTTCGCCCGATGCCGATGGCCACCAAGCCTATTTCGAGCGCAGCCGCGCCCTCTATAACGACGATGTGCCGGGCAACTTGCTCAAACTGGCCCTGCGCCGCAGCGACCCGGGAGGAGCTATCCAATGCTAGCAGCTATTGTAAAACGCGAACTGATCGACCACCTCCTCAGCCTGCGCTTTGGCTTGGCCCTCGTGCTGACGGTGGGGCTGATGGTGCTCAACGCCCTCAGCTTTGTCGGCGGCTCCTACGAGTTCCGACGCGACCACTATCTCCAGCAAGTCCAAGCCCAGCAAGAGGTTGGCCGCAACAACGCCCAGCGGGGCCTGTGGAAGCTAATCCTCCACTCGGGGCAGACCTATCTCTATAAAAAACCCAGCCCCCTCATGTTCTGCGCCGCTGGTGCCAACGACGCCCTACCCGAACGCCTCCTGACAACGGGTGGGTACCGAATTCTCTCCAATGGTATAAAAGTCTATTATCCCTTTCAACTCATCTACTGGGACATCATCGACATCTGGGCCCCCAAGGCCAGCCAACTGCTGAAGACCCAAGCCATCGACTGGGTCTTTATCATCGGCAGCCTGCTCAGCCTCATGGCCTTGTTGTTCACCTTTGACGCCTTCATCGGCGAAAAAGAGCGCGGCACCCTCAAGCTAGTCATGGCTCAGAGCTTGCCGCGCCACACCCTGCTGTTGGGCAAGTTCCTCGGCGCGATGCTGACCCTCGCCCTCGTGCTGAGCTTGGCCCTCGTCGTCAACTTACTCATCGTCCTCGCGCTGTCGCAGATGAACTTGGGTCTGGTCGAGGCCGGGCGCATCGTCGGCATGGTCGGCTTATCGCTGCTGTATCTGGCTTGCTTTGTCGGGTTGGGGCTGTGGGTGTCGATACGGAGCAGCACCACGCGATCTAGCCTAATGGGCGTGCTGTTGCTGTGGACCTGTGGGGTGTTGCTGTGGCCAGCCACCGGCGGCGCGCTAGCTGCTCGCGTGTTGGTCAGCGAATTCGAGGAGGAGCTCGTGTTGGGGTGGGGCTTTGCCAATAATAACACGCCAGCCCACGAAAAACTTAACGACCTCGCTCACCATTTGCAGCACCGCGATCTGAGAAACCCGGAGAAACTGCGCCAGTTGGCCGACGCCCAACGCGCCGTGCGCCAGTTTCACCAAGACCGCGAAGACCGCTTTTTGGCCTACAGCCTCGGCGAGGTCGAAAACGCCCGCCACCTCGTGCGCCTGTCGCCGACCGGCTGTTTTCAGTACGGCATGGAGGCCCTCGCCGGCACCGGGCTGGCGCGCCATCGCAGCTTCGTCGCGCAAGCCCGCACCTTTGTCCAGCAATTCGAGCAGACCATGCTCAACCGCGACCGCGACGATCCCAAAAGCATGCACATCCACCTCGTCGCCCAAGGGCTGTCGCGGCAAAAAATTGACCCGGACACGCTGCCGGTCTTCACCGAGAACCTGTCGGCGACGACCTTGCTGCGGCACGGGGTCGTCGATGTGATCGGCCTATTCTTCTTCGCCCTTCTCACCTACATGCTCGCTTACCGGGCGTGGCTGCGAGCCAGCATTGTCTAAATGCGTCTTGAATCGCCGCTGTTCCGAGATAACCCCAAAAAATAGAGGAGGAACAAAATGAGACCCTCAGCCATTCGCTCCTTGTATTTCGCCCTAGGCACCATCTGGTTCGCCCAATCTGCGGGCATAGCCCAAGAAGGCGTCTCTAGCGCAGCCACTGCTGATCCTAAAAGCCAATACGGCGGCTTTTCATCTCACCCCGATAGCCTCCAAGTCTTCTACGACTATATCCACGGTCAGGAAATGATGAAGGTCGAGGCCGGGGCCGAGTTGCAGCAGGCCATCGAGGCCATTCCCGTCGAGCTAGGTGCTCCTATTGACCTAGCTCAAGAAACCAGCCTGCGCACTTGGTTCTACGACTTCTTGGTTGCTCATTCGGCCTCCGGCAGCGATAGCCTCGCCGCAGCCTTCTACCTGCGCGGGGGAAATATCTATCCCGACAGCGTAGAGACCATCAAAAAGGCTCTTAAGAGCGAAAGACCTGATTTGCTAAAAGGCGATAGGCCGTTTGACGTTTTCAGAGCGGCGTACAGGTTCGTCGTCCTCGAAGCATTGAAACGCGATTATCTGTTTGGCAACGTGTCCTTTTTCGACAGCGCGTTCAAAGTGTTTGAGATGCAGGAAGGGTACGATAGTTATGCAGCCTACGCCGCGACCCAAGGCATGCTGCCGCAGGGCATAACGACACTCGAACTCTTACTGCGCCCAGAAATAGAGGAACGCCTAAAGACCGGTGAAAAGATGGTCTTTGTAGATGTCTTCTTCATTGTCGAAGAACCAGCGGAGTTCACGACATTTGAGATACCAGGGCGTACTCCTTCCTTCTTTCGCTTAGCTTGGGATTCCGAGCGCGCGATATGGCGTTCGGTAGAGGCGTTTTTCAGCCGCGGCGTACCGCAGGCTTTTTTACTCAGTGCTATGTAATCTATCCCTTTCCACACAACAAACTGTTTAAGCAACTCGGTATGGAGAGGCCGAGCCGAGCGGTCATTGAGGCGATGGCCGCGTAGTAAAGCAATAACCCACTCCTCGAGACTAACAGGAGCCGCGCCATGATCGGCATTGTGTTCAAAAAAGAGATGCTCAGTCATCTGCTCAGCCAGCGCTTAGCCGCTTGCACCCTACTCGTCGTCGTGCTGATCGTCGCCAACGGCGTCCTCACTACTCAGACCTACGTCCATAAAAAGGCCAGCTACCTGACCCAGCGGGCCATTGAGGAGACTAAACTCTACGAGATCACGTATTATTCTCTCCTAGGCAGCGATAATTCGGTCCAGCCTAACGATGGCTTTGGCCCAAAGGTAAAGGTGGCCCCACGTGCGCTACGGTCCCCGCGCCCCTTAGCGGCGTTCGCCCAAGGAGACGAACAACAGTTGGGGCAAGCCGTCAGGGTGATCCTCTTTGAGGTGCCCTACCAAGCCGAGGAGGTCTCGCCCTTCCAGTCGAGCAATCCCTACCTCGCCATTTTTGCCTTCTTCGACGTGGTGTACATCTTCCAACTCGTGCTCGGCTTGCTGGCCATCCTCATCGCCAGCGAGACCATCTCCGGCGAGAAGGAGGACGGCACCCTGCGGCTGATGCTGGCCACCAACGTCAGCCGCGCCCAAGTCCTTGCCGGCAAAATCCTCGCCGGCCTGACCACGCTGGCCATTCCGACCACCCTCGGCTTTATCCTGCTGACGATCTTGCTGTTGGGCACCGAGAACATCGAAGTCGGGGTCGGCGAGTGGGTGCGGGTGGGCTTGCTGTTGGCACTGTCGCTTTTGTATCTGCTGGTGTTCTACCTGATTGGGCTGGCGATCTCATGCGCGACGCACCGCATGGCGACTAGCTTGGTCGTCGCGCTGTTTACGTGGGCGTTGCTGGCGATTGTGCTGCCCAACAGCCTCTCAGCCTTGCTCAACGAGCAGGCCAACATGGGCGAAAAGCACGCCGAAGCCCACCACAAGGCCGCGCAAGTGTGGCAGGAGTTCGATCAAAAGGTCACCGACCTCGCCCGGGCGCACGGCCAAGCCATGTACTTTCCCACAGATATGCTCGAGCTGGAGGAACCAAAGCCTGGTCGCGGGACTGGAGTCCACAACGCCGGCACTGGAACCTACTCCATAAGAGACGGGCAGACGCCTCATCTCTATGTATCCAATGTCGCCGATACGCCCTCGCTGGCGAAGTTTCAAGACATCGTCCGCACCGGCGAGCGGTTGCGCTTGAAGTACTCCCAGCGCGCTTGGAACGAGAAAGCCCCCCTCCTCGAAGGCTTCCCCCGCCGCATCCAACGCCTCAACACCCAACTCCAACGCCTCCTGCCCGCCGGCGCTTACGCCCAAGCCGCCAGCCTGCTCGCTGGCACCAGCCGACGCGAATACGACGACTTCATCGGCCAAGTCCGCGCCTATCGCGGGCAGCTCATCGCCTTCCTCGAAGACCGCGATGCGTTTGGCACCCGCGAGTGGTTCAACGACGACGAAGGCTGGCGCGCCGACCTACGCGACCTGCCGCGGTTTGACGAGCACGGCTGGACCGTCGCCGAGAGCTTGCGCCACGCCTTGCCGGCGCTGACCTGCCTGCTGCTGTATGCGACCGTGCTCTTCGTCCTCGCCAACCGCCTCTTCGCCCGCTACGACGCTATATAAGCGAGCGATCCAAGTATTACCGCGACAATTCGACGCTCTCCCATCACTCCCCCCTCGGGGGGGAGTCGCCGCCCCCGGCGGCGGTGGGGGGCCTACCTCCCCCCCATATCGCCCGACGAGATGACCTAGGGCGACGCCCCGCCGCAACCGACCCTCCCAGCGGCCGAACCCCTCCTGCCATCCACCCGCACCATCCGCCGACTCCCACGCCCGTTCCGCATCAACTACATCGTCAGACGGTACGCAAAAAATATCAGCGACACCGTTCAACTTAGCCGAATCTTCGCCGCAAGCGACGGGTGTGTCCGTGCGATGATTTGACGCACTTGTGCGATATATACGGGCACTTTTAGGCCGTCAAAAGGGCTACACAAAGAACCTGAGAGACGAGTAAGAAAATTTTGTTTGTTTTTATAAAGCATTGTTTAACAATTGGTTAGGATATATAAAACCAGACATCGTTCAATTTAGCCGACCTTCGCCGCAAGCGACGGGTGTGTCCGTGCGATGATTCGACGCACTTGTGCGATATATCCGCGCACTTTTGAGCCGTCAAAAGGGCTACACAAAGGGCCTGAGAGACGAGCGAGAAAATTTTGTTTGTTTTTATAAAGCATTGTTTAACAATTGGTTAGGATGTATAAAACCAAATCTATCGGCGCGATTATCACCTGCTGGCCACTCATTGGCACGATAATTGCAATATGCTTACTGAAGCAACAACCCGCACTCTTCCACAGCAACACTACGTAAAGGAGTTCGTTATTTCGTTATGAAGACGCGCATCATCCGGCTGGCCATTGGCCTCACGGCCTTGGTCGCCAGCTTCCTCCCGCAGAAGCTGCACTGTGGGGTAGAAATGCAAATCGGCGCGGAGCAGGTGCTCATACCCGTGCTGGCACTAACGCGATAAGGAGACGACCATGAATTCGCCAAAGACAACCAAGGCGTGGACGCATCTCAAATGGGGCCATACCTGCCGCAAAAAGGGGCAGCACGAGCAAGCGACCACCCACTACCAAACAGCGCGTCGGCTCTTTCGCGCCGGGAAGTGCCAAAAGGGGCTTTTTGCCGCTTGCACCCAACTCGGCGACCACTACCAGATCGCCGGCGACCTCGACGGATCGCTGCAATACTTCCAAGAGGCATTGGCCGCCTGCTCGCCCAACCGCTCCCGGTGCGAGTTAGCCGAGGCCGAAGGCAACGTCGGCTTCATCAAACAAAGCCAAGCCCGCTTTGCCGAAGCCGCAACGCACTACCGCAAGGCCATCCAGCACGCCCAAGAAGGAAGCGACGACGCCCTCGCAGCCAAGATGGCCAACAACATGGGCAACCTCTACATGCAGCAGAACGACTTGGAGGAAGCTCAACAGTGGCTCCAGCGCAGCCGCGCCCTTTATGACGACGACGTGCCGGGCAACCTGCTCAACAGCTTGGGGCAACTAGCCATGCGCCGCGGCGACCCGGAGCAGGCCCTGCACCATTTTACGGCGGGCCTAGCGGCAGCCCGGCAGCAAGGGACGCCCCTCGAAGTGGCCCTACAACTCGGCTCTATCGCTTCGGTCTGCCGCGACTTAGGCCATACAGAACGCGCCTTGAGCAACGGCAACGAAGCCTTGAGCCTCTACATGGCGCAAGGTCATGCCCAAGGCCGCTGTAGCATGGCGTCCCTGCTGGCCGATCTCTACATGGTAGCCGGCGACCTAGCGATGGCACAACGACATATACAAGCTTCTATGGGCTTGTGCCGACAGCTAGGGAACGCGAGGCTGCAGGCTTTCAACTACGTGTCCTTGGGCAACCTGTACGCGCAACAGGACGGCGACAAGCGGCGGGCGTTGGCCGAATGGGTGACGGCGTTGCGCCTGTTTAAGCAACTCGGTATGGAGATACAGAGCCGAGCGGTCATTAAGGCGATGGCCGCGTAGTAAAGGCAATAACCCACTCCTCGAACTAACAGGAGCCGCGCCATGATCGGCATTGTGTTCAAAAAAGAGATGCTCAGTCATCTGCTCAGCCAGCGCTTCGCCGCTTGCACCGTCCTCGCGGTGGTGCACGAATGTGCATTTTCGCACCTTGGGGGCGTAGCGACTCGTTACGCCCCCAAGGCAAGCCAGCATACAGACAAGCAAAACAAGGGAGATAGTATCATGAAAGTCTTAACCATTCGCATCCTATATATCGCCGTGTTCGCCGCTTGGTTCGCTGCCTCCAGCGCAACCGCTACCGAGACGCCCCAATACGGTGGCTTTTCATCCCACCCCGACAGCCTCCAAGTCTATCTCGACTACCTCAATAGCTTGGCGATGATCAAGGTCGAGGCCGGTGATGAATTGCGGGCGGCGGTCGAGGCCATCCCCTTCAAGGGGAGTATTCCCACCACCTCCGAACAAGAAGCCGACCTGCGCGGCTGTCTCTACGACTTTCTCGTCGCCTTTTCCGTCTCCGGAAGCGACAGCCTTGCCGCCGAGTTCTATTTGCGCGAAGGCGTCGAGGACTCAGCAGCGATACAGAAGATGAAAAAGGACTTGGAAAGCGGGCCCAGTCTCAAAGATAAAGCTATGATAAAAATGCTAAAGGTAGCGGGGGTCAGTATTTCCATCCCCGAGCCGGTCTCTGATGCGGGCAATACGCCCTTGGCTATCTTAAAAACTCAGCACCGACAAATCCTCGCCATAAAGGGGCGCGATTATTTTTTTGGCAACATTTCCTTTTTTGGCAGTGCGTTCGAGGTGTTAGAAATGCAAGGCCAGTATGATAGTTATATGGATTACGCCCAAACCCACGGTTTGATCCCCAAAGCCAAAGGGTCTATGGAGTGGCCCCCCAAGTTGAGAGAAGAAATCGAGAAAAAGCTACAGGAGGGTGAGCAGCGTATCTTTGCCCAATTCATGTTCATCGTCGAAGAGCCGGAAGAATGCGCCGACTTTGAAACGGGGCCGATGCGCTTCCCGTTTTTCGCACGACTCGCCTGGAGCCCAAAGAAGAATATGTGGCGACTCGTAGAAATTTTCGCGTCTAATGACGCGCCAGTTCTGTTTGTATTCAAGGGCCTATAGTCCGCCCATACCCATGCGGACGTTTTTTCGGAGACCACCGCCGATGGACCTAAAAAGACGAACTCAAAACAAGGAGACCACCATGAAACCCTTAGTCATTCGCAAACTCGGTATGGAGACGCAGAGCCAAGCGGTCATTAGGGCCATGGCCGCGTAGTAAAGGCAAAACACCACAGGAGGCTTCGCCATGATCGGCATTGTGTTCAAAAAGGAGATGCTCAGCCATCTGATCAGCCAGCGCTTCGCCGCTTGCACCCTACTTGCCGTCGTGCTCATTGTCGCCAACGGCGTCCTCACTACTCAGACCTACGTCCATAAAAAGGCCAGTTACCTGACGCAGCGGGCCGTTGAGAACAGCAAACTACACGAAATCACCTATTATTCGGCCCTAGGCAGCGACTGGTGGTTGCCACCTAACGCTATGCCCAAGCCCAAGGCGGCTCCGCGTGCGCTGCGGGCTCCGCGTCCCTTAGCGGCGTTCGCCCGAGGGGCCGAACGACAGTTGGGACAGGCCGTCAAGGTGCTGCTCTTTGAGGTGCCCTACCAAGCCGAGGAGGTCTCCCCCTTCCAGTCGAGCAATCCCTACCTCGCCATCTTTGCCTTCTTCGACGTGGTGTACATCTTCCAACTCGTGCTCGGCTTGCTGGCCATCCTCATCGCCAGCGAGACCGTCTCCGGCGAAAAGGAGGACGGCACCCTGCGGCTGATGCTGACGACCAACGTCAGCCGCGCCCAAGTCCTCACCGGCAAAATCCTCGCCGGCCTGACCACGCTGGCCATTCCCACGGCCTTGGGCTTTATCCTGCTGATGCTCGTGCTGTTGGGCACGGAGTATATCGAAGTCGGGGTCGGCGAGTGGGCGCGGGTGGGCTTGCTGTTCGCGCTGTCGCTTTTGTATCTGCTGGTGTTCTACTTGATTGGGCTGGCCATCTCGTGCGCGACGCACCGCTCGGCGACCAGCTTGATTTACGCGCTGTTCGCGTGGGCGTTGCTGGCGATTGTGCTGCCCAACGGCATCTCAGCTTGGCTCAACGAACAGGCCAACATGGGCGAAAAACACACTCAAGCTCACCACAAGGCCGCACAGGTGTGGAAAGAGTTTGATCAGGAGGTCACCGACCTTGCACGGGCGCACGGCCAGACGAAGTACTTTCCCACAGATATGGTTGAGCGGGACTATTCTTTATCGGAACGCGGCACTGTAACCTACGATGACGGCACTGGAACCTATTCTAATTTATATATAAAAAACGAGCAGAGGCCCCATGTCTATCTATCAAATGTCGCCGATACGCCTGCGCTGGCGAAGTTCCAAGACATCGTCCGCACCGGCGAGCGGTTGCGCCTGAAGTACGCCCAACGCGCTTGGAACGAGAAAGCCCCCCTCGTCGAAGGCTTCCCTCGCCGCATCCAACGCCGCAACGACCAACTCCAACGCCTCCTGCCCGCTGGTGCTTACGCCCAAGCCGCCAGTCTCTTCGCCGGCACCAGTCGCGAAGAGTACTTCGACTTCATCGACCAAGTCCGCACCTATCGCGGGCAGGTCATCGCCTTTCTCGAAGACCGCGATGCGTTTGGCTCCCGTGCGTGGTTCAACAACGACCCGGGCTGGGGTGCCGACTTGCGCGACCTGCCGCGGTTCCACGAGCGCGGCTGGACCGTCGCCGAGAGCTTGCACCACGCTTGGCCGGCGCTGATCTCCCTGTTGCTGTATGCGGCGGTGCTCTTTGTCCTCGCCAACCGGCTCTTCGCCCGCTACGACGCGATGTGAGTAATCCAACAGAAGGAGCTATCCAATGCTAACAGCCATTGTAAAACGCGAACTGATCGACCACCTCCTCAGCCTGCGCTTTGGCTTGGCCCTCGTGCTGACGGTGGGGCTGATGGTGCTCAACGCCCTCAGCTTTGTCGGCGGCTCCTACGAGTTCCGACGCGACCACTATCTCCAGCAAGTCCAAGCCCAGCAAGAGGTTGGCCGCAACAACGCCCAGCGGGGCCTGTGGAAGCTAATCCTCCACTCGGGGCAGACCTACCTCTATAAAAAACCCAGCCCCCTCATGTTCTGCGCCACCGGGGCCAACGACGCCCTGCCCGAGCGGCTCTGGACCCAAGGCGGGGAAGACTCCTACAACAGCGTCAGATTCTACAATCCCTTTGTACTCATCTATTGGGACATCATCGACATCTGGGCGCCGAAGGCCAGCCAACTACTGGAGACCCAAGCCGTCGACTGGGTCTTTATCATCGGCGGCCTGCTCAGCCTCATGGCCTTGTTGTTCACCTTTGACGCCTTCAGCGGCGAAAAAGAGCGCGGCACCCTCAAGCTGGTCATGGCTCAGAGCTTGCCGCGGCACACCCTGCTGTTGGGCAAGTTCCTCGGCGCGATGCTGACCCTCGCCCCCGTGCTGAGCTTGGCCATTGTCGTCAACCTGCTCATCGTCCTCGCACTGTCGCAGATGAACTTGGGGCTCGTCGAGGCCGGGCGCATCGTCGGCATGGTCGGCTTATCGCTGCTGTATCTGGCTTGCTTTGTTGGGTTGGGGCTGTGGGTGTCGATATGGAGCAGCACCACGCGCTCGAGCTTGGTGGGCGTGCTGTTGCTGTGGACCTGCGGGGTGTTGCTCTGGCCGGCCACCGGCGGCGCGCTCGCTGCTCGCGTGTTGGTCAGCGAATTCGAGGAGGAGTTGGTGCTGGGGTGGGGCTTCGCAAACAACAACACGCCAGCCCATCAGAAACTTAATGAGCTTAAGAGGACATTGCGGAACCGCGATCTGCGGAAGCCCGAAAACGTGCGCCAATTGGCCGACGCCCAACGCGCCGTGCGCCAGTTTCACCAAGACCGCGAAGACCGCTTTTTGGCCTACAGCCTCGGCGAGGTCGAAAACGCCCGCCACATCGTGCGCTTGTCGCCGACCGGCTGCTTCCAGTACGGCATGGAGGCCCTCGCCGGCACCGGGCTAGCGCGCCACAAAAGCTTCGTCGCGCAAGCCCGCACCTTTGTCCAACAATTCGAGCAGACCATGCTCAACCGCGACCGCGACGATCCCAAAAGCATGCACATCCACCTCGTCGCCCAAGGGCTATCGCGGCAGAAAATCGACCCGGACACGCTGCCCATCTTCACCGAGAACCTGTCGGCGACGACCTTGCTGCGGCACGCCATAGTCGATGTAATCGGCCTATTCTTCTTCGCCCTTCTCACCTACATGCTCGCCTACCGGTCGTGGCTACGCGCGAGCATCGTCTAAAAGCACCCCCCACCCCTTCAGCCCTCCCATCACTCCCCCCCCGGGGGGGAGTCGCCGCCCCCAGCGGCGGTGGGGGGCCTACCCCCAAGAAGCCGTGCGATGATTAGTCGCATTAACGCGATAATTTGACGCACTTGTGCGATATATCCGCGCACTTCCACAGGGCCAAGCGGCTGCGGAAAAAGGCTCGACAAAATTATCGTTATTTTCTCAATCCATTGTTTAACAAATAGTTAGATCACTTTTGCAGCCCAGTTGTCAGCCGCTGGTCCACGACGGCACGCTATTTGCATAATGCTAGCCAGAGCGATACCCTGCACCCTTAGCGAAAGCAGAGCGCCATGCTAGCACAACTGAACAAAAAGCTGTGGGATTGGTTGACCGTTTGGAACGCCTTGCTGGCCAAAACGGAGCAGGAGGCGACCCTCCAGCGCAACGAGCATCGCCTCCTCGTCTTCTTTCACGGCTATAGTTTGGCCCACGTGATTCGTCCGCTGGTGGTGGCGCGTGCGCTGCGCCAGCGCGGGTACGAGGTCGTCTTCGCCGGGCGGGGGCCGCACACCCCGCGCATCGAGGCCGAAGGCTTCACACTCTACGACGTCGAAACCATGCCGCAACAGCGCATGGACGAATACGTAGCGCGGAGCGACTACGCCTATTACGACGACGCGTGGATCCGGCACTGCATCCAAGCCGAGCAAGCGCTCGTGCGCCAAGTGCAGCCCTCCTTACTCATCGGCGATTTTCGCCCCACGTTGCGGCTAACGGCCGCCTTGGAGGGCATCGACATCGCCCTGATAGACGCGGCGTACAACCTGCCCACCTATTCTAGCCCCATTCGCCTGCCCGATTACTTCCCGAGGCAAACCGGCCGCTTTGACGAATATCTGGCCGAACACTTCGCCCAGACGCGGCCCCATCGCAGCGCGTTTCTGATGGCCGATGTGCCTCCGTTCCATCCGTCGGCCGGGCCGGTGCCTCCCTCCCATCACTACGTCGGCCCACTCATCGAAGACGAGCCAATAGCCGATGAACCGCCCGCGGCCCTATCCGACGCTGGTTGGAACACCTCGCTGCCCCTCATCTATTTCAACGCCGGCAGCACGGGCGTAGATGACCGCTTGTTGCCCGCCGTTCTGCGGGCCTTGGCCCCCTTGCCCTATCGCCTGCTGGTGACCACAGCCGGCCGCTATGCGGTGGAAGCCCCGTCGGACAACGTGCGGATCGTCGAGTACCTGCCCGCCCGCTTGGCCATGCGCCAAGCCGCGCTTTTTATCGGCCTTGGCGGCATTGGCTCCATCTACCACGCGCTGGCCGAGGGCGTGCCCATCATAGGGGCCCCTGAGCACCTCGATCAAGAGTACCACCTCAACCGAGTGCGCGACCTCGGGCTGGGCCTGAAACTGCCGCGCCAGCGCTTTGCCCAACCCAAGGATCTCCTCCAGCAGGTGCGCTACCTATTCGACCACTACGAGGAATTCAGCACCCGCTGTGCCGCCTTTGCCGGCCATATATCCGCTTATAAAGGCGGGGACACAGCGGCGGATGTGATCGACGGGATGATCTATCACAACGACCCGATTGAGCAGGACAACATGGTGTCAGAGGACGAATTCATCCGCCATCTCTACCCCCTCACCGCCACCGCTTCCCTGCCGACCCTCCGCGCCCTACTCGCCGAGGCGCGCCAGCGGGGCATACCTCACGTGCAGCGGGGACGGCTGGCGTGGTACGACAAGCGGACCTCGTGGAACTGGCTCTACGACCACGAGCCGCGCTTCTTCGAGCTGGATTACCAAATGCGGGAAAGGATGCGAGCACCTTTTCTCGCGCATCGCAACGGCAAGCTAAAGGCCCAGCAAGCTAGCCAGCGCTACCGATTGACGTACACCTACAAGGCGCATGTCGCCGCTTGCGAGACCACTCAATCGGCACAGCTATTTTTGCCCTATCCGCTGCGCCTGCCCCAGCAGCCGGTCGTCGAGCTTATTGCCTGCAATCCAAGCGGATTGCGCCCGTATCTGGCTCCCCACGCCGGCTTCTTCTACGCCTACCCCTGCTCTATTGACCCAGCCGATGGGACGCTGGAGTTCTCGTATTCCTGCGAGGTCGAGGTGCATAACTTGCCCATGGCCGGGCGCGTTTCCGCGCCGCTGACGCCGAGCGAGCACCGCCACTACACCGAAGTAGAAGACTCCTTGCGCCGATCGCGGCTGGTGCGCGACTTCCTCGCCGATTTGCAGCTCGACGAACCGGGCCTAGGCGAGGTCGCTAAGGCGCGTCGCCTATACGAGCACCTAGTGCGCAGCAAGCGCTTCCAGAAAACCAATGAAAAGTGCCAGTGCCTAGCATGTAGCACATCTATCGCGCTCCGCGACGACAGCGGCCACTGCATTACTCTGAGCCGCACCTACATGGCCCTGTGCCGCTTGTTGGGCATCCCGGCCCGCGAGGTGACCGGCGGCTTGGTCGTAGCGCCGCAAGGGCCGGACCGCTATGGCATTAGCACCTACGACACGCCCATCTTCGGCCACACTTGGGTGGAGCTATACACGAGCGAGACCGGCTGGTTGCCGGTGGAATTTCACGGCATCGCCTTGGGCAGCCATGCCATGACCGCGGACAACGTCGCCGACCCCTTGCTGCGCCAGCGCATTGAGCGGCACAGCGAAGCATTTCTCGAGTACTACTTTGGCCACCTAGACTGCCACCGGGTGATGTGCTCCCAATCGGTCAAAGACATCCCGCAACTCATGGTGCCCAACCCCAACGCCGCCACCGAACCCAACCGGCCCCTGACCATACCCGAAGGCCTACACTACGAATGCCACTTGACCTTCGCCCCCCCACCCCTTCAGCCCGTCCCCTCCCATCACTCCCCCCTCGGGGGGGAGTCGCCGCCCCCGGCGGCGGTGGGGGGCCTACCCCCAAGGAGCACGCCATGAACCCCGATATTTCCGTCGTCATTGCCACCCACAACCAGCGGGCGCGGTTGCGCTTGGTGTTGTGCGGCTTGGCTTGTCAGCGTTTCCCCAAGGAGCGCTTTGAGATCATCGTCGTTGACGATGGCTGCACCGATGGCACGGACGCCATGTTGGCCGCTGAATATCCAGCGGTGCGCGTAGTGGAGATGCGGCCCAATGTGGGGCGCTGCAGGGCGCGCAACGCCGGCGTCGAACAAGCGCACGGAGAATTGGTGGCCTTTCTCGACAGCGACGCCTTGCCGCATCCCAATTGGCTGGCGCAGCTCTGGGCGGCATGGGAACGCGGGGGACGCCAGTGCTATGTGTGCGGCTTCCTGTATAGTCTGCCGCTCATTGAGTATCTGCCCGACCCGCAGCAGGCCGTCTTTGACCCCGAGCGCACCCCGAGCGTTGTGGCCGACTTCCTGCTGATCAATCGGGAGCAGGTGCTGATCACCGAAGACCAAATCCGCCACGACTTTGCCGGCATCCACGCCCGCGCCCAAGAAAGCGGCTATCCCTTTGACGAACTCAAGGCCATGCAGGATCAGGTCGTGGAACTGTACGCGGCGCATCCCGATTCGCCGGTGGGTTTTCTCGGCTTTTATCCGCACAACAGCGCAGTGCCGCGCCAAGCCTTCTGCGAGGTGGGCGGCTTTGCCGCGGACATTCCGTTTTCCGAGGGATGGGATTTGGCCTATCGGTTGCAGCGCGCTGGCGTCGGTCCGGGCTTTGCCCGCCGCGCCCTGACCTATCACTTGTACCACTATCACGAGTTTTCCGACCCGAGCAAACTCGCCGCCGAGCAACGCACACGGGACCAAGCCATTGACTATATGGTGCGGGAAAACCGCGACCCCAAGCTGCGGTTGATCGAACTGTGGCGGGTGGGTATCTGGCCCGATCCGCTCATCCCCGCCGAACTGGTCTTGCGCGACCTGTTGCACTTTCACGAGCGGTACGGCGAGGTATCGCCCGACGAGATGACCGAGATAGAAGCCTTGCTGGGGCGGCATCCCGCCCGGGCGGCCTGAAAATCCGGGTGCAGCCCCAAGTCTGCGCCGCAGCCATTCGCCTTCCACCGATAGGAGCCACGCCATGATCGGCATTGTATTCAGAAAAGAGATGCTCAGCCATCTGCTCAGCCAGCGCTTCGCCGCGTGTACCGCTCTCGCCGTGGTGCTCATCATCGCCAACGGGATGCTCACCAGCCAAGCCTATGTCCAGAAAAAGGCCAGCTACCTCACCCAGCGCGCCGTTGAGGAGACCAAACTGCCCGAAATCACTTATTACTCGGTCCTAGGCTCGGACACGAACGACGCCGACGGGTCTCCACTCATAGACAAGGCGGCCCCGCGTGCCCTACGGCCCCCGCGTGCCTTAGAGGTGTTCGCCCAAGGCGTCGAACAAGAGGTGGGGCAGGCCTTCAAGGTCCTGCTCTTTGAGGTGCCCCACCAAACCGAGGCGATTGTGCCCTTCCAGTCGGGCAATCCCTACCTCGCCATCTTTGCCTTCTTCGACATGGTGTACATCTTCCAACTCGTGCTCGGCTTGCTGGCCATCCTCATCGCCAGCGAGACCGTCTCCGGCGAGAAGGAGGACAGCACCCTGCGGCTGATGCTGACGACCAACGTCAGCCGCGCTCAAGTCCTCGCGGGTAAAATTCTCGCGGGCCTGACCACGCTGGCGATTCCGACGGCCTTGGGCTTTATCCTACTGATGATCTTGCTGTTGGGCACCGAGCAGGTTGAAGTCGGGGTCGGCGAGTGGGTGCGGGTGGGCTTGCTGTTGGCACTGTCGCTGCTGTATCTGCTGGTGTTCTACCTGATTGGGCTGGCCATCTCGTGCGCGACGCACCGCTCGGCGACCAGCTTGATTTACGCGCTGTTTACGTGGGCGCTACTGGCGATTGTGCTGCCCGACAGTATCACGGCCTTGCTCAACGAGCAGGCCAACATGGGCGAAAAGCACAAGCAAGCCCATCACCAAGCCGCGCAAGTGTGGCAGGAGTTCGATCAAAAGGCCACCGACCTCGTTCGGGCGCACGGCCAGACCCAGTACCCTCCCCACCAGATGATTGAGCGGCTCCCTCCACAGACGGGACGCGGAACGGAAACCGCCATTCAGGGTGGCCCATACTCTTCCACTAACGAGCAGATCTTCGGTCTCTATCTAACGAATGTCGTCGATTCGCCGGCACTTGCGAAGTTCCAAGACATCATGCGCACCGGCGAGCGGTTGCGCCTGAAGTACGCCCAGCGCGCTTGGAACGCCAAAGCCCCCCTCATCGAAAACTTCCCCCGCCGCATCCAACGCTGGAACGCCTATCTCCAGCGCCTCCTGCCCGCTGGCGCATACACCCAAGCCGCCAGTGCTTTCGCCGGTACTAGCCGCCGTGAATACTACGACTTCATCGACCAAGTCCGCACCTATCGCGGACAGATCATCACCTTCCTCGAAGAGCGCGATGCGTTTGGTTCCCGCGAGTGGTTCAACGACGACGAAGGCTGGCGCGCCGACCTGCGCGACCTGCCGAGGTTTCACGAGCGCGGCTGGACGGTCGCCAAGAGTCTGCGCCACGCTTTGCCAGATCTAACCGCCCTGTTGCTCTATGCAATCGTGCTCTTTGTCGTCGCCAACCGCCTCTTTGCCCGCTACGACGCCCAGTGAGACACCTGAAACCCCATAAGGGCGTAACGCGGGTAGCCCTGCCCGCTTGCACGTCTGGCCCCAGCGGCCCTAACATGTCCGTGCGATGTTTAGACGCATTAAACGCGATAATTCGACGCACTTGTGCGATATATTGTCGCACTTTTAGGCCGTCAAAGGGGTCTCGCAAAGGGACTGAGAGACCGGCGATAAAAATTTATTTATTTTCCATAAGACATTATTTAACAATCGTTTATAATTCATACAATCAGAGGATTCGGCGCGATTGTCGCCCACTGGCCACACATTGGCACGAAGATTGCAATAGGTCTTACTGAAGCAACAGAAAGGAGGGAACGCTTATGAAACACATCGTCTAAACTGGCCTCTAGCGGCCAGCACTTCACCTCGGAGATCGCCTCCGAGACAACGCAGCAAACCAGATCAAAGGAGATCATCATGAAAAAGCGCATCATCCGGCTGGCCATTGGCCTCACGAGCTTGATCGCTAGCTTCCTGCCGCAGAAGGCCGAGGCTGATTTTTGCAGTATTGAGTGCCCTAACGATTCGTGCTCGGCAATCGGCACTCAGGTCGAGTGCATATGCGACGCATACGGGAATTCGGTATGCAGCTCCTAACCACCCTTCCGGAGCGGCTGCTCTAAGCCATTCGCCCACTCCTTCCACCTAACCCGCCCCGGGATAGTCGCTTAATCGCCGCTATCCCGGGGCAACCTAACCCAAACCCAGAAGAGGTATCTAGATGAAAACTTTGCATTTCGCCCTAATCGCCGCTTGGTTCGCCACCGCCAGCGTCTCTGCCGAGCCGAAAGCCCAGTACGGCGGCTACTCCTACGACCCCGATAGCTGGCAAGTCTCTCTTCAAGCCTTTCACGACTATGTCAACCGCTTGGAGATGATGAACGTCGAGGCCGGCGACGAGTTGCAGCAGGCCATCGCGGCCATCCCCGTCGAGGGAGACACGCCCATCACGCCCGCGCAAGAAGCCGACCTGCGCACCTGGCTCTACGAGCTCTTAGTCGCCTTTTCGGTTTCCAGTAGCGACAGCCTCGCCGCCGCGTTTTACCTCCGCGAGGGCGTCAATAACCCCGAAGCGATAGACAAGCTGAAAAACCAACTTGCAAGCAAGGGACTCCTAAAAGGCGAGACGCCTTTTGACATCTTCAAAGCAGGGCATCGGCAACGCCTCGACGACAATGAATACGATTACTACTTTGGAAAGGTATCCTTTTTCGACAGCGCGTTTGAGGTGTCCGAAAGGCAGGCCAAGTACAGCTCTTATTTCGAGGACCTCATGGGCAGCGGCCTGTTTCCACCCATGAACGGGTCGAGTAACCCCTCCAAAATGAAGAGCGAGGTCCAAGAGCACCTCCAAGCAGGCAAACCGCAGACCTTTGTCGAGGTCATGCTCATCGTCGAAGAGCCCGAGGAGTTCGCCGCCTTCGAGGGCGTGGCGCGCACCCCGTTCTTCTTCCGCATGGCTTGGGATCCAGACAAGGCTATGTGGCGCCAAGTAGAGATCGTTTACGGCATTGGGACGTCGTATTTTCTGTTCAGTGACATTTAGGCCAAGCCCCTAAGTACACGACACCTACGTTGAGGCCGCGTCTTTTCGAGCGGACCGGACGCCCGCTCGCCCGGCTGAAACCTTAGTGTCGTGTACTTAGGCCAAGCCCAACGGAGCTAAAAAAGAAAAGGAGTTCACGATGAAAACTTTATCGCTTCGCGTCCTATCTTTCGCCCTAATCGCCGGGCACTTCCACACCACTCACTTAGGAGAAAGATCATGAACAAGCTAACGCTAAAAGTAGCGGCCTTGGTCGCCGTCTATCTCAGTGTCTCCAGCGCTGCCGCTGCCGAGCCTAAGCCCCAGTACGGCGGCTTTTCGCCCGATGCCGACGGGCACCAAGCCTATCTCGACTACATCCATGGCCTAGAGATGATCCCGGTCGAGGCCGGCGACGAATTGCCGCAGGCTGTCGAGGCCATTCCTATCGAGTCGGACATCGCCCTTACTTCCGAGCAAGAAGCCGACCTGCGCGGCTGGCTCTGCGACTTTCTGATCGCCTTTTCCGTCTCCGGCAACGACAGCCTTGCCGCCGAGTTTTACTTGCGCGAAGGCGTCAATAATCCCGATGGAATACAGAAGATCAAAGAGCAACTTGCAGCCTTTGCAAGCGGCCCCGCAGCCGCCCGGCTAAAGTCAATGGGGAAGGAGATTCCCGAGCAGCCTGCTGACGATACGCCCTTTGCCCTCTTCCAAGCCATGCATAGATTCAGCCTCAACATGAAAGGGCGCGATTACTTCTTCGGCAACGCCTCCTTTTTCGACAGCTCGTACCGAATATTTGAACTGCAAGGGGCATATAAGAGCTATGCGAACTACGCCACGACCCACGGCCTGCTCCCTACGGGGGGCCACATAGAGTGGGCCCCCAAGCTGAGAAAAGAGATTGAAGAAAGACTAAAGGCGGGCGAGCAGTGGGTAGTTGCCGAGTTCATGTTCATCGCCGAAGAGCCTGAAGACTCCGCCGACTTTGAAAAGGGGCCGGTGCGCCACCCGTTTTTCGTGCGACTCGTCTGGAGCCCAGAGAAGGCTATGTGGCGTCTTGTAGAAGCCTTCGCGCCTAATAACGCGCCGGTTCTTTTTTTATTGAAGTCAACGTAATCCAGCCTTGTAGCCAATGCGATTGAGGCGGCCTCCAAGCTAGCTCGGAGGCCGCCTCAATCAACCTAGGAGCCGCACCATGATCGGCATTGTATTCAAAAAAGAGATGCTCAGCCACCTGCTCAGCCAGCGCTTTGCTGCTTGCACCGTCCTCGCGGTGGTGCTCATTATCGCCAACGGCGTACTCACCACTCAGCTCTATGTCTATAAAAAGGCCGGCTACCTGACCCAGCGGGCCATTGAGGAAACCAAACTGCACGAAATCACCCATTATTCGGCCCTAGGTAGCGACAAGTTAAGCTCACCGGACATACCCAAGGCGGCCCCGCGTGCCCTACGGCTGCCGCGCCCCCTACAAGTGTTCGCCCAAGGAGACGAACAACAGTTGGGGCAAGCCGTCAAAGTGCTCCTCTTCGAGGTGCCCTACCAAGCCGAGGAGGTCTCGCCCTTCCAGTCGAGCAATCCCTACCTCGCCATCTTTGCCTTCTTCGACATGGTGTACATCTTCCAACTCGTGCTCGGCTTGCTGGCCATTCTCATCGCCAGCGAGACCGTCTCCGGCGAGAAGGAGGACGGCACTCTGCGGCTGATGCTGACGACCAACGTCAGCCGCGCCCAAGTCCTCGCCGGCAAGCTCCTCGCCGGCCTAGCCACCCTCGCCATTCCAACCGCCTTGGGCTTTATCCTACTGATGATCTTGCTGTTGGGTACGGAGAACATCGAAGTCGGGGTCGGCGAGTGGGTGCGGGTGGGCTTGCTATTCGGGCTGTCGCTGCTGTATCTGCTGGTGTTCTATCTGATTGGGTTGGCGATCTCGTGCGCGACGCACCGCTCGGCGACCAGCTTGATTTACGCGCTGTTTACATGGGCGTTGCTGGCGATTGGGCTGCCCAACGGCATCTCAGCTTGGCTCAACGAGCAGGCCAACATGGGCGAAAAGTACGCCGAAGCCCATCACAAGGCCGCACAAGTGTGGAAGGAGTTCGATCAAAAGGTCACCGACCTCGCTCGGGCGCACGGCCAGACCCAGTACTTTCCCTGGGAGATGGTCGAACGGCTCCCGCCGACGAGTGAACGCGGGACTATGACCTCCCTTGGAGGAACTGACGCTTACTCTATAAGAGACGGGCAGACGCCCAGCCTCTATCTATCGAACGTCGCCGATTCGCCCGCACTGGCGAAGTTCCAAGACATCGTCCGCGTCGGCGAGCGGCTGCGCCTGAAGTACGCCCAGCGCGCTTGGAACGAGAAAGCCCCCCTCATCGAAGGCTTCCCCCGCCGCATCCAACGACTCAACGTCCAACTCCAACGCCTCCTGCCCGCCGGCGCATACACCCAAGCCGCCAGTGCCCTCGCCGGCACCAGCCGACGCGAATACGACGACTTTATCGACCAAGTCCGCGCCTATCGCGGGCAAGTCATCACCTTCCTCGAAGACCGCGATGCGTTTGGTTCCCGCGAGTATTTCAACGACGATCCCGGCTGGCGCGCCGACTTGCGCGACCTGCCGCGGTTTGACGAGCGCGGCTGGACCGTCGCCGAGAGCTTGCGCCACGCCTTGCCGGCTCTAACGGCCCTAACGCTGTATGCGACCGTGCTCTTCGTCCTCGCCAACCGGCTCTTCGCCCGCTACGACGCTATGTGAGCGACCTAACAGAAGGAGCCATCCCAATGCTATCTGCTATTGTAAAACGCGAATTGATCGACCACCTCCTCAGCCTGCGCTTTGGCTTGGCCCTCGTACTGACGGTGGGATTCATGGTGCTCAACGCGCTCGGCTTTGTCGGCGGGTCCTACGAGTTCCGGCGCGACCACTATCTCCAGCAAGTCCAAGCCGAGCAAGAGGTGCGGCGCAGCGATGCCCAGCGGGGCCTGTGGAAGCTGATCCTCCATTCAGGGCAGAAGTACCTCTACAAAAAACCCAGCCCCCTCATGTTCTGCGCCGCTGGTGCCAACGACGCTCTGCCCGAACGCCTCTGGACACAGCGCTTTGAAAGTACTTACGGTGGTAACACCACATTCTACGATCCCTTTGTACTCATCTACTGGGACATCATCGACATCTGGGCGCCGAAGGCCAGCCAACTGCTGAAGACTCAAGCCATCGACTGGGTCTTTATCATCGGCAGCCTGCTCAGCCTCATGGCCTTGTTGTTCACCTTTGACGCCTTCAGCGGCGAAAAAGAGCGCGGCACCCTCAAACTGGTCATGGCTCAGAGCTTGCCGCGGCACACCCTGCTGTTGGGCAAGTTCCTCGGCGCGATGCTGAGCCTCGCCCTCGTGCTGAGCCTCGCCCTCGTCGTCAACCTGCTCATCGTCCTCGCGCTGTCGCAGATGAACTTGGGGCTCGTCGAGGCCGGGCGCATCGTCGGCATGGTCGGCTTATCGCTGCTGTATCTGGCTTGCTTTGTTGGGTTGGGACTGTGGGTGTCGATATGGAGCAGCACCACGCGCTCGAGCCTGGTGGGTGTGCTGTTGCTGTGGACTTGCGGGGTGTTGCTCTGGCCGGCCACCGGCGGCGCGCTCGCTGCTCGCGTGTTGGTCAGCGAATTCGAGGAGGAGTTGGTGCTGGGGCATGGGTTCGCAAACAATAACACGCCAGCCCATCAGAAACTTAATAAGCTTAAGAACCGTTTGCAGAACCGCGATCTGCGGAAGCCCGAAAACGTGCGCCAATTGGCCGACGCCCAACGCGCCGTGCGCCAGTTTCACCAAGACCGCGAAGACCGCTTTTTGGCCTACAGCCTCGGCGAGGTCGAAAACGCCCGCCACCTCGTGCGCCTGTCGCCGACCGGCTGCTTCCAGTACGGCATGGAGGCCCTCGCCGGCACCGGGCTAGCGCGTCATCGAAGCTTCGTTGAGCAAGCCCGCACCTTTGTCCAGCAATTCGAGCAGACCATGCTCAACCGCGACCGCGACGATCCCAAAAGCATGCACATCCACCTCGTCGCCCAAGGGCTATCGCGGCAGAAAATCGACCCCGACACGCTGCCCATCTTCACCGAGAACCTGTCGGCGACGACCTTGCTGCGGCACGCCGTTGTCGATGTAATCGGCCTATTCTTCTTCGCCCTTCTCACCTACATGCTCGCCTACCGGTCGTGGCTACGGGCAAGCATCGTCTAAAAGCACCCCCCCACCCCTTCAGCCCTCCCATCACTCCCCCCCCGGGGGGGAGTCGCCGCCCCCAGCGGCGGTGGGGGGCCTACCCCCAAGGAGGGCACAGACGCCATGCTGGCCGCTGAATATCCAGCGGTACACATTCCCGCTGAATAGTCTTGTAGTCTTGCGCGACCTGTTGCATTTTCACGAGCATTACAGCGAGGTATCGCCCGACGAGATGAACGAGACAGAAGCGTAGCCATTCGCCTTCCACCCATAGGATCCGAACCATGATCGGCATTGTATTCAGAAAAGAGATGCTCAGCCATCTGCTCAGCCAGCGCTTCGCCGCGTGTACCGCCCTCGCCGTGGTGCTCATCATCGCCAACGGGATGCTCACCAGCCAAGCCTATGTCCAGAAAAAGGCCAGCTACCTCACCCAGCGCGCCGTTGAGGAGACCAAACTGCCCGAAATCACTTATTACTCGGTCCTAGGCTCGGACATGAACAACGCCGACGGGTCTCCACTCAACGACAAGGCGGCCCCGCGTGCCCTACGGCCCCCGCGTGCCTTAGAGGTGTTCGCCCAAGGCGTCGAACAAGAGGTGGGGCCGGCCGTCAAGGTCCTGCTCTTTGAGGTGCCCTATCAAACCGAGGCGATTGTGCCCTTCCAGTCGGGCAATCCCTACCTCGCCATCTTTGCCTCCTTCGACATGGTGTACATCTTCCAACTCGTGCTCGGCCTGCTGGCCATCCTCATCGCCAGCGAGACCGTCTCCGGCGAGAAGGAGGACGGCACCCTGCGGCTGATGTTGACGACCAACGTCAGCCGCGCCCAAGTCCTCGCCGGCAAAGTCCTCGCGGGCCTGACCACGCTGGCGATTCCGACGGCCTTGGGCTTTATCTTACTGATGATCTTGCTGTTGGGCACCGAGCAGGTTGAAGTCGGGGTCGGCGAGTGGGTGCGGGTGGGCTTGCTGTTGGCACTGTCGCTGCTGTATCTGCTGGTGTTCTACCTGATTGGACTGGCCATCTCGTGCGCGACGCACCGCTCGGCGACCAGCTTGATTTACGCGCTGTTTACGTGGGCACTGCTGGCGATTGTGCTGCCCGACAGTATCACGGCCTTGCTCAACGAGCAGGCCAACATGGGCGAAAAGCACAAGCAAGCCCCTCACAAGGCCGCGCAAGTGTGGAAGGAGTTCGATCAAAAGGTCACCGACCTCGTTCGGGCGCACGGCCAGACCGAGTACCCTCCCTACCAGATGGTCGAGCGGTTCATGCGGAAGGTTGGCGGAATGAAGAGCGTATTTCCGGGACCTGCCTCTGCCTCTGCCTCTGCTTCTAGAGAGCAGACACCCTCGTTCTATCTATCTGGTGTCGTCGATTCGCCCCCGCTCACCGAGTTCCAAGACATCATGCGCATCGGCGAGCGGTTGCGCCTGAAGTACGCCCAGCGTGCTTGGAACGCCAAAGCCCCCCTCATCGAAAACTTCCCCCGCCGCATCCAACGCTGGAACGCCTATCTCCAGCGCCTTCTGCCCGCCGGGGCATACACCCAAGCCGCCAGTGCTTTCGCCGGTACTAGCCGCCGTGAATACTACGACTTCATCGACCAAGTCCGCACCTATCGCGGACAGATCATCACCTTCCTCGAAAACCGCGATGCGTTTGGTTCCCGCGAGTGGTTCAACGACGACGAAGGCTGGCGCGCCGACCTGCGCGACCTGCCGAGGTTTCACGAGCGCGGCTGGACGGTCGCCAAGAGTCTGCGCCACGCTCTGCCAGATCTAACCGCCCTGTTGCTCTATGCAGTCGTGCTCTTTGTCCTCGCCAACCGGCTCTTTGCCCGCTACGACGCCCAGTGACCTGAAACCCCATAAGGGCGTAACGCGGGTAGCCCTGCCCGCTTGCACGTCTGGCCCCAGCGGCCTTGAGAAGCCGCCCCAGCCGCCCCAGCCGCCCCAGCCGCTCCAATCCCCATCTACCCGCCCCCGCACCATCCACTGCCTACCGTCAAAGCCAAGCGCGTCCGTGCGATGTTTAGACGCATTAAACGCGATAATTCGACGCACTTGTGCGATATATTGTCGCACTTTTAGGCCGTCAAAAGGAATTCGCAAGAGTCTGAGAGACCGGCGATAAAAATTTATTTATTTTCCATAAGATATTATTTAACAATCGTTTATAATTCATACAATCAGAGGATTCGGCGCGATTGTCGCCCACTGGCCACGCATTGGCACGAAGATTGCGATAGGTCTTACTGAAGCAACAACCCACATTCTTCAACAGCAACAGAAAGGAGGGAACGCTTATGAAACACATCGTCTAAGCGTTGCTATTGCGACGCAGCCGGGCAGCCGGTATGCTCCTCCTAATCACCCTTCAGGAGCGGCTGCTCTAGGCCACTCGCCCCTCCACCCCAACCCGCCCCGGGATAGTCGCTTAATCGCCGCTATCCCGGGGCAACCTAACCCAAACCCAGAAGAGGTATCTAGATGAAAACTTTGCATTTCGCCCTAATCGCCGCTTGGTTCGCCACCGCCAGCGTCTCTGCCGAGCCGAAAGCCCAGTACGGCGGCTACTCCTACGACCCCGATAGCTGGCAAGTCTCTCTCCAAGCCTTTCACGACTATGTCAACCGCTTGGAGATGATGAACGTCGAGGCCGGCGACGAGTTGCAGCAGGCCATCGCGGCCATCCCCGTCGAGGGAGACACGCCCATCACGCCCGCGCAAGAAGCCGACCTGCGCACCTGGCTCTACGAGCTCTTAGTCGCCTTTTCGGTTTCCAGTAGCGACAGCCTCGCCGCCGCGTTTTACCTCCGCGAGGGCGTCAATAACCCCGAAGCGATAGACAAGCTGAAAAACCAGCTTGCAAGCAAGGGACTCCTAAAAGGCGAGACGCCTTTTGACATCTTCAAAGCAGGGCATCGGCAACGCCTCGACGACAATGAATACGATTACTACTTTGGAAAGGTATCCTTTTTCGACAGCGCGTTTGAGGTGTCCGAGAGGCAGGCCAAGTACAGCTCTTATTCCGGGGACCTCATGGGCAGCGGCCTGCGTCCACCCACGGCCGCATCGAGTATCTCCTCCAAAATGAAGAGCGAGGTCCAAGAGCACCTCCAAGCAGGCAAACCGCAGACCTTTGTCGAGGTCATGTTCATCGTCGAAGAGCCCGAGGAGTTCGCCTCCTTCGAGGGCGTAGTGCGCGCACCGTTCTTCTTCCGCATGGCTTGGGATCCAGACAAGGCTATGTGGCGCCAAGTAGAGATCGTTTACGGCATCGGGACGCCGTATTTTCTGTTCAGTAACATCTAGGCCAAGCCCAACGGAGCTAAAAAAGAAAAGGAGTTCACGATGAAAACTTTATCGCTTCGCGTCCTATCTTTCGCCCTGATCGCTGTTTGGTTCGCTCAGTCTGCGTGCGTAGAACAGGAAGGCGTCTCCAGCCTTACCACCGCGCCTCCTAAGTCCCACTACGGCGGCTTTTCATCCCACCCCGACAGCCTGCAAATTTTCTACGACTACATTCACGGTCAGGAGATGATGAAGGTCGAGGCCGGGGCCGCATTGCGGCAGGCGGTCGAGGCAATCCCCGTCGATCTGGGTGCCCCCATTGACCTAGTGCAAGAAGCCGCATTGCGCGATTGGCTCTACGAACTTTTGGTCGTCTTTTCGGCTTCGGGCAGCGACAGCCTCGCCGCCGCGTTTTACCTTCGCGAAGGCGCGAATAACCCCGACGGGATAGAATTCCTGAAAGAGTATCTCGCTAGCAGAGACGCCCCCATCGGCGATACGCCCTTTGCCCTGTTTGCAGCCGGGCATCGGGAAATACTCAGCATAACGAAGCGCGATTACTTTTTCGAGAACGTGTCCTTTTTCGACAGCGCGTTCAAGGTATTCGAGATGCAGGAAGCGTACGATAGCTATGCGTTATACCTCCAGACGCACGGCATGGTCCCCAAACCTACCTTGAATTTTCACCCCAAACTACACGACGAGGTAGAGGAAGCTCTACAGGCAGGCGAGTCGTTGACTTTTGCCGACATCATGTTCATCGTCGAAGAGCCGGCCGGGGTCTCCCCTTGGCCGTGGCAGGGGCGCACCCCGTCCTTCTTTCGGCTGGTCTGGGATCCACAGCAGGCTAGGTGGTGCCATGTAGAGGCCTATTTCAGCAGCGGCGTACCGCAGAACGTTCTCATATAATCTACCTTTACCGCTAACTCTAAAGCAGGAGGCTTCCCAATGCTAGCCGCCATTGTAAAACGCGAACTGATCGATCACCTCCTCAGCCTGCGCTTCGGCTTGGCCCTCGTGCTGATCGTAGGGCTGATGGTGCTCAACGCCCTCGGCTTTGTCGGCGGGTCCTACGAGTTCCGGCGCGACCACTATCTCGAACAGGTCCAAGCCGAGCAAAAAATCGGCCGCGACAACGCCCAAACGGGCTTGTGGAAGCTGATCGTCCATGGGGGGCAGGACTATATCTATAAAAAACCCAGCCCCCTCATGTTCTGCGCCGTTGGTGCCAACGACGCCCTGCCCGAACGCCTCTGGACGCCGAGCTGGCAATTTTATTACAACGGCGTCTGGTTCTACGATCCCTTTCCACTCATCTATTGGGACATCGTAGACACCTGGGCCCCCAAGGCCAACCAACTGATGAAGACCCGAGCCCTCGACTGGGTCTTTATCATCGGCAGCCTGCTCAGCCTCATGGCCTTGTTGTTCACCTTTGACGCCTTCATCGGCGAAAAAGAGCGCGGCACCCTCAAACTGGTCATGGCTCAGAGCTTGCCGCGCCACACCCTGCTGTTGGGCAAGTTCCTCGGCGCGATGCTGGCCCTTGCCCTCGTGCTGAGCTTGGCCCTCGTCGTCAACCTGCTCATCGTCCTCGCGCTGTCGCAGATGAACTTGGGGCTCATTGAGGCCGGGCGCTTGGTCGGCATGGTCGGTCTGTCGCTGCTGTATCTGGCCTGCTTTGTCGGGTTGGGACTGTGGGTGTCGATACGGAGCAGCACCACGCGCTCCAGTCTGGTGGGCGTGCTGTTGCTGTGGACCTGCGGGGTGCTGCTCTGGCCGGCGGCCGGCGGCGCGCTGGCCTCCCGCGTGGTGATCCGCGAATTCGGGGAGGCGGTTGTAATGGAGTGGGAGTTCAACCCTCCAGAAAAAATGAAAATTGCTAGTCTTAGGAGCAGTGCGCGGAAGCGCGATATGAGAAAACCCGAAAAACTGCGCCAGCATGCCGACGCCGAACGCACCTTTCGTCGGATTACCCAAAACCGGGAAGACGAATTTTTGGCCTACAGCCTCGGGGAGGTCGAAAAAGCCCGCCACATCGTGCGCTTGTCGCCGACGGGCTGCTTCCAGTACGGCATGGAGGCCCTCGCTGGCACCGGACTGGCGCGCCATCGCAGCTTTGTCGAGCAAGCCCGCACCTATGTCCAGCAATTTGAGCAGACCATGCTCAACCTCGACCGCGACGACCCCAAAAGCCTGCATATCCTCACCGCCCAAGGGCTGTCGAAGCAGAAAATCAACCCCGACACCCTGCCGGTCTTTACCGAGAACCTATCGGCGACGACCTTGCTGCGGCATGCGGTCGTCGATGTCATCGGCCTATTCTTCTTCGCCCTTCTCACCTACATGCTAACCTACCGGGCGTGGCTGCGGGCTAGCATCGTCTAAAACGGAGTAAAAACACGTATTATTTTCGTTGACGCCCATCCAGTACTTTCGTAACGACCTTAAAGGCGGGCAGCTCGGCCCATGGGCTGCCCGCTTCCCCTACCAACTGCACGCCCCCTGATCCGCCCCAGCCGCCCCAGCCGCCCCAATCCTCCCTTCCTTTCGCATCAACGAACGTCGTCAGACGCGGCCTCCGCAGGCGGCAAAACCATCCACTAAGCAGGGCCTGTCCGCCGCCGCCATGCGATGTTTAGGCGCACCAAACGCGACAATTCGACGCACTTGTGCGATATATCCGCGCACTTTTAGAGCATTAAGAGGGCAGCGCAAAGGGCCTGAGAGACCGGCGAGAATATTTAATTTTTTCTCTATAAATCATTATTTAACAGTATGTTAAGAATTGTACAATCAAAGAAATTGGCGCGAAGGTCGCCCGCTCTTTACTATTTGGTACGATGATTGCTATATGCGAGGTAGAATGTTTAACCTACGCTGGCCTCTCCGTTGTGGCTGGAGACCAGCATCCTCTTAGAAAGGAGGACCGCAATGTCTTCGATTTTCTACCTCTTCGTACTGCTGCTGTGCGCCCTCGCGGCTCAAGCTGAAAACTTGACGAAGGAACAGCAGCGCATCTTGCTCGACCTCAAAGAGGCCCATTTGACGCTGGAACAGGCCAAAGCGCGCGAATCCGAAGTCGAAATCGAGCACGAGCAGATGATCGGCCTCAAGGAGCGCGGCGTGGTCACTGGCCAGGAGCTACGCATGGCCCGCGAGGACTACGAGCGCGCCCGAGAAGAGCGGCAACGAGCCGAACTAAACCTCCAGCGCGCCTTCCTCCACTCCCTGAGCGACGCCACCCACCTGACGGTCGTCAACGGCCAAAAGTACGGCGTCGAGGGCGACAAGGTCCGCGTGCGGCTCACCCTGCGCAACGACTCAGACCTCCACTTGGCGCAGATGGTTGATCACTCCCGCCGGCGCTACGAGATCAACGGCCTCGACCAAGACGCCGCGTCGCTTTTGCAGGTCAACAACATCTTCGTCACCATCCTCGCCGACCGCGTCATGGTCGGCCAGCCCTACCAAGTCCACATCCCGGTGCTGGCCCTTGGCGAGGAAGTCGAAGTCGAGGTGGGCTTGCAGCGACCCGAGGTGGAGGACCTCACCGTGCAACTCCAATACCTCAACCGCACCGACGACCACGTCATTCACTTAGAAAAGGCTTCCGCCCGCGACGTGGTGCGCGTGTACGCCACCCAGTTTTCTCAAGAAGGTCCTTTGGGCAATGCGGTGGCGTACGAACTCCAGTTAGAGCGGCTGGCCGAAGACGAAAAGATCTTCCAGCTCATGGCGCACGGGCTGCCGGCCGACTTCCGCTGGGAGTTCGAGAGCGGGGGCCGCAACCTGTCGCGGCTGCGCTTTTCCCGCGACCACTCCAGCGACTCGCTCATCCTCAATGTGTATGTCCCCGAACAGGCCGAGAGCTTTGCGGTGGATCAGCCGCTGATTTTCTCGGTGCTGGCCTACGAACCCAAGACCGTTGCGGCCGAGGTGTTGGCCGCGGCCGATCCCGCGCGCTTGCAGGCCATGGGCATTGGCTACGAGCAACTGCAATTGGTGCCCACCGGGCGCGCCGAATTGGAGTTGACCACCCTCAACCTCGACCTGTCGGTCAATGGCGAAGGCGAGTCCCAGTCCGTTTGGAATTTGCGCAACCTCGGCACGGTTGCCTTGCTCGACATCCGCCTGCAAGCTCTGTCGCCGCCGGGCTGGGAGGTGATCTTTGAGCCGCAGGCCATCGCCCAGATCGCACCGCGCGAGGAAATAGAGGCCGTGCTGACCGTGCGCCCGGTCAACAGCGCGGAAATCGGACGCTACGAAGTCAAGACCAGTGCCAGCACCCAGCACAAGGGGCAGTGGGTCGAGTCGGTTGAGCGCACCGTCAACATCAACATCAAGAGCGATGGATCGTTTTGGGGCATCACCGGGTTGGTGCTCTTGCTGGTGAGCATCGTGCTGGGCATCGCCGTTTTCACCGTGCAATGGAGCAAGCGATGACGACCTATCGATTGACCTTAGCCGCCCTCTGCTGCCTTTCGAGCGTCCTCCATGCCGAGGAGTGGGACCTGACCACGTGTCAGCGCGCCGCCGGCCAGCACAGCCCGCTGCTCGGGGCGGCGCGCGCCCGCTGGAACCAGCAGGCAGCGCGCACCCGCCTCGACTATGCCGAGCAGCTTCCGACCCTCGGCCTGAACGCCGAGTACGCACGCAGCGAATTCGCCGACGCGCCCGAAGGCGACCAACGCGCGCTTTTCTTGCAAGCCCAGCAAGAAATCGTCCGCTACGGCACCACTACCCCATCGCGCTTTGCCGCCCAGCACCGGGAGCAGGCGGAAAAGGCGCGCTACCGCGAGACCATCATCGCCGTCGATAGCCAAGTGCGCCAAGCCTATTATCGCCTGCTGCTGACCCGCGACGAAATCGCCAGTCGCGACGAGTTGCTCGCCTACTTCCGCGCTAAAATGGACCGGGTGCAAACGCGCCTCAACGCCGGCTTGGCGCGACCGGTGGAGTTGCACGAGGCCGAGCTAGAGGTGTTGGAGGAGCAGTCGCGGATCAACAACCTCCAGCGCACGCTGCGCGCCCTGCATCTGCAGCTGTTCACCGAAGTCGGTCTGGTGGGCAAACGCTCGTTGCGTGCCATCGAGATCGTCGGTCCGCCCTACGAGCACCTCCAGCTTCTCGACCCCAGCGAAGCGGACTTGCCCGCCCTCGTTGAGGAAGCCCGCGCCAACCGGCCCCATCTGGCCGAACTCGTCTGGCAAATAGGCCAACAGCAGCACCAAGCGCGCAGTGTATTCTGGCAGTGGCTGCCCCACGTCGGCCTGCAACTGACCAAGGACTTCCAAGACACGGACCTCGGCTTGAACTGGAGCGGCAACGGCCAGACTTGGAAGGTGGTGGGGTCTGGGCGCCGGACGCTGGCCAGCCGGGGCTTGGAGCCCGCGCTGGACATGGGCGAGGGCTGGCGCGTGATGGCCAACGTGTCGTTGCCTTTGTTCCAAGGCGGTCGGCGGTTGGCGCAGGGGGCCGCGGAGCGGGCCCGGCTCCACGAGTTGCGCCAAGACCGCGACGAGACCCGCAACTTGATTGAACTCGAAGTGGTTGAGGCGTTTTACGCCTTGAAAAGCCGGCGGGAAAACACGCAGTTGCTGCGCCGGCGCGCCGATGTGGCCCGCCAGCGGTTGGACACGGTCGAAGAGCTGTTTGAGAACGCGATGGGCAACCTCAACTTCGACGACCTCCGCCGCCAGCGGGCGGCTGTCAACGGCGCCGAGCAGAGCTATTTCACCGAGCGCTTGGCCTACATCTTCGCGGTTGAAGAGCTGCGGCGGATCCTGGGTCGGGCGCTCCAAAGCGAGTGGTACAAAACCCCTTGAGAAAGGACGTCACTCCCGCGCAAGCGGGAGTCCAGTGGATTTAGGCAATAAACGTAGTTGAAAGACCACTAACCACCCAACCGAAAGGATCGCCTCATGTTGGAAATCATCGGACTTTCCAAGCACTACGGGGACGTCAAAGCCGTCACCGACCTCAACCTGACCATCCAAGGCGGCGAGGTCTTCACCATGCTCGGAGCCAACGGCGCGGGCAAGACCACGACCTTGATGGTCGCGTTGGGGTTCACCGAACCCACCCACGGCACGGTCAAGCTGTGCGGCATCGACATCACCGAGCAGCCCTTAGAGGCCAAAAAGCATGTGGCCTACGTCTCGGAAAACGTCATGCTCTACGGCAACTTCAGTGCGCGGCAGAACTTGGATTTCTTCACTCGCTTGAGCGGCCAGCCGTCCCAAGACGCTGCCCACTACGACCCGATCATGGCGCGCGTCGGCTTGCAACGGGAGGCGTTTGACCGGCGGGTCAAGGAGTTTTCCAAGGGGATGCGGCAGAAGTTGGGCATTGCCATTGCCATTGCCAAGGACGCCCGCATCGTGTTGCTCGACGAGCCGACCTCGGGCTTGGATCCCAAGTCGGGGGCCGAGTTTTTGGAGTTGTTGGACGAGTTGCGCGACGAGGGCAAGGCGATATGGATGACCACCCACGACGTGTTCCGCGCCCGGGTGATCGCCGACCGGCTCGGCATCATGGTCGAGGGGCATCTCGTCAAGACGCTCAGCCGCGACGAATTCCAAGAAGCCGACTTGGAACGCCTCTACGTCGAGTATGTGGAACGGCCCGTCCTGCCAGCGGCCTAGGGACGTAAGTGAGTTGGTGTGTAGCTCAGCCGCACTCCGTTGAGCTACACACCTTCCACTTTGTCTTGAGTCATCGAGGATCACTTGCGAGGGAGGGAGGCATGTATTAGCGTACCAGTATATGGGCAACCGCGAGGATGCCGAGGATGTCGCCCAAGAGGTTCTGCTCCCTTTCTCTACCGACATCCGTCTTTAATTATAGAGCGTTCTTAACGGATTACGAGTTTGGTCTCTCAAGCAGATCAAACCATTATGAGAACGATATGGAACAAAACATGCTTTACGTTGATGTAGGACACAACAGAATGCAAGGAGGCTTGCTATGAAAACGCTAACGCTTTTGTGCAGTGCGCTTATTCTGGGCCTGAATGCTATACCCGCGCCCAGTCAAGCCCGAGAAGAGGGGTATGGAGGCTTTACCCAAGAAAACATACAAGAGTTTTACGACTACATACA
This sequence comes from uncultured Latescibacterota bacterium, assembly GCA_958295495.1. Taxonomy (GTDB): domain Bacteria; phylum Latescibacterota; class UBA2968; order UBA8231; family UBA8231. Next base: position 5,245,229 of record OY282352.1, read on the forward strand.
CGGCCAAGAAATGATTAAGGTGCAAGAAGGCGAAGAGTTGAACCAAGCGATTGACGCTATACCCATTAACTTGGAAACGGCGATAGACTTGGAGCAAGAGCGCGGCTTGCGAGACTGGTTGCGCCAGTATCTGATTGCTTTTTCCGAGTCGGGCAACGATAGTTTGGCCGCGGTCTTCTATTTGAGGGATGGGTTTGATGCGGAACGTTATAAGAAGATAAAGATAGAATGGGCTAAATTTAGGCAACGACATGCCCGGAGTCAAAACTCAAACATCGTTGTTAAAAACAAAGATGGCAGCATGATGACCGATGAGGAAATAGAGAACATAGTTGAAAAAACTAGGGAGCGCGTCGAGACTGCTTTAATGGAAAAGAGTCCGCTATCCATAGTTCGTTCAGATCATAAAGAGACACTTCGCGTCCTCAACAAAGAGTACTTCATAGAAAATGTATCGTTCCAAGACAGTGAATTTAGGGTATTTGAGCTAAACAAAAGATATCAGACGTTCTTTAGCCTAGCAAAAGATCGAGGAATGTTACCTGGGGGATTCGTGCAGCATTCTCCATCTCCGACATTAAAAGATCAACTTCCTGCCCTTCTAGAAATAGGAGAGAGAGTCATCTGCGTGGACATACTATTCATTGTAGAAGAGCCGCCTGAATCTGCATATAATCCAACAACGCCAGGACGCACCCCGTCTTTTTTTCGCTTAATGTGGGATCAGGATGAGAAGCTCTGGCACCACATGGAAGTATTCTATAGTCATGGAGTAGGAGTGACCTACTTTTTTAGTCAGTTTTAGAAAAAGAGGTTAAACAGTTTTATTGAGCCCGAGCCGATCTTAGGCTCATAACCCATTCCTATCTCGGATAGGAATGATCTTTCACCCAAACCCCAAGGAGGGACCATCATGAAGCGGAAACTGTCGAAAGTGGCCATCAGCCTCGTTGCCCTCGCTGTGCAACTCTTGCCGGTGCGAGCATGGGCTGTAAAGTGCTGCATAGAACTGCCGGGCGGGGTCAAGCGGTGCGCCATCAAGCCATCGAGTATATGGCCGACAAATTTCAAGAGCCGCGCATCCGCTTGCTCTACTTTTGGTTCGCTCACCTGTGGGCAGACCCGTTCTTGCCCGAAGAATCCGTGGTAGAGGACTTAGTCGAGTTTGACCGACGCTACCAGACCCTCACGGATGCGGACTGGCAGCAGTACCAGTTTCTGTTGGACCATCGGCCGAAGGAGTAGCTAAAGAAATGATAGGAATCGTTTGGAGAAAAGAACTGCTAGAGCAGCTAACCAGCCAGCGCTTTATCTACTGTACCCTGATTATAGTATCGCTTATATGGGTCATCGGACTGTTGCGAATAGCAAGCCACGAAAGAGCCCAAGCCGAGAAGGATCGGATCGTCGCAGAAACGGCCGACGAGCTCCGCAAAATATATAAATACTCCAAATTGCGGACTAGGGTCGTCCGCACGCCGAGTCCACTGGAGGTCTTTGGCCGAGGCGTCACCGATCAAAAGAGCTCCATAGTGCCCATTGAGCTATACGAGATAGCCTACGTCGCCGATAAGCATTCCCTATCGGCCACCGACACCCCTTTCGCCGACAAGCAGATCCTATCGACCTCCGGCAACCCTTTGCTCGCCATAATAGGTACCTTTGATGTCGTTCACGTCATCCAAATTTTCCTATCGTTGTTGGCCATTCTCTTCGCGTGCGAGTCTATTTCAGGCGAAAAAGAGGAAGGCACCTTAGCGCTAATGCTAACGATGAATGCCTCCCGAGTGCAGATCGTGACGGGCAAATTCCTGAGCGGTATTACGCTCCTCAACATACCTATCTTCTTGGGCTTTCTCGGTCCCGCAATTTTTCTCATTGCATCCGAGCACACCCAGCTTACGGGAGACGACTGGCTAGGTCTCATCGGGATTTGGGCGACCTCCCTGTTTTACATAGCCATCTTCTACCTGATCGGCATGGCCATTTCGTGCTACACGCACAGCACTTCGACGAGCTTGATATACGGTCTATTTATCTGGACCTTTTTGGTGATTGTCCTGCCGAGCAGTATTGTGTTTTTCGTCAATCAGCAATTCCATCGCTTGGAGGACGCCCAGACGGCCGAAGCCGCAAAAGACGAACTGTGGCGCGAATACGGAAAACGGGCTGATGACTTGGTACGGACGGCGGGAATAGGCGACACCTATCCCCCGATAGAATTGATTAGTAGAATGAAGGGGTATGGGGGTGGGAGTAAGCCATCTTTTCAGATCGGACCAATTCGGGAGAATGCCCGTATCGCTGACTTCCTAAACGTTCTGAGGACCGGAGAGAATCTACGCCTCCAATATGCCCAAAAAGTTTGGAATGCCTGCGGTCCTCTTTGGGAAGGCCGGCCCCGGTCGCTCACTAGCCTGAACGACCAGCTACAAAGAATAACGCCGGCGGGAGCCTATCTAGAGGTTGCCGACGGCTTGGCCGGTACGGATGCGGGGGTTTTTTACGATTTTACCCATCAAGCTCGTCAGTACCGCGCGCAACTCTTGGCGTATCTAAGGGCGCACGACGCGTTCGGGAGCATGGAATTTGTAGGTGATCCAGATTTCACACGCGAGGGTAAAGAGAACAGAACTGCACTTGACCTCAGCGGTCTTCCAGCTTTTGAGGAACGCCGTGAACCCCTTTCTCAACGGCTGGGTAGAATTGCGCCGGGCTTCCTATCTCTATTTATCTATGCCGGCCTAATATGGCTTGCTGTAATAGGGCTCTTTTCTCGCTATGATGTTACTCGGTGAGGTGAACAGACCATGCTGACGACTATTATCAAACGGGAATTCATCGCGCATATCCAAAGCCTGCGGTTCAGCCTGGTGCTGGTGCTGTGCGTTGGCTTGATGGTGGTCAATGCGCTCGGTCTCGTCCATAGTGCCTATCAATTCGAGCGAGATGTATATAGAGAAAACGTCGCCCAGCAACACCAAAGGCTGCGCAATAATGGGGCCGCAGGCTTGCGACAGCTACTACTCGAAGGTCCTGGGTCGCTTTATAAACAACCGAGTGAATTGGCGTTTTGTGCTAGTTTCGCCGACAATAAGCTGCCATATAAAATAGATATCAGCGCAAAGAAGAACTCTATAATGCAATTTCACGAAGGCCAAGTCGTTGATATGAGTTTTTATTGGCCTTGGACTCTATCTTTTTCTACCAAAATAGAGATAGCTCCGCTACTCTCCCCCCTTATCACCATTGACTGGGTCTTCATCATCGGCGTCTTGCTGAGCTTGGCCGCCCTCTTGTTTACATACGACGTCATTGTCGGCGAAAAGGAGAGCGGCATCCTCAAGCTGGTCATGGCCAACAGCCTGCCGCGCCATACGCTGCTGTGGGGCAAGTTCTGGGGCGCGATGATGGTCTTGATTGGGGTACTGCTCCTCAGCGTAACCCTCAATCTGTTGATCGTCTTGATGACCGCCGAGCTGTCGCTGGATTCCTCACACGCCGTGCGCATCGCGGTCATGGTCTTGATCTCGGGGGTCTATCTGGCGGGCTGTACCGCGCTGGGGCTACTCATATCGGCGCATAGCTCTACTAGGCGAGGCAGTCTGACGACGGTGCTCTTCGTCTGGCTGAGCATGGTTCTGCTGTGGCCGCAGATGGGCAAGACCGTTGCCGAGCTATTCCATGAAGACCTACAAGAGTTAGAATACACTAAGCATGTGTACGAGCGCGGCGACGGATCTTTCACTTGGCATCCTATTCGGGGGCGTGCTTTCAACTTGGCAATGGGGGACAATCGACTCGATCCTACGTTTGTCAAAAAACTTTCGAGCGCGTTGCGGGAGGAACGGGCTTACCATCAAGAATTAGAAAACGCCCTGATGCGGCGTCGGATACAACAGGTCAATTTAGCCCAGAACATCGTCCGGGTCTCTCCTATGGGCTCCTACCAATACGCGATGGAGGCGATAGCGGGGACAGGCCTACCGCGCTATCGTCATTTCATCGATCAAGCCCGAAGTTATGCACAGCGTTTCGAGGAAACCCTTCTCACCATAGATCAGGCCGACTGGCGCAGCCTGCATATTCCATTTGTCGAGAACGGGCTGTCCGCGCAAAAGGTAGAGTTGGAGCAAATACCGGTGTTTGCCGAAGACCTCTCCGTAGCGTCGTTAGCCCGCTCGGCCGTCGTCGATTTGGTTTTGCTGGGCTTCTTTGCGGTGTTCACCTATTTGGCCGCGTACTTGGTCTGGCTGCGCTCGTCTATTGCCAACTAGAGGTCGTTACCTTTTGCTCGTCCTTCGTCACCCAAAATTCCGTACGCCGTTCTTTCCAGTCGCGCTGTCCCAACTCGTCTTTGAACCTCTGGTGTAGCGGCCCGAAAGCCTCTTGGTGCATTTCTCAGTCAAATCGCCCCGTGTCGCTCAAGTCTGCATCTTCGTCTTCATCAACGACATTTCTAGAAGAACCTCGTACATTTTCAACATCGAATTCCACATTGCTCCAGCGAATTATTTCGTCTAGCACCTCGGTGATGCAGCCTTGACGCGCCAAGCTGTCCAAAATAGCGATCAACCGTGGGATGTTAAAAATGTCTTCGATAGCGGCCATATACCGCCGCACAATGTCGCGGACTCCATATTGTTCTTTAGCACCGTCTTCCAAATGCGAGCGAATTTCATCGATCCCAAGCGCAGTCTTAATCACAAACGAGATTGGATACCTCTCGATTTTATCTATATCCAAAAAGTATTTTTTTACATCGAGAGTCTCCGTAACTTGAAAGAACTTACCCAACGGCCTCATGACGAAGTCAATGCCTCCGTCATTAGCATTAGTTCGTCCCGTCTTAAACAATTTCAATGTTTCTTCTTCAATGGTATCGCGGGTCCTTCCGATAAAGATGATTTCTGTCGAAAAATGAGCTTTGAGTACCGCGTAGCTCGCTATTTCAAATAGTCTGGCGTCTCGCTCAGGAGATAACAGCGACCGAATGAATCGAGCTGCTTCATCACTCTCTTTTTTACTTATTTCCTGCAGTCGTTTACAGTCTTCAATAAACCGAAAAAATGATTCTCGTTTAGTTCCTACGTAAAGGTCAATAACTTGGAGCACCACCCGAGCGAGGTTGTATTTACATTTTTCCACTGAGACTGTTAATAATGACTCATTAATCCAATATTTCCGGGCTGAAACGTCTCTGAGAATTGGGCGTCGATCATCTTCGGGAAAGTACTTGTGAAACTCATCGTTTGCACGGTTATTGAGAGCGTGGTTCTGTAACCTCGACCCGAAGGGAAGCTCGCGCATCCGGCGCAACAGTGGAGTAAAGTCGGAACCCTCATACTCCGAATAGTCCTCTCTTTCGGGATACCCTTTTTCGGCGTAGTCTTTAATTAGGACGTAAAGGGCGTACAGATTGGCAAAACTGCTCCGTGCTTTTGAACCTCGGTTAGCCGATCTCGTCTTTTTGTCGATGTACTGAAGTAGAGGACTTAATTCAAAAATTGTCTTCCCAAACCCGCCAAACTCGCGCTCTACTTCCTCGATGATCTTGAGAGTAAAAGAATGGCTCATTGCTCAAATAGCGTGAGGTTTTTGGACTCATTAGAACACCCGTTCTCGTAGGACTTCAGGGGTCGGTGTAAGCACTCGCCTTTATACTCAGTAGCCAGTTCGAGTCGTCTAAGTCCAATTTTCAGGTAGTCCTCGTCAATCTCAATACTCATGCTTCTGCGCTTGAGATTGGCGGCAGCGCGAGCGGCAGTAAAGGTTCCGGCAAATGGATCGAGAACGACATCACCCATGTTTGAGCTGGCAGCGACAATGCGCTCGAGGAGCGCAAGCGGCTTTTGCGTAGGATGCCGCTCGTATTCGGGCATTCGATAGCGCACGCGCGGAAAATACCACGCATTGCCGGGCACCTTCTTAACGTTGTATTGAACGGGCACCTTTTTTCGGTAGTCAACTAGTTTGCGTTGCGCCCCGGTTTTGGCCTCGACGAGAATAGCGTCCGCATTGAACGTGTACTTGTTGGGATCCATCACGCAGTGGAATATCGGCTCCCAAAGGGAGCCAAAATGCCGCTTGGCTTGCACACCGGAGCTGTCGTAGTGCCAGACAATCCGCGAGAGAACGGTCAGTCGTTGGCGCAAGAGCAAATCAACCGGCGCAAAACACTGCGTAGCGCACATTACATACAGACTGCCGGTCGGCTTGAGCTTGCGGACACATCGGTCGAGCCAGTGGGATACCCACGTGCAATACGCCTCTTCACTGGGCCACTTGTCGGGCCGGCCGTTGAAGTTTTTGCCGATATTGTACGGTGGATCGGCAAAAATCAGGTCGATGCTGGCATCTAAAATCCGATCCGACGCGAGAACGCTGAGCGCGTCGCCGTGGTAGATGGTGTGTTGTCCGCTCGAAAACGTCTCCATCGCACACCTCCCCTACTCCCCAAACAACGCCGCCACATCCCGCTCCACCTTTTCCCGCCGCTCCTCGGCGGGCAGGTCGTCCATGCTGCCCATCGCGCTGTAGAACTGGGCGTCGTAGTCGCGGGTCTTGATCACCACCGGCATGGGAACGGCGTGGCCGAGGATCAGGGCCTGCTGCTTGGAGTCGAGGCTGGCCAGCACGCTGCGCAGGCCATCGGTGCCGCTGACGCCGGTGAGCACGGCTTGGATGTCCTTTTCGTCGTTGAGCAGGGCCGTGATGCGCGTACCGATCTGCGAGAGCACCTCGTCGTCAATGCTCGACGGCCGCTGATCGACGACCAACAGCGACACATAGTACTTGCGCATCTCGCGGGCAATGGTGCCGAAGATGGTCTGCTTAGCCGCCATGGGATTGAGGAATTTGTGCGCCTCCTCAATGGTGATCATGAGCTGCCGTGGCTGGTCTTCGGGGCGCTGGGTGGCGTAGAAGCGCTCGCTCTTTTTGACGTACATCTCGTGGATGCGCCGCGCGATGATGTTGGCGACCAACAAATAGCACAGCATACTCGTCTGCTGCCCGAACTCCAGCACCACGTTGATGCCCTTGTCGAGGTATTCCATGATGCGGTCCACCACGTCGCCGCCCTGGACTTTGGAAACCATAAAGGGAAAGTTCTCGAGCCGTTTGAGCTTGCGATGCAGGGCCACTAAAGACCCAGCGTGCGCGCCGATCTCGCGGGCGAATTCCTCTACATCCGGGCCTTCCAACTTCAAGAGCGTGCTCAGCCAGCGCTCCTTGTAAATCGCGTACACCAAGTAGGCCGACTCCACGGCCGTGGGGTTGAGCTTGAGCTCGTCTTGCAGCGGGGCAATGTCTTCGACTGTAATCTGGTCGTAGGAGATATAGACCTCGTGGTCCGGCTGCACGCCGCGGGCGCGGGTCGATTGCGGGTCTAAGGAAAAAATCGCCACCCGCTCGCCGAAAAGCTGCTTGAGGCCCTTGACGAAGGTCGTGGTGGAGCCGCTTTCCTTCATGGCCTTGAAACCGTACTCGTTGTGCATGTCGAAAATTAGGTTGACGGCCTTGTCGAAGTAAATCAGCCCGCACAGCACCAGCCGCGTCAGGAAGGACTTGCCCGTGCCGGTCTTGCCGAATATGCCGTTGGAGCGCTCGGCAAAGCGGATCATGTCGAGGCAGACCTGCGTGTCCATGTCGAGCGGATGGCCGATGCTGAAGTAGCGGCCCTCGGCATCGCCCTCGCTGCCGAATATCTTGGCCACGTCGTCGGCCATGGCCTCTTGCACCTCGGAGAAGTGGCTCGGAATGGCCTTGACCGGGCGCGGGCCTTCTTCGGCCACCGCGTCCTTGGGCATCATCAGCATGGGCCGCAGCGAGACGATGTTGTACGTGCTAGTGCCGGCGAGCACTTGGCGCAGGAGCGCGTCTTCTTGGCCCGGGGGATGCAGGAGAACTTCTTGGTTGTTGGCGTCGAGGCGCATGTCGGTGACCATGGAGAAGAAGTCGTTTTTGTCGCCCTCGATGACCACGAACTTACCGGCCTTCATGTCCTCGACGTTCTGCTCGGGGTCCAGCTTCATCTCCAGCCCCTCAACCAGCGAGCCTTTGGTAATCACCCCGATCTGCTGGCCGCGACCGGCCGCGACCGGCATTCCATTGCCCGCGTATTTTGCCATCGTCAGTTGACCACCCGTCGGATAATCGAGCTGAGCCGGTCGTAGTCGTCGCTGAGGAGCCGCGACAGCTCCTTGCCCATCTGCACCAGATAGGTCGGCGCGTGCGCGTGGGCGCGTACCGTGTGGCGCAACACCGCGATCACTAGCTCGTCAGTGGGTATCTTGGAGGTGTTGAGGATGCTGCGCAGATAGTCGTCGGTGCGGGTGAAGGCCCGCACTTGCTCGTCTGAGCACAAGTACACAAAGCTGTGGATGTGAGCCGGCTGCGGCGGCAGGACCCGCACGGACGCACCATTGTCCAAATAGCCGATGACGAGAGCTTGGAACTCGGTGCGCAACAACTCGAAAATTTGCGGTTGCTCTAGGCGCAGCTCCTCTTCGGTCTTGCCGTAGGCCGTGGGCCGGCGGTTCGGCTCGATGGAGTGGGTGAAGACGTTGAACACAATGCCGACCACCGGCATCTCGGCCTCCACGCGGACGAACTGACCAAAGGAGGGCGCACCGTGCAACTGGCGCGCTTGGGCGATCAACTCGGTGGTGCTGCTCTCGACCACTTCGCCCACGTGGGTCCGCTCGTCCCCGGCGTCGCCAGGCAGCGGCAGGGACTCGGGCAGGAAGCGGCTCAGCGGGCCTCGCTCGCGCTCTTTAATAGTCTCCACGATGGGCCTCCCCTAAATGCCGGTGTAGCGCTTCTTGAAACTCTTGGTTGACAAACGAGTTTGCAGGTCGTTTTTGACAAAGGTGTCGCGCAAAAAGCGATAGAACGCCTCGCGGTCCGCGTTGCGCACCACGGCGCGCTCGTGCGCCTCGGCCAAGGCGACCGGATAGCCCTCGCCCTTTTCGGCTTGGTCGCACAGACAGGCGTGGACCAAGTCGAGCAACTCGCGGTCGGCCGCCACCCATTCCGGGACTTCGACCCGACCGATCTCGGCCCCTACGTGCAGGTAGAAGTAGTAGATGTGATGCGGCCCGTATTCGGCGAGGATCTTGGAGGCACTGCGGTAGAGCGGCGTGCGCTGTCCGCGACCGAGCACCCGCCGCACCAAGACCGCGTCGTTGAGCCCCTCAAGGGGGCTACAGGGCAAGCCGCGGCCTTGCCACAAGTCCCCTTGCAGGGCGTCGATCTCTTCGCGGCTGAAGTGAAGCTGGTTTTCTTCCCGATAGGGACAGCGGTCGCAGTTGGCCGCTGCAAGCGGGCACAGGCCCAGCTTGAGGGCATTGATCAATTCTTGGCTCCCCGGTTGGCTGATGTAACCAGCCACCGGCACCCGCGCTTTGTGCAACTCGTCCATCGCCGCTAGGGTGGCCTCTAGGTGCGCGGCGCGGAAGTCTTGCGGCTTGCCCTCCAAGTTCCACAGAATCAGCGTGCCGTCGGAAAGCGCGAGTGTCCGATGCCCCTCGGCGTGGGCTGCCAAGGCCAAATCGGCCAATTCGGTGAACTCCATCAGGCCGCGCTTGAAGCCGACGAGCTCGCGATTTATGAAAACCCGCGCCCCGCCCCATTCCTCGTAAATTTCCTCCTCCCGATAGTAGAGCCGCGGCTTGCTGCTCATCAGCGGCTTCTCGCCGGTGCCGTAGTGCAGCAGGATATAGCCTATGTTGATCAGAAAACAGGCCGAGATCTCGTGGCGGTCGGGGAAAATTTGCGAGCCGTCCGTGGCGGCGATGCTGATGGTGCTCGGGCGGGCGGGCGGATCGATCCCACCGCCTAGGCCCTCGCCCAAGCCGGGCAACAGCCAAGAGGTGCGGCTCTCGTCGATCTTGCGGGCCAAGCGCTCCCACTCCGGCCGCCAGCGCCGGTATTGGGCCAAAGCCAATTCGAGCTTGGCGCGAAAGTCCTCTTGGACGCGGCGCTCGTCGGCCACCATGCTGTCTATTTGGGTCTTTACCGAATACAGATCCAACATGGCATTAGCCTTGCGGCCAGCCCTCGACCGGCCCCGTCGAGACGCGCGCATTTATTCGGCCTCTTCCCACGTTTCGCCCCCATCAATAGAAAAGCGCGTGTGCTTGCGCCAAGCCGCCCAACCGCTGCCAGCGCGGGCCAAGGCGGCGGCAGCGGTTGCAGCGATGTACTGGCCCACTTCGCCGCTGCCGTCGGGCCGGTTGGTCTCAATGCGGATTTCGCTGAACTCGACGCGGCCCTGCAACAGCTTGACCGCGCCGCGCTGCACGGCAAATGCGCGCCGCTCCCAAGCCTCGCGCTCAAGGTCGCGGACGCGAAACCGCAACCACAGCCGGCCGGTATCCTCGTCTAGCCCAACCCCGTAGAACACCCCATAGCGGTCGTTGACCAGCTCTTTGAGCCGCGGGCGTTGGTCTTGGAGCGGCGGGACCGGCTCTGCCTCCGGCTGGCCTTCCGCCTCGGAGGCATAGCCTTCCAAGGAAGGTCCCCAAACCCAGCCTTCGACGCGGAAGCGCACCCAGCGGCCCTCCTCGCCGATGGATTCGATCTCCGTACCGGCCAGCAACGTACCCAGCTTGGTGCCGTTGGGCGCGGCGCGAAAGTTTTCCACGCTGGCCTCGACGACGAAGGTGGGGGCGCGGCGCAGCTTGGCCGCCACCGCACCTAAGGCCAAGGCGGCGGCTAAGGCCACGCCTAGGGAGCATTTAGACAATCGAGACATAGTAGAATTGCCGCCCGCCGCCGGCGACCGACCCATCGCGCAGGCGGCACACCAACCCGAGGCGTTGCAGGGCGTTGAGGCGGTTGCAGACGATGTTGATGTTTTTGCCGAGCGCGTCCGAGAGCTCGGCCGAGGTCGCGCACTTGTGCGCTAGCAGCACGTCGAGCACCTCGCGCATCGGCGTCTTGAGTATTCCGAGCACCTCGACGTGCACACCGTCTTTGTATAGCGCGGCCAACTCGCGGAGCTGCAACACGGCCGCGATGGTCTCGCGCACCGAGATATTGGCCTCGGTGATATAGACATAGCGGTGCCCTATCTCGCCGCTGGCCAAGCGCAAGAGCAGCTTGTTGAGCATCTCGTCGGCGCACGAGACATCCATGAACGAAACGCGGGAAAAGTCGAGCGGCGTGGCTGAGTCGGCCGGGCCGCGGAGCAGGTGCTGCATTAATTCTTCGAGTAGCTCGGCCCCGCGGGGCCGCCCGCTGAGTATGCCCTGTTCGCCGGCGAAAAGGTACGCGGGGGCTTGATATATGGCCTGCTGTTGTACGCGCTCTTCAACGGCTGAATCCATGAGCCGCGCCTCTCCTGTAATTAAAAACAGCTTAACTGTATCCAATTAAAGAAACTTACGTGGATATTTCCCGGCTGTCAAGCAAATTCTACCACAAAATGAGCGATGCGGAATCAGATGGATACCAATATGATGGGGCTAGGAGCTAGGAAATAGAATGCTCACAGCCACATAGACGGCCACCGCGAGGCCGGCGATGATCACCGCGAAGGCCAACAGCAGCCAAGGCTCGTAGCCGGGCGGTTTGGGGGGTCTATGGTGCTGGCCGAACATTGCTTACTCGCCGCCTTCCCGCTGATGGAGCGCGATGGCTATCTGGGTGCCAGGGAAATGGACGGATGTGTGTTCCCAATGCCGCTGGCCACGAATATAGACCCGGGTATCCCCCGAGCGGATGTGCAACGACCCATTGTAGCGACTGCAAATCTGATTGACTATATACAGCCCGAGGCCGCGGGTCGCGTCGCGGGAAAAGTGCTTCTGCAACGAGTTGAGTATGGCCGTGCCGTGCGACCAATCCGCCGCGTCGTAGCGCACCGACAGGCTCTTCTTGATCCCGATCCCGAGGTCCCCCACTCCGATGACTACGTATTTTTTCCCCACCCGCGAATCCAAGTAGCGCTGAGCCGTGAGATAGCCCCAATTCTCGCTGTGATCGAGAATGTTGTGGCACAGCTCGGCGACGACGTTTTTGAACTGATTGATCTCCACCTCGGTATAGCGCAGTTCCTCGGCCAGAATCGCCTCTACGCGCTGGCCGATCTTGCCCAACACGGTCTCGATATCCGCCCGCTCCTCAATCCGCGTGATTTCCAACAGGGCCTCGCTTTCTTCCTTTTCTCGCTCCTGATCCACGATGAGCGTCGGCCCGACCAGCTCGACCCCATCCACGGCCGCGGCAAAGCGCACCCGTCCCAGATAGGTGCGCAGGGCAAAGGCGCGAGGCAGGTGAAAGACGACCCGCGACGAGAGCGCGTCCCCGTAGCGCGCCATCAAGCACAAGGCCACCAAGCCGTAGGGGTCAATAAAATGCAGGGCGCGCAAATCGACCTCCAAGGGCTGCCCGGGCACGGCTCCGTGCGCGTAGTCGAGAAACGCTACGAGGAATTCGTCGGCCGTGCGCGGCGTTAGCTTGTCTGTTGGCAGGACGAGGTAGGGACAAACCATGATTTGTCCCTACTGCGGCACAGGGGCGATCTCATGCGCCACCGCAAACTCAAACGAGGCACTCGTCACCTCTTTGGGGCGATCGAAGGCATCTACCCGCAAGACCATATCCTCCACCTCGACGGTGATCGCTCGCACTTTGGCGTGCAGCGGCGCAAAAACCACCTTGCCGGTATAGTCGTCCCCCTTAAACACAAAGGTATGCCGCCTGAACAATGCCTCCCGCACCAAGCCCATGCGTTCCTGATAGTAGTAGTCTTCATTGCCGCCCTTGCCGCGCCGCTCCATGTAGTAGCGCTCAAAACTGTTGTCCGCATCGCGCTTGAGCACACCCCAGTATCGGTACTCGCCGCCCCGGTCCGTATGTAGCACCATCTTCGCCGGATCGACCATCACCTTGGGATAGGTCTGATTGACCACCGTCATCTCAAAGACGGTAAAGCGCGGCGGCGCATAGCCCCGATCCAAGTCGCGGTTCTCTCCATAAGTAAAGGGATTCAGATTCGGCTCGCGGAAGGTAAAACGGGCGTACTCCCGATTTAGGGCCTGATCGCTTAGGTAGCGCAGCTTGAGGCGGAACCCCTCCTGCTCGAAGACTGCGGTACTATCCTCCGAGTCGAAGTAATAGCGAACGTCCTCTAGCAGGGCCTCCTGCGGCACCACGCGCAACGCGTAGCGCAAATCCGGCGGGAACCGAATGCAGCCGGCCGCCACAAGCAGCGCAAGTATGCCCCACCGCAGCATAGCCATCAGCCAGCCACCGCTTGCACAGGACGCACCGAAGGTTCGGGGTTGGGCTGCCCCTCTTCTTGGGCCACTGCCAACCAGAAGGCCATGGCTTCTTGATAGGTCCCTCCGTGAGCCGAACAGCCGGGCAAATTGGGCACGACTGCGATATAGCGGCCGTCTTCAACACTCCAAAAAATATCGATCTCGTATTTGTGCATGATTACTCCTCGAGTTCGTAGAGTTCGTAGGGTTGCAGATTGCTCTGCTCGACAACGCCAGTCTTGGTAAATATATGATGCGATCCTTATAACAGCCCCGGAAGCATCCCTCGCGCAAAGGTAAACGACCTCTAGTTGGCAATAGACGAGCGCAACCAGACCAAGTACGCGGCCAAATAGGTGAACACCGCAAAGAAGCCCAGCAAAACCAAATCGACGATGGCCGCGCCGGCTAACGACGCTGCGGAAAGGTCTTCGGCAAACACCGGCACCTGCTCCAGTTCTACCTTTTGCGTGGACAACCCGTTCTTGACAAGCGGAACGTGCAGACTGCGTGCGTCGGCTCGATCTATGGCGAGGAGACTTTCCTCGAAACGCTGTGCGTAATTTCGGGCTTGATCGATGAAATGACGGTAGCGCGGTAGGCCCGTACCCGCCATCGCCTCCATCGCGTATTGGTAGGCGCCCATGGGAGAGACCCGGACGATGTTCTGGGCTAAATTGACCTGTTGTATCCGACGCCGCATCAGGGCATTTGCTAATTCTTGATGGTGCGCACGTTCTGACCGCAACGCGCTCGAAAATTCCTTGATAAACGTAGGGTCGAGTCGATTGCCCTCGTTTGCCAAGTTAAAAGCATGCCCCCGAATCGGATGCCAAGTGAAAGATCCGTCGCCGTGCTCGTACACATGCTTAGTGTGTTCCAACTCATGTACCTCTTCGTGGAATAGCTCGGCGATGGTCTTGCCCATCTGCGGCCATAGTAAAACCATACCCACCCAGGCGAAGATCACCGTGGTCAGACTGCCTCGCCTAGTAGAGCTATGCGCCGATATGAGCAGCCCCAGCGCGGTACAGCCCGCCAGATAGACCCCCGAGATCAAGACCATGACCGCGATGCGCACGGTGTGCGAGGAATCCAGCGACAGCTCGGCGAGCATCAAGACGATCAACAGATTGAGGGTTACGCTGAGGAGCAGCACCCCAATCAAGACCATCATCGCGCCCCAGAACTTGCCCCACAGCAGTGTATGGCGCGGCAGACTGTTGGCCATGACCAGCTTGAGGACGCCGCTCTCCTTTTCGCCGACAATGGCGTCGTGGGTGAACAAGAGAGCGGCCAAGCTCAGCAAGACGCCGATGATGAAGACCCAGTCAACGGTGATGAAGATGGAGAGTAGTGGAGCGTCCTTTAGTTCGGCCGGAAAAGATAGAATCCACGGCCAATACCAACTTTTATCAATGCTCTTACTCTTACCCCCGATAATATCTGTCATCATCAGGTAGTTCAGGTGCGCTTCAGCATCTACTTTGTCTGGTAATTTACTGTCGGCGAAACCAGCGCAAAACGCCAATTCGCCAGGTTGCTTATAAAGCACTCCAGGACCTGCGAGCAGTAGCTTCCACAGACCGGCGGCACCATTATTGCGCAGCCTTTGGTGTTGCTGCGAGGTGTTTTCTATATAGGCATCTTGCTCGAGTTGATAGGTGCTGTGGACGAGGACGAGCGCATTGAGCACCATCAAGCCAGCGCACAACACCAGCACTAGGCTGAACCGCAGGCTTTGGATATGCGCGATGAATTCCCGTTTGATAATAGTCGTCAGCATGGTCTGTTCACCTCACGACATCGTAGCGAGCAAAGAGCCTTATTACGGCAAGCCAAGTTAGGCCCGCATAGATAAACAGCGATAGGAGGCCCGGCGCAATTCTACTTAGCCGTTGAGAAAGGGGCTCACGGCGCTCGGCAAAGACTGGAAGACCGCTGAGGTCGAGTGCGGTTCTTTTAGCCGCTCTCTCCCCGGGTGTAAAACTAGGTTGACCTATAAATGCCATGCTTCCGAATGCGTCATACGCCCTTAAATAGTCCAAAATTTGCTCGCGATACTGACGAGCCTGATTGATAAAATCGTAAAAAACCCCCGCATCCGTACCGGCCAAGCCGCCGGTAGCCTCTAGATAGGCCCCCGCCGGCGTTATCCTCTGCAACTGGGTGTTTAGGCGGATGAGCGACCGGGGCCGGCTTTCCCAAAGAGGACTGCAAGCATTCCAAGTTTTTTGGGCATACTGGAGGCGTAGATTCTCCCCGGCCCTCAGAATGTCTAGGAATTCGGCTATGGGGGCGTCCTTCTTAATCGCTCCGATCTGGAAACTCGGGCCGCGCCCACCCCAACTATTACTGATCAAGTGTAGAGGGGGATAGGTATCGCCCATCCCGGCCGTGCGCACCAAGCCATTAGCCCGTTTTTCGTACTCGTTCCACACTTTGTCTTCCATCGCCTCGGCTTGCTGGGCGTCCACCCGCCGCTGGAACTGCTGATTGACGAAAAACGCAATGCTGATCGGCAAGACAATCACCAAAAAGGTCCAGACGAATAGACTGTACATCATGCTCGTCGAAGTATTGTGGGTGTAACACGAAATGGCCATGCCAATCAGGTAGAAGATGACGATGTAAGACAGGGAGGCCATCCAAATTCCGATGAGACCTAGCCAATCGGCCTCTGTAAGCCGGACGTACTCAGAAGCAAGGAAAAAAATTGCGAGGCCGAGAAAGCCCAAGAAAATAGGTATGTTGAGGAGTGTAATACCGCTCAGGAGTTTGCCTATCACGATCTGCACTCGGGAGACGTTCGTCGTCATCATCAGTGCTAGGGTGCCTTCCTCTTTTTCACCTGAAATGGACTCACACGCGAAGAGAATGGCCAACAACGATAGAAAGATCTGGATGACATGAACGACATCAAATGAACCGATTATGGCGAGTAAAGGATTGCCAGTGGCTGATAGGGTGTGCTTATCGGTGGCGTAGGGTATTTCGTATATCTCAATGGGCACTACCGAGCTCTTTTGCTCGGTGACGCCCCGGTCAAAGACTTCGAGTGGATTGGGCGTACGGACGACCTTGGTCTGCAATTTGGGGTATTTGTTCACCTTGCGGAGCTCGTCGGCTGTTTCTGCGACGATTCGAGCCTTCTCTGTCTGTGCTCTTTCATAACTTGCTATTCGCAGCAGGCCGATGATCCATATAAGCGACACTATAATCAGGGTACAGTAGATAAAGCGCTGGCTGGTTAGCTGCTCTAACAGTTCTTTTTTCCAGATGGTTTTTATCATTTTCTGACCCTCTTTGAGTTTGGCTCATTTGTAATCGCCATCGATTATACCATAGAAGATCGCCACCAAACTATCATTGCCCGACTCGGAAAAAGTAATGAGATACTGACGCAACCAGTCTCGCAAGCCGCGCTCTTGCTCCAAGTCTATGGCCGTCTCCAAGTTAATGGGTATCGCGTCGATGGCTTGATTCAATTCGTCGCCTGCTTGAACCTTGATCATCTCTTGGCCATGTATGTAGTCGTTAAACTCCTGTATGTTTTCTTGAGTGAAGCCGCCGTACCCCTCTTCTCGGGCTTGACTGGGCGCGGGTATAGCACTCAGGCCGATAATAAGCGCACTGCACACGAGCGTTAGCGTTTTCATCGCAAGCCTCCTTGCATGATTTTCGCTTTAAGAACACTTCTCATAAGTAATAACGTATGTCGTTAGAAAAATGTTACAAAAAAAATAAAAAATGAGCAGAAAATAGAACGCGTCGATCTCTTTACTCCAAAAGGACCAGCAGGCGTCTCTGTCCGCGGCTGAGATATACTCTGACCGTACTAGGGGGCATCCCTAGCTGCCGACCAATTGCTTTATGAGACAGCCCCTTAAAATACCGCAGCCGGATAACGGTTCGGTAGGGCTCAGCCAATCGGCTCAGGGCCTCCTCGATGCCGAGGTGCTGGAGCAAGTTCACCTCGGTAGCCGGGGTGTTCCGCACGGCTAGTTCGCAATCTCGAGTACTGACTACCGAGCGATAGCTTTTCCGCCGGCGCAAGGCGTCCAAACAGGCATTGCGTGTCGCCTGACTGATCCAAGTCTCCAGAGCTTCGCTGGCAATGTGGGAGCTATGGTTCCACAGGCGGAGCAGAACCTCTTGGGCGACATCCTCGGTATCCTCGCGGTTGCCCATATACTGGTACGCTAATCCGTATATGCGCTTTTGGTGTGGTTGGTCGAGACAAGTGTTTTCCATGATGGGTATGCCTCACAAGTTATTCTCGATGAGTCGGTGCAAAGGGGAGGGTGTGTAGCTCCATGAAGGTCGGCGGGAGCCTCCATGGACCTACACACCCCAACTGCGCCCCCTAGGCCGCTGGCAGGACGGGCCGCTCCACATACTCGACGTAGAGGCGCTCCAAGTCGGCTTCTTGGAATTCGTCGCGGCTGAGCGTCTTGACGAGATGCCCCTCGACCATGATGCCGAGCCGGTCGGCGATCACCCGGGCGCGGAACACGTCGTGGGTGGTCATCCATATCGCCTTGCCCTCGTCGCGCAACTCGTCCAACAACTCCAAAAACTCGGCCCCCGACTTGGGATCGAGCCCCGAGGTCGGCTCGTCGAGCAACACGATCTGGGCGTCCTTGGCAATGGCAATGGCAATGCCCAGCTTCTGCCGCATCCCCTTGGAAAACTCCTTGACCCGCCGGTCAAACGCCTCCCGTTGCAGACCGACGCGCGCCATGATCTGGTCGTAGTGGGCAGCGTCTTGGGACGGCTGGCCGCTCAAGCGAGTGAAGAAATCCAAGTTCTGCCGCGCACTGAAGTTGCCGTAGAGCATGACGTTTTCCGAGACGTAGGCCACGTGCTTTTTGGCCTCTAAGGGCTGCTCGGTGATGTCGATGTCGCACAGCTTGACCGTGCCGTGGGTGGGTTCGGTGAACCCCAACGCGACCATCAAGGTCGTGGTCTTGCCCGCGCCGTTGGCTCCGAGCATGGTGAAGACCTCGCCGCCTTGGATGGTCAGGTTGAGGTCGGTGACGGCTTTGACGTCCCCGTAGTGCTTGGAAAGTCCGATGATTTCCAACATGAGGCGATCCTTTCTCAAGGGGTTTTGTAAAACTCGCTTTGGAGCGCCCGACCCAAGATCCGCCGCAGCTCTTCAGCCGCGAGGATGTAGGCCAAGCGCTCGGTGAAATAGCTCTGCTCGGCGCCGTTGACGGCCGCCCGCTGGCGTATAAATGTTGGTGTCCGGGCCACTGAGAATGCGATTGAGAAGGGCGCGCCGGTTCATTTTTTATTGTGCCTCGCCCAAGTGCGTGCGGCCGATCATCTCCCGATTGCTGCGGGCAAATTCCAAAGCGCGCCATTCTTCCTTTCTTTTCTCTAAAGCTGCGATAGCCTCCTCATAGGCTATCGCGGCGAGGCGCCAGTTGTCCATCTGGTAATAGGCAACCCCGATATTGCACCGCGCCGCCGCCTCGCTAGGGGTGTCGGGGTAGCGACCAATCACCTCCTCCAACACCGCGATGGCCCGCACAAACTCGCCCTCGTCATACAGTGCCATGCCCTCGCTGTAGAGCGAGTCGGCTTCCGAGTCGGCCAGATAGGCCAACAATTGGCGTGCTTGCACGGCCTCGGCCGTCTCCGGGAAGCGCTCTACTACTTGCTCGTAGAGCCGCGACGCCTTGAGAAAATGGTGGTCGTTGTAGTAGTAATCGCCGATGTGCATAAGCCCCTGATGGGCGCGTTCGTGCTGGGGATGCTCGCGCACCAAGCGCAAAAAGAGGTTCCGCATCGGCTCGATGCGTTCAAGCTCCAACTGACACCAAGCGGCCCCATACAGGGCCTCGGGCGCGTCCTTGCTGTCTGGGTAGGTGCCGAAGACCCGTTTGTAGGAGGACAATGCCCGCTCGTACTCGGCCTCCTCGTAGTACAGTTCCCCGATCAACAACTCGGCCTCAGACGCCTGCGGCTGATTGGGATAGTCCGCGGCCAACTCCTCAAAGACGGCCCGTGCGGCCTTGTTCTCGCCCCGCGCTTGGAGGCTGTGCCCCAAGTAGAACAGGGCCGCAGCCCGCAGCGCATGGCGCGGGGCCATTTCTGAAACCGAGCTGAACGCCCGCTCTGCGGCCTCGTAATCGCGCTCGCCCAAGGCCACGCTGCCTAGCTCAAAATGGAATTCGGCGGCCTGAGCCGGCCCTGAGGTTCGCGCCAGCCCTTCTTCCAAGACCGCCCGCGCCGCAGCTAAGCTGTCTTGGGCCACCAACGCTCGGCCCAGCAGGAGCCACGCGCGCTCCTCGTGCGCCAGCAAGGGACGAACTTGGGCTGCCGCCTGCGCCGCCTCATCCCGATCCAAATACCACTGCCCCAGCCCCAACAAGCCCTCGACGCGGGTGGCCTCGCTCGCGGCCATGACGCGATAGACTGCTTCCATGCGCTGGCTATCCTCCAAGGTCTGGGCACACGCGCTCATAGCCTGCAACAGGGCGCGCTGCTGGTCGCCAGCCAAAACACCCGCCTGCCAAGCCGCTTCCCACTCCTTCCACGCGGCTTCGTACTGCTCGGTCTTGTACAAGCTCCAGCCCAATCCCACCTGCGCGGCCGCCGCCGTAGCCCCCTCCAACTGCGGCAGGGCCTCGCGCAACAACGACAGGGCCTGCTCGTGCTCGCCGCGCTTCTGGTGCAACAGCCCCAACTGCGCGGTAAGCTCGGCATTGGGCGTCTGCGCTATCTGCCGCGCAATCAGGGCTATGGCCTCATCGCCTTTTCCCTCCTCGACGTACAGGTGCGCCAGTTCCAGTTGCGCGTGCGTGTACTGAGGCCGGATCGGAGCGATGGACTCCAGCACCCGGCGCGCTTTTGTGCTGCGCCCGGCCTGCCGGTAGCGACGGCCCAACACCAGCGCGGCCAACCCGCGCACGTCCCCGTCGGTACATTGGGCCAAAATCTGTTCGTAGAGCGCGTCGCTCTGCTCGTGGCGCAGGCGGGCGACCTGCAACAGGGCGCGGCAGGCCAACTCCGGGGCGGCCTCCCCGGCCACTACCTGCTCAAACTGGGCTAAGGCCGCGGCCGAGTCGCTGAGGGCTTGGTGGATCGTCCCCTGCCAAAACAGGGCCTCCGGTGCCAAGTACGTTCCCACTTCGCCGTACAGGGTTAGGGCCTCGGCGAACCACACTTGGGCACTGTCGGCGACAGTACTCTCCTCCCCCATCAGCCGCAGACACTCGGCTTGGCGGAATACGGCCTCGTCAACCGACACCCCGGCCGCGTCGGCAAACGCCCTGTAGGCCGTCAGGTAGAGCCGATGCGCCGCCAGTGCTTCCTCGTAGCGGCCCTCGTCAAACAGCAAGCTCATCAACCCGGCCTGCATCCGCGCCCGGAACGCCGGCCGCTCGGCTTGCTCGGCCGCATAGCGATACACCTCCAAACTGGCATCCACCCCGTGCGCCGCCTCGGCCAAAAGCGCCTGCCGCACCCACGCCTGCTCGGCCAAGTGCGGCTCCTGCGGAAAGTCCCGGCTGACCTTCTTGTACGCGGCCAGTGCCTCTTCGTAGCGGCCCAGCGCCTTGAGCATATCCCCGCGCTTGATATAGGCTTGGGCCGCCAGCGTCCGCCGCGACTGCCCTTCGCGCAATCCGGCCAAGGCCACCGCCCGCTTCTCCGCGTCGTCCATACCCGCCGGGTCGTAGGTAGCGGCCAACTCCCCAAACGCCGCCAGCGCTTCCTCATGGTGCCCCAACGCTTCCAGCGCCAACCCCAACTGCAACCGCGCCCGATCCGCCCGGATTCCGGCTGGTGCGTCCTGCACATACCCCCGAAAGGCCGCCACCGCCTGCGCGTATTCCTCCTGATAAAACCACGCCCACCCCAGCGTATAGCGCGTCCGCTCGGCATAACGCCCCTTGGGGAATAGGCGCAACAACACCTGACCGGCCGCGGCTGCCTGCGCGTACTCCTCGGCGTCAAAAAAGCACTCCACCACGAGGTACGCCGCGGTCTCTCGCAGTTCAAAGCCCGCCTCGTCGCGCAGCGCGGCAAACCGGTCCGCGGCCCCCAGCAAGGACGCCGTGGCCAGTCCCTTCAGCGAATCGGCCTCCAGCGAATCGGCCAACGCCGCCTCCTGCCGCCACAACTGCGCCTGCTTGCGGCCCATGTTGGCCAACTGGTAGCGCGCGGCCGCTTGCACACCCACCGCGTACTCATCCACCACCACGCGCACCGCCGAGGCGCGCATCAGCACCCCGTCCGGCACGGCCAACACGCCCTCGTATATCCGCTGTGCCCCGGCAAAGTCGCCGGTGGCCAGCAGTTTTTGCGCCCGTGCAAAGCGCTTGCCCAAATCCTCTGGATTGGTCACGAACTGGCTGCCGGCCACTAAGCCGGCCAGCACTAAGGGAAGCCAAATAGCCATTAGCGATCGTACCCCGCGATAATCGAGATGAAAAACCGCGACACTCCGCCGTCGCGCGTCCGCGCCACGGCCGGGTCGGCAAATTCTTCGTGGCGCAACTCAATCCCGGTGTTGGAGACCATAGTATAGCCGATGTACGTGCCGCGCACCGTGAACATCAGCACCGAACTAGCCGAGCGCAGCTCGCGCTCCCGATCCACTCGGTCGATAAAGCGGAAGGCCAGCACGGGCAACAATGTGCGCGTGAACGGCACTCCCATCCCCTGCTGGCCAAATTGCACCAAGGTATTCTCCGTTAGCCTCCAATCTACGCGCACAATGGGCGCGATCTGGTTCCACGACTCCACCGCCCGCCGCCGGTCGCTTTGGGTGACGTGCTTGTACAGATGCTTAATCATGGCTTGGACGCGCAGGCGGGACAACTCGTAGGTGTAGTCCGTTTTGTTGACCATCGTGAAGGTCTGCAGCCGCGCCTCAGCCGCCAACTGCCGGTTCAGGATCCACTGCGCGTTGTTTTCAAGGTGGAGCTGGTCCAGCCGCGCCAACCGGGTGCCGACAAACGAGGTATGCACCCACGAGTCGGCCATTAGCAAGGCATCGGGCGTGGGCGGTTGGTCCGGGTTGTTGTTCTCGCCGGCGCGAAAGACGTACACCGAGTCCGGCACCGTGTCCTCGACCCGCTTGCTGTCGTGATCGAGCTGGACTTGCCCCCAACGCGGCACGTCAAAGCGGTAGGACACCCGCCCGTAGCGCGACACCGCCCGGCCCGGCCCGGCGATCTCGTCCTGGCGATAGTAGCCCACCCCAGCCGACAGGCCGCGCCAGCGCGGCAGGGCGACAAAGCCGTGCAGGCCGCGCCGGTCGCGGTCGTAGGGGTAGTCGGGCTTGTTGTCGTTTTCGCGCTCGTCAATGACGCCGTTGTTGTTCAAGTCAATGCCATAGACAAATTCCTGCGGGTCGGAGTAGTACAGCAAAAACGGCTCCTCAAAATCGGGCACTCCATTGGCGTTTTTGTCGTCGTCCGGGATGTTGTCGTTGTCCTCGTCCAGCCCGGGGAAGACGCCGGACTCGGTCTCCGAGCCGTTGGGATAATCGCGCAAATTGTCGTCGGCGTAGCGGTCGTTGTCGTCGTTGTCATCGACCAAGGGGAACTCTGAAAGCACCTGTTGATCTTGGCTTTCTCCGCCCAAGTCCGTGTAGAGCCGCACCCCGCCGCGCCGACTATCGTACCCGCCGCCATAGCGCGGCCCCATGCGAAAGAGTTCGCCGCCTACTTCCCAGCGACCGATGTCCTTGAGCGCGTTGATGTACCACCCCGCCGCCTTTTGGCTGCCGTGCTGGCCGCGCAGCACCGGAAAGCTGCGGTAGAGCAGGTTGCGCTGGTATTCGCCGCGCACCTTCAGGCCGACAAACGTGGCCTCCACGTCAAAGCCAAAAATCGTCTGCCCAGTGGAAAAGCCGTGCTCAAATTCCACGGCCCGGCGGTTGGAAAAATCCCGCACCTCCCCAGTCGCCCGGGCCCGCGTCTCAAAGGACGTGTTGCGCGGGGTGAACTGATTGCGCAGCGCGTCGAAAAAGGGGTGCTGTTGCGCCACCTCAATGCGGTAATCATTGGCCACTAAAGCCCGCACCCGCGCCCGGCGCGACGCGAAATCCTCCGGTACGACAAACAGGTATTCCACCGCCTCCTCGCCGCGCACCTCGCGGAAGCCATCGCCGCGGCGGCCGCCCAACACTTGCGCTTGCAAACCCGGTGCAAAGCGGTCGTCGGCTGGGTCGCTGCTAATCGTGGCCTCGCCCGCCGGCCCCTCCCCTTCCAATTCGAGGACAATGTCGTACACAATGGCCCCGGCTTCGTCGCTTTGCGGCGAGTCGTCGCGCACGCGCACGGTAATCTCGCTCGGCGGCTGCATGGCCGGATAGGGGATGCCACCGCGCAAAAAGCCGCCGGCACTGCCACGGGCCGTATTGGCTTGGTGTTGATTGACAAAGGTCGCACCAAAGCGCAGCACATCGCCCACCCGGGTTTGCCAGTGGCCGGCGAGATTGTACACCGGGTTTTCTTCGGTCCGCTCCAAGAAGTCAATCAGCGATCCCCGCCCTTGGGCAACCGGATCGGAAAAGCTGTTGAGCGTGGGAAACAGCGACGAGTCAAAGCCGCGCGTGGTCAGCAAGGTAATTTTGTTGCCCGGAAAGATCACGTCCCAGCGCAAGCCATTAAAGCCGGCCTGCCGAAACGTCAACGGCGTAAACTCGGTGCGCACCTCGTCGCCCACGGTCAAGGACCAATGCCACGGGCCGTAGCTGTCGTGGGCGATGATCAGGTTGTTGAGCGAGCGGTAGAGTCGGTCCTTGAGGATGCGGCTGCCGCCGGGCCGCTGCTCGTCCAACTCATAGACGAGGAAGCCCTCGGCGAGGAAGCGGCCGAGGAAGTCGTAGCGCGGGGCCAAGCGAATCTCGCGGCGATAGGGCCGGTACAGGTCCTCGCCGTAATTGGTGTACGCGCTCAGGGGCGGGCGGCGCAAAAAGTGGCGCGCCGGTTCGGCGTCGGGCAAATCCGCCGCCAGCGGACGCCCGAACAACAGCAAGGCCAGCAGCAGGAACCATCGTCGGCTGCTCATTGAGAATCTCCCTTCCCAATATACGGGACTGCTAATCAACTGTTTCATTAGTACACCACCCCGACCAGACCCGTCCACACATCGGCGCGGTCGGCGTCAATTTCAACGCGCAGCAGATAATGCCCTGGCGCGACCAGCCGCCCGCTCTCGTCGCGGCCGTCCCACGCCAAGCGCTTGCGCCCGGCCGCGGCCGGCTGCCCGTCCCACAACACCTGCACCCGCCGTCCCGCCAAGTCGTATAGGGCCACTGTCAACGCCTGCGGGTGCTGCACCTTGGCCAAGTCAATCTGGATTTGGGCTGGACCTGAGGCCGCGTTGAAGGGATTGGGCCGCACCGACACGCCGGTGCGCGGCAGGGCGCGGCCAACCACCCCTTCTCCCACCAAGGTCCAAGCATCTTCTGCCACGGGCCGCACGTTCTGCCTGTTCGCGCTATCGCCCAAGGCAATAGCCGTCCGCACCGCCAGCGTTGGCCGCAACAGCACCGACGCAAACTCCACTTCGAGACGACCCGACCGACTCACGCGGTGCTCGGCCCCCAACGCCAACCGGATACCCTCGTCGTCCCACCCGGCCTCATACCCGTCCTCCGGCAGCGCCAACCCGTCGAACCGCACCTGCTGCACTGCGCCCGGCAGGCCGATATGCACTTGGTCAAACCCGAGATCTTCGGGGCCGATTTCCACGTCGAGGGTATAGGTGAACACCGTCTCCTCGCCCAACACCGGCCGCTGCGGCGCAATGGCCCCGGTCACCTCCTCGGCAAAAAGCTGTTCCCCAAAGGCGACCGCCACCTGCGCCAGCCTCGGCGTGCGCAGGGGATCGCGCGTTTCCATGACCGCCCGATACTGCACAAACCGCGCCGGCTCCGGCTCTGTCAGGGCCACGCCCTCGCCGACTTTTGCCAAGTCCCACGCCGGCACCCGGTGCCATTCGGGCCACGCCTCCCCATCGGCCGACGTGCGGAACTGCACCCGCAAAATCGTGCCCGGCGGCGTCTGGCCCGCAAACCACACGCGCCCCAAGTTGACCGGCTGCCCTGCGTCGAACACGGCCGACGCAAACGCCCCCTCGGCCCCAAAGCCCTCGCCGAACACTTCTACCTCGCCGATGGAGACCCAATTGGGCGGGTCCTCCCGCGTCAGCCGCAAGCGCACAAAGCGGCCCAACACCGGCAGTGGCACCCCGTCGGCACCGGTCTCAATCCACGTCGAATCCACCGACGTATCGACTGTCGGGCGGGTGTTTTCCGCCTGTTGCGCCACCAATATCCAATCGTCGGGCGTGGCCTCCCGCGCCACTTCGAGGCGGTAGCCTTTGGCGAAAAACAGCGGTCGTTGGGCGACGGTCTTGCCCGGCAGGAGGCGCACTTGGCTCACGCCGCGGTCGCCGCCTAAGTCGATCTGAATCCACTTGCCCAACACTTCGACCTCGTTGTCAAAGCGCCACTCGGTGTCGGCATTGCCGTCGGTGACGCTGCGGCGACCGCTCAAGGTGTTCGGCCCGGACGAAGCCACCGCATCCAACGCGAGGTTGACCCCGCGGAAGGAGGCCAGCGACACCCGTCCCAAGCTGTCGATCTCCGTGCCGGAAAAAAGACCGTCCGCAAACCCGTCGGCTCCCTCATGCACCCACTCGCCGGCCATCGCCGGAGCGCAGCAGAGCACGGCCAAGCCGAGCATATAACACATCGCATTAATCATCTATCCAGGCCTCCAAACCCCAGCATTCTAACGTGTGCTTTATGGAAAAATCCAGTTGCTGGAAGCGCAAAGTCAGGCCCAGTTGCCCCAAACGGGTTGCCTCTGGCTCAAGAAATGGATTGAGGCTCCGCACTTCGTTAGCCACGATGCAGACCTCGGTTATCCCCTCCGCGACCTGCGATTGTAGGAAATCATACAGGAT
Organism: uncultured Latescibacterota bacterium; assembly: GCA_958295495.1. Lineage (GTDB taxonomy): Bacteria > Latescibacterota > UBA2968 > UBA8231 > UBA8231. The sequence continues at coordinate 5,271,439 of OY282352.1, forward strand.
GTCGAACTCCGGCCTATTGATATACCCCATGAGTTGGATAGTCAAGGTCTTGCCGCAGCGATTCGAGGTGTTAATACGTACCATGGTATCCTCCTCTCAATCCACATCAACTAGTTGTAGTGCCAATGATCCCTCGCGCGTCAGGGCGTACACCAAGAGATTCACGCCCAAATTATACACCAATGGCTCCTCGGCACTGGCCATAGCCGAGTGGTTGATTACGTTATTAGCCAAAGACCAATCCACCACCTCCCGACCGATGCCCGCCCAGAAGTCGGCGTAGTTGCGCATCGAATACACCCCCACCAACTGCTCCCCGACCATGATGCCCTCCAAATAGTCCGGGGTGCGTGGCGGATATTCTCTAGATATAAAGTGCAGATCGCGCATCCCGCGCGGCAGGCTCTTTACATCGTAGAAGCAATGATAGAGCGGATGGCTTATCTCCAGCCGGGCAAACTGCCAGTCCTTCCACTCTCGATAGCCCACCGCCTCAAAGCTGGCGCGAATCAGGGAACGCACCGCCGGAATGTCTAATTCGTCATCGCGATAATTATCCCACAACAGGCGGACAATATCCGCAAACAGGAAGCCGCCGCTGGTCAAATACGCCCCGAGGTTGGCCGCCTCGCTGTCCGTAAACTCAAAGGGGGTATCGACCGTCAGCAGCACGAAGGGAACTTGCAAAAGCTGCGGATCCTCCAGCGAGACCGCGTCGCGCACTTCAACGTGAACCTGCGTCTTGGCGACCATTTTATCGGCCAATCCTTGCAGCATCCGCCGCTCCACCATTTGGCGCGGCATCTGGTGATACCAGCGCACCTGCATGTCTTCGGCCTGTTGACTGTACTCAGCCCGATCAATGGAAGGGCTATAGACGCCGGACATATAGAGGAACCCCTTGAGCTTGCGCCGATCTTGGGGATCGACGACCACCATCGCCCGGTGCCGGCCGGTGTCCATCGCCTGCACGTCCATCAGCTCCAAGGCCAAGTCAATCTCGTCGGCACCCTGCCGCGTCCCTTCTAGTGCCCCAACGCGCAGGTTCGGCCCAATGTGCCGAGCGGGGAAGTCCGGCACGGGCAGCACCAGCCGCGCCGGCAGTGCCGCTGTCGGCAGCCTAAGAGCCGCTGACTGGAACACCGGCAGCGGGCGCGACGCCGACGGCGCCGGCCGCATGGCCACGACCGGGGCCGCTTGCAGGGCCGGCCGGCGCACTAAGGGGCGCTGGTGGGGGCGTTGCCGGCGGGTGAGGGTGCGCTGCGGCGGCGGCCGTTTGGTAAACTTCACCATGATCGGCGGTTGGACGGGGAATTGCGTAACCCGCTCGTGGCGCGTGATCCCGAAAATCACCAGCAGATGCAAGGCCAGCGACAACGCCAAGCAACTTTGCAGTTTTCTATTTCTTCGGAGCGGAACTTTCCACGGTCGTCTCATCAGCTCCTCCCTTCGCAGGGGATTAAACCGGAGTAAATCCAGTATAAGTATAATGGATGCTTAGGCTGTCTCATGCCGTCTCGTCCTCGTTGGAGTCAAATAGCTCAAAAGAAGGTCCTTTTACGGCAGCTTGGTCGTCTTTTTCGCTTCTATCTGTCCATCCACTTCGACCTGATAGATATACACCCCAGCGGCCACCGCCTTGCCCGCCGCGTCGCGGCCATCCCACACAAACCGATGGCTGCCCGCCTCCAGCGACCCGTCCCACACCTGCCGCACCCGACGACCCAACACGTCGTACACCGTCAGCGACACCCCCGCCGCGTCCGTCGCCAAATCGAGGGGCAGCACCACCGCCGGATTGAACGGATTGGGATAGCTGTCGCCGAGCCGATGTTGCACCGGCCGCGCTATCGCCGGCGTCTGCACGGCCGTCCTCTGCTCGCCCAGCGAACTTTTGAGCAGATGCACCCCACCCGACATCGGATCTAACACCACCAAATCGAGGTCGCCATCGCCATCCATATCCCCGGACAGCACGGACCGCCCATTGCCCGCCAGCCGATGCCGCTCTCCGTCTTGGGTCGGCTTGACACTCCCACCCCATTCGATAAACACCCCAAACCCCGAGACGCGGTCTCCGCCGACAAACACCCAGTCGTCAATCCCATCGGCGTTGAGGTCGCCCACCACCACCGGCGAGCGACGCAACAGCCGATCATCATACAGCACCTCGGTTTCTACGCGGTCTCCAGCCCCCTTGCGCTGCAAGACGAGCCCCTTGCTCCCTTCAATTAGATCGGAGGTGAACTCGGTGAGGAAATCCACCTGCCCGTCGCCATCAAAATCGCCCACCCCTAACGGCTTCAACGCTTCATCGACTTCAAAGATCTCACCTCGCTGAAACGCTTCGGGCTGGCGGCTCTGCAACGCCTTGCCCAAAGGAGCCACAATCCACCCGCGTGCCAGACTGCGGATCGGCGACCAGAACACGTTTAGGATCCCATCGCCGGTAAAGTCGCCAATGTGAATGGGCGCATATTTTTCGGAATACGCCACCTCAGCGGACGTCCACCCCCCCTGTGCGACCTCCCAGACGGCTAACGTGCTAAAAAACTTCGCCGTACCCGCACGCGCCCCGTCTTCAGTGCCTTCAAACGTAGCCCCCCCGACCAACAACTCGACCCGGCCGTCGCCATCCCAGTCGGCCACACTATGGATCGATCGGTCAATCTGCACGAGCACCTCGACTTGGAGATCCGGCTTGATAGACCACACTTCGGTTGAGGGCTCCCGGTTGCTTCTCGATAGGGCGATTTCGTCTTGACCATCGCCGGTCAAGTCGGCACCAAGCACATCTAAGACCACCACCTCTGTGGCGGCTACTTCCTCTATAACAGGCCCGCGCTCCAAGGCCCCGCGCCCATCATTGACGGCCATCAGCCAGCCCGCTTTCTTCTTAGGAGGCCCCTCCGTATTAAGAATTTTCATTTCCCAGAGGGCGAACAGGTCTAAGTCGCCATCGCCATCCAAGTCCGTCAAGACATTGCCCCCTGCCTCCCCTAGATACCCTCCTCCATCTCCTGCATGAGCTGCTTCCCCTATACCCGGGGCAATCGGATAGAACACCGGCGGCGCAAAAAGGCCAGCCCCCGCAAGGCCAAAGTAGTACTCTACGGCTGGCGGCGGCCGTTCCCCCTGTAGCAGCTCTTCCACGCCGGTCAACTCGATCCAGTCGATCTCAAACGCCTCCACCACCTCGGTATCCGAATCAAAATCCAGCATAAAACTGAGCCGAATGTTTTTTAACAGGCCCTCCCATCCATATTGACCATCCAACGAGACCTCCACTTCCTGCCACTCGGTGGTATAGACTATTCGTTGGCGGGGGACTTCTACGCCAAGACTAAAATAATCATGACCTGAAGCGCTGTCCCATTCCATCGAAAAGCTACCCTCGGTAGGGCGGTCATGGACGGTGCGGCAGCGGATGCGAACCCGGTCGAACAGACCCGAATCGTACCCGATGGGTGAAGAAACCACTTCGACACTCGGCTCGGAGGGGATGAAACTCTTGGTGACGGCGGGATCAACCCGGATCCGCCACACGCCATCGTCGATCGTCCCCGGAAACTGGTGAAATTCACGCGTACCCCCCCTACCACTCGATAGATGAGCTTCTTTGGCGGTCCACCCTTGGGTCGTCCCGTCGTCGAACTCCCACCGAATCGCCTCGGCGAGGCTACTCCACAGCACAAGCCCTACAACAGCGGCGAACTTCAGCATGATAACACCGATCCTTTCCAACAGGTAACATTCCGACAGGCTGCGCCCTATCCGTGAAATACGAAGGGGAAAGGGGGGCCGGCTCAACGGCTACGATTAAACCGGTCCCTTACCCCTTAGCAGGAGAAACGGCCCTACAGCAGCTAAGGCCATCTCAGATATGCTTCAAGCGAAGCAGCAGTATTTCCCCCCGCATCTTGTATTGCAGTCCACGTCCTGCCAACAGGTCTGACACATATTCTCCGTTTTCCCGTTCGTCCTCCGGTCGCAACCTGCGCTGTACCCGAGATTCCTTTCCCAACTTCTTCCGTTGCACTCGGCTTCGACTTCCTTGGCCCCGAGCAGGATGGCGATCCCCGTGAGGGCGCTGATGACCCACCCCAAACCCAACCCCTGACGAGCCGGCACCAACCCGCTCGACGACGTGAAGAATTCCCGCAAGCTCTGCATGATTCGAGTCAAATAGCTCAAAAGAAGGGCCGCTTACGGCAGCTTGGTCGTCTTTTTGGCTTCCACCCGCCCATCTACTTCGACCTTGTAGATATACACCCCAGCGGCCACTGCCTTGCCCGCCGCGTCGCGGCCATCCCACACAAACCGATGCCGACCCGCCCGCAGCGACCCGTCCCACAACTGCCGCACCCGACGACCCAACACGTCGTAGAGGGCCAAGTGGACCTGCTTTTGGTCCGTCGCCAAATCAAGGGGAATCACCATCGCGGGATTAAACGGATTGGGATAGGCATCGCCCAGCCGATGCTGCGCCGGCTGGCCGGCTGCCAGCGTCAACACGGCGGTCGGCGTCAGCACGGGGGTCGAACAGGGCGTGGACGAGCAGAGGCAACTTTCCCAAGTGTCGTTGTTGAAATGGTACGTGGTGCAATGCTGGTACGGCTCGGTCGAGTTAAACTCCGCGCACTCGTCGTAGTACCAGCAATCAGTCGTTTGGTCGGTTGCAGTCGGCGGCACGGCCTCCGAACAGGGGGTGGACGCGTACCAGCAATCTCCTATATAGAAGTTGCAGTACGCGTCCAAGGCATAGGGGCAGTAGAGGTATTTCGCCTCCGGCTCCGCTGGATCCGCATCCGCCCGCGCGCAAATTGGATGCTCGGAGTTGGAGCTACAGTCGAAACATTGGATCCAGCTAACATCGCCACAGTAGATCCGGTCGGCGTCGGCGTTGTTGATCCCAAGCAGCATCACAAGCCCCGCGAGGAGACTTACGCCCCACCCCAGCCCCTGCCGCATCGGCGCCAAGCCGCTGGACGAGCCGATACATTCACGCACCCTGTTCATCGCTTGGTCCCCTTAGTTGCCAGTACGCCCGCAGCCCGGCCTTGCAAATGGCTCTTGAGCCGCCCCCACGAGGTCTCAGCCGCGGCGGTCGGCTCCCCGCCGATATAAGACGCGAGGTCCCAGAAACGCACCCAATAGCCTCGACTCGCGATACTGGCCAACGTGCGCCCATCCGGTGAATACGCCACAAAGTCCGCATACCCTTCGAGCGTGGTGAGCAGTTCACCCGTCGCCGCATCCCAAAGATGTATCGTGGTGCCATTCGCACTGGCCAGCGTACCTCCATCCGGTGAATAGGCCACACTACAGATATTACCTAACCCTTCGAGCGTGGTGAGCAGTTCACCCGTCGCCACCTCCCAAAGACGGATCGTTTGATCCCGACTCCCACTGACCAGAGTGCGCCCATCCGGCGAATACGCCACACTCCAGACAACATCCGTGTGCCCTTTGAGCGTGTTAAGGAGCGTACCCGCCGCCATATCCCAAAGACGGATCGTGCGGTCGAAACTCCCGCTGGCCAGCCTGCCCCCATCCGGTGAATACGATACAACAGTGACCCCCGCCGTATGCCCTTCGAGCGTGGTGAGGCGTGTACCGGTCGCCACCTCCCAAAGACGAACCGTTTGATCCCGACTCCCACTGGCCACGGCGTCCCCACCCGGTGAATACGATACGCTAAAGACATCTCCCCTATGCCCTCTAAGCGTGGTGAGGAGTTCACCGGTCATCGCGTCCCAAAGACGAACCGTGCGGTCGAAACTCCCACTGACCAGCGTGCTTCCATCCGGTGAATACGCCACATCCCAGACCGAATCCGTATGCCCTTCGAGCGTGGTGAGGCGTGTACCGGTCGCCACATCCCAAAGACGAACCGTTTGGTTAAAACTCCCACTAGCCACGGCGTCCCCATCCGGCGAATACGCCACACTAGTAGCCCAATCCGGCCCGCTCCTTTGGGCATAGCTAATACCCGGCAGGCCAAAGACTATCAAGCAGGCGATTAACGCGAAACGGACTTGATGCACAACTTGCGTTTTCATAAGAAACTCCTTTTGGTGAATTTTGAGGCCTCTTCCACACTCTACCTTCAACTACTCCTCAAGGCAGCTTGGTCGTCTTTTTCGCTTCTATCTGTCCATCCACTTCGACCTGATAGATATACACCCCAGCGGCCACCGCCTTGCCCGCCGCGTCGCGGCCATCCCACACAAACCGATGCGGCCCCGCCTCCAGCGACCCGTCCCACACCTGCCGCACCCGACGACCCAATACATCATACACGGTCAGCGACACCCCCGCCGCGTCCGTCGCCAAATCGAGGGGCAGCACCACCGCCGGATTGAACGGATTGGGATAGCTGTCGCCGAGCCGATACTGCGCTGGCTGCGCTATCGCCGGCGTCTGCACCGCGGTCATCTGCTCGCCCAGCGAACTTTTGAGCAGATGCACCCCACCCGACATCGGATCTAACACCACCAAATCGAGGTCGCCATCGCCATCCATATCCCCGGACAGCACGGACCGCCCATTGCCCACCAGCCGATGCCGCTCCCCATCTTGGGTCGGCTTGACACTCCCACCCCATTCGATAAACACTCCAAACCCCGAGACGCGGTCCCCGCCGACAAACACCCAGTCGTCGATCCCATCGGCGTTGAGATCGCCCACCACCACCGGCGAGCGACGCAACAGCCGATCATCATACAGCACCTCGGTTTCTACGCGGTCTCCAGCCCCCTTGCGCTGCAAGACGAGCCCCTTGCTCCCTTCGAGTATATCGCGTGTGAACTCGGTGAGGAAATCCACCTGCCCATCGCCATCAAAATCGCCCACCCCTAACGGCTCCAACTCTTCATCGACTTCAAAGATCTCACCTCGCTGAAACGCTTCGGGCTGGCGGCTCTGCAACGCCTTGCCCAAAGGAGCCACAATCCACCCGCGCGCCAGACCGGGGAACGGCTTCCAGAACACGGCTACGGTCCCATCGCCAGTAAAGTCGCCAATGTGCCTGGGCACATAGTGTTCGGAATACGCCACCTCAGCGGACGTCCACCCCCCCTGTGCGACCTCCCAGACGGCTAACGTGCTAAAAAACTTCGCCCTACCCTCAATTGCTTCCTCTAAAGTGCCTTCAAACGTAGCCCCCCCGACCAACAACTCGACCCGGCCGTCGCCATCCCAATCGGCCACACCACGGATCGATCGGTCGATCTGCACGAGCACCTCCACTTGGAGGTCCGGGCCGATAGACCACACTTCGGTTGAGGGCTCCCGGTTGCCTCTCGATAGGGCGATTTCGTCTTGACCATCGCCGGTCAAATCGGCACCAAGCACCTTTAAGACCCCCCCCCCTGTGGCGGCTACAGGCCCGCGCTCCAAGGCCCCGTGCCCGTCATTGACGGCCATCAGCCAGCCCGTTTTAGTCTTAGGAGGCCCATGCTTATTAACTACTTTCGTTCCCCAGAGGCCGAACAGGTCTAAGTCGCCATCGCCATCCAAGTCCGTCAACACGTTGCCCCCTGCCTCCCCTAGATACCCTCCTCCATCTCCTGCATGAACTGCTTCCCCTATACCCGGGGCAATCGGATAGAACACCGGCGGCGCAAAAAGGCCAGCCCCCGCAAGGCCAAAGTAGTACTCTACGGCTGGCGGCGGCTGTTCCCCCTGTAGCAGCTCTTCCACGCCGGTCAACTCGATCCAGTCGATCTCAAACGCCTCCACCACCTCGGTATCCAAATCAAAGCCCAGCATAAAACTGAGCCGAATGTTTTTTAACAGGCCCTCCCATCCATATTGACCATCCAACGAGACCTCCACTTCCTGCCACTCGGTGGTATAGACTATTCGTTGGCGGGGGACTTCTACGCCAAGACTAAAAAAATCATGACCTGAAGCGCTGTCCCATTCCATCGCAAAAGTACCCTCGGTAGGGCGGTCATGGACGGTGCGGCAGCGGATGCGAACCCGGTCGAACAGACCCGAATCGTACCCGATGGGTGAAGAAACCACTTCGACACTCGGCTGGGAGGGGCGGAAACTCTTGGTGGCCGCGGGATCGACCCGGATCCGCCACACCCCATCGTCGATCGTCCCCGGAAACTGGTGAAATTCACGCGTACCCCCCCTACCGCTCCATACATGAGCTTCTTTGGCGGTCCACCCTTGGGTCGTCCCGTCGTCGAACTCCCACCGAATCGCCTCGGCGAGGCTACTCCACAGCACAAGCCCTACAACAGCGGCGAACTTCAGCATCATAGCACCGATCCTTTCTAACAGGTAACATTCCGACAGGCTGCGCCCTATCCGTGAAATACGAAGGGGAAAGGGGGGCCGGCTCAACGGCTACGATTAAACCGGCCCTTTACCCCATGAGCAGGAGAAACGACCTTACAGCCGCTAAGGTCGTCTCAGATATTTCAAGCGCAGCAGTAGTTCCCCCCGCACCTTGTCACGCAGTTCGAGTCCATCCAACAGTCCTGACATATCCTCGACTCTGCCCCGTTCGTGTCCTCGTCGCAACCTGCGCTGTACCCCTTGTCTCTTATCCAACTTCTTTCGTCGCACTCGGCTTCGACTTCCTTGGCCCCGAGCAGGATGGCGATCCCCGTGAGGGCGCTGATGACCCACCCCAAACCCAAACCCTGACGAGCCGGCACCAACCCGCTCGACGACGTGAAGAATTCCCGCAAGCTCTGCATGATTCTCTTCCAGTACGCCTGCGGCCTAGTGCCTCTGCCGCTACGCGACTGGAAGTGAGGGTTGAAAAACGACCGAGACGAGTTTCGTATTCCCTCCTTTCTTTCGCATCAGCCTCGGCTCTACGGATTATATATGCAAGTTGCGTGCCAAAAAGCAGGACACGCACAAAAAAATCCTTTAGGATTATCCTAAAGAATTGAAAAATATAGGAGTTATAAAAGTATAATTTTTCTTTTATAGGCCTTGCATTCACTATGGGTTCAATGGAGGAATATGTTTTTTCGTATTAAATACGACTTTTTTCGTATTAAATACGACTTTATACGACTTTATACGACTTTTCATCCACGGCGCGAAACCGAAGGCGGCCGTGGCCGAACAGACCCTACCGCCGGTCAAATACGCCCCGAGATGGGCCGCCGCGCGGTCCGTGAACTCAAAGGGAGTCGAAGGGAACTTGCAAAAGCTGCGGATCCTCCAGCGAGACCGCGTCGCGCACTTCAACGTGATGCACATCCATCAACTCTAAGGCCAAGTCGATCTCGTCGCGGCCATCCCATGTCCCTTTCATGCCGTCTCATCCTCGTTCGAGTCAAATAGCTCAAAAGAAGGGCTGCTCACGGCAGCTTGGTCGTCTTTTTCGCTTCCACCCGCCCATCCACTTCAACCTTATAGATATACACCCCAGCGGCCACCGCTTGGCCCGCCGCGTCGCGGCCATCCCATACAAACCGATGCGGCCCCGCCTCCAGCGACCCGTCCCACACCTGACGCACCCGACGACCCAACACGTCGTACACCGTCAGCGACACCCCCGCCGCGTCCTTGGCCAACTCAAGGGGGATCACCACCGCCGGATTGAACGGATTGGGATAGCTGTCGCCGAGCCGATGTTGCGCTGGTTGCGCTGCCGCCGGCGTCAACACGGCGGTCATCTGCTCCCCCACCGAACTCTTCAACACTTGCACCCCGCCCAAGAGGGGATTTAACACGACCAAGTCGAGGTCTCCGTCGCCATCGACATCCCCTGGCAGCACCTGTACCCCATCGCCGGCCAACCGATGCCGCTCCACCTCCTTGGCCGGATTCGCACCCCCACCCCATTCGACAAATACCCCAAAGCCCGAAGCGCGGTCTCCGCCGACAAACGCCCAATCGTCCACCCCGTCCCCGTTGAGGTCGCGCACCACGACCGGCGAGCGGAGAAACAGCCGCGCATCATACAGCACCTGCTCTTCTACGCCGCCCCCGGATCGGCGACTCCGCACCACCAGTCCCTTGCGTTGTTCGGTGCCCTCGTAGCCCAGGGCCGTCAGCAAGTCCACATGCCCATTGCCATCCAAATCGCCTCCATACAAGAAAAGAGGCCCACCATCCAACTCGAAGGCCAATGGCTCGTCCACTAAGGCCACTTCGCCCAAGCGAGTTACCTTCCATAGGTACGCATCGCCGAAGACCGACATCCATAGCCCCTCCAGCATCCCATTGCCGGTCAGGTCGCCGATCTGATAGAGGTAAAGGGTACTGGTACCGTTTTCAGGTTTCGCCGACTGCGAGGCCGACCATATCCCGTTTGTTACATCCCAGAACTCGAAATGGGACTCGCCGTCCACGGGATGTCCGTTTGCATCGTATTCGATCTCTGTGGAAAAGAGTTCGACAGCGCCGTCGCCATCCCAATCCGCTAGGCCCTTAAACAAGCGATCGCTTAGCTGCATAAGTACCTCGATTTGAAGGTCTGATCCCATAGACACAACCGCTATGTCAGGCCAGCCAGCCAGCACGATCTCGTCGGTGCCATTACCGGTCAAGTCACCCGCATGTACCCTTAATAAGGCATTCAGGCCCGTCGTCTCTTCTGTGAGTACAGGTTCAAAGGCCCCTTCACCATCATTGAGGGCCACAACCCAACCGGAGGTCAGCACGAGAATGACACCGAACCCTTGGCAATAACAAACGCCTGTATGTGGACGCTTGGTAAACTCCACCCTGCTCGGCGACAGGACGGGAAATTGAGTAACTCGCTCGCGGTGCGTGATCCCGAAGCTCGCCAACTGCAAGCGGGTAGTCATCGATTTGTGTGGGATGGCCGCGACGAGAAGGGCAAGGCGGTGGCGGCTGGCGTGTATATCTATAAGGTCGAAATCGACGGACAGGTGGAAGCTAAGAAGACGACCAAGCTGCCTTGAGGGGATGGAGTAGGGACAGATTTGAAACGTTAGGTCATGGAAAAATGGCCCCACGGCGATGTTTTTTGCCGTGGGGCCTTGTTGTGCGCGGTAATTAGACGCTTTAATTAGGCACTACTCATTGGTGGAAAGGGTAGTTTGGCTTCGTAGAGGACTCCCAAGATGGCTATATCAACGAGCGGATTCAGGAGGAAACCATGAGCAATTTTCTCAAGCGATACTTCCATTGGTTACACACGCGGTGGCCAGCCGGCGTGGTAGAGAAATTGCCGCGGGTGGATGAGCACGGGCAGAGCAATGTCCCCGGGCTGTACATCGTCGGCGACTTGACCGGGATCCCGCTGTTGAAGTTCTCAGCCGATACGGGCGCACGGGCCGTGCAGCACATCGCGGCCGACGAGGCATTCCAGCGCGGCAAGGGGCGGGAGGACGTCTTGGATTTGGCGATTGTCGGCGCGGGCGTTTCCGGCATGTCCGCAGCCTTGGAGGCGCGGGAGGCCGGGTTGTCATTTGTGCTTTTGGAGGCGACCGAGCCGTTTTCCACGCTGGTCAATTTCCCCAAGGGAAAGCCCATTTACACCTATCCCACCGAGATGGAGCCAGCCGGGCAAATCCGCTTTGCGGCCGAGGTCAAGGAGCCGCTGATCGCCGAGTTGCAAGAGCAGACCCTCGCCCAAGGCATTGAGCCGACTAGGGCGCGGGTCGAGCAGGTAAAGAGGCGGGGAGCTCACTTTGAATTGGAGATTCCGGGCCACGAGAATATCAAGGCCCGCCGCACGATCGTCGGGATCGGGCGCTCGGGCAACTTTCGCAAGCTAGGGGTGCCGGGCGAAAATCTGGACAAGGTTTTCAACCGCTTGCACGACCCGGTTGACTTCTGCGACAAAGACGTGCTGATCGTTGGCGGCGGCGACAGCGCCTTAGAGGCGGCCATTGCCATCGCCCAATGCGGAGGACGAGTGACCGTCTCCTACCGCAAGCCCGAATTTTCTCGCCCCAAACCCGAAAACGTCGAAAAGCTAAACGTGCTCGCAGCCGATCCAATGGCCGACGTGGCCGTGGATACCCCTTCTTCCGAGCGGGTGACGACCAGCAGCGGTGCCTTTATGGAGGAGGGCCGCCAAGCGGGTTCGATCCGCCTGCTGATGGCCAGCCAAGTGCTGAGCATAGCGGAAGACGCGGTCGCGCTCAAAGACGCCGAGGGCCAACAACTGAGCCTGCCCAACGACGCGGTGTTTTCCATGATTGGGCGCGAGGCACCGCTCGAGTTCTTCCGCCGCTCGGGCGTCGAAATAAGCGGCGAAATGAAGAGCAAGCAGTGGTGGGGCTTTGGACTCTTCATGGCCTTTTGCTTTTTCGTCTATAACTGGAAGGCCGGCGGCGCACTGACCAAGCTCTTCAAAGGGGGTGAACTCTTCCCCTTCAACGTGCCCGAATGGATGCAGGGGCTGTCGGCCCAAGCGGCGGACCTGTCAACGCTCTTGGGCATTCTAACCTTCAACCTCGGCAAGCCCGGTTTCTGGTACAGCGTACTCTATACGCTCTTGGTCGTCGTCTTCGGCTACCGGCGCATCGTGCGGCGGCGCACCCCTTACGTCAAGTGGCAGACCTTTTCGCTGGGGGCGGTACAGATCGCGCCGCTCTTTCTCCTGCCCTATATCGTCCTCCCCTATTTGGGCCACAACGGATTTTTCGATTCGGGTTGGGCCAAGACCGTCGCCGATGGACTCTTCCCGGTGGTCAATTACGACCACGGGCGCGAATACTGGCGGGCTTTTGGGCTGGTTTTGGCTTGGCCGCTCTTTGTGTGGAACGTCTTCAGCGGCGAGCCGCTGTGGTGGTGGCTGGTCATCGGCGCGGTGCAGACGTTTGTGGCCATCCCACTGCTCATCTACTTCTGGGGCAAGGGAGCCTATTGCGGCTGGATCTGTTCCTGCGGCGCACTCGCCGAGACCTTGGGCGACGCGCAGCGGCACAAGATGCCGCACGGGGCCTTCTGGAACAAGATGAACATCATAGGCCAAGTGATCCTCTTCCTGTGCGTGGTGATGCTCCTAGGGAGGATTGCAAGTTGGGTGTGGCCGGACACGGGCTTGGGTCAATGGGTGCGCGGGCTATACGAGGGCATGCTCTACGGCTGGCAGGTCTTAGGCATCCAGCTCAACTACAAATGGGCCATTGATCTGATGCTGGCGGGCGTAGTGGGCTACGGCGCGTACTTCTGGTTTAGCGGCCGGGTGTGGTGCCGCTTCGCCTGCCCGCTGGCGGCCCTGATGCACATCTACGCACGCTTCAGCCGCTTCCGCATCCTCGCCGACAAGAAAAAGTGCATCTCCTGCAATGTCTGCACCTCGGTGTGTCACCAAGGCATCGACATTATGAACTTCGCCAACAAGGGGCTGCCCATGGCCGACCCGGAGTGCGTGCGCTGTAGCGCGTGCGTGCAGTCCTGCCCGACGGGCGTGCTGGAATTTGGTCAGATCGACAAAAGCGGCAGGGTGATAAAAACCGACGGGCTGGCGGCATCGCCGGTGCGGATGAAGGAGGAGGGAACTAACCGCTAGCGAGTGCCTGCTCTAGCCGCTGGCAGAGCGTCTCGAGGACCTTGAGGCGGGCGAAGCGTTTGTCGGTGCCCTCCACCAAAGTCCAAGGAGCAGCGGGGGTGTGGGTGCGAGCTACCATGTCGTCAACAGCGGCCTCGTAATCGTCCCATTTCTCTCGGTTGCGCCAGTCTTCGTCGGTAATTTTCCAGCACTTGTGCGGGGTCGCCTGACGCGCCTTGAAGCGCCGGAGTTGCTCGTCCTTGTCTATGTGAATCCAGTATTTGGCCACCACCATGCCGTGGTCTATTAGCTGGTCCTCAAAATTGTTGATCTCGCCGTACGCCCGCTGCCAAGCCGCTTCGTCGGCAAAGCCCTCGACGCGCTCGACCAGCACCCGGCCATACCAACTGCGGTCGAAAATCGCCACCCGCCCTGCGCGCGGCAGGTGGCGCCAGAAGCGCCAGAGGTAGTGTTGGGTGTGCTCCTCGTCCGTGGGGGCCGTGACTTGGATGATTTGATAGATACAGGCGTCGAGAGCGACCGTCAGGCGCTGGATGACCCCGCCCTTGCCCGCTGCATCGGCCCCCTCGAAAACCAAGACGGTCGAGACGCCTTTGCGGCGAGCCTGCTGAGTCAGGCGATAGAGCCGGCCTTGGCATCGCTCTAGCAGGGCTTGGTACTCCTTCTTGGGCACCCGCTTTTCCATGTCCAACTGGGTCAGCACGTTGGGCGCACGCGGCCAGTCCGAGCCAACGCACTTGGGGCGGCTCTTTTGGGCCAAGTGCCGGCGGATGGCGTCGCGCACGGCGCGAGCTACCACCAGCATGTAGTGGGGGTCGCTGCTTTCGACGACCTGCCAACGAGCACCGCTAGCGTTGGTCTTGTGCAGCAAGCGGTCGGCGGCCCGTTTGAACTCGTCGTAGTACTTCCAGCCCTCTTTGGTGCCCGCGGTCACCCGCCAGCGGGTCAGCGGGTTCCGCTCCAAGGCCGCAATGCGTTTCTGCCGCGCCTCTTTGTCCAAGTGAATCCACAACTTGATCAGCAGCGCACCATCGACGACGAGCGCGTTTTCAAAGGCCGCGATGTGCTCGCTGTCGCGGTCAAAGGCCGCCTCATCGCTGTGCCCATGAGCCAAGTCGCGCAGCGGGCGGTCGTACCAGCCGTTCAAGTATATGCCGATTGTTCCCTTCGGCGGCAGGGAGAGCCAGTAGCGCCAGTATTCCGGGCGCTCGCGCTCCTCTGCGGACGGCGGCTCAAAGGCGCAGACCGCGATGCGGCGCGAGTTCATCCACTGCCTGAGCACGTTGCTCGCCTCGCTCGTGCCAGCACCGGCGAAGCCACCCAAGACGATGAGAGTTGGAAAGCGAGCTTGGTGCAACCGCTCTTGAGCCGCGAGCAGTTCCGGGCGCAGTTCGGCTTCGAGCTTCTTGTATCGGCTGGGCGGAACGCTGCGCTCCAACTCGTTAGTTGCCATTGATCGCCTCCCTTGCTAGAAATAGTAAAAAAATCACCACTGATGTCCAGTTGATTGCCGCCCACTGGGCAAATCCGTAGATTTTTTCACCCTTTGGCAAAGGAGCCTTTGGCATGGAAGTACTCGGCGGCCCGCTTTTTGGCGTTGCCGGAGCAGGAGAATCGCACGGGCCGGCGATTGTCACCACGGTCTTCGGCTGTCCCTCCGGCCTGTGGGTGGAGCGCGCCCAGATCCAGCACTATCTCGACCGCCGCCGCCCCGGCAGCAACAAGCTAGGCACCCCCCGGCGGGAAGACGACCAAGTCGCCCTGCTGTCCGGCCTCTACTCAGAAGATCACGACCAGCTCCTAGCCGGCCCGGCCCTGCATTTGCACCTAGGCGAGGGCGAGACGCCGGTGCCCACCTATGAGGCCGGCTTCACTACGGGCGAGCCAATCGCCGCGGCCGTGTTCTCGGCCGCCAAACGCTCGGGCGATTACGAGCAGTTTGCCGGGCCGCAGGGCCACGTCCGGCCCGGGCATACCGACTTAGTCAAGCACTACAAATCGCGGGGCTTTGTCGATGGGCGCGGCGGTGGGCGTTCGAGCTATCGCTCGACCATCTCCGATGTCATCGGCGGCACCATCGCCCGCCTCTATCTGGCCGAGCACTTAGGCACGGCCATTTTCTCTTCGATCTGCCAAGTCGGGCCGCTGGAGACGGGCATTTCCCTAGCGGCCCGGGTCGCCGAACTAGGCGCCGAGGCCAACGGGCAGTGCTTGTCTCCCGCAACGTGTGCTGCCCTCGAAGGCGAGCTAGAGCGCGGGCCACTCCGCGCAGTGGATGCGGATTTTGCCCGCCAAGCGGCCGAGTTGATTGCCAAGACCCGCAAGGAGCAGGACTCCATCGGCGCCGCGCTCGAAGTAGTAGCCGTCAACGTGCCTCCCCTAGTCGGCGAACCTCTGTATCAGAGCCTGAAGTTGCGCCTGATGGGCAGCCTCGGCGGCTTGCACGCCGTGCAAGCCTGCGAAATAGGCACGGGCCGCACTGCGTCTGCATGCCGCGGCAGCGAGCACAACGACCCCATCCGCACCAGTGGGTACCAGAGCAACAGCCACGGCGGCCTGCTCGGCGGCGTGACCACGGGTATGCCGCTAGTATGTCGCTTGAGTTTCAAGCCCACGGCCACCATCGCCCAGCCCCAAAATTCCGTGCGCAAGGACCTCGAAGAAATCGAGTTTCAGCTCGCCAAGGGCCGCCACGATCCCTGCGTGGGAGTGCGCGCTGGCGCGACCCTAGAGTCGCGGCTGGCCATCGAGCTGATGAACGCCGTGCTCGCGCACCAAGCGCACTGCATGGATGCGGGGAATTTCAAACTTTTCTAATTGTCAGGGTCTAACGCTCACAGTGCGGGCATTTCCACGCCTAGTTCCGCCGCCACTTCGCCGATTTCATCCCAAGTGGGTTGGGGCAAATCAATGCCTTTGACCAGCAGCCGCGCCCTAGTCTGCTGTTCGAGCTCGCCGGGCGCATAGACTTTCTCAAACCCGGGCAAGGGACGAGCCGAGCACACCCACTTGGCCATCTCTTCGACTTCGCGCTCGTACGAGTCCAAGTCGATAAAGTCCTCGATATTGATCGCCAAGACCATGATCCCGTTACCGCCGTTGCCGCCTTCTTTGGTGCAGCCAGCCTGCGAGAGCGGCCCCACCAACATTTCCACCATCATCGCCAGGCCACTGCCCTTGTGGCCAAACTGCAGGCCGCCCAACGGCAAGACGCCTGTGCCCTCGGCGTCGTCTAAATAGCGCTGGGCGTCGGTGACGGGCTGGCCTTCCCGATCTATAACCCAACCTTCGGGCATGGGCTCTCCGCGAATGCTCTTCTGCACGATTTTGCCGCCGGCCACGACGGTCATGGTCATATCGAGCATGAAAGGCGGACCATTTTGGCGCGGGGCGGAAAAGGCGATCGGCTCGGGACGCAGGCGGCGGTCGGCCGAGCCAAAGGGCGCGAGGAAGAGGCCACCGCCATTGAGCCAAACCATGCCGATCATGCCCTTTGCGGCAATCCGCGGCGGATAGTCGCCGAGGCGGCAGATATGAGTGACGTGGTTGAGGCCGACGAAGCCGAAGGTGGCGTTTTGGGCCTTTTCGACGGCAATGTCGAGGGCGCGATTGACCGCGACGATGCCGTTGGCCCCCTTGCCGTTGATGACCCTGAGCACGGGGGTGTCGCGCACTACCTCGGTCTCTTCCCAGCGGATGTAGTTGTTTTGCATACCGCGGGCGTAGTTGGGGACTAGCCAAGTGCCGTGGGAATCGTGGCCGTGCAGGTGGCTTTCGACGACGTGGTCGGCGACAATGCGGGCGTCGTCTGCGGGAATACCAGTAGCGGCAAAAATGCGATAGCAGAGGTCGTTGAGGACGTCGTGTTGGACTGCGGGCATGAGGGGTCCTTTGGATGAGTGCTTTCCTAGGAGGCGTGCGCTTCCATCAGTTCGACGAAGTAGCTGAACAGGTGGAAGCTATCGTGCGGGCCTGGCGAAGCCTCCGGGTGGCACTGGATAGAAAAAATGGGTAACTCTCGGTGGTGCAGGCCCTCGACGCAATTGTCGTTGAGGTTGAGGCGCGTGATTTCGAGGCAACTTGGCAACGAGTCGGCCGCAATGCCCCAGCCGTGGTTTTCAGAAGTGATCAGGATCCGGTCGCTGGCGCGTTCCTTGATCGGCTGATTGGCCCCACGGTGCCCAAACTTGAGGCGGTAAATTTCCGCGCCAAAAGCCAAGCCGAGAATCTCGTGCCCCAAGCAGATGCCGAAGATCGGCTTTTTGCCGATGAGGCCCTTACAAGTCGCGATCGCGTAGTCGAGGGGCCGGGGATCGCCCGGGCCGTTGGAGAGAAAGACGCCGTCCGGTGCCAAAGCCAAGACCTCGTCGGCTGTGGTTTTGGCCGGCACGACCGTCACCCTGCATCCTGCGGCGACCAAGCAGCGGACGATGTTGCGCTTGATTCCGTAGTCTAGGGCGACGACGTGGAAGCGCGGGGCTTCGGGGTTTGCAACATAGGGCACAGAGCAGCTAACGGCGGCGACCATGTCTACTCCGGTGAGCCCGGTCCAAGCGCGAGCCTTTTCAACTAAGCTGGCCGGGTCGAGATCTGTGGTGGAAATGGCGGCGTCCATCACGCCTTTGATGCGCACTCTACGGGTCAGCTCGCGAGTGTCGAGGCCCTCGATACCGAGAACCCCGTGCTCTTCGAGATACTCGGGCAAGCTCTGGCGCGCACGCCAGCTACTCGGCAGGCGGCAGCACTCCTTCATCAGGAAGCCGCGGACTTGGGGCCTCACCGACTCGTCGTCTTCGGGCGCGACCCCGTAGTTGCCTATGAGCGGGTACGTCATAGTGACGATCTGGCCAGCATAGGAGGGGTCCGTGAGAATTTCCTGATAGCCGGTCATGCTGGTATTGAAGACCATTTCGCCGAGGCACTCACCCCCGCGGCCGAGGGCGCGGCCCTCAAAGACAGTGCCGTCCGCGAGCGCAACGAGTGCTTCCATCGTCCGTAAATACTCCTTTTTGAGAGGGTTTAACAGCAGGTAAAAACTTAGAAAAAAAAAGACGCGATGAACAGGCGACCTCATTCTGGTGCTGAGTCGGTCAGGTCTTGCCGCTCCTGTCGCGCGCGCTCCTGCATATCGACGGCCGGGTCGAATTCGCCGACGATTTCTTGGCCGACGATTTCTTCAATCACGTCCTCCAAGGTGACAATGCCGGCAAAGCCACCGTATTCATCGACGACGGCGAAGAGGTGCTCGCGCCGCTGGATGAACTCTTCGAGCAGGCGGCTGGCCCGCGCCGACTCGGGCACCGAATGGATGGAGCGGCCCACCTCAAAGAGCTTGGCTTGGTCGCGGCCATCGGCCAAGGCGCTGAACGCATCGCGCCCGAGCACCAAGCCGACGATGTTTTCCCGTTCTCCCTGATAGAGGGGCACCCGGCTGTGGGACCAGCTACCGGACTGCTGGCAGGCCTCGGCCAAGCTCAAGTCGCGGTCGAGGCAGTGGACTACCGTGCGCGGGGTCATAATATCGCGCGCGCGCAACTCGTCGAGCTTGAGGATGTTTTGGATGACGCGCTCTTGGTCGGGCGATATGGTGCCAGAGCGGCGGCTCATCCGCGCGATAATCTCAATCTCTTCCGGTGCCACTGCCGGCACGTCCGGTGCCCTAGCTGTGATGAGCTGAACGATAAATTTGTTGAGCCAAATAAAAGGCGCGAACAGCCACACCAGCCATTGGATCGGACGGGCAATCAACCGGGCCAAGGACCGGGCGTACACCACGCCCATCGTCTTGGGGATGATTTCCGCAAAGATGAGTACCGCCAGCGAGATGGCGATGGTGAAGTACGTCTCCGGCGTCTGCGGAAACACCCCGACAAAAGCGGCACCCGCGATGGTGGCACCGCCGGTATTAGCCAAGGTGTTCAGCGTGAGGATGGCCGAGATGGGGCGCTGGATATCCGCGTGCAAGCTCTTGAGGATCTTGCCCGAGGTGCGCCCTTGGCTAGCCAGCATTTCGATCTGACTGGCGGACAGCGAGTAGAGCGAGGCTTCCAAGAGAGAACAAACACAGGATACAACGAGGACGATGCTGACGGCTAGAATCAGCTCGAATTCAGGGATCATAGAAGCGAGGGTAATCTAACAAAGAGAGGGACTCCCCGCCGGGAATCCCTCTCCAATGGCACTGGGCTATAACGTCTTGCTCAGGAGTAGCTATTCCACGTGCTCACTAACCCGTTTAGTCAGGTCAAACATGCTCACTTGCTTTTCACCGCCGAAGATGACTTGGAGCTTGTCGTCGGCATTGATCATGCGCTTGTTTTGCTGGTCTTGCAGACCATTCTTCTTGATGTACGCCCAGATTTTCTTAGTGATCTGAGTGCGCGGCAATGGCTTATTACCGACTATAGCCCCCAAGGCGGCATCGGGCTGCAAGGGCCTCATAAAGGCGGGATTGGGCTTGCGCTTCGCCTTTTTCTTGGCGGTGGGTTTCTTAGGAGCAGCCTTCTTGGCAACAACCTTCTTGGCGGCGGGTTTCTTAGGAGCAGCCTTCTTGGCAACAACCTTCTTGGCGGCGGGTTTCTTCTTGGCAACAGGTTTTTTCTTAGCCATGCGAAATTCTCCTTTGGCTGATAGGGGTAAAACCCGCGAGAGGGGTTTGAGAATTCGGCTTCTCGGCCTCTTCCGCCTGCATGAAGTTTATGGCCGATTCTATCCGCGTTGTGAAGCTACAACGTTTTCCAATATAGTACGAGGGCAGTATAAGTCAAGCGAAAATGTAGTTTTTTCATAGGAGAAAATGCTCTCACTAGGGACGTTTGACATAGTTTGCTAAAACGGCCATTTTAATTTTGCACCTTGGATTTGTCGCATTTCGTGGGTCTAAAAATTGATGATCGAAAAGAGCAAATTGGGATTTGTGGGTACTGGCAATATGGGGCGGGCGCTGATTGAAGGTTTGGTTGGCCAGCTTCCTTCGGGTCAGATAACCGCGACCGACATCCGGCCAGAAGCACTCGAAGGCTTGTCGGCGTTGGGCATTCGCACCAGCACCGACGCTGCAGATGCGGTCCGCGGTCAGGACTTGGTAGTGTTGGTGCTCAAGCCGCAAGTGGCCGCTCCAGTATTGGAGACGCTGGCCGCGCATTTTAGCACCCGGCAGGTCGTCGTCTCGCTCATGGCCGGCGCATCGACCGCCCGGCTCGAGGAGCTGCTGCCCGCACAAATGCCCGTGGTGCGCGTCATGCCGCAGACGCTGGTGAGGGTCAGGAGTGCAGCTTGCGCCCTCTGCGCTGGTCGCGCTGCCAGCGCAGAGCAGGTGGCACAAGTTCGTTCCCTCTTCGACTTAGTCGGCACGACGGTCGAGGTCGCCGAAAGTCTCATGGACGCCGTTACCGGGCTTTCCGGCAGCGGCCCGGCTTGGGCTTACACCGTCGTCGAGGCCCTCGCCGATGGCGGCGTGCGCGCCGGCCTGCCGCGCGAAACCGCATTAACACTCGCCGCGCAAACCCTGCTCGGTGCCGCGCGCCTCGTGCTCGAAAGCGGCGAGCATCCGGCCGTGCTCAGGGACCAAGTTACTTCGCCGGGCGGCACTACGGCCGCCGGGCTACACAAGCTAGAAGAAAAGGGCCTGCGCGATGCCCTGATCAGCGCCGTGCTGGCCGCAGCCGCACGCTCCGCCGAGCTGGGGCAGTCGTGATCGCGGTCATCGACTACGGCATGGGCAATTTGCGCAGCGTGCAGAAAGCCTTCGAATTCCTTGGCTATGAAGCCGAGATCGTCGAAGCCCCCGAGTGCCTAAGCGCGGCCACACATCTCGTATTGCCCGGGGACGCGGCCTTTGGCGACGCCATGCACAACTTGCAGGCCGCCGGTTGGGATGCGGCCATCGCCGAGGGCCTCGCGGCCGACAAACCCTTCTTGGGCATCTGCGTGGGACTACAGCTCATGCTCGAGGAAAGTGAGGAAATGGGAAGGCATCGCGGCCTCGGAATTTTGCCGGGCATCTGCGTGCGCTTCCCTCCCAACGAGCGGGTGCCGCACATCGGCTGGAACCAAATAGCCATCAAGCGAGAGGTTTCGCTCTTAGAGGGCGTACCCGAAGGAAGTTTTTTCTACTTTGTGCATTCTTACTACGTGGTAAACGAAAACAAAGGCGATTGCGTCGCCACGACCGACTACGGAATTGACTACACCTCAGTCGCCGGGAGTGGCCGCGTCTTTGGAGTGCAATTTCATCCAGAAAAGAGCCAAGTCAACGGCTTGCGCCTCCTCGACAACTTCGCGCGCCTGCGCTGAAAAACTATGCTCGCCAAGCGAATCATCCCCTGTCTAGATGTCAAAAATGGCCGCAATGTGCGCGGGGTGCGCTTTTCGGCCGACCGCGACGCCGGCGACCCGGTCGAGCTAGCTGCGCGCTACGACGCCGAAGGCGCAGATGAGCTCGTCTTCTACGACATCACTGCTTCAGCCGATGGCCGCGCCATCGTCATGGACCTCGTGCGCCAAGTCTCCGAGCGAGTCTTCATTCCCCTGATGGTCGGCGGTGGTATTCGCACCTTCGCGGACGTGCGCCACATTCTCAAGACTGGTGCCGACAAGGTCTCGATCAACTCGGCCCATCTGTATTCGCCGGAAATCATCAACCAAAGCGCCGAGAGCTTTGGCTCGCAGTGCATAGTCGCGGCTATCGACGCGCTTAGGCGGCCGACCGCGCCCGGCGAGCCGCCGTCGTGGGAGCTGTACATCAACGGCGGACGCAAGGCGACCGGCATCGACGCCCTAGAGTGGGTGGAGGCCCTCGTCGATCGCGGGGCGGGCGAGTTGGTGCTCAACAGCATCGACGCCGACGGGACGCGCGCTGGGTACGATCTCGCGCTAAACCAAGCAGTGGCGCGCCGCGTGGATGTGCCCATCGTCGCCTCGGGCGGCGCCGGCAACCTCGACCACATCCACGAGGTACTGACCGCGGGCGAGGCCAGCGCCGCGCTGGCGGCTTCCATCTTCCACTTCCAGCATTACTCGATTCCCGAAGTCAAGAGCTTTCTGCGCGAGCGCGGGGTAATGGTGCGCCAGTGACCGAGGCAAGCAAAGTGCAGCGGCAGGCACTGATGAGCCAAGTGCAGCGGCTGGTGGTCAAAATTGGCAGCAGCACCCTGACCACGCAAAGCCACGCGCTCGACGATGAGCTCGTCACACAGCTCGTCGAAGACGTAGTCGAACTGCGCTCACAGGGCTTGGAGGTGGCGATCGTCACCTCGGGGGCGGTGGCCGCGGGCATGGGGCAGATGGAGTTGGACAAACGCCCGGACAACATCGCCCAACTACAAGCTCTCGCGGCCATCGGCCAAGTCCTGTTGATGGATATCTACAAGGCCAAGTTCCGCTGCCGAGGTGTGCCCATCGGCCAAGTGCTCTTAACCGCCGAGGACATCCTCGGCGACCGCCATCGCTACGTAAACCTCGAAAACACCTTCCGCAACCTCTTCGCCTATGGGGCCGTGCCCCTAATCAACGAAAACGACAGCGTCGCCGTTGCCGAGCTCCGGCGCCAGCTCGGGGAAAACGACATGCTCGCCGCTTATGTGACCAACCTGATCCGGGCGGATATGCTGGTCATTTTCTCGGATGTCGAGGGGCTTTACCACGCCTTTGGCCCGCGCGGCCCCGAAGGCAAACTAGTCAGCCAAGTGAGCCAAGACAGCCTCGACTTAGAGGGGATGATTGGTCGCTCGCTCGATGGGCGCGGCAGTGGCGGCATGGCGACTAAGCTACAGGCCGCTCGGCTCTTGATGGCCTGCGGCGAAATGGCGGTCATCGCGCACGGGCGCAAACATCGGTTGCGCCACATCCTCGCCGGCCGCGAGCAGGGGACGCTCTTTCTGCCGACCGGCCGCAAGCTCAACAGCCGGCGTCGTTGGATCGGCTTTGCCAGTCAATGCCGCGGCAGCGCGGTGATCGACCGCGGTGCCCAACGCGCCATCGCCGAGCAGGACAAGAGTCTGCTCCCGGTGGGAGTCGTCTCCTGCGAGGGCGAGTTTGCCGCTGGCGATGTGGTGCAGGTGATCGGCGAGTGCGGTGAGAAGCTGGGGCGGGGCTTGTGCCGCTACTCGTTTTCTGAACTGCGCCGGATAGTACGCATGACCTCGCCCGAAGTCGCAAGCGTGCTGGGCCGTCCCGCCCGCGAAGTCATCCACCGCGACGACCTCGTCTTATTCTAAAACCGACGTGACTAAAACGGCCAAAATTCTGCTGATCGCCTTCTTCGCGCTGGTGGCTTACGTGGCCTTTGGCAACGGGCTGTTCTACAAGGTGATGAAGGAAGAGAAGACCCTAACGGAGCTCGAAGCGCAGGTGAGCCAACTACAGGCCGAAACCGACAGCTTGCGCCAAGTGCTAAAACTGCTCGAAGGCAACCTCGATTTCATCGAAAGGGTCGCGCGCGAAGATCTCGGCTTGGTCAAACCGGGCGAAGTGGTCATCCCCCTGCCGGCGGAAGAAGGCGAGTGACGCCGTGCCGCGCACTATCGTCAAGACGCACGCCATTGTGCTACACACCATGCGCATGGGTGAGACCAGCAGCCTAGTGACGTTGTATGCTCAGGAGTGCGGCAAACTCAAGGCCATGGCCCGGGGCGCCCGCAAGCCCAAGAGCCGGTTCGGCGCCGCGCTCGGCCTGATGACCGAGGTCCAAGCCGTGTGCTACGTCAAAGAAACCCGCGACTTGCAAACCCTGAGCGAATGCACTCTGCTCAAACCAGCACCCGACCTATCGCAAAGTCTAGAGCGACTTTCCTTTGGCAGTGCCGCCTGCGAGTTGGTTGACCGCCTTACAATCGAGGGCGAGAACAACCCCCGGCTCTACCAGTGCCTATCTGGGGTATTGCACGGGCTTGCCGAAGTAGAGCCGGAGCAGGTCGAATCGCTGTTCTGGTACTTCCAGCTACGGGCCGCGGCGGCCCTTGGCTACCGCCCGGAGTTGCGCCAGTGCATTACCTGCCAACGCGAACTGGTCGGCCCCTCGTCGTGGTTCAGCGCGGCCCTAGGGGGTGGCCTGTGCTCGGTCTGTGGACCCGGGAACGGAGTGCGCTTAGCCCAGCGCAGCTTGCGCTTCCTCGCCGTCCTCCAAGGTCTTAGGACCTACAGCAAGGAGGCTCTCCCCCAAGCCCCTGCTCAGCGCGGCGAGATCCGCATGGCTTTGCGCGGCTTTCTAGAGTACCACGGGGGTGAGCACAGCCGACTTAGATCGCTCGACTTTCTCGATGGCCTCAACAGGGCCGCCTTACCTGCCTAACTTATTGGAGATTTTCATGTCCAACGACTCAATGGAAAAACTAGTGTCCCTGTGCAAGCGCAAAGGCTTCATCTTCCAAAGCTCGGAAATCTACGGCGGCCTCAACGGCTGCTGGGATTACGGCCCTTTGGGCGTCGAGTTGTTGCGCAACATCAAAGAGGTCTGGTGGAAGGCCATGACCTATCGAGAGGACGTGGAGGGTATCGACGCCAGCATCCTCATGAATCAGCGGGTGTGGGAGGCATCGGGCCACGTCGATAGCTTTACCGACCCCATGGTCGAAGATCGCAAGACCAACGAGCGCTTCCGGCTCGACCAACTCCTCGAAGAAAACGGCATGGACGTAGCGGGCCTGAGTGCCGCGGAGATGGGTGCGCTGCTGCGCGAGCGCGATATCAAAAGCCCCAAGGGCAACCAACTGAGCGACCCGCGACAATTCAACCTGATGTTCAAGACCTTCGTCGGCCCGCTCGAAGACGACAGTGCGCGGGTGTTTCTCCGCCCGGAGACGGCGCAGGGCATCTTCGTCAACTACCTCAACGTGCAGGCGGCGACGCGCCAGAAACTGCCCTTTGGCATCGCCCAGATCGGCAAGGCATTTCGCAACGAGATCAACACCAAGAACTTCCTCTTTCGCACTCGGGAATTCGAGCAGATGGAGATGCAGTACTTCGTCGCGCCCGGCACCCAAGACGAGTGGTTCGAGTATTGGCGTGGGGAGCGCTGGAAGTGGTTCGCGCAAATTGGCCTACCCGAGCGCAAGTTGAGCTGGCACGAACACCAAGGCGACGAACTGGCCCACTATGCCCGCGCCGCCTTTGACATCCAGTACGAGTTTCCCTTTGGCCCCGGCGAGATTGAGGGCATCCACAATCGCGGCGACTACGACCTGTCGCAGCACGAAAAATTCTCGGGCAAACAACTCAAGTACTTCGACGAGGAGCAACGCACAAAGTTCGTGCCCTACGTAGTAGAGACCTCAATAGGGGCTAGCCGCACTCTAATGGCCTGTCTAGTCGAGGCATACCACGAGGAAGAAGTCAGGGGCGAGATGCGGGTGGTGATGCGCTTTCACCCGCGCATCGCGCCAATCAAAGCGGCGGTATTGCCCCTCGTCAAGCGCGACGGCATGCCGGCCATCGCGCGGCAAGTCGCCGGGGATCTCCGACCGTACATGCGGGTTTTTTACGACGAGGGCGGCGCGATCGGCCGCCGCTATCGGCGCATGGACGAGGTGGGGACGCCGTTCTGCCTAACGGTCGATTCGGATACCCTAGAGGACCAGACCGTCACCGTGCGCGCCCGCGACACCATGGCCCAAGAGCGAGTGCCCATAGCCGAACTGCGCGCCCACCTTGAGAGCCGCATGGACGCTTGGCAAATCCCTTGACCCAGTAGTATAAATCCTGATATTATCCTTCGCGCTTGGGATATAATCCTCCCTAGTCGCAAACTTTCACATTGCGATGCTGTTTCCAGAATAGCGAAAGTGGCGGAACTGGTAGACGCGCTAGATTTAGGATCTAGTGCCCGAAAGGGCATGGGGGTTCGAGTCCCCCCTTTCGCACCATGAATAAACGAGCGCACTGCCGGCTTTTCGGTGGTACGCCCTAACCTTATAGAGTTGCGTTTCGTGAAGACACACGTCACAGAGAAGGGCCAATGGGCACGCGAGCTAGCCGTTGAAGTCGAGGCCGCGCGCATCGACACCGCCTTCAATAAGGCACTGCGCCAATACCAAAAGCGGCTGGAGATCCCAGGCTTCCGCAAGGGCAAAGTGCCACTCAGGATCGTCGAGGCCCGCTTAGGCAGTTCCATCCGCGGCGAAGTCCTCGGCGATCTCCTCCCCTCGCTACTAGAAGAAGCCACGCACAAAGCGGGCCTGCGACCGGCCGCGCCGCCCAAAATTTCCCAGCTCAACCACGAGCCGGGGGGAAACCTGACGTTCACGGCGGATCTTGACATCTGGCCCGAAATCAAAGCCGAGCACTACGAAAATCTCGCCGCCACGCGCATGATTCACGAGGTGGCCGACGAGGAAATCGGCGAGCACCTAGAGGAGTTGCGTCGCCGCCACGCCACGGAACGAGTCGTCGAGCGGCCGTTGGCCCCTGGCGACGTGCTCGTCGCGGATTTACAGCGACTCGACGATAGCGGCCTGCCCATCATTGGCGACAAGTACGAGAAGCGCCACATCCTCATCGGCGATGAGAACGCCCTCAGCCCCGAGTTTGAAGAGGCCCTCGTCGGCATGGACGCCGGCGAAGAGCGCAAGGTCCGCTTCGCCTACCGCGAGGACCTGCCCAACGACCAACTCGCTGGCCAGACCGCGCATTTTGCAGTGGCCGCCCACGAGGTGCGCGAGCGCACGCTGCCCGCGCTCGACGACGAGTTCGCCAAGGACCTCGGCGAGCACTTCCAGACCCTCAACGACTTGCGCCAGGACCTCAGCGAGCAGATCCAAGAGCGCTGGAAATACATGGCCCAGCAGCGCCTGCGCAGCGACTTAATCGGCCAGCTCATCCAAAAAAACGACTTTGAGTTGCCCGAGAGCATGGTCAATAACTACCTCGACTTGCTCGAGCAGGAGCTGGAAGACCACGACCACGACCACGACCACGACCATAGCCACAGCGACGAAGAGCGCGCACGCGCCACGCACCAGCTCAAGAGCTATGTGCTGCTCGAAAGCGTGCGCCAACAAGCCGGGGTCGAAGTGACGGACGCCGAGTTTGCCCAATTCGCCGCCGAGCACGCCGCCCTAGCCGGCGTCCCAGTTGCCGACTTGCAGAACGCCGCGGAATTGCGGCGCGAGTTGGAAGACCAAAAGGTCTTTGAGTTGCTCGTCGCCAAAGCCAAAATCAAAGAGGAAAAGGTATAATTCATGTCGCTGATTCCAATGGTCATCGAACAGACGGGCCGCGGAGAGCGCTCTTATGACATCTACTCGCGGCTGCTCAAGGATCGCATCATCTTTGCGGGCACTCCGATCAACGACGCGATCGCCAATCTCATCATCGCCCAAATGCTCTTTCTCGCTTCTGAAGACCCAAAAAAGGACATCGCGCTCTATCTCAATACCCCCGGCGGGCTGGTCTCGGCGGGCATGGCCATCTACGACACCATGCAATACGTGGCCTCCGACATAGCCACAATTTGCATCGGCCAAGCATCCAGCATGGGAGCTGTGCTGTTGGCTGGCGGCACCAAGGGTAAGCGCCAAGCCTTGCCCAATGCCCGCGTCTTGCTGCACCAGCCCATGGGCGGGATCGGCGGCCAAGCGGCCGACGTGGAGATCCACGCCCGCGAAATCATCGCCATGCGCCAGCAGATCAACGAGGTCCTAGTCGAGTGTACCGGGCAGCCGCTGGAGCGCATTGAGCACGACACCGAGCGCGACTTCTTCATGTCGGCCGCAGCAGCCGTCGAATACGGCATCATCGACGAGATCATCTCTCCATCTCACGTCGAGGTCGCCCCTTCCTCAATATAGGAGCCTATTTTGCGTCGCCGGCCCCCCAAAAGCGATCCGCGCTGCTCATTCTGCGGTCGCAGCCACAACCAAGTTGACAAGATCATACCCGGCCCCCAGGTCCACATCTGTAACGAGTGCGTCAAGCTGTGCAATGACGTACTGACCGAGGAGCGGCAAAAGGCCCTCCCTTGGGAGACCGCAGAGATGCCTAAGCCGACCCAAATCAAGGATTTTCTCGACGAATACGTGATCGCCCAAGAGCGGGCCAAGAAAATCCTCGCGGTCGCCGTGTACAACCACTACAAGCGCATTCGCACCAAAGTTGATTTAGACGAGGTAGAACTCGAAAAGAGCAACGTAATGCTCATCGGCCCCACCGGCACCGGCAAGACCGAACTGGCCAAAACCCTCGCAAAATTCCTGCAAGTCCCCTTCTCCATTGCCGACGCCACCATTCTCACTGAGGCCGGCTACGTGGGCGAGGACGTGGAGAACATCCTCGTGAGCCTTTTGCAAGCAGCCGATTACGACGTGCCCCGCGCCGAAAAGGGCATCCTCTATCTCGACGAGGTTGACAAGATCGCCCGCAAGAGTGCCACGCCTTCGGTTGGCCGCGACGTGTCGGGCGAAGGCGTACAGCAAGCACTGCTCAAAATTTTGGAGGGCACCACCGCCAACATCCCACCCAAGGGGGGCCGCAAGCACCCTGAGCAGCCGATGATCCAGATGGATACCCGCAACATCCTCTTCGTCTGCGGCGGGGCCTTCGAGGGCCTAGACAAGATAATCAGCCAACGGGTCGGCAAGCGCACCATGGGCTTTGGGGCCGACAGCGACGACGAGCACAACTCCGACGCCCCAGACGTATTGCCGCTGGTGCAGCCCGAAGATCTGCTCGCCTACGGCATGATCCCCGAATTTGTCGGCCGCGTACCGGTGATAACCACCATGGACGCGCTCGCCGAGGACGACTTGCTCCGCATCCTCACCGAGCCGCACGACGCCATCATCAAGCAGTCGCAGCGGCTCTTCGCCATGGACGGAGTTGAAGTGGAGTTCACCGAGGAAGCCCTGTGCAAGATAGTGGCCCTGACCGTTCACAAGGGCACTGGGGCCCGCGGCCTCCGCTCCGTCCTAGAGCAGGCCATGATGGACATCATGTTCGACATTCCCTCTCAGGAGGGCGTGACGCGCCTGCAAGTTACGGGCGAGATGATCGAGAGCGGGATCGAGCAGTACAGCAGCGAAGACGAAGAGATGCAGCGCAAACGCGCCTAGTCTCCAAGCTCCGGCCATGCGCTTTTCCTCTGTCGAATTCAAAATTGGCGCTGTCCGCACGGCCGATCTGCCCAAGGACGGCTTGCCCGAAATCGCCTTAGTGGGCCGCTCCAACGTCGGCAAGTCTTCCTTGATCAACAGGTTGGCGCAGCGCAAGAAGTTGGCGCGCACCAGCACCGTACCCGGCAAGACCCAGCAGTTGAACTACTATCTGGCCAACGAGCGGTTCTACTTGGTCGATCTGCCCGGCTACGGGTACGTGCGCGGCGGCGTGGGCTTGCGCTTGCAGCTCGGCCAGCTCATCCGCAGTTACATGGCCAATCGAGAGGCATTGTGCGCGGTGTTGCAACTCGTCGATGCCCGGCGCGGCCCCACCGATTTGGATCGGCAGATGATTGACGAATTGCGCGTGCTCGATAAGCCCTTCCTGTTGGTCTTTACCAAGGCCGACAAACTGTCGCGCAACAAGCTGCAACATCTGTTCGACCAACTCGATGCCCAAGGATCGCTCGCCGGCCTTTCCTTTGTGCCCTTCTCGGCGGTTGACGGCCGTGGGCAGAGCGACATTACAGGGTGGATCGCCGAGGCGCTAGTTGGCAATGCAGCCTAAAGAGGACTATGAAAGTACTGATTAGCGACAAGATGGACCCTCGCTGCGTCGAGATCCTCGAAGCCAATGACGGGATTGCAGTTGACGTGTGCAGCGGGTTGTCGCCGAGCGCACTCCTAGACTGCATCGGCTCCTACGAGGGACTCGTCGTGCGCAGCGCGACCAAGGTGCCGGCCGAAGTGCTCGCCGCCGCGCCGCGTCTGCGGGTCATTGGCCGCGCCGGCACGGGCTTCGACAACATCGACGTAGAGGCGGCAACGCGCCACGGCGTCATCGTCATGAACACCCCGGGCGGCAATTCCCTATCGACTGCCGAGCACACCTTCGCGCTCATAGTCTCCCTTGCGCGGCACATCCCACAGGCGACGGCCTCGCTTAAAAAGGGGCTGTGGGAACGGAGCCAATTCGTCGGCGTCGAGCTGGCCGGCAAGACCCTCGCCGTGGTCGGCTTGGGCCGAGTGGGGAGGGAGGTGGCCGCGCGCGCGACGGCCTTTCAGATGAAAGTACTCGGTTACGATCCCTATATCGGCCAAGAGGTCGCTCTTTCCTGCGGTGCGCATCTAGCGTCCCTCGACGAGATCTACGCTGCCGCGGATTTTATCACTGTCCACACCCATCTCAGCGACCAGACCCGGCACCTGATTTCCGACGCCGAGATCGCTCAGTGCAAAGACGGGGTCTATCTAATCAACTGCGCCCGCGGCGGCATCATAGACGAGGACGCCCTCTTGCGCGGCTTGAACTCGGGCAAGGTCGCCGGTGCGGCCTTAGACGTCTTTGAGGAGGAGCCGCCGACCCTCGTGGACCTTTTGGTTGACGACCGCGTGATTTGCACGCCACACTTGGCGGCTTCCACAAAGGAAGCCCAAGCCAATGTCGCCTTGGAGGTAGCTGAGCAGGTCGGCGACGCGCTGATGGGCCGCGTCATTCGCAACGCGGTCAACGCCCCTTCAATTGATCCCGAGATCCACGCCAAGCTACAGCCCTACCTCGTGCTGGCCGAGCGGCTAGGTCGCCTGCAAGCCCAACTCGGCGCGGGACAGCTAGAGCGCATCACCATCGAATACCAAGGCGACGTCACCGCCTACCCGACCTCGCCGCTGACCTCGGCCGTGCTCAAGGGCATTATGGAGACCGTCTCGGACGCGGCGGTCAATGTGGTCAATGCGCTGCTTTTCGCGCAGGAGCGCGGCGTGCAAGTCGATGAGCGGCTCAGCAGCGAGCACGAGGACTACGCCAGCCTCATCACCGTGGTGTACCATACCAACAAGGGGCAGCGCCTGCTCGCCGGGACGCTCTTTGGCAAGAGCGACCCGCGCCTCGTGCGCCTCGACGAGTACAGCTTCGACGCCGTTCCAGAGGGGCACATGCTCTTTTACATCAACGACGATGTCCCGGGCATCATCGGCCAAATCGGCACGGTCATGGGGAGCCACGAGGTCAACATTGCCCAAATGTCGTGTGGGCGTCGCCAAATGGGCGGCCAAGCCCTGACCATCCTCAACGTCGATGACCCGATCACCACCGACATAGTTGACGATATTCTCTCTCGGGAGTACATCTCTTGGGCCAAACAAGTCAGTCTTTAAGTACTGGAGTATGCAATGCCCGCAAAAATAGTATTAGGAGCCCAGTGGGGCGATGAAGGCAAGGCCAAGGTCGTCGATTACCTCACGCCCGCAGCCGACGTGGTGGTGCGCTATCAGGGGGGGGCCAACGCCGGCCACACGGTCGTCGCCGACTCCACCGAGTTCATCTTCCACACCATTCCCTCCGGCATCATGCACGAGGGCAAAATCTGCGTGGTGGGCAACGGGGTGGTCGTCGATCCAGCCACTATGCTCAATGAGCTCGCCAAGCTGGAGGCCAAGGGCTTTTCAGTGGCCGGCCGCTTCTTCGTCAGCCAAGTTGCCCACGTCGTAATGCCCTACCACAAGGTCTTGGAAAAGGCCGGGGAAGAAAGCGAAAACAGCATCGCCATCGGCACGACCGGCCGCGGCATTGGCCCAGCTTACCGCGACAAAGTCGAGCGCAGCCACGGGGTGCGCGTCATGGATTTGTGCGATCCGGCGCGTTTGCGCGACAAGCTCCGGGCCAGCATCCGCGCCAAAAACGAGGTCCTGACCAAGATTTTCGGCCAAGAGCCGCTGGAGGCCGGTCCCATCATCGACGCGTACATCAGCTACGGCGAGCGGCTCGCCCCTTATGTCGCCGACACCTCGGTCCTGCTCAACCAAGCCCTCGACCAAGGCCAAACGGTCCTCTGCGAAGGGGCGCAAGGGACCTTGCTCGACATCGACCACGGCACCTATCCCTACGTCACCTCCTCGAACACCACTGCGGGCGCCGCCTGCACCGGCACTGGCATCGGCCCCACGCGGATCGCCGAGGTCGTAGGCGTGGCCAAAGCGTACACCACGCGGGTAGGCAATGGGCCTTTTCCCACCGAGTTATTGGGAGAAGAGGGCGAGCGCCTGCGCGGCTTGGGCCGCGAGTACGGAGCCACCACCGGCCGGCCGCGGCGTTGCGGCTGGTTCGACGCCGCCATCTTGCGGGTCTCGACGCGCATCAACGGCCTGACCAGCATCGCCCTGACCCGGCTCGATGTACTCGACCAATGCGACCACCTCAAGCTGGGTATTGGCTACCGCTGCGGCGACCAAGTGCTGGAGGAGTTCCCCGCCGACCCGCAAGTCCTAGAGCTGTGCGAGCCAATCTACGAGGAGGTCGAGGGCTGGTGTGCGCCAACCACCCACGCGCGCCGCTTCGACGACCTACCGCCAAAGGCGCAGGCTTACGTGGAGCGGGTCGCCCAACTGAGCCGAGTGCCGGTCTCTCTGATTTCCGTAGGGCCGGAGCGCGAAGCCACTATCGACGTTTAATGCTCCTCAAGGGTCGTTCCAAATCAAAAGCGGGCGTCTTGCGCCGCCTCATCGCCGAAAAAACCGTGGCCATGCCCGGGGCCTTCAACGCGCCCGTGGCCATGCTGGCCGAGCGCACCGGGTTTGAGGCCGTGTACATTTCCGGGGCCGGGCTGGCCAACGGCCTCGCTGGGTATCCCGATGTCGGCCTGCTGGGCATGGACGAGATGGCGCGCCAAGCCGGCTACATTGCCAACGCAGTGCAAGTGCCCTGTATCTGCGACGCCGATACGGGTTTCGGCGAGATCTGGCAGGTGATGCGCACGGTGCAGACTTACGAGCGCGAGGGCTTGGCCGGGTTGCACTTAGAAGACCAAGTGATGCCCAAGCGCTGCGGCCACCTCGACGGCAAGGCCCTGATCGGGGTGGAGGAAATGGAGCGCAAGATCGCCGCGGCCGGCGCGGCGCGGCAAGACCCGGACTTTGTGATCATCGCTCGCTGCGACGCCCGCGCTGTCGAGGGATTTGCCGAGAGCGTCGAGCGCGGCCAACGCTACTTGGCAGCCGGCGCGGACGCAGTCTTTCCCGAAGCCATGCAGAGCGCCGAGGAATTCGCCCGCTACGCCGAGCAAGTCAAAGGCCCGCTCCTCGCCAACATGACCGAATTCGGCAAATCGCCCTATCTGACGGTAGAAGAGTTCGCCGCGCTGGGCTATCAGATGGTCATTTTCCCGATGAGCGCGTTCCGCACCATGATGAAGGCCGTCGAAGGGTTGTTCCGCGAACTCAAGGAAAAGGGCACGCTAGCAGAAGCCCTCGGGCAGATGCAGACGCGAGCGGAGCTCTACGAACTACTCGGCTACGACGAGTACACCAAGCTAGACGCAGCGTTGGCCGCCCGCTTTCCAGCGCACGGAGACCCCCGCTGAATTATCAGCTACCATGGCAGCCTCAAACCCACCCACGACCAACACTTCCCATAGAGAGACATACAGAATGACCGACAAATCCTACAGCCCCGGCCTCGAAGGAGTAATCGCCGGCGAGTCCGCCCTTTCGCGCATCGATGTCGAAATCAACCGCCTGATCCTATACGGCTACGACCTAGTGGAGCTGACCGAAAACGCCTGCTACGAAGAGGTTGCCTACTTGCTGCTCTACGGCGAGTTGCCGACGGTCGCCGAACTGGCGGAGTTCAACCAACAACTGCGCTCGCAGCGCGACCTGCCCGGCCCAGTCGTCGAGCTGTTGCGCTCTGCTCCGGCGGACGCCCACCCCATGGACCTGTTGCGCACGGCCGTGTCGGCACTGGCGTTTTTCGACGCCGAGACCCCCGACAACTCCCACGCGGCCAACGTGCGCAAGGCCGAGCGCTTGCTGGCCAAAATTCCCACCGCGCTCGCCTATGGCTATCGCTTCGCGCAAAACCTCGCGCCCATAGCCCCCAGCACCGAGCTGGACCACGCGGCCAATTTGCTCTTCATGCTGCGCGGCGAAAAACCGCCCGCGTACGAAGTAGAGGCCATGAACACTTCGCTGATCCTCTACGC
This sequence comes from uncultured Latescibacterota bacterium, assembly GCA_958295495.1. Lineage (GTDB taxonomy): Bacteria > Latescibacterota > UBA2968 > UBA8231 > UBA8231. The sequence continues at coordinate 5,305,977 of OY282352.1, forward strand.
CGAGCATGGGTACAACGCCTCCACGTTTACCGCCCGGGTCGTAGCCTCGACGCTCGCCGACCTGTACGCCGCCATGACCGCGGCCATCGGTGCCCTGCACGGTCCCTTGCACGGCGGTGCCAACGAGGCGGCCATGCAGATGCTCTTGGAGGTAGATTCGCCCGCAGCGGCCGAGCAGTGGGTCCTCGACGCGTTGGCGCAAAAGAAGAAGATCATGGGCTTTGGACATCGGGAATACAAAAATGGCGACTCGCGGGTGCCGACGATGAAGAAGGTTGGCCGCGAGGTCGCCGCAGCCATCGGCGACACCAAGTGGCCGGACTTAGCTGACGTGGTCGAAGCGACGATGATGCGCGAGAAAGGCATCTTCCCCAACGTCGATTTCCCCTGTGCGTACACCTACTACATCATGGGCATCCCGATCCCGCTTTACACCCCTATTTTCGTGGCCAGCCGCGTGGTGGGCTGGGCGGCGCACGTGATTGAACAGCACGACGCCAACCGGCTCATCCGCCCCAACCACATCTACACCGGGCCGGATCATCGCGCATTTGTCGCGCTCGGCGAGCGGGGCTGACCTACAACCTGAGCTTAGCCGAAGTTCTGCTGCGCACTCTTAGCAACCAAGACCGCATATAGAGCAAGAAACGCTGCATTGCATCGGTCCGGTAGTCGGGATAGGTCCATTCCAGAGGCTGGTAGCATCCCTGCTGATAGAGCAGGGTCACCTCGGCGTAGAGCTGCGGGGCAATGCACACCCGGTGGCCAGCGGGCTTGGTCGTGGCCAACACCAAGCTCTCGGTCGAGAGCAGTCCTGGGTCGATGTTGGCGCGGCGGCGCAATGTCCCTCCTCTTGCTCTTCCCAGTGCTTTTTCTAGTTCGATCGTCTGGCGCTTGCAGGTCGCCAACTCGGCGGGGTCAATCTGCTGGGTAAAGCACACGAGCTGTTTGCGCAGCCCCGTGCCCATTTCCGCTTCGTAGTACGAGGTGAAATCAAAATCATAGGTCTCACTAGCCGCATGCGGGAGACCGAAGTATTCGAGGAGGCCGATTTTGGCGTCGGCGAACGCATCGGAGGAATCGGCCAATATCGCGCAGACTAAGGCGACGGGCGTGGAGGGTTGGAGATCGATGGGCATCTTGTAACAAAAGGCAAAAGACCGCATCGCGTCAATTTCTGCGGCGAGATTGGTTTGCTATTTTATGGCCTTTATGGCCGCAGCTCCCACCTTCATTCAGGAAAAACCACTATGCTCGTAGAAGACCTCGACACGCCCGCCCTCCTCGTCGATCTCGATGGCTTAGAGGACAACCTCGACCGCTACCAACGCTACTTTGACGAGCACGGCATTGGCTTGCGGCCCCACATAAAGACCCACAAGTGCGTGGCCATCGCCCATCTGCAAATGCGTCGCGGGGCGATCGGCATCACCTGCCAGAAGCTCGGAGAGGCCGAGGTCATGGCGGCGGGCGGGGTCGATCGCGACATCCTGATTCCCTACAACATCATCGGCGCGCAAAAGCTGGCGCGGCTGGTCGCGCTGGCGCGGAACACCCGGCTGACCGTGGCGGCCGATTCCGAATACACCGTGCAGGGGCTGGCTGCGGCCGCGGCTGAAGCGGATGTCGCCTTGGGCGTGGTCGTCGAACTCGATCGCGGGCGCACGGGCGTAGGCTCGCCCGCCGCGGCGGCGGCCTTGGGCGAAAAAATCGCTCGGGGCCCAAACATCGAACTCCGGGGCATCATGTCCATGCCGGCGACTCCAGACATGCGGCCGCTAATCCAAGAGACGCTCGCGCATTTCGACCGCAAGGGCCTGCCGCATCCCATCGTCAGCGGCGGCAGCACCTCAGGCGCGTTCATGGCGCACGAGATTCCCGAGCTGACCGAGTACCGGGCCGGCGAGTACCCAGTCGGCGGCGTCGGCCATTATAGACGGGGCACCCACAGCGTCGAACAATGTGCAGGTCGGGTGCTGATGACCGTGGTCAGCCGGCCAGCCGCGGACCGCGCCATTCTCGACGGGGGCAGCAAATCGCTCAGCGCAGCGGTCTATCGCGAGGAGAATGGCTCGTCCATCGTGGGCCACCTCGTCGAGTATCCCCAAGCTGTCTTCTCTGGGGCCTCGGAGGAACACGGGCAAGTCGATCTATCGGCCTGCGATGACAAGCCCCAAATCGGCGAACAGGTGCAGGTCTTGCCGGTTCATCCCTGCCCCTGTTTCAACGAACACGACCAGATCTTTGCCGTGCGCGGCGGCCAAGTGGAAGCTGTCTGGCCGGTTGACGCCCGCGGGCAGATACGCTGAAAGGAGCGAATTGTGGATTTTGCCGCACTGAGCGAAAAACTAAAGGCGGTCAGCACGGCGACCCTGACGTCCGTGCTCCGCAACAAGGGACTGCACAACACCTTTATGCACCAAGTCGCGCCCCTCGCGCCCGACGCGCAGATGGTCGGCCGGGCCTTTACGCTGCGCTACATACCGGCGCGCGAAGACCTCGACGAAGGGCCTGTGGACAACCTGAAAGACGTGCAGCGGGTCGGCATTGAGCAAGTAGCCGCTGGCGACGCGTTCGTCATTGACGCCCGCGGCGACACCCGAGCCGGGACTATGGGCTCCATCTTAGCGGCGCGGCTGCAGATGCGCGGCTGCGCGGGAATCGTCACCGATGGGGCCTACCGCGACTCGCCGACCATCGCCGCGTCGGGATTGCCCGCATACGCGGTGGCCATGAACGCCCACACCAACAAAACCATCCACCACCCCAGCGAAATCCAAGTGCCCATCGCCTGCGGCGGCGTGGCGGTGTTCCCCGGTGACATCCTCGTCGGCGATGGGGAGGGGGTCGTGGTCATACCGACGGCAATGGCCGCGGAGGTGGCCGTTGAGGCGAAGGAGATGGAGGAAAAGGAGCGCTTCATCGCCGAGAAAATCCGCGCCGGGGCCAGTATCGTCGGCACCTATCCTCCCGACGAGCAGACCTTGGCCGAGTACCAAGCTTGGAAAGCAAACCAACCGTAGGCCCTCTTTAGCCCAGACGACGGCGCAAACAGTGCGCGAGATCCGCGACCGCAGCGGGAGCGGTGGCGGCGATGTTGTGCAACTCGTCGGGGTCTTGTTCAAGGTCGTAGAGTTCGTCGCAGTCGTTGTAATTCTGGATGTATTTGTGCGTAGCCGTGCGAATGCAGCGGAAGTTGTGCAGGGCGGCGACCGTCTCTTGGCGGTGGGTGTCGGTCTGGGCGTCGAGGACCGGTTGCAGCGAGCGGGCGTCGATGTCTTGCTGCGGCGCGAGCTGGGCAAAATCGCATATCGTGGCATTGAGGTCGATAAGTTCGCACAGCGCGTCACTGACGCGACCTCCGGCGATATTCGGCCCGGCCATAACCAGCGGGACGCGCAGGCTGGTCTCGTAGGCAGCGCTCTTGGTGTACAGCCCGTGGTCGCCGAGCAGTTCGCCGTGGTCAGAGGCGAAGATGATATAGGTGTTGCCGAGTTGGCCGCGTTTTTCGAGCGCGTCGAGGATCTGGCCGATCTGGTCGTCGATGAGTTCGATGGCGGCGCAGTATTGGCGGCGGGTTTGGGCGATTTGGTCTGGCGTAAATTCTGCGGCGCGTTTTTTGATCCACTCGGGTTTGCCAGCGAGCGAGTCGCTGATGGCCGGGGGCATGGCCGCGTCGCGGTAGCGGTCGCCATATACGGTGGGCGGGTCAAAGGGGTCGTGCGGGCCGACGAAGCTGACGAAGTAATGCCAAGGGAAGTCGGCGGGCACATTGGCGATCCACTCGGCGGCGCGACGGCCAATATAGGCGTCCTCAAAGTCCGCGCTGGCCAGCGGCGAGTCGCGGCAGTCGGTAATCCAACCAGCGGCTGCGCGTTGTCGATAGTCTTGGTGAAACGTCGCCAATTGCCCTTTGGCGGCTAGGTAGTGCGTATAGGGGCCAATCGGCGTGGGCGAGGAGCCAGCGTGCATTTTGCCCTCGCATTCCTCTGGATGGGTAAAGCCCCAGCTATAGGCGTGGGGTCGGTCGCCGTAGCGGCCATTGTAGCCATCGGATTTGCACAGGTCGAGCTTGCCGACGCAGCCGACTCGGTAGCCGGAGTCGCGCAGCCGCTGATAGTAGGTGGTGGTGCCCAAGGGCAGCCGCCCCGAATTGTCTAGACAGCCGAGGCGGCTTGGTTGCAGGCCAGAGGCCAAGCCGACCCGCGCCGGCGCGCACACGGGTGCGTTGGTGGTGCATTGGGTGAAGCGGACGCCAGCGGCGGCGAGGCGGTCGAGGTGGGGGGTCCGCAGGAAGTTGGCACCGGCGGCACCGAGATAGTCGTGGCGGTGCTGATCATCCATGATGAAGAGTATGTTGGGACGAGGCATTGGGCGTTCCTTGGCGTTTTAGGTAGTTGAACGAGCAGGACGTGCGATATGTTGGACGACCTAACTCGTGCTCAATCTACCCAGTCGCCAATCTCGCTTCAAGGACGGTAGCGCAGAAGCGCGCCGATTTTGACCTATGGGAGATAGGACAAGTCCATGCTCGGGCCCAAACACCCCATCGCTACATCGACAACGCTCTGGCGGCGTATGGTTGGGACGCGGGCATTTCGGAGGACGAAGCGTTGCGGAACTGCTGGCACTTAACTTGGCGAATGGATGCGAGTAAACCGCTCTTAACAAAAGGAAACGACATGAGCGAATTCACAAGTCCTGCGGTTCAGGCGATGAATCTCATTCGATACATTGGAGACCAAGTATCGGAATCAGGTAAACCTATTTCCGATCTTCCCAAAATCAGCGAGAAAATTGGCGTTCCGAGCGAGGAATTCCTCGAGCAACTCGTCGAAGAGTTGTGCGAAAACGGGATCATCAAAATGACGAAATCAGAGATCACCTGGTCCCCTAACGTAACTCGATTCGCGCGTGTAAACCTTACCCTCGACGGATGGAAGCAGTATGAGGCGGAAAAACGCGGGGGGTTCGCTGGAAATAACGGCTTCCTCGCCATGCAGTTCGGCGAACCCGACCTCGAAGCCTTTGTTCTGGAAGTTGTGAAACCGGCGGTGAAAGAGGATACTGGCTATGATCTCGTCGATATGCGCGATGTCGGGAAGGCGGGCATCATCGACAATATCATGCGCGTCCAAATAAGAGACGCCAAGTTCGTCATTGCTGATCTTACCCACGATAACAATGGCGCGTATTGGGAAGCCGGTTACGCAGAGGGTCTGGGCAAGCCTGTTATCTATATCTGCGAAAAGGAAAAATTTGAGCGTGATGATGGAACTCATTTCGATACGAATCACTGCACGACCGTTGTCTGGTCTAAGTCTAGGGATAATGACGACAATTTCCGTCAGGAATTGACCGCGACCCTTCGCCGGTCGCTCGATGAATCGCGATAGCCGCCAACGGAGCAGCCAGTCCACCCAACAGTAATGTTCAAAAAATACGGAGGAACAACATGAGGATTGAGCAGATTGAAATCAGGAACTACCGTTCCTTCCGCCACGCCGTGTTTGCGAATTTACCCCCAATGATCGTAGTCGTGGGCGCGAACGGCACGGGCAAGTCAACGCTACTCGACGTGTTTAGCTTTCTCAAGGACGCGCTGATCCAGAACGTCGCCACGGCCGTGGCGCGACGCGGCGGGTTTCGCGAGTTGGTCAGCCGGGGAGAAAAGGGGTCGATTGGGATCACCATCAAATTCCGCGAGAGCGGCAGACGTCTGGCCACCTATGTACTCCAAGTGGCCGAGGACCATGGGCGCATAGTAGTAGAACGCGAAATTCTGCGCTACCGTCGGGGCCAGTTCGGCAAGCCTTGGCACTTTGTGGATTTTAGCCGCGGTGTCGGAAGCGCAATCACCAATGAATCGGTCTATGGCGAGGAAGGCACTGAGGAGAAAAGAGAGGCGTACAAGCTCGACGATCCGAGCGTCCTCGCGATCAAGGGCTTGGGCCAGTTCCGCGAATTCCAAGTCGTCTCAGAGTTCCGCAGCCTGATCGAGAACTGGCACGTTTCGGACTTCCACATTGCCGACGCCCGACCAAGCAGTGAAGCTGGCTATGCCGAGCATCTGTCTGACCGTGGCGACAACGTCGCCCAAGTTGCCCAGTACCTCTACGAGAATCACCGCGAGTGCTTCGACCGAGTGCTGAAGGCTATGAGCCAACGCGTCCCGGGCGTGAGCGGCATTGACGCCAAGCCGACAGAGGACGGGCGTCTCGTTCTGCGCTTTCAGGATGGCAGTTTCAAGGACCCATTCATTGCCCGCTACGTCTCCGACGGCACCATCAAGGTGTTCGCCTACCTCGTCTTGCTGTATGACCCGAAGCCCCATCCGTTGCTGGCGGTCGAAGAACCCGAAAACCACCTCTATCCCGAACTGCTAATAGAATTGGCCGAGGAATTTCGGGACTACGCCCGGCGCGGCGGCCAAGTGTTCGTCTCGACCCACTCTCCCGACTTCCTAAACGGAGCGGGAATCAACGAGATCTTCTGGTTGGTCAAGAAAGACGGCTTCACGATCGTACGCCGAGCGTCCCGTCCGACAGCGAGCTGTTGCACAGCCTTGTCGCAGAGGGAGACTTGCCAGGTGCCCTCTGGAAGCAGAGACTTTTCGAGGATGCTGGGCTACAATGAATCGCATTGTGTTCCTGCTAGAAGAAGACTCAATGAGGATACTACTGGAAGGCTTGCTGCCGAGATTATTTCCCGAATTGTTATTCCAGTGTGTGCCCCACGATGGAAAGCAGGACTTGGAGAAGAGCATCCCGCGCAAGTTGAAGGCTTGGCGAGAGCCGGGCGTGCATTTCGTCGTGGTACGGGATCAGGACAGCGCGGATTGCCACCAAGTGAAGACCAGTCTCGTCCAACTGTGCCAGAGTACCACGCCTATTATCTCGGCAAGCAAGGCAAGGACAAGCCCTACCGCAAGCAGACCGGCCTGCTGGTCAGCGACGGCGATTTCGAGCTGCCTGCGTGATTGGCGATGCTCCCGTGGTTGCCCCCTCACCCGCGATCCTCATCGGCCCGCTCAATGACCCGCATACTCTTCCAGCGACCCGTGCGAAAGCGCAAGTAGAAAGCCACGCCCAAGACGCATACATAAGCACAACCAAAGCTCCATATCAGGTACAGCCCCCCGTCGAAATAGGTTAGGGCGACGAAAGACGGCACGACCATGAGCGCCCAAGCCAGCGAGATCGAAATCCACATGACGAAGCGGGTGTCGCCCGCCCCCTTCAGGGTCGCCGTGAAGACCATATAGGCGGCGTCGGAGACGCAGTACAGGGCCACGAAGCGCAACAAGACCACGGCGATCTGATGCGCGGCCGCAAAATTGGCGTCCCTATCTTCGCCAAAGGGCGCAAGGAAAAACTCCGGCACTACGACGTAGCCCACGGACATCGTCCCCATGTACAGCATGGCCAAATGCAAACCCGTCCACGTGCAGTACTCGGCGGCTTCGGGCTGATCGCGCCCCAAGCGCTGGCCGACCATCGTCGATATGGCAATGCAGCAACCAATGAGCGGCATAAAGGCGAGGCTGTTGATGTGAAAGGCCAAATTCGTCGCCGCCAGCGGGATCGGCCCCAAGCGGCCCACGATAAACAAAAAGAAGGTAAAGGCCATGATGTCGAGCATGAAGTTGACCCCGTTAGGGCCGCCGAAGCGCAACAGGCGCAATAGCAGCTTGAGGTCGGGCTTCCAGCCGCGCAAGGTGGCGTACTCATTGCGATACCGCGGCCTCAAAAACAGCAGCGCGAAGCAAAGGGCCGAGACCACCAAGCCGAGATTGGTGGCCCACGCCGCCCCGACAATCCCCAGCTCAGGCAGTCCCCAGTGCCCGAATATCAGGCCGTAGTCGCAGACGATGTTGACGCTGATGGCCATGGCATTGACCGCCAGCACCACCCACGTTTGACCCCGCCCGCTGAAAAAGCACGAGAAGGCCGTGGACAAGACCTGCGGCCCGGTGCCGTAGCAAAGGATGCGGAAGTACTGGGTTTCAGCGGCGCGGATGTCTGGGTCGTGGCCGATGAGCGCGAAAAGCTCGCCGGCAAAGGCGGCCGGCAGCAAGGCCAAGAGGCCGCTGAACAGGGCCAAGTACGCCCCTTGCCACACGGCCGGCCCCACGCGCGCCAGCCGCCGCGCCCCCATGTATTGGGCGACAAACGTGTTGGCGTATTGGGCCGTGCCCATGAAGAGGCTGATGAAGGTGAAGTTGGCCATGCCCGCCGGCAGCGCGGCCGCCAAGGCCTCGGTGGAATACCAAGAGAGAAAGATCCGGTCGACGAAGTGCTGGATGCTCCAGCTAGCCGTGCTCAGAATCAGCGGTAGGGCAAGCCCCAAAAACTCCCGGTACCCGCCTGCGGCCCCCCACCGCCTAACGATGCGGCCCACGCTCAGCTCGCCATAACTTCGGCCACCGCAATCAATTCGCCGCCGCGCTGCGCCGACTCCCACCCCGCCAGCACTGGGGCCAGCGAATGGAGGCCGTCGGCATAGTCGTTGAGTAGCAGGGTGCGGTTGCCGGTGCGCACGGCCTCAATGAAGGCGCGGTCTTGCTCAAACCACGGGTCGAATTCCTCCGGCGCGTACGCGACCTCGCCATTGACCTCAATTCGGTCGTACATCCACAGCGCCAAGCATCCCCCTTCGTAAAAAACGGTGAAGCGCGGCTCATCGCCCGGGGCGGCGGGCGCGGTGGCGAGGAAGGTCGAGGTCATGGTCGCTCCGTTTTCCAACAAAAAGTTAAACGAACACGACAGCGGCATGTTGTACCGAGGGGGGTGGTAATAAAACGCTTGGGCTTGGGTAATATCGAGGCCGCTCATAAAGCGCGCGTAGTCAACGGCGTGAACCCCCCAGTCGAAGGCCGAGCCGCCGGCCTTGTCCATCTGATAGTGCCAACTGGCCGGGTCGGGGACTTCGGCGGTCAGCAGGGGCAAGCCGGATGTGCTCTGGAAGCGGATGTGGGTGATGGCCTTATCCGCGAGCAGGCGGCGGGCCTCCTGAAAGAGCGGGCGGTAGCGCTCGCGGAAACAGACCGTTGAGATCGCGCCGCTCGCGGCGACCGCATCGGCAATGCGCCGCGCAACAGCCATGCGGGTCGCTTGCGGTTTCTCGCTGAAGAGGTGGATGCCCCGCGCTGCGGCCACAGCTTCCACATCGGTGCGCGCAAAGGCCGGCACGACCGAGTAGAGCGCGTCTAGCCGCTCCTCCGCGAGCATCCGGTGAGGATCCGCATAGGTGCGGGCGATGGAGAATTTTTGTGCGGTGGCGGCGAGGTTGTCCGGGTTGGGATCACTCGCCGCGACCAACTCGACGCCGTCTAGCTTGCTCAGGTTGGGCAGGTGGGTGCGATTGGCGAAACGGCCGGTGCCATAGATGCCGACGCGCACCGGGCGATTGTTGGCGGGCATAGAGTGAATCCTTTGTTTAGCAGCCTCTATATAGGGAGCGAAAGGGGCAAGAAAAGAAAAAAGGAACCCATGCGCCAGAGCACCCTGAAGTCGGATGTTGCATCTTTCTATAAACCCTTGTAAAATATGACTATGCCGGAAATCAGTCGATTCCTTGGGATCGTGATTGGTATGTTCCATCTCGCACAACAGCACCGTCCATTGAATAAAATTCCGCCCTTGGTGTGAGAAGATGATACCTCTTGTGATTGAAGCTCACTATGTAGGCGACTTTGTAGATGCAAGGACGTTCATCGGAAAAACTGTCGATGTTACTATAGATCGACCTTTGGGCTCCAAACATCCTGAAGCGGGCTTCATCTATCCAGTCAACTACGGATTTCTCCCGAATGTACCGGCACCTGACGGAGAAGATGTGGACGCCTATATCCTCGGCGTCTTCAAACCGATAGAGACGTTCACAGGCAGGTGTATTGCCGTCATTCAACGATCTGACGACGATGACGATAAGCTCATTGTCGCACCTGCCGGCAAGTACTACTCCGACGAGCAGATTCTCGCCTTGACGGAATTCCAAGAGCGGTTTTTCAAATCGTTCGTAACACGTGAAGTGATTTAGGGAAGAGACACATGCCATTCGAGATAGCTAATGATCAGGAGATCGATTATCGGGAGCTAGTAAGAACCGCCTATAACCGATGTGCGATGGATTACGCGAGGCAAAGACGTACCACGGCCGAGGCGGAGCTTTACTTGGTAACTGAGCGTCTGGCCCCTAATTCAAAGATCCTTGATGTTGGATGTGGTGCTGGTATCCCGGTCGCCCGACATCTTGCAAGGATGTTCAGCCTCACCGGGATCGACATTTCCTCGAACATGATAGCTCTAGCTAAGGAAAACGTCCCCACAGCCAAATTCGCTATCGCCGACGCAATGGAGACCGAATTCCCCGCATGTAGCTTCGATGCAATTGTCAGCTTTTACGCCATCTTCCATATCCCAAGGCAGGAGCATCTGAACCTATTTCGTCGATTCGCACACTGGCTTCGGCCCGGTGGCCTCCTTCTGTTTACGGTTGCTAGGAAGGACGACGGACCTGGATATACTGAAGATGACTTCTGCGGCGGGACCATGTACTGGAGCAACTTTGGCCCCTCGACCTACAAGAAGTTTCTTACTGAGACTGGGTTTCAGATTGAACAGGAAGGTATCGTAGGAGGAGGATTCGGAAGTGTTGATGCACCGGAGGAGGTTCACCCGTTTTTCTTCGCCGTTAAAAGAGAGGGTTTGTAGATCAGCAAACGTCGTGAAGTGAGCTCATTCGCCACAATCGGCGCACTCATTTATCTGGAGAGGTAGGCTACCAATGCCGCTAACGGGTCGGTGTCTTTGTGGGGCGGTCAGCTATACAAGCGACGCGGAGCCCCAATTTGTGACCTATTGCCACTGTGACGACTGCCGTAGGGCCACGGGCAGTGCTTTCAATGTTGGAGTTGGCGTACCAGCATCCACGTTTCAACTGAGCGGTAAAACCAAGGGATACGAATCTACGAATGATGAAGGCCGCGCAAAAATTCGCGAATTCTGCCCAGAATGTGGTTCGCAATTGTTCACACGTTACCCCGACTTGGTGTTTATCAAGGCGGGCACCCTAGACAATTCCGAAAATTTGCAACCAACTCGGGAAATTTGGACCGAAATGGCAGTCCCGTGGTCTAAAATTCCCGATGGTCTGCATGAATTTCCCCGTGGGGGAAGTTAGCAGCGGGTGGGTTGCCGCACAGCTATATGGCGTTTACGTCGCTGGCAACATCCCTCATGCTGGATTTCAAGTGCATTATTAGCCCGTATAACGCGTATGCCCACGACGGTAATTGGGTGGAAGGTGAACTCGACGACGCAACGACGGCGAGATTAAACAGGTCTCTAGCTGTGCTGACTGAACTTGCGGAACGACTCGAGAGCCGATCCTATATATCGAACTGGGAAATCTGATGTCAAACTGCGACTACAGTCTTACGTGGTATCATGGCTCTCAGCAAGAGCTGACTAAACTTCGGGTCGGAAGTTCGATCACACAGGACAGAAATGTGGCGAAAGCATTCTCTCATAGGCCCTCACTTGTCTCTTGGTCTGACGGAGGTGAGGTTAAGCACAACGGCGTGACGCCTGGTTATCTCTACGCCGTTTCCGATGACATTGGTCCTGACGATGTGCATCCCCATCCCCATCCAGTAAATGCCGATCGCTGGGAGTGGCTGACTAACCGGGAATTGAAGCTGGAACTCATCGAACAGACTATCGCAACGGACAGAGAACGTCTGACAGACGAAGAAGTCGCAGAGATAAGGCGGAAACAAAAGGAAAGGGGCGAGGAGTCATTCGCGGAGCACGATTAACAAATCTCTGATTGAAAGGTAACCCCAAATGCTGATAATCGACGCGCATTGCCACGCCGGAAACAACTGGTTCGAGCCTATCGAACTACTTGAGTTCGAGATGGACCGCAACGGCGTTGACAAGGCCGTACTCATCCAACACGGCGGCACATACGACAACACCTACCTCTTCGAGGAAGCTGCCAAGCGACCGGGCCGATTCAAAATTGCGGTCCTCGTCGATCCCGAGTCCCGCGATCCACTCGGCGATCTTGCGCGGCTCGCAGAGCAAGGAGCCGCCGGGGTGCGCATGGCCCCGGATGGCCAGTTCGCCAACGCGGGGCCCTATGATATATGGCGCAGAGCCGGCGAACTCGGCCTCGTAGTCTCGAGCATCGGCAACGCGCCCCAGTTCGCGGCCGACGACTTCTCGCGGGTGCTCGATGCGTGCCCCGACACCCACGTCATCCTCGAGCACCTCGCCGGAGCGGGCATTGCCGAGCCGCCCTATGCCGATTACGCTAAAGCCCTGCGACACGGAGAGCGCGACCACATCAGCATCAAAGTCCCCGGCTTGGGCGAAATCTGCGCCCGCCCGCCGCGCCTGCTGCCCGAACTCGAATTCGACTGCGTGCCGCCACTTTTCGAGATGGCCAAGGACGCCTTCGGCGTACAACGCATGATGTGGGGCAGCGACTTCCCGCCCAGTGCTGGTAGAGAGGGCTACGCCAATGCGCTGCGCGGCGTCTTCGAGCATCCGGCCTTTGCCGCCGGCCATGATATCGAGTGGGTCATGGGTAAGACCGCGGCGCGCGTGTGGGGATTCTAAGGATTGGAGTACGGCGAAATGGCCAAAGAAAAAAAGAAAACCACGCGCCAAGCCTATGGCATCACGGTGCTCAAAGCCGCTGACCCCCGGGTGCGCGCCCAAAAAAAGAAGCACGCCCCCTGCATCCACGGCAACAAATTCTGGAATGTGAGTTGGTGCGTGATGGACTTTCTCTCGCATCAGGGCCTGCGGCCAGAGACGCGGGTTTTGGATATCGGCTGCGGTTGGGGCCTCGCCGGGATATATTGCGCCAAAAACCACGGTGCCAACGTCACGGCGATGGACGCGGATGCAGCGGTCTTTCCCTATTTGCAGCTACACGCCGAGATCAACGGAGTCGAGATAGAGACTTGGCGCTGCAAGTTCGAGAAGGTAAAAAAGAAAGACCTGCGACAAACCAACCTGATCATCGGGGCCGATATTTGCTTCTGGGACGAGATGGTCGAGCCGCTCTACAAGCTGATCAAAAAGGCGGTCGGGGCCGAGGTTGGGCAGATCATCATTGCCGACCCGGGCCGACCGCCCTTTCACGAGCTGAGCGAGAAAGTAGTGGAGAAGCTCGGCGGCGAGGTCAAGGAGTGGGAAATCAACGGCGAGGTCCAAGCCGACGCGTACCTGCTCATCGCGGGCACGCTGCCCTAGCGCTCAGAACCAGTTTCCTTTATCCACCACATTCACTAAGGGCTCGCCGCGGGCGAAGCGCTGGCAGTTTTCCACCAGCAGGTCGCGCCGGCGCTCGTTCAGATAAGGGCCGGCCGCGGCCACGTGTGGGGTCATCAGAAAGTTCGGGGCTGTCCACAGCGGGTGCTCCGGCGGCAGCGGCTCCTCCTCAAACACGTCTAGGGCAGCACCGGCGATCTGACCTTCGCGCAGGGCTTGGTCGAGGTCGGCCAATTTGACGTTCGCGCCGCGACCGATGTTGACGAAGTACGCGCTGGCCTGCATCTGCTCAAACTGGGCACTGGTGAAAAGGCCCTCGGTCTGCGGCGTCTGCGGCGCGGTGACCAAGACGAAATCCGCTCTCGGCAGGAGCTGGTCGAGTGCGTCTGGGCGGTATAGCTCGTCAACGCCCGCCGGCGCCGACTCAGCGCGGGGGTCGATGCCAATGGTCGTCATGTCCCAGTTCTTGCACTGGCGCGCGGTCTCTGCGCCAATCCCGCCGACGCCGACGATCAGGGCGGTGGCTTCGGGTAGGTAGGTAGAGGGGCTCGATTCCCCGCCGCTTTGCCAATGGCCGGCGAACTGGTTGCGGAAGTAGCAGTGCATGCCGCGCGAGAGCGCGAGCACAAAGGCCATGATATGGGCCGAGATGTGGTCGTTGAAGATGCCGCGGAAATTGGTCACAACCACGTCGCTGGCGATGAGTTCCGGGAAGTAATACCCCTTGGGCGGGCCGGCGGCCGGGGCGGCCAACCACTTGAGCTGGACGGCCGCGGCCAACAGCTCTGGATCCAAGGTGCCGAAACAAGCTTGTGCCGTGGGGAGAGCAGCCAGGGCTTCGGCGCGGCTTTCGCAGTGGACGATCTCCATCGTGGGGACCGCTTCGGACATGGCAGCGGCTAGCTCGCTGGCGGGTGACAAAAAGACGAATTTGAAAGACATGGGGCTCCTTCCGCTGGCGCGTGGTTACGTGTTGGCGCAATATACCACCCAGCACCAGCGGCGACAATCAGGTTGACCGGGCGTACCTTTGGCGCGACTATTTCCCTGCAGGACAACCCATGAGACACGCGACTTGTTCCCAACTAACACCGGCTGCAATGGCGGCCTACCAAGCAGCGGCCCGCCAGCGCCACCGCGCCGAAAAGGAGCGGCTGCACACCCGTCGTCAATGTGCTTGGAACCTAGCACGGCAGGCCGCCCGCCTCCTCGAGGAACGCTTCAACGCCGAGCGGGTGGTGCTCTTCGGCTCGCTGGCGCACGAGGACAGGTTCAACCGCTGGTCCGATGTGGATATCGCCGCTTGGGGCCTCCGACCCGAGGACATTTGGCGAGCACTCGGAGCGGTCATGGACCTCGACTCAAAAATTGCAGTGAATTTGGTCGATATGGCCTGTTGCCGTCCCTCTCTAAGAGCGGTTATCGAGCGCGAAGGAGTTGACCTATGATCGCCTGCTGCATCTATGCCTTTGAGTTCGACCCGCAGCGAATAAAGCCGCTGGCTGAAGCACTGACCGACGATTTCGCCCAAGTCAAGGGCGAACTAGCGGTCTTTATCGACTATCTCACAGGATTGGCCGACGCCGACTAGCCCCTCGTCCAATGAACGACCCCGCGCCCCCAGCCCAAGCTCTACTCTACACCAAGGTCGCCGTGCCCCCGGCGTTCACCCGTCCCAATGCAAGCGGCCGGCCGGTAGGCGGCGACCTCCGCATCGGCGACCTGACTGGAGACGGGCAGGTCGATTTTCTCGTGTACAATGCCCTCGGGGGCATCAAGCCCTGTTTTCTAGGGGCCTTTTCGCTTGCTGGCGAGCCGCTGTGGGCGGTGGGGGATCGGGATTTCACCGCTCTCGACGCCGACGGCCCGGGACGCCTCGCGACGATTTCTCCCGACCGCCCGGGGCCGGTGGCCATCTGCGACATCGACCAAGACGGGCGGCAAGAAGTCCTCTGTTTTCTCATCGACCCCCACGTGAAACGCACCAGCAAATGGAACCTCGCAGACGTTCACATTGCCATCCTCGACGGGCGCACGGGTGCGGTCAAACGCTGGGCCGCACCCGAGGAACTAGCGCGCTGCAATGCCTACGCGGACGGAGAAATGCACGTCCCCAACTACGTGCATCAGCGGCTGCTGATCGCCAACTTCTCCAGGCACGACCAGCCGCGCGACTTTGTCGTCAAGCTAGGCCGCGATGTTCTCGCATTCAACGACCAACTCGAAGTGCTGTGGCACTATCGCAGCAAGTGGCATCGCTATCCACAGCACGCGGCGTACATTCCGGCCGTCGGCGACTTGGACGGCGATGGGCGCGACGAGGTCAACGGCGGGCACTTCGGCCTCGACCACGACGGCCGCGTCTTGTGGGAAACCTTTTTGGGCGACCATGCAGACAGCGTATTGGTGGATAGGTGGGGGACCAAATCAGCGGCCATTGTCTCGGGCGGAGGCCAAGTGTTAGACAGCAGCGGACAACGCCTGCTGCACTTGGGGGCGGACGTGGTGCCGCACGGGCAGGAGGTGCGCTGCGGCAACTTGCGGCCCGAACTGCCGGGCCGCGAATTGGCCATCCGCTACAACGGGCACCATGCGGACGTGATGATCGTCGCGCAAGACGGTGTTGTGCTCAATCGCTTCCGGGTAGATGAGTCGCCAAACAACACAGGGCTGGAAATCGTGCGTTGGAACGGGCCGGAGCAAGGGGATTTGCTGTACAGTCCGGCGGCCCTCTTCAACGGCCACGGCCACGAGGTCGCAACCTTTCCAGACCTACCCGCGCCGACCGGCGGCAAGATGGGGTGGTATCACTGCTTTCCAGCCGATGTGTGCGGCGACCAGCGCGAGGAAGTGGTGCTCTACGATCCATACAGCGATGCCGTGTACGTCTATACGCCCGCGCCGCTCGACGCGAGCCGGTTTGGCCGCTACCACCACGGCCCGCGCCAGTACAACGCGCGCCTAATCAATTGACGAGTTGATTTAACGTGAACACCCCAAAACCAAAATCTCGTCCATCCCATAAATCCCATAAATCCATGGCAAAATTCCTGATCGTATCCATTGACTGCTGGCGTTACGACGCGCTGAGCCGGACGAACCCGCGCTTTAACACGCCCAAATTCGATCTGCTGACGCGGGATTACGCCTTTGCCGAGCGCTACTTTGTCACCGC
Source organism: uncultured Latescibacterota bacterium (assembly GCA_958295495.1). Taxonomy (GTDB): domain Bacteria; phylum Latescibacterota; class UBA2968; order UBA8231; family UBA8231. Next base: position 5,322,441 of record OY282352.1, read on the forward strand.
GCCGGCGACCCGCCCTTCGCACACCTCGCTGTTTACCGGGCTGTATCCTTTTGAGCATGGGCTTTTGGGGCAGACCTACTTAAAGATGTTCGCCGGCGTGGCCCATCTCTTCGATATTTTTGCTAAGGCCGGGTACAGCGTCCGGGGGTTTTCCGAGCGGCCGGACGTATTCCGCTTCCTCGACTTCGCGCCTTTTATCGGGCCGGTTGATCCAGCAGCCACCCAGCAGCACCTAGGGTCGCTCGAACGCTTGTGTGCCGAACTGATCGAGCCGAGCGGGCCGCAGTTTAAGTTCCTCCACTTTTGGTACACGCACGGCGGCTATGGCTTGGGCGAAATACCCCAGCGGCCCGATTTGGGGCAGCTAGTGGCAGCCGGGCAGGTAGAAGAGGCTCTGCGCTACTACGAAGCGGCGGTAATCCATGTGCTGGAGTTTTCCCTCGTCGAGCTGCTCAGGCGCATCGACCTCAGCGAGTGGGCGGTCTTTATCTGCGGCGATCACGGCGAGGGGTTTTGTGGGGAGGTTATGGCGCATGGCGATCGGCTGCACCCCAACGTGGTTCACGTGCCCATGCTGGCGCACGTACCGGGCGGGTTTTCCTTTCCGCGCGACCGAGCCGTCTCCGCCATTGACCTCTTTCCGACCATCGCGGCGTTGGCCGACCTGCCCGTTGACTACCGGGGGTTTGGGCAAAACTGGCTGGAGCCGAGCGCGGCGTCGGCCGATCGTTGGGTATTATCTGAGTTAGACAGCCTGTACGGGGTGGGTTTTCTCAGCGCCGACAATCTGCGTCTGCCCGAAGGGCACGTCACGTCGCCTACGGCTATCGACGGCGAGGAAATAGCGCGTTATGCCGAAGGCATCCGCGAGTGGTGCCTGTGCGATGGGCGGCATTTCTACCGCGAAAACGAACAGACGGGCGGATACGTCCTGCGCGACCTGCGCCGCGGCGACGACGATTTGGTTTGCGAGGCCCCATCGTACTACCGAGCGCAATATCGCGCCTTGCGCGATCGCTCTGCGTATCAACATACGCAGGCTCAAAGTGAGGCGGCTGGTGAAGCCGCAATCCTCAAAGAACGCCTGCGCGCCCTCGGGTATCTAGATTGATCGCTTTCGTCTTGTTGCTCGTCTTGGCCGGGTGCGGCGAGGACGCGGGCGTGGATAGCACCTCAAACGGCGACTGTGAAGGTAACATTCTGCCGGGCAACCGCATCGTGCGCTCGCGCGAAGACGCGGATGCGCTGGAGAAGGAGGGGAGGTGCAATTACACCATTGCTGGCCACCTCGAAATTACGCGCCTAGACCCCACCCTTTTTGAAGGCTTGAAGCAACTCAGCGCGGTGGATGGCAACCTCACCATCCACGACAACGACGAGCTCAAACACTTTGAGGGGCTGAACAACCTCGTCGCCGTGGGAGGGGACATCGCCATCCACGACAACGACAAACTCGTCGATCTCAAGGGTCTATCCTTCCTCCACACAATCGGCGGGCACTTTAGCATATCCCACAACGACAAGCTGACCGCTGTCGATGGCCTAATCAAACTCAACGCGGTTGCCGGCAACGTGCGCATCGACAACAACAACCAATTGGCCGCTGTCGATGGCCTGTTCGGCCTCGCCGCGGTCGGCGGCAGCTTCATCATTGCGTTCAACCCCTCTCTTGCGCTTATAGAGGACCTTTCGAATCTCAGCCGCGTCGGCGGCGACCTCGTCGTCGAGGACAACTTGTCCCTCATCGCGCTAGAAGATGTATCATCTCTAAAGGAAATTGGCGGTAGCTTGCGCCTTGGGCGCAATGCCGCGTTGGACAGGGTCGAGGACGTATCGAACCTAACGGATGTCGGCCAAGACCTGAGCATTTACAGCAACCCGCGACTGACTAGCCTTGCCGGGCTGGCCAATCTCAGCCGCGTCGGCGGCAACCTCAACATCTACAACAATGAAAAACTGACCACGTTGGCGGGGTTGGAAAGCCTTGAGCAGGTCGGCCAAGACCTCAACATCTACAACAATGAAAAACTGACTAGCCTCGCCGGGCTGGCCAGTCTCGTCGGCATTGGGCGCAACGTGCTCATCGTCGAAAACGGCAACTTACCTACGAGCGAGGCCCAAGCCTTGGCCGAGCGGGCCGCAGCGGGCGAGGTGTCCATCGCCAACAACGCGGATTAGACCCCGCCAATCCCCGGTGTAGGGGCGGCCCGATTCAACCTACCCAAGTAGGGTCTAGCAGCAACGACAGCGAGGTCACACTAGCTAGCCATCCCAGTAATAACCCGCTCCACCTCGGCAACGGTCGTCTCCTTGGGGTCGATGTCGTCGGCGACGACGCGGCCTTGGCGCAGCACCACGATCCGGTCCACGACCTGAAAGACGTGGTGGATGTTGTGGGCGATGAAAATGCAGGAGTGGCCCGAGTCGCGGGCGTTGCGGACGAAGCGCAAGACGCCTTGCGTCTCTGCGACTCCTAGGTTGTTGGTCGGCTCGTCGAGAATGATTAGCTCGCTGTCGAAGTGCATGGCCCGCGCAATGGCCACGGATTGACGCTCGCCGCCCGACAACGCGCCGATGGGCGTCGTCGGGGGAATGTCCTTTTCAATGCCCACCTGCTTGAGCAAGGCACGGGCCACATTCGCCATGGCGTCTTGGTCCATGCGCCCTAAAAACGCCGGGCCTTTCAGGGGCTCGCGGCCCAAGAAAAAATTCCGCGCAATGGACAATTCCGCTACGAGGGCGGAGTCCTGATAGATGGTTTCAATGCCGTAGCCAATGGCGTCGGCGGTGCTCTTTATGTCGGCTCGTGCGCCGCGTATGAAGATGTTGCCGCTGCTGGCGGGAACGGCCCCGGAGAGGATTTTGATCAGCGTGGATTTACCGGCCCCATTGTCGCCGAGCAAGCCGACGATCTCGCGCTCGTCGACCGTCAGATTGACCCCTTCGAGGGCGCGCACCCGTCCGTAGGACTTGCTGATGTTTTGCATCTGGACTAGTGCCGCTGTCATTGGCTAGCCCTATTTTTTATTAGGTCCTCAAAGGTGCTGTAAATCATCCAAATCTTTATGCCTTCCACTCGCTTGCTTGTTCTGCTTTAAGTATTTCAGGTTTATAATGTAAACTTCGACGTTATCTATCACATCGACAATCCGTTCTGAATAACAAGAGTCAAAACCGACACCTGATATTGTTGTCAGAAGTTCTATTCTCATGGGCGGAACCCCCATGCGAACAATTTGATTCTCTTGCAAAAAGAGATCGGCTGATAATTGAGGCGCATTAAACCCAAATTCCCTCAAAACTGCAACCAGTTTTTCGGCGTTCCTTTGACGAATTGCCACCCATAAATCCATGTCGCCGGTTGCACGCGGATAGCCATGATAACCAACTGCGTAGCCACCGACGAGCAGATATTCAACTCGATGTGAGTTGAGCAACTTCAAGAACTCTTTGAAGTCGGGTGGTAGTTGGATCATAGCCATAGTTAATCTGCCGCATCAACTCAACGGATTCCAAGCGTTCATAAGGAGTTTTCGCTTGCCAGTATTCCCTTTCATCTGATTCTGCAGAAAGGGATACAATTGAAAGGACGCCCTTATCCATTTTGAAGGTATCTATTGCCTTCATGCGTTTCTCCCGCGCCTTCTAACGACCCAAGCTCAGGCGGGCCGACGGGATTTGCCGGAACCCCGAAACCCACCATTTGTTGATTGGAACTCTAACGGGAAAGACTCCCGTCGTCAACTGCAACGGCTCGTTGGGATGATCATTAGACGAGTGCCCAAAAACCCTATGCTTCGTACAATCAGACGCGCTGAGGGCGTCTGAGAACAGGTAGCCGCTGACCGAGCCTATGCGCCGACCCAGCACCCCGACCAGATGCGGACCAATGCCGTGCTCCTCGACATTCAGGCTGTGACAACTGCTGCAATGCGTCCCGTATAGCTGAGCACCTGTGGCCGCGACCACCGCATCCGGTATCTTCGCGTCTGTATGGTCAACCCCCGAGCCGCAGTTGACCGCATAGACGCGGCGGTTCCACTTAGACTCATCGTCGCAGTGGGCGTAGTAAGATCGGCTCAGGAAATGGACCCTTCCCCTACCGGCCAACAGAGCGATACGCCCGTCCGGCATTTGCGCGAGATCCCGCATCCGGTAGCCAACTTCGATAGGCTCGACGTATTGCACATCCACGCCGTCGCGGCGGACTCGAAAGAGCGAGCGGCCGGTAAGCGAACTGATCAGCAGATCGTCTCTCCACAGGGGGAACAAGCGCTCGTCATTTACGACGATGCTGGAAATGCCGATTGACGGCACCCAAGCGAAAACGGGCTTTATGAAGCCATCGTGTTGGCCCAAATGTTCGACGCTGGACACGTTGATAGTTTTTCCATACCCGACGCCATAAGTAACCAAAGGCCAACCGTGTTGCCGTCCTCGTCCCGTGCCAGCCCTTGCGGATTGCGAAGGCCGAAGGCCAGCGTCTCCGCGGTGCCGGTCTCGATTTCGATGCGGACGAGCTTGCCCAAGTGCGAGTCTGAGGCTTGAGCGTGGCTCCTATATTTATGATCTCCTATACATTGCAAATAGACCAACGCCACGCCGACCGGTTCGCAAATGGACGCTGGCTGCCCAAGTTGACGGCTATGATTTCTTCCGCCTGGGGTTGGGTGCTTACAATCGCGTCGGCAGGGGCCGCTTGGAGCTCGGGGGCTGTTATTGGGACGACACTTGACCACTCGGATTGCCCGTGGGCGTTGACAGCGGCAACCCGAACCTCATACTGCCTCCCGCTCATCGCCCACATATCCGCGATGGTGTAGGGCGAGGAAGGCGTCGTGTATGCGCGCCATCTGGGGATGAGTTCGTTTTTCAGCCTGACGGCGATCGCATAACTCGTCGCGCCGGGGACCGTGCTCCAAGCTATGGTAATTCGTCTGTTGGAGGCACTAACGGCGACTCCGGTTGGCGCACCAAGCGTAGGTAGGAACTCGATGCGATCCGCTTCCTCCCTGTCGGGGACGATGCTGATGTACATGCAGCCAGCGGATGCCAACAGCATGAGCAAGAGAGCAAGCGCCGAAACTCGGGACCGAATCGCTTTCTCTGACACCCGCTCGCCCATCGCCTAGTGCCTTTCCTGCCGACGGCGGTCCACCCACGAATGCAGGGCCATCATTCCCAAGATGATCGCGCCGATGAAAATGTTGTACGCCAGTCCGGGCACGCCGACGAGCACGATGCCGTTGCGCATCAGGCGCAAGATGAACACGCCGAGCACCGTGCCAACGATGGTGCCGCGCCCGCCCGTCAGGGCCGTCCCTCCAATTACGACCATGGCGATGACCTCCAGTTCGTAGCCGGTGCCGCTGTTGGGGTTGGCCGCGGCCGTGCGAATGGAGCTGATGATGCCGGCGAAACCCGCCGTGACGGCCGAGAGCACAAACAGCTTGACCTTGGTGCGCTCCACAGCCACGCCGCGGGCGCGGGCGGCCTCGGCATTGCCGCCTGCCGCTTGGAGCCAGTTCCCCATCTTGGTCTGAGTCAGCAGGTAGCCGAGCAACAGCGCAGCCGCCACAAACCAAAACAGCGACATGTACACGCGCAGGCCGGCCACGTTGAAATCCCCGACTAGCACCTCGGCGAGCAAAAGATCCGCTGCGTCCCAAGTCCGCTGCGGAAACCCGCTCGTCACCACCAGGGCACTGCCCCGCACGACCAGCAACATGCCGAGCGTCACCAAGAACGAGGGAATCCGCAAGCGCGTGAGAACAGGCCGCTGCACAGGCCGAGAACGGCAGCCGTGCCCAAGGCGAGGACAAAGCCGACCTCAATGGATGTGGCCCCGGTGTTGTACAGGGTCCATACGAGCACCGGGCAGAACCCGAACAACGAGCCGACCGAAAGGTCGAATTCGCCGGCCGTCATCAGCAGGGTCATGGCCAGCGCGATCAGCCCCAGCTCCACCGTGAAGGCCAGCATGTTGCCAATGTTGCGCGACGATAGAAACGCCGGATTGATCTGCCAGAAGACGAAAATCATGGCGACCAGCAGGACGAACGGGCCGAATTCCGGGCGCGACAGGATGCGCTTGATGGCAGGCATTTATTCTTTCGACAGGATGTCGTCGTAGAGCTGGGCCTTGTCGGCCTCGTAGAGCATGCCGGTGATCACGTCAAATCCCGGGGGGATGCCGCTGGCTGCCATGGCCGCCAACGACAGGGCCACGTAGCTGGTCGCCTGAGGGTCTTGCCACTGGGCGGCATTCACGTATCCGGCGAGCACCTCTTGGGTCGTGTCGAGGGAATTGCCCCAGCCGACGACTGGAATCTCCCCGGGCGCGACCCCGCACTGGTCAAAGACGCGCTTGATGCTGCCGGTTACCAAGTCGCCGAGGCCGATGATCGCGTCGATCTTGTCGTAGTTGGCGGTCACGTAATCAACCATGCGGGCGATGGCTTCGGCCTGATCGAGCGTAGCGTCGGTGACTTCCCACGTGATGCCCAGCGGCTCAAAGACGCTGGCGACGCCCTGCTCCTCTTGGACCCCATAGGTCGCGCCCGGCACTTCCACCGGCATCCACACGAAGTCGCCGGATTCGACCAAGCCCTTGTCAACCAAGTACTGCGCCCACTGCCGACCGACCGCTACGAGGTCGCCGCCCACATAGGCGTCAAAACTGGCGGTGGGGTCGGGCGTGTTCATGTTGATGATGGGTATGTTGGCTTCGTTGGCCTCTTTCGCCACCTGCACCAAGCTGCCCGGGTCTGGGCTGCTGGTGACGATGCCAGCGGCGCCGGTGGCAATGGCGACGCGCACGGCCTCCTGATGAGAAGCCACATCGCCGTTGTGGAAGGACGTGTTGACCTCGTGGCCGGTATCCTGTTGCCACTGCCGCACGCCAGCCAGAAAGTAGGTCCATACCGGGTCGGCGGGCGAGCCGTGCGAAATCCAGTAAAAGGTCTTGGCCTCGGCCAAGGGCACACTCAGGGCTAGCAGTGCGCCGGCAAGCGCAACAATCCTCGTCTTAAACATCGGCGTTCCTCTCTATATTGAAATGTAGGCTCGGCAGCGGCGCGCCGAGGCGAGTTACTCAATATAGGCGTGGATTTCTTCCCTTCCAATCATCGCCAATAGAACACAAAAACAAACCCAATTATGGGTGTCGTGTAGTTAGGTTTTTCACCTTTAAGCTGAAGACAGTAAAGCGGGCGGGAACCCACGAATGCGCCGGTGGATTCCAGTCCGAATACGTATAGGGGTTGAGCTCCATTTTTTAGGGATTGAGCTAAAAACTCGACTTAGCCGGGCTGTGGATGGCGAGTTGCCGGTTGAGGATTTCGTCGGTCAGGGGACGCAGATTGACCTCCAGCCAGCCCCTCGTATAGGTGATGCTGCGGTCGTCGCCAATCGACAACTCGGCGCTGTGGCTGCCCGGCGGGGCCGGCAAAATGCCGCATGCCGAGCTGGTGGCCGCAGCTCAGGAGGAGCAGCGCAATGGCCGCTGGGACGAGGGTATAGCCCGTTTTTTTATAAGGCTGCTCCCGTTGGGCTGTGTCTGAGTGCCGCAGATGCTATTCTATATATCACAGTTCCATGCTCAGGGCGCAGTTGGGGCCTTAATTTTGTGATTCTCCGGCATGCCAGCGGGGCGTGGACAGAAGTATCGGAAATCGCATGCCGCACATGTCGCCTCATCCTCACAGTTCGGTGCCCAAGCCTCAAGAATGTTGCGGCCATCCGCTTCGTCCACGACATCTTCCTCTGCTTGCCGAACGACATCATCGAAGGACTCAAGGGCACGCTTTATGCTCTGCTCGGAAACTGGAATGATCCGAATAGCCCGACGTAGCCGAAAATCAAGCGATAGTTGACTTGTGTCCATGCCTTCCCGCCACATTCTAATAATCTGCTTATCCTGATCAGTCCATCTATCCTGATCGGTTGAGCGATTCGATAGGCCGCGCTGAATCGCTTGCATCTCTGCATCACCAAGTATCAATTCGTTTATGTAAATCAGGATTCCCGCCACAACTGGCAACGCCTCGGGCTGTCGTCCTCTCAACCAAGCGTAGGTTTGAATTTGCCAATCTCCTTGCTCCCAATAGGGTTCGTCAGTCAGGGGGCGTCTCGCACCTTTATAGTCGACGATAACCTCGAATGTTTCTGGCAGGTCTGAGCAAACTTGCTGAACGTACTGACGAATAAAATTGTCTTCAGAGGCTTCCGAAAGGGTTACATGGGTCAAGACGTCAATAACGCCGTGTACTTCATAGTTGTCGCAGCGAAGGTCCTTCACACTATCTGGCACTGCTCTTGTTCCAATCACTTTGCGCTCTGTAGAAGCAATGAGCGGAAACAGGTGTGGTCCCAACTCATTCACCGCGACTTTAACGCGACGGTACGCCGAGTCGCGAGCGGCTGTGCTGCGAGCTTGCTTGCCCTGCTGTCTAAGAGCATCCTCTACTGCGCCGGCAAATTTACCAATATCGTGGTTTTCCCACCTCGGAGAATCTTGACGCCATTCGCGTTTTGTGCATGGCCAAGGAAAATCAGGTGGCTGTTGGCCCTCTTGTCGCAGTTCAGCCCAAAACCGATAGGACATTTCTAGCGTACCATGTAGGAATTCTCCGAACCAGAGTTGAACCGGCCTCGACGGTGGCAAGGCACTGCCGTTGTGATAGCGATACTGTAGCCGACAGCGTAGGTAGGACAGCAAGTCGCCTATGAGCGAATAGGAAGGAACAATATGTTCTGGACGTTTGATTTCGAGTTCCATGTCAATTTCCGGTAGTGCGTTGGGATTACAGCAGCAAGAATGGTGGCTCAATTCGAACAGGAGGTTGGCGACTACTGTATTCCTGCCTCCATGGCCAAGTCTTGTCGCGACACCAACCTAAGGCGATATTCGGAATTGACTTTTGGGTGTGGTTTTTTCCGGTTCCATAGCGCAAGCAGTTCTCGCAGCCCACGAGCATCAGCACAGACTGTGGTCGGCTATAGGCGACATAGTAGAGTCGCACCAAGTCGTCAAAAGTACGGTCCAATCCTTTACGGGTATTTCGGAGTGGAGCAGTTAGATAAGACTCTACGTCATTTTCAGCTTGTACTACATTTGAAATGCGATCCGGGAATCTCAAAAATCGCTGCATCCGATGATCTCTTGTAAAACGACTTCCAACATCAACTATTACTAAGGGAAATTCCAGTCCCTTTGCTTGATGGATAGTCATAAATTGCAAACGATCACGAGGAACACTTGGCATAATGTCTTCATCGACTTCAACCTCATTTTCCGCGATGGGCAAGAGGGCATCTCGAACAAGGCTTAATCGACTCAAGCTTACATGGTCATCGGAAGTATTCTGTAGAAGATTCATACGATATGGAGATGCCATACCTGCGCTCGCAATGATGCGCGTAATGGCCTCCAGCCATACTTGATGCTCGGGATTACGCTGAAATTCAGGCATCCAAGAGATCAGCTTAAAGATAAGTTCCAGAACTGGCCAGTCTTGAGGAAAGTCTTCTGTTGCTTTTCCCACCGCGGCATTTTGCCAATCTCTAATGAATCCTCTGAGTGCTTGGCCATCATTCGGAGGCGGATTTGAATCAACAAACTGCTGAGCCTTTTGCCTCCATTGCATAAGAAAGAACCTCGCCTCATTCGTCGGCATGACATCATCAATGATGGTGTTTTTTGGGTCAACTGCTAGAAGGACGAGACCCAAGAGAGAGCGTACATCAGGAACGGTTCGCAGAGCTTGACCACGTGGATTGAAGACTTGGATACCATTGGTTTCCATTTGGTTTCGGAGTATGCCCGGAAATCGCTCCTGTAATTCATGGTTGTAGGGGCTGTAGCTCTCCTCTTCAATAGAGTGAGCTAGAAAGACCACATCCCCTAATGCTCCGTCCTTTAACATCCGAATTTCTCGACCTGTTTCGCCAACAGGAAGACCTCGTTGATTAACCAGCGTACTCAGAAATTCAGCAAGGCCTGTTGCTAGACTTTCCTGATCAGGCCTGAACATGCCGATTACGGGAATAGATTCACTTGCTCGGGTTACTGTGACTAATGGTTTTGGAGGGATTATTCTTACAGGAGAAAAACTTGGGTCACTTGTAATATAATCATTATAGAACTGCACAATCTCCGGCCTTGACCGAAAGTTTCTGGTCATGTCCACGCGACTAGTTTTTCGTCTTGTTGCTTGCTCACAACGACTGGCAAATTCAGTGAAAAGTTCGACCGAGCCTCCCCGGAACCTGTACATGGATTGATCGTCGTCCCCTACAATGGTCATTGATAGGCAAGGCATACCTATAAGCATCTGAAAATAAATGGCTTCCTGAAGCGGATTCGTGTCCTGATATTCGTCGATCAAAACTACTCGTAGGTCTTTAAGCCATTCGTCAAGCGATCCACCGGACAGTTGCTGGAGGAACTGTTTCTCTAAAATTGCTAAGTACACGACAGTAATCTAAGTTGTGGTACAGCCCCGATTTAGGTTTATTTGTAATCGCCGAAGATTGCATCTAAATCCTAAACACAGGAGCTGTACCGTGCTTATTCATACGCTAAAGAAAGCCCTCACGCAAGGGTCGGTATCCCTCACGCGCCACCGTATCGACCTGATCAGTCGCTTGGTGTGTGCGCTGATTCAAGTGCGTTCGGTCAATATGAAAAAACTCGCGTGTAGCCTTTCGGGGATGGCCCAGATTGACAGTCACTATCGCCGTCTCCAGCGTTTTTTCAGTAGTGCTGTTTCGCCGTCGGTGTTTACCCAGTTGATTGTATCCAAGGTCGTTCGCCCCGGCCAACAACAACTCTTAGTTATGGATCGCACCCATTGGCGATTGGGGCGCACCGATCAGAATGTGTTGTGTGTCGGCTTAGTCTATCAGGGGGTCTCGATTCCGTTGGTATATCAGTCGTTGCAAAAGCCGGGTACCTCCAACACCTCAGAGCGCAAGCGTCTCCTGACGAAGGTATTGGCCTACCTTGATCCCCGCGTATGCTGTTTAGTCGCCGATCGCGAGTTTATCGGTCGAGCGTGGTTCGCCTTTTTGCTGGAGCAGCAGGTCGATTTTGTCATCCGCCTACGCGGCAATACATCGCTCATACTCAACGACGGTCGGCGGCGCTATGGGGCTACTTTTAATGAACGGATGCCGAGAGGTACGACCCGATCCTACCCACAGACCACCCTCTATGACGGCTTGACCCTGAATTTGGTGTGTCACCGCCCCATCCGCGGCGAGCGCATCCTACTCATCACCAACCGAACTGACCTCAAGCAGGTGCTGGCCGTCTATGGACAACGCTGGGCTATTGAAACGACGTTTGCTTGTTTGAAATCGAGAGGATTTAACCTCGAAGACACCCATTTGACCCACCCCCAACGCTTGCACCTACTGCTGGGGCTGCTGGCATGGACGCTCCTATGGGCGCTGTTGGTAGGACGGCGGTTGCATCAGAGAAAACCCATCCCCATAAAAAAACATGGACGACCAGCCATAAGCCTCTTTCGAAAAGGATTAGACCAACTCACACAAATCATACACCAAGCACGAGACCAACCTAAACGCGACCGACAATATCAACACATTTTACTGTCGTGTACTTAGCTAAAATTGTAAAGTCAAAGACATTTGTTTCAATTGCTTGCTGGCGATAGGATTCCAGCATCTCAACAATCAATCTTTGGGCTTGCCCTGACTGTGCATAACTGTTCAAATTCACACGATCCTGTATCAAACGTTCAAGCAAGCGTTTCGTTGTTCTTAGCGCATCCCCACGATTGCGAGGAGGCTTGCTATCGAAGGTGTATCGACTCAAAAGAGTATCAAAGATAGCTTGATTTGGCACGTACAGGTTCTGAAACGCCAATCTCTTCAGAATAAGATTACTTGCGGAAGCCTCTGCGACTACAGGCGCGAGTGTCCCTGGCAAGCGATATTCTGTCAGCACTTGTTGAACAATACTATCCAATGTGTCAATTATGCATCGATTAAGGTCAATCTGGTCGAGGTTGATATCAGGATCTGACTCAAGTTCTGTACAAAGGATTGTCCCCCAATCCAGCCAGCGTGTGCGTAGTTCGCGAGCAGCCTTTCGAGTGAATGTAGTGATCACGATGTTCTCAGGTAGAACGTCCTCTACGAAGACGAATCGCAAGGCGCGAAGTACAAGTACAGTGGTCTTTCCTGAACCTGGACCAGCAACAATTTGTAGAATACGATCATCGGCATGGAGGACAGCTTTGAGTTGATCTTCGTTATTTGGATTTCGCAGATTGCGTCCAAGGCGACTATCAACTAGATCGAGAAAACGGTCGTTATTAATCATATCGTGCTCTTCATCTCCCGTACTTCAAATCCAAAAAAGACGCGACGCGCTCATTTGCATCTTCCGTCTTCACAGGCAGAGGAACCGCCTCAAGGCCGGTCGCGTCGTGGCTGACCAGAAGCCATTGCCCTTTCCCAAACTTAAACGTTTGGTTCAGTATCTCATCGCCAAAACCAAATGCCTCAGAAACAGCCGTGCGGTCGGTGGCCCTCGGCAGCTTTGAGATAAAATAGGTATGAGGCTGAGACATGATGTTGGTATCAAGATAGCGAATCCGCTGGGTTGCTATACCCAGACCAATTCCAAATTTCCTTCCACGCCGTGCAATTGTTTCAGCAATTTTAGCCGAGTTTTCATAGCTGCCAGTACCCCCTGAACGGATAAATTCATCAGCCTCGTCAAAGATGAAACTGACGGATGGATCAATGACACCGCTAAGCCTTCGACTTTCATACAGTTCACTTCCAAGATTATGCGAAAACTCCCTAAGATCGTCAGGACTATGAGATTGGATTATCCAAAGAGAATGGCGGGTTTTATCATTTAAGTCAGCTATAATGTCCGGTAGTGTCGTACTCGCAGCTAGATGTTCGGCTGTTGACCGTTCAAGTTCTTCAAGTTTGGAAATATGATTGGCAAAGTCCCCATCCTCACGGAACTCGGCATATTGCTGCTGTTCAAGCAGTTTCTCCAATTTCTCCCTGATCTGCTTCGCGAGGTCAGGGCTAAAATGCACTTTTCTATAATCAGTCCTGATTCGGGATTCCCTCAATGCTTCCTTGGTCAGTCCCAAGCGATTCTGACGCCTTGCTTCCTGTCTTTCTTTTGCCCAAGTGACTACCTCATTAGTAAAAAAAAGATCGTAAACGGTTATGCTTTTCGATTCGTTGAAATAGCGTACTTTCTCACTTTTGATAAAATCGAGAAAGGCCCGTTCCATTTTACTTCGCTTACCCTGAAGGGCTTTAGGAAGAAGAGTGTAGCGCAAGAACTGCGTTGTCGCCTCAGTATTTTTCGGTGCCCCTCTTAGCCCGTTGATATACTTAAACGTTCCTTCTGGAAGAGTATTCCTACCAATAGTGAGCAAACGTCCATCAACTTCATCTGAAAGAAGTTGATCAACTAAAAGGCCAGTATATTCACTCATTAAATCGAAGAACACTAACTTTATTGGCTCTTGTGTCGATGCAAAAATTTTTGCCACTATGGTTGACAAAAGATTGGATTTTCCCACTCCAGTAAAACCGAAAATAGCAAAATGAGTACGGAGCAAATCATCAATCCGCATAAGAATCTCAACATCTGCGTCGCGTACGAGTGTTCCAATCTCGGCTATATTCTTTTCGTTTTCTTTGTCAATGTCATTATTGGCAATCCGGTTTGTAGTTTCACTATCGAGTACGCGAACTTTCGATCCAACCATTGCCATGTTCGTCTCAGGCCCAATATCAAAAGATGTATCTCCGTATAATTCCGCCTCCACGATCTCTAAGAGTGTTGGAATGGCCGCAGCTTCTATCTTCGTCGTTTCCTCCGTAGCCTCTTTATCCTGCGACTCCCAATCTTCCGCCGCGCTACGAGCAGCCTCAACAATAAACCCTGGGTAACCCGAATTTCCACTCTGCAAAGCAAAATGCGAAGGCAACACTGAGATAATTTCCAGTATAGACCAGCGGCGAAACTTGGCATCTGAACCAAAATTTGCAACTGCCAGCATTGTTCCTTCCTGAATTTCATTTATCGTTTCACGTGTATAATCAAACCAGATAGTGTACCGAAATCGTGTATCGGGGGACTCCTGCATCGACATCAGAGTCCCCTCAAGCTTCTTAAACATGATTTACCTCTTAGCAGAATCTCTAGTCGTTCTAAAAGTATCGCTGAGTGGATTGCTACTCAGTACCCTTGTTGATGACTCGATTGTTTTGCCGACCCATCGTCCCATACTTTTGGCTCCCCAATCAGCTTTGTGCAGTGGGTCTGGATATCCAATGGCCTCAGCAAAGTGATTCTTAGTTAAGACAGACAACAAGTACATCATTACTGTTTGGCCGCGGTTTAGGTGTTCAGCATCTCTCCAAGCGAATGGCTCGACACGGCCTAGTTCACTTGTCTCGATTGGAATTTCTGCTGGCGAATCTTCTGCACCAAGAGAGTCGAGAAATGGTTGTAAGAGTCTTTCTATAAAAACGACGTGGCCCATTAATGGATTTTTCTTGTCACGACTTAAAAAAAATTGGCCAAGCGACTTCATGAAAAGACGCTCCTGATTCACAGTCCACCCCCTTATTCCACCAACCTGAGTCTTACCTATCTCATCGCGCTCGCGATGAAGCGTCATAAATGCTGAATCAAATTCGATTGTTGCCCATGGAGTCTCTATACTATCGTCAAAACGTGGCAATGCCTCGCAGAGCATTCGATCCGTCCACGGCAGTGTATTGACCGTTAGGTTGCGAAGTTGAGGGTGAAACCCTGTCTCTAGCGCCACTCCAAAATAGTTGCGTCCAAAGTAACGAGACGCGGAATCTTTTATGATTCCATACAGTAAGACTTTGCGTTCCCAGCTTACCTCAATGAGCAAGCGCATCCCGACAGCTACTAGAAAGTTCAAATCATTGGAAGACATCCAGTGCTTCCGCAAGACTCCAGAATAATCAGTGGTCTCGTATTGAAGTGCAGTCGGGTCTTTCTCAAGGAATAGACGCTTGCAGATATTCTGAAAAAAAGCCTTTGTATAATCCCAAGATTCACGAACATTTACCAAAGGATCTCCGTTCTCATCTAAGACTCCGCGTTTAGCGAGCCAGCCAAGTGCTCTTCTAAGACTGGTAACTTCTACACCATAGACTTGAGCGATTGTGTTCAGATCTACTCGCTTCGTAGGCTCTCTCAAGAGCGAAGCAATAATCGTCCTAGGTCGATCCATATTCTTACTTGAAGGTATGCCAAATATATCGTTCACGGGTTGAGCATAGGCGACCGCTATATCTGCCTTCGTCAGTTCTCTACGGTCGTATGGGTAGCCGACCAAACCGACCCTATCTTGAGCCTGGGCAACATTTGCGAGCACTGAAGAAGGCGATAAGTCCATCAGAACAAGGTGAGGAGCATCCAAGGCAGATGATGTAATGGCATTGATCGCCAAAAAAATCTCAGCTAATTGCATTATCTGAGTGTGGACACTCGCGACGTTAGCTTCTTCTTCATTTGTCGCCAAAAATTGCTCGCCCTGCGGCTGGACCTCTTCAAGCCTTGCAAACGGTACGGGAACCCAAGCAACCATAGAAACATCCTGATCCAGACTCCAGCGCTTGTATTGAACTCTATGATCGCCAGCATCCAGTTCGAGCTCGCCGCGTGCTCCGTATGCTCCTCCAAAGAAAGTCAGCATATCGGAAAACTGCTCTCTCCTGCACGTTCCATCTATCGCAATGAATTGAAGCCGACGAGTCCCCAAATAACGTTCTATATATTCCTGTAGTCGATCGCGACCTCGCGGCGACGAAAACCACTTGCGAAAATGAACGACCTGAGTTGATAGGAATTGCTCATAAAATTCTTCGGCGGCCGAAAGCCTCTCTGAGACAAGTTCATTGTACTGATCCCGTCCAACATTTAGGGCGTCGCGGTAAGCCGTGCTAATGTCAGATGCCCTAGACATGCCCACCTTCTTGGATACATTTATACAGCATGAGCGTGTTGTGCGCTCCCCGTCTCTTGTTGCGATTCGCCCCTCGGAATATAAGAATATGTATTCCGATTTCCTTGCAAAAGGGACATTTACACTCTCTCCAAGGCCGTTCCTCCAGTGTTTCCTTATATCTCTTTTGCATGGACTGTATTTCACTAGATCTTTCCAAGTGGCAGTCATAACTGAGAACAGCGTCGAGAACTTCGCTGATACTGGCTTCATCCCTATCATATCTACATAGTAGGCTCAAAACTTTGTGTTCCTCTTGCTCCAATTGAGCAATATCCGCATTTGCCGCTATCAATCGCTGGCGTGTACGCCCATCGCTGGTCATCGGAACCCGCAATGCCGCATACCATTTGCCATTGATGCTGAGGTAATTCTGGTCGGAGCGGAGCCACGCTTTTCGGAAGTACGTTGCGCTATCAAAGCTGTCAATTCTAAGTTCGCGAAACACCTTTTGCAATTTGGGACGAAAAACCCCGAACAGGTGTATCCACGGTCGCTCTTTGAGTTCGTTGGCCGCGGCAATTACCGCTCTCGCAATACTCTCTATTTCGCTATCGCTCAGTGGAACAAGGCCCCCGATCGCTAGGTGGCGGTAGCCGAGGCTACTATAATGGTGAACGGATTTAGCGTACTCCTCTGGATTGAGAGCTTGGATAGTACCAACCGGATTGAATTGAGCCTTCCGTTTTTTCGTAGCCTCTATAAAGTCTTCTGCATTCTCACGAGTGACTTTTATTCTCTCTTGACGTTCATTATCAGAAAGAAACGTCTTTTCTCCGTTTTTATTAATTTTTCTGACGGGAATGTGATCAACTGATGCCCCAAAGTCGAAACCATAGGACTCGTAGAGGGCGACGGCCTGCTCCACCGAAATCGTTGGCTTCTCCTCGTTCACGTAGCTGAAAGCCCCACAATCGCCAAAGAGATACTGCTCCGATGAAAGGCCGAACTGGCGGCGGAGGGGCGGTGGGGATAGAGCACCGGCTTCCGTACCTTCCAGTCGCCGTAAAGGGCCTTTTGATGTTCCATGCTGGGCAAGACTGACGAGAACACCGTCACACATTTGTTCGGGCTGCATCAAGACGCAGCAGTGTTTGTCCTCTCTTTTTTTTCGAGTGGGTCCTGAGAAGGAGTCTTGTTCAAAGTCAAACTCCGGATCCAGAAGATCATCCCAATCGGGCAAGAAATAGCGGGTCTTGCCCGTGCCACCCTCAACCTCAGCCTTCTCGCGACGGTCCGACGATGTGTTATTGAGGAAAGACTTGATTTGACTCATCTTCAGGCCAATGGGACCCTGAAATACTTCTTCCTTGTTATTGAGCCTGTCCAGTGCAGGCTGAACGGCGGGCAGATAGTCCCTTCCCACTGACAGGTAAACCTTCTGATGGTAGGTAGCCCATTCTTTGAGCGTCTTAGAACATTCTGAGGCTTTGACCCTAGCCGTAGCCGCGTCCATCCTCGTATCGTAGTTCTCTATTCCCTTCAGGATTCCAAACAGACCATATCTTGCAGAAAGAACGCCAATAGATACATCTTCAGGCCACTGATAGTCTCGCAAGAACTTTCTCAGAACTCGGTACGGCGGGCCATCGTAGCGGGCAAGCGCAGGAAGCAAACCATCACAATCTCGTTTGGCCTGCGAACAACTGAGAACGAGTAATTTTTTATTCATAATCTCTGAAAACCCCAAAAGGCCGCATAGCCACTGAATACAAAGCATCATAAAGATACCTACGGCTCAGGGCAAATCTAACCCCGTCACAACTCCAGATCCACGAGATGCTCCTCAAACACCTCCACCTGCGCCGCGTATTGCGCCCGCAGCCTGACGATCAATTCCTCAAAGTACTTGTTCTCCTCGGCCTTTCTCAGCCAGTACTTGGCCCGCCGAATCGTCTGTGGAAAGGGCTCGGGCCGGTCGGGGATGCGCTCCTCAACCTTGAATATGGAGAAGCCTTCTTCCAGCGTTAAGGGACCTTTCAACTCGCCGATGGGGGCCTTTTCCATGGCCTCGTCGTGGAGCGGGCCGAATATGGCCCGCTCGTACGCATGCAGGTGGATCCGCCCTTGTTGCTGTTTGGCGAACTGCCGCGTGGTGTGGCGCACGGCGAGCGTCTCCATGTCCGCCCCGCCCGCGATTTCCCGCAGCAGCGAATCGGCCATGGCCCAGGTGGGAACCAGAATCTCCAAAATTACGGTCGCACGCGGCTCCATAAACTTGTGCAGGTTGCTCTCGTAATAGCGGCGGGCCGAAGCGTCGGTAGTATCGACGCGGGCCTGAACTTCTCGCTCTTTGAGCGCTTCGAGCAGCAGGGCCTCTTTCTTGTTGTGCAGCCAAGCCACGACCGCCGGGGCCTCGTCCAAGCCCTCCTCGAGGGCTTCGAGGTAAAACAGGCGGGCCGACAGGATGTGCGTATCTATGAAATCGGCCATGCCCTCGCGGCTGAATTCGAGCCGGTACTGGAAGCGGACCGTCCAGTACGCATTCACCAAATCCTTGAACCGGCACTTCAAACAGGGCGTGGGCGATGGCCAACGGGAGCGGCACCTCGCGCAAGTTTTCGCGGCCTATGAAGTGCTCGCTCAGGAGGCCGCCGTTGGCGGCCGTGGTCCGATTCGCTGAGTGCTCCGCAGCCACTTCGGCGAAGGGGCGTCCCTGTTCTAGCTCTTGGACGACTTGTTGGGCTTGCTCTTGGGTCGCCACCCGAATGTGCGCCAGCTTGAGCAGGCGGCTCCACTTGCTCTGCTCGAAATGCTCCCGGACTTCCCGCTCCGAGGGCTGGCTCTCGGGCAGCACGTGTCGCTCTATGTACTCCTTGACGATCCGGTTCTGCTGCTCCTGCTCCCATTGCGCGGCGAATGGCGCCTCCGCGTCCAAGCCTTGGGCGCGGGCCTCCACGAGCATCAATTCCATGTCGATCAGGGTCTGGAGATAATCCTTGGCCGCGTCCATGCCGGTAGCTTCCGATCTCAGCAGGGCCGGGGTCTTTGCGGCGAAAAGGGTTAGGTCCTCGCGGGTAATTTCTCTGTCGCCGACGCGGGCGGCCAGATGGTCGGCGACATGGCTAGGGCCGCCGCACTGAATCAAGGCCAGCGCGGCAAGGGTCGAAACATTCCTGAGCATTAAAGTTCTCCAGTAGCGGCAAACAGGCGGACCAAGGTCCCGGTCTCGGCTATAAGGCAAAGACGAAGCTGTTGAAGTCGTCCTCCTCGCCCGAGCGCAAATTCTGCTGCTCTTTCGGGTTGTCGAAATTGCTGAACTCCAGCCCAACATCGACCCAAGTCTGCGGCAGAAAGTTGTAGCGGAAAAGCAGGGCACCAGCGCACTCTAGGCAGTTGAGAGTGCCTTGGAGGTTGGTGTCGATCGCGTTGGTAGCCGCGTGAACTGAAGGATCGGCTGCCGCGTCGATGAGCAGGTCGAAGGGACCTGTCAGCGATTCCAAGTCGCGGGGAAAGCGCACATCGCCGTGGATGAATTCTATGTTGCGTGTCCTGAAGTCGGCCAAGTTCAGCTCGGACCCGCGCCGCCGGCAATGCACAAGCTCACGGCAGCGGGGCGTCGTCGCGGACTAAGCCCTCATCGCGGAGTTCGGCCCAAAACGAGGCGGGAATCTCCTGAGTGAGCAATGCGAAATTCTCGCTCACTCGCTCGGGCTGCCGCGTCCCGGGGATGATGCAGGTGATGGCCGGATGGGCGAAGACGAATTGCGAGGCCGCTGCCCGCAGATCGACTTGGTGGCGCGCGGCCATGGCCTCTAGGGACTTGGCCCTAGCCGCGATCTCGGGCGGAGCTTCTCGGTAGTTATAGGTCGCGCCCGGACGCACGCCTTTGGCCAAGATGCCGCTGTTGTACGTGCCACCGGCCATGATGCCGATGTTTTTTTCCACGCACAGCGGCAAGAGTTCGTCGAGCGCGCTTTGGTCGAGCAAGCTGTAGCGTCCGGCGAGGAGGAAGCAGTCGAAGTCGCCCTCGCGGGCAAAGCGGGCCAGCATTTCCCATTGGTTCATGCCCGCACTGACGGCGCGAATGACGCCGTCGCGGCGCAGCTTGTCGAGCGCGGGGTAAGCACCGTCGATGGCTTCCTGCCAGTAGTTGTCCGGGTCGTGGATGTGGAGGATGTCGATGCGATCTACGCCTAGGCGTTTGAGGCTGTCTTCAAAGGAGCGCATGACGCCGTCGTAGCTGAAGTCGAACACGGGTTGGTACGGGGCCGGGTCGTCGAACGCGCCCACCTGTTGGTCTCGCTCGGTTGGGACCAAGATGCGCCCCACTTTGGAGGCGAGCACGTACCTGTCGCGCGGTACGCCCGCGAGGGCCTGTCCGAGGCGGAGTTCGCTTTTGCCCGCCCCGTACAGCGGTGCGGTGTCTAAGAGGTTCAGCCCCAAAGACAGGGCGCGGCGCACCACGGAGACGGCCTGATCGTCTGGTATGTCGCCGTATAGGCCGCCGATAGAGGCGCAGCCCAAGCCGAGGCGGGTGATGCACAAGCCGCTGCTGCCGAGGGTGACTTTTTCGAGTGGATTCATGGCGTGCTCCTCATGGGTTAGTGGCCACTAACCCAAAACATAGGCCAAATCACCCGGCGCAAAAAGCCCGCCCCCTTGGGCCCTGCTTGACGCTCACAGGGGCAGGCCGTACATTAAACTGCCTTTGTAAATAGATCAGAACCCATTGAATATAAAAGAGATGTGTCAATTTAAGGCCGAGCTGCTGGCACTGCTAGTATTGGCCGGATGCGCCGCCACCGAAAAGCCGCCGCAAGAATCAGCCCGTAGCGAGCAGCCGGCTTTGGCCGAGTGGGAGTGGGCCGATGGCGAGATGCCTTGGAACACTTGGGACGAGTCTTTGTTCGCCCGCGCTCAACGCGAAGACAACCCCATATTGGTGTATTTGGCCGCTCCGGGATGCGAGGGCCTGTTCCCCGCGCCGACGCCGGCGTTGCGCCGACTGGTCGCCGAGAAATTTGTCGGCGTACAGATCGATCCATTCAAGCGGCCGGACATTGCTCGGCACTACGACAGCGGCGGTTGGCCAGCCTTGGTGGTGGCCCTGCCGGACGGACAGGTTTTTGCACGGGCCGTGGATATTCCGCCAGCCAATGTCGAGCCTTATCTGCGCCGGTTGCGCACCGCCTACGAGGAAAAGCGCGCCGTAATCGTCGCCAAGGTGCAGCGCGTAGCCTCCCGTCCCGAGGTTGATAAGCCCTTTGCAATAGATGCTGTTTATCGTGCGTGTGCGGCCGCCTTTGACGCGGCCCACGGCGGCTTCGGCGGCCCGGCCAAGTTTCTCGAAACTTCGGTATTGCGCTTCCTGCTCGTCTATGCCGAGGCGCAGGACGCAGCACCGGCGCGGCAGATGGCCTTGGCCAGCTTGGACGCGGTGCTGGCCTCGCCACTCGGCGACAGCGGTGGTTTTCGCGCGTACTCGTACGCGCCGGATTGGAGTGTGCCCGCCAGCGAGCGGGACGCCCTCGATCAGGCGGCTATGCTGCATCTGTTGCTGGAGGCCGGCCAGCCCCGCTACGCCGAGTCGGCCAGAGCACTGCTCGGCTTTGTCGAGGGCGCGCTCTTCGACAAAGCCGCGGGCGCGTTCCGCGGGCGCCAAGTCATGGCCGGCACTTGGTGGACCGATCCCACGCTCTACGCCGACCGCCAAGCGGCCCTGATACGAGCCTATCTGGCCGCGGCCGCGGCCCTAGGCGACAACCGCGCCGCGCAGGTGGCCCTGCAAGCCGGCGACGCGCTCATCAACCGCTGTGTCGATGGTCGCGGCCGGGTGCAGCACGTCTGCGGCTCAGAGGCCGAGGGCAGCACCGGCCTGCTCGTCGATCAAGCCTTGGCGGCATTGGCTTTGTGGGAGTTGGGCGAGTGGAGTGGGGAGGCGCGGTTTGCCACGGCTGCCGAGCAGGTCGCGCAGTTTATGGAGCAATCGTACGACCACCCCGCTGTCCTCGGTCCACTGCCGCACCGCGGCAAGGCTCTCGCTCTCCAGCTCTACGGGCGACAGGGCCGTGCCGAGCGGGTGGTCGCCCTAGCCGGCGAGCCGCGCTTGGCGCAGTTGCCCGGCCGAGGGCATAGCTCGTGGGCGCGGGCCTTGCTGCTCTACGGCCCGCCGCTATGAGAATTTTGGTGACCGGTGCCACCGGCTTTTTGGGCCGTACTTTGCTCTCCTTGGAAGGGGAAGCCGAGTGGATGGGCTGCGGTCGCCGGGCCGCTGCCGAGGGCATTCCCTATCGCCAAGTCGATCTAGCCAACCGCCAAGCCGTGGCTGCACTCGTCGCCGAACTGGCGCCCGATTGGGTGATCAACGCCGCGGCTATGACCAATGTCGATGGCTGCGAAAAAGACGTGCGGGCCGCGCGGCAGGCCAACGTCGATATTCCCGAGAACTTGGCAGGGGCTTGCGACGCGGTCGGGGCCGGCTTGGTTCACATTTCCACAGATTACGTCTTCGACGGCCAGCGCGGCCCCTACCGCGAAGGGGATGCAGCCAATCCGCTGTCTTGCTATGGCCGACTCAAGCTCGAAAGCGAGGGCATATTAGAGAAAATGGAGCGCGTACTAGTCGTGCGGACCCTGTGGCTGTACGGCTATGTCCCGCAGGCCGGGGCCAACTTCCTCACTTGGGTGCTGAGGGCCTTGTCTAGCGGCCAGCCCCTACGGGTTTTTGCCGATCAGTGGGGCAACCCAACCTACATCTGCGATCTGGCCCGCGCCTTGGTGGCCCTGTGCGGCCAAGAGGCGCGGGGCTTGTTGCACGCCGGCGGCGCGACCTTTATGACGCGCTGGGAGATGGCGCGGGAGCTAGCCTGTTTCTTTGGAGTCAACGGCGCATTGATCCAACCGGTGCCGACCCGCGCCGCCGGGCTGCCGGCCGCACGGCCCCTCCGCTCTGGTCTGCGCACCGACGCGCTGGAAGCCGCGCTCGGCCGCCGGCCTTTGAGCTTTGCCGAGGGGCTGCAACACCTCGCTGCGGACCCGCGTTTTCGCCGCGACTTTCCCCAATTTGCCCACTAGCGTACTCCTCGTGGAACCCGTGCAGATTTCGCTGGTGACGCCCACGTACAATGAGCGGGAAAATCTGCCGCTGTTGGCCGAAGAGATCTTTGCAATCGTCGGCCAACAGCCGGATATCGACTTGGAGCTCATCGTGGTAGATGACAACTCGCCCGACGGCACCGGCGAGGTGGCCGAGTCGCTGAAGGCCCGCTATCCCGTCGAGGTGGTCCATCGGGCGGGCAAGCTCGGCTTGGGCTCGGCGGTGATGGCGGGTTTCGCGCAGTCGGCGCGGCCGCATCTGGGGGTGATGGACGCCGACTTGAGCCACGACCCAGCGATCTTGCCCGAGCTGGTCCACAGCCTGCGCGAATGCGACATTGCCATGGGCAGCCGCTTTGGCGCGACCAGCCGAGTCGAACGGTGGGCTTGGCACCGCAAGTTGATTTCGCAAGTCGGCGTGGGCGCGGCCCGCCTACTGACCGGGGTCGAAGATCCGCTGTCGGGTTATTTCTGTCTGCGCCGCCAAGTGATACAGGACCTAGTACTCACGTCTGCGGGCTACAAAATTTTGCTCGAAATTTTGGTCAAGGGCCGCTATCGGCGGCATTGCTCTGTGCCTTTTGTCTTCCGCAACCGCCAGTTCAGCTCCAGCAAGCTGGACCTGCGCGAATATCTGCTCTTTGCCAAACAAATCCTCTACTTCAGCGGCTACAAGCTCATGGGCCGCCAGCGAGGTGCTAGATCGTGCGACTGAGCGTCGTCTTCCTCAATTACAATACCCGCGACCTGACCCGCCAAGCCCTAAATTCTGTGCTCGCAGCAGCCGAGGGCCTAGAGGCGGAGATATTCGTCGTTGACAATGCCTCGGCCGACGGCAGTGCCGACATGGTAGCCGAGGAATTCCCGCAAGTGAAGCTGATCCGCAACGCGGCCAACGTGGGGTTCTCGGCTGGCAACAACGTGGCCCTGCGGCAGGTGGCCGGAGAATACGCACTGCTGATCAACACCGATACCATCGTGCGCCGAGACGCGCTGCACACGATGGTAGAGTTCTTGGACGCGCACCCGCAAGCCGGGGCCTGCGGGTGCAAAATCCTCGACCCGGACGGCACCTTGCAGCTCGACAGCCGCCGCGGCTTCCCCACGCCATTGGCTGCCTTCTGCAAGATGTCGGGCCTGAGCCGTCTATTTCCCAAGCACCCGCTTATCGCCCGCTACCACATGACGTATCTCGACCCCGAGCAGATGGCCGAGGTCGAAGTGCTGTCTGGTTCCTGCATGATGGTGAGAAAGGCGGCCATGGACCAAGTCGGCCTACTCGACGAGGACTACTTCATGTACGGCGAGGACATCGATTGGTGTTATCGCTTCCACCAAGCTGGCTGGAAGATCTACTACGTGCCGACGACCGAGATCATCCACTTCTGCGGCGAGAGCGGTCGGGGGACGCCGCTGAAAATTCTCTATCTCAAGAGCCAAGCCATGTCGATTTTTGTCAACAAGCAGATGGCGCGGCGCTATCGCTTCTTCCCGCTGTGGTTTTTGCAGGTGGGCATTGCCCTGCACGGGACGTTCCGCTTCCTCGCCCGGGCGGGCCGCACCTTGGCCATGCCTCTGATTGACGCCGGCTTGGTGCTCTGCGGCTTGAAACTGGGTTTAGCAGTGCGCTACCACCAAGAGTTGGTGTCCTTCATCTACCGCATTGAGCAGGTCGGCAACCTCTTAGGCTTTGAGGTTCAGCCGACGCGCTGGCTGGTCCCGCCTCCGTACTCGGATTTGCAATGGGCTGCTGTGTACGGTGTTTCGACCTTGGTCTGGCTGTTGGCGTTTTATATGTCGGGCCTGTACGACCGCCGCCGCTACTCAGTGGCGTGGTCGGGGGTAGGCGTGACGCTGGGATTTGCCTTCATCGTGATGCTGGTCTTTTTCTTTAAGGCATACAACTTCTCGCGGCTGGCCGTGGTCGCGGCTTGGTTTTGCAACTCGGTGTTAATCGCCGGTTGGCGCTTCGTCGCGCGTTGGTTCCTACGCCAGCGCGGCCGCGAGGGCCGGTTGCGCACCCTGCTGGTGGGAACCGATGCGGTCGCAGTGGATTTCGTCGAACAGCTAGAACGGGCGGGCACAGCCCACTGCAATCTGATCGGCGTAGTGGGAGAGGTTCCCCAGCAGCCAAGCCGCCCGCTGGCCGGTCGCCCGGTGGTCGGCCACGTTGGCGAGCTGGAGGAGCTGGTGAACGACTTTGCCATCGACCACCTCGTGTTCACCCCGAGCGCCATGGCGTCGTTCTTGGAGCAGCCGGTGCAGTCGCGGGGGGCGCGGGATTTGCGCGTTAGCATGGTGCCGATCGCGTTTGCCGAGATGGTTGCCGACCGCGGCGCACGCGACTCTGTGCCCCTGCCTCTCGTGGAAATTAGGTCGGGTAACTAAGTCGAGCGGTGTTGATTTTTTGTCTTTATTTACGTATTGTGAACGCGAGCATTATGCTGGGAGAATAACTATGTCTGAGAGACGTTTGGCCGGCGGTCGCGAGATCGTGCTGCCGATGAGTAAAGCAGTGGAAATTAGTTTTCGCAGCCTGAAAATTCGCTTTGGCCGCTCGCTGATCACCACCAGCGGCGTGATTCTGGCCATTGCCTTTTTAATGTCGGTGTGGAGCAATAACGAAATCGTCAGCAGCCTGCGGAGCGCGGACAAAAGCGAGATCAACTTGCTCTTGCAAAAAAACGGCATTGAGACCGGCATCACCGAGGACGGCGACGCCACCGCGGAGGCCAAGGGCCGCAGACAGGAAGAGGACTCCAAGCAGGCTTGGCTCATAAGTCTCTCGCTTTTAGTCTGCGTAGTTGGCATTGCCAATGCCATGTTGATGTCGGTGACCGAGCGGTTCCGCGAGATCGGCACCATGAAGTGCCTCGGGGCCTTAGACACCTTTATTGTCAAGCTCTTCCTCCTCGAATCGACCTTTCAGGGGTTGGCGGGGACCTCGGCGGGGATCGTCATTGGCTTCGCCCTGACGTTGGGTTTGGCCCTGCTCGATTACGGCGGTTACGTGTTCTACGATTTTCCGCTGGTCGGCATCGCCGAGTCGGCCGGGTACGCCTTGGTGGTGGGGACCCTGCTTTCGCTGGTCGGCGCCATGTTGCCGGCGTACCGCGCGGCCAAGATGGAGCCGGTCGAAGCCATGCGCTCCGACACTTGATTCCTTAGAGGAGATCTGAAATGACCGAAACCGCCCCGGGCGAGGTCGCTGTCCAAGAAGCGGAAAAACGCACTGTAGTAAGGACCCAGCAGGTAAAGAAAATTTACTTGATGGGCGAGATTGAGGTTCACGCCCTGCGCGGCGTTGATATGGAAATCTACACCGGCGAGTACCTGTCGATCATGGGGCCTTCGGGCTCGGGCAAGAGCACCTTCTTCAACATGGTCGGCGGCCTCGACAAGCCCTCGGAGGGCAAGGTGTACATCGACGAGGTAGATGTCGCTCAGCTCGACGCTTATGAGTTGGCTTGGCTGCGCTGCCGCAAGATCGGCTACATCTTCCAGTCGTTCAACTTGATCCCGGTGATGACCGCGCTCGAAAACGTCACCTTGCCGATGGTCTTCGCCGGCCTGACCAGCGACGAGGCCCGCGACAAGGGCATGGAGCTTCTGGTCAAGGTGGGTCTTGGCGAGCGGCACTCGCACAAGCCCTACGAGCTTTCGGGCGGCCAGCAGCAGCGCGTGGCCGTCGCCCGCGCTCTGGCCAACGATCCAGCCGTCGTCCTCGCCGACGAGCCGACGGGGAATCTGGACCTGCGCACAGGCACCGAAATCATCGAATTGCTCAAAGAGATGAACGAGAATTCTGGTGTGACCGTCATCTCGGCGACCCACGACCACAAGATGCTCAGCGTCTCCGACCGCGTGGTGTGGGTCAAGGACGGCCAAGTCGATCACGTGCGCAAACGCGAAGATCTCGATATCGAAGTAACCCACGTAGAAGGCGAGTAGTGCTGCCAGCCTACCCGACCGCCTTCTGGGTCTGCGCGGTGGGGGCGGTGTTATTGATGGGGGTGGCCAAGGCCGGCTTTGGCGGTGGCATTGGGATTTTGGCCACCCCGCTTTTGGCACTGATGGTTTCGGTGGCGGACGCGGTGGCCCTCCTGCTGCCGCTGTTGATCGCCTGCGATGTGTTCGCCGTCCGGCACTACCGCCGCACCTTCGACAAAACGAGCGTCCAACGGCTCCTGCCCGGTTCCGTCTTGGGGATCGGCGCTGGGGCCTTTTTTTTTGGGTACTTCAGCCAGCACGAGCGCGTTCTAGAGGTGGGCTTGGGCTGCTTGGCCTTGCTGTTTGTCGCTTTCCAATTCGGGCGGGCGGCGATTGTGGGGGCCGTGCAGAAGCAGGGGCCGGGGCCGCTCGCCGGCGTGCTGATGGGCGCGGTCTCCGGCTTCACCTCGACGATTGCCCACGCCGGGGCACCGCCGGTGGTCATCTACCTGCTGCCGCAGCAGCTTCCACGCCACGTCTTCGTCGGCACCACGGTCATCTTCTTCGCCGCGCTCAACTTGCTCAAACTGCCGCCCTATTGGGGCTTGGGGCTCTTTCACGGCGACATTTTTAAGACGACTTTGCTGTTGGCACCGCTGGCGTACGCCGGGGTGAAATTGGGGGTGTTTTTGAATCGGCGATTTAGCGATGTGTGGTTTAATCGGGTGGTGTATGGAATGTTGCTGGTGACGGCGGTGCAGTTAATTACTGGAGAGAATCTACTGGAGGGGATGGTCAGTGGGCAATAGGGTCTATTTCTGGCTCCAGCGCCCGTTGCATTTAAGGATCTGTTCGCCAAAGCGCGACGACTTGATATGGGCTTGACGGCGATTGGGGACTTGTACTTATTGGGCGTAAAGGAGATAAAAATGGCGAAGACAAAGCGCGTCGTACGGAAGGCACCCAAAAGGGGTACGATAAGAAGATCCACTATTAAAAAGGCAGTTGCCAGTGTCAAGAAAACTAGGCCACAACCTCGCAAGTCTAGATAAGCGTGATGGATACTAGGCTATATGCTGGGAACGTGTTCATCAATTGTCCGTTTGACAAGGAGTATTTGATACTCAGGAATGCTCTTCTATTTGCCATATTTGACTGTGGCTTCATCCCGCGT
Source organism: uncultured Latescibacterota bacterium (assembly GCA_958295495.1). Classification (GTDB taxonomy): domain Bacteria; phylum Latescibacterota; class UBA2968; order UBA8231; family UBA8231. The sequence goes on from OY282352.1 coordinate 5,350,638, forward strand.
TGTGCGCTAGAGGAAGACGATAGCGGCAATGTGCGTTTCAACAAAATACAGAAAATTATTGCGGAGTGTCGGTTTGGCGTCCACGATATATCGCGCACCGAACTTAGCGACCAGACACAAACCCCACGTTTCAATATGCCCTTAGAATTGGGTGTATTCCTAGGCGCAAAGTACTTTGGGAATAAGCAACAGAAAGGAAAGGTCTGTCTGGTTCTGGATCGCGAGCGATACCGATACCAAGCCTTTATATCCGACATAGCCGGGCATGATATTCGTTCCCATGACAACAATCCTGAGAAAGTCATAACGCAGATACGAAACTGGTTAAATACCGCTTCTGGCAGAAGGACGATCCCAGGGGGACGGGCGATTATAGCTAGGTGGCGGCAATTCGAGGCTGATTTGCCAGCTATGTGTGAGCAATCTTTCATTGAGGTAGATGAATTGACCTACAACGATCAGAACAATTTCATTTCGGAATGGCTGAGGTGGTATAGTCATCCTGAATGATCTGAAGAATTCTATGTTCATCAAAAATGGGATGTTACTGGTGACGGCGGTGCAGTTAATTACTGGAGATAATTTACTGGAGACTATACCCAATGAACGATAGACCCTACTCCCGTCGCACCTTTCTCAAGCTCTCGACCGCAGCGGCCGCCGGCCTTTCCATAAGTGCCGCTCCGAACCACCGCGACATGCCCTACCGAATTTTGGGCCGCACGGGCGAGTCCGTTTCCCTGCTCGGCTTGGGCGGCGCACATATAGCCCACCACGGCAACATGGAGGAAAAGGAAGCCATCGCCTTGATGCATGCGGCCATTGACGAGGGGATCAACTTCTTCGACAATGCTTGGGGCTACTCCGATGGCGAGAGTGAGAGACGCATGGGCAAGGCACTGCGCGGCCATCGCGACCGCGTATTTCTAATGACCAAGGACGCGAGCCGCCATCCCCAGAGGGCGATTGCCCACCTCGAAGAGAGCTTGCGCCGGCTGCAAACCGACGCGATCGACCTGTGGCAGTTTCACAATATCAAACAGCCCAACGATCCAGAGCGGATCTACGAGCAGGGCCTGCTGGAGGCCGCGCTCAAAGCCAAAGAGGAGGGCAAGATCCGCTACATCGGCTTCACCGGCCATACCTTGCCCTCTCTGCACGTAGAGATGATCGAGCGCGGCTTTGCTTGGGACGCCACGCAAATGCCGATCAACGTGTTCGACCCGCACTACCTCAGCTTTGTCGAGCAGGTGCTGCCGGTCGCAGTAGAAAAAAACATCGGGGTCATTGCCATGAAGACCTTGGCGGGTTCGCCCGAAGCAATCCTCGAAACGGGTGTGGCAACGGCGGCAGAATGCTTGCGCTATGCCATGAGTCTGCCGGTAGCTACCGCGTGTTCTGGGATGGATTCGCTGGAAAAGCTGCGGCAGAACATCGCCGCTGCCCGCAGTTTCACACCCCTCGAAGCCGAAGAGCAGCTCGCGCTTTTGTCGCGCACTCAAGAGCTAGGAATGCGGGGCACACACGAGTCGTACAAGGCTCATCGGCCCTGATCGCCGTGCACCATATTTTTCTCTTCCTCTTTTTTGCGGCACCCCTGTGGGGACAAGACCTCGACGTTGCGCCGTCCAAACCCGCTGGTCCTCCCAAGATGGAAAGCGCGCTGTGGGAGTTGCCCTCGGCGGCTAAGCCGACCCGCGCCAATGCCAGCTCAAACGTAGTCGTCATTTTGGTACCCACAGCGGGCGGCGCGGCCACCATTGACACCGCAGCGTTAGCCTCCCTTGACGTCGAGATCTTAGCCCGGTCCAAGAGCCTGATGCGCGTGTCAGTACCGACCGCATCGCTGCGGGCGGTGTCTGAGTTGCCGAGTGTGGCCTTCGTCCGCAGGCCGTACCGTCCACACGCGCAACAGACCGTTAGCGAAGGCTTAGCTCGCATCCGCGCGCTCGAACATCACGCCGCTGGCGCGAAGGGCCAAGGGGTTAAGGTGGCGATTATCGACGGCGGATTTAAGGGGGCCGATAAATTGCCCGCAGACATGCCGGTGCGGCGGTGGTACCGCGACTATACGGGCGCGGGGATCTACGCCGGCACGGACGCCCACGGCACGGCGTGTGCCGAGATCATCTACGATGTGGCCCCAGAAGCCGAACTCTATCTGTACAAGGTCGCGGATGAAGTGGATTTGGAGAATGCCAAAGACCGCTGCATACAAAACGGAGTTTCCATCGTAAACTACTCGGCGACTTGGGTGAACGAGGGCTTTGGGGACGGGCGCGGGATCATCTGCGACATCGCAAATGACGCGGCCGACAACGGCATTCTCTGGGTCAACGCCGTTGGCAACTACGCCGACAAGCACTACGCGGGTTTTTGGCACGATAGCGATGCCGACAATCGGCACAATTTTGCCGCTGGCGACGACGCAGTGAATTTTGTCGCCGAAGTTGGCGACGCCATAAGGGTGACGCTGACTTGGGACGATTGGCCCACCACCACAGAGGACTACGACCTATACCTCTACTATCAAGACGCGTTCGGCAACATCAAAGAAGTCAGCAAAAGCACGGATGTTCAGGGGGATGGCGGTGCGCCTGTGGAGTGGCTTGAATACTTTGCCGGGCGAGCGGGCACTTATGGCATTTCCGTCGTCCGCGTCGGCGAGGCCGAGCCCAAGAAGCTGCGAGTGTGGTCTTGGCACCACGCCATCGAATATCCGGTCCCGGCTAGCAGCTTGGGGATTCCATCGGACGCTCGCGGTGCTCTGAGCGTGGGGGCAATTCACCACGACCAATGGGACTTGGGCACGCTGGCAAGCTATAGCTCGCGCGGCCCCACCGCCGATGGCCGCATCAAGCCCGACCTCGTCGCACCTTCGGGCGTGTCAACGGCTTCTTACGGTACGAATGGGTTGTTGTTTGGGGGGACCTCGGCTGCGACTCCCCACGTGGCCGGTGCAGCCGCCCTGCTCAAATCGGCCAATCCTTCGCTCTCGCGCGACGATTTGTGGAAGGCCCTCGTCGAGGCCACGGTCGATTTGGGGGCACCGGGCAAGGACGACAGCACGGGATACGGCAAACTCGTGCTGTCGGTTGCCGCGCCGCAAATTGCGGGCGTCTCGCCTAGTCGCGTTCAGTACGGCCAAACAATTACCATTGTCGGCGCGGATTTCGGCGCGGACAAAGGGACGAGCAAAGTGGTTTTTTTTGCGGGAAAGGAACCGAGCGATTCCGATTATCTCGCTTGGAGCGACGCGCAAATCCAAGTGCGCGTGCCGACCGGTGCGCGCACCGGCAAGGTGCAGGTGATGACCAGCGTCGGCAGCGACAGGGTGCCGGTAGTCGTTACGTCGCCTTACATTGAGGCGGTCACCAATCACACGCGCATGGAGGTGGGGGCCAAGACCGGCGATCTCATCGAAATTGCCGGGGACAATTTCGGCCTTGCGCGAGACAGCAGTTCCGTGCGGATTGATTCGGTCGCGGCGTCTTCGTTTGAGGCTTGGTCGGATGGGACGATACGATTCCGCGTTCCGCTCAATACGCCCTCGGGCGACTTGACCGTTGCCACGTCTGAAGGCACCAGCAATGCCGTGCGCATGGAAATCGCAAGCCCGTACCTCGCGCAACTTTCGCCACCGCAAGTACAGGTCGGCGAGTACCTGACGCTGACCGGCGGCAACTTTGGCCACGAGCGCGGCACTGGGTACGTTTTGTTGCACTCCAATGTGCAAGCGGCAGCGGACGATTATGTGGTCTGGTCCAACGGCGTCATCGTCGTCCGGGTCCCGTCCCATGCCCGCAGCGGCGCGGTGCGGGTTTTTACCGATGATGGGGCCACCGCAGCCGCGCAAGTTGAGATTGGCAGCGAATGGGTAGAGCCGCTGCCGAGCAGCGGAATTTTCGGCTACAGTCCGCCCGCAGTTAGCAAGAATCCCAAGAGCGTCCGGTTCGGCTTTGAGGGGATCAATCGCGCTGCCCTGTTGCTGTATTCGACCAAGGAAATAAGCGACGGCGAAGTCGTCATTTTCCTCAACGAACAGCAGTATGCCGCGCTGTCAGCGAGCGAGGATTGGACGAATAGGTATCTCGTCCTCGGGGCAACGCACCTGCGCTCCGATCATAACACCATCGAGTTCCGCAATATCATCAACCAAAACCGCGTCGCATCTTTTGCCCGCTGGCAGTTGAAGGACGTAGTGCTGTGGAAGCCGTTCAACGCCAAGCTGGCCAGCCTGTCCGCGTTGCTCAACGAGCACGGCATCGGCTTCGGCCTGCCGTTTCCCACGCCGTTCAACGCGGAAGTAACCATTCCCTTTGCCCTCGCCGAGGCCGGTCCCGTGCGGATTTCCGTATATAACTTGATGGGACAGCAGGTGCGCGTGTTGGCCGCTGGTTGGGTGGCTGCCGGCGCGCACCGCGTGCGCTGGGATGGCCGCGCGGATGCGGGCGCGGCGGTCGCTTCCGGGGTTTATTGGGCCGTTTTGCAAGCTGGCGATGTCGTGCAAACGGCTAAGCTGGCGTTGATTCGCTGAGCCGAATAGTGCCTGCCGCAAATTTTCCTTGAGGGCGTGCCTTAATACGCGATAGTAATGCAAGATGCTTGGCTTCACCGCGCCTTGTCCTGCCTTTAGGCGAGGCAGCCTCTCATACCTAAGAAGCCTGTGCGCAACGCCAGGTACAGGTTCTATTGCGCTCCCTATCCGCCCGCCGTACCTTGCCCCCCATGAGTTTACGCATCGGCATCGTCGGCACGGGCTCTTTCGCCCAGAGCTTTATTCCCCTCTTCAAAGCACATCCCCTCGTCGGCCAAGTAGTACTCTGCGATTTGGACGGCGAGAAGTTGCAGCGCAATGCCTCCAAACACGCGATAACCGACCTAAGCCCCTCGCTCGACGCGCTCTGCGACTCGTCCATCGACGCCGTTTGCCTCTTCACCCAAAACTGGCTTCACGGCCCCCAAGCCGTCCAAGCCCTAGTAGCCGGCAAACACGTGTACTCAGCCGTACCCCCCGGCATCAGCCACGCGGAAATAGAAAACCTGACCGCGGCCGCGGCGCGCAGCAGCAAGGTGTACATGCTCGGCGAGACCAGCTATTACTATCCCGGTGTGCTCTACTGTCGCCAGCAGCATGCCCGCGGTGCTTTTGGCCAGATCGTCTATGGCCAAGCCGAGTACTACCACGACTGGGATCACGGCCTCTACGACGTGGCGCGCTGGCGCGGCGGAGAAAACTGGCGCGAGACCGCCGGCATTCCGCCGATGTACTACCCGACTCATTCGACGAGCCAAATCATCTCCGTTACAGGTGCCTACATGACGCACGTCTCCTGCCAAGGCTTCCGCGACGAACACGCCGACGGCATCTACCAGCACAACGACTGGCAAAACCCCTTCAGCAACCAGAGTGCCCTGTACAAGATGTCCGACGGCAGCACCTGTCGCATCAACGAATTCCGCCGCATCGGCCACCCCGGCTGCGTCCAGATGATTCTCCAAGGCACCGAAGGCTGCTTCGAGCAATCAGCCAGCGGGGCCCGTTGGCTGACCAAGGACCACGCCCAACAAGAAAACCTCGATCAGCTCCTAGCCTGTGCCGGCCAGCCGCGCCAGCCCGACGACCCCATGGACAAAGTCACCGCGGCCGATGGCACCCATCTCGGCGCATCGGCCGTTCACCCGGTCGAGCGCCTGCCGCGCGAGTTCGCCGGCCTGCCCAACGGCCACGCGGGCGCGCATCAGTTCCTCGTCGATGACTTCGTCACAGCCTGCGCCAGCAGCCAGCTTCCGCCCAACAACGCCTGGGACGCGGCGCGCTACATGCTTCCCGGCCTCGTCGCCCACGAGTCCGCGCTACAGGGAGGTGCCCTCCTCCCCATACCCGACCTCGGCGATCCACCACAGCAAAGTTGACTCCGATGAACAAAGTAGAAATCCCGCCGCCCGAAGGCGTCTTCGGCCAGCCTTGGTCGCTGAAGAAACTCTTAGGTATGCTCGCCGTCTTCGGCCCGGCGGCCATCGTCGCCTCGGTCGCCATTGGTGCCGGCGAGACTATCGTCGTGGTGCGGGCCGGTGCTTGGGCCGGCTATGGCTTGTTGTGGATGGTCTTGCTCAGTTGCTTGGTCAAGGGCGTCTTCTTCACCTATCTGATCGGCCGCTATACGGCCGTCAGCGGCGAGCTAATCGGCCACCGCCTCGTGCGCCTGCCCGGGCCGCGAGGGTGGCTGCTGTTGACCATTCTGCTCTTTGAGATGATCGGCGCCCCCCTAGCTTGGGTGCCCGTCTCCAAGCCCTGCGGCGACCTCTTCCACTTCTTGCTGCGCGACCTGCTGCCCGCCGGCGAGGAAGAAGTATTCTGGGAAAACGCCATAACCTCGGCCTTTATTGCCTTGGCGCTGCTCTTTGGCATCCGTCTGTCCTTTGAACGCCTCGAAAAGCAACAACTCCTCATCTGCGCGATCTTGGTCACGGGCACTATCGCCGGGACCCTCATCGTGCGTCCAGACTTTATCGCGGCACTTGTGGGGACCTTCCGCTTTGGCGATCTGCCGCCCTTCCCGGAGTGGGCACCCGCCGACACAGTCGCGCATCCGCTGCTGACGTTGGGCACTACCTTTGGCTACGTGGGTGGGTCGGTCATTGGCTACATCGCCTATGCCAACTGGGTCGGCCTGCACAAGTGGGGACTGACTGGCCACGAGGACATTGAGGCCATCCGCTCCCGCGCCTCCCGCAGCGACGCCATTGACTACCTACCCGACGACCCCAAGCAAATCCACCACCTGCGGCAAAGGGTATCACCGCTGCGCTGGGACGTGGGGCTGGGGGCGCTGGTCCTCTTTGTCGTCACCGGGGCCTTTATGATTTCCGGAGCGGCCGTGCTCTTCCCGCTCGAGACCCGCTTCGAGGGTTGGAGCCTGCTGACGCACCAAGCCCACGTCTGGCGACAGATTCATCCGAGCTTAGTGTGGATTTACTACGTCTGCATTCTCGCCGCGCTGTGGGGCACCCTGCAAGCCCTGCCCGAAATTTACGCTCGCGTGGCCCAAGAGTTTCTCGCCGCCCGCTGGCCCGACCGCACTTGGGAGTACCAGGCGATCAAGCGCGTCATCTGCCTCTACATCTTTGCCACCACCATGCTCATCGTCTGGAACAACATCCCCTTTGACATCCTGACCCAGATCGCCGGCTTCCTCATCGCCAACTTGGCCATTGCCATAATGATGGTGGCAGCCATCTATCTCAACTTCAAGCTGCCCTCCTCCTACCGCACCCGCGCTTGGGTCCTCATCGGCGCAGTGCTCTCGACCGCGGTGCTGATCGTCTCGGCCGCCGTCAGCGGTTGGGGGCTGCTGGGAAAATTGGCGGGCTGACAGGCGGCCGCGATATCGCGTCTATCGGCTCAAGGTCTCCAAGAATACGAGTACTTCGCGTTTTTTCCCTCATACTGCTCATATCAGCTATCCATTATGCGAACGGCATGGAGTTAGCTGCATAATAGCACACTGTTGATATATTCAACAAATGGGAGAAATGCACAGTTGGTAGGATGCCGTCACTCAGCTCTCCGCTGCCCATCGGTTCGTTAACCACCAGCCGGAGACCCCGCGCTACGCACGAGCTCGACAGAAGCTGCCGTACCTCATAAGGGAGGGCATTTATCTCGGGTGCTCTCACCGCGTACCCTCAGATGATCGCGTAGAGATCGCGGTATGGGCTCCACCTGCTGACGGAAGAGGCCCCGGCTACTACTGCTGCTTCCGGTTGTATTTGGAGGACGATATGGTGATGTACGCTTCCCTGTTCTGCTTCTACGATGGAACGGAGTCTTCACCAAGTCTGAGAAACCTGCACGAAGCCGAAGCATACGCACGGACGAACCAATTTGCCAAGGAAACCGACAATGAAAACCAAGATTAAGAAAAACTATCCATACTACGCTGCCGGTCGGACATGGTCTGTGCCAGAACTACGACTAGTCTCACTACCCGATGGCACCGCCGCTATTTCTGAAGAGGAAATTCGCCGGATCCACCGAGCGATCGCGAACGAAATCTGCGGAAACAACACCAGTCTATCCATAGAAGAATTGGAATTTCTCTGTGACGTAACGGGCGCTACCTTCTCGGATGTGGCAGACTGGCTACAGATCCACCGCAGCACGGTTACTCGATGGCGGAAATCTGGTGAAGTACCAAAGAGCGTAATGAGCTTGGTACTCAAGAAATGGTTTTGGTACCTTCTTTTTGGAGAATCTCTTCATGACGAAGCGATTCCGCTGAATTGCGCCGTCAATGAGACTAAGTTCCTGTCTTTTGCCAAACAAGAGACCATTGATAAACATTTAGCAGACCCAGTCTCCCAAGCTAAAATCCTATAACATGGATGCGGCGGAAGTATCGCTTGCCAGTGCTTAGGGAGACTCGACTAGTGGCTTCGGGTCGGCTTTACACAGCCTCTCCTCCGAGTCAAGATCGCCGGCTAACTCGCGCTCCGGCCCAAACGGCAATCTTCGGCGGCGAGCCACTCCGCATACGGGCGCGGCATGGGGCTGGGCAGGCCCATGCTGTGTTCCTCGCGCCAGCGCAAGAGCGGGTGGTCGCGGTCCGCTTGCGGCAGATCGACGCGCCGACCATGCGCCCCAGACTCGAAAATCCCCATCAATATCTCCAGCACGTGGCGACCCGCCTCGCCCGAGCACTCGTGCGCACGGCCCTCGTCGAGCGCCTGCACGTACTCGTCGGCGAATTGGTAGTCCTCCACCGCAGCCGAGCCTGCCGGGTCGTAGTGTTCGGGCACTAAGGGAGCGAGCGGCTGCCACTCGGCTTGGCCGGGGGCAAAGTGCGGTGTGGACAAAAACCACGGGGCACCGCTCTTCCAGTAGAGCCGGCCTTCGGTGCCGTAGATTTCGATCATATAGGCCGTTGAATCCACCTTGGGGAAGCGGTGCTGCAAGAGGGTGGCCGAAATTCCACGCGCAAAGACGAGGGCTGCGGTCACGTGCTCGCCGGCGATGTAGCCCATGCCGCTCGGCGACGGCACGACATCCTCGGGCGTGATCGGGCGGCCATCGGTCAGGGCCACGGCTTGGACGCTCCGCACCGGCCCGGCCACTCCGAGCATGGCGTTGAGCGAGTGCGTAGCGATATTCATCAGACCGTAGCCTCCATAGTAGCCCTTGCCGCTGCCCTGCACATAGCGCAAGTCGCCGATCCGGCCTTCGGCAATCGCCGCTTTGACCGCTTGCAGCGCACCGCCGCTGCGCCCTTGGTGATGCACTGCCACTTGCACCCCTTGCTCCGCGGCCTTGGCCAATACCGCGTCGGCCTCGGCCAAGGTCGTGCAGAGCGGCTTTTCAATGTCAATGTGAACTCCGTGCTCCAGCACCTGCATAGCCAGCGGATAGTGTAATTCGGTGCCCGTGGGAATGGCGACGATGTCCGGGGCCGCGGCCTCGATCATCCGGTCGAGGTCGTCGTAGCGGGCCGCAACCCCCAGCTCGTCGCCGAGGGTCGCCAGCCGCTCGGGCACGAGGTCGCACAGGGCCACTACCTCGGTGCGGGGATGCTGATGATAGGCGCGGGCCGCGGCCGTGCCCCGGCTGCGGCAGCCCAAAATAGCGACTCGGTATTGCTGCATGGTGCAATCTCCTTTTGCGTCACTTGCGATCGATTAGCTCGGCCTTTTTCCAATACGCAGCAAAGTGCTGGCGCAGCCACGCCAGCGGCGAAAAGCGCAACGCATTGAAGCCCCCCCAAGACCAGCGCAGCGGCCACTCTTTCCGGCCAGTGAGCCGTTGGAAGAGCTGTTTGCGCTTCGCGCCCGCTAGCACCACCTCGGCGCTGAGCCGCGCCAATTCGCGCTCGTATGTCCCCTCAATGAGCATGCGGGCGTACCGAGCGACCTTTTCCGGCTCCAACACCGCCACCCGCGGACACACCATGCCGGCCTCGCGCCGCACAAAGGCGCGAATTTGCGCCGATGGCAAAGTGCCCTGATGTGCGATGGCTTGGCGGGCGATCGAGACCGGATTCATCGCCCCATAAGTGCGGCAGATCAGCGGGCGCACTGGATAGATGGTACAGCTATGGTCCGCACCGAGAAAGGGGCAGCGCCGCGGCCGCTCCTCGGTAAAGCTCAGCAACTCTTGGCGACGCTGAGGGGAAAAGTGCCGCTCCACATAGGCGACGATGTAGGAGTATTCGGCCCGATAGAGCGGGAACATGGTGGCGTAGTAGGTGTCGAACTCCTCGTCCGTGAGCCAGCAGCAATCGCCCGTACCAGCGCACCGCGTCGCCGGAACTTGATCGTAGAGCACCTCCAAATCGCCAGATAGATCGCGCATAGAACCTCCGTTTTGTAAGGCGGCGAAAATGCACTAAACCTAACTGCGACGCAATGGCACCCCCAACCGCGGCTGATGTCCGCGCCGACCCCAAACCAGAACTTTTTAAAACCACACCAGCGACGCAACGCGCAGCGCATTACTCCCACCAGCCGCGCCAAGGCCACATCCAGCCGACGCCAATCGCGGCCCTAAACGCAACCGACCGAGACAATCAGCCGCTAACGGCGTACCAGCGCACCGAAAACCGCAACACTTTTTGAGCATCGCGGGGATAAAAAAAGGGCACCATCAAAGGGAACCGACGACCCACTGTCTTCGAGTCGAGATCATCGAGACGCTCGTTGACTTGGGCAAATCCAGCCCGCATTTCTTCGGCGAATTCTTCGAGTGTCATAGAAGTAGCTCCCTTTGATTTGGTTGTCTCCCCACGACCTACAAAGTAAAATCGTCGCCAAAAATAACCCTATCAAAGACTCCGTAAGCTAGCGCACCCTTGCGATCAACGCCGCGGCCCGCTGCCGTACCAGCGACTCGCTCGCCGGCGCGATCATCTGCACGCTCGGATAGAATTTATAGGCTTGGTCAATCTCGTAGCCGCCGCGTGCGTACTCGTCAGCCGTGGGCACGTAGCCAATGCAGCCATTGGCAAAGCCGCACAAGATGGCTGGCCCATGCGCGGCCTCCAAGTCGAGCTGATAGCGGGCAAAAAGCTCGCCTTCCACGCCCAAAAGTACCAGTTCGCCGAGGGCCAACGCCTGCATCTCAAAGGGCTGGACCCGAACGCGCCCCGCGCCAGCCCGCACCCATCTGCGCAGGGCCGCAGCCCATTCGAGCTGCGCCTTGGGTGCCTCGCCGCCCCGCGCCAAACGCGCCCGCAGGTGCCATTTGAGTTTGTCGGCCTCGGTGCGCCAGCGCGGCGGCAGGGGCCGCAGCGGCAAGTCCAACCGCTCGTGCGCCCAGCGCAGCGCCGAGGCGTCCAAGGGCGCGGCCGCAGCTCGCCCCTCCAGCACGGCCCGACCCAACTCTTGCCCCAAGCGCTCCACGTCGGCAAACGAGCCGTTGGCGTCCCTCGGGTTGACGTCGCCGCAGGCCCCATTCACAAACAGGGCTAGCCCACCGGTCGCAGCCTCAATGTAGCGAGCCGCGGCCCCGGGGAAGTCGGCGCTGATCTGGTGATTGTCGCGGCCCAAAACCACCGGATGACAGGCGTAGCTAAAAAGCGTGGCCTCCGCCCCGCACTCGGCCGCAAAGCTCAACACATGCGCGTAGGGCACGACTTCGCCTTTGACGCTCTGCGGCCGGCGGTTGCGGCCTATCTGCACTGGGGGGCGCGCATAGTACAAACGGCCCGGGCGACTGTCGGCGGCAGCAGCTACCACCACCTCGACCACGGCGTCCGCGACCTGCTCCAAGTAGCGGCTGTCGATGCAGTTCATGCCCCGAAAGGGGAAGGTCAGCGGGCCGGAGTGAGTGTGGGAGGCGCAGACCATGATGGCCGCGCCTTCGATGCCAGTGGCGCACCTTACCCGCTCCCGTATTGCCCGCACAACAGCCGCGTCCAATCCCACCAAATCGACGGCGACAAGAGCGACCTGCTCCGCACCTTGGCCGCAGACGAGGGCCTTGGCCATGAGGCGGTCGCGGATGTGCGTGGCCCCGGATCGCCGCCCCCAGTACCCACCCATTGCGCTGCCGACCGGCGGCGTGATGTCGGCGGCCGCCGCGCCAAAGCGCAAGGTCACCGCTGCGGCCCCAATCTCCAGTTGGCGGGCAGGACGACGAGCGCGGTGCCCGGGCCGCAGGCATTGTACAAAGCGCGCAAATCAGCAGCCCCAATTTGCAGGTCCATATTGCTTGGGCGGTGCCACGCCGGGCTGGCGTAAATCAGCAGTCCGCTCGCGAAATACAGGGCACTGGTGGCCGAGGCCTCGGCCACCAAATTCTGTTCCCAGTCGAAAGGGCTGGGCACCAAGCCGCGCCAAGGGGTGCTGGGTCGATAGCGCCGCAACCGGGCCTCGAGCGAGGATTGCACCGGCGGCCGCGCCCCAAGGGAGTCGGCCGCGAGCGGAGCACGCCGCAAGAGCGCCTTCCCGTGCATCAGCCGCAGCTCGGCCGCACCCCTATCCACCAGCAAGTACGACACATCCGCTTCTATGGCCTGCAACCAGGCCCGCAGCGCAGCGTTGACATAGGCCCAATCCTCGGCCGACGCCGCGCTCGCGCCGCAGGCAAAGGCCCAAAACAACGCTAGGTGCTTCATCAGTAGATAAAGACCGGCCAGCCGATTTCAACGGCTTCGTAGAGGTACTCCAGATCCTCGCTGCCCACCCGGACGCAGCCGTGGGTGATGCTCTTGCCCAAGTTGATTTCAAAGAGCGTGCCGTGGATCATAAAATCCTTGAGGAAGTACAATGCGTACGCGCCCAAGACTCCGCGCTGGAACCGCCGCGGGTCCTCGGCAAAAATGGGAATCTCCTCGTCGTTTTCGACGAAGTCCCAAGTCGGCCGAGTCCACAGAGGGTCGGCGACTTTGCGGCGGATGGCGAAGCGGCCTTTGGGGGTGTCGAAGGTCCAGCGATGCCGCCGCTTAGCACCTTCGAGCTTGCGGCCACTGCCCGTTGCACAAGCGGCTTGGCGCAACACCTGCTCCCCCTCGCGGAGCAGGATTAGATTGTCTTGGGTATTGATGACGATGTAGGGAGTAGCTGGTTCGTGGCTCTCAACGGCTTGCACTAGTTGCCGGTGCTCTAACGAGAGCGCGGACGCACGCGCGGGCGGCGGCCCGCATAGCAACACCAAAAAAAATAAAGCGGCCGGGAGCAACTCCCGGCCGCCTGTGGTTGAGGCTTGCAATGGCGCACGCTCAGATGCGCTCGTACCAAGGGCGCATCTTCTCGACCAACTCGTGGTATTTATCCACGGCCACCATCACGCCGTCGGCGACCTCGGTAGCCTTCTGGTCTGCGCTTTCGGCGAGGGACTCGGCACCGGAGAAATTATCGCTGTCCAGCGCGGCTTCGGCCGCGTCTAAATCGGCTTCGGCCGAGCTCAACTCGGCGCGCAATTCCTCAATATCGGCTTCCGTGCCCTTGCCGGACGGTGCTTCTTCTAGGCTGGTATATGCGGCAGTGACCGCGTCGCGGGCGGCGACAATCACTGCTTGGGCCGACTCCCTCTGGCGGGTCTTTTCGGCTTGTGCAGACGTCTCTGCCCGCATGGCTTTGGTCTTAGCATCGGCGATTTGCGCTCGCGCCTGCTCAAAGTCCTTGAAGAGGAAAAAACGCTCGGCTTCGGCGTTGGTCGTTGCTTCGGCTTCGCTGTACGCACGCTGCGCGGCCGCGTACTCATTGGCGGCAAATTGCTCGGCTTCGACGTCCCGGGCCGCGTCGAGGGCTTGCTTAGCCGCATCGAGCTCGGCTGTGGGAGGGTCGTCACAGCCCGCCAAAACCGCGACGGCGACAAACAGCGATATTGCCCGCATTTTCATGGTCCACCTTCCTGAGTTTGAACGTTCTGTACTTCCCTATAATCAGAGACAATCTAAAGGGAAGTACAGGGGATTGTCAAGCGCAAATCAGGGCGCGGCAGCGCGGCTTGGTGCCCTTCAGAATTTCTCGTTTTCTTCGTCGTCCGGCGCAAAATCCTCGTCCTCTTCGCCGGGCACTTCGTAGATCCACCCGCAATCTGGACACAAGGGATATTCCGCATCTTCCCGGCGGGCTTGGCACTGGGGGCACCGCTGGCCAAAGGGCGACCAGAACTTCAGCACCACGACGACCAGCAGCAATATGGCCAACAAGGTGTAGAGCATCGGCGACCTCCTCGCCTTCTTAGCGACCCCTCTTGGCGGCCTGGAGCTTGCGCAATTGGCGGCGGCGACCCCAGCGGCTGCGCTTGACGCGCTGGCCCAAGGGCGGCTGGAGCTGCCCGTCGGCGACTAGTTCGTCGAGTACTTGATTGAGCCGGTCTGGCTGATTGGTGATGATCCCTTGAACCCCCATCGTCGCCAAGTCGCGCATTGCAATGTCCTCGTCAACGGTCCAAGCCCAGACCGCTATACCCCGCTGGCGCATCTCTTCGAGGAAGGGCGGGGTCAGCGCCGCGTACCACATCGCCAGCGCGTTGGCCCCCACTTGCAGCACTTGACGCACGAGGCGGCGCGCGCGCACCCGCGAGGGCGTGGTCGGCAACTGGCCGACCAACAGTGCCGTGGGTAGGGTCGGGGCGAGCAAATTGAGCCGCTGGACGGTTTGCGGATTGAACGCTTGCACCACGACGCGCTCAGCCGCATTCGCCGCCTCAATCACCTGCAGGACGCGCTCGGCAATGCCATCGGCCTTGATTTCTATCAGCACGAGGGCTTGGTTGCGCGCTAAGTCGAGCACGTCTTCGAGCAGGGGTACGCGCTCGCCGGCAAAATCAGCGCTAAACCAGCGACCAGCATCGAATTGGCGCACTTGGTCGCCCAAGAGGTCGGCGACCAACCCGGTGCCATTGGTCGTCCGGTTGAGCGCCGCGTCGTGCAAGACCACGATCTGGCCATCGCGGGTGGAGTGGACGTCGATTTCGAGGATATCGACGCCGATCTGGAGGGCCTTTTCGCAAGCGGCCAACGTATTCTCGGGCGCCAACCCCGGACCGGATGCACCGCGGTGGGCAATGCGCAGGGGGGTGATCATCTCAAGCGCCGAATTTGTCGAGCCGGCGCGCGTGGGCCAACGCGAGGGCCATCAAGCTAGTCGACGGCGCGATTCCGAGACTGCCGGCGCTGCAACCGCGCTCGGAAAATTCATCGGCCGCGTCGGCCAACGCCCACGGGCTGGCTATGATCGTGGGCACTGGATGCCAACTGTGGCTGTGCATAATCGCAGGAGTCGAGTGGTCGCCAGTGACGATGAGTACCTCGGACTGCAGCGCACGCAACCGCGGAATGTAGGTGTCTAACTCCTCTAGCAGTCGCACCTTCAAGTCGAAATCGCCGTCCTCGCCCGCGCTGTCGGTCTTCTTTAGGTGGACGTAAAAAAAGTCGTAGTCCGCGTAGCGGCTTTCGAGCAAGGCGAACTCGGACGCAAGGTCCCAGCCGACCTCTTCGACATCCATGCCCACGGCCCCGGCCACGCCGCGGTACATGGGATACCCGGCAATGCCCAGTGCTTTCAGCCCGTACGCCTCGTCCATCGACACCAACTCTGGGTAGCGACCAAATCCCCGCAGCAACACCATGTTGGCCGGGTGTTCGTCAGCGAGCAAGGCGGCGGCTTGCCCTAGAAAGGCACTGGCCACTTCGACGGTGCGCTCGGAACCCGGCGCGAGCGCCGACAGGGGCTTGGGCGGCACGCCCGTCACCTGCGGATCCGAATCCGAGACTTGGTCGCCCAAGTCCACGCCGCGAAACACCACGCCGGCGCGGTACTCCATCTCGGCGGCGACCTGCACCTCCACTCCGGGCACTGCGATCGCTCCTAGCACTTCGCAAAGCTGGCGGCCTTTTTTGGTGGGGATGCGGCCGGCGCGGCGATCGCGCACCCGGCCCGCAGCATCCACCGTGCAAAAATTGAGGCGTGCCGCCACGTCGCCGCGGGCGAAGTCCAGCCCCAAGCCGAGGGCCGAAAGGGCCCCGCGACCGATTTGGTTTTGCCAAGGATCGTAGCCAAAGAGGGCTAAGTGGGCTGGGCCGCTGCCCGGGGTAAAGCCGGCCCCTAACGGCGCAATCAGGCCGCAGGTGCCTCCCTTAGCCAGCGCGTCTAAGTTGGGCAACTGGGCCGTCTCCAGCTCGGACTTGCCAGTGGCGGGATGGGGTAAACCGCCCAAGCCATCGACGACCAACAGGACGATTTTGGCGTCGCTGTCCCGGATGCACAACTCCTTGGTGTATTGGGAACTTATCACGTTCGCATTCTCCAATTCCGCAGAAAACCGTCCCTGTGACCCCTAGGCCCCCGGCTCCCGCAAGTGCAGGTCCTTGATGACCATCTGCACGGCACCGTTGCCGCTATACGCGTCTGCCTCTAGCTCGAAAGCTGCGCTCAGCCGGTCGCCCGGCCGCACCTTTTCTGCGAGGTGTCTTTGGTTCCACCACAGCGCAGCACAGCGGCGTCCCCCTACCTCCAATTCGGCCTTGAAGTGGAGGCCGTCGGTGCCAATTTGCCGCGCCCAAACGACCCGACAGTCCTCTAGGGCAAAAACCGGCCGCCGGTGTCCGTTGCCAAAAGGCTCTAGCGCGGCGAGTTGCTCTACTGTGTCCAGCGTCAAATCGGCCGGCTTGAGCATCAGGTCAATGTCCAAGACAGGTTGCAGTGCCGCGGCGCTAATGTGGGCGTTGGCGTGCCCGATTAGCGCGAGGCGAAAACTCTCAAAGGCATCGACCGCGAGCGAAAAACCCGCGGCCGCCGGATGGCCGCCATGCGTCTGCAAGTGCTCTTCACAGGCGTGGATTCCCTCGCTGATGTCGTAGCACGGGATGCTGCGAGCCGAGCCTACGCAGAGGCCGTGGTCGCCGCCTTGGGTACACACGACGGCGGGGCGGGCGTATTTTTCGCACAACTTGCTGGCCAACAAGCCGACGATCCCCACATTCCACTCCCCCAGTACCACGATGATGCGGTCCGCCACGTCCTCCTCCGGGCCGACCTGTTCCTCGACCTCTCGTATGCCCTCGCGCTGCCAGACCTGCCGCTGGGAGTTGAGCCGGTTGAGTTCGTCGGCCAACTGCGCGGCCTCCCCCTCGTTTGCGGAGCGCAAAAGCCGCAGCGCTATATCGGGCGTCTTCAAGCGGCCGGCGACATTGATCCGCGGCCCCAAGCGAAAACCCAAGCTGGCGGCATCGAGGGCCTGGTCTCGGTAGCTGGCTACCCTCTTGAGCGCGCGCAGCCCGAGGCGATTGGTGCGCTGGAGGATCTGCAGACCGCGTTGGATGAACAGGCGATTTTCCCCTAGCACGGGCACGAGATCGGCCACGGTCCCCAAGGCCACGAGGTCGAGCAATTCGTTGAGATAGCGGCGGCGCTCCTCGCCGGCGAGAAAAGCTGCACTGAGGGCCTGCACCAGCTTGAAGGTGACGCCGACGCCGGCCAAGTTCTTGAAAGGATACGCACAATCGCGGCGATTGGGGTTGACGATGGCGAGGGCGCGCGGCAATTCGGCGAGCTGCTGGTGGTGATCTACTACTACGACTTCCACGCCGCGCGCCGCGGCTAGTTCCAAGGCATCGTAGGCCGAAATGCCATTGTCAACCGTGACGATGACGGACGCGCCCTTTGCTATGGCGGCCTCAACCCCGGGCGGCTTGAGGCCGTATCCGTCCTTGTGGCGATCGGGCAAGAGGCAGTCGCAGTCGGCTCCCACGTGCTCGAGAAAATCCATGAGCACAGTGGTGCTGCAAACCCCATCTACGTCGTAGTCGCCGTACACGACGATCTTTTCGCGGGCGCGCACGGCGCACTCTAGGCGCGCCACCGCCGCTGTCATATCTTGCATTTGCTCGGGCGGGTGCAGGGATTCGGGCCCCACTTGCAGCTCGGCGCGGGTCAGGCCGCGACCGGCGAGCAGGACATCAATTAAGCTATCGTACGGATCGTCGTGGATGACATTCCAGATCGGGTAACGGCGCATTTATAAGTAATCCACCTATATGGGAGTTTGTATGGCGCGGCTCAGACAATAATATCAAACGCGGCAAAACCTGGTCAAGGCAGAGCCAACGCGCTTGCCTAGAAGCTAGTGTTGCGTACATTTTTGCTGTACTTTTTGAACTTTTACTCGGGGAAAGTGCATGCTTTTCTGCTATATAGCCCTCCTAAGTGTAGCCGCGTTGCCCCGCCTCGCGGCCGCCGGCCCCAACGCAGACACTGAAATTTTCATCGGCGAAGAAGGTCCCTTCTGCGGGTTTGCAGCCAATAGCACCGTGGAGTTCAGCGTCTCAGCGCGCAACATGGGCAGCGTGCGCCAAGTCAAATTCGAGTTTAGCTGGGCACCAGCCGACGCCATCGCCGCGGTCGCGGGTGCGCTAGGCGAGACGGCGAGGGCCAATTCCTTTGTCGCCCCAGGACCACCGCAAATAAAAGGCCAGACCGCCCAATGGGGCATAGCGACCCTCGGCGGCGCAGGGATAGCGGGCGAGGGCCATCTCGCGAACATGGCGTTCACCTTGGCCGACTCCATCAGCCCCACCACGCCCATAGACATCTACCTCGACGTGGTGTCGCTCGGGCCTTCTTTTAGCGAACGCGACGACATCCGCCCCCAAGTCGCGTTCTTGCGCAATTATTGCGATGCCGAGGGGCAGGCTTTGCCGGAGGGCATCTTCTTCCGCTCGGTCGGGCAAAACCACTCCTTTTCTGCGACCGGCACCGGCGGCGTAGCCGACGGCAGCGAAGGAGAAATCCTCGTGTCGGCGCGCCTCTTGCAGGCTGGGCATTTCCGCGCTGGCGCGGCCTTTACCTGGGACATTACCAACTCTGGAGCCGGCCCGGCATACGCATTCGTCAACGGCGAGGCCGTCCGCATCCCGGCCGACGCGGCCCAGCAGGTGACGACCACTAGCGACGAGCGCGGCCAGACCTACCTGCTCCTCGACGCCGAACAGGAGACTGTGCTCGTGTTCAATACCTGCGCCGAAGGCTCGTGTTCAGAAAGCCAAGTAGTATGGGGGGACATTGCCACGTCCATCTCAGAGCCGTCCGGCCTCGCTTTGCCGCGCGAACTCATCCTCGCGCCGAACTATCCCAATCCCTTTAACGCCGGCACCTCTATCCCCTTTGCCATCCCCGAGGGAGGGCCTCGCTTTGCCCAAATCGACATCTTCAACTTAGTGGGTCAAAAGGTGGCCACGCCCTTTGCGGCAAACGCGCGCCCAGGGCAGCACGTAGTCCGCTGGGATAGCCAGTTGGCAACCGGTGCGCCTGCCGCTAGCGGCCTCTACATCTACCGCCTGCGGACGGATTCGGCTGACCTGCACCGCCCCATGCTCCTCTTGCGCTGAGCCGTGCGCCCTCCCGACCCAGCCCGCCTTGCGGCTGTGCGCTTGCTCCGCGACCTAGAACGCCAAGCCAAGCCCTTCGACGAACTGCTACAAGCCCTCGACGCGCGCTTGCCGACCAACCGCGACGTGCGCTTCGCCCGCCAGCTAGTCCTCGGTGCGGTGCGCTGGCAGAAGCGGCTCGATTGGATCATCGCCACCTGCTGTGTGCGCCCGATCGCCCAACTCTCGCCTTGGGCCCGCCACATTTTGCGCCTCGGCACCTATCAGCTCTTCTGGCTCGACCGCGTGCCCCAGTCTGCGGCCGTCCATACCTCGGTCGAGCTAGCCAAGCACTTGACGCACCAAGGCATCGCCTCACTGGTCAACGCCGTACTCCGCAACGTGCTGCGGCAACGTGCGCGGGTTCGCTATCCCGATCAGCAGCAAAATCCGGCGCGTTACCTAGCAGTGTACCACTCCCATCCCGAATGGTTGGTCGAGCGCTGGGTCGGCCGCTGGGGGCGCGAAGCTGTCGAGCCTTTACTCGTGGCCAACAACCAGCCCGCCGCACTCAACATCTACCTCAATCCGCTGCGCACCAGCCGCGAACTAGCCGCCGCACTCGACCTAGTCCCGGTCGGGTCGAGGCCGGGCTTTTATCGAGCGGCAAATGGCGCGGATCTCTTTGCCTCACGCGCATACCAGCAGGGGCAGTTTCAGATCCAAGACCCCAACGCCGGCTTGGCCGTGGCCCTGCTCGAGCCGCAGCCGGGCGAACGCCTGCTCGACCTGTGCAGCGCACCTGGCGGCAAGGCCGTGCAAGCAGCCATCGCCATGGCCGACCGCGGCTGGGTCGTAGCCGCCGACATTTCGCTGCCGAGGCTAAATCGAGTGCGCGAAAACGCCCGGCGGCTGCGCCTGCGCACCATCCGTCCGGTGGCGCGCGACGGCACGACCCCTGGGTGCGGGGCCTTCGATCGAGTCCTCGCCGATGTGCCCTGCAGTGCCACCGGCGTACTCGGGCGGCGACCAGACGCCCGCTGGCGCCGCAAACCAGCCGAATTTGCGACATTGGCCGCGCGGCAACAGGTGCTCATCCAACGCGCTTACGAGCACCTGCGGCCCGGCGGCGTCTTGGTGTATAGCACCTGTAGCTTGGAAGAGGAGGAAAACGAAGCCATTGTCGAGCGATTCTTAAAGCAGACCCCAACCGCTCGGCTGGAGCGCGCCGATGCCCACTTTCCCGCCCAGCCTTGGGCCGGCCGCTACGTGCTCACCATACCGGGTCAACACGACGGCGACGGCAGTTTTGCCGCACGCATCCGCAAAGGCACCGCCCCTTCGGTCGGCGGATAAAGCGTTGCACATCGTGAAAAGCATCCTCCGCCAATTGGGCCTGCTCGCAACGGGTGCGCTCCTCGCCGGCATCATCGCCCTCACCCTGCTCGACGCGATCATCATGCCCTACATAGTTGACACGCCCAGCGTCCAAGTGCCCGACCTCCAAGGCCTTTCCGCGCCCGAGGTATCCGCCCGCTTCGAGGAAGCAGGACTAAAGATGACCATCGGCGATTCGCTGCACCACGAGATCATCCCAGCCGACGCGGTCATCGATCAAGACCCAAGTGTTGGTCAATTGGTCAAAAAGGGGCGGCGCATCGTCTTGACTGTGAGCAAAGGGCCGCGCTACTACGAGGTTCCCGACGTGCGCCGCGTGAGCCTCCGCGAGGCGCGTTTGCAACTAGAGGGAAACCAGCTAAAGATCGGCCAAATCCTCTACCGCTCCTCAGATGCCCTCCCCGAGGGCGCTGTCGTCGGGCAATCACCCTCCCCGGGTGCTCAGCTTGCCCGCAACAGTGCGGTTGACCTCCAGATCAGCAATGGCCCGCTCGCGGCCCTTAAGCGCGTCCCCGATCTAATCGGCCTGTCCATCGGGGTTGTAGAGGACACTTTGCGCAAATACGAATTGCGCATCGGCCACATCGCCAAGCGCATTGACGAGCAAAAATCTGTCGGCACGGTCTTGGCGCAAGCACCTGAGAGCGAGCAGCGCATCCCGCGCCACAGCCGCATCGACCTCGTCGTCAGCGCCGCTCCACCGCCTCCGGAGCCGGACGCCTTTGACAACTGGGAGGAACCATGAACGCCACACGCATCGGGCCTTCCCTCTTGGCCGCCGACTTTGCCCGCCTAGCCGAGGACATTGGCCGCGTCGAGCGCGGAGGAGCTGATTTTCTTCATCTCGACGTAATGGACGGGCACTTCGTCCCCAACCTCAGCTTTGGGCTGCCGGTCGTCGCGGCCGTGCGCCAAACTACCCGCCTCGAACTCAACGCGCACCTGATGTTGCAAGATCCCTTGCCCTTTATCGGCCCCTTCAAAGAGGCGGGCGCGAACTCAGTCGTCGTCCACGTGGAAATCGAGTTCGACCTCCGGGCCGTACTCGACGCCATCCGCCAGCACGGTCTCCAGTGCGGCCTCGCGGTCAATCCAAGTACGCCCGTCTCCGCCCTCTACCCCTATCTCGACGAACTCGACTCGACCTTGGTCATGTCCGTGGAGCCGGGATTTGGCGGCCAGACCTTCCAGCCCGCAGCCCTCGACAAAATCCGCGACCTGTGCGCGGAAATCGAGCACCGTGGGCTAGACCTGCCCGTCGGGATTGACGGCGGAGTCCATCCTGGCAACGCGACCGCTTGCCGCCAAGCCGGTGCCCGGTGCCTAGTGGCTGGCTCAGCCGTTTTCAGCGCTCGAGACCCTGCCCGCGTTATCGCCGCCCTGCGCGGCTGATCTACCTCTGTTGCCATATATATACATTAACCTATATTTTAACTCTTTTGTCCCATTCTACCATTCGACGCATCGGCTTATGTTTGACCGACTCAGCGAACGCTTTGACGACCTCTTCCGCTCGCTTCGCGGGCAGGGGCGCATCACCGAGCGCAATATCGACGATACTCTGCGCCAGATCCGCCGTTCTCTGCTCGAAGCCGATGTCAACTTCAAGGTCGCCAAGGACTTTATTCAGCGGGTCAAAGAGCAGGCCCTCGGCCAAGACGTCCTCAAGAGCCTGACCCCGGGCCAGCAGCTAGTCAAAGTCGTCCACCGCGAGCTCGTCGCCCTGCTGGGGGGCAGCCACAGCCCACCCAACCTCGCCGAGCATCCCCCCACCGTCGTCATGCTCGTTGGCCTGCAGGGCTGTGGCAAGACGACTATGGCCGCCAAGCTGGCCCGCCAGTTCAAGGAAAGGGGCCGGCCCCCACTGCTGATCGCGGCCGACGTGTATCGCCCGGCCGCCGTGGCTCAGCTCCAATCGCTGGGAGCCTCTATCGACGTGCCCGTCTTCAGTCAGCCCGCGGGCGTCGATCCAGTCGCCATCTGCCGTCGCGGCATCGACCAAGCCCGCCAGACCCATCGCAGCATCGCGCTCATAGACACGGCGGGCCGCCTGAGCATCGACGAGGAGATGATGGACGAGCTGGCCCGCATCCAGCAGGCCGTCGGTCCGCACGAGATCCTTTTTGTCGCCGACAGCATGCAGGGCCAAGACGCCGTAGAGACCGCCGCCCGCTTTAACCAGCGTCTAGCATTTACCGGCTGTGCCCTGACCAAGCTCGACAGCGACGCCCGCGGCGGGGCCGCGCTGTCGATCCGCGCCGTCACGGGCCGGCCGATCAAATTCGTCGGCACGGGCGAGAAAATCGAAGACCTAGAGGCTTTTCACCCCGACCGCATGGCCTCGCGCATCCTCGGGATGGGCGACATTGTCTCGCTCGTGGAAAGGGCCGAGCAGGCCATGGAGCGCGACAGGGCCAAACAACTAGAAGAAAAGCTCCGCCGGGCCTCTTTCACGTTTGAGGATTTTCTCTCGCAGTTGCACGCCGTCCGCCGCATGGGGCCTCTCGACCAGCTCATGGGCATGATTCCTGGGGGCGGCAAGGCCGCCAAGGACATGCAGCTCGACGAAAGCGCGTTCACCCAAGTCGAGGCCATCATCAACTCCATGACCCGCCAAGAGCGCGTACAACCCAAAATTCTCAACGGCAGCCGCCGCAAGCGCATCGCCCGCGGCAGCGGCACGACCGTCCAAGAGGTGAACCAGCTAGTCAAGCAATTTCAGATGATGCAGAAAATGATGAGGCAGATGGGCCGCACCAAAGGCGGTCGCTCGAAAATAAAAATGCCCCTTAGGGGCTAGGCATCCAAGGAGAATAGCATTGGTCAAACTTCGCCTTAAGAGAATAGGCAAACGCAGACAGCCTTATTACCGGATCGTCGCCACCCACGTCAGCGTCGCTCGCAATGGCCGCGTCCTCGCGGAAGTGGGCCTCTACGACCCCAGGCATGCGAGCGTCAAAATCGACGCAGAGCGCGCCATAGAGTGGCTCAACAAAGGCGCGCAGATGAGCGAGACCGTCGCCACCCTCTTCGACAGCCAAGGGATATTGGCCCGTTGGAAGGGCGGGGAGGGCCGGGTGCGCGACGACGCCCTCACCGGCGACAAGCCCAAGCGCCGACGCAAGCAAGCGGCCGCTGCGCTAGTCCAATCGGCTGAACCGACTGAGCAAGAGGAAGCGTAGGGGACAACCGCATGGCCGGGCGCGTCGCCGTGGCCTATATCTCCCGCCCGTGGGGAGTGCGCGGCGAAGTTCGGGCCGAGGCCCTCACGCATCGCGTCGGGCGCTTCAGCGACCTGCGGGACGTCGTCGTCCAATGCGCGGGCCGACCCGACCGGCCGCTCGAACTCGAGCGCTGGCGCACAGATGCCAAGAGCTTGTTGCTCAAATTCGCTGGCATCGACGCCCCGGAACAGGCGCGTTCAATGCTGGTTGGAGGCTATGTCACCATCGCTCCAGACCAGCGCGATCCCCTGCCGGAAGACACGCACTACATCGACGATATAGTGGATTGCGCGGTCGTCAATTCAGAGGGACAACCATTGGGCCGCATCGTCGAGGTCGTATCCATGCCGAGCACAGATGCCTACGTGGTTCGCGGCACCAAAGGCGAAGCCCTCGTGCCGGCCGTCGGCGACTTTGTCGTGGAAATCGCGCCGGGTCGGGTCGTCGTGCGGGGCGTTGAAGAGCTATTCGAGCCATGAAAATAGACATCGTAACCCTCTTTCCGGATTTTTTCGCCTCGCCGTTGGCGACTAGCATGATGGCCCGCGCAATCGCCCGGGGCCTGTTGGCCGTCGAGACCCACGACCCGCGCGATTGTGCGACCGACAAACACCGCACCGTAGATGACGCGCCTTACGGCGGCGGCGGCGGCATGGTCCTCAAGCCCGAGCCCGTGTACCAGCTTTGGCAGGATCGGGACCTGGCGGCTGGTCGCTGCATCTACCTGACAGCCGACGGCCAGCCACTCAACCAAGCCCTCGCCGTCGAGCTGGTACTCGAGGAGCGATTAATTCTGCTGTGCGGGCATTACAAAGGCGTAGATGAGCGGATCCGCACCGGGCTTATCGACCAAGAAATCTCGATCGGTGACTACGTGCTCACCGGCGGCGAGCCGGCCGCCCTCGTCCTCATCGACGCTGTGGTCCGGCTCATACCCAACGTTTTGGGCAACTTCTCTTCGGCCTTGGACGACTCGTTCCAAGAGGTCGTACTCGATTGCCCTTGGTACACTCGGCCGGTTGAATTTCGCGGCCAGCGCGTCCCCGATGCGCTGCTTTCGGGCGATCGCGTACGCATCGAACATTGGCGGCGACGCCAAGCCCTGCGGCGCACGTTTGCGCGCCGGCCCGACTTGCTGCAACAGCTCGAACTCGACGACGACGAACGACAGCTCATCGCCACTTGGCAGGAGCAAGGGCTGGAAGAAGCCCCGTAACAAACAAGGTGATACAATGGACGCAAGCATCCTGCGCGAACTAACCTCGGACCAACTCAAAACCGATCTCCCCGAATTCGGCGCTGGCGATACCGTGCGCATACACGTGCGGGTCATCGAGGGCGACAAAGAGCGCACCCAAGTCTTTGAAGGGACCGTCATCCAGCGCAAAGGCAGCGGTATCCAAGAGACCTTTACCGTGCGCAAGATCTCTCAGGGCATCGCCATTGAGCGCATCTTTCCCCTGCACTCGCCGCGCATCGCCAAAATTGAGCGGCTGCGCGAGGGCCGGGTGCGCCGGGCCCGTCTCTTTTACCTGCGCGGCCGTAAAGGTCGCGCCTCCCGCATCCCCCAAAAGCGGACGCGGTAAGAGGAGGTCGCGCCATGGCTCAACGCAGCGACCTGCCTTTTACGCGCAAAAATTGGAGTTTGGCCGCGGCCGGCTTAGCCGCGATTTTGCTCGGCTATGCGTTTTTGCGCATCCCGCCGGCCGAGGGCTTCTTCTCCCTCACCCTCGCGCCCGTGCTCCTAGTGGTCGGCTATTGCGTGCTGATACCCATGGCAATTTTGGTCCGGGACCAGTCAGCGGAGAGCGAGGGAGAGGAAGCTGAACAGGCATGACCAGCCCCCAACCCAGCATTGACGACGGCGTCTTTGCCGACTACGCCCCCGATCTCTACCGCTACGACACCGAGGCCCAGCAGGTCGCCCGCTTCGCCGACATCGGCCCCGAGCAGCTAGCCTTCTTCCACCAGCAGGGCTATCTAGCAGTAGCAGAGGCATTTTCTCCCGCCCAAGTCGCCGACGCTGGCGACGCGGTTTACGACCTGATTGACGGCAAGCAACCCGAATTTCGCGGCGTCCAACTCGAAACCTCCGCGCAGGGCCAAAAGCTGACGGGCGTGGAGCGGCGTGGAGCGGTGCGCAAGCTTATGAAATTCGTTGATTGGGACGTGCGCTTTCAGCCGCTGGCCGCCAATCCGGATCTCTTGGACGTCCTCGCCCGCCTGATGGGCGACGCGCCGGTTCTCTTTCAGGAGATGGCCTTGCTCAAGCCGCCTGGGGGCCGGGAAAAACCTTGGCACCAAGACTGCGCGTACTTCAACTATCCCTTGGGCATTACCATCATCGGCGTCTGGATCGCCTTAGACCACGCCAGTGCGGATAACGGCTGTCTGCACATCATCCCCGGCACGCACCGCGAGGGTCCGGTCAATCACTTCAAACGCCGCGATTGGCAAATCTGCGACACCGACGTCCAGACCCAGCGCGACGTCGTCGTGCCCCTTGCCCCTGGCGGTTGCCTGCTCTGGCACGGCATGACCCACCACGGCAGCCCGACCAACCCCTCGCAAAAAATGCGCCGCGCCTTACAGCTACACTACCGACCCGCCAGCGCCGGTCAGATCGACACCCAAGAGCGCATGCAGCACTTCGGCGGTGAGGTTCGCGGTGCCGAGTGCTGAGCTCCACGAGACTCAAGATGCAGAAGAAACTCACCATTACCATCGATGAAAAAGTATATCGAGGGCTATATGACCTTGTCGATCAGCGGTGTATTAGCCGTTTCATAGAAGACCTGATCCGTCCCCATGTCTCGGCATCGTCACTAGAAGCATCCTATACTGAGATGGACCAATATGCAGGCTGGGAAGCTAGAATAGATGAAGTCATAAAATTACTTCACATCCATTACAGATCATATATAGAAATTAAATCATACGCAGATCAGTATCGGCATCCACATCCCACAGATACAAGAGGCTGGTCTCAAATCGTAGTCAGTGCACTGACTGGATTGAAAGGATACGCTAGAAGAAAAGGGCCTGATTTGGAAGATGGTTCAGATGTAAAAGGTGCTAACTGTTGGGATGCTATTGATACACCTCGTTTTAATGGCTGTATTAAGGCAGGTACAAAAGCTGCAACAGCGAATTCTCTAACCTCTTTAGATGATATGCCATATTTGTTTTTTGTAATGTGGGATATGACAGAATGCACAAAGCATAAACGTTGCAGGATTTGGGTAGTTAGTCCTCAACGTGATACAGAATTCCGTAATGTTGCGAGCAGATGGTACAACTTGAGAGCACAAGAAAAAATTACAAGTAATAATTTTCAGCTTCACCCTCCACGTAATAAAGATCATAATGTCTTTCGGAATAGCTGTGGCAGCTTGGAATATCCTTTACTCTTTGAAGCATGCTTATCGACAGAAGGGGAGGTATTCTATGATAATTCTATTTTATGTAGTGGTGCATGTACTGTAGTATCCGACTGAAAAGTGCCTAATTCGTTCACTTCACTCCAAACCCGTTGAAGTGCAATATTTGATTCATTAAGTCGGATATTTTCCTTAGTAAACTCTATTATCGCTTTGTCGTATTTTTTTCTCATAGTTGTTCCTAGTTTGGGAATAGCAAATTTGATTGATAATAGCTCCCTCGTCTTAATCCGATTATGAGATGAAGATGTTCCAGAGGTCAAAGATCGGATTTGATTCTGTGCATCTTCAGACAAGAGTAATAACATAATTTCATAAGCACTATAACCAGACTTTGCTTTCATAACTTCAAACTCAGTAGAGCACGATAGATCGAACTGTAAATCAGGTACTACTAAAACCCTTGGAATACGAGGGTTAATCTTCGAAAATAAGATATCTCCTGGGCTACATGGTTTACCTGGAGTCTTAGGGTCATAATCAACTAATTCTCTTATGTTGAGTGATCCAAAATTACCCACATGTAGTACACTTATACATTTGGGGGACTCAGATTTAGATATTCCCCATCTTGTTTTAGAAGACACTGTAACAAGAGAATCAAGGTTAAATACATCAAAATCATCCCTATCTTGAAAGCTTTTCATTTTTTTGAGAGTTGTAAGTCGGCCTGATGAATAGTGTGAAGGTGTCCAACCTTCGTCAGCAAGAATGCTTTGAGTAACAGCAGCACATGAAGGACTACTAGATATTATTTTAAAATTCGAGATATCACTTTTTTTATTTGTAGCCACGGAAACACTCTCGAACAACGATTTCAGTTCGTTGGTCCCTTCGGGCCTTTTGTATGGCACTCCCTTTTTAGACGAAACTTCAAACCCAAGACTTAGCACTTTGCTTATAAAAACAGTACTATTCTTGTAGGGCTCTTTTTCTAGTTCAAGAACGCAGGTTTTTGTTCTAGTTCCTGCTTGAGCAAAAGTTACAGCAGGCAATTCTGTTATTGATCTTATTGTCCAATTTTTCTGTACTTGCTCTCGTAAATAAGCTGGCAGACCTGCTGACGAGATGACAGAATCAGGTAATACTGACAGAACTGTTCCACCTGGTTTCAAAAGACTCAAATACCTATCAAGAAATAGAAGCTCTGAGTCAATAGAGCCCTTCCTGTTTTGAATATAATTATGAAGACATGGAAAAAAATCAAAACCGTGATGAGCTATTTCTGCACAGGAAAATCTTGCACCAAATGGAGGGTTAGTAAGGATTAAGTCACACTTTCCTATATATGAGTCTAGAGGAGATCCTATTTGCAATGAATTACCTCGATAGATATTTGCATTGTCAATACCAAATAAGGCAAGGTTCAGAACGCTCAAACGAGCCATCCTATCTACTTTATCCTGTCCGACCAATACGGGAGATGATTTCCTTCCTTCCTTTACAGACCAACATCTGTAGAATTGAGCTAAGAAAGAACCGACTCCACAAGATGGATCACAAATTATAGGTATCTCAGATCCAAATAGTTTTTTATTTTTTAATCTACTTAATCCTAAATCCACCATATAGTTTACCACTTCTGATGGTGTCATATATTGTGCATCTTCGATATTTTGTCGGAAATTATCTCTAATAAAATGACTGAATGCCTCATTCAAAAATTCGAATGATTCTGCTGTATGACTCCCTCTTAGGTACCCATTAAATGAATCAAGAACTATTTGCACGAGCCCTCTGGCTAAAATATCTTCAGATTCAGCAATATTGAATTTTGGATTAGGTCCAAGGAGTGATTCTCCATCATAATTTGTCAGTACTTCGCTCATCCCAGCGAGGAGAAGTACTTTGTTCAAGGAATCTACCAAGCCATCCTTATTAATGTGCATTTTGAGAATTTCATTCAAGCTTGGTATCCTTGATTTTGCATCTCTAATTGACGCTATTTCTAAACAGAGAAGCTTTGTAATTTCATCTAGTTTTGAATTAGAATCCTCTAGTCTTCCAGACTCATGGAACAATTCTCTCATTTCTATGAGACCAGTATTGAATCTCTCTAAAAGATAGTTTTCGTGTCCCACTTTATAGATCCTATAAAAAAGTTTAGACTATGTTGTAAATTTAGATTATAAACTATTTATAGATTGTAATCTACGCAAGCTATAAATATATTTTCTAACACCGTGCCTCCCGGTTTAAGGCCATTCGGCCCTGTGCCCAGCCACTTCCATAGATCAGGGACACAAGACCCGTAGAAGTTCGCCACGCATACGCAGAACTATTTAAATGATCTTCACACAATATGCGAAGACCTCAGACGACATGAATGAGCGACGATATCCGCTTGATCTCGGCCTGACCAGCCACGCCGTGTGAAGGGAAGCACTACGAGCAAGGAAGAATTTGACTTTACTCAGGCCAAACAAAGAGTACTCGTTCCGGCTGCTCCTAATAAAACTCGTATCACGATACGCTTGGACACCGATGTATTGAACTGGTTTAGAAACCAAGTACACGAGCCTTGATCAACGAGACTTTGCGTCAACATATCCAACGGTCAAGTACGATTCTCCGTGAACAGCAGTGAATGTGCTGCCTGTGAATGAGACCGTCTTTTAGATCATGATGCCCACTTGAGCTTTTTCTTTGTCTGGACGCAATCTTGGAGATACAGATTGATCAAACTCTGGTATGGAATACCCGTTTCGTCCGCCAAATCCTTAAAATACGCAATCACATCCGTCCCCAAACGAAGTGTAACCTGCTTCTTAAGATGCTTTGCATAGGGATTCCGGACGGACTTCGAGAAATCGTATTCTTTTCTCATCCCATATACCTTTCGTATTGTCGCTGTTCGTTCCTGTTGGCCTTTCGAGCTGAAATAATCCTGATCACTGTATCTTCTTCTCGATAACAGTGAATAACGACCAGAATCCGCAAATATGAACTGCACCCGAGCAGAATAAACCGATCTTCTTCTTTAGAGTGATCTGGGTCAAAAATCATCCTTGCATTGGGATCGTAAAATACTGTTTTAGCTTCAGTAAAAGAAATTCTGTGCTTCCTTGAATTCGCTTCAGCTTTATTTTTGTCCCATATAAATCTGATCGAATCCATAATTAAGATATAATTATATTATAAACTTATTGTCAATATTAACAGCAGCAAAAACCATGAGACTACTACGCCGACCGATTTGACGGCAAGGGTCCGGGCAGCAGTATCGCCTATTCACCTCTCCTCCAAGCGCAACGTCGCCGCGTCGATAAAACCCCCCTCCACATGGTGTGCAGCCAATGCAGCAGCGCGCTGAGCGGCCATAGCAATCCCCGCCCCCCGGTGCAGGCGATGCGCTATATACGCGGCGAAAAACACGTCCCCGGCTCCGGTTGGATCAGCCACCGTCGCTACCGGAGCCGAGGCAAACTTCGTCCGCGGTCCCTTCCGACTTGCTACCCAGCCGCCGTGCGAGCCTTCGGTGACGACCCACTCTGCAACCGAGCAATCGCACATTAGCTGGTCCAGCGTCAGACCGCAGTCGGCGAGCACGAGTTCTAATTCATCGTTGTCCGCTTTGACGTAGTCTGCGCGTTGCAGGGCGGCGTACAGACTTTTAGCAACCCCTTGGTACACCTGCGTCCCCTCAATCCGCCGCACATAGCCTTGGAGGTCCAAGCTCACCACGCCATCCATCGCCGCTAGCACATCCTCGGCCAAATCATGCGGATGGAGCGGCCCCAAATGTACGTGCTCCGCACCGGTGAGCACCGGCCCGAGTTGTGCTGCGGCAATCGGCGCGGCGCAAGCGAGCAACTCCTGACGCCGTGCGTCGCCATCGACGTAGTTGACAAAACAGGTCGTCGCCGTACTCTCGCCCACATAGACCGCAATACCCCGTTGCTGCAAAACCGCCAACATCGCCCGGTCAGCCGCGGCGACATTGGTCAACACCCGCGTCTTTACACCCAACTCGGCAAAGGTCAGCCCAGCATAGGCTACCACCCCTCCACGCTTATATTTGCCCACGCCGCCTTGGAGCACGCGGTCAATCGTCGCCGAGCCAATAACTGCCACCGCGCTCATATCAGACTCCATCAGGTTGGTGACTCAAAAGAGCACATTGGGCTATAATCCACTGTGTCGTCATAACAACTCCTTGGGCCGCGACCGCGGCAAGCGATTTACTCACCTTGGGCCGCTGTTTATTTTTGTTGATCCGCGCCATCGCGCAAAAGGAAGAGGAAGCCGTGCAGTACCGCCACCTGAATCACCAACGCTTTACGCTCGCCGCCATAGACGACGTGATCCGTCGCGGTCGCTGGCGCGACTGGGCCGAACTGCGCCGTGCGGCTCTAGGCGACAAGGCCCTGCTCGACAAAATCGAGCGCGTCTGCGCCCATTGCTCCGCCGACCCACGCGCTCAGCGTCATCGCTTTTGGATGCACTATGTCAGAAAACACCGCAGTGCTTCCTGATTGGGAGCGCGTACTGTCGGCCGCGTACCGCCTCCAGCAGGTCCTACCCGAAGCTGTGCTGGTAGGCGGGACCGCAGCGGCCATCCATGCCGAGCATCGCCTTTCCCAAGACGCGGATCGCGTAGTGCCCGACCTGCGCCGCCGGTTCGACGAGATTCTCGCCCAATTAGAAATACAAGAACCTCGCCGCACAGTGGCACGACTGGAACGCGGTGACGGCCGTTTGCGCCCATGTAGCGGTCGTTGTCTTTGATTACGTCTGCGAACAAAAGTGAAGGAGCTTTCCATGCCGCCCCGACGCCAGCCCGACGGCCGCCCCGAATGGCGCAGCGTTGACGAACTATTGGCCCAAGCCATAGCTGGCGAGGATTTTGCCACGCTGCCCGGCAAAGGGCAACCCCTCGACCTGAGCGCTTACTTTGCCAGCGGCCCCGAACACCGCATCGCCGGCAAGCTGCTCAAGGACAACGCGGTTTTGCCCCAAGCCTTGCAGGACCGCCGCGACGCCGAGCAACTTTGCACCCAAGCCAGCCAAACGCTAGCGGCGCAAAAAGACTATCTGTCGGCGTTAAAGGCCAAAATTTGTCCCCAAGCTCCGGCTCTGTGCCGCTTCTTCCCCGACCGCCCAACCGCATTGGCCGCCCTCGGCCTACCGCATTGGCCCGAATACTTCTCCGAACCAGCGGGTGCGCCCTTGCCCACCCGCCGAGCCTTGCTCGACGGGGCCAGACGCCTAACCGAACTCGTCGCTGCATACAACCGTCGCAGCGAAGTTGCCATCGCCGAGTACCTAGGCTCCCTGCGCCAAGCCAACGCTTGCATTGAGCGGCTCAACCAACAAGTGGCTTTCTCGCGGCACTCGCCCGCCGGCTTGCAGCTTAAGGCCACAGACCTCACCGAGGCCGAAGTCCAAGTACGCACGGCACTTCCTCCCCTGACGCCCTTACCCGCCGATCTAGCCCAGCGGTTAGACCAGTATTACAAGGCGGTGCGCCCCTCGCTCTGGCGGCTCTAAAAAAACAGCCGCATGGCCGTTTCCCCCAACACCTGCTCCCGCTCTGCCGCGTTCAGCCCCAATTCCTCGGTGAACACCGCCAAATGCTGGGCATAAGTCGATTTTTCCAACCAGTGCTCGCACGGGAAATCTGATCCCCAGATACAGCGCTGGGGGCCAAAGGCGGCGAGCAGATGGCGCAGTTGCGGGTGCGTATCGGCGAAGGGGTACTCCTGCTGTGAGCTAGTCACCGCAAAGGTGAGTTTGGCGTGGAGTTGGCCAAATCGCGCCAAAGCCGCCGCTTGGCGCACCGCCGCGTCCTCAATCCCGCCAGCCGCCACCGGATAGGCGCAGTGGTCCAGCACCACCGGGACGTGGGGGAATCGCTCTAGCAAAGCTGCCAACTCGCCGAGTTGTTCCTGGCGCAAATGGGCGCAAATTACCGCGCCGATTTCGCCGGCCCGATGCCAGAGCCGCTCCGCCCCAGGCTGGTCGTATCCTGTGGGCGCGGCTTCGACGCGGACCCCCTTGACGTTGTATCCGGTCACCAGCCGCTCCAGCTCGTCAGGGCTATCGTCCCCGGCCGGATCCAAAGTGCAGACCCCGACCGTCCAGTCGGCATGGGCCCGGGCCGTATCGGCCAACAACCGATTGTCCCAGCCCCTTGCCGACCCGGTTTGGATCAGCACCACGCGCTCGACGCCATTGGCCTGGGTTTCACGGCGCAAGTGTTCGATGGTCCCTATGCCCGGCGACGGACGGAAGGGGTCCTCTTTCATGGGGTATTGCGTCTCGTCTCCGTGGTAAATATGTGCGTGTGTATCGACGATCATCGCCGGCTCCTTTCCGCAGTCTATGCAGCGGTGGAACATAAAGAACAACCGGACCGTTCAAAACTTGCCCGAATCTACCCGCTAGGTATATTTCCATAATTACTTCTCTGCTCGAACCCCTACATAATCCATGCGTCTATACCTCAAGCGAGCCTTGATCGCCTTGCTGCTTTTGGCACCGATGTTGTACGGTGCTTTTGCCCTGACATCGCATCCTTTAGCACCGCATCCCTACTTCGCGGCAGGGGATGTCTTGGTCATTGCCCACCGGGGCGGCAAGGGGCTGGCACCGGAAAACACGCTGGCGGCCTTTGCCCACTCGGCCGCGTTGGGGGTCGATGTGCTAGAAATGGACTTGCGCTCGAGCAGCGACGGCGCGCTCATCGTCTTGCACGACCGGCGCGTCGATCGCACGACCAACGGCCAAGGCCCAGTCGATAGCTTGAGCCTAGCCCAATTGAAACAGCTAGACGCCGGCTACCACTTCAGCTTAGACGGCCAAACCTTTCCCTATCGCGGCCAAGGGGTCGCAATCCCCACCCTAGACGAGGTATTTACGGCCTTTCCCAACATGCGCTTTCTCATCGAAATCAAAGACGACTCCGCCGCGTTAGTACGCGACTTCTGCCGCACGCTCCAGCGCTTCGAGCTAAGCGACCGCGTCATCGCCGCCTCGTTTCACAGCGGTCCCTTAGCGAGCTTGCGCCAGACGTGCCCCGCAGTGGCGACTTCAGCTTCTTCAGCAGCAGGAATGTCCTTTATCTTGCTCCACTGGCTGAGGCTCGACGCGGCTTACCACCCCACTAGCCAAGCCTTTCAGTTCCCGACCCACTTAGGCGAGATCGACCTGATCGACCAGCGTTTCATCGCCCGCGCCCACGCCCACAACATCCAAGTCCACGCCTGGACCATCAACGATCCCGACGCCATGCAGCACTACCTAGACCTGGGCGTCGAGGGCCTAATCACCGACTATCCCGACCGCCTGCTACGCATCCTGCAACGCCGGCCCACAGAGGAGACACCATGGGCGACCCAGTAGCCCTGAACGTACAGCATCTGACCAAAACCTACGGCACGGGACCAAACGCCCTGACGGTCCTCGCCGATGTAAGCTTCGCCTTAGCGGCTGGTGCCACTTGCGCGGTTGTCGGCCCCTCGGGCAGCGGCAAAACCACGCTGCTCGGATTGTGCGCTGGGCTGGACCGCGCCAGTGCTGGCTCAGTCGCGCTCGACGGCGTGGCGCTAGGCGGTCTCGACGAAGATCAGCGCGCGCACCTCCGCAGCGAAAAGGTCGGCTTCGTCTTCCAAAACTTCCAGCTCATCCCCACCCTCAGTGCCCTCGAAAACGCCATGGTGCCGCTCGAATTGCGCCGCGAGCCAAACGCCCGCGAGCGCGCCGCCGACCTCCTCGACCGGGTCGGCTTGGGCGACCGGCTGCACCACTACCCAGCGCAGCTTTCCGGGGGCGAGCAGCAGCGCGTAGCCCTCGCACGGGCCTTTATCAACCGCCCCGCGCTGCTCTTTGCCGACGAGCCTACCGGAAACCTCGACGACGGCACCAGCGGCAAAGTGCGGGACCTGCTCTTCAGCCTCAACGAGGAATCTGGCGCCACCCTAATTTTGGTCACCCACGATCTGACGCTGGCCGGCCTCACCCAGCGCATCATCCGCCTCCAAGGCGGCCGAGTGGCCGCCGACCAGCCGGTCCCATGATGGGCTGGCTCGGCAAAATGGCTTGGCGCGACAGCCGCAGCCACCGCCGCAAACTGCTGCTTTTTACCTCTTCGATCTCCATCGGTATTGGTGCGCTCGTCGGCTTGGGCAGCCTCAGCTCCGCGCTGCAAGGGGCCATGGACCAACAAGCCGCCGCGCTCTTAGGGGCCGATATGGCGCTGACGAGCCGCCAGCCCTTCACGCCAGCCGCCGAGGCGCTCATAGATTCGCTCGGCGGAGTTCAGGCGCGCCAAGTTGCTTTCAATTCCATGATTTACCTGCCCAAGACCCAGAGCACCCGCCTCGCCCAGATCCGCGCCCTCGCTGGCCCTTTTCCCTTTTACGGCGAGCTAAAAACAGCACCGGCCGCGGCCGCGCACCACTTCCGCACCCAGCCCCAAGCCCTCGTTGACGAGGCACTCATGTTGCAGTTTGGCGCGGCGGTCGGCGACTCGATCAAGATCGGCGATACGGTCTTCCGCATCGGTGGCCGACTCCTGCGCGTCCCCGGCGAGAACGCCCTCTTTAGCGACATCCAGCCGCGCGTCTATATCTCGATGTCCTACCTCGACGCCACTCGCCTGATCCAACGAGGCAGCCGGGTCACCTACAGCGCCTTTTTCCGCTTTGCCGAGCGGGATGTCCAAGCACTAGCCGAGTCCATCCGCCCGCACACTCGCGGCGACCGCCTCCGGCTCGAAACCATCGCCAGCCGCAAGGCACGCCTCGGCCGCACCCTCAACAACCTCTACCACTTCTTAAACTTAGGCAGCTTTATCGCCCTGCTGCTCGGCGGCGTGGGCGTGGCCAGCGCCATCCACACCTATACCAAGCAGAAACTGCCCACCGTTGCCGTGCTGCGTAGCCTCGGCACCACCGCCCGTCAGACCGTCTCGATCTATCTAATCCAAGCCGGGGGCATGGGGTTGGTCGGCTCGCTCGCCGGGGTCCTGCTCGGGGTCGGGGTCCTCTACCTGCTCCCCAACGTCCTCGCCGACGTGTTGCCCCTGCAAGTTGAGCCGCGCTTTGCTCCCCTCGCCGTCTTGGAGGGGCTCGGGCTCGGCGTCGGCCTGTCGCTGCTGTTTGCCGCTCGGCCGCTTTTGGCCATCCGCGGGACCTCGCCACTCCTGACCCTGCGGGCCTCCTTTGAAGACGACCAACCAGCCGACAGCGGCTTGCTGCGCTGGGCTTTGTACTTGGGGATAGCCCTAACGACCGCGCTCTTTGCCTACCGACTCACTGGTAGCTGGCCGCTGGCCCTTGGCTTTGCCGGCGGGGTTGGGGCCGCCTTTGCGCTCTTGACGCTTACGGCTCGCGCAATCATCTACGGCACTCGGCGGTTCTTTCCCGCCTCTTGGAGCTATATCTGGCGTCAGGGCTTGGCCAACCTCTACCGACCCAACAACCAGACTACGCTGCTGATGTTGGGCCTCGGGCTGGGGACTTTCCTGCTCAGCACCCTCTTCCTGACCCAGACCAACCTGCTGTCCCAAATCAAAAGCGTCGGCTCCGACCAAAATCCCAACGTCGTGCTCTTCGACATCCAAACCGACCAGCGCCAAGAGCTAAACGCCCTCGTCGCCGGGATGGAACTGCCGCTGTTGCAACAGATGCCCATCGTCACCATGCACATCCACAGCGTCAAAGGCCAACCCGCCCGCGCCATGCTTCGCGATACCACCGCTAGCAACGGCCGGCGCGGCAATTGGGCCTTGCGGCACGAGTACCGCGCGACCTATCGCGATTTCCTCACCGAGACCGAAGAGATCGTCGCCGGCACCTGGCGCAGCCAACCCGCGGGCGACACCCTTTACGTCTCCCTCGAAACAGACGTCGCCTCCTCCTTGGGCGTTGGCGTTGGCGACTCGCTAACCTTTGATGTCCAAGGGGTTCCTATCGAAGTGGTCGTCGGCAGTCTGCGCCGCGTCAACTGGCAGCGGATCATGCCCAATTTTCTCGTGGTCTTCACCCCCGGCATCCTCGAACCCGCGCCGCAATCCCACGTCCTCGTCACCCGCGCCGCCACAACCGCGCAAATGGCCGCCCTGCAGCGAGCCACCGTGCAGCGGTTCCCCAATGTCTCGGTCATCGATCTCGGCAGCATCCTCAGCACGGTCGATACCATCCTCGCCAAGGTCTCGCTGGTGGTCCGCTTTATGGCCCTTTTCAGCGTCTTGGTTGGCCTGATCGTGCTCGTCGGCGTGATTGCCAGCAGCCGCTACCAACGCATCGAGGAAAGCGTCTTGCTCAAGACCTTGGGGGCCAGTCGCCGCCAAGTGGTAGCGATCATGGCACTCGAATATCTGTTTTTGGGAGCTTTTGCCGCGGCAACCGGGGCGATCCTGTCTCTGGGGGGCGTCTGGGCCTTGAGCCGCTATCTCTTCGAGATTGGCTTCGCGCCCAACTACCTACCGCTGGTCCTCGCCTTTGGCGCGGTCAGTCTGCTAACAGTCGCCGTCGGCATGGTCTCCAGCCGCGGCGTCCACACCAGCCCACCGCTCGAAGTCCTGCGCTCGCTCGGCTAGCGGCGCAATCCCTCTAGCACCGGGCCTAGCGTCGTCCACACGGTCTCGGCGACGATCTGGTGACCTGCGGCGTTGGGATGGTTGCCGTCGGGCAGGTTCAGCGCGGGTTGGTCGCCCACGCCTTCTAACAGGAAGGGAATCAAGGCCGCGGCGTTTTTTTTTGCCAACGCCGGGAAGATCGCGGCAAACGCCTCTGCGTATTCCGCGCCCAAATTGGGCGGCATCTGCATCCCGGCGATGACCAAGGCTGCTTTGGGATTTTTCGCTTTCACCCGCTCGACGATTTGTTGCAGGTTGGCGTGGGTGTCTTTGGGATCTACTCCGCGCAGGCCGTCGTTGGCTCCCAATTCAAGGACGAACACGTCGATGGGGCGGCGCAAGAGCCAGTCAATGCGGCGCAACCCACCGGCTGAAGTTTCGCCGCCAAGCCCGGCATTGAAGACTTCAAAGTTCCAGCCGAGCGAATCGATCCGCGCCTGCACCAAAGCCGGGAAGGCCTGTTCGCGGTCGAGGCCGTAGCCGGCGGTCAGACTATCGCCAAAAAAGAGAATGACGCGGCTGGAGTCCGCCTCTTCGGCATAGACGCTGCCGCCGAGCAACGTTAGGGCCAACGCGATGTATTTCACCATTTCACCTTGGGTTTGGCTTTGGAAAATCCGAGGATTGCAACGCAATAGTTACGCATGGCCTACCTCTTTCGAGCCTGATGTTGGCATCGTCAATCTCCCTCCAATCCTCCTCGCCGTCTCGGCAAAACGCAGCCGGGACGTTGTACCTAAAGGAGCGATCGTTCAAATACCAATCATTGCTTTGATCCAGACTTACGAATGCTGATTGTTTTTTAACATGTCACAGGCAGCTAGTAGTTGTCTTGCAATTACAAGGGCAAAGACAAGAGTATGCACAATGTCGCTAGATTCGGCCCTCGACATCGCCAGCCTTACCCGTGGGGGAGCGGTTGTTGGCCGATGATCCCCGGGCCGAGGACAGAAGGACTTCCCATCAGCGTTGACCGCAACTTCGGTCCGTACTGAGTGATTTCAAATTCCATTACGCCGGAGGTCATTGGTCTTTCCATCCTCGTCCTCACCGAGAATGAGAATTCGGTCGCCATCGATCACCGACCCACCATCGGGGTCGTCCGCAGCGACTCGAATATTCAGATCGATTAGTACCTTACGGCCAGATTCTAGCTCGAGGAGTGTCATGTCACCGTTACCGACCGGAAAAAACGAAAGCGTACAGGTCATAGCTGCCTCCATTGAAAAAGTAAATTTACTAAAAAATAAGTCCGATAATAGAACAAAACAAGTATATATTTGACAAAATTTGTCCGATTTAGTACATTCTGGATTATAATGGATCCAATCAAGCTCGGCATCCAGCTACGAGCCGCCCGTGAAACGCGGGGACTCAGCCAACAGGCAGCGGCGGACGCCCTTGGCGTACCGCGCACGGCGGTCACCCAAATCGAGTCAGGTAAGCGTTCCGTCTCCACGCTGGAGCTGACGAAACTGGCCGAATGCTATCGCCATCCCGTATCTCACTTCTTCAGAGAAGCCGTGGAAGACGAAAACGAGGACGTTCTCGTCGCCTTGCACCGAATCGTCCCTAGCCTAAAGCGGGATTCGGAGGTACGTGAACAGATAGACCGTTGCGTCTCCCTGTGTCGCGAGGGGGTCGTGCTGGAGAAAATCCTAGGGCTGGGGCCGCGGACCGGGCCGCCAGTGCATAACGTGCGGGTTCCTCGCACGGCCGGACAGGCCGTGACTCAAGCGGAACAACTCGCCGATGAGGAGCGGTACCGACTCAACATTGGCAATGCTCCTTTAGCCGACGTTTCGGAACTAATCGGTTCTCAGGGCATTTGGGCATCCGGCATTGAATTGCCCGGGCACATGTCCGGTTTGTTCCTGCGCCATCCTTCAATCGGCTTGGCTATTCTCGTCAACGCCTCACATCCGCGTGGACGAAAGCGATTTTCCTATGCACACGAATATGCCCATGCGCTGTTCGACCGGGAACGGACCATTTCGATTTCTAGCACCGATAATTCGGCGGAGTTGGTGGAAAAGCGGGCGAACGCCTTTGCCGCGGCGTTTCTCATGCCGAGAAACGGGGTGTCTGAAGTGTTGCGAACCTTGGACAAGGGGCTGCCTGCCCGCCATGAGCAAACGATATTCGATGCTGCGAGCGGCGGACGTATCCAAGCGGAGTTTCGCCCGCCCGCTAGATCCCAGAGAATCACCTACAAGGACGTTGCGCTGGTGGCCCACCATTTCGGCGTGAGCTACCAAGCGGCTCTCTATCGCTTGAAGAGCCTCAAATATGTTTCGCAGTCGGCCTCCGGCGGTCTCCTAGACCAAGAACATTTCGGCATGCGCTATCTGCGTCTTCTCAACAAGCTCGACGAACTAGAAAACCCGGAGCAAAGGCAATACTGGGACCGTGAACTTCGCAGCGAAATCGCGCACTTGGCGATCGAAGCCTATCGTCGCGAAGATATCTCCCGCGGACGACTTCTCGCACTGAGCAAAACGCTTGAGATTGATGGTAAAGCCCTTCTGATTCTTGCGGAAGCGGCGCACGAGGGCTGAGCACGACAATGCCCCTCACGAGTTCGACCGTCATAGCGGTGGACACGTCTGTTCTCATCAACTTTCTCTGCGTCGATCGCATGGACCTGATTGCTCGCCACTGTCACCAGTTCATCGTTACGGACCATGTGGCGGCTGAAGTCAAGGATTTCTATTCTGACCAGCAGACACGCCTCAAAACCGCGCTCCAGTCTAGTGCTCTGAAACAAGTCAGCATTGCCGATCAACGCGAAGTCGCTCTGTTCGGCTCATTGGGCGAATCCAGACGCTTGGGGCCCGGCGAGTGTTCCGCGATCGCGTTGGCTGTATCCCGAGAATACATATTGGCTATCGATGATCGACAAGCGACGAATCAAGCACGAGAGATCAGCCGCGACCTTTGTATTCTGACAACCCAAGATCTCATCGTTGCAATGATCTGTGAAAACCTGTTGAGCGTCGCGGAAGCGGACCAACTCAAGGAGACATGGGCGCATCAGCACAGATTTCGGCTACCAATCAAAAGTTTTTCCGACGTGCTTACAACGAACTGCGAAAAATAAAATTCAAAGAAACCTGACAGACTTGCACTTTGCCCTACGTTGGTATGACAAGCAGGATTGGCTTCATAGCTCCAAAATGTCTTTTCGCCCAACGTGGATTGGTCGCACACACCTTCTTAGCGGCGCAACCCACCTGCTGAGATCTAGCAGCTAAGCCTGGCATTGAAGTTTAGTTCTGCCCGTGCGTCTCTTGCTTATTGAAGCGGAAAATCCGCTACGCCCGCGCCGATAGCTGGTCCACGATCTCCGCCGGTAGCGGCTCGGCCACTTTGTATCGCATTGCACCACGCCCGGTCCATGGTCTCCTCCAAACTTCCCGCACTGTGGCTCACGGCCGCGGCCAGCGCGTCGGCGTCGAGGTACTGCTGTTCAATTTCTTGTGTCGATAGTTTCATACTCTGCCTTCTGTGATTGATAGAATATCAGCTATATTAAGCGCCGATCGCCTGAGCTACCCCGGAGCCCTCATGCAAACCACCATCTTAGGCCGCACCAACCTAACCGTCTCGCGCATGGGGCTAGGCGCTGGCGGCCACAGCCGACTTGGACGCCACGCCGGCCTAACCGACGCCCAAGCCGCCGACCTCGTCCGCCGCGCCTTAGACCGCGGCGTCAACTTCGTCGATACGGCCGAAGGCTATGGCACTGAATCCATCGTCGGCCGAGCACTACAGGGCCGCGACCGCACCTCGGTCGTCCTCTCCACCAAAAAATCCACCCGCCACGAGCAGGTCACGCCCAGCGCATTGCGAGCAAGTCTCGACCAGAGCCTAAAGCGCCTACGCACCGACTACATCGACCTCTACAACCTCCACGGCGTCGTGCCCCAAGACTACCCCTATCTCGTCAACGACATTTACCCCGCGCTGCAAAAGGCGCAGCAGCAGGGCAAAATACGCTTCGTCGGCCTCAGCGAGATGTTCAACGAAGACCTCGAACACACCATGCTCCAGCAGGCCCTAGCCGACGACCTGTGGGATGTCCTGATGGTCGGCTTCAATCTGCTCAACCAGACCGCCCGCGCCAATGTCTTCGCGCAAGCCATCGCGCAAAACGTCGGCATCCAAATCATGTTCGCCGTCCGCAAGGCCCTTGCCCACCCCGACAGCCTGCGTGCATTCACCGACGCCCTCGTCGAAAAGGGGCAACTCGACCCGGCCGACCTCGCCGCCTTTCCCGACTTCCTGTTGGCAGAGGCCCCATCCCTGCCCGACGCTGCGTACCGCTTTTGCCGCGACGAGCCGGGCGTCCATGTGGTCCTCTCCGGCACGGGCAACGCCGACCACCTCGACGCCAACCTCGCGTCTTTCGCCCGGCCGCCGCTGACGCAAACGACGCGCGACCGCCTCATCCACATCTTCCGCCGCGTCAATTCTACCACCGGGCAAGCCGCGTAGGGACTGTCCCTACCTCTTGAGCATGCCCTTGCTCAGTATGCTGCAGGAAAGCGCACACTAGGCGAAAGAGTGTCCAAGATCATCGGGTGCGCCAGAGCTGAAGCGGCGTCCACTTTGTCATCTGGCTGAAATCGCGGTCAGTCGCCAACATAACCAATTTGTGGCGAATGCAGATCTGGGCGAGTAGCGCGTCGATGGTTCCAATCTGAATGCCGTGGCGGCGACACTCGTTGCGCAACTCGGCTGCGTCAATGTAATCGTCGCGCCCGGGCGCAATCATGGCGAGTGCCCCGAACCGTTCGACGATCTGCGTTTTGGCTCGCGGCCCTCGAAAGCCCTGCAACAACTCCTGCAAGACGATTCCGGTCGTGTACATTGATTCGCCACCACCGAGCGCCTCCCGCAGGCGCTGGACCTCGGGTCCTTCGGGTGCTGTATCCCGTCGCAAGGCCAGCGACCAGACGCTCGTGTCCACAAACAACGTCACCTGCGGCTCCGTTCGCGCTTGTAGTCAAAGCTGTCGTCCCAGTCGAATTTGCCAAAAAGCTCTAAGAGCCGTTCCTGCTCTCGGCGCGCAATGAACTCCTGCAAGGCGCGGTTGACGGTCGCCTTTTTCGTCTTCTCGCCGCCGACTTCCAGCGCCCTATCGAGCAGCTCTGGGTCTATCGCCAAGTTTGTCGCCATTGTGTTACCTCCAACACATATAGTTACACACAAATTAGTCGCAAACAGATGACGCGGGCAAGCGCCGCCGCGTCAATTCGTCTCGCCTGCTGCGTCCTCGGCCCATGCCCGTTTGATAGCCGCAGAATCGGTCGCGTCCTCAAGTGCGGCGATCATGCGGCGGTACTTCTCAATTGGGACGATGGCATATTCTGGCTCGCCGTCCTTCTCAATGATCTGCACATCCTGTTCGTTCATCGGGTATCTCTCCCTCCCCTTGACAAGGGGTCCATCCCCGCGTAGGCGGGGTAGCCCAAGAAAGCCCGGACTCTATCCTGTTTATCCCAGGTCCATCCCCGCGTAGGCGGGGTAGCCCCTTATCCCCGTGGGAATGCCAAGGAACCTAACGGTCCATCCCCGCGTAGGCGGGGTAGCCGGCGGATCGGCCGCATAGCTGCCCCAACTCGTGGGTCCATCCCCGCGTAGGCGGGGTAGCCTGAAAGGCCACATTTTGGCCCTTCGCCTTGTTGGGTCCATCCCCGCGTAGGCGGGGTAGCCTCTGCCGAATGATCCCCGAAGGGAGCAAGCCCGGGTCCATCCCCGCGTAGGCGGGGTAGCCGATAGGCGGTCGGCCAAAATTGGGGCGGTAGCGGGTCCATCCCCGCGTAGGCGGGGTAGCCGGCGGCCGCCCTTCGCGAGGCCGCGCGGTTAGGTCGCCGGGGAGGTTAGGCCCATCACGCCAAGCCGCAGGGAACCACTCCTGAGCACATTCTCCGAGGGTGGAGATGGCGTCCATTGGATCATAACTATCGGCGGGGCTCCACAATTTATGCCAGTATTTTTCTCGTGCGCTTCGAAGCTCTGTGGCCACAATGGGAGTACCATGATGCGAAATGGCGGCGAGCCATAGGTCAGGTAGCGGTTCCCCCCACTGCACCATCTCTGCTAGCGGGAAACGATCTTTGATTTTGGATTTGATTTTGGAATTGAAGAATAGAGGAGCGACGACGCGCGTATGTCCGCATTGGTTGAAGTCAATCTTCGCCTTGGCCAGCCAAGATGGCCGCATGGCTTCTTCAATGGACTTCGATTGAAAGCCAACGCTGGCCTTTCCTACGTCATGGAGAAAGGCCAGCACTGCAAGCCGTGCGACTAGGCTCTCGGTCAGCCTCGTTTTTGCTAGTGTTTCAAGGCGACGGCGAATCAGCGGGACAGCAACAAGCGACTCAAGCACGGCGGCCACATCAATTGAGTGCTCAATTAGACCTAGGCGATCCTCAATGTTGCCATCCGTCGAGCGACGCTTGCCCCAAGCTACGCGCTCAAGCATTGTCAGCGTTTTTCAACAAAACTCCCCTACCCCTTGAGCGCCCCAACAGTAATCCCCTTCGTCAAGTATTGCTGCAGGAAAGCATACACCAGCATCGTCGGGGCCATGATCAGCACCAACCCGGCAAAGGCCATGCCCCAATCGCTGCGATACTGGCTGACGATGGTAATGTTGGCCAGCCCCAACGGCAGGGTGCGCAACGCCTGCGACCCCTCCCCAGACAGGAACATAAAGGCCATGAAAAACTCGTTCCACGTCCCCAAAAAGGCGAAGATGCCCACCGTAATAAGCCCCGGCCGAGCCAACGGCAGCATAATTGACCAAAACGCCCGAAACTCCCCGGCCCCATCTATCAGCGCCGACTCGTGCAACCCAGAGGGCAAAGACTTGAAAAACCCAGTGAGGATAAAGATGGCAAACGGCAGCCCAAAGGCCACATAGACCATCAGGATGCCCAGCCGCGAGTTGAGCAGCCCAAAGTCCTTCATCTGAA
This sequence comes from uncultured Latescibacterota bacterium, assembly GCA_958295495.1. Taxonomy (GTDB): domain Bacteria; phylum Latescibacterota; class UBA2968; order UBA8231; family UBA8231. The sequence continues at coordinate 5,395,575 of OY282352.1, forward strand.
AGAAGAGCGGCACAATAGACAGTTGCAACGGAATCATCAGCCCGGCCAAGAAGTAGAAAAACATCGGCCGCACCCCAAAGAAGCTAAAGCGCGCCAGCGCGTAGGCCGCCATCGCCGCCAGCAGCATGGAGATCGCCACGGTCGCGACGGTCAAAAAGACGCTGTTGAAGAAATAGTCGCCAAAGTGCCCCTTAGTCCAAGCGTTGGCAAAGTTGATCCATTGCAAGGCATTGAGCTCGGGCAGGCTAAAGGGGTTGAGGAAAATTTCGCGGTCCGTCTTCAGGGAGGTGTAGAGCAGCCACAGCATCGGATAGACCACAATCGTCAGATAGCCGCACAGCACCAGATAGACGAAAGGTTTGGCGAAGGAAAATTTGCCCTGCTCGGCCACGTTCAAAACTCCACGGCTTCGCGTTTCATTGCGCGCAAGGTCGCGGTGGTCCCAAAGAAGACGATCAAGAAAAGCAGCACTGCAATCGCCGTGGCCTCCCCCACCTTGAACTCGACAAACATGGCCTGCACCATCCGCGTACCGATTACGTGGTTGTCGGTCGTCGGCCGCTGATTGGTCAGCAGCCAAATCACCTCAAACGCCTTCATCCCGCCGATGATCATAAACACAATCGCTATCGACAGCACCTCCCAAATCAGCGGCACGGTAATCGACCAAAACTGTCGCCAAGCCGAGGCCCCGTCGATGTCGGCTGCCTCGTACATGCTCTGCGGGATGCTCTCCATCGCCGCCAAAAACAGCACCATGTTGAACCCGGCCGCGCCCCAGATCGACATGGGTATCAGCGCCCAGTAGAGGTTGTCCTGCGCCAGCCAAGCAAAGCCGGCAAACCCCTCCAATCCCAAGGCCACCAACACCGTGTTGACCGGTCCGCCCTGTGGATTGTACAGGTGCATCCACAGCAGCGTCGCCGCCACCCCGCCGAGGATGTTGGGAAAAAAGAAGACGATGCGAAAGAGCTTGGCCCCGACGAGCTCGCGGCTGATGCACACCGCCAAAAAGAGCGCCAGCGGCAACACGCAGAGCGGGATGACGAACATGATGAAGAGATTGTTCGACAGCGCAATCCAGAACTCATCGCTCTCAAAGAGCAGCCGCTGGAAGTGCAACAGCCCGACAAAGACCATCTCGGTCAGCCCGTCCCAGCGCATCGCGCTCCAAAAAAAGGACTTGATGCTGGGCACGACCACAAAGAGCGTGTAGAACGCCACGGCCGGACCAATGAAGACCACCACCCCAGTCCAGTGCAGGCGCACGGTGCTGGTAGGTCGGACAGCTTGGCCGACCCGCCTTTCGCGCCACTGCCGCGCCGTCGTGTACGACCAATAGCCCATCGCCAGCGCCAAAAGCCCCAAAAGCAGCGCGGGTTTCCAAAAGTGGCGGGCGGTAACTTGGTCGGGACGCTGGCTGCGGTTGCGCACGGCCTCGGCGGCCGACTCCAGCTCTCTAGCGCCCTCGGCCGGCGTTAGCTGCCCGTTGACGATCTTGAAGCGCACGTCGTTGAGGAACTGGTCCATCTCCGGGAAGCCCTCGCCCGGGGCCGTGCCATAGGTAGTTGTCGCTCGTTGCGCCAAGTTCACCAAGTCCTGCATGTCCTCGGTCGTCCGCCCCTCCATCGCCCCATCGATGGCCACCAAAATATCGCGCATCTCGGCGAATGTGCCCGCCATCTCCCGCGAGGTCATAAAGCGCAAAAAATCCACGCCCAACTCGGGGTGGGCGCTGTTTTTGAAGACAAAGTAATACCCGGCACCAGTATATATGGCACCGGGTTCGCCGGCTTTGCCCTCGACCACGGGCAAATTAAACGTCCCCAAGCGGAAGCCGTCGGGGATTTTACCCATCATCTCGCTTTTGAGCCAAGAACCGCAAAAGACCATGGCGGTGTGGCCCAAGAAAAACTCGAGCTGCGCCTCGGTGTGGCTCATGCCGAGGGCACCGGGCTGAAAGTACTCCTGCGCCGTGCGCTGGATGAGCCCGAGTGCCGTCACGTATTCGGGGTTGGCGAAACTGCCCGGCACCAACTCCTTCTGCTCGTAGAACCGGGCGCGGCCAGCGAGATGGTAATAGGCGTTGTCGGTCACGCCGCCGATATAGCCTGGATAGCGTCCCTGAAAGGCCAGCGGCCAGATCCCTGCTGCGCGAATTTGCTCGCAGAGGGCGAAAAACTCGTCCCAAGTGCGCGGCGGTGCCCAGCCGTTCTCCTCGAACATGTTCTTGTTGTACCAGACGGCATAGACCGAATAGAGGAAGGGAATGCCGTAGATCTTGCCCTCGTATTCATAGCGATCGAGACTGCCGGGTAGGAAGGACGCGCGCCAAGTCCGGTCCCCGTCCCAGCTCGGCCCGTCCAAATAGCTGTCGAGGGGCAGGATTTCGCCGTTGCGTATCAGCGCCCAATAATTGAGACCCGCGTTGCTAACTTCCGGGAACGTCCCTTCGAGGATCCGCACCCGAACCTTGTCGGCGATGCGCGGATCGCCATAGAGATCGAGCTGCACATCGGGACGGACCTTTTCGTACTCGCGTGCGGCAAAAAAGAAAAAGTCCAATCCCGCACCGCCCTCAAAAATGGGCACTTCAACGCGAGTCGTCCCTTGCGCTGTCGCTTGGCCGCAAAGCAGCCCCAGCCCAACGACTGTCCAGCCGATGACTTTGTTGCGCGTTGTTATTTGCAAGCTGATCACGAGTACCTTTGCGGCCTTGATCGTGGAGTTGTCCACTGATCTCGTAAAATTCTTTAGCCTGAAAGAAGACGGTCGTATTCGGTATGTGAGCCAATCCAAAACCAGATCATTGTGTTTTCATCGGCTTTATAGCCTAAAGCCCGCCAACCGCGTCCGATCCGCACAGAGTAGATAGGCAGGGTTCCCCTTTTGACCTGCTTAAAAAAAGCCCTCTTTGCTGAGGGTTTCTTCGCCATCTCCGGTAAGCAACAACGGCTTGGGCTTGAACGGACCGGGGAAGACGATAGAATGCCGCCCAAGAATCTGCGGCTGCTCTGGAGTTCATTGAGCCATATTACCGGGATCGAAATTACTAACATCTCCTCGTTCCACAGCTTTTTGGGCCTTCTTTACCATCTTTTCGAGCAGAGCGTGGGAGCGGGCTGAGCCTACCAAGGCGTCCCATGCCGCCTCATCCGCCTCATCTGCTGGTCCCAGAGTGTTATCTACCACTACCAAGAGGGCCGCGGCAATAGAAGCCTTTTCAAAGGCGTCTTGAAGTTTGTTTGTCATAGAAGAATCGATAAGGTCTGAAAACCCCAGCGGGCACCACGTTCTCACTCGCGCTTGGGGCGCACCAAGAATTTCCAGACAGCTTCTAAGATAAAAGTACTCCATGCGAGAGAAGTGCTACCTCTCTCGCATGAAATAATAAAGGAGAAGGTCTATTCGCCGAAACTCGCCTTGATCCGCGCCCAAGACAGATCGTCCACCGCAGTGGCGTCGCCAGCACTGACTAGCTGGGCATCGACGAAGCGCTCGGCAAAGCGGAAGGTCGCTGCTTGGCCGGAGAGGGTGTGGTAGCCCCGGTATTCTTGGGGAGCAGTATCGAAGTCTGGCATGGCGATCTGCAAGCCAATGATGTTGCCAGCCTCCAAGTCCGTGGCCACGCTGGCCGCTTGGTCGCTGAAGACGATGTCGTCGTAGGGCGTGACGTAAATCTCGAGAATCGACACGGTTGGCCCGCTGCCGACCGACCCGCCGCCGCCATCGCTCAAGGGTGGCGAGTTGAGCCATTCTGCCCGGCCGGGATAGCCCAGAATGCGCCCATCGGGCGCGTCGAAAATCGCATTCCACTTCTGGGCTTGGCGGTTCTGGTTGAGCGCCTTCTCCTCGTCGGTCATGGTCTCGTCGTTATTGAAATTGTACTGGCCACCGGAGTGATCGCCGTCCACCATGAACTCGACCGAGTCGTACCGCCACACCGAGGCGGGTGCGCCGCCGGCGTACTCGTTGATGTACACATCATCGAGGCGCTCGGCGGCTAAATAGAGCCGATTGTTGGTCTCGTTCCAGCCCAGCCAGAGCCGGTATTCCATATCGGCCGGGTTGTACTGGGCACCGTCGCCAACAGTCGGGTCGGCAAAAAAGTCATCAGGCCCAAGCGAAGCGTCGCCGACCACGTCCTCCCAGTCGGAGATATCCGCATCGAAGAGGTTGATATCCTCCAAGTCGGCATCCGGGATCTCGAAGATCAGATAGATCTTCTCGCCGATGTGGGCATGGGCACTGCCGGCCAGCACAAAGGCCAACATGAGGCAAAACGTACTAATGAGTCGCATAAAAGCACCTCCTTTGGGTTTGCTTTTAAGTGCGAATCGCCTGTGCATAGGCGATTTTGGTAGTGGGACGCGATTTTACTCCTCGATTACATCTTTGCTCTCCACGCTCGGACACCAGAATTTTTCGATAAACTCGACCACTAAGCCCGTGCCCTCGTCGTGGCTGACGTAGGGCGGCATGGCTGGATTGTACATCGCGTCGGTCAAGTCGCGGATCAGTGCCACATCCACCCCCCAGCGCACCATCTGCTTGATGGCAAAGGTCCGGTGCAAAACGCACATATTGGTATGGACCCCCATAATTAGCAGATGCGCGATCCCTTGGTGCTGCAAGTAGCTATACACCTCCGTCCCCCTGTCTGAAATAATATCCCGCTCTTGGTCTATTCCAATCCCCGGATGCTGCCGATTCCAAGCCTTGTAGGTCTCGGTCTCGCCCGTGTCCGCCCCGTGATCGGAGGCATCCACCGGCAAGGGAGGATCCGCGCGCTCGGCGTCGGGCGGCGGCGCAACTTGGGGTGCCGCGCTTGCGCGCTTGCGCGCCGGCGCATCGGCGTAAAAGTCCATGGTATCCGAAGGCGCGTGGACGATCAGGCCACCGGCCGTGCGCACCACCCGGGCCACTGCGTCCATCCGCTCGACCATAGCATTGAGGCGCTCGACCGCGCCACGGCACCAATGGCCGTTCCACACGTCGCAGAGCAAGAGCGCGGTTTGGTCTGCCGCCCATTCTTGGGTGCTGGTTTGCACCTGCCAGATAGCGTGGCCGCCTTCGTCCTGTGCAAGGCGCTGGGAACGCAAATTAAGTCGCAAAAAGTCGCTCATGTTGCCCTCTCAGTTAGTTTCGCCCGACTAGTAATCCACTGCGTCGGCGCGGTGGAAAATGCTCTGTCGGTCCAAGGAACGGTCGATTTTAAGAGTGTCTAAGTCGATTCACCGTTGAATCTCTTTGTGCAAGTTCTAACGCTCGATCGTCCAAGGCATAGAATCGGTTTCAATGGCTCGCCAGACATTGCCAAGCCAGATTGGCCAAAACCACGCCGTATTTTGCCCACTAGGGAGAAGCGTCTCTCCAATGGGGTATCTTTCCTCGTAGTTGACCGGGCCTTTTAAGTATTTGTCAAGTTCTGAGTACGGAATCCAAGCGTACGGCCCTCTTTCAACGTAGGATTTATCGTCACTTGGGAGCGGGTTGTTGGTCACAAGTTGCGCTGGAACAAATGGGATTTCCGCGAAGTACAGGGCAAAGCCATTGCGATCTATCACTGGTTTCTGTCCTTCGATCATAGCCAGCAAATCATCGCGCAGAAAGTATCCTCGCGTCTCTTCCTCCGTTTCTCTCGCCGCCGTTTCCGCGGTGCTTTCGCCCTCGTGGGAACCCCCTCCGTACGCCGCCCAACCCCTGTTACTTGCGCGGTGATCTGCGAGCAGCAGAAATGTCTCGTCGCCAGACTTGAAATAGAGCACCATTCCTGCCGGACGTTCCGCTTGGCATCCGGCATACAAGCCGACGACAAGCACGCATACAACAAAAAGTTTTCTGGACAACTACCTTCTCCTTTAGCGTTCCGAACTAGCGATGTCCACGAATAGGTATGGAGGATAGTAATCATCGCTCATCCTATCGGCCAAATTTGCTCCTCAAACATCTCATTCGGGTAGAGCCCGATCACAGCCTTCTGCGACAAATAAGACGCGTTTGAAGTCGGCTTGCTCCGCAAGAATTCTCGCACCGTCTGAATAGCTGCCTCTGGTTCCAGATGCGGCTGGGCCCCAGGAACAATCGTGCGGATAAAGTCTATTGGTACTTCTGGAAAAGAGGCTACGCACTCATATTCGTGTTTCACAGTTTTCACAGTTCGACTCAACCTGGGCTTGTTCGGATTCTGTGCATAAAAAAAATGAACATCAAAATCTTTTACTCCGTAACCACAGCCTAAATACTGAAGTGCGGCACCTTGGCATAGAGCCACGAGGATCAGACGCTGCCGGTAAGGTTCAGCTAAGTCCTTATTGCGTACGAAGAATGCCTTCTCTTCCGCGACGGCCAGTTTTGCCAAGCTGCGGAGTTCATTCGAGGTTACTGGCTTTTTGATATAGCTATTTTTCATAAACGGAGAGCCTCCTTTGTCGACTCGTCTGTGGGAAATGCTTTCGCAACGTCGGGATGGTATTCTGGACGCATCTACAAACAAGCGCGCACAATGTCGCGGGCCTTCAGCACGTCCGCGCGATTTTTGTAGTACTCAAAGACGAAATAGGGCACCTGCGCCCACTCCTGTAACGCGCCGATATAGGCCGGATAGTCCAAGCGCCCCGACCCCGTCGGCCCGTAGTCGGCAACCTCGCCATTCTCGGCAAAGCGCGCATCCTTGCCGTGGGCGATTGCGATGTCGGGGCCGAGCATCCGCACTGCGCGTACCAGCGGGGTGCGGTCGGGCGCGAAGTTCGCCGCGTCCATGCAGACTTTGAGCACCGCAGACCCCACTCGATCCTGCACCCGCAAAAAGCGCTCCGCCCCGTCGATGCTCCCCGCCCGCGTCATTTCCACCGCGATGACAACGCCGGATTTCTCGGCCGCCGCGCAAGCCGGCGCCAGCCCGGCGCACAACCCCTCAAACACCGCCCGATCGTCAACATCCTCTTCTGGATACCCCGACGGATGCCACACCAGCACCGGCCGCGCGTTGTCGCCGAAACGCCCGTCGAGCGCCGCGGTCTTCTCCACGCAGCGCACCAGCCTTGCGACATCATCTTGGACCGCGCCTTTTGGCCCGACCAGATCGACGTGCAAGGTCATCGCCGCCAGCGCGATATCGGCCGCCTGTAGCACTTTGTCGATCTCTTCCGCCGACGGGTCCTGCGCCCCTCCGTCAGTTCCCGAGCCGAAAAACATCTGCACCGCCTCAAACCCCTCGGGCCGCATTGCTGCCGGCGGCAGCATATCTCCTAGCATCAACGCAAGTTTCACGGTTCGCTCCTTATCATGGGCCGCCGACTACCACCTCTTTTCGCATTAAAACGTCCCCTGCACATCCATCACCTGCCCGCCCCCCTCCTTCACCTTGGAAGTAGCCACTCGCTTTTGCAGTTCCTCGTAGTACAAGTCCTCGTCCACCGGGATGTGTACCCAATCGTCCGTCCACGTCGAAAGCAACATGGCATTGGCCAACTCCACGCCGTTGATCCCCTCGGCCCCGGCGGCCAACAGCGGCGACCCCGTGCGGATGGCCTGCACCCAGTTTTGGGTAATTCCCTTGTGCTCCGCGCCGCCGCCGCTTGGGATCTCGCACTTCCAGACCTCCGGGCTGCCAAACCCATGCGGCCACTCCACGAGGAATTTGCTCGCCGACTCCGTCGTGCGCCAGAAGGTGATTTTGCCGCCTTCTAATACCACCTTGCCGCGGTCCGCTGAAATCTCCAGCCGATTGGTCCCCGGGGCCTCGCCCGTAGAGGTAATAAAAACGCCCGTAGCTCCGGTCTCGTATTCGACGTAGGCCGTTACATCGTCTTCGACCTCAATGTCGTGGTACTGCCCAAAGCGACAAAAGGCGCGCACTCGCTGCGGCATTCCGCATATCCACTGCCACAGGTCGAGGTTGTGCGGACACTGATTGGCCAACACGCCGCCACCTTCGCCGGCCCAAGTCGCCCGCCAGCCACCCGAATCGTAGTAGCTCTGGGCGCGGAACCAGTTGTTGATGATGTAAATTGTGCGCCGGATCGGCCCTAGTTCACCGGATTCGACGAGCGACTTCAGCTTCTGGTGCTCGCCGCGCGCACGCTGGTTGAACATCATGCCAAAGACCCGGTCGCTTTTGGCCGCAGCCTCGTTCATCGCGCGGACTTGGCGCGTATAGACCCCAGCCGGCTTCTCGCTCATGGCGTGCAGGCCGTTTTCCAGCGCGGCGATCACCAGCGGCGGGTGGAAGTAGTGGGGGGTGGCGACGATCACAGCGTCCACGCATTGGGCTGCAAACAGGGCGTTGGCCCCGGCGAAGGCTTGCACGCCCGCGCCGTATTTGTCTTGCACATCCGCGAGCCGCGCCGGATCGATGTCGGCTACGGCCGCGAGTTCCGCGCCGGCGATTTGGCCTTGGGAAAGATAGGTGGCGTGGCTGCTGCCCATGCCGCCGAGGCCAATAATGCCAATTCGCACCTCGTCCATTTCGCGCTCCTTGTCGTTATCTAGCGATGATACAGGTTTAGCTGAGGGATTTGCAAAAAAGGAAATGGGTCGCCGGACACGCCAGCGGGGATTAGCTCTTTCAGCAGCCAAGATCGCCGTGATTGCCGCAGCAGATTGGTCCCGTGTGCAGTCTGCGCCAGATGTTGGCCGCGGTGCCAAGGGAGGCCACTGCCCCGCACATTCGCCAAGAACTTGGTAACAACAAAGGGCCAGCGATTGGCTCGATGCTGATGATCACACATGAGTCGCAATATATCTCAAAACCCACAAAGCGGTCAATCTCGCCGGTGGCAGCCCCAAGTAAATTGCCTCTGGAAAAGAGCTGAATTTTAATCAGATGGAATCGGCCGCGACGAATCTGTGGGGCGCGATGATGGTCGTTCAGCGAGCGCGCGATTTTTCTGCGTGCTGTAGGAGTATCTGTACGGATCTGAGGTTGTCGGCGAACGTGCGGTTTGAGGAGTCCAATTCGACTGCCCGCTCAAAGGCCTCCATGGCCTCTAGCCTATTCCCCGAGAGCAGTCTGACGGTGCCGATCCCATTGTGGGCGAGGGCGTAGGTGGAGTCGGCGAGCAACGCTGCTCGATAGGCCCGGGCCGCCTCTGCGGGTCGCTTCTGCTGCAGCAGAAGGTTTCCCAAGTTGTTGTGGGCGGCGGCCAGTTCGGCATCTCGTGAGATAGCCTGTCGGTAGAGCTGAATCGCTTTGTCCGTCTCGCCCCGTCTCGAATACAGGCGAGCCAGTGCCTGATAGAGAGCCGGATCGGTGGGGTCGTGGCGGATCGCCTCGCGGTACTTGGCGATGTCCGTGTCGATTGCTCTCAGCATCTCGAACCGACGCAACATGTTTTGCCCACTCTCCTTCTGCCCCAGCCGCATCAGACAGTTGGCCAGATTGAAGTGCGCCTTCGCATGGTAAGCATTGAGCTGAATGGCCCTCTCGAGATGCTGGCGAGCACTCGTGAAGTCCTTGGCGGCAAGCTGTAGCGCACCTAAGTGTGCCCAAGTGTTTGCGTGGGTCGAGTCGATCTGCAGCGTTCTCTCCAGAATCGCTTTGGCCGCGGCCGGCCGCCCCTGCTTCCCCAGCAGGTAGCCTAGCTGGTTGCGTGCCTCCACATCGTCGGGACGGATTCCCACCGCAATCTCCAGCGATTCGATGGCGCCGGCGTAGTCGCCTCGCCGTTCCCGCAGCTGCGCCAAAGCCTTGTGGGCGGACTGATATCCGCTGTCGGCCGCGATCGCTCGCGCCATCAGCTCTTCTGCCTCTTCGTGCCGTCCTGCCGCAGAGCGCACGGAGGCCAAGTTGTAATGGGCTGCCGCGTACTCGGGCTTGAGGGATATCGCTCGTTGGTACGACGCAGCGGCTTGGTCGAGACGGCCCTGCCGCGCCAGATTGTTGCCGAGATCGTAGTGGATGACCGGGTCCCGTGGCTCTAGCTGGGCCGCACGTTGCAGCAGCAGGATCGCTTCGGCGGATTCACCGCGAGCCGAGTGCTCGAGTGCGCTGTCGAGGACGGCTCGTGCGGCTTCTTGCCGCCTAAGTGCCTGTTTTTCGGGTACAGGCCCCTCGCAGGCACTCAGTAGGAAGAAGACAAAAACGGCAGGCATGACACTCGCAGATCCAAGTGCTCTTCAATTCCGGGCATCGTCTTCGCGAGCACCCCAAGCGGTCAGTACGGAGCCCAGCGCGTCTTCATGGACCACGATCTCGTCGGCAAAGTCCCCGCGGAGTTGGACGAGCAACGAGTCCATCCTCTGGTGCTCGGCACTCAGGCGGAGGATTACTTCAATGTTTCGTTCCACCGCCTCATAGGGTCGCGCCGGTGTCTGACTCTTTTCGGCGATACGCAGAACGGAATACCCGCCAGGTACTTCGAGAGGTCCGAGGAGCGCACCCACTTCCGAGTCGAGAGCGAGGGGCGCGAGATCCCCGAGGAGCGGGTTGTCTCTCGTGACGAGCCACATTGACCCGCCTCTCTTTTTCGTCACCTCGCGAATGCTGTGTGCCCGTGCGAGGGAGTCGATGGGGACACCCGCCTCGGCTTGGCCGCGGAGTCGTTGTGCCAGAGTGAGGTCCGCGACGAGCACTTCATCGACGCGAACCGTCGGACGTGGACCATACAGCTCAGGGTGTTCCTCGTAGTACGCCCGTTTCTCGGCATCCGACACCTCAATACGTCCAACGACGACCCGACGGAGGCTGTCGATCATCATTTCTTCCCTCAGCGCATTGACCTGATCGCGCACCCCGGGTTGACGGTCCATGCCACGACGCTTGGCTTCCTCAACGACCAGGCGATCCCGGGCCTTCTTGTGCAACCAGCTTTGAGGATCGGCCTCAGCCGCGGCCAAGTCGATGTCGGAGGACAATAGCTGGCCGCTCGCCCAAGTGCAGAGCGGGTCCGACGCGGGGCGGTCGCCGGCCAGTGGCGCACAGACTAGGCCATTCGCCTTCGCCAAGCTGTCGGCGAAGGCCTCGAAGACGCGAGTCCTTTCGCGTACGCGGAACTCCTTGAGCACAACATCCCAGCGGCTCGCAATGTCGGCGGGGCGGCGATCGACAAGGCGAAACACGTGAACCCCGTAGCGGGAGGTCAGAGGTTCCGGGTAGGTTTGACCAGGCTCCAGAGACAGCAATTGCTCCCTGACCTCTGGGAGCACTTGGGATACAGACATGTAGCTAAAGTAGCCCCCCAAGTGCCCGGTCTCGTGGTGGATCGAACGTTCGACAGCGAGAACATCCAGCGGCTCTCCTGCAGCGAGGGCCTCGAGGACACTCCACGCATCGGCCTCATTTGTCAGCATCGCGTGCTGGAGCAGCACCTCTTCGGTGAACCCTCCTTCAAGGGCGAAGGTCTGGATGCCTGACGTGTCGATCCCCGCATCGACAGAGACCGCGTTGAACAGGGCGCGCCAGACGAGTTTGCTCCGTAGCTGCTCGAGAGCAGCTACGATTCTCGACGATGCGGCCAGCTTCCTGCGTTGTCCCTCCATCACCAGAAGCTGTCTGTCTATCATCGCATTGAGTAGCTGGCGTTTCGTGTCGAGATTGGCGGGATCTTTGCCGCGATGGGAAGAGGCAAGAAGCTTCGTCGCCATCTTGGTGTATGCCTCGACATCGATCGCATCCCGGCCGATGATGGCGACGACGGTGGGCTTTGGCTCGTATTGTTCGGTCTGTTCGCAGGCCAGCAGTCCCGCTGTCAGCAAGATAATGGCGCGCGACAAAATTCTCATCATTGACCGGTTCCAAGACCCGCAAACACGTCCACGAAGATCATCGTATTCGTGTCGGCATCTTCTCCACTGACGCTGCGTCGCGTCCACCGCATGCCGATGTTCGCGGTCAGCTCGTAGCCCAGATACGCCGCCTGATTGGAAAACTGCGATGCCAGAGTCAAGCGACTGAAGTCATCTTGGTAGTCAACCGCACCGCCTTCAGGGCGGCTCTTCAGGTTGTTGAAAAGCTCGTATTCGGTGCCAAGACCGAGAGTCAGCTTAGGGGAGATGTGATAGCTGACGAGAAAGAAGAAAAGTTCCGCAAGGTCGCGCGTGCGGCGCTCGCGCGGGTTGGTCGGCGTGCGAGAAGAAAATCGCTGCTTCCACTGAGGCCACAGGAGCACAGTCGGCGTTGCCCAGAATTGACGATCTGCCTTGCTGATTAGGCCCAAGAACCTCTCATCCTGCGTTCCCTGCGCCGCATCCCCCTGCTGATTGTAGGCGTCGTACTTGAGCTTCGTCTGGGTCGTAACTAACGGATTCCAATCTACTTGAAGGTAGAGGGTGTTGATGAAGGTATCCTGCGCGATCAACGGATCGCTAAAGTCCTGCAGCGTGCCAGTAGAGAAGGCCGGCTGCACCCATTGGATGAGATTGTCGGGGATGTCATCCTCGACTTTGCGGACGAACTCCATTAGCTGGATCGACAGACCACGCTGCGGATACTCCTTCTGCAGCGTCAGCAGACCGTAGGTGGAGACCGCCCGGCGGTCGCTGGAGTGCTGTTCCATCCGCGAGCGCCCCAACATGAGGCGGCTTTTCGGCATCAGTTCAACACCGACGTAGAGGTTGTATCCCTTGCTGTCCCGCTTGTACGGGTAATCCGGTTCCGTGTCGTTCTCGAAACGGTCGATGATGGTATTGTTGTTCATGTCAGTGCCGAAAAGGAATTCGGGCGAATCGACGTGGTAGCGGAAGAACGGCTCGCTGTAATCGGGCTGGTTGTTCTGATTCTGATTGAAGTCGGAGATGAAGTCTTGGTTCTCGTCGAGGCCCGGAAACACCTCCCGATCGGGGAACTGATTCTGGTTTGGAAACAGGGCACTCAGATTCGCGCTGCGGCGAATCCAGTCCGGGAAGCGATCTTGGTCGTCGTTGTCGTCGACGAGTTCGTAGAGATAGTTCTCCTCGTTCTCGTAATCGACGAAGCCTTGCGAGTCGGGGATGAACATAGACGTCGAGTACCCAGGCTCAATGCTGAAAAGCTCCCCGTATCCGAAAAAGGGGTACGCGATCTGAGATGCCGTGGCGTAGTACGCCTCGGACTCGTCGTGAGCGAGCGCTTGGTTGCTGCGGATGGTCTGGTTGGGGAACCGTCGGTTGCGCCGATTGCTCACGTACTCAGATCGGAGGTTGAAACCCCTCACATCGCTGATTGCGAGGTTCACCCCCCGCAACTCATTGCTCGAAGGGATCCCGTACTGAAAGCGGATAAATCGCTGGTTGGAGGCGTCGGTAATGTTGCCCTGCGCTTGGGCGACGGGCAGGAAGGCGGGTTCCAGCGTCGCGTTGGTCTGCAGGTTCGATGCGACTTCTACGAGGTAGTCGTTGGCCACTACTAGCCCCACCTCGATTCGCTCGATCTCCCGGAAATCGGTGATCTCCTCATCGGGACCCGGCCGGAAATCCGTCTCAATGTTATACGTCAGGGTGACCGTATTGGAACCGCTGGCTTCTAGCAGGCCCTCGCGTGCGACACCCCCTTCGATGATCGGGTCGATCTCGGGATGCTCGACGCCGTCGATGAAGATCTGCTCGCGGAGAAGCAGTGCGCCGCCGACGCCGTCCTCCGGTGAGTCGTCTGACAAACGCACGATCAACCGTTGAACATTTCCCGCATTCAGGCGACCGCCGAGGACGCCACGCAGCGAATTTTCGTCGAGGGAGAGCGTCGAGTTCTGGTGAAAAGTCGTCAGATAGCTTCCCCCCAATGTCGCGAAATCGCCGACGGCCATGCTTCCGTTCAGGCCGAGTAACTGAGTGAAGGTCGTTTGCCGCGCCGGTCCTTGGTCGACGGCGATGGCCACGCGCCCGGGCGAATCTGCCCGCGCCGCCAAGACGCTCACTCCGTACTTATCGGTCTGGAAGTCCCACTGCAGACCGTCGAAAAGCGGTTTGGAGAAGGTGAGCGGCGTCATCGTGGAGCGAATGCCCTCGCCGATGGTCAGGGAGGTGTGGAACTGCCCCTTGGCCCCGGAGACCACGATGAGACGATTGAACCACTGGCTGAAATTTGGATCTTTCCAGATTCCGCTACCGAAATCCCGCGGATACTCATTCGTGAAGTTGTAGATGTTCCAGCCCTTGGTAAAGTAATTGCCGTAGAGGTCGTAGTAGCGGTCGCCTTCGAGCTCGGTTCTCACATATCGCCGGTACTGGTTCCGAGCATAGTTGGTGTAAGTACTCCCCTGCCAGCCATATAGTGAGTAGAGTGCTTGGGGCAGATACCACTTCCGCAAAGTTGGAACCAGGGTCTCAGGACTGATTCGGGCCCCTTCAGTGATGTAGGGATTGAACAGACCAACTTCGACTGCTCGGCCTGGCGTCCCTTGCAGTAGCAGAACCGCTAGGATGGAGCCGACCCCGTTGCGCTTCATGTCCAGCTCTCCCGCGTTAATTTGCCGTCACGTGTTGTCATTGGATCAACTTTCCTAGTAGGCTACGCTCACCAGCAGGGTTTCGGCCTCCGGCCCGGCGTCTGCCGGCACCTCTACGCGGCAGACATAGATCCCAGGTTCCGCCGGCCGATCATCGACCATCCCATCCCACACTAGCTGCTGCGTCTCCCCTCGCTGGCCGGAGACGACCCGGAGCAAGTGCCCCGCCAAGTTGTAGAGCCGTAGCTCAGCGGCGACTCTGGTCCGAAATAGATCGAAGGTAATGCGCAAATTGTCGTTGATAGCGTCGCCGTTGGGCGTGATGACGCGGCTCGATACGACGAGATTGCGGATAGTACCTCCTGTGGCTATGTCCGGTAGGAAGACGAAGAGGGCCTCTCGGTCGGTGCGATCGAACTCGCCATCGCCGTCGTCGTCAATGTCCGGCGGCCTCACTGCTTGCAGATTATCCGGTTGTGTGGAGTTGGCCACGGATGCGAGGAAGCGGGTGGGATTGCTCAGCGGTCGCGCGGTGAACATCACCTCTACCGAATCCCGCAGTACGCGTCGGGGCATGGCGACAACGAGCGTGTCCGCGGTGGACTCGACAGAGCCTTCGCTCTCTTCACCATTGATGCGCAGCGACACATCCCGCACTTCCCTTGGCACGGGCAGAATCACGCGATCGAAGCCCTGGTCTCTGGCCGTAAAGGTCGGTTGCAGCACGTAGCGAAAGTCCTGCCACTCACCGGCGGTCGCCTCCCGTGGATAGATCGCGGCCTCAACGCCTTTTTGCACCAGTGCTTCGTCGAAGTGAAGCGTCACTGACTTGAGGACCGGAGTGATTTTAGGATCGTCGGTCTCCAGACTCACCCGCATTCGCAATAGCTGTCTGGGGGTGGGCGACCGAAAGGGCTGGCCCGACGAAAGGTGCGGCTCACTCCAACCACTCCAGTCCGCACCTTCCTTGGGCACTTCGACGATCTCACCGCGGACCACTTTGGGCAGCTTGTTGTACTGCGCCTCCGTGATCGGCTCACCGTTCTTCTTGAAGAAAAACTGCTCCACATCGAGTTCATTGCCCGTGCGAGTCTGCACGGTGATTCGGGTCCCCGGCGGGGTGTCGGCATCCCACGAGATCCCCGTGATGCTCTTGGCCGCCCCGAGGTTGATGAAGTCGGATGTCAATGCCGCTTGTGCGGGGTAGCCAGCGGAATAGATGAATACTTCTAACATGATGTATCCAACTCTTCTGTTCTCGATGTCCCGGTGGTTCCAAAACAGATAGCGGCCGACCCGATCTGCTAGCTGGTGGTCAAAGACATAGCGTCTCGGTGCCCGGCTGTTGTCAACCAGCGAGACGCGCGTGTAGTCGAACGGGCTGCGGAATGGATCGTCTCGGGCGATCGGCGTTCCGTCTGTCATCTCTAGGTTGTAGCCGGTGTTGGTACCGCCGATTCCGAATGTGGTTCGACCTAGCCGATCGGGAGGCCACTGGTAGAACACGATTCGGCTGATGTGGAAGAGGGCCCCGAGGTCCCACTCGAACCACATCCCGCCATCCTGCCAGAAGCGATTGAGGGTATTTGAAATCAAGGGCCATACATTGTCAACGGTTCCATCGCGGATTTCTTCCACTTTTTTGAGTCCCGAGCGGATCGCCCCCCCTCGATCAAAGGTAGTCAACGCGATATTATCGCCGATCGCGGTCACCTCAATCTCCGCCAGTGCCGCGTCTTTCCCAACCTCGTGGGGAAGGAAGCGGATGTAGTGTACGGGCATGAAGTCCAGCGACTTGCCCGTCACCAGATTCTCGCCGCTTGCAATGTCTCCGAAATCCTCAATCGACAAGGGAATGACGATCTCTCCCAACTCGTTGGGCTCGGTGGTCGTGAAGACGCGATGGAACCGCCAGACATCTGCGGACGAAGACACTGTGGAACCTTCGCTGACAAAAACCGAGAAATCCCGGAAGGGGCGTAAGCCGAGGGTGTCTGGAAAGACCAAGCGGATCTCCTCGAGCAGGACCACGCGGCCCAGGTCGATGTGTAGCCAGGCATTGTCGGGATCGGCACCAGCGTCGGGCTGCCACCACGTGGCGCGGTCGTTATCGGCGAGAAACCGGGCGTCGCGGTTGTTCGACTGTGCCGTCAGCCCCCCGAAGACCTCGCCACTTTTGCGGGTGGGATGCGAAAACAGCGACATATCATCCATCGGATCGGTGTCCGTTCCATACCACCCCAGCTCGACCTGCCCGTCTGGCCGCAATTGAATGGCCCCAATCGGGCTCGTCCAAGCCTGCCAATCGCTGAGATGATCGAAGCGAAATTCATCGGCCGCCGCGTGACTGGACAGCAGCCATGCGGCCATGGCGGTGGTGCATAAGCTTGTTTTTGCCATAGTCATTGCAAACTCCTAGTAGACGACGGGTACTGTCAGTAGTCGCTGTGCGGTCTCCCTTTGGGTATTCACCTCGACCAACAGCAGATACAGGCCTGGAGGGACTAAGGTGCGGTTATCATCGAGACCATCCCAAGACACCTGCTGAGTCGATCGGCCCCGATTCTCAGCGGCCAAGAGCGCAATATAGCGTCCGGCGACATCGTAGATTTTTACTGTCACGTCTGCTTGGTTGACGAAGAGGACACTGAACTCGACTCGGATTTCGTCATTTACCCGGTCCCCATTCGGGGTCAGCACCGACTGCATGAGGCGCACACCATCGAGAACGGTCGTCCGCGCATCGCGCGAGAAAACCTGCAGACTGTTGGTAGGGACATCATCCCTCGCATTCCCCCCGTTCACCGACTGGGGCAGGTTGTCGCTGGCAGAGTCGATGACCTCCCCCGCGAAGATCGTGGAAGAGGTGAAGAGAGAGGTCTCGAGGTCAATGCGGACGGGGATATCATTGCTGCGCGACACTCGGTTGGAGGTGAAAAAGACAAAAAGCTCGCCGTCGATGGCGATCCCATCCCCGGGCCACACGCTGTCGGGAACCACCGAGACGAGGTCTGCATCGCCCATCCTCAGCCCCTCAAAACGAGTGCCAAAGGGGACCGTCAGTCGCACGGCATCAAATCCCTGTGAATCGCTGGCAAAGTCTGCCGCGATGTCGAAGTATAGCTGACGGCGCTCTCCAATGGGGAATTCCGCCGGCTGCGCCTCAGTCGTCGTCGCCGTTGGGGCCGCATCCGCCAAGGAGACCTCGCCGACGAGCGACGAAGCGAGCAATGGGGAAACTTCAAACTGTAGTGAATCGAGGCGACCGATGGACAGCACATCGTCTGTCAGGAACGTCGCCCGGAACTGCAAATACTGGCGGCCGTCCGGGGATCGGTTCAACTGATTAGGGGAGCGATAGGGTGAAGACCACGGTGACCAGTTGGTCTCGTCGTCGAGGATGACACTGCGCTGATTGGGATAGCGGACGGAGAGACTCTCCCGTCGGGGCAGGGCGGCGCGCCGCCATTCCGACTCTGTTACCTCCTTGTCCCGCCCGAAATCATCTACGATGTAGTGGGACAGCGGCGTGTCGTCGGTGCCGGAGCGCGTCTCCAAGAGCAGTCGGGCGACGCCTTCGGGGTCTTCGACGAGCGCGTCCGCTTCCCGGTCTCGTCGAAGCGAGCGGAAGGAGTAGGTGATCTCGCCTAAGTTGACGGGCTCATCGAGCGGAATGGCAGTGGAAACATAATGTACGTTCGTCGGAACGCCCTCTCCGTAGGCCTGAAACTCGGCCATGCTGTAAAACTGGTCCGCCAAACTCAGATCGAGTCGGATGAATCTGGCCGGCTGCAACGGAAAGCTGACATCGACTTGGCTTTTCGCGTTGGACTTGGTTTCCTCGATGACGGTGGCAAGCGTCTTCTTAGGAATCGGCTCGGAGCCTTCGAGCAAAAATTCCTCCGCCTCGTTCTGTATCGAGAGACGATACGCCTGTGGCGACCCCTGTTTGTTGGGGATGCCTCGCTTATCGACGCCCGATTGCCGAGGGAAAAATAGGATCCGGTTGACCGGCGTCTCTAAGACTAGATCGAAGGTCCAAATTTCTTCCTGCAGGCGCAGGATCTGGTTGAAGGTACTTATCGGCCCGTCCCCGACTAGCTGACGCAGTGAGATCGCGGTCTCGGGATCGCCGTCGATGATCACAGCCTCCTCGCGGCTGTACCCACCGTGCCAGAAACGTGGGTCAACGCCGGCTTGGAAACCAAAGGCCTTGCCTGTTGTCTGTCCCTCTGCCCAAGATAGGCCGAATATATTGGCAAAGACCCCGGGGCCGACCATGATGTTCTCCCATGGCCGCAGCTCTCTGGGCTGCAAGGCGCCCGGAGCGGTCGTGTCATCGAGGGCGACGGCCTCCTGACGCACCTCGGACCACGAGAAATCCCCCGCCGCCCCGCCGATCTGCACCACGCGGGGCTGACCGTAGGCCGCAACGGCTGCCGCGACTATCAGGATCGTTGCGGTAAGTACCATTCGCGTACGCATAAATACTTCCTCGCTACTAGTAGGACACCGCCACTATCCGGAGACGCTCAAACGTTTCGGTCTGCGTTTCGACGCGCAGTCGGACGATGTAGTGCCCCGGAGGCAATTTGCGGGCCTCGGTCCATCTGGCTAGGTAGCTGCCTGCCGCCTGATCCTCTTGCAGGAGGGTATGAACGAGCCGACCCGATAGATCGTGTACCGAGACGCGTACTTGCGCTGGTTCGATGAGGAATACGAGGTCGTACTGCACGGTTAGGTCGTCGTTTCGCTCGTCTCCATTCGGGGTCACAACACCGGCCCCCAACTCGAATCGGCCGAGTGGGTCCCCGAGAGAACCGAAGACGACGACGGAGTTGGTGCCGAGCAGGTTGGTGGCATCACCGGGAGCAACCCGCTGCGGAACTGCACCGGCTGAATCCAAGAGCCAACCCTCGAACAGGGTTGTGTACCGCAAGGGCGTTGCTGTAAACCTCACAAAGAGCGTGGCGTTGCTCGCGGCCGTGATTGGGCGGCTCGGGAAGAATAGAGATATGCCGCTGTCATCGAAAAAGATGCTGTCGATGGCCACTGCCTCTCGGTCCTCGCCGACCGACACCGATTCCAACTGAGCAGTGCCCGGCGTTGCGATGCGCAAACCATCGAATCCATCATTGCCGGACAAATCCGCAGCCAAGGCGTACTCAAAGGTCGCCGGCTGCCCCGTAGCGACGGTAGCCACACCTGCCGGCGGGAAGGGATCGCCGACGCGAACGACCTCGGCTCGCGTCCTTAGAGCGAGGGGAGACGAGTGGGTGAATTCGAGTGCATCTATTCGGATTACGTCGGTCGCAGTACCTTCGAAGAAGAATCTGAACTGGAAGAAGGGCCGCGGCATCGGCAGAAAGTCGAGGCTAATCTCGTAGGAGCCCGTCGAATCAATTGTCACCGGATTCGACCACGCACTCCAGTTTGCTGCATCGTATCTCGTCGTGCGCTCGCGGTCGATGAGGTTCTGGTACGCCTCCTCTGAGATCTCCGTCTCACTGCCGGTTTCGAGATCGATCTGGAAATAGGACTCAGGCGAGGTGTCGTTGCCCGCCCGGACTTGGAACACCGCCTGCACCGGATCGTCCGCAGCCGCGTCGGGCTCGGTGGATACGCGGGTCGTGTGGACCGTTAGGCGACCAAAGTTGCGCCCACCTCCTCCAGCGAAATCAATGAAGTTGGAGACGTACTGAGCACGGGGCACAAACCCCCGGCCGAACACCTCAATCTCGGCGATGTCAAAGGGGTTGGGTTCCAGGGTTTCCAAGCGGATATATCTGACGAGTTGGCGTGGAAACTCGGCCTTTGTCCGAACCTCGTTGGAAATCTCGACCCGTGTTAGGGTCTCGTAGATCGGCCGCTCGTCTGCTCCAAAAGAGCGCCCGTCGCTAACCTTGATCTCGTAGGCCCGCAGGAAGGCGGTGCTATCTTCCGGGTTGGGAAAAAAGGCAATCCGTTCGACGGGAAACGAGGCACCTAAATCGAAGACGAAGATCCGGCCATCCTGAGACTGGCCAGGAATCTGAAATCGCTCCCCAGTGGATGTGTTTGGGTTGCCGTCGATGAGAACGTTATTCGGCTGACCGTCAGCAACGCGCGCCCACACCCGGGCCCCGCCCTCGGGGATGAACTCGTCCGGGCCCGTTCCAACATCTGTCCAGCGAACAGCGGCGACGATGTTCTCGTCGGCCGTGAAGCCTGCCGGTAGCAGCAAATCGGCCGTGACCTGCGCCCCCGCAGCCACTAGCTCCACGCTCTGCCAAGTGTCGCCACCCTGTCCGATGCGCACGGTCTCGATCTGGCCGCCCGCATCAATGCTCAGGAGAAACGTCAGGACAAGCGGGACGGCTATACCCGCGCGTTTGGCTGTCAGGGGCACGTCAGCGTGCCGAAACGGTAGCGGGTGGCCGGTACCCCTTGAAGACGTCGCGTTGGAACCCGTAGGTCAGGTCTAGGGTCTCCACCGGCTCATCAGCGTAGTTGAAACGAACGGCCATGTCGTTGACGCGGACGGCTAGCTCGGTCACGTCTGGAGGCATGGGCGGAAATACGATAAAGCCTTCGGACTCTTGGCCGCTGAAGATCATCTCGTCGGCATACATGTGGAGACGCAGCAGATCTTCGCGCTCGCGCATGCGCGCATAGTAGTTCCCGGCCCAAGCCAACGCATAGGCTCGGTAGTACTCACTGATTTCGAGGAATGTCAGGGGCTTGTAGAAACGCTCGCTGGCGGATCGCAACTCGATTCTAGACGGATCGATCCTGACCTTCGGATACGCATAGTTCTTGACCCTAAGCAGGAATACGGTAAATCGCTGGGGCGTAAACGACTCTCCTGGGGGGGTCCAATCACCGAATGTAAAGGGGTTAGTTGACAGTGCGCCGTTGCCCGATTTTGTGGCGAAACTGCGGTTGAGCTCCGCGTCCGTCATGGGTCGCAGCGCGATATCGAGTCTCTCGAAGACGTAGGCCACCGATCCATCATCATGGACCACCATGTGTTCGCCTTGCTCGGACTTAGGCTTGGGCTGGAGAGGCCCCGGGAAGTAGCGCCCACAGCCGGACACAATCAGGATCAGCAGGCAGCTACAGAGCACTCTCAAAACGATCTCTCCGCGCAGTTTAGATAAAATGAAGGGGGGAGGACCGTCCTCCCCCCTTAGATGGAACAAGAGCTGTGGAGCGTTTCCCTACTTACCGCATCAGGGCTTTCACCGCACCCCAACTACTCCCCTCAATGGCTGTGCCTGTGGCGAACTCACCGGTGCCTAGCAAGGTAAATTCGGAGGAGAATTCCGAGCTATGCGCACCGCCGTTTTGGATGTGCGTCGTGATCTGGTGCGTTCGGCCTCCACTGTCCGCCTCATTGAGGCTCAGGGACATGCCGATCGTCTGGCCTGCTGCAAAGATCCAGCGGACGCTTGCGTCGCGGCCATCCGGCTGGTACGGATCGTAGGCCTCCATGCGAACTTCGTAGTTGACCGTCACGTCAGCGGCCAAGTGACCAGCACCCGCTGGCGAGACCACGACGGCCCCCTCAACAGCACCCGACTCGGGCCCCCACTGCATCTCCGCTGGCTGGTTCCAGCGCAGGAAGGACACGAGGGGGTAACCACCGGGACGGGCGTAGTGGAAGGTCCACTGCTGGTGTCCGGTGCGGAGGGCGTCAGCCGCCTCGTTCCACACACCGTGGTCGGGATCCAGAATGAGTTCGAGGTCATCGTCGTGCCAACCATCGTTCGGCTCGGTGACGTCGGCGTTCAGCGTGTCATCAACGACGCGCGTGAATACGTAGAGCCGATTGTCCGGCTCTGGTGTCCAGCCGACGTGGTGAGCAATGTCGAGGTCGCTGCGCGCTGGAAACTCACCCTCGCCGATCACGTCGCACAGTTGGTCGCGACCGATGATGAAGTCTGGATCGAACCAAGCCCAGTCGCTGTCGTCGCCATCGGGGTTCATGGATTCTGGATTGGGCACCTGCAGGGCAAAATAGCCGATACCGTTGCAGTTTTCGTATGCCGCTACCGGAGCCACGAAACCTGCCAGCAGCACAGCACCGAGGACTATTGTGCCAAAAACCGCTTTCTTGTGCATGAGATCTCCTCTCGTTCATGTCTTCGCTTCACCCTTTGGCCGAAGGAAGACGGTAGGATTGGCGCGGAAAGGTGGGCATCCACGCCGCTTGTGAATCAACCTATCATACAGGTCAGCGATGCAGTAATCTATGCCGCTGGATAAAGAATTTCAAGTCTTTTTGCCAGGTGTCAGTAGGGGCACGGCACGACCAATTTGACTACTTAATGATTTTCCTGCACGCGCTTGACTGTCTTTGAAGGGAAAGTAACTTGAAATTGACGAGTTTAGAATCGCGTACTATTACGCTGTTCAACTATTGACGGATGTGATGCAGCAATCAGACTACGCAGACAAAGACGAGTCGAATAGTCCCTCCTTGGATCGTCGATGGATCCGCCGGATGCTGCGAGCTGCTCTGGTAGCAGTACCCGTTTTGTCGGGCTGCAGCGACGCTGGGGAATCGGCTCTTACTCTCCCTCGATTCAGCGAGGTCGCGGCCGAGTCCGGGATCGAATTCCGCCACTTCAATGGTGCTGCCGGGGCCTACTACTATCCCGAAACCCATGGCTCGGGTGCAGCATTTGCCGACTTCAACGGTGACGGCTTCCCCGAGCTCTACGTCGTGAACAGCGCTGCTATCCGCGGCGCGTTCACCGCTCATCTGCCCGCCAATGCTCTGTTCGTGAATCAGACCGACGGGCTCTTCGTCGAGCGAGCAGCAGCAGCAGGGGTCGCCGACACGAGTTTTGGCATGGGGGTCGGCGTCGGCGACCTCGACAACGACGGCCACGCGGATCTCTACGTCACTAACTGGGGTGCCAACCGGCTCTACCGAAACTTGGGCAATGGCCGCTTTGCGGATGTGACCAAACGGTCGGGGACCGGTGATCTACGGGTATCGACGAGCACGGCCTTCGCCGACATCGATCTCGACGGTGATTTGGATTTGTATGTCGCCAACGACGTGCGGATCGTCGGGGACGAGCGCCCGGAGTGCCGCCGCGGGCTGATCCAGATCTACTGTGGCCCTGGTGCCTATCCCGGCGATTCCGGGTCTCTGTTCCGCAACGACGGAGATCTCCGTTTCACGGATATCACCGCCTCGATGGGCGTCTGGACCGAAGAAGGTCGGCAGCTAGGCGTGGGATTCGCCGACTACGACGATGACGGCGACTCCGACCTCTACGTCGCCAATGACCACGAGCCGAATTTCCTGTTCCGCAACGACGGGTCTCGATTCGCCGAGGTGGGGGTCTCTGCCGGCGTCGCAACCAGTCCCGATGGTGCTCCAGAGGCGGGAATGGGCACCGATTGGTCCGACTATGATCGCGACGGCCGCCTCGACTTGGGCGTGTGCAACTTCCAGTGGGAGCCCTGCCGGCTGCTGCACAATGTTGGAGCAGGTCGATTTGAAGACCACACCGCGCAAAGCGGACTGGGAGGGCCGACCTATCAAACCCTCACCTTCGGGACAAATTTCATCGATGTCAACAACGACGGATACCCCGATCTGTTTCTCGCCAACGGCCATGTCGAGCCCAACATCGAGATTCTCGACAGCGCCGGCCCGCGCTATGCGCAGCACGACCAGCTCTTCCTGAACAATCGCGACGGCACATTCACCGACGTGACGGCGGCGAGCGGTCTGACGGCGTTCTCAGCGGGCGTGGGGCGGGGCTCAGCCGCGGCCGACTGCGACAACGACGGCGATGTTGACCTGTTCGTGTCGAACAACAACCAGCGCCCGCACCTCCTCAGAAACGACGGCGGCAACCGGGCCAACTGGATTTCAGTCGAGGTAGAAGGCACGCGGAGCAATCGCAGTGGAATCGGGGCGCGTGTCACCGTCTTCTCCGATGATCTGCGGCAGACGGCCGAGGTACGGGGTGGTAGCAGCTACCTGTCTCACAACGATCTGCGACTGCACTTCGGCCTCGGTCGCAGGACGGAGGTGGACAGCATCCTGATTCGTTGGCCATCGGGTGGATCGCAGACTGTGGGCACCGTACCGGCAGGGCGCTTTGTCCGAATCGTAGAAGGCGAGCCATGGACGCCACTGTGAGAGCATCTGCGTGGTTCCTTGCCCTGAGCATGGCTTTCGTGGGGTGCGAGAGCCAACGCCCTGATGCGGACGTGCCGCCCACGGCGGACGAGTTGGGGCGGTTGCGGCTGACTTATGAAAAACGACTGCGCGAGCACCCCGCAGATCTCGAGACCCGGGCGTCACTTGCCCGCGTGCTGCTCAACTTGGGTCAGCTAGATCAGTCGATGGATCAGTTCCAGATGGTTCTTAGGTCGGATAGTCTGCACGTGGGGGCGCTGATGGGTCTCAGCGAGCTTCTGGCCCGGATCCGCGATCACGCGACGGCGCTCTCCTTGGCGAAGCAAGCGGTCGCAACCAAGCGCGATGCCGAGACATTGGAGAGGCTAGCGGTGGCGTGGCTCGGGGTCGGACAACTCGACAGCGCCCAGTTTGCGCTCGCCAAAGCGCTCGCGATGGATCCGGCCCGCCCGCCGCTTCACAAGTTGCTGGGCGCGGTGCAGGCGGCTCGAGGTGATGTAGCGGCAGCGCAGACCTCGCTGGAGCGAGCGGTGGAATTGGATCCCACGTCTCACGAGGCGAGCTTCGCATTGGGTGCTCTCCAGTGCGAGCGTCTCGGTCGCTGTGCGGAAGGTTTGGACCTCCTCCAGCGATCCATCGCCTTGGCACCGGACAGTGTCAGATACGAAGTAGCTGCAGGCCGCGCACTTCTGCAGGTAGGGCGGATCCGCGAGGCGCTGCAGGCGTTCTCGACAGCGGTCAATCTCGACCCCTCTGCGGTGGAGGCGCACGTCGGTCTGGGAGTGTCCCGAGCCAAGCTGGAGATGCACGTCGAAGCGGCCACCGCTCTCGAGAGGGCTCTCGAACTCGACCCAGTGCATCCCGATGTTCGTCTTCAGTTGGCTTCCACGTACCGCCATCTAGGTCGTAGCGAGGACGCCGCGGAGCAGCACGCCGCCCATCGGCGAATTGAGCCGCATGTGGCTGAGATTGAGGGCTTGCGTGCGCTGGCCCAGCGAGGCCGCAATCCCGGCGCACACTTCAACCTCGCCCGCCTCTACGCCCGCCTCGGTCATGACGAGGGAACCATAAGACACCTGCGCGACGGTTTGTCCCTCCAGCCGGAAAACGCCCGAGCCTGGCAGAACCTTGGCAATGCCCATATCCGCTTGGGGCGTCCCGGCGAGGCGATCGCGGCGTACCGCCAAGCCCTGAACCTCAAGCCGGACTATGGCCTGGCGTGGTACAACTTGGGCACGGCCTACGTCACCGGAGGCTACATCGACTTGGGTCGCAAGGCGTACAAACGGGCTCTGGATTTGTCTGGGAATTCGGTGGAGGTCCTCATCGCGCTGGGGAACCTCGAACTGCAACAAGGCGATGCCCATAAGGCGGCCGAGCAATACGAGCAGGCGCTGGCCCAAGACCCCGATTTGCCATCGGCACAGAGGGGTCTCGTGCTCGCGTACCGGCAGGCCGGCGACTCAGCAGCGGCAGCCCAAGCCATCGCGCGATTCAGGGGCAAGGCGTCTCCTCCGCCTTTCACGCCGGCGACGAATGGCCCCTAGGTAGGATAAAATTCTACTGTAGGACCTAAGTACACGACAGTAAAATGGGTTCATATTGTCGGTTGCGTTTAGGTTGGTCTCGTGCTTGATGTATGATCGGTGTGAGTGGGTCTAATCCTTTTCAAAAGAGGCTTATGGCTCGTCGTCCGTGTTTTACCCCTTGGTAGCCTAAGCCGACACACAACACATTCCGATCGGTGCGCCCCAACCGCCAATGGGTGCGATCCATAACTAAGAGCGGTTGTTGGTCGGGGCGAACGACCTTGGATACAATCAACTGGGTAAACACCGACGGCGAAACAGCACTACTGAAAAAACGCTGGAGACGGCGATAGTGACTTTCAATCTGGGCCATCCCCGATAGGCTACACGCGAGTTTTTTCATGTTGACCGAACGCACTTGAATCAGTGCACACACCAAGCGACGGATCAGGTCGATACGGTGGCGCGTGAGGGATACCGACCCTTGCGTGAGGGCTTTCTTTAGCGTATGAATAAGCATGGTGCGGCTCCTGTGTTTAGGATTTAGAGGCAATCTTGGTTGATTACAAATAAACCTAAAGCAGGGCCGTACCACAACTTAGCTTACTGTCGTGTACTTAAGTTATTGAAGACAAAGAGCTATACCTAGATGCCGTCTAAACAAAAAGCTACTGGTTCGCATTACACGCCTCCTGAACTTGCTCGTTTTCTTGCAGAGAGACTAGTCGCCGAAGTGGACTTTCGTCGGCTCCCTGAACTAAGGGTTTTGGATCCGGCCTGTGGCGATGGAGAACTACTAGTCGCCTTAGCTAACTCACTGCCAGATAATACACTAAGAAACACCGTCATCACAGGGATAGAGCTTGACGATTTATCCCTCGGGAATGCCCAAGAGCGATTAGAAGCGTTTGGCTCAAAATCGAATTTTTTCAAGAGGATGGATTTCCTTGAATTTTACACCGATTCAGAAGCACAGATAGGGTTATTTAATAATGGGCCTCCAACTAACAAGACTATTCCTCCTGTAGATATTATAATCGCCAACCCTCCTTACGTCCGAACACAGGTCCTCGGGGCCCGGAAATCACAGGAGTTAGCAAAATCCTTTCGCCTGAAAGGCAGAATCGATTTGTATCAAGCTTTTCTGGTAGCTATGACCCAGTGCTTAAAAGACAGTGGCATTATAGGTGTCATCACGTCCAATCGGTTTATTTCAACAAAAGGTGGGGCCTCCATCAGATCGTTCATCGCAGAAAATTACGAGATAGTCGAATTGATTGACCTCGGCGACACCAAGCTTTTCGAGGCTGCCGTTCTGCCATCTATCTTGATCGCTAGAAAATTACCCTCTACATCGCGTTCCTCTACGAATCTGAAGCTGCCGAATAGATTCGTCAGAATTTACGAGAATAGGACAAGTAATCGCGATGATCGAGAGGAGCTAGTCCATGTTGATTCAGTGTACGACATTCTCAGAAAAAATTTTGACGGTGAATACTTGGTGTCTGAAACCCGGTTCAAACTTTCGACGGGGACTCTTTCCTTTTCTAATTTGTCCTCCGAACCTTGGCAGATGGTAACTGAGACCGAGAAAGGGTGGATTGATAAAATAGAATCGGCGGCAAAGTATCGAATTGGCGACGTTGTGAAGGTAAGGGTTGGCATTAAGACGACGGCTGATCAAGTCTTTATTCGTTCGGACTGGGACGATATGCCTGAAGGTAGGCGACCGGAAGACTGCTTACTACGTCTCATATTCTCGCACGACGATGCTGGCCGCTGGAGGTCTAGCACGAGAAATGAATCGCCGAAAAAGATACTATATACTCATGAAGTCAGGGACTCTAAACGAGAAGCGATTGACATAGAACGATACCCATGTGCGGCAGCATACCTTAGGCAATATCGAGAGAGATTAGAAAGACGGAAATACGTAATTAAGGCCAATAGAAAATGGTATGAGATTTGGGTTCCCCAAGATCCTTTAGCTTGGGGACGTCCCAAGCTCATCTTTCCCGATATTAGCCCTAGCCCGATGTTCTTTTACGACAATGAAGGATTGATGGTTGACGGCAACTGTTACTGGATTGTCTCAGAAGAAGAAAACACGGATATGCTCTTCCTAATCCAAGGAATAGCCAATTCAAATCTGATGACTCGTTATCACGAACTGATATTTAATAACAAACTGTACGCTGGCCGGCGGCGCTATTTAACTCAATACGTAGAAAAATACCCAATGCCAGATAGGCATTCTGCACATTCTAGGAGGATAGTAGATTTGGTGAAAAAATTAGTATCGGTTGACGTAGGCGATAGTATGACCGAAAAATATGAGACTGATTTAGAGGTTGCTGTAGCGGAAGCCTTTGGTGTCGAGCCGCTGCTTTCGTTTTAGGGATTGCAAAGTGCTTGGCCTTGGTACGTATTAAAAAAGGACATAGGGATTGATCTTTGGCACTTAAAACTAGTGTCGCTTACGTATGAAAAATGCTCACCTAACTTCTCACCAGGACATAAAATTATCCCCTGAACAATGCTCGTCTCTGCATCAGTCAAGGCTATCAAGTAGCGAATATCTAACGTAGTCAAACTAGGACAGGAAGGTACGCACTCTTCAAACTGGGGACTAAATTTCCCTAGAGCTACGGTCGGCGAATCCTGCACCTTGACCTCCAAGACTTGGCTGGGAATATCGGGAAAATTCCCCTCTAAAAGTTCAGCATCGCTAATTTTGTATCCTAAGAGACAAGCAACCAGGCGCTCTAACGCTTGCCCCCTATTTTTGGTAGCCATTTGATCCAATGGTTCGCCAATCAGTCCTTCTACTAGCATTTCTCGCAGCAATTTCAAAGAAAATAGCTGGCCAAAAATAGGTTTATCACTCATCGAAGAGGTCGGAATAGCATACTTCTCCGTTACATGTTGAGAAAGAGCAGATGTATCTGGATAGAAAATGCCCGGCGGATTTCGAGCTAGCACCTTATCTCTAATTTTTGGTGGAATTATAACTTGGTGTTTAATCGTCGGCTTGCCAAAGCGTCCGAATCTATTCTCGATATAATCTGGAGTTAGGACGAGGATTGAGCTTATTGTCTGAGTCTGTGGGTCAACACGCAGAAAAACGAATCGGACATCCTTTGACGATAAGGTCTCACCGGAATTGTATTCAACTTGGATAGAGTCGGATGCCGGATTTGATCCCTGTGTCCGCCCTTTAGTGTAGGGAGGGATCTGTCCGGCCGTCTGACTGATTTTTTTGCAAAGCTCGATTCTCCGAGCCATCTTATCAGCCCAAACGCAAGACCACTTCAAAGGAGGAGAGCATGGGCACCTACACACCGCTGGACTTGAACGCGCTGTACAACGCCGGGTTGGACATCTTGGGAGGCCAGGGGCCGCTCGGCGCACAAAGCTTTCGCGGCTTGCCCTTTGCACTCGGCAGCGATGCTAACCGCTGTCTGATCGCCTGTGATGGGGAGCGGTCTGGCGTGGAAATCCCGGTCGGTCAGTCGGCGACTTGGATGATTGTGGCGCATCGCTTGTTGGAGTCGCGGATCGCCGACAACGGGCCGCTGGCGACGCCGGTAGCTGAATACGCACTGCACTACGAGGACGGGGAGGTGCTCGAGGTGCCCGTGCGCGATCGCTTTGAAATCTCGACCGTGCCGTCGGCCTATGGCGGCGCACCGTTTGTGGCGGTGCCGGATACAAACGATCAACTCTTGCCGCGCACCGAAGGCCCGTGGGACATGATCGGGCGTCGCCAGACCGAGGCCGAGGCCGGGCGGGCGCAGCACTTCGTGCTCTGGGCGTGGCCGAATCCGCACCCGAATAAGGGCCTAAAAAAAATCGCCATTGAGGCGGCGGGTCCGGCCTTTGTCATCGGTGGGATCACCCTGAGCGACTTGGATGAAGAGCCGATCTGTCGCGAGGGCCTGCGCGAGGTCATTATCACCCTGCCGCAAGAGGAGGACGCACGCGAGTCCGCCGCTCTCGAAGTGGAAGTCGATCGGGGCGTTGCGACCTATCCCTACCCATTGCCGGAAGCAGCAGCCGAGGATTTCCTCGACGGACGCAAGGGCTGGGGCGAAGCCCAAAACGAGGGCAGCAGCCCCTCATACGTGGAAATAGCCGCCAATCCTTCGGCTACTGTGCAGGTCAAACGAGGCGGGGAAGTTTTGGGGGAGACCCGCTGGGAGGAGGTGCGGCAACAGAGCCGCGTGGAGGCTTCGCCACGGGTGCGGCTGGAGGTGGTGGAGCGCGGGCGCAACTGGGTGCATACCAAGGTCATTGACGACGCCACTGGGAAACCCGTGCCCTGCCGCGTCCACTTCCGCTCGCCAGAGGGCATCCCCTACGCTCCGCACGGCCACCACGCCCACGTCAACTCCAACATGGGGACTTGGCACGTCGATGTGGGCGGCGATGTGCGCTTGGGGCAGATCACCTATGCGTACATCGACGGCACCTGCCAAGGCTGGCTGCCGCGCGGCGAAGTGATCGTGGATGTGGCGCGTGGCTACGAATACGAGCCGCTGCGCACCAAAGTGGAGATCGAGCCCGGTCAGCGCACCTTGGAGCTGCGCCTGAAGCGCTGGCGGCAGATGAACGAGGAAGGCTGGTACAGCGGCGACTCGCATGTGCATTTCCTGTCGGCGCAGGGCAGCCTCACCGAGGCGCAGGGCGAGGATTTGAACGTGGTCAATCTGCTGCAATCGCAGTGGGGTGGGCTGTTTACCAATACCGAGGAATTTACCGGCGGCGAGATGGCCACGGCCAACGGCGATCATATCGTCTATGTGTCCCAGGAGAACCGGCAGCACTTTTTGGGGCATCTGATCCTCATGGGGCTGAAGGAGCCGGTGATGCCGTGGTGTTCGGACGGCCTAGGCGAAGCCGAGCTGGGCGGGACGCTCGAAGTCCCCATGGCCGAGTGGGCCGACCGCTGCCGAGCGCAGGGCGGCAGCGTGGTAATCCCGCATTTGCCCAGCCCCAACGGCGAACCAGCCGCCCTGATTGCCACTGGTCGCGCCGACGCAGTGGAGATGCTGCGGCACGGCATGTACATGCACGGCGAGTACTACCGCTACCTCAATTGCGGCTACAAGCTGCCGCTGGTCGGCGGCACCGACAAAATGAGCAGCGACGTGCCAGTGGGTATCTATCGCACCTACGTGCAGATTCCCCAAGACGAGCCGTTCACCTACGCCAACTGGTGCAAGTACATGGCCGCGGGCCGCACCTTCCACAGCGGCGGCCCGCTGATCCGCTTCAGCGTCGATGGCCACGAGGTGGGCGACACAGTGCGGCTGCCGGGCAATGGCGGCACGGTGGAGGTGGTTGCCGAGGCCGAGTCGGTGGTGCCGATCCACGCGCTGGAAGTGGTGCAGGAAGGGCGGGTGGTGGCTTCTGTCGAAAATTCCAAGGGAGGGCGGAAGTTGCGCCTGAAGGCCGAGGTAAAGGTGGAAGGCCACTCGTGGCTGGCGGCGCGGTGCAGCGGGCCGGGCTACGAGCAGAGCGTGCCGCACTTCGACGGGTGGGGCCGGGGGATCATGGCGCACACCTCGCCGGTGTATCTGGCCTGCGGCGGCGAGTGGTGGATGTTCAACCAAGAGACGGCCCAGTACATGCTGACCTTGGTGGATGGCTCACTGCACTACATCCGCCACAACAGCCGCCAGCATCTGCGCGACGACATTACGCACCACCACGGCGAGGCGGATCACCTCGCCTATCTGGAGCACCCCTTCCACCAGGCGCGGGAGGCAATCCACGGCCGGATGCACCAATTGGGTGTGCCGCATTAAGGCCGTCTTGTTTGGGGATAATGGCGGGGATATATTGAGCGGCCACTATTCACGTCCGCGGAGGGACGCAAAATGACCGAATACTCATCGTCTAAAAAAATTAAGCCATTGTCCGACGTTGTGAGCGGTGTGCGCCAATTGACACTGGATGAACTAATTCGCCCGCGGCAAACGGAACACAGCCTCAGTATAGATCGCGCCTTTCCCGAGGAATTTGTCAACGACCTTTCCCGCCAGGAGGTGTTCAACAAACATCTCTTTCGTCCAAACACGTATCTGCACAAGTGGTGGGCACGGCGGTGCGGGTCCACGTTTCGCACCATACTCAAGCAATTTGCGGCCAACCGCGAGTACCGCGATTACTACGCATCTGGCGGGCTGGAAGGCCTAACTGTGCTCGACCCAATGATGGGAGGCGGCACGACCCTGCACGAGGCGATTCGCCTCGGTGCGAACGTCATCGGTGCGGATATAGACCCCATCCCGATTGTGCAGGCTCGAGCGTCGCTCACGCAGGTCGAGTTGACAGGTTTGCGAGCGGCTTTCAATAGATTTTTCGCCGATCTGCACAGTAGCTTGGGGCCTTATTTCCAGACCGAATGTCCGGTCTGCGAGCAGACTGCGGATATCCAGTACGTGCTGCACGGGCTGCGTAAAAAGTGCGCTTGTCGGAATGTCGTGCAGATTGACCAGTACGATTTGCGACACGAAGACGACGCGAAAATCAGCATTTGCCCTGAGAGCTGGGAAATTTATCGCAAGCAAAATGGGCAGCAGGCCGCCGTTGAAACGTTGTCTTCGCCGACCGGAACGGTCGGTGCAACCGCGAATTTGATTACCAAAGCTGAAAAAGAGTGTCCTAGCTGCGGTCAGAAGTACGAGGAACTGCTCGATGTGCCACTTTATGCGCGCTATACGCCGATTGCGATTGTTGCGGCCTGCCCCGAGCACGGCAGCTTTTTCCGTTCGCCTAGCAAAGCGGACTTGATGCGAATCAAGCGGGCCGATGAGCGGCGCAGCGAATTGGATTTCGGGCCGTTGGAGGACTTTAGGGTGCATGACGGCCCCAAGTCTGGCGACTTGCTAAGGCACCATGTCCGTTCGTACCTCGACGTTTTTTCATCCCGTCAGCTACTGTACTTGCAGCAAGCGATTCGGCAACTGCGCGACTACGAGGGCATGGATAGACTCACGCTTGGGATGCTTGTGTCCACGTCTTTAGAGTTCAATGCAATGCTCTGCGGGTACAAGGGTTGGTACAAACGCCGTCCGGGCGCGATTCGGCACGTTTTCGCTTTGCATGCCTATTCGTTCCAATACACGGTGCTGGAGAACAACCCGGTCAATCCTCGTAAGTCGTCCGGCAACCTGCAATTACTCTTTCGCGACCGGATTGAGCGGGGACGCAAGTGGTCGGTATTGCCCGTTGAACGGAAAATTGAGAAAGACGGCAAAAGGGAGTTAGTCAAGATACCGGGAGAATTTGATGACGGCGTTGAGGTTTTCACTCAGGCTGAGCTCGTGCATGATCGGAGCCGGTTTTGGCTCATTCAGGGCGATTCGCAGAGCTTGCCTCTCGACGACCATTCCGTAGATGTAATCGCGACCGATCCTCCCTATTACGACAGTGTGCAGTACAGCAATTTAGCGGCTTTTTTTCGGGTGTGGCTGAAGCGACTACTGCCCGACGAGGCCAAGTGGAATTACGACGAATCCGATAGTGCGGTCGCGACAAAAGCGACTGCTGGCACCAGCAATTTTATGCGGGTGCTCGCGGGAATTTTCGCGGAGTGTGGGCGCGTCCTAAAGAAGCAGACCGGGCGGATGGTGTTTACTTTTCACCACTGGGATCCCGGCGCGTGGGCCGAACTCACGTTGGCTCTCAAAAGCGCCGAGTTTAGGCTGATGAACGCTTACGTAGTGTATTCCGAACATCCTATCTCAGTACACATCCGCAACTTGAACTCGATCCGGCACGACAGCGTTTTGGTTTTCGCTCTCGACGGCAAGGGCTCGTCCACTCCGTGGACGCCCTTGGACGCTATTGACACAAACGACAGCGAAACGTTTTGCCGGCAATGCGGCGCAACGCTGGGCTGGTTGTTGGAAAGTGCATTCTCGCCGGCCGAAATTCGCGCCGCTTGGAAAAAGCTCATCCGGGATGGAACTGATGGCTAAGAATCTAGCTAGGCGTCCAGCAGAAATTTTTGGATATCCGATAAGAAATCAATCCGAGGCGGCGCAAGACGCTCGCGGGAAGCATTGGTGTCCGTTCCTAGAGGAGCAGTGTAGAAAGAAAAGTCGGCTGATTGATTTTCCTTTTGGTGTCTGTTCCGTGGAGTACGACGGCGGGATCCGCACAATTTGTCCACATCGCTTTGAAGAACGCGGAGCAACCGATGGAGTCGCCCGGGTTTTGGAGGATATTGCGGTACACTATTTTGGCAATACGGACAACACGGTTGTTTTTCCCGAAGTCGCTCTGCCTAGTGTGGGCAGCATCGATTACGTCATAGTCAAACACAAACCGATGCAAGCCGTGGTGGACGAATTTGTCGCCGTCGAATTTCAGTCCGATTCTACGACCGAAACCGGAGGGTTGGTTCGCGGAATATGCGATTTTTGTGAAGGGCGCGACTTACAGAGTCAATCCTACAAGTTTGGTATGAATACCTACGATTCGATAAAGCGCTCCATTACTCAACTGATGAATAAAGGCATCGTGTACGAGGCTTGGAACTCGAAGTGCTACTGGGTTATACAAGAGTATATTTATGCGGATTTGGTCGCCCGATACGGCCTCAAGAAGAAGGGGTTTTCACTGAGACATGCTTCCGTATTCGCGCTGTACGATATAGTGACAAAGGGCGATCGCTTGACGTTAAAACGCACTCGCTTCATATCGACCACAGTCAATCAGATATATCAAGCGATGCGAAATAGGCCCATGCCGAACAAAGATAATTTTGTGAAAGCGTTAAACAAAAAGCTGAGACTTAGGCTGGATGTGCGTGATTAGAAGACCGTTATGTATGTATGACCGCATCGGAATATATTGAGCGGCCCTTCACCTTAGAAAGGAAGCTGTGATGAGCGACCAGTTTGTGCCGTTGGATTTGAGCGCAGTCTATAACGCCGGCGTTGGCAATGTTGAGTCCCCAGGCGGCAAGCTCTGGCCGGCACCTGACGACGCGCCCGACAATACCCCGCTCGTGGGGCTGCCCTGGGGTGAGCAGCAGTTTTGGGGTGTGCCCTTTAGCTTGGCGGCCGCAGGTGCTGTCCGGTCCGTAGTGCTGGTGGCGCAAAAGGCCGGGGATGGGGTGAGCGCGTCGGCGGAAATTCCGATAAACGCCAAGGCGCGGCGCATCCTCTACACCCACGCTTGTGCGCCGGTGCCGGGAGCATGGGCCACGGTCGAGGGCACGGGCGAGGAGATTGGCACCTATCGCGTCCTCTATGCCGACGGCAGCTTTGTTGAGCAGCCGCTGCGCCGTCGCTTTGAAATCCACGACGTGCAGGTGCCTTGGGGGCACCATCCCTTTCTCTGCCGCAATTGCCGCCACTTCTACGCGGTGCCGCTGGACAGCCGCGAGCATAGCTATGGCATGGTGCAGACCGGGACCTTTACGCGCGAGGGCAGCGATTTGCAAGGCTGGTGGCTCTACGACTGGGAAAATCCCGCACCCGACGAGGAAATCGCGGCCATCGCCGTGTCGGCGGCTGGCTCCACGGCGCTAGCTTTGGCCGGCATTACGCTCTGTCACGAGGAGCGCGATCCTTTTGCCTGGCCGGCGCGGCAGGAGGTGGCGCTGCGGGTCGATGCCGAAGGAGCGCCCGAGGTGGCGATGGAGCGCGGCGAAATCGTGCGCCGGGATCAGCTCTGGGTGCCGAGTGCAGATTTCCTCACCTCCGAGGAAGCCGGCTGGGGCCGGGGTGGCCAAGAGACGGTTGCCGGTGGCTATCTGGAAATCCACGGCTCAACCGAAGGTCAGCTCGCCATCAAGACGGGGGACGACGAAGAGCGCATTGGCTGGGGCGAAGTGCTCAAGAAAAAGAAGGTCGCCCAAGGCAAGGTGCGGATCGAGGTCGTCGCGCCGTCCGGCAAGCAGTGGGTTCACGTGCGGGTCGAGGACGCGGATACCGGCCAGCCGGTGGGAACCCGCGTCCACTTCCGCTCGGAGCACGGAGCCTATCTGGCGCCGCACGGACACCAAGCCGACGTCAATGTGGCTTGGTTTGAGGACATGGGCGGCGACTGCAAGACCGGGGGTGTACCCTACGCCTATATCGACGGCACCTGCCAGATCGACTTGCCCATCGGCCCGGTGTACGCCGAGGTCGTGCGCGGCTTTGAGTACCAGCCGTTGCGCCAGCAGATCGAGATCAAGCCTGGGCAGCGCGCGCTGACCCTCAAGGTCAAACGCGCCTTTGACATGAAGCAGCGCGGCTACTATTCGGGGGATACCCACGTGCATTTCCTCTCCTCCCAGTCGGCCCACCTAGAGGCCGAGGCCGAGGACCTCAACGTGGTGCATCTGTTGGCCAGCCAGTGGGGCCGGCTGTTTACCTCGTGGGAGGAGTTTACCGGCGGCTTGGCACCGACCAGCAGCCGCGAACACTTGGTTTGGGTCAGCCAAGAGAACCGGCAACACGTGCTCGGCCACATCAGCTTGCTCGGCCTCAAGGAACTGGTCGCGCCGATGTGTACCGGCGGCGCCAACGAGGATTGGGTCGGCGGGTCGGTGGATGCGCTGATGGCCGATTGGGCCGAGGAGTGCAAAAAACAGGGCGGGCTGGTCATTATGCCGCATATACCGCTGCCCGATTTTGAGAACGCGGCCAACATCGTCTTGGGCCACGCCGACGCCGGTGAGATGTGCTGGATTTGGGAAGGCGAAAAGATCAGTTCGGCCGAGCAGGGCTACTACCGCTGGCTCAACGTGGGCCAGAAGCTGCCGATTGTCGGCGGCACCGACAAGATGTCCAACGGCCGCATTTTGGGTGGCTCGCGCACCTATATCAAGCTGGGCGACGGCGAGGAGTTTACCTTTGACAACTGGTGCCAAGCCGTGCGACGCGGTCAGACGTTTGCCAGCACCGGCGCGATGATTGATCTAAAGGTTGAGGGGCGGGAGATGGGCGAGGAAATCCACCTGCCCGGCAACGGCGGCACGGTCGAAGTGGTGGCGACTGCCGACAGCGTTTGGCCGCTTACCGGGCTGGAGTTGGTTTGCAATGGCGAGTCCGTTGCGCGCGAGATCGCCGCGTCTGGGGACCAGCAGCTCGCGCTGAGGTTCAAGCTCGAGGCCA
This sequence comes from uncultured Latescibacterota bacterium, assembly GCA_958295495.1. Taxonomy (GTDB): domain Bacteria; phylum Latescibacterota; class UBA2968; order UBA8231; family UBA8231. The sequence continues at coordinate 5,432,734 of OY282352.1, forward strand.
AGTCTTCGTGCTGGGTCGCGGCTCGCTGTTGGGGGTCGCACTACACGGACGCTGGGCCGGTGATGGCCCATTCCTCGCCGGTCTATATCGACGTGGGTCGGCGCTGCGCGTTTGCGCCAGCCGAGGGCAATTATCTGCTGACGCACCTTGAGGGTGGCATTGCTTGGGCCGAAAGGATTGGCGTCTTCCGCAACGAGGCAATCCGCCAGCGGCTGATTGGACTGTTCAACGAGGCTCGGGGCGAGTTGCTCCGGCGAATGCAGTGAAGCGCTTTACTCGCCGACCAGCGGTCGGTGAAAGGATGGACGATGCTCACGCAAGTACAGATCGACAAATTCCACCGCAACGGCTTTCTCAACGGCGGGCGCGTGCTCTCCGACGAGGAACTTGGTGAATTAAGCGACACACTCGACGAGATTTTGACCAAAGGCCCGGACGGCTTTGTCCCTGGCGAGGCGCAGCCGGTATCCTTCCGCGACCTAGCCGGCGTCAGCGTCAGCGAGCATCCGGTGTGGCAGATCGTCAATATCTGGGAAGCCGCGCCGGCTTGGGAGCGACTGATTTATCACCCGGCTGTCGTCCGGGGGATCAGCCAACTTACCGGCCATGCCGACCTCCAGGTCTGGCACGACCAGATCCAGTACAAACCCGCCCGCTACGGCGGCTCGACCCACTGGCACCAAGACGCGCCCTTGTGGCCGATCATCAAGCCGATGACGCCGGTCTCGGCGTGGATTCCCTTGGATGACGCGACCGAGGACAACGGCTGCATGTGGATGGTGCCCGGCAGCCACAAGTGGGGCAACCAGATTGCATTTTTGCGTACGCAGGGCAATTTGTCGCTGCTGGAAAACTTCAAGGACTTACAGGGCTTTACCCCGCCAGCCGACGCCGAGATCCGCGAGGTCGAGGCCCGACCGTGCCCAGTGATGCGCGGGGAGGTCTCCTTCCACCACTCGCTGACTTGGCACGGCTCGCCGTTTAATCAGTCGCACCGGCCTCGGCGCGCCATTGCCATCCACTACATGACCGGCGCGGCGCGCTTTGACCAAAGCGGCGAGCACCTTATGAAGCAGTTCGTCGCTTTGCCCGACGACGCGCCCATGGCCGCGGCCGGCCGGCACTTTCCGGTGGTGTGTCGCGATGGGGAGCCGGTGGGGGTGCCGGCGCGGTTGCGGGCTTAGTCGGACTTCCGGGCCGTGGCTGGTGGTCGGGCAAACGCGGCCGACCAGTCCATCCGTCCGGTGAACTGCATGGCGGCGAAGAGAGTGGCGATACAGAGGACGGTGATGGCCAAGCCGGTATAGCCGACAAAGAAGAAGGTGTAGGAGAACAGGACCAAGTAAATGAATTGGGCCAAGCCCACCTCCACCAAGGCCAGCCGCAAGCCGACCACCAGCCGCATGTAGGAGACGACCAAGAAAACGGACACGGCTGCGGCCACCAAAAAGGCGTAGTGGATGAGCAAGTGGTCGGCCAGATAGGCCAACAGCAGGTGGAAGCTGAAAAAGGCCGCGCCGATGAAGAAGTAATTCATCGGGTGGATATCGATGCCTTTGACCGCGGCGAAGACGAAGAGCAAAAAGAAAAAGAGAAAGAGGGAGATGGGAGCGGCCTCGGTCACGTCTTGTACCCAAGGGCCTGGGTTGAGGCGGGCGGGCATGACCATGCCGAGGGAGGCTCCGGTGAGCAAGCGGTCGTACTGCCAGGTGAGACGCCAGCCCTCGGCGGTGCGCTCCTTGTGGGTGGGTGCTAGGCTTTGGTGCGGAAAATCGATGGCGTCGAAATCAGTGTGCATAGTCAACTCAAAATCGGAGACTTGCTCGACGTGGTCGCCGAAGCGGTACTCCCACTGTTCCAGCCCCTGCGATTGATAGGAAAGACGGATCTGGAGGCTCTGGCCCGGTGCTAAATGCAGCGGCTGCTGCAGGTGCCCTTCCGCCAGAGGCAGCGGGGCGATGGGTTGGCCGTCGATAGACAGGGTGAAATCGTCGTACACGGCTTGGGAAGTAGGCAGGGCCAGATCGAAGGTCAGGTCGAGGGGTCGGTCGGTCGCGTTGGTCGCGGTATAGGTGGCGTCTAGGTCCACTTGGTAGGTGGCGTACCACAGCAGGCCCTTGCGGCGGTGGTCGAGGTGGAGATCGGCTTGTAGGCGGCTGGCTTGCAAGGGCAGGAAGTGCCGCCGCTCAATGAAGTGCTCTACTGCTTGGCCGTCGGGGGCCTGTTTGACGACGGTTTCCTCGGTGGTCCAATACAGGAGCGGGGCGCGCTGGGACTGGGGGGTGCCCCACAATTGACCCACCGCGGCTTTGAGCTTGGTGTCTTGGTGGTGAGTGCGGTAGGAGACGACCTGCGCCAAGATGAGCCAAGCAACACTCGTGCAGGCAAAAATGAAGCCGATGGCGGCGATGCGGTACAACATGATAGCTCTCCTTCAATTGCGTTTATGTTTGAACGCTTCGCCGATAGCTAAAGTTCCACTTACCGGAGTGTGGGGGGTACAACATGATAACCCTCCTTCAATTGCGTTTGCGTTTGAACGCTTCGCCGATAGCTAAAGTTCCACTTACCGGAGTGTGGGGATTAGGCCGCTCGGTCTTCGACTGCTAGATTGCGTCGGTCGCTTCCGGCGGTCGGTAGCGTCATTCCCGCGCACCCGCGTACGCGGGAATCCAGGGCGTCAAAGGCGTCAAACGCTGACCTCTGATCTCGAAAATTCGTCATTCCCGCCCGCGCACGGGAATCCAGTTTCCTCGGTTGGGGAGCGATACTGGACGCCACCGTCATTCCCGCGAAAGCGGGAATCCAGTGAATCCACGGTCGGGCTGGCCCCGTGCGCAACGTCAGTTAAATAATCTAATGGCAGTTGTAAACCCCGGTCAGTGCGTTGTTTGCTGGGATGGTCGCCGGGGCAGCTATTAAGGCGCTATGATTGTGCGGTCCCGCGTCGGCTTGCTGGCTTGCTGGACGGGACGCTTGGGGCCGATATTGGGACGCTATGATTGCGCTGATTATCGCCTTTTTGATCGCCTTTGTCAGCGGCCCGGTGGCGGCTTCTGCCCGGCCTCGGGCCGTTGTGGAGCATTTGTCCGCGCTGGGGTCGCGGGTGGCGGGGTATCCGGGGAGTGCTCGGGCGGCGGAGTATGTGGAGGGGCGGTTGCAGGCGTTGGGGCTGGCGACGCGACGCGACAGCTTTGCAGTGGTAGTGCCGGTGGACCGGGGCGGGCGGTTGGAGTGGGAAGGTGAGTCAGTGGCCCTATACGCGGTGTGGCCGAATGGGGCGCGGACTTCGACCGTGCCGCCGGAGGGCTTGCGGGCACCGGCGATTTGGGGCGGCGATGGGGATTGGGGCGATTTCAATGGGCAAGAGGTGGCTGGGCGGGTGGTGGTGCTGGACTTTGCCAGTGGAGACGCTTGGCTGAAGGCCGCGTCGTTGGGGGCGCGGGCGGTGGTGTTTGTGGCCGCGGATTCGGCTACTACCCAGCAGGGGCAGGGCAAGTACGTGCGGGCACCGTTGGATGTGCCGCGCTTTTGGGTGGAGGGGGCCGCTGGGCAGCGGCTGCGTCGGCGGTTGGTAGGTGGAGAAGTGGAAGTGGGGCTGTGGGGGCGGATGGATTGGCAGGAGCGGGCGGCGTACAACGTGTGGGCGGTAGTGCCGGGGAAGGGCGGTGGCCGGGACGAGACGGTGGTGGTCCATGCGTATTACGACGCGCCATCGGTGGTGCCGGCGCGGGCACCGGGGGCCGAGGCGGCGGTGAGTGTGGCGGTGCTGTTAGAGGTGGCCGCTCGATTGCAAGCGAATCCACCGGCGCACCCGGTGGTGATCGCCGCGCTGGGTGCCCACTTCCAAGGGCGTCAGGGCATGGTCGCCTTCCTCGCTGCCCACGCCCGCCGCCAACCCCACTACGCGGCCCGACTCGCCGAGCCGCTGGATATTGACCTGTTCATTGGCCTCGATTTGTCCAGCCACGGCGAGCGGGTGGTGCTGTGGAACAACACGGATAGCTACGCGCTCAAGCGGTTTTTCGTGCCCTTTGGTCGCCGCTTTGCCGAGTACGCGGCGGCGCTGGGTCGCGCCGAGGCCGTGGCCAATGGCATCAGCCCAATTCGGGGGATGGATTGGGACAGCTATATGCCCGGAGGCTTGGCCGCCGATGGGGAGTTGGCACTCGAGGCGGGGTTCCCGTCGCTGACGCTGGCCACAGTAGGCGATGCCCGCTTTGCGCTGGATTTGCCGCTGGACGCGAGTGCGGGGGTGGCGTGGGATTATATGGAAGGGCAGGCGGCGTTGGTGGCCGATCTGCTGGCTCGTGCTTTGGCCGATACAGCGCTGGTGGCCGGGCGGGAGCGGCTCGACGAGGCCTTGGAGGATCGGCTGCGGGATTTGCGGGTCAAAGCGCGGACGTTCCCCCGGCGCAGTCAGGTGCCGGACCGGCCGCTGCCCGGGGTGCTGGTGGCGGTGCAGGTGGAGAAAGAAGAGCGCAAAGGAGTGCGCGACACGCGCTATTTTCTCACCGATGCCGCCGGGACCGTGCGGGTCCCCGGGCTGTTGCAGGGGACGTATCCGCTGGCGGTAGCGGCGTTAGACGCTGAGCAAGGGACGATTACCCACGTCGTGGATTTGAGCGAACGCGCGCAAAAGCACCACGGTAAGCCGGGGTGGGACGGCCGCTTGTCCAATAATGTGCGCTGGCTGCACAACAACGAGCAGATCGCCGTGCTCTTCCCCGGGGTGGGTCGGCCCCTGTACGGCTTGGTCGAGCCGCGCTTTTTGCATGCGTTGGACAAAGTGAAGGTGCTGTCGGCAAGCGGGAGCGAGCCGCGCCAATACGGGTACGCGCTGGGGCAAAGCAGCATCGGCTCGGTGGGGGTGATCTACGGGCCGGCCGATGCTGCAGCCGACGACCGCGTCAAAGTGATTTTGGACGGCCAGCTTTTGTTGCTCAACAGCGAGGGCAGCCAAAGCGAGGCCGCGGCGCGGGGCCGGGGGTTTTTGCTGGCCGAGGAGGGGTTTGGGGCCGCGACCCTACAGGCGGCACAGGACGTGTGGAACTTGGATGCGGTGCGGCTGGGGGTGCTCGAGGAGCACGGCATTGAAAATCAGCGGTTGACGCGCCTACACGCGCAGGCGGCCGCGGCCATAGCCGAGGCAGAAGCAGCGGCCGAGCAACTAAAGTGGGATGAGTACGTGGCGTGGAGCCGCAAGGCACTGGGCTTGGAGACGCGGGCCTACCCAGAGGTCTTGGCGACGCTCAACGACGTCCTCAAGGGGGTGATCTTCTTTTTGGCGTTGGTGGTGCCGGCGGCCTTTTTCGGGGAGCGGCTCCTATTGGCCGCGGCCGATATTCGCCGGCAGCTCGCTGGCTTTGGGCTGTTCTTGCTGGCGATTTGGCTGATTTTGGCGCAGGTGCATCCGGCCTTTGCGCTGGCCGAGCCGCTGGTGGTGCTGTTGGCGTTTGCGATCATGGCGATGGGGGCCTTGGTGCTCTTTATGGTGGTGGGCCGGTTCAACCGCGTCATGGCCCAGCACCAAAGCCAGCAGACGCGGGTCCACGCCCAAGATCTGAGCCGCTTGAGCGCGGGTTATGCGGCCTTCATGCTCGGGATTTCCAATATGCGGCGGCGGCCCCTGCGCACCGGCCTGACGCTGGCGACGCTGACGCTTTTGACGTTTACCCTGCTCTCTTTTACCTCGTTTGAACAGCAAATCCGCTACGCGAGTTTCCGGCTGCCACACGCCGGGTCCTACCCCGGGATCCTCATCCGCGATCGCGGCTGGGAGCGCCTGACGCCGGAGGCACTCGACTACGCTGAGTCGCACTTTGGCGGCAGCGGCTGGATGGGGCGGCGCGGCTGGTACGCGGCCGAAGGCGGCAAGGGGGGCTGGATTGCGGTGGCGGCGTCAGAGAAGGTGGTGCGAGCGACGGGCTTGTTGGGTCTGACGCCGGAAGAGGCGCAGATCACCCGGGTGGATGAAAGCTTGGTGGCGGGGTCGTTTTTTGCTGCGGATGACGAGGCCACCTGCATCCTGCCGCTGGATATGGCCGCGGCGTTGGACATTGGGGTTGGAGACCAAGTGGAGGTGTTCGGGCGCGTGCTAAAGGTGCGCGGGATTGCCGACCCGGAGCGGTTGGGTGCGCTGCGCGACCTCGACGGCGAGAGCCTGATGCCGGCCGATTTTGTCCTGTCGGGAGCGGAAATGCTCCAGCTGGGGGCCGCGCGGGAGGTGGATATTGCCGGCGAGGAGGAGCCACACGCCCTGCGGCCCTTCGTCCACCTAGAGCCGCACCACGTGGTCCTCCTGCCCTACCAAACGCTGGCCGAGGCCGGGGGCAGCTTGCGCTCGGTGGCCGTGCGCTTCCCGGCGGCGACCGACGGGCAGGTGCTGGTCGAGGACTATCTGACGCGGGTGGCGGCCACCTTGTTCGTCGGCTCGCCGGACGGGCAGGTGCTGGCCCTAAGCTCGGTGGGGCTGACGGCCGTGGAGGGGCTGACGGCCGTGGCGATCCCGGCGCTGGTAGCCGCGCTCATCGTGCTCAATGCAATGATGGGGGCGGTGTACGAGCGGCTGCGCGAGATCGGCATCTACTCCTCGGTGGGGCTGGCCCCCTTGCACATCGCGCTGCTGTTTGTGGCCGAAGCCTGCGTCTATGCGGTGCTGGGGACGACACTGGGCTACTTGCTGGGCCAGGGGTTGGGGCGGGTGCTGTTGGGGCTGGGGCTGTTGCAGGGCTTGACCTTGAACTACTCGTCGCTGGCGGCAATTGGGGCCGCGCTGGCGGTGATGGGGGTGGTGTTGCTATCGACAATCTATCCGGCCCGGGTGGCGGCGCAGCAGGCCGTGCCGGACGTGGTGCGCCGCTGGCGGCCGGACCCGCCCAGTGGCGACGAGTGGCTGTTTGAGTTCCCCTTCATGCTCGGCGAGGGAGAGGTCGAGGGGGTGTGCGGCTTTTTGGCCAACTACTTTGGGGCCTTTGGTCGGGCGACGCTGGGGGACTTTTACGTCGAGGATATGCAGGTTACGCAGGCCGATGGCTATTGCCTCGCGTTTGCGCTGTGGCTGGCCCCGTTTGACTTGGGGGTGAGCCAAGAGGTGGTCGTGGAGTTTGTGCCGGCCGGGGCGCGGGCGCGGGCGATGGAGGTCCGGTTGTGCCGGCGAAGCGGCGAGCACCACTACTGGCAGCGGCTCAATCAGCGACTGGTGGAGGCCCTGCGGAAGCAGATGTTGATTTGGTACGCGCTCCGGGAGGCCGAGCGGGTCCAGCACGTGGAGTCGGCGCGGGTGCTGGCGGCTGCACAGGCCGAGGAGCGGGTGGAGGAACAGTCGGCAGTAGAACAGCCGGCGTCCTTTACTTGGCGGGGGTTTGCAGTGGGGGCGCTGTTGGCCTTGGGCATCGGCGTGGGCGCCCCCTACGCGGTGATTATGCTGCAAGGGTCGTACATGGCGCTCAACAGCTCGTCGCCCGGGGCGATCTTTCTGTTTTTTGTGTTGGTGGTGGGGGTCAATACCCTGCTGCGGGCACTCGGCCGCGGCTTCGCGCTGGGGCGGGCCGATTTGGTGCTCATTTATGCGATGCTGCTGTTGGCGTCGGCCGTGCCAACGCAGGCGTTTGTCGGCTATCTGATTCCGATTATCAGCGGGCTGTACTACTACGCGACCCCAGAAAACCGCTGGGGCGAGATTTTCTTTCCGCACGTGACGCCGTGGCTGGCGCCGCAGGACCGGCAGGCGATTGTCGATTTGCACGAGGGGCTGCCGCCTGGCAAGAGCATTCCGTGGGGGGCTTGGAGCGAGACCCTGAGCTATTGGTACGTCTTCTTTTTGGTGCTGAGCTTTGCGATGCTGTGCATGAGTTCCATCCTGCATCGGCAGTGGTCGCAGCACGAGCGACTGGCCTATCCCATGGTGCAACTGCCGCTCAAGATGGTGGAGGAGGGCCGGCCGGGGTTTAAGCTGACGCCGCTTTTTAAGCAGCGGCTGTTGTGGATCGGCTTTGCAGTGCCATTCGTGCTGCTGTCGTTCAAGGGGCTGCACTACTACTTCCCGGCGGTGCCGCTGCCGATGCAGTCGGCTGGGCAACTGGAGTGGATCGGCCAGGGGACGATGCTGAGTTTGGACTGGGTGTACGCGTGGATCGGCTTTTTCTATTTGGTCAACTTGGACATTTCCTTTTCGATCTGGTTCTTCTACGTCCTCAACAAGGCACAAGAAGGGATATTCGCCTCGTTGGGCATTGCCAGCAGCGAAAAGCTGAGTCTCTACTCCTACTCGCAGACCGCGGACCTGACGCACGAGGTGATGGGGGCCTGTCTGCTCTTCGTGGGCTACACCTTGTGGATGGGGCGGCGGCACTTGGGGGCCGTGTGGCGCAAGGCGTGGCGCGGCGACCCGACGGTGGATGATTCCGGGGAAATGCTTTCCTATCGGGTGGCGGTCTTTGGCTTTTTGGCCAGCCTGCTCTTCGTGGGCGTCTGGCTGTGGGCGTCCGGGGTGCCGCTGGCGATTTTGCCGCTGTTTTTGCTGGTGTGCCTGCTCTTCTATGTGTTCGTCACGCGGGCGGTGGCCACGGCTGGGCTGGCGACGGCGCGCTCGCCGATGGTGGCGGCGTTCTTCGTCATTTCCGCTATTGGCGCACCGGCAATTGGGGCCAAGGGGCTGACGGCCCTGACCTTTACCTACGTCTGGCAGTCCGAGATGCGGCTCTTTCCGATGATTGCCGCGGCCAATTCGCTCAAGCTGGCCGAGGCGGTGGTTGGCTCTAAACGGCGGCTGTTTTGGGGGATGGCGCTGGCGTTGGTGGTGAGTTTGGCCGGGGCGACGTGGATCATTTTACAGGTGTGTTACGAGCACGGCGGGATCAATTTGCATCCGTTTTTTATGACCCGTCAGGCCGGGCGCACGTTTGCCGACATGGCGCGGCCGATCGTCGATCCGCTGCCAGCCGACGGGCGCGGTTGGTTGTTTACCGGCCTCGGCGGCCTCGTCGAGGCCGTGCTCTTGTGGGGACATCATCGGTTTTACTGGTGGCCGTTGCACCCGTTGGGGTTTATCGTCAGCGTGGGCTGGCTGGCTAATCAAGTGTGGTTTTCGGTGTTCCTCGCGTGGGTGCTCAAACTGGGCATTGTCAAGTGGGGCGGGATGCCGCTCTACGAGCGGGCCAAGCCGTTTTTTTTAGGGTTGATTTTGGGCGAGGCGACGGCGGCCGGATTGTGGCTGTGCATCGATGGCGCGTTGGGCGAGACCGGGCATTTTCTGTCGTATATGTGAGGCGAGACCCTCAAACGACGTGGCTTCCACAGTACAATGTGCAATCGGTATCCCGGATTGTAACGAGGGTACAGTCCAAGACACTTTCTGGTGCTGCCCCAGTTGGTCGGTCGCATCCAGCTTGGGCTTAGTCGCAAGCGCAAGCATAAACGCATAGACTCGCAATGAGCCGCTCTCGGCACCCACCGTCACTTCAGTTCGCTCATCCGAAACAAGGCGTGGAGCTCAATGCCTTCTCGGGCCAGGCTCTCGGCACCACCGGATTCGCGATCAATCGCGCAGATGGCCTGTGAAACGCGGGCACCGAGATTGCGAAGATCCTGCGTGGAAAGGGCAATTTGTCCACCGGAAGTGACGACATCTTCAACGATCAGCAGATTTTTGCCGGCAATGTCCGGGCCTTCGGCGAGTTTGCAGGTGCCGTATTCTTTGGCCTGTTTGCGCACGAGGCAGGTGGGCAGTCCCGAAAGCTGAGCGAGCATGGTGGCGATGGGCACCCCGCCGAGCTCGAGACCGGCGAGAATGTCTGTGTCGTCGGGGATTAAGGGCTGGAGGTGGGTGGCGAGTGCATAGAGGAGCTCGGGATGGGTTTCAAACTGATATTTGTCGAAATACTCTGTGGCCGTCGCGCCTGAGCGCAAAGTAAACTGTCCGCGCAGGTAAGCGGTCTGATAGATGCGGTGAGCGAGTTCGAGTCGGGTCATAGCATGGAATTTAGTGAAAAACGTGAGGAAATGCATTTCTAAGGTTCCTCGACGCGGAGGACTTGGTCGGCGGCGACGTTTTCGAGAGTCTGCACTTGGCCAGAAGGCCAAGTGATTTCGACGCGGGCGCGGGTGGCTTGTCCCAAGCCAGGTCGCGGCTGGCTAAGTAGTTGCTGCCCGATAGGTGCTCCTTGGCCCTATTTGTAGGTGGGACTTATTTTTTCGGGGTGAACAGCTACGCCCATTATCCATCCATTTTGTACCTGCCTTTAGTTTTTTTTCTGCTATGCTGTGGCGCACCCGAGCGCTCGGCCTTTTTCGTTGAGGTGGCTACCGAGGCCGGGCTGGATTTCCGCCATACCAGTGGAGCTAGCGGCGATTACTTCCTGATTGAGACGATGGGAGGCGGAGCGGCCTTTTTTGACTACGACAACGATGGCTGGCTGGACGTGTATTTAGTGGATGGCTTCGACCTGTCGCCGTGGTGCGAGCGCTTGGTACCGGTCAATCTCGTGGCTGGAGATTCGGCAGGTACTTGGGTCGTTGAGGAGTTCCGGCCGCCCTTGCGCTACGACGGCCGAGTGGACACTTCGATGTTGGCGCTGCGCCAAGCTCCCGGCGCGGGCCAGACGCAAAACCGCCTTTATCAGAATGCGGATGGAGCCTTCCGCGAGATCGCCGCGCGAACCGGGACAGGCGATCTAGGCTACGGCATGGGGTGCGCGGTTGGCGATTACGACAACGACGGTCGCCCGGATCTCTATGTGACCAACTATGGCCGCAATGCCTTCTATCGCAATCAGGAGGACGGTACCTTTGCCGAGCAGGCGCAGGCGGCTGGTGTGGCCGATCCCCACTGGAGTACGAGCGCGGCCTTTTTCGACTACGACAACGATGGTGATCTCGACCTATATGTGGCTAATTACCTCGACTTGACGCCGGACACCAACCGCTTGTGCGGTGGCGCGATCGCTAGTACTGGGACCACCTTGCGCGTTCCGGCTGGCCAGCGGACCTATTGCAGCCCGAGGCGGTACAACGGTGCGCCAGACGCGCTCTTTCGCAACGAGGGGGACGGGCATTTCTCCGAGGTGGCGCAGGCCAGCGGGGTCTTCAGTCCCTTTGGCAAAGGGTTGGGGGTGGCGGCCGCTGATTTTGACTCCGACGGGGCCCTCGATGTGTATGTGGCCAACGACGGTACGCGCAATTTTTTCTATCGCAACCACGGCGACGGTACGTTTGCCGAGGCCGGGTTGGCAGCCGGGGCTGCGTACAATGGCGACGGCCAAGCCGAAGCCGGCATGGGGGTCGCGGTCGGCGACGGGGATGCCGACGGCGATGTTGACCTGTTGGTGACCAACTTTTCTCGCGAGAGCAACACGCTCTACCGCAACGAGGGCTCCGGCCGCTTTGTCGATGCGACTGCGGCAGCCGGCCTGCGAGGCCCGACCTTGCTGCCGCTAGGGTTTGGCGCATTTTTTGCCGATGTCGATAACGACGCCGACGTGGATTTGTTCGTGGCTAACGGCCACGTCCTCGACCGCATTGCCTTACAGGACTCGGCGTTGAGCCACGCCCAGCCCAACCAGCTTTTCGCCAACAATGGTCACGGCACATTCGCCGACGTGTCGGCTCGCAGTGGACCGGCCTTTGGACTGTCCGCGGTGTCGCGCGGCGCCGCGTATGGCGATTACGACAACGACGGGGACTTGGACATGCTGGTGACCAACGTTGATGGTGCGGCGCGGCTGTACCGCAATGAGCTGCGATCGAGCCATCACTGGCTGTCCTTGCGGTTAGTGGGGACGCGGGCGAACCGCGACGGCGTCGGTGCGCGGGTGCGGGTATTCTGCGGCGACGCGGTACAAACGCGCCAGCGGATTGGCGGGGGTTCCTATCTGTCGGCGAGCGATAGCCGGTTGCACTTTGGCTTGGGCGATTGTGAACTCGTGGAGCGGATCGAAATCACGTGGCCCGATGGCAGCGTGCAAGAGCGGCACAGTGAGCCGGTAGATCGGGTCTTGATCGTGGAGCAGGAGTAGTGGGCGCGTTGATACTGTGCGCGATAGGGTGCCTCGTCGGGGCCGCTAATGGGTGGAGCGAGCCGGTTACCGCGCAATTTGTCGATCGGGCGGCGGCCGCCGGCCTGACGCAGCCCAATGTCTCGGGCAGTGATCAAAGCTACATAGTCGAAGGGATGATGGGCGGTACGGCCTTTTTCGATTACGACCGCGATGGCGACGTGGATTTGTACGTGGCCAACGGCTCTTCTTTTGCGGGCTTTGCTGCGGGCGTGCATCCGGCCAACCAGCTCTACCGCAACGATGGCGGTCGCTTTGCCGATGTGACGGTCGTCGCTAGCGTGGGGGATACGAGTTGGTCAATGGGATGCGCGGCGGCCGATTACGACAACGACGGCCACACGGACCTCTACGTTACCAACTTTGGCCGCAATACGCTCTATCGCAACGAGGGCATCGGTCGCTTTGCTGATGTGACCACGGCGGCTGGGGTGGACGATATGGGGTGGGGTACCGGTGCCAGCTTTGGGGATTACGACCGCGACGGCGACGTAGATTTGTACGTGGCCAATTACGTAGATTTTTCCCTCGACTACGAATCTCCAATACCCTGCCTGTGGAAGAACGTGAAGGTGTACTGCGGGCCGGTGGGGCTGCTACCGGCTGCAGATGTGTTTTACCGCAACAACGGCGACGGCACCTTTGCGGAGTACGGAAAAGAGGCTGGCCTACAGGGCACGGCATTCTACGGCATGAGTGCGCTGTTCGGCGACTACGACAACGATGGGTGGCCCGACCTTTTCGTGGCCAACGACTCCACGCCCAATCTGCTTTTTCGCAATCGCCAAGGCGGCCGCTTCGCCGAGGAGGCGCTCATGGCCGGGGTGGCGTACAGCGGAGAAGGGGTGACGCAGGGGTGCATGGGGGCCGCTTGGAGCGATTACGACAACGACGGTCTGTTCGACCTCTTCGTCACCAATTTCGCCGACGAGTACAACGCGCTGTACAGGAATGAGGGCAGCGGCTTTTTTGCGGATGTGTCTTTTATTGCGGGGATCGGGGCTGCGCCGGCCGAATTGGTCTCGTGGGGTACGGGCTTTTTCGACTACGACAACGACGGCGACCGCGACCTTTTCGTGGCCAACGGCCACACCTACCCGCAGGCCGACCTGCCGAGGGTCAACTCCAGCTACGAACAAGCCAACTCGCTGTTTGAGAATAGGGAAGGGAGGCTGGTGGAGGTGTCGGCCCTAGCCGGTCCGGGCTTTGCCTTGCCCCGCGTCAGCCGTGGAACCAGTTTCGCCGACTACGACGGCGATGGCGACATCGACTTATTCATTCTCAATCTCAACGGCCCGCCAACTCTGTTGCGCAACGATGGCGACCACGGCAATCACTACCTGCTGGTGCGCGCCGTGGGTACGGGGAGCAATCGCGACGGAATTGGTGCGCGGGTGATTATTAGTGCCGGCGGGCAGACCCAGTACGCCGAGGTGCAGAGCGGGGGAAGCTATTTGTCCCACAACGATCTGCGGCTGCACTTTGGCTTGGGCAAGGCCGAGCGCGTCGACCGGCTCAAAGTGCGCTGGCCCAGCGGGGTGGTCCAGGTGCTGAGCGACATTGCCGCCGACCAAGTCCTGACCGTCGTTGAGCCGCGTCAATAGACGACGGAGACGAGGCTCTGGTGCCTATTGACGCGGTCGGTCTCTGCGGTGAGGCGGACGAGGTAGGATCCTGGCGGCACGAGGCGGCCGCTGGGGGTGCGGCCGTCCCACTCGACAGCAAAGCGGCCACTGGTGGCAAGCCCGTCGTAGATGACCCCCACCTCGCGGCCGGCGAGGTCGAAGACCGCCAGCTCCACGCGAATCGCATCCACTAGATACAGAAGGTCGTATTCGATCCGCACGGCGTCGTTGCGGCCGTCGCCATTGGGGGTGAAAGCCGCCGGGTGCAGGGCGAGGCGGCCGATGAGGGGCTGGTCTAGGTTGAGCAAGGCCGTTTGCAGGCTGTTGGTCGCCTTCGGAGTCACTGGCTGGGCGACTTCAAACGGGCGGGTGCTGTCGCGGATTCGCCCTGCAAAGCGGGTGTTGTACGCGAATACCTCGGCGCGGAAATCGACCTCGATCCGCTCGCCGGTCCGCTGCTGATCCATGCGCGGCAGCGCAACTTCAAACCCCTCGGCCGGGTGCTGCGCGACGGTGTAGGCGACATCCACCCCGCCGACCCGCACGGCCTCCACGGCCTGCACCTGTGCAGTGGTGGCGATGGCTAGGTGGTCGAATCCGAGGTCGTCGGCTGTGATGTGCGGCTCTAGGGAGAAGGTAAAGAGCGTCGGGGTCAGGGCCGGGGCTTGTAGCGGGTGGATTTGTCCGAGGGCGCGGGAGGCCGGCGGAGGAATGGACGCGCTGAACTGCAAGTAAGCGAGGTGGCCCATCGCCTCGGTGGTCGAGTGGAATTCGGCCCTAAATTGCGCGTAGCGGCGCAGCCGATCGCCCGGCATCGGCCCGCGACCTGCGGCAAAGGCAAAGGGTGCGCTCCAGAAGTTCCAGTCCTCGATGTCTGGGGTGAGGCCGACCTGCTCACCCCTTTGTAGGCGGTTGTAGGTGTGCAGGGTAAGCGGTTGGCCATCGGCGTCGAAGCGGGTGCGCTCATCGCCGCGAAACGTGCGTCGCCAATAGGTGTTGGGGTCGTCGTCGTCTCCCGTGCGCGCACTTAGTTCAATGCGGGCCTCGGCGTCGAGATGACCGCTCCAAGTCAAGGCACCCAAGGCGGCTGGTTGGCCCAAGTCGATGATGTTGGAAGTGTAGCGGGAGAAGGCGGCTGGCCCGGCCCCGTAGATCTCGAATTCGGCGATTTCCCAGATGCCGCGGCTGTTTTCGGGTAACTCGATGAACACCTGCTGGATGGGTTCGTCGGGCAGGGCTAACTCCATGACGGCTTGGGTGTTCTCGCGCACGTGGTGAACGATGTCGAAGTCGAGCGTACTGTTGCGCCAGCTAACCGCGTACTCGCGGGTGCCGTCGGCTAGCGGGTCGCCGTCGCTGGTACCCACGATGAAGTGCTCGACAAAGCGGGTCGCCGCAAAGCGCGGGCGCGGATAAAAGCGTACGCGATCGACGAAGAATCGCCCGCCAAAGTCGAAAACCCAGTACTTGTGCTGGGGGCCATAGCCGGCGACGCGGAGATAGTGCCCATCCCCCAGATAGGCGGTTTCCGGGTCGCTGTCGAAGATCAGGATATCGTCTTCGTACCACTGCCGCCAGCCGTTCCACTCTAGAACGAGGATGCGGCCACCGAGGGACTCCACGAGCGGCGCCAAGTTGACCGAGGGAGTTAGCAACAACGGGCCGATGCGTTCTGGCTGCAGCGCGATCCATTGGGCTTGGCCGTGCTGCTTGGGATCAACGGCTTCCCAAGCTAGCTGTACGAACTCGTACTCGACTTTCAGCGCCGGTTTGGGCAAGTCGGCTCCGCCGATGCGATAGATGGTGAGCGCGTGAGACGGGAAGGCCACCGCAAGGTAGCAGGCCGCCCAGTAGAGGATGCGTTGGCACGACATAGGACTACCGGGCTTGGTGCGCTAGCTGCCGCGCTTTTTCGCGGTGTGCTCGGCTTTTTTGCAGGTGTCCCAATTGCTGGTACGCGTCGCTGAGGTAGAGATGGGCGCGTTCATTGGCTGGGTCCAACTCGACGGCGCGGGCATACGCGCGTGCGGCCTCGGCGAATTGGGCCAATTTCGCGTATGCTACCCCGAGGTTTAACTGCGCTGAGGTGCTGGTGGGACTGAGCCGAGCGGCCTCGGCGAAATGGGCGATGGCCGCGGCCAAATCGCCCGTACGGGCCGCGGCCAAGCCGAGCCCATAGGCGGCCTCGTGCAAGCTAGAGTCGAGTGCGGCGGCGCGCAGCAGGCTGACCCGAGCGGCCGCATAGTGCTGCTGCTTGAGGAGGATCATCCCTAGCCGAGCGTGGCTGAGCGGGTCTTTTTCATCGAGGGCGAGGGCTTGGCGGAAGTTATCGGCCGCGGCAGCCAAATCGCCCTGATAGGTGAAGAGGACGCCTAGACTGCTGTGCGCGTCTTTTAGTTTGGGGTTGATGGCGAGGGCGTTTTGATATTCGAGGATGGCTTGGTCGTATTGGCCTTGTAGGGCGAGGTGCAGGGCGAGATTGTAACGGGCCGTGGCCGAGCCAATGGTCACCGCGCTCACCTCGGGCAGGGATTGCTCCGAGCCGATGCCCCGGTGGTGCTGGCGGAGGATCTCCGAGCGTGCGAGGGCCTTTTCGCCTTGTTCGCGCTGCCCGGTGCGCAAGTAGAGTTGAGACAGATTGAAGTGGACTTGGGGCGAATAGGGGTTGAGCGCGGCGGCTCGCTCTAGGGCTGCCACGGCTTGGTCGTAGTGCCCTTGAGCGCGGTGCAGGAGGCCGCGGTGGAAATGCGCTTCGGCGTCTTCGGGCGCGTACTGCACGGCGCGGTACAGGTGACTTAGGGCTTGGTCTAAAATGCCTTGTCGTCGGTAGTACAGGCCCAGCTTCTTGTGAGCTGGCGCGAGCGTGGAGTCCACCTGTAACGCGGCCAGATAGGCGCGCTCGGCGCGGTGCGCGCTGTCGCGGTAGCTGTACACGAGGCCGAGGTTGTAGTGGGTGGTGGCGCGTTGTGGATCGAGTTCGATGGCCCGTTGGAAGGCACGCAAGGCTGCATCGGTGTCGCTGTAGCGGGCCTCGGCGAATGCGCGGGTCATCTCAATGGCACCGAGCAGGTCGTAGAGCTCGGGGTCGCTAGGGGCGCGATCTAAGCCGGCGCGTGCTGTTTCCCGCGCTTGTTCGTACTGGCCGACTTGTAGGTAGCAACGTCCTAGATAGCGATAGACGGCCTGCGATGGAGACGGGCCTTGCACTGCTCGCTGCAAGACCTCAATCGCGGCTTGGTACTCTCGGTTGTGGAAGTGTTGCTGACCCTCGACTAAGAGAGGGTCGTCGCGGGCGCAGCCCCAAGCGAGCAAAAAGAGCAGGAGCACGACCCAGCTCAACTTCAATTAGGCGCGCCAAGGGCACGTTCTATCGCGTCTGCGAACTCCTCGACCGGGTACTTCTCCCGCAAGCTGCGCACGTAGCGCACGTAGCCGCGCTTGGACTTGTCAATTTTTACGTAAGCCGTGGCGCGGCGACGGGATGTGGCGTCGTAGGGATGTTTTTTCTCGTGGCGGTCGAGGACCTTGAAGACCGAATATCCGCCTTGGGCCTGCACTGGACCGCCGACTTGGCCGACGGGCAGAGAATGCGCCAAGTCGTAGATGCCCTGATAGTACGTCTTGGTATAGGGACTGAGAGTTAGGTGTCCGTCGTGGTGGTCGGCACCGGGGCGGAGGGTATGGGTGCGCGCCAAGGGCGCTGGGTCGGCACCGGCGAGGAGTTCGCGCTTGAGCCGCTGGGCCAAAGAGTCGGAAGACACGAGGATTTCTACCACTTCGGTCGTCAGAGGCGCGGTGAATTTCTCGGGATGGCTATCGTAGAAGGCGCGGGCTTCCTCTGGGGTGGCTGTGATGTGCTGATCAACGTAGCGCTGCCGTAGGGCGTTGAGGAGCAGGTCGTCCCGCTTGTCGCTAATGAGTTGCCGCAGGTTGGGGTCTTCTTCTAGGCCGTGGGCCCGGGCCTCGGCCGCGAAGAGAAAGGCCGGGATGATCGCAGTTTCTAGAAGGAAGACGACGCGAGCGGAATCGGCTAGCTCCGGCCGGCCGGCGCGCATTTGCCGCGCCATCTGTATGAACTCGTGGCAACTGATTTGGCCGCCGCGAAAGGCGACGATAGACTCGTCGCGCAACGCGGCCGGCAGGGCGTACAGATCGCCTTCGGCCTGCTGGATATGCTGGTTGAGGTGGCGAATCTGCTCGGGGTACAGCTCGGGGCCGCACACGCCTTTGAGCGAGTCGAGGAGGGCTTGGTAGCGGGCGGCTCGCTTGCGGCCAAAAATTTCCTCCCGCACCTTGCGCTCGGCAGCGGCGAGCGGAATCGGTATCTCGTCGGTGACTTGAAAGACCGCGTAGTGGGGCTTGCCGGCAAACTGGAAGCGGATGGGTTCGGATACCTCGCCCACGGCGAGGGGGAAGATCGCTTCGGCAATGGCCGGAAGGACCTTGTCTCTGAGCTTATAGCCCCCTACATCGCCGCCCTGTTCGCCGCTATCGCGGTGCAGAGAACGTCCCTTGGCCAGCTCCATGAACTGCGCCCCATCGGCCACGGCCTGCAAAATTTCCTCGGCTTCTTCGCGGGTTTCTAGCATGATGCCGCTGAAGCGGAGGGCGCGATCGCGGTGGGTGGCTCGATAATGAGCTTCCATCTCCTCGTCGGTAACGACGATTTTTTGAACTATTTCGCGATGAGTGTACAAGTCGAGTAAGCGGTTTTTGGCGAAAAAGGCCAACTCGGCTTGCAGAGCGGGATCGTCGGCTAGCTGAATGGCTTCGGCCTCGGCGAGCAAGAGCCGCTTGTCAATCAAGCTGTTGAGGACTTGGCGGTTCTCGTCGAGCAGGGTATCGCCCTTTCTCATGCCCTCTGGGATGAGTGCGCTGAACTTGGTGAAAGTCGAGAGGGTAATAGGGTCGCCGACTACGGTCGCCAAGACGACATCCTGCGCTTCGGGTTGTTCGGGCTGGCCATCGCAGGCCGCGAGGAAAAGGGCCAATATACTAAGGAACGAGAGGATGCGCTCGCCCGGAAAGGACTGGGTCACGGTCATTGAAAATCTCTTGCTCTAGTGGACACTATTCACTTATTTAACAGGCATTTAATTTAGGATTTGACGGATTTTTGAGCAACAATACCAGGGGTATTTGGTGTTGTGGAATGCCCCACTAGTCCATCCTGCACACTACCTTGATTAGAGTCGGTTTATGCGAACAGCTTTTCGATCTGCTTGCCTCGTGGGCGGCCTCTTGCTCGCCGCTTTTGCGGCGGGAAAATCAGCGGTTGCGGAAGTCGTGGTCATCGGCGGTGCAGAGGGCCTGAGTTGGGAAAGTGGCGGGGGTGACCTCCCAGCCGTGGTCATCCGCAGCGCGACGGCAATCGAAAAAACCAACGCCCCCGGAGGTGTCATCGACTTCGAGCCCGAGGGCCGACTCCACTTCATCGCGCCCCAGCGCGCCGACACCACCCGCAACATAGCGGTCGGCATTAACTCGCCATTGCGCGGCGGCAGCATTGAGTCGCCGAACAATCGCTCCATTGGCGGGGCCTTGGCCAATTTGATCGATAACGACGGCGACACGGCCTTGGATATGCGCGCTTCTGGAGGCACCCAAAGTGCCCGAGTACTGGGGCTAATTATCGACTTGGATCTCGGCGCACGCTTTGGGCTCAATCGCTTCAAATTCTTTCCGCGCAACGGCGACCCTGATTTCCCCTCGGTAGAATTTCCCTTCCAAAACGAGTTTTTACGGGGATATGAGATTTTCATAAATGACGGCACGCCGGAAAATTTCTTTGAAGGCGTGCCGATTTTGCAAACCGTCGCGGTCGAGACCCAAAACGACCAATCCATGGTGGATGTGCGTATCCCTCCGCAATACGTGCGCTTCGTGCGGCTGAAGGTACTGACCGCGGCCGGCTTCGACATGGCCGAGTTCCAGATTTTTGGCACGGGCTTTGTGCCCGAAGCAAGCTATGTGTCCAACATTTTCGACTTTGGTGACTTGGCCTTGTTCGGCAACTTGCGCTGGATCCAAGACGCGGAAGGCGACGCGAACCTGTCTAGCTTGCGGATTCGCACGCGTACGGGTGTGGATCCGAACCCGGTCGAATTCAACAAGGTTCGCCCGGGCGAGCGCATCTTCCGCGTGGGTGGCGGTGCCCAAGCCGGCAATCGGTCGGGCACCTCGACGACCAATGTGGAGGTGCCGTGGAAGTGGGCCGATGGCGTCGCCGAGGCCGAGTTAAAGGTCCTAGTCGAAAACGTGCTGGACAACGACGAGGTGGATGTGCGCGAGGCGCTTGGGGTATTCAAGGATCTGCCGTTGGACCAGCAGGCTCTCGTCACCCTCGACGAGGCCGATTACAGAG
Source organism: uncultured Latescibacterota bacterium (assembly GCA_958295495.1). Classification (GTDB taxonomy): domain Bacteria; phylum Latescibacterota; class UBA2968; order UBA8231; family UBA8231. Next base: position 5,452,776 of record OY282352.1, read on the forward strand.
CACTGCGGGGCGAGGACAAAGGGGTCATCCGCGACGATGTCAACAACTGGAGTGGCTGGTCGCCTCCCTATTCGGCGGCCGGTATCGTCGGCCAAGACCAGCTCCCAATAGACGGCGCTGGCGTCCCAATTAGCTCGCCTGGACCACGGCGCTACTTCCAGTTTTCTATCGACTTCTTTAGTGACGACTTCGAATCGGCGGCCGCAGTCGGCGGCTTGGCCTTTGATGTGATTTCGCCGCCCTTTGCCCAAGAGCTGATCGCCGAGATCTCTCCGCGCTCGGCGGCCGTGGGGAAGAATACCCGATTTTTGTACGCGGTACGCAACAAGTCCTCTGGTCAGCAGCGCGGCTTTGACGCCTTTGAGATAGAGACCCCCTTGCGCGTCGAGGCCATCGGGATTGTACGGATCCGACGGCCTGGTGGTGAGGTGCAAGAGGCGGATTTTTCCGGCGTGTCGCTGGCGAACTTGCCCCAAGCCAACAATGGTATCTCCATCGACGAAGTGCGCGACGACCGCTTTGCTATCTCCTTCCCACTCATCGAGGAAGACGGGACGGTTTTAGAGGTGGAATTCGACAACGGGGTGTTGCGCTTTGGCACGACCTTTGTCGGTCGCGCCTTCAACCGCTCGGTCGAAACGACCCTCGGGCAGGGCGTCGTGGCTGGCAATGCCGCCGACTTGAGCCTGTCTGACTTTGCTGACTCCGATCGCCAGCCGGTGGGTACGCCAATAGAGGAAAACCTCTCGGTGGCTGTGCCCATCAGTAAGGAGCTCTTGGCCAATGTGGCCGTGAATTCGCCGGTGTTTACGCCCAACGGCGACGGGGTCAACGACCGTGCCCTCATCCAGTACGACATCACCAATATCGCGCGGCCCTCGCCGGTGAAAGTCTCGATTTTCGACCTGTCCGGCCGCTTGGTCCGGGCCTTAGTCCATAGCGAGGCCATAAGCGGTCGTTTTGCCCAGCTTTGGGATGGCCGGGACGACGACGGGGTGTACGTGCCGCCGGGGCACTATGCTTTTAGCGTCTCGCTACAAGCCGGCACGGGCCAAGTGAGGAAAATCGGGGTTGTAGGGGTGGCTTACTAGATTGTTCAATAAATAGGGAGAGATGATTTGCAAGCGTCTAGAATGTGGGGGTTGATCGGTTGGGCCGCGCTGGTGCTGGCGGCCGGAATGGCTGAGGCCCAAGAATATGGCAACCGCTTGGGTCGCCAGCGCGGCGGGGCGGTCAGCTTTGAGCCGCGCGGGCCTGGGGTTCTGTTTGGTGCGCTCGATCCAGCAGTCAAGAAATGGTACATTCCCCAAGAGCTTTTCAACGAATACGGCTGGCGACAGTGGGAGTACTCCAACTACGCTAGGGACGAATTCCGACGCTACGTCAACATCCATCGCGAAGGCGATTACTTCTACGACTTCTACGGCAACTTCATCGGCCGCGGTTGGCTGATCTACGACTGGAGCCAAAACCAGCCGGGGCAACTCGGCAGCAGCATCTTCCAGAACTCCCGTTTCGACTCTTGGTTCAACGGGGTCACCATTGGCGGCGATTCGCAGAGCCAATACTACTATTCCATTACAGTTGGCAATCTGCTGCGCACGACCCTTACGCCAATGACCTTCTCTAGGCCCCGTTACAATGGCATCCAGATTGACTTCATGGCCGACAAATACGCCGGCACGATCCTCGCCTCGCGGATCAGCGACCCGATCTTGGGCGAGACTAGGGAGCCGGAGACCCGCACCAATACCACTACCATGTTCGGCGGGCGCGGTACGGTTCAGGTCGGCGACTTCATCGAGGTGGGCGCGACCGTAGTCGATGCCCGCAATACCAACACCACGCTCGACCTGTTCAGCGGCGACTTGATCGCCGGCAGCCTCACTTCCGGCCAGAGCAGCACCCCGCTGACGGCCATTGCCATCATCCTCAGCGACGACACGCCCGAAGATGGCGAGGGGGGCGCGGCTTTGTTCCGCCACAAGGTGAGCATCATCAGCCGCGACTTCGAGACGAACAAAGAGCAGGTTTTCGAGGCGGTGGAAGTCGTCCGCGCTGGCGCGGAGTGGCCGATTAAATTCGGCGGTTTTGAGCGCCAGGGGTACACGGCCGCCGACGGCAATGAGCGCATCGTCCTCAATTACGACTTCAACGATCCGGCGTACATCGGCCCAGACCCTACCTCAATCGTGGCGATGGAATTTGAATACGTCTTGGGCAATGACTTCAAGGTGGAGATGTGGTCCGATCGGCAGACGGGCCGCCGCGCCATGCCCTCAGCGCCCCTGAGTGCGGAAACCATAGACGCCAGCGAACCAGCGCTGATTACCCTGCGGCGAGCCGAGGGCAACGTGAAGGACATTTCCAATCTCCAACTCGTCAAATTTGACTACGGCCTGCCGACGGGCAACCTAGTCGGCGGATTTACGGTGGAGGGCAAGGGGCTGTGGGGATTTGACTTCTATGGAGAATGGGACCGCAACAAGCGCTACTTTCAGTATCCCAATGCCGCGCTGTTTACGGCCGGCAAAAACCACAAAATTGCCACCGAGCAGTCCGACGCTTGGTTTTTCAACCTCTCCCGTCAGTTCCATCCGTGGTTCTTCTTCGGCGAGGTCTATGCGATGGACGACGCGTATTCGACCACGGCTTTTTTGGTAGATACCAATGGCGACATCCAATACGACAATTCCCAGCGCAACTTCTACGAGTTCGTCGAAGACAACGACGACCAAGATCAATATCCCGACTGGATCCGTGCGGGTTCGGCCAATGACCGGCTTATCTTTCCTGGGTGGGACGAGAACAACGACTTTATATCGGATTTCAATCAAAACGACAATGGCACGGTCAACAACCTCATTCCCGACTACGAAGAGCCTTTTTTGCGCTATGCGGTTGATCGGCCCGAATTCCTTTTCGGCATCGACCTGAACAACAACGATTGGATCGACCGCTTTGAAGACGACGACCTGCCGGATTACCCCTACAAGACCGATCGGCAGGGCTACAATGTGTTCGCCGGTGCCGAACTCGGACGAGGAACGCGGTTGACCGTGGGGCAGGCGGATGAGCAGATGATCTCAGCCGACCGCTCAAGCCGCGTCCAGTACGCGCTCTTTACCTTTGATCGCGACGTGCCGGGCGTGGGTCGCTTGCGGGTTTTTGACTCGCTGAAAAAGGTCGCCGATACCATTCCGGACGATAGGCGCGCCCCCACGCCTTATGTCGATGCCCCGCCGATCCAGCCCCTCGTCCCCGACATTTTGCCGGCCCAAGACACTTGGGTCAATTCGCTGTGGCTCGGGTTCGACTACGTGGGCATTGACCGGCTCAACATCATCAACAAGTTCAAATACGAATTCTATCGCCAAAACCAAGACGATCCACGCGATATAGATGGACGCCGCCTGCGGACCGACACGAGCTTCTTCGGCTTGATCAACAAGTTTGACTACACCTACGACTTAGGTCGCTTCAGCCTCCAGCCCAAGTTCAAGAGCGAATACTTGCGGCGTACGCCGTTTTTGGTCCAAGAGGATGAGCGCAAGGAGTGGACGGGTAGCTTCGTGTTGCTGGCCCAACTGCCGGTGCTTCAGCACACTGTGCTGATGGGTGGTGTAGAGCAACTGCTGCTGCGGGATTTGATGCGAGACGAAGAGGCCATGGTCGCCAGCGGCGTCACCACGGAAACGGGCGACTTGAGCAGCGCAAACGTGGCGGTGCAGCTATCCAATTCCTCGGACTACATGGGGTATCGCCTGACGACCCAGATCGGCCTGCGCTACGGGCGCACCCAGACCGAGCTGGTGCGAGAGGAAGACAGCGGTTTTGCCAAGGGCAGCGAGAGCAGCAATTCGACGACTAGCTTCATCACTGTGTACGCCGGAATTCAGTAATGGGTGCGCCGCGAGCTACATGCACATTGCTACTGGGCGTAGTCCTGTGCGCCCTTGAGGTCGGTGCCCAGACAGACTACGGCAATCGCCTCGGCCGCCGGGTTGACGAGCGCCGCGTGTTTTCGGCTGCAGGCCGGTCGGTGCTGATCGACGCGCTGGACCCAACCATTCAGCGCTGGTACTTGCCGCAGGAGTTGTTCACCGAGTACGGCCGCCGCCAGTGGGAGTACACCAACTATGCGCGGGAGCCTTTTCTCCGCTATGTGTCGCGCAGCCAAGAGGGTTTCTATTTTTACGATCCCTACGGCGATTTGATCACCCGCGGCTGGCTCATCTACGATTGGCGGCAGACTCAGCCGCTGACCAGTGCCAGCAATCAGGTCACCAAGCGCGGCGAGTACCTAAGCTGGTTCAACCGCCTCATCATCTCCTCGGATACCAGCGGCGATTACAGCTATTCGATCGTGGTCGGGGACGAGCTTTTTACGACGCTGACGCCCCTGACTTTCCGCAAGACTGGCTTCAATGGCGTAGTGACTAGTTTGGCCAGCCAGCACTTGCGGGCGACCGGGCTATTTTCGCGGATCTCGTCGCCGATCATCGACATTAGCGCGGATTTTCCGACTCGGCAGCTAGAAAACGCGACGAACCTATCCGCACTTCGCTTTGAGGCCGATGTCAGCGATCACCTGACCTTGGGCACGACCTTTGTCAATTCCCACAGCAACAACGGGGCCTTGGAGAGCTTTCAGGAGAGCCCCTTTACGGGTTTGCTGACCTCGGGTCAGTTAGACCGGCGGCTCGAATTGCTGGTGGTGAGGCTGTCCGACGATTCGCCTGAAGACGGCGAAGGGGGGGCCGTGCTCTTCAGCGACGACGTGGAGATCACGACGACCTTGATGCGCGAGGTGGCTGCGGGCGATAGCGTGACCTTGGTCCCGAGGGATACGGTCATCACCGGCAGCAGCATTGGCTACCGCCCGTTGCGCGACGGGGGCAAGGTGCGCGACGGCTTCCTCACAGCCGACGGCTCTGAGCGCATCGCGCTCAAATATCCGCTGGCGGTCGAAGATGGGGACGACGAAACTGGTACCTTGCGCCTCCTATTGCAGCAGAGTTTGGGGTTGAGCTTGGCCGAGGCCGAGGATGCGGTGACCGCGATCAAGAAGGTGCGCTTCCGGCTCATTCTGGCCAACGATTACCGGGTGGAGGTCGCGTCCGACCGGCAGACCAATCCAGTGGATCAGCCACAATTTCTACAGGTCGCGCGAGCAGCGGGCAACATCAAAAATCGCCTCAACCAGCAAGAGGTGGCCTTTGACTACGGGCTGCCCACTGCGAGCCAGATATACGGCTTTACCGCTGAGATGCGCGATTGGTACGGGTTCGACTTCTACGGAGAGTTCAACGTCAGCACCCTGTACCGCAAGTACCCCACGACGACCCTAAAGAAGCACGAGGCCATTGCCGGCATTGTCGGAGACCAGCACGACGTGGCCTACATGGTCAACTTGGCGCGCGACATCGGCCCTTGGCATTTTTTTCTCGAAGGCTTCGGTATGGACGACGGATACAGCACCAACGTGCGGCCAGTGGATGGCCGCGGCTTGGTTGACTACTCGCCCGAAGCCATCATCCAGTCCTATGACTTTGTCGATGACAACGACGACAATGACCGGCACCCAGATCAGTTGCGCCGCTTTCAGGGCAGTTTGATTCCCATTCCGGGGCAGACTTTCCGGGTCCGGCCCAACGGCGTGGCCGATCCAGCGGTTTTCCCCGGCTACGACGAAAACGGGGACTTCCTTTCCGATTTCAACCAAAACAGCAACGGCGAGAGGCAAAACTTCTTCCCGGACTACGAAGAGCCTTTTCTGCGCTACGAGGTTGATCGGCCCGAGTTTCTCTTTGGCATTGATTTGAACAACAACGGCTGGGTCGATCGCTTTGAAAACGACGACGAGCCAGACTATCCCTACAAGAAAGACCACTGGGGCTACAATTTTTACACCAGCGTCCAAGTCAATCCCGAAATCCGACTCACGGCCGGCCGCTTGCGCCAAGCTATGCACCAAGCCGCACGCGACAACGATACCTTCTACGGGATATTTACCTTTACCAAAAGCCACCCCACGTTGGGTCGCTGGCGGCTCTTCGACATGGTGCGGAAGGCCGAAGACAATATCGAGGATCACCTCGTGCAGTGGATCGTGCCCCGAGCGGAGTTCGGCCAATTCAGCGAGACGACGGGCAGCAATGTGCCCGTGCCCGACCTGTTGGCCGCCGAGAATACGTGGATCAACACGCTGTACTCGGACTGGGAGTACGACAGTCCTAGAGGGTGGAGCACCCGCCACCGATTCAAAATGGACGTGTGGAAGCAGCAGGAGGCCGAGGTGATGTTGGACGACGAGGACGCGCCGGTGGTGGCCTTCGATCCCTTGGGACCCGAGGGCCGCAATGGCCGCGAGACATCCAGTTTTGTCGGGTTAATAGACAAGGTCTCCTATGCGTTCTCGTGGAAGTCAATCGCCATTTCCCCACGCCTTAAGAGCGAATTTATGCGCCGAGTGCCCTTCAGCCGTAGCGCACCGCAGGAACGCAGTTACGACGTGCTCTACATAGTGCTAGCGAATTTCCCGATTCTCCACCGCTCTTATGTGCAGCTAGGGATTGAGGGGCGCTATTTCTACGACCTCGAAGGCGATGAGGGGCAACTAGCGGCCGGAGAGTGGACCGGCGACTTTCGCGGCACGGTCTTGGCCTGCCAACTGACGAGCACTCGTGCCTATTCTGGATACGAGTTGACCACTCAAATGGGGGTTCGCTTCGACCGTCGCTCGTTGGAAGTCAAAGACGGGGGTAGGGAGCGGAAGACCTCGGGCCTAGTGTTCCTTTCGGTATTTGCCGGATTGTAGGGGCGGGAAGCGATGACGACTGCTGCGCCGCAGGGCTGGATCATCAGCCGCCAATGGGATTTCTTGTTTTTCATTGGCACCCCGCTGCTTTCTCTCGCGGTGCTGCTACTCGCCGCCAACTACTTCACCTCTGCTGACATTGCCCTCTTTGTGCTGGCCTTTTTCGCGGTGGGGCACCACCTGCCCGGGCTGATGCGCGCCTATGGAGAGCGGGAGCTGTTTGGCCGCTACAAGGCCCGCTTCATCGTCGCTCCGCTGGTGATCGCCTCCTTCGTCAGTTGGAGCGTGTTTAACGGCCACCTCGGGTTTTTCATTTTCTTGGCCCTGTGGGACATGTGGCATTTCTTTATGCAGCACTACGGCTTCATGCGGATCTACGAGGTCAAGCGACGTCGGCCCTCGCAGTTGAGTGCGCGGCTGGACTGGTGGCTGACGGCCGTCTGGTTCGGATACGTGATAGCGGCCAGCCCCCACTATCTGATCAATTTTTTAGAGCGCTGCCATCGCTATGGCTTTGGGCTATATACTTGGATCAAGCCTGAATACGTTTTTTCGCTGCGGGACGTCATGTTGTACTTGGCGCTGGCCTTGTCGGTGGTCTACGTCGGTAACATGGTCGTCGAAAGGCGTCGCGGTGCGCCTATCGTCTGGCCCAAGCTGGCGATTTCGGCCACTACGTTCGCCACGGTCTATTACGCTTATATCGTTCTCGAAGACGTCATCTTGGGCTACGCGATCACCGCGCTGGCACATGACATTCAATACTTCGCCATTGTGTGGATTTACAATCACGGAGTGCTCAGGCGTTCGCGCGACTTGGGTCGGTCCTTCTTTCGCTTCCTATTCGCCGATGGGCGCTTGCGAATCGTCCTGTTTTACCTGTTGCTGATATTGGCGTACGGCGGCATAGAGGCCCTCGCACGAGCGACCCAGAATTTCCTGATTTACGATATAGTCAAGGTGCTCATCGCCACCTCGGCCTTTATGCACTACTACTACGACGGGTTCATGTGGAAGGTCGGCAAAAAAGAGATCCGGCAGAATTTGATGGACGAGGCGTCCGCAGAAAGGCCGTGCGAGGAGGCCCTGCCGCGTCGCGGCTGGAATGCGCTGGTGACGCGCTGGCAGAATGCTCGGACGCAGTGGTCGGTGCTCTCCTATGGGTTCGAGACCAGCAAGCAGGTGCTGTACTTCGGGGTGCCCATCCTCTTCTTGGCTTGGACCGACGCCCGGTATTCGATGTCGGACGTAAGTGCCAAGGAATACTTGTCCCGACTGGCCCCGAGCGTGGCCAAAGCCCACGACGACTTGGGGATCGCCTATAGCCGTCAGGGGGATTTCGATCGCGGCATTGCCGCCCACCAACAGGCCATTGCTGCGGATTCTACCTATGCCCAAGCCTATACGCACTTGGGGATCGCCCATTCGCTTAAAGGCGATCTGAAGGCTGCCATCGGCCTGCACCAACAGGCCATCGCGCTGGAGCCCGAGTTGGCGCAGGCCCATTTTAATTTAGGGGTGGAATACGCAAAAATGGAACGGCTCGGGGAAGCCATTGGCGCGTTTGAGCGAGCTGTGGCCTTAGACGCGGGCTACGGCCGCGCCCACTTGGCCCTCGCGCAGACATACAAAAAGATGGGCAACCAGCCCCTCGCAAAAAGGCACTGGAACCGAGCGCACGACTTGCAGGCCGCCGTGCAGCGGAAGGATTTGAGCCTCAGTGCCATGCCTTGGGCCACGGGGACGCCACTCAAAGGCGATTCCTGAGACTAAAGAGAAAATGCTTGACAAAAAAGGTATTTCATTTTTTTATTTTAGCCTTCTCGTATCATGCGTCCTCAAATATAGGGGGCGTTTTTCATCATCCATTCAACCAACATAGGGGGTTGTAGCATGAGCAAGAAAATTGTGGTGCTGACTGCTATTATGGGCTTGGTGAGTTCGTCCGCCTTTGCCCATATTCCTGAAGGGAGGGTATTCGCTGCCTTCCAGTGGCCGACCGATAAACTGCCCGTCCTTGACGGCGATATCTCAGAGTGGGAAATCATGCCAGCCGAGGTGTGGATTGACAGCGACGATACCGACATCATCGTCGGCGAAGGCGATGTCGGGCGCGAAAAGGACCGCTCCAATCTATTCTTTCGTTTTGCCATGGGCTGGAACGACGAATTGAATCGCATCTACTATGTCTTCGACCGCTTTGATGACGTTTGGGATCGCGATGCCGGCGGCATTGGCTGCTGCGGCCAAGACGACTCAATTGAGATCGGTCTGGACTCCGACCACTCCGGTGGCTGGTTCCACGCCGGCGGCGCTGGCATTTCTGGCGATTTGACCGAAGAAGAGAATAAGCTCTTCACCGGCGGTCAGACCCAGACCTCGCATTACCGCTGGCCGGCCATTACGTCTGGTAGTGATCCTAATGGCTGGAGTTGGTTTTGGATGTCTAGCTCGACTTGGCACGGCGACGAGCCGTACCAGTGCTGCGCGGACTCCTTCACACTCGACGGCGTCCACGGTGCTGAGGCCAATTTCCAGGCCGAGTGGTACACCATTGGCTGGGACGATTTCAACTGGCAGGGTCCCGAACTGAGCACCCCGCATGACTTTGTCGAGCTGGAAATTGTCGGTGCTGGTTTACAGATCGTCGATAACGACAACGGTCCGGAAGATGCCGAAGACAGAAACCCGTGGACGGCCAAGTGGACGTTAGGCGGCCAGTCCGATATTTTTGGCAACGCCAGTTCGTTTTCCGACTTTGTTTTGCTGCCTCTCGACGAAGCCGCTCTCGCTAATCTCCCGACTGCGGTCGAGAACGATAGCTGGGGCCATATCAAGGCCTCCGTCGCTAGGTAATTCACCCGCTTAAAGCAGCAAATATCCGTAGTGGGACGGGTAGGTCTTCATTGATCTACCCGTCCTTTTTTGTCGTATTTTTTGCATTCCCTCAGTCAAGTCACAAGGCCGTTATGCCACAGAGCATTGGGATTCTTCTAGCATTTGGATGGTGTTTTTTGAGTGGGCCGGGTTCTGTTGCAGCCCTGACCGTAATCCGCCTCGGAGGGGAGGAGCTGCCCCCGCCCGACTTGGAGGTTCCCTACGAGTTCGTGCAGTTGTCATGGGCCGGAGTAGATCCCAAGAGGCACGGCTTGGCCGAATTAGTAAAAATAGATACCGGCTTTGTCGAGCCGCTGCACTTGGATCCCACAGTCAATTTGGTGCCGATGCTTGAAGAGCGCGGCGGACAGGTGCTGTCCCTGAATTGGATCGGCTGGGGGCCGGCTAGCGGTAACGACTTGGCCATGTTCGATGGCGACCCTACGACGGCGTTTTTGGGCGATGGCGATTGGGGCGGGGATTACGGTGTCATTCGCCAGAAATCGCTGATTTTCGACTTGGGGGGCCGCTTTTTCCTCGAGCGCGTTCGCTTCTTCCCCCGCGAGCGATTTTTGGCTGACCGGTTTGTGCAACGCTTCATCATCGGCATCAGCGATGGCGATCCGCTCAAGAAAGGCACTCGGGAATTCACGCAGGGCATCCGAGGTAGCTTCTTTGACTTCGACCTTCCGTACGATGTCTTTGAGAACGTCGAGTCCGTCATTGATATGCCCTTGCCGACCGTGCCGGTGCAACAGTTGCTATTTGAAGCACCCGAGAACACGACTGGCATTTGGGAGATTGCGGAATTGGAGCTCTACGGTCGCGGTTTTGCGCCGTTTGCCAGCTATGTGTCGAACGTGATTGACTTGGGTGCCCCCGCCAGCCTCGGCAGCCTGAGGTGGGCAGGCCAACAGGATGCAGGGGCCATGCTGGCGTTGAGTACGCGCAGCGGCCACGACGACGATCCCAACACCTACTGGCGCTACACCTTTCGCGGGGGCGAGCGCACCCGCTTCGACGCCGAGGGGCGTCCCCTGACGCTGGCGTCATACAACAAACTGGCCAGCGGCGCACAAGCGGGCATCACCCACGACACAGCCGAGTGGACTTTCTGGAGGGCTGCCCCGGACTTGGCCGCTGGCGAGGGAGAAATCGCCGGGGCGGGTCCACGCCAGTTTGTGCAGGTGCGCGCCGACTTCACCTCGGCTCAGAGTGCCAGCGGTCGGCTCGACTGGGTGGCCTTGGCCGTGTCGATCCCGCCGGTAGCCCAACAAGCCCTCGCCGAGATCATGCCCTCGGTGGTGCCGCCGGGGGCCGCCGTCGCCTTCACCTACAAGGTCAAAGCGTCGCTGGCTAACGATGACTTGGGCTTTGACCGGCTGGCTATCGACACGCCCGCGCGGGTGCAGCGCGTGGATGGGGTGCGTCTGTCAGGTCAGCCGGTGGCCTTTGACATCGTCCAGAGCGACGACACCGGCGTGGTGTTGGCCGTGCCGCCGATGGATGCCCAACGCACCGAAGAGGTGCTGGAGGTGGACTTTCACGCGTCGGTATTCCAGTTTGGCACGGTGTTTACAGGGCGCATTTTCAACAGCCAGCATCCTGCGGAGGTGCCCCAGGCGTTGGCTTGGGGGGATGCGGATGGGGTGCCTTCAAGTGAGCGGCTGCGCGTGGATTTGACGGGGTTGGGCACGGGTGCGTTGGGTGCGTTGTCGGTGGCTCCTGGGGTGTTCACTCCCAACGGGGATGGGATCAACGATGTAGTGGAGATTGGCTGCGATGTGCTGAATTTGTCGGGTTTGTCGTCGGTGGTGTGTTGGGTGTATGATGTGTCGGGTCGTCGTGTGGGTTTGGTGGGGTCGTCTTGGTTGGGTAGTGGTCGGTATGTGGGGGTGTGGGATGGGCGGGATGAGCGTGGAGAGCCGGTGCCGCCGGGGTTGTATGTAGTGGGTTTGAGTGTAAAGACCGACCAGGGAACGACACAGCGGCAGGCCGTCGTCTCCCTAATATATTGAAGGAGCCGAGTATGGCTAGGCGTTTAAAGGCGTGCGTATGGGCGGTCCTGTGGGTCGGCGCGGTCGGTCCGGCGAGCGGGCTGACGATCTATCGGATCGGCGGCGAGAGCCTGCCGCCCCCGGAGTTGGACACTCCTTACGAATTCGTGCAAATCAGTTGGAGCGATATTAACGCGGCGCAGCACGGCAGCGAGGAGTTGCTGGTGTTCGATCCAGATTTCGTGCGCCCCCAACGGCTTGATTCGTCGGTCAATCTAGTGCCGATCATCGAAGAGCAAGGCGGCCAGATTCTGAACTTGGTGTGGATTGGCTGGGGACCACCTCAGGAGGACGATCTCTTCATGTTCGATCAAGACCCGAGCACCATTTACCTCGGAGACGGTCACTTTGCCTCGCACGGGCCACCGGACAAGTACCTGACCTTTGATTTTGGTGCGCCCTTACTGTTAGAGAGGATTCGCTTTTTTCCGCGCACCAAACACCTGACGGACCGCTTTGTAGAGACCTTCAAGATCGGCATCAACGACGGCGATCCTCTCAAAGATGGTTCACGCGAGTTCCGCATTGGGCGCTGGAGAAGCGAGTTGGACTTCGACATTATCTACGATATAACCGAAAATACCGAAGCCGTCATCGATTTGCCCCTGCCGGCCGTGCCCGTGCGGCGGTTGCTCTTCTCGGCGGCGGAAAATACGCGCGGCATCTGGGAGATCGCCGAGTTGGAAATCTATGGCAATGGCTTCGCGCCCTTTGCGGACTACGTGTCCAATGTGATCGACTTAGGGGCCTTGGCGAGCTTGGGGGAGTTGACGTGGTCCGGGCGCGAGGATGAGGGAGCTGGCGTGACCCTGAGTATGCGTAGCGGGCTGGATGCGGACCCAAACGTCTATTGGCGGAGCACCTTTCGCGGTGGCGAGCGCACCCGCTTCGACGTCAAAGGCCGCCCCCTGACGCTGGCGTCGTACAACAAGCTGGCGCGCGGCGAGCAGGCTGGCATCACCCACGACACGGAGGCTTGGGCGTTTTGGGGATCGTACGACTTCACAGCCGGGCAGGGGGTGATGGTCGGGGATGGGCCCCAGCGCTACGTGCAGTTGCGCGCGGACTTCTCGTCGGGCCAAGAAGCCAGTGGGCAGTTGGATTGGGTACAGTTTGCCGTGTCGATCCCGCCGGTGGCGCAACAAGCCGTCGCTGAGATAGCACCTGCGGCCGTGCCTCCTGGTGAGGTTACGGCTTTCACCTACAAGTTGCGGGCGGCCTTGGCCAGCGACGATTTGGGCTTTGATCGGCTGACCATTGACACGCCGGTCCAGGCACAGAGCGTGGATGAGGTGCGGATTTCGAGCGAGCCGGTGGCTTTTGAGGTGGTGCGGCTAGACGAGACCGGTTTTGCGGTGCAGCTACCGAGGATTGACGCGCAGCGCACCGAGGAGTTGATCGAGGTGGATTTCCACACCGCGATCTTTAAGTTCGGCACAGTGTTTTCCGGGCGGCTCTCCAACAGCGAGCAGCCTCAAGAGGTGCCGCAAAGCCTAGAGCCTGGGGACGCGGATGTGCTCTCTGAGAGCAATGGGTTGAGCGTGGGGTTGACCCGCTTGGGGGCGCAGACCATCGGCGACTTGGTGCTAATGCCGTCGGTGTTTAGCCCCAACGGCGACGGCATCAACGACGCGGTGCGGATCGAGTGCAATGTGCTGAATTTGGTGGGGCCGGTGCAGGTGGAGTCATCGGTGTACGATTTGTCAGGCCGCCTGTTGGGCGTGGTGGGTTCGGATTGGACGTCCAGTGGCCGGTACGTGGGGGCGTGGGACGGGCGGGATGAGCGTGGAGAGCAGGTGCCGCCGGGGTTGTACATTCTGCGCGTGAGCGTCGAGACCGACAAGGGGTCAGCCTCCCGGCAAGCTGTTATCTCGCTCGCTTACTAGTACCTACCAAGAGCCATCCATGTTATTTTGTCCGACGAAACATTGGACCGGTTCGATCTTTTTCGCCATTCTCCTACTACACGCGTCGGCTGTGAGCGGGCTGACGATCTATCGGATCGGCGGCGGGGACCTACCGCCCCCGGAGTTGGACGCTTCCTATGAATTCGTGCAAATCGGCTGGAGCGATATTGACGCGGCTCAACACGGCAGCAAAAACCTAATGCAGCTCGATTCGGATTCTATTCATCCGCAATTTCTCAGTCCGGACATCAACCTAACCCCACTGATTGAGGAACGCGGGGGTGAAGTGCTCAGTTTCGTCTGGAATGGCTGGCGGTCGCATACGGAGTCCGATGAGTTGATGTTTGATGGCGACTTGGCGACCGCTTTTTTAGGCGACGGCCACTTTGCTGTGCATTGGCCATTTGTCAAGGCCCTGACGTTTGACTTGGGTGCTCCTCTCTTCCTTAACCGCATCCGCTTTTTTCCTCGCGATAAGCACTTGACTGATCGTTTCCTGCAGCAGTTTAGAATTGGCATCAACGACGGCGACCCGCTCAAGGATGGGACGCGGGAAGTTAATCTGGGGGCGGGCCGCTTTGATTTTGATTTTGATATTGTGTACGACGTGGTGGAAAATACCCAGTCCATCATCGACCTAAAGTTCCCGGATCAACCCATCCGCTACGTTTTGTTTTACTCTAGGGAGAACACGACTGGCATTTGGGAGATTGCGGAATTGGAGCTCTACGGTCGCGGTTTTGCGCCGTTTGCCAGCTATGTGTCGAACGTGATTGACTTGGGTGCCCCCGCCAGCCTCGGCAGCCTGAGGTGGGCAGGCCAACAGGATGCAGGGGCCATGCTGGCGTTGAGCACGCGCAGCGGCCACGACGACGATCCCAACACCTACTGGCGCTACACCTTTCGCGGGGGCGAGCGCACCCGCTTCGACGCCGAGGGGCGTCCCCTGACGCTGGCGTCATACAACAAACTGGCCAGCGGCGCACAAGCGGGCATCACCCACGACACAGCCGAGTGGACTTTCTGGAGGGCTGCCCCGGACTTGGCCGCTGGCGAGGGAGAAATCGCCGGGGCGGGTCCACGCCAGTTTGTGCAGGTGCGCGCCGACTTCACCTCGGCTCAGAGTGCCAGCGGTCGGCTCGACTGGGTAGCCTTGGCCGTGTCGATCCCGCCGGTAGCCCAACAAGCCCTCGCCGAGATCATGCCCTCGGTGGTGCCGCCGGGGGCCGCCGTCGCCTTCACCTACAAGGTCAAAGCGTCGCTGGCTAACGATGACTTGGGCTTTGACCGGCTGGCTATCGACACACCCGCGCGGGTGCAGCGCGTGGATGGGGTGCGTCTGTCAGGTCAGCCGGTGGCCTTTGACATCGTCCAGAGCGACGACACCGGCGTGGTGTTGGCCGTGCCGCCGATGGATGCCCAACGCACCGAAGAGGTGCTGGAGGTGGACTTTCACGCGTCGGTGTTCCAGTTTGGCACGGTGTTTACAGGGCGCATTTTCAACAGCCAGCATCCTGCGGAGGTGCCCCAAGCGTTGGCTTGGGGGGATGCAGATGGGGTGCCTTCAAGTGAGCGGCTGCGCGTGGATTTGACGGGGTTGGGCACGGGTGCGTTGGGTGCGTTGTCGGTGGCTCCTGGGGTGTTCACTCCCAATGGAGATGGGATCAACGACGTAGTGGAGATTGGCTGCGATGTGCTGAATTTGTCGGGTTTGTCGTCGGTGGTGTGTTGGGTGTATGATGTGTCGGGTCGTCGTGTGGGTTTGGTGGGGTCGTCTTGGTTGGGTAGTGGTCGGTATGTGGGGGTGTGGGATGGGCGGGATGAGCGTGGAGAGCCGGTGCCGCCGGGGTTGTATGTAGTGGGTTTGAGTGTAAAGACCGACCAGGGAACGACACAGCGGCAGGCCGTCGTCTCCCTAATATATTGAGGAATGACGATTGGCAGACGATGCGTAAATTCCGTACCCTAAGCGAGTTGAAACACCTTAGAATACAACGGGAAACGCTATGACTATCTTCGGACGCACCCTTTTCATTGGGCTAGCTATCGCACTGGCTGGGACCGCCGTGTCCGCCCAACAGGCCGGCCACCGGGTCCGCGGCAATCAGGTCGTGATCAATGGCCGCAATCATTGGCAGAACTGGGAATCCGCCTCGGGGACCTTGACGATTTCTCCAGACGGAGAAGTGCGCGCCCGGCGCATTAAGAAAAATACCAATGCAGTGTTCGACATTGTCGATTATTTGCGCTTTAACCCGCCGGCGTCCCTCGGCAGCAAAGAGCCCGACGAGATCGTCCTCACCGATGCCGTCAAAGGCGGCTCTAATGTCGCCGATGTGGTCAACCTGCTCGATGGCGACATAACTACCTATTGGCAGCCCGATCCGCCTTCGGCCGACGGGGATTTGGCTTCGCAGTGGTGGTTTGTGATCGACTTGGGCCGCGTGGTTTTTGCCAAGGAACTCGTGGTGCGCTTTGTCGAGGAGGGCATGGGCGATCCCTTTCTCCTCTTCGAGGTGCTCATCTCCGACGGGCTAAAGCCGGCGCGCTTGCAAAACAGCGAAAACCCAGCCTTTAAGACCGTGTTGCGGACCTTGAGCAAAAATAAGAGCCAGCGGGTCTTTACTGTCGATCTGACGAACGACCAGCCCGCCGTACAGGCCGCGGCCGTGCGCTTTGTGCAAATTTTAGTCACGGATACCGACGGGCTGCTCGGCACGGAAGTCTCTGCCGATGAATACGAAACCCCCAGTGAAGAAACGCGCGGCGCGATCCAGTACTTCAAGCGTCAGCCCGATGGCCGCGAGGTGCCCGTTGATCAAGAACTGTACGACATATTGGATGAAGAGCGCCGGGGCAGTATCCGCTACTTTCGCCGGGAATTGCCTCGCTTGGCCGAGCTGGAAGTATGGAACGAAGGGGACGAGCTAACCGCCGGCATCCTCGCGCGCGGCGGCGTCATCTCTACCAATGCGAAGCAGCCGCTGGCCCTGACCAAGTTCATCGATGGTGACTTGGCGACCTTCAATCGCATCTTTTACGGAGTCTCCTCGGCGGTAGCCGATCCCGAGCTGGAGTTGGTCTTCGACTTGGGCTCTTTTTATTGGGTCGATACCTTCCGCCTGATTTACAACGGCGGTTTGTTCCCTAGCTATCGAATGGATTTTTCCGACGGCAGCCTCGCGCCAGACGGCAGCCTCCAGTGGACCACCAAGGCGTCGCTAGGTTCGCGCCCTAGTTCGCGGTTTGAAGGCGAGGAATTCGAGCCGGTCAAGGCGCGGTTTGGCCGCTTTCAGTGGACCTTGAATGCCATTGGTGCTCGCACGGCTGATATAGCTGAGTTGCAGTTCTACGGCGAAGGCTTCCAGCCGGAAGTCTCGCTGCGGTCGGACCTGATTCGCTTGGGCGGCAGCCGCAACTTGCTGTCGATTGAGTGGGACGCCGACACCCCGCCCGGCACCCAAGTGCTGATTCAGACTCGCACCGGCAATGAATTGGGCGAGATACTGCACTATTTCCATAAAGACGGCACAGAAGTGACCGAAGCCGCGTACAACAAGCTGTTGTCGCTGTTTAAGGGCGACACCGTCGCCGAGCAGGTGCCCGGCAGCGATTGGATCAGTTGGAGTGCGCCCTACGAGGATCCAGCGGGCAGCCCGATTACCTCGCCATCGCCGCGGGAGTTCCTGACGGTGCAGGCTACCCTGCTGTCGGAAGACCCGGAGATAAGTCCAACCCTCCGCTCGGTCCATCTCAACTTCGCCAATCCCGTGGCACAGCGTCTGCTGGGAGAGATCGGCCCGTTTGAAGTGGACGAACTCGGGGTGCAACGGTCCTTCTCGCTTTACGTGCGGCCGCAGTTTAACCGCAGCGATCCGGGTTTTGACGAGCTGTTGTTGTTGGCTCCGTCGAATATGGAGTTGGATATGGTGGGCCTTTACGGCGGTCCGGCGGCGGATTTCGAGGGCGAGACGGGTCCAAACGCGCTGACCGGGGTCGAGGTCCTGCCTACGGGCCGGGACTCGCTACACGTCCGCTTTGATGCGATACAGCCCAATGGCTCTACGGAAGTACTGAGGCTCGACTTTGAGACGGCGCTTTTTGTCACCGGCGCGATGTTGCAGGCATCTCTGCGCAATAGCAGCACGGACGGCGGCGGTGCTTGGCAGCGGATTGACCCAGGAGAAGCCCTAACGCAGGTCATCGGCAACACCACGACGATTGTCGCTGCTGTGGAGCACAACGCTCTGCTTACGGATGTGGCTGTACTGCCGGAAGCCTTTTCGCCCAACGGCGACGGGATCAATGACCGCACGGTCTTTGCCTTCAACGTTGTGCGGGTCGGCGACGATAGCCCGGTGGCTGCCGAGATCTACGACTTGGGAGGTCGCCAAATACGGCGTCTCGCGCAAAAGCGCCCATTTAGCACCGGACCCTATGAGATCGAGTGGGATGGCCGGGACGACGGCGGGCGCATGGTGGCACCGGGTCTGTATTTGGTGCAGTTGAGCGTGGATACCGATACCGAGGGAGCTCAGGTCAAAGACGCGCATGTGCTCAGGACGGTCACCGTGGCGTACTGAGCACGGGCGGTAAAGTGTTGCCGCAGGCTTTCGCTTTGAAACTATTGCCGACACGCGTATCTGCCGCTTTCGCAGCGTAAGCGGCCAAAGCGGACGGGCCTATTCGCCTTCTTCAAACAACCCCTCCTCCACCGGCATCAGTTCGAAGTCGCCGATAAATTCTCCGCTACAGTACATTTTCGGGTGTTGCGTCAGTGCCCAAAAGGCATCGAAGGTGTCTTCTTTGGTGTCCGCATCGAGGAAGGACCAGCCGAGGCCGATGATCGCGCCTTCTTGCAGCGAGTGGCGGCGGCTCCGATGCGGCCCTTCCGGGTGCAGGTCGTCGAAGGGCGTTAGATAGCATTCGTAGATGACGGTGCCCGAAGACAAGTGCTCGACCGCGCCCTGCCACCCCACGGCCGAATAGCGTTCCTCTTTGCTCCACAGGGCCTTGCCCCACAGCCAGTGCCAGTAGTGGCCGTTGAGCGGCGGGATGTAGAGGTGGTAGTTTTGGGTATAGGCGCTGCGGTGGCGCAATTCCACGTGGGGTGCTTCTGCTTGATCGGCAAAGTGGATGACCTTGTCGCCGCCGTGGTCGGCGTCAATGACGATTTCCCATATATCCGCGCCGTGGACGTGGGCACCGGTCAAGCGGCTATGGGGGGTGTCGAGCGAGTCGGTGATGTCCTTGTGAAAGCGCCAGATGTCGTCGTACACCTCGGCCATGAAGTACAGGCGGTTGTGGGTTTTGTTCCAGCCGACGACCGAGCGGCGCACGTGGAAATCCGTGGTGTCGGGTGCGCCGCGCTCGCGGTGCAGTTCCGCGTATTGGGTATAGTCGTAGAAGTACTCGGCGGGCACCTTGGCCCAGTCGGCGGCATCGCCATCCATCTGCGGGACGCGGTCGTCGGGAAACTGGAAGACCTTGAAGGTGGTGTCTTCGGGGTAGTGGGCGAGGGCGGGCAGGGCCAGCAACAAAACGGCGACAGTCGCAATCAGATACATGATAGGGCTCCTTTTGGGTTGGGACGGCAAAGTAGGCCAAAGCGGGGATTGGCTCAAGGGGCGTGGGGATGGTTATATTGCAAAACTGGAAAGGAGACAGCCTACATGCGCCTACTACTAATTTGGGCCGCGCTCGTTGCCATCGGGTGCGGCGGGTCCGGCCAATCGGGCGACGAGCCCACAGAGAAAAGAATCGTCTGGTACGCCCTGATGGTTCATCCCTACGTCGAAGAGGTGCAAAAAGGGGTGATCGGCTATGAGCGCGACACCGGCACCAAGATCAAGCGTCAGATCGGCCAAAACTGGACCCAAGACAACGAAAACGCCAACGTCGAGCCGCTGGCGGCCCAGGGCTACAAGGGCTTCTCGCTCTACCCGGCCGACGCCAGTGCCGCCAACGGACTCTACGAGGAACTGGTGCAAAACGGGGCCTACGTCGTCAGCTATGGAGCACCGACGACGCTGCCGACGCCGGCTTCGTTTTGCGTGGCGACCGATGTCCGGCAGGCGGCGATGGAGGCGACCGAGGCCCTGATCGGCTTCATGGGCGGCAAGGGCCACATCCTCAACGTGCTCGAACTGGTCGAAGATCCCAACACCATCCTGCGCAAAGAAGGCGTCGAGGCGGCCGTGGCCAAATACCCGGAGGTCCAGATCGTCCAGGAAATCGCCGGCATGGAGTCGATTGAGACCAGCACCGCCAAAATCCAGGACGCGCTCTCGGCGCGGATTGAGGAGATCGACGGCGTGATTTGCACGGGGTACACCCCGACCGTGGCCGCGGCGACCATTCTGTCGGAGTGGAACCAAACCCCGGATAACAAGCGCATCCACTTCGTGGGCATCGACACGGACGCAGTGGTGCTCGACGCGATCCGCCGGGGGGCCATTGACGCTACGGTCTCGCAAAACCCCTACGGCCACGGCTACATCACGTGCGCGCTGTTGAGCTATTTGCTCGACGGCTGGCAGGCCAATCCCGACCAGTACTTCGTCAACTCGGGCACGGTGCTGGTGACCAAGGACAACGTCGATACCTTTGAGGACGAAGTCAGGGCTATCACCGCGCGGATTATGGGCGAGTTAGAGGCGAAGTACTTGCGCCCACCAGCCGAATAGTGCGAGAGCTATTGACGATGGAACCCTTGCAAACTTGGCTCAGCGACGCTGACATTGCTCTGTCCCACGGAGCTTTGCCGACTCGAAAACCCAATAGACATAGAATTGAGGATGTGATATGCCCGCTGAAAAGGCACGAGCCCCGGAACTCTTGCAGAAGACTCAATGGGCTAGTCTAATTGAAGATATACGCCGGTGGCCTGCCGAGGCTCCAGAATGGGAAGTAACCCAAGCGTTTATCGACCAAGTCCAACAGGTGGCCTCGCAGAAGCACCGAGAACGGGATGAGGCGGGGCGGATCCAGAGGCTCCAGCAGGCGCTGACTCAATTGCGGAAAAACCACGAGAGCGATCTTGCGTTTTTCAATTTCAATGATTCAGACCTAGCCAACTGGCAAGCGAACCATTGTCCCATTGATCAAGTTCCCGAACAGACGGAGAGGGTGAAAGACCTTCTGGCGCAATTGGCCCAACGTCACACCTTGGAGCAGCGCGTCCCCCAAAATGTCCAAGAAGCCCGCCAGCACCGGGCGGGTATGGATGCCGTGGAAAATCGGATTAGCGACGTGTTGGAACAACTCAACGAGGGTTTTTCCGCGTCTGACCCAAAGCCCGCTGAAGAGAATCGCCAACCTCCCCCAGAACCGCGCCCTTCTAGCGATGCCCCTGATTCCGAAGAAGACGCCAGCCCAGCCGAAGAGGTATCCCAAAAGGATTCCAGTCCCCCCGAGGAAAAAACACAGCCTGAATCGCCGCGGCATTTGCGCCCGGTCCGGGATGTGGCAGCGGACCTGTTGCAAGAAGAGGACTGCGATGAAAACTGGGGGGCGTTAGGGTGGAGCCTCTTGGCCAAAGGAGATTGGGCCGGGGCTTACTGGCTGGCTCGCTCTTTGCAAACAGCGGGCCGCGACATACCCGTTGCCCCCCAACTGCTTGCCGTTCTTCAGGGCTCGCGCTGGTTGGAAAACGATCCCGATAAGTTCGTCTTAGATATTCTGGAAATTGCTTCAGAGTGGGCGCCCCAAAATACCACTTTTGAGCAGTTGCTGGGGTTATCCGCGGCCCTGCGCCCCAGCTTGATTGCCCCGCAGACCACTGGTTTGATCGGCTGGCTCCCTCAAAGGGATGAAATCAATCCCGCGCTGGGCGCACTGGCCGATGCGGTCCGCACCTTTGCGTCAGCGGGCCATGCGTTACAGGACGCCGATCTACGGGAAGTAAAAGGAGAGAAAAACCACGAAAAGATCATTGAAAATACCGTTGGGCAGGCCCGTCGCTTTTTGGCGACCAATAAGAACAGTCAGTTGATGTCTAGGGGAACAACCCGTGTGTTGCACCACTTGGTGATCCAGAACGGGGCGTTACACATCCTACTTACGCCGGTAGGCGAAAATAATGCCACCGCAGTCAATCTGGTCCGGCAGCACATGCGCGATTTCAAGGAGCGCAAGCAGATTGTAGCCCTGATCCACCAGATGGACCAAGAACTGGCACATAGCCGACCGAAACCCAGCCGACCGAAACCCCTCACTGGAAGTCCCATCGATCAGTTGGTTAGCAGAGTCGAAGAGGCCGTAGGGCTGGCCGGCCGTTGGTGTTCCCTAATTGAGCGGAAACAGGCCATCGACAGCCGGGGGAATTGGTGGGCCGATCAGGTGAAAGATCTGCTCGAGCGAGTCCAGGGTACCTTGCCCGAAGTCGAGGCTGAACTCAACCGAATGCAGACAGACCAACGCCAAGAAGAAGCCGCTTTGGGTCGCGTCCTGCACAAGGCCGTAGGCCAAGTAACAAGTAATAGGTATGCTAGGTATAGAGGAGCAACCCGATATTGAAGACATTGACGCATGGATGAAGCGGGAAAGCGATTCTCTAAAGGGAGCTTTAGCCCACCGCTTGTTGTGGGTCCCCGAAATCCCTCTCACCAAAGATGGCTATCCTGAAGAGGGCCATGAAGCCGATATTGCTAAGGCGTTATGCCAATCTCTAGCTGAGGAACGCTCGCTTCGCACGGCCTGTACTCTGCGAATTGAAGGACTGGATTTTCGCTTCACCGACGCGTTGCTGAATGCGTTGGAGGGCGATGAGGCCCGCCAAGAACTTGAAAATCGGATCGACGAGGAGCTCAAAGGAGCCCGGGCGGCTCTAGCGGATCGAGTCGCCAAAGTGCAAGGGGCCATCGAGCAGGGAATAGTGGATGGACTGCTTTCTGAAGAAGAACGCGACAGCCTCAATGCTGAATTGCCGGATGTTGAAAATTCCATCCACATCCAACCGCTGTTCCAGCGATTAGAGAAGATTGAACAGGATTTGGAAGCAAAGCTCAGCGACCGACTGCAAGAGTTAGGGAATCAATGGCGGGAAATGCGGCGAGGTCTAAAGCAGAATATCCAACCCGATCGCCTTGAGGCCACCGACGTCTTTATTCGGCGTGCGATCAGGCAGCGCGATACCCGGGTCGTGGAAGAAAGTTTGGCCCTCTTGCGGGGAGTTGTGCAAGGTGAAAGCAAATGGAAGAGTGAGTGGTTTACCCCTACCGACAAGCGAGATGTCTTTGAGGAGTTTCAGGGCGCTTGTCCTAGCATCGAATCAGGGCTTCACAATAAGAGTGTTGATCAACTGTCCGAATTGATTGAGCAAGGCCAAACTTGGGCAGGAGTGAAGTTTGGCGAATTGCCTCCAGTGCGTCGGGGCGAGGCCGTCACAGCACTGCGCGTTTGGCACCGGCTCAAACGTCAACCGGGACAAGATAAAGAAATCCACCGGCCCGTCCGGGTCCTGTTGGATTTCTTGGGTTTCCACGTATCGAATGGAGAGTCGGCTGTACGCGTCGAAAAGCACGGCCAAGATGGGCTCTATTGCGAGGTAGAAGCCTCGGCTAGCGACTTGGCCCGACCTATTCCGCAGTTGGGCTCGCAAGCTGATGGCCGTTATAAGGTGGTGTGTCTGTGGGAACGGCCTGGAGCCGACACCATCGGAGCTTTCTTGCGAGAGCTGGGGCTGAATACCAAGCCAGTCCTCATTTTTTTTCTCGGACGATTGACTACTAATCAACGGCACTCCTTAGCTAGGCGGGCTCGGGAACGAGGACTGGCTCTGGTCGTGCTAGACGAAGTCCTGCTGGTGTTTTTGGCTAGATTCGCTGACACGCGCCTTCCGGCCTTCCTGCGTTGTACCCTGCCCTACGCGGCCCTCAATCCCTATACGCCGTTCCAAGCGGGAAATGTACCGCCCGAGATGTTCTATGGCCGCGACGATATGGTCCGACAGTTACAAAACGCGGGTGGTTCTATCGCATTCGGTGGGCGACAGTTGGGCAAGTCCGCATTGCTACGCCGAGTAGAGCGCGAATTTCACCAGCCCGACCGCGATCAATTCGCTTGGGTCGAGGACATCAAGCTAGTGGGCGATCCCCTTACGGGCGAACAGCCCGCTTCTTTGTGGATCAAGTTGCGCGAGGGCTTTAAGAAATATCAGCTAATAAAGAGCAACGTAACAGCGACCCAACCCGATAACATTATCAAACGCATCCAACAATCAATGGCTGCGTCGCCGCAACGGCAGGTTCTGGTCCTATTAGACGAAGCAGATTGCTTTCTCGACGCCGATGCTAAAAAAAGTTTCCAAGAGGTCAACCGCTTGCGAACCTTGATCCAAGACACTAAGTCGCGATTCAGGGTGGTATTTGCCGGTCTGCACAATGTTCAGCGGTTCAAGAATATCGCCAATCAGCCCCTAGCCCATTTCGGCCAAAACCTACTGGTAGGCCCCCTCGAAGCTCGTCCTGCGCGGGAGTTAGTGCGAGAGCCTCTGGAGACGTTGGGCTATCGATTCGCCGATGAAACTACGGTGCTCAAAGTCCTCTCTTACACCAATTACCATCCGGGTTTGATTCAGTATTTTTGTCGAGAACTTTTGCATCACCTCCAAACCCAACAACGGTCATTGAACCCTCCCTATAAAATCCGACTTGACGATGTGGATGCGGTATATCGCTTGCCGAAAACGCGGGAGGTCATCCGCGAACGGCTCGATTGGACGCTCGCGCTCGATTCCCGGTATCAGTGCATTGCGTGGGCCATGATTTACGAACAAAAAGAGACCCCCGACAGCTATGCTCGATCATTCAGCGTGGCTGAACTGCAAAAATTGGCACGGGAGTGGTGTCCTCAAGGCTTCAATGATATCGACAGCGAAGCCTTGAGGGGTTTGCTGGGGGAAATGGTCGGTTTAGGCATATTATTATGCAATTTAGAAAACAAGTACTTACTGCGTAGTCCCAACTTGGTCCGCCTTATGGGCACTGAAGAGGACCTAGAGAATCGCCTGCTGGAGCTCGATAAATTTCAGCCGATCCAATCTATACCTAATAGTCAGCATATGTTATTAGATTCCCCCAAACGCCTGTACAGCCCCTTGACGCTGGTGCAGGAAGGCCGTTTGCAGCAAACCGAACGATCTGGCGTGAGCTTAATTTTTGGCTCCCAAGCACTAGGGCTGGACGCGTTAAAACAAGCCTTAAAGCGCCTAGGTGGCATTGAATGGCCCCAAGCCAATCAGGACGTCTCGTGGTTGGATTCTCACGCCCGCAAGCAACGAGGAGTCCAGCAGTTATTGGTCTATCGTCTGCTCAGAGGCACTGGGGGCAATATGGCCCAATCTGTTTGGAACGTCCTGAATAGCTATAAGAAAAAACGTCAACGGCCTCGACAGGTGGTTTTTATTTTTGATCCGGCAGTTTCTTGGGCTTGGCTAAAGTCCCCTAAACGTCCCGCTTTGGAAAACCAAGCTAACCTGATTTTTCTGCGGCGCTGGGATGAAGAAGGAATTCGGCAGCGGTTGGAGCAAGCAGGGAAACTGGATTTGCCCGAGTGTTGCGGGGAGGTCCTGCAAGCGACCGGGGGATGGTCTTTGTTATTCGACGAACTTTTGCGGCGGTGCGGCGACCACAATGACCCTAGGGATTGTGTGAAAACGCTAGTCGAGAAGATGGAGCTTCCGCGATCAGAGTTAGGTTCCAAGCTGTTACAGCAGGTCGGACTATCTTCTCTGGAGGAGCCTTGCCGGGTCCTACAGACGTTAGTGGAGTACAAATCTAAAGTCTCAGAAGGGGACTTAGCGGATCTGGTAGATTTTGTTAAAGGAGACCCGCCTCTCTCTCTAGAGGACTGCAAGGCGGCTGTGGAGCTTTTGTACCGCTTGGGATGCTTGGAAAAAAGGGACGGGGCGTACCAAGTTGAGTCTGTTTTGGGACGGGTAGTTGGCACTCTATGAGCTTGGGACTAGCGACCTCCCTCATACAGATGCCCACGGTCCGGCAGCTACTAGATCGGATACTGGACGACTTGCGGTCGGGTCGCAGTGTGTTGGGCTTGCTACCCGAAGGAGTGGATCCCAGCCTGCTGCGGTCGGACTTGTTGAATGGTTTGGAACACTGGGATTTGCGTATCCATGAGGTTTTCGTACCCCAATTAGACGCGCAAATATCCGCGGCGGCTTTAGGCCAAACGTTGGGAATAGATTGGGGTGTTTCCACCGCGCCACGCACAGTAGAGAATCTCCTGAGACGAGCAGACTTGCCCGAAATCCTGTTTCTCGATGGTTTTGACGAACTAGCTGAAGAGGACCGAGTGCAGTGGCTGCGATTTGTGGTGCAGTGGGCTGAAGTGTGCCAAAGCCGGCACTCGACCGACGAAGAGGGCGCCAAGATTCTTCCGGCCCTGTGTCTCCTCGCCCAAGCATCGAAGGTGCCTCCCCCGCCTCCTGCGACCAATGTATTGTTGGCTGTCCACGTCTGGTGGGGCATCCCCACGACCTTAGAAATGCGGCTATTATGTCAATTGGCCTCCGCGCAGGATTCCACTCCCCTGAGCCGTTGGAAAGAGTATGTGATTCCAGCCATTGCGGGATCGGATCTGTCCTTGGGTGATTATTTGTGGGTTCAGGCGTACAGCACGGGTGCCGAATTGGCTGACGTGCTGCGGGCCTTTGCCCAGGAGCGCGGCTGGACTAAGGCCGAGTTAGAAACTTTGTCTATGGAAGGTCTGCCCCGGGAAGGGACACCGCGGCTGGAGGGCTGGCCATTGCCCTCTCCTTTGTACCAAATCTGGGCCCGGGGGATGGTACATTGGACGCTAGACCACGGTCTGGAACGCCACAGCGCGGTCTTGGCCCAACTAGATCGACAAGAAGCCTTAGACCATCGATTATGGCGCGGTCAGGCTGGACTGCTATTGCCCCAAATTGACGAAGCGCGATTGGCTTTATGCGCTCACCTCAACCAGCGGTATGGACCGGATTGGCCCTATAAGTGGCAAGAACCAGAGCTTGACCCCGATCGTCGGGCCGTGAGAGATACGCCCTTTGCCTGCCAGTGGGGGCATCTTGAATCGCTGCTGCGGAACTGCCCAAATCTCGAGCGGGAACGGCGGTGGAGCCGCCTAGCGAGTTGGTCGCGGCAGATCCGCAATGACTTAGCCCATTACCGACCCATATCCCTGAACGACTACGAAAGGTTCTGCCAAGAAGTAAAGCGCGGGTATCAGGCTGGCCTAATGACAGCTTGTTGATGGGGGATACCTTCCAAGAGAGGTCATGGGCCCGCTAGAGACGAAGTACTTGCGCCCGCCAAATTAAATCATCGTGCTACAACTGCAATCCATCAGCAAGCGCTTCCCCGGCGTACAGGCACTGGACGATGTGTCGCTCTCGTTCCAGCCGGGCCAAATTCACGCCTTGGTCGGCGAAAACGGCGCTGGCAAGAGCACCCTACTCAAAATTGTCACCGGGAGATACCAGCCCGACGCCGGGCGGATGCTCTTAGGCGGCGCGCCGCTGCGCGTCCGCAATTGCCGCGACTGCCTCGACCGCGGCATTGGCCTCGTCCACCAAGAGATCCAAGTAGTGGCCGAGGCCAGCGTGGCCGAGAACATCATGCTCGACAAGTTAGACGCCTTCAGCCGGTGGGGCCGCCTCAACTGGCCGCGGCTTAGCGACCAAGCGCGGGCCGCAATGGCGCGGGTCGGCCTAGACATTGACCTGCAAGCACCCATTGGCGATTTGAGCGCGGCGCACAAGCAGCTCGTGCAAATTGCGCGGGTGCTGTCGGCTGAGGCGCGAGTCCTGCTGTTAGACGAGCCGACATCGTCGCTTACCGAGCACGAAGCGGCCCGGCTCTTTGGCATTTTGCGCCAGTTGCAGGAGGCGGGGGTGGCCATCGTCTTTGTCTCGCACAAGTTCGACGAGGTCTATCAAATCGCCGACCAAGTAAGCGTGCTGCGGGACGGGCGACACGTGGGTACGAGGGAGCTGGCCGGGCTGCCGCGCACCGAGCTGATCGAGCTGATGATCGGTCGGCAGGCCGAGACGGCGTCGTTTGGTAGGCCGGTGGTAGATCGGGCGCGGGAGGTGCTCAGGGTCGCAGGGCTGTACGCGCCAGGCCGGGCGCACGACGTGAGCTTTTCGCTCTACGCTGGCGAAATTTTGGGGTTGTACGGCTTGGTGGGGGCCGGGCGCACTGAGCTGGCGCGGCTGCTGGTCGGGGCTGATCCGGTCGAGCGGGGGGCCGTCTATATCCACGGAGCCAAAGCGCGGATCGGCTCGGTGGCCGACAGCCTGTACAAATACCGCATGGGCTACGTAACCGAAAACCGCAAGGAAGAGGGCCTGCTGCTGGAGTCTGCCGTGCGGACCAATCTCGGCATTACAATATGGGAGCGGATCGTCGGCAAGTTCACCCGTCGGATTGACGACCGGGCCGAGACGAAAGCTGCGCAGGCCATGGTCGCGGCGCTGAATATCCGCACGACGGGCTTGGACCAAGAGGTAAACCACCTCAGCGGCGGCAATCAGCAGAAGGTCAGCTTGGGCAAGTGGCTGGCGGCCGGCTGCGACATCCTGATCGTCGATGAGCCGACCGTCGGGGTGGATATCCAAGCCAAGGCCCAGATCCACCGCTTGCTGTGGGATTTGGCGGCCCAAGAAGGCAAGGCCATCGTTTTGATCTCGTCGGACATGCCGGAGCTCATCGGCTTGGCCGGGCGGATCCTCGTCTTTAAGGAAAAGCAGATCGTCCACGAGATCGCCGAAATCCACGAGCGGGGGTTGAGCTACGACGCGATAAGCCGCCGCATCGGCCTTCACCTGAATTGACTATGGAACGCCTACGCAGACTCCTGAACTTTCGCAGTGAGACATACTTACGAACTGACGTTACGCATCCTTTATCGTCTGCGGTTTCCTGCCGCCTGCCCATTGAACGCGGGCTTCACCGCGCCTTTAGGCATAGACATCCAGCCCAGCGCACGATGCGGTCGGCTGCTAAGACGGGTCTGCGAAAGGGCGTTGTCTCTCTACGGACAGAGGCATGATT
The DNA here is from genome assembly GCA_958295495.1 of uncultured Latescibacterota bacterium. GTDB lineage: Bacteria > Latescibacterota > UBA2968 > UBA8231 > UBA8231. The sequence goes on from OY282352.1 coordinate 5,481,490, forward strand.
GACCGGACATACCAAGAGATCGCAAGGCTGCGTAACATCAGTTAATAAATAGAAGGGGCAAGTAAAATGAATCCTGAATCTAGTCCGTTTAGACCCGGACAACCTGTGCCGATTGAGTTCTTTGTCGGACGCCTCCCCGAAATAGAGCGGCTACGCGGCATGGTCAACGCCAGTGCGCAAGGCCGCTTCAAGATCGGCTTTGTCTGTGGCGAGCGGGGTATCGGCAAAAGCTCCCTTGTTGCTTTTGTGCGCCACTTGGTCGAACGCGACTGCGATGTAGCGGGGTGCCACGTCTTCCTCGGAGGCGTTCAGGATCTCCGGGAGATGCTACGCCGGACCTTTGACCGCATCCTGAAAGAGAGCATCGACAAGTCTTGGCATCAACAACTCATAAACCTCTTCGGTAATCGCGTCAGCAAGGTAGGGCTCTTTGGAGTAACGCTTGAGTTGAATCTCGCGGAGGGGGACCTGTCGGCCATGGAGCGCGACTTCGTGCCATCGGTGAGGCAGCTACTGGAAAGCATCAAGGAGCACAAGAAGTCGCTCTTGCTGATCCTCGACGACATCAATGGGCTGGCCAACTCGGAGAGTTTCGCTAACTGGCTCAAGAGCACCGTGGATGCGATCGCGACTTCTCAAGAGGAAATTCGCCTCTGCATTCTCGTGGTAGGGCTTGAGGAGAGGCTTGGGGAACTGGCGGGGAAGCAACCGTCACTGGCTCGCGTCTTCGAGTTGATTGACATCACTCCTTGGTCGGATGACGAGGTCGCACAATTCTACCAACAATCGTTCGACGCCGGTGGAGCGGAGATATCCGAAGAGTTGCTGAAGGGACTGGTCCGGTTTACCGGCGGCTTGCCGGTCTTGGCGCACGAGATCGGGGACGCGGTTTGGCGGACGGCTCGGGGACCGACCATCGAGAAGAACGAGGTATTAAAAGGCATTTCCACGGCCGCTGAAGTCATCGGGCGGAAACTGCTGACCCCCCAGATATTTAGTGCCATCCGCAGCGAGAGCTATCGCTCGATCTTCCGCAAAATGGCGGGTGAGCCTAGAACCCACTTCCGGCGGGCGGAACTGCAAAAACTCCTGACGGATGCGGAGAAAAGGGGCTTGGACAATTTTCTCCGCCGTATGACGAACTTGGGAGCGTTAGAGAAAGATCCCGAAGTCAGAGGGGGATACCGCTTCCCCAACCTCCTTCACGCTCTGTACTTCTCGATGGAATCCCAACGCCGGCGAGGTGAGGAATAGAGCACTGATATTATGGAACGCTTACGCAGACTCATGCGGCACAACGACGCCGGGATCGCCTTGTCGGCGGGGTTGCTGTTTGTGGGATGTGCGCTTAGTTCGGAGAGCTTTCTATCGGCGTACAACCTCTTCAATATCTCGCGGATCGTTGCGTTTTCGGTGTTGGTGGCACTGGCTCAGGCGGTGGTGCTGGTCGGCGGGGGGATGAACCTGTCCGTGGGGGCCATCGGCGGCTTGGCGACCATCGCCACCGGGTACTGCATCGAGGTGTTGGGTTTGCCGGGGTGGTTGGCGGCGCTGGTGGCACTGGGGATCGGCGGCGCGGCCGGGTGGGTCAACGGGGTCATCATCACGCGGTTGCAGATCAATTCCTTTATCGCCACGCTGGCTACGCTTTTTGTCTTTACAGGGCTGGTGCATGGGTTTTCCGAAGGCTATGCCTACACCGACATCCCGCGGGAATTCACGTTTTTGGGGCGGCAGAAGTTTTTTGGGCTGTCGAATTTGTTCTGGACGATGGGGCTGGTGCTGCTGGCGACGCACTACGCATTCCGGCACACGGTCTTTGGGCGGCGGCTGTTGGCGACCGGGGGGAATCAAGAAGCGGCTAGGCTGGCGGGGATCCATACCGAGCGGATGATTTTGCTGTCGCACGTGCTGTCGGGCGGAGTGGGGGCGTTGGCCGCGGTGTTGTGGGTGTCGCGGATGGGCTCGGCGCAACCGGCGACGGGCAAGGACTGGCTGATAACCAGCTTTGCGGTGGCCATTGTCGGCGGGACTGGGCTGGCTGGAGGGCGCATCTCGGCGCTGGGCCTGCTGCTGGGGGCGGTCATCATCGTCCTCATCAAGAACGGCTTGGTGATGCTGGAGGCCAACGTCTATTACGAGCAGGCGTTTTTGGGGTCGATCATCCTGTTGGCTGTGGTGGTGAGCCGGGTGCGGGATTTGTATGGGGGGCGGAGCGGAGGTTAGTGCGGCTTGCTGCCGTCTTCCTCACAGGACTTGAGATACTCGTCGATGGAGCGGTGGAACTCGCGCCGAATTCCCTCGACGTCAATTGCTTCAAAGGTGGCAATCGGCTAAGCACCGCTGTTGACGACCCGTCCGTGAAGACGTTCCACGAAATCGTCGAATTCGATTTCAGCGGCGTATCCCTCGTATTTCATCATGGCTTGACTCCTACAGCATGGTCCCAAGCAAAGTACCATGATGCAAATTTGGCCCGAGCCTAACGCCGGAATTGTTTTTGACTTGGCTAGCTTTTGTAGCTACACTAGAGCTACACATTAGGAGGATATGCAGATGAGTACTGATACGGTCGTACGCGCTCGGATTGATAGCGAGACCAAAGCACGAGCTGCGGAAGCATTACAAGCTATGGGCTTGTCGGTGTCCGATGCCATTCGCCTGCTGTTGCTGCGAGTGGCGGATGAGAAGCGGCTGCCTTTTGCCGTCCAAGCACCAAATGCTACCACTGTCAAGGCGATGAAGGAACTGGACGAGGGCAAGGGCAAGAGCTTCGGCAGCACCGAGGAACTGTTTCAAGATCTCGGGCTCTGACGTGCTGGTCCCGGTTCGCTCTACGCAGTTCAAGCGCGACGTGAAAAGAGTTGAGAAGCGGAGTAAAGACCTGACCAAGCTGCGGGTGTTGCTGGCGTTGTTGATCCAGCAGGAGCCGTTAGCTGCCCGCCATTTTGATCATCTGCTACGGGGCATTTGGAAGGGCTACCGGGAAGCTCATATCGAGCCGGACTGGCTCTTGATTTACCGCGTCCAAGGAGCCGAATTGCATCTGGTTCGCACTGGTTCCCACGCCGATCTATTCAAGGAATAAATCAGGCCGCAAGCGCCGTTACGCAAAGGCGAACTATGTACCGACAATTAGGCCGCATCGCGCTCAAATCCGGTGAAGCTGTACAAGCCGGCGTCGTGCAAGGCCCTGATCTCGACTGGGCCGAGCGCGTCGAAACCCTATTGGGCCACAAAGGCCCGTCTTGGTGCTGGGGCAACGAGCAGGTGCTGCGCACCCAGACCGGCCTCGATGCCTTCTTTTACCTACTGCACCGCGATGGCGATCCCTTTGCCAATGTGATGACCATTGAATACTGCGGCGTGGGGCTGCTCGGCCACGTGTACACCCGCCCCACAGACCGCCGCCAAGGCGCTGCCATGCAGTTGATGGCCTGCCTCATAGAGCACTTTCGCCAGCGCGGCGGCCAAGCCCTGTTTTTGGGCACGGGCTACGATACGCCACCCTATCACATTTATCGGGTCAACGGCTTTACCGGAGTCGAGCCAGCAAGCGGTTATATGGCGTATTACAGCACCTCGAAAGACGAATTCGATACGGCTTATTTTGCTCCGGGTTCCACGGCCATAGAACCGGTTGGCTGGCTGCACTGGCCCGTTTCGATTCCTCTGTTTTTGGGTGCTTTTCCCGGCGTTGTGCGCGGCGCTGGCTTGGGTTTGTGGGGTCGCCGCTCCACCGAAGGGCCTTTACTGCCCTTGCTGCAGGACGGCTTGGAGCGTGGCGAAAGCGGCCTTCCGCCCCGCGCGCTGGCTCTGGTGCAACAGGAAACCCGCGCCGTGGTGGGGTGGGCTATGTGGTCCGATCATCTTCTGTGGCCCGACGCCTGCTTGGTTGACCTGTATTGCCATCCGGCCTTTTGGGAGGCGGGGGCCGCCTTACTCCAAGCGCTAGAGATACCAGCAAGCCACGCTTGCTTGGCTTATTGCGACGCTGGTCTGCATCCTAAAGCCACCGCCCTGACTGCGGCTGGCTTCCGTTGCAGTACCACCTTAAACCAGCGGGTCGCGGCCGACCGGGCGCAAACGGGTTGGGTGGATGTTGAGGGGTGGGAGAAGTTTGCCGTAGAGGCTGCCCAATGTTGAAAACCGCTCGGACGATGAAGATGCCATTATTGTCATCCAAGGCGTGGACGCAGATGGGTTCGAGGTAGAACTTATTTACCTATAGGGGAATATTCCAATCGGTGGAACCTATTGCAGGAGAGTTGTATGAGCAGGTTATCCACTGGCAAAGGCAGTAGAATCGGCTCTTCCGAACCAATTGAATGAATTGTACATCAATGCGAGACATCCCTCAGAGACGGATGGAGACCAAGGACAACGATATACGCGCTATCGTCTCGTGTCTTTTGACTTGTGATCCCTATAGGATCGTGCTTTTCGGCTCCTATGCATTGGGGACGGAGGGGGTGGGCAGCGATATTGATCTATTGGTCATCCTCGATTCTGAGGTCATCTCACAGACCTATCAGGAAAGAATAAAAAGAAGGCTTACAGTGAGGGACAGTATCCAAGAGATCAATAAACAGATTCCTATTGACCTCATCGTCTATACTAAAGCCGAGTACGAACTTCTGCAGAGGCATGGCACTTCTTTTTTGAGCGAGATAGAACGTTTAGGGAAGACGTTGTATGAAAAGGCAAGCTAAAGCGTGGCTGGATTCGGCTCGCGATGACTTGGGGGTTGTAGAGGAAATCATCAACCGCGACGACCTGACGCACATGGTTGCCTTCCACTGCCAGCAGGCGGTCGAGAAATCGTTCAAAGCTATTTTTGAAGAGTACGAGCAAACCGCACCAAGAGTCCATGACCTGATCGCGCTCCGCAATCAGGTTGAAAAGTATATCAGGCTCGAGGTAGAATCGGAGCTTCTAAACCAGTTGAATGAACTGTACATCGATGCGAGGTATCCCTCGGATTTCGGGCTACTCCCGGGCGGAAAACCACCGAAGGAACTAGCCCAAAAGATGTACCATCTCGCTCGAAAGATATGCGAGACAACAGAACAAAGCATGGCGTGACAACGCCATGTAGCACCCCTCCACTAGTACGCCCCCTCTTCCCCCGGCTCGCCCTCCTCTGGATAGAGCACCACCCGCACGTAGCGGTCCATGTTGAAATAGTTCTGCGCGGCCTGCTGTATCGCCTCTCCAGTCAGCGAATCGACCAACGCTGGATACTGAATCAGCCGCCGTGGATCGACCCCGTTGAAGTCGAGTGCCTCCAGAGACCCGACCCAGAAGCTGTTCTCCTCGAGGTCAATTTCGCGCTGGCGCTGGCGCATTTCCTTGACCTTATCGACGTAGAGATCGGTAGTACCGACGGTTTTTAGGCTGTCGATCTGTTCAAAGACCACCTGCGTCAGCTCCTCGACGCGCTCGGGGTCGCTGCCAAAGGTGATGGAGATGCGGTATTTCTCGTCCGGGTAGCGCGAGCCGCTGGCGCTGATCCATACCCCATAGGTGCCGCCCAAGTCCTCGCGCAACACCTCGCGCAGCTTGATCTGTAGCACGGAGGTCATGGCCCTGAGTTCGAGGTTGTTTTTCCAGCCATCGTACTCAAAGGGGCCGGTGAAAATCAGCCGCGACTGGCTCTTGGGTTCGATGCCGCGATAGACCGCTTTGTCAATCACGCCCTCCGGGGCCTCAATGCCGACGTCCCGCCAAGTCTCCTCTCGTCCGGTTGCCGGCAGGCCGCCCAAGTAGGTGCATACCAGCGGCTCCATGTCTTCGAGGGTGAAGTTGCCGACAAAGAAAAACGAGAAGTCGCCGGCGTCGGCAAAGCGATCTTGGTACACGGCCATAGACGTGGCCAAGTCCATCTCGTCGAGCAACTCCAGCGACCAAGGGCGCGCCCGGTGGTGGTACTGGGCCATGGTGACCGCAATGGTGTCGCCAAAAGCCGTCTCCGGGCGCGCACTGCGATTCTGGATGGAGCCTCTCATGCGCGTCTGATAGGCTTGGAAGGCCGTGCTGTCTTGGCGCGGCGCGGTAAAGAAGGCGTAGATCAGCTCGAACATGGTTTGGATATCCTCGGGCGAGGCCGAGCCAGAAATGCCCTCCCGCAAGCTGCTGATCCACGGCGATACCTGCACCACTTTGCCGGCTAGTTTCTTCTCTAGGGCGATCTTGTTAAACGGCCCCACGCCGCCTTCGCTCACCACCGAGGTCGCCGTCGAGGCCGCCACGTGGGAGGTGTCGGGAACCAGCGAGTGCCCGCCGGGGCTATAGGCCCTAAAGAGGATTTCATCGTTTTTGAAGTCCGTTGGCTTCAGGCAGACCCGGATGCCGTTGGCGAGGGTCCACCACGTCGCGCCGATCTCGGGGATTTGGCTGCGTGCGACGATTGCAGCCGGAGCTGGCACTTGCGCCACGAGCGGCTCGTCGGACACCTCGTCGGCGTACGGCGCGATCTCCTGCTGGGCCGCCGCGGCGAAGATCGCCAGCAGCTCTTGCTCGTTGGGTACGGCAATACCCTCTTGCTCGGGGGCCTCCACAGTGATCACCCGGTTTTTTTCGCTCGTCCACTCGCTGGCCAGCGCATTGACTTCCTCCAGCGCAATGCCGGGCACCAGTTCTTGGTAGAGTTCGTACTCCTTGGCAATGCCGGGGATGGCCTCGTCGGTTAGCAGGTGGCGCACGTATTCGGCGGCAAAACCGCTCGACTGCTGCTTGTCGCGCTCGCGGTAGGACTGCTCTATGCCGCGCAGCATTTCCTTTTTCTCGCGCGCTAGCTCGGAGGCGGTAAAGCCGTATTCGCGCACTCTCGCGGCTTCGATCAACAGGGCCTCAAGTCCGGCGTCGAATCCGTTGTTTTGCACCGCAGCGCCGAGGATGAAAAACTCCTTGGAGCGCAGCCAGCGCCCCTGACCCGAATAGGCTCCCAAAAAGGGCGGCTCGGGTAGCTTAGTCAGTTCGTGCAGACGCTGGTTGAACATCCGATGATATAGGGCCTCGATGAGCGAGCGGCGATAGGTGCTCACCGTCCCTTGGGGCCGCACGTCCATTTTGTAGTAGATGCTGACGCCGTTGTAAGTGGCTTCTGGGTCAGTGGCAATGGCGAACAGCGTCTCCTCGTGGTCGGGCACGGGGAACACGGTGCGTTCGCGGGGGCTTGCGGATGTGGGGATGTGGGCAAAATAGTCCTGTACCAGTGCCTCTATTGCCGCTGGCTCAATGTCGCCGACGGCCACAAACCCCATCAGGTCGGGCCGATACCAGGTTTGGTAAAAGCGGCGCAGGGCCTCGTGCTGGAAGGTGTCGAGCACGGCCTTCTGCCCGATGGGCAGGCGCACGGCGTAGCGCGAACTTTTGAGGAGGATGGGCAATTGCTCGTCGAACATGCGCTGCTGAGCACCGCGCCTGAGCCGCCACTCTTCGACGACCACGCCCCGTTCCTTGTCGATCTCCTCGGCTTCAAAGCTGATCTGGTGCGCCCAGTCCTCCAAAATTTGGAAGGCTGTATGTACCACCTCGGTGCTGTCAGTGGGCACGGTCAGCATGTACACGGTCTCGTCGAAGCTGGTGTACGCATTGAGGTCCGGCCCAAAGCGCATGCCGATTAGCTCTAGGTAGTCCACCAGCTCTTGCTTGGCAAAGTTTTTGGTGCCGTTGAAGGCCATGTGCTCGGCAAAGTGCGCCAGCCCCTGCTGGTCTTCGTCCTCCAGCACCGAGCCTACATCGACCACCAGCCGCAGTTCGACCCGGTTCTCGGGCTTTTGGTTTTTGCGAATGACGTAGCGCAGGCCGTTGTCTAGCTGGCCGACGGTAGCCAGCGAATCAATGGGCAGCTTTTCCTCGGTCGTCTCCTCCATCGCAGCCTGTTGCACCCGCGTTGGCGACGTGCTGACGCAGGCGCACAGCAGCACTGGAAAAACAACCAACCGCATCAAAACTCGTCTCATGTTGGGCTCCTGTTGTAAGGGGTCAATATCAACTAGCGGTTTGCTCTAGGCTCGACACTGCCGGCGCAGAAGGGGGGCCACTGGCAAACGCCGCGCTCGCTTGGGCGATGGAGTCAAACGCGCCATCGGCCACGGCGGCGCACAGCGCGGCCCCGACGGCCGCCTCTTCGCCGTGCGATCCTACGTGCAGCCGCATGGCGAACTCGGCTTCCAACGCGGCCCGCAGCACGGGATTCAGCTTGATGCCGTTGCCGGCGCCAACCAGCTTGGAGCGGGCACCGGCGCCTAGGCGAAGGGCCTCGCGGTACGAGTCGGCCAACTCGACGGCCATGCCCTCCAACAGGGCGCGCGTCAGATGTCCGGCAGTCAGCGTGGCAGCGGTCAGTTCGCGAAAGGCGGCTTTGGCGCGTGGCCTGCTGCGCGACCCGGAAAACAGCGGGTCGGCGCGCACGCCCTCGGCACCGGCCGGCACGTCGGCCGCCAGGGCTACGAGCCGCTCGTACAGGGCCTCGCCGTCGGGTTGGACCGCGGCGAGGGCATAGACGGCGTCGGCGAAGAAGTCGCGCAGAATCCTGAACGTCCGCCCGCCGACGGCCCCCACGCCGGCCAGCAGATAGCCGCGCTGCATATAGGGACGCAGTTCGAGCCAGCCGCGCGGCAGTGGGGCTTCGATATGCAGTGCGGCTTGCCCGCCGGTGCCGACGTTGACGGCCACGGTGTTGGCGTAATCGGCGACCGTACCGGCAAAGCTACACTGGTGATCGCCAGACGCCACGGCCACGGGCAGGCCCGCTGGTACGCCGAGCTTGTGGGCCATTGCTGCGGTCAGGGAACCGGCCATGGTGCAGGATTCGACGAGCTCGGGCAATAGCGACTGGTCTAGGCCGAGGGCGGCGATCAGCTCGTCGGCCCAGCCGCGAGTAGTCGCGTCATAGACACCCCAGCCGAGCGCGTCTGTGGGATCGACAACGGGCCGTTTGCCCACCAAGCGCGACACCACAAACTCCGGGGCCGTCGTGCCGCTGACGCCGCGGGGAAGCTGATTGTTGGCTTGCAGCCAAAACAGGTGCGGCGCAGCGTGCCCGGCCACGAGAGGACAGCCCGTGTTGGCAAAGGCGGGCTGCGCTCCCGCGGCGGCGGTGGCCCCCCCGCGCTGGGCCATGACGTCTAAGTAGGTGTGCTGCTGGCCCGGTAGAGGTTCTTGGGTGCGCTGGTCCTGCCACGAGAAGAACGGGCCGACGGCGTTGAGTGCGGCGTCGAGAAGCTGCAAGCCCTGTTGCTGCCCGGTGACGCCGATGGCCGCCGGCCGGGCGTTGGTGCGGGCGACGAGCGCGGCCGCGTTGTCGATGGCCAGCTCGGTCATCGCGTCGAGGTCCCACTCTGAACGATTGATTCGCTTATCCGCTGTCGAGGTCACTTCGGACCGATTGGCCGTGCTGGCTGCGCCGACGACCGCGTTGGCTTTGAGGTCAATGACGATGGCGCCGACAGTCGTCGAGCCGATGTCGAGGGCGAGGTAGTGCGTTGGCATGGGTTTAATTACCGGCGCGACCAGTCGAAGACCACGCCGAGGTATTCCTCTTTATTGGCGGTAAGTCCCTCGTACATTTGCTGGCAATCGGCTGGGGACGCTAGGTGGGAGAGCAGGGGTTCGACGACGAGCCTTTGCTCGGCAATCCACGCGGCGAGTTGGCGGTAATTGGCGTCGAGATCGCGGCTGCGCTCGGTGGCGTGCTGGGGCCAGCGCCACTCTAGGGCACCGATCATGCGGATGGCCTCTAGGTGGATGCGCAACAGCATGGGCGTCACATCGAAGTGGGCCGGGGCACGCGGACTGCCGAGGAGGATGAGCTCGCCGTGGCGGGCAATGCACATCGCGGTCTGGGCGATGACTTCGCTGATGCCAATGGCCTCCACGCCGATGCGGGCACCAGCGCCGCCGGTCCAGTCGCGCACCACTTCTTCTAGATCGTCGCGGTCGGGATTGACGGTGCGCTCAATGCCGCAGGCGCGCGCTTGGCGCAGGCGCAGCTCGGACAAATCCGCGAGCATGACGTCGGCACCAGCTAGGCGGAAGAGCTGGGCGGCGAAGTTGCCCACGAGGCCACCGCCAACCACGAGCACCGCGTCTCCGGGCTGGACGCTAGAGGAGCGCAAGGCAGAGATGCTGACGCCGGCCATGCGCACAAACGCGAGGTGCTGGCCGGGGGCCTCGCGCGAGACGGGCAGGGCCATGCGCTGGGCATCCGTCTTGACGATGGAAGCGTGTTGGGCAAAGGAGAGCACGCGGTCGCCCGGTTGCACATCGGAGACCGCATCGGAGACCTTCAGCACGCGGCCGAGGTTGCCGTAGCCAGTGCGGCGGGGATACTGGCCGGCGTCGCCAAACGGCATCTGCTTGACGAGGCCGGTAAAGCCCGCGCCTTCGGTGCCGGCGCTGACGATGGAGTATTCGGTCTCTATCAGTACTTCCGAGGGGTGCAGGCGGTCGTCGAGGTCGGTCTCTGCAACCTCAATCCGCCCCGGCTCTACGACGATGAGTTCATGGGTTATCACGGCGTTCCTCCTCTATAGCCTGCCTACTTCCTTCCTACGCGGCGGTCCTCACGCGGTGCTGCTCTCCAACGCCGAGCGAAACGCCGCCACATCCGCCGCTTGCACCGCCGCCCGATGCAAGCCCCTGAGCGGCTCCACCCCGTCCACCGCCGCAATACGGTCCACCAACCGCCGCGTCTGCTCCACCCCAAAGCGAAGCTCCAATACCTCTTGGATGGCTTCTCGCAGCATTCGCTCGCGTCCCTGCTCAAGGCCTTGCTCGCGTCCCTGCTCAAGGCCTTGCTCAAGGCCCCGCTCGGCGAAATGCTGAATAACCGACGATTCGTACATGATGTCCTCCGGTATGATGCGTTGAATGGTTTGATAATCATATACTAAACCGCTCATAATGGCCAAATCCGTCAGAAAATTGGCCTTAGTCGCCGTGGCCATCGGCACGGCCTCGGCACGCTGTACGCACTGCCGCAACCACTGCGCGGCCGTCTGCCCAGCCGGCGGCTGCATCAACGGCGCGAAGGGCAACAAGCCCGTATAGTCGCTGTCGAGAAGGGCTTGCCCGGCCAACGTACTCAGCCGAATCACCTTGTATTGGATCACCACGCGATAGCCCAAATGATCTTGCACGTACGCGCCGCGGTCGTGGCGGCCGGCGGCCGGCCGCAGGTAGATGACATGGGAATGCACCGGCAGGCCGTACTGCTCGAGGAGCCGGCCGATGTAGCCGGCCATCCGCAGTGCCATGGCCAAAGAGGTGCTATCGGTCGTTTGAAATTCGTTGTGTACCAAGACTTCGGTGCCGTTGAGGCGCACGCGCATGAGGCTGTCCAGCCGATGCGTCTCCACGGTGGGTTGCTCCGTATCGAGCACTTCGAGCACCTCGACGTCGTCTTGCGCCAGGGCGAAGCGGGCGAAGTCTTGCGGATAGGTCTGAATCAAGTCCTTGGAAATCGCGTCAAATTCTGCCATAAAGGTCGTAACTCCTTTGGTTAGCAATAGCGTTGTGAATGATCCGAACCCATCCTACTCAACAAAAAGGCGGCGGGGTCGGCCCAGAGATAGGGCAATGTGGTATAGAAGGTAAGCGCACCGCGAGCCCGTCATCCCGCACCGTCCAACGCCGCCGCACAGTCCCGGGCAACCGCCCGGCCCTGCCGGATCGCATAGTTCGTGCCCCGGTCTTCGGGATAAATCTGGGCCATGGTCGCCAGAAACAGGTTCGGCACAGGCGTGCGCGTAGCGGGGATCAGCCGGCGGTAGCCGCGCTCCACCACCGGCTGCGCGTAGCGGGCACGCCAGACATGGGCGGCGAGAATCTGGTCGGCCGTCAGGTCGGGAAACATCCGCCGCAGGTGTGCGAGCGTGAACGCGACCGCGTCCTCGTCCGGCATCCGCCAGAGCGCGTCGCTGTCGGGCAGATAGCGGGACAGATACACGATGTGCCGCCCGCCATAGGTCGAGGCCGGCTCGAAGTTGGTATGCTCAATGACGCCCACGAAGGGGAAACCGGGGTCGTTGACGTTCAGCCAGTAGAGGTCCGACAGGCTGCGGTCGAGTTCCAGCACGACGCAGACATTGGCCAGATAGCGGATGCGTCGCAGGCCGTCCACGTACTCGCTCGGCGCGTGAGGTTCCAAGAGATCGGCCACGATGGGCAGCGCCGGCGTCGCGAGCACGGCGTCGGTGGGCAGCGTCGCCTCGGGCGTGACCACCCCGACCACCCGCCCGGCGTCCACCCGCAAGCCGCTGACCGGGACGCCGGTGCGGATTTCTCCGCCTTGGCCCCGGACAGCGTCGGCTAGGGCCTCGGCCAGCGCGGAGAAGCCGCCTTTGTAGTAGGCCAGCCGTTCCTCACCGCCTTTCCCGCGGCTGCCGCCCCGCAGCTTGAGCTTGTTCCAGAACCACACCGCCGCCACTTCTTCGGCCAGATCGCCGAACTTGCCGTGCAGGAGCGGCTCCCACACCACCCGATAGACCCGCTCGCCGCCCATCTCGCGCAGCCAGTCGGCGGCGGTGCGGTCTTCGAGGCTGCGCCAGTCCTTCACTCGGCGCGCCCGCAATGCCAGCAGCCCGAGCCGGAGGCGGTCGCAGAACGGCAGGGGCGAGAAGCGCAGCAGGTCGAGGGGCGTGGAGAGCTTGAAGAAGTCGTGGGCGTAGTACGTGCCCGTCCGGGTGGGCCGCGTCAGCACTTGGTCCGACTGGCCCAACTCCGCGATGAGATTCATCACATGGACGTCGTTGGTGAACCAGTGGTGGTAGAACTTCTCGAGCCGCGTGCCGCCGGCGGGAAAGCTGCCGGCGAGGCCGCCGATTTCGGCGTCGCGCTCCAGCACCGTGGCGCGGACGTTGCGCCGGCCCAGTTCGTAGGCTGCGGCCAAGCCGCAGAAGCCGCCGCCGATCACCGCGACGTGGGGCCGGGAGCCGCCGGCCATCGTCCGGCTACTCATCGAAGCGAATTTCCCCTTCCCAGAGGCTTGTGTAGGAGCCGTCCTCGTTGCCGAGGTACTGGCCGGTGCGGATGCTGGCGATGGCGTAGTCGGGAAGTTCTCGCCGAGCGACGCACTTCTCGTTCGACGAAAAGCTGTAGTCACGGAAGCGGAAGTCGAGATTATCAAAGCCGTGTTGCTTGCGATGGTCGGGGAGGTCGTTCACGTCAACAGGGACGATGTGCAGGAAGAAGGGTTTCTGCACGTCCTCTGCGCCGCACGGTTCCTTGAAATAGATCAGCGTGTTCGCGAGGAGATAGACGTCGAAGGTGGAGCGGATTAGCGGCTTACGAGGCAAGATTCGCCTATCAGAATTGGTAGCGATTTTAATCAAGGATTCCGTATCTTCAATCAGATAAAGATAGGGAATCGGATAGAGATTGGAGCTTCCGCGAAAACCGACCTGCTTCAACGAAAGCCCGGGCACATCAGTAAAGACATCATAAGTAACAAACCAGATTCTGCCGTTTACGATGCCGAGCCAGTAGGCCAAGTCGGCCATCTCGCGGAGACACGAATTGGAGGAGGAGCGCCCGCACCAACCAGAGGTTCCATAGAGGTAATTGGCCGGTCTTTCTTCATTTCCTTGATAGAACTGCATGGCCGGGACTGACCCCCAGCCTGCGTAAACCATGTCCTCTTCCCGCACCCGTTCTTCCAGTACGGCAAGAACGGATTTGATGTTTTCAGGTGTCTGGTACGGACTGTCCTGCCGCATGGTGCTCACCCCAGCAAGCACCGTCGTGCCGGCTATCGCAACGAGCAAGGCCGGCATCGCCCCCCCCCGCGTGAGCGAGGACAGACAACCGGCGGTCCAATGAAACGCGACGCCGACCGCTAGGAAAACAATCGGACCTATACAGATACCTTGGCGAATGCCCCCAAGCGGATATATGCCCAGCACGGCCGCACCGACGGAAACTGCAATGCAAAAGGAAAATAAAACTGCGATGGCACTGGCTTGAAACTTTCTGAGGAATGCTACGACCAAGAAGATCGCGAATGCGGGAAGCGCCGCTATCGCCACAACCTCCGGCAAATGATACGTCAATAAACTCCAAATCCCATCAATCGAAAACTCAAAAATTGAGGGCGCATCCCAATTTCCCTGATAGTAATACGCCGATAAATAGCCATCCGAGGCGAAATCCGGGTGAGACCATTGAGGGCGTGCAGTCACCAGCCAACTAACGGTACTCCCCGCCAGGAAGAACCCACAAGGCGCGGCCAAGTTTAGGCGTCGTTTCAGCCAATCCCCAATCCGGCCCGGGTAGGCACTCCGCCTTTCCTGTGCAGAGACGCGTGGGGCGACGGCGGCGGCACCAATGACGGCAACGCCGAACAGAATCAAACCGTACTGCACCAACGGGGCGACGAACAGGGACGCGCAGAGCAAGGCTTTCTTGCTATCCCGCAGATACCACAGCAGTCCCGCCACCATGAGTAAGGCCACCAGCGCGTCGATGGAGTATTCGCGCACATCCTGAGCGTGCCGGATTGCTTCGACGGAAAGCGTGGCGAGCAGTCCCGCCAGAAACGCGGCTCCCCGAGCGACCCCGAGATGCGGCAGCAAAAAGAGCATCACGGCCACGGTCAGAACGCTGGCTGTCGCCGGCAGAACGCGGACGCTGAAGGGTGTGCTCTCGACTTGCTGGACCGCCCATAGCGCTAGGGGGTACAGGATCGGAGAGGAGTTACGGTAACGAGTACCGGGGATGACTTCCGAGAGTGCGCCTCTCGAAATATTGGCCGCTACCGCTTCGTCATGCCGTAGAGACTTCTCCGACAGGTCATGGAAGCGCAGCCCCGCCGCGACGACGAGCAAGACGACGCAGGCCGCGTAGTACAGACGCGTTTTGTGGTCGCGGCTGAAACGGACGATGCACCGGGCTACGGCGCGCATTTCTAGGGCTTGCATGGGGATTCCCTCAAGAGTCGCTCGGATTGGTCGCGTCGCGGAAGTGCGGGTGCGGCGGGCGGCTTCTCGGAAGGCGGTGGAGCTTCGGCCCGGCCCCTATTGCCATCCATCTCGTCGCCAATCCCCTCGCGGCGTGGGAATGGACGATCCCGGCCGCCCAGTGTCGCCGGCTACGTCGTGGAGCGCAACCGCGTGAACCGTCGGGTCGTCGGCCCCGGAACGGGCCTAGCGCTCGCCTTCTACCGCAAGGGTCGGCAGGGCGGTTCGATCCACCCTCCCATCGGATCCTCCTGACGCGCTCGTCGTAGGGAATAACGCTAGACCCACAAGGAGCACCAACGCCTGAACGGTGCGTAACGTCGGCTCCTCGAGGGAGAAGATAAAGGGCCTTTAGGGAAGCCGAGTCAAGTTGTGCCGACGGGGCGGCAGCGGGTTGACGAAGAATGCCGACCATTTCTATTTATTGGCAAAGGCTGTCTGGGGCCGAGGGGGTATGGTGCCCGAGAAAGCTGGAGAGTTCACCGCCGAGGCCGGCCGAGCGGGCCTCTTTAGAAAGGAGGTGAGTCGTGTTATTTCGCACCCGAACGCTTCTTCCCACAGGGCTTATTGCCCTTTCTGCCTTTGTGCAATGTAGCCAACCGGCGACCCCGGCGACCCCGGCGACCCCGGCCAAGCCCAAATACACCGGTGATCTGCCGGTATTGCAGTCCCACGGCACGTTGCGCGTCATCGTCCCCCCAGAGCCGATTGCCCATATACCCAAGTCCGCGGAACAGGTGACGATCGACTACGATCTCGCCCGCGACTTGGCCGCGGCACTCAAGCTAAAAATGCAGCTAGTAAAGGCCAACAGTTATGCCCAGATGGTGCAGAAGCTTTTGGAAGGCGAAGGCGACATTGTCGCTGCTAGCCTGACGATTACGCCAGCCCGGCAGGAGCAAGCGGCATTTTCCGTGCCGTATCTCTACGTGGATGAATATCTGATTACCGCGGCCGGCGACAGCTTGCCGACGGCAATTGAGGATTTGGCCGGGATGCAAATCGGCGTCCGGCGCTCCAGCTCGCACTACCAGACCTTGTTGGATATTCAGCAACAGGTGCCGTCGTTGCGCCTTCACGCCGCGCCGGAAAAGCTCGGCCTCGAACACCTCGTCGAAGGTATCGTCCGCGGCGAATACACCGCGACCATAGCCGACGCGCATTCGTGGCGGGAGGTGGCCGGGTACTACGACAGCATGGCTACGCCGCTGGTGCTGGCCAAAAATCGCCCGATTGCCCTGATGATGCGGCCCGACGATGTGCAACTCAAGACCAAGGTCGATGAATACCTGCTGGCGCGGCAGTTTACGCGCCAGCCCCAGCAAGCCTTCACCGACGATCTGCCTGGGTTAAAAAAGCGTCGGCGGCTGCGCATGATCACGCGCAATAACGCGATGACCTACTTCATCCATCGCGGCCGGCAGGTGGGCTTTGAGTACGAGCTGATAAAGGAATTCGCCGACCGGCACGATCTGCGGCTCGATATCGTCATCCCGGACAGCCACGCCGAGCTACTGTCGCATTTGAACGACGGCAAAGGCGACATCGTGGCCGTGGCCATGACCATTACCGAGGAGCGGCGGGCGCAGGCCGCGTTCACCCGGCCCTATAACGAAGTAGATGAGCTAGTGGTCGTGCGCGCGGATGAGGATTCGCTTGCCAGCCTCGAGGACTTGGCCGGGCGCACGATCCACGTGCGTCCAAGCTCTTCTTTTTACACCACCTTGATGGCCCTCGCCGATTCCATAGAGGGTTTGCAGATCGCGCCCCTGCCCGACTCCCTCGAAACCGAAGAGATCCTAGCCGGCGTCGAGGAGGGTCGCTACGACATTACTCTGTGCGACTCCAATCTGCTCGACGTGGAACTCGCCTACGGGCGTCAACTCAAGGCGGCCTTCAGCATCAAGCCGACGTCTTTGGGGTGGGCGGTGCGCGAAGACAATCCGGCCTTGCTCGCCGCGCTCAACCAGTACGTCAAAGAAGAAAAAGGCGGCTTGTTTTTTAACATGATGAAGAAGCGATACTTCAAGAACAAACGCACCATGGCGAAGGATTCGCTGCGGGTCGATTTGAGCGGTCGCCTGTCGCCCTATGATGAGTTGGTAAAAAAATACGCCCGGCAGTACGGTCAGGATTGGCGCTTGATTACCGCGCAGATGTACCAAGAGTCCAAATTCGATCCACAGGCCACTAGCTGGGTCGGCGCTCGCGGGCTAATGCAGATCATGCCGGTCACCGGGCGCGAGTTGGGGTTTACCGAGCTGCACGACCCGGAAGAGAATATCCACGCGGGGGTAAAATACATGTACCAACTGATCAACCGCTTCGATCCGAATATCCCCATAGACGAGCGGATGCGCTTTGCGTTGGCCGCCTACAATGTCGGGTACGGACATGTGCTTGACGCGCGCCGCCTGGCCCGCGAAAACGGGTGGAATCCCGACCGGTGGTTTGGCCATGTGGAACAGGCGATGAGGCTGCTTGCCAAGCCGGCGTACTACAAACGGGCGCGCTACGGCTTCTGTCGCTGCGGTCAGCCCGTGCATTACGTCGGCAGCATTCAGAATTTCTACGACGCCTATGTCGGGATGCTGACTATGGCGAGGGGATCGGGCCCGCGGGTTGGGTGGAGATCGGAGTGGCCGACACCGGCCCGGGCATTCCGGCTGAAGATGCCGAGCGGATATTCGACCTGTACTTTACGACCAAGGCCGCCGGCACGGGGCTGGGTTTGAGCTTGGTTCACCGCATCGTCTCAGAGCACGGGGGGCGCGTTGAAGTGCAAAGTGCCCGCGGCGCGGGGACGCGATTTGTCATTCTACTGCCGAGGGGATTTTGAGAGGGCTGGAGAGACGGTTGAAGCAAGGAGAACGGCGGGTATATTACGGGGTGAAGAAGAGCAATAGGCGATACAAGGTACTCATGATCCGACGTGTTACTATTAGGAAATTTAAGCGTTTTCGCGAGCAGACGTTCGAGTTGGCCGAGTCGGTGGTGCTCGCCGGCCCCAACAATGCCGGGAAATCCACCCTACTACAGGCCATTGCGACGTGGAAGCTCGGAATTGACCGCTGGCTCGCCCAGCGCGAGGGGGGCCGGGCGGTCCGGCGGTCCGGCGTGGCGATAACCCGCGCCGATTTTACGGCCGTGCCGTTGCGCGAGATGAACCTGTTGTGGGAGGGCCGGAAGGTCACCGGTCACCGAGGTATGTCGGGATCGCGGCGGCTGATCGAGATCGTCGTGGAGGGCGGAGCAGGCGAGGAGGAGTGGACGTGCGGGGTCGAATTCCAGTACTCCAATCCCGAGGTAGTACATGTGCGTCCGCAGCGGGCCAAAGATCTCGACCCGGCGGCCATTCGGGCGTTCCCCCCTTTGGCGGCCCGGGACCTCGACATAGTCCATGTCCCGCCTCTCGCCGGTATTGAGCGCGACGAACCACGGCGCGACCGGGGGATGCAAGATCTGCTCGTGGGTCAGGGGCGGCCGGGCGAGATTCTGCGGAATCTGCTGTGGGAAATTTTTGAAAACAGCCCGGAAAACTGGCGGCGGCTCGCCGAACACATCTGCAAACTCTTTCGAATCGAAGTACTCGCGCCATCGTACGCCCCGGCCCAACCGTACATCGTCTGCGAATACCGCGAGCCGGGCCGCGATAGGCCCCTCGATTTGTCCAACGCCGGTAGCGGCACTCTACAAGTGCTCCTGCTGCTGGCATTCCTCTACGCCCGACCAGCCGCCGTAATCCTGCTCGACGAGCCGGACGCCCATCAGCACGTCATCCTGCAACGACAGGTGTACGACCTGATTCGCAAGGTAGCCCGCGAACGCGGCGGGCAAGTGCTCATCGCCACGCATTCCGAGGTGATCCTCGACACCACTGAGCCGACGCGGGTGCTCGGATTTTTTGGTGAATCGCCCCGTCCACTCGTCGACCAAGACCAGCGCAACCAACTTCGCGAAGCCCTCAAGCGTCTGACCACCACCGATCTCCTATTGGGCCGCGAAGTCGGTGCCGTGCTTTACGTCGAGAGTGAGACAGACGAGCGGATCTTGGGTGAGTGGGCGCGAATACTCAATCATCCGGCTCAGAGCTTCTTTAAGCGGCCGTTTGTGCGCTCGCTCGGCGGTCGAAGGCTGCGCGAAGCCCGGGAGCACTTTTTCGCCATGAAGGCCGCCTTTTCCGGGCTGCCGGCCCTGTGCCTACTCGATGGCGACAACCGCGACGACGAGCCGGACGAGGAGATAAGCCGTGCCGGCCTCGTCGTCTTGCGCTGGCGTCGCTACGAGATTGAGAACTACCTGTTGCAGCCCGCGGCGATCAGTCGGTTCGCCAACTTCCCGTTGGTGGAAGAGGCGTTTTGGCGACAGGTTCCTCGCGGGACTAACCTATTTGGGGATCACGTCTCGCTGGTGCGCGTCAAGGCCAGCGACGAGTTTTTCGTGCCACTACTTGCCGAGATTGGCCGGCCCACACCTAAGCGGGACTTGTATCTGCTGGCGGCCCAGATGCTACCCGACGAAATCCACCCCGAAGTCGTGGAAAAGCTGGATCGGGTGGCAACACTGTGCGCGGAATAGAAGGCGACCACGCCCGACGCGGGGACGCAATTGAGGGGATTTTGCAATGGCTGGAGAGACCATTCTGATCATTGACGACGAGGCCGCGCAGCGCGAGGCCGTGGGCGGCTATTTGTGCAAGCGGGGTTTTGTGGTCTTGCGGGCCGCCAACGGGCGGGCCGGCTTGGCCCTATTGCAGGGCCAAGTGATCGATCTGATTATCACGGATTTGCGGATGCCGGAGCTGGACGGGATGGGCGTGCTCGCAGCCGCCCGCGAGCTGAACCCCGCTATCGGGGTGGTGCTGGCGACGGCTTTCGGAACGGTTGATGGGGCCGTTGACGCCATGCAGGGAGGCGCCTTCTACTACCTGCAAAAGCCGCTTGACCTCGAGGTGCTCGACCGGATCGTCGATCGCGCCTTAGAGCAGCGGCACCGCATCTCGGAAAACGAGCTCCTCCGCCAGCAGATTGGGGAGCGGGTGCCATTTGGCGGCATTATGGGCTGCTCGCCGGCCATAGAAGAGGCCCTCAACGTGGTGGCGCGTACCGCGCCGAGCCGGGCGACCGTGTTGTTGCACGGCGAGTCGGGCACTGGCAAGGAGCTGATGGCGCGCGCAGTACACGAGGCCAGCCCCCGAGCCGCCCATCCCTTTGTGGCCGTCAACTGCGCCGCCCTCAACAAGAGCTTGATCGAAAGCGAGCTGTTCGGGCACGAGAAAGGGGCCTTTACCGGGGCGGATGCCCGGCGCGTCGGCCGCTTTGAGCAGGCCGACGGAGGCACTGTGTTCCTCGACGAATTGGCCGAAATCCCCCTCGACGTGCAGGTCAAACTCTTGCGGGTCTTGCAGGAGCGCAAGATCGAGCGGGTCGGCAGCGGCGTTGAGATCGAGGTCGGTCGGCGTCGCGGAAGCGGTCGTTTACGCCGTCTCCGTCGGCATCGACATAGCCGACGACGGGCGCGGACGGAACAGGCTAGCAGGGCGCTGGCCACGATGGCGATGACGACCATGTTTTCCTCAATCCGCTCGCAAGCAACAGACAGCGCCCGCAAGCTGCCGAGTGCCGTCTGTTGCTTGTGCCGTGCTACTGGCCTAAGGAGTCCTTGACGCGGCCCCAGCTCGTCTCCGCGACGGCTGTGGCGGTGGTCGCGGCCTCTTCTTTGCCGCCGCGATTGGCCTTGGTTTGTTCGAGAGTTGCGAGTTGTTCGTCGGTCAGGATGGCCTCCAAGCCGGTCCAGTACTGTTTGCCGAGGGCCTGCTTCTGCTCGCGTAGGTCCTCTCTGAGGGTTTGGATCTGCGTCTGCTGGTCTTCGGTCAAGCCGAGTTGCTCGACCAGCGAGTCCTCGTGCTTCCCTCGCTTGCCGTGTTTGCCGCGATTGGCCTTTTGTTCTTCGAGGGCGTCGCGCTGCTCATCGGTCAGGATGGCCTCCAAGCTGGTTTGGAATTCTTCTTTGGTCAGGTCCTGCTCTTTGAGGGCTTGGAGCTGCTCTCGCTGTTCGTCACTCAGGCCGAGCGGGTTCTCGATTTCCGCGAGGGTTTCTCGCTGTTCGTCGGTTAAGATAGCCTCAAAATCGGTGCGGTACTGTTCGCCGAGGGTCTGCCCTTGCGCGCCTAGGGCCTCTTTGAGGGTTTGGAGCTGCGCTAGCTGGTCTTGGCTCAGGCCGAGTCGCTCAATCAACGAGCCCTTGTCCCCGCTGTACTTGCCGTGCCCGTAGAATCCCTGCTTGCCGTGCCAGCCTTTTGCCGAGATGTCCATGGCCGCGGCGGCTACCAACAGCAGCGCGGCTGCGATTCCCCATGTTGCTTTCATGATGCGCCTCCCTGCATGAGATGAGTGTGATGCCCAACGTGCATTGTTGGGTCGCACTGTATTAAGCAACCTCCGTGCCAGATGAGAGCATTTTTCTGCAAAATGCCGTTTTACAGTGAGCACAGCCTTGCGTCGTTGCAAAAGTGCCGCAGACTGGGTGCGGCGAATTCGACCATTTGGTCGAAGCAAGTGGTTCTTAATATACCATAACATTATGTTTTTATTGGCCCTATAACTCATTCGACCAAAGCTAAAAATTCGACCGAATGGTCGCTGGTAAAACGGCTCTGACGCGCTGGTGCTGGCTTGACATTGCCGTCGATACCTGTTTATCTATTAACAAATAACAAAAGGCATTTTATTCAAGTCCTAATGCCCATGAAAGAGTTGCCGCGATGATCTACGCAATCATTCCTTTTAGGGAAGAAGAAGAATTGCGTCGCAAAATTGATGCGCTCGATACTTTCGTCTATGACGACGAAGCACCTAATGCGTACTTCGTGTCGTATAGGGGGACGACGCGCGAACTAGCGGAAGCGGTCGGGTACAGCGAGCCCAGCAGCGTAGGCACTGGAGTCGTCATACCCGTCTCAAACTACTTTGGCTATGCCTCCAAAGACCTTTGGGAGTGGCTGAATGTCCACGAAAAGAACGCCTGAGCAGAGCGGTAGCAAAGTACCCGATAGGGATCCCGAAGGCGTCTCTCCGACGTCATCGGAATTGCAAAATCCTTCGTCGCAACGAACAGATTGGGTCTTACATAGCCTGAGCTCGGCTCACGGCAAAATTGACGGCGTTGCAAAAGACGTTGGCGACCTAAAGGCGCAGGTCGCACGTATTGAAGAAAAAGTGGCCTTAATTCCGCAAATCCTTAACAAGATTGACGACCTTACGAAAGACATTAACGCTCTGAGGGTAGAGGGTGCCCGCGTCGCAGAACAGCTAAAACCAATCCCCAAAATGGACGAAAGATTGCAGGCCATTGAACGTATCCGTTGGATTGCCTACGGCGTTTTGGGGTCTATCGCAGTCCTAGCGTCCATCTTCAGCATCATCCGCTTCATTCTGCCTTTCTTCAACATCACTATCTCCCCTAGTCCCTAACCCTACCGCCTCACCCGCGCCCCAACGCCCTCGCTGGCAGATGCGTAGCCAGCTCCGGCACGAACCACAGCCCCACTAACAGCAGCACCTGAATGGCGATAAAGGGCACGACCCCCCGGTAGATCTGCGGCGTGCTGATCTCAGGGGGGGCGACGCCGCGCAAATAAAAGAGCGAGAAGCCAAACGGAGGCGTGAGAAAAGAGGTCTGCAAGTTCAGGGCGATCATCACGCCCAACCACACTGGGTCCAAACCCATCGCCAAGAGGATCGGGCCGACGATGGGGACGACGACGAAGATGATCTCGAAGAAGTCGAGAAAGAAGCCGAGCAAAAACATCACGGCCATCACCAGCGCGAAAGAGCCGACCACGCCGCCGGTCGCCTCATGGGTCAGAAAGCTCTCGACCGCTTCGTCGCCCCCGTAGCCGCGAAAGACCAACGAAAACACGCTCGCGCCGATGAGTATGGTAAAAACCATGGCGTTGATCTCGGTGGTGGTGCGCATGACTTCTTTGAGTGCGGCGCGGTTGAAGTGCCTTTTGACCAGTGCCAAGAGCATGGCACCAACTGCGCCGACCGAAGCCGCCTCGGTCGGGGTGGCCACCCCTAAGAGGATGGAGCCGAGGACCCCACCGATGAGGACCAGAGGCGGCACGAGGGCCGCGCCGAGGCGGCCGAGGAAGGCCGCGCTGAGGATTTGTGCGCGCTCCGCGGCCGGCACGGCCGGCACGGCGGCTGGCTTGAGGAGACCGAGGCCGACGATGTAGAGGATGTAGAGGCTCATCAGCACGAGGCCGGGCACGAGCGCGCCCATAAAGAGGTCGCCGACCGAGACCGAGACCGGGGCAAAATTGCCCATTTTGAGCTGGGCCTGCTGGTGAGCCGAGGAGACGACGTCGCCGAGGATGACCAGCACAATGCTGGGCGGGATGATCTGGCCGAGCGTCCCCGAAGCGCAGATAATGCCCGTGGCAACCGCTGGGGAGTACGCGCGTTTGAGCATGGCCGGCAGCGAAATGAGACCCATGGTGACGACCGTCGCGCCGACGATGCCGGTGGAAGCCGCCAATAAGCCCCCGACGAGGCAGACCGAAATCCCCAGCCCCCCGCACAAGCTGCCGCAGAGTTGGGTCATGGTTTCGAGCAGGTCCTCGGCGATTTTTGAGCGCTCTAGCACGACCCCCATAAAGACGAACAGCGGCACGGCCATCAGAGTTTCGTTGGCCATGATGCCGTAGATGCGGGCCGGCAAAGCCGAGAGAAAGGCCGCGTCAAAGTGGCCGGTGAGGACGCCGAGGCCGGCGAAGCCGAGGGCCGTACCCGCGAGGGAAAAGGCCACTGGGAAGCCGGACAGCAGCACCGCGAAGGTGCAGAGGAACATGGCCAGCGGCGCGAGTTCGCTCATGGGGTGCGGAGGGTTTGCACGCTGTGGAAAATGATGGATAGGGCTTGCAAAAACAGCAACGAGAAGCACAGGGGAATGGCGGTTTTGAGCAGATAGACCGCCTCCAAGCCGCCGCCGTCTTGGGAGCCTTCGAGCACGGCCCAAGAGTCGGCGACAAAGGGCAGCGACTGGTAGAGTAGCACCGTGCAGCAGGGGATGAGCAGCAGCGAACTGCCCAAGAGATTGACTAGGGCCTTGCGCCGGACGTCCAAGGGCCGGTAGAGGATATCGACGCGGACGTGCGCGTCGCGCGAGAGGGTATAGCCGGCCGCGAGGAGGAAGGTAAAGGCGTGCATGTACAGGGCTATTTCCTGCATCCACACCCAGCCGCGCCCAAACAGGTAGCGCAAGATGACGATGGCAAAGGTCACCAAGACCATGCCCAGCGTCAGCCAAGGCACGGTGTGGGCGATGAAGCGGTTGAGGCGTTCCATGGGGGCGTCAGCCAAAGGTCAGGGCGCGGGCTTGGGTATAGGCTTCCTCGGAGATGCGCGTGTACGCGATGGAGTCTTTGCGGAAGGCGTCAAACGAGCTATAGACCCGGCTGGAAAAGGGGTCTTGGCCGGCGATCTCGGCTACTACTTCGGCGGCCACTTGGCCGATTTGCGCCAAGAGCTCGTCGGGAAAGCGCCGGAGCTGGACGCCGTGTTCTTCGACCAAGGTCTTGAGGGCGTGGCTGTTGCGCGCGGTGAACTCGCTGAACATGTCGTCGTTGGCCGCTTGGCAGGAGTATGCGACGATGGCTTGGAGGTCTGCGGGGAGGCCCTCCAAGGCTTGCTTGTTGACCATGCACTCTAGCGTCGTCCCCGGCTCGTGCCAGCCCGGCCAGTAGTAGTATTGGGCGGCTTGGTGCAGCCCAAAGGCGAGATCGTTGTACGGGCCGACCCATTCGGTGGCGTCGATGGCACCGGTCTTGAGGGCTTGGAAGATCTCGCCGCCGGGCAGAGCTTTGACCGTAGCTTGGAGGCGGCGCAGGACCTCGCCGCCCAAGCCCGGCATCCGCATGACCAAGCCGGAGAAGTCGGTTAGGGTGTTGATTTCTCGGTTGAACCAGCCGCCCATCTGCACGCCGGTGTTGCCGACGGGAAAGGCCCGGAGATTGAAGGGAGCGTAGAGCTCGTCCCACAAGCTCTGGCCGCCGCCATAGCGCAGCCAGCCGTTGATTTCGGCCGCGTTGAGCCCAAAGGGGACGGCCGAGAAAAACTGGGTCGCCTCGTGCTTGCCCTTCCAGTAGTAAGCGGCTCCGTGGCCCATCTCGGCGGTGCCACCGGAGACCGCGTCGAATACGCCCGCGGCCGGCACCAACTCACCCGCGCCGTACACCTTGACGTGCAGGCGTCCCCCAGACAGGGCTGCGATGCTGTGGGCGAGGTTGTTGGCCCCAGTGCCCAAGGCCGGAAAGTCCTTGGGCCACGTGGTGACCATCTTCCATCTGAAATGCTGTTGGGATTGGACGGTCGGGGCCGCTTGCTGTTGCTGGCTCTGGCCACAGGCGGCCAAGGTGCCGGCCGCTAGCAGTGGGGTGCTTTGCAGAAAGGAGCGGCGCGAGCGCGGTGCGGAATCGGGCATGGGAGTCTCAGCTTTTGTTGATTAGGTGGCAGGAGCCGTCGTCTTGGCCGACGATCACGAGATGGGTCATTCCGAGGAAAAGTCCGTTTTCCACGACCCCGGGCAAGGCGTTGAGCCAGCACTCGGTGGCGCGGGCGTCGTCGATCCCCCCGGGAAAACGAGCGTCGATGACAAAGTTGCCGTTGTCGGTGACAAACGGGATGTCCGGTGCGCGCAAGCGCAAGGCTGGTTCGAGGCCCCGCTCTTTGAGGCGCCGGGCGATGAGGGGATGGGACCAAGGGACAACCTCGGCCGGCAGGGGAGCCTTGGTGCCGAGCCGCTCGACTAGCTTGGATGGATCGACGACAATGACTTGGCGCGTGGTGATGGAGGCGACGACTTTCTCGCGCAGGAGCGCGCCGCCGAGGCCCTTGATTAAGTCGAGGCTGGGATCGACCTCGTCGGCCCCGTCAATGGTCAAATCGGCGCTGGACACCTCGGCGAGCGTCGTCAGTTCAATGTCGAGGGAACAGGCCAAGGCGGCCGTGGCTTCCGAGGTGGGGATGGCCTTGACCGCCAGCCCGGCCGCGACGCGCTCGCCGAGGGCGCGGATGGTCCATTCGACGGTCGAGCCAGTGCCCAACCCCACGATCATACCGGCTTCAATGTACTCGGCGGCGCGGCGGCCGGCGGCTTCTTTCGGGGTCATGTCGTTACCAATTCAGAGGCGCGTGCAATAGTGGATCTGGCGGGCGACTTCCTCAAAGCCGAGGCTGGGATACAAGTGTGCGCCGATGGGGTTTTGCGCCAGCGTTTCGATCTTGGCGCACTCCATACCAGCGGCGCGCAAGTGCGCTAGGCCGCGCTCTAGGAGCTGGCGGCCCATGCCCTCGCCTTGGCAATGCGGCAGGACGGCGATGTTGGGGATCCCGCCGATTTTGCTCTCGTGGTCAATGCGGGTGGTGATGTAGCCTACTACCTCGCCGTCTGCCTCCCACACAAAGACGCCGCTCGCCCGCTCGCCGGCCACATCGTCGTCAATGTGGCGCAGCTTGCGAAATTGCCAGTCGCGGCCGCCGATTAGCCCAAAGCGCTGCTCAATGTTGTGGTCGATGGATACCCCGGGGAAGCAGACCGCCGTGATGCGCTTGAGCGCGGCCAAGTCCTCTGGGCGATAGGGGCGAATCACGAGGTTAGCTTACAGTGGATGCGGAGATCTGCAACAGCACTGGGTCCGGGGCGGCCTCGCGCCCGGCTAGCAGCTCGGCGGCCCGCTCCTTGGCCGCCTCCATCTTGGGCTGCCGGACGCCGCGGTAGCCGCGCACCTCCTCGGGCAGGGACAGGACTTGCACCCAAGTATCGTACTCGTCTGCGGAACGAGGGGAAAAGTCGGCGATCAGGCTTTCGTACCAAGCGGCGAAGTCGCGCTCTTCGCGATGCCACCACGAGGAGCAGAGCCGGCGGAGGAACTTCAGGCGGGCGATCAACTTCAGTGGTCTATCGCCTAGCTTGATATCCGGACGGAAGTCGCGGCCCAACAGGCGCAGATGTGGGCGGTTCAGGTGGCGGTAGCGGATGCGGTCGCCGCGGCTCGGGTCGATGTTGTAGCGGCGGTGGTCGCGGCGGTACTTCTCCGCGCAGGTGAGCAGATGGGCCACGTAGATCTCGTCCTTGATGGCGAGGACCTTGGCGAGCTGGTAGATGACCGCGCGGGTGGCCGCGAAATTGCGCTTGGGCCCGTCTTTGGCCTGCACGGCGAGCACTTGGTGGATGTAGCGGTCGGCGTACGCGAGGTTTTCGTACTGGATCAGGTCGTACACCCGCAGGGCGAAGTGCCGTCGTGCGGTGGCGATGGGCGTCTCGCGGATGCGGTGGCGGTAGGCCTCGGCGACGCGCTTGCCCCGCGTCCGGGCCAGCAGCGCGGTTTTGTCGGCGACGAGCTCGGCGTAGCTAAGTGGTTTTTCCTCGAGTGGAAAATGGTTCGGATCGAGTGCGAGGTACCGCCCCATGTTAAAGGCTTTTAGGTTCGTCTCTAGGTCGCGGCGCACGGCCCGGCCGATGGCCCAGAGCAAAGTGTCTAGCTCTAGGGAGAGCAGCCCGCGCTGGAAGGCCACGCCGAGCATCATGATGTTGGCGTAGAGTTTGTTGCCCAAGTAGTGCTCGCAGATGCGGAAGAGATCCGCGCCAAAGTACGCGTCTTGGCAGGTGTGTTGGCGGATTAGGTCGGCTTGGGCTTCAGCCGAGAAGTCCTCTTGGCCGATGAGGGTGTCGATCGTGGGGGTCTTGGCGGTGTTGACGATGGCTGCGGTGCGCTCCGGGTGGGCAATGCGGTAGCGGCCTTGGGGTTCGAGGCCTCGCGCCGCTTCGAGTACGTCGAGCCCGAGGAGCAAGTCGGCCTTGCCGCAGGGAATCAGCGGGGAGACCGGAGTTCCCTTGGGCGCGTAGCTCAAATGCGAATAGACCGAGCCGTTGCGGATGGCCAGCCCCTTCTTGTTGGTCAGCCGCACCTCGTAGCCCTGCCGCACCCCGGCTTGGGCCAGCACCGAGGCCACCACGTTGACACCCATGCCACCGACCCCGGCTATGTAGGTGTACCAGATGTCGGAGAGGGGACGGTGTGCGGGCGCGGGCAACTGGCCGACGTCAATGGGAGGGGTCGAGACGGTGGGGGGAGCTTGGCGATGGACCGTGACCTCCTCAAAGGAGGGACAGGTCTTGTCGGCATCGCCAACTTCGACCCGGGTGCAGGCACCATCGGCAACGCAGGCGGAAGGGTCGATGGCGATCTTGGGACCGTACTCGGTGGCGGCCGCGACCGTCAGGCCGCTGCATCCGGTAGCTCGGGTGCATTCGAGGCAGTACTCGCAGACGTCTTCGCTGATGTTGATGTGCTTTTCGACCGGCAGGAAGCCCTGCTCTTTGGCGATCGCGCTCTGGTGCGCCCGCTCGCGGCGGTGGTAGGTGATGCCGCATTCCTTGTCGGCGATGATGATCTTGACCCCGTCGCGGAGCAAGGTTTTGCGGACGAGGGCGTCGTAGTCTTGGCGTTGGGATGGGTCCATGCGGGCGATAAAGGTCGGGGAGTCGCCGGCTAGGCCGGCGACGGTCTTTTCAATGTCTTGGGCAAAGGTCGGTTTGCCCAAGACATCGACATCCACGCCCGGGGTGGGCTGGTGCCCGGTCATGGCGGTGGTCTTGTTGTCGAGGATGACGTAGGTGATGTCCTGGCCGTTTTTGATGGAGTCGGATATGGCGATCATGCCGGTGTGGAAGAAGGTCGAATCCCCCATGAAGACGAGCTGTTTGTTGTCGATAAAGGGGTCGATGCCCGCGCCGGTGCCGCCGCCCAAGCCCATGCCGGAAAGATTGTGCATCAGCTCGGAAAACGGCGCGTATTTGAGCATGGAATAGCAGCCGATGTCGCCGTGGAAGACCAAATCTACGGGGTCTTGGCCCGCCGGCGGCGCAGCCAAGTCGGCCGCGGCTTTTTTGAGTACGCTAGCTGAGTCGCGGTGCGGGCACCCCGGGCAGAAGGAGGGCGCGCGCGGCGGAACGGCCGTGGTCGCGGGCACGGGAGCCAAGGTGTCGAGTTCGGCCCGTAGTTTCTCGCGGTCGATGGGTAGCTCGGCGTCTAGCGCGGCGAAGAGGCGGGATAGGGCTTGGACGATGAGCGAGGGGTGCAGGCCCTGGACATCGGGAAAGCCCGGGGCATTGCCCGGAAAGCGCTTGCCCCACAGTGCGGGGCTGAGGTCTTTTTGCCGCGCCAACTCGGCGGCGATTTGCGGCTCGATAAAGGGCCGCTTTTCCTCGACCACGCAGAAAGTCTGGGCACAATCGGCAAAGCGCGCGATCACGTGGGGATCGACCGGGTAGGTAATGCCCAGCTTGAGAATGGGGAAATGCCCGGTCAGCCCGAGGATGTGCAGGGCATGTTCGAGATAGCTATAAGCTAAGCCGGAGGTAATAAAGCCCAGCGGCTTGGGGGCCGCGTGCGGAGGATAGAGGATTTGGTTGATGCCCGCCTCCCGCGCTAGCTGCCACAGGCGGGGGTAGCGCTGGTGTACTACTTCGCGCTCTTTGTGCGCCGTGGCCGGCGGGATGATGACGCGGTCGTCAGAGCAAATGGTGCTGGTATTGAGCGTGATGCGCTGCTTGCGATTGAGGGCGGCAAAGCGGTTGGGATAGACGGTGACGCTGCCGCCGCCGTCGGCTTGGTTGGAGGTGACCAGATAGGTCAGATAGAGACGCGAGCGCCGCGACAGTTCAAAGCCTTGCCCGACCCAGTCTTTGATCTCCTGAAAGGTCGCGGGTTCGAGGACGGGCATGTAGAGATGCTGGGACAGAAAGCGCGAGTCTGCTGGTACTTGGGTTCCCTCGGACCAGGTGTCGTCGCCCACCGCGACTAGGGCACCCCCGTTGGGCGCAGCACCAACCATGTTGCCGAGGGCCAACCCGTCAGCCGCCACGTGCAGGCCGACGCTCTTCATCACGGCCAAGGCGCGGATGCCCTCCATCTGCGAGCCGTTGAGGCGGGCCGCGGCGAGGGCCTCGTTGTTGGCGATCTGCGCGACGATGCCGCGTTCGTTAAAGAGGTCCTTGTTGTTTTCGAGGGTTTCAAAAAGCTCGGCCAAGGGCGAGCCGGGGTACCCGGTAATGGCGCCGACTTGGCTTTCTAAGGCACCTTTAACGATCAGCTCGTTGCCGGTGTAAATGCCCGTGCCTTGTTCGAGTAAGAAGCGGGGATCCATGGGCCTATCTGAGGAGATTGGGGAATAAATGCAAACATAGTACGAGGTCTGAGGCGGTTGTCAAGTCGGCTCGCTTTTACCGGACCGGCGACCTCACGCTTAGGCATCGAGCCAATAGCGCTGGTATTCTTCTAGGAAGGTAAGGGTCTGTAGATCGGTCATGCGGTCTGGAAAAAGTACGCCGTCGAGATGGTCGATTTCGTGCTGGAGGACGCGGGCGAAAAGCCCCTCGGCTTCCAGTGCCATCGCTCGACCCTCGCGGTCGTAGCCCCGGACCGCGACGGCTGTCGAGCGCGGGACGACGCCGCGCAGTTGGGGGATGCTCAAGCAGCCTTCCCAGCCGTCTAGACGCTCCGGCGACAGGGTGGTAAACTGCGGATTGAAGAGTGCGGTCAGCGGGATGGCGGCCTCGTCTTGGGGGTCGGCTTCGGGGTCGCCGAGGACGATCAGCCGCAAGGGTTCAAAGACTTGCGGCGCGGCCAAGCCAATGCCCTCGTAGTCAATCATGGTCTCGATCATGTCTTCGACTAAGCGCTGCATCTGGGGACTTTGCATCTGGGCAGGGGGAATCTCTGCGGCGCGTTGGCGCAGCACTGGATGCCCCATCTGCGACACCTTGCGAATGGCCATGGCGTTACGGTGCTTGGGAGGGAGCCGCCGAGCGACAGCAGCGGAACCCCACTAAATCGAGGTGGTACTCGGAGTCGAGGAATCGCCCGTAGCGGGCGTCGGCCCGGGCTAGGTTGACGCTGTGGAAAAAGGAGCCGCCGCGCACGACCCGCCAGCGGTCGGAGTGCGAATACCAGGACGCGGTCCACTCCCAGGCATTGCCGATCATGTCATAGACCCCGTAGGCGTTGGTGCAGCGCTCGTGTGCGCCGCTGGGCTCTAGACCCGGCCCGCGCTGCCAGACCCCATTGACGGCAAAGCGCGTATTGCAGCGCCTCGGTTCAAATTCTGGGCCATAGGAGTACGCAAAGTTCTGCGGCCCGGTACAGGCTTTCTGCCATTCCTGTTCGGTACACAGCCGCTTGCCTTGGGCTGTGCAGAGCGATTCCGCTTCGCCCCAAGTGACGTCGACTTTGGGGAGAGTGCCTCGCTGGTTGGGGTACTCGTACCTGTCGATGTAGAAGTCCGGGCCGATCCATACCATGCCTTCCACATCGGCTGCGGCCAGCGCCGGCAGGGCGAGCAAAAGGCCGAGGGCTAAGAGCTTATTCATGGCTACTCATTCTGCAAATTGCACCGCGCCAAAGCGGTCGGGGTGGTGAAAGCCGCGCTGGTAGGTCTCGCTCCAGGCCGTGTACTCGGTCTGCTCGTGGTAATGCTGCTGGAGCGCGTCTGCATCTTGGAGGTCGTTTAGGCGGCTTTTTAGATTGCGCCCGCCCTTGCGTTCGATGCGGTAGAGGTTGAGTCGCCAGACATCGCCTGCTGTCGGGCGCGCACCGCCTGTGACGCTATCGGCTATCGCGGCCCAAGGAATGGCGATTTCCGCGGTCCAGCCCCAGTCGAGCGCGAGCGAGTCGTTCACGCTGCCGTGGGCTTGGACGGCTGTTTTAAGCCCGGCGATATCCCAGTCTTTGGACGAGTGCCACTCGGGCGACACCGAGTAGATCAGCAAATCGACGACTACATTGCGCGGGTTGACCTCCAGCTCTAGGTAGCGTTTGCCGTCGCCGTCGGGGTCGATAAAGATCTCCACGACTTCCTCTTCCCATAGCGGATCGTCTTCCCCTTCGTAAATGGCCCAGATGTCCGCATCTTGACAGACGAAGGCAAAGTAAAAGTAGAAGCTATCCCACAGCATCTTCGCCCGCGTGGGATAGAGCACCTCGTCGTAATCGTTGAGGATGCGCTCGAAGCGGTTGATTTGATGCGCCCTTTCCCACGAGAATTCGTCCAATTTGCCATCGACGACGACCGGTTCGAGGGCGCGTTGAACTGCGTATTGTGCCGGCCGGCCGGCTTGAGCGTACGTGGCAAGTGGGAGGATGGCGAGCACGAGGATCGTCGAGAAGTGCATAATATATTCTCCTTATTTTAGCGGGCTGAATATACAAAAATCGCGCTGGCTTACCAAAATGCGAAAGGGGCGATGCCAAACTGGCACCACCCCTTTGCGTCGTTTGTAGTTGGTCGTTGTTTACACGTCGTAGTAGAGTGCGAACTCATAGGGATGGGGACGCAAGCGGATGGCATCGACCTCTTCGGTGCGCTTGTAGTCGATCCAAGCGTCGATCAGGTCGTCGGAGAAGACATCGCCCTGCAGCAGAAAGTCCCGATCCTGCTCCAAGTGATCCAACGACGCCTCCAACGATGCAGCCGTCTGCGGCACCCCGGCGCGCTCTTCCGCCGACAGGTCATACAGATTCTTGTCCAGCGGTGCCCCCGGATCCATCTGCTGCTCAATCCCGTCCAACCCCGCCATCAGCATCGCCGACAGCGCCAAGTAGATGTTGCACGACGGGTCTGGACAGCGAAACTCCACCCGCTTGCTCTTGGGACTAGGCGAATACATCGGAATGCGCACCGACGCACTGCGGTTGCGCTGCGAATACGCCAAGTTGACCGGTGCTTCGTAGCCCGGCACCAGCCGCTTGTAGGAGTTGGTCGTCGGATTGGTAAACGCCAACAGCGCGGGTGCGTGGTGCAACAGCCCGCCGATGTAGTGCAGCGCCATCGAGCTCAAGCCGGCGTAGCCGCTGCCGGCAAACAGGGGTTGGTCGCCCTGCCACAGGCTCTGGTGGGTGTGCATGCCCGTGCCGTTGTCCTCAAACAGGGGCTTGGGCATGAAGGTGGCCGTCTTGCCGTGCTGACGCGCCACATTCTTGACAATGTATTTATACAGCATCATCCGGTCGGCGCAGATCAACAGCGGACAAAAGCGGATGTCGATTTCGCCTTGGCCGGCGGTGCCCACCTCGTGGTGGTGAATCTCCACGTCGATGCCGCAGTCGATCATCGTCTGCACCATCTGGGTGCGGAGGTCGTGCTGGGAGTCGGTGGGCGGTACGGGGAAGTAGCCGCCCTTGTAGTCGGGCTTGTAGCCGAGGTTGGGTCCTTCGTCGGCGCCGCTGTTCCAGCGGCCTTCGACCGAGTCAATCGCATAAGAGGCTTGATGGGCTTGCTGGTCGAACTGGATGTCGTCGAAGACGAAAAACTCCGCTTCCGGTCCGAAGAAGGCCGTGTCGGCTAGCTGGGTGCGCAGCAGGTAGGCTTCGGCGCGCCGGGCGACGCCGCGAGGGTCGCGGGCATAGGGCTGACGGGTGATGGGGTCTTCAATTGAGCAGATCAGCGACAGGGTGGGCACCCCCGTGAAGGGGTCCATCATCGCGGTGGTCGGATCGGGCCGCACGAGCATGTCGGATTCGTTGATTTCCTGCCATCCGCGAATGGAGGAGCCATCAAAGCCGAGGCCGTCGTCGAACAGGTCGGGTTCGAGGGCGGCGGCGGGCATGGTGAAGTGCTGCCAGGTGCCGGGCAGATCGACGAACTTGAAATCGACCATCTGCGCGTGCTGCTCGCGTGCTAAGGCCAGCGCAGCCTCGACCGCGCTGAGCCCAGAGGACTTGGCTTTGGCTTTAGCTTTGGCCATGAGTATTCCTTTCGCAAAGTGGTTGAGATGGGGTCAGGGGGCGCGCTCCCCGCAGCGCGCCCCCTGCATTGGTTGCGCGGGATGCCGACTAGGCTTTAGAAGCTCCTGCCAAAGACGAGGAAGGTGCTTTCTTTGTCTGGGTTGAGGATGTAAGAGGCGAAGTAATCGCCCTTGCTCATGTTGAGGCCGACGCTGACCAAGGCCGGGTCAGTATCTGTGGTGTAAACCCCGTTGCCGAGACCGGCGGTGACGCTGACGGCGGTCTCTTCCACCTCGCCCAAGTCGAGGCTCGCTTCCACCCAGAACGAATCGTCGGCGTCGCCGGAGAAGTTATAGGCGACCATGGCACTCAAGGGCATGTCGTCGAGGGCGAGGGACGCGCTGATTTCGAGGATGTGTACTGCGTCGTCGTCGCTGTAGCTGAAGAATGCGTCGTCTTCGGTCAGGCCCGGGAAGTAATAGTCGGTCAGGGTGATGCCGATGGGGCCGGTAGAGAAGCTGGCGTAGAGGTCGTTCTCGTTGGCACCGCCGCCGGTGATGGCCCACGACGACCACGCGCCGACTTCGATGTTGCCATAGCTGATGGACATGCCCGGCTGTACGCTGACGGCGTTGCCAAAGTCCGTGCCGCGCCACACGTAGCGGTTGACTACGTCGGCGCCAAAGCCAACCCCAGCATCGGCCGGGACGGCGGCCAAGGTCAGCGCGAAGAGAAGGGGTGCGGTAAAAAGCAAGCGGTTCATCAATTTCTCCTTAAGTGGATTGAGGTGTACTGCGTCGAGTGATGGTAAGATAAGAGATGGGGCCAGAGCGACCAAAGGCCGCGCCGGCCCCTCGCTATCACAGGGCACTTTCGCCCGTCTCGCCGGTGCGGATGCGCACGGCTTCTTGGATTGGCGAGGCAAAGACCTTGCCGTCGCCGACTTTGCCAGACTTGGCCGCCTCGACGATGGTGTTGATCGCCTGCTCGTGGTCTGCGTCCTTGACGACGACCTCGATTTTGATCTTGGGGACAAAATCAATGCGGTACTCGGCGCCGCGATAGACCTCGCGGTGGCCGCGCTGGCGGCCAAAGCCCCGCACTTCGGTTACGGACATGCCGGCGATGCCCCGTTCGCCGAGGGCCTTCTGCACGTGCTCAAGGGCCGATGGCCGGAGAAATGCTTCAATTTTATACATCGTTGGGTCTCCCTCGCTTAGTTGTTGATGTGCTGGAAATCCGCGTATGCGGGCTGGCCGTGCTCGCTTAGATCGAGGCCCTCGTCCTCGTCCTCCTCATCGACGCGGAACCCGAGTAGTGCCTTGACGATGGTCGCGAGGACAAAAGAAAAGATAAACGCAAAGAGGGCGTAAGACAGGGTGCCCAATATCTGGGTGCCCACGCTGTGGTCGGCGTTGGTGCTGAATAGCCCGACCGCGATTGTGCCCCAGATGCCGCAGATGCCGTGTACGGAGATGGCACCGACCGGATCGTCGATCTTGATGCGGTCGATAAAGACAATGGCGAAAACGACGATGATCCCGGCGATCAGCCCAATCCAGATGGCCCCGGCCCAAGTGACCACGTCGGCCCCGGCCGTGATGCCGACCAAGCCGGCGAGGATGCCGTTGAGTGCCATGGTGATGTCGGGCTTTTTAAGGTAGATATAGGAGGTGAAAATCGAGGCCATACAACCGGCTGCAGCGGCGAGGGTCGTGGTGACGAAAACCAGCGATACGGCCGCCGGGTCGGCGCTGAGCACCGAGCCGCCATTGAAGCCGAACCAACCGAGCCAGAGCATGAAAACGCCGATAGTCGATAGCGGCATGCTGTGCCCGAGGATGGGCCTGATTTCCCCATTGATGTACTTGCCCTTGCGCGCCCCTAGCACCAAAACTGCGGCGAGGGCCGAGAAGCCGCCAAAGGCATGCACGACCGACGAGCCGGCGAAATCGTAGAAACCGAGGTCGTCGAGCCAGCCAGCACCCCACTTCCAAGAGCCTGCTATGGTGTAGCCAAAGGCCACCAAGATCACCGCGTAGAGCATGAAGCCCGACAGCTTGACGCGCTCGGCCACAGCACCGGAGACGATGGTCGCGGCCGTGGCAGCGAACATGGCTTGGAAGATGAAGTCCGACCAATAGGTGTAATCCGCGTACTGGTTGGTCAGGTTGGCCACCTCGCTGTCAAAGCCGATCCAGCCCTTGAGGGCCAACACATCGGCGATGAGCCAGTCGTCGCCCGGATACATGATGTTGAAGCCACACAAGGCGTAGGTGAGGATGCCGGCCGAGATGATAAAGAGGTTCTTAAAGAGGATGTTGACCGTGTTCTTCTGCCGGGTCAGGCCGGATTCGAGCGCGGCAAAGCCCAAGTGCATGATGAAGACCAAAGCTGCGGCGATGAGAATCCACAGGTTGTCCACCATGAATTTGGGATAGGCCAAGGGCATGGCCTGGAAGGCTTCTACGGTTGTGAAATCCCCGGCCGAAGCCTGAGTTGTCGCCCCGAGGACCCCGGCACAAATCCATAAGAGCGAAGGACGGTTGCGAAAAACAGACATGGGCAATCCCTTCCCTTTAGCGATGAGGAGGCATCCAATTGACGCCTCGTGGATGCGAACGTCGGATGCTACAAGGCAAGAAATGTGCCAAGTGGATTGGGCGCGGATACTTCACAATTGTAGCTTATTGTAAATTAGGGAGTTAAAAAAAATAACAATAAAGAGGAGGACGAGGTAGGCACAACTACAAAATTGAAACAGTATCAAGGAATAACAATTTTGTAGTTTATATTGCTATTTCTTGTAATTTTTCGGGCAGATATCTAGTTTTTGGATGCGATAAGAGAAAATGCGGGTCGTAGTGCCGAGGGTGCGGGCGGCCTCGGCCATATTGCCGCGGGCGTTCTTGAGGGCCTCGATGACGATTTCTCGTTCATAGGCCCGCATCATCGCGTTAAACGAGCCGGTGACCGGCGTTCCGGTAGCGTCAGCCGTCTGCAGGGAGGGGGGCAGGTGGTGGCCGTGGATGACGCCGTCGTTACTGAGAATGATCGCCCGTTCAATGCAGTTTTCCAGTTCGCGCACGTTGCCCGGCCAATGGTAGCTCATCATCATGTCAATGGCAGGCGTAGAGATGCGGTGCATCTCTACGCCGTACTGGCGGGAGTACTTTTCGAGGAAGTGGTCGGCGAGCCGGGTGATGTCGGATTTGCGCTCGCGCAAGGGCGGGATGAAGATGGGAAAGACATTGAGCCGGTAGAAGAGATCCTCGCGGAAGGACCCCTCGTCCATGGCTTTTTCCAGATCTATGTGGGTCGCCGCCACGACGCGGACATCAATCGACACCGGGCCGCGGCCGCCGAGGCGCTCGACTTCGCGGTTTTGCAGCACGCGGAGCAGCTTGACCTGTGCGCTTGGGCTGAGCTCGCCGATTTCGTCGAGGAAAATCGTCCCGCCGCGCGCTCGTTCAAACCGGCCGGCTTTGCTCGTCGAAGCCCCGGTGTAAGCGCCGCGCTCGTGGCCGAATAGCTCGGATTCGACCAAGGTCTCCGGCAGGGCTGCGACATGCACTTTGACAAAGGGTTTGTTGGCGCGTAAGCTGTTGTAATGTATAGCATCTGCGACAAGTTCCTTACCCGTGCCGCTCGCGCCGCGCAACAGGACCGTGGCGTCGCTGGGGGCCACTTGGCCGATGAGTTGGCCAACCTCCTGCATAGATCGGGCGTTGCCGATGAGGTTGGCCGGATGGAAGCGCTCGCGGAGCTCGTTTTGCAGGCGCAAGTTTTCGTCGAGAAGCTCGGTTTGCTCGGCGCGGGCGCGTTGGCGGGCGGCGACCGATTGGCCGATCATGACGGATATGATGGACAGCAGGCGCACGGTATCTTGCAGGTTTTCGTTATTTTTATAAGGGATATCGACGCTAATGGTGCCTACTACCTGCTGCTGCTGTAGGATGGGTACGCAAATAAACGAGGTCTGGCTCTTGGCCGCGCTGCCGCGCGCGCCAGTGCGGTTGAGAAAGAGAGGCTCGCTGCTGATGCGCGGCACGATCACGGGTTTGCCAGATTCTACGACCTTGCCGGTAATGCCTTCGCCGACGTCGTAGCGGCCTCGCTTGATTTCCGATTGCGAGAGCCCATAAGCCACGTCAATGGAGACTTGGGTGGCTTCTTGGCTCAAGAGGCTGACTGTCCCCAAGCTCATGTCGAGCTGGTCGCACATGAGCTTGAGAATGGCGTTGAGTGCCTCCTCAAACTCGGTCGTCGAGCCTAGTATTTGCCCGATGCCGTGTAGGATGGAGATTTGTTGTTGGGCACTAGCGGTCGGTTGGGTGGACATAAGGACATCCTATTTTACGACTTTTTTGTCATTAAAATGAGTAAAAATAACATTTTTGTAAATATCAAAAAGCTACATATTCGTTGTGAGAAGCGAAAAATCGACCAAAAACACAGTGTCACACGCCGGAGAGGGCGTCATTCAATCAATCGTACATTGTTGTAGCATAAACTATGCCATCGCAGGTTGAGGTCCAAAAGGCCAGCGCACGGCGGCCGGGGGAAGGTCATTGCCGCCGCAGGTTGCGCGCTAGCAGCAACAACACCACCTCATCGCATCAGAGGGGCCTGACAGCAGCAGGGGCCGCTTGGGATCTTCGGGAGGACATAGGAGCGACCAAGGCGGACCAAATCATCTTCGCCGCGATGGAGATGGACTCTCCCCGCGCCAATACCTTTGAGGAGTTTTATGATAATGTGCTGCTTGCCGACGACGACCTGTACGGGAATGGAACTTGGAACTGGCAGGGGTGTAGTCAAGGGGGCGACAAAAGCCCCCACGCCGGTGAAATATGGGAGGCCTTTGACGACAATCATGGGATGCCCTCCAGCCTGCTCGACGAAGATCCCGATTGTCCCTCGTCGAAGCCGCAAGCGCAAGGAGCGGCTGCCGAGGCGGTTGAAGGGGCCTATCCCAATCCGTTCAACTCGTCTGTGATAGTGCGCTATCGCCTCGACGAGCCCGGGCGGGTCGATGTGGCTATCTATTCCATCACCGGCCAACTCATAAGACGCCTATCCTCTCAGGAGAATGCGCAGCCGGGGTCGTACTCGGTTGCTTGGGATGGGCAATCGGATGGGGGCGCACACGTGGCCAGCGGCGTGTACTTTGTCCGCATCCAGTCGCCTTCCTTGATCGAGTCGTTCAAGATCAGCTTGATTCGGTAGCAGAGATGAGACCGCTGACGCTCAGCCTTATAGCCTGTTGGGTCTTGG
Organism: uncultured Latescibacterota bacterium; assembly: GCA_958295495.1. Lineage (GTDB taxonomy): Bacteria > Latescibacterota > UBA2968 > UBA8231 > UBA8231. The sequence goes on from OY282352.1 coordinate 5,520,517, forward strand.
CCGCTTGTAGTGATCCGATGGGTTATTCGTGTGAGGATCCCGAGCCTTGGCCGGATTGGTCCTGTGCATCGGCGAAGTTGGCGCTCACATGCGCTCGTCTCCCGCTACCGGAGGCTGTGTGCCCGGGAGTATTATTCCCTCTTTTTTCTTGGGCGATGAATGATCGGAACTGGAGCTTGCTTATATACTTGATGTCCCCAGACTTCACGTTTGTCGATGAGACGACCGGAATCAGCACACAAGGCCGAGCGCACGAAGAAAGCCTATTCGATAGGAGTCTGAACTGCCACTACTACCGTAGAGCAGAGTTCGATTTCCACGTTTCCTCCCGTACTCAGAAGGAGGCGTGTCAAAAGGTGTGTGGAACGGTCGAAATGCGCCTGTTCCGCAAGGAAGACGTTGGTTTAATAGTCAACGACTACACCTGTCTGACGGCCTGCCCGCAACCCGAGGACGGTCTATGGCGACTGACCGAGTGGCGGACTTTGCGGAGTGTGCCCCCTGCGCAAATCGAGGAGGGATTTGAAGTGGTAACTTGGGGCGAAGTCAAAAGAAAGGAGTGGTGCATAGGCTGAATGGCATAGGCCCCCTTGGCACGTCGTTGCCAAGGGGGCCTTTTTATGCCCGAAAATTTCAAAGAACACCACTACTTCATTGCCGTAATGCATCAACCCGGTTATTATTTTGCAATGAGAATTTTTGCAATGTCAGTAAACAGTGGTCGTGCGAGGTCGGCATGAGTCGAGATCTGACCGACCTGTTAAATGAATGGTCCTTCGATCCAGAGGCGAATGTGCGGAAAGTATCGGGAAGGGATGGGGTTGCGAAAATCCAGATCCGGGTGGATCAAGGGGCTTTTCAGGGCATTTTGCAGCTAAATCTCGATGGCCGGCCCGATGGCCGACGGCCTCACGGGCAGGATTTTGCCCTCGATTACTATCGAAGCGAGTTGGAAAAATACCGCCGCAAGTACGGGGCCAGCGACGAGGGCTTCGCGCTCGATGAAGCGGCTTGCCGCGAGCTTTTCGACGAGGGGAGCCGCTTGTACAAGCGCTACGCCTTTCTGATCCAACTGCACGACTACCGGCGGGTCGTGCGCGATACCGAGCGCAATATGGTGCTCTTTCGGTTTGTCAACCGCTATGCCGAGCGCGAAGAAGACCGCGACAATCTAGAGAAATGGTGGCCCTATGTCTTGCGCATCAACGGCGTGGCCCGGGCCATGATCGCCGTCGGCGACCAAGACTACGACGGCGCGTTGGACATCGTGCGGCGCACCCGCGCCCGGATTGGCACGTGGCCCGAAGTGGAGGCCGAGGAGTTCTATATTGAGCGCGAGCGTTCAGAAGCCGCGCTCGAGGAGCTGGAGCTGGAGGTCTTGCAAAAGAGGCCGCTGAGCGAAAAGGAGCAGCTAGAGCACTGGCTACAAGAAGCGGTCGAGAGCGAAGAGTTTGAAAAAGCCGCGCTCTTGCGCGACGAACTCAAGAAGTTGCGGGAAGGCCAAGGCTGAGCAGTCGCACCAGCCCCTATTATCCCTACCAATTAGCGGTCCGCTGCCCCTAAGCGCGGGCAGCGGACTCAGTTGCAATCCTAGTAAAACTCCGTCTCATCTACCAACGCGAGGAGCGACTGGTAGCGAGCCGGGTGGCGGAGCTTGCCCAGGGCGCGCTCCTTGAGCTGGCGCACGCGCTCCCGCGTCAAGCCCATCAACCCGCCGATCTGCTCCAAGGTCAGAGCTTGGCTGCCGTCGAGACCGAAGTACAGGCGAATGATGCGCAACTCGCGGTCTTCGAGGCTGGCGAGGGCTTCCTCTAAGTGGGCGCGAGCCGAGCTTTGCAAGACGTCGCTGTCGGGCGTGGCCTGATTGTCGTCGGCGAGGAAGCTGAGCAGGCTGCGGTCGTCGTCGTCCTCAAAGGACTCGTCGAGCGAGCGCACCGAGCGGGCGCTGAGCATGGTGTCGAGAACCTCCTCGGTTGGCAGGCCCAACTCAGCGGCGATCTCCTCGACGTCCGGCTCGCTCTCGCGGCCTTGGCCCAGCTTGCGCACGGCCCGCGAAATGTCCTTGAGCAGGCTGAGCTTGTTCAGGGGCAGGCGCACGGTGCGGGCGTGCTCGGCAATGGTCTGCAAGATGGACTGCCTGATCCACCACACCGCGTACGAAATGAACTTGTAGCCCTTGGTGCCGTCGAAGCGCTCGGCAGCGGTCAGCAAGCCCACATTGCCCGCGCTGATTAGGTCCTCTAGCGAGAGACCGCGGTTCTGGTAGTTTTTGGCCACATCAATGACGAAGCGCAGATTGGCTTGAACCAACTCGTCGCGGGCGGCCATGTCGCCGTCTTGGATCCGCGCTGACAGTTCGACTTCCCGCTGGCGGCTCAGCGGCCGAGACTCGGCAATGTCGTCGAAATAGAGGCGCAGTGTGTTGTCCTCATCGCTTAGGGCTTCTTGGATAGCGTAAGCCATGTGCGAAACCTTCCTTGGGTAATGGGGTCAGCAGGTGCAAATTTTTGCACTCAGTTGCAACAATTTTGGGCCGGCGTTCCGCAAGGCACTTGAATTACGCGAGTTAGAAGCGCCAAGCTCTAGGTACTCAAAGTGCAAAATTTGCATTCCTACCGTTTTAGTTCGGGACTGCAAAGCGTCCCCTCGTTGCTCAATGCTTGCTCTGGCAAAATTGGTTGCTCTGTATTAACAAATAGTTAAGGCCAATGCCGGCTGTGAAACTCTTCTGGTCGCGCGGAGGGCGACCGGCACTCCTTTCGACTCACGTATAGATAAGCAAATTCAATGCCACCTTTGCTTGCTTGCTAGGTAAGATATTGTGAATAATTTACTTACGAAAAAGGCTCTGCTGGGCGAGGAGCGGGTCGAGGGGCCGCGCAGACGCAAAAGTGCAAAAAATGCAGGAGTCGCCTGAAGTTGGCGAATGGGCTGCCGCCAGCCGCCAGCCGCTAGCGCGTTACTTGATCGTGATGTTGTATCGCTTGAGCTTGTACTGGAGGGCGCGGACGCTAATGCCCAAAATGGTGGCCGCTTCGCGGCGGTTGCCCGTGAGGCGTTGGAGGGTCTGGCGGATGAGCTCGGCTTCGACCTCTTGCAGGGAAGAGCCGAGGGCCATTGAGAACTGCCCCGGGCCATCGGCTAGCTCTCCGAGCGAGCCGGGCAGGTGTTCGGGGAGGATGACCGCAGTCGGGGTGGTGACCACGAGCCGCTGCAGCAGATTGCGCAACTGGCGCACATTGCCTGGCCAATCATAGGCGATGAGGCCCTCCATGGCTTCTGGGCTGATTTTCTTGGGGGGCTTGTTTTGAGCGCGGCAGGTTTCGTCGAGGCACATTTCGACTAAGACCGGGATGTCTTCCCGCCGCTGGCGCAAGGGGGGAATGTCGATGGGGACCACGTTGAGGCGGTAGTACAGGTCTTTGCGGAAGGCACCTGTTGCGACGGCGTCTTCGAGGTCGCGGTTGGTGGCGGCAATGATGCGCACATCGGCGCGGCGGACCTGTGGGTCCCCGAGCGGTTGGAACTCGTGGGACTCTAGGACGCGCAATAGCTCGACCTGATTTTTGTGCGAGACCTCGCCGATTTCGTCGAGGAAAAGAGTCCCGCCCTCGGCGAGGGTGAAACGGCCGGGCCGGTCGGCGTAGGCACTGGTAAAGGCCCCGCGTTTGTGGCCGAACAGTTCGCTGGTAAAAAGCTCCTCGGTGAAGCCGCCGCAGTTGACGGCCACAAAGGGAGCCTCGCGGCGTTTGCTGCGCTCGTGGATGGCGCGCGCTACCAAATCCTTGCCGACGCCGGTCTCGCCGCGCAAAAGCACCGGCACATCCGCTTGGGCCACTTGTTTGATCGTGGCCGCGGCCTCCTGCATGGCCGGACTGCGGCGCACGAGGCGGCGAAAGGGGGCTTCTTTTTCGAGGCGGTTGTGGAGCTTGCGGTTTTCCACGACGAGCTCGAAGCGATCGAGTGCGCGGGCGACTATGAGGCGCAGTTGGTCTAGATCGACGGGCTTGGTCACTACGTCGTACGCTCCCTTGCGCATGGCTTCGACCGCGGTGTGGACGTTGTCGTGGGCCGTGAGTATGATGCACTGGGTGTCGGGGTGGCGCTGGCCGACCTCCTGCAAAAGCTGCATCCCAGAGGGGCCGGGCATCTGCAAATCGAGAATGGCCAAGTGGAAGTCGCCGGCTTTCAGCATCCGGCGCGTTTGGGCACCGTCCGCAGCGGTTTCGATGGCATAGCAGGGTTTTTGCAATGCCTCTTGCAGCCCTTCGCGGATAAAGAGCGAGTGGTCGGCGATGAGGATGTTGGCTTGGAGTCGGGGCATGGGCTTCTGTTGACAGTGAGGGGAAGTGGACTAGCTTTTTCAGCATGGAGAATAAGCAAAACATCGCCGAGCACAAGAGGCGCAACCGAGACATGTTCAACGCCATTGCCCGGCGCTACGACTTGCTCAACCACCTGCTCAGCGGCGGCGTAGATGTGTACTGGCGACGGCGCGCCCTCGACTACGTCTTGGAAGCCTCCCCACAGCGCGTCTTGGACTTGGCTACTGGCACTGGCGATTTTGCCCTAGCGGCGGCGCGGCTGAGGCCGCAGCAAGTAGTAGGCGTCGATGTGGCCGTTGAGATGCTGCGATTGGGCGCCGCCAAGGTCGCTGCAAAACGCCCGCCAATGCCGTTGGAGCTATTGGTCGGCGACGCCGAGCAGTTGCCGTTCCAAGAGGCCACCTTCGACTTGGTGCTCGGGGCCTTTGGGGTGCGCAATTTTGGGCACATTCCGAGCGGCTTGGCCGAGGCCCACCGCGTCCTCAAACCCGGCGGTCAGCTCTTGGTGCTCGACTTCTGCGAGCCTACTGCGCCGCTGTTTCGGCAATTGTACTCGTTTTACTTCCACAAAGTGCTGCCCCTGATCGGCGGCCTCATTTCCGGCCAGCGCCGGGCCTATGCCTATCTGCCGCGCTCGGTGGGGACTTTTCCTCAGGGGCCGGCCTTTGTCGAATTGCTCGTCGAGGCTGGGTTTAGCCAGCCGCGCTACACGCCCCTGACCCTAGGAATTGCCGCGGTGTACCAGGGTGTCAAAGGGCCGGTTGACGAATAGGATACCCATTATGTATTATGTACTAAACGCGGGAGAAATAAGTGATTTACGACGATCTTATCGGCCGGGCCGGTCTCGGTGATATCCACGACAAAGTGCTGGCCGGCCAGCGCTTGAGCTTGGACGACGGCCTGCGCCTGTACGCCTGCGACGAGCTGCCCATCTTGGGCTATCTGGCCAATATCGTCCGCGAGCGCAAAAGCGGCGGGACCGCATACTACGTGCGCAACCAGCACATCAATTACACCAACATCTGCAACAAGCTCTGTAAGTTCTGCTCCTTTTACGTCAAGCCCAAAGACGAGCGCGGCTACGTGTTGGCACCCGAGCAAGTCGCCGCGCGCGTCGCCGAGTACGACCAAGCCCCGATCACCGAGATCCATATAGTCGGCGGCGTCAATCCCAAGCTGCCCTACCAATACTATCTCGACGTCTTGCAGGCGATGAAGCAAGCCCGCCCCGCCGCGCATCTGAAGGCCTTCACCATGATCGAGATCGCCCAGATTCAGCGCATCGCCAAAAAGCCACTGGAGGAGGTCTTGGCCGATATGAAGGCGGCCGGGCTGGAGTCGCTGCCCGGCGGCGGGGCTGAGGTATTTAGCGATCGGGTCCAAGGCGACCTCTTCTGGACCAAGGCGGATTCTGAGGAGTGGCTGGAAATTGCTCAGACCGCGCATCGAGCCGGCCTGCCCTCCAATGCCACCATGCTCTACGGGCACATCGAAAATACCGCGGAGAAGGTCTATCACCTCGTGCGACTGCGCGAAGTGCAGGACGAGACCGGCGGTTTCCTCTGCTATATCCCGCTCTCCTTCCACCCCGAGCGCACCGAGCTGGCGGACTTACCCGGGCCGACGGGTTGCCTAGATCTCAAGGAGATCGCGGTGGGGCGGCTGATGCTCGACAACTTCCCCCACGTCAAGACCTTCTGGATTATGAACACCATCGAAATTTCGCAGACCGCGCTCTGGTACGGGGCCGACGATATCGACGGCACGGTCATGGACTACGAAATCACCCGCAAGAGTTTCGCCCAGACCCAGCAGCGGCTGACGCAGGCCGAGCTCGTGCAGCGCATCGTCGAGGCCGGGCGCCAGCCCTTGGAACGCGACTCCCTCTACAATATCGTCGCCGATACCCCCACCCTGCTGGCGGCCGCCGGATAGTGCCCGTGATTGCCGATATTGCCGACAAGGTCTATGCTGGGGAGCGCCTCGCGCTCGATGATGCCCGCCGCCTGTACGCGCACCACAACCTCGCTGAGCTGGGGATGCTGGCGCATTGGGCGCGCCTGCACAAACACCCCGAGCAGGTGGTCACCTACAACGTTGGGCGCAACATCAACTACACCAATGTCTGCTGGGTCAAGTGCGACTTTTGTGCCTTCTACCGGCCGCCGGGGTCCAGCGAGGGCTATGTCCTGCCCAATGAGCAGATATTTGCCAAAATCGACGAGTTGGTGGCCTTTGGCGGCGACGAGCCTAAGTCCTGCGAAATCTTGATGCAGGGCGGCCTCAACCCCAAGCTGCGCCTCGATTACTACGAACAGTTGCTCGCGGCGATCAGGGACCGCTATCCGCAGGTGCAGCTACACTGTCTTTCGGCCACGGAAATCATCTACATCGCGCACCTGTCGCGGCTGTCGCTGGACACGACCATTCGCCGCCTGCGCGACGCTGGGCTGGATTCGATACCGGGTGCCGGGGCTGAGATTCTCAACGACGAGGTGCGCGACATAATCGGCTTTCGCAAGGACCGCACCGAGGAATGGCTGGAAGTGCATCGCGTGGCACACGAGTTGGGGATGCCGACCACTGCGACGATGATGTACGGCCACGTGGAGACAGTCGAACACCGTCTAGAGCACCTCGACCGCCTGCGGCAGCTACAGGACGAGCGCGGTGGCTTCACCGCCTTTATTACTTGGAACTTCCAGCCCGATCACACGGACTTGGGCGCGGACCAGACCCGCTGGAACGGTGCCAAAGCGACCGGCTACGACCACTTGCGCACGGTGGCTGTAGCGCGGCTCTTTCTCGACAACATTCCCAGCCTACAGGCTTCGTGGGTGACCCAAGGGCCTAAAATCGCCCAAGTCAGCTTGCGCTACGGGGTCAACGATTTCGGCAGCACCATGCTCGAAGAAAACGTCGTCAGCGCAGCCGGCACCAGCCACACCAACGAGATGGGCTTGGATGCCATGGAACGGCTAATCCGCGCGGCCGGCTTTGCGCCGCAGCGGCGCAACACCCGCTACGAGCCGGTGACCTCGCCCTGTCGGATCGGCGTTTTGCAAGAGGTGTCCCATTCATGAGGCCGCGCTTGGGCGCGGTCCCATACCTCAACACGCGGCCCCTCGTCGTTGCCCTCGAACGCGACCCCGCACCTTTCGCATTGAGTTATTCGGTGCCCTCGCGCTGTGCGCGGGAGTTGGCGGCCAGCACCATTGACGTGGGGATCATTCCCGCGATCGAATACGCCCGCAGTGCTTGTCCCTATTGGATCGTCCCGGATATAGCCATTGGTTCGCAGGGGCCGGTGCTGACGGTGCGCCTCTTTTGCCGCCGTCCGTTGCCGCAGATCGAGCGCATCGCCTTGGATACCAGTTCCCGCACTTCAGTAGCTCTCTTGGCCATTCTCCTGCGCGAAAAATTCGCTCTCACTCCGCAATTGATCGAAGCTCCGCCCGATCTGGAGGCCATGCTGGAGGCGGCCGACGCGGCCCTGCTCATCGGCGATGAGGTCTTCCCGCATTTGGACGAGGACTTGGAGAGCCTGGATTTGGGTCGGGAATGGACGGCCATGACCGATCTGCCTTTTGTCTTTGCCTTTTGGGCCGGCCGCCAGCAGGCGCTCACGCCCGCCCAAGTCCAACAATTGCAGTGGGCCAAAGATCAGGGATTGTGCCAAGTGCCGTCCATCGCCGCAGCATACAGTCGAGAATGCAGCGGTCCACCCGAGTTCTACGAGCGCTACCTAACCCATCACATCCGCTTTGATTTGGACGAGGCCGCCCAAGCTGGTTTGCAGTTGTTCTACCAATTGGCTCATCGCCACGCCCTGATCGATGCGGTCCCTCCGCTCCGCTTTTATCCAGCGGCCTGACTTAGGCCGCCCTTCGAGGAAGGTCGAGATGGCTCCCTTGCAGGCCATTGCGGTTTACGGCCGCATGATCAAATTCTCCCACAGCGTCTTTGCCCTGCCTTTTGCCTTTAGCGGTGCCTTGCTGGCCGCGACGCCCGCTGGCATCACCCCGGCTCAGATCGGCTGGATTGCGCTGGCCATGGTGGGGGCGCGCAGCGCGGCGATGGGTTTTAATCGCTTGGTCGACCGCCATCTCGACGCGGCCAATCCCCGCACCCAAAACCGCGAACTGCCGCAAGGCGCGGTCTCGCCGCAAGCGGTGGGGTTGTTCGTGGTTTTGTCGGCTCTGGTCTTGGTCTGGGCGGCACATCAACTCAACTCTTTGTGCTTTTACCTGTCACCGCTGGTTTTGGTCGTGCTCTTGTGCTACTCGCTGACCAAGCGCTTCACTTGGGCCTCCCACTTGGTTTTGGGGTTGAGCTTAGGCGGGGCACCGCTGGGTGCTTGGATTGCGATCACTGGTGGCTTTGACCTTATACCGTTGCTGCTCTGCTTGGGGGTGCTGGTTTGGGTGGCTGGCTTTGACATCATCTACGCCTGCGAGGATCATGCCTTCGACATTCGGGCTGGACTCCATTCTATCCCGGTCCGCTTTGGCATTGCCCGCGCCCTGTACATCGCCCGCGCCTTGCACCTGTTGTTCGTGGTGGTGCTGGCCCTCGTAGGCCGCATGGCTGGCTTGAGCCTTTTGTACTGGTTGGGCGTAGTAGTGGTAGCCGGCTTGCTGGTGTACGAGCACCGGCTGGTGCGGGCCGACGACCTGTCCCGCATGAGCACGGCCTTTATGACGGTCAACAGCACGGTCAGCCTGATCTACTTTGCCGCGCTCTTGGCTGACCTGCTCGTCTTTGGCGGGGGGGAATTGCTGCGTTTTTGCTGAGAAGACCCGGCTGCGAGTTGCCCAAGTGCTAGGTTCAGAAACTTCCCACCATCACCAACTTGGGCGGCACATCCCCCAGCCCCGGCACAACCTTCAAGTTCCATCGGGTCCCAGCGGATACTTTGGGAGAATCCGATAAGAGGATATCGGCCAGGCTATACATATACACCCCCACAGCTACTGCACCAAAAACCCTGCGCGTCAGATGCAGGTCGTCCAATTCATCATTGGTTTTATGCAGTTCATCCCACTTTTGCTGGGCGAGATCGTAGCGGCTATTCCCAGTCGCCATTACTTCGTATTCGTCTTTCAACCGGTGAAAATTGTCGCGGCGGGTATTGTAGTTCTCGTTTGCTATTAATGCCGCGGTCAGAGAGCCAATCTCGCCGATCAGTATGAACGTTCCCTTTATCTTCTGGCCGGTGGACAGTTGACCCAACCCTGGGAAGAGAGCTGACAGGACAACCGCCTTCTTTTTGGTGGCGGTCTGCCTAGTTGCAAAGACATCGTCTGCGCTTTGCGCCCAGCAGGGAGGGGCCAAGCTGAGAAGCGTTAGTAACAAAATAAAATGCTTCATCGCAATTACCTTTTGTTGGATTTGCTTGCGAGTGCGCCTGCCCTTTAATATCGTGGTGCCCCGGCCACGATCTGTATGAAGACAGCGAGGACATTGGTATTGTCGGCACTGCGGAAGGAATCGTCGTACGTTCGGCGATCGAAGGTCACACCAGCATTGGCCACAATCTCATAGCCGAAATAGTCGGAACGGTTGGTCATCATAAAGACGTACACATTCTGCGCGAAACTGTTCCAATTGTTGCCATGGTCCGCGACGCCATAGTTCCAGAAGGGCAAACCTTGAGCACCGAGGCGAAAAGTAGTTCGGGGTGTTGCATAGTAGTTGGCTTTGAACAGTGGAATGACCGTGGTCTCATCGGCTAGGGGTACGTCGATGATGTCTTGGGTCCGCTTGAGGAAAAGCAATTTCAGCGCCGGGATGATCTCCAATTTACTCCGGTGCCTCCGCCAAGTATAGTCGATGCGGTGAACCGAACTCATAGAGCGAATCGCATTCTTGCGCTGATGGGTCCCGTCGGCCAAAAATCCTCGCTGCTGCCAGTTGAATTCGTAGCGGAAGTTGTGATACATTTTCAGGTCTTTGAGCGGATGCAAAAGCGTCTCCAAGTAGAATCTGTTGGCCCAGCTATTCTTGTAGTTCAGATTGTCCTCTATTAATATCAGGTCGAACTGTTGTTGATAGCCGAATCCGGCCAGATGCGTCTTGCCGAAGGGACTCCTACCAAAGTCCGAGGAGATCAAGACGCGATCCGGCACAGTGTCCCAAACCCGCTTGAGCGTATTCTCCACCAGTAGCCTACCCAGTCCCGGCTGTTCTGCCTTATAGATGAGACGGCCATAATTCATCAAATTTTTACCCGCCCTATCCTGCTGGTGGGCATTGAGGCGTCCTAGAGAGAAGCTCAGATCCCGCCGCAGCCAGTGCTTTCCGAACAGATGGTAGCCCTCCAGATCTTCGGGATAGGGGTAATCGGGTTCGGGATCGTCCTCCCGGCCATCCGGTCTGTCGTTGTTGTTCAGATCCAAATCGTAGATATAGTCGTCCGATTCCACATCGTACATCAGGAAGGGTTCCAGATAATCCGGCCGCCTATTCCCATTTTTATTCGTATCCGGCCGCCCATCCCCATCCTCGTCCTTGCCGGGGAAAATACCATCTGCATCTACTCCTTCGTTGACAAAGCCGGCGATGTACTGCTGGAACCACGAGTCGGGGAAGCGATCGTTGTCGTCATTGTCGTCCACCATCATCAAGCGCATGGTATTGTTGAAGTGGGGTACAGCCGGCGTTCCCAACACTACAAATTCGGTGCTGTAGTTCGGTCCCATGTGGAAAAATTCGCCTCCCCAGTCGAAGCGCTCGTGCTCCTTGCGCACCACCAGATAATACGCTTCACCTTTCTGGTCGAAGCGCTTGCCTAAGCGCATGGCCGTGCTGGGATCGGGTCCGACTACACCATCGGGGTACTGGAAGTAGTGCTGGCTCCTCGCGTACTCCCCATCAATTTTTAGCCCGAAGATATTGGTACTGAAATTGGCTCCCAAGATCTCCATCCCGGTCTGCGTGCCGATGTCGAATGAAATGCGCTTCACATTCGACCGGTCTTGGACATTCCCCGGGGCGCGCTCCACTACGCGAAAGAGCGTGGGCTGGCCATAGCGCTGTGTATAGGGGCTTTCAATCGGCGCGTACGGGTCCTCGAGGTCCACCCTTCTATTCCTAGCCACAGTTCCCACCTCAATTTTGTAATCGTTGGCGACTACGGCTTCGAAGGAAACGGATTGAACATAGCCCTCTCCCGCCAAGTTGAAGTAATAGACCACGAAGTCGTCGCCAGAGACCTCTATAGGACCTGTTTCGTCGGTGCGCCACCGGAAAGATTGTTCCAGCGGCCTATAGATGTTGTTGAGGGCGTTGTTGCGAATCAGGATGGCACGCACTTCATCTTCAGTAAATCGCTCCCCCAAGATCGCATCGGCGTTATCGCGGTAGTAGTTCCTGCTCGTCGATGCTTCCGGCTGTAGATTCGCCGCTAGGTGCCACGGCTCCTCAATGGGAAATTCTACGTTCCTCCATAGGTACGTCGTAAACTGGCGTTCAGGATCTACCGAATCATTCAACCTTAGATCCTTGAAGAAGAGGTAGTCCATGTAGAGCGGTGCTTCATTGATGCGGTACTGCATATAGGTAGGCTCCGTCGGGACCGAGGAAGTAAAGGCCGCCGATAGCTCAGCATAGGTGTTGCGCACTAACCCCTGTGCGCCAAATCGGCCCACCGAGGACTCGGTGATGCCGTCAATGTGCTCGACAATATCCGGGACGATGTCCTTGCGAAGAATTCCGTTGACCAAGATGTTCAACTCGACGATGTAGGGACCACCCCGATCATCCTTGGGTGAATCATCCGAAAATTTGACGGCAATAATTTCTGGATATGGCTGGTTGTGGCGCAGCACCCCTTTGCGGGAGAAGGTGTGGCCGGGTGCATCGCTGAAGCTCTCGTGCTGATTGACATAAGTCAGACCCAAATTCAGCAGGCCGACCCGCCGCTCAAAGTGAAAGGCCCCCATCCGCACAGTGTTCCAATTCATGAATAGTGCCGAGAGATCGTCGCGTTTTGTGCCTACGTCAATTCTGAAGCCGCGAAAGGCGTTGACTTTCAGGGTCAGCGGCGTGAAGCGTCCCCGCAACTCCTGAGCAATGGTCAGGCCCGCCCACCACCGGTTGGTCTGCTCCGAGATGGTCAGCACATCCTCGAAATAGCGCCGATAGGTAGATTGTTCGCGCCCGGGATAGTTGTAGAGATCGCCTGTCACTCTCAGTATTGACGATCCTCGACTTTGGGGGCCCAGACCGGTGGTCTCCACCCAGTCATAGCCGGGGATCCCATAGACTAAGCGATTCCCTAGCGGCCCGTAGAAATACTGCTTGGGATCGCGGTAGGGAGAAAGGATGGTCGAATAGTTTTTATACCTCTTTTCTTCGTGGGCATAATTCTCGTAGGGTTCCCAATCTCTCCTCAGAAACATCCGATCGGGCTGGATTCGCGGTACTTCAGGAATATCGATTCCCGTGCGCGGTCCCCAACTCTCCAAAGACTCGTCTTTCTCGGCAGCGATGGACGAACTTGCAGAGATCAGGACCGCGAGCAAGACCCAGCTTTCGCGAAGCGGCAATTGTCTGCTAAAGAGCAGGCAACGAGAGAATTTTTTGCGCCAATCGCTTAACACGGCCTTTTCCTAGATGACCGGAAGGAGTCCGACCAAAGCCCGAAAAAAGAATATGGACGTATCCACGTTATTCAGGGCCTGTCTGGAGGAATTGAATTCCCGCTTCTGTATCTGGTAGCCCATGTTGAAATTCACCCTGTACCCCTGATAGGTAAAAGTATTGGCGAGTATGAAAACATAGTCCTCACCCGCAAAGTCCCTATTTGAATTGACCAAGTCGAGGGAACGGCTCGGCAGAAAGGGAAAGCCTTGGGCGCCTATGCGAACGCTCGTCAAGGAGGTCATATCCCAATCTAGGCGCAGAATGGGATAGAAGAATATCTCGTGCAGCACCGGAACCTGCCACCGATCATTGGTCAACTTTTGTCCCAGTACCTTTACTTGGGGGGTGATTCTCACATCCCGAAACATACCCGATAGGTCCAAGGGATATTCCCCCTTAACGACAGAAGTCAGCCTGACGATGCGATTGGACTTGCGTCCTTCCTCGGCAAATTGGCGATTGAAGTCGTGCTTGAAATCGAGGTGGATGTTGAGGGGTTGGGCACCGTCAAAATCCAAGGCGGCATAGGCGGTGTTGACGAAACTATCCTTCATGTGCAGAGGATCTTCTATCAGGTCAATGGTCAACCCCGCACCGGTCAGCCGACCACTGATATCTTCCTGCAGTTCAAAAGTGGCATTGCGGGGAAACTGGAAGACGTTATCGCGGATGTCGTCCTCGACCCTTTTGGCGAAGTCAATCAAGGTAAGGCGACCCCAAAAGGGGAGATAGCGGGTGTGTTCCACTTTGGTGTAAAAGACCCTGTTCTCGCCCCCGGCTGCGATCTGCTCCGTGTTATAGTGCCCCACCTTGAGCGTCGTTCCCGGCCAAGGGCGGAAAGACGCAAACAGGTGAAACCCTTCCAGATCTTTATTGTAGGGATAGTCCACAGCGGGATTGTTCTCCCGGATGTCGATGACTCCGTTGTTGTTCAAATCATCGCCGTAATCGTACTCTTCTGGATTGACGGCGAAGAGCAGAAAGGGCTCCAGATAGTCGGGGATCCCATTGTTATTTATGTTGGTCTCCGGTCGGCCGTCCCGATCGCTATCTAGCCCCGGGAAAATTCCATCCAAATCCCCTCGGCTCCTGATATAATGCTCATCTGGGAAGCGGTCCTTGTCGTCGTTGTCCTCCACCGCATCGAAGATCAGGGTTCCATTGAGCGAACTTTGGTTGAACCCATCAATGCCTTTCAAGCCGCCGTCAATCTCGCTGTCCAAAGGTGCAAAGGGCAAGGTGACAAAGCTCTGATAGCTAGGATCCTGGACCTGCAAGGAGGTGCCGTATTTTGGACCTATGCGGAATAATTCGCCCCCGAATTCCACACCATCTCGATTCGCGACGGCATTGATGAAATAGGCTTCGCCCCGGCGACTGCTCCGCTTTCCTTTGGATACCGGAAACTGGCGGAAATCGTAGCTGAGATCGTACTCCGCCCTCACCATGAGATTCTCCACCTTAAAATCCGCGTGGACTCCGCCCAGCATCCTCCCAGTCTGTCGGCCGTGCCGGAACTCCACTATCCGCAGATTGGAGAGATCCTGTACCTTGCCTGGAGCGTGGGCGATATCGTAGAAGTAAAGTGCCCTGTTCCGATCCCGCGGACTTCGATCTCTCCGCGCCCTAGTGGGATCGTTGGCGTAGATCTCGGACAGACTGATCCGATAGTCATTGCCCACTTTGACTTTGAAGCGCACCTCGTCGATATCCTCCTCGCTCAACGGCACCCAGTAGAGAAGGAACTCTTTGCCGTGCGCTTCCAAATAACCCTTTGCTCCTGGGAAGTCCTCTGGCAGCAAGCCGTTGACGAATTCCACATAGGGCGGTATTTCCCGCCCCAAGTCTCGAAGAAATTCCTTGTCGCCGTTGGGAAAGGCTGGATCAATGTCTTCGAGGTGATGCCGGGTCACGACGATGCGCTGGGTGTCGTCAATGCCCGTCGCTGAAACAGCATCGGGATATACCTTCAATTCCGGTCGTAGTTGGCCGTTGATATAGACCGCGAAATCGTATACTCGGGGCCCTCCGCCATCGTCTATCGACCCATCCGCAAACTTTACCACCAAATAATCAACCGGCTGGACATTCCCCGGCGTCGCTCCCCTGAAATCCCAGTCCCCCCATTCCATCAGACTGTTGATGCGATACTGATTGACCCACGCGAGTCCTAGATTTAACGCTCCAACTTGGGTTGCCAAGTGCGAGCCCAGCAGATAGGTGGCAAATAAGGGTGGCCGAGTGCCGAGCGCACCAAAGTTGTGTTGCTTGTTGTCGGCGTTCGCGTTTACGTCAAAGATGGGATAGTCCAGACGCGAGGAGATCAGGGTAAAATCGGACTGGGGCAGGTTCATGTCCCAACGAATGCCATTCATGGCTGCCAAGTCTAGGGTCAGGGAGGTAAATTTGGTGCGGATATTGTCGCCGATGGTCAGAGAAGTGTTAATTTTTCCGTAGGAATCAGAGGAGACTGAAAGCCGACTGAGGTAGTCTTTGAAATACCGGCTCTTGTCGATGACACTTCCCGGCTCGGGATCAAGGGTGCGCGACTCGCGCAACCGGAACACTTCGATGCCCTCGACGACAAAATTGCCCAACTCGTCGAAGACGAGATCTTCGGGACGAACCAGATAAGAGCGCGGCCAGTGTTTGTAGGGTTCCCGGGCATGGGTGATATAGCCCTCGCCCGGCCGGTAGAGAAAAAGTCCCGCTCCTCGTACATGGGCGCTACTCTCTCCAACCCACACCAGGGCCAGAGCACTTAATAAAAAATAAACGGTCCTCGTCTTGCTCATAGCAATTCTATCCGATGCGCAAGCGGATGAAATAGCGGACGGCACCCACATCCACGCGGTGTGAGGAGGAAGGATAGCGGTCAAAATTTTTCTGGTACCCAATGTTGGTACTCACATCAACTCCGCGGAAATTGCCGAGATTCTCCAGAACCAAAATGTAGTACCAAGAATCTCGGTCCAAAAAAGGCCGCACCAAGTCTCGGTGCTGCTCCCGCAGTGGCCATCCGAGGAGCCCCCCGCGCAGCACGGTGTGCGGTGCCAGACGGTAATCTCCCCTTATGATCGGCGTCAGTGTATACGCGTGTCGCTGCAAACTAAATAGTTCGGCCTTGGTCCGGTTGAAGACCGCCTTAAACATCGGGCCGAAGCCGAAGCTATCGCCTAGGCCCCAGGTGTAATCGATCCTAGCGACATACCCCACAGTTGTTATGCGGCTGTCCGGCTGAAAGAAATCCCCAGCGGTCAATTCTCGCTGGTCGTTGACTTCCACGAGAATATCATTGTAGATGTGCAAGTGCGGCAGCACGTCCGTGTTAACATGAGTCCCCACCACGAGGGTATTCTGCAGGCTGTTGCGCCGCAGCAGCCGATCCGGCAATACTTGGTACCTGCCGCCACCGAATTGGTACAGATCATTGCTAATATCGTCCCGTACTCTCTTGCCGTAGTAGCCGACTTGCAGCCGGCCAAGCCCCGGCCAGCGTCTCGGATAATGGGTCTTCACATAGGTGGTCAAATCCCGGCCCCCGCTGGCTGGCTGGCGCATATCGTAGTGGCCGACTCGCACCCACGCATGCTGCTGGGAAGTAAAGGGACGCCAAGTGATGAAGAAATGACCGCCGCGACTGTCGAGATCGTAGGGATAATCCGACCGGTTGTCGTTCTCCCACCCATCCACCAGACCGTTATTGTTGAAATCGTCGCCGAACACAAAGGGCTGGTCGTAATAGGTCAAAACTTTGTCCGCTCCGTTGTACCAAACATTGTCCCGCACTCCATCGTTATCCACATCTAGGCCGGGAAAAACCCCGAATCCCAGCCCGGCCCCTGGGGCCGGCGTCATGTTGAGCGAGGCAAAATCGCGCTCCTGCTCCCAGCGGTCGGGCCATTCATCCCGGTCGTCGTTGTCGTCCACCAAGTCAAAGGGGGCGATGACATTTTGCCGGGGGTTTTGCATTAGGGCTTGAAAAGAAGTGGCGAAGCCCGAAGGCAAACTCACATATTCGAACCCCAGATCCCAACGGCCGAGGTCCCGAAACACATTGAGGAAATAGGCGTCCTCATTCGTGGAAAGACGCTTGCCTTCTCCCGACGGGAACTTGAAATAGGAGGTATTGCGGACGAATTCACCCCAAGCGCGGAAGCCCAAGACTTTGGCCTCAAAATTCATCCCGTAGAGAATCATACCCGTCGGGAATCCATAGTGGAAAGTGAGCCACCCCATATTGCCCCGGTCTTTGGCATTGTTCGCGGCCCGCTTTGCAGTGTGCCAATCCCTCCACTGGACGTCGGTGCCGGTCCAGTTTAGGGCGCTGGCCACATCCACCACATAGTCCCCGGCGGCCAGCGCCCTGAATCGCACCTTCTCGGAACCTGGAGGAATCTCAAAGCGGTACACCAGAATATCCGTCCCATCTACTTGTAAAAAAGGAACGCCATCGTGGCTTACGGGCTCTCCTTCCTTAAAGAACAGTCCGCCGCTGGTAAAATTGCTGAGCCGACCGCTGCGAGTGTACCCCTCCCTGATGATTTCTTCCATCTGATAATTCTGGATTAGCCACGAAGGTCTGTCCGCCCGGTGGAGCGCGATCTCACTGGTTCCCCGCCCGATGGTCCTGTTGGCAGCCCCTATGAGTTCGGGCACCGAGTGGATCATCCGAATCATCGGCTCGATATCGTCCCGCCTCTCGCCGTTGACGTACATCTCCATGCGATAGACGCGTGGCCCTTCTTTGTCCCAATGGGAATCATCGCTGACTAGGACAAATACCGACTTTCCCGCGTCGAGAGCGGAAAAGGGAACGACGCCCTTGAGCGATCCCTCCTTCCTGCCGGCGATACTGTCGAAGTTGTGAACATTGACATAGGTGGAACCCAGTTTGAGTACACTCCCCAGAGTCGTCTCCCAGTGGCCGCCTATCAGGTAGGTTCCGAACGAAGGTCTGCCGAACACGCCCTTTGGATTTACCTGAACGCCGCTCTGGGACAGCCCGGTGGCCAAGAGCACCGGATCCGAGAGCCGCGAGGCGATGATGCTGAAACTAGTCTTGCGCGTAGAGGCGTCGAAGCGGAGGCCGTTGAGACGGCTCAAATTCAGGGTCAAAGGCGAAAAGCGGGTGGGGATGGCATCGCCTACCATGATAGCAGCCGACCATCCCCGGTAGGAATCCATGCCGATCATCAAGTTGCGGAAAATCTGTGGGTAGATCGGGCTCTTGAAGATGGCACTGCCCCGCTCCGGTCCCTCGGTACGGCTCTCCTCGAGTGTGAATACTGGAACCCCGTCAATCAAATAGACCCCGAAGGGGTCGTAAACTCGCCGCTCAATATCCTGCTCATCAAAGTCGTGGTAGCCGTACCGTCCGAGATTCTCGTAACGCTCTTTTTGCCACAAAGGGTAGTAGTCGCGAGAGATTAGCTGGGCTTCGGCCCAGAAGTATAGGAGGAACACGGCGAATACAGCGAGTGATAATCCTCGTCTAATCCTCTCTATCACGACGCTTCTCCGCATTGCTTTGGGCTTGTGGTGTGACACGAGCGGTGCCAGACCATCCCCCTGTTTTTGGCACCGGCTGCGCTAGTAGACGAGGTGGACGACCCCAGCGGCTGTTTCATCCCCGTTATCCAGATTCGCTTTAACCGTAAAAAGATAAATTCCGGGGGGTACCAATTCGCCAGATTCATCCATGCCATCCCAGAAGCCCGGAACAAAGCGCGCTTGTTCTTTGTTCAAGAGAGGATGAACATAGCGGCCGCCAATCAGCCGCTCCGCGTTGAGCCGGCTTACTCTGCGCCCGGACAGGTCGAAGAGCTCCACATCTACGCGGCGCGGCGCGGCCACTTTGGTCAGGGTGAACTCGATCACGGTGAAGTCGTTCACGCCGTCTCCGTTGGGTGTAAAGACGCGAGGGTGGGCTCTGACATTGAGCAGATTTTTCGCCACCACATCGGTCACCACGACCCCGTAGGAAGCGCCGTCCACCGAGTTTTCGCGGATGTTCTGTGGATTTTCAGAATTGGGACTGAATAGGGCGGCGCGAAATTCATGCGTGTCGGTGTAGAGGGCCGAGTGGACTAGAACTTGGAAGGCGATCTCCGGCCCGTCCCCTGAACTCAGCGGCGGTTCGAAGAGGATGTCTAGGTCGTTGAGGCTCTTAGGCACAATCCGCAACACGCGTCCTCCCACGTCAATACCGCCGCTGCCCGTGGGAAATTGCGGCACCGGGATAGCCTCGCCGAACAGTTGAATCGAATCCACTCTAGTGGGAAAGCTAGGCAGGTGGATGCGAATTTTCTCCACCGCGTCCCCTGCGGCCAACTCTAAGATGGCCCGATAGACGAAGGGAATCTCCACTCCCATCGGGGCTTGGTTGGGGACCACTGAACCACGTGCATCCCTCGCGGCAATTGTCTCCGCGCTGAAGTCGAGCGCGAGACTGTCCAAAGCCGGAGTAACTTCCAAGTCTTCGGTGCGGAGATTGACCCGGTAGCGCAGATAGCGCCGCGGTTCGGGAGAGGGAACGAAAATGTCTGAGTCCTCCAATTCCCGACTCCAAGTACTCCAGCTAGCATCGGTGGTATCCGGCGAATCTCCCGTGCTAAACTGCAGGCTCAACTCCGTTGCTGCCGGCACATCCGCCCACCAGCGTACGCGCCCGAAATTCTTCACCGTAGCATCATCGCCAAAGTCCAGCGGCGGCGAGATATAGCTTCCTTGAGCGACAAAATCAACGCCGTATATTTGGATCTCCGTCACCTTAGCCGGATCTTGGCCTACCTCTGCTTGGGTCACTTGGATCCGGACGTAGCGTGCTAGCACTGGATCGAAGAGTACCTCTGTAAAGATAAAGTCCTCTATGTCGTTGATTCCCCCCATCTCAATCCAGCGAGACTGGTCCTCGCTGATCTGCACAGAATACCCCAACAGCGAGTTGCCAGCATAGGTCTCGTTTCCATCGGGTGGCTTGGTTATAACCCGAACCCGGTTGATCCGCGTCAGGTCCGGCAGCGTAATGTCAACCAGGCGATTCAGCGCACTCAGTCCTTGGGGCAGAGACCATACTGGAGTGCCGATCCGGCCATCCGTCACCCCCACTTCAGTAGCATTCAGCCCGAGGGCTATATTCTGGCCCCGCTGGTCGGCGAGGACGATGCGACCAGTACTCGAACTGCCCAGATTCACCGCATTCGGATAGCCGGCGATCACCTCGGCGAGCGGATGAAATATGCCCCCTTGCACCTGCCCTCTGCTGATGGTTCCGGCCTGCACCCTCTTCCACGAATTTTGCACATTCTCGGTTGTCCAGTCGGTGCCGACTTGCGCGGCGTCCGACCAGAACCAAGGAGATGTTTCGTCCGTGAAGGTACTCACCGCGACGAGAGGGCCAGCCTGAAGGCTGAGAATCAGGCCGGTGCCGGCCACTGCCTCGAAATGGTTCACCGCCACCGCGATATCGTTGGCCCCGGCCTGCAGATTTACGGAGACTCCTTCGGCCGTTGTCCAGTCGGCGTCGGATTCTACTTCGCTACCATTAAAAAAAAGGGTATAATCCCCGATAGCTGTAATCCTCACGATCCCCGAGCGAGCCTGTTGAGCTTGGAAGGTATGACGGTAGTAAGTCGTCTGCTCCCAGTGGCCGATGCGGAGAGTTTGGCCACAGAGCCGGCTGCTCCCAAAGCCGAGCAGGAGGAGAGTCAGGGACAGCAGAATTCTTCGTCTTCCCAAGAGAAAGCCTTCTTCCTGTAGGGGGGACCTTAGCTAGCTGTGCAGTTGAGAGAGGGGTGACAAAGGACAAGGTGAGAGAATCGTCCAAACAACAGCCAACCTCCCACCTCGTCCATCTATCGCAATATGGCAGGAATACTACTTGAGCAAGGTCAACTTCTTAGCCTCAAAGAAGCTACCGGCCTGTAGGGTGTAGAGATACACGCCACTGGCCACGCTCGCGCCAGAATCGTCCGTCCCATCCCACGCGCTCTGATACGCGCCGGCCTCGACCCAACCCCGATGCAAAGTCTTCACCTGCTGACCCGACAAATTGTATATCTGCAGCATCGCGTTCTCAGCCCGAGGGATGCTGAAGCTGATAGTGGTCTGCGGGTTGGCCGGATTGGGAACGGCGTTACCGAGCGCATGTTTATCGGGCAGCCCCGCCCCCTCTACCGCCTCTACGGCCGTGGGACTTTCGGGATTGATGAGCGCGGTCTTGGTGTCAAAGGGGAAGTGGATCGCCTGACGAGCTGGAAATCCCGTGAAGTCGGGCACGTCCCAGGGGTCTGTCCCACCGCCGCGCCGCGAACCGATATCCCAGTAAAGCCCGTCGTACGGACCGTCCTCTTCAATCGACTCGACCCATTGCGGCCAGTGGGCCGGAGCGTGGGTGGCCACCATGTGGAGGATACCCGTGCCATCCGGTCCTAAGATGTCCACGGTGCTGGTGGTACTGCCTAACAGCGGGATAAAGGCGAAGCCCCAGCCGTCCTTGCTGCCCGAACCAGATGTGTTCCACGGCGTGATGGAGAAGGCACCATAGTCGAATTCTCCGGTATCCGCGTTCCGCCGATCGGCAAAGCCATCGCCGTTGTCGTTGAGCCACTTCAACTCGCCGTCAAGGCTGATCTTGACGTGCTGGGAGCCCGCATAGCCCACTACGTAGATACCGGTATCGTCCACCCAGATATCGTGGGGGCTGAAGGCTTGGTTGCCCTCGCCCACATCCACGACCAGCCACTCGGACAGGTCGAGCACGTCGATGACCTCGCCGGTAGCCGCATCCTGAATCCCAACATTGGCGTGGGCGGGTGCGTCTCTACCCCGGTCGTAGATGGGATAGTAGAGCCGTCCCTTCCATACATCGATGCCAGTAGAGCCCACCGCGAGATTCCCATCGCTGAAGGGCTCGAACTTCATGCGGCCGTCCCCTTCAGTGCCGAAGTTCCGGTCTAGGGTGACTTGACCGTTGGCTGGATCTACGTTGAACTTGATGGAGCCGTAGATCGTTCCGTCCCAGCTATCGCCGTAGAAGTCGCCGGGCAGACTACCGTACTGTTTGCCATTGCCGCCACCCTGCCACTGTGCCGGCATAACGTCATCCTCGTGGAAAACGGTCATGAGTTCGTTTTCCACGTCAATAGCCTGCCACGCGCCTGGCGTCTCCAGCCAGTTAGTGCCGACGCGCGTGAGGAACAAATGGCGCGGCCCATCCGCCGTCAGCCGTTGCGTGCTACCGCCGGTCACAATGAAGAGATCGCCGTTCTGGTCGCGGGCCAAGCACGACTCAGCAGTGTGCCGCTCATTGGCATAGCCCACCATGTTGATGGGAGCTTGATCGTCGAGGCCGACGACAAAGAAACGATAGCTGGCATTGGGATCGGCCTGATTGCCGTTCATATCGTTTCCGTCCCACCGGATTGAATGCGAACCCGGCTCAAAGCGAGAGCCTGGGGAAACCCACAGAGCCTTGTTCACTTCTTGGTAGGTATGCCAGTTGAAATCGCCCTCCACCGTCAGACCCGGAAGATCGGCATCCCCCCAGTTCGTGTAAACAGCTAGATAGACCGTGGCAGGAGAGCCCGACATAGTGAAGGGAATATCCACAGGGAAGCTGCTGATATTCATGTTCTCGACTTCTATTGTCAGCACCGTGGGCATCCGGCTCTCGGTTATTTCATTCTCCTCGCCGCCTATGGCACCCTGGGCAAATGCCGAGTGGGTAGGTAGCAAAGCGAAAGCTACTGCGAGGCCAATATTGGCTAAAAACTTTTTCATAGCGCATTCTCCAAGCTGGTATAATTGATGAAAGCTGAGAACTTCTGCGAAACTTCGTTTTGCCCAATTTTGCTATTGACTACCTCCTTTCTCTGATGTGTACGCACTAATGTGAGGATTGGGAGCGCGATAAGTGATAAGTGTTAAGTGATAAGTTGAAATTTTGGACAGCCAATATATAGAAAAGTCCAGAGCAAAAGCAAATCTCATAGACCGTACACGCCGTCCGGCAGTGGAGAGTCGCACTGCAAGCAATCACCCCCAACCGGAGCCTTGCCATGACCACGCCCATCGCCTTGGGATCCCGCCGCGAATTATTCGTCGATCACTTTCTCATTGAGCACCTCAATGGAGCCGCTCTGCACCTGCACCCGCCCAGCCGCCGCGAAGTAGTCTATCAAGTCTCCCAGCCTTGGGACAACGCCTGCACCGGCTGCTACAACCTCACCCAAGATGGGGGCCGCATCCTCCTGTACTACCGCGGCTTCTATCCGATTGGCGCGGACTACGCCGACGGGGCCGCCAGCCAGACCACCAACTTGGCCATTAGCACCGACGGCATCCACTTTGAGCAACCTGAGCTGGGCTTGGTCGAATTCAATGGCACGCGCAAAAACAACGTCCTTATCCAAGGCCACGAAAGCCACAATTTCTGCGTCTTCCTCGACGGCAATCCCGCGGCCGCCCCGGCGCAGCGCTTCAAAGCCGTGGGCGGCACCGGCCAGTCCAACCTGCACGGCTTTGCCTCGCCCGACGGCCTCCATTGGACCCCGGTCAAAGACGGGCCTTTGGACATCACCGGTGCCTTTGACTCGGTCAACGTCGCCTTGTGGGATGCCCACCTTGGGCGCTATCGGCTCTTCAGCCGCTACTTCGACACCACCGGCGCTCGGGTGCGGGCCATCCAGAGCTGCACCTCCGAGGACTTCATCCACTGGACGCCGCCGCAGCCCCACCAGTACGCCGACGATGTGCCGCTGGAGCACTTCTACACCAACGCCACTACGCCTTGCCCTAATGCCGAGCACATCCTGTTGTCGTTTCCCATGCGCTTTTTGCCCGAGCGCCAGCTCGACATCGCGGCGATGGACTATCCTGGGGCGGGCCTGTCCGACGCGGTGTTTATGAGCAGTCGCGATGGCGTCCACTGGGACCGTCTCTTCATGGAGGCTTGGGTGCGCCCCGGCGCGGATCAGCGCAACTGGTCCCACCGCAGTTGCACGCCCGCCCCCGGCTTGGTGCAAACGGCTCCCGACGAATGGTCCATGTATATTTCGGAAAACTACGGTTGGTCGACCAACCGCCTGCGCCGCGTGGTGGTGCGACCGCACGGTTTTGCCTCGGTGCGGGCCGGGTATAAAGCCGGTGAATTGCTCACCCGTCCCTTGCTGTTGGCAGGGGCTGCCCTGCACTTCAACTACGCGACTTCGGCGGCGGGGTCGCTGCGGGTGGAACTCCAAGACGAGTCGGGCCAGCCCCTGCCCGGGTATGCCTTGGAGGAAATGGACCCGATCTACGGCGACCAACTCGACGCGCCAGTGGCTTGGAAAACAGGCGGCGACTTGTCCGGGCTCAAGGGCCGTCCGGTGCGCCTGCGGGTGGTGTTACAAGACGCTGATTTGTTTGCCGTGCGAGCCGCGTGAAAGGTTCCCTCTTGCCGTACTCGCCGCGGTCGTGGCGGCCGGCGTCCGGTCGCAGGTAGATGACATGGGAATACACCGGCAGGCCATACTGCTCCAAGACCCGGCCGAGGTAGCCGGCCATCGTCCGGCTACTCATCGAAGCGAACTTCGGCTTTCCAGAGGTGTGTGTAGGAGCTGTCCTCGTTGACGAGGTACTGGCCGGTGCGGATGCGGGTAATATCATACTCCGGGAAAACCATCGTCCCCATACATCTCCTGTCGAATATCACGCCGCGCCCGTCGAAATCGAAGTCGAGGTTGTCAAAGCCGTGTCGCTGGCGATGGCCGGGCAGGTCATTCACGTCGGCGGGAATCAGGTGCAGAAAGAATTTCGCCTCCGTGTCGGCGCGGGCGCACGGCTCCTTAGAGTAAATCAGCGCGTTCTCGCTGAGATATATGTCAAAGTCGGAGCGGACTGCCGGTTCACCAGATACGAGCGTCTCGTAGGCGGAGCGGGCCGCCAGTTCGACGGACTCGCAGTTGACCGAGTAAACGTCGCGGCGATTCCGAGATTCCTCATCGCAGTACATCGGGGAACGGCTCAGAAAATGGACCCGCGCGTTATCCTCCAACAGAGCTATGCGTCCGTCCGGCATGAACGTCAGGTCTCGGATGCGGTAGCCGAGTTCGATCTTCTCGACGTACTGCACGTCCGTCCCGTGACGACGGACTCGGAAGAGCGAGCCAGCGACCAGCGAACCAATCAGTAGGTCGTCTTTCCACAGGGGCCACCGCCGCTCGTCGTTGACGGCGATGGCGGACAGGGCCGGCGATGGGACCCAAGCGAATGCCGGCCGCGCAAAGCCGTCGTGTCGGCCTGTAACCTCGTCTTTGACCAGCCGGAGAGCTACACCGCCGATGCCAACGCCATAGGAGACTTGCGGCCAGCCATAATCGGCTCCCTCTCGTAGCAGGTTGAGTTCGTCGCCTCCTTGCGGCCCGTGATCCGTTGCCCATAGATTGCCTTCCGCATCCCACACCAGCCCTTGGGCGTTGCGAATGCCGGTGGCCAATATCTCCGATTCCCCCGTTTCGATTTCAATACGAACGAATTTTCCTATATGCAGGTTGGAAGGAATGGGGCGCTGTCCATACGTATGGTTGCCGATTGTCACGAGTAAGTGTTCTCTTCCATCCGGCAGCATCTTCCCGCCTGCATTATGCCACCCACCAGGTTGTTCCAAACATGGCTTCGCATCGAATATCGTTCTCCAATCTGGCAGGACTGTCAACCTCTGCCCTTCTCTAACCAGCGTCACAGACGACAACCTGAACCGGACACATTCTCCAGTGAAATAGTGATGGGTAACAAATAGTATATACCCTCCCACAATCTCTTTCAGCAGAATATCGGCGACTCGAAATGAGTACAGGTCGAAATCGGGATTCTCGCCGATTGGGCTTGATTGCAGCCCCGTATAATTCATAGGAACCAGACCGTCGAGATATTCCACGGTCCCGTCCCGGAAGACTAGGGCAAACCTTCCCTTCGGCGTAACTACCAGTAGATCCTCACCCATGCTTTCAATGGCCCCGCCACTCCCGGCGAAACTTTCGAGTCTGACGAACTCGCTCTTGAGCGCGTACAGATGAGTGGTGAGAGTGGGGCCGAGCCACTGGGGAGTGGATGTCGTTACGGGCGGGGCCGGCACCGCTGGGTCCGCAGAGCAGGCGGCTGCGAGAGCTCCAAGTAGGGCGAGCGCGATAAGCGAGAATACGGGACGAAAGACGTGCGGTGGCCAACGCGCCCCATCTGGAAGGTGGAAAGAACGAAGACCAGCAGCGCAGCCGCGGAGAGACCGACCAGAAGACGGTCGCAGAAGAAAAGGGGCGATTCGATTATGGATGGGTGGTAACTTATTGTTTTTTAACAACTTACGAACACTTAATCCAGCGGTGTTGCGGGCCGGGCAACCGGATGCCGCCCCCGCGAAAACCGCCGCAGCCAGCGGCCATAGCCGCGTACCTACTGAACTTTTTACCATTTTCCCGTCCGTGTTCAAAAAGGCAAAACCCAATGCGCCGCCTCATGGCGACACCGACCGCTAACGATAGGGGCTCAAAACGAGATGTCAAGAGAACATGGGTTGCCCTTGACCGGCCTCCAAACGGTGTGCTCAGGTACATGGCGGCGCACAACCGCGAGATCGATGGCACCGGCGCGGAGCAAGCCGCTGGATTCCCGCCTGCGCGGGAAGGACGACCTACTGACCGCCGCAAGCGACAGACGCTACAGCAGGCTGCGTAACGTCAGTAACCAACATCAGCAGCCAGCGACGCACTCGCCGCGCTGGACTCCCCGGAACATTTCCTCGGCGGCTCGTGGTGATTACACGGCATAATCGTTTTTCTCCCTCGTGAAACGGTAAAGGTATTGTCAAGATAATTGTTAGCGCGGCACCGGCGAAAAATTGTAGATTATCGCCGCACTCTACATCCATCAGGAGATGCCTTATGAAGCTAACCCCCGAACAGGCCGCCCAATTCGCAGAGGACGGTTATCTGCTGCTGCGCGGCGCGCTGACCGCCGCCGATCTCGACCCAATCATCGCCGAGTACGAAGAGTACATCGACCGCCGCGCTGGGGAGCTATTGGCAGCCGGCCACCTCTCGGCCTTGTACGCGGACGAATCCTTTGACCGCCGCCTCATCTCGATCTGCCGCGAAGATGACGCGATCTACAAAGAACTCGACATCATGCGCTTTCGCGGGCGGGCCTCGTTTGAATTTTTGTGCAACGACCGCCTGCTCGATATGGTCGAGAGTTTGGTCGGGTCGGAGATCACCTGTAGCCCGATCCAGCACACCCGCGCCAAGCTGCCCGCGGGCCTGACGCCGGGCGGCAGCGACCCGCATGTGGCCCCCTGGCACCAAGACGCCGGCGTCACTTGGGAGGAGGCCGACCCGCACTTCATCCTCACGGTGTGGCTGCCGCTGTGTGCGGCCACGCCGGAAAACGGCTGTTTGCAGATCCTGCCGCGAGCGCACGGGAACGGGCTGGTACAGCACCACATCAAGCAGGGTTTGGGCACGGTGATCGTCGACGATGAAATGCCGCAAATCGCGCCGCTCACCTTGCCGATGGACAAAGGCGATGTGCTGCTGCTGGACAAGCAGACGCCGCATCGCTCGACGCCCAACCACGCAGACACCGTGCGCTGGAGCATGGATTTGCGCTATCAGCCGACCGGGACGCCGACCGGTCGTCCCTTCCATCCCGACTTCGTGGCCCGCAGCCGGTCCAACCCCGCGTCTGAGCTAAGGGACTACGACGAATGGTGCCGACAGTGGGAAGAGGCGCTAGCAAAGGTGCAAGGTCGGGGGATTAAGGCGCATCGGTGGGCGGTCGTCGAGTAGCGACGATGCGGCGGAAGGTGAGGTTGAGGCGCGGGGCGCACGGCCGGCGAGTCTTGGGGACTTGGTGCTGCCAGTAAGTTTGGGTCGGGCCGCGCATGATCAGTAGCGCACCGTGCCCAAGGGGGATTTCGACCGGGGCGAGGTCGCGGCGCTTGTGCCGCAGGAGGAAGCGCCGCGTCCCGCCCAAACTCAGCGAGGCGATCGTCGGATTGGCCCCCAGCTCCGGCTCGTCGTCGCTGTGCCAGCCCATGCTGTCGCGGCCGTCGCGGTACTGATTGAGCAGGACGCTGTTGAGGGAACAGTCGGCGGCGGCTTCGATCCGCGTCTTGAGGTCTAGCAGCGGCGCGGTCCACGGGCGCGGCTCCAGCTCCAGCCCCGAATAGGCGTAGTGGGCCTTTGCAGACCCGTGCCACGCCGAAAGACGCGGCGCGGGAAGCTGGCGGCCAAAGACGACGACGTGGTGCTGCTGCCACTCAATGCCGTCTAACAGTTGCCGCATGAATTGGTCGGCCTCGGCAGGGGCCAAAAAGTCGGGGGCGTAGCCCAGGTCGCCGTCCGGGAGGGGAATGGCCCTCATTCCACTGTGCAGCCGAGGTTGTTCGGGCATATAGCCTCGTCGGAACCTTAAGTGCTCCCTTTTCAGTACGCTACGGCCATGGTGCGGAAGGCGGTGTCATCGCCCGCATCGGCCCCTAGATTGACGCGCAGGACGTACAGGCCGGGGGCGGCGCTCGCTCCGTCGGCGTCGCGGCCGTCCCAGGTGAAGAGGCGTTGCGATCCCTCGCTGCCTGGGGTGAGGGTCGCTACCCTGCGTCCGGCCAGATCGAAAATTTCCACCTGCGGCTCGCTGCCCTCAACTTTGAAGGCGACGAATCGCACCTCTAGCCGGTCGTTGATGCCGTCGCCGTTGGGGGTTATGGTCGCAGAGGCTAATTGCAGGTCGCTGATGAGCTGGCTGCTGTTGGTCAGCTCGGGGAGCATGACGATGTTGGAGCGGCGCTCAGCTGCCTCGACCGACTGCCACAGGCCCGGCGATTGGCTCGATCCTAGGTCGAGGGCAAAGACGGTGGCATTTTGCAGCATGCGGGTGGTGAAGCTCACTTGCAGGGAGTCGCCGGTGATCACCTGCGGCAACGCGATGAGCAGCGAGTCGGCCTGCATATCCAAGGCGGCCGGAACGACCTGTTCCGCCCCTACCATCACCGAGACGCTTTGGAGGTCAACAGGTTCGGGGACGGTGAAGCGCAGGCGGTCGAAGCCGCTGTCGAGTTCGTCGGTCTCGGGCCAGAGGGTGTAGGTGAAGTGC
Source organism: uncultured Latescibacterota bacterium (assembly GCA_958295495.1). Lineage (GTDB taxonomy): Bacteria > Latescibacterota > UBA2968 > UBA8231 > UBA8231. The sequence goes on from OY282352.1 coordinate 5,549,619, forward strand.
GTGTCTTGGTTGGGACTGGCCTCGCGGGGGGCGACGCTGCCGCGTGCGCCTTGGACTAGGGCGTCCTCGAACTCGACCGAGACCGAGTTGACGGTCGGGGCGACGGCCGGGTCGTCGGTGGAGAGGATCATCTCCAGCAATATGAAGCGGCGCGGGCTGGCCGATTTGAAGGTCTCACCGGAAAACTGGTAAGTATTGCTAAACTCGTTCCAGTCCTCGCCAGTGACCAAGGTCGAGTCAACAGGCCCTCTGATCACCTTGGGCAAGCTGTTCCACTTCTCCTCGGTGACTATATCGCCCTTCTTGTCGTAAAAGGTGTACTCCGCGCTGAGCGCATTGCCCGAGCGGGAGCGCAATTGCAAGCGGGTGCCCGGGGGCAGGTCGGCATCCCAGTGCAGGGCCTTGATGACTTTGGGCCGCCCATCCCCGGCTTCCTCGCCGAGGTTGATAAAAGCAGACTGCAACTCGACTTGGGCTGGATAGCCCGGAGAGAAGAGCTGTAGTTCGCCCCATTTGGAGATGCCCCATCCCCTGCAGGTAACTCCGTGCCAGAACAGATAGCGGGCCTTGCGTGGCGCGAAGAGGTAGCGCATGTAAAGCAGGTTATCGGCGTTGGGAGCCAGATGGGTGAAGACCTCGTCGTAATCGACGTTTTCGGGCACTTCGACGAGCGGGGCGGTGCCCGTAGCCGGGGTGCCATCGGAAAAGAGGAGGGTGTGGCCCGGCCCAGTGCCAGAGATGGTAAACCCCAGCGTGCCTTCGTCTGGCTGCATGGAGTAGATAAACATCTCGTCGATGAAGAAGGTCGCGCCGAGGTCCGCGCGGAACCAAGTGCCGCCTTCGGACCATTCCGACAGTGCGCCGCGACAGTCGGTGACGGTATTGTTGGTATTGAGGTTGGCGTCGAAGAGGTTGAAGGTGGAGCCGGTGCCATCGCCTTCGACGAAATTGCCGCGCTGGCTGGTGCCAATGGCGATGTTGTCGCCAATGCCGATGACCTCGATCTCGGCCAGCGCGGCGTTGGCGTTCTGCTCTTCGGAAATGATTTGGATGTACTGGATTAACTGATAGTGGTTGCGCTGTGTGGGCGTTAAATCGAGGTCTGGATCAATCACGAGCGCGCTGTCGCGGCCGGCGTAGCGGAGCGGGATGACGATTGCGGCTTCGGCGTTGGGGCGCGTAGTGCGGAAGGCTTGGCGGTAGAGAAAGAGGTCTTCAGTGGCCGAGATGCGCACGCCGGAGGTGGTGAAGACGCGGAATTGGCGGAACGGGCGCGCACCCTCTTGGTCGGGGAATTTCAGGCGGATCTCGCGGGCTAGGGCTGCGCGGCCTAGGTCAATGGTGATGAACCAGTCCTCGCGGGCGTCGTCCGGGCTGGGTTGCCAATAGGTCGTCGGATCGTTGTCGATGGCCAGCAAAGCATCCGCCGCGTTGGAACCGGCTTGCCAGAGGCCGCCGGCGACGGCGTCGCCCCGGGTGCGGGTTTTGTAGGAGAAGCGGTGCGCGTCTTCTATGAGGTTGATGTCCTTGCGGAATTTGACCAGCGCGAGCTGGCCCTGCTCTCCGACTCGGATCAAGCCGAAGGGTTGTTGCCATTGGGCCCATTCCTCGGCGCTGTCAAAGGAGAGCATGTCAGCCGCGAGTGGGGCGGCCAGCACGAGGCAGGCGATGATTGCGCGCTGCATAGAATCCTTAGTAAGCAATACCCAAAGGGCGGAACTGGGGATTGGCGGCAAATTCCGAGCGCAGGTCTAAGGCCGTCAGGTAGAGGCCGGGCGGCAACAGCCGACCCGTTTCGTCGCGGCCGTCCCAGCGCAGGTTCTGCGGACCAGCGTTTTGCAAGCCGGCCTCGACGAGGGCCACGCGCCGGCCGTCGAGGCTATAGACTGCGAGGGCGACGGGCACGGCTTCGGGCAGGCGGAACAGGGAATAGGCGACGCGCAGTTCGTCGTTGATGCCGTCGCCATTGGGCGTGAAGACCGAAGGAGCAAAGGTCAGGTTCTGGATGAAGGCGGTTTCTTGCTCGTCGATGCCGAGGACGCGCAGGCTATTGGTCGCGAGGGCCTCGCCGACATCGGCACCGACCACAGGTTGCGGCAGAACGTCGCGTTGGCTGTCTAGGACCTCGCTGTGGAAGGTGGTCGCCAATTCAAATATCTCCGTTCCAAAGACAATGCGGATCGGCGGATTGTGGGCGCGGGTGATGCGCTCTGGCAAGTGGATGAGCAGGCCCTCGGGCTCTTGGGTGACCTCGGCAGGCGGAGTTTCGGTGCGGCCCTCGCCTAGTTGCAGACTTTTGAATTGGGTCTGGTGCCCGGTGCGAATGCGCAACAGGTCGAAGCCGGGCGCATGTACGGCCTCGAAGTCGGCTTGGAGGTCATAGACGAACTCGAGCGCTTGGCCTAGGGGAACTTGGGTGATCCCGCCGACGGGCTGCGGGTCGTCTAGGAGGGCCACTTCGCCGCGCACGTCGGCGGCCAACAGCGGGGCGGTTTCTATCCACAACGAGTCGAGGCGCACGAAGTCGTCGAAGGAATCGCTTTCGAGGGTGACGCGGACCTGCAAATAGGTGCCGTTGCGCAGGTTGATGGGTTGGCCCGATTCGACGAAGGGGGCCGACCAGAAAGTCCAATGGTCTGAGTCGTAGCCGATGGACGCGCGGACCCCCGGTTTGGGCTGGCGTTCGGTCAGGTCGGCTGTGGCGTTAATGCGCACGAAGCGAGTGCGTAGGGCATTTTCGTAGTGATCGCGCGCGACCACGCGCTCCAGCCCGGTGTCCATGTACTCGTGATAGACGGCCGGATCCTCGTCTTGGCCGGTGCGCATCTCGACCTTGAGCCGGGCGGCCGCGTCGGGGGTTTCCACCGGGGTCCCATGGACCATGCGGAATTTTGTCGCCTGCCAGAACAGTCGCCCGAAATTCACGGGTTCGCCGAGGGCGGTTATCTTGGTCTTGTAGATGGCCCGCTGCGGAACGCCTTGGGCGAAAAGTTGGAACTCGCTGATCGAGCCGATCAGGGCGAAGGCGACCAAGTTGTTGGCCGCGGTCAGGACTACTCGGTCTTCGTCGAGGAGCGAAAGCCGCCGTCGATAGCGGAAAAAGCGCAGATACTGGCGGTCAAAGTCGATGCGGACCTGCGGGGTGAAATTGTTGTCAACATCGGCGATGACGGTGGAGAGTGGGTTGACATTGCCTTCGAGCACCGGGGGTTCAGGCGCGACCGAGGCGGTCACCTGAAAGGCGGGGACAAAGTCCGTTGCCAGCGGCGTTCCATCGGAGCGGAAACCCTCGTTGGGCGGGATAAAGCCAAAGGCCACCGCCGGCACGGACACGGCCAAATCCATGGTGAAGGTTTCTTTTTCGATGCGGTCGGCTTTGGGCGGGTTGTAGGTGGTAGGGTCGCCATCGATGAGCCAAGAGCCGTTTTCCGATGGGTCGGGTATGCCGTGGTTCCACTTCCACATCCGCGGCGTCTCGCCATCTAGATAGTCGAAGACTCGGTCGCTGGGGTCGCGCCAGAAGGTCCAATTGTCGATGTGGGAAAAAACCGTCTCTTCCGGCGTGCAGTACGTGGGCTGGATGGCGCTGGGGGTGGTTGCAAAATCGACGAAGAGGCGGGTGGTGTCGTTGCCACTCCAAGCTAGGCCGCTACCGCCTAGTTGCCAGTGGGAAATCTGGGCGGGGGCACTTTGCGCGAAAAGTAGGATCAACAAGGGAATGAGCCAGATGGTGATTGGGGCCCGGCGCATGATGGCTCTCCTTCCGTAGGGCGCAAACGAGGGACGAGCGGCATGGGCTTACAATAATAGGATATGGGACGCAATTGCCCAAACGCAGCCAATAAGCGGCCCTAGACCCCGAATGGCACCAGCCAATCCTCCTCAATGCCTAGGTCAAACCCCGGTCCCCGCGGCACAAATTCCAGATAGCTGTCTTTGGGCACCAGTGCCCCTGGCTCGGCTACTTCCTCTAGGGGGATTCCCGGGTCTGAGCCGATGTAGTATTCTCCCCAAGGCGTATTGGGCATCGCCCAAGTCAAGTGTTGGCCATAGGGGTCGCGCCCCCCGCCGTGGAGGCAGACTTCAAGGCCAGCGGCCTCGGCCATCTGGCAGATTTTGATACAGGCGGTCAGCCCGCCGACCCAGTGTATGTCGGGCTGTAGCACGTCGAGGGCGCGGTGCTCAATTATCTGCTGGTAGGGGTAGTGGGTGTAGAAGTGCTCACCGCCGGCCAGCGTTTGATAGGGCAGGCGCTCTTTGAGGTCGATATGGCTTTTGACGTCTTCGGGGATCAGGCACTCCTCCAGCCAGCGCAACTTGTAGGATCTGAGGCGCTCGGCTAGGCGGACGCTGTATTCGACGTCAAAGGCCATGTAGCAGTCGAGCATGAGCTCGCAGTCGTCGCCGACCAAGGCGCGGACTTCCGCCACCCGCCGCTCGTTTTGCGCTAGGCCCCACAAGCCGTCGGCCGGGCCGTACTGGCAGGGGAGTTTGAAGGCGCGGAAGCCCAGCTCTCGATACCAATCGACGTCGTCGCCGGTGGCGTAGGTGAATATCCGCTCCCGAGCCGGGCCGCCGATGAGCTGGTACACCGGCCTTTGCTGCAGCTTACCGGCCAGATCCCACAGCGCTAGATCCACGGCGCTGATGGCGACGGTGGCGATGCCGACGGTGCCGAAGGGTTTGGAGACGCGGAACATCAGGTCCCACAGCTTGTCGATGGCCAGGCAGTCTTCGCCTGGGAGGATATGGGCGAAGGCGTCCTCGACGACCGCGGCGGCTGGCCGACCCGCCGCCGTGCCCAAGCCCCAAGTGCCGTCCTCGGCCGTGACTTTGACCGCAAAGCCGGGCCATTGCCGGGCGGCGTAGAGTTGGCGACGGGGCTTGAACCGCGGAAAGCGCGACATCGGGTTGGCTACTTCAATCTCGGTGGGCCAGGCCTTGCGGCGGGGTTGGCTCTGCTGGGCAGGGGCGGTCGAGGCCGAGAGCGTCGATCCGGCTTGGGAACGGCGGCTCAGCAAAGGGCCGTCGGGGCGTGCGATGCGGACTAGGTCGATGGATTTGATTTTCATTTCTTTAGATGCCTCAGAGCTAAATTCCCGTGCCTGATTTTGGCCATTTTGGACGGGATTTCAGATTAGTGGTCCTTCCATGATACCACGACCACGCTAGGGTATCAACCTTAGAAGCGCCTGTTGGGCTGCCTTGCGGGGGTGTCGAGTGGCCTTGGCGGCCCGCGTTTTTCGCGGATGAGACGCCCTCGGTCTCCGATGCTTTGAGCCGACTAAGAGACCGAACCCCTAGTTTTAACTGATGTTACGCAGCTTTTGTCATGCCTGCTTGTCGCGCCTAGCGGCGCAGCCGGTGTGATGGAAGTACCTGGTCCGAATGCCGTCCCGCGTACCCTGTCCCGAGCCAGCCCAACGCAACTCGCCGCTTGTAGCGATGCCGCCTCGTGCGCCGCATTGCTATGAGATTCGACCCATTGCCCGAAATCGTCGTGGAGGAACCGCTCTTTGAAAGCGGCTTGCTCCTCGCCGGTGCCGTCGCTCCCGCGGTTGTGCGCCGCCATGTACCTGAGCACACCGTTCGGAGGCCGGTCCATTACTTGGTACGGATGTCAAAGTCAACCCATGTTCTCTTGACATCTCGTTTTGAAACTCTATCGTTAGCTGTCGGTGTCGCCATACCGCGGAGCATTGGGTTTTGCCGCTTTGAGCACGGACGGGAAAATGGTAAAAAGTTCAGTAGGCGCGAGGATATGGCCGCCGGCCGCGGCGGTTTCCGCGGCGGCGACATCCGGTTGCCCGGTCCGCAACGCTGCTGGATTATGTGTTCATAAGTTTTTAAAAACAATGAGTTATCTCCCCCCACATAATCGAACCGCCTCTTTTCTTCTAGCCGTTGTAGCACCCTGCTTCAACGAGGAAGCGGTCCTCCGCGAGACCCATCGCCGCCTCGTCGCCACCCTCGAAGCGGTTCCCAAGCTCGACTTTGAACTCGCCTACATTGACGACGGCAGCCGCGATGCGACGCTGAACGTCCTGCGGGAACTCCAGTGTGCCGATGCGCGCGTGCGGGTTCTCGCCCTGTCGCGCAATTTCGGCCACCAGATGGTCGTCACCGCCGGCTTGCAGTACGCGGCCGGCGATGTCGTCCTCCTCATCAACGCCGACCTGCAAGATCCCCCCGAGGTCATCCCCCCGAGGCTGGACCGCTGGCGCACAGGGGCGGATGTCGCCTATGGCGTCCGGTCCCAACGCACCGGCGAGACGCGGTTCAAGCGCTGGACGGCCCACGCCTTCTATCGCCGCCTCGCCCGCCTCACTGACCCGGGCGGGGAGGTGCTACGCGTCGTGCGGTTTCGTCGCCCGCTTAGGGCACCGGCCCTGCGGGTGGCGGGAACCCTCGTCATTGAGCGGGTGCTGTCTGGTCGGGGTGTTCTTTCTGGGCCTGCTCCCTTCGTGGGCGTCGGCCAATCCGGCTGCCGCGAGGACGACCCCCAATGCGTGAGTTGAAGCGACCGGCGAGCGAACGCGGAGCCCGAGGCCGGGGGGCGCAAGGGGAAACCGCTCGCAAGATAAAAGTCTGGTTCCCTGCTTGGGCGGCAGCTAGGCGGCCAGATCGCTTCACCCTGCTCCTCGGCGCGGCTGCCGCGCTGGGCGCAGGTCTCGTGTTCTTGCGGCTGGCCAACTACGGACCAAGCGTGGGGCCGGATGCCGCCAGCTTCATCACAGCGGCCCGCAATCTCTTGGCGGGTGATGGTCTTATTGGCACGGGTGGTGGCCCTTTGGTGTCCTCGCCACCGCTGTATCCGGCGATGCTCGCCGGCGGGGGACTGTTCGGGCTCGACCCGTACGCCGTCGCCGGGCCGCTCAACGCCGTCATCTTCGGGCTGACCGTTCTGGTCGGGGGGGGGTGGCTTCGGCGCCATCTGCACTCCCGTCTCCTGTGGCTGTGGGGCTGCCTCTCGATCGCGCTTGCCCTTCCACTCGCCGAGATCGCGTCCCAAGCCTTGACCGAGTCGGCTTTCATTCTACTCGTAACACTCTCGCTGACGCAGATTGACGCCCACCTAAGCGGCGGCGGACGCGCATCCCTGATCCGGGCGTCGTCGTTCAGCGCGCTGGCCTGCCTGACCCGCTACATGGGTGCTTCCGTGATCTTGGCGGTGGTCCCGATGCTGCTTGCCGCACGGGTTGCGCCGCGGGAGAAGATGAAGCGCATCGCCATCTATACGCTGATTGCCGCGGCACCGGTGGGTCTGTGGATGCTGCGGAACTTTCTGCTTGCAGGATCAACGACCGGCGAAAGAGGCTGGGATTCCTACTCATTTGACTTCATCGCGTACCAGTTTTTGCGACTTGCGGTTGAGGACTGGTGGCTCGTCGGGTTGACCGCCCCGGTCCTGTTGGCCCTCGTGATGGCCGCCGGCCATGCGTTCTGCCGCCGCTCGGACCGGAAAAGGGACGCTCCTGTTGCTTCGGATGTTGCTTGGGGTCCGTTGCGCGTATTCGGCGGTTTTGCGCTCGCGTACCTGACGCTGCTCGTCGCCGCGATGATGCCGGGAGCCACCTGGCATGTATTGGAGTGGAGACATGTCGCTCCTGTGTATGTTCCGCTCCTATTCGCGGCGCTGCTGCTGATGGACGGGGCCCTCCGGTATGCGCGGAAACGGGCGTCGCGGGGAACCGGTCCGCGTCGGCGGGGAGTTCAAGCGATGCGGCGGGCTCTCGCAGCCGTCCTGATGTTGGCGCTGTCCCTGCAGGCGGCCTGGCTGGTTGCGCTGCATGCCCGCGAGATACGGCGCTGGAATGCCGGTGAGCTACAAGGGCAAGGCGCACCGCGGTGGAGGAATTCAGAGAGCATGCAGTACATTCGGGGGGCGGCTCTGACAGGCACGATCCTGGCCAATAAACCGGTCATCCCGCGCTTGCACGCCGACAGTCCGGCACGCCATTACAGACTATTGTGTGAACCGGATCGTGTGAGGCCCGCATTGTCGCACGCACTTGGCAGAGGAGAGGTGCATGTCCTCTATTTCCATGACCTCTACAGTGACTGGACCTCGTGGAACCCATGCTCTCGGCAGCAGGACGAGGACCTCCGAAGTGCCTTGTCTCGGGAGCCCTTGCTGGAGCCGGTGGCGGAACTGGCCGACGGCATGCTGTATCGCCTGCGCGAACGCGACTTCTATGAGTTCCCGCCCGCCATGTACTACAGTTCCGATGCTCCAATGGAAGGCAAGTCGTTCGTCGCCTTTCTCAACATGTCCCACGGCCAGCGGCTATCCGGGGAACCGTGGCGGTGGGAGAAAGACGGCGATGCCGATGGCTGGACGAGCCTCCCCGTTCAACGGTCTGACTACGGGTACACCCCCACGGTTGCCGATGTCGGGCATCGCCTGCGCGCTTGGGTGTACTACGCAGACCACCTCGGCAACCGAGTGAAAGCGATGACCAAGCCGTCCGAACCCGTACAGCCGGACATCCTGAAAGTATTGGCACCGCTTGGAAGCGAAGACGGAAGGGGCGCGGCGGGCACTTCCGAAGCGGACCGCAGCACTCCTTCCAAGTACGATGTGTACCTCCACGGAAACAGGCTGATCTATAGGAACCGGAGCTGCATCTGGGAAGACGAAAACTATGCGCGGTTCCCGTTGAGCGTCTATTCGTTGGATGCCGAAAGTGGAACGCCGGAACGCGCTATGCTGGATTTTGAATGGCACGAGAATTTCTGGAAGAACAACGGCACCTGCGTCGCCGAGCGCCAGCTTCCCGACGAGGACCTCTTCGGCATCCGAGCCGGACAGGTTGACCGCTATGGGAACCTCCTTTGGGAAGTGGAGCACTGGTTCGAGGAGAAACGGCGGTGGTTTGACGGCTATTGGTCGGCGGCGACTTCCGGCGAGCCGGCGGCCCGTTCCACCTTCGACGTATATATCGGCGAAAACACGCTGACTTACGCTAAGCAGCCGTGCGCCCCAGCCGACACCGAAGCGATGTTCTTTCTGCACGGCATCCCCATCAACCCAGAGGACCTCCCCGACCATCGCCAGCAGTACGGCTTTGACAACCTCGACTTCTATTTCGACCAGCACGGCGAGAGCTTCGACGGCAAATGCCTGGCGAAAGTCCCTCTCCCGGAATACGGTATCTCCAGCATCCGAACCGGCCAGTACGTGCCCGTGTACAGCGGTTTCGATAACGTCTGGGAAGCGGAGTTCCGCCGCTGATGAAGTAGGAGGATTATAGATGCGTAACGTCAGGTTTTAAGAACGCTTCTGCGGCGAAAAAGGCTAGGTTGCGAACCGATCCAATTACCCATTCCCGCCCCACGCCAGTGCCTCGGCTTCGGCTGCCGACAAGGTGAGATCGGCTTCTGCGGCGGCTGGTTCTTGCCACGCGGCGAGCAGATCGACCAACTCGGCCAAGGAAGCGGTTGTCAGCAGGCGGCCGCGCAGTTCGGAGGCGCGAGGCAAGCTCTTGAAGTAGAGCGCGAGGTGCTTGCGCGTCTCGCGGACGCCGGCGCGCTCGCCTTTGTACGCGGCCATCAGGCGCAGCTGCTCCAGCGCCAAGTTGATGCGCTCTGAGAGGGTTGCGCCGCCGCGGCCGGAAAAGAGCCACGGATTGGCCAGTGCCGCCCGCCCGACCATGACCGCGGCACAGCCCGTTTCTCGCTGCATGCGGCGAGCGTCGTCGAGGGTGAGCACGTCGCCGTTGCCGATGATGGGCAGCGCGGAGGCTTCAACGGCGCGGCCGATCCAGTGCCAGTTGGCCCGGCCCTTGTATTTTTGCACGACGGTGCGGGCGTGGATGGCTACTGCTTGGGCACCGGCGTCCTCGCAGCGGCGCACTACTTCGAGGATATTGAGCTGGTCGTCGTCCCAGCCTAGGCGCGTCTTGACGATGACCGGAACCGAGACGGCTTTGACGGTGCGCTCGACGGCTTGATAGAGCCGATCGAGATCGCGCAAATAAGCTGCGCCGCAGCCTTTGGCGACGATCTTGGGTACGGAACATCCGAAATTGATATCCACCACCTGCGCCCCGCGCCGCTCAAATTCTCGCGCGCCATTGGCAATCAGGTCGATGTCGTTGCCGTAGATTTGCGCGGCCAACAGGGAGATGCCGGTGTCGGCGTAGATGGGCGCGTCGGAAAAGTCGAGCATCTGCAAGCTCTTGCGCGAGCGGATGCCGATGGCGCGGCAGTTGATAAATTCGACCCCGACCAAGCGCGCACCGAGGCGGGCGCATATAAGGCGGAAGACCCAGTTGCTCACCCCGGCCATCGGCGCTAGGGTGAGGATGGGCATATCCTCCTTGAAGGGGTTTAGCCGGTGAGGGCCGAGCTGCATGTTGGGAATTGGCCGCGTGGGTTGGGCTGGATGGGCTACAAGGGGTTTTCCGCTTGCAGGCGGGCGGCGATGGCCTTTTCTCTTTCGGCCTCGGCGATCATGCCTTTGCGCTGGTAGAACATGGAGAGGCTGGTGTGGACGAGGAAGTCGTCGGGGTGGTGCTCGGCGGCCTTTTGCGCCGAGCTGAGGGCTTGGTCGAGGTCGCCCAACTTCTCGTGGCAATGCGCCATGGCTTGGTAGGCGTCGGCAAATTGCGGATCGAGCCCGACAGCTTGGGCTAGGTCGTCCAAGGCACCGGCAAAGTCTTGCTGGGCGAATTTGTTCATGCCACTCTTGTAGAGGGCCATTTTGTCGGTCATAGTATGGGTCCGTTTGGCGTGGATTGTTAGCTCTGCACCGTGAAAAAGTAGCGCAAAGTCGTATATTGATGCAAACGAGCGCACAAAGGAGGAGCCATGTTGCACTGGGCTATGTTGGGCGCGGCCTTGCTGGCCTCTGTCGCCGCGGGGCAACCGCGCTTTGACATTGACTACGTACAAAGCATTGAGCCGCGGACCTATGTGGCGCACCGCACGGCCGGGGCCATCGACATCGACGGCAATCTCGACGAGCCGTCTTGGCAGCGGGCGGATTGGACCGCGCCTTTTGTCGATATCGAGGGCGAGCGCCGGCCCGTGCCGCGCCTACAGACGCGGGCCAAGATGCTGTGGGACGACGAGTATCTGTATATAGCTGCCGATTTGGAGGAGCCGCATGTGTGGGCCACAATCGCCGTGCGCGACGCGACGATCTACCAAGAAAACGACTTCGAGGTCTTTATCGACCCAGACGGCGATACGCATCAGTACTACGAGTTTGAAATCAATGCCCTTGGCACGGAGTGGGATTTGTTGATGGTCAAGCCCTACCGAGACGGCGGCCCCTTCATCAGTGCTTGGGACATCGCCGGCCTGCAAACGGCCGTGCGCGTGTGGGGCAGCATTAACGACCCCAGCGACGAGGACCAAGGCTGGTCCGTGGAGATGGCCTTTCCGTGGGCCGTGCTGGCCGAGGCCACGCAAAGGAAGGTACCGCCGATGGATGGCGATCAATGGCGGATCAACTTTTCGCGGGTGCAATGGGCTGTGGCCAACGATGCGGGCAAGTACGTCAAAGTAGAGGGCCGCAGCCCGGACAACTGGGTCTGGTCGCCGCAAGGGCTGGTGGATATGCACTACCCGGAAAAGTGGGGGTTCGTGCAGTTTGCCGCCGAGGTCGTCGGGCGGCAAAAGGTGGCATTTCGCCCGGCCGCCGCCGAGGAGGCCAAGCGGGTCTTGCGCGGGATCTACTACCGCCAGCAGAGCTTTCGCCGCGCGCGCGGCCACTATGCGTCCAGCTTGGACTCGCTCGGCATGGAGGCTCGGGTCTTGCAGCACTTTAGCTGGCCGCCGATCATTCAAGTGACCGACCGCCAGTTTGAGGCGCAGCTAGAAGAAGCCTCCGACTTGGACGCGGACGGCGCGATCAACCGCTGGCTCATCCGCGCAGATTCGCGCACTTGGCGCGATTAGGGCGGTCGCAAAATTGCCCCACCAGCGAAATCGCCCTATAATGCCTTGCCTATATCCACGAACCATTTCGCCAAGGAGGCCCTTGTGAAGAACGGAAAATTGATGCTTCTGCTCGCCTGTTGTCTTTTGGCCGTAGCCGCGCCGCTATTGGCGCATTGCGAGATTCCCTGCGGCGTTTATGGGGACGAGGCGCGTTTTGCCGCGATTGAGGAAGATCTCACGACCATTGAGAAGTCCATGGCGCAGATCACTGCGCTGGCGGGCCAGAGCGACGCCCAAAGCGCGAACCAGCTAGCAAGGTGGGTGGCCAACAAAGAAGAGCACGCCAACAAAATCCAGCACGTCGTCGCCCAGTACTTTATGACGCAGCGGCTCAAGGAGGTGGCAGAAGGCGGCGAAGCGATGGCCGCATATACCGGAAAGCTGGTGCTGTTGCACAAGCTGCTGCGGGGGGCCATGAAGTGCAAGCAGACGGTGGATGTGGAGCAGGTGGAGAAGATGCGGGCCTTATTGCACGAGTTTAAGCACGCCTATCAAAACTGACGCATCCCTAAATCTCGCTGGCGAAAGCCCCGTCTCCGGTCGTGGAGATGGGGCTTTTTGCGGCCTCAGCGGAGGAGGACGAGCTTGGCGTAGCGCGGGGGGCTGTGCGCGATGCGGAAGCGGGCGAAGTACGGGCCGGTGGCGGCCGCCTGGCCGCGTTCGTCTCGGCCATCCCATAGCGTCCGGTGGACGCCGGGGTGGAGCGGCGCATCCACTAGCGTGCGCACGAGTTGGCCTTGGACGTTGTAGATAGCCAAAGAGACGGATGCGGCATGGCTGAGGTGGAAGCCGAGGTGGGTGGTTGCGTTGAAGGGGTTGGGCCAAACTTGGAGGGCGTAGGCCGGGAGTTTGGCGGCCGGCGGATGGACGATCCTCTCTGCGGACGCTGGCTCTACGCCTCGTCCGGGTGAAAAGATGGCCCCGGTCGGGGAGGCGGTTTTGTGCGGGACAAACGCGCCGCCGGCCGGGGGCGTGCGGACGATAGACTGGTCGTCGGGCCACCTGTCGTGCGAGACGCTGGCGACCAACTCGCTGGTGCCGTCAATGAGGTGGATGGCCTCGCCGCTGTTGGTCAGTCCGTTGCCGATGCGTCCGTCATCGGTATAGACGGGCACGGTGAACCCCGACGGGCGGCCGCCGCCGAAGAGGACGACGTACGAGCCGGGGGTAATGACGGCGTCGGGCGGGAAGTGGAAGTAAGAGAATAGGGACGAAGCGTCGCCCAAGCGCCAGCCGCTTAGGTTGATGGGTGTTGAACCGGCGTTGTACAGTTCGACGAATTCGTCTTGATAGGGGTCGCGCTGGCCGTCTCGATTGGCGTCGCCAGCCCGTCCTTCGGGGGGGTCGGCGAGCACTTCGCTGATGAAGAGGGCGTAATCCGGTTTGGGCACGGGCGGCGGTTTTGGCTTTTCTGGTTTAGTCTGCGTTTCTGGGGCGACTCCGGGTGAGAAGGGGGCCTCACTCGGCGAGACGGTTTTGTGCGGGACAAACGCGCCGCCGGCCGGTGGCGTACTGACGATAGACTGGTCGTCGGGCCAAGTGGATTGAGACAGAAACGCGACCTCATCGCCACGATCGTTGATCAAGTGGATAGACTCGCCCCTGTCGGTCAGGCCATCGCCGATTTTTCCGTCGTCGGTATAGACGGGAATGGCGAACTCCGACGGGTTGCCGCCGCCGAAGAGGACGACGTACGAGTCGGGTTCAATGACGGCGTTGCGCGGAAAGCGGAAGTAATCGCTCAGAGAGCCAGCGTCGCCCAACCGCCAGCCGGCTAGGGAGATAGGCACGGGTCCGGCATTGTACAGTTCGATGAATTCGTCTTGATAGGGGTCGCGCCGGCCGTCTCGGTTGGCGTCGCCAGCCCGTCCTTCGGGGGGGTCGGCGAGCACTTCGCTGATGAAGATGGCGTAGGTCAAGACGGGCCGCGTACCCGGTGCGTACCCGGGTGAAAATGGGGCCTCACTCGGGGAGGCGGTTTTGTGCGGAACAAGCGCGCCTCCCGCCGATGGGGTGCGGACGAAGGACTGGTCGTCGGGCCAAGTGGATTGGAAGAGGGACGCGGCCTCATGGCCATGATCGTTGATCAGGTGGATGGACTCGCCGCTGTCGGTCAGTCCGTTGCCGATGCGCCCGTCGTCGGTATAGACGGGGATGGTGAATCCCGTTGGGGTGCCGCCGCCGAAGAGGACGACGTAGGAGTCGGGTTCAATGACGGCGTTGCGCGGAAAGCGGAAGTAATCGCCTATTGAATCAGCGTCGCCCAACCGCCAGCCGACTAAGGAGATGGGAATAGGACCGGCGTTGTACAGTTCGATGAATTCGTCTTGATAGGGGTCGTGCCGACCGTCTCGATTGGCGTCGCCGGCCGGTCCTTCGGGGGGGTCGGCGAGCACTTCGCTGATGAAGAGGGGATAGGCGATGACGGGCCGCGTTTCTGAGGCGTGGCCGGGGGAAAAGGGCGCCTCACGCGGCGAAACCGTTTTGTGCGGGACAAACGCGCCTCCCGCCGATGGGGTGCGGACGAGGGACTGGTCTTTGGGCCAATCGTCGTGCGAGACGACTGAGACCTCATGGCCGTTGTCGTCGATCAGGCGAATGTCCTCGCCGCTGTTGGTCAGGCCATTGCCGATGCGTCCGTCGTCGGTATAGACGGGCACGGTGAACCCCGTTGGGGTGCCGCCGCCGAAGAGGACGACGTACGAGTGCGGGGCAATGACCGCGTCGGCGGGAAAGCGGAAGTGGGTGTTCGGCGCCCTGCTATCGCCCAAGCGCCAGCCGCTTAGGTCGATTGGGTTTGAACCGGCGTTGTACAGTTCGACGAATTCGTCTTCATACCCGTCGCGCTGGCCGTCTCGATTGGCGTCGCCGGCTGCACGGGACGGCGGGTCGGCGAGCACTTCGCTGATGAAGATGGAGTAATCTGGTTTGGGGACGATGTGCGTGCGGCCGGGCGAGAAGAGGGCCTCGACCGTTGAGGCGGTTTTGTGCGCGACCCAGCTATCGCCGTCAGGTGGATGGCGGACGAGGGACTGTTTGCGGGGCCAACCGCCGTGCGAGACGATGGCGATCTCATGGCCGTTGTCGTCAATTAGGCTAATTTTCTCGCCGCTGTTGGTCAGTCCGTTGCCGATGCGTCCGTCGTCGGTATAGACGGGCACGGTGAATCCCGAGGGGGTGCCGCCGCCGAAGAGGACGACGTACGAGTGCGGGGCGATGACCGCGTCGGCGGGGAATTGGAAGTGGGTGTTCGGCGACCTACTATCGCCCAGCCGCCAGCCGCTTAGGTCGATTGGGTTTGAACCGGCGTTGTACAGTTCGATGAATTCGTCTTCGTACGTGTCGCGCTGGCCGTCTTGATTGGCGTCGCCAGCGGCCCCCGAAGGCGGGTCGGCGAGCACTTCGCTGATGAAGAGGGGGTAGTCCGGTTTGGGAATGATGTGCGTGCGGCCGGGCGAGAAGAGGGCCTTGACCGTTGAGGCGGTTTTGTGCGCGACCCAGCTATCGCCATCGGGTGGATGGCGGACGAGGGACTGTTTGCTGGGCCAATCGTCGTGCGAGACGACGGCGATCTCCGTGCCGTTGTCGTCGGTCAGGCTAATTTTCTCGCCGCTGTTGGTCAGTCCGTTGCCGATTTTTCCGTCGTCGATATAGACGGGCACGGTGAACCCCGTTGGGGTGCCGCCGCCGAAGAGGACGATGTACGAGCCGGGTGCGATCGCGGCGTCGGCGGGGAATTGAAAGTGGGTGTCCGACGCGGTGTTGTCGCCCAGCCGCCAGCTACTTAGGTCGATTGGGTTTGAACCGGCGTTGTACAGTTCGACGAATTCGTCTTCGTAGGTGTCGCGCTCGCCGTCTTGATTGGCGTCGCCGGCGGCCCCCGAAGGTGGGTCGGCGAGCACTTCGCTGATGAAGAGGGAGTAGTCCGGTCTGGGGGGCTGGGGGTCGGTCGGCGGGTCGGTCGGCGGGTCGGTCGGCGGGTCGGTCGGCGGGTCGGTCGGCGGGTCATTGACGGCGCGGCCGGGCGAAAAGGGTGCCCCGGTCGGCGAGGCCGTTTTGTGGGGTTCAAACGCTCCGCTGTCGGGTGGATGGCGGACGATAGACTGGTCGTCGGGCCAATCGTCGTGCGAGACGATGGCGATCTCCGTGCCGTTGTCGTCAATCAGGCTAATTTTCTCGCCGCTGTTGGTTAGTCCGTTGCCAATGCGTCCGTCGTCGATATAGACGGGGACGGTGAATCCCGAGGGAGTGCCGCCGCCGAAGAGGACGACGTACGAACCGGGTGCGATCGCAGCGTCGGCGGGGAATTGGAAGTGGGTATCCGGCGACCTGCTGTCGCCCAAGCGCCAGCCGCTTAGGGCGATGGATGCTGAACCGGCGTTGTACAGTTCGATGAATTCGTCTTCGTAGGTGTTGCGCTGGCCGTCTTGGTTGGCGTCGCCAGCGGCCCCCGAAGGCGGATCGGCGAGCACTTCGCTGATAACGACTGTGGCTTCGGCTAGGGACGCGAACCCAAGCAGGAGGACGAAGGATAGGAGACGGGCCATGCCCCTGCTTCTGCAAAGATCGGGCCAAGCCGTCGGCTAAACCGTTATTTCTTTAGGAACAAATGGTTATGCGAAGACGGCGAACCTCCGCGCCCGACGACAATGGCCCATTTGGGACACAGTGACGCAGACTACGGGTAACGCTTCTCCCGTCATTCCGGGCTTGGTCCCACTAGCTGGCAAAGACAAAGTCGGTTAGGGCTTTGCGGGTGCGGGGCTGTGCTTCTCAGACCCAGCGATAGGTGCGAGCACCGCGGCTGGAGACGCGGGCAAATTTCCAGGCCGTCAGCCACTCCTCGCGGTCGCGCACCACGAGTTCGGGATGCTCTTGGCTGCGGACGAAAAGGCCCGGCAGGTGGGGCCGGCCATTGGGCTTGCGGGCGTCGTTCCAGCGCAGATCCATGCTCCAGCGGATCGCGTCCGAGCAATTGGGCTGGCTGCCGTGAGGGGTGCGGCAGTGAATGGCGATCAGGCCGCCGCGCTGGACCGGGATGGCGATTGGATCCCAAGGCGGCAGTTCTTCGGGCGCGACGGTGAAGCTACCCCCTTGGTCGGCGGGCGGGCGCACGTGCCGGCGCAGCGGCTCTTTGTGGCAGCGGGGGTAGATCATCAGGGTGCCGTTTTCTTCGTCGGCATCGACTAGGGGGATCCAAGTGGTGACGACGAGCGTGTCGTCGGCTTCGGGCAACAGCACGCCGAGATCTTGGTGCCAAGCGGTGGAGCGCGCCCATTCGTTTTGCGAGAAATTGCCGGCGTACTCGTCGCTGGCCGGGACTTTGGCGCGGATGTGCTGGCAGGAATTGGCGTAGATTTCCAGGCCGATCAGGGATTCGAGCAGAGCGAGCAGCCGTGGGTTGTGCAAAAAGGCGAAGATATTGGGCCCCAAATTGGCGGGGAAATTGATGCCGGCCGTGGCGCTGGCGTCGGCTTTGGCGAGGGGAAGCAAGCGTTTTGTAAAAGGCAGCTCGGCGTAGTCGCGTTCTATTTTGCCGGCGGCCAGCAGGCGTTGGGCCGCTTGAGCGACGATTTCCTCTAATTCCTCTTGGACTGGATCTAGATCTTCGGGGGCCAAGGCGTCGGGCACGTGGACGTAGCCCTCGGCGTGGAAGAATGCGAGCTGCTCCGGGCTGAGGCCGGTCATTTTCAAAAGGTGCCGATGATTGAGACCCGATGGACTTGGCCTAAATCGGGAGAGGATGAGTAGGCGTAATCGACCGCGTAGCGGTTCATGGTCAGGCCGGCCCCGGCACTCAGGCCCAGTGGGGCCTCGTCTTGGGCACCGGTCTGTTGGGTGGTGTAACCGGGCCGGATGTAGAGGCCGCCAGCGAGTTGGACCTCGAGGCCGAAGGCTAGGTAGGAGTCGTTGTCGTTGGGCAAGTTGAAATCGGCCACCAAGAGCACGGGCACCGGCATGTGCGCGAGGCGATGGGCCATCCCCAGCCGGATGTGTACCGGCAGCGAGTCCTTGAAGCCGGCCGTGTAGCCCGAGCGCACAAAACCGAGGTTGGCAATTGCTGCGCCGAGGGTCGTGCCCTCGAGCGGGGCGCGGACGAGGAGGCCGAGATCGGCGAGATAAGCGTCTGAAGAAAACTCGGCGATGTTTGAATAAACGGCTTTTAGATTGACGCCGACGGCCAGCCAGTCCGGCCCGAGCTGTTGGGCCACGGACAAATACGCGGCGAGGTCGGTCGCCGAGAAGGTCCCCAAATCGCGCCCTTCCACGTCGGTGTGCAGCAAGTCGCCGTAGGATACGTAGTGGACGCTTAGGGCGTGGACGCGCGACCCCTTGGGGGCGGCGATGGAGGCGAAGCCGGCTTGGGAATCGACGAAATAGCTGTTGTAGGCGAGTGCGGCCGTGCGCTCGCTCAAGCCGAAAAGCCCGGCCGGATTCCAAGCCGATGCCTCGATGTTGCCGGCCACGGCCGCATAGGCCCCACCGAGTGCAGCAGCGCGGGTGCCGACGCCGATCTTGAGAAAGTTGAAACCCGTGGTGCCGGCGTTGGGGTTGATCGCCGCAGCGGACGTCAGGGTCGAAAGTAGGATGCAGACTGCGAGGGCACAGTATCTCATGGTTTGATCTCCGGTAATTGCTATCTCAGGCGGCTGCCCGCTCCAAGACATGGGCTGTGCGCAGCAGGCGGGCCTCTTCGAGGGTCGGGGCCAATAGTTGCACGCCAATGGGCAAGTCGCTGTGGGCAAAGGGCACGGATATGGCCGGAATCCCGGCGAGGTTGACCGAGGCCGTGTAGATGTCGTTGAGGTACATCTGCAAGGGGTCGTCGAGCTGTTCGCCGAGGCGGAAGGCGGTGGTCGGGGCCACGGGCGAGAGCAGCACGTCGCAGGAGGCAAAAGCGCGGGCAAAGTCTTGGCGAATCAGGGTGCGAACCTGCTGGGCCTTGCGGTAGTACGCGTCGTAGTAGCCGGCACTCAGGGCGTAGGCACCGAGCATGATGCGGCGCTTTACCTCGGTGCCAAAGCCCTCGCTGCGCGTCTGCAAATACAACTCTTGCAGGTCGGTACTGCCCTCGGCGCGATAGCCGTATTTGACGCCGTCGTAGCGCGCGAGATTGGCCGATGCCTCGGCCATGGCGATGATGTAATAAGTACTAATGCAGTATTCGGGGTGGCCGGCCACGGGCAACTCGACATCCACGCGCTCGGCTCCTGCATCCACAAGGGCGTTGGCTGCATCTTGAGCCGCAGCGGCCACCTCCGAGTCGAGCGCGGCGGGGAAATGCTCGCGCGCCAAGCCCACTTTCAGACCGCGGATGTCTCCTTGGAGCGCGGCCCGATAGTCGGGCACTGGTGCGGTGCTGGAAGTCGAGTCGCGGGGGTCGTGCCCGGCGATGGCTTGGAGCAGGAGGGCGGCGTCTTCGACATCCTTGGTCACGGGGCCGATTTGGTCGAGCGAAGAGGCGTAGGCTATAAGCCCGTAGCGCGAGACGCGACCGTAGGTGGGCTTGAGGCCAACGACTCCGCAGTAGCTGGCTGGTTGGCGCACCGAGCCGCCGGTGTCTGAGCCGAGGGCGAGGATGGTCTCGTCGGCAGCGACCGCCGCAGCCGATCCTCCGCTGGAGCCACCCGGTACCCGCTCGGGGTCGCAGGGGTTTAAGGTGGGGCCGAAATAGGAGTTTTCGCAGGACGAGCCCATGGCGAATTCGTCTAGGTTGGTCTTGCCGATGAAGACGGCGTCGGCGGTGCGCAGCCGCTCGACGGCCGTGGCGTCGTAGGGGGCGATGAAGTGTTCGAGGATTTTCGAGCCACAGGTGGTGCGCCCGCCGCGCACGCAGAGGACGTCCTTGAGGGCCAAGGGAATGCCCGCCAAAGGCCCCAAAGCCGCACCCGCCGCGCGCCGCTGGTCAATGCAGTCGGCGTGCGTTAGGGCACCCGCTGGATCTACGCTGATGAAGGCGTTGATCTGGCCGTCGATTGCTCCGATGCGGTCGAGCGCGGCCTCGACTAGCTGACGGGCGGTGATTTCCCCTTGTTGCAGTCGAGCACTGAGTTCGTGGGCCGTGGCTTGGTTGAGCGCCATGAGTTAGGAGGCGGCTTGGTCCTTGTCTTTAGACTGGGGCTCGGTTTGAGCCGGGGGGGCTGTAGGCTGCGTAGGTTGTTTCGGGGCCTCGATTTCGTCCTGCACGTCGCGCATGGCGGTGCGGAACTCGCGGATGCCCTTGCCCAAGCCCTGCGCCATCTCGGGGATGCGCTTAGCGCCGAAGATGAGCAGAATGACGACGAAGATGATGAGTATTTCCCAGTGGCCCATACCGAACATGGCTCTATCTCCCGGAAGATGTTTTTAATAGCTGTGGCGGAAGTAGTACCAGCCGACGAAGAGTCCCAATATGGTGATTAGGTTGAACTTTAGCGACAGTTCAAACGAAAAGGACAGGATGATGAGGTTGAACATATGCGGTCCGATGGAATACTCCACGTAGCGCAGGAGAGCAAGTTCGACAATGGTATCGGGGCCGACTACGGCCATGAGGATAAACCGCAGCATCTCGCCGATGAGGTTGGCACTGATCATCGTGGTGAAGAGGATGAGGATCAGGTGGCTGAGGGGCTTGTCGCGCAGCATGGGGACTCAGGCGTGTTGCGTGACGTCGCCGTGCAAAAGCCGGAAGATCCAGCGATAGGGCCCGGAGAAGACGTACACGAGGATCATGGGAAAGAAAAAGATGCCGTCGTAGATGATCAGCCCGACCGTGGCGACGAAGTAAAGCTGTTTGAAGCGGTCGCTGAGGGAGGTGCCGCGGAAGTTGGGAATACTGTCGTAATTGAGCCGACTGACCATCAGGAAGGACAACACCAAAATCAGCAGCACGGCCAGCGGCGTGGCGTGGGGAATGGGCCAGGCTTTGACAAAGACCACGTATTGGGTGAGGCAGACCGCGGCCGTGGGAATGGCTAGCCCCATGTAAAATTCGCCGCGCTCGCCCTCTAGGCTGAGCGCATTAAAGCGGGCGAGGCGCATGGCACCGCACAGCAGGTACGCGAAAGCCAGCGCCAACCCCCAGCCGGTTGGCAGGTGGGCCTGATAGATGATGGCAGCAGGCACGATGCCAAAGGTGCAGGCATCGACGATAGAGTCGAAGTGGAGCCCAAACGGGGAGTCGCGTCCCATGACCCGGGCGAGTTGGCCGTCCATTTTGTCGAATACCGCGCCCAAGAAGATGAGCCAAGCGGCTGGCACATAGTTGCCGTTAAAGGCGTAGTGCAGGGCGAGGAACCCGCAGAGCAAGTTGCCGATGGTGAACACATTGGGTATGAACTGCCTCATTTTCGCATCCTTCCTGCCTCTAACGCCGCGTCCGGTAGGGGCGCTCTTCAAGGGTCAGGTCTAAGTTGTAATGCTCGTTGTGGCGCACCACGCCGAGCGCGGCGACTTCGCCGACGCGCAAGCCGCGCAGGACGCCAATGGCCTCGTTGGCATTGCGGATCTTTTCGTCGTTGATCGCGACGATCACGTCGCCGCTTTCAAGGCCCGCCAACTCGGCCGGACTGGCTCGGGCCACCCTGACGACTAGGGCCCCATCGGTGGAATCGAGCCGTAGGTACTCCGTTAGATTCGGGGTGATGTCTTGGACAGCTAGGATACCGGTCCAAGAGCGGCGCACTTGGCCGTGCTGGCGAATTTCCTCCAAAAAGCTCGCGGCCGTGTCGATGGGAATGGCGAAGCCA
Organism: uncultured Latescibacterota bacterium; assembly: GCA_958295495.1. GTDB lineage: Bacteria > Latescibacterota > UBA2968 > UBA8231 > UBA8231. The sequence continues at coordinate 5,571,299 of OY282352.1, forward strand.
ATGCCAATAGAGCCGCTGGAGTATTCGCCGCCGGTGTAAATAAAGCTGTTGATGCCAATAACCTCGCCGTCGGCATTGACCAAGGGGCCGCCGCTGTTGCCGATATTGATGGCCGCATCGGTCTGAATCATGTCTCGGTAGTAGTAATCGCCTTTGGGTTCGGAAAAATCGCGATCTAGGGCACTGACGACGCCGATGCTGACGGTGGGCCCCAAATCGAAGGGGTTGCCGATGGCAATGGCCCATTCGCCGACCAGAACATCGTCTGAAGTTCCCAAAGGCGCAACCGGCATATTGCCGTCCTCTACCTTGAGGACGGCGAGGTCGGAATTGGGGTCTGAGGCCACGTAGCGGGCCTCAAAGGTGCGGCTGTCGGGCTCGGGTAACGAGACCGAGATCTTTTGTAGTTGGCGCGGATCGCCGACGACGTGGCTATTGGTGAGAATGTAGCCTTCGTCATCGACGACAAAGCCCGAGCCAGTTTGGTCTTGGGGCACGTAGTAGAGAGGCGAGAAAAGATTCCAAAAAGGGTCTCCGCGATACCTGCTGTATAGATGCTGGACGCGCTCGCGGTAGCGCACATGGAGGCTGACGACCGAGGGCTGCACCCGCTCCACGGCCCGCACTACGGCCGTGCGACGCGACGCCCCAATGGACGCGTCGGCATGGCTCAAAACCAATGCCAGCAGAGCGAGTGAGTAGATAAAGCGCAAGGTTGTACCTCGGGAAATAAATTTCGCCAACAACAAGCAAGTAATTATATAATAATCATACACATAAGTTGCAAGTATTGCCCAGCAGTCTCGCCGTGCTGCTAGCCCGGCAATTCGCCGCACAGACTCAGGATCGCCGCAAAGCGATCGTTTTTGGCGGCCTTATTCTTTTTGCTAATGCCGCATTTGGTGCAGCGGTGGATGAGGATATAATTGCCGCGTTTGATGGTAAATCCCGCCGGCTCCATCAAGCCGCGGCAGTGCTCAGCGCGATCACCTGGGTGTACATCGACGTGTTGGCTCCAGAGGCATTTGGGGCAGTGATTGGTGTAGCCATTGCCCTGCACGGGAAAGCCACAATTTCCGCAGGTAAAATTTTCGCTATGCCGCTGGAATTTTTTGCCCATTTAGGCTAGGTCATTTCCGCACACATCGCGCAAGCTATCAGGGTAGGCTACCCACAACAGACAAAGGCCGCACGCCGGGGCCGTGGCGCCGGCTGCGGTGCGGTCGCCGCTGGCGAGCAGGTCGGCTATGGCCGTCGGCGGCCGCGTGCCGCGGCCGATTTGGACCATAGTGCCGACGAGGATCCGCACCATGTGGCGGAGGAAGCGGTTGGCCTCGATTTCAAAGACCAGTTCGGGGCCGCGTTGGGACCAGACCGCGTCGAAGACGTGACAGGTCAGGTGCTCGGGGATGGGATCCTGTTTGCAAAAGGCTCCAAAGGTGCGCTCGCCGCAGAGCGTGCGAGCGGCTGTGGCCATGGGTGCCAGAGATAGCGTCGAATAATAGGTCCACACCTGAGCGCGGTTGACGGCCGCCTTGCCTTGGTGGATGCGGTAGCGATAGCGCTTGCGAGTTGCGCTGTAGCGGGCGTGGAAGTCTGCGGCGACCTCGTCGGCGGCGCGCACGGCAATGTCTGGGGGCAATAGACCGTTGAGGCTGCGGAGCAGCCGGGCGGTGGGCAGCGCGGCCGCGAGCTGGAAGTGAGCCACCTGCCCGAGGGCGTGGGTTCCGGCGTCCGTGCGGCCCGCGCCAATGAGGCGGACCGGCTCTTTGAGCAGGATGTGCAGGGCTTGTTCGAGCGCGTCTTGCACGGTGCGGTCGCTCTTTTGGCTCTGCCAGCCGGCGAAGTGGGTGCCGTCGTATTCGATTACCAAGCGCAGAGTTCGCATCGCCCTAACGCAGATAGTACACGAGCGCAACCAAGCCTAGGACGGCCAAGGCGGATAGACCGTCGGCGCGGCCAAAGCGCAGCGGGCGATAGTGAGTGCGAGCAGCCCCGCTGGCGTAGCAGCGGCTTTCCATGGCCAAGGCGAGGCGGTCGGCGCGCCCGCAGGCTGCGACGAGGAGGGGTACGAGCAAGGGGACGAGGTTTTTGCTGCGGCGCAGAAAAGGACCGCTAAAGTCGGCCCCACGCGCTAGTTGGGCCTTTTGCAGACGCTCGGCTTCGTCGAGGAGCACGGGAATGAACCGCAGGGCAATGGAGATCATCAACGCCATGTCGCCGGCCGGAAAGCCGAAGCGGCGCAAGGGACTGAAGAGGCGCTCCAAGCCACTGGTTATCTCCATCGGTGCGGTCGTGAGCGTCAAGAGCGTGGCGGCGACGATGGCCGCGGCCAGCCGCGCCGTGAAAAAGGCCCCCAAGCGCAGGCCCTCGGCGGTCAGGGCGTGCTCAGAAAAGGGCAACGGCAAAACGGGCCGGCCAGGCGTGAGCAGCGCGTGGAGGCCAAAGGTGAACAGGAAGAGCCAAACAAAGGTTTTGAGCTGGCGCAGGATGAGGCGCAAAGGCACCTGCGTCAAGGCGATGGCCAAAAGCAGGAAGGCTGCCAGCATCAGCAAGGCGTACGCGTTGGGTGCTGCGTAGGCCGCCAGCGTCAGGGCGAAAACGGCCCCTAGCTTGGTGCGCGGGTCGAGGCGATGGATCGGCGAGTCGAGCGCGATATAGCGGCCGAGCGCGATGTTCTGCAAAAAGGCCAAGGCACTAGGGCAAGAAGCGGTTGGTGAAAACCCTTGTGGCATTCACGACGCCGTCTTTGATCAGGCCAGCGGCCACCATTTGTTCTACTAGCTCCTGCCAGCGCTCAAGGGTCATGCTGCCGAGGCCGTTTTGTTGGGCGACCGGATCGAGAATCATGGCGATGGATTCGGCGGCCCCATAGGCGAGAATGTCCATACCCATCTCGGGATTGAGGCTGTTGATGTGGCGGTTGGTCGCTTCTGGCTCGGCGAGGTATTGCTCCCAGCCTTTGACGCTGGCGCGGACTACGGCACCGACGAGCTCAGGCTCGGCGGCGATGCGCTCTTCGGTGGTGATGAGCACGCTGGCATAGGGATTGAAGCCGGTGTCGGCTACGAGCAGGGCCTTGGGATCGCCGCCTTTGACCTTGGCGACGAAAGGCTCGCTGAAGACGTAGCCCTGCTGAGCGAAATTCTCGTCCGCGAGGAATTGGGCCACATTGCCGGGATAGGGAACGATTGTGACGCCTGCAAACGGGTATTTCCAGCGCAGATAGTGCGAGAAGGCCGGGCGTTGCGACAGGGCCAAGGTCATGTTTTTGATTTGCGAAATGGAGTCGATGCCGGCGCTCTCGTGGACGATGATGCAGTGCGGGTTGATCTGGTAGGAAGCCATGAGCGCGACCACCGGAATTTGTTGGGCGCGGGCGTACAGAATGTCGTCGGCATTGACTATGCCAAAGGCTACCGCGCCAGTGGCCACGCGCTGGACGACCGGCGCGTCTGGGCCGCCGCCGAGGATTTCGACCTCGACGCCGCTTTCTTCGTAGTATCCGTGGACCGCGGCCGCGTACAAGCCGCCGTGTTCGGCTTCCGGGAACCAGTTGAGCGCGAGTTGGACAGCGGTCGGGGCTTCTTCTTTAGCGGCACAGGCGACGAGCGCGAGAAGGGCCGCCAAGAGCGGGTATTTGAACATCGCGGAAATCCTCGTGGTGTGAGTGGGAGCTGCAATTTACTCGGGTGCCCCCGTCCAGCGCCTGAGCAAGAAAGTACTCAAGGTGCCCACGGCGGTAAATAGCCCCAAGCCGAGCAACGTGCAAAACAAAATGCAGGCGAAGAGGTAGTCGGTTTTGGCTTGGCCGTTGGTGAGGATGATCAAGTAGCCGAGGCCAAAGTCCTCAGTGCCGTAGCCGGCGAAGAATTCGCCGACAATCGCGCCGATGACCGACAGGCCGCTGGAGATGCGGGCACCGACGAGCATCTGGGGTACGGCGCCGGGGACGCGGAGCTTGAACAGCACCTGCCAGCGGCTGGCCTTGTTGAGCGCGAAGAGATCGAGGATGTAGGGATCGACGCGGGTCAGGCCGTCAGTGGTATTGGCGATGACCGGGAAGAGGGCGATGATGAAGGAGACGGCCACCACGCCTTGGAGGCCGTAGCCGATCCACAGGATGATCAGGGGCGCGATGGCTACGATGGGCATGGTCTGCAAGAAGATCGCATAAGGGTAGAGGCTGCGCTCGATGAGGCGCGACTGGGAAAACAGCAGGGCGACCAAGAAGCCAAAGGCAAAGCTGAGGGTGAATCCCAAGAGGGCACCCAAGGCCGTCAGCAGGGTAGCCGACAGCAGGCGCGGCAAGTTGTCGGCGATGGCTCGGGCCACGAGCAAGGGGCCGGGTAGCAGAAAAGGCTCAATCGCGAGGAGCGAAACCGCCGCTTGCCAAGCGCACAGGACCAAGGCGAAAAACAGCAGCGGGGGTAGGGCGTTGGTCGTTAGGGAGCGCAGTCGTCTCATGAGTCGTCGGCGCGGGCGAGTTGGCGCGAAATCCCATTGGCTAGGCGGATGAATTCAGGGGCGCTGCGCAGGTACGCTGAGCGCGGATAGGGAAACGGGATGGGGATGTCGGCGAGGATGCGGCCGGGACGCGCGCTCATCACGAGAACCCGCTGGCTGAGGAAGATGGCTTCGGAGACGCTGTGGGTGACGAAGAGGCCGGTCCAGCGGTCTTCCTGCCACAGGCGCAACAATTCCTCGTTGAGCCGCTGGCGGGTGATTTCGTCGAGCGCGCCAAAAGGCTCGTCGAGGAGTAAGATCTGGGGGCGAGTCACCAGCGCGCGGGCAATGGAGACCCGCATGCGCATGCCGCCAGAAAGTTGGGCCGGGTACGCAGCGGCAAAGTCGGTTAGGCCGACTAGTTCAAGCGTCTGGGCGACGCGCTCGGCGGCGGCCTCGCGGCGCAGCTCTAAGGGCAGGGTGATGTTGTGCGCGACTGACCGCCAAGGCAGCAGCGTGGCGTCTTGGAAGACGAAGGCGAGGCCGAGCGCGTCGTGGCCATCCACGCGCAGCTCGCCGCTCGTGGGCGCGTCGAGGCCGGCCACGAGGCGGAGGAAGGTGGATTTGCCGCAGCCGGAAGGGCCGACGATGGAGACGAATTGACCGCGGCTAATCTCCAAATTGAGGTCGCGCAGGGCTTGCACCCCAGAGGGGAAGTACTTGTTGAGTCCTGCGGCGACGACTAGCTGAGGTGCCATTCAACCTCGGGGATGGTAAGTCTTGTGGACTTCTTTGAGGTAGCTGAGGTCGAGGTGCGTGTAGATCTGGGTGGTGGAGATGTCGGCATGGCCCAACAACTCCTGCACGGCGCGGAGATTGGCGCCGCCTTCCAACAGATGCGTGGCAAAGGAATGGCGCAGGGTGTGGGGGCTTATCTCCTTGCCGATGCGCGCTTTGTCGCCGGCGGTTTTGATGATCTTCCACACGCTCATCCGCGAGAGCGGGCCGCCTTGGGCGTTGAGAAAGACGTGGTCGCTCGAATCGGGACGGGCGAGGTGAGGGCGGCCTTGGCGCAGGTAGCGTCTGAGCGTGCGGACATCTTTGGCCGCGATGGGCACGATGCGCTCGCGCCGGCCGCGGATTTGGACGAGGCCTCTTGCCAGTAGCAAGGCTGTCTGTTGCAGCGCGGTCAGCTCGGAGACGCCGATGCCAGTGGCGTAGAGCACGGCGAAGATGGCTCGGTCGCGCTGGCCCAGCGGCTCGTCCGGGTCGGGTGCAGCGAGGAGGGCGGCAATTTCCTCGACCGACAGCACGTCTGGTAGGCGTCGCTCCAGTTTGGGTGGGTCGAGGAGTTCGGCCGGGTTGTGCGTCGCTGCCCCTTGAAGCAGTAAATACTGATGAAAGCGCTTTATCGAGGTGAGGTTGCGGGCCATGGTGGAAGGGGTGAGGCCGGCATTGCTCAGCGAGTGGAGCAAATGGGCGATGTGCTGGTGTTGGACGGCTTCTAGGTGCTCGACGCCTTGGGCCGACAGGTGGTGCAGATAGCGGTTGAGGTCGCGGCGATAGGCGTCGAGGGTGTTGGCCGCCAGCCCATTGTCGCGCTCCATGTCTTTGAGGAAGCACTCGTAGGGGATGGACAGGGCCGCTGGCAGCGGGCGTTCAGGAGTGGATTTCGGGCGGGCCATTGAGATGAGCGAGCAAGGCGTCGGCCTGTTTGCGGCTAAAGCCGGGGAGGGCGGCGATTTGCTCGGCCGGCGTGGCGGCGATGCGCTTGACCGAGCCAAAGGCAACGAGCAGGGCCCTGCGCTTTTGCGGGCCGATGCCGGGGATGTGGTCCAAGGTCGAGCTCAGGGCACTCTTGGCGCGTTGCTGGCGGTGGTTTTTGAGCGCGAAGCGGTGGGCTTCGTCGCGCAGCATCTGCAACAGGCGCAGGCTGGCCGAGGTTTTGGGCAGCAGCAGGGGATCGCGCTGGCCTGGTAGGAAGACTTCCTCAAAGCGCTTGGCGAGGCCGACGACGGGTTGGTTTGCCATGTCTAGCTCGCGCAGGGCGGCGACTGCACTGGTAAGTTGGCCGAGCCCGCCGTCGATGAGTAGCAAGTCGGGCCGCGGCTCGTTGCGCTCGATAAGGCCGCGGAAGCGGCGATAGACCACTTGGTGGATGGCGGCGTAGTCGTCGGGCTGGGCGAGGTCGCGGATTTTGAAGTAGCGGTACTGGCTGCGCTTGGCCCGGCCGTCGATAAAGCAGACTAACGAGCCGACCGGGTGCTCGCCTTGGAAGGTGGAGATGTCGATGCCTTCGATGTGGCGGGGCGGAGCCGCTAGCTGCAAGTCGCGCTGGAGGGCATAGACCGATTGGGGGATGCGGTCGCGCTTCATCTCGCGCTTGTGCTGGCGTTCAGCGAGCATCTGGGCGGCATTTTTGGCGGCCATGTCCAGCATCTGCGCCTTGGCACCGCGCTGGGGGGTTGCCAACCCGACCTTGCCGTCGGCCTTTTGCGACAGCCAAGCGGCCACGGCGTCGGCGTCCGCTAGCGGGGCCGGCAGGTGGATCTCGGGCGGGACAAAGTCGTTTTGCAGGTAGAATTGCCGCGCAAAGGCCGAGAGGATTTCCCCGTCTGAGGACTCCATGACCCCGCCGAGGAAGTGGTGCTTTTTGCCGAGCAGGCGGCCCTCGCGGATTTCGAGGACGCTGCAACAAGCTTCGTCGTCGCTGCGGGCCATGCCGAGGACGTCGCGATCAACCGGGTCGTCGAGGACGACCTTTTGGCGCGCCCGCATGGATTCTAGGGCTTGGATCTGGTCGCGGTAGCGGGCTGCTTTCTCGTAGCGCATGTCCTCGGCGGCTTCGCTCATGCGCTTTTGCAACTCGCGGATTACTTCGGCGTTCTGGCCGCGCAAAAAGCGCACGGCCCGCTCGACGGTTTTGCGGTAGTCCTCGGCCGAGACGAGGTTTTCGCAGGGACCTTCGCAGCGCTTGATGTGGTATTCGAGGCACAGCGGCACCTTGTCTGAGGGCAACTGGGCGTTGCAGGAGCGGATGGGAAAGACCTTGCGCAGCATGTCGAGGGTGGTGTGCATGGCGCGGACGTTGCTGTACGGGCCGAGGTAGCGCGAGCCGTCGCGGACTACGTCGCGGGTGGCGAAGATGCGGGGGAAAGGTTCGGCTGTGATGCGGATGTAAGGGTATTTCTTGTCGTCTTTGAGCAGGATGTTGTAGCGCGGTTTGTGCGTGCGGATTTGGGTGGCTTCGAGAATGAGGGCCTCCTGCTCGCTACCCGTTACGATGTAGTCGATATCGGCGATGTTGCGGACTAAGGCTTTGAACTGACGCCGGCCATCGCCGCCCGACGTGCGAAAGTACGAGCGCACCCGGTCGCGCAGGCTTTTGGCCTTGCCGATGTAGATGATCTGCCCGTCGCGTCTTTTCATAATATAGACGCCGGATTCAGTGGGCAGGGCGTCGAGTTTGAGGCGCAGATCTTCGGAGAGATTGTTCATCAGGACGGGATGCAGGTTGACATAAGGCAACGAGGATATGCGTTTTGCCGGGCCGCGTCAAGACAATTCCAGCACCTCTGCTTGTTGACCTTTTCCCAATTTATGGATCTCATCGAGAGATGCAGGTTGGCTAGTGCAACGGGATATGCCTTTCACCCAGCCCCATCAAGAAGGACGATAGACGCGAGCGAAGATGCACTTGAGGTAGCGTCCGTCGGGGAAGGCTGGGTCTATTGGATGGTCGGCTGGGTGCAGGTTATAGGCGAGGAGGCGGGTGCGGACCCGGGCACCAGCGGCGGCGCGGCGGACTATTTGGAAGAAGTCCTCTTGGGAAATGCGCGCCGAGCACGAGGCCGTCACCAGCAGCCCGCCATCGGCGATCAGGCGGAAGGCATTGCGATTGAGTTTGGTATAGACGCCCATGGCCTGTTTGTGCTGACTGCGTTTCCGCATCAGGGAGGGCGGGTCGCAGACGACTATATCGCAGCGGGGGCCGCGCTCGGCTAGTTCATCTACGAAAGAAAAGACATCGGCGATCAATAGGTCGGCGTGGGAGCCTTGGGGGCGGTTGGCCGCGAGGGTGCGGCGGGCGGCGGGCACGACTTGGGGCGATATATCGACGTCGAGGGTGCGGGATGCGCCGCCTTTGAGGGCGTGGGCAGAGAAGCCGCTCGAATAGGAGAACAGGTTGAGCACGCGCTGGCCGCGGGCGAGTTGCTGGAGATAGAAGCGGTTGGCGCGCTGGTCGAGGAAAAAGCCGGTCTTCTGGCCGCGATAGAGATCGGCGTAGAGGCGCGTGCCGTGCTCGGCGATTTCGACGAATTCGGGCGGTACTTCGCCCGCTAGTAGGCCGGTGGGCCGGTCGTCCAGTCCCTCGGCGCGGCGGGTGCCCACATCGCTGCGTTCGTACATGCTGCGGGGGGCGAGCAGGGCTTGGAGCGCGTCGAGGACGACGGAGCGTTGCTTTTCCATGCCAGCGGTGTGGAACTGCACCACTAGGTAGCCGGCGTAGTCGTCGGCAATTAGGCCGGGCAGGCCGTCGCTTTCGCCGTGGACTAGGCGCATGGCGTTGGTGTGGGTGGACAGGCCGGTGCTGCGGCGGAGGGCGATGGCTTGGGCGATGCGCTCTGTGAAGAAGGCCGCGTCGATGGGGCGGCTGGGGTCTTGGGTGAGACTGCGCACGCGGATCAGCGAGCGCCGATTGTAGAACCCGCGACAGACGAAGCGCTCATGCGCGTCAAAGACATCGACGATATCGCCGGTGTCCGCGTCCCGGGGAGGGCGTTCGACCGCGCCGGAAAAGATCCAGGGGTGGCCGTTGCGCACGGTGCGCTCGCTGTTGGGGCGCAGGTAGAGGGGCGGGTAGGTCATTTTTTTGCGCGTTCAGGGCGATTGGGGGGAGTGTTGGCGCGGCCCTCCTAGTGGCGAGAATACACAGGATAGAACCACTAGGCATATTCCCTTTGTCGAGTTTTCCGAATTGTCTATATAAAGGGAATTGCACATTCGAGCAATATACGTTATATAGACAAGTATGCAACTGCAATTTCAAGATCAGGCCATCCGCCAAGCATCGGAGAGGCTAGCCGAGATCCTGCAAAAATGGGGGAAGGAAAGTTCTGTACGGTACGATGCAAATTTCCCAGGAAGCTCGTTCCTCTTCGATTCTGTCGTCACAGCGGGACGATATTTCTTTGCATTGGAATGGAAAAGTTCCGGTGCCCTCGGGCCGGTGGCCCATGCGGTCCTACGATTAAAGCGGGCGACCAGCAACTTGCCCCGCTCGGTGATTCCTCTGGTGGTCGTTCCCTATATGGGAGAGGCGGGCCGAGCGCACTGCGAGCAATACGGTGTAGGGTGGCTGGACCTATCTGGCAACACGAGCATCGTCGCTCCCGGTCTCTATGTCGAGGTGCTTGGGCACGCCAACCGCTACCGCCGCCCTGGGCGGGTAGAAAGTGCGTTCGGCCCTAAGGGAGCGCGGGTCGCTCGCTGGCTACTGATGCACCCTACCGAGGCACCTCGTCAACGCGACCTCGCGGTTGCTACCGGCTTAGACGAGGGATACGTGAGCAGGGTCATCAGAAAGCTGGCCGAAAGCGAACTCGTGGTCCGTCGAGCATACGGCATTGCGATCGGCGATGCGAACAGGCTGCTTGACGCTTGGCATGAGGAGTACCGCTTTGATAGGCACAGGCTGCTAATACCTGGCCACATCGCAGCCACATCCGGCGACAGCCTCACGCGCGGAATCGCAAGGATGTTGACTGCCGTACCTTACGCCGTGACGGGTTTAGCTGCCGCGTGGGCATGGACGCGGTACGCGAGCTTTCGTCTCTCGACCGTATATCTCGAAGAGGTGCCGTCAACGGAGCTGACGAGGGCGCTCGGTTTCCGCGAGGGGGCGAGGGGGGCCAATACTTGGCTCGTCGTGCCCAACGATGCCGGCGTCTTTCACGGTGCCGACGAGGTGGAGGGCATACGCTGTGTTCATCCTGTGCAAGCCTACCTCGACTTAAAGGCCCATCCCGAACGGGCGCACGAAGCGGCCGACGAGATCCGCAGCCAGTTCCTGCCACGGGGCGACGATGCTTGGTAAGCCAGCGACTCTCGAAGGGTATAGCGGAGAGTACCTCGGACTTGTCCGTTCCGTTTGCCTCTACGCCGCAACAGTGCTTGGCGACTTGCTCGACGACCTTGTTGTCGTTGGTGGTCTCGCGCCTTCGCTGCTGATTGACCAGATCGAGTTGCCTATAGGACTGGATGCACATCTTGGAACAAGGGATCTGGATTTGGGGCTTGCACTGTCCATTTTGGACGAGGAGCGATACGAGGAGTTGAGTGTCCGGTTGCGAGCCGCCGGATTTGCCCCGGATGTCAACGATCAAGGTAATGTGACCAATCAGCGTTGGCGGCTCGAATCCGAGCGTCCTATAACCATCGATTTCCTCATTCTGCCGAGCGGAGAAAGCGATCGCGGGGGTACACTGCGCCACCTTCAACAGGGCTTCGCCGCCGTGATCACACCGGGTCTCCACCTTGCCTTTGCAGACCGCCGGAGGGTTGAGGTGTCCGGTCGCACTCCCTCCGGTGAAGAGGCGGCAAGGGCTATATGGGTCTGCGGACCGGGTGCTCTCCTCGTCCTCAAGGCTTTGGCATTCAGAAACCGCGGAGCGAACAAGGATGCCTACGATTTCGCCTATGTGCTTAGGGGAATAGGGGTCAGAAATACGTCGGAGTGCCTTCGGCCATTTTTGGAGGATCCCCACGTCAAAAAAGCGGTCGCCATCATCCGGCAGGACTTCGCGACGCACGATGGACTTGGCCCTAGAAGAGTAGCAAGCTTCTTGACCAACGGCCCTGACGACGACATTCAAGCCGATGTAGTAGGAGACGCGCTCGCATTCCTCCAAGAGATCTCGTGAACAGACTGGGGGCTGCTCACTTCGCCGGCCTACTCCTCCGACTTTTGCGATGGCCCCGCACCCTAACCCCAGCTCGGGATCGGGGTCTGAAGCGGATCGTCGATCCAGAGAAAGCGCCCGTTGACGTTGCTCTCGATGATGTCGATCACGAGCTGGGCCGCCTTCTCCGGCGGATCCCCACCCGTTTTCTCCACCCACGCCACCCAGCTATCATAGCCGCTCTCGCTGACGGGGCCCATCTTGTCGCGGATATTTGCCCACATCGCGGTCTTGACGTCGCCGGGATGGATGACGTTCGCGGTGACGCCCGTCCCCTCCAACTCGGCGGCAAGGTGTCGGGTAAACTGGTTGAGAGCGACCTTTGCAGTGCCGTAGGCGCTGTTCAGCCGCCCGGGTGTGTGCAGCGACGCCGCAGACGAAAGGCTCACGATCCGGCCCCATCCTGCGTCCAGCATTCCGTCTAGGAACGCGCGGGACACGAGATAGGGCCCCACCGCATCAATCATGAGCGTTTGGATCCATTCCTCGGGGTCGCTGTCCTTTATGAGGGCGATCGGGCCGAAGACCCCGGCGGCATTGACGAGAACGGTGGGTCGGCCGAGCTCAGCTTCGACCGCGGTTTTGAGGCGGTCAACATCGGCCGGGTCCGAGACATCCGCCGTGAATCGCGCCGAGCGGCGCGCGACGGTTGCGACGACAAGGCCGCGCGCCTCCAGAGCATCTGCGATTGCCCGTCCGACGCCGCGGCTGGCTCCGGTGACGACCGCGACGTGCCCTTTGAGGTTCATGGTCAGGCCTCGGTGGGCACGATGGGATTGTGCGAGTCCCCGAGGCGCTTCCGCTCACTGCCCCAGTTGCCGGCGCTTCCGTTCCAGTAGCGGGTGTCGGCGGGGCTGTACGAGAAGAGGTAGGACCAGCGCGGCTTGTCGGTGGTGTTGTCTGGGGCCCCGTGGATGGTGTATCCGTGATGCACGGTGCAGTCTCCTGGCTGGTAGTGGAAGGGCGGCGAGAGCTCCAGCACGGACGGCAGATTCGGGAACTGCTCGAGCAGGTCGCCCTGGTCGTCGTTGAACACCGAACCCAGCGGTCCTTCGCGATGGGAGCGGCTGACGAACCGCATGGCACCCATCTCGGGGGCGACTTCCGCCAGCGCCAGCCAGAACTGGAGTTCGCCGACCCGGTCGGAGCCATGCTCAGACGAGTCCTGGTGATAGATGGACCCGGCTGCTCCGGGGGGCTTTTTTAGGAGGAGATCCACGCGGTAGCGGAGCGGAACGTCCACGCCCTTGAACCGCTTCCTGTTCACGAGGCGCGTCGCGTTCCGTGCCATGCGCTCGCTGAACATGAATGAACGAAACGGCTCGGTCTCTTGATTCCGAGCCAAGCCGGCGACCGGCTTGCCGGGGCCAATCTCCTCGCTGTGGCGATCGGCCCACTCCCGTCCGACGCGCAGGAGCTGTGCGGCGAACTCCGGAGCGACGAGCCGCGGCATCATAACCCAGCCGTATTCGTGGTAGAAGGCCACCTCCTCGTCTGTGACCTCCCGGACGACAGCCTCGATCTCGCGTTCCGTCATTGCTCGTCCCATCACCCGTGCTCCTATTGCGTTACGCCGCTCTCCGCCGCGACAGCGCGTACTGGATCTCGTCGAGGATCGCTGGTGGGGCGGCCTCGGCGGGAAAGGTTGCGGCGGCTCGAAGGATGGTTTGCGTCAAATGGCCCTTGAGATAGGGCATACGACGCAACCTATTGCTTGCAAATTTAACATGTAATGTTCGATCTGCAAGACGGGAAATCAGCTCGTCAACTGAGATACTGCTTGGCCTCTTTGCCCACTAGTGCCCGCAGGTCGGGATCGTCAATGCAGAAGATGCGGAAAATTTTGGCTTGGTCCTCGAAGTTGTGTAGTAGCGAGTCGCGCAGGCGGGAGACCTCGGGGTCGGCAAAGGTCAGGGGGTCGGTCTTGTCGGCGGGGAGTGTGCGGCCGTAGAAAACCCTGAGATCGACTTCCGGGGTCTTGTTAAAGCTGGGGATGTCGATGAGAATTTCGTGGCCTTGGAGCGGGCGGCCAAGCCGCTGGCCAAAGACTTGGCACAGCTCGATTTCCTTGGCGCGGCGCTTGTAGGGATGGCGGAAGAGGAAATCGAGGTGGCGCATCAGGGGCTGAGTGCGCTCGCTGGGGTGGATGACGGCACCGACCTTGTAGAGGCGGCGGTGGATCGTGCCGGCGAGGAGCTGGGCAGAGGTCTCCAGCCCTAGGCGTTCCTGCTCGCGCTGGAGGCGAGCGATCAGCCCACTCTCGGTGAGGCGGTGGAAGTCGGAGAAGTCGAGTTGGTTGTGCGGGTGGAGGAGAATCTCTTGCACTGCGCGCTTGAACATGGCCGATGCCGAGCGCACCCCGTGGTGCCAATACACGTTGCGGTACATCTGGTAATTGGTAAAGACTAGGGCCTCCACGGCGGAGACGCCCTTGCTGGTGATGGCTAGCCGCTTGCGCTGCGGGTCGAATTTGATGGAGGCGATCAGGCGGTCGCGATTGACGCTTTCGCCGAAGGGGACGCCGCAGAACATGGAATCGCGCAGGAGATAGTCGATTTTGTCGGGGTCGAGGGTGCTGCTGAGGATATTGGCCAGCAGCAGGTCCTCGGGGGCAACCGCGCGGCCGCTGTTTTCGTAGTCAATGACGTTGGCTACCCGCGCTGGATCAATCTGGAACTTATCGGCGATCGTCTGGCAGACTTCGCCATGTTGGTCCTCAATGATCTGTCTAGCCCCTTCTTCGTGCCGGATGAAAAAGGGCCTCAGCTCTTCGAGGGTATGCGAGAAGGGATAGTGGCCGATGTCGTGGAGCAAGGTAGCGGCGATGAAGACGCGCACATCCTCGTCGCTCAATGCTAGCGGCGGATCGGAGTCGAGGAGACGAGCCAAAAACTGCTTGGCCAAGTGATAGACGCCCAGCGAGTGCTCAAAGCGCGAGTGGCGCGCCCCTGGGTACACCAGATGCACGTAGCCGAGCTGGGTGATGTTGCGCAGGCGCTGAAAGGCCCGGGTATCGACGAGGGCGAGGATGGGATCGGGGACGTGGATGTAGCCCCAAACCGGGTCGCGGATGACCTTGCCTTCTTCGGCTAAAAGTGGATGATCCATAGCGTCGGCCAATCTAGGGGGGGTCTGTTACCCTGTCAAGAAATGTACGCCGAACTCATTATGGAAGCTATACTTAGGGCATTTTGTTGCACGGGTCGTCCATTGACACAAAACCGATTGGCTCCTATCTTAAAAAATTTCATTATGACTACGAGACGCATTTGTTGAGGAAATAACATTTTATATGGAACGCACGTTGATGATCATCAAGCCCGATGCGGTCGCCAAAAACGCCATCGGCCAAATTATTGCCCGCGTCGAGGGCGAGGGGTTTGTCGTGTGCGCCCTGCGCATGGTCGAGCTATCCGTCGAGCAGGCGAGGGCCTTCTACGCCGTGCATCGGGAGCGGCCCTTCTACGGCGAGTTGGTGGAATTTATGACCTCGGGGCCGGCCGTGCCGATGGTGCTAGCGCGCGCTGACGCCGTGGCGCAACTGCGCGAATTCATCGGTCCGACCAACAGCCTAAAGGCACCCGCCGGCACGATTCGCGGCGACTTCGGCACGGATGTGCAATGCAACGCCGTCCACGCCTCGGACTCAGCGGCCAACGCCGAGTCTGAGATCGCGTTTTTCTTCGCCGACTGAGGACGCCATGAGCGCCTTGCTAGTACTCGACGATCTCGCAGAGGGACCCAATGCGCTCTCCTTTGAACTACGTGCAGAGGAACTGGCGTTAAAAGACGAATTTTTTGCCTTTCCCTCCATCGTTGAAACCCGCGTCGAGGTGCGACGCGCGCTCGACAACTTCAGGCTCGACGGGGTCGTCACTTGTCGCATTGTCGGCGAGTGCTATCGCTGTCTAGAGGAAGTACAAGAAGAGATCGCGGCGCGGTTTCGCTTGCTCTTGCAGCGCCGCCAGGCTACCCCCGAAGAGCTGGCGTCGGCCAAAGAAGACGGATTCATCGACATCGTCGATCCCGGGACGCGCGAGGTGGATTTACGCGCCCACATCCGCGAGGCCGTGATCTTGGACTTGCCGATGCGAATACCCACCCCGGACGCCGATGGGCGGTGCCCGCACTGCGGAGTTGACCGGGCCGACGAACCCACCGCTGAACGGGAACGAGAAGTGGACCCGCGTTGGGCCGCACTCGCGCAGATCGAATTTTCCCAACCCCAAGAAGGCTCTTGAGAGGAGTTCCCCGTGGCTGCAGTACCTAAGAGGAGAATTTCGCGCACCCGCCGCGACAAGCGGCGCACTCACTGGAAGATCAAGGCCGCGGCAAGGACTACTTGTTCCCACTGCGGACAGCCCGCCCTGCCCCATCGCGTCTGCCCGAGCTGCGGCTTCTATCGCGGCCGCGAATACGTCGAGCCCGAAGTATAGGCTGCTCGGGGCGGATACTTGCGTGGCTGAAGAGGAGAAAAAATTTCGCGCGGCCATTACGGCGACTGCGTATTTCCTGCCCGACAAGGTGGTCACCAATGCCGATCTGGAGCGGCTGGTAAACACCTCGGACGGGTGGATCCGTTCGCGCACTGGCATTGTCGAGCGGCGCTTCCTGCCGGCCGACGAGCCGACCTCCACCATGGCCAACGCCGTGGCCCACGAGCTGTTGGCGCGCCGTGGAATCGACGCTTCTGACCTCGACCTGATCATCGTCGCGACCATTACGCCAGACATGATCTTTCCGGCGACGGCCTGCTTGGTGCAACACGCCATCGGTGCCAGCCGGGTTTGGGCCTACGATCTATCGGCGGCTTGCTCTGGCTTTGTCTTTGCCGTGGCGACCGGAGCGCAGTTCATCGAAAGCGGCACGCACCGCCGGGTGATGGTCATCGGTGCCGACAAGATGAGCAGCATCCTCGACTTTGAGGACCGCACGACTTGCGTACTCTTTGGCGACGGGGCGGGCGGGGTACTGCTAGAACGCGGCGAGGACCAAGCCGGCATGATCGACTTTGAGCTATACGCCGACGGGGCCGCGGTCGAATGCCTGCACATCAAAGGCGGCGGTAGCCTGTATCCCCCTTCGCACGAGACCGTAGATCAGCGCATGCACTACATCCGCCAAGAGGGGCGCACGGTCTTCCGGTTCGCCGTGGAAAAAATGGCCGAAGTGTCGGCTAGCCTGCTGGAGCGCAACGATCTTACGGGCAAAGACCTCAAGCTCTTCGTGCCACATCAAGCCAACAAGCGCATCATTGACGCCGCGGCCCAGCGCATGGCACTCCCCCCGGAAAAAGTGATGGTCAATATCGACCGCTACGCCAATACCACGGCCGCGACCATTCCCATTGCTCTGGCAGAAGCCGCTGATCAAGGTCGATTGGAGCGCGGAGACTTGGTGCTGATGACCGGCGTCGGCGGCGGCCTCACTTGGGGCAGCGTCCTGTTCCGCTGGGGGGGCTGAGATGGGCGGACGCGCCTTTTTGTTTCCCGGGCAGGCGTCGCAGGCGGTGGGCATGGCCCGCGACCTCTACGAGCGGCACGAGTCGGTGCGGGCGCGCTTTGCCGAGGCCGACGAGGTGCTGGGTTTTGCGCTCAGTGCGCTGTGCTTTGAGGGGCCGGAGAAGCGGCTTGTGCAGACCGAGGTGGCGCAACCGGCCGTCTTTGTTCACAGCGTCGCGGCCAGTGAGTTGCTCGCCGCGGCCGGACTGCAGCCGACTGTGGTGGCCGGGCACAGCCTCGGGGAGTATTCGGCATTGGTGGCGGCCGGGGCCTTGTCCTTTGAGGCGGCCTTGGCAGTAGTCGGGGAGCGCGGCCGGTTGATGCAGGCGGCCGGCCAAGAGCAGCCCGGGGCCATGGGGGCCGTGATCGGCCTAGCGGACGACGCGATAGAGGACTTGTGCCGGCAGGCAGCAGATGCAGGGGTCGTGGTGCCGGCAAATTTCAACGCCCCAGGTCAAGTCGTGGTATCGGGCGAGCGGGCCGCGGTGGAGCGGTTGGGCGCACTGGCCGCGCAGGCCGGTGCCAAGCGCTTTGTCGAATTGCCCGTCAGCGGGGCTTTTCACTCGCCGCTGATGGCCCCCGCGGCCCGCAAGATGGAGGTGCTGTTGCGAGCCGTGGCCATTGCCCGGCCACAGGTGCCGGTCTTGATCAATGCCGCGGCCACGACCGACCCCAACCAGTTGCGGGCGCACCTGATCCAGCAAATCACTAGTCCAGTGCGCTGGGCCGCGATGGTGCGCCAGCTAGCCGCCATGGGGATCGAATCGGCCTTGGAGGTGGGGCCGGGGACAGTGCTCAAAGGATTGGTGCGGCGCATCGTGCGCTCCATTGCGGTGGAGAGCGCGGGTACTGCGGTGGAAATCGCCGCGCTAAAGGAAGAACTATGATGGATTTGGCAGGAAAAGTCGCGCTCGTGACGGGTGGGTCGCGGGGCATTGGCCGGGCCATTGCCCTGCGCTTGGCCGCAGAGGGAGCGGACTTGGCCATCTGCGCCCGCAATGTTGCGGCGGCTGGCGACGTGGCCGCGGCCATTGAGGCCTTGGGCCGCCGCTGCCTCGTGCATCAGGCCGATGTCGCCGACGCCGAGCAGGCGGCCGAGCTGGTAGCGACGACTATCGCGGAGTTGGGTCGGCTAAATGTGCTAGTCAACAACGCCGGCGTCACCCGCGACAATTTGCTAATGCGGATGAAGGAGGAGGATTGGGACGAGGTCTTGGCGATCAACCTCAAGGGAGCTTTCAACTGCGTCCGGGCGGCGGTGCGTCCCATGCTCAAGGCCCGCGGCGGACGGATCGTCAACATCACTTCGGTCGTGGGATTGCTGGGCAATGCCGGCCAAGCCAACTACGCCGCGTCCAAGGCCGGGTTGATCGGCCTGACCAAGAGCTTGGCGCGCGAGTTGGCCTCGCGCGGGATCACCGCCAATGCCGTGGCCCCGGGGCTAGTGCCGGAAACGGGCATGACGGACGGGTTGACCCAACAGCAGCAGGAGCAGATGATTGCCACTGTGCCGTTGGGCCGAGCGGGGACGCCGGAAGACGTGGCGCACGCCGTGGCGTTTCTAGCGTCGGATCAAGCCGCCTATATCACCGGTCAGGTCTTGGCTGTAGATGGCGGCATGGCCATGTAAAAAATTTGCCCATCGCCTATATCGCCTATATTTAGACCCTAATTTTAAGGCCGCAGGCTATTCGCCGCAGCGGTAAACTGTTCACTCCTAATCCCAAGAGGAACACAGCATGGCTTCTATTGAAGAGCGCGTGAGAGAACTAGTCGTCGAACAGCTTGGCGTGAGCCAAGACCAAGTAAATCCCCAAGCATCTTTTATCGACGACTTGGGGGCCGATTCGCTCGATACCGTCGAGCTGGTCATGGCCTTTGAGGAGGAATTCGGGATCGACATCCCGGACGAGGACGCCGAGAAGATGGTGATCGTAGCCGACGCGATTAAGTATCTAGAGGAGAATAGCAAGGCGTGAGTGGAACTCCAGTGCAGAGGCGCAGAGCCGTCGTCACGGGCTTGGGGGTCTTAGCGCCCAATGGCAACGACCTGCCGACGTTCTGGGACGCGCTCCTAGCTGGCCGCTCTGGGGTCGGGCCGATCACCAAGTTCGACGCTTCCCAACACCGGACTGCGATCGCGGCCGAGGTCAAGGATTTCGACCCGGAGGCGGTTATGGACCGCAAGGATGTGCGCCGCAACGACGCCTTCACGCACTACGCGGTCTGCGTGGCCAAGGAGGCGGCCGAGCGCGCCCGGCTCGACATGGAAGCGGTTGACCCCGAGCGCGTGGGGGTCATCTGGGGCTCGGGCATCGGCGGGATTCAGACCCACGAAGACCAGCACACCATCCTGTTGGAGAAAGGCCCCAGGCGCATCAGTCCGTTCTACGTGCCCATGATGATTTCCGACATGGCCCCGGGCGTCATCTCCATGGAGTTGGGGGCCAAAGGTCCTAACTACGCCACGGTGTCGGCCTGTTCGTCGGCTGCCCACGCCCTCGGCGAGTCGGCGCGCAAAATTCAATACGGGGAAGCCGACGTGATGGTGACCGGCGGTTCGGAAGCGGCCGTCACGCCCATTTCCATGGCCGGCTTTTCCTCGGCCAAGGCCCTATCGACGCGCAACCACGAGCCCGAGCGGGCCAGCCGGCCCTTTGACGCCGAGCGCGATGGCTTTGTACTCGGCGAAGGGGCCGGCGCCGTCATCTTGGAGGAATTGGAGCACGCCCAAAGGCGCGGGGCCGAAATCTACGGAGAATTTCTCGGGTTGGGTTTTACCGCCGACGCCTACCACCAGACGGCGATGGCGCCAGAGGCAGAAGGGGGTGCGCGGGCCATAGGCATTGCGTTGCGCGACGGGGGCTTGGAACCGGGCGATATTGGGTACGTCAATGCCCACGGCACCTCGACGCCCATGGGCGACCAGCAGGAGACCGCGGCACTCAAGGCGGTCTTCGCCGGCCACACCGACAGCATGGCCGTAAGTTCGACCAAGTCGATGACCGGGCATCTGTTGGGCGCAGCCGGAGCCATTGAGAGCATCGCCTGTATCATGGTGCTCAAAAGCGGGGTCCTGCCGCCGACGATCAATTACGAAAACCCCGACCCCGACTGCGACCTCGACTACGTGCCCAACGAGGCTCGCCGCATGCAGGCAGACTACGTCCTCAACAATTCTTTTGGCTTTGGCGGCCATAACGTGGCGCTGGTGTTTGGTCGTTTCACCGGCTGACGCACTTCCCCAGCCCTTCCTCAGCACTCTCCGTGCAAACGAGGTTTTCAACGGGTATTAGGCAGATGAGCTGGATTTCAACCCTTTGGAATCGCCGCAAGCCAATGGGCGACCCAGAGAAGCAGGCCTTGGGTTCGTGGCGCGTCCTCGAAAATCGGTTGGGCTACTACTTCAAGGACAAGAATTTGTTGGTCAAGGCCCTCAAGCATCGATCCTATGTGTACGCTGAAGAGGGCAGCGACCGCATTGAGTCGAACGAGCGGCTCGAATTTCTCGGCGACGCCGTGCTGGAGCTGTTGGTCACCGAATACCTCTTCCGCCGCTTTGAAAACAAGGGCGAGGGTGAGTTGACTCAAATGAAGTCCCAGCTAGTGAGCCGCAAGGCACTGGCGCGCCAAGCGGACCGCCTTGGGATGGGGGCCTTTGTATTGCTGAGTGAGGACGAGCGCGAGGCCAACGGCGGGCAGCGGCCGTCGATCCTCTGCGACACCTTGGAGTCGCTGATTGGGGCGATCTATCTCGACGGTGGTTTGGAGGCTGCCCGCTCCATTGTTCGGCGTGCGGTGCTCGCGGATTTTTGCCAAATAATCCAACAGGACGCCAACTGCAACTTCAAGAGCAAGTTGCTCGAGTACTCGCAGAGCATGGGCAATGGCTACCCCCGCTACTTGGTTCACGCAGAGGAAGGGCCTGACCACGACAAGCTCTTCAGCGTCGAAGTGTGCATCACTGGCCAGCGCATGGGTTGGGGCCAAGGGCGGACCAAGAAGGAGGCGCAACAGATGGCGGCCAAGGACGCCCTCGAGAGTTTGGGCGCGTGATGGGCCTTGCTTGGCGCGTCGTCGATACGGGTGCGAACTGTGGCGCGTACAACATGGGCGTCGATCAGGCCCTCGCCGCGGCGGCCCAAGGTCCGGTGCTGCGGTTCTACGGCTGGGATCCGCCGGCGGTCTCCTGCGGCTGGAACCAGCAGCCCGAGCGCGAGGCCAATGTAGAAGCCTGCCGCGTGCTGGGCATTGACGTGGTGCGCCGGCCCACAGGCGGGCGGGCGGTGCTGCACTGGGAGGAATTGACCTATAGCGTCGCCTGCGGTGCGGAGGCATTGGTCGCGGGTGGTGGGATAGAGGCCACACACCGCAAGATCGGCGCGTGCTTGGCCGAGGGGTTGCGGCTTTTCGGGGCCCCCGTCGAGTTGGAAAGGGCCGGCCGTTGCGTTGGGGTCTCGCGGTCGGGTCCTTGTTTTGGTAGCACGGCGCGCTGGGAGCTCAAGTGCCAGCAGCGCAAACTGGTCGGCAGCGCGCAGCGGCGCTACGGACGCCGCTTGCTACAACACGGGTCGATCTTGCTCGGCCGGGCGCACGAGCGCCTGCCGCACCTCATGCGGATTGACGAGGGCGCACGGCAAAAATGGACCCGGCAGGTGCGAGCGCACAGCACGGATTTGCAGTCCTGCATGGGGCGGCCAATCGACCGGGCCGCGCTGGTTGATTGTTTGGTCGAGGGCTTTAGGCGCCAGCTCGGCGCAACAATGCGCTGGGGTGCGCTGGCCGCCGACGAGGTGCGCCGGGCTGCGACTTGGGAAAGGGACAGCGCATGATCGCGCAGGATTCCGTGCTAGAGGTCCGCGATTTGCGGACTTATTTCCACACCGAAGAGGGCGTCGCCCGCGCCGTCGATGGGGTGTCGTTTGCGGTGGGGCGGGGCCAGACGCTGGGACTGGTCGGCGAAAGCGGCTGCGGCAAGAGCGTCAGTGCCTTCTCGATTATGCGCTTGGTGCCCGATCCACCAGGCCGCATTGAGGCCGGGCAGATCCTGCTCAGAGGGCGCGACTTGCTCGCGCTGGACGAGGAGGAGATGCGCCGAGTGCGCGGCGACGACATCGCGATGATTTTCCAAGAGCCGATGACCAGCCTCAACCCGGTACTGACTTGCGGGTTCCAGATCGCCGAGGCCGTGGTCTTGCACCAGCAGGTCCCCATGCAGGAAGCGCGCGCCCGGGCGGTCGAGATGCTGCAGCTGGTGGGGATTCCAGCGCCCGAACAGCGGATTGACGAATATCCCCACCAGCTATCGGGTGGGATGCGCCAGCGGGTGATGATCGCCATGGCGCTGTCGTGCAACCCAGACGTGTTGCTTGCCGACGAGCCGACTACGGCCCTCGACGTGACGATCCAGGCGCAGATCCTCGAGCTGTTGGAGTCGCTGCAACAATCCCTGCAAATGGCGATTGTGATGATCACCCACGACCTCGGGGTGATCGCCGAGACCGCCGACCAAGTGGCGGTCATGTACGCCGGCCAAATCGTCGAATACGCGGAAACGCAGTTGCTTTTCACCCGCCCGCGACATCCTTATACGCGCGGTTTGCTGCGCTCGATTCCGCGGCTGGACGACGAACAGGAGCGATTGGACATCATTCCGGGCGTGGTGCCCGATGCCCGCGCTTTCCCGCCGGGGTGTCGCTTTGCTCCGCGTTGCCCACTGGCCGACGCCCACTGTCGGGCTGAAGTGCCGCCGCTAGAGGAGGTTGAGGCCGGGCACTGGACGAGTTGTTGGAAGGCAGGGGACGCATGAGCCAAGTCGCGCCTTTGGTCGAGGTCAAGGGACTCAAAAAACACTTCCCCGTGCGCCGGGGGTTTTGGGGCCGGGTGCAGGCTCACGTCAAGGCCGTCGATGGGGTCGATCTGGCGATTGGGCGCGGCGAAACCTTGGGCGTAGTCGGCGAGAGCGGTTGCGGCAAGACCACGCTGGGAAGGCTCATGCTGCGGCTAGTCGAGGCCACGGCCGGGCAGGTGTTCTTTGCTGGGGTTGACCTGTTGGGGTTGGGCAAAGAGGCCATGCGGCGGCAGCGGCGGGATATGCAAATCATCTTTCAAGACCCTTATGCGTCGCTCAACCCGCGGATGACGGTGGGCGGCATCATCGGCGAGGCCCTGAAGGTCCACGGGTGTGCCGAGCGCGCCGAGTTGGCCGAGCGGGTAGGGGAATTGCTGGAGATGGTGGGGTTGCCGGCGGATTGCGCACGGCGCTATCCGCACGAGTTTTCCGGCGGCCAGCGCCAGCGCATTGGCATTGCCCGCGCCCTTGCGGTGCGGCCGCAGTTTATCGTCGCCGACGAGCCAGTGTCCGCGCTGGATGTTTCGGTACAGGCCCAGATTATCAACTTGCTGCAAGACCTACAGCGCGACTTGGGCCTAACTTATATGTTTATCGCCCACGACTTGAGCGTGGTGCGCCACATTTCAGATCGGGTGGCCGTGATGTACTTGGGTCGCGTAGTTGAAGTGGCGGCTCGCGATCAGCTCTACCGCCAGCCGTCCCATCCCTACACGCGCGCGCTGCTGGCGGCCGTGCCCGCGCCCGACCCGCAGACTAAGCGGCAGCGCGTCCTTTTGGAGGGCGACGCGCCCAATCCGGCGGCTGTGCCCGCGGGATGCCCCTTTCACCCGCGCTGCCCGGAGCGCGAAGCGATCTGCACCCGCGTCGTGCCGCGCCTCGTCGATCTGGGTGGCGGCCATTGCACGGCCTGTCTGCTGCGCTATCCCGCGGAGCTGAAAAACCGGCTAGCTGCTGAAACCAACGAAAAAAACGCAAGATAGCAGGAGAACGATAGCTTATGATGACTTTGTTGCGCCAAAAGACGGTGCTCGTCCTGTGGTTTGTGATATTCGCCTTCATCGGCTTGATCGTCGTCGAATGGGGAGCCGACTACTCAGGCGCAGGTGCCAACGACGCCGGCGATGCAGTCGGCGTGGTCAATGGCGAGACCATTTCGCTCCAGGAGTTTCAAGATGCGCTGCGGCGGCTAGCGCGCCAGGTGCCGCAGGAGCAGCACGCCGATCAGGCCCTGTTCGTGCGCCAGGTGTGGGACTACTATGTCCGCGAGATCATCCTGACCCAAGAGTACGAGCGCTTGGGCTTTGAGGTGACCGACGGGGAAATTGCCTCTTACACGCGGAACCAGCCCCCGCAGGCCGTGCGCGAATTCGAGGTCTTTCAAACCGACGGCGCGTTCGACATGGACAAGTACGCCCAGTTCATCGGCAATCCAGCCAATCTCAGCGACCCCAACAACCAAGCCCTAGTCCTGTGGATCGAGAGCACGATCGAGCGGCAATTGCTCGATTACAGGCTACGGAGAATGCTGCGGGGCACCGCGCAGGTGAGTCCCAATGAGGCGCGCCAGCACTTTGCCGAGGCCAACGAAAAGGTGCGCGTCGAATGCGCATTTGCCCCCAGCGACGCCCCGGATGACGAGATCGAGGTCGCAGCCGAAGACGTGGCCGCCTACTACCAAGAAAACGCAGCCGACTACGAGCACCCCGACCAAGTAAAGCTGGAGTACGCGTACTTTCCCAAGGTGCCTAGCGCGGCGGATTCGCTGGAGATCAAAGAGGAGATCAGCCGCCTGCGCCAAGAGATTGAGGCCGGTAAGGATTTCGCCGAGTTGGCTGGGGTGGTCTCGGACGACGAAGGCTCCGCTGCCCAAGGCGGCGACCTTGGTTTTTTTGCTCGCGGCCAGATGGTTGCCCCCTTTGAGGAAGCGGCCTTCGCCTTGGCACCCGGCGAACTCTCCGAGCCAGTGCAGACGCGCTATGGCTGGCATCTGATCAAGGTGGAAGAACGCTTGGAGGAAAGCGGCGGGGAGAAGGTACACGCCCGCCACATCCTGCTCAGACACCAGCCCTCGCGCACGACCGAGGATAGCCTGCGCCGCCGCGCCGAGGAGTTCCAAGAGCAGGCCGCGGCCGAGGGGTTTGCGGCCGCCCGCGCGGCCTCCGGCACCGAAGCGACGGCCACGAATTTCCTGCGCCAGAGCCAAGCCGTGCCGGGCATCAGCGCGAACACGACTTGGCTCGTCAACTGGTTTTTTGAACAGGAGCTTGGGGCTGTCAGCCAAGTTATCGAGGACGACTTGGGGCTGTGGGTGGCGCAGCTAGTGGCCAAACGCCCTGCGGGCACAGTGCCCTTGGACGAGCTAAAGGACCAACTTGAGCCGTTGGTGCGTGCCCACAAAAAGGCCGCCCGCGCCGCGGCCCGGCTGGAGGCCGTGCGGCGGGAAGTAGAAGCCGGGGCCACGTTGGCGCAGGCCGCTCAAAACGCCGGGCTGGAACTGCACACCCCCGAGGCTTTTGCGCGCACCGAATCGGTGGCAGGCCTGGGCCGCGGCAACGCGGTGATCGGCGCGGCCTTTCGCTTGGAAGAGGGCCAGCTCAGCGAAGTGATCGAGGTCGCCGAAGGCGGCAAGCGAGGGGCTTACCTGCTGAGGCTGCTGGATAAAACGCCGGTAGCCGAGGAGCAATTCGCCGCGCAGCGCGAGCAGGTCGTCGCTCAGCTCCAAGCCCAGCACGCTCAGGAGGCCGTGCAGAATTGGTTCGCGCACCTGTACGAGACGGCCGAGATCGAGGACAACAGACATCGCTTTTTCACGTTTTAAGTTCTTATAGATTGGAGAGGAACCATGCCAGCAGCACCGGGGCAAACGCAAATCGGCTTTATCGGCTTGGGGATCATGGGCGCGCCCATGGCCAAAAACCTGCTCGCGGCCGGCTATCAGCTCAACGTGTACAACCGCAGCGATCGGCCGCGCGTCGCCGAGGTCGTCGCAGCCGGCGGCGTGCGCGTCCGCTCGCCCAAGGAGGCGGCGACGGGTGCGGACGTCATCATCAGCATCGTCACGGACACGCCCGATATGGAGGCCGTGCTCGTGGGCGAGGAGGGCGCGATTCACGGGGCCAAAGAGGGCGCGGTTGTCATTGACATGAGCACGGTTTCGCCCAAAGTCACCCGCGAAGTGGCCGCGGCCTTGCAGGCGCGGGGCGTGGCCATGCTCGACGCGCCCGTCAGCGGCGGGGATGTGGGCGCGATCAACGGCACCCTGTCGATCATGGTCGGCGGCGACGAGGCCGTCTTCGACCAGTGCCTGCCGGTCTTTGAGGCCATGGGCACCAACATCAACCTGATTGGTCCCAACGGCGCGGGCCAGACCACCAAGCTCTGCAACCAGATCGCAGTTTCGGTCAACAACATGGCCATGGCCGAGGCCCTGATGCTGGCGGCCGCGGCCGACCTCGACGTGCAAAAGGTCATCGACGCCATCAGCGGCGGGGCGGCTGGCTCTTGGCAGTTGAGCAATTTGGGCCCGCGCATTGCCGCCGGCGATTTTGCCCCGGGCTTTATGGTCTATTTGCAGCAAAAGGACTTGCGGTTGGTCTTGCAGGCGGCCAACGATGTCAAGCTGGCCCTGCCGGCCGTGAGCGTCGCGCACCAGTTTTTCAACATCGTCGAGCGCGCTGGTTGCGCCGAAGAGGGGACTCAGGCGCTAATCAAAGCCTATGAGGCCCAAGCCGGTAAAGAGGCGCGGGCCAAGTAGGCCTCCGGGGTTGGCGCGGTGCAATTCAAATTAAAAAAGGTCGGGGTCCTGCCGCGCGACCAGGATTTGGACTATCCGGTCGCCGAGGTGTGCGACCTATTTGCCGCGCATGGGATTGCCGTGTGCTTTATCGAGGGGGACGAGTGCCCGGCCGGCTTGGACTTGGTAATCGCGCTTGGGGGCGACGGCACAGTGCTCCGCGCCTTTGCACGCTTTCCGCAGCGCCCGGTGCTGGCGATCAATTTCGGCACCGTCGGTTTCTTGACCGCTGGGGACCGCAAGGATTTGGCGCGCATCGTCCAGCTCTTAGCCGATGGCCAGTACTTCGTCAGCGAGCGCTTGGTGCTTTCTTGCCGCTATCCCGGCGGCGAGAGTCAGGTCTTCAACGAGGTGACCTTGCGGGCGCATCACAAAATGCTCTCTACGGACGTCTTCGTCGACGACGCCAAAATCCGCACCATCCGCGGCGACGGCGTGGTAGTAGGCACGCCAACGGGCAGCACCGGGCTGTTGCTATCTATGGGTGCGCCGTTGGTCATGCCGGAGGTGCGCTGCATGTTGCTCGACGGCATCAACGAATACAACTTCACATCGCGGACCTTGATCCTGCCGGCCGAGAAACGAGTGCGGCTGCGCGTCAGCCCCGAGACCTTGGACGACCGCGTGGTGCTCATCGTCGATGGCCGCGAGATATGCAGTTTAGCCCCCGAGCAGGTGGTGTACGTCGGCCAAGCCGCCCACACGGCGCGGCTGATATACCTCGACGACAAGTACTTTTTTCACAACTTGTCTGAGAAACTTTCTTGGTAGGGTTGTGTTCCGCGCCGTATATTGACGGACAATCTTCGCGGTCATGCCTGTGCAAGCAGGCATCCAGACCACCCCTCGGCGGTTCGACGGAGCGGCTCGACGGATCTCGGCGAAAGGGATTCCCGCTTTCGCGGAAATGACAATGGGACGACAGGAAGCCGCAGACGATAAAGGCTGCGTAACGTCCCTGAGTTATGCAAAAGAAGACCTAGCAATGGCAGTCTTGGATGTTGACAGGAGGCAAGAACGCATGGAAGACAAGCGAGCTAGTAGTAATGGACAAGCTGCAAGTCCGCGCATTATCATCGACGCCAGCTACATTCGCGGCATGAGCGGGGATGGTGCGCCGCTTCGTGCGATGTGTGAACAAGGCGGCCGCATCGTGATAACCGATACTTTAGTTTACGAGCTTTGCAGCACATCTGACCGTAACCAATGGCGTGCATCAAAGCTCAAGCTGGTGAAGTGCCGGGACGCTGTTGAGGTCTGGGAACATGTGCCTGTGATGTACAAGGTCGAGCTTAAAGAGAACCGTCCATACGGCGATCCTTTACATCGTGAAAATACTGAAAGGCTGCGCTTTCAGTTGGCAAACGATCCGCAGTACGAGCCTGATAATTTGAACGAAATAATTGAGCAGGAGCGCCAACGACGCGAAGATCCCAGTGTACCTGAACTATTCCAAATCTTCGCAAAACTCAGTGAAGAGCCGGAGTTTAAGGAAATCGCGGCAAGAATCAAAAATAAATTACCCCATGACGAAGAAGCTGTGCGAATTTCTTCTGCCGTGATCAACGATCCCAAAATAATTCGGTCTGTGATGATAGATGTAGCCCGATCCCCAACAGAGAATGATATGGCTGTTTCACTAAACCCCAAAGATGTAAATGAAAAATGGGTTATATGGCATTATTCCAGATCGCTTCTCACCGTATTCTGCGATTGTCTGCGGCGAGGTGAGAACGAGAATACGTTCAGCAGACTTTCCAAGAGGCTTAGGAAACGCTTGTACAATAGAATGTATGACTTAGAATACTTGACTTTATTGGCATTCGCAGATGCGATTGCATCCCGCGAAACAAAAGGAGAATTGTTTTACTATCGGCGGTGGATGTTTGGCGATGGATCAAAGCCGTTGATACGCTTTTATGAAAAAGAGCAAGTCGTGCATAGGCTTAGACTGATGTCCAAAGTCGTGGTTCGCGTAACCGAACAGCTAGATGGATATATATGTGCTCTCGATCTGTGGAGCCAAATATCACTAAAAATAAAGGATTCGGAGAAGCTACCTACGAGCGTATTTATTTCTCGTAGAACCAAAGGAGATTTTGAATTGTTTTACGGATCAATCTGGAAGCATATCACAGAAATTCTAACGGGCTATTCGACAACAGAACTTCGGGCATTTGGTGGGGTCGTATTTGTGGATACCACAACACTGGATCCTCTATTTGAGCCTTCAGTATAATATGCCTAACAGAAGTAATCTGAGTAATCTGTACACTGGTAAGGCTGGTCATTTAGCCGTTATGGCAGAGCTTCTTCTTCGGGGTTGGAATACAGCCATTCCAGAAGTAGATATAGGAGACGACATTTTCGTCGTCCACGACAGAAAAGGGGACCTGTACCGAGTACAAGTGAAGACGGCTGTGGCAAAACCGCAGCAGTATGGGCACAGCGCACAGTTCAATATTCCGATCTCGCAGCTTCAGAAGGAGATGGACCCAGATATAACATACGTTTTTGCGGTTCGGCTCCACATTCGGCATCAAAGCCGTTGGGATAATTTTGTCGTAGTTGACCGGCAGGATATAGAGAAATACCGGGAGGATGGCATGGGAAGTGAAAATAGAGGTAGGCTTGTATTGTACCTGCGTTTCGAGGAGGAGAGTATTACCTGCAATGGGTACGACCTATCGCAATACAGAAACGACTGGGATACGCGCTTTCCCGTTATCGAGCACTGATAGTGCTTCAGATCAAATGAAGCTAAACACCACAGGCGGCTAGGGCATGAACAGCAAAACGACTTTTCTGGTAGAGGAGATGCTATGCGCGTGGCGGTAATCGGCGCGGACCGCCCCGAATTGGCATGAAGAACTTGGGGTATGCCAAAGGTTAGAGACGTCATCCGATTGGTACAGAGGGATGGTTGGAGGCTGGTAAGGACGAGGGGGAGTCACCGTCAATACCGTCACCCCGAGAAGCCCGGGACAGTGACTATTCCGGGGCATCCGGGAGATGATGTGGCACCGGGGACCTATTTGAATATACTGAGACAAGCCGGACTAAGGGAGAGAAACCGATGAAGCTAAAATACGCGGTGATCTATGAACGCACGCCCAACAACTACTCGGCCTATTCGCCCGATCTGCCGGGCTGCATGAGCACTGGGCAGACTTGGGAGGAGATTCAGGAAAACATCCGCGAAGCCATCACCTTTCACATCGAAAGCCTAATGGAATACGGCGACCCCGTTCCCCAACCGCAGAGGTCAATTGAGGAGGTAATGACTTTCCATTGCAAAGCCCTCACAGAGTGCGACGATCCGATTCCTCAACTAAAAACCACAGTAGGCATAGCTGAGGTTGAGGTCAAACCACCACAAGCGGCCAAGGCGTGAACAGCACGACGACTTTCCTACGTAGAGGAGATGCTATGCGCGTGGCAATAATCGGCGCGGATCGCCCTTGGGGAACGCTGCTGGCGGCTGAGTTGAGCGCAGAGTTTGAGATAGTGGCGCTCGGCGCAGAAGACACCAGCGACCTAGCTGGCTACCGGCAGGTTGATTTGCTCCAGCGCGAGTCATTAGACCCGGTGCTAGCAGGCGTACAAGCCATCGTCCACGCGGCAGCCTGCGATCCGGTCGGCACCGACGAAGGGGCCGTGCTCGACTTGGCGGCGCGAGGTACGTACGTGGCGCTGACGGCGGCCTGTGCCGTCGGCATTGAGAAAATGGTGCTGCTGAGTGGTCTCGATTTGGTGCGCGACTACCCGGAAGAATATCTAGTTGAGCCGCAGTGGAATGCCCTGCCGCGGGCCGAGGCCGGGTCGCTGGCACCGCTTATGGCCGAGTTGGTCGGCCGCGAGATCGCCCGCACCGGCCAGATCGAGGTGCGCTGTCTGCGCTTTGGCAAGCTGGGAGCGGAGACCACGGCCGACGACGCTGTGGCAGCCGTGCGCCAAGCCCTTGCCGCCGAGCGCAAAGGGCACCACTGGTCGCTGACGCATGTGGCGTCGGGCGGACGCTTCGCCTAAAGGGGGTATTATGGCAACGGTGAACAAAGGCAAGGTGGTGTTGTTTGGGGCGGGTGGTCCGGTCGGCGCGTCGGCGATTGCCGCGCTCAAAGGCCATTACGCGTTGCGAGTGACCGACCTCCGGCCAATGGAGGAAGTGGC
Source organism: uncultured Latescibacterota bacterium (assembly GCA_958295495.1). Classification (GTDB taxonomy): domain Bacteria; phylum Latescibacterota; class UBA2968; order UBA8231; family UBA8231. Next base: position 5,602,025 of record OY282352.1, read on the forward strand.
CGCCGCGCCGCCGCAAAGCCCCCGGGCGCCGATCCCGGAGGTGTTGGGGCCGCCGCACGAAAATCGCGTTGTCGATATTGCCGACTACGCGCAAGTGTTGGCCGCCTGCGAGGGCATGGACGCGGCGATCAATGTATCCGTCATCCGACCGCATCCGGTGCTGGCCTTCCAAGTCAACATGGTCGGCGCGTACAACGTGGCCAAAGCCTGCGTCGCCTGCGGAATAAAAAGGCTGATCCACACCGGGCCTTTTCACACCTCGCTGGACCACAATGCCGACTATTGGCACGACTTTCAAGTGGAAGCCGACATTCCGCTGCATCCAGGCGACGACCTCTATGCGCTGAGCAAGTATCTTGGGGGGCACATTACGCGCGTGTTTGCCGAGCGCGAGGGCCTCGAAGTGCTCTCCTTTGTCTATACGCATTTTCGCCCAAGGGAAGTGCTGCCCGAGGAATGGGGAAGCGGCGTACATCCATATACGACCTCGTGGGAGGATACCGGGGAGGCGTTTTTGTATGGGCTGCGGGCGCCTGCGATGCCGTCGCCCTATGAGAATTTCTTCATTTGCGCCCGGCTGCCGCACGACAAGTACCGGCCCGACAAGGCCAAGCGATTCTTGGGGTGGGAGGCCAAGGACCGATTTGAGGCCCTGTACCGGCGGCGGTAGTATTTGCTTGCTATCTGCTCGAATTGAATGCTAATTTATTATTATTGCATAATTATTACATAACATCTCAACATCTCACTCAAGAAAGAGAGGCTTTTATGCGACTCTGGAGTAAGTGCATTTTCGTGGCCCTGTTTTTGGCCTTGCTTGCCGCCCGCGCTCAGGCGGAGTCAATGGGTACCATTGTAGGGACTGTCCTCGACGTTGAGGACGGGATGGTGCTGGATCACGCCCAAGTCTATATCGCGGAATTGAACATGGGCGCACTATGGGGCGCGGCCGGCCACTTCACCATCGCCGATGTCCCCGCTGGTGAGCACCTGCTCTCCGCCGAATTGATTGGCTACGAGAGCGTGACCACCACCGTCTTGGTAGTAGCTGGAGAGACCACGACCGTCGAACTAGAGCTGATGGCCAGTGTGGTCGAATTGGAGGAAGTGGTGGTGACCGGCACCGCCTTTAAGGAATCCCCCATCAGCTTGCCCTACGCGGTCGCCGTGACCGGCCGAGAAAAGATGGAAGAGCAAGGTTCCCCGCAACTCGTCGATTTCTTCAAGAACTTGGGCGCGAGCCACGGGGTAATCGGCGAGCGGAGCAGCTGGTACAACGCCGGCCAAACCGCCACCCTTTCCGAGAGCATCGCCAACGTGAACCTGCGCGGCTTGGGGGCCTCGCGGACCTTGGTGTTGATCAATAGCCGCCGCCAGACCTATGTCCCGGCGCGCTTGATCGGTGGCCGCTTCGTCGATGTAAATGCCATGCCCTCCATCGCCATGGACCGGGTCGAGGTGCTCAAGGAGGGGGCCTCGGCCATCTATGGATCGGATGCAGTGGCCGGCGTTGCCAATTTTTTGACTCGCGACGACTTTGAAGGCTTTGAGGTCTCGGCTGCCCACGAGCATTTTGCCGGTGCGGGCGATACAAACACCGGCGCTATATGGGGTGGGAAACTCGGCAGCGCCCATGCGGTTGTTGCCGCGGAATGGAGGAGGCGTCAGGAGCTGAGGATCACAGAGCGGGACTACCTGCTACAACCGTGGTACGGTTCCGGGCAGCGCTTGGGATGGTCGAGCTTGGGGAACCCCGGCACCTTCGCCATTGGTTCTCCTGCCCCATGGACCGCCCAAATCCACGCCCCCCGTTGTGAGCAGCTTGGCGGCTTCCGAGAATCTTGGACATGCCGCTTTCGCTATCAGCCGTGGGACAATCTGATTGAGGACACGAGCCATACCCGTGCTTTTGCCGAGATCAATGGTTCCCTGAGCAGTGGCACCAATTACCACCTCGAGGGTCTGTGGGCCGAGGCCGAGATTCCCAATTGGTACACGACCCCTTCGTATCCCCCCTTCCCCCTGACAGACACGACCATCATGGAGGTCGCGCCCGACCACCCGGGCCGGCAGGCATTTTGCGCGGACTACGGGGCTGAGGCCGGCGACCCCTACTACGACGCATGCCAAGGCGCGGAGAACCCGGAGAACTGGTATTTCAACGGTCGCCCATTTGGCAACTCGGGTCCCTCGCGCGCAGTGGGCCGCACATCTCGCACTTGGCGCGTGGCCGCTTCTGCGAATGGCGACCTTGCGTCATTCGGTCGAGATACCCACTTCGACTTGGGTCTCTCCTATTCCCGCACCGAGGGCAACTACAACCTGCCGGGGGTGTACATCGAGCGGCTGTTCCTCGGCTTCCGCGGTTTTGGGGGGCCGGATTGCGGCGTTGGCGTGAAGCCCGATCACACGTCCCCCGCGGGTATGCAGCTCGACGCGACCAACGGCCAAGTGGCCGGCGAGGGTGACTGCCAGTACTACAACCCCTTCAGTAATGCCATCGAATTCTCGCAGCAGCCCGGCTCGGAGTTTGAGAACAACGCGAATCCCGGCTATCGCTCCAGCCTTGCCAACACCCCCGAATTGAGGCAATGGCTCAATCAGGAGGTCGATCTACAGAGCACCGCGGATATGCTGGTCGCCGACGCGACCCTGACGGGAAGTTGGATTGAGGACGTCGCCAGTTACGCGGCTGGCTACCAGTTCCGCCTACTCAATGCCACCGGCGACCCCAACGACGCCGGCGACGTGACCGTCAACCCCTGCCCGGTCGTGGGCGATACGGAGTGCTCAGCAGAGGACAGGTTCGGTCCCTATCTGTTCACCAACGTGCATCGGCCTTATGAGGAATCTCAAACGGTACATCGCTTCTTTACCGAGATTCCCCTGAGCTTGGGATCGCGCTTTGACACCCAACTCGCCGCCAACTACGAGTTCCACGACGTGGCGAGCAGTTTTGATCCCAAGTTTGGGTGGCGCTATCAGATCTCGGAATCTGCGACCCAATCCTTGTTTATGCGCGGCTCGGTGCAGACGACGTTTCGCACGCCCTCGCTGGACGATGTGAATGAAAGCCCGCTGACGACGCTCGAATGGATCAACGAGACGGGTGCCTACCAAACGGTGGACAGAATCGGGAGCAAGGATCTCAAACCCGAACAGGCTTTTACCTATAATGCGGGCCTCGCCTTGGTCACAGAGGGGGGCTTTGATGCGACGTTCGACTACTGGAGCTACGATTTCAGTGATGTAATCGGCTCCATGCCGCACGGGGCCATTACTGCCTTATACGACTCGAATAAGGTGGCCCTGCAGCAATTCATCGTCTGCCCGGACGGGATAGACACAGGTACATGCGCGGCCTCGGAACTCGAGCGAGTGCAAGTTGATATCGTCAATTGGCCAGGGGTCAAGACCTCGGGGGTTGATTTGCATTGGGGCGGGCACACCGATACCGGAGCCGGGGAATTTTCGTTCAGCCTGGACGCTACGTACACGCTAGAGTACCGGACGAAGGCCTTGGAGTACCTGCACGAGACGGCAGACGCGGTCGTCGACACGTTGGTGCTTCAGGATGCGGCAGACGTGGCCGGCTACCTGAACTTCGGCAATCCCATTGCGACCTCGCTGCCGAGATTGAAGAGCCGGATATCGGCGAGCTATTACTGGGAAACCTATAGCCTCGTGAGCTACCTCAACTACATTTCGTCTTACTTGGACCGGGGATCGACCGCCTCCGATACGCAAGAAATCAAAGAAAGATTCGGTACCATTGACTCGTTCCTCACGTGGGATATGAGCTTTTTGTGGAACGTGTCCAAAGGCGTCAAAATCGTGCTCTCAGGGGTGAACCTGCTCAATAGTAAGCCGCCTCTGGCGAACGTCGAGCAAGGGTACGATGGCTTTGTACACGACCCCAAAGGCCGGCGGTTGAAGCTCGCTGTCTCCTATGGGTTTGGAGGGTGACGCCCAGCGGCGACCATGTGCGGCATTGTTGGGCTGTACGCAAAAAAACGCAACTTGGCCGACCAACTTGGCGCACTGTTCGCCGAGATGCTGATATGCATGAGCGCTCGCGGCCCCGATAGCGCGGGGTTGGCCCTGTATGGCAATGAGCCGCCGGAGGGCTTTATCAAGGTCACCTTGCGACACGCGGCCTTGGACTACGACTGGTTAGGGCTAGCCGACCAGCTCGGCGAGCACTTTGCCTGCGAGGCCAGCCTGCGCGTCAACGCTAACTACGCGGTCATTACAGTGCGCGCCGACGCCGATTCACTGGGGCGTGCGCTGGCTGACTCTAACCTGACGGTAATGAGCATCGGCCACAGCATCGAACTCCTCAAAGAGGTCGGCGCACCCGCCGAGATCGTCGATCGCTTCGGCGTGCGCAAGATGCGCGGCACGCACATTATCGGCCACACGCGCATGGCCACCGAGAGCGCGGTGACCACCGACGGCTCCCACCCCTTTTCCACGGGCATGGATCTCTGCCTAGTACACAACGGGTCGCTGAGCAATCACAATCGGCTGCGCACGCGCCTAGAGCGCAGCGGAATCGAAATCCGCACTGAAAACGACTCCGAGGTGGCGGCCGGTTACCTGATGTGGCGGATGCAGCAGGGAGATACCTTGCAAGCGGCCCTACAAGCGGCGCTCGACGATCTGGACGGCTTCTATACCTTTGCCGTTGGCACGGCCAATGGCTTCGCGGTCTTGCGCGACCCGATCGCCTGCAAGCCGGCGGTGCTGGCCGAGACCGACGCGTACGTGGCGATGGCCAGCGAGTTCCAGGTGCTATCGAGCCTGCCGGGGATTGACGACGCCGAGGTCTGGGAGCCCAAGCCGGCGCAGGTGTACACTTGGGGCGGGGCCGGCTGATGGGTGAAGAGGTGTTCGACTTAGCTACGGGTACGTTGCGCCAGCTCAACCAGCACCTGCACGACCTGACCGAGGAGACGGCAAAGACGCGGCGGCGGATTCTGCATCCGCGCGGCGCACACGCGGTGGCCGCCGGGGTCAATGCGCCCGTGGAGATCGATATCGAAGGCCACGTTGGCTACTATTGCGCTGGCATGAACCAGCGCGCTCGCATCACCGTCCATGGGATGGTCGGGGTCGGAGTTGCCGAGAACATGATGTCGGGACTCGTGCGAGTGAAGGGCCACGCCAGCCAGTGCGCTGGGGCCACCGGGCACGGCGGCCTGCTGGTCATTGAGGGCGACGCAGCGAGCCGGTGCGGAATCTCCATGAAGGGGATCGATATCGTGGTCGGCGGCTCGGTCGGCCACAGCAGTTGCTTTATGGCGCAAGCCGGCAACCTAGTCGTGTGCGGCGATGCCGACGAGGCACTGGGCGACTCCCTGTACGAGGCGCGAATTTTCGTCCGCGGTCGGGTCGCTGGCCTGGGGGCCGACTGCATTGAAAAGCCCATGCGCGACGAGCACCTAAGCGCGTTGGCCGAGCTGTTGGCGCGGGCGGGCTTGCCCGGCGTACAACCCGAAGAGTTCCGCCGCTACGGCTCGGCGCGCCAGCTTTACAACTTCGAGGTGGACAACGCCGCCCAATACTAAAATTAGTGGTTAGTGGCCACTGGCCAGTGAATGGTGCCCTGCCCCCCTAGACTGAGGTGCGGACGGGCGCTAACCACTAACTACTAACCAATATGACGCAACCACACCACAGCCAAGAGGGCCTGCGCGAGTCGGCTACCTTTGGCCGCGACGTCATCTATGAGATCCAGCGCGCAGCGCGCACCGGGATCTACCACATCCGCGGCTGGGGTGCCAAGCGCCAGGTGCCCCATTTTGACGACTTAGTCTTTTTGGGCGCGAGCATGTCGCGCTACCCGCTAGAGGGCTACCGAGAGCGCTGCGACACCAATGTGGTGCTGGGCACGCGCTACGCCAAAAACCCGATCCACCTCGACATCCCCATCACCATCGCCGGGATGAGCTTCGGCTCGCTGTCGGCCCAAGCCAAAGAGGCACTCGGCCGCGGTGCCAGCGAGGTGGGCACTAGCACCACGACCGGCGACGGTGGGATGACGCCGGAGGAGCGCGGACAGTCGCGGATTTTGGTCTATCAGCTTTTGCCCTCGCGCTACGGCATGAACCCCGACGACCTGCGGAAGGCCGACGCCATTGAGGTGGTGCTCGGCCAGGGGGCCAAGCCCGGCGGCGGCGGAATGCTCTTGGGGCAAAAGATCAGCGACCGCGTCGCCCAGATGCGGACGTTGCCCAAGGACATCGACCAGCGCTCGGCCTGTCGCCATCCCGACTGGACCGGCCCGGACGACTTGGCGATCAAAATTGTGGAATTGCGCGAAATCACCGACTGGCAGGTGCCTATTTACGTCAAGATCGGCGCGACCCGGACCTACTACGACACGCTCTTGGCGATCAAGGCCGGGGCCGATGTGGTGGTCCTCGACGGGATGCAGGGCGGCACGGGCGCGACCCAAGAGGTGTTCATTGAGCACGTGGGGATCCCGACCCTGCCAGCCGTGCGCCAAGCCGTGGAAGCACTCGACGAGTTGGATATGCACCGCAAGGTGCAGCTCATTGTGTCTGGGGGCATCCGCAGCGGCGCAGATGTGGCCAAAGCCTTGGCGATGGGGGCGGACGCCTGTTCAATTGGCACGGCCGCGCTGATCGCGCTGGGCGACAACAGCCCGCACTTGGACGCCGAATACCGCCAGATTGGTTCGGCCGCTGGCTTTTACGACGACTTGCAGGACGGCCAAGACCCGGCTGGTATCTCGACCCAGACCGACGCATTGGCCCAGCGTCTCGACCCGGTGGCCGGAGGCCGCCAGCTCGCCAACTATCTGCGAGTAATGACCATGGAATGCCAGATCATTGCCCGCGCCTGCGGCAAGTCGCACGTTCACAACTTGGAGCCAGAGGACTTGGCGGCGCTGACCATTGAGGCCGCGGCCATGGCCAAAATCCCTTTGGCCGGGACGGATTGGATCCCTGGAAACCCCTGAACAAGGAGCCTGTTATGGCGGATCGCGACGCGATTGAAAAACGCCTCTCACAAGAGGGCATTGAATTTCTCCTCGTGCAGTTTGTCGATATGACGGGAGCGGCTAAGGTGAAAATGGTGCCGGTGACGGCGCTGGGGGACGCCATCGGCGAAGGCGTGGGTTTTGCCGGCGGGTCTATTTGGGGCTTGGGGCAGGGGCCGCACTCGCACGACATGCTGGCGCAGATCGATCTCGATTCGTACGCACGGCTGTCTTGGCAGCCGAACACGGTGCGCTTTGCCAGCAACCTCTTCGTCGGTGGGGAGCCGCATCCCTATTGCTCCCGCACCAACCTCCAGAGGGTGCTCGCCGATGCCGCGCAACAGGGCTACGTCTTCAACGTGGGCATGGAGCCGGAGCACTTTCTCGTGGTGCGCGACGCCGACGGCTCGATCCGGCCTTGGGACCCGGACGGCGTGGACTCGCTGGCCAAGCCCTGCTACGACTTCCGCTCCATGTCGCCGGCCATGGCGTACTTGCAGGAGCTGACCCGGTCCCTCAACGATCTCGGCTGGGGGGTCTATCAGTGCGACCACGAGGACGCCAACGGCCAGTTCGAGGTCAACTTCGCCTACGCCGACGCGCTGACGACCTCGGACCGCATCATCTTCTTCAAGATGGCCACCTCGCAGATCGCCAAAAAATACGATGCGATTGCCACGCACATGCCCAAGCCGTTTGCCGACTGCACCGGCAGCGGCTTGCACGCGCACTACCATATCGCCGACGCCCAGTCGGGCGAGAATCTCTTTTTGGACGAGGGAGACCAGCGGGGCTTGGGTTGCTCAAAGCTGGCGTACCACTTCCTCGGCGGCATTTTGCACCACGCGCGCGCCCTGTGTGCGGTCTCCAGCCCAACGGTAAACTGCTACAAGCGCCTACAACTCGGCGCTGGAATCTATTCGAGCCGTTCGGGTTTTACTTGGACGCCGGCGTTTATCACCTATGGCGACAACAACCGCACGCAGATGATCCGCACGGCTGGCGAGGGGCACTTTGAGGATCGCACGATCAGTGCCGTGGCCAATCCCTATCTGGCCTTGGCGGCCTACTTGATGGCCGGACTCGACGGCATCCAACGCGAGCTATCCCCGGGCGAGCCAAATTTGGGCAACATGTACGAGCGCGACCTCGACGAGATCCAAGCCGCCGGGATCCAGCTTTTGCCGCAGTCGCTGGCCGAGGCACTCGACGCGCTGCGCGAGGACGAAGTGGTGCAGAGCGGACTAGGCCCCATCGCCGATGAGTTCCTCCAGATAAAAGCCGACGAGTGGGCCGAGTACGACAGCCAAGTCAGCCGCTGGGAGATCGACCGGTATTTGACCTCCTGCTGAGGCCATGCCCTACCGGTTGCTCAAATACGGCCTCGCGAAGAAATACTCCGAGCCGCGCATGTTCCGCTCGCCGGCGCGGCTGCGCAACAGCTATGAAGTAGTGATCATCGGCGGCGGCGGCCACGGGCTGGCCGCGGCGCACTATCTCGCCCAAGAGCACGGCATCTGCGATGTGGCCGTGTTGGAGCAGCGCTACATCGGCCACGGCGGCACCGGCCGCAACACCGCGATCATTCGCTCGAATTACCTGACCGAAGAGGGCGCACGCTTTTACCAGTTCAGCGTGGATCTGTACCGCGATTTGGCGCGCCAGCTCGACTACAACCTGTTTTACTCCGAGCGCGGGCACTTCACTTTGGCGCACGCGCCGGCCGCCCTGCGCACCCAGCGCTGGCGCGCCGAGGTCAACAAGCATCTCGGCATCAACTCCGAGGTCGTCGGCCCGGAGTTCGTCAAGAAGACCATTCCCGAGATCGACCTGAGTTGCGGCGGCCACCAGCCGCCGATTGTTGGTGCGCTCTACCACCCGCCGGGTGCCATCGCCCGCCACGACGCAGTGGCGTGGGCCTATGCGCGCGGCGCCGACCGCAAAGGCGTTGAAATCCACCAGCAGACCCGCGTCACCGACATTGAAGTCGAGGATGGCCGGGTCGCCGGCGTTCACACCGACCGCGGTTTTATCCAGACCCGCAAGGTGCTCTGCGCTGTGGCGGGCTGGACGCCGCACATCTTGCCGATGGTTGGCTTGCGCTCGCCGCTGGTGGTGCATCCGCTCCAAGCGTTTGTAACCGAGCCGTTCAAGCCGTGGCTCGACGCGATCGTAGTGTCGGCCAGCTTGCACACGTACGTCAGCCAATCCTCGCGCGGCGAGTTGGTCGCCGGTGCGTCCTTGGACCCCTACGAGCTGACGTCCATGCGCTCGACGCTCGATTTTGCCGAGGGCTTGGCCGGTCATCTCATGGATCTCTTCCCTTTCTTGGGCCAAGTGAAGGTGCTGCGTCAGTGGGCCGGGTTGTGCGACATGACCCCGGACTTCTCGCCGATCATGGGCACGACCCCGATTGCGGGGTTTTACATCGACGCTGGCTGGGGGACGTGGGGCTTTAAGGCCACCCCGGTCTGCGGCTATACCATGGCGCACGCCATCGCCCGCGACGAAAATCATCCGCTCATCCGCGCCTTTAATCTGTCGCGGTTTGGCGCGTTTGCACTGGTCGGCGAGAAGGGAGCGGCGTCCGTTGGCCACTAGCCACGCAAGGGGGCGGTCGTGAAAATCCTCACCTGCCCAATCAACGGCCCGCGGCCGCTGGCGGAATTTGTCTTTGGCGGCGAGGTGCGCTCCATGCCCGACCCCAAGCAGGCGAGCGACGCCGCGTGGGCCGACTACGTATTCAACCGCTGCGGCGAGCCGGGCATCCAGCGCGAGTGGTGGTACCACAGCGCCAGCAGCACTTGGTTTATTGCCGAGCGCGACACGGCCTGCGACGAGATCGTCCGCACCTATTTGTGGGGCGAGGAGGACTAAGCGTGAAGCGCCGCCTGTCCGCACGGCCCGGGGAGTGGATTGACCGGACGCAGCCCATTGAATTCCGCTTTGAAGGCGAGACGTTCAGCGGTTTTGCTGGCGATTGTGTAGCCAGCGCACTGCTGGCCCATGGCGTGCAGATGATGGGGCGCAGCTTCAAGTACCACCGGCCGCGTGGGGTCTATGCTTTGGCCGGCCACGATGCCAACGCGCTGTTTTGCGACCGCGGCCGCACGCATCTGCGCGGCGATAGCGAGCCGTTGGCTGCGGGCATGGAGCTGCGGGCCGTCAATACCATAGGCGGGCTGAAACGCGATCTGCTCAAGTGGCTGGAGCCTTTGGGCCGCTTCATGCCGGTGGGTTTTTACTACAAGACATTTCACCACCCTCGTTGGCTTTTTCCCTTTCACGAGCGGCTCATCCGCCAGCTCGCGGGCTTGGGCCAGATCGACCGCGCCCAACCGCCCACGGCCAGCCCCAAGGAATGCGCTTGGTGCGATGTGCTAATTGTGGGTGGTGGTGCGGCCGGGCTGGAGGCGGCGCGGGCCGCAGGAGAAGCTGGGGCCCGCGTTTTACTGGTCGAGGAACAAGCGCGTTTGGGCGGCAGCATGGCTTGGCAGCACGGTGGGACCTGCGACGAACTGGTCGAGGTGCTTGCTGGTCTGCCCCATGTCGAGCTCCGCTGCGGGACGATGGCTGGCGGCCACTACGCCGACGGATGGGTCGCCCTGTTCGACGCCGTGCGGATGACCAAGGTGCGCGCCGCGGCCGTCGTCTATGCCCCGGGGGCGATCGAACAGCCGGCGGTCTTTGGGCACAACGACCTGCCGGGTGTGCTGCTCGGGTCGGCCGCCCAGCGGTTGGTGCGTTTGTACGCGGTCAAACCGTGCGACCGCATGGTCCTGCTGGCGGCCAACAGCGAGGCCTATAGGGTGGCGCTGGACATGCTCGATGCGGGGGTTGAGGTGGCGGCCATTGCCGACTTGCGCCCCGACGGGGAGCCTTCGGAGCTAGGCGCGGCGGTCGCCGCCGCTGGTGTGCCCATGCACCGCGGCCATACCGTGTACGAGGCCGTGCCCAACCGCCAAAAAAGCGGGGTGCGCGGCGCGGTGATCGCGCCGGTGGATGCCCAGCGCGGCACCTTGATCGCTTGCGATGGCCTTGCCGCGTCGGTCGGTTGGACGCCCAACGCCGCGCTGCCCAGCCAAGCCGGCGTGCAATTCGCCTACGACGAGGTGCTGGAGCAACTCGTGCCACAGTCATGTCCAGCCGGAGTCTTTGTCGCCGGGCGCGTTCGCGGCGTGTACGATCTAGACGCGCAGCGGAAAGACGGACGGGTCGCCGGGCTTAGGGCCGCGCACTACGCCGGCTATGGCGACGGCGAGGTGCCCGCCCCGCCGCCGCCTGTGCGCGAAGCCCGCAGCCACGGCTATCCAATTTTCGCCCATCCGAGCAAAAAGAACTTCGTGGATTTCGACGAGGATTTGCACTTGGCGGATTTTGTCAATGCCCATCAGGAGGGCTACGACAGCGTCGAACTGCTCAAGCGCTATAGCACCGTGGGGATGGGGCCGAGCCAGGGCAAGCTGGCCAACGTGAACGCGATGCGGATTTTGGCCCAGCTCAACGGCGACACCATCGCCGCGACCGGCTCGACGACCGCTCGTCCCTTCTACCAGCCGGTGCCGCTGGGGCATTTGGCTGGTCGGCGCTTCCACCCGATGCGCCGGACGCCGATCCACGATTGGCATTGCCAGCACGGCGCGGTCTTTGCCCACGCCGGCGACTGGTATCGGCCCGAATACTATGCCAGCGGCGACGCGGGCCGCGACGAGTGCATTGTGCAGGAGGCGCGGCAGGTGCGGGCTGGTCTGGGGATCATCGACGTGAGCACGCTGGGCAAATTGCAGGTCAGCGGCCCAGACGCTGGCGAGCTACTCGAGCGCCTCTATACGGGCCGCTTCGAGAAGCAGGTGGTCGGTCGCTGCCGCTACGGCGTGGCGCTCGACGAAAGCGGGGTCGTAATCGAGGACGGGGTGATTGCGCGGCTGGCCGAGGACCGCTTCTACGCGACTACTACCAGCAGCGGCGCGGCGGCCTTTTACCGCGAGATGCTGCGCTGGGCCGCGATTTGGGGCTTGGACGTGACCTTGAGCAATGCCACAAGCCAACTGGCGGCGTTCAATTTGGCCGGCCCAGAAAGCCGCGCTGCGCTGGCGGCGTTGACGGACATCGACCTGAGATCGGGGCCTTTCTCCTATTTAAGGGTGCGCGAGGGCGCGGTGGCCGGGGTGCGGGCAGTGGTGATGCGGGTAGGTTTTGTCGGCGAACTGGGGTACGAGATCCACGTGCCAGCTTGGGAGGGGGAGCACGTGTGGCGCACGCTGGTCGCGGCCGGTGCGCGCCCCTTTGGGGTGGAGGCACAGCGCCTGTTGCGCTTGGAAAAAGGGCACTTGATCGTCGGCCACGACACGGACGCGCTGACGCATCCGCAAGAGGCGGGGTTGGCGTGGACCATTGGCAAAAAAAAGCGCTTCTTCGTCGGCCAGCGCAGCCTGCAAATCCACGCCGCACGCCCAGTTCGGCGCACGCTCGTTGGCGTGCGGTGGCCCGCTAATTTTGCCGGCAAGCTGCCCGAGGAGTGCAACTTGATCATGCGGGGAGGGTGGATCGCTGGTCGCATGACCAGCATGGCCCCGGTCTCGACGCTGGGTTATCCACTGGGCATGGCCTTCGTCGAAGCGGATATGGCCGCGCCCGGCACGCAGGTGGAAGTGCGCTTGGACGATGGTTCGACGAGCATGGCGGAGGTAGTAGAACTGCCCTTTTACGACCCCGAGGATGAGCGGCAGAAGGTTTGATTCTAGTCGGCTTGCTCGCGTTCAGCTTGTCTCACTACATCCGCAATACGAGCATCCGCGATTTGCTGCAAGATCTGTATGGCATGGGCTCGCTTTTTTTCGATCTCGCGATGTTTTGCTGCTATTTTCTTTTGCGCTGCAAGGTCGAATGTACCGTCTTCGCATATTGGAATATCTACTGATACACGTGTTATGTTGTCTAGGTTGGCACGGTATGTTCGGTCAAACCCATGCCGATCTCGCGTCGCGTGCAGTGCATAGTATAAATACTCTGGATCAATGTTATTGTCGGCTATTCGCAATACCCCGCAATGGTCAGTCGGATGGAATGGAAAACCAGCGGGGATCAGGTGCCAATCAAAGTTTCCATCTAAGCCCCAAGTAAGCGATGGGATGTCAAATTCAGTCAACAGGTCTGAATTCTCAATGTAGCCAAAAACATCGCGCACATTTGCACTGATACAAGGAATGCCTTGTTCTACACAATTTTTCCTGACAACTCGTCTTCCTATCTGCAATGTGAACAAATCCCGATCTCCGAGCAGTACCTCCTTGAATTGTGCGTTTACATCCAAGTAATCTATCGGTGTTTCTCCTGACTGCGCGAGTAATCGATTAAACTGTTCTATGTCTAATTCTTCCTGCGTCTGAGTTGCCCCTAGTTGCTCCAATTCATCCTCTCCCCAATAGCGATCTACCATCCAGTGCCGATAGGTTGCAAAATCGTTCCACAGGATAATTTTGCAGCGCAGGCATGAAGTAGTAAACGCATCAGGGGAACCTTTGAATTGGTTAAATAAACCTACCATTTCGATCAGATCGTTTTTGTCGAGCTCCCAGCGATTTGCATCACGCGACTCGCCGATCTCCGATACTAAATAAGTGAAAACAGGAGTAGTCTGCTCGTCGCGTTCGTCATACTTGTGCTCAAGCACCAAAATATATGTTTTCTTAGGGGTCGAATAGAAAGTGCGAATCGGCAGAGACACCACGGCGCGAATCAGACATTTTTGTTTTGTGTAATTTAAGATGTTTTCTTGATTCAGCAATCCATCCGGTACAATGACAAACGCCGATCCGCCCGGCTTCAAACTCTTAATGATCCACTGTAAAGCAAGAGCCTCGGTGCCGCGACCAGCAACGGCATATTCGTCCGCGATACCGGCATCCTCTAAGGCATTTTTTAAGCTACTGGAGCCGCTCGTAACATACGGCGGATTGGTGAGAATGAGATCGTGCTTGGCATCGTCATCGACGGCAAATGTGCCGAGGTTGTCCCGCAACAACTCAAACATCGGGTTGACGACTTTTCTGGCAAACTCGCCGATAAAATCAGGGGAGTTGTATGCCGCGATGAGATCGGAAAAGTAAATAATGGCATTGGCTTTTGCCAGAACAATGGTCCGTTCGTCTTCTTGCTCGTCGCTTCCCTTATCGTATCCGACAACCGATACCTGCGGGTTTATGACTCCATTGTGCGGTCTGAATTGCGCCATTAACCGGGGGCTTTCAATGATTGCCTCCAACAAGAAGCCGCCTACGCCACAAAAAGGATCGCACAAAGAGGCACCGGGCGATAGCGAATTAGCCGTTGACATTTTTACGATAGCTTGCACGACGTTCCGCGGCGTGAAGTACTGGCCCAAATGACGCAATCCTGCCCCTTGGCGGAGAAATGATTCGTAGAGCCTCATTTTGAACTGCCGCTGAATGTATTTGAAGGACCCGTATTCCCGATCAAAGTCTTGCAAGTCGCCTAAAACTTCACAAAATAGCCCAGCTTGAGATAAGTTGGGATCGCCTCGCTCATTGACGAAAATCGTACCGTTTATGATCGTAGTCCCGTCCGTCCCTTCTGGGAATAGATTGCGAATAGCTAGACGACTTATTTGGGCATAGTTCGTCAGTGCCGCGACTGAGCCGGATGACTTGCTTAGTTCATATACGTGGGCAAAATTGTCGTGCGCTTCAAGTACGGAAAGGTCGGAAAGAAACTTAAAAACAAAGAGCTCGACCACGTTGTAAAGACATTTTTCCGGTTCCTTTCCAGTGTTGATCCAGATTTTTTGCCAAATCGTGTGGGCGAGTTGTGAGGGATCAATCAGCGTCGGGCTGCTCAACTCGTCGTTGGTAGAAGACAGCGAATGATCAGATTGGTCGATTACTTGTTCTAGGCACTGTAATTGTTCGGCTGAAATGGTCTTGTCGATAAGTGCCTTAGCGTTGAATATCGGCAGTGAATCGGATTCTACTCGATTTCCCGTATGTGGGTTAACCCAGAAGGTTTTCCTCCCATCCGTGACGATCAGCAGGTTACAAAAATGCCTTGCTACTTCTATCCCTTGATAGATTGCTTTTTTGATCTGGGGCTCGGTAGATAGCTCAGCAGGAGTCTTGTATTCAATACACGCTTTTACGGTGCTTCTGCCGAGAGTAATCAACCCATCGGGCCTTTTGTTTTTGATGTGGTTCGGAATTGGGCCAGAGACGATTCTCGCTCTTTTTAGCTGCGATAACGTAGAAGCCCCAAGACGGTGATACGTATAGCGCCCGATAAGGATATGCGAAGTTTGCAAAAGCTCTTCACTCATTATGAAAACCCGCCTTATTATCTCGATGGGTGATTGGCAACTTCCATCTCAATTGCTAACGCGAAATTTGCCGCCCGGCGAAATTTGCCATAATATAAGACTGTGTTTTTGCAAAGCTAATAATTCCTGCCAAAAGCTATGTCCCTACCGCTACCGCCGCTCGCTTGACCCCTCGCAAACGGAAGATCAGCTATGCTCTCAACCGGCGCAAGCCCTCTCACCCAGCTCGTCGCTGCGGCGTACCAGGGGTTGTCGGGGTGGTGTTAGGGGAGGCTTGGTCTTGCTCCGACGAGTACCGGCTGCCTATCGCCGGCGCGTAACGCACCGCGACCAGACCCCGGGCCGGGGGGCCACCGGGCGCGCCCTGCTCACCGGCGGCCTCTTGGCTGCCCTCATCGCCATCGGCGTGCCCTATGGGGGCATGGTGGTGCAAGGGTCGCGGCTAGGGCTTTCGTCGGCAACGCCAGCGGCGTTTTTCTTGTTGTTCGTACTGCTGGGGACCGTGCAGGTAGCTCTGGGGGCTGTGCGGCGGGAGTGGGCGTTTGGTCGCGGCGAGTTGGTGACGATCTTTGCGATGATGGCGGTGGCCACGGCCATTCCCACGCGCGGGGTGGTGGGGATGCTGCTGCCGATGATCACCGGCACCTTCTACTACGCCACCCCGGAAAACCAGTGGGCCGAGCTGATCCATCCCCACTTGGCCGACGGGATGGTCGTCGCGGACCCAGAGGCCATCCGGGCCTTCTACGAGGGTGCTGGGCGCGATGCGCCAATCCCCTACGACGCTTGGTTGATGCCCTTGGGGCACTGGCTGGCGTTCTACGCAGCGTTCTATCTGGCCTTGATATGCCTGATGAGTATTCTGCGCCGCCCGTGGGTTGACCACGAGCGGCTGGCCTATCCCTTAGCCCAAGTGCCGCTGGCCATGATCCAGGGTGCGGAGGAAAGCAGGGTCGCGCCCTTTTTCCGCCAGCGCCTCGTCTGGCTGGGCTTGGCCATTCCCTTGGTCCTCGGCAGTCTAGAGGCCCTGCACCACTACTTCTCCGCCATACCCTCGCCCGTGCTGGAAACGCGGCTGTCGCTGCTGCGGCAGATCGTGGTCCTACGCCTCGACGTCAACTTCCTGATGCTCGGCTTCGCCTACCTCATCGGCGTCCAGCTATCCTTTAGCCTTTGGGTTTTCTATCTGCTCCACGCGCTGCAAGAGGGCCTGCTCCGCAGCCTGCACCTGCACCACACCGCCGAGTTGGGGACTTGGTCCGATGCGGGAATGGGGCATCAGATGATGGGGGCCTGCGCCGTGCTCGTCGCTTATGGCTTGTGGACGGCTCGTGCCCATCTGGCCGAGGTTGGTCGCCGCTTTTTGCACCCTGAAAAAGACGACGGGGAAATGGCGTCCTATCGCTTCTGCGTCGTCGGCTTGATCTTGGGTGCGGTGGGTATGGTGGTGTGGCTGTGGCACAGCGGGCTGCCGGTGTGGATTGCCGCACTGGTGGTGGTGGTGGCACTGGGCCTTTTGGTCGCGCTGACGCGCATCGTCGCCGAGGCCGGGACCCCTACCATTACGCCGGGCATGGTCCCCGCCGGGTTTACCGTCAGTGCCGTCGGCGTACCGGCCTTGGGTGCGCCGGGCGTGGTGGCGCTGGGCTATACCTTTGTCTGGATCGGCGACCTGCTAATTTTTATGACGGCCCCTTTGGCCAACAGCCTGCGCTTGGGCAGCGAGTTGGCCGGCGACCGCCGCCGATTGCTTTGGGGGTTGGCCGCGGCCATGCTCATCAGCCTTGTGCTGTCAACTTGGTACACCCTGCGCTTGGCCTATACGCACGGAGCGGTCAACCTCCACCAGCAGTATTTTTCTACCTTTGCCGCCGAGCCTTCCAAGTTCGCCGCGCAACAACTCCTCCATCCCACCGGCCCGGACGCCATCGGCTGGCTGTGGACCGGCAGCGGTGCCTTGCTGATGAGCCTCCTGATCGGTGCGCGCAACTGCTGGGCTTGGTGGCCGCTGCATCCTTTGGGCTTTGCCGCGAGCATGGGCTGGGTCATGGACCATATCTGGTGCTCGATTTTTCTCGCTTGGCTGGTCAAGACCTTGGTGCTTCGCTTTGGGGGCGCGGCTGGCTACCACAAGACCGTGCCCTTCTTCCTCGGCCTAGCCCTCGGCCAGATCGTCACGGCCGGCGTCTGGCTCCTCGTCGATGGGTTCACTGGGGCGGTGGGCAACCGCCTGTCGGTGTATTAATTTTTTGACGGGAGGATGCAAAACACCATGACGACAACTTCCAACACCGCGAGGAAGCAGGCCGGCAACGGGGCCACCACCGGCTACGAGGCCGAGCTGTGGCAGATGGCCGACGCGCTGCGGGGTAGCATGGACGCTGCCGAGTACAAGCACGTCGTCCTCGGCCTCATTTTCCTCAAGTACATCTCCGACGCCTTTGAGGAAGCGCATACCCGGCTGGAGGCCGAGCGCAGCGAAGGGGCCGATCCCGAGGACCCGGACGAGTACCGCGCCGAGAACATTTTCTGGGTGCCGGTTGAGGCCCGCTGGTCCCGTCTCAAGGAGCAGGCGCGGCAACCCACCATCGGCCAAGTGGTGGACGAGGCTATGGCCGGCCTTGAGCGCGACAATCCCGCCCTCAAGGGTGTGCTGCCCAAGGACTACGCCCGTCTCGTCTTGGACGCACAGCGCCTTGGACAGCTCATAGATCTCGTGAGCAATATCACCGTTGGCGACGCCGAGGCGCGCTCCAAGGATGTGCTGGGCCGCGTCTATGAGTACTTCCTTTCTCAGTTCGCCAGCGCCGAAGGCAAGCGCGGCGGCGAGTTTTACACCCCGCGCAGCGTAGTCAAGCTCCTAGTCGAGATGCTGGAGCCTTATCGGGGCCGGGTCTATGATCCCTGCTGCGGCTCCTCGGGCCTGTTCGTCCAGTCGGTGGAATTCATCGAAGCCCACGCTTCGGGCAACGGCAACGGCAACGGCAACAGCGGACGCTCTGGCATCTCCATCTACGGTCAGGAGTCCAACTACACCACTTGGCGGCTGGCCAAGATGAACTTGGCGATCCGGGGCATTGAGGGCCAAATTGCCCACGGCGACAGCTTTCACAACGACCGCCATCCCGACTTGAAGGCCGACTTCATCCTCGCCAATCCGCCGTTTAATATCTCCGATTGGGGCAGCGAGCGTCTGCAAGACGACCAGCGCTGGCAGTACGGAACCCCGCCAAAGGGCAATGCCAACTTCGCTTGGGTGCAGCACATCGTTCACCACCTCGCGCCCACGGGCGCGGCGGGCTTTGTGTTGGCCAACGGCTCCATGTCGTCCAACCAGTCGCGAGAGGGCGACATTAGAAAGCATTTGATAGAGGCCGACTTGGTGGATTGTATGGTCGCGCTGCCCGGCCAGCTTTTCTACTCCACCCAGATACCGGCCTGCCTCTGGTTCTTGTCTCGCCACCGGCGCAAGCACCGCGACCGCCGGGGCGAGATTCTGTTTATCGACGCGAGGAAGTTGGGTTGGATGGTGGATCGCACCCACCGCGATTTTGCCCGAGAGGACATCGCCCGCATCGCTAGTGCGTATCGCGCTTGGAGAGGCAAGGAAGGGGCGGGCGACTACGAAGATGTTCCCGGCTTTTGCAAGAGCGCGTCGCTAAAAGAGGTCCGCAAGCACGGCTACGTCCTCACGCCGGGTCGCTACGTTGGTGCCGAGGTACAGGAGGACGATGGCGAACCTTTCGCCGAGAAGATGCAGCGGCTGACGGCGCAGTGGCACGAGCAGCAGGCCGAGGGTGTTCGGTTGGACGCGGCCATTGACGCGAATCTGAAGGTACTCGGGTTTGGAGACGACCAATGAACCATACCGACCAAGAAATCGCGCGCCAAATTCGCTTAGGCGAGGATAGCCAATGGGAATTTAAGCAGATCGAGTTTTCCGGGAGTCGTCCCAAAAGTCCGAACCGCAATGATTTGGCCGACGAGATCGCTGCTTTTGCCAACGCGGATGGCGGCGTACTACTCTGCGGCGTTACCGACACAGGCGAAATTCAAGGTATGTCGCGTGAACAGATGGACGAACTAGATCGGCTACTGATGGACATCTGCACCGATGCGATCAAGCCACCGATCCGGCCTACTATCCTTCGACGCATCATAGACGAATGTCCACTGCTGCTAGTCGAAGTGCCGCAAGGTCATGCCCAGCACGACAGTCCCGGCGGCAGCTACCACCGGGTCGGCAGTTCAAAGCGCCGGATGACAAGCGACGAGCGGCTGCGCCTAGCGCAGCGGCGGGAACAAACGCGCTTCCTCTGGTTCGACAAGCAACCGGTACCGGAAACAGGTTTCCGCACACTGGACGAAGTGCTGTGGAAGCCGCTGCTGAGCACTGAGGGTGCCGCCGATCCCTCGGCGGCACTGGAAAAGATGGGATTGCTGTCCAGAGGCGAGAACGGTATCAGGCGAGCTACTGTGGCCGGTGTGCTGTTGTGCAGTGCGGCCCCAGAGGAGTGGCTAAAAAACGCCTGCATCACCGCTACTTGCTATCGAGGCAAAGATCGCACTACGGGGCAGGTTGATGCACAAACCATTGGCGGCCCGCTGCAACGGCAAATCGCCGAAGCGGTGGCCTTTACAGTGCGGAACATGCGCGTTGCCGCGCACAAGTCGCCGGCGCGTGCGGAACTGCCTCAATACAGTGAAGAAGCGCTGTTCGAGGCTGTGGTCAACGCCGTGGCGCACCGCGACTATTCGATTCAAGTCAGCAGGATCCGTCTTTCGATGTTCGAGGATCGGGTCGAGATACAATCGCCGGGTTCACTGCCGAACAACCTGACTGTAGAAGATATGCCGCATCGGCAGGCAACGCGGAACGAACTTTTGACTTCATTGCTCGGCCGAGTTCCTGCTTCCGGTATCAAGGGTGCTGGTGGGCGGTTGTACATCATGGAACGACGAGGGGACGGGGTTCCCATCATGCGGCGGGCAACCCGAGAACTCAGCGGCTCCTTCCCCAAGTTTCGACTCATCGCGGATGCCGAACTGTGCGTGACGATCCCCTCCGCTTCGCTGGAATCGACGCCCGCCCGCGCTGTTATCACCGTGTGGTGCGCTGGCCAGCCCTTACCTAACGCCGATGTATTGGCTCTTTTTCCGAACAAGACATGGAAGCGTGAGACCACAGATGAAGATGGCGAGGCGGCCATTGATTTGCACACCACGCATCTTCCCATGACGGTATTTGTTGCCGCTCTTGGGTACACCGCGCATGTGCAACGGGAGTGGGTGCCGAGCCGAGGCGCACTCGCGGTAGAACTCGAGACTCTACCCGAGGGCGGTGCGGTCATTTTTCCAGAGGCGACCGGCCACCTTCCTGATTTGACGGGGCGGTTGAATCCCATCTTGGATACCCACGACAGGACTTACCTATACGCCTCCAACATCGCTATTAACCAAGGCGAGCAGCAGCCGGTTCACTTCATTCTCGGAGAAGAGTTGCGTCTGACGGACGCGGATGGAAAAGAACGGCTGGTGTGTATTGTCGCTATCGTGGGCAGGTCAGCGCTGGTGGAGTATCGCGCCATAGAGCCGTGAGGAGTTTGAGTTGATCTTGGAGCAAAGCGGCAGCTTGTTGAAAAAACGGCTCAGGCCCTATTTTGCTAGCAATCGGCAGGCGGACCGTCTGACCTTCAAAAACTTGTTTCGCCACGCCGCAAAGCACGGGCTAATCTCGGTTGAGAGTTGCGAACGCTGGCTGGAATACCGCGACAACCGCAACGACACGGCGCACCAATACGGCGCGGGCTTCGCTGAGACGACGCTTGCGCTGTTGCCTCAATTCATAGCCGACGCCAAGGAACTAGCTCAGGTCATAACGGAGGGATCAGATGACTGAGCGTCTGGATTTGCCGCGCCGCTACCGGGATCGGGTTGAGGCCCTGCTGCGCGAGCATGTGCCCGACGTGGAGGTGTGGGCTTACGGCAGTCGCGTCAGCGGTAGAAGCCACGAGGGCAGTGACTTGGACTTAGTACTCAGAGGGCCGGACTTGCAGCGGATACCCAGCGGTCAACTGATGGATCTGATTGAGGCGTTGGAGGAGTCGAACGTCCCCATCCTTGTGCAGACGCACGATTGGGCAAGGCTGCCGGAGAGCTTTCAGCGGGAGATTGAGCGGGAGTATGTGGTTGTGCAGGGGGAGGGCAAGGAACGAAGAGCTTGGGATTTGGATGAAACATAGAGGAGGCAACACAATGATTCGACCGACCGAAGTACACCCACGAGCCGGCTACCGCATTTGGCTTCGATATTCAGATGGCGTCGCCGGTGAGATAGACCTATCGCATCTCGCCGGGAAGGGCGTGTTCAAGATTTGGGACGCGCCGGGACATTTTGAGAAGGTGCATATAACTTCCCACAGAGCCATAGCTTGGGACGATGACCTTGACCTTTGCGCCGATGCTCTGTACATGGAACTCACAGGTAAATCTCTTTTCAGGGAATAGACCGATGATTGATTATGGGAATTTTAGCAAAGCTCTGAAGAATCTTGAATTGCAGTATGAAAACTACGAAAATCTGGACGATGAATTGCCAGAACTTACGCAAGAGGGTGTGTCCGAGTCGGTGATTCATCGATTTGAAATTTGCTACGATACGATGTGGAAGATATTAAAGCGTTATCTGCAAGAAGAATTGGGACTTGCCGATGTTCCCAACAGTCCTAGACCGATCTTACAGCTGGCCGATTCCAACAACCTACTTTCGTCTCCCTATTCCCAATGGAACCAATACATAGACGCTCGTATTGGTACCACCCACGACTACAGTGAGGAAAAAGCAAAGAAGGCTCTTGGAATTGTGGGTAATTTTATTGATGACGCCATTGGGCTTTACCAGACCATGACGGGGGAGACTTGGGAATAGAACCTGCTATTGACATCACTACTGAGCAGCGTAAGACGGTTCTCTCGCTACTAGAAAAGTACCTGTCAAACACGACTGCTTGGGTGTACGGCTCCCGCGCCAAATGGACCGCACGCCCCCAATCCGACCTTGACGTGGTGGTGTTCACAACGCCAGAGCAAAACAGTCAGGTCTTCGATCTCAGGGAAGCCTTTGAGGAAAGCAATCTGCCGTTTCGGGTGGACTTGTTCGTATGGGACGATATGCCTGAGCGGTTCCAAAAGCACATCAAGCAGGATTATGTGGTGTTGATGAAGAAGGCGCGAAGTACGGAGAGTGGGTGGAAAACCGTAACTTTGGGTGAGTTTGCACCATTTACCTACGGAAAGGGGCTACCGGTAGGGAAGCGGAATCCATTGGGTGCCATTCCCGTCTTCGGCTCTAACGGAGTTGTTGGCTACCACGATTCCCCATTGACTGATGGGCCGACAATCATCATTGGGCGCAAAGGGACAGTAGGAGCAGTTCACTATTCGCCTATTCCGTGTTGGCCTATTGATACGACATTTTTTATTACTGGCAACGACTCTACACTAGTCAGATTTAAATATTACGCGCTCAGTATGATCGGCTTGGAACGTATGAATTCGGACAGCGCAGTACCTGGTCTTAATCGTAGTGCTGCCCATGTACGCACGTTACTATTACCGGGAGAATCCGAACAACGCGCCATCGCCCACATCCTCGGCACCCTCGACGACAAGATTGAACTGAACCGGCGCATGAATGAGACGCTGGAGGAGATGGCGCGGGCGCTGTTCAAGTCGTGGTTCGTGGATTTCGACCCGGTCCGCGCCAAAGCCACACTCAAGCAGAGTACCCCCCTATCGCGCCCCTCATCCATCACTCCCCCTTTAGGGGGGAGTCGGCGCGACAAGGGCGTCAGCCCGCCGGCGCACCGGTGGGGGGCCGTCCGCCGCCAATACACCCCCCAGACCCTGCAAAAGGCCCGCGCCCTCCGCCAAGCCCAAACCGACGCCGAGGGCCTGCTGTGGCACTACCTGCGCGGCAAGCAATTAGGCGGCTATAAGTTTCGCCGCCAGCAGCCCATCGGCCCGTACATCGCGGATTTCGCGTGTCTGTCCCGGAAGCTGCTCATTGAGGTGGACGGCGGCTACCATGTCCAACGAAAAGACTACGACGAGCAGCGCGACCGCTTCTTGCGGAACGAGGGCTATCGCGTTCTGCGCTTTTGGAACAACGAGGTTTTTGAGGACTGCTTTGGCGTGTTGGAGCAGGTGTACGCGGCGTTGGAGGGGCCCCCACCGCCGCCGGTGGCGGCGACTCCCCCCCAAGGGGGGAGTGATGGGAATGTCGAGGCGGCGGCTTCTCAAGGGGGGGATTGGACGGTGGAACGTGCCCGTGCGTATCTCGACAAGATGGATCCGAGCATTGCGGCGTTGTTTCCCGATCATTTTGTCGATTCGGAATTGGGGGAAGTGCCAGCGGGGTGGAAGGTGAGACCATTGGCTGATTGTTTCAATCTCACTATGGGACAATCGCCCCCGGGTAGCACCTACAATGACGACGGGGAGGGCTTGCCGTTCTTTCAGGGCTGTTCCGACTTTGAGTTTCGGTATCCTGAAAACAGACGGTTCTGTACTGCGCCGACCCGTATCGCCTACTCCGACGACACTCTGGTTAGCGTGAGAGCTCCCGTCGGCGAAATCAACATGGCGTGGGAAAAGTGTTGCATTGGACGGGGCGTCGCCGCTCTGAGGCATAAGTCCAGTTCCCGCTCATTCACCTACTACACGGCCCAAGTAATTCAACCGCAGCTTCGTCAGTACGAGGAAGCAGGTACGGTATTCGGAGCTATCAACAGAAAGCAATTCGAGATACTGCCTGTACTAGCACCAAAGGCAGAACTGATCAATTGCTTTGAAACATACATGCTGCCATTGGAACAAAGGATCAGAATGAACGTCTCCGAATCCCGCACCCTCGCTGCTTTACGGGACGCGCTGTTGCCGAAGTTGATGTCGGGGGAGTTGCGGGTGGAGGATGGCAAAAAATACATAGAAGGCAATCTCTGATGACCGAAGAAAGGAATAAACCCAAGAGTCGTTCTATTATTGAGCTATCATGTGAAGACGCACAGAAATTCCTTCTCAAACAAGAAAGCTACTGTACCATTGACCTACCCCAGTATTTCAACTTTAATAACCTGTTAAGCGACGTTAATCAGGTGCTCGGAGGGAAGAGTTTATGCGAATTTAGAAAAAAGAGCCCACGATCTTTTGATGACATTAACCATGTGATTGTAAACAACAAGGATGGAAGATATGCTTGGCGTCCTCTGGAACTTATTCACCCAGCCTTGTACGTTTCGCTTGTCAATAATATGACTAAAAATGACTACTGGGAACTGATCCGTAGTAGATTTCGCGACGACTTTCATTGTAATAAAATCAAATGCCTAAGTTTACCTATTGAATCATTAACAGAGGAAAAAAGTAAAGCTGAACAGATACGCCATTGGTGGAGGACTATTGAACAGAAAGCCATTGAGTTATCCTTAGATTATGAACTCGTATTCCACACAGACATTGTTGACTGTTACGCTGCTATATATACTCATTCAATCGCGTGGGCACTCCACGGAAAGGAAAAAGCAAAAAAAGAAAGACAAAATAAACAACTAATTGGCAATATCATCGACAAACATATCCAAGGCATGAGACAAGGACAAACCAACGGCATTCCCCAAGGATCCGTGTTAATGGACTTCATCGCAGAAATGGTACTTGGATACGCAGATAGCGAGCTAGAAAAAAAGATTGAATGTCAGAACATAGAGGACTATAAGATTCTTCGATACCGAGATGATTATCGCGTCTTCGTAAAAAATTCATGGAACGGAGATTGCATTCTCAAATGCCTTACTGAGGTGATGATTGATTTAGGATTGAAAATGAATCCTCAAAAAACCAATAGCAGTAGTGAGGTGATAAGTTTCTCCATAAAAAATGAAAAACTCAGTTTTATATTTCGGAAGCAGGTTGACAAGAACTTGCAAAAACATTTGTTAATCATTCACGACCATAGCAGGAATCACCCTAATGCTGGAAGACTTGATGCTTCTATGGATGATTACTACAAGCGGATTCATAAAATGGAGAAAATGGAGAAACACGATTCTCCTTTACCCCTGATAGCCATCGTGGTCGATATTGCATACCGCAATCCAAGGACCTACGCTAGAGCCGCAGCGATATTGAGCAAACTCATTAGTTTCCTTGAGACTGAATCTGAGAAACGGGAAATCGTCGAAAGGATCAGAAAAAAATTCTCTCAGATCCCGAATACTGGACACTTGGAAATATGGCTCCAGAGAATCAGCTTACCATTCGATTCTAATATAGAATTCAATGAGTCTCTTTGTCAGTTAGTACACCAAAAAAATAAACAGATATGGAATAATGAGTGGA
Source organism: uncultured Latescibacterota bacterium (assembly GCA_958295495.1). Classification (GTDB taxonomy): domain Bacteria; phylum Latescibacterota; class UBA2968; order UBA8231; family UBA8231. Next base: position 5,627,761 of record OY282352.1, read on the forward strand.
TATCTTGTATAGATTTAAAGAAAGCCATTGATCCGAGTAAAATAGTAGATAAGGAGGAACTCACTAATACCGAAAACCAGCCCGTTGTCCTGATTAAAGAAATTGAGCTATTTACCCCAGATTATGATTAAAGACTAATCGCCCCCGATATGCCATGCCGAAATGAGGCCCTGAAATAGATATGTCCCGACTAGACCGTCTTACCATTCACAGTTTCAAATTCATCCATGCACTCGAAAACCTCGACAGAGGCGATGCTCCATGACCGACGCATTGCTGACAGTCCCCGACCAGAAAGAAGCTCGAAAGTTTGCGTACGCTAATGGAACAATCGAGAACAGGAGGGAACCGATGAAAGTCAGTATCCAAGACAAGAAAGCCTTGTTTGCGGTTTCTCCTGCGGCGTTGTCTGCTTACGCTCGCTGGGAGAAGTGCTCCGCAGTCGAACGCGACCCTACCATAGAAGCCGTCCTTGCCCACGAAGTTAAATCGCTGGCTCGCTGGCAGTAAATCCCAAGCAGGACGCACCGTGACCACCCTCACCGAAGCCACCGTCGAAGACGCCGCCCTCGCCTATCTCGAAAGCCTCGGCTGGACGATTGCCCCCGGCACTGCTGCCGCAGAGCGCACCTCCTACGGTCAGGTCGTCTTGGAGCAGCGGCTGCAGGACGCCTTGGCCCGGCTGAATCCCTCGTTACCCGCTAGTGCGCTAGACGCCGCCTGCCGCCAGCTAATCCTCCCGGTCGGCGCGACCCTCGAAACGCGCAACCGCGCCTTCCACCAGATGTTGGTGAACGGCGTGACGGTCGAATATCGGGCCGACGACGGTTCAATCCGCGGGGCGCAAGCGCAGGTTGTCAACTTTGACGACGCGGCGGCCAACGACTGGCTCGCGGTCAACCAGTTCACGGTCAAAGAGAACCGATACACCCGCCGCCCGGACATCGCGCTGTTCGTCAACGGCCTGCCGCTGGCGCTGATCGAACTCAAGAATCCGGCGGACGAAGACGCCACCATTCGGACTGCTTGGCAACAGCTTCAGACGTACAAGGCCGAGTTGCCGACGCTGTTTGCGTGTAACGAACTACTGATGGTGTCGGACGGAACGCAGGCCCGCGTCGGCACGCTCACCGCCGGGTGGGAGTGGTTCAAGCCGTGGCGCACGGTCGCCGGCGAAGCGCTAGCCGACCCTAATAAGCCGGAGTTACAGGTCGCCTTGGAGGGCGTTTGCGAGCCGGGGCGGTTTCTCGATCTCGTGCGCGACTTCATCGCGTTTGAAGACAGCGGCGGTGGTGCGCTCGCCAAGAAGATGGCCGGCTACCACCAGTTCCACGCGGTGCGGGTGGCCGTGGGCGAGACCCTGCGAGCGGCAAAGCTGCAACGCACGGTCGAGCAGGTGGCCGAAGAGCGCGGGCGCTACGAATCGGGCCAAAAGCCCGGCGGCAAGCCCGGCGATCGGCGCATTGGCGTCGTCTGGCACACCCAAGGGTCGGGCAAGAGCCTGACCATGGTCTTTTATGCCGGGCGCATCGTCCGCGAGCCGGCCATGGAGAATCCGACCATCATTGTGCTGACCGACCGCAACGACCTCGACGATCAGCTCTTCGGCACGTTCGCGCGCTGCCAAGCCTTGCTGCGCCAGCCGCCGGTGCAGGCCGCCAGCCGAGCCGATCTGCGCCGCAAGCTCTCAGTCGAGTCGGGCGGCGTGGTCTTTACGACCATCCAGAAGTTCTTTCCCGAAGAAAAGGGCGACGCACATCCGCTGCTTTCCACGCGGCGCAACCTCGTGGTCATCGCCGACGAGGCCCACCGCAGCCAGTACGACTTCATCGACGGGTTCGCCCGCCATCTGCGCGATGCGCTGCCGCAGGCTTCCTTTGTTGGCTTCACCGGCACCCCCATTGAGCAGCGGGACGCCAACACCCGCGCTGTGTTCGGCAATTACATCAGCATCTACGACATTCAACGCTCGGTTGCAGACGGGGCGACCGTGCCGATCTACTACGAGAGTCGCCTCGCTAAACTGGCTCTCGACGAGGGGGAGCGGCCGCGTATTGACTCGGGCTTTGAAGAGGCTACCGAGGGCGAGGAAATCGAGCGCAAGGAAAAGCTCAAGGCCCGCTGGGCCCAGCTAGAGGCCATCGTCGGCGCGGAGCAGCGCTTGCGGTTGATCGCCCAAGACATCGCAGAGCACTTTGGGCAACGCTTGGAAGTGTTGGAGGGCAAGGCCATGATCGTCTGCATGAGTCGCCGCATTTGCATTGACCTCTACCGCGAACTGGTGCGCCGGCGCCCGGATTGGCATAGCGAGGACGACATGCAGGGAGCCGTCAAGGTGGTGATGACCGGCTCGGCGTCCGATCCGCTAAAATGGCAGCCGCATATCCGCAACAAGCCCCGGCGGGAAGCCCTAGCCAAGCGGTTCCGCGATGCGTCCGATCCGCTGTACATGGTGATCGTGCGCGACCTCTGGCTAACCGGCTTTGACGCGCCGAGCCTGCACACCATGTACGTGGATAAGCCCATGCGCGGCCACGGACTGATGCAGTCCATCGCCCGCGTCAACCGCGTGTTCAAGGACAAGCCGGGCGGCTTGGTGGTGGATTACCTCGGCTTGGCCCACGAGTTGAAGTATGCCTTAGCCACGTACGCGGAGAGTGGCGGCACCGGGCAGACCGCGTTCAAGCAGGAGCAGGCAGTGGCGGCGATGCGGGAAAAGTACGAGGTCTGTTGCGGACTGTTTTACGGGTTCGATTGGTCGGCTTGGAGCACCGGTACGCCAGCGGCAAAGTTGGGCCTGCTGCCCGCTGCTCAGGAACACATCCTCGCGCAAGAAGACGGCAAGGACCGCTGCGTGCAGGCCGTGCGGGCGCTCTCGCAAGCTTTTGCCTTGGCCGTGCCGCACGAGGACGCGCTGTGCATCCGGGACGACGTGGGGTTCTTCCAAGCCGTGCAAGCCGTGCTCGCCAAGAGCACCCCCAGCGGCGCACGGTCCGCGGCGGAGATGGACCACGCGGTGCGCCAGATCATCTCGCGGGCCGTAGCTTCCGAGGGAGTGCTGGATATCTTCGCCGCGGCCGGGCTGGAGAAGCCGGATGTCTCGGTACTATCAGACGAGTTTTTGGCCGAGGTGAAGGGGATGCCCCAGCGCAACCTCGCCGTGGAGTTGTTGCAAAAGCTGCTCAAGGGCGAACTCGCTATTCGCCGGCGCAAGAACGTGGTGCAAGCGCGCTCCTTCGCCGAGATGCTGGCGCAGACCCTGCGCCGCTATCAGAACCGGGCCATCGAGGCCGCGCAGGTAATTGAGGAACTAATTGGGCTTGCCAAGGAAATGCGCGAGGCCAACGCCCGCGGCGAGCAACTCGGTCTTGCCGAAGACGAGCTGGCCTTGTACGACGCGCTGGAGACCAACGACAGCGCCGTCCAAGTCTTGGGCGACGAGACCCTGTGTCGCATAGCCCGCGAACTCGTCGAGACCGTCCGCAACAACGCGACCATCGACTGGACGCTGCGCGAGAACGTGCGTGCAAAGCTGCGCGTACTGGTCAAGCGCACCCTGAAACGCCACGGCTATCCGCCAGACAAGCAGGAAAACGCCACCCAGACCGTCCTAACACAGGCCGAAGTGCTGTCGGAAGGATGGGCGGCCTAGGCCGCGATGGAGAGAAAGGCAAAAATACCTTACTTTTGGCGATAGTAGCCAACTAGGAGCCGGAGCCATGACCATCACGCTGACCGTCACCGCTAAAGGACAGATCACGCTCCGCAAAGAGGTGCTCGAGCATCTCGGGGTACAGCCCGGAGATAAGCTCAATGTTGATTTGTTGAAGGACGGACGAATGCAGATTAGGCCCAAGCGCGGGACGTCGGCTGCGACGATCTTTGGCCTGCTTGCCAAACGAGGAGGGTCGCCTCTCTCCATCGACGAACTGAACGAGACTGCCGCTGCCGGATGGGCGGGTGAGGAATGAAGATCACTACTGACACAAACGTCTTGGTACGCATAGTCATGCAAGATGACACAGAACAGGCCGCAGTAGCCCAAGCGTTGTTCCTACAGGCGACGGTCATAGCGATACCCGTTCCAGTATTCTGTGAGTTTGCTTGGGTGCTCAAGCGCGGATACGCCTCCAGTACTAATGACATCGCCTCGGCAATTGAGACGATTGTCAAGGTCGATGCTGTTGTTACTGATCTGCCGGCGGTCGAGGCGGGGCTAACCGCTTTGCGGGCGGGCGGGGACTTTGCCGATGGTGCTCTCGCCTATCAAGGTGAGAGGCTTGGCGGAACCGTGTTCGCGAGTTTTGATCGCAACGCGGTCGCTCTTTTGCGCAACGAGGGAGCGGAAGCGGCCGATCCAGCGGAACTAATTGCTTGACTTTTGGCCAGCCCCACCTATACGGCATTTCGCTATGAACGCGACGCGCAAAAGCCCCATCGCCCATCTCGTCGCCGACGCACCGGCCCCGGTGCAGGCTGCCTTGCAGCATCCGGTTGACCTGGTCAAGCTCGGGGCCAAAGGACCGCGCTTGGTTGAGTGGGCCGAGCAGCACGCGCTCGCCCTGCCAGCGCGGATATACCACACGCGGCCCGTAGGAGCGGATGGGGTTTTGGCGCGGGTGGGGGCTGGCGAGCTGATCTTGGAGTGCCGGCCCGCAGACGAGTTGTGGGCGCGGCTGAACGCGGCGTTGGAAGCTGCGGAGGCCGGGGTCTATCGAGTGGAGCAGCAGTCGGCGACCTTGGTGGTGCGAGGGGAGGCCGGCGAGGGCATTTGGGCGCAGGCTTGCGCGGTGGATTTGGCTCGTGCGCCCGCAGGGCGGATGGTGTACACGCAGGTGGCCGGGGCCGCTTGTGGGGTGCTGCCGCACGGCGCGGGTGGGCAGCGTGCGTACCGCCTGTGGGTCGATTACAGCTTGGCGACCTATGTGTGGGAAGCACTCGCCGCCATTGCCGCGGATCTTACTTGCGCCAAAACGCCGGACTGAACAGCACCAAGAGCGTGAAAATCTCCAGCCGCCCAATCAGCATGGCAAAGCACAGAATCCACTTGGCGACCGGATTGATGTCGCCGTAGTGGTGAACGACTTGCCCCAAGCCCGGGCCCAAGTTGTTGATGCAGGCGGCTACCGCTGAAAAGGACGTAGTCAGATCTAGGTCGGTGGCGAGCACTGCGATAAACATGATCGTGAACGCCAGCACGTACACCGAGAAAAATCCCCACACCGCTTCCATTACCCGATCGGAAACAGACCGCTGCCCCACCTTGATGGGGAGGACCGCGTTGGGGTGAATCAAGCGCGTGATCTCTCGGCTCCCCTGCTTTAGAATGAGCAACAGGCGCATCACTTTTATGCCCCCGGCTGTCGAGCCGGCGCAGCCACCGGTAAACGAGCCGAGGAACAACAAAAACGGCAGCACGCTAGGCCAAACCGAATGGTCTGCAATGCTAAAGCCTGTGGTGGTGACAATGGACGCGGTGGCGAAGAGTCCGTAGCGCAGGGATGCGCCGGCGTCGTGCTCGTTGTGGGTAAAGAGTATCAGCGAGGCAATTAGGGCGGTGGTTAGCAAAATGGTTAGGTAGGTGCGGCACTCGGGGTCAATGCGATACGGATGCAGGGACCGCTGGCGAAAGGCGTAAAAGTGCAACGTGAAGTTGATGCCCGACAGCACGATAAAAAAGACGGCGACTAGCTCAATGGTCTGGCTATTAAAAAAGCCAATGCTGGCGTCGTGGGTTGAAAAACCGCCGATGGAAACCGTTGTAAAGCTGTGGGCAACCGCGTCAAAAGGTTCCATGCCGGCCAGCCAATAGGCCACGGCACAGGCCACGGTTAAACTCAAGTAGATGTACCAAAGGGCCTTGGCAGTCTGGGTGATTCTCGGCGTTAGCTTGGAATCCTTAATGGGGCCGGTGATCTCGGCGCGAAAAAGCTGCATGCCGCCGACGCCGAGCATGGGCAACACCGCGATGGCGAGGACGATGATGCCCATGCCGCCCAACCACTGGAGTTGCTGGCGGTAGAACAAGATGGAGCGAGGCAGGTCGTCCAAGCCTTGGACGACCGTGGCACCGGTCGTGGTCAAGCCAGAAAGGGACTCAAATACGGCGTCGGTAAAGTTCAGTTCAGGCTGCTCGGACAACATCAGCGGAAAGGCCCCGTACAAGCCCAAGACGGCCCAGAACAAGACCGTTACTAAAAAGCCGTCCCTAATCCGCAACTCGGCGTGCTGCTTGTGCAAGGGCAACCAGCACGCAAGCCCGGTGCCGAGCGTAATGGCAAAGGCCAACAGAAAGGCACTCTCAGTCCTCTCGCCGTAGAGGAGGGATACGCCGACGGGCACTAACATGGTGACGCTAAACAGGGTCAGCAGGACGCCCAGCACCCGAAATGTCCCCGCAAAGTGCATAGGTTAGTTCACCCTCCGAAGATCTTTCTTACTTCCTCATGGACATAATGCCGAGCGAAGACCACGGCTTTGTCCCCGGGCCGGATGCGCGTTTGGCCGTGGGGGATGACTACGCGATTGTCATGCACGACGGCGCCGATGATCGAATCCCGCGGTAGGCGGATGGAGATCAGGGGTTTTTGGGTGATCTTGCTGCCGTCGCGGGCGATGTACTCGACCGCTTCCACGTCGAGGCCGGGTAGGCTGGCGATGGAGGCGATGCGCTGATGCCGCACGTAGCGCTGAACGGCGTTGACGGTCAGGAGCTGTTTGCTCAACACCGAATCTAGGCCGATGGCCGGGGTGATGGGCATGTAATCGACGTTGTTGACCAAGGCGATGGCGCGCGGCACTTCGAGGTGCTTGGCGACGAGCGTCGAGATGATGTTGACCTCGTCGTTGCCAGTAACGGCGATAAAGGCGTCCATGTCGGCGAGCCCTTCCACGGCCAACAGATCGTAGTCCGTGCCGTCGCCTTGGATGACCAGCACGTTGGCGAGCTGGTCGGCGATTTGTCGGGAGCGATCGGCGCGGCTTTCGATGAGCTTGATGCGCGTCTGCGAGGCCAGCTCTTGGGCGACGAACTGGCCGATTAGGCCGCCGCCGAGGATCGCAATATCCTCGATGCGGTGGTCGGTCAGCCCGGTCAAGCGGACCACCGCGGGAATGAAGTCGGGATCGCTGATGACGAAGATCCGGTCCTCTGGCAGCAGCTTGGTGTTGCCCCGCGGGATCAAGGTCTGCTGTTTGCGCTGGATGGCGACGATGCGCATGGGAATGTCGGCAAACTGTCGCCCCAATTCGGTCAGGGGTGCGTGGAGCAGGGAGGACTGATGGTCGAGGCGCATGCCGAGCAAGACGAGCTTGCCTTCGGCAAACTCGACCAGATCGGTGGCGCTGGACTGGCGGATGAGGCGGGTGATGGCGTCGGCGGTTTCCTTCTCGGGATGGATGAACTGATCGACGCCGAGTTCTTGGGGACTGAAGATAAAGTCGGGGGCGGTGAATTCGGGATTGCGGATGCGGGCGATGGCCGATTGGACGCCTAGCTTTTTGGCCATTCTACAGGCGAGCAGGTTGACCTCGTCGTTGGTGGTCATGGCGGTGACCAGATCCACCTGTTCGATGCCGATCCCGCGCAAGTCCTGCAAACTGGTGCCATTGCCCTCGGCGACGATGACGTCGAGTTGTTCACTGACGCGCTTGACGCGGTTGGGATCGGTGTCAATCTGGGTAATATCGTGCCCGTCTTGGCTCAGTTGCTTGCTCAACTGGAAGCCGATGGCTCCGGCACCTATGACCAAAATGTGCATGATTTTTAGCTAAATTCGCAGCGGAGGTGGAGTTGTAGAAGCTAAGGACGACGTGCCCCCAGCGCTAACTCAGTCGATGTGGAACACTTCGCGCAGGTCTTTGGCGCAGGGGCTGTCGTCCGGGTTGGAGGCCATGATGTCCTTCATGTAGGTCCACCACCGGCGGCAGGCCGGCGTCTCGGCGATGCGATTCCAGCGCTCCTCGTCCTCGAGTTCCACGTAGGCAAAAATCTGGTGGGTGTCCGCGTCGAGGAAGATGGAGTAGTTGTGGACGCCGTGTTCCTTGAGGGTCTGCTCCAGCTCGGGCCAGATAGGGTTGTGGCGTGCTTCGTATTCGGCGTGTTGGTCGGGATTGACCTGCATGACAAAGGCTTTGCGGATCATGGTGTCTCCTTTTGGGGATGGGTTAGTGGTTTTACTGGGTGAACAGCGGCTTTTTTTCGCGCTCGCGGGCTAAGAGGGCTTCTATCTCTTGGGTGCGCGCCCACTCGGTCGTCTGCTTGAGATCAATCGGGTGGGCATTGGCCTGCTTGCGGCTGCCATAGACCTCGATGCGGAGCGCGACGAGGGTGAGCTTGTCGGACTTCTGACCGTTGCACGGGCCGCACAAGACGGCGCGGTTGTCGAGGTGGTTGGTGCCGCCGCCGGACTTGGGGTTGATGTGGTCTAAGTCGAAGTACCGACGATTGCGCGGCGTGTCGGACAGGCTGAACTCGCAGCCCCAGCATTGCAAGACGCCCTTCGGCCCCCACTGATCCAAGAGCATGTCCTTCATTTCGGCGTGGGAGAATAGGGCCTTCTGCTTGGAGCGGTACACCTGCGGCAGGCCGGGGATGGCCTCCGCGTCCTCGTCCGTGCGCTCCGGCGGCACGTCGGTGAAATGCGCCTCGTGCTTGGCGAGGATGCGGTCGATCCAGCCGGGGTCGGTGTGCTGGCTCTTTTGGCGGAGATCATCTACCTCGGCCTTTTTTATGCCGGCGAGGTTGCACAGGATCATCGCCTTGGCGTCGTCGTTGCGGTCAATGCCGATGAACTGGCGGTCGAGGTTGCGAGCCGCGACGAGCGTTGTGCCGCAGCCGCAGAAGGGATCGAGGACGAGGTCGCCTTTGTTGCTCGAAGCGGCGACGATGCGCTCGTATAATGAGACCGGCTTTTGGTCGGGGTAGCCGGTGCGCTCGGTGGCGTGAGTTTGCACTGGTATGATGTCGGTGATCACGTCGCAGGCCGCGTTGCCTTTGGTCGATGCCAGATACCTTTTGAGGCACGGCACTCCTCCCTTTTTCTTGGGCCAGTGTATGAGTCCGGCTGCGTCGAGGGCATTGAGGCGATCAGGCACGGTTGGGTAGGCGTCGGGCCAACCGGGGATGATGTTGTTCTTGATGATATACTCATACATGCCGCCCTCTGTTGGGGTGCCCCAATGACGGCCCACTTTTCCGGGATCGACTCCACGCCAAGATGCACCAGAGAGGCCACTTCTGAGGCCCGCGGCGGTTAGATCCGCTGACCGCCAAGGGCCGCGCCCATCTCCGTCGTCATGCCGATAAAACTTTTTGACGTATTCGGGATCGTGTGGCGTGTGAATTGGGTTCCATGTCGGCCCCTCTCCTTTGCTATAATAGAGGATGGTGTCATGGATGGCCCCAAATTTCTTAGCGTCCGAGCGTCCACTGGTCCGTTTCCATACAATCTCATTCCGAAAGTTTCTCGCCCCAAACACCGCGTCCATGATGCCCTTGACGTAGTGGCTCGCCGTCGGGTCGAGGTGGACATAGATACTGCCCGTGTCCTTGAGCACCCGCTTCATTTCGAGCAGCCGGACGCCGAGGAAACACAGGAACGCGCCGAGATTTGCCGTGTGTGCATGTTCAGCCGCTTCTATCACTTCGACGAGCGGCCGGTTGTTGTCGTAGATGTCGTCCATCCACGAGCGGTGGACGTTTTCTTCCCACCGCCATTGGTCAACGTATTTGCCGCCGACGGCCTCGCGGTTGCGGCCCGTGTTGAACGGCGGGTCCGTGGCGATGAGATCGACGATGGACGAGTTCATGCCGCGCAGGGCGTCGAGATTGTCCATGTGATAGATCGTGCCGGGGACGACGTTGAGGCTAGGTGGGGTTTTCATCGGGGCCTCCTTCACTGCTGGGTTTGGCTTTTCTTAATTGGGCAAGCCGGCGAGAAACTTGCCAGACAGTCCGTAGTTCCTCCGAGGCCACAACCTGCTCGAACGACTCCGATTTATGCACTCGTTTGGACAACGCCTCCAACGCTTGCTCATATTGCGTCCAGATAACTCTGGGATGTGTGGCTGTCCATTCATCGTCTGCCCTTTCTAATAGTGTCCGAAAGAAAGCAACCCTTATTCGCTCCTCTCTTTCAGGGTATTGATTATAGGGATAATCCACAAGCGACAGGGGGTATTCACCCCCAGAATTATAGTCGCATTTCTTGCAAACTACGATTACAGACGAGGAATCCGACATCATGTTCTTCTTCCTGTCTATTTCGACGATAGACAGGAAATCTTTTGGCTTTTTGCATCTAGGGCACCGAAATCGGAGATTGGTTATATACCCACTCTTTGTCCATTTCCAGTGGGCTTCTACACCACAAATTCTCCTCACAGGATCGCCGAATAGAAAGCAATCCATTTTGCTATGGATGAAATCTAAAAACTTAAATCCTAGGTATGCTAGTACCGCTATCAAAATCCAGTGCATGTAGTCTACAAATTGCCAGTTCACGGAAAGGATGGCTGGCAACAAATCAAATTGTTTAAGAACTTCTCCGGCTATTACCGCGATAATTATCGCTTTTAATATGTTTATTACCGCGACAACTATCATTCTTGTTACTTTTAACATTTTAATTTTCTTTTAGCGTCAAGGTTGCAAGAGAAGCCCCGGGCCGCCGCTTGGACGCCGCGGGTTTAGAGCACAGCGCAAAGTCAGAAGTTGAAGATCATGTTGCCTTCGACGCCGAAGGCCCCGTCGATGAACAGCCACAGGCAGGCCGTGGTGAACTCGCCGAGGATCAGCCCCAAAAAGAACGGCAGCAGGGCGCGATAGGCGCGCACCCCTCCGTAGCGCAGGATGGTCGCCTTGAGCAGCCAAGCGCAGAAAATGGCGAACCAGCCATAGGAAATGATGGTATAGGTGGAGGCAATGGGAAAGCCGAGCGGGTGCAGCGGCCACCACACAAAGCGGTGGCGCAAAAACAGCAGGCCGGCCATGATTGAGCCGCCGATGGAGGTAAACAGGAGGCGGGGGCCAAAGGACGGGTCGGGATTGTTGTACATGGAGGCCATGTAGGTGAAGGGCCAGCGCGGCGCGCCGCTAAAGTACCAGCTGTGCAGGTTGATGCCGCCATAGGTATAGGCGAGGGTCATGGTGAACCAAATCGAGCCGAGCAGGCCCACGGCAATGGCGGCGAACAAGGCCCACGGCAGCCAGCGCGGCGCGGGCAAGGCGCCGGAGGTGAGCTTGAGGCTGTGCATGACCGCGTTCATCATGTTGGCGGCCGTCTCGCCCATCCACACCGTGCTCAGCCCGAGGCCGGTCATGTTCCCCAACCCGAGGCCATCCGGGCCAAAGCCGCGCGTGATAAAGGCTTGGGGGGTCATGGGGGTCTGGCAGCCGGGAATGCCGGCCTCGCAGACGATGCGCGACAAGGCGACGAACACCACGAGGGCGCCGACGATCAGCAAGAGGGCCACGTACAGGGAGAGGCCGGTGAGGGTCAGCCAAGCCGCCATGACCGCGATGCCAACGCCGAGGCCGACAAAGGCCGTGCGCGGCGACAGCAGCTCGCCCGGGGCCGGCTCGCCTTTGCGCGCTTGACGCCACAAGCCGCGCAGGTGGGAGCGAGCCGTCCAGACGACGAAGATCGCCAGCGCAAAGAGCCCGCCGGCCTGCTGGTAGGACACCGGAACCGGGCCGCCCGAGGTCCAGATATCCGCGCCCCCCAGTTGGAAGCCGAGGCGGGCGAAGGCGACTTTTTGCAGGGTGTAGAGCAAGAAGAAAAACCAGATGCTAAAGGACACCTCGAGTGCCATCAGGTACGCGAGGCCCATGACTGGCAAGTTGACCCGAAAGGGCAGGCTCACGCTGCCTTGGAGCAGGGACACTGCGCCGGTGAGGGCGATGGGCTGGAAGGCGTCGTGGTAGTAGTGGAGCGAGTTCCACGAGTGCAGCAAAAGCGGCACGGCCGCGCCCAGCCACAGCAGGCGACGCTTGAACAGGCCGCCGAGGAGGGGCGCGGAGTCCGCGCCTTCGAGCATGGCGAGGGGCAGGCGGGTGAGGGGAAAGACGAGCCGCTCGTTGGCGATCCACTGGCCGCGCAGCAACGCGCCGAGGCAAAAGATGACCCAGTAGAAGGCGAATATGAAGAGCATCCAAGCCGCTAGGGGCCGCGCCCAAGCCGCCCACGGCACCGGCGCACCGCGCTCGGGCAGCCCTTCGTAGAACAGGCGCACGGCGTCGGCGTCGGCTGGCGCGAGGTAGGGGTGGATGTGTTCGACGAAGAGCGCTTGCCAAGCATTTTCCGGCGTGGCGTAGTACGCGGCCCCGGTGATGACCGATAGAAAGCTGCCGGTGAAGCCGGTGGTGACCACGACCGCGCCGACCAGCATCATGGCGTACACCGCGATGAGTTCGGCGCGGGAAAAGGCCCACGCTCGGCCCAGCATCTTGAGCAGGGGCAGGACCGCGGCCGTCAGCAGAAAGAGGAAGAGGACGGCGATTACCGGGATGGCATTGCTGGTAAGCTGCGATCCCTTGACGATGAGGATGCCCCAAGGGCTTAGTACGCTGATGGCCCCCACGAGGAGCAAACCCGTGAGGACGGCACGCAGGGAAAAGGTGGATGGGGGGGTGGTGCGGGACGTGGGAAGCCGCCTAATTGAGACTGCGGATAAAGTAGAGCAGGCGCTTAAAAAAACCTGGCCGGATGCCGGGGGCCTCGGTGCGCTGGGCCACCACATGGTAGGCCTGGAGTTGGTGGTTGTGCATGGCGCGGGACCCGCCCCACAAGTACAGGCGGAAGGCGCGAAAAACCGCTTCGCCCCAGCGCTCGACGATGGTCTGGCGGTTGGCCTCAAAGCGAGCGGCCCAGTGGCCCAGCGTCAGGGCGTAATCGTGCGTTTCATCTACCACTTCTTCCACCTTGAAGCCGTGCATGAGGAATTCTTGCAGCAGGTCGGGCAGGCACAGGTACGTGTGAGTGCCGGGGTAGATATAGCGACGCACGAAATTGCTCACCTTGTATTTCTCGAGCGTGGCCGAGGCGTCCAGATAAATGCGGCCCCCGGGCTTGAGGCACTTCCACACTTGCGCGGCAAAGTCGCGGTAGTGGGGGATGTGCTCGATGACGCCGAAGATGACGATGGCGTCGTACGGCGCGGATGGTTCGTGAGAGAGGAAATCTTCGAGGCGAATTTGGCAGGTCGCCAGCCCCTGTTCGGCGATGAGGTTTTGGTGCAGCCGGTACGAGTCCTCGGCAATGGTCAGGGCCGTACAGTGGATGCCGCGCGGGCCGGCATAGCGGGTAACTGCGCCCCAGCCCGCGCCGATGTCGAGTAGGCGGTCCCCCGCTTGCAGGCGCAGGGCTTGGGCCATGGTGGCAAATTTGTGCTCGGCGGCCTGTTCCAGCGTCTCGTCGTCGTCGTGGAAGAGGCAGTGCGAGTAGAGATGGTACTGGCGATCGACGAACGCCAAGTAGAAGTCGTCGCCGAAATTGTAGTGGTGCGCGATGGAAACGCGGTTGAGGCGAATGCGGTTGCTCCAGAAGAGTTGCGTATAGACCCGTAGCAGGAAACCGAGGCTGACATTGCCTCTGAGATACTGGCGCAGATCTAGGAAACAGCGCATATCGCCTTCGATCTCAAGCTGGCCCTCAACGTAGGCGCGACAGATGGCGTATTCGTCGAGTTTTTTGCCGAGCAACTCGTCGGAGTGGAAGACGACGCTAAAGGCCGGTTCGCCAGCCGGTCCCAAGTGCAAGGTCTCGCCCTGCGCAAAGGTGAACTGGCAGGGAAAGGGGACGTCGGCGAGGGCGGCTTGGACCAAGCGGGCGGCAGCGCATTGGGGCTGGGGGAGCGGGGCTTGTTGTAATTTGGGTTGTGCGGTCATGGCGATTTTCTCAGTGGTAATTCCGACGGCGTATGCAGTCCGTCGTGCGAAAGGGGAACACTTAGAGACTCTAACAAAACCCACTGCTCAATCCTCGGAACACGGGCGTTTCACCCGCTCATGTCATTCCTGCGAAAGCAGGAATCCAGTTTTGTTAGGGGCTCTTAGTATTAGCGAGGTACAGATTATTAAACTTCGCCCAACTCGTCAAGGAGATGAGCAAAAGGAGAGAGGCCATGCAGGTGATTAGATGGGGCAGGATGGTGTGGCGCATAAGCGCGGTTGCGTGGTTGGGGTGTGCTCCGCTCGAAACGGATCGCCCGCCGGCCGCGGCCGCTGTCCAGCGCACGTCGCCGACGGGCAACATCCCGCGCAGCGCGTGGCCCGAGGCTTGGTTCCGGCCGCCCGCCACGGCGGCGGCCGTGGGATTGCAGACCTTTTGCCAAGCGCCCGTGCTCGATGAGTTGGTCGCGGCCGGTGAATTGCCGCCGGTCGCCGAGCGCCTGCCCGACGACCCGGTGGTGGTGGAACCTTTCGACGAAATTGGCCGCTACGGGGGCACGGCCCGGGTGTTTTTCGCTGGTGAGAGCCTGATCAACGTGCCCGAGGGGGTGCTGCGTCCGGGGCCGCAAATGCGGTTGAATCTGCCGAATTTTGCGGCAAAGGCCGAATACCGCAACGGCGCACGGACCTTGCAGATCACCCTGCGCCCCGGCCACAAGTGGTCCGACGGCCATCCCGTGACGGCCGACGACTACGCGTTCTGGTTCGACCACGTGCTGATGAACGAGGAGCTCACGCCGGTGGTGGAGCCTCGGTTTAAGGGTGCGCGGATCGAAAAGCACGATGCGCATAGTTTTAGTTATCACTTTCCCCAGCCGATGCCGCTTTTTGTCAACCACCTCGCCCACAATAGTTCGCGCTTGGCGGCACCAGCGCACTTCATGCGCCGCTACCACCCGGCGTTTGCCGATTCCGCGCAGTTGAAGCGCGAAGCCGAAGATCTGGGTTTGCAGGACTGGCGCACCTATTTCGGGGCCGTCAACAGCACGACCGATCTGATTTTTTTCGACCGCCCGGTGCTGACGGCATACGTACTGGTCAGCCGGACCTCGACGCGCGCCCTGCTGCGCCGCAACCCCTATTATCCGAAAATCGACCCGGCCGGCAACCAGTTGCCCTATATCGACTATCTGGAGGTGCAGCGGGTCGATAGCCCCGAGATCATGGCGGCCAAAGCTGCGACCGGACAGATTGACTTTGCCGGGCGGCAGTTTATGACGGCCGATATTCCGCTGTTTAAGCGCTTTGAGCAGCACAACGGCTATTCCACCTACGTCTGGCCGCGGCCGTACGGCTCGGACGTGGTGTTGCAGTTCAATTTGAATCATCCCGACGAGGGGCTGCGGCAGATTTTCCAAGACGTGCGCTTCCGGCGGGCCATGTCGCTGGCCATCAATCGGGAGGAAATCAACGACATCGTTTACTTTGGCTACGGGGTGCCGCGCCAGTTGACGGTGGTGCCGGCGAGTCGCTACTTCGAGCCAGAATTTGCCACTGCTTGGGCGGAGTTTGACCCGGTGCAGGCGCGGGCCTTGTTCGACGCGATGGGACTGGTCGATCGCGATGGGGATGGCCGGCGCGAGCGGCTCGATGGCCAACCTTTGCAAATAACCTTGGAGTACATGATCGGCGAGACGCCCAAGCAGGTCACCTTGGACTTGGTATCGGCCCACTGGCGCGAGGTGGGGGTACACGTCAATCTCAAGCAGATCAGCGGTAGCTTACAGCGGATCCGCGCCAAGGCCGGCTTGATGGACATGACCATCTGGCACGCCGACCGCAACGCGGATATCCTCTTCCCCATAGAGCCTTATTGGTACGTGCCGACCAATGGCGGCTGGGAGCAGAGCCAGTGGTCTAGGTGGACGCGGTGGTACTTTTCCGATGGTGCGCTCGGGTGGGAGCCGCCAGCCCAGATCAAGGAACTGATCGGCTGGTGGGAGACCCTGCGCCGCACTACGGACGAGGACCAACGCATCGCCATGGGCAAGAAAATTCTCC
This sequence comes from uncultured Latescibacterota bacterium, assembly GCA_958295495.1. Classification (GTDB taxonomy): domain Bacteria; phylum Latescibacterota; class UBA2968; order UBA8231; family UBA8231. Next base: position 5,643,713 of record OY282352.1, read on the forward strand.
GCAGCCAAGCCGAGAACTTGTGGGCCCTCGGGGTCATTGGCTTGGGGCCGCATCCGGTCGTGGTCAGCCGCAAACTGCGCAATGTGCCGCCGCAGGGCTATTGGGGTTGGGATTCGCGCTGGACGTGGCCCTACTATCCTGAGACTTGGTATTTGGATGAGGGAGTTGCAAAGTAGCCGCGAGCACTCGGACCTGCTTTAGGGGGTGCTGAACAGATGGTTGTTTTTGGCCGTTCTCTAATTTTTATTATAATAGTGTGCCAATTATCAAGAGCTGTTGAAAGGAGGTGAAGAGAAGCTGTTTTAGGCATTAGAAGCTCACTTTTCGTTTTTTGACGAATGTTCCAACCACGAACCTATGAGGTGAATCGCATTATGAAGAGAATTCTGAGCAGCGCGAGTATTTTGGCCCTCGGCCTCATGTTGCAGGCCAGCGCGGCATCGGCCCATGTGCCGATCCCCGGCATCGACTCCGGTACGCTTTTCCAGTGGCCCGCTGGCCAGGAACCCACCTTGGACGGCGACCTCTCTGAATGGGATATCGTCCCCGAGGATTACTACGTCCCCTTTGAGTCCCACTTTGAATACTATCTCGGCTTGGGCCACGAAAACGACGAGAGCAATCTGTCGTTTCGGGTGGTGGGTGCTTGGAGCGCGGGGACCAACCGCCTCTATCTTATGATGGAGCGCTTTGACAACTATTGGGATCGCAATGGCGTCGGCGCGGTCGCCGCTGGCGATGATAGCTGGGAGATCATGATCGACGCCGACCACGGCGGCGACCGCCACTTTGCTCTCCCCGAGGATTACGAAGACGACGACGAGCGCCAGCGCAATCAGGGCCGTCTGGCCCAGAACGCCCACTACGTCTGGCCCGACATGCCCGACGCCAACCGGGCCGTCGGCTGGAAGTGGTTCTTCAACAGCAAGTCAACATGGCACGACGTTCCCCCGTGGGGCGCTTATGGTTTTCAGCTAGATGGCGAAGTCAACTCGGGCGAAGTAACAGCGCGCATCGAGGTGATGTCGGTCGCTTGGGACGACTTCTACTGGGTCGGCCCCGACGAGAGCCAGATCCACACCTTCACCGAGGGCAATACCATTGGTCTGGGTTGGGTCGTTCACGACATGGACTCGGCCGAAGAGGACAATGGCGGCGCCAGCGACGGCGGCTGGGGCATCAACCCCAACATCCAGATGTGGTTCGACTGCGTCAATTGCTCGGACTTCCTGCTGGCACCAATCGATCCTCGCGTGGATTTCAGCAGCATTGGAACCGCAGTAGAGGAAGATAGCTGGGGACGCATCAAGGCGGCCTACATCGAGTAATTTGCTTCTCGTCCCTATATCAGTACCTGTAGTCTCTGAAGGGGAGGTGTCTCGGGCATCTCCCCTTCAGATTTCTGTATGGTTTAAGTCCTTCCCGGTGGGAGATGCAGTCATGGTCAGAGGCTTCTGCGCCGCGCTCTTGTTAGCCGTCAGTAGCGCCCCGGTGGCGGGATTGACCGTCTATCGGCTGGGCGGCGAGGGCTTGCCGCTGCCGCCCGAAGTGGCCAGCGGGGAAGCCAATTTCGTCCAATTTAGCTGGGCCGAACTCGATTCCGACTTGCAGGGAGTAAGCGAATCCCTCGCGATTGCGCCCGACGGCATTGCCCCCTTGTTCTTTGCCGCCGACTTCAATATCGCGCCGACGGTCACAGATCGCGGCGGCTACCTACAGACCCAAGGCTTTCAAGCTTGGATCGAAACCGATGACACTAGCTTGATAAATGACGGCGATCCCGAGACGGCCTATTACGAGGAGAAGGGCTCCAATCGGGTGAACGTGGGGGATGACTTGCGGTTCGGCAAAACCTTGTTGTTCGACCTCGGCGGCTTGTTCGCGGTAGATCGCATCCGCTTTTCCACGCGCGCTGGCAGCGAAGACAATTACATCGAGCTGTTCCACGTCTGGACCAATACGCTGACGATTGAAGAAGCCGGAATCAGCAGCGTGGACCTCTGCACCGCCGGGAGGACGGACAACTGTTTGAACTTTATCAACCGGGCCCACCGCGACATCTACAACCGCAAAGACATGTACTTTGACGCGCTGTTGGAGGTCGAGGAAAACACCCGCTCCACCGTAGAAGTGGAACTCACCGGCGAATACATTCGTCGCGTGGTGCTGTTCGTGCCGTCGCAACCGACCCGCGACTGGGAGATTGCCGAATTCGAGATCTTCGCGCCTGGCTATGTGCCCAACGCCTCGTATCTGTCCAACATCCTCGATCTCGGTACAGAAGTCTCGCTCGGCGAGTTGCGCTGGTCGGGGCGCAAGGACGCTGGGGCCGCGGTCAACATCCGCAGCCAGAGCGGCAGCGATACTGATCCCAACATATACTGGCGTCGTACATTCCGCGGCGACGAGCAGGTCAACTACGACCTCAAGGGCAAGCCGCTGACCCTGCGCACCTACGGACGCTTGGAAATTTCCGAGCGCGGCAAGATCACCCGCGATGCGGACAATTGGGATTTCTGGTCAACTACCTATGATTTTAGCGATAGCACCAAGACGCGCTGGTCGGCGACCAAGCCCCGGCGCTATGTGCAGGTTGAGTTGGATTTTCAATCGAATATCGCCGCGGGCAGCCGGATGAATTACGTGGAGTTCACCGCGTCCCCGCCGGCCGTTACGGCGCTGGTCGGCGAGATTGACCCTTGGCAGGTCGAGACGGCCAGGGTGACGCAGTTTACCTACGCCATCCGGCCCACCATCGGGCTCGAGGACCGAGGGTTCGACCACGTAGAGATCTCGGCTAAGGGCGGGCGTTTAGTGAGCATCGACGATGTGCGAATCGGAGGCCAACAGGTGGCTTTTGAGCGGGTCGCACAAGGGGCCGAGCGGCTGGTGGTGGGCGTGCCGAGGCTGGACGTGGATCGCACCGAAGAGGTGGTGGAAGTGGATTTCAGCGGCGAGATTTTTCGCTACGGAGCAACCTTTGCTGGTCGCGTGTTCGACAGCCAAACTCCGCAGGAGATTTGGCAGCCGGTACAGCCTGGCGACGCCACGGCACTCCGGGACGGCAACACCCTTTCGGTGCAGGCTCTTGCGCTAGGCCCCCGGGTCCTTGGGGCGCTAGACCTAGCCGGGGGCATTTTTACGCCCAACGGCGACGGCGTCAACGACGGGTTGGACATAGCATACAATCTGCTCAAACTGGTAGCACCGACCCCGGTGGTGGTCCAAGTGCGGGATGTGGCCGGCGGGTTGGTGCGCGAGGTGTACAATGGTTTGGACGCGGCCGGTCGCCACCGGCGGCAGTGGGATGGTTTGGACGGGCGCGGGCAGCGGGTGGCACCCGGTGTTTACATTTGCCGCGTCGAGGTAGCCACCGAGGAAGGGCGTCGGCAGCGCGCCGGGGTGGTAGCGGTCGCCTATTGAAACCGGCTAGTTCAGGAGATTGGGCTATGGTCAGGGAAAAATGCACACTGGCGCTGGGTTTGGGTCTCGGGTTGTGGGGGTTGGTGGAGGCGCAGAATCACGCCCTGCGCTCCGACTACGTGGTCGTAAATACCCAACGCCACTGGAGTAATTGGGCCTTCGTCGAGGGGACGCTGGACATCTCTGCTAGCGGGGAGATCGCTCCAGCCTTCGTGCCCAAAGACCACGACGCCGTAACGGACATTGTCCAACATCTGCGGCGCATCGCTGCTGACCCCGATAACACGACCATCCTCGACGCGATTGAAGCCGGTTCCAACAAGGCGGCTGTCGCCAACCTCTTCGACGGCGACGAAACGACCTATTGGGAGCCAGACCCCGACAGCCCGCTGCGGGACTGGTGGTTCCAAGTCGATATGGGCCGGTTGATCAATGCCACGCGGATCGGGTTGCAATTCGCGCCCGCGGGGCAAGGCGATCCCTTTTTGCAGTTCGCAGTGTTGACGGCCGACAACGCCGATCAGGGCAACAAGGTGGCCGGCAAGGTGCCCATGCACTTGGTGTACCGCACCCCAAGCGACAACAAGAACCAGCGCGAATACGAGTTCGACCTGAACCGCGGGGAGCTAATCAACCCGGTTCCCGGGGTGGATTTTGCGGGCGATATGGTGCGCTTGGTGCAAGTCGTGGTCACCGAAAGCGATGGCCGGCGCGCCCTCGAAGTGTCGGCTGAAGAATACGAGGCCTTGGCAAGCCGCGACCGGGGGGACGTGGTCTTCTACAAGCAGGTGGGGGAAGGGGAAGTAGAGGTCGCAGCGGCGATCTACGAGGCGATTGACCCGCAGTTGCGCGGCGCGGTGCGCTATTATCGGCGGGAGCGGCCGCGCTTGGCCGAATTGGCCGTCTATGAGTTGGGCAAGAATATTTCGCAGGGCATGATCCTAGACCGCAATGGCAGTGCCGAAAGCTCCCACGAAGGGTCGGTGGGCAACCTCGTAGATGGGGAAGGCACCTATCTGACCTTTAATCTCAAAGCCTTTCAGACGGGAAACGTGGCATTCGGCGAGCGCTTTCTGGAGTTCGACCTAGGCGCTTCCTATTGGCTCGACACTGTGCAGCTATGGTACAACCTCAGCGTTGCTGGCGGCCGGCTGGCCGGAGCCAGTTTTCACCGCTACGAAATCCAAACTTCAGACGGCACCCCCGCCCCGGGCGGCGGGCGGGGGTGGACGGTGCCCGCACAGGTCCGCGGCCTAGGCACGGCATTTGAAGTCAACACCTTCCAGCCGACGCCGGCCCGCTTCGTGCGCGTGGCCTATCCCTTTGCCAGCAGCGAGTCGGGTCGGGAGGGGAATAAAGCGCGCCTCCGAGAAGTACAGCTCTACGGCGAAGGGCACCATCCCGAGGTGGAGCTGGAGTCGGGGTTGATCCCGCTGCAGGGGGCCAAGAGCTTGGTGTCAATCGCATGGGAGGCGGACGCGCGCCCGGGCACGTCCGTGCAAATCCAGACCCGCACCGGCAATGAGGTCGCCGAGGCGTACCGCTACTACGACAGCGGCGGCGTGGAAGTCGCGGCCGGCAAATACGAGAAGTTGGGCTTTTTCAAAAAGGGCCGGATCGACACCCTACAGGTGGCCGGCTCCGACTGGAGCAACTGGAGCGCACCCTATGCGCGTTCCGGCGACCCAATTGCTTCGCCCAGCCCGCGCCAGTACCTGACCTTGCGCGCCCGGTTGACGACCACCGACCCAAGGCAGGCCGCCAGACTGCGCTCCATTCGCTTGAACTTCAATCCGCCGGTAGCCAAACAACTGCAAGGCGAACTGGACCTAGGCGTCTTTGAGCACTTGGGCGCGCCGCAGGAGGTTGCGCTGTTTGTCAAGCCGATCTTCGCGCCGCAGGATATGGGCTTCGACGAAATTTTGCTGCGCACCCCGCCAGACATGTCGCTTGAATTCGGCGCGCTGCGCTTGGGCAGCTTGTCGCAGTGGGAAAGCGGCCAAGCCGAAGAGCTGGGTGTGCAGGTGGTGGAGACGCGCTCTGACTCGCTCTGGTTGCGCCTCGACCGGCTGGTGCGGCAGGGCGAGCAGGTCGAGTTGATTGAGGTGCGGTTTACGACGGCCCTGTTTTCCCCCGGGGTAGTGCTCCAAGCGGCGCTGGGCAATTCGTCGTTGGCAAACTCGTGGCAACAGGTTGACCCCGCAGACGTGACCGAACTGGCCCAGAGCCAAGGGCTGCAGATTCTAGCTTCGGTGCAGGACAACAAAGTTCTCGGCGACCTCGAGATCCAGCCAGCGGTAGTGACGCCCAACAACGACGGGGTCAACGACGCGCTAACCATTGATTTTACCGTGCGGCGGTTGAGCGGCGTGCGCCCCGTCAAAGTGCGGCTCTACGACCTAGGCGGTCGGCTGGTGCGCCGACTCGATACCCAGAAGCCCCTAGTGGCCGGGAAATACGCGCTCGCTTGGGCAGCCGAGGATCAGCAGGGACGGGTGGTGCCGCCTGGGATTTATATCTTACGCATCGACATTGACGCGGATTCGGACCGCTCAGTGCGGCAAACCGGGGCCCAGCGCTTGCTGCACGTGGCGTATTGACCAGGCGACCCACTACGGGGGCAAAGCGCGTCATCTGTACCTTCCCGTAGGGGGAGCACCCAAGCGTCGAGGCCAAGACAACATACAAACACGAGGAGGTAGTCGGCTGTGTTGTATCCGCGCGTGAAGGCACTGGTGCTGATAGTGTTAGCGGTCCAGGATCTAGGGGCGGAACGCCGCACCATTGTCATCGGCGGTGAGGACGGGTTGGCGTGGGCCAGCGGCGGCGGCACCATCGCGGCCTTGCTACAAACCGCTCCGACCAAGGTCGAGGCCAGCAATACTCCGGGCAATGTGCTCGAGTTTGACGCCGACGGCCGGGTGGGTTGGCTGTCGCCGCAACGGGCGGATGAGACCGCGAATATCGCCTTGGGCCTCCTCGACCGCGGCGGTCGCCTCGGCGCGCCGACCATATTGTCGCAGGTCATAAAAGACCAGCTAATTTTTATGATCGACGACGACCCCACGACCGCGTTTGAGCGCAAGACAGCCCGCGGGGCGAGCCAAGTCAACTCGCTTGGGGTCATCATGGATTTTGATCTCGGGGCGCGGTTCGGGGTCGAGCGCATCCAGTTTTTTCCCCGCAACGCGCATCCCAATTTTCTCGCCCCGGATTTTCCGTTCCAAAACGATTTTCTGCGGGGCTTTGAACTGCTGCTCAACGACGGCAGCGAGGAAACGCAGGTGGCCAACCAGCCGGTGCTGACCACGGTCGAGCTGGAGCCGGAAAACGAAGAGCCGGTCGTCGAACTGACCATCCCGCCGCAATACGTCCGCTATATCCGCCTGAAATCGCAGACCACCGTGGGGTTTGAGATTGCCGAATTCCGCGTCTTTGGGTCCGGTTTTGTGCCCCGCGCCGACTACCTTTCCAACATTTTCGACTTTGGCGAGGAATTGGCGCTGTGGGGGCGCATCCGCTGGGAGGAAAAGTTCTTAGGCGTCGAACGCCTGTCGCGCTTGCTGATCAGTTCCCGCAGCGGCTGGGACGACACGCCTTTGGAATTCACCCGCCAGCATCCAAACAGCGGGGAGGACGTGCCGTGGCAGGAGGGAGCAATCGCCACCACGGCGACCGGCGCTGCGGTTGATTTAGATGCCATTGACGATGCCCAAGAGGCCCTCGACCTCTTCAACGCCCTGCCCATTGACGAGCGCACTCGGGTGGCGTTGACGCAAGACGAGTACAACGACTTGAAGAGTTCGGATAAGGGCGATGTGCGCGCCGACTTAGTTGCTTGGAGCCGCTGGTCGCCGCCGTATAAACTGGGTGCGGGTGCTAACGTCGGCGACGATCCCTTGGGCGTGCCCATCCTCTCGCCCGGCCCTCGTCGCTACTTCCAATTGAAGGCCGAATTCAACAGCGAGGACCTACAATCCGCCCGCGCGTTGGGTGCTCTCGCCTTTACAGTGTCCAACCCGCCGCTGACGGAACGGATCATCAGCGAGGTCGTCCCGCGCCAAGTCGAACTGGGCGTTCCGGTGTCGTTCACCTATGCCGTCCTGCCGACCAAGACGCGCCGGGGCGTAGATCTGGGTTTCGATGTGTTCGAGATCGCCACGCCCGTGCGGGCCGAAGCGGTCGAAACCATCGAAGTGGTCCACGCCGACGGCCGGGTGCAAACGGCGGATTTTACTGGCGTGAACTTGACCAATTTGCCCGTCCAAGACGCCAGCGGCCTCTTTGCTGTAGAATCGGTGGCCGAGCGGTACCTGCGGGTGCGCTTTCCCGCAATCAGGGAAAGCGATTTGGCTGCGGGCCGGGCCGCGGTGGTCAAAATCCGCTTCAAGTGCCGAGTGCTGAGGTTTGGCACGACCTTTACCGGCACCGCTTGGAACAGCACGACCGACGACCTCGGCCAGCGGGTCATCGGCGGCAATGCGGCCGATTTGGGGGCCGCGGACGACGATTTAATACCCATCGGGGCGGCCGACCCCAACGACCTGGCGGTAAAAGTGCCGCTGGCGGGTGGCCGCCTCATGATCAACGTCGCAGCCCAACCGCGTCTATTCAGTCCCAACGGAGATGGGGTCAACGACGAGACGCGGATACACTGCGATCTGGTGCGGTTGGTCGATGCCGCGCCGCTTACCGTGCGCGTGTTCGATCTAGCTGGGCACCGCGTCCGCACGCTGTTTGCGGGTGAGCGAGGAGGCGGGAGTTTTTCCGTGCAGTGGGACGGCACAAATGCTGCGGGACAACAGGGGCCCCCGGGCATTTACCTCTTCCGCGTCGATTTAGCCACCGATGCCAAAAGGGAAGCGGTCGTGGGCATCGTCGAGCTGGTTTATTAGGCTAGAGACCCACCTGCCTAGCCCCCTTTTGTTTTACTTGAGGAGAAGCGTCATGCTTGGATTTGAACGCATTACCTTTGATTCCAATATAATGGGAGGACGGGCCTGCATCCGCGGTATGCGCCTAACCGTCTCCCTCGTGGTCAATCTAATGGCCAGCGGGATGTCAGTGGCGGAGATTTTGCAAGCTTACCCCTACCTTGAAGCCGAAGATGTCAACGAGTGCCTGCGGTACGCGGCGTGGTTGACGGAAGAGACCGTATATCCGGCAGAGCCGGCCTCGGCATGAAACTGTTCACGACCGCGGCGAATGTGTTTTTCATGGAGGATTTTGATGAGCAGAACTAGGGGGATACCCGCGTGGTTGGTCCTCTTGGCACTAGTATTGCCGGCGACCGGGGCGGCCGGCCAAGCGCCGGACCGTCGTTTTGGGACCCAGCGCGGTGCCCAGCTCACCTTTGAGCCGAGAGGGCCGGGCGTCCTTTTCGATGCCCTCGACCCGGCGCTCAAGAAATGGTACGTGCCGCAGGAGCTATACGTGGATTACGGCTTTCGCCAGTGGGAATACTCAAATTACGCCAGAGACCTATACCAGCGCTACGTCAGCACCAACCGCCAAGGCGGGCCGTTTTACGACCTGTACGGGAATTACCAGACTTGGGGCTGGCTGATTTTCGACTGGAACCAGACGCAACCGGGCCAATTCGGTTCGTCCATATACAAAGACCCCAAGTTCAATTCGTGGTTTAACGCCGTTACGGTCTCTTCCGATTCGCGCGATCAGTATTACTTGGCGATAACCATTGGCGAGCGCATTCGCACCGCGCTGACCCCGCTGACTTTTTCAAAGCCGCGGTTCAACGGCATTCAGATGGACTTCGCCGCAGACAAGTACGAGGCGACGCTGTTGTTTTCCCGCGCCAGCGAGGCAATCCTCGGCACCACCCCCGAACGCCAGCCCAGCGTCTCGACCAACGCGACCAATATGATGGGGGGCCGGGCGACGGCGCAGGTGGGGGATTTTGTCAAGGTCGGCGCGACCATGGTCAACGCCCACAATTCACAGACGCTGGCCGAGGCGTTTGAACGCAACCCGTTCATCGGCACCTTGGGCGCCGAGCAGGGCAGCGACCCGATCCGGGCCATCGCCGTAGTCTTGAGCGACGACTCCCCAGAAGACGGCCGAGGCGGCGCAGCGCTGTTTGCCCACGACATCATTATTACCGCCGAGGATTTCGACACCAAGAAGCGCACGAAATTTCGGCTGCGGGAGGTGGTAGCCGATCCCACCAAATGGCCGGTGATTACCGGCGGCTTCCCGCGGGAGGGTTTTTTGGCCGCCGACGGCGAGGAGCAAATCGTCATCAACTACGATTTCACCGACCTCGCGTATATTGGGCCGAGGCCGACCGAGATCGTCGATATCCAGTTCGATCTCGTGGTGGCCAACGACTACAAAATCCAAATTTGGTCGGACCGCCAGATCGGGCGCGGCAGCCTGCCCAGCCCGCCGCTTACGGGCTTGGACTTGGCGCAAGCAGGTGCCGTGCTCTTCGATATTCGCAGCGCTACAGGCAATGTGACGGACAATTCAAACCAGCAGCGCGTCGTCTTCGACTACGGGCTGCCATCGGCAAACATGGTGTTCGGATTCACGCTGGAAGTGTTGCAGTTGCTGGGCTTTGACGCCTATGCCGAGTACGACATCAATCGCGCCTACCTCCAGTATCCCAACCTCACGCTCGCCAGCGCGGACCGCAACCTGAATACCCACGCCCGCGACGCGGCGGCTTGGATGGTCAATGTTTCCAAGCAAGCGCATCCGTTTTTCTTGTTCGGCGAAGCCTTCAGCATGGATCCTTCCTACTCGACGACCGCGTTTATCGTCGATTCGGGCGGCAACGTGTTCTACGACGACGACCGCACTTCGGTCTATGAGTTCGTCGATGACAACGACGACCAAGACCGCACGCCCGATTGGAGCCGCTGGGGCCAAGGCGGCCCGGACCCAATTGTCTTTCCAGGTTGGGACGAAAACAACGACTTTGTCTCGGACTTCAACCAAAACGACAATGTTTCCCTGAGCAATCGCATCCCGGATTACGAGGAGCCGTTTTTCCGCTACAACGTCGATCGGCCGGAATTCCTCTTTGGCATCGACCTCAACAACAACAACTGGATCGACCGGTTTGAAAACGACGACTTGCCCGACTACCCCTATCGCAGAAACCACCGGGGCTACAATGTTTACGTCGGCCAACACCTGACGCCGGACGCCCGCTTGACTGTGGGGCGACTGCGCGAGGATGAGATATCCTCCAACCGCCGCAACCACGCAACCTACGGCGTTTTCGCGTCTGACCGCGACCACCCGCGATGGGGCCGCTTGCGGTTTTTCAATTCCCTGAAAAAGGTCGCGGACAACATCCCCGACATTCGCCGCGAACCCACGCCAGATCTGCAGACGGTCTCGCTGGCCCACGTCGAGGACATCCTGCCGGCGAGAGACACTTGGGTCAACGACAGCTACCTGCAATTCGATTGCGCGCCGCTCAACGCGCTGAACGTCATCAACAAATTCAAATACAGCCTCTTCAGCCAGCGCGGCCAGGCGTTCAAAAGCGGCGATGCGCCCATTCTCAATGAACGCACGCGGTTTCTGGGTTTGATCAATAAGGCGGACTACACCTACCAACTCGGCCAACTCGTGCTGCAACCCAAGGCAAAAAGCGAATACCTCAACCAAACGGCCTTTTTGTCGGCCGATCCCGACCGCAAGGAGTGGATGGGGATCGGCATTATGCAGGCGCGGCTGCCGGTGTTGAACAACTCCTTCCTCGAAAGCGGAGTGGAGTATTCGCTTTTTCGCGAGCTGGTCTTGGACGAAGACGCATTGCTGGCCGACGGCCCGACCCAAGACACGGGCGATTTCCGCAACTTGGTCTTGGCCGTGCAGTGGACGACCCTCGGGCACTATCTCGGCTACAAGCTCACCACCCAGTTCGGCCTTAGCTATACCAAGCGGTGGGACGAGGCGGTGGTGTTGGGTGCCGAGGGCCTGATGAAGCAGAACGAGAGTCGGTCCTTTGGTACTAGCTTTATTTCGGTGTACGCTGGAGTAGAATGATGCGACGCGGCTCAACGCAGGGGACGCGCCGGTGCTGGGCGGTGGTTTGCCTGCTGGCCGGACTGGTGCCGGCAGGTGCCCAGCCCGACTACGGCAACCGCTTGGGGACCAACGAAGCGGACCGAGTTTCCTATTACGCCTCCGGCCCGCTCGTGCAGCAGGCCGCGTTCGTCCCGGCGTTGAAGCGCTGGTACATGCCGCAGGAGATCGCCGCCGAATACCGCTGGCAGTGGGAGTACACCAATTACGCCACCGATCCCTACCGGCGCTATTTTTCTCCCGGGCAGGAAGGCGACTATTTCTACGACCTGTACGGGCGCTATTTGACCAAGGGTTGGCTGGTGTACGACTGGCGGCAGCGGCAGCCGACCAGCTCTGGGGGATCGGGACTGCTCAAACCGTCCGGGCGCTATAACTCGTGGTTCAGCAACCTGCTCATCGCCACCGATGCCAAGGGCCAGCACTATTTGGGGGTGACCATCGGCGACCTGATCAACACCACGCTGACGCCCATGACGTTCCGCAAAACCCGCTTCAACGGGGTGCAGTTCGACTATGCGGCCGACCGCTTGGCCGCTACCGTGCTGATGTCGCGGATCAGTCTGCCGGTGGACCAGATCGCTCCAGGCGTCCGCGTCCCCATCGTCACCGAGAACTTTACCAACCTGCTCGGCTTCAGGGGCGAATGGAAGGTCCTCGACGCCGTGCGCTTGGGCGCGACCTTTGTCAACGCCCACAATGGCCGGGCGCAAGCCGACCGCGGCGGCAACCCTTTCAAGGGCAAGCTGACTAACGGCCAACTGGAGAATCGCATCAACTGGATCATCGTCCGCATAACAGACGACTCGCCCGCAGACGGAGTGGGCGGGCCTACGGTTTTCGACCGGGATATCGAAGTGCAGACCCAAATTGGCGGCCGCGACACCGTGCTGGTCGGCAGCCAAATCGGCTTTCAGCCGCAGATAGAAGGGGGTACCACGCGCAATGGCTTCCCGGTTGCCGAAGGAGCCGGTAGCGAGGGCGAGATCACTTATCGGTACAATTTCTCTTCTGAGGACCCGGCGGTGGTAGCGTTGGAAGACCTCATCGACGATGCCGATTTGGTCAACAACATTACCGCAGTAAAGTTCCGCTTCCTACTCAACAACGATTACCGGGTCGATGTCACTTCAGATGTTCAGACCGACAACGAACCCTTAGGTGCCCAATCCAAGTTTTTGAACGTGGTGCGAGCAGCGGACAATGTCCAAGACAACTCCAACCAGCAGTGGGTCGTCTTCGACTACGGCTTGCCGACGGCCACCGAGGTTTTCGGCTTCAGCTTTGAGGTCAGCGATTGGGCGGGTTTTCGGGTGTACGCCGAGTACAATGTCAACCACCAGTTCCGGCAGTATCCCAATATCGCCCGCAAGACGCACCGCAGCGCGTCCGGCGTGTTGGGAGATGAGTCGGCGACGGGCTGGATGGTCAATGTCGCCAAAGAGCACTACCCTTTCTTCCTCTTTGGCGAGGCGTTTGGCATGGATGCCGAGTACACCACCACGTCGTTCCTCGTCGATCAAGGCGGGCGGATCAATTACAGCGACGACGAAGAGGCGCGGTCGGAATTTATCTACGACTTGGTCGACGACAACGACGACAACGACATCCGCCTCGACCAGCGGCGCGACAAGGAGGGGCTGGCCGATGGGGCGGTGTTCCCCGGTCTAGACGAAAACAACGATTTCATTTCCGATTTCAACCAGAACAACACCGCAGTGCGCCCCAATTTCATGCCCGACTACGAGGAGCAGTTTTTGCGCCACTATGTCGATCGGCCGGAATTCGTCTTTGCCCTCGACTTGAACAACAATGGTTGGGGCGAGCGCTTTGAGAACGACGACGAGCCGGATTATCCCTATAAGCGCGACCGGCGCGGGTACAACGCCTACTTCGGGGCGTGGCTGACGCCGGAGCTGAAGTGGATGGCGGGGCAAGAGCAGGTGCAGCGCTTATCTACTGGCGAGAACAATGTGACCCGCTACGCCCTGCTGGCGTACGAGCGCAATTTTCCGCGGGCGGGCAACGCAGCGTTCTACAACATGTTCAAGCTGGTGCAGGACGATATCGCCGACGATGTGATCCAGTGGGTGACGGCGCGGCCCGAGCTAGGCCGGCCGCTATATTTGTCTGGTTCGATGCAGCCGATCATGGATCCGCTGGCGATGCGCGACGCCCTCGTCAATCGGCTGTGGGCTGGTTTCACCGGCAAGACCTACAAGGGCATCAATAGCGAGGGCAAGTTCATCCACGAGTTCATTCGGCAGCGCCACGAAAACGCCCGCGACCGCGCCGGTCGCAAGCTGGCCCGCAACGCGCGGCGGCTGGGGCTGATCAACCGCCTAGACTATCAATTCTCGCTGGGCCGGATGGCGGTGCAACCGCGCTTTAAGCACGAACTCTTCATGGACGACACGCCCTACAACATCGGCCGCTTGGCTGGTGCTGCGATGGCCGAGCGCCAAGACTGGAGCGGGATTTTCTCGCTCTTGCTGCGGCGTCCCTTTTTGAACCGCGCGTTGCTGCAGTTGGGCGTCGAGCATCTGCTCTTCCGCGATTTCATCCAAGACGAGACGGCCACCGCTGGCTTGCGCGTCGGCGATGCGACCGGGGACTTCGACGAGACTTCGCTCGCCGTGCAATTTTCCATTGACACGCCGTACTTGGGCTATACCCTGCAAACCCTGATGGGGATTAGGGTGAGCAGACGCCATCTGGAGCGCTTTGAACAGCCCCGCGCTCGGGAGACGGGGGCCCTCTCCTTTGTGACGGTATATGGCAGCGTCCGCTAGGGGCCTGTCGCACCTCCCTGTAATTAGACGACTATGAACTGGGACTTATCACCACTATACCGGCTTAGTAAGGCGCAATAAAATGAATCTGCTATGGTGCTTGTGTGTCGGCTTGGTCCTCGCCGGTTGTGCAAAGGATGCCGAGGAATTAGAAGACCCCGTGCTGGCCAAAGTGGGGGATCGCCGGATAACGGCCTCTCAACTGATCGACTTTGAACAGCGCTTGCCGGCGCAGCTAAAGACGCAGAAGTCCGGCTTGGACGGCTACCGCGACTACCTACGGACGATCATCGACAAGGAGATCTTTCTCCAAGAAGCGGTCCAAAGGGGACTCGACAAATCTCCAGAGGTGGCGCAGAAGCTGGGCAAGGAAAAGGCCGAACGGGTGTTGCGGCTGTTGTTCGAGCGCGAATTCCTCGCCAGAGTCCACGTCGATGAGCAGGAGTTGCGGGCGGCCTACGAGGCCGCCGACAAGGAGCGCGAGGTGAAGCTGCGTTTGATCATCGTTGCCACGCCGGCCGAAGCCGAAGAGATCCGGCAAAGCCTCGCCGACGGGGAGGATTTCACCGCACTGGCGCTCAGCCGGTCCCTGCACCAATCGACGGCACCGCACGGTGGGGAGTTGGACGGCTACCTGACCGCCAAGCGCATCCCGATCTACCTGCAAGAATACATAAACGCGCTGGCGGTCGGCGAGTACTCCGAGCCGATCCGCTTGCCCAACGGCCAGTTCGGGATCTATCAAGTCATGCACGCGCGGCCCGTGAGTTTTGCCACCGCGAGCAACGCGCTGGAGGCCAAGCTGCGAGAGGAAAAGACGACCGCACTGGTGGAGGCATTCTTGGCGCAACTGCGGGCCGACATTGGCTTGCAGGCCGACGGCGAGACTTTGCGTCAGCTACAGCAATGGGTCGCGGCCGGGCGCAGAGAGTACACCGCGGCCGAACGCGCCGGGGTGCTTTTTCACTTTCGCCGCGGCCGTGTCTCGGTGGGCGATTTCTGGGATTATGCCGGAGAGTTGGACATGGGTTTTTCGGGCGACATTGCCGAGTCAGTGCGCTGGTTTGCCGAAGACGTGCTGCTGCCCCGCACCTTGTTCCTGCACGTGGCCTATGAAAGGGGGCTTGACCGCGAAGAGCAGATTGTGCGCTGGTATCAGCGTCGCAAAGATGCCCTGTTGCTGTTGGCACTTAGGCAGACGGCGGTCGAGGACCAAGTCCATATCGCGCCGGAAGCCGTCAGGAAATTATACGACGAGCGGCCCGAGTTGTTCACCGCCCCGGAGGAAGTCACGCTGCAGGAGATCATGGTGCAAACTCGGGAAGAGGCCGCCGCGCTCAAGGAGCGGATTGAGGCGGGTGAGGATATGGGAGCACTCGCCGACGAACACACCTTGCGGACGGCGGGCCAAGGCGCGCAGGGCACATTCCACATCCACGCCTTTGAGCAGGCCTTCTACCGAGAATTGATCGACGTGGTGCGCAACCTCGCGGTCGGCCAGTTGTACGGCCCGCTAGCAGTGACGGCGCAGGCCGCCCAAGTGGTCGGCCCGGAGGCCATGCCGCGGGGCGGCGAGTACTATTCGGTGTTCAAGGTTCTGAAGTCGAATTTCGGCAGTGTCCCTGAACCTTTTGACACCGCGGCGAAGCGGGCGCGGGCCTTGTTGAAACGGGCCGAGGAGAGCCGCTTGGCGGATGCGTTTCTGAGGGGACTGCGGCGGGACTACGAAGCGAGGGTCGTCGTGTATGAAGACAATATAAAGACGTTACTGCCCCAATAACTAGCTCTATGTAGGCGGTAGTCACAGAATTGTCAACAGGAAGGGCGCAAGGTGTTTGCGTTCTTGGCTTGCTATGCCGAAATATGCGACTTTCGAGTCATTAGTGTTGTTGCCGTATTGACTTCTACTAAGCAAAAACACGATCTCATCTGTGGCCCCCTTTCTCAATATGTCCGAAGACTTAAAAATGAAGAATTTTAGAATTGGCTGATGAATCCTGAACAGTTTGCAACAGACATATGTATATAAGCCGGAAAATGGAGACAGAAATGACGGAGTACTGGTTTGGTTGGGAGCCGCCTAACTCATCGAAAGCAAGCAGGGCCTCGGAGACAGAACTCTTGCGCGCATTGGTACAGGTGCTCAGCTACGCAGTGCATCACAACTCATCGAAAGCGAACAGGTCCTCGGAGACAACTCCTGCCGGGCAGAGTGATGGCGACCGTGCGTTCGTTGCATCGGTCATTGAGGACGCTCTGAGTAGTATGACGCGAGCCATCGAGGTTATCAAGAAGACACAGAAAAGCGGGGGAAAGACCGACGTCTTGAAAGGAGATGCTCCCGACAAGGTACAGGAGAGCCTCGACAAGGTGGCGAAGGCCATCCAGGCCCAAAGCTCCCTGCTCAGGCAAGAGCTCCACCACTACCGGAACGGGCTGGAGTGGGACAAGCTGTGCGTGGTGATATATGGTCCCACTAATTCGGGCAAGAGTACCATCATCGAGGCCCTCGCGTGCGGCGATGGACAGACCATCGGGACGGGAGAAAAGGACTACACACTAAAGTCCCGAGAGAGCCAATTCGGACCACTTTTGTTGGTGGACACTCCGGGAATCGAGGGAGGGGAGGGAGAGTTGCGCCTTGGTACGCAGGCAGCCGTTCGCAAGGCGCATGTTGTTCTTGTCGTCACGGGGACGGGCAAGGAACCCGAGAAAGGCGTTCTGGATAAAGTTGCCGAAGATGCCCAGCGCGCCGGGGAGATCTTGTCGATCCTCAACGTGCGGGGTCGCCCCATGGCCTACAAGCGTCGGACTTGCTTGGGCACACGGAATACATCCAGGCTAGAGGAGCGCATCCGGCTAGCCATGTCGCAAGTTTTTGCTGATCGGTACACCGAGCACCTGAATCTCAACGCCTACCTCGCTTTTGTCGCCGCTCCCAGGGCGTCCGAGTTTTCCTCGGAGCAGCATCAATGTGATCGAAAACACACCGCCGAGATATTCGGCTCCATTGACAAGGCGGTTACGTTTTCGGGCATCGGCCAGTTAGTCGCCAAGCTCGATGAACTGAGACGCGAGGCGCAACCGCGAATTCTTTGGGGGAACGGTTTTAAGGCGATTACGGCGTTAGGGGACGTAAGTTCAAATTTCTCGAAGGCTGCGTCGTCGCTGGATGACGCGACCAAGCTCTGGAACAAGGCCATTCGAGACGCCAGAGTTGAATCGAGTTTAGCCATCAGGCGCTCACGAGCCAAGGTCGAACAGGCGATTTCGTCTCGGCTGTCTTGCCTGTCAAACGAGTTGAATGCAACCTTCCAAGGCGAAGTAAACAGTGGTCTCTCGTTGAGCACGTTAAAGCGTAAGTTCCGAAGTGCCATCAAGAGTGCCGAACCCGACCTACGGGAGATCATTGACGAGGAACTCAACGCGCTCCGCGAGGATCTGAAGGTTGAGATGGACCGGTTCCACGAGCACATGAACGTACGGCTCTTCGTCGCCGATTTCGATCTCACTGACATAGATAAAATTCTCCGCGATGTCTCCCTGTCTGTTGGGCGGGAAGTGGTCAACGTGGTCCAGAGCATCTTGGGCATAGTACGCATAGCTTTGACCAACACCATCGCCGCGATTGTTGCAGGGATCGTGGCAGCGCTGCGGAAGATTTGGGAATGGTTCGGTGGCGGCAAGCGCAGGCGGAAACGCAGGGCAAGGACTAAGGCTGGTCATTTAATAAATCGCGAGATGACCAAGATTCAGAAAAAGTTAGGGGATGAGCTCGACGGAGGTTGGGACAAGCTAGATGACCAAGTCTTGTCACACCTCGATGATGAGGAGCGACTGGCCTCGGCTTTCCAGAACGCCTCCGACAGACTAAAAGAAGAGGCCATCACTCTTGACATCGCCGCCACGCAGCTCACCACGCGCTTCCTGCAGATCGGCGACAGCGTCCCGGAACGCGACCTGCTGATTCCGGTTCGGAGGGCCGAAGGTGACGGCATTGACCTGCTCGTGCATGTGGGCAAGGGGTCATGGGAGTTGCCACGGCTTTCAACACTTCCCAGACTCCATAGCTACCCCGACGCCAGTGCCGTTCGACGGGCGGATTGCATGACTCGGGAGCAGCAAGAGCGTGCCTACATAGTGGCCAAACGAATGAGGAATTCAGAGAGGAAGGGGAGAATTCATGGCTAGTGTGAACACGGACAGTTTCACGAACGCGAAGGAGCGGGCGAGAGAACGCTTGGATGGGCTACAGTACGCTTGCAAGAAGTGCGAGGAGAGTCTCTCCGTTGAGACACAGGACGTACAGGACAAGGTCACTAGGGTACGAGCCCGCCTCGAAAAGGAGGTATTCGAGGTCGCGTTCTTCGGGGCGTTCAGCGATGGCAAGTCCACCATCATCGCTGCTCTGACCAGATCCTTTGACATCCCTATCTCAGTGGAACCCACAACGGATAGAGTGGAACGCTACCGCCACGGTGATTGGATATTAGTGGACACGCCCGGAACCTTCGGAGACAGGCTGTTGCACGACGCTGTCTCCCAGTCATATATCTCCGAGGCCGACCTAGTGGTCTTCGTGGTGAACGCCGTCAACCCTCTCCCGAATAGTCAGGAGGAACTCGTGCGGTGGATGTTGGTAGATATTGATAAGGAGCCGCATGTCATCTTCGCCATCAATCGCATGGACGAAGTCGCCAACTTGGAAGACACCGCCGACTTTGAGCACTACGTACAGGTGAAGCGACGGACCTTGCTGCAGACGCTGCATGGTATCTGCGGCAGGCCCTGCGAGCCCACCGTGGTTGCCATCTCAGCCGATCCCTACGAGCAGGGAATTGAGGACTGGCTGGACAATCATTCCGAGGAGTACAAGCACTTATCGAGGCTCCAGAGCCTGATCGTTGCCATTGAGGAGCACCTCGACATAGCTGCGGAACAGATCCAAGCCAACGCTGGCATGTCATCTGTGCAGCATGGCATTGATACTATCCTTGAAAGGATTAAGGGGCTTAATGAGGCTCTTCAGCCTGCCCACGAGATGTTGGTGCAACGAGTGACGAAACTCGCTCAGGAACGCGACAGGCTTGGGCAACTGGTGAGCGAGGCTTACCTAGGCATCCGCAAAGACGTCGAGTCCATGCACAGTGATCTCTTGAGAGGCATAGACGCCTGCGAAGACCAAAGTGCCCTCAAAAACCTGATCGAACGAGATATCGGCGAAGACGGCAAGATCTTGGAAAGGAAGATCACCAACATCGTGGAGCACTGGGGGAAGACCCTGACGGGGCAAGCCAATCCCATCTTCAAACAGATCTGCGCGAGCATGGAGGAAAACGCTAGCCTATTCGGTACCCTCATGGAGCGTGTCGGGTCGGAACTCGCCAAGGCACTCCCGAAGGTTTTCGGCGGAAACCCCCGTCAGATCGCCGATGGCATCCTGGGCATCCGAAACAAACTGAATATCCCCCTAAAGTTCAAGCCTTTTGGGGCCTTGAAGCTTGCCAAGTTCCTCAAGAAGGTCGCTTGGCTGGCCCCTCTTATAGAGGGGGTGCCGACCGTGATAGCCATCTTCCGAGACCACAAACTGGCATCTGAGGTCGCCAAGCTCAAGGAAGTTATCAAGCAAGGGAAGGAAGAATTCTTTGGGACCTTCTCCCGCAACGAGTTCGAGCGGCAGGCCTGCCCAGGGCTGGCCGAGATACGGCAGATGGCCGAGGAGCAAGAGATTAAGCTCCTCCAAGTAGAGAAGAAGCTCCGGGCCATTGACGATGCGGTCCTCGATTTTCGGAATCTGATGCATCATAGATGGAAATAGAACAGATGAACCAGGTGATATTCTGCGAACCCTCAGCGAAACGCCTGAACGCTTCGCCGAAGAAGGGTGCCTGATGATAGCCATCAAACTATTTGAACTTGGACATCTGTCTTCTGGGCAAGCCGCTCGGTTTCCGGGTATGGAACGCATCGTGTTTTTAGATGCCTTAAAGTCCTACCAAGTATCGGCCATCAATCTGTCCCCGGAAGAATTGGCAAAGGATTTCTTCCATGCCAAGAACCTGTAGCGTCGATACATCCCCGCTACTTTACTTCTAACGAATGGACCAAGTACTGACCAGTTTGGCAGAATTCAAAGGAGAATCGCCATGACAGACATATCTTTCGACGATTTCGTCAACCAACAGATCGCTAAGACCGAGCCGTCAATCGACTGGCCCCAAAGACGCGACGCGTGGAAAATATCGACGCGGCCTCCGAACATCAATACATCGAACTTGAAGAGGAGTCTTTCCTTGCCTCAATATGGAAGTTGCGAATGCTTAGCTCGCGGAAAATCACGTTTTCTGGTGAACATCTTCTGAGGAGGACAAATCGTGAAGATCACCAATGTTGAAGTCATTCATTTTCGCACCCAGCACCGCGGCCGCAGTGCTGGCTCGCGCTGGGGCTACGGCGTGTGGATTGACGACGAGGAGGTGGAGAGCACCGCTGCGATCACCCGAATCTCCACCGACGAAGGCGTCACAGGTCATAGCTTGGGCGGCAGCAAGGCGACCATGGAAGGGGCCGTCAAAAATCTTCTAGTCGGCGAGGATCCACTAAACCGCGAGAAACTATGGCACTGGATGGACCAGATGTCCACGTTTGGCCACAGCCTCGCCGAACACGAACTCGGCATTGTCGATTGCGCGCTGTGGGATCTGGCGGGGCAAAAAGCTGGTATGCCCGCGTACCAACTCTTGGGCGGCACCCGCGACAAGGTCGAAGCATACGCCAGCACGTACCCGAACTTGGGCGGCCCCGAAGTGTATGAAGACTTGGCGCGAGAGTGCGTAGCGCGCGGTTATAAAGCCTTCAAAGTACACGCCAACATCTGCTGGAATCCGCACGCGCGGGCGCCGGCGCCGCAACTGCCGGGATTTCCCAAAGAGGATGTGGCGATCTGTCGCGCCGTGCGCGAGGCCGTGGGCGACGACATCGTCCTGATGCTCGATCCGTTTGGGGTCTATACCTTGGAGGAATCGCTGTGGGTCGCCCGGGAACTGGAAGCATTGAACTACTACTGGTTGGAACACCCGATGGTCGAGACGCGCGTGGAGGCCTACCGCCGCCTGACCGAGCAGACCGCCATCGCGATATGTTCCCCCGAACACGTCAAGGGCGGGCCCTTTGCGCGGGCCGAGTGGCTGTTGCAGGGAGCTTGCGACATGCTGCGCATCGACGTGAATTACGGCGGCATCACCGGCTGCTGGAAGCTCATCAATTTGTGCCAACTCTACGGCGTGCAATGCGAACTGCACGGGGTGGGTGCCCCGCATCTGCATTTGGCCGCGGCTGCCCCCGCAGCCACCTGCCGCTATTACGAGCGCGGCCTGTTGCGCCCCGGGCGCGAGTACGATGCAAGTCCGCCGCACCTCGAGCAGATTGCCGATCCCATGGATGGCGAAGGATGCGTACACGTATCGCAGGAACCGGGGCTGGGGATAGCCTACAACTGGGATTATATCAATGACAATCGCATTGATTGAGAGGGATGTGCTGAGCAGGTGAGCTGATGCTCATTGCCAGCCATCCGCGGTGGGCACCGGGGATCGTCTTTGTACTGGCACTGAGCCTGCGCTTGGTACATGCGTTCCAGATGTCGGCTAGTCCTCTTTTTACTATGCCGGCGGTAGATGCAGCCACCTACGCCGAACAGGCCGCTAGCCTAGCCGCAGGTAACTGGTTGGGACGCGGCCAAGGCCCATTCTGGCAGCCCCCGCTCTATCCTTATTTCCTAGGCGCAATCAAGCTCGCATTCCCAGAATCCTTTTACTACGTATCCCGCTTTGCACAGGCACTAATCGGCGGCCTTACCTGTGTGGTGCTGTACTGGGTCGGGCAGCGAATTTTTGCGGCGGGCGTCGGTTTTATCGGCGGACTCATTGCGGCGGTGTACGGGCCGCTAATCTATTTTGACGCCCGGCTCTTGCCGGTTGGGTTAGCTACTCTTCTTACCCTTGTAAGTCTCTTGCTGTTAATGCGCGCGGTCGAGCGGCCGACGAGACCCATTTTTGTGGCCGCGGGTTTTGCGCTGGGCCTCGCATCCCTTACCGCGGCGATTCTCGCGCCCTTGATCCCGGGCGTGGCCATCTGGCTGTCGTGTTGGTTGCGGAAAAACGCGGTGCCTTTTCTGCTGGGAGCGGTGCTGGCGATCGCCCCGGTGACGTTGAGAAATTACACCATCGGCGGGGACCTCGTGCCGATCTCCTATAACGGAGGGGTGAATTTCTACATAGGGAACAACGCAAATGCCGCGCAGACGCTCGCTTTGCGCCCAGGCTGGGAATGGGAAAAACTGGTTGCTCTGCCGCTGCGGGAAGGGATCGCGCGCCCTGCCGCCAAGTCCCAGTTTTTTTACCTGCGGGCTCTTGAGTACATACAGAATGCGCCCTTCGATTACATGGGATTGCTGGCCGCAAAAACGGCCCAGTTCTGGCGTGGTGATGAAGTAGAGCGCAATCAGGAAATGTACTATTGGCGGAAGTATTCAAGCGTTCTCGCGGGTACGTTGTGGAAGTGGGGGGTGGCTTTTCCCTTTGGCTTGGTAAGCCCGCTCGCGCTGCTGGGTCTGCTGGTGTACATCCGGCGGCGTGGCATTGCGCTGCCGGTGCTTTTCGTCCTCGGCTATAGCTTCGCGGTCATCTCCTTTTTTGTCGCGGCCCGCTATCGCCTGCCGATCGTGCCGCTGCTGATTCTGTTCGCCGCGTACGGGGGGAGCTGGCTGTGTGCGAGGTGGCGGCAGCAATCCTTTCGCCAAGCACTTTTGCCGACGGCTGTTGTCGCCCTCTTGGCGGTGTTGGCAAATTGGGCTCTGCCACCGATGGATGGGCGGGGCAAGGCCGCCACGCACAACGACTTGGGCAACGCCTACTTGCAACAAGGCCGCTACGAGTTGGCCTTGTTGAAATACGAACAGGCCACGCGGCTCGACTCGACGTATTGGCAGGCTTGGTTCAACCTCGGTTCGCTACGGGCGCTGCGCGGCGATTTGCGCGGCGCGCTACCCATCTTTCTGAACGTGTTGGAGCACGAGCGGGAACGCGCTGACGTGTGGAGCAATGTGGCCGGCGTCTATGTGGGGTTGGGGCAATATAAGCAGGCGGCCGAGGTGCTCGAACAGGCTGTGGTGGCGGCACCGCGCGAGGATATATACGCGGCGTTGGAGAGGGTGTACGCAATGCTGGGGCGGCCGCGAGGGACCAAGTGACGGCTAGAATTTGGTTTTTTCGCTTGGCGGCCTTGGGGGTCGGCGTGGCTTTAGTGGTGGGGGCCGAGGGCTTGCTGCGGCTCGTGCCGGGCTTGGGGCCGTCGCCGTTGGTCGCAACCTTGGCCAAAGACGAGGCGACCGGCGAATCGCTGCACGCGACGAGTCGGTTTTATGCGCAGCGATTTTTTGCACAATACAAGGGACGGCTGGCCGCAGCAGGTCAGATGGGCGAGCACTTCTTTGTGGAACCCGCGCCGGCGAACCGCTACCGAGTCGCGTTCGTCGGTGCTTCCACTGTGCAGGGTTTTCCCCATCCGCGGCGTTTGGCCGCGGCGTCCTTTTTGCAGGCGATGTTGGCGGATGCGTGGCCGGAGCGGGAGGTGGAGGTCGTCAATTTGGGCATCGCGGCCATTGCCAGCTTTGCGGTGGCGCAAGTGGTGGAAGATGCGTTGGTGCTGTCGCCGGATCTAGTCGTCGTCTATACCGGGCACAACGAATTCTACGGGTTGTACGGGGCTGGGCGGCACCTGCGGCTACAATACTTTTTGCGGCACCTGCATTTGACGCATCTGGTGGATGGATTGCTAGGGGGCATTGGGACTAGGGACGAACCAACGGATTTGATAAAAATGGCGGCGGCGCGCGGCGAGGTGCCATTGCACGGCCCTGGTCGCGCGACGGCTGAGCAGAATTTGCGCGACAACTTGCGGCGCGTGGCCTGGGTCTGCCAGCGAGCGCAGGTGCCCTTGGTGCTGTGTACTATCGCGGCCAATGACGCGGGCTTTGCGCCAGTGGGATCAACCGAGGGGGGCGAGGCGTGGCAGGCACAGGTGGAACAAGCGGCGCAGGTACTGACGCGGGGTTACGTCGCGCCGGATGATGCTGCGGACGCGCTGCAGCAATTGGAGCAAGCAGCGGCGCTTTCGAGCGAACACGCTTGGTCGTGGTATTTGCAAGGCCGGGCGCTGGAGCGGTTGGGGCGGGACGCCCAAGCGCAGCGGGCCTTTCGCAAGGCGCGGGATTTGGACACCATGCCGTGGCGCGCTCCCACGGCGCACAATGCGGTGATTCGCGCCGCCGCCGCAGAGCATGGGGCCGCGTTGGCGGATGTGGAAGCTGCGTTTGCGGCCGGGGCACCCGCGCAGGGCGTGGGTTGGGAGTGGATGGTGGATCACGTTCACTTTTCTGTTGCCGGGCAGGCTTTGTTGGCGCGGACTGTTCTCCACAGCATCGCTGGATTGCAGGCCATTGACTTGGGGTTGTTGCGGAGCGAGGAAGCATATCGGCAAGCGTTGGGCGACTTGCCGGTAGAGCGCGTGGTGGCGTACAACAAGATGGGGGCGATGCTCGCGCAAGCGCCCTTGCACCAGTACAACGAGCACAATGCGCGCTATCTCAAGCAACTGGCGGCCATGGAGGGGCAGCGGTTGTCGCTGGGGGAACGGCGCGGCGTCGAGCAGTGGATGCAGCAGGGGCAGCAAGGGCCGTTGGTGTTGGCGGTGGCGGATCAGCTTTTTAGCGAGCGGGATTTTGCGCGGGCGCAGGTGCATTACGCGGCTGCGCGCCGCGAGGTGCCGTTTACGCGGCGCGGGTTGTGGGCGGCGGTGCAGTGGGCATGGTGCATCAAGATGCAGGGGATGGCGCTTACCCACGAGGAGCGGGACGCGGTGCGCGCCGCGCTGCAACGGGCGGGATTTCTCGCGCACGATCCAGCCGTGGGCGCGTCCTTCGTCGATTTTGCCAAGGGCCAGCTCTACCATCTGCTCGCCGAGCGCGATCTGGCCCTAAAGCATTTGGAACGCGCTTTTTTGGCCGAGGATTTTCGCCGCCGCTATGCGTTGAGTTTGTTTCAGGCGTTGGCGTTCGAATTGGTTTGGGCGGGGCGGGTGGAGGATGCGCGGGAATACGCTCGCTTATTGGGGCGTGAGGTTGGGCAGGAGGCGCGTTTTTTGCGGATGGTCGCGGCACAACTGACGCCGTAGGGAAGTCCCGCGGCGCTTGGTTGCTTCCCCAAGCGGCAAAGGCACCTAAGCAACCCATTGATGGATACTGTTCGACACAGCTTGCGCCGGTTGCAAGCCGCCCGCTCAGACGACCGTCGGTGCTGGCATAGATGTTGCATTACACGCAGCGGAAGCCGCCTGTTGGTGGTCTTTAGTCCTTCGTCTATATTTCCCGCTGAGGAATCCAGCCATGAGCGAAAGCACCGATCCCCAAACCCGTGCGATCCCCAAACCCGAAGAAATGCCTTGGGTCATTAGCTATCTGCACGACGACATTCAAGACCTGCGTCAAGACCTGCGTACCCAAGTAGGGGCCGTCAACAACCGCATCGACGAGACCAATCGCTTGTTGAGCGAACAGATTCATGAGACCAACCGATCGCTGGGCGAACAGATTCATGAGACCAACGACCGCATCGACGAGACCAATCGCTTATTGAGCGAACAGATTCGCGCTGTCCACAAGCGCGTGGACACCTATTTCCTTTGGATGATGGGCACGTTGGTGACCATCACCGGCGTCCTCATCGCCGTCATCAAGCTCTGAGCACCTTGAACCAATTCGGTAGGAATTGCGGGAATGCGGCTGGCTGGCCCTCGTAGCCGCACTCCGTAGATAGATGCAGGACATTGGTCGGGTACGCGATGTTGCGCCCAAGCCAGTTTTCGACCTTCTTGCCCAAGCCAGTTTCGCTCTTTGATTCGTCCCTGGTGTAATCAGGTTTCTCGCCGCGCAACCTCAAGTACATGCGCTCTTTCGTCTCCGTCTGGCCTGAACGCGCAATTGTGCAGCAGCTTGCTGCACAAATTCCGTGGGGGCAGACCCTCGTCCTCATGGCAAACCATCGGGTTGCTGCTCTGCGAGGGCAAGGATCGGCTAGTCGTTGAGTATGCGCCGCGCGGATTTGAGAGACCGATGGGTGTCGCGCAGTGGGAGACCACGCTGGTCGATTCGCTACCCGACGACCTCAAGGGCAGTTTGCCTACTGTTGAGGAGATCGAGGCTGAACTGTCGAGGCTTGAGAATGGGGAAGCCAAGAGGGAGCGGAACAATTGACCGAAAAGGCGTAGTCAGTGGCGGCACGCAAAGTGCAACTGACGCCGTAGATTTTGTGTAAAAGGAGATGGAAATGTTCAAACGAGTTGTGCATCCAGGTGAAGTCCTGAAGGACGAGCTCAAAGAAATGGGCGTCACGCCCGCGGCATTTGCGCGTCAGATCTAGGTGCCGCCCAACCGCGTCGGCCAGATCATCGCAGGCAAGCGGTCGGTGACGGGCGATACGGCCTTGCGGCTCGGACACTGGTTCGGCGTAGAGCCTCAATTTTGGTTGAACCTTCAGGCGCAATTCGATGCTAGTCGCCGCTGACCGACGGGCCGGCACGGCTATACGCCGGCTGCCGACCCGCGTTGCTGGCGGCCACGGAATAGCCGCTCCAAAGCTAACTCGCCGCGCACAGCGGGTCCTCCGGCAAGAAGCAAAACGGTTATGCACCCCTTTTGCCGCTCAACGAGCGCACCGTGCTCGAACCACGCCTGCGCACGGACGCATCTAGGGCGTCCTTAATGATGGGCTCGCAATGTGTCCGTGCCAAATCCCGCGAACGCTGCCCGGTCTCATGTACCTTGCTGGGCGGATTGTCCCGCACCAACACCCCCGTACCAAGGACGATAGCGGCCTGCGCCGTGTACCACAGGCGAAATCGCTGGCGTTGCCGGTCGTACAAGACCTTGCCGCGGTAAATCCCCCTTCCCTGCTCCCACGGCCGATCGGCCCGCATGACGGGCTGCGGGCGTTTGTGTGGCTGGTTGAGCACCCGCTTGGCCGCCGTAAGCGTTTCAATGCGGTGCTCGTCCACAAATAAATGCTTGTCGAGAAATAATTCGACGCTCATACAAGGACCTTTTCCTTACCGGTGGGGTCAGTGGACGTGGACCGGAGGGTGAATGTGAGACTGATCGGTTTTGTGTCTGACTTCGTGGAGTCGGCGGATTGTTTGTAGGTGTTCTTCTGTTGGATGGGGAACATGAGGGAGGGCGGCATCTTCGGCAACATGAAGCTCTTGGGTTGCATTGAAGTGCTCTTGCAACTCGGGGTTGGCTGTATTACTCGGTTTTGGCGGCGGTGCTTGTTGCCGGGCCGCAAGCAGCTTTTCGATTTCGATTATCTTAACTTGGAGCTTTTCGATGCGCTCATCTTGGGCTTGGATCTTTTGACCTACGGCTTGGATCTTCTGATCGATGCGCTCATCTTGGGCTTGGATCTTTTGACCTACGGCTTGGATCTTCTGATTTAAGCCTGTGGCTTGTTCTTCCCCGGTCTCCTCGGCGGTTTCGTTGAGAGCAATGTAAGTGGCGAGGCCGAACCAAGCGGCGATCATAAGAAAGATGTGGCTTTTACGCATGGGTTTCTCCTTGTGGGTTGAATGGCCTAGAGACTCTAACAAAACCTGCTGGGCACTCCTCGGAACGCGGACATCCCGCCCGTCCGTTTTTCTCTTTCGAGAGAACGCCACCCCGTGTCTCGACACGGGTCAGAATCCAGTTTTGTTAGGGCCTCTTAAGTAGCCACGGACGAACTTGAAGAGCAAGCTCCTTTTCCTTTGCGAGAAAACGGCGAACCAGTCTTGACGCTTGACGCCCCGTCTCCTTTCTTGCCCTCCTGTTAATTTTGCCGAGAAGCGCCCCTTGCAAAAGAAAATCCCCGCCCATTACCTCACCCATCTCAGCGACCGCTACCTCGTGGAATTGCCCGGGTCCGGCCTGAGCTGGCGATCTATGCTGCTCGGCTTGGGACTAGTCGTCGCCATCAGCGTCGGCAGCCCCTATTCAATATGGATGGTCGGCTCGTCGGAAATGACGTGGTCGTACTTTCCCATTGCCGTGGGCGCGCCGCTCTTTATCCTGGTCTTGGTCAACGCGCTACTCAAACGCGCCCTCAGCGCGGCCGAGCTGATTACCATCGTCATCATGGGGCTGGTCGCCAGCGGCATGCCCATCTTCATCGTCGGCCTGATTCTCAGCATCATCTCCAAGCCCTATTACGGCGCGCTCCCCACCAACCAGTGGGCCGAATACGTCCATCCCTATCTGCCGGATTGGGCCATCCCCGATCCGGCGCACGACGCCATGCGCTTTTTTTACGAAGGCTTGCCGAGCAAAGACTTGGCCATTCCGTGGGGGGCGTGGGCCGGGCCACTGCTGTGGTGGCTGCTGCTGGTGCTGGCCATATACTTCGTCGGCCTGTGCTCGGTGGTGGTGTTGCGCCGGCATTGGATGGAGCGCGAGCGGCTGACCTTCCCCCTGACCGAGGTCGCTTTGATGCTGACCGCTCAGGCCCCGAGATCGGCGCTGCCGCCCGCGCTCAAGACCCGGGTCTTCTGGATCGGCTTTGCCATCCCCTGCGGCCTGATCGCCTTCAACGTGCCCAGCTACTTTTTCCCGGGCTGGGCGCAAGTGCCCGTCTTTCGGGGCTGGGCCTTTTTGCTCGTTCCCCATGCACCGCCCCTCAACCTGCTGCTGTACTTCCCGGTCTTGGGGTTTATGTATCTGGCCCCGCTGGCCATTTCGTTCAGCGTCTGGTTCTTCCACCTGCTCTACTTAGTGCAACTGGGCCTGATCACCGAAACGGGCCTTTTTAACTTGCGCGCCGACCCGTTTGTGTACGGCGGGACGCCCTTGTCGTGGCAGTCTTGGGGGGCCTTTGCGGCGATGGTGGGGTGGAGCTTGTGGATGGCGCGGAGGCACCTCGCGGCCGTGTGGCGCACCGCGCTGGGCCGGGCCGGGCGGATCGACGACGACGACGAGATGATTTCCTATCGGGTCGCGGTGGGCGGCGGGTTGGCCGGGCTGTGTTTTATCCTCGGCTGGCTGTGGCGCAGCGGCTTGGACCTGCATTTGGCGGCTCTCTATCTGGTGGGCGCGCTGGCGATTTTCTTGGGCATTACGCGGCTGGTGGTGCAAGCTGGTTTGCACTATTTGACGACACCCATGAGCGCACAGGGCGTGCTCGTGGCCGCGGCCGGCTCGGCCTTGGGGCCGCAAAACTTGGTCGCGCTGGCCCTGACCTTTGCGTGGTGCAGCGATGTGCAATCCACCTTTATGCCCGCGGCAGCTAACGCACTCAAGCTGCACGATTACTACGCGCATCAACGCAGTGGGGGACTGGTCGCGGCCATTGCCTTGGCGGTCGTGGTCAGCTTTGTTGCGACCACCAGCTTTATGATCTACTTGTGCTACGATTACGGGGCGAGCAATCTGCGCTCGTGGTTTTTCAATGCGGCCGGAGGGGCTGGGGGCCGGGCCTTCGACTGGGTCGCCGAGCAGACGCGCAATCCCGCGCCCGTTGACTGGGATAAGTTAGGCTTGGCTGGCAGCGGGGTGTTGGGCTATGTGATGCTGGCGTTTTTGCACTACCGGATCGCGTGGTGGCCTCTACACCCGGTGGGGTTGGCCGTAGCCTCGACGTGGATGGTCAAGCGGATTGTGTTCTCGGTCTTCTTGGCATGGGCCTGCAAGGCCTTGATCTTGCGCCTCGGCGGCGTGGCGCTCTACCAGCGGCTCAAGCCGCTGTTTATCGGGCTGGTGGTGGGGTTTTTCTGCGGGGTTTTTCTGTCGTTTGTCCTCGACTGCGTCTGGTTTAAGGGCGCGGGGCATCCGATTCTGCACGGGTGAGCCGATTGCCGTATATTGAGGTTGCAATGCCGAGCCACTACGAGGAAAGGTAGCCGCCGATGAGCACTTCCCACGCCCTGCACCTAGCCGCCGCGGATGTGCAGTTCTACCGCGATCACGGTTATTTCGTCTATCCCCATCCGCTCTTTCCAGCCGAAAAATTCCAGCGCTTGCAAGCCTTCTTTGCCGGCTTGTTGGCCGATTTGCCCGCGGGCAAGCGGCCAGAGGCCATGGATGTGCCGCACTTTGCCCACCCGGAGCTTTTCGAGTGGCTCCTCGCCGACGAGGTGCTCGATTTTGTCGAGGCGTTTATCGGCCCAGACATTGTCTTGTGGTCGAGCCACTTTATCAGCAAGCCGCCCGGCGACGGCAAGCGCGTACCTTGGCACGAAGACTCGGCGTATTGGAATGAGCGGCTCAGCGAACACGAGGTGCTGACCGTGTGGCTGGCCATTGACGACTCAACGCGAGAAAACGGCTGTATGCGCGTGGTGGCCGATTCACACCGACACGGCTTTTCCGACTATGTGGAAGTTGATCGCAACACCCACGTCTTCGGGCGCGAGATCGTGGCCGAGCAGGTCGATCAGTCGCGGGTCGTCGATTTGGAACTTTGCGCGGGCCAATGCCACATCCACCACGCCAAAATGATCCACGGTTCCAACCCCAACACCAGTGCCAAGCGGCGCTGCGGGTACACCATGCGCTACATGCCGGCGACGACGAAGATGCGACCCACCCAGTCCCACGCAGTGTATCTGGCGCGGGGCCGGGATCGGGCCGGCAACCAGTATGGCGATCCAGCGGTGCGGTTTGCAGGGGACATTCGCTAGGAGGCCCCTACATTATGAGTACGGAGTTGATCTTCCAACGTATAGTCCGCTCAGTTGGAGGAAATAAGGCCGCAAGAGATGGAGCCTCTGGCGCAAGAACGGCAAAGAATCGTCGAATCGGTAAGTCGCTATGCGCGGGAGTCGAGTTTTCGTCGGCAAGTTATGGATGCTTACAGGGACTGCTGTGCGGTGACCAAAACACAACTCAGCCTCGTCGATGCCGCCCATATCGTACCAGTAGTGGAAGAGGTCTTTCAGATCGACGGAAAATACTTTCTAATTGATCACATTCCAGCTACGGTATGTCGCCGCTGCGGCGACGAAACGTTCAGCCGCGAAACTGCGGAAAAAATTCGCCGGATGGTCCACGGACGATCCAAACCGAAAAAGTCCATTCCCCTAAAGGTTTTCGAGTTCGCCTAAGCAGAAAAGAGAGGAGAACCAAACCATGCAAAAGTACATATTCGTCTCACTGCTGCTTTTGGCCGCTTTGCGCGCCGATGCCAGTCAGGAGTACTGGCCCCAGTGGCGCGGACCCAACCACAACGGCGTCAGCGAGGCCGTGGACCTGCCGACGACTTGGAGCACGAGTGAGAACGTGGTCTGGACCAAGAAGCTGCCCTCTTGGAGCGGGAGTACGCCGGTGGTGTGGGGCGAGCGGATCTTTTTGACGTCGCCCAATACGGGCGAGGAGATCCAAGGCGGCGAAAAGCTGCTTTTGGGCTGCTTGTCAACGGCCGACGGCAGCGTGTTGTGGCAGCGCACTCTCGACGAGGGCAATGCCTATTGGCGCAAGCACAACAACACCTCGCCCTCGCCGGTCACGGATGGGGAGCGCGTGCTGGCCGTGACCGGCACGGGGATGATCCGGGCCTTTGACCTGGACGGTGAGGAACGGTGGCACTACGACTTGCAGGCCGAGCACGGCCCCTTCGGCCTGATGTGGGGCTACGCCTCCTCGCCCTTGCTCCACGATGGCCAGCTCTTCGTCGAGGTCCTGCACGGGACGAACGCGGACGATGCTTCCTACTTGATTGCCTTTGACGCGGCTACCGGCGCGGTTGCGTGGCGGCGGGAGCGGCCGACCGACGCGGTGGGCGAGTCGCCGGACGCCTATACCACGCCCGTGGTCCTCGCACACGACGGCCAGACGCAAATCGTCGTCTCCGGCGGCGACTACCTCACCGGCCACGATCCGGCCACTGGCGAGGAGGTGTGGCGGGCGGGCGGCTTGAACCCGGGCAAGGAGCGGAATTACCGGGTGGTTGGGTCGCCGGTGGCCGTCGCTGGAATGGTGTACGCGACCAGTCGCCGCAATCCAGTGCTAGCGTTCCGCGCCGGTGGCACGGGAGATGTTAGCGCAAGCCACTTGGCTTGGAAGTGGGCGGGGTCAGGAGGACCAGACGTGCCCTCGGCCGCTACGGATGGTAGCTATTTTTACATGGTTGACGACCGCGGGCGGGCTACCTGCCTCGACGCTAGGACGGGTGCGCTGTTGTGGGGGCCGGAGCGCACGGCCCAAGGGTCGGTCAGCGCCTCGCCGGTCCTCGCCGACGGCAAGCTCTACGTGGTCAACGAAAACGCGGTGACGACCGTGATTGAGGCCGGACCAGAATACAAAGTGCTGGCGACCAACGAACTCGACGGCGGCTATACTCTGTCTTCGCTGGCCATTGCCGGGGGGCGGATTTTCCTGCGGACGGAGTCGCACCTGTACTGCATTGGCCGGTAGGGGAGGCCTACCCTTCGGCCTTGAGGGCTGCCAGCAGGGGGCGGCGCAAAGCCCAGTGCGCGGCAGCAGCACACGCCAACAGGCCGACGGCAAAGACCAAGCCGAGCAAGATGCCCAGCGAGGCCCAAGGCAAGGGTGCGGGGTCAAAGAGGCGGGGGGCCACGGCGATGAGGGCCGCGACGCTGCCGATCCCTTCGCCGGCTAGCAGGAGGAAGCCGTGCTCGTAGAGCAGCATCGCTCTTAGGCGGGCGCGGCGAAAGCCGCAGGCGCTCATCGCCGCCAACTCGCCACTGCGCTCGAAGACGTTGCGCAGAATGAGGATCCCCAACCCCAGAGTCCCCAAGAGCAGCCCGAGCAAACCGAGCGTCTGAAAGGTCGCCAAGTACGTGTTTTCGATGGCGCGGTAGCCTTGGAGGCGCTCGGTGCTCAGGGTGGCGTCGAGGCCATAGGCTGCTAGCCCCCTTTCGAGCGCGGCGGCGACAGGGGCTGGTTTTTCCGTTTCGACTAGGAAGTAGCCATACCCTTCGCGGGTGGGAAAATGCGCGGCGAAGTCATCCTCGGCAATGAGCAACTCGCTCTGGAACAGGCTGCCGTCCAACAGCCCGACCAGCCGCAGGGTCAAGCCCTCGGCAAGCGGGATGTCGTCGCCCAGACCCTTGTGCAAAATCCACTGCGCCGAATTAAAATCGCCGATGGCTGGGACGACGCCCGGCCCCAAATCGCGCTGGAGCAATCGCCAAGGGTTGGTGCGCTCGTCCGGCGTCAGGGCAAGGGTCTGCCGGAAGGGCCAGCCACCGCGCTGCACGAACTCGGCCGGTGCGCCGAGGACGCGCGGGGTTTGGGGCAGGTAGAGGTTGAGGCAGCTTACGTCGTCGCCGGGCAGGACGCGGAAGGGAAAAAAGTGCGCGGCATCCAAACCTGTTGACAGCCCCAACTCGAAGCGGCCGGCCGCGCTATTGAGGTCTTGGTGCAGGGGAATTTCTGCCTCGGCGATGAGCGCGAAGCCGCCCGTGCCCGGATCGTCTAGCCACTCGACCTGTCGGTGGGCCCCGGCGGCGACGATGACAAAGGTGGCGGCGGCGACGAGGGACGTGCAGAGGGTGCTGCGGCTGGGCTGGCGGGTGCTGTTGAGGAGGCCCAAGCCGAGGTTGGAGCTGAGGCGACCCGAGGTCGGAGCGCGCAACCATACCGCGAGCAAAGCCAATAGGGCCAAAAGGGCTGCGGTGCCGCTACCCAAGAAAAGTGCCGCGGCCGTGGCTGCGTCGGCCATACCAGCGAGGACGCTCAAGGCGAGGGCTAGGGCCAAACCGAGTGCGGCGAGGACGGCACTGCGACGGCGCGGGAGCCGCGGAGCCGCGTCGAGGGTATCGGCGAGCAGGGCGCGGACGGGCAGCCGGTGGAAGTGCTGCACGGTGCGCCACAGCGTCAGCGAGACCAGTAGCAAGGTGGATAGATAGCCTAGCCCCAAGCTGAGCCAGCGGCCGTGGAGGTGGAGGAAGGGGGTGCCGATAGCTTCCAACCACAAAGTGTGCAAGCCCACCAGCATCAGGTAGGCGTAGAGCGGGGCACCGGCTAGGCCGAGCAGGGCGCCCAACGCGGCTAGGGCGAGGCCCTCGCTCGAGAAGCGGCGGCTCACGGCGGCGAGCGGGTAGCCGGTGGCAAGCAGCAGACCCGCTTCGCGCGCGCGTTGTTCGAGGCCGAACTTGCACAGCAGAACCACTAGTAAGGCGGCCGCGGCGATGAGGAAGAGGCTGAAGCCGATAAAGAGGCCGCTGAAGTCCGTGGCCCCGGTTGATGCTAGCAGGGCCTCTTGGCGGACGGGGCGCAAAGAGAAGCCGGTCGCCGCCGGCGACAGACGCGCTAGCAGAGCTTGGCGCAGGCTTTGGTAGTGGGCGGACGAGGGGGGATAAAAGCGGATGCCAGTCAGGGCACCGTGGCCGCGGCCCCAGAGGCGCTGGCCTGTATGGGCGGCGACGAAGGCTTTGGGCGCGGCCCCGTACTGGTCCCAGTAGGCTTCGTCCTGCGGGCGAATTTGCCAGATGTCGATGGGGAAAGGCGCGTCCCAAGCAGCCATATCGCCTTCTTCCTGCAATCCCGGATAGGCGGGCGTCAGAGTGGGGTCAATGGCCAAGCCGCGCATCTGCACAATCCCTTGGAGGCGGAAGTGGGCCTGCTCGGTGCGGAGTTCATGGCGCGGGCCGACCGCGTAATAGGTCAGGGAGATCGAATCGCCGGGGGCTGCGGCCAAGTCTTGGGCCGTCCAAGCGTCGAGGTAGAGGGCGTCGGCGGAGAGGGGCGGCGCGGGCCGTCCGTCGGCGAGGTAGAGGCCGGTGGGATCGTCGAGCGCGGTAACGGTTGAGTAGGGAACTTGGCGCCCATTGCCCATCATGGCGTTGGCCAGATAGGTCGAGAAGGTCGCGGTTTTGAGCCGTAGGGCGGCACCGCTGGCCAAGGCCGCGGCGCGGGTCGAGTCGTGGAGGACAAAGCGGGTGCTGGTAAGCTCGATGTAGTTGGAGTGCAGCGCGAGGTCCAGCTCGTGGTCGGCGAGAGTCAGGCGTTGGCCGAGGGCGCGTTGCAGGGCTTGGGGCCGACTGTCGGGCGCGGCCATGAGTAGGGCGTTGACTCGATCCTGCTGACCGAGGGCGCGCTGCAGGGCTTGGAGGTTGAGGTATGCGTTGAGCGGCAGATGCTGCTGCGGTCGCAGGCCAAAGCGCCCCGCACCGCTGTCGGGCAAGACGCCGGTGAGCACTACGCGCAGGGTGGTGACCAGATCGTCGGTAGCGCGGCGGCCAAAGAGGGATTCTCGATAGGTTGGGCTGGGGCGCTCCAACGAGAGCAGTACCGCATCGCCTAGTTCAATATCGAGGGCGCGTTGCAGCGAGGCGCTGACGACGAGCGCGGGAAACGGTTGGCCAGCCGTTGGCTCGAGGGCGTCGCGCAAGGCGGGGCCGTCTGCGGGAAAGAGGGCGTCGAAGCGGGCGTCGATGCCTTGGACCTGTACGCCAGCGGCGAGCGCGTGGGTCGTGGCGTGGCGGGCGCTGCCCTTGAGGAGGATGGCGGGCGCGTGGCCCAGCTCGGTGGCCAAGTCGCTGCGGAAGAAGTGCGCGGCGAGCAGCGCGTAATCGATGCGGCCTAGACGCTCTAGGGCCAAGTCGCGCAGGCTGCCGCGCATGGAGTCGCCAACTAGGAGGGCACCGGTCAGGGCGGTTGTGGCGACAGCGGTCCCCAGCAGCAGCCCTAAGTGAACCCGCCAGTAGTAGATCAGGCTTCGACGCACGTCCCCTCGCGCAGATGCAGGCGGCGGTCGCAGCGCGCAGCTAATTCGAGGTCGTGGGTTGCGATGACGAGGGCGGCTTGCTCGGCGCGGTGCAGTGCTAAGAGCAGGTCGGCGACGGTGGCGGCCGTCTGGCGGTCGAGGCTGCCGGTAGGCTCGTCGCAGAGCAAGAGACTGGGCTGATTGATCAAGGCGC
Source organism: uncultured Latescibacterota bacterium (assembly GCA_958295495.1). GTDB lineage: Bacteria > Latescibacterota > UBA2968 > UBA8231 > UBA8231. Next base: position 5,679,949 of record OY282352.1, read on the forward strand.
GCGCCACGGCCACGCGCTGGCACTCGCCGCCGGAAAGCTCAGCGGGGCGGTGGTGCAGACGCTCTTCTAGTCCGACGGCGGTCAAGAGGGCGCGGGCGCGGGTGCGCCGGTCGGCTTGGGGAAAGGCGAGGGTGGGGATTAAGGCGTTTTCGAGGGCCGAGTACTGGGGCAGCAGGTGGTGGTTTTGGAAGACGAAGCCGATGTGCTGGTTGCGGAAGCGGGCGAGTTGAGGTTCGGGGAGGGCCAGGGGGTCTTGGCCGCTGAGGACGATCTGGCCCGAGGTAGGCGGTTCGAGGGTGCCGAGCAGGTGCAGCAAGGTGCTCTTGCCCGAGCCGGACGGACCAATAAGCGCGAGGGACTGACCCTCCGCGGCGCGAAAAGAGACGCCGCGCAGCACGGTCTGGTCGCCGAGGGCAAAGTGCTTACAGACGTCGGTTGCGACGAGGGCTGGAGTTGCGTTCATGGATGCGCCGCTAGTTTGCGGGCGATAAAGTCCGGGATGGGAATGGCGCGGATGGCCTCGCCCGGATTGCAGACGCAGCAGGCGATCTTGAGCCGCCCTTGGGCTATGTGTTCGCCGCGGCAGTGGAAGTCGAAGCACAAGCTGAGGGACTTCTCACCCTGCTTGTCGAGATGTAGATGGATATCGAGGATGTCCTCAAAGGCGACGGGGCGGAAGTATTCGCATTCGGCGACGAGGCGCGGCCAGCTAATGGTGTCGCCGTCGCGTTGGCTGTGGACGCTCAAGCCGAGGCTGCGCCAGAAGGCGTGCTCGGCGGCTTCCATGAAGACGAAGAAGCGCGCAAAGTGGACGATGCCGGCCTGATCGGTATCGGCCCATTCGACGCGGCGGTGGGTGCGGAATTCGCCGGGCACGTCAGTTGCCTGGGCGGAAGAAGGTGACCAAGCAGCCGCCCAAGGCGGCCAAGACGATGCCGAGGACGAAGGGCCAGCGCACGGCCGCCCAGCCGCCAGCGGGCGGATGCACGAGCGCGGCGACCACCGCGTTGACGATGGGGGCCCCGGCAAAGACGATGGACATGACCACGGCCGGCGTCCCCTTGGCTCCAAAGGCGAGCAGGACGCCCAACGCGCCGATGGCCCCGGCCATGCCGGCGGCCGTGGACCAGAAGATGCCCTTGGCCGGGTAGAGCCAACTCGCCCCATTGTAGGCTAGGACGATCAGCGAGCCAAAGACGGCGGTGAGCAGATAGGCCAAGCCGACGAAGAGGAAGGCTTTGTAGCGGCCGTTTACCGGGTCGGCCATGGCGATTTGGCCGGTGTGCAGCAGGACGCCGTAGAGGCCCCAGCTAAAGACGGTGAGGAGGGCAAAGACGAGCCAAGTCATGGAGTAATCCTTTCTAGGTGGTGCGTCCCTTGGAAAATTTCAGTTTCTAAGTGCCATTTTATGTTGTAATCGACTTCAAATAGCAAACCACGGTCGCACCGCCACTCCGTTGCGCCGGTACGTGCGGTCGCCGCCGTAGATCAACGAAGCATTCGCAAGGTCCTGTCCGGCGGTGCGGCTCCACCATGTAAGTGCGGTGAACGCATCGGAGCCGACCGTTTGTCCAGACTTGATCTCAATCGGGTAGAGCGCCGAGCCCCGTTCCACCAGTAGATCGACCTCGTGGCCAGTGCGGTCGCGCCAAAAAGACAGCAGGGGCTTCTGGCGGTGGTGGTGGAAGGCTTTGGCCACTTCGGCGACTTGGTAATTTTCAAAAAGGGGGCCGCGCAATGGATGGGTGGGCAGCATCTGGGGGTCTTTTATGCCCAGCAAGTAACAGGCGAGGCCGGTGTCGTAGAAGTACAGCTTGGGACTTTTGATCAACCGCTTGTTGAAGTTACGGTGGTGCGGCGGCAGCAGAAAGACGACAAAACTGGTTTTCAAAACGGATATCCAGCGCTGTGCCGTATCTACGGCAATGCCGCAATCGCTGGCCAACGCGGCGCAATTGAGTACCTGCCCGACCCGACCAGCACATAAAGCTAAGAAGCGCTCAAAGGTAGCCATGTTGCCGATATTGACCAGCGCACGCACATCGCGTTCGAGATAGGTTTGCACGTAGTCGGGGAGCCATATTGCGGGCGGGATGTGCTGGTCGTGAATCCGCGGATAGAAGCCGGTGTAGAGAGTCTGCCATAGTTGGAGATGGGTCTTGTGACCGGCAAATAACGTCGCGGGGGTTTCGGGCACCGGCTGGACTTGGCCTTCGAGTTCGGCACGCGAAAACGGCAGCAGGTGCAGGATGGCGCACCGGCCTGCCAAGGTCTGCACAATGCGATCTATGAGTAGGAAATTCTGCGAACCGGTCAGCACAAATCGACCCGTGCTACCGTCCGCGTCAACTCTGCTCTGGATATAGGAAAACAACTCGGGTGCTCGCTGGGCTTCGTCCAAAATGACCGGGCCGTCGAGTTGGTCGAGGAACCCTCGGGGATCCTCTAAGGCAAAGATGCGTTGGTCGGGATCCTCCAAGGAATAGTACCTATGCTGGGGGAAGGTCGCTCTGGCTAAGGTCGTCTTTCCAGACTGGCGCGGGCCGGTGAGGGTGAGCACCGGGTACAAGCGGGCATCGCGCAAAAGATACTGTTGTAGGGTTCGCCTAATCATATAGCGTAGCGAATTTACGATTGAATCGTAAATCTGTCAAAACACCTGTCCTGAATTTTAACCGGATACACCACTTACAGATACTGCTCGTACACGGCGAGCGTCCCGGCGGCCATAGCGTCGGCGTGGAAGCGACGGTGGACCGCCTCTTGGCCGGTTTGCCCGAGCTGGCGTCGCCGCTTTTCATCGCGCAGCAAGGCGGCAAGCTGGTTGGCTAGGGCCTTGGGGGAATCGGGTTTGACGAGGACGCCGCCGCCGGTGGCCGCGACCAGCTCGGGGAACGCGCCGTGGTCGGGTTGGACCACCGGGATGCCGTTGGCTAAGGCTTCGAGGACCGACAGACCCTTGGGATCGGCGTAAACCGAAGGCATGGAAAAGACGTGGAGCGAGCAGAGGAAGCGGATTTTTTCGCGGCGATCAACTGCGCCGTGATAGGTGAACGAGTCGGCTAGCCCCCAGCGGCGAATTTTTTGCACCTGCTCGGCGAAGTAGGGCTTGTCATAGGCAGTGAGGTAGCCAGCGGCTTCGAGGCGCAGGGAAGCAAACTCGGGCTGCTCTTTTAAGTGCTGGAAGGCCTCGACGAGCAGGTGAAAGCCCTTTTCCGGGCATATTCGGGCGAGGTAGCCGATTTTGTAGGGGCCGTTGCCGGGCGGCGGTGCCGCTTGCCCGTGTCCGGTCAGGTTGAGGCCGAGCGGCACCACGTGGATTTTGGTGCGCGGCACCTGCAGGTACGCGGCCATGTACTCTTGGTAGTACGCACACGGGGCGATGAAGGCGTCGATGTCTTGGGCGCGTTGGCGCAGGATGTTCAGGGCTTGGGTCTTATGGGGTTCGACTAGGCCGTCTAAGAACAGGTCCTCGCCTTGGAGGGCGCAGAGGACGGGGACGCCTAGTTGTGCTTTCAATTGCCGGGCCATGCCGACGAACATCGCGTTGGTCAGCTCGATGAGGTCGGGTTTGAAGTCGCGCTGGAGATAGGCGACGAGGCGGGTGAGTTCCTTTTGTTGGTTCCCCTCCTCGCCGGCGAGGATCGAGACGGTGAGCGGCCCTAAATCGCGGGCATTGGTAGAGGACCCAAAGCCGGCGAGGGTGCGGATCAGAAACGGGGAGTCGAGGACGCGGTCGAAGAGGCGATGCGTGCGGCGAAAAAACGACCACTGCTGTTGCAGGAAGATGTTGACGCCGCCGTAGAAGACGCGGTCGAGCGAGACGTTTTCCTCGTCCGTGCGCAGCGGCGTATAGGTCGGGATGAGGGCGACATCAGCGTTGCGGCGCACTAAGGCGGCCGCGAGCGCGTTGTCGTGAATGCAGCTGCCGCAGTACATGCCGGCCGCACCGGCCGTGATATAGGCGAGGCGCATGCGCTAGAAGAATTTATCGATGGTGATTTTGGCCGGTGGCTTGGTCAGAAGCGAGCCGACGATCATCGCCACGGCAGAAGCGGCTAGGATCACCGCCACGGGCATTACCCCGGTCATGCCGACCGTATAGCCGGGGACTTTCCACCCCTGAAAGAAGAAATAGGACCACAGCGCGGCCACGGTGAGCACCGAGGCAAAGGCGCCGTACTGGGTGCTGCGCCTCCAAAACAGGGCGGCGACGACCACTGGAAAGAGCGCTGCAAAGCCGGTGAAGGACCAGACCGCGAGAGAGAAGATGCTGCGAGCCGAGACCAGCGAGAGCGCGTAAGTAAGGGCGAAGATGGCGATCACGAAGAGGCGGCCCCACAGGACTTGGGCCTTTTCGCTCAATTCGTCGCCCTTGCGGTAGTGGCGGACGATGTCTTGGGTGAACATGTTGCTGATGGAGAGCACCTGCGAGTCGAGCGAGGACATAATGGCGGCAAAGACCCCGGCGGCGAGCAGGCCGGCGAGCGCACCGGGGGCGTGTTGGTCAATCATCTTGACCAGCACTGAGTTGGCGGCCGGGCCCTTGAGGCCGGGGAAGTCAATGCTGCCGAAAATCCCCAAGAGCACGCTGGGAATCCAGACGATGGCAATGCACAGGGGGTACAGCATTAGGGGGTAGCGGAAGGTGCGGGCGCTTTGGGCGGTGAGCCAGTGAGTGAAAAGGTGGGGGAACATGCCCACCGACAGCGGGATGCAGGTGTAGGTTAAGAGTTTGATTGGGCTGATGAGGTCTCCTTTGATCAGCAGCTCGGGGTGCGCCGCCGCGACTTGCGCTAGCGCACGGTCCAGCCCGCCCAGTTTATCGACGATGACGAAGAAAGTCGCGCCGCCCAAGAGCATAAAGACCAGCGTTTGGAAGGCGTTGGCCCAGGCCGTGCCCCTCATGCCGCCAAAACTGACGTAGGTCAGCACCACCAAGCAGATCAGCAGGCCGCCGGCCCACTGGGGGATTTGCCCTTTGGTAACTTGGGCGAGGGCGATGCCACCGCCCATAACGCCGATGAGCAGGTAGGGGATCAGCAGCGCGACCATGACCGCGAAGAGCAGGAGGCCCAAGCCGTCAGAGTCCCAGCGGCGGCGGAAGTACTGGACCTGCGTGAGTAGGTTGTGGCGCTTGCCCAGTGCCCAGATGCGGGTGCCGATAAAGAAGAAGACGGTGGGGATAATCAGGGCCGAGCCCGAAGGCATCAGGGCAAAGACGCCGATCCCAGTGTGATAGGCTTCGCCAGAGGCCCCCAAAATGGCGAACGCGGTCATGTTGGTGCCAAACAGCGACATCAGCAGCAGGAAGGGGCCGATGGAGCGGCTGGCAACGAAGTAGTCCTCGCCGGTGCCGCGAAAGAAGCGATTGGAGAGGACGCCGATGCAGAGTACTAGGCCGAGGTAGCAGAAGATGATGGTCGTGGTCATGCGGCTTGTTCCTCGTCCTCCGCGTCTAGTTCGGACGGCCAAGCGTAGTTGACCAGCAAAACCATCAGCCCGGCGGCCGCCACGCAGAAGCCGATGTGGTAGAGCAAGCCGATGGGCAGCCCCCAGACGATGCGCGGATCGTCCCAGAGCCAGAGGTCGTTGTGCAGGAGATAGAGGACCAGAAGCCCCAAGTAGAGGAGCCGGCGGACGGGGGCGTTCACGGTGTTGCTCCTGAAGGTTGTGGGCTTAAGGCGACGGCGGCGGGCATCTGGCAGACCTCGCTCATAGGCCCGAAAATGGGCTCGATGTGTTCGCTGAAGAGGTTGCCGCTCAGTACGTCAATGACCCCCTGTTTGCATTCGGGATGGCGTTTGAGGAATTCGGCGAAGCTGAAGTCCTTGGAGTAGAAGGCGTACACCATTTTGCGCACCGCCTCCATGCCGCGCACTAGTTGGGGGCCGAACCCCCCGAGTTGGTCGGCCGAGAAGTCCCCTGTGGCGAAGGCCCCGGCAATGGCGTCGGCGGCCATCTCGCCGGATTTGAGGGCTAGGTACACGCCCGAGGAGTACATCGGGTCGAGAAAACAGAACGCGTCGCCGACCAGCACCCAGCCTTCGCCGGCGATGCGGCTGGCGCGGTAGGAAAAGTCCTTGGTGGTCTTGACCGGAAAGAGCTGGGCGGCGTTTTGCAGGCGCTCCTGCATGGGTCGGCATTTGGCCAACTCTTGGTCGAAGATGGTCTGCGCGTCTTCTCGGCGGCCTTGGACCAAGTAGGAGATCGCGCCGACCACGCCGACGCTGACCACATCGTCGGACAGGGGAATGTACCAAAACCAAGAATCCCGGTTCTCAGTGTGGAGGATCAAGGTCGCGCCCGCGTCGAAGCCTTCGTCGCGCCGACCGCCGCGATAGTGGGTGTAGATCGAAGCCTTCTTCAGCTCGGGCTCGGGCACGGTCAGCTTGAGCTTGCGGCCGATCAGTGCGCTCTGGCCGGAGGCATCGACGACGACCCGCGCAGTAAAATCGCGGGTTTGGCCGTCGGCGAGTTTGGCGCGCACACCTCTTGCGCGGTCTCCCTCGAACAGCACTTTGAGGACCCGGGCCCCCTGATGCACTTGCGCCCCTTTTTCGCGGGCGTTGTCGAGGAGCATCTCGTCGAATGCGCCGCGCAGGACCTGCCAAGTTATTGCGCTTTCGTGGGGGTTGGTGTCAGAAAAGTAAAAGGGCGTCGAGCCGCGACCCGACTTGCCGAAAAACTGTACGCTGTGCTTGCGGGGAAAGGCGCTGTCTTTGAGCCTGTCGAGTACGCCGAGCCGTTTGAACGTCCAGTACGTGTCCGGCATCAGGGACTCGCCGATGGCGAAGCGGGGAAACTGCTCCCGCTCGAAGAGCCGGACTTGGCGGCCGGTTGCGGCTAGGAGGGCGGCTACGGTGCTGCCGGCCGGGCCGCCGCCGATGACGATGACATCGTTCACTTATGGCTCCTGTGATCGGTGACGCGCTGGGCTTTGAGTTCAAAGCGCGGCAAGGTATTCGGCGCGGCGATTTGGACGTCGGCGCGCAGTCCCAGCCGGTGGGCGAGGGCGCGTTGTACTTGGTCGGCGGTGTCGTTGGCGTCGCCGTTGAGTTCTATGCGCACCTCCAACTCGTCCAGTGCTCTGCGTCGGTGGACGTCAACGGCGAATTCGGTGACTGCGGAGAATTGGCGCACGACGTTTTCAATGGCGCTGGGATAGACGACCACGCCGCGGATGAGCAAGGCGTCGTCGAGGCGGCCGGTGATGCCGCCTTGGAGCCGCTGGAAGGTGCGGCCGCAAGCACAGAGCGTGCGATTGAGCGCGACGCGATCGCCGGTGCGGTAGCGGAGGACCGGCATCCCGGTGCGGCCGAGATTGGTGATGACCAACTCGCCCTCGTCGGCGGGTGCGCCGCTTTGCGGATCGACGACCTCGCAGATGAACTCGCCCTCGTTGAGATGCAGGCCAGCCTGTTGGCGGCAGTCGAAACCCCAAGCACCGACCTCGGTGGCTCCGGCGTGGTCGAAGCAGTGGGCACCCCAAGTGCGCTCGATTTGGGCGCGGATAGCCGGGAGATTCGCGCCTGGCTCGCCGGCGAGGATGGTGGTGTGGACGCTGCCCGCGGCGAGGTTGAGGCCGCGGGCGCGGGCGACTTCGCCCAAGTGCAAGGCATAGGTTGGTGTACACACGAGGACGGTGATCGCGTTTTCGACGATGGCCTCCAAGCGCTGGGCCGAAGACATGCCGCCGCCGGGGACGATCAGCGCGCCGATGTGCCTGGCCCCTTCGTGCCCGCTCCAGAAGCCGATGAAGGGGCCAAAGGAGAAGGCGAAAAAGATGCGGTCGCGGTCGCCGACGCCAGCGGCGCGATAGACTTGGGCCCAGCAGCGGCCCCACCAGTCCCAGCTCTCGGCCGTGTCCAGCCAGCGCAGGCGCTGGCCGGTGGTGCCGGAGGTCTGGTGGATGCGGGTGTAGCATTCGGGCGGCGAGGTGAGGTTGGTGCCATAGGGGGGGTGGGCGACTTGGTCGGCAGAAAGTTCGGCGCGGGTGGTAAAGGGGAGGCGGGCCAAGTCGGAGAGAGTGGCGATGTCCTCGGCCCGTGTGATCCCGGTCGCGTTGAGCTTCTGGCGGCAAAATGCGTTGGTCTCTAGCACGGGACTGAGCAGGGTGTGCAGACGTTGAAGCTGATGCTTGGCCAGCGCGTCGCGGCTGAGGTGTTCGCAGGTATTCATAGCGAATAACCGAGGGTCGCCTTGAAGGAGAAAGGGGCCGCTGGGATGACCGAGGTGCCCCCGAATCCCCGGGTTTCGTATTCGCGGTCAGTCAGATTCTTGAGGTTGATCCGCAAAAGCCCCGGCCCTTGGCGGTAAGTCAGCCCGAGGTCGAAGGTCAGCGCGCCGTCGATTTGGTAGACATTGTCCTCGGCGGCAAACTGGCTGCCGACGTAGCGGATGCCGGCGGCCAAGGTGAGGTTTTCGCCCCAGTCGCGGGCGGCCCACAGCGTCGCCAGGTGCTCGGGGGCGAAGGCCGGGGCGTTGCCCGTGCGGTCGAAGAGCTGGGGGACGAAGCCATCGGCGGTGGGGACTAATACGGCTTCGTTGAAGCGCGTCAACTCGGCGTCCAAAAAGGCATAGGTGCCTTGGGCGTACCATCCTTGGGCCAGCCGCGCTGCCAGCTCCAGCTCCAGGCCCCGCGCGCGCTGGTCGCCGAGCTGCTGGGTGACTCCGTTGTCGTCGGGGATGGGGATGTGCTCTTTGTCGAGGTTAAAGACGGCGAAGTTGGCGTTGAGATTGCCGTTGAGCAGCACGGCTTTGGCACCGATTTCGTATTGCGTGCTTTCCTCGGGGTCGCGGTTGCCCACGACTTGAGCCGAAGGTGCGGCAAAGGCGCGGCCCGTATTGGCGTAGAGCGAAAGGGTCTGGGTGGGGGCGAAGACTGCGCCGAGGAGCGGGCTTAGCTGCCGGTAATCGCGCTTGGTGGCGGTGAGGTCGTCTGCGTAGTCAATCCAGTCGAAACGGCCCCCGAGCAAGAGCTCGAAGTGGGGGCTGACGATTATGCGGTCGATAAAATAGGGGGCCAGTGATTGCGCGGCGGTCTGGCCGGCCGTCGCTTGCTCTGGGAGGGGGACCACGAGGGAATCGGTCCCGGCTTCGGCCGGCATCAACGGGGCCAGACTCGGCGGCAACGTCGCGTCGAGGGTGAACAAATCGACTAGCGAAAGCAAGGCCACGTCCAAGGTGAAGTCGTCCGCGTGGTTGGCCATTTCAAAGCCGAAGAGGAGCTGGTGTTCGATACCGCTGGTTCGCAGCTCCAGCAGGCCTTCGACTTGGTTGCCGACGATCCGTTGCTGGTCGTCGAGGTCGAGCAAGGTGCGGGCGAGGTCCAGCGAACCGGCCGCGTTCGGGAAGGCTCCGTTGAAGAGGGTGCCCTGCGAGGGCCAAGCGAGACTGGTGTAGTAGAATTTGTCGCGCAACGTGAAATTAGGTGCTAAATGCCATTCATAATCGGCGCGCAAGCGCAGGATGGTCTGTTCGGAAAGGTCAAAGGGCGACTGGTACGAGCGGGTGCGCGGCACGTCGGGCAGGGCACCGCCGACGATGGGCAGCCCCGAGTCGGACCGATGTTGGCTCGTCAAGTACTCGAAGTCGAGGTGCAGCACCGAGTGCGCGCCGAGGTTCAGCCGCAGCGTTGGGTTTATGGCGAGGATCGAGCTGTTTTTGTCGTCGCGGTAGCTTTCCGCATCCTGCCACAGCGCATTGAGACGCAAGGCGAGGCCCTCGTCGGGCAGGGCGCGGCCGGCGTCGAGGGTGGCTCGGTAGGTGGAGAAGCTCCCTAAGGAGGTGTTGACGCGGGCGAAGTTGCTCGCCGGGTCTGGCCGTTTGCGGACGAGGTTGATGGTGCCCGACAGGGGGTTGCCGCCGTAGAGAAAGGCCCCGGGGCCTTTGAGGGCTTCGACGCGGTCCACATTGTAGAGCTGGTAGAAGGTGGCTTCGGGTTCAGGGGCACCGTCGGAGAGGACCAAGCCGTTGGCGAGCGAGTCGAAGCCGCGCAGGTAGAACAGGTCGTGGACGCCGAAGTTAGTGTGGACGCCGACGCCGCTGACATTGGCCAGCGCATCGCTGAGGGTCGCGCCGTCTTGGGTCTCGATCAGGGCTTGGGGGACGATCCCGACGCTCAAGGGGGTCTTGTGCAGGGGCAGGGGCATCTTGGTGGCGATGGCGTTGGCGCGGGGGATGGCCAGTCGCGAGCCAGTGATGATCGTCTCGCCGACGACGTGGAGTGAGTCGGCGGTGCTCTGGGCATGGGCGAGGGTTGTCGTCAGCGACAGAGCAAAGATCAATAGCGTGCCGTGGCTATTCCTCATTGGGCTGCTACCGCCAAGTTGATGCAGACGATTTCGCTTTCATCGCGGAGGTAGAGCCGGCCGCCTACGAGTGAGGGCACTGTCCAGCATTTGCTGCGGTGGAAGACTTGAGTTTTGGCCTTTTCGACGAAGCTGGCCGGCGTGGCTTTGGCTACGCCGAGATTGCCGCGCTCGCCCAAGACGACGAGGTGCCCGTCGGCGATGATCAGGGTGCCCTTGGCATAGCCGCGGGTCTTCCACTTTTCTTCGCCAGTCTCGGCGTCGAGGCACTTGAGGATCGAGCCGTCGAAACCGTAGAGGTAGCCCTCGTAGTAGATGGAGGTGGCGAAGTGGTTTTTCATGTTCTTGTTGCGCCAGACCTCCGCCACCTGATAGCGGCCGTCTGTGGCGGTGACCTCCACCACGGTGCCGCCCGTGCCGTAGTTGGAGGAGATAAAGAAGCGGTTGGGTGGGATGAAAACCGGGGTGGCGGCGTTGACGTCGTGGCTGGTCGTCCAGGGGTGTTTCCACAGCACCCGGCCGTGTTGCAGCGCGACTGAGACCAGCCCGTAGCCAGTGAAAAACACCGCTTGGCGCGTTTGGCCGATAGTGGCGGTGATGGGGGAGGAATAGCCCGGATTGTCGCTGCCGGTGGCCCAGGCGATCTCGCCGCTAACTTTGTCAAAGGCTATCAGCGAATGGCCGCTCTTACCGCCGGCTTCGATTAGGACTAAGTCCCCGGCGACCAGCGGCGACGCGCAAAAGCCCCAGCCGGGCATTTTACCGCCGAATTCGCGGACTAGGTCGTGGCTCCATTGGCTGGTGCCGGACTGGCTGTCGAGCGCGTGGAGTTTGCCATGGGCGCTGAAGACATAGACCATCCCGCCGTCAACAGTGGGGGTGGCGCGCGGACCGTCGCCGCCCTGCCGTTCCGTGAAATTGTCGTCGGTGCGGGTGCGCCACAGCACCCGGCCATTGCGGGCGTCGAGACAGACCGCGTATTCGGCTTGGCTGTGGATGTACATCGTATAGATGCGATCGCCGACGATGGACAGGCCGGAAAAGCCCTTCCCGACTTGGACCCGCCAGGCCTCTGCAAAAGACGGCGTCGCGCCGAACAAGTCCGTCTCCGGCGAGATGCCGTTGCGGTCGGGGCCGAGCCATTGCGGCCAACCTGTCGATTGCCAGCGCGACCAATTTTGGGGCCGGGCTGGAAAGGCGCATAAGGCGAGGACTAGGGACGCACCTAATATCTTCTTCATGGAGCTGCTCCTTGCACATTGAGGCAGACGATTTCGCTTTCGTTGCGGAGGTAGAGCCGGCCGTCGGCGAGCGAGGGGACCGTCCAGCAGCGGCTAGTGAGGACCTGGGCCTTGCTCTTTTGGCGGAAGCCTGCTGGCGTGGCCTCAACTAGGCCGAGCAGGCCTTCTTCGCCGAGGACGACGAGGTGCCCGTCGGCGACGATCAGGGTGCCTTTGCCGTAGCCGCGGGTCTTCCACTTTTCTTCGCCCGTTTCGGCGTCGAGGCACTTGAGGATTGCATTGTCAAAGCCGTAGAGATAATTCTCGTAGAGAACCGAGGTGCCGAAGTGGTTTTTCATCTTTTTGTTTTGCCAGACCTGCTCAACAGCGAGGCTGTCGCCATCGCTCTTGATTTGCAAGACCGCGCCGCCGTTGCCGTCGCCGGTGGAAATAAAAAGCCGGTCGGGCGCGATGAAAATTGGCGTCGCCGCGCTGACGTCGTAGCGGGTCTTCCAAGGGTAGCGCCAGTACATGCGGCCGTCTTCCGGGGCTAGGCCGATAAGCGAATAAGCCGTGAAATAGGCAAGTTGGCGGGTGCCAGCCGCGGTGAAGGCGATGGGCGACGAATAGCTCATCTTTTCGTCGAGGGCGGTCCAAGCGGTTGCGCCGGTGTTTTTGTCGAGGGCTACGGCGGTGACCGCGGTTGTGCGGTCGATGACCATATCGACGACGAAGTTGCCATCGCGGCCGCCGGCTTCGACTAGGAGCAGGTCGCCCTCAATCAGCGGGGAGGTACTAAACCCCCACTTGGGCACTTCGCTGTCAAACTCGGCGACCAAGTCCTTTTCCCAGATCGGCGTACCGCTCGCGGCTGCGAGCGCGAAGAGCTTGCCGGTGGCGCCGAGCACATAGACGGTCTCGCCATCCACGGTGGGCGTCGAGCGCGGGCCGTCGCCTCCTTGGGTCTCCTTGTAGTAAGGGCCGGTGCGATGACGCCAGCGTTCCGCGCCGGTCTCGGCGTCGAGGCATATTGCGAACTCGTCGCCGCCTTGGGCAAACATGGTGAATACCCGGCCGTTGGCGATGGAGATGCCGGAGAAGCCATTGCCGAGCGGGCCGCGCCACTGAACGGCGGGACCGTCGGCCGACCAATTTTGCAACAGATCCGTTTCGCTGGAGATGCCGTCGCGCTGGGGGCCGCGCCATTGGGGCCAGTCGGCCGCCTGTGCCGCGGCGGTCAGGACCAAGAGCAGTGGGATCGCGTTTTTCAAATGGAACCTCCTACTTAGGTATAGCGTGCGTTGCGGTATTGGGTTTGGTAAAAGTCGGGCAGGAGCTGATCGACGCGCAGGAGGCCCTCGTTTGTTAAGGAGACTGAGTCTGCGTCGAAATGGAGCATGCCCTCATCGCGCAGGCCGCTGAGCGCAGCGGCGAAGTGGGCGACGATATCGACTTTGAATTTGGCGCGAAAATACGCGGTATCCAGCGCGCCCAATTTGAGTTGCAGGATCACCTCGCGGGTGAGTTGCTCCTCGCGATTGGTGGCGAAGGCGCGGTGGATGGGCAGGTCGTTGCGGTCGATGGTGGCGAGGTAGTTGTCCCAGTGCGGCGCGTTCTGATAGTGGATTCCGCTCAGGTGCGAGAAGGAGGCGACGCCCGTGCCGATCATGTCTTGGCCGGTCCACACCGCGTCGCGGTACGCGAAGCGGGCGTCGGGCGTTTTCTTCATGGTGTAGGCGCTCGAACGCACGTATCCAGCGGTGGCTAATTGCTCAAAGGCGTAGGCGTGATAGGCGCGTTTGGTCTTCCAGTCGGCCAAGGCCAGCGGCTCGCTGTCGCCAGCGAGCAGGTCCTTGGAGTAGAGCGTGTTGTAGGGCAGCTCCATCTGATAGACGGTGACGCTGTCGGGGTCAAGTTCAATGGTCTTCTGCACGGTCTGACGCCACCTTGGCCAGGTCTCGCCGACCATGCCAGCGATTAGATCGACGTTGACCTGAGCGAAGTCGAGCGCATTTACCCAAGGCATGACTTGGTAGATTTCCTTGCTGACGTGGGCGCGGCCGTTGTGGCGCAGAATTTCGTCGTTGAGGTTTTCTATTCCTAGGCTGAGGCGGGTGACGCCAATGTCGCGGATGGCTTCCAATTTGGCTTGGGTCAAGGTGCCAGGCTCGCACTCAAAGGCGATTTCGTCGGCTTGGTCCCAAGGTATGGCGTCCTTGAGGCGCTGGACTAAGGAGCGCAGGTGGCGCGAACTGATGTAAGAGGGGGTGCCGCCGCCGAAGTAGATAAAGTGCAGCGGCCGGTCTTTGACCGCTGGCTGCTGGGCGTAGTGTTCCACCTCGCGGGCGAGGGCGTCGAGATAGGTCTGGATCTGTTGGCTGTTCTTGTCCGTATAAACTCGGAAGTAGCAGAATTTGCAGCGCTTGCGGCAGAAGGGGATGTGGAGGTACAGGCCGAGCTTGGTGTCGGGTCGCGGTGGGTCGGCGAGTGCGCGATGCGCCCGCGGCACGTCCTCTTCGCCCCAGAATGAATAGGCCGGATAGTTGGAAACAAAGACGCTGCCGACCTCGGTTTGGGTGCGGTCGGCGCGGGTGGTCGCTGGGTCGCTGCCGAGTGGACTTGACCTTTGGGTCGAAATGTTTGGTGTAGCTTCATCCCTCATGGTTTGACCTCTTTCCCGAAACAATACAGGATGCCGTCGGTGGCACCGATAACGAGCCGGTCAGCGGCAATGGCCGGCGAAGCGGCGATAGATGCGCCCGTTTCAAAGCGCCAGACTTCCACCCCCGATGCGAGCGCGAGGGCGATGAGCGCACGGGCACCTACATAAATATACTCGCCGGCGATGACCGGCGAGGAATCCACTCGCCCGCCCGCGGCAAAGGTCCACAAGGGTTGGCCGGTTTGCGGGTCGAGGGCGTGTACGAGCTGGTCCCGGCCGCCGATGACGACCGCTTGGTCGGTGACGGCCGGCGACGAGTAAAACGGAAATTTCCGCACTGCGTGGGCATAGCGCCAGCGGATTTCTCCCGCGCCTAAATCGACGCCTAGTACTTCGTTGCCAAAGGTGCCTAGGTACGCGCGTCCCCCGTGAATGGCGGCGCTGGAGGCCACGTAGCCGCCTAGCGCGATTTGCTGATGCTGCGTACCGTCGGCTCGGTCCAAGATCCGCAAGTATCCGTCGCAACCGGCCACGGCCATGCGATTTTCGTCCAGCGCCGGCGTACTGTGAATATACCCGTCTGTGGCGATTTTCCAAATCGGGGTCCCGGCGGTTGCGTCGAGGCAGTACAGGTGCTGGTCATACGCACCAAAGTAGAGACGGTCGCCGGTGTGGTTGGCCGCGGAGATAATGCCGGCGTCGGCTGCGAAAGTCCAGCGGCGCTGACCGCTGTGGGTAGCGACCGCGTGGAAGGTGCCGGCTTCGTCGCCTAAGTAAACGGTGCTGTCGGCGACGGTGGGGGAGGACTTGATTTCGCCGTCGGCTTGGTACTGCCATGCTAGCGCGCCGGTGTGCAAGTCGAGTGCGTAGAGCTGGCCATCGAGCGAGCCGACGTACACCGTGCCTTCGTGAATGGCGGCGGTGGATTCGATCGCGTCTTGGGTGGGGTAGGCCCAAAGCAGCGTTAGGGGCGGGGCGAGGTCGGAGGTGGCGACGCCGGTGAGTTGGGGGTTGCCGCGGAAGGTGTTCCAGGTATCGGCCGCGGCGGTGGAGACCAAGAAGAGGGCTAGGAAGTAGAGTGGCATGTTGGGGAATGGTTGGGGGCTATAGTCAAAAGTAAATTAGAAACTACTGAATTATATGTAGGCCGTGTACATTGCCTCCTTCCGCATCAAACCGACTCTTTATAATGGGAAAAAACCGATTGTCAGATCTTTCATAGTAACGAAAAACAACATACGCGATTATGTCTGCTAACTGTATCAGTCTAGATGCCTTTGAATCCAAAAATAAAGGAACCTCAGCGAGGTTTCTTATCACCCCCCAACTATGACCGATCGTCCTGAAATTAGTGGCCAATGTCTGTAACGACGATTCATAAGTTGATTTGTCAAAAATAATAATTCCCCTCTGGGTGTCCTTGTTCCTATAAAGTCTCATTAGGTACAAATCGAAACGATTAGATAATTGTTCAAAGGCTGTTTCAACCGGATCTTTAGGCGATATAGAGGATTTCTTGACTACGCTGGCAAATATCCGATTAGAGATGTGTGAATCAGCAAGCACCTGTAAAATATCTTTAATGGCCTTGAATCTTTTATCTTTTGGATAACGCCTCCATATACCCTTACCACTGATCATTGGACTACCGTGAAGTTCAATTTCGTCTGGATTGGCTGGATCAAATCTGGCAGCTATTTTATCAAGCTTATTGGAAATCCAGTAACCTTGCCTTTCAAAGATAGAGACACCTGCTAGGACCAAATAGTTTTGGTTAGGGTCCTTTGGCGAACCAGACTCGTCAGCGTACAATAAATGCACGATTTTTCTCCTAAATAAAAAAAGACAGTCAAGGGAAGACCAAGCTTCCACGGTCCAATGCGGTCAGACCTCTCGACTGTCAAGTACATTTTATTAGATTTCTGGATTTAAGTCAAGCTACAGATTGGCAATATATATTTTAATAAAAACCTTAACTAATTGATAATAAATAAATTACGACGATGTAAAAGAAGAGGCAAAATTTTGCTAATTCCAACGGTCCAAGCCATGGAAAAAGCAGCTTGGATGGCCGTCGTCCTTATACCGCCCATTGACGAACGGATCCAAGCGTGGGATTTAGGTCTAGGCGAATCGTCTGCGTCTTAGTGCGGTCGTCTTACGTTCATTCCTCCCCCCTCAAAATGCCGTTTCATAAAGCCGTAGGAAATCTGCTTCTTGCAAGGGAAGTGGGTTGAAGGTGCCGGTCCACTGGCCGGCGGCTTCTTGGGCCATGGCGGGTAGATCGCTTGCGGCGACCTGACAATCGGCGAGCCGACGCGGTAGGTCCGCCCTAGCGCACAATTCTTCAAAGTGTGCGGCGAGCGTGCCGGCGCTGCCCTTGAGTTGGATTTCCGCGCAAAGCTCGCCGTATAAATCGTCCACTACTTGGCCATTCAAGCGAATTACGTGCGGCAGCATCAGGGCCACGGCGCGGCCGTGGGTAAGCGGGTAGCGGGCGGTGAGGGGGTTGGCAGTGGCGTGGGCAGCGCCGAGCATGGAGTTTTCGATGGCAGTGCCGGCTAGGTGGGCACCCAAGAGCATGGCGGCGGCGTTTTGGGCATCGGCGACGGCTGCCTCGTAGTGGGGAGCTAGCAGCCGATAGGCTTGGCGAGCGAACATCTGCGAGAGCGACGTGCGGCGGGTGGAGACGTAGCTTTCAACGGCGTGGGCGAGGGCGTCAATACCAGCGTCGGCGCGGACGCGCTGGGGGGCACTGGCCAGCAGGTTTGGGTCGAGGATGGCGATGTGGAAGCGCGCTTTGTGGTCGCCGCAGGCCATTTTGGCCCCTGTGTCGGTGCAGGTAATCAGGGCGTAGGATTG
Source organism: uncultured Latescibacterota bacterium (assembly GCA_958295495.1). Taxonomy (GTDB): domain Bacteria; phylum Latescibacterota; class UBA2968; order UBA8231; family UBA8231. Next base: position 5,697,006 of record OY282352.1, read on the forward strand.
GGCCTCGCTGCCCGTCCCGGCCGTGGTGGGGATGCCGATGGAGGGAAGCATGGGCTGGGTGGCCTTGCCGTAGCCTCGGTAGGCCTGCATTTGGCCGCCGTTGGTGAGCAGGAAGTTGATGCCCTTGGCGCAGTCGAGGGCGCTGCCGCCGCCCAAGGCGACGATCAGGTCGATGGGGCCGTGGACGCGGGTGTGGCGGACGCCGGCGGCTACGTGTTCGGTTGTGGGGTTTTCTCCTACGGCGGAAAAAGTGATCGTCGTTAGGCCGGCGCGTTGCAGGGCGCGACTTGCCCGGTCGGCGAGGCCGGCTTGGACGAGGCCGGGGTCGGTTACGAGCAGGGCGCGGGGGCCGGCCAATGCGCTGGCGAGGTCGCCTAGCTGGTCGAGGGTCCCGGCGCCAAAGACCACGCGGATGGACGGATTGAAGTCGAAAGGGGTCATCCGGATCGGCGCTGCAAGGCGCGCTGCTGGTAGAGGAAGTCGAAGAGGTTGCCCTCGTGCGGCTGATCGTAGGCGATTTGGTGGGTGGGGATCGGGCCGAGGTTGAGGCGTTCGATGTGGGGCGCGGCGAGCAGTTGGCGCGTTAGGTGCTCGTCCTCAGTGAGGGCGGTGGCTACCAGCGTCGGGCCGATGCGCGCGACCACTTCTTCTTGCGGGACTTCGACGACTGCGGCAAAAGGGAAGATATATTCGGTATTGGCCAGCGGATGTTGCCAGTCGGGGGCGTGGATCAAGGTCGGGTTGAGGAAGGTGCAGCCACCGCCCTCGGCGATGCGCTCGCCTTGGCCTCTGGCCGTGTCTTGGGCCGCGTCGCCGAGTTGGGCGGCGATTTGGGCTGAGAGTTGGTGCGCTCCTGCGGGATTGGGGAAGGCGGCGATTTGGGCTTGGGGGTCGTCGAGGGGACGAGCTTGGATTTGGCTCAGGCGCTCGCCGAGGGCGGTGGCGATTTCGCGGCCGTGGGCGGGCACCCAGATGCCGGAGGCGTTGAGGCAGGAGCGGCCCCCATTGGCGGCGATTGAGGCGACCATGAGGTCGAGATAGTGCTCCCAGTGGTCGATTTTGTCCGCACCGATGATGATCTTGCTGCGTCCTGGTCCGTGTAATTGGACGCGGGGATCGCCGCGCCAGGGGGCAACGGTAGCACCGCCGCCAAACAGCAGGGAGCGCTCGCAGCGGAGCAGGATTTCAGTGCTGCCGCCGTGGTCGGTTGGGTAGTAGCTCAGGGCGTGGGGCGGACAGCCGGCCGCGATCAGGGCTTGGGCGATGCGGTAGGGCGTCCACGGTTCTTCGCGGCCCGGTTTGAGCACCAGCGGGGTTTTGAGCGGAATGGCCGGCAGCCACAGGGCGTGGACGCCGGGCGAGTTGCTCGGTAGGATACAGCCGAGGGCTTGGGCGTGCGGTACGAAGTGGAGCGGGCTTGGGCCGTCGTCGAGGATGGTCAGATCCAAGCCTCGGGTCAGGCCGCTGAGCACACCGGTACCAAGCGCTCGCGCCACGGCGACAGGTCGAAGCCAGGTCAGATCCAAGCCTCGGGTCAGGCCGTTGAGCACGGCGGGCATTTCGACGCCGGCGCGGTGGATTTTGTCCATGTTGGCGCGGGCCAGCGACTGCGGCAGGCCGGTGGTGGCCGAGACTTGCGCGACGTAGTCGTCCGGGGTTTGGCCGTCGTCGCCTAAAGGCAGTTCGGCGCGCAGGAAGAGGTCGGCGGCTCGTTGGCAGATGGCGACCAATTCGGCGACGGTGAAGGCTTGCAGTGCTTGGCGGTTGCGCTCTTGGGCGGCTAAGTCGCGGGCGATCAGGCCGCGGTTGGCTTGGCTGACTTGGGCTAGGGGTTGGCCGGTGGCGATGTGGGCGACGGCGAGGCGGTCGAGGCTGGCGTAGGGCTGGCCGGCGCGGAGGAGGGGTAGGTGCATGGGTTTGGATTTCAGATTGGAGTTGGCGTGAGCCGTTGTGATCTATCGTATGAATATAATCTGCGATGGCTTAGGCAAGACGGCCTACCTAAATAAGGTTATACCCTCCATCATAAAATGCTGATCGAAAGCAAACGCCTCAGAAAGTTTATGGGCCTGACAAACCGCAAAACAGGTGCAATCTGTAAATGATAGATTTGCAGAATCGTACTGACGAAAGAGCCGTTTAGCTTCCTGAAAAAGGGTTTTATCAACTGTTACGACAGTTAAAACATCGGCTCCTTCAGTACGCTCAATATGGTCGAGAAACTTAATCGCTACTGGATGGCTCACTCTATATCTGAGCCAAGTCGTGGTCTCATCAATTACATAGTCTGTCGTTAGAAGTCGCGCTTTCTCCTTCTTTAAGTCATTATAAACTGCCAAAGCATCCTTGTGATGTTGATCCGTTTGGTTTGAAAGAGCAATCCAAGCACCACTATCGACAAAAATCATGGTTTTGAACTCAATCCATAGATGGCTTCATCGTGGTTGACAGAGCCATCGGTTTGATCTGATTCGCAGAATCCAACCAACTCATCGAGAATAGCATATCCTTCTTCTATTTTGTTCTGGTTAATGGCTTCCAGTTCAATTTGGCCGCTCCGCACAAGGAGAGTGAAGTAAGTCAGAACGTCTAAAGCCTGCCAGAGAATTTTGGTGAACACCTCGCGCAAACTCTGGCTCTCAACGCCGAAGTCCTTAGCAATTTTTCGATAGGATCGACCTTTGCGATGTGCGGCACTGCTGGAACGCAGGCTCTGAAGTTTCCGTAAAAAAGAAACGCAATCGGTGACACCTTCAGCACCGCGAGAGCTAAGGACCATTTCAAGACGTGCAATACTACCTTTAAGTTCCGTCTTCTGGTCATCTGGAATCAGGGTGTTTAGGCGTTTTTCATTTAGGGAATCAATGAGTATCTTTGTGAGACTTAAAACCAACTCATCAAAATCGCGTTGCTCGTCAGTGGCTGGGATTCTCAAGCCTTGGAAGTGATAATCGTCGTGGGCGTCTAGTGGCAATAATAACTGCCAACCAAGACGTTCTTTACATATCTTTTGTAAATTCTGGTAGCGTTGCCTAAACAAGTGCTCAGGACGATTTGAATCTGTACACTCAGCCAAAATTTGACGCTTAAAGTGGGTCGTACTCACTCTTCCTTCAGGTGGAATATTGTGTGCCCGCCAGTATAGTTGGTCTGTATAAGAAAGGTCTCTGCCAAGATCACCCAACCACGCATGGACTTTGTCGTCGTGATGGTTGTCAATTTCCATACACCACAGGCCGCCACAGCGTAGGAGCGAATCCTCTACAGAGTATTTACTGGGCTGTTGGTAGTATTTGTCTAAAACCTGTTTGCGAAAATACACAGAGGTTAGATAATGAGGTGCATTTGGATTTACGCCAAAGCTATTTGCCAGAGCATCCGGGTCGGCCGTATGAGTAATCTCGTCTCCATCGTCGTCAACACCAATGATGAATTCTACATGCTTTTTTTTATACGTAGCAGATCTCCAGAGTCCACTTTTGGATTTTGGCAGCGGTTTAACAAGCCGCTTTCCCACCAACCGACTGAACGCTTTATTGCTGTTGGGACCGTTGTATTCTCCGTAGTAATGCGCCCAACACATAAGCTCCTTACGCTTATCACTTCCTTCTTTTTTAAGCCCGAGCTTTTCCAACGAATATCCTGATCTTTCGCGACAATCGAATTGAATTGATAGGTACATCTCCTTGACTGCCAAGAACTGACGAATCTCCTTGAGTCTTATCTGAACGCAGTTCGGCTCAACAACAGCCACTATATTTTCATTACTTTCGTCATCAATCTTGATATATTTATTCGTCTTTTCGTCGTGATATAGATTGTGAAAAAGGCGGAATTCCTCAGATATTTCCCTGTAGCCACCTTTTATTTCACAGAAATTACGGTCAATAACCAAAGGTTCAATTCCATCGGTGGCTCCATAGATCTTTTTTCCGCCTTCGTAGTACATGGTACGGAGCATAAAATCCCAAGACCAACTAGAAAGTATTTCCTCAATATGACCGGATGGAATCAAAGCACAATAGATGCCGTGATCGTGGCCCCCTTCTTTATCCGATAGGTACAGCGGGACCATATCAGTCATTTGAAAATCGCGTTGCAGCCATTCCAACATCTTGACTTGCGACAGCCGTTCTCGATCCGATTCAATACTCATAATCATCTCTCCTCAAGAGGATTCTATAACCCCGGTTCAATGTATCTTAGCACTTACACTTGGTCAAGAATAGCTGCGGGGCAGGTGGGATTGGCGATTTACCTGTCAGTACACTCCCACCACCACGGACTCCTGCAACTCCGTCAGCAGCCGCAGGTCTTTGACGCCGTCCCAAGGATACGCATCGATGGGCGCGGCGCGTTCGGCCTCGTCGCGCTCGAGGAAGCGGGGCATGAAAAATTCCTTGGTCAGGGTGGTGAGCATGACTTGGCCGGTCTCGCCATAGCCGACCTTGCGCGAGGGATCCTTGGGATCAACCAGCTCGATGACGGCGCGCGGCTGCGGCGGGTAGTAGGTGATGGCGTACTCGTCGGCCGGATCAAAGGGCTTGGGGCAGGCGAGGCCCATCAGGGTGTTGCCGTAGGTGGGGACAAAGGCGAGGCCGGGCACCAACTCCTCGCGGGCGAAGCGGTGGAACTGGGCGTTCATTTCCGTGCCGCCGCAGAAAATGCCCTTAACGCCGAGCTTGGGCAGGGAGACTTTTTCGCAGAGGGCTTCGAGGAGGCGAGGGGTGGTAAAGACGCACTGCACTCTGTCGTGGGCCTTGAGAATTTTGAGTGCCTGCTCGACGACGTGGGCTTTGTAGGCTTCCAGTTCGCGCATCTTGCCGGCGCGGATGAGTTCATTGACCCAGCGCGGGTCGAGATCGACCATAAAGCACAAGCCGCCGCGTAGCTGGGCCAGATACTCAATGGCTAGGCGCAAGCGGCGCGGCCCCGAAGGCCCCAGCATCAGCCAATCGGCGCCCTTGGGAAAGCCCTCCGCGGACAGGCTCTCGCTGTAGAGCGCGTAGTCGGTGTGGAAGTCGCGGATGTTGATGCGGTATTTGGGCAGGCCGGTCGAACCACCCGTCTCGAAGACATAGATCGGCTCGTCGGCATAGGCTTTGGGCACCCACTGGCGCACCGGGCCGCCGCGCAGCCACTCGTCCTCAAAATGGCCGAGCAGGGCCAAGTCGGCGTAGGAACGGATTTTCTCGCGCGGGTCGAAGTCGAGTTGTTGGGCGTAGGAAAGCCAAAACGGGCAGCCGGTCTCGGGGCTAAAGTGCCACTCGACAAGGGCGCGGACGTGGGCGTCGAGCTTGGCGCGGGCCGCGGCGATTTTGTCTGGAGCAGTGCTCATTGGCTCTCTTCCGCGATGGCGAAGAGGGTGTTGCGGGAGGCGATGTAGAGGACGCCGTCGCGGGCGACCGGAGTGGTGTACACGGCGCTGCCCAGATTGGTTTCGTGTAGTACTGCGAGCGTTTTCCCGGCCTTGAGCACATCGACGTCGCCGTCCTCGTCGCCGATATAGACCTTCCCATCCGCGACAAAGGGCGAGCCCCAGACCGCGGCGAATGTGTCGTGAGTCCAGTGGTGGGTGCCGGTCTTGGCGTCGAGGCAATAGACGAAGCCGCTTAGGTCGGCGGCGTAGAGCAGGCCGTCGGCAATGGCGACCGTGGAAATGGTGCGGTTGTAGTGTTCGCCGCCGAAATGCCAGACCGCGCCCGTCGCGGTGATGTCGCCGGTGCCGCTGGCGTCAATGGCCCACAGGTGCCCCTCGCCTTCGCCGTGCTCGGGGTCTTGGCCGACGCCGAGATAGACTACTCCGTCGTGAAAAACGGGCGTTGAGACAAGGTTGTTGCGGGTGCCGCGCCCGCCCAATTCCCAGACCGAATCCTTGGGATTGCAGTCGAATTTCCAGATTAGCTCGCCGGTGTCGGGCGCGAGGGCATAGACCCAGCCATCGCCGCCGGGGAATATTACCTGCTGGCGGCCACCTGCCTCGCCGTAGGCGGGGTTGGCCCATTGGCCGTGCAAAATCTGGTCGCCGGGCAGGTCGCTGTCCCACAGGAGGTGGCCGGTCGGCATGTCGAGGGCGATGAAGCTGGGGGCAAAGGGAGCGGGGAGGTGGACGTGGCCCTCATCGACTCCGTTGCTGGTCAGGGCGAAGAGTCGGCCGTCCACGCCCACTGGCGAGCTGGTGGCGAGGTTGTGGGGGAAGACGTCCAACTCGGCGATCATGTCGAATTTCCAGATCAAATCCGCGTTGGTGGGCGCGGTGGCGGTTTCGTCGGCGATGGGGCCGTCGTTCTCGCCATCGCGGAAACCCTCGGTGTCGAGGCATAGGACTTCGGCGCGATTGGAGACATAGTAGAGGCGGTCGCCTTCGACATAAGGAGTGGAGCAGACGCCCTGCTGCGGCCAGTCGTTGACGCGGCCGGCCGGCAGCTTGGGATGGGCGATTTGCCAGAGGAAGGCGCCGTCCTCTAAGGAAAAGGCCATGACGACGCCGCGATCGCCCTTGTGGTTGGGATCGCGCTCGGCTTGGTTGTTGGTGCCAACGAAAATTTTGTCGCCGGCGATCAGGGGCCCGCCGTAGGTCTGCGAGCCGAGCGTGGCGCGCCACTTGACGTTTGCGTCGGTCTCAGTGTCCCAGGTGGTGGGCAGGTTTTTCTCGTCCGAGGCTTGGTTGCGCCCCGGCGAGCCGCCCCACATCGCGGTTTGAGCACTAGCGGAAACGGCGAGGGCGAGGATGAGGATGAGGATGAGGCTGCGCGTAGCTGTAGGCATTACCAAACTTTCAGGTTGTCGTAGTAGATTTCGGCGGGAGAATAGCCGTAGATGCCGGGGCTGCCGCTGCGGTTGGGCAGGGGATCGACCGCTTGGATGCTCCACTTGGCTGGCTCCGGCTCGTCGCGGGGCCAGACTTTGCCGCGGATATGGGCTCTATCGCCTTCGATTTCCACCTGCATCTTCATGGTGTACCAGACCCCAGGCTCTGAGGCGAAGGGCACGGTTTGGGCCATCCGCAGTTCGGCAGCCCAAGTGCGGATTTGCAACTGCTGGTGATAGCCCATCATGTCGAGGGTATAGCGATGCGCGATCAGCCCCATGTCGGGGACGGCGCGGCGCTTCTTGGTGCCGAGTAGGTCGGCTTGGATGGTGTAGCCGGCCATGTCGGGCGCGCCGAAATAGGTGTTGGCTCGGTGCAGGCCGCGGGCGGCGGGCGGCTTGACCAGCACCTTGTTGCCTTCCATCGCGCGCACCTTGAATTTGCTGCCCGTGCCGACCCAAGCCGGTGAGGCGTCGGCGGCGAATCCCTCGAAGTCTTCGCTGTAGATCGGCGGCGGCAGCACGGCGATGCGCGCCTCGGCAGTCAATTCGCCGGCACTGGCGACGATTTTGCCACTGCTCGGTGCGTCTGCGAGCACGAGCATATTGCCGTCGAGTTGGCCGACTGGACCGGCGAGCGACCATGCGGCTGCAACCGGGCCGATCAGGCGGCCCTGTGCGTCGAAAGCTCGGGCGCGAAACGACAGGTGGGCTCCGGGCTGGGCTACTACTTCAGCGGGGATGATTTGCAGGTGCGCCGGTGTTGCGCCGCGGGGAGCTTGCTCGCGGGGATAGTTGGCCGCGGTCCCTGCGACCTTGAACTGCGCCGCTGGGTCGCCGAGACAGTAAACGCCCGCTTCGGTAGAGAGGTAGATGCGACCGTAGGCTATGGCTGGCGAGCCAAACAGTTCGGCCGGCCGGCCGTCGGGCATTGCAAGCTCGGCAAGGTCGAGAGTCTCGGCCGCGGCGCGACCGGGGACGACGATGGCGAAGCGGCCGTTGACCTCTGGCGCGTAGAGCCGGCCGTCGGCCCACACGGGCGATCCCTTGCCCACGGTGCCGATGTTGTGGATCCAGTGTACTTGGCCAGTCTCGGCGGCGAGCGCGTGGATGTTGGCCGAGTTGTCGATGATGTACAAGCGGCCGTCGTAGAAGACCGGGCTGCTATAGCCGGCGAAGACGCCGTCGTAGCGCCAGACCTCGCGGCCAGTAGCGTCGATGCAGACGACGCGACCGAGGGCGGTGTTGTCGAGGTTTTCCTCGCTGTGGGCCGCGTACACCTTGTCGTCGGCGACGACGACCGAGGAGTTGATGCCGCGACGACTGAGCTTAAAGCCCCACACCGTCTCGCCAGTGCGGATTTTCATGGCATAGATAGAGCCGTCGGCGTTGCCGCCGATGAGCAGGCGGACGCCGTCGATGGTGGCGACGACGGGCACCGAGTACGTGGTGTCGAGCGGCCGGCCCCCCGGGGTGGCGATCCAGACGATTTCGCCGCTGCGCTTGTCAAAGGCGAAGTAGCGATGGCGGCCTGGGGTGTGGCTGCCCCAATTGGAGCTGAGATAGCTGATGATGACCAAGTTTTCATCGACGACGGGCGTGTGGATGCGCCCGCCGTAGCCGGAGATGCGCCCGAACTCCTCGGTCAGCGAGCGCGACCAGACGACCTTGCCGTCGCGGTCGAAGCAAAAAAATAGCCCGCTGACGGTATGGACATAGACATAGCCGGTCGCCGGGTCGCCGGCGGGGCTGGCCCAGCCGACGCGGTTGAAGGGGATGGTAGTGTGGAAGATGTTGTAGGCGCGTTCCCAGAGCAGGGCACCGTCTTGGGCGTCAAAAGCGGCGACAACGCCCTCTTGGGCGATGCCCTCGCCGCGACGGCCGATGACAAAGACCCGGCCATTGAAGACGATGGGGGTTGAGCGGCCGGTGAATGCGGCGTGCCAGATAGGCGACCAAGATGCGACGAGACCAGTCTCCCCGGAGACGCCGTTTTGCGCCGGGCCGCGCCAAGAGGGCCAGTCGGCCGGGTGGGCACTGGGTGCGGCGAAGAGGAGACCAAGAAGGGCGAAAGGGAGTTGCAAGCGGAGATTAGGCACGGCTAATCTGCCTTGATCTTGGTGAAGCGAGAGTGGATGTTGAGCGTTTATAGTCCATTCTAAGTACATAACGAGCACCGCCAATCCTTGTCAATTGGCGGCCCGGTGTGCAACTTTTTAGGCCAACTCATAATCAGGAGGATTTAGAAGCCATGAACAGTCAGAAAGCATACACCGTCCGCGCCACCCACTGTAGCCACCAGGCCGCGCCCGATGAGATCTACAACAGGCTGGTGGAAATCACCGCGCCCTTGCACCGGTCGTGGGCCAAGATCGAAAAGGCGCGCCGGATCGGCATCAAGATCAACATGCAGATGCGCACCAATAATATCCGCCGGATCGGCGGGCGGCGTCAGGAATTGGTGGACGACGACGTGCTGCGGGCGGTGCTGCGGCTTTTGCAGGAGCGCAGCGACGCCGAGATATTCGCGCTTGACACCAGTTTCGCGCCGCCGGGCGAGCGCCCGGGCGATGATTTCAACGCCGGGCCGATCTTGGAGGAATTCGGCGTCGACTACGTCGAGGCTGGCGACCCCCCCTTTGAGCGCTACAAAGTGCCCAACGGCGGGATCATGTTTTCCGAGTACCAGCTTTCGGCCGCCTTGGGCGAGGCCGACGCCTTTGTGTCGCTGGCCAAGATGAAAAACCACGGCTTTATGGGCATCACCCTGTGCCTGAAAAACCTCTTCGGCCTGCCGCCGATCCCGCCGCACGGCCGGCTGCGGACCTACTTCCACCACGTCATTCGCCTCTCTTATGTCCTGCCCGACTTGGGGCTGATTGCCCAGCCTTGCCTCAACATCATCGACGGGCTGACCGGCCAAGCGCGCATGGAGTGGGGCGGCGAGGGCCGGATCGCCGACTGCTTGGTCGCCGGCGATCACGTCATTGCCACCGACGCCTGCGGCTCCTACCTGATGGGCACCGATCCCCGGCTCGATTGGCCGACGCCGCCTTTTCGCCGCGACCGCAGTCCGGTGGCGGTGGCCGCCGAGCACGGCTTCGGGACAGTTGACTTAGACGCAATCGACTTTGCCATGGACGGCTTGACGCCGCCGGTGGCCGAATTCGACTCGGCCGAGGTCGATCCGGCCGAGCAGATCGCACTGTTGCGGCGCACCGCCAGCGAGCAGGCCCTTTTTTACCGCGACCACCGCGAGCGGATTTGGGACGCCCACGCTGGTAATTATGTCTTTTTGCAGGACGGCGAGGTGATTTGGAGCGGGCTCAAGCCCGAGGCCGCCGGGGCTGTGCAGCACGTCGCCGCGGGCAAAAAGGATCAGGCGGTCTGGCTCAAGCTGGCCGATCCAGAAGAGCGCGAGGGCGAGCGGATGGAGGTGTACGAGAAAATTTTGGCGGCCTAACGGGACGGGTTCGCCGCGGTTTTTTATGGGCACCGCGCCTCTCGCTCCACCAAGGCGCTGATGGCTTCGAGGTCGAGGTCGCTGCCGTCATGGGGGTAGGTGTAGGGCAGGAGCCACCAGTCCTCGGTGAAGGATGCTTCGCCCCCGGGCGGGATATTCTCGCGCGGCCCGATAGGCTCCAACTCGCACATCAGCTCTTGGTAATACCATATCGAGATCGTCAGCCCGGCCAGTTCGCCATAGGGGCGGTCGGGGTACACTGGATAGCGCTTGACCCATAGCAGGTCGTTGCGGTCGAGATAGGCGAACCATCCGGCTTGGGAGTCCATGCCGAGCTTGGGTCGCAAAGGGGTGGAGAGGACTTCGAGGAAGTTGTCGCGGATGCGGATATTGGGGTCTTCGGGGCGGTAGTTGATGACCGGGCCGGGGCCGTACATGACATAGGAGGCCGGGAAGCGGCTCGCGGGCGTCAGGGGGATGAGCACGATGCCGCCGCCCGTGCCAAAGGTGCGGCTCCAGTGGCCCCAGTGTTTTTGGCTGTCGGAGACGTTTTTGATGGTCTGGGTGACGCTCAAGTGGGTGGAGTGCTCGGCGAGCTGGAAGTCGCGGATGAGCTGGACGCCGGTAGGCTCGTCCTTTTTGCTAATCAGGCGTGCCGAGCGCGGGCCGGTGATCTGGCTTTCCCACTGCCCAAGCCAGAGGTCGGGGTGGGCGGGGATGACCATTTCCGGGCCGATGTCGAGGCGGCCGCCGGTGGGACCGAAGGGAGGGTCGCCGCCTTCAAAGGTCGCGCCTTGTTGGGCGGGGTCGAGGTAGATGGCGTTGGGGCCTTTGCGCGAGTATTCGAGGACGCGGCCGGCCGATGAGGTGAGGACGACGCGGGCGTGGGCGTTTTCGAGGAGGATGCAGTTTTCGTAGCCGAAGTAGGTGATGCGGTCGGTCCCGGGCATGTTGTGGTCGGCTCCAGCTTGGGGGGCGGCGAGGGTGAGGAGTAGAAGCGTTAGTCGGCGCATAGCGTGTTTTTTCACTGATTGGGGTTGACGATGACGCGGCCCTGCACTTTGCCCGCTAAGATGTCCTTGCCGAGGCGAGGGACGTCGGCTAAACCAACCTCAGTGCAGATGCGATCTAATTTTTCCAAGGGCAGTTCAGTGGCCAAGCGCGTCCAAGCGGCAGCGCGGTGCTCGGCTGGGTAGAAGACCGAGTCGATGCCGAGGATGTTGACGCCGCGCAGCAAGAAGGGGATGACAGTGGTTGCAAATTGGGCACCGCCGGCTAAGCCCACCGCGGCGACGGAACCCCCGTAGGCCATCTGGGCCAAGACGCGGGCCAAGGTGGTGCCGCCGACCGAGTCGATGCAGGCGGCCCAGCGCGTACTTTCCAAGGGTTTGTTGGATGGCGCGGCGAGGTCTTGGCGCGGGATGATGGTTTGGGCGCCGAGGTCTTTTAGATAGGGTTCGAGTTCGGGGCGACCAGTGGATGCGGCGACGTTGTACCCCAGCGCGGCGAGCAGCAGGACGGAGAGGGAGCCGACGCCACCGGCTGCTCCGGTGACGAGAACTTCGCCTTTGTCGGGCGCGAGGCCGTGGGCTTCGAGCGCTTCTAAGGAGATGGCCGCGGTCAGGCCGGCCGCGCCCAAGCCCATGGCGGCGCGCAGCGTGAGGCCGGTGGGCAGGGACACGAGCCAGTCGGCCTTGAGCCGCGCCTTTTGCGCGTACCCGCCCCAGTGGATTTCGCCGACGCGCCAGCCCGTGCATACAACTTGATCGCCGGGTTGGAACTGGTCGCTCTGGCTGTGGACGACGGTGCCGGCGAGGTCAATGCCCGGGACGTGCGGATAGGTTTTGACCAAGCCGCCTTGGCCGTTGAGGATCAGCCCGTCCTTGTAGTTGAGCGAGGAGTACGCGACGGCGATTTCTACGTCGCCTGGGGGGAGGCGGCTTTCGTCGAGTTCTTCGATGAGGGCCGAGTGCTGATGTAAGACGAGTGCTTTGAACATGGTCTTTATAGAATCGAAAGAGGAAACTGAAGCAAGTAACAGCCCGCCGACAGACGATCTGCCGGGGAATTTGTGTTGATTTATGGTAGGGTCTCAGTTTGAAATTCGCAAACTAAACCGCATTCAAGCCCGGTTTAGAGTGCCGGGCCAATATGGAGTGTTCACTCCACTGGTATTTCGTCGTTGAAAACCTGAGTGCGTTTCATCAGGCGGCGCTGGTTGGAGGGGAAGGCGAGGCGGCGGTGCATGGTCGGGCGGTTGTCGAAGAGGACGAGGTCGCCGACTTGCCACTCGTGGGTCCAGACAAAACGCGGCTGTTCGAGATGGGCGTACAGTGCGCCGAGCAGGGCGTCGCTTTCTCGGCGACTGAGGCCGACGACGTATTTGGTCAGGTGCGGCCCTACGTAAAGCGAGCGGCGACCCGTTTCCGGGTGGGTGCGGACGATGGGGTGGGCAACGTGCTCGGGGGGGTTTTGCGCTTCGACGTAGTGGCGATGTACAGCGCGCATCCCCTTGAGGCGGGCTTTGCAGGCGTCGTCGAGTGCTTCGTACGCGGCCGTGCAATTGCACCACTGGGTCTGACCGCCCTGCGCGGGGATCTCCACCGCGTAGAGCACCGACAGGGTGCCGGGGCGCGGCAGGTAGGAAAGATCCGAGTGGAAGGGGATCAGTTCGTCGCCTAGTTCGCCGATTGGCTCGCCGTTTTCTTTGACATTGGAGATGAGGAAAATCTCCTCAACCCGCCGCGGGCGCTGCTTGCGGACGTGCGGTACGGGTTGGCCAAAGTACGCGGTGAAGCGCACTTGGTCCTCGTCGCTGAGCTGCTGCTGGCGGAAAAAGACCACGCCGTGATCGAGAAGTGCTCGGCGCACCGGCGCGACTTGGTCGGGCGCGAGCGGTGCGGACAGATCGCAGCCTTTGATCTCGGCCCCGAGCGCGCCGCCGGTGGGCGCGATGGTTAGCTCAGAGACCATCTGAAAATTCCGCGCCCGCCCCAAACAACGCCATCCCGCACCTGCGTTCATCTGCGGTTTCAGACCGCTTCTCAGACATTGCAGACTTCAAAGGCGTGGGCTAGCGAGTCAAGGGGCTCGCCCTTGGGCCGGTACTCGTGGCCGACGTAGCCCTCGTAGGAGGTGGAGGCGATGGCCCGCATGATCGGGGGGTAGTAGATCTCCTGCTGATCGTCGAGGTCTTGGCGGCCGGGGTTGCCGGCCGTGTGGAAGTGGCCGATGCAGTCGATGTGGTCGGCGATGTTGCGGATGAGATCGCCTTCCATGATCTGCATGTGGTAGATGTCGTAGAGCAGCTTGAACCGGGGCGAGCCAACGGCCCGGCACAGGGCCGCGCCCCAGGCGGTGCGGTCGCACTGGTAGTCGGGATGGTTGACCCGCGAGTTGAGCAATTCCATGCAGAGGGTAATGCCTTTTTCCTCGGCGGCATCGGTGACGCGGCGCAGGCCGGCGACGCAGTTGGCGAGGCCCTCTTCTGAGGACCGGCCCTCGCAGTTGCCGGAAAAGCAAATCAGCGAGGGAATGCCGCATTCAACGGCGAGGTCCATGCTGGCGAGGAGCTCGTCTTGGATGCGGTCGTGGTTTTCGGGCTTGTTGAGTCCGTCGGGCAGGGAAGCGTGCCCGGAGACGATGGCGATGGCGAGGCCGTGGTCTTGGATGAGCGGCCAGTGTTCTTCGGGGGCCATCTCTACGGATTGGTAGCCGATGCGGGCGGCGGCCGCCACGAGCTCTTGCGGGCTGAGGCCGCTGCCGGTGAAGGGATTGAAGCAGACGGATTGTTTGATGGCAGACATAAGCTAGGCTCCTGTGCCGAACATTTCGGCGACCGGGGTGAAAGAGGCATCGGGTTCGAGCGGGTACATGGGCCGCTGGCAGACGCGGTGCCCGAGGGTGGGCAGGTTCGCGCTAGTCGAACCAAGGGCATCGATGTTGAAGTTTTTCTCGGCCCATTCGTCGAAAAAGTGCCACTGGCAGTGCGGCGACTTGATGACGATGAGGTCGTAGTCTCTGGGGTTGATGTCGTGGGCGATAAAGACCGAGCGATCGATAAAGGGCACCGAGCGGCTGACGCAGACGATGGTGAGCGCGTCGCTTTGCAGCACGGCCGTAGGCCCGGCGTACTGGGGAGTGTTCCAAGACTCGCAGACATATTCGCCGTCGCCAAGCTGGGTGACTTCGACTTCTAGGTCGAGCGGGGAAAAGCGCGAGTCGAGCGAGCCGCCCAAAACCACGTGGATGTGTGCGCCTAGCCCGGCGTCGTGGGCCATGTACGCGGCGGACGCATCCACCAGCGGCGCGAGTATTTGGCCGGAGTACCCGCTAGCGAGCAGGGCTTGGACGAGGACATTGCTGTCGCCAGTTGCGCCCGAGGAGGGGGCGTCGGCCGCGTCGGTAAAGAGCACTGGGCCGCTGTATTGGGCGGCTTGAGCGACGGCGTCTTCGACCGATACGAGGTCGGGCTGCATGAGCGTGCGGCGTTCCCAGAATTCGGCGGCCAGATGCAGGGCCTCGCTGCGGGCGAGATCGGGGTCGGCATCGGCCACGACGATGGCTTGGGAGCACAGCTCGGGCACATCGGTGAATGGGTTGCCGATCATCATGCCGGCGGCGAGAATGTCGGGCTGCTCCTCTAGGGCTTGGCAGTAGCGGATGGACTCGCCATACACGCCGGAGGCGGTGATTAACTCGTTGCCGCGCACGAGCGCCGGCACCCGCACGCGGGCCACCACGGGCTGAGCACCGGCGAGGACTTGCAGGAGCAAGTACGCGGCGCGGCGGCCGGTGTCGGCCAGATCGACGTGCGGATAGGTGTGGTAAATGGCGAGACCGTTCGAGTGCTCCAGCATGCGGTGGGTGAGGATGCCGTGGAGGTCTTGCGAGATTGCGATGGGGAAGTCCGCGCCGGCGCTTCGGCGGATCTCTTGCAGCAAGTAGCCCTCCGGGTCCAGCTCTTGGGTGCAGCCCATGGCGCCGTGCAGACAGAAGTACATGCCGTCGGCTTCCGCTAGGTGCGGCGCGACCGCATCGAGGAGCTCGGCGGCAATGCGCTCGAAGTCCCGTTGGTCTAAAGGCCCGGCCGAAGGGGCGCAGGCCCCGTACGTGGGAATGACATCGACGTGGCTGTCGGCAAAGACCTGCAAGGCACCGCACAGCTCGGTCTCGCGGCCTTGGTGATAGGCGAGCAGATCAAAGCCGCGGCGGATGGAGAAATTGTCGTACGTGCCGATGACCGGGTTGAAGGAGGAGATTTCTTGCTTGCACTCGGCGACGAGGATGCGGGACATGGGCGTCCGTTCGGTTGGGTTTTGCGCGGCGAATGTGGGGGCCTGATTGAATTGTCAGCGTCTTTCCGCAAGTGGTTTTGGGGTAAGGATTAGGCTGTGGGGCGCGGGCGAATGTGGGGGCCTTGGGGGGTGTCTTCGATTTCGTAGCCGGCCGCGGCGATTTTGGCGCGCAGGGCGTCGGCTGTGGCCCAGTCCTTGGCGACGCGGGCCTGTTGCCGCTGTTGGGCGAGCGCGTGAATCGCGTCGGGTATGTCCGCTTCGCGCGGCGTCCACTTGGCCAGCCCCAAGCCCATGACTTGGTCGAAGTGCAGGAGTGTGGCCTTCTTGGCTGCGGCGGGGAGATCGTCGGCCACCAGCTCCCAGCACAGGGCGAGGACGCGCGGCATGTTGAGGTCGTCCTCGACGCGCTCTTTGAACGCGGCCACATAGCGGTCGTCGGGCACAGACGGTGCGCCATAGGCGTGGGCGGCGGTGCGCAGCCGGTCGAGGGCCGTGGCCGCGCCGGCGAGGCTTTCCCAGCCGAAGGAGAGCTTGGCCCGGTAGCGCGCCCCGAGGCAGAAAAAGCGGTAGGCGAGGGGGTCGTACCCTTTTTCGACGAGCGATTCGAGGCGCAGGAAGTCGCCGCTCGACTTGGACATCTTCTCCCCGTCGAGCTGCAAAAACGCGCCGTGGAGCCAGAATTCGGCCAGCCGCGTGTCGTAGCAGGCTTGGGCTTGGGCAATTTCGTTGGTGTGGTGGACTGGAATGTGATCCTCGCCGCCGCAGTGGATGTCGAAGTACGGCCCCAAGTACTTGGCTGCCATGGCCGTGCATTCGATGTGCCAGCCCGGGAAGCCGCGCCCCCACGGGCTGTCCCATTCCATCTGCCGCTGCGTCCCGGCCGGGCTGAACTTCCACAGCGCGAAGTCCGTGACGCGGCGCTTCTGCCCGAGATCGACGCGCTGGCCGCCTTGTAGGCCCTCAATGTCGAGGCGGGCGAGGTGGCCGTAGTCGCTCAGGCGCGAGGTGTCGAAGTACAGGCCGTCGTCCGTGCGGTACGCATAGCCTTTTTCCTCGATGGCGGCGATGACCGCAATTTGCTCGCGAATGTGGTCGGTGGCCCGGCACCAGACGTGGGGAGGGCGCACGTTGAGCCACTTGAGCTTTTCCGCGAAATCCGCGATGTAGCGCTCGGCAATTTCCCAAGCCATCAGGCCGGTGCGCCGTGCGCCGGCCTCCATCTTGTCCTCGCCGGTGTCCGCGTCCGAGGTCAGGTGCCCCACGTCGGTGATGTTGACGACGTGGTGGACCGCATAGCCGCTGTATTCGAGGGCGCGCCGCAGGATGTCCTCGAAGATATAAGTGCGCAAGTTGCCGATGTGCTGGTAGTTGTACACGGTCGGGCCGCAGGCATACAGGCGGACTTGGGGTGGCGCGAGTGGGGTGAAGGGGCGCTCTTGGCGGGCATAGGTATCAAAAAGATGCAGGGTCATAAGTCTTTTAATGAGGGGTTAGCGGCAAGATGTGGCAATGGAGAAAGAACAGTCTATAACTCGGCGATGGATACTTCGCGGCCCTCCCGCGCGCTTTTGACCGCCGCGAAGACCATGGCCATGGACTTGAGGTTGTCGGCCGCGTTGCACTCGGGCTGGCGTCCCTCGGCCACCGCAGCAACGAACTCACTCAGAACGGGATTTTGCCCTTCGGCACCCGTTTGGTCGAGCGGGATCTGTCGCCTGATTTGGGGGTCGGCGCGGTGCGAGTGGGTGTGATAGAGCGCTAGGCCCTCCCAAGTTAGGGTGCCGCGCGGCCCCTCGTAGCGCCACTCGCCGTTGTGCCCGGCTGGCACGTGCCCGACCGTGCAGCCGATGCCGCGGTGGGTGGCGATTGCGCCGTTGGCAAAGCGGAAGAGGATTATCTGGGCGGCGTCGCCTCGGTGCCAGCCCCAGGGCAGGTTCCAAGTGAGGGCGTGCGCGCTGATGGGGTCTTGGCCGAGGGTGTAGCGCATCATGTCGAAGTGGTGAATGCCCATGTCGGTGAGGAACATGTAGGGCTCGGTGACGTAATGCGAGCCGGGCGAGTCGGCCCAATTGACGTAGAGCGAGACATCGAGTTGACCGACCGGACCGATGAGGTCCGCGGTGAGCAGGCGGCGGGTCGTGCGCGGCAGGCCGTTGAATCGGTAGTTCTGGGTAATCATGTGCGCGACACCGGCTTGGGTCCCGGCTTCGACTATGCGCCGGGCCGCTTGGTAATCGTCGCTTAGGGGCTTTTCTCCGAGCAGGTGCAGGCCGGCGGCAAAAGTCTGCACGGCGATTTCTTGGTGGACCGCTGGTGGGGTTACGTCGAGGACGAAGTCGGCTTGCAAGGCGTTGAGGGCTTGGCCGAGGTCGCGGTAGATGGACCGCTCGGGGAGTGCGCCTTCTGCGACCGCGCGCTCGCGGTTTTGTGCGCTCGGCTCGACGCCGGCGACCACATCGACGCCCGGGTGCTTCTGGCATTGGCCGAGCCAATAACGGCCCCTACCGCCCAACCCTACGAGTATGGCTTTCATCGGCATCCTTTCTCTTTATTTTCTCTAAATAAAGGGCTTGGTCTGCAGCCGGGCCAGTCGTTAGAAAAAATTGACACGGTTGCAGGGCAGGGCTACCTTTGGCCGACTTTAATGAGGGGTGCCATAGTGCGCCGCTCGTCCCCTTGCCGCTGAGGTACACTTCCTTTTGGCTATATCGCACGGCGTTTGTACTCGCCTCGTCCTCTCGATTCTCGCGTGGAGCTTGAGTTGGAGCTGCGCCCAAGGAAACACCGAAGAGCTGGCACCCGGAGTGGCGTACCACGAGATCCACTTGCTCGAAGGGCCGTGGCGGATACACGTGGTGGAAGTGGATCTGCCGCGCTCTTGGGCGGCGGGCATCCGCGTACGCACGGCCAAGCAGGGAGAGGCGCGAAAAACCAGTAGCTTGGCCGCCGGTGCCTTAGCGGCCATAAATGGGGACTTTTTGCTCCCCGGCGAGGCTGGTCGGCCGGCCGGATTGTACATCCAGTCCGGCAACCTCATCCGCATCCCCCAGCGGCGCTCAGCCTTTGCTATTACCGAGGCGGGCCAGCCCTTGATCGCGGTGTACAAGATGGAATTGGGGCTGTTGACGGCTGGGGGCGAACACCTGCGCATCGCGGGCTTTAACCACGAGCCAGCGCTAGGGAAACTGTCTGTGTTTAACGATCGCGCGCAGGTGCAGGGGGATTCGCTGCAAGCAGCTACGGGCTTCCTGTTGCAAGGGTTGGGCAACACCTCGATCGCCAACGACACGATTTCTGTTTGGGTCCAACAAGTCCGGCGGCAGGCTTGGCCGTTCTCCCTGCAGCGCGACCAGTGGCTGTTGGCCGCTGGTGCCGAATACGAGGCGACAAAGCAGATCGCCTTGGGCGACACGGTGCAACTGTATTGCCGGCTGTTGCCAGCCCGCGCCAAGTTGATGGAGGCCATCAGCGGGGGGCCGCGCATCCTGCGCGATGGCGAAGTATCTATTGAAGTGGAAAAGGAGCGGCTCAGCCGCAGCTTTGCCGACGAGCGACACCCGCGCACGGCCATTGGATATTCCCAAGATGAGCAGGTGCTCTTTCTGGTTGTGGTCGATGGGCGGCAGCCGGGGTACAGCGTTGGCATGAGTTTGCAGGAGCTAGCCGAATTTATGCGCACGCGCTTGGCCGAATTTTCCCGCGCCGAGGTCAACGCCTATCAGGGGTTAAACCTCGACGGCGGCGGCTCGACGACGATGGTCGTAAGCGAGCAGGTGGTCAACAAGCCATCCGATCCCACGGGCGAGCGGCCGGTGGTCAACGCCCTGTTGGTCGTGGCGGACGCTTGGGACGAGGAGTCGCCCTAGTGCCCACCTTGCGCGCCGAAGCCCTCGATGCACTAGCGCGGGCTTGCTTGCGACAGGTCGGCGTCCCCGCGGCCGATGCCGCGTTGGTGGCCGAACACTTGGTCGAAGCTGGGCTGATGGGGCACGATACCCACAGCGTGTTGCGGCTGCCCCAATACGTGAACATGGTGCGCGACGGCCAAGTCGAGCCTGAAGCCGAGTTGGTGGTGTTGGACGAAAGCGAGTGGGGGGGGCGGCTGAGTGGCCAGTGGAATTACGGTCCGGTGACGGCGACCGCGGCCGTGCGCTGGGTGCTGGACAAGGTCGGCGATGGTGCGGTGGCGGTCGCTGGGGTGCGCGACTGCAACCACGTGGCGCGGCTGGGGCGTTTTGCCGAGATCGCTACCCGCGCCGACTGCATCGTCCTCATCGCGGCCAATGGCCACGGCGGCGATTGGTCGGTGGCCCCCTTTGGCGGCCGCAGCCGCCGCCTGCCGACGAATCCGATCTGCTGCGGCATTCCCACCCGCGGCGCGTGGCCAGTGATCCTAGACATGACGACGAGCATGATTTCTGGCGGCGATATGCGGCTTTTGCGCAATAGGGGCGAGGACGCCCCGCCTGGGATGCTGATCGACGCGGAAGGCCGCCCGACGACGAGTGTGGACGCGTACTACGGCCCGCCGGCCGGTGCCATGTTGCCGCTCGGTTTCCCCCAGAGCGGGCACAAGGGCTACGGGCTTTCCGTGCTAGTCGATATTTTGGCCGGGTCGCTTTCCGGGGCCGGGATGACGCAAGAAGCGCCCGAGCGCACCGGCAATGCGCTGTTCATCGCCGTGCTCAAGGTCGCAGCCTTCCTGCCGTTGGACGAATTTTACGCCGAGGTCGCGGGCTTTGTCGAGTGGGTCAAGTCGTGTCCGCCGGCTCCCGGAGTGGCCGAGGTATTGCTGCCCGGAGAGCGAGCGCACCAGCGCTTGCAGGCGCGGCAGCGCGATGGTCTATACGTGGATGAGAAGACTTGGGCCGAGATAGGTGCCTTGGCGGCCGAGTTGGGCGTGGAGTTGCCCACGCCCGCTCCTTAGCGTGCGCCGGCGGCTCGGTCGAGCCGATAAAATGGTAGGGACCTCATCAGCGATCGGCCCAAGGGATTTAGCTGCTGGATCAAGGGGCAGTAGATCAATTTTTTCAATTTTAAGATCAAAAAATCTCAAATCAAAAAGGAGTTTGCCATGCTTCACATTGGTATTGTCGGCATGGGTGGAATTGGCAACAACCACGCCCGTTGCTATGCTGCAAACGAGAACGCCAAGGTCGTGGTCGTGTGCGATATGGTCGAAAAACAGGCGGACGCTGCGGCCGAGCACTACGGGGCGCGGGCCTTTTACTCGGTTGAGGAGATGATCGCCAGCGGCCAGCGGCTCGACGCCTGTTCGGTGACCACGGCTGGGGTGGAAAACGGGGGCGATCACTACGAGCCGACGATGGCGCTGTTGCGCGCCGGCATTCCAGTGCTGGGCGAGAAGCCGATTTCCAATGAAATTCCCAAGGCCCGGGAGATGGTGGCCTTGGCCGCAGAAAAGCAGTTGCCCTACGGGATCAACCTGAACCACCGCTTCACCCCGGCCGCGGTCAAGGCCCGGGAATGGCTGGCCAACGGGCGGCTCGGCGAACTACAGATAGTCAACATGACGATGTGGATCAACAACCCCAACGAGTCGAGCCCGTGGTTCCACATCCGCGCGCTACACCCGCACTCGCTGGACGTGATGAGCTATTTCGCCGGCGGAGTAGATCGGGTACACGCCTTTTTTAAGAAGGGAAAAGGGCGGCAGATCTGGTCCAATGTGCAGGCGAACTTGCTGTACGAAAATGGCGTCATCGGGCATTTGACCGGGTCGTACGACGCCGGGGGAAGCTATGGCTTGGAGACCTTGGAGTTGGTTGGTTCGGAGGGTCGGGTCGTCATCAACGAAGCCTGCGAGAAGCTGACGTTTTACCCGCGCTTTTCGCGCGAGGTAGAAAGCTACGATCACCTCGGGGGCATGGGCGGCTTTGCCGACACCTTTCCGGCGCGCATCAACGCTTGGATCGACGACTTGCGCCGCCAAGTCCCGCCGGAGCAGGTGGACGCCAAAGGAGCGGACGCGCTGCGGGTGCAGTTGGTAATTGAGGGGCTCATCGAAAGCTGGGAAACCGGGCAGGTGGTGGCCGTGCCCAAGGGCTAGGGGCTGTCGCTTAAACAACTAAAAGGAGGGGTAAAAATGCTTCAGACCCAGCAGAGGTTTCTCGATTATCTCGACGCGGTACAAGCGGAATTGGGCAAAGCCAGCTCTGTGGGAGATATACAAAAGAACATCCAGGCCATTGATCCGTTAAAGCAGGAGCTTGCCGAGACCGAGTTGATCGTGCCTGTAGTCGGGGCTTTCAGCGCGGGCAAGAGCACGTTGATCAATTCCTTTCTGGGGGATGGTCCCTTGCCCGTAGGCATTACCCCGGAAACCGCGTTAGCGACCGAGTTGCGGCATTCGGCCAGCGAGTATGTCGAGGGGATTAGAGCCGATGGCGAGGCCGACCGTTTTGCCGTTGAGGAGATCACGGCACTCAAAGAGCAGGCGCAGCAATACCAATACGCCAAGGTTTTTCTCAACAGCGAGCCGCTCCGAGAGATTCTCCCCTTGGTGCTGGTGGATATGCCGGGGTTTGACTCGCCGCTGGATCTCCATCACCGCGCCATTTTGACCTATCTCTCTAGAGGGAGCCACTACGCGGTTTTGATCAGCGTGGAAGAGGGGACGGTCACCCGCTCGGCCCAACGGCAGTTTTCCGAAATCCACGAGGCTGGCAAGGAGTTTTCCGTCTTTTTGAGCAAGGCGGATCTGCGCCCGGATTCCGAGGTCGCTGACATTGCCGGCAATATCGCGGAGCAGCTCGAAAATGGTTTTGGTTTTGGCGGTTCCGTTGAGCGGGTGAGTATGGACGACGGGCAACGCTTGGCCCGGATGCTTCATGCTATCAATCCCGAAGAGCTGTTCGGCAAGCTGTGGCGTCCCGACTTGGAGGCGCATTTCTTTGAACTCGATGGCAGCCTGAACACTCAGATTAGCTCCCTGCAAAAGGACGAGCGGGAAAACCAAGAGGCCATCGACGAACTCGCCGCCGGTTTGCGGGAGCTACAGCGCAAAAAGGAAGAGATGGTTGAGGATGTTCGTGCGCGGTATTCCACCGACCGCACCCGCGCCATTGCGGAGGGGGTCGGCGCGGATCTGGGTGCTGCCGTAGAGGAACTAACGCAGCTTGCTATGTCCGGTGGGGCAGACGCCTTGCAGCGCGAATTGTCGGAAATCGCCCGCACTTCGCTTATGAGACGAACAAAAGAAGAAATGGGGCGGTTACACCAAGAGATCGCCGAGGATTTGACGGGTAGCCTCGAAGGCGTCAGTGCTACCCTGTTCTCGTACGACGACACGAGCACTGAACAGTATTTAGGGAAAATCCCACTGGCGATTAGAGGGGTAAGCGAACTTCTTGGGGGCTTAGCTACGGCCACGAAGGCCGCAAAAGGGGGGCTGACTTTATACCGAGGTATTACCGCTGCGGTTGCCATTACCACCAGTGTCGTGATGCCGCTTTTGGAATTGGTCGTCGTATTCCTGCCCGACATCATCAACTTCTTTCGGAAGCGGCGGCAAGAGGAGGAGATTCGCAACCAATTGATTGGCACGGTTATCCCTTCGGTCCAAAGCAAAATTCGTAGCGAATTGCCCAAGCACTTTGACGAGCAGGTAAACGCTCTGATCGACGAGCAGGCCAAAGTTCTCGATGAGCACCTCAAGGCGCGGCAAGACGAAATCGCCGCCGCTGAACGGACCAAGCAAGATGCGGTGCGAGATATTGAGCAGACAATCGCCGAACTTACCGGCATTCGGGACCGCATTCGCTCGTTGGCAAATCAAGCGCTCTTTGCACAAGGAGAAACGGAAAATAGATAATAGCGGAAAGGCACCCAAGGCGTAGGGGCTGCGGTGCTCTCCGCTCTTATTCGACGAAATCCAAAGAGGTACAAACATGCTTCAGACTCAGCAGAGGTTTCTCGATTATCTCGACGCGGTACAAGCGGAACTGGGCAAAGCCAGCTCTGTGGGAGATATACAAAAGAACATTCAGGCCATTGAGCCGTTAAAGCGGGAGATTGTCGAGGCCGAGTTGATCGTGCCAGTGGTCGGGGCTTTTAGCGCGGGCAAGAGCACGTTGATCAACTCCTTGTTAGGGGCCGGTCCCCTGCCCGTAGGCATTACCCCGGAAACCGCGCTGGCGACCGAGTTGCGGCATTCGGCCAGCGAGTATGTCGAGGGGATTAGAGCCGATGGCGAGGCCGACCGTTTTGACATCGGGGAGATCGCTGCGCTCAAAGAGCAAGCGCAGCAATACGAATACGCCAAGGTCTTTCTCAACAGCGAGCCGCTCCAAGAGATTTTCCCCTTGGTATTGGTGGATATGCCGGGGTTTGATTCACCGCTGAATCTCCATCAAAGTGCCATTTTGAAATATCTCTCTAGAGGGAGTCACTACGCGGTTTTGATCAGCGTGGAAGAGGGGACGGTCACCCGCTCAGCCCAACGGCAGTTTTCCGAAATCCACGAGTTTGGCAAGGGGTTTTCCGTCTTTTTGAGCAAGGCGGATCTGCGCCCGGATTCCGAGGTCGCTGACATTGCCGGCAATATCGCGGAGCAGCTCGAAGATGATTTTAGTTTTGGCGGTTCCGTTGAGCCGGTGAGCATGGACGACGGGCAAAGTTTGGCCCGGATGCTTCATGCCATCAATCCCGAAGAGTTGTTCGGCAAGCTGAAACGCCCCGACTTGGAGAATCACTTTTCTGAACTCGATGGCAGCCTGAACACTCAGATTAGCTCCCTGCAAAAGGACGAGCCGGAAAACCGAGAGGCCATAGACAAACTCGCCGCCGGTTTGCAAGAACTACACGCAAAAAGGAAGAGGATGATTAATCATGCGCGGTATTCCACCAACCGCATCCAGACCATTGCGGAGGGGGTCGGCGCGGATCTGGAGAATGCCGTAGAGGAACTAACGCGTCACACGTGGTGTTGCCGATTATTCCAACTAGGAGGCGCGGATCTGGAGAATGCCGTAGAGGAACTAAAGCAGCTTGCGCAGCTTGCTACGTCCGGTGGGGCAGACGCCTTGCAGCGCGAATTGTCAGAAAAAGTCCGCACTTCGCTCGTGAGCCGGACGAAAAAAGAAATGGAGCGATTGCACCAAGAGATCGCCGAGGATTTAGCGGGTAGCCTCAAAGACGTCAGCTCTACCCTGTTCTCTTATGACAAACAGTATTTAGAGAAAATCCCACCGGTGATTAGGGAGGAAAGCGAGCTTCTTAAGGACGCGAAAATTAAGCCTGCCGCGATTGCCATGACCGGTATCGCGATACCGCTCTTGATACCGCTCTTGATACCGCTCTCGATACCGCTCTTGGGGGTAGCCATTCTGTTCCGGCGCGACATCATCGATAAGATTAGGAAGCGGCAAGAGGAGGAGATTCGCAACCAATTGATTGGCACGGTTATCCCTTCGGTCCAAAGCAAAATTCGCAGCGAATTGCCCAAGCACTTCGACGAACAGGTAAACGCTTTGATCGACGAGCAGGCCAAAGTTCTCGATGAGCACCTCAAGGCGCGGCAAGACGAAATCGCCGCCGCTGAGCAGACCAAGCAAGATGCGATGCGGGATATTGAGCAGACAATAGCCGAACTTACCGGCATTCGGGACCACATTCACTCGTTGGCAAAGCTAGCTACTCTTCGCACAAGGAGAAACGAAAAATGAATACTAGCGGAATAGTCACCTACCGGGAAAAGATAGAACAGGTCGTTGACAAGCATCGCGACTTTCTCGGCGATGAAGCAGCGGGCCTCTGCGCTGAGCACAGCATTCCCGCGGCCAAGAAGTTGCAAGCAGAATTGGCGGCCATTGCCGATGAGGATCGGCTGCTGAAAGTTGGCATTGTGGGGCAGGTCAACTCGGGGAAATCCTCGCTGCTAAACGCCCTGCTCTTCGAGGGACAGAGCATTCTGCCCAAGGCGGCCACCCCCATGACGGCGGCCTTGGCGGTTCTTTCGCACGGGGATGTGGAGCAAGCGGAAGTGGAATTTTTTACGCCCGAGGATCTTGAGGCTATTGAGGCCGAGGCCGGAAAATACGAAAGGTTGTTGAAGAAGCTCACCGACGCGCTTTTGGCGGAAAAAGAGAGCAAAAGCCGCAGCCTAAGAAATCCCCGCGGAAGCATGGCCCCGGAAGAAAGGGACCGAGTGCGGCGCAGAGCAGCAAGGCAGATGCGCGATGATCACCTCGTCCTCACGGACTGCCATGAGCAACACGAGAAAATAAAAAGCAGCGGAATATCCATTGAGCGTTTAGGGGAAAGCAAGCTCTTAAATTTGTCGGGCGATCTTTCGGCGTTGCAAGGTCAACTGGAGGACTACGTGGGCGCAGACGGCCAGTACATGCCTTTTACCAAAAGCGTCAACATCCGGCTGCCCCAAGAGAACCTGAAGGACATAGAGATCGTAGATACCCCGGGTATCAACGATCCGGTTCAGTCCCGAGAGGCGCGAACCCGAGATCTCCTGAATCAATGCGACGTGGTGCTCGTAGTCAGCCGGGCGGGTCAATTTATGAATAAGGTGGATGAGGACTTGATGGATCGAATCACCAGCAAGCAGGGAGTTCGGGAACTGTTTGTCGCGGCGGTCCAAGTAGATTCCGAATTGTTTGCCAGTGAGAAGGCGAAATACGACGGGCAGTTGGATCGCGTTCTGAACAGTATTACCGGGGAACTTGGGAGGCACTTGGAAAAGGTTGTCGCCGATCTGAAAGAGAGAAATCCCGAGGTGGGAAATACTTATGATCAATTGCTTGAAGAAGGCCAAAGCAGAGTCATCCATTCTTCGGCATTATGCGAAAGCCTGAAGCAACGCTTTGGGGAAAAGGACGGATGGGACGAGGCCATGGCGCATGTATGGAACCGTTTGCAGAGCGCATATCCCGATTATTTTTCCGCTACGAACGAGAGCCTATCGAGCATCAGTTTGGCCAAGCTGTCCAACATATCGGCCATTCAGAGCATCGTCGAGGAGGTGCGGGCGAGAAAGCAGGACATTCTCAAAGAGCGCATCGACGCCTATGAACACGACAAAAGCCGGTCGCTAAAGGACCTGAAAGCGGGGTTGCTCGAGTTTGCGGAGAATAGACAAGCCGAAATTGAGGGGACGGATATTCAAAAGCTCAAGGAACAGCGGAGAGAGCTGGAAACGTCTCTCAAAGGGGCTGCCGCGGATATTGAGGACGCGAAGGATGACTCGGTTGATCTCATCGGCAAATCTATGCGAGATGAGTTGGAAAAAAGGATTAAGGAAGAGGAGCTAAAAGGAAAAATAAGCGAAGAAGAGGGAGATCGAACGGAACACTATAAGGATGGTGTTATATTTAAGAAAACTCGTACTAGGGTTCATCAAACCATCCGCACGAATGCAATCGTCAATCACTTGTCAGATTTTTCTGAAAACTTGGTGGAGGAAGTTGTGGAGAAAGCAGAGGAAAAAAAGAAAGATTGGCGGAAGGAACTCAACAGTAACATGACCAAAATTTTGCGGGAAAATTTTCCAGATGGTAGCTTGGAAGCCTCCGTGATCCGCCGAGTAATCGGTAGCACCGTCAGAGCCATACCTGTGCCGGATTTTGAGTATGACAACCGGATGCCGCCAGAGTTGGAACCTCAAGGTGTATTGGAAGACACTGAGGCAGAGAAATTTTTTGAGACGGCGTGTGACTATGCTAGGACTCTCTGTAGAGGGCTGAGAAAAGAGATAAGAGCATACGTAAAACGTTTCACCTCAAAGATGAAAAAAATTCCTCTGGAAAAGCTATTGCTGGAACAGTTGAAAAAAGAGCTTACCGCGCTCGAGGAGTCTATTAAGAACAAGGAGATGGAGTTAAAGAGAATCAACCTGATCAAGGGTGAGTTGGAAAGGATCGAGTGAGCCAATGAATCGCCTATTTGACTGGATTCCGCTTTCGCGGGAAGGACGGAAAGATACCGTCCGCACCCCTTGTTTGACTGGATTCCCGTTTTCGCGGGGATGACAAAAAAATACCGGATGTAAGTGGCCATGCTGCAAAAGTGTGCTCAGGCACAGGCCGATTTAGCGGCTGTTCAGCAAAAGTACGACTTGGTCTCTAGACTGCTAGCGGCTAAACCCAGTGAAAACGAAGCGTTTGAGCGGTTCAAGAAGGTCTTCAACGAGGATTTCATGGCCTTTGCCAATAAGGAGTCCTCGCTGGCCGACGAAGCGACGGCCGTGCAGCGGTTGCAGGCCCTCGAAAAGCGTTTGGAACAGATCGTGGCTTTCCCCCACATGTTTGCGAAGCGGTCTATCGCCATCGGCGGCGGGTTCAGCAGTGGTAAGTCGGAGTTTGTCAATAGCTTTATCGCGCAACCCGACATAGCGTTGCCCGTGGGCATTCAGCCGGTTACAGCCATTCCTTCGTATGTAATGGCCAGTGAGGACGTTTCAATCAAGGGCTATACTCGCACAGGGGCTGCAGTGGATATTGCACGGGACCTCTACGCGCAACTGTCCCACGATTCCATGAGCACGTTTTCCTTTAACCTCAAGGACCAGATGCCTTCCATCGCCGTGGAGGTGCCGTTGCAGGCGGGTTTTGAGCATATCTGTCTGATCGACACGCCGGGCTATGATCCGGCTGGGGGCGACACGGGTTCGGATAAGGAGACAGCCATCAACTCATTGAGAGATCGGGACGCACTCATTTGGATGATCGATGTAGGTAATGGCACGATTCCACAGAACGACTTGGAATTTCTCCACGCTATGGAATTGGACGGATTGCCGTTGTATGTGGTGCTCAACAAGGCCGACAACAAATCCCCAAGTGAATTGAAGGATATTCTGGCCGTGGTGAAGGATGAACTGGAGGACGCTGAGTTGGAGCCGATGGGAATCGGTGCGTACAGCAGTCTCAAGGACGAGCGGGGTCGGGCATATCCGTCGGATGGTCTGTCCCTGTCTGATTTTTTCCGTCGCCAAAATCAGCCGGTTGAGAATTTGGGGGCCGACTTGAAAGCGGAGTTTCAAAGCGTCTTTTCAATGTATGAAAAGGCGATCGAGCAAGACGAGCAAAGTGCTAAGTTGCTGATGGAAAGACTCGAGGAACTCAATCTCGATCTAAATGAGGAGGTAGATGCGGATGTAGCGGAGGTGTTTGGCGAAAAGATTGACGAGATCAAGCAAGCCCAAGGCCGCGATTTTGCTCCGATCAAGCAGGAATTGGGTCGGGTGAAACAGGCCATGTTCGCGGCGGTTAAGCAGGTTCTCCTGTCGCTGGTAGATGATCCCAAGAGTGCCGCCGAGCTAAATGCAGTCTGGCAGCAGCAAGGGCGAACGAAGCGGCATTCTCAAGCTGCCCGCCCGCGTCAATCTGCCGATACGCAGTCCAAAGACGCCCGAGATCCCTACGCGCTGCACCAAGTGGCGAAGATCAACGACTTTAAGGAAGCGACCGCATTGCTGGCTGCAGGTGCCAATCCGCATGCCAAGGATAAAGAGGGCTGCACGCCGCTGCATTGGGCGGCTGAACACAATGCTCTCCAAACGGTCAAGGTGTTGCTGGCTGCAGGTGCCGATCCGCACGCCAAGGATAAAGAGGGCTACACGCCGCTGCACTCGGCGGCCTCGGCGGATGCTCACCAAACGGCGCAGGTGTTGCTGGATGCAGGTGCCGATCCGCACGCCAAGGACAAAGAGGGCGACGAGACGCCACTGCACTCGGCGGCCGTGACGGATGCTCACCAAACGGCCGCGGTGTTGCTGGCTGCGGGAGCTAACCCGCATGCCAAGGACAAGGTGGGCTACACGCCGCTATACTATGCGGCCATGACGGCTACGGATACTCACCAAATGGCGCAGGATGCTCACCAAACGGCCGCGGTGTTGCTGGCTGCGGGAGCTAACCCGCATGCCAAGGACAAGGTGGGCTACACGCCGCTATACTATGCGGCCATGACGGCTACGGATACTCACCAAATGGCGCAGGATGCTCACCAAACGGCCGCGGTGTTGCTGGCTGCGGGAGCTAACCCGCGTGCAAAGAACAAGGAGGGTTTTACGCCGCTGCACATTGCAGTCACTCAAGATGCTCACCAAACGGCGCAGGTGTTGCTGGCTGCGGGAGCCGATCCGCATGCCAGGGACAAAAATGGTGCTACGCCGCTGCACTTTATGGCCTTGGCGGATGCTCACCAGACATCCAAGGTGTTGCTGAACGCAGGAGCCGATCTTCACGCCAAGGACAACTATGGTTGCACACCGCTGCACTTTATGGCCTCGGCGGATGCTCACCAAACGGCGCAGGTGTTGCTAGCTGCGGGAGCCGATCCGCATGCCAAGGCCGAAGATGGTGCTACGCCGCTACACCGTGCGGCTTGGCAGGATGCTCACCAGACGGCCAAGGTATTGCTGGATGCGGTAGCCGATCCGCATGCTGAGAATAAAAATTTTCAGACGCCGTTGCACTATGCGGCTTGGCAGGATGCTCACCAAACGGCGCAGGTGTTGCTGGCTTTCAGAGCCGATCCGCGTGCCAAGGCCGAAGATGGTGCTACGCCGCTGGACTATGCGGTAGAAAACAACGCCCACAAGACAGCTCAATTATTGCGTGCAAGCGGTGGGCGGAATAGCGGCTAGGGGGGTAGTTTGTTATACTCAGGTCTGAGGAGACGCTACGGATGAAGTACGCCAAGCAAAAGTCCGAACTCGGCCAATACCTGTATTCTATACTGACGGTCGTGGGTTTGTTTCTGGTCATTCGCACCGGTGTGGTGCAGGCCTTTTACATTCCTTCCAGTTCGATGGAAGACACGCTCTTGGTGGGCGATTATCTGCTGGCCAACAAGTTTATCTACGGCGTTCCGGTCGATGTGCCCCTGACGAGCATTTCCCTGTTTCGCCTGCCCGCCTTCCGGGAACCGCATCCGGGCGACATCGTCATTTTTCGCTCGCCGCAGGACGAAGGGCGCGACTTGATCAAGCGCTGCGTCGCCATCGGGGGGCAGAAGGTGGAGATCGTCAACAAGGTGCTCTACGTCGATGGCGAGTTGGTGCAAAACCCGCCATTGGCCAAGCACGCCGACCGCAGGTACTATCCGCGGGAGCGCAATCCCCGCGACAATTTCGGTCCATATATCGTGCCCGAAGACCATTTCTTTATGATGGGCGACAACCGCGACAACAGCTCGGACAGCCGCTACTTTCGCGCCGTGCCCAAGCGGTTGATCAAGGGCAAGGCCATGAACATCTATTGGTCGTGGGAGCCTGACACCCGCGGGCCGTACTACAGTGGCTTGACGTCGCTGCCCGCAGTGGTGGCCAGTTTTGTCTGGCGTCTGCCCAGCCGAGTGCGCTACGGGCGTCTCGGCGACGTGATCTACTAGGGTCTCTGAAACGATTGAAACGATTGAAATATGAATCGCAGGGAATCGCACGAATACAACGAGGACCAAGAGCCGGAGGAGCCGGTCGCCGAGCCGTTGCGCTTGGTCGATCAGCTACTCGCGCTGGCGCCAGACCGCGACCCGGCCCGGCCCCTGCTGTACCGCCTCCGGCGCCAGCTCATGGAGCGGGAGATTTCCTTTCAGGAGGCGCGCCGGGCCCTCGTGGAGATGGAAGCCGCCCTAGAAAAGGTGACGGCGCCGGCCAACCGCGTCGGCATCTTCCTCGGCATGCCCAGCGAGGGGATTGCCACGGTCTTCGTCGGCAGCGCCGAATACTATGCCAACATCGACCCGCGCGTCGATGGGTCCCAGCTCAAGGTCGGCTGCCGGGTGCTGGTAAATGAAGCCTACGCGGTCGTGGGCAACTTGGGGCACAGCCCCTCCGGGCCGGTGGCCAAGGTCGGCGATCTGCTCCCAGAGGGCCGGTTGCGGATCGCCCAAGCGCACGGTACCCAAGAGGTGGTCGTGGAGCGCGCCGCGGAGTTGGCTGACGCGGATTTGCAAATCGGCGACGAGGTGCGGATGGATCCGGCCTACAAGGTCGCGCTGGAAGTGTTGCAGTCGGCCGAGAGCAAGGAATACTTCATCGAGGACGTTCCCCCAACCCCCTGGGAGAGCATCGGCGGCCAAGCCGAAGCCATCGAAGCCATCCGCGACACCATTGAACTGCCCGCGTTGCACCCCCAGCTCTTCGAGCGCTTCGAGTACTCGACGCCCAAGGGCTTCCTGCTCTACGGTCCCCCGGGCTGCGGCAAGACCCTCATCGGCAAGGCCACGGCGTACAACTTGGTGCAGCACATGCGCGAGGTCGAGGGGCTGGAGTTAGAGGAATACTTCATGCACATCAAGGGGCCGGAGATCCTCAACATGTGGCTCGGCGAGACCGAGCGCATGGTGCGCGAGGTCTTTGCCCAAGCGCGCCAAAAGCGCAAGGAAGGCTATTTGCCCTTTGTCTTTATCGACGAAGCTGAGTCAATTTTGGGCACCCGCCGCTCAATGCGCAGCCACAACATCTCCAACACGGTGGTGCCGATGTTTTGCACCGAGATGGACGGCATTGAGTCGCTGCACGATGTGGTGCTGATTTTGGCCTCCAACCGCCACGATCTGATTGACCCGGCCGTGCTCCGGCCCGGCCGCATTGACCGCAAAATCAAGGTCGCGCGCCCCAACTACGAAGCAGCCGGCGACATTTTGCGGATTTACCTCAAGCCCGAGCTGCCACTCGACCGCGCCGAGGTGGAGCAGCACGGCGGCGAGGCGGCTGCACGCGAGGTCCTGATACAGGAGGGCCTGAACGAGTTGTTTTCCAAAGGCGAAGAGGCCCGCTTCTTGGAAGTGTCGCTGCGCAGCGGCCGCCAGGAAGTGCTCTATCGCGGCAACCTGATTTCTGGAGCCATCATCGCCTCGGTCGTATCGCGGGCCAAGGAAATGGCCATCAAGCGCGCCATTGCCGAGGGCGATCCCGAAGGCGGGATCCGCGGCGAGGACCTGCGGCAGGCCACGCGGGCCGAATACCGCGAGAACGAGGTGTTCCCACCCTCGGACAGCGTCGAAGACTGGCTCAAGTTGCTCGACTACAAACCGGAGAACGTGGTGCGGGTGACGCCAGTCAGACCCCAGCCGGAAAAGACACCGGAAAAGCGCGTCGGTCAAGTAATCTGACTCAGCTCATGCAGCGGCTCTGCGGGGTAGAAACCGAGTACGGCATCCAAGTTGATGAGGACGAGTCCATGGACGTGGTAGTAGAGTCCATGGAGCTGATCCGCTGCTATGTGCGCCAAGATTTTGTCGCTCTCTGGAATTACGCGCTCGAAAACCCCCGGCTCGATATGCGCGGCTTTGAGGTCGCCGCGCTCCGCAACGACAAGGACGAGACCGTCCACTTGCAGAAGGATCGCCAGCGCCCGATCCAGCTAGCGGACCTCAAAAGCGACCTGATCGTCCACAACGGGGCCCGCCTGTACAACGACCACACCCACCCGGAATTTTCCACCCCAGAATGCTATAGTCTCCGCGATTTGGTAGCCGTCGATCGCGCCGGGGAGCGGATCCTCCTCCAGTGTGCACACCAGCGCACCGAGGACCGCGGCCGCGGCGTGGTGCGTTTGTACAAAAACAACACCGACTTTGAGGGGCACAGCTACGGCTGCCACGAGAATTTCCTGCTCAGCCGCGACATGCCCTTCCAGCAGGTGATCGACGGGCTGCTGCCCTTTGTGGTGACGCGGCAAATTTTTGCCGGGGCCGGCAAGGTCGGCGTCGAACAGGACGCCCGGGCGCGGGCCGCCACGTACCAGCTAACCCAGCGGGCGGATTTTTTCGAGGTCATCGCCAGCGTCGATACCATGCACCGCCGCCCGCTGGTCAACACTCGCGACGAGCCGCACGCCGATCCAGCGCACTACCGCCGCCTGCACCTGATCATCGGCGACGCCAACATGTGCGAATACGCCACCGCGCTCAAGGTTGGCACGGCCTCTTTGGTGCTCGACCTGCTAGAGGCCGGCGCGTTGCCCGCGTTTGCATTGGCCGATCCCATTGGCGCGCTCAAGGCCATTTCCCGCGACGAGTCCGAGCAGTGGCCGGTGGCCTTGTCTGGAGGAGGGTCGAGTTCGGCGCTGGAGATACAGACGGCCATTATGGCCGCGGCAACGCGGATTTTTCAGGGCCGCGACGAGGAGACGGATTGGGTCCTCGCGGCTTGGCGCGACGCGTTGGACTCACTCGCGCGCGACCCGCAAGAGCTGATTGGACGCCTCGATTGGGTGACCAAGAAGTGGCTTTTGGATGCGTTTGCCGAGTCCGAGGGCCTCGATTGGGAGCGGCCAGAGGACCGGGCTTGGCTGCAAAGCCAAGACCTCGAATACCACAACATCGACCCGGCTGAGGGGCTATACCCGAGGCTCGAAGCCGCCGGCCAAGTAGAGCGCGTCGTCTCCGAGGAGGCGGTGTGTCGGGCGTTGATCGATCCGCCCGGGGACACGCGGGCCTATTTCCGCGGCAAGATGTTGCAGAAATTTGCCGCTGCAGTGCGCTCGCTCAATTGGGACAGCATTGAGTTGGAACTCAATGGCCGCTCCGAGGTCATTGACCTCAAGGCTTGTGTCGGCAGGGAGACAGCGGCTTATTATAACCAAGCCTTAGACGCTGCTGAGAGCGTCGAAGATTTGCTCATCAGACTGGGTAGAAAACCGAAACCGGAGGTGTCACCATGAGCGATTTTATCCATTACCGGGAGCGCGCGCCCCGGCCGACCAAGCCGCTCGACGGCGACGAGGGGCCAGACGCCGGCCCGCGCCGGCCAAAGGTCGAGCGGCCCAGCACGGACGACATCCTCAAGCGGATGCGCCGAGTCGATCCGAATCAGGCGCGTCGCTACCGCCAGCGCACCGGACAGTAGCCGCTGTGGAAAGCTGCGACTTCCTCGACTTGCTCAAGGAGCGGGAGCTTTTGCCCGCCGCCCCGACCGTTGCTGCGGAAGCGTCTTTGCAGCCGGTTGAGGGCACCACGATTGTAGCGGTGCGCTGTGCCGACGGGGTGGTGGTAGCCGGCGACCGCCGCGCCACCATGGGCAACTTGGTGGTGTACGACCGCGCCGACAAAGTGCTGATCATCGACGACGAAGCGGTCATGGCCATTGCCGGCTCGCCGGCGGTGGCGTGGGACATTGCGCGGATGCTGGAAATGTCGGTGCAGTACTATCGCCGCAGCCAGCTACAAGGGCTGAGCTTGGACGGCAAGGTGCGGACTTTGTCGCGGCTGTTGCGCCAGAACTTGCCGCTGGCCATGCAGGGGATTGGCGCGGTGGTGCCGATCTTTGCGGCCTTTGACCACGTGGCCGCAGAGGGCAAAATTTTCTTTTACGACCTCTTGGGGGCCGAGTTCGAGTGCGTAGATTTTTGTGCCACCGGGTCGGGTGCCCACCTTGTGCGCGGTGCGCTGTACTACCAAAACCGCTGGGGGCCACAGCCGCTGCGGGACCTGGCCGGGGAACAGGCCGTCGAGCTGGTGCTCAAGATGCTGGAGACAGCCGCTGAATACGACACCGCTACCGGCGGCTTCCGCGAGGCCGCGCACATCTTTCCCCAAGTAGTGCAGGTGACGGCCGCGGGCTTGAGCGCCGTGCCCGAAGCGGACTTGGCCGCGCTCTACCAAAGGGCTTGAGGCGCATGTTAGAGGAACCTTATCGCTGGGTCGAGGCCATCAACAACCGCCGCGAATACGTGGAAGACCAGCTCGCAAGCGGCAGTCCGGTGGTGGGCACGACATACTCCGACGGGGTGCTGTTGCTGACGGCTACTCCAGGCCCGCGCAAGCTCTTTGAGGTGTACGACGAGATCGCCTTCGCGGCCGTGGGGCATCCGGCCGACATCGAGAAGCTGCGCAAAGCCGTCATCGACATCGCCCATCTCGAGGGCTTCAACCTGTCGGCCAATGACGTGACCTTGCAGCGGTTGGTCAGCTTTGGCATTGGCCCGCTGATGAAGGCGGCTTTCGACGAGATATTTCGCTCGCCCTTCATCGCTCGCGTGATGATGGCCGAGCTAGACCCAGATGGCGGCGACGCCTTTTTTACCATTGACGCCGATGGCTCCTTTGCCCAGAGCGGCGGGGCGGCGGCCATCAGCGGCAGCGCGGAGAGCGCGCAAGCCATGGCGGCACAACTGCAAGCGGTCAGCCCAGAGTTGCCCCTCGGCCAAGCCTTGGGGGCGGCGTTGGAGGTGTGGGGACTGGGCCGGTTGACCCTCGACGCCCGCGATGGAGAAGTGCCCAGTGCAGAGGCTGTGCGCGATTTTCTAAAGGGCGGTTTGCAAGGGCTGACCATTGAGGCCGCAGTACTCGACCGCGACCGCGTCGCCAAGTCGAAGTTCCGCCTGCTCACCTCAGAACAACTAGCCGAGCCACTCGCTTCCTACTTCGAGGTCTAGTATGGAAGGTCGCATATACGGGATGGAAACCGAGTACGGCTGTCTGCCGCCGGCTTCGGATCCCTTTTTGAGCCCCGATTTCGTTTCGATAAAAGTCAAGGACTGCGTGTTCTACCGCGAGGGCTTGGGCATTATCGATATGCACTATCGAGGCCGCGACGAGCCGCCCGGCAACGGCG
The DNA here is from genome assembly GCA_958295495.1 of uncultured Latescibacterota bacterium. Classification (GTDB taxonomy): domain Bacteria; phylum Latescibacterota; class UBA2968; order UBA8231; family UBA8231. Next base: position 5,733,115 of record OY282352.1, read on the forward strand.
GCTTTCTCTTCAACGGCGGGCGCGTGTACATCGACATGGGCCACGTCGAGTACGCCACCCCGGAATGCACTGGGCTTTTTGATTTGGTGGCGGCCGACCGGGCCGGCGAGCGGTTGGTGCAGCGTGCGCTAGACCAGCTTGGCTTGGCCGATAGCGCGGCCTTTTTCAAGAACAATATCGACCACTACACAGGGGCTACTTTTGGCTGCCACGAAAACTACCTCGTGCGGCGGGAGGTGCCGTTTGCACAAGTGCTGCTGCCGACCATGCTGCCCTTTTTCGTCACCCGCCAGATATTCGCCGGTGCCGGCCGAGTCGGTTGCCACACAGATATTTTCGAGTACAGCAATGCCGAGGACGAAGGCGTTGAATTCCAACTCTCGCAGCGGGCCGACCACATCGTCACCGAGATCTACCAGTGGATCCAGTTCAGTCGCGCGATCATCAACACCCGCGACGAGCCGCTAGCGGATTGGGGGCTGTATCGCCGCTTGCACTTGCTGGTGGGCGACTCGAATATGATGGAGTACGCCACGGCCCTGAAGGTGGGTACCACGGCCTTGGTGTTGCAGCTTTTGGAAGAGCAAGAGCGCGTGGTCTGCGACATCAGGCTCCTCGATCCGGTGCAGGCCATCCGCGACATTTCGCGCGACATGACCTATCGCTGGGAAGTGCAGCTAGAGGACGGCCGCTACACCACTGCCACGGAGATACAGCGCGCGTATCTCGACTTGGCCGAGCGCTATCTGCGCGGCCGGGATGAAGAGGGCGACTGGGTGTTGGACGAGTGGCGCTTTGTCATCGACGCCTTAGACCACGATCCCGGGTGCTTGGTCGATCGCGTCGATTGGGTCGCCAAGAAGTGGCTGTTGGAGTACTTCATGCGGGAAGAGGGGTTGGACTGGCAGGATACTTGGATCCAAAGTTTGGATTTGGAATACCACAATCTCAACGCGGAGCGCAGCCTCTATTTCGATCTGTACGAGCGCGGGTTGGTCAAGCGCGTCGTCAGCGACGAGCAGATCAACCAAGCCATCACGCATCCCCCGGCCAATACGCGCGCTTGCGCCCGCTCCCGAGTGATGAGGGTGCTGGCCGACCAGAAGACGCGCTACCAAATTGATTGGGACTCCGTTTGCGTGGGCGACGAAAAGTTTCTCAGCCTCGACGATCCCTTTCTCACCTATGACCGCGAAGCCGAAGCCTTCATCCGCGAATGTCGGCAGATGCCGGTCGATAAGTTTTGATCTGCGCCGCTGGGCCTGAAAGTCTCAGGAGATTGTCATGCGTAGCTATAGAGCACTCCTCCACGGTGACCGCCAAGACGGATGCAAGAAGACGCGCTATGGCGGCTATACTTGAAAAGCTAGCGGAATGCGGTGCGTTTTCCGCAATTGACGATCCTGTCAAGTGGCAAGGTGCGCTCCGCCGAGATCGCATCTTGCCTAAGCGCGAAGATGTAGTGCTCATTGACAGCAACATTCTCATCTAGGCATCCCAACCTACACATGCTCACCTGAGACAGTTGATTATTGAGTGTGCGCCGGCCATTTCAGCCGTCAGTTACGCAGAAGTTCTCGGGTATCACCAACTCGATGGCGCGGAACGGAAATACTTGGAGGCATTTTTTCGCTTGGCGCAGATCCTGCCTCTTTCACAAGACGTCCTCGATCGAGCAGTAGCCCTCCGACAGCAGCGGAAAATGTCCCACTGGATGTCACGCCTAAAGGCGCGGTGAAGCCCGCTTTCGCGGGAATGACTTCTTATAGGCAGAAGAGACCGTGCCGATGAACATTCCATGCTTTCAACTCATGTAGGACTGCTATATACTGATGAATCTGCTCATCGAAGGCGACAACATCGCTGGTTTGATCTATCTCTTGCAAGAAAGGAGGCTCCAAGAAAAAATAGACTTAGTGTATATTGACCCCCCCTTTGCTACCGGCAGCAATTTCACCATTACCGAAGATCGCGCTGCGACGATTAGCAATTCAAAACGCGGATCCGTCGCTTATTCTGATCGATTAATAGGTTCTGAGTTTGTTGAGTTTTTGCGGGAAAGATTGCTCTTGCTAAGGGAACTTTTATCTGCGAGAGGTTCAATTTATTTGCATATCGACTATAAGATCGGCCATTACATCAAAGTGATGATGGACGAAGTATTTGGCATGGAGAACTTTCGCAACGACATAACGAGAGTAAAATGCAATCCTAAGAACTTTAAGAGAACTGGCTATGGGAATGTAAAAGACGCAATCCTCTTTTACAGCAAAACATCGCGTCCTATATGGAATGAACCAAAGGAAAAGTACTCGGCAAAAGACCTAGAGCGACTGTTCCCAAAAACGGACAAACGAGGAAGGCGCTATACTACGGTGCCGATTCACGCGCCGGGAGAGACTGAACGCGGAAAATCCAATCGTCCCTTTAGAGGTATGATGCCGCCAAAAGGCCGACATTGGAGGACCGACGTCGAGACGCTGGAGCGGTGGGATAAAGAGGGCCTGATAGAATGGTCGGCAACGGGCAATCCAAGAAAAGTAGTATTTGCAGACGAAAGAGAGGGCAAGAGGGTACAAGACATTTGGGAGTATAAAGACCCCCAATATCCAGTGTACCCAACGGAGAAAAATGCTGAATTATTGGACTTGATTATTCGCACCTCTTCCAATCCGGGAAGCATTGTCTTGGACTGTTTCTGCGGCTCGGGGACGACACTTAAATCCGCTCAACGGCTCAACAGAAACTGGATTGGCATTGACCAATCAGAACATGCGATTAGAGCAACGGTCGAAAAACTTGGGGACGGCGACTTTTTTACGAGCAAGCCTGAATACGAGTTCCTGCAACTCGCTGCTGTGGAACGTAAGAACGCCCGACCGTTTGTAGAGGAATAACGCATGAGTGCTGTTAGTTGCTTCGACGCATTGCGGAAAGCGTTGTGTGCCGATTTGGATTTTCACGGTACAGACGGCAAGTATGCCTCGCATGGTTGGCATCCGTTTCCCGCCAAATTTCCGCCGCAATTACCCCAATTTTTCATTGAGTACCTTTCGGATGTAGAAGATGTAATTCTCGATCCAATGCTTGGCTCCGGGACGACGCTGGTGGAAGCTATGCGGCTGGGGCGTCGCGTCGTCGGTTGCGATATCGATCCGTTGGCGCGGATGATTGCGGCGGCCAAGCTGACTCCCATCGAAGCGGTAAAAACCCTGCAAGCCGGATATCGAATTATCGACGCGGCCAAGCGCGACTATTGGCAAAACTGCGACGCGCTAAAACGGGAATTGAGTATGCGCTTCGATGCGAAAACCGGGGAGTTTGTCAACTACTGGTTTCTGCCACAGCAACAGTTGGAGTTAATCGCGCTTTTGCAGCACATTGAGTCCGTGCCCGCTCATTCGGAGGACTCAGCGACAGCGCTGACGCAGGAAAGGATACGAGATTTCCTCAAGGTAGTTTTTTCTTCGACGATTATCGCCAAATCCGGGGGGGTTTCGCTGGCGCGCGACCTGGCGCACACGCGCCCCCACAGGGATACCGACAAGAAACCAAACTCGGCATTTGCCGAATTTGCCAAGCGTTTGGAGCGCAATCTCGCCGCGTACGATAGTAGCCGCTTGAAGTCCCAGACAATGGGCGCGCCCTTGCAGATTCGAGCGGCCAGCGCAGACAAGACCGGCTTGGCACCTGCGAGCGTTGACTTAATTGTAACGTCGCCGCCTTATGCCAACAATGCGATTGACTACATGCGGGCGCACAAATTTTCGCTGGTGTGGTTTGGCTGGAAAATTGCCGATCTTACCAAGATTCGCGCCCAGTACTTGGGACACGATGCCGCATCCGGCGCAGAGTGCGAGCGCTTGCCGGAGCAATGCGAAAAAACGCTGGCAAGACTGACGGAACTCGACGCGAAAAAAGCGGTGGCCTTGCGCCGGTATTTCGGCGAGATGTCCGCCGTTATTGCGGAGATGCAGCGGGTTTTGAAAAAAGGTAAAGCGGCCGTGATTGTCGTCGGCACCTCGCATCTGCGCGGCATGGATGTCGAGACGCAAAAGGGACTCGCTGCCATTGGCAAAAGCGTCGGTTTTGACTTAGCCGGAATCGGCGTCCGCCGCTTAGACCGCGACAAGCGCATGATGCCGGCGCGCTGGGGCACTAAGCGACACTCACAGATTGAGGAACGGATGCACGAGGAGTACGTGATTGGGTTGGTGAAACCGTAATGCCGGGGAGAATCGAAGAACTGAGATTCGCATATCATCGCCAGATTTGCGACGAGGTACTGCGCCAAAGTGAAGCCGGTGTTCCCAACAATACCGATAGCCGGAGCGCGGCAAGCGTCAGAATCGGCAGGGGAATTATTGACCGTATCGGGTTTCCTGTAAAGACTGAAAGACTGGCCGGACAAACGGCGGGCCACCAATTCGAGACCGCGACCAAGGATTTTCTGCGCGACGCATTCGGATTGCTAGCTCATCTGCGTCCGGGCGAATGGGAATTCTCGCTAGGCGGTAATATAGGCGATTACGAGCAATACCGGCATTTGTCCGAGGTGTCTCGGTTGGTCGAGGAGCACAAGGAACTACGAATAATCTTAGGAGATTACATCGTTACGCCCGATATTGTCGTTTGCCGGAAGCCAGTCGCCGACGAGACGATCAATGAAAACGACGTGTTATTAGGCGAGGGCGAAACAGCCACGCATACGCCACTACGTCGTGCAAATTCGCAAGCGGACATTTTACACGCCAGTGTTTCGTGCAAATGGACGATTCGCAGCGACCGCTCGCAAAACGCACGGACGGAAGCATTGAACTTGGTCCGCAACCGCAAGGGCAAGACGCCACACGTCGTCGTTGTTGTTGGTGAACCATTACCAAGTAGAATCGCGTCGCTGGCCTATGGCACTGGCGATATAGACTGCATTTACCATTTTGCGTTGCGCGAATTGGTGGAAGCCGCTGCGGATGACGATTCGGGTTCCGATCTATTGGATACGCTGGTCTCCGGCAGGCGCTTACGCGACATCAGCGACTTGCCATTTGATCTGGCGATTTGAACATCCCTCATGCCGCAGCACTTATTCCTTTTCCTTTTCCTCGTCCTCCCATCCCAAGTCCTAGCGGCCGAGTTTGCCTGCGCGGCGTTGGAGTCGTCGGCGCGGCAGGTTGTGCAGACGCCGGAGCACCTGAGTGCGTTGGTTATCTTCGCGCAGTTTGCAGATGAGGATGCCGGCGACTCGGCTCCCTCGTGGGCAAACGACCTTTTCGACGATGAGTTGCCCGGCAGCTTTGCCCACTTCTACCGCGAGATGTCGGGCGGGCGGCTCCACGTCAATGGCCAAGTGTTGTCTCGGCGCTATCGCTCTCGCGAGAGTGCCGAGACCTATCTGGCTGAGATCCCGGGAAGCCTCGGACAATTCGGGCGTTTCAACTTGGAGGTCCTCACCGCGGCGGATGCAGACGTCGATTTAGGTCTCTTTGACAACGACGGCCCCGACAAAGTGCCCAACTCCGGCGACGACGACGGGTATGTCGATATCGTCTTTATCAACCTGCAAACCGCGCCCCGCGACTTTTTTATTGGCGTAGCCACGGGCATCGCCAGCTTGGGGCTAGACGCCGATTACATCAGCGGTGATCCAGCGGCCAAGGGCGGCTTTGTGCGGGTGCGGAGTCGCTTCACGGGTTTCGCCGGGGTCACGCAGCGGGGCCACACCTTCGGCGTCACGGCCTCGACGATGTGCCACGAGTTGGCGCACGTGTTGGGGTTGCCCGATCTCTTTGATCAGACGGCGTTGACCGTGGCCGAGTTGGATCCGGAGGACGATTCAGCGGGCATTGGTAAATGGGGGATCATGGGCCGGGGGACGCTGGGTTGGGGCGGGGCAGATGGCCCCAACGCATTTTCGGCTTGGCCGCTGGCCACCCTCGGTTGGGTGGAGGTGGTGGAAGTGGAAGGGAGCGCCGAGGGACTGGAGATCGGGGAAATCTTCAGCGACCGAAAGGCGTACAAAATTCCCCTGACCCAAGACGAGTACTTCCTGCTGGAACACCGGCGCGCTGACGGCTCGTACTACAACCGCAATATACCGCAAGATGGCCTACTCATCTGGCACATAGACGAACAGGCAGACAACGACGAGGAACGCCACAAACAGGTTGATTTAGTCTGCGCTGATGGGCTTTTTGCCGACCGGGGTTTTCCCAGCGGCGACCCCGATGTCGTGGAGGGACGGGACAATCTCGACTTTTGGGCGCGAGATTCGGCGTACTCCTCAATGCACAACGGCAATGAAGGCGACGCGACCGACCCGTTTGACGGCGTGCGCTTCCGCCGCTTTGCTTGGGACACGAATCCGGCTTTCAGTGGGCACACGGGCTTTGTGCGGAATTTGCCGTTGGGCGTGGTCATAGACAACATCCGCCCGCATGGTGCTGCTATGGTCGTCGATGTGGTCCGGCAGCAACTCGTCGGCCACATTGTCGGCGACGCGACGTGGACGGGCCGGGTGGATTTGGACGGGGACGTGGTCGTGGTGCCGGGCGCAACGCTGACCATTGACGCCGATGCGCAGATCCGCTTTGCGCGCGGCGATGCGCAGGGCACGGGGTTTGATCCAGACCGCAGCGAGTTGATCGTCTATGGCGATCTCAAAATTGGGGAGGGCGCGTCTTTTGCGTCGCGGGCGACGCGCACCGGCCCCTTGGATTGGTCGGGCATTTACCTGCTCAACGGCCAAGCGGTCGAGCCAGCGGCCATCGCGATTGAACACGCCCATCGCGGGATTGTCGGTTTCCGCCTACCCCCGGGGCGGACGCAGTGGCTGGATGATCAAGCCGTGTACGCGGATTTGCTGGTGCCGGCCGGGTCCGAACTGCACATCGGCCCGAGCAGTGTGTCTTTTCCTCGCTTTGATATCAGCCGGCGCGGCGCGTCCCCGGACTTTGCCGAGCTAATCGTGGAAGGCGCGTTGACGATTGAAGGGGTGGCTGGACAGCGGGCGCAGCTATTCACCGAGCCCGGGCCGGACAACGACGGCTTGTGGTATGGCATTCACGTGCTGCCGGGTGCCCAAGTCGAGGTCCAGTACGCCGAGATAACGCGCACGGCTTTTGCCTTTAGCGGCGAGATTGACGAGGACACAAGCCTGCGTATCGCCGACTCTGCGGTGCGCGAAAGCGGCGGCAACGGCCTGCGGCTGATGCTCAATGGCCGAGCACAGGTAGATCGGAGCGAATTTACCACTATCGCCGGCCCGGCCGTTCTCATTGCTGGCAGCGGACAGCTCGCGCTGCGGAACACCACCATTGAAGGCAACGGCCAAGAGGGAATCCTGCTCAATAACGCATCCTTAGAGGCCATCCGCGTCGCCGTAGTCAACAACGGCCGCCTCGACCCGGACGACCCGCGGGCTGGGGTGCGAGCCATAGGCGGCCGCGGCCAGCGCCTCGAGATGTGGAAGTCGCAGATTGAGCAAAATACCTCACACGGCATGGATTTGGAGGAGTGGCTGGGCGAGGTGGAACTGCACGACAGCCGCATCGTCAGCAACCAAGGCGATGGCTTGCGGGCCGGGGGTGCGACGCGCCTAGTCCTTGCGCAGGTGCTGGTTGAGCGCAACTTGCGCGCTGGTGCCGAAATCGCCGGATCGCTGGTGGAGATATGGAACTCGACGTTTAGGGCCCATGTTACTGCGGGCCTGCGCTTGGGGTTGGGGGCGAGAGGAGTGATTGATATGAGCGCGTTTGTCGGGGGAAGGGGTTTGGACCTAACCGGCGTGGAGTCGCTGGAGATTCGCGCCAGCGAGTTTGTCCGCGGGACGCCGGCGCTCCAATCCGTGGATTCTGCGCCGCATATCGTCGGCAACCGATTTGCGGACAATGCCGTGGCCATCCGGGTCGAAGGGCCAAAGGTGCCGACGGCAGTCCGCGGCAACACCTTTGCCAACAATGCCACGGCGATTGAGAACTTGAGCACCGAGGAGTTGGACGCCCAAGACAACTACTGGAGCGGGGCCGATAGCGCAGCCATTGCCGCGCAGATCGAAGGCGCGGTGGCGTGGGTGCCGTTTCGCACGGAGGAAGGGGGGGCCAAGGCGACGATGGTTCTGCCCGCCGACTTTGCACTGTATCCGGCCTATCCCAATCCCTTCAACGCCGAGGTTGCGCTGTCGTTTGATCTGCCTAAGGCGGCGGTGGTCGCGCTGGTGCTCTACGACGCGCTAGGCCGACCCGTCTGCGATATAGTGGAAGGGCACTTAGCGGCTGGCCGCTATCAGTTCGTCTGGGATGGGCGCGACCGAGGCGGGCGGGCGGTGGCCTCGGGGATTTACTTCTATCGCTTGGCGGCGGATTCGTTTGTCGGGGTGGGTCGCTTGGCCTTGGTGCGCTGATATGTTTGCCAAGCGGGCACGTGAGCCGTCAGCAAGGCTTTGAAGAGCTTGCCGTGGTTGGGTACGCGCAGGTGCAGCAACTCGTGGACAATGACGAAGTCTTGGAAGTCTAAGTTCTGGTCGGCAAGGTCCGCGGCGAGGGTGACGACGCCTGCGGTCGAATACGATCCCCACTTGCGCGTCATGCGCTGCACGCGCACCTGCCGCGGCTGGACGTTCAGCCGCCGCGCCCAAGATGCGACGCGCTCGCGCAGGATCTTGCGCCGTTCGTCAGGAGTCCGCATCGGTACTTACTTCCAAAATGCCGAGGATGCGCTCTACGGCGCGGATCCGTTCGTCATTTTGCAGTCGCAGCAGCGGAACATACAGAGCCGTGCGCAGGTATCGTTGCTCGTCTTCGTTGACAGCCGCGTTGGGGAAGCGGTCGAGCAGCATTTCCGCTCGTCGTGCCAACTCCAAGGTATCGATACCAGCGATCTTTAGCTTGGGGTCGTCTTTGAGTGCCCAATGGACCGCGAATGCACGCGACGATAGCCCGCTGTTCCGTGCGGCCCGAATCGCTGCATCCTTTTCCGCGGCGAGGGCGGCCAACCGATTCATGGCCTCCAGCCCAGTCGTCTGGCGATTTTCCAGTTCCTTCAGGATGCTTTCGGCGCGTTCCTTTAAGGGCAGCAGCACGGGCTCTTTATCGGGATTGCTCTCGATTTCCTGCCGGAAGCCGCGCACGAGGTTGAACACCTTGGCCTCCGCCAAGCCGGGCTCGCTTTGCAGCGTTTTAAGGGTGGATACGTCAAACGTCGCGGTCTTCGTCAGCCGGCCGAGCCCTTCTTGAGTAGCATTCTCTTGTACCAGAAGCCGCGTTTTGTTCGCCAAATCTGGCGTGTAGTTGATGCCGCTGGCATAGGCGTTGCACACGGTCTCGTAGAGTCGCGCCAGCCGCCTGAAGGTTTCGATGTGGTCGCGCAACTCTGGCGAAGGTGACAGGATCTCCCAAAGTGCTTCGATCGCCTTGTAGGCTTCAAAGAACTCCTTGCGCTGCTCCGGTGCTAGAAAACGCCCATAGACGAGCTTCTCCAGTCGTTCATCTGCGCCACCGCTTCCCCCATCCGCGAGGTAGGTAGCTTCCGCTCGTCTGAGCTTGTCGAGCAAGTCGCTCAGCAGGAGATCGAGGTCCTCAATTGCGCCGCTGACGTCGGACGAGTCGAACTGCAACGCCTTTTTCAGTTCGCGCAGCACGCCGACAAAATCGACCACGAGGCCGATCCGTTTTTGTGCGCCGCAAGGGCGGTTCACGCGCGCGATGGCTTGCAAGAGCACGTGGTCGCGCATGGGTTTGTCGAGGTACAGGCAGTAGAGGAGCGGCGCGTCGTAGCCTGTGAGCAGTTTGTCGGTGACGATGAGAATCTGCGGATTCGCATCCGCTTTCTTGAACATCAGGCGCGTATCGGCCTCGCGGTCCGGCGAAAGCTGGTACTCCGCAACGAGCGGGCGATTGACGATGTCGGCGGCATTCTCGGTATAGACCGGCGCAGTCCATTCGGGGGGCAGCAACTCGTCGAGTGCTCGCTTGTACTTGGCACAGGCTTCGCGGCTTACTGCGACGAGGAACGCCTTGTAATGGAGCGGCGCCACGTTCTCGCGGAAATGCTTGGCGACGAACTCGGCCACTTTTTTGATGCGGTCGTCCGCGGTGAGGAAGGTGCGCAGGCCGACAGCTTGGTCGAGGACCTTGTTGAGCTCATCCACATCGGCGACTCCCTCTATCTCGGCGAGGGCGAAGAATTCTTGGTCGAGCCGCTCTGCCGGCACCATCATCTCGCTCGGGGCCATGGTGTGGCGGATCGGCAGCGTTGTTTCGTCCTCAATTGACTCGGCGATGGAGTACTTGTCGAGATAGCCCAACTCGTCATCGACTCCGAATATCTTGAAGGTGCCTTCTCCGTATGCAGTTTGGTCAATTGGTGTGCCGGTGAAGCCGATGATCGTTGCGTTGGGAACGGCCGCCATGAGATAGGTCCCCAGTTCCTTAGCGACCGAGCGGTGCGCCTCGTCGATGAACACGTACACGTTGTCGCGGGTATTGGCGTCTTTCTCAAGCCCCTCAAATTTGTGGATCATAGACAGGATCAGGCCGCGTTTATCGGTTTTGAGCATATCCCGCAGCGCGGCCTTGGAGTTGGCGCGCCATACTGCGATGTCCTGCTGCTGCATCTCGCCGAGCAGCCGCTCGACCCAGCCCTTGAGTTGCCCCTCGAGTTCCGTCCGGTCCACGACCACCACTACGGTCGGCATCTGGAATTCATCCTTGCGTTCCAAGATCAGACGAGCGGCCGTGAGCAGAGTGAAGGTCTTGCCGGAGCCTTGAGTGTGCCATATAAGTCCGCGCTGTTTTGCCGGCTCGGCACAGCGCTCGACGATGCGGTCCACAGCCCGGCGTTGGTGCTGGCGCAGCACGGACTTTTGCGTTTCGCCGTCCTCGACGTAAAACAGAATCCAATCGCGCAGAGTGCGCAGGAAGTCGGTCGGCTCGAAGAAGGACTGGACGGCGAAGCGGTAGCTTTTCTCTGGCTGTTCCTTCCAACGCGCCATGGACCGGCGCGCTATATTCCAAGTGACGCCATACCAATAGTCGAGGAGGTGTGTAACATTGAAGAGCTGCGCCGCGCCCATCAGTTCCGGCGTCTCCTGCTCGTAGCGTCGCAACTGGGCGACGCCGCGCTCGATGGCGTCGGCGTCTTTTGGGTTTTTATGCTCGACGATGGCAACCGGCACGCCGTTGACGACGAACATCACGTCTGCGCGGTTGCCCTTGCGCGCCGGTGGCTTGAGCTTCCATTCCCAAGTGACGTAGAAGATGTTGGTGCTAGGTGCATCGAAGTTGATGAGTTGGACGGGTCGAGATCGCTTTTCGGCCTCGTCGTACCACTGCCGCTCCCCGCGCAGCCACGCGAGCATCTCGCGGTTGCCCTCAATCGTCGGTGGGATCGCTTCGAGTCGTTCGACGATGGCGCGGCTGGAGTCATCTGTCAGCGAGGGATTGAATCGCCCGAGAGTGCCTTCAAGCTCATCGCGGAACAGCATCCCGGCCTCGCCACCGCGCTTGCGCAGGGCGTCTTGTGGCGAGAGTGGCGTCCAGCCGATCTCGGCCGCGTGGCGGACCATGGGGAATTGGACGGTGGTGGCTTCGGTGATGTTGAAGGTGGTCACAAACGGCTCTCCATTTGCCACGCTCCTCAATTAGCTATATTTTTAGCTAACTTCATTCTCAAGGAATTAGCGATGGTAACAGTGAATGTCCATGAAGCGAAGACCAACCTGTCGCGCTTGCTTGCCAAAGTCGAAGCCGGGGAGGAGGTCGTCATCGCCCGTAGCGGTACGCCAGTGGCCCAGATCGTGCGCGTCCAAAAGCAGGGCCAGCGGCAATTCGGCTCCATGAAGGGCCAGATAAAACTCGACGACCGCTTCTTTGACCCACTACCAGAAGAGGAATTGGCCGCTTGGGAGGGTAATTGAGCGTTGCGCCTGCTGCTCGACACCCATGCGTTCTTTTGGTGGCTTTCCGGGAGCCGCCGCCTGTCGCTACCTGCGCGGCAGGCGATTGGGGATGAGGACAACGAAGTACTGATCAGCGCGGCGTCGGCTTGGGAAATCTCCACCAAACATCGGATCGGCAAACTCCCAGACGCGGAAGCACTGGCCCTCGATATTCCCGGGGCAATAGCTGGACAGAACTTCGAGGAACTGCCAATCACTGTAGAGCACGCTGCGCGCGCTGGGTCCTTGCCGGGTCCGCACCGCGACCCTTTCGACAGAATGCTCATCGCCCAAGCATTGTCCGGCAATTTGGTGCTCGTTTCCATTGAATCGCTCTTCGATAGGTATGGCGTTCGCCGCCTTTGGTGATCTTGGCCCGATCTAATCACCGTACATTTACTGGCCCCGTACGCTTTTCCACCGAGTTGTTGTGTCGTGGCCAGAGGACGCGATTTTCGCGTTCCGTCCACATTCTTGACCCGTCTGCTGTCGAGTAGTAAATTCATTCTTACGCTTGAACGTTTGAAGTCCTCCCCTGATGATAAGGGCCCAAGGGGCCCTCTCCGGTGACGGAGTAGTCAGGGGGGGCATTTTTTTGTTCTTCTTCTCCATACGATTTTTCGTCGCAAGCTATCGCCAATCCGCAGTTCAATCACCCATCGTTGTTGCTTCATGAGTCATGCTGAGTCCTTATCTATCCAAAGGACCGTTTTCGCATCAGGGCCTTATTGACAGGTGGGTTAGTCACTCCTTCTGGAACAATGGGATCGTCATCTTCGGATAAGGCGACGAGGTCGGGATCGTTCTCGCCTATCTGCCAAGCCTCACGGATATCAAGTTGCCGTTTGGCGAGAGCGAATTGAGTGGATGGCATTTCCAGTATTCCTCTACTTGGGCTAATCCGAACTGGCGCAAGAAAGAAGGTTCCCCATCTTTTATAGGCTGTGACAAAATTGTCCAGATTTGTCGAAGTGTTTGGCGACATTCGATTTATTCTCGATACGAACATAAAAACCTTCTTTTTGTCCTCTGGCACATATCGGAGCTTCGGCCCTACGACTACTGCATACTCCGCAGGATTCCGCTTAGATAGGCCAGTAATGATTGCCACCCTGAGCGCATCGTCTCCATTGCCCCAGCGATCCTTCCATGTGCGAAAAATCGCTTGACCAGCCTCTCCATCTTCAAACCCGATAGCGAGGATTGGTGGAACATGATGGTCCAAAACAAAAACGGTTCCTCGCCAATTCGCCCGATTCCACAAAGGGATGTCTATCGGTGATAGAACGCGACGGTCTGTATGTCGTAGCTGGTCTCTAGCAAGCAAATCTTTAGGCGGTGATCCGGTTCCAAAATCTGTAAATTTAATCGGTACGTCCGAGCCATTGGCTTTCGCTGTACGCCACGGCCTGTCGCGGAGTAATGGGTAGCTCTGATCATCTTCCTTCAACAATGCCGAAAGAAGTAATATTGTTGGGCGTCTCGACAACGAGTTCCAGGCCGAGGATAGTCGATTTCAGTTCACTAGTCTTCCCATTTACCAGTACTGGTAGAGGAGAAATATCGTTAGCGGCAGGTTGATCTTGCCATTGCTCAAAGAAGGTCTGCACGTTCTCCTCATCTTCATCTGCCGGAATGTATCCTTCTTTACGTAGGGTTTGTTCATGGCCAAGGGCAAACAGTAATGCCATCCGGGCGTAGTCAAGTCCTAGTCGCTGTAACGTGCCGGGTAGGCGTATTATAACCGGAAGTGTCTCCAGCGGAAGGTGTAGCAAGTGAATACCAAGTATCCACTCTTGCATCTGGAGTTCTTTAGCATAGACTTGCTGTAGGTCCTCGGATAAGTTAAGATGTGAGGTGATAGAACGCGCAAGAGTCATCGCGTCTAGAATGTGAGGGATGCGTCCTAGCCTCAGTTCGATCCATACAAGCCGATTCAGAGCAATCATTGCTTCAGGGATTATCTGTCCTTCTTCAACGAACGTTGCCAAAGTTCGCTCTGCAGCCGCTAACGCCTTATTCCTAGCTGCCCATGGAAGCCCCACGCGTTCAAAGGCGTAACTGACACCGGTCAGCGTCGTTACAAGCTCTTCAGAATATTCTTCCTTAGTTAGTAGCTCCTCGGCTCGTCCGAACCACTGGATTGCTTCATAGAATTTTTTTTGTTTCACCTTCTGCGTTGCCCGGTTGACGTATGCTATGCCTGCTTCGCCATCGCTGCGTCTCTGCCTCATGGCATTTGCCAACTTATCGTAGAGTATGTCGAATGCAGGACTATCAACGTATTCACCGAGTTCTCTAACGAGATCGAATAGGTGCTCTGTAGAATACGCAACCAAGCTATCTGATTTGTCAACGACTTCTGCTAGCTCCCGCCAACCTTCTTCTACCTCATCGGATCTACTATCGTATTGAGCACGGATCGTCCGCATCAGTATCAGGCTCGTACGTGCTTGGAGGGAGTTGTTAGGCCGTGTAGAATCAGCCACCATAGCCTCTAGCATAGTAGCCAAGCGCTGAAAGCGGGGCTCGAGCTTGGCATTCTGAGCTTCTATCCGACCCGAAACCGCCGAAGGCAGTAAGAGCATCCAGAGATTCCGGAGAAGACCGACATCATGGGCTTGGGTGGACTTTTCGGCGTACTGTTCAACTTTTTCGTAGAATTGACTGAATATCGTCTATCTAACCAAGTTTTTTGTAGCATATTCGGATGTGGATTCCGAATATGCTACGTTCTCAGATGTGGATTCAGCGGCCTCACCTTCTCAGCCAGATCGAAGTTCCATCCTTTTTATACCCCGAGCTGCTGGCGCAACAATTCTTGCACGAGTTGCGGGTTGGCCTTCCCCTGTGTCGCCCGCATTACCTGACCCATCAGAAATTGCACGGTTTTGTGGTTGCCGCCCTTGATTTTTGCGACGGCGTCGGGATGCGCGGCGATCGCTTCGGCCACCGCTTGGTCGAGTTCCCCGCTGTCGGAGATTTGCCCGAGGCCGTGCGCGGCGACAATCTCGGCGGGCGAGCCGCCCTGTTCCCACAGTTGGCCAAAGACTTCGCGGGCCGCGTTTTGGTTGATCGTGCCCTTTTTGACTAAGGAGAGCAACTCGACGAGCGCGGCTGGCTGGACCTCGACGTCTTCAATCGACTGGCCCTCGGCGTTGAGGTGGCGAAAAATTTCCCCGGTGATCCAGTTGCCCACCTGCTTGGGGTCTGCGCCTTGCACTTGGGCGGCCTCTTCGAAATACGCGGCCACGGCTTGGTCCTCGATCAAGGCGGCGATCTCTTGCGGGTTGAGTCCGTAGGCGGAGGCAAAGCGCGCGGCCTTGGCGGCGGGCAACTCGGGCAAGCTGGCGCGGACTCTGGTGATCCACTCGTCGTCTAAGTCTGCGACCAGCAGGTCGGGCTCCGGGAAGTAGCGGTAGTCGTCCGAGGTCTCTTTGCTGCGCTGTGGAAGAGTGATGTTGGCGCGTTCATCCCAGCCCATGGTCTCTTGGCGGATGTGGCCGCCGGCTTCGACGATGCGTTGCTGGCGCTCGGCTTCGTAGGCGATGGCACTGCGCACGGCGCGGAAGGAATTGAGGTTTTTGACCTCGACCTTGGTGCCCAATTCTCGGCTGCCCGCGGGCCGGATCGAGATGTTGGCCTCGCAGCGCATGGCCCCTTTCTCCATGTCGCCAGAGGACGCGCCTAGGTAGCGGACGATCTGGCGAATTTGGGTGAGATAAGCATAGCTTTCGTCGGCCGAGCGGAGCGAGGAATCGGTGACGATTTCCATCAGGGGCACGCCGGCGCGGTTGTAGTCTATCAGGCTGGCGCGGCCGGCGTGCTGGAGCTTGCCGGTGTCTTCTTCGAGATGGACGCGGACGACGCCGATCTGCTTGGGGCCCCTCTCGCCGTCGATCGCGAGCCAACCACTCTCGCACAAGGGCTGTTCGTACTGCGAGATTTGGTAGCCCTTGGGCAGATCGGGATAGACGTAGTTTTTGCGCGCAAAGACGCTGCGGGGCTTGACTTGGCAATGCAGGGCCATGCCGGTCATAACCGTCAGCTCGACAGCGCGCCTGTTGATCGTAGGCAAAGCGCCGGGCTGGCCGGTACACACCGGGCAGATATGGGCGTTGGCCGCCACCTGAAAGTGATCGGCCGCGCAGGCGCAAAACATCTTGGAGGCGGTTTGCAACTCGACGTGGACTTCCATGCCGATGACGGTTTCGTAGCGCAAGGGGTACTCCTTGGGGGCGTTAGTAGGTTAGGGCGCGTTGATAGGCTTATGTATTGTCACGACCGCGATAACAAGCCTTTTTCTTTAATCAGCTCATTGGAAATCCCCGATTTTACTTGAATGCCTTTGTAGCTCCAGTTCGTTAGAACCGCACGTGCTTTCTTGGGGATTACAATAGCATTCACCGCTTCTCCATAGCGGCCAGTGAAATTATACTCCCAGATCAAGACAACCATTCGATAGAGCAATTTCCCCGTTTTTGCTTGCCTTTCAGTCAGTGGCGCAATCGTAAAGGTCAGGGTCGAGCGGTCGCTGCGTACCGTCTTTAGGTCAAAGTTCAAGGGATCTTCAAAGTCGGGACTTTGGGAATCGTTCCGAGCAAACTGAAAGTCCTGTTCGATGAAAAATTCTTCCAAGTCTTTTTCCCAGAGCTTGCTATTCCCCTGTCGCTCTTGGGGATTTTCTATCTGAATGGTGCGCTTGGCAAGCAAGTATTCGAGAATCAGGTTTTCCAATTTTTTCAATGGAATTTCTGTGCGCTTGGGACGCAAGTACTTGAGAATGAGTTTGCCCAATTTTTTGAATGGAATCGCCATTAGCATCTCGATTAATTCACTCTGGGCCGTTTTGGGACAATTCTGGACGGGCTTTAGTCCAACGAAACATGATCGCCTCATTTAGAGCGGTCTTGATTTTCTTTTGCAAACTGTGAATTTTATCGCCGCTGTACCCAAATCCTCTTAAAAATAGCTCGTCGAGTTGGTCGATGAGGTGATAGGCTTTTTCGTCTTTGCGGTCTTGAACATTCAAAATGGGATCCATGATATTCAATAATTCTTCTCTTATGCTTGAGGGAAATGAAGCAAAATCGGGACACGGCAAATTGTTGAGGTGACCAACTTGGATTTTCAACATAAAGCTACCATCAAATCGCGCACGGTGAAGTCCGCTACCCTCTAGCAATAGATGGGCAATTCTACTAGAGAGAAACAGAAAGAGGAGAACGTCGAGCTCGTGGTCGCCAGAGGGTTCGATAACTTGGAATTGATCGGTTGCATAAATGCTAAATTTGTTCCAGAAGACGCCAATGGTTGTATCGACGATACATTGAACAGCAATGGCTGGAGGGTTGGGCAGCGAGAGTGTATACCACTCTGGGCAATGGCCTTTAATGGACATGCGATTGGCCAAGTGGTCGGCTCTAGTGCCGCATTCCTGAATGTACTTGAAAACGGGTTCGCTTTCGTTTACTCGCCTGTATAAGTTCAGCAATCTAAAGGGAGTGCGCCGAGGAATGACAAAGCCGCGCAGGCCACGCGAATTTTTTACTGCGGGGACCAAGTGCTTAGAGGAAACGTTGGCGAAAAAGTTCAGAAATGGCTCGCGATCTTCTCGCAACAGAAAAAAGGCATTCCAACCTGTTTTTACGCCCATTTTAGCTCGAGTATATCGAGACAATATATTAGTGCAAAATGAAATCAACTCTTTGCGGATTTGAGTCTGAAAGAAAAGCGTTTCGGTCCAGTTGTCAGAGAGTGCGAGTTCCCGCCGTTTTACGGGGCGGCCCTCAGTTGTGCTCAGAGGCTGCTTCCAGTTAGAAATATGACTAAAGAGCAGGCTGTCGCCAGTAGGTTTACCGCGGTTTAAGGTCAAAATGACGGTATTCGCTTTCGCCTTCATGCCCGATTGGGTAAAGGGGTGGGTGTGCAGTGTGAATACATGGCGCAAATCGACCTCGTTGGTCAAGTGATGCCGCATGGATTTTCCGTACTTGGTATCGAAGAAGTTGCGAGACGTGATATACGATAGGACCCCCTCGCGATTGAGGATTTCAATGCCGCGCAATATGAAGAACGTGCTCAAATCCGACGTAGGTTTAAGCGGATAGGCAGGATTAGTGGCATTCCAGTGCTCGATGAATTCGCGTTTGCCGCGAATGCTATTCTGCTGGCTTAGAGGGACGAAAGGCGGGTTTCCCAGAGAAATATCAAATCCGTCAAACTGGCTCAAAAAAGACCGCACGTCTGCTTGCCTCAGAGCAGCAGGTGCGTCATCAAATATGGAGAGTTGGTAACTAGGGCTGGAGGACGCAAGCGGGATGAGGGCATTGCCTACTGTTAGGTTATTCAGAGGTGCTAAGACGCAATTTGGCGTCGAGGTGGATAACAGTGCCCGCTCCAGTAGCCACAGACGCAATTTGGCTAAATCGAGGGCTTGGGGCGCAATATCTATCCCGTAGATGTTTTGCTCGAATATCCTTCTTATGATAGGTGCCTTAGAACTGCTGTTTGCGTGCAATAGGGAGGTAAACTGAAAAAAGTCCACGAGAACGTTCGCGGCTGCTACCAGAAAGGCCCCAGCCCCTACCGCCGGGTCAATTATCCGCACTGTTTTCAGCGAGTGCTCGATCCAAGAGAGGATATCGGGGTGGCGGTTCGCATAACTCCGGCGAGCTGCGCTATCAGTGTGTGAGAAAGCCCGCAAGAGCAGGTCGGCAGCCTTAAATTCTCTGGTATATTTGCTTAGCAACCAGTTTTCAATGGCGTGGCGGGCAATGTTATAACAAAGTTCGTCGGGCGTAAAATACGTTCCCGTCTCCTTGCGATTGATGCCGCGTTCGTATAGATAACCTAAGATCCATGGCTCGATGTTGGGTAGATGATTCTCAGCGGGTGTTTTATCAGTAGGGGAAAGATGCCAATTGTACTTGGGAAAAACGCCACATATAAGTTGATGTAACCGCTCGCTATCAACTGTTGTCGCCGCAGCAAAGGGCAGTGCAAACACCGCTTTGTCCAGATAGGGGAGCCCTTGAAAAAGTGGATGCTCGTTAAGCGCAGGCGTTCTGCAAGCGAGAGGAACGGAGAGAATTTGATCGAATAATATGTTGACGAAGTCCTCGTAGAGGTCCTGCTCCTTTGCAAGTACCATTTGCGCGGCGTTCTGAAGATAGTTTTCCCTCTTTGTTCCCAAGTATCCATTTTTTTGTAAAAACTGTACGAATATCAGGCGTGATACGAGAGCGATTTCCGCCGCGTTCCGCTCTGCTCCCTGCACAATAAGCCCGGGCGCATGTTTTTTGAGATCGCCAAATAAAAGCAGTGAGGTATCCTGCGTTTCGTTTGTTCTCTGGGGCATTTTGCGTAGTGCGTTCAAGCTTCAGGCAAAGAGGACGTGCTGGCGGAGGAAGGCTTCGCAGGCTTGGTAGAAGGCCCGCACGGTCTCGGGTTTGCGCCAGCCGTGGCCCTCGCCTTCGTACAGATGATAGACGTGCGGTATGTTGCGGCGGCGCAACGAGGCGACGATCTCCTCGGCTTGGGCCGGGGGCACGACTTGGTCATCGGTCCCCTGAAAGATGGCGAGCGGGTCGCATAGCTGGTCGGCGGCGTAGATCGGCGAGCGAGCGCGATAGACCTCAGCGGCTTCGGGCAGAGGGCCGATCATGGAGTCGAGGTAGCGGGACTCAAATTTGTGGGTGTCCGCGGCGAGAGTGAAGAGGTTGGCCACGCCGTAGAGGCAGATGCCGGCGCGGAAAAAGCCGGGCCGCGTGGTCAGCACCCGCAAGACCGTGTAGCCACCGGCACTGCCGCCCATGATGACGAGGCGCTCCGGGTCGGCGAGGCCGCTGGCGACGAGGTGCTGGGCACCGCCGATGGCGTCTTCGACATCGAGGACGCCCCAGCGGGTGCGCAGGGCACTCATGTACTCCCGACCGCGCCCGGTGCTACCTCGGTAGTCAATGTCGAGGACGGCAAAGCCACGAGTGGCAAAAAACTGATTGGTGGCTTCGAAGCCGGTCTCGACTTGGCCGGTGGGGCCGCCGTGGATCATGACAATCAGCGGCGGTTGGCCTTGGCCGGTAAAGTGGCGGCTGGCCGGAGGATAGTACAGCCCGTGAACTTGCGTGGCGTCCTCGCTGGCCCAAGAAACCGGCTCGGGCGGGGAGAGATCGGCGGGGGCCAGCGACTCGCTGGCGGAGCGAGCGCGGACTGTTACTTGGGTAGTAGTACCGGCGACGATGCGGGCGGGGATCGCGCTGGCCGCGGCAATGCAGGCCAAGCCCTTGCCGCGCGGGGCCGCAGCGAGCTGTTCGATGTGGGTGTATGCGGCCAGTGCCGCGACCTTGGCGACCGTCCCACTGGCGAAGTCGAGCGCGTAGGCTAGGCGCTGAGCGTTCTCGCTGCGCACGAAATACAAGGTGCGGCTATCGGCGGCCCACGCAAATGCCCGTAGTCCCTGTACCCAAGCGGGACCGGCGATGTCGCTGGCGTCCTCGCACAGGCAGCGCGTGGCACCGCTGGCGAGGTCGCGGCACCAGAGGTTGCTGTAGCCGCGCTCGTCCGAGGCATAGACCAGATAGCGACCGTCGGGCGAAAAACAAGGCTGGGCAATGGCAGTGTCCGCGTCGCCGGCGAGCACCTCGGTTGCGCGCAGGCTGGGCAGCCCGTGGCGGCTGTGTGCAAGCTGGCCCAGCACTAGGCGGGTGCCGTCCCAAGGCATTTGCGGATGATCCCACTCGATCCAAGCCAAGCGGTCGCCTCTGGGGTGCCAAGCTGGCTGCATGTAGAAGTCGGCCCCCTGCACGAGGATTTGCGGCCAAAAGCGCCCGGCGACATCGACGATGGCCAGGGTGTCGCGGTCCTCGTAACTGTGGACGTACGCGAGATGACGCCCGGTTGGCGCAGGGGCAGGAGACGCGGCGCGACCAAACTGGGGGGTGATCGCCTCGGCTGGGCCGCCGGCTAGCGGCTGGCGGTAGAGGCGGCCGCCGTGCTCGGCGAAGTACGCGTGGCCGCGGGCTACAGCCAAATCGCCGCCGCCGTAGCCGACTTGGGCGCGCACCGAGAGCGCGGTGTTGAGGTCGCGCGGGGCAGTCCCCGGTTTTTGGCAGACGAGCACGCCCTGCGGCCCCCGGCCCTCCAGCCAGACGAGGGTGCGGCCGTCGGCATCCCAAGCCACATCGCGGAGGCGCGTGGAACTGGCCAACTCGTCGGGCGAGAGGGGGCTGGACCACAGGCCGAAAGGGCGGATTTCCACTCAGCTTTGCTCCATCAGTTCAATCTTGACGTGGTCCGGGCCGTTGATGAAGGCGATGCGGCTGCCGTCATCGAGCGTCACCGGCCCCATCCAGATCTCGACGTTGTGCTCGGCGAGGTCGGCGAGGGTTTGATCGAAGTCGTCGGAGGCGAGGGCGAGGTGGTCGTAGCCCTGATAGCGCCCCAATTCCATCGGGGCAAACTCGCGGTCCGTGACGGTGATTTGCACCGCGCCAATGTGGACTGGAACCCACGTCGCACCGCCGCGCTCAAAGGGCGGATCGCTGGTGGCACCGAAGAGCTTTTTGTACCAAGCGACCGCGGCGTGGACGTCGGCGGCCTCGTGGTGGATGTGGTTGAAGGTGTAGTTGGGCATGAGGAATCCTTTCTTTATCAGTGCCCGAAAGTTCGCAAAAAGGGCGCTGCTGTCAAGGGAGTTTAGCGCGCGTCACAGGGCGGCGGCAAGGCCCTTGAGATAGTGCAAACTGCCGGCGGCAATGGTGCGCGGATCCGGGCTAAAATCGAATACTTCCACTGAGACGTAGCGCTGATAGTCCAACTCCGTTAGCGTCCGCATGACGCTGGCGAAGTCGGTGTTGCCAAAGCCGGGGCCGCGCTTGTTGGCGTCGTTGACATGGATGTGATAGAGGTGCTGGCCGGAGTCGCGCAAAAGCTGGGCGACGGAAATTTCCTCGGTCGAACCGGAGCACACATCGACCATGGTCTGGAAGTGCGGGTGGTCGATCTCGGCGACCATTTTGCGCGCTTGCGCACAGGTGGAGATGATGTTCGTCTGCTCCTTGCTCAGGGACTCTATGCAGAGATAGACGCCGTGCTGTTCGGCCAACTCCAAGCTGCCTTCAAACGCCCCGCGCATGCGGCTCCAGCACTCTTGGTAATCCCACCCTTCCTGCACGTTGCGCTGCATGGGCGAGCCAATGATCATCACTCGGCCGCCGAGGTCGCCGCAGAATTGGACTAGTTCCTTAAAGTACGCGCAGGTGCGCTGGTAGATGGCCGGGTCGGGATGGGTGATGTATAGCCCGTCGGGGCTGGCCAAAAGCCAGTGCAGGCCGGCGATTTCCACGCCGGCGCGTTCGGCGGCAGCGCGGATTTGGGCGCGGCGCGACGCAGGGATGTCTTCGACGCTGTCGGCGAGGGTAAAGGGGGCGATTTCGACGGCTTCGTATCCGAGGTCGGCCGCATAGTCGAAGACCTCTTCGATGGGCCAGTCGGTAAAGTACTCGTTACAAGTGGCGAATTTCATGTGCGGTGCTCCTTATTGTGGTTGGGCTTAGAATTTCTATGTTCGGACTTCTCAACTGCGTGCATCGAGCGAGAGTAGATGGGGATAAGCTAGGATACGCTCGTCAGCGGTCATAAAGGTCAGGTCATGCACAACGGCGGTAGCGACCAGCATTCGGTCGGCGGGGTCGCGGTGAAATTTCCCAGGCAGGTTATAGGCCGCAACCGCGATCTCGTGGGTGAGGGGAACGGTTTCGGCGAGCAGTGCATTGAGCGATTCGGATATCCAAGTATCGAGTCGGCCTGCTAGGGTCAGCCGGCCTCCCCACACTAGGCGTGCAATTTCTAGGGACGATGCGGTTGAGACGAGGAGCGCGTTGGCCTCGTCGGCGACAGTATCCCGTGCGTCCGGGCCGAGCTGTTCCGGCGATTCCTGCGACCAGATCCATACATGCGTGTCGAGTAGGATCCTCACGCATCCATCTCCCACTCATTCCCGAAGTTGGTGTGAACGATGTCGCCGTGAATGGTTATCCGGCCGCGCAGTTTGCCTAGCTCTCTGTTCGAGGGGCCTTCCTCGCGGTACGGATTGACCGTGGCTATGGGCCGTTTGTGCAAGGTCACGAGGAGCGGTTCCCCCGTCCGTTGCACCTTCTTCAATTCGTCGATGCACTTCGCCTTGAACTCGGAAATACCTATTTCCTTCATCGCGATCCTCCAAGCCTTAGATAAAATACGGGCTGACTTCTACGCCATCGTATCCGAGGTCGGCCGCATAGTCGAAGACCTCTTCGATGGGCCAGTCGGTGAAGTACTCGTTACAAGTGGCGAATTTCGCGTTGTAGCTCCTTGTGCGGGTTGCGCTAGAAGTTATCTCATAATGCTATCATTGCACACTTAGAATTAGAAATCGCCTTTCGATAGAGTACGGCCGGGCGCGATCTAACCCGGATGATATAGCAATCCTACATCCTTCAAGACTGGATGTCACGCCTAAAGGCGCGGTGAAGCCCGCTTGCGCGGGAATGACTTTTTATAGGCAGAAAAGACCGGGCCGATGAACATGCCATGCTTTCAAGTCATTTAGGACTGCTATAGGTCTATTCGCAGACCACGCCGTCGCCATCGCCGTCGCGCATAAACGGATAAGCCGGATGGCTGCGCGGCACTGGCGCGATGCCGTGGCGACGTGCCTCCGCGCAGGTGATTCGCCCGTTGCCGTTGTCGTCCCACAGCCCAAGCGGGTCGCCTTCCGGCGACTCGGACTTGGTAGATACCGCTACGGCAGCACCCGCCGGCCCGATCATCGTAGTAGAATCGCAAGCCGCCAACACGTGCTCTAAGGCGTCGGCCTCGCGGCGGTTGATGGTGAGGTGGTACTTGCGGCGCACCTCGACGACGCGGGCGGCAAACCAGCACTGGTTCAGCGGCGGCAGCCACTCGGCGGCGTCCTTGGCGCACTTGCCCCCTTTGTTGCATTGGTTCACCTCTGGGCTGGCCAAGGTCAGGTTCAGCAGATCGGACGCGAAAAGGCGTCGGGTCTCGGCGGTGGCCGCGCACAGGCCGCTGTCGTGGGCCTCGGACATGGCGACGATGTGCTCGATGTTGGTCTGTTTTAAGTCCGTGAAGACTTGCCCGGTATAGGGGCTGTAAATACTGCCGAGCGTTTTGACAATGCGCGGCTCAAGCGATTGCGAGTAGGGATAGTTGCGCCGGTTGTAGGGGGCGCAGCGTTGTTCGGGCGCGACCGTCAGCCCGCGCCACGTTTCGGGACGCGGTATTCGATCCGCAGTTTGATGTTGTTGTAAAAGAAAAAGGCCGAAGATGACGGCAATAAACGCGCCACTCACAAACCAAACCCTAGCCCTATTATTCTTATAAAGCGTCGGAATAGCTTTGATAGGCATTGCGAGTGTTTCCTTGCTTTATGGATACCGACAAGCTCAGTGTGCCCAACGAGTTTTTGTGCTTTTTATGACTATTTATGAGCTGGCTTACAAAAATACGGGCGGGTCGCGTACACGGCAAAGGGGACAGAGGTGGGTTGAGAAGGATACAGTACCGAGCCACAAATAAGGCGGGAGGCGGGATGGCACGATCTTTGCATGAGTCGGCAAAAAGGAGGACCGCCTATGTGGCGACTATGGGTATTGGTGTTGGTCGGCCCGGTGTGGGCAGAGGGGGATTTGGGGGAGGAGGACGCAGGCTATTTGGAGCAGCGGCTGGACGATTTGAGAGAGTTAGGCGCGGCGGCCGTGCGGTGGCGGGTGCGCGGGGCTGAGATGGCTTGGGAGCAGTGGCAGTTGTATCAGCGAGTCGAGGTCGCGCCGGTCAGCGGCCAGGCGTTTTTTGGCTTGGCCGAGCGCGATCGCGGCGAGTCGGGCTGGAGCGATTTTAGGACGTTTTACTACGCAGTGCAGACGCGGCGGTCCGAATGGGTCGTCGGCGACCTGCGGCCCGGCACGGGCGCGGGCTTGGTGTTTGGACGCAGCCGGCGCGGGAGTATCGCGCCGAGGATGCCGGCCGGAGACAGTCGGCGCTTGGGGTATCGCTCTAGCGGGGAGAACCATGCTCTGCGCGGCGCGGCGTGGCGCTACGAGGGTCGGGCGTGGACCGGGATGCTGCTCGGGGGCTGGACGCGCCGGGATGGGCGTTTGGACGAACAGGGCCAGGTGCGCTCCCTGCCCGAGAGCGGCTATCACGTAACCGCGACCGAGGTGGCCGGCCGCGACCTGCTGGGCATCCGCGCTGGCGGCGGGCGGCTGCACTGGCGGGGCGAGCATTGGCAATGGGGCACGACCCTGCTGGCCTTGGACTTTTCCCACCATATCGACTTGCGTCGGGGTGGGCGGACGCCTTGGGGCTTTGTCGGCAACAAACAGCAGATGGGGGCGGTGGAAGTGCGCGTGGATTGGGGCCGGAGTCGAGCGGCGTTGGAGGCGGCCGGCGATGGCGTGGGGCACTGGGGGATGGTCGGGGAACTGCGGGTGCGGTATGGGGGCCTGCGGCTGCGGACGCTGGGCCGCTACTACGCGCCAGGGTTCCACAGCTTCTTTGGCGCGGCCCCGGGGACCTCGGCCATGCAAAACGAACGGGGCGGTGTGGCCGAGGTCGGCGGGCGGGGCTGGCGCGCGTACGCGGACGTGTACCGCCGGCCCGCGCGCTCCTACTTCATACCCGTGCCGGCCACCTATGCTACTTGGGGGGGCGAGTTGCGGCGGCGGTTGGGTAGCCGCTGGGCCATGCGCGGGCAGTGGCAAAGACGCCTGCGGCCGCATTGGGCGGGCGAGCGGTTGGCCCAAGAGCGCAGCCACAAATGGCGTTTGGACTTGGAGCGGGGGGCTTGGCGCTGGCGCGGCGAGTGGGTGCGTTGGCACCGCGCCGCTCGCGCCGAGTGGGGTCTGTTGGGCAGCGTGCAGTTTAAGACGCGCTGGCTGACCATGCACGTGAGCCGCTACCGCACGGACTCGTACTGGACGCGGATCTATGAGTACGAATACGATCTGCCCGGGGCGGTGAGCATTCGCTCGCTCTACGGCACGGGCTGGCGCGGCTACGCGCTCGTGGAGGTCACCTATCGCGGCTGGCGGCTGAGCAGCCGCTACCGAGTGCAGCGCGACCAGCGGCTGAGGCACTACGGAGGCGTACAGGTGGATTGGACTAGGGGCTATGTTGACAAGCGTTAGAGGCTCGGATAATTTGAAACATGCCCTCTTATAGAACGTCTTTTATCTTTTTTAACCATCGACATTTTAAGGAGTTAAAGCATCCGTATGAACGGCCCAAACTCGTACAAAGATTTTACTGCTCGCCTGAAGCTATTAAGCAGTAAGCACCCAGATTTGATCACGACCACGCTCAGCAACGTCTTTACCATGCGTCCTAAGTACACGACAGTAAAATGTGTTGATGTTGTCGGTTGCGTTTAGGTTGGTCTCGTGCTTGGTGTATGATCTGTGTGAGTTGGTCTAATCCTTTTCGAAAGAGGCTTATGGCTGGTCGTCCATGTTTTTTTATGGGGATGGGTTTTCTCTGATGCAACCGCCGTCCTACCAACAGCGCCCATAGCAGCGTCCATGCCAGCAGTCCCAGCAGCAGGTGCAAGCGTTGGGGGTGGGTCAAATGGGTGTCTTCGAGGTTAAATCCTCTCGATTTCAAACAGGCAAACGTCGTTTCAATAGCCCAGCGTTGTCCATAGACGGCCAGCACCTGCTTGAGGTCAGTTCGGTTGGTGATGAGTAGGATGCGCTCGCCGCGGATGGGGCGGTGACACACCAAATTCAGGGTCAAGCCGTCATAGAGGGTGGTCTGTGGGTAGAATCGGGTCGTACCTCTCGGCATCCGTTCATTAAAAGTAGCCCCATAACGTCGCCGACCGTCGTCGAGCGTAAGCGACGTATTGCCGCGCAGACGGATGACAAAATCGACCTGCTGCTCCAGCAAAAAGGCGAACCACGCTCGACCGATAAACTCGCGGTCGGCGACTAAACAGCATACGCGGGGATCAAGGTAGGCCAATACCTTCGTCAGGAGACGCTTGCGCTCTGAGGTGTTGGAGTTGCCCGGCTTTTGCAACGACTGATATACCAACGGAATCGAGACCCCCTGATAGACTAAGCCGACACACAACACATTCTGATCGGTGCGCCCCAATCGCCAATGGGTGCGATCCATAACTAAGAGTTGCGGTTGGCCGGGGCGAACGACCTTGGATACAATCAACTGCGTAAACACCGACGGTGAGACAGTGCTACTGAAAAAACGCTGGAGACGGCGATAGTGACTGTCAATCTGGGCCATCCCCGAAAGGCTACACGCGAGTTTTTTCATATGGACCGAACGCACTTGAATCAGCGCACACACCAACCGACTGATCAGGTCGATACGGTGGCGCGTGAGGGATACCGACCCTTGCGTGAGGGCTTTTTTAATCGTATGAATAAGCATGGTACAGCTCCTGTGTTTAGGATTTAGATGCAATCTGGCTGATTACAAATAAACCTAAAGCAGGGCTGTACCACAACTTAGATTACTGTCGTGTACTTAGCCATGCGTCTTATTGGGAATAAAACGCACGGCGACTTGGCAGAGATAGCAATTGCCGAATTCATCAATCAATACATGTACGACTTTCGCTCCATTCACGTCGGCAAAGATCTCTATCGGGCAAAATCAAAAGAGGAAGATATTAAGGTCATCAACGAAATTACCAAAGCTGAGTTTTCGGTCAGCCTTAAAGCTTACGGGGATGGTCCTCTTCAGCTTTCTACCGACAAGAACTTCCGCATGTTTCCTCGGCTAAAAAAAGAGGGGTCTGAAGTAAAGGGGCGAATGGCGGTGCAAAAAGTTTTGCAAGATTCTGCATTTGTTGAGTTTCGCAATATCAACGTGCTGCCGCTTATCTACGACGAAGAGTACCAACGTTGTAACATACTCGTGTTCGACTACAACCGTGCTATGAGTGAAGCGGCTCACATTACAAAAGAAGTAGGAGGAAAAGGCAGAAAGCACCCTGTATTCCGCTTTTACAATATAGCTGGGGACTATATTTGCGAGGTGCGCTATGGCGATGCCACAGCAAACGCTCTGCAACGCGGCCTATGGACTCACACCAAGAAGGGACTAAGCTATTTCGAGAGCATCACTGGAGGGTGGATCGACTATTCACACAACTCGTTACTCGTCAAGCTGTTTTCTCATGCGCTGGTATCGTCGTCAACTGGACACAAAGCGGCCTTGGCAAAGATCAAAGAAGATATTGCACGATTGCAGCGCGGATCGGGGATAGCAACGTGACGCAACTGCCGCTCTTTGGCGATATCGTTGTAGATGTTCCTCCCACACAGGGCATCAAGTACGCCGGGTCCAAGCGAAAACTACTCCCGCACATCTTGCAGATGGTTGAAAAAGTGGGGGCCAAGACCGTTTTGGATGGGTTCTCTGGCACGACGCGCGTATCTCAGGCCCTCGCTCGGCGTGGCTATACGGTCTTCTGCAACGACATTTCCGCGTGGTCCAAGGTGTTTGGTACGTGCTATCTGCTCAACAAGCAGAAGCGCGAGGAGTACCAAGCGCTCATCGATCATCTCAACGCCGTGCCGCCGGTGGATGGGTGGTTTACGCAGCACTATGGAGGACAGCCTAACGACGGCTGTGCCATCCAGCGCGATGGCCGCAAGAAGCCTTGGCAAATACACAATACCCGCAAGCTCGATGCCATTCGGCAGGAGATCGAAGTGCTCGCACTCGATTCCGTCTCTAAGGCCGTGGTGCTAACGAGCTTGATGCTGGCACTGGATCGCGTCGATAGCAGCTTGGGGCACTTTGCCTCATACCTCAAGGAGTGGGCACCCCGCTCCTATGGAGACCTCGTACTCGACATCCCTCACCTCATTCCGTCGTCCTTGCCACACCAGGTGTTCCAACGCGACATCTTGGACCTAGTGCCCCATGTTGCTGTCGATTTGGCGTATTTCGATCCCCCGTATGGGTCGAATAACGAGAAAATGCCGCCATCGCGTGTGCGCTATGCCGCTTATTACCATATATGGACGAGCATTGTGCTCTTTGATAAACCCGACCTTTTCGGCAAGGCCAATCGTCGCTGCGATACAGCAGACTCAGTAGCTACATCCGCCTTTGAGGAGTTTCGCCGCAGTGATCGAGGCCGATTCAAAGCTGTTGAGGCCATTGAACAACTCATCGAGGCCACGCCAGCGCGCTGGACGATCCTGTCCTACAACTCGGGCGGCCGGGCAACAGCCCAAGAATTGGACGATGTTCTGAGAAGGCACGGCAGGCTTTTAGACGTGGTCGCGATCGAGTACAAAAAAAATGTCATGGCGAGTATGAAGTGGACGCATGAATGGACGTGCGATACAGGCGAGGCCAATCGCGAGTTCTTGTTCTTGCTCGAAAAGCGGGCCGCTTGATCTGGCCCCCACCTGAGTTTGATGCTTAAATCCGCTGCCAAAAACGCCCTCATCGCCGCTTGGGTCGCGGTCGTAAAAGTCGGCGCGGCCCCCCTGCAAGGCGTCGTCCCCCAAATCGGGCACCTCCACGCCCTGACTGTCTTTGCCCACTTTGCCGACGAGCGCCCGGCCAGCCGGGCGGTCCCGGATTTTGCTACGGGGATTTTCGCCGAGCAGCCGGGCAGCCTGACCCACTTCTATCGAGAGATGTCGCGCGGGCAGTTTGAACTCACCGGCGAGGTGCTGCCCCGCTGGTACGCGGCCCGCAGCAATGCCGATGCGTACACCGGCGAAGAAGGCGATTATGGCCGCTTCGCCCGCGAGGTCATCGAGGCCGTTGATGTGGATGTGGACTTGGGCCGCTACGACAACGACGGCCCCGACAGAGTGCCCAACTCCGGCGACGACGATGGGTACGTGGATTTTATTTTTATGGTCTCGGCCTCGGCCCCGACGGGCTTTATCACCGCAGAGGCCACGGGCGTCGCCCAGCTCGGATTGGGCAGCGACTTTGTGAGCCAAGACCGCGCCCAACGCGGCGGCTTCATTCGGGTGCGCTCGGACAACGGCGCCGTGCAGCGCGGGCGGTCTTTTGTCGAAGCTGTGGGCAGCATGGCTCACGAGTTTGGGCACTTTCTGGGGCTGCCCGACCTGTACGACCGCGAATTTGAGTCCGAGCCGGACGACGACTCGGGCGGCATTGGCTATTGGGGCTTGATGGGGCACGGCAATCGAGGCTGGGGTGAGGTCGATGGCCCCAATCCCTTTTGCGCTTGGAGCTTGGGGCAACTCGGCTGGCTGGGGGTAAATAATCAACAACTCGAAGTGCTGAGCGCGGAGCGGGACGACGTGGTTTTTGCCGATGTCAACGCCGGCGGCGCAGTGTATTTGCTGCCCGCGCTCGCGCCGGCCGAGCACTTTTTTCTCGTGGAGTTCCGCAGCCGCCAGCACAGCTACTACGAGCGCAATCTGCCCGGCGAAGGCTTGCTGATCTGGCGCGTAAATCCCGCTCGCAACGGCAACGATGTGGAAACCAACAAACAGGTGGATTTAGTCTGCGCCGATGGGCGTTTTGGCGATGCGGGTTTCCCCTTGGGGCGCAAGCCGTCTCCGTTTAGTGGCCGCCACAACCTCGACTTTTGGGCGCACGACGAGCGCTATCGCACGGATTTTGGCGGCAATTTAGGCGACGCCACCGACGTGTTTGACGGCGAGCAATTTACCGACTTCTGGGCCGCGTCCAACCCAGCTTCTACCCCTGGGGTTAGTGTGACCCGCATCCGCCGCGAGGGCGACCGGATGGTGGCCGACCTCAAGCTGCAAGACCGCCGCCGCGCCGGGCCGATTGCCGGCGTCGAGGTCTGGAGCGACCGCATTGAGGTCGTCGGCGACGTGACCGTCCTGCCCGGAGGGTATCTCGATGTCCGCGCCGGTACGCAGGTGCTGGTGGGGCCGGACGCGCTGGCTGCGGGTGCGGATATGGCGCGCGTGGAGTTGATGGTGTACGGCGATCTCTTCGTCGGTGTTTCCGGGCAGGGGCAAACCGCCTTCCGCTCGGTCGCAGCCGACCCGCAGCCCGGGGATTGGCAGGGACTCGTGCTGCACCCAACGGCCTCGGTTTATTTGCGCCGCGTCTCCATTGACCACGCCCACTATGGCCTATGGGCCGCAAAGCTCGACCAAGCCATTACCTTGGAAGAGGTGGCGATCCGCCACGTCAGCGCGGACGGCATTCGCTTAGAAAAGGTCGCAGAGGAGATTCTCTTTGATCGCGTGCGGGTTGAGGAAGCGGGGGGAGTGGGCATTTGGATCGCCGGCCCGGGCTTGACGCGGATAAACCAAGCCGAGCTGCACACCAATGGCCGCGCTGGCCTCTGGCGCGAGGGTGGGTTTTTGTCGTTGCTCGACACCCGCTTTAATGCCAATGGCTCGGCTGCACCCGAGGAGGCCAACTTGGTCTTGGGGCGGGGGGCTAGCGGCAAGGTGGCGGGCAATGCGTTTGCCGGTGGGATCGGGATTTACTGCGTGGAGACGCGAGAAGTCGAGATCGAGGACAACGCCCTGTACAATCACGAGGTCGGCCTTTGGTCGAGAAGCGCGCGCCCGCGCATTGTGCGCAATCAATTCTTCCGCAATGCGTTGGCCCTGCGGGTGGAGGGGAGCGTGGTGCCGGCATGGCTGGTTTTGAACGGCGTCCAAGACAGTGAGCAATTGCTCGACAACCGGGCCAGCCAACCGCTGCAGGCGATCAACAACTGGTGGGGGAACGATGACGAGGGCTGGATTGAGGCCCGGATCAGCGGCGATGTTAGCTGGCGACCCTTCCTCAACTTCGACCCACGCATCCCCTTGGACTTTGCCTTGGGGCAGAATTACCCCAACCCGTTCAACGAGGCTACGCGGATCGACTATCAGATCGGGATCAACGACCCCATTGTCGCTGGCCAGACCATGGTCGAGCTGGAAGTCCGCACCTCGACCGGCGGCTTGGTGCGGCACTTGGTTGAGGGTTTGGCGGCCCCGGGGTTGTACACCACCTCTTGGGATGGCCGCGATGAGCAGGGCGAGCGCGTGGCCAGCGGTATGTATTACTATATATTGCGCATCGGGCCGATTGTTCGTTCTAACAAGATGATTTTTATCAAATGAAAATTGAGGCGGATTATCTCGTTCTCGGCAGTGGTATTGCCGGTTTGTTCTTTGCCCTCAAAGCCGCGCAGCACGGGTCCGTGGCCGTGGTGACCAAGCGCGAGCGGCGCGAGTCCAACACCCAATACGCGCAAGGCGGCATTGCCGCGGCTATGGATGCGGCCGATTCGGTTGCTAGCCACGCGCAGGACACGCTCGCGGCGGGCGCTGGCCTGTGCGACCGCGCGGTCGTCGAGGGGGTGGTGGCCGAAGGGCCGGAGGTGGTAGCCGAGCTGTTGGCGATTGGGGCGCAGTTCAACCAAGCGCGGCCCGGGGTGTTAGCGTTGGGGCGCGAAGGGGGCCACGCGCATGCGCGGGTGGTGCATGCGGACGATATGACCGGCCGCGAAGTGACGCGCGCTTTGGTCGCGGCCGTGCAAGTGCTGCCGCAGGTGACCTTGTACGATCACCATTTGGCCGTGGACCTAATCGTGGATGATCAACGGCGTTGCCACGGGGCTTGGATATTGGGCTCGCAGCAAGCCGCGCCCATCGCCGCTGTGGCGCCGGTTACGCTGCTGGCTACGGGTGGCTGCGGTCAGGTCTTTTTGCACACCACCAACCCGCATGTGGCTTCCGGCGATGGGGTCGCCATGGCTTGGCGGGCCGGCGCTAGGGTGAGCAACATGGAGTTTATGCAGTTCCACCCGACCATGCTCTACGATCCGGGGCGGCCCTCGTTCCTGATTACCGAGGCTTTGCGCGGCTTTGGTGCCGTGCTGATCGACGAGCGCGGCGCGGCGTTTACCGATCCGTTGCAGACGCGCGATGTGGTGTCGCGAGCTATCGTCGCGCAGACGCAGAAAAGCGGTGCCGAGTGCGTCTATTTGGACGCCACTGGCCAAGACGCTGGCCAGACTCGCCGCCGCTTTCCCAACATCTATCGGCATTGTCTGGGGATGGGTGTAGATATGACCAAGACGCCGATCCCGGTGGTGCCGGCGGCCCACTATAGCTGCGGTGGAGTGTGGACGGACGCGCACGGTCAGACGGATATTGCGGGCCTTTACGCGGGCGGCGAGGTGGCGATGAGCGGGTTCCAAGGGGCCAACCGGCTGGCGAGTAATTCGCTGTTGGAAGGCTTGGTCTTTGCGCGGCGCGCCGTCGAGCACGCTAGGACAGTCGCGCCTGTGGCTGCGGGCCGGTTCGAGCTGGCGCATGCGGGTGCTGCCGTTGCGTCCGCTGCGCTGGAGGAGCGGCGGGAGTTGCTGCGGCGCTTGATGTGGGACGAAGTGGGTATCGTGCGCAGCGACCGAGGCTTGCAGCGGGCTTGTGCGGAGACCGAGCGGATGGCGCGAGAAATTGAGGCGTTGTACAGCGGGTACCGGCTCGACGCCGAGCTAGTACAGCTACGCAGCTTGGCGACCGTGGCCACGCTCATTGCCCGCTCGGCGCGGCAGCGCTTGGAAAGCCGCGGCGTCCACTACAACTGCGACCATCCCGCCTGCGACGATGCCGGCTGGCAGCGGCCGACGCTGCTGGTGAAGGACTCGGCCGGCAGTGCGGACAAGGCGGCGTCAAAAATACACTAGCGTTTGGAAGGTCTTGCGGATACTGTAGGTCAGCGTCTATTCGCCAGAATAGCCCATGCCCTACGCCACGCGGTGCCAACACCAGCCGAGCAAGAGCAGCCCCAACCCACTAAGCCAGATTGTGCGCTCGACGAAAAACGCCAGCCCGAGGCAGGCGACTAGGCCCACTATGGCTATCCACCGAGGGTAGAGCCGCTGGCCGGCCGGCAAGCGCAGGGCGCAGAAGTTGGTGATGGCGTAATAGACTAAAATGGAGAAGGCACTAAAGGACCAAGTGGTCTTGACGTTGCCCACGAGGACCAGCCCGGCGATGGCTATCCCGACGCCCGCCACGGCAATAGAGGGCGTGGTCTGCTCCCGATTGAGGCGGGCAAGCACTGGGGGCATATCCCCGCGACGACCCATGGCCAGCAGGACCCTCGACAGACCGAGGATTAGGTTGAGCAGCACTCCGGCCATAGCGGTGATAGCTCCCAAGGCTAAGACCGAGGAGACGCCGGGCGCGCCAAAGGTTCGGGCGATGACCTTTAGGGGAGCGGCCTCGTCCATGGTGGCCGCGTAGAACGCCTCCGATCCTACGGCGGCTAGGCCGACGGCACCGACGCCGATGTAGAGCATCATGGCGATGAGCAGCGCGGCGACGATGGCGCGGGGGATGGTCTTGCGGGGTTGGCGCACTTCTTCGCCAAGCGTGGCAATGCGACCGTAGCCCGTATAAGCGACGAACATCAGGGCGCTGGCTTGCAACAGGGCCGACCAGCCTTGGTCTCCCAAGAAAGGCGTCAGGTGCAGGTTGTGCAGAGCGCTGGGCGCGCCGGCGATGATGAAGGTGATCAGCGAGCCAAGCGTCGCGGCGACGATGGCGATGTTGACCTTGTTGGTGCGGTTGATACCCAAGCAGGCGATGAGCGTGAGCGCCAGCACGGCAGCCAAGGCGACCGGGGTGATCAATGCGGCCTGATCTAGGGCGTTGAGCAGGTAGCCGGCAAGTCCCAGCGCCGCGGTGGCCGCGGTCGCGCTCTTGGCGCAAAGGAACATCCACCCGGCAATAAAGCCGAGGGTTGGCGAAGCGTACTCATAGCCGT
This sequence comes from uncultured Latescibacterota bacterium, assembly GCA_958295495.1. Classification (GTDB taxonomy): domain Bacteria; phylum Latescibacterota; class UBA2968; order UBA8231; family UBA8231. The sequence goes on from OY282352.1 coordinate 5,767,826, forward strand.
ATTGGTACGTGCCGCCGCTGAGCGGATGGCTGGCGGCTAGCTGGGCACTGGATAGGCCGTTGCAAAGGGCGACCAACGCGGCGATGGCGATGGCGACTAGGACCGCCGGTCCAGCGATGCCAGCGCCAATCCCAATGCTGACAAAGACGCCGGTGCCGACGATCGAACCCAAGCCGAGGGCAATGGTGCCGATTAGCCCTAACTCGGGACGCAGGCGTTCGGGTGGGGTGGGTGGATGTGCGGAGGTCATGCGACAAATATAGTCCGGCGGTGCGCCCGCGTCCCGTCAGTCCGTCGTACTAGGGCGCGAAAAGGCGAAAAGAGCCGATGTCTCTTGACTATATACCTAAAGCCCTTTTACGTATCTAGACACTACTCTAACTAGCTACGAGGAGAAAACCATGATCCGCATGCCGTTGTTTGTCCTAATCGCGCTGGGCCTGCTCGGAGGAGCAGAAAAAGCCGCTGCCGCTGCAAGGGATGTAGTAGATCGGGAGACGCTGAAAAATTTCGTGCTGGAGGCGAAGGGCCTACTGGAGTCTGCACAAGATGAGGAAGAACGGGACGCCATTTTGGAGAGCTTTAGGACCGACGAATGGCAACATGGGCCGATTTACATCTTCATCACCGATTACAACGGCACGAGCTTGTTTCACGGAGCCATCCCCGAGCGCGAAGGCACCAATAATATCGACCTAGAGGACAGCAATGGCGTTAAGATCACGCGGCAGAATATCGCGGCGGCACAAGCCGGGGGCAGCTTTGTGGAATATCTCTGGGATAATCCAGCGATAGAAGGTGAAGACGAATCCCCCAAGGTAAGCTACGTGGCCCCCATCGAGATCGCGGGTGCATCCTATTACATTGGCGCGGGGTTGTATATTGATCCGGCGCCGACGAGTGTCGCGCCCATTTCGTGGGGGCGGCTGAAAGCGCGGCTCTAAACCTTGAGCATCGTCGTCCTCGATTGGCGGTCAGTGCCCACCTAATCGCCAACCGCATTCGTCGCCTCCGCGTCTATGTGCCGCGGAGGCGACGAGTGTGTCACCGCTGTGCAGAGGGCGACTAGTGCCAGCACCGACTATCTAGCCCAAGCCAGAGGCGACAGTGCCGACTCTCTCCAACCTTAGGACTGCTAAAAAAAGGAGATCTATCAATGGACGTGAAGGAAGCAGCACGGGTGGCACGAAAACATATTGCGGACCTTTTTGCCGATGAAGACGTGAAGCATGTCGGTCTAGAAGAGGTTGAGTTCGACGACGTAGCGGAAGTTTGGAACATAACTATCGGTTTCTCTCGACCGTGGGAACTTCCTAAGGATCCCCCTAAGAAGCGCGTCCCTCTCTCTCTTGTTCCTGCGCTTGAAGAATTAAATTCGCCACCCCCGCCAACACCACAGCGCTCCTATAAGATCGTTCGCGTACGAGACAGTGACGGTCACGTCATATCCGTTATGCACCGTGCGCTAGCGGAGCATAATTGAGCCAATGGCCCTGAAAGGGATATTCATTGACGCCAACCTGCTCGTACTGCTCGTTGTGGGTGCGACAGATCAAGCGTTGATTGCCAAGCATCGTCGCCTGCGACGATTCACGGAGGAAGATTACGAGCGTTTGATCGGGTTAATTGGGCAAGCGGGTCAGGTATTCTTGACGCCAAACACGCTAACCGAAGCCTCCAATTTACTCGCTCAACATCCGAACCCAGCACGTTCCCGATTTTTCGAGGTACTCCGCCATATCATTAAAAGGAGCGAAGAGATCGTCGTTGACAGTAAGACTGCCGCCCGCAACAAAGCATTCGTGCGACTTGGATTGACCGACGCCGCGCTCTTGGAAGTCGTCTCCGAAGAAACTCCGTTGGTCACCGTAGATTTGGATTTGTTTGTGGCAGCTTTTGCAAAAGGAAAGATAGCGGCATTGAATTTTACACATTTACAATCGCTGTAATTCACGGCCGTCGCCCTCGTTCACTGGAGATTCCCCTTGAGCATCGTCGTCCTCGACTTAGGCGGGCAGTACGCCCACCTGATCGCCAACCGCCTCCGCCGCCTCCGCGTCCATGCCGAGATCCGCTCGCCAAAGACCGCGGTCGCCGATTTGCAAGACGCCGACGGTCTGATTCTGTCGGGCGGCCCGGCCAGCGTCTATGACCCGCAAGCCCCAGCGTATAATCCCGAAATTTTGGCGATGGGCAAGCCGATGCTGGGCTTGTGCTACGGTCACCAACTGCTCTGCCACCGCTTGGGCGGCCAAGTCGAGCGAGGGGAGACCCACGAGTTTGGCGCGGCCTATCTGCACATCCACAAGGCAGAAGGTGTGCTGGGCGGATTGGATGCACGCGAGCGGGTGTGGATGAGCCATCGCGATCACGTCGCGGCCCTGCCGCCCGGGTTTGCCGTCTTGGGCGCGACCGAAGACTGCCCGGTGGCGGCAATGGGCGACCCCGAGCGCAAAATATACGGCTTGCAGTTCCATCCAGAGGTAACGCACACCGTCCGGGGCATGGAAATCCTCGACAACTTCGCCACGCTCTGTGGCGCGGAGCGCAACTGGACGATGGCGCGCTACACCGAGCAGACCATAGAGCGGATCCAGCAGCAGGCTAAGGGGCGCAATGTCTTTCTATTCGTCAGCGGTGGGGTCGATTCGTCGGTGGCGTTTCTCCTGCTCAACCGCGCCTTGGGCCCGGAGCGGGTGCTGGGCCTGCACATTGACAATGGCTTTATGCGCGAGGGCGAGACGGCGATGGTCGAGCGGCTGATGAAAGGGGCCGGCCTGTACAATCTGGAGATCGTCGATGCCAGCGTGGATTTCCTCTCTGCTACGGAAGGCATTGCCGACCCCGAGGAAAAGCGGCGGCAGATTGGCGAGGAGTTCATCCGCGTCCGCGACCGGACGCTGGCGGCACTGGCGCTGGACCCAGACGAGTGGCTATTGGGCCAGGGGACGCTCTACACAGATACCATTGAGTCTGGCGGCACGGAAAACGCAGCGGTCATCAAGACCCACCACAACCGCGTCGGCGTCATCGAGCAGCTCTTGGCCGAGGGCAAGGTCGTTGAGCCGCTGGACCAGCTCTACAAGGACGAGGCGCGCGCCTTGGGCAAAACGCTCGGCTTGCCGCACCACTTGATCTGGCGGCATCCGTTCCCAGGGCCGGGTCTGGCGGTGCGGGTCTTGTGCAGCGAGGGGCCGAGCGCGGAGAACGTAGCATTTGAAACGGTCGCCGAGGCGCAGAAGGTGGCGGCAACATGCGGCCTAGTGCTCGATGTGCTGCCGTTGCGCAGCGTCGGCGTGCAGGGCGATGCGCGGACCTACGCCCATCCAGCGGTGGTCTCTGGTCAGAGCGAGTGGAAGACGCTGGAGGCCCTGTCCACCGAGCTGACCAATCACTTCCCGTCGATCAATCGGGTGATCTACCTGCTGGGGCCGACCCCGCGGCCGCAGCAAAACCTCAAAGCGGGGTATTTGACCCGCGAGCGGCTCGATCTCCTGCGTCGGGCCGATGCCATCAGCATGGAAGCGTTGGAGCGCCACGGGCTGATGGAGGAAGTGACCCAGATGCCGACGGTGCTGCTGCCGCTGTCGTCGGATGGGGTCCAAGAGAGCGTGGTGCTGCGGCCGATTGCGACTTCCGACTTTATGACCGCGCGTTTTTGTCCGTTGCCGCCGGCGTTTTTGGACGATGTGTGCGAGCGGCTGTTGGCACTAGCGGGGATTGAGGCGGTCTTCTACGACATTACCCACAAGCCGCCGGGCACGGTGGAGTGGGAGTGAGCCAAGCGGCGGTATGTTCGACACCAGCATTCTAGACGAAGCCATGAGAAAGCGACGCCAGCGGCTGGCGGCCGAGCAAGCCGAGCTGCTCAACTGTGTTCGTCGCACCCTATTGGCGTTGCGGCAGCCCCTCGGAATTGAGGCCGCGTACATTGTCGGCTCGCTGCGGTCGCCCGATTTCTGGCGAGAGTCGTCCGACATTGACGTGGCCGTGGGCGGCGGCTCGCCTGTTGTGCTCGAAATAATGAAAGCGCTGGAGGACGCTACCGGAAAAGAGGTGGACGTAATCGACCTCGACCGGCATCCTGCCCCCCAATCCTTTGTCCAGTCTGGAGTCAAGGTGTATGGATAAAGGGGCCTTCGCAGTTTTTGAAGCGGAGTTGCGAGCGCGTTCTTGGGACATCAGCCGCATCGGCGGTCGCATCGAGGAACGCTTGGAGACCTTTGCCCAGCGCGCCGAAGGGATAGACAGCATGGGGTACCAACTCCACAACCTCTACGGCGCGTTTGAGCAGTTGTTCGAGGAGGTAGCGCGATTCTTTGAGAACCAAATTGACGAAGCAAGGTATCACGCGGATATGATTAGGCGAATGCAGCTAGAAATCCAAGGCATCCGCCCGGCCCTCCTGTCCGCCGAGACTGCTTCCGACCTCGATGAATTGCGGCGCTTCCGCCATCTGTTTCGCCACGCATACGCCGCGGATCTGGATCCCGGCAAGGTGGCGGATTTAGCGGCTAAAGTAGCGCACCTCCAGCGCGATTTTGCGCGGGACTTCGAGCGATTCCTAACGCTCTTGCGGCCTGAGTGAAGCACCCTTATCTGGATGGATTTTTGCGCCGGAACGTCACCCGCACGAACTTACCGCCTTCGTCCTGCTCAATTTTCGGCTCAGTGGCGTTGAATTCCCGCATTGCTCTCCGCATCACGGGCCAGCCGCGTCCCCGCTGCTCCATCAAGCGTGCGACGAGGATGGCGTTTGTCATCAACTCGTTGCGGGACCGGGGGTTACCGCCGGAGCGAACATTCTCGACTCTCATCTGATTGGGGAGAGTTCCAGGGCTGGTCACGTCAATGCGGTCGCTAAATACTTCGAGCAACACCCGCGAACCCGTAATCGCGTAGTCGCGATGGACGACGGCGTTGACAATCGCCTCGCGCAGCGCCTTCTCGGGCACCAACGGCGCGTCCTGCCGGACGAGGTTGTGGTAGTGCTCGGTCCATCCGAGGCTTCGAACCCATCCGACCGACCGGTGTATTTGCTCGTCGAGCCGTCCTTTCCCCTCGCCGACGAGGATGACATCCGACGCCCGATCCTCGCCCGAGTAGGCTGCACACTGGACGAAGAAGCTCGTTGTTTGTGGGTGCGCCTGCGGCTCCTTGCCAAACGCCATCAACCCGTAGAGCGTGGGGTGTAAAACCCCGTCGAACTCGGCTAGGATGCGCCTATTGCGCAGATCGTCAGCAATGGCAAGCTGCGGTTCCTCCTCCATATCGAGCCCCTGAGCACACAGGAAGGAACGAAACTCACCGAGGTCGATGTCCTCTATCCTCGCGGCCGGAATGATTTGCTCTTCCGTCAGCACAAAGCCGAAGGTATTGTACAGCTCTTGAAGTTCGGTCGGCGACGGTTCCACACTGCTGCGTTCGCGCCGAATCCAGACGCGCCCTCGATAGTGGATAGGTTCAAACCCCCGCTGACGAGGCACTTCGATCCAATGCACCCATCCGTTCGGCGCGCTGTAGCGCCCACAGCGCGCCGGAATCGGCGCACTACACCCCGAATGCAGAAAACTGGTCAGCCTTTCCTGTGCAGTATCCGGGTCTTCTCTCACCCCGACAATCGTCCCCACATCATCGACCCCTAGGACGATCAGCCCGCCTTCTGCGTTTGCAAAGGCGCAGATCGCCCGACCAATTCCCGAGAAGTCTCCAAGGTCGCATTTGAATTCGGTTCGCCGACCCTCGCCCGCTTTGATGCGCTTTGCGATGTCATGCCATTCCATAGTTCACCTGGTACATTCGCCATAAAAAACCACGGGCCCGAAAAAGGACCTAGGGCGATTTCAAGTATTTAGTACGGCGTTCACTCCGTCAAGAATCCGCCCGGCCCTCCTGTCCGCCGAGACCGCTTCCGCCATCTGTTTCGCCGTGCATACGCCGCGGATTTGGCGGCTAAAGTAGCGCACCTCCAGCGCGATTTTGCGCGGGACTTCGAGCGATTTCTAACGCTCTTGCGGCCTGAGTAGCTAGCAGACGAGGGTGTACTGCTTCTTGCCCCGGCGCACGATCAAGTACTTGCCGTGCAGGCCCTCTTGGCACCGCATGCTCCGCGCCACGTCCGTGCAGCGCTCGCCGTTGATATAGATTGAGCCGTTTTGCACGTCTTGGCGGGCTTGGCGCTTGGAGGGAGAGACGCCGGCTGCGACGAGCAAATCGACCAGCCCCAGCTCCTCCTGATCCATCGCGTGCGTTGGCACGTCGTCGAAGCCTTCGAGGATTTCCTCCTCGGATAGGTCCTGAAATGCCCCGTAAAAAAGCGCGTACGAGATGCGTTCGGCCCGGTGTGCAGCGTCAGCTCCATGCACTATGGTTGTTGCCTCGGCGGCGAGGGTGCGCTGGGCCTCGCGCCGTTCGGGCTGGTCGCGGACGGTTTCGGCGAGTTGGAGGATCACGTTTTGCTCCAAGAAGGTGTAAATTTTCAGGTAATCGACAACCTTCTGGTCCTCGGCGTTGATCCAGAACTGGTAAAACTGATAGGCCGATGTTTTGGCGGCGTCGAGCCAGACCGTGCCCGCCTCGGTTTTGCCGAATTTGGTGCCGTCTGCTTTGGTCACCAACGGGCAGGTCAGGCCAAAGGCCCGGTTGCCGGCGGAGCGGCGGATCAGATCGGTGCCAGCGGTGATATTGCCCCACTGGTCAGAGCCGCCGGTCTGCAACTCGCAGCCGTATTTTTTATTGAGGACCAAGAAGTCGTACGCTTGGAGCACCATGTAGCTGAACTCGGTGTAGGAAATGCCCGTTTCGAGGCGCGAGGCGACCGAGTCCTTGGCCAGCATGTAGGAGACGGGAAAGTGCTTGCCCACATCGCGCATAAAGTCGATAGCCGCGAGTTGGCCGAGCCAGTCGTGGTTATCGACCATGATCGCGGGGTTGGGGCCGTCGAATTCGAGGAAGCGCTCTAGCTGGGTTTTGACCTGCTGAGTCCACTCGGCCACCACGTCGCTGGCATTGAGTTGGCGCTCCTCGGTCTTGCCCCCTGGATCGCCGATCAGGCCAGTGCCGCCGCCAGCCAAGGCAATGACTTTGTGACCGGCGAGCTGGAAGCGGCGCAGGAGCAGGATCGGCACGAGGTTGCCCACCGTCAGGCTGTCGGCGGTCGGGTCAAAGCCGTTGTAGAGCGCGATCGGACCGGCGGCGAGGCGCGCGGCGAGGCCGTCGAGGTCGGTGGCTTGGTAGATCGAGCCGCGAAATTGAAGATCGGGTATGATGTTCATCGCATTTCCTTATTTATAGGCATAAAAAAAGCCCCTGTAATCAGGGGCTTGTAAACGCGGTTGAGACGACAAAACGAGCGCACTACCCCCCTTTTGGGCGCGAAGTATAATAATAATAGTAGTAGCGATCGGCGCGTAGAGTCTGCATCGTTCATTCTCCGCGCAAAAATATAACCGCGACCTCTAGCCCCGTCAATCGGGAGGCTAACATGACCAATAAACAATACCGGGTGGCCGTCGTCGGCGCGGCCGGCACGTGGGGACGCTACTACACGCGCGCCTACGCCGCTCATCCCAACTGCGCGATTGTCGGCCTCGTCGATCGCGCCAGAGAGCGGCGGGACGCCATTGCCCGGCGGTACGGCGTGGAGAAGGTGTACGACGACCTCGGCAGCCTCTTGGCGGCCCAAGTGCCCGACATCGTCTCCGCGGTCGTCCCAGTGAGCCAAAACTATCCCTGCGTCACGGCCTGTGCTCGCGCTGGCGTCCGGGTCGTTTCCTGCGAGAAGCCGATTTCTCACCAGCTCCACGAGGCCGACGAAATGATCCGCATCTGCCGAGAACGCGGCACGTTGTTCGGCTGTGCTCAGGCCGGATGGGCGACGCCGTATATGCCCGAGGTGGTCGAGTGGGTGCGGCAGGGGCACATTGGCCGGCTGACCGCAGCGGCGATCCCGGGCGGGCTGCCGACCGAGGTGTCGGGCGGCGGTTGCGTGCAGATCGCGGCCCTGCGCATCCTCACTGGGATGGATGTGGAGTGGGTGGAAGGTTATACCTTGCCGGCGGAACCGGGATTCGCGGCGGAAGGCACTCCTATAGAGGAAGCAGATGTACCCGCGTACGGCCGCTTGGGCCTGAGCGGCGGCATTGTCTGCGAGGTCGTCGCCCCTGCGCCAGAGGGCCGCGTGCCGACCTTTATCTCGGTCGTTGGCGAGCGCGGGCAGGTCTTTTTGGCGCGCCCGCAGCCCGCGTTGATTGAGGGGACTGGCGCGGCGGCTTCTCCAGTATATCCCGGCTTTTTGGATCGGCCGGCGGCTGACGCTTTTGTCTATACGGTCGAGCGCTTAATACGCGCCCATCAGGCCGGCACCGAGCCGTATAGCAGCGGCGACGACTACCGCCACTCGCTCGAAGTGGCCATCGCCTTGGTGCGCTCGGCCCATCGGGAGCACGAGCGCGTGTCCCTGCCTTTTGCGGACCGCACGCTCAAGCTGTATCCGCACCCCTATCGCTTCAAGGGTGGCGATGTGGCCGGGTGGCAAAGCATTGGCTATACGGGGCCGCCGGCGATGGATTTTTGAGGAGAAACACCATATTTATAGGGTAGCATCGTCCGCACCTAGGGCCTGACGCGGGAGACCTAGAAAACATGTCTGATACCACATTGCCTCAGCAAGCGAGAGCCGTCATCATTGGCGCAGGAATCGTCGGTTGCAGCGTCGCATACCATCTGACAAAACTCGGCTGGCGGGATGTCGTTGTAGTTGAGCAAGGACCGCTGTTTGAGACCGGCGGCTCGACCTCGCACGCCCCGGGCCTCGTTTTCCAGCTTAACTCATCGAAGACCATGACAGGCTTCGCGCACTACACGGTTGATCTTTGGCGACAGTTGGAACTCGAGGGTGAGCCATGCGTCAAGACCGTGGGTAGCCTTGAAGTGGCTTGGACGCAGGAGCGCCTCGCTGATCTGAAACGCAAGGCCGGATATGGGATGAGTTGGGGTGTGGAAGCCCATCTGCTCAACTCCAACGAGGCACGCCGGCGGATTCCAATGCTGTCCGACCACATTTTGGGCGCGCTGTATGTCCCTTCCGACATCCAGACGAAGGCGACAAGGCCGGCTGAAGCGATGGCGCGAGAGGCTGAACGGAACGGCGCAACGTTCTACGGTACTGTCAAGGTTTCCGACTTCGCCATTGTAGAAGGACGAATTGCGGCGGTCCATACCACGCACGGCACCATCAAGACGGAACTGGTGGTCGCCGCTGCCGGGATATGGGCCCCAAAGGTTGGCGGGCTTGCCAAGGTGCCCATCCCGCTGTCGCCGATGCAGCATCTCTACGCCGTTACGACACCACTTAGGGAACTCGTCGGTGCGACCGAGGAGATATCGCAGCCGATTTTGCGCCACCAGGACGAGGCCGTGTACTTCCGGCAGGTCGGCGAGTGCTACGGCATCGGCTCATACCAGCACGAACCCCTCTTGGTAGATGCCAATGACATTCTCGACTACGGGGAAGCGCCGGTCGCTCCTGCCGAGATGCCGTTCACGCCGCCTCACTTTGAGAAGGCGATGGCCGCGGCGGGGGAAGTGCTGCCGAGCCTCAAGGGCGTGGGGTTGACTCGCAAGTTCAACGGCATCTTCTCGTTCACCACCGACGGATTTCCCATACTCGGCGAAGCGCCCCAAGTCCCCGGTTTCTGGTCGGCACAGGCCGTCTGGATTACACACGCCGGAGGCGTCGGCAAGGCGGTCGCTGAGTGGATCGCAAACGGCGAGCCGACCAGCGACCTGCGAGAGTGCGACATAAGGCGCTTCCATCCTCACGCATACAGCCGCTCCTACATCCGCGCCCGGGCTGCTCAACAATACCGCGAGGTGTATGACATCATCCACCCGCGTCAGCAGATAGCCAACCCACGCAACCTCCGCCTGACGCCGTTCTATACGCGCCAGCGGAAGTTGGGCGGCGTCTTCTTCGAGAACGCGGGCTGGGAGCGTCCCCAGTGGTACGGCGCAAACGAGGGCCTGCTCGACGCCCTCGCCGTTACCGGCACGTCGCGAGCCGGCTGGGAGGCACGAGAATGGTCGCCGACGGTCGCCGCGGAACATGTCGCCACTCGTGAGAGAGTGGCCCTATTCGACCTCACTCCCTTTGCCAAGTTCGAGGTGACCGGAGCCGGCTCGCTCGAGGTGCTCCAGCGCCTTACTACCAATCAGATGAACAAGCCCGTCGGGACCATCACGTACACGTCTATGCTCACACCTCGGGGCGGAATCAAGTGCGACCTAACAGTGACGCGCCGCGGTGAGAACCGCTTCATGGTGATCGCGGGAGGAGCTATGGGACGCCACGATCTGGGCTGGATTCAGGCGCATCTACCAGACGACAGATCGGTCGGGGTGGCTGACATCTCGTCGGGACTGTGCTGCATCGGCTTGTGGGGGCCAAGGGCACGCGACTTGTTGGGCCGGGTCTGTGAGGACGATGTAAGCAACGAGGGCTTCCCCTACTTGACCGCGAAGCCGATAGGGATAGCCGAGGTTCCCTCGCTGGCACTGCGCATTTCATACGTGGGCGAACTCGGCTGGGAGATATACGCCCCCGCCGAGCAGGGCTTGCGGTTGTGGGATGTCCTGTGGGAGGCCGGCCAGCCGCTCGGAGTCATTGCGGCAGGTGGAGGTGCCTTTGACTCGCTGCGGCTGGAAAAAGGCTACCGGCTGTGGGGTAACGACATCCACACCGAGTACAATCCGTACGAGGCGGGCATAGGTTTCGCGGTGAGGATGCGCAAGGGCGATTTTCTGGGCCGGGACGAGCTGAGGAAAGTTCGCGCACAGGGCCTGACGCGCAAGCTGTGCTGTATGACGCTGGACGACCCCAACGCCGTTGTTATGGGCAAGGAGCCAATCCTGAACGGCGACCGCGTGCTGGGCTACGTGACGAGCGCCAACTACGGCCACTCGATCGGCCTCGGCATTGTGTATGGCTACCTGCCTATGAACTACACCGAGGTGGGAACCAGCGTTGACATTCTCTACTTTGGCGAGCGTCTGCAAGCAACGGTTGCGCCGGAGCCTCTGTACGATCCGGAAGGCAAGAAGATGAAGGCGTGAGTTTTGTCAACCCTTGCGTGTTGCGTCGTGTCGAATTGATATAAAAATCCAAACAACGGGAGGTTCTCAGATGGCACAAACTCTGGTAATCGACGCTCTCAAGCGGCGTACATTGCCGACTAATCTCCGGCAGAGCGGGAACAGCGACGCCCAAATGCTAATATCTGCCCGCATCAGAAAGTCCCCGTGGTGGCACCTGTCAAAGGCGGCCGGCTGCTGGGCATATACAACGTACAATCACATGTATCATCCTCGGGCGTATATCAAACCTGAGGATGGAGGACTGTTCGCGGAGTACAAGTACCTGACCGAACATGTCAGCATGTGGGATGTGGCAGTCGAGCGTCAGATCCAAGTCAAGGGGCCCGACGCCGCGGATTTTGTGAACATGCTCATCACCCGCGATGTACACACCCTAGTGCCGACCATGCAAGCCCGTTATGTGATTCTGTGTAACCAGTACGGCGGCGTCATAAACGATCCGGTGCTGCTGCGGGTGGCTGACGACGAGTTCTGGTTCAGTATTTCCGACTCTGATCTCCTGCTCTGGGCGCAAGGAGTCAACTCATCCGGCCAGTTCGACGTTGACATCCACGAGATTGATGTGTCTCCAGTCCAGATACAGGGTCCCAAGTCCGTATTGCTGATGGAGAAGATGTTCGGCACCCACATCCGAGAAATCCCATACTACCACTTGGTTCACGACGCCCTGAACGGCCGTGCGGTCACGATTTCGCGCACTGGCTTCTCCGCCGAGGTCGGGTTTGAAATATACCTGCACGACGCCCTGCTTCATGCCGACGACGTCTGGCCGTATATCCTAGAGCAGGGACAGGAGTTCAACCTGCGTGTGATCGCCCCTAGTCACGTCCGTCGCCTGGAGGCCGGAATTTTGTCCTACGGCCAAGACATGGATATAGAGAACAATCCATTTGAAGTCCGGCTTGGCTGGCAGGTGGACCTAAATAAAGGTGCCTTCATTGGAAAAGAGGCACTGGCCAGAATCAAGGAAGAGGGAGTGAAGCAGCGACTGGTCGGCCTGAAGGTCGGCGGCGAGCCGATTACTTGGTACAACGAGGATTTCTACCCTGTTAAGGACCGCGATTCGGGCGACGACATAGGCTACGTGACCAGCGCTTTCTGGTCTCCGAATATGGAGTCGAACATAGCGCTGGCCGTCATGCCGCGGTCGCACTGGAGGAAGGGCACTCAAGCGAAGGTCCAATTGCCAAAGGACGGCATTGTGGATGCCGAGGTGGTGCGTGTACCATTCATCGATCCAACCAAGGAGCGTCCCAAGAGTGCTTTGTGACGTCCGGCGCAGGCGAGCACGATTCTTGTCGCAGAGGTACCTTATGAGTTTGCAGAGACCCATTATCATCAATCAAGCGGAGCTTGGTTGGGAAAGCTGGAATGATCCAGAGCTCGCCGCCAAAAGCCCAATTCGCTGGAAGCTGCTTATCACCGGCGAACGCGGTCCGAGTAGTAGGCTCGTCACCGGCATAGCGGAGGTGCCGCCCGGCGCATCGCTTTTGCTGCACCACCATGAAGAGGAGGAAATCTATTACGTCGTCAGCGGCCATGGGCACATGGAGATTGACAATTGCGAGGCAGCACTCGCCCCTGGTTCAGCAGTCTATATCCCGCCCAACGCCAAGCATACCGTCCGTTGCACCGGATCCCAACCCCTAGTATTTGTATTCACCTTCGCGTACGATTTCTTCAATCAAATCGCCTACCATTTCGATGCGTAGCCGCTGTTTATCGCCGCGGCGGCAGTTTTCCATCACTCCCTTGTTGCCGTGGCCGAGGTGTTTTCAACGGATATACTTGCCGTAGCGATCTCACCGGTCCGAGGGTCGAGCGTAATTTTTACCAAGTCCAGAGACTCCGGGTCGCGGATCGCACGCCGCTTGAAAACTGGCAGGTTGGAACCGTCCTAGGTGGCGTTTCGGACGAAATGGCGCATCACAGAGCTCTTCGAGGGAAGTTTTGTAGCCAGCAACTACGAGTAGCTCTCTCAGTTCCCGTTCGCCACGTGCATCCAATCCCAACTCTGCAAGGAGTTCGTCATACCGAGGCAAGTTGGCCAATCGGTATATCTGCCGAAGGTTGCGTGCGGTAGGAATCTGGTCAAGCAGGTTGTCAACCGATTGGTGGGATTGCCGTACGTCACCGTCCTGCGGCGGCATCCACGTACTCCTTCACCAAAAGAAGGTCTTCCATGGAGCCGCCCAACAGCAACTTCAACGGCTCGCGCCCATCCAGCAAGGTGTGCTGTTCGCGCAGCCATTCGTTTTCGACATCCAGATCGCGAAAGAGCGATGACAGCGTCGCCCTGATATGAAAAAGATGGACAATTCGATCGCGAATGTCTCGGCCGTGCAGGTCGGCGGCTCCGTTCAAAATAGCTCGCACGAGATCGTTGTCCGTCTGATCGAATCCCAGCAGGAGGACCGCATCATCTCTGCTCAAGCACCAACTCTCAAGCAATTTCAAGACAAACTGAATCGGTCCGCTGACCCGTTGCCGAGTAAAGGCAAGCGATCTCCAACTCCCATCGTCGAGACCGACAGCTGGGGAGCGAACTGCGGTAAGTCCCAACTTTAACTGATACGCAGACGAACCGCTAGCGAAGGATGAAGAGGCAGGTTTCGGATTCCACTTATAACGGTGGATCGCATGTAAACCGGCACCGACTTCGGACGGCCCGTCATAGCCGGACGGCATCGTTAAGAGGGAGTCATTAGCACCTTCTCCAAGAGTCGATCCCAACACTTCTGTTGCAGTCGTCATGTTAGTTCCACCTGAATCCGCGACAGTATCCCGCCGATCAGACGATACTGTGCATCAATGCGATCACTGACCGATTTTTGACTGTCAACATGATGGCAGAATATCGTAAATCCGTCCTGATCGGCGGTGACTTTGATCGACGATCTCCATCTATCCACCGGATTGCCGAGCTCAATAGCGACGACAGGATACTCCTCTGTAGCCCCAAACTGAGACGGATCCACACGGACATTCGCAGCGGAAATTTTCCCGAGGTGTTCGGCGGCGTTGCCTTCTCCACCCAATTTGAGAAAGATGCTGATCGTCTCATTGAGCATGGCCACGTCGGTACAGGTCTCGTTCAGGGCCACCGCGATCAAGTCGATGCATTTCTTGCAAATCTCGACATCGTTCTCATTCAAATTGGAAAAGTCTATAGCCAAGCGCACCGGTGTCAGATTGACCGATGCGTTGCCGCCAAACATCTTGATCCGCAGCCCGGTGTCCGATTGCATCCCACCTGTCGAAACGTACATGTCGTCCGCATCCAATGCGTACGGATAGAAATTCCGGACACCGGCGTAAATGCGTGCTTGAAGTTTGGGTGCTTGGGGTATCACATCAAACAACGGAACGGCGAAGTCGGCTTGATACCCGATTTCCATCCCAGCAAATGACGCTTTCATTCCGTTACCTTAGCCTCAGTGCTCGTCCGTCAAGGCGGTTCTACGATACCACATTCCGCCTCGCCTACATAAAATAAGATACCTTTATCGATACTCTGTCAATCTACCTCAACTAGCTAGCGACGGATCGCGGGCGGCTCGGTCCGGGCGGCGATGATCCTCACGCGATCGCCACAGGCTGCACATTAGCTGACGGCCAATGTGGTGCGCTTAGAACGTCGAGGGTTTGGGCGTTGCCGGGGGCCAGTAGCCGTTGGGATCTTCGTCCCACTCTGCGCCGCACATCCGGGCGATGACCGCCCATTCAGCCGCGGTCAGGTGGGCGTGATTGTGGAAGAGGAACCGCTGCAGCCCGGCCGCTTCCGAAGCTTGGAGGATGCGGTAGAGATCGCCGGCGGTCATGGGGTCGCCGCCGTGGGGCAGGCGTCCGGTATCGACCCAAGGCAGGATCTTTTGCGGGTCGCCGACCGCGGCGATAGCGCGGCGCGTCTCTTCCTGCACCACCTCGTCGAAAAACGCTTGCGGAAACCCCAATTCCATGTCGGCCAAGCACTCCACCTCGGGCAGGCGGATGCCAAGCCAGGCGCGGAGGACCGTCCAGCACTGCGCCTCGCTCAACGCCGGATTCCACGCCTGAATCTGCCGCACCCAGCGGGCGACCGTGCCGTACATCCCGTCAAAGCCGCGGTGCCAGAAGTAGTGCTTGACTAGGAGCAAATCCACGATCTGGCCCCAAGCGTGGAAGTCGAGCGCGGTCATGCCGGAAAACACAGCCGAGCGCGGGCCGTTGCCGAGGAGCAACTGGCGCGGCAACTCGTCGAGGGCTTGGCGGAAGGCGCGGCCTTGGCGGATGCCGTCTTCGCGTCGCCAGCGCAGCCAGTAGAGCGCGTCCTCGTTGATGTCGAAGAGGTTCATCTCCGAGAGTACGCCGTAAGCACCATAGTAATCAACTTCGGCGGGAGTAAAAGACTGGAAGCGCTGGTGCAAATGCTGGCGGCCGCGATCGAGCCGTGCGGCGTCGTAGCCCCTAGCCGTTGCCTCTTGGCACTGGCCGTCATTGAGCGGGCGGAAGACCGCGTTGCCGTGGTGGTACGTCAGCTCGTAGGCCGACTCGGTCCAGCCATCGACAATGCCGCCGTCGGCTTCTGGGAAAGCCGCGAAGATGTCCTCCCAAGCCGCAGCGTGTACTTGGGTGCCGTAGGGGTCCTCCGCTAGCGGCAGGCCCTCGGCGGCAATGGTGCCGGAGGCGGGCGCGAAAATCATCAGGGTCCAGCCGCGCCTTTTGGCGTCGGCCAGCATAGTGTGCAGGCGCTTTTCCTCGTCCGGTTGCAGGGGTACGTCGCGCAGTTGGGCTTTGAGGCCGCGCCTTTTGTAGGGCGCGAGATCGCCTTTGAACGCGGGGATGATACACTGGCCCTGCTCATCGGCAAACAGCAGCCGGCCAAAGACAAGGCCGCGGATGCCGCCTTGTTCCCAGGCGTCGAAAATGCGCTCGTAGTCGGACATGACCGCCTCTAAGGGCTGGCCGATGCGGATCCAAGGGGTCAGAGTCATGGCATGTTCTCCGGTTGATGAGCAGGGCAATATATCGCGTCGGTTGGGCGGCGTCCATTATCGCTATCAGACGCCCTCCAGCAGACGCTGATAGCGGTGGCCGTTTGATTTGATCGTGTATATGCCCGGACTACTCGCTGCTTCCGCTACTATTGCTATCAGCTATCCTTGCGGCGTTGTAGCTTTTCGGCTACACTTTTCCCATGTCAGAGGCGGTATCACACGAGGTTGAGGTATATCAGACAGAGGAAGGCCGGTCACCCTTCTCGGAATGGATTCGCAACTTGAAGGACCTTACTGCTAGATCCCGCGTTCGCACTCGATTGACGCGGTTGCGATTAGGTAACTTCGGCGACACTAACTCGCTCGGTGATGGCCTCCATGAGCTACGCATTGACCACGGTCCCGGTTATCGGGTCTATTTCAGTCGGGCAGGTGATCGCCTCGTGTTGTTGTTTTGCGGAGGCACTAAAAGAACCCAGTTATGGGACATTGAACAGGCACGGACTTACTGGCGCGACTATAGAAGAAGGTCATTATGAGCAAAGCATCTCGCCCGTACAAAGAAGGGCTACTGGAAGATCTCAGAGATCCTAGCGAAGCGGCTGCGTATCTGACTGCTGCTCTCGAGGATGGCTCTCCTGATGTGTTCCTCCTTGCGCTGCGCGATGTAGCCGAAGTCCACGGCATGAAGCGGCTCGCAGAGGGTGCTCAGCTCAATCGCGAGTCGATGTATCGAATGCTGTCCGACGAGGGCAATCCCCAACTATTAAGTTTGACCGCAGTTCTTCGCGAGTTAGGCTTACGCCTTGCAGTTGAGGTCCGTGATCCCGTGGCTGCCTAAACACCACACTGGACAAAGGAGGTATCCAAATGGACCGCGAAACAATGACCAATGAAGAGAATTACTGTTTTGACGTGGCCGGGTATTTGCACGTGCCCGGGACGCTGACTCGGCCGGAGGTCCAGCGGCTCAATAGGGAGATTGACGCCATGGGGGCGACGGAGGGGATGCTGGGCTGGCCGGGGCCGGCGCGGGAGCCATTCCGCGACCTGTTGGTGCATCCGGCGTTAGTGTGGTATCTCAACCAACTCGTCGGCGAGGGGTTTATCCTCGACCGCGCACCGGAGATCTGGTGCGAGGAGACCTGGGATACGGGTGCGCCGCTGGTCGGCGGCAACGAGCCACGGGACCCCGCCATCGCTTACTACTTCCAGAACGGGCGGCGCTTCAGCGAGGGAGTGCGGGTGCTGTGGGCACTGGAGGACATTGAGGAGGGGGATGGCGGCTTTGTGCTGGTGCCGTGCAGCCACAAGGGCAATGTGGCAACGCCGGAGGAGGTAGCGACAGGGGCCGACGATATGGGACTTGTTTTGCAGCCGGCGCTCAAAGCGGGGGATTTGCTGATCGTGGCACTGGCGACTGTGCAGGGGATGCGGCCTTGGAAGGGGGAAGGGCACCAGCGGCTGTTGAGTTACGAATTCGTGGGACGCGGCGCGATCCGCAGCGCGGGGACTGGGCCGAAGGCCGAAGCGGAGCCGCGTCCAGAATGGCACGCCGAATTGAGTGAGGTGCAGCGAGCCTCGCTCTACAAGCCGGGCTATCAGGCCACGTCTCCGCCGCCGACGATTGCGACCGACGGCAAGACGACGCGGATGGAGTCCGGGGTCTTTCACCCGTCGCTTTTGCAGGTGGATCCCGACAGCGGCATCGACTACCGGGAATTTTACTGCTGGGATCTCAACGGCTATCTGGTCTTGCGCGGGGTGATGGATGAGGAGTGGTTGGCCGCGGCCAACGAGGCGGTGGACCGCTTTGAGGAGCGGACCGAAGTCGGCGCAGAGCTGGCGCGGGGGTCCAAAAGTCTGGCGGGAACCGGGCGGCCCTTGTTGCACGGACTGCTCGAACTGCCCCCGCCCTATTGCGAACCGTTCCGGCGGATGGTCGCACATCCGGTGGTCGAGCACCGGCTGAATTGGATGGGCGGCAGCGGCGGGCGGATGGGCGGGGCGACGGGTTTTGTCTCGGTCAAGGGAACCAGCGGCCACGCGCTGCACGACGCCAACGAGCCGCTCAACCCCGGTCGTGGCTATGTGTACCACAACGGCCGCAGCTATTGCGAGGCGATCACCGTGACTTGGCAACTTAGGGACGTGCGGGCGGGCGACGGGGGGTTTGCCTGTGTGCCGGGCAGCCACAAGGCCTATTACAGAATGCCCCCCGGCGTGCGGACCTGCGACCGCGATATGGGGCTGGTCAAACACGTCGAGATGCGGGCCGGCGATGTGCTGTTCTTCGGCGACGGCGGCACGACCCACGGAGCATTGGCCTGGAAGAGCGAGATTGCGCGGCGGGGCATTCTGATCAAGTATTCGTCGCGCAACTTCAACCGCAGCGGCGGCGAGATGGTCCACCCGGAAAACCGCTGGGGCGAATTGGTCGCGGGGATGAGCGACGCCCAGTTGGCGGTGATGCGCGGCCCAGATCGCGATGTGTTCAACAACAACGTGCCGCGACTGGACGTGGCCAATGGCGAGGTGGCAGTGTCGTACGAGCGGGGATCGTCGCTCTACAGCAAGGAAGCACCGACCGGGCCGTTGGCAAAGGACGAGAACGGTCCATAGACCACCTAACCCACTGGGAGGAACCATGCGCCGACTCATCCCCGTCTCACTCGTGCGCGTCCAGTCGTTCAAGCTCAGCTTGGTTCGGTAGCACCGATGCCGCCGCCGCTCGGCCTTCTTGCCCTGCTGGTCTTGGCCGCATGCGTACTTTGATTGCTTTCCGCCCCTGCACGCGCCCTACTCGACGACAATCGAATGGATGGTGGCCGCGGCCATGGCCTCCCAGTCCACGGCGAGGCCGAGGCCCGGCCCGGCCGGCGGATAGGCGTACCCGTCGGGTTGGGCGCGGATGACGTCCTGCATCCCGTATTCGTAGGGTTCGCAGGGCACCGACTGCTCAAAATAGGAGCAGTTGTCGTGAGCCAGCATCAGGTGCAGGTTGGCTGCCGACACTAGGCTGTATCCCCACGACATGATCTCGCATTTCATGCCGGCTGCTTCGGTGAGGGCGATCGCTTTGTTAGTCTGCGTTATCCCGCCCATCATGGCCGCGTCGGTGCGGGCGCGGCCCCACGCCTTTGAATGAAGGGCTTCGGCAAAGGTGTGGAGGTCTTGGAACCAGTTGCCAGACGGCAGGATGGGAATGGCTACCCGGCTCGTCAGCTCGCGGTAGCCGTCGAGGTCCGAGTCGTGCAGCGGGGCCTCAAACCACGTAAAGCCCATTGCTTCGAGCGCTTGGGCCACGCGCAGGGCCCCGTCGCGATCGTAGTTGTTTTCAGCGTCTAGCATGAAGGCAACGTCGTTGCCGGGGTACTGCTTTCTGACGGCGCGGGCGAGTTCGAGGTCCAACTCGGGAATGCACCAAGTGTGGAACTTGATGGCCTTGAAGCCTTGGGCGATGAACTCCTCGGCGTTCTTCAGATAGGATTCGACATCCTCAAAGAGCGGGGTGCTGGCGTAGGCGGGGATCTGGTCCCGCGCTCCGCCCAACAGCCGGTAGAGCGGCAGCCCCGCGACCTTGCCGGCCAAGTCCCACAGGGCGATGTCAATGGCGGCCAGCGACTGGGGCGGCAGCGGAAAGACGCGCGGCCTGATCTCGTGCCAGATATGCTCTCGCAAGAGCGGGTCCTTGCCCAGCAGGATGGGGGCTAGGTGGCGCATGGCTTCGGCCGTATAGCGCTCGAAGTCAAAGGAGGTCGCGTTCCAGACGCCAGCTACGCCCTCGACGCCCTCGTCTGTGTAGATGCGGACGACCGTGTTGGTCGAGTACTGGTCCGGCAGATCGTCCGACCAAGTGAAGCGATCGACCGGCGGGGCCACGGTGCGTATCTCTATTTTGGTGATGTGCATGGAATACCTTTCGGGGGAATGATTTATAAGGCGGATTCGGAGGCGAGGTGCTCGGGATATATTTCAATATGCTCTGCGTACTGTTCCCGCAGTTGGCTTAGAAAAGCTTCAAAACGCTCCTCAATGCGCTGGCCATTTGCCGAACGCACCATCTTTTCTACGGTTTGCCGAACCTCGGGATGGGCAAAAGGTCGCAGGCGGGCAGGGCGTTGCTCCAGCGTGCGAAACACGATGTATCCCGGCCAGATTTTTTCTCGCGGCTGGAAATGCACCAAGAAAGGCCCGCCGACTTTTCCCACCGGGGTTTTGCGGACGGCCGCCAGCACTTCCGACATGGTGTGCCGAGCGTGGGCGTGTTGTGCGTCTTCCTCGCGGTGGATGTGGTAAATGTTATAGTGGAACCAAGCGTCGTGAAAGCGCGGATAAGCCTGAGCTAGGGTCCACATATCGGCTCCCGCGCGCGCTTTTTCGGCAACCCCGAGTGCATCTGCTTCATGGTGGAGTAAAATAGCCACTTCCGCAACGCCCTATCGCTGGATGACAAGCACGTGGGTGCCTTGTGCAGCTTGGCCAATTTGGCCCTGGACCAAGAGGAATACGCCCACAGCCGCGATTTGTATCGCCAGGCTCTGGCACTCGATCCAGACAATGCCGGGGCGTTCTACAACCTCGGTTTGGCTTACATCAAGCTCACGGCTTACTACGAGGCGGTTACAGCCTTGCAGCAGGCCACTCGCATTGATACGGGGTACAGTTTGGCATTTTACGCCCTTGGCCAGCTTTACGCCGAGCGTCTCGGCCAGTACCAAGAAGGTATCGCGGCGTTTAGTCGGGCCGTGGCACTGAGAGCGGACTGGCCTAGGGCGCGAATAGGCCTAGGCCACGCCCTGCTGCAAGCTGGCCAAGTAGATGCGGCCGCGATGGCTTTTGGCGAGGCTGTCGCACTCGACCCGAACGCGGCCCAAGCCCATGTAGGCTTGGGGTTGGCCGAGGAGCGACGGTGCGCCGAGACGCTCGCCGAGGCGCATTATCTGCGCGCCATCGCCTTGGATCCGGTGCGAGCGCGGACCTATTTCAAGCTCGGTACGCTCTACGTCAGACAAGGAAGAAAGGAGGAAGCCCAACGATACTTGGGCCGCTTTGAAGAGCTGGCACCCCATGCTGACGAGCTAGCCCAACTCAGAGGCCGATTGCGGCGCGAGCCGGATAACGCGCTGGCCCATTACGCCTTGGCCGGGATGTACGCCAAACTGAATATGCCCTCCCAAGCAATCAGCGCCCTGAGAAGCTGTCTCGCGGTGCGGCCGGATTACGCGCCCGCCTACAACAATTTAGGCAACGCGTATCTGCGCCTCGGAGCTACGGGGGAAGCCATCGCGATGTACGAAGTCGCCGTCCGCATTGACACCGCGTACGCGCTGGCCTACAACAATTTAGGGGGTGCTCAGCTACTCAATGGCCAAGCGCCCGAGGCACTGGAGTGCTACCAACACGCGCTGCGAATTCGCCCGGACTATGCCGATGCGTATTACGGGCTTGCGCTGGCCTACAGGGAGCAGGGCTTGCACGCCGCGGCCGGGGCGGCCATTGCCCGGTATGAAAAAATCGCCGCGGCTGATGGGCAGTAAATGGATGGTGCTTGCTTTGCGGACAAGAGCCGGAATGGCTATGCTTAAAGGCCGGGCGGTTAGCTCAGTTGGTCAGAGCGCCTGCCTTACAAGCAGGATGTCCCCAGTTCGAGTCTGGGATCGCCCACCACCTTACAAGCCCTTGGGGGGTTTTTAATAGATCACGGCGAGGCTGCGTTCCTGCGCCCATTGCCCTTGGTCGGTTTTGGCGCGCACCTGCACGACGTATATCCCGGGCGCGACGAGTTGCTCCTTTTCGTCGCGCCCGTTCCATATCGCTCGATGGTGGCCGCTGAGTTGTGCGCCGAGGGTTTGCTGCCACGCCGAGCGGCCGTTGAGCGCGTATATTTCCAACTCTACCTCGGCGGCGGCTAGCAAGCGGAACAAGGTGTACTCGATCGTTGCGTGGTCGTTGATGCCGTCTCCTTGTGGGGTGAACGCGGTCGGCTGCACCTGTATCGCTCCCAATACCTCATCCAATGCCTGCCCGGTGGCGACCATGCGTAGCTGATCTGTGCCCAAGGCTTTGCTAGTGTCGCCCCCTTCCACTTGCTGCGGTAGGCTCTGCCCGGAGCGCGCGAACACCTCGGCTTGCACGGTGCCCGAAGCCGTGTACATGACGGTTTCAAAGTGCAAGCGCAGCGTTTGCGCGCCCCCGTCGCGGATGGGTTCGGGCAAGTAGATTGCTAGGCCTGCGGGTTCGGCGACCACGCTGTCGGCAGCCACCGGCTGCAGGGGATCGCCCATCTCCAAGCCCAGTAAGGCACCCGCGCCGGGCAGGGTCAGGCGCACCGCATCAAAACCGGTTTGCTCCGGCGCGAACTCGGCCCGCAGATCGCAGACCAACTCGACCTGTTGCCCGGCCGGCACCTCGGCGATATGGCCTGTGGGTTGTAGGTCGCTGGCCGCGGCTACCTCGCCCACCACTCGCTCGGCCAGCAGCGGGGAATACTCAATTGCCAGCGAATCTAAGCGCGTAAAATCCCACAGCGTTTGGGTCTCTAGCGCAAGGCGTACTTGCACGTAGCGGCCGCTTGGCACTCGGGGCTGCTCGCCGGAGTGGCGCAGCGGCGGCGACCAGAAGCTCCAGTGGTCCGCGTCGTCGAAAATGGGGCCGCGCCAGCCCACGGCCGGGGGATCCCAAGGCCAGATGCGCTGCTTGAGCCGTTCGTATGCGCTTTGCGTTACCTCCACGAGTTGGCCGATGTCGTCGTACCCGTGGTAGCCAGTGGGGGTGGGGTCTAGGCCTGTCTTGATTTCTACTTGCGCGGATGTGGGCGCGTCGGGCGCGGCCGCGATTTGGTCGCCTTCGCGCCGCCACTTGCTCGCGCCAAAGCGCACGCTCCCGATGTTGACCGTTTGCCCCAAATCGATCACTTGCGACGTCCACGCGGCCCGCGGCGGAAAGCCCCGGCCGGACACCTCTAGCTCGGCCAAGGCAAACTTGGTGTAGAACCGGCCGGCGTCCGGGAAGAAGTAGATGCGCAAAAAGCGCAGGTATTGCAGCGGGAACTCGATGTGTACGACGGCTTGGGTGTTCAGATCGACGCTGGATAGTAGGACGTCCAAAGGCCGGTAGTGGGTGCCTTCTTCCTCGGCGACGCCGGCGGGGTCGAGGCTGCCGGAGAGTTCGTATTTGGCAAAGGCGAAGTTGGGGCGATACGGCTCTTGGGTGAATGCGTCGCGGCCCTCGGGCGGGTAGAAGGCAAAGCGATTCACCGGCACGGGTACGCCGAGGTCGAGGGTGTAGAATTCGTTGGGGTCGTAGTAATCGTGCGCCGAGAAGAAGGTCGCGAGGTCGCCATCGACAAAGTCGCGTGGTTCGGCGCGTGGGCGGAGGTAGTTGATCCCGCGCCAGATGCGGACGTCGCCTAGGCGATACGTGGATTCTCCGGGGAATCGCCAGCGATACCAAGGCCCTAACTGGGGGAGCAAGTTTTCGCCGGATTTGAGTTCGCGTGGCTGGAGTGCGGACGGGTCGGTAGCGTCGTCCATCATCCGCTGCTGCCCGGTCCACGCCGCCCACGGCTCGGGGCCGCCGAGGCGAAACTCATCTGTTGCCCATGAGCGCGCCGACAGACCGTTTAGCACTAATGCAAGGGCAAACGCATGTCGCATGGGACCTCTGATTTCTTGGTTGAATGGGATGTTTGGGGGGATGGGCACTAGCTCCCACCTGCAAGGGAGCGCGCTGGCCGCTGCGGTTCTAGGCGGCTTTATTCCAAGACCATCATCTTGCGCCCCCGCGTACCTGCCCCAGCCTGAAGCCGGTACAGGTAAACTCCGTTGGCGACGCGTATGCCGCGATGGTTGCGGCCGTCCCAAAGAACTTGGTACGCGCCGGGAGCTTGGAACTCGTCCACCAGTGTGCGCACCGGCTGGCCGAGGGCGTTGTAGATCACCAGCCGCACCGGGCCGGCGGTACTCACGCGGTAGGGGATCTGGGTGGAGCTATTGAAGGGGTTGGGGTAGTTGGGCTCCAGACCGCTGGTGGTCGGCAAGTAAGCCACCTGCTTGGCCGCGCTGTCCAGCCGCTCGACCGCTACTACCCGTGCGTCGCCGCCGAGTGGTAGTTCGAGAATCTGACGCCTGCCCTCGTTCAGGGGAATGCTGTTCCACAAGCCTACCACTTCGTCGGCCGCGTTGCGGGCGCGGGCTTGGTAGAAGCCGCTCACTCCGTCAGCACTGGAAATGGTCAGAGCCACCCGGCCGTCTGCGTCGGTGACCGCGCTATAAACATAGTCGGGCTGGCGGCCGGCGATCGCGTACGAAAATTCGACGGTCAGGCCCTCAACCGCGGCACCGAGGACGGTGGCTTCTACTTCCGTGTTTGCGAGAGAGGTCGGTTCGGGGGTTGCTGCGGGAGCTTCTTGGTCGGATGGATCGGTCGAGAAGATCCGATATAGTCCCGTCTGATCGGTGACCCACATGTCGGTTCCTTCCGGTCCGATGGCGACGCGCTTAGGAGCAGCAAAACCGATTGCAAAGGCTTCGATGTGACCTCTCGGGCTTGCGACCCAAATGTTGTCCGTTACGGCGTCTGCTACATAGAGACCGCTGCCGAGAGGCCCAGCGTTAGAGAACGCGATTCCTTGGAATTGACGCTCACTGACATCTGCCGGCGACACCAACGTGCGCCATTCCCCGTCGGCTTGAAGTTGGTACAAACCTGAAAGTCCTTCGTGGTTGAGATCGGTATCGGAGAGCGTCAAAAGACCGCCGTATTTCCCGGTCGGATCGGACTTCAGGTCCATTGGGTCGATATCGCTTCTGCCGCTAGGTAGGGTATGGGAAGCGATCAGGTGGAGATTGAAGGATGTATCCAGCCGGTAGAAAGACTGGCCTTGACCAATGTCTGCATCGTAGATATAGGCACCTGCTGGGTAGTTTGGCTGGCTACTGAATTCAATGGACGCTTGGGTCGAATTTCCATCATAGATATTGATTGCGTCGCGGAACTCGCCGTGCGGCTCTACGATTACGAGACGGGTTTTGCGCTGTCCAGCCGGGCCCGCGTTGATCGCTACGAACAGCTTGTTGTCAAACAGTCCGGTTTGATCGAAACGGACCGTCGGCACCGCGTTTACCAACTTGGCAGGGATGCGGGCGACTAGCTCCTCTCCGCCGGCCGAGTACCTCCAAAGCAAGACTTCCCCATCATCGAACGCGGCGTTGAGGATTGTAGCACCCATGATCCCCGTGCCGTATTCGGGATTCGTGATAAGATCAATGGCGACCGGTTCCAACGATGACCACTTCTCGACATCAAAACCGAGCGGAACGGATATATCGACGGGTGGATCTGCGATGTTCAACATGTCCCACAGCAGAATCGTGCCGTCCCCACTCGCACTCGCGATGGTCCGTCCATCGGGACTGAACGCAACGCTATAGACACCCCCCGTATGGCCCGTGAGCAGGGCGACCTCTTGATGGGTTGCCGTATCATAGAGCCAAATACCGACGGCACTCGCCACCGCGAGACGAGTGCCGTCGGGAGAATACGCGGTATTACCAGATAGCCCCCCTTTACCAAGGCGCATTTTGGCACCTTCGGGCAAACCCCATTGCGTATAGTCTTGGGCGAAGGTGTTGAGTGAAAATAGAGATAACAGAATCAATGTGATGATTGTTTTCATTTTCAGCTCTCCACGTTGACCTCAGCGGTTAGTGCCCAGCAGAAATATCCCACTAACCACTATCAGAAGATCTGAGTGCCCGTGTCAATAGGTGCTCCGTCGTTGTTCGGGAATGCGAGTGATGGGCACTAGCTCCCTCCTGCGAGGGAGCGCGCTGGCCGCAGCCCAAAAAAGGCCGCCATGATTAGACCGCTCGCAATCCGCGACGCGCAGGCTAGTCCAAAGGCGGCCCCGTAGCCATAGTCGAGGATGAGCGTGCCGCCTAGGAGGCTGCCGAGGAAGTTCAAAAGCTGGAAGCCGCAGACGCGGAGGCCCTGGATCCGCGCCCAGTAGTGCCGGGGCAGCACTTGGGTGGAGAAGTGCTGGTCGGACGGGTTGTCGATGACTTCGCCGATGCGCACGAGCAGGAACATGGGCACGGCCAACGGCAGGCTGATAAAGGCCCCCATAACTCCGAGGGCACTGCCGCCCACGGTGCGGGCCGGGAGGATGGTCAGGGTCGGCCCGAAGCGGCGCACCAGCGTCGGCGCAGAGAAGGTCGCTGGCAGGCCGGCGAGTTGGCTGAGGAAGAAGATCGCGCCGATCGCGGCCGGGCCGATACCCAGCTCGGCTTCGAAGAACACGTTGAAAAATGGGTACGTCAGCCCCATGGAGAAACCGCGCGTACCGCTCAAGGCGGCAATGGCGGCAAAGACGCGCCACGGAGCAACCACCGGCTGGTCCCCGGGCGGCGACCGGGTCGGCGCGGGTGCTCTTTCGCGGCGGGCCGGACCGGATGCGTACAACAGCGGCACGACGGCGATGAGCGAACAAGCCGCGCCGAGGAACAGGGCGTAGCGGAAGGGCGCGGGGGCCTCGGTGGAAAGGCCGAGGAAGTAGCCCATGACCCCGGGCATGAAGCCGCCGATTAGGCTCAAGAGCATGCGGACGATTATTTGCAGGGCCGACCATATCGCGAGGGCTTCGGCGCGGCGCGCTGGGTGGGCATTGTCCGAGAGGAAGGGCACGTGGTTGACCCAGACGAAGGCCATGGCCACGCCGCCGACAAACGAGAACGCCAGCAGTGCGCCCGGCGCTGTGGTCAAGCACAGGCCCAACTGGGAGATGGCCAGCAGCAGACCCGAGGCTATGAGGAAAGGCTTGCGGCCGAGGCGGTCGCTCAGGATGCCGGTGGGCAGGGCTAGCAGGCCGGTCGCCAACGGTGCCATGCTGGCGACTTGGCCGATGAAGTCCTCTTGGTAGCTCAGGCGCAGTAGATAGAGGTTGTACAGCAGGGAAAAGAGCGCCATGCCGGCGTTGATCGAGGTGCCAAAAGCGAAGAACAGCCGGACATTGCGGTTGAATTCCCGCAGCCGAAAGCGGCTCAGGGCGTGGCCGATGAGCATCCGGCGTGGCGTCTCTCAAAGACCTCGACGGCCTTTTGCACGGCGATCTTTGCGGTGTGGACCCGCTCGGCAAAGGGCCGCTCCATGCCGGTCTCAATGGTGAAGGCCAAGCCGTAAGTGTGCGCGGCAAAGTCGGCGAGGTTGAGGCCCTCGCCGCGCTGCCGGGGGTTGAGCCAGAAGACGCTGTGCGGCCCTTGGGTGAAAAAAGACCCGGGCAAATAATCGCTCGGGGCGAGGGCCACCCCGGAGGCCGCGACCGCGGCGATCATCTCGCTGGCCATGGCCTCCTCCCACTGCTGGTCGGAGGAGGTGCGCTGGTGCCGCGCTGAAAACCAGAAGAAGTCGCCCCCGTGCTCGTGGAGGTCCAGCGTCAAGCCGGGCTGTATGGCGGCCATCAGGTCGCGGGTGCAGCGCGGCTCGACCGGGGCCCAAGGGGTGTCGTGGAAGCGGTTGAGGTGGAGGACTTCGCCGGCCGGGGTGATGATTAGGGTGTACGCGCACTCGACGCCGGGATTGCTGGCGGCAAAAAAGAGCCGACGGCCCTTGAGTGCTTCGACCCAGTCCCCTACTCGATGGTTGTACAGGTTGCTCGTTGCGTAGCTGTACTCGCCGATCAGGGCCACCACGGTAGCGCTTTCGCGATAGAGGACTTCGCCGCGCTTTTTGAGCAAGGGAGCGACGTCGTCGAGGCCGCCGAGGTTTGGAGTTGTATCTAGGCTCAAGCCGAGCGCGTAGGCGAGGCCGTTCATGCCGATGGGATCGCGGCTGGGAATGGTGTAGAGCTGGTGCTCGGTCTCGATCTCGTCGATGAGGGCACAGGCCGCGCTGACGCCGGCTTGTTCGGTGGCATGGCTGCCGGCACTGATGAAAATGGCCGGTGTTTTGTCGCCGCCGCTTTTGACCGCGACAATGGGTTGTCCGTCGGGCGCACGGCCGAGGATCTGGGGAGTGTGGCCGTTATCCTGAATACAGGTGAGCAGGTCGGCGTAGCGGTCGAATGGCTGCATAGCGTTTAGGCGCACAGGGGATGCGCCATTTGTGCGCGGCGGAAGGGGACGTCGATCTGGCCGTCTTGGTTGATGGCCGCCATTTTGGCCCGCGCCTCTAGCCACAGCCGGTGCCACTCGGCCGGGTCGCGCAGCTCGCTGTCTGGGTGGCGGCGGCTGCGTGCGACAAACCCGGGGAAGGCGATGCGCCCGGTGGGCTGGTCGGTGGGGTTGTAGCGCAGATCAAAACTCCAGCGGACCTCGTCGCTGACGTTGGGATAGGAGCCGTGGACGGTCTGCTTGTGGACGCAGATGACGTCGCCGCGCTCGACCGGCAGGGGAATGGCCCGATCGGCGGCGAAGAGCTTTTCCGGGACTTGCGCGGCCCCGGCGAATTGGGGCGCGTTGTCCATGTAGTTGGGGCAGTGGGGCAAAAGTCCGCTCTTGTGCGAGCCGGGCGCGACCATCAGCGGCCCCTTCTCGATGGGAGTGTCTTGCAGGGAAAACCACACCGTTAGCATCTGCGTGTCGTCCGCGTCCTCGGTCACGACACCGTGGTCTTGGTGCCACTGGGTGGCCCCGAGGATGGCGTTGCCGAATTGGTTTTTGGGCAGGTAGCGCTCGGGCGGCTTGATGCGGACGTGCTGGACGGGGTTGGAATAGATTTCCGGGCCAATCAGCGACTCGACGACGTCGAGCAGGGCGAGATCGGTGAAGGCGCGGAAGACGGCCGGCCCGGCCCAGAAGGGGGTGTCGGACTGGACGTTTTGAAAGGGCAGTGAGAAGTCGAAGTACTGGCTGTGGATGCGGCCGGTTTCAACGCAAATTTGGATGTAGCGGTCGCCGAAGTCGAGCTCTTCGTAGCGCGAGGTAATTTCGCCCTCAGCGTAGAGCGCGTCGGCCAAGCTGTCGAGGACGGTGGCGTATTCGTCGATGACCGGGTCGAGGGTGGAGACTGGATCGAGGACGCCTTTGACGACGACGTAGCCTTCGCTAGCAAAGTGGTCGAGTTGGTGGGGGGTGAGCGCGGGCATGGGCTTAGCCTCCATTGGATTTGGGGTTGGTGGCCGGCGTCTCTCTACAATACAGTAGGCTGCTGCGGTCTGGCAAGGGGATTGTGCGCCGATTGAGCGGTAAATCTCGGTCTAAGTTAGTGCTCATAATCTTCCTTCCTCAAGAGGAATTGGGGCACCAATCAGTTTTGATAGATCTACCGGAAAATCTCGTCAAGACGCCAAACGAGTCTGAGTGCGTCCGACCAGCCTGTTTTGGCGAAAATATCCAATAGGTTCAACAGAGCCTCTAAGCTCTGCCCTTCGCGTACTTCGCTCCGGTGGTCAGCGAGGACAGTTTCGACTAATTTGACAACCTCTGTAACTGCGAGGGAATCGAGATTGTAACCGGATGGTTCACTTGAACTTGCGACCCCCTCAGCTAAAAGCAAGACCTCTTTGGGGTTACAGCTTAGAAAACTTGCTAGAAGCTGCATAAAATGATGTGCCGTCGGTGCGAACATGACGCCATTTTTTTCATCTCGTGCGAAAACAATGGTCCGCTCCATAAGCGGCTTTACTTCTTTATAGAAGCGACAGCGCAACTCATCCGGGATTTCCTCTGCTGATTTCTCAGATGTTTTGTTTTCGTATGCAATCTCAAAGTAGAGACACTCGATCACCCCATCAATTACTTGGTAGGTATCACGCAATTTTTTTTGTTCTCCCTCAGTGTTGTTGGAAGTCTTACACAATTCTCGGACTGCGGGAGAAACCACATCAATCGCTTGCTCTAACCATTTAATAGCCCGTTGAACCATTTCTAGACCTTCGGGAGTTTTGAAATTCTTCGGAACGACATAAGCTTTCACGACATGAGACACAGCATGATTCAGGGGATTGGCGAATCGGACTGGCTCGCTGAAAAAGGTATCTTTGATTGTTTTTAATGCCCATGAATTTTCACGATTGATTGCCAACCACATCAGCAAAACAATAAACGAATCTCCTAGAGCTACGCTCTCTGGCAGTGTGCGCTTGAGCATCTTATCCATGATACGGATCGTCTTATCTTCATTCTCTTTTTTTAATGCGACGACTTTAGTCAACGTATAGTAGAGGTATTTTTGTACGACGTGAGTCGCTTCATGAGTTGCCCTATTCTCTACGATTTTCCATAATTTTTCGGGCTCTTTATAGTAAATTCGGAACAATTCCATAGCTGCTACCATCCGAACAGAGGACACAGGGTCACTGGCAAGAGACT
Organism: uncultured Latescibacterota bacterium; assembly: GCA_958295495.1. Lineage (GTDB taxonomy): Bacteria > Latescibacterota > UBA2968 > UBA8231 > UBA8231. The sequence continues at coordinate 5,798,265 of OY282352.1, forward strand.
CGATTGCGCTTAACATTTCCGTATCAGGTCGCCGAGCTGCGAACCTTAGCAGTCCTTGGGCGGCGTCATGTCGTGGAAATGGAGAATACATAGGAGTATCGGATTGAGCATCGCTTGAATCTGGCTTGGGCAGTTCATGCTTTGCAGCTTCTAAAAGCACTTGACGACAAAAAGAGAATTGTTTGCTCTCAAGGTTAGCAACTCGACCGAGGATTGCAACGCAAGCCGTCAATTTATACCAGAGAGAATCAATTACCTCTTTATCAGCGTTAGCATTCCCCTTTACGGAGGCGTATGCTTCTTGTAACGGCGGCAAAATCAATTCGGTAGCTACTTCATTTGGTACTTCATTTAGCCACTCTGATTTGAATTTATCGAGATCCCCGAAAAAGCATTGTAGTTCTTGATTTTCAGGTTTAGTTATGTCAACACCTTGATCTTGGAGGAACATTTCCTCAGAATAGGACTCTACTGAAGATTCAAAGCTGAATAAAGGCTTATTTTGGGGAATTTCATCCGCCAACTCCATTGTTTTCCTGATCTCTTTAGCTTCTTGCGTTTGAAGCAAGTCTTGAGGTATTCTTGCTATAAGATAGTTTTTTCGTTCTCCAAACTGGAGAGTATTCTTGTCCGTTGCTCCTGCGGGAAGCCGCAAAATGCTTTTTTCAATCTGACGTATTTGATCGGATGTAAACTCAGGCACAGAGGCTTCTAAAAACAGGCCGAGGTCTTGATAGGTAGGACTCATTTGTATCGGCCTTGCTATGCAAAGTTCAAACAGGTGTGGTGCGAAAACCTTGGGGAACTGAGCGGCTGTCTTCAAAAGGCGTTTCCAGAAGAACTCGACCCGCATGTGATCTCGGAAAACATCAAGCAGTGAATCGAGAAGCGGAAATGGATCTTCAGACTCGGGCAGAGCAGCGATGAATTTAAATAATTCATCCGCGATTTTGATAGGTTCATCGTGGTTAAACTCATCCCATATACAATTATTATCTCGCACAAAGTACGCGTTTTTCCCACGGAACTCGAACGTCTCTATCAAATCTTCATACTTCACTCTTGGTTTAAGGTCCGTCTGCGCGGGTCTCTCGGTGCCCAGTTCTGACGCGAAAACTATCAAATCTTCATACTTCACTCTTGGTTTATCGTCAATATGTTCTTTCCGAATAAAAGAATTCAGACTTTGGATCGCCGCTTGTGCTGCAACTAACGGCTTTGCCTTAAGAAAGTCGGAGAAATGCCTTATCAGCAGATATTGACAACTATCGTAGTCTTGGCGACGATTGCTCGTTAAAGGTAAAATGGGGCCACTATTTAGGCTTGTCTTCTCAGTGCTATCCTCGGAATATGTGAAGACCGTGAGATAGACTGAGGCAACAAACTCAGGGTCAAAAGTCCAAATTTCGTCAATATGTTTGGTCAGCCACCACAGAAAGTTTATTGGAAATTTACTTTCTTGAGTCAGTTCGAGAACCTTTTTAAGAAGAGGGCGAGATTCTTTGGGATTTGTACCATACGTTTTGGCGACAAGCGGCACTGCCCAAGAACTACCAAACCGATTATACCAATCACTATCACTCGTCACCCGCTCTTGCCATACCCATCCAAGTAGTCGCCGCCCAACTCGTCCACAGGCATCTCTGATAGTCGTGTTCTCAGTTTTTATCGCTCGCTCAAGAATATCCGAAGTGATGGTTGCCAAATTCCAAGCAAAGTCGGCGTGATAGGGTGGCAAAACTTGGTCGAAGAAGTCAATCCAGAGTTCGTCGCGTTCGATTTGCAGTGCTTGGAGTGATTGCAAGAGCCGCATCATCGCCTCGTTTGCGATAGATTCCCTGTTCCGCAATCTTTCCAAAAGCGGGGTCAGTTGCGTAGTTTTGCGGACCTCATTTGCGATAACGCTCGTCGGAATTAAGCGGGCAAATAGACGTAAATGTACAGATTGATTACTTGGTAAAATACACCAGAAAGTAATCCAGAAATTTTCGGGGGTATCGTACCAGAGGCGGGTGAAAAAGTAAGTGAGGCTTGGGCGGAGAAAGAGCGGACGTGATGGGTCTTCAAGCACAAAATCTTTGAGTTTTTGCGGATCGTCTTCAATGAGCAAGACGCTGACTGCATAGTCAAAGAGAATGTTGTGAGAAAAAACAATCCGTTGTCCTGTTGAGGAAACATTGGACAATATCTCATCGCTTAGGAGATCATTCCATGCAGACCGTATCATTGCTTTATCAAGGCGAATGATAAGGTTTTCATAAACATCTTCCTGCCTGACGGTTAGTGAACGTTCCGTAACCATCTGACGAGCGATCTTTGTGAGAATAAATCTACGGGTATCTGCATCACTTGAACCCTCAATTCGTCGTTGCCAAAACAAACCGAGTAGCTGGACTTCAGAATGAATCTGGCTAAAATCAGGAACATCCTGTGAGGTCTTTATAATTTTTTCTAATAGCCAGAGGTTAAATGGGTTTGCAAGGAGGTTCTTAAAGTCCTGAGAACCAGATTGATATATAGACTCCAGATGCGGAATCTGGCTAAAGGCTTGTTGAATCTCATCCTCATTCAAGGGTGGAATTGTAAAATGTCGGCATAGAATCTCTTTACTATGGTATAGGGACAGATCGGTATTATAAGGATTGCCAAACAGATCTAAGAGTTCTTGCGATTTCTTTGCATCGTAAGTCCGTACCGTAACTACAATATTCCACGACTCCTTGAGCTCATGGACTGCACGTCGGATCAGGCGTAGAAAGCGTTTGCGCGTCTGTTCATTTCGAGCAGCGTCGAAGGCGTCAAATAATAAAATAGGTTTCTCGCGTGAAGCGGGAACGGGCTTCAATTTTTCGATCAGATCGCCTTCGTAGGACAATTCTTCCTGTAGAGTTTCGCTCTTACCGTCTCCAAGTTGGTCAATCCGCAAAAGAAGATGAGGAGTTCCGTCAGATTTTAGGCTTTGGCGAAGCTCTTTCAGTAGATAGGTTTTTCCAACTCCAGGGCTGCCGATAATTACGCCATTTCCTTGCGAAGCAAAATGCTGCAAGTCGTTGAGCAGTTCCTCTCGGTTAATTTTCATCGTCGCCAATTCCCTCTTCCATGCGTTTATTCATTTGTTCTAGCCAATGCAAATCCAATGGACCTTGGGACGTGCTCTCGCTTGGCTGGTCTTGCGGTACAATAGGTGATGAAGTCTCAACACCACACGCTTTGGCGATTTCAGCGACAATATTATCCAAATTCTGATGCGATCCGTCCAAATCCTCATAGAATACAGTCCCGACACCATACTCTTTTTTGAATTTTGTCGCTTCTTTTATTGAATCCTTGGCACTGTCAGGAGAGATACTCGTAATTGCAAAATGAATAGATTTGTCCCATCTCCATAAATCCTCGCTGACAATTTCTAACATTTCACTGAGATAGGGATCGTTCATGCTGAAGCCAAAAAAAACAACACGGCGAGTAGCTAATACAGCCCACAAAAGTTTTCGGTGAAGAGTCCACTTAGAGTCCCTCTGTCCATAAGCTTCTTTGTAGTCCCTTCGACTTAAAATAATGTTCTCCGGAGAGTCAACAATGCCGTGCAAGTGAGCAATACATCTTGGCATGTTTATATCACTTTTTCTATCACTTAATGCCATGAAAAATTCATGAACTTGTATAGCAGAATCCTTAGCGATAATCAATGGGTGACTAAGCACAGACGACGGATACTTTTTAGCCAACGCGACTTCGAGCACCTTGTCGTAGTTTGTCGTTAAAATTCCTCTAAAAGGCAAAGAAACTAGCATTTCGTGTATCCATTGAGAAGGAGTTTGGGATTTAAACAAATCATGAATCTTAACATAGTATCTGTTTACGCCTACTTTATCACAGATGTGTGATTTAATGTCTTCAGCATATTCTAACGGCTCCTTTTTTCGCTTTTCATCATTTTTCTCAAAATCTTCACCACATTCAATAGCTAAATTCTCCAGTTCCTCCAGAAGCCCAGACCAATCTACGTAGCCCACACGGACACTAATTCCAGCCCCGACGATGAGTATAGCCTCGCCTGACTTCACAAGTTCAATCAGTTCACGCTTTCGCTCGTCGTTTTCCTTGTTGAAAATTTCTTGATCGTTCATGTAAAGCTGCCTTAAAATCTATTATGTAACGGACTCTTGTGCAAACTCCCCCAACCCCGGCAACCCCGCCACAATCCGCACCGTCTCCAAGCTCACCGTAACTACCTTTCCGATTAGTTTGACAATGTACTGCGGCTCGTCCTCGCGATTTGGATCATTGGTAATGCCACTTCGTTTGTCTGTCTTGACGCGATACTGGTCGATCACCCACTCCAACGCCGACCGATTCCCGAGCCGATAGTCAAATGCTTCCGGTGGAATCCCGTCGAGCGTCAAGAAGTCGTTGTACTTGATCCGCGTCTTATCTTTGGACAACCGCATTTTCTCCACGCGCCAGTCGAGCGGCATGTCTGAATTTTCGATGAAGTTGAGCCGATATTCGGGTTGGTCTTCATAGCCGACGTGGACTTCTGCCAAGCGTTGACCCGCTTTGGCAAAGGCCCAGAAGTCAGGTGCATGAGGAAGGTGCGGCAAGTCCCGCTTGAGGTTGGCTTGGTATCGCGTCCGGTATTCTGGGTGGTGGAGCAAGCCATAGACGTAATGGAAGATCGCCCATTTGTCGATGGTGTCGTCGTCGTAATGCGAGCGGAATTGAGCCAATGCCCAGTCGGTGATGTTCTCGCGGCGATTGCTGCCGTCCTCGTCATAGGTGTAGAAGGGGAAGCATTGGGTTTTTTCAAGTATGTCAAGACACGGAATCATAGAAGCCGTCAAAGTTTGAAAAGGTTTGTTACTTCCGATGCCACTGACACAAATCACTCGATTTTCTTTTTCTGTCTCTTGTATGGGGAATATGGATGGAAAAACGTACACTCTCTCATTCATTATGCGATCAAAGTAGAGGTTTGGTTTAGTGAATGGGCGATAGAGTGATACCTTTATCTTTTTTTCTGAAAAATCAGCTATTTTACCTCTTGCTAAGTTTCTTTTAAGGGTCTCGCTCCACTTGATTCTTTGATCATCGGAAATCACAAAGTCATCGACGTTTGCATCTCGATCCGTCCGTCGTTCCCATCTGAACACCTGCTCGTTGTAGGTATCAATCATCCGCTTCATGTTACCGGCGAGCATATTTCGATCAAAGTTGTACGCCCAATCATTGCGGCTCGTGTTGACACCAAGGCTATAAACCTTAAATATCACATCCGCTTCCTCGCTCTTCTTCGCCTTTGCTTCCCGACTTCCCATCGGCATAAAAGTATCGAACTCCGCGTCGAGTCCTTCGGTGAGCCATGTACGTTGTCTGTCCGGCGTTATCTGTTTCCATTCGACGTTGCGGTAATGTTCCTTTGAATCGAGATAGCGATACTTTTCTTCCTTGCGCCAGAACTCGTCAACATGGGCGTAGAAAATCTTGGCAGGGGAATTTGCGCTGTCGTTCTTTTTGATGAAGATGTTAATGCTCACACCGACTTGGATTCCAAAGACGTTGTGCGTTGTGCCTGAGAGCTTTGGGTTCTTGCGGACATTCCCACTCAAGTCGAGAATGTAAATCAAGTCGAAATCCTCTGACAAATGTTTCCGCATGCCGTCAAACGCCACGCCATCGAGAAACCCGTTGTTCGTTACCAGCGCGACAACGCCTTCATCGCCGATCCGGTCCGATGCCCACCGAATCGCTTTTACATAAGGATCGGAGAGTTTATTTTTATTTGACGCTTTGGAGGCTCGCGAATACGTCTCCGCAACCCGCGCATCCATCGTCTCGTATTTCCGATTTTTGTTATTGTCGTTCTCGTTGACCTGTCCCGTGTTGTACGGCGGATTGCCGACGATCACAAACATTTCCGTTTCTTTTTGCCGTTCAACCCGCGCTGTGTTTTCCTCTGTAAACAATCTAAATTGACGGTCCTCGGCCAATTCAAAAGTATCCACCAAGCACAGCCCTTCAAACGGCTGATAGTAGCCCGTCGCCTCGTAGAACTCGTGTTCGATGTTCATGGACGCGATGTAGTAGGGCAGCAGCATCACCTCGTTGCAGTGGAGTTCAGACGTGTACTTGTCCTCCAGAGCGGTTCGGCGAATCTCGCGCATCATGCGGACGATAAAATTGCCCGTGCCGACAAACGGGTCGATGATGTGAACGCCCGCGTCCGAAAGCGAGCGATTAAACTCGGTCTTTAAGAGCTGATCAATGCTTTTCGCCATGAAATCGACAATCGGCTGCGGCGTATAGACAATGCCGTGCGTATCGGCGACCTCCACTGAAAAGCCTTGAAAAAACTGCTCATAAACCGTGTTGAGGAAGTGCTGTTTTTGGGAAAAGTCGTCAATCGTCTCTGCCGTGCGCTCGATGGCGACATAGAAGCGGTTGAGACGGTCGAGAAAATCGCGGCGGTTAAACGACTGAGACGTGAGCGCGTCGATGACCTCCTCGATCTCGTTGGCGATCGCGTTGCGGCGCGTGAAATCGGGATTGCTAAAGACGGTGCGGAAAATCCGCTCGGTCAAAAGATGCTGAACGAGCATCTCCTCAACGGCGGCTTGGGAGAGATTGGGATTGATGGACTGGCGGCATTTCTCGTAGAAACCCGCAAAGGCCGTAGTGAACCGGCGATTGGTCTGCCGCTCCTGTTGGATCAACGCCGCCAACCCGCGCCCGATGTCGGGCACTTTGTCTTTGAACTGGGCGACCGCCTCGTCCCATTCGGCGATCTCTTGCGGACGGTGGAAAAAGAAGGCTTCGAGGGTCTCGAGCAGTTGAGTTGGGGCGGTCAGATCGGCGTCGAGAATCCGCTCGCCATTCTGCCACAAGATCGCTCGTTGTGGCGTTTGGAACAGAATGTTGTCGCTGGGATAACCCGCCGCAAACTTGCGCTGCACTTCGATCGCCAAGTCGTCGTGACTATCCTTCGCCTCCCAATAGCCGTGCGGCAAGTTGAACTCGTCAATCAAGGCCCCATCGACGCGAATGCGCTTGTTCTGAGGAAGCGCGATAGAATGCTCCGGCACGAGCGTCCACCTAAACGGCTTCCCACACGTTTCGAGCAGCGATTGAAACGCCGAGCGCACCGCGGTTTCATGCGTGACGCCGAGCCGCTCAAATCGCTCGAGCGATTCATAGTACGCCTTAACGGGCTTGTGTGTGGGTTTGAGGTTGAGGTTTGGCATTGTATGGTGGCTCGTTGCAGTATCTCAGGGAGCGGCTCGGGAAATAGACTCGCCAGACCTCGTGCAACAAGGCAACGCATCTAGGTTGCTGCGGTTTGCAGTTCCATACTATGATATAGGCACAGATCAACGTCAAGGTCTATCCAACTCGTCCGACGCCCATCCTCAGAGGAAGCCGCTGTGCCTCCTGCATTCCAAATTCCAAGGAGGTGTGATGCCTCGTGTTAATTGCTTTGCTCGGATGTATCACCGCCTGCTCAAAATCGCCCTGTGGAGCGGCGGTGCTGTGCTCTGGCTAGCGGGTGCGCTCACCGCCGAGCAGGTCCGCTTTGACGCGGCCAAGCAGTGGCGGACTTGGCACTTGCCGCTGGGGATTGTGGAACTGGACGCGGCTGGGGTCATCCGCCCGGTCGAAATCCGCAAAAACCCCGACCCAGTGCAGAACGCAGCGGCCTTTGGCGGGGGCATTCGGGCGGCGGGTTCCAATCGGCGGGATGCGGCCTTGGTCATGGACGGGAATCCCCTGACCGGCTGGGCACCCGACCCGGACGCGGCCTTGGGCGACCGCTGGATCGAGATCGACTTGGGACGAGCCGTGGCGGCGCGCCGGGTAGCGCTGACCTTTTTAGATGCCGCTCCGCCGTGTGCCCTGTTCGACGTGTTGCTTTCCACTGGGGAGCCAGCCATCGACGTGGTCGGCAACCCCATTGAAGGCAGCCTCGTGTACCGCGTGCAGGAGCGCTTCAAGGAAAATCAACGGCAGCGGGTCGCGCTAGAATTGGACCCGGTGCGCGACCCGTTTGTGCAATTTATCCGCGTCGAAGTGCTCAATTGTGGAGCCGGGGCCGCGCTGGCCGAAGTGGAGGTCGAAGCCATCGGCGACAATCTCGCCTTGGAGCTGGCGGGCAAGGGCGGGGGCTTGGAAATCATCGTCGATATCGACGGCTTTGGCGACGCTGCGTCGTTTGCCAACTCGCTGCCGCTGGCCGACGGTCGGTTTTCCCTGTGGACGGAAAATCGCCGCATCAACCGCCCGGTTGACGTGATCTCGCGCATGACCTTGGACTTGGGCGCGGTCTATTGGGTGGATTTGGTGCGCATCGTCGGGAATTTTTTGTCGCGGCCTGGGCAATTCCGCTTCAACTTTGACCGCTACGAGGTGCGGACTGCGGATGGATCGCTGGCACCGGATGGCACGCGGATATGGCATCGGCAATTCGCCGGTAAGGCCACGCGGTCCAATCGCCAGCTTGGGATTGCCAACCATCACTTTGAGCCGATCAAGACGCGCTACGTGCGGGTCGAATGGGTGTTTTGGGACGCGGCCTGCGCGGCCGCTTGCGTGGGCTGTGGCATTGTGCCGCCCTGCCAGTTTTGGGGCGGTACGCGCGAGCTGCAGGTCTTTGGCGAGGGCCATCCGCAGCGAGTGGTGTTGCCCTCGCCCCTGATTGACCTCGGCGGCGACAAGCAGGTACACGCGATCCGCTGGCGGGCCGACGCGCCTGCTGGGACGCGGGTGGAGGTGCGCAGCCGCACGGGCAATGACCTGCAAATGGACATCACCTATCGCGACAAAAACGGTCGGGCCGTCTCCGAGCGAAAGTACAACAAGCTCATTCCGTCCTTTAAGGGCCGGATCGACACTGCGCTGTCGCCAGGGGCCAATTGGAGCCCGTGGAGCAAGCTGTACTTGCAGCCGGGCGAGCCGTTCTCTTCGCCTTCGCCGCGGCAATACGCCGAGCTGGAGGTCGCCTTGGCGTCCGAGCGGTCGGATGCGGGGGTGGCTTTAGATTGGCTGGAGATCGAGTTCGGCGACCCGGTGGCGCAGAAAGTGGTGGGGGAGATCTTTCCGGTCGAGGTGCAGCCCGGGGAGCCGACCGAGTTTGCCTATTACATTCGTCCGCAGCAGGTGGCGGGCAGCGGCTTTGACCACTTGGAGGTGGAGACCTCCGCGCCGATTGAGTTTGTCGAGGTGTTGGTGGAGGGCGAGGTGGTGGAGGCGACAGCCGCGCCAACCGAGGAGGGGTTGGCCGTCGCCTTGGCTGCGCCGGTCGAGAGCCGTCAGCTAGTGGAATTGCGCTTTGCCGGAACCGTGTTTGTCGATGCCACGCGCTTTGACGCCTTTATTGCCCAAGGCTCGTCCGACGCGCTGTTGCGGCAACGGGTGGATGCGGGCGACGCGTACGCGGAGGTCGCTAGTAGCACAAATGCCGTGCGTCTGCCCGTGGGGGCGCAGTTGTTGGCCAACGTGTCGATGGGACCTTCGGCGTTGACCCCCAACGGCGACGGGGTCAACGACGCGCTGCGGGTGGAATTCGACTTGGTCAATGTCTTGGCTGCGCGGTGGATCGGCCTGCGGATTTTCGACCTTGCGGGGCGGTTGGTGTGGGCGCGGGACGAGGAGGGCCAAGCCGGGGGTCGGGCTTGGGTCTGGGATGGCCGGGGGGCTACCCCCGGGCTGTACGTGGCGGAATTGCGCGTCGCAGGGGACGGGGGAAGCTACCGTCGGCGGCGCGTGGTCGCGGTGGTGTACTAGTGCTTCACCCTCTATGCAGTTCCGGGAAGTAGGTCGCGTGCAAGTCCTATCTTCCGGGCCAACGCCAGCCACTAGACTTTTCAGAGCCTTCTTAGGGACGACCCGCTTTTGGTACTATATTATGGAATTAATACGCGAAACCACGACCTCGATTAGCGTCGTTCAGGCGCGGGAGAACGGACCATGAGACTGATCCTCGTCGGTTGCGAATACGTCGGCAAGACGACCTTGGCCAACGCCATCGTCGGTTGGCTCGAGCGCACCTTTGGCTCGTCGCGCACCTTCCACGACCACTTCAGCCTGCCGTGCAATGAGTTCCCCGCAGAGGAACAAGAGCAACTGCTGGCCCTTAGCCCGCGGCTGAAGGAAATGTTCCAGCGCTACATGATGAACTACCACTTTCATCCCGCTTTCTATAGCGACCCGGACCACAACTTGGTGGGTTTTCACATTGAAGAGGCCGTGTACGCGCCCCTGTATTACGGCTACGGGGGCCGCGGCGAGTACGCCGACCGCGCCGCACTGGCTCGTGCCTTCGACGAGGAGATCATGCAGCACGCGCCCGACACGGTACTCGTGCTGCTGCGCGCCCGGCCCGAAGTCATTGCCCAGCGCCGGCGCGAGCAGCCGCACGAGCGGCCGGTGGTGCAGGAAAAGGATATAGAATACGTGTTGCAGCGCTTTGAGGAGGAATTCCGCGATTCCCTGATCCGCAAGAAATTCGCCCTCGACACGTCCGACGCCACGGTAGAGCAGACCTTGGCGGAGTTCACGGGAGAAATCAAAAAGCACTTGAGCGAAACCGACCGCTTGCGCCTTTTGGCCCACCAGTGCTGGCCGACCTAGGCCATGCTGCAGCCCTTTCTCGATTGGTATGGCGTCTGGGCCGGCCAAGCCGGCATCGAAGACCGATGGGGACGATGGCCGCCGTTGCGGCCAAGGCGTTGAGCGGTCTGCCCACCGAACTCCAGTTGCAGCAAAACGCGCCCAATCCGTTCAACAGCCAGACCATCCTCCCCTACTTTTTGCCGAAATCTGGTCCAGCGCGTCTAGAAGTGTTCACCGTGACCGGGCAACGGGTGGCGGTGTTGTGCGAGGGGCCGCAGCAGGCGGGCTACCACCGCTTCCACTGGAATGCCCGCGACGCCGAGGGCCGCCCCTTGGCCAGCGGCATGTACCTGTACAGACTGGTGACCGCCGAGGGCGTCTTGACGCGCAAGCTCGTCCTGCTGCGATAAAGATTATGCCTTACTGATGTTACAGGCCTAGGTAGGGGATGGGATGCACCCACTTTCGCGAGGGCAGGCACTAGAGTTGCCCCCCGCCCCTCCATCGTCCTTGCTGGCGACGACGCTAGCGGCGACCGTCAAGAAGAACTTTGAGGCGTTGGAGATATGAGGAGATGGACGCCGACCGGAAAATCATTATCATCGCTGGACCCAATGGCGCGGGAAAAACAACCTTTGCACTAGAGCATCTACCTCGCGAAGCCGCATGTCCTACCTTTGTCAACGCCGACCTGATCGCAGCGGGCCTGTCCCCCTTTCAGCCGGCCGCCGCTCTTTTTCGCGCCGGCCGGCTGATGTTGGAAGAAATTAAAAATCACGTGCAGCAGCGAAGAAGTTTTGCCTTTGAAACTACCTTGTCCGGCCTCGGCTATGCCAGAATGATCCCGCGCTGGCGCAGCGACGGTTATACGGTCAAGCTGATATTTCTGGCACTGGCGACGCCGGAAGAAGCGATCAAGCGGGTTGAATTGCGCGTAAGGCAAGGCGGTCACCATGTTCCTCCGGAGGTCATTCGCCGCCGCTTTGCGAGTGGGTTAAAGAATTTTCAGAATATGTATCGCCACATCGTCGATTATTGGCAGTGGTTTGATAATAGCGGCCATACTCTCATATTGGTTGATGAAGGAGAGAATCCATGAAAAAGCCGAAGCGACCAATCCCCGTCTCTAAACTTGACGATCCCGATATGCAGGCTGTCCCCGGTGCGTTATACCGGGCAGCCAGACGCGCGCACAAGATCGCCCATCAGCACAAGACCGGGGTAGTGGTTATGGAAAAAGGCAAGGTCATTGAGATTGAGCCGGATCCCGAGATGTACGAGGGATTGTGAGGGGAAGTTAGCGACGGTGAGAGTTCCTGGGCCCTGTTCATGGGTACCGAGAAAGTGAGGATTCTCGATCGGCGGGACTTCCACAGCGACATTCCGACGATGATTAAGGGCTAGGCATTGCGAGATCGCTTGACGCAGACCCAATGAGCCCCGCGCCCTACATCGAAGACACCCTCGTCCAGCAGACCACCGCCAATTGCCTAGAGCAACTCGACTGAGAATCCATCTATGGCAGACCCGTATCGCATCGTTGAAGTGAAACCGGAATGGGTCGTTGATCGGGAAGATATGGGAACCAAGACGAAGTTCTGGTATCGTGGGCCTGATAGCGAAGTAGAATGGCTCTTCAAGTATTCTCGGCCAAACACCGGGGAACACTGGGCGGAGAAAATTGCCGCAGAAGTTGCGTCTGTGCTCGGAGTTAGACACGCGAAGGTGGAATTGGCACAGTTTGAAGGTGAGCGTGGTTCGGCGACAGAATCGTTTGCGCGCGGCGGCAGGGCGTTATATCACGGCAACGAAGTATTGGAGTGGACCGTTGGCGATTACGATTCCAAGAAAAAATTTCACCAATCACAGCATACACTGGCGAATATATTTGAAGGAATGGACCGTGTTTTTGTCAGACCTGAAGCTGCGAGTCGAGCGAAACGTACTCTTGCGGAGTACGCGGTGTTAGATGCACTGATTGGCAATACGGATCGTCATCACGAGAATTGGGGCTTGCTTTGGAGGCGCGAGGGGGACGGCTTGAGGGGTATTGTTTTTGTGGCACCGTCTTTCGATCACGCTACCTCGCTAGGACGGGAACTACTTGATGACCGCCGCGATAGATTCTTGGCGGAAAATCGCGTAGGCAGTTATGCAGAAAAAGGACGCGGCGCGATTTATTGGTCTGAAAACGAGCGGCGCGGCCCTAGCCCACTGGAACTGGTGCGGCGGGCAGTCCGTACCTATCCAGACCTTTTCCGTCCAGCAGTCCTGAAAATCGTAGAGATAGACGCGAGCGTTTTTTCTCAAATAGTCGAGAGAATTCCTCCTGATTGGATGACTTTTTCGGCGCGAGAATTTGCGCTGAAACTACTATACTATAATTATGAACAGTTGAAGGAGATGGTCTGGTGAGCACGAAAACTTTGTTCTTAGCATGGCAAGACCAAGACAAAAGAAAGAAGAGCCACCCATGGTTCCCGGTGGGCAGATTGGACGTCGAGTCATCGTTTTATCGCTTCCGCTACATCGGCGGTGCGAAGAGAGCAGAGAGAGAAATTGGATTCCCTCCATTGATCGGCTTCCCCGAGTTGGATAGAGAGTATCGTTCCTCAGAGTTGTTTGCGTTGTTCAGGAATCGCGTCATGGCGAAGGGAAGGCCGGACCGCTTGGACTACCTGAGCAATCTCGACCTCCCGGAAGACGCGAGTCCTGTTGAAATTCTATCGGTCAATGGCGGCTCTCGCGTCACGGACGCCTACGAGGTATTCCCGAAACTCGAAAAGGACGCCGACGGCTATTTTACCTGTCGATTCTTCCTGCACAGTTGGCAACGTGCAAGTAAAGCGGCTCAAGAGCGGATTGATGAACTGAAGCCAGAAGAAGAACTGTACGTAACCCTCGAATTGACCAATCCGGCGACCAAGCTGGCCGTGCAAATCCAGACGACGGACTACTACATGCTCGGCTGGACACCGCGCTATCTCGTGAGCGATTTGGCCATGGCGATGACCGAAGGCCCCAATGACTACACCGCGAAAGTAGTGCGCGTTAATCCTATGCCGGCACCGTCAAGGCAGCGCGTTTTGATTGAAATGAGTGGCCGCTGGAAGAAGCACGAGCCGATGAGCGGCAAAGATTTCCAGCCTTTGGTCTCTGCCCGCATCGCGGTTGATCCAAATGTCGACGATCAAGACGTTATCGAGTCGCTTTGTAAGCCGCAGCCCGTCTCAGATAGCGATTGACCCTCGCTGTGGATTAGACCCAATGAACCCCGCGCCCTACACCGAGGACATCCTCGTCCAGCAGACCACCGCCGATTACTTAGAGCAACAACTCGGCTGGGAATCCATCTACGCCTACAACAGTGAAGACTTCAGCTCAGACAGCCTGCTGGGCCGCACTTCCGACCGCGAGGTAGTGTTGACGCGCCATCTGCACACAGCGCTGCGCTCGCTAAATCCAGGCCTGCCGGACGCCGCTTATGACGCCGCCGTGCAGCAGATTACCGCCACCGCCGTTTTGCAAACCCTCGTCGCCGCCAATCGCGACCAGTACGATCTTATGCGCGACGGCGTCCCGGTTACCTTCCACAACAACAAGGGCGAGCGAGTACGGCAGCGGCTGAAGGTCTTCGACTTCGAGACACCGACGAACAACGACTTTCTCTGCGTACGCGAATTGTGGGTGCGCGGCGACCTCTACCGCCGGCGAGCCGACATCGTGGGCTTCGTCAACGGTCTGCCCTTGCTGTTTATCGAGTGCAAGAACATCCACCGCAACCTCAAGGCCGCTTTCAAGCAAAACTTCTCGGATTACAAAACCACCATCCCCCATCTCTTCCACCACAACGCGATAGCGATGTTCGGCAATGGCGAGCAGGCCAAGATCGGCTCCATCACCAGCCAGTGGGAGCATTTTCACGAGTGGAAGCGGCTGGCGGAAGAGGAGCCGGGCGTCGTGGATATGGAGACGCTGCTCAAGGGCGTCTGCAACAAGCGCAACTTCATGGATCTCGTAGAAAACTTCATCCTCTTCGACGAGTCGTCCGGCGCGACGAGAAAAATCCTCGCTCGCAACCACCAGTTTTGGGGCGTGAACCGCGCCGTTGAAGCCGTGTGCGAGCGCAAAACGCGAGATGGCAAGCTCGGCGTTTTCTGGCACACGCAGGGCGCGGGCAAGAGCTACTCCATGGTGATGTTCACCCGCAAGGTGCATCGCAAGCTAGGCGGCAATTTTACCTTTCTAGTGCTTACTGACCGCGACGACCTCGACAGCCAAATCTACAAGACCTTCGCGGGCTGCGGCGTAGTGAATCACGACCACGACCCCTGCCGAGCATCCGACGGACGACACCTGAGCCGGCTTTTGGCCGATCACAAGACATACGTCTTTTCGCTGATCCAGAAGTTCAACGCGAATCCCAGCGCGGCGTACACCGACCGCGACGACATCATCGTCGTCTCCGATGAAGCGCACCGGACGCAGTACGGCACACTAGCGAGCAACATGCGCAACGCCCTGCCCAACGCCAGCTATATCGGCTTCACCGGCACGCCGCTGTTCAAGGACGACGAACTCACGCGGCGGGTCTTTGGCGAGTACGTCTCCACCTACGACTTCCAGCGTGCAGTAGAAGACGAGGCCACTGTGCCGCTCTACTACGACGCTCGCGGCGACAAACTGAACGTGGCTGTTGGTGACCTAAACGAGCGCATTGCCGCGAAGTTAGAGGAGCTTGAAATTGACGATATTGACGTGCAGCAGCGCTTGGAGCGGGCACTTGCCCGAGACTACCACGTCATCATTGCTGACCAGCGGCTCGATCAGATTGCGCGGGATTTCGTGCGGCATTATTCGACCGCTTGGGAGACCGGTAAGGCCATGCTGGTCTGCATCGACAAGATCACCTGTGTGCGGATGCACCGGCTGATTGAGTTCTATTGGAACGAGTACGCCAATGAACTAGAAGCCGAGCTTACTCAGACGAAAGACGAACAGACCGAAAAGCAGATCGCGTGGATGCGAGAGACGCGCATGGCCGTTGTGGTGAGCGAGGAACAAGGAGAGGTGGAGGAGTTCGACCAGTGGGGCTTGGATATTATACCGCACCGTCGGCTCATCAAGGAGGGCATGGAACTGCCCACGTCCATGCGCGACAAGCCATCGTTCCGCAACAAGCAGCGGATGGACCTAGACGATGCCTTCAAGGAGCCAGAGCACCCGTTCCGCATCGCCATTGTCTGCGCCATGTGGCTGACCGGCTTTGACGTGCCCTGCCTCTCCACGCTCTACCTCGACAAGTCGCTCAAGGCGCACACGCTGATGCAGGCCATTGCCCGCGCTAACCGAGTGAACGAAGGCAAAAACAACGGGTTGATCGTGGATTACTGTGGCATCCTCAAGCATCTGCGTCAAGCACTGGCGACCTTTGCCGGCGCGGAACCGGGCGGTGAAGGCCACGCAATCGACCCCGCCAAGCCGGAAGAGGACCTGCTTGCCGACTTGGCCGAGGCGATTGCGCTGGTGCGCGATTTTCTTGCCAAGGGCGGTGCGCCGCTCGACGACGTCATGGGAAAACTGGCTTTGGGCGCAACGCCGCCATCGTCTCGGCCAAGGAGGTCGTCAACGAGAACGACGAGACCCGCCAATGCTTTGAGGGGATGTGCCGCGAGGTGTTCAGGAAGTTCAAGGCGTGCATCAACGCATCCGGTGTCAACGACCACCGCACGGACCGAGACGCCATTGACATCATTTATAAGAGCCTGCAACGGGACCGGAAGCAGGCCGACATCAGCGACATCCTCCGCACGTTAAGCGAGGTGGCCAGTGAAGCGGTCACGGTGCAGCCGGACAAGGCGGTTGATCGGCCCCTCTACGAAATCAGCCGCATTGATTTCAAGCGGCTCAAGCAGGAGTTCAAGCGCAGTGACCGCCAGCGCACTGACGTGCAGCGGCTCAAGGACACTGTAGAAAAGCAACTCCAGCGCATGCTGGAGCGGAACCCACTGCGTACGGATTTCCAGCGGCACTACGAAGAGATCCTCGCGGCCTACAACCGCGAGAAAGATCGCCCGGCCATTGAACAGACCTTTGAAGAGTTGCTCAATTTGGTTCAGGAGTTGGATCAGGAGGAAAGCCGGGCGGCCCGCGAGGGCTTGGACGAAGAGTCGCTGGCGATCTTCGACCTGTTGCAGAAACCGAACCTGAGCGCACCGAAGCGCGAACGGATCAAGCAAGTCGCCGTCAAACTGCTGAAAACGCTGAAGGCCGAGAAACTGCGCGTGAGCCAGTGGCGCGACAAGGAGGCGACCCGGGATGCCGTCCATGTTGCGATCTACGATTTCCTATGGAGCGACGCGACCGGCTTACCCACAGGTGATTACTCGGAAGCCGAAGTCAAAACCAAGACGGACGACCTATTCCGGCATGTGTTCCGCGCTTACCCAACAGTGCCGTCGCCGTATTACGAAAACGCGGCGTGAAGTAGCGATCTCATGGATTCTGTGTACGGTCGCGGAGGAAGCGCTGGGAATCGAGCGGTAGGGACCATTTCTGGGGTTGTCCGATCTACGGGATTATTCGCTTGAAGTGATGCCGCCAACGGCGTTTAATAGATGCTATGCAAACGCGATGTTCCCTCCGCCCAAACGGATTTTATGACGACGCGATTTTTCAACACGGCTGGGCCGGTCCGCCCGCAAAAGAACTACTGCATTCCACCGCTTGATCGCCTCGATCTAGACGATGTCCTCGCCCTCATCCGGGATGAGAAGTACTTCGTCTTGTACGCGCCGCGACAGACAGGCAAGACATCGGCCCTCCTCGCGTTGCGCGATCTGCTGAACAGCAATGGTGCCTACCGCTGCGTGTACGCCAACGTCGAGGCCCGGGAAGACATGGAGCGGGCACTACGCGCCATTTTTTCGGAACTGGAGATACAGGCGAGTATAACCCTCGGCGATGAGTCGCTGGCTGGCTTGTGGCGCGGGGCACTGGACAGCGCCGGTCCGGCTGGTGCGTTGCAACAGGTGCTGAGACACTGGTCGGCAGCCGACCCGAAGCCCCTCGTGCTGATGATTGACGAGATTGACGCGCTCGTGGGCGACACGCTTTTGTCCGTCCTGCGGCAATTGCGCGCAGGTTATCCGCAGCGTCCGACGCACTTCCCGCAAAGCGTGGTGCTGTGCGGCGTGCGCGATGTGCGCGACTACCGCATTCATTCGAGTGCGGAAAACGCGGTGATCGCCGGCGGTAGCGCGTTCAACATCAAGGCCGAGTCGCTGCGCTTGGGGGATTTCTCCGCAGAAGAGATGCGGGTGCTGCTCACCCAGCACACCGAGGCGACTGGGCAGGCGTTCACCTCGGCCGCGTTGGATACGGTGTGGGCGCGGACTCAAGGCCAGCCGTGGCTCGTCAATGCGCTGGCCTATGAAGCCTGTTTTCGGAATAAGGCCGGCCGCGACCGCGCTCGCCCGATTGCTGCGGACGACATCCTCGAAGCGCAGGAACAACTCATCGCCCACCGCGAGATGCACCTCGACCAACTCGCCGACAAGCTGCAAGAAGACCGCGTGCGGCGCGTGGTTGAGCCGCTGTTGAGCGGTGGCGACGAGCGC
This sequence comes from uncultured Latescibacterota bacterium, assembly GCA_958295495.1. Classification (GTDB taxonomy): domain Bacteria; phylum Latescibacterota; class UBA2968; order UBA8231; family UBA8231. The sequence continues at coordinate 5,816,489 of OY282352.1, forward strand.
GAGTTCACAATCCGCGACCTCGAATACGTGCGCGACCTAGGGCTAATCGCCCAAGGCGATCCGCTGCGCATCGCCAACCCCATCTACGCCGAGGTCGTGCCACGCGAACTGACCGCTGCGGCGCAGACCGGCTTGGTGCAGGACGCCGCTTGGTACATCGACCCAGCGGGCGGCTTAGATGTCGATGAGCTGCTCGCCGCCTTCCAAGCGTTCTTCCGCGAACACTCAGAGCACTGGGTAGCGCGTCTCGACTACCAAGAGGCGGGTCCGCAACTGCTCTTGCAGGCGTTTCTACAAAGGATCGTCAATGGCGGCGGGCGCATTGAGCGGGAATACGGCTTGGGCCGGGGCCGTACCGATCTGCTCATTATATGGCCGCAGGGTGGGAGGAAGCGCAAGTTCGTGGTTGAGTGCAAAATCCTGCGCCAGAGCTTAGAGCGAACCGTGCGCGACGGGCTGGCACAGACGGCCGGCTATATGGACCGCTGCGCGGCCGAGTCCGGGCACTTAGTCGTCTTTGACCGCACCGAAGGCCGGCGCTGGGAAGACAAGGTGTTCCGCCGAGAAGAGCCTGTGGCGGGCGGAACAATCACCGTGTGGGGGATGTAGGCGTCCCCTGGAGCGTTGATTATGAACCCCCAATCCCTCTCCGATCTCATCGCCCTCGGCGAAGGTTCCACTACCGAGTTCAAACGAGCCATGCCCTCAGACCTCGGACGAGAGATTTGCGCCTTTGCCAACGCCACCGGCGGAGTGATCCTACTCGGCGTCTCGGATGTCGGGGAGATCGTCGGTGTGGCCGACCACAATCGGCTGAAGTCGAGGGTGCAAAGCACCGCACGGTCGGCGGAGCCGCCAATCTCGGTGGAAGTCGAGAGCGTCGGTGAAGTCTTGTGCGTGGTCGTGCCGCCGCAGGAGCGCAAGCCCTACTCGTTTGGCGGACGATTCTTCATCCGCGACGGGGCGAGCAGTCAGCAGATGTCGAATGCGGAAGTGGAAAACCTGTTCTACGCGGTTGGCCGTCTTCATTTCGACAAGAAGCCCTGTGGGGTTTTCTCCATGAAAAACGACCTTGATGACGAGACTTGGACGCACTTTAGTGGACGCGCCAAGATCCCAGAGGCGATGGATCGGGTCGTGGCCCTCCGAAACCTCGGCCTAGTCGATGCACAAGACCGCATGACCCACGCCGGAGCATGGCTGCTGGCACGGGACATTCGGACGTTCACGACCAGTGCCCACATGTCCTGTGCCCTGTTCATGGGTACCGAGAAAGTGAGGATTCTCGATCGGCGGGACTTCCACAGCGACATTCCGACGATGATTGACGAAGTCGTGGCTTGGATTCTCACCAAAATCAACGTCGAGTACGTCATCAAACACGTGAGGCGGGAGGAACGGCCGGAATTGCCCGAAGAGGCCCTTCGTGAGGTGGTGGTGAATGCCGTCGCCCACCGCGACTACCGCTCGACCGCGAACATCCAGATTTACATCTTCAAGGATCGGATCGAAATCGTCAGTCCAGGCGGATTGCCCGCAGGGATGGAGGAAGCGGATCTGGGCACTAAGAGCGTCCCGCGCAATCCGCTGCTATTCGGCATGTTGTACCGCATGGACGTAGTGGAGCAGATTGGTTCCGGCATCCGGCGCATTCGCCAACTTTGCCGAGGGCACGGGGTGGCGGAGCCGGTGATCGATGTGTCCGAGCACTGGGTGACGACGACCTTTTTCAGGACGACCACAGAAGTAGGAGACCAAATCGGGACTAAGGAGGAGCTGAGGCAGTGCCAGCCAGAGTTACAGCCAGAGTTACAGCCAGAGTTACAGCCAGAGTTACAGCCAGAGTTACAGCCAGAGTTACAGCCAGAGTTACAGCCAGAGTTACAGCCAGAGTTACAGCCAGAGTCGCTGAAGCAGCGTGTGCTTACTCAGTTGCGAAAAGGACCTATGGCGAAATCGGATATAGTCAGGGGTTTGGGGCAAAAAGCTGTGTCCAGCCAGCTCAACAAGGTTATTCGCGCCTTGCTGAGCGATGGAGCTATCGAGTACACGATTCCGGAAAAGCCGAATAGCCGCCTTCAGCAATATCGGCTAACGGACAAGGGCTAGGCATTGCGAGATCGCTTCACCCTCGTCCAGCAGACCACCGCCAATTGCCTAGAGCAACTCGGCTGAGAATCCATCTATGGCAGACCCGTTGAAGGAGATGGTCTGGTGATCACGAAAACCTTGTTCTTGGCATGGCAAGACCAAGACAAAAGAAAGAAGAGCCACCCATGGTTCCCGGTGGGCAGGTTGGACGTCGAGTCATCTTTTATCGCTTCCGCTACATCGGTGGTGCGAAGAGAGCAGAGAGAGAAATTGGATTCCCTCCATTGATCGGCTTCCCCCGTCCCAAAAGATCAACAATTTCTGATCCTCCCGTCATTAGCTTGCGTCTCCTTAGCCGCGCTCGTACCTTGGCCGCCAATCGCCTTCCCCACCCATCAGGAGCCTCCCAAGATGAACATCACCAATATCGAAGTCATCCCCATCTTTCCCAAGCTGGCCAGCCGCTACGCCGCACGCCGCGTCGATCTCTACGGCATCGACTGCCGCGTCGTGTACAAAGTCCACACCAACGCCGGCATCACCGGCTACGGCGACATGCGCGTACGGCCCTACGCCAAACCGTCCCGCGACGCCGTCGCCCAATTCGTTGGCCTCAGCCCCTTCGACTTCATCAATGACCATCGCTCCGCCGTCCCCTCGGGCCTGCTCTGCGCCCTGTACGACGCAATGGGCAAATACCTCAACCTGCCCGTCCACAAACTCCTCGGCCAGAAAAAGCGCGACGCCATCGCCGTGGCCGCCTGGACCCGACCCGCCTCCCCAGAGGTCTTCCGCGACGAGATCAAACGCGCCGCGGCCGAGGGCTACCGCGTCTTCAAAATCCACACCTGCACCTACCACGACGTCTTCGAGCAGACCCGTCTGGCCACGGAAGTCGCCCCGGAGAGCTTTCGCATCCACTACGACTTCAACCACAACCGCAGCCTCGGCAGCGCACTGCCGATCATTGCCGAACTCGAACGAAACTTCCCCATCGTCGGCTACATCGAAGACCCGCTCGACAAAAAGGACATCGACGGCTGGAAGCGCCTGCGCCAGCAGACCAGTCTGCCGCTCATTATGCACGGCACGCCCTTGGGCGGTGTTCAAGAGCTGATCTACGGCCTCGCCGACATGTACATGATCGGCGGCACCCTCGAAGATACCATGGCCGCCGGCTGGGCCTGTGGCCGAGCCAATGTACAAGTCCTGCTGCAATTTGAAGGTGGTACTCTGGGCAAGGCCATGGCCATGCAGATGGCCTCGGTGCTGCCGACCCACACGGCCCACTCGATTAACCTCGACGACCAGTACGCCGAAGACTACACCACCGAAACCATTCCCGTCGTCGATGGAGCCTCTCCCGTACCCGACGGGCCGGGCTTAGGTTTTACAGTTGATGAGGATGCGCTGGCGCGAATGGCGGCCCAATCGCTCGTCGAGCGTCCAACCCACGTCGGCGTCTTGCAGATGCCCGGCGGACCCACGTACTACGGCCCGTCCTATATCTCCCCCACCAGAATCACCGGCCATCAGGAGGGCGTTGACCGCGGCTTCCGCTCCTCGATCTGGGAAGACGACGGCTCGGCCGAATTCGCCAAAGTCCACGACCGCGTCAACGAGGAAGGCCTCTTCCGCGCCGACTGATGTGAGTGCCTCTAAACGTCCTGCACCCGACGCCAGCGGTCGTAGTAGCACTGCATCCGCGCGGGCAGCCCGGCCCGCACCTTGTCGGCCAGTCGCCAGCGGAAACGCTCGTCGAGAGCTTCTCGTTGATCTTCCTCGTGCTTGACTAACGCGCCTGTCAGAGTCAGCCGCTCGGCCGCGCCCGAAGGCAAGCGGCCCCGGTGAATGGTATTGCCGGTCCAGAAAATGGTCTGCCCCTTTTGCAGCACTATTTGTCGTGCATTGGGCACGGCACCCTTGGGGTCGTTGATCAGCACTTCGCGCTCCCGCTCGGTGCGGTAGCGGCGCTGGCTGCCCGGCACCAGCCACAGACAGGCGTCGTCGGCCAAGGCCAAGTGCCACTTGACCAAATTCTTGCGGTAGCGGCCGAGAATTTCCAGCTCTACCTCCCGGCTGCCATCGCGCTCCTCTTGGCCAAAGTCGCGGTGCCAGCCCGTGTCGTAGTCGGTCGGACCGCACAGGACAATTAGCCCCACCCAGCCCAAGCGCAACGGACCGCCCACCACGGCGCGCACGTAGGTCTCCACCGGCTCGGACGTGAGGTACTCGGCAAAGATCGGCTCGCCAAACTCGGGCGCGATCAAGCCCAAGATGTGGCGCGGTTCCACGCCCGGGCCACCAGTGCTGATCCGCTCGGGCGCAACCACCACCGCGCCGGAGCGCACCTTTTCTACCGAGCGCCGCGCCCCGGCCTCTAAGGCCGCCAGCATGTCCGGGGCAACTGCGTCGGCGGCGACGAAATAACCCTGCTCGCGATATTGCTCAAGCTGCAATGGCGTCGCCATGCGGCCCTCTCCTTTCGGCACTAGGGCCGGTACGGCTCGCCCGTGCGCCGCAGCTTCTTGGTCACCGCAATCTGACAGGTCGCGTACCCGCCCATGTAGCCGGTGGCAAAGCCCGGGCGCGCATCCCCAATGGTGCCGACGATCATGTTGGCGCATTCGTACGTCGTAGCGTAGCGGTCGCATATCAGGGCCACCATTTCGAGCCACGCCGCTTTGAGCGCGTCGCCCCACTCGGCCGCACGCGCACTGGTGAGGTATTCCTCGGCGTCTTCCACAACCCGAGTGGTCTCGACCACAGGGCTGCTGGTGGGGAACCCGGGCGAGCGATCTACCTTGAGCGCGATGGCCGAGTCGATCTCGACGCCAGCCCCGGTCAACTCGCCATCGCCCATGCGCGCATGGACATCGCCCAGCGAGAGCAGCCCCCCGGGCTTTTGCGCGCGGATGTGGACAGTGCTGCCGGGCTGGATGGCATTGAAATCCATGTTGCCACCGTGATCTATGGCGTTGGGTGCCCACGATTCGAGCTGAACGACGCCGATCATGGGCCGCACCGGCACGACAAAATCCGGCGGGAAGTGGATCAGCCCGTCGCGCACCGGCGCCACGCAGCGCCAATTGCCCCAATTGGGGCCGCCGTTGCGATAGAAGCCATAGGGGCCAACCTCGATCTTGACGATCTCGATGGCCACCCAATCGTCCGGCTCAATGCCCTCGATGAGAAAGGGGCCGCCGGGGCGAGCGTAGCGGCGATGGCTCTCGCCGGAAGTAATCATGCCGGCGCGGGTCTCCCCGGCCGCTTCAAAGTCGTTGTCCGCGCCGCCAATGGTCTCGATAACGACGGTTTCTCCGAGCACCAAAATGCCGCGCACTTGGCCGATTTCCGGGTCGTCCGGCCCGCTGTAATAGGGGGCGCGAGTAAAGCGACGCATACGCGTTCTCCTTTGGAAAATTAGGGTTTAGGATTGTTGGGGCGGGGGCAATTGGCAATTCCTGCAAACGGAAAGGTCCCATTGTACCCGAGCGCAGCCATGGCCGGCAGTGGCGAGCTGACAAAGGGAATCCCCGGGAACATCGGTGTCTGCTGATAGTGCAACACCACGTTGCTGCGGATGGGGGCGGCGGCATCTTCCCTTAGCTTCGCGCCTTGGTGCGGGATGTGACTGAAGAACACCACCGCGTCGCCAGTCATGGGATGCAGATGGATGTGCTCCTGCCGCTCACACCACTGGTAAAAGGGGTTGTCGGAATGGTACCCGCCTAGGTGGCGGATTTCTTCCGGCAGGGCGTTGTGGCAGAAGTTGTCGATGAAGGTCAAGCGCCCGGTCTCTGGCGCGTTGTCCGTCAGATAAAACGTGGTGTTTATGCACAGTGGCCGCAGCGCGTGCCGCGCCTCGTCGGGCGCGTCCCAATAATAGCCAAAGTCCTTGTGCCACTCCTGAGTATAAGCACCCGGATTGATGTGGGCGCGAAAGCTCCGCAACTGGCATTGCCGGCCGAGCATGGCCTGCAAATACGGCGCGACCGAGGAGTGGCCGACCATGGGCCGAGCTAGCTCGGGTTCCTGCTCCAGCAGGTGGTCAAAAGCCACATTGCCCACCTCGTTGCTAATGTCCCATTCCCGGCACTCGTACTTCCGCACCAAGCACTCCCGCCAAGCCAGCACCACGTCCGCGGGCAGCGCGTTGCGCACCAATAGAAACCCGTGCCGGTCCAGCGCGTCGAGCTGGTCGTCCAACTCGGGAATTTGGGCTGTATCCGCGATGATTTCGCTCATGGAAAAGCTCCTAGATTGTTAGGCGCATCGTCCGGGCCTAGGCGCTAGGCACTAGCCGCCATAAAGAGTATCCCATACCCAAGAAGCCCGGGCGCAACATCCGTTAGTGGTCATTTACATTGCGCGCAAAATACCGCTCCCAGCGCTCGGTCGGCTCAAAGCCCAAGATGCGCCGGGCCTTATCGACATTGTACTTCCCGTGCCCCTCCCAGCTAAGCAAGTTGAACTCCTGAAAGCAGTCCGGCACCTCGAGAATTTCCAATGCTAGGCGACAAGCGTGCTGCAAGTCCTCCCACACCACCGTAAAGGGCGGAAAGTCCCCGGCCCTTTGCGTCGGGCGCGGCCCCAAGCCATTGAACAAAAAACTGATCGTCTGAATGCGGTATGCCCGCGCGTACGTCCGGCAAATCTCGCTCGCCAAGCCCTTCGTCAGGCAGTAATAACCCGTGGTCAAAACCGGCGGCACTTCCGCAATGTCAAAGTCGTGGTCATAAGTGCGGCGGACGAATTGCGGGCCGGTGTGAATCACCTTTTTGATTTCGTACTCAGCCGCGGTCTGCATCACATTGAGTGCCCCGCGCGTGTTGACGTGAAAGCTCTGTTCGGGATGATCGCGCACGACCGTGAAATTCGCGATCGCGTCCATGCCCGCAGCCGCGGCCCGCACCTGCTCCCGCGACGACACATCGCAATGCACGATGGACCTGCCGTCCGGGTGCGGGGCAATGTCGGCCAGCGTCAGATCGTATATGTCTTCAAGGCCGGGCAGTAGATTGGGGGCAATCATCCCCGAGGCCCCCAACAGCAATACCTTTTTCTTCAAGACGCGCCTCCCCTAAACTCGCGCTGCGGCCGATAGCCCATCGACTTAGCACGGTCGAGCAAAAACTTGGGATGGGCAATGGGCGCGGCAATGTGGTACACGGCCCAGCGCGGCACCCAATCTAAAGACGCGCTCGCGTCCCGCGCCAACGCCGCGCAAAACGCCTGCGCCGCATCCCGAATATCGACCCACATCAAATCGCGTTCCCGCCCGGCGACCTCCTCCTCCCTCACTAGCTTGCCGAGGCGCAACGCCGTGACCGTGATGGGATAATCGCGCGCAAATTCGCGGCACGTAATCTCGCCCAAATACCGCGCCAACACCGCCAACTCGGGCGGCGGCAGTGGCTTGTGATATTCGGTGACGTACACCGCGTCGGGGTACGCGCCAAACACTTCGAGGGTGCTGCCGTACACAAACCGCTTCACGCCCGCTTCCACCGCCGCCTGCAACAGCCCGTGCGTACCGCGCGTCGCCCGGTCGAGCAGAGCCTCTGCGCTCTCGGGCGCGGGCGGCGGCTCGCCCGTGTGGACGACCACCTCTACATTGCGCACCGCCGGCCATACCGCGTCTAAATCCGTCAGCCGGCCGGCGACCCATTCGACATTTTGCCCTCGGCTGAGCTCGGGCCGAAGCCGCTGCACTGTGCAGTCGTCCAGCAAACGCAGTTGCGCGTTTTCATCCGCGGCCAAGGCGGCGGCTATCTCTTGGCCCAATGCACTAGCCGCGCCCGTAACCAACACTCGCATCGACTCGTATCCTTGTGAGGTCGAGAATGATAAATGATAGTGGTCTCACCGGAACCAATCGTACGTCAGCGCCAAGCTGCGGTCGGCCAGCGGCAATTCCACCCGCTTGCCCCCTTGAGCCGCCGACCGCTTCAGCCCCAGTTCCACTTCCAGCGCGACAGCGACCCGCCGCCCGGAATTTTTCGGCTCGTCCAACCGCCCCTCCATGCAGGCGATCAGGTCGTCGAGGCAGTACACCGTCCGCATGCCCGACAAAAACTGCGGCGCGGGCCACGGCATTTCCACCCGCCCGGCAGCCGGCGTTTCCACGTCTTGATAGAACCGCCACCGCGTGTGCTCAAAGACTACCTCCCCCCGACTCCCCGAAATCCGCACCTCGGGCGCGCCAGCGCGGATGTGGACCACCAAGTCATCGCTGCACACAATCATCCCCTGCCCCATGAACTCAGTGCTGCCGCGCTCCCGACGCGGCTGATCGCCCGTGCCGCACACCCAGCGCGGATCGCCGGTCAAAAAGTAGGTCCAGTCCTGATGCTGAGCCAAAACCGGGACGCGCGCTTCGAGCGACCGCACCTTTCCAATTGCCCCCTCCTCTACCAGCGACTTGGCCCGCGCAAACGACGGATGCGAAACGCTCGTCGCCCCGCCCACCAGCGGCACCCCGGCCGCGGCGCACGCTCCGACCATGGCGTCGGCCTCGGCCAGCGAGAACACCATCGGCTTATCTACCAACACGCCCCGCACTCCAGCGGCCACCGCGGCCACCGTCAGCGCGGATCGCCCCTTCGCATTCGTCGCAATCGCCACGATGTCCAGCCGCTCTTCGTCCAACATCGCCAGCGCGTCCGCGTACAAGGCCTCAATGCCGTAGCGCTCCTCGAACATGGCCCGCCGCCGCGGATCTCGGTCGGCGCCGGCGACCAATTCCACTTCGGGCCGGTCGAAAAGGGCCGCCGCATACGAAGTAGCCAACCCCTCCCGCCCAGGGTGATCGTAGAGGTGAAACGTCCGGTTGACATCGAGCCCGTCCGGCAGGGGGCGGTCGGCACTTTCGACATCGTATATCGGGGCTTGATGCGACCCACTAATGCGCTCGTAATCCCGCTTGCCCAAGTCGTAGAGAAATCCCATCCACCCCAAGCCGATGACGCCGGCGCGATATTTTTTTTGCTCCATGGTCTAATCCGTTGCCCCTGCGAATGCGAAATGCCTATGTTACGTCCGGCAAAAAGGAAGCGCAAGATCAACAACCGAGGAGGGGCCATGCAAAAGTCCTGTGCAATGGTACTGGCGGTCGCATTGGCCACCACCGCCGGAGAGGCCAACGTGAGCAAAAACAGCTTTGGAACGACCGCAGCGGGACAGCTCGTCGATCGCTATACCCTCGCAAACAACCGCGGCACGATTGCCCGCGTCATTACCTATGGTGGGATCATCACCGAACTCCTCGTGCGCGATCGCGCCGGCCTGCTAGGTGACGTAGTGCTAGGCTTTGACCGCTTGGAGCAGTACGAGAGGGAGAATCCGTACTTCGGCTGTATCACCGGGCGGGTCGCCAACCGCATCGCCGGCGGCAAATTCTCCCTAGATGGTCAAGAGTACGCGCTAGCGGTCAACAACGAGCCCAATCACCTGCACGGTGGGCTCGTGGGCTTTGACAAGGTCGTCTGGGATGCCGAGGTAGTGGACGACAACCGCGGACCGGCAGTGCGCCTGCATTACGTGAGTCAAGACGGCGAGGAGGGCTATCCAGGCACCGTACCAGTAAGCGTGACGTACACCTTGACCCACAAAGACGAACTAGTCATCGCATACGAGGCGACCACGGACGAGCCTACGCCGATCAATCTGACCAATCACTCCTATTTCAACTTGGCCGGCAGCGGCTCCATCCTCGGGCATATCCTCACCCTCCACGCCCGCTACTACACCGAGCCGGACGCCAACCAAGTCCCCACTGGGCGCATTTTGCCGGTGGCTGGCACTCCCCTCGACTTTGGCAAACCGGCCGCCATTGGCGGGCGAATCGGGCAAATCGGGCAGGTCGGTGGTTACGACCACAACTACGTGCTCGACAATGGAGGCCGGGCTGAGCCGGGACTAGCCGCCGAGGTGTACGAGCCGGAGAGCGGACGGGTGATGGCGCTGTACACCACCGAGCCGGGCGTGCAGTTTTACTCGGCCATCCACCTCGACGGAGTGCAAGGCAAAGGCGGGACGCGCTACAATCAGTACCACGGCCTGTGCCTAGAGACCCAGCACTATCCCGACTCGATCAATCAGCCGGGCTTTCCGTCGGTAGTGTTGCGTCCGGGGGAGACCTACCGGACGGTTACAATACACAAGTTTTCGACGCGGTAAGGAGCCACGTTAGCCCGTCCAAGGCTCGGGGTCGGCGAACAGGCAGCGGGCCGCCGGGCGCAAGCGCTGAGCGGCTGCTAGGCTGAGGGCACTGGAAAAGACCATGTGTGGATCGTCGCGGCGGCAGAAAAAACTGGTGAGGCTGAGGCGACGGCCAGCACTGCGGTTGCAGGTGGTGCCGTGCCAGACGTGGCTGTTGAAGACAGCGACCGTGCCGGCCGGACCGAGTAACAGCTTTTGACGCGGGTGGTCCGCGGCCGGGTCTTCCAGTGCCTCTTCGGGCGTCTGACCGCTCCGATGCGTGCCGGGAATCACGCGCGTAGCTCCGTTTTCCGGCGTGAATTCCGTCAGCATCCACAGCGAATTGCACACGGCGTAGCACTCCGCGTGGGGCGCGGGGCCGTTGTAATCGACGTGCAGGGCCTGCTGCTCGCCATCGGGCGGATGGGGTCGCCCGTGTACGCCTAAGGACTTGATAGAGCCGTCCAAGACGCGGCAAATGGCGGCCAAAACGCGGGGATGGGTAAAGCAGATGTCGAGCCCGGCGACTTTGTTCTGCATGTAGCTAGATTCGGCTGGGCCATCCTTTTGCCCGGTGCCCTCGGCGGCGTACACCCCGTCCATTGCCCTGCATATCGCGGCGATCTGCGCGGCCGAGAGGATATTGAGTAGGAGCACATAGCCTTCGCGGTCCAAGCGCATCTTCTCGGCCTGCGAGAGAGTATCGTCGCGCACCCCCAACTCGCATAAGGCCTCTTGTAGCGTCATCCCCGATTCTTTCGTTGCGGGTTGGCAGCTTGCGTCTTCACAATAGTTCTATTGCGCCGCAAATAGGCACTAGCAGCCAGATCTTTCAAAAGTGCCGTTTCAAGTACCCGACCACCTCGTACAGGGTGGCGCAAACGCGCTGGCCCGCGGCGGTGTGGAGCCGCCAGACCGCGTCACCGTTCTGGCGCACAATCTCGACGCACGTCGGCGCGTCTGCCGCCACGCGCAACCCCGCCCGTTCCAACGCCCGCGCGGTCCACAAGGCATAGAGCCCTTCTCCCACCAAGCCGACTGCGCCATCTGGGGCGCGCCCCATACAGAAAGAACCAATTGCCGGGTCGAATTCCACGCCCGCAAACGTCCGTTGAAAAGCTCCGCTCAACACCAAGTCTTCCGGTGCCCCGGTTTGCAAAGGACCGTCCGGCGGCAGCAGCCAGAGGCGGTCGGCGCAGCGCAGGGCCAAATCCAAATCGTGTGTGGAAAGCAAGACAGCGCGCTCGCTAGCGCCGACTAAGCGGCGCAACAACTGCACGATTTCGACCCGTCGCGGCAAGTCCAAAAAGGCCGTAGGCTCGTCGAGGAGGAGCACGGCTGGTTCCTGCGCCAAGGCGCGGGCAATCATCACCTTTTGCCGCTCGCCATCGCTCAACTCACCAACGCTGCGAGCGGCCAAGTCTCTAGCCCCCACCGCGTCAAGGGCCCAGCGCACCACCTCTTCGTCCGCAGAGGCAAGGCGACCGTCCCAGCCGGTGTACGGATAACGCCCCAGCGCCACCAGAGCATAGGCCGACAAGTTTCCCACATCCACCCGCTCGGTCAGAACTAAGCCCAGCAGGCGCGCCCGTTCGCTCTCGGTCAGCCCGTGCAGGTCGCGGCCGTTGAGAAGCACCTCGCCAGCCAGCGGCTTTTGCAGACCAGCCAGCGTGCGCATGAGCGTGGATTTGCCAGCACCATTGGGTCCTAACAGGCAGACGAATTCCCCCTCGAGCAATTCCACGCCAAGGTCCGCGGCCACGGCAATGCGCGGGCGTCGCTTAGGCGCGTAGCCAATGCACAGGCGGCGCGTTTGTAGAATGGTCGCAGCCACGGCGTTCAGGCGGCAAAGGCCTGCCGCAGCGTGCGGCGGCGCAGGATGATCCAAGTGACCACGGGTGCGCCGATCAGGGCGGTGACCGCGTTGAGCGGCAGCGTGGCCTCGCTGCCGGGCAGACGGGCCACCAGATCCGCGCTCAGGGCCAAAATGCCGCCCAACAGCACGCTGGCCGGCAGCAGTACGCGGTGGTCCGAGGTATTGAAGAGGGCGCGGCACAAATGCGGCACGGCCACGCCCAAAAAGCCAATGGGACCGCAATAGGCCGTGACTGCGCCAGCCAGCAGCGCGGCACTGGCAATGATCCACAGCCGCGCCCGCCGCGCACCCAAGCCCATGCTACGCGCATAGGTTTCGCCGAGCAGCAGGGCATTGAGCGGTTTAACCAGCAGGCCGGCCAGCACCAGACCGGCCAGCACCACCGGTGCTAAAAAGGTGAGCTGGCCCCAAGCGACCGCACCAAAGCTGCCAAAGGTCCACAAGACGTACGTTTGTACCTGTTCGGGGATGCTGAAGTAGAGCAACACGCTGACCACGGCACTCGTCAGATAGCCGAACATGAGGCCGAGGATGAGCAGGGTCATGGTGTGCTGTACGCGCCGCCCCACGGAAAGCACCAAGCCCAGCACCAGCGCGGCCCCGGCTACGGCCGCAACAACCACGCCGGCTTGGCCCAAAAGCCCTAGCCCAGCCAACAACCCAGCCCCGGTGACGCCCGTGCCCAAGACGACCAATGCCACGCCCAGACTAGCGCCGGCGCTGATGCCGAGGATGAAGGGGTCGGCGAGGGGATTGCGGAATAGGGTCTGCATTTGCAACCCGCTGGTGCTCAGGGCCGCGCCGGCCAATAGCGCGGTGAGCGCACGCGGCAAGCGGATCGCGTAGATGATGTGGCTCCAACTCGGCTTTTGGTCGGCTTCACCCCACAGGATAGCGACCACCGCATCGAGGGGAATGGACACCGACCCCACGCCCAGGCTGAGCGCAAAAAAGCCGAGCAAGGCCGCAGCCATCCCGAGGAAAAGTCCCCAGCGCGGACCCAGCCGGGGCCATGCAGGGGTAATGGAAGCGGATGCCACGGCGTCTCAGTCCAGTTTTTGATAGAATTTGAGCGCGTGTTCTGGCAGGCGGTCGGGATGCAGAATTTTTATAAAATCGGCCAACACGATATGAGGTTCGGCAAGGCCGCTTTCCCAGTAGTCGTTGCCGCCGTGCGCGTTGAGCCGGGCGTTGGCGTTGTACACCTGACCGCTGCTGAACGCGGCGAACGCGGCGTAGCGCTCGTCTGCGGCCTGCACCTCGGCCAGCGAGTGCCATTGGTTGCGCATGGTCAGCCAAACGTCGGCTGCGTGGGCCTTTTCGTACACGGCCTCAAAATCCAAGGGCAAGCTTCCCGCGGAATCGTCGTCGGCCCACAGGTACGCGCCGCCGGCCGCGGCGATCAATTGCGCGGCGTAGCTCTTGCCGCCGGCGATGTGCCAAGCGTCGCGCCAGAGGGAGCCGCCGAACACTGTGGGGCGTTGGGCCGTTGGAATATCCCGCACCAAGGCCGCGTATTGCTGGTATTGGGCCGCGATGTCGGCAAAGCGTTTTTCCGCTAGGGCCTCGGCGTTAAAAAAGGTCGCGGTGAACTTGAGCCATTCCGTGCGGCCCAAGGGCGAAGGCTCGGTGTACTCGGCGTTGATGGCCACGGCCACGCCGGCTTGCTGCAAGACTGGGTGGGCATTGTACTGGGCTTGAGCCGAGGCCACGGTCATCACCACATCGGTCTCCAATTCCAGCACTAATTCGAGATTGATCCCGGCACCGTGACCGATTTCGGCGATTTTGCCGGCCGCAAAGCGCTGGTTGACGCCGGGCGAATGCACCATCTCAATGTCGCTGACCGCGACCAAGGTTTCGCGGGCGTCGAGCAATTCGAGGTGCGGCAATTGGGTGGTCGATAGGGCCGCAAGCCGGCGGATGGGTACGGTGATGCGCTGAACGCCCTCGTACCCGTCGGGTGCGGGGGTGCCGCACTGGACCAGCAAGTACTGGACGGCTTGTTCGGCCCCGGGCCACGGGGTATGCACGGTGACCACTTTGTAGTTGTCGAAGTACTCAATCGCCAAGCTCTCGGCGTATTGCAGTTCGGCCTTGTGCGGGAAATAGTCCATTGCCGGATCGTACGTATCGACGCAATCGGCCCCGTGCGCCGCTGGCACGCTGAGGACCATCCACGCCCAAAAACACACCTTGTGCATCAAATGCCTCCCCCCAAAAATCGCCTCCGCTAAAAGCCACTTACTCATCGGCTGCGCCCTCCCCCGGCTTCCACAACACATCCGCCTTCCCGCCGTCGTTGGCGACCCGCGCCATGGCGAAGAGCAAATCGGAGAGCCGGTTGAGATACTGGAGAACCGGCTGGCCGACCGGCTCTTGCTCCGCGAGTTGCCAAGCGGCACGCTCGGCGCGCCGACACACCGTACGCGCCAAGTGCAGCCAAGCGGCGGGGAGCTGTCCCCCGGGCAAGATAAAGCTCCGCAAGGGAGCCAAGTCTCGCGTGAGTTGGTCGATTTGCTGCTCTAGGAAAAGGACCTGCTGCGGCTGCACGCGCAGGCGCTCTTCTTCGCCATCGGCCTGCGGGACGCACAAATCGGCCCCCACGTCGAAGAGATCGTTTTGCACTCGGGCGAGGACCTTGTCGTGCTGCGTGCCGCTGGCTCGGGCCAGCCCGAGCACCGAGTTCAGCTCATCTACGCATCCATAAGCGGCGATGCGGGCACTCGTCTTGGGCACTTGCGACATATCGCCCAGCCGCGTCATACCGCCATCGCCCGTCTTGGTGTAGAGCTTCGATAGCGCAACCATGTCTATTGCCTTTCCCTTGTTTATTTAATCAACAGCACCTTGCCCACAGCCCGTTGACCGCCAGCGCGCAACTGCACCAGATACGCGCCGTTGCCCACCCGCTCACCGGCAGCATTGCGACCATCCCAGTGGAGAACGTGTCGGCCGGCCGCGACCGGGCCGGAGGCCAAGGTGCGGATGGTGCGGCCCAAGACGTCGTGGACGGTCAGTGCGACCAGGGTGTTGGCCTGCCAGACCGCAAAGGGAATCTGCACCGAGGCGTTGAAGGGATTGGGATAGGCCGCTGCCAAGGCGAATTCCTGCGGCAAACCGTCGGCGGTGGTTTCCTCCACGGCCGTGGGGACGGTCACATCGCCCAAGACCACGATATTCGACGGCGGCAGGCCGGTGTCAATGGGGCCGCGCAGGAACGCTCCGGTGGCCGCGTCGTAGAATTTGAGCCCAGCACTGGCCGGATCGGCGAAGGAGCCGCGGTCGGCGACGACCAAGCGGCCGCCATCTACAGCCAAGCTGGGGATAAAACCGCCGCTGGTATTTTCTAGGGGCGCGCCCACAGCACCGCTGGACAACTCAAAGGGCCGGACCCTGTTGGCGAAGTTATCGTCCGCGACCACGGCATAGCCCCGGTTTTGATCGACTAGGACCATGGACGCGATATCGCCGCCCAAGTCCTCCTCGCCGACGGCCAATCCGAGGCTGCGGTTGGTGGCTGTATCGACGATTTCCACGCCGCCGGACCGGTCGCCAAAACCAGCCACGACCCCCACGGCGATCTGCTCGCCGACCACGGCCATGCTGTTGGGATTAGCGGCACTCAGGGCGATGCCTTGCACCCCCTCGGCGTCCGGGTCCACATCAACGAGGGTGTCGCTGGCCAGATCGACGACGATCAGGTAGCTGACGTCGGCCGGTCCCCACCCGCTATTGCGGTCGAGGCGTTGGCAGCTCAAGTACAGCCGGTCGCCGACGCGGACGATTTGCGATGCTTCGGGCAGGCCGTCCGCGTCGGCGAAAGCACTCAGATCAATCTCGCCCAATTCCGCGCCATCTTGGGGATTGACGATCAGCAGGGACGCGGTGTCGTAGCGAGAAATGTATGCTTTGTCCGGGGCGACAATTTCAATGTCGTGCGGATTGGCACCGTTGCCCACCGAAAACTGGATTAGAGGCGTGCGCAAATCCATCGCGTCCAGCACCAAGATATTGTCCTGGCCCAAGCGGTTGACGATATAGACGCGGCCGTCGTGGTAGTGCCCCACTGCGTCCGAGTGGACGCCCAACAGATTCACCTCGGCCTCGGCAGCATTCGCGGCCCAAAAAGCCGTGCTGCCGGTGGCAAAGTCCGTGGTGATGACGAAGAGGTCGCTCTGCGCCGCCGAATTCGCCAGCAGCAAGAGGGCGGCTAAAATGGAAACGCGGTACATGTGAATCCTCCTTGGTTAGTGGTGTAGGGACGGCCCAACCGACCCTACTGGTACGTAGCATAGTACGCGGAAAGCTTATATGAGCGGCCCGGCAGCGGGTAGCCCCACAGATCGGCCACTTGATTATCGGTCAGATTGTGCAGTTCCCAAGACAAGGCGATGCCCTCGACCAGCGGCAAGGTGCCGCCGAGGTTGTACAGGGTGCGGACGGGCACAGTGCGCAGGTTAGCGCGGTCGAGAAAATGCCGGTTTTCGCGGCTGAATTCGCCGTATAGCTCCACGCGGCCCAAGTCGAGGGAAGCGCGCGCATTGAGCCGATGGCGCGGCGCATTGGGCAGGTCGTTGCCCCGTTCAAAAGAGAACGGGGTGCGGTTTTCGGCGCGCTGGTACGCGTAATTGCCGCGGATTGCCAGCCTTGGCAACAACCGCGCCTCAACTCGCGTTTCCACGCCGCGCAGCAAGGCTCGGCCCACATTGTGGGGCCGCGACACCCGCTGCGAGTTCTGCATAAAGCGAATGAGGTTTTCGGCGCGATTGCGATAGTACACGACCTCGGCCAAGGTCAGCCCCACTCCTTCGGCGGAACCACGGAAAACCACGCCCAAATCCCAGTTGTGCCCTTCTTCACGGACCAGATCGGTATTGCCGATCACCGCGCCCCGGTCGCCAAACAGTTCAAAGAAACTGGGGGCGCGCTGGTAGCGGCCCTGGTGCGCCTTGAGAGCCAAATCAGCACCTAAGTCTAGGGCCGCGCCCACGCGATAGCCCCACAGGATTTCGCCGTTGGCTCGGCTCGGCAACACCGCACTGGGGGCAAAGTTCTTCCGCTCGAAAAAGCGGTCGGCAAGGCCTTCTGCCTGGGTGCCAGCATTGAGGGTCAAGCGCCGCCCGAGCGGCACCTCCACCTCGGTCCCGGCAGCTAACGCCCGGCGGCGACTGTGCAAGAGCCGGCTGTCGGGCCGGAGCAAGTCGTCGGGAACAAAGGTCTCGCCCCGGGCCGCGACAAAAGCGGTGAGCAGGGACTGGCCGGGCAGGAGGGCATTCACTTCGCCGCGCAGGCCCAAGCTTTGGGTGATGTTGCGGTCGTGCTGGCGGCCTAAGCCCACTTCGCCGCGCCGATCCCGGTACTCGTCTTTTTCGCGCGAGTGGTGAGCTTTGAGCCGGTATCCGGCGCGGCTGTGGCCCAGCGGGCCGAAGAGCGCAGCTTCGGCGACATGACGCCACGTATCGTAGCGAGTGTGTAGGGACTGGTTGTTGCCAAGGCCGGGGATGCCTTTGTGGCTCAGGTCAAAGGTGCTGTGGACTTGCAAGCGGCTGGCACCCAAGTAGCGCCCGATTTTGGCCAGGCCGCGCAAGCCGCGAAAATCGCTGTTGAGCCGTCGCGCCCAGCCGTCGTCTTGGGCATTGTACTCGGTGCCGTTGTCGTCCCAAAAGCGGAAGTCATTGCGGCTGGCCCTGTAGTTGACCAAGCCCAAGTATTCCCAGCCCTTGTAGGGGCCACTGAGCAAAGCCCCCAGTTGGCGGGTGCCGTGCGAACCGGTGGCGGTGTGCAAGCGAGTGCGGACTTTGCCGCCGAGTGGCTGCGTGCGGATGTGGACCACGCCGCCGAGGCTGTTGCCGCCAAAGTGCGCCGGCACTGCGCCCCGGTAGATCTCCACCCTTTCGACGCCGCCAATGGGCAGGCCGCCCAGATCCACGCCACCGCCCACAGCTTGGTTGAGCAGCACCCCGTCGAGGAAAACTTGGACCTGTTCGGCCGTGGACCCGCGGATGGAAAGGGTGCTAAAACTACCCAACCCGCCGTAGCGGCGGATGTTGACGCCGGTAGCGCGGTCGAGGGTCTGGGCTAGGTCTGTGCCGGGGGTGCGCTGGTTGCCCAAGGCAATGGTTTCGACGAAAGAGGCAATGTGCTTGCCCTCGGGGGCGCGCCGGGCGCGGACCACCAACTCGTCCATGAGCATGGGCAGAGGTTGTAGGTGCAACTCGACCGAGGTGGGGGATGCGCCGATCTGGACGTGGTCTTGCAGGGGCCGGTAGCCCAGCCGCTCCACGCGCAAACCCCAAGTGCCTGTTGGCAGATTTTCGAGATGGAAGGTGCCGGCCGTATCACTGCGGACGAAGCGGACTGCGCCAGATGGGGCGCTCAGCGTCAATGCGGCACTGGACACGGGGCGTCCCGCGTCCTGGTCGAGCAACCGGCCCTGTAAAGACCCGGCCCAGAGCGCCTCGGGATGCAGGGCCAATGAGAGAAAAACAATAAAAAAGCCCGCCCTCGAATGAGAGCGGGTCGGGGTGCTCGTACTAGGCACCGGTGGACCAACCTTTCTGCCGAAGGAGTCTTCACCTCAGCGCAGGCAGGTCTCCTGACTTCCGGTTATGCGCCCTCAACTCCTTCCCGATCCGCATGGGGTCAGTGGATGATGCCGGGGACGCGACAGCCTGGGGGCCGTCAACCGGTCACAGTGGCGGGACCGCGGCAGATTTGCACTGCCTTCCCTATTCTTCCGCTGCCGTGCAACAGCGGACACCTGCGCCGTTGATTTGCTTGGGCTATTAAAAGGGCTGCGTTGGAATCTGTCAAGGATTTAATTTCTTTTGCGAAGTCTGTTTTCCGCGGAGTACTCTGGCCCGATACTTCTCGTCCAACTCCTGATAATGGCGGACGAGTCCCTCTGGATCGTTCCCAACTGCTTCGGATATCTTCCGGCGGATGGCCCGAACTCGATCTATCACATCTTTAGAGTGCTCAGACATCATCTTCACCTCCAAAAAGTTCCAAGGGCGTCACAAGATTAGGTACAAACAGGCCTAGAAGGCCATTTATTGCCCGAATATGGCTAAATTTGTTGGCGTTCGCTAGGTGTCGGCAGTTCCAAGTGAGAAGGAAGTCGCACTTGTGGTGTGACGCCAGTGCCAAATGAAGCGCATCGCCCGTGGGGTTGGCCGGCATGACATGGTGATTGACATACGTCTGTACTACCTCTCCAATGCCCCGCTCAACCGGTAAAAGTGGAACGTCATCAAGCAATCTCAAGCAATTCTCCCTCGAATCGAATTCTCCGTTCTGCAACTCCTCTAGAACGGCGCTGCTCGTGACAATCTCGTAGTCATGGCGCTGCCTATCCCACCATTGTCGAGTCCAGCTACGTCGTGCGATAGTCTCCGCGTCATCTCGGGTGTCGTAATATACACTGGGAATTGTCGTCTCAATGTACACTCTTCCGCTCACTGTGATCTTCCTTCATGAAGTGGGTTGACATGAAGCCGTATCAAAACCTCCGGCAGCCTTTGCTTGTAGCTCACCCGGAATTTTAAGACGGCTTCTGACCAAGCCCGGCAAGGTCATGTCCATGGCGTAGTCGATGCCTAGGCAGTTCGCGCTCTTCGACAATTTCGCCAGACAGCCCCTACCGCCGCCGGCAAGTCTTTCCTCTGGCCCAATGCCACAACAAAGAGGTTGGATGACAGAGCACTGCTAATCCCTCAGTAGGATGTTCTGCTCCTTCAGGCTCTGGATTAGTTGGCTAAATTTAGGCACCAATCGGATCACGATACGTCGGTTGGGGGACTGGTCATCCTTCGTTCCAGTTAGAACAATCAGCTCCCGCTCGCCTAAGCCAACTGAGACGATATCGAATTCTTCCCAAGTGAAGCCAACCTGCTCCCAATAGTCCACCACAGTTTGAGATCGTTTCAGAGATAGACTGCGGTTGTACTCTCTCTCGCCGTAACTGTCGGTGTGGCCCTCTACTACAATACTGAACAATTTACTGTCTTTTTTTTCTATAAACTGCTTTAATTTTTGACCTATTCGCCTGAGCCGATCTTGCCCTTCGACGGGAATATCACTCAGAGCAGATTCATTAAAAGAAAACAAGATATCACTGCGCATCACAATAGTACCCTCTTCCACGGCCACGTCTTCCCCTCCCATAAATTCCTCTAACTCATCGAGATCCTTCTCTATCTTACCCACCAATTCTTCCAGCGTCCGCAGACGACTCAGATCCACATAATTCTTGATGACCATCACGATGAGAAAAAAAGTGACGCAAATGAAAATAGCCGTGATTGCGTCCGTGAAAGAAGGCCAGAAATTGAGCCCACTAGGGCTACTGTGATTCCTTTTCATCCAAGGCTGCTTTCCCAAGCATTCAGCCGATGGGCCTGACTATTCCTTGCTATTTCTCTTGAATAATCGACGAATCCAACCCCAATTTCTTTGCGGTCGTACGGTTATAACTTGCGGCGATTTCGCCATGCCGTCCAACTGTTTTTCTATAGCCTGCGCCGTCGCATGCATGTCTTCAAGCTGGGGGATTACCTGATCGATAGCTTTCAGTACTTGGAGATCCTCGTCCGTTTTTTTGAACCCTTGGTTGATGGCTCCTACCATTTGATCTAGCTGGTTCTGCAACGGCGCTATCTCCTTGTTCAATCCTTGTAGATCTTGGCGAAACCTTTCCAATTCATCTTGTAAGGGCCTCTTGGCCCGTTCAAACGCCTCGCCTTGCTCCTTGCCCAATCTTTGCAGATCTTGGCGGAGCCCTTCCAAGCTATCTTGTACAGGTTGGTTAGCCCGTTCAAACGCTTCGCCTTGCTCGTTGAGCGTCTTCTTCTGAAATTCGAGGAAGGCATCTTGGCTCTCCCTGACAGCGATGAGCAGGTTCTGGATGTTCACGAAATTGGGACGATAATCTGTGTCATTAAATCCTTTTATCGTCTCCAGAGTCTCGGCTAGACCATCTCCTAGGGTCTCCATTCGCGCCTCAAATAACGTGGATTGTCTGTCCATCCGCTCATCAAAGGCTTGAAACTGTCGGACCATCAGTCGCTCGTTTTCCTCGAGCATAGTATCGACGCTGCCCTTGAGCGCATTCAGAGGCTCGCTTAGCCGCTCAAAGTTCTCGATGTGTCGAGAAAACTCTATAGCCGCTCTCATTATTTCGTTCGCCCCCGCAGCTACCGTATTCCTGTGCTGCTCAAAAATCTCCGCGCTCTTCAGACTGGCCTCACTACTTTCCTTGAGCTTCGTGCCGCTCTCTTCTACAAGTGTGGCCAAGCGGGCGTTACTATCGACGATTTCCTTGAGTCTTTTGTCTAAATGGCCAGAAAAGATACGGAAATAATTATCGTATGTATCGACGATTTCCTTGAGTCTTTTGTCTAAGTATTCGGAAAGAGCAGTGAAATACTTATCGTATAGGTCGTTTACTGTTCTAGTGAAGACGCGGCTCAAACGCAACTGCGGCGGGATTACAGCAAACTTGGGAGCGATTTTCACGTTGAAACACTCTTCTATGTTTGCCAACAATGTATTCCTAATGCGAAGTAATAGAAGACTGTATAAGCCATTTAGGATTAAGGTGGCGAAAAGCCCTATTATACTGGTAATGAACGCCAGTGGCATCCCTTTTACTGACTGCCCCAACCCTTCTAGGATGGTACTAAATACATCCTCTATTTTTACCTCTTGGCTCAACGTCGGTGAAATCTGCGCTCCTTGGATAATACCTGGGATAGGTATGACCACGATTATTAATCCAACAAATGTGCCTAGTAGGCCCAATAGAATGAGGCTGCTGGTAAGCGAGCGGAATGCCTCGTCGTGCCGGGCGAGTTCGTGTTCGATAGAGCCTATCAGACCATCTACATCTGGAGCCTTATTTTGCCGGTGCAAGGCTGTAAAACGTTCGAGCCAACGGACAGCCAAGGGATGCTTGGCTTCCTTAATAACATCTTCGGGGGATTGGTCGGTCTCTTCTTCTATATTGAAATCTGGATTGAGGTCCGCCCATCTATCCATAGCACTCAATCCGAGGCGGTATGTCTGCGTTCTTCTGTACCCTTTGACAAATAGGACAAGCGCAGTTAAGCCTACCAAGATAATGAAAACGATAAAAACGTCCCGAATCAGATCGCTGTTCTGGGATAAGAAGTCTAAATTCATGGAGATGGCTTTCTCTGCTGTAGCTGCAATGCTCAGTTATAGGACAGGCACTCTACCGTAAGAGAAGATTTAGTTCATTTCGCTAGCCAAATCCCGGCCCTGACACTTACGTCATCCCCCCGGCGTAGTCCAGGTGTAACAGGTTGAATCACTTGACCGCGACCTACCTGAGAATCTTCTCGCTCATCGGAAATTCGGTGATATTTTGGCGAGTGTTTGTCCCCCTGCTCTGGCCAGATCAACTCAAAGCCGCGTTCTTGGGCAAACTTTTCCAATTTCGCGGGTTTTTGTTTTAGCGACTTTTCTTTTTCACCCAATCGTTTGATTAGATTGGTCAGTGCAGAATCCCACGGACTACTGAGACTGTTTATCCTATCTTGGATCGTCGTCAATTGGTCTCTGAGATCCAATTCCCTCGATATAAGAGAGAGCAACTCCAATCTATTCACTGCTTCCTTGAGCGTTTCGAGGTCCTTGTTAATAATCTCAGCACCCTGTGTCGACGGCATACTCTCTTCAGCTTCTAGTGGTAGTTCGTTGAGCATTTCTCGGAAACGGTCTCGGGTAGCTGTAATATCTGAGTATTTTTTATTCCATTTCTCGGAGACAGCCTGTACTTCTTCTTGGAACGATTTTAGTCTCTCTTGCAGATCGTTCTCTAGCTTTTGTAGCTCTTGAAATTTGGTGTTGGCAGGGATAGATTGGCGGAGCTTTTCGTAGTCGTCGTAGGACTCTTGCATAATGTCGCGAAACCTTGCCAATTTGTCTTTGAAGTCATTCACGTCGTTCAAGAACACGCCTATCTTCTTCACAAAGCTCTCTTCCGCCCCATCAAGGCCCTTGGCTACATCGAGGATCTGCGCGAATACAAGGTCGCCGAGACCGATTTCGTGTAGTTCCTCTCGGATCTGTATTGTTTTATCGACGATTTCCCGCAGATCTTGGAGTTCTTTCTCCCAGCGGGCAACTTCTTTGCCTAGAACGTCAACCTTTTCTTGGAATTCTGCCATAAATATCTTTTACCCATTTAATCTTTTGCTGGTCTCTACATTCAACTGTAGTTAAAGTCCTCACATTTCAAGTATTCATCATAGATTTCTTCAAAATCACTTCCATCCTTCTCCTGTCCTACTGCGAAGTTGTAATAGAGCTGACCGCGATTGTTTTCGTCGCCCCGAAGCTCGAGCTTGTACTGCCAATAAGCGGCCTGCTTAAAAGACCTCTCCTCCAGTGGCACGGGAATAGTTGCCACTTTCTGCCGGTCTGCATTCGGGTTTTTGTAGTTCCAATCGAAAAACTCGTACAGTAAGATCATCCTGTGGGCTTGACTCTTGGAGGCAACCTTGCTCGCATGGGGATGCACTTTTCCCTTCTCTAGGGAAAGCCAGCGATCAAAAATGGGCCTGAAGCCGCTCATCGGATTATAGAAACCTAGCGGATAATTTAGTTTGTGTACTCCAGAGACTTCGAGGGGGAATTCTTGATCTCCCAGTAGGAACATTCCGTAAAGAGCCGCTCCCGCGGCTACGCTGATCTTTCGTTCATTACTAGAGTCCGGTGAAGAAAGATCAAGGGCCGAAAACTTTTTAGCCGGTATCTTCTCCTGGGCGACCTCTTTCACAATCGGCAATTTGGAAGAATTGCCGGCCAAGATCAGATGGTCCAGCCGGAATTCCGATATAATCTCCCGCTCGAAAAGTGCCTCCTGCATCATAGCTAACTTTTTGAAACCCCGTTCCAATTCTCGGCTGAGCACAGAGCGAATAGCCTGATAATCCATAGAGCTAAGTTCCTCCGGCAAGGCGTCGTCGTTGATGCTGCGCTTTAATCCCTCCTCGACTCGAAATACATCGCCCTCCTCCTGGCTGACCAACTCAATCCTAGGCCAATTCAGTTTCTCGTCACTGGCCAGCAGGTCCAGCAATCCTTTATCTCTTGTCTGGATCAGTTCCTGGTAGCGGTGTTGGGAAAAACATTCGTCGAACAACTCATAGGTCTTGCTGTTTGTCTTGATCTCCTCAGCTAACCGATAGAGACGCAGAAAGTTCCTTTTCACACTGGGATCTTGGGTACGTAAGCCATCACGCAGATCTTTTGCAAAGAGAAAACGACTGCGATACTGTTCAGGGACGAGTTCCTCATAGAAGTATTTAGCCAAGCAAAATGTCAGTAGGTTCCCCCCTAGTCGATTGTCGCCATCGGAACCGAGGATTTCCACTTGCGTTCCATTATCATCCATAGTGTAACGTACGATGGACATATCGGTCGTTCCTCCACCACAGTCGAATACCCCAATGATCTGTTCATCCATACCATCTTCCAGATTGTCCTCCTGCTGCTTCCTTACATAATACACCGCAATAGCTTCAGGTTCACTAATAGCCAAGTGGAGCTTAATGTCGCGATCCTGTAAAGCCTTTTCGGCGGCGTCCTGCAGAGCCTGTTTTTGGCGATTGAATACCGCCGGGTAAGTCAGCACGATCTCTTCAGGTAAATACCTGTATTCTTCAATGAAGTGCTCTACCATAAACCGGAGATAAATAGCTACTTGGTCCACCGGAGTCATACTGATATGCCGCCTATTGATAGGGGGATGTCCATTGATCAAGATACCTTCCGACATCCCGGTAGAAATATAGATATTCTGAGCGTCGGGTTGGCTGAGGGCATATTTGGAATTCCAGCAGATACTGCTCATAGAATTCCAGAACTCATTAACATCGCTATTGCGCCAAAGATCGTTCATCTGATGAAATGGCTGACGCCCAAAACACATGACGGCTTCCTCGTTCTCGGTCGCCACCAAGTGATGCTCGTTAGGCTCCAGGGGTTTGGAAAGTTCCAAACGTTCCGTTTTCTTATTTGTTGCCAGAAGCTGAAAGACAGTCGGCACTTCGACGCGAGGTTCAATGATTTCGAGTTCTGCCAAGTGAGGCTTTGTTTCTTCATCTTCAACATAGGCCAAGCAAGAATTGGTCGTCCCAAAATCGATGCCAATAGGATAATCTAACCGTTTGGGAGGAATTACTTCGACAGAGAGCGAATACCTCTCTTCAAACACCGAATCTTCCGCTCCTATAGCCTCTCCCTTGACGATGATCTTGGGTTCAAAGTGCCTTGATTCTGTTACCCGAGGAATATCAATAGTCTTCACTTGCAACTGGAGATCCAGCACACTCTCCTCATCAGATTCCGCCGTTGAATTCTGAGGGTTAAGGATGACCGGGGTTTCCCTGATGTCAACGACCTGCAGCCAAGACGTATCGCTAGTCACGACATTTATGCGTAGTGGTGCGCCCCGTAAGTGCCTAATGGTGGCACTTACATTCTTATGTTTTCGGCTTCCGCTGATAAGTGCCGTGTCACCGGTGAAACTCAGCGGATTGAAATCCACCTTGATCACCGACCGAAGAGTGTATTTTAGATTGAGACGAAAATCGACATCACCTCTGTTCTGGATGGGAAAAACGAGATGTACAGGATGTCCTTCTTCAGACAGAGGCTGATTTTGGGTGAGCCTTACCGAAAAGGCTTTGTCTGGGCCCAAGCGGAACGGGTAGCTTACCTCTTCCGCCGGCACTATAGTCACCACCTGATCTCCCTTGGACAGACGGGGAGCCCTTTCCAAAACCACTTCGCTTGCGGCATGAAGGGCCAGATCGTGCCTCTGGGCTTCCTGATTTACCGGCCACAACTGTGCGCCGTCAGTGCCTTGGTCAAACTCCCGCCCCTGCTCGTCGGCTAGCCAGATTCGGGGTGCCTTTTGGACCCGGTAACGAAATGAAATCGGCGACAGCGTGGAGTGCAGGGTCAACGACCCTCGTTGGCCGAGACGCTCGGTATGCAGCCGGCGTATTTCTATTTTCTCCTTTGGTTCCAAGGAGACGGGCAAATTTGCTTCCGAAACCCATTCTCTCCACTCCACTCCGTCGAGACGTTCCAGTTGCACGGGTACTTTCCCGGTATTCTCGAACCGCATGATGACTGGAAAGCCTTCAAAAAGCGTCAATAGCTCATTGGGCTTGGGAGATACCTCTAGACAAGCGAGTTGAATCCCGCAACTGCTGCAAAAGATGATTCGGCTTCCATAAGGCCACTGACAAACAGGACAAGCACCGATCGTCTCATCGGCCCGCTCTTGACTCGCTTCCCTAAACATTGGCATCATCCATCACATATATATCGTCTTTGCAGTGAGGATCGCTATAGTCTAGGGGTTTGGCAAAACCATCTTTGTTCTGCAAGTGTTTGCCGATACGGTCGTCCAATTCGCTGTCGCTAATGCCCAAGCGATTCTGCACATCCTTGAAATTCTCTTCAAAAGCCTTGCTAAGCAAGCTGTGGAACAAGTCGTCCACATTCACACTCTGGCCGTCTATCACAACTCTTCTTTTGGGATATACCTCATTCACTAGATGGCTTTGGAGGGCCAAGTACTGCTCAAAAACGAGGCCATTGCCATCCGATTTCCACTTATTCCGAATCTCTTGCACCGCTTGACGCAGCCTATTTCGTGTCTCCCTGTCTCGGGCCAAACTCCGGCGTGCCACCTCGATATTAGGTCCGTAATCGTCCGTGTACCTTAGGCCCTGTGCTCGGTAAGTTCGGTAGAATCCCCGTCTGTCAAAAGTCACTACCTCGAGTAAGATACCATCAATGAGCGGTTGTAGGGCATCCACTAGCATTCGCGCTTCTTGGTCGTCCCTAGGCGGTAGTATCTCCGGATATTTGATATAGTCCTTGGTCATGTACCGACGGAATACATTCTGCGGCACTCTAAGGTTGTTTTCGTATGCTGCGTGCAGTTTCCTCAAATTCTCGATAGCGAACAGAGGAAAGGCCATCCATTGGCTGACAAATATCACCGAATCGGGGGCGTGATACTCCGCTTTGTATCCTCCTACGTTTTGGTCGACTAGCGCCTCCCACCTTCTTTCATTTGGGGGAAGTCCTATCGTCTTCCGAGTGTGGTTCGACATACCCTGCGGGGCAGGTTTCAACTTGGACATCCGCGCTTCGGCTAGCCGTGCTCGTTTCTGCATCTCCTCTTTCTCATTATGGTTCTGGTTTTGCAACTCTTGAACGGCGTTTCTATCGGCATAGAACTCCTTAAATAGGTCAAACGCGAACCGACTCAATGAATCCTCTACCTCTTCCCAATCGCGAGGGGCATTGTTCTTATTCGCCGAGCGATTGAAGATAATGCGGGTACAATCTCGTATGGCATCGATCTCTGTCCCTTCGAGATTAGCGTACTCAGCAAACAGCGGCTTGGCTTCTTCCGAGCGGAAATATCTCCTCAAAACATCTTGCAAAATTTCCTTGAAACCGGCACCTGTCAGTCCTCCTTTTTCAAACTCCTCCTTTATTGCCTCCCCGTAGTTAAGTTCGGGCATGAGACTGAGGTTGCGTACACTGGGCATCCGCTTTCTATAAGAATTATGGAACCCCTCGAATCGGCTAGCCAGATCTTGGAGATGTTTTTGAAATTCCTCTACCTTGGCCAGCAAACCGCTGAATTCCACATGGAGTTCACCATCTGCACCCCGGACTTCGGTCTGTTGGCCGACAAAGCCGATCATATTGTCAAGCAGGCCCTTTTCCTGCACCTGTCCCCCGGAATTGGGATTGAGCAGACGCCTAGCCGCTTCCTGCTCATAGCGAACGGTGACCCATTCCTTGAGTTGCTTCTCGACAGCCTTTACCTGCTGCACCAGATTACGGGTGATAAGCTCGGCGTTCTGCTTAAGGGATTGCTTTTTGCGTCCTTTGTAATGGTTGATAGCAATGCGTTTAGTTAAGAAGGCAAAGGGCATCTCCTCCCTAGCCGCTTTTAGGCGAGCCTCGTATTTCTCGTAATCTTCGGAAAATTCGATTTCGAGCGACGGTGCCTCTGGTGCTTCTATGTCCTCATTCTCCCTAGCTTGCAATTCCTCTTTGATGCGCTCCAGTTCGAGGACGGCGATCTTCAGCCACTCAACCATAAACTTGGGGCCGAAATTCAAGGGGTCGCACAATAATTCAAGACACTCATCCTCTACCCGCTTTTCGAGCTTGGGACGATCCAAGCCGATATTTTCCAGAATCTGCGTCACACCATCGCCCTTTTGGGTACCTTGCTGTAACAGTCTCTCCCCTACTCGTTCCTTCACCTCGCGGACTAATCTACCCATATCCTGCCGCGTTTTTTCCACTAGGTGATCCAAAACCTTTTGATCCTCTACCGCCGGTGCCGTGTGCAACTTGTTCTGCAACTCATTGAAAGCCGGTTCGATCAACTCGTTGACGACCTCATCAATCAAGGTGAAATCCCTTCCCGGCTTGGCCAAGCAGCGTTGCAAAAAGAGTTTCTCAGTTAGGCCCATCCCCTCTAAGCGGGGTTTGACATCGGCATCATCATAGCCCTGAGGGATTCTGTTTTCCTTGGCCATAATAAGTTCTACCAGATACTGAGCGCAGCGGTTAGCGGCCGCATTGGCCAGACGAGGCTGATTCAATTCAATCTGGGAGAGCCCGAAAGCTGCATATCGGCATGGAAAATACTGGACATAGCTTCCGCTGTAGTAGCGCGTCACATCCTGTAGGTACTGCTCCATATTGGAACGTACGCTACGCTTTTGAGCGGCAAACCTAGTCCGGTCGAAATCCAGCAGCAGAAACTCAGCGATCATCTGGAACGTATCGGTGAATTCGGTGATGTGTTCGCCAGCCACATTCTCGTTGTCGAGCATATAGACCGTATCAAAAGGCGGTGCTGGCACCGACCGAGGGCTGCTATCCCAATTAAATTCGTGGGTGGAGTATTCACTTGTCTCCTGATCCTCGTCGGCGATAAACCGGGGCTGCATGAAGTATTCGAGTTCCTTGAGGGCGGCAAAGCCATTGGCATGGACGGCTTCTGTCTCGGCGGAGCCCACTACGTCGTCGAAAACCGTGGGCATGGCAAGAAAAGCCGTGCGCGTAGAAGTCGGGAACAAAACTCGACACAGAAATCCGACATCGATAAAGCAGCCAGACCCCGTTCCACCGCCGAGAGACGATATAATAATGATATCGAAGGCACTAGTATCTACCGTATAATCTGGGTAATCGCGGTTCATGTCCGCGAAGGCCTCTTGGGCAGTTACTTTTCTCCCCAATCTTTCGATGTCGTCGTGAATTCTCGTGTAATGGTGGAAGAAAGCCAATCGTCCAAAGGAACGGATCTGCCCAGCACCTTGCATGATGGCACTGGCAGGCAGCGCGTCCAGTTCGCTGGGAAACCAGTCCCATATATGCGGATAGGCATTCTTGTTGCGCCGGTATCCAGCCAAATCCTCGGGCTGGACCCGCCCATCAATCTTCTGTGGAGCGGTAAGGTCAATACGCCTGTCCAACTCGTCAGGTGCCTCCCCGCTCAGGGACTGATTGCGGATATCAGTATCAAACCATAGGTACTCCATGATGGGTAAACCCGTTACTCTGTACTTCTCGTAGAACATCCGTCGCAGCCGCCGCAGTACTTCCTTTCCCGTACCTCCCAAGCCGATCAAAAGCGTGGGACGGCTATCGATCGTTTGGCTTCCTTCTTTTGCTGTACCTATAGTAGTTATCTCAACCATGGTGTTCTCCTTCAATGTTGATCCAACTCAGTCATTAGATGCTTTTCAGGTCGAAGCCCCCGACGGCTGTCGTACAAGGGCATTGGGACTCACTCGGAATTCTCAGCGGCGGCTTGGCCGGGTGACAAGTTTTGCTATCACCACAATGAAGATTAGGATCACCATCCCAAAGATGAAGATTCGCCATTCGATTTGCGAACTTGACTCCCAGCCCATCAAAAAATCAAAAAAGCCGCTCAACCCCAAAGAGGCGATCAGCGCAATGCCTCCCCACAACAGGCTGGCGGACCAACCAAAAGCCGTGGCCGGGTGCATGTCTTGGCTCTTGATGAGTCCGTTAAAAAGTAAGACCGAAAGGAGATAGACGAATACAGAAAGTACCACAATCCAGACTATGCGCCCAACCTCCACATAGCGAAAGGTGCTCTTCGATCTATTCTCCGGTGGAGGTACTCCTACCTGGACGGGTTCAAATTGGTCCGAGGGGATGCCCAGCAGCGGTTTAGCTTCATCAATTGAGACCGCAAAATTGAGATTCTGCCCCTCGTCGTGGCTAGAGCTTAGATTAAAACTTACCACGCCAATTACCTCTCCGTTCTGGTCGAATAAAGGCCCACCACTATTGCCCGGCGATACGGCGGCATCCGTCTGAATCAGCCTGAGGCCCTCCGGGGTAGTGCGAACCTCGGAGATAATCCCTTCGGTGACCGAGTACTCTAGCCCTAATGGGTTGCCTATTGCCACCACGGGATCGCCCGAACTTATATATTCTCCCGATCCAAGCCTAGACTGCTGTAGGTGTTGGTTGCGCGGATCGACGTTTATCACCGCCAGATCTTTGAGTTCGTCTTGGGAGACAACGCCCGTAATCGGCATCCAAGTCCCGTTGAACGGCTTGGCCCATCCTTCTTTGATGCCCTTGATTACATGGTGCGCCGTGAGAATTTGGCCCGTTGACTTAACGATGATTCCGCTCCCCAGTCCCTCTCCCTCATTGGTAGAAACCTTGAGGAATACTACGCTTCCCTTTTCTTCCTTGGCAATCTGCTGGGTAAACGTGGAGCCGCTTTGTCCCGACCCGCCACACCCCATCCAGCCGATAGCCAGTATAAATCCGAGCGCGATGTGCCGTTTCATCTTGACTCCCTAGTGTTATTTGAGGCGTTCCAGTTCAAACTCATTGCCCTTGTGGTTGAAAACCCATTTTTCATCCTTTTCAAAAGCCACCCCCTCCTCATCGACCGGATCGCCCATCCGATTTCTTAGTTCGGCCCTTTCGTCGCCCTCTTCGGCCGGTAGTAAGCGGTATTTGCATTTGAACAGGCCGTCTCGCCGCAAATATCCCAAAACGATATCCTTTCCGCTTTGGTTTGTGTACTTCAATTCCTTTCGACCGCCGGGGCGCATCCGGCACTTGTACTCGGCATCTGCCAGCCGATAAACGAGCCTCCTGAAATAAACCATTCCCCCGGCAGCTACCACAGCGATGGGTGGCAAGATCACCGCGACCCAAGCCCGCCACAGATAGAGAGGGGAACGGACTTGCAATCTCCCCCTTATGGCTCCTCCCTTGGGCACCACTTCCAAACCCTCTCGGTCTCGATGCAGGAAGTGTATCATATCTTCTGGCGTATAGATACGCTCGACCTCTTGGGGGTTGTCGGTGAAGTACTTCTCCTGATAAGTCGGAGTCATGCGAAACGAGCCAGGCGGTATCTCCAAGACGACCTTGGACATATATTGCACTGGAATCGGGCTTATACGCGCCATGCCAAGCTGGTCGAAGAAGCCGACCTCGTTGGGCAAGAACGGGCCTAGGCGGACCCGGC
Source organism: uncultured Latescibacterota bacterium (assembly GCA_958295495.1). Classification (GTDB taxonomy): domain Bacteria; phylum Latescibacterota; class UBA2968; order UBA8231; family UBA8231. The sequence continues at coordinate 5,848,273 of OY282352.1, forward strand.
ACGAATAGCGGTATTTGTTCTGGGTATTGTGCTCCAGCTTCTCTTCGAGGCGGGGTGGAGTAACTCGCCCCCTCCCGCCGGCTCGACTCCAGTACCGCCGGTCTTCGGGCTGCATGGGAATGATCCTAGGCTGGCTCACCTTCAATCGGACCTGATTACCATACTCATCCGTCGGTTCTATATTCAGGTAGCTCAATTGCGACTCTAGGGTAAAGGAGAAATTGACCGACTCGTATTCGTCCATGCCGATGTCGCTCGGCTGGTCCGAATATGCCCTGCGTTTGCGATGTAGAACAATGCGGTGGTCTAGCGGTTTCATCAGCATCGGTTCCAAGCCGCCGACCCTGAGTTGGGAGATAAGTTTGCCGAATCTAGTACGCTGATTTTCTTCTGTGAGATAGGCATAAAGGATCGCCCCACGCCGACCTTGGTGGTAAACCTTGTCGGGGTGATTGAACAACCTCCCATCGAAGGGCAGACTCAGCGGCGTGGCGTATAGTACTTGTACCACATCCTCGGCAAAACGTGCATAGAGCCCCCGAACATCCTCGTCATTGGTGGTTGCTTGGACATTATCGGTAAGAAAAAAAGTAATAGGTGCCCATCCAAGCCCTTCTTCAAAAGCCCTGAGCAAATTAGTATAGCTGCCCCATTGTGCGCCTTGGGTTTCCTCGATCCACACTAGCGAATCCGGGTGTTGGGATACAAAAAATAAAGTGCCTGCCTCCAGTTGCCGGTCTTGGCAGGCTTTTTCCAACGAAGTCAGCAATTTCTGTAGCTCACCTGTCTGCTGGAAGCCCTCCATTGAACCAGAGCCATCAACCAATATGCTGACATCCATCCCAGCGGTGGCACGAGGGCCGCCAAGCCCTAGACAGCAGAGCAGAGCAACGTACCAGAATGACTGGTTTTCAAACGGCCAATAGGTCATAGCGATACAGATGGTACTCATGATCGCGGGTCATCACGTACACGTACTTGCCGAAACCCGCTGGCGGCACAACCGGATCTTCGCCTAAAGGCCAGCCACGCAAGAAATGTCCCTCTCCCCATTCATCGAGACGGGAAAGACGAAATTCCGTATTAGCTCCCACTCCTCTTTGGAAGTTGGCGACCAAGCCGCCCAAGCCTTTGGTCTGATCGATGTGCCTCATGGAATATCCGGGGCTACACTCCAATTTGGACATAGGTTGCTGATTCAATGGATCGAACAACAGCATAAAATTAGCCCCTATCGCCATATAGCAATAGCCGGACTTGATCCGCAATGCCTGTAGGGCTTGTACCTCTACCTCGGTCTGGCGCGGAATTTCTTTTAGTACCTGTTGGCCGACTAACTGTAGGGCACACAAGCCCCCTTCTCGAGTCAATAGCCATATTGACGGCTCTTCGCCGCTCATTACTCCCGCCCAAGCGTCTAATGGGTCGCCGAGGGTACCCCTATACGGGATTTTCTCTCCTTGTTCCAAATCCAAGAAAGCAACCCTGTTTTCCTCTTCTATTAAGCCCAGATAGGCGTCGCTTCCCCGAATTGGAATCATTTCTTTGATAGGCAACGAATTTTTGTATGGCTTTTTCAATTCGTCGAAAATGCGGTTCTCTTTCTTCCAGTATCGATCGCAACTTGCTTTATCTACATTATATATATGGATAGTCAATGCCTCTTGGTCGAGTAGGCAAAGCCGATCCCGGCCTAAGGCAATGTTCTCGATGCGCTCACATTCCACGGCAACCTGCTTCCACTGAGCAACTCGAAGCATATCTTCGTTCAACAATGCAGATATCGGAAATACTTGAAGCGTCCCCACCTTAGTGAGCGCGTAAATCCACCAGCGGTCAAAATCCACCTGACGCAAGGAAGCCCCATTGAGTTGAGGCAGGTCGCATTGCCTGTCCTCTATGTAGGTACTCATTTTTCCGCTGGATTTATCCACTAATAAAGGCTGGCCGAACACGTTAAAGAGGTCGTCAACTTGGTCCATAATGACCGGCAGATTCCCAACAGCACTGTCTTTACTCTCTCCCAGAGGTATATCGGCCATGAGATCGACAGGTTTGCTCTCGACAGCACCGCTGCAAACGCCGCAAAAATTAGCGAGCGCGTGATGCTCGCGGCCATCCTTAGAACAAATCCAAGCATTCTTATGCCAATTCCAGTCTTGCATTATTTTTTATAACCTCTGATCAGCCTAGCCCTATCTCAATCTCGCGTACAACCTCAAAATTGACCGGTCCGGTGTCGCTTGTCGCTTGTGATTTTGGTAAGATAGATCGCTACTGAGTAATGTCAAATAATAGCAAAAATACCGGCCCACCCCTTCATACAGTTAGCCCCAGCACCTCTCAGCCCACCGTCCCACATCCTCCACCCCGGCCCGCAACAACTCCCCCACGCTCCACGCCTGGGCAATGCAGCCGCGAGGAGCAAAAGGCGGCTCGGGGTCAAATATCTCCGAGACCGTGCCCAAGCCCGCCTCAAGAAGGTGCGCGGCAAAGCCGTTGAGGAGGGCGCGCCCGCGCTGGCGGCCGGCGCGCCCGTGGCAGCGGCAGAGGGCGGTGATGTACGGGCCGATGAGCCAACCCCACACCGTGCCCTGGTGATACGCGCTGTCGCGCTCCCAAGGGCCGCCCGCATACCGGGCGCAGTACGCCGGGTCGCGCGGCGAGAGGCTGCGCAGGCCGCGCGGGGTCAGCAAGTGTTCGTCAATCACGGATAAGATCCGCTGTGCCCGCTCGCCCTCGACGAGCGGAAAGGGCAGCGAGAGCGCGAAAATTTGGTTGGGGCGGATTGCCCAGTCCGCTCCCTCAAGCGCGACCACGTCGCAGAGGTACCCGCGGTCTTCGCACCAGAACAGGCGGTCAAAGGACGCGCGCACTTCGGCGGCGCGCTGGCCGTACTCAGCACGCTGACCAAATGCCCCGGCCAAGTGCTGCAAAACTTTGAGCGCATTGTACCAGAGAGCATTGACCTCTACCGGCTTGCCCACGCGCGGCGTGACCACCCAATCGCCGACCTTGGCGTCCATCCACGTCAGTTGCACTCCAAGCTCGCCAGCAGTGAGCAGACCGTCGGCATCGACCCGGATCTGATAGCGCGTACCGCGCTCGTGCCAAGCCACAATGTCCTCTAGCGTCGGCCATAGCTCGCTGGCAAAATCGTAGTCTTGGGTGTATTGCAAATACTTGTAGAGCGCGACAAAAAACCACAAAGTCGCGTCAACAGCGTGGTATTCTGGAATCGCTCCCGCGTCGGGAAAGCGGTTGGGTATCATGCCCTTGCTGACGTGCGCGGCAAATGCCGCGAAGATGCCCCGCGCCTCGGCAAAGCGCCCGGTGACCAAGCAGAGGCCGGGCAGGGCGATCATGGCGTCGCGGCCCCAATCCGCAAACCAGTGGTAGCCCGCGACAATGGTGTGCAGGCCATCGCCGCGCCGCACCAGAAACTGATGGGCCGCCCGCGCCAGCGACCCCAGCACAGGATCGGCCGCCCACGGGGCGCGCACCTCCACCTGCTGACGGCGGTCGATCTCGCCGGCGAGCAGCGCGAGGGGGTCGCGACAGGCGGGCAGCTCGGTCGCTGCGACCACGCCAACGGTGGCCCCGGGGGCCAGCCGCAGGCGCAAGCGGCCGGGCGTGAACAGGTCCTCGCTGTGGTCGAGGCCGCGCTCTTCCTCGCGCGGATATTGGAAGTTGTAGTACCAGTCCGGGGCGGCCTCCCAGCACGCGCCCGGAGCGAGAATGTGGGCGGTGGGCTGCTCCCGATAGGGGCGATAGACCAGCATGTCCTCGGCCCAAGCGGCCGTTGAGGCGACTTGCTCGTTGGCCTGCATCAAGTGGTGGTAGTCCCGGCCGGCGAAAAAGGGGCGCAACTCCAACCAAAGTGGGTCAGGTCCCTTCACCAACTCGTACGCGACGACCAAGGCGTGCTCGCCCGCCAGCAAGGCCAACCGCTTGCACAACACCCACCCGTCCGCCGCGTACGTCCACGTCGGCACCGGCTCGGGCGCGAAGGCAGTCAGCCATTGGTCGCCCCGGGGGTGAATGGCCCCGGGGAAAATGCTGCAACCTAGCTCGACGCGGGCTGTGGGCAGGACCAAGGTTTCGTCGAGCCGCGAGAGCAATACCACCCGGCCGACCGGCGGACAGGTCGCCACGACCAGTAGGCCGTGGTAGCGCCGAGTGTGCGCGCCGCTGACCGTGGAGGAGGCCCAACCGCCCAAGCCGTTGGTCTCCAACCACTCGCTGCCTTTAGGCTGTGCAAAGGCGGTCACTTACCTGTTGGCAATGAGCGATTCGACAACCGCTGGGTCGGCAAGCGTCGAGGTGTCGCCGATGGAGTCGGTCTCGTCGGTGGCTATTTTGCGCAGGATGCGGCGCATGATCTTGCCCGAGCGCGTCTTGGGCAGGCCCGGTGCCCAGTGGATGACGTCCGGGGTGGCGATCGGGCCGATCGCCGTGCGCACCTGTTGCTTGAGCTCGTCTTTGAGCGCGTCCGTGTACGCCTCGCCGGCGTTGAGCGTCACGTAGGCGTAAATGCCCTCGCCCTTGATGTCGTGTGGGAAACCAACGACCGCGGCCTCGGCCACTTTGGCGTGTAGCACCAACGCGCTCTCGACCTCGGCCGTACCCATGCGGTGGCCGGAGACGTTGATCACGTCATCGACGCGGCCGGTGATCCAATAGTATCCATCCTCGTCGCGCCGGCAGCCATCGCCCGTAAAGTAGTAGCCTTTGTACTGCTGGAAATAGGTCTGCTCAAAGCGCTCGTGATCGCCGTACACCGTGCGCATCTGCCCCGGCCAAGGAGCACGGATGGCCAAGACCCCGACGACGCCGTCGCCTGCTAGCTCGGTGCCTTTCTCCGGGTCGAGCACGACTGGCTCAATACCGAAGAAGGGGAAGGTGGCCGAGCCGGGCTTGGTCGGGGTCGCCCCGGGCAGCGGGGTGATGAGGGCACCGCCGGTCTCGGTCTGCCACCACGTATCGACGATGGGGCAACGGCCCTTGCCGGCGTTTTTGTGATACCAGCGCCAAGCTTCCGGGTTGATCGGCTCACCGACCGTGCCCAGCAGGCGCAGGGAAGGCATCTCGTAGCGGGCGGGCCACTCCTCGCCGGCCGCGGCAATGGCGCGGATGGCAGTCGGGGCCGTGTAGAACTGATTGACGCTCCACTTCTCAATGGTCTGCCAGTAGCGGTCCGGCTGCGGATAGGTGGGGATGGCTTCAAACATCACGGTGGTCGCGCCGTTGGCCAGCGGGCCGTATATGATGTACGAGTGGCCGGTGACCCAGCCGATGTCGGCCGCGCAGAAGTAGATGTCGCCTTCTTGGTAGTCGAAGACGTACTTGTACGTGGTGGCCGTATAGACCATGTACCCGGCGACCGTGTGCTGTACGCCCTTGGGCTTGCCCGTGGATCCAGAGGTATAGAGGATGAAGAGCGGATCCTCCGCGTCCATGACCTCGCAAGCGCAGTCGGCGGCCGCGTCGGCCATCAGGTCGTGCCACCAGAAATCGCGGCCGCCCTGCATATCCACGGCAAAGTCCGTGCGCTCGACCACGATGCAGGTCGCTACCGCGGCGTCCATGCGCCCATCCGCGTCGGCCATGGCTTGGTCGGCTACGGGCTTCATAGGGATGGGCTTGTCGCCGCGGTAGGTGCCGTTGCAGGTGATGAGGGTGGTGCAGGTGGAATCCACAATGCGGTCGGCGAGCGCGTCCGCAGAAAAGCCGCCGAACACAATCGAGTGGATCGCGCCAATGCGGGCGCAGGCCAGCATGGCAATGGCCAGCTCGGGCACCATCGGCAGGTAGATGGAGACGCGGTCGCCCTTTTTGACGCCGCGCGCCTTGAGCACGTTGGCGAATTTGCAGACCTGTTCGTGCAGCTCTTTATAGGTCAGGGTGGCGTCTTCCCCCGGCTCGTTGCCCTCCCATATAATGGCGACTTGATCGCCTTTTGCCGCGAGGTGCCGGTCGAGGCAATTGTACGCGATGTTGGTCTGGCCGCCGGCAAACCACTCAAGCGCAATCGGCCCCGCGTCCATGTCGTAGTTGTACGACCGCACGGTATCCCACTTTTTGAACCAGTGGAACTGGGCGGCCTTTGCGGCCCAAAACGCCTCTGGATCGGCAATGGAACGCGCGTACTCTTCCCGGTACTCGTCCATGCTTTTGACGTGGGCGCGGGCGCGTAAATCGGCATTGGGTGCATAGACTTCAGACATGCGAGCTAACTCCTCATTGGGGTGGAAATGGCCGTGCATAGCGCAAACTAATTGCCGCCGGCCATCGGCGGCAAGGGCCACTCGTCGCCGGCCATGAAGCCGCCATCGACGTAAATACACTGCCCGGTGACGTAATCCGAGGCCGGCGCGGCGAGGAATACGGCCGTGCCGACCAAGTCTTCGGGCGTTCCCAAGCGGTTGAGTGCGACCCGCCCCTCGCCCCAAGCACGCATGGTGTCGTCGGCCCACAGCTTCTCGGTGAGCGAGGTAAGCACAAAGCCCGGGCAAATGGCGTTGACTTGGATGTTGTGCGGCCCGAACTCAATGGCCTGGCCCTTGGTGAGCTGGCCGACGGCTCCCTTGGTCGCGGTGTACACCGACACTTTGGCAAGGGCGTAGCTCGTGGTCAGCGAGCCGATGTTGATGATCTTGCCGCCTTGGCCGCGCTCGATCATCTGGCGGCCAACCTTCTGGCTGAGGAAGTACAGGCCCTTGAGATTGACTGCCATGATCTGATCGTAGTTTTCCTCCGAGACCTCGACGATGGGCTGGCGGATGTTCATGCCGGCATTGTTGAACAGGATGTCTATGGGGCCGCATTGCGCCAAGGCCGCGTCCATGCCCGCTAGGTCGGCCATGTCCAATTCGACTGCGCGGGCTTGGCCGCCGGCGGCCTCAATGGCGGCGACAGCTTCGTCGAGCTGGCTGCGGGTGCGAGCGGCGCACGCGACCGTGGCACCGGCCGCAGCCATGCCGGCGGCCACGCCGCGGCCAATGCCGCGACTGGCACCGGTGACGAGGGCGACTTTTCCCGCTAGCGAAAATAGATTCACAATACACTCCTTTGTTGTGGTTGCGTTGATTAATGATAATCGGGGCTGGCGTTCCAGCAAGGCTTTTCAGGTGGGTACGGAAGCGATTAGATACTCCAATTTTTCGCTCCCCAGCGGCGCGACCTCGCAAGCGCGGCCGGCCGGCACCAGCGCGGTCGCGCCCGTGCTCAAGGCCCACGCGCCCACGCGCGCCCGGCCGCGGACGACCGTCAGCACCAGAAACGATCCCTCGGCCCGGTGCTCGGCTTGGCCGCCTTCTAAGCCGCAGCCGCGCAGCACAAAGTGCTCGGACTCTACCAGCACTTGGCCCCGCAGCACCGGATGCGGCACCGGCCCGGGCCGGCGTTGGGCAAAGTCGATGACCGCGAGGGCTTGCTCCCAGTGCAGGGCGCGCGGCCGGCCGTAGTCGTACATGCGGAAGGTCAGGTCGCTCGCTTGCTGCACCTCGTACAGGACGACCCCCCGGCACAGGGCGTGTACCGTGCCCGGCGGCAAAAAGAGCACGTCCCCTTGCGCGACCGGGTAAAAGCGGACGACCTCGGCGACGCGATTGGCCGCGTGTGCGGCGACAAGCTCCGCGCGGCCCACGCCCTCGGCCAGCCCGCACACCACGCGGCCGCCGTCTGATTGCAGCACGTACCAAGCCTCCATCTTACCGCCGTCGGCCAACCCATTGCGCTGGGCGTACTCGTCGCTGGGATGCACTTGGATCGACAGGTCTTGCTGGGCGTCGAGGAGCTTGACCAGCAGGGGAAAGCGCCCACCGTAGCGCGCCCACACCGCCGCACCGACCAAGTCGGCCCGGTGCGTTTCCACCAACTCGCCCAGCGACCGACCGTCCGCCGCCCGGCTCTCGCGGCCCTCGTACGCGGACAACTCAAAGGACTCGCCAATGAGCGCATCGTCTGGCAGGGCCTTGCCGTAGAGCGCGGCTAAGCGGCGGCCGCCCCACACCATCTCGCGGTAATAGGGCGTTAAGGGAATGACATCGGGCAATTTATCCATATATCGCATTCGTCTTTTTGTTTGCCACTAAAGTATAGGACGACGAGGGCGAGACAATACCGAGGGTAAGCTGCCGTTTTTAACCAGCGAGCTAGCTTGACATCAAACGCATCTTCCCGTTCAATGGAAGCCAATCCAAAGGTCCGGCCAGCTACATAGGCCTATCGAGTCATCGCTCAAGTCATTGGCCAAAGTGCCCCCCAAGATACCCCCCAAGATACCGGGGCAGCGCGTCTATTAGAGGTAATATCGGGCGAGATGAACAGAAGACAGATCCAAAAAGCCTTGGGCCTGAAGGATACCAAACACGTCCGCAAAACCTACTTGTTGCCCGCCCTGCAAGCCGGCCTGATCGAAATGACCATCCCGGACAAGCCGCGCAGCAAAAAGCAGTGCTATCGCCTGACGCCGGCGGGACGCGACTATTTGCACAAATCCAAGGGGCCGGATCGTGGCAAAAACTGAGCCTCACTACCACGGACACCGCAACTTTGAGCGCAACTTCGCCAAGTTTTTGGATCGCGCCGCTGACGTCGCGCGCTTTGCGGCACTCGGCACGACGGAACAAGGCACATCTGGAACCGTGTTCCGCATTGATTACCTAAAGCCGAGCGGTGCCATCGGCTTCTACTATCCCGACTGGGTAGTAGTCCAAGAGACCGAAGGCGGCGAAGTGAACTGGATCATCGAGACCAAAGGCCGAGTCTGGGAAGGCACTGCCGAAAAGGACGCCGCAGCGCGGGACTGGTGCAAGCGCGTAAGCGAGACCACTGAAAAGCCTTGGAAATACACGCGCATCAACCAGTCGGAGTTCACGGACGAACACCCGACATTCGGCGCGTTCATCTGGAGAAGATCACTTAAAACATCGAGTGAACGCCAGCGGCAGATGCGGCCGGTGACGCAGCAGGAAATTCGCGTCTGGAAAGAGGAGGGCCGACGCTGATGGCCACGCTCATCTCCGGTATTTCGGATCGCCGAATTTCTGTTTGACGTAAATTGCTATAGCAGCAGGTAGAGAATAGATAGAAAGCAAAAGAGTCCCCCTATTGACCTGCTGGCTCTCATGTTCGTCAGTTCTGCACCAGTTCACAAACTGTTCGCAGTTGTTGAAGACGAAATTTCACCAACCCGACTTCTGGCACGCCTCACAATTTCATCACGCGAATATTTTGCTTCAGACTTTCCGGAGCGAATTTCCCCTCCATCAGCAAATCTTTGGATGCTGTCAACTCTGACAACAGCATCATTACCCTTCTCGCCCGAATAGTGTATGACCTGACCATTTCCGAGATCAATTCCATGATGCGAGTAGAGTCCTCTTCTTACGGAGATATGGTCGCCCTTAGCCATCTCCATCTCCTTTCATAATCAATGTCCGAAAAATATCAATATTCACACTTCAACCCCCTGCGCCAACTTCTCGCCCTCAATCAAGTATTCCTCCCGCACCTCGGGCGCAATCGTCCGCCAGACCAAGAAGCGCTTGCGCAGCACATTGAGGAAGCTGGTGTTGAGCCGCTGCCAGCTCACCACATCGCCGCTTACGCGCTGCAAGTGCATCTCAATGCGGTAAATGCCCGGAATGTCCTCGGTCGGCAAAGTCCGCAGGAACACTCGCTGGCTCACCCCCAAGTCGTAGGGCGCGAGCCACACCATCAACTCCAGCAGATAGACCGGCTGCGCGCCGCCCTGCTCCAAATGGAAATCCACGCCCTCGGTCATAAAGTCGCCCACTGACCCCTCGCCATAGGACGAGAAGACCCGATGCAGGTACGCGCACGAGCCCAAGGCATCGCCCTTGCCCAGCGTAAAGGGAAAGTCGAAGCGCCAGTCGTCGCCGTCGGGCGGGGGGAACTCCCAGCGCCGCGTCACGTCGGGCACGGCCATGGCCGCGGCCTTGCGCGCCGGATACAGAGTCGAGAGCACCACCACCACCATCACGATGAAGGTCGAGAAAATCGCCGAAAGCGACGAGTAGTTGAGAAACATCCCGCCCAAGAGCGCGTAGTGGGCCAGCAGCAGGGTCGTCGTCTGCCCGACCAAATAGCCCAGTACCGCGCCGACAATGGCAAACACGAGGGCCTCGGCCATGAAGAGCGCGGCAATGTGGCTCGGCGCTAGCCCCACCGACGAATACACCCCGATCTCGCCGGAGCGCTCGTACACCGCCCCGAGCATGGTGTTGAGCACGATCAGCGAGGCGATCAGCAAGGGGACGAAGAGATTGCCAATCCCGGCCAAGGACGCCGATCCCATGGACGTGTACACCCGCACGCGGTCGCCAGCACCCACAAAAAGCGGCACGGCCACCCGCGACACGAATTCCTCAACCTCGGCGAGCAAGGTCTCCCGATCGGCAAAGCCGGCGATGGCAATGGAGCGCAGCGTACCGCCCCAATCGACGACCTGCTGGTAGGGCAAGAACGCCACGTTGTTGGCCAGCAGGTGGGTAAAGGTCTCAATGGCGGCTGTGTCCATCAGGCGCGGGTCCAAGCCGGCCATTTCCTCCATCTTCTTGGCTTCGGCGACCGTGTCCACGGGCATCAAGCTCTCGTTGTCCAAGTCGCGCAGCCGGTCAATGGCCTCGCCGTCGATTAAGCCAATGACCCGATAGGACCGCCCCATCAGCCCAATGTGGGCCGTGCCCACATCCTCCGGGCCAATGCCCAAAATCGCCGCCATAGCCACCGGCAGGATGCACACATCGCGCTCGCCAGCCGCAAACCAGCGACTCGCCGACCCCACCAACAGCCCCTCCAACCCCATCACCGCGCCCTCGCCCGGGGACACCCCGAGGATGGCCGAGGCAAAGCTCTTCTTTTGCGCCGGCTTGTATTCAATGTCAATATAGGCCCGCTCGCCAATGACCTTAGACGTCACCCACGACCTCGGCAGCACCTGCGCTCGGTCGCCAAACGCGCTCTCCGCGTAGTCGAGCACCGATAGCTGCAAGCCCTTCCAGCCGCGGTCGCGCAGCAGGGCACCCTCGTAGCTAGGGGCATTCGGGCGGGGGATCTGATAGAACTTGAGATAGCTCTGCACCGAGGTGAAGGCCTGGGCGGTAAAGGTCAAAAGCGTCAGGGTGACGACCGTCAATGCAGTGCGCAACTTGCGCTTGCGGAGGTTGGAAATCCCCAGCGACGCAGCCGCGGCCGTGGCACTGAGGCGACCGATGTCCGCTTCGTGGACGCCGGCCGCGGCCCGCTTGCGCTGGCCTACGGCGCGGGTAAAGCGACCCATAATCATCAGCAAGGCCGTGCCGCCGATGGCGAAAATGACGAAGGCCAAAAAGATGATGTACGGCGACGAACTCAGCTTGAAGGCCGGGTGGATAAAGCGCATGACGAGGAAAATCGCCAAGAAGAAAAACGCCGCGCCCGCCACCTGACGGCGAATGTCGGCAAAGCCTAAGAACAGCCGCTCGCAGCAAAACGAAAACGGCAGCAGCAGCGCGAAGTAGAAGATCACCCCATAGACTGTGTCGTCCGCGGTCGATTTGATGTCTGGGTAGCCCCGCCCTTCGAGGCCCCACGCCTTGCGCGTGGCCCGCTTGAACTCGCTGTACTGCCGCGCCTGCAAGTGCTCTTCGGCCTCCAACAGGGCCAAGCGCGCCTCTTCGTGCAGGCGCATGAACTTGTCGTTGCGCACCCCGTAGCGCGCCAACTGCTTGATCCGCACATCGTCGAGGACCCACATGTCGCGCGCGGCCGCGTACCCGGGGCGCAATACCATGCCTTGATCTACGAGATAGCCGCGCCCGAGAGCTTGCTCCATCATGGGCTCATCCACGTCTTCAGGGCGCACCGGCTCGGCCACCCATTCGGCGGGTGCGCCGCTTAGCAGGTAGCGCACGCCGAACAGGCTCGTACTCATCAGGGCTTTGACCCGGGTGCCGGGCGGGGCGTACACCACTGAGGCGAGGGTTACTTTGCCCTCCTCATTGCTCTGCTTTTCGACGAAGTCGGCACCCCACGACTGGGGCACGCCATCGCGCTCGTCGAGCACGGTCACGTGGTCCAAGACCGACAAATAGCGCGAGTCAACGGTCTCGAACAGACTCAGCGCCCGGCATTTGAAGAGCACTTGTAGCATCTCGTTTTCCCACCAGCCCCACGGATGCACAGTCGGGTACGTCTCGTCGCCCTCTTGGCCCATGTCCGGTGCCGAGATGATCGCGCCGTAGGGATCGAGCTGGTACGCGCGGATCGCGTTGTCCAGCCGGTTGCGCATGATGTCGAAGCGAAAGCGGCCGGCCGCGTCGGCCTCTTGCGCGATCAAGGTGCGGACCCCGCCGACCGAGTTCGGCCCGAGTTGCTGATAGGTCACCAGTGCTTGCGGCACCGGCTTCTTGGGCACGGCAAAATTGACGTCGCGGTCGAACCAATAGATCGCGCCCGCCAAGCTGTGGCCGTAGTCTTCCAGCTCCAACTTGGTCGGCTTGAGTAGCTCGGCGTCGCGGCCGGCCCACGCCACCATGGCCGCGAGCGTCTGTATCTGCCGAGTGAGGTTTTGTGCATCTACAGCCCCTGGCAGGTCGAGCGGCGTGTCGATGCGCTCGCGCGCGTCGTTGGCCGTAGCAAGAGCGAGGGCCTTCTGACCGACAAAGGCCGCGGCCTCGCTGGCAAAGGCGAGTGGGATGGGCACGAAGTTTTTCCACGTGCGCTTGGCCGGGGCAATGCCCTCGTAGTGGCGCGTGGTATCGCCAAAGGTTTCTTCGACCGCGAGGCTCAACCGCTTGGAATAGGGCGTCAACATGTATTTGACGTAGTTGTCGGTGCGCCACTTGGGATTGTAGAAGGTGCCCATGCCAAAGCTGGCCGTGCGGTCGGCGTGGCTCGACAGATCCAGTGCCAGCAGCAGGTCGAAGTCGATGCGCTCGGCCGCACTCATGCGCTCGCGGAAATAGTCGCTGCGGCGGCTGTGCCGGTAGAGGAAATCATTGATCCCGGACAGGCCCTCAAAGTGCCCGGAGGTCGCCAAAAAGAGCACCGAGTAGTGAGGGCGATGCGCTTTGAGCATCTCCACTAGCTGGAGCAGGGCGACGATCCCGGCCGCGTTTTCCGCCCCCGGGGCGAGGGCTGGCACGACCGAGATGGCATCGTAATAGGCTTGGATGACGATGGTTTGGTCCTGCCACGCCTGCGGCTTTTCCCGGCTCTTGGCCGGCAGCATCTCCGGCGACCCGGGCAGGTAGCCATACACATTGTGCGCTTCCACGCCTTCCCAATCCATCCGCGCATTTAGGTGGACGGCGACCGGCCCGTCTTGCAGGTGCGCCAACAGGTCGAGCGCGTCTTGCCGCGCCAGCCAAAACCGCGGGATGTCAACCGGCACCTTGAGGAACTTGTCGGCGGCCTGCTCGCGGTTGACGCCCCCATTGTCGAAAAAGACAATGGCCTTGGCTCCCAGCGATGCGGCGTGGAGGTAGTTTTGGCCGCTGGCAAAGTCCATGAGCACGACGCTGCCCTGCACGGGCTGGCCATCCAATGCTTTGAGCGCACCGTCCCCTCCGTAGATCAAGGGGCCGCGCACCCCACCCGCTGGCAGCGAGGATGTGCGTACGCCATTCGGCCACAAGCTGTAGAGCCGCTTGCTGTCGCCGCCTTGCACCACTAGCTCGCCGCCGCGATCTATGGGCACGGCCACCTTAAATGCCTCGCTCTGCACGTCCTCCAGCCCCAGCGCCTCAAACCGCTGGCGCACGTAGTCGCGGGCCTGTCGCTCCCCCGCATACCCCGGCACCCGCGAGCCAAAGGCAGCAAAGCGCTCGATCTCAGCGGCAATGTCCGCCTCGTCAATGCCGGCGACCAAGGCGCGAAGCTGGGCGGCTTGTGCGAGATCCACCATCCGCGCCTCTACGGGCGGGTTGGGTGCCCAGCCAAAGAAATCGTTTACCGCTTGATTGATTGCTCCCGGATCGCCGAAACCGACGACCGCAATCATGGCAGCGGCGAACAGCAAGAAAAACGCATTGAGTAGTTTGGCCATGAAATTCGCTTTATCTGTAGAATGGGACGAGCGGCTGTCAAGATATGGTATCGCCGGGGGGGGTTCAAGCGAGGAAGGAGGCGTACTTCTCGCCCACAAACTCGATGAGAGTCGCTAAATGCGCTGGATGTGGACTTGGGAGCGCGTCAACTGCCCGTCCGTCCTCAGTGGCGGTTCCTCATTTATCGACAACGGATTGGGCACAGGGGTCGCCGCGCGCAAAATCAATCGGTGCCCAAGCCATGCAGCATCGTACCAAGACAGGCGGAAAGCTCGTCTTTCCCAACCATTACTTCTCGCGGCTCGATTTGCTTGACACGGATCAACATGGGAAGTAAAATAAAAAATCACTATGGGAATCGTTAGTTAAGAAATCTATCTGAGAGTTTCTCAAGAGCTTGTAGCTAGTCATACTGCGGAGGTTCATACTGTGGAGACTCATATAATAAGACGCGTCGATATTGCGGTGTACAATCCAGATAGAGAACTCCAACTCGTCGTCGAAATCAAAAACAAACTTGGTGCATCCGCTGCGTGGGTCACCCGTATGCGTCACAATTTATTGGCTCATTCATTCATACCGCATGTACCTTACTTTTTGCTCGTGCTCCCCGATTTTTTCTATCTGTGGACAGACGCCACGCCTGTGAATAATCTGGCAAAACCTGACTATAAAATAGAGGCCGCGAAAATACTGGCACCATATCTTAAGCCAACCCAATCTCTTAACAATCTAAGCGGGTATGGGCTCGAACTGCTTATGACCTCGTGGCTGGAAGATATAGTTCGTACAGACCTTCAACGAGACGCGATTGGTCCTAATCTCCAATGGCTCTTTGACTCAGGCTTGTACGAAGCGATTACACGCGGTTCTATTGCAATTGAAGCTACAGTATGATTGTGTATGCAGAATCAAATTTTGTCCTTGAACTCGCTTTTCTTCAAGAAGAACATGAAAGTTGCTTGGAACTCTTGAGCCTATCAGAGTCAGGAGATATTTGCTTGGTTTTACCCGCCTTCAGTATTGGAGAGCCATACGAAGCGTGGGTGCGTCGCTCAAAGCAAAGAAGAGGGCTGCATGAACAACTCATTACGGCTATTCACGAACTCTCTCGTTCGCGACCTTACCAAGGGTCATCTGATGAGTTTCAAGAACTCACCAACTTATTGCTCAGAAGTGGTGAAGAGGAGAAGCATCGACTCGACGAGACTTTAGAAAAAATTTTACAGATCGTTGAAGTGATACCCATAGGTTTGAGTATTATCAGAGACGCGATAACATTCCAAACGAGTCTCGATCTTTCGCCGCAAGACTCGATAGTTTATGCATCGATCCTCGATCACCTGACTACAGCATCCGAGGAGCTTCGCTGTTTCATTACCAAGAACTCCAAAGATTTTGCGAATCCGGATATTGAAAACGAACTGACGGCGCACCAGTGCCAATTGCTGACAAAGTTCGCTGATGGATTGGGGTATATCCGTAGTCAGTTGTAAATAAGTACGCGCCTAAGTGCTTTACTGCACTGGGGCCTTTTTGTTTTCTCAATTCTCAAACTTAGGTTCGCCATCCCTCGACCCGGTGAGGAGTGCGGGCGAGGCACCCGCGCTCCCAGCACTTATCCGTGAAAATAAGCATGTCCCTCCCCCATAAACCAGAAAATATCCACCAAATACGACAACCCAATCCCCAAGAAATACCCGGCGATCAACCCCATGAAAAACGGCCGCGCCGCGCGGTACGCCGCGATCCCCCCATAGCGCATAATCGCGCTCTTGGCCACCCACGCCAAAAAGACCGAAAACGCGATGAGCCGCGTCATCCACAGCGGAGCTACCGCAATGCCCACCGGGTGCAGCGGCCACCAGTGAAAGCGATACTGGAGGAAGGCCAAAATTGAGTACGCCACCATCCCGATCCCAAAGTAGGACAGCTTGTTCCAATCCGTCGGCCAAGGGTCGTTGAAGTGGCGGATCACCCCGTTGTACGCCATGCCGCCGGCGCCACCGCCGGCGATAAAGTACCAAGAGCCAAAATTGCCCGCGCCGTATTTGTAGCACAGCGAGAGCACGAAATAGAGACAGGCCGTAAAGCCCACGACCGCGGCAAGGCCCAGTGCCAAGGCCATGGACCGGCGAATCCGGTACAGTTCGCCGAGCCGTGCGCCGTGGGCGGCCGCCGGCATAAAGAGCGATTGCACGTCCCCAAACCAAGTATAGGAAACCCCCAGCGCCACCAAATTGTGCCCGCCGATGCCCGTGCCGGTTATCGCCAAGGCAAAAGCCTGCGCCCCCACTGGCGGCGTCAAAAAATAGACTCCGGCCTGCACCACCAGTCGCGTGATGCCGTAGTACGCAACCAATACGCCAAAGACAAAGAGCGCGGCGATGTGGAGATCCATCCCGGACCGCCACAGCCAGCCGAGGATATAGACCAACGCGGCCATGAATCCGCAAACCGCCGTGCGATAGGAAACCATTTCCTCGCGGTCGTCTATAGTCCGCCGCCCCCCCAAGGCTTGGCGCACGACCGCCCCTAGATGGGCCCGCGCCATCCACAAGCTCAACAGCACCATCGCCGTAAATCCGCCCCAAGCCTGCCAAGAAAGCGACTGCATCCCCCAGACGAAGGCGTCGGGCCGCGTCACGTCGTAGCCGATGCGGTTGGTAATGCCCTCCTGCAAGACGGCCACCAAATAAAAGAACGCGATGCTAAACGAGACGCTGGTACTGACCAAATACATAAGTACACGACAGTAAAATGTGTTGATATTGTCGGTTGCGTTTAGGTTGCTCCCGTGTTTGGTGTATGATCTGTGTGAGTTGGTCTAAGCCTTTTCGAAACAGGCTTATGGCTCGTCGTCCATGTTTTTTTATGGGGATGGGTTTTCTCTGATGCAACCGCCGTCCTACCAACAGCGCCCATAGCAGCGTCCACGCCAGCAGTCCCATCAGCAGGTGCAAGCGTTGGGGGTGGATCAGATGCGTATCCTCGAGGTTAAACCCCCTCGATTTCAAACAAGCAAACGTCGTCTCAATAGCCCAGCGCTGTCCATAGACGGCCAGCCCCTGCTTGAGGTCGGTTCGGTTGGTGATCAGCAGGATGCGCTCGCCGCGGATGGGGCGATGACACACCAAATTCAGGGTCAAGCCGTCATAGAGGGTCGTCTGTGGGTAGGATCGGGTGGTGCCTCTCGGCATCCGTGCATTAAAAGTAGCCCCATCGCGCCGCCGACCGTCGTCGAGCGTAAGCGACGTATTACCGCGCAGGCGGATGACAAAATCGACCTGTTGCTCTAGCAAAAAAGCAAACCACGCTCGACCGATGAACTCGCGGTCGGCGACTAAACAGCATACGCGGGGATCAAGGTAGGCCAATACCTTCGTCAGGAGGCGCTTGCGCTCGGAGGTGTTGGAGTTGCCCGGCTTTTGCAACGACTGATATGCCAACGGAATCGAGACCCCTTGGTAGCCTAAGCCGACACACAACACATTCAGATCGGTGCGACCCAACCGCCCATGGGTGCGATCCATAACTAAAAGCTGTTGTTGGTCGGGGTGAACGACCTTGGATACAATCAACTGGGTAAACACCGACGGCGAAACAGCACTACTAAAAAAACGCTGGAGACGGCGATAGTGACGGTCAATCTGGGCCCTGCCCGATAGGCTACACGCGAGTTTTTTCATGTTGACCGAACGCACTTGAATCAGCGCACACACCAAACGACTGATCAAGTCGATACGGTGGCGCGTGAGGGATACCGACCCTTGCGTGAGGGCTTTCTTTAGCGTATGAATAAGCAGGGTACAGCTCCTGTATGTAGGATTTAGATGCAATCTGGGTGATTACAAATAAACCTAAATCGGGGCTGTACCACAACTTAGATTACTGTCGTGTACTTAGGTTCGCGACTCACAAACGCTATCTGACAATCAAGGAGGGCCACGAGCAGACAAAGGAAAGCCCACCAGCCAAGTAAGGCCGGCCGGTGGGCTTTTTGCATGGGAGCTATTGAAAGATTATTCATCTTTTCCAACAATCACCATCGTAGCACCAAAGAATGTAGAAAGTATATAGTATATATGATCGAAAATTTCACGACTCGGACGATTAGCTGGATCATAATTCAATACATCTAGTGGGTGATCGGCTGGATCATAATTAATCAATCTATTTATAGAACTATCGACTTCAGTATGTCGATCTATAGAAGAAGAACTCATTTCAAGTACTATATTCTTTAACTTAAAAAATATTTCTCTAGCATACCCGTTATTAATACTATGGAACTCTGATTCTCTGTAAAGCTCATTGATGTCCCTACCAAGTATGGAATGTTCATGAAACTCCTTTTCTGAATGTTCAGTCCAATCCTGAATTTCTTGCTGAAAGGTGATGTAATGCTGTTCACCGTCATTTATATCTTTACATTGATTTACGGGAATCAGTCTTGACCCGTTAGTTATTTGACGATCCATGAATCGTCTATTAAAGTCTTCTATATTGAGAATTTCTGGTGCTACATAATATGTATTTGGAAACTCGTTGGCAAGAGCTTTAAGGCGGCAATGTTGCCGATTGACATCTCTTCTATGCAGTGCAATGCGATAATATGGTGCATCGTAAATGCCATTGCGTATATATGCAGCGTTACGTCGAGACAAGTATTCAGTTAGCTTGAACTGATAATAGAAACTGGCTCCCTTAAGCGGCAGCTCCGCATCCCATCCTTTCCTGCTTTCGTCATATAGACTTGGAAGAATAGGTGCAGCCTTTAACCCACTCCAATTATTCACTGTTTGCTCGAATAGAAAAGCGTATCCAAATGTGAACTCGGAAATCCCAAGTGCGACCATGATACAATAATCTCCATTTATGATAATAGGATACGAATACTGCGGAGTTGCTTTGATTTTAATTTTATATGCTACGATCTGATTCCCTGACACTTTGGTATGATAGGTTGTCACGCCCGCGAAAGCGGGCGTCCAAGTCCGCCTACCCCGCTGGATTCCCGCTTTCGCGGGAATGACCCCGGCCGGCACAGGGGCTAGCTTTTCAAAAGTGTTAGGGAATCAGTGCTGTGGTAACTTAAGCTTGCATCTTATACTATTTATGGTTTTGTAAAAAGGAGCAGATGTTCTTTATTAATTCGCGTGTTCTGGTTAAAGGATTTCCTTGTCATCTGGAGACTCCTTATCCAGCGGTCGGTATATTCTATGCCAAGGGTCTTCATAATCTCGACAAACATATCTCCAACGGCTACTGGTTTCTTGCTTACTATACCATCACCAATTACAATAAAAACTCTACCACTAGGAACGAGTACACGCTTCCACTCTACGAAGCATTGGCGCATATCTTCAAAGTAACGATTAGGTGTCGCTTTCGGTCTAGTAAAAGTGTCGTGTTTACCAATCTCGGTGTCACGAGCAAGACTAACATCACCATCAATCCAGTGGATTCTATGACGGTGATACTTATGATAATCATAGGCATTGAGATACGGAGGAGATGTCACTATAAGATGTACGCTTCCATCGGGTAGAAAGTTCAAATTTCTACCATCCGCACAGTGGACGGTGGCTCTCGCTTTGGGTATGTCTTTAATTTCCCAGAGACGATTTATAGCATCGGTTAATCGCTTCTTAAACCATTTTACTGCATCGCCTGACTTATAGGATTTCTTGACTCTCGCATACCGGGTATTGCTGTCTTGGTTAGAGACGCGAACTATGATAGAAGAGAAGACAGCAAGTGCGAATACCTTTGCGTTCTCAGGAAGTTGGTTGATTGCCACTCGTAACCTTGCTAAATCCTTTAGTGCCTCTACGTCGAACCAGTATGAAGCGTTGTGGTAGTCGGGTAGCGGTATAATAGAAGAAACCTCTGCGAGAACATGACGCAGGTTCTCTACGAATTCTCCAAGAGCTTTTATTTCATTGAGCGAATAAGGAACTATTTTAGCACGGCTCACCAAGCAAGCAACAGCATTGTTATCTACGCCTATAGCCCCCCTGCCCAAAATGATACTTTCTAGGAGAGTAGTTCCGCAGCCACAGAACGGATCTAGAATAACGTCCCCAGAAGAAGACCACTCCAAGATAGCTTTTCGGGGGATCTGCGGAATAAAACGAGCTGGGTACGGATGCAGGGCGTGAAGGTGTTGCTGGGTATCTTTACCGTGAAAATCCCATTCCCCATTATTTAGTTCGTGGGCTAGCTTGCTAGTAGTTCCATATATCGCCTTTCGCTCTACACCTTTCTTAGACTCTGCCACGAACCACAGTATTGACTCAGAGGAACCTCTTTTGTTACGAAAAATATCTCTTGACGGCAGGAGTTCCATATTGATAATCTTCTTTTGCTTCCAACCCACTTTCTTTCCAATCTCCCACAAGAACCTATCCGTTTCTATCTCCATGCGGTCGCCATTAATAGTCGTACTGTTATTACCGACAACGTAAAACGCATAACTATCTGGTTTCATTGCCCTGAGCGCACTGCACATAGCGTCAGCCATATCCAAGAAATATTTGCCTAAGAGAGCCGACAGATTTTTTCTACGAAAGCCGACCTTCGCTGATTTATTCGCCAAGTCAATCTTTTCAATAGTCTCTCTCACACATTTGGGTAATTCCTCTCTTCGTCGTAGGTATTGCCCCCACAACTCCTTACGTTGTGGGTCTGTTATTTCTCTATTGCCGATCATTGCAAGCTCTCTTGCCCTATGATCTATACGGGGTAGCAAGTTTAGAACTGTCAGACTGAGACGATCTGTATCGATGTACGGCAGGGCCATAGCATAAGGGGGAGAAGTGATCAGTAGATCGCATTTCCCAACCCAATCGGGCAGCACTTCCTTGATATTCCGAGAATCACCTTCCTTAATGACAAATTCTGGAAATTCGCAATCGTTGCTGAAATGAGAAAGATAAGAGAGGACTTTTTTTAGGTTTCTTTGGACTTCTTCGGAAAATAGACGAATCGCTGTGCCTGGAACGTAATTCACGATTTTTTTTCGGACGCGTAAATCAGAATCTTTCTGCCAAGATACCGACCGCAGCACGTTGCTAAAACAAATTTCCATAAATTCCTCGGCAATGGAATCTGGACAAGTCTTGATAGTTTCAAGGATTACAGCAAGCTCCTGTAGCGCTGCAGGGGCGAACCATCTCTTGAGGTAGTGTTCATCGTGCTCGTTCCAAGGGAATTCAGATCTAGTGTATTGTATCTTTGCTTTTTGCAGAGAGGATAAAGTTGATTCAATATGCATTTTCAGCGGTGATTCGGCCATATCCAATACTGAGTTCTTTACCCTTGAAATTTTGATCGATAGAGGATTCAGGTCCATACCAAGAGATTTCATTCCCATTGATCGTGCCTCACAGCCTGTGGTCCCGCTTCCGCACATGGGATCGAGTACAACTGCTCCAGGACGCAGCCCGGCAAAGTTCACAAGTGACTTAACTAGCTGTGGGAAAAATTTGCCTCTGTACTCATGAATACCGTGCGGTCCGTAGCGAAGTTTCCTAGACCGATGAAGCTGGAAGTCCGCACCGGTAAGCAGATCCTCAATAGATTTCTCTGATTCAAGCAAGACTTGGAGTGTCGGCTGGAGTTTCCAAGTGCCAATCTGTTCCCAGTAGGCCAGACGGCTAACCAACAACTCAGGTGTAATAGATGTAGAGATAGTAACTTGGGATGCAGCAGGAGCAGAAAAAGGACACTCGGTGTAATCATCACCGAGAAGGCCGCATAGTTCTCCTTGTGCTAAGAATTGCTCAAACGGCTGGATGTAAGGTTTTAGCTTCAGTAACAATCTTACCTTATTCTCCAA
Organism: uncultured Latescibacterota bacterium; assembly: GCA_958295495.1. Classification (GTDB taxonomy): domain Bacteria; phylum Latescibacterota; class UBA2968; order UBA8231; family UBA8231. The sequence continues at coordinate 5,870,173 of OY282352.1, forward strand.
GGTTAGATCTTTAAAGTCAAGATTCATCTGTTGCGAAATACCCATTTAGTTATTTCCCAATAGAGGTTATGTACGACGCTCCCATTATCTCTAGAGGAGAGAGTTCAGTCCCAAACGGGATGTCAATATCGCGCATTTTGAACGCAGGGATATCAAAGGGATTGGTGAACAAGTACCGTCCGAAATTCTTTAACCTTAATCCAACAGATATCTGTATATATTCGCCGCAGAATCTCGAAACATGCTGTGCATGTAGACTTGAGATAGCAGAATGCACTGCCTTATCTCTTGAGGTCCTCTTTTGGGTACCCATGTAGTCATCGACTTTTGAGTCCACCGAGAAATCACAGTATCCCTCACCAGCTTTGCACGGTTCAAAAACTTCAGACAGGCAGCTTGGAGCCAATCCAATGCGGTTCAAAATCTGCAGAGACCTTAAGCGAAAGTACTCTGCGCTCAAGTAGCCACTCATCGGGGCTGAACTTAAAACGGCCTCGAAAACGTGTTTCTGTTCCGAGAGCGAATCGAGAGAATCTAGGATTTCGAGTCCCATTGCCAGAGACATCATGAGTTCTGACTTCATCCTAGTTCTGATTCCGGTAGGACTGACCTTTGGATTGTAAATCCAACCATTGGGTTGAACAAAACCTTTAATTAAATCACTGTAGGTAGACAGTTTTTCGTCTTTGGTTCCATAGAATTTCTCAATCCACCAGTGAGCATGGACAGCATGGACTGGTGTCTGTTTCCACTGAGAAAACCGGTATAATTTCTTGCCATACTCTTCTGAGTACGTGAGTGGGCCGCCATTACTATCTAGTAGGTACTTATTGAGTATCTCTTGCCAATTGGTTTGGCCTCTGCCGTATAGCAAAATCTCTGCCATCAGGCCATTTAGGCATAGAGCAGACGAAACCACCCCGTTTTCGATGTCCTTTTCGACCTCTCGTAGCCATTCTGTGATCCATTCTCTGTGCTCTGGCAGAAGGCGCAACGTAGAGAAATCAACCTCTGGAATGAAAATGTGATTAATCATTGACAAAAGCCTCGGAAGGTTTCTCAACGATGTTTCCAAAGGCTGCATAGATAAGTAGTGGAAAATACCACTTGCAGAGGGCTGAGGAAGCAGAAAAATCAATCCTCGCTAAACCTGCTCCGGTCGGCTCTACATGGGAGTATTTGTCCTTGAAGGGAATAAGCGAAGGCGCAACTTCAAGCGCCCAAGACTTTACGGCCATTGATATTTCTATCGTGCGGAGTTTACCATCGCCACTTTCCCCACCACGCAGCATTGGAACACCACTTTTCAGGCCTATCACGACGAGCTCAGGGAAGTACTGGGACCCAACTTTCACCTTCCACGTCGCAACACAGTCACTTTTCCGAAAGAGCCGCTGTAGAGACCGCAGTACGAGATTAATACTGATGTCCTCTGACGACGTAAAGGCAAGGCTCAACCCTTTCACCTTTCCGGTAAACATTGCGAACATCTTAGATTTAGGCGTAGAACCTTCGGCCAAGTACAAGCCTGATACGTAGCAGAAGAGGGGATCTATCCTGACGGTGCGGTTGAGCCAAATCTGCTTTGAGTGAGGCCATTTGCCGATGAGAAAATTGGCCTCCTCATTAATCTCTGGCCGTTTGTTTGCCAATTGACCGAAGGCATGAGAGCTAAAGAACTGCTTAATATCAATCAGTTCCCCTACCTCTGACGGCTTACAGAGCCACTGCACCAACCCTTGGGTCGAGACTCGGGTATCGCAATAGATTGATTCTTCGACCTCGTGGAGCATCTTGAGAAACAATTCCCCAAAACGTTTGAGTCCACCCACGTGTATCTCATCAGACCGGCTTGACCCACCAAGTTCCCGGGCTCCTTTCTTGAAGGGACGCCGCAGAGAAGCCGTGACTTTATCACTCACGTCCAAGACCACTCCGCTCCTTCTCAAATCCTCTATCTTGACGCCGGTTAGGATGGTCTTCATGGCATCTTTGTGGAAGTAATTGAATGCCAAATGATCCTCGTTCGTCCCTAGGACTGGCCGCTCCTCTTGCAGGTACTGTTGATCCGCATCATCCAAGGTTGGCTTCACTTCGTCCAAGGGAGGAGTAGGAGGAATATATCCGCCGTAGTAATCCCGAAGCATTTCCAAGCCTGCGCCATCCATAAAGAAGGCACTGTCTTCTCCCAAGGAGAAACTGAACCTTATGCCTTCCGGGAAAAACTTCCTGAACTGCTCGACCGCAAACCGCACGAGATTAGGCTCACGTTGCGAAAAAGAGATAGCAGGTCGGATGACCTGTGGATCTCTGACATCTTCGCTTCCTTTAGCTCCGTCCCCGCTGTATAGACCAAAAAAGGCAACAAGGCTTTCATCAAGCTCTATTATCGGCTTGATTTTCACCTCGTCACCTGTGCCGTTCTTGCGTGAAATCAACAGAAACCCATCTTGGGTCTCGCGCCACGCATAGTCTGCCGAATAGGTCCTATTCTTGGCATCAGTAACCACCCGACCACGCACAGCCCCCTTGGTCTTTTCGAGGAAATCCTGCACTCTAATATGACCTAAGACTGACATAATAGCCCCATCGCTTCGACGACATCCTCGAACGACAGATTGGGTTCGGCGTCCCTCTCGCCGAAGGCACTCAAATCCTCGACATCCTCTATTAGGGCTAGCTTAACCGCATCATTGATCAAGGCAGAGATTGACCTATCTGCTCCGGCAGCCTTCAACTGGAAGGCACAGTGAACCGCAGGATCAAAGTAGATGGTACTTCGTTTAGTCGTATTGGTCATAGACTTTTAATCGGCCTCAAGATACGCTATCGCCGACCTACTCGCAAGCACGCCACTCCCCTTTAGAAATAAGCATGTCCCTCCCCATAAACCAGAAACGGCTATCGCCAAGACCAGATACTTACTTTATACTCTCTATCCATTGCGAAACAATCCTCTATCCATTACCATCTATCTCAGCAAGGGAGGACATGAGATTGTGCCGGAGAAGCATCCACTAATCTCTTATGGGGAGACAAGACCATGGAATCGACGAAAGAACCGACGCCGGAAACGACTACACAGACGCTTTTAACGCACGCCACACTAATCGGGCGGCTCGACGGAGTTGTCGAGCAGATCGATAAACGGCTGGGAAACATCGAGAAAACCCAGCGTTGGGTGATCGGCTTACTAGTCGCACTCTGCGTGGGAATGCTCAAGCTCTTATTAGAAAATTGACCCCGACAACCAACCCCAACGAAGGCCCTAGTGCTTTACTGCACTGGGGCCTTTTTGTTTTCTCAATTCTCAAACTTAGGTTCGCCATCCCTCGACCCGGTGAGGAGTGCGGGCGAGACATCCGCGCTCCCAGCACTTATCCGTGAAAATAAGCATGTCCCTCCCCCATAAACCAGAAAATATCCACCAAATACGACAACCCAATCCCCAAGAAATACCCGGCGATCAACCCCATGAAAAACGGCCGCGCCGCGCGGTACGCCGCGATCCCCCCATAGCGCATAATCGCGCTCTTGGCCACCCACGCCAGAAAGACCGAAAACGCGATGAGCCGCGTCATCCACAGCGGGGCTACCGCAATGCCCACCGGGTGCAGCGGCCACCAGTGAAAGCGATACTGGAGGAAGGCCAAAATTGAGTACGCCACCATCCCGATCCCAAAGTAGGACAGCTTGTTCCAATCCGTCGGCCAAGGGTCGTTGAAATGGCGGATCACCCCGTTGTACGCCATGCCGCCGGCGCCACCGCCGGCGATAAAGTACCAAGAGCCAAAATTGCCCGCGCCGTATTTGTAGCACAGCGAGAGCACGAAATAGAGACAGGCCGTAAAGCCCACGACCGCGGCAAGGCCCAGTGCCAAGGCCATGGACCGGCGAATCCGGTACAGTTCGCCGAGCCGTGCGCCGTGGGCGGCCGCCGGCATAAAGAGCGATTGCACGTCTCCGAACCAAGTATAGGAAACCCCCAGCGCCACCAAATTGTGCCCGCCGATGCCCGTGCCGGTTATCGCCAAGGCAAAAGCCTGCGCCCCCACTGGCGGCGTCAAAAAATAGACTCCGGCCTGCACCACCAGTCGCGTGATGCCGTAGTACGCAACCAATACGCCAAAGACAAAGAGCGCGGCGATGTGGAGATCCATCCCGGACCGCCACAGCCAGCCGAGGATATAGACCAACGCGGCCATGAATCCGCAAACCGCCGTGCGATAGGAAACCATTTCCTCGCGGTCGTCTATAGTCCGCCGCCCCCCCAAGGCTTGGCGCACGACCGCCCCTAGATGGGCCCGCGCCATCCACAAGCTCAACAGCACCATCGCCGTAAATCCGCCCCAAGCCTGCCAAGAAAGCGACTGCATCCCCCAGACGAAGGCGTCGGGCCGCGTCACGTCGTAGCCGATGCGGTTGGTAATGCCCTCCTGCAAGACGGCCACCAAATAAAAGAACGCGATGCTAAACGAGACGCTGGTACTGACCAAATACATAAAGCCGATTACCGGGAAGTAGAGCATCAGGCTGATGGTGGGAAACTCCCGGCTCAGTTGCAGATTGACGGCGTGGTTGAAGTTGATCTTGGGAAAACCGATGTAGAACGAGCCAATGATGTTGAAGAGGATCATCCCCAGTGGAATGGCCGCGCCAATCCAAAACCCCTTGGAGCGCACAATCGCCCGCCCGTCGTCGTCGATCAGCAGGCGCGGCATCTCCATCAGTGGAAAGACCAGCCGCTCGTGCTCGACCCACTGGCGGCGGAAAATCACCACCAAGCAGAAGCAGGCGAAGTACGCGGTCAGGATCAGGCTCAACAGCCAAAACAGCGGCCCGATCCAGACCTCGAACGGCAGGGCTTGGCCCTTGGGCAGCCCCTCGTAGAACCAGCGCATGGCGTCGCCGTCGGCGCGAGGCACGACCCAATCGGGCAGGTAGGGATGGATGTTGCCCGCCCAGTCGTTTTCCGGGGTGGCACCGTAGTACGGCGATGAAATGATCGCCAGCAAAGTCCCGACGATAAAGGTCGGAATCCCGGTCGCGGCCAACCCCATGACCACAATGGTAGCCAGCTCGGCGGGCCGCAACGCCCACGTGGGCCGCACCCACCGCACCAGCGCATTGGCCAGCAAAATCACCACAAAGCAAAAGCCGGCGCTAGTCGGAAAATACGACCACGTAATCTCGGAAGAGCGCACCATCCAAATCGAATAGGGTGCCCCCATAACAATGGCCATCACGACCACAATCCCCAGCACTGCCGAGCGAAAAGTCACGTTATACCACCCCTGTGCAAGCGATAATTTACATCGTTCATTTTTTTGTATATTTAACTGATGTTCCGCATGGGCACTTGTTGTTTTTCAAAACAATTAGCACCTCTGTTAGGCTGGAGGTCACGCCTGAAGGTGCGGTCGTTCTCCCGCGTACACCGGACGTCATGCCCGCGACGCGGGAATCCAGTAGATTAAGGCCATAGATGCTTCGCTCCGCTCAGCATGACCGGACAGACCGGGCGACGCGCAACTTCAGTATTTAACGTTTCGCATCAACGCACTGACTATGTCCACCAACCGCTGCATGCCCCTCGTCCTCGCACTGCTGCTGACGGCTTGCGCCAAAAGCACCGGCCCGGATAGCGGCCCGCAATCCCGCTGCACGGACGCGCCCGGCACCTTATGCACTTGGGCCGGCACGGGCGAAGCCGGCTTCAATGGCGACGGCCACCCCCTGCTGGCCTCGACCCTGTACTGGCCCGTCGATCTCACCTTCACCCCCTCGGGACAGATCTACCTCCTCGACTGGAACAACCACCGCGTGCGCCGCGTGACCCCGGAGGGCACCCTCGTCACTGCGATTGGCACGGACTTTGTCGGCGATGGCCCCTACGACGAATCCGACCAAGTGCCCCCCGGTGCGCCCGGCACCGAGGTCCACCTCAACCACCCGACTCACCTCCTACCGCTGGCCGACGGCACCCTGCTGCTGACGGCTTGGCACAATCACAAGCTGCGCCTCTACGACCCGCAGACCGGGCTGGTCCAAGTGATATGCGGCGCAGGTCCGGGGTTTGCCGGCGACGGCGGTCCAGCCCGCGACGCGCTCCTGAGCCAGCCGCCGCAGACGGTCTTAGGCCCCGCTGGTGGGCTGTACATCCTCGACCAGCGCAACCAACGGGTACGCAAAATAGACCCCGACGGCATTATCACCACCGTAGTTGGTACCGGCGCGGCTGGCTTTGCCGGCGACGGGGGCAGCCCGCGCGCCGCCCAGTTGCAGATGCCGGCCGGAGCCAACCCATCCCCGGCCGGTGGTTTGGCTTTTGGTCCGCAGGGCCAGCTCTACATCGCCGACGCCCTCAACCACCGCATCCGCTGCGTTGACTTCGACCGCGACCGGATCGAAACGGTGGCTGGCACGGGCGCGGCGGATTTTTCCGGCGACGGCGGACCGGCTCTCAGCGCAGCCCTCAACAATCCGCGCGACTTGGCCTTCGGCCCCGACGGGCGGCTCTACATTGCCGACGAATTCAACCACCGCATCCGCGCCCTCGACCCAGCGACCGGCATCATTGAGACCGTGGTCGGCAGCGGCGAAGAAGGCTTTGCCGGCGACGGCGGACCCGCCCTCAGCGCCGCTCTCAACCGACCTGCCGGGCTCGACTTTGACCCGCAGGGGCGGCTCTATATTGCCGACGCGTACAACCACCGCATCCGCCGCGTCGTCTTGCCATGATCTATCTAGCTGTCTTGCTCATCGCCCTGTTCGCCTGCGGGGAGGCACCCACTGGCCCTAGCGGCTCCTACGGACGCATCGAAACCTTTGCCGGCACCGGCGACGCTGGCAAAGGCCCGGAAGAAGCAACGCTGCGTCAAGCACTCTTCTACCTGCCGCAGGATCTGACCTACGGCCCCGACGGGCGGCTCTACATCCTCGACTGGAACAATCACCGGGTCCGCGTGGTCGCCAAAGACCGCGTCACCACCCTAATCGGCACCGGCGAACTCGGCGACGCCCCGGCCGGCCGGGCGCGCGAAATTGGCCTCAACCATCCGACCCACATCTCCTTCGATCCGCTCGGACGCCTCATACTCTCGGCTTGGCACAATTCGCTAATCCTGCGCTACGACTTTGCCACCGACTATATCGAGCCGATCTGCGGCACGGGCGAGCGCACCTACAGCGGCGACGGCGGCCCCGCCGCCCACGCAACGGTCAACCTGCCCAGCTCTACCGCCTTTGACCCGCTCGGACGCATGTACATTTCCGACCAAGAAAACCAGCGCATCCGCATGGTTGACCTCGACGGCACGATCTCCACGGTCGTCGGCACGGGCGAGCCGGGCTTTTCCGGCGATGGCGGCCCCGCCGATCAAGCCCGGATCTACGCTCCGATAGGCCAAGCGGCTCCACCTACCAGCCGCATTGCCACGGACGAATTCGGCAACCTCTACATCGCCGACACCTTCAACAACCGCATCCGCAAGGTTGACTCGGCCACCGGCATCATCACCACCATCGCCGGCAACTCAGCGCGGGACACCGTCACCATCGCTAACTACACCTCCCCACCCGAGCCCGGGGACGGCGAAGACGGGGCCAACGCACTCGCGGTTTCTCTGTACTGGCCCTGCGACGTGGCCATTGACTCGGAAGGCCGCGCGTTCTTGGCCGACACCTTCAACCACTGCGTGCGCCGCATTGACCTCGACGGCACCATACACACCGTAGCCGGCCAGTGCGGCAAATCCGGCGACCTGGGCGACGGCGGCCCTCCGCAGTCCGCCCGGCTCAATCGCCCCTACGGCATTGAACTCGACCCGGACGACAACCTCTACATCGCCGATACCCGCAACCATCGCATCCGCCTAGTGCGCAAGTGAGGATGGGAATTACCCCCCCTTATTGCCCTCAACCACCGCCCCGGCAATCCGCTCGGCAAAGGCCCGCACCTCGGATTGGGGCAGCCGGGCGTTGTTGCTGATGATCAAATCCGCCCCCACGTGGCGGACGCCGCGCAACCCATTGAGGCTTTGCAGCGCGCCGTTGCCGCTGACTTCCAAAAAATCCCGCACTCTAGTTAAGTAGTGCAGGCCCTCTAGGCTTTGCAGCGCGTCGTTGAACCAGATGTCCACGCTGCCTGCGATCGCCACGAGGTGCTGCATGTCCGTCAGGGACGTAAGCGACTCGTTGCGGACGAGCGCCAAGCCCCCGCTGACAGAGGCCAAGTTCTCCAGCCCTTTGAGCGAGCGCAGGGCCTTGTTTTCAAAGATCAACAACCCTTCCACCACGTGAGCGGCTTTGCCGGCCGCCGGCGTGGGCAAGGGCGGTGGTGCGGCCGCCGGACCTAGCCCCGCTCCGACGCTTTCCAGTCCTTCCAGTCCGGCTAGGCTTTCCAAGCGGTCGTTAAACCAAACCTCGACGCTGCCCTCGACGCGTTTTAGCCCTTCCAAGCCCGTCAGCGCGACTAAGCTGCTCCCAACGATCTGCAAGTCGCCGTCAATGATGTACGCAGCCCCCCCTCTTTCCCTAAGGGCAGCGATATCGGCCGGCGACGCAATGACAACGCCCTCTTCCAAGACGATCGGCGCTACCGGCCCTTTGCCACAACCCGCCAGCGCGACGAGCAACGGCAAAATTGACCTAGCGCACAGCTCAAAAATCCCGCGCACACCGAAACCCAATATCTATATCGGTCAACAGCGGATGATAGGCTTCCCGATTGGCCGCGGGCAGGGACTCCTTCTCAAACCACCACGACCCACCCCGCAGCACCCCGAACTCTCCGCGCAACGGCCCCTGCGGATTGTCCCGTGGACTCTCTGCATAGTAGGTGTCCCCGTACCAATCGGCTACCCACTCCCACACGTTGCCGGCCATGTCGTAGGCCCCATACGGGGACGCGCCGGCCGGCCGGCTGCCCACCGGCTCGGTCGCTCCGGCGATGAAGCGAAAGTTGGCCTCGTCGCCTGCTAGCTCGTATCCCCAAGGATACGTGCGCCCGTCGGTGCCGCGCGCGGCCTTCTCCCACTCGGCTTCGGTCGGCAGCCGCAGGCCAGCCCACGCGCAATAGTCGAGCGCGTTTTGGCGGGTCACGCAGTTGATGGGATGGGTGTCGTCGGCAAAGCCATCGTAGTTGCAGCTAGGGGCGTAGGCCGGCTCTTCACAGGCGTCGGCCTCCACGCAGCGCCGGTACAGCCCTACGGCTACCTCGAACTGGTCGATGTAGTACGCGGCAAGAAAGACTTGGTGCGGCGGCTGCTCGTCCGGGTCGCCGGCGTCCCAACCCATCACAAAGAGACCTTCGGGCACGAGCACCATGGCGTGATCGGCTTTGTTGACCGCGGCGACTGGAGTAGAATCTTCGATAGCGGGCGCCGCGCCGGGCGGGGCGGGCGCAACCACGCGATCTCCGCTGACTTGCCCTGGGTCCTTTTGGCCGCAACCAAGTGCCCACAAGGCCATGCACACCAGTGCGCGGCTCACGGTGCGGCCCCTCAGAACACGACCTGCGACACGGCCTTGGAAATCAGCGCAATGGCAATGGACGTCATGCCAATCAGGCCCACGCCGCACGAGTACCCAGCCAGCACGATGGGCGCGTACGCGTACCAGCGTTCCGGGCCAAAGCGCTTTTGCAAGTAGAAGCGGCCCAGCAGAGCGCCGACGAAGTTGAGGATGGCAAAGTGCGGCCACCCCCCGAGGCCAGCGACAAAACCATAGAAGATCCCCAGCGGCGCACTCAGTGCGCTCAGCAGCGCGTACAGCACGCCGCTAAAGACCAGCCCAACCCCGATGTAATCCCAGCGAATGATTTGCGTCACCAAGCTCTGGCCCGCGCCCGGCAGCGTTGACTTGGCCCAGAACGCCTGCATGGTGGCGTGGAAGGGCCACATCTTTTGCACGAACGGGTACGCCGAGGAGGGAATCGGCCCGAGCTTCCATATCAGCGACCAGAACAGGAAGCTGCACACAAACATGACGGCCAAGGTCAGGGCCGTCATCTTGACGATGCTGCCAAAGCGAGTGCGCGTCAGCTCTAGCTGCTTGAACACCTGCGCCTCGTAGCCCCACTGGAAGATCGGCACCGGCGCGAACCAGATCCCGGCCCCTTGGTAGCCGGACAAGTAGAAGCTGGCCTCGCGCAGATAGGGAAAGGTCACCCCCTGCGGCGACCCGGTCAGGCCGATCATCCGCGTACCTATGTACGAGTAGATCGGCGTCCACACAAAGCCGAAGAGCGCGGTGATCCACCAAGGAAAATCGGGCACTAAATAGTACACCATCAGCACGAACCCCAGCGTGCTCACCGCCCAGATCCCCAAGGCCACCACAATGCGGATGTCGCCGCGCTCGGGGTGGGCCTCCCGAAGCGGGGCGCGCTCCCTGCCAGCGGCGAGCAAGACCTTGCCCGCCGTATAGAAACCCACGGCCGCGACCACGATGGCCCCACCCAGCGAAAAGCTCAGCCAGAAGTCAAAAGTATTGGCGATCTGGGTGGGGATCGACGACATGCCCGGCTCCCAAGTGTGCAAGATGCCGTAGGCATAGAGGATGGGATTGGCGACCAAGTTGACCAAGATCGACGAGGAAAATACCCCTACTACGACCCAAAACGGCAGCACGAGGCCGAATAGCACGTGGATCAAATCCGTGGCCAAGCCAATGACTGCGGCGGGCAAAACCGCCTTTAGCGGCACGGTGAAGTCGATGAAGGGAATCGGCAAAATCGACACGGTCTCGGTCAAAAATACCGACGACAGCGTCGGCACCACCACGTAGAATATGCCCCACACCGCCCCGATAAAGGCCCCCGTGCTAAATACGTGCCAGCGCCAGCCCTCCTGCTTGGCCGAGGTCTCGGCGAGGGCGGTGGCACCGCCGGCCTGTACGTATGCCATGGGGAAGGGCAGGCGCTCGATGTCGTGGGTGATGCGGAAGAGCACGTAGCCCAACGACAGGGCGTTGACCCGCTGCAATGCAACGGCGCAGAGGAGGATGGCGATGGGCTTGAGCCACGCACTGTCGAGGAAGCTGCGCTCTAAAAGTGCCTCCGAGCCACGCGGGGGCACGACCCAGGTGGGAATGTGTTCGGCCAGTCCGTCGGCTTGGGGCGATTGGATCAGATATTGATCCCAGATCAACACGCCGAATGGGCCGCCGAAGAGGTCGGCCCCGGTGCCCAGCTTGCCGCCCATTATCACCAAGCCCCCGGCCACCCAGTAGAGGATGATGATTTCCTGAGTCCGCAAGTACACGAAGGTGCGCTTGGCCATTTCGATAAACAGAATCAAGGTCACCCACTCGGCCCCCCCGGCCATGCTCATCCCGGTCACCAGCCCGAGGTAAATCGCGCCCGGCAGCATCACGAAGCCGACGAAGAGCGCAGCCCACAGGGTTTTTGCATTGAAGCCCGGTTCAAAAGGGGCATCGGCGGGCATGACCGCGAAGTGCTCTTGGGCGTTGGCCTGTGCCAAGAATCACTCCCCTCGTTTGCTCTCGTCGTCCAAATACCGCAGGTGCTCTTCATACACGTCAATCTGCGCGGCGTATTTTTGGCGCGAATCCCGCAGATAGCCGTTGAAGTGCTCCCGCTCAATGCGCTCCCGGACGTCCCGCACCACCACACTCCGCACCCGCTCTAGCGCTAGGCCGTGATAGATCTCAGGGTATCGTTCGATAACCCTGAAGATCGAATAGCCCCCCCTCGTTTGGATCGGCCCTTGGACTTGGTGCAGCTCGGCGTTCATCACCGCGTTCATCCAAGCCTCCCCCAAAAAGGGGGCCTGTGATTGGGAGACGTACAGGAGGCCATCTTCTGCGTCGCGACGCCGGCTGTGGGCGCGAGCCAGCACCGCCCACTCGGCACCTGCCTCAATCTGAGCCGCAATCTGGCGCGCCTCGCTTGGGGTCTCGAGCAAAATCTCCTCTAATTGCGCGTGGGGGGGGCTGCGAAAGCGGTGCTTGTGTTCCTCGTAGAAGGCCCGTAGATCGTCCTCGGTCGGCGCGGGCGCCTCCGCCAAGACCTGCTCGCGCAGTTTTATCAGCATCAGGTTGCCCAACGCCCAAGCCTGCGACCGCACGAAAGCCTCGGTTTTATCGAGGCCCTTGCGCCGGGCGTCGTGGGCCATGATGCGGGTGGGGAAGTGGCTCTCAGCTAGTTTCTCGTTGACCGCGTCGGCACTGGCCTCCGGCCACAGTCGGCCCGCTGGCCGCACGGCCTCCAAGACCTCTGCCACATCCATCTGCAAGCCCTCGAAAGCATAGACCGGATGCTCGCGCTGGGCCTCGTCCAAATCCGCATAGCCGACCGCGCCCTGTAAGACGCCGACCACTATATCCATGCCCTCGGCGTCAAAGACCGTGTCCAAATCCCACTTGAGGTGCCGCAGGTACGATTCGCGCAATTGCTTTTGCTGCTCGTCGCCGAGTGCCTCGCGGATGCCTTCCTCGACCTCGACCAATGCGGCGCGACGGCGCTCCGCCACTTTGGCGATGACGAAGCCTCCGTGCAAGGAAAGCGGCTCGGTCACGCCGCCCACGGACAGGGCGAAAACCGCTTGGACTAGGTCGCGGGGGCTGTCGAAGGGCGAATAGGCCAGCCGCCGGATTTCGCCGGTATGCACACCGTAATAGGGGTCGGCGGCGAATTGACGACCTGCTTCCGCAAAGTCCTCGCCCTGTGCCAAAAGCGCTTGCACCTGACGCGCCTGTTCCCGGTTGGGCACAAAAATCTCCATGGTGACCACCTTTTCTCCCCACCCCGGCCGCGCGTAGGCTTTTTCGATGTCGTCCTCAGTCACCGCGACCTTGGCCGCGACGTTGCGCCGCAACATTGCGTCGGCGAGGGCCTTGGTTTCGCGCTTGGCGAGTTCGGCTAAGACCTCTTCGTCGCGCTGCAAACCCCGCTCGTTGGCCTGCAAAAGCAACACCTCGCGATCAATTAGCGTCTGTACGTTGTCCCGGTGCTGCGAGCGCATGGCGGCGCCTTTGAGACCGGCCTCAAAGGCGCGCAGATTGGCCGCGGTAATTTCGACCTCCCCGACCTTAGCCAGCAGATGGACGTCGTCGGGCCGCTCATCGCCACAGCTAATGCAGGCCCCGACTAGCAGCCCGGCCAACAGCGGTTTGTGCATAAAAAGAGGAGCCAGACGGAAGGTCCAGCTCCTCGCAATGAGATATCCTGCCATACGTACTATCCAGATGCAGAAACAGTGCCGGGGACTCACCCCGCCCCGCCCGCGCTGGCCTTTTCCCTCGTTCCTTGGTCCACCACAAAGCGGAACTCGACGTCAATGGTCTCTTCTGGATTGCCGCTGGCGTCAAACGAAAGCACGAATTCGTGGAAGGTGAGCAGCAACTGGTCGTTTTCTGGTAGCAGCGGGTCAAAGACCAACATGCCTTTTTGGCTGCTGTCGCGGAAGATCGGGCGGTGGCGGTGAAAGACCGTCTTGTAGATAATGCCCATGCGCTCCAAGTTGATTTCGCGCTCATTACCCGAAGTGCCCAGCTCCATTTTGTAGTACTTGGTGAAGCTATTGCCCCCCAACACAACGGCCCCCTCGCGCCCGGGATCGTAGTAGCGATAGGTCTCGCCGCCCGATTCCATGGTCGCCTTGGCCGGATCGAATTCGATCTTCGCATAGGTCAGGTTTATGACCTCGACTTCAAAGACAGTGAACTGCGGGGGGATATAGCCCTTTTCTGGATCGATGTCGTCCCGGGTGTAGGGGTTGACGTGGCGACCGTCGTACAGGGGTGGGAAGCGCTCGTTGAGCTCGGGGTCGCTCAGGTGCCGCACCTTAATCAAAAGCCCCTCTTTGCTAAAGACCATCGAGCTGTCGTCCGGGTCGATGGTGTAATCGCCGCGGCCCTCTGGCAGGACGGGCATCACGTGCAGGTCGTACACGAGTTGGGGCGGCACCAGCCCCCCGCAACTCCAGACTAGCCCGAGTGCCACTACGCCGAGGAGCACCATATACCTCGCTGTCATAAAATTGCAACTCCTTTTTTGCTAGCTACCGTCAATTGGTTGGTTCCTCGGTTTCGACGTCGATCTGTTCGACGCCGGCCATGGTGGCCGTTTCCATCGCGTCGATGATATGGCCGTGCGCGGCATCGGCGTCGGCGGTGATAATCAGCGTTGAAGAGCCGGTGCGGACCTTCTCGCGCTCTAGCCAGCCGGCTAGCTGCCCCATGGCCACGAGCTGGCCGTTGATCTCGAGCTGGCCCTCGCTCGAGATGCGCAGATTCAGCTTCTTCTCTGCCTTTAGCTGGTCGTAGTGGGCCGAGTCGGGCAGCTCGATCTTGAGCTGAGTGGCCTTGACGAAAACCGTGGTGGTCATAAAAAAGATCAGTAGCAGGAACACCGCGTCTATCATCGGCGTCAGGTTCAGTTCAAATTCGCCGGCTTTTTCGGCCAGCGACTGTCTCCGTTTAGCCATGCCGCTTATCCTTCTCCGCTCTTGGCGAAAGCAATGGCCTCAATGCCCTCGCCGCGGGCGATGTCCATCACCTGCACCACATAGGAGTGAGGCACGGAGCGCGCGGACTCCAAGATCACGTTCTTGGTGTTGTCGGCCTCAATGACTTGACGGATCTTTTCCGCCAATCTCGCCTTGTCCGTGACCTCGCCGTTGACTTGGATCGTCTGATCCGGGTCAATCACGATGTTCATGTCCTTGGTCGCTCTCGACTCGCCTTCGCCCCCTGGCAGATCCACGCTCAGGCCCTTGGGGTTGACGAAAGTGGTCGCCACCATGAAGAAAACCAACAGCAAGAACATGCAGTTGATCAGCGGAGTCAGATCCGGGTTCTCCGTGGTCTTGAAGGCACTTTTGCCGTATCCGCTCTTTCGTCTCTGCCGCATCGCCGGGTCTCTTTCTGCCTAGCTGGCTTCCTGCTGGCCGGCCTGGAAGCGCACCAGCAGGGTATTGGCGAAGGCGTGGCAGTACAGCTCCACGCTCTTGAAGACCTTTTCCGCGCGACCGGAGAGGTAGCGGTGGAAGACGATGGTCGGAATGGCGACGATGAGGCCACTGGCCGTAGTAATCAGGGCCTCGGAGATGCCGCTGGCCACGGCCGCCGGATCGCCGGCCCCGGCGCGCGCAATCGCGTCAAAGGCGTGAATCATACCCATAATCGTGCCCAACAGCCCCATCAGCGGGGAGAGGACGCCAATGGTTCCGAGCGCGTTGAGCAGGCGGCCGAGATACATCTCGCCGGCCTCCTCCGTGGCCAAGATCAACTCTTGGCGCATGTCCTCTAGGTCCGTGCGATTTTCCAGCACTAAGGTGTCGTAGCGCTTCACCAAGGCGGCGAAGATGAAGTTGAGCACGCCGCTGCCCTGCCGGAATAGCTCGACGGCACCGGCTTCGCCTTGGCTTTTGAGCACGTCCTCTGCCTCGTTGAGCTGCTGTTCGGCCGCTTCTTCGCCCGGGACCGTCAGCAGGCGCCACAGCCGCTCTATGATGATGGCCAAGGCGATCAGCAAGCAGAGCAACATGGGCCACATCATAGGCCCGCCCTTGAAAAACTGGTCGACTAGAAAATTCTGCTCCATTACAACCTCCCGTATTGTGTCCTACTTTGCGTTGCGTTGAAAGCTCGCTAGAGCCGGTTTTCCACGATCCACGCTCGGTGCAGCTTGGCAAAACTGACCACGTCGGCGTTTTCCGCCTTGTCTCCACCCTTTTCTTCCACTACCTGATAGTTTTCCACGGCCTGTGACCACTGGCGCGTGATTTCATAGACCAGCCCCAAGTTGCAGTACGCGGCCAATTCGGTATGGGTGCCGGGGTACTGGCGGATAATCCCCTGTAGGGCCGGTACGGCCCGGTCGTAGTCTTTGGCCTCAAACAGCTTCATGGCCTCGTTGTAGCTAAAGCTGGCTTGTATCTCGCTTAGCTCTTTCACTAGGGCTGTGGCCCGCGACGCCTCCTCGGAGTCGGGATAGTGCTCTAGTACTCGCTCGTAGGCTGCCATGGCCTCGTCATAGGACTGGATATTGTAGTAGTAGTCGCCGATGGTAAACTGCGCTTTGGGGGCGAACTCGCTTTCGGGGTAATTGGCGACTAGGTCTTGCATCGCGCCTACTGCTTGCTCCATCTGCTCTTGTTCGACGAAGGACCAAGCCAACGCATACTGCGCCGACCCACCGTATTGGCCTTGGGGATATTTGGCCAAGAGTGCTTGGTAGGCCGGCACGGCCTCGGCAAAGGCCTGCTCGTTGTAGTGGTTTTCGCCAATGAGGAAAAGCGCTTCTTCCTCGTATTGGGACTGGAGATAGCGCTCGACGAGCACGGCAAAAGCGGCCGCGGCCTCCTCAAACTGGGTCAGGGCCTGGAGGCTGTGGGCCAGATAGTACTGGCCGTGAATGCGGTTGGCATTGCGCGGATATTTTTTGACAAAAGACCTGAAGCTCGCGGCCGCGGTGGCGTAATCGCCGTAGCTGATTTCGGCAAAGCCCTTGGAGAAGGCCAAGTTGCCACTCTCGCCCGAATTCGGGTAGCGCTTGAGACCTCGGGCGAAGATGCGTGCGGCTTCCTCGTACTGCTGCTGCTGCAACAGCGCGTTGCCAATGATGGAATAGGCCCGCTCTTTGCGGTAGTAACCAGCTTGATTGTCGTCTTCAAACTGCATGTCGAGGAGCTGGCGGGCGAATTTTTCGGCTTGGACGAAATCCTGCTGATCGTAGTACAGCTCGGTCAGGAGCATGCTAAAGGTGGCCTGCTCTTGGGGGTCGGCCGACGTGGCAATAAGCTCTTGGTAGTAGCTGGCCGCCTCTTCTTGCCGCCCCAAGCGGATCATGCCAGCCCCCAGCGTGCGGAAGGCACTGTCTTTGATCTGGGGAGCGGGATCGCTTTCGAGCAGGGCCTTCATATCCTCCAGCGATGCCTCATAGCTCATGCGGGCCTTGGCCGTGTCGCCGACGGCGTCTTGCTGTTTGGCGACCTCGTAGTACGCACCGCCGCGGGCCAGCAGCGAGTTTTGCAGGATGTGCGCGGGCGGATTCAGCGCAATGGCCTGGCCCCAAGAGCCGATCGCACTGGCGAAATCGTCCTCGGCAAAATGCACCCGGGCCAAGGTGTAGTGCATCTGGCCTCTCAAGGTGGCGTCGCCGGCTCGATCCAAGGCGCGAGACAGGGCTTGGCGCGCCTTGGCGTACTCTTGTTGGCCCATGTAGAGCTCGGCCAACTCGACCTGCACGGTAGGCCACTTGTCCCAACCCGCTTCCACTGTCTCATAGGCGGCGATGGCACCAGCTGGATCGTAGAGGCACTTGTAGGTAAGGCCCAGCTCCATCCGCGTCGTATTGCGCAGTTCCGAGTCTGGGAAGCGGTCGAGGAAGGACGTATAGATCGCTTCGGCCCGTTTGAATTCGGATGCTGCATAGGCGATGCGGGCCAACTGCAAAAGGCCGTTGGGGGCCGCCGGATGGGCCGGATACTCATCGACTAATCGCTGGTACAGAGGCTGAGCCGCTTTGTCTTTTTTTAGGAGCTGGTTGGCAAAGCCGGCGTTAAAAAGCACGTCCGCTATCAGGGAATGGTCCTCGTACTGGCTCAAAAGTTGGTCGTAGCTGTTGAGTGCCTCGGCGATTTCCGCGTCCGCTCTAGCCGGGTCCTCGCTGCGGATCTGCCGCCCGTATTCTTGGTGGCACTGGGCAATGCGAAAGAGGACCTTGTAGCGGTCGAAGCCGATGCGCTGGGCCACATCGCCGTAGGCATTGAGGTATATCTCGTATTCTTGGGCCGACTTGAGGTACTCGTCTTGGTCGAAAAGCATCAGGGCGACCGTTAGCTGCGTGCGAGCCTGAAAGAGCTCGTCCTCGACCTTTTCGATGGCGTCCTTGTACGCGGCAATGGCCGCTGCCGTGCCCTGCTCCTTCTGCACCAACTCGGCCGTGCGGATATAGCTGTTTTGCACCAAAACCGGCTCAGCCGCGTATTCGGCCGGGAGCACGGCATAGGCGGCGAGGGCCTTTGCGACCTCGCCGTTGCGCGCGTAGATATCGCCCTTTTTCAGATGGGCCTTGGCAACTAGCTCGCGCGCCGTCTCCTCGACCAACCCCTTGAGCTTGAGGGTGGTCATCTCGATGATTTCTTCCTCGGTCATCTGCGCGAAGTCGTAGCGGGCGATGAGGCGGTCGAGGTACGCGAGCGCATCTTCGTACTGCCCCAGCTTGTCGTAGCTCTCGGCGATCTGGAAGAGCGAGCGATCGGCGTTAGAGCCTCTGGGGGCCAAGACCAACACCTGCTCAAAGCTGGCGATGGCCTCCGCGTAGCGCTCCAATTCAAAATAGGACCACGCTCGGTCGTAGTGAACGGACGCCTCGTAGAGGCTGTGGGGGAAGCTGTGCAGCAGCGCGTCCCCTTCCTCAATGACCTGCTCGTAATCCTCGAGCTGGTAACTCGTCTGAATCATCTGGTACTGCGCCATCACCCGAGTGCGGTCATCGACGCGCTCGTCCATGGCTAGGCTGCGGAAGTGGTCGCGGCTCTTGTTGAGGTCTTGCAGCGCCTCCTCGTAGCGAGCGTCGGCCTCGGCGTCCTTTTTTTCTGAGCGCAAAAACTGCGAGCGCTGCAATTTTTCGAGACCGAGCTTGTTGTAGGTATTGCCTAGCTGGTAGGTGGCACCCACGCGCACCGGCAGGATGAACTCGTCAACGGCTACGGTTGCGACCCGAGAAGCGGGCGTTGGCGGCGATCAATACAGCGCCAGCGCGGCCTTCTTCGACTACGACCGCGACGGCGACCTCGACCTCTACGTGGCCAACTACGTCGTCTTCGACACCGAGCGCCTACCGCCCGAGCCACAGCTCTGCACCTTTTTCAGCGGCCTCCGCGTCTATTGCGGCCCCAAAGGCTTAGTCGGCGCACCGGACGCACTCTACCGCAACGAGGGCGACGGCGCGTTTACCGACGTCACCCAAGCGTCCGGCGTGGCAGCCGCCAACCGCTATTACGGCTTGGGCGTGGTCCCAGCCGATTACGATTCCGATGGCGATAGCGACCTCTTCGTCGCCAACGACGAGACCCCCAACGTGCTCTTCCAAAACCAAGGCGACGGCACCTTCCAAGACGTCGCCCTCATCGCCGGCGTGGCGTACAACGGCGACGGCGACGTCGAAGCCGGCATGGGCGCGGACTTTGGCGACTACGATCAGGACGGCGACCCAGACCTGTACGTGACCCACTTTTTTACCGAGACCAATACGCTCTACCGCAACGAGGGCGGCGTGCGTTTCTCCGACGTCACGACCACGGCCGGCCTCGCCGCGCCCACGGTAGAGCTGTTGGGTTGGGGAACGCGCTTTTTCGATTACGACAACGACGGTCGCCTCGACCTATTCGTCGCCAACGGCCACGTATATCCGCAGGTTGACCAAGCCACAACCGGCACCACCTACCGCCAGCCCAACCAGCTCTTTCGCAACGGAGGCGACGGCCGCTTTGCCCCGGTGTTAGCCGGCCCCGGGCTGGCGCAAGCCAAAGTCAGCCGTGGCACTAGCTTTGGCGACTACGACGACGACGGCGATATCGACCTATTCGTCGTCGAACTCAACGACGCGCCGACTTTGTTGCGCAACGATGGGGGGAATGTGGGAAACTACTTCGTGGTGCAGGTCTTTGGCCGCGAGGACAACCGCGACGGGGTCGGCACTCGCATCGGCCTAAACGCGGCCGGCAAGCGCCAGTGGCACACGGTCAATGGGGCGGCCAGCTACCTTTCGCACAGCGACTTGCGCTCCTACTTTGGGTTGGGCGCGGCGCAGGCCATCGACCGCGTTGAAATCACCTATCCCAACGGCAGCACCTATGCAGTCGAGAACGTACCTGCCAACAAGCTCTTAGTCGTCCGCCAAGGGCAGGGGCACGTCCTTCTCGAACTAGGCGCGAATCCTTTTTGATTGTTTAACTGACGTTACGCGGCGGGCCTACTCGTCGGCGTCTAACAGGTGCCTGAAGGCTTCGAGCGTGGGCATCTGGATGGCTGCCCGATGCAACTGCTTGAGGTGCGGCACATCGTCGATAGCGGCTATGCGGTCCGCTAGAGGATGCGCCGTGCTCAGCCCAAAGCGAATCTCCAAGACTTCGACAATATCTGCGAGCGTGCTTTTTCTTTCGCCTTGCTCCATGCCTTGCTCTATGATGTATTGGGCAAACGATGACTCGCGCATAATCGCGTCCATGAGACCCTCCTTGGATAGAATACTACGAATGGTGGCCGACCCATACTCCAACCCACTCAAGATAGCCAAGCCCCCCAAAAGGTCAACTTTAACCGCATCGGCCAACACCGCCGCCTCGGTCGCCTGAACGCACCGACGCAACCACGCTTCCGCATCTAATCCGGCCGGTCGCTGCATCAACGGCGCAAACGGCAGCAAGCCCGCAGGCCCCTCGTCGAGCATGCGCTGGTCGTCTAGTTCACTCAGCCGAGTCACT
The DNA here is from genome assembly GCA_958295495.1 of uncultured Latescibacterota bacterium. Lineage (GTDB taxonomy): Bacteria > Latescibacterota > UBA2968 > UBA8231 > UBA8231. Next base: position 5,890,629 of record OY282352.1, read on the forward strand.
TGGTATTGTACTAGGATGCGGAAGCCGTGCCGCTCTTGGATATAGTGCCCCGGATCACGCCGGCCGGCCGCTGGGCGCAGATAGATGACGATGGAGCAGAACGGCAGGCCGTACTGCTCAATGCCGCGCCCGACATAGCCGACCATGCGGCGGGGCATGGGCGGGCTACTATCGGTGGTTTGAAATTCGTGATGGACCAACGCCTCCTCGCCGCCGAGGCGCACGCGGATGAGGCTGTCGGTGCGGTGGGTTTCGACGGTGGGTTGCTCGGTGTCGATGATGTCGAGCACCTCGAGGTCGTCGCGTTGCAGGGCGAAGCGGACGAAGTCGTAGGGGTAGGTGTGGATGAGGTGCTTGGCGATGGTATCAAATTCGGCCATAAGCCATGCCTTGGCTAGGGGAGACCACAGGGCCGTTCCACGGGGAGCCGCCCGCGTACCGTTCGTTCCTACGGCCTGCAATATCCATGCCAAGGCGGCAGCACAGAGGGGCGGACGGGGCGGGCGGGGTTCGACTGTATCGGGCGCGACACATAGATGACACCTTTAGGAACTAGACCCAGAAGTCCAAAAAATTTCCGCGACGATGCTACATCATGTCGTATGGCCACCAACAACGGCCTCGACTGTCGGCGTGTGCAGCCGAATTTTTGTCCGTGCATCCCTACTTTAATTCCGATAGTTCCCTTAAAAAAAAGCGACTCGCAGGGGTGCTATCCTTCCACCATCGAAGTGATTTCGCCGCCGGAATATCCGGCCGGATCAACCAGCGTCTCCGTCCGACTCAAGGTCAGCGATGCAAAAGGGCTTCATCAGGTGCTCCTGAGCAACGTGGAAAGGGAATCGGCCGGAGCCGCTGCCGGCATGCCGTGGATTGGACGGCGAGAAAGACGCAGTCGTCGAATTCGAGAGGGGCCGTGCGTAACATCAGTTATTTAACTCAACCCGCGCTGTGCGCGGCCCGCACCCGCTCAATTTCGGCGAGCCGCTCCTGCGCGGCGGAGAATTCGGGATGGAGTTTGAGGAGCTGCTCAAAGACCGCGGCGGCCTTGTTGACGTACCCGAACTCTAGGTGGAGCACCCCCAAGTTGTAGGTGGGCTCTGGGGAGCGCGGCGACCGGCTCGCGGCCCGTTTGAGGCTGGCTAGCCGGCCCTCGTATTCCTTGAGCTTGGCAAAGACCTGCATTAGCTCGCGGCCCTCGTCGCTGCGACCCTGCTTGAGGTAGAGCTGGGCCAAGCTGTAGTGGGCACCCGCATGGCCAAGGTCGCGTTTTATGGCCTCCAAATAGTAGGTGGCCGCCTGTTCCTCGTGCCCCAGCTTAGCCGTCACCGCGCCCAAGCGGTGATAGGAGTCGGCGTGGGCTGCGTTCTTGAGCAGGGCTTGGTGAAAGTAACTCCGCGCTGCTTCGAGCTTGCCTTCTTGCTCGCTGATAACGCCGAGGTCGTAAAACGCGCTCGCCGTCTCGACGCCGAGTTCCACGGCTCGCCGATAGGCCGCTCTGGCTTCTGCGTATTGGCTCAAGGCCATATAGCTCTCGCCCAAGCGCGCGTACACCGGCCCTTCGTCCGGGTGCTCAGCAAGGGCGCGCTGGTACTCGGCAATGGCTTCGCCCGGGCGGTGCTGCAAGTGATAGACCCGCCCCAAATTGGCCCGGGCGTGCAGGAAGGCCGGCAGCAAGCGCACGGCTTCTTCGTACTGAGCGGCGGCCTCTGCGTAGAGGCCCTGTTGCAGGTAGAGATTGCCGAGGTTGTAGTAGATCGCCCCAAAGTCGGGCCGGAGCACCAGCGCCTTCTTATAGCTGTCCTCGGCTGTTAAAAAACGACCCAACCCGTCGAGCGAAATGGCGAGGCCAATCCGCGCCTCAAAGTGCTCGGGGTCTAGCGCCAACGCCTGCTCGTAGTGGGGGACCGCCGCGTCAAAGCGCTCTAGGGCGGCGTGCGTCGCACCCAAATTGCTATGGGCTTGGGCGAGGTCTGAATCCAGCTCAATGGCCTGCTGATAGTAGCGGGCCGCTTCGTCGGGCTGGCCCTTGCCGAGCAAGCGGTCGCCTTGCTCAACGGCTTTTTGCGCGGCATTTGCCCGGTACTGAGAGTACCAGTACGAGCCGCCCAAGCCGAGGGCAAGCACCAGCGCGGCTGCTCCTATATACAAGAGACGGCGACGCGGCACTTGCTCGCGGTTCTTTTTTTTACGGGCCATCCGCACGTTGCGTTTACTAGCGGGGGGAACACTTGGGCATGGGATCAGTCGCGCCGAGCGCGTCTAGCGCACCATTGCGAATGTATAGACGTCAAATCCTGTACATCTCACTACTGCCGGACGACCTCTAGCGCGGTCATGATCTGATCTTGGCCCCAAGTTCCTCCGAGGCGGAGCGAACTCGTCGCGATGGAGCCGGTGATGATGTCTTCTTCTTTTGCGAAGGCATAGACCGTCTTGGCATTGAGGTAGCGCAGGTCCAAGGTAATCTGGTCGGGATCGTCGGGCTGGATAATGTCGATTGCCTGGATGAAATCGTTGCGGCCCGCGCCATAAATCAACTTGGCAGACACGGTAACTTTCTTAGGGGAAACCCGCACAATGCTTATTGAAACCGGGCGGTCTTGCCCGCTGACGCCATTGGATAGAGCAAAATCCCCGGTGCCCTCGTATTCGCCGACCCAAGCATCGGCGAAATCGGACGTCGGTTGAACGGCTTCATCCGAACCGCAGCTCAGGGTGGTCAACAGGCCCGCTAGGGCCAACCATGTCCATTGCTTCATCGCGCGTACCTCCGCAGAGTTTTTATGCGGCAAAAGTATAGGGCACAACCCAGCGCGAATCAACCGCCTTGTGCCGCGGCCACTCGCCAATTTTCCCCTCAGTTCGTACACTATGCGTACTAAAATGTATCCACTGCCAAAGATGCCAATGCGCCTAGGTATCGCGCTCGCCGCCTTGATGGGCTGCACCTTTGAGCCGCCCCTTCCCGCGCAGAGCGCACAGCGCTACGAACAGGCCCGCCAACACCTAGCGGCCGGTCGTTTGGACACCGCCGCCCATGTCCTCGAAGCACTCGTCCAGCGCGATACCCTGCACTACGAGGCCGCGCTCGCGCTCGGGGAAATCTACTTGCGGCAAAGGCGCTACCAACAAGCCTTGTCTCCGCTCGCCCGGGCCCAAAGGCTCGCGCCCGAGCGCATCAAGCCCCGGTTGCAGTTGGCCCAAACCCTAAATAAACTCGGGCGTCAAGCCGAGGCCCGCGCCCTTTTTGACGCCCTCGTGGCGGCCTTCCCCGGCAACGCGGTCGCCTGCATGGCATACGCCGACCTACTGATGACGCAAGACCAACCCGACGCCGAGGGGGCCCTCGCCCAGTACGAAGCCATCCTCGCGGTCGCTCCCCAGCACTACCGAGCGCGCTCTGGCAAGGCCGCCTCGCTCTTGCGCTTGGGCGATTTTGCCGGCGCAGCCGCCCGCCTCGACAGCTTGCTCGCCGAGCGGCCGGCCGACGTGTATCTATCCTTCCTGTTGGGCGCGGCCCACCACCACTTGCGCCAATATGCCGAGGCCGTCGCCGCATACAAGCGCGCCATCGATGTCCTGCCCCCGGCCTCGCCCCAGCGCACGGTGCGCCAGTGGAACCTGCGATTGGCCTATATCGAAGCCTATAGCACCTACCCGGGCGACCTCGAACCGGCCTACCAAATCGGCTTGGCGCCGCTGGCCGAGGCGTCGCCAGTGCGCTTCACCGATGTGGCCGCAACAGCCGGCGTTGGCAAGCGCGACCGAGGGCGCGGCGTGGCGTGGCTCGACTACGACGCGGACGGCGACCCGGACATCTTCGCCGCGGGCATCCAAGCCCCGCACGCACTCTATCGCAACGATGGCGACGGCCACTTTGCCGACGTATCTGCCGCAGCCGGCCTCGCAGACCCGCGCGGCGGCTGGGCGGCCATTGCCGCAGACTACGATGGCGACGGCCACCCAGACCTCTTTGCCACCCGCGAGGCTTGGGAGGGCAACGCGCCCAACTCGCTCTATCGCAATCAGGGCGATGGAACCTTTCGCGAGGTCGCGCCCCAAGCCGGAGTCGCCGGCGCAGACGACAGCTTCATGGCCGTCTGGACCGACTACGACAACGACGGCCTGCCAGATCTGTACGTGGCCTCGGGCATCACCGGCAGCGGCCGACCCAACCGCCTGTACCACAACCAAGGGGATGGCACCTTTGCCGACCGCGGCGCGCAGGCCGGCGTGGCCTACCGCGGCAAAACCCTCGGCGTGACCTGTGGCGACTACGACGGCGACGGCGACAGCGACCTCTACGCCATTGACGTGGCCGCCCCCAACCACCTCTACCGCAACGACGGGCGGCACTTCAGCGATGTCACCGCCCAAGCTGGCGTGGCCAAACCGGGCGAGGGCAGCTACGTGGGATTTTTTATCGACGGCGACGGCGATGGTGACGGCGACCTCTTCGTCTCGGCCATGAACTTTTACGAAGACATCGTGCAGTCGCAGGTCACCGGGCTGGCCTTGCGCCCGACCCGCGCCTATCTGTACCGCAACGACGGGGCGACCTTCCGCGACATCGCCCCGCAACAGGGACTAGCCCGCTCCTTTGGCTCGATGGGCGCGGGCTATGGCGATGTGGATTACGACGGTTTAATCGACATCTACCTGACCAACGGCGGCCCCTTAATGGCGCGCTTTGAACCCAACACCCTGTTCCACAACCGCGGCGACCGCTTCGCCGACATCACGGCCGCAGCCGGCGTCGGCAACGTAGGCAAGGGGCACGGCGTGGGTTTTGCCGACTACGATCTCGACGGCGATCTCGACCTCTATACCGCGGTCGGCGGCCACTACCCGGGCGACCTGTGGGCCAACAGCCTGTACCGCAACGAGGGCCACCACAACCACTTTCTCGGCGTGGATTTAGGACCTCGGGCCATTGGCGCGCGGTTGCGCCTGCGCGCCCAAGATCTGCTCGGGGTCGTGGAAATCAGCAGCGGTCCGGGGTTTGGGTCGTCCAACAGCTTGTCCCCGGCCCTCGGCTTGGGAGCGCGCACCCGCGTTGACACCCTCGAAATCCGCTGGTCCAACGGCGCACAGCAAGTGTACGCGGATCTGGAAATCGACCGCTTCCACCGCTTTGCCGAGCAACCCTGAGATGGCGCGGCGACTGCTCTGCGCGGCCTTTGCGCTCGCCTCCTGTGCTTCCGAGCCAGCACCGGCACCGGATACAACCGATCACCTCGCCCTGGCCCGCGCCCACTTTGCGGCGACCCGCTTTGAAGAAGCGGCCGCGGCCGCCCGCGCCGGGCTGGCCCGCGACTCAACGGACGCAGACCTCCACAATGTGCTGGCCTCGTCCCATGCGGCTCAGGGCCGCTACGCACTGGCCATAGAAGCCCTCGAAACAACCGTCCACCTCCAGCCTGATTACGCCATGGGCTTTGTCAACCTCGGCGGGATCTACACCAAGCTGGGCCAGTACGATCGCGCCGACACTTATCTCCAGCGCGCCGTCTTGCTCAACCCCGACAACTCGCCAGTGCGCCGGCGCTTGGGCGAGCTATACTTGGCCACGGGCCGCTACGCCGAGGCCACCCGCGAGTTGCTCGAAGCCCTACGTCTTTTTCCCAACGACGCCACGCTCTACTACTACCTCGGCCAAAGCCTCGCGGCCGAGGGCCGGCAGGACGAGGCCTTAGAGGCCCTGCAGCGTGCCACCTTGCTCGACATCGGCTTTGCCGACGCTTTCTATCGCCTCGCCACCCTCGCCCGCAAGGTCGGCCGCGACCCCTTGGCGCAGCAGGCCCTAACGAGCTTTGAGCACCTGCAAGCACTCGGCGGCAAGGAGGTCAAGCGGCTGCGTGCAGCCATCCTCAACGCGCCCGAAGAAGCCGCCCATCACTACAACCTCGGCCTGTTCTTCGTCCGCCACGGGTACTTTGCCCAAGCCGAGAACAAATTCGACCGGGCCGTCGCCCTACGCCCCTCAGATCTCGCCCTGCTCAACCGCCTCGCCGGCGACCTCCTAAAGCTGCAGCAGCCCGAAGCAGCGCTCCGCTACTTACAGGTCGCCCTCGACCAAGACCCAGCGTACTTTCCCGCCTTGCTCAACGCCGGCCACATCGCCGGCCAACTCGGACGCTACGACGAGGCCGTTGCCCACTGCCGCCGAGCCGTTGCAATCCGCCCAGACGACGCCGAGGGCTGGTACCTCCTCGGCTTGGGCCTGTTCAGCAATGGGGAACGCGACGACGCCGAACAGGCGTTGCACCGCAGCCTAGCGCTGAGCGCGGACGCTGATGCGCTGCGCGCTAAGACCCAGCAACTTCTCAACACCCTGCAACAACAACCCACAGAAACGCCGTGACCGCGCTGCTGTTGCTCTTTTTCCCCCTCGCCCTCCATCTCGCTTGCAGCGGGCCAGACCCCCATGCCGAGGCTTGGTCCCAACACTATCAGGCCGGGCGCACAGCTCTCGGCCAGAGCCGCTTCGCCGAGGCCGAACAAGCCCTATCCCGTGCCCTATCCCTAGCCGAGACCTTCGCCCGCGACGACCCGCGCTACGGCCGCACCGCCCACCAACTCGCCCAGCTCCACGTCGTGCGCGGCCAACTCGCGCCGGCCGAAAGCCTCTACCAGCATTTGCGCGAGCGACAAGCGGCCCTCCCAGACGACCATCCCGACAAGGTGTTGACCTTCGACAAGCTAGGCGACACCTATCGGCTCCAGCAGCGGCCAGCCGAGGCCGCCGCGCTCTACGACCGCGTCCTCGCCTTCCAGCAGGCGCACCGCAACGATCCAGAAGCCGCCGCGACCATGCAGAAGTTATCCGACCTCTACCGAGCACAGGGCGACCGCGCCGCGGCCGATTCCCTCGCCCAGCGCGCCCAAGCCCTAACCCTCCGCGCCCGCGCCCATGCCCTGTTCCTCCAAGGCCACTACCAACGGGCCGCTCCTCTGTACCACAGCGCGCTCGCCCTGCAAGCAGGCGATCATCCCGACTTGGCCCGCACCTGTTACTACCTAGGCCGCCTGTACGACGCGCAGGATCGCTATCGGCAGGCTGAGCACTTCTACCGGCGCGCCCTCGCCGCGTCTCCCGCCAGCGACCCCGACCAAGTCGGCGCAGCACTCGCCGACCTACTTGGCCGCAAAGCTGCATCCGACCATCCCTAACGCCCACAGGAGTCTCCATTTATGAACCGCCCCCCCACAGAGTTCAAACGCATTGCCGCCACCGACTTAAGAGCCTTTGGCACGGCCTGCCTCTGCGCCGCGGGCATGCCCGCCACACACGCCGCACAGTTGGCCGACCTGCTGACCAATTCGGACTTGCGCGGCGTGCGCTCGCACGGCACCCGCGCCCTGTACGGGTATTGCTGTACGCTCCGCGACAAAAAGGCCAACCCCGCCCCAGACCTCCGCGTCCTGCGCGAAAGCGACACCCACGTCTTTGTCGATGGCGATGGCAGCCTCGGGTACGCGCCGACCATGCTGGCCACAGAACGCGCCATCGCCAAGGCCAAGGAAAAGGGGCTCGCCATCGGCGCGGCCTGCCACATTGGGCACTACGGCTCAGCCGGGCACTACGTGCGCCGCGCCATGGCGGAAAACTGCGTGGGCTTCTCAGTGCAAGCGTCCTATCCCCAGTACTACCCAAGCAACGACGGCAAGCGCGCCGCCCACTATGGCAACCCGCCCTTGTGCTTTGGCCTGCCCGGGCAAGACGGGCCACCGGTGGTGCTCGACGTGGCCACCTGCATCCTCGCCGACTACCAGCGCGGCGAGCCGATCGAAGCCATTGAAGAGCTAATCCCGGCGGCCTTTTTCAAGTCCATGGGCTACACCGCGGTCGCCACCCTGCTCGGCGGAGCTTTTGTCGGCCAAGGCGGCGACCGCGCCCGCGAGGTTGCCGCGCAATGGCCAGCGGCGCGCATGGGCAGCTTGATCCTCGTCCTCGACTTGGGCTTCTTCGCGCCCGCTCCGCAAGTGCGTCACGGCGTCGATGAACTGGTGCGCCTAGCGAGCGAGCAGATGATCCCGCTGCGCGGGTACGACGAAGTCACCCTGCCCGGCACGCCCGAACACCGCAACGAGGAAGCGTACGGACGCGACGGCGTCCCCATCGGCTTAGAGGATGCTGCGCGTCTAGCCGAGTGCGGCCGGGCCTTTGGCGTCGCGCCCCCGTGGCTGGACTAAGGCCGCGCCGGTTCCTACCTTAACGAACCGCAAAAAGGAGATTTCCATGAGCCTGACGCCCGCGCGCCACGCCGAGCTCAAGTGCTATGCCATCCAACTGCGCCGCCTAGTCGTCGAGTCGGTACACCACGCTGGGGCCGGCCACTTGGGCGGCCCCATGTCCGCAGCCGAGTTGCTCGTCGCCCTGTACTTCGCCGAACTGAATATCGACCCGACCCAACCCCGCGACCAAGACCGCGACCGCTTCATCCTGTCCAAGGGGCACTCCTCGATCGGCCTCTACGCGGCTTTGGCCCTGCGCGGCTTTCTGCCCATTGAGGAGCTCGCCACCTTTGACGCCATTGACTCCCGCCTACAGGGCCACCCGGACATGAGCGTTCTCCCCGGCCTCGACATGTCCACCGGCTCGCTGGGCCAGGGCCTGTCGCCCGGCCTCGGCATGGCCCTCGCCGCCCGGCTAAAGGGGCAGGGCTTTCGCACTTGGGTGATGATCGGCGACGGCGACTCGCAGGAAGGGCAGATCTGGGAGGCGGCCTTTGTCGCGGCCCGCTACGGCCTCGACAATCTCACCGCCATCCTCGACTGGAACGGCCTCCAGCAATACGGCTGGGCCACTGAAAAGGGCTACGGCGCGCTCGACCGCTTGGCAGCGCAGGAAAATCCGCTCAGCCGCTGGCGTGCCTTTGGCTGGAACGCCATCGAGACCGATGGCCACGACTTCCCCGCCATTTTCTCGGCCTTTGCCTCAGCCAAAGCACACCGCGGCCAACCCACCATCATCGTCGCCCGCACGGTCAAGGGCAAAGGGATCTCCTACATGGAAAACGACTTCAACTGGCACTCCAAACCGGTGACCGACCAAGACCTCAAACAAGCGCAGGACGAGCTCGTCGCCCAGGAGGCTGCCCTGTGAACCTGTCCGCCACCGGCGAGATGTTAGCCCAGCGCGACGCCTTCGGCGACGCACTCATCGAACTTATTGACCGCGATCCGCGCGTGTACGTGCTCGACGGCGACTTGGCCAACTCGACCAAGGCCGACAAAGTCTCCCGCGAGCGACCCGACCGCTTCCTCGAAATGGGCATTGCCGAGCAAAACATGATGGGCGTTGCCGCTGGCATGGCCACCTGCGGCCTCGTGCCGTGGCTGAGCAGCTTCGCCTGCTTCATCGTCAACCGCGATCTCGATCAGGTCCGCGTCGTCGTCGCCCAGCCCAATCTCCCGGTCAGACTCTGCGGTGCCTACTCGGGCCTGTTGACCGGCAAAACCGGCAAAACCCACCAAGAAGTCGCCGACCTCTCCGTCATGCGGGCCATGCCGAATATGACCGTCTTGGCCCCGGCCGATGCCGTAGAAGTCCGCGCCTGTATGCTGGTGGCCAACGACCTGCCCGGCCCGGTGTACGTGCGCATGACGCGCGACCCAGAGCCGGTCATCTTTCCGGCGGACTACGAGTTTGCGCTGGGCCGCGCCTTTGCCGTGCGCGAGGGCACGGACGTCGCCCTCATATCCACGGGGGCCCAAACCCCGCGCTGCCTCGCTGCGGCCGACGAATTGGCGCACGAGGGGATCTCGGCGCTCGTCCTGCACGTGCCGACCCTCAAGCCGCTCGATGCAGACGCCATTGTCGCCGCGGCCGAGCAGACGGGCCGCGTAGTAACGGCCGAAGACCACACGATCATCGGCGGCTTGGGCGGCGCGGTTGCCGAGGTGCTGGGCGAGCGGCGTCCCACGCCCATGCGGCGCGTCGGCATCCGCGACGTATTCGGCGAATCCGCACCCAACGAGGATCTACTACAAAAATATGGCCTGACCCCCAGGCACGTCGCCCAAGCGGCGCGGGTGCTGCTCTCTTGACCGTCGCATCCAAATACCCGTAATTAAGGAACATTCATTTACCGCAACCGATAACCACAAAGCTGCTGATGACCCAACATACTGGGTTTACTTCAGGGTGTTTGTTCGCCAGCAGAAGCTCATACGATTCATTAGAGTGCATCATCTCAGATGCACTCTTTTTCTTTGGCCGATGCCACGGGAAACGAGAGGCCACATGAAAGAGGGTTTGTTGCAACTGTTGAAGCTCCAAGAAGTCGATAAAAAGCTCTTCGAGCTCGAAGAGGCCAAAGAAAAATATCCCGCTGAAATCGCCCTGCGTCGCAGCGAGATAGCAGAAGCGCGGTCCGTCTTGGCCGCTCTAGAGGCCCAGAGCGCGGAGTTTGAAAAGCAGCAGCGGCACTGCGAGCGCGAGATCGAAAGCGGCAAGGCCACCCTGAGCGAGCGCGAGGGGCGCTTTGCCGTGGTAACCACCAACAAGGAATACGATTCCCTCCAGCTCGAGATTGAGATTTGCAAAAAGGCCATTGCCGAGCACGAGACCCAGTCGCTCAAAGCCATTGAGAACCTAGAGCGGATTGAGGAGAAGATCGCCGAAGCACAAGGCGCTTTTGAGGAGGTCCGCGCGGCCGAGCAAGAGCGCATTGACGAGCTCGAAGGCCAGCTCAGCACCATGCAGGAGCAAATCGACGAAGTCGTAGCGAGCCGGCGGGTGGTCGCCAAGGGCATCGAGGACATCGATACCCAATTGCTGCGGACGTACGAGAGCAAGAAGGGGCGGCACGGGATTCGCGTCGCGGCCGTACACAGGGAGGCTTGCGGTGCTTGCTACTACCAGATGCCCGCCCAAATCCTCAACGAGGTCCGCATCGGTGGCCACGTCATCTTCTGCGAGAGCTGCGGCACCATCATGGTCTGGGACGACCAATCTTGACTTTGGGAGGAGTACGTCGGGCGGGCGCGCTAGCGGCCCCTAGCGGCTGCTGGTGAGGAAAGTCCGAGCTCCACAGGACAGGATGCTGGGTAACGCCCAGGGGGGGCGACCCCACAGACAGTGCCACAGAAAACACACCGCCCAGTTTGCTGGGTAAGGTTGAAAAGGTGAGGTAAGAGCTCACCGCACCTGCGGCGACGCAGGTGGCAGGGTAAACCTCATCCGGAGCAAGGCTAAGTAGGGGAGAAGAGGTGGTCCGCCTCGCTATATTCCCGGGTAGGCCGCACCGAGGCGGCCGGGCAACCGCCGCCCCAGATGAATGCCCGCACAGCGCGCTTTAGGCGCGTGGACAGAACTCGGCTTATAGACTCACTCCTCCCACACCCGGGGCCCGGCGGCTCCGGGTGATTTTTCTTTCTTTGGAGAGCTATATGTTCCCTCTGATCGCCGCGCTGGTCTTGACTGCCGCGCCGCTTCCCGCCCAACAGGCCGAGCACTACGCAATCGAGCCTCTGGTCTCGCAGCTAGCCAAAGGCTATATCGACTGGACGCAACACGCGCTGTTTGCCTATGGCGACGGCATTGCGCCCGCGGCTGTCGCCGACCCGGTGCAGCAGCGGCTCCACGGGTTGCGCAATGCCCGGGACGCGGCGTTCCGCAACATGCACAAACTCATCGGCCAAGTGCGCCTCAACGCCGATACCCAACTGCAAGACGCTGGACTCAATCGCGATTTTCAAGCACTCGCCCGCGTGGCCATTGGCTCGCAAAGCGAGGACCAAGGGCACTACCGCATCGCCGTGCGGCTGCTTCTGCTAGGCGATTTCGCGGCCGCGGTGCTGCCCCAAGTCGAGCCTATAGACCCAAGATCATACGACCTGAGCCGCTTCGACGGCTCCCCCGCAGGGCCAGTCGTCGCTGATTCCCTTGCGCCACCAGCTACCCCCGATTCCCTCGCACTGGCTACCCCCGATTCGCTAACGACGCCAGCCACCCCCGATTCCCTCGCGGCAGACGAGCTCGTGTTTTTCGTGCCCGAGGCCCCCTACACGGGCCTGCTCATCGACGTTCGCGGCCTCGGGCTGCAACCAAGCGTAGCACCGCAAGTGCTCAGTACAGAAGGGCACGTAATTCACGGCGCAGCCACCGTGGACCGCAGCCTCGCCACCGACTACGGAGTCGCGGGCTACGACGACGACATCGACCGCGCCTACAAAAGCGAACGGCTCGGCGGGGAGGAGGCCAACCCTTTCGTCGTCAAGGCCACGGGCACGGCTGGTCGCTACTCGGGCGACGCCATCCTCGACAACTTCGATGCCGCACAGGTCCTGCAAGCCGACGAGGTCGGCGACTTTTTGCGCCAAGGCCGGGTGACCTTCCTCCTCGGCCCCGCGCCAGCGGCCTTTGATTCCACCTATACCGATTCTGTTTTCATATTAGAAGGGAAGGAACATGAGTTTGAGCTTTACCGAGAAATGGAACCAAGCGACGCGGCGGAATAACTCGCTGGTCTGCGTCGGGCTAGATGCCGATCCCGCGCAGCTACCCGCCAGCGTCCGCGCCAAAGCCGATCCCGTCCTCTACTTCAACCAGCAAATCATCGACGTCACCTGCGACCTCGTCTGCTGCTACAAGCCCAATTTCGCTTTTTATAGTGCCCTCGGTGCCGACGGCTTTGCCACGCTCAAACGCACCCTCGACCACATTCCCGCGGACATCCCCGTGCTCATCGACGCCAAGGTCGGCGACATAGGCAATGTGGCCGCGCAATACGCCCGCGCCTTCTACGAGCTCCTCGGCGGCGACGCGCTGACGGTGACTCCCTATATGGGGGCAGACTGCGTCGCGCCCTTCACCGCGTACAAAGACCGCACCACCTTTCTCGTCTGCCTGACCTCCAACCGAGGGGCCGACGATTTTCAGAAGGACCCTCTAGGCGACCGGCCCCTGTACGAGCAGGTCGTCGCCAAGGCACGCGCTTGGAACGCGGCCAACAACATCGGACTCGTCGTCGGGGCGACCCAACCAGCCGGCTTGGCCCGCGTCCGCGCCTTGGCCCCGGATATGCCCTTGCTCATCCCCGGCATCGGCGCCCAAAGCGGCGATATTGCAGCGGCGGTCAAAAACGGCTGCGACAGCCGCGGCGCGGGCATCCTCATCAATTCCTCGCGCGGCATCCTCTACGCCTCCCCCGGCAGCGATTTCGCGGCCGCGGCCCGGCAGGCGACCCTCGCGCTGCGCGACGCCATCAACGCCCACCGTCCCTGAGCCGTTGTTGCCATCGTCCATAGCTATCTCTATTTTTTTGCAACGAGTCGGGGTGTGGCGCAGCCCGGTTAGCGCACCTGCTTTGGGAGCAGGATGTCGTCGGTTCGAATCCGACCACCCCGACCACAACTCTTCCCTTCCCCCCCACAGCGAAATTCGCGGCCCTTCACGGCAAGGATGAATCATGGCGCGAGAAATCAAGGCTTTGCTCGACGAGGAAATCGCTGCTTACGCAGCGCGCAATCCCCGCTCGCTCGCGATGTTTGCGCGGGCCAAGCAATCGCTGCCGGGCGGCAACACCCGCACTGGTGTTCACATTGACCCTTTTCCCCTATATGCCGACCGCGGCGAGGGGGCCTATCTCTACGACATCGACGGCCACGGCCTGATCGACTTCGTCAACAACAACACGGCCCTGCCCTTGGGCCACGCCCATCCCGCCATCGTCGCCGCCCTGCGGGACCAAATCGCCCTTGGCACTGGGTTTTCGCGGCCCCTCGCCCTCGAAGTGGAAATGGCCGAACTGCTCCGCGCGCGCATGCCCGCGCTGGAGAAAGTGCGCTTTTGCTCCTCGGGCACCGAGGCCGTGCTCAACGCCCTGCGGGTGGCGCGGGCGCGTACCGGGCGCACCAAGATCGCCAAGTTCGAGGGGGCCTATCACGGGATAGACGACAGCGCACTGGTGAGCTACTTGCCGCCGCTGGGACCGGAGTTAGGTCCAGCCGGCAAACCGCAGGGCGTGGCCTCCTCGGCCGGGCTGATGGCCCATACCCTCGACGAGGTGGTCGTGCTGCCGTTCAACGACTCGCCGGCCTGCGCCGAGATTATCGGCGACTGCGCCCAAGAGCTGGCCGCCGTGATCGTGGATCCGCTTTCCACTGCCGCCGGGCTGGCCCTGCCAGAGGCCGGTTTTTTGCCGCGTCTGCGCGAGGCGACCACCCGCGCCGGTGCCCTGCTGATCTTCGACGAAATCGTCAGCTTCCGCTTCGGCCCGGGCGGGACGCACACGGCCTACCAAGTGCGGCCCGATCTGGTCTGTTTGGGCAAGGTAATCGCCGGTGGGACGCCCGGTGCGGCCTTCGGCGGCCGCGCCGACGCCATGGACCTATACGACCCAGCCGACGGGCCACCTATTCAACAGTCCGGCACCTTCAACGCCAACCCCATCGCCCTAGTCGCCGGCTTGCAGACCCTCCAAGCACTAACCCCAGAGGCTTACGAGCAGATGGAAGGGCTGGCGCGGCGGGCCGCGGCGGGGTTGCAGGCCGCGTTTGGCGAGGCCGGGATCGCCGTGCAGGTGGTCGTAGCCGGGTCCATATTCCGGCTGTATTTCCTCGACCAGCCGCCGCGCAATTTCCGCGAAGCAGCACTAGACGACGCCCAGATGCACCGCTGGTTGTTCTTCGCCCTGCTCAACAGGGGGCTGTACACGCGGATGGGCGGCAATGTGTCGCTGGCGACCGAGACTCATCACATCGACGCGCTGGTGCAGGGGGTGCGCGAGGTGGTGCAAGTGCTGTAACATCCCGCATGGCGGCATTCATTCCTTTGGAGTTTGTCCCTGAGCATGGTTACAAGAAGAACCATGAAATACAGCATCTCCCTAGTTTGCATCCTCGCTGCCGCAGGGGACGCGGCGGCCCAACAGATCATCCAATCCGAAGAACACACCTTTCGCGTCGAGACCTTTGCCACCGGCTTAGGGGTGCCGTGGGGCCTCGCTTTTCTGCCCGATGGGCGCTTGTTGGTCACCGAGCGCGAGGGGTGGCTGCGCATCATCGGCACAGACGGCGCGATTTCGCCGCCCATCGACGGCGTACCGAGGGTGCGCGTCGAGGGACAGGGCGGGCTGATGGACGTGGCCTTGCACCCTCAGTACGCGGAGACCGGCTGGATTTACCTCAGTTACTCGGATCCGCTGCCCGGGCCGCTGGGCGGCATGCTGAGCTATACGGCCATCAGCCGCGGGCGACTACAAGCGGAGCGGTTGGTCGATGTGGAAGTGGTTTATCGCGCCCCGGATCAGTTCTACACTCGGCACTCCCACCACTATGGCTCGCGCATCGTCTTCGACCGCGAGGGCTACCTGTACTTTGCGATCGGCGACCGTGGCCAGCGGTCCCTCGCCCAGAACGTGAAGCTGCCCCACGGCAAGATCCACCGCTTGCACGACAGCGGCGGCGTACCGGCCGACAACCCTTTCGTCGGGCGCGACGGGGCCATTCCGTCAATCTGGTCCTACGGCCACCGCAACCCCCAGGGGCTGGCCCTGCACCCGGCGACTGGCCAGTTGTGGGCGGCCGAGCACGGCCCCAAAGGCGACGAACTCAACCACGTACGCCGCGGCCTAAACTACGGCTGGCCGGTCATTACCTACGGCATCAACTACGACGGCACACCCATTACCGACCAAACCCACGCCGAGGGCATGGAGCAGCCGCAGACCTATTGGATGCCGTCAATAGCGGTCTGCGGCATTGACTTTTACACCGGGGAGCACTTCGGCAACTGGCAAAACGACCTGCTGGCTACCTCGCTGCGCTTCAATCGCCTGCACCGGCTGCGATTGGCGGGCACAGAAGTGGTACACGAGGAGATCGTTTACCAAGGCCAGTCGCGGATGCGCGACGTACAGACCGGGCCGGACGGCGCGATCTATCTCGCAGTGGAAGACCCAGGGCGAATTTTGCGGCTGGTGCCGATGGAGTAGGCCGGTGAGACGAAAGCAGTCCCCCTCGCAGCGTATTACAGTCCTCTAGTCGCCATGGGCAAGGACAAAGATAGATGAACCGCATCCAAATTATCGAGCAAGTTTACAACGCACTCTCTGCGAAGATCACCCAAGGCGAGATCCCAATTTCTCTTCGAGCACCTGCCTTGGTCGGCACAGTCCAAGACGACCCATTTGACTGCTGGGTTGCAGATACGATCAGAGGCGCGCTGCCAGATATCGAAGTGTTCCATTCAGGGAAACTGACTACTCCGGATCTCGTGTTGAGATGCAAGACTACCAACTCACTACTCGGTCTCGAGGTCAAAAAGCTTATCCAAAAGAAGGACGGCAAAGATCCACGAGGTCTTACCATTGACTACAATAGCTGTCTTCCCTGTGGGAAAGCCCTTGTAAAGGTCGGCGAGAACACGGTCGAGGTGCCTTGTTTTTATCTCTTTGCCCTTCTCAGCCCCGACAGCTCTTCCATGGTCACAACAATCTTGATGGATGGAGATTTTCTCAATTACGATTTTGAACTCCACAAGGATGCAAAATATGCAAATCAAAGCGAGTATGACCACGGCCCTTATGGAGAAGGCTCCATCCGTCACCGCAGGATGTACACCTATCCGAATCCACTTAACTATAAGCTGAGCTTTTTCCATTTGCGGCACATACTTATTGTCAAACAGCATGAATTGGCATCCTTTGCTAGACGATGGGCACCCTGTACGGATTTAATTATCCGTGCCGATAAGTATCAAAACGCTTTTTACTATATCGTGATAGACGGTGTGAGCGGAAAGTATCTCCCTTTTCCACTGGAGAAACTCCCCGTACGTCAAGATATTTTCAAAGCGTGCAAAGAACGCAAGCCTAAGGAGCGCACTGCCTCCATGCCACAGCTCCCGGAGTAGCAAGATGCCACGTCTCATAGAGAACGATTTTCCCTATGCTCGCCTTTCTGTGATTGCAGAGGCCGAATCTTGGAGAAAAGAGGTACATCGCCCGGTTTACTACATCCACAAATGGTGGGCGCGCAGATTGGGCTCTGTTTTTCGGGGTATTTTGCTGGGCGCATGTCTCGACGAGGGAGAGGACTTCTGGAAACGCTTCTATGGAAAGAACGATTTTGCTGAAACTGTGATTTTTGACCCTTTCATGGGAAGCGGTGTCACCATAGGAGAAGCAATCAAACTTGGTTGTACCGCTTTAGGTCAGGATATCAATCCAGTCGCCTATCTCACATGTCGTGCGGCCTTCACTAAGTACGATCCGTCTGAAATAGTCGCTACGTACCAACTCCTCGAGCGCACGGTCAGTCCCAAACTATTAAGCTACTTCGAGACGCGTACCGAAGAAGGCCGTAGGGCCACCGTACTGTACTACTTTCTCGTCAAGGTTGTGTCGTGTCCACAATGCAGTAAACAGATCGATCTCTTCAAAACTCGCATTTTCTCAAAGAACGCCGTACCCCGCAAAGACGCCAGTGCCCGCGCACTCTGCCCCAGTTGCGGTGCCGTCAATGCGACGCTTTACAATGCCGATTCCGTGAAGTGCTCTGTCTGTGGCATAACATACGATCCTCAGCAAGGCAACATCAAAGGGGCGAAAGTCGAATGCGATACATGCGGCCATACATTCCGCCTTGTCGAGCGGATGAAATCAATGCGTGGTCCTCTTGGTTATCGTCGGTACGCCAAGATAATCCTCACCGCGGAGGGGCAAAAACAATACGCTTCTATGAATGCTTTCGACGACGCCCTTGCAGAACGCATCGCACGAGAGTTTACTTGCATCCGCTCCTCCTTCCCGCAAATTGAAATCGCGCCGGGTTACAATACAAACCAGATCTTGAAGCACAACTACCGCTTCTGGCACGAGCTGTTTTCCGATAGGCAGCTCCTCTGCATCCACCACCTGCAAGAGGCCATTCGGCAGATCGATCACGCCGAGCATAGACTCCTCTTTGCCTGCCTGTTCTCTGGAGTGCTCGAGTTCAATAACCTGTTTGCATCTTTCAAGGGGGAGGGAACAGGGGCCGTGCGGCATATATTTTCACACCATGTCCTCAAGCCCGAAGTGATGCCCATTGAAGCGAACGTCTGGGGTACAAATAAGTCGTCTGGATCGTTTTCCACCTTGTTCCGCTCTCGCGTCCTAAATGCGCTTGCCTACAAGGCTGATCCAACCGAGCTCTACACGGCACGGGGAAAGAGCACTAAAGTTGGAGGAATTAATCGGCCCCTCGCCGTTTTGGTGTCCGATGAGTTTGCCTCGTCCGCGAACGGAAACGACGCGGTTTACCTCACTCAAGGCGATTCCAGTCGCACCACTATTCCAGACCGCAGGGTGGATGTCGTTGTAACCGATCCCCCATTCTTCGACAATGTTCACTACTCCCAACTCGCCGATTTTTTCTTTTACTGGCTGAACCAACTTTTGGATTATTCCAAAGCCAAAACGACGAGACGGCAAGACGAAGTCCAAGATACGAGTCCTGTTCTCTTTGCCAACAAGCTGACATCCGTGTTCGCCGAATGCCACCGCGTTCTCAAGCATACCGGGCTGCTCGTGTTCTCCTATCACCATGCTCGACACGAAGGGTGGACATCTGTCCACAGAGCTATCCGACATGCCGGATTTGTGTGCAAACAGGCTTATCCGATTAAGGCTGAGATGTCCGTTTCCACGCCTCTGAAACAGGCTAAGACGCCGATACATCTGGACTTGATACTCGTCTGTGGCAAGGAAGAAAACGGGGTTGTCCACCACGTCGCCAACGTCGATATTGCTCGTGTTCTTCGCAGGGCAGAGGACCAAATTCGCGCCCTCAAATCGGCTAGTATATCCGTCTCACTCGGAGATGCAAAGGTGATTCTCATGGGACGCTTCCTCTGTGCAGCGCACCGCCTGCGGAATCTGGACCGGGAAGAGACATTCCTTTCCGATATTGAAAGGCGTCTCGACGACTACGTGGCCGACGTGATCAAAGTCCAAGGAGAGGTTCTATATACACAAGACCCTTCTGAGCAACTGGTCCTTTTTGAAGAGATGGCCAACTATTTAACCGACAGCGGATAATTTGGGGCGACGCGGGCTCGATTGCGGCACCACGCGATAAAGCTCCATTTTATTCGTCCTTGCACGGTGGTATGCTGCCGAGCGATGGGCAACAGACATAAGGAGAGCGTCTCATGGCCGACTATTGTTGCGACGTGGTAGTGAAAAAGGACGTGATGGTATCCATGCGGGATGGCGTCCGCTTGGCGACCGACCTGTATTTTCCCGCCCGCGATGGGCAACCCCTACCCGGCAAATTCCCCGCAGTCTTTCACCGCACGCCCTACGACAAAAGCGACGCGGAGCGCAACGGTGGCCGGTTTTTCGCCCAGCGCGGGTACGTGGCCGTCTATCAGGACTGCCGGGGGACGTTCCAGTCCGAGGGGGATGTGAACTTCCTCTTGCCCGAGGCCGAGGACGGGTACGACGCCTTGCAGTGGATCGACCAGCAGCCGTGGAGCAACGGCAAAGTGGGGTCGTGGGGGACCTCGTGGTCGGGCTGGACGCAGACGGCCATGGCGGCGTTGGGGCCGACAAACCTCAAGGCCATGGTGGTCAACATGAGCGGGGCCGACGCGCACGAGTCTTCGGTGCGGCACGGAGGTGCGCTGGAACTGCGGTTTTTGGCGTGGGCGTTTTGGCATTCAGCGGCCAACGCGCAGCGCACACTAAAAGCCGACCCAACAGTTGATGCGGCCCTAAACATAGGCGCGCCGGCCTTTGCCGACTGGCTTACGAGAATGCCGCTCCGCAAGGGACAGACCCAGCTCAAATTGGTGCCGCCCTACCAAAAGTGGGCACTGGACCTGCTGACCAAGGCCGACTATGACGAGTACTGGCAGCACCCCAGCTACGCGCCGGCGCTCTTTTGGGACGACTTCCCGGATGTGCCGATTTTGCTCATTGGGGGCTGGTACGATTCGTACACGCGCTCGACGTGCAAAAACTACGCGGGACTGGCAGAGCGCAAGCAGGAACCGGTGCGGATGCTAATGGGGCCGTGGACGCACGGGACGCAAACACTGGAGCAGAGCTTTGCCGGCGACGTGGAGTTCGGCGAGGACGCGGCACTGGACGACTTCCGCTACCTGCATCTGCGCTACTTCGACTGGGCACTCAAGGGAGTCGATAACGGCGAGGCGAGCGCACCGCCGGTGCGGATCTTCGCCATGGGTGGCGGCGGCGGCTATCGCACCAATAGCGGCCGGCTTTTCCACGGCGGGCGTTGGCGCGACGAGGCCGAGTGGCCGCTAGCCCGGACGCGCTATACCAAGTACTATCTGCACGGCGACGGCACCTTGTCGCCGGAACGGCCGGCCGCAGACGGCGGCGATACAGTCTATCGCTTCGATCCGGCCAATCCCGTGCCCTCCATTGGCGGCAGTGTCTCGTCGCTTTCCGAGATTGGCCCGCTGCCGCCGGGCGTGGGTGCTGCGGCCAATGCGCCGTGGCGGGCGCGGGTCGAGCAGTTGATGGTGCCGGGTGGGTTCGATCAGGTGGAAGGACCGGAGTTTTACGGCTGTGAGCCGCCCTATCTACCGCTAGGCTCGCGGCCAGACGTGCTGGTCTTTACCACTGAGCCGCTTGCCGAGGACATGGAGGTGACCGGGCCGATTGAAGTGCAGTTGTGGGTCTCATCGTCAGCGCCGGATACGGACTTTACCGCCAAGCTGATCGATTGCTATCCACCGAGTCGCTGGTATCCGCATGGCTACGCGCTCAACCTGACCGACAGCATCGCGCGCTTGCGCTACCGCAACGGGCGCGAAAGGGGCGAGCTGCTAGCCCCGGGCGAGGTTGCCGAGCTGGCGATTACCCTCTATCCGACGAGCAATGTGTTTGCCGCCGGGCATCAGCTCCGCCTCGACATTTCCAGTTCAAACTTTCCCCGCTTCGATGTCAATCCCAACACCGGCGACCCCATTGGCCAAGAGCGACGAAGGCAGGGGGCGGACAACAAAATTCACCACAACGCGGCGCAGGCGTCACACGTGGTGTTGCCGATTATTCCAACTAGGAGAAACGCATAATGGAACAATTGCAGTTGGCCCTTGTGGGTTGTGGAGGCATGGCCGGGGCCCACGTGCGCGGCTTGGAGGAGCTAGCGAAGGCCGGTATTGACGATATTCAGGTGGTGGCCTGTTGCGACTTGGTGGAGACGCAGGCGCAACAGCGGGCCGACGAAATCGCCGAGTTCCAAGCACGCGAGCCGGCCATCTATACCGACGTGCAGAGGATGCTCGCGCACGTGGAAGACCTCGACGCGGTGGACATCTGCGCGCTGCACTCGCAACACCACATTATCGCCGTCGCCTGCTTAGAGGCGGGCAAGCACGTGATCATCGAAAAGCCGCTGGCGATTACCCTGCGCGCCGGTCGCAAGATCCTCAATGCGGCCGTAGATAACCGTTGCCAGCTCGCGGTAGCGGAAAACTACCGCCGCTCGCCGCAGGAGCGGGCCAGAGCTTGGGCCGTGGCCAGCGGGCGGATTGGCCGACCGCGCACCTTCTATTGGCAGGAAGCGGGCTTGCGGTTGGGCAAGTGGGGCTGGCGCAACTTCAAGCGCGACGCCGGCGCCGGCTGGATACTCGACGGAGGCGTGCATTTTGCCGATTTGTTCCGCTATCACTTGGGCACTGAGGCGCGGCAGGTGGTGGCGCGGGTACACGGCTTTGAGCCGTATCGCTACGACGAGCCGGTCGAGCGCGAGGGAGCTTGGCCAGTGGATGTGGAGGACTGCGCCATGGCGCTGATTGACTTCGATGGCGGTGCGGTAGTGCAGTGGACTTGGCAAGGTTCAGCACCGGGGCAGGACTTCAGCAAGCGCGTCCTGTACGGCAGCGAGGGCTGCATTGACTGGGAGAGCGGGCTATGGACGCACACCGGTGAGAACACATCTAACGAGGCATTGGTCGAGGCGTATCAGAGCAGCCTCGCAGAGGACGAGCGCGAGCGGCTGTTCCCCAAGGGGGTGGAAAATCCCATCGCAACCGAGTTGAAGGATTTCGCCGATGCGGTGCGGGGACAGGGTACGCCCGAAGTGGATGGCCTAGACGGCTATCGCTCGCAGGCGATCTGCATGGCGATCTTTGAGTCGGAGTGGTTTGACCGGCCGGTGAGCTTGGCCGAGATCGAGCGCGGCGACTTGGAGGGCTACCAAGCCGAGATTGACCAAGCGTTGGGAATTGATTAGGCGGCGACACTAATGAGCAAGTGAAGTTTTCACTTCCCGGTGGCGTTCTTAGACGCACGAAACCACCAACTGGACGATGAACCTATAATACGCGCCATCTTGGAATAGCCCTCACTTTTTGGATGTGAGCCGTCGTTCCCCGCCACTTCCCGTCTATAGGCGTCATCCGAGCAAAGCGCAGAAAAGAGATCGATGTATGGGACTCCTAGCGCTTGTGTCTCGCGAGCAAAAGCAAGGGAGAGGTCCTCAATTCTCTTATTCTGTTCGTCGTCAAGAACGGGCGGCGGACCAACCATGAGCACGGTGTATCGCTTAGCTCCGCGCAGAATCGCTCGGACATTCGCACAAGATTCCGCGGAATTGACGCGAACTTTCCCGTTCTCTATGGCCGTATCGTTGACGCCACATGAGAGGACTATGCGACCATCGCAGGAATCGGGCAGCCGTAGGGTGCATTCGTTCTCCCAGCGCAGCAGAATATCTTTGCTCGTGTTTCGCCGAATACCAAGGTTGTAATAGGTAACAGGTATATCACTCGCATTGGCCATAGCACATAGACGCCCGGCCCATCCGAGAGCCGCCTCGTCACCAGTACCATTAACCAATGAGTCGCCAATAAAGCAGATCCTTATGTCCTGTTTCATTGCGTTATGGACTGCACCCCCTTGAATTTTATTTTTTCCACCCGATAACAATACTCTGTTCAGGATCTATAGGGCGGATCTCTATATTAGGACTTACGCAAGCTCCATAGGAATAGAAGGGGATTTGAGTTGTTGCTGCAAGTACTGAGCCCACCAGCCGTGTTTGACTTGATAAATGGTTTGCTTGGTCTGATACGCCACGTGCTGCAGCCGAACCCAAACCAACAGGGCACACCCGATGTGATTGCGAACAATTCGTGCCCGTCGACATTGACACCTTTCAAGCCCTGTCACCTGTTTGGCTTCCCGATGAAATTGCTCAATCTTCCAGCGCCAGGTACACGCCTGTTGTGTAACCGATGTGTCGTTTTGAGCGAGGTCGTTGGTCACGACATAATCCGTGCGTCTGGTAGAAGACGCCACCCGGAATAATTTCACTTTGTGGTCTTTGGGAAACCCTTTGACTTTAATGCCTTTACCTTGTTCGCATTCCGTTTCGGTCCAAGCTAAGCTATCTACGCGTTGGTAGGGTTTTATGCCGCCCGAATCGTCCACGCGCCGATTCGTTTTCAGGGGGCAGTAATAGATTTTTTGCAACTGCTCAATGTGTAGCATGATGGCTTTTGAAGCATACCAACTATCCATCAACACCGCTGTAAAAGGGAGTTTCTTCTGGTAGACTAAGAGAGACAACATGTCTTGGAGATGATCCAACTTGGTTTTACCATCTCCTTGTGGATCATAAATCCGATAGTCAATCAACCAGAACCGATCTAAGACCGGATTGACATAAACACAGGTGACGACGCCAATACCATTGATGAGGGTGTGGGTATTTCCACTATATTGACGGCGAGCTAACGCAATCTTCCGAGCGTGTCGCTTATCCAAAACGGTGTCATCAAAGATAACATAGCCTTGGGAGGTCAAAACAAGGTGCGCTTTAACATTTTCCCATACCAAGCGCGGGAGGATACGATCACCCGCTAGATACCGGTTGATCCTATCATGGCTGAACCCTTCGCTATGGTCGGCGAAATGGGTCAGGGTATAGTTGAGGGGACTGCTGAGCAAATACTGACAGTAATCCAAGCGCGTCGGTTGGGCCATATTCACCTCCGAACTGAGTCTTTTGCGTAAGTCCTATATATCTTGAAAGCCTGCTTCTGATATCATTTGTTGAATCTCGGAGCCAGTCCACTGTTTAGCCTCAATGTTGTTGTAAAAAACATGCAGGCCCTGGAATGCTGCTAGCAAAGGACCTGTCTTCTCTTCATTGAGAAGAAATTCCGCTGCAATAGCCACACCGCCTTCAGGTAAAGCTTCATAGCATCGCTGCAGAATACACATACAGCGATCGCGTCCCCAGTCGTGTAGAACATGCGACATGAAAAATACATCGGTCTTTGGAGGATAGGTGTCTGCAAAGAAATTACCCGTTTGGAACGCGATTTTTCCCGAAGAATCCGTCTGAGCAAGACCTTCTTCTGCCCCCTGACGATTATATTCCAAGTCGAAGACGATAGCGTCTAAGTGGGGGTAGCGTCTTGCGATGCCCACTAAATGCCCTCCTGTGGCTCCACCGAGATCAACTATCTTTCTGTACTTAGAAAAATCGAACGCTTGCGCCACACAGTCGCCCCAGATGATGCGCAGATGATGGCGTTTGGGATAAAAGGCCATAGAGGGACGACTCTTACCCGTTGCTTTGTCCAGCCAGCCAGCCCCTTTTTGGGGGCTATCCGTGAGAATGGCCTCTTTGATCTTAGCACCGCGCTCAGGATCGACATAACCGGCTCGTCCAAAAGCAGTATACTGATTGTAGAGTGCTTGGCCCTCCACGAGAAATTCCTCCATGTCACCAACATTTGCATAACGATCCCCATCTTTTCTCAATACGCCTATTGCTGCACAGGTTACAGCGAGAACCTCGGCAGGCCGCAACTGGATACTCATCTGTTCGGCGATCTCGGCAATGGTCTTGGGACCGTCAGCCAGTTGGGTAAA
Organism: uncultured Latescibacterota bacterium; assembly: GCA_958295495.1. GTDB lineage: Bacteria > Latescibacterota > UBA2968 > UBA8231 > UBA8231. Next base: position 5,915,486 of record OY282352.1, read on the forward strand.
TAGCCCCAGTTCAAGGGCACAAGCCAGTACATCTTGGGCTTCAGCACCAACGCTGATTTTCCAGAGTTGGTAATAAGAATCGCTCTTGTTATGTAAACTCATTTTCCCTCAGATAAAAGTGATAGAACGAAATTAAAAGTGTTTTTAAAACTCCTTTGCGGGGCGGGCAAGACTTGCCGAGTCCCTTCAGATTCGGCCAAGAAAGGTCGTTAAAGCGCGCCCAAGATCTCCAGTCGTTTGCGTACTTCGGCCTGCACGGAAGCCGTCAGTTCCACCAGCGGCAGGCGGATACCAACGTCAATCCTACCCATGGCGTTGAGTGCCCACTTGGTTGGGATAGGGCTCGTTTCCATGAACAAGACCTCGTGAATCGGCTGGAGCTTGGCATCCAACTCGCGGGCCTTGTCGTCATCGCCTTCGCTGAACGCTTGGCAGAACTCGACCATGGCCACCGGCAAGACGTTGGCGGTCACCGAAATCGCTCCGACAGCACCGTAACCCGCCATGGTGAGCGTCTGCGCGTCCTCGCCGGACAGCAGGACGAAGTCGTCGGGCACCAGCGCCTTGATCTCGGCGACGCGGTTGGGGTCGCCACACGCCTCCTTGATGCCGACGATCAAATCGACAGCAGACAACCGGGCCACGGTCGCGGCCTGCATGTCGCACGCCGTGCGCGGCGGCACATTGTAGAGGACCATCGGCAAGTCCACGGCCTCGGCGATGGCGCAATAGTGCCGGTAAAGGCCCTCCTGAGTCGGCTTGTTGTAGTACGGCGTCACCGACAGGCAGTAGTTGGCACCGTCGCCTTGCGCCGCCCGGGTGAACTCAATGGCCTCGGCAGTCGCGTTGGCACCGGTGCCTGCGACCACCGGCACGCGGCCGTCCACCCGGCGCACTACGGATGCGATCACTTGCTTGTGTTCGGCGTGGGTCAGCGTGGCCGATTCGCCGGTGGTGCCCACCGGCACAATGCCGTGCGTCCCGGACTCTAAGTGCCAGTCCACCAAGCTGTCCAGCGCCGCCCAGTCGATGGCCCCCGATGCCGTCATTGGCGTCACTAAGGCGACCAAGCTGCCCCTCAAATCATCTGTTGCCTGCGACATGGTATCCCCGCGAGATAAGGAAGAATGGAAGGTGTGAATGAAAGGTACTATCGTAGGACTTCAAAATCCGCCAATTCACGGGCATAATCCAAGCAGGCGGCGATGCTCTCGGTCGTCAGATCCGGAAATTCGGCTTTTATCTGGTCGGCGGAATAACCATCCGCCAAGTAGCCGAGCACCCAAGCCACAGGGATTCGTGTATTCTTGATACGCGGTTTCCCGCGTAGCACGTCCTAAGTGCTCTCCATGTATTCTTTCCACGCCTTGTGCATTATCGTTAGCCTCCTAACAGCTTGTAGATTGCCGTTTCTAGACCCGCCAGTTGTATAATCGAAGGGGGCCAAGCCTCTATCTGAGATCCTGCCCTCACTCCTCTTCAGAGTCCCCAAGCGGATGCAGATCAATCGGCGTGAAAATCCCGTAGAAACCGTATTTGATGCCCTGTTGATCTCCTTTCCCCGGGGGAAAGTACTCTTCTATAAGTGCCAATAATCGACGACCAAATTCGGCAGCCTGTTCTTCAGCAAGCCGCGCGCGGTTGTGATTGACGGATTGCTGGAATGTCGAGCCGTATAAGCCTTCGGCCACTTCGCGAAATGCTTGATTAAACTGGCTGACAACATCCGTTGGCATGGCCTCCGCAATTTGGTCCTGCGCCGAACGGCTCTCTCGAACGCGAAGCGTCCCTACCGCTGGCAAACAACGCCATTCCTCGGAGCTTGCGCCATATCCCTCCAAATGCACGACACCAGTTTGCGCCAGTCGTTGCAAGTGGTACAGCACCCGAGCATCGGTAACGTCCAGCGTCTGCGAAATTTCCGCAACCGACTTCCCGTCTCCAAGGATTTCGAGGATGCGCCAACGCAGCGGATCGGCGAGTACGTTCGCACGCTCATCCTCGATAACAAGTACCGCGTCCTTTAAGGAGCTGGTCGAGAATGTCAATTCACGCCACATGCTCATTCAGTATTTCGGTCATCGCAGTCTCGTGTTAGACCTTATGTATCCGAACTTCTTGATCCAGTCTGTCGGCTAAAGTTTCCCGGGTCGTTTCAAGATCATAACGGGCTTGGAGATTCATCCAGAATTGCGCTTCCATTCTAAAAAAGTGTCCCAGTCGCAAGGCTGTATCTGCCGTGATGCCCCGCTTTCCGCGTACAATCTCATTGATGCAGCGTGGCGGCACACCGATTGACTGAGCCAAATGATATTGACTCATCTGCATAGGCTTGAGAAAATCCTCTAGCAGAACCTCACCCGGATGGATTGGCGGAAAGTCGCGCTTAGTCATTGTACCTCCTCAGTGGTAATCAACGATTTCGACATCGAAAACATTATCGTCGCGCCACACAAAGCACACACGCCACTGGTCGTTCACACGAATGCTGTGCTGCCCTTGTCGATCACCCGTCAATACTTCAAGTCGATTGCCAGGCGGTACGCGCAGGGTCTCAAAGACTGTGGCAGCGTTAAGTTGCTCAAGTTTGCGCGCAGCTACTCGTTGAATATTCTGCGGCAATTTGCGGGAAAATTGGCCGTGAAAAATCTTCTCGGTTTCTCTGTCCTTAGAGGATTTGATCATGTACCAAACATAACGAATTGAAACCCGACTCCAAGCCGTTTCTCAAAGGTGCCACCTCAGGCCACCTTGGCTGGTATGCAAGCCAGCAGGATCGCGTCGGCAAACATGCGCCAGACGACAGCAACTTCATCAAACCCGGCCTCAATCATGGCGTCGATCATGTTCTTTGCGCTGTGTTCGTACTCGACATCCTGCCCAGCGACCTTCATCGCTCGCTTGTACTCCACCCTAGCATCAATCTCTTGCTGAGTAGCTACCCCTGCAGCAACTGCCTCTTGGAGATGACGCTGGCGGAAGCGCGACGACTGCCGCCGAACGCTTGCTCCCCAGTGGGGTTCGACCGACATCGCGTCGTACAGGACGAAGCAACCACCCGGCCGGAGTGCGTTCACGATCCGCGTAAAAAGTTCGGGCAGAGCGGCTGGAGGAACGTGATGAATGGTCTTGGACGAGAAAACCACGTCACACTGCGGGATATCACAACGATTTATGTTCGCTTCCCGTACCTCGATCCGACCCAAATGTGACGTCAGTTTCCGCCTAGCAAGCGCAAGCATCTCCGGTTCGCTGTCTATACAGGTGCCAGTGGCGCGGCGGAAGTGTTCCAACACGCGCACAGTCGGCTCCGCCGTGCCACAGCCGAGTTCCACAAACTCGAACGAATCAGCGGCAGCGAAGGGGATCAAATCCACAATCATGTCCAAACCCCTGCTATAGGGCGGACTTAGGACTGGCTGGAGCCGATCGTACGAATCCGCGATAGTTGCGAAGTAACTGCGACATTCAGGTAATGAGAAATCCATGTTCTACTCCATCTGACGGGATTAGCACTAATTCCAGACCCTCCGTTTAGACCCCAACCCCGAACTTCTCCTCAAACTCGGCCCAAATTTCGGCGGGCACTTCCTGAGTTGCCGCGTCATAGGCGTCCTGAAGCTGGTGGCGGTCGGCGGGGCCGCTCATGACGATGCCGTTGATGGGCGCGTCGAGGCAGAACTGCATGGCCAAGTGCTTGATTTCTACATCTTGCTCTTGGCACCACTGCCAGATGGCGTGAGCACGTCGCTCGGCGACGCGGTCCGGCTCAATGCCGGTCAAGCGACCCATGCCGAAGACGCTGGCTAGAATCAGGCCGGTGCCGTGCTTTTTGGCCAAGCGCATGGTGGTGCGGGCGACGGACTGGTCGAGGAGCGTGTAGTCGAGGAACGTGAGGACGATCTCGGCGTGGCCGGCCTCAATGGCGGCGCGGTGAAATTCGTGCTCTCGAACCCCCAAACCAATGTGACGCACCAAGCCCTCTTCCTTCATTTTCTGCAACTCGTCGAAGGCGCGACCAGTACCCAAAGGGTCGGCAATGTCGGGTGGATCGTGGACCAACACGGCGTCGAGGTAATCGATGCGGAGCGATTGCAGGCTTTGTTCGACGCTCCAGCGCGTGGCCGCCGCCGAAAAGTCCTTGGGGCGTTCCGGGTGCGGGCCGACCTTGGCCTGCATGTAATAGCTCGACCGCTCAACGCCGGCTAGCGCCTTGCCCCAGCGGTCCTCGTTGCGGCCAGCATAGCTGTCGAAATAGTCAATGCCTAGATCGAGGGCGCGTTCGATAGTGGCGATGGTCTCGGCCTCGCCGGACGCACCCACAAAAGCTGCGCCCATGCCGAGTGCTCGGGGCTGCATGCCGGTGCGGCCCATGTTGCGGCGCGGTAGGTTGCTCATGGATTCAACTCCCTTTTATCTCGTATAGCTCGATTTCAAAAATTAAGGTCGCGCACGGGGGGATGCTGCCCGGCTTGCCCTTTTTGCCGTAGGCCAACTCCGGCGGAATCACAAACCGCGCCTGGCCGCCGCCCTTCACCATCTGCAGGCCTTCGGTCCAGCCAGGGATGACCCTTTTGAGCGACAGCGTACTGGGGCGGCCCCGTTCGTACGAGCTGTCGAAGACTTTGCCATCGGCAAACATGCCCTTGTAGTGGACGGTGACGCGGGCTTTAGGCCCTGGCTGGGGACCGTAGCCTCCCTTTAGCTCCTGATAGATGAGGCCGGATTCGGTGCGCACGGCTCCTTCTTTGGCGGCCTCGCCGTCGAGGAAGGCTTGGTCGATGGCTTCGGCGCAGGGGTCGGAGCAAGCGGCGAGTGCCAATAAGGCGCAGGGGAGTAGGGCGTTCATGGCGTTACCTCGGGGAGTGAGGGTGGGCAGGCACACTCTCCATATTAGCGCACGCGGCCCGCGCGCTCAAGGGACGGCGCGGGAGCGAATATGGACAACGGCGAACTCCGCGCGTTATGTTACCTCCATGTCCCCCACCCTGTTCGACCGCACCCTATTGCCCGAGGCCCTAAGCGAGTTCGTCGTCATCGCCGATACCCACTATGCGCTGGAAGGGGGCGTCGGCATGGACGAATTTCCCTCCCGCGCCCAACAAAGCCAACGAGCGGCCGTGGCCTTGCGTCTAGTGGCCGCCCTAGCGCCGGATTTTGTCGTCCACATGGGCGATGTGGTGCAGGAGTACCCCGAGAGCGCGGGCTTTGTCCCGGCCTTGGACCAAGCCCTAGAGCAGATGGCCGCCTGCGGCGTGCAGCCGCGCTGGGTCGCCGGCAACCACGACGTAGGCGACAAACCCGACCCCACTATGCCGACCCATCCGGTCACGGCCGAGGGGCTGGCCGCATACCACCGGCGCTTTGGCCCGTCTTGGTATAGCTTTGACCATCACTACCTGCACTTGGTGGTGCTCAACAGCCAGATTCTGAACACCGGCCTGCCCGCAGAGGAAGAACAACGGACTTGGTTCGAGGACGACTTGGCCGCGCACGCGGCGATGCGCATCGCGGTATTTTTGCACCTGCCGCCCTATCTGCACAACCCCGCCGAGCCGCATCTGGGCCACTACGACAACATCGGCGAACCGGCCCGCACTTGGCTGCTAAAATTGTTGGCCGCGCACCGGGTGGCTTGGCTCTTTGCGGCCCACGTACACTTTGCCTTTTGCGAGCCGGCCGGAGCCTTGGACTATCGCATTGTCCCCTCCACTTCTTTTACGCGGCCCGGTTTTAGCCACTTGTTCAACAGCGCACCGCCATCCGAGCAAGGCCGCAACGACCAGCCCAAGTTGGGTTTTTACCTGTGTCGCCTGCGCCACAACCGACTCGACATCCACCTGATCCGCACCGCCAAGGCACCAAGGCCGCGGCGATTGCTCATCCCGGCAACCGCCGACTTGGGCGGGGCTCCATTGGGCCTGACCGCGACTCACCCACTCGGTTGGGCAGCGCAAGTCCCCATAACCTTTCCCTCAATGGTGCGCCAGCCGGTGCGCAACGACTATCCCCTGCTGGCCTGTCTGGAGCTAGGCGCACAGGCTGTGCGTTGTCCTTGGACCGACTTGGACCCGTCTGGCGATCGCCTGCGCTTTCTCCGCAGCCAAGGCGTCCAAGTGCAAGCGACCATTCTCGACGACGAGGATACCCCGTACGACTCCATTCTGGAGCGTCGCCGCGACCAAGTGGATACTTGGGAGATCCAGACGCCGGGCGGGCCTTGGCCATCTTCGTCGTGTCTGTACTTGTGCAAAAGCTACCACCGCAATCTGCGGCTGTCCTTCGCCCCGGTGATCCCCGGCCAGCAGATGGCCGGCAAGCAGCACCCCCGGACGCGGATCGGCTACCGGCCCGACGAAGTGGCTCAACTCAACAGTCGGTTGCAAAACGCCGATACTTGGATAGAAGCGGCCCTGTGCCGGCTGGACGCAGCGGCCCCTTGGGAAGATGCCTTGGCTTGGCGCGAGGTACGTGCCCTGACCACGATAGGTCGGCTGGATTTGCTCTTTGAGTTGCCGGGGCAAAACGACCAAGACGATGCAGTCCAAGCCGCGGAGGCGCTCTTTGCAACTGCGCTGCTGCCGAGGGCGCGGCTCTTTGTCGAGCCTTTTATCGATCTGGACCGCACCATGGATGTGGGCCAAGGACTGCTGGATCCCCGGTGTAACCCCCGCCCCGCCTTTGGCGTCCTGCGCTGCCTCAATGCGCTGCTACAGCGCTTTCGCGTGCCCTTTGCCGAGGCCACTAGCATAGAGGGCGATGGCGCGACAGCGCGGCTGCTCCGCGGGCCGACCCGCACCTTGGCACTGCTGTTGCCAGCGGTTGCCGGGGCTGCAATCCCATGCGCGTGGGAAGGTACGGGATTGGTGCGGCTCTATGGCCTAGCCGACGGAACAGTAGAGGAGATGGGGACCAAGCAGCGATCAGAGATAGCGCTCGAGCAGCCGAGCTTGGTGCTTGTCGAAGGTTAGTCGATGTGCTCGGTGCGGTCGGAGTCGAGCAGCGTGCGCACTTCCTCGATATTGTCCAGTCCCAGCCGGACTTGGCGGGTGAGGTTTTCCTCGGCCTCGCGCACCTTGGGCAGGGTTTCCACGACATGGTCGAACTGGTCGTGGGGGATGATCACCACCCCGTCGCGGTCGGCGACGACAATTTCCCCCGCATCGACGCAGGTCCCCCCCATGACCACGGGCATCCCGGCGGTGCCCGGGCCGTTGCGAGTGCAGGAGTTGGGGGTGATGCCCATGCAGAAGGCGGGCAGACCGACGGGCAGAATGCCGTCGATGTCGCGCATCAGGCCGTCGGTGACAAAGCCGGCGAGGCCGCGGTTGCGTCCCATGGCCAGCATGATGTCGCCGGCGACCGCGGTGCGGGTGAACGCATCCGTGGCAATGAAAATCGCGTCGCCGCGCTGCGCTATCTCGAGCGCGGCAAAGACGGCGAGGTTGTCGCCCGGCCCCGGATGGCAGGTGACAATGGGCGCGACCAGCTTGCAGTTGTTGGGATCGAGCGGCTTGATGCGGTAATCGAGTGCGCCGCGGCCGTTCATGCAGTCGGCGATAAAGCCGGTGGGAACATTGCGGAGGGCGCGCAGAACGGCTTCTGGGGGCCGTGGGAAGGTGCGGCGGACGGTGAGTAGCGGGGGATCTTTTATCATGTTGGCTCCAAAGAGGGCGGTCGTCAAATCCTAGGTCGGCACGAGGGTTGCACTACAATTGAAAAACGACCGAGCAGGTTCTGAATCCGCTTTCTAGCGCTCCACCGCACGGCCCCAAGGCCCAAGGATATAGGGGAAGCGAGTTTCGAGGTCGTCGGCTAGTTCCACGCCCCAGCCGGGCGCGTCGGGCAGCGCGAGGTAGCCCTCGGTTGCGGGCGGGTCTTTGAGGATGTCCCATTGCAACGGCCCTTGGCCGATGAACATTTCCAGCACGTGCTCTTCGGGGAGGGCGGCGAGGAAGTGGGCGTTGGCCATGGTCAACAGGCCGTTGTGCCAGTTCTGAGTGAAAAGCTCAATGCCGTGCTCTTTGGCGCGGTGGTAGATGCCGATGGCCTCGCCGAGGCTGCAAACGCCGACATCGAGCTGACCCTTGGCGTACGCTCTGCGCGCGAAGAACGGCTCGAACTGGTCGCGGGTCGCGTTGGATTCGCCGCCGGTGATGGGCAGATGCAGTTCGGCGTTGAGGCGGACGTAGCCGTCGATCTGGTCCTTGGGCAGCGGTTCTTCAAACCAAGTCCAGCCCGCCTCGTCGAGAAAGTGGCCAATCTCGCGGGCCTGCGCCTCGTCGAGACGGCAATTGCCCTCCAGCATCAGCTCCATGCGCTCGCCGACCGCGTCGGTCACCGCGCGCAACAGGGCGATCATCTGCGCGACGGTGACGCCCGACCACGACCACTCAGTGCCCAGCCGCATCTTATAGGCGGTGAAGCCCCGGTCGGCGAGGGCTTGTGCTTCATCAACCACAGATGTGGGGCGGTCGTCCCAGTCGTACTGCACGCCGCCCGAAGCATAGAGGCGCAGGAGGGTGCGCGGCTTGCGCTCGGGGGTAGCGGGCGTGATGAGGGGGACGATGAGTTCGGCGACTGTTTTGCGTTGCGCCTTGGCGCGCAAATCCCACAGCGCCAGTTCGAGCCCAGCGTGGGCAATGTGCAACAAGCGGTCGCCGGTGGGTTTGGGCGCGAGATCCGGGTCGAGCGGATCGCGGCCAATGAGGCTGGGCTTGAGCGCGTCGAGCCGCTGGCGAATGAGCGGCGGGTCGCCATAGGTAGAGGGTTCGGCAATGCCCTGCAAGCCGGCGTCCGTGTCGATGATGACGATGGGACAGTCGGCTTTTTCCACGTGGAAGGCGGCGCTGAACCACTGGCGGTCGGACTCGTGGGGACGGGAGAGGCAGAGGGTGCGGAGGTCGGTGATTTTCACGGGGCGTCGCACATCCAGTTTAGGGAAAAGCGGGCCAAGGTCAGGCGCTCGTAGGGCTGCTCGGCACCGCATTCATAGAGACAGGCGGCGCGGCCATCGGGCAGAGCGGCCAGACAGGAGTACGCGGCCGGGCCGGGGTGCAAGACGCGGGCGGCGGCCCACGTTTGGCCGTCATCGTTGCTGAGCCGCACGGTCATGTTCTGGCGGGCCTCGGCGCTGGCCGGGTTGGAAAAGAGTAGGCTGGGGCCGACCCGGCGGATGCTGGCCTGACAGATCGGCTCGACGAGGACGGGATCGCGCGCTATTGACGACCAGCTCTGACCGCCATCGGTGCTAAACGAAACGGCGCGGGCGCGGATGCTTGGGTCGTAGTTGCGCATATTGAGCAGCAGGCGGCCGTCCCGCAGCTCGACCACTTCGCACTCGTTGACTTGGTCTTGAGGGGTTGAGCCGCCGAGCCGCCAGCTTTGGCCGCCATCGTCGCTGAGCAGGACGTGCGAGTAGTATTGCTTGGTGCCCGCTTCAATGTGGTCGCAGGGGACGACGAGCCGGCCGGTGGCTAGCTGGATGCCAGCGCCCGGGCCGGTGGCGTACCAAGTCCAGTTAGGTTGCTTGGTTGCGGCGGTAATCTCCACCGGAGGCGACCACATACGGCCGTCGTCCTCGCTGCGCGTCAGCCACACCGTGCGGGTTCCCGCGCTCGTTTGGTCGATGATCTCGCGCTCGTGGTCGTGGCCGAGGTTGTGGGTCATCAGTAGGGAAATCGCACCCGTGCGAGCATCGACCACCGGGCAGGGATTGCCGCAGGTGTTCGGGCCGTCGTCCCACACCAGTTCAAAGGGAGCAAACGTCTGCCCGCCATCTTCGCTGCGCCGCAGCAGCATGTCGATGTCACCCGTGTCGCCGCGGGCGTTTTTGCGGCCCTCGCAAAAGGCGAGCACCGTGCCGGCGAGCGTGGTGGTCAGGGCCGGGATGCGGAAGGTATGGTAGCCTTGGGTCCCGCTCTCGAAGAGGTCTATGGAGTCGATCACGTCGTTGGTTCCCATACCATAAATCCTTCTACCGGCTCAAGTCTTTTGGCCACTCGGTTGACGCCCATGAACGCGCCTTCAAGGGCCAGAGCACCTAGCAACGGCACGGTCTCCTCCGCATTGAATAAATGAAATAGTGTCCTCAGTCCGCTGCGGGTGAATATACTCCGTCGAATCGGAGTAGAGCAAGGGCGCATCCAAGTGCGGTTGCCGAGAAAAAGTACGTCTGCGTAGATTCGGGTCGGCCACCTTCTTTTATTCTGAGACGACATGTAGAGAAGCAGGATTAGTGCTCGCCGACGACCATTAAACCGGAGGAAACGCGACATGGACCCCATAGCAGAGCTAGCCGAATTCGACCGCGAGACCGTCGCCCAAGCCAAAGCCGTCGAGCAGCGGATCCAAGCCGAGGGCTTTGCCGCCGGGCACACCATCCGCGATGTGCGCGTTTTCCGGGTGCTGATGCCTTGGATTGGGACCAAGCGCTGGGATGGCTCGGCCGAGGGGTTTACCTTTGCCGAATTCGAGACCGATAAGGGCTTGGTCGGCATTGCCGAGGGCACCAACGCGGACGCCGACGAATTAAAGGACAAAGTCCGCGGTAAAAATCCCTTTGACCCACGCATCCGCGCCGATATGGGCCTGGCCTACTGGGACCTGATCGGCAAAATCGCCAACCGGCCGTTGGGCCAGTACTTGCACGAACTCTTCGCGCTGGAGACCCCTTTGGCAGAGCGCGTACCAATGTCGGCCTATACTTGGTATAGCTTCCCCGACCTCAACGGCGAAAACGCCGTTACCTTTGAGAGTTATCCAACCTACGTGCAGGGCATTATCCGCGCCCACGGCTTCCACAACATCAAGCTCTCGATGTGCGATTTTGAGCCGCATCGCTATGTGGAATTGGTGCGCAACATCCGTGCGGCCGTGGGACCGGACGTGGACATCCGCGCCGATCCACACGCCTCTTGGGGCGAGGCGCAGGCACTGCGCTTTATGCGCGAGGTAGAGGACTGTCATCTGGAGTGGATTGAGGAGCCGGTGGGCGGGCGTTTCGCTCCCATCTTCCGCGCCGGTCATCGCCTGCGGCTGTTGAGCACCATACCGATCTCGTCGCACGCTTGGCTGCCGCCGCTGGTACCGCATCCCGATGCCAAGGGCCGCTACGGCGATGGTGCCCTAGACGCGGCACTGGATCTGGACGCGCTGCGCCGCTGGCAGCCGGCCGACATTTCCGCTCCCGACGCCTACGCCGGGCCGCTGGCACTCAAGCGCTACTACGACGCGGCGCGCTTTATGGGCATGGGGATCGGCATGCACAGCGCTTATGAGCTGGGACCGGCGACGGCGATCCGCCTGCACATCGCCGCTTTCACCTTTCCCTACGAGATGCCCTATCACATCGTCTGGGGGCGGGACCGCGCCTTTCCACCCTTCTCGGCGCATGCGCTCGACGCGCATTACAACCAGTGGGCCGACGACGTGATCTGCGGCGGCAAGATGGCCTACGATCAGGGGTTCCTCGCCGTGCCCAAGGAGCCGGGGCTGGGCGTCGAACTCGATCCCGAGCGCCTGCGCCAATACGCTTTCAGCGAAGAGAAGGCCGCGGCCCATACCCGCCACATCGAACAAATCCGCGCAACCCATCTCGACGCGCTGGGCTGGCGAGTGGAGCGCAGCGGCTGGCGGCGTTATCGGACGCGCTAGGCGTTCTTTCTAAACCACAAAGACACTGGAGATTTTGGACTAGTGACCAATAGGCTGCTGCGATTTACCGTTCTTCCATGAACTTCTTTATGTCTCTGCCGTAGCGCACGAGGTTTTTCCGCTTCTTACCCCGACTTTCACACCCATCACTCGCAGAGTCAATTGCTGGACCAGCCTGCTCCCAGAAACCGGGAGCCGTCGGAAAGTACGACCGCAGCCAATAGACCCTCCAGCTATCTTCCCTTAGATGCACGATACGTGCGATGGAATCAGAGATGCACTCTACTGGTCTCTTGGAACCCTTATCAAAAACATACTGTTTCGACATATAGTGCGCGGGATTGCCTTGGGTAACGACCACGTCGGGCTTGAGAATACTCACTTCCTTTTTGAGATAGCATCCACAATTCTCGTATAATCGGTCGGGCTCTTGCCTTGATCCATTGAAGTTGGAGTAACACTTCCCCGTTCGTATTATGAACGAAGAGTTGCTCTATTATTCTTGTACTCTCGTCCTTGTCATTTCCTGCTGGGGCTAGGCAGCTAAAGGGAGCAAGAAGGCTCCGGACGGTCGTCGTCGTCCCTCGCCAGTGCTGGCCCAGCCGGCAAGACCTACTCTCCTCAGTGGGACAAGGTGCCTTTAGCTCTGGCTTCGGAGCGGACAGGGAGACAACCACGATACGCGGGATGCGGTGGCCTTCGTACTCCCTTTTCTCGTAGTATTGGCTGACTGGAATGCACTCCGTCCGAGGTGAAAAGAGAAATCCCGTGTCTCCGACCGAACATTCATAGGCTTTCTTACAGGTATCTCGACAGCTATCCTTCTTAGGACAACGGAAAGAGCTTAACATCTCTTCGTAATCGTAGCAGCCGTTTTCGTCTATCACTTTTTTCACAGACGCAATACTAGCTTCCTCGTAATACCTTTTGAGTTTGTTCTGCATCTCATTCATGCTTGGACTCCTTTTGGCGTCTAAGTGCTTGGCGAGTTGGTCAAGCGCGTCTTCGGCGCAATGGACGCGCCCCTAAGTCGGGCCGTGTCGAGGACGGGAGCTAAAGCAGCGGTCGGCGGCATGGGGTGTTTTCCTCCGTGTTGGTTGGCCCCGGCCTATGCGAGCACCAAGGCAGGGGATTATCCGGGCAAGCGGGTCAAGATCAGCGCACCCAGCGCAATCAGCGTTGTAAGCTGGATGCCGATAATCCAGCGGGTTAGACGGTCAATGCGGCGGTTTATCTCGGCGTTGTCCTGCCGTAAGGTGGCTATGTCCTCGCGTTGGTGGCTTTCGATGCGAGCCATGTCCTGCCGTAACGCTTGGGTGCTCTCGCGTTGGTGGCTTTCGATGCGAGCCATGTCCTGTCGTAACGCTTGGGTGCTCTCGCGTTGGGTCGTCTCAATGCTGTCTAATCGCTTGGACAACTCGGCTACGATACCTTGCACAGGGTCGGGGTGAGTCTCGGGGGGCTGCTGCATGATGGGTTCTCCTTGTGATGCCCCGGCCAGCGTGTGCCAGCCAAGGCGGCGAGTGGAGCGCAGCGGCTGGCGGCACTAGCTGTTGAGTTATTCTGCATAATCCACGAAAAAGGGTTGGTTTGCAACCGTATAAGCCCCATTTTGGAGGCCTCCGGGTGCTGAAACCCCGTAGAATGCGCCTGACTTTTCCGATATTCGCGTTTGACTCAACAGCTTCTAAATTTGTCAGATTGAAAGACACGCCCGAGCAAAGAATAACTCATTGCCCTCGGTACCCGATGCGAAGGATGGTAAAAGTCGATGACTCTGACGCGCCTTACGCGGGCCACATGGATATCAAATCCACAATCCTGGAGCGCGATTCCAGGAAAGAGCAAGGACCACAGGCTACTGTCGCCGACCCCACCTATAATTACGTCCGGGTCGATGATTTCGATCTGCCGACGCAGGAGCTCCTTGTCTCGGTCCGTAATAAATCGGATCTTTTCGGGGTCTGCTGAACCGGTCCCACCGACTTTCTTTAGATTCATAAATGAAATGGAGCGAATGAGTTCCAACTCGTCCGCTTTTGCGTCGAATTCGGAAAGTGATGGGAAATCGTTCCAGACACCATAAGCCCACAGGCACAAACGCTTTGAGAATATGTACTTAACCTCTTTTAACCACCATTTCCGGTAGTCAGATCCTCGCCCTTCTGGGTGATTGGGTTCTTTCGCGACAAAGAGAAGCTTGGGTTCGGTGCTCTCGTAATTCTTCTCACAGACAATACCGTCGAGACACATAAGCTTGGCTTCTTCTCCCCTCCGCTGCTTCCACTCCTCGAATAGTTTATCCAGTATCTTCGTCCTAGTCTCATTCATGCTTGGACTCCTTTTGGCGTCTAAGTGCTTGGCGAGTTGGTCAAGCGCGTCTTCGGCGCAATGGACGCGCCCCTAAGTCGGGCCGTGTCGAGGACGGGAGCTAAAGCAGCGGTCGGCGGCATGGGGTGTTTTCCTCCGTGTTGGTTGGCCCCGGCCTATGCGAGCACCAAGGCAGGGATTATCCGGGCAAGCGGGTCAAGATCAGCGTACCCAGCGCAATCAGCGTTGTAAGCTGGATGCCGATAATCCAGCGGGTTAGACGGTCAATGCGGCGGTTTATCTCGGCGTTGTCCTGCCGTAAGGTGGCTATGTCCTCGCGTTGGTGGCTTTCGATGCGAGCCATGTCCTGTCGCAAGACGGCGTTGTCCTGCCGTAACGCTTGGGTGCTCTCGCGTTGGTGGCTTTCGATGCGGGCCATGTCCTGTCGCAAGACAGCGTTGTCCTGCCGTAACGCTTGGGTGCTCTCGCGTTGGGTCGTCTCAATGCTGTCTAATCGCTTGGACAACTCGGCTACGATACCTTGCACAGGGTCGGGGTGAGTCTCGGGGGGCTGCTGCATGATGGGTTCTCCTTGTGATGCCCCGGCCAGCGTGTGCCAGCCAAGGCGGCGAGTGGAGCGCAGCGGCTGGCGATGCTATCGGGAGCGTTAGGTTTTCTTACTAAACCACCTAAGTAAACGACAGTAATCTAAGTTGTGGTACGGCCCTGAGTTAGGTTTATTTGTAATCGCCCAAAATTGCATCTAAAACCGAAACACAGGAGCCGCACCCTGCTTATTCATACGAGTAAAAAAGAGCTCACACAAGGGCCGGTATCTCTCTCGCGTCATCGTATCGACCTGATTAGTCGGTCGGTGTGTACGCTGAGCCAAGTGCGTTCGGTCAACCTGAAAAAACTCGCGTGTAGCCTACCGGGCATGGCTCAAATATACCTGCTGCCGAGCGTCTTCATCGTCGGTCCAATTGAATGCCCAAATCGTCATTATTTTTTCTCCTATTCGGATTTCTAGGGTTCCTACCTATTCGCCAAAACAGAGCTTCAATAGACCACTGAAACCACGCGCCGGACGCGCTGCTCATGCGCGTCTCCGTCGAGGTGGAGTTCGAGCAGGTAGAGGCCGGGCGGCACCAGTTGCCCGGCTTGGTCGCGGCCGTCCCAAGTGAGGCGATGGGCACCCGCAATGACGGCTTGAGAGCGCTCGGCAAGCGCGTGGCCGGCCAAGTCGTAGAGCCGCAGGTGCCAAGGGCGCGGTTCGAGGATGTTGATCACGTCGGCGCGGACAGCTAGCGCGTCGTTTATGCCATCGCCGTTGGGCGTCAGCACCGCGGTGTCAAAGACGACGTCGAGCAGGAGGTCGCGGGCGACGGGGAGACCGACGATGTTGGTGCTGCTGGTGACTTGGTCGGTAGCATCCCCGGGATCGACGCGCTGGCGGCTGGCGTCCGCGGTGCGAGCGTCTTGAATAAAAAGGACGAAGGGGGTGGACTGCTGGAAGACCTGAGCGGCAAAGCGCACTTCCACGAGATCGCCGTCGCGCAGCGGCTGGGGGAAGGTCACCGCAAAGCCGGCTGCGACCGGCTGGTCTGCGACCTCTAAGGGGGCGTCGTTGACCAAGGCGCGAATAAAGCGCGCGGGCGTCGGCGTCTCCAAAACGAGGCGATCGAACCCAGATGCTCTAGTCGCACGCGGGCGTAGGAAGAAGCGGAACTCTGTTTCCTCGCCCGGCAAAACTTGGGTCGGGAAAATTTCGCTGACCGCGCGCTGGGATAGCGGGTCGCTGAACGCAATGCTGAGCGCGTCGAGCTGCAGGGCCACCGCTGGGTCTGCGGTGACCATCCGCATCTGTAGCTGGGCGTAGCGCCGCGGCGAGGGCGACTGGAACTCTTGGCCGGAGAAGGCGTAGAGCTTGCTCCACGCACTCCAGTCGCTGCCGATGACCCGGGAGGTGTCGATAGGCCCTTTGAAGCTGGGAATCAGCTTGTCATAGCGCCTCTTGGTGACTTGCTTGCCGTTCTTGTCGTAGTAGGTGAGTAGGTTTTCGACTTTGTCGCCGGAGCGGCTGCGTAGTTCCAAGCGGGTGCCCGGCGGAATGTCGGCTTCCCAAGCTAGGGCATTGAGGCTTTTGGTGCTCTGGAAGTCCATGATGTGAGAACGAAACTTTAGGTTCTGCGGGAAGCCCTCGCCGAACACCTGAAGCTCCTCGGCAAAGCCCCGGAAGGCCCAGCGATTGCTCGCGTCCCAGCTCTTCCACAACACCCGGATAAAGCGGGTGGGCACCAGCCCAAACGCGTGGGTGGCGGCCCCGGTTACTTTTTTGACGTGTTGGCTGGCGGTGCCGGAATAGTACTTCTGCCAGATCAGGGTGCCATCGGGCGCCAGTGAGCCATCGGAGCCGAGCACCTCGTAAAAATTGAACCCAAAGGAGCGCCGGGTGATGAAAAAGTCGATGACCCGGCCGCTGCCGGCCGTGATGCCGCCGCCGGGCCGGGCAACTACGCCGCCGACGATTTTGAGCTTATCGATAAAGTAGGTGGCACCCAAGTCGAGGACGATGTGCGAAAAGACGTCGCGCTCGGCTTGGATGGTGCGCCGCACGAACCAGCGGGTGGAGAAGTCGCCATCAATGAGCACTTGGGCGTTGCCCAGCGGAATGAGATCTTGGGTGACGAACGCATCGAGGACGACTTCGAGGTTTCCGCCGCGTTGGAGCATCCCCAAAGCTATGTTGTCGCCCAGCGCTTCGACCTCGACTTCGAGGAGACGGGTGTTTGGTTCGAGGGCGAGCAGATCCACGCGCACGTACTGAATTGGCGTGTGGAAGGGCTGGTCGAGTTCATAGACAATCTCGTGGCGGGTGTTCTCCTTGAATCGCTCGCGCTGGCGGTAGATAACGGTCTCAGCGATGGGATTATCGACCTCGTCAACGGCGTGTTCGCCGGTGGAGAGCAGCAGGTCAAAAAGCGACGGAGCCGGGCCTTGGGGATCGAAAATCAGCTTGACGCGGCGGGCGGAGACGCCCCGGCCCAAATCGACCTCAATGGTCCAGCTTGCAGGGGGATCGTCTAGATGGGGATGCCAGCCGGTGGACAGATCGCCATCCATGACCAGGGGCGCGTCTCCTAGGTTGGAACCAGCTCGGCGAATGCCGCCGCCAAAGGCCGCGGCATTGCCGGCGGCATTGATGTCGCGGCGGACAGCAACGGGCTTGAGGGCACCCTGTGGGGTCAGCTCAACCGTGCCGGGCAGCGGCCAAGCCTGCCAGTCGCGGCGGGAGGCAAAGCGAATCTCGTCGGCACTCGCCGGAGGCGGCCAGCAAACCGCCCCGAGCAAGGCGCAGACAACCGCACCTAAGACGGTCGCGGACGGCGGTGATCGCCCGAGGCGTTGGTCGCTGGAGTCCATAGTTCGCCCCGCTCCTCGGCTACTTCTGCAAGACTCGGCCGGCACCATTGCGGTCCCAAATCCCCACCGCGCCGTTGCGCTGCCCATCGGCCCCCAAAAATACGAGGTGGGTTCCATGGGCGGCGTTGACGTGCAAGCCGCCGTTACCGCCGGCCCCTGCACCCGCGTAGATCAGGTTATCGCCGGTGTGGCTATTGATCAACAAGCCGCCATTTTGCGACGAATCGGCTCCGGCGAGGAAGATGTTGACGCCCGCGGCATTGTTGGCCATCAGCAAGCCGCTGCCCTCGTCCTCGCCCGCGGTGACTAGCAAATTGCCGGCCGCGCTCCGCAGGGCCAAGTGGCCGCTGCCGGTCTCGCTCGCGCCTAGGTACGCCAACTGCTCGCCCGCCGCGCTGTACACCTGCAACGCGCCCCCCTCTTGGTCGCTACTTACAACCGAAACCAGCGGCGCACCAGACGCCGCGTTGACCACGAGCAAGCCGTGGCCGGCCGCGTCGAGGCTGAGGCTGACCCCGCCCCGGCCCTTGCCGGCCCCCACCCACAAAACGCCGTTTTGACGCTCATCGGCCGTAGCGACGAGCACGGGTTGCCCCTCGTCGTTGAGGATTTCAAGGGCGCGGGCGCGGACCACATCGGCCCCGGACGCCGTGCTCATTAAGGCGGTGCTCAGCGACGCGCTCAGCACAATGGCAATGTCGGTTAGAGCCAGCGCGGCCAGCAGCGCCAAGAGGCGGCGGCCAATGTAGTGTTCCAAAGAGGCGTAGGATTGGAAGGCGCGCATAAGTGTCCTCTCGGTAAAAGCGGTTTTTCGCCCAGCGCATGGGGCTTATTTTTCAACTCAAACTTACGCAAGGAGGAGGCCAATGGCCAAAATCAAGGAAGTTCGCTGCATTCGCACCCGCCCAAACGGCACGTGGGTCATCGTCAAAATCATCACCGACCAGCCCGGCCTCTACGGCATCGGCTCAGCCAGCGAGCACAACCACGCCGCCACGGTCGCCACGGCCCTCGAAGAGAGCTTGGGACCGCTGCTGATTGGCCGCGAGGCCAGCCGCATCGAAGACATCTGGCAGTGCCTCTACACCAGCGGCTACTGGCGCGGCGGCTCCATCCTCAACGCCGCGCTGGGCGGCATCGACATGGCCTTGTGGGACATCAAGGGCAAGGAGGCCGGAATGCCCGTGTACGAATTGCTGGGCGGCGCCTGCCGCGCAGCGGTCCCCTGCTACGCCCACGCCGGCGGCCGCGACCACGAAGCCCTCGCCGATGACGTCCAGTACTACATCGACGAGGGCTGGCCGGTAATCCGCTGCCAACTCGGCGGCTATGGCGGCGGGTTCGTGGAAAACGCCCTCAAGCCGCGCAATGCCTGGTCCGCGGCACCGGCCTTTGACGACGAAGCCTATCTGGAGGCCATCCCCGCAATGTTCGAGTACTTGCGCCACAAGCTCGGTTTTGCTCCCAAGCTCACCCACGACGTCCACGAGCACCTCAAACCCCAAATCGCGGTAGCACTGGCCAAGCGGCTGGAACCCTACCGGCTGTTTTTCCTCGAAGACGCGCTGGCGCCAGAGCAAATCGGCTGGTACCGGCTCATGCGTCAGCAATGCACCACGCCGCAGGCCATGGGCGAACTATTCGTCAATGTCAACGAATACCTACCGCTGATCAGCGAACGCCTCATCGACTACGTCCGCGTGCGAGTAGCCAAAGGCGGCGGCATCACCCCCTGCCGCAAAATCGCCGCGCTGTGCGAGTTTTACGGAGTGCAGACGGCCTGGCAGGAGGGCGGGGACAACGATCCGGTCAACCAAGCGGCGGCCATGCACTTAGACATGACCAGCTACAGCTTTGGAATCCAAGAGGAGAACGGCTTCGGAGCAGAAGAGCTGGAAGCGTTTCCCGGACACGCGACCATGGAGGGAGGCTATATGTATCCCAACGACCAGCCGGGGCTAGGGATCGACATCGACGAAGAGAAGGCGAAGAATCTGCTGGTCGGGGACCAGGTGCGCGCCTTTTACGCGGCTGAGGACCGCCGGGCCGACAGCAGCGTGGTGCGGCCCTGAGTGGCCGGGGCCGCACCACTCCAACGCGCGCACCTATCATCGAGCGATCAGCATCGTCACTCTATGCGGCTCAGCTCCCGGCGGCAGTTTCCGGGCCCCGTGAGCATCTCGTAGCGTGAACGGGTGGTGCATGAGGATGTCCTGCTTGCCGTCCTTGTTGAGGTCCACTAGCCAAGTGTATTCCTCGTCGTTGGGCACGCCGACTGCAACCTCCTGAGGCCGCTGGGAAAACAGGTCCGGCCCCGGCACGCCGACAAAGACGCCCAAGTGCCTTGGGTGCTGCCCGATGAGCAGGTCGGAGAGGCCATCGCCGGTCACATCCCCGATGAGCAAAGTCGAGTTGAACGCGCGCGGCCAACTCTTTTGCGTCTTGCGGCGTTCATGCGTCGCCCCGCGAAGAACGATGTCCAAGGACACCGACCCCGGCTCGCGATGGCTGGGCACACCGTCCAACGCGATTCTGCGGATGGCGGCGGGTGCGTCGGGATAGCGGCCCCCCTCCATCTGGTAGAACTCGAGATCCAACCGGATGTCATCGCCCATGAACCCCTTGATGCTCTTCCAGAGGCTGCCTTCGAGGTACGCAACCTCAATGGTTGTGAACATCAAAGCGACTTGGCCGTTGCGATCTAGGTCGTGCCGGTCCATCCCGAGTTGAATGCTGCCGTCCGACCTAAACGCGGTATCGACGTCCCGTGCGAACGAGGTGCCATCAGGTGTTGGCGTACCAAAATGCACTTCGTAGGTGGAACGCTTGCTGGCAATGCTCCGGCCCTCCAGCGAGAAAACCACTAGGTCGGCGACCCCATCGCCGTTCAGGTCGGCCAACGAGTGCAGCACCTTCCCCGTCATGTCTCCGGTGGCGAGCGAGGAGAAATTGTCAGAGTCGAATGCCACGTCGGTCGTGAAGGTCTTGGCCGCCGGGGTAAACAGCCCGCGCTCGTCCTCGCTATGAACCTCGAAGTGGTCCTCCTTCCAGAACACTAGATCGCGGCGACCATCTCGGTTGTAGTCTATCTCGTGGACGCGGCTGTGGGACCAAGGGTCGTAGCGATAGCCGTCGGCTCCGTAGATCCTGCTCATATCGGTGGAGGGGCCAAGCAGCACGGGATCGGCGAACGCGCCGTCGCTCGTTTGGATGAACACCCAGAAGCCATCGACGTCTGGCACGACTAGGTCGTCGCGCTCGTCGCCGTTCACGTCCCGCGTGACATCGACATGGGGGATTTCGCGGCTGCGAGGCGGATTGAAGTTGGAAGTCACCGCCACTAGTGCGCGTTCCGTCGCCGATTCGGGATCGAACCAATTCAGGCGACCGGGCTCGTACGCAATCAAGCGATCGCGTCCGCCGATATTGGCCACATCGACGAACAACACTTGGGGGCGCAGCGTTGCGCCGAGTACCGACGCCCAAGTGCCGTCGCTGAACGCGTAGATGCGCAAGCGGCGGTCGTCGTTGTCGTCGATGTTCACCACGGCAAGGTCCGCGATAGCACCACCGAGCAAGAATCCCGTCAAAACGCTCTGGCGTTTCGCCGCGCCGATGACGACCTCGTACTGTTCAAAAGTGATTTCCGCCGCGGCAGGCATCATCGGCTCGACCTCTTCGCCGAGCAGACCCGAGCATTCCGCTAGAAATAGTCCAAAAGCGAGGGTGGAGAACAGGCCCTGCAAAAGAGCGTTAAAAATAGGCATGGATGCCCGATCCTACGTAAACGCCCGCAAGACCCTTAGATTGAGCTCTATCTTTTTCTCTGCCAAACCCTTGACCGATTTCCACGTTTAAGCCGAGTGGAATTCCCCCAAGTGAAAACACCAACTCGCCTCCAAAAGCGAGTCCAACTCCTAGCGTTGTGGTGCGGAGATTCTGCTCTTCCTTAAATCGCCAGCCCCCTTCTAAGGTAAAATAAAGTCGGGCTATATTCTGTTTGTTTTGGTGCTCGAATATGGCATAGGAAACGCCAGCCCCTAACGCATGGTCGCTATTCTGATCCCTGAGAATAAAACGTCCAACGGTTTGCAGATATACGGGTGCCAGTCCGGTATAGCGAAAGCTAATTCCACCAAAGGCGGGGGTAGCTCCCTGAACCCCAATACCGAAACTTTTGCTGAGGTCCGTTTCTTGCGCCTGAGCCGAGAAACTGAAGGTTGCACCCAAAAAGATACCGATTAGGCAAGAAATCGAGCGTGTCATTGCGTCCTCTCCGTCTTATTAAATGGCGGCGAAAGGCTGGGGGCTCCTAGGGCCGGACAGCAAAGCCGAAGGAATCCACCGCGGCCGAGGCAAACAGGCCGATCCCGTTCTCGACGTGGAAGAGGTTCCGCGCAGGCCCAGACGGGCTTCGGTCAGCGGCGTCACTTGCCAGTCGTCTTGGATATAGGCCGAAAAGAGATAGGGCCTTTAGCTATAAGCGTTTTCCGGCGTCGCTTACTTTAACCCCGTCGCTAGGGATATATGTTACTCACTGACGTTACGCACGGGGCCAGCCCGACCGTGGATTCACTGGATTCCCGCGTGCGCGGGAATGACGACCGACCGACCGACGCTACATCAGGCGGCGTAACGTCAGTTACTCATGCAGGGGCCTAGCGGATCAAGGCCATCCTCCCCACCCCAGTAAAGCCTTCCCCAGCGGTGAGTCGGTACAAATAGACGCCGCTAGCAGCCGGCCGGCCCTCGTCGTCGCGGCCATTCCAGACGGTGCGGTACTGGCCGGCCGCGAGGGTCTCGCCGCTGTGCAGGGCGCGTACGCGGCGTCCCAGCACGTCGTACACCACGAGGCGCACTGGCACGGTCCTTGGCACGTCGAAGGCGATGGTCGCGTTGGCGTTGAACGGATTGGGCCAGTTGCCGCGCAGCCGAAATGCCTCGGGCACCCCGGCGGCCTGCTCGGCAACCGCCGTCTGGACCTGATTCGGAGCACCGGGCGTAGGGGTGCTCACGGTCTGAAAGTCCCCCGTGATGTCGGGCAGGCGCGCCCAGCTCGTTCCCTCATCGGCCTGTCCCTTCTCCCAGTCAATGTGCGCGACCAGTGCGCCGTCCACCGTCCAGATCCCCAGTTCTTCGTCGCGGCCGAGGGCAAAGCCGGGCCACTCGTCTTTGTCTAGCTGAATCTGTAGATACGCACCCGGTTCGATGACGGTGCCCGCCTCGAACGGGGTGCGCTTACTTTGGTCCGTCAGATCGTCGGCCAGCACAAAGTCCGCAAGCTCTATCGGGCTAGCCGAGGCATTGTAGAGTTCAAACCAGTCGAGGGGATCGCCTTGAGCGGCGACCTCGTTGATAATCAGCCCAGTGTCTGTCGCCGCTGTGTCGTCGCTAGCTGCTGCCGCAGTGTCTCCGCCGAGGTCGAACAAGGTGCCATAGAATCGGCCCGCAACCTTTGCGCCCGGTTCGGTGCCCGCCTCGTCGAACTCGATTCCCCCCTTGCCAATCAGGTCAAACTGCTCCGGTGCGTTATAAGGGGCTGGTAACAAAAAGTGGTAACCACTGACCGCATCCATGTCGATGGCTAGGCTGGCACCACTGGCTACTTGGTCAATTGGCAGCGAAGCCGTGAGTACGTCTATGACAGCGTCCTCCCCGAGGCTGGTAATGGAGATGGACGCCGCGGCAGTGAGTCCTTCATCGTCGGCCCCGACTCCGTCCTCGAATTCGCCCTGGTCTATGGTGCCGTCGCCGTTGGCGTCAATGGTGAGAATTTCGTCCCACGGCGGCAGGTCTTCAACGCCGAGCGCGAGGGCCGCATCGTAGTCTTCTCGGTCCAAAACGCCGTTGCCATTGCTGTCGAGTGCGTCGAGTGTTCCATCCCAGCCTCTGCTTTCCTCATCGCCTTCCTCAAAGCCGGCCGTGGCCCCCGCCTGCTCGAAGTACTGCTCCTTTCCATCCAACTCGTAATGGGCCAACGTCACCGTCCCTTCCTCCAGCGGATTCTCGCTTTCGCTCGATCCCCAAGTCGTCTCAAAATGTAGATCAAAAGAGCCTAGTTCCGGCCAACAGATGTCGGCCGCGGCCAAGGGCCAAGGCCAAGCGGGCGGCTCTGGCGCGAGATCGGCCAAAATCACCGCCCGCCGCTCGCGGATGAATCGGCGCACCCGGTCTGCGTCTCGGGCGGCACTGGCGCGCCTTTTGTCCAGTATGTGCTGCTGGACGATCGCTGCCATCTCGTCCGTGCGTTTGAGTAGTTCTTCTTCGTTCCAGACCGCATCGAGCAGGTGCTTGAGGCGGCCTACATAAGCGGCTCGCGTTGCGTCTTCGCGGTATAAGCGGTGGGCGATGGCCCCGTGCGCCATCACCGCGGGCGGAGACTCAAAGTCGTCAAAGGGCCCGTCGCTCGACGTGAAAACGGCATCCGTGCCCCAAGGCATGAATACAAAAGGCGCGTCCGGCTCTCGGTAGATGTAGAAGTTGTTGCGGTTGCCGGCGTATCCGTCCCAGTGGCCGACGAGCACTTCGGTGGCCCAAAAGGTGAAAAAGCGGTCGAGGTCAATGGCCGCAGCGAGGGCCTCTAAGCCGGCCGGAGAGGGGTCTTGCAGCGCGGCGACGACCGCGTCGATATCCGACCAGTCCGCTTGGTCCTCGTTGGTTTTCTTTTCAAACGTGCCGCGCCACTCGGGGCGGAAGTCGCTGACGGTCCCTTCGTAAAAATTGCCGCTTGGATCGGAGAAATTGTGCTCCAAAAAGGCGGTTTTCATGCTCTCGACGTGGACGTACAAGCCCAGATTTTCGCCGTTTACCGCAACGGTGGCAAAGTTGCAGCGCGGTGTCGGCAGGCCCGCCGCGGCGAAGATGTGGTAGGCCATGCAGGTATTGATCATGGACTCGTCTTGCTGGACGTTGTTCAGGGTCAGGCGCTTCATCGCACCGCCGAGTAGCTGGCCGTCAATGAACTTGTCAAAGCGGACCTTGAGCGCGGGTTTGACTTTACTCAGCGATCCGAGGAACCCTTTTTTGCGGACGCCGACTTGGGCGTGGCTCTCGCCATCCACGGTTACAGTCGCCTCGAACCAAGAGAAGATGTCATCCGGAGGGCTGTCGAGGCAGTCGGCACCGCCGAGTATATCCGCGAGGGTCCGCGTCTGAGCACGCAGCCGGTCCCAATCCTCGGGTGCCATCTCAATGGCCACATCGAGCACGCGGTCGAGGGCGAAGTAGGGGTCGCTGGGATGGGGAGCGTCCGCGGCACCAAAAGCTGGGTAGAAGGCCAAGAGAAACGCCGCGAGTGCGATATGCGCGGCTCGGATCAAACTATGGTGGTTTTTCATTGCATCCTCTCTGTTTGCCTACATAGGGTGAAAACCCGCAGCGAACCGTGCAACGCCTCGCTGCGTCTCGTCCCTTCCGGCACTTCCTCCTTCAACACTGTCGTCAATGATTTTGTTACCCGCAATGACTGCCCCAGCCCCTTATCATGGCCGCCGTCTCGTGGCGATGAGACGGGTGAGCCATCTTCAGCCGTGCAGAATCGGATGCCCATTGCCGGTAAAGAACGCCACATCCACGAGGAAGGAGAGGCCGACGCCGAGAAAGTAACCGGCGATGAGGCCGATGAAGAACGGCGCGGCTTTGCGGTACAGTTCGATGCCGCCAAAGCGCATGATCAGGCTCTTGGCCGCCCACGCCACAAAGATGGCCGGTGCTTGGTTCCGCACCATCCAAACGGCGGAAATAGCCAAGCCCACCGGGTGTAGAGGCCACCACGGGAAGCGATACTGCACAAAGGTCAAAACCGCCATCGCCGCCGCGCCAATGCCTAAGAAGCCCAACTTTTGCGCGTGGAAGTCGGCCGGGGTTTTGATCTTGGCCAGTACGTCGCCGAAGGCCAACACGCCGGCGCCCGAGGAGACGCGGAAGATCCAAGAGTTGAAATTGGAAGCTCCCTGCTCGTAGGCCATGGCAATGAGGTTGGTCAGGGAAACCGCGAAGGACAAGACCACGGCCAAGGCAATGGCCAAGACAAAGCCGCGGCGGGCAATTTGCAAGCTGTTTTGCAGCTTGGCAGCGTGCGCGGCCGAGGGCATGAAGATGGACTGCACGTCGCCGAAAAAGGAATAGGTCAGCCCCAAGGCCGCCAAGCCCGTCGGCGAAATCGCGCTCGTGCCCAGCGTCATCATCGTCATCGCCTGACTGACGACGGGCGTAGTCAGATAGAACGCGCCCGTCTGGACCACTAGGCGCGTAATGCCCAAATAGGCGACGAGGACGCCGGCCAAAAAGAGCATAGCCACCGACCACTCCATGCCCGCCTCGTGCAGCCAAGTGAGCATGTAGAAGGCTCCCAGCAAGAGGCCCAGCACGGCGGCGCGATAGGGCATCAACTCGCCGCGGTCGTCAATCGGGTAGGCCGGATTCCACGCCTTGCAGAACACATCCTTGAGGTGGTCGCGCGCCATCCACAACCCCCACAGCACCAGCACCACAAACGCCCCCCAACACTGCCAAGACGTCGAAGGCAGCCCCCAAACGAACTTATCCGCCTCGGTGACGCCGAGGCCAAAGCGGTTGAACAAACCCTCTTCGAGCAGCGTTAGCAAAAAGAAGAACCAAATGCTGAAAGTCACATTGAGATTGGCAAAGTACATGAAGCCGATGACCGGAAAGTAAAAGCGGATGTTAATGGTTGGAAAACCGCGCGCAATCTGAATGGGGTGATGCCACTCGATTTGGGGAAAAAAGTGAAAGAAAAAACCGACGATGTTCCACGAGACAATGCCCAGCGGAATGGCCGCACCCGCCCAGAAGACTTTGCTGTACATGACCGCTGGCAGTCGGCGGGAGCTGTCGGCGTTGGCGACGAGGGCTTGCGGCACTTCCATCAGCGGGTAGGCCAGCCGCTCGCGCTCGACCCACTGCTTGCGGAGGATGACCACCACACAGAAGCAGACCAAGTACAAAGTCCAGATAAAGCTCAGCCACCAAAACAGCGGCATAGTCCAAGCGGCTAGCAAGGTCCGCCAAGGGGTGGGTTCGCCGATGGGTAGGCCCTCGAAAAACCAAGTCATGGCCAAACCGTCATTGGACGGCAACAGCCAAGCGGGCAGGTGGGGCAGCACGTAGGTGCCCCACTGATTTTCCGCCGACGCAAAGTAATACGGCGGCGTCGGTATGGCTAGGAAGTAGCCGATGAGGAAAACCGGGATGCCAGTACAGACCAAACCCATGATGACGACGGTGATCATCTCGGCGGAGCGCAGGGCCCGGTTAGGGTTGAGGGTCTTCAGCAGGGCGTTGGCGAAGATGAGGCAGACAAAGAGAAATCCCACCCCGGTCGGAAAAAACGACCACGTCATCTCAGACGAGCCAAAGGTCCAGATCGAGTGCGGTGCTCCTAGGCTGATCAACACCACCACCGCGCAGCCCACGAGCAAAGAGCGCGCGGTGACGCCTGGGCCCTCTTGCTGTGCGGGATGGGTTGACAACGCGGCCTCAGCCGTGGAGGATCGGATGGCCGTTGCCGGGGAAGAAAATCATATCGACGATAAACGAGATCCCCACCCCTAAGAAGTGCCCGAGAATCAAGCCGATGAAGAACGGCGCGGCCTTGCGGTATAGCTCGATGCCGCCAAAGCGCATGATCAGGCTCTTGGCCGCCCACGCCACAAAGATGGCCGGTGCTTGATTGCGCACCATCCAGATCGCGGAGATGGCCAAGCCCACCGGGTGTAGAGGCCACCACGGGAAGCGATACTGCATAAACGTCAAAACCGCCATCGCCGCCGCGCCAATGCCTAAGAAGCCCAACTTTTGCGCGTGGAAATCGGCTGGAGTTTTTATCTTGCTCATCGCGTCGTCAAAGGAGCGCACTCCCGCGCCCGAGGAAACGCGGAAAAACCAAGAGTTGAAATTGGAGGCCCCCTGCTCGTAGGCCATGGCAATGACGTACACAATGGCAGCGATAAAGCCGACCAACAGGGCCAGCGCAATAGCCAAGCACAGGCCGCGGCGGCTCATGCGCATGGCGTCGTGCAGCCGGGTGGCATGGGCGGCCGACGGCATAAAAATCGACTGCACATCGCTGAAGAACCCATAACTCATCCCCAAGGCCGCCAAGCCCGTCGGCGAAATCGCGCTCGTGCCAAAGGTCATCATGGTCAT
Organism: uncultured Latescibacterota bacterium; assembly: GCA_958295495.1. GTDB lineage: Bacteria > Latescibacterota > UBA2968 > UBA8231 > UBA8231. The sequence goes on from OY282352.1 coordinate 5,943,041, forward strand.
GGCTTGGCTGACCACAGGAGTCGTCAGGTAAAAGACGCCGGCCTGCACCACCAAGCGGGTGATGCCCAAGTAGGCAATGAGCACGCCGCCCAAGAAAAACGCCGCCACCGGCATTTCCATGCCGGCCTTGTTGAGCCAAGTTAGCATATAGACGACCCCGACGAACAGGCCGACGACCGCGCTGCGATAGGACATTAGCTCGCGGCTGTCGTCAACCCGATAGGCGGGATTGTAGGCTTTGCGCGCCACGTCTTTTAGGTGATCGCGCGCCATCCACAACCCCCACAGCACCAGCACCACAAACGCCCCCCAACACTGCCAAGACGTCGATGGCAAGCCCCACACGAAGTTGTCGGCCTCTGTAACGCCAATGCCAAAGCGGTTAAACAGGCCCTCTTCGACCAGCAGCAGCAAAAAGAAAAACCAGATGCTGAAGGTGACGTTGAGGTTGGCAAAATACATGAAGCCCACGACCGGGAAGTAGAAGCGGATGTTGATCGTGGGAAAGCCGTGGGCGATTTGGATGGGATGGTGCCATTCGATCGTGGGAAAGAAGTGAAAGAAAAAGCCGACGATGTTCCACAAGACGATGCCAAGGGGAATGGCCGCCCCCATCCAAAAGACCTTGTTGCGCAAGACGGCCGGCACGCGCGCAGGGCCATCGGCGTCCGCCACGAGGGCTTGCGGCACCTCCATCAGCGGATAGGCCAACCGCTCGCGCTCGACCCACTGCTTGCGCAATATGACGACTAGGCAAAAACAGACCGCGTACAAGGTCCAGATAAAGCTCAGCCACCAAAACAGCGGCATGGCCCACGCATCGAGCAGAGTGCCCCAAGGCATCGGCTCACCGAGGGGTAGCCCCTCGAAGAACCAGGTCATGGCCAAGCCCTCGTTGCTCGGCAACAGCCACGTCGGCAGGTAGGGCAAGACGTAGGTGCCCCACTGGTTTTCAGCGGAGGCAAAGTAATAGGGCGTGGTGGGGATCGACAGCACGTAGCCCATCATAAAGATGGGAATGCCGGTGGTCACCAAGCCCATGACGACGACCGTGATCATCTCGGCCGGTCGCAAGGCCCACTTGGGATTGATCGTCTTGAGCAGGATGTTGAGCAGGATGAGGCAGCAAAACGAGAAGCCGACGGCAATCGGAAAGAACGACCACGTGATTTCGGACGACCCCAAGACCCAGATGGCGTAGGGCGCACCCAAGCACACCACGAGGACTTGGATGACGCCGAGCACCAAGGAGCGGAGCGTGAGGCCGCTGGCCGCACCTTGGCAAGTGCGCGTTTCTCGATATGTAGGGGCCGCAGTCGGCGACGTCATCAAAAGTCAGCTTCAGAGGCGATTCTAGCGGGATTCAAAGCGGACAATATGGTTTTAAGACACCGCAGCCGCAATCCTGCCGCGCTAGTCCCCGTCTATTGAGTGGTTCCTCATAGCCCAGCGGCGTGGCGGCCCGCAGCCGGATCGCCGGCCGCGTAGTACGTGCCCGCGTCGGCCCACAGCATGACCGGGGTGGCGATGGGGCCGTTGCGGACCTCGACTTGGTGGCCGCGCCGCGCCAGTTCGTCCCGGACCTGCCCATCGACGGCCGAGCTGATGGCCAGCGAGCCGGCCTCGATGAACGTCTGCTCGCGCACTGGGTTGGGGTCAAATGAGTCCTCGTGGTGGTCCGTGGCAAAGCGCGGCGCAACGACCGCTTCGGCCGGCCGCATCCCAAACTCCACAAAGTCGAGCAACAGGTTCAAGGTGGCTTGGTCTTGGAGGTCGCCACCGGCCACGCTGATGGCCAGCACGGGTGCGCCATCTTTAAGTACCAGCGTGGGGGTCAGAGTGATGCGGGGCCGCTTGCCCGGCGCGATGCAGTTGGGGTGTCCGGGGGTTGTGTTGAGGCTACGCAGGCGGTTGCCATAGGAGACGCCCGTGCTGCCGCTGCCGCCGGCGCGATAGACATTCGCGCTCGGCGTGGCCGATACGACCATGCCCCAGCGATCGGCCACCACGCACGTTGTGGTGCCGCCGACTCCGGGCCGGAACGCGCCCCCCTCCTGCACCGCCTTCATGCCGAGCGGGTCGCCGGGACGGGCGGCCAGCGCGGCTTGGCCCATGTCGATCAGAGGCTGCCGGAGCCGGGTATATTCATCGGACAGCAAGGCGTTCATGGGCACATCCACGAACAGGGGGTCGCCGTAGTGCGCGTCGCGGTCGGCCATGGCCAGCTTCATCGCTTCGACGACCGAGTGGACGTAGTCGGCCGAGCAATGCCCCATGCTTTTGAGATCAAACCCTTCGAGCAGACGCAGGGCTTGGCACAGATAGGGGCCTTGGGTCCAAGGGCCGCACTTGTACACTTGGTAGCCTCGGTAATCAACTGCCACCGGCTCTTCGATCAAGGTCCTGTGGGCGGCCAGATCCGCACGGCGCAAGAACCCGCCCTGCTCCACGTAGAACGCTTCCAGCTCCTCGGCTATATCGCCGCAGTCGGCACCGCGGCCATAGAAGTGATCGCCGGCCGCTTGCAGTTTCTCTTGGCGATCGCCAATGGCGCAATGCTCCTCCTCCACCATGCGCCGCAGCGTCCGCGCCAAGTGGGGGTGCCACGCCTCCTCGCCTGCGTCGAGCAGGGCCAAAGTCGGAGCGACAATCGCGGCAAAACTCTGCGTACCGTAGTGCTGCAACAGGGTAATGCACAAATCCACGACCGCGGGCACCGGCGCCATCTTGATGTCGTGGTCTGGGATACCGCGTTCCATGTACCAAGCAATGGCCGCCGGCGACAGCGGCGCGCGCCCCTGACCGGACAGCGACTTGACCGCGTTTCCGTCCCATATAAGCACCGGCACTTCCCCGCCGATGGAACAGGCCCCGTGATCGGTGACGTTGAGCGCGATAATCGCGCCGGCGGCGGCATCGGCTGCATTGCCGCCTTGGCCGAGAATTTCAATGCCGGCGGCTACGGCCCCGGCCCCACCGGCTGCCATGACGCCGGTCTTGCTCTGGGCCTGCCAGCCGATCTGATCTACCCTAGTCATTGTGTTGCTCCTTGTCGAAAAAAGATGTGCCGCGTTCAATATCAGTCTGTGTAGAGATCTCGCCGCAAATCGTCTTCAGGAATAAACCGGGATGCCTGACGCATGATGGCATTCAGCATTCCGATGTCCAATTCTCGGTGCCGGGGCACCGTGAGCGTCTGAGAAGCACCAGCCTCTGAGATTCTCCGTAGTTTGATGTGACTACCGCGCTGAGAGTGAACGCGGAAGCCAAATTCTGCTAGGACGCGGACGACTTGGTCCCCAGAGAGTCGTCTTAGCCTAGGCAACCGCCGGTTCCAATTCCATAGTTACTAAGATCGTCGGGTCCGGTACTAGGCCGAAGGTCGAGAGCTCTTCGCCTTCTATATGCAGTGCGACCGCTTCGCGGAGGTTGGCCAAGGTTTCGTCCAAAGTGACGCCTTGCGTTACAACGGCCAACTCGACGCACTCGGCAATGTAGTGGGTCTCGCCCGGCCTTATGAAGGCTTTGATTGTGTGTTGCAGGTTCATTATGACTCCTTCCTAGTGAGCACTGCGTTTAATATCGCTTTGCGGGGGCGGTCTGTCGAGGATACTGCTGTTGCAGGGACGAGCCGACGACCTCGCGGCAAAGAAGGACATCCTCAATACCCTCAAACACTACGGGACCGAACATTACATTCGGGCACAGCAGCGGGGCTACGTCCTCTACGTGGAAGGAAGTACCGATGTCTATATCCTACGGGCCTTGGCAAAGCAACTGAATCACAATTTTGAGCAAGCGAACCGCGGAGAGGAACAGTCGGGCGAGCCTGAATGAATGCAGGAGCTATGCCGCACTTGGAGCCGCTTAGATTGGCAGAGTGCTAGAAAATCTCGTTTAGATCAATAGTGAAGCCGGCGAGCGTGGGCGAAGCCATCGTTTGTCCCTCGCCATAAATGGCCTCCACCTCGAAGGCACCCTCGCCGAGCCGCAGGACTGTCGCCGTCCGAGCGTCTGGATCGACCAGCCAGTATTCCTTCACACCGTGTTTGGCGTACAGGGCGCGTTTGAGGGTCCGGTCCCGCCCAGCGGTGGAAGGGGACAGGACTTCGACGACCAAATCCGGTGCGCCGAGGACATTCGCGCCGCCGAGTAGCAGGTGCGCTCGCTCATTGGAGACGAACAGCAGGTCCGGCTGTACCACGTCCGTGTTCGACAGCACCACGTCGCAGGGCGCGAAAAAGACCTCGCCCAAGCCTCTCTGCTCTACGAATGTATAGAGCAGCACTCCTAGCCTAGCGTCAATTCTCTGGTGCCCTAGGTTGGGCGCGGGAGCCATAATCAACTCTCCATCCAATAACTCGTAGCGCTGGTCCTCCGGGGTGTGCTGATAGTCCTCATAGGTGAACTTGACGGCTGGGTTGGGGCTGAGCATATCGCCCTCCTCTCGTCGCTTAATGTGCGGTTTACGGACGCCTAAATGCCGGTCAATCAAGCTACCAATAATCTAACCGCCGCCGCCCTACTCGGCGAGCCGCCCAATCGGCTTGCGCGGACCGACCAAAATCATCCGGCCCCACGTATTGTCGTCGTCGCCATTGCCGTAGATCATAAAGTGGCCGCCGTATGCCCCGCCGTCCGGGTCGGTGTGGACGATTTCCATGCTGTATTCGTCCCCCACTTGCGGCGGCTGCCAGCGGGGGTCGCTCTGGCCAAATGTCGGAGCCATCTCGACGCGGGCCTCTAGGATAAAATCGGCCGCGCTCCGGCCCCAAGGATCCATGCGTACGACGTAGTCGCAAGCGGCCTCGGGGATCGGCTCTTCCAAGTAGGTCTGCCCGGGTGCGCCGTGCCGCCACCAAGCGTTTTGCCGAGTGCGCTGCGGGTCGGCCACAAAGCAGAAGGCATTGTCGCCTTGGCCGAAGCGCTCGTTAGCCCGGTCGCGTGGGCCTTCCATAAACCAGCAAATCGCATCCTTGAAATACCAGCGCTTGTCCGCCGGCTCCGGGTCGTCGAGGTCGTTGACGTTGTCCCAGACCTCGGCCCCTAAGTAGAAGTTTTGCGCGTCCCAAGCAATGTAGTAGCGGGCGCTCAAGTCCTCGGCGAGCGACGGCTCATCGCCGTGATCGGTGAGGCGGTTGCGCGCGCCGCGATCGAGGCGGTAGAAGCCAGCCTCGCTGATGCGGCGCATGTCCCAGACGCCGTCGTTGTGGGCGCGGTCCTTCCACTCGGCAAGGTCGCCGTCAATGGTCGGGGCCGCCTCCAACAAGGGGGCGTTGATATTTACGTCCGCGCACGCGGCAGCGGCGGCGAGCAAAATCGCGCACAAGGGCAGCATGGGTTTTCTCCTCAGCGGTAGTCTTCGGCTCGGTCCGCGGGCACAAAGCCCACCGTCTGGCGAGCGTGTTCCAAGTCGCGGTAGCCCCATTTGTTGTCCGAGTTGACGAAGAAGGTGTCGAAGGGCAAGTCGAGAGGGGCTGCAAGGCACTTTTCGATCATCTGCACTGCGTCGCGCTGGCTGCACCAGACGCAAAACTCGCGGGAGTGGGTCGGGCGGTTTTCCGGGTTGACGCGGCCAAAGCGCAGGCAGAGGACGGACATGCCGTGGGCCGAAGCGTATTCGCGGCCCAGTTCTTCGCCCCAGACCTTGCTGGCCGCGTACAGGCCCGTTGGCCGCAGGGGCGATTGCGCCGTCAGCATCGGCCACGTAGCCGGCACTTGGTCGTACTCACCGGCCAAAAGCTCCTTGTATGGGGAGCGCGCGGTGTAGCCGCCCATGACCGACCCGCTGCTGGCAAAGAGAACGCGGCGCACTCCGGCCTCGTGGGCCGCGGCGAAAACATGGCCGGTGCCCTGCAAGTTGGTGCGGAAGATCGCCGGCAGGTCGTTGGCAATGTGCGCGGCGAGATGGACGACCGCATCGATCCCGGCAAAGGCCGGCCGGATGGCGTCGAGATCGGCGATGTCGGCTTGGTGGCAGTCGAGGTGCGGGAGCGGGCGGCGGTTGAGGGCGCGCAGGTTATAGTGCCGGCGCAGGCGGGCGACAGCGGCTTTGCCGATCAGACCCGTGGCCCCGGTGATGAGGATGTTTTGCATGGCGTATCCGTCTGGTTACGAGGTTTCATTAAGTACGGAATTGCGGACGCGGTGTCCAGCAGAGTTGATTGTCAGCAAAGAGCGGTTTGGCTAATATAGGCGGCGCGAAATGCACTGGAGCAATTTGCGGATTCTATGCGGCTATATCCTTGAAAAAAATACTAGTTCCATTATTCATAAGCCTAGTCGCCTGCGGGGGCGACGACCGCCCGCGTCCCGGTGAACCGACCGCGGTAGTGTTGTGGGAATTCGGCGGGGTGCCGGGCCTGCGCGAATGGGTACAGCAGGCCGTGGCCGACTTCAACGCCTCTCGCAGCGACATCCAAATCGAGCTGGAATTCCGCGACTGGGCCACGCAGCGCGAGAGCCTGATCAGCACCACTATCGTCGGCGATGGGCCGGATATTGTGCGAGTACATCACAAGTACTCGGTGGAGTTCGGCGAGTTGGGCGGCTTGTACGCGCTGGAGAATTTCCCCGATTTTCCCCAAGTCAAGGAGCGCATCCTCGACAATGTTTGGGAGTTGGTCGAATACGACGGCAAGCACTACGGCTTGCCGGTGACCATGCTGCCCTTTGTGCTGGCGGTCAACACCGAAATCATGGCGCGGATGGGGCTCGAAGTCCCCCAGACCTGGGATGAGATGCTGGCGCTCGGTCCAAAATTCGCGGGCACCGGGATCGAGCCTTTTACCATGCCTGGGGGCGTCAATCTGGACACGGCCTACCGCTTCTTGCCGCTGCTGTACAAAGCGGGCGGGCGCGTCTTTAACGAGGATTGGTCGGCCGCGGCCTTTAACGGCCCGGCCGGGCAGGCCGCGCTGGAGTTTTTAGTGGAAATGAAAAACAACGGCTATTTGCCCGCCGGCAGCGCGGCCTATCGCTTCGACGAGAACGCCGCACACTGGTCAACGGGCAAGGCGGCACTGTCGATTGAGGGGCCGTGGTGGCAGGATATCGTCCGCGGCAATTACGGCTTCAATCTGAACAATCTGGCACTGGCGCAAGTCCCCGCGCCCACCGAGCACCTCGGGCCGCACGCATCGCGGACGTTGCTCGACGTAATTATGATTGCCATAACGGGCTATACCAAGGTGCCCAAGGAAGCCTGGGAAGTGGTCAAGGTGCTGAATTTGCACCATCCGGTCTGGCGCAACCCCAACCCGACCATGGGCGGCATTCCCACGCTAAAGGCGGCCTATGCCGAAGGCGTGCAGTCCGATTATATCGACTTGGACCAGCTCGCCCTAGCCGGGGCCAATGGGCTGGGCTGGCCGGGGCATCCGGCCGTGACCCAAATCCAGCGGCACATTGCCGATGCGGTCAATATGGCCCTGACCGGATCGCTAAGCCCCAAGGAGGCACTGGACTTTGCCGCCGAGGAAGTAAACGAGGTGTTGAGTGATTACTAGAACAGGTGCGCTGCACAAAAATTTGACGCCGTACTATTTCTTGTTGCCGGCAATGCTGGTCTTGGCGGTCATCATCCTCTACCCGGTATTCAGCAACCTGATCATGAGCGTCCACAAGGTGAAGCTGTTTCGCGGGGCCGGCGACGAATTCATCGGCCTGACCCACTACGCCAAGCTCCTCGGCAGCCGCACCTTTGTCAACAGCATCTGGAGCTCGGTGCGCTTTGCGCTTTACTCGCTGCCGGTGGCCTTCGTCTTGGGCTTGGGGATGGCCTTGATTTTCAACGAAATCCGCAAGTATCGGCCGGTCTTTACTGGCTTTTTGCTCATCCCCTGGGCCATCGCCCCGGTCGTAACCGGCTACATGTGGCGCTGGCTCTTCCACGACAGCTTCGGGCTGGTCAATCACCTGCTCCTGAGCCTCGGCTTCATCGACGCCAATGTCCCTTGGCTGGCGCAGCCAGACGCGGCCATCGGCGCGGTGGTCGTGGCCAATGTCTGGCGCTTCATGCCCTATATCACCATCATGCTGCTGGCCGGTTTGCAGGGGGTTTCCGCCGAGCTGTACGAAGCCGCGCACGTCGATGGCGCCAATGTGTTCGAGCGCTTTTTCCACGTGACCCTGCCGCAGCTCAAGCACGTGATCGGGGTGGTCTTCCTCTTCGCCACGATCTGGATGGTCAACGACTTCGCCCTGATTTTCATTATGACCGAGGGCGGCCCGGCCAAGGCGACCCAAGTGGTGCCCATTACGGTCTATCGCATCGCCTTCGAGCACCTGCGGCTCGGCAAGGGTGCGGCCGCAGCGCTCATTCTGCTGCTCTTTTTGCTGGCCATGAGCATCGTCTTCATCCGCGTGCTCTTCCGCGAGGACAGGAGAAGCGGGGATTAGGGGTTTGCTGGCCTCGGCGGGCGCTGTGCTATGCCCTTTGTCTTGATAGGACAAGCGGATATATTTCTCTACATCGCGTCCACTCTTAGAAGCCGTCCCACTCTTTCCCACAAGGGCGACCCCGGCGACGGCAACTGGTGCCGTTAGCAAGGAAGCCGTGGTCCGTGGCCACGAATACACCCATCGCCCGACGCGAGTTTTAAGAATGCTTCTCAGGAGAGCGAACCGATGGCCAAATTTGACAGCGTTTCCAAGTCCCTGCTCAGCACCCATCCGCAAGGCTTTCTGACCTTCCTGCTGGGGCACTCGGAGGTGCAGCTACTGGATATGCTCAACCCGGAGCAACCCACCGTCGAGACCCAAGTGATGGACAGCCTGATGCGCGTACAAATCCAAGGCGAGGAGGCCTTAGTGCATTGCGAGTTTCAAACTACCGATAGCACGGCCGTGCCCATGCCGCGGCGGATGGCCGGCTATATGGGACACTGCATTGCCGAGTACGGCTTGCCCCTGTCTTCCTACGTGATCTACCTGCGTCCCGAGGCCGGGCGGCACGATCCGGGGCATTATATTCAAGAGCACAAGGACTTTGAGGTGGTGCTGCGCTATAAGGTGATCCGGTTGATTGCGTTGGATGGGATAGCGTATTTGTCGTCGGGCAATGTGGGAGTATTGCCGTTTGCGCCGCTGATGGGGCGTCCCGAGGGGATGGGGGTGGATGCGTGGTTGCGTCGGTGTGTGGAGACGACCGAGGAATTAGCTGTACCTCGTGCCGTTAAGCATAGTGTGTTGGCGCACATGGGGATGTTGAGTTCGTTGGTGTGCGAGGAATCAACCGTTTTTTCTCTTATATCGGAGGAGATCATGACTGAGTTTCCGTTGTTGGAGTATTTTCGCAAGCGAGGGCTGGAGCAGGGACTAGAGCAGGGACTGGAGCAAGGGCTTAGGCAAAGTATCGAGGAAGCCTTGGCGATTCGGTTTGATGGGGATGCGGCCAAGGAGTTGTCGGGGCGCTTGGCGAGTATTGAAGCAGTCGAGCAACTCCAAGTCTTGCACCGCGCCGCCATACAGGTGGCGGAACTGGCCGAATTCACGCTCTTGTTGGATAAAATAACCACGGAGTGAAGACCTGCTGCTCTTTTTATGCGAATTAAAACCCAAGAAAAGGTCCGCGCCTATCTCGCCTACGGCTTGGGCTCGGCCTTTGTGCTCGCGCTGGTGATGCCGCTCTTATGGGTGGTGACCACGTCCATGCGCCCCCTGTCCGAGATGACCCGCACCCCGCCGCTGGTCTTCCCCCGCTCCCTCACCTTGCGCGCCTACGTCGAGATGTGGGACACCGGGCCGTTTGTAAAGTACTTTGCCAACAGCGTGGCCATTTCCCTTTCGACGGCCCTGATCGCCCTCGCGTTTAGCGTCTGCGCGGCATACTCCTTTGCCCGCTTCCGCTTTCGCGGCAACACCTTGTTGCTAATGGTGGTGGTGATGTCGCAAATGCTGCCCGGCTCTTCGATCCTCATCCCGCTCTTTCAGGTGATTCGCTCGCTCGGCTTGCTCGACACGCACCTGGGCATGGTGCTGATCTACACCGGCTTTGCCATTCCGTTTTGCACTTGGCTGCTCAACGGCTATTTCCGCGCCATCCCCACCGATTTAGAGCAGGCCGCGCTCATCGACGGCTGCAACCGCCTCCAGCTACTCTACCGGATCATCTTGCCGCTGGCCGCACCAGCGATCGTGGCGGTAGGGACCTTTGCGTTTTTGCTTTCGTGGAACGAATTCTTGTTCGCTTTTGTATTTACCAAATCGCAGGCCCTGACCATTCCGGTGGGGCTGCGAGCCGCATTTTTGGGGCAATACGTCAACAAATACGACCAGCTATTCGCCGCGTCCCTGATCTTTAGCCTGCCGCCGATCGCGCTTTTTGTGGGGTTGCAGCGATATTTTGTCCGAGGGTTGATGGCTGGGGCAGTCAAGGGATGAGGAGTCCTCGCGATGCGTTTTTTTAACACGAGCGGTCCGGTGGTGGCCGAGGATCACTACTGCATCCCGCCCTTGGAGCGGCTGAACCTTGCAAAGGTGCGCCGGCTCATTCGCGACAAACGCTACTTCGTCCTGCACGCGCCGCGGCAGACGGGCAAGACCTCGACCCTGCTGGCGCTGCGCGACCTGCTCAACGCCGAAGGGGCTTATAGCTGCGTGTACGTCAACATTGAGGGGGCGCAAGCCCTGCGCGAAGACGTGGAACGGGCGACGCAGGTCATCTTGGGCCAACTAGCCTCTTGGGCGCGTGCGACGCTGGGCGACAAGTTCTTGGATGCGATCTGGCTCGACATCTTGGCGAAATACGGTCCGGGTGCGCTGGGCGAGGCATTGACGCGCTGGGCCGAGGCCAGTCCCAAACCGCTGGTGCTGCTCATCGACGAAATTGATTCCTTGATCGGCGACACGTTGTTAGCGGTGCTGCGGCAGTTGCGGGCCGGCTACGTGCTGCGCCCAGCGCGATTTCCGCAGAGCGTGGTCCTGTGCGGGGTGCGCGACGTGCGCGATTACCGCATTCAATCAACCGCCGAGCATGCCATCATCACCGGCGGCAGTGCGTTCAACATCAAAGCGCGGTCGTTGCGTCTAGGCGACTTTTCGCCGGCCGAGGTCATCGCCCTGCTGAGTCAGCACACCGCGGAGACGGGACAGGTGTTTACCGCCGAGGCGCTGGACGCGGTTTGGACGCAGACGCAAGGGCAGCCGTGGCTGGTCAACGCGCTGGCCGACGAAACCTGTTTCTATGGCGAATTTGCCGAGGCGTGGCATCGTCCGGTCACCGCCGAAGCCATCCGCGCCGCGCAAGAGCAGCTCATCCAGCGGCGCGAGACGCACCTGGACCAGTTGGCCGATAAGCTCAAGGAGGAGCGGGTGCGGCGGGTGGTCGAGCCGCTGTTGAGCGGCGGCGAAGTGCGCCACTTTGCCGACCGCGATTTGGAGTATGTGCGGGATCTGGGGCTGGTCGCTCAGGATCGTCCGTTGCGCATCGCCAATCCGATCTATGCCGAGGTGGTGCCGCGCGAACTGACGTGGGTGATGCAAGAGGAGTTTGAGCAGGAAACGGCTTGGTATGTGGATGCGGACGGTAACTTGGACATGGGCAATTTGCTGTCGGCGTTCCAAGCTTTCTTCCGCGAGCACTCCGAGCACTGGGTGGAGCGGTTCGAGTACAAGGAAGCGGGTCCACAGTTGCTGTTGCAGGCATTTTTGCAGCGGATCGTCAACAGCGGCGGTCGAATCGAGCGCGAATACGGCCTCGGTCGGATGCGGACGGACCTGCTGATCGCGTGGCCACAGGGCGAGCAGACGCGCCAGTTCGTCGTCGAGTGCAAGGTGCTGCACAAGAGCTTGGAGCAGACCGTTGCCGAGGGGTTGGGACAGACGGCGGGGTACATGGATCGCTGTGGGGCGGAGGCGGGTCATCTGGTGATTTTCGACCGGCGCGCTGGCCGGCGTTGGGCGGACAAAGTGTTCCACTACCGCCGGACAGCGGACAGCGGGACGAAGATCGATATTTGGGGGATGTGACCGTAGGAAGGCTTAGCACTTCTCGACGTGGCAGCGCAAATCTCCAAGGCCGAAAACCTGCTCGCCCAAGGGGTCGAGGTGCTGGTGTTGTCGCCCGTGGACGCCAAGGCGATGGGGCCGGTGGTGCGGCAGGCCAAGGCCGCGGGCACCAAGGTGATTACCGAGTCCAACCCCGTGCCAGAGGCCGACAGCTACGTGGGGATCGACAACTACGCCGGCGGAGTCAAGGCCGGCGAGTGGTTTGCCGAGTACGCCCAAGCCAAAGGGCTCGACCCCCAAATCCTCATCGTCGGCTTCCCCAACTTCGAGGACTGTCGGCAACGGGTCGATGGTTTCAAGGACGCGCTCGCCGCCTCGGACCTGACCTATGCAATCGTCCAAGAAGTCGATGGACAGGGCCTCAAAGAAAAGGCGTTCAAGGTGGCGCAGGACGCGCTGACGGCCAACCCGCACATCGACGCGATCTATGGCATCAACGACGATTCGACGACCGGGGGCATGGCCGCCTACAAAGCTGCGGGCCTCGACGAAGCGGCGCTGACGGCGATCGGCTTTGGCTTTGAGGGCACCGTGGGACAGACGGCCCTGACCGGCGATACGCCCTACGCGGCGGCCCTAGCGATGTTTCCCAACTTCGTCGGCGCAGCCATGATTGATGCGGCCTTGCAGTTGAGCAAGGGGAAACCGCTGCCGGCCCACTACGAGACGCCGACCATCGTCGTCACCCGCGACAATCTCAGCCGCTTCTACGAGGTGGGCACCGAGCCGCCCTTCTCGCTCAAGGTGGATGCGGTGCGGGCCCTGTTGCCGCAATGAGCCGCTTGCTTTTGCGGGTGCTCCACAGCGAGCAAGCCGGGCTGTTGCTGGCGCTGGTCTTGCTCTGCGTGGGAATTTCGCTGCTAACGCCGGTCTTTTTTACCGCCATCAATATCAAGAACGTACTGCGCGACGCCTCGCTAGTGGCTATCGCCGGGACCGGCATGGTGATGATCATCCTGCTCGGCGAGATTGACCTGAGCGTCGGCTCGACCCAAGCCGTAGCCGGGATCATCGCCGTGGTCGTGCTCAATCAGTTTGAGAGCGTAGCACTGGCACTGGTTGCCGCGCTGGCCGCCGGAGCACTCATCGGCCTGTGCAACGGACTGTTGGTCACCAAAGCCGGCATCAACTCCCTAATTGCGACCTTGGGCATGATGGCCATTTTGCGCGGCGCGGCCATGGTCAGCACCCAAGCGGTATCGATCCAAGGCAAAGTAGAAGGCTTCATCGAAGTGGGAACCGGACACTTGGGGCCGATCCCGATCCCAGTGCTGGTGACCTTTGTCCTCTTAGGGCTGTTTTACTACGTGCTGCACCACACCATCCTCGGCCGCTACATCTACGCCATCGGCGGCAATATCCAAGCGGCTCGGCTGGCGGGATTGGCCGTCGATCGCACGCGGGTCTTGGTCTTTGTGCTCGGCGGGGTGCTGGCGGCATTGAGCGCCTTTATCTTGGCCTCGCGCCTCAACTCCGGGCAGCCAAATGCCGGCTTGGGGTTTGAGTTGCAGGTGATCGCGGCGGTGATTTTGGGCGGCATCAGCCTGACGGGCGGGGTGGGTACGCTCGGCGGTGCCTTTATCGGCATCCTGATCCTGACGGTGCTCTCCAACGGCTTGGTGCTTTTGAACGTGTCGTCCTTCTACCACGATATTGCGCGCGGCGCAGTCATTATCCTCGCCGTGTATTTGGACACCCGGCGCAAGCAAAGCCTCCTGCGGCGGCTAGTCACCCCCCCAACATGACGCCGCTGCTCTCCCTAGAGGATATCCACAAGCGTTTCCCCGGCGTCTATGCGCTCAAGGGCGTTGATTTCGCGGTTCGGCGAGGGGAAGTCCACGCGCTAGTCGGTGAAAACGGTGCTGGCAAGAGCACCTTGATCAAAATCGCGGCCGGCGTGTATCGCTGCGACCAGGGCCGCTACCACATCGCCGGCCGCCCCGCAGATATCCGCCATCCGCGCCAAGCCCTAGACCACGGCCTAGCGGTCGTTTACCAAGAGTTAGAGCTAGTCCCTTCGCTGTCGGTGGCCGAGAATTTGTTCTTCGGTCGCCTGCCGCACGGGCGCGGCGGGCGCGTCCAGTGGAACGCGCTCTACGCCGCTTCTGCAACGCTATTGGACGAAGTCGGGCTGGCGGTCAATCCGCAGACCAAGGTCGGCCACCTCGGCGTGGCCGCCCAGCAATTGGTCGAGATCGCGCGGGCGCTAGCGTGCGACGCCCAGATAATCGTCATGGACGAGCCAACCTCGGCACTCAGCACGCACGAGATCGACAAGCTCTTCGCGCTCATCGCCCGGCTCAAGGCGCGGGGCGTGGGCGTGGTCTATGTATCGCACAAGCTCGCCGAGGTCATGGCACTGGCCGACCAGGTGACGGTCTTGCGCGACGGAGCGCGCGTCGCCTGCGAGCCAGCCGCCGACCTCGACGAGGAGCGGCTCATCGCGCTGATGGTCGGGCGGGCGTTGGGGCAGGGATTTCCCGCGGCCGACCGCACGCCGGGGCCGAGTGCGCTGGAGGTGGAGGGGCTAACCACGGACCGAGTGCGGGATATTTCCTTCCGGGTGTGTGCTGGAGAAATCGTCGGGTTTTCCGGGCTGATGGGCGCCGGGCGGACGGAACTGGCGCGGGCCGTGATGGGCGCGGATCGCCGCCGCGCTGGAACGGTCACTATCGGCGGGGTCGCCGTGCCAGCAAACGCACCGCCACAGGCGCGCACCCTAGGGTTGGGATTGGTGCCGGAGGATCGCCGGGCCGACGGCCTCTTCGCGCAGCAGAGCGTGCGTGCAAACGCGAGCGTCGCAGCCTTAGAGCAGTTCTGCCGCGTCGGCCACGTGCAGGTAGGAGCGGAGCGTCAGCAAGTCGGCGCACTCGTGGCACGCCTGCGCCTGCGCCCGCCCGACCAAGAGCAAACCATCGCACGGCTCAGTGGCGGCAATCAGCAAAAGGCACTGCTGGCCCGCTGGCTGCTCAAGGAAAACTTGCAGGTCCTGCTCGTCGATGAGCCGACCCGGGGAATCGATGTCGGCGCCAAGGCCGAGATTTATCAATTGTTGGACGAGCTGGCGCGCCAAGGGCTGGCGATCGCGGTCTTCTCCTCGGAAATGCCCGAAATTTTGGGGCTGTGCGACCGGGTGTACGTGATGCGCGAAGGGCGGATCGCCGCCGAATACGCACGGGCCGAAGCCACGCCGGAAAAACTCTTGACCAGCGCCCTGCCCAGCGCCAGCTAAGACCCTTCATCCCTATCAAATAGAGAGGTGCAACGTGAAAATCCTCATCACCGGCGGCACGGGCCGCGTCGGCGCCAATTTGGCCAAGGCCCTGCTCGACAAAGGGCACGAGATCCGCTCGTTTGTCTATCCCGGCGACCAAAGTCGCGCCCACAAGCTCGACGGCTTTGAGCGCGTCGAGACCATTGAAGGCGATTTGCGCCATTTCGCCGACGTGCGCCGCGCGGTTGAGGGAGTCGATGCGGTGTACCACATTGCCGCAGCCTTTGGCGGCCCCTTCGACAACCGCGAATATCTCGAAATCAACGGCATGGGCACCATCAACCTGCTGGAGTCCATCCGCGAGTTGACGCCCGGCCTGCATCGGCTGGTGTACGCCTGTACCGAGGCGATTTACTGGAGCAACCCCTACAACGGCCGCTGCTTTGAAGAGCCGATCCGCGAAGACCAAGTCGCCCGCTACCAGACAATGCCCTACTTCCTGACCAAGTGGATCGGCGAAGAGCTAGTGATGAGCTATCACTTGCAGTTCGGGCTGCCGTCGGTGACCACGCGCTTTGCCACGATTATTGAGCCGGGGGAATTCCTCGACGAAAACGGCCTGCCGCATCTGTTCTTGTTGGGGCCGGTTTACGAGCGGTGCAAGGACCAAGAGGGGGCCTTTGCCGAGGAGATCAAGGCCCTGTGGACCGGCGAGGAGCAGTTCTTGCTGGCGCAAAATCCAGACGGGCGGCCCTATAAGCAGCAATTTGCCGATGTGCGCGACATCGTCCAAGGGCTGGAGTTGGCGCTGGAGCGGGACGAGGCCGTGGGCGAGGTGTTCAATCTGGGCGGGGCCGCGCTGTTCGATTGGGGCGAGGCCGTGCCCTACCTCGCCGAGCACTTCGGGCTGGGGTTCGTGGAAGCGCGGCGACCGGATTGGAACTACTTCGAGCTGGATTTGACGAACATCAAGGAAAAGCTGGGGTTTGAACCCAAGCACGACTTGGCCAGCGTACTCGATGCGGCTGAGGCCATGCGGCGCGGGGAGGACGTGGGGATTATCCCGACGGGAGTGCGCTTTGGTCAGGCGTAGCGTTGCGCTGGAATTTTCTGTTGTGAGGAGAACATGATCGAAGGATACCAAGTACTAGCCAGCGGCGGTGCCACAGCCGCCCAGCAGCCGGCCGCAGCGCGCATTGGCGCGCAGATATTGGCCCAAGGCGGCAACGCTATGGATGCGGCCGCAGCCACTAGTCTAGCCTGCTGCATGTTGGCCCCCCAATCCAACGGCATCGGCGGCTATATGTCGGCTGCGGTCGTTTTGCAAGGTTCCACCGGCCGCGTCTGGTCGCTCGACGCCAATGCCGTAGCCCCGGCCGCGGCGCACGAGTACATGTACGATATTCTGCCGGCTCGCCGCGCCAACAAGGACCTAAACGAAAAGGAATACGCCTGTAGCGTACGCGACGATGCCAACGTGTACGGCCCCCAGTCCGTAGCCGTCCCCGGGCAAATGGCTGGCATGGGCTTTTTGCACGAACGCTGGGGGCAGTTGCCTTGGGCCGCGATTGTCGCCCCGGCCCAAGGGCTGCTCGCCGACGGCTTCCCCTACGGCCCGGCCCTTGCCCGTACCATCCGCAGCCAAGCGACCATCCTGCGCCGCTTTCCCGCAACGTTTAGCCACCTCGCGCCGCATGGCGAGCTTCCTGCGCCCGACGACATTTGGCATCGCCCCGATATGGAGCGCACCCTAGCGCGTTTGGCCCAAGCTGGCTGGCGCGACTTTTACGGCGGGGAATTGGGCCGCACCATCGGCGATTATGTCCAAGCTAGCGGCGGTGCTCTCACCCGCGAGGATATGGCTGGCTTTGCGCCGCGCCTGACCGAGCCGTACCAAATCACCTACCGCGACGTGCCGGTGTACGGGCCGATTTTGCCCAACGGCTGCCTCTCCGCCCTGCAGATCCTGCACATGCTGGAATGCTTGCCCGTGGTGCCCGACGACCAAGCCCTGTATTGGCACCAGCTAGCCGAGGTCGTCAAACAAGCCTGGCGCGACCGCCTGCGCTACGTCGGCGACCCAGATTTCGTCGCGGTGCCGGTGGAGCGCCTGCTCAGCAAGGACTACGCCGCCGGTCGCGTCGAAGCCCTGCGGCAATTTCCCGAGCGGGTCGATCAGCAGGTGTACGAAGCCTCGGGTCCGGCCGTGGCCGAAACTCTGCACGTATCGGCTGCGGACGCCGAAGGCAATCTCGTCGGCATCACCATCACCCAAGGCGGAGCCTTTGGCTCCTGTCTCACCGTGCCGGGTACGGGCATTATTTTAGGCCACGGCATGTGCCGTTTGGACCCCCGCCCCGGCCGGGCCAATTCCGTGGCCGCACACAAGCGTCCGCTCAACAACGTGGTCCCCATGATTTTGCGCCTGCCCCAGCGCGACGTGGCCATCGGTCTGCCCGGCGGTCGCCGCATCATCAGCGTCGGGGCCCAACTCGGACAGCGCATTATCGACTTCAACGCCACCGCCTTGGGAGCGGCCACAGCCCCCCGACTCAACGCCGAAGCCCAAGAACCCCTCGAACTCAAGCGCGGCATTGACCCGGCGATTGTGCAGGCCCTGCAAGAGATGGGGCACCGGGTGCAGGTGCGAGAAGAGGTAGCCGGCGGGGCGCACGGTGCGGAGGTGCTCAAAAGCGAGGGCAAGGTACGCGCCGGTGGCAATGGCTGGGCCGCGGGCGTGTAGATTGGCGAAGAAGCGTTCTTAAAACCTGTTGAGTGGCCTTGGCGGTACGCGTTTTGCGCGGGCGAGACGCCCTCAATCCCCGATGCTTTGAGCCGACTAAGAGACCGAACCCCTAGTTTTAAGAACGCTTCTGAGGGCAAAATCACCCTTGACGTGGGTGATTATCACCCATATCATGGCTATATGAACGCGAATCAACTGCTGCCTCGATTTGCTTCCGAGAGCTTGGAGCAAGCGCTGAGGGTCATGCCCGTGGCCGTTCTTACCGGCGCACGACAGACCGGCAAGAGCACCCTCGCCCGCATGCATCCCATTGGGACAGACCGGTCTTACTTCACCTTGGACGACTACGGCGTCCTCGAGCAGGCCCAACGCGAACCGGATGCCCTTGCTGCCCGGGCCGTGCAGATCACGCTTGATGAGATACAGCGGGTGCCGCATCTGCTGCTCGCCATCAAGCGCCTCGTTGACGAAAATCGAGTTGCTGGCCGTTTTCTCTTGACTGGGTCGGCGAATCTGCTGCTTATGAAGGAAGTGGGCGAAACGCTGGCTGGCCGCGCCAGCTACTTGACGCTCTGGCCCATGACTCGTCGGGAACAACGCGGGTTGGCCAAGCCTGGTAGGTGGACAGAGCTGGTAGATGCGCCCGCTGGTGCATGGCGGGATGTGCTGCTGGCGGCTCCAACCCAAGCAGAGCCGTGGATGGCCCTTGCTCGACGCGGAGGTTATCCCGTCCCGGCCCATGAGTTGACGGACGATGGCGATCGGCGGCTCTGGTTCGAAGGCTATGCTTCCACCTACCTAGAGCGAGATATCCCGCGTCTGTCCCCCATCGCAAGCATAATCGACCTGCGGAGGTTGATAACGGCAGCCTGTCTGCGCGTTGGGGGGCTATTAAACCAAGCAGACCTAGCCCGGGACGTGCATCTTGCCCCCTCCACAGTGCAGCGGTATCTCAACCTGCTGGAGGTGTCGTTCCAGCTAGTGCGACTGCCAGCCTATTCTGTCAACAGGACGAAACGGCTGGTCAAGTCTCCCAAACTCTACTGGAGCGATACCGGATTGGCTTTGCACTTAGCGGGTGATGTGCATCCCCGCGGCGCACACTTAGAGAACATAGTACTCTGCGACCTGCTCGCTTGGGCGGCTACTCGCGTCAAAAAAACGGAGATTCTCTTTTGGCGGACGACCAAGGGTGCCGAAGTCGATTTCGTCGTCGAAACGGGCCGGCGTCTGCTGCCCGTGGAGGTGAAGGCCACCGCGAGCGTCCACCCCGGGGACGTGCGGCATCTGCACGCGTTCCTCGATGAGTACTCCGATCTGGCGCAGTGTGGAATCGTTCTCTACGATGGCGCAGAAACGTTCTGGCTCACCGACCGCGTGCTCGCCGCGCCGTGGTGGCGCGTGGTCTGAAGCTACTACCTAAGTACGACGGAGAACAAAAATGAAAATTACTGATCTACAGGTAATGAGGATGGGATCGAATGGTGGGAACAATTGGACGTTTGTGAAAATTGAGACAGACGCCGGTATTTGCGGATGGGGCGAAGCCAGTTTGCAGTTTAAGGATGACGGCTTGCTGGGCGAGTTTGCGGCGTTTAGGCGGTTTCTGATTGGCAAAAATCCGTTTGAGATTGAGCGGCTCTGGACTTCGTTGTATCGGCGCGTGACGTGGTCGGGAGGGCCGGTGACGACGAGTGCGATCAGCGCGATTGATCTGGCTTTGTGGGATATCAAAGGCAAAGCCTTGGGCGTACCCGTGTACGAATTGTTGGGTGGCAAATCGCACGATAAAATTCGCATGTACGCCAATGGCTGGCCGAGAAAGGACAACACACCTGAAGCGATTGCCGAAGGCGTAAAACGGGTGGTGGATCAGGGCTATGAGGCGTTGAAGTTTTACCCTTTTAACGGCGCACAGGTGGCAAAGATCGAGCGGATTCAGCACGGCGTCGCCCTCGTGGAAGCGGCCCGCGAAGCAGCGGGGTCGCAAATCGAAATAGGGATTGACATTCGCGCGCGATTGAATATATGGAGCGCCCGACGAGTGGCGCAGGAATTGGAGCCATATAACATTGCGTGGATGGAAGAGCCGATTTTGTGGGATAATCCTGAAGCGCTGGCGCAATTTGCCCACGAGGTGAATGTGCCCATTGCAACCGGTGAGCAGTTGTACACTCGCTGGGAATTCCGCGCCCTGTTGGAGTTGAATGCAGTCGGGCTTATTCAGCCGGATATTTGTCATGCGGGCGGCATCACCGAGTTGAAGAAAATTGCTGCAATGGCTGAAACGTATTACGTGACGGTCGCCCCGCACAATTCCAATGGACCGATTTCAACAATCGCCAGCCTGCATTTGGATATGTGCATTCACAACAGTTTGATGCAGGAGATTTTTGTGTCGTCTATTGATCTGTACAACGAGGTGCTTACGCAGCCTATTGAAGTAACCGATGGGCACTGTGTGCCACCTGCCGGGCCGGGTTGGGGCGTAGAGTTGCGAGCAGATGTTATAGAGCAACATCCGCCTAAGTCGTTTACGCCGATTGAGTCTGAACCATATACAGAATTTTAATTAGAGCAACTCGACCTTTTGTACACTGCATATATCGCCGAAATCACTGCTGTTGAATGTGAGCATTGCGTCTATACGGACGTTGGGGTCAGCAAGGATCGCGCAGAGAACGGCATCTACGAGACTCATAGCATTGCGTCGCGCTTTGGCCCGTGCGAGCACATTTGACGAAAAGCTAACAGCCGGCCTCCGCGTCACCATACACGACGCGGAGGCCGGTTTATTGTTACAGCGAATCGCGCTCGAATTGCACGTACGCGGGCTGCTCGGCGGCCACCGCCTTATCAGCGGCTTGGCCAAAAGCATCCATGATTTCTTCGTAACTCGTAGTTGATATGGCTTACGTTTTCGCCGCCATGATCTCGGCCGCCTCAATCTGATCTACTAGAGCAACCGAGTGGATCACGTCGCGGATGTCGGTGATCGGCGGCCGGTTTTCAACCACGCACTCCACGAAGTGCTCGTGCATGGTCAAGACCCCTTCGTAGCGGGGCACGTCGTCTTGGGGCACCCCGTCGATTTCCCAGCCGCCGAGGGTGCGGACTTGGTCGTCCTCGTGGATTTCGATTTCACCGGGAATTTTCATGTAGCAGCCAATGCCCACGCCGTGTAGCTCCGAGCGCAGCACCCGCCCGCCCGAGGCGCGGTTGCCGAGCATCGCGCCGGTTGCGCGATTGTCAAAGCGCACCAACGCGGTGTAGTGGTCGAACCCCGCGCCGCCGAACTTGTCTTGGTAGGCGGTAACTTCCACCGGCTCGCCGCCAGCCATGTAGCGCAGCAAATCGACGATGTGGACCAGGTCGTTCCACAAGGTGGTGGTGAATTCGTCGGCGCGCTGCGGAAGCTGTTTGTTGAAGGTCGTCGTCGCCAGCGACACCGGGCCTTTGGCCGCAACTAGACGCATGGCCTCGCGGGTGACGGCCGTGTAGCGGCGTTGGAGACCGACCATCACCCAGACGCCGTGGCACTCGGCAGCCTCTAAAATCGCCCGGGTCTCGTCGCTGGTGGCCCCGGGCGGCTTTTCGATAAACAGGTGCTTGCCAGCCCCGATGCAGTCGAGGGCCGGCTGCAGAAGCCACTGCTCGTTCATCACACAATAGACAATGTCCGGGTCAATCTCGTCGAGCATGGCGCGGTGGTCGCGGTACGCGTGCTCAAAGCCGTAGCGCTCGACCACCTGCCCTAGCCGCGCCTCGTCCAATTCGCAAACCGCCGCCATCTCCACCCGGTCGGCGAGGCGATGGACCGCTGGGTAGTGGGCACTCTGGGCGCGGCCCCCCGCGCCGATAAATCCCGCTTTAAGCATGATCTTCCCCTTTCTGGCACAAAGCCTTAAAAAAGCGCACGTCAAGCCGCGCCAAGTCGATAACACTTTCTATCGGCTCGCCGCTGTACTCGCTGTGGAAGCTGACCGGGCCGGCAAAGTCCAGCCGTTGCAAGGTCGCGACGACCGCCGGCCAATCGACAAAGCCCTGCCCCATGCGCACGACGCCGGTGGCGGGTGCGCCCTGCTCGGTGATGCTCAAAGGCCGCTGGTGGACCAGATCCTTAAACGCGACCAGACACAAGTGCGAGCGCACAATGTCGAGGGCCATGGCGATCGGCTCGCCGCACAGCGCCAAGTGCCCAGGGTCGGCGAAGACGCCCACGTACTGCGGGTCGCAATTTTTGACGATGTTCATAGCGGCGCAGGCATTGAGGCCCATAGACGCGCCCGAATGATTGTGAATGGCGGTTTTGACGCCGTACTTTTCCGACAGCACTTGAAACCCCTGCACCAAGCCGCGCACCTCGTCCAACTGCGTCCAGTAGGGCACGTCCGGCCGCCAGTGCCAGTAGCCGAGCTTGACGTGGGCCACGCCGGCCGCGCCCAAGGCTGCGTAATACCTTT